>CAWGSE010000001.1:0-322500 GCA_963825205.1 uncultured Acidobacteriota bacterium
AAGAATCCATCGCACCCCTTCTTCGCCATCAACAGCAGGATCACTCGCGCCCGGCGGAGGCGGCGACGGAATAGGTGAGTTGATGTAGCCTTGAATGACACCGGGCAATGAATGCCGGCACTATCACGGAGTTCATCTCCTATGCGTAAGGTCATTTCCATATCAGCCGTTTCGCTCCTCTTGCTCGCGCCCGGCGCTTGGCCCCAGGCCACTGAGACGCCGGTCACGCCGCGGGCACCAAGTGTCGCCGCCGGCCACGAGGGTGTGGTTGTTTCCGGCAAGCCTGCCGCCACTGCGGCCGGCATCAAGATTCTGAAACAGGGCGGAAATGCCGCCGATGCAGGGGCCGCCACCTTGCTGGCCCTGTCGGTAACTTATGTAGGCGCGTTCTGCGTGGGAGGAGAGATTCCCATTCTCGTTTACAGCGCCGACCAGAAAAACGTGAAGCTGCTGGAGGGACAAGGGGAGTCCCCTCGCGACCCCAAAGCCATCGCCTGGTACATGGAACATGGAATCCCGGACGGCGACGTCAAGGCAGCCGCCGTGCCTGGCACCATAGACGCGATCGTCACCCTGCTGAAACTTTACGGGACCAAAAGCTTCGAGGAGGTCGTGCAGCCAACGCTGGCCATTCTCGACGCCGGCGGCCCCAGTTGGTACATCGATACCGGCAGTGAGCAGAGGATCGAAACCGGCGTGAACTGGCAGTCGGATTTGGCGGTGACCTTTCGCAAATTGGTGGAGTCGGAAAAGACTGCGAAAGGTACGCGGCAGCAGAGACTGCAAGCCGTCTCGGACCGCTTCTATCGCGGCGACATCGCCGGAGCCCTGGAAGCCTGGTATATCGAAAAGGGAGGTTTCCTTCGCAAGGCCGATTTGGCCGCACATAAAACCCCGGTCGTGGATCCGCTCACAACCACCTACCGTGGCTACACGGTCTATAAGGCCGGTCCGCTGACGCAGGGTCCTTATCTGTTACAGACGCTCCGCCTGCTGGAAAGCTTCGACCTGAAGAAGATGGGCTTGAATTCCGCGGATTACATCCACACCGTGATTGAAGCGGAGAAACTTGCGCTGGCGGATCGCGACGAGTATTACGGCGATCCGAACTTTGCGACGGTGCCGATGCGACAGTTGCTTTCCGATCAGTACACGAAAATGCGGCGCGAGCTGATCGATCGGAAAAAGGCATCTCTCGAGCTCCGGCCGGGCGACCCGTACAAGATGAAACCAACCAAGCCGCCCACCATCACCGGCCCGTGGCATGGCGGAACGACAGTCATGTGTGTGACGGATAAGTTTGGGAACGTCATCGCGGCCACTCCCAGCGGCCTGTCGAGCACAGCCGGCGTGGCCGGACGCACGGGCATCATTCACGGAAGTCGGCTCAGCAGCCTGAACTCGTTTGCGGGAACTCCCAACGTCATCCAACCGGGCAAGCGGCCCCGAATCACGCTGAGCCCCACGCTGCTTTTCCATGACAACCATCCCGTGATGGCGATCTCGGTAGCAGGCGGCGACCAGCAGGATCAGGCAGCCATCCAAGTCATCCTCAATTACGTGGAATTCGGGATGAGTCCGGAGGAGGCGTTTAAGGCGCCGCGCTTCTCCACCATGCATTTCATCAGTTCCTTCGGCCAGGACCGAGCCAGCCTGGGCAGCTTGTCTGTGCCAAGCAGCCTGCCCGAAAAAGTGCAGGCCGACCTGAGGGCTCGCGGCCACGTGGTTACCGCCAGTCGCAGCGGAGTGGGCGGAGTGGCGCTGATCGGCATCGACCCCAAGACCAAACAGGCGAACGCCGTGGGTCCCGCCGCGGGCAAAATGGAATAGACTCCGTGTGCCTCGGTGTAGCGTTCTTCGGGTCATGCTGTGTACATCTAGTTAGTTTTGGCGACCGTCACGGCCGATAAGGCGTTTTCCAATCACTTCCGGTCTGCCCGTGGCTCGACGGGAATTCCATCTTTGGTCAACGGGCAAGGCGCTCGTCGTCGCCCGTTTTCGGGCTCATCGTCCACCAGCTACTGCTTACGAATTATTTCTTACCCTTTCGTGTCATTTCGGTTCTGTTGTACTATCTCCCGGTATCGCACCCGGGTTGCCCGAACTTCGCCCTTGCCGGAGAGCCCATGAATCGACGCAGCTTCTTGAAGTCCGCCACCGCAACAGGAATCACTGTCGGTCTGTTCCAGGCCGGCGCCAACGCCTCCATTCCGGAACACAATTGGGACAAGTACGATTGGGGATCAGGGCCTCCGGTTCCCGACCGGCTTTATCAGGGCCCGTTCCCACAGTACGGTCCCTGCGCGGTCGTTCCCGAGAGCGATGTCTCGATGATTACTTCGCCGTCCCGGGAAATCGTCAGCAATTACGGCATGGGTCTCATCGTTTATGTTTCCGACGATACTGGACCGCTCAATATCCCAGGTCAGACCCAGGAACGAACTCTGGAGGATCTGATCAAGCTGCCCTTCGTGCAGAAGGTCTACCTTCGCCCCAACTGGCGCGAGGTGCAGAAGCAGCCAGGCCGGCTCGACTTCGCGGAGTGGTGGAAGATCGCGTTCGATCTGGCTCGCCGCTACGACAAGCGCATCGGCTTCCGAGTCCAGCTGGAGAATCCCGACGTTCCCGATCCGGGGATGCCCGACTTTCTCCTCAACAAGGTTCCGTCCGTAAAGCTCAAGGGCGAGTGGAAGGGCAACCCCGCGGAAATGCGCTATAAGAAAGATAACCGCGTGCCGCGCTACGATCACCCGGCATATCAGGCTGCGTTTCGCGAGCTGAATCAGCTCCTGGCCGCCGAACTCAACGGTCATCCCCAGATTGAGTTCATGGATACGATGATGTACGGCTTTTGGGGCGAAGGGCACACCTGGCCATACGAGGGCAATCCCTTCCCCAGCCAGTTGGTCGCGGAACAGACCTGGGCCGCCATGTTCGAGATGCAACTCGAACACTGGACTAAAGTCCCGCTGGCCACCAACACCCAGCCCGACTTCAGCAACGTCGGCAACTCCGACCTGCTGGATCGCACGATGCGCACCGGCAACTGGCTGCGTACGGACACGATCTTCATTGAGAACACTCAGATCGAGGCATTGAGCTACCGTCCGCCCTGGGCCGCGGCGATCTGCGAGGTTGGTTTCACCACCGGCGATGCGAAGGAGCTTCGCACCGACGAAGACGGAATTACGTACAACGAGCAGATCATCTCTCACGCCGCCGATGTCGGCGTCAACTATCTATCGGTCTGGAGTTGGCACAACCAATCGGCCCGCAGCATTTTGAGCTACTACGAGAAGTTTCCGGGGCCAATCGATGAGATGGCCCGCCGGATCGGCTATCGCGTCCGCCCGTCGTTTATCTGGACTTTCACCCGCGACGGGGCTACCGGTCTGGTGATGGGATTGGCCAACGACGGAATCGCCCCGGTGCCGGGAGTGCTTCGCCTTACCGTGTTCAGTGAGGACAACAAGATTCGCGTGTCGGGCTGCGTCGACGCCGCCTATCCGAAGCCGACCGGCGTTCATCAAGCCATGCTGATGCTGCCTGCAGGCGTTAAGTGGGAGGGGCTGCGGCTAAAAGCTGAGCTCGAAGTGAAGGGCATGCGTTATCCGGTCCGATGGGCGTGCCGGCAGAAGGTGAATGCGGACGGCTCGTTGACGCTGCGCCACAATTACAACCCTGAACACCCCTTGGTGTAGAGGCGTAAGGCCGGAATGTCACCTGCTTTACACGCACTTCGACCCAGCTAGTGACAGTTTCGCGATTGCCGCGGCCACGAATGATGGAGTGCGGGGGGGAGAACGGAATCTTGAAGGCTCGCCACGAGTCAAAACTCTGAAACCTGGACACTGCTCGAGACAATAGGAGGAACCGTTGACATTGGACGTGAATCGCCGCGAATTCCTGAGGATCGCTGCGGGGGCCGGCGCCGCCTTTGCCATGCCACCTTCAGCACATACTGCTGGCCCTTCCAGGATGATCGGCATCCAGGTCGGAGCCATTTCGTTCGTGGATGAAGGAACGGAGAAAGTCCTGGATGTGCTTCAGGAACGCGCTTGCGTGAACACGCTGTTTCTTGCGGTATTCACCTATGGCCGCGGCATCGCCGGAAGACAGATTCCGGGCCAGCCCCTGCCCGACCATGGCAAACAGGAGTACGACCTGAATTTCCACGGTGGGAACTTCGCCACGCCTCATCCCCAGTACTACAAGAACACGGTCATCAAGGACACGCGCGCCCCCGACCACGGGGATTTAGACATTCTGGCGGAAGTGCTCCCGGCGGCGAAAAAGCGTGGCATGAAAGTCATCTGCTGGCTCGAGGACGTGTTCCGCACCGACTTACCGAACATTCAGAAAGTTCAAGAGCGGGACCTGTACGGGCGGAATGCCGAGACCCTGTGCGTCAATAATCCGGATTACCGAAATTTCTTCACCGGCTTGGTCGAGGACTATGCCCGTTCCTATGACATCGACGGAATCATGTGGGGATCCGAGCGGCAGGGTGCGCTTTCGGACAGTCTCGGGGCCACACACGACACGCCGCCAATCGATCCCGGCAACGTGACCTGTTTCTGCGAATTTTGTCGCGCCAAGGCGAAAGAGCGCGGGATCAACGTGGAGCGCGCCAAGCAGGGATTTCTGGCCCTGGAAAAATTCGTACGCTCGGCGCGCACCGGTAAGCGCCCCGTGGACGGCTACTACGTTCAATTCTGGCGGATCCTGTTGCGCTATCCCGAGCTAGCCGCCTGGGAAATGTTCTTCACTGACGGTCTTCGCGAAACCTACGCCGCAATATACAAAACCGTAAAGGCAGCGAAGCCGTCGCTGCCGGTGGGCTGGCATATCTGGCACAACAATTCCTTCAATCCCATCTATCGCGCGGAACAGGACTTGCATGAGCTCTCGAATTATTCGGATTTTATAAAAGTCGTTATGTACAACAACTGCGGCGGCGAGCGCATGGCGCTGTACGCGGACAATATCGGCTCCACGCTTTATGGAGATCTCTCGAAACAAGCCCTCATCGATTTGAACTATTCGCTGATGGGATTCAAGGAGGGCAGCTACGATCGGATTCCGCACACCGGACTTTCGGCCGATTATGTCTACCGCGAGACCAAGCGCGCGCTGGAAGGAGTTGCCGGCACGAATACCCGGATCTGGCCAGGCATTGATATTGATATCCCGACCGAGCCCAATAACAGCAAGTCTACGCCGCAAAGCGTGAAGGAAGCAGTTCTGGCGGCTTTCCGCGCCGACGCACCCGGCGTGCTTCTGTCTCGCAAGTATTCTGAGATGCGGCTCGCTAACCTCAGCGGCGCTGGCGACGCGATTCGCGAGCTAAAGTTATAGCCAGTCGGCTGCCGCGAATGGATAAAGCCCGGCGCCCATGTATCCTCTGTAGGCTATTACCCCCCGTGTGGGCAAGCCATGCCGGCGCACGCCCATAGGCTTGCGCCGGCCCCCGTGCTACTTCTTGGCAGCTGGATCGCTCGGATTGACGGTTGTCTTCTTTACGATGGTTCTAGCAGGAGTGGGCTTTGCGGCGGGGGCGGATGCGGGTATTGGCCTTGCCGCCGCGGCGACATTTGCCTTGAGAGCGGCATTATTCACCGGAGTTTGAGTCGCAGCAAGCGGAAGCCGGCTGTTCTGGCTGGCACGATTGACTGCGCCGGGTTGCGCCTGCACTGCCGCCGGTACGGATCCCACAGCGCTGCCCGCTACCGCGCTCGATCTGCAGCCGTTTTGAGGCCTCAACCAGAGCCGGAGTGGAAAACAGTAGGTCTGAATAGGGCAGCCGTTGCACTGCAACCGGGTGAAGACGACAGCGGGTCTCGCTAGGGCGAACCGTTGGCACCTGCGCCCTGGAACCATACTGCTGACCGGCAGGCCATTACGCCATTGGGGAAAGGCGTTTGGGGAGACTCGAAGCTCGTCGGGGTTACACCGGAGGTGTTGATTTCTCTAGACCAATGCGAAGACAATAATAAGGTCAGCCAAGGGAAAAATGATCAACAAAGTCGTTGTTCTTCTCCTGTTTCTTATCGCCGAATCAACCTGTGCCGCGACGGAGTCCTCTTTTTCCGTAAAGCAACTTCAGCGGGATTCGAATGGGGTCACGTTTCAGACCGTGGCCGGAACTATGCGGGTTGAGATCTGTGGAGACCATGTCGTACACGTCGTGGCTAGCCGAACGTCGCAGCTTCCAACCTCCAAGGTCCCTATCGTTACAAGTCCCTGCAAGGCGGACAGACTTCAGATCATATCGGGAAAACACAATATCAAGCTCCAGACCGAGGCCATCAGAGTGGATGTAGATGCTGGAAGCGGAGCCGTGACCTTCCGTTCCAAAGATGGAGCGATAGTTTTGGCCGAACCGAAAGAGGGGGGAAAAGCATTCAACGTGCCCTCAGTGTTCGAGATGAAAACCTGGGATGTTCAACAGACTTTCGTTTCGTCTTCCGATGAAGCGCTGTATGGTCTCGGGCAGCATCAAGAAGGCATTTTTGACATCCGCGGAGTTCCTATCCGGCTGCACCAGGCGAACACGAACATTTCGATTCCCTTCCTGCTGTCGAGCAAGGGATACGGCATTCTGTGGAACAATGCCTCGCTCACGGACTTCAATCCTGCCGATCAATTTACCGCCATCGATTCAAATACCGGGAAGGGACACTTCACCACAACCGCCAAAGGAAAGTATGGTTTTGTGTTGACGAGCGGTAATAGGGATCAACTTACACTTAAGGTCGGCGCTGAACCGGTGATCGATATAGACAACGTGTGGACCCCAACCTCCGCCAGCGGCACTATCAGTCTGGAGGCGAATAAGGAATATGAAGTCTCGGCGCGGGGCGGACCTGGAGGAGTGCAGTTGGCGGTGCGACCACCTCAGGACACGACAACATTCCGATCCGAAGTGGGCCAGGCAATCGATTACTACTTCTTCTATGGTCCTGAGTTGAACCGTGTGGTCTCTGAATACCGGCAACTGACGGGCGAAGCGCCCCTGTTTCCGAGATGGGCATACGGGTATTGGCAGTGCCGAGAGCGGTATCACAGTGAGCAGGAGATCCTTGATACGGCGGCTGAATTTCGGAAACGAAACATTCCCGTCGACGTTCTGGTGCAGGATTGGCAGTACTGGGGCAAGTACGGCTGGAATGCCATGAAGTTCGACGAAGATCATTATCCGCACCCCAAACAGATGTTGGACAAGCTGCACGCCGACGACCTGCACATGATGATCTCCGTCTGGTCAAAATTTGGGGAAGATACCGATGTGTACAAGCGGATGGCGGCTCACTCGTTTCTGGTTCCGGGGACGCCCTGGACGGACTTCTTCAACCCGGCGGCTCAAACTGCCTTCTGGTTGGAGCTGAAGGCAGGGCTATTCCAGGACGGGATGGATGCGTGGTGGATGGATGCATCTGAGCCAGAGTTTGACATTCTCAAGGACAAGCAAACGTTTCTGGGTAGCGGAAACTCTGTGCGCAATGCCTATCCGCTTTATGTGACCCAGGCGATCTACGAAGGCCAACGTGCCACTACAGATCGGAAACGAGTTGTGATTTTGACGCGCTCCGCGTTTGCCGGGCAACAGAGAAACGCTGCCGCTTCGTGGTCCGGTGACGTCAGCGCGAACTGGATTACGCTCCGGCGGCAAATTTCCGCAGGCCTGAGCTTCAGCATGTCCGGGTTGCCTTATTGGACAACGGATGTGGGCGGCTTCTTTCGTCCAGATGATCAGTACACCTCAAACGCGTACCACGAGTTGCTGATCCGGTGGTTTGAGTACGGTACGTTCTCTCCCCTTTTCCGCGTTCACGGTTACAAATCGAATGCAGAACTGTGGAACTACGGCCCACCAGTGGAAAAAATTCTCGTCCAATATGACGAGTTGCGCTATCGCTTGCTGCCATATATTTATTCCGCGGCGTGGGGTGTCACGAATCGAGGCGAAAGCCTCATGCGGGCGCTCCCTCTGGAGTTCTCGTCCGATTCGCGAGCGCGAGCCATCTCGGACCAGTTCCTGTTTGGTCCTGCGTTGTTGATCAATCCTGTGACTGCCGAGGGAGCAAAACAGCGAGCGTTATATTTGCCCGCGGGAACTGAGTGGGTGGACTTCTGGACGGGCAAACGGATGAGCGGCGGCCAAACGATCACCTCGGACGCTCCCCTCGACCTGATTCCGATCTATTCCAGGGCCGGGTCGATTGTCCCTCTCGGTCCACGCGCGGAGTCAGCCGCGGCCAAAGCAGATCCGGTTGAACTGCGGGTCTATCCGGGAGCATCCGGGGACTTCAATTTCTACGAAGACGAAGGCGATAATTACAACTATGAGCGCGGAGCCTATTCCGTAATTCCGCTCCATTGGGACGACCGAGCCGGGACACTCACGATCGGAGATCGTCGCGGCAGTTTCCCTGGAGAGCTGGAGCATAGGACCTTCCGCATTGTGCTCGTCCGAGAAGGACATGGAACAGGAATTTCACCGAGTTCGGACCCGGACGCCACCATCGACTATCAGGGTAAAGAAACATCCGTGAAGGTGCGGCCGCCGCAATAAAGGAACAGCAAAGAGCATTTTGGGGACGAGTCAACAGGAATCGAGTAGACATCCGGAGCCTTTCCAGAAATTCAGAGTATCGAACTCCGGCTCACTTCCCAGTGGTGGCGGTGCCAGTTAACGACAACCTGCCTGAAAGCAAAGATTCTGGCTGAAGAACGTCAGAACGTGATTCTGGAAGCGATCGGCAACTTTACTCGTGTGCGTGCCTGGATATACCTCGAACCGGTTCGCGATTCCATACTTGTCGAGGGCAGCATGAAGCTTGCCGGTATCAATGCGTAAGCCGTCGTCTTGATCGCCGACATCGATTGCGATAGCGCGATACTGGCGCAGGCTCCCGATGTATTGATCCATGAAGGCAAGAGGGGCGTTCGCAGTCCATTTCGCGAGGACATCCGCTTGAGCGATGCCATCCTTGGTGGGCAGGTCAAGGTAAAGGGGTGGATTGTTTGGGTCGGGCGACCATGCCGCTGCCGAGGCCATCTGGGCGCGCGCAACGAATGGCAGCTTCGCGGAATCTTCCGGTGTCTTCAGTGACTCCAGGGCCTTCGCGATTTCCGGGTTTGGCGGTTCCGTCCGGGGCGACAAGCAACACGGGCTCATCACGTACAGGACGCCGAAGCGGTCGGAATGTTTCATGCCGATGCGAATCGCACCATAGCCTCCCATTGAATGACCCACCAGGCCTCGGCTCAGCCGCTCTGGAATCGTCCGGTAGTGAGCGTCAATGTATTCGACCAGATCGCGCGCCACAAACTGCTCGAAGTCTCCAGTGGTCACCGAACTCGAGTACATCGAACCGTTATGCAGGGTCTTTGAGTCGGGTAACACGACGATCATCTCTTTGTCGCCTTGCGCGAATGCGCCTTCGATGGTCTGCGGCACATGGATTTCGTGGCTCCATTGCTCAGCGCCGATGGAGTAACCGTGCAAAGCGTATACGACGGGGAAGCGACGGGACTTCTCCTTCTCATAAGTGGGTGGGAGGAACACGAACACATCGCGGTCTACTGCATCCTTTTCCAAGTTGCCCTCCAAGGATGTCCCGTGGACCTTGATGTGTTCCACCGCCACCGGCTTTGCGCCAGGAACTACTGCAGGCACCTCAGTCTGTACTTGCCCCGCGAGAAAAGGAGCAGCCGCGAAAACCGCCGCCAGCGCAACCATAAGAATTTGTGCTGCATTTATCATTGACAATCCTACTTCCCGAGGAAGGCTTAACATTCGCGATCATTGACCAGTTGCTTCTGCTTCTGCAATGGCTTGGGCAGCGTTTTGACTTTTACCGTCTTTGGGTCATTGCTCAACGGAGACAACAGTGACGGACTTGGGTTCGAGTTTCAGCGTCAGCTTCCCGCCCTGAACCTTGACCGAAATGGGCTTTGGCACGACCGACTGCGGAGCTTCGAAGGTGTTGACGCTGTCAACCTTGGGACCGGTTAGCGTCTGCCCCATGGCAGATTTGGGTGCCATGCCTGGCATGTTCGCTTCGATCTCGACCGCCTCGTTAGGGTCGAGGTTGGTGATCTCTAACCACAACTTGCCGGCCGTGTCTTTAGCGGCAATCGCATCCACACGGGGCAAGCTGATGTCGCCGTGCGCGTAAGTGCCGGCGTCGAATGTGACCGGTACGAAGGTCGAGTCCTGGAAGGGCACATACAACTTAAAGACGTAGTAAGTCGGTGTCAGGACCATCTTTTCCTTGTCGGTCAGGATCATGGCCTGCAGCACGTTGACCATCTGGGCGATGTTCGCCATGCGCACGCGGGAGGCATGACGGGCAAAGATGTTCAGGTTGAGCGAAGCAAGCACGGCGTCACGCACGCTGTTCTGCTGAACAAGGAAGCCGGGATTGCTACCGGGCAACGGCGCGTACCATCCGCCCCATTCGTCTACGACCAGGCCGACCTTCTTGTCGGGATCGTGCTTGTCCATGATGGCTGCGTGCTTACGAATCAGACTGTCCATCTCCAGAGTCGACTTGAGGATCTGGGCGTACTCGTCTTCTGCAAAACCCACAGACTTATACGAGGGTGGCCACTTAACCACCGTATAGTTGTGCATGGAAAGGCCATCGATGTTCCAGCTCCATGTGTGTTGCTGGTAAGCCTTCATGATGGCTTCAGTCCACTCGGTCCAGCGAGGTCCATCACCGCCCGGGCCAACCGCGATCTTCAGCATCTGGTCCCGATCCTGCTGTACTGGATTGAAGTTGCGGACGAAGCGGCTGTATATCTTAAGTTGGCTTAGATAATAGTCCGGTGTCATGTTGCCACCACAGTCCCAGCTTTCGTTTCCGATGCCGAGATAGGCGACTTTGTAGGGAGCGGGATGACCATTGGTAGCGCGCTCCTTCGCCAGCGTGGAAGGCTGAGCAGAGGTCATATATTCGAGCCATTCCGCCGCTTCCCGGGGAGAACCCGTGCCGACATTGACGGAGAGGTACGCTTCGGCGCCAATCTGATCGAGGAAGTCCATGAATTCGTGAGTTCCGAAAGCGTTGGCTTCGATCACTCCGCCCCAATTGGGATTAAGCGTTACAACTCGCTTTTCGGACGGCCCGATCCCCGTGCGCCAGTGATATTCGTCGGCGAAGCAGCCGCCTGGCCAACGAACGTTCGGCACTTTGATCTGCTTGAGAGCGGTAACCACGTCGTTTCGGATTCCCCGGGTGTTAGGGATTTTGGAATCCGGACCGACCCATATGCCTTCGTAAACGCCATGTCCGAGATGCTCGGCAAACTGGCCAAAGATATTGCGATCGATCTTCTCGCCGGTGGTTGAGACGTTGATTGTCAGCGCAACTTTGTCTGCCGACATAGCCGGGACCGCCAACCCCAGGGCGCATAGAGCCAGACTGGCGAGGACCGGGCGAACGCCGTGCGCCGCATGTTGGATGAAAGATGCGAACCACCGGGCAAAGCAACGCTGGAAGCAGGGTGACCCTGACAGCGCTCCCGGACAGATGGTAGGGACGCGATCTTGCCTGCAGTGGAATATTCGTTTTCGCTCGTAAGAATGCGTAGAGGGCATTTTTTCCCTGGCAGTCGGCATGTCGGGTTTTGCGTCGAAGGCGAAGTGTTGCGCGACCAAACTTATTCGGGCAGTGCTTTCCTTCCTTGTACTCGAAGCGTTTTCATCACCGATGGTGCACCGGTGTCTGGCTGGCCGCCGCCAATCCAAACTGAATAGTTGCCTTCGGCGACAATGCATTCGCCTGCCTCCGTGACCATGCTCAGATCGCGCGCGTTAAGCTCGAAGTGCAATGTTTCCGACTTGCCTGCCTTCAGGTGCACGCGCTTAAATCCGCGCAGAGCCCTTAAGGGTACGCCCGGAACCCTGGGAAACGTCAGGTAAAGCTGTGCGACTTCGTCGCCATCCAGCTTTCCGGTATTGGTGACCGTCACGTCCGCAAGCAGCGGATCACCCGCTTTGATCACGCTATGCGCGAGCTTGAACTGGCCATAGGAGAAGGTCGTGTAGCTCAGGCCGTATCCAAACGGATAGAGCGGCTTACCTTCGAAATACCGGTAGGTGCGACCCTTCATCGCATAATCTTCAAAGGGCGGTAACTGGTCGATTCCGGTGTAAAAAGTGACCGGAAGCCGCCCCGCAGGATTGTTCTTGCCCGACAGAGTTTCTGCGATAGCCGCACCACCTTCCTCCCCGGGGTACCAGGATTCGAGAATGGCGTTGGCATGGTCCCTGGCCCAGTTCACGGCGAGTGCGCTACCGTTGGCGAGCACCAGCACCACGGGTCTTCCGACTGCAACGACCGCTTCGAGCAGTGCCTCCTCCGGCTTTGGTAGATCAAGGCTGGTACGATCGCCGCCCTTGAATCCGTCCTCATTGACCGGCATCTCTTCGCCTTCAAGTTCGCTGGTGATCCCCAGGACGGCAATCACGACGTCGGCGCCCTTAGCCACGTTGATCGCCTCGGGATCCAGCTTGGGATCGTACTTGGACCAGATCAGTTCAGCTCGTGTCGGACCGGCATGGGATTGTCTGTATTCAACTTTGAGAGCCACTCGCTTACCCTGCTCGAGATGAACATGTCCCAGTTTCGTCCGTGCTTCCCCGCCGCCACTTGCGTATTCCTGCGCGACGGGTTTGTCGTCAATGGAGACCTTCGCGAAACCATCTTCAATGCGCACACCAACGTTGTAATCGGAAGTCTCCGTTGCGGTGAGGAACCCGTTCCACTGAACCAGGAACGGATATTTTCCGGATGCTTCTTCGGGGATGTCCCCCGCTTTTAGATTGACTCCGCTCACTTGGCGCTTTGCGAGTACGGCTTTCGTTCCTTCGCTTGTATCTCCAGTGGAGAACTCAACGCTGAGCCCGGGCGCGTCGTCCAGGGTGGTCAAGAAAGATGTCGGCACTATATCTCCATCATTTCTCAAAAACTGAGTTCCCGGAAGAAACGTGATCTGTGCCGCGGGGAACTCCGTCTTAAGTCCTTCCAGTACGGAGACTATATGGGTCGGCGAGCCCGTATAGTTGCCGAGCAGATATCTCGTCTGGTCTGCCAGCGGACCGATAACGGCAATCTTGAGGTCCTTCTTCTTAAGCGGGAGTGTGCCGTCGTTCTTGAGCAGGACCATGGATTCATTTGCTATCGCCCGCGCCATGGCACGATGTTCGGGGCTATCCAGCAGTCTTTCGTCGATCTTCGAATATGGATCCATCCCGGGCGGATCAAACATGCCCAGCTTCATTCGCGCCGTAAACAGGCGTATCAAAGCGGTATCAATTTCGCTGTCCTTCAGAATGCCCTGTTGGTAAGCGTCATAATACGGCTTATAGTCGTGATCGTCCCTCACTTTTGCGAAGTCCACGCATTCATTATCCATGCCGCGTTGCACAGCCAGCGCCGAAGCCTCGGCCTGTGTCCTGGTGAAGTGATGATCTCGGAAAATATTGATGATGGCTTCGCAGTCCGAAACCACATACCCCTGAAATTTCCACTTGCCTCGCAGCTGGTCTTGAAGGAGAAACTCGTTCACGCACGCGGGCTGTCCGTTGATGCTGTTATAGGCGCACATCACGGAAGCGGCTTTCGCCTCGGTTACGGTTGCGCGAAACGCCGGCAAATAAGTATCCAGCTCGTCGTGTTTGCTGACTCTTACGTCATCCGTGTGGCGCGTCGGTTCGGGCCCGCTGTGCACGGCGAAATGTTTTGGCGTCGAAATAACCCGGTAGTACTTTGGATTGTCGCCCTGCATGCCGGTGACAAACGCAACCCCAAATCGCGCTGTCAGGAAGGGGTCCTCGCCATAAGTTTCCTGCCCGCGTCCCCAACGGGGATCGCGAAAGATGTTGATATTGGGAGCCCAGAAATCCAGGCCTTCGAAAATGTTGCTGTGCCCCGCACGCACGGCTTGGGCATGCTTGATCCGTCCTTCCGTTCCAATCACCACCGCCATGCGGTGGATTGCACCGGTATCAAAAGTTGCGGCCAGACCGATGGGTTCGGGGAATTCGGTCGTGCCGTTCGTAGTGACGCCGTGCAAAGCCTCGCTCCACCAGTCATAGGCGGGCACATGCAGGCGCGGGATCGCGCGGGCCTGGTTCACCAGCTGCGTGACCTTTTCCTCTATGGTCATCCGGTGAACTAAATCGGCCGCTCTTTGATCGGCGGATAGTCCGGGGTCCAGATATGTCAGTTGTTCAGAGTTCTGAGACCATACCCAATGCGCGCTCCAAAGGACAAGCAGCGCAAACATAATTCGACATCCGGGTTTCAGCATTTCACCTTCCGTTCGAATTCTCCCGACCGCAAAGTCTTTTACCGATGCACCATACACGCAGCGGCCTCACAGCGACACAAAATATAGGGTTGTTAATCCTGATCTACGGAGCTCGATTCTGGCAGCCATGACATACAGATCGGGCTGATATTGCATACGATTATCACCACGTTTGCTTGAGTAGTGTTCTCCGCGCCTGGCGATAGACTCCTGCAGTGCGGACAGACTCGTGCCGGGTTTGCGCTCCCACCGGTGACTGGTCGGCGCAACTTAAGCTACACCCAGATCCGCAAACACGAGCGCAGCCAACATCCGGTCCGTTTGAAATACCCCAAAACCCTTGAGCGTAAACGTTAACGGCGCTATACTAGCACGCCCGCACGGGAAAGGCCGATCGCGAAAATGAACTGTTCCCCAACCGCTTTCCACTAACGCGAGTGCGGTGAGCGTTACCTTATTCTTCAAGAATATCTTATAGGGTCAATAGGAGACTCCTCGTGGCTCAAAGCAAGGTTCTGCGCAGGAAGGGCGCGAAATTGTCGCATTCCGGGAAGATCCCCACGGATAAAGCGCCCATTCTGCCGTATCGCAATCCGGCACTGTCTCCCGAAAAGCGGGTGAAGGATCTCCTATCCCGGATGAAGCTTGAAGAGAAGGCTGCCCAGATGCTCTGCATCTGGCAAAAGAAGCCTCAGACTTTAGTGGATGACGATGGCAACTTCGATCTGCCAAAGGCGAAGAAGGCGTTCAAGGACGGCCACGGCTTAGGCCAGGTTGGACGACCGAGCGATGCAGGCAAAAGACTGAACGCACGCCGAATGGCGGAGCTCACGAATGCGATTCAGAGGTTTTTCCTCGAGAATACCCGCTTGGGAATACCAGTGGTTTTCCACGAAGAGTGCCTGCATGGGCACGCTGCCGTGGATGCAACCAGCTTCCCACAGCCAATTGCTTTGGCGGCAACCTTTAACACCGATCTCACGCAATCTATTTTCGCTACCACCGCACTCGAAGCCCGCTCACGCGGCGCGCACCAGGCACTTACTCCTGTTGTCGATGTCGTTCGTGACCCCCGCTGGGGACGCGTCGAGGAGACCTACGGAGAGGATCCCTTCCTGGTTTCGAAAATGGGTATGGCGGCAGTCCGCGGGTTGCAGGGTGACGCCAGCTTTCGCCACAAGGCAAACCTGATTGCTACATTGAAACATTGCGTTGGCCATGGTCAGCCCGAATCTGGCATGAACTGTGCCCCAGCCAATGTGCCTTTACGTGTGTTGCGCGAAGTTTTCTTATATCCCTTCAAGGAAGCGTTGCAGAAGGCTGGTGCCATCAGCGTTATGCCTTCGTATAACGAAGTGGATGGAGTGCCGTCCCATGCCAGCAAGTGGCTGTTGCGGGAAATGCTTCGCAAAGAGTTTGGCTTCAGGGGATATACAGTTTCGGATTACTTCGCAATTTGGGAACTGGGTTATCGTCCGGACACACATGGACATTTTGTGGCCGCCGACAAGAGGGAGTCTTGCAGGCTGGCGGTTGAAGCCGGCGTAAACATTGAGTTACCCGACCCAGATTGCTACCTGCACTTAGTGGAACTGGTGAAGGCAAGGGTGCTGAAGGAGTCGGCACTGGACGAACTGGTTGCCCCAATGCTTTTGTGGAAATTCAGGATGGGGCTTTTCGACGATCCCTATGTCGATCCTGCAGATGCGGATCGCATCGTAGGTTGCGAGGACCATCGCAAGCTTGCCCGCCAAGCTGCGCGCGAGGCCGTCACGTTATTAAAGAACGACGGTGGACTGGTTCCACTCGATCTGAATCAATTGAGAACCATCGCTGTCATCGGCCCAAATGCGAATCGCACCTTGCTTGGTGGTTATAGCGGCGTGCCAAAGCAGGAAATAACGGTTCTCGACGGCATCCTACGCAGAGTCGGCACGCGCGCGAAGGTGCTTTACAGTGAAGGCTGCAAGATTACGATCGGCGGAAATTGGAATCAGGACGAAGTGATTCCCAGCAATGCCGAGGAGGATCGAAAACAGATTGCCGAGGCGGTCACCGTCGCCGCGGAGGCGGATGTCATTATTCTCGCAATTGGCGGCAATGAGCAGACGTCGCGGGAAGCCTGGGGATTGAATCACATGGGAGACCGCGCCAGCCTTGACTTAATCGGGAGGCAGGAAGAACTTGTGAAGGCGATGCTGGCGACCCGGAAGCCAGTAATCGCGCTCCTGTACAACGGTCGACCGCTATCGATTAACTATCTGGTAGAGCACGTTCCTGTGATTTTTGAGTGTTGGTATCTGGGACAGGAGAACGGCGACGCCGTCGCGGACATCCTGTTCGGCGATTCTAATCCCGGCGGCAAGCTCCCCATGTCAATTCCTCGTTCTGCAGGACACCTGCCGGTGTTCTACAACCACAAGCCATCAGCCCGGCGCGGTTACTTGTTCGATGATGTGTCAGCCCTTTATCCGTTTGGCTATGGCCTGAGTTACACCACGTTCGCAGTCACAAGAGTTCGTCTGCAAAAAAACCTCATTCGGAAGAATGGCTCAACCCGGGTGTTAGCCGAAGTAACCAACACCGGAGCACGCCAGGGAGCCGAGGTCGTTCAAATGTATATACGCGACATGGTCAGCTCGGTCACACGTCCCATCAAGGAACTGAAGGGCTTTCAGAAGGTTACTCTTCGCCCCGGCGAGACGAAGGCGATCACTTTCGAAATCACACCGGAGTTACTCGCATTCTTCGACATCAACATGAAGTGGGTTGTTGAGCCAGGCGAATTCACGGTCATGGTCGGCAATTCGTCGCGAGACGACGATTTGACCAAAGTCACGCTCACCGTGACGAACTAATTTCCCGGCACGACGCGACGAGGTGTACATGCTCCAGAAACTTTCCGTCGGCGAAAAAGCGGGCTACGCTTTGGGCGATATGGCCGCGAATTTTGTCTTCCAGGCTATGCTGGCTCTGCAACTGGACTTCTACACTCACACTTTCGGGTTGAGCGCTGCCCAGGCGGGAACCTTGTTTCTCGTAGTGGGACTGGGAGTCGCCTGTCTCAACCCGGTCATGGGAGTGATCGCGGATCGAACCAATACCCGGTGGGGCAAATTTCGACCCTGGTTGCTCTGGACATCCGTTCCATTCGGGGTTATTAGTGTTTTGACTTTTACTACTCCACAGCTCAATCCCGCAGCCAAGCTCATCTATGCCTGGACTACCTACATCCTTTTGCGTGTAATCTACACGGTCAATAACGTGCCGTATGCGGCGTTGACAGCGGTCATGACCCAGGACCCCGACGAGCGCACCAGTATCTCGTCGTATCGCCAGATCGCAGCCAATAGCGCTGGTTTCATCGTCGCCGGCCTGTCAATTCCCATGGTCAGATTCTTTGGCCGGGGTAATGACGCGCGCGGCTATCAACTGACCATGGGGCTGTTGTCGGCCTTCAGCATCCTGTTCTTCATTATCGCCTTCTTCACCACGCGAGAGCGCATCCACCCTGATCCGCAGCAGGAGACCTCACTGCGGCGGGATATATCGGATCTCTTCAGCAATCGGCCCTGGGTGGTACTGTTTCTGGTGACCCTGTTCTACTTCAGCGCGCTTCTGGTGCGCGGGAATGTCGTGCTGCCGTATTTCAGATTTGTCGTAGGGAATGTAGGCCTTTTTGCCTGGTTCAGCGGCTTCGGCCTGGCTTCATTGCTTGTGGGTGTCGCTTGCTCCACCACGGTGTCTGTGCGGGTCGGCAAGCGTGAACTCTTCATCGGAAGCATGATTCTCACCGGCATCTTCACGGCTGCGTTATATGGGATTCCGCCGCGCGCCACTTACGTGATCATCGCGATGGAAGTGCTTCGCCAGTTTTCGTTTGGACTGTCGGGCCCAATCTTGTGGGCGATGATGGGCGACGTCGCGGACTACGGCGAATGGAAAACCGGACGCCGTGCCACCGCTACGGTGACTGCGGGCGTGGTGTTCGCGTTATGGGCTGGCCTGGCCCTGGGCGGCGCCATCGCGGGTTGGCTGCTGTCAGCTTACGGCTTGGTATCCGATGCCGCCACACAGACCACACGTACACAAGCAGGGATCCTTCTGACTGCAAGCCTCTATGCGGGGTTCTTTTTCTTTGCCGCCGGGGTCTGCCTATTCTTTTATCCACTGACGCGGGAGAAGAGCGGTTCGGTTGCGGACGAACTGGACGCACGGCGAAACAAAGCTCGTGTGATCGCGACGGCACAATAGACGGGGGTGAACTTCATGCTCGCAAACTTGGCTCGGAGTTGTGTTGATTGCGACTAGCTCGGTCAGGCTCAAGAGCCATCACGGCGGTCTGTTTCGCACCGCTGATGGCAGGAATTTCACGCTCACCTTTGTGCTGATTACCTCGCTCTTTCTGCTGTGGGGTTTCTGCAACGGGATGATCGCCATCCTCAACAAGCATTTTCAGGACACACTGCAAATTAGCAAGGAACAGTCAGGCCTGGTGCAGGCGTCCAACTATCTTGCCTACTTCCTGATGGCGATTCCTGCCGGGTTGATCGCGAAAAGATTCGGTTACAAGGCTGGCATTCTCGCAGGCCTGTTGCTGATTGCCGCCGGTGCGCTCTGGTTCATTCCCGCCACTCATATCGGCACCTACTGGGCTTTTCTGCTGGGCGTGTTCGTCATCGCGGCTGGCATGGCCTGTTTGGAAACGATTGCAAATCCCTACGCAACCGTTCTGGGCGCACCAGAAAGCGGGCCGACGCGCATTAACATCGCCCAGACCATCAACGGAGCCGGTTGGATACTCGGCCCCATCGTCGGGGGGTACTTTGTTTTTTCCGGCGGAGAAAAGGCGCCGTCCAACGCGGGAGTTTCCAGCGCGTACCTGGTCATAGCCGGATTTGTCGCTTTGCTTCATGTGGTATTTACTCTCTCGCGGATTCCGGACTTGCACGCGGAGGATGAGAGTCGCGGACCCGCGGCGGAGAAGAATCGCTTCAAACCCTCCCGCGCTCAACTGACATCGATCGCTGTCGTTCTCGCGGCAGTCTGTGCATTGCTGTACTTCTTCATTGCGCCGATTCTGGGGTTGATGTGGACTTTGCTTCCTATGAACCAGGCGCTCTTGCACCCGGCGAAATACGGTTTGCTCGCGGTCGCATACATGGCAGCGTTCATTTTGGTTTCAAGAAACTGGGACATGTTTCGGCGCAGGCATTTCACCTTCGGGGTCGCCGCACAGTTCCTGTACGTCGCGGCGCAAACCGGAATTTTCAGCTTCTGCGTCAATTACATCCTCGAAAATGATCCGGGCGTAACCGGGTTACAGGCATCCAGGTGGCTGGGCGCCATCGGCTTCGGGTTGTTCATGGTCGGGCGACTGTGCGGCAGTGTCGTGATCAGCCAATTCAAGCCAGACCGCGTATTGGCGGCTTACGCACTTATCAATGTCGTGCTCGTCGCTGTAACCATGGGCGGCGGCAAAACAGGACTGTATGCGATGTTCGCGACGTTTTTCTTCATGTCCGTGGGATTTCCCACAATTTTTGCGCTGGGGATTCGCGGGTTGGGTGATTACACCAAGCTGGGCTCGGCGCTGATCGTAATGTCGATCGTGGGAGGTGCGATAGCGGCGCCTTTCATGGGCCATATAGCGGATCTTCATTCGATGCGAATCGGTTTTATCGTGCCGCTGGTCTGTTTTGTTTTCGTTGCCCTGTACGGGTTGATGTGGTCCAGACTTTTTCGTCTCGATGCATGATTTCAGTGCGGAATACGCAGCTCGCAGCCCAGCCACTCATTATCGCTATGGAGTGGAAATGAATCGCCGGATTGAGGAAAGGACATTATGTTCCTGCATCGCAGCTTCTTGGCCATGGGGAAACTCGGCGCCATCCTGGTGACGCTTTACGCATTCTCGAACTTGTATGCGCAGGGTCCCACAGCTCCGACCGTGTCGAGCGACCCCGCGACCATAGATGCTATTTGGCAAAAGGCCAGCAGCAAATATGACAACCAACGTGCCGCTCTCCTGAAACAGGTCGACACCGGCGGCCATGAAGGGCCGTTCCGCGCCGACTGGGAATCGCTGCAGAAATATGAGGTTCCGGAATGGTACAAAGACGCGAAGTTCGGAATTTTTATTCATTGGGGCGCCTATTCTGTCCCGGCTTACGGTAACGAGTGGTACCCCCGAAACATGTATTCGAGCGGATCCGATGAATACAAGCATCATGCCGCGACTTACGGCACACCGGACAAGTTCGGCTATAAGGACTTCCTTTCAATGTTCAAAGCTGAACATTTCGATCCCTCAGCTTGGGCTGAGCTGTTCCAGAAGGCGGGCGCAAAGTATGTCGTCCCGGTAGCAGAGCATCACGACGGTTTTGCCATGTACGACAGCGCCCTCAGCGACTGGACGGTGGTGAAAATGGGTCCACATCGCGACACCACGGGAGAGTTGGCCAAAGCGGTGCGGGCTGTTGGTCTGCATTTCGGACTGTCGTCACACCGAGTGGAACACAATTTCTTCCTGGGCGTCGGCCGAAGTATTCCTTCTGACGTGAACGACCCGCAGTACGCGGCGTTCTACGGCCCGGCGCACACCTGGCTCAACAATAAATGGGGAACTCCGCTGGACGGCGATTTCACGTACGCTTCGCCGGCATGGGCCGACGATTGGTTGGCACGTAGCGCGGAACTGGTGCAGAAATACCATCCGGACATCGTGTATTTCGACTGGTGGATAGGGCAGGCGTCGATTCGGCCGAACCTCACGCGATTTGCGGCGTTTTACTACAACAGTTCTCTGAAATATGGAGATCACGTCGGAGTCATTCAGTACAAAGATTATGCGATGCAGGAGCATTCTGGCGTGCTCGATGTCGAACGCGGCCAGCTGGGGGATACCCGCCCACTTTACTGGCAGACCGACACCTCTGTGGGCAACAAATCGTGGGGATACATCAAGGATGACACATTTAAATCGCCCGAATTCGTCGTTCACCAACTCATCGACGTTGTCAGCAAGAACGGCAATCTGCTTCTGAATATCGGCCCTCGCTCTGACGGCACCATACCGGATGAGGTCCAGCGCGTACTGCTCGGCGTAGGCGCCTGGCTGAATGTCAACGGGGAAGCGATTTACGGCACTCGCCCCTGGAGGGTTTACGGTGAGGGACCCACGAAGGTTACGGCCGGATCGTTTCATGACACCGACACGACGAACTACACGCCCGAAGATTTTCGCTTTACGATGAAAGGCGACGCGCTTTACGTGATCGGACTTGCCTGGCCGCCCAGCGGCGAGGCGGTAATTCACTCGCTTGCCCAGACGATTGGTAGCGAACCCGTACAGTCTGTTGCTTTGGTGGGCCGCAATGCAAAATTGCAGTTCAACCAGCGTGCGGATGGGCTGCACGTGCAGGTGCCCGCTCAGCCCACGGGCAAGTATGCATACGTGCTTCGGGTGACCTTCGAACATTCGACGCACTAATCAGCAATGATAGACAAGCTCAAATGGCCTGAGTGTCCTCCGAACCGTCTGCGCGTCCGCGCCGCCCCGTCGTCCATGAAATCGATCGGCTCTCCGTGTGCCCGTCGGACAGTCTAGGAGGGGAAATGCTGGTGAGACAAGGGGCAATCACTAGAAACCAGATTTCAGTGAACCCCTCCGGACATTGCGTTACTTTCCGATGCAGAAGGTGCTGAAGATCAGGCCGAGGATCTCGTCATTGGTCGTGATCCCTGTCATTTCGTCCAGCGCTCGCAGCGCATTGTAGAGATCCAGCAGCAGCATCTCGTGTGGAATTTTGTTTCCGACCGCATTCTTCGCAGCTCCCAAGGCCGCCAGCGAATCGCCTAGCAGTCCCTGGTGGCGCACATTTGTCAGGAATCCACTCTCAACCTGCGTCCCGGTCTCGCCCTCGATATGCCGCAGAATCTCCCTTCGCAGCTCGGCAATGCCCTCGCCCGTAAGCGCCGAAGTACGAACCCGCGGCAAGTGATTCCCCAGAACCGGAAACTGCGAGCTGATGCTGTCCATCTTGTTCTCCACGACAATCGCCGAGCGCCGCTCAACATGCGTCAGGAGTTCTCCATCCTCGGCAGCGATCGGTTGCGACGCATCCAGCACCACCAGCACCAGGTCCGAATCCGCAAGCGCTTCCATGGATTTCCGGATCCCGATGCTTTCGGCTTCGTCCAGCGCCCGCCGGATGCCCGCCGTGTCGACTAGCTTCACCGGGATCCCGCCGATCGCGACCGTCTCGCTTACCTGGTCCCTCGTCGTCCCCGGCATCGCCGTCACGATCGCACGCTCGCGCTCGACCAGTCGGTTAAACAGGCTCGACTTGCCCACGTTCGGACGCCCAACAATGGCTAACGTCAGCCCTTCATGCACGATCTTGCCGTAGGCGAAGCTGGCGGCCAGTTTTTCCAGGGGCGCGCCAACGGATCTGATCTGCTCCAGGATGGTCGCGTCCGCCATGATCGATACATCATCTTCCGCAAAATCGATGCCCGCCTCGAGCTGCGCGATCAGTTGCACCAGTTCCTGCTTGATCGGCTTCAGCCGCTTCGACAGTGCACCCTCCAACTGTTGTGCCGCGACCTTGGCCTGAAACAGAGTCTGCGATTCGATCAGATCCCGCACCGCTTCGGCCTGCGTGAGATCGATCCGCCCATTCAGAAAGGCGCGCATCGTGAACTCGCCCGGCTCGGCCAACCGCGCCCCGCGCGCCACCGCCAGTTCGACAACATGCCGCAACACCACCGGTGAGCCGTGCGCCGAAATTTCGATGACGTCGTCAGTAGTGTAAGAATGCGGCTTCGCGAAGAAGGTAACGATCACCTCATCGATGCCTTGCGAGCGTGTTTCCGGATGTGGCGCGCACTCTCCTGTGCGCGGCTCCTGGTTGGAAGCATCCCTTTCGCTTCCCGTCATGTCGGGCTCAACCAACTCCCCAAACACCGCACGCCCGGCCTCCAGTGGATGCCGCAGCCGAAGCATGGGCGTGGCAATCGCCCGCGCGTCGGGCCCGGCCAGGCGCACGACGCCAATGCCTCCGCGGCCGGAAGGCGTGGCGATCGCTACGATCGTGTCGTCCAGGTTCACCAGGAGATTGTAGTGGAGAGGAGCTTGGTGAGTACCCGCACCGATCTACTCACACCCGCAAGGATCGCGATGTCGGTGATCTTACCGCCCGAGGTACAGCATCGCCGGTCAGGATAAAACAACGGCGGTGATTCTACGGAATGGTTCGGCGTCCAGGCCGCGCAGCGGGCTTCGAGTCCTTGCTATACACCACCACGCACCTTCGCATGCCTTCCCCTTCGCTTTCCGTGGCCAGGTCGCCTTCGTCCCGCAAGGCGAGGTGCACAATCCGGCGCTCGCGCGATGACATGGGGGCAAATTTGTAAGGCGCGCCCGTCTTGCGGACTTTCTCGGCGGCTACGGTCGCGGCCATGCGCAGCTCCTCGATCCGCATCGAGCGATGGTTCATGCAATCGAAAGAAATCTTCTCGTGCTCGTTTCCGGGGAGCCGTAGCATCTCGATGGCCAGCAGCTCGATCGAGCGGAGCAATTCCGCGCCACGTTCCAGTACGAGCGCCGAATCCGGCCCGGCAAACTCCACCAGGATCTCCGGACGCTCCCAGTCACGCTCGTCAGGGAGCGGCGGATCGACCGTGATGCGGTATTTCAGGCGCAGCCCCGCGTTGGCCACAACCCCGCGCAGAAACTCGTTGATCTTGTTTGCGGCAGCGATCTTGTCTGGAATTGGCATAGAAAATCAACTCTTAGGGGTTAGCTCCAGCCGAACCACGAAGCAAAATCCCAATCGAACTCGAAGCATTATCGCGAACCCATGCTTGCCTCAAGCTAAAAGTAAGGGCTGAGAGCGAACCGCTATTTCTCTTTCTTCCGCGCACGCTTTTCCATCATCTCCCGCATCTCCCGCCCCAGCGGCGTGCGGTTCATGATGGTCTGCTGCACGATCCCGATCAGGTTGCCCACCGACCAGTACAGGCACAACCCCGCCGCCAGGTTCCAGCTGATATAGCCCAGCATCAGCGGCATGAAGATGTTCATCATCTTCTGTTGGGTCGGGTCCATGCCCGCCTGCGGCGTCATGCGCTGCATGAACAGCATGGTCACAATGACCGCGATCGGCAGAATGTGGTATGGGTCCGGGGACGACAGGTCCGGCACCCATGCCCAATGCGCCAGCCGCAAATCCAGCGCGACCCCCAGCATGCGGTAGTACGCGAACAGGAACGGCATCTGGATCACCAGCGGCAGGCACCCTCCCGCCGGATTCACGCCTTCCTTCTTATAAAGCGCCGCGATCTCTTCGTTCATCGCCTGCTTGCGCGGGTCCCGCATCCCGTACTTCTTGTATTTTTCCTGGATGGACTTGATCTGCGGGGCCACCCGCTGCATCTTCAGCATCGACTTCATCTGCGAGATGCGCAGCGGCAGCAGCGCCAGGTTGATGATCAGCGTCTGCAGCACGATCGCCCAACCCCAGTTGGGCACGATATGGTGGTAGGTCCACCTCAGCCACAAAAATAGCGGCCGCGCAATGTAGCCCAGCCAGTCGCCGAAATCCACCAGCTTCCGCAAGTCCGGCTCTGCACCGGCCGGCAAGCCTGCCACCGGAACACTTTCGAGCACGTCCAGCGCTTTCGGCCCCACGTACATTCTCTCCGCCGTTGCCTGGCCCAGTCGTCCTACCGCCGCGCCCAGAACTTCGAACGGATGTTTCGCATCTTGAGGGTTGTCGAGCGCGCCGCGCAGCGTGACCATCGCCGAGTTGGCCCGATCTTCCGGCAAAAACACCGCGGCAAAATATTGATCGCTTACTCCCGCCCAGCTGAAAGCCCCTCGGATGGTGTTCCCCCCCATCACCTTCTTCAGTGCCAGCCGTTCCACCCCGCTGGCATTCTGGGACTCGATCCGGCTGGCTGCATAGGACGCCGGGCTGATCTCATCTCCAAAGCCCGCCGGCCAGGCCGGGAAGGCCGAAACCGGGTTGCCTTTCTGCGTGACTGCAGTTTCAATCTGGACCACATAGCTGTGATCGAAGTGAAACGTCTTGCGTACCGCCAGGTCCGGGTCGGAGTATTCGAACGAAATATCCGCGGGCGCGGTGACGCTGTTGCCCGCTTCCGGCGTCTGCACGTACAGCGCCGAGTTCAGCTTGGTCCGCAGCCCTTCGTCGTACGTCCAGAGCGACAGCGGATACCCGTACTTTTCCGATGCCAGCGTATGTACCAGTTCCAGCGGCCGCCCTTTGTCGTCCAGAAATTTCTTGAGTACCCACGACTTCACCTGCCCGCCGCGGTTGGTGAACCGGATCTGGTAAAGATCGTTCTCGACCACCGTCTCTGTTTCCGCTGCGGCCTGTTTTGTCCCTTTCCCCGCTGGAACCGGCGCGGCTATCTCCGGCTGTGCCGCTGGAGGATTGGCGACCACGGGTGCATTCTGAACTTGCGGGGTGGGCTCGGGCGTCTTTGGACCGTACTTCTTCAGGAGTGGCTGCGATGCGAGGATAATGAGGAACGTCAGCGCGAAGACAAGAAGAAGTCGGCGCTCCGTTCCGGGCTCTTGTTGAGGACTTTGAAAGTCTGCCAATGGCTTACCGTTTGAAACTGCTGATTCCCTTCAACCCGTGTGCCTGCCGGATAACGATGAAGTCGGACTTCGCTTTGCCGGCCGACCCTGTTTGAATCTTCTCCAGGCCGGCCCGCCCTGCAACCGGGTCGTAGCCGCCCTTCACAAAAGGATGGCATCGCAAAATCCTTGCCATCGCCATCCACCCTCCGCGCAACGCTCCGTATCGTTCGACCGCCTCGATCGCGTACTCCGAACACGTCGGAATATAACGGCAACTGGGCGGCAGCATCGGGGACAAGACCCACTTGTATCCGCGCAGCAGCAGCAACACGGTATGTTTCGCGATTGCCATGATCCCCGTACTAGCCCGCATTTAAATGTACGCTGTCCTCGCGCGCCAGGTTCACTCCCGGTTACCCGGCTTCTCCGCCAGCTTCTGAGCGATTACCGTGAACGCCCGGCTGACTTCGCCCAGCAAGATCGAAAACTCCGCCGTCCGCACCGACTTCTTCGGATTGATCACCACATCCACCGCCGGGCTGGTCGACGGCCGGCACAAACGAACCGATTCGCGAAGGCGCCGCTTCATCCGGTTGCGATCCACTGCGCCGCCCAGCGCGCGTCCCACCGTGAATCCCACCCGCATCCCTTCTCCGTCCATCCGCCGCAGGTAAAACACCGTGATGTTCGGGGAAAAGTGACGGCGCCCCTGCTTGTAGACCCGCTCAAAATCGGCGTGCCGTAAGAGCCGTCCGCTCCGGGGATTCTTCTTCCCGGTTTGCGGCTTCGACCCTCCCTGCGGAGCAGTCGCGCTCACCGCGCGCTCACAATCCGTCGGCGGATGCTGTGCAAATCGCTCAGGATGACTACCCAATGGGATTACTCGGTTACCGCCCGAGAGGAAAAATCGAAGTCTATTCGCGGAAGCCTGGCTTCACCGACACCCGCTTGCGACCCTTCGCGCGCCGGCGCGACAATACCGCGGCTCCGCTCTTGGTCTTCATGCGCGTACGGAATCCGTGCTTCTTCGAGCGCTTACGCCGGTTGGGTTGGAAAGTGCGCTTGGGCATGAAAAATCGCTGCTCCTGATTCGATCAATGGCCTTTAGGCAAACCATGAGTATAAATGACGCGGGCTGGACCGGCAAACCCGACAACCCGCCCCTCCAAAACACCCCGCCGCTTCACTCCCAGGTCGCCCCTCCCGGATGAGTCCTTCGGAAATTTCCGAGTCGCAAAATTTCGTCGCCCGCGCCGAAATAAATTTCTTGCTTCCGCATCCCGCTCATGCTTGACCTTGCGCCGCGACGCGCACCCATTTCCCCCGTGACTCGACTCCGTGCCTCCACGCGCTCCAATTCAACCAGAACCCTTGCCTGTCTCTGTCGGAATTTCGTCACCCCGCCAGATTCCGCACCGGACGCGCCATTCCCGGCAATTCCTCGCGTGCAATCTTTTCTGCACCACTGGCGTTGCAGTTATACATTCGCTACTTGACAGGAGAAAATCTTCGCGGTCGAATCCTGTCTGCGCGAAAAAATTCTTTCGCGAAGTTTTCCACGCGGCAAAATATTTTGTGCTAGTATGCCGCCTGTTCTACTTACTGACATTCTCTTTTGTCTAGGCACCCGCTCCCCAACAAACGGGAGGCGCTCTGCACTAAAAAGCGATTCTTCAACAGGATTTATTAACAGTCGGGCCCGTACCAGCCGCCGGCCCCGAGATGAGCATTTATGTCTGTTCCAAGCGCAACTCTTCCCCCGAACCCTTGGCTTCGCATTCTCGACGCTCTCGAGAAGAAGATCAATCGCCATTCCTACGACACCTGGCTGAAACCCACTCGCTATAGCCACGCGACCGGGGGCATCCTCTTCGTTCGCGTTCCAACCGTGGAGTTCAGGCACGTGGGCGACAAGTACGCCGACCTGATTCAGGAAGCCATCGACAATCTCGGCCTCGATTACGCGGATGTGAAGTTTGTGACCCCTGAGGACGATCCCGCCTCGACTCCCCTTCGTCATGACGGTGGCCTCTCCGTGGTCGCAACTGCCGCCGGGTCAGGAGCCGCCGCGGCTGCCCAGGCCCGCTTCGACTGGGACGGCGCCGCTCAGCTCAACCCGCGCTACACCTTCGACGCCTTCGTCATCGGCAGCGGCAACCAGTTCGCGCATGCGGCCTGCCAGGCCGTCGCCGAGCGTCCTTCGAAAGCCTACAACCCCCTCTTCCTCTATGGCCCCGTCGGCATGGGCAAGACCCACCTGATGCAGGCCATCGGCCACGAGGTCAAGAAACGTCTTCCCCAAGCCGCCATCTGTTACGTCTCCAGCGAAAAGTTCACCAACGAGATGATCAACTCGCTGCGCTACGACAAGATGACCAGCTTCCGCGACAAGTTCCGCAATGTCGACGTCCTGCTGATCGACGACATCCAGTTCCTCGCGCAGAAAGAGCGTACCCAGGAAGAGTTCTTCCACACTTTCAACGCCCTGCACGAATCCATGAAGCAAATCGTGATTGCCAGCGACCGCCCGCCGAAAGAACTGGCCGAGGTCGAAGACCGCCTGCGCAGTCGCTTCGAATGGGGCCTGATCGCCGACATCCAGCCCCCCGACCTCGAAACCAAGGTGGCCATCCTGCAGAAGAAGGCCGAGCAGGAAAAAGTCACTATCCCCACCGACGTCGCCCTCTACGTCGCCTCGAACATCCGCTCCAACGTCCGCGAGTTGGAAGGCGCCCTCATCCGCCTGGTTGCGCACTCCTCGCTGATCGGTGCAGAGATCACCCTGCCTTACGCGCAGCAGGTGCTCAAGAATTTCATCGACTCCCAGGCGCGCAAGGTCACCATCGAATCCATTCAGAAAGCGACCGCCGAGCAGTTCGGACTGCGCCTGGTCGAAATCAAGGCGAAGAATAATTCGCGCGCTATCGTTTATCCACGGCAGATCGCCATGTACCTGGCCAAGCACCTGACCGAAGCGTCGCTGCCCGAGATCGGCCGTCAGTTCGGCGGCAAGCACCACACCACCGTGCTGCACTCGGTCGACAAAATCGACGAGGCCCGCAAGAACGATAAGGATTTGAACAGGCTGATCAATAAACTGACTGAGCAGTTAGGCGGTTGATAAGCGCTCGCAGCGCAGTTTTCCACCAAACGCAGGCGTCTTCCTTGCGGTCCTCTGTGGAGGGTGTGTGGAAGCTGTGTAAGAGTCGGATCGATTCCGGCACCGCAGTCCAGATTCGCTACCGCTTCCGCCGCGAGCGGGACCTATTTTGGACATCAACGGTAGACTGGCAAACGGGTGCTCAATCGGGAGTTGGCTCCGTTTTCCACTTTTCCGAACCGCCTACTGTTACTGCTGGTTTTATGGGTTTTTAATTTGGTATAACGAAGTAATAGAAGTAGCGCCGCCCTACGGGAGATTCGGCTATGCCGGTTGAAGTGGCCACTGCGACTGGAACGATGGAGATCACGGTCAGCAAGTTCGAACTGCTGCGTGAACTCACGGCAACTCAGGGAGTGGTCGAGCGCAAGACCACAATCCCCATCCTTTCCAACTACCTGTTCGAAGCTGCCGGCGACAAATTGTCCCTCACCGCCACCGATCTCGATCTGAGCCTGCGCACCGCGTGCGTCGCGAAAGTGAAAAAAGAAGGCTCCTGTACGATCCCGGCGCGCAAACTGTACGACTACGTAAAACTGCTCCCCGACGCCGAGATCACCATCAAACTGCTCGAGAATCACTGGGTCAGCATCCGCTGTGGCCGGTCCAACACCAAGATGGTCGGGATGGCGAAGTCGAATTTCCCCAGCCTGCCGGTTTTTCCGACCGCCGGTGTCGTGAAGATTCCCGCGCAGGTTCTGCGCTTCATGATCGCCAAGACCGGATTCGCCATTGCCAGCGAAGAATCCCGCTACACCCTGAACGGCGCCTTGATGGTTCTTAAGCCCGAATCCATCACCATGGTCGCAACCGACGGCCATCGCCTGGCCCACATCGAGCGCGGGGGTGAGAAGTTCGAAGGGATCTCCGGGGAAATGAAGACGCTCATCCCCAAGAAAGCCATGGATGAGCTGAAATCCCTCGTCGACTCGACCGATGTCGAAACCATCGACTTCGCCAAAGACGAATCGACGCTCTTCTTCCGCATCGGCCCGCGCTTGCTGACCTCGCGCCAACTTACCGGACAGTTCCCCAACTTCGAAGCCGTCCTGCCCAAAGACAACAACAAACTGGTCAGCCTGAACGGCGACGACTTCAGCGCCGCCATCCAGCGCGTAGCCCAGTTCTCCGACGAGCGCTCGCGCGCCGTCCGCCTGCGCTTGGAAAAAGGCGAGTTGAAGCTGTCGGCCTCGTCCACCGAAACCGGCGAATCGGAAGACTCCATCGAGACCCCCTTCAACGGAGACGGCCTCACCATCGGCTTCAACGCCATCTACCTGCTCGATTTCCTGAAAGCAGTGGGCTCCGGCGACGTAAGCCTCGAACTGAAAGACCCCCAGTCCGCCGGCCAACTCCGCCCGCTCGGCAGCGACGACTACAAGTACCGCTACATCGTCATGCCCATGCGGATCTGAGAACTCGAAATTCTCATCAGCGCTACCAGAGTAGAAGTGTCGGAGGGAAGAGCGGTCGGCCTTGATTTTCCCGACCTCCCGGTTAGAGCGCTGATAGATACTGGCGCCGCCCTCACTATAATCAATCCGCAGATCGCAGCGGTGTGCAAACTCAGACAAACTGATCGAAACAAGATCTATGCCGTCGGTGGTGAAGCAGGCGAGTATCCTGCACATGCTGCGGCGATCTCTTTCCCAGGCACCGAATTGCCAAGGCTAGACGTCGTTCGAGTTGTGGCCTGCCCGATAATTAAGCAGCAATTCTTCTCCTGCCTAATAGGACGCGACATCCTTCAGCGCTGGCTCTTCACGTACGATGGGCGAACAGGCCAAGTCGAGATTCGCCCTTAGGAAGACAAGAGGACGAGCTGCTGGAAGCCACGTAGCGAACCGACTCTAGTTGTTGAGACAAATCTGCTCCATGCTCACAAGTCCTTGACCCCGCTGTCCGCCCCGAATTACAGTGGCGGCCACCTCAACTTTAGGGGGCTGAAATGCTTGACGGCTTTAAGAAATTCATCCTGCGCGGAAACGTGGTCGACCTGGCAGTTGGCGTCGTGATCGGCGCTGCCTTCGGAGGCGTGGTCACGGCTTTCACCAAGGACCTCCTTACCCCTATCATTGCTGCCTTGGTTGGCAAGCCCGACTTCAGTGCGGTCGGTTTCAAGATACGCGACACGGCATTCCCCATTGGGGACTTCATCAACGCTGTAGTGTCCTTCTTGCTGGTAGCCGGAGCCGTCTACTTCTTCGTAATACTTCCCTTGAATGCGCTGATGGCTCGGCTCAACCCGGCAAAGGAGGCACCTCCAACCACCAGGCCTTGCCCAGAATGCCTCAGCGACATCCCCATCGAGGCCAAGCGCTGCGCTCATTGCGCCCAGCCCGTCCCCGTCGGCCGAGCAGCCTAGCAAAAGGATCTCCGCCCCAGGCTGCTGGATCAAAATTCCGGCAACCCTGCCACAGTCGCGGGGCGGCGCAATTCGTTAGCCCCAGCACGTCAGCGCTGGGTCAGTCCCACCGCCCGGCAAGTCTCGGAGAAGCGAAAGCAAGGCTCACGCGATCTAGCGCCCTGTGCGCTCTGGATTGGTCCCGGACTCTCAAGTAGGCCATCGCGCACTCCTGTACCATAACCAGCAGATGCAACGAATTCTCCTGCTGGCCCTGCTTGCTCTGCCGCTGGCGCTGGTTTGCACAGCGTCCGCTCAAAATCCCGGTTCCTCGTCCTCGAAAAGCAAGCACAAGGCGGAACCGCGTGGAAAGCCTCGCTCCACTCCGCCCGTCTCCGACACCGCAGTCGCTTACCGCAACCCCGAATTTGACTTCAGTTACAAGACTCCTTACGGCTGGGTCGATCGCACCAGGGAAATGCAGGATGAGTCCAGTGATCCGGCGAAGTCCCGCTTGCTCCTGGCGATTTTTGAACGCCCCCCCCAGGTCACTGGGGACTCTGTGAATTCTGCCGTCATCATCACTGCGGAAAACGCGGCCTCCTATCCCGGACTCAAGACCGCTGCCGACTACATGGGCCCCCTGACCGAGTTGACGGCCAGCAAAGGCTTCAAAGTCACCCAGCCCCCCTACCAATTTCCCCTGGGAACAAAACTCTTGGTCCGCGGCGATTTCGCCAAACAGATCGCCAGGATCACGATGTATCAGTCCTCGCTGGTCACGCTTCACAAGAGTTTTATCGTGTCGTTCACCTTCATCGGCGGAAGCGCAGACGAGCTCGAGGAGTTGATCGAAAAGCTGTCCTTCGGCGCCGCTCCAGGCAAATGATTCTTGTGAGCACGAGCCCCTGAATTCGCCCCTTTGCTGCCCGCCTAACCCCCATCAAAACCATAGGTTACCGAGCCGGTTCCAGCCTCGAAAACGGTCCCCTTTTGTGGTAGAATTTAACCAGCTTGGGAAGCCCCTAAGTCCGATAAATATCAATAATTTGAAGTCAATTCCGGGGCGCCAGAAAAGTACTGCCCCCCTGGGCTCATGACCAAGCTTTTTTCGACGGAGCTGAATGGCCACAAAAGATACTCTGAATCCCGCCGCGATCGCCGACGCGAAAGCAAAAAATGGAAAAGTCCCTGCCTCTAACGGAGGCAACGGTGACTACACCGCCGACTCCATCAAGGTGCTCGGCGGCATGGAAGCCGTTCGCAAACGTCCGGCGATGTACATCGGCTCAACCGGTGAAATGGGACTTCATCACCTCGTCTACGAAGTGGTGGACAATTCCGTCGATGAAGCCCTCGCCGGGTTCGCCGACAAGATCGAAGTCACCATCCACATCGACAACTCCATCACCGTCGTCGACAACGGCCGCGGCATTCCCGTCGACAACATGGACATCGATGGCGAAAAGGTTCCCGCCGCACAGGTCGTCATGACCAAGCTGCACGCCGGCGGAAAATTCGATACCTCTTCCTACAAAGTTTCCGGCGGTCTCCACGGTGTCGGCGTGTCGTGCGTGAACGCGCTCAGCGAGGAACTCGATCTCGAAATCTGGCGCGACGGCTTCACCTGGGAGCAGACGTACTCCAAGGGCGAGCCCACCAGCAAGCTCAAGAAGGCCGGCGCGGCCAAGGTTAAGACCGGCACCAAAGTCCGTTTCCTTCCCGACAAGAGCATCTTCACCGCCACCGAGTACAACTACGACACGCTCGCCCAGCGCCTGCGCGAACTCGCGTTCCTCAACAAGGGCCTGCTCATCACCCTCACCGACGAGCGCACCACCGACGCGAAAACCGGCGAGCACAAGCACTCCGAGTTCAAGTACAACGGGGGTATCTCCGAGTTCATCAAGCATCTCAATCGCGGCAAGCAGGTCCTCCACGACAAGCCCATTTACATGGAAGCTGAAAAAGACAGCGTCGTGATGGAGATCGGCCTGCAATACAACGACGCCTATTCCGAGTCTGTCTTCAGCTTCGCCAACAACATCAACACCGTCGATGGCGGCTCGCATCTCTCCGGCTTCCGCACCGCGCTCACCCGCACCATCAACTATGCCGGCCAGCAGATGGGCCTCTTCAAGGACGTTAAGGAAAACCTCACCGGCGACGACGTGCGTGAAGGCCTGGTCGCGGTGGTTAGCGTGAAGCTTCCCCAGCCACAGTTTGAAGGTCAAACCAAAGGCAAGCTGAATTCCGACATCGCCGGCATCGTGCAGGCATTCGTCAACGAAAAGCTCGGTGCCTTCTTCGAGCAGAACACCACCGTCGCCCGCAAGATCATCAACAAGGCCATCGACGCCGCTCGCGCCCGCGAAGCTGCCCGCAAGGCCCGCGACCTCACTCGTCGTAAGGGCGCCCTCGATGGCGGAGGCCTGCCCGGAAAACTAGCCGACTGCTCCGAGCGCATGCCGGAACGCTGCGAACTATTCCTGGTCGAGGGCGAATCCGCCGGTGGTACCGCCAAGCAGGGACGCGACCGCCGCTTCCAGGCGATCCTTCCTCTGAAGGGAAAAATTCTCAACGTCGAGAAGGCCCGCTACGACAAGATGCTGGCCCACGAAGAAATCCGCGCCATGATCACCGCGCTCGGCACCGGCATCTCCAAAGAGGACTTCGATCCTTCCAAGGTTCGCTACGGCAAGATCATCCTCATGACCGATGCCGACGTCGACGGCAGCCACATTCGCACCCTGCTGCTCACTTTCTTCTTTCGCCACATGCAGGACCTCATCAAGCGCGGCAACATCTTCATTGCCCAGCCCCCGCTCTACGGCATCAAGAAGGGTCGCAGCCTCCAGTACGTGAAAGACGACGATGCTCTCGACAAAATCCTCTTGAAGCGCGCCGCCGAGACCCTCGTCATTCGCTACGGCCAGGGCGCGGCCAAGCTCGAAGGCGGCAGCCTCTCGCGCTTTATGGCGCAACTCAAGGAGTATCTGGGCTTCTTCGACAAGGTCGACAAACGTCTGCGCGACGAGCGTGTCACCGAACTGGTGCCTCACCTCGAGCTGGCCAAACGCGTCGACTTCGAAGGCGACAAGAGTACCCCTTCCAAAAAAGTCGAGAAGCTCGAGAAGGAACTGAAGAAGCTCCAGAAGGAGCGCAACTTCAAGGAAGTCGGCAGCCGCTTCGACGAGGAACACAACCTCTGGGAAGTGTTCTTCGTCAGCAACCAGGGCACCGAGCGCCTCATCAATTGGGAGTTGGTCTCCACCCCCGAGTATCGTCAGCTGCTCGCCAAGTTCAAGCAGATCGAGCCCTACATGGAGCCGCCTTTCATGATCGAAACCATCGCGAAGGAAGCCTCCAGCACTGATGCGGCCGACGACGCTGCCGAGGCGGAAGGCGAGACCATAGAGGAGAGGGCGGAGAAGGCCGAGAAAAAACAGGCAGCCGCAAAAACCTCCAGCAAGCGGAAAGCGGAGCCCGAAGTGGTCGAAAAGGCGAATCTGCGTGATCTTTTCAAATACGTCCAGGAAGCTGGCGGCCGCGGCTACGAAAAGACGCGTTACAAAGGTCTCGGCGAAATGACCGCCGAGCAACTCTGGCAGACCACCATGGACCCGGAGCGCCGCACCTTGCTCTCCGTCAAGCTGGAAGACATTGCCGAAACCGAAACCATCTTCACCACGCTAATGGGCGAAGACGTGGAAGCGCGCCGCAAGTTCATCGAAGAGAACGCGCTCGACGTCAAGAACCTGGACATCTAAACGCTCGCCAGCGGGCAGACGCCCTCGTCTGCCCCGGGCAAAACATCAGCTAGCCTTTTGCTCGCGTCCGTCCAGAAATGAAGCACGACACCTTGAACTCCTCCGACCCATTTATAGCCCTGGCCACCTCGTCGAAATATTCCAACCTCACGGACGACGACCGTTTCCTCCTCCAGCCACTGTCCGATCGCGGCATTCGAGCTCAACCCGCCGTCTGGAATGACCCGCTTTTCCCGTGGTCTTCTTGCGCCGGAGTAATCCTCCGCTCCTGCTGGGACTATCATCTCCAACCCGAAACATTTCTCCGCTGGATCGGAAAACTCGAAACCGCCGATGTCCCCATCTTCAATCCCGCGCCCCTGCTCCGCTGGAACGCGGACAAGACTTACCTGCGCGACTTGGAAACCAAAGGCTTGGCCATCGTTCCCACCTACTGGCCGGAAGATATCGCCCCCACTCGCTTGCAGGAAAAGTTGGAACACTTCGCCTGGCCCAAGGCAGTCGTAAAGCCGCGCATCTCCGCCACCGCCTATCGCACCCAACTCGTGTCGACCGCCAACGCTGACTCCGCCCAGCCGCTCTTCGACGAACTCCGCCGCGGTCCCGGAGTCATGGTCCAGAAATTCATGGATTGCATCACCCATGATGGCGAGTGGTCCCTGATTTTTTTCGCCGGCGCCTTCAGCCACGCTGTCCTGAAAAAGCCCAGGTCCGGCGACTTCCGCGTGCAAAATGATTTCGGCGGAACCTCTCATCTCGCCGATCCCCCGCTGCATGTCCTCAGGGACGCTACCCGCGCCGTGCAAATGGTTGATCCCACACTGTACGCCCGCGTCGACGGCGTCGACGACGACGGCCAATTTCGCCTGATGGAACTCGAACTCATCGAGCCCGCCCTGTTTCTCGCCGACCATCCCGCGGCCCCGGCCCGCTTCGCCGACGCCATTGTCCACGCGATTACGTTCCGCCGTAAAACTGAAGCCATTCCCCATAAGCCGGTGGGTTGACGACCACTCCTTACCAGTCGTCCAACCAACCATGATCCCCAGGCTCTTGCTGCAGTAGCAACCCCTGCCCCCAACAAATCTCCTGCAAGTCGCAGTCCGCCGCCCGTTCTCGGGACAGGAGACAAGCAAGCGGCGAACTCCATTTAGAAGACTCGACACAAATCGATGCACCCAGGCAACGCAAAATCGTCAGCCAAGTTCCAAGTCATCCCGTCGCGGAGGTCGTATGAAGCGCCAACCCCGGGGCCCCAGCCTTTCTGTCTTTTCCTCGATTCTCTTCTCAGTCCTGCTGCTGGCCGCGGCCAGCCCGCAACTCACCGCGCTCCCTGCGCCTTCGCCCGGTGAAACCCCCGGCTCCCTCGGTATCGTCGGCAAGGACGGCAAGATTCAAGGGATCTGTCCCCTGAAGCACACCGACGTGCGCGCCGGCATCAGTGGTTTTCTGGCCCGCGTTACGGTTACACAAATCTTCGCCAACACCGCGACTCAGAACGTCGAGGCCATCTACACTTTCCCCCTGCCGCAGGACGCGGCGGTCGACGACATGACCATCCAGATCGGCGACCGCACCGTGCGCGGCCTCATCAAGCGGCGCGAGGAAGCGCGCGCCATCTATGAGCACGCCAAAAACACCGGCCATGTCGCCGCGCTCCTCGACCAGGAGCGCCCCAACATCTTCACCCAGTCGGTCGCGAATATTCTTCCCGGCGAGCAGGTTACCGTCACCATCAGCTACGTCGAAAGCTTGCGTTACGAAGCCGGCTCCTACGAGTTCGTCTTCCCCATGGTGGTCGGCCCCCGCTACATTCGCGGCTCGGCCGTGGGTAAACAAGCCGGCGGTTGGGCGCCCGACACTGATCGTGTTCCGGACGCGTCCCGCATCACCCCCCAGGTCGCCGCCAAAGGCAAGCGCGCCGGCCATGACATCTCGCTCGAAGTCGCCCTCTACGCCGGCGTCCCCATTCAGGACCTGCGCTCCAAGACCCACGACATCGACGTTGACCACAAAAGCGCCAATTCCGCCACCATCCGCCTGCGCAATGAGGTTGAGATTCTCAACAAGGATTTCATTCTCAAGTACAACGTTGCCGGTCCCGAAGTCGCCGACGCCATCCTCACCACTCCCGCTCCTGGACGCTCCAAGCCCGCCGGCGGCTACTTCACCATGATCCTCCAGCCGCCCGCGCGTCTTCCCGAATCTGATATCCAGCCCAAAGAGCTGGTGTTCGTGCTCGATACCTCCGGCTCCATGTGGGGCTTCCCGCTCGAGAAAGCCAAGCAGGTCATCAGCCGCGCGCTCGATGAACTCTATCCCGGCGACACCTTCAACCTGATCACCTTTTCCGGCGACACCCACATCGTCTTTCCCGAGCCCGTCTATCCCACGGCGGAGAACATTCGCAAGGCTAAGGAAGTCTTGGCCACGCGCAATGGTGGAGGTGGCACCGAAATGATGAAAGCCATTCGGGCCGCACTCAAGCCTTCCGACCATCAGGATCACGTCCGCGTAGTCTGCTTCCTTACCGACGGCTATGTGGGCAACGACATGGAAATCGTCGGCGAAGTGCAGAAACATCCCAACGCCCGCGTCTTCGCCTTCGGCATCGGCACCGCCGTGAACCGTTTCCTGCTCGACAAGATGGCCGAAGCGGGCCGCGGCGCCGTCGAGTACGTCAACCTCGCCGACAAGGCCGACGAAGCCGCTGACCGCTTCTACGAGCGCGTCCGCTCTCCGCTCCTGACCGATCTCTTCATCGATTGGGGAGGCTTGCCCGTCACCGACGTCTACCCCCAACGCATGCCCGACCTGTTCAGTGGCCAGCCCCTCATTATCACTGGCCGCTACACGCAGCCTGCGAGCGGCACGGTCCGCCTCAAAGGCACGCGCGCCGGCGGCCCCTTCACCCGCGATATCCCGGTAGCTTTCTCCGCGGGCACGCCTCCATTCGACGCGCTCGCCGGCTTCTGGGCTCGCCGCCGTATCGATGCCCTCATGTCGCAGGACTGGCTCGGACTTCAACAAGGCAGCATGAAGCCGGAACTCAAAGAGCAGATCACACAACTCGGCCTCGACTACCGTCTCATGACCCAGTTCACTTCCTTCGTTGCCGTCGAAGACCGTATCGTCACCAGGGATGGCAAGCCGCAGCGCGTCGAAGTGCCCGTTGAAATGCCGGAAGGCGTAAGCCACGAAGGCGTATTCGGAGATCGGAGAGACTACGCGTATAAGAGTGTGGTCGGTCAGTCCGCCGCAATCGGCGGAGGTGCGGGCGCCGGGGTGGCGGGCGGAGCCTTCAGTCCGGCTGCAGTTCCCATGGCCTCCACGAACCAGGCGATCCAGGTGGAAAGCGCCTCACCCAGTCTCAGTAGCAAAGCTCGCGCTCGCGCAGCGTTGCCGCCTCCACCGCCGCCGCCTCCCCTCCAGGTGTCGAAGGCGGAAAACGGCACGACGCCCGCATCCGCACCGTTGAGCGAAGCGCGCCGTTTGCTCGAAAGCAGACTCCAGCCCGCCGTACTCACCGCCCTCGATTGTTCCCGCAGAGCGAACGCGGGCGCCTCGTGCGCCCACGTGAACTCCGGGAGAATCGCAATCGAAGTTTGGCTGACCGCAGACTCTCCCGCGGTGCGCGCGCAGCTGCAAGCGATTGGTTTCGACCTGAAGCGGGATAACCCGGCGAAGAAGATGCTCGTCGGCAATCTCGCCTTGGACAAACTCGAGGAACTGGCCAGGCTTCCCTCTGTCCAGTTCATCTCTCTCGTACGCCGTTAGAAAACTGAGGGCCGATTGCCGCTGGGATCCTCCACTCCCGGCAGCGCTCGGCCCTCAGAACTTTCTCCAGGTTACTTGCGCCCGCCGAAGCGGTTACTTCCGATTACTCTCGTGCCCTCACCCTCCGTCGCCCCAGCGCTGCACCGCGCAAGATTCCGCGCGGCCCCCGTTCTCCCTTCAAGACGCGAGATGCAAGCGGCATCCGCGCAAACGAGGAAACTATCGTGAAACCACTCTTACTGATCCTGGCGTTGTGCGCTTCGGTTATTGCGCAGGAGAAATCTTCCACGCCCGCCGAATCCCAGCCGGCTCTCACTATCTATAATCAGAACTTTTTCGTGGCCCGCGAGCACCTGCCACTTGACCTGAAGGCCGGCGTGAACCGCATCGAATACGCCGGCATCGCCGCACACGTCGAGCCGGATTCTGTCATCCTGCGCGATCCTGCCGGCCGCACCCTTCAGGTCCTCGAGCAGAACTACCGCAACGATCCCGTGTCCCAGGAACTTCTGCTCTCGTTCTACGAAGGCAAGACCATCGAATTCCTGGTTCAGCCCGGCCAAATCGTGAAAGGCAAAATCATCCGCAGCGGCTATGTCCCCAGCTACAGCTATGCCAATGGATATCAGCAGCAGCAGCCCGCCTACAGCCAGCCCATCATCGAGGTCGACGGCGTGCTCCGCTTCGGATTGCCCGGCCAGCCGATGTTCCCGGCGCTGAGCGGCGATTCCATTCTCAAGCCCACGCTCGGCTGGCAACTGCAGACCGACCGCCCCGGCGCTTTCGAGGCCGAACTTTCCTATGTCAGCGGCGGCATGAACTGGCACGCCGACTACAACCTGGTCGTCGCCGACGGCACCGCGAACCAGACGAACCTCGTCGACCTGGTGGGCTGGATCACCATGCAGAACCAGAGCGGCAAAACTTTCGAGAACGCGCAGGTCAAGCTGATGGCCGGCGACGTCAACAAACTCCTAGCCGGAAACGTCACTATGGCGAAGGCGGCCCCGGTTGCCATGCGCATGGCCGATGAGGCGATGGCTCCCGTGGTTCGGGAGAAATCCTTCGACGAATTCCATCTCTATACGCTGCAGCGCCCGACTACCTTGCACGATCAGGAAACCAAGCAAGTCGAATTCGTGAGTGCCACCGGCCTGCGCTCTCAGCGCCTTTACGTCTACGACGGCGCGCAGGTCGCGCAGTACACCTACTACAACCCCGAGCAGATTCGTCAGGATCCCAGCTACGGAACGCAATCCAATCCAAAAGTATGGGTTATGCAGGAGTTCAAGAACTCCGAGGCGAACCACCTCGGCATCCCGCTCCCCAAGGGCCGCCTGCGCTTCTACCGCCGCGATACCGACGGCCATCTCGAGTTCATCGGCGAGAACTCCATCGACCACACACCAAAAGACGAAACGCTGCGCCTCTACACCGGCAACGCCTTCGACATCGTGGGCGAACGCAAGCGCACCAACTACCACGTCGAAAACAGCCAGCACTGGATGGACGAGTCCTTCGAGATCCGCGTCCGCAACCACAAGAAAGAAGCGGCGAACATCCGCGTCGTCGAGCATCTCTACCGCTGCAACAACTGGAAGCTCGCCGAGCAGTCCACCGCATCGCACAAGACCGACGCGCAAACCGTAGAGTTCCCCGTCACCGTAAAGCCCGACGGCGAAACCGTCATAACCTACACCGTCCACTACTCGTGGTGAGGTTCTCGAATCGCAGCCTGCCGAGGGCTGTACCCGATGCGCCTGGTGACAGTTTGCGAGATGACACGTGCCTGTTTGGAAGACGCCAGGTGCTCTTCAGATGACAGGTGCTTTTTAGAAGAGACGGCCCCGACAGGGCCAATGACGACATCCTCGGCCTGATCTTCAGCACCTTCGGCATCGTGCGGGCGACTGAGAATAGCCCGCCACTTAGTGGCGGGTGAGAACGCCCAAGTGGCCCGTCCCGGAGGGACGGATGAAATCAACCCCAGGGTCGGCGCTAGCCCGTGTACTTCACCTCGGGATACCGCCGCGCAAAGATCACGCATAGCGCCACGATTACCGCGAAGCACACCACGCTGGCCTCCGGGCCCACGCTTCCTCCCGTCAGCCAATCTGGCCCCTCGAACGACGGCCGCATCAGGTGGCCCGGCTCCATCGTTCCGCTATCCGGCACCGAGTAAAGGTACGTCTGTCCCCAGTCCCAGAACGCGTGGAAGCCCACCGCAAACCACAAGTCCCCCGTCCTCCGCAACGTGAGACAGAAAAAAATCCCAATCGCCGCCGCTCCCGACAACCCAACCCAGCTCTCGCCCGGATTCCGGTAGTGAATCGCGCCGAACGCGCACGATAGCAATACTGCCGCCGGCCAGAACCCAATCATCTCCGCAAGCGTGTGCAGCGTGTAGCCGCGCAACAGAAACTCCTCGAACAGCCCAACCAGCACGAAATAAATCGCCCAGAAAAGCGCGAACTTCAACACCCGCCCGCCGTGCAACACGACGTGCCCGAAGTAGAACGCATGCGCAGCACGCAACACAACCATCAAGACAGTGATCGCCGCCAATCCCCATCCGGCTCCCACCCAAAACATTTTTCCAAACGCCCGCTCCCGCGGCAGCCCGTAGCTGTCTACCTTGCGCTCTTCCAGGTGTGCCATCAGAAACGCGGGCGCCAGGGCGCCCACGACCAGCGCCGCTTGCGCGTACATTTCCTGCCACAGCACCGCCGCGCCCCGAATGGGCTCGGAGAAAAACGACGCCCCAAACCATAGCCCCAGATACGCGGTGAGAAACGCGCAGATCAGGTACCCCAGCAGCCGCCAGCCCGCATGCACACTTTGAGCGCCGCCGAAAGTCCGCGTCCCCAAAGTTTCTTCTCGAGAAAAATTGGAGGAATTCTCCACCCCAGGCTGCTCATGAGGCTGCTTCTCGGAGGGCATGGACGGCGGAGGTTGCGGCTCGCTCATCACGAAGTTGTGCCGGGATCAGGCCCCGCCATGGTAAAACACTCGGTCCTCATCCTGTGGGCCATTTTCATGCTTGGACCGGTCGGCAAGCCGCAATGGATCGCTGGAGCGATGCTGCTGGTGTTTCTCGCCCAGTGCGCGTGGCTCGTCAGCCGCAGCCTCCGCGCCGGAGAAATGGATCTGCGCGAATGGTACCGGATCGACACCGGCCTCCGCCGCTGGCAGGGCACCCCCGATCCCCACTCCGCCGTCGGCCCCGGTCCGCCTCCGCGCATCCGCGACAATGACGGCTTCGACCCGGACCACTCCGCTCTCTGGTACCTGATCTCCTCCGCACCGCTGCTGGCTTGGCCCGGGCACCTCCAATCCGAGACCCTTCCCTATTGGGGCTGGCTCGCCACGACTGCCACACCTGATGTTCGGAGCACTCCTGGGCGCCTCGCTCTGGTACGTCTCCCGCCGCCTCTACGGCAACGAGGGTGGATTCATCGCGCTCACGCTTTACTGTTTTTCCCCCGGCATGATCCGCGCCACCTCGCTCTGGTTCGCCGAACCCGAAGTCGGCGCCGTCTGGGGAGCGTTTGGAACCATTTTCACCGGCATCGCCGTCGCCCACACCCTCTATGCGCCCCGCGAAGTGGTGCTCTGGAACTGGCGTCGCACTCTGCTGCTCGGGGTTTCGCTCGCCCTGGCGGTCGGCTGCCAGTTCTCCCTCGTCGTCTTGGCGCCGCTCGCCTTGGCTTTCATGCTGTACCTCGCCCCCACCCGCCGCCCGGCTGCGTCGGTCATCTGGTCTGCGGCGTGCGCGATCGCCCTCGCTCTCCTGTTCGCCGCGTACTTCTTTCGCCCCGCTGCATTTTGGGATGGCCTGCGCCACGCCACTTGGCTTGGCATCACCTGGCAGACTTTCACCATGTCCGGTGCCTATCGCGAGTTGCTCGCCGAGCTTGGCCAGAATAGTCCCGCGCTGGTTCTCGCCTTGCCGGTGGCTCTATTCACTTACATCTTGTGGCCAAGAGCACGTTACTTCGGCAACACCGCGCCTCTCCTCGTGGCTGCCCTCTGCCTCTTGCTCGGCTTCGCCGCCCCTCACTATCAGGGACTCGGTTTTCAGCTGGTCGCACTACCTTTCTTGTTCGTTTTCGTCGCCGGAATTTCCGCGGACCTGCTCGAGTCCAGGCGGCGCTCTCTGGTCATAGCCTGCGTCTGCGGTGTCCTCCTCGCCTACGCTTTCTGGAGCCTCACAGAGTTAGCGCGCGTCGGGCTCGCCAACTAGCACGCCATCCGCAGATCAATAGTCCTTTCGCCATCTGCCACCTGAGCCCAGCAAAGGAGTCCCATGCAATCCTTAGCCGCCTGACAAAACGTGCAGCCTTAAGTGCCAGCCGCTCAATCGGTTAATCGCGTCCGCCTGGCATCCGATCTCTCCCTCCGACATTACCGTGATTACCTTTTCTCGATCTCCGGAGAACGAAATCTGGCCCACCGACATCTAATCCCTTCAGGAGGGTGCCATGCCTGCTGACCTGGAGTATCATCGCGCAATGCGGTACTGGATGCCGGTTCTCGCGGCTCTGCTGGTTGCGTGCTTGACGCTTTCCGCCTCCGCCCAGGCCAACGGCGCTCCGCCTTCGGTCACCTCGTTCGGTTTCGGCGGACACCCTGGTTTCAACGGTCCCTCGCCCAGCGTATCCTCGCCCGGTCCGCGGGGATTTGGTGCCCGCGCGCGGCACGTTCCAACAGCCTCCGTTCCGTCCCCAACCTGGCATGCATCACCATCATCAGCAGCAGCAGGGATTCGCCTATCCCTACTACGTTCCTTATTACGTTCCCTACTATCCGATGATGGATCCGAACGACACCTCGTCGGCGGATGACTCGGCCTCGGATTCGTCCGACGATCAGGACCGCTATCAGGGGGGCCCCACGATTTTCGACCGTCGCGGTTCCGGCGAGCACGCTGCGAATGATTACCCAGTCGCGAAGACCAGGTCTGCCGTGCCCAGGCCGGCCGCGTCCACTGCTCCTCCGCCGGCTCGTTTACAGGATGCCGTCGCCATCGCGCCGGACCCGGTCAAAACACCCGAGCCTGTCATCACGGTTCAACCCTCCACCATCTTGATCTTCAAGGACGGGCACAAGCAGCAGGTCAGCAACTACGCCATCGTGGGTACGAACCTCTTCGACCTTACGCCCGGACACCGCCTGAAGATCCCGCTCTCCGATCTCGATCTGGCCGCAACCCAAAAAGCCAACGACGACCAGGGGATTGACTTCAAACTTCCTGAATTGCCCAGCGGCAACTGAACTCCACATGTGGAAGCACGGCAGCTCGGGGTTGCTTGCAGCACTGCTTCTTGGCATACCGCTATCGGCACAAACCGGCCGCGCTCCGATGCGCATTTCGAGTTCTCCACATTTCGGAGCCGCCCAGCACGCTCGCATTCCTGCTTCGCTCTACCTCGGATCGCCCTTCTGGACAGATGCCTACCTTCCGGCCTACGAAACAGCGCCCTCGGTGATTGTCGTCCAGGCGCCGCCCGAGCGCAGTTCCGCAAGAGCAGAGGATCCCAAGCCTGCCGCCCCACTGCTCATCGAGTGGCAAGGCGACCGCTATGTCCGTCGCGCCGAAGCGGCAGAAGCTTCCTCGCGCGCGACCCACCCCGATTACGTCGCCACCCAGCCGCCGCCCGTGGGTAAACATTCCAGCGTCGCTCTGCCCGTGCGCCCCGAGCCCCCGCCTGCTACCTTCGTCTTTCGCGACGGCCACCGCGAACAGTCCAGTGACTATTCCATCATCTCCGGAGTGATCTATGCCCGCGGCGACTACTGGACCAGCGGCTCTTGGTCAAAGCAGATCCCGCTCGCGCAACTTGACCTGCCCGCGACCTTCAAAGCAAACCAGGAACATGGCGTCACCTTCCGGCTTCCCACTGCTCCAAACGAAGTCATAACCCGCCCCTGAGCATTTGCCGTTGCACTCGCCGCCATAGCGCCGCCCACCTACCTGCTCGTCGAAGGGGGCTTGCTGGCAGTCGCGAGCATCTGCGGTTTCGCCTTTCGGCCATCCTGTTCCCTATGAAAACAACTCCGCTGCGGCACATTATGGTGAACCCTCCCCATCGCTTTCGCATCCTTAGTCCTGCATGAAGCCTCCCTGCGATGAAGCTGCCATCCGTTCCGCGGACACCGGTGTGCCCTGCGAACCGCAAGCGGGCCCGTGGATCCTCGCCGCCGCCATCCTCGGCACCAGCATGGTGTTCATTGACAGCACGGTGGTCAACGTCGCCTTGCCCGCTCTGCAATCCACCTTCAAAGCTACCGTCATCGACGTGCAGTGGGTCGTCGAATCCTATGGCCTGTTCCTCGGTGCCCTCATCCTGGTCGGCGGCGCGGCCGGCGACCTCTTCGGCCGTCGCCGTATCTTCCTTGCTGGCGTGGCCCTTTTCGCTTTCGCCTCCGCCGCCTGCGGTCTCTCTCGCGATATCCATCAGTTGATCGCCGCCCGTGCCCTTCAAGGCCTGGGCGCGGCGTTTCTCACTCCCGGAAGCCTCGCCATTATCAGCGCGTCATTTCCCGAGAAAGATCGCGGCCGCGCTATCGGAACTTGGTCCGGCTTTTCCGCCATTACCACTGCCCTCGGTCCTGTGCTTGGGGGCTGGCTCATCCAGCACGCTTCCTGGCGCTGGATCTTCCTCATCAATCTCCCACTGGCCGCCGCCGTGATCCTCATTGCCCTGTGGCGCGTTCCCGAGAGTCACGGCCCCGTCGCCAAGCGGCTCGACCTTCTCGGCGCCCTGATCGTCACCCTCGGTCTCGGTGGACTCGTCTATGGCCTGATCGAATCTCCCCGGCTGGGATGGGCAAACCTCCAGGTTGCCGGCAGCCTCCTGCTCGCCTTCGCCTGTCTCCTCTGCCTTTCCCTTTGTCGAAGCCCACGCGCCCTCCCCGATGGTGCCGCTCAAGCTCTTTCGTTCGCGCACCTTCACAGGCGCAAACCTGCTCACACTGTTCCTCTATGCCGCCATCGGAGAGTTCTTCTTTATTTTTCCCATGAACCTCATTCAGGTGCAGGGATACTCCGCCACCGCGGCCGGCGCCGCCGTTCTGCCCCTGATCCTGCTGATGTTTTTGCTCTCCCGCTGGTCAGGCGGACTGGTCGCTCATTACGGACCTAAGCTTCCCCTCGTCATCGGTCCGCTGATCGCCGCCGCCGGCTTCGTGCTGTTCGCGGTCCCATCCGTGGGCGGAAATTACTGGACCACCTTCTTCCCCGCATTCGTAGTCCTGGGCTTCGGCATGGCCGTAAGTGTCGCTCCTCTCACCACTGTGGTGATGAGCGCCGTCGATCAGGAGCACGCCGGATCCGCCTCCGGAATCAACAATGCCGTGGCCCGCGTCGCGGGACTGCTCGCGATCGCTGTGTTTGGAATCCTCATGGTGCGTTCTTTCACAATCCGCCTCGACCACGAACTCGCACCCTTCAATGTCCCGCAAAACGTCCGCGCCGAAATCCAGTCCAATCGAACCCGGCTAGCCGCCATTGCGGTCCCCGCGAATCTCGATCCCACACTGGCTGTAGAGGTCACGAACGCGATTTCCAACTCCTTCGTCTTCGCCTTTCGGTTGATTGCCTCTTGCTGTGCGGCACTCGCCCTCGCCAGTTCCGCGGCCGCCAGCCTGCTCATCAAAAGCAAATCTCTTCCGTAATCCTCAACTGAGGAGCACCGCCAGCATGCCCTGAGCGCCGTCGGAAGCGCCCGCCGGTCGTCCCCGGCGTTAGCCGATGAGTAACCCCGCCATTTCGTCTGAACGGGAGCCTTTCGTGGTATAATTTCCCTTGCTCCAGGCCCAATTAACATCCTGTAATTGCAATGCTTTACATCGAACTCGAGACCTTCGGGAAAGCACCAAGGGGACGCCCTCGCTGCGTCCTTCAAAACGACCCGCTAAAGGCTAAAAGCGAAGAGCGAAGAGCAGACTTTCTATGGCAGATGATCAAAACCCCGAACTCCCACTGACGCCACCGCCGCCGGGTGAGGGTGGCTCCCCCGGCGCCCTGAACATTCAACCCGTCAACATCGAAGAGGAGATGCGCCGGTCGTATCTCGACTATTCGATGTCGGTCATCATCGGCCGCGCGCTGCCCGATGTCCGCGACGGTTTGAAGCCCGTGCATCGCCGCATTCTTTATACGATGCAGCAGATGGGCCTCGCGCCCAACCGCGCCACCCGCAAGTGCGCCCGCATCGTCGGCGACGTGATGGGCAAATACCATCCGCACGGCAACCTGGCCGTCTATGACGCCCTCGTGCGCCTCGCGCAAAACTGGAGCATGCGCTACCCGCTGGTGTTCGGACAGGGCAACTTCGGCTCCGTGGATGGCGATCCTCCGGCGGCCGACCGTTATACCGAAGCCAAGCTCGCCCAGGTCGCCACCTCGCTGCTCGAAGATCTCGACAAGGACGCCGTCGACTTTTACCCTAACTACGACAACAGTGAAGTCCAACCTGAAGTCCTGCCCGCCCGCATTCCGAATTTGTTAGTGAATGGTTCCGACGGCATCGCGGTCGGCATGGCCACCAAGATTCCCCCGCATAACCTTACTGAGATCGTCGACGCCACCATCACGCTGGTGAACAATCCCCACGCGACGTTGCCCGAGATCCTGAAGTTCGTCCAGGGTCCTGATTTCCCGACCGCCGGCATCATCCACGGCCGTGCCGGAATTCTCGAAGCCTACCGCACCGGCCGCGGCCGCTTTATGATGCGCGCCCGCGCCGCCATCGAGAACATCACCAAGGATAAGCAGGCCATCATCGTCACCGAGATTCCTTTCCAGGTGAACAAGGCTCGCCTCGTCGAACGCATCGCCGAACTCGTCAACAACAAGGTCATCGACGACATCTCCGACATCCGCGATGAAAGCGATCGCGACGGCATGCGCATCGTCGTCGAACTCAAGCGCGGCGCCGAGCCCCAGATCATCCTGAACCAGCTCTTCAAGCACACCTCCATGCAGGAAAGCTTCAGCATGATCCTGCTGGCGATCGCGCACGGACAACCCCGCGAAATGGGCCTGATCCAGGCCATTCAGTACTTCATCAGTCATCGGGTCGAAGTCGTGCGCCGCCGCACTGCCTTCCTGCTCGCCAAGGCGCAGGACCGCGAGCACATCCTCGAAGGCTACCTCACCGCACTCGACCACCTCGACAACGTGATCGTCATCATCCGTGGCAGCGCTAACCGCGCCGATGCCCGTGAAAACCTGGTCGCCTATTTCGGCGGCCGGAAGATCGACATCAATACCACCGGCCGCGCCCCTAAGCTCGATCCCGAGAAGCCCTTCACCGCGAAGCAGGCTGACGCCATCCTCGAACTGCAACTGCACCGCCTGACCAGGCTCTCGATCGACGAGATCTCAAACGAACTGAAAGAGATCCGCGAGCGCATCACCGAGTACCAATCCATTCTCGGTTCGGAAAAGAAGCTGCGCAGCCTGATCGTGAAGGAACTCGAAGAGGTCAAGAAGCAATTCGGCGATGCCCGCAAGACTGTCATCGAAGACGAAGCCGCTGAAATCCATCTCGAAGACCTCATCGCTGACGAGCAAGTGGCCGTCACCGTAAGCCATTCCGGGTACCTCAAGCGCACGCCCATCTCCACCTACCGCATGCAGCGTCGCGGCGGAACTGGCCGCACCGGCATGAAGACCCGCGACGAGGATTTCGTCGAGCAGCTCTTCATCGCCTCCACCCACGCCTACATCCTGATCTTTACCAGCGCCGGCCGTGTCTATTGGCTGAAGGTCTATGAGATTCCTGACGTCGGCCCTGCCGGTAAAGGCAAGCACATGGGCAATCTCATCTCCCTGCAGCCGGGCGAGACCGTCCGCACCATGCTCGCCGTCCGCAATCTCGAAGAGGAAAAAAAGTACGTCTTCTTCGTTACCCGCAACGGCACCGTAAAGAAGACCGAACTCAAGGACTTCTCCCACGTCATGTCGCGCGGCATCATTGCCATCAACATCGAAACCGGCGATGAACTCGTCGCCGCCACTCTCACCAATGGCGAGCAGATCATTTTCCTCGCCTCCCACGAAGGCCAGGCCATCCGCTTCGAAGAGGGCGACGTCCGTTCCATGGGCCGCAATGCCACCGGCGTCCGCGGTATGAACCTTGAAGAAAAGGACTACATCGTGGGCATGGCGACCACGCCCAAGCCCGGAGCCGCCCCTGGACCCGGCGTCTCGCCCGTCGAGGGCACCGCCGCAACCTCTGAAGGCGTTGCCGTCGAGGAGGTCGCCGACCTGATTCCCGAAAAGGGTTCGCTGATCCTCTCGGTCACCGAGAACGGATATGGCAAGCGTACGCCCGCCGATGAATACCGCCTGCAAAACCGCGGTGGCTACGGCGTCATCAACGTGAAGACCACCGAACGCAATGGCAAAGTTTCCACCATTGCCCAGGTAACGGAGAAATCGCAGGTCATGCTGATCAGCCAGTACGGCAAAATCATCCGCATGGACTCGAAAACCATCCGCGAGTCCGGCCGCTCCGCCCAAGGCGTCCGTCTGTTGAATCTCGAACCAGGTGATCGCGTAGCCGCGGCGGTAGTCATCCCCCCGGATGAAGCCCCCGCCAACGGCCAACTGCTCCAGTAGCCTTACGAAAACCGGTGGCCCATCCTCGCGCGCACTTTGCGCTAGGGTGGGATCCCACCGCGCCGTCCCCCTTTGGGATTTTCGAAACCTTGGTCGTCCTCCTGAATCATTTGCACCACTGCATCATCCCGACTAAAGTACCGCTCGAGGCAAAATCTATGCATCGATCGCTAGTCCTGCTCTGCCTGCTAACGTTCGCAGCGGTAGCCGCCCTTCCTGCCCAATCCCAGAATTCCCCGACATCGAGAAGTCCATCTCCGACCTGGAATACAAATGGGCGGAAGCCCAGAAAACTGGCAAGCCCGACGTAGTCGCGCCCCTCCTCGCCGACCGCTTCGTCAACACCGACACCGACGGAAAAGTTTCAGGCAAAGACAGCTTGCTGGCCAATCTCAAAGGCGGCAAATGGGAGCACAACGGAATTAGCGATGTAAAAATAATTGTCTTCGGTCACGTGGCCATCGCCACGGGAGCGTGGGCGGGTAAAGGCGTGGACGGAGATGGTACGAAGATCGACCGCCACGAACGCTGGACCGATACCTGGGTTCGCATGCCCGGCGCTATCTGGCAATGCGTAGCGAGCCAGCAAACCGAGCTAAAACCCTAGCCGCCCGCGTGCCTCCAGACTGCATAGTAGGAGGAACGCTCCAGTGCAGGATCGCATCGCGTCGAAATGCGTACGCCCCGGAGAGTTGCTGCCCGGAATTGCGCAGGGACAGACGCACCCCTCTGTCCGCTTGCTCATAGCTCGACGCTCGTTTTCGCCCCTGTTGCTGGAAGACTCAATTCCGTTCCGAGCCAAACGCTTGCTGCCAGGGGATTTTCGCTCAGTAGCACTCGGGTAGATGGTTCCCAACCCTAAAAACCTGGGACGCATCTCAAAACCACGATTCCCCGGGGAGGGAGCAGAGTATGGCCTCGAACAAGAAATTCCCGAGCGGCGCACACGGCAATGAAATCACCAAGGTTTCGAACAGCGTAAACCCACATATCAACCGCCGGGCGTTCGTGAAGACGGCGGCGGCGGCCGGCGGCGCACTTATGCTGGGCTCGGCCGGGTCTCTGTTCGCCAAGAGCGACCTGCTGCCGAAGCCCAACAAGTCCGGCATCAATCACATCGTGTTGGTCACTATGGAGAATCGCTCATTCGACCACTTCCTGGGCTGGCTGCCTGGAGCAAACGGCATGCAAGCCGGCCTCAGTTATACCGATAGCCTCGGCAACACCTATCCCACCTACGGCCTCGCGCCCGATTACCAGGGCTGCGGACATGCGGATCCCGATCATTCTTATACCGGCGGCAGGATTCAGTATGATAACGGCAAGTGCGACGGGTGGCTGCGGACTGGCCCCGCCGGCGACACCTTCCCGATCGGCTATTATACCCAATCTGATCTGGCGTTCCTGGGACAGGCCGTTCCTGACTGGACCACGTTCAACAGCTATTTCGCTCCGATCATGGCGGAAACTTTCCCCAACCGGATCTATCAACACGCCGCGCAGACCGATCGCATTACCAATACCACCACCATCTCGACCCTGCCCACCATCTGGGACCGGTTGGCCGACCATAGCATCAGCCGCCGTTACTATTTCAGCGACATACCGCTGCTGGCGTTGTGGGGCGCCAAGTACCTCTCGATCAGTGCGCCGGTCGCGCGGTTCTTTTCCGATTGCGCCGCTGGGACCTTGCCTCACGTCAGCTTCGTCGAGCCGCGCTTCGCAGGGGAGTCGCAGGGCATTTCCAACGACGATCACCCATTCGCCGACGTCCGCAACGGCGAAGCCTTCCTGAACTTGATTTACGCCGCCATTACGCTGAGTCCGGCGTGGCGAAACACGGTCCTGGTCATCAACTTTGACGAGTGGGGTGGGTTCTTCGAGCACGTGCCGCCCAGCCCAGCCCCGATTCCCCCGGCCGATGTCGCGGCCGGCAATCAGGACGGATTGCGCGGTTTCCGCGTCCCCTGCGTGATCGTTTCCCCATGGTCCCGCCGCGGGTTGGTGGCGGGAGGGCTATACGATCACACCTCGGTTCTACGTATGATCGAGTGGCGCTGGAACCTGCGGCCGCTTACGGTGCGCGATGCCTCGGCGCGAAATCTCGCACTGGCCCTGGATTTCTCGACTGCCAATCTCGCTGCGCCGCAGTACGCAGTACCGCCCGGTCCATTCGGAAGCCCTTGCACTTCGAGCGTGCCAGCGCCCTTTGCGGAAACGCGGTCCGGCACGGAAAACTGGGAAGGTCTAAAAACGGTCGCCGGGCAGCATGGCTGGCCGGTGGGATAAGCGCAACGCCAATTTAGTGCGTGATCTTGATTCGGTCAGGGCCCCATGCCGCCGAGCTTTTCGACGACGCGGTAGTCGGAGTACGACTCGCCAATCATGGCTGGATAGAATGTTACGTCCAAAAATCAGCCGGGGTCAATGGAACATGAAAACATCGTGAGCCGGGAATGACAGCGATGAAGATAGTTCCATTCGGCTGCACCTCGCTTTGAAACGAGCGACAACGACGGAACACCCTCGTATACTCCGGAGGCGACATTATTGAGAGGAGATTCCCTATGAACAACATTCGCCTGATCGGAGTGATACTGCTGCTGCTGGGGGTTTTGGCACTCGTGGTCCCGGTTCCGCAGCGCGAAGATCACAGCGTGAAGATTGGAGACACGAAGATCGGCGTCCAGACGCAAAGCAGCCAGAAGCTGCCACCCGCGGTGGGGATTGTGCTGCTCGCCGGGGGCGTGCTTGCCCTGGTGCTGGGATCGCGGAAGAGCTAGTTGCAAAATGTTTGCGGTCTCAACCGTCGCAACTGGAGCCGGTTGCACCTTCCAGTGCGCACGCACGAGCCGCCTGTGAATCGAGCCGCCTTGCGCTGTCTCAGGTGGACCGCGGCTCGGGGGGCAGGTTCGTTTTCCTCCGCTCGCGCTCTCGTTGTCGAGCGTCGAGACATTCTATGAGCTGGCCCAGCAGGTTCCGGAGTTGAGTCGAATCTTTCTCCTGGGCGACCAGTTCGAAAAGTTCCTCGATAAGCTGTTCGGAATTGATGTCCATGGTTTAGCCCCTGGCGAGCATCGATTGAGATGCGCCGTGCGTTCGAGGATTGCGTACAGTATCTGCCGTAAGGAGGGAGACAACATCCCCCAGCGCGCGGTTCGCGAACTCCCCAGACGAACAAAGTTTTTCAAGAACACCTGATTGCCGCGAGGACTTCCCGAAGTCAGGATAGAATTCGTGGCCGTGGCTGGAGCGCACCATGTTCGACGCGGAACTCCTGCGAAAACTCTGCCAGGAACTTACCCACGAGAGGGACCCCGAGCGCCTTCACGAGTTGTTATCGCTGCTTTGCGCACTGGTCCACGATGATGATGAGCAAGAGTTACGAACGCTCCGGGCCAAACTATCCCGGCGATATCCCTCGCTGAGCGCCAAATCAACCTAATCAGTGCCGCACCAGACCTGTGCCGCCGAAGAAGCCCCTCCACGTATTGTGTCCTGGTGACTGCGCTGCCAATTTGCCATAGAGTGGGCTGGCACCGTTGGGTTGCTGAATCCTGGCAACCGGGGGAGGTGGCTCTTCGCCCGGAAGCCGAGGACCACCGATCGCCAGATTTCGCGGGAGAGCACGCGATGAATGAAATCCCTCGTCTGTTTCAAGCGTTCGTGGCGCCGGCCATTTTCTTTTCCGCTACGGCACTGCTCATTCTTTCCGTCAATGTCCGGTTGATGGGCATCGTGAGCCGATTGCGGCAGTACGTGCATGCGAAGCATGATGCTGCCAGGAATGGTCGGGTGCAGGAAGCGGACGCGTACACCGCGCAGATCCAGTCCATCGAGCGGCGGGCCGAACTGATCCGGCGCTGCTTTCTGCTGACACTGGTTTCGCTGGCGGGGACCATCGCGTCGTGCCTGCTGCTGGGGTTTGGCTTGTACTGGCCACAGGCGGCGCTGGTGGCCGTGATCGTATTCGTGGCCGCGATGATTTGCCTGCTGGCCGGAACGTGGTACTACATTCGCGAAGTCACCGTGGCTCTCAGTTCGGTTCATGAGGAGGCGCGCGACTCGCGGTTCATGGACCTGGGAGCACCGCCGGAGATCCGCAGCCATGCCTGAGCGGTGCCGCGGTCAGATCTGGCTCGGCTCGACTGGGTCGGGTTCGCGCACCGGCACGTCGGGATTGTCGGGACTGTCCGGCGGCGGCTCTTTGACCGGCGGCGGAAATGGCTCTGGAGCACGCAGCGCGATCGCGTCCTTCATCGGGGACCTCGGGAAACACTCTCAACAACTCAGCCTAACGTCGCCCCAGGCCGCTGCCCATACGCGGAAATGGGTAGTGCGAAGCGATAGCAAGTGTAGTCGCGGTGGGTACGATCTAAGACACCCCTCGCAGACTGGAGAGGCCGGGCCGCCGCCATCCACCGGTGGCGGACCTTCGCGCGGTGGCGTTACATTCTGGTCATCTTGAAGGCGCCGCTTCCGGTGCAGCCCGCTCCTCCGGTTAATGTCCAGGTGCCGGTGATCGTGTTCCCACTGACCGTTCCGGAAAGCGTGAGCGCGTTGCCGCCCGGAGATCCCGAGTGCACGTTCAAGCCAAATCCTCCAGAAACGTTGCCATTGAAGTCCCCGGTGAGAGAGAACGAACCACTCTCAGTTTCACCGGAAACAAAGCAAGGCGAGTTCGTCGAGAAACCGAAATTGCTGATCGTCAACGTGCCATTGCCGGCTTCGACGAGAGAAGTGTTGAACGCGAGAACTTGTGCTCCGCCGTTGGTATCGGTCAAGGTTGCGGTCCAGTTCCCGTTGATGGTGCCGGGTTTGCTGCTCGCACCACAGCCGACCAGGGTTAGGCTGACTAGCAGCAATACGGCGGCTGCAAGCTTGCTCTTCATGGTTCGAAACTCCTTTGAATGCTTCGGGGTCAGTTGGAGAAGCGGCCTCTATATGATGCCGGCTTTGGAAGCGAAGCCGTACAGTGAACCGCCTAGACAGCGGAGCATCTATACCGGGGTCAATGTTTTCAGCGGGATCGATAACCTGGGTTGCTGGGCCAAGCTATATCAAGGCGGGGGCTACAGGCGGTTTGGCGAATAAAAAGGGCATGCGCAGGTCGTTTGCACGACACTGCTCGGATCCTGCAACGGCTGGTGTACCAGTGGGACCCGGGAGGCTTGGGCAATCTGATCGCGCGGAATTAGCAACTCTGCCGTCCTGCTGCGGTCGGCATGCATCCAATGGACGAGGAAGGAGATGCCATGGCAATGTTTGACGAAACGTACCGAGTGATTGCGGTTGAGAGCCGGAGTCTGACGATCCAGGGAAACGTGAGTGGCGAAGTACTGACCATTGTCAACACCAACCCAGACACTCCTCTCACGCAAGAAGATTATCCCGTGGGACAGCTCATTGCGCTGACGGATCCGGCTGCTTCGGGAATGAACTGAAAACACGTGGATACCGTGTAACATCCAACGGCAATTCTCACGCGCAGGGAGGGCAAGGCGCCCTCCCGACCTCCAGCCGGCTTTTCAACTGAGTTCACCGGCCCTACTGGATTCGAAGCCGGGTGCCCCACGTTTCGCGCTTTTCGAAACGTGGGATTCCCCCACTCCCTCCCTCTTCGGATATTCCCGCCCGATTAGGCGGTGAGGGTCTGGCCGGCTTCCATTGCGGGATTCGACACCCCAGCAGAGTTTCAGCGGGCACGCTCGGGCGCGGATTGTGCTATGTTCCGGCATAAGTCCACCCGCGCAGCATCCTGTGGGGGGCCCTGGGAACCTGAGGAAGAAATGCAGGGGCAGCTTCAAAACCAGCGAGACGGAATGGCAGCACGCGGGCGCTGGACGTCCGGCATCGTGCTCGGAATTGCGCTGGGCGCGCTCGGAATGCTAGTGATCGCGCGCCAGGCGGCGCCTTTATTCTGGAATGCGTGGGCTGGTCGGTTGCTCGGACGAAACACCCAGGTGGATGTAAGCCAGCCGACCGTGGTGAACAAGATCCAGCAACTCCAGCGCCTCGAGACCGTGGTCTACACCATGGATAAAGTCGTGAGTGGCGAAAGAGAGAACGCGGTTTTGCCGGACTTTCTCACCGGAGACCGCTTGTTGATGCTGGTGCACGGCGAGGTGGTCGCAGGGGTGGATTTCAGCGGCTTGAAGAGCGGGGATGTCGTGGTTGACGGAAAGAAGGCGCGGCTGCATCTGCCGGAGGCGCAATTGTTCTCCACCCGTCTCGACAATGCGCGCACGCGAGTGTACTCGCGGCAGACGGGTTTGCTGGTCCCGGTGGACCCGAATCTGGAGAGCCAGGTTCGGCAGGAAGCGGAGCGGCAGCTACAGCAGGCGGCTTTGCTTGATGGAATTCTCAAAACCGCAAATGGGAATGCACGCGTGACCTTGACCAGCTTACTCGAGGGGCTGGGTTTTGAGAGGGTGGAGTTTCACTGAACCTGGTTCGGGCAGCCTCCGGTGTATCGAGGCCGAGTGGCAGCGACCGTCGATGTGTCGATGCCTTCTGCATAGCCGTCTAGTCGCGCCGTCATTTGATCTTCCTTTTTGTTTTTCTTAGGGCTTCCGTTGAATCAGGTCCCATAGATTCCCATTGAGGTCTTTGAAGACTGCGACCGTGCCGTAGGGCTCTTCCTTCGGGTCGCGGACAAACTCCACGTTTTGGGATTGCAGGGAACGGTAGTCGCGCCAGAAATCGTCGGTGTGTAGGAAAAGGAACACGCGGCCGCCAGTCTGGTTGCCAATTCGCGAGGCTTGCTCGGGCGTGGCTGCCTGGGCGAGCAGGATGCTGGTGCCGCCGGAGCCGGTAGGAGCAACCAGCACCCAGCGCTTGCCTCCGCCAAGCGGTGTGTCTTCGAGCAGACGGAATCCAAGGACGCTGGTGTAGAAGGCGATCGCCTCATCATAGTTGCGGACCACCACGGCGACATGCGCGAGAGTCTGGGGCATGGGGTTCTTCATTATTGCACTCGGCGCAGTATGGCTCCTCCCCATGGGAGATGCCGGTGCGGTATCGCCCTGGCTGCGCCCGGAGTAGCGGAAGATCGATGGCCAGGCGAAGGGTTGCCCGGTTAGCCTGACGATCTGCTTGACGTACCCGGTGAGCGGGGGTTAGCCTCGCGGGGAAATTTCGCGTGCCTTGAAGGAGGCTGCGTATGGTTCCGCTCTCCGCTCTTTGGCTGCCGATTCTATTGTCGGCGGTCATCATTTTTGTCGCCAGCTCCATCATGCACATGTTGCTGCCTTACCATCACAATGACTATCAGAAGCTTCCGGATGAGGACAGGGTTATGGGAGCGCTGCGTTCGGCGGGATTGCGACGCGGTCTTTATGTATTTCCGTTCTGCACTCCCAAGGAAATGAAGTCGCCCGCCATGCTGGAGAAATACAAGCAAGGCCCGGTCGGCTCGATGACCGTGATGCCTCCGGGGCCGCCCGCCATGCCGAAGCTTCTTGGCTTGTGGTTTGCCTATTGCCTGCTCGTGAGTTTTTTTGTTGCCTACCTCACCGGGCACACGGTGGCGCCGGGAACGCCGTATCTGGCTGTGTTTCGGGTAGCCGGGACGGCGGCCTTCCTCGCCTATGCCTTGGGAGCTCTGCCGAACGGCGTGTGGAAGGGGCAGACGTGGAAGGTCACGATCAAGGAATTGATCGATGGAGCGGTCTATGCGTTGTTGACCGCGGGCGCGTTTGGCTGGCTCTGGCCCCGCGTGGTGACGGGAATGTAGGACGTGGACTTCTATGGAAGATCGCGGACCGATGCGCCTCTGAAGCCTGCGGCCCCGCGCGTCGCGTCCCTCGAAAAGCGGCCGCCGTTATTCGGGGTGAAAATTAAATATCACGACTTCTCTGCTATCGCGCGCGGCCGGCTCCCATCTGCATCTGCGAACGGCATCCACGCCGGCCTGCGCGAGCACGGGATGTCCGCCTAGAATTCCGGCGGATTTCACGGTGCCATTCGGGGCTACCAGGGCCTCGATTTTCACGGATCCGGCGATGCCCATTTTCTGAGCCAGGCTGGGATAGATCGGGACAACCTTGGTCGCCATCTTGCGATGGCTCTCGGACTGCTCTTGCTGCGCCCAGGAACGGGGAGTCGAGACCAGCAGGCTCGACGCGCACACCACCACGCCCACTAACCATACCCACAGACGCATAGGGTCCCCCGGCATTCATGATAGGCAGCGCCGGGTTTACGTAAAGGTAACGGTGGTAATCAGGGGGCAAATCGCCCGTGCCGGCAGCGGGTTGAATACGAGTCTGACTGGTAACGCGGTGGGACGCGGGTACATCGCTGGAGCCGGGCACCGATCTGAATCGCGAGGTTTTACCCTCGAGGTGGGAGGGTCGCGCCAACCGCACGTCGCCACGACAGGGGAGCCCGACTCATTACAAGTGGGAGAACGGTTGTGGAGGAAATCGATTTTGGGTGTTCAGCGGGCCCCGAAAACAACGGTTGCTATCGAGGAGTGGAAGGTACCGGCCAACTCCAGCGCACCGGAACCCGGGAGAACAATATCGAGACGGATTCCTCCAGGAGCTGGTGTTTTACGAAAGGCTAAGCGCTGACAACGCTGAGGGCTCGCAGACGCCGCCAACTTTGTCAGGCGTTCGGGATTGCTGAGCTGGTTTCACCAGCGACGTAACCCTAGCGTTCACCAGATTAATTCAGCACATTTATTAAGGATACGAAGGCTGATCGCAGCCGCAGTTAGGAACTCCCTCAGGGCCGTCGACGGAGCGGCCAGACGCCGACCGCGCCTCTCCCCCCTCAGGATGACGGTCTGTCCGGGAAATCGGGAGGAAATTTTGCTCGGGGCGGCTGGACGGCAGGGACGACACTGGGCCTGCGTAAAATGATTTCCGGGCTTCCGGCACTCCCTGTCATGACTCGACGGCTTTTCTACACCGACCACCACGTGCTGCCGCTTCCGCCACAGCATCGCTTCCCCATCGAGAAATATCGGATGTTGCGCGAACTTCTGCAGCGTGATGGTCTCTTCTCGCTGGAGGCGGCACCGCTGGCGGATTTGGCAACGATTGGCCTGGTGCATGAGACGGAGTATGTGGACGCATTTATGAACGGACGGCTGAACCACGAGACCATGCGGCGGATCGGGTTTCCGTGGTCGGAAGGGCTGGTCCGGCGCACGCTGGCTTCGGTCGGGGCGACACTGGCCGCGACGCGCGAGGCCCTGACGACCGGATGGGGCGGGACGCTGGCGGGGGGCACGCATCATGCCTTCGCGGGCGCGGGATCGGGGTTTTGTGTGTTCAATGATATTGCGGTCGCGGCGCGGTGGGCGCAGAGTGAGACGCCGCTTCTTCGGCTTCGCCCCGAACAGGTTCCCGCGAGCGTCTACCCCAACGCTACAGCGGGCGAGACCCCGTCGGGAGAGCCAGGGGGACGCGGGGGCTACCCGGACGGCTGCAGTGATCGCCGGACGCGGGTCGCGGTGATTGATCTGGATGTACACCAGGGGGATGGGACCGCCGATATTTTTCGGGGGGACCCGTCGGTACTGACGTTGTCGGTTCACTGCAAGGCGAATTTTCCGTTGCGCAAGCAACAGAGCTCCATCGATGTCGAGTTGGAGGCGGGCGCCGGGGATCAGGAGTATCTGGGTGCACTCGAGGCCGTCCTGCCGCGGGTGTGGGAGTTTCGTCCCGACATCGTGTTTTACCAGGCAGGCGTGGACGCGCTGGCTTCGGACCGGCTGGGGCGGCTCCGCATGTCGCATACGGGATTGATGGAGCGCGATCGCATGGTGATGGAGGCGGGAGTGCGAGCGCCATTCGTGATCACATTGGGGGGCGGTTATTCGGAGCCGATTGAGCTCACGGCGAAGGCGCACGCGAATACATTTCGCGTGGCGGCAGAGATGTTCGGGACGGGAAACCCTTAGCGGCAAGGGACGCGGGCGGCTGCGGATCCGTCTCCCTGCAGAGCTTCATTCAACCTAGGGACGGGATGTGGCGTCGGAAGACTTTGGTGATTCGCTGCCATGATCGCTGCGGGGTTCGTTGGCAGCAGCGTTGTGCAGGTCACAGACTGCCTTCTGCACTTTGTCGGAAAGGGCTTGCATGTCGTGGCCCGTCAAGCGGGCAGTGGAGATTGGTTCGCCTACTCGCATTTCTAACGGGCGGGACTTGATGTGGTAGGTGTTCATCGGGAGCAGGTCGAAGGTGCCGATGAGCGCCACCGGCACCACATCCACCTGGGCCTTGATCGCGAGGAAGAAGGCGCCGGGGAGGAAAGGTTTGATCTGGCCATCGGGCGTACGGCCGCCTTCGGGATAGATCACCAGTGGCATCCCGGCTTTCAGACTCTTTAATGCGGAGCGGATGCTGCCGATGGAGCCGGCGGGGTTCTGCTGGTCGACGCAAATCTGCCCGGAACGGTTGAGGTGCCAGCCTACGATCGGATACGAGAGCAGTTCCTTCTTGAAAGCAATTCGGAACTGGAATGGAAGGTAGACGTAGAGGACGGGGATATCGAGTGCCGACGCGTGGTTGACGGCGTAGACGTGGGTGCGGTTGGTATCGATCCGGTCGAGCCCGCTGACCCTCACCGGACTGAGGATCGTTTTCATGATGAGCCAGGACCAGACGCGGGCGAAGTTGTGCAGGATGCGCTCGGTGTCGCCCAAGAAAGAGACCGGGATCGAGAGCAAGCCCAGCACCACGGTGTACGCCCAGATAAGCGGGTCGAAGATGAAGTAGGAGCGCAGGCGGCTCAGGATTCCGTACTTGCGGTTGCGCGGACGTACGGGGGCGAGGATGCGCTCGATCCGATCGACTTGGGAGTGGAGGAAACTTCTCCGCTTTCGAGCTCCGTGGATGGGGTCTTGAAGGGCACTGTTCTATTCGATGCTCGCGCCGAGCGAACGCATCGCTTCTCCTACAATGTAAATCGAACCCGTAACCACCACCAAACCCCGGCTTCCCGCGGCGCTCCGGGCCTGGGCCAGGGCAGAGGCTACGTCGGGAGCGTCTTCGATGGGGACGGAAACGCGCCCCGCCGCGGCCCGGATGTCCGCTGGGGAGGCGGCGCGAGGATTCTCGACCTGCGTGGCGATGACACGCTCCGCCAGCGGGAACAGAATTTCGGCGATCTCGCCCACGGCCTTGTCGCGCATGGCGCCGAACACGAACACCAGCGGACGCTCCTCGTAGGTTGCGGAGAGCGTGGAGCGCAGCGCCCACGCTCCGGCAGGATTGTGGGCAACGTCGAAGACGATTTCTGGATGGCCGGCGGTCGCGGGCAGAACCTGGAAGCGGCCCGGCCAGCGGGTATCGCGGATGCCGCTTTCGATGGTGGCCGCGGTGATGGCGGTGAATCCCTGCCGGGCTAGTTCTTCGGCAGCCGCAATCGCGAGCGCCAGGTTGCGCAGTTGATGACGTCCTACCAGCGGGGTCTCCACGGTAATTTCTCGTCCCAATACTTCTAACCGGTAGCGGGAGACGTAGCCTGCTTTTTCCTGCGGGCTGGGGAAAAGGTACGGGGCGCTGTTGGGGCTGACCGGAGGCACGTAGGCTACCGCACTGACCGCCCTTGCGGCTTGGGCGAGGATGGTGTTGCCAATCACGTCGTTGGCTTCGGGCGTTTGCGGCAGCGTGACCACCGTGCCCTGGGGACGGATGATGCCCGCCTTCTCTTGCGCGATTTCGGTGAGCGTGTCGCCCAGAAATTTCTGGTGATCGAGCGAGATGTCGGTGATCACACTGATGCGCGGCTCCACCACGTTGGTGGCGTCGAGGCGTCCGCCCATGCCGACTTCCAGCACCGCAAAGTCGACTTTCTCGCGGGCGAAATATTCGAAGGCGATCGCCGTTAGCATCTCGAAGAAGCTGGGATGCCAGGGAAGTTCCGCTTCGCTGACTAGACGCTCGGCGGTGCGATCGACCAGGTCGTGGATGCCCGCGAAATCGTCATCGGAGATGGCGGCCCCATGGATGCGGATTCGCTCGTTTATGCGCACCAGATGCGGTGACGTGTAGAGGCCGGTCTGGTAGCCGGACGCCTGGAGAATCGAAGCCAGCGAGGCGGCGGTGGAACCTTTGCCGTTGGTTCCGGCTATGAGCACTGAAGGAAATTTTCGTTCGGGATGCTCGAGAGCTTCCAGCAGCACCCGCATGTGGGCGAGATCGAACTTCTGCGCCGGCGTCTGGGCCAGCTCGTGGCCGAGGGCGAACATGCGCGCGATGGCGGTTTCGTAGGAGGTCAGGTTAGGTCTCGCTTGGGCTCTGCACTCTCGGCTCTAGACTCTAGGGTATCAAGTTGGGCTGGTGGTTTCGAGGGGTGGACAGCGAGAGGGTGCTGGGGAGAGCGGAACGGTCGCGGATACCAGTCGGGCGCGGCCCTGACGCAGGCGGCCCCTGGTTCTGCTCGGCCCCGGGACAGGCATTGGTTGCTAGAGCTTGCCGCGGTTGGCAGGAGCCACCGCCAACCAAACCGCCGCTGCACAGGCGAGCGCATCTGTGCCTCTGTGAAAGGGCCCCCTTCTATGTCGATACAAGACGCCCGTATTGTGTCTTTGTCCACGTTACTCGAAACGGGCTGCTGGATTATCAATGCCATTCAAAAATGGGCTAGACTGGCGACGCGTGCCGAGCTTTCGGCTCGAAGAGGTGGCGGCATCATGGTGATCCGGTGCAGAACAACGGCAGCCATCGGGCCGGTCCTGCGCGATTTTTTTCGGCGGAGCCTGGCTGTCCGTTCCGGCGGATTGCTGGCATGCGTCCTTTTTGTGGGCTTGCCAGGCAAGGCGGCCGAGGAGCACGCGACTCCCCCGACGGCCCAGATTGACCTGACGTCCGTGGGGTTTGCTGGCCTTTCCGCGGCTGCGCGGCAATCGGGAGGATCCAACCTCTCGGTCGATTTTCTGGATCCCAAACACGTGCTGCTGACTTTCAATCCCAAGAAACTTTTCAAGCGCATGCCAGAATGCCCGCCGGCCCATGCCGATCGCCTGATCCACGCGGTGGTCATGGAAGTGCCCGGGGGAAAGGTAGTTCGGGAAAGCGATTGGTACCTCCATGACCTGCGACGCTATGTGTGGAATCTGGGTTCGGGCAGAGTCCTGCTCCGCCGTTTGAACCGGTTGTACGAACTGAATTCGAACCTGGAAGAGAAGTTGGTACTTGATTCGCCCAAAGACCTGCTTTGGGTCGCGGTCACTCCGGATGGCAAGCAGATCATCGTGGAGTCGAGTGCGGGAACGGGCGGACAGAGCAATGCCCGTGATGGTAAAGCCAGCAGTAACCCCAGGAATAATAATGATGCGAAGAATTCCGAGCGCGTGAAGATCAGTTTTCTGGACGCGGATTCGCTTGCCGTGCGGCGAACGATCGACGTGCGGGGAATGATCAGCCTGGAGGCCACAAGTTCGGGGTTTGCTGATGTTCGGCGGCAGGGAAGATCGTGGCTGATCGAGTTTGGCAATGCGAACATTGCCCGGGTAAAGGCGCGGCGCACTCCCAATTTGCTTTATAGCAGCGCAAACACCCTGCTGATCGGGCGCTGCTCCGTTTCGCGCGAAGGCTATAACCTGAGCGCGTTCTCCGTGACCGGCACTTTCCTCTGGAGACAACACTGGCCGGAGTGTCGCTACTCTGCCGTCGCCAGGAACAGTGAAGACGGCAGCCGCTTTGCCGTGGGGACCGTCACGATCCGCGCCGGGCTCGCGCAAGAACAGTCTGAAGGCGACGAGAGCGGCGACGAGGGGCTCGAACAACACGTCCAGGTGTTCGATACCGCCACCGGCAACGCGATCGCTTCGGTGACCACCGCACCCGCGGTCCCGAACGCGCAGAACGTTGCTCTCTCGCCGGAAGGCAATCGCCTGGCCGTGATCGCCGGAACCGTACTGAATGTTTACGAGTTGCCGAAGATGTCGCCGGAGGAACGCGCTCTCTCTATCGCAGTCAAAGCCGATACTCCAAGTCTGAAAGTTCCTCCGGCGGACAGCGGCAAGCAGGACGAGGCCAGCGAGCCTATCTACGCCTCCTCCGCCAACCCGGAAGCGGCCGGAGAGGAAACCCCGGAAGCGCCGGTCGCAGTCGAGCCAGCGCCCACGCCCGTACTGAAAACCGGGAGCATCAGCAGCGAGGAAACTCCGGCTTTGACCATCCGGACGGGCACGCAAGTGGTGGCACTGGACGTGGTGGTGACCGACAACTCTGGTCACCTGGTGAAAGGATTGCCGCAAAATAATTTCAGCGTGAGCGAGGACGGAAAGCCGCAAGCTCTGCGCTATTTCCGGGAATATGCGGACACACCCGGCGCCGCCCCGGCCGCCACACCGGCTCCAAATCCAACTCCGAAAAGAGAAATACTTCCGGCGAATGTCTTCTCGAACTACACCCAGCCCGTCGAAAACAGGGCGGTTACCGTCGTCCTGCTGGATTTGCTGAACACCCCGATTCCGGACCAGATGCGCGCCCAGGACGAACTGGTAAAGTTCTTGAAAAACAAGCCCAAGGATGCGAAGTTTGCTTTGTGCACCCTGGGGAACCGGCTCCAGATGATTCAGGGTTTTACCGAGGATGGGAATGTCTTGCTGGCGGCAGCCAGGAGCAAGAAAGCGTCGCAGCGTCACCGTCCCCTCCAGGACCCCGACACGGTGTTGCCCACTACGTTGGAAGCCGGGCAGGCGACGGCGAGGTTCTTGCCGCAACTCAATTTCTTTATCGAATCGGTCGCGCTGCAGCAATCGGAAGCGCGGCTGATCGACGCAGATCAGCGGATGTTTGTGACCGTGGATGCGTTTGCGCAGCTCGCGCGTTATCTGGCCGGGATCCCCGGGCGGAAGAACCTGGTCTGGCTCTCCGGTTCCTTCCTGCTCGGAGTGTATCCCGATGCGAACGCACCCAATCCGTTTCTGCAGGCGCACATGTACAACGACAATCTGAAAAAAGTAGCCAACCTGCTGGGAGACGCGCACGTGGCGGTGTATCCCGTGGATGTGAGGGGATTGGAGACCAATCCCTTGTTCTCGGCTGCGAGCAATGACAATCTGGCGCCGCTCTCGATGGAAGGCTCGGTTCCGATGGCGCCGGGGGTGCCCAATGGAATCGGCAGCCGCGGAGGGGGCTCCCGCGCCTCCATGGCCACCACCGCCGTGCCCATCGCGGTGATGCAGGACCAGATGAACCAGTTTGGCTTGTCGCAGATGGATGAGCACGAGACCATGAGCCACCTGGCAGCCCAAACCGGCGGGCAAGCGTTCTACAACACCAATGGCATCTCGCAGGCCATCAAGATTGCGACCGAGCAGGGGGCGAACTACTACGCCCTTTCCTATACCCCTTTGAACAAGAAATACGATGGGGCATTCCGAAAGGTGAAAGTAACCCTCGCGGGCAAGAAATATCACGTTGCGTATCGCGCAGGTTATTACGCCGACGATCCCTATGCTCCGGTGCCGCCTTCCAAAGACCTGACTGCAAGCCTTGCCCGAGCCGCCATGCAGCAGGGATCGCCGCCGTCACGCCAGATTGTTTTCGGAGCGAGAGTAGCTCCGGTGGGCAAGCCCCGGCTTGTGCAGGACTCGACCATCGGAGGCGCGAAGCCCTCCAAGAAGCACAAGGATGATAAAGATAAAGATAAACCGGTGGTGGTCGAGGTGCAGCGCTACTCTATCGACCACGCCGTCAACTTTGGGGATTTGCGATTCAGTCCCGGAGCCGATGGGAAGTATCACGATGTGGTGAACTTCATGGTGACCGCCTTCGATGAGAACGGCAAGCTGATGGCCAGCCAGGTAAGCCAGACGGTGGCGGACCTGAAGCCCGACGTGCTGAAGGACATCATGGCGGGCGGACTCCGCATGCACCAGGAAATTGATGTGCCGGTGAAAGGCGTCGCGATGCGGCTGGGAGTGGAAGATGTGAGCAACAGCCATATCGGGACCCTGGAGATTCCATTGCCGGTACCGGCACCCCCTGAAGGGGTGGACGTTGCGCGGCGGTCGGTCCCGGTTGAGCCGGACTGAGATGGCAGTTGCGCTGGAGGTGCAGGGACGGTCGCGGGTTGAGCTCGGATGCCGTCGCCATGGAGGCCGCGAGGCGGATCGGCGCGAGATGCACTTTTAGGCGGCTTGCGCCATGAAATCCAGCGCGCGCGAGATGTAGGCCTTCAGTTCGCGGCGGGGGACTACCGCGTCGAGCATGCCATGTTCTAACAGGAATTCACTGCGCTGGAAGCCTTGGGGCAGTTTCTGGCGGATCGTCTGCTCGATGACGCGGGGGCCGGCAAAGCCGATCAGCGCACCGGGTTCAGCGATGTTGAGGTCCCCGAGCATGGCGAAGGAAGCGGTCACGCCTCCGGTCGTGGGATCGGTCAAGACTGAGATGTAGGGAACCTTGAGTTCGTCGAGCCGCGCCAGTGCAGCGGAGATTTTTGCGAGCTGCATCAGGCTGATGACACCTTCCATCATGCGTGCGCCGCCCGAGGCGGAGATGATGACCAGCGGATTCCTGGTTTCCGCCGATTTTTCGATGGCCCGGGTGATCACTTCGCCCACCACGGCGCCCATACTGCCGCCGATGAAGGCGTATTCCATCGCGCTCATCACTACCGGACGACCGTTCAGCTTGCCCTGCGCGTTGATAATGGCGTCGGTTAGGCCCGTGTCCTTGGCAGCCTGTTTGAGCCGGGACGAGTAGGCCTTGAGATCGATGAACTTGAGCGGGTCGGTGGAGACCAGGTTGCTGTCGAAGACCTCGTACTGGCCATCGTCCAAGAGCAGCCCCAGGCGGGAGCGGGCATCGATCCGGAAGTGCTTGTCGCACTTCGGGCACACGTTCAGATTATCCTCGAGATCCTTCTTCCAGATGATCTGGCGGCAGTTGTCACACTTCACCCACAGGCCTTCGGTGCGCACCTTGCGCTCACCCGAAGTGTCGAGCTCGCCGGATTGACGTTTGAACCATGCCATGAAAAACTCTGTTCGCTGGCGGTCGCTGGCGGTCGCTGGCGTTCGCTGCGTCTTCGCGCTAGTCGTCAGTCTTTAGTCGTCAGCCCTCAGCGCTACAAGCTACCAAAAATCCCTTGCCCCTCGCTGTCAATACTCAATTCCCTTTTGGGCCAGCACGCCCTTTTCGTAGGCGTGTTTGATCTGGCGCATTTCGGTCACGGTGTCGGCTAGCTCGACAATTGTCGGATGAGCATTCCGGCCAGTCAAGATAACATGCACCATCTCAGGTTTCTTGCGGAGGCCCGCGGCCACCTGCGCGGGATCGAGCATACCGTAGCTGATGGCGTAGTTAATCTCGTCCAGGATCACCAGGTCCCAGTCCCCGGATTGGATCGCTTTCTCTGCCTCTGCCCAGGCTTCTTCGACCATGCGCACGTCTTCGGGGTCCGGCTTTTCCGCCCCTACCTTCACGAAGCCGCGGCCCATCTGCTTCATGATGAACTTGCCCTCGAAAGCCTGCACCGCGTCCAACTCGCCGTAGTGCCACGATCCCTTGAGGAATTGCAGCATCAGCACACGCATCCCCTGGCCTACTGCGCGCAAGCCAGTGCCCATGGCAGCGGTGGTCTTACCCTTGCCTGGGCCGGTATTCACGATGATCAGGCCACGGCGGATATCCGGCATAGCAGTCAAACCTCTGATTGTACCTGTTCCGGGACGCCCTGGTATCGAACCACGCCCCAAGCTGGCGTGGCTAGCCTTGCTTCGAGGCAGAGGAAGTTGCACCCGAATCAGGGTTCCATACATCTTGCAATGGGGAACTGGTACCCTTTGAAATTCGTATGCATCCTACGAACGGGTCTCCCACTCTGGGTAGTGTCCGGAGGTCTCTCCGCATGAAACACAACAGCGTACTGCTGTTAATGCTGCTGCTGGCTTTCTCGTCCGCTTTGCAGGCGAAAGGGACGCGTCCCCAAACCAATGCGACCGGTCCGCGCGATGAGGAAACCGTACGCGAAATTGTGGACCTGGAGCGGCAGGCGAAGGAAGCGGCGATTCACCGCGACGCCACTTTCTCCGAACGGACGCTTGCGGAGGATTATGTCGCGATCAGCCCCCTGGGGCAGGTGATTGGGAAGGCGGAGACCGTCGCCGCCCGCAAGACGGCGCAGTTGCGCTACGACTCTATCGAAATCACCGACATGGTGGTGCGACTCTACGGCAACACCGCGGTGGTCACGGCACGCGCCGATGTGAAGGGCAAGGAATTAGGGGAAGAGTTCAGCGGGCCGTATCGCTTCACCCGGGTTTGGGTGCGGCGCAGCGGACGCTGGTTGACCGTAAGTTATCAGGCCACGGTTACACGCTGAGGTAACGGGATCGCGGGCGGCCCCGGCCTCCTGCCGCCGGTGACCGGTAACTACGGCATCTGGAGCAGCGCGCGGTAGTCCGTCTTATCACCGGATTTTTCTTCTTCGTCTAGCAGGCCTACGGCGATTCTGAGAGCTTCCACTTCTTTCTTCACGCGCAGGATCTCCTCCTCTTTTATGCGGAGCACTTCCAGAAGGTCTTTCATGGCACATCCTTGCATTTGAGCTGCGAATTTATTACCGGGAGGCGACTCTAAATCGTGAACGCGGCTTTGGGTACATCTCGAAGGTGCACGATGGCCAGGATGGGTTAGTGACCGCTGTGGTAGGGGTGGCCCTTGAGAATGGTGAATGCGCGGTAAACCTGCTCCAGCAGCACGATGCGGGCGAGTTCGTGCGCCAGCGTCATCCTGCCCAGGGAGAGGACCGTGGCTGCCGCCTTGCGCGTCGCATCCGTGAAGCCGTCGGCTGGGCCGATAGCCAGCACCAGGGGTTGAGGATTCCGATCCTGATGGTTCTGCAGGAATTGAGCGAATTCCTCCGAGGAAAACGTCCTCCCGCGCGAGTCCAGAATTACAAGAGTGTGTGCCGGGCGCGGCCCGCTTTTTTCCCGCAATTTCAGCAGCGCCCCCTCGTCAGAGAGCGGCAGCGCTTCGACGTCGGCATAGCGCGAGATGCGCTTGAGATATTCGGTGGTCAGCGACTGGATGGCGGCGTCCTTGGTCTTGCCGATCCACGCGATTTTGAGTTTCACAGTGGCGATTTAAACACAAGAAGCCAGGTCTCGGTGCCCAGCATTGAGTGAACAGCTTGGGGGAACAATATCTTATGTCGCGGAGGCCGCGGAGAAGATCCGCCAGCGCGTGGTGGAACTTCCGGCTGGGCGCGCGAACCCGGCCAACCAGAACGCTTACGCTTTTTGGCCCGATGCCAGCACTATGAGCGCGCCGAACTTGATGGCGCCGGCGTCTTCATGCTTGCGGATCGCGGCATGGACTTCAGCATTCAGCGCGGGCCACTGCTCAGGCCGAACTCGCTTCAGCAACGGCAAGAAGGGAGTCGCAACCGCCTGTTGCTGCTCCCAGACTTCTTCCACCGGTCCCGGCCAAGTCCAGGGGACGGTGCGCATTTCCTCCTGCACATTGACGAAGCCGCTTTGCTTGAGAGCTTCGGAAAGACTGCCGGGAACCGAGAAGCGAAACGGATCGGGCCCGTCTGGCGCCAGCAGCGGACCCCCGATATGACGGTGCACCAGGCCGATGCTGGTAGAGAAATAAGGCTGATCCTTCGAGCCCCACGCGGCAAAGCAGCCGCGCGCGCCCGGTTTGAGAACGCGCTGCAGGTCGCGCAGGGCGCGGTTGACGTCGGCGAAGAACATCACCCCGAAGCGACAGGTTGCTAAATCGAATTGCCCGTCGGGAAAAGGAAGTTGTTGCGCATCGGCTTGCCGGGTTGTGACATTGGAAAGGCCGCGATGGGACGCGCGTTGGGCGGCGATGGCGAGCAGATCGGCGCTGAGATCGAGGGCAGTCACATGGCCCGCCGGACCCACCCGCGAGGCCAGGGTGATGGCCGGTTCTCCGGTGCCACTGGCCAGATCGAGAACGCGCATGCCGGGCCCGGGCTGGGCGTAGTCGACCAAAGCCTCGGTGACGTCGCGGCCCATGGCAGCCGACTTTGCCTTCCACTTTTCACTGGCGGTCAGACGAAAAGACGAGCCCCAGTCGGGTTTGGTGTCGGGCGCGGAATTCATGGCTCCCTCACGGGTAAGATTGGCCGCACTGAGCGCAGCCCAAACCTCTAACCGCCCTTCGTCAGCGCTCCGGCGCAAAAATCGGGCAGCCTCGCTTCCTGCCTTCGGCTATGCCCGCTTTCTCCTCGGTGCGGCCAGCGTGGTGCGCTTCTTGGACACGCGCTTCGCAGGGCTCTTGAGGTCTGCGGGCGCCAGGCGCTTGGCCGACTTCCACAGGCGCTCGAGTTCGTAATAGCGACGGGCTTTCTCGGCGAAGACGTGGACTACAAAGTCCACGTAGTCGAGCAGCACCCATTCCGCCTGACGGTAGCCTTCCACGTGCGCGGGATACAGCCCCGCTTTTTTGAGACGCAGTTCGACTTCATCCGCGATTGCCTGGATCTGGCGGGGATTGCTTCCGCTGCAAACTACGAAATAGTCGGTGAAGGCGCCGGAACCTTTTTCCAGTTCGAGGATGGTGAGTTCTTCGGCCTTCTTGTCCTGACAGGCGGCGATGGCTTCGGAGACTTGGCGCTGGGTGTCGGTGGTCTTCATGCGGTCGTTGCTAGCCCTTCCTCGGTGGCTCTTTAATTGTAACTTAGGAATGAGCGTGCGGTTTCGCGTCGGCTTGGATGGTGAAAAAGCTTTCACCGCAGAGGGTGCCGAGATCCCGTATCCGCAGTGAGCACTGCGAGGTTCGGCTTTCGAATTGATGATTCCGCTGCCAAATCGTAAATTGCGGACTCGGTTCACGAAAATCGGTTCTGCAGCAGAGGCTATCCCCCGTTTTTGTAGAGGTCGGCTTTTTTGATGTAGTCGGCTACGGCGGGGTCGACGAACTTGCCCAGTGGCTTGCCGGCGGCAACCGCTTCCCGGATCGAAGTCGCGGAGATGGCCTGGTGGATCCCGTCGAGCACGTGGATGGTGACACCCTTCAGCACCAGATCGCCCTTGGCGGGTTGTTTTTCAAAAGGCTTGGTGATATGGGCCGCGGGACGGAGCTTCTCGGGAAGGGCGTTGGCGATGTCGGCCAGCGAGTAGCCCGGCCGGCTCGCCACGATGAATTCGCACTCCCCGAAAAGCGCCTCCGACTGATGCCATTTCGCGATGTCACGGAAGGCGTCGATACCGATGAGGAAGTAGATCTGATCGATTTTCTTCAGGGACCGTTTCAGGCGGCGGACGGTGTCGATGGTGTAGTTGGGGAGTGGAACCGCTCCCGCCCCGCTCCGGGCGGATGGAATTGTCTCCGCGGGGGCTTCGAGCACCGAGGGAACGAAGGCTTTTTCCCCGGCGGTCGCGAGCGCTACCATGGCGTAGCGCTGGGCAAAGCAGGAAAGAGGTTGTTTTTGTTTGTGCGGCGGAATGTGGGCGGGGACGAACAGCACGCGCGCCAGCCCGAATTGCTGGCGCGCCGCCTGGGCAAGCGCGATGTGCCCGCGGTGGATCGGATCGAAGGTGCCCCCGAAGAGTCCTATTTTCATGCGATGTGCCTTTGGCTGCTGCGCTAGTCTCCCGATTTCGGGATTCTGTTGCAAGTCTTTGTTCCTTTATTTGCGGAAGTCGAGGTCTAGGCGTATGCTGGCGAGTCTCGTAGCACTTCTTGCCCACGTCGTCCAATGCTGCTGGTGAACGCGAATCTGGCCCATTCGCCTGTGTCCGTTAGGACACGGGCCGTTCGGGCCATTTCTCGTTGCACTGCTGTAACTCGCCGCTTTCTCATTGCGGCTCTATGATCTGCCTTTATGCGACAGAACCTCCCCCTTCTTCGCACTCGTGTCGTTCCGCCTACGCGGGATCCGATCCTGCGCTATGGCGTGGCCGTGCTCAGCACCACGCTCGCTCTGATTCCTGCCGTGCTGTTTTCCGATATTGCTGAGAGCCGCCTGGCCGTATTTGCCGTGGCAGTCATGGTCAGCGCCTGGTATGGGGGATGGAAGCCCGGCCTGGTCGCCACTTCTTTTGCTTTGACCGTGAGCGCGTACTACTCGCTGGCCGGTCCGCACACCCCCACGGAATATCGTCAGGCCGTCGGTCGACTGGCCCTGTTTGTCACGGTCGCGGTCCTGATTTGCTGGTTCAACGCGGCCTTGCGCGCCGCCCAGGAGGGACTGCGACGCTCCGAGAGCAACTTCCGGTCGCTGGTCACCAACGCGCCTTACGGCATCTGCCGGGTGGACTCGCGTGGGCACCTGGTCGATGCCAATCCCGCGCTGGTGGCCTCCCTCGGCTATGAAACCGCCGCCGACCTGGTGGGCCGCAACCTCAGCACGCTCTACGCCGACGGCCAACAGTGGTTCGTGCTCGCCGACCACTTGCGCACCCTGCAGGAATTTCAGGGCCTGGAATGCGAGTGGACGCGCAAGGATGGCTCGACCACGGCGGTGCGGCTCTCGGGACGCGCCATCAGCGATGAATCGAAGACCGTCACCTTCGAGATCTTCACCGAGAACGTCACCGAGCGCCGGGCGCTCGAACAGCAACTCCGCCAATCGCAGAAGATGGAAGCGATTGGGCGCCTGGCGGGCGGCATCGCGCACGACTTCAACAACCTGCTCATGGTCATCTCCGGATACTCCGAGTTTCTGCTCGAGCGGCTCGGACCGGATCCCACTCTACGCGGGCCAGCCAAAGAGATTTCCACCGCGGCGGAGCGCGCTACTTCCTTAACCCGCCAACTCCTGGCCTTCAGCCGCAAGCAAATGCTGACCCCCAAGGTGCTCGATCTGAATGCCGTGATTACTGAAAATCTGAAGATGCTGACCCGCCTCATCGGGGAGGACATTGACCTGGTCATGATCCCCGGCTCGGAGTTGGGCGCGGTCAAGGCCGATCCCGGGCAGATCGAGCAGGTGATCCTGAACCTCGCGGTCAACGCCCGCGATGCCATGCCCCAGGGCGGCAAGCTCACGATTGAGACCGCCAACGTCACCCTCGACGAAGCCTACGCCCGCGTGCACGCGCCCGTGCAGCCCGGCGACTACACCATGCTCGCCATTGCCGACACCGGCATGGGCATGGACGGCGATACCCAGACCCACATCTTCGAGCCTTTCTTCACCACCAAGGGAACGAAAGGCACCGGCCTGGGTCTTTCGACGGTGTACGGCATCGTCAAGCAGAGCGGCGGCTACATCTGGGTGTACAGCGAGCCCGGGAAAGGCACCTCGTTCAAGATTTACATGCCGCACGTGACCGCGGAAGAAGCTGCGGCCGTGGAGATGCCCGCCGCCGCACCCGCCGCCGCCGCCCCGCAGACCGCCCGCGAAACCATTTTGGTGGTGGAGGATGAAGTGAATCTTCGCCGCCTGACCCGTCAATTCCTGGAAAACCAGGGCTACACCGTGGTGGAAGCGGCAGACGGCGCCGCGGCGGTGCAGATCTGCGTAGCCCACCAGGGAACCATTCACCTGCTGCTGACCGACGTCATCATGCCGGGAATGAATGGGCGCGAACTCGCTCAACGCGTTTCTGAAATACGTCCGAACATGAAAGTCCTCTACATGTCGGGGTACACGGAAAACGCAATCGGCCACAACGGCACGCTGGATGCGGGCATTACCCTCCTCCAGAAGCCCTTTACCCTGCACGCGCTCAAGGCAAAAGTGCGTGAGGTGCTGGACCAATCCACGCTCCCCCTGGAGGTTGCCATGTCTGCTCGAGCAGTTATCAACTCTGAGGCCCGAGTGCCTCGGGACAAAGTTCCACGCTTTCGCGCGCAGCGCTTCAATTTGCATTTACCACTGCGCTACCGGCAGCTGGGCGAACAAGGATGGCGGCAAGGAACGACATCGAACATCAGTCGGTCTGGTCTTCTTTTCAATGCGGAAGAAGTCCTGCAGCCCAACGTACAACTGGAAATCAACCTGGTTTTGCCGGCGGAAATTGCGGGGCTCAGCCCCACCGAAGTGGTCTGCCGCGGAGAAGTAGTGCGCTCCGTGGATCAGGAAGGCGCTTCGACCAGTCCTGCGCTCGCCGCTAAGATCCTGCAGTACCACTTCCAGCACGGAGCTCGTGTCTCGGAAGCGTAAGCACCCTGCGGCCGATGCAATGTCGGCCGGGCCGGGGCACCCCGGTGTAGTTCTCCCAGGTTCTGCGGTGAGTCGGCCACGCTCACCGCGCTGAGGGCGTCAGCGGTTCTGCGCTGCGCTTCCAAATCGACATTGAAGATGCAGATGTGCGCTTGGCCCGCCAAGCCTCGCGCGCCGGCCTATCTTCTGTCCCCGTTTCCGCAGGCTGGATGACCCGACCACGGCGATCGTCAGGACGGCCCGTGAAGTAAAGGGCCAACTGGCATTTTGCTTCAGGCGCTCTCTTGGGAACTGGTGGACGACCCCTGCGAGTCTTCCACTCGCAGAGCCTCGACTTTTTCTGCCATTGCATACTTCAGCTTCTCGATGCCCTCGCCGGTGACAGCGGAAATCGGGAACAGCAGAAGTTTTTTCTTTTTGCAGTACTGCTTGAGCTTGGCGAGCCGGTCTTTGTTGGCGGCGTCAATTTTCGAGGCGACCATGAGCATCGGCTTTTCGGCCAAGTGTGCGCCGAAGCTGTCGAGTTCGCCGAGGATGACTTCGACGTCTTTGACCACGTCGGGGCGGCCGCTGGCATCGGAGACATCAACCAGATGTACCAACAGTCTCGTCCGCTCGATGTGGCGCAGAAACTGCGTGCCCAGGCCGGCCCCTTCGTGGGCGCCTTCGATGAGGCCGGGGATGTCGGCCACCACGAAGCTCACGTCCTCTTTGTCGCCCACCACGACCACGCCCAGATTCGGTTGCAGCGTGGTAAAGGGATAGTCCGCGATTTTCGGGCGGGCGGCCGAAATGCGAGAGATGAGAGTGGACTTGCCCACGTTGGGAAATCCCACCAGGCCGACGTCGGCGAGTAGCTTTAATTCGAGGCGAAAAATACGTTCCTCGCCCGGCCGGCCATCCTCGTGTTCCCGTGGTGCCTGGTGCGTCGACGTCGCGAATCGGGCGTTGCCGCGGCCTCCCCGGCCCCCATGGGCGATGACGATTCGTTCATCGGGACGCGAGAAGTCCCAAACCTTTTCGCCCGTCTCCTCGTCGAAAACAATCGTGCCTACCGGAACCTTCAGCAGCACCTCCACGCCTTCACGCCCGGTTTTGTTGGAGCCTTCGCCGTGGCGCCCGCGCTGCGCTTTGTATTCGGGGTTGAAGCGGAAATGCACCAGCGTGTTGTGTCGCTCGCTCGACTCCATGATCACGTCGCCGCCTTTGCCTCCATCACCCCCGGAGGGCCCGCCGCGCGGGACGAACTTCTCCCGCCGGAAAGCGAGGCAGCCGTTGCCCCCGTCGCCGGCTTTCACTCGGATTGTGGCTTCGTCGATGAACATGGAAGGCAGGTCTTGGGCTGAGGTCTTAGTCGTCAGGAAAAGCTTTGTTGCCGGGCGGCATCTCGCCGTTGGCCCCGACTCGCGCAAAAATAGCCCCTCGACCACAGGGGCTATCGGGTGGCGTCAGAGGGCCAGCGAGCGGTGCTAGTTCTTCCCAGCTTCAACCGGCTCGACCATCACATACTTGCCCATCGAGCCTCGGTCCATGAATTTGATGCGGCCGGTGATCTTCGCGAACAGGGTATCGTCTTTGCCGCGTCCTACATTCAGCCCGGGCTTCACGCGAGTGCCCCGCTGGCGAATGATGATGGTGCCGCCGGGGACCACCTGCCCGCCGAATGCCTTGAAGCCAAGCCGCTGCGCATTGGAGTCGCGGCCGTTTCGTGAACTTCCTAAACCTTTTTTGTGTGCCATGAGTTAGTTCTCGGTTCTCAGTTTTCGCTTCTCAGTGCTTTCTTAGCCTGGCATCTTCAGGCTTGCCGCCAACATCCTCTCACTCCAATAACGGCTCAACTGCCCCACGAGAAGGCTACTTTTTCTTCTTTGTGCCGGCCTTCTTGGGCGCCGCCTTCCGGGCCGCCTTTTTGACCGGAGCTTTGGCCCGTCGTCCGTGTTCGACCTCCGCGACCGGAGCCAACTTCTTGACCTTGGGCTCTTTCTTCGCGAGCTCCGGAGCTTTGAAGGACTGGCCGTCGTAGGCGATCTCAGTGATTCGGACCGCGCTGAAGTCCTGGCGGTGACCGCGCAGCTTCTTATACTGCTTCTTGCGCTTGTAGTGGAAGACCAGGATCTTGGCGCCGCGTCCTTGCTCGACGATCTCGCCCACCACGCGAGCTTCGCTAGCGGGGCGCACGATCTCGCCAGCGCTGGCCGATACGGCCAGCACGTCGTTGAACTCGACTTGGCCGTCCGTGCCGGTGCCCACTTTTTCGACTCGAATCACGTCCCCGGGCGCCACCCGGTACTGCTTACCGCCAGCGCGGATCACCGCGTACATACGCTTGCCTCCGAAATATCGTGTTCCCGGCGCACACGGGCGCTCGCCGGGATCCCTATGTATCAGCTTTGCTTGCTGTGTTTTGCCGCGAGGCGTCTTCCTCAGCCACGGCGGGCGGCCCAGAACGGTTCCGCAGGTACAGGCAAACCTCATTATTTTAGCGTGCAGCGTGGAAATTGGTCAAACTAAATGGAGATGAGGCCCATCCCGGGCCGCGTTCCCGGAGTTTTATCTTGGGGATATGCCCAGCCCGGGAGGGAAAGCCCTTTCGGACGTAACCTCCACCGTGCGACAATGCCGCGCTGCTTTTCGAGGAGGATCTGGATGCGACAATACCGTGCTCTTGCAGCCTTGATGATAATGATGCTGGTTACAAGCTTCGGGCTCGCACAAACCAAAAAGGCGACCGCCAAAGCCGCTAGTGGAGCTCCCGACAACGCCCACCTGCAGAAAATCTGGGACGCGTGGAGCACGCTCGACCCTGCGAATGCGGCGCACTTCTACGCTTCCGGGACGCATGTATTTTTTGATATTGCTCCGCTGAAATACAACAGCTGGGAGGAGTATCAGAAGGGCGTGGTCAACGTGCTGGCTGATTTCAAAACCGCGAAATTGACCGTCAACGATGATGCCGAGATTCATCCCGCGGGGCCGATCGTATGGGCCACGGCCACCGTAAAGGAAGACGCCACCCTGAAGTCGGGCAAGCGCGAGATGGGGAATTTCCGATGGACCGTGGTGTTTGAGAAGCAGAATGGGAAGTGGCTGATCGTGCATGAGCACATTTCCGAGCCGCTACAGTAATGAAGAGATCCGCGTGAGGGTGGCTTCCCGGAGTGCGTTGCTGTCCCACCTCCGGGACTTTATCTACCTTCGAGTCTTACACCGGCTTCATTCGTGGTTGGATCCCGACGTCCGGGCCGCGGGAATGTCGTTCCTGCCCGGCCACCATCGTCTCCATCAGGCAACCTACCGCAAATAGGCCCGATAGAAGAAATAGCCCGCCATTGCCGTGCCTACCAGGATGACGAAGATGCGGATACAGGATTGCGGAAGCTTTTGGGAAAAGTGCGCGGCGGAATAGCCGCCGAGAATCGCCCCCACGGTCATCACGATGGCCTGCGGCCAGAAGATGGCCCGGGCCGCAATGAAGGTCACGACGGCCACCCCGTTGATGACCGCGCCCAGAACCACCTTCAGCGCATTCATGGCGTGGATGTCGGTCATGCCGAGCGCCGCCAGCATGGCGAGGTTGACGATGCCCACACCCCCTCCGAAGTAACCGCCGTAAATCGCCACCCCAAGTTCGAAGACGCAGGCCCAGAACAAGGCCTTTGCGGAGGCGTCGCGGGCGAGGCTGGAAGGGCGGTTGGCCGAGAGTTTCTTCCCAAAGGCAAACAGCAGCGTCGCCCCCAGCATGAGCCAGGGAAGCACTCGCATGAACGTGTGGGCGGGCGTTTTCAGCAGCAGAATAGCGCCGACTACGCCGCCGACAACGCTGATGAGAACGAGCGGCACCAGCACGCGGCGGCTGATGTTGAGACGCTCGCGGTAGGCTCCGCCACTGGCCGTGGTTCCCACCCACAGGGCAAAGCAGTTGGTGGCATTCGCGGGTATCGGGGGGACGCCGGTGAACAGCAGTGCGGGAAAAGCCACAAAGCTGCCCCCGCCGGCGACCGCGTTCAACGCGCCGCCCAGCACGCCTGCGACGAACAGCACGATAGCCGAGTGGAGGGGCAAGCAAGTAGGTGTATCAGAAACAGGCAGTGGATGTCAGCCGGGCGCACGCAACTGACGCTCCGGTCCCGGCACAGCTTTCCTTCAGAGATTGTCTCCTGACGTCCTGTGGGAGCGGCCCGCCGGTGCAGCAAGCCGTCGAGCTTCGCCCGACTAAGCACGGGAGGCGTAGGGCCCTGCGTGGCATGTCACCTGCCAACCTTTTTCGTTCTCCCACGTCCTAGCACACGGGGGTCCTCGCCATGCGCTTATCAATTGCCGTGCTCTCGGTCTGTCTGCTTAGTACCGTCGCCCTTGCCCAGCAGGGTGGGTCGACGGCAGCGCCGCCGAATCCATGCGCGGCAGCCGAGCAGAAGCAACTGGAATTCTGGGTGGGCGAATGGGACTTGAGTTGGCCCGGCGAGAAGCCAGGCGAACTGGATCATGGCACCAATCGCATTCGCCGGTTGCTCGACAGTTGCGTGGTCCAGGAAAATTTTTCCGGTGAGAGCGCGATGCACCTGCGCGGCATGAGCTTGTCGATTTTCGATACGCGCGCGGCAAAGTGGAAGCAGACCTGGGTCGATAACGAGGGCGGCTACCTCGATTTCGTGGGCGAGTTTAAGGACGGGCAGATGATCCTTGCGCGCGACGCCGTTCGACCGGACGGAACCAAAGTCCTTCAGCGCATGGTCTTCAAGAACATTACTCACAACGAATTTGACTGGAGTTGGGAGTCGTCGAAAGACGGCGGGAAGACGTGGCAGGTGATGTGGCCAATTCACTACAAGAGAAAAAGCGCATAGGCGGACCCCGCCATTGTTCCACGAGTCGTGACCGCGCCATCCCGTCGCCGTGCCCAAGCGCGTGATCCCACCACTTTGAGCGCGCCTGTACCGGGAGCAGCCGGGCAGGTTGTCTGCGCGGCCACCCTCCGGCTCCATCTGCTAGAATCCCCGTGAATTCAAGAGTTCATTGGAGTGCACATATGCGGCGAGGATGGGCGGTTTTAGCGGGACTTCTGGTGGCGGGCATTGGGTTGTCGCTGTCCTCTGCCTCTGCGCCGCGGGCTGGCTCGCAGGAAAGCGCACTCAAGGGCAGCTTCCGGCGATCCGAGAATAACGGCTGGACCTTCGTGCACCTGCAGGGAGCGCCGCACGACATCGGCTTTCAGAATGGCTACCTGCTCGCCCCCGAAATCGACGACACCCTGAAAGTCACCATCCTCGAACAGACCCACGACAATAAAAAAGACTGGCAATTCTTTCGCGATGCCGCGCAAAACATGATGTGGCCACACATTGACCAGGAGTACCGCGAAGAACTGCAAGGCATCGCCGATGGCGCGAATGCCCACGGAGTGAAGCTCGATCTCTGGGATGTGGTGGCGATGAATGCTGCCATGGAGTGGGGCTATTACGTAAAGGAGTACGACCGGCTGCACGGCATCAAGACGGCTTCGCTGGGAGTTCCCGAACATTGCAGCGCGTTTGTCGCCACCGGCAGCTATACCAGGGACGGCAAGATCGTGATTGCCCACAATAACTGGACCAACTACCTGGATGGCGAGCGCTGGACGATTGTCTTTGACATTGTTCCGGCCAAGGGAAAACGGATGCTCATGGATGGCCTCCCCGGGCGTCATCCACAGCGCTGACGACTTCGTGACGAACTCGGCGGGCATTGTCATTACGGAAACCACCATCGGGCACTTCTCCGGATACGACCCGAATGGGATTCCGGAATTCGTGCGAGCCCGCAAGGCCGCACAATATTCCAGTTCCATCGAAGACTTTGCCCGCATCATGAAGGAAGGAAACAACGGCGGTTACGCCAATACCTGGCTGATTGCCGACGTCGGGAAGAATGAAATCGCTCGCCTGGAGCTGGGGCTGAAGAACGTTGCCCTCGATCGTAAGGCCGACGGTTATTTTGTGGGCTCGAATTTTCCGATCAGCGAGAAACTCATTCGCGAAGAGACTGACTTCGATGTCCACGATATGAGCATCAGTGCCAACGCCCGCCACGTGCGCTGGGAGCAGTTGATGGCCGAGAACAAGGGCAAGATCGACCTCGCCCTCGCGCAGCGTTTTATGGGCGACCATTACGACACCTTCGAGCACAAGGAAGACGCCGACGAGCGGACGCTCGACGGCCACATTGATCTTTCCCCGCGAGGGTCCCAGCCCTGGCAACCACCCTTTGGAATGGCCGGCGCTGTCCAGAACAAGGCGACCGACGCGAAGCAGGCATCAGAAATGACCTTCATGGCGGCCGCAGGTCATGCCTGCGGGATGGACTTCAAGGCTGCGGATCATGTGCGCGCCCACCCCGAGTTCTCCTGGCAGAAAGATCTCCAGCGGGACATGAACGCGCATGCGTGGACAAGTTTCAGCGTGGCGAAATAACCCCTTATCCCGGCAATCGAGGCAGCAGACAGCGGTGCATGCCGCTATGAACTGTCATCAAACGCTGAAATCCCGCTAGGCACAAGATCGGGCACGTCGAAGCCCTCCCGATGGAGGCGCTGTGACCGTCACTCAGGCGCCAAGCGAAATTTCGTTTGTACTTGCTCGTTACCGAAGAGATCAAGACCCAGCCGAGTCATTCCATCAGGGGTTTTGAGTGTAATGGCCTGATTTCGTCAACTGTCTGTCGGGTGGGAATTGCCTTTCTGTGTTCCGAACCTTTTCGACACTCTAGATATGGAGACTGCCAGCATAGCGATAATGCCGTAGACCACTCCGTTGGCGACAATCACCTCCGCGTAGAGTGCTGCAACTTCACCTGAGATGGTCTCCCTAGGGCCAACTTCCATGAGCACGAAGGAAGTTGGGCACAACACTAGCGTCACGCCAGAGAACGTGTCCTGGGCTTCGCTGGAGACGCTGATGTAGCTGAAATTAATCAGCCTCCACATGACAGCCAAGGCCAGCGCGATGCTCATGCCAGCAACTGCCGACACAACCGCCGTTTTGATTGTCCAGTGCTTCATGCTTTCCCGATGAGAGTCTAGCTGGTCAGTCCGGCCCTTCCAAGGTTACCTTCGGCCTGCCCATAGTTGGCGTAACATCCCCATCTCTGACAATGTCGTTCCCGTCAAGTACTTTTTGAGCGTACTAACCCGTGCACTCCGAAGAGCGCGCCATTTCGCTCTAGTTGAAAGCTCTGCCATACCAACCCAGGCCCGCTCGTAATCGTTTCAGGTCAGGAAACTCGGTCCGACCCATCCATCTCTTCGATCACAACTTCGATCATGATTACTACTTCGAACTCCCCCGCGAAGGGGAGCGGGACGCCCAATCGTTACGACGGTGTTCTACTGCACACCCTGAGGATGTCCGGGCTGTCCCGCGTGCGAACCGAACTTTGTGAGTTGCTCGTAGTTCCATTCCTTGCGCCACATCCAGTACAGACGAACGGCTAATCTACGGGCCATGGCTACCTTGGCGATCTTCCGTCCTCGGCGCATCGCCAAGTGGAAAAACTTGCTGCGCCATTCCTGGTTGCTGCGCACCGTGACTTGCGCGGCTTCCACCAACAGGAAACGCAGCAGAGAGTTTCCTTGTTTCGAAATATGTCCCAGCCGTCGACGTTCCCCGCTGGAATCTTCCTCCGGCACCAGCCCGAGGTAACTCGCGATCTGCTTGCCACAGCCAAACCGCTCGGCCTCCCCAATGATGAGTACGAAGGCCAAAGCCGTCAGGGGACCCACCCCAGGATGCGTCATCAGTCGCTGGGCCTCGGGACATTTCTCCGCTTCTTCCTCAACCGCTTTCGTTAACTCCCCGATCGTCGGGTTCAGTCGGTCCAGCAACTCCAACAGATCCTGACGTCGCCGGCTCGCCCACGGAGCTAACCGGATCGCTGCCAGTTGTTCCCGCCCGGCTTCCCGCCACAACCTCTTCTTCGCGCGTAGACCTTCGTTCAGAGCTACCGCTTGCAGTTGGTTCATGATCCGGGTGCGCGCCTGTACCATCCGGTGTCGGTGCCACAGCAGCTGCCGCACATCGCGATTCTCCCAGCTCGGTACCCAGATCTGCGGAAAGCGATCTTCCAGCATCAATTTCAGAATCAGCTGTGCGTCCTGGCGATCCGTCTTCTGCTTGCGTACTCGCTTCGTACGGATCTCGGCTGCGTCTCCGATCCACAACTCAAATCGCAGTTCCGAGAGCAGTCGTTCAAACCAGCGCGCATGTCCGCTCGCTTCCATCCCAACCCGTACCTTCATTCCCTGTCCCGCCAGATCGCGGTAGAACTTCTCCGCTTCTTCCCGATGCCCGAGTCGCCGCTCTTGCAGTTCTCCAGTCTCGGTATCCACATATGCGATTTGTTGGAAGCCCGGGTGGTAATCCACGCCTATAATCAACATATCGGCTCCTTTCTCCCGGGCCCTTTGGTTGGTTTGGCACCACCAAGTTTACTCGGGTCCAGGGAGCCGACATTGTCATGGAATCATTACACCAACGATGTCGATAGTAGATCGCGCAGATCATCGCTGCGCGGGCAATCCAATATCTTGGCCGATGCCGAGCGCGCGCAGGTCGATGAACAGCCGTTGGGGCAATTTGACGACACTTATCAGTGGCTCATGCCGCTTCGCGGCGTCTCTCTGCGGGGTCCGTGCGGCATTTGCGGCGATTGTCTGATTTTCAGCCCAGCCGCTGATCCTGAATCTGGTTCTTCTATCTCTCCCCGACCCGTTCCCGCCGTGGACGTTCCGAACCCGCATCACTCATCCCGCTAGCTTCCTATTCGCAAATTGCCAGGGCGCGTACGGGGAACGACGTGCCGCCTTCGATCGCCGGGCGGGGTGGCGAAGAAACGGAAGCTTCGTCCATGCAACTGGTCGAGGGCGCGGAGGTGTTCGACGATGGGGATGCCGGCCGCCAGCAAGACGGTATGTGCGGGACGAGCGGGATCTTTCATGTTGTCGATGTTGGCGCAGTCGATTCCCACCAGGGTGGCACCGGCGTGAACCAGGTGCTCGCAGGCCGCTGCGCTGAGGTACGGCCCGGAGCGAAAGTAATCGTCCGATCCCCAGCGGCGTGCCCAGCCGGTGTGGATCAGCACCGCCTTGCCGCGCAGCGCGGATCCGGAGAGGACGGCGGGCTCGATCGCCCCGTCTTCCGGGGCAGCGATCACGATGCCCGGGAGGTCGGCTAATTTCTCCAACGGCAGGGCGGCAAGATCGGCGCCGTCGGGGTAGCGGTGAAACGGTGCATCGACGTAGGTGCCGGTGTTGCCTCCGAGTTCGCACGAAGCGATCTGGAAAGTCGTGCCCGGCGCATAGTGCGCATGCCCGGCGGCGTCGCCGTGGGCCAGGAAGACGTGGAACTTGGGAACGGGGAGGCCGGGATAGGCCGGCATGCCGGCGCCGAGTTTGTGGCTGAGGTCTACGATCATGAAGTTGCTCCGCGAGGCTTGCTAAACCATACACGGACCGGCTTAGCAACGGCCATAGCGCGGCATATTGCGCTGGAACCGGCCTGCCGTCATTCACCCCTCAGTCGTCAGCGAAGACAGCGGCCGAGTCCAGGCCCAGGTGTGGCACCCGTGGTTTAAGTGCCAGGCAGGCTTGGTTTTGCGGTGGTGACGTAGATCACAGCCATGGTGTGATAAGGCCCTTTAGGCTTGCCCTGTAAGGCACAGTCATGGCGATCCAACTTCATCGCGAAATCGTTGCACCACCGCCGCCTGCCGTCGCGGCCAACCTGAGCCTTTCTTCCTCCGGGCCAAAGTCCTCGGCTCCAAAGAAGAAGCTGATCCGGCGGAGGGATCGGGATTATTCGCAAGCCCTTACGACGCGTCTACCAACTGGCATTTCTCCTGATGAATGCCTGGCTGGGCGGCCAGTTTTACCTCTGGGTACGCCACTACGAGACGGCGGGACAGTGGGCCTATGTCTCGCGGCCGGCGGGCGTGGAGGGCTGGCTGCCCATCGCAGGCATGATGAACCTGAAATATTTTCTGCTCACCGGGCGCGTGCCCGCGCTGCATCCGGCGGCGATGTTTCTGCTGGTGACGTTTGTGGCGATCTCGTTTCTATTTCGCAAGGCGTTTTGCAGCTGGCTGTGTCCGGTGGGAACTTTTTCAGAGTATCTGGGCAAGCTTGGCAGAAAAGTGTTCGGGCGGAATTTTCAGCTGGTGCGCTGGATCGACATTCCGCTGCGCGGTTTGAAGTATCTGTTGTTGGGATTTTTTGTGTGGGCGGTTTCGAGCATGTCGGCGAACGCCATTACGGCGTTCATGCGGAGCCCGTATGGCATCGTAGCCGACGTCAAGATGCTGAACTTCTTCCGCTTCCTCGGCGCACACCGGGCTAATCGTGCTCGGCATTCTGGCGTTGGCTTCCGTCCTGGTGCAGAACTTCTGGTGCCGGTATTTGTGCCCTTATGGAGCGTTGCTGGGAATTTCGTCAGTGTTCAGCCCGTTGCGCATTCGGCGGAATGTGGAATCCTGCATTGATTGCGCCAAGTGCGCGAAGGCTTGCCCTTCAGCCCTGCCCGTCGACAAGCTGATCACGATCAAGTCGGCGGAGTGCACGGGCTGTCTGGAGTGCGTGGCGGTTTGTCCGGCGGAAGGAGCGCTGCGGATGGCGTTGCCGCGAACACGCCCCGCGGAATGGACGCATGCCGGCATGGGCCTTCGCGGCCGGTGTGGCGGCGGTATTCTTTGGGCTTGTCGGGTTCGCGAAGGTCTCGGGCTTCTGGAGATCGGACATACCACCAGCGGTTTATGAGCAACTCGTGCCGCACGCCAATGAGGCGAGCCATCCGATGCCGGGAGATCCGGGAATGCGGCAATAGAGCTCGCGGCGGTTTACGCCCCCATCGTCGGTGTGGCCCCTAGAACTTGATTTATCGCTCTGCTCACCCAGCCCTTACTTCACCCTCGTTCCCTTTTCCCGCTCGCCGCGCGGAGGAATACGGTCTGCCCGGCCGCCAGTCGGCCGATGCACGTGACCGCGCCGTAGATTCCCGCGTGGTTCTGGTTCGCGCGAACCGCCGCCTTCAGCATTTCCGGCGCCGGACGCGCCGAGTCGGGATCAAGGTTCAGCATGGAGCAGCGCACGTCGCGCATCGTGACGCTGATCGCGGGGGCTTCATCCCCCTCGCCGAATGACAGCACACCGCCCACCCACTCGTCCTCCTGGAAGGGAACCGAGCGCAGTGAACGAACCACAATATTCGGGCGGAATCGTCGCACGTCCGGGCTCTGCTCTGCCAGTCGACTGACCTCGCGCACCGTATCGATGGCGATCACCGAGACGCTCCCTTCATCGAAGGTGCCATGATTCAACTGCATCATCTGCACCGGCGCCCCGTACCGGCGTCCGACCTCCCTGGCCAACTCCTCCCCGAAAACCGGCATCGTTTCGCCATCCGGCGTGCGAATATGCGTAGGAAGCTCCCCCTGAGCACCATCCTCTCGCCGGTGCGGACCAAACAGCAGCAGCTCGGGAAGCCTGCTTGCTGATAGCCACGGGAACCCGCTGCGGTCATCCATCCGCCGGAATGCTAGGCGTCTGTCACCCTCGAGCCCGTGCCAGCCCAGCTCGGCGACCTCGAGTCGTTCGCCGCCCATGGACTTCACCGGATACCGGAAGATCCCCTCCACCTGTCCAATTTCTATGAGCATGCTCGATCCCAGTCCACCCAACCGACCGGGTTGTTTCCGTAGGCACAGCGACCTGGATGGGAGTGCAGGTTGGAAGCTGGCGCGCCCACGGAAACAGCCTTTTGCACTAACGCCACGTCTCCGCGCTGATCATTCAGGGCGCAGTCGTGGTCGGGCTCAATTGCTCGCGTACCCGTTTGGAGAGCTTTTCCACGCGCTTTAACTTCTCCAGCACGTCTTTCGGCAACAGACCTTGTTTTACGCCATCCATGTCGCTGGGCAGCGCAGCGCAGAGTTCAGCGAGTTCCTTGGCATTCTTCTGAAGCTCAAGGTTGCTCACGCGGGTCCTGATGTCGTCCGGCGAGTCGTGCTTCTGGGCTTGGATCTCAACCGGGTAATTTGGATTCACGTTTTGGCTGCGAAGGGCAACCGCTGCCACCAGGACTCCCAGCACCAGGCAGAAGAAAGACCGCATTTCGTTGCTCCTAACCATCACTGATTCGCGGAACGTTCGCGAACCAGCTGAAACTCTTGGCTGCCCTGCGATTTATCAGAAAAAGCAGCCGCGCACCTCGGAGGTCGGCGCGCGGCCACCCGCAAGGCTTTAGAACCTGATCTTCAAAATCGTTCCGTTTACGCCCACCAGCCAGCCCGCTTTCGGACTCGCAAATGCCACCGCCCAGTAGCCGGTTACTCCCGAAAGTGAATACCACGTGGCGCCCTCGTCCGGCGTCCACGCGGCTCCTCCGTCATTCGCTGTAACCACCACCGTTCGCGCGAACTCCTCGTCTTCGCGCTGCTCGTCGTCCCCGATCTTGTACGCGTAGCTCAGTCCGAAAATCGCGCCTGTCACCGGAGGCGCGTTCGTCAGCGTCCAGCTTCTCCCGCCATCGTCCGAGGTCGCCGTCCGTGCGTTGTTGGGATCGGCCGGATCCAGGTCGCCTCCGCCCACAATCCCTCGCCGCGAATTCCGGAACGCCACCGTGAACGCGCCCGCGCTCGGCGAACTCACCAGCGGGGTGTCATACGCGTTCCACGTGTCGCCGCCATCTCGCGTGGCCAGCACCCGCGCCGCCGTCGACCCTCCGGTCGCGATCCACGCGTTGCGCTCGCCCTGGGTTGCCACGCACGTCCCGCTCGCCGCAAACGACGCCTCGCCCGGCAGCGCCGGCGGCATGTTCCCGCTGATGTCCTGCCACGTCCGTCCATTCCTCGTGCGCAGATCCGGAAACACTCCGTTCACCGAGTCGCTGTGCGAGATCCCGCGACGGGGCGTCCAGAACGCAAAGCAATCGTAAAACGCTCCCGGGTTCTGGTTCTGAAACTGCATCGTCCAGGTCGCGCCGCCATCCACCGTCTTGTAAATGCGGAAGTCGGTCGGATTGTTCCCGATCGACTGCAGGTACGCGACCTTGTCACTCACACCCTGCACGTCGCGGAACTGCAGCGCTTCCGCCCCCGGCACTACCCCGGCCGTCCAGGTCTTCCCGCCGTTAGTGGTCAGCACGAACGTTCCGCCGCGTCCCGACGCCCATACCACGCGTCCGTTCACCGGGCTCACCGCGATCAGACCCTGCGTCGTCCCGCTGTTTTGCGGAATCAGTTTCGGTTGATGAACTTTCCCGCCCTCCGCAAAGGCCAGGGGGGCGACGGCAGCCAGCAGCAGGACAACCAGTGTGCGTTTCAGCATAGGAGTTCTCCGGAAGGCATTTCGTGACGTGGGCCGGAAGTATAGGACTACGTCCCGAACCCTGTCAAACGCCCGAGTGGCGCCCAGTTTGGAGGGAACAAGTTCAAGTTGGGCTGGCGCTTCATGCCTGCCGGCTGTTGTGTGCCGGTGTCCCGCCCTCCCCGCGTTTCTTTGCGGGAGAGTGGGTGTTTGTCATCCGGGTGCCCTACCCTGCCCGCGTTTCTTCCGCCAGGGTGAGTATTGGTTATCCACTCCCGCAGGCCCCGGTCGTGGCGATTCGATGGTGAAAACGAAATCGCGCGCTCCGTTGCTGCCGTGCGCGACTCATTGCATACTGAAACCATGACGCCAGCAGATCCAGTGCTCACCGGCCAGCACATTCGTCTCGAACCGCTCGAGCATCGGCACGTCGACGGCTTGGTGGCCGCCTCGGCGACCGACCCTGCTCTCTACCAGTGGAGCCCCGTTCCGCAAGGCAAACCCGAAGCCGCCCGCTTACGTCGACACTGCCCTGGCCTGGCGCGACGCCGGCAGCGCGCTCTCCTTCGCCATCGTCCGCGCCGCTGACAGCCTTGTCCTCGGCTCGACGCGCTTCTTTAACCTGGAGCGCTGGTCCTGGCCGCCGGGCCATCCTTCGCACGGCCGGAGCACGCCCGACGCCTGCGAGATCGGCTACACCTGGCTGGCTCGCGCGGCCGTGCGCACCGCCGCCAACACCGAGTCGAAGCTGCTCATGCTTGCCTTCGCCTTCGAAACCTGGCAAGTCCTTCGCGTCTGCTTGCACACCGACGTCCGCAACCAGCGTTCCCGCGCCGCCATCGAACGCATCGGAGGCCAGTTCGAAGGCATCCTCCGCGCCCACCGCATGGCCGCCGACTTCATTCCCCGCGACTCCGCGCGCTATTCCATCATCGCCTCGGAATGGCCTCAGGTGAAACAACGGCTCCAGCAGAAGCTCGCCTCACCCTGAGATCTGCCACCTCCTGCGTTCCTTCTCGATCTTTGGGCGCGTACTCCTTCGAAGCAGATGACTCTCACCAATCCGCTTTTACCCGCTGAGAACTGTCGACGGGTGGCCCGCAACCACGCGCGGTGCCCCACGTTTCGTGCTTTTCGAAACGTGGGCTTCCACCGCCCTATCCGTCTTGGGATTTTTCCAAGTGCACCCGCGGATCGTCACGGTACTTCTTGCGAATTCACCGTAGCCGCAAGCTTTCGCTTGGCGCATTAGCCCTGCGCTCGCCCAATTACCTCCCACGCAAACACCCGCAAGCATTGGTGCACAGGATGCACCAACCGTCGCGTCGGCACTCCACCCGGATGATAAATGCATTCCCGCAACTTGCCTTCCACCACCATTCGAAGGCCGCAACCAAGGGCGCTGAGGTCGATCTTCGCCGGGCAGTGCTCGTAGCCAATCACAATTACTGCTTTGCGCTCGCGACACTGCAGCCCTACAAGCTTATGGCAATCTCCGATCGTACTGACGCTTCCCGGGTAGGGATGCAGTAGGTTGACTGAGCCAGTTCTCCGCCTCCCTGTCATTGTCGCCATAGGGACGTGCGATCTTGACTTCGATTGCCCATTCCCCGGGAATCAAGAGGTCAGGGCTTCTCTTCGTGCCGATCATGATGGCGAAAATGCCCGCAAGATACTCACCGCTGCAGGTGTTGTCGGTGGCATGAAGCTTTCCCCGGACGGGTCGCGCCTGCGCTATACGGTTTCGTTCAATAGCGTAGGTGTGTCTTCTTTGTGGGAAGCCCGCGCCGACGGGACTGATCCGCATCCAATGTTGTCCCCCGACTGGAACCAGCCTCCGCAGGAGTGTTGCGGCACTTGGACATCCGATGGACGGTACTTCGTATTCCAGAGTACCCGTAACGGACTCTCCAACCTCTGGGTGCTGCCCGATCAGAATCCGTTCCCCCGCAGGGTCAGCCGCGACCCCATGCCGCTGACCACTGGACCGCTGAACTTCGGCTTTCCCCTCCCCAGTCGAGACGGCAAGGCTGTTCGCACAGGGCTGGCAACCGCGCGCCGAAATCGTGCGTTACGACGCCAAGTCGGGTGCGTTCCTGCCCTTCTTACCCAACACCGACGCAGCCCAGGTTGATTTCTCGCGCGACGGCGAGTTCGCGGCCTATGTCCGGTTCACCGATGCTCACCCTGTGGCGAAGCAAACTCGACGGAAGCGACCGGATTCAACTGACCTATCCTCCGTTGCAGGTGACTGTGCCTCATTGGTCACCGGATGGCAAGCAAATCGCCTTCAGCCGGAGCGAAACTGGGTGACCCCACAGGATCTATGTCATTCCGCGCTGCAGGCGGTACCCCGGAACAGGACCTCGGGAAAAGCGACTTCGATCCTACTTGGTCTAAAGATGGAGGCGCGTTGATGTACGGCGTACTCCCGATCGGGGTGTCCCCGAGCCCGCCAAGATCGTGTTGCCGGATCTGAAAACGCGCGCCGCGACACAAGTCGCGGGCTCAGATGGAATTTGTTGCCCGCGCTGGTCTCCGGATGGCCGGGGTAATCAGCTCTCAAGCGCCGACAACGAGAAATTGTTGCTCTTGGATATGTCCACACAAAACTGGCGCCAGCTGGCGGACAAGGTAGGGATCATCGGCTACAGTGGTCGCGGGATACTGGGAGCCGGTGACACGATCCCGATTTTTCGGTGTATCAGGGCGCGCACGATGCAGGCGGAAGGGCCGTCGAACCGAACACCCCAGCCTTCGCAAAAGCGCGATCAGGCTGGGGCATCCGTAGTCCCTCACACTCCACTCACTGCTTGTCGTAGACCGACTTGGCCTGGATTTTCTTGCCGGACGCATCGGTTCCGCCGGTGGTGACGGTTCGGCTCTTGCCGTCGGCCGAGACCGCGATCTTGCCACTGACCGTGACCTTGCCGTCTTTCTTGACGGTTAACTGCAGCGTATGGTCGTTCATCTGATGGTAGGCGCGCGTGTCGGACGTGGGATCGCCGGTCACGGGATAATCTTTGCCGTCGAACTTGCCCGTCCACTCGTTATGCGTGGGCTTGCCCTGGCCGTCGACCCCGTCCACGGTGACTTTCACGTCGTCGCCCGCAGCCTCGTAGACGACCGTCGTATTCTTGGGGGCGCCGGCAGCTATCTTCGACTTCGCTTCGTTGAGCTTCCACGTCCCCATGTTGGCGTTCTCGGCGAACGACAGCGTGACCCACACCAGGCACACCAGCCCGGCCATTAAAATCGTTCTCATTTTCATATTTCCTCCTGAGTTGGGAATAGATTCAAAACCGACGACCGACGACCAACGACCGACGGCCAACGACCGCCGTCTGCCTACTGCTCGATCGGCAATTGCGCGTTGGCGACTACCTGCCACTTTCCACCTTGCTTCTGGAACACATGCAGGCTGCGGTGCGACTCCGTCACTTCCTTACCATCTTTCATGCCCTTGGTGGATCCGCGATGCGTCATCACCACTACGTCCGAGCTGAGCATTTCGAACTTGTATTCATCGGGCGTGTAAGTGGCGTTCTGCACACCCGCGGCGCCGGTGGCGTTCGCCGTAACCAGTTGCTGCTTGTCTTGCGCTTCGCCCTTGGGCCCAATTGCGAGTACATGGTCGCCGATAATCTTGTCGAGCTTGGTGGTATCGCCCGCGGTTTGGCCCCACTCCTTGTCGAGCGCGATCAGAGCTTGTTGAACATCGTTGGGAACTTCCTTCGCCTGGCTGCTGACCACTGCCGCCATGCACAATAGCGTAACCGCAAGAATGCGCTTCATGGGTAAGTCTCCTTGGAACGGCGTTCAGCCGGAATGATACGCCTCGAGAAGGGCGTGACTGTTCAGAACTGCTCATTTTCCGAAGAGCCGCTCCCCGACCGATTCCTGCTCTGGAACGCCTATGATTCTGGCAGCACTCGCGCCCGCGCGCCTTCCGGCACCGGGAATTTCAGGCGGCCATCGAATGCTTGCTGAGCCGCACCGCCAGCCAGGTGGCGAGCAGCAGATCAAAAGCCAGGCAAAAACCCGGCCACCACCGCGGCACGCCAGCATTGACAATCAGGAAGCGGTGGAAAAAGTCAAAAACTCCGTGCCCGGCGAGGGCCGCCGGCACCATCCAGAAATTTCGTTTGAACCCGGCCACCGCCAGCAGCACAAACCCGCTGGCCACCGCAATTTCCACCAGCAGCGCACGGTTGGAGGCTCCCGCAGCCGCGAACAATACATAATAGGAGGCGGTCACAATCAGCACCGTAGGATAAAAAACACGCTCGCGGTCAAACCCGACCCAGGCAGCGAACCCAGCCACCCCCGCGGACACAAGCAACCCGATCAGATATTCCATCTCTGCCCCCCTCACACTGGGCAACATTCAGCGACGACCTCGGTGGCGGTCCGAGCTCTGCGAATCCTCATGCGGATAGCTGCCGGGTGCCCCAGGTTTCGCGCTGTTCGAAACGTGGGATTCCACTACACCATACCTCTTGGCATCTTCCCCGTGCCGACTTTTCCCCACTTCCTGAAACCAGCAACTTCGCCGGGTGCCCCACATTTCGGGGAAAACCGGGGACAGCAGCAAATTATCCGTTACAATGTTTTACCCGGAAACGTAACCGATATGCAGTACGGCATGTCAAGCTCCGCGGGACCTTCCTCGTCTGTGCGCATTCCTGTACTGGACGGCCTTAGAGGCGCCGCAATCTGCCTCGTCCTGTTGTGGCACGGTTTTTTGTCGACACTAACTAACCTGCCGCATCATCCCTACGTCGCGCACATATTCGCGCTGGGCCGTTTCGCGTGGAGTGGCGTTGACTTGTTTTTTGTTCTATCGGGCTACTTGATCGGCGGAATCCTGTTGGATGCAGCTGATTCAGAACGCTATTTTGCTCCTTTTTACATTCGCAGGGCACACCGGATACTTCCGCTGTACAGCGTGGTTTTGCTCCTTACCTTCTCGTCTAGGTATCTGTATCACTATTTCGCAGCAACGCCGGCCTGGATGGGGGATCGGATTCCCGGTCTGGTACTATCCCCTTTTTCTGCAAAATTTTTGGATGGCCACCCATGGCGTGTTCGGCTCGCCCGCCCTTGGGGTACTTGGTCGCTTGCCGTTGAGGAACAGTTTTACTTGACGCTCCCGCTAATCGTTCGCTACGTGCACCGATCTCGCTTATGGTGGATTGTCGGCGCCATGATCGTAGGAGCCCCCTTACTGCGTATTGTGCTTAGTCACACAATCGCACACGGCACCTTCGCGGGCTATGTTCTGATGCCTTGCCGAGCGGATGCTCTTGGCTGTGGTATCGCTGCGGCATTGGTGGACAGGACTCCGGCGGTGGGCAAGATGATTCTCCGCCACCGTTCGTATCCTGTATCTGGCCTTCTGCGGAGTGGGCGCAACTATCGCCGTTCTGCTTTTGAGCCGATTCGAGCCTTTTACCGCTTCAGTCTTCAGCCTCGAGTATTCACTCCTCGCGATCTTCTACGTGCTGCTCTTGATGGTTGTGTTAACCAGTCGGAAGGTTGGAGCTTTATTTTCCTTGTCCGGGCTCCGGTACATGGGAACCATAGCCTACGGACTCTACCTGCTACATTGCCCGTTTATCGCAGCGGGCCATGACATAGGTTATCGGCTTCATCCAAAACAGTCCGGATGGCTCTCGCTCTTGCTCTCCGTTGCAGCGATCGCTCTTGCGACGGTTGTAGCCGCGATCAGTTGGGAGTATTTGGAGAAGCCCTTCATTAAACGGGGACATCGTTACGGGTATAGCAAGAAGAGCCTGTCGCGGGAGCTTTTTCTCCACCCGATACCCTTTAGTTCGCCCTCGGAGTGACACATGAATCGCGTTACCGGTTACGCCGTTGAGTGCGTCGAGGAAACCCCGGGCTTTCCCGGAGACCACCCCAATGCGCGCCAGTTCTCGAGCGGCCATGTGTGGCAGGGGCGATTCTGTTCGTGTCCGCTGGATGAGGGCCAGCTTTGGGCCGCCCTGCATTACGTCGAGTTGAATCCGGTGCGTGCCGGTATGGCCGAGTCGGCAGCGGGGTGGAGAGGGTCGAGCGCCGGCGCGCATTGTGGCGCGGCTGTCCCGGACGCGATGCTGGAGATGGAGCGCTGGAGGAAGCGGTGGACGGCGGCAGAGTGGGGGCAGTATCTCCAGCAGGCGGAATCTGCTGCCGATCTGACTGCATTGCGCCGCGCCACCCACACCGGACGGCCGCTGGGGACCTCCGAGTTTGTCGCGGACCTGGAAAAACTTACCGCTCGTCCGCTGGCGCCACAAAAGGGAGGACGGCCAAAGAGAGCGGCCCATGATGGGCGCCAACTCCCCTTTCGCTGTGCGGATCAAGGTGAAAAAATAGGTGAACCTTCCGTCTGTCCCCGGGTTTTCCGGTTATGTTATTCGTCTTCTTCCATCGCTCGACGACTCGGACAGCGGGTTCACTCCTCGCACTCGCCTCTTATGACTCTAATTCCACATCTTCATACTGTATTTGGCGGGATTCCACCCGGTTGCGGCCGGCTTCCTTGGCTGCGTACAGCGCATGATCGGCGTTTCGCAACACCGCACTCAGCTCGGGAACAAGGTCGCAAATCGAGGTCACGCCAATGCTGACGGTGACTTTGACTTGAAAGTCTGTGATCTGGAATCCATCGCTAGCTACTGCCTTGCGGATGCGCTCGGCCATGCACATAGCGTCAGCCATGGCACAATTAGGCGCTACGATCAGGAATTCCTCGCCACCGTAACGGCCTAAGAAATCATACGAGCGCAGGGCAGACTCGATTCGCACGGAAAGTTGCTTGAGCACCTCATCGCCGGCTGGATGCCCGTAGGTATCGTTGATTTTCTTGAAATGATCGGCGTCGATTATCAGTATCGAAAGTTCGTTGCGCTCGCGCTCACAACGAGCCAACTCCCGCCGCAAAAAGTCCATGATCGCTGCACGGTTGTAGAGGCCAGTCAGGAAATCATGGTTCGCGCGGAACTCCGACATTTCAAGAGCGGTGATGAGCCGCTGCTGCAGGTCGAGAATGCGCTCGCCAACCCGAAGCCGCGCGCGCAGTTGCTTGGCATCAAATGGTTTTGTCAGATAGTCGTCGGCACCTGCGTCCAAGCCTTGCAGAATGTCCGACTTCTCTCCTTTGGCCGTGAGTAAGAGAACATAGGTGTAGAGATCATGTTTTGCCGCCCGGAGTTCGCGGACAACCTGAATGCCGTCCAGGCCCGGCATCATCCAGTCCACAATCGCAAGCCGTGGTGCGGTTGGCCCCCGCAGTGCCTTCTGAGCCTCGATCCCGTTGGAGACGATCGTCGCGTCGTATCCCCACTTCGTGAGGAGACTGTGCAGCAATCGGCAAGAGACTGGATCATCGTCGGCGATTAAGACTCTTGTGGGCATAGTTCCTGTTTCAGTTTCCGAAGCGCGCTCTGGAGGCGCGCGACTTCGAATTTCGCCCGCGCGCGGGCCGGCTCGGCGGCCTCCAGGTTTCGGTTTCTTCCGATCTGCTCCAGGTCGGCGATAGCATTGGTGGCTGATACAACGCCAAACAGCGCAACCGATCCCTTCAGCTTGTGTGCGGTCCGTTCCAAGGCTCTGCCTTCTCTGCCTCGCACCGCCTCGTTCAGTTCAGCCATGATTGACACCGATTCTTCCAGGAAGGCGTCGATCACTTCCACCAGCACATCTTTGTCATCGTCGACCCGGCGCAGCAGGTCGGACTTGGAGACAAGCGCATCGAGAGAATGTATTTCTCCTCGACTGGTCGAGCCAATATCCTGCCCTGGTAGCGCATGCTCGGAAATTAAAGCGAGCATTTCTTCGCGTCGGATGGGCTTGGCGAGATAACCATCCATGCCGGCCCGTAAACAGCGCTCCCGATCGCCCTTCATGGCATGCGCCGTCATCGCAATGATCGGGGTTCTCGAATTCCGCGCGCACTCCCAGGCCCGGATCGCCGCGGTAGCTTCAAAGCCATCCATTTCCGGCATTTGCACGTCCATCAATACGACGTCAAACGGATGTGCCTTGAACAGAGCCACGGCTCGCGCGCCATCTTCGGCAAGGCGTATCTGATGCCCTGCACTCTCGAGAATGCGAATTGCAAGCCGCTGGTTAACGGCATTGTCCTCGGCCAACAAGATACGTAGCGAGCGTGCAGGTACCTGGGCTTCAGCAATAGCTTTGGACGGGTTCAAGCTTGGCGTCCCACTCTTGTCAGCGGTCAAAGCCAGCAGGATGGACTTGAGCAATTCCGACCTCCGAATCGGCTTGATCAGGTACGAGGAGATTCCAAGTTCTTCACAGCGGGCGATATCGCCTCGCCGTTCTCCCGAAGTGAGCATCATCACCGTGCACCCGCTGAGCTTCGGATTGCTGCGGATGCGTTCTGCCAATTCAAATCCGTCCATTCCCGGCATGTGACCATCGATAAGAATCAGCGGAAAAGGCTGGCCTAGCCTCTCGCCTGACTCGATCTCCCGTAACGCATCGGGACCGCTCTCTGCGGTTGCGGGTTGCATATCCCATTTGCGCAGGAAGCGGTCGAGTATCTTCCGGTTTGTAGCGTTGTCATCGACAATCAACGCACGCATTCCGTGTAACTGCTGGGGCAGGGTTTCCTGGCGAATAGAACACGTCGGCGAGATCGCGAGCTCGGCCGTGAAATGGAACGTGCTGCCCAGCCCGGGGATGCTCTCCACCCAGATGCGGCCATGCATCATCTTCACGATTCGCGCACAGATGGTTAGACCGAGCCCGGTTCCTCCGTACTTGCGAGTCGTGGAGTTGTCGACCTGGGCAAAAGACTGAAAGATAACCTCTTGTTTTTCTTTCGCGATGCCGATGCCGGTGTCCCGAACTTGAAAATGCAACAGGATCTTTCGATCGGATGGCCGTTCCTGGACAACGCTTACAGCGATTTCGCCACCTTCGGTAAACTTGATTGCGTTGCCAACAAGATTTACCAGAACCTGGCGCAGCCGGTAGGGATCCCCGGCAAGGGCGGCAGGAATATCGTCCGCTAGGTCATATACCAGTTCCAGGTTCTTCTCGTGCGCGCGCAGAGCGAGGGTTTTCATGGTTTCGCTCAGCACGTCTTCCACGTTGAAAACAATTTCTTCCAGATCAAGCCTCCCGGCTTCAATCTTGGAAAAATCGAGCACGTCATTGATCACGTTGAGGAGGGCTTCGGCTGAGAGCTTGACGGTACTGATGTAATCGTGTTGTTCGTCCGTCAATGGCGTATCCAGGGCGAGATCGGTCATGCCGATGATCCCGTTCATCGGAGTACGGATTTCATGACTCATGTTGGCCAAGAAGGTGCTCTTGGCATGGTTGGCCGCGTCAGCCGCAGCCTTTGCCTGTTTCAATTCCTCAATCTGGCGGATCTGATCACTGGCTGCTTTCGCTAAGGAGGCGGCCATCGAATTGAACGCATCGCAAAGCTCGCGTATTTCATCGTCCGTGCGCACCGACGCGGTAACGGCAAAATTTCCTTGTGCAATCTCTTGGGCCTGTTCCGTAAGGGTCAGGATGGGACGTACCAGGGTTTTGGCGAGCAGGAACGGGCTGACGACGCCCATGGCGAGGATCACGAACATCACCACACTGGTCCACAACAGCGCTGCACGCAGCCCCAAAGTCGTTGTTCGCACGGCAGCGGAAAACTCTCTTTCTTCCATTGCCGTCAGGTCGCCTAAGCGGCGATACAGGTCATTCACATTTTCTTCCATGGCACCCGCGATATTCGCGCCGGCCGAGGGGCCTTCGCCAAGAATGCGGCCCTCGATCTGTTGCAGAGATCGGTATCGCCTCTCAATCTCACTGGCGAATGCCAAGGAGGCCCGGTTTTCTTCCAGGTCCCGTGCCAACTGCTGTTGCAGCATCCCGAGGGTATTGGAGGTCAGGTTAGAAGGGTTCGCGGTTCCGAAGGAGTACTGACCTGCCGAAGGGGTATTTCGGAGCAGAGCGTGGAGCGAGGTTAAGGCGACTTCCTCGGCCAAGAATCGAGCAGCACGTTCGGCGAGAACGAGCTCGCGCGCGTTCCAGTTCAGCGCCATGGTAGAGCGCCTCAGGGCAGCGCTGTAGGTCTGCTGCGCGCGCCCACTTAACATCTGTGTGGACTCAACCAGTTCCTGACCCCGGTCATCGGCGAGCATGTCGGTTTGCGCAAGGAGTCGGTGGAGCAGAAAGGGATCCGTGCCCTCGCTGGAAGATCTTCGTCCTGCGCGCTGCCTTCCCTCGACCGCTGCGCGCACTTTTGCACTGGCTCTGGCATAGTCACTGGCAAATTGTTCCAGGGATAACGAGCCTCCTCCTTGCACTTTTCCAGAAACCAGTATCTGCTGAATGGTTGCCGTAATCTGCTTTTCCGCTTCGAATATCTGCTCGCGCCTCCGATTCTGAGCCGTTCGAAAGAAATTCGGTATAGTCCCCGCTCTCCCGTGCCAATAAGCGCCCGAGTCGTTCGAAATCCTTCACTTCGGTGACCCCTTTGCCCAGGGAGGCTGGCGTGCCCACAATATTGAACAACGGGATAACGAACAGCATGACCAAACCCAGCAAAGCCGCAACTAAGGGCAGCGTGAGTGCGTATAGCTTGAATCGGAGTGATCGCTTTACTGCCATCTCACTCGCTTTCTCCCCCGAATTCACGGGTCACCAGAAACATTGGCGCAACCCGGGGGCCAGGACCCGTCAAGTGCACCGGGCAGGCGACTCCGATCTCAAACCCGTGGACGCTGCGGATCATTCCCGGCGCGATCAGCGTTTCGAGCTGTCCTCCCGCTCTTTGCTCCTTAAACTCCAGGGTCGGCCGCCAGCGCCGCAACGGCAAGATGACCGCGTAGGAGTACTCCTGTTCTCGCAGTCCGCTGACGCTGATTGCTGCTCCCAATTGCAGCTGTGCGCGTCCCAAGGCGGTGGCCGCTACTAGCGAAGGTTCCAGTTGCACCGTCGTGCTTTCGGGATTCAGAGCATTCAGGCCCAGTCCAGCCGTCAACAAAATCCTCCGGTGGCGGCCAAGTGCATACCGCAGGCCAACCGCCAGATCCTGCGGCCCAGCATGGAAATCCGGATCCGGGCCAGATACGTGTTCGTACGAAAATTCTGATTCCACTTGCAGCCGGCCCGTAAGCCCATATTCGGTCTTGAAAAGAGATCGGGCCAACCTGGCGCCGGATTGCCGGTAGAAAGCGGAGCCGATGGAAACTTGAATCTCATGCCGCTCCTGTACGGTTGGAACTTCCGAGATAAACAATTCCTGCACCAATGCCGGCAGGCTGCGCGAACTCGGGGAGGAGATTCCGCCGGTTACTGCGGTACGCTCCTGTCCGCTTAAGGGCACACAGGCAAACACGACCAAAGCCAAGGCGCTCCGTCGCAAGTGGCTCCGGTTTCGTGGCATTTCCCGACTTCCCCTTACAATCTTTCATGATCGGCCGAATACCATCGGGGCCCATGTGACACGCATCACATTGCGGTTACCAAAGTCTGTTTGTAGTGTCAGGCCCGTCCGGCGAGGATCAAAAGAATCGTTGTAGCAAGAGGTTATATCTGCGGTGCCGATATATCGGCACCTAATAGCGCGAGAATGGTTGCGTTTGGCTCAGCGGCTAACACCCCACAAAAGTAATGTGCTATTGTGATGCAAATCACAACAGCGCGATCACCGCAGTGTCACGCTGATTCCGGCTCGCGCCCGCGCCCTCCCCTGGCCCGGAGCCCACCTACCTTGAGGTACCTGTAGTGAGCCGTCGCGCTACACAACTTAACTCACCAAACAATCGATCCTTATCGATCAGTTCAAGCGTAACTCTGTCCGCAACTATAACGCTCCTTGTTTGTGAGACTCTCGCCTTGTCAACGCAAGGCACGTTTAGCCCGTCGTCCTTTGAAGTCTATCGGATCGGATGCGAACTTCTTATCGCCACAGGCGCCATCATCACCTTGAAGAAACGTGGAGACTCTGCCGGCGTGACGGACATCGGGTTTCCGGGTGAGGCTCCAGAGGTGGAGCCGCGGTATGGCATGGCCATGGCGGCAGCACATATCGGCTGCTGGGACTGGGACATCAGGACGGATACTCAGACCTGGTCGGATACATACAAAACTTTGCTCGGCCTGCCGCCGGAGAGCTCGGCCGACTTTCAGGCGTTTCTGCAGAGAGTGCATACCGAGGACCGAGACACGGTCAGAGCGGCGATCGATTCTGCCCTGAAGACCACGGGCCAGTATTCCTGTGATTACCGTGTCATATGGCCAGACCGCAGTGTGCATTGGCAGTCGGGAAGAGGACGAGTATTCCATGATGATCTAAGGCACACGACACGGATGCTTGGCATCACGATGGACATCGGCGACCGGAAGCTTGCAGAGTTCCGGCCAGGCCTGCAAACTGCAGCCTTGGAAGCGGCCGCGAATAGCATTGTGATCACTGATCATACCGGGATAATCCAGTGGACGAATCGTGCATTCACCCAACTAACCGGTTACGCGGCGGAGGAAGTCTGCGGCAAGACCCCTAGCCTGCTGAAGTCCGGAAAACACGACAAGAGTTTATATGAGAGTTTGTGGCGTACCATCAATCAAGGCCGGATCTGGCATGGGGAAATGGTCAACCGGCGCAAAGACGGAAGCCTCTACACGGAAGAACAGACCATCACCCCAGTGCGCCTGAACAGCCGCGGCATCACCCACTTTATAGCCATTAAGCAGGACGTAACGGATCGCAAGCACGCCGAGGAAGTCCTGCGGCAAACAGAGGAGAACTATCGGTCCTTGTTTGAGAATGCTCCGGTCGGTATATACCAGAGCACTCCGGACGGCCGCTTTCTCAGCGTCAATCCTGCCTTGGCGCACATGTGCGGTTACGAAACTCCCGAACAACAGATTGCTGCGACCGGCAACCTTGCGCGTGACTGGTATGTCGACCCAGAGCGTCGTGAGGAGTTGAAGCGCCTAATGGCCAAGGATGATGCGGTGCGCGATTTTGAGTATGAGGCTCGTCGTAAAGACGGAACGATTATTTTGCTCCTGCAGAACGCACGCTCTGTGAAGAATGCGGATGGACGGGTCCTGTATTACAACGGCGCGGTCGAGGACATTACCGGGCGTAGGCAGCTGGAGGCGCAGTTACGCCAGGCTCAGAAGATGGAGGCGATTGGCCGACTGGCAGGAGGGGTGGCGCACGATTTCAACAACGCCCTCAGCGTGATCAGTGGTTACGGTGAGCTTCTCCAGCTCGCCTTGCCATCGGGAGAGCGGTTACACCGACACGTAGAGGAAATTCTAAAGGCCACTCGTCGTGCAGGATCTCTAACTCACCAACTGCTCGGATTCAGCCGCAAGCAAACTATCCAGCCCAAAATGCTCGACCTGAATGCGGTTGTAAGAGATGTCGAGAAGATGCTGCGGCGTCTGATCGGCGAGGACGTGGACTTCCGGACTAATGCCGATTCCAGCCTGAAGCGAGTGAAGGCCGACCGGGGGCAGATCGAGCAGGTTCTTATCAACCTCGCTGCCAATGCCCGCGACGCCATGCCTCGAGGTGGAACACTGCTTATCGAAACAGCGAACGTAGATCTCGACGAAATACACATTCAGCAACATCCGTACGCCAAGCCCGGAGCCTATGTCATGCTCGCGGTAAGCGATACCGGCTGCGGTATGGACAAAGAGACGCAGGCACATGTTTTTGAGCCATTCTTCACAACAAAGGAGATAGGGAAGGGTACGGGACTGGGCCTGTCAAATGTCTACGGTATTGTGAAACAAAATCAAGGCTTTATTTCTGTATACAGCGAGTTGGGAACGGGGGCTACCTTCAGAATCTACCTGCCGTCGGCTGAAGGAGCTGCGGAGTCTGCCCCGCCTCCTGAGACGCCTCGAAATCCACCCAACGGAACCGAGACAATTCTCCTGGTCGAGGACGAGGATTCCCTGCGAGAGTTGGCGCGAGTCTGCCTCCAGAGCGCCGGATATACCATACTTGAGGCTCGAAGTGGCCAAGAAGCCATCGAAATCGGGCGGCAATACGGAGGAAACATCCAATTGTTGCTCACGGATGTTGTGATGCCAGGAATCAGTGGCAGTGCGCTTGCCGCAACGTTAGTGAAGACTCAACCGGCAATGCGGGTTCTGTTCATGTCGGGCTATGCCTACGACATCATAACTCGGCACGGGGTGCTTTCTCCGGAAGTGACACTCCTCGAAAAACCCCTCACGATTTCATCTCTCTTGACGAAAGTGCGTGAAGTCTTAGACGCGGATCGGGCCAATGTTGGACGCACCAACTGAACCGGAGAGACCGGGGCCACCCTTGAATACGTTAAGATGCGATCGCTGCCGACACCGCACACTGCGGAAGATTAACACGCCGTCGAACCGATCCCAACCCGAGTAGCCGATCGACCGAAAACCCGGAAAACCCAGGGACGGAAAACCCAGGGACAGACGGGACGTTCACCGGTTTTCTCCGGCCCAAAATAGAATTGGGATGGCAACCTGAACCATCCTTCGGGTAATCCTTTACAGCCGGGTGCCCCACGTTTCGCGCCTTTCGAAACGTGGGATTCCACCGCATCGTCCCTCTTGGGATTTTCCGCTGTCACACCTTCCCGCGTTCAGAAAACAAAGCCCCATTCTCCCGAGCGGGACTCTTCCAACTTGGTGCCGTATGCCAGGCCGCCAACGATCGTTCTCAGCCCTGAGCGCAGCGAAGGCCGCCGCTTGGCCGACGACCGGCGTCTAGTTTTTCCCCTTCAACATCTCGATCACCCGGTCAAAATCCTCCAGCGTCGCGTACTCCAGCGTGATCTTGCCCTTGCCATGGCGGTCGCGAATCTTCACCCGCACTCCCAGAATGCGCTCCAGATCCCGCTGCGCCGCGCGCACGTTGGGATCCACCCAGCGCGCTCCCCCCGGCTTCGGCTCCTTCTTTATGTGCGGGCCCAGCATGCCCGGGTTCGAAAGCACGTAGCGCTCCAGATCGTCCACCGACATGTTTTCGGTGACCGCCTTGTGCGCCACCACCCCCACCACTTCGGGATCAAGATTCAGCAGCACCCGCGCATGGCTGAATTCCAGTTCTCGGCACTGCAGGTGGTACTGCACACCCTGCGGCAGCTTCGCCAGCCGCATGTAGTTCGATATCGTTTCGCGCGCCGCGCCCACGCGCTCGCCGATCTGCTCCTGCGTCAGGTTGAAATTCTTGCTCAGCATGATGTAGGCGCGCGCCAGGTCAATGCAGGTCAGATCCCGCCGCTGCAGGTTCTCGATCACCGTCATCTCGGCGGCCTGCTGCTCCGAGACCACCCGCACGATCGCCGGGACCGTCGTCTTGCCTGCCATCTGCGAGGCGCGCATCCGGCGCTCGCCCGTGATCAGGAAATACCGGCCCTCCACCCCCGGACGCACCGTGATCGGCTGCAGCACCCCCTGCACCTTGATCGAGTCGCTGAGTTCCTCGAGGGAGTCGATCTCACCCTGGGTGAAGCTGCGCGTCTGGTGCGGGTTCGCGTCGATCCGCTCAATCGCAAGCTCGATTACTTCGTGCCCGTCCGGCTTGCGCCGAGCCGCCGCTCGCAGATCGGAAATCGTCCCCGGAACCGCCATCCCGGAAATCTGACCGGCACCTGCACCGGGGGCGTGCCCGATACCGCCAGCCGCGCCCTCAGAGATGTGGGGAACTGTCGCGGCAGACTGTCCGGCCGCCGCGGAAGCCCCGGCTGCCGGGCCACTCCCCGGCGATGCTCCCACCAGTGTGGATCCCGCTGCCGCTCCTGGGACCGTGTTGCCCCCGCCGCCCAGGGGACGAGGTCCGGGAAGCAACGATTCGAGCCCACGCCCAAGCGCTCGCCGCTTGTCATGTGCCAGCACCGGCGCTCCCGCGGCTTTGTTGCCACCGCTTCCCTCCGCTTTGCCAGCATCGCTGGGCGACTTTCCCAAGCCCGGCCGCGCTCCGCTTGCCTCTGCTGTGACCGGCTGTACCGCTGCCGCTGTCTTTTCCGCCGCCATGGTCATGTTCCCCGCAGTCCCCCAAAGTTAGAATGCGCCAGCCGCGCCCTGCGACGTGTCGCGCAATCGCAGTGATTGCCCCGCCCATTGGCCACGTCGGCACAGCCGCCTTCACCGGTAACATCGACTGCCGTCAATGTACACCATGAATTCATCGAAGCCGTCTTTTCCCAATTGCCGCCACTCCCCCGCCCGCCGCTCGGAGCCCCGCAGTTCACGGGGGGAGCCTTAACATCGACCACCATGAATATAGACATCAATCAATCTAAGCCGTCTTCCCCATTTCGTCGGCCTCCGGCGTCTCCGCGGGCGCCTCCTCGGACCCATGCGCCTGCGTCCCCGCTTCCTGCGCCGGGGCGGGAGCATCGGCGGGCGCCGCTTCCTGCGCCTCGCTGGAAGGCGCCTCCGCCTGCTCGAAGTAATGCGCGATGATCTCCTTCGCCAGCCGGATGTAGCTCTCCGCCCCCCGCGAGCGCACGTCGTAGAGCAGCGCCGGCTTCCCGTGGCTCGGCGCCTCCGCCAGCCGGATGTTGCGCGGGATCGTGGTCGTGCACAGCTTCTCCCCGAAATATTTCTTGAGCTCCGCCGTCACCTGCTGCGCCAGGTTGGTGCGCTCGTCGAACATGGTCAGCACCACGCCCTCGATCGACAGCTCCGGGTTCAACCCCGCGCGAATCCGCTCCACCGTGTCCAGCAGCTCGCTGATGCCCTCCAGGGCAAAGTACTCCGCCTGCATCGGGATCAGTACCGAGTCCGCCGCGACCAGCGCGTTGAGCGTAAGCAGATCCAGCGCCGGCGGACAGTCGAGCACGATGAACTGGAAGCGCTCGCGCAGAGGCGCCAGCGCATCGCGCAGCCGGTACTCGCGCCGCTCGCCCTCGACCAGTTCGAGGTTCGCGCCGATCAGGTTCTTGTGCGAAGGAATGATCCAGAGCTGCTCGAGCTCGGTGGGCTGCAGCGCCTCTTCCGCCGAGGCCGCCCCCATGAGAACATGGTAGGTGCTGATGCGCTCGGGATCTTTGACCAGGCCCAGGCCGCTGCTACGCGTTTGATTGCGGATCGCAATCAACCAGCAGAGTGTTGACCTCCGCCGCGGCGAAGGACGAGGCCAGATTGATGGCGGTCGTAGTCTTCCCGACGCCGCCCTTCTGGTTGGCAACCGCGATTACGCGTCCCATTGATTTTTTTTGGAGAACCGGAGCTGCTCGCAGAATAGTTCGAATCGATCCCGTGAATGCAACGACGGATTTTGGTGCACAGCCGGTGCGGCGAATTGCGACTGAATCAAAACCAATTGCCAGGCATTTTCGCCAGCATTTCAACAAGCTTGATGCACTCCACCGCGCAGTGTTCCACATGGAACACTGCGTCGTGAAAAGTGTTCCACGCGGAACACCACGCGCATATGTGCGAATCGCCTCGCGTGACAGCGTGCGCTTTGACTTGTGGTTGCCTGACAGAATATCCGGTACACGGGCGAGACCTCTCGGTAGTGCCTTGGGGAGTGCCGCCGTGCCATCTCAAGGATAGGGCAGTTTTTCAAACTCGCTACAAGGATGGAACGTTCCACATGGAACATTTCAATTATTGCGGCGGGACAGAAGTGTATTTGTGTGGTGTGTTCCACGTGGAACACTTGGTCCCTGCCAGGGGACTTTGAGGCACCTTCCTTAAGCCTGGATGTAGCCAATCTCCCACCACAATAGCCTGTATCGGTAAAAGTTGCATGTATTCCATCCATAGAGGCCACAATATAAGGTACTTGTCCCACTTTAATCTATCGGTAACCAAGGATGGTCTTCGGCGGGCGCGTTCTAAGGGTCGGTGAAGGGTAAGGGTAGCGTGCTACAACTAAAACGCGGGATATTTCCCACAATCAACCATATTAACGGGCCTTTCCCTTCGTGAAGAACCAAAAATACCGCCATAGACTGGTTCATCTTACCACTATTACTCAATTGGTTCTGGGGTGTGTGAGTACGAGTTTCCTATCAACAGGACTCGGGAAGTGGATTGGGGTACTGGGATGGGTGGGGTCCAGTGGAGGCTGGGGATCAGGGCTTGGGCGCGGGTGACCTGGGGTTCGCCTATCAGGAGGGCGAGGCGGGCGGCGGGAGCAAGAAGGGTGAGTGCGGTGGGCAGGATGGTTTCGAAACGTTCGACGGCGCGGAGGGTGAGGAGGTTGGCGGTGGCGGGGGGAAAGTCTTCGGCGCGGCCGGGGAATACATTGATGTTCGTCAATGTAAGGGCGCGAATGACTTCGCGCAGGAAGGCTACCTTTTTGTGGTTGGACTCGATCAGGGTGACTGTTGTCTGGGGCGACCAGATTTTCATGGGCAAGCCGGGGAATCCGGCGCCCGAGCCCAAATCCAATAACAAGGAAGGAGGGGAGGCAGGCGATGGGGACGCAGGCGATCCGGGAGCGCGATCGGCTGTGCTTACGGGCAGGGCTCTGGTGGGTTGGCTGGGGTCGGTCGATTCAGGGGTGGCAAGGTGAGGGAGCGGAGGGCCCGGGGGAGCGCCGCTTCGGGGTTTTCGGGCGACGGAGTTATGGGAGAGATCCCCGAGCGGGGCTTGCGTTGAGCCGGCGGGGGCAGTCCCGGTCAGCAAGTGGCGGGCGGCGAAGAAGGATTCGCCGAAATGCCGGGTGACGATTTCATCGGGGGTGCGAATGGCTGTGAGGTTGATGCGGGCGTTCCAGCGCAGCAATAGATCGATGTACATCGATATCTGATCCAGTTGCCATGAAGTCAGCGGGTGGGATGGCGCGGTTGCAGGGTCTCCCAAGAATGGGGACAGAAGCTGCGCGATGCGGGAAGGATCCATCGTTATTGATTGTAGACGGTGGAGGTAAAGGTCTCCGGTTGCTCTGCGGGAGGTGTGTTAGCGACGGCAAGAACGAAAAGAAGTATCTGGTGACATCCGGAAGGTGATGGAGAATTCTGAGAACTGCAGTCGTTGCGACCGCGGTCGGGACGGGCTGTTGAACGCGCCAACGATGGGGTATCGGGCGGGAAAAATCCTAAGAGGGATGGGGTGGTGGAATCCCACGTTTCGAAAAGCGCGAAACGTGGGGCACCCGGCTGCGGTATCACGGGGTGATGCCGTTGAGGGAAAGTGAACATCCGTTGCTGGGGAGACAACGTGTCAACCTGACCTTCCGAAAGGCGGGATAGAGAGATAACCCATTGGGGCCAGGGTGCGCAGACGGGGTATCTGGTCGAAAAAATTCCAAGAGGCAATGGGTGGTGGACTCCCACCCCTGCGCCGAGAACGCGTAAGGTTGGGGCACCCGGCTGCGTAGGGCGGAGGCCGAGGGTTCCAGCCCGGCCTCGGGCCCGCCACGTTTGACATGTGCGAGTCGCGCCCTTACGATCTCGCACCGAAGCTGGATTTTGAGAACGGCAAGCCTTGCTCGCTGGGAGCCGTTCGACTTCGCTGAGGAGAGGCGGACGAGAGCGTCAGCCGCTACGCGGATCCGCTGAGAGGACGATATGACTGCTTTGGGTCGAGTGCTGGCGTTGTTGAGCGTGATTTGTTTTGTTCCGATGGCCGGGCTGGAGGCGCACGCGTTTCAGGGTGCAGCTCCAGGAAATGCTGCCAGTGCGGAATCGGGCGCGACCTCCTGGCCCACGGCAGGGTGGGTGAAGGGGAAACCCACCGGGGTGGGGCTCGATCCGAAAGTGCTGGAGGCCTTTGACACAGACCTACGAAACGGGAAGTACGGGTTGGTGGACAGCATGGATGTATTCCGCTGCGGGAAGGCCGTCTACGAGGCGAAGTATGCGCACGACTACGGGCAAATTTATGGGAAGGAAGCGAAAGTGCGCGGGCCGTTGAATCCCCGTCTCACTGGTCCCTATAACTACTTCGATCCGGCGTGGCATCCCTATTACCACGGCAGCGATCTGCACAGCATGCAGTCGGTCACGAAGACGACCAGCTCGGTGATTTTAGGGATCGCGGTGACGCGGGGAGATTTCAAGGCGAGCCTGGATACGCCGCTGCTGCATTACTTTGATGTTGCGAAGGTGAAGAACGTGGATGACCGGAAACGGCGGATCACGCTGCGGCATGTGCTGACCATGACGAGCGGGCTGGGCTGGAACGAAGAGGTTGCGTATGACGATCCGACCAACGATGCGGCCGTGATGGAGGGGACCGACGACTGGGTGCAGTATGTGATTGACCGGCCGATGACGAAGGAGCCGGGGACAACCTTCAACTACACCAGCGGAGGGTCGGAGCTGCTGGCCTACATTTTCCAGAAAGAGACGGGGCAGGATATCGAGAAGTATGGAGAGAAATATCTGTTCACGCCGCTGGGAATCGAGCACTACTGGAAGCGCAGCCCGCTGGGAGTGGTCGATACCGAGGGAGGATTATTTCTAAGCGGGTCGGGACTGGCAAAGCTTGGCTATCTTTATTTACACGACGGGGTATGGGAGGGGAAGCAGATCGTGTCCAAGGAGTGGGTGAAGGAGTCGGTCACGCCGTATATCGACGCGGGAGAAGGATTCAAGTATGGATACAAGTGGTGGCTGCTGCCACAGGGTGGAAGATACATCTGGATGGGACGCGGGTTTGGCGGGCAACATCTGATGGTGTTTCCGGAGAAGGATTTAATTGTCACATTTACGGGATGGTCGATTCTGAAGGATCCGTCGCCGGACCAGGAGTTCGTTAAGCGGATTCTTGCGGCGGTGGTGAGTGATAAGTGCGCGGTGGGGCAGTAAGGATTTCTGGATGACGGGGTCGCGCTCGGCTGGGGATTTGGACTTGCTCAGTGAAGGCTTGGAAGGTTTCCCAGGTGAACCGGGGCGGTGATGGCTTGAAGGAACAGGAGCGCTCCGATACCGATCAGGCCCAGGTAGAGGTAGTTGAGGAAGGTTCTTGCGTGCAGGCGGCGGTTGATCGCTGTGCCCAGAAATACGGCTAGCAAGGTGATCGGCAGCGAGATCAGATAGTAGTGGGTGACGGGGGGACTCCAGAGTCCGGCCACCCAGTAACCCGCCATGCCGAGGATGCTGGCGGGCAGGAAATAGCCCTGCAGAGTTGCGCGGAAGTGCTGTACGGACCAGCGGCGCATGGCTCCGTAGATGACGAGCGGGGGCCCGTTCATGCCATAGGCGCCGCCCAGCACGCCGGCGCAGAAACCCGAGAGGAAGAGCCATCGTGGACGGTCGTGCCTAAGCTCCGGCGGGATCCGGACCAAGAGGGAGTAGGCGGAAAAAGCCACGATAATGATGCCCAGGGTGGCTTTCACGAAGCGCTGATGACTGCTCGTCAGGAGCAGCAAGCCGAGCGGGATTCCAAACAGAGTGGAGAAGACGAGCCAGCCTGTGCTGCGGAAATGAATCATGTTCCAGTCCAGCACGACGACGATGCCAGCGATGGTGATCGACACCAGCACGGAAAGCGGGGCGGCTACGCCGATCGGGATGCAGAAGGCGAGGAGAGGAACGGCGATCAAGGCTTCGCCAAAGCCGAATGCAGACCGGATCAGGGTGGCGAGGAAGATGATGGAGACGACCTGCAGAGTAGTGAAGTCGATGATGATCTCCGAAGAGAGCAAATTGCATGCAGGCCTTGGATGGAGCGGGAGCCTCAGCCTGAGGAGCCGCAGCCCGGAAAACAATCTTCTCACGAGTAAGCGGGAGAGAGCGTTCGTCTGCCGCGGCGGTTGAGTTATATACTCTAGCGCCATTATGACGTATTCAAGATTCGGTGCCATTCTGCTGGGCTTCGGGGTTTTCGTGAGCACGTCGGCGGGCGCGCAGGACCGGGTGGCGAGGGCGCTCGACTCGCTGCCGGTCGTCAAGAACATCGAGCAGGTCGCGATCTCACCGGACGGGGCACAGGTCGCCTACATCGTGGGAGGCGAACTCTGGGTGGCAGCGGTGGCGGGCGGAAGTGCGCGCCGGATTGGAACCGAGCAGAAGTTGGCGGCGCGCGATGTCACGTGGTCGGCTGACAGCCGCCGATTGGCGTGGCTGGGTGATTTGCCGGGGGAGACGCCGGCAGCACAATTGTGGTCGGGGCCGGCCGAGGGCGGCACTCCGGTGAAACTGGCCGACTTGAAGGGGTATGCGCAGACGCCGCGCTATTCTCCCGATGGGGCGAAGATTTCGGTCCTATATATAGAGGATATGCCGCGGGTGGCCGGGCCACTGCAACCGATGACGCCGCTGGCGGGCGTGGTGGGCGAGAAAATCTACGAGCAACGGATTGCCTTGGTCGATGTGGGAACGAAGAAGCTGACGCAGGTCACGCCGGGGGATGTTTACGTTTACGAATACGACTGGACGCCGGATTCCAAAGGGTGGACGGCGAGTGCGGCGCATGGGGCAGGCGACAACAACTGGTGGATTGCGCGGCTGTACGCCATCGACGGGGAAAACGGCGAGATGCGCGAGATCTACAAGCCGAAGTGGCAGATCGGGGAGCCGCATGTTTCGCCAGATGGGAAGTGGGTAGCGTTCATCGAGGGCGTGATGAGCGATGAAGGCCTGACAGGCGGGGAGATCGAGGTTGTGCCGATCACGGGGGGCACGGTTCGGAATCTGACGCCGGGGATCAAGGCGTCACCGTCTTCGCTGGCATGGACGGGGGCGGACCGGATGGCAGTGGTGGCGAATGTCGATGGGAACGCGGGATATGCGGTGATGCCGATCGCAGGCTATGCGGAAGGGGCGTCGTGGAAGGGATGGACGGGAGAAGAACAGATTGGGACAAGCGCGGGCGGGTATGCGATGGGGGCATCGTTCTCCGGGGATGGGGCGGTGAGCGCGGTGGTGCGGGAAAGCGCCAGCACTCTGCCGGAGGTGTGGGCGGGAGCGTCGGGTAGCTGGAAGCAGATCACGCACGTGAACGGGGATGTGCGGGCGAGCTGGGGTGAGAGCCGCAACGTGCACTGGATGAGCGGGGACACGCGGATTCAAGGGTGGTTGATGCTGCCGAAGGGATACGATCCGGCGAAGAAGTACCCGCTGGTTGTGAGTGTGCATGGCGGCCCGTCGTGGGCGTGCACGTCGCAGTGGCAGACGGGCAAGATGGGAAGCATGACGGCGGGATCGCTGCTGGGCTGGTTCGTGCTTTGTCCGAATCCGCGGGGGAGTTATGGGCAGGGAGAAAAGTTTACGCAGGGCAACGTGAAAGATTTCGGGGGCGGCGATTTTCGCGACATCATGGCCGGGGTGGACGCGATGATCCAGCAGTACCCGATTGATGAAAAACGGCTGGGAATCCGGGGCCACAGTTACGGCGGCTACATGACCATGTGGGCGGAGACACAGAGCATGCGGTTTGCGGCGGCGGTTGCGGGAGCGGGGATGTCGGACTTGCTGAGCTACTACGGGCTGAACGACATTGACGAGTGGATGATTCCTTTTTTTGGCGCGTCGGTGTATGACGATCCGGCGGTGTACCAGAAGTCGGATCCGATTCGTTTCGTGAAGAACGTGAAGACTCCGACCTTGATCCTGGTAGGTGAGCGGGACGGGGAAGTGCCAATGCCGCAGTCGATCGAGTGGTATCACGCGCTGCAGGCGATGAAGGTGCCAACGCAGATGGTGGTGTATCCGAATGAAGGGCACGTGTTTTACCGGCCGTCGGATGCGCGCGACTACACACTGCGGATGCTGCGCTGGTTTGATGAGTGGTTCGCGAAGGTGAAGGAGTAGGACAGAAGTGCCTCGCGCTATGGCGAAGCGCGTCAAGGATCGGCGTTGAAAGATTCGAGCGCTTCTGGCGGAACGCTATTCGAGCCGGAGAACGCCGGCACTCCTGCGACCGCGCGGGCTGCGACGGTTGCTCTGTCGCTTACCCTACACACGCCACGAAAAATCTTCCAAAACAATTCCTCCTTACAGTGAACCCTTTAGCCAGAAAGTAACCGAAGGGTTACCGATGTACCTCGCGCATCTTCATTCATTGCGGGAACGGAGCTGCAGTGAGACTAGCATCACTCGACGAGGGCACGGAACTGCGATGGAAACTCGCTGGGGCAAACGGTTCGGGCGTTATGAGGTGGTGGCCGAACTGGGTCGCGGCGGGATGGGTGTGGTATACAAGGCGCGCGATCCCAAGATCGACCGTTTCGTGGCGGTGAAAACGATCAATGTGCTGGGTCACGTTCCGGAAGAGAAGTGAGAATATCGCGAGCGTTTTTTCCGGGAAGCGCAGGCGGCGGGGCGGCTGCTGCACCCGGGAATCGTCACCATATTTGATGTTGGGGAAGATCCGGGGAGCGATAGCCCGTACCTGGTGATGGAGTACGTTGCGGGGGTGCCGCTCAACGGCATGCTGGAGGAAGGGGTGCCGATCCCGCTCGATCAGGCACTGAGGTTGACGCAGCAGATTGCAGAAGCACTGGACTGCGCACACGCGCAGGGTATCGTGCATCGGGACATCAAGCCCGCCAATATCCTGGTTACATTGGAAGGGCAAGCCAAGATCACGGACTTTGGAGTCGCGAAACTAAGTCTTACCCACCTCACGATTCCGGGGCGGGTGTTCGGAACCCCAGCGTACATGGCGCCGGAACAAATCGATGGCGGACGAGTGGATGGGCGAGCGGACATTTTTGCGCTGGGTGTGATTCTGTACAACATGGTCACGGGGTATCGGCCATTCCAGGGAAATAGTGTGCTGACGGTGTGCTACAAGGTGGCCAACCGGGAGCCGATGGCACCGACGCTGCTTGATCCGAATCTGCCGCCCAACCTGGACGCGGTCATTGCCAGGGCGATGGCAAAGAATCCCGAGGACCGGTATCAGCGCGGGATGGAAATGGCACTGGACCTGGCGGAGGTCGCAGAGGGACGGAGACCGGCAGGCCGACCGGGTGCAGGGCGCAAGGAAACGTCGAGGGGGATCGATGCCGGGGATCAATTCGCAAATGCGCTCCTGGCTCGAGCAAGAAAGCTCAGCACGAAGAACGGGGTCATCGTCGCGGTGTGCATAGCGGGCCACGCTTGCCTTGGGATTGCGCTATTCGATGTCGAGCGGAAGAAGGGGCACGACCGGAGCGGCGGTGGATGCCATGAACCCGCCAAACGGCTTACCGAGGCTCATGGCTGGCGCAGCCCCGGAGCCCGCGCAAGCCGGAGTACCCAGTTCTACGCTTGAATTGGAGATTGACCGCCATTTCAAGGACGGCAAGATATCCGTATGGGTTGATGGCAAGCTGGAATACGCGCATTTGTTACCTGCGGAGGGTGGGAAGCGTCTTTTGATTTTTCACAAAGCCCGCGGGCAGGTGTCACAAAAGCTCTTTGTCAGCCCCGGAAAGCACCGGGTAGGCGTGCGAGTGCGGTCCCGTGCCGACCGCTATGATCAGCGCAAAGAGATCTTATGTACGTTGGCTGCGGGCACCCGAAAGACCCTTCGCATCAGTTTTGATGGTCCCAACGGGGCGCTGAGCCTGGGACTGAAGTAACGCCTTTTTCTGTTTTGCAATGGCATGTGGAGGAGAAGTGTGGCGCGGGCGACAAAACTAATGCAAATCAACAATGATAGCAGCGGCACCGGTGCGCGAAGACATGCTGCAGGGTAGCCCATCGGGGGGATACAGCTTGGGCGCGATCAATGGCATCATGGAAGGACTATGAAAGGAGCATGGATGCTGCCGCTGTTGCTGGCGGCGGCGACGGCGGGTCTTGCGCAAGAATCGCCGTATTTCGTCACCTACGATCACCATCTCGAGGAGGCGGGAAACATCGCGATAGAGACTTCGAATACGATGGGTTCTCCCCGAGGGCCGGGGAAGAACGACCTGGACGAGCGGGCGCAGAGTTTTTACGCAGCGCCCTACATTGAAATGGAGTATGGAGTTACGGAGCGCCTGACCTCGGCGGTATACGTCGAGGGACAAGGTACGCTGGGCGACAGCGCGCTGTTTACGGGCTGGAGAGTGGAGAGCCGGTTCCGCCCAATGAAAAAAGAGCACCGGATCAATCCAGTGTTCTACCTGGAATATGGCAGCCTGAACGATGCCAGCCGGATTGCCAAGGACATAACAGGCGAAGGGCCGGAGCTGGACATGGCGAATGGGTACCTGCGGAGGTCGAAGGCACACGAGCTGGAAACGAAGCTGATCCTGTCGAGCGACGTGGGGCGTTGGAATCTAGCGGGGAATTTCGTCGTGGACAAGAACCTGATGCGCGGCGAAGGCTTTGAATTCGGTTATTCCGTGGGGGTGTCAAAAGCGCTGGCTAAGCTGGGGACAGGCGGGAACTGCAGCTTCTGCCGCCAAAGAATGGTGGCGGGGATCGAGGCGTATGGGGGGCTGGGGGACACACTCAATGGGTTCGGACTGAGGGACACGGCGCAGTATGTGGCGCCGACAATTTCCTGGTCGCTGGGCGAGAGAGGCACCTTGCGGTTTTCTCCGGGAGTTGGAATCGGGCACGAAACCAGTCGGGTGTTGTTCCGGGTAGGCTACAGCTTCGACATAGCCAGGTTCCGGCGAGGCCAGGAATAGGATCGCAGGCGGTCATGCTGCGGGAGCGATGCCGCAGCCGGGATGGTTTCACGATGGCTGCGCTAGTGGATTCCAGGAGGCAGGTGCGGGCTGACTAGGCTGCTTCCTCTGGAGTTTTGTCGGATTTCTTGACGGTATCTTTGGGGTCGGCCTGGATGGTCACATCGACTTCTGCCCCTGGTTTCAGGCTGACAGTTTCGCCCTCCGCATTGGTCAGATTGTTATCAATCCGAATTTCCCGATAGAGGTGGTCGGCGTCTTGCAAGGAGATCTGAGCCTTTTCGGGCTGTCCTGGCACCCAGGGCGCGATGATTTTTTCTACCGTTCCTGGCAGGGTGGTACTGGGCTTCTCGTCAGGCATGTGGGCTATGACCTCAGCCGACATTTTACCGCGTATCGGGTGATGATGTTAGTGGTTGCGCCGAAGGGGTGGCCTTTCATGTCCCTGCACCGGGCTGAAGCCGGACTCTTCCTGTTCTTGTCAGAAGCGGTGCCCGATTGTCAGGTGGTCAGGCCGGGAAGCGTCTTTTCACAAAGGAGCACACGGGACGCTCGGGATTGTTGAGCACGCACGTAATCGGTGCGGAGCACGACTGTAACGCCCGCGCTGGCGAAGCACTGGTTGGAGTAGCCGATATTCGCGCATGCACAGGATTCGAGTGCGGTGTTTTAAGGAGTTAGATAAGACGGCACCGACAGTCACCGCATGGCGAGTACTTGTGTCGGGGCAAGGAGCACGGGCGTAATCAGGTTAGTGGGGCGGGCGTAATGCGGTGAAGTGGCGACAAACTTGTAAAATCCAATTTACAGACGGCAGCACTGCTTATGAACTCGCAACTCAATCGCGATGAAACGTCGAGGAGTGCGGCCGCAGGCCGATATGAACCGAGATGGGCACGCATCCGAGTGGTTACGAGGTGGAGCAAGTACGCGGTTTCAATCCCCAGATTGAGGACTGAGTGACAATCGCCTGGGGGAAAAAGAAGGGCAAGTGGAACGATCTTGGCCAAGAGGAGCAGGGTCAGACTGCCGGGGGCCAGCCGGTTCACGGGGAGCATTGGGGGGCAGTAAAATATCTGGTTTCGAAGGAAGGACCAGATATGAGCAGCGAGGGAGATGGATCGCGCGCCGGGAAGACGGTTTACGTGACGCTTACCGGATTACCGCTGACGATGAAATTCGAATATCCGTTTCACCGATCGACCTCGGGAGCGGATTTCTGGGTGCTGCACGGGATGGTGGGGCTGGAAGGATCAGAGGGACTGCGGGCGCCGGTGGCAGTGAACCTGTCGGTAACGGTTCGCGAGGTGCTACCGTCGCTGGAGCCGAAAGATACGGAGCGGCCGATCATCAACGCAGTGCGGAAAGAAGTCGACCGGCGGCAACTGGAGTTTGTGAAGTCGGGCAAGCTGGTACCGGTGCATTTTTCCAGCCGGTATTACGATTTCAAGCGGAACCAATGGGCATTCGGGCAGGCCAGCGACGAAACCATTCGCACCTACCTGGAGCGCAAGATTTACTGGCAGACAAAGCTGGTGGGCGGAGACGTGTGGATCGGCGATGAGACCGACGCGCAGTATCTGCAAACGACGACCGAGCACCTGGCGGAGTTGGCCAATGGGATGGCAGGAGAGGGGCTGATCCGGCTGGAACGGCGGTATGCGACGGCACTGCCGCCATTGATGAGCCGGGCGGAGGGGTTCGAGTCGGCGATGCGGACGGCGGTGGCGGAGATGGAAAAGAAGCACGCGTTCGAGCGTGGATGAAGGCTGGCTCAGCCGTCTTAGAGCATCGTTGTTGCCCGCGGGACGCCGGTGCTGCAAAATTCCTGCCTAACTTTTTCCCGCAAGAGCGCCTACGCGGCACACCATGACTGTCATGAGGGATTAGGAAGGTTGGGCTTGTTCAGCTTCCGCCTGGGTGTCAAGGAAGCGGAAGAATTGAAGAACCCGGGTGACTTCGAGGGCGTGGCGCACACGTTGATTGACGCCGACCAGTCCGAGGAAACGGCCATCTTTATTATGCGAAACGTAGGCGCCGACCAAAGCGCCAATGCCGGCCGAGTCAACGTAAGGGACGGCAGTAAAGTCGATAATGAGAGCTGCGGCAGTTTTCGCGCGCAGAGTGGATTGGAATTGGAATAGCGTGCCCAGCACGACCGGTCCCTGCAGGCGGAGAATTCTCAGTCCGGGGCGAGGGCCGTCAAGATCCTGGATCGAAAGTGGCTCTTGGGTGATCGGCGACATCGGGCGATCTTAGCTTTTCGGGTGTCCGAAGATTGTTACGAGAGTGTTAATGCTTGCGTGGCCAGGGGCTGCCAGCGGGACAATCGTGGGAAAAAATCTGTGAAGGCGATGGCGGCCGCCGCTATGCTGCTCACCAGGAAGTACAATCAGGCTGAAACTTCGCGCTCGAGCACGGCGAGTGGAGGGCAGTTTGTGGCTTTGAAGGTAGGAGACCGGGCGCCGGATTTCCAGTTACCGGCGGTCGAGGGAGAGCAACGCAGCCAGTTTCGGCTGGGCGACTATCTCGGGAAGCAGTACGTGGTGGTGACGTTCCATCCGCTGGACTGGACGCCGACCTGTGAATCGCAATTGCCGATTCTGGATTCGCTGCACGCGAAGTTCGCGGAGGCTGGCGGAAAGCTGCTGGACATCAGCGTGGATTCCATCGAAAGCCACGTGGCATGGCAGCGGAAGGAAATCGGGATGATGCGGTTTCCGCTGTGCTCGGACTTCTACCCGCACGGGGCAGTGACGCGGAAGTTCGACATCTTGCGGGAAGAGCCGCCGGTGCCGGGGATCAGCGAGCGGGCGGCGTTTATCGTGGACAAAGAGGGCGTGATCCGGTTTGCCAAGGTGTATCCGATCGATCAGTTGCCGGATATTGAGGGGTTGCTGGCGGAGTTAAAAAAGCTCAGCGGGTAGAGTACGCCAGGTGGCGGGGACCTGCGGATAAGTCCGCGGGCTTTTTGTTTTGGCGGGAGATCAGGGTTCGCGAGGAGCATCAGCGCGCACTGGTGGATCAGCAGTGAAAAGACTTTAAGCAGCGAAGGGCGCGAGGGGAACGCGAAGGACGCAGAGAAAAGCTGTATTTCTTTGGCCGCAGGTTGCCGGATAACAATCCTTTGCGGGGTTTGGTTCATCCCAATCGGGGCAAGTGTACGAGCATAGGGGACGGTGGGGAGAGAATCAGAATGAAACGGTCTCGACGGGAGTTTTTGAAGGCGACAGGGTTGGCAGTGGGGGCGGTGGCTTTGCCGTCGCAGAGGACGGCCGGGTGCGAGCTTTCGGGGGGCGGCGCCGGCATTACGAGTGCGCAGCCCGAGGCGGTGGCGGCCGATCACACGCTGCACATCAAAGCCTCAGCGGTGGAGATCGCTCCGAAGCGGATTGTCTCTATGACGACGTACAACGGCGTGTTTCCGGGGCCGGCGCTGCGGTTCAGAGAAGGACGCGAAGTGACAATCGACATTTTCAATGACACCGACACGCCGGAGCAGTTGCATTGGCACGGGCAGAAGGTGTCGACCGAGGTTGACGGGGCTGCGGAGGAGGGCACGCCGTTTGTTCCGGCACATGGAAAGCGGCGAATATCGTTTACGCCCGGGCCCTCGGGATTGCGTTTTTATCACACGCACAATCGCGGGGGAGCGAACCTGGCGGGGGGACAGTACGGGGGCGAGGTTGGGCTGGTGTACATCGAACCGCGGAATGATCCGGGTGGGTATGACCGCGAGGTGTTGCTGGTGCTGAAGGAATTCGAGGCCAGGTTCAGCCGGGGCGGCGATATGGACCAGGATTTTCTGGCGGGCACGCGCGACCAGGCGCTGGAGGAGTCGGGCGAGCGGGCGATGAAGGTGTCGCTCGCGAAGGGAATGCCGAAGGGGTACGAGGTAGAGTACGAGGCGTTCACCATCAATGGACGGATGCTGGGTCATGCTGAGCCGGTGCGGGTGAAGCAAGGGGAAGGGGTGCTGTTTCATATCGTGAATGGAAGCGCGACGGAGATGCGCAGCCTGGCATTGCCGGGACACGGGTTTCGCGTGGTGGCGCTGGATGGGAATCCGGTGCCAAACCCGGCGACGGTGCCGGTTCTGTGGCTCGGCCCGGCAGAGCGGGTGTCGGCGGTGGTAGAGATGAATCATCCCGGAGTGTGGGTGCTGGGAGATCTGGACGATGAGGATCGGAAGCGGGGTATGGGGATCGTCGTCGAATATGCGGGCCGGAGCGGGAAGGCGGGCTGGATCGCGCCCCCGAAGTTCAAATGGAATTATGCGCAGTTTGCCAAACCGGGAGCGACAGCGGCAGCGCCCGATCAGACCTTCGAGATGACGTTTGCGAAAGAGAACGCGGCGGAGGAAGGCTTCAATCGCTGGACGATTAACGGGGCGGCGTATCCGATGACGGGCGAGAGCGCGGCTGCAGCCTTTCACCTGACGCAGGGGAAGCGGTATCGCATGCGGATGAAGAATGCGAGCGACGATATTCATCCGGTTCATTTGCACCGGCACAGTTTCGAGCTGACAAATATGGGAGGGAAGGCGACGGCGGGCGTGATAAAAGATGTGGTGATGCTAGCCGGGTATCAGACGGCGGAGGTGGATGTCGTGGCGGATAATCCGGGGTTGACGCTGTTTCACTGCCACCAGCAGCTGCATATGGATTTTGGATTTATGACGTTGCTGGATTATGTGTAGCGGGCTGAGGGCTACTTTCTGCCGTATGTCTTGTCACATTTACTAATCCAGGGCGTTCGGCTGGCGGGTGCCGATTCGCCAGCGTGGAAGACATCCGCTGTTGTGTTCTCCTATCTCACCAGCACAGCACATGCATGGGTTTACACTTACCAGCCTCAAAGGAGTGTTCATGCGTCGACGCATCATCGCCGCAATCTTCTTTCTTGGGTTTGCAACCGTCGCCTTGGCGCAGGCGCAGCCCGCGAGCCCGTCCGCTGTAGCGGCGGGGACCATCCGGGTCACGTTGCTCGGCACCGCCTCGGGTCCGCCGGTGCGCCTGAATCGCTACCAGATGAGCACGCTGGTCGAAGCCGGTGGTCAAACCCTGCTCTTCGATTGCGGACGCGGTACGCTGCTTCGTCTGGCGCAGGCGGGCATTCGGATCGCCGACGTCAACAAGCTCTTCATCACCCATCTTCATTCCGACCACATCGTGGATATTCCCGACCTTTATCTCAGCGGGTGGCCGGCGCGCGATCAACGCAAGCAGTCGATGGAGATCTGGGGGCCGGCCGGTACGCGCGCGATGATGGCGAACCTGCAGAAGGCCTTCGCCTTCGACATCCACATCCGGCGCGATGTGGATGAACACTTTTCCGCCGCGGGCATCACGGCAAGCACTCACGACGTGCAGGAAGGCACGGTGTACAACCACGATGGCGTGAAGGTGACTGCATTTCTGGTTGACCACGGCCCGGTGAAACCGGCTTACGGCTATCGGGTGGACTATGCGGGGCACTCAGTCGCGATTTCCGGCGACACTCGCCCTTCTGAAAACCTGGCCCGCTTCAGCAAGGGCGTGGACGTATTGATCCACGAAACGATGGACCCAACGATCCTTCGTTCACACCCCGGAAATCTAAGTCCCAAGCAGGTGGAGGCGATCATCGCGCACCACACATCTATCGAGCAGGCGGGAGAGGTTTTTACCCGGGTGCAGCCGCGGCTTGCGGTCTTCTCGCATTATCCCGACTCGCCCAACATGATTGCGGCGGCAAGAAAAACTTATTCGGGCCCACTCGAGCTTGGCGAAGACTTGATGACCATCGAGATCGCCGATAAGGTTGAGGTGGGTCATGCGGGAAAGCGCGAGGCAATGTCTCACGCCCAGGAAGCGGCTGCCACGGAGGCTGATTCCCCAGCACCCTCCAGCGCAACCGAACTTTCGCCCGACCAGAAGGCCGGTATCGTTGAGATCATCTCCGAGGCCAGGGAGAACGGCGAGATGGTCGCCAAGCGGCTGCAGTCGAATGCAAAGAAGTTCGACGAGGTCGTGCTGGCCGACAGCATTGACCCGGTGCTCGAGAAGCGTTGCGTCGATGGCATCACGGGCGCGATTTACGACTCCGCTCAGTTCCGCCTGCAGGCCGCCACGCAGGTCGTCCACCAGCTCACTGCCGAACAGCGCCGCTACTTGAAGGCTGAGATGGCCAAGCCCGATTCCGAAAAAGGCATCCTGGAAGCGGTCCCAAAAGTCTTTCACCTCAAGCTCGAGGACAAAGGACCAGGCGAGCCCAAATAAATCGCGGGATGCGAGTCCGCATCCCGTGAATCACAACGCAATAATTCCAGCGCCCGGATTCGCATTGAATTCTCAGTCATGGACACCATGGCTGCCGCAAGAATTAGTTTTCGCCGGTGACTCGGCTAGACGGTAGCGAATCGGTTGGATCCCGCTGCTTCAAATCGAGGGTACTGATCGATGAATCAACGAAATTCGTTCCGGCCCAGGGTGTGGGGAGGATGGCGGCAGGCAAATCCACTCGCGTAAGAGATTTGGAGGTTCAGGAACCTCCGACAGAGGAGGAGAGATTTGATTACTGTGTCATGGCCTTGCCGGAAAGCCAGACTAGTAAAATCAATGAGTTCTGTAGGTAACCACTGCACGTGACCGACGTACATTGCGGCCGCCGGCCAGTGGGTCTATTTTCCTCGGAACATGAGCCTGAAACATCTCACTCCCCAGCGGACAGTTCTTGTGCCCATGGCCACGGCGAATCGCAGTCAGGTTGCACGACGCCGGAGTAGCCGAATGTTTCTCAATGCGCCGGTAGGAATATCGGGGGAAGATCGCCTGAAATGTTCTTTTACGATGCCCGCGAAAGCGATCAATTTGAACAAGCATGGAGGTGCGGTTCAGATAAGTCGTGATCTGGTTGTTGGTTCGGTCATTCTGATAAAGAATAAACGCGGCACCCAGGTTTCGGCGCGCATCGTCTCACAGCTCACCGCCACGCAAGTCGTCTCAACTTACGGAATTGAGTTTGTCGAGCAGCAGGATAAGGCGAGCAATTTCTGGGGAATCTCGTTCCCTTCAAACACTGACGAACGTCCGGTCTCGCAATCTTTAACGGCCCGACGCTCTATGCCGGCCACAAGGCGCGACAGTTAATAAACTTCAGTTATCCGCTGATCAGTTACAGGGAATCCGAAGGGGAGCCTACAAGCGAGGTTCGCGCTCGGGAGGTAGAGATTGCTTGATAGTCTCAGGGTAGGGCAGCGCGAGCGGGCCTCCGCTTCCAAGCTACAAGCAGAACCAAGACCCCGACCACTGCCAAGACTCCCACGGAGTCAAGCCTTGATCGCCTTCAACCAGGGCCCGAACAGGGCAGCAAGTCGGTGAGTGTTACCCAGGCAAAAATGCACGCGTTCAGAAGGGATGCGATTCCCCCGACCCAGAGAGGAAGGAGCGACCGTCCTACGGTAGCGAGCAACCAAAGGGCAGACGACACCATGAGTGTCCCGCCCAGGAGGAAGAGCACGCCAAAGACGATCAAGGGTGCTGACTCCGCTCCCCATTCCCGCAGGACTACGTAGCCAACGATGACCGGCACAAGTCCATAGAGCAACGGCAGTCCGAGGCAGGCGCCGCTAACGCTTCGTTTCGGGATGACCACGGTTCGCCATTGTACGAGTTTTGTGACGGGAAATCCCTAAGACCGAGCAGTCAGTTCCAACCTTGAGAGTTCGCCAACTGAGACACCAGATCAGGCCTTCTGACTGGGACATGCGGTTAGCGGATTTCGGAGCAAATCCGGGCTGACTTCGAGGGATGCGCACCGCAGTGAGTTTCTCGAACATGGCTAACAGGCGGCGCAAGGTTGGGTAGATGCTGATAGCGTCACTAGTGGCAGATTAGTCCGCACTCGCTAGAATAAGACGTATGACGCCCGCAGGTTACATGGCAAAACGAGTGCAGACCCCGGTGGGATTTCACACCGATGGCGTGCTCGATCTGTATTCGCTCAGCAGTCATGTCAACGATGACTTTGCCGACTACATCCAGTACTGGAAACACAACGGGTATTGGCTATTTGATTCACCAGAAATTATTCAAGCGGTCGCGCACGACAATCACATTCAACTCGAAGGAATCCCGCGTGCGGTTCATACCCAAACTCCTGGTCGCTAAAGCCCAAGGCGCAGTGCCCGATTTTCACAGCGGTATATTCCCATGCTTCTTAGGCGGGTTCTTGTCCCGCTTGGTCTGCAGCATCTCCAGCGCCTGGATCAGCTTCTTGCGCGTCTCTCGCGGCTGGATGACGGCATCCACAAATCCCCGGTCGGCCGCGACGTAGGGGTTCGCAAACCGATCACGGAATTCTTCAATCTTCGCCTGCCGCACTTCCTCGCGGTTGGCGGCGCTTTCCAGTTCGCGTTTGTAAACGATGTCCACCGCGCCTTCCGGCCCCATCACCGCAATCTCCGCCGTCGGCCACGCGTAGTTCACGTCGGTGCGAATGTGCTTTGACGCCATCACGCAGTACGCGCCGCCGTAGGCCTTGCGCGTGATCACCGTGACCTTGGGTACGGTCGCCTCTGCAAAAGCGAACAGCAGCTTGGCTCCGTGCTTGATGATGCCGCCGTACTCCTGGGTCGTGCCCGGCAGGAATCCGGGAACATCTTCGAAGGTCACCAGCGGAATATTGAAGCAGTCGCAGAACCGTACGAAGCGTGCGCCCTTCACTGACGCATTAATATCGAGCGTGCCCGCCAGCATCGCCGGCTGGTTGGCCACGATGCCCACCGAGCGCCCGTTCAATCGCGCGAAGCCGACCACGATATTCTTTGCGTAGTGCTCCTGCACCTCAAAGAAATAGCCGTCGTCGATCACGGCATGAATGACGTCCTTGATGTCATACGGGCGGTTCGATTCCGCCGGAACCATCTTGTCGAGTGCGGGGTCAGCGCGGTCGACCGGGTCGGTGCAGGGACGGCGCGGCGGATCCTCGAGGTTGTTCGAAGGAACGAAACTCAGCAGCTCGCGCACCATCGAGAGGCATTCAGCATCGTCATGCGACAGAAAGTGCGCGACCCCGGAAGTCTCGTTGTGTGTCATCGCTCCACCCAACTGGTCCTTGCTGACTTCCTCGTGCGTCACCGTCTTGATGACGTCCGGCCCGGTGATGAACATGTACGACGTCTTGTCGACCATCAGAATGAAGTCTGTGATGGCGGGTGAATACACCGCGCCGCCCGCGCAGGGCCCCATGATGGCGGAAATCTGCGGAACCACGCCGCTGTAGAGGGTATTGCGTAGAAAAATGTCAGCGTAGCCCGCCAGCGACATCACACCTTCCTGGATGCGCGCCCCGCCCGAGTCATTCAGCCCGATGACTGGCGCGCCCATCTTTGCCGCCAGGTCCATGATCTTCACGATCTTGCCGGCGTTCGCTTCCGACAGCGAACCGCCGAACACTGTGAAATCCTGCGCGAACAAGAACACCAGCCGTCCCTCGACCCGTCCGTAGCCGGTGATGAACCCGTCTCCATACAACTTCTGCTCTCCCATGCCGAAATCAAAACAACGATGCGTCACCAGTTTGTCGGTCTCTTCGAACGTTCCCTCATCCAGCAGAAACTCGATCCGCTCGCGCGCCGACATCTTGCCTTCCTTGTGCTGCCTTTCGCGGCGCTTCGCTCCGCCACCTTGTTCGGCCAGGTGGTCGCGCTTCTTCAGTTCTTCAAGTTTCTGTTCGAGGTCCATAGCCGAAGATTATAGGTCGGATTCATCGGGAATTCTTTTTCTCATCCATTCCCTTCCTGTGGCCAACGCTTCGTCTGCCGTTGGCTACGCCCGGACAGTTCCTGCCAGGCGCGCTCGCGTCCGAATGACATCCCTGCTGCGCGCTATTTCCCGATTGTCCTTATGACAAGGCGAGTTGGCCTGCGGTAACCGGGGACGTACAACCGAGTAAATCCGGGGACACCGCTTCTGGACTAGAATTGCGCATGGCTGGGGGACAGTGCATTCTTTCCGTTGGAACCCTTCTGCTCGCCTGCCTCCTCATCGGATGCGGAGGCAAGTCCCTGCCTCCCTCCTCGGGCGGACCGCCGCCTGCGCTCACTCTCAGACCCTGGGTAAGCGGACTCAGCAGCCCGGTTGACCTCCAGTTTCCCGAGGATGGCACCGGCCGCATGTTCGTCGTGCAACAGCCTGGCACCATCCGCATTGCGGCCAACGGAGCCCTGCTGACTTCCTCTTTTCTGGATCTCACCAGCAAAGTCGATTTCGGCGGAGAAAAAGGATTGCTGGGCCTCGCCTTTCACCCGCAGTTCTCGCAGAACCATCTCTTTTACGTCCACTATGATCGAGTCTCCAACGGCCAAATGCAGAGCGTCATCGCGGAATATCAGGTTTCCCCCAGCGACCCGAATCTCGCCGATCCCAGTAGCGAGCGCATTCTGCTTACCGTCGATCAGCCGTATCCCAATCACAAAGGCGGCCAGATCGCGTTCGGCCCGGACCGCTTTCTGTATATCGGACTCGGCGATGGCGGCAGCGAAAACGACCCCCAGCACAACGGCCAGAACCTGCAAACCCTGCTGGGCAAGATGCTTCGCATCGACGTAGACCACAAAAGCGGCACGCTGCAGTATGCGATCCCGCCTTCCAATCCGTTCGCCGCGGGCGGCGGCCTGCCCGAGATCTGGGCCTACGGACTGCGCAATCCCTGGAGATTCTCCTTCGAGCGGGGCGGCGCCCGCCTGTTCTGCGGCGACGTTGGCCAGAACAGCTACGAAGAGATCGACATTCTCCAGAGCGGTAAGAACTACGGCTGGAGTGTCATGGAAGGAATGCACTGCTTCAATCCCGCCACCGGCTGCAACCTGGCTGGACTGACCTTGCCGATCGCGGAGTACCCGCATTCTGAAGGCGAGGCTGTGATGGGCGGCTACGTCTACAAGGGCACGGCGATTCCCAGCCTGGCGGGCGCATACATTTTTGGTGATTACGGCAGCGGCACGATCTGGGAACTCATCGAAGCGCCATCCGGAACATGGACTCGGACGAAGCTGCTCTCCACCGGCCGCCACCTAAGTTCGTTCGGGCAGGATCCTGCAGGGGAAGTCTACGTGGTCGATTACAGCGGAAGCGTGCTGCAGTTAACCGTGCAATAACCACTGCTAGTCGGCGTTGCCGGTACCGATCGGCTGGTACTTGTACTGCTTGCCGTCCCAGTACACGACCGAGTCGCCTGCGCTGGAGTCCGCCTCTTCCGCGAAAATCGCGTAGATCTGCTTCTTGCGGAGCTGCAAGCGCCGCACCGAAGCCTTCTTCAGGGGAACGTTGATGATCACAAACTTGGCTTTTGGAGTCTCCGCCCGCCACGCCTCCGCCCCGGCCCCGTGGATCACCAGGATTACCAGGTTCTTTTCCATGAGTTCTTCGGATCCGAAGGTAGCCGTCAGCTTGGGATCGCCGTAGCCGTAAAAGTCGTAATAAGGATCGACCACTTTGTAGCTATGTTCAGCGGCATCGAGCATAGGCTTCTTGCTCCGTGCCACGATCACCATGTCGTCCACTCCGTCTCCATCCACGTCGCGCACATAGGCGGTCGACAGCGGCGTCAGCGTGAACTCTTCGCCAAATTGCTTGTGGATGAAGTTTTCCTCCACGTTCGGAGTGAATGTGCCCGCGGCGGGTTGCTGCATCGGTGCTGCTGGAGCCACCGGTTGTTGCGCTGCCGCTGGCAGAAGAAAACAGGCCAACACGAGAAGGAACACTGGAAGGTGACGGTACGACATAGCCTTACTCTAGTCCCGCCAACGGACAGGCACTAGAGCACGGGAAGGTACGTTAGGACGTGACCCGCCGGGTCAATCTCGCTACCTTCGGAAATGTGCCCACCCTTGCGCCTTCAGTGCCGAGATGGCTCCACGTGCATTCATCAGGACCATCCCCTTGCCGCGAAGGATACGACCAATGAGGGTGACCGCCACCCCGGCAATCCGGCTGGGAACGCGCTTGCCGCGAGGCGCGGTAAATAGCAGTTCGTAATCGTCCCCGCCGTGAAGGGCATGGCACAGGTCCACTTCCGCCCCGTGCTTACCAACCCTCGCCAGCGGAATCGCCGCTGCAAGGATCTCGGCTCTCACGCCCGATTCCTCGCACACATGCTCCAGGTCGCTCGAAAGCCCGTCGCTGAGGTCGATCATGGCCGTCGGCAGCTTTTTCTCTCGCAGGAAGCGCCCCACTGCAACTCGGGGAACGGGGTGAAAGTGGCGGGCAAAATCCTGCCGGCGGAGCTTGTGCCCGGCCAACAGCTCCTCCAACCCCGCCGCGGCCCCTCCCAGGCTTCCGGTGACAAAAATTCCATCTCCGGGCCTTGCTCCCGACCGTAGTACGGCCGTTCCTCGTGGCACCGAGCCCACCACGACGATGTCGGCAAGGATCCCGGCAGGGGACTCGGCCGTGTCTCCGCCGGCGAGACTCACTTTGAACTCATCTGCCAACCCCAGCAGACCTTTCAGAAAACGGTCCACCCACCCCTGCGGAAGCCGTCGCGGCAGCGCCAAAGACAGAAACACCGCCCGGGGCACCCCTCCCATGGCAGCAATGTCGCTGAGCCCCCGAGTCAGGCAGCGGCGTCCTACCACCTCCGGTGGGTGCCATGCGCGGCGGAAATGAACGTCTTCCAGGGTGAAATCGGTTGTAACTAAGGCCTCGTGGCCGCCGGGAACGCGAAGCACCGCGCAATCGTCCCCGATGCCGGTCAGGATGCTCCCGTCCCGGCGCCCGGCAAAACGCCGTAACCGTAAAACGAGCGCTTTTTCCTCGAGGGGCACGCCGACCACTATATCGACTCGTCCCAGGACAAGGAAACGTCCCGAGGGAGCGCAGGAACCCGCCCCCAGCTGGCGTTGCCGGCCTGCCACCCGCCCGGTCCCGGCTGAGGCACCGGAAGCCTGTCCAAAAGGCCAAATCGGGACACCGGCCTTGGTAACCGAAATGGGAGCCGTTCCACGTTGACAGGGGGGAACCCAGTTTGTTACCGTTTGGAAGCTGTTTCCAACACCTTGGGCCAACTTAAGTGCTGCAGCCCGTTTGGATTGCAGACACAAAAGGTTTTGGGCCTTACCTGGTTCCGGTAGGTAGCGAGCACGAGTCAACAGACCCCTCAAAGGGGCATACGCAGCTCGGGAATCAGGATGCACAAACGGACCCCTGTAATCGCAGGCCGTCCGGGCATGGTTTTCTGAATTCATCGACGGAAGGAACACTTGCGCAAACGCTTTTACATCCTTTTTGTGGCTCGTGACGACGACGGCCAGTTGCGCAAGATCCCCATTCCCGTCCACTATCTCTATATCTTCGTCGTGGGCGCCGCCATTGGCTTCCTGAGCCTCACCGGGATTGCCAGTTCCTACGCCCGCATGCTGCTCAAGGTTTCCAGCTATAACCAGCTGCGCACCGAGAAGGACGATCTCACGGGCCGCTATTCACGCCTCGAGCAGGTCGCCAAGGAACGCGACGTCCAGGTCGCATCCTTGGGTTCGCTCGCGAGTGAGGTGTCCTCGCTCTACGGGCTGAAGTCGGACCCAACGCTGGTGACCGGAGCCGACGACCAGGTGCGCACTTCCGAAGTGAATTCCTCGCTGGACCAGCTGTACGCCCTGAAGAATTCGGCTCTTACCGGGGCCACCACCACCGGTCTTTCCCTCGGCCTGACTCGGAATGCAACCACTGCCGATTGGTTGCGCGCGAATTCGGCTCCCAACCTATGGCCGGTCGAAGGCCAGGTGACGGGTTCGTTCGGGGAGCGCATTGATCCGTTTAACGGTGAAGGCGCATTCCACACCGGTGTCGATATCGCCGCCATCGTCGGCCAGCCCGTGGTCGCTCCCGCGGATGGCACAGTTGATTTCGCCGACTTCATGGGCGGCTACGGACGCGCCGTCATTCTGGAGCATGGCCACGGAATCATCACCCGTTACGGACATCTCTCGGGTTTCGCCGTCACCTCCGGCCAGCACATCCGCCGTGGCGACGTAATCGGCTACGTTGGCCTCAGCGGCCGCAGTACCGGCCCCCACTTGCACTACGAAGTCCGCATCAACGACACTCCCGTGAACCCCTACAAGTACCTCCGCATCACCGTCGCCCACACCGGCGGGTTCGCGGCAGGAAGCTAGCCGAGCTCTCGCCCAGCCTTCATCGTTCGGTCTTCAGTGAATCGCTATCGGCTTGCCCGCTAAATACTCTTCCGCCTCCGTCATAGTTCCGCTAAAGCGCCTGGATCAAGCTTCACGTTGAAAGTTTGCGAGGACGCGCGAAAAGCTGCCAGGACGCTGAGGGATAGGTGAAGGCTGATCGCTGAAGCCTGAACCCGGCCCTACTGCCTCAGCCCCATCCACCGCTCGGAAACCACTAGAGAATTGCCGGGGTTCTGCGGATCGTAGCGGACCGAGGTAGGCAGGCCTAAGCGGCAGGAGTGCAGGTTGACCCACTGGCGCAGGTAGGTGATGTCCTGGGACGCCTCGTAGGAGACCCCCGCCACATCGTACTGGTAGATCAGCATCGTGGAGGAGCGCTGGTTTTCGAAGGGAAGCTCCTGCACATCAATCACCGTGCCGTCGGTGATGCGGCCCACGCTGTCGAGCCACTCCCGGCGCTTGCGCTCCAGCTCTTCCGCACTCTTCGGCTTGCGCCGCAGCAGAAAATAGCCGCTGGAGGCGATAGCCGCAAGGCCCAGGACCAGACTGTAGATACGAAAAGGATTCATGACCGACCGGAAGGAAACAGCCGCACGTCGCGACGACTTCCCGACAGATCAGCATAAGCCGGAAACCCGAATCGCGGAAGAGGGCCGGCGGTTACGAATGGGCAAGTCCGATTTCAGTTTCCGCTATTCATCCGCCACCGGGTTGCGCAATGTCCCAATTCCTTCCACCGTCACCTCGACCACTTCGCCCGCCACCACCGGCCCAACCCCCTTGGGAGTTCCGGTGGCGATCAGATCCCCCGGCAACAGCGTCATCACCTGCGCGATGTAACGGATCACCAGGTCCAATGGAAAAATGAAATCGCGCGTATTGCCGTCCTGGCGAATCTCGCCATTCACCGTGGTCCTGACCCCGATGCCGGCCCACGGATCGATCTCGCCGGTCACCAGCGGCCCCACCGGGCAGAAAGTGTCGAATCCCTTCGCGCGTGTCCATTGCCCATCCTTGTTCTGCAGATCGCGCGCCGTGAAGTCGTTCACACACGTGTAGCCGAGGATGTACGGGCGCACGTCCTCGCTGTCGGCGAGCTTGTAGCAGCGCTTGCTGATTACGATCCCTAGTTCGCCCTCATAGTCTGTACGCTCCGAGATGCGGGGCCGCCGAATGGTTCCCCCGGGTGCATTCAGCGCAGTGGTGGGCTTGAAAAACAACAACGGCTCGGTCGGGATTTCATGGCCCAGCTCAACCGCGTGCTCGCGATAATTCCGCCCGACACAAACGATCTTCGACGGCCGGACCGGAACCGTCAATTTCGCCTCCCCCAGCGGGATGTGATCCATCCGCTTGGTGCGCAAGTCGTCCATATCGCCGCCGACTTCTTCCGGGGGCGTAACCAGCAAGCGGGTAATTTCCTCCTGCCCGGCAACAGATTCGACCAGGCCGTAATGGGCCTCCCCATTCAATTCAAAGCGGCAATATTTCATAAGGAATTTATCTAACCACAAAGCGCCCGGAGGTAGGAAGGAAATCACGCAAGCCCGATATCCTCGTCTGTGTGGCCGCGGTTGTGGCCGCCGCGCGACGAGCCTCTCAAGTACACACAAGAGTCGGGAGCTCAGTTCCGCCACCGTGGTGTCAGGGCTGGGACGCCTCGCTGGTCTCCTCGGAACGCTTGCTCTCATTGCCGCGCTCGTCCACCGCCGAGACCGAGTACCAATAGGTCTTGCCGCCGGCCACATTCGTGTCGCGGAAAGCGGGTGTCTTCACCAGTTCCCCATTGATCTTGATGGGCTGGCCCGCCTCCTCGCGCCGGTACACGTTATATCCCGCCAGGTCGGCATCTGCGTCCGGAGCCCAGAGCAAGTCGATAAATGGAGGCTGCCCCGGGCCGGAAAAGACCGCTTGCAGCCCGGTTGGAGCGCCCGGAGGATAGACGTCTTTTGTAAAGACTTTTTGGGGGGGTGAGTCGTCGCCTTCGAGTTCGACTACGCAGCTGGCTGCCTCACTCTCCTGCTCTTTGGAGGGACCTCTTGGGCACGGGATCCCTTGATCCAGATTCACAGAAGTCCCAACCGTGATTCGGTACTCGTACGTCTTCTGCCATTCGATGGCTCGGTCTTCATACCGGCCTCCCGGGCAGTTCATGTCCGCCAGTCTCACGTCCACCCCGCTGTCCGAGGACCGCCGGTAGATTCGGTAAAAGTACCGGATGTTTGGCCTGGTCCCGCCTTGCTCGCAATCCCAGCTCAGGATCACTCCATCTGCCGCCACGACTGCCCGGAAGCTTCCCGGCGCCGGCAGGGTCGGAGCAAGCGGGACTCGCACCTGATTCGACAAGCTGGCGCTGCGGGCGTTCAAGTTGAGGGCATCCACCGCGTAGGTGATCATCGCGGTCGGATTCTGTTGCTGCAGATCAACTGGAAGCTTGTCCACGAAACTTGCCTGCGGGTAGGGGTTGCCCGGTGTGCTCTTCAGCAAGTCCGCATTCGTCGCGGGAGCCACGTTGCCGATCGGCGTACCGCAGTTGGTCATCGCTTGCAGGCTGCGGCAAATGCGGGTCGGCCCCGGACGTCGAATATTCTGCCGGTCCATGGTTTGACTGGGGATGCTCCAGAACAGGTAGACCCGGTCGCCTTTGCGGACGGCCCGCAGGTCGCTGGGCGGTTTCGGCAACTCCAACGAGGGAGGAAGCGGTGCCTGTACGGAAGCGCAGCCCGCAAGCAGAACACCAAGCGCAAACACAGCGCCCGCGCCAGAAAGATTGTGCGGCGATCTCATCCCAAGAACTATCAGCCTACCACGCGTGCAAGTGCATCGTGGTGAGGAGTGCGCCGCTGATCGTCCTCCTCAGAAGTGACGACCCGAACGCGGCCGAACCTGAGCGCCCCCGCCCACTACCGCCGACCCGCTTTCCCCGCTCAGACGAACCAGGTCATGGGAAAAACGCCCCTGCGCGCGGAAAATAAGAGCCGCAAAGGGAGCCGGGTTCCCGGCACCGGCACATCCTCTACCCGACCAGTTCCTTGACCCCGTCCCGAAAAACCTTGGTGTGCTGTTCAATGTCTTCTTTCGCGGTCACTGGCGACATCAGCGCCATATTGTGGAAGGGCGTCAGCAGGATCCCGCGATTCATCGTGTACAAGTGCATGAACCTCTCCAGTTCGAAGTCCATCGCATCATGCGCCTCGGTTCCATTCCGGGGAGTGTCGGAAGTGAACAGGTACTCGGCTCGGCAGCCCAGCCGGGTTACGTTCCAGGGCAACTCGAAGTCCGCAATCGCCTTGGCCACGCCTTCGGTCCAGCGCTCCGCCATCGGAATCATGCGATCGAAAGCCTCCTTCGTGAGGACCTTCTGCAGCGTGGCCCGCATGGCTGCCAGCGATAGCGCATTCCCGGCCAGAGTCCCGCCGATGCCGCCCGTGTCGCAGTCTTCCAGGTTTTGCCGGTCGATGATGCACTGCGCCACCTCGGTCGTACAGCCGTACGCCGCCCCCGGCACACCGCCCGCAATCGGTTTCCCGAATACCAGAAAATCCGGCTCCAGATTCTCCGCCCTCGTGTACCCCCCGGGCCCCGCGCAGATGGTGTGGGTCTCGTCGATGATCAGCAAAGTGCCATGCTCTCGCGTGATCTTCCGCAGGGCGGCGTGGTAGCCAGGTTCGGGTAGCACGATACCCACATTGGTCAGTGCCGGCTCGGCCAGCACGCAGGCTACGTCTTCGTGCTTCAGCGTCTCTTCCAGAGCTTCGAGATCGTTGAATTCGACCACGCTGGTCGTCACCGCAGGATCCACCGGCGGTCCAATGTTTCCGCGCCGGGCCTGGGCCACGCCATCTTTCAGGGTAATGAAGCTCTCGTCCACTGTGCCGTGATAGCACCAGTTGAACACTAGAATCTTCGGCCGCCCCGTAATATGCCGTGCGAGCCGAATCGAAAACCGATTGGCATCCGTCGCCGTCAGTGCGAACTGCCAGTAAGGCAGGCCGAATCGTTTCTGCAGTTCTTCGCCCACCAGGATCGCGTCCTCGCTGGGCAGCATCAGCGTGATGCCCCGCCGCGCCTGCTGTTCAAGGGCGCTCACGGTGGCGGACGGCGAGTGGCCGGTCATCGCTCCCGTGTCTCCCAGGCAGAAGTCGACATAGCGGTGGCCGTCGACGTCGAAAAACTCAGCGCCGCGCGCCTCGCGCACGAAGGGAGGAAAGGCGCCTGCCCATTTGGCCATCCAGTTCATGGGTACGCCGCCCAGCAGTGACTTGCGTGCGCGCTCAAACAACGCGGCCGATTTCGGGCGGTCGGCGACGAACTTCTTCTGTTCGCGGCCCATCAGGGACTGCAGGCGGGCGCGGTCGATGGTTCGCATGATTTCCTTTGGATTTCGGTGAGACTTGGGAGTTTAAGCGGGTGGACGGGGACGTGCAAGCTGGCTTCGTCCAGGAATGCTTCCGGCAGCAAGGTGTTATTGCGTTGAAATTATAGGCTTCCGCGAACGGTTAGAGGATGTACCGCGACAAGTCCTGATCCTTCACGATGTCGGATAACGTCTTGCCGACATAATCGGCATCAATCGTGATGTGCTCGCCCTTTTTCTCGGGCGCCTCGAAGCTGATCTCGTCGAGCACGCGCTCCATGATTGTGTGCAGCCGCCGCGCCCCGATGTTTTCCGTGCCTTCATTCACCCGAAAGGCGAAGCGCGCCACTTCTTCCAGCGCTTCATGCGTAAACTCCAGTTTGACGCCCTCGGTCTCGAGCAGGGCGGTGTACTGTTTGACGAGCGACGACTTCGGCTCAGTCAGAATCCGGATGAAGTCCTCCATCGTGAGCGATTGCAACTCCACTCGAATCGGAAATCGTCCCTGCAGTTCCGGAATCAGGTCGCTGGGCTTGGAGACATGGAATGCCCCTGCGGCCACGAACAGGATGTGGTCGGTGCGCACCATCCCATAACGCGTGTTCACGGTGGTACCTTCGACGATGGGCAGGATGTCGCGCTGCACGCCTTCGCGCGAAACGTCCGGCCCGTGCCCGCTCTCCCGCCCCGCTATTTTGTCGATTTCATCCAGAAACACGATGCCGGAGTTCTCCACCCGGTCAATCGCGGTGCGCGTCACCTGGTCCATATCGATCAGACGCTGCTCTTCTTCCTGGATCAGGTACTCGAAGGCCTCATTCACTTTCATTTTCCGCTTCTTGCTGCGCTGCCCGAAGATGTTCGGCAACATGTCCTTGATGTTGACGTCCATCTCTTCCACGCCCTGGTTCGAAATGATTTCGAACGACGGGAAATTGCGTTCGCGGACGTCGAGTTCCACGATCCGCTCATCCAGCTTGCCTTCCCGCAATTGCTGGCGCAGCTTCTCCCGGGTGCGGGATTGTGAGTCGCCACCGTCGGTCGATCCTTCCAGTACCACCCCTCCGCTGCTGGTATCTGCAGGCCGAGGAGTCGGCGGGGGCAGGAGCAGATCCAGTAATCGTTCTTCCGCATTCAGCTCGGCCTTGTCCGCGACATCTTCCAGCTTCTCCTCGCGGATCATGTCGATGGCGATCTCTACCAGATCGCGAATCATCGACTCCACGTCGCGGCCTACGTACCCTACTTCCGTAAACTTCGAAGCCTCGACCTTCAGGAAAGGCGAGTTGGTGAGCTTCGCCAGCCGGCGCGCGATCTCCGTCTTTCCGACCCCGGTCGGCCCGATCATGATGATGTTCTTGGGAATGATCTCTTCCGCCAGGTCGGGCGTCAGCTTTTGGCGCCGCATGCGGTTGCGCAGGGCAATCGCCACCGCACGCTTGGCATCTTTCTGCCCGACAACATACTTGTCGAGTTCAGCCACGATTTCGCGCGGCGTCAGATCGTCCAGGGCCAGCTGCTCTTCTTCGGCGGTCGGGGGAAAATAGATAGCCATAAAATAAAGGGTCGTTAGTCGTTAGCTATTCTTTCGTCGCAGAACCGGTTTGCCAACGCCACCGAACAACAGCCACCAGCCAGCTTACAACTCCTCAATGGTCACACTATCGTTGGTATAGATGCACATCTTGCCGGCAATCTTCATGGCCTGCTCAGCGATTTCCCGGGCGGTCAGCTTGGTATGGGCCGCGAGCGCCTCCGCTGCCGCCTGCGCAAACGGCCCGCCTGAACCAATGGCCGCGATACCGGTGTCTGGCTCGATCACGTCCCCCTGCCCACTCAACAGGAACGTCTGATCCTTGTCGCAAACCAACAGCAGGGCTTCCAGGTGCCGCAGGAACTTGTCGGTGCGCCAATCCTTGGCTAATTCCACGGCCGCTCGCCCAATATTGCCATGGTACTGCTCCAGCTTCGATTCAAAGCGGCTAAATAGCGAAAAAGCATCCGCCGTGGAACCGGCGAATCCCGCCAGGATCCGGTCCTGATACAGCCGCCGGATCTTCTTGGCACTGTGCTTGATAACCGACTCGCCCAGAGTCACTTGGCCGTCCCCCGCCAAAACCACTTTCCCGTCACGGCGAACCGCCAAAACAGTCGTGGAACGAACTAGTCTCTTTTTTGTCATGAGCGCAATTTCTTATTATAACAGCGCAGAATGTACCGACGGGCGGCGGCTCGACGGCGCTGGGTTTTACTCACACGCCGCCCGCGCCGCACCAATTCTAAATGTCATGCTCAGCTTCCGATGCATCCTGAGACCCATCTCATCTCGAGCGTCAATGTCATCCTGAGCGCAGCGATGGACTTCTGTAAGTCTTGGCGGCACACACCACGAGATAGGTGCTCCCCCGGCGGCAATAAAGTGGGGTCTGGTATCAGGGCATGGCTTCAGGCTTGCCGGGGTAAAGCTTGACAGACATCCGGCCTTAGCCCTTGGCTTGGCGGACAGCAAGAACTTTCGGGCGCTCCCGGACATTCTCAGGCGTGAACCGTTTCCGCCTTCGTCGCCAGCAGCTGCCTCAGCACATACTTCAGAATTCCACCATTCGCGTAATACAGCGCTTCCTGCGGCGTATCGATTCGGACCAGCGCGCCAAATTCCGCCGTCTTGCCGCCTCTGGAAGCCTTCACCCGGACCTGCTGCCCTGCCACAAACTGTTCCACCAGGTTCCGGATCCCGGTGATCTCAAATAATTCCTCCCCGGTCAGTTTCAACGTGTCGGCGGTCTCTCCCGGCAGAAATTGCAGTGGCAGAATTCCCATTCCGACCAGGTTCGACCGGTGAATGCGCTCGTAGCTCTCCGCGATCACCGCCTGCACCCCCAGCAAACGCGGGCCCTTCGCCGCCCAGTCGCGCGACGAACCCGACCCGTATTCCTTGCCCGCCACGATCAACAGCGGTATGCCCTCAGCGATGTATTTCGCGGAAGCCTCAAAAATCGACATCTCCGTTCCATCCGGCAGGTGACGCGTGTAGCCCCCTTCCGTGTTCACCATCTTGTTCCTCAACCGGACGTTCGCAAACGTTCCGCGCACCATCACCTCGTGATTACCGCGCCGCGAGCCATACGAATTGAAGTCGGCCGGCTTGACCCCGTGCTCCATCAGGTATTTTCCCGCCGGGCTGTCTTTCTTGATGGAACCAGCAGGCGAGATGTGGTCGGTCGTGACGCTATCGCCCAGGACCGCGAGCACGCGCGCGCTCCGGATGTCCTGGACCGCCGCGGGCCGCAACGTCATATCGTCAAAGTACGGCGCCTGCCGTATGTAGGTTGAGTCCCTCTCCCAGACGTAAGTCTGTCCCTGCGGCACAGGCAGCGACCGCCAATGCGCATCGCCGTCATACACCTCACCGTAGCTCTTTCGGAACATGTCGGAGGAAAGCCCCTCGACCGCGTCCTCCACTTCTTTCTGGGTGGGCCAGATGTCTGCCAGATATACGGGCTTGCCGTCTCTGCCTCGGCCAATCGCGTCCTTCTTCAGATCGACATCGATGCGGCCTGCCAGCGCGAACGCCACCACCAGCGGCGGAGACATCAGATAGTTTGCCCGAACCTCCGAATTGATGCGACCTTCAAAATTCCGATTGCCCGATAGCACCGAGGCCACCACGAGATCCTTCTCGTCGATCGTCTGCGATACTTCCGCCGGCAGCGGACCCGAATTTCCAATGCAGGTGGTACATCCGTAGCCGACCAGATGGAACTTCAATTTCTCCAGGTAGGGCAGCAACCCGGCCTTGGCCAGGTAATCGGTGACCACCTTTGAGCCCGGCGCGAGCGAGGTCTTTACCCAGGCCGGCGTTTCAAGGCCGCGCTCGACCGCCTTTTTCGCGAGCAGTCCGGCGGCCATCATTACGGAAGGGTTTGACGTGTTCGTGCAACTGGTGATGGCCGCGATCACCACGCTGCCATGCTTCAGCGCGTTCTTCACGTCGCGGGGTACGTGCTCCTCGACCCGCTGATCCTCTACGCCCACCGCCGCCGGGTTGCCACCCTCCTGCTCCCAGCGATTTTCCTGTTTTGCGGCGCTATCGGTGGCAGGATTGACCGCCGCGTCCGGCTTGGCTTTCGGCCTCATCAGCGACGGCAATGCTTGCCGGAAGGACTCGCCCGCGCTCGAAAGCATCACCCGGTCTTGCGGCCGCTTCGGGCCGGCCAGGCTCGATTCCACCGTCGCCAGGTCCAGCGAAAGCAATTCCGAATACTCCGCCTCCGGCGTGTCCTCGCCGTGGAACAATCCCTGCTCGCGTGCGTACGCCTCCACCAGTGCGATCTGCTCTTCCGAGCGCCCCGTGAGCCGCAGGTAGCGCAGGCTTTCCTTGTCGATCGGAAATATGCCGCAGGTCGCGCCATACTCGGGCGACATGTTGGCGATGGTCGCGCGGTCGGCCAGCGGTAGGTCCCGCAATCCCGGTCCAAAGTATTCGACGAATTTCCCTACCACGCCGTGCTTGCGCAGCATCTCGGTGATGGTCAATACCAGGTCGGTCGCGGTCGCCCCTTCGCGCAGTCGTCCCGTCAATTTCACGCCCACCACCAGCGGGATCAGCATCGACACCGGCTGCCCCAGCATGGCCGCCTCGGCCTCAATTCCGCCCACGCCCCAGCCCAGCACGCCCAAGCCGTTGATCATCGTAGTGTGCGAGTCGGTTCCGACCAGCGTGTCTGGGTAAGCCAGGCGCTTTCCGTCCGACTCACACACGAAAACAACCCGCGCCAAAAACTCCAGGTTCACCTGGTGCACGATGCCGGTGTCGGGTGGCACGATCGCCAGGTTGTGAAACGCCTTCTGTCCCCAGCGCAGGAACGCGTAGCGCTCTTTGTTCCGCAGGAACTCTAACTCCGCATTCAGGCCGAAGGCCTGCACGCTTCCGAACTCATCCACCTGCACCGAGTGGTCAATCACCAGCTCTGCCGGCTGCAGCGGATTGATCAGCTTCGGATCGCCGCCCAGCCGCTTCATGGCATCGCGCATCGCGGCCAGATCCACCACCGCCGGCACCCCCGTAAAGTCCTGCAAAAGTACGCGGCTCGGCGTGAATGCAATTTCCTTGTCGGGCTTCGACCGGCGGTTCCAGCCTGCCAGCGCCCGCACGTCTTCCTTGCTCACATTCCGGCCGTCCTCGGTCCGCAGTAGATTCTCGAGCAGGATGCGCAGCGAATACGGCAAATGCTTCGTGGAGATGCCTTGCCGGTCGAGTGCGTCCAGACGGTAAATCGTGTATTCCTTGCCACCGGCTTTGAGGGCGGAGCGACTGTTGAAGCTGTTCATATCTTTATTAGTTTAGTCGTTCTGGCGGGGATTGCGTAGTGCTGCGCCAGAACGAGGCGCAGGCGAAATCAGATCATCGACAGGTGCCGCGCCTTCCCGCCTTGAATTCCACGCCGCTCACTTCGCGCGTAGCAGCAGCACTGGCACGCTGATGCGGTGCTGCACTCGACTTGCGGTCGTGCCCAGGAAAAGGTCTGCCAGGAAGCGATGGCCATGCGTGCTCATGGCTACCAGATCACACCCCTTCTCCTCGACCCAGCGGATGATCTCCCTGGCCGGGTCCCCATAAGCCAGTTCCGTCTCCGCAGAAATGCCCAGCGACTGGAACTCTGTCCGCACCTCTTGCAGGTACGCGGTATCTTCGGCGATCTCGGAGCTCACTGCATCTGAACCATAGGTCCTCGCTGCCCATCCATCGGCCACATGAAGCAACACCAATCGGCTGTGTGCCAGCTCCGCAAGCTGTTTGATGTGGTCAATAATCGCGCGGTCGCTGGAAGTGCCGTCCAAAGTCACCAGAATGGTGTCGTACATGGTTGTCGTCTCCGGATTTCCGGGTTTCATCCGCCTCGGATCACCTGCCACGCAATTTTCAGCGAATCCGTCAGCCCATACAGGTCCAGGCAAGTGATTAGAATAGCGCTCGCCCAACCGGCGAAGAGCAGAAACCAGCCATTCTTCCACCGCCCCATGCGTTTGCCGGAACTGGTGAAGTGCAGCAGGGGAAACATCGCGAAGGGAAGTTGCAGAGCCAGCACTACCTGGCTGAGGGTCAGCAGGTCGGTGACGCTGCCGTTTCCGTGCACTCCGATCACCAGAACCGCCGGCAGAATCGCCAGGCTGCGCGTGATCAGACGCCGCACCCAGGGCCTGATCCGCCAATGCATGAAGCCTTCCATTACCACCTGCCCGGCGAGCGTCCCCGTAATGGTGCTGCTCTGTCCGGCTGCCAGCAGCGCCACCGCAAACAGCGTGCTGGCGAAAGCCGTGCCCAGCAGCGGAGCCAGGGTCAGGTAAGCGACGCGGATCCAATCGCTGCCCGGGGCGAACTGGATCAACTGGCCCCCCGAGACCGTCACACTTTCCTTCCCGAAGAACACCGTTGCCGCAAGCACCAGGATGGCGGCGTTCACGCAAAAAGCGATCGACAGAGCCACCACCGAGTCGAGCGTATTGAAGTGCACCGCCCGCCGGATGGAGGGCTCATCCTTCTGAAACCTTCGGCTCTGCACCAGCGCCGAGTGCAGGTACAGGTTGTGCGGCATGACCGTCGCCCCAATGATTCCGATGGCCACGTAGATCATGCCGGCTTGGCGGAAATGGGGCGTCAGCAGCGCTCGTCCCATCTCCCGAAAACTGGGCTGCGTTTGCGGAAGAATGAAAATTTCGAGGAAATAGCAGACCGCGATGGTCGCGACCAGCAGCACCACCACCGCCTCGATCGTCCGCATCCCGAAGCTCTGCAGGGCGAGCAGCAGCAGCACGTCCAACCCCGTCACCACCACGGCCCAGAACAACGGAATATGGAACAGCAGGTTCAGAGCCACCGCGCTCCCCAGCACCTCCGCCAGATCGCAGGCACCGATCGCCAGTTCGCTCATCAGCCAGTTCGGCCAGCGCGTCCACCGCGGATACCAGTCGCGGCAACACTGCGCCAGGTCCTTGCCCGTCACCACTCCCAGCCGGGCCGAAATCACTTGCATGAAAACCGCCATCAGGCTGGAAAGCGCCACCACCCACAGCAGGCCGTACTTGAACTGCGCGCCGCCCTGCAGGTCGGTTCCCCAGTTTCCCGGGTCCATGTAGCCGACACTGACTAAAATTGCAGGCCCAACGAATGCTCTCCACTGCTGCCAGAAACCTGCTTCGTGGTGTGGGACTCCGACCGAACTGTGCACGCCTTCGAGCGACACATGATCGCCGGCATTCGAAGCGGTCGCCACCGGTGGGCGGCCACCGTCCGGCGTGCGCACCTGCCCCCGCTCATCTGTGCTCTTCATCTGCCACTCACTCCGCCACCGTCCGGCACCGAAAGCCTTCCGGGTGGAAACCAGTGTACACTATGCGGAATTAGCTATAGTTAATCCAGGACTGAGGGAATCAGGGAGCGGGCGACAGCCAAACCCTCTCTGTCGACAGGCGCCCCAAAATGACGGCTCCCGCGGCAGTGCGCACCGATAGGGTCTGGTCGTAGTTGCGTTCCACCAGATCAAGTTTCACTCCGGGCCGGATGCCGCGCGCCTCCAAAAACTCCAGCAGACGCCGGTCCCGTTCGTAGATGCCGCTAACCAAGTAGTGCTTACCCGTCTCAGCTTCCGACATGAGGAGCAACCCGCGTCGGCGGCGGCTCGCGGGACTTTCCTGCTCGCTGAGGTTGCCGTGTGGGCAAGGACGCCCACGCCCCAGGCGCGCCAGTAGTTTGGCCTCGAAGTCGGGAGAAACTGCGTGTTCCAGACGCTCCGCCTCGTCGTGCACCTTGTACCATTCCATCCCGAAAACTTCTGCCAGCATCCGCTCAATCAGATGATGGCGCAGGGTCAAGCGGCGCGCGATCTTGCGCCCCGCTGCCGTCAGACGCACATTGCCGTCGGCCTGCACGCGGACAAAGCCGTCCTTCTTCAAACGCCGCAAGGCCATCGTCACCGCTGGAGGAGAAACCTTCAGCCAGTGGGCGAGCGTTGCCGAGATGACCGTCTCGCCCTCGCTCTCAGCTTCCAGGATTGCCTTGAGGTAGTCTTCTTTTGAAACGGTGATCATCGTCGGGATTATACGGCGAAGTTAAGTGCAGTTAACTCAGAAGTGATGCTCCCAGCCATCAACCGGTACAGCCATCCGCGATCGGTTGGCATCTGGCTGGGATAGTGGGCGGCTCCCGAACCCGCTTCGTCTGCTTGTGTCTCTGTAGTGAAACCGTCTCGCCGGGTTTGACATCGCTCCCCACTCCCCCTACCCTTGACTGTCCCGAGCTATGAAGGTCCTGGTCATTGGTGGTGGCGGTCGCGAGCACGCGCTTGTCTGGAAACTGGCGCAGTCTCCGCGCGTCACCAAACTGTACTGCGCACCCGGCAATGGGGGCATCGCCCTCGACGCTGAGTGCTTGCCCGCCGATGTCAAAAATCTCGACTCGCTGGTGGCTCTCGCCTCCCAATTGCAGCCGGATTTGACCGTCGTCGGTCCCGAACTCCCGCTCACCCTGGGAGTGGTCGACGAGTTCCAGCGGCGGGGATGGCCCACCTTCGGCCCAACCCGCGCCGCGGCGCAGCTCGAGTCCAGTAAGAGCTTTGCCAAAGAGTTCATGCAGCGCCACCACATTCCCACCGCCCACTACGCGATCTGCAACTCGGTCGACGAAGTGCGCGCCGCCCTGGTTCATTTCCACGCCCCCGTCGTCGTCAAGGCCGACGGCCTCGCCGCCGGCAAGGGCGTCGTCATCGCCAAAACCAAAGAGGAAGCCGCGGCGGCTGCTTCCGACATGTTGAGCGGCAAAATGGTGGGCTCCGCCGGCTCCCTGGTGGTGCTCGAAGAGTGTCTGACCGGCGAGGAACTTTCCTTCCTGGTGTTCAGCGATGGCGAGCGCGTCGTCCCCCTGGTCGCCGCTCAGGATCACAAGCGCGTCGGTGACGGCGACTCCGGCCCCAACACCGGCGGCATGGGCGCCTATTCCACGCCCACTATTGTCGACGACAAAATGCGCGACTGGCTCGTGCACCATATCGCCGAGCCGGTTGTCGCCGGCATGAAGGCCGAAGGCGCCGAGTACAAAGGCGTCCTTTACTGTGGCCTGATGATGACCGCGCGTGGCCCGATCGTCCTTGAGTTCAACTGCCGTTTCGGAGACCCTGAGACGCAACCGATTCTGATGCGGCTTGAAAGCGACCTCGTGGAGGCTCTCGAGGCCTCGGTGGCGGGACGCGTCAGTGATGGCGACTTCCGCTGGTCGACCGACTCCTCCGTCTGCGTGGTCATCGCCTCCGGCGGCTATCCCGGAACCTTTGAGGCGGGCAAGAAGATCGCCGGACTCGAAAGCGCGTCCTCCATGGAGGGCGTCAAGGTCTTTCACGCCGCCACTAGCAAGCGCGATGATGTCTATTTCACATCCGGCGGACGAGTTCTGGGTGTAACCGCTCGAGCTCCGGACCTCAACCGCGCCCTCGACCGTGCTTACGCGGCGGTTTCGAACATTGGCTTCGAAGGCATGCACTACCGCAAAGATATTGCGGCGCGGGCTGTAAAGAAGTAGATCCGCGATTTCCGGTTTCAGCCATACCTTTTTGAGGTGAAGATGAATAAGCCACTCGTTTCTATCGTCATGGGCAGCGATTCCGATCTCGAGATCATGCGCGAGGCCGGCAAGGCCCTGGAGGAATTCGGCATCTCCTATGAGATGGACGTGACCTCGGCCCACCGTTCGCCTGACCGCACGGCCGATTTCGCACGCCAGGCGGCCGGCCGCGGTGTGCGCGTGATCATTGCCGGGGCCGGAGGCGCAGCGCATCTGGCCGGAGTCATTGCGGCCCACACCACTCTTCCTGTGATCGGCGTGCCCATCCCATCCACCTCGCTGCAGGGCATGGATTCTCTGCTTGCTACCGTTCAGATGCCCGCGGGCATCCCGGTGGCAACGGTTGCGATCGGCAAGCCCGGCGCCACCAACGCCGGCATTCTCGCCGCCCAGATGATCGGGCTCTCCGACTCCGCGATTGCCAAAAAGCTCGACGCGCATAAGGACAAACTCGCACGCGGCGTGGAAGAGAAGTCAAAAAAATTGAAGGCCGCCCGGACTTCCTGAGCCTAAGGCGGCACACTCCTGGCTATGGACCGCCAGGTCCAAGGAGATTCCATGGATCCCGGCATCCAATTCGCGGACCTGCTCGCCTACAATGCGGACGAAAACGACCACTGGAAGCGCTGGTTCGCCGAACATCCGGCTGCGCTCGAACTGCCCTGCGATGTAGCCGGCGCAGGCACGGTGCGCAAACTGCTATTCCACATCTTCACGACCGAGTTGTTCTTCGCCAACCGGGTGCTCGACGAAGCAAATGTGGATTACCAGAACCTGCCACATGGAACACTGGAGGAGTTGTTTGAGATCAGCGTGACAGCGCAGGGAAAACTCCAGCAGTTCATCGCCACAGCCCCGCGCGAGGAGTGGACCAGGCCCGTGCCACTAGGCTTTCGAGACTTCAAGGCCAGCAAACGAAAAATGTTGATGCAGGTCGTGATGCACAGCATCCATCATCGCGGACAGCTCGCCACCTTCCTGCGCCAACACGGCTTCAAACAGGACTGGACCCACGACTTCATCCTGAGCAAGGTAATGGAGTGACCTAAGCGATGTGAAGAAATGAAAGCCAAGTGATGGAGCGAACAGGAAGGAGTGAAGCGCACAGAATGTGTAAAGGAACCGGCACTTTCGTAGTTCCTCAGGCCGGCCGCTAAAGTTGGTACCGCTGCAAGGCTGATATGTTCGCTGAGCTTCGCACCACCAGCTTCCACTCCACCAGATTCATCAGCCTAGAGCTTTAACCCTTTCAGATATTCCCGGAACTGCTCTCCCAGTTCCGGCCGCTTCAAAGCCAGTTCCACCGTGGCCTTCAGGAACCCGAGTTTGTCCCCCGCATCGTATCGCCGGCCTTCGTAGACATACGCGTAGATGCGCTGCTCCTTCAGCAATCCCTTCAATCCATCGGTCAGTTGCAGCTCTCCCCCCGAACCATGTGGCGTGTCAGCCAGAATTTCGAAGACCCGGGGCGTGAGGATGTAGCGGCCAATGATAGCCAGTTTCGACGGAGCATCCTCCGGCTTGGGCTTCTCGACCATGTTATTCACCTCGAACAGGCGCCCGCCAAACCGCCCATCCGCAGGCTTCACATCGAGCACGCCATAGGCGGAGATACTCGGCCCCTCTACGATCTGGGTCGCGACCACCGAGCACTGCGTCTCTTCAAATACCCGCATCATCTGCTTCAGGCAAGGCTCCTCCGCATCAATGATGTCGTCGGCCAGCAACACCGCGAAGGCTTCCTGGCCCACCAGTTCGCGCGCCATCAGCACCGCGTGCCCCAATCCCAGCGCTTCTTTTTGCCGGACGTAGGCCAGGTGAATCATGTCCGAGATCGAATGCACGATCTTCAGCAGGTCGGTCTTCTTCCGCTCCTCGAGCATCTTCTCGAGTTCATAGCTGACGTCGAAGTGATCTTCAATCGATTGCTTCCCGCGCCCGGTTACGATGATGATCTGGTCGCATCCCGCTGCCAGCGCCTCTTCCACGCCATACTGGATAATGGGCTTATCGACGATGGGCAGCATTTCCTTGGGTTGTGCCTTGGTGGCAGGCAGAAAGCGTGTGCCCAGACCGGCTGCGGGGAATACCGCTTTACAGACTTTCATCGGCATAATAATGGCTCGTTCTGTCGAGCTGCAGAAAACACCTGGCCCGAACCGAAACCCACGGTGACGCCGCCAATCCTGTGGCGCGTCTCATTTCTCAGTGATGGACGACTCGTGGAAAACAGGACACCCGCTGGCGGGCGCGTGCTCCATTCATCGGCTAGCTTACGGTCCACGATAATAACCGATCACGATAACAGCAGAAGTAAGCTTCCGCGAAGCACCATTCCCCTTAGTCCGTTCCGGAATTTCCTGTAATGGAACTCGGCTCGGGAGACATGAATCGACGTCTAGGCCCAAGAAGCACAGACACTTGCCGACAAAACAGCCTGAGGCACTCAGCCCGCGTCAAATCCGGAGAAAAAAGCCGCCACGGAACGATGGCGGCCTTGGGCTTCCATCCACGCTCAACGTCCCTTGAGCGAAGCCATGTCGATGACAAAGCGGTACCGCACGTCGCTTTTCAGCACGCGCTCAAAGGCTTCGTTCACCTTCTGGATCGGAATCACCTCGATGTCGCTGACGATATTGTGCTGGCCGCAAAAATCGAGCATTTCCTGGGTTTCCTGGATGCCCCCGATCGCCGAACCGGCCAGGCTGCGCCGTCCGGTCACGAGCGATGCCGCCGCAACTGCATTCTCTTTTTCTGGAATTCCCACTACCACCATGGTTCCGTCGACCTTCAGAAGTTTCAGGTACTGATTCCAGTCCATCTCGGCGGAAACCGTGTTAATGATGAGATCGAAGTACTTTTCCAGTTTCGTGAAAGTTTCGGGATCGGAAGTCGCGTAGAAATGATCCGCCCCCAGCCGTTTCCCGTCTGGTTGCTTGCGCAGGGACTGACTGAACACGGTGACCTCGGCGCCCAGGGCATGTGCCAGTTTGACACCCATGTGGCCGAGGCCGCCCATCCCGATGATCGCGACTTTCTTGCCCGGACCTGCCTGCCAGTGCTTCAGCGGAGAATAGAGCGTGATCCCGGCGCACAGCAGCGGGGCGCAGCCGTCCAGCGGCAGATTTTCCGGCATGCGCAGCACGTAGTTCTCATCCACAACGATCTTCTCCGAATACCCGCCGTAGGTGGGCGTCTCATCTTTTTCACGACCGTTGTAGGTCCACGACGTGCGCACCGAACAATATTGCTCGAGTCCCCGGCGGCATTCGGGACATGTGCGGCAGGAATCCACAAAGCAGCCGACGCCGACGCGGTCCCCGACCTTGAATTTGCTCACTTTCGCGCCGACCGCCTTCACCGTGCCGGCAATCTCGTGTCCCGGAACCATGGGGAAGATGGCCTCGCCCCACTCGTCACGGGCCTGGTGAATATCGGAATGGCAAATCCCGCAGTATTCAATGTCAATGAGAACGTCGTGTTCGCGGGGTTTGCGCCTTGCAAACGAGAACGGCGCAAGTCGTGCTTTCGCCGTCAAAGCGGCGTAGCCGCTGGTAGTTTCATCTGAAACCTGAGGCCGCTCAGCGGTGCCAACGGAAGTCTGATCTACACTCATGAATGCCTCCACCAGAACGATTTATGCAGCCTTAGATGCCTGCAGGTTCGCCAACGCTTCAGGCAGGCGTCGCGGCGCTGGCCAGTTCTTCGAGCAGATGTTTGAGATGACTGAGCACTTCCTCGGCGGCAGCAGCTTTCTGCACGAATTTCAGCGTCCCGTCGGGGCTGAATTGCGTGCCACGCTGCGAAGCCACGAAGCGAGCCAGGCGCTCGGGATCGACCGTCGCCGTCTGTCGGAACTTGATGCTGATCTGGTCGCGCTTGCGCTCGATGGCATTCACCCCGACCCGCACCGCGGCCAGTTTCAGTTCGGCGTAATCAAGCAGGTTGCGCACCGCCAGCGGCGGCTCCCCGTAGCGGTCGATGAGCTCGGCGCGCACGTCGTGCAGTTGCGCTTCGCGCTCCACCCCTGCCACCCGCTTGTACATCCGCAGGCGCTGGTTCTCCTCCGGAATGTACTCGCCGGGAATGCGAATATTTAATCCCAGATTCAGCTGGGTGGCGACCTCCTCCTCCGGCATCTCTCCCTTCAACTCACGCACCGCCCGGTCCAGCATCTGGGTGTACAGCTCGAAGCCCACCGCTTCGATGTGCCCGCTCTGCTCCCCTCCCAGCATGTTGCCGGCGCCGCGCAACTCCAGGTCGAGCGCCGCGATTTTAAAGCCAGCCCCCAGGTCGGAGAACTCTTTCAACGCCGCCAGCCGGCGCCGCGCAATCGGCGTCAGCTCGATCTCCGAGGGCAACAGCAGGTATGCATACGCGCGCCGGTCGGACCTCCCCACACGGCCGCGCAGTTGATACAGTTCGGAAAGCCCCAGGCGCTCGGCGCGGTTGATCACGATGGTGTTGCACAGCGGAATATCGAGGCCGTTCTCGATGATCGTGGTCGCCACCAGGATATCGGCTTCATGATGCATGAATTTCAACATCACTTTTTCCAGTTCGGTCTCCGACATCTGCCCGTGGCCCACCAGAATGCGGGCTTTGGGCGCCAGCGTCTGCAGCTTCGCCGCTATCTCCCAGATGCTGTCCACCCGGTTATGCACAAAGTAAACCTGGCCCCCGCGTTCCAGTTCCTGCTCCAGCGCCGATTGGATCAGCTTCTCGTCCCAGTTCGCCACCACCGTCTGGATCGCCATGCGGTCCTTCGGCGGCGTTTCGATCACGCTCATGTCGCGCAAACCCACCAGCGACATGTGCAGCGTGCGCGGAATCGGCGTGGCCGACATGGTCAGCACGTCCACCTGCTTGCGCATCTGCTTCAGCCTCTCCTTGTGGCGCACGCCGAAACGCTGCTCCTCGTCCACAATCAGCAAGCCGAGATCTGAAAACTTGATGTCTTTCGACAAGATCCGGTGTGTGCCGATCAGGATGTCGATCTTTCCCGCTTCCGCTTTCTGCAGGATTTCCTTCTGCTGCTTGGGGGAACGGAAGCGGCTGATCATCTCGATGCTGATTGGAAACGCGGCAAAGCGTTGCTTGAACGTCTCGTAGTGCTGGAAGGCGAGCACCGTGGTCGGCGCCAGAATGGCAACCTGCTTATTGTCGCTGATGGCCTTGAAAGCCGCGCGCATGGCCACTTCGGTCTTGCCATAACCCACGTCCCCGCACAAAAGGCGGTCCATGGGACGGCCCGACTCCATGTCGCTCTTCACATCGACAATGGCCTGCGCCTGATCTTCGGTCTCGGTAAACTCGAAAGCATCTTCAAACTCCTTCATCCACTCGGTGTCGCCGGGGAAGGCGTGGCCCTGCGCCATCTGCCGTTGCGCGTACAGCTTCAGCAGTTCATCGGCCATGTCCTTCATGGCCTTGCGTACCCGAGCCTTGGTCTTGGCCCAGGTGGCTGTGCCCAGGTGGCTGAGCACCGGCTTGGCACCCTCGGCGGAGCGATATTTCTGGATCAGGTCAAGGCGAGTCAGCGGCACATAGAGTCGCGCGGCCTCGGCGAACTCCAGCAGCATGAATTCCGCCGGACCATCCCCCTGGTTGATTTCCTTGAGCCCGTGGTATTGCGCGATGCCATGCTCCACGTGAACCACGTAGTCACCCACTTGCAGGTCGCGAAAATCCGACAAGAACGCCGAAACCTTCGACTTTTGCCGCTGCGGCCGCGAGGCCACCAGTTCGGATTCATCGAACAGGTCGCGCGCTCCGAAGATGGCGAGGTTGGCGTCGGGGAAAATTGCCCCATCGGGCAAGTACGCCTTCACCAGGGTGGTTGTCAGCATATCGCCAGAAAAATAAGCGGTCTCATCCGCGTAACTTTCGCCCCCGCGGGTACGGCTCCCCAGGCGGAACGAGACGTTGTACTCGGTGAAGATGTCGGCCAGGCGCTCAATTTCCCCGGTGTTGGGCGCGGCAAACACCACGTTCTTGCCGCTCGCCGTCAATTTTTGTACCTCTTCCAGCATCGCGGGAATGGAGCCATGAAACCGCGGCGCGGGCTGCGATGGAAATTGCACGGAAGCTTCGAGCTCCTCGGGGCGTGTCTCCCCAAGATGCCCCAGGTCGGCGCCCGGCAATGCCGCCAGGCCTTGCCACCACTGCTCTGGCGGCAAGTAAAGATCCGTGGGCCGGACCAGGTTGCCGATCCCGCTGCGCTCGTGGGCCTCTTCAATCCGCGTCCAGGTCCGCTCAAGCTCCCGCTTCAGATTTTCGGGTTCGTCGGCGAACACCAGCCCATGCGGCAGCAGATCGAACAAGCTGCGACTTTCCCGGGCGACCGGCGCGTAAAATTCCCATCCCGGAAACACCGTGACCCCGCCCGAGCGCACTGCTTGCTCGATCACTTCTTCGTTTCCCGTGATCCGCTTGCCCGACAGGCGCACGTGAATCGCCCCCAGCAGATCCTCCCGCACCGGGGTCTCCGTGAGCGGCAGAAGCAGCGCCTCGTCCAGCGGGCTGGAGGAGCGCTGCGAGGCCGGATCAAACTTCCGGATGGACTCCACCTCATCGCCGAAGAATTCGATGCGCACCGGGCGGTCCGTCTCGGGCGAATACACGTCGAGGATCCCGCCGCGCAAAGCGTATTGGCCGGGCATCTCGACCACATCCGTCGCGTCGTAGCCCACCGTGTTCAGGTGCTGGAGCAAGGGCTCCGTGTCGAACGTCTCCCCGCGGCGGATCGTGCGCGCAAGGTCGGTGTAGTACTCCATCGAGGCCAGCCGGATCGTCGTCGCGGCAATGGGAGCAACCACCAGCGACACCGCACCGGTCGCGATCTTCCATAGGGCGGTGGCGCGCTCTTCCTGAATTTCCGGGTGCGGAGAAAGATTCTGGAACGGCAGGACGTCGCGCGTGGGCAAGGCCACGATCGACCCCGGTTCGGCCGACCCCGTGAGTTCCGCAAACCCCTGCAATACCGGCACCAGGTCCTCGGCGGCACGATTGTCCGACACCACTACGATCAGCGGACGCCCGCTGTGCTTCTGGAGAAGGACGAGAAGAAGTGCTTTGGCAGTCGGCGTCAGTCCGGACACACTGATGCGCCCGGTACCCTCTTTGATGTGGGAGGCTACACGCGAGAAAGCAGGCAATTTTTCGACGTCCGCGAAGAGTTCGCGAACGAATGGTAGGGCCATTGCTCTCTTATTCTAACAGCGCAGTGCGAACTCCCGCCGAGCCGTGAAACAAACCCCGGTGCAGCTTGCGGCAGTCACCGCAATCGCGGGAAAGGCGCAACGCGAAGGATCATCCCATCCGCCTGGGCAAGCTTTCTCGTTGCCCCGTGCCACCTCTCTTGCATTTTTGCGGTGAAAGGCTCTCTGCGCCAGGCCACACCCGTTCCCTGCGGTTCGAAGATCTTCCTAACCTGCCCAAGCGGTTGAATCGCCCGCTGATTCCACTTTGACCCTACGAATCAGACCGCAGCAGCGGCCGAGTCAGGCACGTGGGGCCGCCCGCTCCGTTAATGCAGATTTCCGAGCCCGGGAAGGTGTGAACGTCGAAGCCGGCATCCCGCAGGCGTTGGTTGGTTGACGTATTTTCCTCGATGGCCACCACTTGCCCCTGTCCGAGCGCCAGCACATTGACCGCAAGCGATTCCCGTTCCGACGAATCGATCTCGATAAACTTGTAGCCGCGGGCTTTCAGCAACTCGACAGTCTCGACAGCCAGCCATGGCAAATCCGCCAACACCGTATTTTCGTCGAGCACGCTGAACAATGACATCAGATGCAGGCACGCCCCCGGCCCTGGACCATACGGCAAGGGCGCCGCCAACACCTCCACGCCGTGCGGCCTGAGCAGGTCCCGCATCTGCTGAATGCCATCAGAATTTGTCCGGTATCCACGGCCCACCAGCAGCGTCTGCGCGTCGATCCACACCATGTCACCGGCTTCCGTTTTCCCCGGCGCCATGATCTCGCCGAGCGTCGGGATCCCCAACCCACGGCAGAAGTCGCGGTGCTGCGCCGCTTCCTCCACCCGGTTCCTCTTGCCGGGATGCATCGCAATCAAGCCGAAGTCTGTGGGCAGCGATGCGTCGTGGGTGTATACGGCGTCCAGCGTCAGCTCTGCCGAGCCAGGCAGAAGTACCACTTCCGCTCCCGCCGCCTCCAGAATCTGGCACAGCTTGCGATGCTGTTCCTCCGCGACGCTGAAAACCGGCGGGCGCGGGAACCCCAGATCGCCGCACTGCTTGACCCGATCAGCCAAATTCCACCCCGCGGCTTGCGGCGAGCAAACCATCACCTTACGAAGCGTGCCGACCATCGAGTGGCCGTTGTAATTTTCAGTCCCCACAAAGGTTGCCATGTTTGAAACCGTAGGCCTGCCCCAGGAATCTAAATGGGCATTATGGCAAAAGCAATCTGGGAAAACACCGTTCTGGCGGAGAGCAATCGGACGATTGAAGTGGAGGGCAACCAGTATTTTCCTCCGGACGCGATCAAAGCTGAGTACTTCAAGCCCAGCGACCAGCACACCACCTGTCCGTGGAAAGGCCTTGCCAGTTATTACGACGTTGAAGTCAATGGAAAGCGTAACCCAAACGCAGCGTGGTATTACCCGGAGCCGAAACCCGCGGCCAAGCAGATCAAGGGCTACCTGGCGTTCTGGAGAGGCGTGAAGGTCGAAAGCTAGAAGGCAGGGAAGTACCCAAGCGGATCTTGTCCTCTCCGGCTTTTCCGGCGTCCTCTGCGGCCTTTCTCTGCGTCCTCTGCGGTGAAAGCTTTTGAAAGAAAGATCAAATAAAAACAGGACAGCCCGGAGCCCCCGAAGCCGTCCTGCAAGAACCCTCCCGGTTAGAAGGGCAACTGATGCCTCGAAAGTATGCCTCCCATGTTTCTGGCATGTTGCCCGCGCGTGAAAATCTCGTGAAAATCGCCCGCGCCCTGTCACAGCGTCCAGTGATGACGCGCTCCGCCGCCGCCCGGCATGCACTGCTATAGTTATTTCTTCAAGGAACTGCGAGGAGGTCCCATGGCTCGCAAACTCGAGCAATCCCGAAAATTCCAGAAACGCGCCGAAATGATGATCCCGGGCGGAGTGAACTCCCCGGTACGCGCTTTTCGGGCGGTCGGTGGCGATCCGCTCTTCGTGGTCCGAGGCCTGGGCTCGCATATTTGGGACGCCGACGGCAACGAGTACATCGATTACATCGGCTCCTGGGGCCCGCTCATTCTCGGACACGCCGCACCCGTGGTCCTGGAAGCCTTGAGCTCGGCCATGCGCAACGGCACCAGTTTTGGAGCGTCCACGCCGGCGGAGTTGGATCTGGCTGAGGTCGTCATCTCGGCCTTCCCGCACATGCAGAAGGTGCGCTTCGTGAGCTCGGGCACCGAGGCCACCATGTCCGCGATCCGCCTGGCGCGCGCCTCTACCAAGCGCAAATACATCGTGAAGTTTGAAGGCTGTTACCACGGGCACGCCGACGCCCTGCTGGTGAAGGCCGGCTCGGGCGTCGCCACGCTCGGCATCCCTGGCTCCGCGGGCGTTCCCGAGGAGTTCACCCAATTCACGCTAGCCCTGCCTTACAATGACACCGACGCCCTCGAAGAAGCCTTCAAAAAATTCAAGCAGCAGATCGCCTGCGTGATCGTCGAACCGGTCGTGGGCAACATGGGCTGTGTTCCTCCTGCCCGCGGCTACCTCGAAGCCTTGCGCGCCCTGACCTCGAATGACGGCGCCCTGCTGATCTTCGACGAGGTCATGACCGGATTTCGCCTCGCCTTCGGCGGCGCCCAGGAGCTTTACGCGATTCAGCCCGATCTCACCACCATGGGCAAGATCATCGGAGGTGGCCTGCCCGTAGGCGCCTACGGCGGCCCGTCGGAAATCATGGACCTGGTGGCGCCGCTGGGACCGATGTATCAGGCGGGAACGCTTTCCGGAAATCCCCTCGCCATGGCCGCTGGCTATGCCCAGCTCCATTACTTGAAAGAACACAAAGACGTCTACGCCAGGCTCGACAAACTGAGCGCTGAACTGGTGACTGGCGTGGCAGCCGCTGCCAAGGCCGCGGGCGTGCCCCTCACGTATAACCGCATCGGCTCGATGTTTACCTGGTTCTTCACGCCCGGTCCGGTTACCGATTGGAATTCGGCGGCAAAATCCGACACCGAAGCCTTCGGACGCTTCTTCCGCAACTTGCTCGACAGCGGCGTCTACTTGCCGCCCTCGCAGTACGAGGCGGCATTCCTGGGCGCGGCTCACACCGACGAGGACGTGAAGAAGACCATCGCCGCCGCCAAGCAAGCCTTCGCTATGGTTATGGCCTAGCCAGATAGTCCTGCTGGCCCACGCCTGGCCAGCAACGACTGGCCTAGCTGATAACGGCCGCCTGACGACCGCCGACTGCTCCCATCATTTCCGGCACCGTCACGAACTCGTATCCCTTCGCTCTCCAGCTCTCAATCAACAGGTGAGTCGCCACGACTGTCTGCCAGCGGTCGGCCCCCATCGCAATGTGGCTGCCGTCATGCATCAGGATCACATCCCCGCCCCGCATTTGCCGCGAGCATGTCCCCACAATCTTCGCTGCCGGCGGCGCCTTCCAGTCCCAACTTGTCACGTTCCACATAATGGTATCGAGCCCCAGCGAGCGCGCGATCCGCAGGGTGTGGGGGCGGCGCCCGCCGAAGGGTGGGCGGAACAGCCGTGGAGATTCTCCCGTCGCCTCCTCGACTGCGCGCTGGCATTCTTCCAGCTGGTTCCGCGTTTCAACTGCGCCCGAAACCGCCAGGTGGGGATGGGTGAAAGTGTGGTTGCCGAGTACGTGCCCGGCCTTCAGCAGCTCCCGCACGATGTCGGGACGCCGCTCCACATAACGGCCAATCACAAAAAAGGTCGCGCGCACGTCATGCTCCGCCAGCACTTCCATCAGGCGCTGGGTGTGCGGATCATTGGGCCCATCGTCATAAGTGAGCGCAATTTGTTTTGCGGCCGTGGGCCCGCCGACGAACGTCTCGCCGAAACCTTGCGCCCACGGAGCCATCGAGTGATACGCCGCCCAGCCCGCAGCTGCGGCTACACCGGCGCCAATGACAGGACCAAGCATGTTGCTGCGATTGTAAATGCGCCGCACTCGTCTGTCGGCCTCGAATGTGCCCGCGACATTCGCCCCTCAGTACTCTTCTGCGAGCCGTCCTTACCCTCAACCCCAACCGAAACCGCGGCTTCCCCTGTTAACTTTTCCCGCAATTGCGCCCCGCCCTCGCTCGGGATATTCTGCAGTAGTTTCCCCGAGCCCATGGCGAATCTTTTCGAGAGTCCCCGCTACATCGCAGTCGAAGGTCCCATCCGAGTCGGCAAGAGCACCCTCGCCCGCATTCTCGGCGAACGTTTAAACGCCCAGCGCGTCATCGAGCCGGAGGAAAACCCCTTCCTGCGATCGTTCTACGACGGCGAACGCGGGGCCGCCTTCCAGGCACAATTCGCATTTCTTGTCCGCCGTTTCGAACAATTGCGTTCCCTCGATCTCGGCGCCCGTTCGCAGAAAACCGTGGTAGCGGATTTCATCTTCGAGAAGGATAAGCTGTTCGCCTGTCTGAACCTCAGTGACCAGGAACTGGAAACCTACAACCGCTACTACAATTTTTTCCGCGAGCAATTGCCCACTCCTGATCTCGTCATCTACCTGCAGGCCACTCCCGAAGTGTTAAAGAAGCGGCTCAAAAAGAAAAATGCTCCCGGTGAAAAAGCCATTAATGACGACTACCTCGAAGAAGTAATCAAGGCGTACGAGCACTTTTTCTTCCACTACACATCGTCCGACCTGCTGATCGTCAACACCAACGAAATCGACTTCGTCGACCACAACGAAGATCTCAAAGAACTTCTCCGCAAAGTCACCGAGCCGATTAAGGGCACCCAGTATTTCCTCCCGCTGGGAAGCCAGGAAGCCGCCAGCGCCTGATGCCGGCTAAGGTTCATTGGCCATGGGTGCCCTCTGATGCGGCAGCCCCTCTAAGTTAATAAAAATAGACGATTTACACGTAAAGCTTGGCCGGCCACCGACCACCCTCCATCAGCCACTAGCCGTCGCCGCTTTTTCGATCTACACTATTCCGGTCGAAAGATGTAGCAGGCTCTATCCGGCCTAGCCGGAGGGGCACTGGAGGACATCGTGAGTCTCACCCCGATCGGCGAACCTCGCCACAAGATCACTGTCGCTTCGCTTCGCGAAAAAAAATCCCAGCATCAGCCCATTACTTGCCTGACCGCCTACGACTACGCCAGTGCACGCCTGGTCGATGAGGCCGGCATCGACATCGTGCTGGTCGGCGACTCGCTTGCGATGACTATGCTCGGCTATGAAAACACGCTTTCGGTCACGATCGACGAGATGCTGCATCACGCCAAGGCCGCCCGTCGAGGCGTCAAGCATGCACTCTTGATCGCCGATATGCCCTACGGCTCGTACCACATCAGTCCCGACGACGCGGTCCGCAATGCCGCGCGCTACGTGAAAGAGGCGGGTGCGGAAGCGGTCAAGGTGGAGGGTGGCGAAAAGCGCGCCGACCTCATTCGCCGCATCATCGACGCCGAAATCCCGGTCGCCGGACACATTGGCCTGACTCCCCAATCGGTCAACATGATGGGTGGCTACAAAGTCCAGGGCAAAGACCTGACCGCCATCGAACATCTAATGCGGGATGCGATCGCCCTCGACCGCGCCGGCGTAGCCTGCATTTACCTGGAAGGCATCCCGCGCGAAGTCGCCGCCATGATTACCGCGGAAGTGGAAACGCCCACCATTGGCATTGGCGCCGGCCCTGAGTGCGACGGGCAGGTGTTGGTATTCCACGACATCCTGAACCTGACGTTCCAGCAACCCGCGAAGTTCGTGCGCCGTTACGGGGATGCCTCCGCCGAAATTACCCACGCGGTCCAGGCCTTCCGCGCCGATGTGCTGTCGCGCCAGTATCCATCTGACGCGGAGTCGTATCATCTCCCGAAGGAAACGAAAGCAGCGCTGGAAACGGTCCTGGACCGGAAACGAGCGATGCGCCGCTAGATGGCAAAGGGCGCGTCAGCCATGCTTGCGATCCGGCCGGATAATGTACCTGTCTTTGGGTTTCCCCCATGCCTGTATATCGGTGTGGCGAAAACAAGCGTGCTACCGCTCGAATGAAAATCTGCGCGACCATCAAGGACATCCGCGCCGCCAGCCACGCCGCGCACCTCGCCGGCCAGCGCCTCTCGCTTGTTCCCACCATGGGCGCGCTTCACGAAGGCCACCTCTCCCTGGTCCGTGCCGCTAAAGCGCAAAGCGACTTCGTGACCGTTTCCATCTTCGTCAATCCCCTGCAATTCGGCCCTACCGAAGACCTCGCCAAATATCCCCGTACCTTCGACCGGGATCAAGCCCTCCTGGAAAAGGAGGGCGTTGACCTGATTTTTGCCCCTTCCGTCGCCGAAATGTACCCCACTACGGCAGTCACTTACGTCAACGTGGAAGGCTTAAGCGATCGGCTCGACGGCCAGTCTCGCCCCGGACATTTTCGCGGCGTGACCACCGTGGTCTCCAAGCTTTTCCACATCGTCGCCCCCGACCTTGCCGTCTTCGGCCAGAAGGATGCTGCCCAGGTCGCGATCATCCGCCGCATGGTGCGCGACTTGAATATCCCGGTCGAAATCCTGGTTGCTCCCATCGTGCGCGAGCCCGATGGCCTCGCCATGAGTTCCCGCAATGCCTATCTCGACCCGCAACAGCGCCAACAGGCGCTGGTCCTGTCTCGATCCCTCCAGCGGCTGCAGGAGATATTCCAGCAGGGCGAGCGATCGGCCGCGCAACTCGTGGCCGCCGGCCGCCAGCTACTTGCCGAGGAGCCCTCGGTCCGAATCGACTACTTGTCAGTGGTAGACCCGGAGTCGCTCGAGCCTGTCGCCGAAGTTAAGCGGGACGCTCTGCTCGCGGTGGCTGCCTACGTGGGCTCGACGCGCCTCATCGACAACGTGGTGCTGGAAGCCTAATCCATTTACGTGGGTATTCCGGAAGTCGACGGCAAAGAAAGTTGCTTTCCGGCGGACGAAGAGCGTCTGAGGCTGGGTACCCCTGTTAGCACCCTGGTCTTTGCGGCCTGTGCGGTTAGAGCTGTTCTCAGCCGGAACTATGCCTTTCTCCCGGATACAAACAAATTCCCTGGAATGATGTATCGCAGCGGTCTCTCCGCCGCCTTTGTGATCCCGATGCGCTTTGTAATCCTCACCCGGGGCCGCGGTGCTCCGTCGTCCACAATCCACAGATCCGACGCGGGAGAAGTGAGATCCTTCTCGTTATCCCGCAACCGGGTAATTCCGAAAGCTTCCGCCAGCCGTCCCGGCCCCGAAGTCAATCGCCGCCGATCGCTTACATCTGCGGCGACCATCCCACGGGCCCGAGCCATCTCCGCAAGCCCCACCAGCGGCTCCAACGCCCGAAACAGGACGCCGCCCGCTTCCCCATCCGGCAAACACGAAACATTGAAGCAGTAGTGGTTTCCGTAAATGAAATACACATACGAGATCCCCGGAGGCCCCCACAGCACCGCATTTCGCAGCGTTCGACCCGCGTAGCTATGCGCTGCCGGATCGTTTGCGAGGTAGGCCTCGACTTCCACGATCCGCGCCGCCAACACTTTCCGTCCATTCCTCCGGACCAGCACCTTGCCCAGAAGATCACGCGATACCCGCCGCGGATCGCGGTCGTAGAAGTCACGCGCCAGAGGAGGGAACTGGCCCAAGCCTGCCGCCGTCAGAAGGGATGATTGCCCCGGTGAGTCACTGGACATCCTTGTCAGCTGGTTCGCCATTCCACCATTCGGCGCCTTCCTCGGCCTGTTTAAAGGTCCGGGCTTCAGCCGCGCCATAAAACCTCAGCAAGCCGCCCGCTCTAGTCCTTGAGCTTGGGCCCTGGCGCTAGGCCGCTTGCTTCAAGTATGCCAGCACTTCCTCCGAGTGGCCCTCCGGTTTCACCTTGTGAAAAACGTGCTTGATTTTCCCGTCCGGCCCCAGGATGAAGGTCGTACGCACCACGCCCATGACCTTCTTTCCATACATGTTTTTCTCCTGGATCACGCCGAAGGCGTTGCACAGCTTCTTGTCCGCGTCGGCCAGCAACGTGAAAGGGAGATGAAACTTCTCCTGAAATTTCTTCTGGGCCTTGGGAGTATCCGGCGACGCCCCCAGCAGCACCGCGCCGGTTTTCTGCATCTGTTTGTAGGTATCGCGGAATTCGCAGGCTTCCTTGGTACAACCGGGGGTGTCGGCGCGCGGGTAGAAATAGAGCACCACCGTTTTACCCTTGAAGTCCTTCAAGGAAACCTCTTTCCCATTCTCGTCCTCTAATTTAATGTCCGGGGCTTTATCATTGATGTCGAGCATGTCTGCCTCTCCATTCCGATCACGGTTATACCGCAGTCCGCGCTGGGCCGTCATCTGCGTGATGCTGGCTCTCGGGCTCGGGCAGATCACCACTGCCCAGCTTGCCCGCAAGACCACGCAGACGAAAGGCCCCCGTGCCCTCGGGTTGCTCGAACTGTCTCCCGGCGGCAAGGCGCGCCTCATCCCGATCACCATTGTCGTGGACGGCAAGTTCTACGACGCCGGCGCCTATAAAGCCTCGCCCGTGCCTCTCGCGCTCTGGACCGAGACCGTGTACGAGGCCGAGAAAACCGGTGTCCCCCAGGGTTTGTTCACGGTGGCTGAGGCCATGCGCACCGGATCCAGCAACTGGTTCGGCGAGGGCAAATGGCGCCCTGCCGGTTCGGAACCGAAGCCGCGCCACGTCGACAGCAAGCCGAAGATGGGTGAGGACGAAGGTCCTCCCAAGCTGCGCCGTTCTGGATCCGATCAAGCCCAGGCATCGCCGCCGCCTTCCTCCACTACGCCGTCTCCCACCGACGACAAGAAACCGTCGGCTCCCGCGCCGGGGAATCCTCCATCCTCTGCCCCGAGCCCCGAGCCCGGAAATGCACCCGCTCCCAAGCCCCCGGAAGAGTCCACCTCGACCGCGGCCAACGACGAAGATCCCAACCGTCCGGTGCTAAGACGAGGCAAGCCGGAAACGCTGGGTAATGCGCATCCCGAAGTGGGCGCATCCACTGGTGTGGCACGCCGGCCGATCGGCGGTCCCGTTGAAATCTCCAGCAAGAAGCCCGCGACGCAGCTAATCCCGGCGATCTCCGATGCCGGTGGCCCGGAGCCGCGCCCTTACCTCTACGACATGAAGTCCGATGAGGACCAGAAGTACCGCAAGGGGATGCTGGCTCTGGCGGCCGATGCCGTCCGCGCAAAGGTTAAGCAGACCGCGCCCGTACTTCCGGCGCCCAATCGGACGCCTCATGCCTCCGCTCGCGGGGCTGCAAAAGTTTCACAGCCCACTTTTGATGATGTGCAGTTTCACGCTTTTGATTTGTGGAACACCAATGAACCCGTGTTCATCCTCAGTGCCATGGCTCACGTTCCGCCCGCTTCTCCAACCTCGCCGGAAGCGCCCGTTTTCTATGTGACCCTGGTGGCAAAAAAGAATATTTACGATGAGCTCCGTAAGCTCTATGCCGGCGTTACCGATACCCGCCACCTCGACGAAATGCCGCGACTCGAGTTGATCGACGCCGTTGATGCCGACGGCGACGGCCGCGGCGAACTGCTCTTCCGCCGCATCTCGGATGGGGGCAACACCTGGGTGGTCTACCGCGCTGGCGCCGACCAGCTTTTCCCGCTCTTTGAAGGCACACCCTCCGGCCCGTGATCCCCTACTCAATCGCTCGCCAACCATTTACAATCCCGTGCGAGTTTCGAAGTCTTGGAGATTTCATGCGCAAGCTCGCTAGCCTTGCCCTCGTGCTGTTGCTCGCAACCGCATTTCCGCTCGCCCAGGACAAAGACTTCACCCATGTTCAGATCAAGGTGAGCAAGGTGGCCGGCAGTGTTTACATGCTGGTTGGCGAGGGCGGTAACATTGCCGCCTCCGTCGGAGAAGACGGTATCGTCGTGGTCGACGACCAGTACGCTCCCTTGGCTGAAAAAATTCAGGCCGCACTGAAGGGCGTTACGGACAAGCCCGTGCGCTTTATCATCAACACTCACTATCATGGCGACCACACTGGCGGAAATGCATTCTTTCAGAAGCAGGCGCCCATTATTGCCCACGACAATGTCCGCAAGCGCCTCGAGGCAGGAGGGTCTGCAGGCAATCTCGGCTCCATGTCCATGGACCACCCGCCCGCGCCCAAGGAAGCTCTTCCCATTCTTACCTTCGATCACGATGTCACGGTTCATCTCAATGGCGAAGACATCCGCGCCCTGCATTTTCCCAGCGGGCACACTGACGGTGACAGCATCATCTTTTTCCCCAAGTCCAACGTGGTGCACATGGGCGACGATTTCGTCCGCTATGGGTTCCCCTTCATCGATCTCGCTGCTGGCGGCAGCGTGGACGGCATGATCGCCGCGCTCGAAGAGGTTGTTCCCAAGTTGCCTCCTGACGTGAAGGTGATCCCCGGCCACGGCGAACTCGCGAACCTCGATGACGTCCGCACCTACACCAAAATGCTGATCGACACCCGGGCGGTTGTCGAAAAAGGCGTTCAGCAGAGGAAGACTCTCGATCAACTAAAGCAGGAAAAGGTCCTCGAGCCCTGGAAGAAATATTCCGGCGATTTCGTCTCTTCCGACGCCTTCCTCGAAACCTTGTACAACGACCTGACCGGCAAGAAGGATGGCAAGTTTATAAAACACAACTGACCTCCTGGAGCGTAGCGACCCATCCCCGCTACCCATAACATCATTCCGTTTGCACCCGAACTCGGAACAGACAAGGCCCTCTCACTGATGAAAAGATTCCGCTCTCCCTTGACGCGCCGTGAGTTCCTGAGCTCGACCGTGTCCGTTGCGGCCGCCTCGGCCCTGGGTGCTGCGCTCCCTCTCCCCCTCCCCGCGAAGAATCCCGCCGGTCCTATCACGTTCCCGAAGAATTTCTTTTGGGGAGCCGCTACCGCCGCCTATCAGATCGAAGGTGCCTGGAACGAAGATGGCAAGGGCGAATCGATCTGGGATCGCTTCTCGCACACCCCCCACAAAATCAAGAACGGCGATACCGCCGACGTCGCCTGCGACCACTATCACCGCTATCGCGAGGACGTTCAAATCATGCGCGGCCTCCAGATCAGGAGTTATCGCTTCTCCATTGCCTGGACGCGCATCCAGGGCTCCGGCTCCGGCAGGCCCAATCCCAAGGGCCTCGATTTCTACAGTCGCCTGGTCGACACCCTGCTGGAGGCAAAGATTCGTCCCTCGGCCACGCTCTACCACTGGGACCTCCCGCAAGCCCTCGAAGATGCGGGCGGCTGGCCAAACCGTGATACCGCGCAACGCTTCGCCGATTACGCCGACATCGTAATGACCGCCCTCGGCGACCGCGTCCAAACGTGGATGATCTTCAACGAGCCTTGGGCCTTTACAACCCTGGGCTACCTTCTCGGGAACCACGCGCCCGGCCGCACCGACGTCGACGCGTATCTTCGCGCCACCCACGTCGTGAACCTAGCCCAGGGGATGGCATTTCGTGTCATGAAAGGGGTGCGTCCGAAAGCGACCGTCGGCACCGCCTTCAGTTTGTCTCCCATGCATCCTGCCTCGGCTTCGCCCGCCGACCACCAGGCCGCCGAACGCGCACACCGCTGGCAGAATGTCTGGTTTCTCGAACCTGCCCTCCAAGGCTCGTACCCGGAAGCATTTGTCGGTGTGACCCCCGAAATGCTCGGCGTTCAGGCTGGCGACATGGATAAAGTCCGAGCTCCGCTCGACTTCATCGGCGTCAACAACTATTACCGCTGCATCGTCTCCGCGATTCGCCCTAAGGCGATCAGCCTCAACCCCATCGCAAAAATTTATCCTGTCGACGTCAAGGTCGGAGGCAACACCGGCCCCAAAACCGATATGGGTTGGGAAGTCTACCCGCACGGCCTCTACGAAATCGTCATGCGTCTCACGAAAGATTACCTGCGCCCCATCGAGGTTACCGAGAATGGTTGCGCCTTCGCCGACGCTCCCGGCAAAGATGGCGTCGATCACGATACCCGCCGGATCGCTTTCTATCACGGTTATCTCAGCGAACTGGCGCAGGCTATCAAGGAAGGCGCTGACGTTCGTGGCTTTCACGCCTGGAGCTTGCTCGACAATTTTGAATGGGCGGAGGGCTTCAGCAAACGCTTCGGCCTGACCTACGTGGACTTCCAGACGCAGAAACGTACCATCAAGGAATCTGGACAATGGTACGCAAAAGTTGCGCAAGCCAACGCGCTGCCCGCCGCGAAGAATGCGAAATAGCTACGAGCCTCGAGCTGCGGGTTACAAACACAAAACCTCTTTTTGTCGGGAAGTTTATTAGAAACAAACCGAAGACTGGATTCCTCGAGGCTTGAGGCTATTTGTTCGACACCACGACTTCGCCGTTCTCGACTTTAATGCCGCCAACGTTATCCGGAAGCTTCAGGCGATCGTGCTGCTCCATGAGCCGCTTCTGCAACTGATCGTTCACCAGCGAGACCGGCACCTCCAGATCGCCGATCTTGATTTTGGTCGGCTCGAAGGTTGCATATCCATCCTTCGATCCCAGGTGCCCTTCCATGGTCACCCACACATCTTTCCCGGCAATGTGAGTCAAGAACTGTCCTTTTGCCACATCGCCTTCGAAATTCACCTGGTAGTCCTTGACGCTGGGCTCGCCCGCACCGAGATCGCCGGAAAGTGGACTTCCGGCTCCACTCCCCCCTGGTGCGGCCGTCCCCAAACCCGGCTCGGCCGACAACGCTCCCGAGGCCTGCGCCATCGCAGCGCTGATCTCTTGCGCGTTCAAGCGTACTTCTGCCCCGGACTGACCTTGCGCCCGAGCCTGCTCCAGTTGGTCGATCTTGCTCTGAAACGATTGCGCGTTCGCCGTCACCGCGGGAGGCGGCAAGGGCTCCGCCACCGGCGTCGGCTTCTTCAGTACCAGCGCCAGCGCCGCCACCGACGCGGTCAACGTCGCAATACTGATGATGCGATCCAGTTTGATCTTCATGGCTATCCGGGAACGCTTCTGCACCCTTTCCCCACCATAGTATCCGCTTCAGTACCCTTCCCTTAGATGACCGAAGGTGTTGTCCGGCAGCTAGTCCTGTACGCTACGTTCCCGAACTTGCTCCGAAGCCAGCCCGTATAAAGGCGGCGTCGGTATGCCTAACATGCTGAGGTAAAGGTAAATTTGCCCCCGATGATGGACCTCGTGCTCCACCATCGCCCGCATCCACTTCCACGTCGTGATCGACGCTCCGTCCGGGGTCGCACACTTGCGGTTCAAATCTTCCGGACCAAGCCGGGCAAAAATCTCCACCGACTCCCGATGCATCCGCTCGGCAAACGCAAGCAACCCGCTCGTATCCATCAACCAGTTCGTTGCCGCAACCGGCGTACCGGCTCGGCCGCCCGGACACCGTTTCCGCATACATGTAACGATTGATAGTCGCAATATGCCGTACCAGGTCGCCGAGCGTGAACTGTCCCTCTCGATACGTCCAGTCAATCTTGGCCGGTGGAATGCAGCGCGCGACCCGCATGGTGCGCTGGTGGATCTTGTCGAAGTAGTCCAGGAAGGTGCTCAGGTTCTGGATCTGCATGATATACAGGTTCATTCATTGGACGTTGACGTTGGAGGCTCGTGAAGAGCTTCGTGAATTTCGTCGATGCACCGATCACATATAGGAAACGCGTCTTTCGACACTGGCGGAGCTGACCCTTGTGGGATTTTCATACCTGTAGAGGCTACCCTCATCCCTCCAGTTTCTTCGCCAGCACCTCATTCACCACCTGAGGATTCGCCTGGCCCTTCGAAGCCTTCATAACCTGCCCCACAAAAAATCCGATCATCGTCTTCTTCCCAGCCCGGTATTGCTCCACCTGCTTGGGATTCGCCGCAAGCAACTCGTCAATGATCTTCTCAAGCGCCGACGTATCCGACGACTGCACCGGCCGCCCTTCTTCTTCATACACGGCCCCAAAATCCTTCCCGCGCTCAAAGCTCAGGTCGTACAGGTCCTTCAGCATCTTGCCCGAGATCGCTCCCGACTCGACCAAATCCGCCGACATCGCCACGCCTTGCATCGAGACCGGCGACTGCCCGATTTCCAATCCCTTCGCCTTAAGCCGTCCCATTAGCTCGCCCTGCACGAGGTTCGCCACGCGCTTGGGATTCTTCGCCGCCTTCGCTGCCGCCTCGAACTGATCCGCCAGTTCCTTCGAGAATGTCAGTACGCCCGCGTCGTATTCCGTAATCCCGTAGTCCTTCACCAGGCGCGCGCGCCGGGTCTCGGGCAACTCCGGAAGCTGCTTGGCGATCTCGCCTTTCCACTTCTCATCCACCATCAGCGGAAGTAAGTCCGGCTCCGGAAAGTAACGATAATCATGCGCCTGCTCTTTTGAGCGCATCCCGTACGTCTTGCCTTCGCTCGAGTTATAGAGCCGCGTCTCCTGGCTGATTTTCCCGCCCGACTCGATCACCTCGACCTGCCGTGCAATTTCATATTCCAGCGCTTCGCGCACAAACCGGAACGAATTGACGTTCTTGATCTCCGTCTTCGTCCCGAACTCTTTCTGCCCGCGCGGGCGCACGCTGATGTTGGCGTCGCAGCGCAGCGACCCCTCTTCCATGTTGCAATCGCTCACCCCCGTATACAGGATGATTTCCTTGAGCAGCGTCAGGTATTCGTAGGCTTCGTCGGGCGTCGACATGTCGGGCTCGCTGACAATCTCGATCAGCGGCACCCCCGTCCGATTCAAATCAATGGCCGTCTTTTCGGCGGCGGCCCCGAAGCCTTCGTGCAGGCTCTTGCCCGCATCTTCTTCCAGGTGAATCCGCGTGATCCCGATCTTCTTCCCCGCGTTCTGCTTGAGTTCGATGCTGCCAAACTCCGCCAGCGGCTTGTCGTACTGCGAAACCTGGTAGCCCTTCGGAAGATCCGGGTAAAAGTAGTTCTTGCGCGCAAAAATGGAAGTTTCGTTAATCCGGCAGTTCAGCGCCATCGCCGCCAGCACGGCAAACTCCACTGCCTTCCGGTTGAGCACCGGCAGTACCCCCGGCATTCCTAAACATACCGGGCAAACATTGGAATTGGGGGGAGCTCCAAAACGGGTGGGACACGAGCAGAAAATCTTCGTGGCCGTCAGCAGCTGGACGTGTACTTCCAGTCCAATCACCGGCTCATACTTGGAGCGAGCTGCCACGGTAAGGTCGGGCGTGGTCACCATATCAGAGCGATTATAGCGGCAAGACGGGGACGGGCAGCCTGCATGGTCGCAGTGGAAGGGTGATTAGACGCTACTTCTCAAATGGAATCTCAAAATACAGCAACTCCCCGCCTTTGGCATCGCGCAATCCGGTCAAATAAAATCTTGCTCCTGCCAGCGGAGACGAAATCCCCGTCACATCGAAGAACACAAATCCAGACTGGGTCGAATGAGGCTCCACGGCCTTCGCCGAGAACTGCGCCGCATCCATCTCATCGAGCGCCTTCTTGCCAACCGCGCCTTTTACTTTCGTACGTGGAAACGGCAGGGGATACTTGGGACCGCTCGCATTCACATGCGATAGCCGCCGGTATAGTTCATCATTGGTTGCCGCCCCGATCTTTTCGCGACGCCCCGTGATCAACTGTGCCTGCATCCCCGAGAGCGAAATGGGTTGATCGCTGTCGTTGGTCACCACCAGAAAAATCGGGAGAAACCCTTCTTCATTCCACTTGACATTGAAGATCTGAGCCTTCTCCGCACTGTCGTAGGCATCCACCGCCGTGGTCGCCCCTTCGTTGGCATGTTCGTCGTGCAAGGGGTACGTCTTGGCGGGCTTCGCTGCCGGCTTGGCGAACTCCTTCGCAGCCAACACACCCACCGTCACGACGCACGACATGACCACAACTGAAATGGCGAAGCGCAACCTGGCCTTCGTATCGCCAAAAAACCGCATAACTCGGATTATAACTGGGAGCCGCAGACCCAGCCTGCCCTTAACTGGTCTGGCCCGTAGAGGTCTGGGCCGGAGTCGAACGGCCGGTCGTAATGCCGACCAGCCCTCCTCCCACCAGCCCCGCGAGCACCGATAGCAGGATGATGGTCAACAGCTCTTTTCGGAAGGTATTTCTTCGTCGGACGACGATAGCCATCGCATATCCCTCTCAATCCACTGAAAGGCGCAGGTACTATTATTATTGGGGACCGTCCACCCCCAGTCAAGTCTCCGCAACGGCAAGCCTGCCAGTTAGAATGTCCTTATTCCATGTACCTGCTCTACAGCGCGCTTCTGGCGGCATCCCTGTTGATCACACTGCCCTATTGGATTTACCAGATGCTGCGTCACGGCAAGTACCGCACTGGATTCTGGCAGCGGTTTGGCGGCCTTCCGCCCCACCTTTCGCCCTCGTCGCGACCGGCCATCTGGGTGCACGCGGTCTCCGTGGGAGAGGTCCTGGCCGTGAGCGGACTCGTCGAACAGCTCCGGCTCCGCTGGCCCGCATATCGCATCGTTGTCTCCACCACCACCGATACCGGGCAGAATCTCGCCCGCGACCGATTCGGCGCCGGGAATGTCATTTACTTCCCGGTCGATCTGGGATTCGCGATCCGCCCCTACCTCGAAGCCCTTCGCCCACAGTTAGTCGTCATTGCGGAGACGGAGTTCTGGCCGAATTTTCTCCGCCTCGCCCGCCGCGGCGGTGCGCGCATCGCCGTAGTGAACGCCCGCATCTCGGACCGCTCCTGGCGGGGTTATCAGCGCCTCCGCTGGTGGCTGCCCAGGGTCATCCGACACGTCGATTTGTTCCTCGCGCAGACCGACGAAGACCGGAAGCGCCTGATCGATATCGGAGCCCCCCAGTCGCGCGTCGAGGTCACCGGCAATTTGAAGTTCGACCTGAAGCCCACCGCGCCTCCGCCGGTTGTAGCGAATCTCCGCGACAGCTTCCACGCCAGCGGCGCTACCCCCATCCTGGTTTGCGGCAGCACCGCCGACGACGAGGAGGAGCGCATGCTCCTGCAGGCCTTCCAAAGCATTCTGGCCAGCTACCCTCACGCCGTGATGATCCTTGCCCCCAGGCATCCTGAGCGCTTTGCCGCGGTCGCGACCCTGCTTGAGAGCCTTGGCATTCACTTCTTCCGCCGTTCCCTGTGGGGCGGAGAACCAATCGCCGGGGGCGTCATGCTCCTCGATACCATCGGCGAATTGTCGGCCATCTACGGTGTCGCTGACATCGCCTTCGTCGGCGGCAGCCTTGTACCCAAGGGCGGCCACAATATCATCGAACCGGCACGGCAGGGCGTTGCCATTGTGGTCGGCAATCATACTGAGAACTTTCGCGACATCATCTCCCTCTTTCAAACTCACAATGCCGTGCGAATCGTGGGCCCTGCAGAGCTCCCGCTCGTTCTCATGGAGCTGATTTCGAACGACACCGAGCGAAAAGCCCTGGGCCAGCGCGCCGCCGAAACCCTTCGGTCCCAGGCCGGAGCTTCCGAGAAAACTGTCGCAGCTTTGGAAAAACTGCTCGCTCCGGCCAACGCCGCCGCTGCCGCCGGTCAAAAGGCATGAGGCCTGCCCTTGCAGCAATGCCTCTGCTCGCCCCCAGACGCCAGACCTGGCACCCGGGACCGGAACTGTGCTGAATCCCCTCTCCTCCATTTACGGAGCCGCCGTCGGAGTTCGCAACCAGCTCTACGATCGCCGCTTGCTGTCCGCGAAATCCCTCCAGGGTCCCGTCGTCAGTATCGGAAATCTCTCCGTAGGAGGCTCCGGCAAGACCCCCTTCGTGATTCTGCTGGGCGAGCTGCTGAAAACCCGCGATGTCAAATTTGATGTCCTTTCCCGAGGATACGGGCGCAAGACGCGCGGCGTCCTGCTCGTTGACCCGGGCGGATCGTCGTCCAGCTTTGGCGACGAACCTTTGCTGATCGCACGCCGCCTGAAAGTCCCCGTCGTGCTCGGAGAGGACCGCCACCAGGCGGGCGTCTTCGCCGAACAGAAATTCGGACCGCAACTCCACCTCCTTGACGATGGCTTTCAGCACCGCGCGCTCGCCCGCGACGTCGACATCGTCCTGCTCACCGCCGACGATGCTCGTGACCGCCTGTTGCCGGCCGGCCGCCTGCGTGAGCCTCTGTCCGCCCTGCAAAGGGCCGACGCCATCGTCCTCACCAGCGGCGCTTCCCCGGACCTTTTGCCTGTCGACGGCAAGCTAGTGTGGCGCGTGCGCCGAGGTATCTCGCCCGCAAACGTTCCGCCGCGGCCCGTGGCCTTCTGCGGCATCGCCCGGCCGCAAAACTTCATGCTGCAGCTGCGGAAGGCGGGAATCGAACCGGCGGCCGAGGCCGTCTATCGCGACCACTACGCATACAGCGAGAAAGATGTCCGCGAATTGCTCGCCCTCAAGGCCCAGAGTGAAGCTGGCGGCTTCGTAACCACTGAAAAAGACGCGATCAACCTCGGAGCCTATTTCTCTGCACTCCAACCGGTGGCCGTCGTCCCCGTCAGGATGGACCTGGTCGATGCCGCTAACGCCGTCGATACTATCTTGCGGATCATCTCCGAGCGGAAGAACCGGGCATGAGAGAATCTGTACCCGGATGACCAAGCATCCCAAAGAAGCCGACCGCCTCAAAAAGATCCTCGACGCCTTTCCCAAGGTGACGGTCACTGCGCTGGCCGATCTGGTAGCCGACGAATTCGTGTATGGAGAGATTTTCCGCGTTTCACGGGAAGCTCCCGTGCTCATCCTCAAGCATCGTGAGCGCACGGTCCTTCCCGGGGGTGGCGCGAACGCGATCAATAACCTCGCCGACCTCGATGTGAATGTTCTGCCCGTTGGCGTTGTCGGAGAAGACGAACCCGGACGATTGTTGATCAAGGCATTCCGCCACAAGCGCATCCCGGTAAGCGGCATCCTGAAAGACAAGAGCCACAATACCGTGACGAAGACGCGCATTCTCGCCGGCATGACGCACTCGGCCCGTCAGCAGGTCGTGCGCATTGATCGGGAGCCCGAAGATCCACCCAATTCCCACTTCACGCGCGAACTGATCCTGTCGGCACGAGAATATGCGCGCGCTTCCGATGCGCTGCTGGTATCCGATTACGGATACGGGTCGGCCAGTCCTGGGATCCTGAACGCGATCCGCGCCAAGGGCGGTTTAACCGGCGTCCCGGTTACATTGGACTCGCGCTTCCGCATGCTCGAATACTCCGGCGTGTCCGCGGCCACGCCGAATGAGCCCGAGGTGGAAGCGTCTCTGGGCACCCGGATTGGCCAGGATTGGCCGAAGCTGGTTGCCGCCGCCCAGCAGTTGATGACGCGTATGAAATTACAGTCCCTGTTGATCACGCGCGGCCGCGATGGCATGGCAGCGTTCGCCGAACGCCACAAGCCGGTGGACATTCCCATCTTCGGCTCCGACCAGGTCGCCGACGTCACCGGCGCCGGCGATACCGTAATCGCCACTTTCACCGCTGCCTTGGCGGCCGGGGCGAGCACCGAAGATGCCGCCCAGCTGGCCAACTACGCAGGCGGGATCGTGGTGATGAAGCGCGGCACTGCCACCGTGTCGCGGCAGGAATTGCTGAACGCGATTGAGCAGGCGCCGCCTGCTACCAGGCCCCATTGACCACACCCGCCAACTCGAAGATTCTCGACCGCACCCAGCTGCGCCACCAGGTCGACGCCTGGCGGGCCGCCGGCGAGCGCGTCACCCTCGCCAATGGGTGCTTCGACCTGCTGCACGTCGGCCACGTGCGTTATCTTCATGCTGCAAAAGAGCTGGGCGGCCGCCTCGTGGTCGCCATCAATTCCGACGATTCCGTCCGTTCCCTGAAAGGCGAGGGCCGTCCCCTGATGCCCGCCGATGAACGCGCCGAAATCCTCGCCGCCCTTGCCGATGTGGATGCGGTCGTCATCTTCCCCGAGCGCGACGTGCGCGCCATCATCCGCGAAATCCATCCCGACGTCCAGGCCAAGGGCACCGACTACACTGCCGACGGCGTTCCCGAAGCTGGCGCCGTCCGCGAGTACGGTGGAACGGTGGCCATCGTCGGCGACCCCAAGAATCACTCCGCCAGCGAAATCATTCGGACCCGGCTCACGCCGCAGAAACCGTGAGCCACGCCATGAGCGCCTTTGCCATCCCCCGCCCTGGCACCGACTTTCAACGCATTCTCATCGTACGTCTCAGTTCGATGGGCGACATCCTTCATAGCCTTCCCGCCGCGGTCATGTTGCGCCAGGCTTTTCCGCATGCCATCCTCGGCTGGGTAATCGAAGAGCGCTGGGCTGAGCTGCTGTGTGCCCTGTCTACCCCGCGCTCCGGCGCCCGTTCTCCTCAGCGCCCTCTGGTTGACATGATTCATCCGGTCAACCTGAAGAAATGGCGCTCCTCGATCTTTTCCAATCAGACCTGGGAACGCATGGCCGCAGGCCTGAGCGACCTGCGCTCTCTTCACTATGAGGTTGCCGTCGATCTGCAGGGTGCCGCGCGCTCTGCCATCCTGGCGCATTGGTCCGGGGCGACGCTTGTCTCCGGGGCAGTTCAGCCGCGCGAGAACATCGCCAGCCTGTGGTACTCGCGAAAAGTCATCACGCAACGTCCTCACGTGGTCCAACAGTATGCCGAACTGGCGGAGGCGGTGATTGGAAACCCGCTTCCCGTTCCGGACGCAGTTCTTCCTTCCGACCCGATCGCAGAGCAGGCCGTGCAGAACCGTCTGCACGAATCCGGCATCCGGGATTTCGCGGTCCTGAATCCCGGCGCGGGGTGGGGAGCCAAACAGTGGCCGGCAGAGAGATACGGCCACGTCGCGCAAGCTCTCTCCCGGCACGGGATCCAGTCGGTCATTAACTTCGGTCCGCGAGAAGAAAGCCTGGCTGCCTTGGCGGAAGCTGCCAGCGGCGGCACTGCCCGGACCATGTCCTTCTCGCTGAGCGAACTGATATCCCTCGTGCGCCGCGCGCGTTTGTTCATCGGAGGCGATACCGGCCCCATGCACCTGGCCGCTGCCCTCCACATCCCGGTCGTAGCCCTGTTCGGCCCCACGGATCCCGTACGCAATGGCCCGTTCCGTTCCAACAGCATCGTGTTGCGCAATCCCAACAGTTCGACCACGCTCACTCACCGGATGGACCCCGATATAGGCCTGCTCGCCATTCCCGCAGGCGAGGTCGTCACCGCTGCGATGAAATTGCTGGAGCGTTCCCGTGCCTGAATGGTCCAGGATTGCACGCCGCATTCGCGTTCCCCTGGGCTTCGCCTTCGCGTTCTTCTATCTGTGGGTGGCCCTTCCTACTTGGATATCGCTCGCCATCGGGATCGCAGTCGCCGTGCCGGGCATTTTGCTGCGCGCACTCGCCTCCGGCCACGTCAGGAAGAACGAGGAACTGGCCACTTCCGGACCTTATGCCTACACCCGCAACCCGCTCTACCTCGGTTCGCTCATCATGGCTGTTGGATTTGCCATCGCCGCGCGCAGCGTCTGGGTCCTGCTCCTGATGATGGTGATGTTCCTGGCCATCTATCTCCCGGTCATTCGCTCCGAGGAAGCCTTCCTGCGTCAGACCTTTCCTGCTTTCGCTGAGTATTCACAGAACGTGCCCCGACTGTGGCCGCGCTGGAGCGCCTTTGGGGATTCCGGCGGTGCATTCTCGCGTCCCTTGTACTGGCAGCACCGCGAGTACAATGCCATATTGGGCACTGCGGCCCTGATGGCCGTCCTGGTGGCCAAACTGATGTGGAGATCCAGTTAGCTGGTCACGGAGATGTTCGTCTGTGCCGGCCTTCAGGTTTGCAGCGCCTTTGATTCGCCGCCTCTCCCAACTCGCGCGCGCACTGCCGATCTTTTGTCTTTTCGCTCGGCTGTCGCTTTGTTGTCCTTCCCTCGCCTTCGCCCAGTCCATCGTGACCATTGGTCCGTCCGCTCAGATCCTGCCGCCATCTCCTAACTATCGGTTCGCTGACGGCCAGGCCTACGTCTACGCCGTCGAGTGGCACCTGTTTAACGCCGGCACGGCCAGCGTGAAGCTCGACTCCGCCGGCTTGCAGCAAAAAGTCACCGCCATCGCTGACTCCGCGGGTGTGGCCAATGTCCTCTACGGCGTGCATGATCGCTTCGAAGCCCACTTCGATCCCAAGACCTTCTGTTCGCTCGGCCTCACCAAGCACAGCGAGGAAGGTCCGCACAAACGTGACACCGAGGTGGCCTTCGACTATCCAAAGCGCAGGAGTTTGCTCCGCGAAAAGAACCTCAAGACCGGCGAGACCAAGCAGGTCGAAAACGATATTCCTCCCTGCGTAACCGACGTGGTGACGGGTTTCTACTACCTGGCGTCCTTGCCGCTGCAGCCTGGCAATTCCTACACCTTCCCAGTCAACGATGGCGGAAAGACCGCCGAAGTCACTGCCCACGTGGAAGGCAAGGAGAAAATCAAGGTTCCAGCCGGTACCTACCAGGCCATCCGGGTGGCAGCCGAGGCCAACTCTGGCACCTTGAAGGGAAGGGGCCGAGTGTGGGCCTGGTTCACCGACGATGCCAGCCACACTCCCGTGCAAATGCGGGCAAAACTGAGCTGGGGGACGCTGCTGTTCCGCTTGCAGCGCATCGACGGGCACTAAGCTCGCGCCGCCCACGTAGGCCCGGAAGCCCTCGTCTGGAAGGTGGGCCGGTTCGGCAAAGGCGCACCGATGGCGATGCCTACTTCTGAGCCACCAGCCCTTTCGCCCGGCTCAGCTCCGGACGATCCGAGTTCGATCCCGCGCACACCTTCACCAATTCTGCGTAATACTGCGCCGCCTTCTCCTGCTTGCCGGCAGCCTCCGCGGCCTGCGCCGCACCATAGAGTCCGTTGAAGCGATTCGGATTGAATTTCAAATCAATCTGATACTCAGCCAGCGCCTGCTCCGGCCGCTTTGCCATCATCAACACTTCCGCGACCATCTCGCGCGCTGGGATTCCCTGCGGCTCATCGCCCAGCGAATCTTCCTCGTCCGCCAGGGGCCGCAGGATGGCCAGCGCCTCGTCGTACTTACCCTCCGCAAACTGCATCCAGCCCAGCACTTGCTTGTGGTTTTTCTCGACGGTTTCGGCAAAATCCTTCCGCTTCTCGGCGACCAGCTTTGTATGGATACTATCGATCTGCTCGGCATCCTTGCGCACCTCGGCGGCGTTGCCGAGATGCGCCGCCCCGAGGGCGCGCGCCCAGTAGACGACATAATCCTCGACCGGGCCCGCCACCGCGGCAGGCGTCAGGGCCGCCGCCTCGGCCCAGTGATGCATCTCGACTGGGTACAACGCCGTGAAGTACACCAGCGTCGCCGCCCGCGGGTTGTAGTCCATCCCGTACATGTTGTGGATCGTGTCCGGCATAGCCCGCACTTCTTCGATCAGGGCTCGCGCGTCCCCGTCACGCCCACTCTGCAGATACGCATAGAACAGGAAATCCAGGGCGTGGAACTGATGTCCCTCTCCTCCCATATGCATGGCCGCGGTCTTTCGCGTGGCCGCAACCGAAGCGAGATTCGAATTGATGTCGTCCTGCCACAAACCCGCGCGCGCAAAAATGTGCGACGGCATGTGCAACGCGTGCGGCGCCGCGGGCGCAATCTGCGCGTATCGCCGCGCCGCCGGCAACCCCAGTTCCGCTAGCTGCGGCTTGTCATATGCATGGATCAGGTAATGCGCGACCCCCGGATGGTCGGGCTCGGTGGCAAACAGCTTTTCCAGGATCGCCGCCGCCTTCTTTTCGTTCGCAAACGTCGGATCCTTTCCCTGATCGGCCGCCAGGATCGACAGCGCATAGAACACCGCCGCTTCATGATCGTCGGGGTTCCTCTGGTAAACCCGTTCCATCCCTTTTGAGTACGCGCCGGCACGCGCGCCGAAATCTCCCTTCCCTCCGTAAAAAGCTTTCATGGCGCTGATGTAGTCCCGTTCTCGCGCCGTCGGCGGGTGCAACGATCCCGCCTTCTTGATCTCCGCCAGCCCCTTCTTCGTCGTGGCCGCATCCGGGTGGTTCCACAACTGGTGCCACTGGCTCATCGCGATTCCCCACTGCGCCATCGCGCACTTGGGGTCGTCCTTGGCAATCTCATCGAACTCCTTCTCTGCCTCCTCATACCAGAACGAATGCAGAAGCGCGATTCCCCGCTCGAAGGGCTTTTGCACCCCCGCCGCGCAGGACACCGGAAAACGCACACTCCCCAGTTGCTGCTCCGTCAGATCCTCGTGATGGTGACCGTTGTCGTCAGCAAGGAGCGGAAAGACACAACCCAGCAGCACTGCCAGCGTGCAGGCAAAGATTTTCATAGGAGACCTCGTATGCGACAAAGTCTAGATGGTCAAAACCGGGAGGTCAATTTGAAGGGCGTGTGCCTTTGAGCGGGACGCCCAAGGCCGGCAACTACAACTTCCTTCATTGAATCCGGAACCGTTCCGTCATTAACCGCTGCAGGCGTGGCTTGTAGAGAATATCGAACGCCAGTTCCTTGCCGGGAAACATGGCGAGCGCGGCACGCCGGGCGTTGGCCGTGAGTTCTGAAGCTTCTTCGATGGTTAAATTGGGGTCCTGGCTGATGACGGACATAACCATGCTGATCATGACCTGCAGCCGTCTTATTCTCTTCGCTTCGTCCTGTGTCTCCTGAAGATTCGCTTCTCCGCGCCGGTTCGCATTTTCCATACTGCCCCCAAACAGGGACCTGCAGAGACTGGACCCAATCCCCGCGCCTACTGCGCCTGGGAGCATGCCCATGGGCCCTGCCTCACCCCTGTTATCCCCATTTTCCCGGCATTGTCCGCGGAAAGCAACTCCTCCAAGGTGGGGGACCCTGGCTCAGGTGTGTCCTCGAAGCCGGCCGCCCGGCTGGCGCAAAGCTGCCCTCGCGGAGGTACAATCCTTGTTGGCGGACACGACTCAGGGACAGCGCCTCTTGCCCCCAAGCCACGCCAGTGGAGGAGTTATGCCAGAGACTTCCGGTCCCATGCCCCCAGCCGCGCGGGTTCCCGATCCCAACGAGAAGTTGGTCAAAGTGTTTGACAGTGAACAGGAAACCGAGGCCCTGGTCGTCAAGGGATTGCTGGACTCGGCCGAGATCGACTCCGACATGACCTCCGTCGACGCCATCCAGGACATGTTCCCCGGCGTCGGCGGCACCGTCATCCTTGTCCGCCAGGAAGACGCCGAACAGGCTCGCCGCCTGATCGAGGAATACCGCCAACCCCCGGACGCCGACGAAACTTCCGAAATCGACCTCAACGAAGACACGCCGACTGCGGGCTGACCGAGCGGCCGTCCAGGTAGAAGCTGACCGCCCCATTCAGGTCGGTGCGATAGGTCGCCGTTCTCCCTTCTTGGAGCCGTCTCAGCGTTTCCAGCCGCGGATGCCCAAACGTGTTTCTCGCCCCCACAGAAATAATCGCCCAGCGTGGCTGGACCGCTTCAATGAACTCCTCACTCGAACTGGTCGCGCTCCCGTGATGCCCCACCTTCAGCAGGTCCGACCTCAGTTCGTGGACTTCCGCCATTCTTCGCTCGACCACTGCCTCGGCATCTCCCTCCAGTAGAACGCTCGAATCGCGATATCCAAAACGCAGCACCAGGGAATCGTTGTTGCGCGGCTGCCCCGTAGCATGCCAGTCCCCCGGTGGCGAGAAGACGTTCACGTGCATCCCTCCAAACTCGAAAGATTCATCCTCGTTGTGGCGCACCACCCGAATCCCGAGGCTCGTCGCGTACGCCAGCACCGCGCGGATTGCCGGAGTCTCTGGCAAAGCGCCCACCCAGATCTCGCGCGGGCGAAAATTATTCAGCACGGCATGTATGCCCCCAATGTGATCCGAATGTCCATGCGTGATCACCACCACATCCAGTCGTGAGATCCTGCGCTCCCACAGGTAGGGCGACACGACGTTCTCCCCGAAATCGAACTCCGACTGTTGCCCCCCACCGGGCCGCCCGCATCGACCAGCAGCGTTTTGCCCTCTGGAGAAACCACCAGGATCGAGTCTCCCTGTCCGACATCCAGCGCGGTGACCTCAAGCATCCCGGACCGCACATGCGGCCTTGGGACGGTCGCGCTCACCCATACGGCTGCCGCTGCCAGCAGCACAATCCCGCTGGCTGTCAGTGCCGGACGCCGCCACGCCAGCACCATGGCAATCGCCAAGGCACAGGCGGAGATCAGGATCGTTGAGGTCTCCGGCATCGCTACCCGATAATCCGCGATGCGCAACCCGCCCAGCCCGCGCACCGTGCCCGTGATGCCATGCAAAGCGATGCCTGCCAGCAGTGCTGGCACTTTGGCCAGCGGCAACCACACATAACTCAACCCCACCGCCAATGCCGCCGTCGGCATCAGCAGTCCTGTCAACGGCACTGCCAACGCGTTCGCCGGGATGCCCATCACGGTGGCCCGATGGAAGTAGTAGGCCATCGGGAGCGCCAACGCCGCCTGCATCAGTGCCGCCACACACAGCACTTCGTAGCCTACGAGCGTGCCGCGCGCGGCCGCTCCCAGGACCGCGAGAGATGTGCGGCCCCCTACCAGGCCTGCCAATCGCTCGGCCACCATGCGCAGGTCTAAACGCATCTGCGCCACTCGCGGGGGCAGCGTGCGGTCGTAGTCCGGCGAACTCAGGTGCCGCAACCCCGACAGATAAGCGTGCGACGTCCTCTCCAGCGTCGGCACTGCCAGCGCGCCCAGAACCATCACCGAAAGAAACGTAAGTTGAAAACTTGCCCCCAAAAACGATTTCGGGTCCGCTGCCATCACTGCCAGCGCAGCGCCTCCCACCGCATTCAGCACCGAACGCAGGCGATACAGCCAGCGCGCCCCCAGGTAAACCGTGAGCATCAGTACCGCGCGCCACACCGGAGGCCCAACGTCGGTGACAAACGCATAGGCGGTGCACAAAACCACCGTCAGCAGGCTCGCTGTGAAATCACTGGCTCGCAGCCGCCGCGTCACCCAGAACACCACGCAGGCCAGGATGCTCACGTTCATCCCCGAAACCACCAGGATGTGATACGTTCCGGAACGCTGAAACTCGATCTTGGTGTCCGGAGCTACAAACGCGCTCTCCCCCACTACCGCTGCGTCCATAAGCGCAGCATCCTCCGCCGCCCACAGGACATGGATGTTTCGAACGATGCTGCGGTGGATCTGCTCGCGCCAGCGCTCCACCCGGCTGCCCTCGAACCCCGGCAGCACCTCCACCTTCGCACTCTTCGCAGAGCCCAGCACCACGATCCCGTGGTCGCCCAGGTACCCGCGGTAGTCAAATGCCCCGGGGTTGCGGAAATTGCGTGGCGCACGCAGCTTGACCGGAAACCGCAGTCGTTCACCGTACCGAAAAACCCGCATCGGCAGGAATGTCCCGCTCTCGTCAGGTTCCTGCTCTGGATCTTTCGCATAGACGTTCAGCCGCAGCCCGTCGCGGACCGCGAGTGTCCTCGCGCCACGCGTGGCCTCTTCCGTCTCGACATCCACCGACTGCCGCCACCCGCCGCCTGCCTCCCGAATCTCGCCCTCGTGCGTTACGTGCGCCGTCACCAGCACTTCTTCTCCATCGCCGAACGCAATCAACCCGTTGTCCGACGACGTCCGCGCACTCCGCATTTGGATGGCAAGCGCGCCGGTAAAAAACAGCGCACCCAGCGCGAGCGAGAACGCAAGCCTCGAGCGCCGCCGCGCGAAGTAGGCGCCGGCCCCCAGAAACCCCAGCGTTCCCGCCACCCACCACAACGGCGGCCGCCAGGCGCAGCTTCCTGCCGCGATTCCCGCACCATACGCGAGCGCCGCCCATAGCAGCGGTTGCCGCGGCGGTCTTCGGGCCGCAAATCTGGATTGCGGGATTGCTCTTGTGGACTGCACTTCTTCCGCGTGGGAACGGAAGCCTAGCGGACCAATTCGACCACGGTCTCGATGTGATAAGTCTGCGGAAACAGGTCGATCAAGTGTGCCTGTTCAACCCGGTATCCACCGCTGGTTAAGGCCACCAGGTCGCGGGCCAGCGTCGCCGGGTCGCACGACACATAGGTCAATCGCGCCGCGCCCAGCTTCGCCAGGCCGCGCGCCACTCGCTCCCCCAAACCCGCTCGCGGCGGATCGACCACAACCAGGTCCGGCCGCAACTTCTCGGCCTTGGCCGCCAGATACTCATCCACCATGGACCGCACTGCCTTCGCGTTCCGAGGAGAATTGTATTTGAGATCACTCGCGGAACCATGTGACGACTCAACCGCAATGACGTGACGGAACGACGTCCCCAGCGCCACCGTGAACAGCCCGACCCCCGCATACAGGTCCAGCGCGACCTCGCCCGACCGTCCGCCGGCAACGATCCCGACCAGTTCATCGACCAGAAACCGGTTCACCTGGAAGAACGATCCACCGCTCACACGCAGCGGAGCTGTCTTCGTGAGGTAACGGAATTCGCCCGCACCCTGCGTCCAGTCCGGCTGCTCGGTGACGTGCCCCTGCACCCCGCGCGCGACCCCGATCGTCTGCGCGAATCCGTATACGCTGATAACCTCCGGCAACTCCCCTCGCAATCGATCCGCCAGGGCTTCCGCCGATTGCATGCGCCGCGCCGCGTCTTTGTGCGGGTCGCCATACAGCTCGACCTGCAGTTGCGTATCTTCGGCGTTTGTGAACAATTCCACTTCGCGCAGCTCTGCCGAAAGCTTTCCCTCTCGGCCCAGCCTCCACAGCACTGCCATGGCCCGATTGATCAACGGAGAGCTGATCGGGCACGCTTCCACCGCCAGCACGTCATGCGACGAACCTTTGAAATAGCCCAGCACGTACCCGGAGTCCGCGCGGACCTGCAGCCGGGTGCGATTGCGATAGTTCCACGGTGGCGAGCCGTGCACCCTGAGTTCCGACGTCAACTCGATCTTTGCCAGCCGCCGCAGATTCTCCTTCAGAATCGTCGCCTTGATCTCCAGTTGCTGCGCATAACTGGTGTGCTGGTAGTGACATCCGCCACAACGCTGGAAATAACCGCACCCCGCCTCCACGCGCTCCACCGACGGTTCCACGATCTCCGCGACCTGCGCCCGCACAAAGCCCGGCTTCTCCTCCTGTATCACGGCCTCCACTTTTTCCCCAGCCAGCGTGAATGGCACGAAGACCGCTTTCCCGCGCCCCTTGTCGTCGGCAGGCAGACGCGCCAGCCCGTCGCCGCCATAAATGAGTTTTTCTATAGTGAGTTCCAAGCTTTGATTCTATGCCAGGGGACTCACCCCCATAGCGCTTCGTAGTCGCAGGACTTGCCACCAGGCCGCCGCACCCGGGGATCTCCACTCTTCTGCCTGAAAATAACGCCAATCGTGTAGAATGCCGCCGTACGCGCAGTGTTTCTACCCCGAATTTGGGACCTCGACGTCCCCTCCGCGCCGAAAACGACATTCGCCACGAGATTTAATGAAGCTATCCGTAGTCATGCCGATCTACAACGAACGCGCCACCCTGCGGCGCGTCGTAGAGACTCTGTTCGCGCTTACATTCCCATTCGAGATCGAACTCCTGTGCGTGGACGACGGTTCCACCGACTCCTCTCGTGACATTCTTGCCGCCTTGGAAGGCCACTACCGACCCTCCCTGCGCGTGCTCCTGCAGCCCCGTAACCTGGGCAAGGGTGCCGCGCTCCGCCGCGGAATCCAGGAAGCCACCGGCGACTTCGTCATCATTCAGGATGCTGACCTCGAATACGATCCCTCCGAATACCCGATCCTTCTGGAACCTCTGATTCAGGGCAAGGCCGACGTCGTCTACGGCTCGCGCTTTATGGGTGGCCGCCCCCACCGGGTCTTGTACTTCTGGCACTCCGTCGGAAACCGGCTGCTGACCTTGTTCTCCAACGCCGTGACCGATCTCAACCTGACCGACATCGAAACCTGTTATAAGGCATTCCGCCGCGAAATCATCCAGTCCATCCCTCTTGAGGAAGATCGCTTCGGCTTTGAGCCCGAGGTCACCGTCAAGATTGCCAAGCGGCGTCTGCGTATTTACGAAGTAGGCATCAGTTATTCCGGCCGCACCTACGCCGAGGGCAAGAAAATTGGATGGAAAGACGGCGTGCGCGCTGTCTGGTGCATCTTGAAATATTCGATCACGGAACCCCGCATCACCAAACGGGTGGCCTCCGATCACGTTCTTCCCATGCCAATCGATCGTGATCCCACGCCTTCTGAAGCTGCCTCCCAAACACCGCTTCGCGGCGGCACCGCCTCCAAGAACCCGTAAGCCGCTCCCCATCTCCGGTTGAGCTTGCATTTCCCGAGCCACCGCATGGCGACCAGGCAAATTCCGGAAACCGCCGCCATCACGGCAGTGGATTGACCGCCGCACGAACCGCCAACACCCCTCTCCTCAATGTTTTAGCAATGGAGAAAACTTTGGGGACCGATAGGGACCCCAAGCATTGACCCGGTCTTGTTTTCCGGCGACAGTTCCCTCCGCAGCACGCTCGAGAACAGGCGCTGGCAGCGACTCAGGTCCTTAGCCGGCCGCACCTTCCCGGGCTCAATCTCTGAATCGATCAAAGGAGTCCTGAATGAGAACCCAATCCATATCTCTTCTCGCAAGTCTTTTCGCTGCTGCCCTGACCCTCAGTCTTGTGCCCTCGGCGCTTGCGCAAGAAAACCCGCCAGGCGTCGCCCAGGTCGTCGCCTTGGATGAATGCGATCCGCAAACCTTCAATGCCGTGCTTGGCCCTGACTTCTGCAAGAACGTCGCGCTCGGCTTCGCCACGACGTTTGACGACTTATTTGCAAAGGCAGCCGCCGGAACTCCGGACCCGGGCTGGGACTTCGAGCCCGACGTACTCCACATCAGGAAAGGAACCATTCTGAGCGTCGTCGACCAGGGTGGCGAGCCTCACACCTTCACCGAGGTGGCGAAATTCGGTGGCGGCTTCATCGAGCCCCTCAATGGAGGAGAAGCCACGATTCCCGAATGTGCTGGAGGTTTTGCGAACGTCGCGGTCGCCAAGACCCGTATCCTTCAAGGCAGCCGGGTAGAGATCACGGGCCTGTCACGCGGGCAACATCATTTTGAGTGCTGCATCCACCCCTGGATGCGAATGACAGTCGTGGTGAAATGACTCGCACGCGGCCCGGAACCCCCATCCTTGCGCTTTCTCCGCGCAAGGGTGGGATTCCACCACTCTACCCTCCAGGGTTTCGCGACCATCCGAACCGGCTGCCGGCTGCCCCACCTATCCCACCCTCATAGGCTTTCCGCCAGCATCCGAACCCACTGCCAATTCGTTGCGCGAACGAGGGCAAGTCCCGTGGGGCTGTATCCCCTTGGTGAGATGACGACTTCCTTTCATCCGTCACAGGTAGAACAAACTCAACCGCGGCAACCCATACTTCTCCAGTAGCCGCTTGTGGATGTACTGCTTCAGCAGTTGGTCGATTTGCGCCCCCGGCATCTTGCTGCGATACGGCCCCAGTTCCCGGTCGGCTTGCGCCCGAACGTTCACCAGTTCTTCATCCGGCGTCCCGGCCAAAAGCGCCGCGAACAGTTTTTCCTCGAGCACCGTGAGCCGCCGCTCGACCTCTTCAAGGCGCATCGTCTTCGCCGCGGCGAGTTCGTCGGCCAGGCCGCGCAGCGTACCCGCCGTCTCTCGTGCCAACGTGTTCGGAGAAATGGGGCCGCCCGTGGGCAGCTTCGCCTGCTCCAGCCGCTCGGCATTTTTTCTGAGGAACCCGGCAATTTCGTCGCGCTCGAATCCGCGGGCTCCGCCCGCCACCCTACCTGTTGCGCCCTCTTCGCGCGCCGCGCCCACGGCTGCTTCTTTCATCGCCTCCGCCGCGGCCAGCACTTCCTGCGCGCAGTAGGCGAGGCTGTTGACCTTTCTTGATTTTGAAGGCCGCTGCTCGTAGCGATCGAAGGCCGCGTCGATGCCTCGCAGCGCCGCTTCCAGCGGGATGCCTGCATCCTTCCAGGTTTCAATCAGTGCCCAGTCGAGCGTGGAGAGCAGCAGGGTCCCTCCCCGCCGACGCTGGAAGTGCTCTTCGATTTCCGTGAAATAGTTGAAGTAGTTTTCCACGCGCTCTCAGTGGGAGGAAGAGCGCGGCTTGGCGCTCGCGGCCGCCTTGGAGACTTCGCTCGCAGCTTTGGCCGCCTTCGCCTTGGGGTCGGGCTTGCCGGCAAGGTTGCGCTCCCAGATGATGCGCAACCCTTCGAGTGTCAGATTGTCATCGACCGTCTTGATGTATTTCGACGCTGTCCCGATCAAGGTCGCCAAACCGCCGGTCGCAACCACTTGCGAGTCCTTCCCCAACTCCTTGAGTAGTTCCTCAAGAATGCCGTCGACCAGCCCCAGGTAGCCGTAGTACAGCCCCGACTGCAGGCTGCCCACCGTCGTGCTCCCAATCACGCGCGCGGGTTTGCGGATGTCCACCCGCGGCAGTCGCGCTGTACGCTGGAACAGCGCGTCGGCCGAGATCCCGATCCCGGGACAGATCACGCCTCCGAGATACTCGCCCTTGACCGAAACACAATCGAACGTCGTAGCCGTTCCGAAGTCCACAATCACGCAAGGCCCGCCGTATTTTTCGAACGCTGCCACCCCGTTGACGATGCGGTCCGCACCCACCTCCGCCGGGTTCTCGTAGTGCACCGGCATCCCGGTCTTTACCCCCGGCTCGATGAACAACGGCTTCAGCTTGAAATAGCGTTCGCATACCTGCCGCAACGTGGAATCCAGCGGCGGGACTACTGACGAAATCACGATGCCGTGAATCCCCGAGGCGTCCAGATCGTCCATCGCAAACAAACTGCGGAACAACACGCCGTACTCGTCCACGGTGTGATTGAGAATAGTGGCCACCCGCCAGTGCGCCACAACCCGTTCGTAGCGAGGTGACTCGCCTATCTCTTCGCCCGGATGCAGTTTGGGAACGCGCGCAAAAACACCCAGCACCGTGTTGGTGTTCCCGACATCAATGACCAGAAGCATAAAGAATCACGTAGCCCCAGGGTGCCTCATAACTTACCGCGCGCGCACCGTTCCGCTCAGCACCGTGCGCATCCCACGCGCCGTCCGAACCTGAAGGAACCCGCGCTCATCAAGCCCCTCCGTAACCCCATCAAACCCGCCATTCTCCTCGATGTGCACATTCCGTCCGCGCACCGAAGACGAATGCTCCGCGAAGCGCCGCACGATCGAGGCCCGCGCGTTGGGCTCGTCCACAACCTTCCGGTACTCGCGATCGAGCGATTTTAGCAAAGCGGCCGCCAGCTCCACCCGGGACCACTCTTTCCCGGAAACCAGCCGCAGCGACGTGGCGACGTCGCGCAGATCTTCCGGAAACTTCTGCTGGTTCACATTAATCCCGATGCCGATCACCACATGCCGCACTCGCGTGGCCTCCGCGTTCATCTCCGTCAGGATGCCGCAGAACTTCTTCCCGTCCAGCAGCAGATCATTGGGCCACTTGAGGTCAGGGTTTACATGCGAATCGATTTCCCGGATCGCCGAATGCACCGCCAAGCCGGCCGCCAGTGACAGGATCAAAGCATCCGATGGCGGCAGGTTTGGCCGCAAAATGACCGAGCAGTAGATTCCCGCGCTCCGGGTCGAGTGCCAGCGATTCGCGCCACGCCCCCGGCCCGCCGTCTGCTCTTCCGCCACGAAAACGCTGCCTTCCGGCGCGCCCCCGGCAGCCGCTTCCATCGCGGTTGCGTTCGTCGATCCAATTTTGTAGTAGTGATGCAGTTGCTGGAAAAGGCTGCCCTTCACCAGGGGAGTGAGCACATCAGCCAGCAACAGGTCGGGAACCGCCCGAAGCTGGTAGCCGGTTGCCGGGTGGCCATCGATTTCTACTCCCAGCGAACGCAATTGCTGAATCAGCCGCCAGACCTCCGAACGGCTGGTGCCAATCTCCTCGCCGATCTTTGTTCCGCTCACCGCGACCAGGGCGTGATCGCTTAGCACTCGCACGATGCTTCCCAGGCGAACGTCCACCTTCTGGGCGGCACCCACCTTGCCCGTATTCCCTCGGATTGGCCCTGTTTTGCCGATGCCGGGATTATAACCAGTCCTGCGTTTAACCGGCGGCTGGGAAAGCGTCCGACTTTTAGTCGCTGGTCGTTACTGGATCCTTCTTGCCGGGATAGATTCGCATGCCGGTGGTCTCGCGAACCACGCATGACTGGCGGCCGACAACTCAGGCCTACGCCGGCACGACCCGCAGATTCATATCCACCGACTGCGCCGAATGCGTGAGGGCTCCCACCGAAATGAAATCCACCCCGGTCTCCGCATAGGCGCGCACATTCTCCAACTGGATTCCGCCCGCACATTCCACTGGAAGCCGCTTTTCGCGCTGCGCGCAATACTCTACCGCCTTGCGGACATCCACCACCGCCATGCCGTCCAGCAGCAGCGCCTCGGCCCCATGCTCGACCGCCAGTTGCATCTCTGCCAGGCTGCGCACCTCGATCTCGATCGGCTGCGACCCCCGCCGGTTGTGATGGGCGCGCTCCAGCGCCGGCACGATGCCGCCCGCCAGGGCGATGTGGTTGTTCTTGATCAGCACTCCATCCGAAAGGTCCAGGCGGTGGTTCTGCCCGCCTCCGCAACGCACTCCGTATTTGTCGATCACGCGCAATCCTGGCACCGTCTTGCGAGTGTCGAGGATGCGGGCCTTGGTCCCGCTGACGGCGTCCACGAATTGCCGGGTGAGCGTCGCCACCCCGCTCATTCGTTGCAGAAAGTTCAAAATCACGCGCTCGCACGAGAGAATCACGCGCGCGTTATGCCGGATCACCGCCACCGACTGCCCTTGGTGCAAGCGCACCCCATCGAAAATCTCAGGATGGCTGATCACCTCGTAGTGCGAAACCACCGCTCCGTCGAGCGCGGCAAACACATCGAGAATCGCCGGAATCACGCCAATGCCGGCAAGAATGCAATCCTGCTTTGCGGTGACCGTACCCGCGGCCTTCTGGTTGGGGTCCAAACACGCATAGCTGGTCGCGTCGAGCGTAGCTCGATCTTCGAGCAGCGCGTTTTCCAGGATCGCGGTGATGCGGCGGCTATTCCAGTCCAAGGTCGGCTCTCAGCTTCAACTCTTAGCTCCGTGGCTCGTAGCTCGCTGGCGTAGTCAAGCTACAACCCAGCTCTTGCATCTTGCTCTTCGTTTTCGCGATCAGCGCTTCGTTCTCATCTTTCTGCCTGCGGAGGCCCTCCACCACGTTCTGGGGAGCCTTCGCCAGAAACCCCTCGTTGCTTAGCTGGCGCCCCGCGTTGGCAATCGCCTTCTCGAGTTTTTCCAGCTCTTTCTGCAGCCTCTCACATTCGGCCGCAACGTCGATCTTCTGCTCATAGACTAAGTGCACGTCGAAACGCGCGGTGTGCCGCGCTCCCGGCAATTTGGCGAGGGATGACTCGACGAACGCGATCGACTCCACACTCGCCTGCCGCTCCACCGATGCCTGATTTTCTTCGATCAGTCGCCGGATCTCCGCCTCGTGTGCATACACCTGGATCGGCGCTTTTACCTTGGGCTCCACTTTCAACTCGGCCCGCAGATTGCGCACGCTGACAATCAAATCCTGCAGAACCGCCATTTGTGTTTCTGTCTTCAGGTCGATCTGCCTCTCGTCAGCCTGCGGGTACCCTGCCAGGGCAATCGACTTCACCGGCGGCTTCCCATCATAGATCGCGTGCCAGATTTCCTCCGTGATAAACGGCATCACCGGATGCAGCAAGCGCAGCGCCGCCTCAAACAGCGTCACCAGATTGCTTCCGGCCGCCTCCGCGATCCGCTTGTCAGCCCCTTCCTCGAACATCAGCCGTGGCTTGATCAGTTCCAGGTACCAGTCGCAGAACTCGCCCCAGAAAAAATCGTAAATCCGGTTGGAGGCTTCATGGAACCGGAACTCTTCGAGCGCCTCGTTGACATAGCTGGCCACCCCGTTGAAGCGGGAAAGAATCCAGCGGTCTTCCAGCGTTTCCGCCTTGAATCCCGCAACCCCTTTTGAGTTGTGGTCCGCGAGCGCGGGCGCCCGCACTGCATCGGGCCCCAGCCGGTCCACGTTCATGAACATGAAGCGTGCCGCGTTCCAGATCTTGTTCGCGAAGTTGCGGTACCCCTCCGTACGGCCGGGATTGAAAGCAATGTCGGTTCCAGGCGCCGCCATCGCCGCCAGCGTGAAGCGCGTCGCATCGGTTCCGTATTTCTCAATCACCTCGATGGGATCGAGTACGTTGCCCTTGGTCTTCGACATCTTCTGGCGCTCCGCGTCCCGTACCAAGGCATGGATGTACACCTCGCGGAACGGCACGCTGTTGCGCAGCGTCTCTTCGTGACTGACCGCTTTTTTGTCCGGACGCGTGGGCTTCTCCGGCGGCATCATGAACCAGCAGCCCATCATGATCATGCGGGCTACCCAGAAGAACAGGATGTCGAATCCCGTGATCAGCAGCGACGTCGGGTAGAACACCTCCAGATCGCGCGTCGCCTTCGGCCACCCCAGCGTGGTGAAGGGCAGCAGCGCCGACGAGAACCAGGTGTCGAGCACATCGGTATCCTGCTCGAGCTTCGCCCCCCCGCACTTCGTACACTTCGCCGGCGTTTCCCGCGCCACGATGGTCTCGCCGCAATCGCCGCATCGCCATGCCGGAATGCGATGCCCCCACCACAGTTGCCGCGAAATGCACCAGTCGTGGATGTTGTACATCCAGTTCAGATAAATCTGCCCGTAGTTGTCCGGCGTGAACTGGATGTAGCCCTTCTCCACCACCTCGATGGCGCGCTTGGCCAGCGGTTCAATCTTCACAAACCACTGTTCCGACAGGCGCGGCTCCACCACCGTGCCCGAGCGGTCGCACTTCCCCAGCGCGATCGTGTACTCTTTGATCCCCACCAGGAATCCTTGCGCTTCGAGATCGGCCACCACTCGCTTGCGCGCCTCGAACCGGTCGAGCCCCGCATAGGGGCCGGCGTTCTGGTTCATGTGGGCGCGCTCGTCCATCACGTCGATCTGCGCCAGCTTTTGCCGCAGACCCGCCTGGAAATCGTTGGGATCGTGCGCCGGCGTCACCTTCACCGCTCCCGTTCCGAACTCGGGATTCGCCAGTTCGTCGAGGATGATCGGAATCTCCCGGTTCATCAGCGGGAGAACCACCTGCTTGCCATGCAGGTGGGTGTAGCGCTCGTCCTTAGCGTTCACCGCGACCGCGGTGTCGCCCAGCATCGTCTCCGGACGCGTGGTCGCTACCGTGATGAATTCCTTCGACCCCACCACCGGGTACCGGATCTCGTACAGCTTGCCGGGCACATCTTCATGCTTGACCTCGAGATCCGAGATCGCCGTGCCGCAATCCGGGCACCAGTTCACAATATATTTGCCGCGATAAATCAGCCCCTGCTCATACAGCCGGACGAACACTTCGCGCACCGCGTGCGAAAGGTTCTCGTCCATGGTGAAGTATTCGCGCTCCCAATCCACCGACGCGCCCAGCCGCTTCATCTGGTCGAGAATCGCTCCACCATACTGCTTCCGCCAGCACCACACGCGCTCGATGAAAGCCTCGCGCCCCAGATCGCGCCGCGACTTGCCCTCGCTGCGCAGCTGCCGCTCCACCATCATCTGGGTAGCAATGCCGGCATGGTCGGTTCCCGGAAGCCACAGCGTCAGATCGCCGCGCATGCGGTGCCAGCGGATGATGATGTCCATCTCCGTCTGGTTGAGCATGTGCCCCATGTGCAGCCGCCCGGTCACGTTGGGGGGCGGCAGCAACAGGCTGAACATGTTGCGCACGTGTCCTTCGGGCGGCGTGGCCGCGTGAAAAAGCCTCTCGTTTTTCCAGTATTCGGCCCAGCGCGTTTCGATCGCGCCCGGCTCGTACGCCTTGGGAAGTTCGTGCGGCATCTTGTCCGTATGTCTCAGAGTCCCAATGGCAACCGGCTCAACAGTCCGTTCCAGGGCGGGAAGGTAAACCTTGATCTTACAGGCGGGTCGAAAACCCGGTCAAACGCGAGAAGGGATGAGACATGACGGGAGGAAATATGCACCCCTCCAAACATGGCCGAATCAGCACAGCACAACTCAAAATACGGCTGTCTCGATTGCGTTAAGTTTTGGCATTGCGCAAGCCTGTTACCTTACTTCAAGCCCTGGATCGCTCCGGCGCCTTCGGATCGCAGCGGTCGCCCTTCCGGATGCAGAGACCGTAACCCTGATGTCTCTCCTTCTCTCGTCTAGTGCAATGCTATAAACAACGAAACTCTGGCGCCACGGCTCTCGGCAGGCACTTCACATCATGATGTGACCCATTTCACTGACAGGACGCCCTCATTCGTGTGGCATTGGTATGTCCGCCTCCCCGAAGAGCAGTTCCCACGACGGGATGCAGCACCCCCTGAGGCAAGGATCTGAGCCCGTCGAACTCGTTTTGCGATTATTCGGAATTCATATCGGTCGCGCGAGTTCGTGCAAGGAGTTTAGAAGATGAAACGTTCTCCTCTTCTTGTCGTTTTATTTCTACTCCTGGTAGGCACCGCTGTTGTTGCACAGGTACCCAAGCCGCTGCCGACCCGAATCTTAGAGAAAATCCCACAACAAATGAGATTGCACGTCCCGATGTATAGCGGTGATGCGGCAATGATGAAGGCAACGCTATACAACGTCGATCTGCAAGGTAAACCAGTGTTCCAACCAGACGGAATGATTGTTTCTCAAAAACCCAAGACGCTCAGGGATGTTCCAATCGCCGATTACGCCGGGCCGGAAGGCTATCCACTACGCGAGGACGACCCGTATATCGCAGTCAATCCGGTAAACAAGAAATTTATGGTGACTGTGTCCAATGGTTGGAATCCCGGCAACAATGCCTACAACTACAACCCTTGCATGGCATACCGTAGCTCTGATGGGGGCGTGACTTGGTCACCAGGTGTTGCAACGTGGCCGTTGTGGAGTAGTGATGACTACGAGTGGCTGCAATCGGGTAATGAGCTTTGCTCCGATCCTGTGGTCGCCTACAGCCCCGATGGCAAACGTGTGTATATGGCGTACCTGGATATGGCTTCTTGGAATTACGAGGAGGAGGACAACAATACTTACTGTTCCTACTACTGGGAAGAATCCGATATCTTGGTCAGCTATTCGGATGATAATGGCTTGAACTGGTACGGTCCCGGCGCCGAAGCACTGGAGGGAGGGCGTACACACATCAACCAATGTTACAACTACGACACCGGATGGAGCTTCTACGACGCGTATTATGGGTTCGACTATGACAAGCCGTGGTTGGCCACGTCATCTTTTGATCGTGCACAAAGTAAGTATGTATACCTAACTGCAACTCGCTTAGACAATTCCTATCCGGGCGATGTGCACATCGCATTCACTCGATCAGCTGATAAGGGCATGACGTTCGATCGGCCGAAACTGCTGGAAAGCGGCTATGATCCCAATACGAATGTCTATGCCGTGGTGCAAGGCTCGCGTCCGGTTTCCGGCGTTGGACCGGGTGTGCTAGTGGCTTGGTACAACTCTGGCAATGACGGTTGGCTGACGGGAAGCTTCGAAATCCACACCGCCTACTCTCCTGATAATGGAGCCACGTTCAAACCTGTCGTAGTCGCTGCCCGAGACGAGTATGAATCGTCGTACTGGCTCGGACCGAATGGCTCGTTTCACCGGTGGTGGACAGGTATGTTCCCCTCGATCGCGATGGATGGGAGGAACAAACTGCACATCGCTTACACGTCATCCCCAACCTCCGACGGGTCATCCGCCGAGGCGGGTGATATTCGATATTTGTCCAGCAGCAGAGCTCCATACAAGAATTACACATTGCCGATCACTGTTAACCGAGACGGTCGACTCACCGCTCAGGGTCATCCTGCCATCGCCGTCGAAAAGCAGGGCACCGTTCATTTGACTTGGGAAGACCATCGCATGTCTCCCAATCTTGACAACACTTTATATGAGACCTTCTGGGCGAGAAAAGTTCCTGGTGCAGCCTCGTTCAGCAAAGAACAGAGCGTGTCCGACACTCCATCACTATCGTCCGATCTATTCATCGGGGACTATACCGGCGTGGCAGTAAACGATTCGACTATCTTCGCAGTGTGGACCGACCGTCGGGGGGATTCGAGCATTTGGGACTACAACAATGATGTTTATGGGTCACGTGTGATCCCAAAGCGGTGATCAATCTGGTAGAAAAGCGCCTTTTATATTGCGTGTAATGATTCCATAGCAATGTCGGCGCCAAGCCAGCAGCCGAAGACTTTGGAGGCGCAAACCAACCAGAGGGCTCGGAGGAAAGGAGCAAGACCTACCAACAATCGCGAAAACAAGAGGCCATCGTTGTGGAGCGTGCCTTCGAGAGGCCAGGATGTGATCGCAGTTTCGCCATTTTGACGGCGAACTGGGGGGCGCCGCCGAACATCGGGCCAGCCGCCCCAACGCAAAGCAGGCAGTACTCGCGCCCGACTCCCGGCGCCTGTTGCTTTCGCTATTCTTTCTTGGGTTCAGCGAGCTTCCTCGCGATTTCTTCCACGATCCGGGGACGCAGCTCCGCCAGCACGCTGTCGACTATGCTGGCAATCGCGCTCGGATCCGTGGCCGCGGGCCGGCTACTCACCCGCTCGATGACGGCGGGGGCTGCCTCGGGCTCAGACTTAGCGGGCTCCGCCTCGTGAAACTCCTCCTTCGCCGGAGCCGGCTTCGCAGCTGCGCCGGCGATCGAGTCGCGAATGTTCTTCCAGTTGGCGGCCATCTCTGTTCCTCCCACAATCTCGTTTTCGATGCTGGTATCCGCTGCGACCACTTGCATCTCGCTCGGGGGAATTGCACTCTCGGCCATTTCTTCCGCTGGCGCAACCGTACTCTCGACCGCACCGCTTTCGGGCTCAGGAGCCTCGTGCGTCCCACCCATCCGGCGATAGACCGCACTGTCGGCGGAAGGGATTTCATGAACCACTGGCGTCTGCGAAGCGCTTGCTATCGCACCTGCCCCCGAATCGCCCACCGCGGCCGCTGATGCCATCGCGTAGACCGCGGGATGATCCCCAGGTTGCAGCTCGGGCCCAGCCATGGCTCCCTCAACTGCTGCGGGCGCGCCGGGCGCACTGTCGCTCGCCTGCACCATCGCGTCCACGGCTGCCAGTGGGCCGCCCGCCGCGCTCACGGCGGCGTAGGCTTTTTCCATCTCGCGTTCCAGAGAGACCGCGGCGTCCCCTGTCGCAAGTGAAACTTCCTCGGCAATCCAGCGCGGGCCCGCGGCGTGCGCCTGCGTCATCCCGAGGTCCGCTGTCGCCGCAGCAGCCGCGAAGGCGGCCGAACCGTTCTCGTTTTGTGGCAGCGCGTTGGCGGGCTCCAGCGGTTCGGCTGCAGAAACGCTGGGTATCAGCGTCTGCAGCGCCGCCATGACTTCGTCATCGTTTTCTGCCGGCGTCGGCTCCGGTGCAGCCGGCGCATTGGCCGACGGCACAGCCGCTTCAATGACGGGCTGCGCTTCCTCGATCGCAGCGCTGCCCGCTTCCGGCGCCTCCGCAACCACCGCCGCTTCGGAACTCTCCTCCACGGGTGTCGCGACGATTTCCGGCGGCGCCTCAAGCTTGCTCTCTTCCACCGCGCCCACAGACTCCAACTCAGCAGGTTCGGACGCGGATGGCTCAGCCCGGTGGCTTGCCATCTCGCTGGAACTCGCCTCCACGGGAGCCGCCTCTTGCGCCGCGGCCTCCTCTGGAATCTGGCTCGAAATCGTTTCCGGCTGCGCCTGTGGGACTTCGGGCGCGCTCGCGAACGTAACCGGCGCCGTTTCGTTGGAATCGCTTCCCTGGCCGCCGATCTCGACGCCCGTCTCGGCTGGCGTCTCTGCTTTATCGTCCACGGTTGTCTGCCGAGCCGCGCTCGTCGCCGCGGCAACCCCACTCAGCTGCGCCGCCGCCGCCGTGAACGCGGCAATTTCCTCCGGAGTGATGTCCTGGGGAAGGCCCGTTGGCAAAGGCCGTTCAAATTGACTCTCGCTCGTTTTCGGGTGATCCTTCTTGCCGGGCATTTCCGCGATGTCGCGGAATCCCTTGCCTTGCGTGGCGGCGTAATCGGCATCCGGCTCGGACTCTCGGGGCTTGGGCGAACCGCTCGGGATCCGTAGCCGCGCCTTCCAGCCTTCGTCCGACTCGACGGATTTCTCGCTATCGGTATCCCGGTCGAAGGCCGCCACTGCCTTGGCAAAACGTCCTTGTTTATAGGGCTCCGGCGCGGGAATCACCTTGTCTTCCAGCTTGGTGATGGCAGCCAGCAGTTCACTCGCCTCAAAGGGCTTCACCACAAAGGCATCGGCGCGTGCCCGGCGCGCTTCCTCGGGCTTGAACGGCTCCAGCTTGCCCACCGTCAGCAGCACTGGAATGCGCGCCGTTTCCCGGTTTTCTTTGATTCGCTGGCAAACCTCCAGCCCGCTGTAGCCGGGCATGTAGACGTCCAGGACGATCAGGTCCGGCTTGTGTTCCGCGATCTTCTTCAGTGCTGCCGAGCCATTGTTGACCGTAATCACTTCATAACCGGCGTCCGTAAGGATCTTCCGGCCCATGTTTTGAGCGGTCACACTGTCATCGGCAAGCAGTATCTTGCGGGCCAAGGGATATCCTTTGGTGAAAGGGGGAGATACCGCGAAATTAACCTGTGCCCCAGCGCAAGTCAATGTGGAGGCGGGTTACGCGAGGTTACTAGCGGTCATGGCTGGTTGAGATTGCCCCTGCCAATCGCTCATAACCACCGGGAAATGCAAGCTTTTCCAAGCCACCCCGCGAGCCGAACCACCCGCCGGCCAAGTCCCTAAAAGGGGTTGAGTTTCCCCAGTCCCTTTTTCTTCTTCTTCTTGCTGGTGGAGGTTGGGCCCGACGTGGTACTTGAGGAACTGGACGCCGTGTCGCCCGGTGGGGCTGCCGCTCCCGGCTGAACTTCATTCACCTGGACCGGCGGAGGAACCGCTTGCCCGCCGTCTGGCGCTTCTACCTTGAGTTCATTCGACGAGGGCGCGGTATTTGGCTGGAGTTCATTCGAATCGGCAGCCGCCGGTGCCGCCGCGCTCGCATCGGGCGCAACCGGGGCCGGGCTATCCGAACGCGGTGCGGCCTCATTCGGTGGAGGCGCGGCCGATCCATCCTTCGTAATCTCCGTTGTGATGGACTTCCCGCCCGCACCGGACGCTCCCATTAACGCCTGCGCCGCAATCTTCGGCACGTCGGTCGCGCTCATCCCCTTCGGATCCACCAGCGGTGGGTCCCCGACTTTGGTCGCGCGGGCCACGTCCGGATGCTTCTTGAACCCGCTCAGTACGTGACTGACCATGCCCGTGGTCTGCCGGCTGTCTTCTTCCGCCTTGTTCTGCGCGATCGCCGCCGGCGTCGCCGTCGGAACCGGACGATGTAGCGCTTCCAGACGCTTCTTTGCGTCCTCGGCCCGCTCCATCACGGGATAGCGCGTCAGTATCCTCGAGTAGGCGTCGGCGGCCCGTTTCGTATATGCCTCGATCGCGCGCGCTTTTTCAACCTCGTTGAACGGTTTCGACCGCAGAATCGCGATTTCCCCCTCGTAGGCCTCGCCCAGCAGGTACAGCGCCTCATCCGCGTGGCTGTACAGCGGGTAGCGCTCCACCAGCGACGCCAGCCGCGCAATGCTGGCCGGATAGGATTGCCGCAAATAATAGAAACGCCCGATTTCGAACTCCCGCTCGCCCAGCACTTCCTGCACTTCCAGCAGCCGCTGCTTGGCTTCCGGCAGCAGCTTCGAATCCGGATACTGCAGGATCAGGCTCCGGTACTCGTCTTCCGCCCGCTTCGCGTGGGTGTAATCCCGGTCCGGCTTCTCCATCTGCTGGTAGTGGATGTTCGCAATCTTGAGCTGCGCCTCAGCCGCTTCCGGCATGTTCGGGAAGAACGTCTCGAAATCCTTGTACTCAATTTCGGCCTGCGACAGCGCCGCCGTTCCCCCTTCCGCGTACCAGGAATCCCCCACCGCCAGCTTCGCGCGCGCGATGAATTCCGAGTCCGGGTAGGTGTTGATCAGAGTCTGCAGCGTCATGCGCGCCACGTCGAAGCGGTTGTGCTTCATCGCATCCATCGCGCGGTCAAACAGTACTTTGTCCGGCTGCTTCGAGCCCACGTTCGCGAGCGGATTGTTAACCTTTTTGTTCGTGCAGGCCGCACAAAACAGCAGCGCACCCAACAACAGGATGACCGGAATACGACGTGACATAGAAACCTCGGGATTCATTGTGACGCGCGGAACAAGCTTCGGTTTCGTAGCTTTCAGACCTTCTGCAGTGTAGCCTCGGTAGCCGCCTTCAATAACTTCTCAGCGTTAGTCTTTGGATCGCCGCTCCCGAACACCGCGTTGCCTGCCACCAGAATTTCTGCTCCGGCACGCACCACTTCGGCCACCGTATCGAGCGCTACCCCGCCATCCACTTCGATGCGAAAATTCAATCCCCGCCGGGCCCGGATCTCGGCCAGCCGCCGCATCTTGTGCAGGGAATTGGGCAGAAACTTCTGCCCTCCAAACCCTGGATTTACTGACATCACCAGCACATAGTCCACAATATCAAGCACTTCCGTCAGCGTCTCGACCGGCGTCGCAGGATTAATCACCACCCCGGCCAGCGCTCCATGATCCCGGATGTGGTGCAGCGTCCGGTCCAGGTGCCGGCAAACCTCCTGATGCACCGAAACCCAGTTCGCTCCCGCCTCCACGAAGGCAGGGACGAATTCATCGGGATTTTCGATCATCAGATGGCAATCAAGCGGCAGATCGGTCGCCTTGCGTAGCGACTTGACCACCGGGGGACCGATGGTCAGGTTCGGCACGAAATGGCCGTCCATGATGTCGACATGCACCACCGTAGCGCCACCTTCCGTGGCACGCCGGACCTGGTCCGCCAAGTGGGCGAAATCCGCCGACAATATCGAGGGTGCTAGTTCGATCAAACCTGGGTCTCGCAGTAAATTCCTTGTCGAAATTCTAACACGCGACTTCGGCCCCGGCCCGGCGAATTCGCCCCCGAACGGCTGTTCCCCGCACCCCATGCTGGCCTGCCCTGACCTCGCCAATCGACCCCAACCACACCGCAAGCAAGGCGCTGGTAGCGAAGCGCTAAAGGCTAACCACTCATGCCTCGTGACGCCGCCTCGAGAAAGCCCACTACCGTCTCCGCCAGCACTTCCATCCTCTCCCCTTCGCTGCTCGAGACCACGCCCTGCAGGTTGGCGTGAACTTCGCGAACTCCGGTTCTGCCGACGATGGTGGCAACGTTTCCTGCTCGAATCGATCCACACGCCATGATGGACATCCGTCCCGCGGCCGCCGCAACCAAACTTCCGATCATCGCAACTCCCTCCTCGGCGGTCTGCGCACCCCCGGAGGTCAGGACCCGGTCCGCTCCTGCGCCGCCCACTTCCTCCAGCGCCGCCGCGAGGTCAGCGGCCGCGTCGAAAGCGCGATGAAACGTGACGCTCAGCGGGCGCGCCCATTCGACCAGTGCTCGCGTCCTCGCCACATCGACCCGCCGCTCCACATCGAGAATGCCGAAGACCGCTCCGTTCGCTCCCAGTTGCTTGGCGAGGGTGATGTCCCGTTTCATCACCTCAAACTCGTCGGGAAGGTAGCAGAAATTCCCCGCCCGGGGGCGAATCAGCACGTGCAACGGGATCGCGAGTCGCTTGCGTACCATCGCGATCAGGCCGGCGCTCGGCGTCACTCCTCCCGCCGCCAAAACGCTGCACAGTTCCACCCGCTGCGCGCCACCCTTCTCGGAAGCCATCGCCGAAGCGACCGAATCCACGCACACCTCCAGCAATACCGGAGACGCCACGTTCTTAATTCCCTCCCAAGTCCAACAAAACATCACCCGCTTCCCGAGAAACCTTGCGAGCCTTGGTAGCGTCCTTTGCCCGATGCGTGAAGAAGCTGAATCGATGCGTGAAGAAGCTGAATCTGCGTTCTCTGCGGGGCGTTCTCCGCGTCCTCTGCGGTTAAAGGTTCCTCCCCGACCGGCCACTCGCAATGTATTCGCGTGTCCGCCTCCGCTCCGAGGCTTTCGTTCCCGCCCACAAACCGTCCCCAGTACAGCCGAACGAATCGCCCGGAAACAGCCGGGAGCGCGGCCTTAGGCGAGTCTATAACAGCGGCATGTTGTGTCAGCCGCCAGCCTCGCCCCACATTGAATTCTTCCGAGCGTTGTCCTCATGGACCGGGGTGCCGTGGCACACCTCCGGCATGCTAATCTCGTTGGACTTTTTACGCTCCCGTGTCAGTCAATCCTCAACTCGTGCCTGCCGTCTCCGCCTTGGCGGCAACCTTTGCCTGGGGCGTGAGCGATTTTGTCGGCGGGTACGCGTCTCGCCGTGCCAATGCATTCTTGCTGACCACCATCACCCACGTGAGCGGTACGACTCTGATGGTGCTGCTCGCTCTTCGCTTTCATTCGACATTTCCCGCCAGGCAAGATTTGCCCTGGGCCGCTGCCGCCGGACTGTTCGGCGGCGTCGCGCTTGCGATCTTCTATCGCGCGCTTTCCACGGGAAACATGGGTTTCACCGCCCCGGTCGCCGCCGTCCTCGGTGCCGCGATCCCCACGATTTTCGGGATTTTCACCGAAGGCATGCCGGGGCCGGTACCGGTCGCCGGCTTCTTTATCGCCGGAATCGGCATCTGGCTGATCTCGCGTCCGGAGGGTCCCGCCGGCAAGCCTGAGGGTATCGCCGCCGCCGTGATCGCGGGCATTGGTTTCGCGGGCTACTTCTTATGCATCAAGCAAGCCGGCGACGGCTCCGTGCTCTGGTTGGCAGCCATCTCGCGCGCCGTCTCGTTTCTGGTCACCGGCGCGATCGTGCTCGCCACTCGGCAATTCAAGCCCATGAATCTCACGGGCGTGGCCTGGGCACTCGCCGCGGGCGTCCTCGACAGCTCCGGCAGCGCCATGTTCATTCATTCCAGTCAGACCGGGCGCCTCGACGCGGCCGTCGTCATCAGCTCCCTTTATCCGGCCATTACCGTCCTGCTCGCGCTCCTCTTTCTGAAAGAGCAATTTTCCCGCTGGAAATTCGTTGGACTCGTCGCAGCGCTCCTGGCCGTTCCCATGATCGCCTGGTGATGATGGCGAAATTGAGGAATTAAGAATTTTGTAATTGGGACCTGAGTAATTTGGTAGTTTTGTAGCCGGATGATTTGCCGGCACCTCTGCTTTTTAAATTGCTCGATTAGCAGCTTTCTCAATCACTCAATTCCATGGCCCTGGTCGAAGTCCGCAACCTGACCAAGATTTACCCGCTCGGAGAATCCATCTTCGGGGGCGGAGCCCACGGAGAAGTGCGGGCTGTCGATGACATCTCCCTGACCATTGAAGGCGGCGAGACGCTGGGCCTGGTCGGTGAATCCGGTTCCGGCAAGAGCACCCTGGGTCGGCTGGTCCTGCGCCTGGTTGATCCCACGTCGGGCACCATAAGGTTCTATGGTCGCGACCTGCTCGCGGCCAGCCACCGGGAAATGCGCAGCCTGCGCCGCGATATGCAGATCATTTTCCAGGACCCCGTCGGCTCGCTCGATCCCAGACTGCGGGTCGACGATATCGTCGCCGAGCCCTTGGTTATCCATGAACGTATGGGCGTCGAGGCCCGCCGCCAGCGCGTGGCCGGCCTTCTGCGCGCGGTCGGCATGGACGAATCCGCCGGACGCCGTTTCCCTCACGAATTCAGTGGCGGGCAGCGCCAGCGCATCGGCATCGCTCGCGCCCTCGCCCTGCGGCCCAGGTTTATCGTCGCCGATGAACCCGTCTCGGCTCTCGATGTCAGTGTGGGCGCGCAAATCGTCAACCTGCTCGCGCAGCTCCAGCGCGAGTTCCAATTGACGTACTTGTTCATCTCTCATTCCATGCCGGTGGTGCGCTACCTGGCTACCCGCATCGCGGTTATGCACCACGGCAAGATTGTCGAGACCGGATCCACCGAGCAGATCGCCGGCCAACCTCAGCACCCCTACACCAGGAGTCTGCTGGCGGCGACCCCGGAGATTTTTGTGTAAGAACCCCGAAGTTCGCATGGCTTGCGACTGCCCACGCCCAACCTGAAATCATCCAGCTCGGGCCTCCCAATCTCCACCGGGTAGCACACAACCCCCTCCCCGGTTTATCCTTGCTGCGTCATCCCGTGGAGGCGCCTTCATGAAACGCTGCTTTGTGTTCGTGCTTGTTTTCTGCGCTCTCGGTTCCAGTGCGTTTGCGCAAAAGAAAAACCCGGTCACCACCGTGATCAAGGAAATCCTGCCGCGCCAGGCGAAGAACCTGCAAGCCGCCGTGGAAACCATGCCTCCCGACAAGTTCTCCTTCAAACCCACCGAACCTCAAATGACTTTCGGGCACCTGGTAGCCCACATGATCGAGTCGAACTATTACCTCTGCGCGAAGGCCAGCGACACCGCCCAGCCCAAGATCGCTGCCCCCAAGGAGACCGATAAGGACGCTCTGGTCGCCGCCTTGCAAGCCTCCTTTGATTTCTGCACCGCGAGCTTGGCAAAAGTGGATGACACCAAGCTGGGCGACACCATCCAGGCCTATGGTGGGCGCGAGGTCCCGCGTGCCTGGTCGCTGATTGCCCTTACCAACGATTGGGCCGATCACTACTCCGCCGCGGCCACCTATCTGCGCCTGAACGGCCTCCTGCCTCCCACCGCGAAGCCGAAGAATTAATCAGGAGGCCGCCCTCAGTCGGCCGGCTCGATGCCACGGCTGCCAGCTCGGCGAAACCCGAGCCTGGCCGAAATAACGGGAAGAGGCCCGCACCCTGGGGGCTTGTTCGCCCAGAAGGACCTCAACACCGGGCAGTTCGAGGTTCGTATCAGGATGGTGCGGGAAGGCAGTCAGCCCAGAGGGCAAAAGAAACCGAACCGGTCGGAAATAGCAGAAGTGAAAATTACCAAATTACAAATTACCCAATTACCAATTACTAAATTACCCAATCTCCTCACTCAATCTGAACCAGCCCGCCCGCCCCCGAACTCTCGGGAACCGAACCGGGCTGCTGCGGCGCCCGCCATGAGTCAAAGATTGACACCTGGTGCACGCACGACACCGTGCAATGCGGCGCGCAGGACTTCTCGGTCAGGTACTCGCGCCGAATATCGGCGACGGTGTACTTTTCCAGCGGCACCGCCGGGTATCCCCGCTGCTGCGAGCAGTAGTGCACCAGCCCGTCTTCGCAGATATACAGGTAACGTGCCCCAGCCCGGCACCGCCACTGGTTCGGACGGCCCTGCGCAATATTGTCCTGGAATGAATTGATGCGCGTGAAGCTGCGCTTCTCCATCGTCTTCATCGCGTGGTAAACATTCCGTTCTTCGTCGTTCAGCGCCTGCAGTTGCCCGCTTCCGTCGTGAATGATGCCGATCGTGGAACTGAACCCGAGTTCCATCGCCCGCTTGCCGATCGTCAACGCGTCTTGCGGGTTCTTCACGCCCCCGCCCACCACCGAATTGATGTTTATGTGGAAATCCGCGTGCTCGGCAAGCAACTGCAGTTTTTTGTCGAGAACCTTCAGGCTCTTCTTCGAAACCTCGTCCGGCGTGACATTGTCGATCGAGATCTGCAGCCACTCCAGCCCGGCTTCGTTCAAGCGCTGAATCCGCTCCGCCACCAGCAGGTAGCCGTTCGTAATCAGCCCGGCCACCATCCCGTTCCTCCGGATGCGCCTGATCACCTCGTCCAGTTCCGGATGCAGCAACGGTTCGCCGCCGCTGATGGTAATCACCGAGGTGCCCAGTTCTGCCAGCTTGTCGACCCGGCGATACATGGTTTCGGTCGGCACCGGCTTCGAGAAGTCGTCGTACTCGTTGCAGTATTCGCAGGCCAGATTGCAGCGCCGGATCGGTATGATGTGCGCCAGCAGGGGATGCTCGGTGGATGCGAGCGCACCCGCGATCATGCGCGCACCCCGCAGGTTCCGGTGCACCGCCTTCAGGCGGCGTTTCCACAATGTGAGGCTGGACGGCATGACTCGATTCTTTGTATTAGACCACATGCCCGGGCCTCCCTTCCCCCCGAAACAGTGTTTGGAGAAATTTGAGACCCGAACGGCCATCCCTGCATCTGAAAAGCGCCGGATTCTGGTCCGGCCCCCTCAGGCACACCCGTAACGGCCATCATTCGTTCGCTTGTAGGCCCGCTGCGAACCGTCGCATCAGTCTCGCTTCTGCTGCATCGCTGGAAGACTTCCGACCTGCTCGTGCCCGGCCTCCCGCAGCGCTTCCACGGCCTTCTCGACCCATGCACGCTTGACCAGCACATAGTCGGTATCGAACGTTGACACGGCGAAAATGGGTATCGCCCGCTCGGAAAGCGGTCGCACAAAGGATGTCAGAATCCCCGTCTCCGAGAACGGAATCGGGCCATGCAGTTTCAGGCAGGCCCATTCTTTCTCATGTTGGATCTCCGCCGGCACCTGTGCTTCCGGACACACGATGGAAACTTCGTCGGCGGTCGAGGTCACCGAAAAAAAAACGCCGCGCAGCGCCCACTCAGGCACCTCCTCCCGGGCAGCAAGACGACAGATCGCGAACCAGCCAGGAATTCGGGAGAACTTCAGGTTGCGCTGCACGGGAACGGTTCACCTCTCCGGTGAAGAAGCACAGCATTGTAGCAACCCCGCGAAATGCGACGGGCCAGGCGCCCTCGCCACCCTGCATCGAGCAAGGTTGAAGGACCCGGGCCGCAAAAGCCGGCCAGCCTTTTGTCGAAGCTGGAGTGGCCCTGATCTCTTACCCCTCAACCGCCTTCCGCAGTGCCGCCCGCGCCAGCAGCCGTGTCGAATCAAGCGGAGGCAGCGGCGACGATTCCTCGTTCACGATCAGCGGAATTTCCGTGCAGCCCAGTACCACCGCATCGCATCCCTCGCCCTTCAGGCTCCGGATCACCTCCGTGAAGTAGCTCCGCGACTGGGGAAGGAACTCCCCGTTGACCAACTCATCCATGATGATCTGATTGATCTTCTCCCGCTGCCGGGCGTCCGGCATCCGGTAGTCAAGTCCTGCGGCGTCCAGCTTCTGCGGATAAACCGGCCCTTCCATCAGGTAGCGCGTCCCCAGCACGGCCAGCCGCTTGAAGTGATTTCGCTTCGCTTCGCACGCCACCTCCCGGGCAATATGCAGCCAGGGCCGGGGGGACCGATGTTCGACCAGTTCGAAAGCCTGATGAATGGTATTGTCCGGGCAGATCAGAAAGTCCGCTCCCGCGCGCGCCAGCTTTTCCGCGGATGACATCATCAATTCCGCTACCCCTGCCCAATCTCCCGGATCGATGAATCTCATGTACTCCGCCAACGAATGCGTGTGCATCGAGACTTCCGGGTGATCGTGGCGGCCCAGCAATTCCGCCCCTTCCAGGCAGATCGTCCGGTAGCAAAGCGCCGCCCCTTCCGCGCTGCATGCCACAATTCCAATGTGCAAAGGCATAAGGGAGATTTTCGATTTTCAGATTGTTGATTTCAGATTTTTGATTTCAGATTTTTGATTTTGGATTCTGGATTTTTCGATGCCGGTTTCAGGTTGCAGGCTTGTCCATCGGACGCGGGCAGGAAGGGAGCGACCGCGTTCAATCCGAAATCTTCCATCTTCGATCTGTAATCCCTACTTGCCTGCCACCACCGCATCAAACAAATTCAGGAACTCCAGCTTCTTCTCTGCCGGGAGAAACGACGCCTCAAACGAATTTCGCGCCAGCTCGCGTAAATGCTCATCGCTGAATCCAAAATTCTCCTGCACCAGCTGGTACTCCCGCGACAGGGAGGTTCCAAACATTGCCGGATCGTCCGTATTCAGCGTCACCATTACGCCCTCGTCAAAGTACCGTTTTACGGGATGCTCCCCGATCGTCGGGCAAACGCCCGTCCTGAGGTTGCTGGTCACGCAGACCTCCACCGGCACCTGCCGCTGCGAAAGTTCCTGCATCAGGTCGCGATCCTGCTGCGCCGTCAATCCGTGCCCGATGCGTTGCGCGCGCAGGTTCAGCGCTCCCCAGATCGATTCCGGCCCGGTCGTCTCTCCCGCGTGCGCGGTTAAGCACAAACCGTGCTCTGCACAGTACGCGTAAACTTCGCGAAACAGTTCCGGCCCGGCCCGCCGCTCGTCACCGCCGATCCCGAAGGCCACAACGTTGCGATCCTGGTACTGCACCGCCAGTTCCGCCACCCGCTGCGCCTCGGCCGAACCGAAATGCCGCACCGCGTCAAAAATCCACAACAGGGAAACCCCGAAGTCACGGGCGCCTCGAGCCCGCCCGCGCTCCAGCCCTTCAAAAATTCCCTCAAAATCCTGCTTCCGGTACAGGCACACGCCCACCGATACGTACACTTCCGCGTGCAGCACGTTCTCCCGTTTCAATCCTTCCATCAGTCGGTACGTTATGAGTTCGTAGTCCTCGGGCGTCTTCAGATGCGCGGTGATGTCTTTGAACGCCATCATGAAACCGCCGAAGTCGGAATATTGGTAGAGTTTCTCGGCTTCCGCAAGCGTGGCGGCTTTCAAGCCGTGGCTGCGCTGAATCTGCAGCAGCGTGGCGGGCTCGATTGCCCCTTCCAGATGCAAGTGCAACTCAGCCTTGGGAAGCGAAAGCACGAAGGCGCTGGGATTCGGGTTGGCGAAAAGACCCATACAGCAGATTCTAGATTTGAGATTGCAGATTGGGGTAATTTTCTTTAGCGGTGGAGCGGCCGGCATCATGCGCCAGCCGGCTCGGGAATCTTGCCCGTCACCAGGGGCCGGGCTCGCGAACCAGCACGCTCCTCAGTGCAGTTTCAAAATCTGCAATCAGAGGTCTGCATCCGTCCGCAATCTCAAATCTTCAATCTGAGATCTTCAACCTGACATCTTCAATCTGACATCTTCAACCTGAAATCGCAATTCCTGAACTCGCAGCCGGTCCGTTCACTACCGTCCCGCAAATTCGCTGTGGTGCCGGCTGTACAGCCAGTAAATCGTTAGCCCGATAAACAGCCAGCCAAAAAACCGCAGCCAGGTCAGGATCGGAAGCCCCGACATCAGCAGCACGCAGAAGAACACGCTGAGCACCGGCGCCGCCAGCCCGCCCGGCGCGCGGAAGCCCCGGCGTCTCCCCGGATCGCGGAAACGCAGAATGATCACTCCAATCGACACCAGCACAAACGCAAACAGCGTGCCGATGTTCGATAAATCCGCCAGGGTTCCGATATCCAGAATGCCCCGCCGGAATTCCGACCACAAATCCTGCAATCCAGGTTGCCGTCGCGGGAGTGCGGAAACGCGGGTGCACGCGCCCGAACAGCTTCGGCATCAGCCCGTCGCGCGACATCGCAAACCATACCCGCGCCTGGCCGAGCTGAAACACCAGCAACGACGAAATCATGCCCATCATCGCGCCAAACAGCACGCCCAGCCGCACCCAACGCAGAGTGTGCGATCCGGTAGCCAGCGTCAGTTGCTTCAGGCTGTTTACCACCGGGGCCGCATCATCCAGCATCGACTGCCAGGGCACAATCCCCGTCAGGATCACGGCCACTCCGATGTATAGGACCGTGCACACCACCAGCGTCGCGATGATCCCGATCGGCAGGTCGCGCTGCGGGTTCTTGGCTTCCTCCGCTGCCGTCGAAACCGAGTCAAACCCGATGTAGGTGAAGAAAATGATCGACCCGCCGGTCAGGATTCCCGAGAACCCGTTGGGCGCAAAGGGGTGCCAGTTGCGCGGGATGCACGTAATGCGCGCCCGCGATGATGAACGCGAAAATGGCCGCGATCTTCAGGATCACCATCGTGTTGTTGGCTTCCGCCGATTCGCGAATGCCCCGCACCAGGATGACCGTCAGAAACATCACCACCAGAAAAGCAGGGAAGTTGAACCCCAGGTGCAGGCCCGGCGTATACAACTCGCTGCCCTTCAGGTCCTTCAGGCCCGACGGCAGGTAAGCCGGCGTGATCCAGCGCAGCGCCGGATGCCAGCCAAACCAGTCAAACATGTCGACCAGGTGCGCCGAGAATCCCACGCTGACCGCCATATTGCTGACTGCGTACTCCAGGATCAGGTCCCAGCCGATGATCCATGCAATCAACTCGCCCATCGTGGCATAGGTGTAGGTATAAGCGCTGCCCGCAATCGGAATCATCGACGCCAGTTCGGCATAGCACAACGCCGTAAACGCACACACGATGGCCACCAGCACCAGCGATAACGCCAGCGCCGGTCCCGCGCCCGGCCGCCCCAGCGAAGCCGTGTGCTTGATCATGTAATCGAGCAGGGGAGCGTTCAGAATGGACGAGGTGTCAAACTTCTGTCCCGCGATCGCGGTTCCGACCACCGTGAAAATGCCGGAACCGATTACTGCGCCAATCCCCAGGGCCGTTAGCGAGAGCGGTCCTAACGTCTTGGTGAGCCGTCGGTCCGCCTCTTCCGAGTCGGAAATCAGCTTGTCAATGGACTTCTTGGCAAAAAGTTGAGTGGTAGCCAGAAGAATGCTCCCGGTGAAGGTATTGCCAGCGGTGGCTGGTCGACAAAACAACGGGGCCGGATGCTTGCCCAGGGGGCTGGCTCTTGCACCCGCCCCCTGGCTACCGAATGACTAGCCGCGCTTCGACTGGCCACGCGCCATCTTCTTGACCTTGCTCTTTTTTGACCCGCGAGCGTAATCCCGCTTCGCTAGCGGCTTCTCGGCCTTGCGTTTTTTGCGCGCGGCCCGTTTGACTTTCTTGCGTTCGTCTTTGCTTAGAGTGCTTGTATTTGCCATAAGTTTGAATTCTGCAGATTGATAATTTGTATTCCGGTGCCTGGAACTTTAGTCTCGTGCAATTTTCGAATCTCACGGCGCATGCGCCCGCAAATTACGAAATTGCCCGGCCACAAAATTCCCCAATGACTCAATTCCCCAAAGTCCTTCAGGCCTTTTCGAGCTGCGCGTACTTCTCCACCAGCTTCTTCAGTCCGAACCGTGGGAATTGTACCGTAATCTTCGCATCTTCCCCATCTCCTTCTCGCTGGTACACCGTGCCTTCGCCGTATTTCGGATGCCGCACCTTCTGCCCCGGCCGGAATCCCTTCTTGCCCTTGGGTTCCTCCACAACGCTTTTTGGCAGGTTGAATTTCTTGCCTCGCGACGCGAAAAATTCCGCGATGTTGTCGATCGAGTTGTAGTTCTTTCCCGTGTAGGTCGGCTTCGCCCGCTCCGCTCGCTCCCGTTGCCAGCTCGCGCTCTGGTCCTCGTCCTCGTAGGAATAGTGCGCCGGCCCCGGCTCCCGGTCGTAGCCACGCCCGCCGGGCGCCGATGTTCCGGTCCGCGCCCCGCCTCCGGAATATGCGCTCGCGGCCGGCCGCCGCCGCGATCCCCCCAACTCCTCCACCAGTCCGACCGGCACTTCCTCCAGGAACCGCGAAGGCACGCTCGCCTCGGGCAAGTCCGTACCATACCGCCGCCGGTACACCGCCCGGCTCAGAACCAGCGTGTCCATGGCTCGTGTCATTCCCACATAGCACAGCCGCCGCTCTTCTTCGATGTCGTCCATTTCCAGCAGCGTGCGCGAATGTGGAAACAGCCCCTCTTCCAGCCCGCACAGAAACACCAGCGGGAACTCCAGCCCCTTGGCCGCGTGAAGAGTCATCAGCGTCACCCGCGCCGATTCGTCGTATCCGTCGGCATCGCTCACCAGCGCCGCATGATCGAGAAATTGTTCCAGCGTCTCGCCTCGATCTTTCGAGTCGAGCGCCGCATTCACCAGTTCTCGCAGGTTCTCAATTCGCGAAAGTGCTTCCGGAGTATCCTCCGCTTCGAGCAACTTGATGTACCCCGTGCGATCGATCAGGAACTTCAGAATCTCCGCCGTCGTGGCCACCCCGCCCGGCGTGCGGAAGGCCTCCACCGCGCCCGCCTCCGTATCTCCGCTCCCAATCCCTTCATCGGCATCGGTAGCGCCCGGGTCGCGGCGGATGTCAAGCTCATCTCCTGCCCGCTCCACGGCCTCCTCGCCCGTCGGTACGTCGTCACCAAAATCAAAGGCCATCGGATCGAACTCGGTGGCATCCTCATCGCCCGGGGACAACGAAGATCCGTCCAGTCCCGCAGACGAGGATCCCTGCCTTTCCGCCATTTTCGCGCTGGTCGCTGCCAGCCGCTCCACATACTTCCCCGCCAGCATCGCTTGCGCATCTTGAATCAACTCACGGAAATTCTTCAGCGCCTGCAACGCTCGCGGCGGCAGCAATTGGCGCTCAATCGCCTTCCCCAGCGCCCCCCACAACGAGAGCCCCGTCTCCAGCGCCAGCCGTTCGATGATCTCAAGGGTGGTCTTCCCAATCCCCCGCGTCGGCGTATTGATCACCCGCAAGAGCGCTACCGAATCGTCCGGATTCAAAATGACTTTCAAATACGAGATCATGTCCTTGATTTCGGCGCGTTCATAAAAAGAGAATCCGCCCACCACGTGATACTTCAGCTGGTAGCGGCGCATCCCTTCTTCAAAAAGCCGGGACTGCGAATTTGTCCGGTAGAGCACCGCCGCTCGCGGCGTCTCGCCTGCCTCCACCGCTTCCCGCAGGTAGCGCGCAATCCGGTCCGCTACAAATAGCGCCTCGTTCTCTCCATCCGGCGCCTCGTAATACCCGATCTTCGTTCCGCCCTGCCGCGACGTCCAAAGATTCTTCCCCTTCCGCTTCACATTGTTCGCGACCACCGCCGACGCCGCTTCCAGGATGTTCTGCGTCGAGCGGTAGTTCTGCTCCAGCCGCACGATCTTCGCTTCCGGAAAGTCTTTCTCGAACTCCAGGATGTTGCGGATGTCGGCCCCGCGCCACGAGTAGATCGACTGGTCCTCGTCGCCGACCGCGCACAGGTTATGCCTCGTCCCCGCCAGCAACCGCATCAGTTCATACTGCGGACGGTTCGTGTCCTGGTACTCGTCCACCAGGATGTACTGGAACCGGCGGTTGTAGTAGTCGCGCACCTCCGGCGCCGACTTCAGCAGGCGCAACGCCTCCAGCAGCAGGTCGTCGAAGTCCAGCGCGTTTGCCTTGCGCAGCTCCTTGCGATACTCCTCGAAAATGTGCGCGATTTTCTCCGTCTTCGGATCTCCCGACTGCAGGTAGATCTCCTGCGGATCCAGCATGTGATTCTTCGCCCATGAAATCCGCCCCAGTACCGTTCGCGGCGTGAGTTGCTTGTCGTCGATCCCCATCCGCTTCATCACCGACTTGACAATGCTCTGCTGGTCGCTCTCGTCGTAGATCACAAACTTCCTGGTGTGGCCAATCGGCGGTTGCCCCGGCACGCTGGATGGAATTCGCAGCGCCTCAATGTCGCGCCGCAGCACGCGCACGCAGAACGAATGAAACGTCGAGATCACCGGCTTCGCCACCGACAACCCGCCCACGATCCGCTCCACCCGCTCCACCATCTCGGCCGCCGCCTTGTTGGTGAACGTCACCGCCAGGATCGATTCCGGCATCACTCCCATATGTTCGATGAGGTAGGCAATGCGGTACGTGATGACGCGGGTCTTCCCGCTCCCCGCTCCCGCCAGAATCAGCACCGGGCCCTCGGTGGTCTCGACCGCCTCGCGCTGCTGGGGATTGAGTTGATCTAGAAACGACAACGGTGAAGATGCCTCAATTCATTTTCGATCACGGATCGCAGTTGGATGATTGGGGACCCGGAGAGGCTGACTTCAGAATAGCCCCACAAGGGTTTCCTCCGTGTGCCTTCGTGCCCTGGGTGGTTAATCCGCTTTTTCCCGCGCCGCCTTGCACTCCGCGCACGGGCAAACCTCGCGCAGAAACGCCCACGAGTAAATCCCCAGCTCGTGCCCATCATTCCAGTTGAACTTGATCGCGTACTTTCCCACACCCTCGGCCGAGAGCGGCTTGGCTGCTGCCTTGAACATCGGGAGCGCTCCCGGGGCCAGCTTCGGCGGCTCTCCCGGGGCTCGTCCAGCCTTGCCTCGTTCGTCCTCGCACAACGCGCAGGGGCAGGCATCCCGCAGAAAAGGGAACAGATAGCTGGAGCGGTGGCCGTCCTTCCACTCGATCTCCATGCCGGTGCCTGTCGTCAGATTCACTTTCACCGACTTGGGATCCGTGCTCGCGCTGGGCGCTTTCAGCGGGGACTGCATACTTTCCAGTATCGCACGCCTCGAGCAGGTTGCCGATGGAGCACGGGGCGCCGTCCCGCGCCCCATCAGAGCGGCTTTGCGGCTGGAAAATTGCCGCGCGCGAGCAATCGACGCCCTGCGCCCGTTCAGGGAATCCATGCATCCTTGGCCGGTCACGCTTTGGTTCGAAACTCGCCGCCCATAACTGGGCTGAGCAGAAAATCGTGCGCTTCCACCATCAATCCGCTCAGCCGCGACAGCGTGGCAATCTGCGCCCAGTGGCGGATTTCATGCATCAGGGTATGGGTAACGATCTTCCGGGGTGTTGCTCGGATCACGTGGTCCATGATCTTGAACTCCCTCAGCGTGTCCCACTCGTGTTGGGCAAGGTTCTTGACCAGTTCCTGAAAATCTTTCCGGCTTTGCCGGCCAAATTGATAGAGCGCTTGGAGGTTGTCGTGGGGCACCGAGGCAGTATCGGTGAGGGCCCGTCCCAACAACCGGTCAGCATAACGCTGTTCCGCGGAAAAAATGTGTCGTACGAGCTCGCCTACGACCTGAAAGCGCCCATCCCCATGCGCACCAGCGCTCGCTTTTAGAACTTGCCCACCATCCTTCCGCATTTGCTCAAACCACTTCTCCCGCTGCCAGGCCGTGTAATCGAACAACTCGTCGACGCTGATTTGCATGGACATTTCCGACCTCCGCGGAATAAACCATCCTTCTGGACGCAACTGCCAGACGCTGGCTAGCCGCAATCGTTGCCCTCACAAGCCACCCTTCGGCTTCCTTCCCGGGCTGGCCAAAGCCGCTCAAATCCTGTACAATCTGTGTTTTGCACAACTAGTTCTGAACGATTCTGGAGAGCAGTCCGATGGCACAAGTTTGTGAGATTTGCGGTAAGAAGCCGATGACCGGCAACATGATCAGCCACGCCCACAACGTGAGCAAGCGGCGCTGGAACGTCAATCTGCGCCCCGTCCACGCAAAAGTCGGCGCGTCCACCAGGCGCATGCGCGTCTGCACGTCCTGCCTGCGCAGCGGCAAAGTCGTCAAGGCCTGAAGTTCGTCAAGCCTAGAGATCGACTTCACCCGCGTCTGAAAGCCATCCACCGGAGCGAAGCAATAAGGGCTCATCGAAAGCCCTTCACGGCTATCCTTCGTGAACTCTCCTTCGTGTCCTGTGGTGATCGCTTTCGGTTTACTCCATCCCCAGCAGCTGAATATCGAAGACCAGCGTAGCGTTGGGCGGGATTGCGCCCGGGTAGCCTTGCGCTCCGTAAGCCAGATCGGGAGGGATTCGGAGTTGCCGCTTGCCTCCGACTTTCATGCCGGAGACGCCCTCCTCCCAGCCTTTAATCACCTGGTGCGCGCCGATGCGGAATTTGAATGGCGCCTGGCCCACCGAACTGTCAAACTTCTTTCCGCTGGTGAGCCAGCCGGTGTAGTGCACCTTTACCGTCATTCCCCGGTCCGCAGTGGCGCCGGTGCCGACCTTGATGTCCCAATACTGCAGGCCAGAGGCGGTCTTCGTTCCCTCGCCGGTCACCTTGGTGGGCCCGCTCGCCGCCGGGGCCTTGGTTGCTGACTGACGAGGCTGCGCTAGCACCAGCGCCGAGCCCAGCAGCATCACTACCACCACTCCCCGCTTTATCCCTTGCATCCTCATCGCGACTCCTTGCCAAAATTGATCAACCCCAAAACGTGCCGAACTGACCGGAGTAAACATCCCGGGGCCTCCACTTTGAATACCATCCGCGTTTCAGCGGCGACTCGCGGCCCTATCAAAAAATTCCCTGGTGGTCCTTGGGGATCCTTCGTGTCCTTTATGGTCGACGCTTTTTTAAGCCAGTGCGATCACATCAATTTCCACCAGCACATCTTTGGGCAACCGCGCCACCTCCACCGTAGAGCGAGCCGGCGGCGCGGTATGGAAGTAGGTCCCATAGACTTGATTCATGGCCGCAAAGTCGCTCATATTCTTCAAAAAAACTGTGGCGCGCACCACCTTCTCCAGGCTCGTACCCGATGCCTTCAAAATTCCCGACAGGTTCTTGATCACGCGATCCGTCTGGAAAGCCACGTCCCCGGTCACCAGCGTATTCGTGACCGGATCCAAAGCGATCTGCCCCGACACGAACACCAATCCATTGGCCCGGATCGCCTGCGAGTAAGGCCCGATGGCCGCCGGCCCATCTTTCGTTACGATGACATCGCGCATGGAAATCAATCCTTAGTCGTTGCTCCGCGGCGACCGCAAAGCCGCGCCGCTGATTAACGCAGATGAGCGCGGTAGAAGTCAATGCTTTGCAGGATGAGCTCCTGGGAGCCCTGGCTCAGGAACATGTCCTGAATGCCGGCGAACCGGCCGCCCAACCAGCGAACCGTGGAAATCAGCCTGACCAATCACTCACTACGATCCCTCGGACCACGACAGCGTGGTTAGCCCACGACTAACGACCAACGACTGCCCTTTAGATCTTCTGCAGCCTCTGCACATCCCGTACCCCGGGAATTTTCCGCAGTCCGTTGATGATCGTTTCCAGATGCTTGAGATCGCTGATGTCGAGAATGATATCGACCACCGCCTGGCTGTTGGCCGTACGGGCTTCGATGTTTCGGATGTTGGATTTGGCGTCCCCAATCACGCCCGTAATGAGTTTGAGCATGCCGTAACGGTCGTCGCAGAACACCGTCAGCTTGACCGGGTACAGGTTGGGGGTGGACTCGTCTTTCGCCCAGGCCACGTCAATCCGCCGCTCGGGCTCGTACATCAGGTTCACCACGTTCGGACAGCTCACCGCGTGGACTGCCACTCCCTTGCCCCGGGTCACATAGCCCACGATCCCTTCGCCGCGGATCGGGTTGCAACATCGCGCCCTGTACACCAGCAAATCCCCTGAGCCCTTCACCGTGATGGCGTTGTGGTCCCCGCCAAATACCCGCCGCACCACGCTTGTGACCGCCGACTCCGATTCCTTCGGTTCCTCATGCTCCGCCAGCGGCTGGCTCGTGGGCGCCAGCTTCGCCAGCACCTGCCGGGCGGAATATTTTCCATACCCGATCCCCGCCATCAGGTCATCCGGACGTCCCAGCCCGTAGTCGGACGCAATCCTCTGCAGCTCCTCGTCTTTCAGTTCCTTGAGCGGGATCCGGTACTTGCGCGCTTCCTTCTCGATCAGTTTCCGCCCGATTTCAATCGCCCGCTCGCGCTGGTGAATATTCAGCCAGTGCTTGATCTTGTTCCGCGACCGCGACGACTTCACGATCGACAGCCAGTCCCGGCTCGGCTTGTGTCCCGGTTGCGTCAGGATCTCGACAATGTCCCCGCTATGCAGCTTGTGCCGCAGCGGCACCATGCGCCCGTTTACCTTCGCCCCGACGCAGGTATGTCCCACTTCCGTGTGCACCGAGTACGCGAAGTCAATGGGCGTCGAGTCCCGGGGCAACACCACCACCTTCCCTTTGGGCGTGAAGGTGTAGACCTCTTCGGGATAAAGATCGATCTTCAGCGTGGAGAGAAATTCGTTGGGATCGGAAACGTCCCGCTGCCACTCGACCACCTGCCGCAGCCATGCCAACCGCTGCTCGTCCTGCGCCGACACCGCGCCGTCTTTGTACTTCCAGTGGGCCGCGATACCTTCCTCCGCCATCTTGTGCATTTCTTCCGTGCGGATCTGCACTTCGAAGGGGGTGCCGTCTTCCGTGATCACCGAGGTGTGCAGCGACTGGTAAAAATTCGGCCGCGGCATCGCAATAAAATCCTTGATGCGTCCCGGCACCGGCCGCCACACGTTGTGAATGATGCCCAGAACCGCATAGCAGTCCTGCACCGAGCGCGTGACAATGCGCATCGCATACAGGTCGTAAACCTGGTCCACGTTGATCCGCTGCCGCACCAGCTTCTTGTGAATGCTGTAAAAGCGCTTGGTCCGGCTTTCTACTTTCGCCGTGATCCCCGCTTCTTTCAGCTTGTCCCGCACCACCGCCTCTACCCGTGACAGGAAGGCCTCGCCCACTTTGCGGTGGGATTCCACCGCCTCCTTCACCTGTTGGTAAGCGATCGGGTCGAGATAGCGGAAACCCAGATCCTCCAGCTCACCCCGGATTTTGCCCATGCCCAGCCGGTGCGCGATCGGTCCGTAGATCTCGAGCGTTTCCTTGGCGATCTTCTGCTGGCGCTCCTCCGGCAAATGCTCGAGCGTGCGCATGTTGTGCAGCCGGTCGGCCAGCTTGATCATTACCACCCGGATGTCGTCCACCATCGCCAACATCATCTTCCGCAGGTTCTCCGCCTGCTGCTCTTCCTTGGTGGCAAAATCTATTTTGCTGATCTTGGTGACGCCCTCGACAATATGTGCGACTTGTTCTCCAAACTCCTTGCGGATATCGACGATCGTCACCGAGGTGTCTTCGACCGAGTCGTGAAGCAGCCCCGCCGCCACCGCCACCGAATCCATCTTCATCTCGGCCAGCACCAGCGCAACTTCCAGCGGGTGCACCAGGTAGGGTTCTCCCGAGGCGCGGCTCTGGCCCGCATGTACCCGCAGCGAATAGTCGTAGGCTCTTTTGACGATTTCCAGATCGTCCGCCGGCCGGTTGGCCTGCATCCTCTTCATCAGGTCGCGGAACTTCGTGACCGTCAGGACATTGGTCGCGATCTGTTGGCGTAGGGTCGCCATGAAGGATTATAGCCCGTGACAAACTTGGATGAGCCTGTTACTGAAGGGTGATCTCCGCAGCCCAAGCCGTAACTCGATTATAACGAGTCTCCCCCGCCTGCCCGCCAGGCACGAGTCCGAAGCGAGACCGTTTCAGCTCCGACCGGCTGCGTCAAAATGCTTCCTTGCCGGCGAATCTCCCCCTTCATCTTCCGCCCGGGAATCGCCGCCGGACCGGGCTTTCAAGGAAACGGCTCCCTTTTCACCGCCAAGAAAAGCCATCAACTTCCAGCGCTCCCTCTGCTACATTGGCGCCATGGCTGCCCTCAATTCCGCTCGCGTGCTTCTGACCGGCGCCTCCGGCCTCATTGGCACTGCGTTGCAACCTTCGCTCAGAGCGCGGGGCTTCCAGGTCACCTGCGCGGTGCGAAGCCCCGCCTCGGGCGAGGACCAGCTCAAGTGGGATCCATTAAAGCCGTTACCCCCAGAGTCCATTTCCGGCTTTGACGCCGTCATCCACCTGGCGGGGGAAACGGTCGCCAGCCGCTGGACCGAAACCAAAAAAGCAAAGATCCGAAACAGCCGGGTTATCAGCACCCGTAATCTCGCGCAGTCGCTCGCCAAAGCCAGGAAGCCGCCGCGAGTCTTGATTACCGCCTCAGCGATCGGCTATTACGGAGATCGGGCCGACGAACTGCTGAACGAAAAAAGTTCCCCTGGGGCAGGATTCCTCGCCGACGTTTGCCGCGAATGGGAGGCCGCTAATCAGCCCGCCGCCGATGCCGGCATCCGCACCGTCCAGATTCGCACCGGCATCGTCCTCAGTCGCGATGGCGGCGCATTGCAGAAGATGCTTCCACCGTTCCGCTTGGGCGTTGGCGGAACCCTTGGATCCGGTCGGCAGTGGATGAGCTGGATCCACATCCATGACATGGTCGGAGCGGTCCATCACATCCTGAATAATGATCTGCTGCAGGGTCCGGTGAACTTGACCTCCCCGAAGCCCGTTCCCAATGCCGAGTTCACCAAGACCCTGGCAGAGGTGCTCTCGCGCCCGGCCATCTTCCCCGTGCCCGCCTTCGCCGCCAGGCTCCTGTTCGGCCAGATGGCCGAAGAAGTATTACTGGCCGGCCAGCGCGTCGAACCCGCCAGGCTCATCACCAGCGGCTACCCCTTTCAGTACTCCGACCTGCGCAAGGCTCTGGAAGCGGTGTTGAAAAGGTAGTTCCGTCTCATCTTGCCGCCCAGGGCATCGATGCTGCTTGACCTCGCCGGAAGAGCCATCAATCGAAGATGCCCGTGATTCCATCAGCTTTAACCCTGTGACGCCCGTCACTGACCATCCGCCCGATCCCTGCCAACCTCGTCTGTAGGTTTCACCACGATATGTCCAGGAGAATCATCGCGGCCGTGTTGATGCTCGCCCTCTGCGGCGCGGGCGCCTTCGCACAGTCGGCTGATTTGCGACCCGCAACCCGACAGTCCGCGGTGCAAACCTTGCCGGCACCGAAAGTCGAGATTGCCGGTGATCACCGCTGCTGCCACTCCAGTGCAGCACCGACCCTCGAAATTGCACTCCCACCCATGCCGGAAGGCATGCCGTGTGGTGACCGGCACTCCTGTTGCGTTCGCCCCGTTCCGGCAAGTTCCCCGAACCTGCCTTCCGTTTCCAGCCCATCGCGTCCGGCCATTCACCGGGGCGCAGTGCCTCTGAGTCAGTTCGACCAATCCCGCTGCCGTTTTGCGACCATCACCTCTCGCAATCGGGACGTCTTGCCCTACGGCCTGTTCAGTACTGTCCTTCGCATCTGATGTCTTCCGGAATCACCGACCCGGTGCATGCATCCTGTTCGGGGACGCGCCTGCTATCCAGTCGCCCGGGCACACCGCATCGGAACGAAACCGAAATGTAACGTATACGGAGATTAATTTTATGAAACTTAAGCTCATTGCACTCCTCCTGGCCCTGACCGTCACCTCGTGGGCCCAGTCCACCACTCCAGCTCCGGCGCCGGAACAGAAGTCTGCGCCGGCCAAGGCCACTTGTCCCTGCTGCGACAAGATGGCATCCGCTGATCACAAAGACATGGCCGCATGTATGCACCCAGACAAAGCCGGGAAAGATGGCAAGGAAGCTATGTCGTGCTGCTCCGGCAAAGAGGGGAAGGAGGCAGCCTCTTGCTGCAGCGGAAAAGATGGCAAGTCCTGCTCGAAGGGCGATAAAGCGTCAGCCGGCTGCTGTGCGGGTGCCAAGGGTACCGAAGGTCATGAAATGGCCTGCTGCTCCGGTAAGGATGGCATGAACGCAGCCCACGACTGCTGCGGCGGAAAGCAGTGCGGGCAGCACGACCAACACGATCACCCCACGCCGGGCAACTAGCCAGGTCGTGCCGGGACCGATGCATCCGGGAGCTAGCCCCCGAGCGCCATCGAAAGCGCAAGCGAGCCCAGCTCGTCTGTTTGCGATCACGGTCCCGCGGCAAGCACAAAGCCCCAACCTCAGAGGTTGGGGCTTTTCAGTTTTCCGGGTTTCCCTTAGTTGTAATTTCCGCTCGACGGCGGCAAATCGCCGTCTTCTGACGCGTGAATCTCCTTCTCGAGCTTGTCGAGCAATTCGTTCCGAACCCCGCCCTTCAACTCGCGCTGCAGCTCTTCGAGGGCCAGCGCCACCACGTGATAATGGTGCGCACCCGCAAATCTCGGGTCCCTCGTAATATCAAGCCAGACCTTGTGCATCAGGTTCACATCCTCCGGACGCATGCGCGGCGCGTGCGGGCCCAGCAGGTATTCGTGCACCATGCCGTCGGTTTCGTAAACCGCCAGCGTCAGGCGCGGCCGCGGTTCGGGCAAACGCTCCCACGCATCCCCGGTCAACTTCCCCTGCTCGTCGGCCGTCAGCTTGTTTGACCGACCGCAAACGATGCGGCTCGACGCCAGCCTCTGCGCCGTCACCATGATCGCTTCGAACACGTCGGTACCCGGCACCACCAGCAACGATACCGGCTTGCCTTCTTTTTCCGCCACCCCGACCACCGCGGTAAATAACTCCTGCTCGTAATGATCGAAGATCTGGCTGGCCTCGAACACCGAGCTCCCGCTGAAGGAGTGCTCCCGGTGATAGAGCCGCGCGCTCATGACCACCACGTCCTGCTTGGTGGTGTCGGCATTTCTCAGCACCGTCCGCAGGTAATGCAAATTGCGCGGATCACGCACCGCCACGAGGATGTTTCCAGCACGCACGCCCATGGCCCCGCTACCCAATTCCTGGTTGCCATAAACGCGGAATTGCTCCAGACCCTCCGGCCTTCCTTTTCGTACCCTCGCCGCATGCCGCTCCGAGTACGTGAACACCACAAAGAACACCGCGCTGAAGCTCACCCCCGCGATCGTCGCCTGGTACTTCGTGAAAAAATTCACCACCGCGGTCATGAAGAGCACCAGCGAAATCGCCACCAGCCCCAGCGGCACTTCCTTCCCAAACATCTGCAGGTTTCCGGGAACTTTCCACTGCCGTCCTTCCGGCTCCTTGTAGCGCAGCACCAGTACCGCCAGCGACATCAAAGAAAAACTCCAGATGACGCCGAACGCGTACAACCCTGCCAGCAAAAACACGTTCCCCCAGGTGGCTATGATGGTCAGCAGTTGCATGCCCACGATCAGGTTCACGATGCGGTAGGTCGTGCCGTAGTGGTGATGCGGCTTTTGCAGCGCCGGCGTCAGCACGCCGTCCTCTGCCAGGCGATTCAACACCCCATTGGCGCCCACGATGGACGTGTTCTGCGCACCCGCCAGGATCAGCACTCCCACCAGCACCACGAAGCCCCGGAAGAACAGCTTCGCCCAGGTGGGACCCACCACGTTCATCGCAAGCCCGCCGATCAGGTTGCCGAAGTACTCCGGCCTCACATGATCCGGAATGATCATCACCGCGAAAAACGACACCAGCGACGTGAACAGCAGGCTGTAAACAAAAATCACCAGCCCGGTCTTTTCCAGGTTCTTCAGCTTGGGATGTTCAATCTCCCGGTTGACCTGCGCCAGCGTTTCTTCGCCGCTCATGGCCAGCACCGAGTGCCCAAATCCCACGAAAAAGATGATCAGGCTCAGCCGGCTCAGCCAGGTCCCGTTCAGCCAGCCCAGCGACTCCCGATTCAGCGGGATCACTCCTGGATGCAGAGGATTCGGCGGCCAGTGGATCCCGATCTTCAGAACCGTGACCGAGCACCAGATGATCAGAATCACCACCATCACGGTGGTGATGACCATGATCTGCACCGCCTTCTGGCTCGATTCGTGAATCCCTTGGATGTTCTTCCACCAGAAATACAACGCAATCGCCACTCCGAACAGGGCCGCAAAACTGTTGTCGGGAAAATTTGCCAGCGGGTGCCCAAAATGCTGGCTGGTGTCCTTGATGAACCCCGCCAGATATTGTCCCGCCGATACCGCGCTGATCGGACCCGTCAGCACGTAGTCGAACAGCAGCGCCGACACCGAAAACTTCGCCAGCGTGCCGCCCATCGCTTCTTTGACTACCTTGTACACCCCGCCGCGTACGAACATCGCGCTGGACTCGATGTACAGCGCCCGCACGCAGTAGCTGAACAGCATGACCGCGAAAATGAACCACGGCGCACTCTTGCCGATAACCTTCTCCGCGTCCCCACCCGCGTAGTACGCTGAGGACGCCAGGTCCGACAGCACGATCGCCGCCGCCCGCCAGAAAGATATGAAGGTCAGCATCACCGTGGTGGCGACGAAGACCTTTACGGCGGGTCGCTTGGAACTTTCCAGAAAAGTGGACATTAAAAGCCGCCCAAACAGGTGGGCTAGGGAAACCTAACGAAGATAGCACAGGGCACCGCTGCCGCACACTCCGCCCGAGGTCGCAGTCCGGTGATGATCGCTCAGCTAACTCTTTGTCCGCCTTGCTTTTCCGAGGCAATATGGGTCTTGCTTACGCGCTCATGCCAGCACAGCCCATCTTCATCCAGAAAAAACCACGCGTATCCCATCCCCAGGGACGCGCCCGAAAGCATGCTGCCCAGCACGCGCCATCTCCGCAACTGCCGGCTGGCGGGCTTTCCATCAAATCGTTGCACCCGTAGCTTCAACAACCGCAACCCTGCCGTCGTCCCCGAATGCACCATCAGCAGATACTGGTAGCCGGCCCAGAAAACACCGACCAGTTCCGCCACCAGCACGGCCATTTGCTGCACGCTCGGCGTGGCTCTGGTCATCTTGTAGAAAATCCCTCCGAACAGCCCGGCCGCTGACAAAACAACGACTCCGTCGATTGCGGCCGCCAGCAATCGTTGCCCCAACCGTGCCGACTGCAAGGGCATGTCGATCCCGGGACGCCGCTCCGGTTCAGCTTTCGCCGTCTCCTCTATCGTCATCCCACCCAAGGCCGGTGGCGGTGGGGTCAGCTCGGGCGCTTCCAGAATGCGCGGACGATCCATCACCGGATCGGCCAGATCACTCAGACGTGACGGTAGCGCGTACATCGTGCGCGGAAACTCGATGATCTTGCCCGCTCCCTCATGCACCCGCGGCTCCGCAACCGGCACAGCGCTCGCCTGGCTTCTGCCTTCACGACTAGCCGGTTCCGCGCGGCCAGCCTCCTCTACGTATTGGATGGCGACCGCTTGCCGCATCGCCGATTGCATCGGGGACGGCTGCGGAGAGGGCGACGGGGCCGGGATTTCCCGCGCCGGCGTTGACCAGTTCGTCTCGGGCGTCTCGAACTTCAGGCGCAACGACGGGTATCGGGGAGCCCGAGGCCGTCTCCGCGCGTGGTACCGGTGCAGCCGCTCGGATACCTCCTCCCGCCACGACGAAGCATGCCCCTCCTGGAGAAGATTCGGCTGTACCCTTGCCACTCGCCCTTCCGGCTCGCCCCATGACTGCCCCGCACTGGATTCTCGATCGCGCTCGTCCCTGGGTTCTTTCAGCCGCGCATCCTCGCCGCCCGATCTTCGAGCCCGCAGCGGCAACCTCGCTTCTCCATCCGCTGATTGCTCGTCCTCTCTCCGCACTCCTTCGTCCCCCGCCACGTCATTCCCTTCCACGATAAATTTGGGTCGCGAAGATCCCTTGCCTCTCCCCAGACTTGCCGCAAATTCCCGCTCGCCCCCGTCGAAGTCCTTTACCCTGAGCCCATCTTCCGCGCACCCTCTCGCATCGGAAATCTGGGCGTTGGAGTCGTACTGGGTCTGCAGCCGGATGCGGGCGGAGCGCTGGTCAGGCGTACAACCACAAACTCCGCCGCAAAGCGAACAAGTCATGAATGGATTGCGAGAACGCCAGGGCCAGAGCGAGGCCACGTGCGGAACCAACAAACGGAATCCCTCCGGCGCTTGGCCTCGGGGCCAACGCCGTGCTAAGGTCACGAAGTCCCGTAACTATGACCAGCGTTGGGTCTGCGTGCGCTTCCGATGATCTCCCGCACACGATTCCTTATCACGGCGGCCTTCGTTTGTCATCTCCTTCTCGCCCCTCGCTTAGTTACCAGCCAGTTGCTGTCCGTCCCGAATCAGGTTTCCTCCCCTGCCCAGCCTGAGCCCCTTCCACCTGCCGTCGCCTCGGCCGCTCGCGAGGAGGACATACGCATCCAGGCCATCGAACAGGAGAAAGACGGTCCGCTCTACAAACTCCGCGGCCACGTCGAGATCCGTTATGGCACCTTCTCTCTCTACGCCGATGAGATCACCTACAACTCCGACACAGGCGGAGCCGCCGCCGAGGGTCACATGGTGCTCGATGGCGGTCCCAACGACGAGCACGTCGAGGCCAGCCATGGCACCTACAATATCCGTGCCCAGAGTGGAAAGTTCTACGACGTGATCGGTACCATCGGCGTCCAGGTAAAGGGCCGCGCCACCACCCTCACTTCTTCTTCCCCGTTCGCCTTCACTGGCAAATTGGTCGAGAAGACCGGCCCCGACCACTACATCGTCAACGACGGTTCGGTCACTACCTGCGAACTGCCGCGTCGCAAGTGGACCTTCAATGCCCGCAAAGTTGTCGTCGATGTCGGCGGCAACGCCAAGGTGTATCGCAGCACCTTTCGCATCCGCCACGTCCCCGTCTTTTACTTTCCCTTTGCCGCCTTTCCGACCGTGCGCCTCGGACGCAAGTCCGGCTTCCTCATTCCCAGCTTCGGCCGCTCCTCCACCAAGGGCACCATCTTCGGCGATTCCGCCTACTGGGCCATCAACCGCTCTATGGATGCCACCGCCGGCATCGAATACTACTCCCAGCGCGGCTGGGCCCAGCGCGGCCAGTTTCGCGCGCGCCCCAGTGACAATTCTTATGTCGACCTCACCTACTTCGGCGTCATCGATCGCAAGCATCAGGGAGGCCAGGACGTCACCCTCAGCGGCGAAGGACGCTTTCTCCAGAACTTTCGCGCCGTCGCCAGTATCGATTACCTGAGTTCTTTTGTTTTTCGCCTGGCCTTCAGCGAGACCTTCACTCAGGCCGTCAATTCCGAAGTCAAGTCCCAGGCCTTCCTCTCCAACACCACTCGCGGCTTCTCCTACAATGCCCTGGTCCAGCGCTATCAGGATTTCGAAAGCTCCCAGAACGGCGACGTCATCACCATCCTGCACGCCCCCAGCTTCGCTCTGTCCGGCGTCGATCGCCGGCTCCCCCATACCCCCTTTTACTGGTCCATCGATGCCGCCGCCGAAGGCCTTTCCCGCAGCGAGCCCGGTTTCCGCACGGCCGATCTGCTGGGCCGCTTCGACTTGACGCCCACCCTCTCCTTGCCCCTTTCGCTTTATGGATGGTCGATGCGTCCCGAGTTGGCTTTGCGGAACACCGTCTATACCCAGCAACTCCTGCCCGTCACCGGTGCTATCGGCTCCGCCGTCAGCGATCCCATCAACCGCAAGGCGCTCGAGGGATCAGTCGAACTGCGGCCTCCCTCCCTCGTGCGCATCTTTGCCCGCCCGATTTTGGGACGTACCCTCAAGCACGTCATCGAACCACACGCCACCTACCGTTACGTCACCGGCGTTGATAATTTCGCCGACATCCTCCGCTTCGACGCCCGCGACATCCTCAGCAATACCAACGAAGTCGAGTACGGTGTCATCAACCGCCTCTATTCCAGGCTCACCTCCGCTCAACCCGAGGACTGCGCGCCCCTGGGCATGTCCTCTCTTCGCATCGGCGCCCCGGGAGAGCAGGTTCAGCCTTGGGAGCGCACCTACACACCCCAGCCTTCCCCTTGCAACTCGGAACCGCAAGTACGCGAGATTGTCACCTGGGAAATTTCGCAGAAGTATTTCCTGGATCCCGACTTCGGCGGCGCGCTCGTCAACGGACGCCGGAATGTCCTTACCACCACCGCGGACTTTTCCGGCATCGCTTTCCTCACCGAGCCCCAGCACCTTTCCCCGCTCATCTCCCGTCTGCGCGTGCAGACCAATTCGCAGTCCGACGCGGAGTGGGACATCGATTACGATTTCAAAAAACATCGTGTCAATGCCAGCACCGTGCTCGTCAACTACCACCTTGGCGCTTTCACTTTCGGCGGCGGCGACGCTTTCGTACAGGCTCTTCCCGGCCTCCTCAATGCTCCCGCCGTCCAGCAGGACTTCAATCAGTTCCGCTTGTTATTCGGCTACGGCTATCCCAATAAGCGCGGCTTCAGCGGCGCCAGCAGCTTCGGACTCGATGCCAACCTCGGCTTCCTCCAATACGCCACCGCCCAGACCACCTATAACTGGGATTGTTGTGGTGCCACCTTCGAATACCGCCGCTTCAACCTCGGCTCCGTCCGCAACGAGAACCAGTTCCGCTTCAGCTTTACCCTGTCCAACATCGGAGCCTTCGGCAACCTCCGCAAGCAGGAGCGCCTGTACTAGCCCGGCTCTCGTGGCCCAGGGTCTTCGGCATTTCGAGCGTATAGCCCGCACGCGGCGCTCGTATTACCATAGGGTCCATGCCCGTGCCCGCCCAACTCGCAGCCAAGCAATCCCAACTCGAACAACATCTGCGTTTGCTGGGACGCATCCTGGTCGCCTACTCCGGCGGAGTCGATTCCGCCTATCTGGCTTGGGCCGCGCACCGGGCCCTCGGCGCCGGCATGCTCGCCATCATCGCTGATTCTCCCAGCCTCGCTCGCACTCAACTCGCCGACGCCGTCGCCTTCGCCCACGAGCAAGGCATTCCCCTCGAGGTAATTCCGACCACCGAACTCAATCGCCCGGAGTATGCCCGCAACGACGCCTCCCGCTGCTTCCACTGCAAGGACGAGCTCTTTTCCGTGATGGAGGACCTCCGCGAGAGCCGCGCCTTCGACGCCATCGCCTACGGTGTAAACCTCGACGACCAGGGGGACTTCCGCCCCGGCCAGCAGGCCGCCCGCCGGCACCATGTCGCCGCGCCCCTCGTCGATTCCGCCCTCACCAAGCAGGACATCCGCGAACTCGCCCGCGCGGCCGGTCTCCGCATCTGGGACAAGCCTGCTTCCGCCTGCCTCTCCTCCCGCATTGAGTACGGCCGCCCCGTAACCCCGGAAGCTCTTTCCGCCGTGGAGCAAGGTGAGGATGCCCTGCGTTCCCTCGGCTTCCGGCAGTTTCGCGTCCGCCACCATGGCGACATCGTTCGCCTCGAAATCGCCAAGGACGAACTGTCCCGCGCTCTCGACCCCGCCCTGGCCGCCGAGTTCACCCGCATTTTCAAGGCCCTGGGATTCAAGTTCGTTACCCTCGATCTTGAAGGCTTTCGTTCCGGCTCGATGAACGCCTTGCTCCCCCCGGAAGACCTCCTCCGGGCTGGCTAACGTCAGCCCATCTGTACCCCTCGAGGCCGTCCTCCGTCTAACTCCCTGTGAGATAATCAGGCTTTAACCCCTGATGCTGAGGCGGTTCCTATTGACGCTGCTCCAACGCTCTTTTTTCGTCCTTCTAATCATTTGTCTGGGTTGTTCGGCTCAGTCCGCTCCCCCCACGGACACGGCGAAAGCCATCGAGCGCCAGGTCCGCTCCTATTACAAGCTGCCCCCGGACGTCTCCATCAGCATCGGCCCGCTTCGGCCCAGCGATTTTCCCAATTACGATGCCCTCAAACTTACCTTCAACAAGGGAACCCGCAAGGATGAATACGATTTCCTCCTTTCCAAGGACGGCAAGACCCTGGTTAAAATGACCAAGCTCGATCTGACCAAGGATCCCAACGCCGAGGTCATGAAGAAACTCGACGTGAAGGGCCGTCCCACCCGCGGAAACAAGGACGCCAAGGTGGTCGTCGTCAATTACGACGATTTTGAGTGCCCCTTCTGCTCCCGCATGCACCAGACCCTGTTCCCTCAGATCTTCAAGGAATATGGCGATCGTGTTCTGTTCATCTACAAGGACTATCCCCTGGCCGAAATTCACCCCTGGGCGGTCCATGCCGCGGTGAATGCCAACTGCCTGGCTGCACAGAACAACGACGCCTACTGGGACTTTGCCGACTATCTCCACGCCAACCAGCACGCCGTCAATGGTGCCCAGGGCCACGACGCCCAGCTCGCTACCATCGACCGGGCCGCCCTGTTGCAAGGCCAGCAGCACAGCCTCGACGTGCCCAGGCTCCAGGCCTGCATCAAGGCGCAGGATGACAGTGCCATCAAGGCTTCGCTTCACGAGGGCGACTCCATCGGCGTCAGCGCCACCCCCACCCTCTTCGTCAATGGTGAGGAGATGGACGGTGCCCTCCCGGTCGCGGAATTGCGCGCCGTGCTCGACCGTGCGCTTACCCAGGCCGGCGTGCAGCCGCCCGTGCACACGGACCCAGCCCCGGCGCCCGCAGCCCCAGGCCCGGCTGTCAAATGACCAACGGTTCTTTGGTTCCCTGATCCACACCATGAGAGGGGTCTTCGCTTGAGACTCAATTCGATACTGTTCCGGCGTGCGCTCGCCGCGGCCGCCGCGGCTACCCTGATGTTCCTCACCGCCTGCCAATCCAAGCAAGGCGGCGCCGACGTTGTGGCCACCGTTGACGGGCGAAAGATTTTCCGCGTCGACGTCGAAAAGTATTATCAGAACCAGACTGCCGCAACGGAGCAGCCCCACCAGACTCCCGTCGGCGAGCAGGCAACCAGCCTCCGCCTCAGCATCCTCCGCGAGCTCATCGACGATGAAATCCTCATGCATCGCGCCGAAAAGCTCGGCCTCATGGCTACCGACGAGGAAGTTGATCGCAAGATGAACGAGATCAAGTCTCCCTATACCCAGGAGCAGTTCGATCAAAAGCTGCGAGACAAGAAGATCACTCTCGACGACTTCCGCCGCGATCTGCGCCGCTCCCTCACGGTCGAGAAAGTCTTGAACAAGGAAGTCACCTCCAAGATCAATGTCACCGATCAGGACGTCAACGACTACTACAACGCCCATAAGGGCGAATTCAATCTGATCGAGGCCCAGTACCACCTCGCCCAGATATACGTCTCTCCCATGCCCAATCCCCAGGTCCACAACCTGAAAAACGACAAAGCCCAGAACGAAGCCGACGCCCGCAAGAAAATCCAGATGCTCTCCAACCGTCTCGACAGCGGCGACGATTTCGCCACCCTGGCCATGAACTACTCCGAGGACACCGAAACCTCCGGCAACGGTGGCGACCTCGGCTTCACTCCTGAGTCCTCCCTGCAGCGCACCGACCCAGCCACCCGCGAGGTTGTCCTTAAACTCAAGCCCGGCCAGTACGGCCCCATCATTACCGTGCAGGATCCGGTCAGCAAGCGCGCCATTGGCTTCCGCATCGTAAAACTGCTAGCCCGCGAACCTGCCGGACAGCGCGAACTCGCCGACCCCCGCGTGCAGCAAGCCATCCGCTCGCAGCTTCGCGACCGCAGGGAACAGCTCTTGAAAGCCGCCTACTATGAAGTGCTCCGCGATTCCGCCAAGGTGAACAACTACTACGCCGACGAGATCTTGAAAAATTCCGGCCCCGGAAAGTAAGCCCGTTCTGTTTTCAACGATGTCAGCTCGGAACGGCCGTGGGCGATGGCGACCCCGCCCGTCAGACCTTCCATCCCGCGGAAACATCAGCCGCCCAACCGTGTCATCCTCCGCGCAATGATGTCATCCCAGCACAACCACGCCCCGGTACCGCGAAGGCATTCAAAGCTGATCTGCAATCTCCAATCCGCAATCTGCAATCTGCAATTCGATCTGATTTCGGCATCAATTGAAGTCCCAGAATTTGACGATTGTAGATTTCAGATTGAACAACAGGCTGACCTGGCACCCGACTCCTGCTACCTTCACTCCACCACCGCCAGCACATCCCCCGCGTTCACATTCGCGCCTTCGGCGGCAATCAGCCTTCGCACCACGCCCTTCTTGGGCGATTTGATCTCGTTCTGCATCTTCATCGCTTCCACCACGACCACTCCCTGCCCCGCCTCGACTTCGGCGCTTTCCTTGACCAGCACCCGCACGATCTTCCCCGGCATCGGCGCCAGCAACTTCCGCGGCCCCTTCCCGTCGTCTGTAATGCCGCGGCTCCGCAGGGAACGCGGATCGCGCAACTGCGCCGCGTATCGCACACTCCCCACCCACAAATGCATGTCGACGGCCGTGCGCTCCCGCTTGATCTCGTACGCCTTCCCCCCAATGATGATCGACAGTACGTCCCGCCGCGCGAGAATCGCATCAATTTCCATGTCGCGTCCATCGAGCCAGCACTCCCACCGCCCGTCCGCGTGCTTCAATTCCAGCCGGTAGTTCTTCCCGTCGATATTGACGTCGTATGTCATCCGTCGTAAATCTTCCCACTTGGCCGGGCCTACTCCAGCGCTTCTTGCCGGCCTGTCCGTTTCCAATTCGAAACTTGCTCCCCACTCGTCCCCGTCGTCCCATCATTGCGCGCGCTCGTCGCCGGATCCAGCACGGCAAACACGCCCGCTGCAATGGCCGCCACCTCCGCCGCCCTTTCGTCCCCGGGCGCTTCCTGACTCGGCCGCGCCAGCAATCGATCCAGGTATCCGGTATCCAGCTTGCCCTCCCGGAATTCCTTGTCGTTCAAAATCCTCCGGAACAGCGAGATGTTCGTCTTGATCCCGCCCACGAAATACTCATTCAACGCCCGTACCAGCCGCGCCGTGGCCTGTTCCCGGTCGGTCCCGTACCCGATCAGTTTCGCCAGCAGCGGATCGTAATCGATGGGTACCGTCCAGCCTTCGTACATCCCGCTGTCCCGCCGGATCCCCGGCCCCGACGGCGCCAGCAGTAACGTGATCTTCCCCGGGCTTGGAAAATAATTGTTATCCGGATCTTCCGCATAAATCCGGCATTCGATCGCGTGCCCGCGCAGCCGCACCTCCTCCTGTCGAAAGGGCAGCTTCTCCCCGGCGGCAATTCGAATCTGCAGGTGTACCAGGTCAAACCCGGTCGTTAACTCCGTCACCGGATGCTCCACCTGCAACCGCGTGTTCATCTCGAGAAAATAAAAATTCTTCTCCCCGTCGACCAGGAACTCGATCGTCCCGGCATTCGTGTAGCCCGCCGCCTGTGCCACACGTACCGCAACCTCTCCCATCCGTCGCCGCATCTCCGCGTCCACAATCGGCGAAGGCGACTCCTCCAGCACCTTCTGATGCCGCCGCTGAATCGAACACTCGCGCTCCCCCAGGTACACTGTGTTTCCGTGTTCGTCCGCCAGCACCTGCATTTCGATATGCCGCGGGTTGACGATCGCTTTTTCGATGTATACCTCGCTATCGCCGAACGATCGCTGGGCCTCGCTCCGCGCGCTCTCCAGCGCCGACCCTAACTGCCCCGGCGTGTGGACCAGTCGCATGCCCTTTCCGCCGCCCCCCGCCGCCGCCTTCAGCATCACCGGATAGCCAATCTTCTCCGCCACCCGCGCCGCCTCTTCCGCAGACTCGACTCCGCGGGAGGTTCCCGGTACAAACGGTACCCCGGCTCTTTCCATGTGCTGCCGCGCCCGGGTCTTCGATCCCATCATTTCCATCGAAGCCGCCGTCGGCCCGATGAACTTGACTCCCGCTTCCGCGCAGGCATGCACAAAATGCGGATTCTCCGAAAGAAATCCGTACCCGGGATGGATCGCGTCCGCCCCGCTGCTTCTTGCCGCCTGCAGAATCTTCTCGATGTTCAGGTACGACTCCGCCGCCGCCGCTGCCCCCAGGTGGTAGGCTTCGTCCGCCTTGCGCACGTGCAGCGACGCCCGATCCACATCCGAATACACCGCCACGGACTGAATGCCCATCTCGCGGCAAGCCCGGATCACCCGGACCGCAATCTCTCCACGATTGGCGACTAGAATCTTCTTAAACATGCAAGCAGGCCCTTGCTGAAGCGCTCTGGTGCGCCATTCTACTGGACCGCCACCCAGCCATGCACAATCCGGCCCTTAAGAGGGTACAGTGCCTGCGCATCTGGGAGTGTGAGCCAAATCACGGAAAGTGACTGGCAAGAAATCCGGTTGATCCGGTAACCCGAAACCGCGACGGCTGTCCTAGACCACCCACCGCGTAACTGTTTTGGCTGCGCACAATGATCTGTGACCCCTCCTGCGGGGATCGGAAACGACCAGCCAGCGACCAACGACCAAAAACAAAAGCCCCTTCCCGCAGGAAGGGGCTGGGTTTCAATCCAAGTTCCTTACTTATTCTGATCCATCGTGATCCCGCCTGCGCCAGGCTGCTTTTCTGCCTTCGCCTTCTTTACCGCCAGCGTCTTGTCCACCCACTCGTCTGCGGTTTTCAGGTCGGCTGACCGCGCCGCGGGATCGTCGCACTGCACGTCCGCTCGCTCGCGGAACATCAGGTTCATATAAGCCATCGCGTCGTCATAGTCCGGGCGCAGTTGCAGCGCCTTGTTCAGGTTGTCGATGCCTTCCTGAATGTTGCTCGTGTTCTTCTCCTTTAGCGCCGCGCACACCTTCTTGTCCTTGAGTGGCTCGTCCGGCTTCAAGCCAATCTTGGCCCGTTCTTCCATGCGGGGCTGGTAAGTCTGGGTCCAGTCGATGACCGCCACCGAATAATATGGCTCCGGGTCGTTCGGATCCAGTTCTGTCGCCTTGCGGTAATACTCCTTGGCGTCGTTGAATCTCTTCATTTGCAGGTAGAGGTAAGCGATCCCCTTCACGCTGTTCACGTTCTTGGGATCGCGCTGCAGCACTTCCTTGTACTGATCGATCGCCTGCTCCGCCATCTTGTTGTTGTCGGCAGCGTCGGCGCCCGGAATGTATTGCTGCGCAAACGCCGTGGCCAGGTACAGCCGGGCATTCAGGAGTGTGGGATCGAGCGATACCGCCTGCTGGAAGTGGTTGATGGCTTCTTCATACTTGGCATTCTTGTATGCCAGAACGCCCTTGTTGAGCTGGTCGCGGGCTCTCAGCTTGGAGCAGCCCATGGTCGAGAACAGCATCAGGCCGGCCGCTACCAGTGCCAACACACGTACGCTGGTTTTCATTGCGTTATAAATCTCCCTTGCCAGGAATCATGGGACCTTACCATTGCGCCTAGGATTGCGCAAATCCTGAACGAACCGAGGCCCAGGCGCCGTCGCCTGGGCGTACTCTTACCAGATCGATCTCTGTATCCCCACGCACGGGCGCTCTCATCTGCGCCTCGAGATCCGCGTGCATGCCTTCCGATCCTACTGCCCGGCCTCGATCTTGGCTGTGATCAAGCCCACTTTGTCCACGCCCGAGGCGTGCGCGATGTCAATCACGTTGGCCACGTCGAAAAAGGGTACGTTGTCGTCGCCCTTTACGAACATGACTTTCTCCGCGCGCGTCTTGAAGATGTCCGTCAGGCGGCCGCCCAGGTCATCCCAGCTGGCGTCTTCCTGATTGATCTTCACCCCCGGCGTCGTGCTGGCGCCGCGATCGATTAACTGCACCACGATCGTCCGGTCCGGTGTGTTCTGCTGCTTCTGGTTCGGCGGGGGCGGCTGCGGAACCAGCGCGTCCAGCCCTTTCGGGGTCAGCGGCGTGATCACCATGAAGATGATCAGCAGCACCAGTAGCACGTCAATGAGCGGCGTCACGTTGATGTTCGCGTTTTGGCCTCCGCCCGTGCCAACTGCCATAGACATAGGAAATCTCCTCTATTGACCGCCGGTCGGTGGGGCCGTGGTCGGTGGCGCGGTGCCCGCGCCCTTATCCTTGCGCTGATCCGTCAGCAGGCCCAACTGGTCTACGCCCGCCGCACGGATGTCATCCACCACCTCTACCACGCGTCCGAACTTGGCGCGCGCGTCGGCACGGATGTAAACCCGCTTGTCGGCCTTATTGGCCAGCCGATCCTTGATTTTCCCCGTCAATTGATCTGGCGGTATCTTGTCATTGCCGAAAAACACGTCGCCCGTCCGCATCACCGCCACGACCAGCGCGTCTTCCTTGTCTGCGTCCGGCATCTGCTCCGGATTATTCACTTTCGCCAGGTCCACGCTTACGCCCTTCTGCAACATCGGCGTGACCACCATGAAGATGATCAGCAACACCAGCATCACGTCCACCATGGGCGTGACGTTGATGTCCGAATTGACCTTGGCGCCTTCGTTTCGTTTTGCCAGTGCCATAAACTCACCTTTCCCTTGCGCTCGGTGCGCATTCCCTCGTCGCCCGGCAGCTACCCGCGGCCCGTCGCCTGAGTGCCCGGCGCCGGAGCTCCCGCTCCCGCGCCGGACCTTGCAACTCGTCTCCGCAGCTACTACCGCATCCGGCTAGGAACGGCGCAGGCTCCGCCGCTTCAGGAAGTAGTCGACCAGTTCGCTCGACGAGTTATCCATCTCCACGTCGAACGCTTCTACGCGGCCGGTCAGGTAGTTGAACATCATCACGGCCGGGATCGCGACCAGCAATCCCATGGCGGTGGTGACCAGCGCTTCCGCGATTCCGCCCGCGACGGCTGCCAGTCCGGTAGCCTTCTCCTGCGAAATCCCTTTAAACGCGTTCAGAATACCGACCACCGTGCCGAACAGTCCCACGAACGGTGCCGTCGATCCAATGGTTGCCAGTCCGCCCAGGCCGCGCTTCAACTCGGCATGCACGATCGCTTCCGTGCGCTCCAGGGCGCGCTTCGAGGCTTCGATGGTTTCGCCGGGAATCTCGCCCGGGCTGTCCTGGTGGGCCTTGAATTCCATCAAGCCAGCCGTGACTACCTTCGCCAGGTGGCTCTTCTTGTTCCGCTCTGCAACCTTGATGGCTTCGTCAATCTTGCCATCCCGCAGTGCGCCCGCAACCGCCGGGGCAAACGCGCGCGACTGCTTCCGGGCCGCGCTGAACGCCATCCAACGGTCAATCATTACGCCGATCGACCACCCCGACATAATGAACAGAATGATGACCACGATTTTCGCCAGAACGCCCATCGACTTCAGCAGCGAAACCAGGTCCCAACCCACCGCTCCTTCCTGGACCACCCAGGCGGCCAGCGCGGGTACATGGTGCACGGTACTTGCTAGATTGGCTACGAACATGAGTTGCTTTCCTCCTCAGGAACTCGTCAGAACTCAGCAGCTTCGGTCGCTACTCTTCATTCACTCAGCGCTTTTACGGAAATATGTCCGAGTATTTTTTTCCCGGCCCCGGCTCACTACCACCGGAACTCTTCTCGGCTACACCGTTCTCGGACACTCTCAAGACGCGGCGGCCGATCTTGGCGTTTTTTCACGCCCAACCCGGCCACCGGAAAGGTGGGTACGGGGAGGGCATCGCCATCCTGCTGCGACCGCCACTCAACAACAACTGTCCGGGTTTAGCCTCCCGACAGCGTGAAGTTCACTTGTACTTGCGTCTCCACCGCCACCGGCTCGCCATTCAGCATGTACGGCTTGTACCGCCATTGCTTCACGGCTTCAATGGCCGCCGGCGCCAGCATCGGATGTCCGCTGATCAACCGCAGGTTCTCGATCGCCCCATCCTTGCTGATTTCCGCCTGCAACATTACCTGCCCTTGGATGCGCGCTTGCCGCGCCAGAGGGGGATAATTCGGCTGCACTTTCTTGATCAGCAGTCCTTGCGACACGCCCAGCGAAACTCGCACCCGCTGCGGAGTCGCCACTTTCGGCACGGCCACTGGCGTCGAACTGATGATGCCGCCGATCACGCCGCCCATCTGCCCGCCCGGAATTCCCCCCGGAACGCCCCCCACGACCCCGCCCGTCGCCATTTCCGGCGGAGGCGCTTCCTCTTCCTTAATCATTTGCACTTTCTGAGGAATCTTGGTGGGGGTTCGCAGCTGACCGTTGACCAGGTCGCTCTGGATCTGTTTCACCACCCGCACCGGGGCCGCCGCTGGCGGTGGTGGAGGCGGAGGCGGTGGGGGCGGCGCCACCAGGAACGTCATGAGCTGCTGCTTGGGCAGCGCTTCGGTAAATATCAATGGCAACAGGACCAGGACGCCCACCAGCAGCGCCTGTACAATGAACGAAATCGTGGTTGTCGCTCCCCGTTTCGTTTTCAGCCGGCCGCCTGACTCGATAAGGCTATCTTCGAACATAGGCTTCTCCGTACAACCGACCCTACGTATTCTTAGACACCACGCGTTTCTGGTTTGCTCCCAGAATCCGTCTCTGTTACTGCAATGAGACTGCCGCCAGCGCCCTGCCCACCCGAAATCAATGCCGATTCCTTAGAATCAGCAACTTAGCGTGCCAACCACTCACTCTTGCCCCACACTCACCACGCAGCAGCCGCAATTGTTTGGCTGCCACGACAAATATATTTCCGATTCGATCTCCCCTGCCATCGGTTGCACCCTAAACGTTTGCTTTCGCCTTGGCACGTTTTCCCGGGTTCACCGGCAACGAGATCGGCGCCCCCTTGCCCCGTCCCGAGCGCCATTCTTGATAGGCCACCAGGATCGGCGCCGCAATCGCAATCGATGAATAGGTCCCAATCAAAATCCCGATAACCAGCGCGAACGAGAACCCGTGCAGCACTTCCCCTCCAAATAGGTAAAGCGCCAGCACAGTAAGGAAGGTTAGGCCCGCTGTCAAGATAGTTCGGCTCAACGTCTGGTTAATGCTTCGGTTGACGATGTCCGCCAGCTTTTCCCGCCGCATCAACTTGATGTTTTCCCGGATGCGGTCGAATACCACGATCGTGTCGTTATTCGAATAGCCCACCAGCGTCAGGATCGCCGCCACCACCGTCAGCGAGATTGCCTTATTGGTCAGCGAAAACGCCCCAACGGTGATCAACGTATCGTGAAACACCGTCACCACCGCTGCCAGGCCATAAATCCATTCGAACCGGAACCCCAGATAAACCAGCATTCCTGCCAGCGAGTACACCACCGCCCAGACCGCCTGCTTTTGCAGTTGTGCCCCGACCTGCGGGCCCACGATCTCCACGTTGCGGACCCCAAAATCGGACAGGTAAAAACCCTCTTGCAGCGTGGCCACGGTCGCCGGGTCCGTCGCCACCTTCAGTTCATCCAGGGAACTCAAAACGCCGCCCTTCGTCTTGTCGCGGTAATTCACGATCGCCTGCGCAACCGCCGTGTATTTCGCGTCCGCGTCCGTCCCCAGGTGCTGGGGATCCTTCTGCAGCAGGTAATCTTTCAAGGTCAGCGAGCTGGCGTTGTTCAAGTCTTGCTTGCCCGCCTGCGCGTTAGCCTCCAACGCGGTGATGATCTGCGCCTTGCCCTTGTCGAGGGCGGCTTCGTTGGTTTCCTTCTCAGCCAGGTCGATCAGAACCTCGTTGTTCTGCGCTGGGCCATAACTTTGAATCTTGGCGTTGTGCAGCCCGATCTTGTCCAACGCGGCACGGATGGCATCATTGCTGGGCTGATGCGAGAACTTCACATAGACCAGCGTGCCCCCGCGGAAGTCTACGCCCAGCGGGATCCCGTGCCAAAAAAGCATCGAGAGTATACCCGCCACGCTGAACACCAGTGAAAAGGCGAGAAAATACCACTTTTTCCCGAGGAAATCTATGTTTGGATCACGAAAAAATTCCACGCGGCTCTAAACCCCTTTTTCATGTTTCAAGACATCAAGCTGCAACGTTTTTCAGAAATTTCCTTCGAAACCTGCAAACCGCTTCTACCCGATACTCAGTGCCTCGCCCCTCTGCTTGCGGGCCAGGATGTAATCGAAAATCACTCTCGAGACGAACACTGCCGTAAACAGGTTCGCCAGCAATCCGAAGGTGAGCGTGACCGCAAATCCCTTCACCGGCCCCGTTCCGAAAATGAACAGGATGAACGCTGAAACGATGGTCGTCACGTGCGTGTCTACGATCGTGACCCAGGCATGCGCAAATCCCTGGTCTACCGCTGACGGAGGCGTCTTGCCGTTGCGCAGTTCTTCTCGAATGCGTTCGAAGATCAGCACATTCGAATCCACGCCCATGCCGACCGTCAGAATCACCCCCGCAATCCCCGGCAGCGTCAGCGTCGCGCCGCTGTACCCCAGGAATCCAAGCAGAATGATCAGGTTCAGAATCAGCGCCACGTCGGCGTTAATGCCCGCGCCCCGGTAGTACACCAGCATGAAGATCAACACCGCCAGCATGCCCACCACGGCCGCCTGCACTCCCGACCGGATCGAATCCGCTCCCAGCGACGGCCCCACTGTCCGCTCTTCCAGGTACTTGATGCTGGCCGGAAGCGCGCCCGAGTTCAGCACCAGCGCCAGGTCCTTCGCCTGTTGGTCGGTGAAGCGCCCTTCGATCACGCCTTGGTCGCCGATCTCGCTCTTGATGGTCGCGACTTCCATGACCTTGTTATCCAGCACGATCGCCAGCGAGTCGCCCACGTGCGCGGATGTAAATTGCGAGAAGCGCCGTCCACCCTCCGAGGTCAGGATGAAGTTGACTTCCGGCGACCCCGTTTGTGAATTCCGTCCTACCCGCGCTTCGCGCAAGTCGTGTCCCGCTACCGCCGATACCCGCGAGATCACCCATACCGCGTCCGAGGCTTCCCCACTCGCTCCGATATTCCGGCCGTGCATCAGCAACGAGTTCTCCGGCAGAACGCCATTATGCGCCGCCAGCGCCGCTTGCTCATCCGGATAGGATTGCTGGCGATCCATGGCCTGCCGGATCTCCAGCATGGCCGTCGACTGCATGATTTCCTTCACCCGTGCTGGATCGTCCACCCCGGGCAACTGCACCAGGATCTGGTACTGCCCCAGGCCATGCTCCTGGATCACCGGCTCGCTCACGCCCAGCTTGTCAATGCGGTTGCGGATCGTCTCAATGGCCTGCGCCACCGCACGATCCTTCAGCTCGCGCAAGGGCTGCGGCTTCATGCTCAACATCCAGGAGTTTTCCGGCCCCGAAGTCGCGTCGTATTCCGGCAGCCGATCGCTGACCAGGCTCCGGACATCCGATGAGGCCTCCGGCGGCACGCCCTTGACTAAGACCCTGTCGGGATTGTTCGCCGGATCCGGCTTCGTGATGTCGGCATAAGCGATCTTCCGTGTGCGCAGATCATCCTTTATCCGCTCGATCGCCCGGTCCGAATCCGCGTTCACCGCATCATTCACCTGCACTTGCAGGATGAGGTGGGTCCCGCCTTTAAGGTCGAGCCCCAGGTGAATGCGGTCGGTCATGGCCGACACCAGCCCTGACCCCGACCAGCTCTTCGGAATCCCAATGATCCCGAACAGAAATACCAGCAACGTCGCGACGATAACGATAACTTTCCAGCGTAGGTTCTTGTTCATGACAAAAAATGAAGTCTCAGCCCCTATAAATTTCGGTCCTGCATCCCGCTTCTCTCCAACCCCGGTGCAAATCCCTTACCAACCTAGCACTTAAAGCATCTCCCCACGCCCTCGGCGCCCATTCTCGGCGTCCTCTGCGCTTAAGCTCTCTCGCAAGAGCTCGAAGCTACTTCGAACTGGTCTCCTCCGCAGTCGTAACCGTCACAATCGACCCCCGGCTGACGTCCAGCTTCAAGTTGTCCGGCGGCACCCGCAGCGTGACCGAATCGTCTTTCATCGAAAATATCGTTCCCTTTAACCCCCCGCTGGTCACTACCTTATCCCCCGTTTTCAAGTCCGCCAGCATCTGCTGCCACTTCTTCTGCCGGCGCTGTTGGGGAAGGATCAGCAGGAAATAAAACACGCCAAAGATAAGGAGAACCGGGGCAAACATGGCCAAGCCCGACCCACCGCCGATCTGCGCCGCCAAAAAGTAAAAGTATAAGTTGCTCATGAAGACCTGAAAGACGCACTCCATCGAAACTTCAAGCCGGCGCCGCTAGCGCCTCGGAGCCCTTGATTGTCACCGCGGGAGTACTCGTGTGTTCCGGCCGGGTATCCTTCGCTCGCTTGAACCAGGGGATCGGGAACCTATGGCTGAGACGACACAGAAAGAAAGCGCGTCCCTTCCCCAAGCCGAATAGAATGCCGCACCCTCCGCATAGTGTCAAGGTAGAAACTAAGGTTATGGACGGTATTTAACACCTGTGCCAGCACTTCGTTAGCGGCATACAGATGCCGCAAATAGGCTCGCGAATACCGCTGGCACACGCGGCACCCGCACTTCGGATCGAGCGGCCCGCCGTCGCTCGCGTAGCGCGCCTGTTTGATCGAAATCTTCCCCTCCGATGTAAACAGCAGCCCATGCCGCGCCGCCCGCGTCGGCAGCACGCAGTCCATCATGTCGACGCCCATTCCGGCATACATCGCGATCTCCTCCGGCGTCCCCACCCCCATCAAGTACCGCGGACGGTCGGAAGGAAGGTGCGCCACCGTAGACTCCACCACCTCTCGCGTCACTTCCCGAGGCTCCCCGACGCTCAAACCCCCGATCGCATACCCCGGAAACCCAATTTCGACGGTTCGCAACGCCGATTCCCGCCGTAACTCCAGATCCATCCCTCCTTGCACAATCCCAAACAGCGATTGCGTTGCCCCAACCGCAGGGATCGCCCCAGCCCGCGTAGGCACAGCCGCCCCCGGCGCTCCAGCCGAGCGAAGCTCGCCCCCGGAGTGCCGACGACCCACGACCGGCAACGGACCACCTTCTTGCTGGCGGCGGACCACCGGCGGCAAGCCACTCCCCCAAGGCACTTCCTGCTTATGCTCCTCAAAATACTTCTTCGAACGCGCCGCCCACCGCAACGTCATCTCCATCGAAGCCCGCGCCCGTTCCCGCTCGGCCGGAAACTCCGTGCACTCGTCGAACGCCATGATGATGTCGGCGCCCAACCCGATCTCCGCCTCCATCGCGCTCTCCGGGCTGAAAAAATGCGATGACCCGTCCAGGTGCGACCGGAACGTAACCCCATCCTCGGTCACCTTCCGCAGTTCACTCAGGCTGAATACCTGGAAGCCGCCCGAGTCGGTCAGGATCGCCCGATCCCACGCCATAAATCCGTGCAGCCCGCCCATCCCGCGTACGGTTTCCACGCCTGGCCGTAAATAGAGATGGTAGGTATTTCCCAGCAGAATCTGGACGCCCAGATCCTCCAGCAAGTCCTGCGGCACTCCCTTGACGGAAGCCAGCGTGCCCACCGGCATGAAGACCGGCGTCTCCACGACCCCGTGAGGAGTGATCAACCGTCCGGCGCGGCCCGCGCCATGGGAGGCCTCAATCTGAAATTGGATGGACACCGTCTGCGATTGTAAAAGAAAGCAGGAATGCAGTCCGTTGTGCTGCCTTTGTGCGCTCCTGTGGTTGTGCTTGGTTTTGAATCAGACAATCAGTGTGATAGCCCAGACTTGACCTTGCACGCCATGCTGTCGGAAGGGCACTCACTGTCAGGTAGACCCTGGGGTGGGGACGAATAAACGGCGCAAGCTTGTGCTAAGGCCTGTTCTCAGCACATATCGGAGTGACGCCGGTCACCCAGGCAAAGACGCGACATCACTGCTTTTCGCGAAAGAAAGACTTCTAATGGAAATCGCCTACACCGGCGCTCGCAAAGCCGTGTGTGCCACGAGAACAAACGGATGGACGAAAGGATGATGTCTGGTTCAGCCAGCTGCCAGCCCCGAAGGAGTGCAACGTCTGGACCAGCTCCATCGCTAGCAAGCGATGAACGAGAAGATCCTGCTGCTGGAAGACGAACAAGCATTGGGGATGATTCTGAGCGAACGTCTTCGCAACGAGGGTTACCAGGTCGAGATCGTATCCAATAGCGCGAGTCCATTTCGGCAGGCGAGCGCCCGGTCGTTTGACCTCATCATCCTCGATACGACGCTCTCAGGCCTCAGCCGTATCGAAGTCTGTCGAGACATCCGGGAAGCTGGGCTGACAAATCCGGTTCTCGTACTGATCGCGCGTGGCCAAACTGCCCAGACGGTGCTTGCCCTTAACCTGGGTGCGGATGACTGCGTCCAGGGACCATTGGAGATCTCGGAAGTGGTGGCCCGCATTGAAGGGCTTTTGCGACGGATGCATCCTCGAAGGACGGTGGAAGTTCATCGTTTTGGCGCAATCTGCATCGACATCCCCGGTTGGAAGGTTACCCGGGAAGGCAAACCCGTGTTTCTTCTCCGACGGGAGTTTGAGCTTTTGCGTTATCTGGTGCTACACGCCGGTATTCCTCTCGCCCGCGACGAAATACTGCGTGAGGTGTGGGGGTACGAGGCCGGCAGGTTCACTCGTACGGTTGATGTGCATGTGGCTGAATTGCGCCGGAAGTTGGAAAGGGATTCCAAACGGCCGGAGCTGATCCTCACGGTGCCCGGAATTGGATATCAGTTTGGTGGGTAGTTACGTTCTCCACGGTTCCATTCTCCCCAAACACGCCCCGAAACAAGTCCCCTCGTGTCAACTGGCGTAACATCCCCATCTCTGACAATGTCGTTCCCGTCAAGTACTTTTTGAGCGTACTAACCCGTGCACTCCGAAGAGCGCGCCATTTCGCTCTAGTTGAAAGCTCTGCCATACCAACCCAGGCCCGCTCGTAATCGTTTCAGGTCAGGAAACTCGGTCCGACCCATCCATCTCTTCGATCACAACTTCGATCATGATTACTACTTCGAACTCCCCCGCGAAGGGGAGCGGGACGCCCAATCGTTACGACGGTGTTCTACTGCACACCATGAGGATGTCCGGGCTGTCCCGCGTGCGAACCGAACTTTGTGAGTTGCTCGTAGTTCCATTCCTTGCGCCACATCCAGTACAGACGAACGGCTAATCTACGGGCCATGGCTACCTTGGCGATCTTCCGTCCTCGGCGCATCGCCAAGTGGAAAAACTTGCTGCGCCATTCCTGGTTGCTGCGCACCGTGACTTGCGCGGCTTCCACCAACAGGAAACGCAGCAGAGAGTTTCCTTGTTTCGAAATATGTCCCAGCCGTCGACGTTCCCCGCTGGAATCTTCCTCCGGCACCAGCCCGAGGTAACTCGCGATCTGCTTGCCACAGCCAAACCGCTCGGCCTCCCCAATGATGAGTACGAAGGCCAAAGCCGTCAGGGGACCCACCCCAGGATGCGTCATCAGTCGCTGGGCCTCGGGACATTTCTCCGCTTCTTCCTCAACCGCTTTCGTTAACTCCCCGATCGTCGGGTTCAGTCGGTCCAGCAACTCCAACAGATCCTGACGTCGCCGGCTCGCCCACGGAGCTAACCGGATCGCTGCCAGTTGTTCCCGCCCGGCTTCCCGCCACAACCTCTTCTTCGCGCGTAGACCTTCGTTCAGAGCTACCGCTTGCAGTTGGTTCATGATCCGGGTGCGCGCCTGTACCATCCGGTGTCGGTGCCACAGCAGCTGCCGCACATCGCGATTCTCCCAGCTCGGTACCCAGATCTGCGGAAAGCGATCTTCCAGCATCAATTTCAGAATCAGCTGTGCGTCCTGGCGATCCGTCTTCTGCTTGCGTACTCGCTTCGTACGGATCTCGGCTGCGTCTCCGATCCACAACTCAAATCGCAGTTCCGAGAGCAGTCGTTCAAACCAGCGCGCATGTCCGCTCGCTTCCATCCCAACCCGTACCTTCATTCCCTGTCCCGCCAGATCGCGGTAGAACTTCTCCGCTTCTTCCCGATGCCCGAGTCGCCGCTCTTGCAGTTCTCCAGTCTCGGTATCCACATATGCGATTTGTTGGAAGCCCGGGTGGTAATCCACGCCTATAATCACCGGCTCTCGGCCTTTGGTTGGTTTGGCACCACCAAGTTTACTCGGGTCCAGGGACGACATTGTCATGGAATCATACACTCACTAGCTAGCGGGTCACGGCACTAGTGCGACCCAACGCAGTCGTCTTAGTCGCGAACTCCGACATGATTACTTTGCGAACTCCGGTGATTTAGCTGCACACCATGGCGATTTCCGGGCTCTCCCGCGTGCGAACCGAGTTGCTGCATCTTTTCGTAGTCCCAGCCGCGCCGCCACATCCAGTACAACGCGACCGCCAGTTTCCGGGCCATGGCGACCTTGGCGATCTTCCGCCCGCGCCGCATGGCCAGATGAAAGAACTGGCTGCGCCACTGCATCTGGCTGCGCACCGTGACCTGCGCGGCTTCCACCAGCAGGAAGCGCAACAGAACGTTCCCCTGCTTGCTGATGTGGCCCAGCCGGCGTCGGTCTCCGCTGGACTCTTCCGCCGGCACCAGCCCCACGTAGCTGGCGATTTGCTTGGCGCACGGGAAACGCTCTGGGGTTCCAATCACTAACTCGTACGCCAGCGCGGTCAGCGCGCCCACTCCGGGATGCGTCTGGAGCCGCCGCGCTATGGGTCGCGTCTCCACCACCTCTTCCAGCCGGCGGGTCAGTTCCTGAATCTTCGGCGTGAGTTGGTCGAGCAAGTCGAGCAGATCCTGGCGCCGTCGACTGGCCCACGGGGCAAGCACCAACGATTCCAGCTGCGCACGACCGGCCGGCCGCCACAGAGCCTTCTTGCGGCGAAGTCCCTCGTTCAGCGCCACCACGTGCAGCTGATTCATAACGCGCGTGCGCATCTGTACCAGCCGGTGACGATGCCACAACAGTTGCCGCAGATCGCGGTTCTCCGCATCCGGCACCCACAGACTCGGAAAGCGATCTTCCAGCAGTAAGCGCAGCAGCAGTTGGGCATCCTGGCGATCGGTCTTTTGCTTGCGCACCCGTTTGGCACGAATCTGGGCTGCGTCTCCGATGAGTAACTCGCCACCCAACTCCTGCAGCAGACGCTCGAACCAGCGCGCGTGTCCGCTGGCTTCCATGCCTACCCGCAGTTGCATTCCGCGCCCGCGCAGTTCGCGATAGAACTGCTCGGCCTCTTCCTTGTGTCCCAGTCGGCGCTCGCCCACTTCGCCCGTGTCGGTGTCCACATAGGCAATTTGTTGGAAGCCCGGGTGGTAATCACAGCCTATAATCATCATGTTCGGCTCCTTTCTCCCGAGCCCTTTGTTGGTTTGGCACCACAAAGTTTACTCGGGCCCAGGAGCCGACATTGTTATGGAATCATTACACTCAAATCCGTCGACTCGGACACCCGTCTGTGTCCGATACGCGGGGTCTCGCCAAGGTTGTCCGCAAGTTCGAGTTCAAGCTACTACACATTAAGCCAAACGATCTCTCCGCGCACCCTCGCATCCTCGATCATTAACTTCCCAACCGTCACCGGCAGCTTGAACCGCCGCGGGCCCGCACTCCCAGGATTGAAATACAGCACGCCGTTCTTCACTTCCGACTTCGGCACGTGACTGTGCCCAAAGACCACCACGTCGAACCCCGCCGCCTCGGGTTTCAAATCCAGCTCCGCGAAAATGTGCAGCATGTAGATCGAAACGCCCTCAACCTGCACTACCTCGCTGTGCGGAACCTCCCGTGCCCACGCGCCCCGATCCACATTCCCGCGCACCGCCGTCACCCCTGCAATCTTCCGCAATCTCTCCAACACCTCGGCCGACCCAACGTCTCCCGCATGCAGAATGTGTGCCACTCCCTGCAGCGCTTCGACCGCCTCCGGCCGCAGCAGGCCATGGGTATCCGAGATAACGCCGATGGTCGTCATTCAATTTCAGCCACCAGCCCCCAGGTATCAGGCATGCGGTCGGGAAGCCGTCCGTTTTGCAGCAATGGCAATCTGCCCCGAGCGCAGAAATAGTCCCCGACCGTCTGCTTGACGCTGATAGCTCGCAGCCCCAAGCTCGCAACCCCCTCAGCCCTGACTGACAGCCCAGAGCTGACGGCTCCGAACTCACTCCAGCATCCGATTCAGTTCCGCGTGGGGAATCCCGCCTTCGAGCGTCATGTAGGTCCCGCTCGACTTCAATTCCGCCGCCATCTTCCGCACCAGCCCCAACGTCGCTCGCATCAACGCCGACCCCAGGCTCACTCGGGCCACTCCCAGCTTCTCCAGTTCCGGCACCGTGGGCGACCCCGGCCCCGCCAGAATATTCAGCGGGCACTGCACGTCGCGCACGATCCTCTCGATCGTCGAGGCATCCGTGACGCCCGGCAGAAACACGCAGTCGGCCCCGGCATCGCGAAACGCCACCAGCCGCCGCACCGCCTCGTCGTACCGCTTCTCCGGATCGCCCACCTTCAGCAGGTAAACATCGGTGCGCGCGTTCAGCACCAGCAACACTCCCGTCTTAAGTGCCGCCTCCCGCACCGCGTGAATCTTCTCCAGCTGCAACGGCAACTCCGCCAGCGGATGGGCGGCATCCTCCGTGGCATCTTCCAGATTCATCCCCACCGCCCCCGCCTCAATGACCTCTCGCGCCGTCCGCGCTGCGTCCTCCGGGCGCGGCCCATACCCCGCCTCCACATCGGCGCTCACCGCCACCTTCACCGCCCGCGCGACCCGCCCCACTCGCGCCAGCATTTCCGCGCGCGAGATTTTCTCTCCGTCGGGATACCCCAGCGTGAATGCAATCCCCGCGCTGGTGGTCGCGATCGCTCCGAACCCGGCATCCTCCAGGACGCGCGCGCTCACCACGTCCCAGGCATTCGGCAGCAAAAGAATCTTCGGACCGCGATGCATCCCTCGCAGCCCCATGGCCTTCGCCTTCTGCTCTCCAACATCCATGCTGACCCCCCGATTCCTATCTCGTAGTTCGTAGTCCCGAACTCTGCGCCCTACGGTCTGGGCTCGCAGGCTCTGGGCTCCAGGCTCTAGCTCCAGGCTCTGAGCGTTTACTCCCCACTCGTAGCTCGTAGTCCTGGCCTCTTAATCTCTCTCAGAGGCTTTCCTCCTGCTTGCCCCTGGCGCTTCCACAAGCCCCTCTGCGTACTCTGCGCCTGCCTCTGCGCCCTCTGCGGTATAAGATTTGCCCTGCCCCAAAATCCGCCAAGCCTACTCAAGCCCCTTCCGAACCCGGGCCGCAAATTTCGAGACACTCACCACCGCCCGTCCCACCGTCCCGCGCCCAATCTCCTGCCCCTCGTCACTCGCCGAAACCCGCACCGTATAAAACCGCCCATCAAACGACTCCACCACCGCTTCCGCCCGCACCCGCGTCCCGACCCCGCTCGCTACCCGATGCTCCACGTGAATCGATGTCCCCACCGTGATCTCATCCCCTTCGCAATAGGGCTGCAGCGCATGAAATGCTGCCGTCTCCATCAGCCGGATCATGTCCGGCGTCGAATACACCGGCGGTAACGACGCATGATGCGCGGTCAGCGTATGCCCGAACGCGACCGTTTCTTCCGCCTCCCCGCGCGCCCCTATCGGCACGGCCCTTGCCATGAGATCCTCCAATCGTCAATGTGCCGCGAACCCTCTTGTCCGCCCTTCGAACGACTCCCGCTCCTGCAGGAAAACACTTTCCAGAAGCAAAGCCACCGACCCGTCGAGGATCAGTGGCCTGATTTTCAACCTTGCTGGATGCAGCCTATGCCGCTTTGGCCATCCTTCGTCCCTCGATCCCGTCCAGCGCAGTCCACAAAGCCTTGGCCGCCTCTTCCGCCGCGCTCCAAGCATTTTCTGCCGCCGCCTGATCCGTCCCCACCCGCTTCGACAGTTGCTCCTTCCACACATTCGCGTGATACACATCCGCGGTCGTGTGCAATGCGAAGTACTGCGCCGTCCGTTCGTCCGCGCCATACATTTCGACCAGCCCGCGATTCTTCTCCGCCGCCACTCGCGGTACCTGCGATTCGTAAGCGTAGAACGCTGCCAACGCCTCTTCCGGAGTTCCCGTCGACGCCACCTGCGTGAAATGCGCCACCAGTTCGCTGACTTCCTTGACGGCCCTGCGCGCGAACCGGTTCCGGCTCGCGCCCATTCCCTCCGCAAAGTCCAGCCACATGTCGGCATGCGACTGCCCGCTATCACCGCCCTGCTCATCTCGCATATTCGCCAGCACCGCGCGCCGCAGGTCGCCCTCTTCCAGGCGAATTCCGAACGCCGCCAGGTATGCCGGAAAGGCGCTTACATGCTCGTAATAGTCCACCGCGTACTCACGCAAATCCTCGCGCGTCAGCTCGCCTGCGCTCCATGCCTTGTAATAGGGGTGGCACAATAAATCATACTTCGCGATGCGCGCTTCGAGTTCCCGCAAAAACTCCTGACAATCCATGAAGTGTTCTCCTTGAGGCTGCCCACTATAGAAGCCCGAGCCGCCTCGTGACAAGTCGTGGCTGGTCCGGTAACTTCGCGAAACAGGCGCACGATGCCGTAAACCCGCGGCACTGCTTCTACTTGCAACCCTTCGCGGCAGCATCTCGAATAAACTCCGCCAGCTTGCCATCCGCTTGTTTTCGAAGCAGGCTATCCAGGCTTTTCGAGCGCGCTTCCGGCTGCACTCTCAGAATCGCCTGGTACGCCGCCAGGGTACCCTTCACTCCCGCCTCGTACTGGGTCAGCTTGTTTTCCGCGTGGGTCGGCGATTCGATTGTGAAAGCGGCGCTCGCGAAGGCCAACTGCCTGACAATCTCTCCGGAATACTCATATTTCTTTTCCTTCATGAAGTCGCCAAGCACCGCGACACAAACCGTCGCGCCCACATCCGGCACTTCGATCAGCCAGCGCATCGCCCAGTCCCGGTCCCGATCGAGACCGCGGTCAAGCGGGTCGCCTTCCAATTTATGCGTGATTTCGACAAAGCGCGCTCGCTCTTCGGGAGTCGACACACCCCGCCCATGACTCGTCTGCCCCCATACCAGTTGGGCCAAAAGCACAAGCAGCGCAATCTTTACCGCACCGCGAACTATGGCCATTGCAGGTCTCCTGCGAGCCAGGACGACGACTCTACCCCGAAACGAAACCGCGAACTTGTTAGAATAGCCGCAAGCCCGCCGGGTCTTCGGAAGTCGGCCCACGCTCATCATGCAATTCAGCGAACATTTCGACGTGGTCGTCGTGGGCGCCGGTCACGCCGGTTGCGAAGCTGCCATGGCCGCCGCTCGCACCGGCTTGAAGACCGCCCTCTACACCCTCAATGTCGACCTGATCGCCCAAATGTCCTGCAACCCTGCTATCGGCGGCATCGCCAAAGGCCATCTGGTTCGCGAAGTCGACGCTCTGGGCGGCATCATGGGCGAAATCACCGACGCTGTCGGCATCCAGTTCCGCCTGCTCAACACCTCCCGCGGCCCCGCCGTCTGGTCCCCACGCGCTCAATGCGACAAGCAAGCCTACCGCCTCAAAATGCGCGAGGTCCTGGAGTCGCAGCCCAACCTGACCATCAAGCAGGCCGAAGTAGCCGATTTGATACTGGAAGAGTCGGCAGTCGCCACTCTCCAGTCTTCCGCAAATCCCGGCGCCGGCTGCCATCCCGAGGAGCAAACCGACAAGCACAGCACCCTCGCCAACGACCAGGGACCAACAACCGACGGCGAGCGTGAGCGAGTCCTCGGCATCCGTCTCCGCGACGGCCGCACCGCCCGCGCCCAGGCCGTGATCATCACCACCGGCACCTTCCTCAACGGCCTCATCCACTGCGGCGAGCAGCAATATCCGGCCGGCCGTTCCGGTGAGCCCAACGCCGTCCTTCTCGGCGAAGCGCTCAAGAAGTTAGGGCTGCGAGGTTGTCGTCTGAAGACCGGCACGCCTCCGCGTCTCGACGGCCGCACCATCGACTGGTCCCGCTTTGCAGTTCAACCCGGCGATGCCGATCCCACGCCCTTCAGCTTCCGCACCCGGCGCGTCGCCCATCACGACCGCCAGGTCCCTTGCTACATCGCCTTCACCACCGAAGAGACCCACCGCATCATCCGCGAGAACGTTCACCGCTCCCCCATGTACAGCGGCCAGATCCAATCTATCGGACCACGATACTGTCCTTCGATCGAAGACAAGATCGTAAAGTTTCCCGACAAGCTCCAGCACCAGCTCTTCCTGGAACCCGAAGGCCTGAACACCCACGAAATCTACGTAAACGGCATGAGCACATCGCTGCCCATCGATGTTCAGCTCGCGATCCTGAAATCCATCCCCGGCCTCGAGACCGCCGACATGCTGCGCCCGGGCTACGCCATTGAGTACGACTCCATCGACCCCACCGAACTCGAGCGCACCCTGGAAACCAAGAAAATCGCCGGCCTCTTCCTCGCCGGACAAATCAACGGCACCAGCGGCTACGAAGAAGCTGCCTGTCAGGGGCTGATGGCCGGCATCAATGCCGCGCTGAAACTGAAGCGCGAAGCGCCGCTGATCCTCGACCGCACCGAGGCCTACACCGCCATCCTCATCGACGACCTAATCTCGAAGGGCACCAACGAACCTTATCGCATGTTTACCTCGCGCGCCGAGTTCCGCCTCCAGCTCCGCATCGACAACGCCGACCGCCGCCTCACCCCACACGGCCGCCGCGTCGGCCTCATCGATGACCAAGCCTGGGCGGACTATCAGGCAAAGCAACAGCGTTTAGAAAGCATGAAGCAGCTGCTGGAAAAAACAAAACTGACCCCGGCCATGTTGGAGCAGATCGTCGCAAGTCAAGCCACCGACCCACGACTGACGCCCAACGACTTTTCCTCTGCCCTGGGGCAATCCTTCGCTCAACTCATCAAGCGACCCGAGGTAGCCATTGAACACTTGGTCGCGATTTTACGCGGCCTCGCTCCTGATTTCTTTTTGTCCGCTGGGTCCAACTCGCTGCCCGGCGACGGCTCCCGGCCTGCCCTGGGTGGCGCGAAGGAACCCACGACCGAAGCCGTCCGGGCCAACCCCAAACGCCCTACGATCAACGACGTTTCTTTGTCTTCTCGCGAGCGAAGCGACCTGAAATCCGTCGAAACCGAAATCAAGTACGCCGGCTATCTCTCCCAGCAGCAGCGCTCCATCGACCGCCTGAAGAAAGCCGAGCAACGCACCATCCCCGACTGGTTCGACTACCGGAAGGTCAGCGGCCTGTCCCGCGAGATGCAGGAGAAACTTCTGAAGATCCGCCCTCGCACCCTGGGCCACGCCGCTCGCATCCCCGGCGTCACCCCTGCCGCCGTCTCCCTGGTCAACGTCTACATCGAACTGCAATCCCGCCGCCGCGAGCAAGCCGCCGCGCTCTAGTTCGTGTTGTGTTCGCCGTGGCCAAAAGTGACCAGTCTTGGATCTTGGGAAATGGCACCATCTGAAACACAGTTGTGCTCCCTGCCAGCAAAACGTACTGCGGAGATATCCCAATGATCACACTCGCAATGTGGCAAGAAAAATATAAGGCTGCTGCGCTTGAAACCGATTGGACAACGATTCAGTCGCGAATTCAGGCAGCGGAATTCACAATACAAGAAAGACAGCGCGTCCTCTCCGAAGACCACGGAGGCACGCCAGAGGAGCGACACGCCATCGCCGAAGCGCTTAGGGGGCTGAATCTCTTACGCAAAGAGGTAACGGAATGGCGCGAACGGCAACCGGACTAAATCGGCTTCTTGGAAAGCAGCAAGCCGTCTCCATCTCCGCCCCGCAGCTTTGTCTCCACCAGCACTGCCAATACCGTTGCCGTAGCGCGAACATTTCCTGCGATGGATATGAGTGCTTCTGACACCGGGACGTGGTGTTCCGCCAACCCCTCGATACGATCGCTCGCCAGATTCAGTTGATGAACTTCGGCCATAATCGCTTCGAAAGCCATGGGTCTGCCTCTTTCTGGGAGGCTAAGGAGAAGAAGACTTCAGATGGACTGCTTAGTTCAGAGGATCTGAAAGAGGAGAAAGGTGGAAAAACGCCCCTGTGAACAGCTTATCACGCGGATCGTTCCGGCGAGTCGTGAAGAACGACATTCAACAGGGAACTGTGTATTTCCAACTCGCCGTTGTACTTGATGAACCCCAACTTTCTGAAACGGTTCATGAAGAAGCTCACGCGGGAACGCGTTGTGCCCACCATTTCCGCCAGAGTTTCCTGACTGATTTTCGCGATGACTCTTTCGGGTTTCCCTTCCTTGCCGAACCGCGCTAAAAGCAAGAGCACGCGGGCGAGTCTCTTCTCACTCGAATTGAGAAGTTGGTCCACCAGGTCCGCTTCGTATCGGATGTTGCGACCTAGCCCTTCTCCACTCGCATCAGGTCGCAATCCTCCATCGCTTCGGCTGAGCCAATGCGTCGAGTCTGCCTGCGAGCCCACCTTCGCCAAAGAGGTCGCCCGGATTCAGGATGCTATGGTTGCCTCTTTGCCAGCCTTTGAAACAACCGTGAGTTTTACCTTTCCTTTCTGGATGTAGAAAAGAGCATCACACAGTGCGCCTGGCGCGTAAATTTTCTGTTTTTTTCGCACGTGCACAATTTTCCTGCTTCCGATATTGCAGCGCCTTCGGTGGTTTTTTACAACGGAGCCCGGCATGAAATTGCTTCCCTCATGTCGAGAAGCGCGTTGGACACCTGCCCCCGTCTAGTCCAGGAAGTGCTTTCGCATGGGCGAGCAATTGCCCCGTTGCATCGGAGTCAGACTTGGAGACCACTGCAGAGATTCCCGCCGAGCGAGCCTCTTTCTCATGCCCTCCCCGCAAACTCCCTGTTCTCCGTGGACACTTTCACCTTTTCCCCCTCTTTGATGAAGAGGGGAACGCGGATTTCCAGGCCCGTCTCCAGCCGGGCTGTCTTGGTCCCGCCGCCCGACGAGTCGCCCCGAACCGCCGGTTCCGTGGAGGCCACCTCCAGTTCGACGAATATTGGCAACTCTAAACCAATCGGATTGCCGTTGTACTTGCGCAGCTCGATCAATGCTCCTTCGATCAAGAGCTCCAATGCATCCCCGACCATCTGACTGTTAAGGGTGACGGTTTCGTAGCTAACTTGGTCCAGAAAATGAGAACCATCCCCATCGCTATACAGATAGGAAGCCTGCACCGACTCAAGGTCCGGCTCCTTGAATTTGTCGCTTGCCTTGAATGTCTTCTCAAAGACCGCGTTCGTAAGCAGGTTGCGCATCTTCAGCCGCACCAGGGTCTGGCCGCCACGAGCGGTAGGCGTGTTCACTTCCGCGTCCAGGCAACAGAAAGGAGTGTTTTCAAGCTCAAACAACGTCTTACGTTTGACATTAATTGCATCAATGAGCGCGGCCATGCAGTCCCCTGAAGGAGGTCGGTACACAAGCACCTGCCTCCCTGATCCCCATCCTTTTCCAGTATAGGGTGAACTACTCCTCGGATGAGAAGGCTTTAGCGGGCTGTCCAACGGTGGTGAGTGGAATCGCGATTTTTTCGTCAACTATGGGTTGTTGGCCCTGAAGTGCCCCGTCTGCTGTACCAATCCCCATGTGAGTTCTCGGTTGATTCGTAGTCAGCGGGGATGAGGTCCGGAGCAGGGGACGGCGTTTGAGTCCCCTGCTCTGGCAGCCTTGTAGTAGCTTTTCTCATGCCCGCATCTCCATTGCTGTCCGTGCAAACTCTGCGGGCGGCAGGTAATTCAACGAACTGTGGGGACGTTGTTCGTTGTAATCCCGCCGCCAAGTTTCGATCTTCCGCCGTGCATCGCTTAAGCTAGTGAACCAGTTCGCATTCAGACATTGGTCGCGCAATCGGCCATGGAAGCTTTCGATGTAGGCATTCTGCGCGGGCTTGCCGGGCTGAATGAACTCCAGGCGCACACCGCGTTGTTGGCTCCAGGCCGCCATTGCTCGTCCGCGAAACTCCGGTCCGTTGTCCACAACAATCGCTTCCGGCAGCCCGCGCTCGCTCGCCATCCGATCCAGCACTCGACGCAATCGGAGTCCGCCCAGCGAGGTATCGACCTCGATCGCCGGACATTCCCGCGTGCAATCGTCCACGATGGTCAACATGCGAATTACTTTCCCGCTGCTCACGCAATCACTCACAAAATCCATCGACCAGCCTCATTCGGCCTCGTGGCTGCTGGCCTAATAACCGCTCCATTCCAGCAGATCCGCCGTCGTTGCCGAATCCTCATCGCCAATCGGTACACTCGCTTGTGATTGGCCGGCGTCCCTTCCCGCAGCAGCATTGCCGTCAGCCGTCGATATCCGAACCGCATACGCTGGGCGGCCAGTTCTTTCAAGCGGGTTCGAAGTGCGTCGTCCCGCTCTGCCTTTCGCGCTTGATAGCGATGCGTCGATCGTCCCAATCCCAGCAGCCTGCAGGCGTGCCGTTCGCTCATCTGGTACCCGACTTCGACATAACTCACGGCTGCCCGAAGTCCCGCAGGCGCTACCAGTTTTTTCAGAGCACGTCTTTCAGCACCCGATTATCCAGCGTCAGTTCAGCCTCGCCTTGCTTCAGGATCGCGATGATCTGCTCTTCGCTGTGTCGCGTGCCTTTCATTGCGGTTCTCCTCTCCTGGGTTTGGGGAGAACTCACATTCTCAGATGGTCCAGTTTTCGGGGGCTGGGTCAGCCCAAGGAACGGAATAGACTGCGAAGATGCGGTAAGGACGGGGTTCGGATTGGTTAAAGGCTCCAACACTGACTTTCTCGTAAGCATTTTCAAACGAGACCATCAAGCAATGCTCGTTAGTGCGAATCTCACCCGCTATACCGTTACATGAAAGAGGCGAACACTCAGGTGAACTGCGTGTGAAAAAGGTGACCACATCGAACCCCTCAAGGGTCTTCTCAGAAGGCACAAGAACGTTTGTAGCAAACGACGCCTCGGGCTGGTATGGGAGCCAATCCTTCCCGTCGAACTCCTTCTCGTACACTTCGTAGTAAAAGAGCGATGTCCCCGCAGCTCCCGTTGTTCGAAGGACGAATTCCGAGGCTGCATGCGGTGGGTGGGCCGGGAGGCGCGAAGTAGCCGCGAGTGCGAAACGCCGATAGCTCGAGATGCGTAATGGGCGGCGCGAGTTTAGAGAAGGCGGGGTCCAGAAAATATAAGAGTCCCGAGGTGGTGTTGATCTCATTCATCTCGGCCAGTAGCTCGCGTTCGACCCTTGCCGACCTGCTTTCGTCGCTTCCTTGTGAGTTGCAACGCGCGATCTAAGCTCGGGCTCCGGGCTCACCGCCAACCGGACAAACCAGTTCAACGCCTCGGGACTCTATCTTGCCTTTGACGTGGGCTCCTGTTCTCCTCGACCAGCGCTTTGCTATAGACCCTTGCTGACCTTCCTTCGCCTCATTTCGCAATGGGTGAAGGTGATCTTGCTTGAGCCCCGGACGCCGCACCAACCGGAAAAACTTTCGGAACGTGTCAAAGAACGAGGTTGTTTTTACTCCTTCTGATTTTAGAGTCAACAAAAACTAAGCGCATTTAACTTCTGCAGAATCAATGAAGTGCAGCCCGTTCACAGGGGTGTGCCAAGTTTTGGTGCAGTGGGTCGCATGACTGCTGCGAGCCCGCTGTGAGGTTCACGTTTTTTCTGTCTTTCGAGGAGTGCAACTCGCCCTGGTCGGCACGCACGGGTGAGTTTCCGGATGTGGAAATATGGCCACCATGCAGTAATGATGCGGATGGAAAGACGTGCAATCGTCCGACGGTGCACCGAAAAGCCACTTACGGCAGCGATCGGCTGTCCCTAGAATCGGGAGGGAGAGGGTACCGCGATGACGATTTTCAACACGCCGCAGGGCAAAGTAATAGACGTGAATGGCGCTCCGATTCTAAAGTTGGCGGGCTTGGCGTTTGTGGCGCTGATTGGCGTGATCCTGCTGTTCAGTTGCGTCACCAAGGTGTCCACGGGACACGTCGGGGTGCTCACGCTGTTCGGGCGCGTGACCCCTGAGGTTCTACCGGAAGGCATCCACCTCATTAATCCGCTGAAGACCAATAATGAGATGTCGATCCAGACCCAGACCCTCAAGGAGTCGGCCAGCGTGCCCTCGAGCGAAGGCCTGGTGATGAATCTGGATACCTCGCTGATTTACCATCTCGATCCAAACCGGGCGTCAGACGTGTATCAGAAAATCGGATCGAATTATGAAGCGGTGGTGGTCGAGCCCACCCTGCGCGCAGCGATCCGGGAAGCCACGGCATCGCACACGGCGAACGCGCTTTACACCGGCGAGCGCGAAATGGTGGCCAAACAAATCAGCGACCAGCTCACCACCGAGTTGAACAAACGAGGGTTGCTGGTGGAAAACGTTCTGCTGCGCGATATCCAGCTGCCGCAAACGCTCAAGGCGTCTATCGAGGCGAAGCAGCAAGCGGAGCAGGAAGCGCTGGCCATGAACTTCCGCTTGCAGAAGGAGAAGCAGGAAGCAGAACGGAAGAGGATCGAGGCAGCGGGGGTACGCGACTTTCAGCAGATTGTCGCGCAGGGCATTAGTCCGGCTCTGCTTGAGTGGAAAGGGATCGAAGCGACGGAAATCCTTGCCAAAAGCCCCAACTCCAAGGTAGTCGTGATCGGAAACACCAAAAACGGGCTGCCTCTGATTCTGGGGCAATGATGGCGGGAATATTGGCTGGCATCGTCGCGTGCGTCCCCAGCGCAAACCGCGGCAACTCGCTTCTGCTGCTAACATAATTTCGTGAACGCACTGCTGGATGTCCGGGGGCTGAGCGTTGCCTTTGCCGCCAAGACCGGCCCCCCGAAGCCTCCTCCCGGAACGGGCTCGGTGGCCCACGGGCCGTTTGCGGTCAGGGATCTATCCTTCACAATTGGGGCGGGCGAAGTACTCGGCCTGGTGGGAGAGTCAGGCTCCGGAAAGTCGGTCACCTCGCTGGCGCTGATGCGCCTTCTTCCCTACCAGGCTTGCGTGACTGGAGAAATTCTTTTCACGAACGGGGACGGATCCGGGCGAAGGCTGCTGGAGTTGCCGGACGAAGAAATGCGACGGCTACGCGGCTCCGGCATGGCAATGATCTTCCAGGAGCCGATGTCGGCGCTGAACCCAGTCATGCGCGTGGGCGATCAGATTGCCGAAGCGGTTCTGGCGCATAGGCAGACTTCAAAGGCGGAAGCCTGGCAATGCGCCGTGCAAGGGATGAACGAGGTTGCGATCCCGGATGCCGAACGGCGGGCGCGGGACTATCCGCACCAGCTTTCGGGGGGCATGCGCCAGCGGGTGATGATCGCGATGGCGATCGTGAACCGTCCGAAGCTGCTGATTGCCGATGAACCGACCACCGCGCTGGACGTGACCATCCAGGCGCAGATTCTGGAATTACTTGCCGGCCTGCGAGCGAAATTCAATCTGGCAATGCTGTTCATATCGCACGACTTGGCGGTGGTCTCGCAGGTGGCAGAACGGGTAGCCGTAATGTACGCGGGGAACCTGGTGGAGTCAGGCAGCAAGGGGGACATCTTCCAAGCCCCAGCGCATCCCTATACACGGGGTCTTCTGAAGGCGGTTCCCACGCTGAAAACCGACCGCGCCCGTCCTCTGCAAACCATCGAGGGGACGGTTCCTGCCGCACATGCCGCGCCGCCCGGGTGTCCGTTCGAGCCCCGCTGTGGCGATCGGGAGAGCGAGTGTGGACTCCATTTACCGCCGCTGGTAGAGGTTTCCCGCGGGCATTGGGCGCGATGTCCGGTAATCAATCCGTCCGCGCGCTTGCGTCCCAGCGTATAATCCCGGCTTCATCGGTGCTGAGTGCGCATTCTCGTTCTGAGTGACATCCACGGAAATCTGGACGCGCTGGAGGCCTGTCTGGCCGGAGCCGGGCCCTACGATATGGTCGTCAACCTGGGCGACATCGTGGGCTACGGGGCGAGTCCGAACGAAGTCATCGAACGTTCGCGAGGTTTGGGGCGGTATTTCGTGCGGGGCAACCATGACAAAGCCACCAGCGGCCTGATGGACCTGAAGGACTTCAATCCCATTGCCGGGCTGGCTGCCCTGTGGACTCGCGACCAGCTCACCCCTGAAAACCTGGAATGGCTGCGTAGTCTGCCGCAAGGTCCCGTCCAGATTCCGGAATTTCCCGAAATTCAATTCGTGCACGGCTCACCGATCGATGAAGATGAATACGTGGTGACGCTGCACGACGCGCTGGCGCCTTTGAGTGCCCTGCCGGTCTCGGTCACGTTCTTCGGACACACCCACCTGCAAGGGGCGTTTTCGTTTAAAATCGCGGCGGGGGATGCCTATCGCCCGCCGTATAAGACCATTGGGCAGAGCGAGACCATGCAGTTCGCGCTGAAAAGGGATGCGCGCTACCTGGTGAATCCCGGCTCAGTCGGGCAACCGCGGGACGGGGACTGGCGGGCTGCCTTCGCGATCTTCGACACCGAGAAATGGATCGTCACCTTCCAGCGGGTGCCTTACAACCTGAAGAGCGCGCAAGACCGGATTTTTGCGGCCAACCTGCCGCAACGGCTGGCGACGCGGTTAGCGGCGGGAAGATAGGGCGACGGTGCGTTCCAGCATCTATCGCAATGCTGGGTAACTGACGCTCGCAATGCGATGCGGCCGCAATTCACGAGCAACTTCGCACTCAGCCTCAAGCCAGTCATCGATTGCATGCCCATCGCCCTCACCTCGGCGCAAATATAAGTCATAAGCCCGCAGACGAATCTGGTGCTCCAGAATGGGTTCGACCAACCTGTCGCGAACGATAATTGGGCAGTTCATTGAGATCACCTCAATGCGGTAATGTTCGCCGCAAGCTCAGAGTCGCACTATCGGGAGATTACCCCAAGCGCCGGGCTGGAACACCTCAGCCATTTTTTCCCAGTCAATCACCTGAAGCACGCACCATAAGAACGAACCCTTCCCAGACTCGATGGGCGACGGCTTCGTTGTAAACTTCTCCGATGTCGTCATCATTTCGCGGGAAAAGTGCATTTCAGGGTGGTTCCAGGAACTTGTTTTCCAACCAAACGCAACCCGACTCCTACCTCATTGCACACATCGATGGCGGGGCCCGGGGGAATCCAGGGCCGGCGGGGTACGGAGTGGTTATCACCGACCCAACTGGAGGACCAGTCGCAGCCCTGAGCGAATACCTCGGCCACCAAACCAATAACTACGCGGAGTACAACGGATTGCTGGCTGCGCTCGACTACGCCCTCGAGCACGGGCACCAGGCGTTGAAAGTGGTGGCCGACTCGGAACTGATGGTGAAGCAGATTCGAGGCGAGTACAAGGTCAAGAGCCCCACGCTCCTGGAACTGTACCAGCGGGCTAAGAAGATGATTGGGCAGCTGGAGTGGTTCTCGATCGTGCACGTTCTGCGCGGGGGGAACCAGGAAGCCGACCGGCTTGCCAACCTGGCGATGGACAAAGGCATGGGTCGCGATAAGGGCACGGCCATTTCCCCGGCGAGCGAGTACCCTTCGAGGAACTCAGGGCATGCCAGCGGTGGCTCCAGCAAAGCACCCGCTCGTACAAGAAACGGGAAGGCCCCGGCGACATCCCCAGGTCAGGAGTACCAGGGCGTGGTGCGTGATGGTGTGATCGTCGTAGATGGGGCGAAGCTGCCGGAAGGCACCCGGGTGCAGATTCGGGTGCGCGACTAAGGCAGCCATCAGTCTTCAGTCGCCAGTCTTCAGCGTCGTTCCGCATACTGGTTCCGGTGCGGAGTTGTCGTTGACGTATTACGGCTGACGACGGGATTCACTCCGCCGACGTGTGGTCGTGGATGATCTTCCAGCCGTCCGGAAATTTTCGAAACATCAGTGTGAACAGGCCGTGAGGGGTTTTGCCGTCGGACAGGGTGAGGTGCCACTGGCCGCGCACGAAGGCCGCGTCCGACGCGAGCGGTTCAATCTGCAGCGCGGAAAACTCGAGTTTCCCCATCTCTTGGCCTTCGCCCTGGTAGGTCTTGCGGTAGCGGTCGAAAGCGCCTTGCCAGCCGGCCGTGCGCTGCGCGCCGGAGAAGAACGTCAGGTCGGGAGAGTGCCAGTAGCCGGCCATGAAGGCTTCGAGGTCGTGGCGGTTCCAGGCGTCCTGCTGGGTAAGCAGCACTTGCTCTACCGCGGATTTCACACTTTGCGTGGCGCTGTCGGCCGCGTGGCCAAGGGACGAAGACAGGGAGATGAGGATAACGAAGAATACCAGCAGGCGAGTACGCATGGGGAGCCTCCAACCGCGCACCAGTTTCGCATACGAACCGAAGTTGTAATGTGTGAGGGTGTTGACGGGCTTTCGGGCGGAAACAAGACAGCGGCCTGAGCCGCTGTGTTTGGTTTTGGATCGAGTGGTGATGAGGTGCGACGATCGGTTTACGCCGGGCTCTTTTTCGCCGCCATGGCCTTCGTGCCCCCAACCTGCCAGGGGCGTTTCTTGCGCTTGGCCTCGGGCTTGTCGCGGTCCACGATGCGATCGTACTGATACGCTTCGCTCACCGAGCCCAACGATTCGTTATACAAGCTGGGCAATCCGAGCCCTTCCTTTAATTCCTCGGAGAACGAATGCAAGGCCTTGAGGTGATCGGCAGTCGCGGGGACTTCAGTTTTTGAGGTCTTGAGAAACTGCTGGTATCCCTTGTTAACGAGCTTGGAGATCTCTGTGCCGACCAGGTAGCCAGGATAGGCAAAGATCTTTACACCGTCTTTGTCATCCTTCTGGATCGCGGCCGAGACATTGTACTTCTTCAGGAAGACGCGGCCCGCAGTTCCGGGCGCTTCGAGCACGTCAAAGCCATGCTCACGCAGGTAGCCCAAGGCATCTTCGTAAGTTTTTTGTTCGAGCCTGCTTGGCATCTCGCTTATCAATCCCTTCTGCGACCTGCTCGATTAGATGCAGGTCCTATGGAAAGAGTACGCATCGAAACTTCGTTGGATCCGCGGAACCTCTTCTATAATCTAATTACTGTAGTAGATACCTCTTTTTGCCGGTTCCGGCACCTTACTATAGTCACGACCGTTTTATCCACATGACACAGGCTTCAACCAAACCGGAGGCGGCGGCTCAAGCATCGACGCCAGCGACTTCGAACGGTCGACTGGGGCTGAATGCCGTGGAACGCGTGGGCAACACGCCGCTGTTGCGGCTGGAACGCGTAGGCTGCGATCTTCCCGACGTGGAACTTCTCGGCAAGGCCGAGTGGTACAACCCAGGCGGCTCGGTCAAAGATCGTGCCGCGTCACGCATCATCGCGGAAGCGCAGCGTACCGGCAAGCTGCCACCGGGCAAGATGCTGCTGGACTCAACCAGCGGGAATACCGGTATTGCCTATGCCATGATCGGCGCAGCGAAAGGTATCCCCATCACGCTGTGCATGCCGGAAAACGTTTCGCCGGAGCGCAAACGGATTCTGCACGCATATGGAGCGAACATCCTCTACACCGATCCCGGCGAAGGTTCCGATGGGGCGATCCGTATGGCTCGCGAGCTGTACGCCAAGCATCCCGATCTTTATTACTACGCCGACCAGTATTCGAACCCTGCCAACTGGCAGGCTCACTACCATGGCACGGCAAATGAGATCTGGCAACAGACCAAAGGACGTATCACGCACTTCGTTTCCATCTTGGGAACGAGCGGAACGTTTGTGGGCACCTCGCGTCGCCTGAAAGAGTTGAACCCAAGCGTGCGCTGCATCTCGTTGCAGCCGGATTCTCCCTTTCACGGAATTGAAGGAACGAAGCACATGGCGACGGCGATTGTTCCCAAAATTTACGACGCGAAACTCGCGGATGAAGACATTGGCATAGCCACCGAGGACGCCTACAAGATGGCCATCCGGCTGGCTCGGGAAGAAGGGCTGCTGGTGGGCATCTCGGCGGCTGCGGCGATAGTCGGCAGCCTGAAGGTCGCAGAGAACCGGAAAAAGGGTCAGCCAGCGGTGATCGTGAGCATCCTGTGCGATTCCGGGGACAAGTATCTGAGCGAGCGCTTCTGGACGGAGACGTAAACCAGGAATCAGTCACCACAGGGACACAGAGGCGCAGAGAAAGCCGGGCTTCGAGCCTCGGGCCGAGAGCTTTCTGCGTTAAAGTGCGGTTGATTTTTCATGTTAAAGATTGGCTCCAGGGATTATGCCGAGATACGGCGGCACGGCGAGGAAACGTATCCGCACGAATGTTGCGGGGTCCTGCTGGGGCAGATAGACGGCGATCTTAGACTAGTGACTTCCACCGCCCGCTGCGGCAACACCCGCACCGATTCTCCGCAGACCCGCTACCACATCGACCCAAAAGAATTAGTCCGTATTCAGCGCCAGGGCCGCGAGCGGGACGAGGACGTCATCGGCTTCTACCACTCCCATCCCGATCATCCCGCGCAATGGTCGAAGACCGACCTGGAAGAGGCGCACTGGATCGGCTGCTCCTACGTCATCACGCGCGTGGCGAAAGGGAAGGCGGACGTTACAAACTCTTTCGGGTTGACGGGAACGGATGAGACGGATAAGGAGTTCCGGGAGGAGAAGATCGAAGTTGCAGATCCACCAGCGTCCCGCTAAAGGGCGGTGGATCGGCGCTCGAGAATCGGCGGTCCCCGTTTACCACTGAATCTTTCCGCCCGCTGTGGCATCATCTATCCATGGCTAAAATCCACATTCCAACCCCTTTACGGCAATACGCCGGGAAGCAGGCCGCGGTGGAGGTGAAGGCTGGCTCGATCGCCGACGCGCTCTCGGGGCTGGTTTCCCAGCATCCTGACCTGCGCCGGCACCTTTACACCGACGAAGGCAAGCTGCGCGCTTTTGTGAACGTCTACCTTAACGACGAAGACGTGCGCTATCTCCAGAAAGAAGCCACCGCAGTGAAGGACGGTGATACCATTTCGATAGTGCCCTCGATTGCCGGGGGCCGCTAGGCGCATGGTCCCTGAACTGACAGCCCGAATGTCCCCCCTCAGCACCTGCCCCTGTTGTTGTCCGCCTTGTTGTTGTCGCTAGCCGCCCAGTCCGCCGAATCTCATTTTTGAAATTTCCAGCATCGAGGTCCTCATGGCAACCACATTTGAAGTCAAACCCGAAACAGCTACCCTCACCAACGACGAGATCCTGCGCTACTCGCGCCACCTGATCATGCCCGAGGTGGGCATGGAGGGGCAGCAAAAGCTGAAGGCGGCGCGCGTGCTCTGCATCGGAGCAGGCGGACTGGGATCTCCGCTGGCGCTTTATCTGGCGGCGGCGGGCGTGGGCACGCTGGGGATCGTGGACTTTGACGTGGTGGACTTCACCAACCTGCAGCGCCAGATCATTCACTCGACCGCCGACGTGGGTCGCAAGAAACTGGACTCGGCGGCCGAAAAACTCAAGGCAATCAACCCGTTCGTGAACATCAAGAAATTCGAAACCCGGCTCTCCAGCGAAAACGCGCTCGAGCTGTTCCGCGAATTCGATATCGTCGCCGATGGCACCGATAACTTTCCCACGCGCTACCTGGTGAATGACGCATGTGTGTTGACGCGGAAGCCGAACGTTTACGGCTCGATTTTCCGCTTCGAGGGCCAGGCCAGCGTGTTTGCCACCGAAGAGGGGCCCTGCTACCGCTGCCTGTATCCGGAACCGCCACCGCCGGGATTGGTTCCATCCTGCGCTGAAGGTGGTGTACTGGGGATCTTGCCCGGGCTGGTCGGCGTGATGCAGGCCACCGAAGTCATCAAGCTGATTCTGGGCGCGGGTGAGCCGCTGATCGGCCGGTTGCTGCTCATCGACGCGCTGGGCATGAAGTTCCGTGAGCTCAAGCTGCGGAAGAATCCCGATTGCCCGGCTTGCGGCAAGCATCCCACGATTACGAAATTGATCGACTACAATGAATTCTGCGGAATCCGCGGGGAGGAGAAACCAGTGGAGACGGGAATTCCCGAGATGCAGGTGGAAGAATTGAAGCGTCGCCTGGATGCGGGCGAGAATCTGTTCGTGCTCGACGTGCGCGAGCCGCACGAATACCAGATCTGCAACATCGGCGGCCACCTGATCCCGCTGGGCGATCTGCCCAAGCGAGTCAACGAACTCGATTCGAGCCGTGAAATTGTGGCGCACTGCCGTTCTGGCGTGCGCAGCGCGAAGGCTGTGGGCTTCCTGCAGCAGTCAGGGTTCAAGAAGGTGCATAACCTGGCGGGAGGAATCCTGGCCTGGGCTGACCGAGTGGATCCGAAGATGCCAAAGTATTGATCGAAGAGTCCACTCACTCATTGGGGGAGCGTACACCGCTCCGCTTCTGCCTGGGCGCGCCACACAGAAGTGACGCGGTCTTGGACTGATCGATGCGGTTTTGCGGATTGAAAAAGAATTGGGGGAACCTTGCCGGCTTCCCCCGAGCTTTTCCAGCCGATGCGATGACGCCGAGCGGTTACCTGGACGCGTCCGCCTTGGCGGCTTCTTCACCAACTGCCAAAGAGAATTTTTTCCCGCTGAGACGAACTTCACTCAAGGACCTGGTGCCGTCGCCGTTATTTTTGATGACGGCGGCATCGCCTTGCGAGGGGGCGTCAAGGTTCACCATGTGGGCCGGGACTTTGGCGATCACTTTCTTCCCTTGCGTGATGCTTAACTCAACGCTCGGTCCAGCGCCGTCCCACTGTACCTTGTAATCGCCCGGGGCCAACCTGGTTCCGTTGACCGTAACCGGCTCCTGCACGCTGAGAGAGCCCTTGTTAGCCGCGAATGCGGTGGTCGCCAGCAGCAGGGCCAGCCCCAGAAATAAACTCTTCGAAGTCTTCATACGAAAATCCCTTCTCTCTCCCGAAGCGAAGTCGGGAATTTGGTTCTGGGCGGCCTGGGTGCAGGCCAGCAGGGGGGCACTTGCGTTTTCCCGTTGTTGGCCTACAATGCTGCGGTCGGGGTTCAAGACAAAAGGACCAGGCCGCAAGACCTTGTGCTCTTGCACCGGGGATTGTTCTCATCTGGCCGCCAAACCGAGTTGAGACAGTCCCCTGAACCCCGCAACTTCTATAACTGGAGAACGTGACCGGGTTAGTTCCGGTTCTTCACCCCGTTCCCAAGCATCGTGATCAGGTACGTCGGATCCCAATCAAAAGTTCCATTCTTGGTTCAATCGGGATCACAGCTTTGGACGACTCCGCAGAGTCGTGGTTAGCAACTCATTCTTTGATTGAGAACACAGTGCGGAATTGTCTGTGTCTAGATTGTCAGTGGGCATGAAATTGCGCGCACGCCACAACATTCTCTGCAGAATCACAAGCACGGAATCCATCGCGAAACAAACTTCAGATGTTTGTCGCTGTGTCTCTGTTGTGGTTCCGTGATGTGGGCGTGGCTTTTTGCAGGAACACTTACGCGATCTTCAGTACGACCTTGCCGAAATTTTTACGCTGTTGCAACAAACGGTAGCCATCAGCGGCTTGTTGTGCGGCAAGCACGTGGCCCACCACCGGGTGGATCTTCCCTTCCGCTACCCACGCGGAGAGCTGCTTCCACGCCTGGTTCATGAGGTCGCGTTTGCTCGACAGGTACGTAAGCCAGAGCCCCTGCACACTGGCGGCCTTCGCATAGAGAGCGCGCAAGTCGAGCTGCGGTTTGTCGCCGGTTGCGGTTCCGTACTGAATAACCTTCCCGAAGTCGCGCAGGCACCGGATACTTTTCGCCGTGTGCTCGCCACCGAGCATTTCAAAAACCGCGTCGACGCCCTCTCCCCTGGTCAGATCCTTGACGGCCTCTTCGTAGTCCCGCTGCTTGTAGTTCAGCGGGTGCTGGAGTCCGAGTTCTTTCACGCGCGCCAACTTGTCTTCTGACGACGAGGTGCCGTACATCTCGGCGCCGAGGATCTTGCCGATCTGGACGGCCGCGGTACCCACGCCGCCGGCGACGGCATGGATAAGGACGCGTTTGCCGCGATTTGTTTCGGTCAGGAATCCCGCTTCCCAATACGCAAAATAGGCGGTGAAGTAGTTCACGGGGAATGCGGCAGCCTGCTCCATGCTCCATCCCTCAGGCACGGTCCAAAGGAGTTCGGGCATGGCGGCAGTTTTCTCGGCGAAAGCGGCCCACTGCGTGTACCCCATGGTGCGGCGTCCGGTAGCCTCCTCGACGCCGGCAAATTCGCGCCCTGCAACCAGCGGGGGCTTGGGAGTTCCGGGGTAGCCACCTTGCGAGGTCATGAGGTCAGCGAAGTTCAATCCCCCCGCCTGAACTCGGACCAAAACCTGCCCAGGCGCTGCTACGGGTTCGGGGACGTCGCGGTATTCAAGCACGTCAGGGCCGCCTAAGCGTGTGATGACAATAGCCTTCATGGTTAAAAGTGTATCAGGGAGAACCGGGCCGCACGGGCGGTGCGAGGACAGTTGCTTTTTGTGGAACCGCCCCAGGGGCGCGCTTTTGGGACTGTCTCGCCTTTCGAGGGAGGTATATACTGGCTCGGTTACGGTAGCGGTTTTCCCGACCCGATGGTTAAGAAAGTGAGGGCCGGGCAGCGGAGCGCCGTCTTCATCCCTCATTCATAGCTCCGCTTTACAGATCGTTGGCCCCGCATGTTCGGGAGCCAACGCGGGACGCATGTCACCCGCGAAGGACTTCGCGAGTGCGTCTTCCCGGGGAGGTCCTTACTCGTGGACTTGGTCGTGGTCCGGGTTTTATTTGTTCTTATTGTTGCGATTGCTTGTTACTTCATTCAGCCCTTCGGTCGGAGCGCCAACTTTGATGCTGCCTTGGGCGTGTTGATTGGCCTCGGCGTCATCCTCTTCGAATGGCGCTTGCGGCTGGTCAGCCTGAAGCGGTTGATTGGCGCTGCCATCGGCAGCATCCTCGGCATCATCGGTGCCTACCTGTTCGCATTGGTGGTCCGCAGCAGCCTTCCGGAAGGCCACACCCAAAGCTTCCTGCAGATCCTGGTCATGCTGCTCATGGCCTATGTGGGGCTGGTCGTGGGTGCGAACAAGGGGGACCTGCTAAACCTGGCGGCGTTGGGTGGCATCTTCGGGGGCGAGAAGCAATCGAAGAAAAGCTACAAGATTCTGGATACCAGCGTCATCATCGACGGCCGCATCGCCGACATTGCCGAAACGGGCTTCCTGGACGGGGTCATCGTGATCCCGCAATTTGTGTTGCGGGAGTTGCAGCTAGTGGCCGACTCGGCCGACTCGCTCAAGCGCAACCGCGGCCGCCGTGGTCTCGATATTCTGCAACGCCTGCAGAAAGTGGCGTCCCTGAATATTCAGATTGTCGAAGACGATTTCCCCAGCGTACGCGAAGTCGATTTGAAGCTGATCGAGCTGGCCAAGCTCTATGAAGGCAAGATCATCACCAACGACTTCAACCTGAACAAGGTGGCGCAACTGCAGGGGGTGGCCGTGCTCAACATCAATGAGCTGGCCAACTCGCTAAAGCCGATCGTGTTGCCGGGGGAGACCATGCGGGTATTCATCCTGAAAGAGGGGAAGGAATACAACCAGGGAGTGGCCTATCTTGACGACGGCACCATGGTAGTCGTGGACAATGCGCGCAAGATGATCGGCAAGACAATCGACATCTCGGTGACGTCGGTACTGCAGACGACGGCCGGGAAGATGATCTTTGGGAAATGGGACGAGCGTGCCGCGGCTGCACGCCAGGAGGCGCCCGCACGGCCAGTCAACCTGGTTTCGTCGCCAGCCACTCCTTTGCCGAACGGGGCTGAGGTGAAGAAGCCCCAAGCGCTGATGGTGGACCGCCCGGTGGAATGAAAAAGCCGTGGCACGGCGCGCTCGGGTTGCCATGAGTTGGGCGCCGAGTCTCGGGCATCGCCCCATGAAGTTTCGACCCGCTACGTGGTAACGCGATCGAATTAAAATGATTTGTACGCCGCGGCGAAGATCTGTTCACCCATTCCGCCAGGCCGGGCCCACCTTAATCGATCATGGAACGTCAAAATCTCTCAGGGCGAGGAATTATGCGTAAAGGCAAGACCGTTCTCATCATACCGATTCTGATCGCTGCCAGCCTGAGCTTTGCCCAGACTGGCGCCCCCTCTCCTTCCGGCAATGTGCGCTTCAGCGCCGACAGGCTCGACAAGAGCATCGATCCCTGCACCGACTTTTACGCCTTCGCATGCAACCAGTGGCAAGCACAGAATCCGATTCCCAGCGATCGCCCCTCCTGGGGACGCTTCAATGAACTGCAAGACCGTGGCGAGATTCTGGTGCGCGGCATTCTCGAAAAGTATTCTCTCGATGACCCGAAGCGCAGCCCCATCGAGCAGAGAATCGGCGACTATTACTTTTCCTGCATGGACGAATCCGCGATCGAGAAAGCCGGGAGCAAACCCCTGCAACCGACTCTCACCCGAATCGCCGGGCTGCAATCCAAGGGCGATTTTGCCAAAGAGGCAGTGCGTCTCCATCGCGAGGGTGTGAGCGCGTTCTTCGATTTCGGATCGCAACCCGATTTCAAGAATGCCCAGCAGGTCATCTCCGCGGCCGAGCAGGGCGGCCTTGGCCTTCCCGACCGCGATTACTATTTGAAAGATGACGAGAAGTCAGTCGAAATCCGCAAGCAATACCTCGCGCACGTGCAGAAGATGTTTGAGCTGCTGGGCGATCCTTCGGAAAAAGCCGCCGCTGAAGCCAAGGTCGTTATGGACATCGAGACCGCTCTCGCCAAGGGCTCGCTCGACCGCACCAGCCAGCGCGAGCCCGAAAAGATTTATCACAAGATGTCCACGAAGGACCTGGCGGGGCTCAGCCCATCTTTTGGATGGCAGCTTTATCTCGCCGACATCGGAGCGCCGCCCATTGAGTCGCTGAATGTCGCCGAACCGGACTTCTTCAAGCAGTTCGAGACCACACTGAAAGCAACCTCACTTGAAGACTGGAAGACGTATCTACGCTGGCACGTGGTCCACTCCCACGCGCCTGTCCTGTCGGCTGCATTTGTGAATGAAAACTTCAACTTCTTCTCCAAGACACTCCAAGGCACAAAGGAACTCGCTCCGCGCTGGAAGCGCTGCGTGCGCATGGCCACGGGAGACCTGGGAGAAGCTATCGGGCAGAAGTATGTGGAGACCACTTTCGGCGCCGAGAGTAAGGAGCGCATGCTGAAGATGGTGAATGCGCTGGAAGCGGCGCTGGGCCAGGACATCCAAACGCTTCCGTGGATGGGCGATGAGACGAAAAAGCAGGCGATGGAGAAGTTGCACGCCATCACCAACCGCATCGGCTATCCGGACAAATGGCGAGACTATTCCAGCTTGAAAATTGTCCGTGGCGACGCCGTGGGAAATTCGCTGCGCTCCAACACCTTCGCGGTGCAGCGCGATCTCAATAAGGTCGGCAAGCCGCTCGACAAGAGCGACTGGCCTTACCCTCCGATGACTGTCAATGCCAGCTACAATCCTCTGCAAAACAACATCACGTTCCCGGCGGGCATCCTGCAGCCTCCCTTCTTCGACAACCAGGCTGACGACGCGATGAACTTCGGCGCGATCGGAGCCGCGATAGGACACGAACTGACGCACGGCTTCGACGACGAAGGCGCCAAGTTCGATGTAAACGGCAACCTGAAGGATTGGTGGACCAGCAAAGACAAGGAAGAATTCGAGCAGCGCACCAGTTGTATCAAAGACCAGTACGCCGACTACAACACGTTGCCGGACGTGAAGCTCAACGGCAAACTCACGCTGGGGGAGAACACCGCCGATAATGGCGGCTTGCGCATCGCTTACATGGCACTGCTGAGCACGCTGGCAGGGAAGGAAACCGCGCCCGTCGACGGCTTCACTGCCAAGCAGCGCTTTTTTCTGGGGTTCGCGAATCTATGGTGCCAGAACCGCACAGATCAGATCGCCCGCTACCTTGCGAATATCGATCCCCACTCGCCGGGAAAATTTCGCGTGAACGGAACACTGTCAAACATGCCCGAATTCCAGGAAACCTTTCACTGCAAAGCCGACGCAGCTATGGTCCGACAAAATGCCTGCCGGGTGTGGTGAAGTTCGACGGCCCCGAAAGGAGCCGGTTGCATTGGCCGGTACGGCATCGGTGAGGCGCTGAGGCGAACCCTGTGCTCATGGTCCGTACAAATTGAAGCGATGGACTTGAATGCCGCTAGGCGATGGGAACCGATGTTGCAGCCGGAACCGAGGTCGACGCTGCCTGCTCGTGGGCGTGATAGCTGGAGCGCACCAGTGGGCCGGACTCGACGTGGCGGAAGCCGAAGCGCAAGGCCTCGTCTTTCATGAACTGAAACTCCGCCGGCGTGTAGAAGCGCGCGATGGGCAGGTGGTCTTTGGAGGGTCGGAGGTATTGGCCAATGGTGAGGATGTCGACGCCTCGCTGACCGAGATCGCGAAATACCTCTATCAATTCTTCCATCGACTCGCCCAAGCCGACCATGACGCCGCTCTTGGTGATCATTCCGGGGGCGAACTTCTTGGCATTTTCGAGCAAATCCAGGGTGCGCAGGTAACGAGCGCCGGAGCGCACGACCCGATACAGGCGCGGAACGCTTTCGGTGTTGTGGTTCAAAACGTCCGGGCGCGCATCCAGCACGATGCGCAGCGGCTCTTCTAATCCCTGGAAGTCCGGGATCAATACTTCGACGCGGCAGTCGGGCGTAAGGGCACGGATCTGGCGAATCGTTTCCGCAAAGATTTTCGCACCGCCGACATTGTCGTCGTCGCGGTTCACGCTGGTGATGACAGCATGTTTCAGCCCGAGAGTCGCGACCGCTTCGGCGACGCGGTGCGGTTCGTCCCAGTCGATCGCTTCCGGCTTGCCCTTTGGAACCGCGCAGAACCCGCAGCGGCGGGTGCAGATATCTCCCAGCAGCATGAAGGTGGCGGTGCGGTGGTTCCAGCACTCGCCGATGTTGGGGCATTGAGCCGACTCGCATACCGTGTGGAGTCCGAGGCCGCGAGCTAACTTCTTGAGGTTATGGAAGTTAGCGCCGACAGGAGCTTTGGCCCGCAACCACTCCGGCTTGAGCTGCCGGACCGGGGGGCCAAGTTCGATCTGCACCAGTTGGGAAGATCCAGCCATGTCGCTCACTCGATTTTACATGGGGAGGGCGATTCCGTCGAAACGGGTGCGCTACTCAGCGTTTCGGCGGGACACATACCGAGTCAAACCATCGGCTGATGAATATCTGAGCATGCGCCTCGCCGCAAAAGTGCCGTGCGCCAGAAGCGTTGGCTGCTTCCAGATCCCATTTGTGGACGGAGAGTTTCTGGTCTCCACACTCAATCACGAACCAGTGAATCGGATTTGCCGTCAAGATTCCGCAGATTTCGCACTTGAACTCACGCAATGTGGACATAGCGATCGGGAGATCTCCGTAAGAGCATGGTATGTGCTGCGACTCCACCATCTCAAAATTATGGGTCAAAGGGCAAATCGCGCTTGCAGCAGCGCTGGAGTGACCCTCTGGTAAACGTCACCCAGAGGGCTTTCTGGTATCCTCACACAACCCAATTGCTGTTCGATGAAGATTGCTTGGGGATCGAACAGTCACGATGAGCGCTCAAAAGAAAGATCCTGCCCACGAAGAACTCCTGTCGGTGCTGCAGACGGCCAAAAACCGCCTGGAACACGTCACCCAGAACGACTGGATGCTGATCGTCGATCGGGCCAAGCGAATCAACTTCAAGAAAGACGAGATTCTCATCCAGGCCGGCAAACAGAACAAGACTGTCTACCTGCTGGTAAAAGGAAACGCTAAGGTAGAAGGAGCGGGCAAGACCTTGATTGCGCAGATCGGACCGGGCGAGGTCTGCGGAGAAATGGCTTTCCTGGAGAACGGCGTCGCCAGCGCCAGTGTGACATCGGCCGGCGAGGTTAACGCCTGTGCGATTGAATGGTCCGTGCTGTTGGACTTGTTTGAGTTGTATCCCCACCTGGGATCGCGGTTCTACCGATCGCTGGCGGTGAATTTGTCGCGGCGCATGCGGGAAGTGATCGGCGCAAAGCCGACGTCGAAGGTCCAGAGCTGATCCTGTTAAATAAGTGGGCGGTTGAGGGGGGTTGCCCGTCCCATCAACATTGCCACTAAGAAACAGGCCCCGTAATTTTAAGGGTGTCGCTGAGTATTGGGGACGATCACGCCGCCTTCGATCTTGGGAATACCGAAGTGCCCTCCAAGGTGGGAGAGGTCTAGCGGGCTGATGGACCCGGAAACGACGATGAAATCGACCTCATTGGACCGGGCAAGGAGAATCGCGACGTTGCTGATCGCGTTATTTTCAAAGCGGACCCAGAGATCGGTCATACCTGGGCCTCCGCCCCTCGCATGATTGTTCATCAGCTGTTTCCATCCGGCAGCGTGATACTCCTCTTTGACCGAACCTAGAGCCTCGGGGTCGTATTGCCACGGCCCCGGAAAATGGTAGCTGTGAAAGGAGACGCCGCTCACGCCGGCGATCACGCGGCGCAAGTCCTCATTGTCCTGGTCCAGCTTGGACGCAAATACCAGCATGGAGTGGTCGAGGGTGAACTCGGTTTTGGAGGAGGCGATCTGACGCAAGGCCTCGATACCCTGGGGAAGCCATTCGCTCTGCTGTTGTGCGTTTGCGAAAGTGGCGCCAGAAATGGTGGTCAAGAGTAGAAATGCGATGGAAAGCCGTCTCATGAGCGCCTCAGGAGGGGACGAGATTCTGCACGGCCCGCGAACCAGGACCAGGCCTATGAGAACCCGTCACAGGAGACTTAGTTGCGTGACCGGCGGCACTGTTGGCGGGATTCCAGGGGAAAAACAACAAAGTCAGATTATCGCTAAGTAGCTGATTTAGCGGGTTAAGCGCGATGGACTCTAGCCCACTTCGACCAAGCCGTAAGTATTCTGCCAGCGCGTGCGCATGTGATGAACCGCACGGTCGATTTCCTGCTGCGAAACCTCTGCGTTGGGGCCGGCCATGACGGCGGCGGCCTCGCGCTTGGCTGCTTCCAGAATCTGGCGATCGCGGATCAGGTTGGCGACCAGAAAACTTGGCAAGCCGGCCTGGCGAGTGCCGAAAAACTCTCCTGGGCCACGCAGCTCGAGGTCCAGTTCGGCTATTTGAAAACCGTCGTTGGTGCGGACCATAGCGTCCAGACGCTGCTCGCCGTCTTCGGACACCTTGCCGCCGGTCATTAAAATACAGAAAGACTTGGCCTCTCCGCGCCCAATGCGACCGCGCAACTGGTGGAGTTGGGACAGGCCGAAGCGCTCGGCGTGTTCGATCACCATCACGGTGGCGTTGGCGACGTCCACCCCGACCTCGACGACCGTGGTAGCCACCAGGATATTCAGTTCGCCTGACTGAAACCGACGCATCACCTGCTCTTTGAGGTCGTTGTCGAGGCGACCATGCAGAAGGCCAACCTTCAAATCTGCGAAGACACGATTGCTCAACTCCTTGTACATCTTGAGAGCCGCTTTAAGCTCACGCTCCTCGTTTTCCTCGATGACGGGGTACACGACATAGGCCTGATGTCCCGCCGTGACCTGCTTGCGCACGAAGTCCCAGACTTCGCTGGAGCGTTCATCCGACACGCGGCGGGTGACGATCGGGGAACGGCCCGGCGGCAGTTCGTCGAGTACGCTGAGATCGAGGTCGCCGTACAAGGTCAGGGCCAGCGTCCTAGGGATCGGAGTGGCGGTCATGACCAGAACGTCAGGTTCTGGGGGGCTCGTCGAGTCTTGCCCAGAGGCAATCGGGGAGCTGACGGCGCCTCCGTTGCCCGCGAGTTTCGACGGGGCCCTTCGGACAGATTCCGGGGTAGCGCCTGGCTCCTCGTTCGTCTTCCGCATGAGCTTCAACCGCTGCATCACACCGAAACGATGTTGTTCATCGACAATGACCAGTCCGATCTTGGCGAACTCCACGGTCTCTTCCAAAAGTGCATGAGTGCCGATGATGAGATGAGCGTTCCCCTGGGCGATGTGGCGGCGGATTTCCCGCTTTCGGTCCTGCTCGACGGAGCCGGTGAGGAGCACGATCCGGTAGCCGGCGCTTTCCAGAATGCGGCGTGCTGAAAAGTAATGCTGCTGGGCAAGAATTTCGGTGGGTGCCATCAGGGCGACCTGGCAGCCGTTCTCGATCGCGATAATGGCGGCTTCGAACGCGACGATGGTTTTGCCGGAACCCACATCTCCCTGCAGCAACCGGCGCATGGGATAGGGCTTCTCCATATCGGAAGCGATCTCTTTCAGAACGCGCTTCTGGGCGGTTGTGGGGTGGAAGGGCAAAATTTTCTTGATGGCGTCGCGCACGCGGTCATCGAGGCGAAAGGGGATGCCGGTCTGCGCCTTCATACGGCGGCGCTTGAATTCGAGGCCCAGTTCCAGGAAAAAAAGCTCTTCAAAGATCAGGCGCAAGTGAGCAGGGGTCCGCGCCGATTGCAAGTCGGTCAGGCTCTCTCCGGGATCAGGCCAGTGCACTTTCCAGAGAGCTTCGCCTGGAGAAACCAAGGCTATCCGGGAACGCACCACCGCAGGGATGGGATCGCGCTGCTCCGGCGGCATGGTTTCGAGGGCGTTGCGAATAATTCGACGAAACCACCGAGCCGTCAGGCGGCCGTGTCCTGCGGACTCGTAGATGGGAACGATGCGCCCGACTTCAAGCGAAGCAGCCAGCTTCTGATCAGTCGCGTCGGTGGTCCCGTCGTCAGCCGCTTCGCCGAGGATTTCAAACTGCGGTTGGGTGATCTGCAACTCACCCTGCCGGCCCTCCTCGACCTTGCCGTACAGGGCAACCATCTGGCCGGGTTTAAACCGGTCTCGCAAGTAGGTTCCGTTAAACCACAAACATTTTAGGCGCGCGCGGCCCTGCCCGGCCGTCATCTGAAAGATGGGCATACGGCGGGTACGAAACAGTCCGGACGTCCGGACTTCGGCAATCACGGTTGCCATTTCGCCCGGCCGGAGTTCGGCAATGCCCCGGGGATTGAGGCGGTCTTCGTATCGAAACGGTAGATAATGAAGGAGATCGGCGACCGTGTGAATGCCCTTGGCGGCCAACACTTCGGACAGGTGAGGGCCGATACCCTTGATGTATTGAACCGGCGTCGAGAGTTCCAGCATGGGTACGGATTCGAAGAGAATGGTAACAGGGAGCCGCTGCACGTGCGCGGGGTTGCGGTCGAGGTTTGGAGTTCCAAGAGGCGGCTGCGGTGTCTAAATTTTCGGTGAGCGTGAACTTCGTGCAGTCGCTCCTGGCGGTGCTGCTGGGTAACGGAGCCTATTACATCCTCATGCCATCGCTGCCGGTGGCCGCGCGTCACCGGCTGTTCCAAGTGGATCTGGGTCTGGTGGTGGACTTTTGGTTCTGCGTCGTGGCGTTTGGCCTGATCCGTACGGCGCAGTGGTGGAGGCACCGGAGGCAGTAATCCGGGCAGACTGCAGCGCCGAGCCGCGTTTAAACACGCGCCCAGAGCGGGCGAACTCGAGGTTACTTTCGGAACCTCGGTACCCAAGTCCGGAACGGCTAAAATCTTTCAGCCGAATGCAAAAGATCGCTATCCTCTACGATGCGAGCCAGGCGGTACTGTCGACCTTCGATCTCGACGAGGTCCTGCGCCAGATCCTGGTGATCGCCCGCGACTATTTTCATCTGCAGAATGTCGCGATCCTGCTGCTGGACAAGGAAAAGCAGGAACTCTATCCGCGATGCCAGATCGGTTGGGACGCGGGGCATGAGGGGACCCGGTTGCCACTCGACCAAGGCGTGACGGGGGCGGCGGCGCGGCAAAAGCGTCCGATCTATTCTCCGAACGTTTCCCAAGACCCGCAATATATCTCGTCGGCGCAGAGCACCCGATCGGAACTTGCGATTCCATTGATGGTGCGCGACGAGGTCGTGGGAGTTCTCGACTGCCAGAGCGAGAATGCCAATCACTTCGACAATGACAAGATTGATCTATTGACACTGTTTTCGACGCAGGCTTCCATGGCGCTGCAGAACGCGCACCTGTATTCGCTCGAGCGGCAACGGGCGCGGCATCTCGAAGTCATCAACGCCATTGCGCGGGAAACTACCGCCGTGCTGGATCAGGAAGAACTGCTTATCAAAGTGTGTTCCGTGATCCAGCAGACGTTTCAGGTAGGGCATGTGTCGGTTCTACTTCGCGACGATGATGGTTTAACGCTGCGCGCGAGCCAGGGAAGATTTACGGCGTGCGCCGCCGCCGGTGGGCGGCTGCCGGCGACCAGCGGCCTGTGGGGACGCGCCCTGGCTGCCGGTAAAACGCTCATTGAAAACGATGTTCACACCTGTCCAGAGTACGTGAGCTTCTATCACGAGACGCAATCCCGAATGTGTATTCCACTCGTCTCCTTCGGGCAGACACTGGGCGTCCTTATGCTCGAAAGCGAGCAGGCAGGAAGCTTCCAGGAGGGCGACGTGGAATCCCTGGAAGCCGTCGCGGATATCTGTGCAACCGCCATCCAGAACGCTCACTACGTGGAGAGAGTCAAGCAACTCGCCTATCTTGACGGGTTAACGGGAATTTTTAACCGACGCTTTTTTGAGCTCAGGGTGGTAGAAGAAATCGATCGCGCCCGCCGCTTTAATACGGGCATGGCCGTGCTGATGATCGATATCGATCAATTCAAGCGGTTAAACGATGAGTTTGGGCACCTGCTCGGCGACGAAGTGCTGCGCCAGGTTTCGTCAATGTTCCACGGGCAAGTGCGCAAGATTGATGTGGTATGCCGCTACGGCGGAGAAGAATTCGCCCTCCTGCTTTCGCAAACCAATCCGCAGCACGCGCTGGGGGTCGCCGAGAAACTAAGGCGGCTGGTCGAGACCTGGCAGTTCCCCGGCGTACCACAGTGCGTAACCATCAGTGCCGGAGTGGCCACGTTTCCCGATCATGGAACGACGCGGGACGAGCTGGTCAAATCCGCGGACGCAGGGTTATACGCAGCCAAGCAGGGCGGCCGCAACCGGGTTCTGCTAGGACCAAGCTTCTATAAGGCTGCGGCTCAAGGGCAGTCGAGTTAGGTTCGGACCTCCGTCGGCTGCCTCAAGCGGCCAAAACCCTGTTAGCTCGGACACCCGCCGCGACGCTACCTGGCATGGAAACGACCTACGCTTCCGGGTAAACGAGGCTGTCTGGCCTTACCTGAGCTAGATTTGCGTCCAGTCTCCGTGAAGCTCGTGACGAAGCCGCTCGATCTGCTTGCGATTCTGCCGCAGGACCTCGTGTTGCTGTTTTTGTAATTCCTTCTGCAACTTCTGGGTCTGGCGGCGAAGCTCTTTCTCCCGAGCGCAGAGCTCGCTGCGGACCTGCCCGGTGGCGGCCCGTGCCTCACGCACCGCCCGCTCAATCTCGGGCTTCTGGGGCTCCAGTTCTTCGGCGATGGCTCGCTGTGCCTTCTCGATCTCGGGCTCGGCCAGTTCGAGAGCGCGCTTAGACTCCTGCAATGCAAACTGCATCTGGGGCTGGATTTGGGCCATTTCGTTTCGGACCTCGCCCAGATCGATACGGGTCTCCGCGTCGATGTCTGGAGTCTCGAAGGTTTCCTCGAGAAGATCGCCGGAGTCTTTGCGCTCCGGCAGGGCCAGGGTCAGATTCTGCTCCCGCTTGTCGCGGACGATACCGACCGTCACGCTGCCGGTGGTGGTGGAGCGGATGGCGTGACTGAAATCACTGGTGTCGTGCACGAACTGATCGTTGACGCGAACAATGACATCGCCGGCGCGGAAGCCTGACTTCTCAGCCCGGCTAGCTTTTTCGACGGAGCGGACGAGGACGCCTTTACCGTTCTTTACGCCAAAGAAGTCGCCGAGTTGGGGGGTGATATTTTCCACCATCAAGCCGCTGCGCATGGACGAGTGGACGACGACGACGGAGACGGGCACGTCGAAGTCGGGCATGGTGGGGAGGTTCGGCATTTCGAATTTGAAATCCTTGGGCCGCGGACCCCAAGCGACCGATTTTCGCCGATCGGCAAGCTGCACCTTGATGGAGACGGGTTGGCCCTCGCGGCTGACGCCGAGCGTCACGACCCGGCCTGCCGGAGTTTCGCGGATCATCCGGCGCAATTGCGCGCCGCTCTCAACGTTGGTGCCATTCATGGTCAGGATGACATCGTGCTCCTTGAGACCGGCTTTGCCGGCGGGGGCGTCCTGATCAACCATCGTGACCTCGACTCCGCGCTCGTCTTTCAGTTTCAGGGCGCTCACCCGCTCCGGGGTGACATCGGTGATATCCACACCCATGTAAGCCCCGGTGCCTTCCTCGTCGCCTGCGAATCCGGTATCCGAAGCTGCCACGGTGAGAGAGTAAGAGCCGGCCATTCGGTCAAGAGCGGGGCATTCGTCCGCGTAGAGGGCGAGACTCAGCAGCGGAACGAAAAGCAGGGAGAGCAGGATAGATCGGCGCATAACGGTCCTCCGGCGCTTTTGAGAGTTCTTGCTGAAATGCTGGTGCGCGACGCGGACCCGAGAGTCCGCGCCGCACCAAAACCTGCTACCGGCTGGCGCGCAGGAACTTGATGTCCCCAGTCGTGGTACGAACTTTCAGCGTGGGACCGCCGCCGTTCAGCTTGCCTTCGGCGGTGAAGCTTTTGGGCCCAGGCCAGTCGCCCCCCTCGCTCGTCACCCGGATGTCGCTGAAGTCGGACTGGATCTTGTGGCCATTCGCCAAATCGATGCTGGCACGAATGGTCATGGCGACATCGGCCGCAATGTAGACCACGATGTCTCCCGCGGAAGTTTCGAGGACCGAGTCCGTGCGTTCTCCGCTGGAAGAGATGAACTTCGCGAGGATGCCGCCCGCTCCAGTTTCCGCGCGCGCCGACGAGACGCTGTTCAACTCAATACGACCGGCGCCGGTTTCCGCGCGGACAACCCCCTTGGCCCAGCCGAGGCGGATGCTGCCGCCCCCGGTTTCAATCTCGACCGGACCAGAAATGTCTCCGAGTTCGATGTTGCCGCCGCCGGTGGAGACTTTGAGCTTTCCACCGCATTGCTTGACATCGATATTTCCGCCGCCAGCCTCGAGTGTGGCTCCCTGGGCGCCGGACAGAAGGACAATGTTTCCGCCTCCGGTCGTGGCGTTAACCGTGCCCTTGGCATTGGAGATGTTGATCTTGCCGCCGCCGGTTTCCAAGTGCAGGTCGCCGTTCACGGTGCCGATCTCGATGCTGTCGCCGCCGGTCTCGGCCGTAACGGAGCCGCCGATGTCATCGAGGTGGATCTTGCCGCCGCCGCTGGTGGCTTCCACGCGTCCGGCGATTCCATTCACGGTGACGCCGCCACCGGAAGTTTCCAGCTTGGCCAGTTCGAGGTTTCGCGGGACATTGATGACGAATTCGCCGGAGCACAGGTGATGCCGCTTGCCCTGCCAGTCGCCCTCAATGACAGCAGCCTCTCCCCGCGCCGAGGCGTTGATTTTGTAGGCTTCGAATTCACGCCGGGCTTGCTTCTCATCAGAACCATAGGAACGAGTGCGGATAACGTAGGTAATGTCCTGTTGAGAGCCGCCTTGGACGCGAACGGAACCAAAATCAACTCGTACGCGAACGGTCTTGGCTGCCGGAAGAGTGCCGGTGACCTCCTCGGTCCAAGAGTCGCCGTCGCGAAAAACCCGCGTCTGCTGTGCGGACGCGATCGAAGCCAGGAATGCCATTGTGACCAGCATTCCGGCGTATTTTGAAAACTTCTTGACCATGACGTTTGTGAGCCGAAACTTTTGGGGTCTAGCAGGTCCCGTTGAGTATGGGCATCTTCTCCTTTTTTAAGAGCCAAAGCTCCGAATTGTGCACTGCCTACAAAATTCAGCGACTAGTCGATTTCCGGAAGCTGCGCCAGCACAGTTCGCGCTTGCGACCGAATGTATTGATTCTGGTCGGTTTCGGCAAGATGTTGCAGGGCCGCGCGCACACTGCCGTCGGCCTTCACAGGCTGCAGCAAGAGGAGCGCCTGGGTGCGGACGCCGGGATTGTTATCGGTCATGAGCGCATTCAGCACCGCATCGCGCACCCGCGTATCGTCCTTCACGTACGACCCCAGCCCCTCGATCGCCTTGAGGCGGACGCCGGGATTCGTGTCGTAGCGCAACGAGTAGATCAAAGCTTCGCGCACGCGCGTGTCATTGGGCTTCTGGGTGAGCAGGTCTACCGAATCCATGCGCACGCCCGAGCTGTAGTTGTTGCGGGCTGCGAACAGCAGCAATTGCTGGATACGCTGGTCGTTGAGCGAACCCTGCACTTCTTCGGTGTGAACTGTGTCGTATTTGACGGTGACCTGATTGGAGCCGGGATCCTGGACGACGGAGCGAATGCCGGTGATAGAAGCTTCCTGGGGAACGACTGGCGGTTGCACACTCCCAATCGTGGTGTGATCACTGGAGGGAAGCTTGACCATGGTCGCAATCCCGCCGCCGAAGCCAATCATCAAAATGACCGCCGCCAGAGCTGGAGAGAAGCGCATCTGCCGCAGCCAACTGAGGGGATCGAAGGTAAGCCGCCGCCAGAATCCGCCCTGAGGAGCAGTCTCGAGCCGCTCCTCCAGCCGCATGCGCGCCGCGGCCAGAAGATTGGGGCTTGGTTCCTCGACCGGCAGCTGCGAGAGGGTTGCGTGGAAGGCGCGCGCGGACTTGAGTTCAGCGGCGCACTCGGGACATCGACCCAGGTGCTGCTCCAGTTCGTAACGAGCGTCATCGGCCAGCTCGTTATAAACATAGAGCACAATATTTTCTTGTACCCATTCACACTTCATAATTGCACCCCTTCGGGGTCACTCCCTTGATAAATTCTCGCTGCGGTTCTCATCGCATATCCGCCAGCGCGCCGCGCAATTTCTGCGTGGCCCGGAAGAGCGTGTTCTTGGCCGTCTCTTCGGTGGTGTTCAATATCTCGCCTACGGTGCGCAGCTTCAGACCGTGGTAGTGCTTCAATTCAAAAACCATGCGTTCGCGAGGGGTGAGTTTTTCCAGGGCACCGTTGATGCGAGCGCCTAGTTGGCGCCGCATGAGGTCGCGCTCGGGGTTCGCCCCAGCGCGTGCGTCGGGCACCTGGTCGAGCAGGCTATATTCCTCACCAGAAGCGTCCGTACTTACCGGAGCATCTTCTTTTCGGACCTGTCGTTTGCGAAGGTGATCGAGGCAGAGGTTGGTGACTATGCGGTAGATCCAGGTGTAGAAGGAGCACTCGAAGCGGAAGCTGCCGACGTTCTTGTACGCTTTCAGGAAGGCATCCTGGAAAATGTCCTGGGCGTCGTGTTCCGAGCCGGTCAGGTGCATCGCCAACCGCAGGACCGCCTGATCGTAATGGCGAACGAGTTCCTCGAAGGCTGCGTGGTTTCCCCGCTGCGCCTCGCGGATCAACATCGTGTCGTCGATGCGATTTCCTTGCCCAGCCATGTGGCCCCGAGCGGGGGCACCTTGGGATCCGCTATGCTTATCCGACCGGGCACCCTGTGAGCCCGGGCAGGAATGTTCGCCAACCGTAATTGGTACCACCCACGCTTCGGCCGGCATGTCTGTCCGCTATCCTCGGCAAACCCTCGCTAAGCGCCATTTCGGTTTGCATAGTAATGGACGGCGCAGCATCCGAACCGTGAGCAGAGACGGCAGGGGTTTGGCAGGATTCGTGCCTCCCCGGCGGCTAATTGTAAGTCTTTAATTACATTAGGCTTAGCATCACACCACGGGGAAACAAATATGCTCTCAACAGGCTTCAGATGTGTGTGCAACAAGAAAAATGTAAAAAAATGCTTAACAAGGCGCTCCCGAAAGAAAAAGACGCCCCATCCGCGAGGGCGGATAGGGGCGACCGCAGACCTTTCGGCTTACTACTCGACCGCTTCCTTTTCGATAATGACTTTGACGTGGGCGGTAACGTCTTTGTGCAATTTCACAGGGATGTCGAATTCGCCGACGGCCTTCAGCGGTTCGTGCAGCTGAATCTTGCGGCGATCGATATGGAAGCTCTTCTTCTCGAGCGCCTCCGCGATATCGCCGGAGGTGACCGATCCGAACAACTGCTCGTTCTCGCCCGAGCGGCGTTGGAACGAGACAGAGAGCCCTTCAAACTGCTTGGCGAGAGCGTCGGCTTCGTGTTTCTCCTTGGCGGAGCGGCGCACGGAGGCGGCCTTCATCTGTTCGATAACCGCCTTGTTGGCCGAGTTGGCCTCGATGGCGAGCTTGCGTGGCAGCAGGAAGTTGCGGCCGTAGCCCTCGGCGACCCTTACCACGTCGCCCCGAGAGCCTAGCTTGGGTACGTCCTCTTTCAGGATGACTTCCATGGAATGACTCCGTTTCTAAATTTTTATCTGCGCGGCGGATGCTAACCAGGTCCTCCACGAACTCGCAGGACCCGAGACCGGCGAGCTAGTTCGCGCGTCCTGCGAATGGCAGCAGGGCAATGTTGCGGGCCTGCTTGATGGCGCAGGACAAGCGCCGCTGATGAGGCGTGCAAACTCCCGTCAGGCGGCGGGGGACGATCTTCCCGCTCTCGGCCACAAACTGCGCGAGCAGACGAACATCCTTGTAGTTGATGCTCTCGATTTTCTCGACACAGAATTTGCAGACTTTTTTGCGCCGGAAGTACTTTCGTCCGCCTTCGCGAGACCCGCCGGGGCCGCCGCCGGGACGCGGACCTCGGGACGGTGGACGCTGGCTGTGACCCTCGGACGGCGGAGGCGGCTCGGCCGCGGTGGCTGTCGGTGCTTTTGTTTCTTCAGGCATGATGCTCCTTCATTCTCGCGCATGCAGCGCGTCTAGCGCAGGCAGTTTGCCCGCAACCTAAATTGTTTAGACGGTAACAGTGGCGGTCTCGCCGCCCTCCGGAGTCGCAGGGGGCGCCGGGGGCGTCTTCTTGCGGGCTTCGCGGATGGCCTTGATCTTGGCGAGGCGTTTCTGCTCCTCGTCAATGCGCACGCTCAGGAACTTGAGTACTGGTTCGGTCACGCGCAAGCGGCGTTCCAGTTCATGAATCAAGCCCCCGCTGCCTTCGACGGTCAGAAGTACGTACACACCGTCGTGAAACCGGCGAACGGTGTAGGCAAGACGACGCTTGCCCATGCGCTCAACGCTCTTCACGGTGCCACCGGAGGTGGAAACTGCCGTATCCAAGGTGGAAATCAGTTTGTCCAGGTCCTCTTCCGCCATGTCAGGGCGAACGATGAACATCAGTTCATAAGTACGATTCATTCGTTTTTCTCCAAATCTGTCACTTCGCCGTGTCCGGCTCCGCGTCGTCTTCCTGCTTGCGGTTAAAGCGGTTCATCGCCGCTCCCGGACCTTCGGTCAAAATCACTTTTACTGCTTCGGCGGCGGTATCGAGTACTTCATCGACCACCTTCAGTTGCCGTTTGCTGAACGGCTTCAAGATCTTCGTAACGGGCGCGATGCCGAGGCGGATGCGCAGAAACTCCTGCGTCTCGAGCGCCCCGATGATCGACTCCATCCCGTTATGCCCGGCAGAGCTGCCCCGTTGCCGGATGCGAATCGTACCCAGCGGAAGGTCCAGTTCGTCATAAATGACGATCAAGCCGGACTCCGGCCGCAGTTGGTATTCGGCCAGCAACTCCCGCACCGAAAGCCCGCTCAGGTTCATGAAGGTTTCCGGCTTAGCCAGGAGAACCTGTTCTTCCCCGATCTGGGTTCGGCCCGTGATGGCCCGGCACTGCCGGTTCTTCACATCGACGCCCCGCTCACTTGCGATGCGATCGATAGTCAGGAAGCCGAGGTTGTGCGGCGTGAACTGATATTCGATTCCGGGATTGCCCAGCCCGACGATCAGTTTCACGCCATTTCGCTCGTAGCTCGTAGCTCGGGGCCCGTAGCTTACTTCTTCTCCTTCTTCTCGGGCTTCTCCGCCTTCTCGGGAGCAGCGGCAGCGCCTTCTTCGGTCTCCTGCTTGCCCTTCTTGATGACCTCGGGCTCAGCCGGAGTAGCAGCTTCGGCAGCGACCGCCTCCGGTGCCGCAACCACTTCTTCCTTAACCGTCGTGACGTGCGCGACCGGCTGGTTCTCATCGGTCAGGAACTTCAGTTTTTCGCTGTGCGGCAGATCGGCGACGCGCAACACCCTGCCGAAAACCAGCTCGCTGACATCGACGTCGATGTGGCTCGGGATGTCCGCCGGCAGACACTCGACTTCCACCTCGCGCAACATCTGCTCCAGAATGCCGCCCTGTTGCTTCACGCCTGCCGGTTCGCCGGTCAGTTCGATGGGGACCATGACGGCCAGCTTTTTATCCATGGCGATCCGCTTGAGATCGATGTGGAGCAGGTTTCCCTTGATGGGTTCATACTGCCAGTCCACGATCATGGCCTTGGTCTTGGTTGCCCCATCCAGTGCGAGATCGAAAATCGTGTTGTGACCGGTTTCCGAGTTCAGGATGCGCTTAACCTGGCGTGGGTCCACGGCGACCGAGACGGAATCCTGCCCGGCACCATAGACGACTGCGGGAATCTTGCCGCCCCGCCGGATCCGCCGGGCATCATTTTTGGTGCCGGCGTTTCGGGGTTGCGCTTCGAGTATGTTCGTGTCGATTGCGGTTGCCATAATTTGATTTCCTGCCTAGCTGAATAATTTGCTGACGGAAGTTTCCTCGTGAATGGACTGAATGGCTCGGCCAATCAGTCCCGCGATGGAAAGCTTCTTGATCTTGGGCTCGCGCTCCGCGGCTTCGCTCAGCGGAATCGTGTTGGTGACCACCACTTGCGTGATGGCGGAATGTGAAATGTTTTCAATCGCCGGGTCGGAGAATACCGGGTGCGAACAGCAGGCATACACCTGGGTGGCGCCATTCTCAAGCAGTGCGGAGGCTGTCTTGACGAGCGTGCCCGCGGTATCGATCAGGTCATCAATGACGAGGCAGGTGCGGCCGTTGACGTCGCCGATGACGTGCATGACCTCGGCGACGTTCATTTCGACGCGGCGTTTGTCAACGATGGCCAGCGCGGCGTCCATTTTTTTCGCAAAGAAGCGCGCTCGCTCCACACCGCCCGCATCCGGGGATACGACCGTCAGGTGCGGCAGGTTCAGTTCCTTGAAGTAGCTGACCAGCACGGGCGATCCGAACAAGTGATCCACCGGAATATTAAAGAAGCCCTGCAATTGCGGGGCGTGCAGATCGACGACCAGTGCGCGGTCCGCACCCGCAGTGGTCAAAAGATCGGCGACCAGCTTCGAGGAAATGGGCACGCGCGGTTTATCCTTGCGGTCCTGGCGGGCATAGCCGTAGTAAGGAATCACTGCCGTGATCCGCCTCGCCGAAGCTCGCTTGAGCGCGTCAATCATCAAGAGCAATTCCATCAGGTGCTCGTCCACCGGGCGGCAGGTCGGCTGCATGACAAAAACGTCGGCGCCGCGCACGTTTTCCTGGATCTGCACGTAACACTCGCCATCCCGAAAGCGCGTGACCATGGCCTGGCCGCGCGTCAATCCCAGGAAGTGGCAAACCTCGTCGGCGAGGGCCTCGTTGGCGGTCCCGCAGAAGATTTTGAATTTGTCGTCCACGCGCGGGCGCGGCTTGCTGCGCTCGCTCTTCTCTTCAGGCACCTGCTGGCCTTTTTTTTCCGCCGGCGTCGCTAAAGTTGCCATGTGGGCTCTCTCGTAGACAGTGTTAGGCTTCCGGTTTCGAGTTTGGCGAAGGACGGGTGACTATCTGCCGTCCGGCGCGCCCGCAACGTTCCTGACTACTTGCTCGACCGCACAGAACCTGGCTGGGCCGCTAGGATTCGAACCTAGACAAAGTGCTCCAAAGGCACTTGACCTACCATTAGTCGACGGCCCAGTAGTACCAGTTTCGAGTTTCCAGTTTGGAGTTGCAAGGAGAACTTTTTGCCTCGCCGGATGCCCTCGAAACTAGAAACCCGAAACGCGCAACTTTTTCCAATACTGCAGACGTGTCAGCGTGACCGTCGCCTGGGCCGGAACCCCTTCTTTCCGCAGCCGTGCAGCAGCTTTTTCGGCGCCTGCCCTGGTCCTGAAGAGCCCATACAGCGCCGACCCAGAACCCGAAAGCGACGCGTATACCGCGCCCGACTGCTCCAGCGCACACTTCACGTCTCGTAATGCGGGATATTGAGGAAAGACGACCTGTTCGAAGTCGTTTTCAATCCCGGTACGGACGAGGTCGAGAAGCAGGGTCTCGGCCCGGCCCCTGCCGATTGCAGGGACACCGGATAAACGCCCACCGGAGGTCTTTTTCCAGGGAACGTTGCCCAGCCAAGAGGAAATCCTACGGCTGAACTCATTCATTCTATCGGAGGGGCCGCCCCCCGTCAATTTGCGGGGATCTTTGCTCCGCGAAGGACGGTTCGTCCTGGCCGAGTCCCGCTCTTGAGGCTTCACTGCCTGGGCGACCAGACTATCCCAATCCGCAAAGGCTCTAGGCGTTGAGACTCCGATCTGCGGCGTTGCGATCACGCAATCGGTTCGTGTCAAATCCGGCAAGGGATATACATTCTCGCCGCGCCCCACCCCCAGGACGGTGCCGCCCAGGAGAAAAAGAGGCACGTCGGAGCCGACTTCCGCCGCGATGCGCAGCCGTTCGGGAGCCGGAAGCTGCTGCTTGAGCGCGAGTTCCAGCCCCAGCAGCGTCGCGGCCGCATTGCCCGAGGCGCCACCCAATCCGCCTTGAACCGGCAACCGCTTTTTGATCTCGAGGATCACGCGCCCCTTTGCCCGCAGCGCGGCCATGCCGCGCTCAGCGATCCCATAACAAGTGTTGGATTTATCCGTAGGCACCCGCGGATCTGCACAGCGAATCTCGATCCCTGACCCGCGAGCCAACTCGATTCGGATGACATCATGCAGGGCAATCGTCTGATACACGGTGCGCAGATCGTGAAACCCGTCGGGACGATTCGCGCCGATACACAAGCCCAGATTGATCTTGGCAAACGAGTGGACGGTTACCGGCATAGTCAGCAGCATTTAAACACAGAGAGCCCGCACGGGGTGTGCGAGGACCTGCCGTATACCGCCAACCCCATCAGGGTGCTATGGCATGAGTAAAGAGCGGACCCGCTGGAGATCGAGCCGTGGATACTGATGAAGTCATCACGGCTGTGATTTTCGCGGTTTTTGGAGGGACAGCCCGCATCCGGCACAAGGCCAGCCACCAGAAGTTTCAACACTGCTTCAAGAAGACCAGCAGAGCGTTTGGTCCTGGCACAACGAAGCCACTAAGAACTCCGTTATGTGCGCCGTTTGTGGTAGACCGCGAACTCGAAGCCGGGATTGGGCGGAAACAGTTCGGCGATCTTCCTTAGCCGCTCCGCCATCGCCGAGGGTGCCAGCAGCGGATAGTCGCGCTCCCGCAAATCGTAGTAGTCCACATCCAGGAAGAGAGAAAGAAGGTAGATGGAGATCGAATCGGCAAAGGCGGCTGCGAAGAACTCGTTCTTGTATTTTTCGGTATCAGGACCGGGACTAGTGGCGGCTTTGCGAGCGTCCCACGCATCGAGCGAAGTCTCACCGCGCACATCCGCCGCGACCTGCTTCCAGGCCAGATCGGCAAAGGCCTGAGACACCCCGATCCGCTCCACGATGGCGTGTCCCACATTGATATAAAACTCGAAGGCAACCGAAAACTTGTCGTCCATCAGCCGCGTGGAGATGAAAACGCACTGCGCATCGCCAAGGTTCAAGTTCCGATGACACACTGCGTTGTCACTCAAGCCGACATCGTATCGATCCGCGATGACCGTATCGTCGCCCTGGCTGACGGTAAGAGGCACGAAGTAATAAGCCTTCCGTTCGAGCGCGGCGGCCGCAGCGCGAGGAACAGCCGCGACCATGCGTTCCAGGTCGCCGTCGGAGATGGTCACCTCGCCCGAAGAGGCGTAGCAGATGCCATTCGCCGCCTGCGAGACGGGTGTTTGACGGACTACTTCCGCGGGGGTCCGCGTGAAGGCCGACGCAGCTTGCGACATATCCAGCATTGTAGCGCACGGCTTGCAGCGCACCGTTGCGAAGCGCCCAAGGCGGTGTAATCTAAAGGGTTATGGCGGCTCCTGAGAAAACGCCCGGGCCCCACTGGTATGCCGTCCCTGGGCGGGTCTTGTTGGTTACGTTCCTGCTGACACTGCTCTCGTTCGCGGTGAGCCTTTTACCGTCAATCCTGGGGGTGGTGATCGTCGCCCGGCGCCGCGGCACGATTCCTGACCTGCGCTTTGCGTACCGCCAGATCGCACTTCCGGTGGCACTGGTGGCGGGCTCGATTGTGCTGGTGCTTTCAGTGGTCATGGAGGTTCGTCACTACCGGCAAGCTAAGGCGCTGGCTCGAATCGCGCGCGCCAGCCGGTAGAACGGAAACGAGGAAGTTCCCCTGGGCGGCTGCAAAGCGGGGCTGCGGAATCAAGTCTGCCATCGCCCACCAACGGCGGTTTTGCTAAAGTGGCCACAGCTCGCTGCAATCACGAAGGGCCGGTGGTGTAACCCGGAACACGGCGGGAAGATCCGCAGATGCAGGTTCGAATCCTCGCCCGGTCCACCAACCTCTGGATCGCATTAACAGGCTACGGTCACCCGGTACAATAGGAATCAATGCGTCCTCGCATTGCCATTCCGGTGCCGCACTCCGGAGATACGGAGTACGCCAGAAGAGCCCTGCCACAATACGAGCGAGCGATCGAATCGGAGGCGGGAGAACCGGTTCGCATTCCCCTGGACGAAACTGCGGGCAAAGTGAAGAAGTTGGTCGAGCAGTGCGACGCGGTTCTGCTGCCCGGGAGCCCTGCCGACGTGGAACCTGAGAAATACCGCGCGACACGGGATCCGAAAACCGCCGATGCCGACCTGCCGCGCGACAGCGTAGACGGAATCCTGCTGGAGGACGCTTATGCCCTGCGCAAGCCCATACTCGGAATTTGCTACGGACTGCAGATCTTGAACGTGCACCGCGCCGGGTCGCTCATTCAGCACATCGAGTCGCCCGTAAACCATGAAGCCGGGCGGACGGTCGCTGTGGCGCATCGCGTTGTGGTCAATTCAGGATCAATGCTGGAACAGATCGTGAAGGAGGCGGAGGCGGATGCTTCGCAGTTGCCGGTGAACTCGAGCCACCACCAGGCCGCAGATGTTGTTGGAGATGGATTACGGATCGTGGCGCGCTGTCCCGACGACGGCATCGTCGAAGCGATCGAAGGCACCACGCCCGGTCACTTTGTTCTGGCGGTACAATGGCACCCGGAGCGTTCCGTTGACGACGACGCGGCCTCGCGCGCCATCTTTAGGGCCCTGATCAATGCGGCAAGGTCCAGACTAAAAGTGGGGTGAAGGTCTTTTCGCTCCATTGACTCACCGCGTCCAGCGCCTAGCCCTTCTTTGTGGGCGCCTTCGCACCTGCGAATTTCTTAGGAGCACTCGGAAGTCTCTCCAGCAGCACCACGACGTTAGCAATCGCGGCATTGTCCGTTCCGATTCCCTCCGGGGTCTTGGCCTTGAGGCCGACGCAATCCACGGGAATGCCGAGCAACTTCGCCACGTGCGCGCGAATTTCGGCTGCATGGGGCCCGATCTTCGGGGCGAGCATGATCAGCGACGAATCGACATTGCCGATCGTGTAGCCTGCGCTTCGTACCCGCTTCAGCGCTTCGTTCAGGAAGACAACTGAATCCGCGCCCTTCCACTGCTGGTCGGTAGGAGGAAACAGGGTTCCGATATCGGGAGCTCCAATGGCTCCCAGCAACGCGTCGGTGATGGCATGGAGCAGCACGTCCCCATCGGAATGACCACCCAGACCCTTGCTGTGGGCCAGTGAAACTCCGCCAACCTTCAGGGGGATTCCGGGCTTGAACTCATGTGAATCCCACCCGAACCCGATACGCGACGCCGGTTTCATTTCTATCGCCTTCCTCCCGCGGTCTATTTGCGAAGATAGAACTCAGCGAGTTCCATGTCCCCGGGGCTCGTGATTTTGATATTCCGAGGCGATCCCATCACGACCGCCACCTCGTGGCCGGAACGCTCCACCAGCGAGGCTTCGTCGGTTCCAGTGAAGCCATCGGCGACGGCTTCGTCGAAGGCCTTCTTCAGAATGTGGTAGCGAAAGCCTTGCGGCGTTTGGGCCAGGACCACGTGCTCGCGGGGGATTGTGGCGGTGATGAGTGCGCCGTAGGCAGTACGCTCCACCTTCTTGATGGTGTCGACAGCGGGCAGCCCGGCGATGGCCGCGCCAAACTTCTCCGCCCCGCGAATCACGCCTTCGATGATGTCCGGCGTCACGAACGGACGCACCGCGTCATGCACCAGCACCACGTCGTCGGGTGCGGCGGAAACGGCCGCCAGCGCATTGGCTACCGACTGCTGGCGATGGTCACCACCTTCCACCAGTTCCACTTTTTTCTGCAACACGTCCGCGGCTTCGGTCTGCAGCCGCTCGCGGAACCCGGCAATCTCATCCTTGCGCAGGGCGACCAGGATTTCCGTGACCGGAGGGCTGGCCACGAACTTTCGGAGAGTATGAATGAGAATTGGAGTGCCGCCGAGTTCCGTAAATTGTTTGGAGGGTAGCTTGGCCGTCTTTACACTGCTGGGCGGCGCCATGCGCGTGCCTAGTCCCGCAGCCGGAATGATGACCACGACCTTCATGGCGGGCGACAAGTATACGGTTATGCCGGAATCGAGTTCAAATTACGTTCTGGTTGCGGACAGAGCTGAGGGCTCAGAACACCTTCACTTTGAAGGTCAGGTACTGCTTGGGGTTTTCCCGGATCGACTTGACCAGCTGGCGCGTCTCCATCAGCATCTGGTCGGCATTGTTGTAGAGCGAGGGATCCTTGAACAGCTTGCCCGCGGTTCCTTCGCCGGCTTCCATTCGGTCCGTGAGCGCGGACAGCTTGGTGATGGTGTTGTCAAGTTTCTGCGCGAGCGCCTCGTCCTTGGTGAGTTTACCGAGGGTCCCTCTGCCGGCGTTGATGTCATCGGTCAGCTTCTTGACATTGGCAATGGTGTCGTTGGCGTTGTTGTACAGGCCGGGGTCTTTGAGGAATTTTCCGGCTGTGCCCTTGCCCTGCTGAAGGTCATCGACGATGGCGTTCATCTTGTCAACCGCCACCATCACCTTATTGTAGGCCTCATCGTTGGAGACCAGCTTGCCAAGACTGCCTTCCCCGTTGCGAATCTGATCCACGATGCCCTTGAACTCATCCACCGTCTGGGCAAAGCGGTTGTATAACTGGGGATCATAGATCAGTTTTCCAATTGAGCCTTGCCCGCTTTCCACGAACGCGAGGATCCGATCGGTGCGTTTCAGCAGCGCGTCGAGGTTCTGCAGGGTGCCCTGGCTGGCGCGCACCACGTCCTGAATATCAGGGGTCTCGCGGGTGGGCAGGGTGTCACCGTCGCTGACGACGGGACCTTTCGCGTGGGAGCTGTCGATGTCGATGTAAGTTTCCCCAAGCACGCCAGCCGTGCTCAAGGAGGTGACCGAGTCCTTGTGCAGAAGGGCGCGGTACTTGCTGGTGACCTTCATGGTGATCTCTACGGGTGTAAGCGGCTTGTCTCCCACCACGCGTACACCGGTAACATTGCCGACATCGACGCCCTGCAAACGGACGGGGGCGCCGTTTCGCAGACCACCAGCGTTATCAAAATACGATTTGAGATTGAGTTTGGGAGTGAATAGGCCGGTAGTTCCGCTCATGAGGAAAATGAGCACGCTCAGCGTGATGCTGGCGAACAGCACGGTCAGGCCTACGCGCAGTTGTGACCACTTCAGCTGCTTCTGGCTAGGCACGTGTCCCTCGCCCGGACGGAATCGGCGCCCGGCCCCGGCATCCAACCAATGCCATCAACACCTCTCCACGAACGGCAGCTGGAATTCCGCTGATCATAACAGACCGAAAGGAGGACTTCACTTCAGGCTCGACCGGGTGCCAGCGTTGGAAATAGCGCCAGGGCGAGCGCATAGGCGGCCGCTCCGCAGGCCAGCGTGAAGTTCAATCCGAAGTGGATGGCAATGACCATGGCCAGCACCGAGCCAAGTACGCTGGAAGCGGCGTTCATAGCCCAGGCCCACTCCACCGCGGTGTCCTCGGAGTTTGGGGGTTCGCCGAATTCGGAGGCCGGTAACTCGACTACCATTGTTTTTGTCATGGCGCGCAGCCCGGTCGGAAAAGGCATACCCATCGCGAATCCCAATGGAACCAGCACCAGAGCACTTACTACCAGCTTGATGGCAAACGGAAGGCCGATCAGTGACGAAAGTAGGCCCGTAAGACCCCAGGTGTAAAGAGCGATGGCGAAAATGAGGAGGACCAGAGGAATCCATCCGCGCGCTGTCTCGGACAGCCACGGTCGCGACATCAAGCTGCCGGTGCCGCTGGAGAGCAGAAGGAGGAAGATCACGACGGTCAGGGCATAGGTAGGATGCCCAAGGAAGAGCACAAACCGCTGGATGAATGCGATCTCGACAAGAATGTAGCCCAAGCCCACGGCTACAAAGTAAAGCAGCGGGAGGGCGCGTTGCCGGCGTCCGCCCCGCAGCGCCATGGGCACAACCAAAAACGTGAAAACGGCAACCAGCGAAATCACAAACACGATTCCCAGCACTACCACTCCCAGATTCACCTTCCAATCGATTCCGCGCTGCAATCCACCGTCATGCAGGATCTGGTCGGTTTTCAGGGTGAAAAAGAAAAACGGAGCATTATCGTCCACGGGTGCGACGTTATAGGGGTAGTCGCGCGCAAAGGCTCGAGGGTTGTTGCGGACAATCATCGCGGAAAAAGGATTCTGTCCTGGCTGCGATGGGGTGTAGAGCGCGACCAGGTCCTCATTGTCTTCCAGGTGCCTTTTAACTGCTTCCTCTTCCTCTGGCGTGAAAGGCGACTTCTTGGCCAACACCACCACCGGAATGCCGTCTTCGTCGAGGTCGCCTTCGGAAACCACGATGAAATGTTTGGCGGGATTCTCGACCCCGAGTTGGTGCAGCGCTTCGGTGGCCACCGAAACCACCCGCAGAGCCTCGCGGGGTTGTCGGAACTCCCAGCGGGTGACCGCGATCATTCCATCCGGCTTCAAGTGTTCGAAGTATTCCCGAAAGGCGTCGACGGTGTAGAGGCTGTTCTCGCTCAGCGCGAAAGCTCCAGCCGCGGTCGAGGCCCAGGTATCCACCAGCGTCATCTGCACCACGTCGAAGTTCTGCCGGGCATTCCGCACGAACGATCGGCCGTCGGTTACGTGGATGTGTACCTCCGGCCTCTCGTAGAGATGAAAGGCGTAGGCGGCATAGGTGCCGCGCATGATCGAGTTCGCGATGATGGGATTGATCTCGATTCCGGTCACACTGGGACTGCCGTTCGCGACCGCCCGCAAAACGTCGACTCCGCCGCCGGGCCCGATGATGGCGAACTCACCGTGAGGGCGGAGCACGTTTGCCAGTGCCGGCGGGGACGCCATCAGGTTCTTCTGCCAGTCGGTTCCCTGCCAGGCATGCGGGTCCACATTCATGATGTAGGTGGAGGCATCCGCATCGATCACGATCGCCTTGGCGTTATCCCCCTGGCGATCGACTTCCACGCGGGAGATGGCGTTCCAGCGCGCGAATTCCACCCAGGCCCTGTCGCGAAACATCCCCTTCGCATAGACGACGTCGATGACACGGCCGGAATGGTTGATGGCAATCAGCACAACCAGCACGCCCGCGATCGCACCCGCGATTTTTCGCATGGGGAAAGAACCGGCCCACACGGCTCCGGCCAGGGCCATGACCATGCCCGCGAAAAGGATTGCATTCGGGCCGCCTACCCAATTCAGCAGCGGAACTACCAACAGGCAGGCCAGCGCCCCGCCGAGAAGATCCGCTCCATAGAGGCGGGTGATCGTGCGGGTCTCGCGCGCGAAGACCGCGGAAAACAGCAGTCCGGTGAGCAGGAAGGGGACAGCTGCGGAGAGATATAGCGACGTAAGCTTCAGCAGATTCGACCAGGACAGCTCAAGCGAAACCGGTACATGCAGGACAATCTCGAGAACAATCGGAATTACGATGGCATTCAGACAGCAGAGAGTTGCCGCCAGCGGCCGCGTCTCAAGCCGACTCAATTGGCTCTTGCCCAAGTAGGCAAACACACCACCGGCGCCCAGTCCAAGCAAGGCGATGGAGATCGCGAGGAATGCGAAGTGGTAGAACAGCACCACGGAAAAGAGCCGGGTGAGCGCGAGTTCCAGCAAGAGTGCGGCGAAGCTGCTGAATCCGATGCCGAGGAGCAAGGTTTGCGGGCGGGTCGCAGCCGGAGCGGCTGACGCCGGAGAGGAAGAGAGAGTGGTGGCCATGGATTCGAGGCGTCAGTCTAGCAGAGTAGGGCGGTCAGCTTTCGAGAATGACCTGTGCCATGGCCTGGTCAGCGGTATGGGTCAACGAGAGCGCAATGTTGGTCGCACCCAGCCTGGCGGCGAACTCAGCCGCTTTGCCGTGAAGCAGGAGAGTGGGGCGCCCGCCCGGTTTGCGGACGACTTCCAGGTCGCGCCAGCGCACCCCGTGATTCCAGCCAGTCCCGATCGCCTTCATACCAGCCTCCTTGGCCGCGAACCGCGCTGCGTAACGCTCGACGCGGTTGGCCTTGGATTCGCAGTATTGAATCTCGCCCTCGGTGAAGATGCGTTTCAGGAAGCGCTCGCCGTGACGTTCGATGGCTCCCCGAATGCGGGGGACCTCGGCGATATCGATGCCGGTGCCCAGGATCATGCGGAGAAAGTTACCATGACTGTTCAGGCAAAAAGGGTGTCTCCACTGTAGATTACCTGGTTGTTCACCAGGCGCGCCTCGGCCGTGAGCCGGTGTGGGCGAGCCGGGCCTTCTCCATCGATATGCAAAACGGTGTGCCCATGGGCCACCAACCAATCGGATACCAGCATCCGATGACAATGAAACCACACGCGCTCCGCGCACATGTAAACGGTACGGGATTGCCCGGCTGTGTGGAGCAGTTCCGCGATTGCTTCCTCGAATTCCCGGGTGAGCATGTAATCCGCGTAGTTGCGGAAGGTCTTGCTCCGCAGAGCGAGGTTTGGCGAATCATCGCGAACTTTCTTGCGATAGCCGCCGAGGGCCTTCATCCAGATGTAGCGAATTCCTGAGGCCGGCAGGGTTGTCTCCAGCGATTCGCGATTGAAATGCGGTAAGCGCCGCGATGCCGGGAATGCGCGTATATCCAGAAGCGTCTCGATCGAATGCGCTTTGAGAGCAGAGAGCAATTCCTCAATGCTGCGGGTCGAATGTCCGATGGTATAAAGAGTCGCCACAGAGAAGACCAATTCTATCGATGGCTATTCGGGAAGAGCATGCCCCAAAAACACCTGGCGAAAGGCCGGGCAACCGATCCTTCGACGGGGCCGAATCATTCCTGACTGTCCGCGATGGCCCGCAATGTCGACACCACGGCCTGATCTTGTTCCGTAAACACGGTACGGAAGTCAATCAGGACACGGCCGTCTTGAATCCGGGCAATGACCGGCAACTCGGCAGCGCGCAGCCGAGCCAGCAACTCATCTGCATTTCGTCGCTTCCACGAAATGGCCAGCAAACGCGTAGGCAGCGTGGCTGAAGGCGCGGCTCCGCCGCCGATGACCGACTCGCCATCGATTAATTCCACTTCGAGCCTGGGCGAGGACCGCAGCAGTTGGGCAGCCGCCGTCGCTCGCGCACCAATAGTTTCCTTCGACAGCCGCATCATGCGCAGGGTTGGAATCGCATCGTTGTCGCCTTTCACATAGGCCAGTAAAGTAGCTTCCAGAGCAGCGTAGGTGAGCTTATCGACGCGCAGTGCGCGAAACAGGGGATTCGACCGCATGCGGCGTATCAGGTCGGCCCGTCCGGTTAACATGCCGGCTTGCGGGCCACCCAGCAACTTGTCGCCGCTATAGGTAACGACGTCAACCCCGGCGTGCAGACTTTCAGCAACCCCGGTTTCGCCATTGATTCCCACCGAACGCAAGTCGAAGAGCGCGCCGCTGCCCAAGTCCTCGACCAGGGGAATGTTGTGTGCGCGCGCTACCCCCACGAGTTCCTGCAAATTTGGCTGCTCGGTAAAACCGGTGATCTGAAAATTCGAGCGGTGTACACGCAATAGCAGGCGGGTCCGGTCATTGATGGCCTGCTCGTAATCGGCGATGCGGGTGCGATTGGTGGTTCCGACTTCCCGCAAAATCCCGTTGGACTGCAGCATCACGTCAGGAATGCGAAAAGAGCCGCCAATCTCGACGAGTTCTCCGCGAGAGACGATCACTTCGCCGCCGGCGGCGAGCGAATTTAGCGCCAGCCACACCGCAGCCGCGTTGTTGTTGACGACGATGGTCGAGATTTCTCCGGGAGTGCCGACATGCTCTCCGGAGGGAGAATCAAACAGCTGCCGGAACAAACGATCCAGGTGGCCATCGCGTTTCCCGCGCTCCCCGGAGGTGAGATCAAACTCCAGGTTTGAGTATTCAGAAGAGATTTTTTCAATGTTCGCGGTCGCATTTCGAGCCAGCGGTGCACGCCCGAGGTTGGTATGCAGGATCACTCCCGTGGCATTGATCACGGACCGGAGCGAAAATCCGACAGAAAGGCGCAATTCACGTTCAATGGCGTCGAGCATGCCGTCCAACGCCAAGTTTATCGCCTGAGGCCCAAGATGCCCGGCGTTGATTTCCGCCCGCAAGCGTTCCAATACCGTGCGCGCGGCCGCGGTGACCAGGGCCCGGCCCTCGAGCGCGATCGGCCCGGCGAGATCCGGCCGGCGCATGATTTCGTCCACCGAAGGAAGCTGGCGGAAGAGAGCCGACTTGGAAGGAACATTCAATCAGAAACGATTATCCCACGCGAAGATCATACGACTGTGTAAGTGGTGGCCGGGGAGCTTTGAAGGCCGGAGATGGATAGATAATCTATTCAGGCAATCTCCTTCGGATCCGCAACCCACGGTTCATTCGTGGGGCTTTATCTTTGCGTCTCGTTGCGGCTGGGCATCGCCTGGGCGCGGATTTCAGCCGGGACTGGACCTTACAGATTCTTTTGAGAAGGCTGGGTACGGACGGTTTATAGCGTATGCATATAAACCAGCAGATCCTGGACCTGCTGCTGATCGAGGGTTTGCCCGAACGCCGGCATTTTGCTGCGGCCCATGCGGACAATCTCTCCGACACGGTCGTCGTTGGCCGGCAACCCGCTCACGGACAAGTAGTCTTTTTTGAAGACGCCCTTTAACCCGGGGCCCTTTTTGCCCCCCGACGAGTAGGGTTCATGGCATTGATCGCAATACCGGTCATAGACGCGCCGGCCAGCGGCTTGCTGCGCATTTAGCCCCAATTCGGCGTCGGACTTCCGCCGTTCCACGTCGCATCCAGCCGTAAAGAGTATGACCACGACTCCGCACAGGCACAGGACGATCCTGCGAGATTGCCGTGCCGACCGGTCCCGGTGCTGCAAGAGGTCCATATTTTCCTCGAGTTTCCCTTCCGTCAGTCGGAGGCGCGCTTACTACCTCGCTCCGGACGTACAATAATAGAGCAAAGCCATGGCAATTGAGGTAAAGCGTGTCTACGAAGAGCCGTCGCGAAAGGACGGCATGCGTGTGCTGGTAGACCGGCTCTGGCCTCGTGGTCTCACCAAGCAAAAGGCGGCGCTGGACGCCTGGCTGAAGAACCTCGCGCCCTCGAACGGATTGCGCACCTGGGCACATGCAAATCCCGAGGGTTGGCAGATGTTCCGCAGGCGTTATCTCAAAGAACTCGCGCAGCCCTCTGCCAGCGAGGACCTGCAAAAACTGTACGAACTGGCGCGGCAGAGCAAGCGCCTGACATTGCTGTACGCCTTCAAGGACGAAAAGCACAACAATGCGGTGGTGCTGAAGGATCTTCTGGACGGCATGAAGAAACCTCCCACCGGGACGGGTCCAGCGACGGCGGGGGCCACGCGCATTCGCAAGGCGGCGCGGCGGCCGGCCTGACTATGGGCGACGGTCTGAAGAGCGCGAGCTACTTCCGAGGTCCGCCATCGTCGACGATGTTCACAATGATGTCGTCGATCGCGTCGGTGACTTTCTTGGCGGAAACATTGAAATTATTGGTGAGGATGGCAAAGGCAATCTGTTGGCCGCGGTTGGTGGTCGCGTATCCTGCCAAGGTCTTGACACCCCCCAGCGAGCCGGTCTTTCCGTAAACGCGCCCCTGCGCAATCGTGCCTTTGAGCCGGTCGGCCAGGGAGCCATCGACGCCGGCGACAGGCAGGGTATCGCGAAAGCCGGTTCCCCAGGGCTGCTCCGAGGCATATTCGAGCAATGTGACCACGGCATGAGGGGTCACTAGATTCTGCCGGGAGAGCCCGGAGCCGTCGTAGAAGACATACTGGTCGTTGGGCACGCCAGCTTTGGTCAGGAAACCTCGCAACACTTCGAGCCCACTGTCGATGGTGGCCGCATTCCCTCTCTGCCGGCCGAGCAGGCGAAGAAGGATTTCCGCGTGAAGGTTCTGACTGACCTTGTTGATCACGCGAATATCCTCGAGCAGCGGCTTGGATTCAAAAGTCGCGAGGACCAGGCTCTGGTTGGGCTGCACGAGGCGCGCAGAGTCGCCTTCGCTGCCGCGGGCTTCAGCGGTAGCGGTCACGCTAAAGGTCGAAAGTCCCGCCAGTTCGGTGTGATGGGTGCGTTCCCGGCCGTACACCGTGATGCCTCTTCTTTCCAGCAGGCTGCGGAACAGCTCAGCGGCGAAGGCGGCAGGATCCTCGATGGCAAGAGCCTCGTTCGCGCCTTTGTCGTCAATGGGCATCTCTCCCCAGAGCGTCAGGGCGGTGGAGCCGGGCTCGCGATTAAAGAAGATGCGCCGCGCGGTGCCGGCGGGGGTGGTCATGATGCGGTTGTCAATGCGGTAGTAGTCGGCGAACGGCACAATCGTGACGAAGGCGCGTTCGCCCGCGCGATCGGCCGGGAGGATGTTGACGAACACCACATTGTCGTTGATGGTGAGCGCGGAAACCGGCGCGCCGTCGCCCCACACCAGGTCGTCCTGGCTCCAGCCCTCTCCGTAGCGTTCAAATGCGAAATAGGAATCGTCCGCCACCAGGTCGCCATCGACGTACTTCACGCCCTTCTGCACCAGGCTGTCGGCGAGATCCTCGAGAACCTTGATGGGATGGTCGTTGCGCTGGGTGCGGAGATCATAAGGCAGTTCCCGTCCGGAAAGATTCGGGTCGCCGCGCCCGACCAGCAGAAGATCGCCACTCAACCGGCCGTGCTTGTCGAGGGTTCCGTTGGTCTCCACCGAGGTCTTAAATTTGTAGTCGGGGCCGATCAGGGCCAGGGAAGCCGCAGTGGTAAAGAGCTTCGTGTTCGAGGCGGGAGTGAAGAGCTTGTCAGCGTTTTGGGAATACAGAACCTTGCCGGTGGTGAGCGAAGTGATCTCGATGCCCCAGAAACCGCGGGCGAGATCAGACTCGGCCAAAGTGGCGGCGATACGTGCAGAAAGCGTCTTGTTTTTGGCGGCCTGGCTGGGCGAGGCCAACAGCAGGCACAGAGTCGCGGCGAAGAGGAACCGGCAACGAAACCGATGCATGGACGTCTCTGGACTGATTCTAGCACTGAAAACGGGGCACCATGCACGCCCACGCTGTGCGCCGTACGGAAACAGAAGGAAGCAGTTGAGGCCCCAGCGTTGAGCGGGCGTACACGTGATTTAGAATCGCTCCGATGCGCTCCATCTTTGAATGGAATATTGGTTCGAGAGTGCTTCCGCTTGGCAAGCGGACGCTGGTGATGGGGATCGTGAACGTTACGCCCGATTCCTTCTCCGATGGGGGGCAGTTCCTGGATCCTGAGAGGGCCGTCGCGCACGGGCTCAAGCTTCTCGACGAAGGCGCGGATATCGTGGACGTGGGCGGCGAGTCCACGCGTCCGGGTGCGAAAACGGCTGCACCGGTGGGTACAAAGAAGGGGGGCGCGTCCAAGACAGTTACTGAAGATCAGGAACTCGAACGCGTGATCCCGGTAATTCAGCAGCTCAAACGGGAGCGCCCAGACGCGGTGATATCGGTGGACACTTACAAGGCAAACGTGGCTCGCGCGGCGGTCGAAGCGGGAGCCGAGATCGTGAACGATGTCAGCGCATTTCGTTGGGATCCGAAGATGGCCAAGACTGTGACCGAATTGAAATGCGGCGCTGTTTTGATGCACATGCGCGGTCGGCCGGAGGAGTGGCGCTCGCAGCCGCCCGTCGCCGACATCGTGGTCCTGGTCAAACGGGAACTGCGAGACTGGGCCGATACTGCCATCCTGGCGGGTGTGAAGCGCGAACGAATTGTGCTCGATCCCGGCTTCGGCTTTGGCAAGAACTTCGAGGAAAATTATCCATTGCTGCGCCGATTCGACGAATTTCACCAGCTCCGTTACCCGTTGCTGGCTGGAGTTTCGCGCAAGTCCTTCGTCGGTCGAATGCTGGTCGGCAACGGGCAGGAAGTGCCGGTGTACGCTCGTTTGTACGGCACGCTGGCGACCGAGACGGTAGCCATCCTCAAAGGAGCGCACGTTATTCGCACACACGATGTCCGTGCCTGTGTCGAAGCAGCGCGGGTCGCTGACCTGGTGGCCTAACTCGGGCTTTTCAATAGAAGACGCATCATCCCGCGCGACATGCGCATCTGTTGGTCAGTGATGCAGGGAAATTTTCCTGGCGCGACAAAATGAACGCACTTCTTGAACTAGCGGAGAATCCGAGGGTCACGGTGCGCCGCTCGGGGCCGCCAAACCCGGATGGCTCATGTGTCGTCTACTGGATGCAGCGCTCGCAGCGCGGAGTCGACAACGCGGCGCTGGACGTGGCCGTGCAAGCTGCCAATGTGCTGGCGAAGCCGGTGGTCGTTTTCCTTGCGCCGCGTCCTTTTCCCCCCGCCAATCTCCGGCACTATGCGTTTCTCGCGCAGGGTATTCCTGATATCGCCGAGGCCGTCGAAAAGCGAGGTATCGGATTCGTCCTGCGCCGCTTTCCCGAGCATAGCCTTCTGAAGTTCTGCGACGAAGTGAAGGCTGCGCTGGTCGTCGGCGACGAGAATCTTATCCGTCAAGCCGAGGACTGGCGAAAAACGGTTGCGAAGAAGTTGAAGGTGCCATTCTGGACCGTGGATGCAGACGTCATCGTGCCTTCCCGCCTGCTCCAAAAAGAGCAATACGCGGCATTTACCATCCGCCCCAGGCTGCAGGCGAAGCTAGCGCAGTTTCTGGTCGCGTCCGCGAACCCGAAGGCAAAGGTTCCGTGGACTAAGCACCCCAAACTGCAGTCACTGGCCGCCGCAGACAACCTCACGGAAGGCTGGGACCTGGATCGCTCCGTGCAGCCGGTGTCGGAGTGGAAAGGGGGCACGCGCGAAGCTCGCCAGCTGCTGCAAGATTTCGTGCGCGGCAAGCTTTCCCGATACCGCCGCGACCGCAATCATCCAGAACTGGAAGGGACCTCTCGCCTCTCGCCGTACCTGCACTTTGGGCATATCGGTCCGGTCACCGTCGCGCTCGCCGTGCAGCAGGCCGACGTCCCCCAGGCAGACAAAGACGCCTTTCTCAACCAGGTCATTACGTGGCGTGAGCTGTCGGTGAACCTGGTGCGCTTCAATCCGAACTATGACAACTTCGAATGTGCGGAACCGTGGGCTCACCGCACGCTTGCCAAGCACGCCGGCGATCCGCGGCCGATTCTCTACACCGAAAGGCAGCTCGAAAACGCCGAGACGCACGATCCGCTGTGGAATGCAGCGGAAATCCAGATGGTGCATACCGGCTGGATGCACAACTACCTGCGCATGTACTGGGGAAAAAAGATTCTGGAATGGACGCGCTCGCCGGCGCTTGCCCACCACATCGCCGTGCGCCTGAACGACAAGTACGAACTCGACGGCCGGGATCCGAACGGCTACGCCGGGATTGCGTGGTCGATCGTAGGAAAATTCGACCGCCCCTGGTTCGAGCGTCCCATCTTTGGGCAGATCCGCTACATGTCAGGCGCAAGCACGGGAAAGAAATTCGACAGCCGGAGATACATCGCACAAAACCTGCAGCCCACCATATTTATCGATGGCCGGGGTTAGAAGGCTTTTTCTGAGTCGAGCAGGATGGTCACGGGGCCATCATTTACGATTTCCACCTGCATCATTTCCTGGAATCGTCCGGTCTCACAACGCAGGCCGGTCGATCGGATGCGGTCGACGAAATGCTCGTAGAGGAGACGTGCTGTTTGCGGCGGAGCGGCGTCGTCAAACGAAGGTCGTTTTCCCTTGCGAACGTCGCCGTACAGCGTGAACTGCGATACCACGAGCACGGCTCCGCCGATGTCGGCGACGGAGCGGTTCATCTTGCCTGCTTCGTCCTCGAAAATCCGCAAGCCAGCGGTCTTATCAGCCAGGTACCGGGCACCGGCCTCGGTGTCATGCTGCCCAACTCCCAGCAACACCAGCAGCCCGGACGAGATCTCGCCGACCACCTGTCCGTGCACCGTGACCTTAGCCCGGCTGACTCTCTGAATTACGGCCCGCATCGTACAAAGTGTCTAGGTTTGTTTCGTTGCTGGCAAGCTGCGTATTTCGGTACAGATTGACCGTGGCGAAACGCGCGCCTACAATCGCACGTCATTCCGGTTGCCTTGTCAAAAATAAGGAGCTTAAATGTGTCGTAACACGACAATGTGGGCGGTGCAGCCTTGCCTTGTAGCCTTCGCCCTGCTGGCGCTGCGCGCCGCCGCCGCACAGCAGCCTCCCGCCCCGGCGCATAACGAGGTGGTCATCAAGAACGCCATCGTCATGACCGTGACCCACGGCAATCTGAAAAACTCCAGCGTGTATGTAAAGGATGGCAAGATTGCGGCGGTGGGGGAGTCCGTGAACGCACCGGCCTCGGCCACCGTGATCGACGCGGCCGGAAAATATCTTACGCCCGGTATCATCGATTCCCACTCCCACCTCGCACTGGATGACGATGTAAACGAGGCCACCAGTCCAGTCACGCCCCAGATGATGATGCAGGACGCTTTCGACTACCAGGATAAAGCCATCTACCGGGCGCTCGCGGGCGGCGTCACTACGTCGCTTCTGTTGCATGGATCGGCCAACATGATCGGCGGACAGGCGGTCGTTATCAAGCACAAGTACGGCGCCGGGCGCGATGCCATGCTCTTTCCCAACGCGCCCCGCTCCATCAAGTTTGCCAGTGGCGAGAATCCGAAGCGGGTCTACGGCGGCCGCAACGAACTACCCTCCACCCGCATGGGCAATTTCGCGGTGCAGCGCGACGCCCTCGTCCAGGCGCAAGACTACATGCGCTCGTGGGAGGACTATAACGCGAAAGTAAAGAGGGGCGACAAGGATGCTTCCTCTCCAAAGCATGATCTCAAGCTGGAGGCCCTCGCGGATGTCCTGCGCGGCAAGTTGATGGTCCAGATCCATTGCTATCGGGCGGATGAATTCGAGACCGAGATCGCCATGGCGAAGGAATTTGGATATCACATTCGCGCCTTCCATCATGCGCTCGAGGCGTACAAGATCCCGGAAAAACTGGCGGCCGAGAACATCGGCATCGCCACCTTCGCAGATTGGTGGGGCTACAAACAGGAAGCCTGGGATGCGATCCCGTGGAACGCGGTCATGGCCATGCGAAAGGGAGTTCGGGTCGCGATCAAGAGCGATTCCGATGATTTTGCCCGCCGCCTCAATCAGGAAGCCGCCAAAACCATGCGCTACGGCGGCGCCAGCGAGGAAGAGGCTCTGAAGATGATAACGCTGAATGCCGCCTGGATCATCGGGGTCGACGATAAGGTGGGCTCGATTGAGGTTGGCAAGGATGCTGACCTGGTTCTCTGGGACGGGTACCCGCTTTCCAGCTCGGCCGTGCCCAACAAGGTCCTGATCGACGGCGAGACATACTTTGACCGTGCTCTGCCCGGATACGGCATGCCGCACTACAGGGAGGGCCAATGAAAAACCAGGTGTCCGGTCTCAGGCGTCCGGTGTCGGGGGTGCGGGTTTCACTCCGGCCGGCGATGGCGATCATGTTTACCGCGATCCTCACGTTAATCCTGCTCTTTAGCGGCTTGGCGTCTGGCCAGCAGCAAGCCGTCGCCCTCAAAGGCGGCAAGCTTCTCACGGTTTCTCACGGCGTGATTGAAAACGGCGTGATCGTCATGCAGGGAGGCAAGATCACCGCATTGGGCGCGGCCGCTTCGGTGAAGGTGCCCAAAAACGTCAAGGTCATCGACGTTACCGGCTTGACCGTCTACCCGGGCCTTATCGACTCGGAGACGGCGCTCGGTCTCACGGAGATTTCGGCCGAAAGCAGCACCAACGACCGCATTGAACTCAGCGACGAGATTATGCCGCACATGCATGTTTACGAGGCATTTCATGCCGAGTCCGAGCTCATTCCGGTCACTCGCCTGAACGGCATCACCAATGCGATCGTCGCGCCCGACAGCGCGGACACCCTACCCGGCCAGGACTCGTTCGTGCAACTGGCCGGCCCTTCCGCGTCGGAAATGTTGCTGATACGCGACATCGCCATGCCGCTCAATTTCACCGGCGAGCAGCGCCGCAATGAATCGCGGGAGAAAAGCAAGTTTCCCGAAACTCGCATGGGTATGGCGGCCCAGCTGCGGCAGGCGTTCCTCGACGCGCAGGACTACCAGCAAAAATCCGCGGATTACGACAAAAAGAAGGCCGATGCCGTCCGTGACAAGAAACCCGAGCCGACGGCGCCGAAGCGCGATCTAAAGCTGGAAGCGCTGTTGCCGTATCTCGCGGGCAAAAAGCCGATCGTGCTCGCCGCCGATGGACCAAGCGATCTGGAGACGGCAGTACGGCTGGCGCAGGAGTTCAACCTGAAGTTCGTGCTCAACCACATCAGCCACTCGCGCACGGTTCTCGATTACGTGGCCAGTCTCAAGGTGCCCGTCATCGTTGGTCCCATTTACCAAACTCCCAAAGACTACGAGCGCTTCGACGCCGTCTACAGTCTGCCGGCAGAACTTTACAAACGCGGGGTCAAGATCGCCTTTGCTTCATTCGACGCGCATAACTCCCGCAACCTTCCTTACCAGGCAGGATTCGCCACCGGATTCGGCCTTCCCCCCGACGAAGCGTTGAAGGCGGTTACGTTGAACGCCGCGGAAATCTGGGGTGTCGCTGACCAGTTGGGCTCGCTCGACGTAGGAAAAACCGCGAATGTGGTCGTATCGAATGGCGATCCGCTCGATGTGAAGACGGACGTAAAGCGCGTTTTCATCCGCGGGCAGGAAATTCCGATGAGCAGCCGCCAAACCCGTTTGCGAGACGAATACTCGACGAAATGATCTTTCCGTCAGCTACCAAATGGAAACCCAGGGACTTCGTTGAACAGTCTCGCTAGCTGGAGGCGTATCGTCTTTAATCTTTAACCTCAGTAGACAGACCCATTGGGTTGCGTTGAACTCAAAACGCCTGCATTGGCAGAAACCGTGTATGCGATCCCACCCTTTCCCTTCCATGTCGAAAGGGCAAAAGATCCGCTCGCATTGATGCGATATACGGCGACGTTCTGGTAAGTCAGCGGGGTTCCGGGTTGGCATACTTGTGGGGCGCCGGCGGCTTGCAGGAAGTATGCGGCACTCGAGCCGACGAGCTGGCCATTGCCGCTGCTGTCGATCAGCAGGGCTGTCTTCTCGTCGATGGCGATGTCGCGTGGCGCCGAGGACCAGCCGTTCGTATATATGCGGCACATGAACGCAAGATCGCGTCCCATGCGGTCTCGTGTCACAAAATGGGGATCGTCGATGATTCCTTGTAGAAGGGAAATGTTGACGAAGTCTCGCACCAGCGTGATGTATTTGCTGAACGGGTCGGCGAGTGCTTCGCTCGAGGTAATGGCTTGGCTGGCCTGCGCCGAGTAGAGGAACTGCGCGAGAACGTTCATGCCAGCGCTGGTGCCGCCGACAGGCACCCCACGAGCAATCAGCCCATTCAGTTCCTGCTCGACCGGGGTTCCCTGCCAGTAATTGATGTAATTGGACTGATCACCGCCCGCAATCCAGAGGGCTTCCGCGTTTTGAATCGTGGCGATCACGAACGGGTCACTGGCCGCAGTGCGATTCGGGATGATGAGTGTTGCGACAGAGTTTTCACCGGGGCAAAGCTGCTGGATGTAAGGGTTATAAGCGTCCGTTCCGGTGGCCCGAATCACGAGAAAATCGCCGTGGCCGCTGCGCTGGCACATCCACTGGAAGGCCGCATCCACGTCGGTGCCGCCTCCCATTAAGACAGTCCCTGGTGTTGTCGCGGTGGTGACCTCGCTGGGATTGCCGACGCGGAAATAGGAATAATGTTTAGCCGAGAAGGCGGGACACACGGCACATGCCAGAAAGAGAATCGCGGCGATGATTTTCATGGGATACCCCCTTAGGAGAGCGAATCTTACATTCCTCGATGGTCACCTGCAACGTGGAATGATGACTAAGGCTGGGCGCGTCGGGGGACGCGGGGGCCGGCATCATGGTCGCGGGAAGCACGCCGCTTCTGGATCCGCGTTGACCCATTTCCCCGCCAACGATTAGGATGCAGGAGGCATCCCAGGCAATCGACGGTGAAGCGGCGCACTCGTGTCGCGACCAGATACCGGTCGCGTTCCTTTACACACATTCACGAGGGCCATTAGACTAATCGTTCCCAATCAAGACTTTGCGGTCGGAGGAATTCTCATGGCAACCAGCGACAAACAGAAGGAAATCATCGAAAAAGTGAAACAGATTATTTCGGAACAACTGGGCGTGGAAGAAGCGGAAGTGACGCCCAGCGCTTCGTTCGTGGACGACTTGGGCGCCGATTCGCTCGACACGGTGGAATTGGTGATGGCGCTGGAGGAGAACTTCGACATCGAGATTCCCGACGATGCCGCGGAGAAAATCCGGACCGTACAGGACGCCATCGACTACATCGACAAGCATGCCAAGGTGAGCAAGTAGAAAACTCGAACTGGAGCCGCGTCCTGGGCGTGGCTGATGAGGAGAACGAATGGCAGCCGTTGACGAAAAGGTAAAGCAGATCATCGTCGAGCAGTTGGGCGTCGACGAGGGTGAAGTCACCACCAACGCATCATTTGTGGACGATCTGGGCGCCGACTCGCTCGATACCGTCGAACTCGTCATGGCCTTCGAAGAGGCGTTCGACATCGAGATTCCCGACGAGGACGCGGAGAAGATCCGCACCGTGCAAGATGCCGTGGATTACATTGGCAAGCACGCGAAAGGCGGGAAGTAGTTTTGGCAAGGCGGGTTGTCGTTACCGGCATCGGCCTGGTCTGTGGCGTGGGAAATACCACGGACGAAGTGTGGAAGAATCTGCTTGCGGGGAAAAGCGGCGTCGGCAAGATCACCCAATTCGACGCCGCCAGCCACGCGTGCCAGATTGCCGCCGAAGTCAAAAACTTCGATCCCCTAAATTTTGTCGAGAAAAAAGAAGTCAAAAAGATGGGCCGCTTCATTTACTTCGCCCTGGCTGCGGCCGACGAAGCGATGAAAATGAGTGGCCTGAAAGTCACGCCGGAAACCGCCGAGCGGGTAGGAGTTCATATCGGTTCGGGGATCGGCGGTTTCGATGTCATCGAGCGCGAGCACCGCGCCCTCCTCGAAGGCGGCCCGCGCAAGATATCTCCGTTCTTCATTCCCGCTGCCATCGTGAATCTAGCGGCCGGCCACGTCTCCATGCGATTCGGAGCGAAAGGTCCAAACGAGGCGACAGCGACCGCCTGCACCACCAGCGCGCACTCCATTGGCGACTCGCTCAAGATCATTCAGCGTGGCGATGCCGAAGTCATGATTGCAGGTGGCTCCGAAGCTGCCATCACTCCCATGGGAGTGGGCGGGTTCGCGGCCATGCGCGCACTCTCCACGCGCAATGAGGATCCGGAAAAGGCCAGTCGCCCGTGGGACGCGGCCCGGGACGGTTTCGTAATGGGCGAGGGCGCCGGCATCCTGATCCTGGAAGACCTGGAGTTCGCCAAACAGCGGGGAGCGCCCATTTTTGCGGAGCTTGTCGGCTACGGCATGAGCGGAGACGCCTACCACATTACGCAACCTGCGCCGGAGCACGAAGGCGGCTATCGCGTCATGAAAAACGCGGTGCACGACGCCAAACTCCAGCCGGGCGATATCGGCTATGTCAACGCGCACGGCACGTCGACGCCCATCGGCGACGTTCTGGAAGCCCACGCCATCCGCAATTTCTTCGGCGATCGCAAAGTGCCCGTGAGTTCCACCAAATCGATGACCGGTCACCTGCTGGGCGGAGCCGGTGGACTCGAGGCCGGGGTCGCGGTCCTGGCCCTGCGGGACCAGATTTTGCCCCCGACCATCAATCTCGAGAATCAGGATCCCGACACCAAGGAGATGGATTTTGTGCCCAACCAAGCGCGCAAAGCCAGTCTCGACTACGCGCTTTCGAACTCCTTTGGCTTCGGCGGCACCAACGGCGCGCTGGTATTCAAACGCTGGTCGTAAAAGCCGGATTCCTGCCGCGGTTTTTTAGCCTTTCCGTGTTTTGCAAGGGACCAAAGTAACCCTTCAGTCCACCCCTGTAACAACACCTTTGTACCCAAAGAGCGCCCGAAGAACCTTTGCCAAAGCCGTACTCGCAGGCCAGAATAGGCTTGTAAGAGAATCCAGCTATCCCGCTTATGGATAATGCTTTCGGTACGGCTCTGGCCCCCATACCGCAGACTAGAAAGGCTGCCGCGCGCATTGCGTTAGTCGACCTGAAAGACGGTACTCGCACGATCCTGAGCGATTGTTTCAAGCAATTTGGCATCGCTTGCGTCGTGATGGGTGCCAACGCCGCGGAGCGCCTGACGAAGGAAAAGTTCGAAGCGTGCGTGGTGAAACTCGGTCCAGAGGCGCAAGTGGTGATGGAAGCTGTGCGCACGTCGCCTTCGAACAGCCGGCTGGTGCTCTACGGGCTGGGCGGCAGTGCGCAGGAAGCCATGCGCTACTCGAAATACGGCATCAACGCCATTTTCCAGGAGCCAGTGGAGCGTTCGGCCGCTCTGAAGCTGGTACGCGCCACGAATATGCTCGTGCTGCATGAGTTCCGCCGCTACGTTCGAATTCCCGTCATGACGGAAGTCGCGATTCAGGGAGCCAAGAAATTTACGGCTACGAGTCTCGAAGTTAGCTCGGGTGGAATGTCGATCAAGAGTGCGGAAGAGGTTACAGCTGGGCAGACCGTGGAGGTGTCATTCGCGCTGCTGACGCTCCCGCGCCTCTGGATTCGCGGCAATATCACATGGAGAAAGCCCAAGCATTCCTTCGGAGTGCGCTTCGATACGACCGATGAGCGCCGCCGCAAGCTGAAAGAATGGATCGACGCATACCTGGAAGGCTAGGCCTGGGTAGCGCCCGCCCGCATTTTGGACCCCTCCTTATCCTTCGATCCTGCACGGCGGGATCAAAGAGAGTGCCCGGTGTTCGCTCCCAGTACAATAACCGCGTGAGTGCCAGCCCATCGCCCACGGCGTCAGCTGTAAAGCCCGCGACCAACCGTCCTCCTTTCACGCGCTGGCAAGACCTGCTCCTCACCCTAATCTCGTGGGCCACGACCATCGCGGTGCGCTTGATCGGTCCCACCATGCGTTTCGCAGTATCGTGCGAGGAAAATTCGCCCGTCAGTCTCGAGCAGAAACCATTCGTCTATTCCTTCTGGCACCAATGCACGTTCGCCGCGACGTATCTTTGGCGCGACCTCGATATTCGCGTGATGAGCAGTACCAGCTTTGACGGGGAGTTCACCGCCCGCATGATTCGCCGCTTCGGATTCGTGCCGATCCGGGGCTCGAGCAGCCGCGGGGCGGTGCGTGGCTTGCTCGGCATGCGTAAGGAAATCGAAGCCGGCTATACCGTCGCCTTCACGATCGACGGCCCCCGGGGCCCGCGCTTCATCACCAAGCCCGGCCCGGTCCTGCTGGCGCGCTCGGCCAAAGTTCCCATGGCCGTCTTCCACATCGCCATCGACCGAGCATGGGTTCTAAACACCTGGGATCGACTGCTGGTTCCCAAACCATTCTCCCGCGCTCTCATGCGCGTCGGAAGCCTGATTCCGGTGCCCCCGGATATGGGCTCGGAGGACCTCGAAGGCTACAACGCTCTCCTGCAGTCCGCCCTCGATCGTGTGAAAGCCTTTGCGGAGGCCAATGTGGACCGCGCAGGAAGCGATGAATTTCCCTTCTTCACAAGACATGCGTTGGGAGGCACTTTCGCGGATGCGAGCAACCGTGGCAGCCAGGAACATTGAGCAACACCCGCTAAGGATGTCGGACTGAAATGGTTCTTCCTCGGGGGATTTGTTACAGCTCTAAAAGGACCTGTCTTATGGAATGCCCTTATCATCGTCACCACTGTCACCGATCGATTTAGCGGATGGGCCTCCGAGTCGTGGGCTAGGTGGCTCGACGAATCGAGTCTCAACCCGAAGTTCTTCTAAGCCGGCATCGCGTTGACTTCCCGCGATATCCCAAGTAAATTTCAGGAACACATTTTTTCAGCTCTTTCAAATTTTGGTTCGCGCATTTTCGTCCGCACGGACGGAAATTGGGAAGCGGGTGCAAATCCCGCGCTGCCGCGCAACTGTAAGCGAGGAAATTCGCTGCCAGCCACTGGGGGAAGTCCCTGGGAAGGTCGGGAGCGGGAGTGAACGCAGTGCCTGCGTTCTTACTCGCGAAGCCAGGAGACCGGTGCGAACCGCCACACCCCGAACAATCCCTTTCGCGTGTCAAGGAGGATTGCATGCGCGTGTTTCGTGCGGTTGTCTGTTTCTTTTTTCTACCGGCCTCGCTGTGGGCCACCGACCTCAAAATCAGAGTTGTTGATCCACATTCGAACGCCGTAGCCGGTGCGCAGGTCTCGGTGTTTCCCGCCGGGGGCTCAACGCCTGTGGGCGTACTGACTACTTCCGGGGAAGGCGCGGTTGGGTTAAACGGCTTAAGCCGGGGGCGATATCGACTGCAGGTTCTGGCACCCGGTTTCGCGCCGCAAGTTGGAGAAGTGTCAGTTCCGCAGTCTTCCGTCTTCACGGTGAACCTGGAGATCGCCGGCGCATCTGAAATCGTCGTGGTGACGGCGACTCGCACCCCCGTTTCCGAACAGGAATCGGGCGCCAGCGTTTCAACCCTCGAAAGTGGCCAACTGCAAGTGATGCAACCGGTGGCGGTATCCGATGCGTTGCGGTTTCTCCCCGGTGCTGTGATCAACACCGTGGGACAGCGAGGCGGCCAGTCCTCGCTCTTCGTGCGTGGCGGCGATTCGCGCTACAACAAGGTCATTCTCGATGGCGTCCCCGTCAACGATCCGGGAGGAATTTTCGACTTCGGCACGGTTCCATTGTCAGGAGGGGACCGCCTCGAGTTCCTGCGCGGCGCCCAGAGCACGCTTTACGGTTCCGACGCGATGACCAGCGTGGTACAGGTCTTCACCCGCACCGGTTCCAGCGAGAGTCCCGAAGTCCGCTTTGGAGCCGACGGGGGCAATCTCTCGACCGCGCACGGATTCTTGTCGCTGGCAGGAGCGCGTGATCGTTTCGATTACAACCTGTTTGGCGACCAGTTCAACACCCAGGGCTCGGGCGCTAACGACGATTACTCAAACTCACTGCAGGGTGTGAACCTGGGAGCCCGGTTGAGCGACCGCGCGATGCTGCGCGTTCGGGCTCGCCACGCCAACAGCCGGAGCGGCGTGCAAGGAGAATGGAAATTCGATGGCGTGCCACCGCTGTCTCCCGACGCCGACGCCCGCGCCCGCCAAAACAACCTGCTGGCCAGCGCCGACCTGACGATCGCCGGTTCTGCTCACTGGCAGCACCGCGCAACCGCATTCGAGTACAACCACCGCACGCTCAACGAAGATACGCTGCCCGATCGCGGCTGTGATGTCGCCGTCTTCAACTTCACCGATTGTTATTTTCGCGATGTCGCGCACATCAATCGGGCAGGCCTTAACTACCAGGGCGACTACATCCCGCGCGATTGGGCGGAGACCACCCTCGGATACGAGTTCGAAGACGAGAACGGAACCTTCAATACTCACTTCACCAGCACCGACGTCAACAATCAACCCATAGTCGTTGGGCAGTTCACTCATGGACTCCGCCTCAACCACGCGTTGTTCGCGCAGCAGAGGATCACGCGGGGCCGTGTGTCCGTGGTTGGCGGCCTGCGATACGTTCACAACGACAGCTTTGGTGACCGCGCCGTGCCCCGGATTGCGGTTACCTTTCTCGCACTCCGTGGAGGCCAGCGCTTCTCTGGAACGCGACTGCGTTTCAGCTACGCGCAGGGAATCAAGGAGCCGCGCTTTGAAGAATCATTCGGCATCTCCGGGGTATTCCCGTCCGACCCGAATCCGAACCTCAAGCCGGAGGAGAATCGAGCATTCGAAGCAGGGTTTGAGCAGGCTTTTTTCAGCGGGAAATACGCGCTCTCCGCCGTCTACTTCAACAATCAGTTCCGAAACCAGATAGAGTTCACGACGAACCCACTGGATTTCAACGGCCAATATGTGAACGTGAACCGCAGCATGGCGCATGGCGCGGAAATCGTGTTCAAGGGACATCTTGCGAATCGGGTATCGCTGGATTCGGCCTACAACTACACCTCGACCCAGATCCTCGAAGCGCCGCTCTGCACGCCCCAGAACTTCTGTGATCCTTTGCTGGCTGCAGGCCAGCCCTTGATCCGGCGCCCCAGGCACTCTGGCAGCCTCCTGTTCAACTACGCTGGAACCCGCTGGGGTGGAAATCTCGGCGGGAGTTTCGTAGGCAGGCGAGCGGATTCGGACTTCCTGGGCCTCGGAATCGATCACGCTGCGGGCTATGCCCGCGTCGATCTGGGCGGCTGGTACGCGATTAATTCCCACATAACCAGCTATGTGAATGTAGAGAACGCGCTCAATAAACAGTACCAAGAAGTGGTGGGATATCCCGCGCTGGGCATCAATTTCCGGGCAGGACTACGCTTCAGGTTTGGTGGAAGTTAGACGCGCCCTCTCGATCTGGGAGCAGTGGCCACCTGAAACGCTGCGGCATGAGGGTCTTGCAGAGCGAATCGAACGTGGTTCCAGCTTGATCTGAACGCTCAGCAATACCAGAGAGATCAACCGCAGGTGGAATTACTGCGAGACACGTCCTCGTGGGAGGGCTTCCACGGGGTTCGCGTCCGCATCTTTCTTTCGGCTGTGCCCGTTCCCGGATGCAGAGCAATCCGAGGCGCCGCCCATGTATTTGGCTCGTACCACGACCAATTTCTCCAGTTCGGCGGCCCCCAACGGCTCCTGCCGACCAAGCTGGTGGGTGACGAGCGCGATTTTCGCGAAGTGCTCCACCGTCTCCATCTTCATGTACGCCTGTTCCAGGTCTGCGCCATAGGCGACCACGCCATGATTCGACATCAGGATGGCATCGAAGCCTGGCACCAGAGGCTCAAGAGCGTCCGTAAGCTCATTCGTTCCCGGCGTGCCGTACTTGGCGAGCGGAATCGAGCCAAGACCGATCACCACTTCACAGACGAGGGGCTGGTTCAGTGCAACGCCGGCCGCGGCGAACCCGGTAGCTGTGGTTGGATGTGCATGCACGATGCCCTTCACATCCGGGCGCAACCGGTAGATGAGCAGATGCATGCCGATCTCGCTGGAAACCTTGCGGCTGCCTGAGACCAGGCGCCCTTCCATGTCCACGACCACCAGATCGGAAGGACGCATTCCACCCTTACTCATACACGTCGGCGTGGAAAGAATGCGGTTGTCGCTCAAACGCACCGAGAGATTGCCGTCGGTCGCCGCCACGAAGCCGCGTTCGTGCAACATGCGGCCGTAGCGGACAATTTGCTCCCGGTATTGGCGTTCGCTTGCCATTGGGATTTGACAGGACAGAAGGGGGGCCTGACCCGCTCATGGTACCGCACCGTACGCCGTTCCGACAATCCAATTTCTGGGCGCGGCAACGCGGTATCGAACCTGGTGGCGGACTGGACCACCTTGCCCGGGTAGCATGGTTGCGAGCCCTATAATCAATCTCACGTGCTCGTTTCTGACTTTCACTTCGATCTTCCGGAGTCGCAAATCGCGCAGGAACCGCTGGCCGAGCGGGCTGCCTCGCGAATGCTTCATCTGGACCGCCAAAGCGGGCAACTCCAGGACCGTGTGTTCCACGATCTGCCCAACTTGTTGCGTCCCCATGATCTGCTGGTAGTCAACAACACGCGGGTGTTCCCGGCACGCCTGTATGGCCGCCGGGGTGGCAGCAAGGCGCAACCTCTCAGCCCTCGCAACCCCGCGTCCCGCGATTTTCTCCAGGGACGCGTGGAGGTTCTGCTGACCCGGCAACGCAGTGCGATTCCGAACGAATGGGAATGCCTCGTTCGTCCTGGCCGGAAGATAGGGCTGGGTGAGTCTCTCTACTTTGGGGAACAGGCTGATCTCCAGGCAGAAGTCGTCGGCCGGGGTGCCTTCGGCGAGCGTCGGATCCGCTTTGCTGCCGTGCAAGACTTCTTCCATATCCTCGAGACATTGGGGCATGTCCCCTTGCCGCCCTATATAGCGCGCGCCGACAGTCCCCAGGATCAGGAGCGATACCAAACCGTCTATGCCAGGGAGCGTGGCTCGGTGGCCGCCCCCACCGCAGGCCTGCACTTTACGCCGGAAGTGCTGACTACGTTGCGCCAGCGCGGAATCGAAACCGCCGAGCTTACCCTGCACGTGGGGCTGGGCACGTTCCAACCAGTCCGGGTCGAGCAGGTGGAGGATCACCGGCTTCATCAAGAGCCGTATTCGATCTCAGCGGGAGCCGCGACCGCCATCAACCGCGCCCTTGAACAGCAGCGCAGAATCGTGGCAGTGGGTACGACCACGGTGCGTACGCTCGAATACGCGATGGCGAAATCCAGAAACGGCCGGCTTGCCCCGCAGGCCGGCGAGGCCGACCTCTTCATCTACCCGGGGTACTCGTTTCGTGTCGTGGGCGCCGTGCTGACGAACTTCCATCTGCCCGAGTCCACCTTGCTCATGATGGTGTGCGCATTCGGCGGGCGCGATGCGGTGTTGCACGCATATCGGCACGCGGTACAGGCAGGGTACCGCTTTTACTCGTATGGCGACTGCATGTTTCTGGAATGACGGCTGGCCGGCGGGACGCGGGCTACTATGTCGCGCCACGAGCGAATATACTTTCTTGCGGAGTCCACCATGAGCCTTCAGGCTGCTCAGAAACAAATCTCGCTCGAGGATTTCGTCGGCCAGCTCCGTGCCTTTCCCGCAGCCGCGTTCCAACACACCGAGGAGTTGGTGGCTTTCCTTTCCGGTTCGGCGGTGGTAGCGGACACGCTAGGCCCATACCTCAACTGGGACCGCCAGCACTACACTCGCAACCTGATCGACAAGACGCCCCTCTATGAGCTGATTGCGATCTGCTGGGAGGTTGGCCAGTCGAGTTCGGTTCACAATCATCGCGACCAGAATTGCTGGATGGCCGTTCCCATCGGCCGGCTACTGGTGGAAAACTACCGCATCGTGTTCCAGCATATCGAGGAAGGCCGCTGCGAGTTGGAAACTGCGGACACGGTGGAAATGAACCCGGCGCATCCCTGTGCCGTCGATCCCCTTGAACCGGTGCACCGCGTGTTGAACCCCCGCGAGTTCAATCAACGGGCGGTCAGCCTGCACGTGTACTCGCGTCCCTTCGACAGTTGCGTGGTGTACTCCCCCGAGCAGGGCACCTGCGGCGAGATCAAATTGCACTACACCACGGAGTTCGGCCAACCTCCCGAAAGGTCCTGAGACCCGGATCCGCGGTCCACAAGAAAGGTTATGCGAGAGGTGAAGATGCGTGGAAGCGTGCTCGTGATGATCGTGCTGGGCATGGTCGCGTGGTTACCTGGTTGTTCGAAACACCAGGCACCGCCCCGTGAAACCCCGAATTCCCTGGATCACGTCGACTCTTCTCATGCCAAGCCGGTGAACTTTCTGCACAAGACGTTCATGGTCAAGAAATTCGTGCAATTCCCGATCGAGGTGCCGCCGCACACCGTCATCCCGCGTATTCACGGTACTTTTAGGTCATTCGTACCGCGCCCCGGAAACGATAATCTGAGCGACGACTCCACAGATGTCGGGTTCCTTCTGATGAATTCCGAGCAGCTCGCGGACTATTCTCACGGCCACGGTGGGGGAACAGCGCTCTACACGGTAGAAGCCACCCATGACCACGAAGTGGAGTTTGTGCTTCCCCCGACCAGGGACGCGGCCGAAAAGTACTACGTAATTTTCTTTAACTCGCCCGGCGGAGCCGCCATCAAATCCGTCGCTGCGGACTTCACACTCTCGTTCGGTTACTAGCCGAAGCATTTCCGGCGCGGTCGGCCGCGCGTGAAATCGGACCCTTCACAACTGCTAAAATCATCTCTTGCCCCCGCGCAAAACATCGCCGTTGAAGCCGTCTGGGTCGCCCGGTTCGAACGCCGCTCCTGGGCCAGTGCCCGTGCCGGCCGTTCCCGCCGGCGTCAAAGACCGCGTCTTCTTGATCGACACCATGTCGTTCATCTTCCGGGCCTATCACGCTATGGCGCGGCAGCGCCCCATGTCCACCAAGACGGGCCTGCCCACGGCGGCCATTTACGTCTTTGTCAACATGCTGCGTAAATTGCGCGAGGATTTTTCTCCGGAATACCTGGCGGCGGTGTTTGACGTGGGTGGGAAGACGTTCCGGGATCAGGAAGCCGACACGATCACGACTGTCAGGAAATTCGATCTCAAGACCCAGACCTTTCAGGAGATCCAGTACCACGGCTACAAGGCCAACCGCACGGAGATGCCCGAGGACCTTGCCCAGCAGGTTCCTTACATCCGCCGCGCGCTCGAGGGGTACCGAATCCCCATCCTCGAGCAGCGAGGTTTCGAGGCCGACGACCTGATCGGCACGCTCGCTCGCAAAGCCGCCGCCGAGTCCTATCTGGTCTACGTGGTTTCCAGCGACAAGGACATGCTGCAACTGGTCACCGACAAGGTGCTGGTTCTGAATCCGCCCAAAGACAATCTTATCGCCGACGCTGCCAAGGTGGAGGAGATCCTCGGCGTTCCTCCCGAGCGAGTCATCGACGTGATGGCACTGCGTGGCGACTCGGTCGACAACATTCCGGGAGCCCCGGGCATCGGCGACAAAGGCTCGGTCGAGCTGATCAAGCGCTTCGGCACTGTCGAGCAGGCTCTCGATCGCGCCGCCGAGGTTGAAAAGAAAACCTATCGAGAGTCGCTTCTGAACAACCGCGAGATCGTTCTGTTCAGCAAACGCATGGCCACCATCGACTGCAACGTCCCGGTCGAACTCGATCTCAACGCCATGAAATCGGGCGAGCCTGACATTGCCGCATTGCGCGCACTCTTCGCCGAGCTCGAATTTACGTCGCTGTTAAAAGAGCTGCTTCCGGTCGTTGAGTTGACTGAGTCCCAATATGCGGAGGCCAAGTCACCGGCCGATGTGGATGCGGTTCTCGGCGCCCTTCCTTTCGGAGGTTCTCTTGCGATTGCAGTCGAGGCAGACGACCTTTCCGGCGACGGAGAAGAGGAACCAGCCGAACCGGAGGAGGGTATGCTTCCGCTGCGACCGGACGTGCGCGCTCAAGAGCGCTCCGCAAGGCATTCTAAACGTCGCGATTTCCTCCAGTTCCGGAACGGCCGCGACGATCTCGCTCAATGCAGAGGCTGGGGCAAGGCTCAGGTCCATCCTGGCGGACTCCAGAATTCCAAAGTCCATTCATGACTACAAAGCGGCTGGTCACGCTCTTGAATCTTCGGGCATAGAACTTTCCGGCGTGCGGCATGACTCGAGACTGTATTCCTACCTGCTCGATCCCACCTACTCTTCGCACGGATTGCCGGAAGTCGCGCTGCGGCGTTTCAACCTTAAGCTTTCTGGGAATCTTGCTGAATCCGCCGACGTGACTGGCAGACTGGCCAGCGTGCTCGCACACGAGGTCGAACAGGCGGGCCTCAAGAAGCTGTACGAGGAGATCGATCTGCCACTGGTTCCCGTGCTCACCCGCATGGAACAGGCCGGTGTAAAGATCGACACCGACGCTCTCGCGCGAATGTCCTCGCGTCTCGAACATGAAATCAACGCTAAGGCCAAGGAGATCTACGGCCACTGCGGACTGGAATTCAACGTCAACTCGCCGCGCCAGCTGGGCGACGTTCTCTTCAACAAGCTCAACCTTCCCAAGCCGGTCAAGTATGGCAAAGGCAAGATGATCTCCACGGCGGTTGACGTACTGGAAGGGCTGGCCGCCGAACACGAAGTTCCGCGTCTGGTGCTGGAGTACCGCCAGCTGTCCAAACTCAAGTCGACCTATGTCGACACGCTTCCGGCGCTGCTAAGCGCCAGCACCGGCCGTCTGCACACTACCTTTGACCAGACCGGCACCGCCACCGGCCGCCTCTCCTCCGCCAACCCGAACCTGCAAAACATCCCGATCCGCACGGAAGTTGGACGGGAGATTCGCGCGGCCTTCACGGCTGAACCGGGCTCGGTTCTGCTCGCGGCCGACTACTCCCAGATCGAACTTCGCTTGCTAGCGCACTTTTCCAATGACCGGCTGCTGGTCGAAGCATTCCGGCGGGGCGACGACATTCACACTCTGACGGCTTCGCAGGTTTTCGGCGTGCCGCCGCTGATGGTCACTGCCGACCATCGCCGCCAAGCTAAAGTTGTGAATTTTGGAATCGTTTACGGCTTATCCGCCTTTGGCCTGTCGCAGCAACTCGGAATCGAGCCCTCTGAGGCCAAGCAGTTCATTCATGCTTACTTCGAAAAGTACAACGGCGTGCGTGCCTTCATCGACAAGACGCTGGAGGACGCCCGCTACCATCAGAGAGTGAAAACGCTGTTCGGGCGTGTTCGGCCTATTCCGGATATCAATGGGAAGAACGTCAACCAACGCGGCTTCGCCGAACGCACCGCGGTCAATACACCCCTGCAAGGCACCGCCGCAGACCTGATCAAGATCGCCATGATCCGCATCGATGAAGCGATTCGTGATCGGGGCTTGAAAGCGCGCATGACGTTGCAGGTTCACGACGAGCTGGTCTTCGAAGTGCCCGAGGCAGAGCTCGACGTGATGCGCTCGCTGGTGCGCGAATATATGGAAAAAGTCCACGCGCTGGCTGTGCCGCTGGTGGTCGAAATTGGAGTAGGCAGGAACTGGCGGGACCTGCAATAGGATTTCCCGCTATCGCCGGAATCCGGGCTTCAGCCTGGGGTGTTTGCCGGTCTTGGAGAAAGCGGCGGGCGAGGACACCCGCCGCAGCAACGTACTGCCACGCTTCCCCACGGATCTTTTTCAAGCAACCGGATAAGAGGCTAGAGCCCTTCTCTTCTCTTCTATTTTGCCTTCGCCGTTTCTTTCACGTAGGAGGGGCTCAGAGTTCCCTTCGCTTTCGCCAGTCCCAACAAGGTCGGATAGAACTGGACAAAGGTCGTATCCACGGCCCCGTGCGCCGCATGGCAGGAGTAGCAGTCCGCAGTGGTTGGCACCAGGGTCCCGGTGTCGCCGTCCCCAAACGCGAAGAAGGCCCACTTCCCGGGAAAGCGAGCCTCGTCCTTGACGTGCACTTCCCGTGCCATCACTTCCTCACCCTGATAGTGACCCTTCTGATTAATGGAGCCCTTGCCTTCCGCCATGCGCGCTTCGAGCACCATGACAGTCTTGTCGGGCCAGGTGCCGGTCTCGAGGAATTTTTTGTATGCTTCCGGATTCACGAACACATTGTCGAACATTGAATGATTCATCGAGGCCAGCTGCGGGTTGTAGCTCATGTCAAACCCGGTGGTCAGATAGACCCATTCGCGGTACTGTGCGGGAAGCTTCATCTGGCCGGTATTGTTGTATTCGGAGCTGGGTTTGGGTGTGGAGTAGTCTTGCCCGAAGAGCAGAGAGCAAGCCAATACGGTTGCGGTGAGCAGAGTCGTTTTCGTAAGTTCGAGCATGCGCGCTAGTATCTTTGGCCAGGGACTTTCCCGGCGAGGCCTCCGGCTGCAAGCTGCCGTCGATTCGCTGCTTTTTTGGCCGGACCAGACTCAAAGGAACGATACTCTACAAATGGATTCACACCCTCGATTTCGGCACGTCCAACACTGGGGCTGGATCATGCTCCTTTGGGTAGGCTTCGCACTGGTGAATGCCACCCAGGTCGTGGGTGGGATGCGCGCCGTGGGAATGGAGCACGCCTGGACGCGCCTGTTTACCGTGGTGCTGCTCTCCTGGCTGGTATGGGCCCTGGCAACGCCGATAGTCCTCCACCTGGGCCATCGTTTCCCACCCACCCGTTGGCGACCCATCCGCACCTGGTTTATTCACCTGGGTGCCTGTCTCGCAATCGGCGCGGCCTACTCCGGCTGGAGCGCTTGGCTGCAGTTGTCCTTGCAGCCATGGGGTTCGGTAAAAGTCACGCGATTCTGGAAGAGTGCGTTTTACGTTTTCTCCGGCGAGCTCCACCTTTTTTTGATCCTCTATGCGGCCATCCTCGCCATCAGCTACACGCTGGAATCCAGCAAGCGGCTCGCCCAGAGGGAGACTGAGGCCGCCCGCCTGAATGAACAACTCTCCCGCGCCCAGTTCGACGCGCTCCGGCGGCAGCTCGAACCCCACTTCCTGTTCAACACTCTCAATGCCATTGCCGGGCTCGTACGGGAGGGCCGCAATGACGTGGCGGTCAGCATGATCGCCGGACTCAGCGACCTCTTGCGCCGGGTCCTGGATGACTCCGGAAAGCAGGAAGTCACGCTCGGCGAAGAACTGGAATTTCTCGAAACCTACCTTGAGATCCAGAAGATGCGCTTCGCCGACCGGCTTCAGCTCAGCGTCCATGTGCCCGCAGAATTTCTGTCTGCTCGCGTTCCCAACCTGATTCTTCAGCCCATGGTGGAGAACGCCATCGAGCACGGCATTGGAAGATGCGCGGCCGGCGGTGCGCTCCGCATTGGCGCTGCTCGCGACAATGGACGACTCACCCTCAGCGTCTACAACGACGGTCCGCGTATCCGCGACGACTGGGAACAGCTTCGCTCGGGGGTTGGAATCTCGAATGTGCGCGCCCGCCTGAAGAGTCTTTATGGCAGTGCGTGTGCCCTCGACATCCGCAATCGTGAAAACGGCGTGGAAGTACTTCTCTCCGTGCCTTACACGGCGAGGGGTGCATGAGTCTCGACGGACTTCCGAGCAAGATTCGAGCCCTGGTAGTCGACGATGAACCCCTCGCCCGTTCCAACATCATTCTCCTACTGCGCGGCAGCCCCGACGTCGAAATCATCGGCCAGTGCGGAACAGCCGTGGAAGCACTGAATGCCATTCGGCTGCATAAGCCGAATCTCGTATTCCTTGATGTTCGCATGCCGGAGTACGACGGCTTCGACGTGCTTGAAATGCTGGGCGGCGATGCGCCTCCGGCAGTCATCTTTGTTACGGCTTACGATCAGTACGCCCTCAAAGCATTCGATACCGGCGCCCTCGACTACCTCCTGAAGCCGTTCAACAATGGCCGCTTCGCGCGCGCCCTCAACCGCGCCAGGGAACGCATCGCGTTGTGTAAGGACATCTCGCCAAAGATGGAACGTCTCACCGTCAAGGAAGCAGGGCGGGTCTTGTTTCTCGCGGTAACCGAGATTGACTGGATCGAAGCTGCCGACTATTACGCCTGCCTCCATGTTGGGTCCAAAACCCATTTGCTGCGGCGTAGCATGAATGAACTGGAATCGGACCTCGACCCTGCGAAGTTTTGCCGGATTCACCGCTCCAGCATCGTGAATCTCGAGCGCGTTCGCGAGATCCGGTTCGACAGCAATGGGGAATATGAAGTTGTGCTGGCTGACGAGACCCGGCTTCGGCTAAGCCGCCGCTATCACAGAGAACTGCAGGCGCGCTTAAGCCAGCCCGCCGGGATAAAGGTCCCACTTTAGAAAGATCGCGGCTCATTCTTTTCTCGCTCAGCCGGTTGCCTGGCGAGCATACGATTGCTGTTTTCGAGGAGATCAGCCGCAGATTAAATCCACTTCGGCGCGACCCAGATCCAAGCGATCGACTCGGCAACCTGCAAGTGGAATATCCGTCGCCGCGCCCATCGACCAGGTTGTACCCGACAGGGTCAAGACACCGGTATGGGGCCAGATCTACGTGGTGGGCGCTGAGATACGAAACGGCGCCGGTGGGGAAAGCGAAGAGACTTCATTTCTCCGGATGCTCGCGTTCGTCCAGCATTCTTCTCAGGCGAATGTTAGCGATCCGCCTCACCCGCAGAAGCCTCCGGAAGAAGATGGAATAGACAAACCAACCGAGGGTTGCAGCAACCGCGATGACTAATCCGAGGCTCCAGACGTTCGCGAGCCAGCGCACCAGATCGGCCATGCGCATCGATGCCAATCCAAGGATCAGCACACTTATGCGCCCAGAGAGGTTTTGATAGCGGATGCAATGTGGTTGGTGATGAGCAGCATCTTCTCTTCCGTCTCCGCTTCTACCATCACCCGGGCCAGCGCTTCCGTGCCGGAGTAGCGCACCACCACTCGCCCATTGCCGTCGAGTTCTTTTTCCGCACTTTCGATGGCGCGTTTCACCTCCGGCACCTGGCTGAACGGAACCTTTTCACGAACGCGGACATTTCGTATCGTCTGGGGAAATACCTTGAGATCACTTGCCAGTTCGGCCAGGCTTCGACCGCTCCGCGCCATGATTTCCATCAGCCGCAAGGCGGTAAGCAGGCCGTCTCCAGTGGTTGCGTCGCCATCACGAAACAGGATGTGTCCGGACTGCTCTCCGCCCAGTATCGCTCCTGTTTTGAGCATTTCTTCCAGCACATACTTATCGCCGACGTTGGCGCGCAGCATCTGGATGCCAGAGTGCTTGAGCGCCAGTTCCAATCCCATATTGGACATGGTGGTGGCGACAATCGTGTTGCCGACCAGCGCTCCGCGCGCCTGCAGGTCGCGGCCGGCGATCAGGAGCACGGCGTCTCCATTCACTACGTTACCGGTCGCGTCGCTGAACAAGGCACGGTCGGCGTCCCCATCGAAGGTGATGCCCAGATCGAATTCGCCCCTGCGGCTTGCCACCGCCGCCGCAACGGCTGCGGGGTGCAGTGCACCGCACTGCTCATTGATGTTCTTCCCGTCGGGGGTACAGTGGATGAATTTCGCCTGCACGCCGCAGGCTCGAAACAACCCGGGAGCTTCAGCGGCGGCCGCCCCGTTGGCGCAATCGACGAGCACCCGTATCGGAATCAAGTTGGCGGTGACGCTCTTCGCCAGCCACTGAATGTAAGCCTCGCGGAGGAGCGCATCTCCCGGCAGGCTCGACGCCGGCTTTGTGTCCGGTTCGTGCACCGGCTGCGGGTTCTGCAGGAGAGCAAAAATCTCCTGCTCGATGGCTAATTCGCGCGCATCCGGCAATTTGTAGCCGTCTCCCGAGAAAACCTTGATGCCGTTGTCGGTCCAGGGATTGTGGGAAGCGGAAATCACTACACCCGCGGTCATGGCGCGTGACCGCGCCAAGTAGGCAACGCCGGGGGTGGTGATGACGCCGGCGCTCTCAACCGCCACCCCGAGCGACGCCAGCCCAAGTGTAAGGCGATCCGCGATCCATCCGCTCGATTCGCGGGTGTCCTGTCCGATCAGGACGCGAGCCGACGGGGTGACTCGTTGAAGGTCGTGGCCAAGGGCTCGGCCAATCACGTAGATGCTCTCGTAGGTAAGCGGAAATTCGCCAGCCACCCCGCGTATGCCGTCGGTCCCAAACAGTTGTCTTGTAGGTTGGCTCATTCGGATGGTTTTATGCTCACAGGTTCGGCCGCAATTTTCCCCATGATAACGGTTACACGGATCGGGGTCGGGCGCACGATCTGCACAAGCGGGTCGGGAACAAATGCGTTTGTAACGAAGGTGCCGTGTCCCATGTTGCCTGAGGCGTCAACCGGGTCCGTGGTCGCAGCCTCCACCGCCGCGACACGCTGCCTTGGCCCGCTGATGGAAACAGTCGGAGGGTCCGCGAGCACTTGTGCAATACCGTATCCCGGTGCGAATGTCCCGATTACCCGTGGACGAACCTCCACGTCGCGCGTGAGTCCGACGTCGAAGCCCAAGCGAAGCTGGCTGGGGACTACCTGAGTTACCTCCAGGTCGTGCGGGAGGTGCACCTGCTGCCCGGTCAAGTCGAAGGTCCGTTCACCGGGCTTCACGCCCGCCAGATCGACCTCGACGTGGACCTGCTGGGTGCGCAACTCGTGGATGAGCCGCTCGGGCCCGCGCACTCGAACCTGCGCCTGGGGAATGTTGAGCGAACTGATTTCGAGATTGCTAGGGATACGATGAAACTCGATGGGCACGGTTACTTCGACCTCAGCAGTGGGATCGTTTGCCACCGCCCACCACAACCCCAGCGCCAGGGCGAGGGAAATCACCTTGTATCCGAAGTGGGCGAACACGTATCTCTGCAGGAAGTCGATCATGGTTAGCGGTCGACCTCGGGGGTATAGCTCTGATCGGGATTGCGGTAGCTGGTAGAACGTTCAAGGTCCGCGTTGTCTTCGGTAGCGATCGGAGTGGGCAGGGTGGCCGGGGGCACGTAGCGGTGCAGCAGCGTGCTCAACCGCTCGCGCAATTGCTCGACGGTAAGGTCGCGCTCGATGTTTCCGGCAACCGCCAGGCTGATGGCTCCCGTTTCTTCGGAAACGATGACGGCAATCGCATCCGTCTCCTCGGTGATGCCGATTCCCGCGCGATGCCGTGTCCCCATCTGGGTAGAGAGCACGGGGTTCATGGAAAGGGGGAGAAAGCACGCCGCGGCCGCGATGCGATCCTTTTGCACGATCACCGCGCCATCATGCAGGGGTGCGCTCGGCCGGAAGACCGTCGCCAGCAAATCATAAGAAAGCCGCGCATCCAGCGGTACGCCGCTCTCGATGTAGGTCCGCAGACCGATCTCGCGCTCGATCACAATGAGCGCACCCGTCTGGTTCTGCGAGAAAAGGTTAGCTGCCAGCACGATATCATCGTAGGCGTCGGACTCCGAACTTGCGGCCCGGCTGAACGTCAATCGGCTGCCTAGATTTGCGAGAGCGTGGCGAAGCTCAGCCTGAAACACGACGATGAGTGCGAATACCACGTAGGGAATGAGAGTGCTGATGAGCCAACTCAGGGCCGACAACTGGCCGATGCGGGCCACGTAAAATCCCAGGGCAACGGCGGCGACGCCCACCAGCATGGGAGCCGCGCGCGTCCCGCGCACTAGCATCAGGAACTGGTAAATGACAAACGCGACCAGCAAAATATCGATGACATTGGTCAGCGACATGTGTGGCCAGCCCGCGAGAAAGTGCGTCACAACCCCTTCCCTTTCGGCAGCTTAACAAGGCCCGACAGACTAACTATTTATTCTAATGCAGTCCTCATTCTAGCGATTTCTTCCTGACCGTGGCGGCAATCTGTCCCCGCGCCAGGCGCGCGGTAACCTCGTCTCCGATTTCCACCTGGGATTCGTCCTTGATTAACTTGCCCGAAGAATCAAATACCAGTGCATATCCCCGCTCCAAGATCGCCAGCGGCGATAGCGCCTCCAGCTGGGTGGCGAGCCGTTCCAAGCGCGAACGCCGTTGCAACAGGAGATTGCGTAGTGCGGCCGCCATGGCAGCGACCCTCGCGTTTAATTCCTTGCCCACACCAGCCAGTACGAGTCGCAGATCATAGTGCCGCACGGTCGCGGCCAGAGCTTCGAAGCGTCGTCGCTGACGCTCAAGCAGGTCCCGCTGCGCGTGCGCCATGCGGTTGGTGAGCTCATCGACTCTCTGTTGGCGCCGACGGATCAGATCTATCATGCGCCCGAACGCTCCATGTTGCGCCAGTTCCGTCAGTTGCTGGCGCCCCATTATGAGGCGATACCGCATCCCCTTCTGAAGACCGCGCTCCAGCCGTGCGAGCTGCTCGCCCACTTCCTGGCGTGATCGGATTACCAGTTCAGCCGCAGCCGAGGGCGTGGCGGCGCGCAAGTCTGCAACGAAATCTGCGATGGTGAAATCGGTCTCGTGTCCGACCGCGGAAATGACCGGCACCGCCGAGCCCGCGATCACACGCGCCAGGGTTTCATCGTTAAATGCCGCCAGATCCTCGGCCGATCCTCCGCCGCGCGCGACTATGATTACCTCGACGTTGCGAGCCTTGTTGAAGTACCGCACGCCGGCGGCAACCTCCACAGGTGCGGAGTCGCCCTGCACTTGCGCGGGGTAGATCAGAACATTCACGGTGTGATGGCGCCGCTGCAGAATCTGCAAAAGATCGCGCAGGGCAGCCGCCTGCGGCGAGGTCACAATTCCGATGACGGAAGGCAATCCCGGAATCGGTTTCTTGCGCGCTGCGTCGAACAGTCCTTCCGATTCGAGTTTTGCCTTAAGCTGCTCAAAGGCGATCTGCAGTGCGCCCGCACCCTTGGGCTCGACATACTCCGCGGTAATTTGCAGTTGCCCGCGGTCTTCGTAAATCGTCACCCGGCCGCGCACCACCACCTGCATTCCGTCGGCGGGGCGAAAACGCAGCAGCCGTGCGGAGGAACGGAACATGACTACGCTGATCTGCGAATTTTCATCCTTCAAGGTGAAGTAAAGATGTCCGGAAGCTTGCGCGCGCAGGTTGGAAATTTCGCCCTCGACCCAGGCATCGGAATACTCGCGCTCGATGTGGGTACGCACGGACGCGACCAGGTCCCGCACTCTCCATACCCGCCGCTCCGGTGGACGGAAGCTGAAGCCCAGCTGGTCGATTGCGCCCATGGATCGCAGTGTATCGCAGGCTAGCGTCGGAACCTCGAAACCACATACAGAACCAGCGAGAGCGCCACGCTCAGGAGGATCGAGGTCGCTAGCGGAAAATAGAAAACCGTGTTCTTGCCGCGGTAGACAATATCTCCGGGCAAGCGCCCCAGCGGCAGTCCGCTCTTTCCCAAAAGCACAATCGCCAGCCCCACCAGGATGAGGACCCCTCCGGCCAGCATTAGGACTTTGCCGACATCACTCATGACTCCAGTTTATCTCCTTAGCTCGCAGGCGCGGCTACCGTGGGGTCTACCAGCCCTACAAAAAAAGTAGCATTAAGGGGCTGTCAAAGAGCTGTTAACGGCGGAGCCATGGCCTCATTCCAGAGCGCGAACCGCGGCAAGCCCTGTCCGCGAAGTGCTAAAATTCCGCCCCATGAAATCCGGCTGGGTTTTAGGTTCGACTCTTCTCGCCACCATCCTGTGGGCACAAACAGCTCCCGAAGTTGAGATCACCCAGGAGGCGCACCATCACTTGGCGCTCGAGAACGAGTTCATCCGGGTCTTCCAGGTGGAGGTCGCGCCGCACGAAGCCACGCTCATGCATCGTCACCGCCATGACTACGTCTTCGTGACCCTGGGCGCTTCCGAAGTCGCCAATGAAGTGCAAGGCAAGCCGCCTGTCCAGCTGAAATTTCAGGATGGCGAGACCCGCTTTACGCCGGGAAACTTTGCTCACATCGCGCGCGACCTCGCGCCCACGCCCTTTCGCAACGTGACGGTCGAATTGCTGCAAGACGAAAAAGCCCGTGCGGCGCCTCCCCCGAAATGGGATGAAGAACGCGGACTGCACATCCTCAATGGCGGTACCCAGGAGATTTTCTTCGTGAAGGACGGGGTACGCGTTTCGGAATTCGAGCTTCAACCCGGCGGCATGGTTCCGAGCCACCATCATAGCGGCCCGCATCTGTTCGTAGCCGTGACGGATCTGGAGGTGCGCAGCGATGTGGAGGGTCAGGGGCCGATGTCGGGACATTTCAAATCCGGCGACGTGAAGTGGCTGCCGGGCGGGTACACGCACACGCTGACCAATGTCGGCAAGCAGGGCGCGAAATTCGTGACCATGGAATTTCCGTAAAGCCGGTTCCCATTCCTAACGCCGTGCGGGCCTTCATTTCGCTCCAGGTGGATGACTGTAGGCGGTGGAGAAACAGCGCTTGGGAACCGCCGCGGCATCACTATTCCTGGGTAGTCTTCCGCGCTACAGGATTTGTTGATTTCCTGTACAGGACGTTCCGGTCCGCAAAACGCTGCGGGGAAGTTATGCTTCCTCCACCGTTCCCCATATATGAGTGCTATATGGCTTCCAGCGCCCAGAAACTGCGCGACGAACTGAATCGTCTGATGATGGAGCAAATCGAGAGTTTGAAAAAACAGACTTTCGGAGGCCTCAGCGCGGAAGAATTGCGGCAGCAGGAAGAACTGCTCAAACGCATCCGCGAAGTGTCCGCCGATTTTCTCGCGGCACTGAAAAGAGAACGTCGGTAGCGTAATTTCCGGGCTGGGCTCCGGAATTGAGGTGCGCCTTAAGAAAGGCGTAGATGAAGACACGGCAGAGGTCGAGAAGGAGGCAGCCATGCCCATGAAGAATGAAGGAAGCTGATTGCTTTCTGCCTGTCGGCGCGAGATCCGCACCAAAGCCGTAAACACCCCCTTGCACAACCCAGGGTCGCGTGGTATAAACAATCACGTCGAGAGCAGTGTGTGGCTAGCTGGACGAGTTTCTGCAACTCTCGTCGCGCGTCCGGCATCTAAAGATTTAAGCAATAAATCCAGGAATTGAGCCCCGGCCACGGGGTTTGTATTCGGGGACAAGGCTCCTCGAAGGGTTTTGGCGTCACTCGCAAGAACCTCTAAGCGATCTTTTCTCAAGTTAATTTTTCTTCCGCGTCGGCTTGTGCCGATAATCGGCTACGTTCCGGCGGAAGAAGTGTTTCGTCGCGCACAATACGTGCTCGCAGTCCTCTCAGTTGAGTCCAGTCACAACTGTGCAAAAGTTGTGGAAGTCTTGTGATTCCTTAGAGTTGACAGCGGTGCGACGAAGCTGTAGTTTTATCAGGTTTCGAGGACAGACAGGTCCGCATTCGTGTGTGATCTGTTCTGGACTGAAAGCGCGCCGCTCAGGCGGAAAGCGGATCGGTCTTTGACAAATAGGTTGAACGTGCCAGTTATTGAGTAGGAAAGGTTCGGGCTCAAGTCCGAGCGTACTCACAAAATAGGCCGTTCCGTG
>CAWGSE010000001.1:325000-703057 GCA_963825205.1 uncultured Acidobacteriota bacterium
GCAAGCTGCGATAAGCCTCGGAGAGCCGCAAGCAGGCTTTGACCCGGGGATTTCCGAATGGGGAAACCCACGGAGGTAAAACCTCCGTACAGCCCGATGAATCCATAGTCGGGTATGAGCGAACTCAGGGAAGTGAACCATCTCAGTACCTGAAGGAAAAGAAAGAAACCTCGATTGCGAAAGTAGTGGCGAGCGAAATCGCAATAGCCTAAACCTGTCCCACCCTCGGGTGTGGCAGGGGTTGTAGGGTCGACAATAGTAGAGTTACCAATCTGGTCGTTAGCTGAAGCCCTCTGGAAAGAGGGGCCATAGAGTGTGATAGCCACGTAGGCGAAAACGATCCAGACTCGAAGTCGATACCTGAGTACCGCGGGGCACGTGAAACCCTGCGGGAAGCTACGGGGACCATCCCGTAAGGCTAAATACTAGCTTCTGACCGATAGTGAACCAGTACCGTGAGGGAAAGGCGAAAAGAACCCCTGCGAGGGGAGTGAAATAGTACCTGAAACCGTGTGCCTACAAACGGTGGGAGGACTATGCCGCGTAAGCGGAAAGTCTGACCGCGTGCCTATTGCATAATGAGCCGGCTAGTTATTCTTGTCAGCAAGGTTAAGCGTAAGCGAGCCGCAGCGAAAGCGAGTCCGAATAGGGCGACAAAGTTGGCAGGAATAGACGCGAAGCGGGATGATCTACCCTTGGCCAGGCTGAAGGTGGGGTACAACCCACTGGAGGGCCGAACGGGTGTTTGTTGAAAAAAGCTCCGATGAGCTGAGGGTAGGGGTGAAAGGCTAATCAAATTCCGTGATAGCTCGTTCTCTCCGAAATAGCTTTAGGGCTAGCCTCGCGCGATTTGCCGTGGTGGTAGAGACCTGAATGGACTAGGGGGCTTTCCAGCTTACTGAATCCAATCAAACTTCGAATGCCATTGGACAACCAGCGCGGGAGTCAGACGGCGGGGGCTAAGCTTCGTCGTCGAGAGGAAAACAGTCCAGATCGCCTGCTAAGGTCCCCAAATCCAAGCTAAGTGGGAAAGGAAGTCGGGACGCCCAGACAGCCAGGAGGTTGGCTTAGAAGCAGCCATCCTTTAAAGAAAGCGTAATAGCTCACTGGTCAAGCGGCCCGGTGCCGACAATTTAACGGGGCTCAAGCTTGGTACCGAAGCAGCGAATGCATCACTTCACTGTGGTGCGTGGTAGGAGAGCATTCTCAATAGTTTGAAGCGAAACCGAGAGGATTCGTGGACGGTTGAGAAGAGACCCTGCCGGCATAAGTAGCGATAACGGAGGTGAGAACCCTCCGCGCCGAAAGTCTAAGGTTTCCTGAGAAAGGTTAATCCGCTCAGGGTCAGGCGGTCCCTAAGGCGAGGCCGAAAGGCGTAGCTGATGGACATCCGGTTAACATTCCGGACCTCCCTTGTGTTCGTTATCACGATGGGGTGACGCAGACAGATAAGCAGGCCGTCCTATGGCTATGACGGTTGATGCGTGAAAGGTGTCTCGGGTAGGCAAATCCGCCCGGGAGTTATCACTGAGACGCAAAACAGTACTCCGTATGGAGGAAAGCTGCCGATTCTACGCTGCCGAGAAAAACCTCTAAGGAGAACGTAAGGGAACCGTACCTCAAACCGACACAGGTAGACGAGGAGAATATCCAAAGGCGCTCGTGAGAACGCTTGTTAAGGAACTCGGCAAATTAGACCCGTAACTTCGGGAGAAGGGTCGCCTCACTAGGGTTCATAGCCCGAAGAGGCCGCAGAGAAATGCGCACTGCGACTGTTTAACAAAAACACAGGTCTCTGCTAAGTCGAAAACGACGTATAGGGGCTGACGCCTGCCCGGTGCTGGAAGGTTAAAGGGAGAGGTCAACCGCAAGGTGAAGCTTCGAACTGAAGCCCCAGTGAACGGCGGCCGTAACTATAACGGTCCTAAGGTAGCGAAATTCCTTGTCGGGTAAGTTCCGACCTGCACGAATGGCGTAACGAAAGTGCGACTGTCTTAATGAGCGACACGGCGAACTTGTAGTGCCGGTGAAGATGCCGGTTGCCCGCAACTAGACGGAAAGACCCCGTGCACCTTTACTACACCTTTACTATGAACTATGGCACTTGCTGCGCAGGATAGGTGGGAGGCTTTGATTCCAGGCTCTCGGGCTTGGAGGAGCCACCGGTGAGATACCACCCTGCGAGTTCTGTGGTTCTAACCTACTCCCGTGATCCGGGAGAGGGACATAGTAAGGCGGGTAGTTTGACTGGGGCGGTCGCCTCCTAAATTGTAACGGAGGCGCGCGAAGCTACGCTCAGGCTGTTTGGAAATCAGCCGACGAGTGCAAACGCATAAGCGTGGTTGACTGCGAGTCCTACAAGACGAGCAGGTACGAAAGTAGGCGTTAGTGATCCGGTGGTTCTGCATGGAAGGGCCATCGCTCAACGGATAAAAGGTACGCCGGGGATAACAGGCTGATCGGAGCCAAGAGTTCATATCGACGCTCCGGTTTGGCACCTCGATGTCGGCTCATCGCATCCTGGAGCTGTAGAAGGTTCCAAGGGTTAGGCTGTTCGCCTATTAAAGCGGTACGTGAGCTGGGTTCAGAACGTCGCGAGACAGTTCGGTCCCTATCTGTTGTGGGCGCAGGAGATTTGAGAGGACCTGTCCTTAGTACGAGAGGACCGGGATGGACGAACCTCTTGTGTTCCAGCTGTCGTGCCAACGGCATGGCTGGGTAGCGAAGTTCGGTTGTGATAACCGCTGAATGCATATAAGCGGGAAGCACTCCTCAAGATGAGATCTCCCAACCCGTAAGGGATAAGAAGGGCCCAGGAAGACTACCTGGTTGATAGGCTGGAAGTGGAAGCGCAGTGATGCGTGTAGCTTACCAGTACTAATCGCCCGTTCGGCTTGACCATAAAATTTACTCGGTGCAGTAAACCAGTCGTCGGTCGTTGGTCGTCGATCTTCAGTCAGAACCTGGACTGAGATCGAAGACGAGTTCTAGCTCCGCCAGAAACTGGGTGGAAACAGAATCCAAACACCGACGCTGGGCGCCGACGAAAAGCCGAAGTAGTGACTGCAAAAGTCACCCAATCTATTCAGTTGTGAGGCATCGACCTCACGATCTTTGAGAAATTCAGCTATCAGCTTTTGGCTCTTAGCCGTGAATCCCATGGGTTTGGGATTTTCTGCTAGAGGCTAAGAGCTGACGGCGAAAAGCTTCGCGCGGTGTGCGCGCGATCAAGTTGTCGGTGATCTTACCGCGGGGGTTCCACCCGTTCCCATCCCGAACACGGAAGTTAAGCCCCGCTGGGCCGATTGTACTGCACGCGAAAGTGTGTGGGAGAGTAGGTAATTGCCGGCATAAATAAAGGCCACATTTTAACGAATGTGGCCTTTTCCTTTACCACCTTCGATCCGGCGTTCAATCCTGCGGCTCAGTGAATAAGGAAGGCTCCCGGACTGATCGGGCGTAGCGCACCGGTTTTCTCCCGAGCTTTTGAACTTTCTCTTCCTGGACTGCCCGTTTCAGCCACGTTGTCGCTTGTGGCGCCGACACGTTCAATCTTTCAGCGATAGATTTTTTGTCCAACGGCTCTGCGAGCACGCCCACAATAACTTCGAGAAAGTGACTATACATGTCGCAATCAACAACCCTTTCGCAATCGACAATGCTTGATTGTGTTTTCACCGGAGTTAGGTCACGCTGAACGTCAGTAGCCATATTTAAATCCGCCTCCACGGCGGTTTCCGCACTTTGAGTTTCTGTGCGCTGATCTTTGTTGTCGAAAAGGCGTAAGCTGCGAGGTGAATTGTTGAATAGTCGCTGCACATTGTCGAGAGCGTCAGAAGGAAACTCGTAGCAGCCTGCTTCGATTAATTTTTGATTGCCAGAACAGACTCTCCCGAACGCTTTCACATAGATTGGAATCTGGCCCATTTTTAAGGCTTCCACTGCTCCTGCCCACGTTCCCCCTTGTTCATCGGACGAGGCGACCACGACTGCGGCGTCAGCCAGAGCGTAAACCAGTTTGTTTCTTTCCATCGCGGTGTAAGTGAACCATCGTGACTCCGGCTCGTAAGGGGAGATCAGCGTCAGCCGTCCTTCCAGAATCGCATCGTGATATGGAGCCGCAACCGCGGCCCGGCCCAGTCCCTCGGCGAGAACGCCAATCGCGGCGCCTCCCTGGTTGATCGCTGCCGTCATGGACTCGGCGTCGATTCCCTTTGCAGCGCCCGAAATTGCCGGCACATTTTGTTTCGCGCACGCTGTTCCCAAGCGCTGGGCGAATGCCAGGTCTTCTTCCGAAGCGTGCCTTGATCCCACAATTGCCAACCCGCCCTTTTGCAGCAAAAGGGGTTCACCTACTCCATAGAGAATCGGAGGCGCGGCCTGCTGAAGACCAGTGTGGTAGCGCGGTGGGTAGTGCTGGTCTTCGCGGCTGACGGTCCAGATCCCACTGCGCGTCCAGCGTTCAACCATGAGCCCCAACATCCCGCCGCGATCCAGTAGGCGCTCAACCCGTTCCCGATCGACGCCCTTCACCTGGAGATCGGCTAATTGTTTCCGGCCATCATGGTGCAGAAGGCTTGCAGGCCGCAGGGAACGCTCGTGCAGCCACTTCGCAAAAATGGAATATTGCTTCGCAGTCAGGACCGGAAGGGAATCATCGCCTTGGCCGAGCCTGGCACACAACAGAAGGATCGTCTGCGTATCCGGAGTTGGGGCCGAATCCATCGCGCCTCTAGTCTCCACTCTGCGACGACGAGTCGGCAAGCGCAAACGGAAACACAAGCCCGCTGCCGGCTTTGCGTAACTTAAATCCGATGATGGTGAGTGTCCACCTGGAATCCACCATATCGTCGACTAACAAAACTGAACCTGGCCGAACCAGGACGCCGGTCACTTCGAAAGCTCCCTCAAGGTTTTTCACCTGCTTAACACTAGTCTGGCGCGTTTTCTGGGACTTAGTTTCCTGAACTTTGCGAACGCACTCCACGAACGGAATATGAAGTTGAGCGGCCAAACGCCGCGCAAAATCGAGAACAAGTGTATGATGCCGGCGAGACGGAACGCATGTAATCCATGTCGGTGCAGGTTGCGGGTTCCATCGTTCACGAATTAATTTGACCGATGCCATGACGAGCTCGTCTGCAAACCTGCCCGTATATTTTTTGTCTCGTTTCACCAGATCCCCCCAGCCGGGATCTCCCCATCGGCAAAGAGTGCGGCCGGGCTGAATCTGCATTTCCTGATCGATTCCTCCTCGCTGCCCTTCAAAGACCACGCTCCCTGGCCATTCCTTCCTTGGTTGAATTACGAATTTCAAATTCTCAAGGAAGGCTGCAGCCTCGCGGCCTAATTCTGCCGGCACTTCGGTTGGCAGAGGGGTATGTCTGCAATTGGTGCACTTACCGCAGGGCCGAGCTGCAGGATCATTCAACTCCATCGACAAGAACTGCATCAGGCATTCGCTGGTTTCCAGGTATTCGCTCATGCGCTGGTGTTCCTTGTGGCGCAAATCTGCAATTCTTGCGACTCGTTCACGCGGCATCTGCCAGTTCACAGGATTGCGGAAATAACGGCCATCAATCTTTTGGATTGGGGACGGCGATTCCAGCAGTAGGAACGCGAGAGTTTTCTGCAATTTCTTAGCGGTGAGGTTCAGTTGCCGCTGGAGATCGGAATGCTTGAGCCCTGCGTCCGTAGCGCGTAAGGCGCGAAGAACCACCTCGATCTCAGCCTCATTGGGAAATGCTGTGTCGATAAAATACTCCGCGATCTCGTCGTCCTCAGATCCACTAAGAAGAACTCCATGCGCCTTGTCGACGGCCCTGCCGGCGCGGCCAACCTGTTGGTAGTAGTGAACCACTGAAGCGGGTCGTTGAAAGTGAATGACAAAGCCGACATCGGGTTTATCGAAACCCATTCCGAGCGCAACCGTCGCCACCAGAGCCTTCACTTCATTGCGAAGCAGAAGTTCCTCCAGTCGTTCCCGATCCTCTGACTTCGCGTGATAAGGCATCACGTTGATTCGGCAGGACTGCAACCAGCTGGCTAGGTTCTCTGCGTCTTTTTTAGTTAGGGTATAGATAATGCCACTCCCTGGCATTTGCGGGACATGATGCGCAAGCCACGCCATTCGGGCTGCCTTCTCCGGAAGGACGATGTTCCCAAGGTTGAGGCTTTCACGCACAAGCGGCCCCCGCATGGTTGTCAAGTCAGGCCCGAGTTGCTCCTGGAGATCAGCGACTACTCGGTCATTTGCTGTGGCCGTGGTGGCGAGAACGGGAACGTTGGGAGGAAGCGCGCGCAAAACACGAATGATTCTTCGATAGTCAGGCCGGAAATCATGACCCCAGTCAGAAATGCAGTGCGCTTCATCTACCACAAAAAGGCCAACTCGGGCTGCAATCGGCAAGAGATCCTCGATCAAGAAATCTTCGTCGGCCAGTCTCTCTGGAGAAATCAGCAGTATGTCCACCCGATCCCGGCGAAGGTCGTCCTGAACACGGCGCCATTCATAAACATTGGCAGAATTGATGGTTTCAGCCCGCAAGCCGATGCGACGGGCACTTTCAAGCTGATTCCGCATGAGCGAGAGAAGAGGGGAAACCAGCAACGTGCAGCCCATCCCCTTGTCTCGGAGCAGGCGAGTCGCCAGGAAATAGACACTGCTCTTGCCCCATCCTGTGCGTTCGACTACGAGCAGGCGCTCGCGCTTCAGGATGCGATCGATCGCTTCCCACTGATCCGGACGGAAGTTCGCGGTTGGAGATCCTACTGCTGTTCTTAGCAGCGCCAAAGCGCGCTCTCGGATACAGTTCCGGTCTGACGGAGTCGGTAAGTGATACTCGGCGAGTACGGCAGAGTTGATGGACATGCGAAAGCCTACTGCCACGAGCATCGCCGCATTGACATTTTGCTGTCGGTGACGAACGAACATGACGAGCGTGTCGGTGAGTCTCGCGGTTGGGCATGGAGTGCAATCAGCAGGTCCCGGAAAAGATTGTGTGCCGCGGGGGGCCAGCCTTTTCCCATCCCGAACATGTGCGATTCCCAAGGGGAATTTCGGCAGTTAAAATAATCGACGGGCCGCCGCCGCAATTACGAGTGGGGGGGCGCCGCCTAGCGGGAAGTCTTCTCTGCCCCTCTCAGCAATACCTTGATCGCTTGCCTGCACCCGGCGCGTAATTCGGCCGCGCGGGTTAGTGGGACTACTTTCGAAATCAGCAGCATCACGGTTCCGTGCGCCAGGCCCCACAACGCTAAGGCCAACGACGCGTGCTCGTCGGGAGATCCGCCCAGTCGCTCCGCAAGTTGTTGCTGCAACCAGATGAATCCGGGGCCGATTTCCGGAGAGCGCGACACGGCCGGGCGAAGCTGCTCAAGTTCCGGCAGGTAATACAGTTCGTATTCCCACGGGTTGCGCAGGGCGAAGTCGATAAACAGATCAATGGCCTCTTCGAGCGAACGCGCCGACTGGACCGCCTCGACTTGCTTGGTGCGCGCGCGAAGCAACAGGGCTCGCAGGATGTCTTTGCGATTTTTGAAGCGCCGATAAATGGCCGGAGTGTTGGTGCGTGCCGCTTTGGCCAGGGCGCGCATGCTCAGAGTTTTATCGCCGCCACCGCGCCACAGCTTCTGAGCAGCATCGAGAACGCGCTTTTCCAGTTCCGGGTCGGCGTGCCTGGGCATCCCGCTATCTCCGCAAAAAGTGTTGTAAAAGCCTTATTACAGCGGTTTAATATCGTTGACACTGTACACTTAACAGCGTATACATAATAGCAAAAACTATAGGCCCCATCCCGGTTTCTCGTATAGACCCGCATTGCCCCGACAAAGGAGTGCACAGATGTATTCGTGGAATGACCCGGACGATCGGGTAGCGATCGTCCAGATGAATGCGGACCTGCGCCATGCGCAGCTGGATCTGCTGAGCGCGCAGTGCGCGACCGACCGTCTTCGCTTGCGCTTTTCCGTCGAAGATTTGGCCCGTTATGGCGAGAAGGACGTCCTGCGCAAAACTATTGGCACAGCCATCGCATTAAGTGAGTACTACCTCTCGATCCAAAGCGAGATGCCGGCGGATTCGGCGAGCCTGCCGGAATCGCGAGTGCTGCAGGCGGTACAGCGGGTCGCCGGGTACTTGTGGGACCAGCGGGAGATCTATCGCCGCAGCGGGGCGCCTCTGACCACTCGCCAGACAGAGATTCTGGCGCCCTTTTTCTCATCCAGCCTTCTCGATGGGGTCCGTACCGTTGAACTCCACGGCCGGCGCCTTCCCCCTCCCCCGTTTTACCTGGAAGCGCGCACGCTGGGGATCGACAATCTGCCGGAGCTGACCCGCATGGCTTCGCTCACGTTTGTGGACGTTATCGTCTTCAATGATCTGATCATCGAGCGCACCCTGTTTCATGGGCTTGTACACGCCGTGCAGTTTCATATCCTTGGCCTGCAGCCCTACACGGATTTATTCGTCCGGGCCTTTCTTCGGACCAACGCGCATTTCACCGTTCCGCTCGAGACCCACGCATTTGCGCTGGAATCGAGGTTCGCAATCGATCCGGGCAAGGTTTTTTCCGTCGAAGAACAGGTTAGGCTCTGGATCCGCGAAGGGCGGTACTAGAGGATGAGCTCCGCGAGGCGCTAAACCGCGTACTCGCGTAGCGGCGCTCGCCATGGCAGCGTCGCGCACCCACCATAGGAAACCCCGGAAGAGAATTCAACGAATCCCCTATTGAAAGCCGCGGCGCTATTTGCTACGAAGACACTCCGGGGGGTCATGGAAGAGAATAATAGCCAGAAGATCCGTTAAGCTTTGCGAGCAGGCCGCCCAGGAACAGAGTGCGACGCGGCTGATGGAGCTTGTCAACACCTTTGATGCCCAACAATCGCAATGCAAGAAGGAACTTGTCACTGGAACCAGTTCGCGACCGTAAAAACACACCCCGCGCCGGTGTGGGTTGGGCTATGGCTCCGGCGCGGGTTAGTTGTTTCCGTCGTGAAACCACAGTACCTCGGTGCGGAGTGAGTATCAATCGGGTAGAAGCCGGAGAGCAAGCAGAAGAGGGGGAACTACACGCCGATCGCGAAATTAGAAAGTTATCAAACCTGGAAAGCTACGGATAAAACTAAAAACCTATTTTGACGCTTTGCTTACCAGAGGAGACGAGGTCTCCCGTTGAAGCGCTGCGCTCGTCATTTGCCTGGTGAATCGGGAGTGTTCGCGGAGAGCCGCTCTTAGTTGTTCGAGGATCTTCTCCGCCTCGGAGTCGTCGGCCGAGATGGCCTTAGCGCACAGATCCCGTATCCTGTCCTCGAGCATGGGAACTACAGTCACGAGTTCAAGGATGCCACGGGAGGACAAATGCCGCTATACACAGTCTTCTGTAGGCAGAATTACGCTCGGGCGCTGTTTATGGCTGGTGTCTAGCGCCTGACAAAGCTCTTCAATCAGTTCCATCAACCTGCCATTGTCAATTTCCGTCGCAGCCTCTGCTGCGAGCTCCTGCCAATGCTTCCGAAGCTGCGGCCTGTCGCGGTCCATAGATTCCTCCCGTTGAGACGATGCTACGGAACGTTCCTTCCATAGGGGTTGAAAGCAATTCAGTTGCCGAATTCGCTCATCGGTTCGAAGCATAATACCGTCAAGCACTTGGGAGAAACTTCGACAGATCGCAGCGAAAATGCACAGTGGTAGAAAGTGCTCTGAGGTACGACTAGTTTTTGAACAGTCGCAGGGGGTGCCCACTCGAGGCCATGCAGCGATGCCTCGGAAATGCTTGCTGCTAAAAGGTCTGCATCGAATTGCGTATACCACTGCGGGGTGTACGCCACGTTCAGCTAAAATGAGCGGCTCTCGAGGAAAACCACATGTGCCGTCTTCGCGTCCTGCTAGGTGCAGTCTTCTTCTCTCTGTCGAGTCTTCAAGCTCAACAGCCCGCTACGCTATCCAAGGACGTAAAGAACTATGTCCGAGTGGAGGCGCCGAAAATCATTTTGGCACACGTCAGGATCGTGGACGGGACCGGACGCGCGGCTGTGGAGGATCAGAACGTTGTGCTGGAAGACGGAAAAATCAGCGCCATCCAACCGGGCGCTGAGGTGCCTGCGGCGAAGGGCACGACGGTTCTCGATCTCCGAGGCTACACCGTCATGCCGGGGCTGGTCGGCATGCACAATCATCTCTTCTACGTAGCCAGGCCGAACCTTGATAGCCAGTGGCACGGAGAGCAACCATTGCTGGTTCCGCAGATGACGTTTTCGGCTCCGCGCCTTTACCTCGCGGGGGGCGTGACGACGATGCGCACGACTGGCAGTGTTGAGACATATTCGGATCTTAACCTGAGGCGCGAGATCGACGCGGGGCATCTGCCGGGACCGCATCTCGATGTGACAGGCCCATACCTGGAAGGCGCGGACAGCTACTTTCTCCAGATGCACCAGTTGAGTAGTCCAGAAGAAGCGCGGCAGTTCGTCAATTATTGGGCGGACCGGGGCGTCACGTCGTTCAAAGCGTACATGAACATTACGCGCGCGGAATTGAAGGCTGCCATCGAGGAGGCGCACAAGCGAAATATCAAAATAACGGGACACTTGTGCTCGGTAACCTACAAGGAAGCGGCCGAGTTGGGGATCGACGACCTGGAGCACGGATTTTTCGTCAACACGCAACTCGATGCGGGCAAGAAGCCAGATGTGTGCAGCGAAGGTGCGGGCGTGCCGACGCTGAAGCAGATGGCGCCGCAGAGTGCCGAGGCGAAGGATCTGATTGAGACCTTGGTGAAGCATCACGTCGCCGTGACATCGACGCTGCCAGTGTTCGAAAGCGGCGGCATGCCGGGCCGGCCGCCGCTGAGGCAGGCGATGCTGGATGCGCTGTCTCCACAAGCGCGTGAGGCGTATTTGTACCGGCGCCAGAAGCCGGCGAAGGAGGGAGCGGCCTCGAGTTCCGTGGAGTTCACGGACGATGACTGGCCGATGCTCATCCAGCGGGACATGCAACTCGAGCATGCCTTCGTGGCCGCTGGCGGCTTACTGCTGGCGGGCCCGGACCCGACGGGCGATGGAGGAGTCGTGCCGGGGTTCGGCGATCAAAGGGAAATCGAACTTCTCGTCGAAGCCGGCTTCTCCCCAGTAGAGGCAATTAAGATTGCGACCTTGAACGGAGCCACTTATCTCGGCCGGCAGGACCAGATCGGCAGCGTGGCAGTGGGCAAGAATGCGGACCTGGTTGTGGTGAAGGGCAATCCCGCGACGCGGATCGCGGATGTGGAAAATGTGGAGATTGTGTTCAAGGACGGTGTCGGGTATGACTCGCTGAAGCTGCTGGAGTCGGTTAAAGGAAGATATGGAGAGTACTGAACGGCGAGCGTGATCCTGGCATGACGGGCCCAAGCCCTACATGGACCGGGCACTTCGAGATTGTGTATACCCTTCCTTTTCCCAAGGTGCGGGAGAGAGGTGGACCGCGCCGATTGCGGGACAGTGACTACCGGCCCGTCACCTTCGTAACCTCGCCGCGGGCCAGTTCAGGAACTAGTCTCTGCCCCGGGGGTTTTGAATCCGCATGACCAACAAAATTGCTAGCTCGCTTGCAATCCTCGCGGTGGGGGGACTGATGTTTGTGGGTTCCGCTGCTGCGCAATCCACAACCAGCAATACTTCGGGCGGGGGACCGGGCGTGGTGGATCCTGGCCATCCGCGCGTGAACCAGGTAAATCGTCGGGAAGCCAATCAGCAAAAGCGCATCGGCAACGGCGTAGCAAAAGGCACCCTGACTTCGAAGCAGGCTACCCACCTGGAGAAGCGCGAGACTGCGGTGCGGAACCGGGAGCAGGCCGACATGGCCAAGCACAACGGGCATCTGACCAAGGCCGAGCAGCGCGGCATCAACCGCCAGCAGAATCGTATCAGCCGCAGCATTGCGCGCGACAAGGCAAGCAACAAGTAAGACAGCGAGTTCAGTGCGCTGCGTAAGGACTGCCGCAGAGGTTCTGCGGCTTTTCTTTTTTCGCCGGAAGCGGCGGACGAGGGTAGAGACACACTCCGCCTGCGTCGGAGGGCGAGGACGCACCACACACCCGGGGATACGCCGGTTGCTGCCTCGGAAAGTGCGCCTTACTTCACCAGTTTGCTGAGCGCGGCGCGCAGGTCGTCGGGCTTGAAACCGAATGGGCCCGGCTTGCTCTTATAGACGACGTGGCTGGTGGTGTCGATGAGATAGAGGCGGTCGGGCCATCCGGTATACGCGCGCTCGGTCGAGTTGCCGAATTCGTCGAGCACCGCGGGGAACTTGATGCCAAGCTTGCGGACGCAAGATCCTGCCACCAACCCGCGCTCCTCTTCATTCTTCGGGCTGGCGAAGACGACATTGTCTTTAATGTTGCTCTGCATTTGCCATACGTCGCTGGGATGAGCCTCCAAAATGTAAACCACCAGGAAGGAGACCTTGCCGTTGTATTCGTCATACAGCTGGTTGAGGGCGGGAACCTCCCGCCGGAACGGCGGTCAAGTGTAGCTGCCAAAGACGAGGACGACCGGCTGCCTGGCGGTCAGCGACGACAACTGGACCCTCTCACTCTTGTCGAGTCTGAGCAACGAGAAATCGGGGGCGGCGTCACCGGGACGCAATTCGCCGGCGCGAGCGTGGGTCCAGAACGTCTCGAAGGGCAGGGTCAGGAAAACCGCCGGGCCAGGCATGTGGGACATGACACGCGCGAAGGTTTCGGGCGGCTGTCGCATCGCCCACACGACATAGCCGGCATACGCTCCGTATAAGACGAGGACCACAACAAGGCCGCGAACCAGCCAGGTTTTTTGCGGAATGCTCAACCCCATGGGTCGGTCATGGTACAAGGCGGCGAGTCCGATGACTCTAATGTTTTTGCATTAGTTGATGGACAGTTGGGTCCTCTGTAAAAACTCGACTCAATCCGGACGAATCTCGACTTCCTGGCTGACTTCCATTGTTGCGACACAAAAGAGGCCACGCTCCGCGAGGAACGTGGCCAGTTTGTCGAGGTGGGTGGGTTAATTGTTCTGTACCTAGCGTGGTGCCAGTGCTGCTTATGCTGCGGTCGTTTGCTTTTGGAAGAGCGGCACGATGTTTTCGGTCACGAACTGCTCATAAGAGGTCGGGGTTGTGTTTTTGGGGGAACGAGGTTCCAGAGCGCGCATGTGGCCGGTGTGCAGCGCGTGCGCCATTTCCAGAATCAGGTCGGCGAAACTCTGCGACATGCCCATTTGCACGAGAACGCTACGCATCTGCTGGTCGGGCATTTGGACGTACTCGAGGTTGGGTTTGCCGATCGCCTTGCCGATGACAGAGGCTGCTTCGGCCATGCTGAGGTCGCGCTGGCCCAGGACTTCGCGCGTCTGCTTGCCTTGGAAGTTCAGTTGCAGAAGCGCCTCGGCCGCGACGGTCCCGATGTCACGGGTGGCGATCATCGGAAGCTTCAAGTCTGGGCTCAGCGGACCAGCTGCCTTGCCCATCGTTTGGATGGCGCCGACTTGCGCCAGCGTGTTCTCCATAAAGTAGCCGGCGCGCAGGTGAAGCACGTTGGCGCCTTCAATACGGTTCAGTTTTTGCTCGAAATTATGTAAGCCGACCACGGGGCCTGTTTCACTGGTCTTGTCGGCTCCGATACTGCTGAGTGAAACCACGAACTTTAGCTTGGCGTTGGTGGCAGCGGTCGCGATCGCGTCACTCACCTGTTCCTGAAATCCGCGGAAGTCGTTACTGCTGAGATTGGGCGGAATTAACGTGTAAGCTGCTTGCGCCCCCTGAAAGGCCTCAGTAAGCCGCTTGGTGTCTGTGACATCTGCCACGAAAGGCTCGGCGCCCACGCTGGCGAGATTCCGCAAGCGATCAGCGCTCCTGCCGATCACCCGTACTTTCTGCCCGCGGGATAGAAGAGTCCTGGCTGCGGTGCTTCCCGTATGGCCGGTGGCTCCAGTAATGACGTACATGATAGACCTCCTTTCTAGATTCGATGCCGGAGGGTGCTTTTATGCCTCAGAAACAGGAACTACTGTGTATTTGCTTGAGGATTGGGAGGTCAGATTTCCCGCATGCAATGTTTGCCAAGAAAGGCCCATGGCCACGCCGAGTTCTGCGTGGCCATGGGGTTTGCTTTCGCGCGGTTCGGGTTCCCGCTATTCCTTGCCGCCTTCGACGATGGGATGCACTGGCGCATCTTTCGCCACTTCCGGAACGGCGATCGGCTGCACTCTCACGCTGGCGAGAATCTGCTCCAACCGCCCGAAGACCAGCGAACGATTCACGGGTTTCAGTCCCGCCAGGTTGTCGTCGACGGTGCTCAAGCCCAGGCTGAATTCATAGCAATTCGCATTCTCGAAGTAGTGGAAGTACTTCCGCTGAGGCTCGTTCTTCGCTGAGCTTCCGAAGTCTTCCATCATGGCGTACTCTCTGCCCGCGATCTTCACTTTCGAGAGCGAGCCGGCCTCGTTGTCTGGGTGTTCGATTATCTGTGAGGCAAACTGCTCGCACTGTTCCTGGGACAACGAGGAGTTTACGCTCAGGGTCAAGAAGCCGGCCGTGAAGTCGGTTCCGGGATAGGAACTGCGCGGCAACTCGATCGCAGCCACGTTCACGCCGCCGGGCTGCACGAAATTTGTCTGCACCGGCCCCAGGCCAGCGACGTTGAGTTGGGATTCTTCGCCCGTCTTGAGGATGTATGTCTTCGGATAGCGAAAAGACACGCCGTACGCCGGTTCACTGTAAGTCGTCATCGGTGCACTCCGTTGAACCCGTTTCTTAGTCGGTTTCGGATTCACTGCCGGCGTTTGCACAGTTGCGACCACGGGCGCCGGATTCACCGCGTTCTGGTTCATGGATCCGGGTTGCTCCAGGCTGACCGGCGCGGCCTTCGAAGATCCCTTCGAGCAACCATTTGCGATGAGCAGGAAAACTCCCGACATAGCCGTAATGGCCAGCAGGCCCGCTCCGAACAGAGTTTTCTCCCTGGATAAGGAGTTCTTGGCCTGGTTGCCCTGATTGGATTTCGCCCGATCTTCTGGTGAGTTGTTGCCGAGGTGAAGCTGAGTGAAGTTTGCCATATTGCCTCCCGTTGCTGGTTCCCCAGTCGGAGACACTACTGGCACGGCCGACGCCATTGAGAAACGCATTGATTCGGCGAGAGTTGCTGGAGGGGAAACACTCCGCCCGCGTGGCTTGCGGAACACACTGTGGTTCGTGGGACACGAGCTGAGCTCGCTACGATAACGGGCCGCAGACGCTACGGCAGGGCTAGCGGCCTTTCAGCCGCCGGCTTCGGAAGCTTGCTCTCGGAGCTGACACTGCGAATCTGGGCGATCCGGCGCTCGAGGCTTTCTTTTGCTTCCTTGGGTGTGTTGGGCATGTTCTCGCCCAGAATGATATAGGTCTGCAACAGGCGGATGGCAGCCTCTGCCGAGTATCCCGAAGCCATGGCGAGTTTCACCCCCTCACGATCTGCCGCCAGTTCGCCCTCGCGCCCGTAGCCTGGCAAGAAGGGCTCGACCTTCAATTTGTCAGCATCGCTGGTAATGAGGTGTTCGTCCGCAAGAACCTTGATGAGTCGGTCGCGGCACTGGTTCAGGTCGATGTGTTCGATTTCGTGTCCGAGGACCATGGCGAGCTGATCTTCGCTGTCCATGTAGGCGAGGATGCCCGCGCCCACGAAAACCTGTCCTCCCGGCAATCCTACCGCGCTGCGAAATGAAGGACTGGGGTCGAAGCGAAAGTGATACGGAATCTTGCGCTGCGCATGGGCCGCAACGCGGTCTCCGATGGTCTGGAGATACTCGTCGATCTTCCTGGTCTGGGGCGTCGGCGCCATACCTTCTTCTTCCATAAACTTGTCGGCCAGGGCCTGGCCCAGGCGAACCTCATCGGCGTCGGCGAGCGCGGCTGGGCCGACTGGCGCCTGCGCGTGCAGGGCGGTTGCGAACAAGAAAGAAGTCAGCAATGTCTTTGTGGGGTTCACGGGGACGGCTCCGCCTGGCGAGAGTGAGTACTCCCATCCTCCTGATGGACGCTGACTTGGGAGATCTGTGAGCACGGCGCGGTTTGCCCACGGAGGGAATGTGCAATCCTGCAGCATTTTCGTGAGGGTGGGATTCCTCTCGCACACCTCGATGCTTGCACCGCAGTGAGCGTCAGGGCGTGCCCAAAGGTAACTTCGCCGGCTACGCGTTTCAGCTTACGATTTGTGCCACGAACCCGATGCGAGGCCCTATGCGGCTGTTTCCTCACTGCGCTCGCTACGTCCAATGGCCCGTCCTGCTGGCGGGCGTTCTATTCGCGTTCACGGCGGTTAGTTCCGGCCAGTCCGCGGATGCGCCTTCTCTTGGCGCAATTGCCCGCAAACAACGCGAAAAGCAGCAAACCAAGAACGCACCGGCTAAAGCCAAGAAGATCGTTACCAATGAAGAAATGCCGGAACACCCTGAAGCGACGCCCGAATCTTCGACTGGTAACGCGCTTTCGGGGAACGGGTCTCGCGGCGAGATCTCTGGGCCGCCCGCGGCCGGGGACGTTGTGAAAACGGGTGACCAGTGGAAAGCAGCCATTACCCAGCAGAAGGCGGCCGTGGCTGACCTGAAGAACCACCTCGAGAAGCTGAACGGCTCCATCCATTTTGTCGAGGCGAACGCCTATAGCAACGGGGTCGAGTACAACAAGGCTCAGGCGCAAAAGCAGCAGGAAGTGCAGCGACTACAGGGCCAACTCGACGAGCAGAAGAAAAACCTGGAGCAGATGCAGGAAAGGGCGCGCAAAGCCGGCTTCGGCAGCGCGGTTTGGGACCCGTAGGAAATCGGTTGTTAGTTCCCGGGTTGTCGGGGGTAACTGAAAACCAGCAACTGGTCTTCTACGCTCCTGGATGAATCCAGCGCACGATCGCGAATACGACAGCCGCCACGAACGCGGAGGCTGGTATCGTGAGGATCCAAGCCCAGACAATCCGGCGCGCGATGCCCCAACGAACCGCCGACAGCCGGGTGGTGGCACCCACTCCGATAATGGCTCCGGTGATGGTATGGGTCGTACTGACCGGAATCCCCGCCAATGCGGTTGCAAATAAAGTGATCGCCCCGGCGGTTTCCGCGCAAAAGCCGCCCACCGGCCTTAACTTCGTGATGCGCGAACCCATGGTGTGGACGATCCTCCAGCCTCCGAAATAAGTTCCCAGCGCGATCGCGGTGTGGGCGGCGAGAATGATGGGCCAGTGAAAGTGTCCCCAGTTGCCCGCCATATCGGCGGCGCTCATGTACTTCGCGCTATACAAAGCGCCGGCTACAATCCCCATGGTTTTCTGGGCGTCATTGCCACCATGGCCGAGGCTGTACCCCGCGGCGGACAATAGTTGCAGCCTGCGGAACCAAGCGTCGATCCGCCGGGGCGGCTTGTTGCGCAGCAACCAGAAGATCGCCACCATGAACGTAAAGCCAAGCACCAACCCCATGATGGGCGCGACCACGATAAAGATGAGGGTCTTATACCAGCCCTCGACGATGATGACGTGGAACCCGGAACGCATGATGGCCGCTCCGGCGTAGCCTCCAATCAGCGCGTGCGAAGAGGAGGTTGGCAATGCCCACCACCAGGTGAGCAGGTCCCACACAATTGCCCCCAGCAGGCCCGCGATGACGACATACTGAGTGACCGAATCAATCTGGACCATGCCTTTGCCGATAGTCTTGGCGACGGCGGTACCGAGGAAAAAAGCGGCGACGAAATTAAAAAAGGCGGCCCATGCCACCGCCAGCTTGGGCGATAGCACACGCGTGGAAACGACGGTCGCGATGCTGTTAGCGGCGTCATGAAACCCATTGAGAAAGTCGAAGGTCAGCGCCACCAGGACCGTAATGATGAGGAGCAGAAGGTTCGAACTCACCCGTTAGGTTCCTGTGATCGGAGATAAACGACGTCAGGCATTCTTCAGAACGACCGTTTCGAGCACGTCGGCGACATCTTCCGCCTTGTCGGTCGCAGTTTCCAGAAACTCGAGCAGTTCCTTGATCTTGATCAGCGTGATGGGGTTGGTCTCGTGGTCGAATAAGCGGGCAATTGCTACTCGGCACACCTGGTCCGCTTCATTTTCCAGGCGGTTGATCTCCACGCAATGTTTGAGCACATCATCACTCTTCTGGAGGTGGGAGACCGCCTTCTCCAGTTCCTCGCACTGTGCCAGGATCAACCGGGCTAGCTGCCCCGCTTCCGCCGGCGGATCCGTAATCCGGTACATCAAGATTCGGGCGCAGGCGGCATTGATAAAGTCGACCACGTCATCGAGGGAGGAAGCCAGGGTGTGAATGTCTTCCCGGTCGAAAGGGGTGATGAAGGTCTGATTGAGCTTGCGCATGATCGAGTGCGTCATCTCATCGCCCTTATGCTCGATGTGCCGGATATGTTCGATCTTGCCTTCCACGTTCTGGTAGTCGGCAAACAAATCGACGAGCGCCCGGGCGGCGTCGATGACGTTGTTCGACATCGCGGTGAACATCTCGAAAAAGCTTGTGTCTTTGGGAATGAGTCGGACCATTCGGGGCAACGGGCTCCAGAAATGTTGGTTCCGTGTAGGCTGCGCAGAGTTTTGAGAAGCGAGCCACTATCTCATGCGCTGCGAAAGGCAGTCAAATTATAGGCAGGCGGAAGCGGAGGATTGAAGGGGGACCAGCCCGGAGGCTCTCTAAGTTGTGTGAGAAGTATGACTTAGCGGGGGCGCGACGGCCGCTGGTTCACTTTAGCGCGGCTCGGCATCCGGAGGCCAAGGATGACGATGACAGCAAGAACTGCGCCGGTGCCTAAGGCCACAGGGCGCAAGAAATCGGATAGGAGTGCTTGTACGTCCATCACTGCAGTATGATGCGTTTTAGCTCGATAAGGAAAGTTACGATTAGGCTACGCCCGTATTGATTTCGGACCGGGCGGTTCCGCCCTTGTGTTTTCAACTATTTGAGGGTCTCCTCGGGTCCGTAATCCCGCGCAAACAAGCCAACGACCCGGTCCATGGCCGCTCGCATCACAGAGGGGTGTTGAGGGTTACCATTCTGGTGTTCTTCCGTCTACTGTTCTTGCGTCATCAAAAACGGAGTGTTCCCATGCGCTCGTACGTCCTGCCCGCGATTCTACTGTTTTCCCTGGTTGCGCTTGCCCAGCCTGCTTCCCCCACGGATGAGAGCGCCATGCCGGATCTAGAGCGCTTCAGCCCGGATCAGGTCGACAAAGCGCTCGACCCGTGCAACGACTTTTTCCAATACGCCTGCAGTAAGTGGGTGAAGGCGAATCCAATTCCCGCGGACCAGGCGAGCTGGGGGACGTTCAACAAGCTGGCTATCTGGAATATTGCGGCCATCCATAACACCCTGGAGCAGGCTGCGGCTCCGTCATCGAGCCGGAGCGCGGCCGACCAGAAGGCGGGCGACCACTACGCCTCGTGCATGGATGAGGCGGCCATCAACCAGGCTGGAATTACTCCGCTAAAGCCTGTCCTGGATCAGATCTTCGCGCTGAAAGATAAGGCGCAGCTGCCAGAACTCATTGCCAGCCTGCACCAGATCATCCGTCCCGCAAACCTGAACTTCATCGATGCACAGTACCAGGGCATCCTCTTTGGAATTTATAACGGTCCGTCCTTTGACGATGCCAGCGTGAACATTGGCGCGCTCGATCAGTCGGGCATGAACATGCCGTCGCGGGAGTTTTATCTCAACGACGACGACAAGTCGAAAGAAATCAGGGAGAAATACCGAACCCACGTGGCGCGCATGCTGGAACTCAGCGGCGAAGGGAAGCAACAGGCAGAGGCGGACGCGGTTTCTGTGCTGGCCATGGAGACCGCCCTGGCAAAAGCGGCCATGGATATTGTGGTACGCCGCGATCCCAAGAACATCAATCACAAGATGTCGGCGAAAGATGTGCAGGCGCTGACTCCCTCCTTCAACTGGACCCGTTACTTCGCGGCGATGCACACCCCCGTCGCCGGGCAATACCTGGTGCTGTCACCGGATTTCTTTCGTGGAGTGGAGAAACTGATCGTTTCCGAGCCGCTGGAGCATTGGCGAGCCTATCTGCGCTACTCATTGCTGCACCTGTCGGCATCTTCCCTTTCCCAGCCATTCGTGGAGGAAAGTTTTGATTTCTACGGACGCACCCTTTCGGGCACGAAGGAAATCATGCCGCGCTGGCGCCGCTGCTCAATTTTTGCTGACACCGACTTGGGAGATGCCGTGGGGCAGGCGTATGTGGCGCGTTATTTCCCGCCTGCCAGTAAGGAGCGGATGCTGCAACTGGTGAAGACCATTGAAGGCGCGCTAGGCAAGGAGATTGATGCGGCCGACTGGATGTCAGCCGAGACGAAGAAAAAGGCGCACATTAAGCTCGCGGCGCAGGTCGACAAGATTGCCTATCCCGACCATTGGCAGGACTACACCTTGGTCGACATCAAGCGTGACGATTTTCTGGGTAACATGCAGCGCGCGAGCCGTTTTGAGATTGACCGCCGGCTATCGCAGATCGGAAAGCTCGTGGATCGCTATCACTGGGGCATGACACCGCCTACGGTAAACGCCTACGAGGATCCGCAGACCAATACCATCAATTTCCCAGCGGGTATTCTGCAGCCCCCGTTCTTCGATGCAAGCCTGAGTGATGCCGTCAACTATGGTGCAATCGGCGCAGTGATCGGACACGAAATCATTCACGGATATGACGACCAGGGGCGCAAGTTCGACTCCGCCGGAAACCTGAAGGACTGGTGGACGGCTTCCGACTCGACGGCTTACGAAAAGCGTGACAGCTGCATCTCTGACGAGTACACGCAGGATGTTCCGGAAGCGGGCGTGAAGCAGAACGGCAAGCTTTCTTTGGGCGAGGACACGGCGGACAACGGTGGAGTTCACATTGCGCTCGCCGGCCTGCAGAGCGCGCTGAAGTCGCAGGGCAAAGACGTCGAGTCGGCGGCGGATGGCGGCGTCACGCAGTTGCAGACTTTCTTCCTGGCGTATGCAAACGTGTGGTGTGGAGAGCTGCGACCACAGGCGGCGCGCACCGCGGTTCTCACGCAAGGTCATTCGCTCAACCGCTATCGCATCAACAACGTGGTCAGCAACATGTCGGAGTTCGCGCACGCTTTCGGATGCAAGGCGGGGCAGCCGATGGTGCGCGCGAATGCATGCCGGGTGTGGTAAGGCCGTTCCTCCGAAATCCGGATCAGGACAGGATGACCGTGCGCCCCGCCGGCGCACTCCCGGTCTTCCCCGCGGCAGTCACCTTGTGCTCGCTGCCAGACCAACGGGGTGCTGCAGTTCATTCATCGCCCTGCAGGTATTGTGGCGGTAGCGGATTGCCAGGTCGCTCCTCGTCCCAAATGGCGGACGCGATCCACCAGCGCTTCCCGTCCCAAAAAGCCTCAATGCTATTGATTCCGCGCGCGACCACCGGTCCGTCGGCCTTGAGGCGACTTTCGTAAGTACTGAAGACGTGGGCGATATCGCCGAAGCGCTGGGTGATGCGATGGATTTCCTTCTCGTAGAAACCACCGAGCAGGCCGGCATTCGACGAATCTACGAACTGCTGATGGGTCATGGTGCGAGCGGCCGGTTTGCCATCCTTGGCACCGGACATGGCGACGAAATGAATCTCGGGGATGTATAGCGTGCGATCCCGCGACCACTGGCGGGGTTGCCCTGCAGGGCCGGAGATCACGTCGTAGTACGCCGCGATCAGGCCATCAAGGGTGGCGACGTCGGCTGGACGAGGCTCGATGGTAGCGACTTCGACGTGGGCTGGAGCTTTGCCTGCGGTCTGGGCGGTCGCACAGGCGGCAAGGATCGCCGAGGCGAACAGGAACAGAAGAGAATTTCGGAACAGGATCGGCATTGCGCCTCCGGGTCGCGGCGGATTATACCGGGAAACATGCGAGTGCAGGTAATGTCATGAGCGCACGGAAGCGTATTGCGAGGCGCGGATGACGACCGTACATGAACTCGCGGCCGGCGGGGGCGGGAAATTTATATAGTATTTGCGTCCAGCCGCGGCATAATAGTTAAATGGCGCGTGTTTTCCTGGATGAACGCTGGCTTCCGAAGTCAGTCCTCTGTCTGCCTGACTACAATCTGAACAAGTTCGTGCACGACGTGATCGCTGGGATCACGGTCGGGCTGGTGGCACTGCCACTGGCGATGGCGTTCTCGATCGCGTCCGGGCTGTCGCCGCAAGCGGGCATTTACTGCGCCATCGTCACCGGATTCCTGATTTCGCTGCTAGGCGGGTCGAAGACCCAGATCGGCGGGCCCACGGGAGCGTTCGTGGTGGTGATCGCCGGGATCGTTGCGGTGCACGGGGTCGATGGGCTGTTCATGTGCACCGTGATGGCGGGCATTCTGCTGGTAGCGATGGGTCTCACCGGCATGGGTTCGGCCATCAAGTTTATTCCCCGGCCCATTGTGGTCGGTTTCACCAATGGCATCGCCATTCTCATCGCGAGTACCCAGGTAAAGGACTTTTTCGGGTTGCAAATCGAGAAGGTCCCGGGCGTGTTCTGGCTTCGCCTGGAAGCTTTTGCGACGCATTTCAAGACGCTGAACTACGATGCCACGCTGCTGGCGGTGGCGACTGTCCTGATACTGATCGTGTGTCGCTCGGTATCGAACCGGATCCCGGGTCCGATCGTCGCACTGTTGCTGGGGACGGCGGCTGTCTTTCTATTCAAGTTGCCAATCGAAACGATCGGCACGCGATTTGGCGGTATTCCCAGCGGCTTGCCGCACATGCAATTTCCCAAGTTCCACGCCGACCTCATTCATGGGTTACTCGGTCCCGCAGTGACGGTGGCGATGCTCGGGGCCATCGAATCGCTGATGTCGGCTGTGGTGTCGGATCGCATGAGCAACGATCACCATAATCCCAACGTCGAGTTGATGGCGCAGGGCTTGGCCAATATCGCTTCGCCGATGTTTGGCGGGCTGCCCGCGACCGGGGCAATCGCCCGCACCGCGACCAATATCCGGGCGGGGGCACAATCGCCCGTGGCCGGCATAATTCACGCCATGACCCTGCTAGGCGTGCTGTTGTTTGCGTCGCGACTGGTGAGCTACGTGCCGATGGCGGTGCTGGCAGGCATCCTGATGGTTGTCGCCTACAACATGGGCGAGTGGCGCGAGATCCCGCAGCTGTTGAAACTCACCAAGACCGACATCAGCGTGTGGCTGGTGACGTTCGCTTTGACAGTGTTTGCCGATCTGACTGTTGCGGTGGAGGCCGGGATGATCCTGGCAGCGCTTTTGTTTATCAGCCGTGTGGCCGCGACCACGACCGTGTCGCAGGTGACCGACGACTACATCGAAGATGGGCGCGTGCACATTCTGCAGGACAAGGATATTCCGTATTACGTAACGATCTTCCGCATTCACGGACCGTTCCTGTTCGGTGCGACAGACAAGATCTCGGTGGTAACGGAGAACATGCACGCGCTGCCGCCGGTGGTGGTCCTGCGTTTGCGAAATATGACGGCGCTGGACGCAACCGGGCTGTTTGCAATTGAGGAAATGGCGCGGACACTGCAGGCAACCGGGCGCACGCTCATTTTGTGTGGAGCGCGAGAGCAGCCCGCCAAGTTGCTGCACGAGGCCGAGGTCGAAGAACTGATCGGCAAGGACAATATCTGCGAGAACGTGCAGGAAGCGGTCCTGCGGGCGCAGGATGTGTTTGAAAAGGTGGAGGCGGGAGCGGCAGTGGGCGGGAAGTAGCGCCAGGAACTGGATTGAATTTGCAGGGTCTCACCACCCGGTTTCGTCCAGTTGGGCAAGCCGAGCTCGATTGGGGCATAAAAAGGACTAGATCTTCAAAGCGGTTGCGGGCAGGAGTGGCCGTGCCACCCTATTTAGGGTGCGCCAAGTGTGCGAGGGTAGCGTTGGTTGCTTTCAAGTAATCATCGGGGGCCAGCAGGAGTTGCAGGCCGCGCATTCCGGCTGAGATGGAGATGATGTCGAACAGTTCGACGGTCTCGTCCACGTAGACGGGATAATCTTTCTTGCCGGCGAGGGCGGTTACCCCTCCACGAACGTAACCGGTTAGCCCTTGGAGTTCTTTCACTGGAACAAGTTGGACTTTGCGATCGCCGGCTGCCGCCGCGAGTGCTTTCAGGTCGAGCTCAGCGTTGCCGGGGATCACGGCCATGCAGATGCCGTTGCGATCGCCGCGCGCGACCAGGGTCTTGAAGACCTGCTCTGCAGGCAGGCCGATCTTGGCGGCGACGGTTTCGGCGGCGAGGTCATCGGGATCGACTTCGTATTCGCGAAGTTCATAGCGTATGCCCATTTGATCCAGCAGGCGGGCGGCGTTGGTTTTGGTGGGCATCGAGTTGTCCGGTATTCAGTCGCCGGTCTTCAGTTAAAGAAACAGGTCGTTGCCGACTTTTGATGGATTTGCGCTCCTGGCGCCAGAGTCTTATAGTCTCCTGCAATTCCTGGAAAGAGGCTAGCCATGAGGATGCTGATTCACTGGCTGTTGAGTGCGCTATCGATCTGGATTGTTTCGCGACTGGTTCCCGGCTTTTCTCTTAGCGGACCGATGGCGGCGCTGATTGCTGCAGTGGTGATCGGCTTCGTCAACGCTACTGTCGGGCTGTTTCTGAAGATCATTACGTTTCCCTTGACGCTGCTCACGCTCGGACTGTTCTGGCTGGTCATTAATGCCGCCATGATCGAACTGGCGTCCGCGATTGTGCCCGGGTTTCACGTGCACACGTTCGGCGCGGCTTTTTGGGGAGCGATTGTGCTCAGCCTGGTGAACATGGTGCTGAAGTGGCTGGTGGTTCCGGAAAAGAATTGAAATCCAGAAGTCAGCTTTCAGTCGTTCTGACAAGACGGCCCTCAGGCAGGCCCTGACACAATTCGCGTGCCGTTGAGCAGCCAGTGGCGTGCGCAGTCCTCACTTTGAAGTCGGATTCTTCTTTGGCTTCATCATCTCCCACTCCTTGTCCGATAACATCCTTCCTAACGCCGTAAACTCGCCAGCGCCCTGGAGCCATTCGCCGCCGTCCATGGTGATGACATCGCCGTTGATGTACCCGGAGCCGTCGCTGACAAGAAACACCGCCAGATTTGCGAATTCTTCGACCGTGCCGAAGCGCCCGAGGGGGTTACGTTTTTTCGCTACCTCTTCGAGTTGTGGGCGCGGAAGAAGGCGCGAGAAGGCTCCTTCGGTGGGCACGGGGCCGGGGGCAATCGCGTTCATGCGGATGCCGCGATTACCCCATTCGACAGCGAGGCTGCGAGTTAGGGCTTGCACTCCGGCCTTGGCTACGGAGGACGGGACCACATAGGCGGATCCGGTCGTCGTGTAAGTGGTGGTAACGTTCAGCACGACCGCGTGATGTCCGGCCTTGAGCCAGCGTTTCCCGCAGGCTAGTGTGGTGTGCAGGGTGCCCAGCAGCACGATGCCAAGGACGGAATCGAAGGCGCGAAGAGAAAGGTCTTCGGTGCGCGCCAGAAAATTACCCGCTGCATTGTTCAGGAGAACATCGAGCGGGCCGTCCTTCCAGATCGTCTCGATCATTTCATCGACTTGGGCGGCGTCCCGGACATCGCAGGGACGGGAGTGGATTACCCCACCGGTAGCCTGCCGGAGTTCGGCCTCGGTGGCTGCGAGGACTTCGTGGCGGCGTCCGCAGATGTAAACCGTGGCGCCGAGTTCAAGAAAGCGCCGGGCGGCGGCTTTGCCGAGGCCGGTGCCGCCTCCTGTAATCAGGATTCGCTTGTTCTGGAGCAGATCTTTTTGGAACATAGGCACCGTCCGAATCTTCGAGCTCTTGATTGTAACCAAGGGCAGAGGGGGATCGCTGTGAGCAGCAGGGATCGGTGAACGAGAGCTAACTCAGGGCACCACATGCGATCCGGAACCCGTAATCGGCGTACTGGAAATCTGGGGGAATGCTGGAGCGGGCGGCGCAGCGGGTGACCTTGATGTGGTGGCGCCATGAGCCTCCGCGAGATGCGCGGCGAATGCCACTTTCGGGGCCGCGCGGATTACGGTCCGGAGAAGCCGCGTAGTAGTCGGCGGCGTACCAGTCGCTGCACCACTCGTGCACGTTGGAACACACATCAAAAACCCCGAACGCGTTGGCAGAAGATCGGCCAACAGGCTCAGGACCAGTTTTCCAGCGGGTTGCGTAGTTCGGCAGAGATTCGGGCGGGGCATCGCCCCAGGGGAACGGGAAACTTTCGGCGCCCCCGCGGGCGGCGCGCTCCCATTCAGCTTCCGTAGGGAGGCGATAGGGACGGCGCGTTGATGCTGTCATCCAATCGCAGTATGCGACTGCCCCGTGCCAGGAGATTCCCACGACTGGCTGTTGCGGATGTCGAAAATTCTGGTCGTCCCAGAAGGGAGGTGGCAGCCTCCCCGTGTGGCGGAGAAACTCGGCGTAGTCCGCGTTCGTCACCTGGTGCGCCGCCAGTTGGAACGAATCGATCCAGACGCGGTGGATGGGGCGTTCGTTATCTTGCCCATCTTCCGATCCCATGAGAAACCACCCCGCGGGGATGGCGACAAGTTGCAATCCACAAATTGCGGCGGGCAGAGCGGAATCAGGGAGAGCAGACATCGGAAATAAGATCAGCCTAGCATAAACTTCCTCGCAGAATTCGGACAGGCGCCGGTCGAAGCGGGGTGAATTGTGAAGAGGCTCAAGTTCAAAGTGAAGCTGGAGAGCGCGACCTCAGGGGGAAGTAGCGGCACTCAGCGCTCCTTTCGATGTCGAAAAGACCTTCGGCACGCGGGCGCGGGTGCCAGTGCGAGGAACGATCAATGGATTTCCCTTCCGATCGTCATTGATGCCGATGGGCGGATGTCATCGAATGGTTGTGAACAAGACGATTCGGGAAGGGGCGGGGGGCAAAGCGGGCGACACCGTGTCGGTCGTGATGGAACGGGGTGAGGGACCGCGGACCGTGGATCCACCGCCGCGGTTGAAGAAAGAACTCGCGAGGAGCAAAACTGCCCAGGCGAAGTGGGAAAAGCAATCGTTCACGAACCAGAAGGAAATGGCGCGAACCATCCTGGAAGGGAAGCAGGAAGAGACGCGGGCGCGGCGGTTGGCCAAGGTGGTTGATGTATTGAAAGGTGGAAAGAAGTGGATGGGCTAGAGGTCGCGCGTTCTGCCCACAACTTCGGCGATATCGTTCTCCTGAAAAAGCCGGATGGCGGCGATGCCGGCGGCCCCGGCTGCGAGGCAACGTGGGGCATTCTCCACAGTGATTCCACCCAGGGCCAGCACAGGGATCTTGGCTCGGCAGGCGCGCCGAAGCGCTTCGAGGCCTGCGGGAGTAGCTTCGGAGGCATTCTTCTTTTCAAAGACGGGGGCGAATAGGGCCAGGTCCGCGCCCGCCAAGGCGGCTTGCTGGATCTCGGAGGTCTGGTGGCAGGACACGCTGACCGTCGCGCGGGCGGGAGTGCCGCCCGTAAGTTGTTGCCAGAGGTGGCGGGCTTCTGTCGGGGAAATGTCGTCGGAACGGAGATGAACACCGCCGGCTCCAACGGCGAGTGCGATGTCGGTGCGGGAGTTGATGAGGAAGACAGATCGTAGGTCCTGGTTCTTGGTCCTCAGTTTCGAGTCACGCAGAATGGCGATTGCTTCCCGTGCCAGCGCTTCGAGGTCGCGAGCAGAGAGATCCTTCTCGCGCAGTTGGATGAAATCGACTTCAGCCCCGGCGGCTTCGGCGATTTTCTCCAGCAAGCGTTTGCGTCGCGTGGTTTCGTCGCCGGGGAACTGGGCGCGGTCCGTAATGTAGTAGAGCAGCGGTCGGGCAGGCATGAGTTCGTGAGCTTGGTCCCCGGAAGCGAGCTAGCGAGGCTCATCTTTGGGAGTCTACGGCGCGGGCCATTCGGACGCGCAGTTCATGCCGTGCGGGCCCGGTCTCGGCCGATCCATAGTTGAGAACATCCACCCCGCAATCCGAGTTTCGCTACAATAGCGGGTGCCGGCGCTGCACAGTTTTTCTCAGGGGCGGGTCTTGGCGATGTCGGGCAGGGTCTCGCCCTCCTTTTTGGGTACGCCACCCAGGTGATACTTCATTAAGCCGTCGCGCAGGACCTCGAAACCCTCTTCCGGCGTGTCGACCATTTTGAACAGGTCCAGGTCCGTGGCTGCGATGGTGCCTGCGTCGATCATCGCTTGAAAGTTGATGAGCTTTTTCCAGTATTCGCTCCCGTAGATGACCACCAGAATTTTTTTGGCCAGCTTGTCGGTCTGGGCGAGCGTAAGAATCTCGAACAACTCATCGAAAGTGCCGAAGCCCCCGGGAAAAATTACCAGCGCCTTGGCCAGGTACGCGAACCAGAACTTCCGCATGAAGAAATAGTGGAACTCGAAGTTGAGCGAAGGCGTGATGTAGGGATTGGGATACTGCTCAAAGGGTAGATTGATGTTCAAGCCAATGGTCTTGCCACCCGCTTCTTTGGCACCCCGGTTCGCGGCCTCCATAATGCCGGGACCTCCTCCGGTGGTTACCACGAAGCGGCGGCGCCGTGCCGGAATACTGACCGACCATTCCGTGAGCATGGACGCCAGTCGACGGGCGTCTTCATAGTAGCGAGACATCTTCACGGCAGCTTGCGCCCGCGCCAATTCATCGCTCAGATCGTTCTTGCCCTTGGCGGCAGCCTGGATTTCTGAGAGCCTGTCCGCCGTCTCGGCCATGCTGTGAAAGCGAGCGGAGCCGAAGAAGACTACCGTGTCCTGAATCTGCTCGCGGCGGAAGCGGGAAAGCGGCTCGCTGTACTCGGACAAGACGCGGAGAATCCGGCCGTCAGGACTGTTGAGAAACGGCTCGTTCTGGTAGGCGAGCGGAGCGGACTTCAGTCGATCATCACTCATGCGCAAGACTTTCTCGGCGAATCATTCGAAGTTCCGGGGTTCAGCATACTTTCCCACCCGGCGCCGCAGGAAATGGCTGGTGGACTTCAGCGAGTTACGGGAGCTTATCTTCGTGGTAATGAATCGCTTCCGAAAACCCGATCCAGATGTCGAGCAGGCCCAAGCCGCTGCAAAGCCCACGAAAAAACCCATTGGTGATAAACGTGCGCAGATCGGGATAGCGCAGCAGGAGGCTATTGTCCGTCCACTGGGGAGTCCAGGGAAGCACCACCAGCAACACGCCCGCGGCGGCACACACGAAAACGAACAGCAAAACGAGCAGCCGATGAAGCCAGATCTGGCCGCGCGTGAGGCTGTGCGGAACTGCGGGGTCGTCGGCCGAAACCGCGTTCGACTCCGATTCCGGCGCGGAAGCCAGCCCAGTAGTACCGCGGGCCCGGCTGTCCTGCGGAGTGCTGGGATCAGGCATCAGGCGGGGCTCCGCCCTTCGAGTGACATCGTAGTCTCGGGGAAGGCGACACACAAAGGAGACATCCCAGCATTCTACGACTTCAGAGCCTTGATGCGCTCGCCCACGTCGCGATAGTCAATATTGCTGCCGTAGACTTCCATGAAATGTTGCAGGGCGGTGTTTTTGTCCTGGGCACTTTCGTAGGCAGAGGCTAGCTCGTAGTGCAGGGCGGTATGGGTTTCCTGGTCCAGGGACGGTAGTTTGAGCGCCTTCTCGTACCAGCGGATGGCGGCTTCGGGCACTCCCTTATCGAGGAAGCACTGTGCGAGCCAGGTGTAGGTCTGCATGACTTGCGCGAACGGATGGCCGTGCTCGATGGCCTGACAAACTTTCTGCAACTCGCCGATAGCTTCATCCAACAGACCCATCTCGCGGAACGCCACCCCGAGGTTGTAGTGCGTTTCGGGATCTTCGTCGGCCGAGCCGACTTCTTCTTCCAGTTCGTGCCGAATTTCGCCAAACATATCGGCGAGATCCACGCTGGCAGCCATATCGGGCTTCGAAGCAGTGGCCCCCTTGGCGGGGCGCACGGACGCACGGAACGTGGAGACGCTGGCGGTCGGAACGTCGGCCGCAGAGGCTGCTGCCACGGGAGGCGCCGCGATCGGCGGGATGGGGGCTTGTGGTGCGGGCGCGGATCCGGAAACGGCGCTGGCCGCCATGTGCAACTCGGACTGAGCGACCGCAGGCTCTGGTTCCGGCACTTCTGGCTGACCTTCAGGTGTGGCCACCGGAGCTTCCTGCAGGAAGCCGTCACCCAAGGCATTTTCGAGATCGGCGACGAACTCTCCGAGCACGCCACTCTCCGGTTCTTTCTCTTCGATTCCCGGGGCTGGCGCTTTGGGCCCGGACATGAATTCCAGATGGGTGACCAGAGCGGGCTCGGTGCCGGCGTGGGCAGCAATAACCTGCTCGTGCTCGATTTCGTGGGTGACTGTCTGGGGCAGGAACCCATCACCCAAAGAAGAGTCGAGATCGGCTACCATTTTATGGAGCGGGCTGGCCGGCTCAGATTCGGGTGAGGGTTTGTTTCCGGCAACTTCAAGGGCCGGCGTTTCCGTCTCCACAGCGACTGCTTCGGACGGTTCATCGGCCGATTGGTTGTCGACTGCAGCCGGGATATTCGCGGCGTCTATTTCGGCCTGAACGGCGGCCAGTTGTTCATAATCTGCGGTCTGGGTTTGCAGTTTGGCAAAAGCGGCACGAGCCTGATCGACCATCGAGTGCTCGAGGTAGAAGCGAACTTCTTCAATGGTCTCCTCGACGGCGTCGCTGCTTTCGACGGAGATTTCCTCGACTGAGGGTTCCGCGACAGATTCTTGGGTGGTTGGGTCCGAGCCGACGGGGACCTCAGGAGTTTCCGTGCTGAGCGCCCCTTCCCACTCGTCGGAAAGGTCAATTTCGCTGCCGGTGGAGACGCTCGGCATATCCGGCAACACGGCAACCGACTCCTCGTGAACGGAAAATTCGGGCGAAGACTCGGCCGGTGCCAGGGGCCACGGCGCCATTGGAATCTCGGTAGCCTCGGTCGCGGACAAGGCGGGCGCGCGCGCGGGCGCGGTTGCGGCGCGTTCTTCGCAGCGGTTCGCCAGCTCTTCGTAGCGGGAAGCTTCTTCGGAGAGACCCGCCTGGGCATAAACGCTCGCCAGGGTCCGGCAACAGGAGGCCGCATCACTAAAATGCTCAGAACGGGTGTATAGGGCGGCCAGCCGCTGGTTCAGGCGGGCGTCCGTGGGAGCGATGGGCAGCACAGCCATTAATGGGCCGAGCGCCTTGTCGGGCATGTTGTACGAGATAAAGAGTTCGGTATCGGTGAGCGCGGCCCGCAGCGCATTCGCCACTTCCGGCGAGTACGGCTGGTCGACCGGGGGCGCGGTGGCCTCGAGTTCCTCGACCAGTACGATGCCTTCCTCTGCAGTGATCAGCTTTGAGCCGGTCGAGCCCCCCATCATGCCGACCACCTGCTGGTAGTTCTGCATGTGCATGGGGTTTTGCGGTTCCTGCTCAGCCAGGCTCTGGTACAAGTCGCGCGCCCTGCCGAATTCGCCGGCCTGCACGTACGCGTGGGCGAGAAGTTCGTCCACTTCGCTGAGATGAGACTGATCGCCGGCCTTCTTAAATAAGTCGAGCAGCTTTTCGAGCGCAGCCGGGCTGGTGCCGAGTGGTCCGATGACGCCTCGCAGGGTCTCAAGCACCTTGGCCGAGTTTTCGGCCAGCAAGCGATCCGAATGTTCTTCGATTACGTCCAGGGCCTCCTCCTGGCCTCCGTTCTGCACCAGGGCGTCAATGTAGGCGAACATGGCTTCGACATCGTTGTGGAGGGAAAGCAGCTTGCCCGCAAGACCGCCGGCTTCCGAGACCCGGCCAGTCTGAAGGTAAGCCTTCAGGAGGTCGCGCAGACCGTCCGGATGATTGTCGAGATCGTGCACCTTCTGAAAGAGGGGAATCGCGGAGGCTGCGTCGCCCGATTCGAGGGCATTGCGGGCGCGCAGCAAGAGCGCATAACTGTTGCCGGGGTCAAGCGTGAGCATGCGCTGCAGAATTTCTTCGGCGCCGCTGCGCGAGCCGCGGTTGCGCAGAGTCTCGGCGGCAGCGGAGAAAATCTGCCAGGCGTCGGTCTTTTTGCCCAGGCGGATATAGACTTCGGCCAAACGCACGCGCATGGCGACGTTTTCCGGATCCATCTCAAGAATCTTCTGGAAGATGCGTACCGATTGCTCGAGCTCGCCGGCGCGCAAGAATTCTTCCGCGACCTGCAGGTATTGGGCGCGGGCGTCGTTGAACAGGCCCTGCTGGGTATAAAGCTCGGCGAGTTTGAGGACGCTTTCGAGCGAGGGCTTGAGCTTGCCAATCTTCTTGTACATCGCAATGCCCTTGACCGTGAAGCCCTGCGCGGCATAGGCATCTCCGACACTCTTGAAGCATTCGGTGGCTTTGTCGACTTCCCCGTTGCGGGAGTAAAGGTCGCCCACAGTGTTCAGCACCGTCAGATCCTTGGGGTCGGCCTTGAGGATCTTTTCATACTCGGTAATGGCGTTCTGCAGCTTGCCCTGCTGGACATACTTCTCCGCAGCGCTGAGAACTTTTTGTTTGTTGAAGCCGAAACCAAACGCCATAAGGATGCGGACTCCAGCCTTCCCCCGCCGAAGATCTGCTCGCAAAATTCCGGAGCCTCTTCAGCCGGGTCTGAACGGTCCTCCCCGTCTACTGCCGGGAGGGACGGCTTGACCAACAAGGGCAATTGTAAGGCTGGTAACCGAGAATCGTATGGTTACTAAGGGTTACCAAAAGGGAGTGTACGACCGGGTTACGGAAGGCACCTGCAAAGATGACCGCTTTCGGGAAGGTGCGGGCCGAAATTGCCCTTCCGTTAAGCGATCGGAGGCATAGATCGCCGAGGGGTGTAGTTCGCGAATGCTTTGCGAGGACGAGGCCCGAGCCATCGCCGTCAGGAGAAAAATCAGAAGGCCCAGAAGGGCTGGCCGGGGAAGACGCCGCAGAACGTGCCAAATCATGATGCTCATCGACTGGATCCTCCGCGCGGGGGAGCCGCGAATGAATCGGCCGAAGGGCCTCGAGAGGCTGCTTCGATCGAACGTCTTACTGATTGTGGCCGAATTGTAAGCAGTATCGCGGACCGCGCACAAGGACTTTATGGTGCAGTTACCTGGAAATCCGTCCTCGGCCGGTCGTCGCCCTTCGTCGGCCAAGGTGGTACCCGGTCCACTGGCGACGGAGTACCGAGACCTAAGACTGATCAATCGGGGGGGAGGCCTTCGAAGGCTCGGGAGATCTTGTCAATATCTTCGGCCTGGAGACGGCAGGCGCTGCCGAGTTTCTCGCTCAATATCTTGTTGATGGCGGGCAGAGGTTGGCCTTTGGTCTGGGCGACGAAGCGCTGCCATTCGCTAGAGACGGTCTTGCGCTCTTTGGTGTCCGCATCCTCGCAGAACTGGCGCACGGCTTCATCGAGCGTGCCGTATTCATCGGCCATGTCTTGGTGGAAATAGCCCCGCATGAAGCTGCGCAAGGCCGGAAAGGTTGTGGCGGTGATGTCGTTGCTGTCTTGGTGAGATGCCTTAGTACTCATGAGCGGCACTCCGGATACGAGGTCAAGACGTAATAGTGATCGGGGCCAAGCCATTTCAAAACGATGGTTGCGTGCGCACACGGTTCCGGCTGGTCGGCATCCCGACGCAGGGATCGGCCGATGGGATGCAGGGAGTCGCCGTCATAGTCGATGACGAGGTTGGGATGGCCTTCCGAACGGTTCAGCCAGTGATCAATCTTGTCGCGATTCTGCTGAAGGGCGCTCCCAACCGCGCGCTCTGCCGTATCGCGATCGGTCCAGCTTGAGGCTGCCGAGATGTTGCGCTCGTGGCGGAGGCGCTCGCGGAGTTGATCATCCGTGCGCCCGACATGTTTGCGGAGGGTATGTCCTCCGGCAGATTCGTCCTGCGACAAGTCCCGCGCAGCGCTCGAGGTCCGAGGTTCACCCTGAGAGTCGCGCGGAGTTCCAGTCCCTTCGGCGGAGCCACTTGGTCGCGGCGCCTGGCATCCCAGCAACGTTACAAGCATGAGAAAAAGTGCCGGGAACGGGCGTCGCAAGGAGACGAATCCTTCGAATCTTCTCATGGAGGCTATGGAATCGAGTTCTGTCGTAAACAGGCCGGATCGCTTATTTAACCGCGGCAGAACCTGGGGGTGGGACTGCCACAACGCTAGCAGCGTACCGCTTGGCGGCCCGGTCTGGCAAATGGGAGAGAATGACGGCAGCGGGATTTTGGCGGCGGAAGCCGGCTTCTGAGCGTCGAGGAAAGCATGGCCATGAACCTCCAGGGCCGAGTCGCGCTACATTGGGTCAGCATGGAACGGCGCGCCCTGAGCGAATATCTCGAGGATTTTCTGAGTCATGGCTCGGAATGCGCCTACGTGCAGCGCCGTGGGTATCGATCAGAGCGTTGGAGCTATCGACAGGTTGCGGAGATGGCTTTTCAGTTTGCGCGCGAGTTGGAAGCGCGCGGGCTGTCGAAGGGCGACCGGGTGATGCTCTGGAGCGAGAACTGTGCGGAATGGGTAGCGGCCTTCTTCGCATGCGCTTTGCGTGGCGTAATCGCGGTGCCCATGGACAATGCGGCCTCGGCAGACTTCGCCGCCCGGGTGTGCGCAGAGGTGGGTGCCAGATTGGTGGTGTGTTCGCGAGCACATGCGCCAGCGATGGCGGGGACTCCGCACATTGTGATTGAGGATCTGCAGAGTAGCGTGAACAGCCGCCCGGCTGAGCGCTACGAGCCGGTCGCGATCGACCGAGCCGATCCGTTGGAAATCATTTTCACTTCTGGAACGACCGCCGATCCCAAGGGAGTGGTGATCTCGCACGGCAATGTTTTGACCAACATTGCGCCCCTGGAAACAGAGATCCGGAAATACCTCAAGTACGAACGCTGGGTGCACCCGGTACGCTTTCTGAACCTGCTGCCATTGAGCCATGTTTTCGGGCAGTTTTTGGGATTGTTTCTTCCTCCCTTGATGGCGGGGACGGTGATCTTTCAGGAGACCCTGAGCCCGTCGGGGGTAATGGAAACGATCCGGCGGGACCGGGTGTCGGTGCTGGTAGCGGTTCCGCGCATGCTGCAATCGCTGAAGGACAAGATCGATCGGGACATGGAGAGTGCAGGCAGGGTCGAGGAATTCCGGGGAAAGTTTCAAAGGGCAGGAGGGCAGCCCTTCCTGCGGCGCTGGTGGATTTTTCGCGACCTGCATCGTCAAGTCGGGTGGAAGTTCTGGGCGTTCATCTCGGGAGGCGCCGCTTTGGACCCGGAGACGGAAGAATTCTGGAGTCGAATGGGCTTTGCGGTGGTCCAGGGTTACGGGCTGACGGAGACGACCTCACTGATCAGCGTGAACCATCCGTTCCGGCTGGGCAAAGGTTCCATTGGCAAAGTCCTTCCGGGACGGGAGGTAAGGCTGGCGGACGACGGGGAGATTCTGGTGCGAGGCGGCGGGGTGGCCAGCGCCTATTGGCAGAAAAACAAGTTACAGTCCACGACGGGCGATGAAGGCTGGTACCGCACGGGCGATGTGGGCGCGCTCGATGCCAATGGGAACCTCTACTTCAAAGGGCGCAAGAAAGATGTCCTGGTCACGCCCGCCGGCATGAATGTGTATCCGGAAGACCTGGAAGCCGCTTTGCGGCGACAACCGGAAGTGCGGGATTGTGTCGTCGTGGGCGCGGACCGTGGAGGGAACGCCGAGCCTTGCGCGGTCGTTATTTTGCGCGACGCAGGGGGCGAACTGGCGTCGATTGTGGGACGCGCGAACCAATCGCTGGCCCAATACCAGCGCATGCGGGAGTGGTTTGCATGGCCGGAGAATGATTTTCCGCGCACCTCAACCGGGAAGCCTCGCGTCAACGTAATCCGCGAGGTGGTGCGAGCGGCGCAGGCAGCGCAACCGGGGGTGGTCTCCGGGGCTAGCCCGCTCGCTGATCTGATCGCGAAGGTCTCCGGGCGTGCCCCGACCGGACTGCGGCCCGAAGCGAACCTTGAAGACGATCTCCATCTGAGCTCGTTGGACAGAGTGGAGTTGCTGAGCGCGCTCGAAGATCGCTACCAGGTGGATCTTAGCGAGGCCAATTTCAGCGCGGCGCGTACAGTCGGCGATCTGGAACAGTTGCTTGGTGGCAGGAATTTCGGGCGCGCGGAGTATCACTATCCCCACTGGACATTGCTCTGGCCAGTCCGGTGGCTTCGCACGGTTGCCTATCTCCTGTTCATGCGTCCCGCGATGCTGCTACTGGGCTGGCCGAAGATTGAAGGCCGCGAGAATCTTCAGGACGTGACGGGGCCGGTGCTGGTGATTTGCAATCACATCGATGATGTGGATGTTGGCTTTGTCCAAACAGCGTTACCGGCACGGTTGCGCTATCGGATGGCGACTGCGGCGGGCGGCGAAGCGCTCGAAGCGTTGCGGACTCCGCCACCCGGCCGGGGATGGTTCACCAGGCTCCACAATCGCGTGCAGTGGCTTGCCGGTGTGGCATTGCTGAACCTCTTCCCCCTGCCACGGGAGGCGGCCTTCCTTAAGAGTTTCGCTTATGCCGGTGAGTGCGTGGACAGGGGATACAGCGTACTGGTTTTTCCGGAAGGTCACCATACCACTGATGGAAAGATCGGGCCTTTCCGCGCCGGCGTGGGGCTGCTTGCGCAGCGACTGGGCGTTCCGGTAGTGCCGATGCGGATTGACGGATTGTTTGAAGTCAAGCGCTCAGGCAGGAGGTTTGCCGCACCGGGGAAAATTCGGGTCCGCATCGGAAGACCTGTAAGCTTCAACGCTGCTGCGGAGCCACTCGACATCGCGCGCGAACTACAGAATAAGGTTGCAGAACTTTAGTGCACGAACACAAGGCGTGGGCATGCACAAATGGCGACGACTAGGGCAAGAGTCCCCGGCGCCCACGGTCTATAATTTCGGGATGAGAACTAACACTATTTTCGCAATCCTGGCTTTGCCCCTAATGACCGCGTCACTGCTGCATGCTGCGGGCAAGAGCACAACCGTTGAATTGAAGGATGCCAAAGGCGAGAGCGTGGGCGTGGCCTCGCTGAAGCAAGCCAAGCACGGGGTAAAAATTAAGCTGAACCTCAAAAACCTGCCGGCGGGAGAACACGCGGTGCACGTGCATCAAAGTGCGAAATGCGAGGGCCCGGATTTTAAGTCCGCAGGCGGGCATTTCAATCCCGATCAGAAAAAGCACGGGTTGGAAAATCCGGAAGGCCATCACGCCGGAGACATGCCGAACTTTGTGGTGCGGCCCGATGGGACCGCCAAGGTGACCATCACTAACAAGGACACTAATCTCGGCAGCGACAGCCACTCGGTCTTCAGCAACGGCGGTACCGCCCTAGTGATCCATGCGAAGGCCGATGATATGAAGACAGACCCTGCGGGGAATGCCGGCGACCGAATCGCCTGTGGCACGATTACTCAGTAGAAGCACAATAAAGAAGGGCGTCCCCATCCCCAGGCACGCCCTTCTGGTGCGGACCGCTCCGACGGCGAGCGCATCGCTTCCCCGGTACGGTTCTGCACTTCGCTCACGACCCATGGTCGCGCATCCAACTGCGACCTGAGGCGCGATAGCCGCGGGCGAAAGGTGCCTCGCCCTGTTTGCCATAAACCCGGGGATGCCGTGGAAGTTTCGGGGGATCTCTGCAAATGTGGTTGCGAATCTTTGGCCTCCAGGCAGCGGGATGTCCGCCCTGTCTTGCGGGGCGATACCCTTCGACTTCGCAACCTTGGCGACACGCTGCCGCGCTAAGCGGATACTGTAGGAATAGTTAAGGCTTTTGGGGATGTAAGGGGTCTGCGCGGGACACGGTCCCCATCGGCGGTCGTGAGGCGAGATTTGAGCCAGACTTAAGGTATTTAAAGGCTTGGGCCTGATATAGATGCGGCCCGCAAATACGGCGATTGACATCCCGGGACTTCGGCTATAAGAAAACAACATCCTGAGTCGGATCGCCGCTCCCTAAACCGCCACCATCGCCTACCCCGCGGAGGAGTGCCATGACCATCGGAAAATCTAAAACGTCGGTAAGGCCTTTGCGAGTCTTCGTTGGGCACGGCACGAAGGCGGAGAAAGGTTTCCATTCACGCATGTCGATGCCAAGTCAGGAAGCGATCGCTCCTGGGATTGCACCGACACCCGCCCATGACCTGCTCTTCCACGGCGGGCACACCATTGCTGACTTGGTCTTCACGAATTTCTACGTCGGTGGTGCGTCGGCCTGGAAGGCTATCGATATTCAAAACATCGATAAAGCACTGGCGGCAGCCATGTCGGATGTGGGCTTGAATAATGTGATGTCGCAGTACTATGCATCCGGGAAGATTACCAGCACGTTTCGTCCTTCGCAGACGCTGGCAGGGCCGCCACCCAAGGTGTTTTCACAGGGCGACGTCGAAAACCTGGTGCAGCAGCTATTCGCCGCGGGCACGCTCAAAGGATTTGACTTCGCCTCGACGGTCTTCATCTTCATGCTGCCCAGCGGGACGATTTTGAATACTGATCCAAGTCCTACGAGCAAGGCGGCCGCGGCACCGCTGGGAAGGTCTGCATCGAAGCGGCCAATGCCCACCGAGATAGAAGAAGATTCCACCCAGGGGCTAGGGGGATACCACGGTTCGATTCACGTAAGTGCGGGCGCACGTGATGAAATTGTCTACTACGCGGTGGGAGTTTTTTCGGAAACTCTGCCGGATGGCACGGTGAATGGCATCCCGGTATTCGATCAACCCTGGAAGAACGTGGTGGCAACTTTCTATCACGAACTGAATGAGGCGCGTACGGATCCCGATGTGGAGGATGCTATCCGTGCCGGGAATGATCCGAACGCCACCAAGTTCCTGGGGTGGACTTCGAAGCAGGGAGAAGAATGTGGGGACTTTCCAGTCTTCGAGGCGAACCCTCTGACCAGGATCTTTCAGCAAGTGAAGCTCAGCGATGGAAGTGGGACGGTGCCCGTGCAGTTCCAGTACTCCGACGCGGCGCATGGGCCGGAAGGGCCGCGAAGTACGCCTGCCCCCTTTGCGGGACAACTGCAGGCAAAAGGTGTGGGCCAGGCGCATGGGGTCGGTAAGGGCAAAAGGGCATGAAGTGGCGGCTACGAGCCGGCGCGCTTGTAGACGCGCACATAGTCTACGAGCATGCTTTGCGGGAATTTGGTGGTGGTGTCTGGTGTGCCGGGCCAGTCGCCACCGACCGCCAGATTCAGAATGATGAAAAAAGGATGGTCGTACACCCATTTCGCACCTGACGGAAGATCTGGAGGTCTGCGAGTGGCGTAGAGATGATCATCCACGAAGAAGCGGATGACATCAGGTTCCCATTCGACTGCGTACAGGTGGAAGGCGTCCGCAAAATTTTGTCCCGCTGGAAGTGCGAAGGGGGAGCCGATGCCTTTTTCTCCCGAGTAGCCGGGACCGTGAATGGTCCCGTGAACGACCGACGGCTCCTTGCCGATGTTCTCCATGATGTCGATCTCACCACACGCCGGCCAGCCCTTCGCTTCGATGTCATTGCCCAACATCCAGAAAGCCGGCCAGATCCCTTGGCCCCGTGGGATCTGAATGCGTGCCTCAAAACGACCGTACGCTTGCTCAAATTTGTGAAGAGTTTTCAGGCGAGCCGAGGTGTAGCCGTACAGGACGCCCTGGTTATCACTGTAGCCTTCGTGGCGGGCGACGATGACGAGCTTTCCATCCTGAATCTGAACGTTTTGAAGGCGGTTGGTGTAGTACTCGAGTTCGTGATTGCCCCAGCCGTTGCCGCCGGTTTCGATGACCCAATTGGCGGTGTCTGGCACCGCGCCATCGGAGCCGTTGAACTCATCACTCCAGACCAGAGTCCAGGACGGATGATCGGCCGGAGCGGGTGCGGAATGGGTCTGGGCCTGCCCCAACAATAGCGCGAGGAAAAAGAAAGTCAGCATGAACGACATTATGCCTTGAATCCCAGTCTCAGCGCGGGACTTCCCCTGGTGTTAAGGAGTCATTTCGGGGGAACGCCTGAGTGGGGAGAGTTGTTCAGAAAGTGTCTTCTGTTCCAATTCGCCTTCCCACCGGGCGACGACGATAGTGGCTACGCATTGCCGATCATGTTGACCAGAGCGCGGAACATGCTCATGAAGCGATCGATTCCGAGGATCAAGGCCATACCCGCGACCGGGATGGTAGGGATCACCAGGAGCGTTCCGACCAAGGCGATGAAGGATGCCCCCTGGACGCTAAGCGTGCCTCCGAGGGTCGAGGTAGTTGTATTCAGCAGGGGGATATCCTCGGTAACGACGACCGTCTCACTGGCTTGGCCGGGCGGGAGCGTCAGATCGATGGCCAGGTCCTGAGCAACCTCGAGCGTGATATTGACTCGTTCCACCGTCTTGAACCCCTTAAATTCGGCTCGCACCTTGTACACACCCGGTTGGAGATTGGGAGCCACGTAGGCGCCTGATTCGTCGGTCGTGAGGTTTCGGGTAGTTCCCCGTTGAGCATCCGTGATCGTCACCAGCGCGCGTGGGATGGCGGCGCCGGTTGAGTCCGTGACGGTGCCGAGGATGCGGCCCGTGACGGTCTGGGGAAAGCCAGGAACGGATGCCAGGATGATGACCAAGGCGATGCTTGGCACCCGAATGCCTTTCAACAGGGAACGCATACGGACCTCCGCGGGGTCAGGATGAACCGGTGGTCCGACAGCTGTACCACCATACGAAGAGCAATGTCAAGGAGTTTTGGGCTCTTGGGCTTGCTTGACTGGCCCTTCCCCCGAAGTGGTATTGTGGCCGGACCAAACGGGACCCCGCTTCACGCTTTGGCTTTTTTTGAGTTGCGAGAGCCCGTCCCTCGTTGGCAAAACCCTGGCAGGAGGCCCTGATCACCGTGGCGATCGCGACCGTAAATCCCGCAACCGGAGAAGTCGTAAAGAGCTTCGAGTCGCTTAGCGACGCGCAACTGGAAGTGAAAGTCCAGCTCGCAGCGGACACTTTCACCACCTACCGCAAGCTAGCTTTTGTCGAGCGGGCGCGCAGGATGATCAAGGCCGCCGAGATTCTGGAAACGGAAAAGGACGCGTTGGGCCGGATCATGACCCTGGAGATGGGAAAGCCTTTGCGTGCGGCGGTGGCCGAAGCGGCCAAGTGCGCGACCGCGTGCCGCTATTACGCGGAAAACGCCGAGCACTTTCTGGCGGATGAAATCGTCGAGACATCTGCCAAGCGCAGTTTCATCCGTTATCTCCCCATCGGTCCCGTGCTGGCGGTGATGCCGTGGAATTTTCCTTTCTGGCAAGTGTTTCGGTTTGCGGCGCCTGCCCTCATGGCGGGCAATGTCGGACTGCTCAAGCATGCTTCGAACGTGCCACAATGTGCGCTCAAAATTGAAGAAATTCTGCGCCGGGCCGGTTTTCCGGAAGGCGCCTTCCAGACGTTGCTGATTGGATCGCAGAAGGTCGACGACTTGTTGAACGATCCGCGGATTGTGGCTGCGACCCTCACTGGCAGCGAGCAAGCGGGCATTCAGGTGGGAATGGGCGCCGCCAAGAGAATCAAGAAAGTTGTGCTTGAACTAGGCGGCAGCGATCCTTTCATCGTCATGCCCAGCGCCAACCTGGATGAGGCCGTCGCGACCGCGGTCGAGGCCAGAATCATCAACAACGGCCAGTCCTGCATCGCAGCTAAGCGCTTCATCGTCGCGGAACCGATCGCCGACCAATTCGAGCGAAAGTTTGTTGCCCGCATGGAAGCGCTGGTGGTGGGCGATCCCTTCGACGATAAAACCGAACTCGGTCCACTGGCCAATGCGGATGCCGTGGCTTCCCTTGATGCTGACGTCCGTAAGACCATCGAGGCCGGCGGCCGCCTGGTGACGGGAGGGCATCCGTTGAAACGCCCGGGAAACTACTACGCCCCTACCGTGCTGACCGATATTCCCCAAAATTCTCCGGCGTATCGGGAAGAATTTTTTGGGCCGGTAGCCTCAATTTTTCGCGCCAAGAACCTTGACGAAGCAATCCGGCTCGCCAACGACAGCCGCTTCGGGTTAGGCGCGAGTGCGTGGACTCAGGACGATGCCGAACGCGAAAGATTCGTCAACGAACTCGAAGCTGGAATGGTTTTCATCAACAAGATGGTGGCGTCCGACCCCCGGGTGCCATTCGGGGGCGTTAAACATTCCGGCTATGGACGCGAGCTTGGAGTGCATGGGATTCGGGAGTTCACCAACGTCAAGACGGTGTGGATCCAGTGAGCTCGGCCGCAGTTGCGAAAGAGAATCGGTGTTTGGTACAGTGGTATGACAGCTTTACCAGAAGGGTTGGGCCCCGCAAGTCTTGTGGCCTCCGGGGCCCGGCGTTTTCAATACTAGGTCTGCGCCTATGACCAACGAATCTGTCGTTCCCGCAGGGGACAAGCCCGTGTACAAAGCCGTCCGAACGTCTCGCCTGTACGAACAAATCGTTCAGCAAATTGAAGAATCGATCCTGAAGGGCGCGCTGAAGCCGGGGGATCAACTGCCGGCGGAACGCGAGTTGGCCCAGAACTTCGGCGTGAGCCGCACGGCAGTCCGCGAGGCCGTGAAGGCGCTGCGCGAAAAAGGATTGGTGGAAGCCTATTCCGGGCGCGGCACGTTCATCACCAACGGGACATCGCAAGCGATCCGGCAGTCGCTTGACCTGATGAGCCGGATCGGACAGCAGGAAGGTCTCGCGCACCTGGCGGAACTGCGCCAGATACTGGAACCGGAAATCGCTGCCCTGGCCGCCGCAAGGATCGAAGAGCAGCTTCTGGCCGGCATGCGCGAGGCGGTTGCCACAATGGACCAGAGCTTGCACGATCCCGACACTTACATCGAGGCAGATCTGGATTTCCACCTGGCGCTGGCGGAAGCCGCCGCCAATCCGTTGGTGCTCTCGCTGCTGGACTCGATTGTGGGACTGCTCCGCGAACAGCGCATCCGAATTTTTAGAGTGGATGGCGGCCCGGAGCGAGGACAGTTTCACCACAAGAGAATTCTCGCGGCAACGGAAGCGCACGATTGTGAAAGAGCGCGGGCTGCAATGCGAGAGCATTTAGGACAGGTGCGCGAAGACTCGAGGAACTCTTCCGCCCAAGAAGTTCCTTCCTCGAAACCAAGAGCGTAGCCGGAGACTTCCACGGATGGGAAAGCTGGGGTTCGTCGGTCTAGGGGTGATGGGCAGCCAGATGGTGAATCGGCTGCTAGAGATAGGCCACGCGGTCACGGGCTACAACCGCACGCGCGCCAAAGCGCAGTGGCTCATCGACAAAGGCATGACGTGGGCGGAGTCTCCGCGGGCGGTGGCTGCCGCTTCAGACGTGACGTTCGCGATGGTCACTAACGCCGCCGCCATTGCGGCCATCACCGACGGGCCCGATGGGATCGTCGCGGGCATGGGGCCGGCAAACTTTTTATCGACATGAGCACCGTAAGCCCCGAGGTCAGCCGGACGACGGCCGCAAAAGTCCGCGCGAAGGGGGCGGACATGGTGGACGCCCCGGTCTCCGGCAGCGTCATTACTCTGCAGCAGGGGAAGCTTTCGGTGATGGTGGGCGGAAGCAAGGAAACATTCGAACGCGTGCAGCCTTTATTGCTCGATATCGGGCCCAAGGTGACGCACGTGGGCGACAACGGACTCGCGCTCGCGATGAAGATTGCGGTAAACCTTAGCCTGGCGGTGCAGATGATGGCCTTCTCGGAAGGTGTTTTACTGGCCGAGAAGAGCGGGATCCGTCGTGACGTTGCGGTCGATGTCCTCACCCATAGCGCAGTAGCTTCCCCCATGATTCAATACCGCGGGCCATTCATCCTGGAGCAGCCGGCGGAAGCGTGGTTCGATTGCAACATGATGCAGAAGGACATGCTGCTGGCGATGGAATTGGGGCGGCAACTGAACGTCCCTGTGCCCACCACCGCGATCAGCAATGAATTCCTTACGGCTGCGCGCGGGATGGGCTGGGAGAAGAAGGACTTTGCGGTTGTGTTCGACGTCCTGGCCCGCATGTCGGGGGTGGAGAAATGAGCACCACGACCGAGCGCTTTGGGTCTTCCGCGACAGAAGGACAACAGGTAGTGCGCATGTACCGGCAGATGCTGGCGATCCGCCTGTTCGAGGAGCGAGTCAACGAGCTCTACACTCGCGCTTTGATGCCCGGCTTGGCGCACCTTTATATCGGGGAAGAAGCCGTTGCGGTGGGCATCTGCGAGGCACTGCGGTCCGATGACTACATCACCAGCACCCATCGTGGACATGGGCACTGCCTCGCGAAGGGCGCTACCCCTGATCGCATGTTTGCCGAATTGCTCGGAAAGGAAGCGGGCTATTGCCGTGGCAAAGGCGGCTCGATGCACATTGCCGATCCCGCCACCGGGAATCTCGGAGCAAATGCCATCGTCGCGGGGAGTGTGGGCATCGCGACGGGTGCCGCGTTCTCAGCCCAGCGTCTTGGGAATGGGCGGGTGGCAGTCTGCTTCTTTGGTGAAGGCGCCCTGGGCCAAGGCTCTCTATACGAAGTGATGAACCTGGCCCAGCTGTTTAAATTGCCAGTCATCTATGTCTGCGAGAACAATCTCTATACCGAGTACACCCACTTTTCCGAGACGACCGCCGGTGAAATCCTGAACCGCGCAACCGCCTTTGGGCTGGAAGCGGCTGCGGTCGACGGGCAAGACGTGCGCGCGGTGAATGCGATCGCGTCGCGCCTGATTGAGCGCGCACGCCGGGGGAATGGACCGGGGTTTTTGCTGGCTAATACCTACCGCTACACCGGTCACCACGTCGGAGATATCAATCGCGAGTATTACCGTCCGAAGCAGGAAGAGCAGAAGTGGAAAATCGAGCGCGATCCAATCCGGAATCTGGTCGCTTGGATGCTGGAGCAAAAGCTTACGGATGCTCAGCAACTCGCACAGATTGAAGCCGAGCTCACGGCCGAAATGGATAAAGCTGTGGAGTTCGCCGTGGGCGCATTGTATCCGCCCGTCGAAGAAGTGGGGCAAGACGTGTATGCCTGAGGCCGCTGAAAGAGAGCTGACGTTCGCGCAGGCCATCCGGGAAGCGCTGGCGGAAGAGATGCGCCGCGATGCGACGGTCTGCATCATGGGGGAAGACGTGGCCGAAGCTGGCACTCCCTTCAAGGTGCTCTCCGGGCTGGTCGAGGAATTCGGAAAGGACCGTGTGCTTGATACGCCGATTTCCGAAGCCGGGTTCACAGGCCTCGCGGTGGGCGCGGCCATGACCGGCCTGCGTCCAATCGTCGACATCATGTTCGGTGACTTCATCACACTGACCATGGATCAAATGGTGAACCAGGCTGCCAAGGTTCACTACATGTCGGGCGGGAAGTGGAAGGTTCCGATGGTGATGCGTACGACCTTGGGCGCCACGCGCCGCTCAGCGGCGCAGCACTCGCAGTCGCTGCACGCCTGGTTCAGCCATGTGCCTGGGCTGAAGGTCGTCTTGCCCTCCACTCCGTACGATGCCAAGGGCTTGCTGAAGACGGCGATTCGCGATGAAAATCCGGTGGTCTTCTTCGGAGACAAGATGATGTACAAACTCAAGGGGCCGGTGCCCACGACGCCCGAGATGGGACGCGCCGAAGACGTCGCGAAGAAAATTCACCTGGAACTGGAAATGCGCGGGCTGCACCAGGAACCGCTGGGAATCGACATCATTGAGCCGCCTGTTCTTTTTGCGCTCCAGAAGATGGGCATTGACGTCGTGGACGGGCAGGCACTGATGTCCGAGGCGCGGGTCATCAAAACGCAAGATGAGATTTCGCTGCTGAACACTTCGGCCATGATGGTCGACGCGGCCTATGACGAGCTCTACCGCGCCATGAAGCCCGGATTCAGCGAGAACGAGGCAGTCGGGCTGGTAAGCAAGGTTCTGTACGACTTGGGCTCGGAATACGTGGAAGCTGTCAACGCGATTTCAGGCGAGCGCTGCAACCCGCATCCGCACGTGATTACCGCCTTATCAGTTTCAATTTCGAGCAGGGGCTTTGGAAATCGAATCTCCCGGCGAAGGTGTACTGAAAGGAGTCAAAGTGCAGGCGGGAGCGGAAATTCCTGTAGGGCAGACTATTGCCTGGATCTTGCGGCCTGGCGAAGCCATTCCGCTCGATCCACCTGCTGCCCAATCGGGCCGCCACCATGAGCACTCCGCTGCATTATGCAACTCCGGCGGCGGCAGCGCCAGTACCGCCCATGCCATCGGCCGCGAGAATCTCCCCCAAAGCGCGCCGACTGGCCAAAGAGTTTAGCGTGGACGTCGACCAGGTCCACGGCTCGGGCCCGGGTGGCGAAATTCTTGCCTCAGACATTCAGGGGGTTGCAGGATCCACCAGTACGCAGCTTCCTCCGGCCACCACCCCACCGGCTTCGACACTAAGTCCGATTGCGCGTTCGATGGCGGAGCGCACTACGCAAAGCTGGACCAGCGTCCCGCATTTCTTTGTGGTCCGCGACGTCGATGCCGGAGCCCTGAACGGCGCTCGCGTGCAGTTCGCTGCCGCATCGGAGAAGAAGGACGGCTTGCGCGTCACCCATACAGATTTGCTGGTGGCGCTGGTTGCCCGCATTCTTGCCCGCCACCCCCGCGTGAATTCCAGCTGGATGGACGACCGGATCCGTACCAATTCAGAGATCAATATCGGGCTCGCGATAGCGGTGGAGGATGGCGTCGTTGCGCCCGTGATACCGAACGCGGACCGGATGGGTCTCGGCCAAATCGCAACTCGGCGCAAGGATCTCGGTGAGCGCGCGCGCGCCGGAAAGCTACGGCCCGCCGATCTTGCCGGAGGAACCTTCACGATCAGCAACCTCGGCATGTACAACGTCGACGCGTTCAGCGCCATCATCATCCCTCCACAAGCCGCCATCTTGGCGATCGGCCACATTGCCGATCGAGTAGTGCCCTTCGAGGGCCAAGCGGTCATTCGGCCCATGTTCACACTGACGCTCTCTGCTGATCACCGGGTGATCGACGGAGCCCGCGCCGCACTATTCCTGGATGAATTGGTCCATGCGATGCTTCGCCCCGCCAAGTGGCTGGAATAACGGGAAGATGGATTCGAGGGCCTTGCGATTCTCGGCAGCCTTGGGCAGACGAACGGGCAGTAGTTCTTTCGTGACTCTAATCACAGCGTAATCGAGCTTTGTGGAGCTATAGTGGCCATGGGAAGCGTCTCCCATGCCGGATGCATCTTTCATCGAAGCAAGTATTGGCCGACTGACGCCAAAGCAGTTGCGCGCCGCAGTTGCGGACTTTCTGCCCAAGGACGGATCACGCGCCGAAAGGGTTGGCTTCATCGAAGCAGGGCTGCGCAGCCTGGCTGGGCAATCGTTGCGGGACGCCATGGCGGAATGGATCGTCGATGAGATCGTCCCCGTCGACCGGCTAGTTCCCGAGGCTTACGCGAATTGGCGTCCGCCGGTGCGGGATGCCATGATGTTCGTGGTGGCTCGGCTGTCGCCGTCGCGCCTGGCGCCCAAAATTCTCGAGCAACTTGAGCTGCCCAAGAGCACCTCACCGGAAGCGCGCCTACTGCGCCTGATCGCAAAAGTACCCGGCCTGCAGAAGCTCGGGCAAGTAATCGCCCGCAACCAGCACCTGCGTCCGGCGCTGCGCAATGCGCTGGCGCGCCTGGAGAATGGGATTCGCGATGTAAAATCCGAAGACATCCGCGGCATTATTGGGCGCGATCTGGGGCCGCTTCTCAAGCGCTTTGACGTTCGGATTGCGCGCAGCATACTCTCGGAGGCCAGCGTGAGTGCGGTGCTGCGCTTCACCTGGAAAGATCCCGAGAGCGGACGTCGCGAGCGAGGCGTATTCAAAGTCCTGAAACCGCACATCCCCCAATACTTTGCCGAAGACATGGACTACCTGCAGGGGCTGGCAAAACACTTCGGAGATCGGCATCACACCTACGGATTTCCTGCGCACCTGATCCCAGATACGTTCAGGAAAGTACGCCGGCTGCTACGTCACGAGGTCAACTTTGCGCGGGAACAGAAGACCTTGCTCGAAGCTGGGAACCTGTACCGCAATTTTAAGGGAGTGCGTATTCCGCGCCTGATTCGGCCCTTGTGTACGTCTGGAATTACCGCGCTGACCGAGGAGCGAGGGATCAAAGTAACAAATGCAGCGGCGCGCCTCGCGCCTGCGAGCCGCCGGCACGTCGCCCAGCAACTGGTCGAAGCACTGGTTGCCTTTCCTCTGTTGTCGTCGCAGGATGACGTCATTTTTCACGGCGATCCGCATGCCGGCAACCTTCTCTATAACAGCCGTACCGGAGAGCTGACCATCATCGACTGGGCATTACGGGAACGTTTGAGCCGGGATCAGCGGCGGCACCTCGCGCTCCTGTTCGCGGTGGTGGGATTGCGGGATGCGGTGGGCACATGCAACGAAGTGTTCGAGCTGGCTCAGCAGCGCATCGTCAGAGCCTCGCCGCGCGGGCAAAGTGTAGCCGAAACGGTCGCGTGCTTTCTGGATGAACTGCCGGCGGCGCGCTGGCCCGCCATGGTAGATGTGATGCGGCTGCTGGAGCGCCTTGCAATGACCGGCGTGAGATTTCCTGGCTCGCTGATTATGCTGTCCAAGGTGTTGTTCACGCTGGACGGAATCCTGGGCGACGTTGGGGGGGGCGAGACCGGCGTAAGCGTAACCATGGTCCGCCATCTGGTTGAGGACTGGCTCATTGATCGCCAAGCGTTCCGCTCGCCGCTCAAGACGAAAGACTGGATTACGCTTCAGTGCAGCTCGCTGCTTTACACGTCCCGCCTTTGGATGCGTTGGGAGCAAGCGATATTGGATCGCCTGCTGCCTGTTTCTTCGACCGTTCAGGCGGCCTCTTGAGGGCTAAGGGAAGCGACATCGTTCCAGTTTGAAGCGGACGCTGGCGGGATGAAGGTCATAGCCCGCTCAGCCAGTGCAGTAATGGTGAGGCTGGGATTGACGCCGAGATTGGCGGCCACCACCGAGCCATCGCAGATATACATGTTCCGGTAACCAAAGACGCGGTGATGCGAGTCCACGACGCCGCGGGTCGATGAGTCCGCGATGACGCATCCTCCAATACAGTGGGCGGTCCCGGGAACGTCGAAAAGAATCTCCGGCAACATACTCATCGGAAATCCGCCGGTAAGCTGCGCAAATTTCTGAGCGAACTGGTTCGCTTTCGGAATGTAGGTGGGGACCTTCGCGCCCCGGCTGACCAAAAACTTCCGGAATGGCCAGAACCAGGGGCGTTGCCAGTGCATTTCGATCTCGCCATCCAGTGTCTGCATGCAGAGCAGAATCACGAACTCCCGGGCCCATCCCCAGGGTTGCAGCACCCGCAACGTTTTGAACGGGTGGAGCAGCAGGGAGTGCAGAACATTCTTGAGCCAGAGGGCAATGCGTTGCGGGCCTGGGCGGCCATTGGTCAGAATAGTCGTCAGTACACCCATTGCGTCGGAACCAGCCGGGTAGCGGACGGCCTCAATGTGGGTATGCTCGTCAATATAAACGCCGGAGCCGATGGCGATGCCCGTGGACAGATCCTCGTGGTAGCCGGGCATGCGCGCTCCGATAAGCGATTCAGAATTGGTGCGTACGTGCTGGCCGAGTTGCGAGCTGACACGAGGCAATGAACCTTTTTCTTTCAAGCGAAAGAGGAGTTCCATGGTGCCCAGCGAGGAGGCGGCAAACAATACTCCGCGGCAAGTGAACCTCTGAGGATGTTTTCGAATCCACGCGGTGGACTTCAGAGTGTCCACTTCATATCCCTCTCTGCCATCGCCCGCACCGTGCAAAGGTCGGACATCAACCACCTGGGTTTCGGGAAAGACGCGTGCGCCGTGTAATTCGGCCAGGTACAGGTAGCCGAGGTCGAGGGTGTTTTTTGCGCCAAAGCGGCAGCCCATCATGCAGCCGCCACAGCCAATGCACGTGGTTCGCTGGGGACCTTCGCCTCCGAAGAACGGGTCCGGAAAAGTTTCGCCGCCCTGCTGTCCTTCCGCCGGTTCGAAAATACCCACCTTGGTGCAGTAGAAGGTCTGACCAGAACCCGAGGCTTCGGCAGTTTGTTTTAGAAGGAGATCGGCCGGGCCCAGAATCTTATTTTCTGTCGCCCCCAGCATGTGCGACGCGGTTTCGTAATGCTGGGGCATTTCCGCGTTCCAGTTGGCCAGTCCGGTCCACGATCCCGTCTGCCAGACTTTATCAGGTGGCGTACCTAACGTGCAGGCGTACGTAATAGACCCGCCGCCCACGGCACATCCATGAAAGATAGTGACATGCCGGAAAAAGCGTATGTTGAAGAAACCGCGCAGCCCGAGCCTGGGGCGCCAGAACCAGCGATGAATTGACCAGCTGGAGCGCGGCAGGGATTCGGGCGTCCAGCGCCGGCCCATCTCCATGACGGCAACCCGGTAGCCTTTTTCCACCAAGCGATGAGCTGAGACGCTGCCGCCAAATCCCGAGCCGATCACAATGAAGTCGAAATCAAATTGGTCGTTGCGGGGTGGCATGAAATTCCTTCAGGTACGCGCGCTTGAAAAAGACTTCGTTTTCTTCCTGCCGCGCATGCGTATATCCATAACTTCTCCGAGTCGCTGCAGTGCTTCGGCGCTCTGCGGGACGTCGGGTCCAAAGATCTGGAAGTCATGATTCATGTCTTGCCAGGATTCGAGGGTCACGTCCGCTCCTTGAACCTGGGCACGATCGGCGAAGGCTTGAATACTGTCGTATAGGATCTCGGCCCGTCCAGCTTGCATATAAATAGCAGACAGCCCGCGAAAGTTGCCCTGCAGAAGCGATACCCGGGGATCGCGGAGCTGGTCCGGGGTACAGAACCAGTTTGCCCATTGCTTCAGCATGCCTTGGTTGATCCAGTCGAACGGCTCGTTGTAGGTGGTGCTCACGTACTCACCTTCGAAGTCGGTTGCGGGAGAAAGAACAATGGCCAGGGCCGGGGACGGCAGCTTGGCGTCGCGAACCGCCCGAAGAGAAGTCAGTGCCAGGTGACCGCCGGCGGAGTCACCGGCAAACACTATATTGTCCGGATCACAACCATCTGCGAGCAGCCAACGGTAGGCGTTGAGCGCGTCCTCAAGTTGTGCGGGAAACCGGTGCTCCGGAGCAAGGCGGTAATCCAGAGCGAAGGTTCGGGACTTGGTGGCGGTCGCGATCAAAGCGACAAAGTTTGTGTAAGCCGTCGGGTAAAACGAGTAGCCCCCGCCGTGAAAATACAGCATGGTTGCTTGGTGGGCGAGCGTGAGCGGGGTGAACCAGGTCCCGCGGAACGTGTCGAGGGCCACGGGCACAATGTTCACTTGCGACAAGGCTGGCGAGGTGACCACCAATGTATCCAAATAGCGGCGCGCCTCCTTCACATCCTTCATCTGGAAGGCTGTGGTCACGTGCTTCTTCAGTACTTCGGTGCCGAACTCCATAAACCAGCCCCAAGTTGCGCGGCGCGGACCTTTGACGATTCGGCGGAGGGGCACCCTCACGGCCAACTGGCACAACCCGGATGCGATCCGGAGGCGGTTTGGAATAGGGCCGCTGAAATGTACCTGGATCGCCATGGTCAATCACCGGTTCTTCATGCCGGATGCTTCATCAGGGAACGCGCGTCATCTGGAAAATGCACGGGGGTGCGCAATGCAATTGGCGGATCAGGATCCGGATTAGCCACCACGGTCCGTACAACGTTGCCCATGCTTTGCCACCATCCCCGGAAGATCTGTCCGTCGACACATCGAACCTGCAGGGGACTCCAGCTAAAAAGATCGCATGCCCCGACCGCGGGCCGCACGCTTACGGATCGCGTGTCCAGCCGCAGGCCTTCGCGCAGTGCCTTCAGTGCACTCTCCTTTGCGCTCCAGAGCAGAGCTAGGACTCGGGACCGCTCGGCCGACGGCGTCCGTACGACCATATCCTGCTCTTCGTCGGTGAAATAGTCTGTGACGAAGGCAGCACTATGTGGCTCGATCACTTCCAGATCACAACCTAGCTGAACCTGGGAAAGAACGATGGCGCACAGTGCGGCTCCCGCGCGGTGGCTGACTGAGATTGTCAGCGGAAGGAATTTGTTCGCCATGTATATTTCGGGAGCACCCGACGGTGCGGGCCGGATTTCGATTCTTGCCAGGGCGAGGGGAGAAGCTGGAAGATCGAGGAAAGAAGCGACGGCATGCTTTGCGGTCCAGCGTCCCAGTCGCCAGTCTGTACGTCGTTTGGCAAAGCGCAGCCCGTTCAGGGTGACGATCTCATTGGCACATAACCAATCGTTCCCTGCTGGTACTACATCATCGGTTTGCGCCAGAAGGTATACGTGCATGAAACGACCTCGCTAGGCTGCTTCAACCTCTGCTGCTTCGACGGTGGATCCTTCTTCCCTTGCAATTCCGCGTTCTACGGCGTCGATGAGATACGGCCGCAATTGTGCGGGCGGAAGGATGCGATCGAGTGCGCCCACGTCGAGCGCGCGTTGGACGCAGTGGACACGGTCAAACTCGGCGGCCATCTCACCCAATTTTTCTGAATGGACGACTGGGAAGAGCTCTTCCCACTGCGCCCGTAAACGGACTTTTTCCGCGCCATCCGCATGGGTCATCGCCTGCGTCAACGCTTGCAGGCGCGGGTCCTTCTTGGCCCTGGCTTCAACTTCACTGGCAAATACCACCGCTGCCGCGGGTGCCCCGCCGATTACGGACGCGTACGTGCCTTCCAAGGCGGCAACTTCGATCTGTTCGTTCAGTGCCCGCGAGAAAACCACGTAGGCGCCGCCGTGATAGCGGGAGATCACGCAGAAGACGATGGGTCCTTTGAAGTTGACCACGGCCCTGCCGATCTCGGCGCCATATTCGAGTTGCAGCCTTCGCATCGACTCAGGCGAACCATCAAATCCCGAGAGATTGGCCAGAAGCACCAGAGGCCGATTGTGGCTGGCAGCATTGATGGCGCGCGCCACTTTTTTCGAGGACTGCGGGAACAGAGTCCCGGCGCACCACTGGTCAGGCCCGTCGGCGGGCACAAATCCGAAACGCGGGACCGGGCGAGATTCGATTCCGATGAGGCAAACTGGGTAGCCGCCCAGATGCGCGTCCCACACTACCGTGGTCTCGGCCGCCCGCATTCCGGCCCAGCGCTCCAATGGCGCGTGATCCTGATCGATGACTGCCTTCATCACTTTGCGGATATCGAACGCCTTCTTTCTGCCGGGGTTGGTTTCGTCGCACAAGATATCGCCAATGAGCGCAAATCCATCCTCGCCATCCTGATTGTGCGAGTAGGTTCGCACGTCCCGATCAACTGGATCGGTGGTAGCGGCAGGACGAGGGAAGCGCTCACCGGGTGCGATGTAGGTGTGGTCGTAGTGACGCAACAGGATATGGCATGCTTCATCGATGTCGCGCGCCCAATACTGCGCCTGACCGTTCAGGCCCATGATGCGGTCATAGCCGCCGATGCCCTGGTTGTCTTCGGCGGAGACGCTGCCCGAATAGTCCAAGGCCCGCTTGCCCGTCAGCACCATGGCCGCTTTCGGCGTCATGACCAGGATGCCGCGGGTGTGCATGAGCATGGTGGCTTCCGCGTTCCAATAGGGTTGCGCGCCCACGTTGATCCCGTTCACGATCAGATTTACTTCGCAGCCCGCCTGGGTAAAGTCGATGAGGCGGCGCAGGACACGGGCAATCCAGTCCATGTTCTCAACCCCACTATCCATCGAGATCTTGGCGCCCGCCGAGATGGGGAACCATTCCAGGGGAACACCCTTCTGTTGCGCCAGGTCGAGGGCAGCCAGAATGCGCCGGCACTCAGGCTCTGCGATGGCGCCCAGATCCTTGCTGGGATCGCCGAGCAGCATCACTCGGGTCATACCCTTGGGATAGCGGAGGGTAAAGTTCCGAATCACGCCTACGATGATGTTCGCCTGGTTTTTGCCATAAGGTCGAAGCACCGGAACCAGACGGCCTTCGGTGTCCAGATCGTGCTCGACGAACTCGCCGGCGGGGAATTCGGCCCTGGTGTTTTCCGGAGAGGGGGTGAGCATCTTGATAATTTCGTAGGGATAGATCATTCCGCGCTGCCGCATCCGAACGACTTTCTGCTCGTACTCGGCCAGGGGTTTAAGCGGTTGTAATTTGTCGGCGGGACGGAAGGTAATGAGGGTTCCAGTCCCACCGGGGCTGGAAATGCGAACCACCATGTCGCGCAGTTCTCCGGTGGCGGGATTCGGAATGCGGGCGCGGACGACGACCTGTTCCAGGCCCAGACCTTCGGTCGCGGGTGCAAGCCGGTTCACGATGTCGCGCAGTTCATCGCGCTCCAGATTGAGCGGCGGCCACACATACAGAAATACGCGATTCCAGAAAAGTCGTTGCTGCGTTCGGCGGCGCGACTGGAACAGCCGGATGCTGGCGAGAGCTTCCGCCAGCATACGCTCCAGATGGGGCAGTTTCACGATGCGTCCGGTCTCATCGCGCCCCGGGGTCACATCGCGGACTTCCGCGCACGCGAACAGGCGTTCATCTTTCGGATTATCGCGGGCAACTGCATGCAGCAGGTAAACATCCTCGACGGTGGGGACACGCTCTATATTGAAATTGCTGAGGCGCCAGAGGTGGAGGCGCTTGCCCATCATGGGGTGAAGCCCGCGGTAAAACTTTTCTTCCTCATAACCAGTCCCGGACGGACGATAGGTGAAGTGTTGCATTCCACCCATGCCCTCGCCCCGGCCGGGGGCTCCCACCGCGGCCACAATGCGTCGAATCGCACGCGGGAAGCCCGCTTCGTTCAGGATTCGTTGGATTTCGTCTTGTGTACTGTCCGCATCGTCCAGTCGAGGAGACTGCCAGAGGTAAAAATCAATGACGACATCGTGGTCGACGGGGACGGAGGCGATCAAGGGAAACATCGCTTGCACGGCTTCGGCAAGCCGGGAATATTCAGCGTGCGTGGCAAACACATGGATGCGCCTGCCTTCGTGATCGTACTCAGCGCAGGCGCAACAACGTCCATCCAAGGTGAGAGAGCTGAAGTCTGTGAGCGCACGAATGCGGTAATAGCGCTTTGTGAGCGCCTCTAGCATCAGTTCGCGCATCGCGGGAGCGGCGGCAGCAAAGCGCCCGGACATCAGGCTCACCAGCGGCTGGGGACACTCCACCAGGGCGCGGATTCTCTCGTGACGGTCCGCGGCATTCGGATTGGCGGCCATATAGGCAAGGTGCTCTTCCATTTGGGAATAGACCTGCCTGCGGGTTTGCTCAAAAAGAGGCTGGTCGAAGTAGCGATAACGCACTTCACGCGCCAGGTCGCTGACGGCGGGAAAATTTCCGTTCGCCATGGCAATCATCCGGTCGAGCAGCGTCCGGAAGACCTCGCCGGAACGCGCCGCCGGGGTGCTGACCGAGCGCAGACGTTGTTCGAGAACACCCAGAATCGGGGCGACTTGCTGCGCCACTCGTTGATGGGACTTGTAGATCCACAGCAGACTCTCTTCCAGCTGGGGGGAGCGATCAAGATTTCGCACGCCGTAGTGTGCCAACGCCCGTTGCAGGGAACTGACGAAGTCCGGAGGAAGCCCTTCCCCGGCGGTATCGATCATCCGTAAATAGCCGAACAGGTAGGCTTCCGCGCTGGGCTCTTCGCCACTCACCCGACGGTTGACCTCCGGGTCGCGCTGAAACAGAGAGCACAGATCGACAAAGATGCTGAGGATCTCGTCTTCCTCGTGTCGTATCTCATCGCTGTCGACGGGACAGTTCTGACTCCACTCAGTCAGGAGTTGTGTGCTGCGCTTCGGTTCAACATCGAAACCCAGCATGAACTCACGAAGCTCTTCCAGACTGCGATGGCAGCTGGTTGGGACGGCTTCTGTGCCCGGATTCAACCCTCGCGACTCTCCGAACTGCACCCGTTCTCCCGTGGCTGCGGTCGTGTCGCCGGCGTCGGGCTCAATCTGGAGGAGGGCAGCGCCGGCATCGACCTGCACGTTCGGTATCGTCAAAATGCGCCGCACCTTTCCGGAGAATGGGGCGACAACCTGCATTTCCATCTTCATCGCTTCCAGCACGGCCAGACGGTCACCGACCGAAACGATGTCACCGGGCTTCACCGCGATGGACACCACGACTGCCGGAGAGGGCGCGTGTACGATGCCGCCATCATCGCGATCAATCGTGTGCGAGGCGCCTTCCACTTCGATGCGGTAGTTCAGTCCATCGGCGACGGACACGACATGGAAGCGCCGTCCAAACACGGTCAGCCAATGTTCATATTGGCCCATGCGTTCGATGTGAGCATCGATGTGCGACCCATTCACGTGCACGCGGTAAGCTTGGGGACCAAGCCGAAAAGTGGTGACCGAGTACCTATGGCCACGATAGCGGAGCTCCACCTTCCGGCCGATCTCAGTGCGGACCTGCGGCCGTCCGCGCACTGCCGACGCATAGAACTGGGTTTGCTCGACTGCCAAGGCCACGTCATAGGCTTCGATCGCAGCCTGCACCAGGGCTACATCCGCGTAACGGCGGGAGATGTGCTCGCCTTTCGCGGCGAGCTCATCCAGCCATCCGGTATGCAGTTCTGCCCGTTGCACCTCGGGACGGTTCAGCAGTTCCATGAGAAACGCTTTGTTGCTGGCGCCGCCCTGAACCACGACCACGCTCTCGCGTAGCGCGCGATGAAGCCGGGAGAGAGCTTCCTGGCGAGTCTGTCCGTAGGCAATGATCTTTGCGATCATCGAGTCGAACTCAGGCGCGACCGAATCGCCCTCGGCTACGCCTGTGTCAATTCGTATTCCAGGTCCGGTGAGGCCCCTGAACCGCTGGATAACTCCGGGGGCCGGGGCAAAACCATTTTCCGGATCTTCCGCATTCAAGCGTACTTCGATGGCGTGGCCGGAGGTGCGTGGAGGTGCTCCTTCGAGACGCCCGCCCCGGGCGACGAGAATCTGGAGTTTCACCAGATCGATGCCGGTCGTGCATTCCGTTACGGGGTGCTCGACCTGTAGCCGCGTATTCATTTCTATGAACCAGAAACGGCGGCTGACTGTGTCGTACAAGAACTCCACGGTACCCGCGCCCTGGTAGCGTGCGGATTCACTCAGTCGCACCGCCGAGGCCCGCAACTCCCGATCTTGCTCTTCCGTGAGGACTGGGGAGGGGCCTTCTTCGAGAACTTTCTGGTGGCGGCGCTGAAGTGTGCAGTCGCGCACACCCGCCGCCCAGATGGTCCCGAAATGATCGGCAATGATCTGCACTTCGACGTGGTGTGCGCCCTCGACGAGTCGCTCCAGAAAAACCGTCGGATCCCCGAAGGCCTTGAAGGCCTCGGCTCGGGAACGCTCAAAGGCTTGGGGTAGTTGATCGGGCGACTGCACTTCGCGAATGCCGCGGCCTCCACCGCCCGCGGTCGCCTTAATAAGGACTGGATAGCCGAGACGTGTGGCTTGCTGGAATGCGTCGGCGAGCGTTTCCGCGGCTGCACCGCTCCACGGCACGACATCGATTTGAGCCTGCTCGGCAAGACGCTTCGAGGCAATCTTGTCGCCGACCCGCCGCATCACGTCGCCGTCGGGGCCGATGAAGACCATATCCATATCGCGGCAAAGGTCTGCGAATTCGGCGTGCTCGGCTACAAACCCCCATCCCACCCAAACGGCCTCCGCGCGCGCAGCCGTCAAGGCGCGTGCGAGGCGCTCATAATCCACGTAGCTGCTCTTGAGTAACCGGGTGGTTGAGTCCGGGACGTGCGCAGGGCCGAGGCACACCGCTTCGTCCGCCTCACGGACGAACATGGCGTGGCGATCGGGTTCGGTAAAAAGCGCAATCGTGCGCAGCTCTACTCCGTGCTCTTGACTGAACTCGCGGGCCGCGTGAATGAAGCGCATGGCGGCTTCACCCCGGTTGACGATCGCCACACGCTCGAATTCGTGGTTCATATCATCTCCGTCTGGCAGATACCACCTCAACCAGCTGCGCCTATCAGGCGGCGACCAGTTCCCGTGACATCATGGTCTGGAGTGCTTTGAGTTGCTCTGAACTGGCCGCATTGGGAATCGCTATCGTGCGATAGCCGCTGAGGCGCACGTACTCGGTTCCGCTTGCGTCTACCACTTGCGCATCGAAGCTCCCGCGCACCGGGTCAGGAGTGACGACGGCGTACAAGCGGGCATCGGGTAAGTCGAGAGCGCGCAAACGTGAACAGACGCTGCCAACCTGGTTTGGCAAGCCCATATGACCGTAGGTTGCGATTCCCCACAGGCCAGCTGTCTGGAAACACAATTCGATCAGGCGCGGTGCCATCAGAGTCGGCAGTTCGGACGGGTGGTGATTGCTGGGGAGCCCCTTCGCCAGGAGCCCAACCATGTGTTCCCCATCCCACCATGCCCGCTCCAGAACCTGGTAGGCGGGACCGTGGAAGTAGAGGCGGTAGATATCGGCGGCTTCGATTGTGTTAGGGGTCGGCAAGGCGGGGGGGGCTACAGTCACCACCTCGGGAGTGGTATTCGTGAAACGCACGCGCCCGGTGAAGTGCGCCGTCACGTGCGGTTCTGCCTGATGGGGCAGTGCGCGACGCCCGATCACGCGGCAATCCGCCACCAGTTCGTTGCCCTGCGGACGGATGGTGGCCTCGACTGTCACGGCGCGGGGCTCATGACGATAGAACTTGAAGGGAGCCAGGAAATTTACTTCTTCAACCGCCTTGATGTGCCAGCCGGGAAGCACGCACAGAGCAGCCTCCGCAAAGGCCTCAATGCCCATAACGCCGGGCAGGAGTGGCGTGCCGTCAATTTGATGGTCGTGTAAGAAGGGCTGCGTCTTGGGATCGAGTGTTGTCTCGATTGTGAGAGCGCCATAAAGGCCCATGCTCGTGATGTTGCCAATCATCGGGCCTTGGGCCTGCAGCAGGTTCTCTCCGAGGGATGCAGCCGCTCGGTCCACACCGCCCGTCGGATCCCACTCCTGCAGCAGGACGCCGAGGCGCTGGCCGACGACGATTTCGCCGCGCGTTCCTCCCGCTGTCAATTCGCGGCGGATCAAAGGGACGCCAGCTTCCGGCGGCAACATATCGATGCCGGCTTGTTCCATCACTTTGGGGATGGAACCACGAGTGGCCATCCCGATTCCGCCCCATGCGGTCCAGTCAATTGCGATAGCGCGGGTGCCGGGCCGAGTCGTACGGAAGCTCGACGTGATCTTGCACAGCAGGTCGTTGGCGGAACTGTAGTCCGTCTGTCCAGGATTGCCGAAGCGGCCTGCGATCGAGCTGAAGGCAACCGTTGCGCCAAGAGGCATGTCACCGATGGCATGGAGCAGGTGGAAGAAGCCGTCGCTCTTGACGTCGAAGACCAGGTCGAATTCACGGGGGTCCTTCTCCGCAAGGGAACGGCTGCGCTCGAGGCCGGCCGCGTGCAGCAGCACGTCGATACGGCCGCTGTGCTCGCGTACCTGGCGAATCACATCGGCAACCGCTCCGGCATCGGTGAGGTTCACGCTGAAGTAGTGGGGCGTGCCGCCGGCTGCTCGCACCGCATTAATCGCGTTGAGCGCGGCCTGCGCCCGCTCAAGCGCGGATAGCTCCCTTTCCACCAGGGCTGGGGTTGCTCGTTCGCCACGCGCCTGAATACGCGCGAACAGCTCACGCTTGAGATTTTCCTTGTCGGTCGCAAAGCGTTTGAGATCAGGATTGGCAGGATCGGGCTCGGGCACCATATCGAGCAGGTAGAAGATGCCGCCGGAGGCGGCGGCCAGATCAGCGGTGATGGCCGAGACAATACTTCCGGCTGCGCCCGTGATCAGGAACACGGTGTTTTCGCCCAGCACGAGACCAGGCTGGCCGTCGGCCGCAGGCTGCTCCTCGAGTCCAACCGTCCAGCGCAGGCCTTGCTTGTAGCCGATCTCGATGGCTCCGGGATCGCGCAAGGTTTCCTCAATCAGGAGTTCGGCAATTTCCTGTGGGTTGCACCGGGATTCGAAATCGACCGCCTTAACGAGAGCGTCCATGCGCTCCCGCTTGTAAGTCTTGGTGAAGCCTGTGACTGCTCCCCCAAGTGGCGCGACGGCTCCGGCATCGTCATAGCCGTGTTGCCCGCCGAGTCGGGTTGCCGACACGAAGAAGGTTCCGCGTTTTGCGATCTGGTCGTAGAGGGTACGCATGGCGGTGTAAAGCGACTTGAGACGAATGCGCACCGCCTCGTGCCAGGTGGCCAGGCTCATGTCGCGGAGATTGCCCTCGTGATCGAGCGCGGGCAGCCAGTACACCCCGTCAATCGGACCGGCCGCGATCCAGCTCTTCAGAGACTGGGTCAGTGCGTCGGCATCGGGGACTTTGTCGACGCGGAGAACTTCCACGCCCCGGACCCCGAGCCTTTGTGCGAGGGCATCTGCGACTCCGTCTTGATCAGAGATGAGGATGACTCGACGCCCGGGAACAAGCGTGACCCCGGTCGCCTTGCAGAACTCGAGCGGCGGACGCAGAACCGGCAGTGGGACGCGACGGGGAATTCTATTCGCGGCATCGAGACTGGCTAGAGCCGGACGCGGCGGTCGGATGACTGCCGTCGCTCCCGAGGTGGAGGCGGCTGGTTTTTTGGTAGCGTCCAGGCTGGCTGGGGGCGGGCTTGTCTTGGCGTTCGACCTGTCGCGGGCGAATTGGATAACGTGGCCCAGGGTCGGAAAATCGCGCAGCTTGACGCTTTCATCGCGTGGGATGTTATATGCCGCCCGGATGGAAGCGAACATCTCCGCCTGTTTGACGGTATCGATGCCCAGGTCCGCTTCGAGATCGAGGTCCAGATCCAGCATGTCTTTCGGATAGCCCGTCTTGTCAGCGACGATCTCGAGGACCTTCTGCTTGATGGACTCGTTGTTGGTCTCTTGGGCCGGAACGAGGGTTGGCGCGGGCACGCTCGCGGGCGGCACGCTGGTCGCCGGCATGGACGCTACCGCGAGGTCAGGACGCTTGTCGTACACGAACTGGATTACGTGCGCCAGTGTTGGATAATCGCGCAACTTTCGATTTTCGTCGCGTGGGATGTTGTAGATTTCGCGAATGGCGGCGAACATTTCCGCCTGCTTCACGGTGTCGACGCCCAGGTCGGCTTCGAGGTCTAGCTCCAGATCCAGCATGTCTTGGGGATAGCCCGTCTTCTCGACCACCAGGGCGAGAATGCGTTGTTTCACGGAGTCGCCAAGGCTGTCTTTCGGCGGAATTACTGCAAGTGCCGGAGCAGAGGACTTCGTCTCCTCCTTTGTTATTGCCGCTGTTACTGCCGCCACCGGAGACGGTTTCGCAGGAACCAGGTCCGGACGCTTGTCGTATACGAACTGGATGACATGTGCCAGGGTCGGATAATCGCGCAGCTTGCGATTCTCGTCGCGGGGAATATTGTAGATTTCGCGAATGGCGGCGAACATTTCCGCCTGCTTCACGGTGTCGACGCCGAGATCAGCTTCGAGATCGAGTTCCAGATCCAGCATGTCCTGGGGATAGCCGGTCTTTTCGACCACGAGGGTGAGAACGCGTTCTTTCACGGAATCCCCAAAGCTGTCTTTCGCCGGAACTACCGCAGGGGCCGGAGCCGAGGACTTCGACTCCTTCTTTGTTGTCTCCGTTCTCTCCGCCGCAGGGAACGGTTTCGCAGGGGCGGCGGCCGCCTCGAGAGACGGCTTCGCCGGGACAAGGTCCGGACGCTTGTCGAACACGAACTGGATCACGTGCGCCAGCGTTGGATAATCGCGCAGCTTTCGATTTTCGTCGCGGGGGATGTTGTAGATTTCGCGGATGGCGGCGAACATTTCCGCTTGCTTGACGGTGTCGACGCCGAGGTCGGCTTCCAGATCAAGGTCGAGATCCAGCATGTCTTTGGGATAGCCGGTCTTTTCGACCACCAGCGCGAGAATACGTTCCTTCACTTGCCCATCGGATCCGGCTTTGGCGGGCATGGTTGCGGTCTTCGCTTCTGCCGGTTTGACTTCCTTTTCTGCTGGGGGCGCTACCGGCGATTGGATAGCGCTCAAATCGGGGCGCTTCTCGTACACGAAGCGAATCACGTGCGCCAGGGTTGGATAATCGCGCAGCTTGCGGCTCTCATCTCGCGGGATGTCGTAAGCCTCGCGGATCGTGGCCAGAACCTCGGCCTGCTTTACGGTGTCAACGCCGAGGTCGGCTTCCAGATCAAGATCCAGGTCAAGCATGTCGACCGGGTAGCCGGTTTTCTCGGCGACCAGCGCCAACACTTTCTCCTTCACCGGATCGCCGTTCTTCGGGGGTGCTTGCGAGGTGGAAGGGATCGGTGCGAGGACTTGAGTCTTCGGTGCCGTGGCCGTGCTGACTGGCGCCGGAGCGGGTTTGATATCAGCGACTCGGGCGGCTGCCGGTCGCGGGACTACTGTTTGCACCGGCACTGGGACTGACACGGCAACTGGCCGGGACTCAGGGGCAGCTTCCGTGACTTTCGCCGGTCGTCCTTTGTCCTGTACCCGTAACGTGCGGTGGATCACTTCCAAATTCGCAACCGCACTACCGGTGATGGTGCTCAGCCAGGTATTCCAGGTGGCGGTATCGGCGATGCGGTAGGCATAGCCCAGAGCGTTCGGGCTGGGCCGGACCCCGTCCTTCGTCTGCACCCAGCGCAACAGCATCATGCTGATCTGCGAACCGAACCCGGCTCCCAGGTGTATGGCGTACTCGACGGGGTAGTTGCCACCCTTCGACAGGTTCAACAGTCCTAACTCCGGATCCACCTCCTTGAAGTTGGCGACCGGGGGCACGCAGCCGGTTTCGAGCGCTTTTACCGCAACGACGTCTTCGATGCCGGTGGCCATGGCATGGCCCGTGAGCCCCTTGGTATTGGCGATCACGATGCGATCGGCGACTTCGCCGAAGACGTGGCGCAGCGCGTGAATCTCTGCGGAGGCGCTGCCGCCGCGCGCAGGCGTGTAGGTTTCGTGGGAAACAAAGACGGTCTGGGGCGCGATCTGCCGGCGCGAGATGCCCGCACGCGCCTCCGCTTGGGACAACAGGCGCTCCATGACCTGCCCGATGTGCTGAACATCCAGGCGAGTCCCATGGAAGGCGCTGTTGCCGGTTACCGTCGACAGCACTTCGCAGATGGGCCGGATACCGCGTTCCCGGGCAGCTTCGGCGCTCTCTACCATCAGCGCAGCCGCGCCCATGCCGACGATCAGGCCGTGTCGCCGCCGGTCAAAGGGGGTGGCTGCATCCGCGACAACTTCGTCGGTGGCTGCTGCTCCACTGGCCAGGAAGCCAGCGCCCATCCAATCGATCAGATGGTCGGAGGTGACGTCGTCGGCAGAGATGATGATCACCCGACTGCAGCGTCCGGCACGGATCCAGTCCTCGGCGAGCGACACCGCCTGCGTGGTGGTCGCGCAGGCCGAGTTGATCTGAGTGTTGGGGCCGCGGGCTCCAATGAATTCGGCGAATTGCGAATGCCCCATGGACAAGGTTCGGAGCAGGAAGCGCCGCTCGAATACGTAAGGTTCTTTGTCGATAGCGGTGCGCACCTCTGCGATCCGGCGATCAATTTCCTTTGTCAGGTTGGAGTGGCCATTGTTTTCTGCCGCTTGAGTTCGCAGGCTCTCGAAGGCGGACAACTGCTCGTGCCGAGCGTGGTCGGCGTAGTAGCGAGCCATTTCGTCCGCGAAAGAATCCAGCCCCGGGAAAGCTGAGGCGAAGATCACGCCGGTGTCGTCACGCAAGGCGTCGGGCAATGCCCAGCGATCGGGGAGTTGCGTGCCTTTGCTCGTGGTCTTGTAGCGGAGAACCAGCGGGATGCCGGCGTCGCGCAAGGCATCGAGGCCGACGGCGATGGCGAGCTGCGTGACCCGATCGAGCGCGGCCAGGCGATCCGCGGAAATACCGAACTCCTTTTCCAGATCGAAGGCTTCGCCGCGGCCAGCCAGTTTGATGACGTCCGCTACATTGTTAATGGTCTCAAAGGTCGCGCCACCCTTATCGCTCTTCAGCAGGCGCGTGATGTGCTTGTCCAGCATCCCCTGCCGGAAACGCATGGGGATGGGCCTGATGAACTGATCACCCCGCAGAATACGGGCGATGTTGCCATCGTCGAAGATGTGATCGGTTCCGGGCAGACCGAGCGCCGCACCGGTAATCACTACAGGAACGGTCGCAGCGGCGCCGTTTCCACCGCGGTAAATCTGCCACCCGCGTTCGAGGACGTCGGCGAACAGATGACCGAGTTCCGTGTAGTGATCTCCGTTTAACGGGAGCGGTCGAGGGGAAGAGCCGGTGGGCAGTGCTGCCGCTGGCACGGGCACAGAGGCCTCGTTAGACAAAGGAACCAGCGTCGGGGACGCGGTGGAGGCTTCGTACGCAGTATGGGTCGTCCCGCGGCCCAATCCCGCCGCGTACAAGGCACACAGCGCCTGGTTGAATGCCGGAATGTCGCCGACTTTCGGGTGATTGCAGAAGATCGCGACGACGTCGCCGTTTGCACCCAGCACGTCCTCGGCAAATCCTTGCAAGGCCTTCTTTGGCCCTACCTCGACGAACATGCGCGCGCCCGCGGCGTACAGTGTGCGCAGGCCCTTGATGAATTGCACGGGAGCTGCGACCTGCTGCGCAAGGATGTCGAGCATCTGCGGGACCACGTCGGGCCCGGTGGGATAGAACTCGCCGTTCGTGTTCGCGATGATGGGCAGGCGCGGCGACTGCAGGTGCAGGCGCTCGAGTACGCTTCGCAGCGGTTCGCTGGCGGGGGCCACGATTGAAGTGTGGAAAGCGTGGCTGACCGGCAATGGAGACACGTCATAACCAGCCTTAAGGAGAGCGGCCATGGCCTGTTCAACCGCAGAGCTGGCGCCGCCGATGACGGACTGGTGCTCACTGTTAATGTTCGCGATCACGACGTAGCCGGTAACAGTTTTCAGAATGCGCTCGATTTCCTCGAGCGGAGCAAACACGGCTGCCATGAGGCCTTTGTCATCCGGGGAGAAACGCGTCATTTCGCGGCCGCGCGCGCTGACGGCTTCGAGTGCGTCGGCAAAGGGAAGGCCGCCGGCGGCAATCAGCGCCCCGTATTCGCCCAGGCTGTGTCCCATGGTGAAATCAGGCTCGATGCCGTAGGCGGCAAGCAGGCGGGTCAGGGCCAGGTCGGTCGCCAGCACCGCAGGCTGAGTGATGGCAGTTTGACGCAGGTCCTCTTCGGCCTTGGCGACGGCATCAGCGTTGCCGCCATTAACAAAAATGAAGTCGCTCAGTGGCTTGCCCAGCAGCGGCGTCATAATCCGATCCGCTTCGGTAAACGTGTCGGCCACGATGGGCTCGGCGGCGCGCAGTGGTTGGAGCATGTTGACGTATTGTGAGCCTTGGCCCGGATATAGGAATGCCACTTTGGGGGCAGAACCCTGACCGCGGAAAATGCCTTGCGCGCGCAGCGCTTTCCATACGGCAGGTTGGTTGGCAGCGAGCGCCTTGAGTGCAGCAGCGGACTTGGTTACCAGGTCAGCAGCGTCGACGTAGTCGATGGCCAGGCGCTGGGGCGAACGAAGATCCGCTTCGGCCGGGGCCGAGGGCGCTGGTGCGCGACCTTGCCTGGCTTCTTGTTCTACGGCGCGCAGGCGCTCGACGAGTGCAGCGTCAGAGTCGGCGCCCAGCAGCAACGCGCCGCGAAGGGGAAGCTTGCAGTCAGATCCAGCCACCGGACCGCGGGAAATCTCGATCGCATTCATCATGGTCCCTGCAGCTTTCTGCGGTATTTCTCTTACCGCTACTGATCGCTTGCCATTTCCGTTGAGCCGGTGCGGAATGTATTCCTCAATCACGGCATGAAAGTTGGTGCCGCCAAACCCGAAGGCGCTCAAGCCGGCTCGCCGCACACCGTCCGCCGGGACATCCCATGGCCTCAATTCGGTATTCACATAAAGAGGAGAATGGGCGAAGTCGATATCGGGATTGGGATGTTCGCAGTGCACGCTGGGTGGAAGAACCTTGTGGTGAAGCGCCAGGGAAGTTTTCAGCAGTCCCGCGGCCCCGGCCGCGCCCTTAAGATGCCCGAAGTTCGACTTCACCGAGCCCAGCGCAACCGAGTGTGCCGGGAGATGGAAGCTGCTCAGCACGTCAATCATGCTTTGCACTTCGACCACGTCGCCGACGCGAGTGGACGTGCCATGGCCCTCGATGTAGGTGACGCTGGCTGGGGAAAGTCCGGCCTTCGCCCAGGCACGCTCAATGGCGAATTTCTGACCGATGGGGTTAGGCGCGGTAATGCCTTTGCCCTTGCCGTCACTGGATCCGCCTACTCCCCGCAGCACCGCGTAGATCTTGTCTTTATCGCGCTCGGCATCGGCGAGGCGCTTTATCACGAAGATCGCGGTGCCCTCGCCCATGACGAAGCCATCGGCGCCTTCGGCGTAGGGACGTGTGCCGGTCGCCGAGAGGGCGCCAATCTTGCAGAACTTTACGAAGGTCGAAACGCCCATGTTGCGGTCGATCCCGCCAGTCACCGCCAGGTCATAGTCGTTCTGGATCAGCCCTTCGGCGGCCGCGTTGATTGCCGCCATGGCCGAGGCGCATGCCGCGTCGCACACGTAGTTGGGACCGCGGAAGTTGAAGACGTTGGCAATGCGGCCGGCGATGCAATTGGCAAGTTCGCCAGGCATGCTGTCTTCCGTAACTTCCGGCAGATGTTTGCCCATGCGGATATGCAATTCGCGGACGATGTCGCTGCGCACTGCCTCTGGCAGAGCGGCAAAACTGGGGCTCCCAGCCAACTCCTGGGCATATTCCGGAAAGTACACGCGCAGCACGGTGAAGTAGTGCTTTTCTCCACCCATCGCATTGCCAAGGATCACTGCGGTGCGATCGGAATCAATCGCCCGCGCGGGGTAGCCGTAGTCTTCCAGGGCCTCACGGGTGCAGGCGATTGCCCACTTTTGCGAACCATCCATCGCGTCGGTGACCCGCGGTGGAATGGGCAGCCGCCACTTCATCGGATCCCAGGGGGACTCGCGCACCCATCCCCCAATCTTCGAATAGGTCTTATCGGGCGCATGCGGATCAGCATCGTAATAAAGGGCTGGATCCCATCGGCTCGGTTCGACTTCCGTGATGCTGTAGCGGCCCTGCTTCAGGTTTTCCCAGAAGGTGGCTACGTTGGGAGCATCGGGCAGGATGGCTCCTACCCCGACGATCGCGATGGCTCGATGGGAAGTGTTTTCCATGATGATGCCCCTTTATGACGAAAGAGAAAGACGGAGGGCTGGCCTGTGAAAGCACAGCCCATTGCTCATTCGCGTTTCTGTCTGTGACCTACGCCGCCTGCGCCGCGTGCTTGGCGACGCGGCCGTACAGCACGTCTGCCACATAATCCATGTCCGAAAGGAGTCCTGCTTGTGCCTGGTGAATCGCAGGTAAGCCCATGCTGGTTTCAAAGGCTGGCAATTCGGAGCCGTTTATTCCTCCGGCTCCAATCACCCAGCGCAACCCTTCCTCGCCCACCTTCAGCGCGGCTTCGCGCGCAAAGATGCGGCTCACCGCCGCCAGAGCGATTACGTCGAAGCGGCGGTTGGCTTTCTCGTTGAGCTTGTTTTCTTCGAGCAAGGCGGCGCGCCGCGCCAGGCTGCCAGCACTTTCGGCATACGCGATCATTTCGCCCAGTCGCAAGAGAATGTGCTGAAAGCGTGTCAGCCGCGCCACCCGAGCCTTCTCCATCACCTCGGCCAAGGCATGCAGCGCACGCGCAGCGCTGTCGGCTCCTACCTGCGGATGAGAAGCGTGGAGCGCTTCGAGTTTCCTGGCTTGCTCGTGATAGTGCTGGCCTCGTGTCTTGAGGTGAAGCTGCCAGCGATCGCGCGCGATGGTCATCTCCATAATCTCGGAGGTGCCTTCGTAAATGGTGGTGATGCGGACATCGCGCTTGATCTTTTCGACCATGTACTCGTGAGTGTAGCCGTACCCGCCGAGAGCCTGAATGCTGGCGTCGGCCGCCAGATTGCCGGCTTCGGTCGCCATGTATTTCGCGATTGCCCCTTCGGTGTTGAGGCTGCCTTCGCCGGCGTCGATCCGCTCGGCGGTTTCTTCGATGTAAGCGCGCGCTGCTTCCAGACGTGCCACGTTTGGCACAATGAGCTTGTGGGTGTATCCCTGCTTTTCCGACAGCGGCGCACCGGCCTGAATGCGTTTGACGGAATAAGGAATGGCGCGATCCAGCGCAGCCCATCCAGCGCCGAGGCCGAAGGCCGCGACCATCAGGCGCGTGTAGCCGAACACGGCCTGGGCCTGATTCAGCCCCTGGCCTTCCACTCCGCCCAGGAGCCGATCCGCGTCGACGTAGACGTTGTCGAGCGCCAACGCGGCAGTATTGCTGAGGCGAATGCCATGCTTGTCTTCGGGCTTGTCGTGCGTGAAGCCCTTCGCGCCCTTCTCGACTACAAACCAGCTCGGGCCGCTGGGAGTGCTGGCCAGAACCGTGTAGGCGTCAGCGATGCCGCCATTGCTGATCCACTGCTTGTTCCCGCTGATCTTGTAGCCGACGACATGCCCGTCCTTGCTGACCGGCTCGGCCGTGGTGCGAAGGGCTCCAAGGTCGCTACCCGCTTCCGGTTCGGTCGCACCGTAGGCGAAGAGCAGTCCCTCTTCGGCGATGCGAGTCAGCCAAAGTTTCTTCTGCTCCGGAGTCGCGCCGACCGTAATGGGATCACTTCCCAGAAACGTGGCCAGCACGGCGGTCGCGACGCCCAGATCGATGCGCGCCATTTCTTCGCACACGCAATAAACGTCGAAGGTCCCGCCGCCCATGCCGCCGAATTCTTCCGGGATGAACAGAAGTTGGATACCCAGTTTGTCGGGGCTGCACATGTGGCGCACGATCTCAAGCGGACACTCGTCGCGTGCGTCCAGGTCGATTAATACCTCGTCGGGCAGGCGCTTCTTGGCGAACTCGCGCAGGGACTTCAGGCTCAGCTTCAAAGTTTTGTTTGCGATCATGACCGGGGCCTCACTTTGCAGTTACGCTCTGCATTTCGCGGATTTTGTTTGTCAATTCGGGCAGGAACTCCAGGATGTCGTCCACGATCCCCACGTCGGCCACCTGGAAGATCGGGGCTTTCGGATTTTTGTTGATCGCGACGATGAACGGATTTCCTTTGATGCCGGCCAGATGCTGGAATGCTCCACTGATGCCGCAGGCCAGATACACCTTGGGCTTGACGGTCTTGCCGGACGAGCCAACCTGGCGTGATTTCTCCAGCCACTTCGCATCGACCACAGGTCTCGAGCAACTCAGCGCTGCGCCCAGGACATCGGCTAGTTCCTGCGCGATCGCGACATTGTCTTTTTCCTGAATGCCACGACCAATCGAAACCAGGACATTGTGCTTGGTAATGTCGACCTCGCCGGCCTCCGCTACGATGGTCTGCACATAACGCCTCCCGGCTTCCAGAGCGCCGACTTCGCCGGACTTGTCGATCACAGACCCACCGGTCGTTGCGCCTTCCACCGGTTTGAACGCGCCGGGGCGCACCGTGACGACCGCGCCCGAGGAAAGAGCGCAGCGGACGTGGGCGCTCACCTGTCCACCGAATTCCTGGCGCACCGCTTTGAGAGCCGCGCCTTCCACACCCTGGATCTGCACGACGTCCGAAATGAATGCTGCATTCAGCTTGATGGAAAGACCCGGGGCGAGATCAATTCCAAAATGATCGTGCGGAACTAACACGATGCTGCCCGCGGGCAGCACCTTGACGAGGGCTTTCCGGATCAGTTCGGCATTGGGATAGGCCAGGGGCTCGCTGGAGATTTTCCATACCTCGGAATAGCTGGAGCGGACAGACTCGCAAACCGCTTCGAACCCGGCACCCCAACCGGTGACGATAGCCGTAGGCGAGGCGCTCGCATCAATCTTTCGCGCCGCTGCTGCCAGTTCGGCGGCTGAGTCATCCGCGGCGCCGCCCCTGTGTGCGATGTAAGCGAAGATTCGCGCCATTACTTCAGCCCTCCTTTGGCTGCTACCAGCTCCAGTAATCTGTCGATGTTTTCTTCCCGGTTGCCTGCAAGCATCTCTGCGCCCTTCCCGAGGGCGGGCACGAAATAGTCGACCCGCTTCACTTTCGCGCCCGCTTCTCCCACCGTCGCGGGATCGACGCTCAAGTCCGATGCGCCGTACGTCGGGATCGGCACGGAAGCCACTGCGCGAATGCCGCGCATGCCCACATAGCGCGGCTCATTGATGCCGGTCTGAATCGACAGAACACACGGGAGATCGATCTCATTGATCTCCCTGTTGCCGCCTTCGATTTCCCGGCTGACCTTCAGCTTTTTGCCGTCGAGGACTTCGATGGAATTCACCAGGGAGGCAAAGGGATAGTCGAGCATCGCGGCCAGCATCCCACCCACCTGCGCGCCCCCGTCTTCGGCCTGGACACCTGTGAGAACGAGGTCGTAGTTTTCCTTGCGGGCGAAGGCGCTCAGGATGGAAGCAATGCCCCGGCCGTCGGATCCGCTGAACGCTGAATCGGAAATCAGCACGCCATGACTCGCTCCCATGGCCATCTCGCGGCGCAGGATTTCCTCGTCGTCTTCGCCGCCGACCGTGGCAACCGTGACTTTTCCGCCGACGCGGGAGACGATCTGCAGGGCCTCTTCAACCGCGTAGTTGTCCGGTTCATTCACCGAATAGACCAACTCGTCGCGCTCGATGTCATTGCCGGCGCGGTTGAGTGCAATCTCGTTCTCCGACGTGTCGGGAACTCTTCTTGCGCAAACCAGAATCTCCATTTTCAACCTCCCAAAGTGCCGGTTGCCGCCGGTTGCGAAACTCGACGGACCATTTGTTTGTCGACCAACTCCGCCAGGTCGATGGCGGTCATTTTTCCTTCCAGGCCCGCGACCTTGATCGCATCTTCTATATTGACCATGCAAAACGGGCAGGCGGTCACGATCATGTTCGCGCCGGCTTCCGCTGCCATCTGGACCCGCTTCACGCCCATGCGCTGCTCTTCCTTGGGCTCGTAGAACAACATCAAGCCGCCGCCACCGCAGCAGAAGGAGCGGTCGCGCGAGCGCTGCATCTCGACCCTCTTCAGGCCGGGGATGGCATCGAGTACGTCGCGCGGATCGTCATAGACCTGGTTGTGACGGCCGAGGTAGCAGGGGTCGTGGTAGGTGTAAACGTCGCTCGTGCCCTCTACCGGTTTGAACTTGATCATGCCGGCGGTGACCTCGCGGGCGATCACCTGGCTGATGTGCTCGACGGGCGGGACATCTTTATAGTCGTGTTTCAGGGCGTTAAAGGCGTGTGGATCGGCCGTCACGATCTTCTTCACGCCGGATGCCTTGATGGCGTCCACGTTGTGATCGCGCAACGCCATGAAAAGCGTTTCTTCGCCGAAGCGGCGGACTTCGTGGCCGCTGTCTTTTTCCGCCGCGCCGAGGATGCCGAAGTTCTCTCCCACCGAGTCGAGGATTCTCGCAGTGGCCCGTGCGATCGACTGCATGCGGTCATCGTAGGAAGTGATGCTGTCGACGAAGTACAGGGTACCTGCGCCATTCTTGTCGAGGGTGCGGACGCGGCAGGCCTGCTGGAATTCTTTGGCGCTGGCCCAGTCCGCTCTTTTTTTCTCCATCTTGCCGTAAGGATTGCCGCGGCTCTCGAGGGCCTTCAGCGGCTTCTGCAGGGAGTGGGGAACATTTCCGTCATCGATCATGCCCCGGCGCAGATCGACGATTTTGTCGATGTACTCCACCAGCAGCGGGCACTCTTCTTCACAGGCGCCGCAGGTGGTGCAGGACCAGATCTCGTCTTCGGAATAGATGCTTCCAATCAGCGGCTGGTGATTGCTCGACGGTCCCAGCACCGGGTAGTGCTGGAAGGCATGGTCCCTGGCCTTGATGCTGAGGAAGCGCGGCGACAGCGGTCGCCCCACCGCGTTGGCAGGGCAGTTGTCCGAGCACCGTCCGCAGTCAGCGCAGGAGTAGAAATCGAGCATGTGCTTCCAGGTAAAGTCTTCGAACGTCTTTACTCCGAACGTTTTTACTTGGTCCAGGTGCTCATCGCTGACGCCCCAGCGCACCGGCTTCAGGGTGCCCCGATCCAATTTGGCGAAGTACACATTGAACAGAGAAGTTTCCACGTGGAACTGGATCCCGAACGGGCGATAGCAAAGCAGGAAATAGAACGCCACTTCATGCGCCAGGTAGGCTCCGAAGCAGACTTTGCCGAGCGCGGACAGAGAAACTGGTGCGAGCGCGAGTTGCAGAACCCACGGCAGGGACAGAACCGCCAGCCCTTCTCCCGACATGCCGGCTTTGAGGTGGCCCGCCGCCACGGTTGCCGAAAACAGGCTGTCGGCTGCCATCAGAGCGGCGATCAGGCCCAACAGGAAAATTGCGTCCGCCGTGTGTGCTTTGCCGTATCTTGGCGGCACTGCGTAACGTGCAGGACGGAAGATCAACCGGCGAACGATGGCGATCAACATGCAAAGGAAAACGATGCTCGCGGCGTAGTCCGTGACCACGTCGTAGACGTGCCCGGCTGTTCCCGGCATCGCCAGATTCCCAGTCACGCCGGTAAGCAGCGTGGAAAAGGACCGAATTACAAGGAGAATGAATCCGGCAAAGATAAGGATGTGAAGCATTCCGGCGCCGCGATAGCGAGGATGCTTCCACTGTCCAAACCAGAACTTCGCGACCTTGCCGAATCGGGCCAGGGGCCGGTCAAAACGAGGATCGCCTTCCGCTCGAAGCAGGGGTCCCAGTCGCCTGGAGACTATGTAAGCAAAACAGCCGACACCCAGAACGTGAATGATCAGAAACAGCGCCCAGCCGGGCTCTAGCCAGGATGTCAACTGCGCGACCGCTTGAGCGCTTTGCATGTTCTCACTCCTGCCCGCTGATCCCTAGGCAGTCTGTTGGACGAAGACATCCTTCTCTTCGACGATTGGTCTTCGTGCGCCGACGGGCTTGACCCTGGGCCGCACTACGGGAAGGGGAATTGGTATACGCACTGTCGGTCCAGTCGGTGGCGACACCGGCGTTTCTGTTGCCTTCTCTTTTCTGGCAGCGCGCTTGGGGTGCGATCTCTTTTGCCGCGGTTTGGTCCCGACCGCGGCACTCAGTTCCGAGAAACTCAGTTTCAGAAATTTCTCCAGCCGGCCCAGGTCGGGCGTGATGTGCACGTCTCCGCTGAACCCGAAGTACACCATGCCGTTGTAGCTCAGGATGGCGCAGTTGAGAGCCAGTTCCCCACCAATCGGGACGTAGGGATACCAATGCAGCATCTTGTGTCCGAGCAGGTAGAGCGGAAACTGGGGTCCGGGCACATTCGTACACACCATGTTGAACGGCGTGAACGGTATCTGGCTGATTTGAGGCCCCACGAAGGCCTGGAGGGGGCTGGGCAAGATGCCGAGCAAACCGCCAGCCAGGCTGACGAACTCCGCAGCGTGCGCTCGCTTGAGAAATTCTGTCCTCCGGTGAACCGCTGCCAATAGCTTTCGCGGATTGCGAATGTCGAGCGGAATCGTGACCGGAACGAGCGAGATGCAGTTGCCCAATGCGGCGGAACCATCGTTCCCCCGCAAATTCACCGGAACCATGATGCGGAACAGGCGCCCCTTTACACGGTCGCCGTGCAGTTCGGAATAGCGCCGGATGGTCGCGGTCACCAGCGCGAGCAGAACATCGTTAACGCTGGCCCCACAAATCTGCCGGATGGCCTTCACTTCCGCCAGCGGGATTTCCGTGAATGCGAACTTCTGCGGTCCGCGGTAAATCGTGTTGAAACACAAGCGCTCGGTAGGGGCGGTCACTTCCGGCATCAAGCGGGAAAAGTCGCCGCTGGGCGGGTTGGCGCCATTGGCCAGGGTTCCCTCGGTAATGTTCAATACGTTCGCCCACGAAGACAGGAGCCGGTCCACAAGATTGGAATAGGAGCCGGTCAAGCCTTCCAGCAGAGAAGTCACGGTGCTGCGTGGCGGCGAAACCCGTTGCCGCAGCTTGCGCTTAGGCATAGTCGGCGTTTCCGCGCTCACGTCCATGAGCACACTCATGATGCCCACTCCGGCGATTCCATCCGCGAGGCAATGGTGCATGCGAGCAATGACGGCAGTGCGATTACCGCTCAACCCGTGCACCAGGGTGAGGTCCCACAGCGGATGCTGGCGGTCCATTACCTTGCTGAGAATCTTCCCAGTCAGTGCCTTGAGTTCCGCGTCGGACCCGTGTTTGAGCGTCGCCTCCCGGACGTGGTTGCGCACGTCGAAGTCGGGGTCATAGTCCCAGTTGGGAAGGCCGGTATTGAGCGGCGCGGGAACGACCCGCTTCAGATACCGAGGGATCTGCGGCAATCTCGACTCGACGAACCGGAGGTAGGCATGGAACGGGATTTCGCCTTCCAGCACGCAGACACAAGCCACGTTCAGCGGCATGCCCTCGCGTTCCAGGTTCAGGAAAACGCTGTCGCCCCACGACAGACGATCCTCGCTCGGATAGTTCCGCATGGCAGTCCTCCTTCTCCCCTGCCGGCCGGTCGCACTCGTCGTCTCAGCTCGGGAAGCAGAATCGCGGTGCCAACCTGACCAGCTTTAACACCTTGTAGATCTCGACATTCACACCGCGCAGGCCGACCTTGATGCCCTTGACGTCGGACAAATCGGCCAGCTCTCCCATCGCTCTAAGGGCTTGCGGATCGATGCGCTGCACGGAAGAGAAGTCCAGGACGGTTTCGCCCGGGGCGCTGTCCAGTTTTGCGCGGGCTTGCTGCAATCCATCCGTGACGTTCGCTGCATCAATTTTGAGAAATTCAGCAATCGTGGGCATAGGCACCATCCCTCACGCGCTTCGTTCTTGAGAGGCGCCGGCCGTCTTGGCCGGACCTCGTCCGTGATACGCGCTCCAAAACAGGTCCACCAGTTCGCTCACCAGCGGCATGCGCGGGTTGGAGCGCCAGGAGGGATCGTCAAAGGCGTTCTTGGCGAGTTCAGGCATGGCTTGCTCGAACTCCTCGCGCGAGATCCCCATCTCCGCGATGGAGCGGGGAATCGCCAGTTGGTCCAGTAGTTGTTCGGTAGCCGCCACCAGCTTATTTACCTTTTCATCGATGGTGTGACCGCCCAGTCCGAGCAAGTCGGCGATGGTCGCGTATTTCTTGTGCGCGACGTAGCCGCGCTGGTTGGGCGACGGCATGAACTTGGTTGGCACCGACGCGTTAAACGCGATGACGTGCGGCAGCATCAGCGCATTGGCCCGGCCGTGGGAGACGCCAAACCGCGCTCCGAAGGCATGAGCCAGAGCGTGATTGACGCCCACCGCCGCATTCGAAAACGCAATCGCCGCAATGCAGGCGGCGTTGTGCATCATGCTGCGTGCTTCTTCGTCGCGAGGGTGCGCATAGGAGATGGGCAGGTACTTGAAGACCAGCCGGATCGCCTGCATGGCACTGGAATCGGTGTAAGGCGAAGCATAGATCGAAACTGCGGCCTCGAGCGCATGGGTCAGACAGTCGATGCCGGTGTCGGCCGTGAGCCCCTTCGGCATCGACATCACAAACTGGGGATCGACGATCGCCACATCCGGAGTCAGCGAGTAATCGGCGAGCGTGACCTTGCGCCCACGGGCTTTGTCGGTGAGGACTGCAAAGGGAGTGACCTCGCTTCCTGTCCCGCTGGTTGTCGAAATGGCGATCAAGCGCGCGCGATTGACTTTCTCGGTCGGATACTCGACCACGCGTTTCCGGATATCCATGAAGGGGGCAGCCAGCTCTTCCAGGTCCGCCTCCGGGGATTCATACTTGAGCTTCATGATCTTGGCGGCATCAATCACGGATCCGCCACCCAGCGCAATGATCTGATCCACCTTGTAGAAGTTGAGCGCCTCCACGCCCTGCAGGATGATCTTGACCTCAGGCTCCGCGTCGGGGATCACCGAGACATGAACCAGGGTTTCTGGAGGAAGGTGGCGCCGGACGATGTCGACGTTCCCGATCTTCTCCATGGCTGGATTGGTAATGATGACGGTGGAAGTGGAGGCCAGCCGGCGCAGATTCTCCACCGCGTTCAGGTTGAAGTAAATCTGATTGGGAACGCGGAACCACATATGCGCCTGTGTCCTCCGGGCCACCCGCTTGATGTTGAGGTAGTGATAGATATTGACGTTATCGGTCGTGCTGTTTCCGCCGCCGGTTCCGCACCCAAACGAGAAGGTGGGCACCATGTCGTTGTAGACGCCTCCGAAGGCCCCGATCGAGCCCGGGGAATTCACGATGATTCGGCCGGCGTTGATGACCTCGCTGAACTTTCGGATGATCTCGTCGTTGCGCGAGAACACGACTGCTGTGTGTCCGAGCCCGCCGGCATGATTCACGTCAACGCACACCTTGAGCGCTTCATCGACCGATTTCGCCCGGTAGACAGCAAGAACCGGGAATAGCTTTTCGACCGACAACGGATGTTCGCGCCCCACTCCTTGAATGGGCGCAATCAGCATTTTGGTGTTCGGCTTGACCGAGATGCCGACCATCCGCGCAATATCGGTGGCTTTCTGGCCGACTGCCCTGGGCTGCATGCATCCGGTTTTGGGATCGATGACCGTGCGCTCCAGGATCTTCGTTTCTTTTTCGTTGCAGATATGCGCGCCGAGATCCGCGAATTTTTTCAGCGTGAGATCATAGATCTCGTCATCCATCACCAAGGTTTGCTCCGAGGCGCAGATCGTTCCGTTGTCGAAGGTCTTGGAAGTGAGGATGTCGACCACGGCCATGTTCAGGTCGGCGGTTTTATCCAGGTAGACCGGCGTATTGCCCGCCCCTACGCCCAGAGCTGGCTTGCCGGAACTGTAGGCGGCCTTTACCACGCCCGGTCCGCCGGTGGCATCGATCAGGCCTATATCTTTGTGATGCATCAGGTAGGCGTTATCCTGCAGGTCGTGCGACTCCAGGCAAGTAAAGACGCCTTCGGGGGCGCCGTGCTTCAAGGCTGTCTCATACATGACCTTTACGGCTTCATAGCAACAGCACCAGGCATTCGGGTGCGGACTGAAGATCACCGCATTTCGTGTCTTGATGGCCATGATGCATTTGAAGAGAACCGTCGAAGTCGGATTCGTGATCGGGGTGAGGGAGAGGATAATGCCGATCGGCTCCGCCACTTCCACCAGGCCGCGTTCCGGAAACTCCCGAATGGTGCCCACCGTGCGTTTATCTTTTACGTAGTTGTAGACGAACTCAGTGGCCACCATGTTCTTAAGGGCTTTGTCTTCCAGCACCCCAAGCCTGGTTTCCTCAACCGCCAGGCGCGCCAGGTTCTGAGCTTGTTCCAGTCCGGCCACGACCATGGGTTTTACAATTCGATCGACGTCCTCTTGTGTGTATTGGGTGAAGACCGCGGCCGCTCGTCGGGCTTGGAGAACCAAGTCTTCCAGGTAAGCAATACGCCCCTTGCTGAGGCTTTCTGTGGCAGGAGGAACTACGACCTGCTGCGCTACTACTTCGCTCGCGACCATTGCCGCCCCCTCGTGACCCTAGGGGCAGGGCACTTGCGTTCGGGAAGCACTTCCTTTAGGACGTTCAACCTCTGGCAATCATGAGCAGGGGCGCAAGCCGATCGTCTTGGCTGCGAAAAAGATGTTTTTCTTGATAATCGGAACCGCTTCTATGCGTAATCGATTGGATGTGTCTCCAGCCAGTGTTCATCACGCGCCCTACCAATGTTCCTTACGGCACCGCTTGCCGCGCAGACCGTTAACCCGCGGCTTTGCCAGGCGATGCCCACGCTAAATCCGACAGCCCAACCGAGAAAACCGAATGCCAGCGCTCGTTTCGCGGACCGTTGGCGGTCTCCAGGGAAACTGCTCAACACGCCGACGACAGCTCCTACGGCCGCGGGGGTTGATGCGTTTCGAACTGCCTTGCTCAGAAAAGGAGTAAGAGGTTTTCCATCGAGAAATGCTTCTTGACCGGAACGTGCTCCCGCCAGCCCAGAATTCAGAACCTTGCGACCGTACTCAACCTCGGACTGTGACCACTTGCGAAGATTCATGGGATTGTCCTGGTTGACCTGCGACCTTACTCAACTTAACAATCCCCGCCGCTCAATTCGGTGGCATGGGTCACCTATGGACGTGACATTGGGCGCCACCTCAGCTTGTGAGATCACATGGATAGCGGACACGGGTTTGCGGAATTCAAAAAGGAAAGGACGGATCTCAGGCCGGTTCCGGCCACTGCAGGGAACAGCCCCATCAGGCTGACTGCAAGACCCGTCCTCCTCGATGCGGACTGTGACGCTCGATGGTCGCAGCGAGCGCGTGGCCTATGGCGGGACGTGGCCCATCCGCATCGTGCATCTCTACATCGTCGACCGGTTATGCCAGAACATACTTCCCGGCTTCGATCACCCGTTGTGCGAGCATCTGCCGCAGAGCGACAGCGTTGTAGGGCTCGTACTTCGACAGGCGCCGCAGGATTGCCATCTGCGTGCGCAACATGTCGCCCTCGCTCGCCGCGGCAATGACTTTTTTGGCCGCACGCTCGATTCGCTCCATGGCGCCGGCCAAGTACACGCGGGTCATTGCAATCGCCAGCGCAGCGGCCGGCTCACCATCGCGGGCCACAAGTTTCCACGCCCGCAGCGTGGCTGACTCCATGGCATAGGTTTCCATGGTCATGTCAGCGATGGCACCCATGATCTCCTGCTCGTTCTGAATTGCCTGCAGGTATTTCTGGGTGGCGACTCCCGCGGCGAACAGTCCGATCTTCTTCGCGGCGGCTACCAGTCGACGCTCTTCGGCCAAGGGGCCCTCCACACTGTCGTCCCGGGCTCCCGAGAGCACCTCGTCCATGAGTTTCTTGATAGCCGTCATTAATGGAAGTTGGCCCGACATCGCGCGTTTCAGGAGGAAGCCGGTGATGACAAGCCGGTTGATTTCGTTGGTGCCTTCGAAGATCCGGTTAATTCGCGAGTCCCGATAGGCGCGCTCAGCCGGATACTCCTCGACGAAGCCGTAGCCCGCGTAAATCTGGACCATTTCATCGACCACAAAATCGAGGAACTCCGATCCCCAGACCTTGAGGATCGAGCACTCGACGGCATACTCGTCGATTACCTTGCGCACCTGGGCCATATCGTTTTGACCCTCGCCGAGTCCCGCGAGGGCGGCGTCCATCTGGCCTACCGTGCGGTAAGCCATCGCCTCGCCCGTAAATATGCCGGCGGCCATGTTGGCGAGCTTCTCGCGAATCAATCCGAAGTCCGCGATCACCTTGCCGAAGGCTTTACGCTGCTTGGCATAGGCAATGGCGCTCTCCATACAGTTGCGTGCCGCACCCACGGAGCCCGCGCCCAGCTTGAAGCGGCCCACGTTCAAAACGTTGAAGGCGATCAGATGCCCCTTCCCGATGTCGCCGAGCACGTTCTCCACCGGCACCTTGCAGTCATTGAGAATGAGCGGACAGGTGGAGGATCCGCGAATGCCCATCTTGTGTTCTTCCGCGCCTACCGAGAAGCCTGGAAATTTGCGTTCGATAATGAATGCGGTGAACTTTTCACCGTCCACTTTTGCGAACACAATGAACAGGTCGGCAAACCCGGCGTTGGTAATCCACATTTTCTCCCCGTTCAGGATGTAGTACTTGCCGTCCGGGGAAAGCTGCGCCCGCGTGCGGCTGTGAAGAGCGTCGGAACCCGAAGACGATTCGGAAAGCGCATAGGCTCCCACGGTTTCACCGCTCGCCAGTCCGGGCAGGTATTTTTTCTTCTGTTCCTCGGTACCGAAGTACACGATGGGTAGCGTTCCGATGCAGGTGTGCGCGCCCCAGGTGGCGCTGAAACCGCCATAGCGGGCGAGCCGGTCGGCAATGAGCGCGGAAGTGACTTTATCCATTTCCATGCCGCCGTATTGCTCGGGAACGTCGGCGCCGCTCAGGCCGAGCTCGCCCGCCTTTCTTACCAGGCCCCGGAGGAGGGCAAAATCCTTGTGCTCCAATTTTTCGATGTTGGGTACGATTTCCTTGAGAGCGAATTCTTCTGCGGTTTGCGCAATGAGTAAGTGCTGCTCGGTGAAATCTTCGGGGGTAAACACCTGGTCTGGTGTTCGCTCCTCAATCAGGAAACTGCCGCCAGGAATGTGATTCTTGGGTAGTGCGGTAACCGTGGCCATATTTCACTCCGATCGAGCCTGATTGAACAAACTTGTCTACACGGCCGCGCTCTTCTCGGCCGTCCAGTATTTTTGCCGCAACTCGCGTTTCAGAAGCTTACCGCTGCCGGTCTTCGGCAGGCTTTCGAGGAAGTCGATCGAGTGGGGACACTTATAATGTGCCAGGTGAGAGCGGCAGAATTCCATCAGTTCCGCGGCGCTGGCCTGCGCCCCAAGCTTCACCACTACCACCGCCTTGGGGACCTCGCCCCACTTCTCGCTCGGGACAGGGATCACCACCGCCTCGTATACGGCAGGATGAGAGAGCAGCACTTTCTCTACCTCGAGGGACGAAATGTTCTCCCCTCCGCTCACGATAATTTCCTTCTTGCGATCCACAATGCGAAGGTAATTGTTCGCGTCGACGGTGGCGATGTCACCGGTATGAAACCATCCGCCCTCCAAGGCGGCCCGCGTCGCTTCCTGCTGTCGCCAGTATCCCTCCATGACGACGTCGCCCCGAACCACAATCTCGCCCATGGCGCTGCCGTCATGAGCGACTTCCTTTCCATGGGAATCCAGAACGCGAAGCTCAACTCCGGGAATGGCAAATCCGGTCATCGCCTGGGCAGCATAGCGTTGCTCTCCTGCCCACGCTGAGTCTGACTTGGGTGCTGATTTGGCTAGAGTTGGACAAGTCTCGGTGAGTCCATAACCGGAGATGCACAGGCACCCCAGCTTCTCCTCGGCCTCTTTCACCAGGCTGGGCGACGAGGCGGCCCCGCCGATCGTGATGATCTGCAGGCTGCTCAAGTCATGCTTCTGGCGGTCCGAAGAATGGATCAGAGCGTTGACCATCGTGGGAACCATGGCGCAACTAGTCACGCGTTCCTGCTCGATGAGACGGAACACTTCCGCTGGACTGAAATGGTGAATCATGACATGGGTGCCGCCAACCACTGTGATGGTGTGAGCCGTACCCCAGCCGTTGGCGTGAAACAGAGGAATGGTATGCAGCAGCACCGATTGGCAGGACATGTCTCCGAGCGTAGCCGGCGAGGTCAGTCCCGCGGCAAGCACTGAGAGGGCGTGCAGGTACACGCTGCGATGCGTAAGCATTACGCCCTTCGGACGGTCACTGCTGCCGCTGGTATAGAAGACTTCCGCGATTGAGTCCTCGTCGATGCGGGTGAAGTCACACTCGAGCGGAGACGCGTCGGATAGCAGGCCGTCGTAGTTGAGGTCCGCCAGCCAGTCAGCCTTTGGCTGGCCGTCGAGCAGGTAGAAGCATTCCACCGAAGCCACGCGTGCCCGGAACGAATCCACCAGGGGCAAAAACATCGGCTCGATAAACAGGAATCGCGCCTGGGCGTCGTCGATGACGAAAGCCAGTTCTTCCGCGCTCAGACGAATATTTAAGGGGAGCAGCACGCACCCAGCTTCCAGAACGCCGTAATAGGCCTCCAGCAGGCGGTGGCAGTTCGTGCTTAGGAAAGCAATGCGGTCGCCTGGCCGGGCGCCAGCCGTTCTGAGTGCGCCAGCCAGGCGTGCCGCTCGCTCTGCGAACTGAGCGTAGGTGAAGCGCTGTTCGCCGCATATCACTCCGACCTTGTGTGGAAACTGTTCGCGCGCATAACGGAGGAACCGAATGGGAGTCAAGGGAAGTTTCATACGCGCCTCACTGTCGATCAAAGGTTAACCTTGTTCTAGGCCCGCATTCCGGTACACGGGCGTGGACGCGCGACGTACGAACCCCTCTGTGCCTGTGGCTGGACAGGCCAGGGGTGGGGTTGATGGGCGGGCACCTCAGGGCGGAGATTCACCTCGGCAGCTGCGTGAACCTCAATCGGATAGCCAGCCTTGCGGGGATCGGCCGATGCGATGCGCCCGCAGCAATTTTGCTGCGAGGAACCCGCTGACCGGGCGCACGCGACCCGCAAGGGAACACGGTATCGATCGGCACAACCTTCCCGCAGGCAAAGGTCCGTCGACTGGCTAAGGCCCGCGCTTTTTGCGCGGGCCTGGTTTCGCTCAAGGTGACAGCCTACGTCACGTTGCGCTTAAGATCAGGCGCTGGCTGCAGCCGCCTTCCTCGCGCGGGCGGTCCGCGCGTGGGCGGTCCGCTTGGCTGGACGTTTGCCGGTGCTCACCCGTTTGTGCTCGGCAACCGGTCGTACCATCACATCCATCAACGCCCGTTGTGCATCGACGTAGCTCTTCACCCCTTCCCGCGTCAAGTCTCCCAGAGGTACGAAGGGGAACGGTTTCAGCAGTTCCAGAGCCTTGCCGGCGGTTTTCACGCCGGTATTCATCTGCTGCCCTGCCAGATCCACCAGCTTCTTCTGAGCGTCGATGAAGGATTCGGTGGCTTCCCGAGCGAGTACCGACACCTGGGTCTTCTTCATCTTCTTCGCGCCGTTGGTGTGTTTTCCGCCCGTGGCTTTGGCCGTCTCTTCGGCGATCACGTCCATGAATTGCTTTTGGGCTTTGACGAATTTTTCCATACCCTCGCGGGCCAGTTCCACCAGTTCCTCGCTCTGATACGGTTTGCCGGCCTTGGCTGCCTCCAGCCAGGTGTGGGTCTGTTTGCCGGCAATCTTGAGGAACTCCTGCTGCATTTCAACGAACGTTTCCACACTGCGCCGCACCAGGTCCGCCATCGCCTGGGCCGCGGGCCAGTCGCCGACGCGCTCCTTCACGCCGGTCATCAGGATTTCATTCTGTTTTTGTCCCAATTCGAGAAGAACCTTCTGCCCTTCAATGAAGTTCGTGACGCCATCGCCCGCGACTTCGCCGAGAATGGCAGTGGGGGAGTGGCGCGGATCGGACAACTGCTCCCGCACCGAGTGCATGATGCTGGCATTCTGCCGCATCGCGAGATCCAGGAGGATCCGCTGTGTCGCAAAGAAACTTTGCACACCCTGCTGGGCCCACCCTGTTAGAAGAGCAACAAAAGACGACTCTCTGCCATAAACCGGTCTTTCCGTTGCTGGCATTTGACACCTCCCAAACCTAGAATTGCTGCACCGCAGCATCAACTAAACTGTACAAACATAGTGATTTTGTGTCAATATCTATTCGTTCATTGTGCAGAGCAACATAGCCGCACAGGCCCAAAATGAAACTCCCGGGCGTCCTCATCAAGAAATACGGAAACCGCCGTCTTTACGACACGGCCGGCAGCCGCTATGTGAATCTGGATGATATTGCGGCGTTTATCCGTGAAGGCACGGACGTCCAGGTAGTGGATGCGAAAACTGGCCGCGACCTCACCCGGGTGACTCTGACCCAAATCATCACCGAAGATGCCAAAGATAAACCCACCGGTCTGCCTCTTGAACTCCTGCGCCAGTTGGTTGTCGCCTCCGACGAGGTTCGGCAGGAGTTCGTGATGTGGTACCTGAAGTCGGCATTCGATGCCTACCAGAAAGTGCAGGACACGGTGCAGAGCCGGTTGGGGGATGTGCAATCCGCCATCTTGTCGCCCATGGACATGATGAAAAAGTTTCTCGGGGCCTCGCAGCCTCAGCCCCGGCCCGACGACACGGAAATCGACACGCTGCGGAAACGAGTGGCCGAACTGGAGTCGCGTCTGAAGAAGCCGGCGCGCGCTAAGCGTCGGACTCGCGCGCCGCGGTGAAAGGATTTTTCAGGAGAAACCGTCGTGCGAGCTGCGACCCATTTCGGTTACTTGCATCGGGCGCCCGCATTGAGCGCCGCGCATGCTGTGTCGTTGCCAGCCCGCTAGGGCGAATGTGGTATGGAGGCGAGCGAAGCGTCGTTTATAATCCAGACCGGCTAGGGAAATGGCGTGCTGTCGATAGGGGTGGTAGCCAATTGCATACCCGGAAAAGAGCCACGAGTCGAACCAAAGCGGCGAGGAAACGGCCCCCCACGCCTCGCCTGGAATCCGGCATCTCACCCTGGACCGAAGCGCTGTTCGCGGCCGAGGTCCTGTTGCTGCACGCCACCCCGGTTTATTACGGCTTGGGCGTGCCTCATGGCGATGGTTCCGGGGTGGTTCTTATCCCGGGATTCCTGGGCACGGATCTTTACTTGATGGAACTCCATGGTTGGCTGGGCCGCATCGGGTACCAGCCCTATTTCTCCGGCATCGGCCTTAATGCCGATTGTCCGAATCTCCTGATCCAGCGCCAACTGAGCGACACCATCCAAAGAGCCCGGGCCGAGACCGGACGCAAGATCCACCTCATCGGGCACAGCCTCGGCGGCGTGATTGCGCGTTCGGTGGCGGGTCAGCGACCACGCGACATTGCATCCGTCATCACCCTGGCCTCACCCTTCCGCGGCACCATTACCAACAAAACCGTGTTTCATGCCGCCGAGGCGGTGCGCATGCGAATCCTGCAGGAGCACGGACGGGGGGTCCTCCCCGACTGCTACACGGGGCGCTGCACCTGCAATTTCATCAACTCCCTGAGCCGCGACATTCCGAATTCTGTGATCGAGACCGCGATCTATACCCGCCACGATGGCATCGTGGACTGGCGGTACTGCATGACCCGCAAAGAGAATGTGGATTATGAAGTCCCGGGTACCCACATCGGCATGGCCTTCAATGCTTCGGCGTATGCGGTTGTCGCTGAACGCCTGGCGAAGGCCCAGTCGTCCAACTAACTCCGGCGAAGTCAGTGGCGGAGCGGGCGGGTTCGCCCACCTGGACCCGCGAAACGGCCATCCCTCCGACCATCTCCAGCACGGCTCCGGAACTCGTCTCCAGAGTTTCGACGGGTCGCCCGCGTCCTTCCAGTCGGAGCGTAGCCCTCGACCGGCTGTTGTTCAGGACTTCAAAACTGCCGCGACAGTCGGTTTTCACGTAGGGCAAGCGATGCAGGCTTAAGCCGTCGCCCTCGATCGAAGCTTTCAGTGCGCGTCCGTCATTCGTGGAACATTGAAAATCCCAGCCGAAAGGGTCCGGTTCCCTGCGGAGATCGTGCACATTTCGAAACACTTGCTCCTCTCCGTCGTGCCAGAGCACGGCCTTGCGAAACACCAGCCCGAATGGCATTTCGTACACCAGAGCTTCGAGAGTGCTCGCGCGACCGTCTGACCGGGAGAAGTATGCATGGGTCCAAGTCCAGAAGTTGCGATGCCGGTATCCGCAGTTGTGTCCCTGAACACCGAATCCCAGGGGAGTGCCCTCAAAGCTCCGATCATCCAGGCTTATCCTGCCGGAAAAGAGCGCGTCGGAATGAGGAGTACGCGAGAAGCCGATGCAGCCCTTGGCGCTGAGGGTTACGTGAAAGGTGGAGCGATAGTGCAGATCCCAGGAAACTGAATGCCCTTCAACTTCCAACCTTCCCCGGCAGAAGTCCTCTCCAATGGCATTGTTAGCGACCTGCAGGCCGAATGGATTTTGACCCTTGGCGCTGAGATGGAGATCTTCCAACCCAAATCCCTGAATGAAGCTTTGCGGTCTTCCATTTGTTGGAAACCAGGTGGCCCACACCTGAACCGGCATTCCCTGGGGATGCCCGGCACAACCACTTCGCCCTGGATTCATCAGCAGGTAGCGGAACCACCATGCGCCGGCGCCATCCGCTAATCCTATCCGGAGGAACCACACCTCGTAGCGGCGGCGGGTGGTCAGAGTGGAAAATGCTTCGTTGAATGTCTTCACGGATTTAACACAGCAGCTTCTCGTCTTCGGCGAGATCATACTCCAGTGGTGTGACCGGTAGCAGTACGAGGCTAGGCTTCGCGCCGCAAATCGCGCTTGGACACCGGATGTTCTGGGGCGTGGCGCAGGGGATGGCGCCGATTTCCCGAATCGACTGAGCGTACAACGTCAGCTCCCAAATGCATTCTTGCGTCACCAATTCTCAGTTGGTGAAACTGCGGGTGTTCCCGAACGCCCACTGCCCCGCAGAACCCAGCAAGGCGGTAACGCAATTGAACTCCGAATGCAAAATCAGAAGGCCTCAAACTTCTGGAATCTGTCGCGAATCCTCTGTACCCCCCAGCATGGAGTCATGAAGCCTTGGCTACTCTCCCTCCTGCTGGTCGGTTGTGTGTCGCAATGCGCGGCTAACGTCGCCATTACCACCACAAGCCTGTCGAATGGCACGGTCAAAACACCCTATTCTGCGGCTGTCAAGGCCAGCGGCGGCTGCACTCCCTACAAATGGGCGATCGCCTCTGGAGCGCTGCCAGCCGGCGTCACCGCCCACGTGTCCAGCACGACGACCTCGCTGACCCTCGCTGGAACGCCGACCACCGCGGCCACCTACTCGTTCGCTGCGAAGGTTACCGGGTGCGGCGGAGTTGTCTCGCAGGTGTCGTATAAGGTCGTTATCCAGGCCACAGCCAACCACGTCATAGACCTGAACTGGAAGGCTTCGACCACGAGCGACGTGGTCGGCTACAACGTTTATCGGAGTCCAGACGCAGCCGCGTGGAAGAAGGTCAACGTGAGCCTGATCGCTTCAACCCTCTATAGCGATTCCACCGTGGCCAACCGCAGTACGTACTACTATGCGGCGACAGCCGTCGATGTAAACGGGCACGAAAGCAGCAAAACGGCCGCAGTCAAAGCGGTTGTCCCCTAGCGGTTGCGCGAGTCGCTGGTGTTTTCGGGAGCGGGCCACTTCAGAATCGCGCGCTTCAAGCGTCCATGTATTGGGCTTGGCCGTTGCCAAAAGACCAATTTTCCCAGGATGTTTCGACCAGGCTGATGAGAAGGTCCTGCCGTGGTAATCCCGGCGATCTCTCCATGGAACAGCGATTCCGGTGAAGCTCATACCCGCATTCGGGAGGCGCCCAAAAACACCGCTCACCAGAAGATGGCTTCGTAAGGCTTGTTGCAAAAAGCAACACCTGCTGCTCATCAGAAATTCTGATATTGCCAAGCACTAATTTGATTCTCAGCCGGCCATTCCACGGTTGACCCGCCGTTGCGAATCCCCTAAAGTACAAGCTCGCTTTTCGAAAAGGCTGGCTTTCTCAGGTATGAATCCATCAGCGCCCAACGCGAACCGGATTGCACGGGAGGAGCGACTGCGTCTCCTCGCCCTTAGCGTGGCCATTCTTGGCCTGGTGCTTGCACCCCTAGGATTCAGCGGATGATCTAGCCATAGCAGCAGAAGTCTTCAAAGGGCCATTATCCGCAACCGGATGATGGCCCTTTTGCTTTTCACCATGAATTCTGGATTCACTGGCCACTTTGCGGGATGGGGAGGAACCACTTGTCGGAACACGAACGGGTAACGATATTTGACACTACTTTGCGAGACGGCGAACAGTCTCCGGGCTGCAGCATGACGCCGGGCGAGAAACTGCGCATGGCACATCAACTCGACCGCCTGGGTGTGGATGTGATCGAGGCCGGATTCCCCATCTCTTCCGACGGTGATTTTCACGCCGTGGAGGCCGTGGCGCGCGAGGTCCGCCGGCCCGTGATCGCGGCCCTGGCGCGAAGCCGGCGCGAAGATGTGGAGCGAGCCTGGCAAGCCCTTAACGGAGCCGCTCACCCTCGTATCCACACGTTCCTGGCAACTTCGGACATTCACCTCGAGCACAAACTCAGAATCTCGCGTCGGGAATGCATGGAACAAGCGCGGGACGCGGTACAACTCGCCAGGTCGCTGTGCTCCGATGTGGAATTCTCTGCCGAGGATGCCACCCGGTCGGATCCCGATTTCCTGTGCGCCGTGCTCGAAGCTGTGGTCGAGGCCGGCGCTACCACGGTCAATATTCCAGATACCGTCGGGTATACCGTCCCAGGCGAGTTCGCCGATTTGATCATGCGGATCCGGCAACGCGTCCGGGGTATGGACCGGGTGGTGATTTCCGCCCACTGCCACGATGACCTGGGCTTGTCGGCGGCCAACTCCCTGGCTGCAATCACTGCCGGCGCGCGCCAGGTGGAATGCACTGTGAATGGGATCGGCGAGCGCGCGGGGAATACCTCGCTGGAAGAGTTGGTGATGATCATGCGTGTCCGTCCCGACCGCTATCCCTTCCACACCGCGGTAGTCAGCGAACAGTTGTTTCCTGCCAGCCAGCTGTTGAGCAAAATCACGGGGGTGGCGGTGCAGCCCAACAAGGCGATCGTGGGGCGCAACGCGTTCGCGCATGAAGCCGGCATTCATCAGGACGGAATGATCAAGCATGCACTCACCTACGAAATCATGACGCCCGAGTCCGTGGGAGTTCCGGGCACCCGACTGGTGTTGGGGAAGCACTCGGGCCGCCACGCCCTCGGCTTGCGTTGCGAGGAACTAGGCTTCCACCTGGATCGTCGCGAACTCGATTCCCTGTACCGTCAGTTCTTGGCTCTCGCCGATAACTTCAAGGTGGTCGACGATCGCCAGCTTCTGGAACTCATGCGGAGATGCGAAATCCGCCATCCGCAGGTCGCTGGGCAGGATGGTTCCGGTAGGGGTGATGGAGAGCCGATTCATGAATCACTTCCCAGTCAATTCCCACTGTCGTATTTGGCGAAAGGGGCCGGCGCTGGGATGGATGGGGCCTTGCTTCGTCGTGGGCGCGAGCACGATACGGAACAGCAGGAAGATTACTTGTGGGGAGTATGACCTGGTCCCCTTTTGCGAGCGGCCAGAATTGGCGCCCGTCGAGCTTCGACGACAATCGAGGGGGTAGGCTACCAAAAGCCTGCCTCCCCTTTGTAAGGCTGAACTCTCCAGCTATTTCATGTGTCCCAAGAGTCGCGGGAAACATGTGCATTGCGGACATCGAGGTCAATGTTGGGAATGGAATGCCGCTCAGAAATCAGGGGGGTCTGCTGCGAGCCGAAAGCCTCGCAGCGAAGCCGGTCTTTCGTTTATGGACCTGCTGGTCTATTCTTTTCCACGTATGGATTACGGCAAGCCCAAACGAGCACTCGCCCGCAGACCGACTCAATCCTTCCTTGCCACCCTGCTGTTCCTGCTTGTGGGGTTTTCCGCCACTCCGTTCGCTCTGGAAACGAAGTCGGCGGCGGCCGCTGAGGGACTCAACCCGATCCTCAACTACATTTCCACGGGCTGGGATACGCTCACTCGCTCCATGACCAACTGCGGCACGGTCGTCGATCCCAAGCTCGTGGAAGCATCCGTGCTTTACATCCCCGCTCACTTTCCGTTGCCCGAGACCCTGCGAGACGTTCAGAAGCGTTGCAAGGTTGAGGTTCGGGAGTTGCCGGTTCCCATCACGGGCCCCGGGCAGGTGGCCACCAGCCTCAATCCTCCCGGCTTGCTCTATCTCGAGAACAAATACGTGGTCCCGGGAGGGCGCTTCAACGAGATGTACGGCTGGGACAGCTACTTCATCGTCCGCGGCTTGATTGAGGACAAGAGGCTGGCCCTGGCGCGCGGCATGGTGGAGAACTTCTTCTTCGAAATCGATCATTATGGAACCGTCTTGAATGCCAATCGCACCTACTTCCTCACCCGTTCCCAGCCTCCTTTTCTCACCTCGATGATCATGGCTGTCTATGACGCGGAAAAATCTGCAGGAAAAGACGATCGGGATTTGCTGGAACGAGGCTACCGCTTTGCCAGCAAGGATTATGAGATGTGGAATCGCGATCCACATCTGGCCGGCGATACCGGACTGTCGCGTTATTTCGACTTCGGCAATGGCCCGGCCCCGGAAAGTCTGAAGGATGAAACCGACTTCTACCGCAAGGTCGCCGGCTACTTCTTGCTCCACGGTGAGGGCCGCAATTACGTGGCTGAACTCGACCCGGACAAGCCGGCGAATGCGGCTACGGGCAAGGCGTATGCGCTCCGGGTGTGCGATGCGGCTCGAACCATGGCTAGGCCGGATTGCGAACCGCCGCAAGAGATCTCGCTGGTAACGGACTACTACAAGGGCGATCGTGCCATGCGGGAGTCCGGTTTCGATATTTCCTTCCGCTTCGGGCCCTACGGCGCCGCCACACACCATTTCTCGCCCGTTTGCCTCAACAGCCTTCTGTACAAAACAGAAAAAGACCTGCAGCAGATCAGCGAGATTCTTGGGCACAAGGACGACGCGCAGCGCTGGCAGCAGCGCGCTCAACAACGATCAGAGCTCATTCAGAAATATTTTTGGGATGCACAGCGTGGCCTGTTCTTCGACTACAACCTCGACACATCCGCGCGTTCGACCTACGAGTACATCACCACCTTTTATCCGCTCTGGGCCGGGCTCGCGACCCAGCAACAGGCAGAGGCAGTAACCCGCAACCTGGCAATTTTTGAAAGGCCCGGCGGTCTGGCCATGAGCAATCGCGACAATAGCGTCCAGTGGGACTACCCCTACGGATGGGCGCCCACCGAACTGCTTGCCATTGAGGGGATGCGGCGCTACGGCTATAAGAACGATGCGGATCGAGCCTCCTACGAATTCTTGTCCACGGTGGCGGAAAACTTCCGCCGCGATGGCACCATCCGCGAAAAATACAACGTGGTGACGCGCTCCTCGGAAGCTCACGTCGCAGCCGGCTACCAGCAGAATGTCGTGGGCTTTGGCTGGACCAACGGGGCTTTCCTTGCGTTACTCCATGCCCTGCCCCCGGAGATGGTGTCACAATTGGCCAAAGAGCAGGCAGCGCCTGCAACTGCGCCGCAGTAGATCGAGCGACGACAGCCTTCCCAACCCGCACCCTGCAGCTGCCTACTCCGGCTTCGCGTTTTGCACGTCCTGGAGTTGTTGGACGAGCTTTCGTTCGCGCTCGGCGTCTTCGGTTTTTCCCATGTCCTGGTAGGCCTGCCCGAGCAGGTGATGGGCGACGGAATTGTTGGGATCCATGCTGAGGGCGTGCTGGAGAGCTCTTACAGCCAGGTCGGCTTCACCTTTCTTCTCCAGCACCTTGCCGAGCAGGATGTAGGGTCCCGTAGCGGTGGAGTCCAGCCAGATCGAGCGCTGCAGCAGGCGTTCCGCGTCATCAAACTTCTGGACCCGTGAGTACGTGTCGGCCAGCTTGTAGTAGGTGGCAGCGTGTCCCGGATTCAGCGCGAGTTCGGCCTGAAAGTCGGCAATCGCTTCCGGGATCTTCGATTTGTACAGGTGCAACTCCCCCAGGAAGAAATGTGCCAGGGGCAATTTTGGGTCGAGCCCAATTGCCTTCTGGGCGTATTCCTCGGCGACCGGATCGAACTCCTGCCGGAGTAGGATGCGGGCTGTGAACAAATAGGCGGCCGCGGAGTCCGGCGGCACGTCAAACATCCGGGCGAAAGCCTTGCGCGCGTTGGGATAATCCTTGGTTTGGATGTAGCAGACTCCCAGAATGTAAGACGCGTCCACGTTTGCCCGTGGATACCAGCCCTGCACTTTCTCCAGCAGCGGAATGGCATCGCCGGGACGCCCGGCGAGGTAGTTGGAAAGTCCGAGTAGCTGGGTGGCTTCGCTATCCTGCGGATTCTCGATGGTGGCCTTCTTGAAAGCTTCGATCGCCTTGAGGTAATCCCCTGCCTTGTAGTGGGCGATGCCGATCTCGTGCGACAAGCCTTTCATGCCGGGATTCGCCGCCGCTAGTTTTTGCAACTGGGCAAGCGCTTCCTCGTTCTTGCCCTGCTGCAGCAGGCGGCGCGCCTCGCTAAACACGGTGTCACTGGATTGCGACGGAGCGGAGGGCAAAGATTGCGCATCCTGGCGCGGTCTCGGCTGCAGAGCAAGACCCTGGACTGAAAAACACACCGCCAGAAGAATGCTGATCACGGAAGAAGGCTGGTTCATGAAGCGATGCCTGTACCTTGCAGAAGATTAGAGCACAAACCCAGGACGGCAAAAGATTCCAAGGCCCGGCTGGTGCTATTCATGATTCGAGGTGAGCCAGGCTTCCACCAGGCGGCGCACTTTGCCTCCCTCAAACCGTCGCCGTACCGCGTCAATCACGGCAACCCGCGCGCGGCCATTGGAACCGCGAAACCCTAGCCAGTACGGGACGTAAAGCTCTCGTTCGACGGCAGTAGCGCTGATCTGCAGGTCGCGCATCCGAAAAAAACCACGGCTGTAGAGAAGGCGGCGGAGCTTCGCCACCAGCAATTCGACCACCAGAGCGTCTTCAAGTTGTACCCGCGGATAGTTGCGGGTTTCGACCACCTCGGTCTCGGCTTCTGTGGGAAGGTGGTCGAACTGAAAAGGGTCCAAGGTGCCGGTGATGGCGTCCAGCGCGATCAGGCGCTCCTCCGTCCGGCCGCGGTTGACGATTCTTACCTGGAACAGTCGAAATGGAAGGTAAAGTTCAGCAATGCTGCGCAAGCGTCCAAAGGCGGCGTTGCGGAACAACCGGGGTATCCCAGTGGAGGAGAACTGCAGGACCGCCTGCTCGCGGGTGACATTCGGCTTCAGCGTGCGAATACGCTTCATGGACTCCTGTGGGCGCGCGGTCAGCCTTGTTTCGGCTTGACCTTGTGTGCATTAACAGTTGCCCCAGCATTCTGATACATCGCGTCAAAAGAAAGCAATTCACCACCGCAGACCCTGCGTCCGAGGCTGGGTGGATCATATTCGTTTGTAGCTCTGGGCTAGTGCCGTGCGTCAAATTCTCATCGCGATTCCCTGGGTGACATTTGTCACCCGGTGGCCGTGACATTGTCCACTGGCCGCCGAGCGTAAACTCCAGCCATGATGGATCTCGTCGGTGAAGGCGAGTCTCTTCGTGGTGATGCAGGAAATCGATTTTTTTGGGGCGTGAACGGGTTGTGGCATCTCCCGCTATCGTCTATGCTATGAGGCAACGCTAACGGAAACGAATTGCGGCCGCGCCCGCCGGCGCGCTCAGCCAGGTTTAGGTGTAGCACCCGTCTCCCGGAGTACTTCATGACCCTGACCACTTTTGTCACCAAGAGCGCATTTCGCAACAAGCGGCGCACCCTGCTGACGATGTTCGGAATTGCTCTCCCGTTGGTCATACTCACCTCATGATGACCGTCTGGCGTGCGTTCTACATCGACAATGGCAGTGAGCAATCGACGCAGCGGCTGATCACGCGCCATCGCGTTTCGTTGACCTTCTCGCTACCGATTTATTACGCGCAGAAGATCAAGACCGTGCCGGGAGTGGTGGAGGTTGTGCCCACGCAATGGTTTGGTGGGAAATATATTGACGACAAGCCGGAGCATTTCTTCGCACAGTTTGCCACCGATCCGCAGGAACTTTTCAAGGTGTACACCGATTTCAAGATGCCGCAGGATCAACTGGACGCCTGGCAGCATGATCGGGCGGGCGCCGTGGTGGATAGCGAACTGGCCAAGAAGTTTGGCTGGAAAATTGGTGATCGCATTGTGCTCCAGGGCACGATCTGGGACGCAAATCTGGAATTGACCGTTCGGGGAATCTACAAGGCCCCGCAGCCCACGCAGTCCGTCTACTTTGATCGAAAATATCTGGAAGAAGCCGTGCCGGTCATGAAAGATCAGAGCGGAACGTTCGGCATCCTGGCGGATTCACCAGCCAACGTGCCCAAAGTTGCGGCAGCGGTCGATGACATGTTTCACAACTCTCCGCAGCAGACCAAGACCGAGAGCGAAAAGGCGTTCGGGCTGGATTTTGTCGCCATGCTGGGTAACGTGAAGGCCTTCATTCTTGGTATCTGTGGCGCCGTCGTGTTCGCGAGTTTGCTAGTGTCGGCGAACACCATGGCGATGTCGATCCGCGAACGTACACGCGAGGTAGCCGTACTGAAGACACTGGGCTTCACGCGCAAGACGGTGCTGGTGCTGTTCGTGGGCGAGGCGATGGTGATGGCGGTTCTGGCAGGAGTGATCGGAATTTTGCTTGCCAGCGGTTCATGTATGCTGTCGGACACAATCCGCAACTGGGCTTCTTTCAAGGCATCAGCGTGAATACTGTCGACCATGGTTCTGGCCCTGCTGCTGGCCGCACTGGTGGGCTGTGTTGCAGCCTTGTTCCCCTCCTACAACGCATCGCGCGTGGATATCGTGGAGGGCTTGCGCTACATCGGTTAGCGAGCTTCGACTATGGCAATCCCGATCAGCTACAACATCCGCAATCTGAAGCTTCGCAAGGGACTCACCATCATGACGGCGCTGGGCATCGCGCTGACGGTTACAACCGTAGTCTTCCTGATGGCTCTGCTGGCCGGACTAAAGCAAGCCTTCGTCAGCAGCGGCGACCCCCTGAATGTGCTGGTGCTGCGCAAGGGATCGACCGCGGAACTTTCCGGTGGCTTCGATGCGAATTTGTTTCCCACGCTGAAGAATCTTCCCGGCATCGCGAAGGACAAGAACGGGGAACCCATGGCGTCCGCGGAGTGGGTAGTGGTGATTGTCCTGCCGCGCAAGGACGGCACAGGCGAGGTCAATGTCACCGTGCGCGGCATGATGGAAGACGGACTCGAACTGCGCCAGCTCCCGCCCGACAAACCGAAAGTGAAGCTGGCGGAAGGCCGCTGGTTCAGGCCCGGACAGCGCGAGGTCGTGGTCAGTTCGTCGATTCACCGGCGTTTTGCCAATACCAACGTGGGCGATACGGTCCAGTTCGGCAAGGGGCCGTGGCAGGTGGTCGGGATCTTCGACGCGGGCGGAAGTGCGTACGAGTCGGAGGTCTGGGGTGACGTGAACCAGATGGCGTCGGACTTCGACCGCCAGGGCGCGTTCGCCTCCGCTTACCTGCGTGCAACCGATCCTGCAGCCGCCAATACCCTGAAAAACGCGGTTAGCGACGACCAGCGCTTGAAACTCGATGGCCTGCTCGAAACCGACTACTACGCGAAGCAGACCAGTTCGGGCGGCCCCATCAAAGTTGTGGGCTACATGGTGGGTTTCATCATGGGGATCGGGTCGATCTTCGCGGCCATGAATACCATGTATGCGGCGGTGGCGTATCGCAGCCGCGAGATCGCGACGTTGCGCGTGATTGGCTTCAGCCGTCCCAGCATTCTGGCCTCGTTTGTATTCGAGTCGCTGGTGCTGTCTCTTCTGGGCGCGGTGGTTGGAGTCGTTCTGATGTTGCCGTTTAACGGCATGTCGACCGGAACCTCGAACGCGGTCACTTTCAGCGAAGTGGTGTTCGCTTTGCGTATGACCCCGACCGTGATCCTTTATGCATTCGTATTTGCTCTGGTAATGGGATTCTTCGGCGGTCTTGCTCCCGCATGGCATGCAGCCCGGCAGAATATCCTGACTGCCTTGCGCGGATAGCCGCCGGGATGAACCGGGAGCGGGTTTCGAGCGTATAGAAGACAGCCGGAAGGGCGAGGGCCGCACCCAACCCAGGGCCTGAGTTTTAGTAATTTCGATTTCTACCTATATGGCGATTGACACCAAAAGCGAAGACCTGCAGAGCTTGCGCATTGATCGCTCGCATCGCAACGACTCTGACGGCGAGCCGCCCAAATGGGCGCGCCGCTACATCCTGGGCGGAATCGGGGTCGTGGTGTTGCTGGGCCTCGTGGTCCTGGTCTACCGCGTCCTCTCTCCGGCTGCGGCTGAAGTCGAGGTGGTGCGCGCTGCGACCGAAGGTGGCAGCGAAGGGGGCGGCGTCGTGCTCTCGGCGGGCGGCTACATCGTGGCGCACCACAAGATCAACGTAAATTCAAAGGTCACGGGCCGCGTGAAGTGGATCGGGGTCGAGAAGGGCGACAAGGTCAAGGAAGGCCAGGTCCTGGTCCGTCTGGAGGACGACGAATTTCGCGCGCAGTATCAGCAGGCCATGGGCGCCGTCGAAAACGCCAAGGCCTATCTGCAGGAACTGCAGAACGGCTCCCGGCCAGAAGAAGTCCAGCAGGCACAGCACAATCTGGACGAAGCGCGTGCCACCGCGGCCAACGACAAGATCACCCTCGACCGCACCAAGGACTTGTTCGCACAGGGCGTCGTTTCGAGACAGGCACTCGACGACGCCACCGCGAAGTACGAGGCGGACCAGCAGCGCATGAATTCTGTGCGGCAGATGTTCTCTCTATCGAAGCTCGGACCGCGGGCCGAGGAAATTTCGCGCGCCAGGGGTGCCCTGATGCAGGCGGAAGGGCAAGCGGCCTATGCCAAGTCGCAGTTGGATGCCACTACCATTCGCGCTCCTGTAACCGGAACCATTCTGGAACGCAAGGTGGAGAAGGGCGAGTTAGCCACTGCGCAATTTGCCAGCACGGCTGAAGGCGGGCCGCAGGGATCGGTCGTGGCGCTGGCCGACTTGACCGATCTCCAGGTCGAACTCGATATCGCGCAGAACGATTTCTCCCGGCTGAAACCCAGGCAGAAAGGCATTGTTACGGTAGACGCATTTCAGAACCTTAAGTGGGACGGTGAAATTGCGGAGATGTCCCCGGAAGCGAACCGGCAAAAGGCGACGGTACAGGTGAAAGTCCGGATCAAGAGCCCGGATGAGCACCTGCGCCCCGATATGAACGCTACCGTGAAGTTCCTGGCCGACGATACCAGCAGCGGCAGCAAGGAGCCTTCCGGTGCCGTCGTGCCGGCGACTGCGGTGCACGACCGGGACGGAAGGAAGGTTGTTTTCATCGTCTCTGCCAACAAGGCGGTGATGAAGCAGGTTCGGATTCTCAGCCAGCGCAGTGATGGCTACCTGGTGGACGGACCCATTAATGGTGAAAACGTGATTACGAACGCGCCGGCAAATTTGAAAGACGGCCAATCCATCCGAATTAAAGGACAGTCCTCATGAGTACGATGACCACGCCGAAAGTCGCGACCGGCACCAAGGTGGTGCAGGCTCGCAGTGTCAGCAAGATCTTCAAGCGCGACGCCTTCGAAGTGACCGCGCTCGACAATGTGTCGATCGATATTGCACAAGGAGAATTTCTGGCGCTGATGGGGCCGTCGGGTTCCGGCAAAACAACCCTGCTGAATATGATTGCGGCCATTGACCGCCCGACCTCGGGCGAGTTGCTGGTCATGGGCGACAACATTTTCCGGCTAAACGATTCGCAGTCGGCCCGCTGGCGGAATGAGCATGTGGGTTATGTCTTCCAAACCTTCAACCTGATTCCGGTGCTGACCGCCTTCGAGAATGTAGAACTCCCTTTACTACTGACCAAGCTGACCACCGCGCAGCGGCGCGACCACGTGATGACCGCTTTGAAGCTGGTCGGCCTGGGAGACCGGGTCGATCATCTGCCCAAGCAGCTTTCGGGCGGACAGGAACAACGGGTGGCGATCGCCCGCGCGATCGTAAGTGACCCGACTCTGTTACTCGCCGACGAGCCCACGGGCGACCTCGACAGCCATTCCGCGACCGAGATCCTGGAGATTCTCAAACGCCTGAACGAGGACGCCAAGAAGACGATCGTAATGGTGACGCACGATCCCCACGCGGCCTCCTACGCCCATGTGTCGCGGCATCTCGAAAAGGGCAAGCTGCTGCCGCCGGGATAAGAGCGAAGCTGCGCTTCGCCGGGCCTTCGACGTTGCTCCGTGCAAGCTTCCAAGGATTTCTACTTCACCTGCTTCGCCAACTGTCCTCTGCCGATTCGCGTATGCGGGGTTGGCGCATGCCGAACGACGTACTCCCAGACGCCCTCGTCGTGGGGACGCCAGCCCGGTAAGGCTTGACTCCTTATTCCTAGGCCGTCCGAGCACGTCGCGCTTCCACCCTGAATGCCAGCGCTCGCACCGCTCCCATCCAGATTAACGCGGCCGAATACCCGGCAAGCACATCGCTCGGCCAATGTACGCCCAGATAGATCCGCGAAATGCCCACCAGTCCGATGATCAGGACCGCCGCGCACCAAACCAGGACGCGCTGCCAGCGTTTTTCCAGCTGAAAGCTCAGCATGCCCGCAATCAGTCCGTAGAAGCAAAGTGAAATGAGCGCGTGCCCGCTCGGAAATGAATATGTCGTTGGCTTTGCGCCGAAGAACGGGTCGGGCCGCAAGCGGTGGAAGGCGAGTTTCAGCACGCCGTCGAGGATCCCCGCGCCCGTCATGGTGGCGAGCAAGAGCCTGACATGATCGCGATCCCGGCGATACCAGAAAAAGAAAAAGAGGGCGAGGGTGCCGGCCATGATTACCGGCCAGTCCCCCAGGTTGGTAACAAACCTGAAAACCGCCGTGACGGGCGGCGAAGCATACTCGTGAATCAGCCCGCGGACGCTGCTGTCAAAGCGCGCCGTCCCCCGCGCCAGCAGTTCTTCCGACAGCCAGGAAAAACAGAGCAGAGCAACCGCAGCCAGCCCGAGACTAGCGGGAACGACGGCGGGCCAGGTCTTGTTCGCTCGTGAAGCTTGTTTGGAGTGCCCCAGGCGCGGCATGTACCCAGACTATCAAAACCATGGGGCGCACACTGGATCGCAACGCCCGGTGGTCGCGGCCCGCGCTAGGCGCGAGGCAGCCCGTGCCCACGCTGGCCGGGATCGTCGGGATCGGACACCCACTGCCAGGCTCGGCGTCCGTTTTCGCGAAGCAGTGTACGCGCTTCTCCGTATTCCACCAGGCGGTTCAGCACCGTGGTCACAGAGGCAAGCGGGTCCTTGTGGCGTGCCAGGATCGGGGGAATTTTCTGCTGGATCAGTTCGCAGACTTCCCGCGCCCCCAGCGGGCGATCCGCTTCCATCAATACCATGCGACACGCCTTCGTGAAGCCGGGCTGGCGCCCGTTGGACTTGCGGTCAACCAGTTCCAGCAGTTCCTCGTTCAGGACTTCATCTCCGAAGAGATTGGCGAGGCCCACGATGGTCTGCTTGACCGTGCCAATCCGCTTCATCACGTCGGCGCGCTGGCGCATTAACTGCCGCAGCTCTTCATGCGCCTGGCGAACCACTTCCACAACGTGCGGATCGTTGTTGCCTGGCATGCCTTTGTTCCCGTTGCTGAATTCCGTGCGGCCCAATTCCATAACGCCATCCTTCGGTGCACCGGATTCCGACATCGGAGGCCCGAGACGGAAGCCGCACACCATCCCCAGCTGTGGAGTACGTTCCCTACAGCTGTTCGGTTCCATGACCCCTAACAGACTCACCGCGAGGAGCTCTGCCTGAAACTTGTAGCCTTTTCCCCTCGACCGGATGGTCTTGCCTGAATTGCTGGTTAGACGACAGCACTCACGAAGGGTGAGCACACCAGACTGTTTATTTCTGTGGACTTAGATGACACTCACACACGTGTACGGGAATATGTTATGTGCAAGTCTACTGGGATGCACCGGGTGACTGGTCGGGATGTCTGGCGTGCGAAAACAACCTCGGATCTCGACACCGCCCCTCAGTACGCGAAGCCGTCCGGCTGGCTGACGGCGCCGACGCGCACCTGGCTGTCGACGAAATTGCGTCCGGCGGCCAGAGCCTGGCGATCAATTTCGAGCAGATCCAGTTTCTTGATCTTGGTTTCGAGAACGCTCATCGCGGTGGCCGGCGATAAACACTCGGTTTCTTCGAGCAGCGCGCCCATCAATACGATATTGGTGACCTTGGTCGACCCGAGTTTGTCGGCCATTTCCGATGCCGGAATGCAGATGACCCGCGCCTGGGGAAGCGTGAAGTCGGACGGCAACCGGTCGCGGTTGTAGAGAATCACTCCGCCCGGGACGACCTGGTGTGCGAACTTGCGCAGGGAGATCTCATTCATCGCGATCAGCACGTCGGGATGGGAGATGAGCGGCGAGCCGATCCGCTCCTTGGAGAGGCACACGTGGCAGTGCGCGCTTCCCGAGCGCATCTCCGGCCCGTACGACGGTAGCCAGCTCACTTCCAGGCCCTCGCGCATGCCCATCTCGGTCAGCAGTTGGCCGAGCAGAAGCACACCCTGCCCGCCGAAGCCTGCAACTTTGATGCTGTAGTCGCGGAAGTGGTGAGGGTGCTGTGCCACTGCTCCCAGGGCGGTTTCATCCTTCGCGCTGATTTCCAGCACGTCCGAAACCGTGTGCTGCGGGGGCTCGTTGCTGGCTGACATCTCCAGCTTGCGGTCGCGAAAGACGTTCAGTGGAAAAGTCGGCACCAGTTTTTCGAGGACCCAGCGGCGCGCCTCCACCGGATCTTTCCCCCAGATGGTGGGGCAGGGGGAAAGAATCTCGACAAAGGAAAAGCCGGCTCCGTCCCGCTGGTTCTCCAGGGCGCGACGTACGGCCCGGCGTGCCTTCATGATGTTCTTGTTGTCGCACAGCGCGACTCGTTCGACATAAACTGGCGCTTCCAGCGTCGAGAGCAGTTCGGCCATGTGCAGGGGAAAACCTTCGTTCCCGGGGCGGCGGCCCCATGGCGACGTGGTGCTTCGCTGGCCGACAAGCGTGGTCGGAGCCATCTGCCCCCCGGTCATTCCATAAATCGCATTGTTCACGAAGAAGACCGTGATCTTCTCGCCACGGTTGGCGGCATGCACGATCTCTGCCGTACCGATGGCGGCGAGGTCGCCATCTCCCTGGTAGGCGATGACGATCTTGTCGGGGCAAGTGCGCTTGATCGCGGTGGCGCAGGCAGGCGCGCGTCCGTGAGCTGCCTGCACATTGCCCACGTCGAAATAATAGTAGGCAAATACGGAACAGCCCACCGGGCTCACAAAGATAGTCCGATCCTGCAGGCCCAGTTCGGCGATGGCCTCGGCGACCAGCTTGTGCGCCACCCCGTGGCCGCAGCCGGGACAGTAGTGGGTCTGGTTCTTGAGTTCCCCTTTGCGCTCGTAGACGTCGTAAAATACCGGCGACTTCGAGTGCACAGTTTCGTAGCCGTTCGTCCCAATCTCTGCTTCTTTCACCAGCGTCTTCGAATCCTGTGACATGGTCGCCCTCTCTTACCGCACTGGCATCATCCGCCCTGACATTTCGCGTTCCACCAGCACGCTCATGCGCGCCAGAATGTCGGCGTGAATCTCTTCCACGGAAGGAACGTTGCCGCCCGTACGCCCATAGAAATCAACCGGCACCTTGCCGTTCAAGGCAAGCCGCACGTCTTCCACCATCTGTCCGTTACTCAGTTCGACGACCAGGACCTGGCGCACGCTGGCGGCAGCCTTGGCAAGGGCCTCGGACGGGAACGGCCAGAGCGTGATGGGCCGAAACAATCCCACCCGTTGCCCCTGGGAACGCGCCGCTTCTACCGCGGAGCGCAGGATTCTCGAGGTGATCCCGTAGCCGACCAGCAGAATATCGGCATCATCGCAGTCGTAGAGTTCCCAGCGCGGCTCGGCCTGCTGCGCACGCTTGTACTTCGCTTCCAGCCAGCGCTGGTGATCTTCGAGGTCGTCAGGCTCCAGAAAGATCGAGCTGATCAGATTCTTCTGGGTTTCAGGCGTGCCCTTCACTGCCCAGGGTTTCTCGGGCGCCGCAATCTCGCGGTACTCGAGCTCGAGCGGTTCCATCATTTGCCCGATGAAGCCGTCGGCGAGAATGATCACCGGATTGCGATACTTGTCGGCCAGTTCGAAAGCCTGCACCGTGAGGTCGGCCATCTCCTGTACCGATGCCGGAGCGAGCACGAGATTGCGGTAGTTGCCGTGACCTCCGCCTTTCACCATGGCGAAGTAGTCACTCTGCTCGGGCGCAATGTTACCCAGCCCCGGACCGCCGCGGACCACGTCCACGATGACACAGGGGAGTTCGGCGCCCGCGATGTAGGAGATGCCTTCCTGCATAAGGCTGAGTCCGGGGCCGGAGGATGCGGTCATGACGCGGGCCCCGGACGCAGCCGCGCCGTACACCATGTTGATGGCGGCCACTTCACTCTCGGCCTGCAGAAACGTTCCGCCGACTTGGGGAATATACAAAGCCGCGGCTTCGGCAATCTCGCTGGCAGGCGTAATGGGATATCCGTAGAACGAGCGGCAGCCGGCCAGAATCGCTCCCTTCACGATGGCGACATTGCCTTTACAGAGTTGCCGCATGGCGGTCTCCTTGCTGAGCGACGACCGGCTTGGGCCGAGAGGCAAGGCGAAATACCGTAATCGCGCCAGGCTCAGGACAGCAATAGAAGCAGATGCCGCAGCCGGTGCAGCCTTGGCCGGTGTAATGCGCCGGGTGCACTCCGTAGGAGCTCAACTCCGGAGCCAGTTCGAGACACTTGGGCGGGCACGACTCGATGCACAGCCCGCATCCCTTGCATTCGTCAATGTTGACCGCAATATTGCCCCGTGCCTGCGTTGCCATAATCACCTCGTGCCAACTGCTTCCTTCACGTGAGGACGCTGCAACCACTTGGTGTGTTCGCAGTAGTCGTAGAGCTCTTCCCGGAATTTGGGGTGCGCGATCTCGATCAACGCCTGCGCCCTCTGCCGAATGGACTTGCCATGGAGATAGGCGACCCCGTACTCGGTAACGACATAGCGGATCAGGCCGCGCGAGGTCACCACCCCCGCGCCCGGAGCCAGCATCGGTGTAATGCGGGAGATGGTTCCGTTCTTGGCGGTCGATGACAGCGCGATGATCGGCTTGCCACCCTTGGAGCGCGACGCGCCCCGCAGGAAGTCCACCTGACCACCAATCCCGCTGTAGAAATACGTCCCAATGGAATCCGAGCAAACCTGCCCGGTGATGTCGACCTGCAATGCCGAGTTGATTGCGACCATGTTGTCATTCCGCGCAATGAAGGCCGGATCGTTGGTGTACGCGGTGGGATGGAATTCGAAAATGGGATTGTTGTCCACGTAGTCGAACAGGTTCTTTGAACCCAGAGCAAAGCCGAGGATGATTTTCCTCGGTTTGAAATTCTTCCGGGCCCCGGTGATCACGCCCGCATCAATGAGCGGAATGACCCCGTCGGAGACGAGTTCGCTGTGCACCCCCAGGTCCTTGCGGTCCATGAGCAGGGGCAGGACGGCGTCGGGGATGCCGCCGATACCGGTCTGCAGCACTGCGCCGTCTTCGATCAAGCCGGCCACGTTGCGGGCAATTGCCGCCTGCATTTCGGTGATCTCCGGCTTCTTCAGCGCGCACAGGGGTCGCGAAGACTCGACGATCGCGTCAATCTTGTTCACATGGATGAAACTGTCTCCATAAGTGCGCGGCATCTGGTCATTCACCTGGGCGACTACATAACGCGCCAGGCGCGCGGCCGTCAGCGTGGTGTCGACCCCGACGCCGAAGCTGCAGAAACCGTGGGAGTCCGGAGGGGAGACCTCGATCAGCGCCACGTCGAGCGGCATGGCGCCGCTCTCGAACAGTTCCTCAATTTCGCTCAGATACACGGGGGTGTAGTCGGCGCGGCCTTCATTGACGGCATCGCGCACGTTGCTGCCGATAAATACCGCGTTGTGGCGGAAGTGGCCGGCCATCTCGGGAGCGACATAAGGCGCTCTCCCCATGGTCATCATGTGCACGATTTCGACTTCCTGCACGTGCGGTGCTCGCTCAATCAGGGCGTCTACCAGGGTTTCCGGTTCCGCGCAGCCCGGCTGAATGTAGACCCGCATTCCCGATTGCACACAACGCAACGCCTCACCCGGCGTCCGCAATTTCTTTTTGTATTCGATCTCCCACGACATCGCTTCTTTCTCCTTGAATTCCCAAACTCTCAGCGGACAGCGCCCGCTTCCGCCTTCGCGCATGCCTGCTCGTATCCCAGCGAAGCATAGAAGATCGCGCGATCAAAGAACTGGTCGAGCAACTGCAACATTTCCAACTCCCCGAAAACTTCCGTCGGACGTTCCATGCCGGCTTCGTGTTTCAGGTATTCCCACAAGTTTTCCTTGGTCAACACGATAACCCATACCAGTTGGCTGAGCGGTACCTGCTGTTGTGCGCGGCGGGCGCCGATCTCGCGATACCGGTCCTTGATCGCGGTTTCGTTCTTGCCCAGAAGCCAGTCGCCCAGATGGCGATAAATCTCGTAGACCCGCTGCTGCAGGTCTTCGGAAGGGACCTTGGCATAGTCGCGGCTGAATTCCGAATCGTGCACTTTCTTGAGCAGGCCGGCAGCCAGCCCGTCCGAGTGGGTTTCAATCAGACGAACGAGTCGGTAGGCAAGCATCATGACCGGATCCTCCCTTCCCCTACAATGTCAGTCTCTCCCTTGTGCCGGGCTCCCAGCCGTGACCCTTCGCACTTGGACTTGTGACCTGCATCACACAGATTTCGTTGAAAAACAAGTACTTGCACCGACCAGCCGGTTGGTCGGCGAGGCTGCTAGATGATGTCTTCTGAGCCCAGTGGAGTTGGTGTTCCTGCCGCCCATCCCAGTCCCTTCCGGCCCAAAAAGTCTCGGCCACGCCCTTTATGGGGGGTGGCCGAAATTCATCAGGAGGCGACGAGGGTTCTCGTCCATGGGCCCGTTACGACAGGAAGAACTCTTTTGCCAGGCCAGCCCAATCTTTGCCCGGGATCTGGGTGGCCAGGTTGTCCACGGCCGCGCCGCCATCCTGCGCCAGCGCTCCCAGTGCCATCGGCATGCGGCGTTGCAACCGGCTGGCTGACTCTTCGGTCCACCAGCGGGCCAGGGCGCCACCCAGCAGGTTGCGGAAGTTGGTCTTGGCATCAGGCGACTGCACCGTCACCAGCCAGCCTTCGCCGTAGGGATCTTTTCGAGCCACTTCGGGATCGCGCGCTACCGCTTCGTTGATGTCCGCCACGCTGCCTTCGATCGGCGAGAGCATATCGACCGAGTTGCCGTCACGATGCAGCGTCCAGACCTTCTGCCCCTGCCGGATCCACTGGCCCCGCTGCGGCAGCGCGATGCGCTCCACTTTCCCCGTCAGCTTGGAGGCAAATTCATCCATGCCAATGCGCACCAGGCTCGGACTCTCGCTGAGTGCCCAGGTGTGGCCCGGATGAAAGCGAAGCTTTTCTGGAACCTGGAAGCCACCCACCAGGCTGGGCGCCAGCCGGGGCGGCGCCGGATGTTTTGCAGCTTGCAGCGCGGGCTGAACGGCGACCTGCTTGCGACTGTGAAAGTGATCGATCAGCAAGAACGTCACGAAAGTCAGGAGAACCAATAAGACTGTCATATATCACCTCTCCGGAAGGGCCGTCGTTTCGTGTCTCGTTCGTTTCCGGGCCACTCGCCGTCTTACGTAAAGGCAATCAGCTCACCAAAGCGTGGACGTTTTTGACTGATCGTGTTTAGAGATTCTTGCGAGAATGGAATCAACGACTTGGTCGAGGTGGGATGAGAACTGCATCGCCCATCATGCGGAGAGATTCAGCAGGAGCATGTTGCAAATCGCAACGCCACAAACGCTGATTCTGCAGTGTTTCTGGTTAGACCTCCTCGGAAGCACCGCAGACTAAACGGCTTACACGACAAGCAGCGACTGTGGCAGAGAACAACAGCGAAAGATGCAAGACACAACACTGGCCGAGCCAGAACCACCGGAAATAATCACAGTAGACTGCCTTTGGCTACAAATCGATGTGCTCCCCCGACAACCGCCATGCCCGGCTCAGCGGGTGGAGTGGTGAAAAGTGTGCCGCGCTGGTGTCTGGGTCCGATTCCCTGCCGCACTGTCCAACAACCAGCCTGCGGCTTGGGTTCCTTCCTTTGCAAGTAGGGAAGAAGTCCCATGACGGCGCCGCCGGTGGAGATATCTTCTCTGCCGTCCAGCGAGGTGGTGAAGACCCGCATGGCAATCTCGCGCTCCCCGGTGCACGCGAACAGGCAGATTCCGTCGATCTCCTCGGCGGCGCAGTAGCTCATGACATAGGCAGGCTCAAGTGCAGCGGCAGAGAGTTGATCTGCATGGGCCAATTCGCAAAACAATCTGCTTCGGCCAGTATCGATCACCAACTCCTCCGCCGAAGGGAGCGTGTCCCGGCGCGGCAGGGGCGATTGCGAGACGCGCCGATCAAGGATGCGGCACGCGCCCGTGAGCCACGCGATCTCTTTGCGCTCCGGGAACAACTCACTCACCGGGATGGATCCGCTTGGGGTGCGAAAAACAATTCGGGCAACAGAATGAGCCCCCTCTCGTTTCTGCAACACTCGGAACGCGGCGATCAGCGCCTGCGTGCATAAGCTCAGTTCATGGGCTGGCGAAAACGATCGGGCGCACCATTCGAAGCCGCCAGGGCTGGCCGTGAGGAACACCGTGTCGGGGTAGCCCAAGGCGGCCGCCGTGGACTGATATTGGCCAGGGAAAAGACCATCCCCAGGGAAGACTACGCCGGTGGGACTGCCCCATGACGTGTCTTAGCAGTAGACGAGCAACTGCCAGAACTCCGAGAGTTCGGTCACTGGGGAGCGGTGCCCTTCACCACCAGCGCAAGCGCCATGTCGCCGCCAGAAGCTAGATGGATCGCCGCCGAAAAGATGACGTGCCCCTCGTCGTCTTTGGAGAGACCGGCGCCGGCACCTCCGTCGGCCTGCACCAGACTGAGTGGCGCCGGGTGCCCGGTTCCAGAGGCTCGGCGGCTGAGATTGATCAGATCCTGAAAATCCGGAAGTTTTCCGGGGCCGGGATCGGCATTTGCTGGAATCAGCAGCAGAAAGTCGCGGCTGGGCGCAACCCCAAGATGGTTCCCGTCATTCGGCATCAGCGCGTAGCGCAGGGTATAGAAACCTGCGGGGACAGGCTGTCCGCGATAGTCAGCAAAAGCTTGCTCCAGGTGTATAACGCCGAGCAACGTCGATTCCGCCAGGCGGTCATACAGCGCATCGGATGCGGAGGGTTTTGGCTCGACGGGAATTTCTTTGCGGTACCAGAGTTCGACGGGAGCGCCGCTCGCCTCGGGCAGAATGCGGTAGCCCTTGGCGGCGAGGACCGAGCGAATCAGTTCCGGTACCGCCAGGTCCGTCAGGCCGCCGATTGCCTGGACCTTGCCGGTTTGCGCCGCGCCCAACTGCGAGACCAGCATCAGCAGAAGCGCGCCCATCATCGCCCGCGTTCTGCCGCGCACCCGCTTCCGCCGTGACACCGAGGAGGACACGACCAGATTCTAACGCGTGAACGTGCCCACAAACGCGCTACGCCGGCCGTGCGTGTCCCAGGACTCGCCGAGGCCGGGACCGCGGTACGCGTCGGTGACGGCAACCGCCGGCATGGAGTGCGCTACCGGCGTGAGCGGCGGATAAAATGTGACCTCATTGCCGCACACGTGATCCTTATCGCCGAGGGAGCGCGTCTGAACTGTCGCAAATTGCCCCGCGCGCAACAGGGCTACGCCGTGGCGCTCGTGGTTGACGATCATCTCCATCGGTACCGGCAGCGTTTGCTCTGCATTTTTCAGCAGTTCGCCCCCCATTTGCCTTGCGAAACTCACCAGCGCGGCACGCTGTTGCGGGCTTGCCTGGTCATCGACCAACAGCACCGCCTGGGCCGGATAAGGGTTCCCGTACGGATCCCCCAAAGTGGCTTGCGCGCGCACTGCGGCCGCGATGGTCAGGCCATCCAGCGCAATGCCATCCCAGCTTCCACTCTGTACGTGCCACGCGAGAATGGCCTCTTTTCCTGCGAGGTTGACCTCTCCATTGGCAAAGCACTGGCCCGTATAAACATCGGCACTCCGGGTTTCAATGTAGTCTCCCCGAATTTGTTGGGCAGAAAGTCCGATCGAAAGGAAAGCGATGGCAACTCCGACAAACGCTGGCAGGCGGAAACGCATGGCAACACCTCACCCTGAATAAGATGCTTCTATTCTCGACCCGGATGCGGCGAAAGGAAAGCAAGAAAAAGCAATTGAAGACTCAGACGCCCGCTTCTTCAGGCCGCCCGCCAGCGTTGACTTGTTTCCAACCGCAGCCTACCATCGCTTTAACCCGCGAGAAAATTTGGCTCGATGATCACCGAAACCATCTCGCATTACCGTGTCCTGTCGCGCCTGGGCGGCCAGGGAACTGCCACGGTGTATGAGGCCGAGGATTTGAATTTAGGCCGGAAGGTGGCGCTCAAGTGGCTGCCGCCCGAGTTGGAGGACGATCCGTCTGCACGCGATCGTTTCGAGCGTGAGGCCCTGGCTGCCTCCGCACTGAACCATCCCGGCATCTGCGCGATTTACGAAATTGGAATCTCCGACGCCCGCCACTTCATCGCCATGGAACGGCTGGAGGGCAAAACTCTCAAGCGCAGCCTGGGCGGTAAGCCGATGGAGATCGATCGGGTGCTGAACCTCGCGATTCAGATTGTGGATGCGCTGGATGCGGCTCATGCCCAGGGGATCGTTCATCGCGATGTCCGGCCGGGAAACATTTTCGTCGCGCAGGAAGACCGGGCGAAACTCCTCGACTTCGGGTTGGCTTCGCAGGGTGCTGACCGGAAACAGGCCCTCGGAGACACGACCCGGGGTACCGCCGCCACCGTCGGCGGCGACGTGCTGTCCAGCGCGAGTTCGAAGGCAGCCGGCGTGGCGTACATGTCGCCGGAGCAGGCCCGCGGCAAGCAACTGGATGCGCGTACCGATCTCTTCTCGTTGGGGGCGGTGTTGTACGAGATGGCTACCGGTGTCCTGCCCTTTCGCGGCGAAACGCCTGCCGTGATGTTTGAAGGGATTCTCAATCGCACGCCGGTTTCGCCCGTGCGCCTGAATCCCGAGGTCCCGGGAAAACTGCAGGAAATTATCGGCAGGCTGCTGGAGAAGAAGCGGGAACTGCGCTACCAGAGCGCCGCCGAAGTTCGCAGCGATCTGCAGCGGCTCAAGCGTGCGGTCGAGACGGTACGCCGCGTCGCGGCAGTGCCCGCGATGATCGACCAGCGCCGGCCCACGCCCTCCGGCAAACTTGGCCGGTATCTGTCCGCCCTGGCTCTGCTGGCCGCGGTCTGCGCAGGGGCCGCCTTTTTGTACATGAAGCGCGAACGCGGTCTCACCGAGAAGGATGCGATCCTGGTGACCGACTTCGTGAACACCACGGCAGATCCGGTATGGGATGTCACGCTGAAGAAAGCTGTGGCGGTCGACCTCGAGCAATCTCCTTACCTGAACGTGTTTCCCGAAGCGAAAGCGCGCCAGACTCTGCGCTTCATGGGGCGGCCGCCGGATGATCGCATCAATACCGATACCGGGCGCGAGATCTGCCAGCGCGCCGGGATCAAAGCCATGCTGACGGGCACCATCGCAAATGCGGGCAGCCAGTACGCCATCACGCTGCAGGCGGTGAACGCGGCGACGGGAGATGTCCTGGCCCGAGCCGATGCGCAGGCCGCCAGCAAAGATGATGTATTGAATGCTCTGCACAAAGCCGACTCCCAGTTACGCGGCAAGCTGGGGGAATCGCTGGCATCGATCCAGAAGTACGACATGATGCTCTCGCAGGCGACGACCTCCTCGCTCGAGGCGCTCAATGCGTTTACTCGCGGAGACACCAAGCACGCCGGCGGAGACGACATGGCGGCCATTCCCAACTACCAGCGCGCCATCGAGTTGGATCCCAACTTCGCGACCGCGTATGCGCGGCTGGGGACGGCCTACATCAATCTGGGTCAAAGCGTGCTGTCGGAGGAAAACCGGAAGAAGGCGTTCGAGTTGCGTGACCGCGCCAGCGAGCGCGAGAAGCTTTACATCATGTCGCACTACTACGCCGATAGCGGGCAATACGATAAGGGCATCACCGCGCTGGAACTGTACGAGCAGACCTATCCTCGCGACTCGACTCCCGCCAATAACCTGGCCAACATCTACAATCAGCTTGGCCAGTTTGAAAATGCCCTCGATAAGAGCCGCAAAGCGGTGGAACTGGAGCCGGATTCGATCAGCGGGTACGTGAACCTGGCGATTGCCTATGCGGGATTGAACCGTATCGACGAGGCGAAGGCAACGGCGGTGACGGCTCTAAAGCGGGCTCCGAACAATGGCGGCTTGCACGCGATCCTTGCCGGAGCCGCGTGGGTTCAGAATGACGCCGCCACCGTGGAGCGGGAACTCAATGCCACCGAAACCAGCGGCCCCGAAGGACTGCTGATGGCCCTGGGCATGCGCGCGTCGTTGGCTGTGGCCCACGGACAGTACCGGCAAATGCGGCTCCTGACCCAGAAGATCCAGGAGGCTGCCAACCAGAACCAGTTGCAGGAAGCTGTCGCCGGGGCCGACGCCCAGCGGGCGTTATGGGAAGCCTTGGCCGGATTTCGTCCGCTTGCTCAACAGACCGCGAATCGCATCCTGCGCGGCACACCTCCCACTAACGTCGCGCTGAACGCAGCCCTTACCCTGGCGCTGGTTCGAGACGACGAACGCGCGTTAAAGATTGCGGACGAGCAATCCTTGGAGCGTCCTTTCGATACCCTGGTGCAGTTTGTGATGATTCCGAGCATCAAAGCAGTGCTATCGCTGAATCACGCGCAGCCCGCCAAGGCGATCGACTTGCTGGATGGTGCGATGGTCTATGGCCGCTCAAACCTTGCGGTGCTGCACGCGCGCGGGACTGCGTATCTGCAGGCCCGGCAGGGAACCCAAGCTGCCCAGGAGTTTCAGAGAATGCTCCAGGCGGGCAGCGTCAACTGCGATCCGCTGACGTCATTTGCAAAGCTTGGTTTGGCACGAGCCTATGCGATGCAAGGCGACAAGGCGGCGAGCCGCTTGGCCTATCAGGACTTTCTGGCGTTATGGAAAGACGCCGATCCCGATGTGCCGCTGCTGCAACAGGCCCGGAACGAGTACGCAACCGTTCAGTAGGATGTTTGGTCGTAAATTGCTTTAGCCTATTGCAGTAAGACGACCAGGATTCGGCCGTCGGAATGGTACCCGCCACCCGTCGCGTTCCGCGCGCCCTGCACCGGATCCGGCGGCAAGTAGTAGGTCAGGCTCTTGACCTTGTCGGTCTTCTGCAAGCTTGCGCCGATATTGTCCCTCTCCTCGTCCACTGCCGGATCGATCTTGTGGGTCACTTTCCCGTTGCGCTGGTCCTTCTCAAAGCCGATGTCATGTGTGCCGGCCCCGGCCCACACATCCTGCCCGTTGAATTGGAAGGGTGCTTTCCAGATGCGGAAGTGGTGGCGGCTGGCCACCACCGCATAGGCTTCTGCCTGTTCGTAGCCGTAGTCCTGCACTCGTCCAAACAGGTAGAGTTCGCTCATGGGCATCGCCAGGTAGGCCTTTTTCTGGTAAGTCTCGAGCGCAGCCTTCAGCACCGATTCCTTCACATCCCGGTCGGCGACATGCCAATCGGCCGCAGTGAGTACCTCCTGTACCTTTTGCAGGTTTCCCACGATGACGAAATTCACCATGTCTCCCTGGTTCTGAAACTGGTCGTTCACGCGACGCGGGAGACCATCGATCTTGCTGCGCAACTGCGAGTCGAGGGGAGTATTGGAGAGCTTGAGGGTCTGGGCGGTCGCTACTGCGGCGCTGGCGGGAGCCGAGGTGCCGCCCGGGGCTGCTGCCGAGCCTGCGGCCGTTGGAGCATTCGACGCGGTCCCGGTACCGAACTGACCGGTCAACCAGGTCTGCGCCGCAGTCGTTAGCGCACCCTTAATGTCCTTCACATCTTTTTCGCCGCTAGCGGTTTTCGCTTCCGGTGCGGTTGCAGCGCTCTGGGTTCCGGTCCCCGATTTCGTGGCGGGCGCCTGTGCTCCCTGGTCGGCGAGAGAGGCGGCGGCAATTTCTGCATTTCCCGCGGAAACTTCTGCTCCTGCGGGAGGTGCGATGTGCACCTTTACCGCAAAGCTTCCCTGGCAGGGCGGCGCGCCTTCCGCGTTGATCCCCAGGTAGAGGTGTCCGGCCTGGGGCACGCGCAGTTGCTGGCTTGCGCCCACCAGGGTCGCAGCTCCATTCTCCTGGGTACGCGCGATGAGGGCCCCGGGGAGCGCCGTCACCACCGGCAGGGTTGCGGCGGAACTCCCGGATGCTGCGCCTCCCGGATCGCAGGTGCTTCCCGTCGAGGAGTGGTTGGCGGAGGCTGTGACCGTGACCACGTTGCCGGCCTGCAAGTCGACGCCGGTATCGGTCCACGGCTGGGACGTGGGAATGGTGAATCTGTAGTCCTGCGCAACCACCACCGGCGTGGCGGCCATCACAACCAACACAATGCCTGTCCACGAAATCGTCGGAAGAAAACGGAAGAAGTTGGCGTGAAGCTTCATTGTCGAACCCCAAAGGTTGAGGACCGCGAATCTGGGGATCGCGGACGATGCCTTTATTATCTTCCCATCACGGACGAGCTGCGGGCGGGAAGCCCGAGCTCCACACCACGCCTACTCACATTTGCCGGTCCCATGACAGCCGCGCTGCTTGGAAGCGCAGTTGCCGGGCTCGGCGACGTTGCCATCCGGGCCGATACAGGTCTGGGTATGCATGCACCAGAACAAGCCATCGTTCGAGCGCTGTACGTTCACGTCGGGTTCGGACAGAATGAATTGCCCTTTCCAACGTAGCGCAGAGCACAGATTCGGGTTCTTCGTGTTAAAGCGTTCCGGGTTCTGAATCATGCGGCACCTCCGGCGGCTTTCAGCACGGCTCGCTTGACGGCCACGCGTGCCAGTTGAACCTTGTACGCATTCTGACTCAAGGGTCTGGCGTGGCTCAAGGCAGCCTCCGCGGTTTTCTGGGCAGTCCCTTCAGTGATGCTTTGGCCTTTCAGGGCCGCCGCGGCTTCGGCAGAGACCCAGGGCGTGGGAGCGACGTGCCCCAGAACGACGCGCGCGGACTGCACGCTTGCCCCGTCGGTCTTCAACGCCACCGCGGCAACCGCCAGAGGCCAGTCGAAAGCAGCCTTCTGCCGAATCTCGTAGTGCGCCACTTTCCATCCGCCTGCGGGCGGAATCAGGATTTCGGTGACAATCTCGTTCGGCAAGAGATCATGTTCCCGGTCGCGTTCCGCCTTTGGAATCACGAAGAACTTTTCAAGCGGAAGCTCGCGCTTTCCTTTCGGACCTTCGAGGCGAACTTTAGCGCCGTACGCGATCAGCACCGGAACGATGGTGGAAGGGCTGACGAACTTTGCCGGACCGCTATTGCCCAGAATCGCGTGGTAGCGATTCTCCCCCGCATCCACCAGGTCCTTGCCTGATTCGTCCTTGGGCAGGAGGCCGAGGCCATTACGGAAATACCAGCAGCGGGGACGCTGACACAGATTTCCACCCAGCGTAGCCATGTTGCGGATCTGCGGGCTGGCGGCCTCCTGCACTGCTTCCGCCAGCGCCGGGTAGTTCTCTTTGACGTTCGCGTTCTCAGCCAACTCCACCAGGGTGGTAAGCGATCCGATGCGCAGTCCCGACGCACCCCCACTTATCCCGTGAAGTTCCTTGATGTCCTTGATATTGACCAGGCGCTTGGGAGTGACCACATCCTCTTTCATGAGCGCCAGCAAATCGGTACCGCCCGCGAGGATCTCGGTCGGCCCCCACGTAGCACTTAGCAGGCTGGCCGCTTGCCGGGTGCTTGCTGGACTTAGATATTCAAACGGTCGCATTATGCACCTGCCTTCTGAGAGGAGTGCTGGCTCAGCGCGGCCAGAACCTTTTCGGGCGTGAGGGGAAGAATTCCGACTCGTACCCCCAGTGCGTTCGCCACCGCGTTGGAAATCGCGGCCCCCGGCGAAATAGCGGGAGGTTCCCCCAGCCCAATGACCCCGCGCTCGTCATATCCCTTGCCCGTCATCATGTGAACTGAAAGTTCCGGGATGTCATTCAAACCCGCCAGACGGTAGAACTCCATGTCGGCATTCAGCATGCGGCCCGTGGTCGGGTCCATGATCTTTTCTTCGAACAGTGAGTAGCTGATCCCCATGACCAGGGCGCCCAGCACGCTGCTTTCCGCCATCTTCACGTCAATGATGAGACCGCAATCCTGCACCGCTACCATTTTGCTGACTTTCACGATGCCGGTGTCGGTATCGACAGCCACTTCCGCCATCTGCACGCCCCCGACGCCGCTGTTGGTGAGATCGGGCTTGTTCTTGGAGGCCACCTGATCGTTGTGCCCGTGGCAGGTGATGGGCGTGGCTCCAATCTTGGAACACGCTTCTTTCCAGCTGAGGGAGCGGTTTGGATCGGACTTCAGCCGTACCTGGCCATCCCGGCACTCGAGGTCATCCGGTTGTGCGTTGAGCGCGGGTGCCACCTTGGCCAACAGTGCGTCGCGTGCATCCACCACCGCGCGCCTGGTTGAGGAGCTTACCCCGCCGGGCGTGGTCGAACCGCCCGATCCGCCGGAGGGTGGATACAGCGTGTCGCCGATGTAAAGCTTGATCGCGTCTGCCTGCAGGCCCAGCGCATCGGCCGCCACCACCGCGATGCAGGTGCGAGTGCCGGTTCCGATGTCTTGCGTCCCCATTTTAATGTCGACAGAGCCATCGGGATGGATGGTGAGATCGCAATCGCTGGCATGCCCGCGTCCGCCCCACGTGTGCAAGGAGAGCCCGACTCCCCGCGCGACATGGCCCGAAATATTCTGGCCTCGAGGATGCCACTTTTCTTTCCAACCCATGAGTTCCGCGGCAATCGGGAACTCGTCACGGTACACGTTTGGAAGCCGGGTGAGTTCGATGTTCTTTAGAAAGAACTCGTACGGATCCATGTTGAGCTTGGCGGCCAGATCATCCAGCGCGGACATGGTCAGCACCGCGGCCTGGGGATGATTGGGCGCGCGCCAGGCTCGCGCCGGGCCGATGTTATTGCGGATCGCGGTGTGTTCCTTGCGCTGGTTGGGAGCGACAAAGCAGTACGGGATCGGAGGCATACCGCCACCGCCCGGGCCACCCGTACCCCATGATCGCGACTGCCAGGCTACCAGTGTGCCATCCTTCTTGGCGCCAACTTTCACGCGCGCATAGGCCGAGGGTCGCGCGCCTGCCACCTGCAGCTCCGAATCGCGCTCCAGCATCATGCGAACCGGTTTGCCCCCTGCCTTCTTCGAGAGCTTTGCGGTGACAATGCCCCAGCGGTCGGGGCCGAACTTGCTTCCGAAGCCTCCGCCTATGTGGTCTTGGTGCACGCGGATGTTCGAAGCGGGCATCTTTAGAGGTTCCGCCATCTGCCCGGCGATTCCGGATACATTCTGCGTGGACATGTGCACAAACAAGTGGTCGGCATCGGTCCATTCCGAAGTGGATCCGTGAGCTTCCATGCAACAGTGTGTGATTACGGGCGCGCCGTAGACGCCTTCGGCCACCGCGTCGGCCTCCGCAAAGGCTTTATCGACATCGCCCTGGCTTTGCGAGGCCGCTTTCTGATAGCTCGATTTCGCCTTGCCCGCGGCTTCCGGGTGCACCTCAGCCTTGCGAATGGCGTCGAGCACGGGATCCGGCACGCCTTCCTGCCTGGCATCGTTCAACTCTTCTTCCGTAGGCTTGAAGCTGATGCCGACCTGACGCAACTGGGAAATGATCTGGTTATCGGGGACCTGGTTGTCGAGCATGTCGCCCAGGTCGTCCCAACTCAGCGGTCCCTGACCTTCCCCCGCACCTTCCGGGGGCTCCGCGTCGCTCACCATGTGCGGAAGCTTCTGATATTTCACCTGGATGGCACGGATCGCGTCTTCTGCCGTGTTTTCGTCAACGGCTGCAATCCCCACCACTTCGTCGCCGGCCCAATGAATGGTCGAACCAGCTTTCTGAACGATCTCGACCGCTTTCACGCCGGGCATCTTCTCGGCGGCGCTGGTATCGATGCTGACGACTTTGCAGTGCGCGTAGGGGGAGCGCAGCATCTTTCCGAACAGCATGCCGGGACGCTTTATATCGTAGGTATAGCGCGCCTGGCCAGACACCTTGTCGGGCGAGTCCACGCGCGCAACCCTCTTGCCGATCAAGGTGCGGTGCTCCGGGTCCGGCCATTGATAGTCGGGCATAGCTATGCTCCTTTCCGCGCGACTTGCGCGACCGCACCGCGAATTCCGGCATAGGTTCCGCACCGGCAGAGATTGCCGCTCAGTTCGTGAAGCAGATCGTCGGCCGTAGGATCGGGGTGCTTGTCGAGCAAAGCCTTGCACGCCACCACGAAACCCGGCGTGCAGAACCCGCACTGCGAGGCGTCATTGTCGACGAAGGCCTGCTGGATGGGATGCAGTTTCCCGCCTTCCATCAAAGCTTCGACGGTGGTGACCTTTTTCCCCTGGGCCTCGATGGCGAGAATTGCGCAGGCATAGACTGCCCGGTCATCGAGCAGGACGGTGCAGGCACCGCATTCCGCCTTGTCGCAAATTCGTTTCGCGCTCGTAATGTCGAGCGTGTCGCGCAAGGCGTCGAGCAAAGTGACTCGAGGTTCGAGGCTCGCCTTGTACGTCTTGCCGTTCACGTTGAATTGCATCGGCACTTTGCCCGGGCCGTGCACCGGGACTTCTTCGCCGGCCGCAACCGCCATGCGCGGTCCCGCGACCACGGGCACGGCGGCTGCAATGGTTGAGATCTTGAGAAAGTCGCGCCGGGAAACGCCGGAATTCTCCTCTACCGGCTCGGCTGGATCCTTTCGAACAGACTCCTCGTCATGCATTCCTGTCCTCCGCGTGACGGAAACGCGCCGGCCGCCACTGCCGGGTTACGCCTGCCCGCGGGCTACTTGGGAAGGCGGGAAAAGAAGCTACGCGCTGCTACCAGGTCCAACGGCAAATCTTGTAGGGGGAGAAGTATACAACTTTGCGAGGGTTCGCGAGGAGCAGGCCGGCCAGATCCACGTGACCCCTGTATGTTGCGAACAGCCGACCAGCGGAAATTGCCCGCTCAAAAAAAACGGCGCCGATTGAACGGCGCCGGTTATTGGGGAAGGGAGATTTGATCGAAAATCCTGGAAACGAGGCGTTCAGCCGGCTTTATTTCTTCAGCGACCGAACGTATTTCACCAGGTCATTGATCTGGTCTTTGGTTAATTTGCCTTCGTAGCCGGGCATCGGTTTCTTGCCCTTCTCAATGATGGCGGTCAGATCAGCATCTGACTGCTTCTGAGTCTCGGCCGAGGCCAGATCTTTCACCTTCAGCTTCTGGCCCATGGGCGTATCGCCTTTGCCGTCCGCTCCATGGCAACTGGCGCACTTAGCTTTGTAATCGGCGGCTGCGTCCGCCGCGAACGTCCAACTCGAGAGCGCGAATACAACCGATAAGACAACCAGCCAAGCCCGCAAGATGTTCTTCATGCTTTTCCTCTCTTGATCAGTGAAAGTGGGCGCAAGAATTCCTCCCAGCAGAGGTACTGCACGCTTTGCGCCAGATGGGCTCGTTCCCATATAGCCATGCAGTCTAAGGAAATAGTTGGCTAAGGAGCAAGCACGAACCTCCGTCACGAGGGTCAAAAAGCCCGGAGCGCGGGTGAGAACCCGCAATTTCCAGGGAGTATGTGTCCTCCCCAGCTTTCATCCTGCCCCACTAAGTCGCTGAAAAATAAGAACACGCCGTTCGCAAACAAGGTTGGCGCCCGTTTGGAAGGCAGGGTGCCTTCACAGGGATGAAGTTTGCCCTGGAGACCACCGTGGAACCGACTCTTATGGTAATTGGACTCAACCACCGGACGGCGCCGGTGGCCATTCGCGAGCGATTTTGGATCAGCGAAGACCGACGACTGGACGCTCTTGTGCAGCTGGTCAGGGCCGAAGGCGTAGAAGAAGTTGTCGTTCTCGCGACCTGCAATCGCACAGAGTTCCTGCTCTGGGCCAATGACGCCAGTCTGGCCGCGAATTCGGTGTTGCGTTTTCTCTCAGCGGAATACGGTTTGAAGCTTTGTGAATGGAAGCATTTTTACCGCCTCCTCGATGAAGCGGCCCTCCTCCATATTTTCCAGGTGGCTTCGAGTCTCGATTCGATGGTACTGGGCGAACCCCAGATTGTGTCGCAGGTGAAAGGCGCCTGGCAGCAGGCCCAGAAAGTCAACAGCACGGGCCGGTTCCTGGATGCTGTCCTGCAGAAGGCGCTGACAGTTTCGAAACGCGTACGGAATGAGACGGCCATCGGCAACTCTGCAGTCTCCGTGCCCTGCGCAGCCGTGGAGTTAGCGCGGCAAGTTCTGGGTACCCTTGAAAATAAGCGCGTCCTCGTGCTGGGGGCCGGCAAGATGAGCGAGCTCTCGGCCCGCTATCTGGTCAACCACGGAGCTAGTTCGGTGTGCGTCATTAACCGTACGTACGAACATGCCGTGGAACTGGCGGTCACGCTGGGCGGAACCGCCGGAGCGTTCGAGGACCGCTGGCAGCACATGGCGAATGCCGACATCGTTATCAGTTCGACCTCCTGTCCGCATACCATCCTGAGCCGCGAAGAGGCGGCATTCATTGTGCGCGAACGCGCCGACCGGCCGCTGGTCGTGGTCGACATCGCCCTGCCCCGCGACATTGACCCCGCGGTTCGTGAGATCAACGGAATCTTCTTGTATGACCTGGACGATCTGGAAAAAGTCGTTCAGCATAACGCGGGCGAGCGTGAGGCCGCCGCCGTGGAGGCGCAGAAAATCGTAAAGGAAGAGGCGCGCGGATTCCGCCGCAAGCTGCTGGCGGAGCGAGTCGTCCCCACGATCGTGGCCCTGCGCACCCGTCTCGATCAAATTTGCCGGCAAGAACTGGAGTCCTTCAAGCAGGAGTGCGGGCCGTTCTCGAAAGACGAAGATGCTCTATTAGGGGATGTTGCAGGTCGCATTACTCGCAGAATCGCCGGTTCGCTGGCCCGCGAACTCAAAGAACTTCCAGAAAAGACGGAACAGGAGCAAATGACGGTGGCGGTGCAACGCCTGTTCCATCTGGAAACGCCCGAAAAGGCGCTTGCCGGCACCAGTGTGTGAGGTTTTTTCGCGCCCGCCCTCATCCGCTCATAATCCGAGTGGGCGCAGCCAGGGAGATTCGGAACGAATCTCCCTGTTTTTCCGGACAAAACCACAAAGCCATCACCAAGGGCAGCAACCCTTACGAACGCCCCTGCGCTAAACCCTGGGATACCCTTCGCGAGCTTTGTGGTTGAGGTTTTCGACGGCGGGACGCAAACTCGGCGGGTGCTTGAGCCATCGCAAGCTTAGGACGCGTTCTCTTCATCCTCCCCGTGCATCAAGCCGAACTTCTTGAGCTTGTAGCGCAAGGCGTCGCGGCTGATATCGAGTAACTTTGCAGCCTGGGTCTGATTGCCGGTGGACTGTCGCATTGCCAGTTCCACCATCGCCCGCTCCACTTCCTCGAGCGATGTTCCGCCTTCCGGAATGTAAAGACGGGGCAGCATCCGGCCATTCGCCAGCGCCTGGCCATTCTCGGGAGCTGCGGTGCGCTCGAAGACCGTACGCCCGCCTGTCTCGGCGACTGAAAACGGCAAGTACACCGGGCGCAGGAACTGCTCCTCCTCGAGGATCATCGCGCGCTCGATCGTGTTCTTGAGTTCGCGGACGTTTCCGGGCCAGGTATGGTTCAACAGCAGCTTGCGGGTGTCGTCGGAAAGCCCTCGCACCGACTTCTTGAACCTCCGGTTGTACCGGTCGATGAAGGAATCTACCAGGGGGAGAATATCTTCCTTGCGGTCGCGCAGCGGCGGAATAAAAATCGCAATGATGGCCAGGCGGTAATAGAGATCCTGGCGGAACTGGCCTTCACGAACCGCTTTCTCCAGGTCACGATTGGATGCGGCGATCACGCGCACATCCACCTGCATGTCGCGCACGCCGCCCACCCGGCGGATGACCTGGTCCTCGAGAACGCGCAGCAGCTTGGCCTGCAACAGGGGCGACAGCTCGCCAATCTCGTCGAGGAACAGGGTGCCGCCGTCCGCCATCTCGAACAGGCCTTTCTTCATCTGCTTGGCATCGGTGAAGGCGCCCTTCTCATGGCCGAACAGCTCCGCTTCCATCAAAGTCTCCGGGATTGCCGAGCAGTTGATGGCTACGAAGGCCTTCTCGGCCCGTGAGCTCTCGTAGTGAATTGCCTTGGCGATCAGGTCTTTCCCCGTTCCGCTCTCGCCCTGGATCAGAATCGTGGTCGCCTCGCTGGCGGCGACCTTGCGCACGAAATTCATTAACTCCGTCATCTTGCCCGAAACCCCCACCACGTTGTGGTAACCGGCGCGGCGGTGCACTTCCCCGCGCAGCGACTGCACCTCGGTGCGCAGGCGGGTCGTCTCGAGAGCGTTCTTGATGGTGACGTGGAGTTCGTCGAAATCCACCGGCTTACCGATGAAATCGTAGGCCCCCAGCTTGAGTGCGGCCTTCACATCGTCCAGTTGCGGGTCGGCTGTGATCATGATGACGGCGCGCGCGTCACCATTCTTTTTGAGCTGGTCGAGCACCTCCAGGCCGCTCATGTCGGGCATGCGCACATCCAGCAGCACAAGGTCGGGAGATTCGTGCTGCGCCACCTTCAGCCCGGGTTCGCCAGCCTCCGCTTCGACGACGTGGTAGCCCCATTCTTCGCATTTCTGGCGAAAGGACCAGCGCACCAGGCGTTCATCGTCGACGATCAGGATCTTCTCGGAGGGCATTCGTTATAGCTTACTACGATTGTTTTAGGAGGAGGTCCGGCTCGATTCTACGAGAAATGGCGCGGAACACCCACTTTTCCGGCCCATACCTGCTTGCTTTGCGGGCGGCTCAGCGTTCCTTAGGCAAGGCGCCCTCTCCTGTCTGGGCTGTGAGCAGTTCGATCGGGAAAGCGGCGGAATTGGCCGCCGAAGTGGGAACGCATTCCTGAGTGGGATGCGAAATGAAGGCCCGTCGAACACGTAATTATGGCTCTTCAGGAGGCCGCGGCATCGTCTTTTTCTTGACGGACGGGGAGGGTGATCAGGAATTCTGTGCCTCTGCCGATCTCGCTCTCCACTTCGATGCGGCCCCGATGATCCTCTACGATCCGACGGCACAGCGACAACCCGAGTCCGGTTCCATTTCCCTTGGTGGTGTAAAAGGGCCGGAATATAAAGGGCAGGTGCTCGGGGGAAATACCGCGTCCACTGTCAGACACCGAGATCAATGCCTGGTCTTTTCTCGCTGCAATGACCACCCGGACCGTTCCCGCCCCGTCGATAGCCTGCACTGCGTTCAAGAGCAGGTTCAGCATCACCTGGTGCATTTTGTCGCTGTCATGTTCGACGTTCGGCAGGCTGGGATCCTTCTCCAGCTCGATTTTGATGGGATTGGAAATCACCTGTTGCCGAGCCAGCATGACGGCATGCTCCACCGTGGTATTCAGGTCGGTGGGACGCATTTCAGGCGGATGAGGCCGGGCGGCTTGCAACAGGTCGGTGAGGATGCGGTTGATTTGAGCGATTTCGAGGCGAACGTCCTTGACCACGGCTCGCGCGGGACTGGTTGCCGGCAAGTCCCGTCCCACAATTTCGATCACGCCCGCGATGCCGGCGAGCGGGTTGCGGATTTCGTGCGCCAGTCCCGTAGCGAGTTCTCCCAGCGTGGCCAGGTGTTCGGCGCGCGACATCTGGGTGCTGTGCAGTCGCTCAATCTCGTCTCGGCTCTCCCGTAATTGCCGGACCATGTGGTTGAAATTGCGGCCCAGGTCGCCGATTTCGTCGTTGCGCTTGGCGAACTTCACCGAGACATCCAGATCGCCCTCACCCACACGCGTAAATTTTTCCTGGAGTTCCACCATCGGGCGCTGAATGAAATATGCCAGCGCGATCATCACCGCCGCGCATATCGCGACCGCGCCGGTGCCGGCGACGATCAGCACTTGATGACGCTCGGGGTCCCGCAGCGACACAGTCGCCATTAGAAACAGCAGCAGTCCGTTCAACAGTACGAACGCCACCGGCAGCACGGTCTTGACCTGCCAATGGACACGTACGGTCGGCAGGCCCGCCTCCTCGCGTCGAAAAGTGACCAGCGATTGCATTAACGCCATATCTCCGTCGTTCCGGGTTCGGCGTAGTGACCTTGCTCAAGCATACGCGTGGAGTCCGGGAAGCAGGTACGTTACTCCGAAGAACGTGAACATCACGATCGCGAATCCAAGGATCGCGAAATAGGCTGCGCGACGTCCTCGCCACCCGCGTGTGATGCGCATATGAAGGTAGCCGGCGTATACCAGCCAGGTAATCGCCGCCCAGGTTTCCTTTGGATCCCAACTCCAGTAGGAACCCCAGGTGCGGTTCGCCCAGTACGCGCCGGCTGCGATCATCAGGGTGAGCAGGGGGAAGGCAATGCAGATCGTCTTGTAGGTGACGCGGTCGAGTGCTTCCGCGGACGGGAGTAGCCGTTCCAGGTCCGGTCTCCGCCACAGCAGCAACAGATAAAGCAGCGAGCTGAAGATACCGCCCACCAGCCCGGAAAGAATGAAGGGGCTCGCCGCCAGGCTGGTGGCGTAGAGCCCTTCCGCATCGAGGGAGGGATATTGGCCGCTGCGAGCGCGCAACAGGAAGACCAGCAGCGCCAGAACCTGCAGCAGAATGCTAACGAAGACCGCGCGATTGGCCACCGTGAACAGCGCCTCGTTGTGGCGTAGTCGCCCAGCCACATAGAGCACGAAAGGAGCTGCGACCACCAGCAGCACCAGCAGCATCAGCCACCCCAGATCCGGAATGATCACGAACAGGCGCACGCCGCGCTGCAGGAATACCTCACTCTTTTCTTGCGTGTTCCAGGCAATCACGCTCAGCCCGCCCCAATTGTCGAAGCGGGTCAAAATTCCCATGTAAATACCCATCGTGAACAGGCTGGTCGTGGCCAGGAAAGTTTCGCTTTGCATCTTGTCCTGAATCAGGAACATCAGGGCAAGCGCGAAGCTGAGCGCGCAGGCGGCATACGCCAGCATCGCGAGCGTCACATGCACATGCAGCCAGGTGGACTGCAGCGCCGGCACCAGCGGATGGACGTCAGTCCGGAGCAGTTGCATCAGCACCACGCCCACGATCGCCACCGGCATGGTGACGGTGCCGATCACTTTCACGCCAAATTTCTTTTCTGCAACCAGGGTAAGGATTGCCAGGGTCCAGACGAAACTCAGCAACATTTCGTAAATGCTGGCGAAGGGCGGGTGTCCCGCTTCATACCAGCGATGCGCAACCGCACCGGTGTTGGCGGCCAGTCCAGCCCAGGTCGCCAACGACGCGAAACGCACGTACGAATCGGTCCCGGTCACGCCGAAGCCGAGATAGAGTGCCCCAGCCCCCGCGTAGAAAATCAGCGCCGCGTACAGCAGGTTCGATTCGTTGAGCAGGTTACCGCTCTTCACTACGTTCAGGAATGCCATGAACAGCAGGAAACTGATCCCCAGCCCGACCATCACGATGAGCGTGGTGCCGGTGGCTGCGGGTTGCTGTTCTACTCGTGCGCGGGCCATGGTTCTCTCCTCCAATGCAGGAATGCCCTTCAAACGACGGAAGCGACCCGCTCGGGCGCGGGAACTTCATGATGAGATTTCAGTTCTGATTCGATTTTGCCAGTCAGTTCGCTAAAGCGTTCTTCAAACGCGTCCCGGTTGCGATTAGCCGTTCCCCCGATCCAGAGCGTGAGTTTGCCGGTCGCTTCGCGTACTGGTACCGCCCAGAAACGGGTGTGGGCCACATAGAAGACCAGGGTAAGGCCGATGCCCATCAGCACCACGCCCGTCCACACGGCCCACTGGCCGGGTTCGTGCGAGACTTCCAGGCCGGTGAAGTAGCCCATCTTCAGATCGACCGCGTCGAACTGATAAGGCGACTGCGCGTTTTCCGCAAAGCCTTCCAGAGCAGGCAGCCAGAAGTTAATGTGCTTCCCGCTCTTGCGCGAAGTGACGACCAGGCGCGCGGCGGGATTCTCGACCGTGTTCGACCGCGTATAGACCCGGCCGTCGCCTACGACGTAGTCGGGAATAAATTCCGCCAACTGCACCGTGGTATCGGCATCGAGCATTGCGGTTTCGTTCAGCCCCAACGCAAGATCCTTTTTCTCGCCTTCGCCGTTGCTTGCTTTGGCCGAGAGCAACATCTTGTCGAGCTTTCCGTTCGGACCATAGCTTGCCTGGTAGAAGCGGACGCCCCCGTACACCAGGGGATCGTTTACAACGATTTCTTTGCGCTGCAGATCCTGTCCTTCCCGCACCACCACCAGCTGAGACCACCATTTCTTTGGCGTTCCGTCCGGGTAGTTTTCCTGGCCCGCTCCGTCGCAGCGGACCGCGAAGGGCAGGGACTTCTTTTTTCCATCCCGCAGTTCAACCTGGCTCGATTGCTGCCCTTTCGTGAGCATGACCGAGCCGCGCCAGCCCCACAGTGCGTCCACGATTCCGCCGAAGAAAATCAGCAGAAGGCTGGCGTGCACGATGTAGACCGCCATTTCCGAGAAGCGGTTGCGTTCGGCAAACAACGAGAAATGATCCCTCTGAACTACGCGTTCGGGTCTGAGCCCCAGATGGTGCAAGGCGCGCTCCGCCGCGACCAGCCCCGTCTCTTCATCGGTGATGGCCATCTGCTTCTGCGTCGGCAATGCTCGCCGGAAGTTCTTGTCGGGATATTTGTAGGGCCGCGCATAGTAACGCCACGCGTTGGGAAAACGTTCAATGGAGGCCGCGATGATGCTGACGCTCACCAACACCATGAGGGCCACGAACCACCAGGCGTGGAACACGTCGGTGAGGCCGACCGCGTCCAGAATCCTCAGGATTTGGGGCGAGTAGGCTCGTTGCATCTCGTCCGGTTCGGTCACCGGCCGCTGCAAAACGATTGTGCCCGCTGCCGACAGTACCACCACGGTGATTAACAGGATTACCCCGGTCTTAATCGAGCTGAGGGCTTGCCAGATCTTTCGGCTCAGATTCTTGAGATCACTCGCCATATCAGTCCTCTTCTCCACCCAGGAAATTGCATGTTCGACACCATAGTGTTACCTCCCGGCAATCTTTGTGTTTTCAAGTAGTTAGGGTATGGCGTTCCGCTCCCAGCCGCGGCTGCATGGGCCAAATCCCTCAGACCATTGGCAAAGGGCCGGAATTTCGCGCAATCCAGGGCTGGATGTGCGCTGGATCACTCCTTGATGTGCCGTGCGCACTTACGGACAAGTCAAAGCGTCGCGTTGAATGTTGCAACAGCAGGAAAAATGTCTGTGACTTCTTTCAATTCGAGACCCCGGGGGGTATGCGGCATTTCTGCGCAATCGTTGCTTGGGTCATTTCACCAATGCCAGTGCGGGAGAAAGCCCATTCGGCGATGATTTTTGCCGCAGTCAGGTGGCGCCGGTTTCCGACTCCCCCTCAAAAGTTGCTCTGCTAGAAGGACTTAGAGGCACTGTAGAAAAACGCCATGGGGCGGCAAATAAAGGCGAGGGTCGTGCACAAGCACGGTGCGGAGGTATACGGATAGTGTTGGTGGCGAAGCCAAGTCGGCGGTTCAAGGCGGTTCGACAACCTTCGGGTCAGCGAGCATTGCAATTGTTTTTTGTTGTTTTCATCGCTGTGCTCCCGGTCCTTGCAGCCACTCACCCCGTTCCCCTCGACAAAAATACGGACACCGCCAAGTGCCTGGAGTGTCACGCCGACAAGTCCAAGGGCAAAGCAGTCCACTCGGCGATCGCTCTGGGATGCCTGAGTTGCCATGAAATCCGGGTGAACAAGGACGTCACCCGCGTCAAGTTGATCACCGCCACGCCCGCTGCCCTTTGCATCACCTGCCATGCCGACAAGAACGCGGCTGACATCAAAGGGATGGTTCACAGCCCGGCGGTTCGGGATTGCGTCAAGTGCCACGACCCCCACGCCTCGGAAAACAAGAATCAGCTGCTGAAAGCGACCGCGGGCGGAGACAAAGAAAACCTCTGCCTCAGCTGCCACACCACCGGGATGAACGTCCCCGAAAAAGGTAGCCGTCACGCCGCACTCGACATGGGATGCGAGACCTGCCACGTGACCCATAAGACCGGCGAACGAGGCAAAGCGGAATTTGATTTCCACCTCACCAAGGCAGCCCCGGCGCTGTGCCTCGACTGCCATGACGCCAAGGACGCGAATCTGCAGAAGGCGCATCATAACCAGCCCTTCGGCAGCGCCAATTGTGTGACCTGTCATGATCCGCACCAGTCGGCTGCGCCCAAGCTGATGGCAAAGTTCACCCATTCGCCGTTCGCCGACAAGAGCTGCGAGGTGTGTCATGAGCCCGCTAAAGACGGCAAAGTGGTGCTCACCCAGGCCGATGTTAAGACGCTGTGCGTCACCTGCCACGACGATAAGGCGAAGTTGATCGAGACCGCCAAGGTGTCGCATCCCGGTGCCGCCGGCGATTGCACCGATTGCCACAACCCGCACGCCAGCAAGAGCCCGGGCTTGCCCAAGACCGATCCCGTCAGCATTTGTCTCGGTTGCCATACCGAACTGGCGGATCAGCAGAAAAAGGCGGTTCACCACCAACCCGCATTCGGACAAGCTTGCTCGGTCTGCCACGAAGCCCACGGCAGCGAGCGCGCGAAATTGCTGCGAGCCCAGGGCAACGCGCTTTGCCTCGAGTGCCATGGTGCCGACTCCGTACCGCAGAAGCTGGAAGCCCAGCACCTGCTGACCATCTTTGACGGCAAAGTCAGGCTGCCCGAAGACTACTTCGACAAGAACAAGGCCAAAGTGCTGCCCCTCCGTTACAACCTGGGCCATCCGGTCGCGCAGCATCCGGTTGCGGATGTGATGGAACCCACCAATATCCACAAAGTGAAGAACCCGCTCAGTTGTGTGCGCTGTCACCAACCGCATGCCGGTGGCCAGCCCAACCTTCTGGTGAAGGACCAGCAGAACAACATGGCCTTTTGCGACACCTGCCACCAGAACCGCCTGGATATGACTCAGATTGTGGAGGCGAAGTAACCATGCCCAACGCTCATCCCTGTTCGATTCGCGATTCGAGAACGGTTACGGCGCTGATCGCGATTCTCCTGTTCGCGCTGCTTTCGCCGATTGGGCTTCAGGCGAAAAAGAAGAAACCCGTTCCGACCACGCCCAAGGCCGAGGCCCGGCCTCAGGTCGATGTCAGCAAGCTGGTTTGGCCCGAGCCGCCGAATCTCCCCCGCATTCGCTACACCAGCTATTTCGCGGGCATGAAGATTGAATACAGCCAGGAAGGCAAAAAGCCGAAGCAGAGCTGGATGGATCGGCTGGCGGGCGGCCAGACCCAGGACGAGAAAGTTGCCAACCGGAACTTCCCCTTTCAGTTGCTGGGTCCCTATGGCATGGCCGTGGATTCGAAGAACCGGCTGTATGTGGCCGACCAGAAGGTCGGCGCGGTGTTCGTGTTCAACACCGAAACCAGGGATACCGAGCTGATCCGCAATGGTTTTGATGCGCATTTCGCCATGATCAACGCAATCGCTGTCGATGATGACGACCGGGTCTTCATCTCGGACGGCAAGCTGGCCAAGGTGCTGGTCTTCGACGCCAACCACAAGATCTCGGCGCAGATCAGCGAAGGCCTGGTCGATCCCCTGGGGCTCGCCATCGATACCGAACGGCGGCTGCTCTACGTGGTGGACACCAAGCAGGACGTGGTCTTCGTGTATGACGCCGACAGTCTCAAGCCGCTGCGCAAGATCGGCACGCCCGGCAAGAAGCACACCCTGACCGGGCCGGGAGAGTTTTCCCTGCCCACCAACATCGCTCTCGATCGGGAGGGCAATGTATACGTCACCGATTCCCTGAATTTCCGGGTCGAAATCTTCGACGCAGAAGGCAACTTCACCGGCCAGTTCGGCCAGCACTGCGACGCCATCGGCTGCTTCGAGCGGCCCAAGGGTATCGCCGTCGACAGCGACGGACACATCTGGGTCGTGGACAGCAACCTCGCCCTGGTCGAGATCTTCAATCGCGATGGCGAATTGCTCGCGTACGTGGGTGGGCCGGGCCGTTCCCTGGGCCGCTTCAATGACCCGATGGGAATCGTCATCGACAAGAACAATCGCGTCTTTGTTTCCGAACAGTATCCCTGGGGCCGAGTCCAGCAGTTCCGTTACATCACGGATGCGGAGTCGGCAACCATGAAGGCCGAGCTGCAGAAGGCGAAAGGCGCCGGGCAGCAAGGCGCACTGAAAGAGAAAGGTCAGGATCAAGGGACCCCGAAAGACACCTCGCGGTTGAATCCGCAGGGTACGCCGGTGCACTAAGGGACTAAGTTTTGGCGCCGTTTTTGGCGCCAGAACGGGGACGGAACACAGCCGGCAACGTTCTTCCCCGAAAGAAGCAATTGTAAGAAAGCAGTAAGGCAACAGACATGAAGTGTTCGAACACATCAGGAGGTCTTAATCTATATGAAGAAAGCGCTCTTTGTTCTGCTTGCAATCTTCGCCGTAGCAGGGTTTGCGATGGCGCAGATTGGCACCGTTACCACTGACAGTCTTGGTGCACATTTGAACTACGGTCGCGGCTGCACCGCTTGCCACGCCCCGCATAGCGGCGCGTACGGCAACGGCGCTGCCAAGAACGCATACACCCAGGCTGGCGTCCATGCCCTGTGGGGCCAGGATCTCGGCTCGCTCGTGGGACAGACCATCGCGACGGGCGACGGTGGAAAGTGGTCCGACCTGTTGGTCGGCCTCGACTCGAACAGCCCGGATCGCAACATCACGGAGTGCCTGAGCTGCCATGATGGCAACCTCGCAAAGGGCGCCATGATGAAGAATGCCGTGTACGAGCCCCTGCCGAGCACCTACGGCACCTTCAATGCAATTCCAACCTTGCTGGGCAGCGACGGCACGACTGCCGGCAACTACCTCAACGACCACCCGGTGGGATTGAACGCGACCATCGATTGCACCGAGTGGGATTGCGCCATTGTGAACGGCGCCGTCCAGATGACCGGCCCCAACTCGGCCAAGTTCTATCAGAACTATGGCTTCTTCGTCCGCCTCGGAAACAACGCGGGCATTCCCGTGGTGACTTGCACGACCTGCCACCACCAGCACGTGCAGAACATTTCGGTCGTTACCCAGGGCCTGCAATCGGCCAAGGGCAACTCCGGACTGCCGTCGGGAACTTATCTGACGATGTTCTTTGTCCGTGGGCCGTACAACCCGGCCAGCGGCAACGCGAACTCGAACCAGACCGCGCAGTTCTGCCGCCAGTGCCATGGTGGCGATGCGAACGAAATGAACGGCAGCACCGCTGGAACGACGTTCTAATGGTCGAACTCCAAGGGGAGAGAGCAATCTCTCCCCTGATTTTCAATGCTGGAAGGAACGAGGAATTATGAAATCCATCTCCCTGATCGGCGCAGTGCTCCTGATGAGTCTCTCGGGATCGAGCCAGGTTGCGTCGCACGCACCGACGGTGAGTGTCAACCCGACGCCGGCGATGGCTCAGCCCATGGGTCAGCCGGTTGCCCGCGTGAATGGCGCGGTACTGACCGACCGCGACCTGCAGCGCGAGATCTTTACCATCTTCCCCTACGCCCGCCAGCATGGTGGCGCGGTTCCCAAGGAACTGGAACCCGACATTCGCAAGGGCGCCCTGCAGATGATCATTTTCGAAGAATTGGTATACCAGGAAGCCCAGCGCCGGAAGCTGACGATTTCTGGCGAGCGCATGCGCCGCGCGGCCGCCGACTTCCGCAACCAGTTCCCGACGCCGGATGAGTACAACAGCTTTCTGCAGGCGGAATTCAAGGGATCGCAACAAGCCATGCGCGAAAAAATTCGGCGCTCGTTGCTGATTGAACAGTTGTTGAAGACGGAAGTGGACAGCAAGTCGGCGGTCTCGCTGGTCGAAGCGAGAGCGTTCTACGACAAGAACCCCGGCAAATTTCAGATCCCGGAGTCGTTCGCCTTTCAAACCATCTCGTTCTTGCCGCCAGAGAAAGCAACCCCCAGCCAGATACAGGAAGCCCGCAAGCGCGCCGATGAAGCACTGCCCAAGGCAAAGGCAACGAAAAACTATGAAGAGTTCGGGTTGCTCGCGGAAAAGGTGTCCGAAGACGACTACCGCGTGATGATGGGCGATCACAAGCCGATGGGTCAGGCGCAGATGGCGCCCTCAGTTGTGCAGGCGCTTCAGGCCATGCAGCCCGGCCAGGTCACCAATGTGATCCAGGTCGAAAACGCCTTCACCATTGTCCGGCTTAACAAACACGTTCCGGCCGGCAAACTCAAGTTCGAAGACGTGAAGAACAAGTTGCGGAAACAGCTCGAACAAAACAAAACCAACCAGGTACGCGCCGACCTGGGCAAGAAACTGAAACAGAAAGCCAAGATCGAAGTGCTGTGAACGCAGCCGGAAGCTGGTACCACATGGCGAATCAATCTCGATTCCTCGCGCGAGCGCTTCCGGGCCTGTTACTGCTGCTGGTGCTCCCGGCTGCGGGGCAGGTCCAGGTGGGCGACAACCTGAAGCTGAATCTGAACGGCCTGATGAACGCCGGCTACAACGGTGTGTATGGCAACCAGATCAGTTCCAGCCACGGTCTGGATGTCGGGGGCAACGGAACGTTATCCGGTTCTTACCACGACCCTAATTTTCTTTCGTTCAACCTGTCGCCCTACTATGGTCAGTCCCGCCAGAGTTCCGAGTTTCGCTCCCTGTTCAACGGGGGCGGCTTCGATTTCGCAACCAGCATCTTTGGCGGAAGTCATTTTCCCGGTTCGTTTTCCTACACCAGAGCGTGGAACAGCCAGGGAACATTCAATATGCCCGGGCTCTCCAACTACACGACCAAGGGCAACAGCCGGGGTCTCAACGTCAGTTGGAGTGAACTGCTTCCCGATGTGCCCAGCCTGATGGTCTCTTTTTCTGACGGCAGCAGCGACTACTCAGTCGTTGGTGCCAACCAGGACGGCAGTAACGGATATCGCAATCTCTCGCTCCGCTCCGGATACCGCATCTCCGGTTTCGACCTCAGCGCGGGCTATACTCGCGGAAAGTCACACTCGGAAGTCCCCCTGGTCGCGGGGGACCAGACCGTGCAGGCTGTGAATTCAGACAACAATTCGTTCATCTTTAGCGCTTCGCACGCCCTTCCCATGCACGGATCCTTCGCCTCATCGTTCAGCCGGTCCGATATCAGCGCCGACTACTTCGGTTCCAGTTATAGCGGGGTTGTGGACACGGTCAACGCGAGTGCCGGAGTGAATCCCAAGCCCAGGCTCAATCTGTCGGCCAGCATGGGCTACACCGATAGCCTGACCGGCAGCTTGTTTCAGAACCTGCTCGCCGGCGGCCAGCAAGGAACGGTGGGCGGGATTTACCAATCCAGCCTTTCTTCGAATTCGCTTTTCATGATGGGCATCGCCAGCTACGGTGTGACCTCCAACTTGCAGCTGCAAGCGGATGTACAGCGCCGGCAGCAGACTTTCCTGGGAACCAGTTATGGCGCCAACAGTTTTGGCGGAGGCGCCACCTATACCACCGGCGCCTTGGGCGGGTTCTTTAGCACGTCCGTGAGTGTCACCGATAACAACAACGATTACAGTAATGGAAATTCTCTTGGCTTTTCCACCAATGTTGCATTCAACCGGCCGGTGCAGCGCTGGTTGCTGAGTGTTGATTTCAGTTATGCGCAGAATGTTCAGACCTACCTGATCACCTACATGAACTCGTTTTACACTTACTCCGGCAATGCTCGGCGTAAGTTCTATGACGGCCGATTTACCTGGAGCGCGACGGCTGCGGGCTCCCGCAGTGCGTTAAGCAATACCCCCAATACCGGCAATAGCAGCCAAAGCTATTCCACCAGCTTCGGGATGCGCCGGATCACGGCCGCCGCCAGTTTTGCCAAGTCCGACGGCTTTGGTCTCCTGGGCGGAAGCGGACTGCTACCCCCGCCTGGCACCATCCCGGCGGATTGGCTGATTCTCTACGGAGGAACGAGTCAGGGATTTTCGTTGAGCGGCAATCCGATCCGCAACCTTTCGTTGGGCGCGAGCTACTCGAAAAATCGAAGCAACACCGACACCGGAGGTGTAGCCTCGTGGAACCGCACCGAGCAGGTGAATGCGATCCTGAACTACCGGGTCAGAAAACTGATGTTTACGGCAGGATACGGCCGAGTGGTCCAAGGTTTCAGCGCCTCGGGGTTGCCTCCGGGAAACGTGAATTCGTTTTTCATAGGTTTCACCCGGTCGTTTAATCTCTTTTAGAATGCTTTCCGCAGTGCACAAGAGTCTACAAATCGCTACCCTGGTGCTGCTGGTGGCCCTGGCGGCAGCATTCAAGCCGACCAAGCCGGCTCCCGACGTGCAGCCTGCGCCTCCTGACTTGAAGTTGGAAGGCGGCCGCCGGCTCAGCTACGAACGCAGCTTCAGCTCGGAATTCGAAGTAAAGCCCAAGCGTGGGTTCTTTACCCGGATGGTCGATTTCGTTGCTGGTGAGCCGGATTTCCGCCGCCTGGTCCGTCCCTACAGCGTTGTCACCGATTCTCGCGGGCGCGTGATTGTCAGCGATCCCGGCGCGGTCGGCGTTCACATCTTCGATTTCCAGGATAAGAAATACAAGTTCCTCTCGCGCGCTGAAGAGATCAAAGATCCGATGATCGCTCCGCAGTGCGTCGCCGTGGATGCGAGCGACAACCTTTACGTGACCGATTCGGAAGTGGGTAAGGTGTTCGTCTTCGACGCCAACGGAAAGTTCCAGCACGTCATCGGCAGCCTGAAAGGCGGCGAAGGCTATTTCAAGCGGCCCACCGGGATCGCGGTTGATTCCCGGGCGCAGCGCATCTACGTCACCGACACCCTGCGCAACAAGATCTTCATGCTCGATATGCAGGGATCCGTCCTGCAGACGATTGGCAAGAATGGACGGGGAGACGGAGAATTCAACTATCCCACCGAACTGCGGCTGGATGGCGACAGCCTGATGGTGGTGGACGCAATGAATTTTCGCGTCCAGGTACTCGACCGCTCGGGCGCTTTCCGCTTCGCCATTGGAGGCATCGGCGACAGCACCGGAACCATGTTCCGGCCCAAAGGCGTCGGGATTGATTCCGAGGGGGACCTTTACGTGGTCGATGGCTTGTGGGGAATGGTGCAGGTGTTCAACCGGCAAGGCGAATTGCTCTACTACTTTGGCAGCAAAGGTGCCGAGCCAGGGGAATTCCAGCTGCCCACCGGGCTCTCCATCGATCGGCAGGACCGCATCTTCGTCGTCGACTCCTTCAATCGCCGGATCCAGGTCTTTCACTACTACGGTGCGGGCAAAGGGGCTCGCGCGGGAGGAAGTCAGTGAAACGAAAACTCCTGCTCGCCGGCATCGTGTTGACTTGCGGACCCCTGTTCGCACAGATCACCGGCGACGTCATCGGCATGCACGACCTTTCGCCCGGCAGCACCTCGCCGGTCACCGGCGCTCGGCCCGGTTCTTGCAGCTATTGCCACGCGCCTCACTCCGGGCTGGGCTCCGGACGAGCCCTTTGGAATCAAACCCTGACCAAGCAGGTGTACAGCGTTTACACCAGTTCCACCTATCACCAGGTGGGGGATCAACCCGTCCTCGGTGCCGATAGCAACCTGTGCCTGAGCTGCCACGATGGGACCGTCGCCGTAGGCCAGACCCTGATCTCCGGGAAAGTGATGACGACCGGTTCGATGTACCCGACCGATGTGTTCGGCGCTAATCTGCAGTCTTCGCATCCCTTGAGTGTGTTACCGCCCATCAAGGACGCCCCCAGCCTGGTGGATAGCCTGTCATCCCGAGGCCAGACCGCGGACCCGGCGGGCGCGATCAAGCTGGTGAATGGCAACATCGAGTGCACGTCGTGTCACAACCCCCACGTGCAGGCCAAGGATCCGGTCGCCAAGTACTTCCTCGTCAAGGATAGCGTCAACGGCGCGCTGTGCCTGGCTTGTCACGATCCAAATCGCGTGGTGCAGGGCCAGACCAATCCGATCGCGGGCTGGAGCACGAGCGTCCACGCCACCAACAACGCGACTGTGCAGAACCTGCCGTATCCGACCCTGAGCGGGAATGCGTGCTTCTCCTGCCATACCGATCACAACGCGGCCGGACCGAGTTGGTTGTTGCGCGGCGCCGGTGACCAAGTGTGTCTGAATTGTCATTCCGGCATGAGCGCAGCGGTCACCGTAGCGAGTGTGAATCCGTTCATGCGCAGCGCCTCCGCGGCTCCCAGCCTGGTCGGTCCTGCCAAGGCGATGGCCAGCCTTAACATCGCGTCGGAATACGCCAAGATCGGCCATCCGATTTCAACCGGGCAGACGCTGGCCAAGGTCCAGGCCTCCGCGCGGAACCGGAACGCAGTCACCGCCTCTCCCAATACCGCCGGCCAGACCGGCTGCATCGATTGTCACGAGCCGCACGCGATCGGCTCCGGAGCCGGCGCGGCCGCGATGGCTCCCGCTCTGCGCACGGCGCAGATGGCGGTTTGGGGCGTCAGCGAGAAGGATGGCGTAACCATTGTGCGGCCGGCCCAGTACCAGTTCCAGACTTGCCTGCGCTGCCATGGAGCCAACTCGAGAAAACTCGCGAAAGCATCCCAATACGGCTATGACCCGGTGCGCCTGGCTTCGGTAGCGGATCCGCAGAACATCATTCCGCAGTTCGGAGCCAGCGCCGGATCCAGCCACCCGGTATTTCATCCGCGGACCAGTTCCTTGCCTCAGCCGAGCCTGCTTCCCAACATGCTGAACCTGGATGGCGCCACGCAAGGGCGCACCATGGGCACGCAAATCTACTGTACCGATTGCCACAACAGCGACGATAACCGCGAATTCGGCGGCACCGGGCCCGGCGGTCCCCATGGATCGAAGTGGTCCCACATCCTCGAGCGCCGCTATGAGTTGAGCCAGTCGATGGCGCCGGGCCAGGTGATCACCAACCTATTCCCGAGCCCGGACCTGAGCGCGAACGGTCCGTATGCTCTCTGTGGGAAGTGTCACAATCTCTCGAACATCATGCAGAACGCCAGCTTCGCCAAGCACGCGCAGCATATCGGTGCCGGCTTCAGTTGTTCGACCTGCCACACGGCACACGGCGTTGGCAACAGCAGTGCGAATGCTTCCGGGCAGCGTCTGATCAGTTTCGACGCCAACGTAGTGGCTCCCAACGGAGGGGTTCCCGTCTCCTACAACCAGGGTCCGAACACCTGTACCCTCACCTGCCACAACGCCGCCCACAATCCGAATGGGACTGTGACCGTCGGTGGAACCGGCACCGCAGTGAAGAAGTAAGTGGGTAGGGATAAAGTCGAATCGATCCAGATAAAACCAGAAATTCAGATATGCGTTCATCCGATCACCCCCACCGGATTTAACTTGGCACAGATGAATGAGCGCGCCCCATCGCTGCTGAAGAGTTTCACGGTGCAATAGATGCGTGCACCGACATTCCGCGGGGGTTACGCGATGCGCGGGGCTATGTGTGCGTGCCGGGAGTCATTCGGCTTCGAACCGCAAAAAGGGCTTGATACCTCATTCCTGCCGGCGCACGAACATGACTGCCTGCGGATCTTCGTAGATATTCTGAAAACGAGGATCGCCTTGCAGGAGCGCGGCCAGGGGCATGCCCCGCTGCAGCAGGACTACTCCCGCCTCATTCAGATATGGGTCGGTCAGATATGAATCCTCGCCACTGACCGTGGCCATGTAACGGCCAATCAGGTCATCTCGGTACAGATCCGTCCGGCCATCAATGGCGACCGGATGCTCCGGCAGGTACCAGATCAGAAAGCCACCCCAGTCGAACGCGTTGTAGATTGGACCGGGATAAGGGCGCTTGCGCAGATAGTTGGCCGCGTTTACAGGAAACACACTGCTGATCTTGTCATCAAGCCCGGCGCGGTTGAAGCCGGTATCGCGGGCAAAGAGCAACCCCATCGTGAAGAGAAAGGCCGCCAGCCCCAGCCATTCATACCATTTTTCGCCCTGGGCATGTTCTTCCCCGTTGGAATCAGCGATACAAGCCGCGGCGACAATGCAAATGAACCAGGAATCGCGCATCATGCGGAAGCCGACCACCGTGGCCAGTACGAGCATGCCAATCTTGAACAGGTCAACCTCCTGCTTCCGTCCAAGCGCGAAGAAGGCGGCGCCGGTCAGCAGCACCTGCAAGTAGTGGCTGGGAACTTTCAAAGTGAACGGTTGCATTTCCTGAACCATCTGGTAAGGCAATCTTGTACTCACCAACCCGTAGACGATTTCGTACAGGTGGTAAGAGTAGGGACTGATCAAGGGAGCAAGCAAGCAGCCCGCAAAGACTGCGGCCAGGGGGCGCAATGGAATCGCCGGTGGGGCCAGGGATTCCGGTTGCCATCCGGCAGCCGCGAGCAGTCTCTGCACCAGGTTCACGCCCAGCAGCATGCCAACGATCGTCAGTCCGTAGATAAATTGAATGTGCAGGTTCGCCCACAATAGAAATAGCAATGGCAGCCAGCAGAGTGGTCGCGCGCGGCCGCTGCGGTTCGCTTCCAGGATCAGAGTGAGTTCGGCCGCCAACAGAATCATGGTGAAGTACACCGGCCGGGGACACATGGTGAAGAGAAATACCGAGCAGGCGGCCGTGGCGATCAAGCAGGCCATCCAGAATCGTCCCGAGAGGTGGCGCGTCATGCGGTAAACGCTGGCCGCGACCAGAACTGTCAGGATCGTTCCCAGGACTGCCATGCCCAGGATGTCGAACCACTTGTAAGAGAGCGACAGCAGGACTTCATAACCCCAGCTGTAAGCGGCCCAGGGACGGTTCGCCGCCGTGCCCGAAAAAATGCCGTTATGGGGAAAAGCATGGTTCTGCAGAATCCACTCGCCCACTTTCAGATGCCACCAATTGTCCAGATCGCGCACCGGGAGCTTGAGGGAGAAACTGCGCCAAATCACGAATGCGAACAATGCGCCCACCGCGGCCATCTGCAGGATGCGTAGCCGGAACAGGTCGCGCAGTTCCCGGGCTGCACTCATCGTGTTTCTTAGCCCCCCGAAGCTGAGAGTCAGAGAAGAAGCATACCCGAACTTTGATAGCGGTCCGGGGTCAGTTAGTATCACGGACGTGTTGCAAAGATTTCGCAGGTGGATGAATCCGGTCATTTTGCTCGGCCTCGCGGCGGGGCTGATCGCATTCGTCGTGCAGTCGGGCGACGTCGACTCGGTGGACACCGTCCGCCGACTGCAAACCACGCATTCCTTCTGGACCTCGGCGCCGCCCGTGTTGCCGGGGGACTACCCGGACTTCGGCCTGCGCGGACGCGGCGGGAAAATTTATGCCTGGTACGGGATCGGGCAATCGTTGCTGATGCTTCCCGCCGACGTGGTCGGCACCGCGCTTGAAAAACTTTCCATTTTCGATGTCTACAACGGGAACGATCCCAGCGTCCGCAACATGGTCGTCGGTTATTCCACCAACATACTGGTCAACGTTCTGACCGCCCTGCTGTGTTTTCACTTTTTGATGTTGCTGAAATTCTCGAAGGCGCAGGCGGTGGCCGGAGTGCTGGCGCTGCTCTTGTCCACTTCCCACCTGCACTACACCCAGAACATGATGGAAAACAATTACATCCTGCTGCTGACGCTGACGGGATTCACCTTCCAATACGAGTGGCTACTGACGGGACAAGGTCGTGCTCTCCGGATCGGATCGGCGGCATTCGGGCTCAACCTGCTAACCCGCCTGACGGTGGCGATGGATGTGTTTGCCGGCGGAATGTTTTTGTTGCTGGTCCTGCTGTTTGCGCGCGAGCCGCTGGCGTCGATCTGGAAACGCTTTCGCACCTACGCCATGACCGCGTTGCCCATCTACGCCATGTTTCTGCTCATCGACCGAATCTACCAGTATCATCGGTTCGGTTCGTTCTTTAACACCTACGTCACCATCTTCGCCCAGCAGCAGAGGATCCTGAACCCGTCGCTGCCCGCGAGCTACCCTTTCGAAAACCCGTTCCACGTGGGCTTCCTGGGGGCTCTGTTCGCACCCGAGAAATCGATCTTCCTCTTCGACCCGCTGCTGCTGGTAACGATTCTCGTCATCGCCTGCGCCTGGCGCCGGTTTCCTCCGGACATCAAGGCATACCTGGTCAGCGGCTTCCTCCTGCTGCTCACCTATATCTGTTTTTATGCGCGCTATACGGTGTGGAGCGGCGATTCGGCCTGGGGTGACCGCTACGTTTCGACGGCCGCGCAGTGGGTCGCGTTCATCTCGGTGCCGTTGTTACTGCGATATCGTGCCAACCTGGGGCGGATGGTGAGGGCGCTCGGGGTCAGCTTGGTAGCCGCCGCAACCGCGGTTCAGTTGGCCTCGATCGCTTTCTGGCTTCCACTGGAGCTTTACCAGATGACCACGCTCGGGCACCCCACCTTCGTGGTCGGCTTGCGCTTCGAAAATATCGTGGCATTCGCTCTCGGCAAGATGGAAGCCTGGGGACTGACCAACTCCGACATGACTACCGACCCGTGGGACTATGTGCACATCACCACCTGGAATTTTCTTCCGTTTGTGCTGCGCAGGGTGGGACAGGCTCCGGCATGGGTGGTGCGCCTTGCCTTCGCGGTGTGGGTCGCGGGGCTCTCTCTCTTGACCACGGTCCTGTGGCAGCTGTGGCGCGCCTTGTCTGTCGAAAGCCTCCCCGTGCGAACCACCAAGCTCGACTGACCCACTTCCATCAAAACATGTGTTCGTTCCCGTCCGGATGGTGTGCCACGAGATGTTTCACTCTGCCAATGCTTTCGCCTGGGTTCCCGGCTTGATGCCGGAGTGCTTTTTTACCTGCGCCATCAACTCAACAATCTTTTCTTTGCCTTCGTAGTTCGGATTGGTGTCCAGTAATTTCTGCCAGGTAGCCAACGCTCCCGTAATGTCCATCTTCCCTTGCCATTGAACTACCCCGAGGTTGAATAGTGCATTGGCCTTGTTCGGTTCGTCGGCGAGCGCATGCCTGAATTCGGCGATGGCGGTGTCGGCATTCCCGGCATACCAGTACGCGGTCGCCATATCCGTTCGCACCGCGGTGTCGCTGGGCTTTGTCTTAAGAGCATGCTGGTAGTACTCGATGGCCGTAGGGAATTGTTGCGTGTCGTAGTAGATATTGCCGATCTTGGTCAGCAGGTCTGCATTGTCGGGGTCGGTCTTCAGCTCCGCCAGCAAGGGGCCGGCCTGTTTGTCGACCATGCGCTTGATTTGTTCCGGGGTGGGCTGGACCGTGGCGTCGCCTGTCGCTGGGGAAGACACCGCAGACGATGTCCCCGCTTGGACAGCGCCTTGCGACCCGCGAATGAACCATCCGCCTGCCAATCCCACCAGGAGGCAAATCACGGAAAGGGCGTAGGCTTGAATACTGGTCCAGTGATCTGCAGAGGATGTGTTCTTGATGTTTGACATGTCTGGCTGCTCCTTATAATGTCCCGGCCTGCCGGGCCGGACGTTATTGCGAGACCTTCGGTTGCCGGGCTTCGGCAATCATCTGTTCTACGATGGATTTCTTGTCGAGGCCGGGATTTGTCTTCAGCAGTTCCTGCCAGGCGGCAATCGCTCCCGCACGGTCCTGTTTGCCGTTCAGGCGAATCATGCCGAGGTTGAACAGGGAATTTGCGTCTTTCGGATTGATCTTCAAAGACTGCTGCAATTCCGCCAGAGCGCCCTCTACATCGCCGTCGTAATACAGGCACGAGGCCTTCTCAGTGCGCACGGCCACATTCTTGGGATCCAGCTGCAGGGATTGGCCGAAGTAGCCGGCCGCTTCCTTGAACTGATGGGCTGACTTGTAGAAATACGCGACCCGCACCAAAAGTCCCTGGTTCTTGGGATCCTTCTTGAGTTGCTCGAGCAGAGGTTCCGCCTTCTTGTCGGCCATTTGCTTCATCTGGTCAAGCGTCGGCATCGGGGCCGACCCTCCCGCCGGTGCTGGGGAGACCCTCGGCGGATTGCCGGCATTTGCCGTGGCTGCGCGGGAGGCAGATCCGCGCACCAGATAGCCCACCGATAGCCCTAGCAGCAGGCACAAGGTTGCCATTCCATACACAACTCTAGGTCGCCAAAAATCATCTTCAGGCGCGATGTCCGTGGGGTCGTGGGGCATTTTTGGATAACTCCGGAACATGGACTTCTGTTCATGCTCATGCAGGCACCTTTTGTGCCAAAATGGGCATAACTGGGGCTGAGGTTTCTGCTGTGCTATCAATTGTTTACAGGGGGCCGCCGCGCCCGCTACGTGGGCGTACTCCCCGAAACGTGGTTTTCGCCGCAGCTAGCGGGTGTTTTGACGCGGTGCCGGGGCGAAGCCTCAAACGGAATTCCCTTCCCGAAGCTGCCTGGGTGCGGGGGCTCCGGTTACGACGGTTTGGCGACAAACGAAAGACTTCAGCATTTGGTGCCGATAGCGGAGGGGTGAAGCGCAAGATTGCTTGGCTGCTCCTGATCTCCCTGTTGCCGGTATTCAGTCTGGGCGCTGAATCGACCTTCCGGCTGCGCAAGCGGGTGAGCGAAGTGCAGTTCATGCTGGTCGCCACCGATCGCGACAACCGCCCCTTGCCCCACTTGGCGCCCGCCGACATCGTGGTTCTCGAAGATGGCAGGCTCATCCCGCGCGTCGAACTGCGCTCCGCCGCCGATTTGCCTTTGAGAATCGCCGTCGTGCTCGACCTGAGCGATTCGACCATTAAATCTTGGGCGACGGTGCAAGCCGCCCTGGTTCGCTCCCTGCAGCAAGTGATGCGGCCCGGCGACGAATTGCTGGTGCTTGCCTTCAACGGCAAAATCGAATTGGAGCGCACCGTCACCGATCCGGGACAACTGGAGGCGCTGTTCGCCACTCTCCCCAAGGGCGGGCTCACTGCCCTGTATGACACCCTTTACCATGCTTGCGATCAGGCCGTATTCACCGATGATCTCGAGCTCCACCGTTCTGCCCTGATCCTGTTTTCCGATGGCGAAGACGACCTAAGCCTGCGCGGGAAGAGCGACGCCATCGCACGCGCCCAGCGGCGCGGGGTTTCGATTTATACCGTGGTCACCCATGACCCGAAGAGAAGGTCGCCGGGCGACGCGGTGCTGCGCGATCTGGCCGCGACCACCGGGGGGCGAGACTACATCGTGAAAAACGCGGACCAACTGCGCGGCGCTCTGTCCGCAATCAACAGCGAGTTGCGCAGTTCCTACCTGCTCTATTACCCGGTGCCGGAAGAATCCGGAACACGCGGGTTTCGCCGCGTTCGGGTCCTTCCCGCGCAGGACAACGGCTCTCACCTGCGGTCGCGAGCGGGCTACTTCACGGCCCCGTAGGTTCGGCAGGCTAGAGTCGCCGACCTGAGCTGGAACGGTTCTCGAATCGGGAAAATTGTCCAGGTTATTTTCGTGACTGCCGGGATCCGGGCGGCGCTGGTGGGCGCGCCTTCCGATAGGAGAAGCACCGGGAGTCCGAAATGACCACGAAGAGGGAACCTGGCCGGAGCAAGCAACCCCTGCAACTTCTATTCGTAGGTACGGACGAACAGAGCGCGGTCTTGCAGAATTTTCTCCGCGCCAACGAGGAACTGGCCACGGCGAATGTCGATCACGAATGTGCTCTCGAACAAGTACCCGGCAGGCTAACCCACAAAGTTTACGACCTTCTGGTATTTGCGCAGCGGGAGTCCGAACCGGAAACCGCGAGGATCATTCAGGAACTCCACCTTCAGGGCAAAAGGGTGCCCCTGTTGTTTCTCCACGGATCGCTGGCAAAAGCCGGTGGGCCGGAAGCGGAGGGAAAGAGCGCGGCCGGCCGCGAACCCGCTGCCATTGATTCTTCGCTGATTCGAGCCATACGGGGCGCCGTCACCTTGGGGCGCGCAGAGCAGCAACGCCGGGAGGTGGAAGATACATTCCGCACGCTCTACAGTGCCGTCGAGCAGTCTGCGGACATGGTCCTGATAACCGACAGTGTGGGAACGATCGAATATGTAAACCCTGCCTTTGAAAAGCTAACCGGATACCGGCGCGCCGAGGTAATTGGTCAGACGCCGCGCATTCTCAAGTCGGGCGAGCAGGGCCCTGACTTTTATCGGGAACTGTGGGGGGCGATCGGGGCGGGCGAGATCTATCGAGGCGTGCTGGTAAACCGGAAGAAGACTGGGGAATCCTTCGTAGTCGAGAAAACCATCACGCCGGTACGCAACACGGCGGGACGCGTAACCCATTTCATCTCCAATGATCGCGACATCAGCGAACGCCGGCGGCTGGAAGCCGCCTTGTTCCAGGCGCAAAAAATGGACGCGATCGGGTTGCTGGCCGGCGGGGTGGCGCACGATTTCAATAATTTGCTGATGGTAATCAGCAGCTACGCGGAACTCATGCAGGATTCCATTGGTCCCGAACACCCACTGCACCGCAACGTCGAGGAGATCTTAGGCGCTGCCCGACGCGCCGCGGACCTGACCCGCCAACTGCTGGCTTTCGGAAGAAAACAGATGCAATCCCTGCAGGTTCTCGATCTGAATTCGATTTTGCGGGACATCTCGCGAATGCTGCCCCGGGTAATTGGCGAGGATGTGGAATTGATCATCGCGCCGCAGCCCGGCTTGGACAGGGTCAGGCTCGATCCCGGCCAGGTGGAACAGGTTGTCATGAATCTCGTTGCCAATGCCCGCGACGCCATGCCTACGGGCGGAAGGCTGACCGTCGCGACCCAAAACGTGGAACTCAACGATGCCTACGTGCAGGCGCGGCCTGTGGTCCCGCCCGGATGCTACGTGATGCTCGAGGTCACCGACACCGGCCAGGGCATCGACGCCGAGCATCTGCCGCACATTTTTGAGCCGTTCTACACAACCAAGGAGCAAGGCAAAGGAACTGGTCTTGGGTTGGCCACCGTCTACGGGATTGTGAAGCAAAGCGGTGGTTTCATCTGGGTCTACAGTGAACTGGGGATGGGAACGACATTCAAGGTTTATTTCCCGCGGGTCACGCACAGACCCCGCGAGGTGATCAGCAGGGACGTCCCGGCAGCCGCGGTCGATCTGCGCGGCTCGGAGACGATTCTCCTGGTTGAGGACGAGCACGCCGTCCGCAACCCGGCCTGCGAGTTCTTGAGGCAGTGCGGCTATACCGTGATCGAAGCGCGGGATGGACTGCATGCTGCAGACGCGGCAAACAAGCATCGCGGGCGCATTGACATTATGGTGACTGATGTGGTCATGCCCGGGATGAGCGGCGGCCAACTCGCCGAACTGCTCGCCGAAAAATACTCGGAAATGAAGGTGCTGTTCGTGTCGGGCTACTCCGAAAAAATCGTGCTCCGACACCAGATCGCCAACGTGCAGACCAATTTCCTGCAAAAGCCGTATACCCTGAAATCCCTGGCCACCAAGATTCGCGAGGTCCTGGCGCACTCTCCTGTGACCGAGGCGCTTCCCGCCACTGAACCCGCTGGTTGATTGGCTCTTTCTTTGACCCGTATAATCACAAGGCTTTGCGGAATCGTGCATGATCCTGTCTGTCACCCTGCGGGACCAGAAACCCGGCGTGCCCGGCGATTCCCAAAAACCAGCTTCCAATTCAACCTCCCGTCCCCAGTCTGTTCTGCTTATTGGCCTCCTGTGGGGAATGATCTACTTCGCAAGCATGTTCACTCCCGCCTTGCTGGACGACGTGGACACCATTCACGCCGAGGCTGCCCGCGAGATGCTCGTCCGTCACGATTGGGTCACGATGTACACCAATGGCATCCGCTACCTCGAGAAGGCGCCTTTGATGTATTGGAGCCTCGCCGGCAGCTACAGCATTTTTGGAATCAGTGACTGGAGTACACGCTTGCCGTTGATGTTGGGCGTACTTGCCCTGCTGCTGGCCACCTACGGGCTGGGCCGCTATGCCTACGGGGAAATGGCCGGTTTGTATGCGGGCGTGGTGCTCGCAACTTCGATCGGGCCCTACATCTTTACTAGATTCCTGATTCCGGACGTGCTGGTTGGATTGTGGCTCACGCTCGGCTACTACTTCTTTTTGCGCTCCCTCGAGGAAGAAACACCTTCCCGGCTCGCCTGCTGGGGCTTTGCCGCGACCTGCGCCTTGAATGTGCTTACCAAGGGACTGATCGGCCTGGTGTTTCCCGCCGGCGCGATCGCCCTGTACCTGATCCTTACGGGCAATCTTCGTCACCTGCTGAAATTGCGGCTGCTCTCGAGCAGCCTCGTGTTCTTCGTGATTGCAGCACCTTGGCACATTCTGGCGACCCTGCGAAACCCCAGCCAGGGTACGGTGCACGGGTTCCTCTGGTTCTACTTTGTCAATGAACATATCTATCGATTTCTAAACAAACGAGTGCCGGCTGGCTACGACACGGTGCCCCTGCTGATCTTCTGGGGATTGCTCGTGGCCTGGCTCATTCCCTGGAGCGTCTTCCTGCCGCAGGCCCTGTGGCAGGTTCCCAGGCGGCTGTGGGAGCTGCGAGGAAATCTCACGCGAGCCCAGAAAGCAAACCTGCTGTTTCTTCTTTGGGCGCTGGTGATCGTTGGATTCTTCAGCTTCTCGACCCGCCAGGAGTACTACACCATTCCCGCTTTGCCCGGGATGGCCTTGCTGGTGGGCGGCTGGCTGGCGCGCGAATCGAGTCCAGACGCTGCCGAGTCGGACCGCCGGGCCGGGAGAATTTCCGCGACGGTTCTGTTTGCCTTCGGCATATTCGCGTTCGTCGCGGGCATGTACCTGCTTTCGGTCTCGCACTTGCCCACCCCAGGGGCCGACTTGGCGGACCTGCTGAAGAAAAACCCGCAGGACTACGATCTCTCGCTGGGGCATGTGCTCGATCTGACCCCCAGAGCGCTGGGCGCGTTTCGCGCTCCGCTTCTGGGAGCGTCGCTCGCGCTTCTTTTGGGAACCATACTCAACTGGGTGCTGCGTCGCGCGGGGCGCCCGGCGCAAGGTAACATCGCGCTCGCGCTCATGATGGTGGGCCTGTTCGCCTGTGTTCATTCCTCGTTCACTACTTTTTCCCCCGTGCTCTCGTCCTACAAGTTGGCGGTGACGATCCGACAACACTTCCGGCCCGGGGATGTGATTGTCGTCGATGGCCAGTATCATCAGGCGTCGACTTTGAACTTTTACACCGGCTATCCACTGCACGTCCTGCACGAGCCTGGCGGCAACCTCTGGTATGGCTCCAAGTTTCCAGACGCGCCGCAGGTCTTCGAGACGCCGGAGTCGTTTGCGACCCTGTGGGCCGGACCCGCCCGCGTATTCCTGTGGACCGACCAGGATGATCCCAGGGAACTGAACGGCAAGCCATCTTTCCGGCTCGCTCGCATTGGCGGAAAGTCCATCCTGACAAATCAGAAACCGTGATTCACAAACTCCCTTGCACACTGACTCGCGCCGCTGTAGTTTCCTTCTCGCTATGAACCTCGCGATGGTGAGTGGGGCCGTAATGACCGGGCTGCTGAAGATGGCCGTCGCGATTGCCCTCATTGGCACGGTGAGTTCCACCATCTTCCTGATCATGACGCTGGTGGCGGCTGCTCGCTATCGGAGGCTCTCTAAAGTGTCGCGCGCCACGGTGCTGGCGGCCCCAAAGACCTCGCTTCCACCCGTCACCATCCTGAAACCCATCCATAACATGGAGGCGGAACTCGAGCAGAACCTGGAAAGTTTTTTCCTGCAGGATTATCCGGACTACGAAATCATCTTTGGCGCGCGCGACGCCGAGAATCCGGCGTTGCAGATCGCAGAACGCGTGCGGGCACGGCATCCGCACATTCACAGCCGGGTGGTGCTGTCGGGGCCGCCAACCTGGCCGAATGCCAAGGTCTTCTCCTTGCAGAAAATGATCGCGGCCACCCATCGCTCCTACTTTGTCATCAGCGATAGTGATGTGCGCGTCGCCCCCGATTTCCTGCGCAACACGATTCCCCCACTCCTCGATCCGAAGGTGGGCCTGGTTACGTGCATGTACCGCGGCATCCCGGCGTCCGACTTCTGGTCTTCGCTCGAGGCGCTCGGCTTGTCAGTCGAGATGTCTTCGGGCGTGATGGTGGCGGACATGCTCGAAGGGATGCGGTTCGCGTTGGGCCCGGCCATGACCGCGCGGCGGGATGCGATCGACGCGATCGGCGGGATCGTGGCCACCGCGGATTATTACTCCGATGACTTCGAACTCGGTAACCGGATTTGGGCTCAAGGCTATAAGGTCACCCTTTCTCACCACATTGTGAAGAACGTCCTGACGCCGCGTTCTGTCGTGCGCACGCTCGGCGACCAACTCCGCTGGATGAAAAGCACGCGCTACTCTCGCCCGGCAGGCCATCTCGGTACCGGGCTGACGTTTGCGATGCCGTTCGGAATTCTTGGATTCGGCGCCGCCGCCGCCCTGGGTTATTGGACATGGGGCCTGGCTTTGCTGGGCCTGGCATGCGTGAACCGCATGATCCAGTCGCTGGCCGTCGGTTGGGGGATCGCCGGAGATCCTCGCGCAATCGCGTTGTGCTGGCTCTACCCGCTTCGCGACCTGGCCGGCTTCTTTATCTGGCTGGGGAGCTATACCAGTCGCCGGTTCTATTGGCGCGGGGAAACCTACGTTTTCCGCAAAGGCGGCCGCATCATGCCCGAACATCGAGAGGCAAGCAGCGCGGTCGGCGAACCTTTGTAGACGCCGCGCAGACAGCCCATCCATTCCTTTGAAAAATGCCGCCTACGGACGGATGCGTTCGAGTTGACCGTCCTTCAAATGGAACCGATCGCCTCGCCATGCGACTGTGTTGTTTGCGAAGCTCGCAAGCCAAATCACGATTGCCATGACGTCCCGGAGCGGAAGCAGCGGAAGTAATCTCGCCAGTTGGCCATCGCGCAGTACGCCAACTCCAACCGTCCACGCGGCTAGCAACCGCAAGAGCACAGCCGCTGCCGCAATTCCGAACGCCCAGGGCGCGCCTCGGGACACGAGCACGGCAAGTATCGCCCACGGCCAGCCGAAAGTCAGAAGCAAGCCCAGGTAGCCGCCCCGGCGGGAATCGCGCACGCCGCGCGCCCAACGAAGCTGATGCTCGAAGAATTGCCGCAGGGTGTAAGCCGGCAGGAAGGTCTCGACCACCACCTCGGACAGTTGCACTTCGAGCCCCAGGGCAGCCACCCGTTTGCCCAGTTCATAGTCGTCCGCAAGATAGTCGACAAACGACTCGAACCCTCCGATCGCTTCCAGATCGCGCCGGCGGAAGGCCATCGTCGACCCCAGCGCAAACCGCACTCCGCCTTCGAGGGAGCGCGCAACCAATACCCCGGCGGAGAAGTCCGTGCTGATCCCCAGCGATTCCAGCCTGGAGCCCAGCGTGGGGCTGGCGATGCCGCGGTACAGGCAAGTCACCACGCCTGTTTTTTCCTCGGTAAGAGGTGTCATGACTTTTCGCAGGTAGTCGGGCTCCACCCGGATGTCACTGTCGCTCACAATCAGGTGGTCGTAGCGTGCTACTTCCAACATCTGAGCAAGGTTGCTGACCTTGGTATTCGGTCCCAGGTTCCGGGAGCACACCAGCAGCTGGATCGCGCAATGCGGAAATTCCCGGCGCACTCGCTCGACCGCATGAACCGCAGGGTCGTCCGCGGCGCTGACCCCGAAGATGATTTCGTACTGCGGGTAGTCCTGCAGGCAATGGCTTCGGAAGCTTTGGTAGATCTCGGGGTCTTCCCCCTTAAGAGGCTTCAAGATCGAAACCGGGGGAAGGTTTTCCGAGGTACGCTGCTGCGCCGCGCCACTGGACCTTATCCTCTGCTCTCTCAGGTAGGCCCGCGCGCTCCACAGGCACGCCAGGTAGAAACCAATTCCAGTCGCGGCGCCGAAGCCAGCCAGCCCTTCGAAAATTGTGCCCAGGAGACGAGTCACTTGATTGTGTGGTCCCCAGCAGGATACTAGCTGGCTGGCTTCGAGTGGTCTCGAGAACCATCGCATATAATAGGAGGGGTTGGCAGCCGGACCGGACGGTCGCTCTCCGCAAGGAGGGAGGAAAGTCCGAACTCCGCAGAGCAGTGTGCCGGATAACGTCCGGGAGGCCGGGTTTAAGCTCGGTCGACGGAAAGTGCCACAGAAAATATACCGCCCCGTCGTCGTTGTGAGTCCCTGGTTCGGGCACGGGCTCAGAACGACGGCGGGGTAAGGGTGAAAAGGTGCGGTAAGAGCGCACCGCCGCGGCAGTAATGCAGCGGGCAGGGCAAACCCCACACGGAGCAAGACCAAATAGGGAGGGAGTTCCGGCTTCGGCCGGGGCACGTGCCGGCTCGGTGCGTCACAACTTCCGGGTAGGTCGCTAGAGCCGCGCAGTAATGCGCGGCCCAGAGGAATGACCGTCCCGCCGCAAGGCGGACAAAATTCGGCTTACAGGTCCGGCTGCCACACACGTTTACTTTCAGTCACTTCCAAGCTACAAAGCCCGTGCCGCCGGTGCGACCCGCTCGGTGAGACAGTTCTTGCTGGGCCAGAGAGAACCGCCAAAGGGAGAGTCGCCCAGACATTTTTTGTGGTATGACAGTTTTCACTTACATTTTGCGCAATGCGAGATGTAAGCGGAAACCCACCTTTTTTGCACGCAACCGGTGGCAGAAAAAAATGAGGAACTCATGAAAAAGAAATTCACTCTATCGAACGCACTTGCGATTGCAACGCTCGGGACGCTGGCCACTGCGATTGGCTGTGGTGGCAAGGTAGAGGGAAACACATATGAAGACAATGGTGGGGTGGTAAAGATCGAATTCAAGTCCGGCGGCAAGGCGTATGTTTCAACCGGGCCGGCCACCAACACTTGCAGCTACGCCGAAAGCGGCAAGACCGTCACCTTAACGTGTGAGGGAGACAAAACCGCCTTCACCGTCGATGACGATGGAGCTCTCAACGGCCCGCCGGGCGGGTTTCTAACACGATTGACCAAGAAAAAGTGAGTGCACTGAAATCGCACCCTGTTCTCAATGCGGGAGTGTGCCCGATGTTGCTTTGGAAGTCTATTTCACACTGCGCTTCAGGCACCACGGAGAGCGGCCTTTCTGATTGGTATCGGCGTGATTGCCTCTGCGGCACGCGCGCAGCAGCCACCACCTCTGCAGTTGAACGTGTCCTACCATTGCCCCGTCACTTCCCAGCCGATAAAGCCCTTGTGACGCCGGGGTGACTCGCCTGGACAGCGGCAACGGGCAATTCGGAAATTGGCACCCTCGTCAGCGGTTTCGGCTGGAACAAGCCCGGCTGTCAGCAAGCCGGAGAATGGCCCGCCGACACCCCAACGAGGCAGTGCCCGTGGTGAGTTTGCCGCTGCTCCATGAGATCACCGGGCGTCTTTCAGCGGTCCCTCTAGTGAAACGATAAACCCTGCAAATTCCACTGTTCCGACAGCCGGTCTGCCCCTATACTCGAACCTGTTTATGGGGACTGCAGATGCCAGAGTTCGACGAGCCAAAGTCGGCAAACGTCCGATCCAAGCCTGCCCTTCCTCGAGACTTTACCCAAAGAAGATCTGGGCCGGGCAAATTGGATAGTCAAAGATCACGAGGAATTGGAGGTCCTCTTGTTGAGAGATACGCCGCGGGATGCTGTTGAGAAGATGAGCTCCGTCTGCGGAGATTCGCGATGATCACCATCCGGGAGGTGGCGGGCGAGAGCGGATTTTCCGTGACCACGGTCTCCATGGTTCTAAACAACGGCGCCGGGGTCGACCGCATTCCTGAGCGCACCCGCAACCGTATTTGGGAGGTGGCTCGTCGCCTGGGGTACCGGCCGAATCTGCACGCCCGCTCTCTACGCAGCAATCGCAGCCAGACCCTGGGGGTAATGGTATTCGATCTCACCGATCCTTATTGCACGCAGATCTTGCGTGGCATTCAGAACCATATACGCCCTTCCGGACTCTTTCCGATCGTCACCGACTTGCAGGACGATCGCTCCCAGTTTCAAACCTGTCTCGACATGCTCTTGGGCCGCAGAGTGGAAGGGATCATCTCCATCGCGAACCCGTTATACCTCGACAGCAAGCTACTCTCGGAATTTTCCGAACGGAACATCCCGGCGGTGGTCATCGGCCGTGAACTCTCCAATGTCCCGGTCAGTTCGGTGGTTGTTGACAATGCCGTAGGCACGCGCCTTGCTATCCAACACCTCTATGATCTCGGCCACAGCAAGATGGCCTTCATCAAAGGTCCCGACATCCTGGTCGACAGCATTCAACGCTGGCAGGGATTGGAGAGCTTTGCCGCGGAAGTGGGGCTGGAACTTGATCCTGAGCTCATCGTTCAGATCCAGGGAAGGAACTCAACCTTTCGGGAAGCTTACGAACTCACCGAGGAATTGCTGCGCCGACGCTCTAAATTTACAGCGATGATTACGTTCGATGACCTCAGCGCCTGCGCCGCGATTCGCGCTTTATCCAAAGCAGGGAAACGAGTGCCGGAAGACTGCTCTGTCGTGGGATTCGACGACATCCCCAGCGCTGCGTTCTACAATCCTCCGCTCACCACCATCCAGCAGCAACTGGAAATGCAAGGCTCCCTGGGCGCCGAAATCGTCGAGCAACTGATCCGCGCCGCCAGCGAGCAACGCACGATGCCGCCCTACCACCGCAAAGTCATCCCCAAGCTGGTCGTGCGCGACTCGACGTGTCCGGCAGGCAAGCCGTGATGTCTCTCTAACTCGGCTCAGCTACCAGTCGACGATCTCATAAAACTCTACCCACGCACCTTCAAAAAAATGCTTCTGCTTGTTGGCGAGTTCCGTGTGTTCAGGATTGGTTTCGAAAAGCTTGAGTGCCACTTCCGCCTCCGCCAGGCTTTCGAAACGCCGCTGCCAGACGATGGTATTTCCCGGGTCGCGGCCTGAGATTGGCATGAGCCGCTCACCGCGAGGCAAGATGCCGCGGTGCTCGAGTTGTGCGAACTCCTTTTCCAGCGCGATGAACTCTTCTCTCTTGGAGTGTTGGAACCTCTGTACCAAACGTAAGATGATGGCCACACAGCCCTCCCGACCGGAATCGCGAATTCTAGTCTTTGATGGTTTCGCCCTCATTCGCGGCGTCATTCGGAACATCGAAGGAAACCAGTTCCGAGCGAAAGCCGCGCGTACGATAAGCCCCGTATGCGATGCCCAGTAGCATCCAGATAGTGCCGGCAATTTTGGCGGGCCGGCTCAGGTTCAGCCACAACAGCAGGCAAATGGTGAACCCGAGAATCGGCGGAAGAAAGTTACCCAGCGTTCTCTGGCGCTCGCGTACGTAGTAGCGCGTGAACGACGCTGCATTGACTCCCATGAAGGCAAGCAACGCGCCGAAGTTCAATAACTCGGCGGCACGCTCGAACGTCAGCACGGCGGTGCCTGCGAGAGCCAACGCGCCCACAAACATGACGTTATTTTGAGGAATGCGGCGCTTAGGCTCGATGGCCCCGAAGAATGATTTCGGAAGCGCATTGCTTCTCCCCATGCCGAACAAAAGTCGGGCGGCTCCGAGTTGCGAACCCATGCCTGATCCGACCGTCGCGACCAGTAACGTGATGTTAATCAGCAGGAACAGCCAAGCACCGCCGGCGCGTCCGGCGACGTGGACAAAAGCGGTATCCACGTCCGGGAAGGGTTGACTGCCGGGCCACACCAACTGCGCGGCGTAGACCTCCACCGAGGCCAGGACTCCCGTGATGATGCATACCAGAACCGTCGCCAGCAATATGTTGCGCCGCGGATTTTCAGCTTCTTCCGACAGGGTCGAGATGCCGTCGAACCCGATATAGGTGAGCACGGCCAGTGACGTGCCTCCGAGAACTGCCGAAGTCCTGAAAGTCTGGGGATCGTAAAAGGGACGAGTAAAGAAAGCCAGACCCTCGTGGGGTATGTGCAGAACATAGCGCACCGCGGCCGCGAGAAAAATGATGATCACTACTCCCATGCTCGCCGCCAGAATCTCGTTGATGCGCGCCGAGGTTCGGATTCCGAAAAGATTCAGACCCGTAAAGATAGAGATGAAGAGAACGACCAGGACCGGATACGGAACCTCCGGAAAGAAATTCAGTGCGAACTTGCTGCACAAAATCGTGCATACAATCGGATTCAACATGTAGTCCATCGCCATGCTCCACCCGGTGACATAGCCGAGCGCTGGATGGATTTCCGACCCAACATAGGTGAACGCTGAGCCAGCGCTGGGATAGGCGCGTGCCATGCGACCGTAAGCGATTGCGGTGAACAGCATCGCCACCATGGCGATGAGGACGGTGGTTACTGCGTGTCCATGTGCACGTTGACTCATGACGCCATACACCGGCATGGGCGCCGTCGGCTGGATCACGATCATTCCGTAAAGGATCAGATCCCACAAACTGAGAGCTCGGCGAAGGCCGATCGGTCCGGGTGGGCTGCTTGTGGATGCGCTCGCCATAGGTTGCCGCAAAACAAAGGGCCGATGTCATTCGGCCCTAGGCCTGTCATTCGTTAAGATCGCTTCCAGCTTCGCCAAGTGCGCGTTAGAAATAAAACTTCAATGCAAACTGAATGAGCCGGGGATCGCGCGCGGCCTGGAACTGCCCTTCCTGCGGCGTGCCGACTTCGATGGCCACCGGCTCGACCTGCCCGGCGGCTCCGATCGGCCCCCACAAGGGATTCGTATGGTTCCATATATTGAACAAGTCCGCGCGGAACTCGAGCCTCATTTGTTCTCGGATCGGGAACAGCTTGTTAAACGACACGTCCCAGACCTGGTTCCCGGGGCCACGCACCGTGTTGCGTCCCTCATTCCCATATACGCCCTGGACCAGGTTGCTTTCGAATGCGCAGGTATTGAAGAACGTGCCCGCGATGCATGGAGTTCCATTTGGTTTGCCCACGACATTCGGCCGTGAGCAGTTGTAGCTGACGGTTCCCCCGCAGTCGTTATTCGCACTATTCACATTCGGGTCGGTGACTGTGAAGAAGTTTCCGGTGGAAGCCGAGGTGATCCCGGCGATCTGCCAATTGCCGATGATTTGATTCAACACGCCGTTGGCATTTCCGAGCAAGCGCCTGCCGCGGCCAAAGGGCAGCTCGTAGGAGTAACTGACAACGAAGCGATGCCGCACGTCGAAATCGGAGTTCCCGTATTCAAGAACGGGGAAACGCTGATCACGGAAATCGCCATTGCCCAGCGAGCCCAGGCTTGCGCTGGAGGCTTCATCTTGCGCATGGGCGTAGGTGTAAGACGCCTGAAACATGAGTCCGTGCGAGATACGCTTTTCCAGGCTCACCTGAAGCGAGTTGTAGTTGGAGTTAGTGTTCGCGCGAAAGGCGTCGATGGTTCCGTCCACTGCCGGGAACGGACGCCGCGGGGCCAGCGGCGCATTGGGATCGACGCTGGGCACGGCCTGGTTTCCATTATAGAAACCATAAAGATGACTGCCATGCGATCCAGCGTAGGAAACTCCCAGGACAGTCTGAGCTGGCAGCTGGTATTCGAGCCCGAAATGCCACTGGTGCATCATCGGGGTTCGAATGTTGCGATCGATGGAATACAGGAGTGGATTGTTGGGATCCGTCAGCGAATTTGCGGGGAATCCCTGGGTCCAGAAGTTCGCGATCATTTGACTGCTGTCCCCGGGCTTCAAGCCGATAGCGCAATTGTTTTCATCGGCGGGATTCGCGTTGGCCGGTACCGGGCTGCCGCACGGAGAGTTGAAGCTCTGGCTCAAGAAGTACGGCGGATTGAAGCCGGGGCTGGGAAACGAAAATGGTCCGCTCTCCTGCCCACCGTAGAAGATTCCGTATCCGCCGCGCAGGACCAGGGGATCATTGATTTTGTAAGCAAAGCCGATGCGCGGGGCGAACGTCCGGTAGTCGGGATTCACCAGGCTCGGCGAACCATTGCGCACGATCGGCAGAAAGGATGCGATGGTTGGCGTCAACTGTGCTGTCTGCCCCTTGGGAACAATCAGCGAACTCGAGCCGAAGTCAAAGGTCGCCATCTCGTTCTTGCCCTCGGTGACTGGACGGAAGAGCTCATAACGCAGTCCAAGGTTCAGCGTGAGCCGGTCGTTGACCCGGAAGTCGTCCTGTCCGAAGAAGGCAAAAATCTTGCGGTGATAATCGGGAGCGTGCAGGTTTACGATATTCGCACTGTCAGGAGCGCCTACCAGAAAAGAGGCGATATCTTCGCCCCCGGTCGGCGAGCCGTCCGCATTCACCGGCAATGCGGGATTGGCCGTGAAGTCCTGAGCGAAGCCCAGATCCCCGCGGGGCGCCGAATCCTGGAACATGGTGAACTGCTCAAGGCGAATTTCCGTGCCGAATTTCATCGAATTGCGCCCATGAATCCAGATCAGGTTCTCGTTGATGACGTAACTGTTCTGCTTCTCCGACGAGGGCAGGAAATCCGACGCGCCAATACACGAATAATTCACAAAGCAGATGTTCGGGAGCCCGCCAAACCCGGGTGAGAAGGGAACGCCTTTCAGTCCGAGTTGGCCCGAGACGTCCGTGTTTGAGAACGGCGGCGAGCGGTGAGAGTTGATGCGGTTGTAGCCTAGGCGCAATTCGTTAATGGTCGTCGGCGAGAAGGTATGGACTTCGCTGACCGCTGCGCTGCGGTACGCATTGTCCTGGTTGCCGGACGTGAAGCCTCCCCCATCGAGGAAGTTGGTGAAAGGCCCGGGTGTGAAGATCGGCTGATCCTCGTAGCTGAAGCGCACGAAGAAATCGTCATTGTTGGTGAATCTGTGATCGACGCGGACATCGAAGTTATTCTGATTGAGGTGCTTCTTGGGGCTTACCAAATAGTTGTTGCCACCGATGTCAAAGCCCGGTAGCGGCGCCGGAAACAAGGCGGCAATGCCGGCGGCCACAGGATCAATCGAACCGGCCGGGAAAATGTTGGTGGGCACCCCGCCGGGCGTAACTCCGATTGGAAACCCGCACATGCCACTGGGATAGTTGCCGCTCGCTGACACTGTCTGGGTAAGGTGCGGATCGAATATCTCGCCCTGGTAGGTCTGGTTCCCGCTGCAATCGAGGACATTCAGCCCGCTGGTTGGATCGAGAATGGGAGTGCTCAAGTCCAGAAAACTGGAGAAGTCCCCCGCTAACTGCTGCGGTGTCGGAATCAGCAAAAGCTGGGGCAATGCCTGCCGGACGCGCAGGCCTTCGTAGTCGACAAAAAAGAAAGTGCGATTCTTGATGATCGGCCCCCCGAAGGTGGCGCCGAACTGGTTCTGCTGATAAGGCTGCCGCCCCAGGAAATCGAATGCATTCCGCCCGTCCAGCTTGTCGTTGCGGAAGAACTCGTAGACGTTGCCGTGAAATGAGTTCGTCCCCGATTTGATGACGGCATTCATGATGGCGCCATTGCCACGGCCGAACTCGGCGCTATAGGAATTGGTCTGCACTTTGAATTCGCCAATCGCGTCTACCGAAGGCTGAATCACGTATGCGGCGCCGTTGAGTACGTCGCCCAGGTTGGCGTTGTTGTCGATGCCGTCCAGGAGGTAGTTATTCTGCAAAGCGCGCGCGCCGTTGGAACTGAACCCGAAGCTTGTTTCCGTTCTGGATCCGGGCTCGGCGGGAGCAACTCCGGCCGCCAGTTGCGCCAGTTGCGCGAAATTGCGGCCATTGAGAGGAAGTGTCGTAGCCTGTTTTCCGCTGACCACCTGTCCGAGTTCGGAGGTCTCCGTTTCGAGTTGCGGGCCCTCCGAAGTTACGGTGATGGTTTCGGCGATCTGGCCGACATGCAGGGCAATGTTCACTTCCGCCCGGGACTGCACGTTAACCTCGATCGGGCCGACCACCTGTTTGCGAAAGCCTTGCTTTTCGACGGTGACGTTATACCGCCCAATGCGGAGAGGATTGGCCGCGTACTCACCTGTCATGTTCGTGGTGGTTTCGAAGGTGGTGCCGCGATCGGCATCGGCGACCGTCACCTTGGCTCCCGGCACGACTGCGCCGGAAGTATCCCGCACCGTGCCGAGGATGCTTCCCATGTCCTTCTGGGCGAAGACCGTTCCGGCCAGAAAAACCACGACTGACGCTGCAATGCACAGATTTCGAAAACGGCTCCCCATGAGCGACCTCCTACCGTGGCATGAGCTGCCATGCCGACGGACTGACAACTGACGATTGGCGCAAAACGACTCTTACTGCGGATCAGCTTCCAGCAGCAAGTGCTCCTCAAACGAGACCTTGATGCGAGGACTGGCTGCATCTACAACTGCTAGTTCCTTGTTCTGCTCGTAGTCGTGAACCGTATAACGTCCGGGCTTGAGTCCGCGAAGTTCAATTTCTCCGGACCAGTTTTTCTGTTTTTCGGGCGCATAGAAGGCATAGTACATGCGTCCATTCTTGGCAATCGCGTAAGCCTCCGGCGTGTCGTAGCCGTAGGTATAGAGATTGAGAAATTCGCCCTGCGAGAGCATCTTGGAGTTGTAGATATCGATCCACTTCTTCCAGTGCTGCTCTTTTTCCGGAGTCAGTTCCACCATCTTGAATTTCGGACCGTAATCAGGCCACGTGAACTTCGTGCCGACGACTGCGCCGACACCGACTTCCGACGCGAAGTCACGCCCCTTGTCGACTTCGTGCAGCGTATTGCTGAACTCCATTTCGGTGAGCTCGACGTGATCGCCGTAGACAGCCGCCTCCGGTCCGAGCAGGGCCTTGTACATCTTCGTGCGCAGCCGCACCTGGCGCGCTCCGACTGGATCGGCGGTCACCGCCTGGTCTATGTACGGCAGCCAGGCGAGGCTCGGAGGCGTTCCGCACGGACACGCCTGGGTTACGCTGTCGGGTTTCAGCGCGCGCGTAGTGTCGAGAATGATCTTGTAAACGTCCCCTACAGCCGCAATCGAATCATTCGGCGATTTGTGATGATGCTTCGGGTTGTAGCAGGCCGGAACGGTGTAGGAAAAATCGAGCTTGTGCCCGTCGAAGTCCCAATCGCGAATGAACCGCTGGGTGAGTTGTTTGTAGTATTGCTGCACTTCGGGAACGGCCGGGCAAAGGGCGCCGAGGTCCGCGGTGGCGCGAGCCGGCTTGCCGTCTTTGCCTAGAATCAACCAGTCGGGATGTTCTCTGACCACATTCGATAGCTGGTAGGGACGGTGATTCAGAATGTCTTTTCCGCGGCCGTCTTCCGCAACCAGGGGAATCCACCACAGCGTGATCTTGATTCCATTGTCGTGATAGGTCTTGACGACTTTCTGCAGAGAGTCGTCCGGAAAAGTGTCTTTGCGCGGCTCCCAGTCTCCGCGGGCGCGAAACCAGCCCGCATCCAGGGTGGCCCACTTCAATCCGAGTTCTTTTAGCTTCGGGATGGTGTCCACCATCTGCTTGGGCGTGAAATCCATTTCATATCCCCAGCCGCACCAGTTTGCCTGGTAGTCGGCCTCGGTGGGGTGCGCAAGGCTCAAGCCACGCTTCTGCAAGAACTTCGAATAGGTGCTTAACGGCTCGTAGAAATCGCCGTGAAACACGGTAAGAAAGGTGAGGGGCGACGTGTACGCTTCTCCCGGGTGCAGGGTCACGGGACCCTCGAACGAAATGGAAGCGCTCACTCGCTGATCCGCCTGAGTCTTCACCGGCATACTCAGTTTCAACGGAACCGTCTCGGCGTGCCCGATCGCTTCGCCGACGGCTCCGGTCCAGAAAGCGGTTACCGGAATTCCTCCGCCGGTCTGGTTTTCGTCGTTGTGCAGCATGGTTTGCATCGGATTGTCGCGCGAGTATTTCGCGTTCAATGCAACCACATCGTCCTTCCCCCACGCCTCACTCGATCCGTGAAACGACCACATGGAATAGGGAGCGGCATTTTTGTCCGACAGAGACGCGTTGAGAAGATGACGCTGCGTCGTGATCTTGTCGAGGGAGGCGTCTTGATTGCCTGAGTTCTTGAAGGAGATGCTGCTGAGCACCACGTTGGGGAAACTGTCGTAGACCTCCAGGAATACTGTGCTCTGAATATCCGGAACCGAAGCGCTCTTACCGGCAATCTCAATCTGTTTGCCGAGTGAGCCCAATCGTCCCGACGCCGCACCGATCTTTGCGTGCTCCACGTCGAAAGCAAAGTCGGATATTTCCTTTCCGCCGATGGTCAAAGAGCTACTCCCCGAGGCAGCCTGCGGCGGGTCGTCCAGGGTCAGGGTTTCGCCTCCACGGAGGAGGCTCGCTTGAAGATATCCGTTGGGATAGAAACGGAATTCTGCGGAAGGAGTGCGAATGACAAGAGGCCCGGAACTGGTGGATGTGATCTGTATTTTGGAGCCGGCGTCGACTTTCGCTTCTGTTTCCTTTCGAGTGCAGGCAATCAATGCAATGAGTGCCAACGCCAGGACGCTCGAGAAAAGCAGTACTGCGGATCGAAGGCGCTTAGGGTGTGAAGCCGCAGGGTCGATCGGAATCACATCAAACCTCCCTCACAAGCGGGTTGCGCAGGGGATCGAAGTGTAACGTTTCACTTAGCGACCTTGATATACCCGCTCCAACTGCACTGTCAAGCCTAAAAGTGTTCGCCGCCTGGCCTTGCCACGCTAAGGAAATGAAGGCTCCATTCGGCCGGCAGCGCCTATCGGATCAGCGGCCTGCTTTGATGATCTCTCGTCGCTCACGAGCTGTTCGATTTCGGAAACAACCGAAATCCCTAGCTCGTTGTGCGAACCGCAGGAGTTCATCCAGCGATGCATCCGGATGGATCGTGTGCGGCGACGACACTTTGTAGCTCGCCAGGAGTACGCCGAAATCGAGAGCATTCTCCAATACGGGCTCTGTGGTGATCCGCCGCTGGGCGCTCGGCAGAGAAATCCCGGCTGCCATCGCGGACAGGATTCCTCCCAGCAAGCAGTCTCCAGCACCTGCGGTTGACGCGACCTTCGCTTTCGGGGCTGGAGAGTAGCTCCATCCCGAGCGATCGACGAAATACGCTCCATTCTTTCCAGCACTCATGACCACTAAAAGCTGGGGATACTGTCAAGGCTACAAGGCGAAAGAGTCTGTCCAGAAAAACTTCCGGACTGCCCGGCGTGAAGGGCTCGTCGACAAGATCCGCTGCCTCCTCTTCGTTCAACGAGACCAGGCTCAACTGGTCGAACATCCCCGATCGTTTCGCATCCGCGATCTCGCCCGAAACGAACGAGGCCGCTGTAGAATGCGCCCTTCTGCTTCGCCACGTCGAGGAAATGCTGCCGGCAAGTCAGCGGTACTTCGGGTACCAGGAGCGCGATTGTCTTGGGATTGACGGACCGGAAAAGAGACTCGGCGTGGTCAATATCTTCTTCCGACAATTCGGCCGCCGCTGAATTGCCCGTCGTGATATTGCCTCCGCTCCCGTCTGGATACTGAAAACAAACACTAAATAGGGTGGGTTTCCCAGTCACCACGTCCACGAAGCGCGTGTCGATACCCACGTCGCGCATTTCACGCAGAACGAAAGCCCCGGCAGCGTCATCGCCGACCTTGCCCAGCGGCACCACGGGAAACCGTCCCTGACTCGCGCCCAGCAACTTCGCGACGTAGTGCGTCACGATATGCAGTTTGCAGTAATCGCGCACATCTAGCAGGCTGCCCAGCCGGCTTTCATTGCGGCCCAGCGTGTGATCGCCCTGGAGAGCAAAGAACATGCCGGTGCCGAGTCCGCCGACTCCAACCAATTGCTGAAACGGAGAGTGCTCGTCGATTCGCAGAACACGCATGTTGTTCTAAAGAAGGTCCCAGTCGGGATTTTCGCTGATCGGGTGATTGGCCGTTTCTTCGGTCGCCGTGATCAATGCATCGCTATGACCCTGCAACAGTGTCATCGGATATTCCGGCGTCGGCTCGGCGAACAGCGCCACCCGCAAAGCCGTCTGCTTCCAGGAGCCCGTGTCGCTATACACCCGTACTTTCTTGGCCGAGAGACACTCCTGTATTCCGAGCGTGATCGACATCGGGGGCACGAATTGATAGGCGCCTCCGAACGACCGTTGCGCCAGGGCCATGATGGTGTCGAAGTTATTTTCCTGGATGCGGATGGTGGAAGCCCTTAGCTCCTCTAACGTGGTCGCGCTGTAGGGATGACGGCGGGCCTGATTGTAAGCGATGTGTCCGTCCTGTCCCCACCCACCCACCGTGATGTCGATGGAGGCGGCGTCGATCGCAACTTTGACCTTGTCGGCAGTCGAGGGCAACAACCAAAACCGCAGATCTTCGGGCACCGCCAGCTCCGCCCGGATACCTCCGTAGAAGTGCTGCTCCATGAAGCTACGAAAGTTGTAGGGGTGATTCGTGGGCAAAGGACGTGCCTGCCAATCCAGACACTCGTCCATGTGAAAAACATACAGCTGGCGAAGCGATACGGCACGCGCGTTGACGAGCTTCGTAAACGGCTCATACCAGCACTTCGGCCCACAAGGAATGATGGCGCGGGTCGGAATTTTTTTCAGATTGTTCGCTTCGATGACCTCGACCAACTCCTGGGCCATGAGCTGGCCCATCGCAGCCGAGTCGCGCACCAGGCGAAACGGGACTCTCCGCTTTGGATGGCGCGGCAAATCCGCGGCAGGAACTTTGCACCATTCGTAGAGATCGGGTTTGCGAATTTGACTCATGACACCACTCTTCTCCGATCAGGAGGTCGAATCGTACAGCTTCTGTTCTGCCGACCACCACCTTACTGCAGCGCTGCGCATACCCGAAAAACCAAAAAAGAACGCAGGAACGCGTTGACAACCATGCGCCCGACGGTTACATTTCCAGCCAGTGTATCGTTTCACCTGGGAGGCCCGTGAGTCAACCCGGAAAAAGCATACGCCTTCGCCGCATCCTTCGCTCCGATCGCGGCAGCCTGGTAGTCGCCTTTGATCACCCGGTGGTCCACGGGCCGATCCCGGGAACCATCAATCCGGCTGCGCAGATTGCCCGTTTCATCGAAGGCAAGGCCGACGCCCTCCTGCTCAATCTCGGTAACTTCCGATACGTGGGCGATGCCGCAAAGGGCAGCACTTCCATGCCGGGACTCATCGCTCGTCTGGATTGGACGACGGCACTGGGAACCGCACCCATCAATCCCGCCGAGCATTTCCGAAGCTGTCTGGTAGGGCATCCCGAAGACGCGGTGCGCGCCGCGGCCGATGCCGTCATCACTTTCCTGGTCCTCGGCAGCGGCGATGTCGATTTTGAGAGAGGCGAGGTCCAGCGGGTAGGCCGGATCGCCCGGGAATGCGAGCAACTCGGCATGCCTCTCATCGTCGAATCGCTGGCGCGCGGCAAGACCCTGCGCAATCCTCAGGATCCCACCTGGCTGAAACTGCACACCCGCGTTGCCGCAGAACTGGGCGCGGACGTAATCAAAACCGAATACACTGGCGATCCGGCCACGATGCGAGAAGTGATCGATGCTTGTCCCATCCCGATTCTCGTCCTCGGCGGCACCCGTACCGGTTCCGACGATGACATCCTCCACGTCACCGAGGGGATCCTGCAGTCTGGGGCAGCCGGCGTATTTTTCGGCAGAAACGTATTCCAGGCCGAAAACATCCCTGGCCTGATGCAACGTTTGCACGCGGTGCTAAGCCGCAAGGCGCCACAGCAAAGGTGAGCGATGAGCCTACTTGCCATCGACATGGGATCGAGCAGCTGCAAGGCGGTGGCGTATGCGCTCGATGGCCGGATTCTCGCCGAAGCCTGCCACTCCTATACCCCTGAGATCCCAGCACCCTCATGGGCCGAATTGCCCGCCGATGCTTTGTGGCAGGCGTTTCGCAACGTGACCCGCATCCTGGCCGGAAAGGTTACGAGCGATCCCATTGAAGCGCTCGGGATCAGCTCTCATGGCGAGACCTTTGTAGCCGTGGACGATCACCACCAGCCGCTATCGCCCGCCATCCTGAATATGGATAACCGGGCGACCGCGCAAGCCGAATGGGTCAAGAAGACTCTCGATCCGAAACGCATATTCGAGATCACCGGCCTGGTGGTTCACCCCATGTATCCCGTTCCGAAAATTATTTGGCTGCGGGAGCATCAACCCGAACTCTTCGGCAAAGCTCAGTTGTTCCTGCCGGTTCCGGGTTATCTTCTGGCGCGGCTTGGATTGCCGCCCTGCGTCGACTACTCCCTGGCTTCCCGCTTCCTGGCGTTCGATGTGCGGCGCAAAACCTGGTCCGCCGAAATCCTGGCCGCGTGCGACCTCGATGTCGATCGCTTTCCGAAGCCGGTTGCTGCTGGCACGGTCGCGGGTGAGTTGGACTCCAAAATAGCAATGGATCTCGGACTGCCCAGCGGAACCCCCGTTGTCGTCGGCGGGCACGATCAGCCCTGCGCAGCCTTGGGAATGGGCGTGGTCGAACCTGGCCGGGTCTCCGCTTCGCTCGGCACCTACGAATGTTTGCTGGCAGCTTCCAGGGAGCCAGTCATTGGCGAAGCTGCCTATGCTGCCAACCTGAATACCTACTGCCACGTCGTCCCCGATCGTTATGTGACGCTGGCCTACTTTCCTTCCGGCATCATGCTGGAGTGGTTCCTGCATCTGCTCGGCAACGATCGTCATCAAGCCGGCCACTCCATTGATCGTGTCTGCTCGGAATGGGAAAGTCGTGCCTCTGCCGGGCCGAGCGGACTTCTTATCGCCCCGCATCTACTGGGGACGTGCAATCCCGACTTTGATCCCAGGGCCACCGGGGTGATGGCTGGGCTGCGCCCGGCAACCAGCGCAGCCGACATCTACAAAGGAATCCTGGAGGGTGTGGCGTGTGAGTTTGCGGCCATGGCGGAACTCCTGCAACGTGTCACCGGAGCTTTTCGTGATGTGTACATCACCGGCGGCGGGTGCCGCTCCAAGCTTGGTTTGGAGTTGCGTGCTGCCTTCAGCGGTTGCCGCCTGCACCGCACCTCCAGTTCCGATGCGGTATGCCTCGGAACCGCGATTCTCACGGGGATAGGCGCAGGAAAATACAGCGACATTTCACGCACCATCGCGCACCTGGTGCAGGTGGCGGACACCGTTGACCCGGATGTGGAAATCGCTGCCGAATACCGCTGCCACATACAGCAGTACCGCCTTCTCTATACCAGCCTCGCGAACCTGCGAGCGTCATCCTCTGCAACTGATTCCTAGGGGGAGTTCATGATCGAGCCAACGATTGGATTCATTGTTTACGGCGTTCATAAGGACGGGCTGAAAGACCCGGCGGGTGTGCCCTTCATTGACGATGCCATTGTCGAACGTTCCGAGAAGGCGCTGAGGGCGGCCGGATTGAAGGTCGTCAAGCATGAGACCGTGATCGCCTCGAAAGATGAAGCGATTGCGGCGATGCGGCGCATGAAGAACGATCCCGGGATCGATGCCGTCGTGCTGTTTTCCGGCACCTGGGTGTGGGCTGCCCATTTGGTGGGCGCGATCCGGGACTACGCCGCCACTGGCAAGGGTCTTCTCCTGTGGACTCATCCCGGCTCCCAGGGTTGGCGTCCCGTAGGTGGTCTGGTCATGCATGGCGGCCTGCTCGAAATCGGGCTGCCGCATAAATTCGTCTACGGCGCCGCGGACGACTCGGCCACGGTCGCAAGGATCGCCAGCTACGCCCGTGCCGCACACATGAAGAATTGGCTGAACCTCTCCACCATCGGGACCTTTGGCGGACGTGGCATGGGCCAGACCTGCGGGGCCGCTGATCCGTCGCAGTGGATGCGCATGTTCGGCGTCGATATCGATTCGCGCGATACGACTGCCGTGATCCGGACGGCGGAGCAAATCACCAGCAAAGAGATCGACGCCCTCAAACCGCGCCTGCAGAAGTTATTCGGAAAGGCCCCGGAGGCCTCAGTAGTCAATGAGCGGTCGATTCGTCTTTACCTCGCACTGAAGAAGATCGTGGAGCAGGAGAAATTCGACTTCTACACCATCCAATCCTTTCCCGGGCTCGGCGATCATTATGCCGCCACCTGCTTCGCGCAAAGCATGATGCTGGATGACGGCCATGGCACTTCTACCCTGGGCGATTTCAATACCGCTCTGACTGTCCTGCTGCTGACCAAACTGAGCAAGGAACCCGTGTACTACGGAGATCTCCAGCACCTGGATGTGCAACGGAAAGAAATCAAGATCATCGGAGACGGTGCGTGCCCGCCGTCGCTCGCCGGAAAGCTCGGGCCGGCTGGTTTCGCCGAACATGGCATACCCACCGAAGGCGAAGCGGGCGGATTGTCGGTGAAGTTGATCTGTAAAGTCGGGGAGGGCGTGCTGGCGCGGCTTGGCCGGGTGAACGGGGAATTCCACATGGTCATTACACGCGCCACCGTATTCGAACCTCCCGCGAATGAAATCAAGAACCGCCTGGACGAATGCGGTATTCCGTTCTGGCCGCATGGCTTCGTCACCGCACATTGCGACATGGAACAGCTTTTGCAGAATTGGACCAACGAGTACGCTTGTCTGGGTTATGGATCTCACCTGTATCCCGCGCTCGCGGACTTCTGCGAACTTACGGGCATTAAGCCAATTCTTTTGTAGTCATAAAGGAGATGCTTCTATGCGAGCCAATCGCGCGCTCTTTTTCGTCCTGGCTTTGATCGCCGTCGCGTGCATTTTGGTTGCTGACCGGCACGTATCGGCCGCCGCACCTCAGCCCACCACCGACGAGCAAGCCCTGAAATCTCTGGCGGCTCTGCGCCCCGTCGACGTGCACGTGCACGTTTTCAAGACCGATCCCGCCTTTCAGTCGATGCTGGAGAAGCTGAACCTGAAACTGATGAACATCCTCGTGGTGGATGACACCCTGCCCTACCGCAAAGAGCTTCAGCCGCAGATCGACGACGCCTGGAAACTGGTGCGATCGAGCAAGGGGCACGTCGCCCTATGCACCACGTTTGATCCCTACAAGTTCAATGATCCGACATTTCCCAAGGAGGCCATCCAGCAGATTGAAAGGGATTTCAAGGATGGCGCTATCGCCGTCAAGATCTGGAAAAATCTCGGCATGGAGATCAAGGATGCCAACGGCAAATACATCATGCCCGACGACCCGAAGTTCGCCCCCGTCTATGCCAGCATCCAGAAGCACGGAAAGACCCTGATGTCGCACGTGGCCGAACCGAACGTCGCCTGGGGCCCGCCCGATCCGGACGACCCTTCCTGGCCCTATTACAAGGAGAACCCGCAATGGCTGGTTGGCGATAAGCCGGGATTTCCCACCAAGAATTCAATTCTGGAAGCGCGCGATCACATTCTCCAGCAGAATCCACACCTTCGCATGGTGGGCGTTCACCTGGGAAGCATGGAGAAGGATCTGGATGGCATCGCCGCCCGTTTCGATCGCTATCCAAACTTCGCGATCGATACAGCAGCCCGCATGGAATACTTAATGCTGATGCCCTCCGATAAAGTGAGGACGTTCCTTATCAAGTATCAAGATCGCGTGCTCTACGGCACGGACCTGGATTTGCTCGCCGATGCGAAAGCTGATGAGGAGGTGAAATCCTGGCAAGAGGTGTATGCGCGCGACTGGCGCTACTTTGCCACCGACGAAACCTTCGAACTCCACGGGAAAAAGGTGCAAGGGTTGAAATTGCCCGAACCGGTCTTGCGGAAGATTTACCGCGCGAACGCTCTGCACTGGGTTCCCGGTGTCTGACAATATCCGAGGTGCTGGTGCGGGAGTGCTGTGGAAGGCTTCGCGGCGACCTTCAGTAACCTAAAGAATCATGCTCATATTCGTAACTGGTCCGCCCGTGGGGCCCGGTCCAGATTCCGGACCGAAGAACTCACCGCCGCTCAATAGTTGCTCAATCGCCCGGATGAGATTGCGCGCGGCCTGGGACTTGAGCACGTATCCGTGGGCCTTGGCGTGACGAACCTCGGCTGCAAGCCTCTCGGACTCGTGCATAGTGAAAATCAGGATGCGGGCCTTGGATTTGAGGTCGGCAATATGCACCGCCGCTTCCAGGCCGCTCATCACCGGCATGGTTACGTCGAGCACAACCACGTCGGGTTGCAGCGCCTTGACGGCTTCGATCGCATCCCTCCCGTTCGTGGCTTCGCCCGTGATTTCCCAATTGGGTCGCGACCTGCGGATCAGCCCGCGGACTCCCTCCCGCACAATCTCGTGATCATCCACAATTAAAATTCGTGGTCGCATGTACCCCCTAGGATTGCCCCTGTAAACTTGCGCCGTCCGCCCCGGCTGCTATTTTTCTGCTCGCACAGGAACCATCGCTCGTACCGTTGTGCCTTGGTTGCTCGACACCAGTTCCAGGACTCCGCCCAACTGCCGCATCCGTTCATTCATGCCACGCAGGCCCACGCCCAGTTGGCCCATCCAGTCCTTGCCGAATTGTGCTCGAAGTTCTGCCGGCATACCCTTCCCCTGGTCGGTTATCTCGAGCACCCCCATCCCGTCTTTCATCGAGAGCCGTACCTGCGCGGTCGAGCTGCCCGAGTGCCTGTGAACATTGGTCAGACTCTCCTGAAAAACCCGGAACAGCGCCAGTTCCGATTCCTGCGGAAGGCGGCTGAACCCGTCGCCCACCTCGAACCCCGTTTTGATCCCGCTGCGCGCTGAAAATCCATCCAGATACCACGGGATCGCGGACTTCAATCCCATCTCCTCCAACATGGGTGGATACAGCAAATAGGCGATGGTCCGCAGTTCCTTGATCGAATCTTCCGTCAGACGGATGCATTGCGACACGTCGTCGCGCGCTTCGTCCTCTCTTTTTCCAATCCCGGAGGCGAGCGAATCCAACTTCATCTTAAGAACTGCCAGAGACTGCCCCAGACTGTCGTGGAGGTCCCTGCCGATGCGCCTGCGCTCCTCATCCTGGGTGCGGAGGAGATGGAAAGATAAATCGCGCAAGGATCTTTCTGAATCGAGCAGACGGATCTCCGCCTCCTGCCGCTCAGCAACTTCCTTTTGCAGGGCCTTCTGGGTCTGCATCCGCTCGGTGAAGTCTCGCGTCACCTTCGCAAATCCGATCAGCTTTCCCGTACTATCCCGGACCGCAGTGATGATCACATTTGCCCAGAATCGCGAGCCATCCTTGCGCAGCCGCCAGCCTTCATCTTCGAACCGCCCATCCTGCGCCGCCACCGTCAACTCCCACTGTGGCTTGCCGGCTCGCAAATCTTCCTCGGGATAAAAGCGCGAAAAATGTTGGCCGATGATCTCCGTGCTCTTGTAGCCCTTGATGCGCTCGGCTCCCTGGTTCCAACTGCTGACATTGCCCGCCGGGTCCAGCATGAAGATCGCATAGTCCCGTACCGCTTCGACCAGGAGTTGGAATCTTTCCTCGCTGTGGCGCAGGGCCAGCTCTTTTTCCAGCATCTGGGACTTGAGTTGGAGCCGGGCAAGGCTACGGAAACTCTCCTCTTGGCTGGTCGGGGTCCAATCGTCCTGACTGGGCGCCACCCCGGAATGCTGGGCACACATGTCCAGGAAATGCTGAATGTATTTCTCGTCGCTGAATCCGGTAACCGGGTACGCACACAAAAGAGAAAACGAATGCTGCTTAGCCAGGTCATTCCAGAGTTTCTCCACCCGAATCGCTTCTTGAGGCTTTCCTTCCGCCCACACGAGCGCAACCAATTCTCCAAACACGGCCATGCGGCGCGATCCGCCCGGCACGGAACTGCCGACCCGGGTAAATGCATCGCCAATGGCCGTAGTGAAGCGAATCTCGTCGACCGAGCCGTTCACCATGAATTTCGCCAGAGTTTCCTGGGCATTCAGGAACAAGTATCGGCCCTCGTTCCCAGCTTTTGTCAGGTCCACTCCAGCCTGCCGCAAACGCTGGTGCAGACCGTCGGCGTGAGTGCTGGTAGCGATCACCAGGGCAGCCTCGCCAGCCGCCAGCGCTCCGCCAATGAATCCACTCAAAATGTCTAGAAGGAATGCGTCATCTGTATATAACTGAACAACATGCCCGTTCTTTTCATGGCTGGGCCGGTGCGCGAGCGACTGCATCCCCTGGACGTTCGCGCCTGGAACAACTGCAGTCATCGAACTCCTCCTGGGACAAGTCAGCCCGAGAAGAGCGGCGCTGCCTTGGAAACGAGATTAAGGGGGTTCTACACTTCCCCATTTCATCTTGTATTGAGGTCGGCGCCCCGTCTATACAGATAAGACCCCATAATCTCGGGGTGGCGAGGACACCCCCGAAGCTTCCGACTCTTGCAGATAGCCTGATCAATCAACCGAACCCGATCCGCGCTTGGCCTTGGACTAGGCTCGCATTCGTGGGGTTGCAGCTTCGGCAGTTGCAGAAATGTCGCCGCCCTCACTTCCGCCCAAGACTTCTTCGTACACTCGCAAAATGCGGCGCGCCGAATCTTCCCAGGAAAACCGCTTGGCCTGTTCGTATCCTCGCACCTTCAGTTTGTCGCGCAGGGTCTGGTCGACGAGGACGCGATGCGTAGCCCGCATGATTTCGAACACATTCTCCGGATTCACCAGCACAGCCGCGTTGCCCACCACTTCCGGCAGGGATGAGGTGTTCGAGGTGACGACCGGCGTTCCGTGGGCCATGGCTTCGAGCGGTGGCAGCCCAAACCCTTCATACAGCGACGGGAACAGGAACACGTTCGCGACATCATAGAAAATCCGCAGAACTTCGATGGGCACGAACCCGAAAAATCGGACGTCGTTGTGTACCCCGCTTCGGATAACCGTACGTCGCAAATCGGGATGGCCAGAAAGGTCGTCCCCTATGATGATCAGCTTTAAATCAGGAAACTTCCCTTCTTTCTCCAACTCGCCCCGCAGCGCAGAAAAAGCTTCGATGATTCGCACCAGGTTCTTGTGCGGGCTGATGCGGCCAGCATAGAGCAGGAAGGGATAAGTCACCAGATAGCGTTCGGCGATCAGTTGGCGATCCGCATCGCTGGCATGTCCGTGCAAAAAGCGTTCGTCAATGGCGTTGTAGACAACCTCGACTCGCTTGGAGGGAATGCCAAACAGTTGCTCGATTTCACTCTTGGAAAAATGCGACACCGCGAAGATGCGCGCGGCTCCTTTTAACACTCGCCGGGTCAGCTGGTAGTGCATCGAACGCCGCAGCCCGGAATGACCTCTCGATCGCGACATGTGTTCGAGCAGGTCATGCACGGTCATCACGTAGGGACAGGGCAGCGACCGCGGAAGCCAGAACAGGTGAGGAATGTGGGCCAGGTCGACTTGCAGACGTTTCAGAATGGTGCGAAATTCAAAATAGCCCTTGAACGTCGTGTCGCTCTCAAGCAGGGGCACAGTGTGAAAGCTCGGTGGTAACGGGCCAATCTCTTTGACCTTCTCCGGCGACCCGATGAGGAAGTATTTATTGTGCCGATCCAGCCGCCCTAGTGCTCGCACCACGTTCCGCGTGTACGTACCGATGCCGAACTCCGTCATCCGACGGATGTCGATGGCAATCTTCACGGCACGATTTAAACACAGTAAGACGGCGCGATCTAAGGATTTCGCTGTAGGGGCGGAGCGCCCGCGGGACGTGGTCGAGACTATGCCCGTACTTCGGCCTGGGCTTTTGCCCGCCGGTCGGCATAAAGCGGAAAGCCCTCGGCCAGTTCCAGCACCTGACGGCGGATCTTTGCCAGCACGTCGGTCTCGGTACGATGATGCAGCGCCTCGGAAATCCAGCGCCCGACCTGGCGCATTTCCGTCTCCTTCATGCCACGCGTCGTCAATGCTGGGGTGCCAATGCGTACGCCACTGGGCTTCATCGGAGGGTTGGTGTCGAAGGGAATTGCATTCTTGTTGACCGTGATCGCGGCCTCGCCCAGAGCTTTCTCCGCTTCGCTGCCCAGCATGCCCTTGGCAAAAACGTCTACCAGCATCACATGCGTGTCGGTTCCTCCCGAGATGATGCGGTAGCCTTCGGCGGCCAGGGTTTCCGCCAGCACCTTGGCATTGGCCACGACTTGCCGCGCGTACACCTTGAACTCCGGCTGCATCGCCTCCAGAAAGCAAACTGCCTTGGCCGCAATGATGTGCACCAGCGGGCCGCCCTGCATCCCGGGAAACACAGTCTTATCGATTGCGGGGCCGAGTTCCGCCTTGGCCAGGATCATGCCCGATCGCGGACCACGCAGAGTCTTGTGCGTCGTCGAAGTCACAATCTGCGCGTGCGGGACCGGGGACGGGTGCGCTCCGCCCGCGACCAGGCCGGAGAAATGGGCCATGTCTACGAGGTAAATCGCGCCCACCTTGTCGGCTATCTGGCGCATGCGCGCAAAATCAATGATGCGTGGATACGCGCTGCCTCCGCCGATGATCATCTGGGGACGCTCTTTTTCGGCGAGGCGCTCCAACTCATCGTAGTCGATGGTTTCCGTTTCCTTAGTCACTCCATAGGGGACGATCTTATAAGTCTTCCCGGAAAAATTCAGATGGTGTCCATGGGTGAGATGGCCGCCGTGAGCCAGATTGAGGCCAAGAATGGTGTCGCCCGGCTGCAGAACCGCCGCATAGGCCTCCATGTTTGCCTGCGATCCTGCGTGGGGCTGCACGTTGGCATATTCGGCGCCGAACAGTTGCTTTGCCCGCGAGCGCGCCAGTTCCTCGACCACGTCTGTGAACTCGCATCCGCCGTAATAGCGCTTGCCCGGATAGCCTTCCGCATACTTGTTCGTGAAAACCGAGCCCGCGGCTTCCAGCACTGCTTCGCTCACGAAGTTCTCGGAGGCGATCAGCTCCAGGCCTTCGTGCTGGCGCCGGGTCTCATTGTCGATGGCCGCGGCAATTTGTGGGTCGGTTTCGTGCAAGGCGCGATACATGGGATTGTTGCTCATGTCTCAGTCTCCGGTCATGCAGGGCTGCGCTGATCAGCTCAGGAACTCAAGTTCGCGTAGACGTCGGGATTAAAGCATTCCATCCACCGCTCCGGCGCTCGCAGGGGCGTGAAACCGTGCTGCGCGTACAGTGAATGCGCGTCCCGGGTCGCCAGCGCCCAACGCCGTAATCCCTGCAGGGAGGGATGCGACACGATGCATTCCATCAGCCACTTTGCGAGCCCGTGACCACGGTACCCTTCCAGCACAAAAACGTCGGCAATGTAGGCGTAGGTAGCGTAATCGCTGATGACCCTGGCGAATCCGGCTTGCTCGTTTGCGCGATACAAACCAAAACACAGGGAGTTCTCGATGGCGCGAACGACTGTGTCTCTCGGAATGCCCGCGGACCAGTAGCAAGCCGTCAGAAATTCATGAATGGCATCGACATCCAACCTGCCGCGGTCGGTGCTGATCAGGAAATCGCCCTTACGGTATTCCTGGCTGGCTGCGGTCAAGGTCGTCATTCGTGTGATCGCGGCGCGCGGGCGCTGCTCGCGTTCCGAACATTTCGATTCTACGCTTCAAACGCCGTTCGGAAAAACGACGCCAGCTGCCACCCATCCATATATTTATAGGGCGTTTCCCCCGTGGTGTAGTGGCCGCAGGGCAGCACCACTACCTTGTGGTCCAGCTGGTGCGCGGCAAATTCATTGACCACTTGGCGGGAAAACTCCGGCAGAAACGTCAAGTCGTAGTCCGCATAAATGACCAGCGACTTCTTGCGGTAGCGGGCGAACTTGTCGAAGTACACCATGGGGCTGATCGCCAGCCAGATCCGCCGCAGGCGCTCGATGTCGATTGCCTTCTCGATCCCTTGCCGGATGTGGCGCGTGGATTGCCCGTGCCAAACCACGTCGGCAAAGTATGTGGACGCGTGATTGAAGGCCGCGGCTCGGATGCGGGGATCGTGCGCGCTGGCGATGAAGGCATAGCACGAACCCAGGCTCGTGCCGATCAGCCCGAGCTGCCGGTATCCCTGTTGCTCCAGCCAGTCCAGACAGCAGCGGATATCGATCACTCCCTGACGCACCGCGTCCAGCGTGCGTCCGATATTGGCGGAAACGGCATAGTCGGCCCGTCCGATCTCCGCCGGCATGCGGATGTCGTGGTACGGCATCGTCAGCCGTAACACCGAAACGCCCAGCATATTGAGAACCTTGCACAGGCCGGTATACGCGACCGCATCCGCATTCCAGTGCGGTAGCAGCACGACGGCGCGCCGTCCCCGGGCAGGAAACCACCGTGCATTGACCAGGTTGTTTTCTGGAAAGGGAGTTCGCACCGGCGAAGTGAACCGCAAAAAGCCCGCGTGGGTTCCACGGACTTTTTCCTCCAGCTTCGGATCGGGAACTTCGCGGGTGCTGAATACCTGCACCTCGCGGCTCTCCACCCGGAAATCGCTCGGCACCTGGTAGGAATAAAATTCGTCGCTGTTGGCGATGATCCGCTGGTTGTAGTCCGCGAAAAATTTCTCCGCATCGCTGGGCACTTGTCCGGCTTGAACCCCGTTCCGGCAGGGCCAGTCCTGGGTCCATTCGATTCCCCAGTCCAGCGCACGCACCACGCGATTGTTGTCCACCGAAGTCAGGCGGTCTTCCCAGTCATACATCCATTTGGCGTAGCGGCTAGGCATGTCTAACCTGAAATATAGCAAAGGGATGCGGACAAAGCAGCCCGGCCGCAGCCAGCGGCGAAATGCTGCATCCAGTGGTCGTTTCGAGGCCCGCGCTTACGGAAGATGGACGCGCGGCACGCGCTTGGAGATCCCGCAGAGAATTTCGTAGGGCACGGTTCCGCACAGATCGGCAACCTCGGCCGCGTCTACCCTCAGCGAGCCCCTGCTGCCGATCAGCACGACATCATCTCCTACCGCAGCTTCGGGGATCTCAGTGACATCCACCAGGGTCAGATCCATGGAGACGGACCCCACAATCGGAGCGTACGCGCTGCCGAGGATGACCCGCCCGCGATTCGAGAGCGCCCGGCGGTAGCCATCCGCGTATCCCACCGGTAAGACTGCGATCCGCGAAGGCTTGGCCGTGGTGTACGTTCCCCCATACCCGATCGCCCGCCCGGCGCCGAATTGTCGGATGGAGATCACCCGGGTTGTCCACGTAAGTGCCGGCTGAAGAGACAATGCGGCGCGTCTCTCGACCAGCCCTTCCGTCCTCCGCAACGGCAGCGAGTAGCCGTAAAGTGCGATGCCGGGACGCACCATGTTCTTCCACGTGTCGGGTCGCGCCAGAATGCCGCCGGTGTTATCCATGTGGCACAGTTCGGGAGCCAGGCCCTCTTCCTTCACGATGCGCAGAGCCCGTTCGAAATTCTCGACCTGAAGTTGCGTCTCCGGTGCATCCAGCACTTCCGATGAAGCCAAGTGCGTTGAGACGCCCTCCAGAACAACCTGACCAGATCGCTGGATGGTCCGGCACATCGAGGCCAGCTCGGCCAGGGTGACGCCCAGGCGCCCCATGCCGGTATCAATCTTCAGGTGAATGGGCTGCGGCCTTGCACCCAGGCGTTGTGCAGCCTGGCCGAGTACCTCCACGTGCCACGGTTCCCATACCGTGGCCGTCAGGTTCTGGCGAACGACTTCCTCCTCTTCGCCCCGCCAGAATCCGGTCATCAGCAGAATCCGGCCGCGCAGTCCGGCGGATCGCAGGGGCATGCCTTCGTCGGTTGTGGTCACGCCAAACCACTTCGCGCCCGCCGCTTCGAGGGACAAGGCACACGGGGTGGCGCCGTGTCCGTAAGCGTCAGCCTTGATGACTGCACACACCTCCACGCGCGGACCCACGTGGCGTTGCACGGCCCGGAAGTTCTCCGTCAACGCGGAGAGCGAGATTTCTGCCCAGGTGGGCCGCGCCGATTGCCGCGGGGCTACGTCGAGCGTCGCTGAACTCACCTCGCGATTATATCGGCTCCCAACTTCACAGAGACTGCCACCCCATGTTGCTATCGTGATGCGATTCTCGCAAACCCTTACCCCCAGGCACGGCTCCGATCGGTTTCCGTTCCGCCTAACCACCCGACGACAACGAGAAATTGACCGTGACCTGGGTTTCGACCTCCACCGGGTCGCCATTCAACACGTAGGGCCGGTAGCGCCACTGCCTCACGGCATCAATCGCTGCCCCAACCAGCATGGGGTGCCCGTCCATGGCCTGCAGGTTCTCGATCGTGCCGCTGCGGCTGATGATGGCTCGCAGATGAACCGCGCCCTGGATGCGGGCGGATCGCGCCAGCGGCGGATAAATCGGCTGCACTTTGTAAATCAGATTGCCCTCCATCATGGTCGAGATCCGCGGTGGATGGGCCGTCGGCTTGGGCGGGAGGGGGACAATCGCAGGCGCGATTCCAATGGACCCGGCCACCGGATTGGGGTTCGACGCCTCCCCCGTTGCGCCCGGCACGCAGATCGCACACGGAGCCGCATCTTGCGGTTGCGCATCGTCCACAACGTGGCGCGCGATCGTGGGGATGCTCGATGGCGCCACGACGATGCCATGGAAGATGTTGCTCTGGCCGGGATTCGCCGCGGGATGATTTGGTCCCGGGGGTGGCGGACCGGGCGGCGGCAAGGGCGCGCTCATCGATACCAGATGCAGTTTAGGCAGGCCTTCGGTGTAAACCAGGGGGAGGGTCAGCAGAATCGCGATGCCCATGGTTTGCACCGCAAACGACGCTAGCGTTGTCCAGCCGCGTTGGCCGCGACCGGTAAAGTGGGAGTCAAGCAGACTGTCGGCAAACATTGTGACCTCCAGGCAGGAAATTGCTAGCTGTAAGGACACCGCCGCTTCTGCGCTCGGCTGCTACTTCCGAAAGAAAAAGGCCGCGCGATGGGCGCGGCCTTCAGGAACATTTGCGACACCGGAGGTGTCGGGGTCAGCGTTATTTCGGTGGCTCCGCGGGCTTTACCGGCGGCGTTGTCGGCTTGGCGCCCGGGGTTGCCGGCTTGGAGGTCACCGGCTTCGCAGTCCCCGTCGTGGCCGGAGGCGCCACTCCAGACTGGGAGTTGTAAACGTCGACTACCGGCTTGGTCACGTCGACCGACTCGCCCCACCATACCACCGGGCTCTGCGGCCACGGTTGTGACGTGTCTACGATCATGCCAAACCCGTTGTCGGTAGCGTATTTGATGAGCACCGGCCCCAGCTTCTGAAGGATCCGCTGGGCGATCTCGTTCTGCTGGTTCTGCGCGTCCTCGCGGGCATCCTGCAGTTGCCGATCGAGCGACTTCTGCTTGGTCTCGATCTGCTTCACCAGGTTGGCGCGAGCCTCTTCATTCAGCTTGTCGCCCTGGGTATTGAGCTGTTTCTTCAGGCTCTCAATCTCGTCGTTCTGGCCCTTCAGTTCATTCTGCTTGGGTTCCAGCTTTTTGCTCAGCGCCTCGAAATCGCGCCGGCCTTCATTGGTGGCGAAGATGGCCTGCTCCATGCTGATGGTGCCAACCTTGGTGCCGGTTCCGGTCACTGTGGGCGCGGGCGAAGCGGGGGTGGCGGCTGGCGTTGCCTTGGCGCTGCCGGTTTGAGCCAGGGCCGCAACCGAAATTACGAAGGCCATGGCCAGAAGAATGCGCGTGAACTTGCTTTTCATTGGATCGCTTGTACTCCTTGGAAATTGTTCCGGGAAATTTTGGCTTACGTCACTGTTCCCAGGCCTACGCTGGGCCGTGCCACTAGGTTGACCGGGTCTTGAAGCCGTCCATTACTCGCAACCGGGACAGGGGAGCTGTGTTTCAGCTCCACACCCCGAACCTGATATGCGTGGCAGCATACCCCGACTCTGATTCTCAGGGCGAAGTCGTGTCATTATAGCACTTACCGTCAAACCCACCTCGAACTCCGTCTCCCTCGCGCGTGCCCTTAGAAGGTCGTCGCCACCGTGAAGCGGAACGTCTTCCGCGGCTCGCGCAGCGTGAAATTCGAGCCAAACGTGTTGATGGCTTGCGTGTAGGTATAGTCGCCGGCCGCCTTGAACAGGAACGGGGCAGTCGCCCCCGGGAACATACTGCGCGTGATCGACGTCGGTGCCGTGGCGGTGGAATCGAGGCGCAGCGGATTGTAGGCCCAGTAGATTCGGAACGGCGCATTGATCACCGGCAGCATGACCTGCAACTCCAAGCCCGTCGACATACGGGGCGTCCAGTTGGTGCCGGCTACCGGCTTCAGGTATTGCGAAAAGGTCAGCTTTTCCCCGCCCACGCAATTCAGCGCGATATCCAGCTGCGGGCACCCGAACGGCGTGTTGTTGATATCGCTCAGTTGTCCCGGATTGATGCGCAACTGGGATTGCCGGACAATCGGATCGATGCCCATGTCGATGAAGGGAGCCAGCGTGACGGGCCCGACAATCGAAATGCGGTACTCGGCGTTGCCGAACACGTTCAGGTCGCCACCGGGCTGCACGATCGATTGGATGGGTAGCGGAATCGAGTAGGCTCCCGAGCGCGGGTTCGCCGGATCCTTCAGCACCACGGTTCCATCTGGATTCGTTAAGTTGATGACCGCCTTGTTGGGCAGGAAGGCGATCGGCGATACCGATCGAATATCAAATCCGCGCAGATCGTTTTCCCCGCCCATGTAAAAGCGCTGAAACGGAGGTGCAACCAGGCCGCCGTACCCGGTGAGGAAAGACCCCTGGAAGTTGATCCCGATGGCGTTGCGCCGCTTCTGCATCGGGAAAAACTGCTTGTACTGAATGATCGGGCGCACCGATTTCACCGTGCCCCCCAGCCCCGCAAGTTCACCGCCCACGAAGAGTTGCTTGCCGCTGTGCGGCTGGTAGGACGCATCCAGCGTGTTGATGGAAAAGCTGGGCAGGATCTTGCTGGTGATGATGCCGGTCAGCGCATTCGGGCCCGAAATTCCTCGAAACGCCAGGTTCGTGAACAAAGCCTTCGACGCATCGCTCAGGGCAATCAGCGAGGAATCATCGAACGAGTATGTGATTCCCACCCGCTTCAACGAACGGTGCAGAGGATAGCTCAGCGAAGACGTAAAGCCGGTGCTCGACTGGGTATAGTTCTGCAGGTTCTGCAGATAATAGGACGGCAAGTTCAACTGCTGTCCGCTCAGAATCGCGTACTGCCTCGCCTGGTTGTAACTGGTTCGGGTGGTGTACACGGTGAACCCGGCCTGCAAAGGACGATCCCACAGGTAAGGCTCGGTGAAGCCGAACAGCACGCTGCGCATCAGGTTCCCGATACTGGCTTGGATCTGCAGCGTCTCGCCGAGTCCCAGAAAATTGTTGGTGGTATAGCTCAAGCCGACGAAGGCCCCTTCCAGGCCGCTCACGCCGCCGTTGAGGCCGATGCTGTTCTTGCCTTTCTCTTTCACCTTCAACGCCAGATCGACGCTGCCCTCTTTTTCGTCAAGCTTCTTGTCGGTCGTGTTGGGATCGTCGGGCTTCAGTTGCTCGAAGTAGCCCAACTGGTTGAGGCGCAAGAGGCTGAACTCCCACAGGCGTGAGTTGTAGACCTGGCCTTCTTCCAGCGCGATCTCGCGGCGAATTACCTTGTCGCGCGTCGTCGTGTTGCCCTGGAACTCGATGCGGCGCACGTAAAACTGCTTGCCTTCGTCGACGTCAATATCCAGGAAAATCAGCTTCTTTTCGTCGTCAAACTTGGTTTCTGGGACGGAAGTGAAATTGATGTAGCCGTATTCGCCATACGCCTTGCGCAGATTTTCGAGTCCTTTGCCGACCTTCTCCCGGCTGAAAACGTCGCCATCCTTGATCGGGAACAGCGAGCGCAGCGCCTTGGCGTTGGTGATCGCCTTGTTGTTCTTGAAGGTGATGCTGGCCAGCTTGTAGCGGTCGCCTTCCTCGATCGGCATCGTGATATCGACCGCTTTGCCCGGTCCCTTCTGCAGCAGCGGGACGTGAACCCCGCTGTGGCCGGTGTCATGAATTTCGGTTTTAGGGTCCTGCACCAGCACTTTGAAGAAACCGCGGTTCTGATACTCGTTGCGGACCCGCTCGGTGTCTTCTTCGAGCTTGGTCGCGTCGTAGGTCTTGGCGAAGATGTTCTCGAGAAAGATAGAATGCGGCACGCCGATGGGCTTCAGATTCTTCATCGCCGCCCGCAGGGTCCGGCTGTTGATGTTCCTGTTCCCTTGAAACCGGATCCGGCCGACTTTGACTTTCGGGCCTTCTTTGACCACAAACGTGATTCCTACCGCGGCCGGCGGAATCGGCCGGACTTCGGAGCGGATCGTCGCAAATTGCCGGCCGTGTTCGGCCAGCAGTTCCTTGATGGCGACCTCGGCCTTCTTGATGCGCGTCGGATCGTACTGGCTCTCGACCGACAGCCCGACCTTGCGTTCCTTGAAGCGATCCAGAACGTCGCTGGTGGAAACCGAACTCAAACCGCTGTAATTGATTTCACGGATAGTCGGCTTCTCTTTGACGTACACGTGGATCCGCCACCCCTTGGGGGTCTGCTCGCGCTCAAATCGGATGTCCTCGAAGTAGCCGGTATTCCACAGGGAATTGAAATCCCGTTCCAGACCGGCCGCGTCGTACACATCTCCGGCATGGGTGAAGATCCGGGCCTTCACCGTATCGGCCGGGATGCGCCGGTTGCCATGAATCACGATTTCCGTGACCAGGTCCTGCTGGGCCCATCCGCGCGGACAAAGCAAGACCACCAGCGCGAGCAACAAGCTCGCGAGCATACGTCCTGGTCTCCCGCGCGTCGATTCCCAACAGCATGAAAATGAATGGGATGGGGACGCCGAGTTCGTCGAGTGGGTGGGCCCACTCTGGCGCGTGACAGGGATATCCGGATGAAAGCGAAAGAGAATCGCTACTACCTCGGCCTCTGGGAGTTAGGAAAACGGCAATTATACGGTAGACCGATGGGCAGCGTCCAAGTACCGGCCTACTCTTTACTGTGGTTATCTCGACGAAGGGGTCGGCGTCGCCAACTCCACCTCAACCAAGACGGAATAAAACGTGGCCGAGTTGCCCATGTCAGTAAGTTTTTCTGAAGTCAGCACGTTGATATTACTTCCACCCGGGGTAAGCTTGGCCCAATTCAATGCCGCGGCTACCACTCCCGGCTGGACTGCCCCATTCACCCGTGCTCGCAAAAGCATTGTCCCCCGGCCGTTAAACACTCGCACCGCGTCGCCGTCGCAGATGCGTCGTTGAGCCGCGTCCCGGGTATGGATCTCCAGAAGGCCCGATTCCTCCATACTCTGCACCGAGGGAAGGTTCGAAAACGTTGAATTCAGGAAATTGTCGGCCTTGCGGGCCAGCAACTCGAGCGGAAACGACTCCCGCCCCGTCCCGTGACGCGACTCTTGCGGAGCAATGAACTCCGCGACCGGGTCGAGCCCTTGGGCGGCCAGCGCGCTGCTGTACAGCTCCGCCTTCCCGCTCGGGGTCTGGAATCCTCCCTGCGCGAAGGGAAGGAACGGCTGGGCCTGACCGCCTGGCCGTCGCGAGTTCTCGAAGTTCAGCCGAACATGCCCTTCGTTCTCTAACCGGTTCCGATCGATGCCCTTCAGCCATGGATTCCTGGAATCCAGGGCTTCATCGATCATTTCGTCCACGGATTCACGGAAGCAGGCTTCCTCGAACCCCATCGCCTGGGCCAGGGCCCGAAAAACCTCCACGTTCGTCCGGCACTCGCCCAGAGGCGCAATCGCCTGGTTCGACATTTGCAGGTAATAGTGACCGTACGCGGTTTGCAGGTCTTTCTGCTCGAAGAAGGTCGTGGCCGGCAGCACGATATCGGCATAGTCGGTGGTGTCGGTGAAAAACTGCTCGTGCACCGCGGTGAACAAATCCGTGCGCTTCAGTCCCTGGATCACGTCGTTGTGGTTGGGACAGACCGCCGCGGGATTCGAGTTGTATACGAAGAGGCCTTTGATGGGCGGGTCGGTAAGCCTATTAAGCGCCTTGCCCAGTTCCACCATGTTGACCACACGGGCGGGACGCCCCAGCGTGGCTTGCATGAGGTCGGTCCGATCCAGTGCAGCCCGGTTCAGATCCCAGGCCCCGCTGACCGAAAGCTGCAGGCCGCCGCCGACTTCCTTCCAGGAACCGGTGATGCATGGCAGCATCGCAATCGCCCGCGTCGCCATGCCTCCGCCTTCGGAGCGCTGCACGCCGTAATTCACGCGAATCACCGCCGGGCGATGGGTCGCATACTCGCGCGCCAGTTTCACGATGTCGGCTGCGGCAATCCCCGTCCACTGCGCCACTCGCTCCGGGGGATAGTCCTTTACCTTCTCGCGCAGTTGCTCAAAGCCGGTGGTGTACTTCGCGACGTAATCGGCGTCGTGCAAGCCTTCTGCGAGGATGACGTGCATCATGCCCAACGCCAGGGCTGCGTCCGTCCCCGGATTGATGGGCAGATACCAATCCGCGCACTTCGCCGTGCGGGTCCGATACGGATCGATCACAACCAGTTGCGCGCCCGCGCGCCGGGCCTCCTCGATGAAGGGCCACAGGTGCACGTTGTTGCCGTGAATGTTGGCGCCCCAGGCGAGGATGTAGCGGGATTCGCGGAATTGTTCCGGTTCCGTGCCCAGCTTCACGCCCAGCACCGATTTCAGTCCGGCCTCGCCAGCCGCCGAGCAGATGGCTCGTTCCAGTTGCGACGCGCCCAGGCGGTGGAAGAAACGGCGGTCCATGGAGGCGCTGCTCAAGGCTGCCAGAGTGCCCCCATAGGAGTAAGGCAGGACGGCTTCCCCGCCGAACTCCGAAGAAATTTCTGCGAAACGGGCTGCGATCTCGCGGATGGCCTGTTCCCACGAAATTCGCTCGAAATCGTTCGCGTCCCGGCGGCCGCTGCCCTTCGGTGCCACGCGGCGCATGGGGTAGAGAACACGCTCCGGCGAATACACCCGGTCGAGATACTTTGCCACTTTGGCGCACAGAAAGCCGCGCGTAACCGGATGGCTGGGATCGCCCTGGATCCTGGTGGCGCGCCCGTCTTCAACCGTGATTAGCACACCGCACGCGTCCGGACAATCGTGAGGGCAGGCGGCATGAACAACTTTCTTCATGGTCTTCTGATTATACGGTCAGTAATCGTGGACTGCGTGGTCTGGGATCGGACGGGGAGAACCGCGGAACCGGATCCCGCCGGCGGGGAAAATGGGATGACGGCAACCACCCCTGGGCGCGCTGCCACGCCAGGCTACCGATCGTAGAAGTCACGGGCGACAAACGCGGGAAGGGCCGATGGTGGTCGAGGGGCCGACCCCGGGGAGAACTCCTTCGCAAAAGTGAAAGCCGTGCGGAGCGCGGCGTTTCCAAGGTTCTTGCGGAAGACTGGCGACTCGAGACCGGTTACTTGATCTCCATCACTTCCTTTTCTTTCCCTTTGCTCATGTCTTCCATCTTCTTGATCTCGTCGTCGGTAAGTTTCTGGATCTCGTCGAGCGCGCGCTTCTCCTCGTCCTCGGTGATCTTCTTGTCCTTCATGGCCTTCTTGATGGCGTCATTGCCGTCGCGGCGGATGTTGCGCACCGCCGTGCGGTGCTCCTCCAACACCTTGTGCAGGTGCTTCACCATGTCCCGGCGGCGCTCCTCGGTCAGGGCCGGGACCGGCACGCGAATGAGTTTCCCATCGTTCATCGGGTTTAGGCCCAGGTCCGCGGTGCGGATGGCCTTCTCGATCGCCCCCAGCGCGGTCGGATCGTAGGGTTGCACCGTGATCAATTGTGGCTCCGGAGCGTGCACGGTGGCCACCTGGTTCAGGGGCATGTGCGATCCGTAAAGCTCGACGTTGACACCATCCAGCATGCGAACCGACGCCCGCCCGGTCCGCGTGGCCGCCATTTCTTTGCGGAAGGCCTCGACCGCCTTGTCCATACGGGTTTTCAACTGGACGTAGACCTCTTTCAGTCCTGGAACGGCAGCCATCGTCGCTTGGGCCATGTCAGCTCCAAATAGTACGCAGGATCAAAACGCAGAATTATAAACCCCGTCGTTGGTCGTTGGTCGTTGGCGAATCCTGAATTGGCAGCCGCGAAGCTTACTCTAAAGACTGAGCCGGACAGAATGTCTTTGAAACGTGGCTCGATTTTGACTCTTACTTGCCAAACGACCCACGACCAACAGCCAACGACGGCCTTTCACGCGCTGACCAGCGAACCGATCTTCTCGCCGGTGACAACTTTCTTGATGTTGCCGTGCGTGTTCAGGTTGAAGACGATGATCGGAAGATTGTTGTCCTTGCACAGGGAGATGGCGGTGGAATCCATCACCTTCAGCCCCTGGCGCAGCACGTCCATGTAGGTGATCTCGGTGAACTTCTTGGCGTCTTTTACCAGCATGGGATCCGCGTCGTAGATGCCGTCTACCTTGGTGGCTTTCAGGATGGCATCCGCCTTGATCTCCATGGCACGCAGGGAAGCTGCCGTGTCGGTGGAAAAATAGGGATTGCCCGTCCCGCCGGCAAAAATCACGATGCGGCCTTTTTCCAGGTGGCGAATGGCGCGCCGTCGGATGAAGGGCTCAGCCACCTGGTTCATCTCGATGGCCGACTGCACGCGCGTGTGGACGCCCTGTTTCTCGAGCGCGTCCTGCAGCGCCAGCGCGTTGATCACCGTGGCCAGCATGCCCATGTGGTCCGCCGAAACCCGGTCCATTTCCTTGGCCTGTTCGGCCACGCCGCGGAAGAAGTTCCCGCCGCCGACCACGATTGCGATCTGGATATCGAGCGCATGGACTTCCGCCAGTTCCGCGGCAATCTCATGAACCCGCACGGACTCGACGCCAAAGCCCTGGCCGGCCGCCAGCGCTTCGCCGGACAACTTGAGAAGGATGCGTTTGAAGACAGTCTTCGACATGAAGTTGGAGGTAGAGCCGCACATCCGAACCCTGCAGTGCAGGGCGTCCGGAGAGTGTCTTTGAAGTTGCACTCCCCGGACTCCTGAATTTGAAAACGTGCCGAGCTACTTCGCGACGGGTGCGGCTGCGTCCTCGCCGCCGTCGGTCTTGGCGGTGGTGAAGGCAACCGTCATGCCCGATTCGCCAACCTTGAAACGCGCGAACCGGCGCACCGCGATATTCTCGCCCAGCTTGCCGATCTTGGTCGCGATCAGTTGCCCGACGCTGATGGTCTGGTCCTTGATGAAGGGCTGCTCCAGCAGGCAGACCTCCTCGTAGAACTTTTCCATCTTTCCCGCCACCATCTTCTCCGCGATGTGCGGCGGCTTCCCGCTCGCCACTGCCTGGGCCAGAAAGATGTCCTTTTCCCGCGCGTACGCTTCCGGAGTGACATCTTCTTTGCGAACGAATTTCGGATCGCTGGCCGCGATGTGCATGGCGACGTCGTGGATCAGTTCCTTGAAGTCGTCGGTGCGGGCCACGAAGTCGCTCTCGCAGTTTACTTCCAGCAGCACGCCGATCTTGCCGCCGGCGTGGATGTAGCTGGCCACCGAGCCTTCGCTGGTCACGCGCCCCGCCTTCCTCTCGGCGACCGCCGTGCCGCGCTTGCGGAGCAGCACGATCGCCTGCTCGAGATCGCCCTTGGCTTCGGCCAGGGCCTTCTTGCAATCCATCATGGGCGCCCCGCTCTTGTCGCGGAGCTCTTTCACTTGTGCTGCCGAGATATTCACTGTCGATGTTCCCATTTCCTGAAATTTCCCCTTCTCTTGGATGCCGGGTTCGGCCACTGCGATGCGCCGCCGCCCACCGGCTGCCTTTCACATGGCCCTGATAAAAGTCGACCCGCGGCGTGGGGACGCGCGCGGGTCCGAAATCTGTAAACCAGTTCCGTTTAAAACGTCTGGCTTTCGACCTGCGGAACCTCGTCGGCGACGTCCTGCGCAGCCGCCGGCGCTTTCTTCGTCCCGCCGCCCAGCACGTCCTCCATGCTGATCTCCTCGGCGCCCGCTTCGGCAGCGGGTTCTTCGGCCCCGTGCGCCGCTTCCGCGCTCGCGCTGTAAGCTGCAGCCGCGGCCAACTCGGCGGTCTGCTTGTCGGTCGCCATCTGCGAGCCTTCGACGATGGAGTCGGAAATCTTCGACGCAAACAGCCGGATCGCCCGCAACGCGTCATCGTTGCCGGGGATCACGTAATCCACTTCGCTCGGATCGCAGTTGGTGTCGACCACCGCGACCACGGGAATGCCCAGCTTGCGCGCCTCGCGCACCGCGATCTGCTCCTTGTTCGAGTCGATCACGAAGATCGAATCGGGCAGACGCGACATATTCTTGATGCCGGCCAGGTTGGCCTGCAAATGCTTGCGCTCGCGCTCGAGCTTGATCACTTCTTTTTTCGGGAGCAGTTCGTAGCGGCCATCCGTGGCCATCTCGTCCAGTTCCTTGAGCCGCTTCACCGATTTCTGGACCGTGACCCAGTTGGTCAGCAATCCCCCCAGCCATCGCTGGTTCACGTAGTACATGCCGGCGCGGGTGGCTTCTTCCGCAATCGCGTCCTGGGCTTGGCGCTTGGTGCCTACAAACAGCACGATCTTGCCTTCCGCCGCCAGGTCCTGCACGAACTTCGACGCTTCCTTGAACATCTTCAGCGTCTTTTGCAGGTCGATGATGTAAATCCCGTTGCGCTCTCCGAAGATGAATTCTTTCATCTTGGGATTCCAGCGCTTCGTCTGATGCCCGAAGTGAACACCTGCTTCGAGCAACTCCTTCATGGTGATGTTAGCCAATTAACCTCCTCATTAGTCTGCATCCTTCGAGTCCGTTTCAGGTTTCGTGCTTCAAGTCTCGAGCGGGCCATCGATAGCGCCACGGCTTGCTCGATACCCGAAACTGGAAACCCGAAACTGCTCTTCCGGATTGCCATTCCCGTCCCCGCACCGCGAAGCACGGGAAGAATTGAACACCTCTATCAGCTGCCAGCGATCGGCTGTCAGCCAAACTTGTTTGCACCCGCCACCGGCAAACCGCCCGGGGCCGATGTGGCTTAGCGCTTCGAGAACTGGAAGCGCTTGCGGGCGCCCTTCTGCCCGTACTTCTTGCGTTCCTTGCCGCGCGAATCGCGCGTGACCATGCCCTCGGCCTTGAGCTTCTTGCGCAGTTCCGCGTTGAACTGCATCAGCGCGCGGGCAATGCCCAGCTTCATGGCATCGGCCTGGCCATTGACCCCGCCGCCGGAAACCCTGGCGACCACGTTGAAGGTGGCTGCCGTGTCGGTCGACAGGAGCGGTTGCCGCGCGCTCGAGCGCTGGGCTTCCGTCACGAAATACTCGTTGAACGCGCGGCCGTTGACCTTGTAGTCTCCGGAGCCTGGACGCAGGTAGACGCGCGCCACTGAAGTCTTGCGCCGTCCCGTACCGTAATACTGAACTAATTCAGCCATTAGATCTTTGAGCTACCAGCTTCCAGCCGTGGGCCAACCGGCCCGGCCTTCGCTTTTCACTCCAACCTTTCAAAGATTCTTAAGATCGTTCTTGCTCGAAGCTCCAAGCTCGACGCTCGTGGCTTCCTTACGCCAGCACCCGCGCTTCCGGCTTCTGGGCCTCGTGGGGATGCTTGTCGCCGCGATAAACCTTTAACTTGGTGAACATCTGCTTGCCCAGTTTCGTCTTGGGGAGCATGCGCGAAACGGCGTCCTCGATAATCAATTCCGGCTTACGGTCGAAGCGCTTGCGGAAGTCTTCCGTCCGCAGTCCGCCCGGGTACCCCGTGTAGTGGTGGTACGCCTTCTGCTCCGACTTCATGCCCGTCACCTTCACCTTTTCGGCGTTGATGACGATGACGTGGTCACCGGTGTCAAGGAACGTCGTGTACTGCGGGTTTTCCTTACCCATCAGGATGCGGGCGACCCTCGAGGCCAGCCGGCCAAGGGTCTGGTCCGCAGCATCCACGACATACCACTTGCGCGCAATTTCCCCCTCTTTGGGGAAATAGGTTGACATCTGAACTCTCCCAGAAATTAAAACAGCTTATGAAGACCGCTGAGTGCCACCAAGCGCTGAGTGCGCAGAGGTATCAGGCGGGCAACCGCATGACTTCCCGAAGCTTTAAAGATAGCCTAGATTCCGAAGGATTGTCAACGGATTGCTGGAGTTACGGCCCCACCCCCGCAATTTCGCGGCTCCCTGTAAGCGCTTTTATTCATAGGCCAGGGCCTCGATCGGGTCTTTCTGCGCAGCCCGGTACGCCGGATACAAGGCGCCCAGCAACGCCCCGCCGATCGCAATCGCCGCCGCATTCAGGATCCAGCGGCCAGTCACGATGATCTGCAGGGTAGGAAGACGATGCACCAGTCCGCCGCGCGCCGCCAGACTTACCAGAACGCCCAGTACGATGCCGCCCACTGCCAGCAGCACGGTTTCCCGCAGGATGACGTTCACGATGTAAATCTTCGACGCCCCCATCGACTTCAGGATCCCGATCTCCCGGGTTCGCTCCATGACGGCCGTGTACATCGCCTGGAAAATCACGATGAAGCCGATCACCACCGCAATTCCGATCACCACATCGATAAACGTCGACAGCCCCGGATAATTGCTGGGCGTCATCATTGAAAGGTAGTAGGCCATGGAGGTCGCCACGTACCGTTCCATGCCGGGAACCTGCTTCACTTCGTCCACCACCAGGTCGGCGTTCGCAGGGTGGTCGAGCTTCAGATAAAAAACCGATGCCTTGTCCTTCGCTCCGATCAGATCCTGCAGCACATCCAACTGAAGAAACTTGCGGGCGCCTTTGCCCTGGCCGACAACCCCCGCCACGCGGAAGTTGTGTGCCAGGATGTCCACCGGATCGCCTACGTTCAGATGTTTCGACTTGGCCAGCACTTCATCGATCAAGGCATCGCCCGGTCCCTGAAACGGCCCGCCTTGGATGTAGTGGAACGGACCCGACATGGTCTCGTAACTCTTCAAGTCGATCCCGGCAATCACTTCGAGCGCGCCCGCGGTGGAGACCTGGGTGATGACGGGCGCAACCGAAACCACGTGCGGAAGCTTTGCCAGAACGCCGCCCACTTTAATCGGCATGGGCGCTCCCGTGAGCCCCACGATGAACGACGAGCCGGGCGGCAGCACCAGCACGTCGGCCCCGATGCCCGCGGTGCGGTTGCGGGAATCCCGCAACATTCCCAGTGACAGGCCCACGATGAGCAGGATCATCATCACCTCAAGCGCGATGGCGACCATGCTGATGAGCGACCGGATCGGCCGGTGCACGAGATTGCCGACAATCATTTTGTTCATCATGAGAGAGCGGGTAGTCGGTAGTCGTTGCCGGTTGCCAACATCAAACACCCCGCGGGGACCCAGGCCCTCGCCTGTGCTACCGAGCGAAGCTGCTCTAAGTGTTCATCTCTGCTGCCCGAACTGACAAAATATCTCATTTCGGATCACCGCCGTGTGCATCGTGCGCCTGGTTGGCCTGCTGGTCCAGATGAACCACGTCCGCACCCGCCGGCTGCTGGAGGTCAAACTGCTCATCCGTCAAGGGTTTGTTCAACTCCAGCTTCACGATGTTCAGCGTGATGTCGTACTCTTCCTGGGGACGCGAGATCTCGGTCTGTCGCGGGAAGCTGATCCCGTCGTAATCCTTATATTCTCCGTAACGAACGTCGGTAGCCAGGATGCCCCGATCGTTGTAAATCAACTGCCGGTGGGGCTGCAGGTCGGTCCGGCTGAACACGATTTTCCGCGACAGAAACCAGCCCATCTTCCCCTTGCGCACCACCAGGAGTTCGTAGTCCGGTTGCTCCACGATATGGCGGCGGGCGTCGAGCACGGTCTCGAGCCCGTTTTCCAGGACCGCGATTTCGTTTTCCGGGTCGATTTCGCGAATCATCAGCGCCTCGTAAAGATTCTGCGGGCGCACATTCTCCAGGGGCTGTTTCGGATTCGGGCTCTCCATATCATTGCGCCCCACCACGAAGCGATTCTTGGGCGGGATCCAGAGCTTGAATTCCTTGCCGTCGCTCACCATGTCGAACGCGCGATTGCGCACGATGGGCAGCAGCCCGATCATCCGCAGCATCGCCGGCTTGCGGGCCAGCACGTACCCGCGAATCTCCTTGTAGTCCGTGACCTTGCCCCGGTTCTCCCCGCCCACCGACGTGTCGATATCGACCGTCGCCTGCATGGTGCGGATCCGCGCCGCCTGAAGGTTAATCGCGTCTACCAGCTCCTGCTGAGTCGCAGCCTTCAGCGGTGCGTTGCTCAACTGCCGCTCCACCTTGCGGGAGCGGAACAGGCACCCCGACAATGGCACGACCGCCAGTAGGAGAAACAGGGTAGCGCGGGCTGGAGCCAGACGGATCATGCTTGACTGAGATTGAGTATATCGTGAGGAAGTTGCACGAAATACGAACCGGAGCCGCCCGCGCCTATTGATGTCGAATCGCGCGGCGAAAGGCGTTTACGTTCCGGTTATGCTCTTCCAGGCTCCGCGCAAAGCGGTGGTGTCCGTTACCATCGCTTACGAAATACAGGAAATCACTGGTCGCGGGATGCATGGCTGCCTCCAGCGAACTTCGTCCGGGATTGGCGATTGGCCCCGGGGGCAGTCCGGGATAGCGGTACGTGTTGTAAAGCGACTTGGTCTGTAAGTCGTCGTGATGCAACGCCCCCCGGTAGGTGTCCGCAAGCAGTTCCGCGTAAATCACGCTCGGATCCGCATCCAGCGCCATCCGCTTCGTCAGGCGGTTGTAGTACACGCTTGCCACCAGGGGACGCTCCTCGGCCGCAGCCGTCTCCTTCTCCACGATCGATGCCATGGTGACCGTCTGCGGCACGTCCCCGGTCAGGCCGATCGTGGTGGCAACCTGCCGGAAGTGATGCACCATTACGCTGGCGATATCGTGCAAACTCTGGGTGCGCGTGAACTCGTACGTGTCGGGAAACAGGTAGCCCTCTAGCGTCGTGGCTTGGGGGGCAAAGTCGCGGATCAGTTCGGTGTCGCCGCGCGCGACTTTTAGGAAATCATCCTTCGTGCCCAGTCCCGCCTGTTCGATGGCCTGGGCAATATCGAACATGGTGTAGCCCTCAGGGATCACCACGGTATGGGTGTAAATGTCGCCGCGCGCCAGCCGGTTGTGGACCTTGATCAGCGTCGCCGGCTTCTCAAATAGATATTCGCCTGCCTTGAGGGACCGCTTGTGATGAAGAAAATGCCAGACGAGAAACGCCCTTTCGTCCCGGATTACCCCTGCCGCCTTCAGCTCGGCGGCAATCTTTCGGGTGGTGAGCCCGCTCCGCAGCATGACGAACTTCTGGCCCGGAGGCGTGACCGGAATCAGCACTCCCCAGGCGAGCCACGCTCCGAAGCCGAGCGCCGCCAGCAGCAAAACTGTGAAAAGTTTTCGCAAGTCCGAGTAGTTTAGATGAACTTCCAACCATCCCGGTTAACCGTTGGTCGATGAACCCTGGTAAGTACCCCGGAAGGGAAGTCCCGTAAAGACTCGCCGCCGTGCCACAAAATCCTGCATCCACAATCTGCCATCCCAATCGTCGCAATCGATACCGAAGCCGATCAAGATTGCAGATTTCAGATTGGCCATTCTTCCGGGGTTGAAGAGGTTCGTTGCTTGTGGGCGCGGTGCTCCATCCAGGATTGCAGGATCAACACCGCGGCCATCTGGTCCACGACCTGGCCGCGCCGCTTGATCGACATCTCCGTCTCGCGCAACAGCCGGTTGGCTTCGGCCGAAGTCAGCCGCTCGTCCCAGAGGTGCACCGGGAGTTGCAGGCGCTCGCGCAGTTCGTCGGCGAAGCGGTGCATCTTCTCCGCCTGAATGCCTTCGGCGCCGCTCATCCGCAAGGGAAAGCCGACCACCACCTCGCTCACCTCGTGCTCCCGCGCAAGTTGCACCAGTTTCTCAAAATCGATCCGCTTGTTCTGGCGCTGCAACGTTTTCAGGCCTTGAGCGGTGATTCCCAGCGGGTCGGAAATTGCAATCCCGATGCGCTTCGATCCCACGTCCAGCCCCAGAACCCGCATCACGGGCTGGCGAGGAGCATGGTTTGGTGAGGGGCACATTCCGCGATTATATGTTGCGCTGGAATTGCGGGATTCGTCTACGATAGCGGGCATGTCCGAACAGGTGGAAGCCGCGCCAGTGCCCGTCCGGGCGCCCGAACGCGACTGGGCACACATCATCATTGCCATCGGCGTCGTGCTGACCATCTGTTACGTGGCCGAGTTGGTCCTGGTGGTCATCCTGGTATCGACTTTGCTGGCCTTTATCCTCGCGCCCATCGTGGATGTGCTGGGCCAGTTCCGCTTGCCTCGCGGGTTGTCGTCGGCGATCGCGGTATTGATTCTCCTGGCCTTGCTGTATGGGATCACGTACGTCTCCTACAACGAGGCCGCTAACTTCGTACAGGGCTTGCCCAAATACTCGGAACGAATGCGCACGGCGGTGATGAGCGTCCGGGAACGCGCCGAATCGCTGAACCCGCTCCGCCCTCCCACCGAAGACAAAAATGTGGTCAGGGTGCAGGCGAACAGTTCCGTTACTGACCTGGTGACCCGGGGCTTCGGTTCGTTTTCGCAAGTACTGCTCGCCCTTACGTTTGTTCCATTTCTCATTTACTTCATGTTGAGCTGGCAGCAGCACGCGCGCTCCGCCACCGTGATGCTGTTCCGCATGGAGCATCGTCACACCGCCTACGTCACCCTGGGATTGATCTCCCGTATGATCCGCAGCTTCATGGTGGGCAACCTGCTGATCGGCTTGTTGATGGCGGTGGTGAGCATGGCGGCTTTTGGCGCGTTCCATCTACCCTTCTTCCTGATCGTGGGCGCGATCAGCGGTTTTCTCAGCCTGGTTCCTTACCTCGGGATCATTCTCGCTTTAGCTCCGCCGCTCATGGTCGGCCTGGGCCAACTGGAGTCCGGCGACCTGGTCGCGCTTTCGGTGATGGTGGTTGCCCTGCATTTCTTTGCCCTGAATGTTCTTTACCCGAAGTTCCTCGGAAACCGCATGCAGCTCAACCCCCTGGCTGTAACCATGACGCTGCTGTTCTGGGGATGGCTGTGGGGAGGCATGGGCCTGATCTTGGCTATTCCGATCACGGCGGCCATGAAGATCATCTTCGACCACGTCGAATCGCTGAAGGCGTGGGGAACATGGCTGGGGGAGTGAGGCCGTTCTCACTCGTCAGACTCCAGTCGTTTAGTCATCAGCCTCCAAGTGCCAGCCTTCAGTCGTCGGTTTCCAGACACACGTTCTCTTGCCCCGACCCGGCCTGCGTTCATCCATCACACACAGGCATTGGCTCTAAAGACTTTCGCAAAACGCGTGCAGGCGTTGATTGAAACCTGGTGCATCGTCCCAGAACGCCGCGTGCCCCGTATTCGCCATCAACTGAATTTGCGCATGCGGCATCGCTGACTTGTGCTGATCGACCGCGGCGGGTTTGACGATCGCATCCCTGGCGCCATGCGTTATCAGAACCGGCTTGCGAATCTTCGGCAGCAGATCGTCATTGCTGAAAGAGCGCGAGAACAGCCCTTGACGGACATACGGTGGGACGGAGACGTTGTATCCCAGCATCAGATACAGCTCAGAGGGCGAAGGTTTCTGGGCAAAACACAGCCCCAACAAGCCTTCCAGCCCGCGGACGCTCATTTCCGCCTCCGTCGAGAGGAACTGTGGGACGACACCAAGAAACTCTGGAGTGAGCACCGAAATGGCCTCCTCACTTCCTAGCTTCGTTACCGCGCCGACAAAGTGAAGGCCGCCGATTCGATCTTCGCCGTAGTGTCGAATGTAGTCGAGGAATAGAAGCGGACCATACGACCAGCCGGAGAGTACTGGATGATCGAGATTGAGGCTCTTGATGACCGCGTTGACATCATCCGCCCACAGCTTCGAGTCGTCGTAGCCCTGGGTCGGCCTGTCGGAGAGACCATGACCTCGCATGTCGAGTGCGATCAGGCGATAGTCTCCGGCCAGGCTCGAATTCATCTGACGACTCCATTGCAGCCAACACTGCGAGGCGCCATGGAGAAAGACAATCGGACGACCCTGTGGATTCCCCGTCTCCACGACGTGTAGTTGGACGCCAGCGCCGCCTGCGATTCGATGGGTCTTCATCGCAGCCCTCCCCTTTTGGATAGTGTCGTTGATGACCTTTCCGCTACACCGTGCGATCCAGTGGTCCCAGCGCACAGATTCTACGCGCACACTCGCCTGTTGTCGCGGCCTGGGATGCCTCTTCGCTGAGACTCGACATGCTGGTGGGATCGGTCAATGGGCGAATAATCCCCACTGCACCTAAACCACCCGGCAGCTAGGGTCAATGCGTGTAATCGCTGGTTTCGTCAACAATCGTGCGCTCCGGCGTTACTTCCATCACCGCGATTCAGTTTTCCGCGTGACACGAAAGAAGCCGCCCAGACAATGGGCGGCTGATCTGTGATCTCGTTTTGACCAGGGCGGACAACCGCGGCGTCTGATCCCGTCGCTAATGCACGATCTGTGTCAGCGAAGCCGAACTCTTAGCGATGTTTGAATTGCCAAAATAGGTGACCTTGACGCTAGTTGAGCCTACGGGCAGCGCTGAGGTTGTAAAGCGTGCCGTTTTGCCACTGAGTTGAGCTGTTCCCAGCACCGTGTTCCCCGCGGTGAAGGTCACCGGGCCAGTGGGAGTGGCAGTCGGCGAGGTAATCCTGGCAGTGAAGGTTACAGGCTGACCGCGGAATGAAGGATTCAAAGAAGATGTAATTGCGGCCACTGTCTTGGTTTGGAGAACATCCTGCACAAGCACGCCGGATGTACTGCGCAAGTTCATCGTGTCACCGAGGTACAGCCCGACCATGGGATAGGGAGCGCCGAACGGAACATTCAGCGTCGATCTCGTCAGGGTGGCTACACCGCTGGCATTGAGCGGAGCACCGCCGATTTCGTAGGTTCGTCCGTCGCGGGACCAGCGAAAACTCACTTTGCCAGTCGCAGGGACGGAGCCGAACGTGGTCACCGTCGCCGTCCAAGTGATGTTCTGCCCATAGATGGAGGGATTCAGACTGGAAGCCAGCGTGGTAGTAGACGCCGCTTTCTTGCCCATCAGCACGCTTACTTCGCCATCGCCATTCGCCGCCCCGTACTCGTTCCCAAAAACCAGGTCGAGCTTTCCATCCGCATTTAGATCTGCCAGAACTACCGAAGCCGGCACACCGCCGCCGGTGCTGAAAACCAGAGCGCTCTGGAAGGTACCGTCACCCTTACCCAGTAGGATTCCCGCAGTGCCATTACCGTTCCCTAGCACCAGGTCGGCCTTTCCATCTCCATTCACGTCCCCGGTTGCCACCGACCAGGGGTAACTTCCGCCGGAGTCATAGGTCATTGCTGGCTTGAAAGTTCCGTCGCCATTGCCCAACAGCACACCCACGCCGCCGCTCGAATACGAGGGGTCGGAGGGGTCGAGTCCAACCAAGTTCGCCACCAACAGATCGGGCTTGCCATCCCCGTTCACGTCTCCTAAGGCTGACGAACGCGCTACCGTGCCACCCGAGCCCTAGAGTATTGCTGGCTTGAAAGTTCCGTCGCCGTTGCCCAGGACCACGCCCACGCCGCCACTAGTCGTTACCAGCAAGTCGAGCTTGCCGTCGCGGTTCACATCCCCCACCGATATTGAACGGGCCCACCGCAGATTCGAATCAACAATTCCTGCGCTGGAAAAACTCCAGAAGCCGGTATTCAGCAGCACTGCGACCGATCCTGTCTCACACTCACAGTTGAAGTTGTCACAGATTGGCTTGGTAGCGCATGTGTTCGCCACTAGCAGGTCGGGCAGGCTGTCCCCGTTCACGTCTCCCACGGCTACGGAGACGGCGAGCCACCCTTGCGAGCCGGCGAACCAGCCTGACAGGAAGGTCCCGTCGCCATTCCCGAACAACAGCTGCAATTCGCCGTCTGAGTCGAGATAACCAGAGCTCGCCACGACCAGGTCGAGGTTGCCGTCCTGATTCAAGTCTGCCACCGCTACCGGAAGGGACCGCGGAGCGCGGCCGAGGTTATATCCAGCCTCGTGGGTGACCACTCGCTGGAAAGTTCCGTTGCCCCTGCCCAGCAGCACACCCACGGTTCCCTGGCCCATCGCGTCGGGAGTGTCAGAATAAGGACAATCGTCGTAGCTCAAACAATGGTTCGTCACCACGAGGTCGAGCTTGCCGTCGCCATTCACATCGCCAACGGCGACCCCATCGGCCTCGAATCCACCCGAGTCGTAGATGACCGGCGGCTGGAATTGGGGCGGGTTTGAAACCACGCCGTTCACTTGCGCTCTAGCGCCAAAAGCGACCGCCAAGATCAGAACAACGATGACCGTGACAATAAGACTGAGAAAAGAATTGCGACTACGCTGGCGCGTCATGAGAGGCCTCCTCGACGAATCTAGGGCCGCGGTCGAGGTCAACTACTGGATATGCGCTGATCTCAAACAGCCAGCCCCGAATGTATGAATTTGACCTTCACAGGCTCGCCTCTGGGGGTGTGCAATCGTCGGTGGGACCGCGCTCTTCGGGGAGGCGACGCTACTTTTTCATTGTCCTGCGGCTCGACCGGGGTTGGGGGAAGATACGACAGGAAGATGGACCAAGGAGTTCCAAATCAGGACAGGTAGAGGATGCGAACGGGTTTTTTGACGCCTTAAACAAGCTGTTTGAAAAATCTCGATTTCACTCCTAACCAAAGGGTTACAAGTGTGATGGCCTGAGTCATCCGACTGACTGTTTTGCCGGATTGTTTGATTAGGCGGCGTTCGCCTGCTTTTCGGCCATGTCGCCAATCACCGGCAGCTTAAACATCCGCCCCTGGTAAGCCCTCAATACAAGTACGATCCATATCACGAATCCCGCCAATCCGATTAACGGCCAGATCAGGATGGTTAACCACCCGAGTAACGGAATGTGCGCGATGATGTTCAGCACAATCCATAAGGCAGTCCACGCTACCGCAAAGAAGATGCACTGGAAGGAATGGAATCGGATGATTCGGTTCTTGTTGTAGGGTTCCAACACCAGGAACACGATTGCAGGAATGATGGTGACATACGCGAGGGCACCGGCAACATTGTCGGTAAGCCCACCGACGTTGGTCTGAATGGTTCCGGCTACCGGGGTGGTCGAGCGGTTACACGCAGGACACACCGTGGCTCCGGCTGGTATCTGCGTTCCACACGAGCTGCAAAAAGCCATGGGCTCCCCTCCCAGCTTAGACATTGAATGCAACCACACTCGATCAGCAGAGCGGAACTCCGGAAACTCGCAAGAATTAGCAGAATCGGTCCCGCGACGCAAACGAAATCGTAGCGGGGGGCTCGGTATTGTTTTGCACTCTCCGCAAAACCCGCAAGGAAGGAGAACGTTGTCTGCGGAGTGCGAGACCTGTGTTTGCTGCCGGAGGCTCATTGAACTGGAGACTCAAGCCATCATCGCTAAGCAGCTTGGCTACTTGCCGCAAGCTGTAGCGAGCAGACTCGAAGCAATGACAGTCCAGGCGGGAAAGAAACAATGGCAGTCGATGCGGGAAAGATGTTGGACGCCCTGATCAGTTCGTTGCGGCCAAAGTCGAAAACCAGGCGAGGGAAGCTGGTTGGAACGACTGGCGACTGAAAACTGGCGACTGCAAACTGGCGACTGGCCTAAGCTTCGAATTCCGAAGCTTCCGGGAAGCGCAGCTTGTGCTTGGAAGACAAGGCCTTCGACAGCAGGTCCTCGATCTGGCGCTCTTCGCAGTTCTTCGCCATGGCCAGTTCGCTGACCAGCAGGTAGCGCGCCCGTTCCAGCATCTTCTTTTCCCGAAACGATAGCGGCTTTGACTGGTTCAGCATCAGCAGGCCCTTCAGCACGGACGCCACCTCCAGCAGGGAGCCCGTCCGCATCCGCTCCGAGTTCTCCTTGAAGCGGTATTTCCAGTCGGCGTTGTTCAGGCACTCGCCATCTGTAAGAAAATCAAGGATCTTCTGAATTTCCCCATTGCGAACCACGCGCCGCAGGCCCACGCTGTTCACGTTGTGGAACGGCACCATGACCTTCAGGCTGCTGGCTTTGATTTTGAGCAGGTAGAACTTTTCGACCGAGGCGCCGATCGTCCGGCTGCTGATCTGTTCGATAATTCCTACGCCGTGGTTGGGGTACACAACTTTATCGCCGATGTGGAAACCGTCGCTACCAATCATGAGGGGACACCTTAAGAGCGCCGGAAAGCCTATGAAGGACCAACTATCCTTCTAGTCTACCCTAAGCAAGCGGGAAAGGCAATTTGGCGCGGCTTTTGCCATCTCTTTGCCTATAAACACCTATAAGGAAAGAGCCCGCTGCTTTTATCACGACGGAAATCTGACTTCCTGGGGGAATCCAGCCGCCGCCTGTTTGTTCCCCGGAAAACCGGCCCGGCGCGCGGCTGCCGGGCGGATTGCGAGCGAAGTAAGGAAAATAGGGACCTAACTGCGAGTAGCGGGAAGCTAGCAGCTTCATTGCGGTTTATAATCCCCCAAAGCTATGACTGAGCAGCTGAAGAAGAAGCTCCAGGACGAGATCAACGCGCTCGAACACGAGCTTAGCCACGAACTCCCCAAAGAGCTCAAAAAAGCGGTGGCCCTCGGCGACCTGAGTGAAAATGCCGAATACCACATGGCGAAACAACGCCAGGAGTTTGTGAAAGCTCGCCTGCGGCAGTTGGGCCGGCGGCTCGCCGATCTTTCCCTCATCAACATGAACAACATCCCGAAGGACAAGGTCGGGCTGGGTTCGACGGTGAAGGTTTATGACAGCGTGAAAGAAGAGGAAATCGAATACAAGCTGGTGACCAGCGAGGAGACCGACGTCGGCTCCGGCAAAATCTCCACCACCTCGCCGATCGGCCGCGCCCTGCTCAACAAGAAGGTGGGCGACACTGCCATGGTGGTTACGCCCAACGGCAATCGCGAAATGGAAATTCTCAGCCTCATCACCGTGTTCGACGAGAGTCAAGCCGGATGACCTGGACCAGCGCATTCGGAAATGCGTGCGGCAAGCTGCTGCGGACCATCGTCAACCGCATGGCCCTGGCGCGCATCAGCCCGAACTTCCTCACCTTCCTGGGACTGGTGATCGATATCGTCGCCGCGTTCCTGTTCGGCTACGCCAACGCCTACAACCAGGCGCGGTGGTTCTTCTATGCCGGGCTGGTGATCTTCGGTGCCGGTTTCTTTGACCTGGTCGATGGCCGGGTCGCCCGCGCCAGCAACCAGGTGACCCGCTTCGGTGCCTTCTACGATTCCGTGGTGGACCGCTACAGCGATGCCGCCCTGTTCTTAGGCCTGTTGGTCTACTACTCGCGCGGCGGCCGTTTTTTCTATGTTGTCCTGGCTGCACTGGCGATGATCAGCTCGATCATGGTCAGCTACACCCGGGCCCGCGCCGAGTCCCTGATCGGTACTTGCAAGGTCGGGTTCATGGAACGTCCGGAGCGTCTCGTCCTTCTCATTATCGGGGCCGTTTTTAACCGGATGGCGCCCGTCCTGTGGGTCATCGCAGTTCTCTCAACCGTCACCGTGGCCCACCGCATCTACTACACCTGGCTGCAAACCGAGCGTGCCCAGAGCCCGCCCGCCGAGGCCGGCCGGTCGGCTGCCTGAACACCTGCCTGCTCCGCCGGTCTGCTTTCCTTGCTAGCGCGCGCCAGTCTAATTTCGCATTGCCCTTTTCTGGAGAAGATTCAATGAGGAAGTATTTCGGCACTCACGAAGTTTCGTGGATGCGCCGCTTGGCTGTCGTTTTGTGTCTGGGCATTTTGTGTCTGAACAGCACGGTTTGGGCCGGAGCCGGCGCTTCGGTTCCCGCCCCTCAGATCAAGTTTCAGAAATACACATTGAAGAACGGTCTGGAAGTCATTCTTGCCGAGAATCACCGGCTTCCCCTGGTCGCGGTGGACTTGTGGTATCACGTCGGCCCTGCCAATGAGCGGGCCGGGCGCACCGGCTTCGCTCATCTGTTTGAGCACATGATGTTTGAGGGCTCGCAGCACGTCGCCTCCAAGGAGCACGACCGGTTTCTCGAGGCCGCCGGGGCGAGCGACATCAACGGCACCACCGACTTCGATCGCACCAACTACTTCGAGACTCTTCCCTCCAACCAGCTCGAACTGGCGCTGTGGCTCGAAAGCGATCGCATGGGCTACCTGCTGGGCAAGATTGACCAGGAAAGGTTGGCCAACCAGCGCGATGTCGTCCGCAACGAGCGCCGCCAGTCCGTCGAAAACGCGCCGTACGGGCTGGTCGAGGAAGAACTGTTTCACCAGCTGTTCCCCAAGACCCACCCTTATTTTGCGGAAGTGATCGGCTCCCACCGCGACATCGAGGCCGCGCGCCTGAATGACGTTCGCGAATTCTTTCGCCAGTACTACACACCCAACAACGCCAGCCTCACCATCGCCGGCGACATCGATCCCGCCCAGGCCAAGGCTTGGGTGGAGAAATATTTCGGCTCGATTCCCTCCGGACCTCCGGTTCCGAAAATCACCGCGGTTGCTCCACAGATCACCGCCGAAAAGCGTTCCAAGGTGACCGACCAGGTGGAATTGCCGCGCGTCTACATGGGCTGGATCATGCCCTCGATCTTCCAGCCGGGAGACGCGGAAACCGATCTGCTCGCCCAGATCCTGGGTGGCGGGAAATCGAGCCGCCTCTACAAAACCCTCGTCTATGAGAAACAGATCGCCCAGGACGTCTCCATCCAGAACCAAAGCCTGCGGCTGGGGTCGGTGTTCGAATTGCAGGCTACCGCGAAGCCCGGCGTGAAGCCCGAGGATCTGGAAAAGGCAATTGACGAGGAACTCCAGAAATTACGCTCCCAGGGACCCACCCAGGCGGAACTCGATCGCGCGCGCAATCTGATTGAGACGCGGATGATCAGCGGGCTCGAACGGCTGGGCGGTTTTGGAGGCCTGGCCGACCGCCTTAACCAGTACAACCAGTTTGTGCACGATCCCGGCTACCTGCCCAAGGACCTCGAGCGCTATAACCTCGCCACCGTAGAAGGCGTGAAGCGCATCGCGGCCGACAAGCTCCAAACCTCGGCTCGCGCAGTCGTCTATGGCTTGCCCGGCGATCGCGTGGTCGACGATCCTCCCCGCGCCAAGGAAGAGCCGGATGCCAAGGCAAAAAGTGAAACCGTCGCCGGCACCATGCCGGACGAACCATGGCGCTCCCAACCGCCCGCGCCGCAACCCCTCGGGAAACTCAGCCTGCCCGCCGCTCAAAGTTTGAAGCTGGCCAACGGGCTGACCGTCATCCTGGTCGAGCAACATCAGTTGCCCATTGTGGTGGCGCACTTGCTGGTGCTGGATGGCAGCGATGCCAATCCCGTCGACAAGCCCGGCCTCGCCTCCTTCACCTCTGAGATGTTGCCGGAGGGAACCGCACACCGCACTTCCTCCCGGATCGCCGACGATGCCGCCCAGATTGGTGCTTCGCTACGAGCGGTGACCGACAGCGATGACTCTATCGTCGATATCCGCACCCTGAAGCCCAACGTCGATGCCGCGCTCGACTTGCTCTCCGATGTCGCGCTCCATCCCAAGTTCGATCCCACCGAAATCGAGCGGGTCCGAAAGCTGCGCGAAACCGACATTCTCCAGATCCAGGATGACCCCGAGCAACTCGCCATCGGAGTGCTCCATAAAATGATCTACGGTCCCGGTCATCCCTACGGATACCGAAACGACGGTACCATTGCCGCCACGCGCGCGACCAGCCGCGACGACTTGCTGCAAATGTGGCAGCACGGTTACGGCCCCGGCAATGCGGCCCTGGTGCTGACCGGCGATCTTACTTCCACCGAAGCGCAGGCGCTGGCCGAGAAATACTTTGGTGGCTGGAAGGGAACCGCCGCCCGGCACCAGCCTCCCGCCGTCGAGAACAAGCCCGCCCGCGCCGTCTATATCGTCGACAAGCCGGGCGCTCCCCAGACGTTTGTTCTGCTCGGCAGCCCGGGCGTGGCGCGCTCGACGCCCGACTATGTCCCGCTCGAAGTCATGAACAACATTCTGGGTGGCCTGTACTCCAGCCGAATTAATACGAACGTGCGCGAGGATCATGGCTACAGCTACGGAGCTTTTTCATTCTTCGTCTACCAGCGCGCCGCCGGGATGTTCGCTGCCGGCGGTGGGATGCGCACCGATTCAACCGGGCCCGCCATCCAGGAAATGTTCAAGGAGATGGAGCGGATCCGCGGCAGCGCGCCCACCGGCGAGGAACTCAAACTCGCCAAGGGAGCCTTTGCGCAATCCCTCGCGGGCCGTTTCGAATCCGGCGAGCAGACCGCGAACACCGTGGGTGACTTGTTCGTCTACGAGCTCCCCCTCGACTACTACGAGCAATTGCCCCCCCGCATCGCCGCGGTGACGGCGGACGACGTGCAGCGCATGGCCACGAAGTATATCCATCCGGAGAACGTGGTGGTGGTCGGCGCCGGAGATCGCGCCAAGATCGAAGAGCAGCTCAAGAAACTGTCCATTGGGACGGTCGAAGTGCGCGACTACGAGGGAAATCCCGTGGTTACGAAGGCGTCGGGTGAATCGCAGTAGCTGAATCTCGCCCGGCGTCGGCGGTGCCCGGATCTCGATTGAGCCGGTGACCTTCAAAGAAAACGAGGCTGGAAATCCCAGCCTCGCTCACCTCCGTCGCTTCATGTCGATGTTGTTCTGTCGGATCTAGCGCCACTCGTAGCGGCGTTCGTGACGCTCGCGCCATTCGTGCTCGCGGCGTTCCTGGCGATCCCGGTCGAAGCGCCTGTCTCCGCGCTGGTCCCGCCGGTCGTTATCGCGCACTTCGCGCCGTTCCCGCTGTTCCTGGCGCGGGGTTTCATAGCGCCGATCGGTTGCCCCCCACGCCACAGAGGCAAACGCGCCCACACCCAACACCGCCGTCAGCACCGCCCTTTTCAGAATCATCGTGCCGGTCATAAGATCCTCCGATCCTGGCGGCGTTCATGCCCACCCAGCGCCGTCAAGAATGCAAACCCGCTCGCTTTTGGGAAGTTCTGCCCGACATTTCTTCGCCGGCGGGCAACCTTCCGCCGATCTCAACCCGGTAGGCCGAAACCGCGCCGCTCAGCTCGTAGCTCGAAGCCCCGGGCTCGAGTGCTAGACTATCCCGGCATTTTCCCTTGCGAGGTTGACGTGCCAACCGATCCAGTTCTGGTAATTCACGGCGGTGCCTGGGCCATTCCCGATGACATGGTCGAGGCTCACCTGAAGGGCGTGAACCATGCGGTGGCCGCCGGCTGGAAAGTGCTGAGCACGGGCGGATCCGCGCTCGACGCCGTCGAAGAAGCGGTTGTCATACTGGAAGATGATGAGACTTTTGACGCCGGACGCGGCAGTTTTCTCAACCGCGACGGCAAAGTGCAGCTCGATGCGTTCATCATGGAAGGGTCCACGCTGCGAGGCGGCGGAGTAGGCTGCGTGGAGCGGTTGCGCAATCCGATTCGTGCCGCCCGCAAGATCCTGAGCGAGAGCCCGCACGTTTATTTTGTGGGGGAAGGTGCGGAGCGTCTTGCGGCCGAGCACGGAATTCCCCTCTGCGATAACAGTGAACTCATTATCCCGCGCGAAGTGGAGCGTTTGCGCACGTACCAGGCGCACGCCTCCGAGGAAGCCCCGGACCTGTTCGCGCCCGCAATCTCCCACGATACCGTCGGCGCCGTGGCGCTCGATGCCGGCGGGAACATTGCGGCCGCGACTTCCACCGGGGGTACATTGAACAAGGCTCCCGGCCGGCTGGGCGATTCCTCGCTGATCGGCTGCGGCTGCTATGCCGACAATGAAAGTGCCGCCGCTTCGCTCACCGGTTGGGGCGAACCCATCATGAAGCTGGTGCTGGCCAAATGGTCCGTGGATCGAGTCTTGTCGGGGAACGCTCCCGAGTGGGCCGCGCAGGAGGCCATCAACTATCTGAAGGCGCGGGTGAATGGCCACGGCGGCATCATACTGCTCGATACCAAAGGACGATTCGGAATCTCCCACAACACTCCGCGCATGGCATGGGCGTTCCAGACCCGGCAGCGTGCTGACTCCGGTATCGAACGATGAGCGGAACGGCCTTACCATTGTGGAACCCACGCTCTTACTAACCCTATTCCCGTCATCAATTTATCTTGCTTTCCCGCTATCTCCTGATATACAAACCACCGGGACCTCAGCGGTCCCAAAACCGTGCCCCCTGTGAATAGAGTTCGCCTTCTTCCGCGCCGCCCTTTTGGCGCTGCAGTTCTTTCCGGAGACCCCTATGAATTCCACGTCGAAGATCGTAGCTGCCCTGATGCTCGCCCTGATCGGTACTGGCCTGGCTTTTGCCCAAGGATCCGCGTCGGGCGACCTGCATGTCACCGTGAAAGATCAGAAGGGAGCCGTGGTCACCAATGCCGTCGTCTCGGCGCAGGAACAGGCTAGGGCATTTGTGCGCTCGACGACTCTGAACACCGAGGGCGAATATCGCCTGGTGTCATTGCCTCCCGGCATGTACACCGTCAGCGTGGAGGCGCCGGGCTTCGCCCGCGCCGAGCTCAAGGATGAGGTCGTGACGGTAGGCCAGATGAAGGATTTGCCCATTACTCTGAACATCAGCGGCGCGGCTACCGTGCTCACCGTGAGTTCGGAGGCGGAACTGGTAGAGACCTCGCGGAGTTCCGCGACCGACACCATCGATCAACGGCGCATCGACAACCTGCCCATCAACGGCCGCAACTACATCAACTTTGCGCAGACCGATTCGCAAGTGGTTCGCGATAACGCTCCCAATACTGGCGCCGCGCCGACTTCGGGGCTGAACTTCGGAGGCCAGCGCGCGCGCTCGAACCTGGTCAATGTGGACGGCGCCGACGCTACCGATAACTCCACCAACGGGGTGCGCTCCACGGTCTCGCAGGAGGCGGTGCAGGAATTCCAGATCATCACCAACGGCTACGCGGCCGAATACGGACGCGCCTCCGGGGGCGTGGTCAACATCATTACCCGTTCCGGCTCGAACGATTTTCACGGTGACGTCTTTGGTTTTCTGCGTAATCGCAATTTCCAGGCGGTGAATCCGTTCGCGGTGTGTCTGACGCCGCCCTGCCCGAATCCCGCCTATACACGCGTGCAGGCCGGCACGGCCTTTGGTGGCCCGATCAAGAAGGACAAGACCTACTACTACTTCTCGTACGAAACCACCCGGCGCCACGAGACCGGCTTTTCGAGCATTGGGCAAAATGGATTCGGGTTGACCAATTTTGATGCGTCGCCTTTCTTTGGGGCGCCTCCGGGATCATTCCAGATTCTCGCAACCAGTCCGCAGGCGGCGTTTCTGCAGCAGTTTGCCAGTGCGCCACCGCCCCCGCTCGTTACCTTCCTGCAGCAATATTCTGAACTTGTCGGCGCCGCTTCCGGCATGGCAGTGAACGGCGCCTGGCCTCTCGCGATGGGCGGGCTCCCGGGATTTTTCTCCACCTGCCAGACCCCCGGCGCCTGCTCGGTGCCCAAGTCGTATCAGACGCTGGCATCGCAGATTGGAAATTTCCCCGTTTTCGAGGGCACGAGCCTTTACTCGCTTCGCCTCGACCACAACATTAGCAACAGCAACCGCCTCATGCTCCGTGCCAACGTAAGCCCCAGCACCGTCACCGGTATTGAGGTCGGCGGTCAGTCTCAGCCTTTCGGGCAGAATGCTTACTCGCGCACGTCCGAGCAGACCTATCGCGACGTTGCCGGGACGGTGCAGGACACCTGGACGCTGGGCAACAACAAGGTGAACGAATTTCGCTTCCAGTACGCCCGCCGCGGCCTGTCGTACTTCTACAACACTGCCATCCCCGGCGGTGCCGACCCGGCGGTGAACATCCCGGGCTTCGCTTATTTTGGACGCGAGCCTTATTCCTACATTCAGCGGACCGAGCAGCGCTACCAGTTCACCGATAATTTTTCCTGGGCCATCGGCGCGCACGACACCAAGTTCGGCGCCGACTTCAACTACCTGCCTATTAAAGCGATCTTTACGGTGAACTACGGTGGTGTGTACGATTTTGGAGGGCTCTCCGCCGCCGACGTGATCCCAAGCGCGCTGTTCAGCCTCTTGCCGCCGTCCATCCAGCAGAGTCTTCCAGGCTTCTCTGCCGTACAGTCCTACGGTTTGGGCATTCCCGGAGATTTCATTCAGGGCATCGGCAGTCCCAGTGACTCGTTTACCAATAAGCCGCTCGGACTGTTCTGGCAGGATTCCTGGCGGGTTCGCTCCAACGTCACCCTGAACTTTGGCGTTCGCTATGACGTGGAGTTCCCGCCCAAGTTCAAGCCGCCGCAGGGACTGGCGCTTCCCGCCTACGGCATGCTGGGATTGCAAAAAGGAATTCAGACCGACAAGAACAATTTCCAGCCGCGCATCGGCCTTGCCTATGATCCCAAGGGCGACGGCAAAACCGTAATCCGCGCCTCCTATGGCCTTTTCTATGATCACCCGCTGCTCGGCTTGTACTTCCTGGGCGACGCCTCGGACGGCTCCTCCAGCGGGCAGTTGGCCTTTGCGGGCACATCACCCTGCACCGGCGTCGACGGGGATCCCAGAAATCTGAATGGCATTCCGATTTTCCAGGGATCGCTAAACCAGCCCGGCTGTACGCCGTCTGCGTTTCCCCTGGCAAACCAAAACCTCGGCTACCTGCCGGACCAGCAGCAGTTCCAGGCTCTGAATTTTCCGCAGTCGGTGCTCCTGAACCAGAACTATCTCAACTTGAACCTTGCGAACCCGGGCGCATCGACCTTCCTGCCGTTGGGCTTCCAGCCCTTCGGCTACCCGCAAGCCAAGAACTTCGTCTACGCGTATTCGCAGCAGGCTCACTTCGGGATCGAGCGCGACCTCGGGGGTGGGTTCGCGCTGACCCTCGCCTATAACTTCAACGGCGGCCGCCATCTCAACCGGCCGATCAACGCAAACACCGTGCGCGGAGACTTGCTGACCGCCAACTTCTTCGCCGCTCGGGCGGCCGGGCAAGCCGCAGCCAGCCCGTTCACCGTGAGCGGATGCGGACCCGGCTACGTCGATGCCGCTCTGGTCAACTTCTTCCGGCCCTCCGGGCTCAACCCCTCGATCGCGGTTGGGCATTATCTGCAAGGCGACGGTGCGTGCGTGCAGCAGGCACTCGCCCAGATCGGCTCGATTCCCGGTTTTAATGCGAACTGCAACCCCGTTCCGGGGCCCGGCGGAATCGACTACACCAACTGCGTGCCCTTTGGCGACATGGATGCCAACTATTCCAACGGCAGCTCGATCTATCACGGCTTCAGCGCCAACCTGCGCAAGCGCTTCAGCCGGCACTACGAATTTCTCGCTTCCTACACCCTTTCCCATTCGATAGACGACTCCACCGACTTGCAGTCCACGCTCACGCCGCAGGACAGCTACTACCCCGGCTTCGACCGCTCCAACTCGCTCTTTGATCAGCGCCACCGTTTTGTTTTCAGCGGCGTCTACCAGACGGGCAAGGTGGGCAACGGGTTCGCGGGCAAATTCCTCAGCGATTGGACTTTCGCTCCGGTCGTCGAAGTCGCGTCTGGCCGGCCCTTCAACGTGATCACCGGCAACGGCGACAATCTGCAGTTGTCCTCGCTGACCAGTCGCCCCAACACCTTCGTCAATCCCGCATGCGGCGGGGGCGTGCTTTCCAAATATTCTCCGACGGGAGTGTTTCAGGAATCCTGCATCCTAAATTTCGACGGCACGCTGCTTTCGCTCGATGGCAACTTTGGACGCAACGCCGCCGTGGCTCCCTGGACGGTATTTGACGATCTGCGCGTCGCCAAGCGCATCAACTTCGGCGAACGGTTCAACCTGGAGCTGATCGCCGACATGTTCAACATCGCCAACAAGTTCAACGTGTCCGCGGTCAGCCCGCTGTTTACCAATGCGGGCACGCCGACCGCGGCCTACGATCCGCGCCAGTTCCAGTTCGCGATCAAGTTCAACTGGTAGCCCGGCGCACTGACTCGGGGTTCGGAATTCGCGACTCGCGGAGTCCGGACCCCTTTCGTTTTGTGGTGCGCGATATACAGTTCTTACCGTACTAACGCTGCGGGCTCCTGCGGCTACACTTTGATTTCGTCTCGTTCCGCAAATCGCTTCGAGGAGTTTCCTCCATGAATCGCCGGCGCTTCCTTCAGACTGCTGCGGTTGCCTCTCTCGCGACTACTCTCCCACGGAATCGTGCGCAAGCCGAAACCGCTGCCGTTCCTACTCGCCCGCTGGGGCGCTCCGGGGAAAAGGTTTCCATTATCGGTCTGGGCGGCTATCACATCGGCATGCAGAAGGACGAGGCCGAGAGCATTCGCATCATCCGCACCGCGCTCGACAACGGCATCAACTTCATGGACAACTGCTGGGATTACAACGACGGCCAGAGCGAGGTGCGCATGGGCAAAGCGCTGCGCGATGGCTACCGGCAGAAAGCCTTCCTCATGACGAAAATCGATGGCCGCACCAAAGAGGCCGCGAAGCAGCAATTGGACGAGTCGCTTCGCCGCCTGCAAACCGACCGCATCGACCTGCTGCAATTCCACGAGGTCATCCGCGACACCGACCCGGCCCGTATCTTTGCGGAGGGAGGCGGAATGGAGGCCGTCCTGGAAGCTAAAAAGCAAGGCAAGGTCCGCTACATCGGTTTTACCGGCCACAAGAGTCCTGACATCCATTTCAAGATGCTGGAGGTCGCCTTCGCCCACAACTTCACCTTTGACGCGGTACAGATGCCGCTCAACGTTATGGACGCGCATTTCGAAAGCTTCGAGAAGAAAGTCCTGCCCGTCCTGGTGAAGCATGACATCGGCGTGCTCGGCATGAAGCCGATGGGCGACAAACTCATCCTCAACAGCAAGACTGCCACCCCGATTGAATGTCTGCACTATGCCATGAGTTTGCCGACCAGCGTGGTCATCACGGGATGCGACTCGTTGAAAATCCTCCAGCAGGCCATCGATGCGGCTCACAGTTTCCGGCCGCTGGGCCCGGCCGAGATCGCCAGCCTCCTGGCGAAAACCGCTCCCGCCGCCGGCAAAGGCGAGTTCGAGCGTTACAAAACCTCCCACGACTTCGACGGAACGTTCCATAATCCGCAGTGGCTGGGGTGAGGAAGGCAGGCTCCGGGCTTTAGGCTCTGGGCTCTCGGCTTTAGGAACTAGGCTCTTGGCTTTAGGCTCTTGGCTCTAGCATACGGTTCAAGCTGTTTGAATGGACTTCTGCATTGTGATTGTTGTCACCTGTTGGGTTTTCGATCAGCGGCTAGAATTTCGTCGAGGACCTTTTCCGGATGAGCGGCACCTTCGAAGACCTGCATGCCTGGCGACTGGCAATGGATCTGGTTGTGGCGATCTACCAACACACGCAATCGTGGCCGAATGATGAACGTTACGGTTTGACCAGCCAGGTAAGAAGGGCTGCAACGTCGATTCCGAGCAACATCGCCGAAGGCAAAGGGCGGGCTTCCGACAAAGACTTCATCAAGTTTCTAAATTATGCTCGCGGGTCGGTGTATGAAGTTCAGACCCAAATCGAAATAGCCTGCCGTCTTAACTATCTTTCCGCGAGCGCAGCAAACATGCTCGAAACTCATGCTGCAGAAGTAGGAAGAGTACTCAATGGCCTGATTCGAGCCATCAGCACTCTGCCCGTTAAAGCATGAAGAACCCGACATGTGCAAATCACGATTCGCCGAGAGCCCAAAGCCTAGAGCCTAAAGCCTAGAGCCTAGAGCCCAGAGCCTAAATCCCACAACCAAATCGATCTGCTACCATCAACCCCATCCTTCACGAACGCTGGAGCCACTCCACCCATGTCCGAAACATCCGCCCCCACGCCGCGCACCCGCGTGGTTCGCGAAGCCGATCGCGGCGTCTACGATCGCGAAGCCATTTACCGCATTCTTGACGAAGGCTTCATCTGTCACGTCGGCTTCGTCGTCGACGGCCAGCCTTTTGTGATCCCGACTTCCTACGGCCGGTCGGGCGATAACCTTTACCTTCACGGCTCGGCCGCCAGCCGCATGCTGCGTAATCTCGACAAGGGATTCCCGGTCTGCATCACGGTCACGCTGCTTGACGGGCTGGTGCTGGCGCGCTCCATCTTCAATCACTCGATGAACTACCGCTCCGTGGTGGTGCTGGGTACCGCTACCCTGGTGCAGGATCCGGCCGAAAAACTCGCCGCGCTGCGCCTGCTTTCCGAGCACATTCTCCCCGGCCGCTGGGCGGATTCGCGGCAGCCGAACGAGCGCGAATTGAAGGCGACTTTTGCCCTGCGCGTGCCCATTACCGAATTCTCGGCCAAGGTTCGGCAAGGCCCACCCATCGACGACGAGGAAGACTACAGTTTCAAAACCTGGGCGGGGGTGATTCCGCTCGAGACCGTGGCCCGGCGCCCCCTGCCTGACACTCGCTGCAGTCCCGAAATTCCGGTGCCTGCCTACGCCAGTGCGTACTCGAGAAAGAAGCAGTGAGCACCGCAATCGTCTCCTGTTCTTGAGCCCGCATGGGAAACCTGTCAGACCGGTACTGCAACTCGGGTTTGCAAAATGCCTGATCTCGTACCCAGTATCGCTGCTCAAGTGGACGGCCTGCGTGACGACCTGATCCGCTTCCTGCAGAATTTGGTGCAGTTGCCGAGCCTTCCCGGCCACGAGCAAAAGGCGCAGCACTTCGTCGCCGATAAATTGCGCTCGCTCGGCCTGGCCGTCGATGTGGTCTCTTCCGAACTCGACGAACTGAAGCACCATCCCGCGTTTTGCGACGATGGCGTCCCCTTCCGCGAGCGCCTGAATGTCGTGGGACGCTGGCCGGGCAGCGGGCACACTCCAAAGTCGGCGCCAGCACGCTCCCTGATCCTCAACGGACACATGGACGTGGTTCCGACCAGCAGCGAGAGTCTCTGGTCGGAGTCGCCCTGGAGCGGCGCGATCCGCGATGGCCAGCTCTATGGACGCGGCTCCTGCGACATGAAAGCGGGCGTAACCGCGAACCTCTTCGCGATTCAGGCCCTGCAAGCCATGGGATTCCGGCCTGCCGCGGACGTGCTGCTCGAAAGCGTGATCGGAGAGGAAAGTGGAGGCGTCGGCACCCTCACCACCATCGTAAAAGGATTTAAAGCGGATGCGGCCATCATCACCGAGCCCACCCGCCTGCATCTCTGCCCGGTGCAGTCGGGCGCGCTGACCTTCCGCGTGAAGGTCTCCGGACGCGCCATTCACGCCTGCATGAAGCCTTACGGGGTAAGCGCGATCGAGAAGTTTTATCTGCTATTGCAGTCCGTGCAGGAACTGGAACGCCGGCGACACATCGAATACAAAAACCCGCTTTACGAAGACCCCAACAACATCGCGCCCGTAAATTTCGGCACCCTTCGCGCCGGCGAGTGGCCTTCAACGGTGCCCGATGAACTGATCGTGGAAGGCCGCTTCGGCGTGCTCCCGGGAGAATCGACCGAAGCCGCGCGCCAGGCTCTGGCCGCGGCCCTGCTCCACGCGTCCGCGACAGATTCCTGGTTGAAGGATCATTCCCCCGAACTCGAATGGTTTGAAGGCCAGTTCGAATCTGGACAGACGCCGCTGGATGCGCCCATCGTGCGCATGATCGCCCACAGCCACCAGAAAACCTTTGGCAAAGCTCCAGTCGTGCAAGGCGTCACCTACGGTTCGGACCTGCGCCTCTTTACCAATCACGCGGACATGCCCGCCGTCCTCTATGGCCCGGGCAATATCTTCGATGCTCATACCGTCAACGAGCACGTCGACTTGGAGGAAGTGGTCGCCGCCACCAAGGTGCTGGCTCATATCGTGACCCAGTGGTGCGGCGGAGACTTTTCGTAGAGGGGCGGAAGACAGCGAATCTACCGGGCAGCGGCCGGCGTCACGCCGCAGGTTCCGTGAAACGCGATGTCCACTGAGTTTCCCACTCGCAGGAACAGCACACTCGGATTTTTCATGCCCCACTTCACATAGGGCACGGGAAAATGGGACGAGATCGCCCAGTGATCCGCCTCCGGTTTCACGTCTGCAGCAGTTGTGATTTCATGTTCGGCCCCGTGGATCCGGAACATGCCATGCACTTGAACGGTGGACGTTCCCGTCGGGGCCACGGTACCCTCGACCCGGTCCGGCCGAAATCCAATCTCGGGATAACGCGCACTTTCGAGGACTTCCTTGTGCATTTTCCGATCGCGGCTGTCATTGCCGCTCTTCCCGCTGGCCGCATCGAACACAATCTCACCGCTGATTTTTCCTGACGCCGGGTCGAAATGTAGCTCTCCGCGCTGCAATGCGAAACGCCCCCTCACGGTGTGCATCACGTCCCCTAGAGTGAAATCGGCGGCCGTTTGGGAGGGGTCGCAGCGCAGAACTACCTCTTGTGCGCGGGCGGTTCCGGCCAGAACTGCCGACAACAGACATACCGCGATACTTCCGAGCCCCAGGATCCGTCTGATCATTTGCCTCGCCCCAAAAGCACCTTTACGCGGTCAGCAATCTTAAACCCAAAGCCAATCCATTGCTGGCAACATGCAGCGGAGACACCGCCCCGACGTGGGTGGCGAGCATCCGCGCAAACAGTTTCGGTTCGCTCAAAAAAGCCTGCATGACGCGCTGCCGCAGGCCGGCTCGCTGTTCCAGCAGAAGCATCAGCCTGGCCATCAGCGCTGGACGCCGCGCCAGGGACCGGTGTCCGGCCTGATAACGCCCCAGGTTGTCGGAGCGCAGGCAATCGGCCAGCAGGTCCGCTTGCTGGAAGGCCAGGCACAGTCCCTCGCCCGTGATCGCGTCCACGCCGCCGGAGGCGTCGCCCACCAGCGCCACGCGGCCTTGGCAGACGCGCGCCAGCTTGCGGGTTACCGACATCGCTCCGCGCTCCACCGATCCATGCGCGGCCCCTTGCAGCCGCTCCGATACTTCCGGAAACTCGCGCAACGCCTCATCCAAACGCAGAGCGGGGTTGCGCGAGATCAGTGCAACACAAACCTGATCGGGCGCGACCGGGGTGACATACAGTTGGCAGCGCGCTCCCCAGTGCAGTTCCATGAATTCGCTCCAGGGCGCGACCTGGTAATGCCGGCGGAATGCGTACCGTTCTTTCCGCTGCAGGTGCGAATCGAGACCCGCCCAGCGGCGCACCAGCGAACTGCTGCCGTCGGCTCCGATGACCCAGCGCGCGCGAACCAGCCCGCCGCGCAGCCGTGCGCCCTCGGCATGCAATCCCGTGACTACCGTGCCCCACCGCAATTGCACTCCATCGCGCTCGGCTTGTTCGACCATGACGCGATGAAGATTCGTGCGCCGCACCCCTACGGCAAAGCCGTGCGGAAAGAAAGCTTCCGCGGAGAGTCCTCCACTCACAAACCGGATTCCCCGGAACCGGTGTGCTGCGCTCGCCGGAATGCTCACGCCGAGATGTTGCAGGGCGGCGATTCCGTCGGGCATGAGCCCTTCGCCGCAGGGCTTATCGATGGGCGGTGCGCAACTGTCGGCGACGGTCACATCGAAGCCACGCCGCCGCGCTGCCAAGGCCGCCGCCAGCCCAGCCGGGCCGCCGCCCAGCACGAGAACATGATTTTCACCCGCGCCGGCCTTGGTCACCATTCCAGCGCCACCAGTTCAGAGCAGAAACCGGGTCCCATCGCCGCCAGCAGGCCTAAGGTCCCGGGAGCGGGCCGCCGGTTCTTCATGACATCTTCAAGCACCACCAGCACCGAGGCCGACGACAGATTTCCCACCCGCCGCAGGCAATCCCAGGAAGCGTCCAACTGCCCGTTCTCGAGTCCCAGGGCGGACGCCGTGGCCTGCAACACTTTTGGACCCCCGGTGTGCAGGACCCAGCAGCCAACCTCCGCTCGTTCGTGGCCGAGATCTTCGAGAAAACGGTCAACATCGTGGCCCAGTTGCCTCCGGATCAGATCCGGCACTTCCGGTGACAGCACGATCTGAAAGCCTTTCTCCGAAACGTCCCAGCCCATCATCTCTTCGGTGTCCGGGTAGAAGACCGATCGCGTCCCCAGGATTCGCGGCCCATCCATGGGTCGGCCGGGAGCGCATTGTGCGCCCGCCACCACGACCGCCGCGGCGCCGTCGCCGAACAATCCCGCTGAAATCATGTTCGCGACCGACAGGTCATCGCGCTGCAGCGTAAGCGAACACAGTTCAACCGCCAGCAGGACCGCGGCCTGATCGGGATAGGCGCGCACATAGTCGGCGGCGCGTGCAATTCCCGCCGCACCCGCGACGCAACCCAGCCCGAACATCGGAACGCGTTTGACGTTCGGGGAAAAGCCCATGCGGTTGACCAGGCGGGCATCGATCGAAGGACTGCAAATCCCGGTTACCGAGGTAAAGAACAGGGCTCCGACATCGCCAACCTCGAGGCCCGCGGCCGTCAACGCCCGGCTGATCGAGCATTGCCCCAGTTCCAGCGCGGTGCGGATCCAGTGGTTATTGGCCTCTCCCCAGCTTTTGAGCACCGGATACGCGTCGATCGGCAGCGACAGGAAGCGCCCGTCCACTCCGGCGTTTTTGTGCAGCCGCCGCAGGACCTCGGGCTTCGCCAGCCGGTCGCCCCAGTATTGCTGGAGTGCGGCAAACAGCATCTCCTGCGAGTAGTAATGCTTGGGAAAAGCGCTCTTGGCGCTGATGATCTGCATGTTTAGGAGTTCTCGATTCTCGATAATGTTGGCCGTCCCGGTCCGGCGCCGCCAGGGCTTCGCGGAGAGCCGGCCGCTGAGAGCTGTGTTTTAGATATTGATCGCTCTCCGCGCCAGCCCGAGCGCTTCCGACCAGAATGAACTTGAAGTGTGGGCCATCTCGACCACATCCCCGACGGCTGCGACAAACTCTTCGATCTGATCCTCGGTTACCACCAGCGGAGGCGCCGCCTTCAGCACCAGGAAATTGTTCCCGCAGATCTGCGTGAGGATTCCGTGATCGCGGAACAAACGCATGACGATGATCTGGCCAAACATTGCCGGATGAATGCGCAGGAAAGCCTCGAAGGCAAGCCGCAACCGCAGCGAGCGCGGAGCGGTGAATTCGATGCCCAGCAACAGCCCTTCGCCGCGAACTTCCTTCACCATCTCAAATCCGCGCAGCACGTCCCGGAGGCGCGTGCGCAGCCGGGCCCCCGATGCGCTCGCCCGCTGGCCCAGATTTTCCGATTCGAGCACCGCCAGCGTCGCCAGCCCGGCGCGCATCGCCAGGCTATTTTCGCTGAAGGTGGAGGTGTGAATGATGGCTCGCCGCAGCGATCCGTAGACCGAATCGTAGATCGCCTCGGTCATGAGCACGGCACTTACCGGAATCAGGCCGCCGCTCAGAGCTTTCGCCAGCACCACCATGTCCGGATCGACTCCGTAGGCGTGCGCTGCCAGAAATGGCCCGGTGCGATACATCCCGGTCTGCACTTCGTCGAACACCAGCAGAGTTCCGTAGCGGCGGCACAGCGCTTGCGCTGCTCGAAAATATTCCTGTGTCGGCACACGAACACCGGCTTCCGACTGGATGGGTTCCACGACGAAAGCGGCGAACTTCTTGGTGCTGAGTTTCTTTTCCAGCGCGTCAACATCGTCGAAGGGAATGGCTTCGGTTTCGGGGAGAAGCGGCCCGAATCCCTCTCGCCAGAACGCATCGCCCATCAGCGAAAGCGCCCCGCAAGTCAGCCCGTGAAAGGCCCCGCTGGCATAGAGCAGTCCGGCCCGCCGGGTATGCGCGCGCGCCAGCTTGATCGCCGCTTCCACGCCTTCGCTGCCGGAACTCGCGAAAAAGGTCTTCGTTAAGCGGCCCCCGGCTCGCTGGCACAATTTTTCGCCCAGTTCGCCGGCCCGCTCCGCGACGTGCGTCTGGATCATCGCCGGACCGCAACTCTCCAACTCCTCGCGGATCGCCGCGATCACCGCCGGATGGTTGTGTCCCACGTTGTGTACGCAATATCCGGAAAGAAAATCCAGGATGCGACGGCCGTCCGCGGTGAACAGTTCGCTTCCGAGACAGCGCTCGTAACGGACATTCATTTCCAGCAAGTCCAGCAACCGGACCCACTGCGGATTCACATGCTCGGAGTAAAGCGCGCCGACTGCAGAATCAACTGTACTGGTAACCATTAGGCCTTTATGTCGCAAGAGTGCTGCCGAAAAGAACCGGCTGGGCTTACGCTTCACACCAGGGAACTGTCAATGATCCGATGCCCCGCGGGTGGAACCGGGTTGCTGCCGGGGATTTCGCGGGAGTGTAAAGCTTTGTAAAGGCAAGAAGAGTACAAAATCTGCAACGCTCGCGGCTTCCGCGTTCAGAAATCGCGACGCGCTCTTCGGCTCTCTCCAGTGCACCCTGCATGATGGGGTGCTCTAGTTCAGCAGCAGCAGCTTTCCGGTCGTCTTGCGGCTTTCCAGATCGCGATGCGCCTGGGCCGCGTCCTTCAGCGGATAGGTATGCGCGACCCGCAGTTTCAGCCTGCCCTCGCGGATCATGTTGAACACCGCGCCCGCTCTCAGATCGAGTTCTTCGCGGGTGATGACGTAGTGCGCCAGCGTGGGCCGGGTGATGTAGAGCGATCCTTTCTGCGACAACTGGATCAGATCGAAAGCCGGAACCGCTCCGCTGGATGCGCCGAACAGCACCATGTATCCGCGGGCCCGCAAGACATTCAGCCCTTTTTCAAACGTGGTCTTGCCCACCGAATCGTAGACCACATCGACTCCCCGGCCCGCGGTAAGCCGCTTGGTTTCGGCTTCAAAGTCGCTCTGCGTGTAGAGGATGATTTCGTCGGCGCCCGCTTCCCGCGCCAGTTTCGCCTTCTCCTCCGTCGAAACCGTTCCGATCACGCGCGCGCCGATGTGGTGCGCCATCTGTACCAACAGCAGTCCCACTCCTCCGGCGGCTGCATGAACCAGCGCGGTTTCCCCTTTTTTCAAAGGATAGGTGGCATGGCAGAGGTAGTGGGCCGTCATGCCCTGGAGCATCGCGGCGGCGGCTTGCTGGTAGCTCACACCTTCGGGAATCTTCACCAGCCGGTCCGCGGGTACGCTTGCGTACTCGGCGTAGCTGCCCAACACCATGGTGTAGGCCACGCGATCGCCGACCTTCACACTGGTGACGCCTGGGCCCGCGGACACCACGTCGCCAGCGCCTTCCTGTCCAGGGACAAAAGGCAGCACCGCCTGGTAACGTCCTTCACGGTAGTAGACGTCGATGAAGTTGACGCCGGCAGCGACGATCTTCACGACCACATCGTTTCCCTTGGCCTCCGGAACCGGGAGTTCCACCCGTTCGAGTACTTCCGGACCGCCTGCGTGTTTGACCTGGATTGCGTGCATGATGAGTTCCTGACCTCCATGATAGCGTGCAACGGTGATCGCGTGCAGGCGCCCCACGCGCTGCAAAAATGACTTGCACGGATGACGGCGCGCAGCGTGAGGGTGGGCACAACGAAAAAGGCAGCCAGGGGGCTGCCTCAGCTCGCCCGGGATCCGCGAATGAAACTATTTCGGCGGGGCCTGGGGAGTGGTTGAGTCTTTGGCTCCCTCGGGGCGCTTGCCTTCAAAACTTTCCTGCATCTTCTTCCACTTCTCTTGCTGTTCGGGAGTCAATTCCGCGGCAATCCTGGGTGCGAAGGCTCGCCGGATCTCGAGCATTTTGGTGCGCTTCTGGTCGGGGGGAAGCCGTTCATCGAGCCTCACGGTGTGCAGTTGCTCGCCCTCGTCGACCACAATGGGGCGCAGTTTCTCGTGCTGTTCCTGGGTCAGGTTGAGCTGCTGGGTGAGCCAGCGCAACTCGCTCAACGCTTCCACGCTGCGCCGCGGGGGCGCGTTCGGCGGCGGTGGCGGGGCCGTGCCCGGGCCCTGCGCCCACGCGAACAAACCGCTGCCTGCAAGCAGCGCGATGCCCAACCAGCGGGATTGCCAGCTCTGTCGCATTCCTTCTCCTTCGGGGCTCAGCTTGGGCGAGCGCCAGATGGGCGTGCCCTCCAACCCGAGTTCTGCCATGCTACGCCCCGCACCGGGCAAACTCCATTCCTGGGCTGGTAGAGGCGTTTTCGTTTCTGGTTCGCTCAGTGCGGCATCCAGTGCGGGTGCGCGGTGAATAGCCCATCCACGAAGCCGCTCTGGAAGGTTATAAATAACCCGAAGGCGACGCTGATCACGCCCGAGGCCAGTCCCAATCCGCGATTAAAGCTGGCAAAGCGCTTGCCCGTGTAAGCGAAGGGCGCGCCCAGAAGCATCGTGATCACCATCATGCCGGCAATGGTGCCTAGCCCGAACACCAGCAGGTAGGCGATGGCCCAGCGCGGCGAGTGAATGGTGGTCAGCACCAGCAGCGCCACCGCCGCCGATCCCGCCAGTCCATGCACGATCCCCACTGCCAGCGGACGCAGCAACTGGTAGAGTCCGACGCGCGCCAGCAACTGCTGCACCGGCCCCTGCGGCTTTTCGTCCAGCCCGAGATGGGCGTCGGGCTCGTGCGTGTGGGTGTGCACATGCGCCTCGCCTCCGTGGCGGTGCACGTGCGAGTGAATGACCCCGGCACTATGCGCGGGAGTAAAACGCTCCGTGACCCAGCGCGTCGCCCCGGTCAGATTCAGGATGCCCAGCAGTATCAGCATCAAACCCACCACCAGCTCCATCGCCAGGCCGATGCGCGGGGGAATCGCGAGGTTGAAGACGATAATTCCCGTCCCCACCAGGACGATGGTGATGGTATGCCCCAGTCCCCACAGCAGGCCGATCAGGCCCGCGTGCCGGATGCTCTGCTGGCGACTTACGATGGTGGTGACCGCGATGACGTGGTCCGGATCGGTCGCGTGCCGGATGCCCAGCAGAAAGCCCACGCCGATGATCGCCAGGAAATTGACCATGCCACCCATCAAAAAAAGTTTGTGGCCACGCGGCTCGCGCAGAACTCAGGAGCGAATTCGCCCGGAATTCGCCCGGAGCGCGGCAAGCCACGAGACTACACGACGCTGAATTCCCCTGTGAGAGCCCTTTCGCTGCTCGCCCGGCTGGTTTACTATGGCGGGCGGCGCGCAGACATGCCAGCGCAGGTAAATACGATCACACGGGTGTTTCATGGTACTAGAGTTGGTGAGGACGCGCTTCAAGAACAGTCAATCGGCTTATCAAACTCTCGAACTCCTGCCCGTTTACATGGTTGGGATCGCGGCCATCTTCGCTTCCCTGGGGATGGGGGAAGCGGTCTACCGCTTGCTGTTTTCCGACTACGATGGCGCGAAAGATCGGCTTCCGATCGAGGCATTTTTCGGGCTCGTCTTCGCTTGGCTCGCCACCTCATTTGCGCGCAGCATTTACCAGCATCGCAAGCGCACCATTGCCAAGCTCAACCTGATCTGGGACCGTAATCACCAGATCCGGGCGGCACTGGAGGCGATCTCACCCCATCCGCACACTTCCCGAAACCAGCAGTCGATCCGTGTCATTCGTGAAGAACTCGATCGCATCGAAGGGGCGTTGAAGGAAGTGCTTCCGCGCTAGCCGCGAGTCGCGAGCGATTCGGGTCAGGTTGTAATGGGATGGGATGCCGCCTGAAACCGCTGCGTTTCGGCCGCCAAATTCGAGAGGTATTTCATTCCCCTGCCCTGCCCAAGTCGGTATTCGTTCGAGGTCCAAACCCTGATAGGGTCCACATGCCCCGAGTGTTATGACCTCCGTATGCCGAAGGTAACCCCGAACCGGGTCGTTTGTGAATTGACCGTGGAAAACTTTGGAGGTTACCATTTCGAAGGCTTCCTGCATCCAAACCCTGGGAGAGCTGGTCGTCCTAAGTTATAGAGAGAAAATGGATTGAAGAAACTCTCTGCCATGATCGCGCCCCTGGTCGCAGTGCTGGCGACGTGTGCCTGCCAGTCCGCCAAGCATCCCGCGACCATGTTGCCGGGAAAACAGGCCACTCCGCCGGTGCTCACCGCTGCTGCGACCCCGGCCTCGGCGCCCAAGATCCCCAGTCAGAATCCGGCCGAAAAGCAGATTCCGGAACCGGCGGGCGCGTCTTCGCAAGCACCTTCGCCCGACCCGGTCGCCGACCTGATTGCCAAGGTTGAGAAGCAATACCTGGCCGGCCAGGAGAACTACACCGCCGGGCATCTCGAAGCCGCTCGCCAGAATTTCGACAGCGCCTTCGACCTGCTGCTGAGCAGCAACCTGGAGGTCAACTCCGATCCGCGCCTGGAGCAGGAATTTGACCGCATTCTCGAGGGCATTAACGGCTTCGAGATGCAAGCCTTGCAGCAAGGCGACGGGTTCACGGAGCAGAAGTCCGAGCCCGCGCCCATCGACGAGGCGAACGAAGCCGCCGTGCCCGTCGACGCCAACGTGAAAGCCAAGGCGGAGGCAGAGATCAAGTCCACCCCGTCTGACTTGCCGCTGATGATGACCGACCAGGTCGCCGGCTACATCAGCTATTTCTCGTCACGGGGACGCGGCACCCTGGAAAATGCCCTGACCCGCTCGGGCCGTTATGACGAAATGATCCGGCGCGTGCTGAAGGAAGAGGGTGTGCCGCAGGACTTGATCTACCTCGCCCAAGCCGAGTCCGGATTCCATCCGCTGGCCGTTATCGCGGGTCGGTGCTCGCGGCATCTGGCAGTTCATGGCCAGCCGCGCCCGGGGCTACGGCCTGCAGCGCGATTGGTGGATCGACGATCGCCAGGACCCGGAAAAATCCACGCGCGCCGCCGCCCGCCACCTGAAAGACCTTTACCACCAGTTTGGGGATTGGTACCTGGCCATGGCGGCCTACAACTCCGGCCCGGGTACGGTGCAAAGCGCGGTCAAGCGCACCGGCTACGCCGATTTCTGGGAGCTTTATCGCCGCAACGTGCTGCCGAAGGAAACCCGCAATTACGTTCCCATCATCGTGGCCGTCACCATCATGGCCAAGAATCCTACCCAGTACGGCCTGGATCATCTCGAGAAGGCGCAGCCCGTTCCCTACGACAGCGTGAAGATTGACTATCCTGTCGACCTGCGGCTGGTTGCCGAGTGTGTGGACGCCTCCGCCGCGGACCTGCAGGATTTGAATCCCAGCCTGCTGCGCATGACCACTCCCAAGGATCACGAGTTCGAACTGCATCTGCCGGGCGGCACAAAAGAGAAATTTCAGACCGCGATCGCTGCCATTCCCGCGGACATGCGGGTCTGGTGGCGCTATCACAAGGTTCAGCCCGGCGATACGCTCGCCTCCATCGCTCGCACCTACCGCAGCACGCCCAGGGCGATTGCCGAGGCGAACAACCTTGAAGACGGAGAGTCTCTTAATCCCGATAGCAAGCTGACCATCCCGATCGCGCCCGGAAAACGCGCGCTGAGCGAGGAGGTGGCCACCTACGCCCGGCATGCCACGCGCTACAAGGTGCGGAAGGGTGATACCGTCGGAAAGGTGGCCGACAATTTCGGGGTGCCGCCCGCCATGGTTCGCCGCTGGAATCATCTCAAAGGCGATAGCCTGAAGGGCCGCAGCGTGGTTTACGTCCACCTGCCCGTCTCCCCCGCCGCAGCCGCCCTCCAGACCGCCTCGGCCAGAAGCTCTAAAGCCAAGCACAGCAAGGCGGTGGCGGCTGCCAATCGTCAAACCGACGCCATCGTCCGCCACAAGGTGAAACAGGGCGAAACCCTGTTTTCGATCGCTTCGACCTACAAAACTACGGTCGACGCCTTGAAAAGAGACAACCGCAATGTCGCCATCCTTCGTCCCGGCATGGTGCTGCTGATACGACCCTAGCGGCAGGCCTTAGGTGTCAGGTCATCGGTCTCAGGTCTCGGTCCCACGCACACCGCTTCCGTCTTACCCGTTGACATTACATGTCTTTCCATAGCCTGGATTCTGTGTTCGCGATGCACGGAAGCCCGAACGAAGAAGAAACCTGACGATACCGAACATCTCACACTGGACCCGTGACCACAACCCAAGAGCTATGACGGAAGACCTAGCACTCGACACCGGGTTCTCTGCTATAATCGCGCCCCGTTCAGACGAACGAAGCATTTTCCAGTTGTCTTCTAATTTCCCCGCGCGCGGCGCCGGGTTGGGCGACGTGCAAGCGCTAACCTTTGCGCAACACCAGGAGGAACCATGACTTTTCACGACGAAACCCTCTACGGACTCGATGATGAGATGGATGAATACGGCGACACCGGAGCCTACGGTGAAACCCCGGAGGAGATCCTAGAGGAAGAAGAAGAAGAGGAAGAGGAAGAAGAGGCCGGCATACCCGAAGTCCGGGAGGCGGTCATCGAGGTGGAGGAAGTGATCCCGGTTCCTCCCCGGCCCGTGGGTGGAAGCGGAGGTGGAGGCGGAGGCGGTGCGCGCAAGCCCGCAGCCAAAAAGAAAGCGGCCAAGAAAAAGCCCGCTAAAAAAACAGCGAAAAAGAAACCTGCCGCGAAAAAGAAACCTGCCGCGAAAAAGAGACCCGCCGCGAAAAAGAAACCGGCGAAGAAGGCCGCGAAGAAAAAACCGGCCCGGAAAGCCGCCAAGAAACGGCCGGCCCGCAAAGCGGCGAAGAAAAAGAGTGCCAAGAAAAAGCGGCGATAATGCGCCGCGTAGCGCGGGGAGGCCTCGCGCGCGTCCCAATAACCATGCGAAGCCGCGGCTGGTGCTGCGGCATTCGTGTTCCTGCCGGCGCTAAAAACTGTGGGCTGCTGAACGATCCTGCGCTACCATCGCTTCGCCTGCGCCATTCCGGATCGGATTCATGCAGCAGAGTTTAATCTGCTGCGGCAGTCCTGGCTGGAGTGGAAACAAGAGATGGAGGAACGGCGCGCAGCAACCGCGGCAGCGCCCGTCCCTATGGCGACCTGACCGGCAAGCGCACCCAGTTCGACTCTATGCCTACTGGCTCGCCACCTGCCGAACCGCTATCGACAGCATGACCCGGGTCACCCCGCTGATGATCATGCTGATGCCGACCAGCGTACCAATGGCCCACGCGGAACTCGATGGCCAGTGCATGTAGATCATCCCGCCCAGTATCAGGGTGACGACGGAATCCACCAGGATCCAGAACGCGCCGTTGGAGGAACGCAGCTTCCACCACAGCATGAAGTCGAGCACGCCCTCCACCATGAACAGGAATGCCAGCATGAGCGTGAGCGTGGCGACTCCCACCACGGGACTGAATAACAGATAGCCGCCAATGAAGATGTAAGCCAGTCCGATGAGCAGTTTCCAGCCCAGGCTTTTTCCCGAATGTGCGTGGAACGCCAGCGCCACGTGCACTGCGCCGACGAAGATCAGCAGCCACGCGATAAAGGTCTCCAGCGCGATTGCGGCCACCAGGGGCTCGGCAATTGCCAGCATACCCAGAACGATCAGCAGCACGCCCCAGAGGATTCCCCACTTCGATGCCTGCTTCACGTGGATGAGCGGATCCGGCACGGTCATCGCCATAAGTTGTCCTTTCCACAGGGTGGAATCGACGCCGACTTGCTCACGGCTAACGGTGGTGCGGCGCATTGTTGCAGATGCAGCCCGCGAGCGCAAGTCGCAGGAATGCCGGACGGTTGCGGGACGTCCGCCTGACCTCAGAACGAAGCCTCAGAAACTGCCGGGGACGTTTCCCGGATCGGGTACTGCGCGGCACAGTGTCCAATTTTGAACAGACAAGGGCAGAAGCACTGCATCACACTAAACAGGAAAATTGCCTTTTTTGTTCGCGGGGAGGGCCAATGGATCGAGCCTATCGGGGAGCATCGCCAAAGGGAATGATCCTTTGTATCGATGACAGTCCGGCGATCCTGGAATACGAGAAATCGCTATTTGAAAAAGCAGGCTATGTCGTGGTCACGGCTTCCTCCGCGACCCAGGGTGTGAGGCTCGCGACGATGTCGAGATTTGACGCGGTGCTGCTCGACTATCGCATGCCGGAAATGAATGGACACGACGTCGCCGTGGAAATCAGGCGCATCCGGCCGGAGACGCTGGTGGTGATGTTTTCGGGCAGCGACATCCCGGAAGAGACCTACAAGCTGGTCGACGCGGTGATTCCCAAGGCGGAAGCAACCCGCGACTTATTACCGACCGTAACCCGACTTTGTAACCACGGCCGGCTGGAATACTAAAGCATTCCGAAGGCAGCATCGAGAGCTAGATTGCAGTCGCACCCGCACACAACTCCGCAAATTTGCATATAAGCGCCGGCTGAGCCCGGGATTGCTCGTTCCTGTTGGATCGGTGGCAACCAATTCGAGCTTTTTCTATGTCACAATAAGTCTGCGTACGCTAGAGTACAATCAAGAGAAGGTTCCTGTACGTTGGGATCCCGAGAGCCTGCCCATGGCATTACCGCGCCGTTCGCCGACCCGAAAGCGCAGCGTTACCAGAAAAGCCAAGGTTTTCGATCCGAAACTGTTCTTGTCGAAGGCAGGCTTCGGTCGTGTGCTTCGTAGCTATCGCCCCAAGCAAAAGGTCTTTTCGCAAGGAGACAGCGCGGGCGAGGTGTTTTTTCTTCAGGATGGAAGGGTGAAGCTGAGCGTCCTCTCCAAGCAAGGCAAGGAAGCAACCATTGCAATCCTCGGCCCCGGCGATTTCCTGGGCGAGGGATGTCTGGCTGCGGATCAGCCCGTACGCCTCGCCACCGCTACCGCCATCAGCCAATGCTCTGTTCTCAAGATCACGAAAGCGGAAATGCTGCGTGCGCTCCACGAGGAACACGAGTTATCCGACATGTATGTCGTGTATCTGCTCGGCCGTCACAACCGCACGCAAGCCGACTTAATCGATCAACTGTTTAATTCGAGCGAAAAACGACTCGCCCGAGCACTTCTATTGCTGGCTCACTTCGGGAAGACAAACAGGGCGGAAAGCGTGATCCCGCGGGTGAATCAGGAAACCTTGGCGGAAATGGTTGGCACCACCCGCTCACGAGTGAATTTCTTCATGAACCGGTTCCGGAAGCTGGGCTTCATTCACTATAACGGCGGATTGCAGGTGCATAGTTCGCTTCTTAGTGTTGTCCTGCACGACTGACTCGACGTACCGTCTTGAATTCCCCGGACTGTTCGCCATTCCATGCATGGTGGTGGGTCCGTTATTGCTGGGCGGCTCGTCCGTGAACCTTGCGAATGCGGGATACGATACGCACGCGACCCCAAATTTATCTTAGGCAGCGGCGAGCAGGCACCGGAGGGCGGCCGGGTGGCAGGCGCTGCTCACAAAATGCAGGGCAATCGTCCCGCTACTTCTTCGCCACCCGGTCCAGGCACTTGCTGTAAAGCTCCAGCAGGTGCGCGGCGTATTCCTCGGGCTTGGCGGCGCCGCTGGTTTTCTCGAAGCCCACGCCCCCGGCCGAACTGGTCCGGCCGTAGCCGGTGGTCATGGCGATGAACTTCATCATATCGAGGGCGATATCTTCATTGCGCCGCGAACCAGCCGCGGGAAGTCCTGGCACATCCATGAATGCCTCCCCTGTTCCGGAAATGTACGGAATGACGTCGTCTTCTTCTTCGAAATGCATCGGCAATTTCGATCATAACAAAGCCGGGCGACGTGCATGCGTGCGCGTACCTCGCAGGCGCGCGATCATCCACAGCGAGGCGGCCAGCAAGGCGGGTGAAGAATAAAATCCCGGGGCCGGGCGTGGAAAAGTCACGCTGGCCAGCGTGCGCCCAAGGACGCTGAACAGCATGTGACCGGCCCCGTTGAGGAACATGATTGCGGCAAACGCCCACGCCAGGGGCCGCAATCCGCGGGCGCCGGCGTAGGCCGGCGGGGCCAGGCAGATGAGAATCGCGCACCCGACCATCAGCCCCACCAGCCACTCTCGGAATTCGAACTGGGGCATGGGAAACCAGCTCCAGCGTTGGCGCAGGGCCTCGACGGTCGGGTTGTAGACCCTGAGGAAGCCGGTAAGAGCTTCATCGACGACGTGCAGCGCGAAGGCGGCGCACAGAGCGAGCCAGGGCGCGCCAAAATTCATCGGGCGAGAGCCAGGGCGCATGGAGTGAGTGCTCCCGTGGATTTCAGAAATTTATTTTGCCCGGAGGCGGCGGAGTCTACAACCACCGGTACGTTTCACTCACGCTGCCCGCAGGCGTTCAGCGATTTCCGTGTGGCCTTTCTCATGCGCGATCTGGTCGGGGGTGCGGCCGTCGTCATTCCTGGCATTGGGATTCGCGCCGTATTTCAGCAGCAATTCCACCATGGCCTGATCGCCGTGCTGGGCGGCGGCATGCAGCGGGGTCCAGCCCTGTTGCTGGCGGGCATTCACGGGCGCACCGTGTTCGAGCAGGGCCCGCACGGTGGCCAGGTTTCTCGCGGCGGCCGCCGAATGCAGCGGCGTTACCTGCAGGACATTGTTGGCGACCGCGCCCGAGTCGGCGTGGTGCTCGAGCAGCATGCGGGCAACGCTTTCCTGCCCGAAGAAGGCGGCAAAATGCAAGGGGGTGAAGCCATCGCCCGAGCGCGCATTGGCCAGGCGCGGATCCCGGCTCACCAGTTCTTCGACCAGGTCCGGCCGTCCCAGACTGCTCGCTTCAAAAATGTCGAGGTCCGGGATCCCGGCGCGCAGCACGTCGACCAGGTCCTGGCGCTGCCGGTAGAGCGCGTGCATCAGGGCCGAGACTCCGCTGGCGTCGCGCGCGCCCGCCAGGGAACGGTCCTGGGACAGCAATTCCTTAAGCTGGTCCGCATTTCCCGATTCAACGGCAGCCATGACTTCCTGAGTTCCCGCCACTTTCCACCCCCCCGGCATGCGCGGTTCGCAGGATACGACGGCCGGTACGATCCCCATCATAGCGGTTTCCCGGACGCCCGATAAGGCCGGTGCGGAGCGGGCGCGCGGTGATACGTTGCCATGTGATCGTGCTCACACCGCGGTCATGCCGCGGGGCATAGCCTGACATTTGGGGCGACCCGGGCGGGCGGAGGACCATCTCCGCTCCAGTTGGATCGTCACCGGAGCGCGTAGTGGGTAAAGCGATTCGGAATCGGGCTACCAAGCCTCCCATACGGGTTCAACTCCCGACGCTCCGGCCAGTTCCAAGCAGGCGATCGCGCCTGAGAAGAGTAGACTGGCGAAGCATCCAGTCCGGCTGAAACGAGGAGGCCCCCATGGGGAGAACTCTGGCCATCTTTACCGCCATTATGCTGACAGCGTTTCTGGTTTCGGCGCAGGATGCGCCGGACGCGCACAAGTCCAGTGCGAGCACGCCCTACTACACGGTGCCGGTCGAAGCCGCACGCCAGCAGAATCCCGTCAAGGTGAGCCCTGAATCCCTGGCCCGCGGAAAAAAGCAATATGGCTACGATTGCGTCATGTGCCACGGGAAAGAGGGCGATGGCAAAGGGGACGTGGCCACCGACATGAAGCTGAAGATGCACGATGAAACCGATCCGGCGACGTTGAAAGATCGAACCGACGGCGAACTGTTCTACATCATCAAGAAAGGCAAGGACCAGATGCCACCCGAAGGCGATCGGGTGAAAGACGCGACCATCTGGGACATGGTCAACTATGTCCGGTCTTTGACGAAGAAGGGGGCGGCGCCTGCGCCCGACAAGCCCGCGGAAGAGAAAGCACCGAACTAGAGTCTCTCGCGCCGCCCGGGCGTGCGAACTAGGTTTCTATGCCCACGTAGCAGACGCGGCCAACCAGGTAGTCGGCGGCATTCTTGCCATCATCCATCGTCATGACCTCAATGGGATAGGCCTGGTTGTGGGGACGCAGGATGAGGTGGTTGCCTGCGACCTCGACGTACTTCACCGTGCAATCACCGTCTTTGGCGACCGCGTACATGTTGAACTCACCCTTGCGGTAGGGCTTCAGCGAATTGTAGTGACGGTCGATGAGCACGGTAGCGCCCGGAAGCAGGCGCGGATACATGCTCATGCCCTCGCGCGCATCGGCGCGAATGATCACGAAGCGCTCCCAATTTTCGCGGTCACCCTCGAGTTCCGGCCGCATCTTGCGCAGGAAACTCTTCTTAAACTTGAGGATCTCGCGGACGTTCATGCTCATGACGAGCGGTTCGGCGGCCGCCACCGGCCCATCCACCAGGAGCACGTTATCGAATTCGTCTTCGGTAGGAGGCAGGATGCTGGCGCGCTTGTTGACCTCGGTAGGCTCGATCAGGTCAAGCACGGAAAGGTGCTGCACATTCAAAACCTTATCCATGCCTTCCAGGCTGAGGCCGCGTTTGCGATTGAGGAAATTGGAGATGTGGGCCTGCTTGAAGCCGGTCTGCTGAGCCAGACGGATGCCGGTGAGATCGCCTTCTTCGATCCGGTCCCAGAGGGTTTTGCGCAGATTTTCCTGCAGGGCCTTGAATTTCATGGGGAAAGTATAGCACGCGCTTATAGCATGTTGATATTTAAAATCCAATTGCAACATCTGAAAGGAAATAAAATTCTTGACTTCGCCAGCAATGAGCTATAGGCTAAGCAGCATTTATAGCTAGCATGCTTATTGCTCGGAGTCATTATGGAATTCATCGCCGCCATCGCGGAAGAGAAGGGATTCTGGGAATTTCGCCGTAAGGTGCGCGAATCAGAATTGCTTTCGGCCTCGCTGGTGCAACTTTTATCCGCAATTCATTTTACGGGCCGGGTCAGCATCGTGGTGCAGAATGGCCGCGTGATGAAATCCGGTTACGAGGAGGGCTACTTCCGAACCCAGGTCGCAGGGATCCGGTCCTAGTCGCAGGACAGTTCTTGAGGCTCATGGATCCTGAAACCAAGGCTTCGCGAAAGGAAGAGAGTCCGGCAATTCCAACTAAATAGCGAAACAGGTCGTCGTAAGAAAAACGAGCCCTGTGTCCGGGAAACCGGCGCGGGGCTTTTTTGGTTTCCAGTGGCGGCAGAGGTGTCGGGGGCGGCAAAGCTTTAACCGCAGAGGACGGGGAGAACGACCGCAGAGGGCGCAGAGGGTTCAACGCAGAAGGTTCGACGCAGTGGTCGATCATCGCGGGTCATTGGCAAAGGCGCGAAGGCAACGGAATCTTGGAATCTCAGCGAGAAAAGTTGAAATGCATTTATACCCAGGGCGAATCGTTAGCAAGTTAATTCATTGGCAAGTTAATTCATACAAGTGGCTTCAGGAGGCAATCATGGAAAGTGTCGAGGATGTGCTGGTTCCGGTGGAATTGAAGTATTGCGAGCGGTGCGGAGGTTTGTGGCTTCGGCCAAAGGAGGACAGCGGAATTTATTGCCCGGAATGTGTTCCCAAGATGGCAGAGATGCCGCTGGCGCGACGCAAACGGGTGCTGGTGGTGGCAGTCAACTCGATTGATGAGATGGAAGGATGCCTGGCGGAACTGGCCGCGGTGTGTGGAGAAGGAGGCAACGCATGACGGCGCTGGGATTTCTGGCAGCATCGATCGAATCACCGGAGTGGTTGGAGGAGTGGGATCCGGGCAGGAACCCGGATCTGTGGATGTACCGGCAGCGGACGGCCGCGCTTTTGCGGCGCTTCTTCCGCATGTCGGTGGAGATGGGGAAGATACCGTCGCTGTTGGGACAGGAATTTTTTCGCAGCAAGGTCACGTCTTACCGGGCGTCGAGTTTTGAGGACGTGGTGATCTTCGTGCACGATGTAGAACGCAGCGTGGCGAAGCTTGACCGGTTATCGCAGGAACTGATTGCGCGCGTGATTCTGCAAGGCTTCTCGCATGAGGAGGCGGGGCGCCGGATCGGTTTGTGCCGGAAGACGGTAGAGCGCAGGCTTCCGGACGCGCTGGATCACTTGAGCGAAATTTTTCTCGCGGTGGGAATTTTGGAGGCGGTGGCCGATCCAAAAGAACCGGCACCGGAGCTCTGTCAAGAGGGGGAAAGCGAGGAAGATCTTGTAATCATGTGATTCAATGGGAAAAAGAAATGATGCGAACCTGTCCCAGTTACCCTGCGCAACTTGGTATTCTGGATTTAGAGAGTAGGAAACGAGAACAAATAGAAAAGAATCTTAAGAGGCGCGCCGCCCGGCGCGCCTTTTTTCTTGGGCGAGTGTTTCGGCCGAGTGCTTCCGGCAGAGGGTGGCAGCGGGTGTCGCTGCAATTCGCTTTGGTTTGGCGAATCGTGACTTGATGCGGCTTGTGATTTGCATTGAGTGCCGCTGCGCCGCTGATGGGAGTGGTGGTGCGAGCGAGTGCAGGGGCCTTCGCTGCCGCTCGGATGACAACGGTTGCTCAGGGACAACGGTTGCTTCCGATGACAAGGGTTAAGAAATGCGGGTGTGGGTGGGCATGGCGAGAAAGAAGCGAGGAAGTATTGTGACAAAAGCGGCGACGAAGAAGGCAGGAAAAGGGAAAAAGAAAGCGGAGTGCGGCAAGGATGCCAAACAGGTGAGCGTCCAGTCGTTGCGGGAACAGATCATGCAACTGGTGGGACAGAAGATGGGAGAGATGACGAAAGCGATCTCGGATGAAGCGGCGAAGGGGCACCTGGCACAGTTCAAGTACCTGCTCGAGGTCATCGGCCTCCACCCGTCGGAGATGTCCACGCAGGAGGAACCGGAGGGCGGCAACGACCTGGCGAAGGCCCTGCTGACGAAATTCGAATTCCCGCACTCGCTTCCCGCGAACGAAGAAGACGAGGAGAAGGTTCCGGTCGCGGCAGGGAGCGATTCGGTAGAATGAGAACTCGGGTCCGGGTTCAGGGGTTAAGAGTAGCAATCGGGGAGCCGGGGTGGGCATGAAGATTCGGGCCGGGTTTGGGGAAACACTGCGTTCCATGAAGTTTCTGAATCAGAGGTTTGTGGCCGGGGAGCGGAATCAAGGCATGGACATTACATGGGTGACCGGCCGGATCGGGGTCGGGGGCGGGATCTGGAATGAAGAGAACATGGCGACGGTGGCGCGCGCGGGGATCTCACACGTCATCGACATGCAAATCGAGTTTGACGATACGCCCCTGGCCGAGCCGCTGGGCATCCAAGTTTTGTGGAACCCGATCGATGATGACTTCCAGCCGAAGAAGGCGGAGGTATTTCAGCGGGGGGTGGAATTTGCGATCGAGGCGCTGGACCAGCCCGGGACGAAGCTGTACATCCACTGCGCGGCAGGGGTACACCGGGCTCCCATGATGGCGCTGGCATTGCTGTGCACGCTGGGATGGAAGTTGAATGATGCGATCCGGCTAATCGAGACGCGGCGGCCGCAGGCGGATTTCGCGGATGTGTATGTGCGGAGCGTGGAGAAGTTTTTGCAAGGGTACGCGGCGACGCGGAAGTAGGCTTTTGACCGCAGGGCACGCGGAGGGTTTGCAGAGAGCGCGGAGAAAAGCTTGATCGCAGAGGACGCGGAGGGGAGCTTTTGCCCCCAACGCGGCAAGGCATTCGCGAAGGGCGCGCTGAGAACATTGCGCGGCTTGCGCAGGCTGGCTTGAAAGATTGGTTACAGGAGGAAGGCATGTTGGATGCGCGGCGCCGCCCGGAGGGGCGGCTTTTTTGTGGTCTGCTTTCGGTATTGCTGATGTGGGGGGGATGGGCGCAGACGCCAGCCGCGTTGGCGGCAGATGCGGCTCCGGCGACGACGCGCGTGAATGACACGCTATACCGCGCCGATGGCACTCCTGCCTCCGGGACGGTGTTGATTTCGTGGCCGGCGTTCACGACCTTGGATGCGAAACCGGTGGCGGCGGGCAGCAAGAGCGTGCTGCTGGGAGCGGACGGTTCGCTGGTGGTGGACCTGGTTCCGAATGCGGGGGCGACGCCGGCGGGAACGTACTACGCGGTGGTGCTGCAACTCGACGACGTGGTGCGGACGGAATACTGGGTGGTGGGAACAACCTCGCCGACAACCATCCCCGCGGTTCGGACCACGCCCGGATCAGGGACGGCGGCTCCGCCGGTATCGAAGCAATACGTCGATAGCGGTCTGGCGGCCAACAAGGCTTACGTGGATGAAGCGGTAGCGTTGGTGGGCGCAGGATCGTTCGTTGCGAAGAACGGCGACGCCATGAGCGGACCGCTCACACTGCCGGCCGACCCTTCAGCTCCGAACCAAGCGAGCACGAAGCACTACGTGGATAGTGCGCTGTTGGCGAAGGCGAACCTGGTGGGCGGAGTGGTGCCGCCGGTACAACTTGGGGGAGGATCGGGGGACGGAACTTCGTGCCTCAAGGGAAATTCCACTTGGGGTCCATGCGGCACGAGCAGCAATGCGACCGCGCTGCAAGGCATCCCGCTGGACACGGCATCGCCGAGCGACGGGCAGGTAGTGACTTACGACGCTCCGGCGGGGAAATACAAGCCGAAGCCGGGAACGGGAGGAGCGACGCCGGGGATGCTGGCGGTGAAGTACTCGACGGATTTTGCGTGGACGCAGTCTCCCGCGACGGACTTGAGCACGGCGGGAGCAAAGACGGTGTCGCTGGCGGCGTGTCCGGCGGGCGTAGTGGGTTCGGAGACGTTCTACTCGGTTTACATTTCGGGGACAGGCGCGGCAGAAGCGGGCAGCGCGGCCGCGGCGAACGGCATCAACATCTCGCTGGACCAGCAGCTGGTTGCTGACATCAAGGCCTTAATCGAGGCGATCGAGCAATACTCGAAGTCGGCGGGGCTGACGAAGCCAGCGGGGAAGTAGCTTCGGAACGCAGGCAGGAAGGGCAGCGGAAGCACTAGGACCCGCTGCCCTCCTCGGGATCGATGGGATGGGGCTCGCGCCGGACGCGGAGTTGACTAGCCCACGTCCTCGCCCCAGTTTTCCATGGTCTTCTTCAGCACGGCCATGAACTGGTCGGCAACCGCGCCGTCGATGATGCGGTGGTCGTAACCGAGAGTAAGGTGAACGACGGAACGAATGGCAATGGAGTCGTTGCCATCTTTGTCGGTGATCACCATGGGCTGCTTGGTGATTCCGCCGACACCCATGATGGCGGAGTTGGGCTGATTGATGATGGGCAGCCCGAAGACGGCGCCGAACTGGCCAGGATTGGTGATGGTGAAGGTAGAGCCTTCGACGTCCTGAGGCATGAGCTTCTTGTTGCGGGCGCGCTCGCCAAGATCGGTGATGCCCCGCTGCAGGCCGAGGAAGTTCAGCTCGTCGGCATTTTTCAGGACGGGGACAATCAAACCCCAGTCGAGAGCGACCGCGATGCCGGCATTGACGTGGCGGTGATAGCGGATGTTGTCGCCATCGAGCGAAGCATTGACGATCGGGTACTGCTGCAGAGCTATGATGGCAGCCCGTACGAAGAAAGGCATGAAGGTGAGGCGGGCACCATTGCGCTGCTCGAAGCTGTTTTTCAGTTTATTGCGCAGGTTGACGATGCGGGTCAGGTCCACTTCAAACATGCAATGGACGTGGGCGCTGGTGCGGCGCGATTCGATCATGCGCTGGGCAATGATCTTGCGCATCTGGCTCATGGGAACGACGTCGCCGGGAATGGTCGCGGGTGCGGGCGCTGGAGCTGGACGCGAAGTTTGAGCGGGAGGCGTCACGGCAGGTTGAGAGGCTGCGAGTTGCCCAGAGGGCGCGCTGGGCTGCGAGGAAGCCGGACCCTTCTCGATGAAGGCCATGATGTCTTGCTTGGTGATGCGTCCACCCAGGCCCGTGCCGGCGACCCGCGAAAGGTCGACGCTGTGTTCGCGCGCAATTTTGCGGACGAGCGGGGAGGACCGGACATCGTCATCGTGAGTTTCGCCTTCGCTACTGCCGTCCGCCTGGGGAGTGGCCTGGGGCTGGGGCGCCGCCTTTTTTGGAGATGCGGCGGGAACTGCCGGAGCGGCGGGAACTGCCGGAACTGCCGGGGCGGCGGACTTGGCGGGCGCGGCGGATTCGCCATCGGCTGAGATGGTACCGACGATGGTATTCACCTGGACGGTGTTTCCTTCGGCGACCACGATTTCCTGCAGGACACCGGAGGCGGGGGCGGGAATTTCAGCGTCCACCTTATCGGTGGAGATTTCAAAGAGCGGCTCGTCCCGCTGCACCTTATCGCCTGGCTTCTTGAGCCACTTGGTGATCGTTCCCTCGAAGATGGATTCGCCCATCTGGGGCATGATGACGTCAGTCGGCATAATTTTCCTTCCACTCAGCCCACTAGGATGAATATAGGGCCAAACACAAATCCCTATTATATAGGCGGCGGTAGCCGGGAGTCAGGCAGGCAGCCTGATCGCCGGAGCGGGCGCGAGTGACGCCACCGGCCTAGCCTCCCCCAAAATGTGTCGAGAGGCGCGATCAGGGATGGTCGTGCTCGGCGTTGCCCGACGGAGCCGCGACGCCGAAGGCGCTCTTCCAGTAGTCCTGGGCCGCGGCGGGAAGTTTTTCCATGTGCGTAAGGAAGATCGTAACCTTCCAGATGTCCTGGTCACTGAGAGTTTTGTCCCACGCAGGCATGCCGGTGTAACGGATGCCATTCCGGATGATGTGGTAGTTAAACCAGTCAGGATCGTCCGGGGGGTGATGGACCAAGTCCGGGGCCGGGGGATAGAAGGAACGTCCGAGGGTGGACGGCTTGTTGTCCAAGGTGCCATGGCAGCCCGCACAGTTCATGGTGTAGATCTTCATGCCGTCGATCAGGTTCTCGGCGGAAGGGAGCACGGGGCTATTCTGGCGTGCCGCATGATGCTCGGTGGAAGCATCGACGGCGCTCATGGCGAGACGACTCTCGAACCTGGGAGGGTTCGCGTTCGCATGGGTGGGGATAAACCCGAGCAGAGCCGCCCCCAGGCCGCCCAGGATCAGGACGGCTAGCGTGATCACTACACCGAGAATGAAATTCCGCATGAAGCCTCCCGTTCCGTTGCAGAGCCGTAGGTGGCAATAAAGTTCCTCAGGCTGTCGAGCACAGTGGAGTAGAGCAAGGTCCGTTAACTGACCGCAGGAGTTTCTATCATAAACGAGATGGGGCGAGCGAACGAGCCTTCGCGGGGAGCGACCTGTTTAAAATTTCACGCAGTCTCGTGGAGAGGAACAGCTATCCGGATGACCCGGCAATTTAGTGTTGGAGATTGAGGGAATATTTCCCATCCGGATCAATAGGCGAGGAGCTTGCGGGCTTCGCGGACGACGTCGCTGACCTGAGGCAGGAAGTATGCTTCCTGCGGCGGGGAGAATGGAACCGGGGTATCGAGCGCGGTAAGGCGGACAATGGGGCCGTCGAGGGCGTCGAAGGCCTCTTCGTTGAGGATAGCGCTGATCTCGCCGGCGATACCGCCAGTGCGGACATCCTCATGAAGGACGATGACCTTATTGGTTCGGCGAACGGTGTCGGCAATGGCGTCGCGGTCGAGAGGCGAAACCGTGCGGAGATCGAGGACCTCGATTTCAATTCCCTCTTTGCCTAATAGCTGGGCGGCCTCGAGCGCGACGTGCACCATGGCGGCATAAGTAATGATGCTGAGGTCACCACCGGGCCGCGCGATCCGAGCCTTGCCCAGGGGCACAATATAGTCCTCGGCTGGGACCTCTTCTTTAATGCGGCGGTAGAGGTACTTGTGCTCGAAGAAGATGACGGGATTGTTGTCGCGGATAGAGGCTTTCATCAGGCCCTTGGCGTCATAGGCGGTGGCCGGGCAGACGACCTTGAGGCCGGGAGTATGGACGAAATACATTTCGGGATTCTGGGAGTGGAATGGGCCGCCATGCACATTGCCGCCGCTTGGGCCTCGGATGACGATGGGCGCGGGTGCACCCCAGCGATAGTGAGCCTTGGCGACCATGTTGGTGATCTGGTTGAAGGCGCAACCGATGAAGTCCATGAACTGGAACTCGGCCACGGGACGCAGGCCGGTGAGTGACGCACCGAAGGCGGCTCCGACGATGGCGGATTCGGCGATGGGGGTGTCGATGACGCGCTCGGGACCAAAGCGGTCGATGAAGCCGTCGGTAACCTTGAACGCGCCACCGTAGATGCCGATGTCCTCGCCGATGCAGAAGACGGCCGGGTCGCGCTCCATTTCTTCCCAGATTCCCTGGCGAATGGCTTCGAGATAGGTAAGAATGGGCATGAGCTTGGCCGCTATAGGCTGTTAGCGATCGACTCCCAGGTTTGAGCTTCCGATTTTCATACTGTTCTGATGCATAGGCTTCGCATGCGCCGGTTGCCTCGGCGCTGTTATTTCAAATGCACCGCAGCTTCGGTGCGCTGCGTTGGCGGCGCTTTCCCCGCCTTTGCCTTTGGCACGCCATACTTCGGCTTAATCTCGTGGCAGCCGGCCTCACAATAGGTTCCCCCCGCGGCGGTTTCCGGATTGGGCAGAGGGGAAGCAACTGCGAACTCCCGGTCGGCTTCCAGTTCCGCATCCACGCCTGCGATCAGCTTCTCGTTTCCCGCCCGGGTAAGCCACTTCTGGGTGTTCACCAGATAATTTGCGAAGCGCGCGATGGGATCGCGCTTCGACCAATACTCGAATAGCGGCTTGGGTACGTATTCGGCGGCGTCGTGGATGGCATGGCCCTTCATGCGCATCATTTTCGCTTCGATCAAGGTTGGACCTTCGCCGCGCCGCGCCCTCTCACAGGCTTCGTGAGCGGCATCGTAGACCTGGCATGGATCGGTGCCGTCCACGATCACGCCGGGAATGCCGTAGGCAATGGCCCGCTCGGCCAAGTCTTCGATCCGAAACTGCATGTCGGCGGGCGTCGAGTATCCCCAGAGATTGTTCTCGACGAACAGCACTAGCCCGAGGTTCTGCACGGCAGCGAAGTTCAAACCTTCGTAGGTCACGCCGGTGGACTGGCCACCGTCGCCGATGTAAGTCATCACGGCAATATTCTTGCCCTGCAAACGTGCGCCCAATGCCACCCCGGCGAGCACAGGAATCAGATCGCCGAGGGTCGAGATGGGCGCGACCACGTTACGCCGCTGAATGTCGCCGAAGTGAGATGAGGCGTCGCGCCCCTTGGTCGGCGAGCCGGCTTTGGCCATGTACTGCATCATGATGTCGCGCGCGGAGAAGCCGCGCACCAACAGCGAACCCTGGTTGCGGATCATCGGGCCAAGCCACTCCTCCGGCTTCAGGGCGTACGCGGAAGCGCACGAACAGCCTTCCTGGCCTAATCCGAAATAGACGCCGCCCACCACCTTGCCCTGCTTGTAAAGGTTCTCGAGGGCGGTCTCCATTTTGCGATTGAGCAGCATCCAGCGGTAGATCTCGATCGACTGCTGCTGGCTGAGGTATTTCGATTCGCGGATGGGCGGAACGGGCGCGGTCAGATCGCCTGAGACCTGGTAGCGTACCGAGTCGCTGTCGCGTACCTGACGCAACGAGATTCTCGGCTTCTCGAGACGGTAATCGAGGATGGTATAGGTGCGTTGCGACGAAAGCTTTTGCGTGCCCGGTCGGGAAGCGCGCTTGTGATTCGATTGGGACTGGGACGCTTTAGGCTTGGTCTTCTTGGCCATGAGGTTCGACGGCGACTTCGGGAAGAATGCTAAACCGTTTGCGAGCCTTTCACCACCATCTCATGCCCAGAAAGTTTCGTCTTCTTTATGGAATTGGCGCAATTCAGGCGGCGTTTTAAGAGGTACTCCGATTGGCTCGCTGAGGAGCGTATTGAGGCTCTCCACCCAGAGAATCTGGCTCTGGAAGACGGTACCGAAGTTGCGGGCGATAGAATGCGCGACTTCCTCGAGGGAAACTTGCGATTGGAGTTCGCTCGCCATAGAGGTAACGGACCGGTTGGTGATCCCGCAGGGAATGATCAGGTCAAAGTAGCTCAGATCGGTGTTCACGTTCAGTGCGAAACCGTGGGAAGTCACGCTGCGCGAGATGTGCACGCCGAGGGCAGCGATCTTTGCCTGCGCTTTCGTCTGCGGAGGGTTGTCGTGTGGTTCAGGCGATGTCCAGACGCCAGTCAATCCAGCGATCCGCGCGGTGGGAATCCGAAAATCGGCGCAGGTGCGGATGAGGACCTCCTCCAGGCGTCGGACGTACTCGATGACGCCGAGGTTCTTGCGCTTGCCGTCAGTTGCCGGGAAGGAGCGCAGATCGAAGATCGGATAGCCGACCAGTTGACCGGGGCCGTGGAAGGTGACGTCCCCACCCCGGTCACAATCGAAAACTTCGACTCCACGCCGGGCCAGAAGATCTTTGGGGGCAACAACGTTGGCAGCCTGGGCATTGCGGCCCAGAGTAATTACTGGCGAGTGCTCCAGCAGCAGAAGCACATCGCCAATCCGGCCTTGCTTTCGCAACTCGACGAGTTTCTGCTGCAAACCGAGCCCGGTAGGGTAGTCGACGGTTTCGAGTTGGACAACGGAGATCATTGGGAAATTCTGGGTTCGCGTTGGTTCCGACAACGTCGAGGGCGCGTCGACCGTCCCGTGGACCTGATAGCGATTCTACGATAGGGGAAAGGATTCGCGAAGTGCAGCGGGGCCGGGGTAAAGATTCAGGCGAGCAGCCTGGCCGCGTCTTTTGCGTAGTAGGTGAGGATGATGCTGGCGCCCGCGCGGCGAATGGAAAGCAAGGATTCCATCATTACCCGATCGCGGTCGATCCAGTTGTTGCGCGCGGCCGCTTCGATCATGGCGTACTCGCCGGAAACCTGGTAGGCAGCCAGAGGAACGTCGAAGCGCTCGCGGGCGGCCGCAATCACGTCGAGATATGGCATGGCAGGCTTCACCATGATCATGTCGGCACCTTCTTGCAGGTCCAGTTCGATTTCGCGCATGGCTTCCCGGAAGTTGGCACCGTCCATCTGGTAGGAGCGGCGGTCGCCGAACTGCGGGGCGGAATCCGCGGCCTCGCGGAATGGCCCGTAGAAACCGGAAGCGAACTTCGCCGCGTAAGAAAGGATGGGGGTGTTCTCGTATCCGGCGGCATCGAGTCCGTGACGAATCGCGGCCACGCGGCCGTCCATCATGTCGGAGGGAGCGATGATGTCGATGCCCGCGCGCGCCAGGGAGACCGAGGTGCGCGCGAGAAGCTCCAGGGTCGCGTCGTTCACGATCTCGTATTCGGTAGTCGCGGTAGGGGGCGACGCAACGGCAGCACCGAGAGACTTCGGGGCGGCCTTCACGATGCCGCAGTGCCCGTGCGACATGTACTCGCAGAGGCAGACGTCGCCCATCACGATGGCATCGGGAACATCGCGTTTGATGGCCCGCGCTGCCTGTTGCACGATTCCGTCATCGGCCCACGCCCCGGTGGCCACTTCGTCCTTGCTTTCGGGGAGGCCGAACAGGATCACGGACAATACACCCAGGGAGCGCGCCTCGCGAACTTCCTTCACCGCTTCGTCCACGGACAGGTTGAAGACGCCCGGCATAGAGCGCACTTCCCTGCGCACGCCGGTTCCGGGACAGACGAACAGCGGGTAGACGAAATTCTCCGGAGTGAGGTGGGTTTCGCGCACCAGGGAGCGAAGGGGTTCGCTTCTGCGCAGGCGGCGAAGGCGCGTAACGGGAAACGCCATGCCCCGATTCTAGCAAACGGTCAGGGCCGGCTGGCCGCCAAAATCGCGGATGGCGTGCCGACCGCGCGCCCAGGCTGCGAATGTGACCAAAATCACTGACTCCATGTGCATTTACAGGATCGGCAGACTGGGTTCAGAAAGACAGTTTTGTAGTGAAAGCAGTGCTCAAGGAGTGCAACATAGGAGGGTACTTTGGTAAGGGGGGTAATCCCCGGCTGTAATCTTCGGAGGGCCGCGGCCAACCCGTAGACTAGAGTGATTCATGAACTCAGCGCGAAAACTCGGCATTGCGGGTGTCGCACTGCTCACCCTGGCAGTTGGGTGCGCTGAGTGGTTCGCGCCGCGTGGCGCTGGCATCACCGCCTTCGGCGACCTGCTGGCTTTCTCGTTGCTCGCAGTGGCTTCCGTGGCTTTCTGCTGGAACGCGTTTCTGCAGAAGCGGGCGCGCATGTTCTGGCTGCTGATGGCCTTTGGATGCACCCTGTGGACGATCAACACGGGGGTTTGGGCCTACTACGAAATCGTACTCCGGCAAGAGCTGCCGGAGCCGTGCATCGGCGACGTCATCTTGTTTATCCACGTGGTTCCGTTCATGGCGGCGGTAGCTCTCCGCCCCCACCGCCCGCTACAAGACCGCAAGGCAGTGCTGGATGCCATCAACTTCCTGATGCTGCTGCTCTGGTGGGTATTCCTGTATGCCTTTGTGGTTTTTCCGGATCAGTATGTCTCGCTGAACGTGATGGTCTACAGCCGCAACTTTGATCTGCTGTACCTGATGGAAAATCTGGTGCTGGTGTTCGTACTGGGGATGGCAGCGACGTCCACGCAAGGGGCCTGGCGCAAGGTTTACTGGAATCTCTTCGTCGCCGGCGCTCTTTATACCCTGGGCTCGGAGACGATCAACGCGGCGATAGCCCGTAAGCAGTACTACAGCGGAAGCATTTACGATCTCCTGTTTCTGGTGGCCGCGGGCTGGATGATATGGACAGCGTTCTCCGCAAGACGGCTCAATCTCGTTTCGACGGCGAACCCACAACCGGCGAGCCGGTGGTTGAGTGTTGTCCCACGCCTGGCGATGCTGGCGATTCTGTCACTGCCTCTGCTGGGCCTGTGGGCGCTCTTCGCGAATGAAGTGGCGCCCCACCTGCGGAATTTCCGGCTGCTGGTGACGCTGGCGGCAACTCTCGTGCTTGGCCTGTTTGTCTTCCTGAAACAATTCCTGCTCGATCGCCAGTTGATCAGCTTGCTTGACGAATCACGCCAGAGTTATGAAAACCTGCAGCGGCTGCAGAGTCACCTGGTGCAAAAGGAAAAACTGGCGTCGCTGGGTCAGTTGGTGGCGGGAGCGGCGCACGAAATCAACAACCCGCTGGCGGCCATTCTCGGCTATTCCGAACTGCTGGCCGCGCAGACATCATTGAGGGGCGAGCAGGCGTCCATGGCGCAGAAGATCGGACAGCAAGCCCGCCGTACCCGCGACCTGGTGGCCGACCTTTTGAGTTTCTCGCAGCAGAATCCTTCGGAAAAAGTTCTGATCGATCTGGCAGCGCTGGTGCAGCGCGCGCTGCAGATGCACGATGTACAGATTCGCGGCAAAAACATCCGGGTGGAAGCGGTGCTGGAGCCCGGACTTCCGCGCATATGGGGCAATAGCAACCAGCTGCTGCAGACCTTCCTCCACCTGACCGAAAACGCCATTGATGCGCTCAACGAGGTGGGCGGCGGAGCTCTGCTAGTCACCGCCCAGCGCATCGACGATCAGGTCGTGGTGCAATTTTCCGACTCCGGGCCGGGAATGTCCGATCCACAGCGGGTTTTCGATCCCTTCTACACCACCAAGCCGGTCGGGAAGGGCACGGGTCTCGGCTTGAGCGCCACCTATGGCGTCGTCCAGGACCATCAAGGGCACATCACCTGCCGGAATAAGGCGGAAGGCGGAGCGGTCTTCACCCTGCGCTTTCCGGTCGCGGCTCAGGCCGCGGCGGCGGTCGAAGCCGGGAAGTTCGTAGCCCTGCGGCCGTGGCTCACACCTCAAAATTTCTTCATGCTGTATTTAATCCTCAGCGCGAGGAACAGCCGCGCATTAGGCTGCCTCCGCAACCTTAGTATCTCCATCAGGGAGCGACGGGCATCCTCGCCCGTCTAAACCACACCGAGGCCGGGAAGTAACTCCGCTTCCTGTAACATAATTTCGACACCGCTATGCCTCTGGTCCATACCAGCGCCCGCGTCCTGGAGTTCGAATCGCTGCGCGATCTGCTGCAGGGGTACGCCTCATCGCCGCTGGGAAGAGGCCGGATTTCCAGGCTCGCGCCCTCGGTGGATCGCGGCTGGATCGAGTCGCAGCAGCAACTGACCTCCGAAGTCCGCGAATTCCGCCGGGTAGGCGGACGGTTCGAGTTCGCCGGCCTGCTGGAAATAAGCAAGCTGGTCGAGAAGGCGCGCATTGCCGGCGCCGCCCTCGAAACCACCGAGATCCGGGATGTGATCCTGGTGGTCGACCGGGCCGCGGAGTGGCGGGAAATCGTACTGAGCCCTCCCGCCGCCATGAAGGAATGGGTTGCCGTCCCGCAGCTCTGCGAAAGTGTTCCCGATTTCACCGAGTTCCTGCGCGCCTTCCGGAATAAAATTCAGCCGGACGGCACGCTGGAAGACCGCGCCTCGCCTGAACTGGCCCGCATCCGGAGGGACATCGACAAACAAAAGCGCAGCATCCAGGAATCCCTGCGTGGTTATCTTCGGCGCCTCGCCGAGGGCGGCACGGTGCAGGACGAACTGGTCACCATCCGCGGGGAGCGTTTTGTCATTCCGGTGAAGATCGAGCAAAAGCGCCGGGTGCCGGGAGTCGTCCACGGCAGCAGTTCGAGCGGGCAAACAGTGTTTGTCGAGCCCATCGAAACCATCGAGCAGAATAATGACCTGGTCCGACTGCTGGACGAGGAACAGGCGGAGATCCACCGGATTCTGCTGGAGATGACGCGGCGCATCGGCGAGAGTGCCGACGCCATCCGGGGCGCCGCCGAAGTGCTGGCCGAACTGGAGCTGCAGTTTGCCAAGGCCCGCTTTGCCGAAGACTACTCCTGTGTTCCCGTGACGGTATCGGTGGGCGCAGGGGAGAAAGCTGGGGCCGGCCCGGGAACAGGCGAAGCCCGGCTCCTGCTCCACAATGCCCGACACCCGCTGCTGGAGCGTAATCTCAGGATTAAAGGCGGCAGAGTCGTTCCCATCTCGATCGAACTTGAAGGCGACCGCCGGGAACTTGTAATCACTGGTCCCAATACCGGCGGGAAGACGGTCACGCTGAAGACGGTCGGACTTCTCGCGCTGATGGCCCAGTCCGGGATGCCGGTCCCGGCGGATCGTGCCGAGTTGCCGGTGTTCGACGCGGTGCTGGCCGACATCGGCGACTACCAATCCATCGAGCAGAATCTCTCCACGTTTTCCGCGCACGTGACCAACATCGACTTTCTTTCACGCACCGCCACTCCGCGATCTCTGGTTCTGCTCGATGAACTCGGTTCCGCGACCGACCCCGAGGAAGGCGCAGCGCTGGCGGTTGCCATTGCTGACTATTTTCGCCGCATCGGGTGCATAGCCATCATCTCCACCCATCACACCTCGCTGAAAGTTTACGGAGTGAACACGGCGGGTGTGGTGAATGCCGCCGTCGGTTTCGACGAAGCCACGCTGCAGCCGACCTACGAGTTACATGTAGGGGTCCCAGGGGCCTCTGCAGGCATCAACATCGCGCAGCGCCTGGGGCTGAATAGCGAGATCATTGAGGCCGCCCGATCTCGCATCGGCAGCCAGACCCAGGACATCGCCCGCTTTCTGGAGCGCCTGCATGCTCAACTGCGGGACGCGGAAGCCGAACGGCTGCGTCTGCGCACGCGAGAACAGGAACTGGAAAGGGAGAAGTCGCGACTGGCCACCGAGGGGAAGAAAGAACAGCAAGCCAAGGTCCGCGAGATGGAGAAAAAACTGGAAGCGCTTTTCAAGGACTTTGAGTATCATGCCCGCGAAACCGTAAATGCGATTCAGGACCGGGCCTCCGCGCAAAAGCTTTCCAAGGATGCGGAGCGCCGCATCGCCAAAATGCGCCGTGAATTCCGCGAGCAGTTCGATTCCGCGGTGGTTGCCCACTCGACCGGCGCAGACCAGGGTGATCCCGACGCCCAACCCACGCTGGTCAAGCACGTCTCCCAGGGGGACACGGTAAAGCTCAAATCGGTAGGCCGCCCCGGCGTCATCACGCGCCGCATCGACGAGCATCATTTTGAGGTCGAAATTGGCGCGATGAAGATGAAGATTGCCCGCGACGACATCGCGGAGGTGATCGCGCGCGCGGCGGACTCTCCCGTCAATGCCGCCCGCGCCCGAGGCATCTCGGTATCGCTCGAACGGGCAGAGGGGAACGTGCCTTCGGAGATCAACGTGATCGGGCGCACCGTGGACGAGGCCACCAGCGAAGTTGAAAAATTTGTGGACCGCGCCTTTCTCGCGGGCCTGGCCCGCATCCGCGTCGTGCACGGCAGCGGCATGGGCATTCTGCGCAAGGCGCTTCGCCAGTACCTGCAAAAGCACCCACACGTGGTGTCGGTGACCGAGCCTCCGCAGAACGAAGGCGGAGGCGGAGCCACGGTGGTCGAGCTCAGGGTCTAGGCGAGAAAGATTGGGCGTTGCGCCCTGCTGAGATCGGGGGGAAACCTTAGGCCCGCGGGTGGATGTTTCCTAACCGAGCCCGTGAAGCAAAAGGGGCGCGCCGAAATGGCCTACCGGCGACGCTTCCAAAAGCCGGTGTCACGAAGCGACGAGAAATTAGGCCCGTCGGTGCCCGTGCTATCTCCGGCGGGAGCGGTTTCCAGGACGGGTTCCGGCTGCTTTCTGACCTCGGTGTCGGGCAAGGTTTCCTCGCGCAATCCATCGTCTTCCAGCAATGGAATAGTCAATCGCAACGCGTCAATTTCTTTTTGGACTCTTGCACGGTCCATTTCTTTTTCCCGCAGCAGTTCGTGAATATTTTTCACAGAGTAACTCCTTTTAGAGTAGCCGCACAGAACAAGCGGTAAAACGGGGTCTCCCGGCCAACTGCACGGGTGTCTCTCGTTCGAGACTACCGCGCGCGAAGTTTGCCCGAAATAGGGGACTTCCCGTAGTTGAACCCGGTCGATGCCAGAGGAATGACCTGTGAAGTGACGCTGGGGCTCGCCTGCAACGTTCAGGTCGCGCCCCATGGGATAAAACGAGCTTACACAAAAGGGCCGGCGAATGATAGTCGGCCGGTCCCCTGTGCAGCGGCTATGCTTTCAGTTTTGGCTATGCTTTCAGTTTTCGCCGCACAACGCCGGCGAATCCGAGCAGGCCGGTGCCCAGCAAGGTCAGGGTGCCGGGCTCGGGAACAGCGGCCACGGGGCCGTAGCCGATGAATTCCTGTGGACCATATCCGGGCCGTGCGCCGACGGCGGTGTACACCTTCAGACCTTTGAATGCGCCGTTTGGAGCGGCCGCAGCCAATCCCAGATATTGCGACATCAGCGCCTGAACGGCAGCTTCGCTGCTGCCATTGTTCTGCCCGCTGAACAGCGCCCACACCGCGGCGTTCCCCAGGGAAGCGCCGATCTGCCCGTTGAACACGCCGAGAAAAATCAAACCGGCGGCCTTGTAGTCCATCAGCGCCTGCCCACTGTTGCCGAACATTCCACCTTGCAGGATGCTATGAACGTTCGCCGTCCAACTCTCTCCGAACTGGATGTGATTGTTAAAGGCATCGCACATCAAAGGTGTCAGTGTGGAACTGCCGTTGATGGAGAAGTTGTACGGGTAGGCGTAAACGCCGCCCGCAGGCGCAATGTTTCCCGGGCCGACATTCACAAAAGTGAGATTCGCGGTCGAGCTGGCGAAGCACTGTCCAAGGAAAAGTAATACTCCCAGTGTCAGGATTCCAATTTTAAGAAAGCGTTTCATAGAACCTCGTATGCATGATGTGGCGTACTCCATATCTAGACAGTACGGGGACATGCGAGGCGGCACAATTGCTCAAACGTGGCGTTACGGCGGTGACGAAAGTAACAGGTGACCACAAAACGCAGGCTGGGCGCGGGATGGCAGCCCTGGGCAGAGCGAGATAGGAAAGGGTTCGGATAGCAGGAGGTGGAGGGTTGTGGGACCGAGTGCCCCAGTCGCTGGTTCGCCTGGCGGTGGGAGTCGCCAGGGTGGCGACACTCTGGGGGGCAAACGGTCGGAAAGAGTCACCGCCGGCGAGATGAAAATGAAACGGGGCGGACATCCGTGCCCGCCCCGACGCGCCTCCCACGATAATGAACTTAACGAATCGGGTGGAGCCCTGCCACGGCTGGCGTGCTCTCGGAATGGCGATCCCCTTCGGTTCGCGCCTGCTTCGTGGTCTTGGGACGCACGGCAGATACGGAACTTATCCGGCGCAGTTTTTGGGAGTCCGTCGATTTAACGTGCGCTGGGCGGACCACAACTTTCACCGCGGGCGACCACGGATCGTACCAACTCGGATCGACCTCCTGTTGCCCGAATGCTGAAGCGGTGAGCATTGGCAGTGCGATCGTTGCCAGCAAGGCGGCTTTCAGCAGAACTGCTTTGGAGAGCGTCATACATTCCTCCTGGCGTCGCCGTTAATCGGCCGGCTCGCCTTCCCACGCACTAGCATTAGGCAATCGGCTCGCCACTCTTTGTCGCAAATCCCAAGTGGGTCGTGCGTGCCCCTAAGCATCTTGATCGCAAGGTGATGGTCGCGGCGCGCAGAAAAAATCCGCGGTCACGTCGAGTCCAGCCGCAAGGGTTTGTTTAACTATTCGGTTAGTGATCTATCCGAACGGATAGGTGCGGACATCGTGCTTGCCGGCGGGAACCGCGGACTGTCCGGAAGCGCCGGGAGAATTTCTCGTCCTGCTGTCTTCCGCCAGGGGAAAGCGAAGAAAAGGGCACAAGGAAAGTTCCATCTGCCCTGAGATGCAAGTTCAAAGAACGAACTCCCTAAAACTTCAACCCGAGTTGAACCGGGCGTGGGCCACCGCTGCCGATGACCGGGTTCGCCGCAGCGACCGTCGGGTGTCAGGCCGTCGCCGCCGTCTCTGGACGCCCTCAGCGTTAATGACGGGGTGGCGTAGAAACGGGGTCCTTCCATATTGTGGCCGACCGGAAAGTCCCTGTGCTTCTTTTCCTCATCCGTACACGGTTATTGCCCAATATCCACAGCTTTTCCGAAGGCCGCCCGGCTTGCGGTATGCTGAAACCGCCGGTTCTGCCGCACAATTCTCCCGAAGGGTTTCCATCGCCCGCATGCCGACCGCCGACTTTAAAGAATCCGTCAAGCAGCAAGCCGACATTGTCCGGATCGTGGGCGACTACGTAAAGCTGAAGAAAGCCGGGGCGCAGAACTTCTCCGGCCTCTGTCCCTTTCACAACGAGAAAACGCCCTCCTTCTCGGTGCACGCGACCCGGCAGTTCTTCCACTGCTTCGGTTGCGGAGTGTCCGGCGACGTGTTCGCGTTCGTGCAAAAGATCGAAAACATCACTTTCCCCGAGTCGGTGCGGCTGGTTGCGCAAAAGCTGGGCATCGCCCTGCCAAAAGTGCAATTCAGCAGCCCGCAGGAGGCGAAGGAAGCTCGCTTGCGCATGGCATTGCTCGAAATTCACGAGCGTGCGGCCGCGTTCTTTCAGGAATCCATGCAGCGGCCCGAGGGTGCGAGCGCGCGCGCGTATCTGGCCGGCCGGGGACTCGACGAAGACACCATCTCCCGGTTCCGCATCGGCTATGCCCCCGACTCCGGCTTTCTGCTGCGCGACGCCCTGCGCCGCGAATTCGACGAGGAGTTGCTGCGCGAGAGCGGGCTATTTTCGTGGAAGGAAGAAGGCAGTCGTCAGGAGGGCAGGTCACAAGTCCCAGGTCTCAGGTCCCAGGAACAGCAGATGCCTCGCTCCGCTCGGAATGATAAGGGTGAGGGCGGATCGAAAGAAGAGGATGCTCCGCCCGATCGGAATGCCGGGGATGCGAGCCAGACCCTGGAGACTCGCGCTCAGAATCTTGAGTCGGGTTCCGATCGCGGTCCTAAGCTGGCCGCTTTCTATTCAAAATTTCGCAACCGCGTGATGTTCCCGATCGCGAACGACGGGGGCCGCGTCATTGCATTCACCGGGCGAACCCTTTCCACCGACGAGAAAGCCGGACCGAAATATCTCAACTCGCCGGAAACCGCGATCTATTCGAAGTCGCGGGTACTTTTCAATCTCGACCATGCCAAGGAAGCCATTCGCAAACTCGACTACGCGATCCTGGTCGAGGGCCAGATGGACTGCATTTCGGTGTTCGCGGCGGGCTTTCAAAACGTCATCGCGAGCTCCGGCACGGCCTTCACTGAGATGCAGGCGCGGCTGCTGGGCCGCTACAGCAAGAATGCGGTCGTCAACTTCGATCCCGACACCGCCGGCGCCAAGGCCACCGAGCGCACCCTGGGTCTTCTGGTGGAAGAGGAGTTTCAGATCAAGGTTCTGAGCCTCGAACACGGCTTCGACCCGGATCTATACATCCGTCGCCAGGGTAAGGATGCCTATGCCGAAGCTCTTCGACACTCGCAGCGGTACTTTGACTACCTGATCGAGCGCGCCCGCGCGCAGTTTTCGACGCGCACTCCCGAAGGCAAGGTGAAGGCGGTGAATCACCTCCTTCCCCATATTCAGCGGGTGCCCAGCCGCATCGTGCGGGATGAGTTAGCTCATGAGATCGCGCAGAAGCTGGGCATCGACTCCGCCGTGTTGCGGCACGAACTGAAGCACGTGGCCGCCACTCGTTCGGCGGCGACGGTCAAGTCTGCTCCCGAAGCCCAGGTTACAGACGCCGAGCGCATTCTGGTCCGGGCGCTCGCTTCGGCGAACGAGATGCAAAACGGGGAAGACCACCTTTCCGCCCGGGACGGCGCCGAGGAGGAGTTCGATCCCGCGCGCCAGGCCCGTTTCGCACTGCAGAGCGAGCGCCTCTACGAAGGCTTGGCGACCGAGTCTCTGATGGAGACGCTGCTTGCCGGCGGCCTCGAAGTGACCGATGTCATGGCGTTGCCGCTGGCGGAGTCCGATCGTCGCCGCTTGGCGTCGATCTTGCTGAAAGACGGCGAGGAACTTACGGCGGAGCGCGTCGAAGGCGCGGTGCGAGCCCTGCGGCGCATTCACCTGCGTCGGCGACTGGATCAGGTACAACGGGAATTGGAGTCTCCCGGAAGGAAGGACGCGCTCGCAATGCAGGCCTTGCTGCAGGAGAAAGTCCGGCTCAAGCACGCCCTGCGCGATCCCAGCCTGGCCGACGAGGATCCGGACTCATCCCGAAAACGTCCCGCCTGAGCGGAAGTTCAAGAGAACGTGCAGCTTGGAGGCAATTGGGAGCGCGAAAATGTATGGACCGAAATACCCCCAAATTGCATCTAAATGGTTACACCGACTGGAGATGCGAGCGGGTAGACGCGGCGAAACCAGGTAACTTCCGGATGTGCAGGCACTTGGCTGTCTGCTATAATCTGTAAGTTTGTGCCTCGGCACAATCCCGCAATGCCCACGTTCCCACCACTGGAAAGGTAGCGCGTCCTACCAAGGATGCTTTGAGGATAATCCGTCTTGGCTCTCGACGACAAGTACGACGATATTAAAAAGCTGATCGATACAGGTAAAGAAAAGGGATATCTCACCTACGACCAGGTCAATGACCTGATCCCGCACGATGTGCACAGTCCCGAAGACCTGGATGATCTGCTCACGACGATCGGTACGCAGGGAATCGATGTGCTGGAAGGCCCCAAGATGCCTTCCTCCGCGCTCGATAAAAAATTCGAAGAAGCAGAAGAAGGCGCCGAGGACGTAGAACTGGACCTGACTCCCGGCGCACTGGAAAAAACCAACGACCCGGTCCGCATGTACTTGCGGGAAATGGGGACGGTGCCGCTGCTGACGCGCGAGGGCGAAGTAGAAATCGCCAAGCGCATCGAGCGGGGGCAACTGCGCGTGCTCAAGGCGCTTTCGCGCTCGCCGATCGTGATCCACGAACTGCTGGCCATGGGCGACGACCTCAAGAAGGGCGTGCGTTCCATCAAGGAAGTGGTCACCTTCGACGAGGAAGAGATTACCGATGACATCCTGCAGAACCGCCTGAAGGAGTTCACCGGGAAGATCGACGAACTCGCCAAGCACTACAAAAAAGCTGGACAGCTGCAGGAGAAGTTTGCGCTGGTCTCGCAGAAGAAGCGGCCCAAGGATCATCGCAAATACCGCATCGCCCTGGGACGCGCCATCGTGCGGGTTTCGCTGGCGGTACGCAATCTCGGCTTTACCAACAACGAGCGCAAGCGGCTGATCGAGCGGGTCAACAAGACCGTCGACGGCATGCGTTCGCTCGACCGCCAGGCTCAGAACCTGGAGCGCAAAGCCGACGCGACCCGCAGCGAAGAGCAGAAGAAAGAATACCGGCGACAGGCTCGCTCCATCCGCGCCGAGATGGAGAAGCTCGAGCAGGAAGCGGGCGTGTTGTTCCTGGAGCTCAAGCGCACCCAGCGCGAAATCATCCAGGGCGACATGGACGCCGAGCACGCCAAGCGGGAGCTGATTGAAGCCAACCTCCGCCTGGTGGTCTCGATCGCCAAGAAATACACCAACCGCGGGCTGCAGTTCCTCGACCTGATTCAGGAAGGCAACATCGGCCTGATGAAAGCCGTGGACAAGTTCGAATACCGCCGCGGGTATAAGTTTTCGACCTATGCCACGTGGTGGATTCGGCAGGCGATTACCCGTGCGATTGCGGACCAGGCGCGTACGATTCGTATCCCGGTGCACATGATCGAAACGATCAACAAGCTGATCCGCACGTCGCGGCAGCTGGTGCAGGAACTGGGGCGCGAACCGACGTCGGAAGAAATCGCCAAGCGCATGGACATCCCGGTCGCGAAGGTCCGCAAGGTCCTGAAGATTGCACAGGAACCGATCTCTCTCGAAACGCCGATTGGCGAAGAGGAAGATTCGCACCTGGGCGACTTCATCGAGGACCGCGGCGGTAGTCTCGCCGGCGGAAGCCGTGATCAACGTCAACCTGAAAGACCAGACCTCGCAGGTGCTGCGCACGCTGACACCGCGCGAGGAAAAGGTCATCAAGATGCGCTTTGGCCTCGAAGACGGCAGCGAGCACACGCTCGAAGAAGTCGGCCAGTCGTTCGCGGTAACGCGCGAACGTATCCGGCAGATCGAGGCAAAGGCGCTGCGGAAGTTGCGGCATCCGTCGCGCTCGCGGAAGTTGCGGGCGTTTATGGATGGAGTCAGGGACTAGAAAAGTTTAGCGAAGAAGGGGCACGGCTGGGGCCGTGCCCTTTTTTTTGGGTGTTTTTCTAGAAGCGCAGTGCGCTGGCTACGGCGCAGCCGGTCCGGTAGGGAGTGGTGCTGGGATCGGTTCCGTCGATGAACGCGATCGCCGCAGTACTGTCCCATGTGTCTGCGCCTTTGTTGAAGGTGATGGTCTGCAAGATGGTCTGCTCTCCCATGTGGAAGCCCGGGTTGTGGGTCGCGGGATTGGGGGGTGTCGCGTAGTTGAGGTAGGCCACGCTGTTTGCCCCGTAAGTGTGCCGGCCCTGGTAGTTCCAGGTTCCCTGTCCAGGACTGCGCTGTCCCACGCCAAATCCCGGATTCATTGTGTCCTCGGCCATCGTGCCACCGGCTGCGAAGGTCACAAGAGACGAAAAGGGTGGGGCCAGCGGCGTTCCGGAGCCGCAATCGACCAAAGTCACCTGAACTCGCCATGTCCCTACCAATTCCCTGGGCCCGGTGCCCGGCTCTGCCGACGCATTCCGCCCCGATATCAGAACAGCTCCCCCGGCCAATACAAATAAGAACACCACCTTGAAAATGTTGGATCGCATGCGGTTAACTCCTCACCCTCAGATTTGCGCCGGGTCATTTCCCCGGGATGCGGACTCATCCTCTTCCCAGCCGCCACTAAAGTCCTTAGAATCGTCATGAAAAGATCTGAAGAATTCTGAAAGACTCTCCGCAGACATGAGTGCGCAGCCAGACATCTACCAGTTCGGCGAGTTCCGACTGGAAGTGGACAAACGGCTGCTCTTACGGCAGGGCGAACCCGTTCCGCTGACTCCCAAGGTTTTCGAGACACTGGTGCATCTAGTGCGACATCATGGCAAGGTCATCGCCAAGGACGATCTGATGCGGGCAGTCTGGCCGGACACTGTGGTCGAGGAAAACAATCTGAGCCAGAGCATCTCAGTACTGCGCAAAGTCCTGGGAGAGAGTCGACGGGAGAATCGCTACATTGCAACTGTTTCGGGCAAGGGCTATCAGTTCCTCCCGGACGTGGAAGCCTTTACCAGCCTAGACCGGCTGGTCGGCGATCGCGTGACGGTGGCGATCCTACCCTTTCACAATTGGAGCGCGGACCCGGAGCGTGAATATCTGGCGGATGGCCTGACGGAAGAAGTCATTGCCGCGGTGGGGCAAATCGATCCCAATCGTATCAGCGTCATTGGCCGTACCACGATGATGGCTTACAAGAACGTGGGGAAGACGGTGGCCGAGATTGGCCGCGAGCTTGCAGCCGCGTATGTGGTGGAAAGTTCCATGCGGGTGGAAGCAGACCGGGTACGCATCAGCTCGAACCTAATCCGCGTGTCCGATCAAGTGCAGATCCGGTCGATGTCGTACGACAGCCAGCCCGGCAGCATGCTCGAATTCCAGCGCCAGATCAGTGCGGCCATCGGCGAGCAAGTGCGGCTTCAGCTTTCTCCCGAACGGCTTTCGGCAATTGCGCGTCGCCAAACACGGAATGCCGAAGCCTACGATCTCTACTTACGCGGGCGCTATTTCTGGAATCAGCTGTCCGTAGCCACCGGGCGCCGCGCCAGCGAATGTTTTGCCCGCGCTACCAAACTTGATCCGCAGTACGCCCTGGCGTGGTCGGGTTTGGCGGATACCTACACGGCAAGCCCGATCAACGGGGATGCCGCTCCCCTGACGGTGTGGCCGCTGGCGCGCGAGGCTGCGAGCCAAGCGGTCGCCGCCGCCCCGACTCTCGCCGAGAGCCAAACGTCGTCAGGCTTTCTAAAATTCTGGCTGGATTGGGAGTGGCCCGCGGCCGAGGATGCATTTCACCGCGCCATCGATCTCGATGCCCACTATTCGCTGGCGCATCGTTTGCTGGGGATCGTGCTCGCTCACATGGGCCGCTACGACGAGGCTGCGCGGGCAATTGGCCGGGCGCGCGAACTCGATCCATTGCTGGCCGGTCACCATGCGCTTTCCTCGCAGATCGCCTTTATGGCCCGTGACTACACTGCTGCCCTGCAATTCGCGAAGCGGAGCATCGCGATTGATCCTGAGTTCTGGATCGGCCATATGCAGCTGGGTCAGGCTTATGAACAACTGGCAGAGCCGCAACGGTCTGTCGAAGCGCTCAACGAGGCGGCGCGCCTCTCCGGAGGCAACAGCAAAGCGATCGCACTCCGCGGCTACGTCTTTGCGCGGACAGGTCGTCCACAGGAAGCGCACGAAGTTCTCGCCATGCTGGACGCGGTTGGGCAACAGCGTTACGTTCCGCCGTACGCCCACGCCCTGATCTCCCTTGGTCTTGGTGAATACGATGAGGTATTCGATTGGCTCAATCGCGGCTTAAGCTTGCGCGACGTGCACCTCGCCTTTTTGATGAACGATGTCAAATGGGATCCACTTCGGGGGGAGCCGCGCTTCCGGGGGTTGCTCGAACGTTGCGGATTCGCAGGTGCGGAACGCACCTGAATCGCGCGAGGAGAAGGTCATCGAGGGGGAGACGGTTCACGCGTTCACTGGGGTAATGTGGGGACAGACGAGAAGTTCCCCAATTCCGGCCATGGAAATAGCCAGGATACGTCTTGTCTGTCCCCGAGTTTCTTTCGAGCGGCGAAGTGAGTGTGCTGGAAGTGAGTGTGCTTGGAAATCTGGAACAGATGAAGCGTTTTTATCGATTCTCGTGATCAAGGCCGGGGAACATCCCGTCTGTCCCCGGGTTTCTGGGCTGGGGAGTCGACGTTCTGGGAGCGCAATCTTCTTTAGCAGCGTGGTACCCCGGCGCGAAATCACTTATCGGCGCTGCGTCGTTACCCCACTCAATCGCAAAGAGCGTGTCCAGTCTCATGACTACTGCCTGTATTTTACAAAACGCTCTCCCGGGACATCCGTTACACTCTGCGCGCTGTGACATCTCGGGCCGGCACGGAGAGGTTATGTAACTGGCGATCGTTCAGGTATTGTCATCCTGCTCGTACCGGCTGAGGCATGCGCTGAACGTTGCACGAGGATAGTTCGAGGATCGGCTTTGTACAGACTTCCAGTTCGACGAACGCTCAGAGTTCGGCAGTAATAGACCAGCACCACGGTGCTCCTGGAGCCCGCTCCAGTTTGTACCCACTCGGCCGGCCAGTCGACCCGGGCGATCCTCAGTACAGTAACTGTACTTTGGTAAGCTATCGACGACCATACACTGCATCTGCTTTCGACCTGGGTCACGCCAAAGCTTTCCGCGAAATACGCCCGGCTTGTGACAGAGGCTTGCCCGAGCCGGGGCGGATGCAGGATCGTGGAAGGGCGCGTCGCTGGGCCGGTGCCAGACACTGGCCGGAGTTTAAGCATAGCCGAGCGCCTCGTGTCGGACTGCCACGTGCGTTGCCTGTTCGCCAGCGAAACTCGATCCAGCCAGGCTTGTGGCTGCCTGACGGGGCGCCGACGCGCAGGCGAACAAGGCCCGTTGCCAGCGTGCCATGAAAGCGCTCCACTGCTTGCCCTGCGAATCTGGTAGAGATGGCGAAAAGCCGCTCCAATGCAGTTGAATAGCAGCGGTTGCTTGCGATCAGCCACACCGTCAGGCGCGTGGCTCCGCTCGGGGCGCGTGCTCTACCAGTCGTGAATGCCGTAGGTCCATCAACATCGCTTGCGGCACACGACAGGTGGTGAAGGCCGAGGCCAGTTGTTCCCGCACCAACTCGCCATGATTGGTCCATACGGCCTGCAGCACCAGCAGATACCGGCTGCAATCGTCCAGCACCGACAAGGGACCGACGGCCGCATTCCAGCCCTTGGGACTTTTGAAATCCATCTGCCATAACTCATTGGGCGTGCCACGTTGGAAGCGCCCGGGGGCTTGCCGGTGGCGGTCGGAATTGCGCACCTGATTACGGCGCAACAGAATGCGATGGACGGTGCTACGCGTCATCTCCACTTGCTCGGGTGCCAGCAGGACCTGCAGCTTGCGCGCTCCCCAGTCCGGATAGCGCTGCCGCAGCTCGACCACCCGCCCTTCCAACTCGGTCGCTGTCCGCCGGGGACTCTGCTTGCGGTCGCCGGCTGCGCTGCTGGTTCCGCTGGTTCGTGGGCTTAAACGCGGACGACGACGTCTGGGACGCGACGGTATTCACCAAGAACCGCGATCGACTGCTGGAAGCCGACGTGGCCAAGGAGTTTTTGGCGAAGGTCGTCGAGCACGCGCAGGGCAAGGGTCTGACCAGCGACGAGCATTTCACCGTCGATGGTACGTTGCTGGAAGCGTGGGCGAGCGCGAAGAGTTTTCAGCCAAGGGAGGGCAAGCCCGAGCCACCGCCGGACGATCCCGGCAACCCCACGGTGAACTTTCGCGGGGAACCGCGATCCAATGACACGCATGCGTCGAAGACGGACCCCGAGGCGTTACTGGCGCGCAAAGGTGAGGGCAAGGAGTCGAAGTTGAGTTACAACGGGAATCTGCTGGTGGAGAACCGGAACGGATTAATTGTGGATGCCGAAGTGTTTCAAGCCAACGGCACGGCGGAGCGGGATGCGGCGCTGATCATGCTGGAAAAACTTCCCGGCACGCAACCGGTGACGGTGGGTGGCGACAAAGGGTTTGATACGCGGGACTTTGTGAAAGAGTGCCGAAACCTGCGAGTAACGCCGCATGTGGCGCAGAACGACAAGCGACGCGGCGGCAGCGCGATCGATGGACGAACGACGCGGCACAAGGGCTATGCCATCAGCCAGAGAAAGAGGAAGCGGATTGAAGAATGTTTCGGCTGGCTGAAAACGATTGCGTTGATGCGCAAGCTGCGGCATCGCGGTGTGTGCCGGGTGGATTGGATCTTTACTCTCGCCTGCGCGGCCTACAACCTGGTGCGCATGCGGAATCTGGCGGCTGCAGTTCCGGTGGTGTAAGTCGAGGCCGTAGTGTCCCGAGCGCCGCGGAGTTGGACTCCGAGGTCGCAAAGACACCGGAAATCAGACTATTCGATGCCCTTAACAATGAGCAACAGAAAGAAAATCACGCTGCCGATCAATTTTTCCGCAGCCTGCTAGCGGATGGCGGTGGAGGTAGCGTGATTTCACGGTGAATTCGTCTTCGTCGCGGAGGTTGCGGTCGTGGTGGGGCTTTTGCCAGGAGGGAGTGGGGGCGGGTTGGACGTCTGCCCGGCCCAGGTTAGCGGCCCAGAACGGCCGCGAACCTGGGGCACCGTCGGGCCGCGAACTTGGGGCACCATCGAACCGCGAACCTGGGGCACCGTCGGGCTCAGCGTCGTGGATTTCACGATTGACGAAGTACAACGTCACGTCGACGTTCGTGACGTCGCAGAGAGTCAGCAGGTCCTTCGCTTCGCTCAGGATGACAAAGTTAGGAAATGGACTCAGCCGGGTGCTCCCGGGTTCGCGTCCGTTCTGTGGACGCTAACTGGGATCAGGAAGATGCGTGGTGATCCGCCGAGATGCTTCGTTTCCCGGTCGGTGGCCGTCCATTGGGATTCGATCTCCACAGGTCCTTTCTCGCGCAGGGCGTAGTGACGGAAGCTGCTCCACTTCCAGTCTGCCGGTGTCTTTACCAATCCACGGGCCACCGGATTCCGGTGTAAGTAGCGCAGTTTGACGGTAAATTCGTCTTCGTCCCGGACGTTGCGGTCGTAATAACGTTTCTGCCAGAACGGGGTGGAGGTCACTTCGTGCGCTGAGCCATCCATAGGACCCAGGTTAGCGGCCACAGAACGGCCGCGAACCTGGGCACCGTCGTGTTGGGCACCGTCGATTTCAGGCGTTTCGCGAAGGATAATTTCAAAAAGTGCATCGCGTTGGCTAGCGCTTCTTGATCGGGTTCACTTACTAACAGATGGATATGCTCGGGCATGATTACGTATCCGTAAATGCGCATGGCAAAACGGCGGCGCATGGATTCGAGACACTCGAGGAACAGGTCGCAGACTTCCGGAGCGTTGAACTTGGGTTGGCGGTGGTAACAGCTGAACGTGAGGAAGTGGGATTGGCGCGACTGGTGAAAGCGACGGAGTCCGCGAGTCATTTGACGAGAGCTTACGAGGATCGGTACCTCGCAGGCTGTGACGGTTGAACTGGGTTCAGGTCTGCCCAGGTTAGCGGCCAAAGAACGCCCGCGAACCTGGGGCACCGTCGGTATTGCACCAGATGGTCCCGGGTCAGCTAAAGTTGGCATCCAAAAGTATTTGCTCATAGTTGTGATGACGATCACTGGGAGTCTGGCGGGTCGAACGTAGGTTGTGAGAGTTGCGAGTGGCGAGTTACAGGTACCTAAAAAAGGGCAAAGTCTTAAATCGCAGAGGGCGCGGAGAAGAACCGCAGAGGTCGCAGAGAGAAGCCGGGCCGAGGTTCGCGTCATTCTGTGGGAAGGATCGACGAATGCCAATCGCCTGGTCGGAATGACGGTACGAAGCGGGGTTTGAACGGCGGTACGGAGGCGGATTGTGAAGCGGCGGAAGGCGAGGATCATCAAAGAGCCGAAGGCGCGGGGAGAGTGGGGCGAGTCGGTGTTCATGGTTCGGGCGGTGGAACACAGGTTGCCGGTGAGCCGTCCGTGGGGAGATTCGAACAGCTTCGATTTCGTGGTAGGCAAGCCGGGGCGATTCGTGAGCGTACAGGTGAAGTCGACCACGGTGAAGAATGGCGGAGGGTATGCGTGCTCCGTGCGGCAGAACAACGCGAAGTATGCGCGCGGGGCGTTCGATTTTCTCGCGGCCTACGTTATTCCGGAAGACGTGTGGTACATCGTTCCGGCGAAAAAGCTGGCGGGAAGGGGATATGTGACCCTGTGCTCGAATTCCGGAGAAGCGAATTTCGAGGAGTACCGCGAAGCGTGGCATCTGCTGCGTGAGGCTGCGGGGGTGGAGGAAGAGACGGCGGCAGCCCATCCGGAAGAGAGTGCGGCTGAGGAGGAAGTGGCGATGGGTCCGGCAGTCGAGCGGGTGCAGAGTTCGTTCGATTTCTTCCGGCGTCAACTGGGGAAGGGCGGGCGGCGTTAGGGTGGGTGGCTCGCACGATCGCGTTCTGTGCGATGGAGTGGGGCGTCGCCGTCGCCTGAGTAAGGTGGGGAGAGACGGGACGCTTCCCAATTTCTGCGATCCGGTCAACGGAAATAACTATACGTCTCGTCTGTCCCCGAGTTTCCCGTCCCCGAGTCTCCGCGGAGAACACGTGCAAGCCGCCGCGTGTCCCAGAATTGTCGGACGAGCACTTCACGGTGGATGGGACGTTGCTGGAAGCCTGGGCGGGGGCGAAGAGTTTCCAGCGGAAGGACGGAAAGACCCTGCCTCCGCCGGACGATCCTGGCAACCCCACGGTGAACTTTCACGGGGAGAAGCGGTCCAATCAGACCCACGCCTCGAAGACCGATCCCGATGCCAAGCTGGCGCGCAAGGGTGCGGGCAAGGAGGCCAAGTTGAGTTACAGCGGGAATCTGCTGGTGGAGAACCGCAACGGGCTGATCGTGAATGCGGAAGTGTTCGAGGCCAATGGGACCGCGGAACGCGATGCGGCGCTGATCATGCTGGAGCGGATTCCCGGTACGAAGCCGGTGACCGCAGGCGGGGACAAGGGATATGACACAGCGGATTTCGTGGCCGAGTGCCGCCATCTGGGAGTCACGCCCCACGTGGCGCAAAACGATCAGCGCAGAGGCGGGAGCGCCATCGATGCGCGGACCACGCGACACGCTGGTTATGCCATCAGCCAACGAAAGAGGAACTAGGGATTGAAATAAGGGTCCTTTGACATGCGAATGAACGCCGCTTCGGATTCGGGAGACGAGCTGATGCGCCAATCGGCTTCCTTGTTGATGTCGAACCAGACAAGACATTTGATAAGGGGGAAGCTGGTGCGGAGGGTGGGAATGATTTCATCGATCCACTTGGCTTTGTCTCCCCCCACTTGAGCAGAAGACATCTCTCCAATCATGATCGGCTTTTTCCTGGCTGCAAGGAGGGGGTAGATTTCCCGGAAAACCTGTTGGAAGGTCTGCCAGCCACCGTTCGTCGTTCCCCAGTTGTACCCATCGACCCCGGTCCAATCGACGTAGGCATCGCCTGGGTAGTACTCCATCGTATGCTTGTTACCTCCGTCGATGTCGGTGACGTTTGGACACCACGCCCAGATCACGTTGGTAGCGCCCGCAGCAAGGAAGATGTCGTGAATATGTCGATAAGCGGCAACGTACAGGGGTGCGTTGTTACCACCCCACGCCTCGTCACCATTCATCTCGGCTGCGAAGTCGAGGAAGAACTTTTTCCCTAGTGCTTTGGAGCCGTTTGCACGCGCTACGATGGTGGCATCGAGGCTTCCGTCAACGATCCTGGTGAAGTCGATCTTGTGGGGTTCCCAATTGACGAGAGGGATGCGGCCAGCGGCCAGATCTGCTTTGGTGACGGTGCCGGTCCAGTCGTCGGTCCACGCGTAGTAAGTGAGGTGAACGGGGGGTGTCCGCCCGAGCTTCGCCGTGGTCTGGGCCAGATTACCGGCGCCGTAGAACTGTCCGAGCAAAGCACCCGCTGCCGGCTCCAGAATGGACGATGCACTGGCATCTGCTGCGCCGAGGAGCCAACCGTTGGAAGCAAAAATTACGACGCAGGCTAGAGCGGCTCTGCCAAGAATGTTTCTCATGGCTATAACTCCTAAGACGAACTTCAATTCCAGGCCATTACAAGTATTCCGGTCAGGTCAGACTGGCCGTTAACCAAGAGCGCCCCTTGGCTTCGCCCGAGAATGTTTCAGCCCTGTGCTCTCTAGATGTTCGGACTGGACCGGTCGGGAAAGAATTCGAGACCGGTAGCGCGATGGTGCCCCAGGTTCGCGTCCGTTTTTTGGACGCTAACCTGGGTTCGTCGCACCAGAGGTTCGTACCGCCCCGCGCCGTGGTTAGAAATTAAACTTAAATCCCAACTGCACCTCGCGCGGACCGACTGCGGTCGAGGTGATCACTCCGAAATTATCATCACCCAGTGTAGTGCCCGGAGTACCGAACACTGGATGGTTCAACGCATTCTGAGCCTCGATGCGGAACTCGAAGTTCATCGATTCCCGGATCGCGAACTGCTTGCCCAAAGACAGATTCGTCGTGAACGACCACGGGCTGCGTAGGTTACCCATCGCTCGCGGAGCATTGCCCAATGTGAAGTTCTCGGGACGCACGAAAACGCTGTTATCCACGAAGTAGTTGTCCACAAAATCTGATCCGTTATTGCGCTTCGGTGTCCCAACAATGTTGGGTCGCTGGGTACCATACGTGGGCAGCGGAGTTCCGTCTCCAACTGTAAAAGTCAGCGGCCGTCCGTCGGCGATGCGCCAGACGCCGCTTGTTTTCCATCCTCCCACGATCAACTCCGCCCAGCGCGGCATGTTTCCCAGGAACGCCCGCCCGCGCCCAATTGGCAAATCATAGCTGTAACTGACTTGAATCACGTGCGGAATGTCGAACGTAGAGAGGCTGCGCTCGAGATCTGGTCGATTGGGATCCTGCAGGCTCGAGAAGCTGCCCAGCCAGGTGACGTTGTCATCTGCGTTGGAGGAATTGTCGATCGATTTGGACCAGACGTAGGTAGCCAGAAGCTGCAGTCCATTCGAATACCTCTTCTCCGCGACCAATTGCAGAGCATGGTAGGTGGAATTGGCAATCAGCAAAGGCTCGGTGGCGACGCTGGTGAATTGTGGATAGGGAAGCAACAACTGCGCGTAGGAAATCTGGTCCGCGGACAAGTCGCTGTTGGGGTCGGTGATGATTCCCGCGAAGGGGTTGTCCACCTGAGTGTTCAGACACGGCACAGACATGGGGTGGCACGGGTCGCCCGGGTTGGGAGCGACAGCCGGCAAACTATCCACCCAAGCGCCCAGATGATTCCGCTCGGCGGAGCCGCTGAACGGCAGATGGGTTCCTTTCTTGCCGATATAATGTAGGCTCGCCACGATATTGCTGGGCAGTTCCCGTTCGATCCCCAGGCTCCAGCTCTGTTCATAAGGCGTTCGATTCGCACTCGCGATGCGTAGCGGACCATTCGCGCCGAAGCCCACATCGTTCATAAGCCCAAGCGTGTTCCCCGCGGGCTGGATCAAGCCGTTCGGAAACGGATCGTTGAGGTGCAAGTATGGCGTAGCTTTATCGCTATGGAAGGTAGTGACCACGTTGGTGTATTGATTGAAGCCTGCGCCGCCATAGGGGACAACACCCGTAACGCCCGACCGGGACTGCCCGTAATAGATGCCGTAGCCTCCGCGTACCACTGTCTTAGGAACGATTTGGTAAGCGAAGCCCAAGCGTGGCTGAAAATCGCGCCAGTCCGTTACATAGTTGGTGCGGTGACTGGACGAGGCAAAAACCTCGCCGCCTTTCAGCGGGATCGTAACGGGCTGGCCGCTAACCAGATCGGTGTAACTGAGGCTGCCGCCATTCAACGGGCTCGTAACATTCGCATCAAACCAGTCCTGCCGGTTAAAACGGTCCGTGCGCGGCAAGGTAACGTCATACCGCAGCCCGAGATTCAACGTCAACTTTTGCGTGGCCTTCCAGTTGTCCTGCAGGAAGAAGCCGTATTGGTAGTTCGTGGTGGCCGGGCGGGTTTGAATTTCATATTTGGAGCCACAGTCGTTACCCGCGCAGTTTTGGGTGAACTGCGCCATCATGAAACTCGCCATGGGATCGCCGCCGCATGCGTCCTGTCCCTCCGGGCAACCCTGGGAACCCTCCAGATTGAAGCTGAAAAAACCATAGGGTGCATTCGTCTGAAGGTAGTTGATCTGGTGAATGCGGCCGTCGAAGCCGAACTTGATCTCGTGCTCGCCATGCACTTTATTCAGTGTCGCCGAAAGCTGTCCTGTGTCCTGGCCTAACCGGTAATTGCCATACGGGTCGGTGCCGATGTTGGTATAGCCTGCCGGTGTGTATTGGTCGATAAAAATTGATGGCACGCCCTTGATCCCATTTGTCCCCAGATAAGAGGGGAAGCCCAGGGTGCCGAGGGGATCATTCTCGCCATGAGAATTGTAGGCGTCGATATGCCACACGCCGCGAGTGAATCCTAAAGTTACATTCAGCAACAGAGTCGGACTGAACGTGTGACTGTCGTTAATGGCAAACAGATGGGCATTGGTCCAGCCCGGGCCGGCTGCGCACGGGTCGGTGAAATTCTTGAAACAATCCAGCCCTTTGCTGTGGCTGTAGTCGTACGAAAACTTTCCCGAGATCAGGTTCTTTTCGGAAAAGCGATGGTCGATCCTAACGTCGAACTGATCGTTGTAGCCACGATTGGAGCCGGAACCGAACCAGTTTGTCTGCAAACTCCCATCCGCATTAGGCTCCGGAAACAGGTTCATCATCTTCTGTGCCACAGGATCGATCAGGTTCCCCGCAACCCCGGGAGCCGGCTGGAGATTTGCCGGCAAGTTCGGGCTCCCCGGGCTGATGTAGGTCGCAAGATTGTTAAAGGGAATGAACCGGATGCGTACCGCTCCACCTCTATTTCCATCGTACGTTCCGGAGTAGGGGTCCCAAATCTGCCCGCCGTCCACGCTGCATCTGCCGTTCGTATCGAAGTCGCCGCCTTGGGACGCACACAGCTCGCCAAAATCACCCGTCCGCATTAAATCGGTAGGAACTCCGGCATTCGCTGTCGCCAATCCGGTCGAACGATAGCCGTCGTAATCCACGAAGAAGAAGGTCTTGTTCTTGATGAGGGGACCGCCGAAGGTGAATCCGTAATTGTTCCGGCGAAGCGCCGGGATGGGATCACCGTTCCGATTGGAGAACCAGTTGTTGGCATCCAGGCTGTCGTCGCGGAAAAAGTCGTACACGCTGCCATGAAACTGGTTGGTGCCGGAGCGCGTAATCAAATTCACCACCGATGCTCCGGAGAACCCATATTCCGCGCTGAAGTTCGTTTGCTGCACTTTGAACTCCTCCACCGCTTCGGGCGACGGAAGATAGGTGGCCTGAGTGATGCCGCCGTTGGGCTCGGAGTTCGTGACAGAAGCGCCATCGGTCAGAATGTCGGCGGTCGATCCGCGGCTGCCATTGGAGACGAAGTTCGTGCCGGTACAGTCGGCCCCGCACTGTTCGTCCATGTCGGTGACGCCGGGCGCCAGCGAAGTCAGATTCACCACGTTGCGGCTGATCAACGGCAGATCATTAATGAAGCGGCGATTCACCACCTGCCCGGTCTGGGCATCCTCGGTGTCCACGCCTTTCGCCTGTGCCTGCACCTCGACCGTCTGCGTGGAAGCGCCTACCTTCAGCGTCACGTTCGCCGTCACATTGTCATTCACGTTCACCCTGATATTCGGGCGCACCGTCTTCTCGAACCCCGACATCGTCGCCGTCACCGAATACAGCCCCGGCGGAACCGCGCGGAATAAATACGATCCGTTGTCGTCGGACGTGCTATTGAACGTAAATCCCTTTTGTTGATCTGTAAGGACCACGCTGGCATGAGCAAGCACAGCCCCACTGGAATCGGTCAGCTCGCCGGTTACCGACCCGAAATATCCTTGACCGAATAACAGGATGGGCAGGACGGTGCTGATGGCGAGTGTCAGGGCAGCGACGAACAACGAGCGGCGGATACTTCCCGAAGCGGTTCTGCGCATCTCGCTTCTCCTTCACAGCAGAAGAGATCGGACCGCATATTAAACCGATTCAATGGCCATTGTCAGGCGAAATCGCGGGCGAAATGAAAGAATTAAGCAGAAACGGGAATCCCCATCCTGAGGCTTTGAGGCCGACACCAGGATGGGGACCCGTCCTCCCGCGATACATCTATAAGATAAGTTCATAAGTACGCCTTATCGCTAGCGTGCCGGATCATGGAGTGCGAGGCCAAGCATCAAGTGGGGAATTTGCGGGAGTGCGGTTCCGGAATGGGAAGGGAAAGTTGGGGTGGGTGGGGAAAGGACTTGACGGGGTTTTAGGCAGGAGAGCGTGGGTCGACGGAGGTATGGGCCCAGGTTAGCGTCCAAAGAGCGGACGCGAACCTGGGGCACCGTCGAACCTGGGGCACCGTCCGAACCTGGGGCACCGTCCGAACCTGGGGCACCGTCCGAACCTGGGGCACCGTCGCATCTCGTCGGTTCAGCGGGCACCTTGCAGCTCTGGGCACTTATTATTAACTTTGCTTCGCTGGACTAACTCTTGCAACCCGTGAGATGGTCAAGCGCGGTGATGGAAAGGAGTTGAAAAGCCAATGAAGCACCTGGTCTTATTCTTTTTGGCCGTTTCTTCCGTGGCGACCCTGTACGCACAGGAGTCGGCGACGATCCGGGAGCCAGCAGAGCAATGCTATGAGGATTTGAAGGCGAACCTGCCGGAAGCCATCCGCTGGAATGACCAACAGATGACAGTAACCAGCAGGCCCTTAGTGACGACGCTCTCAGGGAGCGTGATGGTGGTTGCCCGAATCTTCACCGAGTTCGGGCAAGATAAGAAGACAAAGGAAAAGGTGGAGATGTGCAAGATCGTGGTCGCGATAGACGCTCCAGACCGCGCCAAGGCCTGGAATGCCATGAATAGCAGTCCGCTCCTGCAACAGGCTCGGATGATGAAGGCTAGAATCGAGTCCGCAATGAAGGCCCGGAATAAGAAGGGGCATTAACAACGCCCCCAGACACGGGCCGCGTGGAATCTCGTGGGGACTGGGCGGAAACCCGCGCGGGGCCTGTCGAGAGCTTATGGGGATATCCGCTCCGTAGACTGTGACGATGGAACAGGGTTCAGGTCTGGCCCAGGTTAGCGGCCACAGAACGGCCGCGAACCTGGGGCACCGTCGATTCGCGAACCTGGGGCACCGTCGCACAGAAGGCGATTAAATGGGCCACCTGCCAACCCGATCCAACAAGTCTCGTTACTTTCGTCATCTTTAATTCATTACCTCTATCGATGACGATGAACCTGTCCGAAATCTCAGGCAGGCTGGCGCAGACATGTCCCTCCCCCTATTCTCCCGTCTTTGGTCGGATGACCAAGGACAAGACATCGCCGAATACGCTTTGACGCTGGCAGTGATCGTCGTGATTGTGGTCGGCACGATCCGGGTGATCCACAGCAACGCCAACGTGGTGTTCTGGTCCTCCACCAGTTCGATTCAATAGCTTCTCAAGTCTGGGATCGGCTCTCCCGCGGATGGGCACCCCTCGGATGCCGGCCACCCGCCTGTACCAGGAAGTTATTCAGTCAAAGAGTTCCCCGGTTGGGGATTCGGCCGGTCATTCGCTTCGCTCTTCTACGAATCAGGTGGCCGGGATACGGGCTTCGCGGAGTTGCGAAATGCTGGCGCGGCGGGCAAAGTGGTAGCGTGCCAGAACTTCCCGATATCGCGGCTTATCTCACGGCGCTCGAAACCCGCGTGCTGGGAGAGCGATTGGAGCGAGTGAGGCTGGCGAGCGCATTCCTGCTGCGAACTGCGCAACCTCCGTTGGCGAGCGTGGAGGGACGGGAGGTGCGCGAGCTGCGGCGAGTCGGCAAGCGAATTGCGCTTGGAGTGGAGGGCGATCTATGGCTGGTGCTGCACCTGATGATAGCCGGGCGGCTGCACTGGCGGAAGCCGGGGGCGAAGCTCGCAGGCCGTCAGAGCCTGGCGGCATTCGATTTTCCCAAAGGCTCCCTGGCACTGACCGAAGCCGGAGCCCGGCGGCGCGCGTCGCTGCATGTGGTCAGTGGGGAAGAGGGGTTGGAGTCGCTGGATGCTGGCGGGATAGACGTCTTCGGCAGCGATCTGAACTCGTTTCGGGAGGTGTTGACGGCGGAAAATCGCACCCTTAAACGGGCGCTCACGGATCCGCGATTGCTGAGCGGCATCGGCAATGCTTATTCGGATGAAATCCTGCATGCGGCGCAGCTGTCGCCGATTACGCTCACCCACAAGCTGAAACCAGAGGAGTGGGAGAGGTTGTTCGCGGCAACTCGGCAGACGCTCGAGTCCTGGATACAACGCCTGCAAGACGAAGCCAAGGTTGGGTTTCCGGAAAAGGTGACTGCGTTTCGCAAAGGCATGGCAGTGCATGGGCGCTACGGCGAGCCTTGCCCGAGGTGCGGGGACAAGGTTCTGCGCATTCGTTACGCGGATAAAGAGACGAACTATTGTGCGCGCTGTCAAACCGGGGGAAAAGTTCTGGCGGATCGAGGTTTGTCGCGGTTACTCGGATCGGACTGGCCGCGCACGCTGGAGGACCTGGAAGCCCTGAAGCGGCGGTGACGGGAACATTTGTGAGTGTCGTGATCATTTGTGGATCCCCGCGGAGCACCGTCCGAGGCCTCGGCGTGGCGCGAAGACTCGTGATGCTAGTCACTGAAAAAAACAGGCTGCCCGCTTATCAATGAAGTGTCAGTCAGGAGGTTCCTGTGACAACGCTTGGAGACGTTGAGGATTTTCTGGCTCTTCGCCGCATTGCGGTGGTGGGCGTGTCGCGCGATCCGGAGGACTTCAGCCGGAAGCTGTTTCGCGAAATGTGCGAGCGCGGGTACGACATGGTTCCGGTCAACCTGATGGCGGAGGAAATCGAAGGCAGAGAGTGCTTTCCGTGCCTGCAAGCCGTGAAGGTGCCGGTCGAGGGCGTGCTGGTAATGACGCCGTTCTACGAAACTGTGCGGGTGGTGCGGGACGCGGCTGAAGCGGGTATTCGCCGAATATGGATGTACCGGGCGGGCGGACGAGGAGCGGTGAGCCCGGAGGCGATCGAACTGTGCAAGCAGAACGGCATCCGGATGGTCGAGGGGCATTGTCCTTTTATGTTTTTACCGGCAACGGCCTTTCCACATCGAGCCCACGGATTCCTGCTCAAGATTGCGCGGCGCTATCCGGCAAGGGCGGCTTGATGCAACTCGAAGTCTGCTGAGCATGATCAAGAGAATGCTCACCCATCCTGAGCGGAGGCTGGCCGGAAGATCTTGCGGGCGCAAGGGTTTTAATTTTCTGCCACCACGATCGGCAAGGGCGCTCGATTGAGACTTCGCGCCCGATCCCCGGAGTTCGGTCCGATTTTTCCAGTGCTTTCCACAAGGAATTGCGGGCATCCACAGTTTCTGCACAACGAGCCGCGGATTTTTGCTTGAAGCGCGGTCGGGCGAAGCGCAGAGTGCTGACATCGAAGCGAGATGTCCTGTACGTCCTGCCAGAGCATTGCGGCAGAGTCGGCGGTTCCTGGTAATTCTCGAGGGTGAATTGCCAGGGGGTTCTTCCAGAAAAGCGTTTCGGCGCCGACTGGTTGCCCGGGCGTTGCGGCCTCCTCACAGAGTCCTCCACACACGGCAGGACTGGCCGCTGGCCACCGTAGTGCTGCAGATCGGTTTGCGGGGTTCGCTCCGCAAATGGCGGTCTGCCGAGTCGCATCCATTGCGAGCGTTCTTCGGAACGTGCGTGAGAGATGAACTCCCCCATGCCTCGTGCGTGGAACTGGGCAACAGGATATTCCGCCAAACAATGCGGTCCAGGTGGCTGGCCTGGACCGCATTTGTTTTTTGGCCGACGGGGCGATAGCGGTTGCCGGCTGGCAGCCGAGGTCTTCGCTCTTCGCTCTTGCACATCCGCAGGAATTGTGTGTTCGTGTTTTCTTCGCCTATAATGAGGGCAAGAATTCGGCTTTCGGTTACGGGCGGACGCCTGCAACTGGGCGACCAGATTTTTTGGATTCTGACTGAGTTTTCCTAAGAAACACTTTCCGTCCACAAGCGGGTTCGCCGTTAGTATCGCGATTCGCGCCGGACAGAGTTCTGGCGATCACGGGGCACGAGCATAGCATTGGCAACGACCGACTACAGCATCAGCACATTGCCGGCCAGCGCAGAGGCCGAGCGATCCATCCTTGGGGCGATCCTCCTCGACAACCTTGCGTACAACCAGGCCGCGGAGCATTTGCGGCCGGAAGATTTTTCGCTGGATTCCCACCGGCGCATTTACGCGCGCATGGTGGATCTGTCGGAGTCCTCGCGGCCCATCGACATCATCACCCTGGTTGAAGAACTGGGCCGGAATAAAGAACTGCAGGCCATCGGCGACATGGCCTACATTTCGTCGCTGCTCGATGGCGTGCCGGATCGCCCGAGTATCGAGCACTACGTCAAGATCGTCCGCGACAAGGCGCTGTTACGGGGGCTGATTCATGCGGCCAACGCCGCCATCGCGCGCGCGGCCGACCAGTCCGATGCCGCCGAGGACATCCTGAACGACGCGGAAGCTGCCATCTTCCAGCTTTCAGAAAAACGGATTGGGCGCGGTTTTCTCGGGATTCAGGACATCGTCAAGGATTCGTTTGGATCGGTTGACGCGCTGCTGCAACGGGGACAGCGCATCACGGGGCTGGCGACGCACTACAACGATCTTGATGAGATGACCAGCGGCTTGCAGAAGTCGGACCTGGTGATTCTGGCGGCGCGGCCGTCCATGGGCAAGACAGCCTTTGCGATGAACATTGCCGAGAACGCTGCCATCCTGGACGGAAAAGTGGTTGGGATTTTTTCGCTGGAAATGTCGCGCGAGGCGTTGCTGCTGCGCTTGCTGTGTTCGCGCGCGCGGGTAGACGCGCACAAAATGCGCACCGGGTCGCTGTGGCGCGACGACATGCAAAAAGTGGTGCGCGCCATGGAGGAACTGGCGACTTCGCGCATCTTCATTGACGACACGCCGGGAGTTTCGCTCAGCGAGATGCGCGCCAAAGCACGCCGCCTGCAACAGTCCTCCGGTGGACTCGACCTGCTGGTCGTCGACTACCTTCAGCTGATGTCTGGCGGGGGCAAGCGCTACGAGAATCGCACGCAAGAAGTGTCGGCGATTTCGCGGGGATTGAAGGCACTGGCCAAGGAGCTGCACGTGCCCGTCATCGCGCTTTCGCAGTTGAGTCGCGCGCCCGAGAGCCGGGGTGGGGATCATCGCCCGCAGCTCGCGGACCTGCGCGAATCGGGGTCGATCGAGCAGGACGCCGACCTGGTCATGTTTATCTTCCGGGAAGAGGTCTACAAGCAGGACGACCCGGACCTGCAAGGCCGTGCCGAAATTATCATTTCCAAGCAACGCAACGGGCCCATCGGACGCGTGAACCTGGCGTTTCTGAAGCACTCCACCCGCTTCGAGTCGCTGGCAGAGGGAGGAATCGCGTCCGAGGAGTAGTGTGAAATGCAAGCCCTGCTTTTCTCTAATAAAGATTGAGCAAAACCGACGGCAGCGGGGTACGCCGGGACCCCAGCGCGCTGTGGAAAGCTTGTGGAAGTGTGATCCCGGGTTTTCGAAAGAAAAAGAAAGCGACCAGCCGGTCGGGGGTCGGGGGCTCGGGGAGTCGCTCTAAGCGGCTGATTTAATTGCAATTATACGAATTGCTTTCGGAATCGACGAAACTCTGACGTGGGCTATTAGATTTCAAGCAACCCTTGAGATTTGCACATCTATGAGTAGTACAACTTTCGGGTATAGAGCGGGGGCGAGGGCAGAGTGCGGGTCATTCAGGAGTTATTTTCGCCCACTTTGAGTACGGCCAAGAAGGCCTCTTGGGGGATATCGACGCGCCCGATCCGCTTCATACGCCGTTTGCCTTCTTTTTGCTTCTCGAGCAGCTTGCGTTTGCGGCTGATATCCCCCCCGTAGCACTTGGCAAGCACGTTTTTGCGGATGGCGGCGACGGTTTCGCGGGCCACGATTTTGGCACCGATGGCGGCCTGGATTGCCACCTCGAACATCTGACGGGGGATGAGTTCGCGCATTTTAGAAACCAGGGCGCGGCCGCGATCATAGGCGAAGTCGCGGTGAACGATGAGCGAAAGGGCGTCGACGGGCTCGCCGGCGACGAGGATATCGAGCTTGACCATGGGCGACTCCCAGTAGCCGGCCAGGTGGTAGTCGAGTGAAGCATAGCCGCGCGAGACGGACTTCAGGCGATCATAGAAGTCGAGCACGATTTCATTCAACGGGAGTTCGTACTGCAGCATGACGCGGGAACCGCTGACGTACTCGAAACTTTTCTGCTTGCCGCGCTTTTCTTCCACCAGCTTCAGAATTCCTCCGACGAATTCCTCGTTGGTGAGAATGACGGCGAGGATGACGGGCTCCTGCACCTTGGCGATTTCGCTCTGGTCGGGCCAGCGTGAGGGGTTGTCGACTTCGATCGAAGAGCCGTCGGTCTTGGTGATCTTGTAGCGGACGCCGGGGGCGGTGGTGATCAGTTCCAGGTTGTATTCGCGCTCCAGGCGCTCCTGAATGATTTCCATGTGCAGCAGGCCAAGGAAGCCGCAGCGGAAACCGAAACCCAGGGCCACCGAACTTTCGGGTTCGAAGAAAAATGAGGAGTCGTTGAGGCGCAGCTTCTCGAGCGCTTCGCGCAAATTGGTGTGCTCGTGGGCGTCAACGGTATAGAGGCCGGCGAAAACCATGGGCTTGATTTCTTCGAAACCGGGAAGAGGTTCGATGGCGGGGCGGTCATCGTCGGTGATGGTGTCGCCGATTTTCGTGTCGGCGACGTTCTTGATATTGGCAATGAGGAAGCCGACTTCGCCGGCGACGAGTTCATCGATCTCGACCGGCTTGGGCGTGAGCACGCCCAGGGTTTCGACTTGCAGGACGCGGCCATTCCACCAGAGGCGAATCTTCTGGCCCTTCTTCAGGGTGCCTTCGAACACGCGGGTCAAAACCACGACGCCGCGATAAGGATCGAACCAGGAGTCGAAAATCAATGCCTGCAAATGGCGCTGGGGAGATCCCTTGGGGGGAGGAACGCGCCTGACGATGGCCTCCAGAACCTCGGGGACGCCCTGGCCGGTTTTTGCGCTGATCAGGCACGCGTCGGAAGCATCGAGGCCTACCGCGCCTTCGATCATCTCCTTGGCGCGGGCGACGTCGGCACTGGGCAGATCGATTTTGTTGATGACCGGAATGATCTCCAAACCATGATTAATCGCGAGGTAGGCGTTCGCCAGGGTTTGCGCCTCGACCCCCTGGGAAGCGTCGACCACGAGCAGCGCGCCTTCGCATGACGCCAAGGCACGGGACACTTCGTAGGAAAAATCCACATGACCGGGAGTGTCGATGAGGTTGAGCTGGTAGGTTTTGCCGTCTTGCGCCGGGTAGACCATGCGGACCGCATGAGCCTTGATGGTGATGCCGCGCTCGCGCTCGAGATCCATGGAATCAAGGACTTGCTCCTGCATCTCGCGCATGGCCAGGGATCCAGTCAACTCCAGCAGGCGGTCTGCCAAGGTGGACTTCCCATGATCGATATGGGCGATGATCGCGAAGTTGCGGATGTAGGCGGCGTCCATGAATGTAGGGCTAATCTTTGATTCTAACAGGGGTGAGAGGCAGGTCTGAGGTCACAGGAGGGCGGCTAAACTTCCGGGACTTTTCTGCCGATTTGTTCTTTGGTGCCCATTCTCTGTTTCGGCTGCGCTGGAGCCTCGCGATGTCGTGCTTACAGAATTCCTGGATTGCATAAGACGGTAGACCCGCGATGAATCCGGAACAGCAAGCTACTCGCGAGCGCGGCGGCCCGGGAGTTCGGTTGTGGCGGATTCTATTTCAGCACGAACCCGAACCGGGGCCCGTCGACCCGATTCCTTGCAAAGTGCCCGAACTGCACGGTGCCGAGATCGCCGCGGTCTACCACGACCAGCGCCAGGCGGGCGATTTTTACGAGTTCGTGCGCGTAGGACGCTCGCGGGTGGTATTTGCGCTGCTCGACATGGCGGGGCGGCGAGCCGACACCCGGGAGAGCCTGCGGTCGGCGCAGAAGACGCTGCGGGAAACGGTGGCGCGTTATTTTTCCGCAGACGACATCAACGAAACCATTGCCATGATGGAACTCTGCCAGGCAATCAACCAGAGCATTTTGGGTGGCGGGATTCGCGCCTGTCCTGGCTTTCTCGGCTGTTACAACGAGGATCTGGGCACCGTCTGTTACGCCAACGCGGGGCACCCCCCGGCACTGGTTCGGGACGAGACGGGGATCACGCGGTTGGAGGCGACCGGGCTACCGCTGGGGTTGTTTTCCCATGTCCTGCAGGGGGCCTCGACCTGCGCGTTGCCGCCGGGTGGTGCCTTGCTGGTGGTTTCGCGTGGAATTGTGGAGGCGGAGATTCACGGGGAGGAATTCAGCCTGCAGGGAGCCGCGGCGAGCCTCGAGCAATCGGACGGGCTCAATGCGCATGAGTTGTGCGTTGCCGTCCTTCGCGCCGCGGAGAGGTTCACAAAGGGCCCACTCAGGCATAACGATGTGACCGCACTCGCGCTGGTGCGCAAGTAACGTGCTGCTCCACTTCTGAGCCACTCCTGGACGCAGAGAACTTATGGCCCGCTCTGCGTTCGTTTTCGATATACTCCCGCGTGGCGAAGGAGAGACTGCGTGCTATCGCGAAGGAATTTTCTTGAAGCAAGCGGCACGCTGACAGCGGCGGCATGGGCGAATACCCGTCTTCTGGGAAGCGCGCTGTCGAGCGCAGGCCAGGTGCAATCGGCGTCGAGTCAACAAGGGCCCTCGGTCGACCCGGCGCTTCTGCAGCGTGCAGGTACGCTGTTGCAAGAGGCTCCCTTGATCGACACCCATAATGATCTTCCGTCGATGTTGCTGGAACTTCACGGGGATCTCGTAAAGTACGACCTCGGAAAGATCCAGCCCAAGTTGTGCGCGGACATCCCTCGACTTCGCCAAGGTCGCGTGGGAGCGCAATACTGGTCGGTCTTCGTCGAGTCGGCAACCCAGCGCACCCACACGTCCCTTCACGAATCCCTGCGCGAATTTGATGTTGCATTACGCCTGATTCGCAGTCAGCCCGACTTCGAGCAGGCACGCACCGCCGATGATATCGAGCGTATTCATAAAGCGGGGCGCATCGCTTGCCTGCTCGGCGTCGAAGGCGGGCATATGATGGAGAACTCTCCAGCCAGCTTGCGAATCTTTCACGAACTGGGTGCCCGTTACATGACGCTCACGCACTGGGACAATATTGATTGGGCCGACGCGGCGACCGACCGGCCCGAACACTATGGGCTGACCGGGTTCGGCAAGCAGGTGGTGCGGGAGATGAACCGCCTGGGCATGTTCGTGGATCTCTCGCACGTCAGCGCCGACACCATGCGAGACGCGCTAAGCGTGAGCCGTGCTCCGGTCATCTGCTCGCATTCCAGCTCTTTTGCCATCGATGCTCATCCCCGCAACGTTCCCGACGATGTTCTCCAGAAAATAGGAGCTAACCGCGGAGTGGTGCACGTGAATTTCATCAACGAGTTCATCTCCGCCAAGAACCTGGCGTGGCAGCAGCAACGCACAGAAGTCGTACGCGAGTTGCATCTCCACGCCGAGACCGACGAAGCTATCGAAAGGGGGAAGAGCGACTGGGAAAAGAGGAATCCCTTCCCGCGGCCGAGCATTGCGGACGTTGCCGACCATATTGACCATATCCGCCAGGTCGCGGGTATCGACCACATTGGCATTGGCGCAGACTTCTATGATGCGGGCAACAAGTCGATGGTCGAAGGCCTGGATGACGTGACGCGCTATCCCTACCTGTTTGCCGAACTGCTGCGCCGCAAGTACTCCGACGAGGATGTCCGCAAGGTCGCGGGGCGAAACCACCTGCGCGCGATGCGGCAGATGGAGCAGGTGGCGGCTGAGCTGCAAAAGTCCGAAGGCCCCCTACTCATGGAAGGGACGAAGAGCGCCAGTTAAAGGGGTCCATTCAAGCTTGGCTCAACCTCTGTTCATCGCAATCGATCATGTCCAACTTGCCATGCCCCCGGGAGGGGAAGAAGTGGCGCGGCGCTTTTTCGGGGATCTTCTGGGAATGACGGAGATCGCGAAGCCTGCTGAATTGGCGAAGCGAGGCGGTTGTTGGTTTGCGAGCGGCCAAGTGCAAATCCACCTGGGCGTGGAGGGCGACTTCCGGCCGGCGAAGAAAGCGCACCCGGCATTGCGGTGCCGCCAATATGAGTCCCTGGTGGCACGACTCCGAAACCATGGCGTGGACGCTGTCGAAGCTGAGGACGTTCCCGGGGTACGGCGGTGTCATATTTTCGATCCGTTTGGAAACCGGATCGAACTGGTAGCGGACTGAATGCTCGAAATTCCGCTAGAATTCGGCTGATGAGTCTCGTTCTTGCTTCCGCCTCGCCGCGCCGCCAGGAGTTGCTGCGCGCGGCCGGAATCGCCATCACGGTTCAGCCCACCAACATTCCCGAGGTGCCGAAAGACGGCGAGCCTCCAAAAGCGTTTGCGGAGCGTTTGGCGCGCGAGAAGGCCTGGGCGGTATTCAAGGAGCGTCCGAACGACCTTGTGCTGGGCGCGGACACGATCGTGGTGATCGAGGGGGAGATTTTGGGGAAGCCGCGGAACGGGCCGGACGCTGCGCGCATGCTGCGCCGACTTTCCGGGCGAACCCACGAAGTGATGACCAGCGTCTGCCTGATGGGACCACGGCCAGCCACTGGATCGACCCTGGGGGAGAATACGAAGGGCGATGGGACCCTGGGAGATACCCGCTCAGAAAGCACTCTGGTGACGATGAGTGAACTGAGCGACGATGAGATTCGGGCCTACATCGAGACGGGCGAACCGATGGACAAAGCCGGTGCCTATGCGATCCAGGGCATCGCGTCGCGCTGGATTCCGCGAATCGAAGGCGACTATTCGAATGTGGTGGGACTGCCGATCGCGCTGGTATACCGAATGCTGAGGGAAGCTGGGGGGATCAGCCGCGGCTAGGGTTGGCGCAAACTGGTATCAGCTTTGACAAAGTAAGGTTTGAAGTTTTGCGATCTGTGCAGGAAGTTTTCCGTCCCGATCGTGCCTCGCCGACGGAGGATTGAGATAGGACGTGCGGGGACTACGCTCGCAGGTCTTCAGGATTTCTTGTCGGGGTCATGCTCGCCATCTTTGACGGCGGACTTGAAGTTCTTAATCCCTTCTCCCAGACCCTTGCCGAGATCGGCCAGCTTGCTGGGACCGAAAATCAGCAGGGCGACAGCCAGGAGCAGCAGGATTTCAGGCAAACCCAATTTGCCAGGCATGTAGGACCTCCAGTGTGGGTTCGCATGGCGCGCGTCCGAAGCGCCCGGTTATCTGCAATCCCCTGGAGAAAGTGTAGGCCAGGGGACGGCGGGAGTCAAAAAAACGGCGGTTTGCCGCTAGTCATCGGCCGCGGCTGACAGCCAACGACCACACGGCCGCTTTTAAGCGCTTTCGATCAATCCCGCCAGCAGCGCGGCCCGACGGGGAAGTTCGGCAATGCTGATGGATTCGTGCACGGCATGGGCTCCGTCGCCCACACCACCGAGGCCGTCGAGCGTAGGAACTCCGAGGCCGGCGGTGAAGTTGCCGTCAGAACCGCCGCCCACCGCGGCTTCGGTCAGCTTCCAGCCCAGCTCCCGGGCGATGATCTCGGCCTTGTGGTAGAGGGCGGCGACCCCCGGAGTGCGCTCCATGGGCGGACGATTGATTCCGCCGCCAATCGCCAATTTGCATTTCCGGTTGAAGGGCTTGAGGGAACGCAGTCTCTTGTCGATGCCGGCGGCGTCTTTCATGCGTGCGATACGCACGTCGATGGTGGCGGCGGCTTCGGCAGCGACGACGTTTACGCGTGTGCCGCCCTGCACCAGTCCGACGTTGATGGTCAGACCCCGCTTCATATCGACCATCTTCGAAATTGCGAGGATCTGGCGGACAAGTTCGAGGATGGCACTCTGCCCCTTCTCGAAGTCCAGGCCGGAGTGGGAGGCGACCCCAGTCACTTTCAAGGAATACTCGCCGACGCCTTTGCGAGCCGTTTTTAATGCTCCCTTGGGTCCGTAAGAAGGTTCCAGCACCAGGACCGCGGAAGATTGCTGCGCGAGCGACTCGGTGAGATGGCGCGAGGAGTCGCTGCCGATCTCCTCATCGGAAACCAGCAGCACGGTGACGGGACGGGGAAGTTGACCGTGCCAGGACTGCAGGCCCTGAATGGCCTCGAGCATCAAGGCGATGCCGGATTTCATGTCGAGGACGCCGGGGCCCCAGAGACGTCCATTGCCGACGCGGCAGGGCATGGTGGCAAGCGTGCCTAGGGGGTAGACGGTGTCGTAGTGGCCGAGCAGGAGAACAGGCTGCTGTTGCGTTTCGCCCGAGAAATCGACCTGCAGGTGGTTGCCGAAATCGGTGACGCGATGAAATTGTGCGCGCCCGCCGAGCGCGGCGAATTCTTCAGCGGCAAAGGCGCTGCAGCGATCGACGGCCTGCTTGTTATCGCTGGGAGACTCGATTTCCACCAGCCTTCGAATGGTATCGACGATCGGTTCGCGCCGTTGCTCGAAGTAATGGAGGCGGGTGAGTGCGAGCTGGTGGGCAGATCTGATGGGAGTATTTGCGGCTTGTTTCTTTGTCATGTGGTCTGGTCGTCGCGTCCCTGGGATGGCGGGCTTCACGCCGCGCCGGCGGGCGAACCGTTCGCCGTGCCGCTGAAGGCTAGCGCTCCACCGGGTGCCAAGGCGCGGTACAGTATAATCTCCGGGCTGTTTGAGTCTACGGAATGACTGACCCTACTCACCTCGAAGCCGAAACTCCCAAGCGGGCGCAAACCACCTTGGACATCAATGAGATCCAGCGCATCCTGCCCCACCGCTACCCGTTCCTGCTGATTGACCGGGTGGTCGATCTTACGCCCCGGGAGCGGATTGTGGCCATAAAGAACGTCTCCATCAATGAACCGTACTTCCAGGGACATTTTCCGAACCTGCCCATCATGCCGGGAGTCCTGATGGTGGAGGCGATCGCGCAGGCCGGAGGGGCGCTGTTGCTTACCGAGGTCGAGGACCGCGATCAGCAACTGATGGTGTTTACCGGCATTGAGCGCGCGCGCTTCCGTCGCCCGGTGTTGCCGGGCGATCAACTGCGCATCGAGGTAGAAGTGAAATCGTGGCGGATGAATGCGGTGCGCATGGAGGGAAAGGTCTTCGTGGGCGAGAAACGGGTGGCGGAAGCAACCGTGAGTTGCCGTCTGGTGCCGCGTGCCGGCACGCAAAGAGTCCAGCCGGAGCCGAACGGCGCAACCCCGGAGGCGTAGGCCCCGGTGCACTTACCTGTGGGAACAAGCCTTACAACCCGGCGGTCGCAGCCTCGTGCACGGTGCCGATGAGCATTCACCCCACTGCGATCGTCGATGCAGCCGCCAAGGTGCATCCCACTTGCAGGATCGGCCCGTATTGCGTGGTGGGCGCGAACGTTGAAATTGGCGAGGCGTGCGAACTGGTGTCGCACGTCGCCATAGAGGGCCCGACAAAGATTGGAGCGGACAACGCGTTCTTTCCGTTCTCCTCGATCGGCCTGGCTCCTCAGGATCTGAGCTACGCAGGCGAACCTACGCGGCTGGAGATCGGAGATCACAATGAAATCCGCGAGTTTGTCACCATCAACCGCGGAACCGTGAAAGGGGGCGGTTCGACCCGCGTGGGCAGCCACGTGCTGGTCATGGCTTACGCCCACATCGCGCATGATTGCCGGGTGGGGGATCACGTTATTCTGGCGAATGGGGCCACCCTGGGCGGTCATGTGATTGTCGAGGATTGGGCCCAGGTGGGTGCGCTCTGCCCCGTGCATCATTTCGTACGCATTGGCACACATGCATTCATTGGCGGAGGGACGACTATCACGCAGGATGTGTTGCCGTTTTCGAAGACCTCCGCCGAGCGCAACACGCATGCGTTCGGGATGAACTCGGTGGGCCTGGAACGGCGCGGTTTCAGCAAGGAGCGGATCGGCAGGATTCATCACGCTTACCGAGTTCTTCTGGCCTCGAAGCTGAACACGACGCAAGCGCTCGAAAAGCTGAAAGCGGAAGGTGATCTGGGGGACGACGTCGAGATGCTCATCCGGTTTATCGAGGCGTCGGAGCGGGGAGTGATCAAGTAGCTCGTAGTGGCGGCGTAGCCCAAAGCTCGATGCTAGACTTGTCGCGCATCGTGATTCCCACAAAAGAAAAACTCGGCCTGATCGCGGGCAACGGGAAATTTCCGTTTCTGATTCTGGAGGCAGCACGCGCGCAGGGACTCGACGTCGTGGTGGCGGCGATCAAGGAAGAAACACTGCCGGAAATCGAGAGTAGTGGCGCGGCATCGGTGCATTGGCTTTCGCTCGGTGAGCTTTCGAGGTTGATCGAAACCTTCAGGCGGGAAGGCGTGCAGCGCGCCATCATGGCTGGGCAGGTGAAGCACAAACAAATCTTCTCGAACATCACGCCCGACTGGCGCCTGGCCAAGCTGTTGCTGTCGCTGCGGACGCGCAATACGGATGCATTGCTGGGCGCGGTCGCGAAGGTGCTGGGGGATGAGGGGATCACGCTCGAGAGCTCGACATCTTTTCTCCAACCTCTGCTGGCGAAGGCCGGAGTGCTCACGGGCCGGGCGCCGACAGAAGAAGAGACCCGGAACATCGAGTATGGACGGGCAGTTGCGCGCCACTTGGCGCAGTACGACATCGGGCAGACGGTTGTGATCGCCGAAGCCGCATGCGTAACCGTCGAAGCGATGGAAGGCACCGACGCGACCATCGAGCGGGCCGGACAGCTAATGCGCTCGCTGGAGGGGGACGCCTCCACGCTCAGCCGGGCACTGACGGTCGTGAAAATTGCAAAACCGAATCAAGACATGCGCTTCGATGTTCCGGTAATCGGCATCAAAACAATGGACGTCATGCGGGCCGCCGGCGCGACTTGCCTTGCGCTGGATGCGGGAAAGTGCCTGCTGCTGGATGGCGACGCTGTAGTGCAGGCGGCAGATCGAAGTGCGATCTGCATTGTCGCGCAGTAGCACGTTCGTACCCGCGAGGTTGCCGGGGGTGATAGCAAATATGACTGAAGCTGAACTCATCGCCGAACAACTGCGAAACGCATTTGATGGCGACGCATGGCATGGACCCGCGTTGCTCGAACTGCTCGCCGACGTAGATGCAGCGACCGCTGCCGCGCATCCCCTTCCCAATGTGCACAGCATCTGGGAACTGGTGTTGCATGTTGCGGCCTGGGATGATGCAGTGAATCGCCGTATCGTCCTGGGTAGGTTGGGTAGGGCTCTCGAGCTGAATGATGCGGAGAATTTCCCGCCGGTGCGGGATAAGAGCGCGGCCGCCTGGAAAAAGACCGTCGTCCACGCAAAGAAAACGCATGCTGCGCTGCTCAAGACGGTCAAAGCATTGCCGGATCGCCGGCTTAGAGACCGCGTGCCGGGCAAGAAATACGACATCGGCTTCATGCTGGAGGGTGTCGCTCAACACGAGCTTTACCACGCGGGGCAGATCGCCATTCTGAAGAAGACCCTTTTGTAAGAAGGTACCGGGGGAAAAGCTCCGATATACGGGCTGCAGCTTCGTGGTTACAATCAGCCCGGCGGCAACCGGCTGCCCGAGAACGGCACTGGATCCCAACAGCATTGTCAGCGTGGTGGTCATCGGGGTAGGCGCCTTCGGGCGCAACCACGCCCGGGTTTACAAAGAACTGGAACAGCAAGGCGAGCCTCTCCGCTTGCTCGGAGTGGTGGACGAGGACGTGGCGCGCGCGGATGCGGTAGGCCGCGAGTTCGGCTGCCGGTCGTTCGGATCGCTTGATCAGCTGGTCACCACCCATAGTGAAGTCCAGGCAGCCTCAGTGACGGTGCCGACCGTTCAACATCGGGCGGTGGCAGAGAGGCTGATGGAGGCCGGGGTTGATGTGCTCATTGAGAAGCCGGTGGCGACCTCGCTGGCGGAAGCCGACGAACTCATTCAGGTGGCGCAGGCGCGGCAGTGCGTCGCGCAAGTGGGCCACCTGGAACGTTTCAATCCCGCGGTGCGAGCCACCATCCCGCTCATCACGCAGCCCATGTTCTTTGAGGTGCACCGCCTCAGCGTGTTCAGCCCGCGGGCTCTGGACGTCGATGTGGTACTGGACTTGATGATCCATGATCTCGATATCGTGTTGTCGTTGGTGAATTCGGCCGTCCAGGAAGTGCGCGCCGTGGGGTTGCCGATTCTTTCCGGCAAGACGGACATCGCCAACGTACGCCTGGAGTTCGCGTCGGGATGCGTAGCGAATTTCACTGCCAGCCGGGTTTCGACGGAGCGCATCCGCAAGCTGCGTTTCTTTCAGCCGCGGCAATACATCTCGGTCGACTACGGGCGCCAGGATGTTCTTGCCTTCACGGTGGGTGCCGACGCCGCCCAGGCCGCAACCCCATCCGTGAATCCGCAGATCGGGGTGTTCAAGCCGCCGATCACAAACGAAGAACCGCTGCGGGCCGAGTTGCGCTCGTTTCTGGATGCGGTGCGCCGGCGATCGATGCCGGTGGTTACGCTGGAAGACGGCCGCCGCGCTCTCGCCCTGGCGCTCGCGATTGTCGAAGACATTCACAAGCACGGCAGCAGGATCAATCTGAAGAAGCTCGCCAGTCTCTGAACCTTAGATCGGCACGGCCACGGACCGGTTGGACATCCCTCGACCTCGCGCCCAGATTGCGGCGGATGCCGATCCCAACCAGAAATGCTACATTTGAAGATTCATGTCTGCCCCTGACTCCCGCTTCGTGAGGGCGTGCAAAGCGCAGCCCGTCGACCGCACTCCTGTCTGGTTCATGCGTCAAGCTGGCCGATACATGGCCGAGTATCGCGCGGTCCGCAAAAGGCACTCGCTGATCGAGATCTGCAAGAATCCTGCCTTGGCGGCGGAAGTGACGATCACCGCAGCGGAGGCGCTCGGGGTGGACGCCGCAATCATTTTTGCGGACCTGCTGCTGCCGCTCGAAGTCATGGGGCTGCCGTTCCGTTTTGAGGCGGGCGAAGGTCCGGTGATTGAGAAGCCGATCCGGAACCAGGGAGACATCGCACGGCTGCGCAGCGATCGCGCATCCGAACTGGGCTACGTCTCGGAGGCGATCGCACTCGTCTGCAAACACTTTGGCGCCCGGCTGCCGATGATCGGTTTCTGCGGCGCCCCGTTTACCCTGGCCAGCTACATGATCGAGGGTGGCGGGTCGCGGAATTACATTCACACCAAGAAGATGATGTATGGCGAGCCGGACGCGTGGGCTGCACTCATGGGAAAGCTGGTCTCGGTGACCAGCCAGTACGCTGCCGAACAGGTGCGGGCGGGCGCGGACACGATTCAGATCTTCGATAGTTGGGTAGGCTGTCTGAGCGTGGAGGACTATCGCCGGTATGTACTGGTGCACGTCACCGATCTGGTGAAGCGACTGCAGAAGACTGGGGCGCCAATTATTTATTTCGGCACCGATAGTGCAACCTTGCTGCCGTCGATGAAAGAGACAGGTGCGGAGGTAGTCGGCCTCGACTGGCGAATTCCGCTCGACGACGGCTGGCAACAGATGAACTTCGAGGGTGCAGTCCAGGGGAATCTGGACCCGGTGGTTCTTTTTGCTGACTGGAAAGAGATACAGCCGCGTGCCGAAGACATTCTGCGGCGTGCAGCCGGGCGACCCGGCCACATCTTCAACCTGGGCCATGGCATCCTGCCCGAAACACCGGTCGAAAACGTCAAACGCCTGTGCGAATTCGTGCAGCAGTACTCCGCGAAGAAGTGAGTTTTGGGAGGCGCAACCTGGGAGCAGTCTCCAAGCCGGATTCGTGGGCCGTTCTCCTGCTCGCACATGGCACCGCCGATTCGATCGAAGACATCCCTGAGTTCCTGCGCAACGTGACTGGCGGCCGCGGGGTTCCGCCGCAGGTTGTCGAAGAGGTCAAGCATCGCTACTCCCTGATTGGCCATTCGCCGATGAACGAAATCAGCGCGCGGCAGGGCGAGTTGCTGGCACGCGAGCTGAATACCTCGGTTTATGTCGGCATGCGGAACTGGAAGCCGCTGATCCCGGAAGTGGTTCAAAGGATGGCCGGGGATGGGGTAAGGCGTGCAGTGGCTATTTGCCTCGCGCCGCAAAACTCACGCACCAGCGTAGGACTCTATCGCAAGGAGGTCGAGAGAGACGTGGGGCCTCCCTTCACCCTGGAATTCGTCGAGTCGTGGCACGATCATCCGCTACTGATCCAGGCATTCGTCGAGAAACTGCGGGCGGGATGGGTGCGCGCCTGCGCCGAGGGAGGAGTAAAACTTCCGATCGTCTTTACCGCGCACAGCGTGCCCGAACGCACCATTGTGGAAGGCGATCCGTACGAGTCGCAAACGCGCGAGACGGCGGCGCTGGTCGCTAAGGCAGCAGGTTTGAACCGGGAAGACTGGAGCTTCGCGTTTCAGAGCCAGGGGATGTCGGGCGGGGCGTGGCTGGGACCGACGGTCGAGAACACGATCGTCGATCTTGCGGCCCAAGGCCACAATGGCGTTTTTTTGCAGCCTATCGGCTTCCTGTGCGACCACGTGGAAGTGCTTTACGATATTGATATCGGTTTTCAGGAATTCGCGAAAAAGCATGAAATGCGCCTCTGGCGGGCGGAATCGCTGAACGAGTCACCGCTGTTAATCGCGGCCTTGGCAGAAATCGTGCGGGACCGCACTAAGAGCTCTTAGAGACCGGCCGCGAGCAGGGAAAGACGGCGAGCCACTGCGAGGAGGCGGCAGCCGGACGAATTTCCCCAGGGTTAAGAGCGAATACCCAGAGCGGACAGCTGCTTCTATGAAGCGTGTAGCCATCATCGGCGGCGGGATCTCCGGTCTATCGGCCGCGTACGCGTTCGAAGAAAAGCGCCGTGCGGGGATGGAGGTCGAGTATGTCCTGTACGAAGCGAGCGCGCGCTTCGGCGGCGTGCTGGTCACCGAGCGAGTGGACGGGTGCATAGTGGAGGCGGGCCCGGATTCCTTTCTGACCGAAAAGCCGTGGGCCATCGACCTCTGCGGGAAGCTTGGACTGGAAGGTCAGTTGATCGGATCGAACGACGCCGAGCGCAAGACCTACATCCTGGTGCGCGGCAAGTTGATCGAGATGCCCGACGGGCTGATGTTCATGGTACCCACCAAGCTCGCGCCGACGGTATTGTCGCCGCTGTTTTCCACGCAGACGAAGTTGCGCATGGCGCGGGAGTGGTTCCATCCGCCGCACAAAGCCAACGGAGACGAAACGGTGGCGGCATTTGTGGAACGGCACTACGGTTCTGAGGTGGTGGACCGACTGGCCGACCCGCTGCTCTCGGGGGTCTACGGTGGAGAGGCTTCGCAGCTGAGCGTTCGCGCCGTGCTGCCTCGTTTCGCGGAGATGGAAGCCAAGTACGGCAGCCTGGGTCGTGCCATGCTGGCGGCGCGCGCCGCCGGGGCTCGCTCCGCCAAGGGGCCACCGCGACCGCTGTTCACTTCGCTGAGGGATGGCATGCAGCAGATGGTTGATGCCCTGGTGGGTGCGCTTGGTGCCCGGGCGCTGAATGCCGGTGTGGTTGTGCAGGCCGTCTGTCCGGAGGCGGGCGGTTGGGTAGTCTCGGCGGGATTGCAGTCCGATCAGTTCGACGCCGTGATTCTCGCGATTCCGACGCGCAGGGCAGCGGATTTGTTGCAGCGGTGCGGCGCGGAACTGGCGTCGGAGCTAGGCGGCGTCGACTACAGTTCGTCGGTGACGGTAGCCTTAGGCTACGACAAACAAGTGCGCGAGTCGCTGCCGCCCGGATTTGGATTTCTGGTTCCGCGCAGTGAAGGCAAGCGGCTGCTGGCGGCCACCTTCGTGCACAACAAGTTTCCGCACCGGGCCCCGGATGACCGGGCGATTCTCCGCTGCTTTTTGGGTGGGTCGCGGGGCGAGCAAATGCTGGCGCTCTCCGCAGATGAAATTGTGCGCATTGTCCGCGACGAACTCGAGCAGATTCTTCATCTCAAGGCCGAGCCCTTGTTTGTCCGAGTCTTCAAATGGAAGAGCGCGATGGCGCAGTACGCCGTCGGACATCTGGAGCGCCTCGAGCGGATCGAAGCGCTCCGCCAGAAGCTGCCGGGTCTGGCGCTGGCAGGCAACGGCTACCGCGGCATTGGGGTGCCGGATTGTGTGCGGTCCGGGACGGCCGCGGTCGAGACTACCCTGCAAGCGCTCGGCCTGAGCCCGACCGCGACACCTCTCGTCTTCTTGATGGCCAGCAAAATGCGGGAGCTGTCGGTTAGCCCTCGGAAACTGCTGCCCCTAAGCTTGACCTACCAAGGCGGTTGCTGATCCCCACCAGGATCACCGCGGTCAAGCCTACTTGCAGCGCCAAGCCTCGCCCCGGACCTCCACGCCATAAATCGCTCCCAGGGCGCAACTCCTCTTTTAACTTGCGCGTGGAAAGAATCAATCTGGAGACGGATGTTCGGGGCCTGCCTGTGAGGCTCAGGACTCCTCAAATACGACCAGGTCGCTCAGAAGAAAATTCACAATAGAGCATGTGGCAATCGTGAGAATGTTAGCCACGAAGTAATTCAGATGTGCGCCGCTCACCAGGGCCCGCATGAGCAGCAGATTCCCAAGAATGGAAAACAGTCCGGTGGTGAGATTGAACTTTGCAAAGCGCGCCCAGGAACCTCCGCTGCTTCGATCGGCCCAAGTAAAGCGCTCGTGCCACACGTAGTTGTGGACTACCGCTGCCTCCACAGACAGGGCTGCCGACAATAGGTAGTCCAGATGCAGCCCTGACTTCAGTACGGCCAGAACCGCTAGCTGGACTACGATTCCTCCGGCGCCTACGGCATTGAACTTCAGCCAGCGGACGCCGGTTCGCCTTGTATTTTCGCGGCAACTCATCGGATCCGTTCCTCGCAGTACAGGCGATATCCGTTTTTCAAGGTGAAGAAAACGATCATTAGCGTCATTCCCAGGAGTCCAACCGCACCACCGACATCGAACAGCCGGTAACGCGGGTGCAGAACGACGGGCCAGCGCAGCAACGCCAGGTTGCCGATCGCCAGCAGCAGGCGCAGTTCGGTCGGGCCAAAATTCCAGAACGACAGCCGAAATTCTCCCACCGTGCAGGTCGCGAGATAGGATTGAATCGACAGCACCAGGAACGCGACCAATAAGCCGGTGGCGATCCAGGGATGCATATAACCGGACAGGGCCAGGCCGCCCATCAAGGCCACGGAACCAAGGCTGTCCACCATATGGTCGACGTAGAATCCGTAACGTGGCCGCTGCTGCTGCCGTACGCGTGCCAGGGTGCCATCCAGACTGTCGCCGAGCCAGTTGATGGCCAGGCAGCCGATCACGGCCAAAAGGTAGTACCGATTCCACCGCGACAGGGCGTATAACACCCCCGCCATGATCTGTCCGACGAACCCGAGCGCGGTCAGATGGTCGGAGTTGATCCAGGCCGGAGTCCTATCGGCGATCCAGAGCAGCGTCCTTTTCTCCGCAGCAGCCAGAAAGCTTGCCTGAATCCGGCGAGCATTCGCGACCGCACTGCTCACCTTCCGCATCTCGGCTAATACTCCAGGGTTTGCCTGTTCACAGTAATCCACCATCGCACTTGCCATAACGGCCTCCTACCTCGGCCGCAACTATCGCTGAGAAGAACAGGCGGAACAATGCAGCGCGGGTAAAACTGCGTACAAGAATGGATCATCTGGTAACTTATTGAGCGGAAGCAAGATAGAGAGAGAAGTCAAGTGGGAAGAGGTATCAAGGTGGGCGGCGATGGCATCACGCCGGGGCGGACGTCCTGGTCGGGCGAGGCGAGGCCAAGTCGTCTTTTTCGATCGGGACCGTCCGGTCGCAGCGCTGACGAGTCGACCATTTCCCGCGCAAAGACCGTGCTGGGATCAACCCCGCCGTCTGCCAATTCCTGGCCTCTTCGGACAGAGATCGATTGCTTACGGCTCCAGTCCGGCTGCTTCTGTGATGGTTTTTTCCGCTGAGGGTGCCCGCTTGCGCTGAAATGTCCGAGGCAGGTCGGAGCGTAGCAGCCAGAGCCCTGCGGCCACAGCCCCGGCCCAGGTGATCGAGCTTAGACCAAGGGATTCGAGGTCGGCAGCCCGGCTTCCCCGGAGAGGAATCAGGCGCGACACTTGCCAGGCTAGGGCTCCGGCGATGCCTGCCACCAATATCGCCTTTCCCAACTCGATCCAGGGCAGATCCGCGAGGGATACCAACTTGCGCCGGTGCAGGAGAACTGCGGCCGCCACCGTGTTGGCGATGATCCCTATGTCGGATGCGATGGCCAGTCCGACTACCGAGAGCGAGTGAAATAAGGCCCGGTAGACGGCCAAGGATGCGAGGGTGACGAGCGTGCACGCCACCATCGGGGTGAGCGTGTCGCCGGCGGCGTAAAAAGCACGCGCGTAGAGCCCCTGGGCAGCCCAGAACGCCAGCGACAGGGAGAACCAGAAAAAATAAAGGGCGGTCTCCTGAGAATCCCCGAAGGAGAACCGGCCGCGCCGGTAAACCAGATCGATCAACGGCAGGGCCGCTACCATCATCAGGGCGGAGGCCAGGAACGACAGCGCCGAGATGCGGTATACGGAGCCGTTCACCGTCTCCCCGAACTCCTGCATGCGTTTTTCGCCAAAGAGCCGGGCGAAGAATGGCAAGGAGGCCTGCCCGGTAGCCTGTCCCAGCACCGCGATGGGGACGGCGAAGAGGCGCTTCGCGTAATTCAGGCGCGCAATGTCGCCAACGCCGCTCGAGGCGAAGTAGCGCAGGATCCAATCGTCGGCCGTCACCAGCGAGACGCCCAGCATCAGCGGGATGGAAAGCCGTACCCATTCCCGGAAGGCAACATTGTGGAGGTCGAACGACGGCCGGTACCCGGTTCCGATCCGCGCCGCCCCGATCGCATTTACCAGGAACGGCCCCACGACTGCTCCTGCCAGCGCTCCGTAAGCCAACGACACAATGCCTAATTGTTTCCCGGCGAGGATGCCGCCCAGAATGATGAATACGTTGTAGATGAGCGGCCCGAAACTGGGAAACAGGAACATGCGGTGGGACAGCAGAACCGCTCCCACGACTCCGCCTACATAGAAAAAAATCTGGGCTGGCAGCAGAATGCGGGTAAGCGAAACGCACAACGTCATCTGCTCCGGAGAAAAGCCGTGGAACATCCATCCCACAAACTGAGGTGTGAAGATCTCCGCGCCCACGATGCCGACGAGGAACACGGTCGTCATCACGGTGATGATCACAGAGAAGGTCTTCTCGGCATCCGCTTCGCGTTTCTCGGCAAGGAAGCGGGTATAAATCGAAATGAAGGTGATCGAAGCGGTGCCGCCCGCCAGGATGTAATTCAGCCAGTCCGGGAGAGTGAAAGCAGCGACGTAGGCGTCGGTCTGGCCGCCCGCGCCGAACGCGTAGGCGATATAGGCCTCGCGGGCGTACCCGATCACCCGTGACAACATGACGGTACTCATCAGCAGCACGGTGGCGGAGAACGCGCTGTGCTGATGGGACGGGCGCAGGATGCGGAGAATGCGGGAGAACATGATAAGTGGGTTGTGCTTCAGCGTATCAAACCTGCGGCATAACTCTCGCAGTATCCGAAGACGGCAGGAGGCGATGTGCCTGTTTGATTACTCGCCCTGGCGCCGGGTCGAAACCCAGCGCCGGTCCCCGCCGGCTGCCGCACACACCGAATCAGAGCTACGAAAAGAAGGGAGCCTCTAGTCCGAGGCTCCCTTCGTGGTTCCCTGCGTGTTTTTTGGCGAGGGTTATTCTTAGGCACCCTCGGAAGAATGCAGCACCCGGAAAGTGTTTCCACCGTTGGACCAGACCAGCAGAAGCGCGTCCTGTCCTTTGGGGATGGTGCCGAGGTTTTTCTGAACGTCCGCTACCGACAATACCTCATGCCGGTTCACGCTCAGGATTACGTCTCCTGGCCGCAGGCCCGCATTGTCCGCAGGACTGCCGGGCAGCACGCGCTCCACAACCGCACCCTTCAGATCGCCGGAACCACGCAACTGCTGGCGCACGTCCGGAGTGATCTCGCCGAGTGCAAGACCCCAGCGCGGTTTGCCGGTTTCGGCGCTTGCGGTTTCGTCTTCGCCCTGGTCCCGGGCGCCCATCTTCTCGAGCGTCACCGGCAGATCCATGCTCTTGCCATCGCGCAGGACTTGCAGCTTGATGGTGGTGCCGGGGTGAGTCTGTCCGACCAACACCTGCAACTGGCTTGCGTCGCTGATCTGGTGACCGTCCAGACCGCTGATCAGATCGCCGACCTTCAATCCCGCTTTGGCGGCCGGCGAGTTCGCCTCCACCTGGGTGACGATGGCGCCGCGATTGTCCTTCGAGTCGAAGAACTTCGCATTCTCCGGCGTCACATCCGTGATGCCGAGGCCCATGTAGCCGTGGCTGACTTTGCCGTCACGGATAAGAGCCTCGACCGTTGGGCGCACGATCTGTGAGGGAATCGCAAATCCCATCCCGGAAAAAGTTCCCGAGTTCGAGATCAGGAAGGTATTGATGCCGATCACCTCGCCGCGTGCATCGACGAGGGGCCCACCGGAGTTGCCGGGATTGATGGCCGCGTCGGTCTGGATGAATTGCCCAGGCTTACGCGCATCGGTGGGGGAAGGATTCGGGCGGTTCAGGGCGCTGACGATCCCGCGCGTCACCGTAAAGCGGAAGCCGAACGGATTGCCGAAGGCCAACACCGTCTGTCCGGGATGAAGTTGGGTCGCGTCGCCCCAGGGAACGCTGGGAAAGTTCTTGCCTTCCACCTTGATCACGGCCAAGTCGGTGAGGGGATCGGTGCCAATGAGCTTGGCGGGCAGCACCCTGCGATCGCTCATGGTGACACGCAGATCGACGGCGCCGTCGACCACGTGGTTGTTGGTCACGATGTAGCCATCCGGCGAAATGATGACGCCGCTGCCGATGCCGTGCTCGATCTGCGGTTGCTGCTGGCGCGGGAAGTTGAAGCCCGGACCGAAGAACTGGCGCATGTCGTCGGGGATTTCGGCTTGCGCTTGCTCATCTGCCTTGGGTTTCGAGGTGACGGCGACGTTGACGATGGCGGGCGTCACGCGCGCGGCCAGAGTTTCCATGGCGTGGTCGAGAGCCAGCAGAGCGCCGACGCTATCATCGTCGAGCGGAGCAGAGCTGGGCGCGGCCGCGGCGGCCTTCGCGACCACCGGTTTGGCGGAGTGATACGCCGCCAGCGACGCCACCATGCCAACTGCCAGTAGGGGTGCGATTGCCAGGCGCGCAATGGTTTGTTTCCAGTTTTTCATGAGTATTTCTTCTCCTTGGGAGTTCCCAGTTAAAGTCATCAACTAATTCGTTAGTAGTTAAATGCGAAAAAAATAGCGGTTCGTCTTTCGAAACCTTTCTCCTAAGTGGACTTGGATGAAACTTCCGGTGCGACTGACCGCGCGGGCGGAGGAACCATGGTGAAGCGCCAAATGCTGACACGCCACAAAACGGGACCATCCCCGAACTGCTCGCCCTGCATGAAAACGAACACCGCTTGCTGAGGGACGGCGATCTGACTTGACGCCGCAGTGCCAGTGCGTACGAGACGTACGGCGTCCGAAGTCTGGCGTTCAGGCCGATGGTTGGCGCGCTGGACAAGCGGCGCAGTCTGGGCGGCGCCCGCCGCGTCCGTCCGTCGGTCACGGGGCGGAGCAATGAACCTGGAAGCGGACGTGGCCCGGTTGCTCTTCATCGCTTTCGGGTTCGCGACTGCGTCAGCCTGGTGAGAAACGTACGATGCCGGAACCAACGCCGGGAGCAATGCCCAGGAGTCGCTCGAACCGATTCCCGGAGCGGTCGCGCTTAACCGAGAGGGCGACGGGCTCGGGTCAGCAAACGCTACCAACCTCGGAGCATGTGCTGCCGACACCAGGCATGCCACCGAGAATCCGGCAATCACCCAAGGGGCGGGCTTCGAGGCGCGCACGGCATTCGCCCGGCGCGCATCCAGGATTTGCGATACGCGCAGCGAAGTCTGCCGCATGCGGCCGACAGCCGCTTGCGCCAGCGCAATGCCGCGCTGCAGAAGATTCTTCTCGGCGAGCGACACCAGGCATTCCGCATAGGCTCGCGGATTGGCTGTCTGGGCCAGCACCATGTCATCGCAAGCCATCTCGCGCTCCAGCGACAAGCGGCTCTCCACCCACCACACCGCCGGATGGAAAAAGAACAAAGCACGCAGAACCTTCTGAGCGAGATTGGTCCAATCGTCCCGGCGGCGCAGATGCGCCAGTTCGTGCAGCAGGATGGCGTTCAACTCCGCCGGAGAAAGCTCTCGCAGTGTCCAGGACGGAAGCAGGACCGCCGGTTTCAAAAAGCCGATGGCGGTGGGAACGCGCAACGCGTCCGAAGCGTACAATTCGGCCCTTCGTGCCAAGCGGAATTCCTGCAGCGTCTGAAGGACTGCCGGATCGAGGCTGCGCAAATCCACCGGGGTGCAGTCTTGGCGGATCGTCCGCAGGTGCCACATTCCGGCGGCCACGCGCACGAGCCCGGCCAGGGCAATCGTCCCCCAAGCCGCGAATAAATACACGGACCACGCTCGTGGCATGGTGATGGCCACAGCGGGATGAATGGTCGGAAGAGCGGCCGAAGATGAAGTCCCAAGGAAAGGCGCGGCCGCAATGGCCAGCAGCGCGCAAAACCACACCGCGAAGCGGGTGCCCGAATTGCGCCCGACGACCCGCAACAGCAGCCAGGCAAACAGCGCAATCACCATCCCTTCGGCGAGGCCGTTCAGTAGCCGCTCGACCGACATCTGCGCCACGAAATGGAGGTTCAAGGCCGTCATCGTTCCTCAGCGATTTTCATCCAGCAATTGCCGCAGGCGTTTGAGTTCCTGCGCATCGATGCCTTCCTCTTCCAGAATATTCAGCACCAGCAACTCACGCGAATTCTGAAAAAAACGGCCGAGCAGGTGCTTAATCTCAGAGCGCTTGGCATCGTCCTGGTCCAACACTGCGCGGTAGATGTGGGCGCGGCCCTCTTTCACGTGCCGGACGCAACCTTTTTTTTCGAGAATGCGGATGATGGTCAGCACCGAGTTATAAGCCAGGGGTTTTTCGCGGGAGAGGGCTTCGAGAACCTGCTGGACGGTCGACGACCCTTTGTCCCAAAGCACCTGCATGATGCGCAACTCAGCTTCGGTCAAGGTCGCGGATTGCGTCCGGGGCAAAACGTCCTCCAAAAACTACTCGCGATAAGTTTGACGCGGCAGCCCATGCAACGTCAACTAATCATTTAGTTGCTGAGGTGGAAGTTCGGGTTGCCTGATGATGGATGTAATTTGTTTACAATGACTTGCATGTATATGGGCACAAGATCGAACCACGAGTCCTAGGGCTGCCTGGGGGCAGATTCGGGTGTAATTCCAGTGTGGTAAAGTCAGCTCAAGCGGGCCTATAGCTCAACGGTTAGAGCAGCAGACTCATAATCTGTTGGTTCCAGGTTCGAATCCTGGTGGGCCCACCAGAAAACTACGAAATGCGTCTTTTTCGCATTTGTTGTTTCCCGCCGTGTTCTGAATCCCCTTCCGAGTTTTATCCATTTGTAGCCCGAAGAGTAGCTCCCAAATTCGGGTATTTCTGGGGCGCTAGTGAACGCGAAATGGTGGGTTATTCGGTAGTTGGTGTAACGGCGATATTACGTCAACGACGATCTAAGGAGTGCAACCTCGCGTCGGATCGACTGTAAATGAACTCTGGGCGCACTGGTTTGCTTGTCCATTGCTGACTGATGTTTGGGGGGGGCAATTCGCGGGATCATACGCTTCGCGACAAACCCCACCGCGCGGGCCTACGCAATAACCGCTTAGGGTATTGCTGTCGGTTACAACGCATTTGCCCACACCAGTGCTGGGATTCGAGGATAGGCACGTCAACGTGGCCGAAGCGCTTACTGTTTGTTTCGCTCCTTGCCCTGAGGCGGTTACGGTAATCGGCCCACCCACAACCAAACAGGTTGCAATCCCATTTGCGTTCACCGTGACCACGGTGGAATCGGATGTAGTCCATTGCACCGACGCATTCGTTTCGGTGATAGGAACCTGATCAAACGTCCCTGTGGCACTGAACTGCGCGGTTCCCATTGGTGCAACTGCCTCCACATCGCCTGGCGTCACACTCAACGAGATCAGATGGCGTGAGGCTTTACTATCGCCGCAACTCGTGACGACCATCCCGGTGGCGAACAGTAGCCCGCAGCCGACACCTATGAATAACTTGCGATATTCGGTCGTTCTTGTATGGGCAAGTATCTGACGTTTCACGGCTCCTCCTCCCAAAATTTCCAAGCCCTGAATCACTCCCTCAATACATTCGGATCCCCCGACCGCCAGGATTCTACGCCGAATCGGATGCCTGGCGAAATCAGCGATAACACCAATCTCCTCGAATCGCACCTTACCAAAACTTCCACCATGGTTTTATCGGTTTGCTGGCTCCGGCGGCAATTTCGGGTATCTTCTTCACGACTTCCTCATACCGCTGTTGTTGGTCGCGAAGTTCTGCTTTTTCAGGATCGAATGCTGAATCCGTCTACGGATCATATGCAAAGAATCCGGCTGTCCTGCGGATAACGCGAAGGTAGTCGGAGCATTGCGAGAATACTTGGTTCGCCTCTGTGCCGCGATACCAATACGGAATTGAAATGAAGACATGATCATCGTAGATGGTCAACTGAATGGCTAGATCACCTTCGGGAGGATTCAGTTCGGCGTGTTGATTGCGCTGGCGTGCCTGATCCTCGGAAATGTTTTCAGATTCAGAGATCTTGGCGTAATCGAACTTGAACCGCTCCAGCCTCGGGTTGCTCTCCATCAACGCGGCTGCAATTTCTTCAATCGTCTGGAAGGATGTTGGTTTGGAATCTCCGGCTTCGTCGGTTTCGTTTATATCTTCAACGACGGCTTGTGCCTCAGCAACATCCGGGACACCCGAAGCTGATCGGTAGCAGTAGAAATCGTAACTCATTCAGAGCAACAGTTTACCTTCAAGTGCTGGGCCACTACGGATGATTGACGTAAACAGATGGGATGAGAAGGCCGTTCTCCGGGCGGGATGCGGTGTACGCTCCCAAGTTTTCGACGTGCTCGAAGCACAGATAAAAAGGAGACCGGCTATGAAGAGGGGTAGCACTGCAGCAACGCAGCGGGTGCGGAATATTTCCCGGCAGAAACTGACCATCGGATTGGATCTGGGAGATCGCAACAGTTGGTATTGCGTGCTGGATGAAGCGGGCCAGATCCAAACTGGAACGGCGCGTGGGTACGAATGCGAAAGGTAAAACGTAAGGAGGAAATCGTAAGGTGTTCAAAATTTAAGGAGTAGACCCTGAAGTAGCCTAGGAGTTGACTCCCCAAGTGTTTTGGAGCGTTCGAAACCTTGGGCTTCGGGGTCAATGCAGCAGACTCATAATCTGTTGGTTCCAGGTTCGAATCCTGGTGGGCCCACCAGAAAGCATCAGCTTCCGGGGGTGCTTGTTTCTGGGGTGGTGAAATAGACCTGGCGTGAGAGGGCGCACGTCGCGCGGCCCGACTTCGGGGAGCGCTAGCGCCCGCAGACTTATCTGGATTTCGTGCGGGCTGGAAGCCTGGTCTTGGTGCTCGCCTTGAGATGGGCAGTGCTGGGCCTGGAAATCTCCCTCGCAGGGGCTGGACGCAGACGCACAGCCACTGCCGGACGCCCGGGCCCTTTCTCCAGCTCGGACAGCGCCAGCAGTTGCTTCATGATCTCGGCCTTTTCCCATTTTTCTGCCCGCTTCGGTTTTCCGCCAAGCAGTTTCACCAACAGCGCGAGCACGATGCAAGCGGCCGCTCCGAGCGCCATCAACATTCCAGGGGACAAGATGCCAATCATGGACGCGGTTCCTTCGCGACGAGTGGTCAAAATTGGACTACAAGATACGTATTTTGCTCTGGCAAGCGGGATGGAATACAGGTTACCGAGGTTGTTGTCCCTGGATCGTTACCGCTACCTGCCCAATCGGCGTTTGTAGAGGATCTCCATTGAATTGACGATCGCTAGAGCACTCGGGATGCTCGGATGCTAACGATCGTTGGTTGCGGCGGCAGCGGGGGAGCCGCCCCATAAGCGCTGACTTAAGAATTGCTTCCGGTTTGCCGGTGATCCGACAATTGCGAAGCTTTCGCCACTGAACCGGCGGGTCAAATAGTAAGGTGCTTCGGATTTAACTAGACTGTAGCTCAGCGCAATGTGCGCGGGGAGGTGGACATGATGACCGGCCCAGCCCGAGATTGGGGAAAAATCCTTGTCACGCTCGGCCCAATATTCTGCGAACGGGCTGCCAAATATGACAGCACCGATGCATTCGTTGTCGAGAATTATGCGGACATGCGGGCCGCGAAGCTGTTTTCAGCCCTTGTGCCAAAAGAATTCGGGGGCGGCGGGATTTCGTATAGTACGGCTTGCAGTCTCATTCGCGGCTTTGGACGCTGTTGCGGCTCGACCGCGCTGGCGTTTTCGATGCACCAGCATGTGATCGCCACCGCGTTGTGCAACCACCGCCACGGCAAGCCCAGTGAGACACTTTTGCGGAGGGTTGCCGACGGCGAAAAGATTCTTGTCAGCAGCGGCGCCACTGATTGGCTGAGTTCCAGCGGCGTTCTGGAGCGTTGCGACGGCGGATATCGGTTTACGGCGAAGAAAATGTTCGCTAGCGGCTGTCTTGCCGCTGATCTGCTCGTCACCAGCGGTCAATACAATGACCCTGTTTCTGGGCCCCAGGTCTTGCATTTTCCTGTTTCGATGTCCGCCGAAGGCGTCCGCATTGAGCGGGATTGGGAGACGATGGGTATGCGAGGCACCGGATCGCATAGCGTCGTGCTCGAAAACGCCTTTGTCCCTGAACAGGCGATCACGTTGCGGCGGCCGTGCGGGGAGTATCACAGGGTGTGGAATGTGATTCTCACTGTCGCACTACCCTTGATTTGCTCTGCTTACGTCGGTGTCGCTGAGGCCGCTGCCGAAAAGGCTCTGGCCAGCGCGAAACGGAAAGGCAACGACGGAGTGAATGTGCTGGTGATTGGCGAGATGCAGACCGAACTGACCGCTGCCCAGATCGCCCTCGAGAGTATGATTGCGAATGTCGACGAGCTGAATGTGGAGCCTGGCATCGAGCACGCAGACCGCTCTCTCATCCGCAAAACGATTGTGACAGAAGCAGTCAAACGCACGGCTGACAAGGCGCTTGAGGCAGCGGGCGGAAGCGGCTATTTTCGAGCTTTTGGCCTAGAAAGAATTCTGCGCGATGCTCAGGCTGCGCAGTTTCACCCGATGCCAGCAAAGAAGCAGCAGCATTTCACTGGCTGTCTAGCCATGGGCTTGGATCCCGTTGAGAAATAGACCAAGGAAACTGGTTCACGCCGCCGCTGCCGAGGCGTAGTGAGCTGTGCCGAGCCAAGTCGGAAAGGTCCTGCAAAGGGGCCTGGCGCCCACAAGAGTCAACCAACCTCGAGCGGTGGCGTCGCGAACGCTAAGATGGCCAAGGCAAATGTCTGCAAGGGCTCTGACATTGGCGCGGACTTCAAGGTCGATCCCGAACCCCGGGTCGAAGAGGCACACGTCAACATCGGGCCGATTCAGTACGAGCCAATAACGCCGTTTCGGTTTCTCCTGAAATTGGAAAAAAAGGACGATTCGGTGATCAGGCAAATTTTCCTTCCGCATCAACCGGTGCAGGACCCATATCAGGAAGTCGGGGTCGAGGTGCTCGTCGCGGAGATCACGAGTTGACCACTTGTACCCCCAGGCTCCCAAGGACTCGATTACAGGACCGAACTCCCGACCAGCGCCCGTCAGATGATATTCGAAGCCTCGCCCGTTTACGATCGGTTTCCGCTCGATAATCCCGGTGTGGGCTAAGGAGTCGAGGCGCTGGCACAGCAAATTGCGGGATATCCGTGGCACACCTCTATGGATATCAGCGAAGCGCCGAGCCCCGGACAGCAGTTCCCTCAGAATCAAAGGCGTCCAGCGCTCAGCGAAAACTTCCGCGGCCAGCGCCACCGGACAAAACTGGCCATATCCTTTCATGCGGTAGAGCATGGCCTCATTTTTGTAGTGGCGCAAGTACAATTTTTGACTTCGTTTAGTCATCGCCGCGAGGCCGGAAAAAATGCTTGATGGCCTGCCGCGCGACCTTTCGCCCGAGTTCAGCGCCGACGCTGGTTGAATTGCGATAATGCATTCCACCGTAGATGCGGGCGTCGAGGATGTCTGTGAGCGCCTGGCTGAATCGGTCGTATGAGCGGACCGGCTGGAGTAGGCCTGGCGCCGGGCTGCTCATGGTGAAATGAAGTTGGTCGGTGCCGAAATAGGCCGTTAATACCTCGACCACCGAGCCGCTAAAGCAGCCGTGCGCGGCTGGATATTCGGGATGGTTGGGCGTAATCACGCGCCCAATCCAAGTGGGATCCGCTACCAAGTCTGGATTCCCGCCACCAGCGCGGATGGCGGTAACGGGACGCCAGAAAGCGTATTCGAACTTCGAATCCCAACAGCCTATGAGTGCGTCGGACGCGACGGTGGAGAGCATTGCGAATAGGCGCGCCGCACCGAGAACCGAGAGCTCCTGATCTACGGCAATCCCGCGCCAAGTTCCATGCCATTGCAGCATCGGATGCACGCCCGGCCCTCCGACGAACACTCCCAGGTCGGTCTGTTCCGGGGTGCGGACGCTGCTTACGGCGCCACCATAATCTTTGGCTTCGTTGTAGTCCTGTACCCATGTGGCGCTGTCAAGCGCCGGCGGTGACGGGACCCGAAATTGCGACGGACTGGTCATCGTCCAGGGAGTCACGAAACGAACCCATGGCGTGGCCGCTGGAAGGAAGCCTGGTGGAGTCGGCTGCCAGATGCCAGGTCCTGGGGCAGGGGGAGTCCACCCAGGCCCGGCGTTCCGGCCATCATTGGCTCGAAGCGCAAGGATACCGGCCGCCGTCTGCTGGCCCACAGCGATGCCGTTGAGTTTTTTTTCGTGGTGTCCTGGTATGGCACCTAGATAATCGGCATACTGCTGATCGAGCGTGGCCGCTTGAGCCGGATACAAGGCGACCAACACGTCGTGAGTTGCCGCTGCTACCGCCGCCTCCGGCAGCGCTGGAACCTGCACGTCTGGCTTGACCGCATACGCGGTGAACGGATAACCGCAAATCGCGTTCACTGCGTCGTACACTGCAATCTGAACGATTGCAATCTCAACCGAGCCCTGCTGTGGCGACTTGCCGCCCACGACGGCGATGCTGTTGTCTGCCACTGCGTTCCAGAACACCACGGCATTGCTCGCTGGTGGAAGCTGTTCTGATTCGCGGCCACCACATCGCGGCACATGGCCCGCGCGCGCAAACGCCGAGGTCGTTATCAAAACGGCACAAAGACAGAAATTTCTTAGCATTTTCTTCTCTCCTCGTTGACGATTTCGGAAATCCGCCGACGGGGAAGTGATCTCAATCGGCGACGATCACGGTGAGAAGGTACAGTCATTAGCAAGTGTGGGAAAGCCCAAAAAATGAACCAGAGCTAAATCGGGCACCCGAGCGCACCTTGAGCAGAGTCCAGACCAGAACCGATTTATGGCTGCCTGATCATGTTCGTCGAAGGCTGCTAGACCCGCATCTTCCGCCGATTCCGGACGAGCCGTCGGCGACTCGGAAGTTACTACCCGTAAACCGGCCGGGGAGCAACTCTCTGGCCCGTCCTGCTTAAGTTAGCGCTTATGGGGAGTCGCCCCCCCAACCTCAAATTCTCGTGTTCTGGATCGGCAGCCGAACCCGGAAGCACGTGTACCCGGGGCGGGACACCACGCTCACATTTCCGCGGTGCTTGCGCACGATACGATAAACCGTGTCCAGTCCCAGCCCCGTCCCTTCTCCCATGGGCTTGGTGGTGAAGAAAGGATCGAAGATTTTAGTCTGGATCTCTGTCGGAATTCCTGGGCCATTGTCCACGAATTCGGCCAGCACGTCGTCGCCTTCGCGCATGGTCCGGATTCTTAGTTCCCCCTGGCCCTTCATGGCGTCGGCGGCGTTGTCGATGAGGTTGGTCCACACCTGGTTCAGTTCACTTCCAAAAGAGGTAATGCGCGGCAGATTCGGATCAAAATTCCGGACAATGGTGATTCCATGTTTTAGCTTGTGATTGAGCATGATCAGGGTGCTCTCGATCCCCCTGGCGAGGTCCACCTCCTGCCGCGGGGCCTCGTCCATAAACGAGTATTCCTTGATCGCCTTCACCAGTTCCGAGATGCGGCAGGAGCTGTGCTCGATGTCGGTGAGCAGGCGCGAAATCTCCAGGGTGGCACCGAAGCGCCGGATCACCGCGCCCATCACGGGCGCCGAGAACTTCTGCGAGAGCCGCTCCAGATGTTCGACGCGCACACCAGCTTCGGCGAGCACCGGGGCAACCTCCCATCCGTCGTTGACCCCGTGATCCTGGAGCCAGGACTGAAGTACCGATTGAACATCGCTGAGCTCCAGCGGGTTCATTGGCGTGCCCTGCGGTTGCATCTCGCGGGCCTTGGTTTCGATCATGCGCAGCGTCTCCCGGGCTTCGGGGGGAAGATTTTCTTTGTCGATTTCGAGGCTGGCTTGCTCGCGCTTGTCAAAAATCGCGCGCAGGGTATTAGCCGCTCGAGCCGCCGCTGCTGCCGGATTGTTCAGTTCATGGGCGAGCCCGGCCGAAAGCTTTCCCAGCGATGCCAGTTTCTCGCGCGCCAAGTCCTGCTTGGTGACCTCGCGCACGCGGTCGGAAAGAATTCCCACCAGCCGCGGCCCCAGCGCTGGAATGCGATTCAGCATTTCCGGAAACAGCGTCTTCGCAATCCGCGCCACTCGCAGGTGCGTGACGGCCCGCGCCGTAATGGTGTAATTGGTCAGGCGGGAAAAGGGCAACATTCCCGTAATCATCCCGGCCCGTGCGGTGTATACCGGGGAGTCCGGCCCGAGACTCTCGCGGCGCCCGTCGGTCTCGCCCTCGAGGTAGATGACCATCGAGTCGGCCGGCTCATTTTCGCGGATCACGATCTCGCCCGCCTCGGCCGTCGCAACCTCCGCATGGTCGGCTAGCCAGCTCAATTCCTGGTCCGACAGGTCGGCCAGGATGGGAATGTTGCGGAATTCTTTGACCAGGTCAGCGCTCATTCTGCAGATCAGATTCCCCGGGAAATCCGCCGGATTCGGAAATTCGCGGCGGCCCGGTATTGTAGCGCGAAGTCTGTTCCCGAGAGTCGCTCTTTGCCTGTCGACAAGCCGAATAACTGCCGGCGGCCGCAGTGGTTCGGCATCGGCATGAGCCCAGGCCGGCTCTCCCCATGTGAGATAATTTTAGGTTGCAGACAACGCAGAGGAAACCACATGGCGCACGAAGTTTTTTGCGTAAAGCTGAAAAAGCAGTTGCCCGGCCTCGACGAGCCGCCTTTTGACACCGAGCTTGGGAAAAAGATCTACGACAACGTCTCCCAGGAAGCGTGGCGCCAGTGGACCGAATTCTGCAAAATGGTTCTGAACGAATACCGGCTGAACCCTGCCCGGCGCGAGGATCAGGAAGTCATCGTCAAACACATGGAGCAGTTTTTCTTCGGGGACGGTGCCGTAGCCCCCAAGGAATACGTGCCGCCCACGCACTAGCTGCGTTGCCTTAAGGCAAAAGCTTCAGCAGCCCTCTTGCCCCAGAACGCAGGCTGGCCGGCACCGTTCGCGATTTGAGTAAAACTGCATCCGTCAAGCCGCCTGCCTTCCCCAACGCGGGTTTGGCTTCGCCGCACCAGGAAAGATAACTGCCATCGGATCAAGTCTTGGGGGCCTCGCACCGCCCTTTCCGCTCCCGTCCCGCAGGACATGTCCTTTCGATTGCCACCTTTCTTTCACTCTGTGGATTACGTCCTTCGGTTTCCGCAGTATGCTCTTGCACGATGCTGCGCCAAGCCCTCCCCCTGATCGCGCTCTTCACCCTGTTGGGTTCCGTAGCTCTCACGCGCGAGAGAAATCCGGAGCCGCTCCCGGCTCGCCTTCCCAGCGAAGGAGAGAAGTGGGCCCAGAGCACCCTGCGCACACTTTCCCTGGAAGAAAAAGTCGGCCAGCTGTTCATGGTTCGGCTGCGGGTGGAACTGCTGGGTGACCAGAGTCCGGAATACCTGCGGCTGCGCGACAGCATCCGCCAATATCACGTCGGCGCGCTGGCCATGTCGGTGCCCACGGAAGGCCGCTTTTTCCACGGCAACGACCGTCTTCAGACCGTCGCGCTGCTTAACCGGCTGCAGACCGAAGCGAAGCTTCCCCTGCTGATCGCGGGGGATTTCGAGCGCGGTGTTCTGCCGGCACGTCTGTTTGGAACCACGGTCTTTCCGCACGCCATGGCCTTTGGCGCCGCCGGCAAGCTGGCCTATGCCGAGGAGTTCGGCCGCATCACGGCGCAGGAAAGCCGCGCGCTGGGCGTCCACTGGAACCTGTTTCCCGTCGCCGACGTAAATTCCAATCCTGCCAATCCTATTATCGGCACTCGGGCATTCGGAGAAAATCCGCTGCAGGTGGGCGATTTGGTGGCTGCCTATATTCGCGGTGCGCGCTCCAACGGGATGCTGACCACGGCCAAGCACTTTCCCGGCCACGGCAATACCGCCACCGACTCGCACATCGCCGTAGCCAGCGTGGATGAGAATCTGGATCGCCTGCGCGCCGTTGATCTGCCGCCGTTCCGCAAGGCGATTGCCGCCGGGGTAGATGCGGTCATGACCGCCCACGTCCGGGTGCTGGCCCTCGATCCCGACCCCAGCCACGTGGCGACGATCTCGCCGCGAATCGTTACCGATCTGTTGAAGAACCAACTTGGCTTTAAGGGTCTGGTGGTCACCGATGCCCTCGACATGGCGGCGCTGGGGAGAAGCTATGCCGGCAACAGCGGTCGCGCAGCCGTCGACGCCTTCAAGGCCGGCAATGATGTGCTCACTATGCCCGCCGACCTCGGGACCAGCTACCGCGCCATGCTCGAAGCAGTCCGTTCGGGAGAAATTTCGCAAGCCCGGCTCGACGACTCTGTGCTTAAAATTCTGCGAGCTAAGGGAGGGTTGGGTCTCCAGAAAGATCGTCTGGTGGACGTAGCAGCCATTCCCAAACTGGTGGGGACCCCGCGGAATGTTGCGGAAGGGCAACAGATTTCCGACGATTCCATTACCCTGGTGCGCGACAACGGAAAGCTCCTTCCCCTGAAAGAGAAGCGGCCCGACCAGAGCATGTTGCTTCTGTATCAACGTGTGCGACCGCCTCCTCGCACGGTGCTCGTCGTTCTGTGCGATCACAGAAGTGCCGAGGATGGCCGGGTTCTCGAGCGCCAACTCCGGCAGCGTGTACCCGATGCCGTGGTGATCTACGTGGATCCCCGCGTCGCTGCGGCCAGTTCGGACGCGGTGGTGCGCGCGGTCGACCTGGCACGAGAGGTGGTCGTCGCTGTTTATGTCGTCCCATCCGCCGCCCGAACCAGAACCGTAGCGCACGGCCAGAAGAACTCCGCGTCCCTACCGGACTCGACCGCGAAGCTACTGGAGAAAATCCTCGCGCGCGCCGCCCAGAAGACCGCCGTTCTCGCCATGGGGACGCCCTACCTGACGGAGGACTTCCCCACCATCCAGAATTACCTTTGCAGCTTCTCCAATGCGACCGTTTCCGAAGTCAGCGTGGCAAGAGCACTCTTTGGAGAAATTCCGATCTCCGGGCATCTGCCCGTCCACATTCACAACGTTGCCCTTTCGACAGTGGAAAAGGGGCGCCTGGCACAACTCGCGAATTCGGCGTCTCCGGCCTCGCATTTCAACGCAGCCGATCGCCTTACCACCGCGCCATCCCTCCCGTAGCCTGACTTAAATCCCACAGTTACCGGCGGGCTAGTGCTGCACACTTTTTAGTGCACATTTCATCACCCTGTAACATCGCTTGGCTATAACCGTGGTATGGACGCAGCCGTTTACGACACGTTGATTCTGTCCGACGTGCACCTGGGTGCGGAGGTCAGCCGCGCGCGCGCCGCCACGCGCATGCTGAAGGAGAATTCCTTTCGCCGTCTCATCCTGCTCGGAGACATCTTTGCGGACCTCAACTTTGGCCGGCTCAAGAAAGAGCACTGGCAATTCCTCGGTACCATCCGCAAGCTTTCTAATCCCAAGCGCAAGGTTGAAGTGGTGTGGGTGGAGGGGAACCACGACCTGGGTTTGACCAATGTCATGTCGCACCTCGTAGGCGTGCGGGTGTTTCAGGAATACAGGTGGACCTATGCCGGCCTGCGCCACCTTGCGATTCATGGGCACCAGTTCGACGGCTTTGCCGTGAACCGTCTGCGGGTCAGCCACGCAGGCACGTGGATTTACCTGCTGATCCAAAAGCTGGATTTGCGCGGCAAGCCGCTGGCGCGCTGGATTGACCGGCTGAACACGCGCTGGCTGCGCATGTCGCCGAAGGTGGCCGAGGGCGCTATCGCACATGCGCGCCAGCGCGGTGCCGAGCGCATCTTCTGCGGGCACACTCACGCTGCCATGGATCTCGAACGGGACGGCATTCACTACTACAACTCAGGCGGCTGGATCGACTCCCGCCTGACCTACATTACGGTTGGAGATAAGGGGGTCCGCATCCATGACTACCAAGAGCGAATTGACGATCGTGATTCCGGCGAAGAACGAGGCGAAACTGATTCCGAACCTGCTGCTTTCGCTGGCGACGCAGGACTACGCGAAGATGTCGAGTACCAGGGTGCTGGTCGCTGACGCCAACTCCACCGATGGCACGCCCGAGATTGCGCTTGCCTTTCGCGACCGGCTCAGCCTGGACGTGATCTCCGGCGGCATGCCGGCGGTGGGGCGCAATCGCGGGGCCGCGCTTGCCGATACGCCCTATGTACTTTTCCTCGACGCAGATATCGAGATGGCGAATCCCTCCGTGATTCGGCGCGCGGTGGAACTGGCGCAGCAGAAACAGTTGCACTGCGTGACCACCAACATCATCTGTCGCGATGGCAGTTGGTTTGATCAGGCGATGTATGCCGGCAACGATCTTTTCCAGTATTTGTCCCGCCTGCACAAGCCGTTCGCGACCGGCATGTTCATGCTGTTTGAGCGCACGAAATTTCAGGAACTGGGCGGCTTTCACGAACGGGCGCAGTTCGCCGAGGACTACCTCTTAAGCAAGCAGGTGACGCGGCGACGCTTTGGGATTGTGCGCGGCGGTGTTTACACCACCAACCGGCGCTTCCAGAAGATGGGACATTTTCGTGTAGCGCGACTCTTCTTCCGCACGGCCTTCAACTTCTGGAATGAAAAGTTCTTCCTGCGCGATCACAAGTACTGGGCGGAAGGTTGAGAGCACAGCTTTTAGAGGTCAGGTCTCAGGTATCAGGTCTAAGGCCTCGCGCCTCGCGCCTATTGCGACACCGGAAGTGGGTTCAATTTCGTCATTAACTTTTAGAAACGCAGAACTATTCCGGTGGACGCCCGGACCATGTTTTGGGTAAGGCCGAACAGGTTGGTGCGCAGGTAATCGCCTTGCAGGCGAAAAGCGAAAGGGCCTCGCCACTTGTAGTCGACTCCGCCCCCGCCCGCGACGGTCCAGGCAGTGCTCGAATCAAAAAATCCCGGGGTCGCAAGGTTGGTCCTGGTGGCGCCGCCCAGGAGGTGAACGAAAGGGCGAAGATTCCCGCGATGGGTGGAAATCTGCGGGCCGCCGAGCAGGGTGTATTCCTTGGCGCGCACGTTCGGAATCGCGGGCGTGCACACGGGCACGGTCACACAGGAAATTGGGAATGGGTTCCAGCCATAGTGGGCGCTTCCGTCGACGACCAGCGTAAGCCACGGCTTTATACGAACGCTTTCCAGGGAGGCTTCCCACCCATGCAGGCTGGAGCGATTTTCGGGGCCGTAGTTTGTATTGCCGTAGGTGTAACCCGCAAAAATAGTGAACCTGGGATTCTGCGCGGCCGCCAGACCGCTGAACAAGAGAATTATCCCCGCGATGAGCGCGCGTTTCAGCACAAAGACCTTCCTCCTTGTTGGCCTGCATCCGGACTCAGGATGGAGGCGCGAAGAACTTTTAGATGCAAGGGCTTCCCGAAACTTTGCCTGAGGGCGCGGGCGGCTCGAATCGCCGACGATCGAGACAAAGAAGTGATTCGATTCTCACATGCCAGCGACGACCCGACAACACCTCACCGGTACCGTTTTGTATCCGCGTCATACATTGAGGGTTGTAAATGTTCCTGCCCTGGTTCTTCCCCCGGATCGAGGAAAAGAAAGAGTGCGTCTTGAAGCTTAGTCTTAAACCCTGCCGTTCGGGCGCCGTTATTGTCATCGGTGGTGAAGGCCGCATCGTTAAAGGGCACGAAGCCGCTGCTTTTTCCCGCCTGCTGAGGGAAGCTTTGCAGCATACCAGAGAAGTGATCCTCGATTTTGCGGGCGTTGAGGAGAGCGCGTCTCTGAATTGCAGGCAGGCCGCCCCAGGGACATCCGCTAGTGCCGGCGCTACTCGGGGAGGGGGTATGACTCTCATTGCTCCGCGACGGGTCCCTTTGCGTCCCGAGGTTCGAGCAACGCCGCAGGCAGATATGCATTTGGTGGCAGCGCTAGCGCTCGCGCAGGAAGCGGTATTGGCCCTTGCGATCGGTTGCGACGGCTTGGGCGACTTGCAGAAAGGCGCGGCCCGCGTGCGACAAACTGGCTTCCTTGCGGTAGACCAGCCGCAGCTTGCGGTGGAAGCGCAGCTCTCGGACCGGGATTCTGACCAGCTCGCCACGGGCGAGTTCACCCTGCACGCTGATTTCAGGGACCAGGGCGACGCCGTTACCCATGGAGACGAAGCGCGTGATGGCCTGCAGCGTGGGCAGTTCGACGTCCATGTGCAGGGGCGTTTTATGGCGGTGGAAGGCTTCGATTACTTTTTCGCGGTAGGGCGACGACACAATGTGGGCGACGAAGAACTCTGCACCCAGTTGGCGAATGCTGACCTGCTTTTCGGAGGCAAGCGGATGGTTGGGGGGAACCACGAAGGTTAACTCGTCGTGGTAGACGACGATGGAGCGCAAGCGCGGGTCCTGCGGTTCGTAGGTCAGGACGCCCATCTCGACGGTGTGGCGCAAAAGGTCATCAGGGATGTGGCTGCCGAGCGAACGCTGCACGGTAATCTTGATCATGGGATGGAGGCGGCGAAACTCGGCCAGCACCGGGAGCAGATAAAGGGCGGTAAATTCGTTGGCGGCGATGGCCAGTTTGCCCTTTTGCACCTCGCGCAGCTCGACCAGGGCCTCGTGCGCATCGCTGCGCAGGTTGAGCAATTTTTCGGCATATTCCCTGAGCGTCTGACCGGCGTCGGTGAGGACGCCCTCGCGCGAAGAGCGGTCGAAGAGCGGCTCGCCGAGTTCTTCTTCCAGTTTACGAATGGTCTGGCTGACGGCGGATTGGGTGCGGAAGAGTTTCTCGGCGGCGCGCGAGAAGCGGCCTTCGCGGGCCACAGTGAGAAAGACTTCGAGTTGGGAAAGCTCCATAAAATTGCCTGTTCGACCGCCGCCGCCGCCCTGGCGGAGGACCATGTCTTCGCCCCATTCGGGGTGCCCAGGCGCTTACCCGCGCTGGGCTGTGAATTTCACCGGGCAGCCCGGCCCGGAGTCCAACTGCTAAACCAGGCACTTAAGCAAAACTTGCAGCGCCAGTAGGGCAGCTGATGACCAGCAGTATTACTAATACTATTTGGAGGATTATAAGCTTTGCTTTACGTCCCTGTCCACCTACGATACCTGCTACGCCTTCAGGAGGGCGTGCGTTTATGGAGCGAGTACGCATCACGGTGTTCGACACGACCCTGCGGGACGGCGAGCAGTCGCCGGGGTGCAGCATGAATGTCCATGAGAAGCTGCGGATGGCGCATCAACTGGACCGGCTGGGCGTGGACGTGATCGAAGCTGGATTCCCAATTGCCTCGGACGGCGACTTTGAAGCGGTGCAGTCGATTGCGGCGGCGGTGCGGCGGCCCATTATTGCGGGGCTGGCGCGGGCCTGCGCACCTGACATCGAGCGCGCCTGGCAGGCATTGAAGCGGGCCGCGCGTCCTCGCATCCACGTGTTTCTGGCGACTTCCGACATTCACCTGAAATACAAACTGCGCATCTCGCGCGAGCAGTGCCTGGAGCAGGCGCGGGAAAGCGTGCGCCTGGCCAAGTCGTTTTGCGACGACGTAGAGTTTTCTCCGGAAGACGCGACCCGCACCGACCGGGACTTCCTGTGCCAGGTGGTGCAGGCGGTCATCGATGCCGGCGCGACCACGGTGAACATCCCGGATACGGTGGGATACACCATGCCGGCCGAGTTCGCGGAAATCATCCAGGTGCTGCGGGAGCGGGTACGCGGGATCGAGAATGTCACCCTCTCGGTGCACTGCCACAACGACCTGGGGTTGGCGGTCGCGAACACCATGGCCGCGCTGGCCGCGGGCGCCCGGCAAGTGGAATGCACCATCAACGGGATTGGGGAACGCGCCGGGAACGCTTCGCTGGAAGAGATCGTGATGGCGACGCGGGTACGTCCAGACCGCTATGCCTATGACATGGCGGTGGTGAGCGAGCAACTGTATCCGGCCAGCCAGGCGCTGAGCGAGGTAACCGGAGTTCCGGTGCAGCCGAACAAAGCCATCATCGGGCGCAACGCATTTGCGCACGAGGCGGGCATTCACCAGGACGGTGTCCTGAAGAATCCGCTGACTTATGAGATCATGACGCCCCGGTCGGTGGGTGTTCCGGATTCGCGGTTGGTGCTGGGAAAACATTCCGGTCGGCACGCCCTGAGCCTGCGTTGTGAACAATTGGGTCATCACTTCGAGCGCCGCGAGCTGGACGAAATCTATCGCAGATTCGTCATTCTGGCGGACCAGATCAAGCATGTCGAGGATCATCACTTGCTACAGTTGATTCGCGAGGCGCGGCCAGTGGCCAAGCGCATGCCGCAGGCGCACGTCGAGAGTATGCCTTCCACGGTGATTGCAGCGGTCGCAGGGAAACCGCTACATGGTCCGGGCTCGATCGAGCGGCATCCGCTGGAGATAACGTTGCATTCCGCGCACGAGCACCACGGGGACCAGGAAGATTATTTGTGGGGAGTGTGACCGCAGGCTTGGGTTTTTGCTGGAAGCCCGGCGCAGGCCGGGCTTTTTGTTGCGCAGAAGACTTGTGAATGACGGCCGCGATGGGTGAGATGGTGATTTCGCCAGGCTTTCCGGTCGAATGCTGGAACGGATTTGTTGTTCTGGACTGTCTACCTTCGTTCCCTGCCCGTCCGGAGCCAGGATCAGGCTTGTGTTTGTTCAATGTCCAATCTTAAGAACCATTCGCGCGCCTACGACGCCGCGAAATTCTTGACGCTCCACGATTCCCATCCCCTAATTTTTGCTATCTTTCTCTGCCGAAGGAACTACACACCGGTGAGGGGTCCAATGAAAAAGACTTTCTGGCTGCCTGTAGTGGTGTTGCTCAGTTGCATCGCCTACGCCCAGCGCGACACCGTAATCGTTCGTCCGGCGCCCATCAACGACATTCTGCAAAACCCGGGCATGGGAATCACCACCTTCAACAGGTTCAATGGACAAGCGACCAATCCCCCGCTCGAATGGTCCGAACTGGGGCCAGTCTCGAAACTTCCACAGGCCGCAAGCCAGCCTGATTTTCCCGACACCACGATCGCCTACCTGCGCTGGTACTGGAACGTGCTCGAACCTGAGCCCGGGAAATTCCGCTGGGACATCATCGACCTCGCCCTGCAAGAGGCGCGGGCACACGGGCAGACCCTGGCCATCCGGCTGATGCCGTATTCCAACAAGGATCCGCTTCCCGAGTGGTATCAGACCTCCGGCGCACGGCGGTCCAATAAGTCCAGCGACAAGGACGGCAATATCTGGCAGCCGGATTTTTCTGATCCGGTCTTTCTCAAGTATTGGGGCGAGTTGGTGGCCGAAGCTGGAAGACGTTACGACGGGAATCCGTATCTCGACAGTGTGGACATATCTTCGGTCGGGTACTGGGGTGAGGGCTGGAGTCCGTACATGCCCGCCTTCGCCTACCAGAAGGCATTGATCGATATCTGGTTCGACGCCTTTCCTACAACCACGCTGCTGATGAACTTTGATGAGCCCCAGGCCCTGACTTACGGAACGGGCCGAGGTGCCGGCTGGCGGCTGGATTGCCTGGGCGACCTGCGGGTGAAATCCGACAATCCCTACTTTGAACCGGAGATGTTGGATGTCTATCCGCAGCAGGTGGTGCGGTCCGGCATCCAGGATGTCTGGCAAAAGCGGCCGGTGTCATTAGAAGTGTGTGGCACGGTTTCCGAATGGAAGCGAGACCACTTTGACCTCGACTACATTCTGGAACAGGCGCTGCGTTGGCACGTGACCTCGGTAAATTTGAAATCGTCTCCGATTCCCGGGGACTGGAAGCCTGACTTCGAAAGCTTCGAGAAGAGGATTGGATACCGCTTCTTACTGCGGCGGCTGGAATATCCCAAGACGATCACGGCCGGCTCGATGATGCCCATCCATATGTGGTGGCTGAATGCCGGCGTCGCTCCCGCCTACACCAACTATCCCCTGGCAGTGCAGTTGCGCTCTGCGACCGACAGTGCTGTCATCAAGGTTCCTGTCGACGTGAGAAAGTGGCTTCCGGGTGATGCGGTCTTCGATGGGAGTCTGTTCGTTCCCGACACCCTGCCCGAAGGTACCTATGATTTGCGGGTAGCCATGCTCGATCCGAGAACCAGCAAGCCTGCCGTGCGCTTTGCGATTGCAGGTCGGGATAACGACGGCTGGTACAAGCAGGGGCAAATTCACGTGACTGCTCAGCCGCGTCCACGATAGCGGCCGCTCCCAAAGGACGAGGCCTGATACGAATCGCAATGGGACTGGAGGGCGGCAGCGCTTTTCCGGGTGGCGCCCCCCTTGCGCTCAGGATGGCAGTATTTGAAAGCGGAGTTTTGTAGAATGCGGGCTTCCGTGTGTGTAAGGAGGGGTCGTGCTTCTGAACCTGACTATCGTAGCCGGGGACGGCATTGGTCCGGAGGTAACCGAGGAAGCCATACGGGCCCTCGACGCGGTTGCGGGCGGCTTCGGGCATGAACTGAATCTCACGCGGAAAAACATTGGTGGCGCGGGGCTCGCAGCCAGTAACGATCCCCTGCCAGCCGATACGCTGGATGCGTGTCTGCATTCTGGCGCGGTGCTGTTAGGCGCCGTGGGCTCTCCCGCGTTTGACAAGAATCCTGCGCACCTGCGGCCGGAGGCAGGCCTGTTGCGGTTGCGGAAAGAACTGGGGGCGTTTGCCAATCTGCGTCCGGCGCGTATCTTCCCGGCGCTGCTTGAGAACTCGCCGCTGCGACCGGAAGTGGTCAATGGTACCGACATCATGATCGTGCGGGAGTTGCTGGGCGGGGTGTATTTCGGACAACCCCGGTCCATCGAGGGTGAGGCGGGCTCACGACAGGCGCTGAACACGATGGGCTACGGCGAAGTGGAGATTGAGCGTATCGCGCGAATCGCGTTCGAGTTGGCGCGCACGCGCAGGCGCAGGGTTCTCTCGGTCGACAAGGCGAATGTGCTGGAGTGTTCGCGCTTGTGGCGCGAAGTGGTGGCGCGAGTGGGGGCGGAATATCCGGAGGTGAAGCTCACGCACCAGTATGTGGATTCGGCGGCGATGCTGCTGGTGCAGCGGCCCGCCGAGGTGGATGTGCTGCTGACCGAGAATATGTTTGGCGACATCCTTTCCGACCTGGCGGGCGGCGTGGTCGGGGGGCTTGGCATGTTGCCTTCGGCGAGCACCGGCGGCCGGGTGGGATTGTACGAACCGGTGCATGGCTCGGCCCCGGATATCGCCGGGAAGGGAATTGCGAATCCCCTGGGAGCGATTCTGTCAGCGGCGATGCTGCTGCGGCATTCGTTTCGCCTGGAACGCGAAGCGGCTGTGATGGAGTCGGCGGTCGCGTCGGTATTGGCGGCCGGTCATCGCACGCGCGACCTGGCACAGCCCGGGCAGGTGTCGTTAAGCACGGTGGAGATGGGGCAGAAGGTAGCACAGGCGGCGCAGGAATTTGCCTCGGGCAGGAACGGAGCGAGCGAAAAGTCGGCTTGATTCAAGTGCGCATGTCAGGAGAGTCCGTGAGATCGCTCCTCCAGCCGTGTTTTTCACGAATTCCGGGCAAAGAGATGCCCTTCCATTGAACTGTGAAGGAAGGGCATTCAGAGGCTGCGGATACAACGGAACATTAACCAACGATTTTGCGGCGTACGAATCCAGCAAGCCCGAGTAAACCGGTTCCCAGCAGGGTAATCGATCCTGGCTCGGGAACAGCAGCAGTGTTGCCGCCGATGATCAGCGCTTCCGAGTTGGGCGTGATGTATTTGATCTTGCCATCAACCACCAACAGGGCGTAAAGCGCAGTACCGGCAGGAACGCCAGCGGCGGTGACATTCACAGAGCCATTCGCCGCGAGCGCAGTGTGCAGGTCAACGTATCCAAACGACAGGGTACTGCAGGGGCTGGCACAGAAACCAAGGCCTGCGAGGCTGCCGCTGATGGCGCCGAGTGCGCCGCCTCCAGGGAAACCGGTCAGGCTGGCGAATGCCGTGCCATTGAGACTGCCACCGAGAGAGGCAGCAGACGAAGCTCCAATGATGATGACGTCATCGGCGGCGCTGCCGTTGGTCGAGAACACGGTGAATTGGTTGCCAGTCAGCACGAAGCCGATGGACTGGCCGCTGGCGGAACCTCCGCCAAGGCGGGCGGTGTTAGGTGTGCTCTGGGCACAGGTGTAAGTGGCAAAATCACTGCAGGTATTCGCAAATGCTGACCCGGCCAGGATGATCAGTGCTGAGAATATGAGCAGTCCACGATGGACAAAACTAGAACGCATTTGCAGTCTCCTCATACGACGTCCTAAAGGAGCAGGTCGAGTTCCAAAAGCCCGTGTCAAACACTCTTTTACATTCCTCTTTAAGTCTCTTTGGGCTGTTAGACTTACAGGTCTCGTCGGGGCCGTGTGGAAGATTCACGCGAGGCGCGATGGTTCGGTGTGAAGTTTTCTGCACAGTGCGGCGTGTTTTCCTGCATACAGCTTTCGCGGTAGGTCATTGATTTAAAAGAGAATCGCCGTTTTTTTACGCGCGTCGACATGGGTTGCCGACGAGCCCAGGGAGCGGGAAACTTGTCACTGGCTGGCAAGCGTTTGCGAGGAAATTGAGCAGGGCCTGTCGGGTGTAAACTAAAGGCACCCGCTATCCCATCACCCAATCTTCTGCTGAGCTCTCCGGAGGACGCGATGATTTCCAAGTGCGCGAATCCCGCCTGCCGCGCTCGATTTCTATATCTGCACGAAGGCAAACTCTTCCAATTTGAGCGCGAGGCTTGCGATGATGCGGAATTGCTGCTGGGTTTCGATTCGAGCACGCACAAACATTCCACGGGCGTGGAATTCTTCTGGCTATGCGGGCCATGTGCGGCGACCATGACGTTGATCTACTCAAAGGGAGTGGGGGTGACCACCCACCCGCGGCACCCGTTGCTCAAGGCGGCGTCATAAGGTCGCGACGGTCGAGGGGGCTTCGCCGTCATACTTGCCCGTCAGCCCGTACCAGCGGATCTTCAGCAACTCCAGGAACATTCGAATGCCGTCTCGCAAGGGATGGAGACGGGTGCCTTCACTGTGAGCCCACTCTACCGGGACCTCTTCGACTTTAAGTCCAAACTTACGGGCGAGGAAAAGGATCTCGGGATCGAAGCCCCAGCGTTCAATGTGCTGTAACGGGAAGATCGTCTGCGCGGCGCGGTGGGTGAAAGCCTTGAATCCACACTGCGTGTCGCGATAGCGCAGGCCGAGGATGAGGCGCAGGGCCAGATTAAAGATGCGCCCGAAGAGCTGGCGGTGAAGTGGTTGGCGCTGGGTCTGAAGTTCGGCCCGCAGCCAGCGGGAACCCATGGCGACGTCGGCGCCGGCGGCCAAGGCGGCGAACAGCTTGTCCGTTTCCTCGATGGGGGAGGAAAGGTCGGCGTCGGAGAAAAGAATGAGCTGGCCGGTGGCGTGCAGCATCCCGTTGCGCACGCTGTAACCTTTGCCGCGGTTGCCGGGGTTTTCGAGCAGACGCAGGGCAGGGTGACGGGCGGCATATTGCTGGATGATCTGCGCCGTGTCGTCGGTGGAGCCGTCATTGACCACCAGGACTTCCGCGTTCCATCTGCACTCGTCGATGTGGGCGAGGATGCGGTCGAGGGTGGCGCCAAGGCGCGTGGCCTCGTTGTAGGCAGGAATGACGATGCTGTAGGTGGGAGGCAAGCAGTTTTCAGATGTGATAAGGGTGCCCGCCATGACCGGCAGGATTCACCAGCCTAGATTAACACCGGAGAGATGGGGAACGGCTAAGCGACCTGGCGCTGCGAAATCATGGAGAAGAATTGCGCGACGAGGTCTTCGTCCCACAAGCCTGATTGGGCTTCGATACGCATGGTGAGCGCAGCCTGATCGTGCGACAGCGCAGGCTTGTAAGGTCGCGCGGTACGCAGGGCGTCATAGACGTCAACCACTTGCAAAATTCTGGGCAGCAGAGGAATTTCATTTTTCATGAGCCCGTCGGGATAGCCGGAACCATCGGAATGCTCGTGATGGAAGCGAATGATGGGCAGGACCAGGCGCAGTGACTTGAGGGGCTTACAGATGTTTTCCCCGGTGACGGGATGCTGCTTCATGATCTTCCACTCGTCGGGCGTCAGGTTGGAACCCTTCTTCAGAATCTCGTCGGGGACGGCGATCTTGCCGAGATCGTGGAGGAAGCCGCCACGGCGAAGGGCCACGATCTGATCGTTCTCCAGGCCGATGTTGCGGCCGAGCGCTTCCGCACGCTTGGCGAGACGTTCGCAGTGGCCTTCGGTATAGGGATCGCGGGCCTCTACGCTGCGGCCCAGGGTGCAGAGAACCGACTCGGCGGTTTCCAGTTCGTCGGTAAATTCCTTGAGTTTTAAGAGTGATTTGACACGGGCAAAGAGCTCTGCAGGAAAAATGGGCTTGTTGAGGAAGTCGTCGGCGCCGGCTTCGATGCCTTTGACCTTGTCTTCCCGATCACTCAGGCCGGTGATCAACAGGAACGGAATCAGCCGGGTGGCGGGATCGTCCTTGAGCTGATGGCACAGTTCATATCCGGAACGACCGGGCATGACAACGTCGGAGAGAATCAGGTCGGGCAGGTGGCGGTGAATCTCCATCTCTGCTTCGGCCGCGTCCCGGACGGTAACAACATCGTAGCCACGGCTGGCGAGGAGTTCTCGCATCAGCTCAGCCATGTCCGGGTTGTCATCCACCACCAGCACGCGGGGAACGCGGCGGTGAATCAAGAGCTCACCCATGTCTTAATAGAGTCCGATCACCCACAATTAGTTGCACTGCAAAGGGCAGTGCTCACTTGCGGATGACCACTCGCGGGTATTGTAGCGGACTTTGGCGATATGGGAGCACGTTTTTGCCCATAGAGAATCGTTTCGCGACCGAATCGAGATTCCCTTGGCGGGAATAAGGGCGGGCGAGTGTGGCAACTGACCTTGCCTGGGTTTCCGGCGTGTGCTTAGCTGGCCCGTATGAGCAGAAAATTTCTCACGTTCGTCTGGGTGGGATGTCTTTTATGGAGTGCCAACGCGCTTGCGGTGCCGAAGCCGCATGTCATCACGCTGGGCAAGTGGACATCAGCAAAGTGGTATGTGGGGCCGGAGGGCAAGGCGGTTGAGGTGAAGGTTCGCGCCCTTTTAGTCGATACCCGGCTGAAGGAATACACGACCGGCGCAATTCACGAGGTGACGGACCGGTGGTTCGTTGTGCGCCGCATGTTCCGTCTTAACGACACGTTGCCAGCGGAGCCGAGCACGTCGCCGCGGTGGGTGTGGGAGCGCGGAGGGTGGCTGTTGATCGATCGCCTGACCGGCCGGGTGACGCAAATCAACCTGCCCGAGTTCGATCCCGTCTACTCGACCGCCAGTTGGTACCGCGATTACATCGCGTATTGCGGAGTGTCGGATGATGGCAGCAAATTGTTCGCGATGGTGGCGGAGTTGGGACGCCGTAAACCGATTCTCAAAAAGCTGCTGGGAGAGGCAGAGGGCGACGACACCCCCGATTCAGAATGTCCGGCGCCAACCTGGCAACGCCAGCCGACACGCGTCACATTCGAGCCCGAGGAGAACCAGAAACTGACCTACTCCGTACGCGGGCACGCGGTGGACGTGGTCAGTGGTCTAGAGGAGGACGAGGAAGGGGAGTGAGGGCAATCGTCAGCCGCCAGTCTTCCGTCGTCAGGTCGCTAATCTAAAGTTGCCAGGGTCTAGTTAATGACGGCCCCCTTGATGCTGAAGCCTGCGGACTTCTGAAAATTCGGGACTGATCACGGGAGACGGACGACTGCCTGCTATGGGTTCGGCGGTTCAGACTGGGGCGCTGCTTGCTGCATCTGGCGGTATTTTTCGACGATCCAGCCGCGCTGCTGCTTGACGAAAACTCCGAACCCGAGCAGGAAGATAGCGACTCCGGTGAAGAGAAGGCGTTCGTGAGCGCGCCGCCTGTCCGGCGACTCGGTGAGTTGCGCCCCCAGCAAGGCTCCAATCGCGAGGCCCATGAGCAGACCTCCGATGTGAGCGGAATTGTCGATGCCGGGCACCACTGCGCCGAAGAACAGGTTGTAACCAGCGAAGGTGAGCAGGCTCCTCATCAGGCCGCGCAGCATTTGGCCGGGGTAGGGGAGTTTTCCGAGATATAGGGCAGTGATGAGCGCGCCGGCAAGGCCAAAGATGGCGCCGGAAGCGCCCGCACTGCCGGTTTCGGGATGGATCCACAAACTCGCCACACTGCCCGCAATTCCACACGCCGTGTAGGTCCAGAAGTAGGTCCAACCTCCCAGAATTCGCTCCGCCAATCGGCCCAGGCCCCAAAGGCACCACATGTTGAACAGAATGTGAAACAGTCCGATGTGCACGTAGTTGGAAGTCAGAATGCGCCAGGGCTGGCCATCAAGCGAGAGCGGGCCGGAACTGGCTCCAAATTTTAGAAGCTGCTCTGGCCTCGGACGCATGGGCGAGACTCCGCTGAGCACCATGACCGCAAATACCAGGATGTTGAGTCCAACGATTGCCACCGTCACCGGTGGCCGGTAGGGAGCACTGCGCATCGCGCCAACCCCGGCTGGCCGATCCGGAACCGCTACTGGTTGGGTTCCGCCCGCATAGGCCATCTGCCGGCATTCGGGACAGACGGTGGCAGCCGTAGCGCTGGAGTCGGCAATCTGCCGTCCGCAACGTATGCAATTTGTCATGGGCGCTCCGAAAGGAAACAACCAGTATAAGTGGCCAGGCTCAGCATTCGGTATTGCACCGGGCGCCATGCCAGGGCGTTGTGGTGCCAAGGCGATGGTGGCAAGTGTGGAGTACGGGATCCCCATCGGCTTTGCTCCGGGCCGGGTTCCGACTGCATTCGTGCTTGCGCCTTCATTCCGCCCAGAAACCTCATAGGCCTCAGTCTCCGGCAGCTTCCACGGCAGGCAGCTCTTCGGCGACGGTTTTCGCCGCGACTTTGGCGCTGGTCACCAGGATGACCGAGGCGATGACGATGGCGCTCCCCATCAAAATGTAGCGGTCGATGGGTTCGTGCAGCACCAGCCAGCCGAGGAAGACCGCGACCACCGGATTCACGTATGCGTAGGTGGAGACTTTAGAGCTGGGCGCGTGGCGCAGCAGCCAGATGTAGGAGGTGTAACCGATCCAGGAGCCGCCGACGACCAGGTAAAGAACGGCAGCGATGCCGCGCGGTGTCCAGACCGCGTGGGAGAAGTCACGATGCAGCAGGGCGAATGCCAGGTTCCCAATGCCGGCGAAAATCACTTGCCAGGCAGTGGAACTTAGGGGGTCGAGGTCGTTGGAATGCCAGAGCTTCGAAAGCACTGAGCCCAGCGCCCAGCTGAAGGACCCGGCCAGAAGGCTCAGCGAGAACCATAGCTCGCGCCGTCCGATGGACCCGCTGGCAGTAAGCTTCGGCCACAAGAGGACGATCATCCCGACGATTCCGAGCGCGAGCCCGATGGCGCCGCGCCGGGAGATGTGATGGTTGCCGAGCAGCCACGCGTCGAGCACGAGGAACCACAACGGGGTTACGGCAATCAGCAAAGCCGACAGGCCCGAGGGAAGCACTTGTTCGGCGAACGATAATGTGAGGTTACCGCCCATCAGGAGCAGGTTGCCGACCACTGCCATCTGCCAGAGCTGGCGCGCGCTGTAGTTGATTCGCCGGCCGGTGAACCAGCAGTAAGCCAGCATGAGAGTGCCCGCGATCAGGAAGCGCGTGGCGCACATCAGGGCCGGGGGAATGTGCTCGACCGCAATGGCGATGCCCAGGTAGGTTGATCCCCAAAAGACGTACACCAGCGCGAAGGCGAGGATCACCATCCAACGGTGCTGTTGTGCCTGGGGCATGTGCCGAGAAGACGCTAGAAGATATCAGACGAGTCGGAGTCGGCTATCGATTCATTCTTAGTGGCGCGTGGTTGCTCAAGGATCAGAAGGAGAGTTTTTGACTGGCTATTGGGTGCGCGCCGAAACCCGGTCTCTTAGGGGTGGAGGACTCTCCGTTGGCTTCGCATGGTCGAGCGTATGCAATCGCATGTGTGTGGCCTCAAATATGCGAAAAGGGCGATCTGAGGGCTCATTTAGGGGGTTCCGGCAATTATCCTTTCAGGCTATAATCAACATGAAGTGTTGTGATTTCATGACCCTGCAGAATCCCAATTCGCACCTGCCCGCGTGCTGGCTGCATCAGCTTTGCTGCCCGCGCCGTCATCTGGCAGTGCTGCCTTCGCAGGTTCGTCCCAGCCTTTTCGGAAGCGACTAGCTTAATCCTCCCTGTGGAAGTTTCTTTCGGGACGCAGTCCGCTTGCTTGCGGACTTCAAAAGCCACCCGAAGATCAGGCCAACGGCGAATCGCCAACGACCAACGACTGCTTTTTAGGAGGATCCCATGTCAACCAAAACTCTCACGATCGGTCCCAAGATTAAGACCGCCCTGCCCGGCCCCAATGCCAAGCGAGTGCTGGCGGGCGATGACAAATATATTTCGCCGTCCTACACGCGCTCGTACCCGCTGGTCGCAAAGAGCGGCCGGGGCGTCATGGTGACCGACGTCGACGGTAACGAGTTCTTCGATTTCTCAGCGGGCATCGCCGTGACCTCTACCGGGCATTGTCATCCCGAGGTGGTTGCGGCCATTCAGAAGCAAGCGGGCGAACTCATTCACATGTCAGGCACCGATTTTTATTACGAAAACATGGTGCAACTGGCCGAGCGGCTTTCGAAGATCGCGCCTATGCCCGGGCCGCACAAGATCTACTACGGCAACTCGGGCGCCGAGGCGATTGAGTCGGCGCTGAAGTTGGCGCGTTACCACACCAAGCGGCAGAATGTCATCGCTTTCTTCGGCGCGTTCCACGGACGCACCATGGGAGCGCTCTCGCTGACCGCCTCGAAGCCGCAACAGAAACGGCGTTTCGCTCCCCTGGTGCCGGGCGTCACGCACGTGCGCTATCCCGACGTATACCGGGGCTGCTCGGGCGGAGCGCAGGATGCGGAGGCTTTCGCACTGGGTTGTGCGCGCTTCATCGAAGAAAAGCTCTTCAAAACGATCCTCGCCCCGGAGGAAGTGGCTGCCATCTTTGTCGAGCCGGTGCAGGGTGAGGGCGGCTACGTGGTCGCGCCTACGCCCTTCATGCAGGAGCTGCGGCGGATCTGCGACAAGCACGGCATTCTGCTGGTGGTGGACGAGGTGCAGAGTGGCGTTGGCCGCACCGGCAAGTGGTGGGCGGTCGAGCATACGGGTGTGCAGCCGGACATCGTTTGCATGGCAAAGGGGATTGCATCCGGGATGCCGCTGGGCGTGATGATGTCGCGTGCGGAGATTATGGACTGGATTCCCGGGTCGCACGCTTCAACCTTTGGAGGCAACCCCGTCTGTATCGCGGCTGCACTGGCCACGTTGGACGTGATTGAGAAAGAAGGGTTGCTGGCGCACTCGGCGGAAGTGGGGAGTTACATGCTGAAGCGGATGGCGGACTGGCCGAGCAAGCATCGCATCGTGGGCGATGTGCGCGGCCGCGGGCTGATGATCGGGGTTGAGATCGTGAAGGACAAGAAGACCAAGGAATACGGACCGGACCTGCGGGACCGGATCGTGGAGTTGGCTTTCGAGCGCGGCATTCTCTTTCTCGGCTGTGGCCCGAGCACGGTGCGCATCTCTCCACCGCTGGTGGTCACCAAAGACGAAGCGGACGCCGCCATCGATGTTCTCGAAGAGTCGATCGAGATCGTCGGCAAGAGCGCGTAGTAATTCGATCCGGATCGGGCGATGGCAGGCTGAGAACTTCAGCTTGCCTCGCCCCTCCGTCCCATCAAAGACGAACAGGAGAACGTCGTATGTGGAAAGGTACGGTTGACTCTATCCACATCGCTCCGGCCGCCGCGGCACCGACGCAGGCGGTCGACCAGGCCGAGGCAGTTCCGGGATCCGGGCTGGTCGGAGACCGGTATTTCCTGAAGCAGGGCACCTTCTTCAAGCCGGAGCCAGCCTTTGAACTGACCCTGATCGAAGACGAGGCTATTGAGGCGGCACAGCGCGAGTACCAGGTGAAGCTCGCTGTGGGCCAAGCACGGCGAAATGTGGTTACCCGCGGGGTGCCGCTCAATCATCTGGTAGGGCGCGAGTTTATGATCGGCGAAGTGAAGATTCGAGGCATTCGCTTGTGTGAGCCTTGCAGCCACCTGCAGACGCTCACAGGAGTTCCGGTGATCAAGGCGTTGCGCCACCGGGGCGGGTTGCGCGCCCAGATTTTAACGCAGGGCGTGATTCGCGTGGGCGATGTAGTCGCTGAGTAGGCGAGGATGAGGATAAGGACCGTGGTCATTGCCAGCTTTCTGCATGCTTTGTCCTGCTTTGTCGAATGGGGACCGGCGGTTTACCCACGGCCTACACCCAGAGCCAGTAAGCGAAACCCTTGACCTCGAAACGAAGCCTTCCCGGGACAGCTCTGTTGGCACTCGCGTTGGCGGTCGTTTTGTGGGGTGCGGCGCCGGTTGGAATTCGGGCGGCGCTCAAGGGTTATGCTCCGGGGCAGTTAGCGTTCCTGCGCTTCACGATGGCTACCGTGCTGCTCGGGGTGTACGGGCTGTTCGCGGGCCTGCGCGCACCGAAGCTTCGTGACGTTCCAGGAGTTATCCTTGCCGGGGCCATCGGCATTACGTTTTACAACACCGTTCTGAACTACGGCCTGATGACGGTCCCAGCCGGTGCGGCCAGCTTCCTGATCGCCTCAACCCCCATCTGGACGTCGTTGCTGGCGGTGCTTTTTCTGAACGAGAAACTCAATGCTGTGGGATGGTCGGGCATCCTGCTGAGTTTCTTGGGGATCGCACTGATCGCCAACGAACGGGGACATGGGCTGCATTTTTCGCCGGGTGCACTGACCATCCTGGTGGGCGCGATTGCCTATGGCGTGTACATGGTTTTGCAGAAGCGATTGTTGCGACGCTACCAGGCGCTGGAATTCACCTGCTATTCGTTTTGCGCCGGGAGTTTGTTATTGGCGCCCTTTGGACGAGGGGTGGCGACCACCCTGCGGATGGCTCCGGCCAGCGCGACCTGGGCGCTGATTTTTCTGGGGATTTTTCCCGCGGCGATCGCGAATGTGGCGTGGGCGTACGCCATGTCACACCTGCCGGCTTCACGCCTGAGCAGTTTTCTCTACCTAATGCCACTCGCCACGGTGGCGATGGCATGGATCTGGCTGGGAGAGGTGCCGACGTTTTTTACGTGGATTGGCGGGACGGTGGCTTTGGCGGGAGTGAGCCTGGTTAACCTATGGGGGCATATTTCACCGGACTCGGCAGCAACGCTGCCTGGAGTGGTCGAGTGAGACGCCGGATAGGTTCCAAATTTGTAACTAACTGAACGTGTGCGTGTGCTTGTGGTCACTTCGGCGCTGAAGCATCCAAGGTACGATTGAGAGAGCCTTCCCAGGAGTTCCAGAGTGCTTGCCCATTTGGCGGAAACCACGGTTCACTTGTTGGACTGGTTGCGCCGGAACGGCCGTACCGGAAAGCAACTACCGGCGCACCAGCAAACCGGCCGGCAAGGCGAAGAAGATGCGTATTTCTACCTTCGCCGACAGGGCTATGTGATGGTGGCGCGGAATTACCGCTCGCCGCGGCGCCGCGGTGAGGTCGATCTGATTGGATGGGATCAGGATATCCTGTGCTTTATTGAGGTCAAGACCCGGACCTCACACGATGTGAAGCCGGCGGAGGCCGCGGTGAACCGCGAGAAGAGGCGGGAACTGGCGGGGATGGCTCGTGAATATCTTCGCAGGTTACCGGTGGCCGTGCAGTCGCGTTTCGACGTGGTGAGTGTGTATTACGAGAGCCAGCCAGGCTTGACGCGCATCGAATTGTTCAAAAATGCCTTCCCGGTATCGTAAAATAAACGATTCGATCATTTGTACTGAAAGGATTCAGGGGATTGCCCGAACTTAGAAAAGATCCGATTGTGGGCCGCTGGGTGATCATTTCGACGGATCGCGCCAAGCGTCCGACTGATTTTGTGCGTGAGGGCGTGAGAATTAAGGGCGGGTTCTGCCCCTTCTGTCCGGGAAACGAGAGCAAGACGCCTCCTGAGATCCAAGCTTATCGTCCCAATCCCAACGGGGGGCCGCCGCCGCTGCGCGACACGCCGGGATGGACGGTGCGAGTGGTGCCGAACAAATTTCCGGCACTGGGGATTGAGGGCAATCTGAACCGCCAGGCCGAGGGCATGTTCGACAAGATGAACGGCATCGGGGCGCACGAAGTGATCATCGAGACACCCGATCACACGGCCACACTGGCAACCATGCCTCCCAAGCGCATCGAGGACATGCTGTGGACCTTTCGCGATCGCATTTTGGACCTCAAGAAGGACCGGCGCTTCAAGTACATCCTCATCTTCAAGAACCATGGCGAACCGGCGGGCGCCTCGCTGGAACACGGACACTGCCAGTTAATTGCCCTGCCCATCCTTCCGATTTATGTAGTCGAAGAGATCGAGGGCGCTAAGCAGTACTACATTTACAAAGAGCGCTGCGTGTTCTGTGATCTTATCCGCCAGGAAACGGAAAGCGGCACGCGCGTGGTGGCCGAGAACGATGACTTCATTACCCTGGCCCCCTATGCGCCGCGCTTTCCATTCGAAACCTGGATCCTGCCTAAGCAGCACGAGTCAGCCTTCGAAAACTCGTCGTCCCACATGTTTGAGAATCTGGCCAAGGCGCTCAAGACGCTGTTGATGAAAGCGGACCGGGTTCTGGATAACCCGCCCTACAACCTGGTAATTCACAGTTCGCCCGTGCAGGACTCGACCAACGATCATTACCACTGGCATATCGAGTTCATGCCGAAGCTGACTAAGACCGCAGGCTTCGAGTGGGGAACGGGATTTTACATCAACCCGACGCCGCCCGAGGAAGCAGCCCGGTTTTTGCGCGAGACGGGGGTGGAGGAGCCCGCCACCGCAAGCGTGGGTTAAGCTACTCGAGAGCAAACAAAAACGGGGCACGTCTCCCCCGAGGAGCGTGCCCTTTTAGTATTGTGAGAGAGAACTCGAAGATGCGGACCGGAAGCCCAGGCGGCGGATGGTCGCGGGCAGGCCCCTGCTCGCTGGTCAGACGCCCGGGCGCCTAGCGTTCAAGTTCGGAGCCAGTCTAGAGCGGCGCAGGCTCAGAGTTGTCATCAACTTGTAAAGCTTTTTTGCAAATTGCGGGAAACCGATCAGCCTTGGGTTCGGTCGAGAAACTCCTCGTGCCAAGCCATCTGGATGGCCTCCAGTTTTGCTTCGTTTGACTTCTGAGGATCACCCTTAAACTCGGGCAGTTCGGTCACGTAGCGGTGGAGGTCCGTGAAACGCACGGCCAGAGGATCGAGGTCGGTGTGTTTTTCAGAGAGAAGAATGCCGATGTCCTCCGCATCTTCCCAGGTCAGGTCTTTCGGCATTAAGAACTCCTTGAAAGCCGCTATGCATTCTCGGCACTGGGCTCTTACCGCATACTCCCTGGGTTCACTACACGGGCCCGGGTGCAAAGTCATAACCGCCAAGAGCGACCGGCTATTTTAGTGTTCTTCGGAAACGTAATTGCGATTCCACGCGGGGATCTCAACCACGACTTTACCCGGCTTGTTGATCACCGCCTGGCACCCGAGCCGGGAGTTTAACTGGAGATCGGCGGCCATGTCGAGACGGTCGGCTTCATCGTCTTCCATCTCGGACAGATTGTCGGCGCCTTCTTTTACCCAGATGTGGCAGGTCGTGCAGGCGCAGTTTCCGCCGCAGGCATGGTCCAGTTTGATGCCGTTGTTCAAGGCAACGTCGAGCAGCGATTGCTCCTTCCCATGGTCCTTGTAAGGCAGCTTGCCGTGTTCGAACTGAACGGTCTTGCCTTCGGGAAGAAATGTCACCTGAACGGTGTTCTCGCCGGGAGCGTCGAGCGTGGCGGCGGTGCCGGAGCTTTTCGTTTTGTCGTCTGCCATTAGAAACCTCACTGGTGTCAGATCTCAGGTGTGTCAGGAAGAGGGGGAATCGCGATCGTGTTTTTTCCCGCACCCTGCGACCTGTCACCTGCTTTACTGAAATTCTGGTGGCGCCATCGGATGCGGCGAGTCTGGGCCTTCGCCCAGGTCGACCTGATCCATGGTCTTGCCTTTCAGGGCAGTCGATACCGCACTGTCCATCATCAACTCGGCCAAACGCATTGAGGCCTGATTGAGTTCGTCAATGGCCTTGCGGATCGCCCGGTAGTCTTCGCCCTTCTTCACTTCGTTCAGGGACTTCTCCAGCTTCGCGATGCTTCGCTGCTCTTCGGAGCGGAGCTGTCCCCAGGCCGGGCTGGTTCGGCTCTTGTCGAGTGCGGTGAGAATCGTCTCCGCCTCATTGCGCGCTTCGATCACCTGGCGCTGGCGGAAATCTTCCTCGGCGTAGTCGAAAGACTCGAGCAACATGCTCTCGACCTGCTCGTCGGTGAGGCCGTAGCTGGGTTGCACTTCGATTTCTGCTTCCTGGCCGCTGCGTTGCTCGCGAGCGGTAACGTGCAGGATGCCATTGGCGTCAATGAGGAACTTCACCTCAATGCGCGGCATGCCCGCAGTCATGGGCGGGACGCCCTTGAGGTCGAAGCGCGCCAGCGAGCGACAGTCTCTGGCCAACTCGCGTTCGCCTTGCAGCACGTGGATGGCGACATTCGTCTGCCCGTCCACCTGGGTGGTGTAGAACTGCGTGGCCGACGCCGGGATGGTCGAGTTGCGCAGAATGATTTTGTCGGTGACGCCGCCTGCCACTTCAATGCCCAGAGAAAGCGGGGTTACATCGAGCAAGAGCATTTCTCTGGTGGCCTCGGACCCGCCTCCCAGGATGTTCGCCTGGATGGCAGCGCCCAGCGCCACCACTTCGTCCGGGTTCAAATCCGTGTGCGGGACCCGCTGGAAAAGGTGCTGGACCAGGGCGCGGACTTTTGGAATGCGAGTCGAGCCGCCCACCAACACGACTTCGTCGATGTGCTCTGGCTTCAGCTTGGCGTCCTTGAGCGCCTGCTTGCAGGGCGCGACGGTGCGGTCCAGGATGGGCTGGATCAGTTGTTCAAACTGCTCACGGGTGATTTCCCGCTGATAGCGCTTGCCGCCAGGCAGGTCGATATCGAGCTTTGTGGAATTCAGCGCGGACAGCGCGATTTTTGCCTCGATCACTGCTTTGCGGATCGTCGGCACGCCCTCGCCGCTGCGCCGGAGGTCCAGGCCCAGGTCACCGCGGATGTCGTCGAGCGCGATGGTAATCAGCAGGTTGTCAATATCGTCGCCGCCGAGGTGGGTGTCGCCATTGGTCGAGATGACCTCGAAAATCCCGTCGTGGAGCTTCAGAATCGAGACGTCGAAGGTGCCGCCGCCGAGGTCATAGACGGCCACGGTGCCGTTCTTCTTCTTGTCGAGACCATACGCCAGGGATGCGGCAGTGGGTTCGTTTACTAAACGGAGAACGTCAAGACCGGCAATCCGGCCCGCGTCTTTGGTGGCCTGACGCTGAGCATCATTGAAATAGGCGGGGACCGTGATGACCGCCTTCGTGACCGGGCCGCCAAAGAAGCGCTCGGCATTGCGCTTCAACTGGCGCAGGATGAGGGCCGAGATTTCCGGCGGTGTGTAAGTCTTGTCGCCCAGCGTGATACGAAGAACTTCCCCCGCATGAAGATCGCCGGCGAGGCGGAAGGGGAAGAGCTTCAATTCTTCCTGCACGTCTTCGAGGCCGCGGCCCATAAGACGCTTGATTGAGTACACGGCGCGTTCGGGCGTCTCAATGAGGTATTTACGAGCCGCGCTGCCGACAATGATCTGATCGTTCTCGCCAAGGGCAACCACCGAAGGCACAAGATTCAAGCCGTCTTCGCCCGGAATCACGACGGGGGCATCCCCTTGCATAAATGCCACCAAAGAATTGGTGGTGCCGAGATCAATTCCGACGATGCGTTCGTTGCTCATGGTTAACTTTTAGCCGTGGCGCTTAGCGAGCGCCGTCTTCCAGCACCTCATTTACATCCCTGACCAGGTTTCTCAAGTAGGACCTCCGGTTCAACAGGTCCAGCATCTGGTCGCGAACCTTGATGCGGTCCGCTTGCGTGCCGCCATCGACGGCGCGGTCCCATTCCGTCCAATAGCGCTTGAGTTCGTCCAGCAGTGCTTCGTGTTTCTCTTCCAGTTCCAGCTTCTGGCGACCAACTTCTTCGATCAATGACGGGTCGTCCTCGCCCATCTTCTTCTGCATGCGCAATTCCTCGAGCTGCATGTTGAGGTCGAAAACCTCCTCCAGAAGGTCTGGGGGAACCACCTGCTTTTTCATCTGGCCGCTGGCGCGCGCCTGCTCAGTGGAGGCTTTCGATTGTTCTTCCAGTTCGACCCCTTCGAGGCGCAACAGATACTCCGTGCGCCGGATCGGGTCTTTCAATGTCCGGTAGGCGTCATTCAGCTGGGAACTCTGTTCCAGGCTCCATTCCTGCTCGCGCGAATCAGCGCCGGAATAGAGATCGGGATGCAACTTGCGGCTCAGCTGGTAGAACTCGCGCTCCAGGCCCGCGACGTCGATGTGCAGCTTTCTCGCCAGCCCGAAGAAGGTGAAGTAGTCGACCGGCACCGGAGGCTGCACCTTGCCGCAGGCGCTGCAGAAGTGTTCGGCGCGCATGGTGCCACAGGACCAGCAACTGGAGGTTATCTCTCCCGGCATGATCAGTGAAGAAGTCGACTTGGATTCTGGATTCGTCATAGACAAATTCACCAGGTACGCTCATCGGTCGCGCCGCTCGAAATTCATCGCCCGGTGCGAGCAAGGTGGCGCCGCGTTGAAGGACCTGGAGCTTTCGCGCAGGCAGAGGTGCCCGCGTTCCGTCTCAAGCGGAGAACGAAGTTCCGCAGCCGCACGATTTCGTGGAATTCGGATTCACGAATACGAAGCCCTGCTGCATCAGCGTTTCCTGATAGTCCAGGATCATGCCGTGCAGGTAGATGAATGACTTCGGATCCACGAACACGCGCACGTCGGCAAATTGAAAGATCCGGTCGCGCTCGCGGGGCTGCGTATCGAAACGGATGTTGTAGCTCAGTCCGGAGCAGCCGCCGCCTTGCACGCCGAGGCGAAGGCCGCCCTCTGCGGGCGAAATGCCTTCTTTCAGCATTGCGCTGCGAATCTTGGCAATCGCCTTGTCCGTCACTTGGATGCCCTTTATGGGGGCCGCCGGAGCTGGCGGAGCAATCGTCTTGGTGGTTTCTTCTGCCATGGTCGTCATCAGCCTAGCCTTGGATCCGCCGCACGGCAGTGATCCGTCAATAGAGGGATGCTGCAACGCACCAGCGGAACCGGGGTCCTAGTGGCTGGCCTTGCTGGCCGCCGTTTCGGGAGCTTTTTCCCCGGCCGCGCCGTTCTTCTTCTTCCAGTCATGAATCGCCGCCCGGATGGCATCCTCTGCCAGCACGGAACAGTGAATCTTTACCGGCGGCAAGGCCAGCTCTTTCACGATCTCAGTGTTCTTGATCTGCATGGCCTCATCCACGGTCTTGCCCTTCACCCACTCCGTCGCCAGTGAAGAGGAAGCGATGGCCGAACCGCAGCCGAAGGTCTTAAATTTCGCATCCTCGATGATCTGAGTCTGCGGGTTCACCTTGATCTGCAGCTTCATAACGTCGCCGCACTCGGGAGCGCCGACCAAGCCGGTGCCCACTTCGGCACTGTTCTTGTCGAGCGACCCAACGTTGCGGGGATTCGAATAATGGTCGAGAACCTTATCGCTGTATGCCATTTCGCTTTCTCCTGCTTCCCAAAATATTGAACTTGAAACCGCTGAAACCAGAAACGGGCTTTACTCTCCCGCCCACTTCACATCCTTCAGGTTGACCCCTTCCTTCGCCATTTCATACAGCGGGGAAAGTTCACGCAGGCGTTCGACCGTCTCGCAAACCCGGTCGGCCACGTAGTCAACTTCGGCCTGGGTGTTGAACCGGCCGATGCCGAAGCGGATGGAACTGTGAGCCAAGTCGTCCCCTGTGCCCAATGCCTTCAATACATAAGATGGTTCAAGCGTCGCTGAGGTGCAGGCCGAGCCGCTCGACACCGCTACATCATTGATGCCCATCAGCAACGACTCGCCTTCGACGTAGGCGAAGCTGATGTTCAAGTTGCCGGGCAGACGGTGCTCCATGGAGCCATTGATATAAACCTCGTCGAGGCGGCCCATGATGCGGTCGCGCAAACGGTCGCGCAAGTCCGCCAGGTGAGCGCCTTCCTGCGCCATTTCTTCCTTCGCCAGCGCGCAGGCCTTGCCCAGTCCCACGATACCGGGAACATTCAACGTGCCGGAACGCATGCCACGCTCGTGGCCGCCACCGTCGATGATGGCCGAAATCTGCACCCGCGGGTTCTTGCGGCGAACATAGAGAGCGCCCACGCCCTTGGGTCCGTAAATCTTGTGCGCAGTAATCGACATCAGGTCAATATTGTCTTTGACCACATCGATGGGAACCTTGCCCACTGCCTGCACACCATCGGTATGGAAAAGCACGCCGCGCTCGTGGCAAATCTTGCCGATCTCCGCCCAGGGCTGGAGCACGCCGATTTCATTGTTGGCTGCCATGATCGTGACCAGGATGGTCTTGTCGTCGATGGCCCGCTTGAGATCGTCGAGGTCGACCAGGCCGTCTTTCTGAACCGGCAGGTACGTCACGCGGTAGCCGTACTTTTCGAGCCGCTTGCAGGTATCAAGAACGGCTTTGTGCTCGGTGACCGCCGTAATGATGTGGTTGCCCTTTTCACGATACATTTCAGCGACGCCCTTGATCGCCAGGTTGTCGCTCTCGGTGGCGCCAGAAGTGAATATGATTTCTTTCGTGGTGGCGCCGATCAGCCTGGCGATCTGCTCGCGGGCTTGTTCTACGGCCTCTTCCGCAGCCCAACCGAAGGGATGGTTGCGGCTGGCGGCATTCCCAAACTTCTCCATAAAGTAAGGCAGCATGGCCTCGAGCACACGCGGATCCATGGGGGTGGTGGCATGGTTGTCCATGTAGATGGGCAGCTTGATGCCGGCGGGAGCTGGAGTGCGCTGCTCCTGGGTCGCTGTCTTCAGATCGGTACTCATGATGGCTTTCTCCTACTCGTTCTTTAATCCTGGGTTCTCTAATCCTGGGTCAGACCAGTGTAATGAGCTCGGCCACCGTCTTTTTCTGATCGGCGCCGGTGGCGTCACTGATTTCCGTCATTTCCGCAATTTTGATTCTTTTCAGCACATCCTCGATGCTCTGGTTGACCTTGCGCAGCGGCTCACGGATGGTGCAGCGCTCAGTCTGATCGCACTCGCCGCGCACGGTAATGCAGGACGTGATGAACAGCGGACCATCAATGGCGCGGATGACTTCATACGCCGAAATCTCTCGCGCCGGCCGAGCCAGCGTGTAGCCGCCGTTGATGCCGTGCTGCGAATGCAGCAGCCCAGCTTTGGCCAGGCGCTGAAGAATCTTGGCTAAGATTTCAGGCGGAATCCCGTAAGACTCAGCGACATCCTTGGCGCTGCACGACCCCTCCTGCGCATGCTCGGCCAGGTGTTTCATGGCCATCAACCCGTAGTCCGCTTTTTTGCTGAGCTTCAGCATAGCTGCACGAGGTTAGTCCGACCAATTTGATCGGATTAAAATCCGACCGTTTGGGTCGCCTTTTATTCTAGCGCCGAACATGGAAGCAGCGCAAGCCGCAGCAGGGAATTGTAGAAAGTAGCGGCTGAGCTGCAAGCTACGGACATCAAATGGGTTAGTGGATGGGGGTGATTTTAGTCGGACTTGTCAAGTGGATTGAAAGGGCGGACTGAGGATACCCGGTATTACTGAAGAGGCCTTGACATCCGTCCGGGTGGGTCTAAAATACCCGAAATTTCCGGCAGCACGGGTTCCGCCTGGCTTGCGGGCGGGATCGCCATCCGGAGTTATGAACCCAACCGCCGTCGCGATTCCTCAAACAGAGAAGGAATATGAAACAGTGTAAGCACCCGCGCGTGCAGATTGTGAGCCGTGATGAGGACACCGAGTACGTGGAGTGTCTGGAATGCGGCGACGTCTTTGAGTCGAGTGAATTCAAGGACATGGCGATCGAAGATAACGCGAAATCCGACGAAGCCTGATCCGTCCCCAGCCTGCAGAAAACCAGGATGACGCAACCTCGGCACGATCTCGCGGTGTGACGTGACGGAAGTAACCATCCCGAAAGCTTGTTTATTGTTTTGTCTGGAAGGGCTCTGATCTAATGTCGCAACGCAGATTCTCGTCCTTTGAGGCGCCTGAATGCCGGTTGTGGCTCTGGTTGTCGACGATTCGATGGTGATCCGGCACACCGTTTGCCGCTTCCTGGAGGAGCGGGGATATGCCGTGGAATCCGCGTCCAACGGCATGGAAGCCCTGGAAGTGCTGAAGCGAGTTCGCCCCGTCCTGGTGATCACGGACATGCAGATGCCGGCCATGGGGGGCAGTGAATTGATCAGCGCCCTCAAAGACAAGCCAGAAACGGCGGGAATTGCGATTGTGATTCTGACTGGCCGGTCCAGCGGATTTGACAGCTCGGAGAACCGGGCCGAGTTCACCATCTTCAAAGACATCGATATCCAGGAACAGCTGGAAAAGGCTCTGGCTGCCGTAGCAGGCGGGAACGCGGCTCGAGCACAGGCTTCTGGAACGAACTCCTAAAGGCGGCGCAACTGCAGGCCGGCTTCCGCGGAAACATCCATGGCAGCAAAATCTTTCGCCAGCCACTTGGGATAGGCTGCGGCCGCGATCATAGCGGCATTGTCCGTAGACAATGGACGGGACGGAAAGAAGACGGGCAAACCCTGCCGGGCGGCATTGTTTTCGAATCGCTGGCGCAGTTCGTTATTGGCGGCCACCCCGCCGGTGACGAAGAGGGTGGCCACGTTGCACGCTTCGGCGGCCGCGAGGGTCTTCGCCACGAGATCGTCAACCATGGCGCGCTGGAATGAAGCTACCAGGTTGAGCGTTTCCGGCTCACAGACGGCGAGGTAGTCTTCGATCTTGGCCTTCTCGATCCCGGCCATGGCCTTCCGTCGCTTCTCAATCGCGGGCCCCAGATTGTGGGTTGCGACGTAGCGAAGAGCGGCCGTCTTGATTCCGCTATAGGAGAAATCGAAGCGGGTACGACCATCCTTTGATTTGCCACGATCGTTCCGATCAGGATGCTTGATCTGGGGGGTGGCAAACTTTACTGCAGATGGGTCTCCGTGGGCCGAAAGGCGATCGATGACCGGGCCCCCTGGATATCCCAGGCCGAGGAGCTTGGCGACTTTGTCGAAGGCTTCTCCGGCCGCGTCATCGCGAGTGCGGCCGATATTCTCGTAGGACCAGCTTTCGTCTTTCTGCTCGGCAAGATAAAGGTGGGTGTGCCCGCCGGACACCACCAGGGCCAGGACCGGAAAATCGAGTTTGCGATTGCCCTTTTGGCGTTCCTCGAGCAGCACCGCGTGAATGTGGCCCTCCAGGTGATTGACCGCGATCAGCGGCTTTTCCAGCGCGAAAGCCAGAGCCTTGGCGTAGCTGAGACCGACCAGAAGAGCACCCGCGAGACCGGGGCCCTGGGTGACAGCGAGCGCGTCCAGCGACTGGTACGTGCACCCGGAATCGGCGAGCGCTTTGCGCACTACCGGGACGATAGCGCGCAGGTGCTCGCGCGAGGCCAATTCGGGTACCACTCCGCCGTAGGGCATGTGAATGGCAATCTGCGAGGAGACGACGTTCGACAGAATTTGCTCGCCCGAACGCACCACGGCTGCGCCGGTTTCGTCGCAGGAGCTTTCGATTCCGAGAATGTATGCGTCCGGCATACCTTCTATATTATTTGAAGTCAGTCCATCGAATGGTCAACAGCAAACAATATGCCGCGGGAATCGTTCGCACGCTGCGCGAGAGCGCGCACCAGGCCTATTTCTGCGGCGGCTGCGTGCGCGACCTGCTGCTCGGCCGCGAGCCTGCCGACTACGACGTCACTACGGACGCCACTCCCGAACAGGTGATGCGTATATTTCCGGAAACTTACGCCGTCGGAGCCCAGTTTGGCGTGGTGCTGGTGCCAATGCCCGAAGCTGCCCACGTTTCGCATGAGGATCCGGTCGCGGCTCCGGGGCCTGCCTCCCATGAGAGGGTTCCCGGTTCCGGCAAGGCAAACGTCGTCGAGGTCGCAACCTTTCGCTGCGACGTCAGCTACAGCGATGGGCGGCATCCGGACGAGGTGCGCTTCAGCAAAGATCCGCGGGAGGACGTCGAGCGCCGAGATTTCACCATCAACGGATTGCTGATGGACCCGGTTTCTGGCGAAGTGCTCGACTTTGTGGGGGGACGAAAGGATCTGGAGGCGCACATCGTGCGCGCCATCGGGGATCCGGAACGGCGTTTCGCGGAAGACAAGCTGCGTATGTTGCGAGCCGTCCGGTTCGCGGCCCGGTTTGGGTATGCCATTGATCCTCCGACCTTCAGCGCGATCCAGAAGTTAGCCCCCCAGATTCACCAGGTAAGCCACGAGCGAGTTCGCGACGAGTTGACGAAAATGCTCATCGAGGGACACGCTCGGCGGGCCTTGCTGCTGCTGGACGAGTCCGGCCTGCTGGGAGAAGTGCTGCCCGAGATTTCCGCGATGAAGGGCGTGGAACAGCCGCCACAGTACCATCCGGAGGGCGATGTGTTCGTCCACACCTTGTTGCTGCTCGAAAGGCTGCCACATCCCTGCCGGCCGACGCTGGCCTGGGGGGCGCTGCTGCATGACGTTGGCAAGCCGCCTACTTTTCGGGTTGCGCCCGACCGAATTCGATTTGACGGTCATGTAGAAGTCGGAGTGAAAATGGCAGAGGAAATTTGCCGGCGGCTGCGTTTTTCGAATGAAGACACCGAGCAGATTCTTGCGCTCGTGAATCACCACATGCGCTTCGGACAGGTCACGCTTATGAAGGAATCGACCCTCAAGAAGTTCCTGCGCATGCCGAAGTTTGAAGAGCACCTGCAACTGCATCGCCTGGATTGCGAGGCCAGCCATGGAGATCTGAGCTCCTACGGGTTTGCGAAGGAGAAACTCGGCTCGATTCCGCCGGAGAAGATGCGTCCGGCGCCGCTCGTGACCGGCAATGATCTGATCGCGGCGGGTTACGCGCCCGGGCCGCGTTTCAAGGAAATTCTCCTGGCTGTCGAAGACGGGCAGCTCGAAGGGCGGCTGCAGTCGAAGCAAGACGCGATGAAGTTGGTCGCGCGCGAGTTCCCGTTGGCCTAACCCAAAGGGAGAGATTTCTCTGCTCGATGGGCTGCTTGCGACGGGAGTCAGACCGCTCCTGAGATGTTAGAATCAAGAATCTCGCACAAGCATTTCTATGCAACACGTTCAACATTTCATGCAGCCGGCTGGAATCGGGCTCGAGAAGATGGTTGCCCGGTCTTTGCGCAAGGCTCCCGCGGGCCAAGCTCCACTGCTGGCGTGGCCTCTGGCCTGTGGCAGTGCGGTCGCGGAACGCACCCGAGCCCTGAATTTTGCAGACGGCATCCTGTGGGTGGAAGTTGCTGACGCCGGCTGGCGCAAGGAACTTCAGGCCCTCGCTCCCCGATATGTGGCGAGCCTGAATCGATACGTTATGGAGAAGGTTGCGCGGATTGAGTTCGTCATCGCGGCGCACAAGTAGAAACTTCGCGGCCAACGCGCTCCCTACAGGTAAACCAGAATGAAAGTTACAGAGAAAGATGTTGGCTATGTTGCCGATCTGGCTAACCTCGAACTCACCGAGGAAGAACGCGCCCATATGGTGCGCGATCTGAACTCGATTCTCGGCTATATCGACCGGCTCAACCAGCTAGACACGGCCAACATTGAACCGATGGCGCAGGTCTCCGACCGCGTGGACAACTCGGACGCGGGCAGCGGGCGTTTTGCAGGTGCCAGCCGCGAGGACATTCTTTACGGGCTGCGCCCGTCCCTGACGCACGAAGAAGCGCTCGCAAATGCGCCGGATGCCGACGAACAATTCTTCAATGTCCCGAAAGTAATCGAACGTTAGGGGGAGAGCGGCCATGGCAGAGGAGCTGCAAATTCCACCGAACGTTAGTCTGAGCGGCGACTTGTCTGCGGCGAATTACGCTGAACCATGGAATTGAATCTGCTCACCATCGATGCTGCGCGCTCCGCGATCCAGGAGCGAAAAACCACGTCCATGGCGTTGGTGGAGGCGTTCTACGCAAGAATCCAAAAAGAAGACTCCGCGATCGGCGCCTACCTGACGCTGACCCGGGAACGGGCACTCGAGCAAGCTGACCGCATGGATCGCATGGCTGCAGAGGGAAGAGCGCTGCCTCCGCTGGGGGGTGTGCCGGTGGGAATCAAGGACGTGATGTGCACGCGCGGCGTCCGCACTACCGCCGGCTCGAAGATTCTGGGGAACTTCATTCCGCCCTATGACTGCACGGCAGTGGCACGATTGGAGGCTGCCGGGGCGGTGGTGCTGGGCAAGCTGAACTGCGACGAGTTCGCGATGGGCTCGTCGAACGAGAATTCCGCGTTTCACCCGGTGCGCAACCCGCGCGATACCAGTAGAGTCCCAGGCGGCTCTTCGGGCGGCTCGGCGGCGGCGGTGGCAGCGGACATGGCGGTTGCCGCGCTGGGGTCCGACACCGGCGGCTCCATCCGGCAGCCCGCCTCTTTTTGCGGCGTGGTGGGCCTGATGCCCACCTATGGACGCGTATCCCGGTATGGCCTGATCGCGTTTGCGTCGTCGCTCGACCACATCGGACCGCTGGCCAAGACCGTGAAGGATGCTGCCATTGTGCTGCGCACAATCGCGGGACGCGATCCGATGGATTCGACTTCCGCCGACGTTCCGGTTCCTGACTACGTAGCGGAGCTTGAGAAGCCGGTTCGAGGGCTCAAAATCGGGGTGGCCAAAGAATACTTCGGCGAAGGCCTGGACAACGAGGTGCGCCAGGGGGTCGAGGACTCGATTCAGGCGCTGGCGACGCTCGGCTGCGAGATCGTGCCGATCTCCCTGCCACACACCGAATATGCCATTCCGACTTACTACATCGTGGCCACCGCGGAAGCCTCTTCCAACCTCGCGCGATTCGACGGGGTTCGCTACGGCTATCGTGCCAAGAACGCGCGTACGCTGTCAGAAATGTACCGGCGCAGCCGCGACGAAGGATTTGGTGCTGAAGTGAAGCGGCGCATCATGCTGGGCACCTACGCGTTGAGCGCGGGCTACTATGACGCCTACTATCTGAAGGCTCAGAAGGTTCGTACGCTGCTTACGCGCGACTTCGATGAGGCATTTAAAAAGGTGGATGCCATTGTGACGCCCACCAGTCCGTCGGCCGCGTTCAAGCTGGGTGAAAAGGTGAATGATCCGCTGGCGATGTATCTGGCTGACATCTACACGGTGACAGCGGACCTGGCGGGAATCCCGGGGATTTCGATTCCTTGCGGCGAGACCCGGGGAAAATTACCGATCGGGCTGCAGATCCTGGGTAAGCACTTCGACGAGGCGACGATCTTGCGGGTCGCACACGCGTACGAACAGGCTGCGATTTGACTCTGCCGCCGCAGTTCTTCCCACGACTGACTATGCGATCGAGATCCGCGCGTTTACCGGTATAGCAGGCTTCGATGCCAACGCTTGCGCAGCTATTTCCTCCGCCAGCGGATTCCCTCTTTTGTGTTCTCCACCAGAATTCCGGCTGCGAGGAGATCAGCGCGTAGCAGGTCGGAGCGTTTGAAGTCGCGGGCGCGGCGGGCATCCGCCATCTCAGAAATCTTCTTTTCGATGTCTGCATCCGAGAGCTGGTCCGAGCCGGCGAGTGCCAGCGCCTCTTGACTGATGTCGTTTTCGCGGCCATGGGCGCGGGCCCAATCGACGATCGCTTTCACCTTCGGCGCATCATCATCGGCAAGCACGGCGAAAATCTCGTCAAAGTTTTCGATTGATCGCAATAACGGCATCACGTTGTCCTGCCGCATTTCCCCGGCATCGATGGCGGCGTTCGCGGCGCGCACCATTTCAAAAATGGCCGCTTGAGCTTGTGCGGTATTGAGATCGTCGTCCAGGGCACCTTTCATGCGCTCGATCGTGTCCTGAGCGAGCTTGGTCAGGGTTGCGTTGGTGCCAGCAGGAAACTGCCCGGTCGAGAGCCGCAGCCGGAAGTTCCGCAGTCGGTCGACCGAGGTCGCAGCCTGCCGCAATCCGTCGAAGGTGAAGTTGAGCTGGTTGCGGTAGGGAACGGAGGCGAGCAGGTAGCGAATCGACGACGGCTTGTGGCCCTTCAACACCAGATCGCGAGGCGTGAAGAAGTTTCCCAGGCTCTTCGACATCTTCTCGCCTTCGACCAGCAGGAAGCGGGCATGAAACCAGAAGTTGGCGAAGGTTTTTCCGGTCAGGGATTCCGACTGCGCAATCTCATTTTCGTGATGCGGGAAAATCAGGTCTTCGCCGCCGGCGTGCAGGTCGAAGGATTCGCCAAGCTCTTCCATCGACATGACGGAGCACTCGATGTGCCAGCCGGGGCGGCCCCGCCCGATAGGCGTCTCCCAGGAAGCCTCGCCCGGCTTGGGAGCCTTCCACAAGGCAAAGTCGCGGGCATTGTCCTTTTCATATTCGTCGACGTCGACGCGGGCGCCATCCTCCATGCCGGCGAAGTCTTTCTTCGAAAGTTTGCCGTACGCCGGGAACTTGGCGATGCGGAAGTAATAGGAGCCGTCCTCGGCCCGGTAGGCCAGACCCTTTTCCGCCAGCTTCGCGATGAATTCGGCCATCGCGGGGATGTGCTCGGTGGCGCGCACCAGAACAGGCTGCTGAATATTCAGGGTGGCGGCGTCTTCCAGGAACGCCTTTTCATACTTGGCGGTGTACTGCTGGACGCCCACGCCATCGCGCGCGGCATTGCGTATGATCTTGTCGTCCACGTCGGTGATATTCATGGCATACCGGACTTTGTATCCGCTCTGCCGGAGAAAACGCTGCAGCACGTCGACTGCAATAAAGGTGCGGAAGTTGCCGATATGGCCGTAGTCGTAGACGGTAGGCCCGCAGGCGTACATGCGAACTTCGTTTTCCTGGATCGGGCGAAACTCCTCCACCCGCGCGGACATGGTGTTGTAGAGGCGCAGTGCCATAGATCGGAACAAGGCTACAGGGTGAACCGTTCATTCTAGGGGTAGCAGAGAAAGGGGGTCAATGACCGAGAGGGGTCCGATCCGAACATATGCGGGTGCCGGCACGCCAGGCTTTGTTGTTCGGTTCTTGACTCTGGTGTTTCTTCGGCGGGACAATATGGACCGAATCGCCTCTCCGAAGAGCAGGTTCCACGAGGTTGGCAGCACGACGTAGGCGAACACCTCGCGGCTTGATTAAGCGGCGCCCTATCGGGAAATTGAGAGAGGGACTACAAGAACTTTCCGGGTCTAAAGCCTACGGATGACCGAAGCAGCGTTCCCGGTTACAGGGGGGACAGCACCGTGGATGTCATGGCAACGATCTTCAATCGGGAATGGACGCGAAACCTGGTAAAGGTCGCTCTGGTGATCTTTGTCTGGGCGATTCCAGCTCAAGCACAAAGCGGCAGCGACATGGAATCGGGCACCAACTTCCAGGGTCAAATCCGGTATGAAAACAATGCCCCGGCACAATTCGTCCAAGTGGAACTGTGGACAGATGGTGAAAGCAGCTGGCGGACCTTCGCCAGGACTGACCGGTCCGGGAAGTTTCATACCGGGGCACCCTGCATGGTGATCCAGTACAAGATCGACGCTCCGGGATTTCGTCCCGTCTGGGGACGGGTGGATATGAGCATGAAGCCCTGCCGGGTGCTTGAGATGATCACGCTGCAAGCGGCGCGAGAGACGAGCAGCAGCGTTCCTCCGGCCGGCGTGATCGATGGGCGTATCGCCGCCATCCCCGCAGAGGCGAGACAGGAATTCGAAGCGGGCCAAAAGGCGCTCCAGGGCGACGACTTTGCGGGAGCCATCCCTCATCTGCAGAAGGCAATCAGTCTCTATCCCCGATACGCAGAGGCTTATCAACTTCTGGGTGTTGCGCAAATTCAAACGAACCAGGGCGCGCAAGCCGAATCCTCCTTAGTAAAGGCCATCGAGATCGAAGACAAGCTTGCGCGGGCGCAATACTTGTTGGGAGTTCTCTATGCGATGACAAACCGCGCGAACCTGGCGGAGAAGCCGCTGAAGCGCTTCGCCGAACTGGATCCTCAAAGCCCCGACGCCCAATTTGAACTGGCTAAAGTGAGCTTCGCCTTGAGCAAGTTTCCAGACTCGGAGATGTATGCGCGTCGAGCGATTGTGTTAAAGGAGAGCAATGCGGGGGTCCATATCGTCCTGGGATACGCCCTGTTGCGACAGACCAAAGCAAAGGATGCTAAGCGAGCGTTTCAACAATTCCTGAAACTCGATCCGCACAGCCCGATGGCCTCCGACGTCAGGAACACAATTGCGCAGATCGAGCAGCGGGCTAATAACTAGAGAGGCTTGCGGATTCCTCTTCGGGAAATCACCGTCGTAGTCGCTGCCCCGGCCTTTCTTGATGCCCCTGTCGAGTTGCCCTCCGTCGTCACTTCAAGCAAGGTCGCAAATTCGCCTTTGGTACGCAGTAAGTTAAAGTACAAGTGCACGAGCGGTCCCCGTCGGGGCGCGAGTCAACCTCCTTACGCCACCTGCTTGCCCGATGCCGAACGTGCATCTGCAGCCGCGTGAGGCGCGCGCAGGCGGGTTTGCACCAGGAACGCGTAGTGCACCCAGGAGATCCCCGTGAAGGCAAACGTCGCCCACAACAAGACGGTACGGGAGACCCACACCGCGCGACTGTGGTCGATTTCAAACAGCATGACAAAGAAAATCGCGGTGATCTGGGCGCAGGTGTTGGCCTTCCCGAAGATGCTGGGGCTGAAGTTGCGCAGGCCGGCGATGGTGTAGAGTACCGCGCTGGTCACCAGGATCGCGATGTCACGGCTGAAGACCATCACCGTATATTTCCAAGGAATCTTGTGCAGGATCGAAAGCACCAGGAACAAGCGTGCTAAGCAGAAGCTTGTCGGCGATCGGGTCGAGATACTGCCCGAGCACGGTCTGCTGGTGGAGGCGGCGGGCCAACAGGCCATCGAGGCCGTCACTCAGGCCGGCCAGCACGAACAAAATCAGGGCTGTCGAATAGTGCTGGTCCGCCAGGGCCATGACAATGAAGGGCAGGAAGAGCATGCGAAGCAAAGTAAGCTGATTGGGCGCGGTGAGGAGTTGCGAGAACTTCATCCGCGCTCCTTGGCCGTGTCGGCGCCGACGGAGGTCGAGCGCAGCATGGTCGCCGGGTCCAAGCCCGTCTTGGCGGTGAAACGTTGCGAGAGCGACGGGATGTTGCCGTCGGGCAGATCGAGTTCCATACGCTCGACCCGGTGCATGGGGAAAAAGACCACGCCCAGAGAGAACGGCTCTCCGTCCTTCACAAGCGCCACCAGATCCTCGAACGAGGCCAGTTCGATGCCGCGCAGGCTTAACCCTTCGGCGCTCAGGGAAAGGATCGCTCCCCAGAATTTCTCCCGGGGATTGGCCAGGGTGGTCACGACCATGGTCCCGGGCTGGAAGGGACTCGCGGTTTCCGCGCTGGACTGAGAGCGGTGATCCATGCCAGCGATTGTCTCCGGCTGGCGGGCAGATTGCAACCGGGTCCGGCGGGCCGTCGTCACACTAGGTAAGCCGGTCCGGGTGAGCGCCCACGAGGTACCGTCCGGGGGATGATGGAATGCACGGGCCGTCGTCTTTCCGGATGATTGTTCGAAAGGCGCCATCGCGGTCGCGCGATCAATTTAGGGATGACATACCTTGGGTTGGACGCAGGTTTTACCCACAATACGACCCTGGTAGTAGGTTCGTTCGGTTGGTAGTTTCGCCGCGTTCCACGCGCGTGTCGGTACCAGCAGCCGGATCGGGTCCCTGGTTTGCGGATTGATAGGCTTGACGACCGTTCTGGAGGTCTTGCGAATCAGGCTGTGTTTCGCCCATAAGTTGCGGTAAAATCCAGCCGTCATTTGGGGGATCTGTGAATCGTTTCTTTCGTTCCGGCCAACCATCGTTCACCCGGCTCGGACCGCTCGAGCGGCGCCTGCTGGAAGAAGTCTGGGCGCGCGGCAGCGCGACGGTGCGAGAACTGCTTGCTGACGGCGATCTGAAAATTGCCTATACCACGGTGATGACAACCCTCGACCGGTTATACAAGAAACAACTGCTGAACCGGGCCGCGGAAGGAAGAGCATTCCGGTACCTGGCGCGTGTAAGCCGCGAAGAATTGCAACGCGCTGCGGCCGGGGAAGCGATCCAGCAGCTGCTGGGGTCAGATTCGACGACATCTCTGCCCCTCTCCTACTTGGTGGAGGCAGTCACCGAGCACGATGTTGAGCTTCTCGACGAGTTGCGGCAAGTGGTCGAGAACAAGCGTCGCGAATTGCAGGAGCGAGGAAAACACTGATGTTTGCACTGCGCTGTCTGGGAGTGTCGCTGGCGATTTTCCTGCTGCTCTATTGCGCAGTCTCCGTCGCCGTGATCCGCGTCTGGCGACCCGTTCGCCTTGCCGGGAACCGATTTTCTGCGCGACGTCTGGCGGCGCTGTTGCTAATCCTTCGAGGCCTGCCCTTTGCGGTGGCGACACTGATCACGTTGGGATTTGTGGTGCCATCCTTCTTGCTGTTTGAGCCGCATATGGCGGCCGAGCCCATCGGAAGGATTCCCCTGACGCTCGGCGGAGGTTGCTTATTACTATTCTCGGCCGGCCTGTGTAACGCAATTGGAGCGCAGGTGCGAACCTCCCGCACAGTAGCGGGCTGGCTGCAGGGCGCGAGAACGGATTCGGAGTGTTATCCAGTGCCGTTATTCCGCATCCGGACGTCGTCGCCAGCGCTTACGGTGGCGGGCTTTCGCCAGCCGAGAGTCCTGCTGTCGGATGCGGCGGCGGCGGTGCTGAACGAGCAGGAACTTCAAACCGCCCTGAAGCATGAGATCGCACACGTACGCAGTTGCGACAACCTGAAGAAACTTCTATTCCGTTTGTGTGCGTTTCCGGGCATGACCGGCCTGGAGTCAGCTTGGTCCCATGCGGCCGAAATGGCGGCCGATGATGCTGCTATCTCCAATTCCAGTCAAGCGCTGGATCTGGCGTCAGCATTGATCAAGTTGTCGCGGTTCGCGCCGGTGCAGTCGTCCGCCTCGCTGACCACTGCTCTGGTGCAGAGTTCGACTTCAGGGTTGAATGCACGCATCGAACGGCTGGTGACGTGGGACGAAAGGCGCGCGGGCGTCGAATCCCGCCCACTCCTTCCATGGTACTTCGCGCCGTCATTCGTGGGCGGTGTCTTCTGCGTGATCATGACCTATGGGGTGGCTCTGAGCCGCATGCACGACTTGACCGAGTGGTTGGTACGTTAGACAGCAGTTGCGTTTCTGCAGTTACAGCTCTTCAGTTAGATGGGTCCCCCCGCTGGGTTTTTTGCAAATTCCCCTGGGTCAACGTGAATTGCCGCCGCGGCAGGTCAGCTTCTAAGTTATTGGTTAATTAGCTGGTTAGGGTTGGTTGCCAAGAAATGTATTAGTTTGTACATGTCGAAAGGCCGACCCCTAGGGAACCTCGGACAGGCTGCAAAATACAACCCTTCCGTTACTTGTGCCACCCAATCCCTAGACTTCAAACTGTCATTGTTCACAATGGGTTCCGCACAGATCCCCCCGGAGATTCACGGGTAGCGAAACTTTCTGTGAGGGAGCGAGTTTAGATTTTTATGGGCCTCCGTAGACTCAGCGCCGTGGTCTTTCTGTTTCTCGCGTGGGGCAGGGTATACGCCCATGCCGGGGCGACGCTTCTGCTCGAAGAGCCTTACAGCGTTGACGGCACGTTTGCCGGCACGGGACACGTCGCAGTGTATTTGAATCGCGTGTGCGCGGAGACCCCCTTCGTGCTTCGCCGCTGCGGCCCCGGTGAACAAGGCATCGTTCTCAGTCGCTATCACGGGATTGCGGGCTACGACTGGTTCGCGATTCCGCTGCTTCCCTATCTGTATTCCGTAGACCTCCCTGAGCAGGTGCCGCTGTATGCCGACACCAAGCTGGTCGCTTTCCTGCGGGACACATATCGCAGGAAGTATCTTGCCCCGATCATTCCGGACGGACCCGACGGTGGAGTGCCCGAAGGCCCGTGGGTGCAGTTGGTGGGTTCTTCGTACGATCGCACCAGCTACGCATTTGAAATCGAAACCAGCGCGGACAAGGATGACGAACTAATCCGCACGTTCAATGCCGGGCCCAATCACGGCATCTATAAGCTACTGTCCAATAATTGTGCCGACTTTGTACGCGGCATCATAAATTTTTATTATCCGGGAGCGTTGCATCGCGGAATCATTGGTGACTTGGGAGTGACGACTCCGAAACAGATTGCCAAGTGCCTGGTGCGGTTCAGCAAGCATCATCCGGAACTGCGGTCCACGAATTTCGTTATTCCCCAGGTGCCCGGCACCATCAAACGCAGCAAGCCGGTGCGTGGAGTGGTCGAATCCGCGTTCAAGGCCAAGAAGTATATGGCTCCGCTGCTGATCTGGCATCCGGTCATTGTGGGTTGCTTTGCTGCCGCCTACTTCACGGGCTCCCGCGGATTTGATCCCGGGAAACATGCGTTGGTGTTCGATCCGCGGCGCGATCTTGAGCCTCCGATGAATGCGGAACAGCGGCGTGAATATCAGAACCGGCTCGGAGTGCTGGCTCGGAGCATTGCGGAAGGATCAGTCCTCGACGAAGTGAAGTGGCCTCGCCTGGAAGCCACCGCTGAACCGCAATTGGACTCAGCGGGAAGACCTGTGCTGCACTTGCGGGTGGGGGACGACCCTGTGGCCGTCGGGCTGGCGCGGGAAAACATCGTGAGCGAGTCGGAGTCGCCCGTGATTGCGCAGCGCCTGCTGCTGGTCCGTCTCCGGGAAGAGCTGCGCAGGAACGCTCCCAAAATCGCCCCGAGTGATATTTACAGTGACCTGCAGTTGCTGGAAGAACTACACCGCGGCCGGCCCGAACCTGCTTCTCCGGTAGCCGACGCGTTGGGTCCGAAAACCGTACCCGAACTTCAGTAATGCCGGCGATTGCACCAGCTGTGCTACACTAGGTTTGCGCTTAATACCACGGTTGAGTGGTGCGGTACTTCTGGGTTCAGGAATTGATCTAAGGATTCCCGCTTGCAGTCCCTTCCGTAAGTTTTCAGCGTAAATCCAGTTCCAGACTGGCTATCCGAATTGTTGTGCCCGCCCGGCGATCCGGGTGCGCGCCGCGATCAATTCCACCAGACAGAAAGAAAGTACCATTTGAAGCATTTTTCAGAGTTGCCGATGTGTTCCTATTTGCAGGAGCGCCTCGCAGCACTTAGTTTCTCCATTCCCACACCCGTGCAGGAAGCTGCTATACCGCCTGCACTCCAAGGCAAAGATGTTCTGGCCACCGCGCAGACGGGCACGGGTAAAACCCTGGCCTTCCTGCTCCCTATGCTGGAGCAGATGCTCCAGAGCCAGGCCGCAGGGATCCAGGCACTGGTGCTGGTTCCGACCCGCGAACTTGCCATGCAGGTTGCCGAACAATACAACGCTCTGCGCGGAAACAAACTTCCGGAAGCAGCGTTGGTGGTCGGCGGTCTCTCCGAAAAGCAACAGATTCATTCCATCCGGCGTGGGGCACGTCTAGTGGTTGCCACCCCGGGCCGGCTTGAGGATTTTCTCGATCGCCGCCTGGTCGATTTCCGCGCTTTGCGCATACTTGTTCTCGATGAAGCCGATCGCATGATGGACATGGGATTTATCCCGGCCGTCCGCCGCATTGTGGGTATCCTGCCAAAGAACCGGCAGACCATGTGCTTCTCCGCAACGCTCGAAGCGTCTGTGGCGCACCTGGTTAACGACTACATGCGTGCGCCGGTGCGTGTCGCACTTGGTTCTACGTTGAAGCCCGCAGAAAACGTTCGCGTACAAGCCTTTGAGGTCTCGGCCGGCGAAAAACTGGACGTGCTTCAGCGGTTGCTCGCCAAGGAGACGGGCCGTTGTCTGGTATTCGCACGCACCAAGCGCGCGACCGAAAGACTGGCGCAGCGTCTGACCCGCGAAGGTTTTTCCGCCGCGATGATTCACGGCGACCGCTCTCAGTCGCAGCGTACCGCCGCCCTCACCGCCTTCCAACAAGGGCGTGTGCGGGTGCTGGTGGCAACCGACCTGGCCTCGCGCGGAATTCACGTGCAGGATATTGCCCAGGTCATCAACTATGATCTGCCGCAACTCGCGGAAGATTTCATTCATCGCGTCGGTCGTACCGGCCGTATGGGTGGACTCGGCGTGGCATCTACGCTCTTCGAACACCACCAGCGGGCGGATATTCGCCAGTTGGAACGTACTCTGGGAATCAAGATCGAACTGAAAGTGGCCGACACCTACCTTGCGGGTGTGCAACGGCCCGAGAAACTGGTGCAAAAAGTACCAGTCCTGGGAGCCAGCACGTCTCGTGGGACGATGGTCGCGCTTCCGGGCGAGTATTTCCAGAACGCAGGCAACTAGAGGCCGATTCCAGGCAAACAAAACAGGCTACTACCTCACGGTGGTAGCCTTTCTTCTTGTACCGGACGCTGCCATCGGACCGACGTGCGTCAGGAGGCCTCATAACGGTAGGTTCCATCCTGAGGGCTGGGGAGAAGTCACGGTTACGGGATCGCTGGGGTGACGCCCTTTGAAATAACCACCGACACCACCCACCGCAGGGCACGCCGACGAGTGCGCAATCGCCACGGTTCGCAAGCTGGCGCTGTGCGAGAATAGCTGGTCCCAACGCACAGGAGTTCGCGTGAACCTAAGCCGCTTCTTCTTGCCGCTGTTCGCGGGCGTGATCCTGGTCGTGCCTGCGACTTCCCAATCAAAACCACAATACGAGATTTATGCCATCCGCTACGCCACGCTGCCCGGCTTCCCTATCGCGGAACTCGTAGCCGGAGCGGATCCCGCGCGCAAGCTGGATATCGCCATGATGGTCTGGCTCGTTCGTGGCAACGGGCACAACATCCTGGTCGACTCTGGCTTCTATCACGAGCACTTCTTCAAGGACTGGAAGGTGAGAGATTTTATCAAGCCTTCCGACGCGCTCAAGCCGCTCGGCTTGAAGCCCGAGGACATCACCGACGTGGTTATTACTCACATGCACTGGGACCATGCCGATGGGATCGACCTGTTTCCCAACGCCCGTATCTGGATTCAGAAGGATGAATTGCAGTATTACGCTGGTGAAGCATGGCAAGCAAAGGATACCTCCGACGGCTTCGATGCGGAAGACGTGCTCACGGTGGTGAGATTGAACACGCAGGGCAAGGTTGGGCTGGTCAACGGCGACGCCCAGGAAATCCTTCCCGGAGTAACCTGCTATACCGGAGGCCGCCATACCTACGCTTCGCAATACGTCGGGGTAAACACCGTTGCGGGAACCGTGATCTTGGCCAGCGACAATATGTATCTTTACGAAAACCTCGAAAAACATGTAGCCATCGCATCCACGCTCGATGCGACATCGAACTTGCGCGCGCAAGACCGTATGAAGCAACTCGCCGCCCGTCCCGCCCTCATCATCCCTGGGCACGATCCGACGGTATTTGCGAAGTTTCCGAATCCGGTTCCTGGGGTCGCTAAAATCGAGTGACCGCTGTCCAAAATACCGATGTCGGGCAGTGCCCACCGATTCTCAGACCGAATATCGGAGAAATTGTAGCTCAGCCACGTTAGGTGGGGGGCAGCCTGTATCGCTATGCAATTGCACCCACGACACTCGCGAGCCTCTGCTTTCCACTTGTGCACCAAGAGTCTCGGGAGCCATGGCTGAGAAATTCGACGAACCCGGCGTGCGTACTTGTCTGAGAGGATTGTCGGCAAGTCAAGTTGACCCGGGGTTTTAGTTGAAGTATTCTTCGCTTCCACGACGGCAGAGTCTTGGAGTACTAACGCCGTTAAAGGGGAACGTGTTGAGCCTATCCGCAGAAATCACGAAGGAAGTCCAAGGCGAGCCTCGCCTCATCGCGGGGCTTGAGCAGATCGCAACGCTGCTCGTTCCCGGAGAAACCATTGAGGCTTTTGCGGTGCAGCGACGCTTCTTCGCATTGACCCACAGACGAGCGCTGGTCGCGGCCACTAGCGGGCGATTGATCTACATGCGCCGGGGTCTTCTTGGGGGCTTTCAGCCGAGAAGCGTGCGCTGGCAAGATCTCCGGGAGGCGCGCGTCGCGATTGGGGCGGTTGGGGCGGACTTAACGGTTACCTTTTTCGGGGGCCCGGACCTTGCCATCGCCGGCAAGGAGGATTCCCAAACCTTTCCGGGACTTCGAAAGAGTCAAGCGGAGGCAGTCTACCGGGTGTGCCAGGCGCAGGATCAAGCGTGGCGGGAAAAGCGGCGAGTTCGGGAACTGGAAGAAATGCGCGCAAGATCCGGAGGAATTCAGTTGGGATCTACCGGCGCCGGCGCCGGGCTGGCCGCTTCCCCGGCTGGAGGTCAGGACGATACCGTCACTCGCCTGGAAAAAGCCAAAGCTATGCTGGACAAGGGTTTGATTTCGGATGCGGAGTTTGAGGCGCTCAAAGCCCGTATCGTGAACACGCTTTAGGTCCTGTCGATGAATGGGGATTTCCATGAGCCCCTGCAGCAGATAACCGAAAAAACGCCCCGGTTCCTGGCCGGGGCGTTCGTGTGCGTGATGGCGATCTTCCTAGAACAGATTCCACAGGAACTGGTTGTAGACCTCGTGGTGATATTGAACCTCGGGAGCTTTCACGAACGTTCCCAGAGAACGCGGGCAGCGATCGGCGGCGGCCTGTTTTAACTCTGCATAGCGCGCCTTCACGTCCTCTCCGAGAAGCTGGCTGGTCCACTTGGCCTTCTGGAAGTTTCCCAGCGCGTCGTAAATATTGTCCGGGAGATAGCGCTCGGCCTGGCGGAGATTCTTGATCTTCGAAGTTTCGCCGTCGAGGCCGGTCTTGAACACGGCATACATAACCATGTAGGGGCTAGCATCCGGGCTCACCGAGCGAACTTCGACGCGCATGCTCTTGTCGTTGCCGATCGGGATGCGCACCATGGAACCGCGATCGGTCGGCGACGCCTTGATCTGGTTGGGCGCTTCAAAGTGGGGATCGAGGCGGCGATAGGCGTTCACGCTGGCGTTGAGCAAGAGGCAGATGTCATTGCCGTGAGTCAAGATGCGGTCAAGAAAGGCCCAGCCCAGCTTGCTCAGTTTCTCCTCGCCTTTGGCGTCCCAGAACAGATTTTTGCCGTTCTTGCTGATCGAAACGTTGGTGTGCATGCCGCTGCCATTCACCCCAACCACCGGCTTGGGCAGGAATGAGGCCGTCAGACCCATCCGGGTCGCAACCTCGCGGCAAATCAGTTTGTAAAGTTGAATCTGGTCCGCCGCCGCCACCACCTCGCCATAGCTGTAGTTGATCTCGAACTGCGAAGGCGCGACTTCCGGATGGTCTTTCTCGTTCTGAAAGCCCATAGCGCGCTGGACTTCCGCCGTCGTGTCGATGAAGGTCCGGAGAAGATCCCCGGGAAGGGAGTGATAGTAGCCGCCAGTGTTGACGTACTCGAACTTGCCGGTTTCGTGGTAGTGGCGCTCGGCATCCGGCCCCTTGAACAGGAAGCCCTCGATTTCGTTAGCGGCGTTGAGCGTGTAGCCTTCCTTATCGTAGAGCTTGCTGGCGAAACCTTTCAGCACCCCGCGAATATCGCCGCTATAGGGAGTGCCGTTCTTGTCGATGACTTCGCCAAACACCAGTACCTTGCCGCCGCCAAAGAAGTCGGCGGGCGCCCAATAGAATGCGGACCAGTCGATGCCCAGTCGAAGATCGCTCTCACGCTGCGCCGTGAAGCCGCGGATGGAAGAGCCGTCAAAGGTTAGATTGTCCCAACTCCTCAGCAAGAACTTCTTGTCGTAATCGAGCATGTGTAACCGGCCCTCCAGGTCGCTGAAGAGGACGGTCACCGCCTTAATGCGTTTTTCGTCCGTCAAGTATTTCAGGCGTTCTTCCTGAATCTTGTGGGCGGCAACCCGGTTCTTGCGCTGCTCTTTCGCCTTCAGATTCAGCTCTTCAAGCTGTTCGTACGAGAGCGCTAAAAAATTTCTTAGTTCGGTCGACATGAGTCTCCTTAAGCCAGCGGTAGTCAATTGGAATGGCGAGCTTTAGCTGGGTCGCTGTTGACGGAATAGGTTACCGTGCGGGCTTGCGATGGGGCCAATAAAAAGACCTTATCGGAGAGATCAAACCGATTTATGTGCACGGCTGGGAACTGCTGGTTGCTCTGGGGCAGTCTCTAACCAGCACAATTCCGGAACTTTTCCAGGCCTTCCCACGTATTTTCAATCGAAGCGGTCTAAACGGGCGGGTGCAGGACGCGCCCGACGAAGGAGCGGATTATGGGAGACATCGTGGGCCTGGCGGCGGTAGTGATGCTTTTCAGCATTCCCATCACAGCGATTGCGTTGTACGGCTACTATCGCATTTCGAAACTGCGTACGGAAGAACGTCTGGCGGCGCTGGCCCGCGGGGTAAGCGTCCCCATGGAGCCGGAGCTTTCACAGGCAGCCCGTTCGCGCCGGGCGGGAATCTTGCTGGTGGCGGGCGCGATCGGTTACATCACAACCTTTGCTCTCATTGCTCGTGTCGAGCCAGATGCGTGGGTGGCCGCCTCGTTCGGCGCAATTCCATTCACGTTGGGGCTTGGATTCTTTCTGGACTCGAGCCTCGTGCGTCGGGATCTGCACGCCTCGTGACAATCCGCAAATTGTGGAGGCGCAGTTGGTGCAGGTAGACGAGGGATGGGTGGCTCCTATTCGCATTCAGGGTCCGTGCGGATGAGAAGCCTCCACAAGAATAGAACTTGCACTGGCGACCCCGGAGGGAGTCGAACCCCCAACCCTCAGATCCAGTTGCGCTATCGCGTAGACACGGACATGCTGGCGCAGGTGTACGACAACGAAGCGGAGTGGAGCAAAGTTCAGGACGCAATCCGAGTTGCGCAATTGGCGTTGCAGACGAAAAAAACCCCGCTGGAGAGCGGGATAGTGGAAATGCGGAGTTCATCCCCTCCTCGCGCCGCCCACGGCACGAACCACGAAGTCAGAGCGCGATCAAGCGTCGGTCAACGATGGGGCTCGCCTCTACTCAGGCGTGTTTGCGTTTAATCAACGGCTCGATTTCGTGATTAATCTCAAACTTCACCGGCGTGCTGCATGACTGGCAAATCGTTTGGTGAATTCCGCCGTTCAAACTCATCGCTTCCAGTTTGTTGGGACGCAGGCACTTGGGGCAGGTGATTATCAGATATCCCGCACGATCTCTCGGCACGAAGAGTGGAGCAATGTCACTCTTCTCTCTTTCCGACCTGATGGGCGATGCGGCTAACAGCTTCGCGATTTCCTCGAAAAGCTCCTTGACCGTGTAGCGTCCTTTTTGCAGGAAAGCGTCCGCCAAAATCCCACTTGGATTTTCGCCGGGGATGTATTCTCCGCCCATGGCTATTGTTGCGATGCGCGGAAATCGCTTGCGTACTATCGCAAGGAATTCAAATCCCGACATGCGGGGCATATTCAGATCGGAAATGATCACATCGGGAAGGGACCCGCTGAGAGCGCTTAAACCATCCAGCCCGTCCGCTACCGTGAGAACCTCATAACCCTGGCTTTCCAAAACGGCCCTTGCAACTTCGCGTATGGACGAGTCGTCATCCACAACCAGGACGCGATAGTGGAATTGATGTACGGGGGCTTCTGCGAGGGATGTACCTTCATACGGAGCGGCTGGCTGTCCTGCCGCCGCAGTCCATTTCGGCATTTTCTGAATGTCTAATTCTAGCGAAATGGTCTTATTCCAATTTTCTCCGTGGCTTGTAGGCATGGGACATCCCCCACTTCTGAAGAGGTTTCAGGGAGTCGAATCATACCCGGCATGAAGTCGGCAAATCTGGTCAAAATTGCACATTGGGGCCCAGGTACCCCGAGACCTGGATACATCACTAGATGGTTACGACCGGGGAATGAGCAAAACTGAGCAGCAATAACTCACGATCTTCGACATAGTTGACTGGATACAAAGTGAGATGAGGAGGCACCATGTTAGGTTACGGTTTAGCGGGAACAATTGTCGTAGTTCTGCTGATTATTTTTGTCCTGCGCGCTATTTGAACCTGCGGCGATGGATAAAAAGGAAATCAACTCTCCGAAATTGACCGCCAACTTTCTCTTTTGGGTCTGCGGTGTTGGCGGTCTATTGTTGCTGGCTCTGTTGGGAGGCTTCGTTTGGAAGACTTTCTGAGGAGCCTCAAATGTCTGCGTCCGGGTGGGTACGGCTCCCGTATCCCTCTTTATGGAAGCTTCTAGGCGAGTCACTTGGAGAGACGAGCGGGGAATCGCCGGACTGAGAACAGAAACGAAAATCGCCGAAATTCTTAATTGCGCTGGCGACCCCCGGAGGGAGTCGAACCCCACAACCCTCAGATCCGAAACATCAGAGCGCCTTACATTTCACTTCAGATGGGTTCGGAAAATCGAACTCCTTAAGTGCGGCTCGTGCAACCATGCCCGAGAGCTTCCCTAATCTCGGCGCGGAGTTATCGTAAGCCTGCCGGAGACCTCGGACGACCTCGATGGCTGTATCATTCAAGAGAATGCGTAATTCATTGCACGCGTTCGTTAATTCCTCACCGCATACGACACTCGCCAGCATCGACGCTTCTGAGAATCCGCTAATGGCACTTCTCCATTCCTGAGCGGCTTCTTCTATATACGGGGCCCAGTTTCCCGGACGTTCCATCGGCATTCGATGGGCCGTTTGTAAACGAAGGAGCGCATCATCGGCCACTCTGAGTTTTCTTACGACTTCAAAGACCACACCGCGCTTCGATTCCCAATGCTTCTGCCGTCGCCAATAGTCATCCGAGATCTTTCCTTCGATTTCTTTGGTTGTTGTGGTGACAGCGCGCACCTGCTCGACGAGCTTGGTGATGTCTTCGTGCGTTGCCAGGTTCTCACCCTTCTTCCGGAAGTAAGCGCCGACGCCAGAGCCCGCGAAGGCTCCCAGAGTAGTGAGACCGCAGAGGACGAGCGTTTGCAATTCTGACAATTCCACAGTCACCCTCCTTCAATCTGTGAGTGCCACTCTATCGCAATCCCCGTACTCAAGGTGGCCTGCTCCTCCTTCGGTAACCAGCAACCGGGCTTAGATGGCGGTGGGCGGTTTCTCCTTCTGGGTGCGGCTCCCAGTTGTTCTGACCGACCGTCCGCAGCTCCGGGCTTTTCCTTCCTGGGCCCGCCCGGGAGTGGGGGTTACTGCTTGATGCATCCACAGCAAGCAGTGACTCCCCTTCTCATACCCTTTCTCGTACTATTACGGGCGATGACGTTATTCAACATCTTGTCGTTGATCATCTCAGCAGCAACCCTGGGTTACTTAATCAAGTACGTCAACGCCACGAACATGATCGCTTCGCAATCCATCCGGCAGGTGGAAGCAGCTTTTCGACCGGCGCTGATCTGCGTGCCATCTCGCACGATGAATGAGGGCCCGAGCGTGCTGAATGTCGGTATGGGACCAGCGTTGGAGATTGAGTGGTCGTATGCCACCAGCAGAGAACTGCTGCAGGACAGAATCGCTTCCCTCGAACCGAACCGGCCTCTGTTGCTGAGTCAGTTTCCCGACGTGAAGCCACTTTACGAGCCAGCCACGAAACCGCCCACAATCGTACTCAACTACAAAAGCATTTCCGGTGCGAGGTATTCTTCCGCGTGCACCTACAACCCCCCTCGCGACGAGTTCAGCACAGACTTTTCAGAGCCTCATTAGAATTGGGCACCTTCTCCTGCTATGGCTAGGACCCCTCGCTACAGTGGGCTTGCCCTTTTTGGGAGTGACATGGGATTCTTGAAATCAGGAAGGGAACGTGCCTCACGTAGGCACAAACATTGAGGAAACATGGCGACCCCGGAGGGAGTCGAACCCCCAACCCTCAGATCCGAAGTCTGATGCTCTATCCAATTGAGCTACGGGGCCGCATGGTAGAAAACTTCGGTCAGACCCATTTTCTCACAATCAGTTAGGGAATCGCCGGTCGAGTGGCGACGGTGCTGCCGGATCCTACTCGACGATACCCTTCCCCTCGGTCAGCCGGGTGTAGCGGTTGACCGGCAAGATGGAGATCTTGTCGATTTGCTTGCTAGGGGCGGGCCAGTGAATCTCAAGAGCATCGATTTTCCGCGCACTCCCGATTCCCAAGACTTCGCGCGGATCGTGTGAAGACAGGTAGCTGCCGCCGCTGTTCTTGAGCCTGAAGCGCCTTTTCCCGCCAGCTGTCCAATAGATTTTGGCGCCGATGCCGTCGCGGTTGCAGTGCACACCTTCCAGTTTGATCCCGAGCCAGTTGTTATCCTTGGCTGCACGATTGTTGAGCAGCAGAGGAGCACCGCCGTTGTTGCCAATGATCACGTCCAGCGCACCGTCGTTGTCGTAGTCGCCAACCGCCAGGCCGCGCGCCGGGAAAAACTTCTTGAATGCGGGACCAGCCTGCTCGCTGACATTCTGCAAGCGGCGATCATCGCCCTGATGAAACAGTAGCAGCGGTTCTTTGTATTTCACCTGCATCGAATAGTCGTCGATCATGTCGTCGGGATGCCCATTCGCGAGGATCAGATCAATAGCGCCGTCGTTGTCGTAGTCGAAATATTTCAGGCCCCAGCCACTCAGTAGACGCGTCACCTGAGCGACATCGTTTGCCTGAGCCACATCGCGGAAGGTTTCGTCCTTGTTGTTCTGGTAGACGGAAAACATTTCATGATCGACGTTTGCGACGAACAGATCCTGCCATCCGTCCGCATCGAAGTCGGCGGCATCCACCCCCATGCCGGAGCGCGCCTGCCCGCTCTCGCTGAAGCCAACGCCCGCCTGAAGGCCAACCTCCTCCCATTTCCAGCGGCCGCTTGCGCCCGGACCCCGATTGAGGAACAGAAAGTTCTGAACGGTATCGTTCGCGACAAACAGGTCCATCCGTCCGTCGCCGTTGACATCAGTTGCTACCACGCCGAGACCTTTGCCAAGCGCCTTGGCGATATCAGTGCCCTTGCTGACCTCCGTAAACGTGCCATCGCCATGGTTGTGATAAAGGAAGCTGGCGGTGGGGCGGAAGACGCGGGGAATACAGTAGTACTTCTTGCCAATCTTATTGTCGCCACATTCGAACTTGTGCTCACCGGAATAGTCGACAAAGCTGCAAACGAACAAGTCGAGCCTGCCGTCATTGTCGTAGTCAAACCAGACCGCGCTTGTCGTCCAGCCGGGAGTGGCAACGCCGGCTTTCTCGGTGACGTCGGCGAAAGTTCCGTCGTGGTTGTTCTTGTACAAGGTGCACTTGCCGTAGGCAGTCACGAAAATGTCCGGCCAGCCATCGTTGTCGTAGTCCCCGACCGCGACGCCCATGCCAAACGATGTCCCGCTGAGCCCTGCCTTTTCGGTCACGTCCGTGAAAGTGCCGTTTCGGTTGTTTTTGTAGAGGGCATTGCGCACCGGTTTGGTCGGCTTCCAGAAGTCGCTGGGACCACTGTTCACCAGAAAAATGTCCATCCACCCGTCGTTGTCGAAATCAAGGAACGCGCAACCGGGACCCAGCGTCTCGGGAAGATAGTGATTCGCGGACTTGGCGTTGTCGTGCACCCACTCAATGCCGCTCGCCGATGCGGGAACTTCCGCGAACAGCTCGGACGATGCCGGTCCCCGCTGCCCTTCCCACAAGCGGGCTGCGCTGAAGGCGCCTGCCAGCCGGATCCACTGTCTTCTCGAAATCCTCATAGGAAAATGTCCGGAAGGGCGAGCTTACCGATCACTGCGCTTTGACTCCGGGCTGCTTCGCCTGGGCCTCAGCCGTCAGTTTGTCGACGATGCCTTTCTCGCGGTTACCCTCGGCCGGCCTTTTGAGGCGGAAATACGCGATCGACAAAGATACATGAGCCTCCGTGAAACCTGGAGAGTCCTTGACGATCGATTCCAGTTCGCGCCGCGCCTGCTCTGCCTTTCCTTCCGAAAGGTCGATGGCCGCCAGTTGATAGCGCACGGCTAAATCTCCCGGACGCGTCTCCAGCGCGCGGGTAAGGTAGGGCTTCGCCTCATCATATTTCTGCTCTTGCCGGAGCAGGGCGCCCATCTGGACGTTCGACATGTAATTGTAGGGATCGATTGCCAACTCCGCTTGAAATTCCTTGCGAGCTTCGTCTGGCCCGGCGGTGACCTGCAAGGCTTGTCCGTAGAGAACGTGCACGCCGGGAAGCTTCGGGTCCAGCGCCACTGCTTTGGCCAGTTCGTCGCGAGCGCCGGCGAAATCCGCGGCTTCGATTTTCGCCGCGCCCAGCATCAGGTGCGCCTCCGCAGACTCGCCATTCCGCAAGATACGATCGACCAGTACCTGACCCAGTTCAACTTGATGGTCGCGAATCAAAGCCGTTCCCAGCAGATACACGATTCCCATCTCATCGGGATGTTTCTTGTATGCAGGTTCCAGGACGCCAATCACATTCTTGTTCTGCCCCATGCGCAGGTAGCAGTCGCCGAGCAGCAGGATTGCCTGGACATTGCCAGGCTCCTCCCTGTGGACGCGGACCAACTGATCGACGGCATCTACGATGCTTCCGGTTTTGTAATAGGCGAGCGCAAGGTTCAGGCGGAGGCCAGGAGCGGAGGGAGCCTGCTTCAGAGCAATTTTGTACTCGGTGATCGCTTCGGCAAATTGTCCGAGTCCGGCGAGAGCGGCGCCCAAGTTCGATCGAATCGCCGCCGCGTCGGGCTGGACCTTCAAAAGCTGCCGGTACTCCTGGACGGCTCCCTCCAGATCTCCGGCCTTCTGCTTAGCCATTGCGTCGTTGAACAGGTCCTGAGGAGTCTGTGCAACTGCGGCGGGAACTGAGCCTGAAAGCAGGATCAAGATCAGAGGAAAAATGACTCTCCGCATACTGACTATTGGTCCCCGCGCGGTACGCGCGATTGCTTCACAGGGGTTGCCGCCTTGCGCAGCGCAACTTCCAGTTCGTTGAGATGGAAGTCCTGCTCACTGAGGCCGGTGCTGAACAGGATCTTGCCATGCTTGTCCAGCACGTACGCCTTGCTGGGCCACGCGGCGTATGCCTTCTCCGCCGATCCATTCATGCTATCAAGAAGGGCAGGGAACTCGATATGCAATTTACGGATGCACATAGTGGCGTGATCCTGGCGCTCGCCCATGTTCGCGGCAGGCTCAAGCACGATGCCTTCGCGCTGATTGCGGGTACTGGCCCAATCGTTCGTAGAGTGCGCTTCGCGAATGTAGATCAGGTAAAACGGTATCTGTTTCTTGTATTCCGGATAAAGCTTGTTCAACGCGTCGGCCGCGCTCCGGAAGTTCGGACATGTATAACTGCCGAATACCAGCAGAACGGGTCCGTCGTTTCGAAGTTGCCCCAAGCTGACGCGGGCATCGGTTCCCATCCTGATGGCGTTGAAGTCCGGCGCGGCTTGGCCGGCGCCAGGCCCGCTTGCGGCTGATGTCGAATGCGGACTAAGATCCGCGGCCAGCTTCTTCTGGCGAGTGGCTTCGGCGGTCAGATGAAGCTTTGCGTCCACGTCTGCGAGGCGCTGGTGCACGGCCTCGAATGTCGGCCACTTCTTCTCCAACGCTTCCAGCTGGCGACGAGCTTCTCCCAGTTTGCCCTCGCCTTCACTGACTGCCGCCATCTCCAACGCCGCTGGGAATGAATTCGGACGAACAAGCAGCGCTCGTCGAACCAGAGGCTCGGCATCCTTCCATTGCAAGCGCGCGGTCAGGATTTGCGCGAGGTAGAGGTTGGCGTCGAATTGGTTTGGATCGGAAGCGAGTTCCTTGCGAAAAGCCTCGGCAGCCGCATCAGGATCGCCGGTGTTAAGGAGTGCCTGTCCATAAAGAGACTGCAGGCCGGGAAGGCTCGGACTCAGTTCGATCGCGCTGGCCAGTTGCTTGACCGCGGCGGGGAAGTCTTTGGCGGCGAACATCTGGTTGCCAAGCAGGAACCGCGCTTCGGCGGAGTCTCCTTTGCTCAGTATGCGGTCAACGAGTTTCTGACCTTCTGCGATTTGTCCTTCGTGGAGGAGAGCTGTCCCCAGGAGGTAAGCAATCGCGAGTTCGTCACTGTGTTCCGCCTCGACCGGGGTCAGCAGTTTGATCACCTCCCGGTTTTCACCCATCCGCATTTGGCAATCGGCCAGCAGGAGAATCGTTTGCAGGTTGTCGGGCGACAGCTCGTGACTTTTTGCGAATTCGCGTGCGGCCTCCGCGATGCGTCCCGACTTGTAGAAAGCCAAGCCCAGGTTGCGGACGATGTCCCCGTTTCGCGGATCGAGGGAGGCGGCCTTCTTGTATTGCGCGATGGCCTCGTCGAAGCGGCCCAGATGCGCCAGCAGCACCCCCAGGTTCGCTTGTACGGCCGCTTCTTTGGGCCGGGCGGCCAGAAACTGTCGATAACCCTGGACGGCTCCTTCGAGGTCCCCAGCTTGCTGCAGTTCCATTGCGTGGCGCAGCGTGTCCTCGGGTGAGGACTGGCCGAGGGTAGTGCCCATCAGTAGAAATGCGGTGAATAGGAATCGCAGCATTGACTTCAAGTTGGATTCGAGGAACACAAGAATGGGATGGCCGAAGCCATCCCATTTTAAACCCCAACGCAGTTCTGCTTCGATTAGAAGTAGAACTTCACGGCGAATTCAAGCACCCGAGCCCCTTCCTTGGTTGTTGTTCTTCCAAAGTTGGGGTTATTCAGCGTGACCGCCTGCGTTGTCGAATCTTGCGTGAAGTTCAGGTTCAGGTTGCCGGTTCCGTTGAACGACCACAGCGGATGATTCAGGAAGTTATAGGCCTGAACCCTAAACTGCAACCGCTTCGACTCCGTGATCTGGAAATTCTTGAACAGTGCCAGATCGGAATTGAAGTATCCGGGACCGTAAGCTACGGGAAGGAGGATCGGACCGTTCTGGCCGACCACAGTCGGAGCGGCGAAGCAGGCTCCATTCACATATTGATGTGAGGACAGCCCGCTGGTCGGGTTGCACGTCACCAATGGCTGCAGTTGAACGGCGTTCGTTCCCATGATCGACTGGTTGCTGATCGTGATTCCATGGCTGCCATCCGGATTCGTCAACCCCTCGGAACCAGGGAGGATCGCATTGTTGAGCGACATGTTGAAGTTGGTGTTGTTGCTGAGACCCGTGAGGTTGGCGCCACTCTGCAGCTGGGTAATGCCAGAAATCTGCCAACCACTCGTTACGCCAGCCAGAACGCCATGTGCGTGCAGCGGGTTGCCGATGTCAATTGAATACGCGATGTTGAATAGTTGCCGGCGGTCGCCCGGCATCACACCATAGTTGTGGGCCAGATTAAACGGGTCCAGAGTGACCGATGGGCCGTTGGCAGGATTGCCTGGCTGAACAATTCCCAACGACTTTTGATAGGTGTAATTGGCTTGGACCGTATAGCGTCCGGCGTGACGTCCCCATGTCATCTGGAGACCGTTATAGTTGCTGTAGATATTGTTCACAGCAATATTCAGGTCCTGATAGCCCTGCAGAGGACGGTAAGCATCGGAGTTCGCCAGGGACGGGTTCGGTTGTGCCACGGTGGGCACAATCGTTCCGATCGGAATCAGGTTGCGGTTGCTGCCCGCGCCGCCAACACTGAGCTGATCCCGGCTTCGATTTCCTACATAGGCTACCTCCAACAAACCCTTCCAAGGCGTTTGCTGCGAGACAGTGAAGCTCCAGCTGTCAGTGAAGGGCTGCTTGTCGTCCTTAGAATCCACCGCAAACGGTGAGGCAGGTGACGCCTGCACGTTAATGCAGGAGAGGTTTTTGGCTAAGAGTGGACCGGCGGGATCGTCAGTGCAGGTCGAACCTGGTGTGAACCAGTTGTTCGGGGTCAAGTTCGCCTGAGCCGACCCGGCTGCAAGATCCAAACCGTTGGTGAACTGACCGGAGTGGTAGTAGAACCGCCCGAAGCCACCGCGCAACACCGTCTTGCCGGTCCCGAACAGGTCATAGGCTGCTCCAAACCGCGGCTGGAAGTACATCGCTTTCGTTGGGAAACCGGTTAGAGGTACCGCCTTATTCTTGGCGTGCCATTCGAAACCGCAGAAGTTTGGCGAAGGAGCACACGCCGGGTCGTACTGCGATGGATTGAAGATCGAATATCCGAAGCCCTCCCTGTCCGTCCAGGGCGTGAAGTGGGTCAGACGCAGTCCAAACTCCACCGTCAGGCGCCTCGTGGCCTTCCAGGAATCCTGGCCGAAGAATTCCAAGGTGTTGTAGGAAATGTCATTTAGCCGGTTGAAGTTGGCCTCGTTGTAGCTGGTCATATTCCCCGTAATCATATCGGCATAGACGTTCCCATAGGTCTTGGCGTTCGAGGGCAGGAATTGCATGTATCCATTGCTATTGTTGTTGGCCGGCTGCGCATTGCGGATCCATTCGTAGAAGAAGCCAGCTTTGATGGTGTGCGTCTTAATGACCTTGGTCAGCGTGTCGCTCACGCTGGGCATGTACTTGTTGGCATAAAGCCCAGACCCCTTACCGCCGGCTTCGAATCCACCGGGATTGAACACGAGCGCCGCCTCGCCACCGCCGCCGTTGTTGCCGAACGAGGGAATCTGCGATAGGCCGTTCTTGAACAAGCCGGCGTAGCCGTAGCCGACTGCCGCACGATCGACCTTCGCCGAGTCAGCGAAAACGTTCGGGAAGCCAATGAATGTATAGGCCATCACAGTTTCGTTCGTCATGGTTGGACTGAATACATGCGTAATGGTTCCCGTGATGGAGTCTGACTTGTTTTTTCCCTGGATCTGGCTGGGGTAGGGAACCTGGTTCGTCTGGCGCCACCACAGACCGACCGGGAACAATTGCACTTCGCGCTGGTAGTTGTAGCGAATGAAAACCTTGGTGTTGTCGCTGATGTTCCAATCGACGCGTGACGTGAATTGGCGGTTGTTCTGGTTGAAGATCTGGGCCTGCACGTAGTTGTAACCGCCGGTAGCATCAGGATTGGCATTGGGCTTTGGATACAGATTCATCAATGCCTGCATATTGGGATCGAGCAAATTGGGCAGAATGTGCCCTGTGCCATCGAGAATGGTAGGACTGGGCGTGCCGGGGGGGTTGCCGGACGCCGTCTTGTGGTTGGTGCCACCTTCCTTGTCGAGTTCTGCTTGCGAAAAGTCGCCAGCACGCATTCCCTCTGTGGGCACAGTGCCTTGCAGGAGCCCGGTATCGAGCACCTGGTAAAAATACTCAAAGCCAGCGAAGAAGAATAACTTGTCGCGGTTCTTGTTGAAGCCAGTTCCCGGGATTATGACCGGACCGCCAATGCTGCCGCCAGGATAGTAGTACTTGTTCTGTGGTTTCTTCAGCGCCCTGATGGCCGTTCAGCCAGTCATTGGCGTTCAGCGCAGCATTGCGAGCAGAGAAGAATCCGCTGCCATGGAAGTTTGATCCGCCGGACTTGGTCACCGAGGTGATCAGCGCGGGACCTTTCTGGTTTTCGGCGCTGAAGTTCGAAGTGAGAACCCGGAACTCCTGCAGGAAATCCGAATTGGGATTGACTGGTGTATCGCAGTTGCAGCCCGGGTCGGACACGTGGGCACCGTCGGCGACAATGTCCAACGAATTGTTCTTTAGACCGTTGTAGGAGAAATTGTTGTTTAGCGGGCTCTGGCTGCCGGCGTCTCCGTTGGCATTGATGCCAATCGTTTGGCCCGTGTAGCTCGCCTTGTTCGAAGTACCGGCATTGATGCTGAACCCGGGGGTGATCTTAATGTACTCGGCAGCGTTGCTGCCGACCTGGGTGAAGTTCTGCAACTCTTTGGCAGCGAGCGTGAACGATTTTTCGCCGGAGTCAACCGTCGCAACAGCAAAGTCCTGTTCAGCCGTGACTTCAACAGTCTGTGTGGCACTGCCTACGGTTAAGGTCACGTTGTTGTTGCGGTGTTCGCCGCCGCCGAGGCGAATGTCAGTCGCCTTGTAAGTCTGGAAGCCTTGAGCTTCAACCGAAAGTTGATACGATCCGACCGGCATGGATGCGAAGGTGAAATAACCATCGCTGTTGGTGACCGTCTGCCGCTCCGATCCCGAAGTCGCGTCCCTCAACGTGATTTTGGCACCGCTGACCAGCGCCCCTGACGGGTCCGAGACCACGCCGGTCAAAGTCGCAAAAATTCCTTGCCCCCAAGCATTCGCGCCCAGAAGCGCGAGTAGGCACACCAACACGGTAAACTTCACTGTGTTCGACATGGAGAAATGCTCCCTTCGAATCGCCATCAATTCGTTCGCTGAATGCCCAACGGTGAGACCCTGCGGTTGCACGCTCTACTGTCTCCCACAAGACAGCCTGTCGAGATTGGGGCGGTAATACTTTTGTACTAGCGTGAACCGACGCCGATTAGGCCTCAACTAGATATGCATTGTCAAGCACAAAATCGTTATTCTTTTGGCGTTTTTCCATGTCAGGCACAAATTCCGTGCGAATGTGGTGTTCAATTTCGCAACAGGATTTAGGAGAGATCAACGCGGAAGGCGGCTAAGTCTGACCCGGGCTCTTTTCGTGAACAAGCCGAATGTGGAGGAGAACCGGCGCGCTTTTGGCGGAACAGCCAGAGAAGCCATCTGCAGTCTGGAGCGCCCAAAAATAACAGATTTTCTGCCTCGTCGGACCCCCTCACGGTATCACCAAGGCGTTAGAACTCTAAGGCGTTAGAACTCTTGCCGCAGTCTTCCAAAGGTGGCGGCAACATTGTGTCGCCAACGAACTAGCTCCAAAGGCGATCCCACGAACGCTCCTGATCCCATTCCGGCGTGGGATCAAAGTAGCCGGTTTTGGGTGCCAGATGCTGGCGCACGACGTCCTCATTCAGACTTATACCCAGGCCGGGCCGGTCCGGAACATCAATAAAGCCACGATTTACGATAGGGGTCTTGACGCCCTCAGCCACCAGAGAAGACCACCACGGCACATCGAGAGAGTGATTCTCCAGAGCCAGGAAGTTTAAGGTGGCAGCCGCACAGTGAACGTTGGCCATACAGCTCACGGGGGTTCCTGCAAAGTGCAAAGCCATCGCCACGCCGTACGCCTCCGCCATATCCCCGATTTTATGCGTTTCCAGAATCCCTCCAGACGTTGCCAGGTCCGGCTGAATCTTGCCCACTGCCTGCGCTTTACACAGCACTTCGAACGGCTCTTTCAGGTAGATATCTTCCCCGGTGAGAATCGGGAGGGGGCTTTCATCCGAGATTCGTTTCAACAGATCCGTGTAAGTCCACGGAACGACGTCCTCCAACCAGGCCAGGTTGTATTTCTCGTATGCCTTGCTGAGCCGGATAATGGAATTCACGCCGAGATGTCCGAGGTGGTCCATGGAAAGCGGGATCTCCATGCCCACCGCCTCGCGTATGGCGGCAGGGTACTGCTCGAGCATGGCGATGCCCTTGTCCGTGACTTCCATTCCCAGCAAGGGATGCGGCAGTTGGTTTTGTTCCCAGTCAGTGAGTCCTGACGGCCCGCTGACGGTGCCGGGAGTGTCCGCGACCATCTCGATTCCCAGATCCATCTTGAGCCAGGTGATCCCCATCGACTCTTTCCGCTCCTTCATGCGTTCCGCATAGACCTTGGGGTCCTTCGATTCGGTGGTGTCGGCGTAGAGGCGGATCTTGTCACGAAACTTGCCCCCACCCAGCATCGCGTAGACCGGAGCGTTGTAGACCTTGCCCGCAATGTCCCAGAGCGCCATTTCTATCGCGCTCACTCCACCTCCCTGGCGCGCGTGTCCGCCGAATTGTTTGATCTTGCGGAAAACTTTGTCGAGTTGCAGTGGGTTCTCGCCGACGATCCGGCTCTTGAGGAAGAGCGCGTAGGTCGCACTGGCGCCGTCACGCACTTCACCGAGCCCGTACACGCCCTGGTTGGTGTCGAGGCGGATGATAGGGCAGGGACTTGGCCCAGGTTTCACGATCGTGGCCACGCGCATATCGGTAATCTTCAGTGTGGAAGGGCTGGAATTAGTGTTGACGCCTTTGGGGGAGGCCTCCACTGATTCAGCAGCCAAAAAAGTGCTTCCCAGAACCATGGCGGAGGTTTTCAGGATCTCGCGTCGGCCGAAGAGTGTTTTCGCATCCATAAAGGCTCAGTCCTCCCTTTCCACGTCCTCTTTAAGGTACCGAGGCACATCCGAAATTGGTCTACAGGGCTCTGAACTCCTGACCACCTATGCGATCGACTTGAGCTTCTTGTTGCCCTGTCGCGGGCACTTGCATTCAATCGGTATCAGCATGCTTGCAAGATGAACGCCGAATTGTACGCTTGTAACACCAAGATTCAGGTTTGACAAATCCTCGACGATTTGAGAGCTTCACTGGCATCTTTGCCCAGCATTCTGCAACTCATGCCCCATGCGTTCTTCAGCAGCGTATTCTTTCCCGATCGGAGGTAGCCGGATGATCCGAATGGCAGTCGGTCGCAGCGCCTGCATGGTGGTTGCGCTCGCATTCGGCGTTGGCCTGGTGCTGCCATCGCTGATGCAAGCGCAACTCCTGTCCTTTCCAAAGAAGGATCTAGTCGACTACACCGCGCAGAATCCCTTCGATCGGCTGCCGGACGGCCGCCCGAAGGTTCCTTACGACCTGATCGAAAGAGCCCGTGGATTATCGTCGGAAGAGGTGTGGGCGGTTCTTGAGGAGAAAGGATTTCGCAATCAATACGCCGACGGATTCCACGTGCTGCACCCGGGCAAGACCATGGTCGGCCGCGCGTTCACGGTGCAGTTCATGCCGTTGCGCTCTGACGTTGAAGATGTCGCTAAAGCAAAGGCGAAAGAGCGCGGCATTCCGCAATTGACGAATCAGACCGCGATCGACATGCTGCAGCCCGGCGACGTGCTTGTCGTTGACCTGTTCGGCAAGAAGGTGAACGGAACCATTGTCGGTGACAACCTTTTTTATTACACGATGAAGGCAACCCACAGCGGAGGCATGGTTGTCGACGGCAGCATTCGCGACCTCGACGGCATTTCAGAAATCGACATGCCCGCCTACTTCCGGGATGTCGATCCGACTCCGATCGGAAACGTCATGCTCACGGGTATTAACGTTCCGGTACGCATCGGAGGAGTAACCGTGATGCCGGGAGATCTCGTAGTGGGCGACCGAGAAGGCATCTACTTCGTTCCGCCGCACCTGGTAAAGGAAGTTCTCGATCATGCCGACGAGACCCACATTCACGACGAATGGACAAAGAAGAAGTTCGACGAGGGGAAATATAAGTCGAGCGAGATTTACGGATCGCCCAGCGATCCGAAGCTCCTGCAGGAGTACAAGGACTATTTGAAGAAACGGCTCGACGAAATTCACAAGCAGCGGAGCTCAAAATAACGGAGGTACACCATGTCGAAGGGTAACGAAATCACGCGGCGTGGATTCATGACGCGCGTCGGTCAAGGGCTGATTGCAGCGAACGCTGCGGGAATGCTTGTGAAGGATGCCTCGGCACAGCTGGTCGTCCCGGATCCTCCTGGCAAGAAACTGGGATGGGCCATCGTTGGCTTGGGCAGCCTTTCCATCCACCAGATTCTGCCCGCATTTGCCCAATGTGAGAAATCGAAGGTTGTCGCTCTGGTGAGCGGCCATGCCGACAAGGCCACCAAGCTCGCGCTGCGCTACGGCGTCAGTCAGAAGAACATCTACAACTACCAGAACTACGATTCGATCAAAGACAACCCCGAAGTCGACATTATTTACATCGTCTTGCCGAATGGCATGCACTGCGAGTACACGGTGCGAGGACTGCAAGCGGGAAAACACGTTCTGAGCGAAAAGCCGATGGCCAACACTCCAGCCGAGTGTCAGCAAATGATCGACGCCGGCCGCAAGGCGAACCGAAAACTGATGGTCGCGTACCGCTGCCGCTACGAACCGTACAACCAGGAAGCAATTCGCGTGGCGCGGTCCAACGAACTGGGCAAGACCAAGGTGATTCTCGCCGACGCCGGCTTTAACATGAGCGATCCCAACCAGTGGAGGCTGAAGAAAGACCTGGCAGGGGGAGGATCGCTGATGGATATTGGCATCTACGCTCTGCAAGCCGCGCGCTATCTCTCCGGCGAAGAGCCCACACAGGTGAATGCAATGATGTACAGCACACCCGGCGATCCGCGTTTCAAGGAAGTGGAGGAGGCAATTAACTTTCAACTGCGCTTCCCCAGCGGAATCCTCGCCCAGTGCACATCAAGTTACGGATACGCGTGGCAGAGCCACTACCGGGTGGTCAAGTCAGAAGGCTGGCTTGAGATGGATCCGGCGACCGCCTACAGCGGTTTGCGCATGCGTGTACACCACGGAAACACGATCGAAGAAAAAGATCTTCCCGTGGTCGATCACTTTGCGGCCGAAATGGAGCACATGTCCAGCTGCGTGATGGACAACAAGGAGCCGCTCACGCCCGGCGAAGAAGGTCTGCGGGACCTGACGATCATGAAAGCGATCTACGAGGCGGCAAACAGGGGCACAACGGTGAAGCTCTGAATTTGTGCTTCCGAGAACGACGTTCGCAATAAGCCATGTCTCACGGCTTGACCGTGATCTCTTTTCCCAAATACTGCACGACTTTGTCGGGGTCGTCGGTTGCGTCCACGCCAACTCCGTGATTCTCGTGGACAAACACCACGCGAAAACTTCGCTCCTGGAGCATCCCAGGAAAATGACCTTTACGGTCGCCGATCGTCAAGGTTTGTCCGGCGTCGTTCCAATGAAACGGGATCGTCGCGTACACCCCCTTTTCATAGTTATAGTTGTCGTTCTCGTCTTCATAGAGCGTGAAATCGCCGTCCGCACCTCGATAAATGCGCAGTTCAATTGGATCTGGAGTTTTTTGGGTGCTCCACTCTTGCTCGGGGCCCATCAGAATGATCGATCCCGCTCGAATGAATAGGGGAATACGGTCCAACGGAGCCGGTGCATCGACGCTACGCGCGCCGTTTGTGGCTGTGCCCATCCAGAAATCGAACCATTTGGACTGCGGAAGATAAAGCCGCCGAGATTGGGTCGCTGGATCGGTTACGGGGTTTACCAGGATGGCGGGCCCGAACATGAACTGATCGCCAATGTTCGCTGCTCGCACATCGGTGCGAAAATCCATAACCAGGGCGCGCATGGGTGTGTAGCCCTCGCTGCTGGTCTTCCACGCGAGGGAATAAATGTAGGGCAGCAGGCGATAGCGCAGCCGATCAAAGGTAACCAATATTTTTTGAGCGTCGGGACCGTAGGACCAGAGTTCGTTCTGATCGTTGCTCCGGGTCCCGTGAACTCGGAGGATTGGATTGAACGTACCGAACTGAAACCAACGAATAAACAGCTCGCGATAGGCTGGATCGTCTGGGTTGCCGGAGACGAATCCGCCGATGTCGGTGGTCCAGTAGGGCAAGCCTGAGAGCGAGTAGTTGAGCCCGGCCGGGATCTGCTTTTTCAGGAATACCCAGTCGGAGTTCACGTCGCCCGACCACACTGCCGTTGCATTTCGTTGCGCGCCAGCAAATGCGGAGCGACTGAGAATGAAAACGCGCTTGTCGTGGCTGGCTTCCCGTTGACCCTGATACACGGCCGTAGTGGTCATGAGCGGGAACATGTTTGCGAACCTGGCACCATTGCCGAGTGCGGTTTTGTGGCTGGCGAGAATCGTAGTCTCTTGTCCTTCAGTTTCCGGTTCGGTTGTGTCAAGCCACCAGGCATCCACTCCGATCTTGAAGAGAGCCTTGTCCATCAGGTTCCAGTAATACTTTCGCGCTGCCGGATTAAACGCGTCGTAAAGTGCCTGGCCCGCCGGATGGAAACCGGCCGCCTTCGTTTTCGCGACAAAAAATCCCTGCTTGTCCATGTCGTCGTAGGTTTTGGTGCCGGGACGAAAATAGGGCCAGAATGAAATCATCAAGTGGAAGTTGTTGGCGTGCAGATCATCCACCATGCCCTTGGGATCGGGATAGCGCTCTTTGTCGAAAACGGGTTCTCCCATCGTGTACCACCAGAACCAGTCCTGCACGATGCTGTCGACAGGGATATGCAGATCGCGATATTTGTGGGCGACCGCAAGTAACTCATCCTGGGTTTTGTAACGGTTCTTGCATTGCCAGAACCCATAGGCCCACTTGCCGAAGAGGGGAGGAGCACCGGTAAGTTCCCGATACGCGCCAACGAGCTGGTCGAATTCTGGTCCGTAGATGAAGTAGTAGTCGATGATGTCGGCAACTTCGGAACTGACATACAGCGCGCTCAGGAAGCGGTTGTTGAAGCGACTGCGAGAGGTGTTGTTCCAGAAGATGGCGTACCCGTTGCTCGACAAGAAAAAAGGGATGCCGATGTTGGTATTGTCCTGGGAGATGTCGACTGCCTCGCCCCTGTAGTTCCAAACCCCGCCCTGGTGCTGGCCGAGACCGTAGAACGCCTCGTAGGATCCCCAGAGATTCGAAAACATTTCGGCATGGTGGATGTGTTCTCCGTTCACGACGACCGAAGTGAGGCTGCGGCCATAGTCCTCGAAAAGCTTTTTTCCCTCGGCGTCATTGAAACGAATGTTCCCATCTTTACGGGTCACGGTCACTTGCATGCGACTCGTGGAAACCACAACTGAGTCTTTACCAGATTGCATTGACCACTGGGCGGCGGGCCAGTTCTTCTTGATGACTACGAGGTCCGCAACGTCGGGAAACGCCTGCCCTGTCGTGTACAGAACCCGGATGATCGAATCCGAACAAACCTGCAACTTCATTACTCCCGACTTAACCGCGAAGCGGACCCCGTCGGGCTCACGTTGCACATCGGTGACCGCGTCGAGATCTTTCCATTGGGCCGCGGAAGGAACGGAACCAAGGAGAAGAAAACCGACCGTCAAACGAGCAATGAAAGAAAATCCAGACATCCTAGGGCAGGGGGCGAGGGCGGGGAGATATGGCAACACGGCGGCATATTAGCGTGGACCGAAACGCGATGCAATATGAACGATTCTTGCAGCCGCATTTTTGACGATGAGTCTGCGACATGAGCGCCGCTCACTTGCGCGCTGCATCCGGAATCGTGGCGTTGGATTGGGGGCCAATATTCAGGAGAAGGTTGCCATTTTTGCTTACGACATGTTCCGTCTTGCAAGCAGATTCGTGCGCTGTAAAAAAAAGCCTCCGCGGAGAGGGGACTCCACGGAGGCGTGAATTTTTCTGGGCTACGGCAGGTAATAACGGAACGAAGTCCAGACCATATTGTTGACCGCCTTTGGAGAGATTGCCAGCGCGGTATTGTTGTTCCCGGCCCAACCATCCTTTTGGAAATAGGAGTACTGGAGGCCCCAGCGAATTCCGCCCTTCGGACCCTGGTAGAACCGATGCCAGAATCCGATGGTTCCCTCCTGGATGAGGCGAATGTCGCCGGCACAGGTGCCGCCGCCGGAGGGCGTGAGTTGATTGGCTGGCGGATTTTCCGTGCTGCAGCCTGAGTTGTTAGCGAAGGCCGAGCCATATCCGCCGATCTGATTTAGCTTAAACGCGGTTGTGGTGGTGGCGGCGATTGCGGGAGTGGTGGCGGTGGCTGGAATCGCCGGCGTCTTGGTCACAGTAATGCTGTTGTATCCCTGATACGCGGCCCGGGACGCATATTCCGCACCCCAGTACGCGTAGATGTCCAACTTCTTGGTGGCGTGAAGTTCCAAGCCCGCCATTCCATGAGCGGTACGGATCAAGGCTTGCGTGCCGTCGGGACGGATGGTCAAGTCGGCTAACTGCGCCGAACCGTAACGACCGATGCCGTCGCCGGCGACGATCTTGCCGCGGATGTCCAGTTTCTTGGCGAAGGTGGGAACCAGGAAGCTGGCGCCTCCACCACCGCCGGTGCGCGTGTCGTTGTACGCGCCGACCGCACTGGCCGAGAAGGACCCATTGAGCGGGCAGGCAATCGCAGCCGGTGTTACCGGAGGGGCGGTATCGTTGGCGTTGGTGCCGACCACGCCGCAAGGATAGACGCGATTGCGGAAGGTGCTGAGGATACCGAACACTTCGTAGTGGCCCCAGCCCGGATCGAGAGCGGCCTTCACGATGACGTCCGGTGCCTTGTTGACGGTGTAGCCAGCCGTGTCGACAAAGTTGTATAGACCTCCGCCCGCACCGGGAGCATCAATAAAGGTGTTCCCGCTCGTGGCCACGGAAGCAGTGCCAAGCGTTGTCGTAGACACCTGCGAGAAACCTCGCCCGCCTATTGTTGCCTGGGGTCCTTCCACCGAAAGGCCAAGAGCGAACTTGCCGCCAAAATCTTTGACCACTCGGAACCCGTACTGCCGGGCCCAGGTGAAACCGACCACGTACTGTGGGTCGATCTGCTGGGGAAGGGCTTCCTGCCGATTCTGGATGCCTTTCTTGGTCTCGGTTGCCAAGGTCCACATCTGACCGCCGGTGAAGCTCCATCCATTGTCAAATGCCGCCTGCGCAAAAACCTGACGCTGGCGAAACACGTAACTGTTGCTCTGCCGGTTGTTGGAAGTTACACCGGTGCCAAGAAAGTCGCCCTCATAGTAGCCGGATAGTTTGGCGCTGCCGACTTTGCTTTCTGCGAGCAAGGTGAGGCGGCTCTGGCGAGCGGTGAAATTGCTCTCGGCAACCCTGGACAGCGCGTTCCCCATATACGGAATGCCGGTAAAAGGAGTATTGACGTCGGCACTGGTTGCGCGTTGCCGCGTAACGGTTTCAGCCGCCACGAAGCCGCCCGGCGTGAGGGTAATGCCCTTGTAGTGGATGGCCGCCGGGCTCTCGATCGCCTCCTTGACGCTCTTTTGAGTCTCTTGCAGGGTCAAGGCCGTGGTGCTTGAATTCTGCTTAAGATCCTCCACGTCAGTGCGCAGAGCGGTTACGGATTGCTCTTGTTTGCTGGCCTCAGCGCTGGCGCTGTCTGCCTTGGCTTGCGCCTGCGAAGCTGCATTCTGACTCTGATCGAGGCGTTGTTGCATTTGCTGCACGGCTTGATCGCGGGTCTGCAGTTCCTGGCGAAGAGCCTCGATTTGTTTCTGCTGCGCGTCGAGAGCGGCCGACATCGCTTTTAGTTGGCTGGCCACGCTGGGCGTCGCAGGCGCCTTCGCTGCCTTGGACGCCTTCCGCGCTTTTGGAGTGCTGCTGGCCGCAGTTTGTGCCGGCGCCATCGTGCTTCCTAGCAAGGCAAACAAAAGCACTTCGGCTAAGAGTCGTTTCATTCTCATTCTCTCCTCAAACGGTCATCGAAATGGTGATGCAACTGCGCAAACGTATCCAGACAAGGACGCCCGATGTGCAACTGAGGCTCAAGAAAGACGGATGCTAGCCGGGATTTGTTACAGAAGCGTAAATCTTCGGTGAATATCCCATGAATTGAAGGCGCATCGATAGCATTCATCGATGACTAGCACTCATCGATGCTGCGGGGCCATCACGTTTGTAGTTATCGGACGGTCGGTGGAAGAGTTGCGTGTTCCGAGGGGTTCGTATCGGAGTCTCATCGGAGCATGGGGAACAGCGCCGCGAAAAGTCCAGTATGCTGAATCAGACGGTTTAGGAACGGCGATGGGAATTCGCCAAAGCTACCGACAGATCACCGAGGTACTGCATCCAATGGGACGAATGGCACGCCGGGCACAGGGCGAGACTGTGCTAGTCTATTGTGGTTGAGGATGGCAATGGCGCCGAAATCACCGAGAAGGCCAGCACAACAGGAGAGGTCTGTCCTGCGCGGTCTGACCGTGCTGGTCGGCATTTTCATTCTCACTGCCAGCCTCACCGCCCGCACCGTCGACCTGAATCTGCAGAGCCAAACATCGGTTGCCTCGCAAACACAGAAAGCCAAAATCCAGCATCGCGACCAAACCGGCTCTCAATGGACGCCTGCTCTGAATCGGCTGAAGCCCTTTTATGTCGAGGTTAGCTCGGAAGCGGTCGAACCTGAGCAAGAACCGTTACTATCTGCGCACGTCGACGATTGCCTCTACAATCGACCCCCTCCTCTCGCCTAAGCCTTCCGCAAAGTAGTTCCTTCTAGCTAGACGCGGCCGCGATTTGTTCGGTTGCTCGTGTTGGGGAGCGGTCCCTCTCAGGGCATCGTGCGGGCGTTTCCCGTGACGGCAGAGCGATCGAGACCAACTCATGCATGTCGCAGCCCCTTGCCAGAACTGGGAGGTACCAGGTGAAAGGATTTCTCTTCTGTTGTTTCATCGGGCTGCTGGCAACGGTGTGTGTGGCTGGAGATAAAACACGCCCAGCGCATTCATCGGCGACCGTTCTCAAGGTTCAGAAACACGAAACCGGGTCGCCGTATGTGAGGAGAAAGCTGACGGACACTCCCCTGAGCGCCTACGTACAGCTATACCGTGTTGAACCGGGAGCGGCCTAAGTGAAAGCTTGTCCACTAGCTCATTCAGTGGACGAAGCGCTCGCCCCGCGCTGTTTGCTCGTCTCTTGGCGCGGGGCGGGATCTTCCTTCGCAGAGCATGCGGAGATGGCAGGGCAGTAATGCCTTCGCGGAAAGACAAAGGAACAGGTAAAAAATGAAGCTAAATGGCAAACGAACATTCGTCGTGAGCCTGCTGGCGATCGCGGCGATCGGCTTGCTGGTCACCTATGGGCACAAGGCGAAGGCGAGTCAGGAAGATCCCCAAATCCGGCCCGCGGCGGTAGCCGTGGCGCAGAGGCGGCCCCTGTCCGACGCGGTCACCCTCTCCGGCGAGTTTCGCCCTTTTCAGGAGGTGGACGTTCACGCCAAGGTCGCCGGATACATCCGCGCCATCCACGTCGATGTCGGCGATCACGTGCACCAGGGCCAGGTGCTGGCTATTTTGGAAGTGCCGGAACTCCGGGCGGAGTTACACGGTACCGATGCCGTGGCTCGGCGAAGCGAGGATGCAGTGCGTCGAGCCAAGAGTGATCTGCAGCGCGCGCAATCCGTTCATGACGCGGCTCATTTGAACTACTCGCGTTTGAAAGATGCCTCGGCGACGCGTCCCGGCATCATTGCGCAACAGGAACTGGATAACGCGGAGGCGAAGGACAAGGAATCGGAAGCGCAGACCTCCGCGGCGGAGGCTGCTTTATCGGAGGCCGAGAATCAACTGGGCGTGGCGGTTGCCAGCCAGCAGCAATACACCGCCCTGGCCGACTACACCAACATCATCGCTCCTTTCGACGGCGTGGTCACGAAGCGCTACGCGGATACCGGGGCGCTGGTGCAGGCCGGAACCTCCTCCAATACCCAGGCCATGCCGGTGGTAAGGGTCGCCGAGACCGACGTGTTTCGTCTCATTCTGCCCGTGCCTGAGTCCGCCGTTCCACAGGTTCACTTAGGAAACATCGTTCAGGTTCGGGTTCCAGCCTTGAATCGCAGCTTCGAGGGGAAGGTGGCGCGCTTCGCCGATGCGGTCGATCAGGACACGCGAACCATGCATACCGAGGTCGACGTGCGAAATCCGAACCGGAGCCTGGTGCAAGGAATGTACGCGGAAATCAATTTGACCCTTGAGAAAAAAGACAACGCGCTGGCCATTCCAATTCAGGCGGTCAATCGGAACGGTTCGCAAGCGACGGTGCTTGTCGTAAACGCACAAGACCGTATCGAAGAACGTGAAGTGCGCCTGGGGATGGAAGGGGCCAACGAGATAGAAGTGCTCTCCGGGCTCAACGCGATGGATCGCGTAGTGATTGGGTCGCGAAGCGAGTTCCGTCCAGGCGATCGGGTGAGTCCCAGGGTGATACCTGCAAATAAACAGGCGGAGTTCTGATGTCACGCTTTGCGATCAAGAATCCATACTTCATTATTGTCTGCTGTTTAATGATTGCCATCGTGGGCACGACCGTGCTGGCTCGCATGCCCGTCGATCTGTTTCCTCCCATCAACATTCCAGTGGTTGTGGTTGCGACTTTCTACTCCGGTATGCCGCCCGAACAGATTGAAACCGACATTACGGGCCGCTTCGAGCGTTTCTTTACGCTGGGCAGCAATATTGATCACATCGAGTCCCGTTCCTTGCCGGGCGTCAGCTTGATTAAGATCTATTTTCAGCCGGGAACGAATGCGGATGCCGACCTGAGCGAGATTTCGAATCTCGCCATGGCTGACCTGAGAAAACTGCCGCCTGGTACTCTGCCCCCCGTGGTGCTGAAGTTCGACGCCTCCAGCCTGCCCGTATGCCTCATCACGCTCAAGGGGGAGGGCCTGAACGAGACCCAGCTTCGTGACCTCGGCCAATACAACGTGCGGAACCAGGTGGCAAATGTGCAAGGCGCTTCGGTGCCGCAGCCGTTCGGCGGACGTTACCGCCAGATCATGGTCTATGTCGATCCCCTGAAGCTCCAGGCGCACGAACTCAGCGTCATGGATGTGGTTCGCACGGTGAATGACAGCAATCTGATTTTGCCGGCGGGCGACGTGAAGATTGGTGCAATCGACTACAACCTCTACACCAACAGCCAGCTGCCCACTACGGCGGAAATCAATCACCTGCCTTTGAAAACCGTCGGCAACGCTTCGGTTCTGGTACAGGACATCGGTAAGGCGTTGGATGCTCACCAGATCCAGACCAACATCGTGCGAGTCGATGGGCAGCCATCCGTCTACTTGCCCATTCTTAAGCAGGGTGGCGATACCAACACCATCTCAGTGGTGAACGGAATCAAAGATGCCGTTCGCGGGTTGACGGATATTCCTAAGCAGCTCGTGGCCAAAGTCGTATTCGACCAATCCATTTTTGTGAAGAAGGCGATCGAGAACCTGTTGCATGAAGGCGCCATTGGATTGGTTCTCACCGGCTTGATGATTCTGCTGTTTCTCGGCAGCATGCGGGCGACTGCCGCCGTCTTCCTTTCGATTCCGCTCTCGGCCCTGGCTGCATTCCTCGCGATCAGCGCAGGCGGCGGTACCGTCAACACGATGGTTCTGGGCGGGCTCGCGCTCGCCTTTTCCCGACTGATCGACAACTCGGTGGTCGTGCTCGAGAACATCTTCCGGCACATGGAGCTGGGGGAGTCCCCCGAGGTAGCTGCTGAAAAGGGAGGCCAGGAAGTCGCACTACCCGTGCTCGCCGCCACCTTAACCACGATGGTGGTCTTTTTTCCGGTTGTATTTCTCTACGGCGTGAGCCGGTTCTTGTTTATTGCTCTGGCTACGGCGGTCGTGCTATCGATGCTGGCCTCGTACTTCGTGGCCATGACGGTCGTGCCTTTGTTCTGCGCCAAGCTGATCAAGTCCCCTCATCTCGTACACGAACATCAGGAGCCCGCATCGCATTTTCCCCGCGTCTTTTCCGCGTTCAACCGTTATTTTGAGAAACTGCTTCGGCGTTATGACCACACCGTCGGCCGGTCCCTGCTGCGGCCCGCTGCCACGACTATCGGCTTGGTCGGGCTTGCGCTCGTGAGCCTCTCGTTGTACCCGCTGCTCGGCGTTGCCTATTTCCCTCGCACGGATCCCGGCCAGTTCGTTATCAATTTGAAGGCTCCTTCAGGGACACGGATTGAATTGACGGAGAAGGATGTGCAACGCGTGGAGGATGCCATCCGGCAGATTGTGCCTGCCAACGAATTGGGCATGATTGTTTCCAACATTGGGGTCACCCCGGGATTCTCGGCGATTTATACCCCGAACTCCGCCGAGCACACTGCCTTTGTCCAAGTGAGCTTGAAGGACAATCATAAAGTCGGCAGTTACGAGTACATGAACCGCGTGCGGCTGGCCTTGCGCAACGATCTCCCCGAACTCAGCGCGTATTTTCAGGTTGGCGGGCTGGTGGACGCGGTCTTGAATCTTGGGCTGCCCGCTCCCATTGACGTACAGGTCAGCGGGATGGATATGGACAAGACTTACCAGACCGCAAACGCGCTCGCCAATAAGATTCGCCATCTGAAAGGAGCGAGCGACGTTTTGATTCCTCAGGACATTGACTACCCGGCGCTGCGCCTCAACATCGATCGCGAAAGGGCAAGTCAGGTGGGACTAAGCCAGAAGGAAGTAGTGGACAACGTCATCACCGCGCTTACCTCCAACGGAATGATTGCTCCCAGTTACTGGGTCGACCCGAAAAGCGGCAATGACTACCTGTTGACCGTGCAATATCCCGAAAGCCAGGTCCACTCGCTCAGCGATCTGAAGCAGATTCCGGTCCGCGCCGCCTCCAGTCGCCAGACAACCCAGCTGGACGCGGTCGCAAGCATTGCTCCCATCGATTCTCCCACCGAAGTTGACCACTACCAGTTGCGGCGGGTGATCGATCTCTACGTTGCCCCTAAGAGCGAGGATCTGGGCGTGCTGAGCAACTCGATCGACAAGATTGTTGCGGACACAAAATTGCCGCCTGGAGTTCACGTGGACCTGCGCGGCTCCGTGCAGGGCATGCGCTCTTCGTTCAAGAGTTTTGGACTTGGGCTGGTGCTGTCGATAGCCTTGGTTTACCTGATACTGGTTGCGCAGTTTGAGTCTTTTCTGGACCCTTTCATCATTCTTTTCGCGATTCCGCCGGGACTCGCCGGCGTCTTGTTCATGCTGCTCTTCACCGGGACGACGCTCAACATCATGTCGCTCATGGGACTGGTGATGATGGTTGGCATCGTGGTCTCGAACAGCATCTTGATCGTGGATTTTTCGCGCACCTTGTGGCGTACGGGAAAGCCCCTCAAAGAAGCAGTAACCGTCGCCAGCCGTATCCGTTTACGTCCGGTGTTGATGACCTCGCTGGCGACGGTAATCGGCTTGATACCGATGGCGTTGAAACTCGGGACGGGCGCCGAAGCTTACGCGCCACTGGCACGTGCGATTATCGGCGGACTTCTCTTGTCTGTGGTCGTCACCGTGTATCTCGTTCCCGCTGCCTACCTATGGTTCCACTCCAAGGAAGAAAACCACGGCGAGGAGATCGCAGCCTGATGAGAACCAGCCAGCTTGCACTGTCGGTCCTCGCCATTTCCTTGTCTGGCTTTGGACAAACGACCCAACCCTGGGCTGCCAATTTGCCCAGCGCGCCCGTTCCCCAGCCGTCTCCGATCTGGAGAGGTATTTCGTCCCCTGTCATAGATCACGGTTCTGAAACACGAACCGCGGCGCAACCCGCCCCCCCAGCCGACCCGGCCCAGAGCCTTACGTTGAAAGATGCGGAAGAGCTTGCCCGGAAGAACAATCCCCAGATCTCGGTATCGCGACTGCTCGCGCTGGCCTCGCAGCAAGTGACGCGCGAAGTCCGGTCCAATCTCTGGCCAAGCGCGCATGCGGATATCACGGGCGTGGATTCCCAGGAAAACAGCCGTATCAGTGCCGGCGGACTAAACAACCCGATCATCTACGAACGCGCCGCCGGCGGTGTCACGGTCAGCCAACTCATAACCGACTTCGGACGAACCAATAACCTGGTGGCCAGCGCAAACTTGGCGGCGCGAGCGGAGGCGCAGAACGCACTCGCGACCCAGGAACAGGTTCTTCTGGAGGTGAACCAGACATTCTTCAATGCGTTGCAGAGCCACGCTGTCCTGAAAGTTGCCGAAGAGACCGTGAGTGAGCGTGCGATAGTCGCGGACCAGATCGGAGCGCTTGCTAAGAACAAGCTTAAGTCGGATCTCGATCTCAGTTTTGCCAATGTGAACCTGGCTCAGGCAAAACTCCTTTTGCTGGATGCGCAGAACAACGAAAAAGCCGCGCTGGCGAACCTTTCGGCCGTGCTCGGCTACCCGACCCAGCAGGATTTCATTCTGATTGAGGACAAGGACACGATCGGGGCACCGCCGGCTGACGTTGACAGCCTGATTGCCGAAGCGTTTGCGAAGCGGCCTGAGATGCTGGCGCTCAACTACCAGTACCAGGCTAGCCAAAAACTCAAGACAGCGGAGCGCGACCTGCTTCTTCCTTCGATCCGGGCGCTGGGCGCAGTGGGCGGCGCCCCGGTTCGTAACGATCATCTTTCCAGTTGGTACGGGGCGGTGGGCGCAAACATCGACATCCCGATCTTCAACGGATTTCTGTACACCGCCCGCGCCCACGAAGCGGACCTCCGCTCCCAGGCAGCCAGGGACCGTTTGATGGATTTGCGAAACCGAATATCCCGGGATGTCCGCACCAGTTGGCTAAGCGCGAACAATGCATACCAGCGACTGGCGGTCACCCAGCAACTGCTGCAGCAGGCACAGGTCGCCCTTGAACTCGCTCAAGCCCGGTATAAGCTCGGCCTCAGTTCAATTGTGGAGCTCAGCCAGGCGCAACTGCAGGCCACTCAGGCGGGAATCAGCGACGCGCAGGCTGGCTACGACTACCGGCTGGCACAAGCGGTACTGCGTTACGCGACGTCCGGCTTGTGAGTTGTGCGCCTGGGCGACATAGGGTGACTGTTCGGCTCGCGACTGACTGAGCTGCGCACGCGCCGCGCTGATGGTTGTTGTCTGTGCCTTCAACCGCATAACCAGAGCCCCGACTTCGTCTTCCACCATCCGATGGCGTAATCTTCTAGCCTATGGATCTCAAGCATCGCAGCCGCGGTATCACCGACGGGCGCGACCGGGCCCCGGCGCGCGCCATGTTCAAGGCCATTGGCTTTTCCGATGAAGACCTGAAGAAGCCTCTCATCGGCGTGGCCAATACCTGGATCGAAACTATGCCCTGCAACTTCCACCTGCGCCGGCTGTCCGCCAAGGTGAAGGAGGGCATTCGTGCGGCGGGCGGTACGCCCATGGAGTTCAACACCATTGCGATCAGCGATGGGGAGACCATGGGAACGGAAGGCATGAAGGCATCGCTCGTGAGCCGCGAAGTGATTGCCGATTCGATCGAACTGGTGTGCCGGGGCCAGTTGTTCGATGCGGTGGTATGCGTGGTGGGCTGCGACAAGACGATTCCCGCGGCAGCCATGGCGCTGGCCCGCATGAATCTTCCCGGCATGGTGCTGTACGGGGGCACCATCGCCCCAGGTGTCTATCGGGGGAAAGATGTCACGATCCAGGACGTATTCGAAGCCGTGGGTGCGAACGCCGCCGGCAAGATGACGGACGCGGAACTCCTGGAGCTTGAGAACGTTGCCTGCCCAGGCGCCGGAGCCTGCGGCGGGCAGTACACCGCGAACACTATGTCGACGGTCATGGAACTCATCGGGCTCTCGCCCATGGGCTTTAACGGTGTCCCCGCTATGGAGACGCGCAAGGACGACATTGCTTTTCGTTGTGGCGAGGTCGTACTGAACTTGCTGAAGAAAGGGATTACTCCCAAGGACGTTCTCACGCGCCCGGCTTTCGAGAATGCAATTGCCGGGGTCGCCTGTACGGGCGGCTCGACCAATGCCGTGTTGCACCTGCTGGCGATTGCGCGTGAGATGGGAGTTCCACTGGGCATCGATGATTTTCAAAAAATCAGCGAGCGCACGCCTTTGCTGGCCAACTTGAAGCCGGCTGGAAAGTACGTTGCTGCCGATGTCGACAAGGCGGGCGGCATTCCGGTGATTGCGAAGCGACTGCTCGATGGCAAGCTTGCGCAGGGCACGACTATGACGGTGACCGGCCGGACGTTCGCGGAGGAAGCCAACGCCGCCGTGGAGACTCCTGGTCAGCCAGTGATTGCCCCACTCGACCAACCCCTGAAGAAAACCGGGGGCTTGGTCATCCTGCATGGAAACCTGGCTCCGGAGGGTTGCGTGGTGAAGATCAGCGGTCACGAGCGGCTCACCCATCGCGGTCCAGCACGCATCTTCGAATCGGAAGAGGATGCCATGACCGCGGTCACCAGCAAACGGATCAAAGCGGGAGATGTGGTGGTCATCCGCAATGAAGGTCCAAAGGGCGGCCCGGGGATGCGCGAGATGCTGGGTGTGACCGCGGCAATTGTCGGTGAGGGGCTGGGGGACTCGGTGGCTTTGCTCACCGACGGCCGGTTCAGCGGAGCGACGCGCGGCCTCATGATCGGACACGTCTCGCCGGAGGCCGCGCTGGGCGGTCCCATCGCGGCGCTCCAGGAGGGAGACACTGTCCATATCGACGTAAATCAACGCCGGCTGGAGGTGGAGATAAATGATGCGACCCTAAAGCACCGCCTGGCGGAGTGGAAAGCGCCCAAACCGAAGTATCCCACGGGGGTGTTTGCCAAGTACGCCGCGCTGGTGCATTCGGCGTCGGAGGGCGCAATCACCAAGCCGCGGTAAATCTGTGAGGCGGGTAGTTTTCAGCCGGCCAGAACGGGCCCTTGGGGACTGTAAGCCGCTGAAAATGAGTCATTTCAGTGCTCGGACACAGGCGTACGGGGCCGGATTTCTTCCGGCCCGATAGTCTCGGAGTAACTGGCCGGGTGCCGTTTTATCCAGTATCATTAAAGCACCCGGTGTCATCTAAGCTGTCTGGTCTGCGGGGTCGGCAGTTGGCCAAATTGCTCATTTAGAGAGGAAAAACCCCAAGTATGGGCGTACCTGTGTCTCAGATGTGGACGGTGGCGAGCTACGTCATCGGGCAGAAACTGCGGGGGCGGAAACAGTTTCCCGTGGTGCTGATGCTCGAGCCGCTGTTGCGTTGCAATCTGGCCTGTGCTGGCTGCGGCAAGATCCAGTACCCGGCGCACATCCTGAAGACCGATCTGACTCCGGAGCAGTGTTTTAAGGCGGTGGACGAATGCGGTACGCCGCTCGTCAGCATCCCGGGTGGCGAACCCCTGATGCATCCGCAGATTGCCGAAATCGTGGAAGGGTTGGTGGCCCGCAAGAAGTATGTCTACCTCTGCACCAACGGCCTGCTGCTGAAGGAAAAAATCGATCAGTTCAAGCCCAGCAAGTATTTTTCCTTCGTCGTACACATGGACGGGCTGCGCGAGCACCACGACTTCGCGGTGTGCCGCGAGGGAACCTACGACAAGGCGGTGGAGGGCATTCGCGAGGCTCTGGAGCGCGGTTTTCGTCTGACCACCAACACCACCCTGTTCGACGGCGCGGATCCGAAGAGCGTGCGCGAGTTTTTCGACGAAATGATGGAGCTGGGAGTCGAGGGCATGATGCTCTCACCGGGCTATACCTACGACAAGGCGCCCGACCAGGATCACTTCCTGAGCAAGAAAAAAACGCGCAATCTGTTCCGCCGGATTTTGAGCAATCGGCGTAAAAAGTGGCGTTTTAACATGAGCCCGTTGTTTCTCGAGTACCTGATGGGGCGCCGCGAGTACCAGTGCACGCCCTGGGGCATGCCGACGTACAACATTTTTGGCTGGCAGAAACCGTGCTATCTGCTGCAGGACGGCTATGCCGACACCTTCCAGGAACTGCTGAGCGAAACTAAGTGGGAACAGTACGGCACCGAGAGCGGCAATCCAAAGTGCGCCAATTGCATGGTGCACAGCGGATATGAAGCTAGCGCCGTGAGTGACACATTCGGATCCTTGAGGGGCTTCGCGGCGACGGTGCGCGCGACCCTGTTTGATGAATATTCCGATCCGGATGTCGATGACGATACGCCCATGACGCCGCAGCGAAATTCGGGACCGCTGGTGCAAATCGGCGCGGCGCCCGACGCCTGATCGAGAATCGATCGCCAATGCCAGATTCCACTCCTCCTGTCACTCGGGCAGCCGTCGTGCCTGACGAAGACAAACTCGGCTTCGCTCACGAAAACCTGGAAGGCTGGATTCCGGCCCTGGCCACGGATGCAGAGATTCGCGCGGCTCTCGAGAAAGCGTTTGATTATCGCGGCGACCTCACGGTCACTCTGAAAAATGGCGACAAACTGGAAGGCTATGTGTTCGACCGCCGCAATGATGGCGCCACCCTGGCAGACTGCTACGCGCGCATGATTCCGAGGGGCCGGCCGGACAAAGTGCGCATTGCCTATTCCGACATCGCCGCGCTCGCGTTCACTGGCAAAGACACGGCTGCGGGAAAAAGTTTTGCTGCTTGGGTCAAGAAATATCAGGAGAAGAAAGCAGCCGGAGAGACCAATATCGGGATTGAGCCCGAATCTCTCGATGAACCTTGACGCTGGCGTGCGCGTTGTCACCGCTCTGCGCTGAGCGCGCCCATGCCGCTCAAATCGTGCTCCGTTAACCTTGAAATATTGCCTGCAAACAGGCGCGTAGCTCCGTTAGTTAGAGGGCTACCTTGACACGGTAGAAACCAGAAATCCGAGAGCACTCGGACGGCGGTTGTTTCCATAAAGCTCGAGAGAACACCAAGAATTCTCCAGCCCGTGATCAGCCCGCGATTCCGCGTACGTCGGGCCGAGAGCCAAACGTTGCCGGAATTGCCCGCTGCCCGTAGAATTAAAATCAGAACCGTTCGCATGTAGGCCCGTAGCTCAGTCTGGTTAGAGCGCTTCCTTGACACGGAAGAGGTCGATGGTTCGAGTCCATTCGGGCCTACCATTGTTTCCCCAATGTTTACGCGGGTCCCGCGCACATTTCCACAACACCTGAAAAGGACCGAAACGCGCCGTACCACAACGGCACCACAATTCGCTCAGGATTGCGGCCACTTTTTGCCACGCGCTTGATTGGTCCGGCGTGATTTGCAGATTGGCAAGTGTGACTTTCGGAATCGTGCGCGCCGATTCCGATTTTTGGTCACCGTGCCCTTGGCGCGTTGCCCGCTTGATCAACTCGGCCTGATGGCGCACCATCCAACGCAAGCAGACATTCTCATCAAAGCGGCCCGGCGCTGTTCGGGGCATGCCCGTTTTCACGTACTCAAACACGCGCCGCCGATCAACGCCAAGGGCCTCAGCAATTTGGTCCGCCGTTGAGTAGGGCATGCCCCATTCTCACCCTAGAAAGGGTCCGCAAACCGGGATTCGGTGGGAAAGGGGGGTTATTGGTGTAATGATTCCATAACAATGTCGGCTCCTGGGCCCGAGTAAACTTTGTGGTGCCAAACCAACAAAGGGCTCGGGAGAAAGGAGCCGAACATGATGATTATAGGCTGTGATTACCACCCGGGCTTCCAACAAATTGCCTATGTGGACACCGACACGGGCGAAGTGGGCGAGCGCCGACTGGGACACAAGGAAGAGGCCGAGCAGTTCTATCGCGAACTGCGCGGGCGCGGAATGCAACTGCGGGTAGGCATGGAAGCCAGCGGACACGCGCGCTGGTTCGAGCGTCTGCTGCAGGAGTTGGGTGGCGAGTTACTCATCGGAGACGCAGCCCAGATTCGTGCCAAACGGGTGCGCAAGCAAAAGACCGATCGCCAGGATGCCCAACTGCTGCTGCGCTTACTGCTGGAAGATCGCTTTCCGAGTCTGTGGGTGCCGGATGCGGAGAACCGCGATCTGCGGCAACTGTTGTGGCATCGTCACCGGCTGGTACAGATGCGCACGCGCGTTATGAATCAGCTGCACGTGGTGGCGCTGAACGAGGGACTTCGCCGCAAGAAGGCTCTGTGGCGGCCGGCCGGTCGTGCGCAGCTGGAATCGTTGGTGCTTGCCCCGTGGGCCAGTCGACGGCGCCAGGATCTGCTCGACTTGCTCGACCAACTCACGCCGAAGATTCAGGAACTGACCCGCCGGCTGGAAGAGGTGGTGGAGACGCGACCCATAGCGCGGCGGCTCCAGACGCATCCCGGAGTGGGCGCGCTGACCGCGCTGGCGTACGAGTTAGTGATTGGAACCCCAGAGCGTTTCCCGTGCGCCAAGCAAATCGCCAGCTACGTGGGGCTGGTGCCGGCGGAAGAGTCCAGCGGAGACCGACGCCGGCTGGGCCACATCAGCAAGCAGGGGAACGTTCTGTTGCGCTTCCTGCTGGTGGAAGCCGCGCAGGTCACGGTGCGCAGCCAGATGCAGTGGCGCAGCCAGTTCTTTCATCTGGCCATGCGGCGCGGGCGGAAGATCGCCAAGGTCGCCATGGCCCGGAAACTGGCGGTCGCGTTGTACTGGATGTGGCGGCGCGGCTGGGACTACGAAAAGATGCAGCAACTCGGTTCGCACGCGGGAGAGCCCGGAAATCGCCATGGTGTGCAGTAAATCACCGACGTAATGATTGGGCATCCCGCTCCCCGCTCGGGCGGGGAGTTCGAAGAAGTAATCATGATCGAGTTGCGATCGAAGAGATGGTTGGGTCGGACTGAGTGCCTGACCCGCAACGATTAGAAGCGAGCCCAAGGTTGGTCTGGCAAATCTCAACTAAGAGCGAAATGGCGCTCTTCTCGGAGCGGATGCCGCAGTGTGCTCGAAAACGTCTTGACACCGCCGACATTGTTAGAGATGGCGATTTGTCGCCAGTCTGTGACGCGACAGCTTATTTCGGCATCTTTCGCAGTTCGGGACTCACGCACGGCTCGGGCAGCAAATCCAGCTTCAAATCTATCGGCTTCATGCAAGCATCTTTACGCTGCGGATGGCGCAAATCCAAGAAGACCGGGACGAAGACCTCTCTAATTTCTGTCGACTCTCCCGGCGTGAGCCGCATTGCATATTTTCCGGTGGGTACGTCGCGAAAGTCGAATTGACCCTCATCATCAGTCTTCTCGATTCGCTCAAACAATTTCGCGCTTCCCTTTACGTTACGTTTGGTGAGTCTAAGTGTCCCCCGTAGTGGTTGGCCTTGCATCAGAACTTGACCACAAATTCGATGAACTGGCAGAGGCTTAGAAACAACGCATTCCCCCGCCAGATCGATCGGCAGTAAGGAAAGCACGAGAACCACGACCGCCGTCCAAATGCGGAAGGGATGCCCGAAGTTCATGCCGTAAGTTTATAGCAGGGGATTTTGATGAAATG
>CAWGSE010000002.1:0-186479 GCA_963825205.1 uncultured Acidobacteriota bacterium
TTTGTCCTGATTTTCCAACCGCTACGTTGAATCCCGGAATTTTGTACTGCTTTTGTAGTGTCGGAGGTCCTCATTCCGGGCGTTTTCCCGCGCAGGGAAGCTGTTGCAAGGTGCGCGTGCTCTGCTCGCCGTGATACACCGGCGACAGCATCCCCGCCCGCAGCAGTTCCGCCACACGTGGCCGCTCGAACCCTGGCGTCACCGAAACGGTCGTCGAAGGTTGACCGATTTACGCCGCGGATTGATACGGTGAGAGCGTTCCAGTCTGTGAATTCTCGTTTGAGCGCCGCGAAATGCATCATGTGAAACGGTTCCGTCGGGCCCTCGTCTTCACAGGCCGCGCGCCACTCAGAATCAAAGGCCCTCCAGGCCCGAAGCGTTCAGTAAAACATGTTGTCATGATGCAAGGCCGCCGCAGCAAACACCGATGACCAGGCCGGCGCTAGCTTCCGGACACATAACAACCTTGCAGTGTATAGTTAAGTCGTTTACTTTCTTTAACTTCAGGCGATTCACTTCAAGCATTTTTGTCTTGTAAGTTTCCATCCTTTCCAAGCAAAATCCCCAGCCATCAGGTTGCTCACGAATTAATGACTTCGTGAACCGGCAACCCAAAAGAAACACCCGCATCCGGGTGCGAGGAGTTTTTCCATGCGCTCAGTCTCATCTGCAGTAACTCGCCTGTTCGGGTTTCTGATTGCGATCAGCATATTCGCATTGGCTCAGTCGGGCACTACCTCCCTGCGTGGAACCATCACCGATCCGACCCAGGCAACGCTCTCCGGTGCCCAGGTAACGCTCTCCAGCCCGGAGCGTGGCTTCTCGCGCACAGTCACGACCAGCCCCTCCGGGGGTTACGAATTTCTGCAATTGCAGCCCGGGACCTATCAGCTCACGGTTGCCATGTCGGGCTTCCGCAAGGCGGAACAGAAGCAGATCCAGTTACTGGTCGACACTCCCTCCACCATCAATGTGAAACTCGACGTAGGCGCCGCAACCGAGACTGTCGAAGTGACTGGCGCAGCCCCGGTCATCAATACCACCGACGCATCGGTGGGAAACGCTTTTAGCGAGAACCAGGTCAAGTCGCTTCCCATGGAAGGTCGCAACGTCCCCGATCTACTCTCATTGCAGGCGGGCGTTGCCTATACGGGAAATCGACCCGACATCAATAAAACCGTGGACACTCGCAGTGGGGCCGTGAACGGCGCCCGCAGCGACCAGAGCAACATCACGCTCGACGGTGTGGACGTAAATGACAATGCCAATGGCGAAGCGTTTAACGCGGTGCTGCCGATTACCGGCGATTCAGTGCAGGAGTTCCGCGTAACCACCAGCAATTACAACGCTGACCAGGGACGATCGTCAGGTGCGCAGGTTTCGCTTGTCACCAAGAGCGGCACCAACAGCTTTCACGGCGCTGTCTATGAATATCACCGCAACACAGTCACCAGCGCCAACGACTACTTTGTGAAGCAGTCGCAGATCGCATCGGGAGAAAGCAATAGTCCGCCCAAACTGATTCGCAATATTTTCGGCGCGGCGGTGGGCGGACCCATCATCAAGAACCGTCTGTTCTTCTTTGCCAACTACGAGGGCGGCCGCCAGCGCGAAGAACACAGCGCGCTGCGGGTGGTGCCTACCGATGCGTTCCGAGACGGGGTCATGATGTATCAATGCAACGATCCGGCCGAGCCCCGGTGCGGTGGCGGGACCGTGCAGGGTGTGAGCGGGCAATCATACCCGGTTCAAGCGGGCTACTTTGGGCTGTCGCCGAACGATCTCAGCAGCATGGACCCGGTGACAGCGGCCCCGAAAGGTCCCAACCCGGTGATGCTCACGTATCTTCAGACCTTCCCGCATCCGAATGACAATTCGGTTGGCTACGGCGTTAATTTTCAGGGGTATCGCTTTAAAGGACCGATTGCCGACGATCATGACTGGTATATCGCGCGCGTAGATTACAAACTGAACGCCAGCGGCACTCATACGTTGTATTGGCGAGGTGGATTGCGCAATGACAACCGGAATGACGTTCCGTATTTGCCGGGAACCCCGCCGCTGCAGAGTTTTGTGGACTATAGCAAGGGCTTTTCAGTAGGCTATTCCGCTGCCCTGAGCAACAATCTTCTTAATACGTTCCGTTGGGGGTTCACACGGCAGAGTTTCGGCAGGATCGGAAACAACGACACCCAACAGTTCATCTTCTTCCGCACGCTGAACAACAACGAGGTCGGTGACAATTCCGACTTGGCCGTCGTCCGCAGCAAGAGCTTCCAGGTTCCTATTCACAACCTGGTCGACGACATTTCCTGGTCCAGAGGAAAGCACACGCTGCAGTTCGGCACGAACATTGGCTTCGCGCGCCAGCCGCAATCCAGCTTCGTCAACTCCTTTAGCCAGGGTGTAACCAACGCTTCCTGGCTCGACACCGGAGGCATGGTGGGCCAAGGCGCGGATCACATGGACCCGGGCGCCAATGGATTCCCTGAGGTCCTCCCCGATTTTGCTCAAGGCTACGATTACCCGTTGTCTACACTGCTAGGAATGGTGGCTGAGGTGGACGCGCAGTACAACTTCCAGCGCTCAGGCGCCGCTTTGCCCGACGGAGCACCGGTAAAGCGGCGATTCGCGCAGAACTCTTATGAGTTCTACGGGCAGGACAGTTGGAAAGTGCGGCCGAATCTGACCGTCACCTTCGGCCTTCGCTATTCCCTGTTTTCTCCGCCATGGGAGACCAGCGGATTGCAGGTATCCCCGACCATCAGCTTGAGCGATTGGTTCAACCAACGCCGCGCGAACATGCTGCAAGGAATTCCGTCAAACCAAAGCCCACTGTTGTCTTTCGACTTGGCGGGTCCTGCAAACGGAAAAGCGGGGTTCTATCACCGGGACAAGAAGGACTTTGCTCCCCGCCTGGCCATTGCCTGGAGTCCGGAAGCGAAAACCACAGTACGCGCCGGGTTCGGAATGGTCTATGACCACCTCGGCCAAACTTTGCTGTCCACATTTGATCAGCAGGGTTCGTTCGGAATGGCGACAAGTCTGAGCAATGGAGGAGGCGTGCAGACATTGGAAAGCGCACCGCGCCTGACGGACCTGCACACCATTCCGCACACCGATTATGACGGCAACCAGATTTTCGCCGCCAGTCCGGGCGGGACATTCCCCACAGCGTTCCCCGCCGATGCATTCCAGGTGTATTGGGGTATGGATGACAAGCTGAAAACACCCTACTCCTACATGCTGGACTTCTCAGTGGGACATGAACTGCCACACGGTTTCGGCGTGCAGGCGACTTACGTGGGACGCCTTGCTCGCCGGCTGCTGACGCAGACTGATTTGGCCATGCCGCTGGATCTGGTGGATCCGAAATCCGGTCTGGATTACTTCAAGGCAATCCGGCCACTTTCGGAAGCCGCCCGGAACGGCGTGCTCAGCCAGGATTTTGACCCATCGACCATCGGCGCAGCAGCCCAATATTGGGCCAACATGATCCAGCCGTTAGGGCCGGGTGGCATGTACATCATGCGAAGGTGCACCGGTACCGACTCGCTTGGCAATCCGATCGTTCTCGGCACCACAAGCGCGGCCCAGGCCGTTTACGACCGGAACTGCCCCTTTGTAGGGGGGGTAGGAGAAACGACGACTATCCAGGTACTGGATCAGATCGGGATCAGGGATCTGAACGATCCAAACCTCTTTTACCAAGGCATTGGCGCCAGCGAACCCAACGCAGGCACCCAGTCGGCCTACACCTGGCTGAGCCCGCAGTTTGCATCCTTATATGCGTGGAGGTCGAACAGCAATTCCAGCTATCACGCGTTGCAACTCAACCTGCGCAAGAACATGTCGCAGGGGGTGCAGTTCGACTTCAACTACACGTTCTCGAAGTCGATCGACCTGGCCTCGGACGCGCAACGGATCCAGGGCACAACCGGCGGGCTGGGTGGTCAGGTCATCAACGTCTGGGACCCTAATCAACACCGTGGCATCTCCGACTTCGATACCACTCACCAGATCAATGCAAATTGGATTGCTGAATTACCCTTCGGCAGGGGCAAATACATTGCCCGTGATTCCGGACGTTTGGTCGATGCCGTTATCGGAGGTTGGGAACTTTCCGGTGTAGCTCGTTGGACCAGCGGCTTTCCAGTAAGCGCTTCAAACGGGGCCAATTGGCCGACCAACTGGGAGCTGGGCGGTTTCGCAACCACCATCGGAACACCCAAGACCCATAAAACCAGAGCAGCGGACGGAAGCGTGAACCTGTTCGCTGACCCGACGGGTCCGAATGCCATTGGCGCTTTCCGCCAGGACTTCCCCGGAGAAAGCGGACAACGCAACACGCTCCGTGGCGATGGCTTCGCTGGTCTGGACCTGGGACTGAGCAAGCAGTGGAAGTTGCGCGAGTCCCAGGGCATCCGATTCCAATGGCAGGTCTTCAATGTGTTGAACCTGACTCGCTTTAACGTGCAAGCCCTGTCTTTGTCACTCACCAACGCGAGTACCTTCGGCAACTACACGGGCCTGCTGACCCAACCCCGTGTCATGCAGTTTGCGTTGCGGTACGAGTTCTAGGCGGAGCCAGCATCGGTGCTTGGAAAGGCGGACTTCGGTCCGCCTTTTTCTCGGCTGGGTCTGCGCTACGGCTTGCGAACCGCAGACTGGATGCCGGTCCTGGCAGACGCAACTTCATTGGAGGTGCGGTAGTCGAGAATGCGCGAGGTCAAGGTATGAGGACCCGCAATGCGCACGTCTGCCGTAGCCTCCATACGAGTTTGCAGCCACGTTCCGTCGACATCGGCAAAGGTGAGATGGATACGAACTTTTTTTATCCACCAGGAAGGGCTCTTCGCAAGCTCTCCCTCAATGTAGCGCACGACGAAGGAATGCTCATCGATCCAGACCTGCCCTGAAATCAGGTCGGCCTCTTTTCGCTTCGGCTTCAATCTCAAGAGGTAACAGGGTTGGTTGTCCTGAGTTGCCTCACCGACATAGCTGAAGTCATAGTTCGCTCGCGTCAGAGCGGTGTCCGCTGGATTACTGCTCGATGCTACCTCACGTTCCAGTACACGCTTTACAATCTGCTGTCCCCGGTCGCTCCCTGACGATCGATGAATCCTGTAATTCTTGGTTGCGGGTGGCCTGAAGTCTACTTCCGCCACGACCTCCGAATCAGAGCGCGAATCCTGAGAGCCGGACAGTCGATACTCGCGAATCAATTGATAGGAAACTTGCGAATGAGCGGTTGCTTGGGTCTTTTCGAGGGCATCGACAATCGAATTGAGCGGGATCACTCCGGGATGGGAATTTTCCTGAGCGATCGCGCTACAACACTGTAGTGCGACAAATGCTCCGACGATCAGCCAGCCATTCATACCGTGACCCGGCGATTAGAGAGCATTCCTTGGGCCAATTGAAAAACACATAGCAGCAGTTGAATGAGACGCCTGGATCATGGCCTGGGCGTGCAATTTGTACGACTATGGCAGGAGATTTGGCCTAGTGTGAATGCTGCACTTTCTACGCCAGATCGGAGTAGCCCATCCCTCACCCAATGGCCGACGATCCGCCTGACCTTGTCTTCCCCAATCGCTCAGCTGCCGCCACTACAGCAATCCCAAATGGTCTGGATACTTGGCCTGTAAAGCACTGATCAGGAGTTCAAACTCGGGAAGGCCGCGAAGATTCTGGAGACAAGGGTCTTTCAGAAAAAAGGGCCAGCACCCGAATCCCGTGCCGACACTGCGCTCAAGCCACTCAAACGCGGTTGCGCGTCGCCCGATCAGGGCGAGAATACAAGCAATCTGATAGTAGGTATGGTGGGCGTGCCCAAAGGATTTTGGACTCGCACAGGCCCTGTTCATGCACTCGAGCGCTGGTTCGGCTTGCCCCGTCAGGGCATAAAAGACACCCTGCAAGCTGATGATGAGCGGCTCCTCGGGCAAAAGCTGCAGGGCTTCATCGAGCAGTTTTTTTGCCTCTTTCCAGTTCCCGGTCATCATCGCCGGCTGCGGGGCAAAATAGATCGCGTACTTGTTGCCTGGATTTCCCCCCCGCCAGGCTTCGATCTTCTCTCTTGCCAGTTCGTATTCACGGCTCCAGACATGGACTTGGAGGATGCTTGGACTCACGGCTTTTTGGGGATTAAATGGCCGTCCCCTTTCGTACATTTCACGAGCGTGCTCGAGCAGTCCGATATGCGCCAGGATGGTGCCGAGGCGGTTATAAGCATGGGGCAAGTTCTTCTGCAGGGTGAGGGCGCGCCTGAGATCGGCGATGGCCTCCAGGTGCTGGAAGTTTTTCGATGGTCCCCACAGCAGAAAAGCGCGGGCGACGTATCCTTCGGGAAGGTTCGGGTCTATGTCCAGTGCGCGCCGGCAATGGAATTCAGCCTTCTCAAGCCACAAGCTGGCTGGGTCGAATTCGAAATGGCGAGTCGTATACGCGAACGAGAGAGTGGCGTGGGCGAGGGCGAAAGCAGGGTCTCGAGTCACGGCGTTAGTGAGGTGTTGGCTGGCTTTGTCCAACATGGACGCATCGCCGGAGGCGCTGAGCCGGTAGCCTCGCATGAATTCCGCATAAGCCAACGGGTCCCGGCTGTAGCGTGGGCTTTGCGGGGCCGGCGCTGAACCCAACGGCCTCTTCAATGCCCCCGCGAGTTGTTTCGCGATATTGTCTTCGAGACCGGACCGTCGGTTCAGGTCTAAATCGCATTTTCTCGAGAAGCAGGCCCTCTGCAAATATGCGTCAAACATCTCCAGGGAGAGACGCCATTGCCCTTTGGACATCTGAATGGCGCCATGGACCACAAAACGGATGCCCAGGCGCGAAGCGATGTCGGAAGGGGTTGCATCGAGAGGCAGATTCAGTACCAGCGAGGTCGGCAGCACGTCCACACCTTGCAGATTTCCAAGCTGCGAAACCACTGCGTCTGCGAATCCCAGACTCAGGCCATGGTCGTCCGTAGCCTTCCCCAAAACCAGCAACGGCAACACCGCAAGGGACGAGCGCTCACTCCACTCGCCGGCATTCTCGCGGTTGGGGGGGCGCGCAGAATCTTGTCCGAGATAAGCGCGAGGATATTGGGCGTCGATCACCCGTACCGGCCCGATGAAGCGGTACCCTTTGCCAACTACGGTTTCGATAAAGCGCGGTTTGAGGGAGTTGTCCCCCAGAGCAGTCCGCAGCTTGCGCACAATGTTGTTGACGTTCCTGTCGGTGTCGATAAACAGATCCGAATGCCATAGTTTGTTGACAATGTCTGCGCGCGACACCATTTGCTCTCGCCGCCCGACCAGGAAAATGAGCAGTTCCATAGGCTTCTTCTCGAGCTTTACCCGTCGCCCAAAGCGCCGAAGTTCGTAGCGCCCGAGGTCGAGTTCCACTTCGCGAAGGGCTCGTTTCGAATGGTGCACCAGCTTCTCCACCTTGACATTATCCTCTAAGATTCAGCAAGTTGCGACGATACACGAAAGATATGCAAAGTGTATCCCGGCTTCATTGGAAGGTCCCCCGCGGCAAGCGATGATGCTTCCCGATCCAGATCAACAGGGGAGGCAGAATTCATGAAACGAAACCTTTACGTCATGCTCGCGCTAGTCGCATTGGTCGGTTGCGCGGGCCGATTCCTTACCATTGCCGCACAGCCCAGTTCTCACGAAAAACACGCATTCACACCAGATACCATTCCATGGGGCCCGCCGCCGCCTTTCATAGCGCCGGGAGCGCAATTCGCAGTGCTTGAGGGCGATCCGGGCGCATCTCACGGTGACTATACGGTGCGTCTGAAGATGCCGGACGGATACCGGATTGCACCTCACTTCCATCCCCTGCGAGAAAATGTAACGGTCATTTCAGGAACATTCAAAGTCGGGATGGGAGATGTTTTTAATAAGGACAAAATGGCCGCGTTCACGGCTGGCAGTTTTGCCTTTCTCGATCCTGAGATGCACCACTACGCGATGGCCTGCGGGGAGGCCGTAGTGCAGGTCCACGGAAGTTCACCTCTGCAGTTTAATTACATCAATCCAGATGATGACCCCAGCAGGAATAAGTAGACTTTCCCGTTCCACGAGGTAAGGAAAGCAGTAAGCGCATGGCAAACAGGACAGCGAGGGGCAGCCGACCCCTCATGATCCTACCTTCTGAAAAAAGGGCCTCCGAGAGAAATTCCACAATCCCTCGGAGGCACCGGATTTCCGAGTAGCCCACCGACACCCTGCGGCGGACATTGCCAAAGCTCGGCTTTGGGCAGGGAGTGACGCGGCCCGAGTCTGTTCCAACCATCAAGCCCGTATTGATGCCCACCGCTGCATGTTTAAGGGGTGAGCCTGCTTCGACGACGAACGCCTGAAATCTGGCAAGTCGTGTTGGAAGCGATGTTGACGAAGCATCAGGAAATGATCTCCACGGAGCTTTCTCCTGGCGCTGCGCTGCGAGTGGGTTTGATGCGCCTGCCTGAAGTAAATCAACTGAAGGGCTGTCCGTCTGGCACAATAGATTCAGGATTCGCACGATACTAGAGGTGTCTGGACCCTGGATATATGGTGATGGACGGGCTCGAGGTCGGGGCGTATGGTTGAGAGTGAGTGAGTCCTGCTTTCCTCTTTCAGATTCCCGGAAGTAAAGTCAGCTCATCTGAAATACGCTCCTCCTCAGGCGGTAACACCAAAGGGTGTCCCAATGATCGATCCAAGGTTAGCAAACAGCGGAAGGCCGACACTGTCGGCGATCCGAAGGGGTCCCCCCGAAATGTGAATTGGAAGAGCATCGGTGGGTGTGCATCCGTTCGCCAAAGAACTGAGACGGTCAGGCCTAAACATCAGGAAATCCGAGGGAGTGTCAGTGGCAAAGAAGCGAGGCAATCCGAATTGGGGTAAGCCGGAATTGAATGCCGGTCCTTACAGTGGAGTCACCTCATTCGAAGAGGTGGTGGAGCAATTATGCCTGTCCCCGCAACAATACGGCACTTCGGTTCCGCTCAGGGATTGGGCGCGAAAGAACAAGGATCACAAATACGTGCCGTCAAATTTGCTCGCACTATGGGGTTTTGAAGTCAAAGGGGAATCGTGATTTTTCGAGCGAACGCGGATAAAACCGTCTCCCTCGGGCGAGATTAAGCCGTCAAGGTATGAAGACCCCACGAACTGCAAAGTCGTTGCACTACCTAAGCTGATGTCCACTCGAGAAGGAAGGGGCGCAGCGGGTGGATTGGGCATGCAAGTTTAGAACTTGATCACCGAAGGCTTCGGAGCGCCGCGCAATCAGGCAGGTCTCAGCGACGGGGTCTGTGCCTCTCCCAATGTGAGCGGTTTGGAACAGACGGTCCCATTCTTACCGAATAGGATTGTGTACAGTTTCAGCCAGGATGTTTCGGAGTTCCTGGGTTGGAGTGCGGAGGGTGCAAGAGTCTCAATACTCCGGAATAATCGCCATTTTCAGTAATCACGATCTCCGTTCGCGTATCTCAACCATCGCCAGTCCATGATCACTACTTCGATGCACGTCCATCGCACGGGCACGATCCTCCGCCCGGACCAGTCCCGCGTTCTTCTGCGCCCGTTCAGACCGGAAACTCCCGAGCGAGCTGGCAGGATTATCGCCAGAATCATGTCGCTTCCGGAAAGCCAGGTTGGGCCACTGCTGGAGGAGATATCCGCTGAATTCTCGCGGCGACACCAGCAAATCCACAGATCGTTCCTGGAACGGTTCGAGCAGGTCCGCGACCTCGTGTTGACCGATGAGAAGATTTCCCAACAGAGGCAGCTGTTGATCGGTGCCTATTTCGTTTGCGAATTCTCCTTGGAGTCTGCAGCCCTTTTTAATCCGTCCATCGTTCCGCACCCTGACCAATTGGATCTTCCTCCCGGCGCTTTGCGTTTTATCCTCAGCCTGCGCGCCACCGGGGAAGGACACATTTCCTCCATCACTTTTCGGACGGGTAGAATCCATTCTGACAACCGGATCGAGATCGAAACCCCAACCGGCTTTCTCACCGAGCCGCGTCAAATCCCAAATCCCCACTACGAGAAGGCGCTGTTCGAGCGGAAGCTCTTTGAGCTGGGATTGACCAGCGGATTCACGCGCCGGATCATGGACAAGTATGGGGAACGATTCTCACTGGAAGAACTGCGCGCCCATCTCGAAGTCGAAATGAAGCAGTCGCGCTTGTCGGACCAGGAGGCGATCCGGGGCATTTTGATGCTGGCCCAGTCCAATTACGAGGTGCAGTTTCAATCCGAACAGCCGTTGTCCGAACGTATTCTTTTTCCCGCGACGCCCTCGCAACGCAACGGCATCGAAGACGCACGGTTTGTCCGTTTTCAGAACGAGGACGGCAGCTACGTCTATTACGCGACCTTCACGGCCTTCGATGGCAAGGTAATCTTTCCAGAGCTAGTGGAGACTTCTGACTTCCTGCTCTTTCGGTTCATCACTTTGAACGGTCCGGCAGCCAAGAACAAAGGCATGGCTCTGTTCCCCCGGAAGATCAATGGCCTCTACGCCATGCTCTCCCGCCAGGACAATGAAAACATCTACCTGATGTTTTCTGATAATGTCCACTTCTGGTATGAAAGCAAGGCGCTGCTGAAACCAATGTTCCCCTGGGAGCTGGTGCAGCTTGGGAATTGCGGGTCCCCCATTGAGACCGAAGCCGGCTGGCTGGTTCTCAGCCATGGAGTCGGCCCCTTGCGAACGTATTGCATCGGGGCGTTCCTTCTCGATCGCGACAATCCTGGCAAAGTGATCGGCCGCCTGCGCGAACCGTTGCTGAAGCCGGACGAAAAGGAGCGCAAAGGATACGTGCCGAACGTCGTCTACACCTGTGGCGCTCTCGTCCACAACGGTGAGCTGATCATTCCCTATGGCATGGCCGATCACGCCACTGGTTTCGCTACTGTTCCCCTCGACGAAGTGCTGGCGGCCATGGAGTAAGGGTGCCGTCGAACAGCATGAGAGACCCCAATAAGCGAGTGGCTGTCCTGTCGCCGATAGCCTGGCGCACTCCTCCTCGCCAATACGGCGCGTGGGAAACTGTGGCGAGCAACATCACCGAAGGGCTGGTCGCCCGCGGATGGGACGTGACCTTGTTCGCCAGTGGCGATTCTTTGACCCGCGCGCATCTGCATGCGGTGGTGGACAAGGGATATGAAGAGGATGCCACCGTCGATCCGAAAGTAGCCGAATACCTTCATATCTCCGAAGCGTTCGAGCACGCTGGCGAGTTTGATCTCATCCACAGCCACTACGACTTCATGGCGTTGACCTACACCCGGCTGATTCGCACACCGGTCCTGACGACCATCCACGGATTCTCGTCACCCCAGATCATGCCCATCTATCATAAATATCGTGATGGATATTTCGTTTCGGTCAGCGACTCGGACCGAGCCACAGGGCTGAATTACCTGGCGACCGTCTACAACGGCATCGACCTCTCGTTGTATCCCTTGCAGGACCGGGGTGGCGAAGACCTGATTTTCCTGGGCCGCATCCACCCGGACAAAGGGGTTCATCTGGCGATCGAGGTCGCCCGTCGGAGCGGAATGCGGCTGATGATCGCAGGTATTGTCCAGGATGAAGTGTATTTCCGGGAGCAGGTCGAGCCACATCTGGACGATCAAAACATCCGCTATATCGGACCGGTGGACGTGACGGGCAAGAACGAACTGTTTGCGCGCGCCCGCGTTCTCCTGCATCTGAACACCATCCCGGAACGATTCGGACTGGTCCTGGTCGAAGCCAATGCCGCTGGGGTGCCGGTTATCGCAATGGACCTCGGCTCGTGCAGGGAAGTGATCAAGGAAGGGGAGACCGGTTTTCTGGTGGGCAACGTCGCTGAAGCAGTTCGGGCCCTGGGGCGAATATCTGAAATCGACCGTCGAGCCTGCCGCAGGCGCGTCCAACAATACTTCTCGATCGACACTATGGTGGAGGCATACGAGCGGGTGTACTCAACGATCTTTGATCTGGAGGCGAGGAGACGACCATGAAGCCGGATATTGTCAGGCGGTACCGCCACAACCCCATCCTCACCAAGGCCGAGATCCCGTATCCGGTAGAAACCGTGCACAACGCGGCGGTCGTGAAGCACGGGAACGAATACATCATGCTATTCCGCTCGCACCTCCGCACCGGCCGGTCCATCCTTGGTTTGGCACGCAGTCCCGATGGATTCCGTTTCACCGCCGATCCACAGCCTTTTCTGACTCCTGACCGGAACAGCCCTTTTGCCGCTTATGAAGAGTACGGCGTGGAGGATCCACGCGTGACCCGGCTGGATGGGGAGTACCTCATCACCTACAGCGCTTACTCACGAAATGGAGTGCGGATCGCCCTGGCCAAGACGAGGGACTTCAATCAGGTGGAAAGGGTTTCGCTAATCACCGAGGCGGATTACCGGAATGTGGTGATCTTTCCCGAGAAGTTTGATGGGCTCTATGCCCGGCTTGACCGCCCTCATTCGGAAATCGCGCCCTGGTCAATCTGGATTTCTTATTCTCCGGATCTGCGCTATTGGGGACAATCGCAGCTGATCATGAGGCCCGAGCAATATCACTGGGACGAAATGAAGATCGGTCCCGGTGCGCCCCCCATTAAGACCGACCAGGGTTGGCTTTCCATCTATCACGGAGTTTTCCAAACCATGGATGGAGCGGTCTATCGCTTGGGGGTTGCTCTTCATGATCTCGGCGACCCTGCGAAGATCATCGGCGTGGGCGACTCGTGGATTTTGCAGCCGGAGGATCCTTGGGAAATCACTGGATATGTGCACAACGTGGTCTTCACGTGTGGTGCCGTTCCGGAGCCCGATGGAACCGTAAAAATCTACTGGGGTGGAGCAGACACAGTCATGTGCATGGGCGAAGCAAATATGTCCGAACTGGTCGCTCTGTGCCTCGACAATGGCAGACCGGCCAAGTAGGCATGGCGTAACATTTGGCGCCGTGTTACGGGCGGATGCGACGTTGGTTATCGGGAGCAGCCATCGTTTCGCCACAGACCATAGTTTCGCCACAGACCTGCCAGCCCGAATTCAGTTCCTGGGACTTTCCCGTTCGAATGGTTTGCAAACCTTCCGATGTCATCGTCTTAAGAGCTGGTCGCTAGCGTTCTCGCGGCGATTTCATGGCCAAGATCCCAGGTCTTCGCGTTCCCTCCGATATCCGGAGTGCGGATTCCAGATTGCGCGAGCGTCATGGTGATCGCGTTCTCTACCGCGTCGGCAGCGGCCGGAACGCCAAGATGTCGGAGCATCATGGCGCCCGACCAGATCTGGCCGATTGGATTCGCGATCCCTTTCCCCGCAATATCCGGGGCGGAGCCGTGCACCGGCTCGAACATGGATGGATATTCCTTTTCCGGATTGAGATTGGCGGAGGGAGCAATCCCAATCGATCCGACCACGGCCGGCCCCAGGTCGGAAAGAATGTCACCAAAAAGATTGGAGCCGACAACCACATCGAACCAATCCGGATGGCGCACAAAATGAGCGGTCAGGATATCGATGTGAAACTGGTCTGTGCGGATGTCGGGATACTGCGCGGCCATCTCATGGAAGCATTCATCCCAGAAGGGCATGGTGTGAATAATTCCGTTGGATTTTGTGGCTGAGGTCAGATGCTTGTTTCGGGTGCGAGCCAACTCGAAGGCGAATCGCAGGACACGGTTTACCCCGCGTCGCGTGAAAACAGTCTGTTGCACCGCCATCTCGTCGTCCGTCCCCTCGTAAAGACGTCCGCCGATGTTGGAATACTCTCCTTCATTGTTCTCCCGAACGATGGTGAAATCAATTTGACCGGGCTTCCAGTTCTTCAGGGGAGTCTCAATGCCATCAAACAAACGCACGGGTCGCAGGTTGACGTATTGGCGGAAGCTGCGGCGAATAGGAATCAGGAGTCCCCAGAGCGAGACATGATCGGGAACACTGGGATGTCCCACAGCTCCCAGGAAGATCGCGTCGAAAGGCCGCAGTTGCTCGATACCGTCGGCGGGCATCATCCTGCCGGTCTTGCCGTAGGTTTCGCAGCTCCAATCGAATGCGTGCCAGTTGCATTGGAATCCAAAGCGTTTGCCCGCGGCGTCGAGTACCCCAATGCCCTCCGGAACTACTTCCTTCCCGATGCCGTCGCCCGCGATCACCGCAATGTTGAACGTTTTCATTCGCGCCCCACTTTACCCTTTCTCCGATGAGAGCAACGGAAACAGACCCTCATGTCCGGACTGAATCGAGGGCCTGACCCAGGCGATGATTCTTTCCGGCTCGGCATTTCGGCCAGTCAGTATATTCCGTGCATTCCCGGAATTACGTTTCCGTTTCTTCAAAGTCATGGGACTCGCGGCCCGGTCCCGGGGTCACCTTTACAGCGGACAGCACGAAACTGTACTTGTCGAACTCGCGGGCGTGATCAGCGACCCGCGATCGGCAAATACCAGGAAGGCCGTACCTAGCATCCCCCTTTTGGGAAAGTTCCCAAGCGGATGAATATTTTGACGCTCCACCGATCGAGGTTACGCCAGCGGCGAACAAGTCCCGAAGCGCGGTCGATTGGCTCCTCCCGGTAATTCTCTGAATCGCGCCGTGCGGTGCATATTCAGGTAATCATCATGTTCGACTGAGACACTGTCGTGGTACTTTGGCTGATAGATCCAAGCCAACCTCTTCGGCGACTCGGACCCATTACGCGCGTGACGACCAGACTTCTCCGGCTGCGACTTGTACCAACGTTCTCAGCGCTCCTGTTGTTGACGGTTGCGCCCTATCCATCCCCGCAGGGAAATCGCGCCAACCGCTCTTTCGCTGCGCTGCCCTTCGAAAGGACGATGGATGCTGAGCCTCGGTTAGGTCCGGAGCCGCCGTGCGGAGAAGATCCAATTCCGCAATATCCCGGACTGACGGATTCGGCGGTCGTGAAATCATGGAGCAGATCAGAGTTTGGCCGGGACTGGAAGCCGCCAGCATGCACCGGGTGGAGTGAAGTTGGTTTCTCAACCTTGGTGAGCGTGGCCGCGCGATTCCCCTACACCTTAGAAGCTGGGGACCTGCGTCGCCACATTGGGAGGATTTCGCAACTCACGGGCTTGAGTTACTGGTCGACCACCCACAAGCGGTGGCAAACGTTGATCGTAGACGCCCACGCGCTCAACGACGCTTCTCACGGTCAACGCCGGAAAGATTTCACCTCCGATGAGATCCGACAAGGCAACGTACTTTATTTTGAACAGGTCGACAACCTATCGAAGGCCACCTACGAAATGCATGTCGTGGAGGCTTCGGCGAGCCGACTCGTATTCGAGATCGAAAACCTCAGCACGATTCGGTTTCATTTCCTGCCGATTTTCCGTCCCGGTGAACTGCAGGCAGTGTACTTTCTGGATCGCGAGTCGGATAAGGTTTGGCGCTACTACAGCATTCTGCGCACCGGAAAGAACGCCAGCATCCTGATCGGTGGCAATGTGGCTTCTTCAACAAACCGCACAGTTGCGTTCTATCGCTACATTGTCGGAATTCCCAGTGCCCAAGAACCGCCGGCCGCCCCATGAAGACGAGGTTCGTAATTCGGAGCCGGCTGAATTGCAGGACGAAGTTCAACGCTTGCGACTACAGGCCCGCAAAAGTGATTTGTACAAACTCCTCGGTCTCGCCGGATCCCCTTTTCCATCGCCATTTTTCGACAGCGGCCACGCCCGCCTGGATTAGGACGGGATTTCCTCCCAACGCCTGAATGGACGCCACGTTGTCGTCCGCAGCGACTTTTACACGCAACCGCACACTCCCGGACAATCGTCCACGGCGAGCCATTTCTGGATAAGTCGGCTCCGCACGTCTGACGACGGGTCGCACGTTCATGGCTTGCTGAGTTTGCTGTGCCAGGGCGCGAGCCTGAAAACATGTCGATACGAAAGTGCACATCAAAGCGAAGATAACAATCGATCGCAGGTCCAGGGGACGTCGTGAGCGGAGCGGCGGCCAAGCCTCGCGGCCGACCCGCGAACCGTCCGAGCGTTGCGATATAGAGCCATTAATCATTGTTCTCAAGGCCAACAGTCCCATGGCCGCGCTTTCTAAACTGTGACATCAATCACACCCAGGCTCCCAGGAGTAAGTAACCTCACGGGCAATACCACTTGGTTACGTTCCGCGCCCGCGCCCCTGCGGTTGCCGCCTGCGAGCACGATCAGTGACTGCCGGTATGTCGGCAGGATTGAACCGACGCAGATATATTTTGCAATCTGTGATTGCCATCACAACGGACTTCCGAGACGTCAAAGACACTGGTGATCAGGTGGCGTGATTGGCCGTGCTCGTGATGCGCCGCGGTCAAGAAGTTCGTTTGAAGACATACTCTGCAAGAACATTACCTGTACATGGAGCCAGGATTAGGTGGACAAGCTCTACTTAATCAGGCACGGCAAGGGCGGCAACGCAGAGTTTGGGTGCACTGGTTGCGCCTACCGGGTCAGGACCAAGGACTTCGACCGCCGGAATGGCAATGTGAGAACCCAGGCCGCCGCAGCGATGACAGCGCACCAGGCGGTCGAACACAACCGCTCTATCCTCAACTGGGCTTCTGAATCTGCGGGGAAAGAAAGAGTGTGGACGAGATGAGGGTAGGCCATGTTGCCAGATCGTCGCTGGCGAAACGGCGACTGTTCATTCATGGGTTAGCGCATGCTGCCGAATCATGCCGGTGGATTCCCTGAAGTGCGAAGAATGCCAGTACCGACGAAAATGCGATGCCGGATACTTCGATTTGGAAGAACGCGCACCGTAATGCGCTATTGAATATTGGGAAGACGCGCCTGGTCCAGGCGAGGTCGATTGAGGAGTGCTGAGTGGAGCGTCAGAATCAGATCGGAAACGTGCCTGCCAGCAGGCTTATGGATGCCCGCTCTCATCCACGGTTTGAGGTGGATGTAGAAATCAAGGTTTTCTCGCGCACAGGCGGCCTGCTTTCGGGGAGAACCGTGGAGATCGGTGAAGGCGGGATCTCAGCGATGCTGAAAATCGAGGTTCCGTTAAACGAGATCGTGGAGTTAGAGTTCAAGCTGCCCCTCGGCTTCGTGGCAGTTCGTGCGCTGGTTCGGAACAGAAACGCCTTTCGCTACGGTTTTCAATTTTTCGACCTCGATCCCGAGGCCCGAGCATTAATTAACCTTTCTTGTCACCAACTCGCCCCGTGCACTTCCAGCGGCCTTGGATGTCAGACTCCCACCCTGAGTCACCACAAACCGAAGTAACCGATGTGTGATTACGATTGCACGCGGGATCGATGCCGGATGTTATGCTCGGCCTATGTGCAGCAAAAACCAATGCTGTCTTGAGGCACGAGGAACCGGCCCGGAGAGAACCTGCTCTGGGTCCTTTTCTACCTTCCCTGGCGGCTTGGTATCGGATCGGACGAGCGGCCTGATCCCAACCGCTCCTGCGCCCCTCGGTCGTCATTCAACCGGCGCTCTGATCACGAGTCGTCGCTCCGGCGCGGGCTCCGTTTCGTACTCTCGACAGCGGTAACGGCAAACCGGCATGATCATGCGGTTGAAGGCGCTTCGCTTGCCCGCAAGGTGTTGGCTCCCTGAGGTCGGAGGTTAGTCAGGGTCAAAGTGCGGTCCTGCGATAAGTCCGGTTACACAAGTGCAGTAGGTAACATCCGGCTGGGGGCAGGGTGGTGGGTCATCAAAAACTCCGTTGCAGCGGTGTGGTCTCCGGGTCGAGCGAAGAAATACCCTTGTGCGAGTTCGCACTGGAGCTCTTTAAGCAGACTTACCTGCGCTGCCGTTTCAGCGCCTTCGGCTACAACCTTGAGACCAAGATTATGCGCGAGCATAATGATGATCCGAACGATCTCACTGGTTTCGCGATCGGTGTCAATCTTGGAAATGAAGGTGCGATCAATTTTCAAGATATCCACTGGAAATCCCTGCAATCGGCTCAGTGAGGAGAATCCGGTTCCGAAATCGTCAATGCTCAGGTGAACTCCCAACCCCTTGAGGTGCGAGAGAACGAGGGCCGATCTTTGGGAGTCTGCCATGGCGATGGTTTCCGTGATCTCCACGTTGATGGCGCTCGGGTCGATGCCAACCTCGAACAGAATGGTTTCCATCTGGGCCGCAAGGTCGGGCTGGGCAAACTCTTTCGGCGTAATGTTCACGCTCATAGTCAGCGGTGGATCGCAAGGAAATTGCGAATGCCATGCACGAAGCTGCAGGCAGGCCTCGCGCAGCAACAGGCGGTTCATGGGGAGGATAATTCCAGTCTCTTCCGCGATCTGGATGAAATGGGAGGGGGACAGGAGGCCTTCGGGTCGTTGCCATCGGCTGAGCGCTTCGAATCCAGTGATCTTGCCGCTCTGTAGCGACACGATGGGTTGGTAGTGAACTCGGAATTCGCCCAGTTCCAGTGCCCGGCGCAGATCAGTTTCGAGGCGCAATCTCTTGACGGCGATGGTGTGCATCGCGTTGTCAAATACCTGGCAGCGTGCTTTCCCTTCGCGCTTCGCCCGGTACATCGCTATCTCGGCATCGCGTACCAGGTCTTCGGGATTGCTCATAAGAAGGTGAACAGAAGGCGATCCCAATACTGGCGCTGGTCACCACCTCTTGTCCCTCCACCACAAAAGGAATGCCCAAGCGCTCCTGAATCCGCTCCGATACCCGAATCGCGTCACCGCAATCCCGGATTTCCTCCAGGAGTATGGTGAATTCGTCGCCCCCCAGCCTGGCCAGGCTCTGGTCGGTCGCGACCGGGCTTGCGCCCGGAATGAGTCCAGGACGCGAAACGGTGTCAGCACCTCGAGTCGAAACCGCCAATCGGCGAGCAATTTGTATCAGTAGAGAGTCTCCAGCCAGGTGGCCCAGGCTGTCATTAAAGATTCTGAATTCATCCAGATCGATGAATAACACGGCGAACTTATAGCCCGTATGCCTCTGGGAAAGCGCCAGCGCATGGCGCACACGATCCAGAAAGAGGGTACGGTTCGGCAGGTTGGTCAGGTTGTCGTGCAGCGCATTGTGCGCGAGCGTCTCTTCCGCCTGCTTGCGTTCCGTGATGTCGCGATTGACGATGACCAGTCTTTCGGTCTGACCCTCTTCATTCCGAATCGCAGTGGCGACAGACTCGAGAATCCGCCACGTCCCATCCTTGTGGCGCACGCGATATTCAAGGCGTTCTCCCCGGCCGGTGATTCGTGCTTTTTCGGCCGCTTCCAATACGCGCTGCTTATCCTCGGGATGAATTTGCTCCAAAGATGAAGTCGACTTCAACTCCTCGGGGGAGTACCCGAGGACTTTCTGGTATGCAGGGCTGTTATAGAGCCGATGCCCGGCGCAATCGACGACCGCGATCATGTCGGCGGCATTTTCGGTGATGACTTCAAAAAGCTGGTTACGCTGAGTCAGTTCGCGACGAATCCGCTGGATTTGGAATTGCTGATAGACGGTGTAAATGTCGAAGAGAAGCACAAGGAATGCCAGTCCGCGAACCCATTCCTTGAGATCAAGCCACTCCGAAGCCTGTAAGAGGCGATTCCCGGGGAAGGTCAACGACACAATGCCAACCGTCAACACCAACGTGACGGTGATGGCAAATCCCCACAGCCACCACTCATGTGCTTCGATCTGCCGGATCGGCTTCGTGCCGTGTCGCGTATCTGTTGCGTTATTCAAGGTCTTCTTGACGCGATGCAATTAGAAGTTCAGTTTGATAACAATGAGCAGAAAGTTAAAGTTACGAAAGACAAACAACGACGGTTCGTACCTCGCCCGCAGGTGAAAGCGACGGCCGAATGGCGGCGGCCGACTCATCGCGCAGATTTAGAGGCAATAAGTTACAACATTACTAAGGTTACTTAGTCGTTGGTCACATATCACAGCCCGTTGCGATAAGTATCACGACAATGAGTAAGTCATGAAACTGACTTGTGAGACCGATGAGAAAAGGAACGCCGACGTCATGTTCTCGGGTCTGCAGGAATTGAAGGATATGGGGATGAAGTTGTCGATCGACGACTTTGGAGCCGGTTATTCCAGCCTCAGCTATTTGAGACAGTTCCCGGTCAGCCAGCTCAAGATCGACCGCTCATTTGTCCGAGACGTTGCCACGAGTCATGATGATGCCGCCATCGCAGCGGCAATCATCAGTATGACGAAGGGCCTGAACCTTACGGTGATTGCTGAAGGTGTGGAAACCGAAGCGCAAATGTCGAGTCTGCGAGCAGACCAATGCGACGAGATTCAAGGGTATTACTTCAGTAGGCCCTCAATAGCCGAGCAGGCTGCGGAAGCTGCGAGGCACGGTGGAGCAGGCGCTGTCTGCGAAAAACGGGACGTGAAAACAGCAGGGCCGGCAACTGCCGTAGCGGTAGTCTCAACCAATCGTTTACGAGGTGTGCACTTATTATGCCAGTCGCCCTAGCACTTCTAGTGTCCGACGATCCTGTGACCATTGGGAAGTTCAGCGATGCCCTGGAAGAATTGTCCATTTCATCCGAGGTCTGCCAGGATTTGCCAACGTCAATTCGCCTGTTGAACTCCCGAAAATTCGATGCCGTTATCGTCGACCTCCAGCTGGGAGGGCCGTCGGGAATGATTCTGAACGCAGCCCATCTGTCCGCGTCCAACCGGACCGCGGTGACATTTGTCATTGGCACCCGCGACGAAGCCCATACCTCAGAGTTTCGGAAGCAGGCGGGCTTTGCCTTCGAGAGACCCCTTTCGGCTCCGTCCATCCGTAGCACGCTCAAGCCTGCCTACGGACTGATCCTCAGAGAACGTCGCCGCTACTTCCGCTGTCCGGTCACTATTCCAGTCACCATCCAGAGGGAAAACATGCCGGAAGTTCGTTGCTACACTGCGAACATCAGCGAAGGCGGTATGGCGGTGAGTACGTTCATTCCGCTCAGCAACGGAGAATCCGTGAAAACTCACTTCAGCTTGCCGGACCACGACATGCGATTCGTGGCAGAATCGAAAATCATTTGGTGGAAAACAGGCCATCTGGGGGTTCGCTTTCTATCGCTTTCGCAGGGACGCAAATCTGACTTACAGGATTGGCTCTCGCAAAAGCTGGAAGAGACGCTTCCGGAATTCGTTGCCGGGAGGTTCCGGAAGACGAAAGTCTGCCCCGGACCGGTCACGGAGAACAGCGAGCAGCGATAGCGCCATCCGTGCCCCTGCATCTTCGTAAGTGTACGAGCGGATTTCGAATCTCACCTGAGGAGCGATTTCTTTCCTGCGGCTTGCTGAATCATCGGATTTTCTGCTCCCGTTTGGGTGCGCTTCTTGCCGATGAATACCTGCTGCAGTCCGGGGCCAGCGGTTCCGGCTTTCGTTCACAGCTTGATCCGCATTTCGTTGCCGGCTTGGAAACCCAAAGATTCATAGAGCGCCCGACCTTCGGAACTGGCGTGCAGGATCGCGAAGTCAACTCCGTTGGCTCTACACGCAGCCCGTCACCCCGATGGCGAAGGGCATGGCATCCAGCAAACCATAAGGCCCGCTGTCAGCCAATGACTCACGCGATGGAAACCGCCGGTAATATGGTCCACCGACCGGGATCAGCGACGGTCCAGGCCCAGTGGCAAGCGCAGGAACAGCCGCTAAGTATCTGACTTAAAAGACTGGCACGGATTTTTCGCGGTTAGGAACGGGGCGCGAATGGGAACGTTTTGTGCCTAAGTGATGCTACGAGGTCCTCGGCCCGTCCCGGTTTCTTCTTGACAAGGCTGACAGCGCATGTTGTAGTTTTTGAACCTCCCGCCGGTCCGGCCGTCAGGGTGAAGGCTGGCCAGTGTTAGGGTCCAGTAGAGGCCCTTGGACGAAACGTACAAGCGAACTGCTCCCCCAGCGGCACGCTCAACAAAATCTCCCCATGTGAATGAAGAGCAGGGACGCCCGTGGCGACCTCGACGCTCAGTGTCTCTGGAGCTTCGCATCAATGGCGATATTGCGCAGTCTGCCAAACCTGGTGATGAGCACAACTCTTACGCGGTCCCTACAAACTGGTTCCGCAGCCGGACCTCTGGCCGCTCCAGACTCGAACGAGTCGAATCACCGCCCCTTCCATTTACTCATGGCAGGGTTCGAAGCCTTGGATCTGGTGAACGTGGGCTTGCTGGTGACGAGCGAAGCCGGACAGTTGTTGCTGGCGAATCGCACCGCCGAGCGAATCCTCAAAGCTCGCGACGGCCTGGAGTTGACTGCGGCCGGTGCCGTCCGCACATCTCTCAAATCGATACCAAGCCTGAATACATTGATGGCAAACCCGGGAAGCAGCGGATCCCGGGATTCGGTGCTGCCGGTACGAAGACCCTCCGGAAAACGGCCGCTGACGGCAGTGGTTCGTTCGGTCGAGGGAATGCCCGCGAGCGCCGATCCAATGACCCCGGCAACACTGCTGTTTATTCTGGATCCCGAGATTCCAGTCGAGACGGTCGAGGTCGAACTCCGGCAACTGTATGGACTCACTTTGATGGAAGCCCGTCTCGCCAATCTCCTGATGCAGGGTAAGGCGGTGGACGAATGCTGCAGTCTGCTCGGAATTCGCCGGTCCACGGCGCGAACGCATCTGCAACACCTGTTTGAAAAGGTTGGGGTGCAGAGGCAAAGTGAGTTGGTGTCGTTACTTCTGAAAAGTATCGGTCTGGTCGGGGCGGCGAACAAGCCGGCCAAGCCCCGTGCCCTCGGCCTGTAGCCTCGCTCCCCCCAGCAACAATTCCGCCTTGTCAGTGAGGAAACAAAAACCTCAGCCAGACGACTTGGGAGTTTTTTCGACTAGGGCGAAGTGTTCTTCAGCACACGCTGGAAGAATCGAGTGATAGAGCGGGAAGAATTCCCCGTTAATTCATGGCAGGTTGTTCAGTCGGAATAGAACGGGCAGAGGTCGATCTTCTTCCGGTGGGGTTTGCATTCTGTTCACCGCTCCCGCAGAGTGCTTCTTCCTGCAGGTCAAATTCCATAAAACCAAACAAGACGTCCGCAACTTGCAATAGCGCGGCGCCCTTTTGCGAACACTGTTTCTTCTTTTCCGCAGCGAGCACTTCTCGTAACGCCTTAGCAGCTAGCGTGCGCCTGGCGGGGGTTTGCTGAGTTGCCAACTCCTGGCACAGATGCCGCCAATGATTTTTTTCGGCTGTGGTCATGATAATAAGGTTCAGTCTGCCCGCTGCCAGTCCCAACTCTTTCGCCGTAATGCGTGCACTCGAAATGCCATCTTCCGAACGAAGCATTTCCCGTAAAACCCGTCGAAATAGCATCCCGCAAGGGCGCGCACGTCCCAGAACAAACTGCGCGTACAAGATTTCAAACTAAGATGCTAAAAAATTAAAGCCTATCGGAAACCTGTGTCCTGTTACTGCGTACTGTTGTGAATCCCATCCGCAAGAGCAACGAGGCTTTGGGGATTCTGGATCAATACTGCCTTCCGCTGGGTCTGGATGATGCCGCGTTGTTCCCAGTCGCATAGCAATCGGCTGACTGTGAACAACGTCGTGCCGGTCATCTGCGCCAATTCCTCGCGGGACAGATCGATGCGAACCGCATGCTTTCCGGTATGCGCACTCTGTTCTATAAGACGGATGAGCATGCGGGCCAACCGGGGAGCGACTTGCTCCGTCGCCAGCTCCAGGAAACGTTCTTCCAGGATCCGCAAGCGTTCCGCGAATATCTGGACGGTGTTGCGCCGCACAGCCGGGAATCGATCTTCCAGCAACTCAAACTTTCGTGCTTCCCACAGCAGCACCACGCAGGGCTCAAGAGTCTGTGCAGTGAGAAAATGGGGACCTCCGGACTGCACGCCGAGGCCGCCAAGCACCTCGCCGGTACTCTTGACCCGCAGGATGACCTCCGCGCCGGAACGGCTGAGTTGCGTGATCTTGACTCTGCCCGAGGCCAGCACTGAAACCGAGCCCACGGGATCGCCCTCACGGAAAATGGTCTGGCGGTTGCCAAAACAGAGTTCGCGCGCCATGGCAGCGACTTCGGTACATTCGGCCAGAGACAGACCGTGGAACAAAGGAGACTGTTGTACGCAAACGACGCGAGCTGCCGGAGCGGTAGCTTGCACCGTCACATGCTGACGCACGGCGAAGCCGGGGGTGGCAACGGAGGCGCACTGCAGGTTGGCGCGGCGGAGTTGCCGGAGGGTCACCTTCGGGGTTGCCTCGCACTCCGTGAGTCCAAGAAAATCTGGCTCGTCGTTTACATCATCGACCAATCGCTTCCGAACATTCAAACTTGCCATTCCGAGTGTCGTCCCCCAAACAAGATCCGCTACGGTAGCGGCCAAAGTGACCTTGCGAGTACGGGCGCCGCAAGAGCGCTTCAAGCCTTCTTAAGCTGCCGGATGTTACTGGGGAGGGCCTTCAAACTCGGCGAATGCTTCTCGAGCAAGACTTCGCTTTCGTATCCTGCTTAACCGTCTGAAATCCTGGAGCCGGTTTTGCGCGCCCCTACCAAGAAGAGAACTCGAACTCAAAACGCGCAGTACCGCGATTCAGCGCATTCAGTTAGAGCACCAATCTCAATAAGGGCACATCGGGGGAAGGGAAACTTGAGTAAGCAGGTCTGAAGGGGGGGACCCACCGACATCGGCGGACCGCATAGCCCTGCACGTTTGTAAAGCGATGCACGCTTACTTCCATCGTCTTCCCTTTTAAGAGATTCTTTAAATGCATAGAGTTACGCTGGAGAGAAATCAAACGAGAGCTGGAAGTTGTAAAAAGTTCCTTACAAAATACTTTACATCGTTCAAGAATTCGTGCACTCGGGTTGCGATCAGCCCTTCTGCGGTGTCTTCCAGGCGAATGACCGCCTCTGGTTGGTTTTCTTGGTGCTTTGCCCTCCTTATAGTTATGCCTCCCGTCGAATAGCCCCCTTGGAGTTGGTTTCCCCCTGAGGAGATCCGTCGCTTGTCCGACGGAATGTGTTCAGAATTTTTATTTTTGAATTTTCTTCCTGTCTTTGTTGCGGAGCAAAGATCGCAAACTCATGTGCCAGTACTCTCACGAAGCATCGAGGGGACCGGATCCGTCCCCTCCCAGGTGAGGAGGTAGCATGGCCATGAGAAAGTTCTACCAGGTTTGGTTGCCCGCGCTGCTGGTCTGTCTTACGACGGTGACGGCGAGCGCTCAGTCCTTTTTCGTCCAGTGTCCGACCAAGACGTCATTGCACCCGACGCCTTTAACTGTGGAACCTCCGTACACGGGCCCAGTGACCCTCACCCCGCTGGTCGGTGGCGTCAAGTTCGACGGAACAACACCCGGCCAGAGTGCTCCGTACATCAGCAACGGGGGCGCGATTAAGTGCCAGGAAATCTCCGGCGGCGACGGCTTCATGACGGAAGCCGACGGGGCGCAGACCTACTTGTTCGCGTTTGGCCCGCTCAGCGGTCTGGATCTTATCCAGAACGGACTTCCGGGTACGCAATTCGCCCCGGATTTTCTCCAACCTTTCAATCCCGGAACTCCAAACTTTTTGAATGGGCTGCCGAATCCGCTTTACGGGCAGAACGTGGGCACTCCGAACGGAGCGATCACCGATCCCGCAGTGATCATGAACACGGGCGTGATGAATGGAAACATCCCGGGCCCACTCATGGCGATCGACGAGGATGACGAGTTCTTCCTGACCCTGTCGAACGTCGGCATGATCATGCGGCCGGACTTGTTTGAGCAGCACACCGTTCACTTCCACGGCTACCCGAACGCTTCCTCGTTCTACGACGGCGTTCCCGATGCTTCCGCCGCAATCAACATTGGCGGCAGTTTCACCTACTACTATCTGGCCCCGGATGCGGGCACGTACTTCTGGCATTGCCACATCACTCCTCCCGAGCATTTGCAGATGGGCATGGTGGGCCAGTTGTATGTCCGTCCCCGGCAGAACCGGTTGCCCGACGGCACGAGCGTGTATACCGCCCTGGGCTGGCAACAAACGGATCTGCGGACGGCGTGCAACGTTGCCACTGACATTCTGTGTTCCACATCAACACCACCCGCGGACAACGGTTTCAAGCATGTCGCGGGTTACAAGTATGCCTACAACGATGGGGACGGTTCCACGCGCTATGACATCGATGTTCCCATTCAGATCCACGGCTTCGATCCCAACTTCCACTTCGTAGGCATGACCTTCAACCCCGAAGGCTTTGCCGACATGAAGGACAAATACTTCCTGCTCAACGGTCGCAGCTATCCCGACACGATCGGTGTGCCCGGCTACGCCGGCCTGGGGTCATCTCCCAACGACATTGACGCGACCACCCATGCCATGTCGACCGAAGGGACAGACGGAATGATGCGGCCTTCGCAGCCGTTGCCGGCTTTGATCACCCTGCATCAGGGACAGCGGGCGCTGCTGCGGATTTCCGATCTTGACGTTACCGAGTACCAGACGCTGGCCTCGCTCGGCATCCCCATGCAGTTGATCGCGCACAATGCGAAGTTGCTGCGCGACCAGGCAGGCAACAACCTGTACGTGACCACCAATTCGATCACGCTGGCGGGCGGTGAGTCCCTGGACGTGATTCTCGACAGCACGGGTATCCCCACCGGTACCTACTTCCTCTATACCCCCAATCTTGACCACTTGTCGAACGACGCTGAGAACTTCGGCGGCCTGATGACCGAGATCCAGGTAATCCAGTAGGAGAGCAACGATGAGTCACTTGAATATGAAACGACGGAGCGCACCAACACGAATGCTGCCGGTGATCGTGGCAGCAGTGACCTTGCTGCTCGCGGCGGCCGCGCACGCCGCGGTTCCTGGCCTAACCGGTCCCACCTTCAGTCTGACGGCGGGGACGACCTTCATCAGCCAGCCCGACGGGCAAATGATTTACTCGTGGGGTTACGGTTGCAGCGGGACACCAACATATGCGCCGTTTAACGGCGTTTGCCTGAGCGCGCAGATTCCCGGTCCAACCTTGATTGTTCACGAGGGCGACGTGGTAAAAGTCACCCTCACGAACAATCTGCCGGTTCCGGTAGGCAACACGTCGATCCTGTTCCCAGGATTTCAAGTGTGCGCCGGCACTTTGTCGGGCGGAGTTTGCACCCCGGCGGGTGGAGTACCCGGCTTGCTGGCACAAGAGGCGGCGCCCGGTAGCTCGGTGACGTACAGCTTCGATACCACCGGAAAATGGGGCACGCACTCCTACTACAGCGGCACGCAATCGGACCTGCAGATCGAGATGGGTCTGTACGGGGCGCTGATTGTGGTCCCCAAGACCACAACGGTTCCAACCGGCTGCACGGGAGTGGGAACCTTCACCGATGACTACCGGCTGGCGGCTTCAGCATACGACCATCCCGCGACCTGTTACGACCGCGAATATCTAACCCAGTGGGCGGAAGTCGATTCGAGAATTCACCGGCAGGCCGAAGAGCAGGTGCTGGCCCAAGCAGCTTGCATTCCGAGCGCGACGGTTTCGTGCCTGAGCGTGCCCACCGAGCCGTACCATCCAAACTATTTTCTGATCAACGGGCGCTCCATGCCAGACGGTATGGACGCCAACTACGCCCCGAATTATCCCAACCAGCCTTACAACGCGAACCCGCACATGCATCCAGGCGAACTGGTGCTGCTGCGAGTCATCGGGCAGGGACGCTGGCAACATCCATTCCACGAGCACGCAAATCACGTGCGCATTCTGGGCCGGGATGGCAATTTGATCCTCAGCCAGACGGACCCGACCAAGCTCGGTGGCCGCTTGGAGTTCACCACCGATACGACTCCTGGCCAGGCGTTTGACGGGATCTTCTACTACACGGGCCGGGGCCTGAACTGGGACATTTTCGGGCACACCCCCAGCAATGCAGGGAACCCGCCGTGCTACCCGGACGCCAACGGCTACTACACCTCGAATTCGGGCGCGCTGCACCCGGCTTATGACTCGGGCGGAAACATGATCAGCGGCACGCCCAACTACTACGAGTGGTGCGCGGACCACAACCATCCTTTGGAAAGCAACCCGACCGGCCAGGTAGGCAAGGGCGGTCCCATGACGATCCCGGACGCGAACATCATGGCGAACGGACTCTGGTACAACGGCAGCCCTTATCTGGGACAAGACGCCGTCAACCGTTCGATGGGTCCGACTCCGCTGCCCCCCAGCGGGACGTTGGTCAATCCGGAGGCCGGTATCGCCTTCATGTGGCACTCGCACAACGAGCGCGAGATCACCACCAATGACGTTTTCCCGGGCGGCATGATGATGATGATGCTGGTCGACCCGTGGGTTTGGTACATCGACGAAACGAAGTAGTCATGAGGAGCAGAGCAATGCGATTGAATGATCTCAAAGCAACCGTGAAGACAGCAGTAATTGCCGCGACTATTCTCCTCCTGGCAGCCAGCACGGCTGTTGCCCAATCGTCGGTGACCTTAACGGCCACGCGCCAAACTACCACCTTGCCGGATGGCAAGACTGTCCCGATGTGGGGCTTGGTGTGCGGTTCTGTGACTGCCGCCACCTGTACCGCGCCCAACGGGCAGGCCCAGGCGGGCTGGCAGCCGCCGGTGATCACGGTGCCGTATTCGGGCTCCAGCACGTCGCTGAGCATTGTCTTGAACAATGCCTTGCCGGTGGAGACGTCGTTGGTGATTGTCGGCCAACTCGCCGGCAACTTGGGAACGCCAACTCGCGAAGCCAGTCCCCGGTCGCACCCGATGCAGACGACCACGACCTGGCCCGCGAATGGTGGTGCCACCTTCACCCCGCCCGACCAGGCAAAGCGCGCGCGCTCGTTCGTGCAGGAAGTTGCTGCCGGCACGACGAACACCGCGCCAACTTATACCTGGAGCTCTTTGAGGCCGGGCACTTATCTCATTGAAACCGGAACGTACCCTTCGATCCAGGGTCCAATGGGACTCTACGGCGTGCTGGTCGTGACCACGGCGCCCGTGGTGACGGCCGACAATCCCCCAGCGATCGCGACACCGGGAACGGCTTACACGGTCGGCACCGCAGGCGTTAACTACGATGCGGATGCAGTCCTGCTCTTGAGCGAAATCGATCCCGTGCAGAACGCGGCCGCCGATGCGGCAGCTCAGTCGGCGAGCTTTGACGAGACCAAGAAATGGACGCCGGCTTGCGGCGCGCCCCCGGCAGGAAACAATACCTGCTATCCGCCAGCGGTGAACTACGCCCCGATGTACTACCTGGTCAACGGCGTGTCTTTTGATCAGTCCGCCGTGGGCGCCTCCACCCGACAGTTGCTGACCGCCGCCTCCACCGGCAACGTGCTCTTGCGTTTTGTGAACGCTGGTCTGCGTATGCACGTTCCCTCGGTCGTAGGGCTGAATATGGCGTTGATCGCCGAAGACGGCAACGTGCATCCGGATGTCGCGCTGGCTCTCACCAAAGGTTTGACTCCAAAGCCCAAGACGCAGAACGAAGTGTTTCTGCCCGCGGGCAAAGTGTTTGACGTGATGGTGAATCCCGCGCAAAATGCGGGTTCCTACACCGGAGCAGCTTTCCCCATTTTTGATCGCGCCCTCGGAACATCCGAAGGATCGGTTCGCCATGGCTCGGGCATGTTGAGCTACCTGGAGATGGGCACGGCGCCCGGATCCGGGGCGGGTTCGTTGCCCGTGGGCATCACCGCTCAGGCGATTCCTGACTCGTTCAACGTACCGTTCAATGCCACGACTTTCGCTGGCAATGTGCTTGCGAACGACGTGGGCATCAGCAATGCAGGGCAGGCTGCTCCCTGCGCCGCGGCATCCACTGCGCCTCAGACGTTCAACACCGCGAACGGCAACTCGGTGACGCTGAATCCTGACGGCTCCTTCACGCTTACCGTGACAGCCTCTGTGGCCGGCGACACCTTCAGCTATTGCGGAAACGGCAACTCCAGCGTCACCGCCATCGTGACATTCAACAATACGGCTGCGAATACGGTGGTCGCGAATAACGACTCTTACACGAGCAGCGTGGCCACCTTGTTCCACGTCGGCGCGCCCGGTGTTCTGGGCAACGATACCGACAGCAAGGACTATCCATTGAACGCTGCTTTTCCGCCCGCCGGGGGTGCCGTTACCGCAGTGACCCCCAATCCGGACGGTTCGACGAGCGCGACGTTCAATAACAACTTGAGGGTAACGCTTTTCCCGAACGGCTCCTTCACCGCGATTCCGACCGCAGCCGGCCCGTTTACGTTCAGCTATTTCGCGAGCAACTCCCAAGGCGTTAAGAGCGCCAGCGCGGCCACGGTGAACATGACGTTCCTGGCGGGCAGCGGTCTGTCCGTCAAAGTGGTTGACACTCAGACCGGGGCTGAGCTCACCGACTATCGCTGGGTGATCGAGCGTGATATGACCTATCACTCGACGCCGGGAGTGACCACTCCGCCTCCGCAGCAGACGCTGGCCACCAGTTTCCACCGTAGCTACATGCCGGTGGTGGCGTCAGGTTGTACCGGAGCGATCAGTTGCGAGTCCGGACAGACGGTCTACAACCCGGCGACCGGCAGCCACGACACGGTCGACGCACACCCAATTTCCCTCCCCAGCCAGGTGAACCTCCCCCTTACGGATACGACTGGGGTGCAATGTACAGGTTTGGGCGTCCCAGTGGGCTGCAACACGAACTATGGGAACCCGAACTACTACTACATCTCGGTGCTGCCGGGCGACGCTGCGAACCCGGTCGTGAACGGATACAGCGGGCCGCCGTCGGCGTGCCAGCTGGGTGCGACTCACCCCGAATTGATCAATCCCAGTGACCCGAATGCGCCGGCGGTGGATCCCTCAAACTGCGGCCATGAAATGGGCGGGTCTCCCATCCTTTCACCGATCGCCGCGGGCCAGACCACTTTTGCTCCCGTGACCGTGACGGTACAACCGAATCCGCTTCCGCCGGCGCAACTCAGCATCTTCGTCTACGAAGATAACAATCCGACCAACGGCGACGTGGACGGCGTAGAAGAGCAGCAGGGACTCGGCGGTTTCCAGATCATCCTGAACGACATTGCTGGATCGACCGGCATGCCAACCGGGCAGATGACCTACGACATGTTCAACATGCCGTTGACAAATTCCCTGATCGGAACACCCGGATGCCCGGACAGCAACCTCAATACTTCCGGCACGCCCGGGGATAGCAACTCATTGGTTGGAATGATCATCACGTGTCCGAACCCGCCGGTACGCGTCCGGCCGCGGCGGTCCTCGTTCCCGGCTGGAAACCCAGGCACCCAGCAGTTCCTGCAGGCTTTGGCGGCGTACAACGCGCGGGTCGCCCAGGACGTGATCGACTATGCCCTGGCTGGCCACGCCCTGATCAAGAACCTGTTCCCGAATCGCTTCGACGTGCTGGTGACCCCGTCTGCCGCGCGCGAAGCCGCTGGGGAGCAATGGCTGCAGACCTCGACCCTGGAAGGAACGCACGCCAACGATGCCTTCGCGAAGCTTGGCGAGCCCGCTTATTTCCAGGAATTTGGATCGCCTGGCGTCCACTCCTTCGTGGGCTTCGTCAATATTGCTCACATCGATGCCGCCAACAAGGCGTTGAGAGGAACAAAACACACCATCTCGGGCACCGTGACCAACCTGCATATGTCCAGGCCGTGGAACATGGCGTTGTACGACAGCGGATCGCACGATCCTCTGGCGGCGACTAACTGCTATGTGGGGTTGAACTCTGCCAACGGCACCGGCGAAAACGTGGCGTTTGCGCCGTGCGACGGAAATGGCGGCTTCGTTCTGCCGGGCGTTCCCGACGGACAGTACCAGCTGGTGGTGTGGGATCAGTGGCAGGATCAGATCCTCGAATACCAGAACGTGAACGTCGCCGGAGCTGACGTGGCTCCGAGAGACTATCCAGTGTTCTCGTGGTTCCAGCAGATCAACACCAGAACCTATTTGGACAACGGGGCCGACAACCCGGGCCTGAACCAGGTTTCGGTGGCGATCCGCTTCCGCGATGGTCAATTCGCTTACCAGTCGGCGACCGACAACAACGGCTACGCCGGATTCCCAGAAACCTTCCCGCTGTTCAACTGGTACGTCGTTGAAACCGATACCACCCGCTTCAAGGGTACAAAGGTGAACATCATCAACGACTCCGGCGCCGCGGTGGATGCGGGGAGCAAGAGCTACGGAACCGAGTCCGGTTTCTCCACCGACATCGGTACGGGCGGAGTGCTCAACTCGACCGAGATGTTCTCCCCTCTGCCGGCAAGCCTCCAGGTGCCGGGTGCAACCTACGTTCCGGGTACGACGGTGCGGCATGATCCCGGCAGCACGATCTTCGAAGGATTCCAGGCTTTCATCAGCGAGCCGCAGTTTGTGGAATTCGGCAAGACACCGTACGCCGCAGGCGAAAACGGTGGCATCAGCGGTCACGTGGCCTACGCGTCCACGCGGCCTTTCGATGATCCGCAACAGATCTTCCAGAACCTTTGGGCGCCGCTGGTCCCGGGCGTAACCGTCAACCTGTATCAGGAGAATAAGGCAGCGGATGGAACCACAGCCCTGACGCTGATTGACTCCACCACCACCACCAGCTGGGATGCGTGGGTGAATGGTACGCATCCTGACCCCACGAATCCGTCCGTCCAGGTTCCGAACATGAACTGCCCGGGCCAGGACACCGCCGATCCGTACTACAACTTCACGCTGGGATCGGCCAACCGCTACAAGTGCTATGACGGCTTCCACAACTGGAACCAGATGGAGCCGGCACCTTACGATGGCGCGTATCAATTCCCAACTGCAAACTGCAAAAAGCAGGTAGGTACGACCGGCCCAGGCTGCGTGCCCAATTCGGTCACAGCCGCACCGGTCGCGCCCGGCCCTTCCCCACAACCTCTGGAGCAATGGTCGCAGTACATCCTGGCTCCCGGTAAGTACGTTACGGAAGTGATCCTGCCTCCTGGTTTCGACGTGGTAAAGGAGGAAGACAAGAACATCCTGATCGGCGACACCTACATCGCGCCCGCGATTTCACAATTCGCAGGTTTGGGCAATATCTTCATCCTGCCCGACCAGGCGATGCTGGACGCCAATCTGAACGCGCCCATCAACGCGGATGGTATTCCGAACAACGGAAGCACCGATATGGGCCGCACCACTACCACCACGTTCGGACCCGGCGGGCTCATGGTGCAGAATGTCCCTTGCGTGGGGCAAATGCGCATCGTTCCCGATTTCCTGAGTCTGTTCACCGATGCCCAGCAGATCGCCCCGTTTGCTGGAGCTTCCCGCCACCTCTGCGACCGCAAGGAAGTCACGCTTGAGGACCAGATGCAGGCCAAGGCAGACTTCTTCATCTTCACGCCGACGCCCAAAGCATCGAAGTTCACCGGTATGATCCTCGACGACCTGTCGGCTGAATTCAACACCTCGGCTCCGGATTTCGGCGAGAAGTTCGCGGTGCCTTTCCTGCCCGTCTCCTTCCGCGACTTTAACGGGATCGAAGTTAACCGCATTTATGCGGATCAGTTCGGTACCTACAACGGGTTGGTGTACTCGACCTTTGACGTAAATCCTCCCAATCCAACTGGCTACGCGCCGAACATGATGATCACCTGCATGAACGATCCGGGACCGATCACGGACCATCGTGTGGGCTCGAAAACATTCGGTCAGTCCATTACGGACCCGATGTACAACCCGCAATACAGCAACTTCTGCTACACCCTGCCGTTCATGCCGGGCACGACCGCGTACCTGGACACCCCGGTTCTTCCGACAGCCGCTTTCGCTGCCGGCTACAACCCGGTCGACTGCGCCTATCCGGATGCGACCCCGGCCATCGCGCGAGTGGATGGCAGCGACGCGCAGTTTGGACCGTGGCTCAGCGCGGGTGGGTCGGGCAAAACCCTGACCATCACCGCTCTGGGTGACGTCTCCGTACCCAACAACGCCTATGCAGGACCGTCCACGAGCAGTTCCGGTCTTGCGAACCAGGCCACCATCACCCGGCACTACGGGTTCGGAGGCCAGTGCACGTCGCTAACCGCAACCTGCAAAGCAGTCTCGACTGTGAAACTCGGCAATACCACGCTGGGGATCCAGAGCTGGACTGATGCGCAGATTGTGGCGACTGTCCCCGCCGCCGCAGCCACGGGAGAACTGAGCATTATCGCCGGCAACGGCAAGACGTCGGTGGACACGGTCACGGTGACGATTGAGACGAAGGTGCCGACGTATGTGAATCCGCCAGCCCCAACGGCGGGAACTCCGGAAGGGCTTGCGCATCCGATCCAGGACGCGATTGACGCCGCTCGGCCGGGGGCTTTGATCATCCTCAACGGCGGTGTCACTGCCAGCGTGAGTGCTCCGAATACGCCTTGCGGCAGCAAACTGACGCCGGCCAGCACGAACTGTCTCCCGAGTGCGGCCAACTACCCCGAATTGGTGATCATGTGGAAGCCGGTCCGCCTGCAGGGCGTCGGCGCTCCATCGGTCATCATCAATGCAACCAAGTATCCGACCCAGAAACTGGAGCTGTGGCGGAATCGCATCAACACACTATTTGGGCTGGACTCGGCGGGTAACACCCTGCCGGGTACACCGCAGGCCGATCCGCTGCCTGGCCAGGAAATCACGGGCGGCATCGTATTGCTCGAACCGTCGGTCCTGGGAACCGAAGAAGGGGCGGGCATTACCGTCACTTCCAAGAACATCCCCGACCGGAACGGACGTCATCAGTGCAGTGCGCCTCCGGCAACCGACAGCAACTTCCTGTGTGCCCCGTCCCGCATCGACGGCGTCAGCATCACCGGTGGTGATGCCGGCGGTGGCATCTACGTAAACGGCTGGGCCCACAACCTGGAGATCGCCAATAACCGTGTCTACGGCAATGCCGGCACGTTTACCGGCGGTGTCCGTATCGGCCAGCCCTACCTCGAAGGGCAGAGCGGTCTGGGCCCGTTTGGCTACGACGCGAACGTGAAAGTGCATCACAATTCGATCACCGAGAACGGAACGGTCGAAGCCAATAACGGACAGGGTGGCGCGGGTGGCGGTCTGTCGATGTGCTCCGGAACAGACAACTACCACGTCAACTACAACTTCATCTGCGGCAACTTCGCGCTGGGCGACGGTGGTGGCGTCGGTCACATCGGCCTCAGCTGGAATGGCGACATTTCCAACAACTGGATTCTGTTCAACCAGACCTTTAACCAAAGTTCGACCACGTCGGGTGGCGGACTGGCAATCGAAGGCGAGCCTTCAACCACAGGCACGCTGTCGCTGGGCTCCGGCAATGTGAGCGTCGACTCCAACCTGATCCAGGGCAATGATGCCGAGGGCGGGCTGGGTGCCGGTGTGCGGCTGCAAGACGTGAACGGCAATGATGTGGACACCAACTCCAATTCACCGAACTTGTGGTGGAAGGTCAGCTTGACCAACAACATCATCGTCAACAACGTCGCGGGCTGGGCGGGTGGCGGCATCTCGCTGTACAACACCGCCAACAGCCAGATCGTAAACAACACCGTTACATCCAACGATGCCACGGCTACCGCTGGTCCGGTGATCGCTTTGAACGCAACTCCCAACGTGCCTTCGACGCATTCCGATTCGCAGCCGGCAGGCATCGTCACGGAGGCGCATAGTGCCGCACTTCGCTCGGCCTTCGGCAACGGAGTGTCGTCGAGCTTAACCAGATTCTCCAACCCGCTTCTGGAGAACAACATCATCTGGCGGAACCGCTCGTTCCACATCAACATATCGGGCAGCGGTGCCAATCCTGGTACACCTGCCACCATCGCTCTAATCCCCGCGCTGGCTGCACCGGCATCTGCTGGCGCTTGCCCGTCGGGCGCGGCCTACTGGGATCTGGGCGTGCTGGGCGATGCCAGCGTGACCAGCCATCCCATTGGACGACTCAACCCCACGTACTCCGTGCTGACGAGCACGGCCGGCTACAGCGGGACTGGAAACACCGCGAACGATCCGCTGGTAAACATGTATTGCAACGGTCCGCGCGTGAACCCTGGGATTCCGGACAGCACACCGCCGAATCCGGACTTCCGGTTCCAGGTTGCGGGCGCAGAAGACGAGGGAGGAAACTGGGTGAACCTGCGGTTCGGACCGCTGTCGTTGAGCGATCCGGCGGCCTACAGTGTTCCGGGCGCTGTCCTTCCGGTGCTGGGTGATTACCGCGTCACTACGGGCTCATCTGCCGTCGACCACGGCAGCAGCCAGCTCGCACCCAATCACGACTTCTTCGGAGGCAGCCGGCCGCAAGGCGCGGGCTTCGATATCGGGGCGCATGAGCTTGCGGGAGCGATTGTCCCGCCGGTCATGAGCGCTTCGCTCACCCCGACGTCGTGGACGATAGCTCAAACCCGGAATTGCCCTGGCACAACTCTTGCACAGGTCATCGCATGCGCGCTCGATCCGGCGCAGGCGTTTACGCTCACCAACACCGGGAACGTACCGCTGACGGGCGTCGGAACCGGAGTGCTCGGAGGGACTTCCACGAATGTCGCTAACTACGCCATCGTCCCGGGAGCGTTGTTCTCGACTTGCGGCAACTCCACTCACACCACACTGGCACCCGGAGCTACCTGCACGGTCACGGTTCAGTTCAAGCCGCGGACCGCTCAGTCAACTGGGCTCAAGCCCGCAACGATATCTGTTACCGACTCGGCCGGTACACAGACGTCTGCTCTGAATGGCACGGCACAATAACTCAGTTGGTGTTCACCGAAGCCTAAAGCCGGCACTGCTCGCGAGACCTTCTCGCGAGCAGTGCCGTCTCCAGCCCACACTGTGCAAGCTGGTCAAACTATGAGAGGCCAGTTCAATCGTGCGGCAAAGGATCTTTAGGATGAGGCCCTGACGGCAGGCACATTGGTGACATTGACGTGACCTGGCGATACAGGCAGGATAAGGAGATGTTTACGAAGTCCACTCAATTTATAAAAGCGCATCTGCTGGCAGGAGTCCTTGCCATCACGGTGATCTGTTCCTCTGCCCTTCCGCCGCAGTCTTCCGACGCAGAGTCTGCTCCCAAGGCGCCTCCAGCGAAGCCCGCGCCGAACCAGACTTCCCCGGCGGTGGCGATTTCCGCTTGGCGAACCTTCGAGGCTCCATATTTCAAGCGCAAGTGGGGCGTGGAAATTGTCGGTGTCCGGGCGGTATCGTCGGGTTCTATGATCGAATTCCGCTATAAGGTGCTGGATTCGAAAAAGGCCGCAACGCTCAATGACAAACGCTGGAACCCTTATTTGGAGGATTTGGCCTCGGGCGCCAAACTCGCGGTTCCAACCATGGAAAAGGTGGGGCAGTTGCGTCAAGTGCCGCCGCCGGAAGACGGCCGCGTGTATTGGATGATGTTTTCCAACCCCGGGAAAATGATCAAGCCGGGTAATCGCGTAAACGTGGTGATCGGCGATTTTCACGCAAACGGCTTGGTGGTTCAATAACCACCCGTGCCGCCAGGTTGGTTGGCGCCTTTCCCCCGCTAGCGACTTCCAATTGGGCCCCGAGCGGGACTGCGAACCGCCCGGACATCATCCGATGAGCTTAGATGTCAGCCCTAAAAGCACTGTCCCGAATCGCTGTAACTTGCTGAAAACACATACTTACAGAGATGCAAGAATCGTGGGATGCGTACCGACCGACTCGTGGTAGAATCACGGTTCCGGTATCCTCCTCCCCCGAAAACTCAAGAGGAGTGAACCATTGATGTTCCGCAAAACTTTTCCGCTTTTCGTTGTTCTTTCACTTACCTCCTTTCTGGTCCTGCTCTCCGGCGCCCAAACGGCCAATTTGACGGCCGCTCAGGTGGTTGAGAAAAACGTGTCAGCCCGGGGTGGTCTCCAAGCCTGGCGCGGGGTTCACACCATTTCCTGGTCCGGAAAACTCGATGCCGGCTCCGGAGACTCGGCGGCGCGCAGTCAGCGTTTTGCCAAGGGCCGGATGTCGCCTACCAGCAGTACGGATCACGCCAAGATGGACCCGGCGAAGCAGGTCCAGCTGCCTTTCGTTTACGAGATGAAGCGTCCGCGCAAATCGCGGATGGAAATCGAGTTTGCCGGCAAGACTGCGGTCCAGGTATACGACGGTACCAACGGATGGAAGGTGCGTCCGTATTTGAACCGCAACGACGTGGAGCCATTCACGGCGGATGAAGCGAAATCCGAAAGCCAAAAAGCGGACTTGGACGGATATCTCGTCGACTACGCCGCCAAGGGAACCAAAGTCGAACTGGACGGGACGGAAAAGGTCGAAGGACACAACGCTTATAAATTGAAAGTGACTAACAAGAGCGGCCAGGTTCAATATGTTTGGGTTGATGCCCAGACCTTCCTGGATGTGAAGGTTTCCGGGACGCCCCGTCGGATGGACGGCAAGATGCACAATGTCGTGATTTATCAGCGCGACTTCCGGAACGTGCAGGGTTTGATGGTTCCGTTTGTGCTCGAGACCGCCGTTGACGGCTACAAGGAAACCCATAAGACTGTGATCGAGACTGTGGCCGTGAATCCTAAATTAGAGGATTCCTTGTTTACGAAACCTCAGGCCAAGTAGGAATTGTGTGGCGAGGCGCCCGGCATCCGGGCGCCTCGTGATCGACTGCAGGAAATGTGGCAAACCTTCGCGGTGACCGGTGCTTCCCCCCGTCCCCCAGAGCACGCCGACGTGACCCAGTGCACCCCATTGACCTGTAAGGTTCGCGGTAGTGATTGAATAGCCAGTCAAAACCCTTCCCCGCGGTAGTAAGCTGATCGCGCGGAAGTCTGGCAGATTGTATTTGTGGGGCAAAGAAGATCATGAACAAGCCGGCAGCCGTCGGTTCTTTCGTCATAATCGCCTTGGGCGCCTTCATCGCAGGTCGCTTTAGTGGCGGGTCCAGCCATCAAAATCACTCCACTGCAAAACGGGTGCTCTACTACGTGGACCCCATGCACCCGGCTTACAAGTCGGACAAGCCCGGGACTGCGCCCGATTGCGGTATGGCGTTGGAGCCGGTTTATGAAGGCGACGATCCGGCAGCCAAACTGCAGTTGCCTCCCGGGTCGGTTGCAATCACCCCGGAGAGGCAGCAGTTGATCGGAGTGCGGACCGAGACCGTCGAAAAGAACAAGGGCTCGCGGCTGGTGCGAACCACCGGGCGAGTGGCCCCCGATGACAATCGCGTCTATCGCTTGATGGCGGGAACGGATGGCTGGATTCAAGCACTGCAGGACAATCCCGCCGGCACCGTCGTCAAGAAAGATCAGGTGCTGGCCACGTTTTACAGTCGCGAGTTTCGGAACGCCGAGCAGGCCTATCTGGGTTCACTGGCGAGTCTCGACCGCTTAAAGGGCGTGCGCGAAGATGACCAGGGCCGGATCAGTGACTCCAGTATTCGCATCAACGAAGAACAGTTGCGGACGCTGGGAATGGGCGAACCGCAAATTCGTGATCTCGCAAAAACCCGCCAGGTGACCGGGGACATCACGCTGGTGGCTCCCGTCGACGGGGTCGTTCTTTCCCGGTCCATTTCACCGCAGCAGCGCTTTGAGAAGGGAACTGAATTTTATCGGGTAGCGGATCTCAGCAAGGTCTGGATCATCGCGGATGTTTTCGGTGACGAAGCGACCGCGTTGCGTCCCGGAGCCAAGGCCACCGTGCTGATCCGGGAGCTTTCGAAGACGGTGACCGCGACCGTCAGCGACAGCCCGCCGCTGTTCGACCCGGCTTCGCGAACCCTGAAACTTCGGTTGGAAACGAACAATCCGGGACTTCTGCTCCGCCCCGATATGTATGTCGACGTCGAATTTCACGCGCCGGCGCCGCCAGGGATGTCCGTTCCCGCTGAAGCGATTCTGGATAGCGGCATGCAAAAGATCGTTTATCTGGAAACCAGCGACGCTGTATTCGAACCTCGAGCCGTGGAACTGGGCACCTCGTTTGGCGGCCGGGTTACGGTAAAGCACGGGCTTGCGGAGGGCGACCGCGTGGTCACCGCAGGCAACTTCCTGATCGACTCGGAAAGCCGGATGAAGCCGGCGGTCCTGCGGACGGTGAACGAGAAGCGTGACGGCGAGAAGCCGGCGCCCGCGCCAGTGCAAAACGCCGCCATGACCCGCGATCCGGTATGCGGTATGTCACTCGATCAGGAAAAGGCGATCGCCGGTAGCCTGATGGAAAGTTACCGGGGCGAGACCTTCGTTTTCTGTTCAGACAAATGCCATAAGCAATTTCTGCAGGATCCCGCCAAGTATGCAGGGGACAAGTTAAGGAGTGCCGCAGATTCCGGATCGGGGCGCCGGAATGATTAACCGGATCATCAGTTTTTCGGTCCGCAACAAGTTCCTGATCTTTGCCTTGGTCGCGGCGGCCTGTATTTGGGGAACGTGGTCCATGATGCATCTGCCGCTGGATGCGACCCCGGACCTCAGCGAAACCCAGGTCATCATCCTCTCGCGCTGGGACCGAAGTCCCGACATCATTGAAGACCAGGTGACCTACCCCATCATCTCGGCGATGACGGGTGCTCCCAAGGTCAAGACGGTTCGAGGTATTTCCGACTTCGGATTTTCCTACGTATACGTTATCTTCGAAGAAGGCACCGACATCTACTGGGCCCGCTCCCGGACACTGGAGTATCTCTCCGGCGTGAATTCGCGGTTGCCGCAGGGCGTCAAGACCGAGATCGGTCCGGATGCCACGGGGTTGGGCTGGGTTTTTCAGTACGTCTTAAAAGATACGTCGGGAAAGCACAGTTTGGCGGAACTTCGTACCTACCAGGATTGGTATCTCAAGTACTACCTGAAAGCGATTCCCGGGGTGGCGGAAGTTGCATCGCTCGGCGGGTTCACCCAGCAATACCAGATCAATGTCGACCCGAACCGCCTGCGTTCCTATGGAATTCCAATTTCCAAGGTGGCGGATGCGGTGCGCAGCGGAAATAGCGAAACGGGCGCCCGCCTGCTCGAGTTCGGGGGCGCGGAGTACATGATCCGCGGCCGCGGATATGTGAAATCCCCACAGGATATCGAAGACATTGTCCTGGCCAACGAGAACGGAACCCCGATCCGCATCAAGGATGTGGGCGAAGTTGTTTTGGGACCCGACATCCGGCGGGGCGCAGCCGACCTGGATGGCACGGGCGAAGTGGTTTCCGGCATTGTCATCATGCGGGAGGGCAGTAATGCGCTTGAGGTCATTGACCGCGTAAAAACACGGCTCAAAGACATCGAGCCCGGGATGCCGCAAGGGGTAAAGGTTGTCCCGGTCTATGACCGGTCGGAGCTGATCCAGCGCTCCATTTCGAATGCGCGCTCGACTCTCATCGAAGTCATCTTAACGGTTGTCGTCATCATCCTGATTTTCCTGTGGCACTTCCCGAGTGCGGTCATCCCGGTTGTGACTATCCCGGTGGCAATCGTGCTGACGTTCATTCCGCTGCAGTACGCCGGTGTGAGCATCAACATTATGTCCCTTGCCGGGCTGGCGATCGCTTGTGGCGAGCTGGTCGACGCAGCCATCGTGGTCGTGGAGCAGACCCATAAGAAACTCGAAATTTACGAGCGCTCCGGCCAGCCCTTCCGTTACGACGACGTCATCCTGGAAGCTGTCAAAGAGGTTGCTGGACCGACTTTCTTCGCACTGCTGGTCATCGCGGTTGCGTTTCTTCCGGTACTGGTGCTCGAAGGACAGGAAGGGAAGCTGTTCCGGCCACTGGCGTATACGAAGAATTTTGCGATGCTGGTGGCGGCGGTTTTGGCACTCACCCTGGATCCCGCGCTTCGCCTGTTGCTGGTGCGCAAGCCGCGCGGGCTGGACGTACAGCAGAACTGGTGGCAAAAGTCTCTGGGGATGCTTCTTGGCGGGAAGATTCGTGCCGAAGAAAGACATCCCATTACCGGTCCTCTGATGCGCTTCTATGATCCGGTCGTTCGGTGGACACTCCGCTATAAGACCCAGGTGATCGCAGGTGCCCTGGTGCTGGTGGTGCTCACGCTTCCTCTTTTCTGGAAAATTGGATCCGAGTTCATGCCCCCGCTGGAAGAAGGCTCTCTGCTTTACATGCCGACGACCATGCCGGGCATCTCGATTGCGGAAGCGCAAAGGTTGCTGCAAATTACGGATGGCATCCTGAAGGGTTTTCCGGAAGTCGACCACGTTCTCGGCAAGACTGGGCGCGCCGATACGGCGACGGATCCAGCCCCGCTTTCCATGCTGGAGACCGTCATCGTGCTGAAGCCCCAGTCCGAATGGCGGCGGACCCAGACGTGGTATTCGTCGTGGGCGCCCGACTGGGTATCGCCGGTGCTGCGGCACATCACTTCGGATCGTATTTCTGAGCCGGAACTGGTTGCTCAGATGAATCAGGCCTTGAAGATTCCAGGCCTATCCAATTCCTGGACGATGCCGATTCGCGGGCGAATCGAGATGCTCACAACCGGCATCCGCACGCCGGTTGGATTGAAAATTCAGGGTGGGGATGTTAACCGCATCCAGGAAATCGGGCGGCAAGTAGAGAGTGTGCTCGCTGCCGTACCCGGCACGCGAAGTGTCTTCTCGGAGCGCACCGGGGATGGCTATTTCCTGGACGTGACCTGGGACCGGAAGGCGCTGGCGAGCAACGGACTGTCGGTGGAAGATGCGCAGAACGCCCTTTCGACGGCGGTCGGCGGCGAGAATGTCAGCACCACCATTGAAGGCCGGGAACGCTACCCGATCAACGTCCGCTACAAGCGCGACTTCCGCTCCGATCTGGAAGCGCTGGGGAAGGTGCTGGTTACGGCGGGCGGAGACAAGCAGATCCCACTCTCTGAACTGGCGACCATCCGCATGCTGAACGGTCCGTCCATGATCCGCAACGAAGATGGGCTGCTTACCGGTTATGTATTCGTCGATGTCGCGGGGCCGGCGCCCGGCGACTACGTTGCGCAGGCGCGCCGCGAGATCCAAAGCAAGCTTCACCTTCCTGCCGGCTACACCGTTTTGTGGAGTGGGCAGTACGAATCTGCGGAGCGCGTGCGGCAGCGGCTGATGCTGGTGGTTCCTGTGACCCTGGCCATCATCCTGTTCCTTCTCTACTGCAATACCCAATCGATGGTGAAGACCGCAATCATCACGCTGGCCGTGCCTTTCTCCGCGGTGGGCGCGCTGTGGATGGTTTACCTGCTGGGCTACAACATGAGCATTGCGGTGTGGGTCGGCATTATCGCCCTGCTTGGCATCGATGCTGAGACGGGCGTCTTCATGTTGTTGTACCTGGACCTGGCCTATGAGAAGGCAAAGCGGGAGCATGCGCGGTTCACGCGCGCGCACCTCTACGAAGCAATCGTGGAGGGAGCAGCAAAACGGTTGCGTCCGAAGTTCATGACGTTCGCCACCATGAGCGTCGGCTTGATTCCGATTTTGTGGTCGACCGGCACGGGCTCCGGGATTATGAAGCGCATCGCTGCCCCTATGGTGGGCGGCATCCTTACCTCGTTCCTGCTCGAGTTGCTGGTTTACCCCGCGATTTACGCGTTCTGGCGAGAGAGATCGCTCGACCCTGAGGCCGACTCGGAGTTCGCAGGCGGCGTCAGGTCGACAACCTCTTATCTTGAACTCGGTGCCATTAAGAACCGGGGGGCGGTTCCGGTTTCATCGTCCGAATAATCCATACTCCCCGAGTCCGCTGTAACTACGTTTGTGGTTGAGTGCAATCCGTCATGTGCATTTGCAACCTGCAATAATCCTCGCGAAACGGCCATTGACATGGCTGCCAGCCGCACCTTAGCATCCCCAAATCAGAGCGACCAGCGGTTGCGTTCATGATTTGCCGTCCCGGCAGGGAGTGAGTTCTCACCATGAGTCTGCGCGATTTTCTCTCCAAACAGTTCATCGATGTTATTGACTGGGTTGAACCGCCCGATGGCGTCCTCGGCTACCGGTATCCCATGCAGGATCGTGAGATCCAGAACGGCGGCAAGCTCACGGTCCGGGATTCGCAAATGGCCGTGTTTGTGAATGAAGGGCGCGTCGGCGATGTCTTTGGGCCGGGCTTGTACACGCTGAACACCAGCACGCTGCCGATCCTGACCTACATCATGAACTGGGACAAGGCCTTTAAGTCCCCCTTCAAGTCAGATGTCTACTTCTTCATTACGCGGCTGCAGACCAACCAGCACTGGGGCACGCAGAATCCGATCACGATCCGGGACAAGGAATTTGGGGCCGTGCGTTTGCGGGCTTTCGGAATTTATACCTATCATCTGGCCGATCCGAAGCTGTTTTATACGAAGGTAAGCGGTACGCGCGACACCTACCGGGTTGAGGACCTGGAGGGCCAACTGCGCAACACGATCGTCGGGCGGATCACGGACACCTTTGCCGGCAGCCAGGTGCCGTTCCTCGACATGGCCGCGAATCAGGTTGCGTTGTCGGAAAAGATTGCCGGGCAGCTAAAGCCTGCCTTCACGGATCTGGGACTCGTGCTGGACAGCTTCGTCGTCGAGAACCTGTCCCTGCCCGATGAACTGCAGAAGATTCTGGATCAGCGCATCGGCATGAACATGGTCGGGGACATGGGACGTTACACCCAGTACCAGGTGGCGCAGTCGATTCCAATGGCGGCCGCAAATGAAGGCGGCGGCGCAGCGGGCGTCGGAGCGGGGCTGGGCGCGGGCATGGTCATGGGACAAGCCATGATGGAGGCCATTAAGAAGGGAAGCGCCAGCCCGGGTGCGGAAGGCGGTGCGCCCGCGGCAGGCGGCGCTGCGGCGGTGGCAGCGGAGTCGAAGTTCTGCCTCAACTGCGGCAAATCGATTCCCAAGGTTAGCAAGTTCTGTCCCGACTGCGGTCAGGCTCAGCCCTAGCGCGTGCGTAGATGAACGGAATTGAATGGATCGTCGAAGCTCACGGCTGCAATCCTGCGGCTCTCTCTGAATTGCCCAGGTTACAAGGACTATTTGACCGCATTGTCCGCGATTTAAGCCTGCGACCGGTGGGTGAGACCCATTGGCACCAGTTCCCGCAAGCCGGGGGGATCACCGGGTTGTGCCTGCTGGCCGAGTCACACCTGGCCGTGCACACATTTCCTGAATTTCGCTCGCTTTGTCTCAATCTCTTCTGCTGCGTTCCGCGGACTGAATGGGAGTTTGACCGTCTTCTCAAGGAGATTTTCGCGGCGAGTTCCGTGACGGTGCGGCGGGTGGTCCGTCCCTACATTCCAAACGATGCGCTGTCGAAAGAGGCTGCGCCCGCAAGTGCAAGTCCCCTGATTGCCGGGAGCCGGATGGAATGAGCCAGCCATCCGGCACGTGTCCCAACTGTGGCGCCCAGATTGTGTTTCGCTGGTCGAGCAGCGTGCAGACGGTATGCGAGTACTGCAAGTCGATCCTGGTGCGGACCGATGTGGACCTGAAGAAGGTCGGGCAGGTTGCCGATCTGCCCCCGGATAGTTCTCCCATTCAGATCGGTACCGAGGGGAATTACAACCACAAAGCGTTTACCGCCATTGGCCGAATCATTTACGAGTACGAACTAGGCAGCTGGAACGAATGGCATTTGATGATGAACGACGGGACTAGCGGCTGGCTGTCGGACGCGCAGGATGAATATGCCGTCTCCTTCTCCGCGCCCGGGCGGAAGCTTCCCGAAGCCGGTCAGTGCCAGGTCGGACAAGGCTATGTCTGGGATAACCAGCGCTATATCGCGACGACCATCACAACCGCGCACTATCGCGGCGTCCAGGGGGAATTGCCTTTTCAGTTTTGGGATAAGCAGGACGTGACCTTCGTCGATCTGCGATCGGAAACCGGAAAGTTCGCCACCATCGATTACAGCGATGAAAAGCCCGCACTCTATCTGGGCGAAATGGTCGAGTTTGAAGACCTGGCGCTCAAGAATCTGCGCATCTTCGAGGGCTGGTCATGAGTGCCGGGATTCCGCCAGGCAAGCCCCAAGTGAAGGCCTTGAACTGCCCGAACTGCGGGGCCGCATTAACCCTCCGCTCCTTCAATAACGCGGTCACCATCGTCTGCGACGGCTGCCACTCCATTCTTGATGCCAAGGATCCGAATCTTCAGATCCTGCAAAAATTCAAGGTCGCGACCGATGAGGTTCGACCCCTGATTCCGCTGGGCACGCGTGGGAAGATTCGCGGAGCCGCTTACGAGGTGATCGGCTTCGAGCGGCGCACGATTCATGTCGATGGCATGCCCTACAGCTGGCAGGAATATGTGCTGTTCAACCCGTACAAGGGCTTCCGCTATCTGACCGAATATAACGGCCATTGGAATGACGTCAGCATTTTGAAAGCTCTGCCCGAGATCCTTTCATACGCCAGTCCGCCGAAGGTCAGGTATCTGGGCGAAACTTACAGGCATTTTCAAACCGCGAAGGCGGGAACCTCGTTTGTGTTGGGCGAATTCCCGTGGCAAGTGCGAGTGGGCGAGTCTGCCGACGTCACCGACTACGTTTCCCCGCCGCGCGTGATCTCAAGCGAACAGACTGGCAACGAAGTCACCTGGTCGTTGGGCGAGTACCTGTCGGGCAAGGACGTTTGGAAGGCTTTTGGTCTTCAAGGCGATCCGCCGGAGGCGGTGGGCGTTTATGAAAACCAGCCCTGTCCGGTCAACGCCGACACGAAGAACATCTGGGTGGCGTTTGGCGCCTTCCTGCTGGCGCTGGTGGTCATGATGATCGGCTTCGACGTCGCCGCACGCAAGGAACAAGTGTTCACCGGTTATTACAAGTACGACTCGAACCATCGCGGCGAGGCATCCTTTGTGACCGACGATTTTGAGCTGAAAGGACACCCCTCGGACATCGAGGTGGTGACCAGCACCGACCTGAATAATCGCTGGATCTACCTGAATTACGCCCTGATTAATGAGGCCACGGGGCAGGCTTTCGATTTTGGCCGGGAAGTGAGCTATTACCACGGCCACGATTCCGACGGAGCCTGGACGGAGGGCAGCGCGAATGACAGCGTCGCCGTACCCAAAGTTCCGCCCGGACGCTATTACCTGCGCGTGGAACCAGAAGGCGATCCCGGTTATGGCGTCACCTACTACACCGTAACCGTGAAACGGGACGTACCTCAGTACAGCTTTTACGGCATTGCCCTCGGGGCGCTGCTGCTGCCAGCCGTGTTGCTGACGTGGCGGTCGCTCAGTTTCGAACACCTCCGTTGGGCGGAGAGCGACCACGCGCCCGTCAGTTCGGGGGACGACGAATGATTCGAGCTCTCTACCTGGTTTACGGCACCGCAGTACTGCTTGGACTGGGAGTCGCCCAGTATCAGGGCTGGAGCCTGTCCACCGTCAATGAGGTCAAGAACGTGCCCCGATCCGTACGCGACAACCCCGGATCTTACCGGTCCGTTTACAGCTCGTATCACCACTACACGGGAGGCAAATGAGATGAGCCCTACGCTGGTGAGCAGTGTGGTCAATGCGGTGGTGTTCGCATTTCTTGGAATCGTGGTCTTCACCTTGGCATTCCTGGTGATGGATAAGCTGACCCCATACCACCTCTGGAAAGAGATCGTGCAGGAGCACAACACGGCGCTGGCCATCCTGGTGGGGGCCATGTCGATCGGTATCTGCATTATCATCGCGGCCGCGGTTCACTAAACTTGTGGGCATCCTGCTATTCATCACGGTCCTGCTGATCGCGGCCTGCGGCTTGATCTACGAACTCATCGCGGGAACGCTCGCCAGCTACCTGCTGGGCGACAGCGTGCTGCAATTCTCGACCATCATCGGCTGCTACCTGTTTGCGATGGGCATCGGCAGCGCCCTTTCGCGTTACATCTATCGCGGGCTGGCCTACCGGTTTGTGTGGATCGAGCTCATGCTGGGCGTGATCGGCGGATTTTCTTCAGCCTTGCTCTTTCTCGCATTCGCCTACACCCAGGGATTTCAGCTGCTGATGTACGCGCTGGTGGTGGTCATCGGGATGCTGGTCGGGCTCGAGATACCCATTCTGATGCGCATGGTGCGCGAACGTTACCAGTTTCGCGATGTCGTCGCGCACGTCCTCACCTTCGATTACCTGGGAGCCCTGGGTGCCTCGCTCCTATTTCCCATTCTGCTGGTTCCCCGCCTGGGCCTGGTGCGTTCCGCCATGCTGTTTGGGTTGATCAATGTGGCGGTGGCCCTTTGGAGTACCTTCCTGTTTGCCAAGCAGTTGCCCTCGACGCGCGCCCTACGCATCGTGTGCGTGGCCGTCATATGTGCGCTGGGTATTGGACTGGCGCAGGCGAAGCACATCACCGCGGCGGCCGAGGACAATATCTATGCGGACGAGATCATTCTTGCGCGCGACACGCGCTATCAGCACATTGTTCTGACCCGGTTCAAGGATGACATCCGGCTCTTCCTGAACAGTCATCTGCAATTCAGCTCGAGAGACGAATATCGCTACCACGAGGCGTTGATTCATCCCGGGCTGTCTGCCGTTCCCGCGCCCAGGCGGGTCTTGGTTCTAGGCGGAGGCGACGGCCTCGCGCTGCGGGAAATTCTGAAGTATCCCCAGGTAGAGAGCATCACCCTGGTCGATCTTGACCCGGAAATGACGCAGTTATTTTCTACCCATCCAATGCTTACCGCTCTGAATCAGAAATCGTTCCTGTCGCCGAAAGTCCACATCGTGAATGCCGACGCGTTCCCCTGGGTGGACACCAATACCGAGAGCTTCGATTTCATCGTGATCGACTTTCCCGATCCCACCAACTATTCATTGGGCAAGCTGTACACCACCGCATTCTATAAAGCTGCTGTACGCCACCTGAGTACGCAGGGCCTGATGGTGGTGCAGAGTACCTCGCCGATGTTTGCCCGCGATTCGTACTGGTGCATCGTCGAGACCCTGAAGCAGGCTGGGTTGAAGACCTATCCCTATCACGTATACGTCCCTTCCTTTGGGGAGTGGGGGTTCGTCATTGCTTCGACGCGCGAGTACGCCCCGCCCACGCTATTGCCGGCAGGATTGCGTTTCGTCTCAGTCGATGGCCTGTCGGCAATGTTTCAATTCCCCCCCGACATGTCGCCGATGGCGATGCCGCCCAACCGTTTGAACGACCAGGTCCTGGTGCGTGCCTATGATCAGGACTGGAAGGACATCAGCCATTGAGAGTTTCGCGCCGGACGTTCCTGCAGGCCGGCAGCGCGGCACTGGTCGGGCTTTCGGTAAAGGGTGATCGCCAGATCGCCGGCGAATTTGTAAATGATTCCTTCCCGCTGGGCCACATGCTTCGGGACCATGCCTCCTTCCCGGTCGCGAAAAATGTGGAAAAGCATGGGATTGTCATTGTGGGAGGAGGGATTGCCGGTCTCAGCGCAGCCTGGCGTTTGCACAAGAGAGGTTTCCATGATTTCGTGCTGCTGGAAATGAACCCGCAGGCGGGAGGCAACTCGCGCTGGGGAGAGAACGAAGTAACGGCCTATCCGTGGGCGGCGCACTACGTCCCCGTCCCCGGGCCAAAGGCGACCTACGTCCGGGAACTATTCGAGGAACTGGGTGTGCTGAAAGAAGGCGTGTGGGACGAGCGCTTTCTCTGCTTCACGCCCCAGGAGCGATTGTTCCTGTACGGGCGCTGGCAGGAGGGGATTGAGCCCGCGATTGGACTCAGCGACCAGGACCGCGATCAGTTTCGCCGCCTGGAAGATCTGATCCACAAGTTCCGCGCAGCCGGCGGGTTCACGATCCCGATGGAGCGTGGGCTCACCCGTGAGAACGCCGACCTCGACCGGATACCGTTCAGCGAGTGGCTGCGCAGCCAGGCGATGGATTCGCGGATTCTCCGCTGGTATATGAACTACTGTTGCCGCGACGACTATGGAGCGCTTGCGTCCGAGACCTCGGCATGGGCCGGAATCCACTACTTCGCGTCCCGCGAGCCCGAAGAAAAGGGTCCACTGACCTGGCCCGAGGGCAATGGATGGATCGTCAAGCGACTCCTCGAACGGGTTGGGGCGTTCGTTCGCAGCGGGCAGATGGTGCACCGCATCGCGCGTCACGGAAATCGGCTCAGCGTATTTTCCGGCGAAACCGAGTATCGCGCAGAGGCAGTGATCTTTGCAGCGCCCACGTTCCTGGCTCCCTACGTCTTCGAGGGATTCGGATCGCTTCACGACTTCGAATATTCGCCCTGGCTCACGGCAAACTTGACGCTGCAGCATCTACCGGCCAGCTACGGATCGGACATCACGTGGGACAACGTGGTGATGAATTCCCCCACGCTGGGCTACGTGGATGCCATGCATCAGACCATCCAAAGCCATATAGAACGCACGGTATGGACTTTCTACTGGGCGCTGGCGGAAGGGACGCCCGCCACAAACCGGAAATTGCTCATGGAGAAGGATTGGAGCTATTGGAAGGAAGCGATCCTGCGCGATCTGGAGCGGGTGCATCCCGACATTCGGCAATGCGTCTCCCGAATCGACATCATGCGTTTCGGCCATGCCATGGCCAGACCCAAGCCGGGCGCAATCTTCTCGGCGGAGCGACGCAAGCTCGCCAGCCTCGACGGCCCATTGTGGTTCGCTAACTCCGATCTGAGTGGCTTCTCCATCTTCGAAGAGGCGCAATACCGCGGCGTGCGGGCCGCAGAAAAATTCCTCAGTCGCCAGAGCGGAACGGGATAAGTTTCTCCGGCCTAGCGGGAAGACCGGGCCTTGCCAGGATTTACGAAACGGCAGCAACCGCTTGTGGATTAAAGTGTGTACCCGTGGGATTGCCGCGTCGATCCGCCCGGCTCAATCGGCCACTGCAAACGCAACGATGGTCCGGCCCGAAGGACCTCCGGCAGCCTGCATCTCCTGCAGGAGTGTTGACTCAACGCCATCGGGGTCAACTTCCATCTCGCACTCCGCAATCTGTTCCTCGGTGGCGCCCTGATAGCAGAGTTCGCAGACTCCCAGGCCGTCTTCGGATCGCACCGGTGGTCCGAACGCCCGGCATGTGAGCGGACGCGCGCTGTAAAGGTCACACTTCCCGGTCACTGGATCGAGCACCGGGCAGAGCTCATCGTTCGCGAAATCGGCGAAGAGCTGCTGCGCATCTTCGTCCTCAGCGAGAATTCCCGTATTCGGATTGCCGGGAAACGCGGTTGACAGGCGGGAGACAGCTTCGCGCGCACGTTGTCGAACCGCAGCCGCGCGTTGCGGATCGTGACTCTGCAATTCATGTACGCCGTGCTGCAGCCGGGCGGCATCAAGCTGGCTGATAGAAAAGACACCCATACAGCATTGTGCGCAGCCGGGACGGCAAACCAGCCAGGGACCACTTCTTCGGGTCGCGTCGGCGAGAGCCCCGTCGACAATCTGCACCAGGGTCTGGTCTCCGCGAGGCAGGATCGACGTCCGCATAAATGACGTCCGCATAAACATAAGGATAGCGCAGGAGGGGCCGCAGCGCAGAACACTCCGGCCGCTAGCTGTGACCGCCGCCACCGGTCAGTTCGCGGACGATACTTCCGACAAACACCTTTGCATCTCCGAACAGCATCAGCGTGTTATCGAGGTAGTAAAGAGGGTTGTCGATGCCCGCGAAGCCCGGGCTCATGCCTCGTTTGATGACCATGACGGTATGAGCCTTGTCGACGTCGAGAATGGGCATCCCATAGATGGGACTGGACTTATCGGTACGCGCGGCCGGATTCGTGACATCGTTGGCGCCGATCACCAGGGCCACATCGGTCTGCGGAAAATCGCTGTTGATATCTTCCATGTCCATCAGCCGATCGTAGGGAATGTCCGCTTCAGCGAGCAACACGTTCATGTGTCCCGGCATGCGGCCGGCGACCGGATGAATGGCAAAGCGGACGTCAACGCCGCGCTTGCTGAGTGAGTCGTAGAGTTCGCGGACCTTGTGCTGCGCCTGGGCCACGGCCATGCCGTAGCCGGGTACGATGACGACTTTGTTTGCGGCTGAAAGAATGGCAGCTGCTTCCTCAGCGGTCGCACTGCGGACCTGCTTGGCTTCCTGAGTACCCGCTGCAGCAGCCTGGACCTGGCCGAACGCACCGAACAGAACATTGGTGAATGATCGGTTCATGGCCTTTGACATGATGATCGACAGGATCAGGCCGGAAGACCCGTCCAACGCTCCCGCCACGATCAGGAGTTTGTTGTTCAGAACGAATCCCATCGCTGCGGCCGACAGTCCTGCGTAGGCGTTCAATAAGGAGATGACCGTGGGCATATCCGCGCCCCCGATCGGGATCACCAGCAACACGCCAAATGCCAGCGCGATGAGCAGCATGAACGGATACAACTGCCGGGCTTCCGGATGCAGGACCAGATAGGCTGCCAGCACCACCGCGATTGCCAGCAGCAAAAAATTAACCAGGTTCTGACCTTTATAGGTGAGCGGGCGCTGTGGCAGGATCTCCTGTAGCTTGCCCGCCGCCATCAGGCTGCCCGTGAACGTCAGCGAGCCGAGGATCACTTCCATCGACAGCACCGCCATCATGAATCGCGAAATTTCGGGAGTGCGCAGGTAAAACTCCGCGGTGCCAACCAGGGTCACGCACAACGCTCCAAACGCGTGGCTCAGCGCGGTTCGCTGGGGTACGGCGGTCATCTGCACACGCCCCAGCGGAACTCCGATGATGGTGCCAAGAACCAGCGCGATGGCGATCCACTTATAGTCGACGATGCCGTGGTGGAGCAGGGTGCCGGCAATCGCGAGCAGCATTCCCACTTCGCCGGCCCAGACGCCGTGCCGCGCCGTAGTCGGCGAACTCATCCACTTAAGCGACAGGATGAATAATGCGCTCGCGACCAGGTAAATGATCTCGATGGGAAGCTGGCTTCCAGCGAATTCGTTCATGATTTCGTTGCCGGACGGCTCGATTTGAACATTTTCAGCATGCGGTCGGTGATCAGAAAGCCGCCCACGATGTTGCTGGTGGCGGCCACGACCGCTATGGTGCCCAGGATCGTGGACAACGTACTTTTGTGCTCGCCGACCAGAACAATCGCGCCCACCACGGCAATGGCGTCCAGCGCGTTCGTCAGCGACATCAGGGGAGTGTGCAGCAATGGCGAGACCCGGCGAATGACTTCAAATCCAATGAATCCTGCCAGCATGAAAATGAACAACCCGTTAATCAGGATGGAACCATTCATCTGCCCCCCCAAGAAATCTTTAGCCCTGCGCCACCGGGGTCGTCAATCCGAAAAATTCCCGGACGCGCGCATTCATCACCTCGCCGGCGTGGGTTACCAGCGTCTCCCGCACAATTTCGTCATCCAAATTCAGCTGCAACTTCTGATCTCTGATCAGGTGAAGAAGAAATGCGGTCACATTGCGCGCATACATCTGGCTGGCATGGTAGGGAACTCCGCTAGCCACGTTGATTGCCCCGATGATGGTGACGCCATGCCGGACTATGGTCTCGCCGGCTTTGGTCAGCTCGCAGTTTCCTCCCCGCTCCGCCGCCAGGTCGAAAATCACCGAGCCTGGGGCCATTCCCTTCACCATCTCTTCGGTCACCAGGATGGGAGAGGTTTTTCCGGGAATGACCGCCGCCGTGATCACCACGTCGCTTTCTTTCACCACCCGTCCCAGAAGCTCTCTTTGCCGCTGGTAGAAGTTTTCGTCCTGGGCCCGGGCATAACCCCGGGCGTCCTGGGCATCTTTCGCTTCGATCGCGAGTTCGATGAAGCGGCCACCCAGACTTTGGACCTGCTCCTTGGCCGCAGGCCGCAGGTCGTAGGCCGAGGCCACCGCCCCTAATCTTCGCGCCGTTGCGATCGCCTGGAGACCGGCCACGCCTGCCCCGATCACAAACACACGCGCGGGAGTGATCGTCCCGGCCGCGGTCGTCAACATGGGAAAGATTCGGGGATGGCTGTTCGCAGCGATCAAGACCGCCTTATAACCACAGATCGTGCCCATCGACGAAAGTGCGTCCATGCTCTGAGCGCGAGTCGTTCTCGGCACCAGTTCCACGGAGAAAGCCGTCACCCCCCGGCCGGCAATTTCTTCGATGACCTCGCGTGATCCGAATGGCCGCAGGAAACCAATCAGCAGTTGATCCTGATGAAGCAGGGGAAGATCCGCCTTGCCCGTGACGTCGTTGGAGCCGTAGCAAAGAACCTGGAGAACGATGTCGGCTTTCTCGAATAGCCGTGCACGTTCAGTCAGAATTTGTGCACCCTTGTCCGCGTATTGCGCGTCCGGATAGCCCGCCTGGATTCCGGCGTTTGCTTCCACCAGTACTTCGAAGCCGGCTTTCGTCAGGGTCGGAACGACCATCGGAACCAGCGCAACACGCCGTTCCCCGGGATAGGTCTCTTTCGGAACGCCAATGATCACGGGGTCTCTCCCCTGGAACTGAATCTTTGCGGTAGATGGCTCATTCTATCGGGCAATCCATGGATCGCGGAACGAGCACCTTGCATCGTACCTGAGGTTACAACACTTTGCGTAGGCCAATCCTGGGAAGCGAGCCTCCTGCCCGCTCCCTTTTGAAGCCCTCTCCAGGGCGCGCGCAATTTTCAGAACATGCGATCCAAGACTGAGGGAGGTTTTCCCGCCGGCACCCCACTTTTGACTGTCGCGTAAAGTACCGGGAACTTTTGGATATCATCCGGTCAACCTCAGTCATTGAGCATCTGCCCACTCCCTTCTCCCTCTGAATCACCCCGCTCCCGGAAAGTTGTAGCGTCTCTCATCACGCTTCGTGGTGATTTGTATCACTGGCTTTGGTGTGCCGATTTGCAGCGATAAAGATGCTCATCGATGCCGCGTTTCGTTATGGGACGTGGGTGCTCAACGGTCGGAGGAAAGTCAGGCCAGTGAGGATCGGGTGCGCTAGCTTAAAGGAATTTGCAGGTGGTGCTCTTTCATTTTCATTCATAGCTTGCTAGTGCAGACATTGTAACGTCAGATCGTAGACGCCCCGGGCTTCATTCTATCTTCCCTGAAAATCCCCGCCAGAAAAACCCTTGTCACAGAATTGTGGTGACACCTGTCACCGGTTCCCGGAAACCGCGGCACCGAAGAACTCTACTGGCGCAGTACATCCGCAACCTCATCCTCATCAACCATGGACTACACGATCACACCGTCCACTTCTATCACCTCTCGGCGCTTGACTGGGTCGATGTCCTGCAGATCCCGAAGGCAGATCCCGCGAAAACCTCGGCCTTGGCCGAGAGCCTCTCCCCATGGACTCGCAACTCCCGCAACGAAATGAGGGCGGCGCAGGACAAAGTCAAAGGAGTCGCGGCCAGTGGACAGCTGGGCATCTTCGCCAACGGATATTGGGGCCATCCCCAGATGCGACTGAGCCCGGAAGTGAACCTGCTCGCGTTTTCGCACTACCTGCAGGCGCTCGAGTTCCAGCGCAAGGCGAACCAGGTCGTTGGCATGCTGGGTGGCAAGACGCCTCACATTCAGAACCTCACGGCGGGCGGGGTCGCGAACGCAATCAATCTCGACAGCCATGCAACCCTGGGGATGGAGCGCATGGAAGCCATGAAGGTGCTGATGGATGAAGTTGCAGCTTTCATTCACCAGGTCTACTCCGTGGATGGATGCGCGATTGCCGGGTTTTATCCCGATTGGTTTCACATCGGCCGCGGGGTTCGGAACTACTTTTCCATTCCCGACCTGCCACTGGACAGCGCGGCGACGGAGTTTGATCTGCCGGGGGCTACCTCCTCGATGGAAACCTGGCTTCGCTCCATCCTTTTAAGACCGCAGCCGATGCGGAATTTCGCCAGGCGGTCGCCGAAGACGTCAGCCATGCGTAACCTGCATCGGTTTGCCCTGGAAACGGGGCGCTCTCACCCAGGAGTATTTCTTGTCGGCCTCCCAATCGGTCAATTCCGGAATGGTCTCGCCCTTCCAGGGATGCAGCCGTCCCTTTCCCTGTATGGCCCGCTCTCTCAAGTCCTGATCGGCCATGCGCAAGGGCATCCCCTGACGCGCAAGTGGACAGACGCCGCTCTCGACACTGTTTCCACCGTGGCCAATCGTCGAATCACGATCAATGACATGCAATCCACCATGGGACGGCACCTGGCCCGGGCGATTCGCGCCGCCATGCTGGCCGATCTCGCGCAGAAGCACTGGCAACTGCTGGTGGACAACATTGCGAAGGGTGACACCACGATCCACAATCCGCCCACCTTCCCCAGCGGCGAGATCACGGGTGTCGGTACCCATGAGGCCCCCCGCGGCACGCTTTCCCACTGGGTGGTTGTGGACAACGGCAAGATCAAGAACTACCAGGCGGTGGTTCCGTCGACGTGGAATGCGAGCCCCCGGGACAGCGCCGGGGGGACGACGGCATCGGACCCTATGTGGTGCGTCAACTGGAATCGAACTACTCCTTCGAGGCAGGCGTGGAACTCGAAGATCTGGGTACGCCCGCGCTGGATTTCATCGATCACATCGCCGGCCTCGACGCGCAGATCGTGGTTGACTCGGTGGATAACCGCCAGCCTCCGGGCACGATTACCCTGTATCGCAATCAGGATCTCGTAAGAAATGCTCCCGCCGTTCGCATGGATACGCACTCACCCGCTATTAGGGAATCCCTGCTGGCAGCCGACGTATTTTTGGGCATGCCACCCCGCGAGGTTCTTCTGGCGGTATCAGTGCCGGAACCTATGCCGCCGGCTGCAACCTGAGCGAGGCGGTGGCGGGCGCGGTTGAACCCGCCGTGGTTGCGGTTTTGGCGGAGTTGGACCGGCTGGCCATTTCCTACGAGAACAAGCAACCCTCCAGCTCCGGCATCTGGTAGTCCGCTGCTCCCAGCCCGCCTGATCGGGGCTCGGCTCCTCGGGCTCGCCCCGTGGTCACCGGTGCGTGTGATCCTGGTCACTGCGAGCCCCTGCCGATCCGCCAATAATCCGCGTAGTCCCGACTACCGGAGACAACATGACATCCAACGGCACGGCTGGTTTCGGTTACAAAGCACCCATCCTGGTTCTGGGACTAGGCAGCACGCCTGCGGGCGACGATGGTCTCGGTCCTATCCTTCTCGGCGAAGTCGCGAAACAATACCGCTATGCCGGGGGATTCGTGGAGTTTGTCGACGGCGGAACGCAGGGTCTGGACCTGCTCGGCCGCATCGCCGGGAGGCAGGCGATCGTCATTCTGGACGCCCTGTCCACCGGTTCGAAGCCGGGGACGGTGGCTGTGCTCGAAGGCACGGAAGTTTTGCGCTATTGCACCGGAAACTCCGCCTGTGTTCATCCGGGCGATGCCCACGAGCTTTTGGCAACTGCAGCGTTCCTGGGGGATTTGCCGGACCATTTCTACGTAGTCGGGGTGCAGCCCGGAGACCTCCATCAAGGATCGGCTTTGTCGAGCCAGGTTCAGAAATCTCTGGCGCTCGCGGTCAAACAAGCTCAGAAAATCATTGACGGCTGGCTGGTGGAGCTGGCGGAGCCTGTACAGGCCTGAAGGGAAGCAACCATGTGTCTGGCAATCCCGGGACAGATCCTCACCAAAGAAAACATTGGCGGGGTCGAAGTGGGCAAAGTCCAGTTTGGAGCCATCACCCGCCAAGTGGCGTTGGGCTTTGTTCCCGAGGCTGAGGTTGGCGATTATGTAATGGTGCACGTCGGATTTGCCATTAGCCGGGTGGACGCCGAAGAAGCCCAGCGTATGTACGAGATCCTCGAACAATTGGGTACCTTGGAAGAGGAACTGGGCCAGGAACAGAACCCAGTCGGGCTGCCCTCCTGAGCCTCGCGGTATCCTGCATACCCGCAACCCTCATCCCACAAGTAGCTTCGCCCACCGAACCGCGTCAGCTTCCGTTGCAGTCTCACCTGCCCCTGTGACCTGGGTCACCGATGCGATGTTCACCACGGGCTACATTCTCCCCAGCCGCAGCCGCATGGGGCCGCCATGAAATATATCGACGAATACCGCGATGGGCGCATTGCCCGCGCTCTCGCCAGCGAGATCGCGCAATGCTGCACCCGGCCGTGGGTGCTGATGGAAATCTGCGGCGGCCAGACCCACACCATCATGCGCTACGGCCTCGATGACCTGCTTCCCAAGGGACTGGAACTGGTGCACGGGCCCGGCTGCCCGGTCTGTGTCACCCCGCTGGAAACGATCGACAAAGCCATCGCCCTGGCTTCCCGGCCCGACGTCACGCTGGTTTCCTATGGCGACATGTTGCGTGTGCCCGGCTCCAACTCTGATCTCTTGCGCGCCAAAGCCAAGGGCGCCGACGTCCGCATCGCGTACTCGCCGACCGAGGCCGTCAAGATTGCCAGCCGGCTTCCCGAACGCAAAGTGGTATTCCTCGCCATCGGCTTCGAGACGACTGCGCCCGCCAACGCCATGGCTGCCTGGATGGCCCGGCGGCAAGGACTCCACAATTTCTCGATGCTGGTTTCTCACGTACTGGTCCCTCCGGCGATTCGAGCCCTTCTTACCCTGCCAGAGGGCCGGGTGCAGGGGTTCATCGCGCCCGGTCACGTTTGTACGGTTATGGGATGCGAGGATTACGAGGAGCTCGTGCGTGATTTCCGCGTGCCCATCGTAGTCGGCGGGTTTGAGCCGGTGGACATTCTGCAAGCGGTATTGATGCTGGTGAAACAGCTGGAGGCGGGAAAAACGGAACTGGAGAACCAGTACGCGCGATCCGTAAGTTTCCGGGGCAATCAGCGCGCCCAGCAGGTTATGGCGGAAGTGTTTGAAGTGGCGGATCAGAAATGGCGCGGGATCGGCATGATTCCGAAAAGCGGATTGCGTCTACGGGAAGAGTATGCCGCTCACGATGCCAACCGGGTTTTCGATTTGGAGTTGATCACCGCGGAGGAGCCCGCCGAATGCATCAGTGCACAGGTTTTGCAGGGTCTCCGCAAGCCCACGGACTGTCCCGCGTTCGGCTTCCGCTGTACTCCCGAGAATCCTCTGGGCGCACCGATGGTGTCTTCCGAAGGCGCCTGCGCCGCGTATTACCACTACCGCCGTCATGCACCCGCGGTGTGAGGAGAAGAATGTGGCCGAAGCTTTGAAGACAATCGCGAATCTGGCTTGCCCTTCCCCTCTGCCTGCCAAAGACACGGTGCTGCTCGGCCATGGCAGCGGCGGAACGCTCAGCGCCGAACTGATTCGTGAAGTCTTCTTGCCGGCATTTCGCAATCCGGTCCTGGAGCGTCTGGACGATCAGGCGATAGTCGACGTAAACGGTTCGCGGCTCGCCTTTACCACCGACTCCTTCGTCGTGAAGCCCCTGTTCTTTCCCGGCGGAGACATCGGATCCCTGGCCGTGCACGGCACCGTCAACGACCTTGCCATGGGAGGAGCGAAACCTCTTTTCCTGAGCGCGGCTTTCATCCTGGAAGAAGGCTTGTCCATGGATGTACTGCGTAGGGTTGTGGGTTCCATGCACGACGCTGCTGCGGCGGCGGGTGTGGCCATTGTTACCGGCGACACCAAGGTGGTGGAGAAGGGAAGCGGCGACGAGCTTTTCATCACCACGTCCGGGATCGGCGAGCTGCCCAAAGGCGTGCACTTGTCCGCAAACCTCGCACGTGCCGGCGACGTTGTTTTGTTAAGTGGAACCATTGGCGACCATGGGATCGCCATCCTCGCGCAGCGTGAGGGCCTGGAATTCGAGTCACTCATTCAGAGCGACAGTGCGTCGCTGCATGGGCTTGTCTCCGACATGCTGGCGGTCACCCGCGACATCCGCTGCATGCGCGATCCCACCCGGGGCGGCGTTTCCAGCGCCCTGAACGAAATTGCCGCTACCTCGAAAGTTGGAATCGAACTCAGCGAGCGGGAAATTCCGGTGCGGGAGGAAGTGCGAGGCGCTTGCGAGATGCTGGGGCTCGATCCGCTCTACGTGGCGAATGAAGGAAAGCTGATCGCCATCGTACCCCCCGAGGTTGCTTCAGACTTGCTGAAGGCGATGCGTCGCAATCCGCTGGGAGAAAATGCCCGGATCATTGGCAAAGTCACCGCAGCGCATCCCGGGCTGGTGACCATGCGGACAGACCTGGGGACGAGTCGCATCGTCGACATGCTGGCGGGCGATCAACTCCCGCGCATTTGCTGAGGACACCGTGCACGAGATGGGCATCGCCAACTCGATCCTGGAGGCCGTTCTGAAAGAGGCGCGAAAGTGTCCGGGGGCGCGGGCTACGAAAGTCGGCATCCGGATCGGAGAGTTGGCTGCCATCGATAGCGAAGCCTTGAAATTTTGCGTTGCGGCCTTGGGCCGCGATACGGAACTTGAGGGCCTGCAACTCGAAATCGAATTGTGTCCGCGCCGGCATCGTTGCCCTCAATGCGAGCAGGTATTCATTGTGCGTGACTATGACTGCCGCTGTCCCAGCTGCCAAAACATCGCAGCCGAATGCATTAGTGGAGACGAGTTGGAACTCGCGTTTGTGGAGGTCGAGGACGATGAACCGAGTGGTGTTGGAACAAAAAGTTCTGAGTGAGAACGACCGCGTGGCTGCAACCTTGCGGGAGCGCTTTCGCGAGCATGACGTGCTGTGCGTCAACCTGATCAGTTCCCCAGGATCTGGCAAGACCACACTCCTCGAGCGAACCCTGGAAGCACTCCCACGCGACGCGCGCGTGGCCGTGCTGACCGGAGACATCCAGACCGAGAACGACGCGGCGCGCCTGAAGCGTTTTGGATTTCCAGTCAAACAGATCACCACCGGCGGCACCTGTCACCTGGACGCACGCATGATCGAGCGCCACCTGGTGGACTGGAAACTCGCGGATCTGGACATCCTGTTCATCGAAAATGTCGGGAATCTCGTATGCCCGTCCAGCTACGACCTGGGCGAGGCCGCCAAGGTGGTAATCCTGAGCGTCACCGAAGGCGAAGACAAACCCCTCAAGTATCCCTCGATCTTTTTCAAATCGGAGCTGCTGGTTATGAGCAAGATCGACCTTCTCCCCTATGTGCCGTTCGATCCTGAGGCAGCGGAGGAGAATGCCCGCCGGGTCCATCCCGGCATGCAGGTCCTGCGCTTGTCCTGCCAGAGCAAGATTGGCCTGGCCACCTGGTTGACTTGGCTGCAAAAAAGGCGGAACGCGTATCTGCAACTGAAAGCGGAACCGGTTGCATAGGTGAAACTTGGAAGTTCGGCGCCAGATCGATGTATCCGGAATCGTGCAGGGAGTAGGGTTTCGTCCCTATGTCTACCGGCTCGCGATCGAGCGAAAACTTACCGGTTGCGTGGCGAATTCATCCGCGGGAGTGACCATCGAAATCGAAGGTCCGGTTGAGGCAGTAGAGGAATTCGTTACCCGCCTTCCGTTGGCTGCGCCACCTCTGTCCCGGATCACGCAGGTGCGGATGCACGATTTACCCTGCAGTGGGGATCGCGGGTTCCGCATACTCGCCAGCAAGCGTGGCGAGCAAGTTCGAACCTTGATTTCCCCGGACGTGGCTCTTTGCGACGATTGCCTGCGGGAGATGTTGGATCCCCACGACCGGCGATTCTTGTATCCCTTTATTAATTGCACCAACTGCGGGCCGCGCTTCACCATCGTCCGCGATATTCCTTACGACCGCCCCTACACCTCTATGGCGGAATTTCAGATGTGTCCGGCGTGCCAGGCGGAATACGACGATCCCATGAACCGCCGCTTCCATGCGCAACCAAATGCGTGCTGGAAGTGCGGCCCGCAGGTGGAATTGTGGGACCGGCAGGGAGGCAAGATCTGGGTCGATTATCCCATTGCGGAAGCGGCCTCTGGGCTGGCGGCCGGCCTGGTCGTCGCCGTCAAGGGGTTGGGGGGATTCCATCTGGCGGTGGATGCAACCAATGCGGCCGCCGTCTCGCTCCTGCGACTGCGCAAGCGACGCGTCGAAAAGCCATTTGCCATCATGGTGCCTGACCTCGAGGCGGCCGCCTGTCTGTGTGAAGTCAGCGAGGCGGCCGAGAAAGCCCTTTCGCTCGCGCAGCGTCCCATTGTCCTTCTTCCCAAACGATCGTCCGCCCTAATCTCCGATCAGGTTGCCCCCAACCATCGATACCTGGGCGTCTTCCTCCCCTATACCCCCTTGCATCACCTTCTCCTGGCGGAAGGCGGGTTCAGCGCGCTGGTCATGACCAGCGGCAACCTTAGCGAGGAGCCCATCGCCGTCGATAACCACGAGGCGGTTGCACGCTTGCAGGGTCTGGCGGATTGCTTCCTGGTTCACAACCGGGCAATCCTGCGGCGCTGCGATGACTCCGTCATTCGTGTCATTGACGGACAGCCGCGCCAACTGCGTCGTTCTCGTGGGTTCGTTCCGGTGCCGATCTTCCTCAAGGAGGAGGTGCCGTCGGTGCTGGCGGTGGGGGGAGAACTCAAGAACACGGTTTGCTTGACCCAGGGAAGACACGCTTTTCTCAGTCAGCACGTTGGGGATTTAGAAAATCTCGCAGGCTACCATTTCTTTGAAGAAGCGATTGCGCACCTGGAGCGCATTCTGGAAATCCAGCCGCATGTGATCGCCTACGACCTGCATCCCGGCTACTTCTCCACCAAGTGGGCCCTCGCGCAGAAGAGCGTGAAATTGGTTGGGGTGCAGCATCACCATGCCCATATCGCCAGTTGTATGGCTGAGAACCACCTGGATGGCAAGGTTATCGGGTTCGCGCTCGACGGAACTGGGTATGGTACCGATGGACAGATCTGGGGCGGGGAAGTCCTGATCGCGGATTACCGTGACTTTCAGCGGGCCGCCCACCTGGAATACGTGCCCATGCCGGGAGGCGACCAGGCGATTCGTGAGCCCTGGCGGATGGCCGTAGCTTTTCTGGCGCACCATTTTGGCCGGGATTTTCTCCAATGGAGAATTCCTTTCATTGCGGGCCTCGACCTTTCGAGAACGGACGTGCTGCTCCGCATGATCGAGCGAAAAGTGAATGCCCCGCTAACCTCCAGCTGCGGGCGACTTTTCGACGCAGTGGCGGCGCTCGTGGGAATCCGTAGTTTCGTGAACTACGAGGCGCAGGCCGCGATCGAGCTGGAGATGTCGATGGACAGTGTTGCGGCGGATGATGCCTACCCCGTGGGTGTAACCCGTCGCCCTGCTGGCTGGACTCTCGATACTAAGGCGACCTTCGAAGCAATACTCCACGATCTAAAGAACAAGGTTCCCGCGTCCGCAATCAGCCAGCGATTTCATAATGGTCTCGTGCTGGCATTTGAAAAGGTCGCCGAGCTCGTTCGGAGCGCGACCTCCATCAATCGGGTCTGCCTCAGTGGAGGCACATTTCACAACCTGTACTTGCTGACTCATCTCGAACGGAGACTGGCGGGCAGCGGCTTTCGAGTATTTACTCACCACGAGGTCCCCGCAGGCGATGGTGGTTTGAGCCTGGGACAGGCCATGATTGCGGCTCACCGCGTCTCGGGTCCATGATTTGTTTGCCTAAAGGACATATCCCCTCGAACGGTCACGCTCCCTCCTGACCCTCCCACGTGACCACGGTCACATACCAATTTGCGCGAACCTCCTAGCCTGAGGTGTTGATCTCTTGTGTCGCCTGCGGTGCGATTGGCTGCAGGCGCGGCACAGCGTTTAGGAACCCGCGATGATTACGGACTTTTCAAAACCGACTCCGCCCAACCTGGACAAGCGCTGGCGGCTGGTGGATGCAACCATGCGCCGCCTGGGAAATCAGTCACGCGGCTTGATCGAGACCCTGCATACCGTGCAGGAGACATTCGGCTACCTGGATGAAGGAGCGTTGCGCTACGTCGCCATTTCTCTCCGTGTGCCCTTGAGCCGCGCGTATGGCGTCGCCACCTTCTACCAATTCTTCACCCTTAAGCCCGCCGGCCAACACACCTGCGTGGTGTGCATGGGGACGGCATGCTACATCAAGGGCGCCCCGCAATTACTGTCAGCGGTCCAGCACGACTTGGGAATCAAGCCTGGGGAAACCACCGCCGACGGCAAGGTCTCGGTGTTGACCGCGCGCTGCCTGGGATCGTGCGGTCTGGCCCCCGCGATCGTCTACGATCACGATGTTGCCGGCAAAGTAACCCCCAGCGGACTGCGCGAGCGGCTCGAGAAATGGATGCGGCCATGACTCCGGAAGAACTCGAGCAGATTGCGGAGGAAGAACGCGCGACCCAGGGGCAATTTGCTCACCGCGTCAACGTTTGCGTGGCCGCGGGTTGCGTCTCCTGCCAGAGCCAGAATGTCAAGGAAGCCATTGATAAGGAAATTGCCGGCCGCGGCTGGGAAAAGAAGTGCCAATCCAAGGGCGTGGGCTGCATGGGCTTGTGCGCCGAGGGGCCCCTGGTCTCCACCGGCAGAGGAACGCTGTACCAGCACGTAACCCCGGCCGACGCCGGCGAAATTCTGGACGCCCTCGACGCGCAGCCGGTCAGCCGCATGGTCTGCCGCACCGACACCCCGTTCTTCCAAAGGCAGAAGAAGATCGTGTTGGAGAATTCCGGCCTGGTCGATCCCGAGCGCATCGAGGAGTACGTGGGCTCCTCCGGATACGGGGCTCTCATGCGGGTGTTGACGGAAATGACCCCCTCCGAGGTGGTGCAGGAGGTCGTCCAGAGCGGGTTGCGGGGGCGCGGTGGCGCCGGCTATCCCACCGGGTTGAAGTGGAGCACGGTTGCGAAGGCGGTTGGCAAACAGAAGTATGTGATCTGCAATGCGGATGAGGGCGACCCCGGAGCCTTCATGGATCGCAGCGTGCTCGAGAGTGATCCCCATCGCGTGCTCGAGGGTATGCTGATCGCCGCCTATGCCGTCGGCGCATCCGAAGGGTACATCTATGTGCGCGCCGAATATCCGCTGGCCATCAAGCGACTGCGCACTGCCATCCGCCAGGCGGAACGTCTGGGATTCCTGGGAACCAGCATCAGTGGAACGCGCTTCAGCTTCCACGTGGACTTGCGGCTGGGCGCGGGCGCCTTTGTTTGTGGCGAGGAGACTGCCCTGATCGCCTCCGTGGAAGGTAAACGCGGCACGCCTCGTCCGCGCCCTCCTTATCCCGCCCAGGAGGGCTTGTTCGGCGAGCCAACCCTTATCAACAACGTGGAAACCTATGCCAACATCGCGCCCATCATTCGCAACGGCGGGGAGTGGTACGCGCAGATTGGCACCGAGAAGAGCAAAGGGACCAAGGTCTTCGCGCTGGCCGGACGGGTGATGAACACCGGCCTGGTCGAAGTTCCCATGGGGATAACCTTGCGCGAGATCGTTTTCGAGATCGGTGGCGGAATTCCCGACGGCAAGCGCTTCAAGGCGGTGCAGACCGGAGGCCCCTCGGGCGGATGCCTCCCTGCAGAATATCTCGACATGCCGGTGGATTACGAATCGCTGGCCAAGGCCGGATCGATCATGGGTTCGGGCGGCATGATTGTCATGGATGAGACTTCCTGCATGGTCGATGTTGCCAAGTACTTCATGGACTTCTGCATGACGGAATCCTGCGGCAAATGCGTGCCTTGCCGGACCGGCACCTACCAGATGAATGAGCTGCTCACAAAAATCACGGCTCGGAGCGCCGGGGCGCAGGACATGGCGATGCTGGAGGAACTCTGCGACTTGTTGCGGAACACCAGCTTGTGCGGCCTGGGCCAGTCCGCGCCCAACCCGGTCACCAGCACGCTACGCTACTTCGCCGATGAGTACAAAGCCCATGTCGAACAGCGCCGCTGTCCGGCTGGGGTATGCGGCCACGAGGGTGAGGAGGCGTCATGAGCGCGGGTTCCAATATCAAGACGCTGAAAGTCGACGGCAAGGATGTCAGCGCGCGCCAGGACGAAACCATCCTGGACGTCGCCCGCCAGAACAAGATCTTCATCCCGACCCTGTGCGCGCTTCGTGGCCTTTCGACCGTAGGGGCCTGCCGGCTCTGCCTGGTCGAGATTAAGGGCTCGAGCAAACTTTTTCCCGCGTGTGTGACACGGGTCGAAGAGGGGATGGAGGTTACGACCACCTCCGAGCGTCTGGATCGCTATCGCCGCTCCATCCTTGAGTTGTTGCTCACGGAACGCAACCACATCTGCTCGGTATGCGTGTCGAATGGACACTGCGAACTGCAGACCTTGGCGCAACAGTTGCAGATCACCCACGTCCATTTCCCTTATCGCTATCCGAGAGTCCTGGTCGATGGCTCTCACGATCGCTTTATTGTTGACCACAACCGATGCATCTTGTGTACGCGTTGCGTCCGGGTATGCGAAGAAATCGAGGGCGCCCACACCTGGGACGTCATGGGCCGCGGCATCGACGCCAAGGTCATCACCGACTTGAACCAGCCCTGGGGTTCCTCGGAAACCTGCACGGGATGCGGCAAATGCGTACACGTCTGTCCGACCGGGGCGCTGTTTGAGAAGGGCAGGTCGGTGGCCGAAATGCTGAAACGCCGTCAGTTTCTGCCCTATTTGACCTTGATGCGGGAGGAGCGCGAGTGAACAAAGTCCGCCTCGCCACGGTCTGGCTCGATGGTTGCTCGGGATGTCACATGTCTTTTCTCGACATGGACGAGGCGCTGATCACCCTGGTGGAAAAAGTAGATCTTGTCTACAGCCCGTTGGTCGACGCCAAAATATTTCCCGAGCAAGTGGATATTACGCTGGTCGAAGGGGCGGTCAGCAGCGAGGCCGACCTGCACAAGATCCTGATGGTGCGGGAGCACACCCAGACCCTGGTCTCGCTCGGCGACTGTGCCGTAACTGCCAATGTGCCTTCCATGCGCAACCCCTTCGGAGTGCAGGCGGTGTATGACCGCGCGTATCACGAGAACGTGACCCTGGACCCGGGAGTCCCGCGCGAGGGCGTGCCGAAACTGCTGGAGCGGGCACGGCCGGTTCACGAGATTGTGCCGGTCGATGTGTATGTCCCCGGCTGCCCACCCTCGGCGGCGGTAATTCAGTATCTTCTCGGAGAACTGCTGGAAGGTCGTCAACCGGAACTGAGCGCAAGGACGCGTTTTGGAGCCTAGCCAAGTGGAAAACGCCGTAAGCAGGACGATTGTGATCGACCCGGTTACCCGCATTGAAGGGCACGGCAAGATCACGCTGCACCTCAACCCCGACGGCCGCGTCGACGATGCCCGCTTCCATGTCACGCAGTTTCGCGGGTTCGAGAAATTCTGCGAAGGCCGGCCCTTCTCGGAGATGCCGGCGCTGATGGCCCGCATTTGCGGCATCTGCCCGGTGAGCCATCTGATCGCGTCCGCCAAGGCTTGCGATGCCTTGCTGGCGGTGAGCATTCCGCCGACCGCCGACAAATTGCGCCGCATCTTTGGCTTGGCCCAGGTGGTGCAGTCGCACGCCCTGAGTTTCTTTTATCTGTCCTCCCCCGACCTGCTTCTGGGGATGGATGCCGATCCCGCGAAGGCCAACCTCTTTGGCGTGCTCGAGCGCAAGCCGCAGCTGGCACGCGACGGAATCCGTTTGCGCCAGTTTGGCCAGCAGATCATTGAGCGCCTGGGCGGCAAGCGAATTCATCCTTCCTGGGTTGTGCCGGGGGGAGTAAGCGAACCCTTAACCGAACTGAATCGGGACGCAATTCTGGCCGGCATTCCGGAAGCCCTGGTCATCGCGGAACGCACTCTCGACTGGTTCAAAAGCGTCATGGAAAACTTTCGCGAGGAGATTGTCAGCTTCGGAAATTTTCCCACCATGTTCCTCGGTATCGTGAAGAAAAATGGCGGGCTGACTTTCTACGATGGCGGGATTCGCATCGTGAACTCCGCCGGCGAGGTCGTGGCCAACGGCTTGAACCCCGCCGATTATCGCGAGTTCATCGGGGAAAAAGTCGAGTCGTGGACTTATCTGAAGTCTCCCTACTACAGTCCGGCCGGCCACCCGGAGGGAATTTACCGGGTCGGTCCGCTGGCTCGCCTGAACGTGGCCGATCGCTGCGGAACTCCCCGCGCCGATCAGGAACTGGCCGAGTTTCACGAACTGCAACGGACTGCGGTACTGAGCTCGTTTCACTATCATCACGCTCGCCTGATCGAGATCCTGTACTGTGTGGAGCGCCTCGAGCAGTTGCTCACCGATCCGGAGATTCTTTCCAAACAGGTGCGGGCCGTGGCCGGGCCCAACAGCCTCGAGGGGGTGGGCTGTTGCGAGGCGCCCCGCGGCACTCTGCTGCATCATTACAAGATCGACGAGCAAGGCCTGATTCGTTGGGTGAATCTGATCATTGCCACCGGCCACAACAACATGGCCATGAACCGCGGCATCCTGCAGGTTGCAAAACACTTCGTGCACGGTGAGCGCCTTACTCCCGGCATGCTGAACCGCGTGGAGGCCCTCATCCGCACTTACGATCCCTGTCTCAGCTGTTCCACCCATGCCCTCGGCGAAATGCCCCTGGTGGTTCAACTGTTTAATGCGTCCGGTGAAATGCTCGACGAAGTTCGAAGGCCCGGTTGAACCTGGAGGTGGATTATGGCGCAAGTTCTGGTGTTGGGGTACGGCAATCCCATGCGCGCGGATGATGGCCTGGGCTGGCACGTCGCGGTGGAGCTGTTTCGCACCAACGCTTCGCCTGATGTCAAGGTGGTCCCTTGTCATCAGTTGACGCCGGAGCTGGCCGAGGCGGTGGGCTGCGCAGAAATCGTGATTTTTATCGATTGCTCGCGGGTGGGAAAGCCGGGCGAGATGCGCTTCGAAGAAGTGCGTTCCCAATCCGGTTCACCCTCCTTTACCCATGACCTCTCGCCGGCAGTGCTGCTGGCCCTCGCGGCCGAACTCTTCGGCGCCTGCCCGAGGGCTTACCTGTTTTCGATTTGCGGAGAGTGCTTCGCGCCCGGGGAACATCTCTCGGCCACGGTGAGCAGTCGTGTCCTGGAACTGAAGACCGCGGTGCGGAGGCGGATTGAAGACGCCTTGTCACGCTCGGCCTCCCCTGCGAGTTCCCGAATCCTCGTTTCCTGAGGGCGGAGCCAAGGCGGACCGCTTTTCTGGGCAGTCCCGCGAATCGGGACGCTCCAAAACCCGCGCCGGACCAGGCTTTCGGCATGGCACCTTGGTGGGGTATGGAGTAGCACGGAAGTGCTATTTGCAGCCCCGCAGCTTCGTTTTATTTTTTTCGGCGAGCAGTTCTGGGGGAGGGCTGCCCGGGCGCCATGTGACTCGAAAGAGTCTGGGCGCCCGTTAAAGTTTTCGGGCAAAAACGCGGGTGCCCATCGAAAACAGAAACAAAGGGCGATGCTTTCCGGCATCGCCCTTTGTCCGCTGCAAGAAGGATTTTCAGTGGGTCTGGATCGTGAAATTCACGGTAATGGGTACCTGCGTCTCGACGGGCTGGCCGTTCTGCAAGTAAGGCTTGAAACGCCATTGCTTCACGGCCTCGCGCGCGGCGTCCGCCAGAATAGCCGGGCCGCCAACCACCTGCAGGGTCTGCACGCCACCGTCCTTGCCGATCTGCGCATCCAGGACCACGGCGCCTTGCACCTTCATCTCCCGCGCCAGCAGCGGATATTCCGGGCGCACCGTGTGCATCAAGGCCTGCCGGTTGTCGGTAGACATCTGCACGTGCTCGCCCGCATTCATCACCGGGATATTGCCGGCACTCGCCAGTTCTGTTCCCCCCGGGGCGGGTTCGGAGCTTGCCCGTGAGCCGGCGCCATTCTGCAGGTCCACTGCGACCGACGGGTTGCCGGGCCTTACCATCTGGCGCCGATCACCCGCTACCACTTCAACCCGAAGCGGGGCGCGCGACGCTGCGACTACGGGGCTTGCCTCAGCCGCGGGTACGACCGACTTGCTGGCTGCGGGCGGGGCGGGACGGCCTTTTTTCTTGCTGGCGGGCACGTGGGCTACAGCGGGCGGGTTCGCGGCAACGCTGCTCTCGCCTACCGTGCCACTCGGACTCGCGTCGTCAACCGCTTCAGAATCAGCAACATCCGCGGCAGGGAACCAGAAATCGCGGTCTTTGACCAGGACCAGCCCCAAGGCCACCAACAACATCACCAGGGCAATGACCATGCGCCGGCGCTGCCGCTGATCATTTTCCGCCACCGGGGCCGGAGACGCGACTTCGAGTCTTGGGACGGTTAACGGTTGCTGGGTTTCTTGTTGTTCAAGTTGCTCAAGCATGCGGAAACCACCTTCCTGCCGTGCGCCCGGGGGAAGGCCTTCGCCAGTATGCCCTGAAACCGCTCGCAAAGCCAGAAAAACTGCGCGGACCGGCCGTGTGAGGCCCATCACACCTAGTTGTGCCAGCAATCACCGCACACAGTTATGGCTGGGTGGACACTGATGGCGTGATGCCGGTCACAGCAGTCCGTTCGCGAGCGGCTCACCGGCAATCCCGAGGCTTGGGCTTCGGGCGCGATTGCCCGCCCGGGATACGCGCGGGTACAGGTTACAGGGGAGGATTTGTGCTCTCACCATACGGCCTCGACATCATTGAAAGCTGTCTCACGTGCAAAATGCGCACCGACCGCATTTTCTGCGACCTGCCCACCACCGCCTTACAGTCCTTCGAATCGATCAAGTACGCCACCGCCTACCCCAAGGGCGCGGTCTTGTTCGTGGAGGGGCAGGCGCCCCGTGGAATTTTCGTTCTCTGTAAAGGGCGGGTCAAGCTGTCGATCTGTGCCACCGACGGGAAAACCCTGATCCTCAAGATCGCCGAACCGGGAGAGGTTCTGGGCCTCAGCGCCACCGTATCCGGCAAGCCTTATGAATTGACCGCCGAGACCATCGATCCCTGTCAGGTCAATTTCGTGAAACGCGAAGATTTTTTGCGCTTTCTCAAGGATAATTCCGACGCCTGCTTCAAGGTGGCCGAGCAGCTCAGCGAAAAGTACAACAACGCTTGTCACGAGGTTCGTTCGCTGGGTCTGTCCCACTCCGCCTCGGAAAAACTTGCCAAGCTGTTGCTGGATTGGAGTTCGAAAAATGGCGAGGCCACCAAGCAAGAACCCCGCCTGAAACTGGCGCTCACTCACGAAGAGATCGCGCAGATGATCGGCACCTCTCGCGAAACCGTTACGCGCCTTTTTGCGGATTTGAAAAAGCGGCAGATCGTGCAGGCCAAAGGCTCGACCCTGGTGATTCGCAACAAGATGGCCTTGAAAGCCCTGGCCACCAATACCTGAGCCTTCAACTACCCCCAACCCTGTGCTAACGCTCACCGTTACGGGTGACTGTAGTCACTGTGCTTTTTCTCCCTAAAGCATATCTACCTGATATGGAGAGCGCGATTATGGAGAGCGCGATACAGCAAAGCTGCCGCGACTGTGCCTTGCGCCCCGATCGGGTCTTTTGTGACCTGCCGGTCAATGTCCTGGAGGCGCTCGATGGCGTGAAGGCTACGATCGTGTGTCCGCGGAACACGGTGTTGTTTCGCGAGGGACAGCCCGCACGGGGGGTCTTCGTGTTATGCGAAGGCAAGGCCAAGCTCTCGGTGTGCTCCGAATCCGGTAAGCGGCTCACCCTGCATGTGGCGGTCCCGGGAGAGGTCCTGGGCCTGAGTGCGGCCCTGTCGGGAGGGCCCTACGAAGTGACCGCTGAACTGCTGGACAACGCCCAGGTAGCCATGGTGAAACGCAAAGACCTGCTGGGCTTTCTGCGGGAACACCGCGAGGCTTGCCTGCACGTCGTGGACTTGCTCAGCCAGGACCTTCATATCGCCTACGAGCGGGTGAGGTCGGTTGGGTTGGGCCGCACGCGCCGAGCCCGGGCGACCCCAGCATAGCCACTTCAACTTTGCCGGACCTTCATGCCCCATCCTAGCTTGCTATGGTACGTGAAACCTCGACTTGCATTCCCGGCTGCTATGCGTTTCGCACGCTGTTTTCGCTGGCGGCTTGCGCCGCCGCTGGCCGCCGTGGTTGGGCTTTATTGCCTGAGCGTCGTTGGCCAGAAACCGCCCGAGAATTCCGGGGATTCTTCCAAGTACGTCGAAGCGGAAGTCTGCCAGGGCTGCCACGAGGACGCGTATAAGAGTTTCGCGAACTCGGCGCATGCTAAGACTTCGAAGAATAAGAAGTCGGCGGGCCGTGGTTGCGAAGGCTGCCACGGGCCGGGCGCGGACCATGTAGAGGCCGGAGGCGATCCCGGCAAGATCTGGGCTTATGCAGGGGCGTCCCCGGCCACCATCCTCGAGCGTTGTGGCCGCTGCCACCAGGACAATCCCGGGAAGGCTCACGCGGAGGGACAGCCGCACTGCCTCACCTGCCACTCGATCCATCACTTCCAGCAGCAGAAATTCCTTCTGGTGCGCCCGCAATCCTGATCGCTCAAAGCGATTCGGCAAGGGACACTTGTCTTTTCCCGCCGGGCTGGATCCCGGGTGCTGGCTCGCGCAGGCCTGCAATCTGGCCGGGAAAAGACAACCCAGGCCCTGTGACACTGGTCACTCCTGGACGTGAGAATCCTCACTGCCCGTTGGCCCATGCGCCCCCAACAATAGAACCGCAGTCGGTCGGTAACTTCGCAGGAGGCCTCATGCCGGCATTTCGAAATAACTCCTGGAGCCGAGTTTGGCTCCTGCAATTTGGAGTTCTTTGTCTGGTATTCGCCACTTCCCCCGCGAACGCCATTCCAAAGCCGGCCGGCCCGAAGCCCACCAACGAAGACTGCCTCGCCTGCCATGGCGACTCCACCATGACCAAGGACGTCAATGGCAAGCAGGTGAGTCTCTACGTCAGCCCGGAGAGCTTCAAGGCTTCCATCCACGGGGGAATGTTCACCTGCGTAGATTGCCACTCCGATGTTAAGACGTCGCCCCACGAGACGACGCCCGCCAGGATCTCGTGCGCCACCTGTCACGCGGACCAGCAGGCCGCCTACGATCGCAGCTACCACGCCAAGGCAATTCAGGCGGGCGACCGGCAAGCCGCTACCTGCGTGTCCTGCCATGGCAGTCCCCACGATTTGTTGCCGGCGGCCGATCCCAAGTCGCGCGTGAACCACGCGAATATCCCCGCCACCTGCGGAACCTGCCACGGCCAGAAGTTTGTGATGGAGGCAAGCGGGCACAGCGCTCAGCCCTTTGCATCCTACGAGCAAAGCGTTCACGGGAAGGCGGTCGCGGCCGGCTCCGACAAGGCCGCGGTTTGCACCGATTGCCACGGCTCGCACGAGATTCTCGCGGCCAGTGACTCGAAGTCGCCGATTTTCAAGTTCAACGTTCCCGTCACCTGCGCCAAGTGCCACCAGTCCGTCGAGAAAGAATTCATGCAGAGCATTCACGGACAGGCGATCGCTCGCGGCAACGGCCAGGCGCCGGTCTGCACCGACTGTCACGGGATCCATTCCATTACCGCCCATCTCGACCCCAACTCTTCGGTGGCGGCACAAAATCTTGCGCGGGTCACCTGCGCCCGTTGCCACGAGGGGGTGCGGCTCTCCCAGGAATTTGGCGTCGAGGGCAGACGCTCCACCACCTATCTCGCCAGCTATCATGGCTTGGCGTCGAAACTGGGATCGCAGGTGGTCGCCAACTGTGCCAGTTGCCACGGGGTCCATAACATTCTCCCGTCCAGCGACCCGCGCTCCACCATCCATCACGCCAACCTCGTGAACACCTGTGGGCAATGCCATCCTGGCGTGACCGAGAAATTTGCCCTGAGCAAGGTCCACGTAGACGCGCCGCTCTCCGCCGACATCGGCAGCGTGGCTGTCCGCTGGATTCGCAAGTTCTATCTGGGCATGATTTTTGCCGTCATTGGCGCCATGCTGGTACACAACCTCGTCATCTGGAGACGCAAGGCTCTGCTGCGGCGCAAGCAAGAACACCGCCTCGTTGTCCGCATGTCGCTTCATCAACGCTGGCAGCACGTCTTGCTGTTCACTAGTTTCATCGTTCTCGTGATCACCGGCTTTGCCCTGAAGTTTCCCGATTCCTGGTTTGCCATGCTGCTGGGGATGAGTGAGAAAGTTCGCGGAATCACTCATCGCGTCGCAGGCGTGATCCTGATCGGGGTCGGTGCGTACCACCTGGTCTACGTTGCTCTCACGAAAGACGGTCGCCGGCTGCTTCTGGATTTCCTGCCGGCGCCGAAAGATGCCAGCGACGCTTGGGGAACGATGCTTTACTACTTCGGACTGCGGCCGCACAAGCCCGAGTTCCGGCGTTTCAACTATGCCGAGAAGGCCGAATATTGGGCGCTGGTCTGGGGACTCATCGTGATGGCCGCTACGGGCATCATGCTCTGGGCCAAGCTGTCCGTCGGCAGCCTGCTGGCACGCTGGTGGCTGGATGTGGCCACCGCCATCCACTTTTACGAAGCGGTCCTGGCCACCCTGGCCATCGTGGTATGGCACTTCTACCAGGTGTTCTTCGATCCCGATGTGTATCCCATGAATTGGGCCTGGTGGGACGGGAAAATGTCGTTCGAGCATTATCGCGAAGAGCATGGCCTTGATACCGACACCCTGCTCGAAGCTGCTCGCGAGGAAGCCAGGAACGAGTTGGCGGAGTCTGAACCTCGGAATTCCTCGGAGCCCGTGCCCGCAAACGGGGAGCAGTCCGGGGAAGAGGTCGAGACTCATAAGTGAGCCGGGCGCACTCCACACCTTGCGGGAGCCGCAGATTCCCGTGCATGATTTGGGTCCGTGGTCTATAAAGTGGACTCTGGAGTCCAGATTCGTATCGGGTTCAGCCCCGGACCGGAAAGAACGGATGGTGCCGCATGAGCGTTGAAAGTCCAGAAGCGAGTCCGACGCACGGAAGCGGAATGGCACGGTTGCGCGAGTGGTTGCGGAATCCCACCTCTCTGGCCGGGCTGGCCTTGGCCGTGGTCGCCTTTGGCAATTTTCTGTTTCTGTTCTTTATCGACCTGACGTCCGATCATCCCAGCCCCTACGTGGGCATTCTCGCTTACATGGTCGCGCCGGCGTTTCTGGTCGCGGGCCTTGCTCTGGTGCCCCTCGGGGTCTGGTACGACCGGCGGAAGCGTCGACAACACCCCGGCGAAGGCGGGCACTACCTGCGCATCGACTTTAACGATCCGAGTCAGCGCGGCGCCCTTACGTTTATTTTTACCTTCATCGTGGCCTTTATCGGGCTGAGCGTGATTGGCAGCTACAAAGCCTACGAGTTCACCGACTCGGTGCAGTTCTGCGGGCAACTCTGCCACTCCGTGATGGCTCCGGAATTCATCGCTTATCAGCTCTCACCCCACGCGCGGGTAGCCTGCGTCGATTGCCACGTCGGCGCCGGCGCCACCTGGTATGTCAAATCCAAGCTTTCCGGGGCGCGCCAGGTGTTCGCTACCGCTTTCAAAACTTATCCCCGGCCCATTCCGACCCCTGTGCACAACCTTCGCCCTGCGGCCCAGACCTGCGAGCAGTGCCATTGGCCGAAGAAGTTTTATGGCGCCCAGTTGAAGGTGTTCACTCACTACGCCACCGACGAGAAAAACACCCCGCGGCAGATCCGTATGCTGATCAACGTGGGCGGCGGAGATCCGGCCACGGGTGCACCCGAAGGTATCCACTGGCACATGAACATCACGAACGAAATTAGCTATGTGGCCGCCGATGAAAAACGCCAGGTCATCCCCTACATTCACGTGAAGGATCAGCAGGGCCGGGTGACGGAATACTTTGCCAAGGATTCGACTCTGACCAAAGACCAGATCGCCAAAGCCGAAAAGCGTTCCATGGATTGTGTTGACTGCCATAACCGCCCCACCCACATCTACGTTCCGCCCGACCAGGCCGTTGACAACTCTCTGCTGGCCCGCCGGCTGGATGCGTCCCTGCCCTTCCTCAAGCAGCAGGCGGTCACGGCTTTAACCGTCAATTACGACACCACCGATGCCGCCATGCAGGGAATTGCCAAGTCGCTGCGCAGCTTTTATGAAACCAAGTATCCCGAACTGGCGAAGAGCAAACAGCTCGAGATCCGGACCGCCATCGATGAGCTGCAGAGAATCTATCGCAACACGACCTTCCCGGAAATGAAGTTGAACTGGCAGACCCATCCCAACAATATCGGTCATTTCTATTTCAACGGCTGTTTCCGCTGCCATGACGGCCAGCACGTGAGCGCCGATGGCAAGGTGATCTCCAAAGACTGCCAGAGCTGCCACAGTGTTCTCAGCCAGGCCGAGGGCGGCGTGAGCATGGCGGCGGTTCAAAAGGTGAGCTTCCAGCACCCCATCGATCTGGGAGACCTGACTCAGGTCAATTGCAGCGATTGCCATGCCAGTGGCGGCACCCAGTAGGCATTTGTTATCAGGGATTTGGCAGTGTGACGCACGTCACAGGCGGGGGTGATAACAGTCACGGCTCGAATGTTCATCGCTTCTCTATCGTAAGTTCCAAGGGTGGCAGCAACTTCCCTGGGGTTCCGGCGATCTGAGGAGGCCGTACGATGACTTCGACGAATGGCAACGGGCAGCATCCCCATCAGGCGGGCGAGAACAAGGCGCGATTGGTTTTTTGGGAAGTTACCAAGGGATGTAATCTCCGCTGCATCCACTGTCGGGCGACGGCAACCGAACTCAGTTCCCCCACAGATTTACCCACTCGCACGGCGCTGGGAATCATCGACCAGATTGCCGCTGCCGCGAATCCAATCCTGGTGCTCAGCGGCGGTGAGCCGCTCTACCGCTCCGACATTTTTCAGTTGGCTCGCTACGCCACCACCAAAGGCTTGCGCGTAGCCTTGGCAACCAACGGAACGCTGGTCACCAAAGATGTGGCTCGTATGATCGTCGATTCCGGCGTACGCCGGGTCTCCATCAGCCTGGACGGCGCCGATGCCACCACGCACGATTCCTTCCGGGGCATTCCCGGCGCTTTCGAAGCGGCGGTGCGCGGCTTGCGAAATCTCAAGGCCCTGGGTATGTCGGTGCAGATCAACATGACGATTGCCCGCCACAATGCCCATCAGTTGCCGGACGTTCTTCAGCTGGCGAGAAATCTCGGCGCGGATGCGCTGCACACTTTCCTGCTGGTGCCGGTGGGCTGCGGAGTCGACATCGCCGCCGAGCAGATGGTTGCGCCCGAAGAATATGAACGCATGCTCAATTGGTTCTACGATCAATCCCTGGTGGGCGGCATTGAACTGAAGGCCACCTGCGCCCCGCACTATTTCCGGGTGGCGCGGCAACGCCGGGCTGCGGACCGCAGAGCCGGCGAGCAACTTGCCCGGATCGCACCTGCACAAATTCAGCACTCCCCCGAGCCCTCCTCCATTGGCCCTACGGATATGACGATGCCGGGGTCGACCGGAATCGCGCTCAAGCCTCAAGGCGTGGGCCAGCCGGTGGGGCACCCGGGCGGTCATCCCTCCGATCTCAATGCCATGACCAAGGGGTGCCTGGCCGGAACCGGCGTATGTTTCATTTCTCACGAAGGCGAGGTCTTCCCCTGCGGCTACTTGCCGGTGGTTGCCGGCGACCTGCGCAAGCAGACCTTCCTCGATATCTGGGAGAACTCGACGGTATTCCACGAACTGCGCGACACCAGCGGCCTGAAGGGCAAGTGCGGGTGTTGCGAGTTCCGCAATGTCTGCATGGGATGTCGCGCGCGCGCCTATGCGGCAACCGGCAATTTCATGGACGAGGAACCCTTTTGCGTCTATCAACCCCACACCAAGAGTCTCGCCCCCGCAAAGCCGGAACCGGTCGGCCCCCCTCGCTGAATCGTTTCCTGCCCCCGAGCGCAAAAACGCCCGGCTTCCCTTGGCGAGCCGGGCGTTTTTGTCGATTGCTGTTCAGGCCGATTTTTTGATCTGAGCGGGAAACTCAAGCACCTTCCCGCGAACCTCGGGCGGTACCCACTTCGCTTTCTTGCGAAAGCGATCAGGTATGTAGAACTCAATCACCTGTGCCATAGCATCCTCCGATCCATTACCCCAACAGTCTCGGATCGTTGCTTTGGTCACCTGGCCGAGGCTGTCGGCTCTTGCTTACTTAGATGCACGATTCCGCGAGAAGGAGACACGGCTCGGCCGCTGCCCCAGGCTGGCGCTCGCTCCTGCAAAAGCCTTTGAAATCGTGTAACTTTGCCGCGAACGCCCGGAGCATGGGAATTTGGATCCCCCGACGCGGCGCGGAGACCCCATGGGGATCGCGGGGCGTCGCGCCCTCAGCAGGCTAGGTGCTCGCGCGAGATCTTTAATCCGTGCAAGTTCCCCAGCGCAGTCACCGCAATCGAATCCGTGCTGAAGAAGTCGTTCGCCATTTCGTGCACATCCTCGGAGGTCACTGCTTCGATCTTTTCGATCAGGGCGTCCATGCCGTAGAACTTATCGAAGTACATATCCTGCCGGGCCAGGTTTGACATGCGCGCGGTCGAGGATTCCAGCGACAGCATCAAACTTCCCTTGAGCTGATCCTTGGAACGCCGCAACTCTTCCTCCGAGAGGTTCTCGGATTTGAGTTTTTTGAATTCCATTACGACGGACTGCACCACCTTGAACGCGGACTCGCGCGAAGTTCCCGCGTATACCGAAAGACACCCGGTGTCCCGATAGGGACTTAGATCGCTGTAAATGGAGTACGCCAGGCCCTGCCGCTCGCGGATATTCTGGAAAAGCCGCGAGCTCATTCCTCCCCCCAGCAGGGTGTTGAGCACGTAGGACGCGAAGCGCTTTTCGTGTGCAATGGGATGGGAGGGAACACCCAGGCAGATCTGCACCTGCTCGAGCGACTTCTTGTTGCGCAGCGTAATGCGCGGAACAATTTTCGGAATCGAGCGGTGAAATCCGTTCTTCAACGGTTTCATACGGTCGAAATGTTTCGCCACGAGCTCCACGAAGTGGGCGTGGTTCAGGTTCCCGGCGGCAGAAATAATGAAGTTGCCGGGAGTGAAGCGCTTCTCATACAGATCCAGGATCGCCGGCTGCTCAAAGCCCTTCACCGTTTCCTTGGTGCCCAGGATCGGCTTTCCCAAGGGGTGATCTTTCCAGAAATTCTGGGTGAAGATCTCATGGACCAGGTATTCCGGACTGTCCTCGTCCATCTTGATCTCTTCCAGGATCACCCGTCGCTCGCGAGCGATGTCTTCGACTGCGAACACCGGGTTGAGTACCAGGTCGGACAGGACCTCGAGCGCGATCGGAAGGTGTTCGTCCAGGACCTTGATGTTGAAACACACACACTCCTTGGCCGTGAACGCGTCCAGGTTGCCACCGATCGAGTCGACCTGCCGCGCAATGGCTTCTGCGGAACGGTGCTTGGTTCCTTTGAAGACCATATGCTCGATAAAATGGGAAAGGCCATTACTCTGCGGTTCTTCGTCCCGCGAGCCGGTTTTGATCCAGATGCCGATCGAGATCGACCGAATATGCTTCATCTCCTCCGAGATGACGGTCAGCCCGTTGGATAAAACCTGTTTATGAATGTTGCGCAGTTCTTCAGCCATAAAAATCGTGCCCGCCGAACCGTGCCGAAAGAACTCCCGGCCCTTCTATTCTCACACACCCTGAGAACCCATGTCGGCTGAATCGCTACTGCTGTAAAATCAATAAATTACGCCAGTTCTTTGCGGATGCACTTGAGCTATGGCTAGGTTGCTTTTTCTGCCTCGGCTAAAATCAGAGCCAGGAGACCAAGCCGCTTCAAATCCCATGTCAGACCCAACTCACAAGTCGCTTCTAGGTCTGGATCTGGGGGAACTGTTTAGCCTGGCAGAGGAACTGAATCAGCCGGCCTACCGGGCTCAGCAGCTTTTTGAGTCGGTCTACCGGCAGCGCGCCCTCTCTACCGATCATATTTCCACTCTCCCATCGCAACTGAGACGGGAACTGGCTACCCGGGGTATTGCGATCGGCTGGCCTCGAATTGAGAGTAAGTTCGAATCCACCGATGGCACGGTTCGTTACCTCATGGCCTACGAGGACGGACAGACGGTGGAAACCGTCTGGATGCCGGAGGGTGACGGCGGCGAATCGGGGGATGGCAGCGAAGCCGGCGACGAAACCGGCGCGCGCCCCAGGGCTTGGGACCGCGCCACCATCTGCCTCTCCAGCCAGGTCGGCTGCGCCGTCGATTGCCAGTTCTGCCTGACCGCCTTGTTAGGCGTGCAACGCAACCTGAGTGCCGGCGAGATGGTAGGGCAAGTTGGCTCGGTGCTGCGTGACCAGCAGGTGCTGCCTCCACAGGATCGCGTCAATCTGGTGTTCATGGGCATGGGCGAACCATTTCTCAACTATGAAAACTGTATGAAGGCGGTCCGCCTGCTGGTGCAAGGAGTGGGAATTCCCGAATCGCGCATGACACTATCGACCGCGGGAATCGTGCCACGCATTGATGACTTTGGCGGCGAACCGGTGCGGCCGAAGCTGGCGATTTCGCTGAACGCCTCCAATGACGAACTGCGCACCCGCCTGATGCCGATCAACCGGAAGTGGAATCTCGTCAGCCTGCTGCGGGCCGCGCGGGCGTTTCCCCTGCGCGCGCGGGAACGCCTCACGTTCGAATACGTGTTGCTCGATGGGGTGAACGACGCGGTGGAACATGCCCGCGAATTGGTAGAGCTGATTCGCGGAATCCGCGCCAAGGTAAACCTGATCGCGCTGAACCCAGGACCGGGAATTGCGTTTGGAACTCCCGCGCAGGACCGAGTGTTAGCCTTCCAACGAGTTCTGCTGACAGCCGGCGTCCCAACCTTCATTCGCCGGCCGCGGGGTAGGGACATTTATGCGGCCTGCGGTCAACTGAAGCGCACCGTTCAGATCGCCGCCGCCCAGTCACCGGCGCCCTCCGAACACTCCACCTAGTTGGTAAGTCGGGCGCTCGCCAGCGCCGCAGTAGCCGGTTTCTCCTGTAAGTCCACCGCAGCGACTAACGGCCGTGCGCCGGCTACCGGGAGCTCAATCGTAATGGTTGTTCCACCCTCCACACGATTCGTGCACGCAATCAGCCCGTGGTGATCCTGGATGATCCCGTAGCAGGCACTTAGTCCCAGGCCAGCTCCTTTGCCAACTGATCGTGTCGTATAAGAAGGATCGAAGACGCGCTCGGGGTCGTGGGCGCCAGGACCGTTGTCCGAAAACTCCAGCTCGACCGCCTCGTCCTTGCTCCGGGTTTTGACCGAGAAAATCCCTCCGCCTACTTCCTCCAACGATTGCAACGCATTGCCGCCGATGTGCAGGCAAACCTGCAGCAGTTGGTTGGGATCTCCTGAAATCTGGGGAAGGCCATTGGCGAGATTGGTCTGCAAGTCGACGCGATGGGAGCTGAATTGCGGCTGGAGAAGTTTGATCGCCGTTTGGACCACTGTATTTACATCGACTGCGACCTTTTCGCCGGGACCTTGCCGGGCGAAGTTCAACAGACTTGCGATCAGGATTCGTGTCCGTCTTACCTGTAACGCAATCTTCGATGCCAGCGTCCGTTGCTCGTCGGTCAGGCCCGATTCGGCCAGCAATTCGGAATAGCCCAGCATCGCGGTCAAAGGATTGTTGAGTTCATGCGCCGCGCCTCCCACCAGTTGTCCGAGGGAGGCCAGCTTCTCCGACTGAATGAGCTGCGCCTGCAGTCGTTTCAGGTTCTCGAAAGAATCCTCCGAGGTGCGCAGTAGACGAATCAACTCCTGGTCCAGCAGATGCTGCCTCAGGAACACGATTCCTCCCATGATCATCATGGTGATCAGCGTGAGCACAAGCCGGAAATTTCGCACCGCGTGAGGCACCGTAAGATCAAATAACGACCACGCCGCGAATACCGGCAGGGAAAGAATGACCAGCATGCCCAGGCGGGCCACCCAGACTCCGTGCCTGCCCGGCGCCGACGACGGTTCCTGCTGCGGATGCAAATCCTGCCCCAGTACTCCTACCACGCTGACCCATCCCATCGAGGCCGCCACCGGCAGATCGTAGAGGCTCCCCGTGTAATACACATTTCGCAGGATCGCCCAGTTTGCGACGTAAGAACTGAGGGCATAGACCAGGCTGGCACCGAACCAGTGCGCGTAAATGGATTTCCAGCCTCCTTTGCTGCGCAGCCAGACGATGATAAGCGCCCCCAGGAACACGAGTTTCTCGGTCAAGTACAGCGCGTTGAGACTCCGTCCGTACGCCAGTTCGTCTCGCTGCGCGTATTGCCAGGGGATGACGGCAAACAGATACAGGTACACCCACCAGGTGAGCAGCAGGACAAAATCAAGTCGTCCCAGTCGGCCTTCGTGCTCATCCTCGCGCACGTGTGGCTGCAGTGCGAGTGCCGCCATCATGGGAACAAAATGGAGAAAAATTACAATGTCGCCGACAAACGGTTCGGGTACCTCATGTCGAAGGACAACTTCGATGTAACTCCATAGCAGTTGGTAGGACAGCCAAAAGACGATTCCCAGCGTCATCAATCCCCAAAAAAGTCGCGCTCGTCCTTGATTGTGGGCGATAGTGGGGAGAAGGGCCGCCGTGGCGGAGAGCATCAGAATGCATTGGGTAACGTCGCTAAAAATGGTGAGCGCGAACCCGGGCGCAATCAGTATCGATGCGCATACCTGCGCGAACACAAAACATCCCGCGGCAAGGATCCAAAGTTTGGAGCGCTCTGACAAGGAGATTCCTTCGCTGCAATTCTAGACGGCAGACAGTTGTTTCGAAGGTTACTTAGGTAACATCGGTCCAGCCCGACCGATGACGCGAGGCGCTTCTGCTCGACCCTCGGAAATTGTCAACTTTGACTTGCTATCCGGTTATGGAATCAATACTATCCGTGTCATCCACAAGAACCCTGGGGTGCTGTGATCCGTCTACCGTTCCAAGCAACCGCGCATCGCCTGTTTTCCCGGCTGCGGGCGCCCATCATTCCGGGCGAGGTACGCAGGATCGAGCGCTATCTCGCCTCGGCTCGCGTATTCCTGGCCATTTCCGCCCTGGTAGCGATTTGGATGGACCCCTCCGAATTCAGCTACTCGCCCTGGGCCTATGCGATTCTCGGCTTGTACATCGTGCATGGCGTCCTGGTCATGCTTTTACTCCGGTTTCGCAAAGAATCCACTCCGTCCTTTCGTCTGCTGGTACACGCCTCCGATCTCATCTGGCCGCTGCTGATCATACTGTTTGCCACCGGCCAAGGCAGTCCATTCTTGCTCTTTTTCGTTTTTGTGCTGGGCGCCTCGGCGTATCGCTGGGGTCTTTGGGAAACCCTCGCCACCGCGTTTGTTACCGTCTCTCTCTTATGGGCCGAAAGCTTTGCCATACGGCATGGGGTCGCGAATTGGATCGACCAGATCTTGGTCCGCCGTGGCCTTTACCCCTTGAATGTGCTGCACACACAATTTGAGCCTCAGCGCTTGTTCATGCTTTCCGCTTACCTGCTGGTGATGGGATTGCTGCTGGGGTACCTGGCCGAACAGCAGAAACGGTTGCGAGCCGAACGCGCCGTGATTGCGCGCGTGCTCGGGCGGGCCCGGGTCGAAGCCGGTCTGACCGGAACGTTGCAGGACATCCTGGGAGAACTGCTCACCATGTATGGCGCCCGTCGCGCCCTGATTGCCTCTCAGGAGGTAAACAAGTACAGAGTTTTTGTGGGGGAACTGGAGACCGTCAGCGGCGGGTTGGGCCAGTTGCGCTGGCTGGATTCGCTGCCTACCGACCGAGAGACCTACCTGTATGAGTCCACCGCAGATGCATCCCTCGTCTTGCGCAAGGGTGAAAGCCAGCAGGTGCTCTCGCTCGACCGCAAGGGAGTGCGCTTGCGTCCATCTTCCCCGCAGCCCCTGACCGCATTTACCCGGCTCTACAAGTTTGATTCGCTGCTGGCGGTCTCATTTCTTTTTGGCCAGGAGTGGTGGGGCAGAATTTTTCTTTTTGAGCCGGTCCTCGGCGGTGACCGTGAAGAAGAGCTTCGATTCCTCCAGGAGTTGGTCAAACAAGTCGGCCCCGCCGTGTACAACGTTTATCTGCTGCGCCGCTTGCGGCAGCGCGCCGGCGCGGTGGAGCGCGCCCGGGTTGCCCGGGAGTTGCACGATGGCGCCGTGCAGTCCCTGATTGCCATGGAAATGCAAGTGGATGTGGTGCGCCGGCAATCGGCCGCGCAAGTCACTCCGGTCACCGCGGAACTGGGCCGCATTCAAGGTTTGCTGCGGGAGGAAGTGCTCAAATTGCGGGAGCTGATGCAGCAGATGAAGTCGCTCGATGTCGACTCGTCAAATTTCCTTCGCTTCCTCGAAGACACCACCGAGCGTTTTCAGCGCGAAACCGGCATCGGGACGCGCTTTGTATCCGAAATCGAAGAGATTCATATGCCCCAGCGGCTGTGTCGGGAATTGGTGCGGATCGTTCAGGAAGGCTTGGTCAACGTCCGCAAGCACAGCACCGCCCGCGAGGTTCTGGTTCGATTGAGCGCCAGCAGCACTCACTGGTACCTGACCATCGAGGATAATGGACGTGGATTTCCATTTTCCGGTCGATTTTCTCAGGCAGAATTAGAAGAGATGGGCAAGGGTCCCCTGGTGATCCGGGAAAGGGTCCGTTTAATTGAGGGAGAACTCACGATAGAATCGAATCCGAGCCGAGGGGCGCGGCTCGAGGTCAGCGTGCCACAGCATCGAGATGCCGCTTATGGACAATAAAAGAACGCAAAATATCCGCATCGTGATCGCTGACGATCACCCCATTTTTCGGGATGGTCTTCGCCGCCTGCTCGAGGCAGAACCAGGCCTGAAAGTCATCGGCGAGGCTTCCGACGGTGCCGACGCCGTAAAGCTGGCGCGGCAACTGAAGCCCGATATCATGCTCCTCGATCTTGCCATGCCACGCATGCCCGGCCTGGAAGCCCTGCGGGATCTCAGTACCGGCTCCGGGGCCAACGGCGTGAAGGTCATCCTGTTGACCGCCGCCGCCGAAAAGCACCAGATTGTGGAAGCCCTCCAGCTCGGCGCCCGGGGAGTCGTTCTCAAGGACTCCGCTACCCAGCTCTTGCTGAAAAGCATTCATACCGTTATGACGGGGGAGTACTGGGTGGGACGAGAGAGTGTCTCGAACCTGGTCCAATACCTGCGCACCCAGATGCAAGCCTCCAACGAGGAGTCCCGCCAAAAGAAATTCGGGCTTACCCCCAGGGAATTGGAAATTGTGTCGGCGGTCGTGGCAGGCTACTCCAACAAGGAAATCGCGGAATACTTCAAGATCAGCGAGGACACGGTCAAGCACCATTTGAGCAACATCTTCGACAAGCTGGGAGTTTCGACCCGGCTCGAGCTTGCTCTGTTCGCCGTGAATCAAGGTCTGCCTTTGAGGGGAATTCCTTAAGAATCAGGAGGATGTAGATATGGCACTTTCGTGCCATATGCAGCCACTTCCGGGCCATTGGCGCCAGGGAGGCATCAAAACTAGCATTATGACAAGGTATGCCCGGGTAAAAGTTTGCGCTTTAGCCTCCGAGTCGCCTTATGCTCGGAAGATTGACCCGTTTTGACGGAGGAGCCCGTGATTAAGTTCTTGAGTCAGTTATGGTCTGATGAATCCGGACAGGACATCGCAGAATATGCTGTGATGCTCGCGGTGATTCTGGTGATCGTGGTTGGAACGATCCGGCTGATTGGATCGAATGCCAACACCGTGTTCTCGCAAGTCGGAAGCGCTATCCAGTAACGCACTACCTTCCGCGCTCGTGCGTTCCTCACCATCCCAAGCCATTGGGATGGTCGCCCACATCGGCATTCTCGACCGCCGACGCCTAGTTGCGCGAATCCATTCGAATCGAAACCGGCTGCCGTTGCGCGCTGCGTCCTGCCGCTTATTTCGCTGCCGGGGTCTCGGACGTGGAAGCGACCTTTTCAGCGCCCGTCGTTGAAATCCTGCTCAGGTACGGAAATACGGGGGTCACTTCGAATGGCATCTTCTCGCGTGCCGACAAGAGCGCAACCGCCTTGGACTTGGCTAACGTGGCCTGACTGCTCCACGGATCAACCTTGATTCGCCCTCCCAGGGGCAGAGCGGCGATCTGATCCTTCTTGCGCTCGTCCAGTTGTGGCGCGGAGTTCAGCAAAGCCGACATGCGCAGCGTCTTGCCGCTCACCATGCCATCCCCCATACGTGCCCGGATCAGGTTCTTCAGGTCCGGAGCGCGTTCCTGCAGGGCCTTCAGAAACAGGCCGGCATTGCCCAGCTTGTCTTTGTAAGGAGAATTGGTCAGCAGTTCTAGCGCTTTCTTGTCCGCTTCATCTTCATCCGCGGAACTGCGTTTGAAGTTCAAGTTCGCGAAGGTATCCTCGTCGGCAAAGAACATGCGGTCATTGAAGGCAAACCGGGTGTCCAACTGGTGTCCGAGAGCGATGTGGCCCAGTTCGCGAGCCAGGACCATGGCAAGCGAGGCCTCGTCCGGAAGAACGTCCAGCAGCCCGCGACTTACCACGATGGTATGCCCAATGGTGAAGGACTCGAGCGGAGCCGTGAGCAACACCCGGGCCCGAACCTCGGGCTGAATATCCAGATTGTTGGTGACGATGAGGTTGTTCACCACCGTCGTCAAGATCTTGTCCACATCGCCGCTGGGGGCCAGCAATCCAATCTTCTGCAGCCGCTCAACCGCGTTATCCTCTGCCTGCCGTTGCCACATGCGTTCTGCTTCCACCGGTGTCGCGTCTTGTCCCGCCTCGGTCTGGTCCTTAACCGTTTGAGGCGAGTCAATCTGAATCGATGTGAACTCGTCGTTCCGGCCAAGGTTCTTGATGTCGTATCCCCAAAGCCGGGTCTGCGCCTTGAAATGCAGATTCTGGCTCATGCGGTACTTCAAGTCCGACTCTTCGCTGTACACATAGGCCGGCAGCCATACTCCGGGGCGCATATTCAGGCGCCAGCTGTCAAAGTGCAGGTAAAGCGATGTGCTCGCATGGGGGGAATACGTGCCGTTGAAGCGAACGATGTTGAAGTCCTGATCCTCAACCCAGATTCGTCCCAGAAAGCGACCCTTTCCGCTGGTCTCCTTGGGCTGGACATCGATTACCAGACACCGGGTCTCGCCTAGAAACTCCCGCCGTACAAAAGTCAGCGTGTAGAATTTTTTCTGAAAGTCGTCGTCCAGCATGACCATCTGGGCAAAACCGAGCGGCAAAAAGTGCATGGAGTAGACGCTGGTCAAGCTGTCCAACATGCGGCGGCCAAATCCAGGCCGCCCGACGAATGCCCGGTCGTCGGTGCCATTGCTCATATCGAGGCGCCCCAGGAAATAGTGATCCCCCACCGGAACCGCCCCCATCTCCCGATCCGACTTCATGTTCTGGATATAGGTTTCAACCAGGGGATGCATGTGACGCATCTGCGCCACAAAGAAATGTTCACGCTCCACGATTCGGTCGACTACCTGGTCAAAAGACGACGGTGCGGTGGGCGTGGTTGCCGCTGGCAACTGCATGACCGTGGCCGGTGTGGCACTGCCGGACTCGGAAGCTTGCGGGCTTGCCCCCTGAGCTGCGACGACTGACACAAAACCCAATACTAGGAGAAAAGGGAAACCAACCGCTCTGAAACTACGCATAAACCCCTTTGTGAAGCATCGCGCTTCAGGCCAACTGGAAGATTATATGTAACACGGCGGTCGAATCGGAGGGTTGGCCGTCCCGCATCGCCGGTTTGAAACTGATTTGTTGTGCTGCGCGCACTGCCGACTCGTCGAGTCCGTGTCCCAGTCCGCGCACCACTCGCAGCACCCGAACGTGGCCCGACGACTCCAGCACCACCTCCAGAAGCACTTCGCCTTCCACGCGCGCCCGCCGCGCCTCCTCGGTATAGGCCGGAGTCGGCTTGGAAAGGATCTCGGGCGGGACGGTTCGCGCCGCAGTTTCTGCGGCCTTCGGACGAACCGCCTGCGCTGGGGTGGCGTCAGCGTCTCCAAATCCTGCTTGACGCACGACCCCGCTGCCGCGCGATGCATTGACCCGGTCGCTTCCGTCGCCGGTCGCGACCCCATTTCCGAAGCCCGTGCTGGCAACCACCCCGCGTTTTCCTTTGGCGCCGCCGGTTCCATTGCCATAGCCGGGACCGGCTGGAAGATCAAACGAACCTAACTGGGCAATATTCGCCGGCTTGATACTGGTGGTGGCCTGTGCGGGCACTCCGTTGGGATCGCCAAATCCCCCGGTCTGCACTTTTTGCGGTGCCGCTGCCATCGTCGGAGTCGCCGAGCTCCCGGTCGAAAACACGTTGGTCTGCACCATCCGTTTCGGAATTACCGGGGTCGCCGCTGGAAGATTGGGCCGGCTGGCTGCCACTTCTACTTTCGGCGCTTGCATCTCCTCCACCTCGACACGCGGTTTCGGCCTGGGTGCAGGCAAGCGCAGGTTCTCCGGGATTGGCGTGTCGAGATGCGCCACAGGCTCGGGCACTTTGAACTCCCGAACCGGCGCGGGCTCATGATTCACCGGCGGCGGGGTCGTCACCAATGCCATCTCGTGATAGTCCCGCGCTGGAGCAGTCAGGTGCTGGGGACGGAGACTCAGCGCCCACAGCAGCAGGACACAAGCTGCCCCCTGCGTCACCGTGCTGAAAACAAACTCCTTCCACGGAGGCCTTCTATCGGGAAGCAGAGAAAACGGCATCTTCAAAGGGTCAGAAGCCATAAACGATCTCAGATGTCCGGCAGCACACGTACTGCCCTGGTTCTAGATTTTTACTGCCCAAAACAACCGGTCCGATTGGCGGTGGTGAACCTGGGAACGGGCCGGGACCCATTAAGTGTACAACTCCGAGCGTTGTCTACTGCAAGAATAAGGCCAATTCTGCTCGGCGTGGATCGCACTAACCACTTCTCTGTTCAGGGGTTACCCGCTCTATCGGATATATAACAATAGCCACCGGTCAAAGGGGCAAAATTTTACAGCTTCTGGGTAGGATTTCATGCCTTCGGCCTGGCCGCACCGCCAGTCGGGCGAAAGTGACAATTCTTGCCAGTCGATCGCTAGCAACGGACGATTTTCTCGCTCCGGATCCCCTTGGTCGCGTTGCGCGTATCCACCACCAACTGCGCATCCTTCACGATCTTCTGGTAGTCATAATCGGAATGATCGGTGACGATCAGCACACAGTCATACTGGCCCAAATTGTCGAGCGACGAACGTTTCATCTGGAGATCGTACTTGCGCCCTTTTCCAATCGTGGGGAAGTAGGGATCATGGTAGCTGACCTGCGCGCCCTCTTTTTGCAGCAGCTCGATAATGGTCAGCGCAGGCGATTCTCGCAAGTCATCGATATCCCGCTTGTACGCTACGCCCAGCACCAGGACACGCGATCCATTCAATGATTTCTTTTGCCGGTTCAGGGCTCCCACCACCGAAGCGATCACGTGGTAGGGCATGCCGATGTTGATCTCGCCCGCCAGTTCAATGAACCGGGTGCGAAAGTCCCACTCTTTTGCTTTCCACGAAAGATAAAACGGATCCACCGGGATGCAGTGCCCGCCCAACCCCGGGCCGGGGTAGAAGGGCTGGAAGCCAAAGGGCTTGGTGGATGCGGCATCGATTACTTCCCAGATATCCAGGCCCATGCGCAGGCTTAGCAGCTTGAGTTCGTTCACCAGCGCGATGTTCACGCAGCGGTAGATATTTTCCAGCAACTTCGTCATCTCGGCCGCGGCTGGAGACGAGACCCGAACCACCCGCTTGAAAATCGTGCCGTAAAGCGCCGCCGCCAGATCTGAGGCTTGCGGATCCAGTCCCCCCACGACTTTCGGAATGTCGCGCCGCGCCACGCTCGTGTTGCCGGGATCCTCCCGTTCCGGAGAGAACGCGACGTAAAACTCCTGCTCCGATGACTGGCCCGCCCTCGCCGCCTTCAGCCCTCCCCGATTTTCGTTCTCGAGAATGGGAACCAGAACCTCCTCCGTCGTGCCCGGGTAGGTTGTGCTCTCCAGAATCACCAGTTGCCCTGCCCGCAGATGGGGCGCGATCGCGTGGCCGGTGTTCGTGATAAAGCTGAGATCCGGCTCGTGATACTCGTTCAGCGGGGTGGGGACGCAAATGATGACTGCATCCATCTCGGTGAGTTGGGCGTAGTCGGAGGTCGCCGTCAAACCCTTTGCTCTGGCCGCGCGAATCTCTTCGGGCGTAATGCGAAAGATATAGGACTCCCCGGCGTTCAAGGTGTCCACCTTGCGCTGGTCAATATCAAAACCCGTGACCCGAACTTTCTCTTCGGTGTAGAGCAGAGCCAGAGGAAGCCCGACATAGCCCATGCCAATGATCGCGACTCGGGCCTGGCGGCTGTCGATTTTGTTCTTGAGTTCGGCAGGAAGAGAGGAAGTAGTGCGCATCGTCATGATTCAGAAAGAAATTTCTTCACGATTCTAGCATGTACAAACTCCCGTCCCATCGCCCCGGAGGTTTATCAAAAAGCTGCCCCGCCAATGCAAATATCCGCTCTTCTCCCGCGCGCTTCGGCTGGGGATGAGATATGGTCTGCTTAGGAAGGGCGAAAGGGATCGGGTTTGAGAACTTCGCGCAGGCTTCGTGCACTGGTCATCGGGTTGCTGCTCGCATGGCTGATCGCCAGTTCGGGCAAGTTCATGGTCATCGACGAACCCCAGAAGGCGGACGCAATCCTCGTCCTGGCAGGGGAGACCGCCCAGCGTCCAGCCCGAGCCCTGGAATTGCTGAACCAGGGGTTTGCCGAGCACGTCATTTTCGACGTCCCCGCCAATGCCATGATCTACGGGTCCACCTACCTGCAGCTCGCGCAAAATTGGACCGACACTCAACCGCAGTCGAAGGCCTTGATCGTGTGTTCCATCCAAGGTCTTTCCACCAAAGCCGAGGCGGTGGATGCCGCCGGCTGCCTCCGCCGCGCGGGCGCGCGCTCGGTCCTGCTGGTCACGTCCGACTTCCACACCCGACGGGCTCTAAGCGTATTCCGCAAAGAAGTTCCGGATTACACTTTTCACGTGGCTGCCGCCTACGATCCCACCCAGTTCGGAGTGCGCTGGTGGCAACACCGCCAGTGGGCAAAGACCTTTATCGACGAATGGATTCGCTTGTTCTGGTGGGAATCGGTTGACCGCTGGTTCTAGGCCCGCGGAGTTACCGAGAGAGATTGACTCTCAATAGGTTACGGGCTACCATAGCGGTCAAATTCCTGCACCAGCCGTTGGAGAAGCGATGCGAGCTTTGGGTTTTCGCGAAGTCCTGACTTGGCTGCTGATCATGCTATTGCCGGCATCGACGTTCGCTGCCGATTCCAGCGCGGCCATGCTCTACACCAACGGCACCGCCTGGATCAATGGCGGCAACGTTCCCAAGTCTTCGGCCATCTTTTCCGGAGACCTGGTGCAGACCAAAACCGACTCCGTGGCCAGCATCAAATCTCCAGGCACCAGTGTCCTGGTCTTTTCTGATTCCCTCGTCCAGTATCAGGGCGCCGCCGTGAAGCTGGAACATGGCAGCGTGAATGTGGGCACTTCCAAGAGCATGGCAACTGAAGTAGGCGGGCTGAAGGTGGAACCGGCGTCGGGATCATCATGGACGGAATTTGAGGTCCGCGACACCGATGGCGCGGTCCGGATTATTGCTCGCAAAGGCAACCTTCGCCTCACTGACGCGAACGGAACCACCACGCTTGCGCAGGGCCAGGAAACCCCTCGCGACGAGAATCCCGAAAAGGGCAAAAAGAAGCGCGAACGCGGTGGCGCTGTGCCCGCCGCCGGCGGAGGCATTCTCGATTCCCCGTACGCCATCGGCATTGGCGCGGCCGCGGTCGGCGGGTTGACCGCATGGGTTCTGCTTCGCGACGACGATCCCGTCAGCCCAAATAAACCCAAGTAGCTGGGTCTCCAGCTTGGTTCATTCCGTATATCTGATGATTTCTGCTGATTTCTGCTGCGAACGAGTCTCCCCACGGTCGCGCGGTTCATTGCTTTTCAAGATCCAGCAACCCATCTGATTTGCGAAACTCGCGTTGACAGCGCAGACTCATCAGAATCGTGACCCCACGTCAGTCAGGCCTTTATTGCATGATCTCCTTCAAACAACACGTTGCCTGGTTATCGCGTACTCGTAACTTTGCGCTGGTCTTCTCCGTTCTGCTGCTGGCTTTGCTGGGGCAAGCCACGCCCCAGGCAATCGGCAGCGCCGATTCGCGCCGCTACCTGAACGACGTCAAGGCGTTGACGGCTCCCGCGATGGAAGGGCGGGGCGATGGCACCAAGGGGCTGGCGCGCGCCGCTCACCTGCTCGAGAAGCGCTACCGGCAGCTAGGCTTGCGGCCTGCTGGAACGGATTCTTACTTTCAGCCCTTTACCGTGATCACCGGCGCACAACTCCGCTCTCATAACCGGCTCTCGGTGGAGGATGGAGCTCAAAAACAGGAGCTGAAGCTCAATCAGGATTTTGTTCCGTTCAGCTTTTCTGCTTCGGGCACCGTGAGCGCCCCGGTCGTATTTGCCGGCTACGGCGCGTCGGCGGATGAGTTCAGCTACGACGACTACGGCGGCATCGACGTCAAAGATAAAATCGTCATCGTGCTGCGCTATGAGCCCGCCTCCTTCGCGGACAAGAGCGGCAATACCGGGCTGACCCGGCATTCCCAGCTGATCAGCAAGGCCATCAACGCGCGCAACCACGGCGCGAAAGCGGTCGTCCTGGTCAATGGCAAGCTCGGAGACGGGGAAGACGACCTGCTGACTCGCTTTGGCAGCGTAAGCGGCCCGGAGAACACTGGCATCGTCCTGGTGCAGGTCAAGAACGATGTGGCGGATCGCTGGTTTCGCGCGGCGGGCAAGTCCTTGGCTGACGTGCAGGGCCAAATCAACCACGCCACCAAGCCACAGTCATTTGGATTTCCCGACACCCTGCACATGTCGATTCATGTCGACATCGAAACCACCCGCGCCACCGTCAACAACGTGCTCGCCTACCTGCCGGGAAAGACCGATGAGTATGTGATCATCGGCGCCCACTATGACCATCTCGGGCGCGGCAACTACGATTCGCTCGCGCCCTCCCAGATCGGCCAAATTCATCCTGGAGCCGACGACAACGCCTCGGGCACGGCAGGCGTTCTTGAGTTGGCTCGTTTGTTCGCGCCGATGAAGGGCACCCTTCAGCGTGGAATTCTGTTCGCCTCGTTTGCCGGCGAAGAACTCGGTCTCCTGGGTTCGGCACATTGGGTGCAGGCACCGACTTTGCCGATCGACAAGGCCGTGGCCATGCTGAACATGGACATGATCGGCCGAATTAAGGATGACAAAGTCTACATTGGCGGCGTGGGAACCGGTTCGACGCTCAAGCCCGTGATCGAGCGCGCACAGTCGGCGTCCAACTTCAAGATTGAGTATTCCCCCGGCGGCTACTCGGCCAGCGACCACACTTCCTTCGTCACCAGGCATATTCCCGTGCTTTTCTTTTTCTCAGGCTTACATTCCGACTACCACAAGCCCTCCGATACCTGGGAAAAGATTAATCCTCAAGCCGCCGCTCGTTTGGTGGATGTAGTCGGCAACAGCGGGCTGCAACTCGCCGTTGCGTCGGAACGCCCCACCTTCATCGCGGTCGTTGAAGACAAACCCCTGGCTGGCGGTGGCGGAGGCTACGGCCCCTACTTCGGTTCAATACCGGACTTCGGCCAGGTGGAGAACGGCGTGAAGTTCTCCGACGTGAAGCCGGCATCTCCGGCGGAGAAGGCAGGGCTCAAGGCGGGCGATATCCTGGTGCAGTTTGGCGACAAGCCGATCAAGAACCTTTACGATTTTACTGACGCCCTGCGCCGAAGCAAGGTCGGCGATCTCGTCGACGTCACCGTGATGCGGGACGGCAAGCCCGTGAAAGCCTCCGTCAAGCTCGAGCAGCGAAAGTAACGAGAAGCTGAAGCCGGCTGCCGGGATCGTCCCAACCGGTAAACATCCACCTTGAGGCGGCGGCGCACTGTACTCCTTATTTCGGCGTCGCTGACAGAATCTCCAGGCTCCCGGATGTCTCTTCAGAATGAATGTCCATGTAGTCGCTCAGCCTGTCGCGCACGAACACGGGTGCATGTTTATCTTGCAGGATCCACACTCGCTTGAATGGGCGCAGGAATCCGACCGCGGCCGGATCGTGCCTTCCGATGCTCTCCAGCAGCGGCCTCAACTGCCCTCGTACGTAGGCGACTTGCCGGGTGCGCTGTTCGCCGAGATAAGAAGAAACTTCCCCATACATCCCGTAGTTTTCAAGCCGGTGGACACTGTTCGGGTCTGACACCACGCTTTCGAGCCACTCGCTGTCCTTGCCATTGAAATATAAGTACCAGGCCTCGCGGTCGCGCTGGAGGTCGCGATTCTGCTGCGGCGTCAGCATTGCCTGCGCGTTACGGCAGAACAATACTTGTGCTTTGGCCAGGAAGGGAACCCAGCCGCAGGCGTCGTACTGCGAAATGACCAGATCGTCGGCCGCGACCTGACCCCGTTCGAACCACTTCACCATTTCCGCTTGCTCGCGATTGGCGGGCAGGGTCCTGCGATATCCGCTCTCCGCCAGCAGCACGCCATTCACGCAGAAGAAGCAGGTTGCCAAAACCAGAACAAGCCGGAGGGGCGCACGCGGATGTCCCGCTTTGCTCACGATTGCCCCCACGACGAAGGTCAGCAGAACAACGATCGTGGCATGTTCAAAGTACGACGCGTGGTTGGTGAGAAACAAGGGCGGTCCCGGAACAAACGCATCGCCCAGCAACATCGCCATGTTGGTGACGCCCAGCCCTGCCAGCGACCAGCGCACCTCGGGAGCAAGTTTTCGGCTAAACACGACCAATCCGCTCAGCACGCCGAGGAGAATCCACAGCTTGCCCATCTGGATCGGTAGCACCCCGGCTTGGAAATGAAACAGCGGGGCCTCTCCGGATGAACCACTGCGGAAGACTGGAGCGCCGGAAAAGATAAAAATCGAATCGACTGTCGCGCACGCTATCCCGTACAGAACCACGGCCCGCCACGCCGATGATTGCTTGCGCGTCACCATGTCCGCCAGCGCCGCAATCGCGGTGATGCCTGCCATCATCAGGGTGCAGTAAGGGAACGTAGCGCAGGCAAACCATTGCAGCAGCACCATTGCTGCCCAGGCAAACCGAACCTTCTTCTGGAGGGCTACGATCTGCAAACCCACGTAGACCAATAGAATTGGCAGCGCCACTTGCGGCGAGAACGGTCGAATGTAAGGCAGGCCGATCTCGGCAAACCGGGACATCGCCGGAAAGTGCAGCCAGCCGGTTATTTCCTCTCTCATCGATCCAAAATTGAAAAACATCAGCATTGAAAATGCGGCCAGGACCAGTTCGACAGAGGGGTCCGGCAAAAACCTCGCGAACAGCCAAATCGCCGCGATACACGCCAGCGCCCACCAAATAAGATTCCAGGCCACCAGGCTGAACCACATGTGCCCCGACATCAGGCGTGTAAGCCGCCCGAACAGTGCTGGACCGAGTCGGAACTTCAAAAAGCCGGCGCCGCTGGCAGGCACTTCCACATGGTAGTAGGGATTCAGCACCACCCCGGGCCGTGGCTGCTCCAGTGAACTCAGGCTGAGATAAAGGCCCAGGTCCGGGGCCGTGATGCCCGGGAGGCGATCTGACCCGGTAACGGACCTCGTCTTTAATGTTGGGTAGGAATACACGGCCAGAACGAAGACAATCGCGATTCCATAGATGACAAGTCGTCGCGATCGGCGCCTCGATGCGGACATCTGTTGAGTGGTGCTGGAGACCGTCATTCGATCAGCCGAGTGCACGCCGCACGAGTTGGACGACGTTGGCGACACCGATCGCCGAAGCGGCTGCCAGCACCGGCGTCACCAGGCCGACCATCCATAGCAAACGCCGATCTTTGGGAATCCAGCGATAGAGCGCGACCAGCACAAAGGGGATGATCGGAATCGCGAAGCGGGCGAAGTTGCCTCGGGCCCAATGGGGATAGTTGTAGGTGTACAGAGTCCAGAAATACGGAATAAAAAAGATAGTCTCGACCGGATGGGTCCGGGCATATTCACGAAAACGGCTCGTCTTGATCATGGCAATGACCGCCACCAGCACCAGCAGAATCCAGCCAAAGCTGAACAGCAGATTCGTCAGCGGTGGTGGTTCCATCAGCGTGCCTTTGATGATGGCGTAAAAGGGAAATCCAAAAAGCGATCCCCCCTGCCATGCCGGGCTGCGATAGCTGTTGACCGTGGCCAGCGGATCTCCAAAGTGACGCGCCAGCGGAAACATGTAGAGCGCTCCAATCACTGCGCCGATTGCGGTTGCCAGCGCGAAGCTCCGGTAGCTGCGCTTCCACAGCAGCGTAAGCCCGATTCCGAGCAGGGCGAATACCCCCAGAGGCCTGACCACCGTGGCCAGCGACGCCAGCAAAGCAGCCGCCAGCCAGCGTTCTTTGCGGACTGCGGCAAAGGACCCGAAGAGCAGGGCAACGAACAGCGGCTCCGATCCGCCCAGGTACGAGCGCTGCATCCAATCGAAACTCAAGATCGCGAAAAATCCCGCCACCCATCCGTCCCACAGTCGGTAGGCCAGCGCCACGCTCGCAAAAGACGCGAGCAGGCTGATCAGCAGCAGGGCGGTTCGATCTGAGATCCCGGTCGCGCCCGACAACGCCGCCATTGCGTAGGGAAGTCCCCAAAACTGCTTGATGACAATGCCGTGAAAATCCCAGTGCCGGATCGCGGACGCCAACGCCATATACGCGGAACTGTCCCCGAAGTTGTCGACGGCCGCAAAGTAGTTACGGCACAGCGCCACAAAAGCCACGAACAAAACACAGCCGGCCGCACTGATTGCGAGAACTTCGCGCCGTGAGGGCTGCGCCCGCCACCTTCCCCCTGATTCGAGCGCGCCGACCTCGGAGCGCGTCGTGGGCATTGCGTGGTGTTCGACATGGTTTCAGGCATCGGGTGAAGCTCGATCAGGTGTATTTCGACAGTGCGGATTATACGGGAGCGCAATCAGACGGCGCTCGCAACCATCGCCAATCCGGCACGCGACCTCTCCTCGATAACATATACTTCACAGCGCAGGGATGGAACGCGGCTGGCCTGAATCGTTGGGCGCTTGAAAAAGGCGGCGTGCCTGTCTCTGACCCATTTTATGAACGTCCTGGTCATCGGCGGAGCTGGCTACATTGGCAGCCATACGGCGCGAACCCTGCGGCGGCATGGCCACGAGGTCATCATCTACGACAATCTTTCGACGGGGCGCGAGGTTCTCGCCCGGGGATTCCAACTCGTCGTCGGCGACATCGGTGATGAGAGCAAGCTGCGTCCCCTCTTAGACCAGGTAGAAGCCGTCGTTCACTTTGCCGCTCGTGCCTACGTCGGAGAGTCCGTGACCGACCCCCGAAAGTATTTTCGCAATAACGTGGAGGCTGCGCTCACGTTATTGAACACCGCCATCGACGCGGGCGTACGCCAGTTTGTGTTCTCCTCAACCTGCGCGGTGTATGGCACGCCAGCGAAGGTGCCCATCACCGAAGCATCCATCCGGCAGCCGATCAACCCGTATGGAGTCTCCAAGCTTTTTTTCGAAAATGCCCTGGAAGCCTACGACCGCGCGTACGGGTTGCGCTTCGCAGCCCTGCGCTACTTTAATGCTGCGGGAGCCGATGAGAGTGGAGAGATCGGCGAACTTCATGACCCCGAGCCGCACTTGATTCCCCTGGCGCTTGCCGCGACCCGCTCCGGCGCACCGCCGCTCCGGATCTTCGGGACCGACTATCCCACCCCTGATGGAACTTGTGTTCGCGATTACATCCACGTCAATGACCTGGCCGAAGCGCATGCCTTGGCACTTCACCGGCTGGCACGGGGAGAATCATCCTTCGCCGCCAATCTGGGCACCGGAGCGGGGCATTCGGTTCTCGATATTGTGAAAATGGTGGAAGCGATCACTGGCAAGAAGGTGAACCGGGTGGAGGGCCCGCGCCGTGCAGGCGATCCTCCTGCTTTGGTGGCCGATCCTACCCACGCTCAGCAGTTGCTTCAGTGGAAAGCAACCCGCTCGCTCCGCGACATCGTTGACACTGCCTGGAAATGGATGGAGCGGGGCGCAGTGAAAGCTTAACGTTGCTTCCCCGGCTGCCTTCCTCATGACTGTGCAAACCACCATGCCGGCCCGCGGAAGTTATACTCGATGGGCTCACCGACTTGGGCCCGAGGGCAGCAACTGTGTGCGGAATCGTCGGTATCCTGGCGCGTAACGCGGTTGTGCCGGAACCATTGCTGGAAAGCGCCACGCGATCCCTTGCTCATCGCGGCCCCGACGACCAGGGCACCGTGATCGTGCGCGAAACGCTTCCTGAGCCAATCGAGCTCGGCCTCGGGAACCGCCGTCTTGCCATCCTGGACCTGTCCTCCCTCGGCCACCAGCCCATGCAGGATCCCGACACCGGGAACTGGATCGTCTATAACGGCGAACTCTACAACTTCCGCGAGGTCCGCTCCACGCTCGAACGCGAAGGCGCGCTTTTCGCCAGCCACTCCGATACCGAAGTCATCCTGAAAGCCTATGCCCGCTGGGGCGAACAATGCCTTAACCAATTCCGCGGCATGTTCGCATTCGCGATCTGGGATGCGCGCCGCCACCGCCTGCTGTTGGCTCGTGACCCCATGGGAATCAAGCCGCTCTACTATCACCAGTCCGATCGCCATTTCCTGTTTGCTTCAGAATTGCGAACACTCCTCGGAACCGGGCTGGTCCCACGGAAGCTCGACCCGGTAGCCCTCTGGAACTATCTGGCCTTCGGCTCCGTCTATGAGCCGAATACGATGATCGATGGCATCTCCGCCCTCGCACCCGGACACTACCTGACTTGGGAGCAGGGAACGCTCAACACCATCCGTTATTGGGACCTTCCTCGACCGGACAACTCCGCGGAGCAGGGAAGGCAGGGCAACGTCGCCGGCCATCGCGCCCAACTTGAAGAACAAGTGCACGCCACGCTGGATGAATCCGTGCGCATGCAATTGGTGAGCGATGTTCCGGTTGGCGTTTTCCTGTCCGGCGGCATCGATTCCAGCAGCTTGGTCGCCATTCTCAGTCGCGGCGGCATCAGGCCCAGCACCTTCTCGATCGTTTTTCAGGAGGAAGCCTACTCGGAAGCCGAGCACTCACGCGCGGTGGCCAGGCTGTTCAACACCGATCATCATGAGATCACCGTCTCGCAGCACGATGTGTTGGACGCAATTCCTGCCGCCCTTCGTGCCATGGATCAGCCGACCATGGACGGGATCAACACCTACTTCGTCTCCCAGCGGGCCCGTGGCGCCGGAGTCAAGGTTGCCTTGTCCGGCCTGGGCGGCGACGAACTGTTCGCCGGTTATTCCAGCTTCCACACCGTGCCTCGCATGGAGCGATTCGGGCATTTCTGGGCTCACGTTCCCCGCCTGCTACGAGGCACCGCGGCCGCAGCCTTCGCCGTACTTGCTCCAACCAGCGACCAGAATCGAAAACTTTCAGCTTTGATCCAGGGAAATGGGCGGGTCCTGCATCCCTACTTTCTCTCGCGGATGTTGTTTTCCCCCACGCAAAGGTCTCGCCTGGCCCATGCCATCCCCGGTGCCGCCGTTGGCTCCGCCGATCGTTCTTTGCGCGAGATCCTTGAACGGACGCGGGGTTTCGATCCCGTCAATCGAGTTTCGTATCTCGAGTCCCGCTGTTATATGCTCAACACATTGCTGCGCGATTCGGATGGCATGAGCATGGCGCACGGACTGGAAGTGCGCGTTCCGTTGATCGACCATCAACTTGCTCAGCAGGTCATGGCTTTGCCCGGCCACTGGAAAACAGGCGGGGGAACGCCCAAGGGCTTGCTGGTAAACGCTCTGCGCGGCGCTTTGCCGGACTCGATTGTGCACCGCGCGAAACGAGGGTTCACCTTGCCGTTTGAGCGCTGGATGCGGGATGCGTTGCGGCCCGAACTTGAGCGGACCATCGGCGCGATCGGCAATGGCCCGTTGGCAGAGTTCCTGGATACGGCGGGCGCGCAGGAGATCTGGAGCGATTTTCTCCGCGGACAAACCTCATGGTCGCGTCCCTGGGCTTTGTTTGTGCTGCAACGCTGGTGTCAGCAAAATCTTTGATGGCAAGTTACCTGGGAATGCAAAAGCTAGAAGAGAACCGGCAACCGCCCGCGAATGGCGCGCTCGTCGCGAACCAATTGCCCGTGTCGGTGATTATCGCCGTCCGTAACGAAGCCGGAAACCTGCCCCGCTGCCTGGACGCCTTGCGGGAGATGGGTGAAGTTTACGTGGTTGACTCGCAGAGCACCGATTCCACGGTTTTCCCGGCCCGGCTAGACCTGATCACGTTCTAAGGATGTACGGCATAAATGGTCACGGCAGTGGTTAAGGCCATGGCGGTTTCCATTGCCTCGGCTCGCCACCGCCTTCATCCCGCTCACCGGCACGAACAGTATGTCATTCGCCTGCAGGGCCACATCGGGTGCCTGTGCCCGCAGCATTTTCTTCAGCGGCACAACCGTCTCAGTCAGGCCATTGGGTCCGTTGCCTTTACGGATGATGCGTGTGCTATTCAGTTTCGCCGTGTGATTGGGCCCGCCGGCCAGCGCGATGGCTTGCAAGACCGTCAGACTGCCATTGTCCACCAGCAGGCCGCTCGGACGCCCCACGTCGCCGACGATGTACACAATCGGCGCCCGTTGCACCTCGATCGTATCCCCCGGATGAATATCGACGTTGCTCTCGGGAGCATCCGTCAGGTTTCTGGCCAGGTGCACGTTCTGGGGTTTGTCGGGTTGACTTCGGTGCGTGATGGAGACCGTCCTGCTCGCTTTGTCTGTGAGCCCGCCGGCCGCGGAGAACAGGTCGAAGAGCCGGCGGTCGCCAAGCACCGGATAAATGCCCGGTTTCCCTACTTCTCCCAGCAGCGTGATGCCTTGCGAAGCATAATCGTTCACAAAAATCGTGACATGCGGATTCCTGACGAACCCGCCATCGTCCAAGCGTTTCTCGATTACCTTTTGGGCTTCCTCGAGGCTGAGGTCGCTGACATGGACATAATCGACCAAAGGCAAGTACAGATTTCCGTCGTTGCTTACGCGCGCCTTCGTAGTCAGCTCGGGGACGTTGTAAACGGTGACCTCAACCAGATCCCCGGGGCCGAGCTTGATGGCCGAGTCGGGTGCGTCGTTTTGTTTGCCCGGCTTGTCTGCTTCATGGGAAGCGGGAGTCTGCGGCACCGCCAACTGCTCGGGAGTGGCCGGCTGGGTCGCGGACGGCGGCTGCGAATCAACCTTCGGCGCCTGCTCCTGTCCCAGCGCGAAGCTCACCAGTGACCCGATAAGAAGCGCGCCCTGGAAAACCGCGGATCCAGTTTTTCCCCAGCCCTTTTTGAAATACTGCATTGCACTACCCCTGTGGTTTGTTTGCGAAAGCGAGTCTACCATAGCCCCCGGACCCCGCTTGCACCTACCCTTTCCGCGACTCGGAACCTTTGACTATTGAAGGTATCTCCATGATGATTGCTTGCCCTTTTCCGACCTGCTATAGTTCCGCCACATTAGAGTTTACCTCTCGAGACAATTCAGTAAGTAACCGCTCGGCAAGGTTGTCGTGTTTCTTTAACGACAACCACACCTGACTGCGGCGAAAGGCTCAGGCCCGCGTCGAGGAAACGCTGTTGACTGTTCTTTACCTTGGGATTTTTGGACTCTCGCTAACCCTGTCATTTGCGCTGACCCGATATGTCCGGAACCTTGCCACGGACAGAGGTTGGGTATGCGCCCCAAGTTCAGAGCGCCATTTGCACCACGCTCCCCTGCCGCGCTTGGGCGGAGTCGCCATCTTCGGTGCCTTCGTTCTGAGCCTGGCCGCCGCTTTGGCGATTGCGTCGCTGCGTCCCCACCTGCAGTTCGGTTCATCCCTGCGGATTCTGACCACCATCCTGGTGCCAGGCTGCCTGGTTTTCCTGCTGGGCTTGTACGACGATTTGCGCTCCGTCGGCCCTTACGTCAAGTTCAGCGTTCAAGCCATTGCCGCCGCGATGTTGTGGTGGGGCGGTTTCCGCATTCTGAATCTTCCCGTCCTCTTTGGAGATCGCCAGTTCCCGTGGTTTGTTGGATTGGCCGTCACCATCATCTGGGTGTTGGGAATTACCAATGCCTTCAATTTGATTGATGGTCTCGACGGTCTGGCGGCCGGATCTGCGCTGTTCTCAACTTTAATCGTCTTTGTCGTGGCGCTGCTCAGCCACGCCTCGCTGACGGCCTTGATGACCGTGGCCCTCACCGGCGCGATCCTGGGCTTTTTGCGCTTCAATTTTAATCCGGCCACGATTTTCCTGGGTGACTCCGGCAGTTTATTTATCGGATTTCTGCTGAGCGCGTTGGCGCTGGAAGGCGCGGAAAAGGCGCCCACCGTCATCGCGGTCGCCATTCCGGTTGTGTCCTTTGGCCTTCCGATCCTGGAGACTTCCTTGTCGGTGCTGCGGCGGCTGATTAGCGGCCGTCCGGTCTTTACCGCCGATCGGGAGCATATTCATCACAAGCTCCTGCAGATGGGGTTGTCCCATCGTCAGGTCGTCATCGTACTGTATGCGGTTTCTGCCCTGTTCGCCCTGCTCAGCCTTTTCCTGTTGTGGCCGACTGGAAGTTCCCTTGGTTTGGTTCTGGCGGTGGTCGGCACGGGCATCTGGCTCGGGGTGCAACACCTGGGCTATCCGGAATTTGGAGAAATTCGACGGGTCGCCCAACGGACTCTCGACCAGCGACGAATTGTGATCAACAATCTCGCGATCCGGCGCGCCACCGCCGAACTGAAAGTCGCCCGGGACTACCCCCAAGTCTGCCGGGTTCTGGTCGCCGCGTTCTCTTCCAGTGATTTCGACGCCTTCGAGGTCAAGATTAAGCTGCTGCTTTCCGAATACTCCTCGCTGCACAACCAGGACACGATCCCGGTCAGCCACGGGGAAGTGCATTTCCGCTGGAATCGCCCTGGCATCCTGCTCTTGCCCGGCACCACCCCTGCCTGGGGGTTGACGCTCGACCTGCTCACAAGTTCGAACCGCCGGCGCGGTTCTATGTGCGTGCACCGTCTTTACCACGAGCACGCCCTGCAACTCGACGTAAACCTCCTCATTTCGGAGTTCCCCCATGCCCTGGCGGACGCCTTGGACCGGGTCATGGGCCCTGCAATCGGGATGGCTCCCCAGCCCAATGAGGGCAAAGGATTGCTCGAGGCGCAGGCCGGGTAGCAAATTCGCGGAGAAAATATAATCGTTTGGGCCCGACCCGCGTCCTGCTTTCGCTTGCCTGCCTTATTCTTTATTCTTTGCACACCCGGCCTCGCGCGACAGCGCATAGAATGGTGGCGCTGCGGTTGTCAGCCGGCGAGTGAATCAATGATGAGTGAAGCCTGGAAACGATGGGAAGGAAGTGTCGTCGACGGGCGATTCACTCTGGGAGCGTTCCAGGGCTGTTCCGACCATAGCGCTGTTTTTATTACCAAGTACGGCCAGCAGGGCAGAAATGCCGCGATTAAATTCGTAGAAGCGAATCCCATTAGTGCACCCGTGCAACTGTCTCGTTGGGAACGCGCCTCCAAGCTTTCTCACCCCCATCTCATTCGCATCTTGCACTGGGGACGGTGCCAGTTGGGCAATGGGCAAATGCTCTATGTGGTGACTGAATTCGCGGATGAGAACCTTTCCCAAATTCTTCCCAACCGTGCCCTCACTGCATCGGAAACCGAGTACATGCTCCGTTCCGTCCTTGAGGTGCTTGCCTATCTTCACAACGCCGGGCTGGCGCATTCGCGCCTCAAGCCGGCTAACTTTATGGCGGTTGGGGACGACCTCAGGCTTTCCAGCGACACCATCTGCGCCACCGGAGAAAAAAACCTCGCTCCGCGCGAACCGACTGTTTACGATGCACCCGAACTGGCGACTGCCGGGCCTTCCCCGGCGGGGGACATTTGGTCCCTTGGCATCACCCTGGTGGAAGCCCTGACCCAGAGACCCTCGCCGGGTGAGGCCATTCGTCAAGCAGACCCGGCGGTTCCGGACACTCTCCCGGCCCCATTTCTCGAGATCGCACGACAGTCTGTGCGCTTGGACCCGCAACGGCGCTGGACCGTAGCCGACATCGCAGCCCGCTTGTTGCCGCCGCCGGCGCCGCCGCGCAGATCGCGTCTGCGACTGAGCTACGTTTTGGCGGCGGTCATCCTGCTGACGCTTTTTGCTCTGCTAGCGGGACCGAGACTTCTGCATCGCGCGCCCGCCGGAACCGCCGCGCAGCCTCCATTGCAGGCTCGCGACCGTGGTGCGCCCGATGCTGATCCCCGCACTCCCGACAAGCCAGACAACCCGCCACCCTCCCGACCTCGGACGACGACGGAAACTCCGGAGAAGAAGCCGTTGGCCCCTTCGGCAGTTGTGCCACCTCCCAGCCGACCGACGCCGAAAAAATCTGCAGCAAACGCCTCTTCTGGCGCAGTGGCGGAGAAAGTTTTGCCTGCGGTTTCTCAGAGATCGCGCAACACAATTACGGGCAAGGTTCGGGTTGGAGTGCGAGTCGCGGTCGACCCATCGGGCCGCGTGGTGGATGCCACCCTCGCTCCCGCCGGTCCCAGTCGTTATTTCGCGAACGTGGCTTTAGCGGCGGCTCGCCGCTGGACGTTCACGCCTCCCCGCGTCGGCGACCAGGCGGTCGCCAGCAAGTGGCTCTTGCGATTTGCATTTGGGCGAGGCGGAGTTGAAGCGCAGCCCGAGCAGGTCTCCCCTTGAAAGCGGGCCGCTCGAAAGCCGGGCACGCCGGCGGTCTCGACTGATCGACTACTGCGGCGGTGTCTGGGGCGGTGGCTGATGTTGTTGTTGCATCATCTGCCTGCGGGTCTCGTATAAGTCCTGCAGCACCTGCTGCGGGGTTTTTTCACCGGAGCCATTTCCTGCTCGTGGCGTCCCGCCGGCGGGAGCCGCTTCCACCGGAGCGTTTTCAGAACTGCCGCCACCCGTTGCCGAACTTCCACCCGTTGCCGAAGCACCTGCCGCGGGCTCGCTGGAGGCGGGTGCGGCTGCTTCCGGCACAATTTCCGGCGCCTGTTGCTGGAACTCCGCCGCCGCAGCCTGTTGCGCCTGTTGTTGCTGCAACATTTCCTGGTAGGGCTGCATGACCGCGGCTTGCAGTGCGCTGCGGGGCTGAACCATCGGCCGTGCCCGGGATGCGGTGGTGGTGGCGCTGCCCTCGGGCCGCTCACTCTTCGCCGTGAGGATCACGTGCGCGACTGAATTTGGATTCGTCTCCGTCCCCACCATCACGTAGTTGTAGTGCGAGCCGTTGAGCAGGGAGGCCATGACGTCGCGCGCCGGCGCTGGACCGAGTTGGCTCACGATCCGTTCGTTGGCCGATTCGGGAATGTCGATCGAGGCCCCGGTCTTCGCGGCAATGGCGCGAAGCACATCGCCCAGGGTTGAGTTCTTCGCGACCACGGTTAACTTTCCATCCACGTAGCTCACCACCGGCGCAGCCGCCGGTCTCTGCTCCGGCGTCAGCGGAAGTATTTCCGGCGCCGGGGCTGCTGTGGGATTGCCCGTGACCTGAACCCCGTCGCCGGTAACACAGGCAATGGGTGAACCTTGAGCCGGTGCTTCGCCGTCGGCGGCGCACGTCGTCCCCTGAGCTGCAGCCAGTACGCTGGAAATGCAGAGGCAAGCACATAATGCGAAGGATTTTGGGCCGAAATTCATAAGTGCCTTCCAGGGGGAACCGGGTAATCGCTGCGATCGTCGCGGGGGAAACCACGACTTCGCAGGGAGGAGGAGAAAACGATGGTACTATGACGTTCGATAGCGAGCAAGGCTAAAACATCTTCGTAAGAGCCGCGTTTAAATCTGCACTACGTGGCGTAACCCATTTGGAACAATAGGGTTACCCTCAAGCAGCACGACGACTGCCATTCCCCGCCGCGCCCGCCTAACCGCCTCACTCTTCTGGCTTTTCCGCCTCCTTGGGAAGCGGCTTTTCGATGGGCTTCCGGGGAAACATGGGCTCCCGCATTGCAGCATCGTAGACAAAACTTGCCACTATCACCGCGGCTTGTTTCAGGTCCTCGGCTTGCAGCCGGTCGTAAACGTCCATGTTGGAGTGGTGGGTCCGGGTTTCGTAATCGAGCTGGTCCTGGATGAACTGGAATCCCGGAATCCCCACGGCGTCGAACGACAGGTGATCCGTGCCGCCCGTGTTGCGCATGGTGAGCGTGGTCATCCCCAGATCCTTGAAGGGCTGCATCCAGGCTTCGAAGATGGGCGCCACCGCCGCATTCTCCTGCAGATACACACCGCGGATTTTTCCACTGCCGTTATCCACATTGAAGTACACCGAGACCTTGGCTTGCTCCGCTTTGACGGTGACCGGCCCGGCTTCGCGCCGCAACAGTGTCGGCATCCCTTTGCTTTCGGGGGTGTCGATGGGAGGGCGCGCGCCAAAATGCTGCTGCACGTAGTACTGGGACCCGAGCAGTCCCTGCTCTTCTCCGGTCCACAGCGCGATCCGGATGGTCCGCCGCGGCTTGACGTCCAGGGCCTTAAGGATGCGCATGGCCTCCATCATCACAACCGTGCCCGCGCCGTTATCGGTTGCGCCCGTGCCGGCGTGCCAGGAGTCCAGGTGCGCCCCGACCATCACCAGTTCATCTTTTTTGTCCGACCCCGGAATCTCAGCCACCGTGTTGTACTGCATGGCATCGGCATCGTAGAACGTGTTCGCGACGTTCAGTTCGAGCTCGACTTCCTTCTTCTGCTCCAGCAGGCGCGCCACCCGGTTCCACTGCTCGAGCGCCACCACGACCGCCGGGACCGTCGCGGTTTCTCCAACCTTCCAGGTTCCTCCCGACTGCACGAAGACGGTGCCGCCTCCAAAAGAACCGTAGCCGTGGTCCACCACCGCAAGCACCTTTTCCTCCGCCAGAAATTTGTTCAGGTCCTTCTGGAAGGCAATCCGCTTCAGGTACTGGCGAAAACGAAAGGCTGCTTTTTCGCTGGGAATTTCGTACTGCCCGATGTCGGCCAGTTCTTTGTCGCTGAGCCGCTCGAAAAGTGGTTGCGTGATGACCTTTACTTCCGGGTCCGGCCCGAAGATCGCGATCATGCCCGCCAGCTTTCCCCGGTATTTGTCGAAATCCTTCTTGTCTTCGATCTTCACGCGCAGGCATTTGCCCTTCATCACGCCATTGGTGCCCGGGGTCCAGGCCTTCGCATAGGCGATAAACGGGGCTACGTCCGGCGACAGCATGCGCACGCTTACGAAGTCGTTGGCCCATCCCCTGCCAAACGGCCCCCACGACTCCAGGTGCGCATTCGACAGCCCGAACCCAGTCAGTTGTTCGCGCGTCCATTCATTGGCGCGCTTCGCACTCGGCGACCCCGTGAGCCGCTGGCCGATTCCATCCATCAATCCGCTCGCCAGTTCCATCACTTTGGAATTGCGAAACCCCTCGTAGCGAATGCGGCTCACCATTTCCAGATCGACTTTTTCCTGGGGACGGCAGGGAACCGCTGCGAAAGCGCTCAGGACGAGGAAAACCGCGCAACCGGAAAGCTTCTTCATTCGAAACTCCACCATATTGAAAACGACCATACTACGCCAAGGCGGGGCCGGGCGGCAGCGCAGGAAGGACGGAATCCGGAAAAGTGTATCGTGTCCCGATCCAGTATTATCCGGCTTCGGGCACCGGTGGGCATCCCGGGAATTCCTTCACGAAGGCATTGCCGATGTACTGCAGGTCATTGATGCCGATTTCGCTGCTGTAAAACGCGTCGCTGGTGAGCCTGCGCAGGAAAGCGAAGAATTCCACTCCCTGGCTCACGCTGCCATCGCTCAGCGCGTTCTTGCGGTATGCGATCAGGTCCAGGATTTCTTTCTGCTGCGCGGGACTGCAAGTCAGGTAGGGATGTCCGTAACGGTCGCCGCACAGCCCATCGAGCCACATCAATCCGCCTCCCAGCGCGAGCTGGTAATCCTTGTTTTCACTGGTCAGCAAATCGATAAATTCAGGAGCGCCCGCCTGCACCGCTCCCCCGGAATGTTCGTCGGCGGGGATGATGGTGTCGCACAGTGCGCTCAGGGTCGCATATTGGTGGGCCGGGAAAAATTTCGGCCGGTACCGGCCGGCCGGTGCATGCGCCTTCTCCTGCTTCACCATGTGGTGAACCTGCCCGGCTGCCTGCAGCGGGATCATCTGCAGCACCGATCCTCCCACGGCGCCCATGGCCAGGGTCTTCAAAATATCGCGACGGCTGATTGGGTTCATCGGCATGTGGATCGTTCTCCTGGCTTCGGAAACTTTACAAATTCCCCTTCTTGGCTTCCTCCAGCAAATACTCCGAAGCACGCCACGACAGTGCCATGATGGTAAGCGTCGGATTCTTGTCCGGGTTGCTCACGAAACTGGCTCCGTCGGTGACAAATACGTTCTTCACCTCGTGCGCCTGGCAATAGCCGTTGAGTACCGAGGTCTTGGGGTCGGCGCCCATCCGTGCCGTACCTACCTCGTGGATGATCACGCCGCCGTCCGCAATTCCGTACGGATTCGCTCCGTCGGGAGTGGTTGTGGTGGTGTAGGTTCCTCCGGCAGCTTCGACGATGGCTCGGAATGTCTCCTGCATATCCTTCGCCATCTTGATGTCCCCGTCGGTCCACTTGAAGTGGAAGCGCAAAACCGGAATGCCCCATTGGTCCACGGTGTCGGGATCGATCTCGCAGTAGCTGTCCGGGTTGGGAATCATTTCGCCGCGCCCGGAAAAACCGAGGTAGGTCCCGTATTCCTTCCGCAACCGCTGTTTCAGGCCGGCCCCGTAGCCTTCCACCAGGTCGCACGTCTCATGGAACATGCGTACTCCCGGCATGTGCCGGCCACCCCACAACTCGATGTGGTATCCACGCGGGAAATCATTCTGGCGTTCGAATTTCCACCAGGGAACGTACATGTGCATCCCGCCAACACCATCGTGGTTGTGAGGTGGAACTTTCTCCATCTGCGGAAAGTAGCCGCCGCCATCACTGCCCACCGAGTCCATCAGGTAGCGGCCCACGACCCCTGAAGAATTTGCCAGCCCGTCGGGAAAGTGGCTGGACTTTGAGTTCAGCAGCAAGCGCGCCGACTCGCAAGCGCTGGCCGCCACCATGATGGCTTTCGCGTGTACCCGCTTCTCGCTTCGCGTCTTCTTGTCGATGTAGGAGACCCCCTCGGCCTTGCCGTCCTTGCCCAGTACGATCTCACGGGCCATCGCATTCGTGAGCAGCGTGAAGCGGCCGGTCTCCTGCGCCGGCGGAATCATGACCTGGCTCGAGCTGAAATTGGACGCCGTCTTGCATCCGCGGTCGCACTGCCCGCAGTAGTGGCAGGCGGGACGTCCGTTCAGCGACTTCGTGATCACTGCCAGGCGGGCGGGAATGCAGAGAATCCCCAGCTTGTCGCAGGCTCTCTTCACCACAACTTCATTGCACCGCGGCTTCGGAGGCGGCTGAAAGATCCCGTCAGGAGCGCTGGAGATATTCTCCTTGGTGCCGAATACGCCGATGTAGGACTCGACCTTGTCGTAATAAGGCGCCAGATCGTCGTACGTGATCGGCCAGTCATCGCCTCGCCCATCGTGAGCCTTGGCGCGAAAGTCTACCGGGGCGAACCGCAATGCGATTCGCCCCCAATGGTTCGTTCGACCACCCACGATTCGCGACCGGTACCAGTGGAAGTTCGAGCCCGGCGCCGAGGAGTAGGGCTCACCCTCGATCGTCCACGCCCCCGTGGGCGCGATGAATTCATTCTCCAGGCCGTTGCCGGCTTTCAGGGCGTGTCCGCCAATACCCGCGCCGCGATGCGCCAGTTCGTAGGGCCAGACGTGTTCCTTGAAGTCCTCTGCTGGATCCAGTGGCGGGCCCGCTTCCAGCATCACGACACTTAGCCCGCCTTCGGTAAGAATCTTGGCGGCAGTTCCGCCGGCGGCTCCCGATCCAACGATGCAAACGTCATACACTTTCGGCGAACGGCTTACTTGCGCCACGAAGAGTCCTCACAGGATTCAATTAGCCAGAAGTTGGCGATTATAGCGCTCGCCCCGCCTCGCACGAGCGCCTTTCTGCGGGAGCGCAATACGTTTTAGAATGTCTGCGTGACGAATCCACTCAATGTCGGTCTCATCGGCTTCGGTCTGGCAGGGCGCGTCTTCCACGCTCCCCTGATTCACGCCAATCCGCACTTGCGCCTCACCCACATCGTCCAACGCCAGGGCAATGAGTCCGCGCAGAAATATCCTCAGGCCAAAATATTGCGCCATGCGGATGAGCTGTTTGCCGAGCCCGGCATCGATCTGGTGGTGGTCGCCACCCCGAACACCAGCCACTTCGAACTCGCGGCCAAGGCGCTCGAGTCCGGCAAGCACGTGGTCGTCGACAAGCCCTTCACCATCACTTCCGACGACGCCAACCAATTGATCGCGTTATCGCGCAAGCGGGGCCGCGTGCTCAGCGTGTTTCAGAACCGCCGGTGGGATGGCGATTTCCTTACGGTGCGGCAAATTCTGGATGAGAAGCGGCTGGGCCGGCTCGCCGAGTATGAAAGTCGCTTCGATCGGTTTCGCCCGGCGCCCACCTCCGGCGCATGGCGTGAACAGGCCATTCCCGGATCCGGAGTCTTGTTTGATCTGGGCTCCCATCTGATCGATCAGGCCGTCGTTCTGTTTGGCCGACCGCAGGGCATCTCCGCCGATCTCCGCTCGCAACGCGATGGCTCCGTGGCGATCGATCACTTCGAGGTTCGGCTCGAATTTCCCGCGCTCAAAGTTACTCTGAAAGCGGGATCGTTGGTATGCGAGCCCAGCCCGCGTTTTGTGCTCTACGGAACGCAGGGCAGCTACCTCAAGTTCGGCCTTGATCCCCAGGAAGATGCTCTCAAGCAGGGAGGCTCACCCGCCGAACCCAATTGGGGTTCCGAAGCGCAGCCTGCCTGGGGCACGGTTTCGCAGTGCAACGGAAATGTCGTTCGCGCCAAATATCCAACGCTGGCGGGCCGCTATCAGGAGTATTACAGCAACGTGTTCCGCGCCATCGCCGAGAAAGGAGAACTGGCGGTCAAGCCGGAGGAAGCGAGAGACGTCATTCGCCTGATCGAGTTGGCGCAGCAGAGTGCGCTTGAAAAGCGGATGATTCCGGTCTCCTGACGATCACGCTCCAGCCGCGAATCTCCGTCAGCCCAGGATCTCGTTCCGCACATTCTTGAGCACGTACGCCGCGCGTTCGACCCCGACCTCGCCCGAGAGGATGGGATCCTCGTTCTCGATGCTCAGGATGCCCTCGTAATCGACATCCATGTAAGCCTGCAGAATTGCCTTCCACTGGCCGGCGCCGTGTCCGTACCCGACCGCGCGAAATGTCTCGGAGGCGCCCGCCAACTCTTCGGTTTCGAAGGCGAAATTCAGCACCCCAAACCGGTTCACGTTCTCCGGGTAAAACACCGTGTCTTTCATGTGCGCGTGAAACAAGGCACCGTTCTTTCCCAGCAGGTGGATAACCTCGACCGGATCACATCCTTGCCAGAACAGGTGGCTCAAATCGCAGTTCGCGCCGATTTCCTCACCCACCGCTTCGCGCAACTGCAAAAGCGTCTTGGGGTTGTACACCACGAAGTTCGGGTGCATCTCGAAGGCGAGGCGCTTGATGCCATGTTCCCGGGCGAATTTCGCAGCTTCTTTCCAGTAGGGTACGACCTTCTCCTTCCACTGCCACGCAAGCATTTCCTTGTATTCCGGTGGCCAGCGGTAGGTGACCCAGTTTGGCATCGTGTCGGTGGGCGAGCCTCCGGGACAGCCCGAAAACCCCACAATCACCGGCACCTCCATCCGTTCCGCCAGCAGCACGGTGCGGCGGAAGGATTCGACATCCCGGGCGGCATGCTTGGGGTCAGGATGAATCGGGTTCCCATGACAACTGAAAGTCGCGACCCGGATGTTGCGATCTTCGAATTTCTTTTTCCATGCCTTGGCTTTGCCTGCGTCGGCCAGCAGTTCGGCCACCGGGCAGTGATTGCTACCCGGGTAGCCGCCCGTTCCAATCTCCATGGCCTCCAATCCCAGGGCTGAGACTTTGTCGAGCATCTCATCGAGCGAGAGCTTGTCGTAGACCGGGTCGAACACCCCGATGGGAATTTTCTTGCGCCGGTGCTGAGTTTCAGGGGACGACGTTGCATGCCATGGCCCGCCGAGGGGCGCTCCAGCTTCCCCTGCTCCCGCTACGGCTGCGACTGCCATGGTCGCGCCTGCGACGCCAAGAAACCCACGACGACTGACTGGGGACCGCTCAGCCATTTCGAACCTCCTTGCATGAAAATCGGCTTGCTCGATGCGGCAACATCTCCCGCAGGGTCGCCGGGAATCGGGCGATTATACCGACCGGCTTCAATAGCGTAGACGAAAACGCCGGTTTTCCACCACCTGACGCCGTTATTGTTGCCCCTAAGCCTTGACTTTCCGGGTTGGCAAGGGCACAATTCTCTGACTTGTTTGGGCTAGGAGTTTGCCCGAACTGGGCTTCCGGCGGGCGTTTCGATGGATGGTTCACTGCCCTCCAGGAGGCCATCAGCACCAGGTTCATGCGGTGCGGATTTTTGTGCTCCCCCCTCCACAAAAGTCTTCCGTAGTGATTCCGTTGATTCGTCAATAGACATCAGTTCGCAACAACCTTCATTCCCGGGCCGATCACTGTATCAGAGGAGAGTTCTATGGACTTCGGCGTCTCGTTTCATGCTCGCAAGAAGCGCAGCGACAATCGTAGGAATGCGCAGACCCTCGTATTCCAAATCGCGGTGCTCACCTGCTTGGTGGCAATGTTAGGCACGACGCCTCTCCTGGCCCAGAGCCCTTCGTTTCCCAATTTCAGTTCCACCACGAATCTCGTCTTGAACGGAAATGCGTCCCAGTTCAACCAGAGCGCCCTGCGTCTCAATCCGGCGGACTACTACCAAGTAGGCTCCGCCTGGTTTGGCACTGTGCAACCGGTAAGCGAGGGCTTCTCAACCACCTTCCAGTTCCAGATCAGTCCGCCTCCGCCCCAGCAGAATCCGGACCTTCCGCCCGCGCCACCATTTCCTGCGGACGGACTCGCATTCGTGATCCAGAGTACGGGCACTGGAGCCATCGGCCAGCCCGGGGGCTATCTCGGCTATGGCGGAACCATCGGCTTAGACAACAATATCCCGGGCATCGTTAACAGCGTGGCCATCGAATTCGATACCTATTCGAATGGGTGGGATGCCAATATTCCCAATGTCGATCCGGCGAACCACGTTGCGGTGCAGAGTTGTGCGTTTGCGGCCAATACCGTTGACCACTCGCTCTGCAACTTGGGTATCGCCACGGCTCCGGTGAATCTTTCCGACGGCCTGCCCCATACCGTGCACATCGAGTACGTGACGCCGCCCGCAAGTTGCATCGAGTGCAACATCCCTTCGACCTTACAGGTCACGATCGACAATCATCCCGTGTTTCCGTCGCCTCTGCCAGTCAACCTCGGTAGTCTGATCACCTTTGCGGGCCCGAATCAGGACAGTGCTTACGTGGGCTTCACCGGTGCAACCGGCGCCGTTACGGAAAATAACGACATCCTTAGCTGGTCGTTCATTTCCCACGGGCAGACGATTACTCAGCCCGCTCCTGCGAACACTTTCACGACGTACACCTTCGGCACTTACCTTTACAAGGTCAAGCCCGATCAGAACATCGACGAACTCTCAGTGACGGCCGTTCCAACCGATCCCGGTACTTTCGCCGCCGACCGAGCCTCCAAGGGTGATTTCCCTGGGGCACAATGCATCGTCTACGACACCACGGGTGGGCAGTGCGTTGAGTTCCACGCGGCCTGCAGTAGCCCTAGCAACAGCGCGTGCACCAACGTAAATTACGAAGTTGTTACCAGCTACGACGTACCCCCTGGTCCGGAGATCACCAGCCCAGGATTCCTGAAGGCGACCGGTTTGGACTGCCTGCCGGGCATTGCCTTCGACCAGAACATCATCACTGAATTTCTGCAGACTCGAACCGATCCCACCACGAAAGGCTCGAGCAGGCCGACGTTCTCCTGTTTCGTCGCTGTCCAGAACGTAACCTACGCGAAGGCGGACCTGGATATCGTGAACCTGGCGCCTCTGAAGGTAAAACCGGGCAGCACTTTGACCTACGTGGCGACCGTGACCGACTTCGGTCCGTCGAGCGCGCAAGGCGTATCGATTTCGAACACCATCCCGTCAGGCACAAGCTACAAGAGTGTGAGCCTGTGCAGCCTTTCGAATGGATGCTCGGCTACCCCATGCACCTTTGACGGGACCGCAGCCTCTTGTACGGTAGGCAATCTGGCGAAGTTTGGACTCGAGTTTATGGTCGTGACGGTCAAGGTTACCGCGCTGTCGGGCAAGATTGTCGACACCGCAACCGTAAAGGCCTTAAATCCCGATCCTGATCTGAAACCAGATCGGTCCTGGACCGCCGTGACAGTTGTCTCCAACCGATAAGCCACCAGTACCGGAGTGCCATCCCGCGATGGCACTCCCTCTGGGCAGCATTCGATTTCCATGCCACGATGCAGGCCGCAAGGCCTGCATCGTCGTTTTAATGCCGCAATGCGAGGAATGAATCGGATCTATTTCGAGGACTGGGACCAGCGCTTCGATTCGTTGTAGATGGGGCTGAGGTCGGCGCGCTGTAATACCTTCTCCGCGCCTTTTTCTTTTGCGATGGCATCCAGCAGGCTCAGGGCCTGGCGGTATTGATCCTGTGCTTCGGGCTTATTTCCGGATGCGCGAAGGGCGGTCGCCAGCAGGTAGTGGGCTTTGGCGGAGTAGGGTTGCAATCCCAGCTTGTCGGATTCGAGCAGGGCTCGCTCCAGTTCCGGCTTGGCATGCGCATAGTCCTTGCCTTGGATCATGGCTGCAGCGATCGAAACCGCGTACTGCACCGCAATATACTTCAGCCCCAGATTTTCCGCCTTCTGGGCGAGCGGCCGCATGCTGGCGATAGCCTCCTTGCCGCGCCCTTCCTCCACCGCCACCTTGGCCAGGTTTAATTTTGCAATGAGCTTCTTGTCGGTCTCGGTGGTGTGCTCTGCGGCTTGCGCGCTCCGCTCATAAAAAATGCGGGCCGCCTTCGCATCGCCCCGGTAGAACGAGGCATCGCCCATGAAGCCCAGGATCTGCGCCACCATGCCGTCGTTCTTCAGTTCCCGCGCCAGGCCCAGCCCGTCGTCCAGATACTTTTGCGCCTCGTCTCCGCGTCCCGACTGAATCAGAACGTCTCCATACCCCCCCAGAATCTCTGCCATCCAGAAAGTCCTGTCCTTCAGGTCAACGAAGGTCTTGAGGGCTTCCTCTTTCGACTTGAGCGCGGCGCCCAGCCGGCCCTGGTGCTGGAAGAGGGTTCCCAGGCTGTAGGACTCAATGGCCGCGCCTCGCGGATCGCCGATGCTGCGTCGCAGATCCAGAGCTCGCAGATATTGCGTAACCGCCTGGTCGTACTGGCCCATCTTGGCAGAGGTTTCGGCGATATTGTGGACACTCTCCACGATATCGGACGGTACTTTCGCCTTTTCGCGTAACTGCAGGGCCTGCTGGAAGTAGGTCAGCGCGTCTTCGTATTCTCCCTTGGAAAAACGAGCGCTCCCGATATTGCTGAGACAGATCGCCTGCATACTTTCGTCGCCGACATCCCGTTCGATTTGCAGGGACTGTTTATAGAAAGTGAGCGCCTTGTCGTGATCGCCCTGGTCATCGTAGAAATTTCCCAGGTCCAGCAGGGTGCCGCCTACGCCCCGTTTATCGCCGATGTCGCGTCGAATCGCCAAAGCCTCGTTATAGCTGGCCAACTCGGCCTTGGTGTCACCCAGTTGCGCCTGGACCTTCGCGATCTCGTTGATGGTGACCGCCATGCCACGCTTCTGACCGATACGCCGCCGGATCGTCAGGGCTTCCTGAAAATTGCGCAGGGACTCGTCCGGCTTGTTGAGCAGGTTGTAGGCCACCCCTATCGCGTGCTGGGCGGCGCCTTGCTGCTCCGGATTATCCGTCTGAATCGCTACGCTGCGCGCCCGCTCGAAAAACTCCAGGCCATGCTGCGGATTTCCGCCCATTGCTTCCACGCGCCCCATCGCCAGCAGGGCTTCCATGGACTGCGGATCCCGCTGCAGCAAGGTCGCGTAGTGCTCCTTGGCCTTGTCCAGAACACTGCTGGCCTCGTAAAGCTGTCCCAGCGTTAACTGCACGTCCCCGTCTTGCGGCGAACTCTTGGCCAGCTCTTCGTAATACTGGATCGCTTTCGCGGTATCGTGAGTGACGCGCGCCTGGTTGGCCAGAATCAGGTATCGTTCCCGCGCCGGCAACTGGTCGCTGAGCTCCACTGCCCTGCGGGAGGACTGGTCGGCGTCGTTGTCGTAGCCGAGCAACGCCTGGGCTTCACTCAATTTGGAATAGGCGAGCGCGAACTGTCCATCCGCGTTGCGCGCCGACTGCAGAAGCTTGATCGCCTCCAGGTTCTTGCCTTGCCTCATCAACTGCACGCCCTGGTTGAAATCGCGTAACGCTTCGATCGAGTTCGTCGAAGGCTTGAAAGCTTGCGCCTGTAGCTCCTTCACCAGGTCGGTGGACAATGCCAGATTGTTGCGGATGGAATCCGCCAGCCTATCGATTGCCCCGGGCAGGTCTTTCTCGCTGGTCTCCGCCTTGAGCGCAGCCGTCTGCCCGTTCTTGAGGTTCTGGATGTTGGCGTCGATTCGTAGCTGATCGCCGAATTTCGCGTATTGTCCCCAAATCACGGTGTCGGCATTGCTGGATTCCGCAACCCGGCGAAGAATGGTGGGATCCACCACCGTGTCGGCTCCAATCCGCAAGTCGTGCAATACCTGGTGCAGCCGGTCAGGCGAGACCGAGCGCAGGTGGGCCGATTGCCCCACGTCGGAACTTAGCATGTCGGCCAGCGTGGGCCCGTACCAGTCCAGCGACGGGTCCTGCGATGCGTTCCGAAAAGGCAAGATCGCCAGCGCTACCTCCGGCTTCGCGTTCGCAGCCGATGGCTTGCCCGTCACTCGCAGCTTGTCTCGGAACAAGAAGCCCACAACCGAAAGCACGACGATGGCGGCGATGCCCCCAATCCACTGCCAGGGGACGGTCTGTCCCCACGGCCGCACGCTCGGAAATGCAATGGCTCCCGCGGCGCGCTTTCCCTGCCAAGCCTCCAGGTCCGCCAGCAGTTCCTTGGCGGTCTGGTAGCGTGCCCCCGGCTCGCGCTCCAGGCACTTGGCCACGATGTTGCTCAGCGGGGCCGGGATCGTGCTGTCATGCTCCGAAATTGGTTTGGCCCGTTCCTGGGTTCGCCGAATTAGGCTGGCCAAGGCGCTGTCCGCCCGGTACGGCATCACCCCGGAAAGCAATTCGTAGAAAATCAGTCCGGCGCTGAAAATATCCGAGCGCTGGTCCAACTCCTTGGCCAAGGCCTGCTCCGGGGACATGTACTCCATGGTCCCGACCAGCGCGCCGGTTTGGGTCATGCCATCGCCCGCCACCGTCCGCGCCAGCCCGAAGTCCATCACCAGAATCCGCCCGGCATGGTCGCGCATGACGTTTTGCGGCTTCAGGTCCCGGTGGATCACGTCCACCTGGTGCGCCGCATCCAGCGCCAGGCAAACCTGCACCATGATCTCCACCGCCTCTTCGGGCGTAAATTTCTTATGCTCGTGAATCAGGCTGCGGAGATCCCGGCCCTCGATGAATTCCATGGTGATGAACTTCACACCATCCCCTTCGCCGAGGTCGTAAATGCGGATTACATTGCGATGCGTGACCCGCTGCGACAGCAGGAGTTCCTGTTTAAACCGGTCGATGATCGCTGGGTTCTTGGCCAACTCGGGACGGATAACCTTCAGAGCCACCATCCGGTTCAGTTCCAGGTCCCGGGCCTGGTAGACAGCTCCCATCCCGCCTTCGCCGAGCGTTTGCAGAATTTCGTAGCGCCCCGCTAGCACGACCCCAGCCTCCAACACCGGCTGCGGATTCTGAAATCCCTGGGTAGCACCTCCGCCCCGTGGAGGCGGAGATATGTCCGCGAGCGTAGGCAAATCGGACGAGGATTTGTTGGAGAGAGGTGCTAACGTGGGCGCGTCCGACCCGGATCCATCGGGAACTAATGTCGGGGCGTCCGAGGGCAGAGGCACATCCGAGGGGAAAGTGCCCGGAGCGCTCGACGGCGAACGCACCGCGGCCCCAGCATCGGCCTGTTTCGCCGAATGCTTTTCACCCCGGAATCGGCCCTTTTCACCCATGGGATTCCTACGATGGCAAAGGGAAAAGAGAATCTCTCGCAGGGGGAAATCCGGGCGGCTGATCCCCCTCACAGCGGCCCGCGCGAGAAGCTCAAAGTATATACCGCGACCCCAGCCATGTGGCGGGGGATCTCGAGCCGCGAGGGATACCAGAAGGGCTCCCCGCACCCCCTGAAATCCTCATCGGCGCGCCCTGTTCGGTGCTGCCTCCGGCCCCGGGACCGGAGCGCTTCGGAAGACCTCCCTGCATCCCGCTCCCCCCGCGTTCTCAATCAAGACTTATCCACAGGTTGAACCTCTGCTGTTACTTCTGCCGCCGGCATTGTGCATTTACTTTTCTCCAACGTCACGGCGGGCGCGGAGAGAATCGAAGAATGTATCTCGGTTGGGTCACAGCTAAGAATGCTCAGTTTCTGTCGTTACAAAGCGCGGTGTTCTGTGCCGAATGCGAATTGATCAGCGAGAACAACACGCCCTACTGCCTGGCCTGCGGAAGTAAGGCCATGCTCAGCCTCTCGCGCATCCTGGGCGGCTCCCTGCGGGGGAAAGAAACCGCCCACGTGATCGAGGATTTCGAACTCGACCGCCTGGTCCGCGACCTGCTCCGCACCGTGCCGGACCCGGTGGCCTCCGCCGAGAAGAAGCCCGCTGCTTCGGTGGCGATGCAGGCAGGTCGGCATCACCTGAGAACGATTGGCATGTCCGAGGCGTGTCGCCTGCGGGGCGAGGCGCCCGACACTGAACCTGAAATTCATCCCAACGAACTCAATCTGGAGCCCGGCATCAACATCATCGCCGAGCGCGCCCAGTCGCTGACCGGCGCCACCGGTGCTGCCATCGCTCTTCGCCATGGGAGCGAAATCGTTTGCCGAGCCCGCGCCGGACGCACTGCCCCCGACTTGGGTGTCCATCTGCAAACCGACTCCGGACTTTCCGCCGAATGCGTGCGCACCGGCGAAATCCTTCTATGCCACGATGCCGAGACCAACCCCCGCGTCGACCTGGCCAGTTGCCGCAGGCTGGGCGCTCGCTCCATCCTGGTGGCCCCCCTGCGCCACTATCGCAGAACTCTGGGGGTCTTCGAAGTCCTCTCTGCAACCCCCTATGCCTTTGATCATCGAGACGTTTCCACCATGCAACTGCTCTCGAGCGTGATGGTGGCGGCGATGACACGGCTTTCTTCCATGCGCCCCTCGCGCCAGAAATGGCCGGCTTAAGGCAGTGGGACCGCCCCGCCAGAACCCGCATTTTGCCGCGAATGCGCCATGACCTTCCGATTGTGATCAGAAACCCTTTCTTTCCGCTCCGATCGGGGTAATATTAGGTTTCCATTACACGCATGGAACCTACCGGGCCCCAGACCGCGACCCCCAACCGGATTCTGAAGCCCCCCTCGCGCAATCGTCGCCAGGCCGTTCGCCACCGTGTCCATACTCCTGCCTACGCCAGTCTCAACGGTAGTTCTGACGACATGGTGCTCGACCTCAGCGAGGTCCTGGATATCAGTGAGCGCGGTGCTTCCATTCAGACCTCGTCTTCGTGGGACGTCAGCCGGGAACTGAACCTTTGTCTCGATCTCTCGGAAACAAAAACCTATCTGCATACCACCGGACAAGTGGTGTGGGCGGATCCCAGCGGAAAGATCGGCGTCTGTTTCCCAAACCTGTCGGAGGGGTCCCGTCGCAAGCTGAAGGAATGGTTATTCCTGAATGCCATGGTCGGAGCGGCCAACTATGCGGCTCGTCATGGCGATCTGCAGTTGGAGCCTAAGGGCCGTGCTGCAAGCCAGGCGCCGCGTTCGCTCGGTCGCGCCGACGAGTCTCGCGCCGAGGAGTCTCGCGCCGACTACACCAGCACTCTCGCCGCATTGTGGGCGGTGCAGCGCGAGGTGGAGTCGCAAGGTTCCAATCTCGATTCCGCGCTAGGCCTGATCGCCGAGCGCGCTCGAGCTTTTACCCGGGCCAACGGGTCGGCCATCGCGCTCGCTGAGTACCGCGAGATGGTGTGCCGCGCCAGTTCAGGAGACGCTCCTCCGGTGGGGGCCCGGCTTGAAATTGGCTCCGGCTTTTCCGGATATTGCGCGCGCACCGGCTTTCTGCAGCGTTGCGATGATACCGAGATCGACCCGCGCGTCGACCGCGAGAGCTGCCGCCTGCTGCGAATTCGCTCCATGATCGCTGTCCCCATCCGGGTGGGCGACACGGTCATTGGGCTGCTGGAAGTCTTCTCTTCCACTCCGCATGCTTTTATTGACCGTGACGGCACCATCCTCCAACGCCTGGCCGAAATCATTCTCGCCGCGGTGAATCGCGACTCGCGCACCCCCGACTCGCGGGAATATCACAACCGCAAGCCTGCTTCGTCTGACCCCTTCTTCGGAACGTCGGACCCATTCAACTTTAGTTCGGCACCTCCGGAACCCGACGAGCTTCCCGGTATCAGTTTCCCTCGGCGCCACCTGATTTTGCTGCTGATCGCAGCCTGCTCGATTGTCGTAGTCCTCGCCTACCTGCTGACGCCCTGGCTGGTCGAGAAAGCCCATCCCGCGCCCCGCAACCCGATCGTTGCCATTCCGGCACAGGCGGATCCGGCCATCAAGCCTCGGAGCCTCGCGCCTTCACCGCCTCTTGGCCTGGACGAAGTTCGCAAGCGCGCTGAACTCGGCGATCCTTACGAGCAAGTTGCATTGGCAACCCGCTACGCCACTGGCGAGGATATCCCGCAAGACTATGGCGTCGCGGTGCATTGGTTTTTGAAGGCCGCTGAGCAGGGACATGTCGGCGCGCAGGATACCCTGGGCGCATACTACTGGCTCGGGCACGGTGCGCCCAAAGACGTGACCAAAGCCTACTTCTGGTCGGTCCTTGCCCGGGCTGCAGGCAAGGAGGCCAGCAAAGTCCGTGTGGCTTTCATGACTTCCCAACTAACCCGGGCCCAGGCCCAGGCCATTCAGCGTGAGGCCAACGAATTCCTGAAACAGCACCCTCCACTCATCAACAGCGAATCTTCCTACTAGTCGGCTTGGTTCCTGGAATCGGCCCGCGGATCTCCTTGTTTTCGGATTGCCCGCTCGGAACCGCAGTAGAATAGTCATGAGGCGAGTCCGATGCCCACCCTTCGCGAAATCGTTGACCAGCGGGTGCGCGAAGGCGACCTCTACGAAAAGCTCGACCGGAACCGCGTCCGCTGCTACGCCTGTGGGCACTGCTGCCCCATCCCGGAAGGACAACCCGGCGTTTGTAAAGTTCGTTTCAATCGCGGCGGCACCCTCTTCGTGCCCTGGGGCTATGTCGGCGGAGTGCAATGCGATCCCATCGAGAAGAAGCCCTTCTTTCACGCCTATCCCGGGGCTCTCGCCTACAGCTTCGGCATGCTTGGCTGCGATCTGCATTGCTCGTATTGCCAGAACTGGGTGACCTCTCAAGCCCTTCGGGACCCGGATGCCGTCTCGGCCCCGTTCGAGGCGATGCCGGAAGATCTCGTGCGCGATGCGGTTCGGCAGGGAGCGCGCGTCCTGGTGAGCACCTACAACGAGCCCTTAATCACTGCCGAATGGGCGGTCGCGATTTTGAAGCAAGCCAGGGCTGCGGGCCTGGTGACCGGTTTCGTCTCCAACGGAAATGGAACTCCCCAGGTGCTGGAATATTTGCGGCCCTGGCTGGACCTCTACAAGGTGGACTTGAAGAGCTTCAACGACCGCCACTACCGGGAACTGGGCGGCCGCCTGCAACCGATTCTCGATACCATTCGCAGCCTCCACGCCATGGGACTTTGGCTCGAGATCGTCACCTTGCTGATTCCAGGCTTCAATGACTCGGACGACGAATTGACCCGCCTGGCAGAATTCCTGGCTAGCGTATCCACTGACATTCCCTGGCACGTGACGGCATTTCACAAGGACTACAAGATGACCGACCCCGCCGACACCAAGCCCGAGGATTTGCTGCGTGCGGCTGAAATCGGCAAGCGCGCCGGCCTTCACTACGTCTACGCCGGCAATGTGCCTGGCCGGGTCGGGCGCCTGGAGAACACCTACTGCCATCACTGCGGCATGACCCTCATCCGACGCTTCGGCTATCAGATCGAGGACTACCTCATCACCCCGGAAGGGAATTGTCCTGGCTGCGGCGGGTCGATCCCGGGCCGGTGGGCCTCCCAGTTCGAGGGTCAAATCGCGGCCCGTCCTTTCTTGCCACACCGGGCCTCGCGTTTGGTTACAATCGCAAATCGACGCTAATCCCAGACGTCCTGATACTCGATTGCGAAAACTCTGTCTCATGGCGGCGATGTTGTGCTTCTTTGTCGCGTGCTCTCCTCGTGACTTCCTGACGCGCCGCCTGGCTTCCGCCCTCATTGCCGGCTCCGAGAACTTCACCACCCCGCAGCAGTTCTGGCTGCGCATCGGTCCGGTCTCGGGCAAGGATTTTTCCTCACCGCAGTACCTGGTCTTGCAGCACCGCGGCTGGATCGTCGGGAGCGTCACCCCCTGTCCGCCCGAGGTAACGCCTCCGCCGTGTTATGAAGTCGCGCTGACTCCGCTCGGGGTAGACACGTTTCATGACCTGATCCGCGGCACCGAAACCGGCAAGGAGTATTTCAGTATTCCCACCGCAAGGAGGGAACTGGTATCCGTCACCGGCCTCAGCAAGGAAGGCAACCTCGCCGACGTGGAATTTACCTGGAAATGGGTGCCCCTCAACGAAGTCGGTTCTGCGCTGAACGTGGGGGGACTGCAATACCGGTCTACCGTTACCCTCAAGCACTATGACGATGGCTGGCGACTGATCGAGGGTACTCCGTCGAAGAGCAACCAATCCCTCGACGAAGCTCTCAAAAATGCGGATCCGGTCCCCTGATGCATTTGAAACGCGGCGTCTCTGTTTCTTGCAGAAAACGTGACCTGGGATCACCGGCACGGCCCGATTCGATTTGCGCCTTCAGCCACGCTAGTGATATCTCTTAATGCCTCTTCTATGACTCGATTCCGGATTCTCTTGATTGCCCTGCTGCTCAGCCTGGCGTGTTTTGCCTCCGCCACCGGCAAACCAAAAATCACCCTCGACGAATTCTTTAACTATGTCGAGTTCAGTGCGGTCCAAATGTCACCCGACGGAACTGCGGTGGTGATCGCTGCCGATCGTGCCGACTGGGACCGGCAAATCTTTCAGACCGACCTGTGGCTGTACCGCGACGCTGCGCCCGCTGGCTCGCTGACGCGGCTCACCCAATCGGGACACGAGTCCAAGCCACGCTGGTCCCCCGATGGCCACTGGATCGCCTTCCTCTCCGAGCGCAAATCCCCTTCCGGCAAAGGCGGCGCTGACGATGACAACAAGAACGCGGATGACCAGAGTCCTGCTCAGGTCTATCTCATTTCGCCGAACGGCGGCGAGGCGTTCCCGATCACTTCCGGGGAAGAAGAAGTTCATGCCTTCGCCTGGTCCCCGGATTCGAAGACCGTCTACTTCGCGACCCGCACTCCCTGGAACAAGGACCAGAAGGATGCGTATAAAAAAGCCTGGAAGGATACGCTTCAGTACCGCGCCGCGGAACGCGGGGACGTCATTTACAGCCTCGAGTTGGCGCGCGCGCTTGACCTGCATGCCGCCAGCGGTACCCGGGAGACTCCGGAGGCAGAGAAAGACGCCAATACAACACCTTCCGCCCATGCGATTGCCAACACACCCTGGCGCATCCAGCAGGTAGAAGTCGCGCCCGACGGTCGGCGCCTGGCATTCGTTACTACTTCTGTATCCCAGCGCCAGGAGAAGCTGGAAGAATTCGAAATCTACTCAGTCGACCTCGCCAATGCCTCGTCCGACAAATCTCCGCGCCAGTTGACCCACAACGAAGCCTTCGAGCAGGATCTCACTTGGGCTCCCGATAGCCGCCATCTTTTCTTCGCCGTCCAGCAGGGTTCGGTAGAAGGGAAGTATCGCGACTACCAGGAGCGGCTCTATTGGCTGGATGCCGATACCGCGGACGCGCAGCGCTGGGCTCCCGACTTCGAAGGCTCCGTCGGTAAGCATTCGCTGCTCTCCGATGGGCGCATTCTGGCTGCAGGGCGGCTGGGCACCGAAGTCCAGCTCTACTCTCAGCAGAGTCCGAAAGCGCCGTTCTCGAAGCATGCCGGCTGGGCCGGCACCTACAACACGATGTGCGGAGCGCGTACTTCGCCGCGCCTCGCATTTGTGTATTCCTCCCTGGACCGGCCGATGGAAGTCTACCTGGCCGAGGGACCGGACAAGCTCGAGCAAGCTCGTCCCATCACCGCCTTCAACCAGCTCTTTACCGAGCGGGATCTTCCGCGCGGCAAGCCTTATCAGTGGAAGTCGGACGATGGCACCAGGGTCGAAGGCATGTTGATCTACCCTCCCGGCAAATTCGAGGACAAGAATCTGCCCATGCTGACCCTCATTCACGGAGGCCCCGCCGACGCCGACGGCAATCACTTCGAAGCCGACTGGTATCAGTGGGACCGCTTGGCAGCCACCAATGGTTGGCTGGTGTTCGAGCCCAACTACCGCGGCTCGACCGGATATGGCGACAAATTCCTTCTCGGCATCGTCCCCGAGATCGTATCCCGTCCGGGGAAAGACATCCTTTCCGGTGTGGATGCGTTGGTAAAAGATGGCATCGCCGATCCTGCCCGCCTCACTGTTGGCGGTTACAGCTACGGTGGCTACATGACGAATTGGCTCATCACCCAAACCACGCGATTCAAGGCTGCCGTGACCGGCGCAGGCGCCGTTGAGCATGCGGGCAACTGGGGCAACGATGACATGACCTACGATGACGCCTATTTCCTCGGGGGGCGACCGTGGGAAGCAGCCAAGCGCTACTACGACGAGGGCGCCCTCTTCCAGATGGATAAGGTACGCACTCCCACCCATCTGGTTGCCGGCGCCGACGACATTCGCGTGGCCGTTTCCGAAGACTACCTGCTCGATCACGCCCTGCACTCGCTGGGGGTTCCGAGCACCCTGCTGGTCTTCCCCGGAGAAGGTCACTCGCTTGCTAAAAATCCGTGGCACGGCAAGATTAAGGTTCGAGAAGAGCTGCAATGGCTGCAGAAATACGGAGGCGTGGGCCCGGCAGAATAAGAATCGAGCGAATAAGGATAGCGGAGGCCGGCGGTTGCAGTCTGCTTTACTGTCCCGTCGAAGGTCCCGCGTTCGACGCCACCTTCATGTGGCGGGAAGTTGCCGCGAATCGTTCAATGCCCTTGTACAGAGCCTCGGCGATGTGTAGCCGGTAGGAGGCGTTCTGCAGGTGCTCTTCGTCCGTTGGGCTGCTGACAAAAGATATTTCCGCAAGAATCGATGGCATCTCGGTCCCGGTTAACACTACAAACGACGCTTCTCGCACCCCGCGATCCCGAATGCCGGTGTTAGGCGAGGCCAGCGCTCCGTAGAGCGACCGCTGGACGCTGGCGGCCAGTTTCCGCGACTCTCCCACTTTGTCCTTCAACGCCCTGCCCGAGAGCTTGGCATGGGTGACCGCCGTCGCCGTCGCGTTCTCCCGATACTCAATTTCCCGTGCTTCCGGGGGAGAGAAGAAACTCGAGTAGTAGGTTTCCACTCCGCGCGCCGACGTGAGACTGCTGTAGTTGGCGTGGACCGAGATGAACAAATCTGCCTGCGCCCGATTGGCGATTTCCGCGCGTTGCTCCAGGGGAACGTAGTTGTCGTCCTTGCGCGTGAAGATCACTTCGCTACCCAACCGGCTTTCCAGCAGGCTTCCCAGACTTTGCGCGACTTCCAAAACCAGGTTCTTTTCCAGCAGGCCCTCGCGGCCCACGGTTCCCAGATCCCATCCCCCATGCCCCGCATCGATCACGATGCGCAGCTTCGGAACCGCCGCTCGCGGTTGCATCTCTTCGCTGGTCCTGGGCACAATCGGCGCGGCTGGCGGCTGCTTCTCCGGTTGCGTCGGAGTGGACGGCACCTCGAAAGTCGCTTTCGATTCCGGCTTGGCCGTTTCCGCGCTGCGCACCTCGATCACCAGCCGGTGCGGATTTTCTTCAAGCGTATCCCAGAAGGTAGAGCCCGCCTTGGTCTCGAGCACCACGCGGGTCACATTGCCCACGGGCTGCGCCACCCGGATACGCCCAATCAGCCCGTCTTTGACTTCGATGATTTGCCCATTCAGTCCGGGCGCCAGCGAGGTGCCCAGCAAATCGAAATACACACGCTCCGGGTTCGGTAGCCGGTTCTTGCGGTATTGCACCGGGGCTTGCAGATCGATCACTACCGTGCTCACGCCGTTCAAATTCCAATGACGCACGCCCGTCACCAGCGCGGGCCCGGAAGATCTGCTGCCGTCGTTGGGCAAGGGTGGAACCGGCGCTGGAAGCGCAGGTGCCGCGGCACTATCGCCGATCACCGGCCCGACATCGACGGGTGGCACGGGTGCAGCACTATTTTGCGGGTGTGCTGTTGCTAGTCCGGCGTGGGCGCCAGCGCGGTATCTCCACCACAGGCCGCCGGCAAGCAAAACCCCCAGCATCGCCACCAGTGCGATCCCCACTCGGAAACTCCGCCTCGCACCGCCACCCTCGAACAGATCAGGAGCAATGTCTTCCTTGGAAAATTCGAGGGGCACGTACTCGTGGGCGGGCTCGGCTGCGGGCGGTGAGGGTGCCGGCATCACTGGGATCTGTGCCAGACTCTCCAATTCTGCCGAACGCAACTCAGCCGCGGCTATCTTTGCGGCACGCACAATCCGATCTTCATCTTCCGGTTTCAACGCCGCCAGTATCAGTTCGGCCAGCAGGTTGAGACTGCGAACGTCGCTGTCATTGAACCCAAACGGCTCGGTCGAAAACGCCTCCAGCAGTCCAACCACGCTCTCCTGGCCCTGCAGCGGTACCGCCACCATCGACCGCGTGCCCAGCCGGCGACATGCCTCCACATTTACACGCGGATCTTCTTCGGCGTCATCGCAGCGAATGATTCGTCCCGTGCGGAAGCATGCTCCCGAGAATCCCGCCTTGGCATCCAGCCGCACACCGCGGTCCGGAGCCATGGTTCCGACCGATGCCCGGCAAATGATCTCGTCGCCCTCGGCGAGCGCGATCGCAATGCCGTCTGCGCCCGTAATGGTCTGCGCGCGTTCCGCTACCAGTTGCAGAACTTCGTCGAGCACAAACTGTTCGAATTCCCAGCTGTCGTCCGCCGCTCCCAGTCCTTCGGCATAGCGGCGCGCTTCGTCGGCGCGTCTTCGGCGAATCTGTTCATGCAAGGTCGAGAATGCCAGCAGGGCTTGCAAGGCTTCCCGACGATCCGTGGGCTGGGCAGCCGAAGTTTCCGCACCCTGCGAGGCGGGGTCCGGCGTCCCCACAGATTTAATCGTCAACACCGGATTCGCGTTGGATGGGTTGGTCGCCATGCCGAGCTTCAGTTTTCACAGAGCGCTGGCTCTGAAACCAGTCAGTCTGTTCGAAGGTTAAGTCCTTGTCAATGAGCCGCTTTTCCCATTACCGAAGTTCCGCCTGATACCGCATTTACCGGCTCGCAGACCGCCTTCCCTTGTAAGTTACCGGGCTTTTTTGACGGTTGCAATGTCTCAAATACACCAAAGTCACACGGTTGTTCCTGGGCCGACCGGTGCAGAGGCCGCTGGCGCACGCCTCGCGGTGCTCGCCAAATACCGCCTGCCGCACAACTTACCTCCTCCCGCAGCCTCCGAGTTTCAAGCCCGGTGCCCCATCTTTTGTGCGTTCTGTTCGCAAAGGTAGGATTCCATTGCTCTCTCTGCGCGACGTCTCGTTGGAGCCCCTGCAAATGGGACTGCTCCCCATCCCGGAAAGGTCGCCGGGGTTTCGCACATTGAATATTGCCCTTAACTGGGAATCGTCATATGCTGACTGGTAGTGCTTTAGCAGGTTTGTGGTGGAAGAAGAACAGCGACAGGGCTCGAATTCGAAAAAACCAAAACGTTCCCGCTGGTTCTGGCCCATGGGCCTGCTGGCGACGGGGATGGCGGGCGCGGCAGTTGTCTTCCGCGGTTGTTGGCACAGCAAGATGAGTTGGCCGGTTCGCTCCCAGGGATGCACCTACCAGGTTTGCACGGGTTGCGGGATCAAGCGATTGTTCGACGAAGACGCTTTTCGCAGCTACGGTCCCTATAGCTACGACCTTCAACGATTGCTTGCCTATGATCGAGTTAACCGATTGAAAAACAAACCTCCTGAGCCCACCACCGAGCATCGCAGCGCCTCCTGACCTCGGCCCATCCGAACCATTTCCGATACTGCAGGTTGCACCCTTTCCGCAGCTAAGATTCCGTAATGGAGTGCTCCTCTGGATTGGCCGCCTCGCGGGCGGCTGCAGTATCGCTTCCGATACCGCGACTCCACTACCGGCACCCGATTCAATCGCTGGTGTACGTGACCCTGGACGAAGGCAACGGCGGCATCATTCGCAACCTCAGCCAGGATGGCGCTGCGATCCAGGCGGTGGCCGCCCTGCGTCCCGGCCAGTCTCTGCGCATGCGGTTTGACTTGCTCAACCCCCGGGCTCGGGTCGACGTCCATGCCGAAGTAAGCTGGGCCAACCGATCCGGTCAGGCCGGCCTCCGCTTCGTCGATTTGAGCGCGCAAACGACCCGTCAGTTGAATGACTGGATCTTCGTCAATCTCCTGCGGGGGCTGGAACATACCTCGCCGGTCCTGATGGGTGGAACGCAATGCGACGACTTGATTCTTTCGCCTTCGGCCCGGCCGGCCATACGCTTACCCAACGCGATTCCCTCCGCACTCTCCGCCCCGGCAGCCCCGCCGGATGAGTTCCTTCTATCCTGGTGGCCACGGCCTCTCTCGCTCCGCAGCCTCGCCACCCTCATGGACGGGCTGGTTCTGTTCTCAGCCGTCCTGACGTTCTTCTGTATCTTTCTGGCGGTCGCCCATACGCTGCCGGCATGGCCGGTCGCGACCGCCGTGGCGATTGGCGTCTCCGGCTTCTTTACCGCATTGTACTGGTCGTTGTGCTCGCTGTTGGGGTGCGGGACGGCGGGGGTTCAACTGGCAAAAATCGCCATGCGAGAGACCGAAGCCGGCAAGCCATCGCGCGATGGAGAATCGCGCTTTCGGTAGGGAACCATCTCGGTATGCCGCCCGGCGCGTTGAGTGATGATTGCGCTAGGTCGCAAAATACTGCTGCGCCAGCCACAGTTGCAGGCCTCGTTGCAGGCGTTCCGGAATATCCAGGAAACGAATCCCCGCATTGCCCCGCCGGTCGGTCCAGGCGATCTCGCCCCGGGCCTTTACCGTGTGGCGCGTTCCAGGGAGCTTGAACGACACCTGGATGGGCTGCCGCACATCCAGGTCGCGCTCGACATGCACTCCGATTCCGCCCTGGCTCAGGTTCAACAATTCCGCCTGCAGCCGTTTCTGCGGACCACACACCAGCGACACCGGAACTTCGATCGCCTGGCGATGATAGCGCAGTCTTCCATCGAGAATCAGGTTGCGCGCCGCCGACAGCGTGCGCACCGCTTGCTCTACGGAAATCGGTTTTTCAAAACTGAACAGCGCGCCCGTCGCCTCGATGTCCTGGCGCGAGCGCCCTCCGCTCATCACCACCAGCGGCGTATTCACCGGAAAATGGGAATCACGCTGCAGGTCGCGCAGGAAGCGGTCGCTTCCGTTGAGGTCACAATCGACTATGAGCGCATCCACCTTCGATTTTGCCAGCTTGGCTTGCGCCCGCTCCGGGTGCGACTCAACTTCGCAATCAATCTGCAGCCCACCCAGGATACATTCCAAAACGCTGACTTCCGGCCAATCGCGCGAAACCACCATCGATGAAAGTCCCATGCCACTAATCTAGTCCGCCGGGTAACCGTGCCCTAGATCACCAAGGTAATGAGCTGAGATTGGAGGGGTGCAGGCTGCCGCAGCGGGCACGAATGGTAGGCAAGGCTGCGCGCGCCACGAGCTACGCGCAAACGCGAAGCTTGCGAGGTTCGCAGCCGCGGGCTCGCAGACCTTAAGCTTCCGCCGCCTGGCTCTGGCCGCGATACCATTCCACGGTACGTTTCAGGCCTTCTTCGAAATCGACCTCCGGTTGGTAGCCCAACGCTTTCTCGGCGCGCGCAATGTCGGCGAGAGAGTGCTTGATGTCGCCCTCACGCTCCGGACCGTAGTTCACTTTCCCGGAGTATCCGGTCAGCTTCTTCAAGAGTGCGAAGGTCTCGTTCAAGGCAACCCGCCTCCCGGTGGCTACGTTGAAGACCTGCCCGGCCACGTTCGCGGCGGGTGCATGGGCGGCCAGCAGGTTCGCGCTCACCGCATTGTCGATGTAAGTAAAGTCCCGGCTCTGGCTGCCGTCCCCAAAAATCGTGGGCTGCTCACCCCGCAGCATCTGGGTGATGAACTTGGCCAGCACGCCGGAATACTGCGATGTGGGATCCTGGCGCGGTCCAAAAATGTTGAAATAGCGCAGGCTCACCGTCTCCAGCCCGTAGCACCGATAAAACGAAACCATGTAGTACTCACTGGCAAGTTTAGCTACGGCATATGGTGAAGTCGGATTCGGCGTCATCTGTTCGTGCTTGGGAAGCGTCGGGGTGTCGCCGTAGGCCGACGAGGAAGCTGCGTACATCACCCGGCGCACCTTGGCATCGCGCGCCGCGATCAGGATGTTCACCGTGCCGTCCACGTTGGCCTGGTTGCTGCCCAGCGGATCGAGCACCGATTTTGGCACCGAGGGAATCGCGGCCTGGTGAAAGACGCAATCCACTCCCTGGCAGGCTTGCTTCATGGCCTTCAGGTCGGATAGATCGGCCTCGCGAAAGTCGAGGCGGTTGGCGATCTCCGCGAGATTTCCCCTTTTGCCGGTGGAGAAGTTGTCGATGCCGCGAACCTCGTCGCCCCGCTCCAGAAGCACCCGCGCGATGGAAGAACCAATAAAGCCTGCTACTCCGGTGATCAGATGAAGAGCCATACGCTCTTCATCATAACCAATGCTGAGGAATTGTGAGTTTCCCGGCCCCGATACGACCGTAACCCTCGGGCGGCCCGAACTCAACCCAATATAACCCTCAGCACCGCGGCACACGGGGTTCCAGGGGTGAAGCTAATCTGGACTTGCTGGTCGACCGGGAACAGCGGGCGTTGATCGCCGCAGAAGCGCAACGTGCTCGCCATGCGATCCCCGGTCAACGTAATGATGGTGATCGATACGCCGCCGCCGCTGGACGCGCTGAATTGCACGATGCTGACGATGCCGCTGGCTGACTGAGGGCCGGTATGGATTGCGCCTCGCACAAAGATATCCCCGCATGCAACCGAGGTTACGAGGCAGACCAGGACAGGAAAGATGAGGAGGCGACGCACCCATAACCTCCCATTGCAGGCGGCTCAGATCCGGCCTACGGCGGGCAGTTTACACCTTCTCGCTACCGCCGGTTGTCATGGAAATCATCGGAACCCTGGCTGATCCGCAGAACCCGGGCAAACTCCTCTTTGCTGAGGACGGCATGCATTTCGAAGTAGTCCGCGAGCGCCTGCAAGGCAGAGGCCGTATTGACGATGATGGGAAGGCTGGCGGGCGCAGCCACCCCCAGATCGGGCGCGTTCTTCGCGGTAGTCCCGGATGGCGCCAGGGACCGCAGCATCTCCAGCAGGCGGACCTGTTCCTCAGCGGAAACCTGGCGGAACGCAATGCCCATTCCGAGGCAGGGATAACTTATGCGCACCTCGCCTTTGACTTGTGCCCGCATTCCATTCACCTCGAGCAGAAGATCCACCGTCGACCCGACCGGGAAGGTTGCGGTCATCTCCACATAGCAGCCACCCAGGCTGATGTCCGTCAACGTCCCCCAGGTGTGAACATCACTGCCGTTAATCCGAAACTGCGCGCTGCCCGCGCATTTGTAACGGGGATTGCCTCGGCGATCGGTCTCGCCCGGCTGATCTTTTTCCGGAGCGCTCGCCGACGGCTGCTGGAACGGCGGGGAAGGTTCCAGGTCCCGCGTCAACCGTCGAAGATAGTCTGCACCGCCTCTTTCGAAACTCATGAAGCGCCTTTGAAACTCAGGAGTACCTTGGCAACCGCGTTTTCCCGGGCTTCTCCCAGCGCGGAGGCACGCCTCCTGCTTACAGTTCTACTGGGAAAACAGTCCGCCTTCCTCGTCACGAAGGTCAGGGGTCGGGGGGCGAGGCGCTGGAATCGTCCCCTTGCGGGAATGCGTTTAGGAACGGGAAGGGGCGAGTACCTCAGCGGCCTTGCGGATCTCCTGCCACAAGTCCTCTTTGCCCGCCCCGGTCTTGGCGGAAAAGGGCAGGATGCGCGCCGCCGGATGCCGCTCTTTCAGCGCGCGCAACGCGTTCCCCAACTGGTTGCCCGACAGCCGGTCGCTTTTGGTGGCAATGACCAGGAACGGGCGCGCCGACGCAGTCAGGAAGTCAATCAGTTGCTGGTCGCTCTCCTGCGGCGGAATATTGGAGTCCACCAGGGTCACGCACAAGGCCAGCGTCGGGCGGCCGGTCAGGTAGGGGTCGATGAAACTCGGCCACTGCGCCGAAATCTCCCGTGAAATCTTGGCGTAGCCGTAGCCGGGCAGATCGGCGAAAATCAGCTCCGGGCGCGGCTTTCCCGCGATGCGCAGCTCGAAGAAGTTGATCGCCCGCGTGCGCCCGGGAGTCGAACTGGTACGAGCCATCTTCGCGCCTACCAGCGCGTTGATCACGCTCGATTTGCCCACATTCGACCGCCCCAGAAAGGCAATCTCCGGCAGGCTGGGAGAAGGGAAGTGGGCCGCATCGCTGGCCGACAACAGGAATCGGGAAAGGACTCGCACACTCCAGTTTCGGGTTTTTCCGAAGAACTTGCAAGGGTGGGGGCGAGCTCAGCGAAGGAGGTGGAGGAGGAAAATGGGCCTTTGTTCTTCTTGGTACCTCGGTGTCCCGGGGGTGATGCATTTCGGACGCGAAAGCGGCTGCTAGTCGAGCCCCAGGGGACGCTTGTCGTTGTGCACGTCAGTTTCCTTGACCGGTTTGTATTTATGCCAGAGATGCAGGATGCCCGCGATCGCGAGCCCGAGCAGAACGCTCACCAAAAAGAACAGCCGGTAGGCAGGCAGACCGATCAGCAGAACCGTTACCACCGCCACCGCGGCGATCAGGCCGGTCTTCCCCGCAAACAGGCTCCCACCAAACCTTCGTTGTGGATCACCGGTTGCCATCACCGTTGCTCCCACAAATATTTTAACCCCGGGGCGCGGCTGGTGGAAAATAGCGCGAGTCCAGCCTTTTCCCCAGATAAGAAAAGGCCCGCCGAAGCGAGCCATTCTAAGAACCGAAGACCTGACACTTGCCCTATTGGTGGGTAGCCGGGCCCTCTCCCGCCTGCGGGGTGATCGTGGTAATGGCGGTCTGCGGTGTTTCCTCCAGAATCTGCGGCAGAGGCCCTTCCAGCGCGACCTTCAGCACCTGGTCCATGGTCTCCACGAAGTGCATCTTCATTTCCTTGCGCAGGTTCTCGGGAACTTCCGCCAAGTCCTTTTCGTTGTCCTTCGGCAGCAGCACTTCGAACAGTCCGGCACGGTGGGCCGCCAGCAGCTTTTCCTTCAATCCGCCGATGGGCAGCACCTTGCCGCGCAGCGTGATTTCGCCGGTCATCGCGATATCGCGGCGCACCGGAATCTTGCTGAGCGCGCTGGCAATCGCGGTGGCGATCGTGATGCCCGCCGACGGGCCATCCTTGGGGATGGCGCCTTCGGGCACGTGCACGTGGATATCGAGGTTGCGGTAAAAGTCTCGCGGCAAGCCCAGCCCGCTGGCCCGCGAACGCACGTACGACATCGCCGCCTGGGCCGACTCCTGCATCACGTCGCCCAGTTTCCCGGTCAGCGTCAGCTTGCCCTTGCCATCAACCACCGTGACTTCCGTGCTCAGAATCGAGCCGCCCACTTCGGTCCAGGCCAGCCCGGTCACCAGTCCAACCTCGCTCTTCTCGTTGGCCAGCGTATCGCGGAACTTGATCACGCCCAGGAAGTCGCCGATGTTCTCACCCGTCACCGTGATTTTGTACTCCGGCCCTTCCTTTACGACCTTGCGCGCAATCTTGCGGCAGACGTTGCCGATCTCGCGCTCCAGGTTGCGGACGCCCGCTTCCCGCGTGAAGGAACGGATAATCGACGTGATCGCGTCGTCGGTGAATTTGACGTTCTTATCGGTCAACCCCGCCTGCGCCAGCTGTTTCAGCACCAGGAACTGCTTCGCAATCTCGACCTTCTCGGGCTCGGTGTAGCCGTGCAGCCGCAATACTTCCATGCGGTCCTGCAGGGCGGGCGGGATAGTGTGCATCACGTTCGCCGTGGCCACGAAGAACACCTGCGACAGGTCATACTCGACGTCCAGGTAATGGTCCACGAACATGAAATTCTGTTCCGGATCCAGCACTTCGAGCAGCGCCGCCGAGGGGTCGCCCCGGAAGTCCATCGACATCTTGTCGACTTCGTCCAGCATGAAGACCGGGTTCTTGGTGCCCGCCTTCTTCATCATCTGGATGATCTGCCCGGGCAGGGCGCCGATGTAGGTGCGGCGGTGGCCGCGAATTTCGGCTTCATCCCGCACGCCGCCCAGCGACATGCGTACGAACTTGCGCCCGGTCGCCTTCGCAATCGACATGCCCAGCGAAGTCTTGCCCACCCCCGGAGGTCCGACGAAGCAAAGAATCGATCCCTTGGGATTTTTCACCAACTGCCGGACCGCCAGGAATTCGAGGATGCGCTCCTTGATCTTTTCGAGCCCGTAGTGATCCTCGTTGAGAACCTTTTCCGCCCGCCCGATGTTGCGGATTTCCTTGGAACGCTTTTTCCAGGGAACCGCCAGCAGCCAATCCAGATAATTGCGCGAGACCGTCGATTCGGCCGACATGGGCGGCATGGCTTCCAGCTTCTTCAGTTCCTGGATGGCCTTGTCTTTTACTTCCTTGGGCATGCCCGCGGCTTCGATCTTCTTCTTCAGCTCGTCGAATTCGCTCTTCTCGCCGCGCCCCAGTTCCTTCTGGATCGCCTTGATCTTCTCGTTGAGGTAGTACTCTTTCTGGGCTCGCTCCATCTGGCGCTTCACCCGCGACTGGATGGTGCGGTCCATATTCAGCTTTTCGATTTCGATGTCGAGTACGTCGGCGATGCGTGTCAGTCGCTCGGCCGGGTCGAAGATCTCAAGCAGTTCCTGCTTCTCTTCGATGGACAGCTGCAGGTTCGCGGAAATGGTATCCGTCAGCTTCGCCGGATCCTCCATGCGAACCGCCGCGATCATGGTTTCGTAGTTCAGCGACTGGCACAGCTTGACGTACTGCTCGAACAGGCCCGTGACCCGCTGCATGCCCGCTTCGATCTGCGGATTCGTTTCCGTGGCGTAGCGTGCCACCCGCACCGACGCCTGCATGTAGCCATCGGTGTCGGTCACCTGCAGAATCTTGCCGCGCTCGATGCCTTCCACCAGCACCTTGATGTTGCCGTCGGGCAACTTCAGGCTCTGCACGATGTTGACGATCGTGCCCACCTGATAGATCTCGTTGGCCTTGGGTTCGTCGATCGAGGCATCGTGCTGGGTGGCCAGAAAGATCTTCTTATCCGCCCCGAGCGCCTCTTCCAGGGCGTGCACGCTGGACTCCCGGCCCACCACAAACGGGGTCATCATGTAAGGGAAAATGACGACGTCCCGAATCGGCATCATCGGGAGTTTCTTAGTTTCAAATTTTTCCTTCGACTGGGTCACTCGGTCTCCAAAATTTGTGTGTCCTGATTCCTGGTAGCGCCGCCGTTTTCAGCGGTTGCTCAGGGGCATCCGCCCACTGAACGGCGTTCGTACTAGCCCGCCTTGTCCATCATTGCAAGGGAAACGTCCCGCTTTTCCACCATCTCCCGCGTCACTTCGAATTCCTTGACCTTCTTCTGGCTCGGAAGGTGGTACATAAGGTCGAGCATCAGTTCTTCCAGAATCATGCGCAGCCCGCGGGCTCCCACTTTGCGCGCCATGGCCTGGCGTGCGATGGCCCGGGTGGCATCCTCGCTGAATTTCAGCCGCACGTTTTCGAACTCGAACAAGCGCTGGTACTGCTTGATGATCGCGTTCTTGGGCCGGGTCAGGATCTCAATCAATGCGTATTCGTCCAGATCCTCCAGCAGGCCCACCACCGGCAAGCGACCCACAAATTCCGGAATCAACCCGAACTTGATCAGGTCCTCCGGCTGCACATCGCTGATCAACTGGTACCGCGACTTGCTGGCGTCGGTGCTGTCGGCCTCCTGGGTTTCTTCGCCGGTCTTGAAGCCGAGGGACTTTTTGCCCACCCGGCGTGAAATGATCTTGTCCAGGCCGACGAACGCTCCCCCGCAAATGAACAGGATGTTGGTGGTGTCGACGGGAGTAAATTCCTGGTGAGGATGCTTGCGCCCGCCTTGGGGCGGAACATTCGCGATGGTTCCTTCCAGGATTTTCAGCAGCGCCTGTTGCACGCCTTCGCCGGAAACATCGCGCGTGATCGAAGGATTCTCGTCCTTGCGCCCGATCTTGTCCACTTCGTCGATGTAGATGATGCCGGTTTGAGCGCGCCCCACATCGCCTTCCGCCGCCTGCAGCAGTTTCAGGATGATGTTTTCGACGTCCTCGCCCACGTACCCCGCTTCGGTCAGCGTGGTCGCATCCACGATGGCGAAGGGCACATCCAGCATGCGCGCCAGCGTCTGCGCCAGCAGCGTCTTGCCCGTGCCCGTAGGGCCGATCAGCATGATGTTCGACTTGGTCAGCTCGACCCCATCGCCGCTCTTCTGGCGATTCATGAAGATCCGCTTGTAATGGTTGTAGACCGCGACCGCGAGTTTCTTCTTGGTCTGCTCCTGCCCGATCACGTACTCGTCCAGGAACGTCTTTACTTCTTGCGGTTTGGGAAGCTGGTTCGGAGTGGAGGACTCCGGAGTGGTGGTGCGGTCATCCTCGAGGATGGAGTTGCAGACCGCTACGCACTCGTCGCAGATGTACGCCCTGGGATAATCACTGGGCGACGAAATCAGTTTCGCCACCGCGTCCTGCGACTTATGGCAGAACGAGCAGCGTAAGATTTCGTCTGTGCCCGACCGGTTTTTCACTCGGCTCTACTCCTTTATTGCCCGGTTTTGCCCGCCCCGTGGCCCCTTTCGCCCGGTCGGCCAGCAAGCCGTTTCTCGCCGAGACCTCCAGTAGAACTTCTGATCGGCGAACGCCGATCATACCTCTACTTCGTCTTGTAGATGATATCGTCGATGATTCCGTATTCTTTGGCCTGCTGCGCGTTCATGATGAAGTCGCGCTCGACATCCTTTTCTACCTTTTCCAGCTTCTGCCCGCTATGTTTCGAAAGTAACTGGTTGGTGATCTCCCGCATCCTCAAGATTTCACGGGCGTGAATGTCGATATCGGTCGCCTGCCCCGAGAGCCCGCCCATCGACGGCTGGTGAATCAGAATTCGGGAGTTCGGCAGCGCCAGCCGCTTTTTGGCCTCTCCGGCTGCCAGCAACAGGGCAGCCATGGAAGCGGCCTGCCCGATACAAATCGTGGTGACATCATTTTTCACGTACTGCATGGTGTCGTAAATCGCCATTCCCGCCGTGATCGATCCGCCCGGCGAGTTGATGTAAAGCTGGATATCTTTCTCCGGATCTTCCTGCGCCAAAAACAGCATCTGCGCGATCACCAGGTTCGCGATGTTGTCGTCGATCGGCGTTCCGATGAATATGATGTTATCGCGGAGCAGGCGCGAGTAAATATCGTAGGCGCGCTCGCCGCGCCCGGTCTGCTCGATCACCATCGGCACCAGCATCATCTTTGGATCGTTCAAGTTCACCTGCCACACTCCACCCCCGAGAACCGGCTTGGTTTGCGAGGGAGGATCGAAAGTGGTCCGCTATGCGGACTGGTGATACAAAAAGTTGAGGGTCTTCTCGTTGCGGATTCTGTTCCTAATCCTATCGAGCGCCCCATCGCGTGTCAAACGTGCCCGCACCGCTTCCGAAGTCTGTTTCGTCTGCGTGGCGAGCGCCTCGATTTCCTGGTCGATCTCCTGGTCGCTGACCCCGACCTTTTCCAGGTCCGCAATCCGGTCGAGCAGCAGGGAAGCCTTCACTTCCTGCAAAGCCTGGTCTCTCTGTCCTGCCCGCAAGCGGTTCAGATCCATCTTCTTCATGTCCTCGGCGCGCATCCCCTGCGAAGCCAGGGCACGAAGGCCGCGCTCCAGCCGAACATCGATCTGCCGCTCCACCATTGCTTCCGGAACCTCGAAGTCGTTGCGCTTCACCAGATCCGCAACCAGCTTGTCCTTGGCTTCATGTTCGGCGGTATGCTGCTTCTCCGCTTCCATGTTCTCGCGCACCCGCTTCTTCACTTCTTCCATGTCCGCGAAATCGCCCAATTCCTTGGCGAATGCCTGGTTCAGCTCGGGCAAGTTCTTGTGCTTGAGCGACAGAACCTTAACCGTATAGTCGAAGGTCTTTCCGGCAAGGCGCTGATCGGACGAGTCTTCCGGATACTTCACCTCGAAGGTCTTTTCCTCTCCCGCAGAAGCCCCGCGCAGGTGCTCGGTGAACTCCGGCATGGTGCTTTTCCCGCCGATCTCGACCAGCACATCGTCCATGTGCACCGGTTGTCCCGCACCCTCTTTCGGCTTGCCGTCGAGGGCTACCTGGGCGAAATCGCCGTCTGCCAGCGCACGCCCCTCAATCGCGTCGAAGCTGGCATGCTGCTCTCGCAGGTGATTCAATGCCTGCTCGACTTCCTCGTCGGTGATCTCGATCACCGGCTTTTCGGCGCGCAGCTCCCGATAGCCTTCTACCTTAATTTCGGGAAGGATCTCGAAGCTGGCCTTGAAGCGAAGCGGTTCGCCGTCGTGAATGTGCAGGTCCGTGACCCGCGGCTGCGAGACCGGCACCAATCCCTGCTTCTCTGCTTCCTGCCGGAAGTAACGGGGTACCAGCGCCTCCACCACGTCGGTCTTGATGTCCTCGGCGAACCGCTGGCGGATGATCGAGGCGGGCACGTGCCCCTTGCGAAATCCCGGCAAGCGGGCCAGTTTCTGATATTTCTGAATTAGCGCCTCGGTCTCGCGCCGGACCTCGTTCGCGGGAACCTCCACCGCAATTTCCCGCTTGGTGCTCTCTTTAGTTTCTGTGGGGCTCACGTTGTACCTTTCGAAAACTTGCCCGCGGCGCTTGTCCGCCAGCCAGACGGCGGGCCCAGCGGCCCGGTACTCAATGATTGAGTGTAAAGACTGGGAGAGAGCACCGTCAAACACCAAAGGGCGGTTTCCGGGATCTTCACTCGTGTGATCCGAAAACCGGAACGCCCGGCGGGCGCACAGTAACCGGCTCGTTACCTGTCGCGGGAGGCCGGCACTCGCTTTCCCTGGTCTTTCAGCAGGGTAATGAAACTCACCTCGGGGGGACAGTTCAGGCGCACCGGAGGATTGATGACGCCGAGTCCACGGTTGGTATAAACCTGCAAATTCCCGACCCGGTTCAACCCGGTGGGGTACTTGCGGGCCATGGTGGGCAGCACGATCGGTCCTATGCCGGGTATCCGCACCTGCCCGCCGTGCGAATGCCCTGACAATTGCAGGTCCACCGGAAATCTTGCCGCATAATCCGCGAAGTCCGGTTCGTGCGCCAGCAAAACGGTGGCATCGTCACGCGGGATGGCGGCCAGCGAACCCGGCAGGTCGGCTTGTCCTTGGAGCGCGTCATCGGTGCCGGCCACCCAGATTCTCTCTCCGCCGCGCTCGAGCGCCTGTGCCTGGTTCCGCAAAACCCGGATCCCGCGTTCCGCCAGCGCCCCCGCCACCATGTCTCCGTTATTCCAGTGATCGTGGTTGCCCAGAACCGCGATCATCGGAACTCCCTTCCAGCGGGCCAACACATCCGCGCAAGGTTCGGCGTTTTTCGCGCCCGCCGGCCCGTTGTGCTGCCCGAAGGGGTGGGAGACGAAATCGCCCGTGAGCGCGATCAGATCCGGTTGAAATTCCTGCGCCAGCCGCACTGCCCGTTCCAACCGAACCTGGTCCATGTAAGGACCGAAGTGAATGTCGCTCATCTGCACGATGCGGAAGCCCTGGAAAGCTTCCGGCAAGCGCGCCAGGTGAACCTCGATCTTCTCGATGACCGGATGTCCGGGTTCGCTGACAAAGCCATCGATGCTGAGACCCACACCGGCCACCGCCGCCAGTCCCACAGCCGAACGGCTCACAAATTGCCGGCGCGTCAATAACGAAGACACAATGATTCGAGTCTAGCATTCTGGATGGCTTCGTTCTCCAGCGCATCGAATAGAATGATCCCACCCTCCGCAAGGCATGAGCGCATGAACGGCGACTGGCTTATCCAACTGAACCGCGATGTCATCGCGTGCAGGAAGTGTCCCCGCCTGGTGGCCTACCGTGAGCAGATTGCGCGCGAGAAGCGCCGCGCCTATCGCGAGTGCGAGTACTGGGGAAAGCCCGTTCCCGGCTTCGGGGACCGCGCCGCCCGAGTCCTGGTGATGGGCCTGGCTCCGGGAGCCCACGGCTCCAACCGGACGGGGCGGCCCTTCACCGGGGACGCTTCGGGGAAATTTCTGTACCCCGTTCTCCATGAAACCGGTTTCGCCAACCAACCGACCGCAACCGATCGAAATGACGGCCTCCAGCTCCGCGACCTCTACATCACCGCCGCGGCCCGCTGTGCCCCGCCCGACAACAAACCACTCCCGGAAGAGCTGTCGAACTGCGCACCCTATCTGGACCTGGAAATTGCGGGGCTGAAACGACTCAAAATTGTGGTGGCGCTGGGCAAGATCGGCTTCGACGCCTATCTGAACTATGTGAAGCGCCGGGGCTTACTCAAGAGCAAGGCGTCTTTTGTGTTTGCCCACGGCTCGAAATACAACCTGCCGGATGGCAAAATCCTGCTGGCTTCCTACCACCCGTCGAACCAGAACACCCAGACCGGGAAACTTACTCGCCCCATGTTCATCCAGATATTCAAGGAAGCCGCGCAACTTGCCGATACCTGAGATAGCGGGGCCGTCCGAGCCGGACCTTGAGCTATCTCCGGAGCGTCTGTGATGCAACCCTCACAGCCGGGTCCGGGGCGACCCCGCCGCGTTCCCGCCTTTGCGAATGCTTCCATCCGGGTTCAACGTCGGCTCCAAGTTCCAGCCAATGACCAACAGCCAACGACCAACGACCAGCGACCAACGACCAACGACCAACGACCAATAGCCAACGACCAACGCCCGCTTCCTAAAACCCCACGAACACCGGTTCGGGCTCCAGCCGGATGCCCCACTGGGTCTCGACCCTCTGCTGGATCTCGTTCTTGAAAGTCACGATCTCGGCCGCGGTGGCTCCGCCACGATTCACGATGGCAAGCGCGTGCTTTCGCGAAATTCCCACCCGCCCGTTGCCGTAGCCTTTCGGAAATCCCGACTGCTCCACCAGCCAGGCCGCGGGAATTTTTCTTTGTGCTTGCAGCATGGGATAGCTTGGGATCTCGAGGCCGCGGCTCGCCGCTCGCTGCTTGAGCGCGTCGAACTCTTCCCCCGGGAGCACCGGGTTTTTGAAGAACGATCCGGCACTGCGGGAGTCCTCATCTCCCGGGGTCAGCAGCATCGCTTTGCTGGCCCGAATCTGGAGGATTGCCTCGCGCACTTCAGCCAGCGTCGGCTTCCGTGAGCCGGCGAAGTGCTGCTTCAAGTCTGCGTAGGCCAAGTGTGGTTCTCCATCATGGACCAGCGCATAGGTGACGCGCAGGATGACGAAGCGTCCCCGCTGGCGGGTGTTGAAGATGCTCGTGCGATAGGCGAATCCACAGTCGGCCTTCTCGAACTCCTCTTCTTTTCCGGTTTGCAGGTTGAGGGCAATCACCGAATCGATCGTCTCTCCGACCTCCTGCCCGTACGCGCCCACGTTCTGGACAGGAGTGCCACCCACACTGCCCGGAATGCCACTCAGGCATTCGATGCCGGCGCAATGATGCAGAACCGTCTGGGCGACGAACTCGTCCCAATCTTCACCCGCGCCCACGTCGAAGTACGCCGTGCCACGCCCGTGGCGGTGGCTGATTCCGAAAATGGAAACCTTCAGCACCAGACCGGGCCAGCCGGCGTCGGACACAATCAGATTGCTTCCGCCGCCCAGCACCAGCAGCGGAAGCTTGCGCGACTTCGCATGCTCGACCGCTTCCCGGACCTCAGGCACGCTGGAGGCTTCGACGAAGAAGCGGGCCGGCCCACCCACACCCATGGTCGTGAGCGGTGCTAGCGCCACATTTTCCTGAATCAGCATCGGAATCCGTCTCACTATATATGACGAGAAAACCGGCTCGGAAGGGGACCGTGGCAGTCGCGTTCGTCTTTCCTTTGCTGTTCCAGTCCTTCGCGAGCGTCGCTTCCCTGAGTCGGGCCCTGCCGGCCGAGCATCTAAAGGGTGGTAACATCGTCCTACCCGTCACTCAAGTCTTAAGGAGCACTAATGTATCCCGAGCTCATGCTGATCCCGATGCGCGAAGAGTTGACCAAGGCCGGCGTCAAGGAGTTGCCCAGCGCGGCCGAGGTCGACAGGGCGGTCCACGCGCCCGGCACCACCATGATCGTCGTAAACTCGGTTTGCGGTTGCGCGGCCGGACGGATGCGTCCCGCGGTACGCATGGCGATGCAGCATTCCATCAAGCCAGACCACATTTACAGTGTGTTCGCCGGCCAGGATCGAGAAGCCACCGAGCGCGCCCGCTCTTATTTCACTGGATATCCCCCAACCTCCCCGTCGATCGCGATCCTGCGAGACGGCGAACTGGTTTACATGATGCAACGCAGCCAGATTGAAACCCGCGAGGCTCCAGCGATTGCCGCTGAGCTGACCAGCGCGTTCGACAAACTCTGCGCCGGCGTTGCCACCAAAGCCTGAAGCCGCAGGGTAGCGCCTGCGTCCCGCCGGCTGCCCGGAGGGCATACTGCCTCGGCCAGCGGGACATTGAACCCGGGATGCAACCACCCTTCCCGGCGCCCCCGCCAACATGTTCTAATGCCCACCCGAGGAATCCCATGCGACATAAAGCAGTTCTGATTGGCATGCTGTGCGTTCCCGCCGTGCTGTTCGCGGCGGACGCGTGGCGCGCCCCGTCGGCGCAGCAGATTGACGCGATCTATCCGCAAATGCGCGCGCTCTACGAAGACCTCCACCAGAACCCCGAGCTTTCGCTTCACGAAGAGAAAACCGCCGCCAAGATCGCCGACCAGCTCCGCCGCCTGGGCTATGACGTGACCACCGGGATCGGGAATACGGGGGTTGTGGGCGTGCTGAAGAATGGTTCCGGACCGACCGTGATGATTCGCGCGGAACTGGACGCTCTGCCGGTCCTCGAGAAGACCGCACTACCCTATGCGAGCCACCAGACCACCCACGACGACCAGGGAGTGGAAGTTCCCGTGATGCATGCCTGCGGACATGACCTTCATATGTCGGCCGGGGTGGGCACGGCCGCACTGCTGGCGCAGAACCGGCAGCGCTGGCATGGCACGTTCATCTATGTCGGGCAACCGGCGGAAGAGCGCATCCAGGGCGCAAGCGCCATGCTCAAGGACGGGCTTTTTACTCGCTTCCCGAAACCCGACTATGTATTTGCCATCCACGATTCATCCGCGGAGCCGGCGGGCCAAGTCGCTTTTGTGAGCGGATTCGCCATGGCGAATGCGGACTCCATCGACGTCACCATCTACGGAAAAGGTGGGCATGGCTCCGCTCCGGAACTTACCATCGACCCGATTGTGATTGCGGCGCGCACCATCCTGAGCTGGCAGATCATTATTTCGCGTGAGAAGAGCGCCCAGGATCCCGGCGTCATCACCGTGGGCACGATTCACGGCGGCACCAAGAACAACATCATCCCCGACGATGTGAAACTGCAACTCACGGTCCGCTCTTACAAGGATGAGGTTCGCAAGCGCCTCCTGGCGTCGATCGAGCGGGTCGCGGATGCGGAGGCTGCCGCGGCAGGAGCGCCGAAGAAGCCGACGGTTACGCGCGTCGAGAGCGTCAGCGCCGTCTACAACGATCCGGCCGCCACCCAGCGGATCGTCGGCGCCCTGGAAACCGCGCTGGGCAAGGAAAAAGTTGTCCAGGGTCTGCCCATTATGGCCAGCGACGACTTCGCGGAATACGGACGCGCCGGTGTCCCTTCCGTCATGCTGAGCCTCGGCGCCGTCAACCCGGCGAAGTTCGCAGCCGCGGAAAAGAGCGGAGAGATCTTGCCGGGCCCACACTCCTCGCTCTTCGCCCCGGAGGAGGAACTCAGCCTGAAGACGGGCATTCTGGTCGAGACCACGGCGGTGCTGGAACTGCTGGGAAAATGAACTGCCCGGGAAATAACCAGGCGCGCCGGGTCCGCTAGTTCGCAGCACCGCCGCCCGGTCAGCCAGCAAACCACTGCTCCGCGAGGCGGCGAAAATCCTCGCTGGACACGCCCGCGCGCGACTCCTCGATTGCGCGCAGATCGGGCTCGACCCATTCCCGCCGGGCGATCTCCGACATCACCCTTTCCCGCGTGTAGTAGGAAAAAACCACATCCTTGCTGCCATAGCATTGCAGCGCACGATTCACCTTGGTCGTCATCGGGGTGCCAGCGGCAAATTCCCGGAGGTAGGTTCCCAGCAACTCCATCCAGAATCGGGTGAGGGTTTCGTGATAGCCCTGTTTGCCATGGTGAGCCAGGAAGCGCGTCAGCCCCTCGCGCATGCGCACCAGCGCTTGATCCGCCGGGCTCGTGCACAAATAGCAGCATGCGACCGTCAGGTGCCGGGCATGCGTAAACTGCTCCACCGGGTACTCGCAGCGCTCGAACTTTCCCACCACCTCGAGGATCGCGCCGTCGTCGTCATAGACATCGTGCTCCATGGCTCAATCTCCTTTTGGGCAAAAAAATCGCCCGCGCGCAAGCTGCGCACGGGCGTTCTGTTACGAAATTCAAGACTAAATGGATCTCAATCCGGTGTCCAGAAAATTCAACCACTGGATCCGCGAACGCGGCCGGCAGCGACCTGCCCCGCCATAGCAGCCCTCAGCGCCTCCTCGTGCAACGATCCGCTTACTTCCGTGACGGTCCGGTTACCATAAACGACTTCACCACCACTGCGTTCGGCTGCGCGCCCACCGGGATCATGGTCAGCAGGGAATACTCGCTGGGCTCCAGTTTCCGAGGCTTTCGTTTCTGGATGACGGTGACGTCGCCCGACTGCGTGTTCAGCACCAGCAGATAGCTCTGGTTCTGCGAAAGCGCCAACCCGTCCGGCTGGCTGCCGACTGGCACGGTGGCCACGATTTTCGCGACGTCAACGTCATAGATGGCCACGCTGTTCGAGCCGAAGTTGCTCACATAGAGTCGCGAATTGTCAGCCGACACCACCGCACTGGAAGGCTTGGTTCCGATCAGGGAGCTGCCCGCAACTTCGTCGGTGGGGGTTTCAATCGTGGAGATGCTGCCGGAATCAAAATTCGTGACCATCAACTCGCCGCCATCCGGTTTCAGGGCCAGATGGATCGGCGTCTTGCCGACATCGAGCAGCGCCAGGACCTTGTCGCTTCTCAGATCAATGGAAGCGACTTGCCCCGATCCGGTGCAGGCCACGAATGCCTTGCTCGAATCGGGCAGGATCGCAATTGATTCGGGCTGCTCGCAGACCGGCAGGGTTGCCCGCACGGCCAACTTCTGGGCATCGACCAGTGTCACTGTATTGTCGCCGCGATTGCTCACCACTACCGTCGTGCCTGCCGGCGAAACCCGCGCCAGGCCCGGCGCCGCGCCTACCCGGATGGTTCCGATCACGGCGCGCTTTTCCACATCGATGACCGAGAGATTGGCCGAGCCCGAGTTGGCCACATAACCGCGCTTGCCATCCTCGGAGACATCGATGAAGAACGGCCGCCCGTGCACCCCAATCGTCGCCACCACCTGATTCTTTTCCGCGTCGATCACGGAGATGTTGTTGGAACCGGTGTTGACCACATAAATCTCGTTCTTCCTGTGATTCGCTGCGACTCCGGTCGGCTCGCTTCCCACGCTGATGGTTTTGCTCGGCTGGAAGGTGCGCAGGTCAATCACCGTCACCGTGTTGCTCTTGCCATTGGTGACATAAGCATATTCGCGATACGCGGGACCGTAGTCAGGAAGGGGGCTCTCGGAAAAATACCACCACCCCAGGCCTGCGACCACGGGCAGCAGAACTACGATGAACAGGATCTTTCTCAATGAATGGCTTGGCCCCGGACTGCAAAGAGTACGCTACGAGCAGATGGTCGATCAATAAAGGTAGAAGCTTACTTCGACGGCGATGCTTGCGAACCCGTTTCTCCTATAAGGTTTACCTCGCGCGCGCAGGCTCAGCGGTGTGTCCGGCGGCGGCCGAGAGCTGTCCTTCAATCGGGAACACCTCGCGCCCCACCACGGCCGCGATCTGCCGCACCTGCACCATCAGTTCATCGAACTGTTCGGGGTAGAGCGACTGCATCCCGTCCGACAGGGCCCGGTCCGGCTGGTTGTGCACTTCGACAATTAATCCATCGGCCCCGACCGCCACGGCAGCGCGCGACAGGGGCGTGACTTTATTCCGCTTGCCGGTCCCGTGACTGGGATCGACCACGATGGGCAGATGGCTCAGGCGCTGTACTGCCGGGACGATGCTCAGGTCGAGGGTGTTGCGGGTGTGATCGGCAAATGTCCGCACTCCGCGTTCGCACAGCACCACCCTGTAGTTGCCCTCGCTCATCACGTACTCGGCCGCCATCAGAAATTCTTCCAGGGTCGCCGACAAGCCTCGCTTCACCATCACCGGCTTGCGGGCGCGTCCGGCGCGTTTGAGCAATGAAAAATTCTGCATGTTGCGGGCGCCGATCTGGATTACGTCGGCATACTCTTCCACCAGTTCCAGCGACTCGTTGTCGATGGCTTCGGTGATGATCTTCATCCCAAAGCGTTCGCGAATCTCCGTCATGATCTGCAAGCCGGCTTCGCCCAGTCCCTGAAAGGTGTAGGGAGAAGTGCGCGGCTTGTACGCGCCCCCGCGAAAGAACTGTGCGCCCGCGCGCGCAACCGTTTCCGCCACGGCGAATGCCTGCTCGCGGCTCTCAATCGCGCAGGGCCCGGCGATCACCGCCAGATTTTTGCCGCCGAGCGTAGCATTCGTGCCGGGAAAGGAGATGACGGTATTTTCTTCTTTGACGTCGCGGCTCACCAGTTTGTAGGGCTTGCTGACCCGGATGACTTCCTGCACTCCGGGCATCTCGCCCAGCGTGCCTTGTTCGACTTCGCCCTGGTTTCCGGTGACGCCGATCGCGGTGCGCGTGGCCCCGGGCATGGCGTGCGAGCGATAGCCCATCAACTCAATCTTCTGACAAACAGCGCGCACCTGCTCTTCCGTGGCATGCGCCTGCATCACGACCAGCATGACCCCACCTCGAATCCCAGAGTCTACCGTGCTCCCACGCCCCGGGCAAACCGATCCCGGCTCAGGCAGTCACGCGGAGTGCCCATTCGCCTGAGAAGCGGTCCGTGCCAAATCGTTCGCTTTGCCGGATCCCGCAGGCGAACCCGGATCTTATGGAGTCCAGAGAACGGGAGGAGATTTCGGCGGCCATGGGTGCCGGTCGGCCTCTGTTACTCTGATGCAGGATTTCCATACGGGATGAGGTTGTCGGCATTGGGCTTCGCTCCTCAAACCAGTTGCGGGCTGCGCTCCAAAAACAGGCTCCGAAGAGTGAACCTGGTCGTTTGCCTGCTCGCCGCCGCCATCCTCCCGGCGGGTTCGGCCGACGAGAAGAAGATCGCCATCTACTCGAGCGCCACCAACTATTCGCTTCCCGTGGTGGATCGTGACTCGCGCGAGTACGTCGGACTGCTGGAAGCCATCGAACCGCTGGGCAACGTCAACTCCCGCTCCGACGGGCTGCACTGGAAGCTTCGTTTCAATGACACCGACGCCGAATTCACGGCGGGAAAGAACCGCGCCCGGGTTCGCGGCCACGATGTGGACCTGGCAGGAAACTTCCTGCTCGAGAATGGCCGAGGGCTGGTTCCGGTGAGTTCGCTCAGTTCGTTGTTGCCGCGCATCCTCGGCGGCTCGGTGACCTTCAACCCCACATCACGGCGGCTTTTTGTCGGCAACGTCGCTACTCATTTCACGGCTCAACTCAGCCACAGCACTCCTCCCCGTCTGGTCATGAACTTCACCTCGCCGGTGAATCCGACCATCGCCACCGAACCCGGCAAGTTAAGAATGTCGTTCCGCCGGGAGCCGGTGGTCGCTCCGGGCACGCCTGTCTTGACGTTCAACGACACCGCAATTCCTTCCGCCGCCTACTCGGAAAGCAACGGAGTCGCCGAGATCACCGTGAACGGCACCGTGCCTTTGATGGCGAGTTTCAGCAATGACGGGCGCACGATTACGATTGCGCCCACGCCGCAACAGATGGCGGCGGCTCAATCCCCCCAGGCAGCATCCCCGGGCGCCTCCCCGGCAGTGCCTCCCGGAGCGACTCCGCCGGCCGGTGTGCCCGCCGTGGCTCGACACTTTTACGCGGTCGTCGATGCCAGTCACGGGGGCGACGACCGGGGTGCGGCCTTGAGCGACAAGCTGGCGGAAAAGGATGTGACCCTGGCCCTGGCTCGCCGGCTCCGCCAGGAACTCGAGTCGCGCGGGATCTCCACCTTCGTGCTGCGCGACTCGGATGCCAATCTCACGCTTGACCAGCGCGCGGTCTTCACCAATACCGCCCATCCCGTGATCTACATTGGCTTGCACGCGGCCTCCGACGGCAAAGGCGTTCGCCTCTATACCGCAATGCTCCCCGCGGGCGGCGAAAATAACGGCCCTTTCCTCTCGTGGGATACGGCGCAAACGCGCTTCCTGCCGGTGAGCCAGATTGCGGCCCAGGGGGTGGCCGCGGAATTCGTGAAACGGCAGATTCAGGTTCGCACGCTCGGGGCTCCGATGCGTCCTCTGAATAATGTCATCGCCGCTGCCATCGCGGTTGAGGTGGCTCCTCCGGGAACAGATGTGCTGGACCTGAATCTGCCCGCGTACCAGCAGAATGTTGTAAGCGCCGTCGCCACCGGCATCGCCGCGGTGCGCGACAAACTGGGAGTGCAGCAATGATTCCACGCCACCTGCTGATTGCGGTGGGCGTTCTCCTGCTCGCGGTGCTGGCCATGGGTTTCTATGCGGGGCGCATGCGGGGGCGCGCTTCCCAGGTGCCCGCTGCCGCGGCCGATACGCAACCGGTCGCGCCCCCGGTCTCCGGTCCCACGGAGCGGGTCACGTTGTACGTGGCGTATGACGATCCCGGAATTCTGCGCGCCCAAGGAGCTGACATCCCACTCCCCGAGGCCCGCCAGCAGCGGGCAGAGGAACTGCTGCGCGCCTTGCTGGGCATCTATCTTTCGAAAAATTCGCCTCACCCACTTGCCCCGGGCGCGGAAGTGCGGGCGGTTTACCTGGTAACCCCCGGGATTGTAATCATCGATCTGAACTCGGCCTTTGCCAACGGCCACCGCTCCGGAGTGCTGGAAGAAGAACTTACCGTCACGTCGCTGATCCAGACGCTTGCGGCCAACATCCCTGGAGTTCTTCGCGTCAAGATCCTGGTCGATGGCAAGGACCGCGAGACCTTGGCGGGGCATGCCGATCTTTCCGATTTCTATGACGCGGGCGCGGTGGCCCAGGCGGTGGCGCAGTTACAGGGCGGACAGTAGGGTTCGGCCGGGCGGACCCGTGGTCCCCATCGGGATTTCTATTAGCTTGTGGATAACAAAATGCGATAGGTGGCCCTCTGGCGCGCCCGCGGGTCGCCGCCGAGCTTTGGGTCGGCCCGGCCCTCAAAGTGCGCCCCTGGCGCATTCAGGCTCAAATAACGGGCATTTTATGAAGCGGCTGCACCCGCATTCCGGAGCGAAAATCGCCTGCTACGGGTTTTCAATAACTTAGCTAATAGTGAATGAAAATGGAAACTCGGCGGAGGACATTCCCCTCCCGGGTGCCGCATGACGCTTTTTCAATCGACATTGGTCAGGCAAGCATAGAATCTTGCCATGGTCTTTCGCTCCGACAACCGCACCCCGGATCAACTCCGCCCCGTCAGCATCGTTCCCGACTTCATTCATACCGCGGAAGGCTCCGCCCTGATCGAGATCGGCAACACTCGTGTGATCTGCACGGCTTCCGTGGAGGAGACAGTGCCCACGTTCCTGCGCAACAGCGGCAAGGGTTGGGTCTCGAGCGAATACGGCATGCTGCCCCGCGCGACCTTGACGCGAACCCCGCGCGAGGTCAGCAAGGGCCGTGCCAGCGGGCGTACCCACGAAATCCAGCGCCTGATCGGGCGCTCGCTGCGGGCCGTGACCGACCTGGCGAAACTCGGCGAACGCACGGTGTGGATCGATTGCGACGTCATCCAGGCCGACGGAGGCACCCGCACCGCCTCGATCACAGGGGCCTTTGTGGCGCTGGGGTTGGCGCTCGAAAAGCTGGTGGAAGCCGGAACCCTGACCGCCGTGCCGCTGCGCGATTTCGTGGCTGCGATCAGCGTCGGCGTGGTCGACGGCGAGGTGCTGCTCGATCTGAGCTACGAGGAAGATTCGCGCGCCGACGTCGACATGAACTTCGTCATGACGGCGGGCCGCAAGATGGTGGAAGTGCAGGCTACGGCCGAGCACCGCGTCTTCGACGACCAGCAATTCAGCCACATGCTGGCGCTGGCCCGGAAAGGCGTGGATACCCTCATCGCAAAGCAGCAGGCCGTGATGAGCACGCTGACGCTGCGGCAATAAGACATAAGACAGATGGCCGACGTTGTTGATTGTTGATGTAGCCGACCGCGCTGCTTCCCGCCTCACCTCGATCGCATCCTTCAAGGACTCTCGCGTCCCGGCGCGCTTGCTGGTTCGATGCGCGATGATTTGCCAAACTTTCCGTCTCTGCATGGCCGACGCCGGGAGATCGCAGTTGCGACCTTTCGGGTGGCGAGATTCTGAGTCGACGGTCGGGGTCCTGCATCGAACTAACGGTGAGGTTCCGTCGCAGCAAAAAAGACACCTGGATGGCCCGGTGTTATTGGAACTTCCGCACGACCCGTTATGGCTAACGCAACCACAAACGAGATCCTAAGCTCCGGCGCGTACGCGTCGGTTGCGGACTTCGAGCGGATTTTCACCGAGGACATGAGCAGCCTCTATCTGCTCGCGCTTCTGTTGGCCGGGGACCGCGACCGGGCGGAAGAGTGTTTTGTCGCTGGCGTCGGAGAATCCACCAAAAGAAACCGTGTCTTCAAGGAATGGGCGCGTTCCTGGGCTCGGCGCACGATTGTTCAGGCTGCGATCCGGCGGATTGCGCCGCGGCAGCATTCCGGAATGACGGCGCGGAATCCGGTTTCGCCTCGCGGATTGGATTACGTGCCCTTGGAATTAGAGGCGGAGGTTTGTGCGATCCTCGAACTCGCACCGCTGGAGCGCTTCGTTTTCGTGATGTCAGTTCTCGAACGCTATTCCGCGCACGATTGTTCAATTCTTCTGGGTTGCTCGCGCAGGGAGGTATCGGCAGCGCTGGCGGGTGCGTTGCAGGGCTTGGGAAGGTTGATGAACCTTCACAAGCATGAAGCGAACCCCGGCGCGGAGGGTGTGTCAGGCTCTGAGACCTCGAGACTGGTCACTGAAATGACGATTGCTCAATACTTCGCGCCGCCAGGCCGGAAACCAAGCCTCTCCCCATAAACTCCACAGTTCAGACAACGGCCCTCGAGCTTCGCCGAATCTGCCCGCGTACTGGATCACGCCAAGCAGCAGAAACGTATCCCTATTTGTCCTCGTGTTGGGCGGCCTCGCGGCTGCGTGGCACTCGTCCAGGTACTCGGCAACCGTTCACTCCTCGAGCGCACCCACATTGCGGCCTAAATAAAGGCAGCACGAAACGATGCCCGGGAAGACTGGTTTTGGAGAAAAAGTTACCTACCGCGGGATGCACTTCTGGTACTCACAGAGGTCGCGCCATACCGTTCTTTAGACGAAACCACCTAACACGCGGGGGCGGGATTTTCGCGCGAGACCGTAAGGCCTTCCGACGCTTCTGACGAGGATACCTGAGGCCTGCGGTGCCTGCCGGCAGATTACAAACGTTCATCCGTCACACTGCTCCCCGCCGCCCCGTATTACAATAAAAGGCTGCCCAAACAGCTCAGCATCCGCACTCATTTTTGGAGGAAAGAACCATGAAGCTCACCCCTGGAAAGCTGGCCGGCCTCAAGAAAGTCTCCAATGACCGCGGCGTCATCGCCGCCGCCGCCATGGATCAGCGCGGCTCCCTGCAGAAATCACTCGCTAAAGAAAAAGGCGGCGACGTCACCGACGCCATGATGGAGGAATTCAAGACGCTGGTGACCGAGGTGCTGACCCCGCATGCCAGCGCCATCCTGCTCGATCCCGAGTGGGGACTGCCCGCCTCGAAGCGCCGCGCCAAGAATGCCGGCCTGCTGCTCGCCTACGAGAAGACCGGCTACGACAAGACCGGTCCGGGACGGCTGGGCGACCTGCTCGACCACTGGTCCGCGCGCCGCCTTAAAGAAGCGGGCGCCGACTGCGTCAAGATCCTGCTCTACTACACGCCCTTCGACCCGAAAGATGTCAACGACAAGAAGCATGCCTGGGTGGAGCGCATTGGTGACGAGTGCCGTGCCAACGATATTCCCTACTTCCTGGAGTTTGTCGGCTACGAAGAAGGCGCCGACGAGAAGGGCCTGGAGTACGCGAAGAAGAAACCCCAGATCGTTACCGAGAGCATGCGGGAATTCAGCAAGGATCGTTACGGCGTCGACGTGCTCAAGGTCGAGGTTCCAGTGAACATGAAGTTCGTCGAAGGCATCAAGTCATTCGGCGGACAGAAGGCTTATACCAAGAAAGAAGCTATCGACTTCTTTCACAAGGCGGCCAGCGTTGCGACCAAGCCGTTCATCTATCTCTCGGCGGGCGTCAGCAACGCGGAATTCAGCGAAACCCTGGAACTCGCGGGCGAGTCGGGGGTGAAGTTCAACGGGGTGCTCTGCGGGCGTGCCACCTGGAAAGAAGGCATTCCGATCTACGCCAAGCAGGGCGCCGGGGCCTTCCGCCAGTGGCTTGAGACCGAAGGCGTGAAGAACATCAACAATGTCAACGCCAAGTTGAAAGCCGCCACGCCGTGGTATTCGATCTATCAGGCCGAGCCAGCGCTGGTCGGAGCGTAGTCGAATTGCAGGAATGTAGCGCGGGCGCTTTCGCCCGCGAAGGGCAGACGAAATCGTCTGCCCTTTTTTGCCCGCGCCGGCGACCTGGATCCGCGATTGAGGCGCGGAGCAAGTTGCGGCTGGCGACCGCCTACGCCGCGCCCCTGGTTTTCTTGTACTCGTCGAACTTGTCGAGGAACCGGTCAATGTCCTTTTTCTGCAGATAGTAGGGCGTCGATAGCCGCAGCTTGTGCGGGTCGCCGCCGCGGATGCGGATCTTATGCGTCTTCCACAGCCAGTTCTCCAGCTCCATGCGCGGAACCGGCGGCACGTTCACGCTGACAATCGCGCAGCGCAGAGCGGGGTCGGGGGAGGTCCACGACTCGGCGCCGCGCTTTTTCATTTCGTCGAGAATGTAGTCGGCGAGATGGCGGTGGCGGCGTTCGATCCGATCCATGCCGATATCGTTGGCCAGTTGGATGGCGGCGCGCAGGCCGCACAGCGCGGGCACGTTCGAACTGCCGATGCGCTGGAAGCGTTCGGCGCGAATCTTGGTGTCATCCCAGCCTTCGGTTGCGATGGTGTTCCAGAGACGGTCGATGACCTCGTCGCGCACGTAGAGGAATCCGGAGCCTTTGGGCGCCTGCAGCCACTTGTGTGGGCTCGAGGAGTACAGGTCGCAGCCGAGTTCCTTTATGTTGAGGCGCATCATTCCAGGAACGTGGGCGCCATCGATCGCACAGAGAATTCCCTTGGTGCGCGCGAGCGCCGCGAGTTCCTTCGCGGGCAGGACAACTCCCGAGAACGTCGTGATGTGGCTGACGAAGAGTACGCGCGTGCGCGGCGTGATGGCGTCGTTGAACAGATTGAGAATCTGCGCCGCGTCTTTCACGGGGCGGGGAAGCGTGACCTTCTTCACGACAACGCCGTAGCGCTTGGCTTTGAGGTCCCAGGGATGCTCGCCACCGGGATGCTCCTGGTCGGTCATAAGAACTTCCTCGCCGGGCTTCATATCAATGCCGTTGGCGATGTAGCTGTTCGCTTCGGTGGCGTTGCGGAGCAGGGCAATCTCGTCCCGCGTGCAGCCCACGAATTCGGCAAGCGGGTCGCGGAACTCGTTCCATGGGGCGTATCCCCAGATGGGATAGTCTTCGGGATCCTGCTGGTCCATTTTCTCCGTCGTCGTGTAGCCGTCGAAGATGGCGCGCAGCACGGGAGCCGGACTGGAGCCCACCGTACCGTTGTTCAAGTAGACTTCGTTCTCGGGAATGAGGAACTGGCGGCGCATTTCGGCCCAGTACGCGTCTTCATTTTTGTCGAGCAGGGAATGGTCGGGTAGTGGCGGAGTCTTTTCGAGCTGTGCCAGCAGGCTGCCGCGAAAGGCGAGCGACGCGGCGACTCCGGTGGCAGCGGTGGAGAGGAAATGACGGCGGTCGAGCATGAAGCCCTCCTGGCCACAGACGAACGGAACGCGCTATGGTACGACTGCGCGCTGCCAGGAACAAGGCCAGTTGGTATGGGTTCGCTCGCGGCCCCGTCGCCAACGGTTGAGCACGCGGATTCGCTGGATGACCGCAACCCGGAAGTAAAGGATGTGAGTACGCGATCGCGCTCATTGACCTTCGTGAGCGCCATGGGGAGACTTCCCCGAGAGCAGCAACGGAACCAGATGATTCGCGCGCTTTGAGAAGGATCGGGTCGAATCCGAGGTAGCTTTATATCCCGCCTGACGCCAGCGCCGTTCCCACACCCGCGATGATTCCGAGCGCCATCACCGCGCCAAACACTCTTGCCCCGGTGCGCCACGACATCGTCCGGCCGACGATCAGCATGGGATAAATACTGAACGCCCCCAAAGTACATAGCAGCGTGACCACGTAGGGCATCGGCACCCCACGGGTCATGAGAACGAAGGCGGCCGCCACGTCGAATGCCATCGGCACCGGCAAGAAGGTGCCGACCAAGGCCACCAGCACGATCCCAACCAGGCTGATTTTCGTGGGGATATCGTGCGCTGGCAGAAGTTCGGCCACCAAGGCGCCGAGCAGGGCGGCGAGAATCATCCAGGGGATGGTGGTGGCGGCAATTCGAGCCAGGTTCTTCAAATATTGCTGCAAGGTTCCGCTGGCCGGAAGCAGCCAGCCGGCGGGCGCGACTTCGCAGACCACGTCCGATGATGCAGGTTCTTTACCCGCGAGCCACGGCACTGCCGCCAGGAGCAGCAGCGGCACGGCCAGACGCAGGAGCGCAATGCCGGGCGGGAACAGGGAAAACAACATGGTCACCACCACGACGTTGAGCATGGGTGAGGTGATCATCGTGGCCAGGACCGTGCTCGAACTGGCTCCTCCCTGGTAGAGGCTTTGCCCAATGGGAGCGACGCAGTTGGCGCACACTCCGAGCGGGAATCCGGCAAGCGCGCCGAGAGCCGTGTTGGCGGCAGTGCTGCGGAAGCGCCGGCGCGGCAGCAGGGGCAGCAGGGTGAGCATCGCGGCCCCGAAGCAAATACCGAATGTCATGCCGACGCGGTTGGTCCACATCCAGTTGACAGTGGTTCGTCCGACCCGCGCGGACAGCGGCATATCCGGCGTCACCGGAAGCTTGGCATCAAAGCTCAGGGCGCCCGCGGTTTTGATCGATGTGCCGCTATGCAACTTCTTGAGGAGCGCCGGATAACGGGAGTCCACCCAGAAATAGGATCCGATCCCGAGGGCCAGCACGACCGCCACGGCAATCTGAAGGCGAAAACCGCGGCGCGCCGACGCGGAAGGAACAACCAGAGACGCTCCAGCCATTGTTGAGGACATCGCCACCCCACTAGCCAAGGTCAACCGCGAGTGCGGGAAACGTTAGATTTGCGCTCTGCAAGCCACAATAGTGCAAAAACACTAGTACAACAGGGGAAGCAAGCGCGGTTAAGATGTCCCCACAGCCATGACCCATGTCAATCAGACCGCGCTCATCACCGGCGCCTCGGCCGGACTTGGATATGAATTCGCGCACCTGTTCGCGCGCGACAAGTACAACCTGGTACTGGTCGCGCGCAGCGGACCCAGACTCGCGGAACTCGCCGACCAGTTGCGTGGGCAGCATGGTGTCGCGGTGAAGACCATACCGCTCGATCTGGGCCTGCCGCACGCGTCCCAGACCCTGTTCGAGGAGACGCAACGGGGCGGCATCCACGTGGACATTCTGGTGAATAACGCCGGCTACGGCATTTCCGAAAAGTTCGCGGACCTCCCGCTGGAAGAGTCCTACGGGCAAATTCAATTGAATGTCATGGCGCTTACACTGCTGACGCGGCTGTACCTGGGACCGATGCTGGAGCGGCGCTCGGGCAGGATCATGAATGTTGCCTCCACGGCCGCTTTCCAGCCTGGGCCGCTGATGGCCGTCTACTATGCGACCAAGGCCTACGTATTGTCCTTTTCGGAAGCCATCGCGGACGAACTTCGGAATACGGGCGTGACCGTGACCTGCTTCTGCCCGGGCGCCACGCTCACCGAGTTTCAAAAGCGAGCCCGGACCGAGAATTCGCGACTCTTCCAACAGCTTTCGCCGATGGACGCGAAGACGGTCGCTGAAATGGGCTACCGCGCTCTGATGGAAGGAAAGACGGTGGCGATTGCGGGCCTGAGAAACTGGCTGGTCGCCGAGTCCGTCCGCTTCGCTCCGCGCAAGATGGTGACCGCCATCTCGCGCTGGGTCGCCGAGCCGGTGAAGTGAAATTCGAGATGACCCCGGCTGCATGCAATCCCAGGTTAGCGCCAAAGGACGGCGCGAACCTGGGGCACCCAGGTAATCCCAGGTTAGCGGCAAAGGGCGGCGCGAACCTGGGGCACCCAGGTAATCCCAGGTTAGCGGCAAAGGGCGGCGCGAACCTGGGGCACCCAGGTAATCCCGGGTTAGCGTCAAAGGGCGGCGCGAACCTGGGGCACGCGCGCCGGGTGGTGCTTTCTCTTAGCTAGGCGTCTCGATGTACGGCCTCCATGGAAAAGGCGGGAAGGCAGACGGCAATGTACTCGGCGCCGTCGAGGGCGGGCGTGGAATATTGCACCCACTCGCCGGCGTGCGCGATGACGGCTTGGCCGGCCTGTACATCGAGCGTCCCGGTTTTGTGAGTAACTCGCAGGACTCCCTTCAGCACGATGGTGAACTCGTCAAACTCCGGCGTCTGGCCGGGTTCGAGCCATCCCTGGGGGCTGCGCATGTGGGCCACGCTGAGGGCTGAGGTTTTTGAATTCACACGCCCGATGTATTCGTCGATAAGCTTGGGCTTGTTGCCGGCGGCCTGGATGCGGGTGGGCTGGGAGATCAGGGTTGGCATTCTTCTCCTGGAGAAAATCGCGGTAAGCGTGAAGATGGGTTCATTGGGTTCGAGGATAAATTCGAGAACCGGCATGGTGGTGCCGACGATCTGGCTTTGCTTGAGGGACTCCTTTGAGGTGCGGGCTACGGGCTGCGAGCGAATGACTTAAAAGCCGACGGCTGAAAAACCTCAGACCTGAAACCTCAGACCTGAAACCTCAGACCTGAAACCTCAGACCTGAAACCTCAGACCTGAAACCTCAGACCTGAAACCTCAGACCTGAAACCTCAGACCTGGCATTTGTTCCTTCACTCCCACTCGATCGTCCCCGGGGGCTTCGAGGTGACGTCGTAGACCACGCGGTTCACGCCTTTCACCTCGTTCACGATTCGGCTGGAGATGGTTTTCAAGACTTCGTAGGGGAGAGGGACCCAGTCGGCGGTCATGCCGTCTTCGGAATGGACTGCGCGGATAGCACAGGTGTTGGCGTAGGTGCGCTGGTCTCCCATCACCCCCACCGACATCACGGGAAGCAGCACCGCGAACGACTGCCAGATTTTCTGGTACAGGCCGGCCTTCTTGATTTCATCGACCACGATCTCGTCGCAATCTTTCAGGATGCGGAGTCGCGCCTCCGTGACTTCGCCCAGGATGCGGACCGCGAGGCCCGGTCCCGGAAAGGGCTGGCGCTGCAGGATTTCTTCCGGCATGCCGAGGTCGCGGCCGATACGGCGGACCTCGTCCTTGAAGAGTTCCTTCAGCGGCTCGATGAGCTTGAGCTTCATTTTTTCGGGCAGCCCGCCCACGTTGTGATGACTTTTGATGACCTGGGATGGCCCGCGCACCGAGCAAGACTCGATGACATCGGGATACAGCGTGCCCTGCACCAGCCACTCCACTTTGCCTTCTAGCTTCTCGATGCGCTGGGCTTCCTGCTCAAAGACGCCGATGAACTCGTTGCCGATGATCTTGCGCTTGGCCTCGGGATCGGTGACGCCGGCCAGGCGGCTGAGGAATCGCTGGGTGGCATCGACGGCGACCAGGTGCAAGCCCAGCCGGTCATGGAGGTTCTGTTGAACTTTTTCAAACTCATTCTTGCGCAAAACGCCGTTGTTGACGAAGACGCAGGTCAGGCGGGTTTTGCCGGAGTCATCGCGCATGGCTCGATCGACCAGTACGGCCGCGACCGAAGAGTCTACCCCGCCGGAAAGCGCGCAAATGGCGCGACCTGAACCGACCTGGCGTCGCACCTGATCCACAGTCGATGCAATGAAGTGCTGAGCAGTCCAGCTCGGTTGGGCGCCGCAAATGTTCAGCGCAAAGTTGCGCAGGATGTCTTTGCCCAACGGGGTGTGATGTACTTCGGGATGAAACTGCACTGCCCACATGCGACGTTCGGCGTTTTCAATGGCGGCCACCGCGTTGGGAGATTTCGCGGTGAGGTGGAAACCTGCGGGCAATTGCTCGGCCTCGTCGCCATGCGACATCCAGACCGAGAGGGTTTTTGGCATGCCTGCGAACAAGCGTGAACGATCGCTCTGGAGGGTTACGTCCGCATGACCATATTCACGCTTGTCCGCGGGGCGCACCTTGCCTCCGAGGGCTAACACCATGTATTGCAGGCCGTAGCAGATGCCGAGCACGGGCAGCCCGAGCTCAAATACGCCGGGATCGGCGACGGGCGCGTCCTTGTCATAGACCGAGGATGGACCACCCGACAGGATGATGCCCACCGGCGAGTAGCCGCGGATTTCCTCCAGCGTGGCGTTGCAGGGAAGGACGGCCGAGAAGACGTTGAGTTCGCGGATGCGGCGCGCAATCAGCTGCGAATATTGCGCCCCGAAGTCGAGGACGACAATCGATTGAGTTTCCACGGATGAGTTTCTCAGAACCGGGGAATAGTGTAAAGCGGGGACCGGGTGTCAGGCCTCAGGTCTTGAGTCCTGGGTCTGAGGTTTCCGGTGACTTGGAGCCATCGCTAAGGGGTGCATCTGAAATCTGATTTGTCGAATTGTCGCGCGCGGCTCTTTCCTGTACGGCGTTCTCGACTGCGGGGATGCCGGAGAGTGCGGAGGTTGATGGCGGAGCCGGTGTTTCGAACAGGCCCGGGGTGTCGCACAGGATCGTTTCATTCTGGTCGACCATGGCCGCGCCGGGCTGGATTTCGTCCGCGGATGCCGGCGTGCCCGCAAGTGGCGAGGCCAGAGGCAGGTTTGCGGTTGCTACTGGAAGCGGCGGAGCCTCGAGGATGGCTACATACCCGGCGAGGCGGCCGATATAAAGGGTATCGGCAATCGCGAAGTAGCCGAGCGTCAGCAGCACCACGGCGATCAATACCACTCGAAGCGGCACGGCCGGAAAGAGGGCGAAGGGGAACGCGACCACCGAGGTAGCCACCAGGAAAAGAACGAGGTGCGCGAGACCGAACCAGGTGCCCACCGTCATCAGCGCGCCGAACCGATCGCGACACAAATCCACGGTGGCCGACAGGGCTCCGAAAGTGTCCGTCCCTTGACGTACTACAAAGATGGAAGCAACCGACAAAAACCAGCTGACCGAAGACCAGATCAACCAGAGCACCAGCAGCATGGTGTTGGCGAGGAAGAAGACCAGGGCAGGATGCGGATCGGTTTGGGAGGACGCAAAGCCGGCGAGAATCAGGGCGCCGAGGATGGCTACGCCGGCGGCCAATGCCAGCGCGGCGCGCAGGAGGTGCAACCCGGCGAGGGATTGCAGGCGCCAGTTCGAGACAACCTCTCCCGCGGCCGTCTCGGAGAGCAGGGCCGGCGCGACGGTTGCATTCAGCCCGGTACGGACTTGTTGGGCACGCGCCCGCACGTGGTCGAGCAAAGGAACGAGTGTGGCCCCGCGGCCCAAGGACGCCAGCAGGATCCACAAAACTTCAAGGCCGGAGAACAGCACGATGCTGGCCAGGACGGCGCGCAAAGCGCTGCCGTGCAGGATGTGGGAAAACGCCTGCCCGACGAGCAGAGGATGGTGAGTCCGCAAAAGCCATAAATCGGCCTTGCCGACCGGCAGGGTATCGAGGTACGCCACAAAGGCCAGGCCCAGCAACACGCAGGCGGCTGCACCGAAACTCCAGCGCCAGGCGACCTCCGCAAGCGACAACGCCGGTCTCCGGAACATTGTGCGGAAGCCTTCGACGGTGGGCGACCATGCGGACATCCTCCGTAGCATACCGGAAGCCGCTACTTGCGGCGGGCTAGGCATCCTCGCGGGCCACCTCGAAATTTGCAACACATTCATAACTATGGAGTTTTTCTCCCTTCATGGCACGGCGGCATTTTCAACAACCTGCGGACCAGCGCTAGACATCCAACCAGGCGAGGTCCTGAAAATTAATCGTAGAAATCGATTAGCTGCGGGAGTTGTGCGGCAACTCCAGCCACAACGACTATTTATTGGAGAGTCAGTCCTATGAAGTTCGTAAAGTATTCTTCGTTGCTTGTACTGGTCGCTTTCAGTCTTTCCTTACCCGCACTCGCGAAGGATAAGAACGAAGGCAATTTCACTTTGACCGGTCCTGCCCAGGTGGGTTCGACCCAACTGAGTCCCGGAAACTACAAGGCAGAATGGGAAGGTACGGGAGCGGATGTGCAGGTCAAAATTTTTCAGGGCAAGAACGTGGTGGCCACCGGTCCCGCAAAGCTGGTGAATAACGCGTCGCCCGTAGATGCCGTGACCTTAAGAGACGAGGGCGGAGCTAAGACGCTTAATGAAATTCACTTCGCGAACCTGCATAAGGCGCTGGTCTTTGGTTCGCCCGCGAGCGGGCAAAACTAAGGCGGGCCTGTCCTGGTTGTCCGGCTGAAGAGAAACAGGCGGGCTTGTGCCCGCCTGCTTAATTTCGGGTGCGACAGCGGGCACCGCGAGATGGTTCAGCGAGCTACGAAATTGAGTAGCTTGCCGGCCACAAAGATCTTCTTAACCACCTGTTTCCCGGCGAGGGCGGCCTTAATTTTCTCATCCGCCAGCGCACGCTGTTCCACCAGGGCCTGGTCGGCTTCGGCCGGCACCAGAACGCGGCCACGCAATTTGCCGTTGACCTGCACGGGGATTTCGATTTCTTCCTCTTTCGCCAACTGGGGATCGTACTTGGGCCAGGGCGCCCGCAAGAGGTCCTGGCGTTCCCCGAGCGATTCCCAGAGTTCATGGGCGAGATAAGGTGCAAAAGGGGCGAGCAGCAAGACGAGGCTGCGCTGCACCTCGGCGAGCAAAGGAACTGGAATCGCACCCGGGGCGGTACGCGCATTCACGTCCTCGGTCCCATAAAGTTCGTTCACCAATTCCATGATCGCGGCGATGCAGGTATTGAAGTGCCAGCGTCCTTTAAAGTCGTCGGTCACCCGCTTGATGGTCTGGTGAAGTTTGCGTTGCACCTGCCGTGCCTCGGGAGACAAGTCCGTTGGGATCGGCTGCCGCCACTCCGCAGAGTCGGGCCGGGCGTTGCGCATCACGAAGCGGTACACACGCCCGAGGAAACGCTGGATACCTTCGATGCCGGAATCCTGCCAGTCCAGATCGCGGTCGGGTGGGGCGGCGAACAGGCTGTAAAGACGGGCGGCGTCTGCCCCGTAGCGCGCTACCATGTCGTCGGGCGAAACGACGTTGCCGAGGCTCTTCGACATCTTGGCCCCATCCTTGATCACCATTCCCTGAGTAAACAGGCGCTCGACGGGTTCAGCATTCTGCACCAGGCCCATGTCGCGCATGACCTTTGTCCAGAAGCGTGAATAGATGAGATGAAGGATGGCGTGTTCGACGCCGCCGATGTACTGATCAATCCCGCGGTCGCCGAACCAGTAGGCCGCCACTGCAGTGTCGAAGGGTGCGCGATCGTTCTGGGCGTCGGTGTAGCGATAAAAATACCAGGAGGAATCGACGAAGGTGTCCATGGTATCGGTCTCGCGCCGCGCCGGACCGCCGCACTTCGGGCAGGTCGCATTGACAAAATCGGGTACCTGAGAAAGCGGGGATCCGCCGGCCAAAGTGATTTCGACACTGTCGGGAAGAAGAACGGGCAAGTCTTTTTCTGCGACCGGCACGATGCCATCTTTCTCGCAGTAAAGCATGGGGATGGGCGTGCCCCAGTAGCGCTGCCGGGAAATACCCCAATCCTTGAGGCGGAAAGTGACCGTGGCCTTGCCAAAGCCACCGCTCTCGGCGTGCTCAGCCATGGTTTTCAGAGCCACCGAACTTTCCTGGCCGCTGAACCGCCCGGAGTTCACAACCAGCCCGTTTTCGGCGACGAAGGGAAGAGGCGGCTCGGCCACCGTCTCGTCCGCATCTCCGCCCAGAGGTAAAACCACGACGCGCAAAGGCAATTTGTATTTCTTGGCGAACTCGTAGTCGCGATCATCGTGCGCGGGCACGCTCATGATGGCGCCGGTGCCGTAATCCATCAGGATGTAGTTCGCGACCCAGACCGGCAAGGGTTCCTGATTGAAAGGGTTCTTGGCATAACGGCCGGTGAAGACGCCATGCTTCTCGATGGCGCCGATGTCGCCGACCTCCCTGGCCTTCCGTTGCTCGGCGATCAACTGCTCGACGCTGGCGCGCAGGTCGGAGTTTTTGGCAATCATGTCGGCGACGATGGGGTGCTGGGGAGCAAGTTGCACCGAGGTTGCGCCGTAGATGGTGTCGATGCGGGTAGTGAAGACGGTGATCTTAGAGCCCGCGGGTCCGACGGTGCCGCCGAGATCGAAATCGACGAGGGCGCCTTCACTGCGGCCGATCCAGTTGCGCTGCATGGTGCGCACTTTTTCCGGCCAGCCATTCAGCTTATCGAGATCGCGCAGCAGCTCGTCGGCATACTGCGTGATGCGCAGGAACCACTGTTCGAGTTCGCGCTGCTCAACCGGCGTGTCCTCGTGACGCCAGCAATTGCCGCCCACCACCTGCTCATTGGCCAGTACGGTGGCGCATCTGGGGCACCAGTTCACCTTGCTCTTCTTGCGGTAGGCGAGGCCGCGCTCAAACATCTTCAAGAAGAACCACTGGTTCCAACGGTAGTAATCGGGAAGACAGGTGGTGACCTCGCGGGACCAGTCGTATGCGAAGCCAAGGCGCTTCATTTGCGCCTTCATGTTGCGGATGTTGCCCAGGGTCCACTGGCGGGGCGGAGTATGGTTTTGAATGGCCGCATTTTCAGCCGGCAACCCAAACGAATCCCAGCCCATGGGGTGAAGCACGTTGTAGCCGTTCATCCACATGTAGCGTGCCAGGGCATCGCCGATGGCGTAGTTGCGCACGTGTCCCATGTGGAGTACGCCCGAAGGGTAGGGAAGCATCTCAAGCACGTAGTACTTGGGTTTGGTGGAGCGCGCCTCGGCGGCGTAGAGGGCAGGGTCCTGCTGCCAGCGTTCGAACCACTTGGTCTCGACCCGCTGGGCGTCGTAACGCTCGTCCCGGACGGCGGTATTGTCTTCTTGCGGCATAGGTGGAGTCGTTCGGGTGATAAATAAACTTGTATTTTACAACGTACGGGGAAAAGCCGGCTGAAGGCCGGGATCAGCCCTGAGGAACGTGGGGAAGATTCGTTGTCGCTATCGCGGGAAACTGGCGCCGCCATATCACTGAAATCTGCACCCGAACAGAGTAGAAGGGAATCAGGCCGGGAGTCGTTCGAAAGTCAGCGCTCGACCTCTGCAGGCCAAGCGGGCTTGAGCGCGACGACGCCCGGCATGAGAAGCAGAGTTGCCTGATTCCGTCTGAATCCGCACGTCCCGATACGGCACAGATCACGCTCACGATTCGCATCAAGTCGGGTTGCAATGGCTCAAACTACCCCGTCAGTCCAGTTGAAGCAGGGAACGCTGAAGGGTTTCAGCGCTTACATTCGTGACGCCGAAGCAGCCCTGGAGCGGTCTCTGGACGACGGCAGCCCATTTCTATGGTCCGATGCTGATCCGAAGAGGGCGCAGCAGGTGCGAGGAGGCAAGGTGGTAGCGGAACTCTGGTCAGGACATGGGCCAGTCAAGGTGCCGGATGGCTTGATTCATGACTGGATCGGCGCCTCATTTATTCCTGATACGACCGTCGCCGAGGTGCTGACTTTGGTGCAGGACTACGATAACCACAAGGAGATTTACAAACCCGAGGTGATTGCCTCGAGGTTGATTAGCCACCGCGACAATGATTTCCAAGTTTATTTCCGGCTGCTCAAGAAGAAAATTGTAACCGTCGTCCTGGATACCGATCATACGGTGCATTATCGTTCCCTGGATCGAGGGCGCTGGGTTTGTCGCTCGTACACGACCCGGATTTCTGAAGTGGAGCATGCCGGAACCCCGAAGGAGAGAGTGCTGCCGCCCGATACCGGCGCCGGATTTCTGTGGCGCCTGTATTCCTACTGGCGATTCCAGGAGCGCGACGGTGGGGCATACGTTGAGTGTCGAGCGATTTCGCTGACGCGTGACATACCCTTGGGACTGGGATGGGTCATGGAACCGATTATCCGGAAGCTCCCCAAGGAGTCGCTGATTCACACGCTCGAGGCTACACGCGAGGCGTTGCCAGGTCGGCAGAGCAGAACTAAGCGGTAGTTGGCGTAATCTCGCGACTTCCCCAGGCTTTGGACTTGGGGGCACGGTTGTGGAAAGTTCTTGCGACCTCTAACAACGACCCCGAACATGAAGTCTGGGAATTTCCTCCCGACTCAATTGTGCGTGCCGAGGCCAGGCGGGCGGACGGCAAGGAATTTCTGCTGGCCGTCGCCCCATACACGAATGCCCATGGGCCAGAAAGACCGCGGTGAACGACTGCTCCATCCATGCCTGGGTGTTACCCTGCGGTGCTGAATATTGTTAATCAGGAGCGGCACTCGAAGATGCAGCCAACCCAAACGGAAGCGATCCTGCACGGTTCGGGCAGCGAATCAGAAGAGCTGCGGCAGGAAACTGTTCGCGATGCCGGAATATTCACGAGCGCTCCGTCTGGGGTGTTCGACCATCAAGGGTACGCCGGAGGGAGTCATTCGCAGGACCGGGGACTCGTAGCACATGGCGTAGTTCGGCTTCGCCACACCTTCCTGACCGTGGTCGTGCTGGCGTCGATAGCGCTGGCCTTGGATGGGGATCCAGTCCGAGCGCAGTCACTCACCACGAAAGTATTCTGCAACTGCGGATGCCGTGAGGTTCTGGCGGAGTGTTCGCATCTGGAATGCAAGCCAAGGGTATCTTTGAAACGTGAGATCGGGGCTGCGGTCGTTCAAGGAAAGAGTGATGACCGCATTCTGGATGACCTGGGAACGAAATACGGCGCCACCATTCTGGTGGTCCCTGCTTTTCGGGGATTCGATGCGCTTCTATGGATCGTGCCCATCGCAGCGCTCTGATCGCCCTGGTCGGGTTCGTTTGGCGGCGTTGGTCGGTGGCCGCTACTCAAAACCGATGAAGGTCTCTCTGTTGAAAAACTCCGTTTTTCTCACACCAGGCGAAATTTCGGGGATAGAAAATGTCTACCTGAGGCGCGAACGTCGATTGTAGGGCTCCTGACGCAAAGTTTTTCTGAGCACTTTTCTGGGATTACTTTTTCAACACCCGTGCCTGTTTACAACAACTAGCAGTCACCCACCTTCCGGCAGTCCCGTTTTTTAGGAGTCAGGTTCTTCCACCGAGCCCATAAACAGTATCGTGTTCGTGAGATCGTCCCGAATCGCGAAGAAGAACGGGCGGTCCACGATCATCTCGAACGTGCGGGGCGGCTTGCGGTACGTTGCCTCCGAACTGAAAACAGCTATGGCTGCGGTCACGGCCGCAGCCTCCGTACCCTCCTCATTGACCTCCACGAGCGCGCGATGGAGGAACCGATCGATCCATATCTGGGGCGGTGGCGAGTTGATGGTATCGAATCGGGCACGCTGTGGGTCGAAGGCTATTCCCATTCCAAGCTGTGAAAGCGCGCTGTTCAGAATCGCCTGATATGTCAGCTTGAAGCGGGGGAGCCGAATGTGCCCCTCCATCGTCTCCAAGCTGCGCGTCCACTTGTCCCATGCGGCCGAATTCAGACTCTGCCGGAACTCCTGCAGGCTCGACGTCTTCGCTGGCAGAAAGATGTACATCGCCAAGCGTGCCGTATTGTAGGGGAGACGCACGGCCTGGAATTTTGATTCCTCGTGGTAGGAGTACGAGCCGTATTGGCTCATAAGGGGAACTTTCAAGGTTCGACCTTCGCTGGTGTGAAATATTTCCTCTCTGGTGAGCGCTCGATTGAACGGCTCGCCCCAGAAATCCTTGAAGTAAATAGCATTGATGGCAACCAGAGAGCTGAGTGGATCAAGCGAGCTCAGGATGGTTCCGATCTTGCCCAGTGTTTTTGCCGACACCCAGGAGTTGATCCGAACAACCGCCTCAGTTCTACCGAAGTCGAGCGTAAAGACTTCTGCGTCGTAGGCTTCCCTGACTCCAGCAACGTATTCGGCACGCGGTGTCCACCGGTTGCTGCACCACAGCGAAATGGCAGCCTCCAGTTGCAGACCCGGTCCCTCGAAATGCAGGGCCGACTTCAGGGCGACGATTACCGGTCGCAGGTGTTTGGGTTCGATACTTGCAACTTCGAGAACCTTGGCCATCGCCTCTCGTGTCTCCCCGGTAGCGCCATCCTGCAGGAAGCACAAGCAGAGCATTACGCTCGCGGGAGAGAAGAAGACGTTCTCGGCCTTTGGTTTCCCAGCAAGTTGCCGGAAAAGTCTAAAGGCGAATCGTGTGCACGGGGATTCACTCTTCTCAGGAACGTCCAATGGTGGGTCGCACTTAGCGGCAAATGGCCAACGCATGCGTCACCTCTCAGCACGGGGTGGGCTGGCAGACCGGGTCCAAGATTAGTCTACCCCGTTGCCAGCGCCCACGTTACGCAGCCCGTACAGAGCCTCCGTATCCAATGCTGGCGAAACCTGCACATACGCACATCGCCTTCCCGCGTCTGACGCGGATTAAGCGCATAGCATGGCGCGTTCCGCCGTATAAAGATTGACGAAAAAGAGTTGACGAGAATGCGGGGATGAGCGGCGTCGGGTTCAGCCCGCTCGGGCGAAGTACATTTCATTTTCATTTGCACGACAGGGCTCGGTCCAACGTAACTGCCGAATGCACGAATGTGTGACTGGTCCTGCGGCGAACCTTCCTACAATCAATCTCAGACTCTGGCTACGAAAAATCAAGGAGAGATCATGCTGAGCAGGTTTGGGAAGACCGTCGTGTTTCTACTCGTCGTTGGAATGTCGGCGTGGGCGCAAACCGTGCCCGCCGGAACCCGCATCACCGTTCGTACCGACTCGCAAATCAGTTCTGCCAGTGCGCATGCCGGGCAATCTTTTCATGCCAATCTGGTGAAGGACCTGGTGGTCGATGGCAAGACCATTGCCAAGGCTGGCGCGCCCGTGAAAGGCAAGGTCACTTATGCCAAGTCAAGCGGACGGCTGCACGCGCCCGGGCAGGTCGCCATCCGGCTCACCTCGATTCAACTCAGGGATGGCAAAACCCTGGCGGTCTCAACCAGCAGCTTTCGCGCGAAGGGCAAGAGCCACACCAAGAGCAACGTAACCAAAATCGGTGGCGGCGCGGCGGCCGGTGCACTCATCGGCGGATTGGCCGGTGGTGGCAAAGGAGCTCTGATCGGCACGGCGGTGGGTGCTGGAGCGGGGACCGGTGTGGCGGCTGCAACCGGAAAGGAAGAGGCTGCAATCCATAGCGAGACGGCAATCACCTTCACGACCACGGCCAACGCCAGGGTGAAATAAAGCGATTGTGGCGGGGTTGCGGCGGGCAAATGGGCGTGAGGTCGCAATTCTCAGCGAGTGATCATGGTCGGATTGCGACCGGCCAGATGCACGGGCCGGAGCGAATTCTGACCTGAAGTTTGATTGCGCGCGCACTCCGTGGAACGCTCCTGCCCAGAACCAGCCCGGCCGCGGAGCTTGCGAGTCGCCAGCGGCTAGACCTGATTCCGTCTCTCGTTGCGTATAGCGCTTCGCCGCCTCGATTGACTGAGGGATGCCCGGTGCATAAACTTCCGAGCGTTCACGAAAGGAACGTCGATGCCGAAGGCCACTCTCAGCCGGCTTGCGCTTGCTCTAATCGTGCCGATCGCCGTCGTTTCAATGGCCGCCGCGCAGCGGTCGGCGTCCCAGGCGCCTTGGGCCGGGTGGGCTCGCTGTGAGATCAAGGTGAGTGGTCAGGGCTATAGCGATCAGCAGACGCACACCTGGATGATCACGGGCGGCACTGCAACCGTCAGTGGAGCGTTTCGCGTTTACCCGGCGACGTGGAGCGTGGTGGGTGGAGGATCTCTGCAGCGAACGCAGGGAAATCAGACGCTACAGGCCCAATGGGCAACTGCCGCCCAGGTGTTGAGCGCACCGATTGCGGTGTTCGTTCGCGCCTCGGATGGGCGCATGTTCATCCAGGCGAGACACGCGCAAGTGCGAGCCGCGCGTTCGGTCAACGGCTATCAGCAGCAAACCATCGACGGGAAGGCGCAGACGCCAGCAACGATCGCGTCCGAAGCATTCGAGTGGGCGTTCCCGGTGGTCGAGGTGTCGCGCCCCAAGGGGAGCGTGAATGCAACCGCCAACGGCTCGAGCACACCAGCGGTGAACGGGAAGGTGGGCTACATGCAGCCGGCTGGCACGCAAGCGAGCGCATCGTGCACATGGCATTTCAACCAGGGGGCGAACACGCCCGCACCACCACCGACGGTGACGGCGCCGGCCATACCCACGCCGGCGGCACCGACGACATCACCGTGAGGCCAGCCTGGGGGAGGTGCGCGTCCGCCTGCCCCAGCGCTCCGCGAAACCTGGTGGTAACCATTGCGGCGCACACCGTCACCATGCAGTGGAGTGCGCCGGCATCCGGTGTGCCGACGTCATATATTATTGAGGCCTCATCGACGCCGGGCGGCCCGGCAAACCTCGCCAATTTCCATACCGGTAACACCGCCCTGAGCTTAGTCACTGCAGACGTGGCCAGCGGTTCCTACTACGTGCGCATCCGGGCGGTCAACAGCTGCGGAACGAACCCGGTGTCCAATGAAGTGGCGCTGGTTGTTCCGTGACGGTGCGGCCGGCGACGTCCTTACATTAAGTGCAGCGAAACTATCCTGATCGCTGTCGAAGAAACTTGCCCGGGCGCAGCTAATCCAGGGCGTAAATCGTCAAGCCGCTGAGGAGCTTAGGGTAAAAGTCGGTTGATTTTTGGGGGAGAACCTCGCCCGCGAAAGCGATGTCGCGCACCTGGCTCATGCGGCAGGGATTCATGAGAAAGGCCAGGTCGGCGTTGCCGGAGCGTACGGCGGACAGCGCTTCGGCGGCGTCCCGCACGTAGGAAAGATTCTTCTGCTCGCGGATGGATTCCTCCGAGAGGGCCAGCACGTTTTCCAGAAGGACTTTGTGCAACTGAACCACGTCGAGCGACTGCTGGCGAATGGAGAGGCCGGGGAACAGGGAAGCAGGAGCTTTCGGAGTGTGCAGGAGCCACACCTGTGAAGCGGTGGCAGCCAGGATGGCGGTGCCGGCGTGTCCGGCTTCGCGCAGCATGGTGGTCGCACGGATGGCATCGACCGTCGGATCTGCTTCCTCCACATTGAAATAGTTACGAGCGGCAGCTCGGAACGTCTCCGCAGAGAAAGCCGGAAGCCCGCGGACGACGCGGTGGGTTGGCAGGATGAGCATGCCCGGGCTATCCAGATTGACGAACGTCATCATGGCGAGCTCGTATGGCGCCTCTTCGGTTTCAAGGGTGCGGAGCAAGCTGCCCCCGGAACGCTCGCGCGGGGCGCCCACCGGCTGGGCGGCTGCGCGGCGTTCGTTGCGATAGTTGAGCGCGGTCTCATAACGATGATGGCCGTCGGCGATGATGAGCTTCTTCTCGCGCATCTTGCCGCGGACGAGTTCGATGAGGCCAGGCTCGGAGACCCGCCAGGCACGGTGCAGGACGCCGTATTCATCGGCCACTTCAGTGGTGGGTGGTTGGTTGCGCGTCAGCAGGGAATCAATCTCCCCGGAATCCTGATAGAGCATGAAAATCTGGCCGAAATGGGCCCGGGTCGAGCGCAACAAGTCCAGGCGGTCAGCCTTGGGTTTCGCCAGAGTCTGCTCGTGGCGAAAAACGATTCCGGCGGCATAGTCTTCGACCCGGCCCAGGCCGATGAAGCCACGGCGCTCGGCCTGCGACGATGTCCCCGGTATCGTGAAGCGCTGGGAATACACATACAGGGAGGGTTGGGGATCCTGCAGGAAGATGCCCTGCCGCCGCCAATCGGTGAAGAAGGCGGACGCCCGGCTGTAGACATTTTCGCGGTCATTGTCGGCCGGTTCGCGCTTGCCCAGGATGAGTCGAACCAGATTGTAGGGACTGGAAGCGTAGTAGCGTTGTTGCGATTCCGGGGTGATCTTGTCGTAGGGCTGGGTGACCACGCTGGCCGGGTTGACCCGCTGTGGATCGTAACGAAGGGCGCGAAAGGGAACGATATGTGCCATTTAAGGCTGTTATTTTATCAAGGACCGACGATTCGAGCGGCCATGCGCCGGAACCGGCCTTGGTTAAGGGATTCCCTCGGGGGGAGACCTGACAATTTGTTGACAAAAATACCGGATTTCTCCGATTCTGAGTGTAAAGAACTGTGATACGATCCCGCGTAATGAGGTAGTGCATGCCCCGCCATAGTGGGTGCGGGTCTTCCTCCAAGGCCCAAGATCGAAACCGCCACTCGGTCCAATCCAAAATCAGGATCAGGCTCATGCTGCGTCCGAACCGCTTCCCGGTATGCCTGTGTCTGCTTGCCATGCTTGCCATTCTGTTGGGTATGCAGGGGCCGCGGTTGCACGCGCAAAATACGGACGACGATGTCCACATCAAGCCCCGGATCGAGCCCAAGCCAGCCTCGGATGGAATCAAGGAACTGGAGGCGGGTTTCAGTCCGCACACGCGGCCTCTGAAATCCACGGTCGAGCTGGTGCTGGTGCCGGTCACCATTACCGATCCCATGAACCGGCTGGTAACCGGACTGGATAAAGAGAACTTCACGGTGTTTGAAGGGAAGAGCCAGCAGGAAATCAAGTCGTTCTCGAGCGAAGATGCGCCGGTTTCTCTGGGCGTGATTTTTGACATGAGCGGTAGCATGAGTTCGAAGATCGAGCGTGCCCGCGAAGCGGTGGTGGAGTTCTTCAAGACGGCCAATCCGCAGGATGAGTTTTTCATGATCACGTTTGCGGACAAGCCGGAAGAAGTCAGTGATTTCACCAGTTCGATCGAAGACATTCAGGGCAAGCTGGTATACACGGTGCCGAAAGGACGCACGGCGCTGCTGGATGCGATCTACCTGGGCGTTAGCAAGATGCGCAATGCGAAATACCCCAAGAAGGCCATGCTGATCATCTCGGACGGAGGCGACAACCACAGCCGCTACACCGAGGGGGAGATCAAGTCGATGGTGAAGGAAGCGGACGTACTCATCTACGCGGTGGGTATTTACGATCATTACTTCCCCACCGAAGAAGAAAAGCTGGGCCCAGCCTTGTTAAGCGACATTACGGAATTGACCGGGGGCCGTGCTTTCACGATCGACAATCCCAATGATCTGGCGGACGTGGCGACCAAAATTGGGATTGAGCTGCGCAACCAATATGTGCTGGGATACCGTCCCACCAACCCGATCAAGGATGGCAAATGGCGTAAAATAAAAGTGAAATTACTGCCGCCAAAGGGGCTGCCTCCTCTCCGGGTCTATGCGAAGACGGGATACTATGCACCTGCGGAGTAGCTGGGTTCTCCCGGCAACCCTGCTTCTCAGTTTCCTCACCGTGAACGCAACGCCGCAAAGTTCTTCTGCCGGCGACGTTTTCCCCTCGGGAATCGCAAAGCAAAATTCCGCCCCGGCCAAGCCGGACGCAGCCCCCGGCGCTGCTTCGACGCCTTCCGCTCAATCCGGGCAGGCTGCCGACTCGACCCCACAGGGTGATACAAAACCATCGAATCCCGGCGCTCCGCAAGAAGCTCCGGCTGCCACCGGGCAAGACGATCAGGGTTCTTTTGTCTTCCGCAAGCAGGTGGAAGAAGTCGTCTTGCACGCGACCGTGGTAGACGACAAGCAGCGCATGGTTACAAACCTTGATAAGCAGGCATTCACGGTGCTCGAGGATGGCAGGCCGCAGAACATCGTTTCGTTCCGCCATGAGGATATTCCGGTGGCGATGGCGATCGTGATCGACAATTCGGGGTCGATGCGCGAGAAGCGGGACAAGGTGAACAAGGCGGCCATCAACCTGGTGAAGTCGAGCAACCCGCAGGACGAAGTCTTCATTGTGAACTTCAACGACGAATACTATCTCGACCAGGATTTCACCAACGATCTCAACAAAATGCGCGAGGCCCTGGAAAAGGTGGACACGCGCGGGGGGACCGCCCTCTATGACGCGGTGGTAGCCTCCGCCGATCATCTCAAGAAGAATGCGAGACTGGAGAAGCGGGTGCTCTTCGTCGTGACCGACGGAGAGGACAATGAGAGCCAGGAGACCTTGGAGCAAGCGATCCGGCGCTTGCAGGAAGAGAATGGGCCGACGGTGTACGCCATTGGTCTGCTGGGCGAGGAGAAGCAGCGGCGGGCCCGCAAGGCGCTACAGTTCATCGCGGAGAAGACGGGCGGAATGGCGTTTTTCCCAAAAAGCCTGGAAGAGGTGGATGCCATCAGCCGGACGGTGGCGCACGATATCCGCAACCAGTACACCCTGGGGTACAAGCCCACCAACCCGAAGAGTGCCGGCGGGTATCGCACCATCAAGGTGGATGCGAAGGCCAAGGGGTATGGCAGGCTGACGGTGCGGACCAAGAGCGGATACTACGCTGGGTTGGACCGCGCTGCCGTTTCAAGTTCGGGACCTACGACGACTCCGGCACAGAAGCAACATTGACGCTGACAGGTGTGTTTCCTTAGTCTGGACTGTGCGAAACGCGACTACCATCTCCCGCCTGCGCGTTGCCGACGATATTACCGACCTCGTCGGCGAAACCCCCATGCTTCAGTTCAAGCAGTTGGTCCCTCCGGGAGCGGCCGACGTGTTTGCCAAGCTGGAATACCTGAACCCTGGGGGCAGCGTGAAGGACCGCGCCGCCATCGGCATCATCCGGCGCGCGGAAGCGGAAGGGAAACTGCGCGAGGGTGGGACGATTGTCGAAGCTACTGCCGGCAACACCGGGATCGGGCTGGCCCTGATCGGGGTGAAGCGCGGGTACAAGGTGTGCTTGTTCGTGCCGGAGCGGTTTTCAGAGGAAAAGGTGATGATCATGCGAGCCCTCGGCGCCGAGGTGGTTCGCACCCCGGAGGCCGAGGGCATGTCGGGAGCCATTTCTCGAGCCAACGAGCTGGCCGCCTCCAATCCCAAGGCGTTCATGGCCGCGCAGTTTGAAAATCCCGCCAATCCGGATTACCACTACGAAACCACCGCCCGCGAGATCTTCGAGCAGATGGACGGGCGCATCGATGGACTCGCCCTGGGCTCGGGGACGGCGGGAACCTTCACCGGGGTGGCGCGCTTCGTGAAAGAGCAACTGCCGGCTGCTTACACGATCGTGGTCGAGACGGAAGGCTCGGTGCTGGGTGGCGGACCGCCGGGGCCGCACAAAGTGGAAGGGATCGGGGCGAGTTTCATTCCCAAGAACTTTGACCGCACGGTCTGCGACGAAGTGATGATGGTGACTGACGAGCAGGCATTCGGGATGGTGAAGGAACTGGCGGCACAGGAGGGCGTGTTGTCCGGCTCGAGCGGCGGGGCCAGCGTGTATGCGTCGCTGGAGTTGGCGCGCCGGTTAGGCCCAGGCAAGCGCGTGGTAACCATCATTCCGGATTCGGCGGAACGATATTTGTCGAAGAAGATCTTTGAGGGTGGGATTTAACAGCTTTCAGCCGTCGGCGGTCAGCTTTCAGGATTGGGCCGTTGCACTCCGGACCGCATAGGTCCTTCGCTTCGCTCAGGATGACAATTCAAATATATGAAGAAGAATAGTTCCGCAGGGTTTGCTACGCGCGCCATCCATATCGGGCAGGAACCCGATGAGTTGACCGGTGCGGTCGCGCCTCCGATTTTTGCCACCTCGACTTTCGTGCAGGAAGAGATTGGCAAGCATAAGGGATACGAATATGCGCGGGTGTCGAATCCCACCCGCGACCGGCTGGAAAAAAACCTGGCAGCGCTTGAAGGCGGGCTGGCGGCGAAGGTGTTTGCCAGCGGGATGGCGGCGATTAACGCGATCGTTACGACCTTGAAGGCCGGCGATCACGTGGTGTGCGGGCACAATCTGTACGGGGGCACGCCGCGGCTGTTCAACCAGGTCTGGGCAGATTTCGGTCTGGAGTTCACGTATGTGGACACTTCCGAGGTCAGGAATGTAGAACGCGCGATTCGGAAACATACGCGGATGGTGTTTATCGAGACGCCCACCAATCCGCTGATGGCGTTAACCGACATCAAGGCGGTGAGCGCGGTCTGCCGGCCGAAGAAGGTTGACGTGGTGGTCGACAACACGTTCATGTCGCCATATTTTCAGCAGCCGATCGCGCTGGGAGCGGACATGGTGGTGCACTCGACCACCAAATTCCTGAACGGCCACAGCGACGGACTGGGGGGAGTCGTGGTTTGCACCCGGCAAGACCAGGTAGACAAGCTGGCTTTCCTGCAGAAAGCGGCGGGCGCGATCCTGTCGCCCTTCGAGTGCTGGCTGATCCTGCGGGGCGTGAAGACGCTGGCGGTGCGGATGAACAAGCACGATGAGAGTGGCCGGAGGGTCGCCGGATTCCTGTCGAACCACAAGAAGGTGAAGAAAGTTTTTTATCCGGGATTGACGGACCATCCGCAGTACGAGTTGGCGAAACGCCAGATGACGGGATTTGGAGCGATGATTTCGTTTGAGACCGGATCGCTGTCCAATGCGAACAAGATGTTACGGAAGGTGCGGGTGTGTTCGCTGGGCGAGTCGCTGGGCGGAGTGGAGACGCTGATTTCCCATCCGGCCACGATGACGCATGCCGCAGTGGGCGAGAAGGGCCGCAAGGCCATCGGAATTACTGACGGCCTGGTGCGCATTTCGGTAGGCATCGAGGACGTGCAAGACATTCTCGATGACCTGGATCAGGCACTGGCAAACATATAGCCGACCCGAGGGCGAGCCAGCGACCTTCGTCCGCAAGCCCTGGCTGCATTTTGAAGGCTCGCTTCGATCGCCTTCAACGACGCGTTTGTGCCATAGAACTATCCCGCCACGCTCGCGAGTGCGCAAATCAAGGGAATCGCGCATCGCGGCACGAGTAGAACCGCCGACTATTTTGCAGGGATCGAGTCGAACTTCCCGGACGATTCTTCATAGAACAGCGCTCCCTCTTTGGGATCGCCCCCGCTCCAATGCTTCTTTCCACCCGGAACTCGCAAGAAACTGCCGGGTCCCACACGCTGATCGCCCGCTTCATCCTTGTACAAATAGGCGCCTTTCACAACCACGATCCAAACGTCGTTGGTGTGGGTGTGCATGCCGGCATTGAATCCCGGTGCGAACTTGGTGAAGGTGGCGTGCGCTCCTTTGTCGGCATCGCCCCAGATTGCTGCCATGGAGACGCCGTTGCCCGTGTCGCGGAAATTCGCCCGATCAGCGGAGGCAAAGATTACTTTTCCCTTCGACTGATCTTGCTGTCCCTGCGCCCGCCCGATCGACCACGCAATCGTCAACATCATTGCTACTCCAACCACCAGCCATGATTTTTTCATGCTCTCCTCCAGGTAATTTCGTTGCCCTTCTGACTCCGGCGCGCATTCTACACCACTCGTCGACGGAGTCTGCGGCGGACTCGGCGTCGTTGTCGTAACCTCACCCCTGCATTCGTTGACACCCGGAGCAGGGCTTGCCACCCTTTTAGAAAAAGAAGATGCCGGCGATCGGTGGCTCGCGCACCGCCGAGGACTACGATGCCATTTCCGTTTGTAAAATTTCTGCATGTGTTCAATTTTGAACAGCCAGCAGATCTGACATGGTCATAGAGTCATCCTCAACCTTGTTCCAAACTGGGACGGTGGCGGGTTCCCCCCTGCCGTTCCAGTGGGCACCCGTTGTGGGGAAGCGCAAAGACCCAAAAGTTGTTGCTGGTTCTCTCAGGGTAGCGTGGCGGTGCTTGACAACTCCTGCTGCTATGCCACCTTTCTTTTGGAGAGCTCGAAGTGCCCTCAGGCGTGAGCCTTTTCAGTCCCGACCTTGTGTGAGCGCGCCGGAGCCCTGTTGTGATGTCCCCTGTGTATTCATAGCTGAATGGTTATTTTCTGGCCAGCAACTCGGAGAATTGGAAAATCCGGTCTACGGTGACCGCAGCGATGCCGGTTCCGATCACAGTGACCATCTGGATGGTCAATCTCCGCATCACGGTCTTGTTCTTAATGGTTCGCCACACAATCGGCAGGTTTACGGTGGCGCTGGTCAGGGACGTAAGCACGGTGGCACTGCCCGCAAGCGAGGCGCTGATCTTTCCGTGCATTGCCATGGTGGCGGCCGCGGCGGTGGTGCTGGCGCTGCTCACCAGCCCGCCGAAAACCGCGGTGGCAAACATGCCATAGCTGCCAAAGTATTTTGTCAACAGAGTTCCGGCGATTTGTATGGAGATGAAAAGGATTCCAAACCCGATGACTTTCTGGACCGAGATCGGAGAAGAGAGGGTCAAGGTTCCGGGAACTCCTTCCTCCATTCTGCGGTCTCGCCATAGCCAGAAAGCAGCTACAAGGGTCATGGCCAGAAGGGGCGCGACGGTGGCGCTGAGCGAGAGAGGGGAAAAGATAGTGGCGAGAATCAGGTTTCTGGCGAACATGGCGATGGTCGTCAATAAGCACAAGGTGGTAGCGCGCGCGACCATGCCGGTTTCCTGCAACCTTGTGCCCAACTCCGCGATGGTGGCGCTGCTGTTCACCAAGCCCCCGAAAAGGGCGCCCAGGTAGAGGCCTCGCGTGCTGTAGACGCGGAGGAACACATAGTTCACAAATCCAATTCCGGCGATGGCGATGACGCTGATCCAGGCATCACTGGGGTTGAAGAGCTGCCAGGGATCCACGTAGCGCTTGGGCAGAACCGGATAAATGACGAAACCGATCAGCCCGAGCAAGACGGCGCTGCGAATTTCCGATGGTTGCAAGCCGCCCGCAAAGCGGCTCAGTTCCGTCTTCCAGGCGAGGAGCATTGTCATCACGATCGCTCCCGCAACGGGAGTGAAGATATGACCAAGGCCAACCAGGACGCCGAGCAGGTAGTTCAGGATCAAGGCTGCGGAGGTGGTGATCTCCAGGGAGCGGTCGGCGAGGATGCTGCGCGCGTTCATGGCCGCAACCAGCAAGAACACACCGAGCAAAGACGCAATCGCGATATTCGGGCCGATAAGGGACGCGAGCATCCCGAGCAAGGCAACGATGGCAAAGGTTCTAATTCCTACGTCTTTGTTGGACCACTCGCGCTCCATCCCGGCAAGCATTCCGATGCCGATGGCGACGGCAATCTTCAGGGCGGTCGGAGTAGCCGGGAAATGTGTGGATTCCATTTGCATACTGGGGACAGGCCTGCGCGACTCGTTGCATGCTAATACAGAAGGGACCCCTTGTCGCCTGGCGTCCCATTATTCGCAGCAAAACGGACTTAAGGGTTGCAGAATCTCATCACGCTCATTGAATCAGCCGGGAAGGGAATAACCGAATTTTGTACTGCGAGGCCGTCAGGCGAGAGCTGCTTGCTTACTTGGGCTGGGGGACGTCGATCACCTGCTCCGCGCGCTTGGCGAGCGATGCGGGGTCAAAGGTGGCGAGCACGAGACGTCGGTCCCGTTCGTACAGGATCGTGAGATCGCCGGCAGAGAGTGAGGCGAGGTGAACCTCCCGGACCGTGCTGGCGACCTCTACAATCTTTCTGCCCGACGGGTCAAACAAGAGGAGCTTTCCGACGGTGGTTTCAGGGGAACTTGCGGGAGATTTCACCAGAACGGCAGTAGCAATCAGCCGCTTGGCTTTGCTGTCGGAGTTTTCGGTGATGTCGGAACTATCAGTGATGATGTGATCGTTGTCGGGAAGGAGCCAGCGGGCGGTCTTCTGTCCGGGTTCGATGAACAGGATGTTCCTGGTTTCTGTGTAGCTGCCGCTGCTGAAACCCGCTCCGCCCCGATTGAAGGAGAGGTTTGCGCGCATCACATTTGTTCCTTCTACGAACGAAGCATGCCCCAGGGACATGCGGCGTTGGGATCGGCGGCGGCGATAGGAATTCCGGCGTCCGCTTCACGATCGCGGGCGGTTCGACTGCCAAATTCCTCTACCAGGAGCGCTCCAACGCCGAAGGTGACCGCCCCGGCAGCGAGGAGAATGAGCACGGCGTTGACGCGCCACAGGTCGCGGAAGATCTTTTTGGGACCTCATCGCGGCGTCGAGCCGACTAGAACGAGACGTTCACGGCAATGGCGACTCCGGGATGACGGCGGTTGTACATGTAGTACCCGTCATTGACGTAGTCCACATAGACGTCGTCGGTTTCGTACCAGGTGCGGGACCAGGTTTCCGGCCAGGGATCAACCAGACCGAACCAGAAGCCGCCGTACTGGAATCGGGGATGTCCCTCTACGACCATGATGGGGGCGCTGCGAACACGAAACCAGTGTGCGCGGCCAAAATGCTCACGGAAGCGATCCTCAGGAATGCGGTAGCCTCGGTAACCGCCGCGTTCGCGCCAGCCGCGATGTTCATGCTTCCAATCGCGGGCGCGATGATCCTGCCAGACATCGCGGGAGTGCTTCTCGCGTTCGGGGCTGCGTACGTCACGCATGTGTTCCGGCCCATGCGCCTGGGGATGCCGGGCATACTCACGTTGGGGCGCGTTGTGGTTTTCCCGCCGCTCGTCAGGGCGCTGATCATGCCGCTGCTCGCGGCCATTCGCCTGGTGCCGGTCGGAATGCTGATCCTTAGATGGACGTCCGTGGTCTTTCTGATGCTCGTTCCCCTGCTTCTTGGAATTGCCGTGGTGTCCGTCCTCATTGCCATGCTGCGCGCTGGCAGGAGTTCCTAAGACCAGCCCCAGCACCGACATGCCGACTACTGCCGCTATTTTCATAATGAGCACTCCGTGTCTATGCCCAGTCTAGCCCCCCAATGGTGCGTAACCTAGTTACGCAAGGCCGAGTTCCCAGTATGTCTCTCGGTTACTCGAAAGGGCAGCTCAGGGTTGACGCCGGGCTGAATCGGGACGGATTGATCGGAGGCAGGATTGGGCGATGGTGGATGTCAATCGCGGGTTCGCCGGGGACGGCCAACCCGGGCGTGGGTCGATGAGGGAATGAGTTCTGATCATTCGACCGAATCCTCGATCCAGTTCAGGTAAGACTGGCTGCCTTCCTCGATCGGAAGGGCAATGCATTCCGGAACCTTGTAGGAGTGGAGCCGCTGAATGGTCTCGCGCACCCGCGCGAACGCAGATTCCGTGGTTTTGACGAGTAACAGAAACTCCTGCGCTTCCTCGACCTTTCCTTCCCAGCGGTATACGGATTCGATTTTGGGAACGATGTTGACGCAGGCGGCGAGGCGTCGGTCCACCAGCTCGCGCGCGATCTGTTTGCTTTCTTCCAGGGAAGAGGCGGTGGTCAGGACGAGTCTCTTGTTGGTCATATAAAATCGGGCCTCGGCTGTGTCCTGTGAGTGCTGCCCGGGTGTGATGGATCACTTTCCCACGGTCGAGAACTCACTGCGCAGGCCAGGGTGGGTTCATAATATGCAAGTCGAGCGGTTTCCGGCAAAGCACAGCAAGCCGAGGATCATTACATCAGGACTCGAAATCATGACAACCCAGATCAAGTTTGGTACATCCGGCTGGCGGGCCGTGATGGCGGAAGGTTTCACATTCGCCAACGTGCGGCGTGCGGTTTCCGGGATTGCGCGCTACGTGGTTGCGCAGAAGCCGAAAGGAGCCAAGATTATCGTGGGTCGGGATCCCCGTTTTCTGGGCGAGACGTTTTGCTCGATGGCGGCAGAAATCCTGTCCGCGCACGGCATCACCCCGCTGGTGATTGCAGAACCGGCTCCGACGCCCGCCATTTCTTACGCGGTAATGCAGGCGAAGGCAGATGGGGCCATCAATTTCACGGCCTCGCACAATCCGCCGGAGTACAACGGCATCAAGTTTTCGACGCCCGACGGCGCCCCGGCCTTGCCGGAAGCAACCAAAAGAATCGAAGCGGAGATTGCGGCCGCGGATGCATCCAGCGGGAATGGCCCGGTCGCGGATCCACCGGAGGCCCAGGGGCTGGATCCGCGGCGCATGTACCTGTCGCGCCTGCGAGAGATCGTGGACTTGAACGTGATCCGCAAGGCGGGAATTCGAGTGGTGTTCGATCCGCTATGGGGCGCGGCCCGCGGCTATCCTGACGCACTTCTTCGCGAGGGAGGCGTGGCGGTCGAAACGGTGCACGACTTCCGGGACGTTCTGTTCGGCGGTCACGCTCCCGAGCCCGACGACCATCTGCTGGAGGATCTGCGAACCAAGATGCGGGAGAGCAAGGCGCACATCGGCATCGCGACCGACGGCGACGCCGACCGGTTCGGCATCGTGGATCAGGACGGCACTTTTTTCCAGCCCAATTACATCATCGCGCTGCTGTTTGATTATTTGGTGGAGAGCCGGGGATGGAAGAACGGAGTAGGAAAGTCCGTAGCCACCACCAACCTGATCAATGCGCTGGCCACGCACCACAACGTGGAGCTCCACGAAACTCCCGTCGGTTTCAAATACATCGGAGAATTGATCAAGCAGGACAAGATCTGCATTGGCGGGGAAGAGAGCGCAGGATTGTCCATTCGGCACCATGTTCCGGAAAAGGATGGAATCCTGGCTGGACTGCTGTGTTGTGAGATGGTGGCGCGGCGCGGCAAATCTCTGGGCAAGCAACTGGAAGAGCTGTTTGTCAAAGTTGGTTCCTTCTGGCCCCAACGGGAGAACTTCCGCTTGACGGCGGAGGTCAAGGAGAAGTTCACTGGGAAGTTGAAGTCTGACCCGCGCGAGTTCTTCGGGCGGAAGGTGGGCGAGGTAGTCCGCAAAGACGGTCTCAAGCTGATTTTCGACGATGGGTCGTGGATCTGCTACCGGCTTTCCGGAACGGAGCCGGTGGTGAGGGTGTACTCGGAAGCATCGAACGCGGCGGAACTGGCGAAACTGAGCGCGGCAGCAAAGCAATGGATTTTCGAGTAGGCAAGTTTGCTAAAGTCCGATCGTTTCCCAAGCCAGAAGACGGGCTGCGCGCGGTTGTGGACAAAGCTCCCCAGGCGGAGGCGCTTGCCGAGCGCTGGATGGCGAAGTCACGTCCGGTGTGGAGCGCGGTCTACGGAGAACGGCGCCGACTGGCGACCGGCGGGGTTGCGCTGCTGACAGCATGGCTGTTTCTGCATGTCATGTTCGGGGCGAACGGGATGGTAATTTACCGCTCCAAGCGAACGGAACGCCAGAAATTGCAGGGGGAAATTGACAAGTTGCAGAAGGAAAATGACCTTTATGCTGAGCGGATCCGGGGCCTGCAAGTCGATCCCAAGGCCATTGAGAAAGAAGCCCGGGAGCAATTGCACTACGCGCGCCCGGGTGAGGTAGTGTACGTAGAGCCCGCCCCCCAGCGACCCGCTACCAACGCCGCCAGGAAGTAAACAGCCGGGTTGGCCGAGCGGGAGACATGTTTCAACCGTGGCTGTGATAGCATTCATTAAACGCCACGTCTGAAATACCCTAAGCAGAAGTACGCTTCGTTTGTCGGGAGGCCGATTTTTGGCTGAACGGGTGGGCCGGTTTGTTCGCGACAAGATCAAAACTTACGCTTCACTGGATATTCAAGGAGGCAGTTCATGAAGAAAGCATTTTCGCTGTGTCTGATGTTTTGCATGATCCTGTCGGTCGCCTCATTTGCCTTTGCGGGCGACAAGGCTGAGACCGTCAACGGCTGGATTAGCGACTCGAAATGCGGGGCCAAAGGCGCGAACGCCGGAGCGGCTGCCTGCACGAAAAAGTGCCTGGCTGAGGGCGCCAAGATGGTCGTGGTCACCGACGGCGACCAGAAGATATTGAACGTGGAGAACCCGGACGCCCTGAAGGGCCACGAAGGCCACCATGTCGCGGTCAGCGGACATGTCACCGGCGACACCATCCATGTGAGTGGCGTGAAGATGTTGTGATTGTGAGTTGGAGAATTACAAGCAGGGCGGCCTGAGGCCGCCCTTTTGCTTTGGCCTATCGGACCACGCCTTCCAGTGGGGAACTGGCAGTCGCGTAGAGCTTCTTCGGCATGCGACCGGCGAGATATGCCTGTCGCCCCGCCAGTACGGCGTTCTTCATGGCTTCCGCCATCAAGATGGGATCCTGAGCGCCCGCGATACCGGTATTCATGAGAACCGCATCGGCGCCGAGTTCCATGGCAAGGGCAGCATCGGACGCGGTGCCGACCCCGGCGTCCACGATCAGCGGCACACCGGTAATCAGCTCGCGCAAGATGCGAATGCTCGCTTGATTCTGTATTCCGAGGCCGCTACCGATAGGCGCGCCCAAAGGCATGATGGCGGCAGCGCCGGCATCGAGCAACCGCTTGGCGAAGACGATATCGTCGGAGGTGTAGGGAAGGACGGTGAAGCCCTCCTTGACCAGAACCCGGGTCGCGTCGAGAGTGGCCTGCACATCGGGGTAGAGGGTCGCCTGATCTCCAATGACCTCGAGTTTTACCCAGTCGGAGATGCCGACTTCGCGAGCCAGGCGAGCGGCACGGATGGCCTCGTCGGCGGTGTAGCAGCCGGCGGTATTGGGTAATAGGAAATACTTTTTGGGATCGATGTAATCGAGCAGCGATTCCTTGCTGCGGTCGAGGTTCACGCGGCGGACGGCCACCGTGACCATGTCCGCGCCGCTGGTTTCGAGCGCGCGGGCGGTTTCCTGGAAGGACTTGTACTTTCCCGTGCCCACGATCAGGCGCGAGCGCAGCTGACGACCGGCAATTAGGAATGGGTCCGACATACTTTTATTGTAATGAAACCGGGGACGGGCACAAAATCGGTCACCCGCTGACGTGACCCACGCCGGGTGCGGCTTCCGCGTGGGCATACACTTCATCAATCAGGCTGCGGTAGCGATCCTCCACCGCTCGCCGCCGCACCTTCATGGTATGCGTCAGGGTGCCGTCATGGGCCGAGAATTCATCGGGAACGAGGATGGCCCTTTTGAGCCTCTCGAAGCGTGCCAGGTTCTGGTTGACGTCGGCAACGATTCCGTCGTAGAGAGCCTGCACCTTGGGCTGGGCGACGAGGTCGGAGCGCGAGGCGAAGCTGATCTGGTTGTTACGAGCCCAGTCTTCCAGCAGAGGGAAGTAAGGGCAAATCAGCACGGCCGGGAATTTGCGCCGATCTCCCACGACGATGGCCTCGGCGACCAGGGCGTTGTGCTTCAAGGAATTTTCGATGGGTTGCGGCGCAATGAATTTGCCCCCGGACGTCTTGATGAGGTCCTTCTTGCGGTCCGTGACCGAGAGAAAGCCATCCTCGTCCACATGGCCAATGTCGCCGGTTTTAAACCAGCCATCGACGAAGGCGGTGTCGGTTTCTTCGGGACGCTTCCAATAACCTTTGAAAACAGAAGGACCCCGCACCAGGATCTCGCCGTCCTCTGCGATTTTGACTTCCACGTTGCCCAGCGGTTTGCCGACGGTGCCGAGCTTGTGCGCGTGAGGCGTATTCACCGCGATGACCGGGGAGGTCTCGGTAAGGCCATAGCCCTCATGAATGCGAATTCCGACCCACGCGAACCATTCAGCGAGCTCGCGACCTAAGGGAGCGCCTCCCGAAATAAAGACTTGTCCCCGGCCTCCCATGCCCTCGCGCACCTTGGAAAAAACCAACTTGCTGGCAAGCTTCCAGGTGGCGGAGTTCGGGGTTTTGCCGGCCAGGACCTCGGATTCATGGGAGCGGCCGACGGAAAGGGCCCAGCGAAAAATCAGGTTTTTGGGAAAGCTTCTGGCTTTCAGGTCGGCCTGGGCGTGAATTTTTTCGTACACCCGCGGCACCGACACGAACATGGTCGGCCGAACCTCCAGGAGGGTCCGAGCCAGTTGATCGACGAAAGGGCAGTAGGCCAGGGTGACGCCGTTGAAAAGCAGGGCGAAGTCGACGTGACGCGCTGTGACATGCGACAAAGGCAAAAATGATACGCTCACCTGGTCGCCTTCGAAGGCGAAGCCCCGCAATGAATATTCGATGTTCGCCGCAAGGTTGCCATGTGTAAGCATGACCCCCTTGGCCACCCCGGTAGTTCCGGAGGTGTAGATAATGGTGGCGAGGTCCCCGGAAACGATTTCTCGCGCGCGGGCGTCGAGCGCGGAATCGCCCGGCTCCGAACCTGCTCGCATGAGCTGTGCCATGCTGAAGGCATGAGAGGTTTCGATCGGGTCCATGACCACGATCTTTTCCACCGGTGTTTGGGGCCGGACGGCTTGCAGTTTCTGCAACTGCTGTTCGGAGGAGAGGAACACGGCACGGCAACCGGCGTCTCGCAAGATGAAAGCGGTTTGCTCCGCGGTGAGCGTGGAATAGATGGGGACCGAAACTGCGCCAATGAGTTGGCAGGCAAAGTCGGCCGTCGTCCACTCCGGACGGTTCTCACTCAGGATGGCGATCCGGTCGCCCTTGCCGATTCCCCAGCCTGTGAGGGCCCGAGCGACCCCCGAGACATTGCGATAAAGTTCTCGGGCGGAGATGGGGACCCAATCGATGGCCTCACGATGCATCATGACACGAGGGCGATTACGAGCGACGATGGCGTAAAAGATGTCGTTCAGAGTGGCGATGCTCATCTTGGGCATTGTGCTCCGAAGAAGCGAGTCGCGTGCCATCGATGGTTGCCGGGCGCCAGAAAGAAGCAGGGTACCCCTAATGCGCTGGGGCTCAGCCGGGAAGTGTTCGCGATCGAATCGAGGAAATATTGGGGAACGCTGTGCATACCTGCCGTTTCGTAAGCATTTAAAATGTAACGGCTTTGCGATGGCTAAGGCAATGTCTAAACAGGATTCTCACTGTGGTGAATTTAAACTACGGGCGGATAGCCCGAGCGTCGATTAAAAGGAGGATGGAGTGGAGCGTCCACGAAAACTAAAGATACTTGGGGGGCTGCTACTGGGAGTTCTGCTGGGCGCGGGGGTGTCAGGCCCGGCGCGGCTCGAGGCCGGGGCGCCGGAGGAACTCAAGCTGCACGTCGGAGATGCGGCGCCCGATTTCAAGCTGCAATATTTCGATGGAAAAGACCTGAAAGATGTCCGACTAAGCGACTACCGGGGGAAGAAGAATGTGGTGCTGGCATTCTATATTTTCGCCTTCACCGGGGGTTGAACTGAGCAGATGAAAAACTTCCAGCAGAACCTGCAGAAGCTGGAAGCGGCCGACACCCAGGTCCTGGGTGTGAGCATGGATAGTCCCTTCGCGAACCGTGCGTTCGCGGATCAAATTGGAGTGAGCTTTCCGCTCTTGAGCGATTGGGGCGGGGACGTCACGCATCAGTACGGAATCTACACCGACAAGTACAAAGCAGCGCGGCGGGTGAACTTCCTCATCGGGAAGGACGGGAAGATTCTGGAGGAACAGGTGGATCGAGAGGCGATTGATCCGACAAAAATCGTGGCCGCCTGCGAACGTCACAAAGTGAGCCGCTGATCGAGAGAGGGAATGGAGTGTAGGAGATCGCACCCGATCGACTCGCGACACACCCGAAATGAAGCACGTGTCTGGCTAGCGGTTTGACGCGCTGAGTGGCGGTTGTTATGATCAATGCGCGGGGTGGAGCAGTCTGGTAGCTCGTTGGGCTCATAACCCAAAGGTCGGTGGTTCAAATCCAC
>CAWGSE010000003.1:0-143703 GCA_963825205.1 uncultured Acidobacteriota bacterium
AAAGGCGTAACGGCTCTTGGCCGGATCACAAAACTGTGGAACGGGCTGGACCTTGACACCTGCGCAGCCCTTTCGATCTGATAGTCTGAGCAGTCCAGAATGGGTGACGTACCAGACCTTATTGAGCAACAAAAGATCCCCGGAAGCGATCGAGAACTCATTCTCGTCTGAATAAGTGATAAGCGCTTGCCGAACAGCGGTACCCAGGTCATCACCCCACTTCAACCGCGCTAACCTGAGATTCCTAGTTCGTAGAGTCTTTCGTGTAGGCGACATACTGCAGACCCTCCCTGCGTCTTTGGCGTAACGCATGTATAACGCTATTGTAACGCATGTGCGAATACACACCAAGGAATATTTGTAGACATTTTCTTGACCGCCCAATCCTGCTAACATTCTTCGTCAGAACCTACATCGGACACCAATGGCAAAGACGGAGACCTTAAACCTTCGGGTATCAGCGGACTTCAAGCGCCGGCTGATCGAAAGCAGGCGGCAAAGGAGAAGAGGTCGGTCACAAACTATCTCGAGGTGGCCTTGACGAACCTTTGGGAGAGGAACACCTCTTCGGCTGAAGCAAGAAAAAGGAAAATGTTCGCAATTGAAATTGCTTACGGAGGCTGATCGGCCCCAGTGCTCAATTCACTTCGCCTGCGCCCTGTCAGTTACCCAGAAGTATTCCAGCCTTGGGTGTTGGTACGTTCGTCATATAGGTAGCGCAACACCGGAGAAACGAGTAGATCCAGTATCGCTTTCGGTCCGCGTTCTCATAAACCGCACCTGCGAAGTAACAGTTCCGACCTCCGTTTAAGGCTGTCCCTCTAAGTTGCTCCGCAGAGGCATTATCCCAAAAGCCTTGCCAGTCGCCGGATTTGGAGCAATTGGTACGCCGGTACCGCTGATTTTCATAGTAGAATACCTACGAGGTTCGTCCACGGCAGAATCCGCATTGCCGGGTATTCTGCTAGCTCTTCAGCCGGGAGAGTTTGATCGGGGGCCCCTCAAATCCCAGCACGACGAGAGGAAGGAATGAAGGACGAAGCTCAAACTGCGAACGCCTTCACCCGTATCGACGGTGAAGTTCCACGACCTATCTCAGAACCTAGTTCACGCGACAACGGGGAACACGCCGAGCCTAGGAGTCCCAAAACTACCCGAGCAAATCAACCCTGCCGAAGAAAGGGTTAGATCCATCGCTCAACGCGAGCGCGAATCGAATCGGAAACGTGTTCGTCCCCTGTGGGACCTAAGACAAAAGGATCTTCTGCGCAGCCGGCGACGGGGGAAAAAGAGGGTGACGGGAAACCTAGGCTGACCCTAACAGTTAACGAGCACATGTTTGGAATCCGCGACGAAAGTGCGGTCCTTGCGCTTGGACATCAGATTGTCAGCGTTACTCCAAATTACAACGAGGAGAATGGGCGAGATGTTAAGGGGGCTCTAGCCACCCTGGCTGGTATCGCCCCAACAAATGTCCTCGAAGGGCTGCTAGCAGTACAAATGATTGGTGTACACAACCTGGCGATAGAATACATGCGTCGTGCATCGCTGACAGGCCAAACGACCGAATGTGTGGATAGGAATGTGGAATCGAGCGGTCAGATTGATGCAAACCTTTTCGTCGCAGCTCGAGGCCCTACATCGCCATCGAGGAAAGATAACTCAGCAGATGGTCGTCGGGAGCGTGAATGTAAGTAACTGCGGTCAGGCAATCGTTGGTCCCGTAAGCAATTCTGGTGACGGAAAGGTTGCCACAGAACATGACTCAAGAAAGGTTGGCTGAGAGCTGAGCCCGCCTCGAAAGGGCTGGCTGAAAAATGGAATCTGCCAGGAGACCCGAACTCGGCTCCGAGGTGCGGAGCGAAGACGCGGCAGGGCACTTCATGTAAGTCCCCGGCAATGCGCAACGGCAGATGCCGGATGCATGGTGGTTCCAGTACGGGGCCGCGCACTCCAGAGGGGCTGGCGAGGTCGCAGCGCGCACGTTGGACGCACGGCCAGTATGCCGCAGAAGAGAGGGCGGAACAAAAGCGCACACGCGAGCTTATCCGACAGAGTCGGGAACTGTTGAAACGATTGTGAACGACCAGACTCTTGCCACCAGACAAGATCCCAAGAGAAAAAATTAACTCATCTTAGAAAAACTTGTCGGTGAGGTGTGCTCCCTGCCTGCCATCGCGTGTGTCCGGCGCTCGTGGTGCATGGGGTTCGACCCCACTTTTCCCAGCCACATATGTTCGGGTGGGACCCGATTCGCCAGGTTGGCCGGGTCCACTGCCTTGAAAATTCTCGACTGGCCGGTAGGTGATGAGCTTGAGCATTGGCATCCCGTTCGAACACTCCGAGTGGTTGCCCTGGATCCTCACGCAGCACGGAATATCACCGCGGATCAGTTCATCAACGTCTAATGGTAGGCATGGTCGACAGCTCGTCTCATTGGAGACCTTCCGAGCGGAATGGCTCGACGCCCGCTGATTCACCACGACTGCAGAGGGCAAGCGACTCATCGAAGGGCGGCACAGAGGACGCTAACAAACGCCCTCACCAGCCCCTTACATGGGATGTTAGACATTGAACGTTGTACCAATTTAGATCACAGGCCTAAATGCTAAAATTAGCAAGTTCTGATCAAACGTAAATATCAATCCGATTTGCCACATGTCATTGAGGCTGGGGACGACCGACATGGCGTGACTTCTGCTGCCTCAACCATTGTGGTTGGATCAAGTCCGTACGAAAAGCCTGGCGCTGCACCCGGGCAATGGTCCAAAGTTCGTATCACACTGATTCTTCTTTTCCTGACGGCCGCCGCGCTCTCAATTCACGGATACCATCCTGGAGCTGAAGACGCGGAAATTTACCTGCCTGGCATCGAGAAGGCTCTCCAGCCCGAACTGTTTGGCTTCAATGCTCAGTTCTTTCAGGCGCACGCTCACATGACTTTGTTTCCGAATCTGATTGCCACATCAGTGCGGATCAGTCATCTGCCACTGGAGGTCGGAGCATTTGTTTGGCAGTTGCTGTCGATGTTCCTGCTTCTGGTCGGGTGCTGGGAGTTGAGTGGAAGATGTTTTGCAGACCGGTACGCTCGCTGGGCCGGGGTTGCTTTGGTGGCGGCGCTGTTTACGCTCCCCGTTGCTGGTACCGCGTTGTATATCATGGACCAGTACATCAATCCTCGAAACCTGGCAGCCTTTGCCGGCATCTTCGTAATCGTTGCAGTCCTCGATCGAAAATACCTTCTGGCAGGATTGTTTCTGCTCTTTGGGGCGGCGATGCATCCGCTGATGCCGGCTTTTACGGTGGCGTACGCGGCTGTGCTGGTGTGGATGCGCCGGCGTGATTTTGGTGTCGGCAATCTGCCTGGCGCCTTGCCGCTGGCAGCGATCTTCCCCGCGGCTTCTCCGGCCTATCATGAGGTTGCAGCCGCACATAACTACCACTATTTTCTTCGCTGGCAATGGTACGAGATTACGGGAGCAATTGCCCCCTTGGCCATATTGTGGTGGTTCAGTCGCATCGCCCGGTCGCGACAGATGCGGAATGTAGATCTCATATGCCGGGCAGCCATAGCGTTTGAAGCGATCTGCATTGTAGCAGCGGTGTTCCTGTCATCATCGCCTCGATTTGAGACTCTTGCTCGCGTCCAACCGATGAGGAGTCTACATCTTGTTTACCTCCTGATGATCCTTCTGGCCGGAGGATTTGCGGGCGAATTTGTGCTGAAGAACCACGCCTGGAGGTGGCTCGCATTATTCCTGCCGCTTTGTTTGGGCATGTTCTACGCGCAGCGTCAGCTCTTCGCAGCCAGCGCCCACATCGAGTGGCCGGGCGCGGCGCCCAAAAATCCTTGGGTGCAAGCATTTTTCTGGATCCGGGACAACACTCCGGTGGACGCTGTCTTTGCGCTCGACCCCAATTACATGAATATCCCAGGCGAAGATGCCAATGGCTTTCGAGCCATCGCGAAACGCAGCGTGCTGGCTGATGCCGTGAAGGATAGCGGCGCCGTTTCCATGTTTCCGCCGCTGGCGGATGAGTGGCTTCGCCAAGTAGAGGCCCAAAGAAACTGGAAAAACTTCGGGCTCGAGGATTACCGCCGACTGCAGGCCGAATACGGAGTGAATTGGGTGGTGTTGGAGCAACCTGGTTTGTCTGGACTCGAATGTCCGTACCAGAACCACGCAGTGGTCGTTTGCCGTTTGGAGGCTCGCAGTGCGCTTACCCAGGAAGTTCGTCGATAAGGAGCTCGGGAGTCATGTCTAGCGTGCCGTGCCCGGTCGGGCCGACGTCCACCTTCCCCTATGCGAAGTGGGCGCCTCTCGTACACGGGTTGGCTCAACAGTATCGCGTGGCGGCACCCTTCCCACATATCCATCTCACTCCCTTCCTGGACCCGGAGGCCGCCAGAACGATGGCTGCCGAGTTTCCGGAACCTCGCTCGGCTGCATGGATTCACTACAGGCATGGCAACGAGAACAAACTCGGCCTTAACAGGAGAGACCTTTTTCCCGCCTCTATCGGTGAAGCAGTCGACGAATTGAACTCACCGCGCTTCGTGGCATGGCTGCGCGAGCTGACTGGAATCGCCGACCTGGTTCCCGATCCTGCATTGGAGGGTGGAGGGTTGCATCAGGCGGGAAGAGGCGGATTTCTAAATGTGCACACGGACTTTTCGGTTCACCACCATCATTCAGACTGGGAGCGCCGGGTAAATCTGATTGTCTATTTAACTCCCGGTTGGAAGGAAAGCTGGGGAGGAGCCCTCGAGTTCTGGGAATCAGGCATGAGGCGGCGTTCGGCCTCCTATCTTCCGCTCCTGAATCACGCCGTCATTTTCAACACCGATCAGAATTCCTTGCATGGTTTCCCTGACCCACTCCGGTGCCCCGACCATATTTCGCGAAAGAGCCTGGCCCTCTACTACTACACGATAGGCAAGAACCGGCGATCGGTGGCCCAGGCTACAAACTATCGCGCCCGTCCTGACGATGGCATGTTCAAGTCTCTCCTGATTCGGGTCGACACCTACGCGGTCAATCTCTACTCGCGAGCCAAACGCCGTTTTCAGTTTTCCGACCAGATAGCGAGCAGGTTGCTCAGAATCGCGGCACGGCTTCGCTCTAGGTGATGCTTTCCCCTGCGGAATCTTGCTGGTACCGTCGCTCGCGGTCTCTTCTACAGTGCTTGCTTGATGGCGCCGGGCCTTCCCCCGCGAATACGGTTACAAGAGTTTGATCCAGTAATTGTGTATACGGGAGATCGCGGTGAAATCAACCCTCGTCACAATGCGAAACATGGTTGGAACCGCGGAAGTGCTGTTACGCAGGCGCGGTGCCGGATCTGCGCCGACATATAAAAATGCGCTCATGCAGGGCGGCGGTCCGGAGTGGGTGTCAACCAGGAGCAAAATGCTAGCGTCCACGGGAGTGTAGCGTGATTCGGAAGCTGACATCTGGCGAATACCGGCTGTATTCGCGCAAAAAGAATCCTAGGACTGGCCGCAGGCGCAATCTCGGCACCTTCCGGACCCGAAAAGCTGCGGAAGCTCGCGAGCGCGCTATCCAATACTTTAAGCGCCAGTGAACCGGGCCAATCGAGAGCTTGCAATAGGGCGTCAGCACACGTGATATCCCGGAATTAAGGAGACCGCCATGAAAAAGTGCGTGAGTGGAATCTTGGCAGGAATGGTCCTCTGCGTGGCCGCACTAGCGCAGGAAACTCCTCGAGGCGATGACGGGAATGCGCAGCAGGAGAAGCCCGCAACGATGCCGACCAACCCGGCACAGGGAAACACCGTTCCTCGCTTCGCACCCGGTACCGTCATCCCTGTGGAACTGACAAAGTCTATCGACGCGAAGAAGGTTAAGACCGGGGACGGCGTGGAAGCCAAGGTTACCCAGGACCTGAAAGCGGGAAACGGTCAGGTGATTGTCCCCAAGGATTCGAAGGTGGTCGGGCACGTCACCGAAGCGCAGGCACGAAGTAAAGAGCAGAAGGAGTCGCAAGTCGGCATTGTTTTCGACCACGCTGTAATCAAGGGCGGAAGCGACGTTGCCATGCCGATGTCCATTCAAGCGATTATTGCCCCCACAGCTTTGGGAGCGGGTTCAAGCAACGCAAGCCCCGACAATGCATCTCGGGCGGGGGACACGTCCCCGGCGAGTCCGACGCCTCCGGGCAACGCAAGTGGGAGAGGCGCAGGAATGGGCACCGGCCCTTCCTCTACGGTATCGCCCTCAGCGGCGGGTGGTGAAGCGCCCGCTACCACGCAAGCCGGGGCGGCAACTCACGAGCCAATCACCGCGAACACGCAAGGAGTGGTGGGCATTTCGAACCTAAAGTTGTCGGCAACACCGGATACCAAGGTGGGCTCGGTTGTGAGTTCAGAGAAGAGTAATGTCAAGCTGGAGAGCGGTACGTTCATGCTGCTGCGCGTCAATCAGTAGCGCCTTCTCGCTATGGAAAAAGAAGCACGAGAAGCCACACCAGCACGTGAAGTAAAAGTGACTTCCTCCACCCCGCTTACCCTCCCGGAGGAGCAACAGGCCCTTTTTCGCGAGGTCCTCACCCTGTTTGAGGAAGCAGGTCTCTCCTATGCGGTGGCTGGAGCTTTCGCCCTTCGGCAACACACGGGAATTTGTCGCTTCACTAAAGACCTGGATATCTTCTTGAGTCCGGATGTAGCCAAGAGAGCTCTCGTATCTCTTGAAAGACGCGGCTTTAAGTGCGAGGTATGCGATCCGGTCTGGCTGGCGAAAGTTCATCGCGACGGCTACTTCATTGACCTGATTACCGGGATGAGCAATGCTGTCATTACAGTCGATGACTCGTGGATTAGGCACGCCCATCCCGCGAATGTTTGCGGTGTGGAGAGCAGGGTGCTGGCGCCGGAAGAACTGCTTGCGTCGAAACTCTTTGTGACCCGTCGCGAACGCTTCGATGGGGCGGATATCACTCACATCATCTTCGCTTCGCACGGGAATCTTCACTGGGATCGGGTCCTGCAATTGGCAGGAGATCATTGGGAACTCGTCCTGTGGTCCCTGATGCTGTTTCGCTACGTATATCCCGCGCACACTGCTTATGTTCCCCAGTCTGTATGGCGAGACTTGCTGGCAAGATTTTCCGAGGAGGTGTGCGCTTCACATCCAGAAGCCAAATTTCGGGGCAGCTTGGTCGACGATTGTATGTTCGCAATCGATGTGGACGAATGGGGATTTGAGAATCTGCTGGAACAACATCGGGCGCGCCGGCTGAAGCATGGGGCCATGCCTGCAGGGCAGCTCCTCGGCAAGACTGGGACGGGAAATGAATGAGGATTGCAGCCACAGCAGATCTCCACTTTGCGCCCGCGAACCAGGTCGCCTTGCGCGAACAACTCAGCAAGGCGCGCGATGAGGCGGATGTCCTGGTTTTAGCCGGAGACTTGACTAACTACGGTCAACCGGCCGAAATGGAGCCGCTGCTGAATACGCTAGTCCGTTTGCGGGTGCCAACCATTGCGGTCTTGGGAAACCACGACTATGAGAGTGGCAAAGAACAAGAATTGATGCGAATGATGACCGCCGAAGGCATCAAGGTCCTGGATGGGAGCGCCTATGAACGCGATGGAGTGGGGTTCGCAGGGACCAAGGGCTTCGTGGGGGGCTTCGGCAGGGGCATCCTAACCGCATTCGGAGAGCCCGAAGTAAAGAGTTTCGTGCGCGCTTCCATTGACGAAGCGTTGAAGCTCGAGCGCGGCATGTCACAGTTGCGTTCCGCAAAACGCGTGGTTGTTCTGCACTATGCTCCCATCGCGGCCACAGTTCGCGGGGAAGACCCCGAAATTCTGGCCTTCCTGGGGACTTCCCGTCTTGCGGAGGTAATCGACCGCCACGGAGCTGATCTGGTCGTGCACGGGCACGCGCACCACGGGATGTTAGAGGGGCAGACATTGGCGGGAGTTCCCGTCCGCAATGTGGCTATAACCCTGCTCCAGGCGCAGAAAGCACCGTTGGCATACCGCGTATTCGATGTGTAGGCAGAGAGAATACGTAGGCGGAAGAATAAAGAAGAACGAGACTAATCGAGCCCAAGCGATGGCAGAGCTGCCAGCCTTGGGCTCGACTTATTTAACGGTTTACCTGGATCTCATTTACGACTTGCTCGACGTTCGGAGTGTTTTTCGCGAGTTCCTGCGCCTGCTGACGTTCCGTCGAACTCTTCACTGAACCTTCAAGAGTCAGCACGCCGTTCTTCGCGTTATACCGAATATGCTGTTTGTCCAGACCCTTGGAGATAAGGACTGCTTTGAAATTGTTCTCGATGCCATCATCAAGGGTAGACTCCATCTTGCGAGCTGCTCCTTCATTGCCTACGGGCTCGACGCTGATCTCATTGGCGACGACTCGCGGACCTGCGCTGGCCTGAGCAATGTTGGCGGCGCGAGTTTTCGCATCATCCGAATGTAAAGTACCGCCAAGCGTGATGGTGTTCTTGCTGGCTATCTTCATTGACTGTCACGTCCTTTAGAGTCTGCTTGCTCGAGTGCGGTCTTGACGCGATCCTTATAGTCAGTGCTGGCCTTGTTGCAGGCCGTTCCTAGTAGCGCAACACTCACTAATGTCACAGCCGCTAACGCTCGAAATTCCTCGTTTCATTGTCACCATTGCAAAATTCATATCGCCCCCTTTCGGTGTGAGGGACAGATCGATGGCAATGGAAGACGCCACCCCCGAATCACCGTCGGCTCACAGGTCTTGATGGTAGGGGCGGTGACACGAGCGGTCGATCCGTCGGATACCTGACTTTGCTGATCGCTCGCACCGTAACAGAACACGTACAGATAAACCCGAGACCTTGCTAGGGAGAGTTGCTGAGGGCGGTAGCATCCAGCAACTTAGCCGAGCCCTACCTCGTGCACCGGATGTCGTGCGGATGCTCTTCCAGGGAAAAATGAGGAGTATCAAAAACCATCTCTCGGGAAGAGGACTGTATGACAGACCGTTCAACTGCTTCAAAGTGGATTCTCGGGGCCGGAATTGCATGGCGCTTGTTGCCAGCCCCGCCTGGACCCAGTCTCAGGATGATACAAACCACCACCACCCAGGGTTCGGCATCAAGGCAACGCCACGCCGGAGAATCGGTCCGAGGTTGCCGCAAAGTTCGAAAAGAAAGCCAAGCGCGACGAATTCTAAAGCAGGGCACGGATATCGCGAAGCGCCTGAACAATTCGGCCAACGTGCTCGATGAGATTATGGGTACACCGGACAAGGGAATCCCGATGGAGATTCTTGCGGACGCCAAGTGCATTACGGTCATTCCCTCGATGGTGAACATCGCAGTCGGGATTGGTGGTCGGCACGGGAAGGGTGTTGCTACCTGTCGCACTGCTCAGGGTTGGAGTGCTCCGGCGCCGATCACCATTGCGGGCGGCAGCTGGGGTCTTCAAATCGGTGGGGAAGCCACCGACCTGGTGATGTTGGTGATGAACCAGAAGGGAATGGATCATCTGCTGTCCAGTAAGTTCAAAATCGGAGCAGAGGCGTCAGGCGCAGCCGGCCCAGTGGGTCGTCAGATAGCGGGCAATACCGACTGGAAAATGAAGGCTGAGATTCTAAGCTATTCACGATCTCGTGGAGCATTTGCTGGAATAAACTTGAACGGAGCGGCAGTTAAGCAGGATAAGGACGAGACGGCTTTGCTGTATGGCAAGTTTATTCCTTTCCAGACCGTTCTGTCCGGAAAAGTTCTGCACCTTCGGTCGCGCACATCTTCCTAGCCACCGTGCGTAAGTACGCCCGGGAGGCCGCACAAGAAAAGCAGGGTGAATAAAAGCGAGTGTATGGCCGGTAGACTTAATCGGTCGCGGCCAGATCCCCAAAATATCGTTGGATGGTCCAGTGCTCCGCAATCGCGGGACCACAAATTCTTATGCGTACTAACGTCACACGCGCCGACTTGGAGGCCGGGATTTCCGCGTTGATCAGTTTCAGCTTCGGATCTCGGTCGACCGCGGCAAAAATTTCACCGATGATTCGCTCATCGGTTTCAACCGCCTTATCCATCACGACGGGATAACGGACAACCACTTCAGTGGCAGACGTGGTGAAGTGAATGCGAGCCCTGGGCTTGAGCTCGGACTGGCTGATATCGAGGTCAGACTCATTTCCATTTGCCGCCGTTGCCGCTCGAGGCTGTCGCGATAGTCGGCAAAGGCAGTGTCGATCGCATTCTGCACCCGGTCCCGTATGGCACGGTAGTCACTTTCTGGCGAAAATTTCAAAACAATTTCGCGCCAGATGAAATTCGTTCCGGGAATTTGCTTGAAAAGACCCGCTGTCGACTGAAACACGACAGAATTCGAAAAAGCGACCACCCGACCAGTAGGCTCGGAATCTGCGGTACCGCCGCTCAATTCCATGAGGTGGAAACGGACGAGTCCAATGTCAACCACTTCTCCCGTCACAGAACCCACCTGCACCCGGTCTCCGACTCGTATACCGAATCGTCCGATCAGGAAGAAGTATCCGACGATCGAAACGATGACGTTCTGTAGTGCAACAGCGACGCCCGCCGTAATCAGACCTGCGAAGGTTGCGACCGCACCGAGTTCGGTGACAAAAGCGAAGACCAGAACCAGGGCGACGCCGCACCACAGCGCAATCTTCCGCATGAGCAAAAACTGGTAGCGACGCCGTGCGTCATGCACATACCGAAATATCGCGCGTTTCCAAACTTCGCCTACGATCAGCACCACGCCGAGCGCAATTGCCAGCCCCGCGACTCTTGCCAACAAGCCCTTGATGTTTTCTTTGAATTCGGATGCGACCTCGACTTGCCAATTGGCGAGACTCCGCTTGTAAAGATCCAGCAGAATGGACTGCTTTCCGAGGGAAGCGATCAGCGCGGATACCCGCTTAAATTCCACCGTAAGCGCATCCAGTTGCTGCTTCTCCTGGGCGAGCGCATTTTGGTCGCTGGTATCGGCCTGTTGAGCTAGCCGGTTTCCATTCTCGATCAGCTGTTTGAGGTGGGCTATTATAGGTGCGCGCATCTCCTTCGAGCTTTGTTTCAGCGCCTCGGTAGCGCGCATTTCGCTCGACAAGCCGGCACGCTTGTTGGATAACCGGAACAGTTCGGCCGTCAAGGCCCCACATACCGGACGGAGAGGATCGGTTAGGAGTGGCGGCTCTTGCTACGGGTTGCTGATCTGCGGCGGGGATGCTTTCATTTCCGCTTGCCCCGCTGACCGGAGGTGGAACGGCTCGCGCTAATTCCTCAATTTGGGCCCGCAGACCAGTGGTCCCCAAAGCACCGGATGCGCCGCTGGCAAACTCCAACATGCTATGCAGAGCTTGCTGCCTGGCTTGAAATAGTGCCAGCTCACTTTGGGTTTCGGCGATTTGGGTTTCGAGGTGTGGGCGTTTGACGGTTGGTGCCTTGGCCAACTGCGGTTTGAGCGTGTCCAACTCTGTCTGAGTCTGCTGAACCAACTGGTCGGCATTGGCTGCCGCCCGGCTGAGGCTTTCGTATTGAGAACCGGCAGTGCTCGGCCCTGGGGCCGAATTCGCCTTTGCTTGTTTTGTCTGCTGTTGCTCCTCCTGGCGTGCGAAGTCAAAGGCTAACCGCACAATCTGCGCGGCCATCCGGCGATCGTCTGCTACAAAGCCCAAATCGCTGGGTTCGGTCGCAATGTGCTGTTCCTGTTCGGTCTGCCGATACCAGTCGATGGTCTGGGTAAGAAACTGAATGATTTGGGAAGGGCTGGGATCTGTCGAAGGAGTACCTTGAGCCACGCTGTTGGTGAGGGTGGCAGCCAAAAGCATAAATCCGAGTGCTAGCCGGCAAGTTGCAGGAACGACGTCGAATCCATGCGCCCGCCGGCGCCTGCTTTTATGCACCTTAGCCTCGCGACGTACTCGCCTTGGTTTCAACAGGAAGCACTCACCTTCCTGAAGAGCAGGGAAAAATGCGTACGACCAGATTTCGAGATCATAAGGAGAAGATTAACAGCCGAGCGCGAAGCGGAATCCAGTCCGGCTGGTCAGGTTTGTTGTAGAACTTCGCCGATGTGTTTCAGACCTTCAGGGCCAGGGAAGGCCGGGCAAGCGGAACGCGAACGGGCTACCCGTCCCGGTGCCTAATAAAGCTTGAAGCTGACTTCTACGCTGATCTGCACAGCGACTGCTCGCCCGTCTTTCGTGGCGGGAGCAAAGCGCCATTGCTGAACTGCCTCGATCGCTTTCTGGTCGAGACCCATTCCAAGGCCTCTTTGAACACGGATGTCGCGTGGCTTTCCGTCCGGACCCACGATCATCGCAAGCACGCACGTTCCCTCATACTTGGCCTGACGGGCTTGCTCGGTATATTGCGGGTCTGGCGTGGTGATCGGCTTTGGCGCTAAAACGCCACCGCCAACGCGAAACACCCCTCCTCCAATACCGCCACCTCGACCTTCGCCGATGCCTGGCCCTGCTCCTTTTCCGATGCCACCGCCCGAGCCGGAGCCGATGCCGCCACCCGCTCCGGTCCCATTGGAAAACGCCGGACTCGGCATAGCCGGTGCTGCCGGATCGCCGAGACGGGGTAGTTTGCTGGTTGCGATCTCCACCTTGGGCGGAGCGACTACGGTCGGTTCGACAGCGAGTTTCGGATGCTCGTTCCGGACAACGATGGCGGGCGGAGTGATTTGTTCCATGCTGAGCTTCGGGAGTCGGCCCTGGGGTGCGGGAAGCTTGTCATGATCGCCGCCACCGCCGCCACCGCCCGCTTCCTGCAGCGCTGGAGGAAGCATGTAAACGTCCGGTGAAGGCGCGATCAAGGTAACATGTTCCGGCACGGGTTGCGGTGGTTGCACGTGCCGCGCAGGTAGGGCGGACAATGCGAGAACGCCTGCGACGACGATCACGTGGAGGAGGACTGGAAACGATTGCGCTTCGCTTACGATTTCCGGCATAGTCCCACGAGCCCCCGGGAACTCCGGATCCGTAGAAAGGCGCCCGAACCGGGGTTCTGACTGGAGCCGGAAATGACCTTACATGGATTCTCGGAGATTCGTAGCGCGTGATCAACCGCTCCATTGAAATTCCTCGTACAGCGGGTTCTCGAAACTTCGGTAAGAGTTTAGGTCGACTCAGCCCATAGAAGGATAGAGTACAAACCGTAGACGAGAATCCGCGTGCATGTAAGGGCTCTACCTTAGGGAAGATTCCGCGGATCTCAGTTCTTGAAATTGGCAGTGTGGGCGTCACTCTGGCATGTACTCTCACCATACTCCTTTGTCATCCCCGGTGACGTGGAAGCTCACGAAGGCGGCAGTGGCGAGCACGGGTAAGAGACTGAGGCGCATCATGGCGCGGAAATTGTGCTTCCGTCCGGTTCCAGCCAGTTGATGCAGGAAAAGATCAGCCGCTTCTGGTACCAGCGGAACGCGAACGAATTTTCGATCGAGGTAGGTGCGTTCGGAATTGAAACGGGCGGCTGCCGTGACACTTTCCGGCAACGAAATCGACCTGACCTCCGTAACGGAGTCCCCGTTGGCAGACGATCGTCAACAGCGTGGCGACGCCTGGCCAGACGGAACCGACCTCGGCAATGGATTTCAAATCGTTCGAAATCGACACGACGATTGGTCAGCAGCGCCGAAAATGTTCACGATGTCGGTCAGGCGGATGTAGTAGTGCCGGTACATGCGTTGCAGAGTGGCGATGACAATACGGTCCTCGGGCAGGGGCACCGGCAGTGAGTATTCACCATGGGTCTGCTGCACGCGTCGAGAGAGTGCACCCTCCGCCAACCGGTTTTGCTCACCGGTCTGCCCCAGGCAGCCAACGTGGACTTCAACGAGTTCCGGAAGATCAGGGATTCGGAAGTTGAACTTGTGGGCCAGCCGATCTCCCCAACTTTGGGACTGCCTGACGCCTGCAGGTCGTTCTCAAAGATTGCGCAAACTTCAACGTCGCTGGCCGCCACCAGGAGATCGAGATCGCTCCCGGTGTCCGGCCAGTGATCCAGCGTCTTCATCACCATGATCGGTCGGCCATGCTGTTCGAAGCGGTCTACGATCTGGCGGAGACAGGAAACCGCCCGCTCTACTCGCTGTTGTTCTTCTCGAAATCATGCGGTCCAGTAGGTCGGCAGTGGGACCTGATTGCGCGTGCGGTAGGTGCTTCTTGAGAACCTCAAGTGTTCGTCTCAGCACACGCTGCATTTCCGCCTGCGCGAGGAAAGTTATCGAATTGATCCCGGTCCAGGTTCGGCGACATACTCGATTTCCCGCTCGAACCATTGGTCTCCGTTGTGGTTACGAGGGTGCTGGGTCAGCAGAAGCGTTCCGAGTGCGTCGAAGGTGCGGCGGTTGGCAGGATCGCTTCTGAGCATGGGATGGTACTCCGCTAGGAGCTTGGAGTCGGCGAACTGCTGCAGCGAGCCAGCCCACTCTCGATCGCGGTTCCTTCTTCGTAGTCGTTCCAGGTCGCGATCAGCAGGAATGGCATGGGATCGATCGGGATCATTATTATTGTCAGCAAAGACCCGAAGAGTGTCCTGCAAGGTTTTGCCGCATCGCTGATCGATGTGTCGATTCAGGCTCCATGAAGCTCGCGTGTCGTCGAAGCCCGGCCAAACAGTGCCGACCGTTATCTGGTCAGGATGCTTTCGATTGCATTCTCTTGTAAAAGTGCTGCAGATATTCCTCTCCCCACTCACTGCCGTCGCTCGCCCATCCTTTGGGGCCAGGGTGTACCCAGGCATACTCGACCATCGAAAGAGTTCGTGAACTGGGAGGGCGGGTCGTCCTTGTAAAGAAGGATTGGAGGATGTCTCCCAGCGATTCACCATCTGGCGGACCTGGTTCCAGTCTGTATTCCCGCGTTTCGGGAAAATAAAGATGACGGGCCGCCCCTGATACTCCAGGTATGCCTGACGGCCGGGCGCGTCCGGGCCGATGTATGCCTTGTATGCTGTTGCCATCGCTTCAAGGGCATCCTCGGTACCATGGCCGTCGTCTTCCTCGGTCTCGTCGTACATGAGGGCAACGTGAAAGTGCTCCTTGCTGGCGAGTTGCTGCATCAGAGCATAGCTGCGATCGAGGAAGGGATGACGCGCGCCGTACCAGTCGACGGCAAATGCGTAGATTCCCAGTTTCTTGGCCTGTCGAATCTGTCGGTGGATGACGGCGGGATCGTTGCTGTTGTATTCGATTCGAATGTGGTCGGGATCGCCAAACCAGGGCTGAAAGGCAGCGATCACCTTGGGAGCCTTTTCGCCATGCGAGACGTCACGCAGCGTCAATTCGCGGCCACGCCGGTCGCAGCAGTGCGGAACGAAACTGGCCGCGATGACCGACCATAGGAATAGGTGCTGATAAAGTCTCATTGCCGATTCTTGTCCAGCCTACGATGGGATTTGTATACGGGGAGGTTGTTCGTGAACTTCCCGATCAGAAGAGGTCATTGGGGACTGATTCCAGGGAGCGAACGTACCAGCGATCGGCGCCGGGAGTCATCAGCACCAGATACTTCTGTGAGGAGTTAGCCGAGTAGATCATCTTGCTGACCATCGAAGATCTGAACTCCGAGTTGTACCTCGTCTTCGAGTTGCATCTCTCCTCCATCCTGCGAATAGAACACGGCCTTTACACGGTGGCCGTTGTCGAGGTATTGGGTGCGAAGTCCCGCTTTTTTCTGGTCGGAGATACGTTGCGTAAGTCGAGCCTTTGCATCCCCCGTGAAATAATCGCCCAACAGGTCCGTCCGATTGACGTTTAAGCCTTCGGCAAGGTCCTGCCACGCTTGCGCATAGTCGTGGGTCAAGACTTCACCGGTCCGCTGTTCGATCGCCTCGGGGTGAGCGATTCAGCGGAGAGAACAACTTTAGGCAGGGAAGACGCACGCACCGCTACGGTTGACTGGACGAGACGAACCCCTAAGACGAGGCTGCCCAGCGCCAGCAAAGCACTCCCCAGCACTGGCGAAACCGTCAGCTTCATTGCCCGCCTCCGACCGAAAGTTCGTTCCCTAGCACGACCCCACAGGCTACGGAGATGTGAGCGGGGCCGGAAAGTTCAAACCGTGCGGTCGCCTTGTCCTTCTTGATCGGAGTGTCCACGGTGCTTCTGCCGGCGGCATCGGTCTTCGTAAACGATACGATGGTTCCGTCGGGAAGTGGGTTGCCGGCACAATCTCGAATCGGATCCGTTTGTAGAAGTCACGGCGTGGCCCACTGAAGCTGCGCTCATTCGCAAGCCACAAGCTTCGGAAGCCACCTGCTGGATGACACGAGGTTCGGTGGTGTCTCCGATGGAGGCCACGACCTGAAGAGCACCCTGTTTCGGATGCGACCCCATTTCGAACCACGCCACTCCGCGGACAGCTGGTACGCTGCGAGCGGGCAAGGATTCCCCTGATAGCGACAATGCGAAAATCGACCTTGGCCGGTGCAATCACGGTGTTGTGAAAACGATCCGAGACCAGCGCAGTTCCGTTTACCGCATTGGGCGTGGAAACCGGCACTCGAGACGGATGGAGCACGAAGTTCAGGCGCGCGGGCGCGGAGGGCAATACCTGGAAACCTGCGTTCGCGCAGCCGTCCGAACCGCACGCCACAGCCTGATAAAGACCCGAGGCGGCTATGTCCTGACCGGAAATTGTGATGTCCTGACCAAGTGTTATCGTGCGTTTTAGCGCGTGACTGGGCCCCACTAGATAAAAGGTCGCCGTTCCCCGGCCGGTCGTCCCAATCCCCATTGAGCTTCCGGCGGTCACGGTGGATGGCGCGTGGAGGACGGGCGTCTGCGAAAGCGCAGGCGCTACCCAAGCCACCATGACAACGCAGATTTTCCAGATCGTTCGGCGCATGGCGTCAAACACTCGGCGCGCTGTAGTGATTCACGACCACGTGATAGTCGTGCATCCGGTTGGCGACATCGGCGGGAATGTCGACGGCAAAGGGAACGGGCGCTTGCGGTAACAGAGCCTGATCGACATAGCCGTCGGAAACCCAGATCGCTTTTCCTGCCGAGTCATAAAAGACTGCCAGGACCTGGGCAATATTAACGACCTGACCACTTTGGTTAACCAGTGCGCCTTTGAGGATCGTTCGCCCCAATGCGTCCTTGTTGACGTTCTGGTTTTCGACGGAGATCACCGGGTCCGCGCTCGCCGGCACCAATAGTGGATGGGCATCGATGCGGACACTCTTCACCTGACTCAGGCGGACGCCCGGGAAGTCAATGCGATAGGGCGACACCTGCTTAGGAAGCAAGCTGTGCGCAATCGCATCGAAGCTGTCCTGCTGCGCCAGAGGAGAAGAATCCGCCTTTAGCAAAGTGGCGCTAATGTTTATGTATGCCGGCACCGTGTCTTCATTTTCAACTTCGCCAATGACGACCACGCTGTCGGGACGCTCAACTGCGTTCATGGAGATGATTCGAACATGCGGCGAATCCACCGATGCCGTACCCCAATCGTCCGACTTGCGTCCTATGACGTCCCAGCGCAGGTAATTCACTGGCAGCACCTGCAAAGGAACATTTGGGAAAGTTCGGCTTTGGCCAGATTACTTTCCAGAGGTTGCCATCACGGACAAGCGACAGATCGCGGACCTCATCGAGAGACCCCACCGCGCTTGACCAGTTCATGCGCACCCGCAGCGTGGAATGGCTGGCATCGGCATGGACCGGCCAGATATCAAATCCCTGCAGGGAGGAATAAGTGCGCAGGCTTCCGTCGCTTCCAGCTAATTCGCGCACGAGATCCTGCTGCTGAATGTCGTTGCCATGATCCAAACGGGCGTAAGCCTGATCCCAATTGTGGGCCTGGATGTCGGCCAATAACGCGCGCGCAGCTTCTTCGGGGGTGCTGGCGGCGCGTTCGGAACGGCGTTTTAATCCGCCGGATTGCAGCCAACCGGCGGCCAGAAGAAGTCCCGTCAGCAAGAGATGATGACGTGCCAACCCACGTTTCACGAGTGCACCTCGTTGGCGTAGACACGTTCGTTGGCGTACGAGGGCAGCGTTACCAACTGACCTTGCGTCGCTGCCCTTTCGGGCAGGAGCAGAGCGAAAAGAATCGCGAGAATGCTGCTGCCGATAGGCAGCAGACCCCAGAGCAATCCCTCCCAAGGAGCCGGCACTGAATCAGACGGGATCTTGCGTGCCGGGGGCACGTCGTCCTTCGACCATGCCGTGATCGCTCCTGAATCGTAGGTTTCTACCTGTCGCCATCCAGCAAACACCAGCAGAGGGTTGTAGTAGGGATCGTGAACGAAGATAAACTTCAATCCATACCGGTTCGCGTGTTGCAGCATCTCCCGCAGCGAGTCCATGCCCGCGGCGCCAAAGAATTTCGCGCTGGTCAGCTGCGCGGCCCCGAAGCGCGTCATCTCGGGCAAAAGGCGCGCCGAGTTGTACTCTCCGTCGACACTGTTTGCCGTGGAGTAGGTCGAGACCTTGGACAGGGAATTGCCGAAACCGAGAGTCAGGTATCGATATTGATCATGTCCGTCCCGGTTCAGGAAGTTAACGACTGAGTCGACGTTGAGCCCGCCGGTGGTATGGAATGGGCTCCAAGTCGTCCAACCAAGTGCCAGCGCCAGCGTCAAGACGGCTGCACTCGCCAAGGCAAACGCTCCGACATCCCGAAACCGCTCGAGCAAATCTTCGGCAAGCAAGCCCACAATCGGAAGCGCCAGTAACGTTGCCCAAAGCGTGAAACGCTCGAAGGTGAGAATCTCAAACGCACGCCCGAAAATCAGGCGGGGAAGAGGGGTGGTCCCACCCAGGCTCAGTAGGAAAGCGACCCAGAATGCTATCAGCAGAACACGGAGCCGCGGCACCGCCGCGCCACGAATCACTATGAAGGGTAGCGCCAGGATCATCGCCCCATACGGGATGACAAAGTAATTGACCCCGTGAATCCAGCTGATCAGGAAATTCAAACGGCTGCCGTGTGGAATCGGCATTTGCTCGATTGGGTGGCGGATAATTGCGATCCAGTAGGGAAGCAAGACAATGCCCACTCCCGCGATCGTCAAGGCGACGAAGACGAAAGCCCGGCCGAGAACCCCAGAGCCGCTCCGACCTTCGGAGCGCGCGTCGGACCAGGCCAACCACAGCACCGGGACGGCGAACAAGACAGAACCAAAAAGAAGAGTGACGTGGTGAGCCGAGGCCGCGGCGAAACCTAGCATCAGCCCCTTCAGCATAGAGCGCCAGGATCCCAGGCGCGACCACTGGTAAAAATAGGGTAGGGCAAGCAAATAGAGCGGGGCCGACAAAGTGGTTGGCAATTGGCCGGCCGAGTACACCAGAAAGGAAACCGTGCCCGCGAAAACTGACAGCAACGCAGCCAGGCTTGCCGCCTGGTCGTCAACCCAGAGCCGCGCGAAACGCCAGGTGCCCACCGCAAGCAAAATCACGGCCACCAACTGCACCAGCATGAAGCCTTCGGTAAGGCCGACCACATGAGATAGCAATGCGATCCACTGATGCGTTAGCGGCGGGTAGGTGGTCTGCGAAAACCCTGCAAACCACTTCTCATTCCACGGATTGAACCAGTGCTGCGCGTAGTGGGAACCAAAGAAGATATGCAGGTTCGCATCGTAGGAAGTGGAGGCCGGTAGCTCCATCAGCAACAATGGACCGTGGATTACCACCGCCACCAGCACAATCATGGCAAGCGGAATTGGGCGCTGCAGATACCTTCTGCTTGATTCCAATGCCAAACACTCCTCTTGAATGCTTCTCAACCGATGCTTCTGGACCGGCACATTGGATTCAGGGAATGGCCTTAGTGGTTGGATCAAAAACTTTGCTTCCGGATCGGGCTTATTGATTGATTCGAAAGGAAGGATTGGGCCCTCACCACGGTCCAACCGCTGCTGCCTATTCCAGCATCTGATGAGCGCTGGATTCTACACGTTTCCCAGGAGTGGCAAACGAACCCTTGTCTGGATGCCAAAACACGCCGGGAAGGCAGCTATGCCTCGCCGCCACCATCGTATTCGGTGCGTGGGTCGGACTAGCCGCGCAGACCTTTGAGGTTGGCCCCCAGGAAAATAAGCCCGCCACCGCGTCCCCGAAGGAGAAGAATTCCCGCCACCTCCCCGGCCAGGACTCCGGAATGGGCTGGGGTTCGAGTATCGCGGTTGCCCGCGAGGCGCGCGCGGCACGTGAAGCACTCGGGAAGAATGACTATCGTGCCGCCGCGGCTCATGCAGGGCGTGCGGCTAAGGCTGCTCCGCAAAACCCCGATCTCTGGTTTCTCTTCGCCTATGCCGCGCGTCTTTCAGGGCAGTATTCCGATTCGGTGGACGCCTATAGCCGCGGATTGCAGGAACGGCCTTCGTCAGTGGAAGGGCTCTCCGGTCTGGCGCAGACGTACGCAAAAATGGGGCGGAATAAGGATGCTGAGGAAACTCTGAAGCGCGTAATTGCCGCCAATCCTTCCAGCGACGCCGACCTGCGCTTGGCGGGGGAACTCACTCTTGCCTCGGACCCAAAACTTGCACTTTCTTATCTGGAGCGCGCTGACGCGCTGCATCCTTCCGCCCGGAACGAACTGCTGATGGCGCGCGCCTATCGAACGTACTGGAGACAAAGGTCGCGCTAAAGAGTTGCTCGATCGCGCTCGCAGCCGTGCGCCTAAGGATCCCGAAGTGCTGCGGTCGGTGGCTTCCTACTACCGCGACACCGGCGAGTACGATCAGGCCATTGCCACGCTCAAGTCCGTACCTTCGCAGTCCCCGGCTTACCTATCGGAACTGGCATACACCTACGGGCTTGCGGGCAAGAAGAATGAGGCTGCGGAGACATTCATGCAGGCGGCAAACCGGGCGCCCGGGCAGATTGAGATGCAGTTGAACGCTGCCCAGGCCCAGGTCACTGCAAAACATGCTGATCGAGCTGAACCACTCCTTAAGCGCGCGGAGTCCTTGGCCCCGAATCATTACCGGCTGCACGCTATTCGGGGTGAAATCAACCGCTCCAGACGACAGAATGCCGCGGCCATCCGGGAGTACGAGCTGGCGCTGCAATCGATGCCCGCGTCCGTGCCCGAAGGCGTGCTGTATTCCATCGCGCTAAGGCTCGATGTCGCGCAACTCTATAGGGACGCTGGGGACGCGGAGAAATCCGAGAAGGAGTCGGAAGCCGCGCGGTCCGCCCTCGCACAGATCGACGTCGGAGGGCCGGACCGCCCGGAGTTCCTGCGGCTTAAGGCCACGAGCGCCGTCAATTCCGGAGACTACACAGAAGCTGAAAATGACCTGCGCGAAGGCTTGCAGCTTCAGCCCACAAACATGAACCTGCTGCTGAACTACGGCAACCTGTTGCGCAAGACAAAAAGACCGGAAGAGGCTTCCAAAATCTATCTCAAGGCGCTCGAATCGGACTCGGGGAATTCCTCTGCCCTGGAGTCGCTTGGATATCTGGCGCGAGAGACCGGCGACATGAAGGCGGCCGCGGCCTACTTCGAGAAGCTAAGCCAGATTGATCCCGATGATTACGTGCCCTACCTGGCGATCGGGGACATGCGCGGGGATGAGCGTGATTTCGTTCAGGCACAAGCGAACTATGAGAAAGCGTACAAGCTGGCGCCGGACAATCCTTTGATCATCGCCAGGGCCATGAATGCAGCGCTTGAGGCTCATCAGATTCCGAACGCGAAGCGATGGCTGGATCGCGCAACTGAGCCCCAGCGCGCGAATCCTGAGGTCATGCGTGAGCATGAACGCTATTTGACCATCACAGGAAACTATCAGGAGTCAGCAAAACTCGGTTACGCGGTTATCGAAAAGTTGCCACGGGACCCGGAAGCACCTGTTTATCTGGCCTACGATTTGCTATTCATGAATCGCTACGACGACGCAATGACCATCGTGCGCCGCTTCGAGCCGGCCCTCCCCAAAGACAAAGATCTGCCGCTCATTGCTGGGTACGTGTATGCCCATAATGGCGACCATCAGCAAGCCGTCAATGCGTTCACCCGTGCTCTGGAGCGGGATCCAAAAATGGCAACCGGTTACATGAACCGCGGGTACGTCTGGAATGACATGCGCATGGCGACCAGAGCGGAACAGGATTTCCGGAAAGCTCTAGCCCTCCGGCCTGACTACGGCGAGGCGCACCTTGGTCTCGCATATTCCCTGTTGCAGTTGCGGCGCCCCCAGGCCGCTTTGAAAGAGGTAGATCTGGCGGAAAAAACTCTGCACGAATCGGGCACCCTCCACCTGGCCAGGGCCGAGGCGTACCGGCAGAGATCGATGTTGGTTCAGGCCGAAGCGGAATACCAGCGAGCGCTCAAGCTGCAGGCCAATGACGAAGGTATTTACCTCGCCCTGGCGGATGCGCAATATCGCTTGCACCAGTATCAGGCCGCAGTGGATTCTCTCAACCGAGCGCTAAGCCAGTCCCCCAATAGTGCTATGGTCAATGCGCAACTGGCTCGCTCCTATGCGAGGCTGGATCGCACGGCGGACGCCACCGCTGCAATCGCCCGCGCAGAAAAGGCCGGCGGAAACGACTACCGCATCTTGCTCGTAACTGCCGATGCGCTCCTTGTGCTGCGAGAACATGATCAAGCCATGGAGCGCTACTCGCGCGCATTAGACCTCTCGGACGCCGACAGGTTGCATGTGCGCCTGGCGCTGGCACGATTCTTCGCGCAGGAACGCCGCGTGGCAGATGCCCAGCAGCAGGTTTCCCTGGCATTTGCCGAGGCCCGCGTGTCAGATCCGCAAGTCGTCACCGCAGAAGACTATCTGGATGCGGCGGACACTCTGATGTCGATCAACCAGTTTGCCCTGGCTCAGCGGTTGTTTGTGCGGGCCCAGGGACTTGGGGCCGATGACTTGGCGGTGGCGGTAGGCGTGGCAAACGCATCCTTGGCGATGGGCGAGACCCGGAACGCCGAGGCCGCGCTCGCCAGTGTGCGCTCTGAGGGGGCGGACGAAGAAAAGCAGAACTATGCCTATCTGGTCGCTCGGGGGAATGTTTACCGCCAGCAGGGGGACGCGTATCACGCTTTGTCTATGTTCGCACAAGCGAATGCGCTCGAGCCAGACGACCCGGCAGCACGCAATGCGGAGTTTGAGCTCTCCGAGGACGAGGGAAGGCAGCTCACCGAGAATGTGGGCGTAGGCTCACAGTTTCAGATCGCCCCGGTGTTCGAGGACGAGAACATTTACCAGATGGACGCGAGGCTCAGAGGCTTTCAAAATGGCGGGCTCCTCTTGCCTCCGCCTCGTCACTCGGTAGAAACCTTTGCGGATGCGCGGTTTCATCTGCATTTCGGCTCGGTTCCCACCCTTAGCGGGTTTGTGGCCGAGCGCAATGCCAGCGGAACAATTTCAATACCCAGCCAGCTCCTCATCCAGAAGCGAAACACTCTGGACACAATCTTCAACTTCGCAGTCAGTCCTGTACTGCGCTTGGGCAACCTGCGCTTCACCGTGACCCCCGGCCTCCAGTTCACGCTACGGCGCGATACGCTCGATCCCTTCGACATGAACCAGAACCTGTTTCGTCAGTTCCTGTATGTGGCAAGTAGTCCGATCGGGAATTGGCTCTCGTTTTCTGGAAACGTCATTCGGGAAGCGGGGCCACTTACCGAACAAAACCTCCACTCACGTGATTTCTCAGGGGCAATCGATTTTCGGGTGGGAAGGCCATGGTCCAGGACTGCATTTTTAACGGGCTATAGCGGTCGCGACCTGCTGTTTCGCCCCGCGATTCACGAATACTTTACGACCAGTACCTACGCCGGCGTGGACCGCAAATTTGGCGAGAACCTGCACTTGTCGGTCGTGGGCGAGTACCTGCGAGCCTGGCGCGTTGAGGGGAATCAGTTCACGATCGCTCAGACTCTGCGTCCAAATTTCGGTCTGGACATCAAGCTCAATCGACGCTGGTCTGCGAGCGCAAACGGAACCTGGTCACAGGGAGAGGGGTTCCATTCCTATGACAATGTGTCCAGCAGCTTCCTCGTTTCCTACACGCGGGTGACGCAGGCGGTACGACGGGATGGAGTTGAGAGTGCTTCGGTATCCTACCCTATGAGATTTTCATTCGGTATTGAGCAACAGACCTTCTACGATTTTCCCGGACACACTCGAACCGCGATAGTCCCGGTGGTGAGGTTCTCTCTGTTCTAGCGGGACTGGCGGACCGGCGCAGGCTCACGGACCAACCCGGACCGAGAAGACAAACGGGCGTGAACCTATGAGCTTTGCGGAACCAGGGGTAACAGCCAACTCGGGCGAGATCGCATCTCAGGACGAAACGGCGCGGACCACGCTGCGTACCCGCATGTTGCGGGGCAGTGCCGTTCTGCTTGCTAGCACTGGAGTCGTAAGTGGAACCAATCTCCTTTACAACATTGCGATTGCGCGCGGCCTGGGACCCGCCGGGTTCGGTCATGCTACTGCCATCTATACCCTGTTAATGCTCTTGTCGGCGGTCACATTGGCTTTCCAACTGGTCTGCTCAAAGCTGGTGGCTAAGAATGCTGACTTGGACGGCAAGATTGCGATCTACCGGGAACTGCTGCGCCGATCCTGGAAAACGGGATTGGTTTGCGGGGTGCTGATTGCGGCCGCCAGTTCGGCGATAGCACAATATCTCCACTTGCCCTCATCCCGCGACATCATTTTGCTGGGGCTTGGAACCGCCATCTATGTTCCTTTGGGCGTTCGCCGCGGCATGTTGCAGGGTATCTACGATTTCCGCCGCCTCGCCGTGAACTTCGTTCTGGAAGCCTTGATCAAGATTGTAGGCGCCCTGGTACTGCTCCACTATGGATTTGGAGTCACAGGGGTAATCGGCGCAGTCGTCCTTTCGATCGCGATCGCATATCTGACGGCCGCTCCGGCCATAAAGGAACGTGAAGAGTCGCCCAGGCGGGTCAGCGTATCCTTTCGCGAAGGCTTGCAGGCTACCGTGTTTTTCTTTGGCCAGGTGATCATCAGCAACCTGGACATACTTCTGGTGAAACACTACTTTGCGGCCGATGTTGCCGGCCTGTATGCGGTCGTAGCCCTGGTGGGCCGGGTCGTGTACATGTTCTCGTGGTCGGTGATCAGCAGCATGTTTCCGGTTTCCGCCGCGACTGTTCAGCAGCGGGCCAGCCGGACCGTCCTGCAGAGCGCTCTGTGGCTCGTGACGGCCATGACCTCGCTGTTCACGGTGGCCGTCTGGCTGGCGCCAGCCTCCCTTTGGAAGACAGTGCTCGGTGCTACGTTCTTGGACGCTAGCCATGCCTCCTTCTCATCCCTACTGGCTTCCTACAGCGCAATGACGAGCGTGTACTCCGTGGCAGTTGTGCTGCTTACCTACGAAATGTCGCGAAGGATCGCCAACGCGACATGGATTCAGCTCGCCTTCAGTGGACTGTTGCCGACCGGCATTGTGCTTTTTCATGACACGCTGCATCAGGTGATCATGGTGCAGTTGCTGTTGATGCTCGGCCTCTTGCTGGCCGTCAGCCTCCCCTTTTGGCCTGAAATTGTTTCCGCGTCGCAGGAGCCACTGACCTCGCCGGGGTCGGTGAGCTTCGCCAAGATTCGGCGCGCTTCAGAAGGCGAAGTCATCGCGGAGTTCTTGAAAGCCGAGTTTTATCAGCCGGAATTCGACCGATATCGGGAACGCTATGCCGGTATTGTTGCGAACGCGGATGTAACCAGCGAACGCGAGAATGCCATCCGCAAAACCCTATTGTTTCGCCGGCGCGGACGGCTATGGCGTGAATTGCCCAGGGATACCCAGTGGTGGCAGATCCAACTGCAACCCTCCGACATGCCACGAGTCCGCGCATTCCCGCGCAAGCAGTGGCGCAAGTTCGCTGAGGGAGATTTTCACCTGACTGAAATGATCGGGCGAATCCGAACCAACATCGAATCTCAGAACAAGAGCCTGTTTTCGGAAAAAATGCGATCGGTTGCGGCCGACCTGCGCGAGAATCGGGTCCCCGACGCCGTGCTGCTCATCGGCGTGGACGAGACCAGCCCCTTGACAATCATCGAGGGAAACCATCGCATGGCCGCCGCGATGCTGGTTTCGCCTGAGGCCGTGAGCCAGCAGTTTCGCTTCTATTGCGGACTCTCATCCAGAATGACGCAGTGCTGTTGGTATCGTACGGATTTGCGGACTTTAACGCGCTATGCCGGCAACATCGTCCGCTACATGTTTCATGACAGGGATGCCTACGTACAACGAGTCCTGCGGGACGAGCTTGGGAACGCCAGCGCACACTGACGTCTCGTACCCTAGGGGTTCTGCTGAGGAGAGGCCTGCTGCGGGGCAGACGTGGGCTCAACGCTTTGAGCCAGGTATTTGTGTCCATCGAATCGGGCTTGCACGACGACATCCATACCTTGCTTTAGACGCAGCTTGGAATCGGATGATAGCGAATCCAGAGCTACCTCGAACGTGTTGTCGCTGGCGGTCTCGAGCAGGGTCAAGTGCCCATCGCGAAGATCGACCACAACGATTGTGCCGGTGAACGTAAACGTACTTCCCGGACGGGCAAGAATGTCGATCTTCTGGGCAGAGTTTGCGCCCTCAAAACCTGAGCGAAAAACCACTTGCACCAGCGTTCCGCTCACCAGTTCATTGGCCTGCGCAGCTCGCCCGCCGTCCCGGATATCCGTGAGAGGATTCAGACGCACGGAAAAGGGCTGTGAAGAAATTACATCGCGGACTTTCAGGAGCTTTCGCGCGGGATCGTACTCGGTTACCTGTCCCCGAGTCTCGCCCATGCTCGCACCGGTGGAGATTCGCACCGTCTTGGCGAAGGTTCGGCGGTCCTTCAGGATGGTGTCGGCATAGACCCTCATACCCGGGCGGATTTCGCGCGGCGAAACGGCGCTCGTCCCGCGCAGGACTGTGGTGCGCACGTCAAAATCGACCGTGATGTCTCGGCCGCCGAACGCCCGTATCACCATTCGGTCGAAGATGGGGTCCATTTTGGCCACCGTGCCACCAATAAGGCTGACCTCTCCCTTCGGCAGGGGCGGCAAATCCAACAGGGGATCGGGAGCTGGAGATTTGTCCTCAACCTCCACGTGCAGCGGAGTCGGCGTTGTGACCGATTGGGCCAGACAGGCAGAATGCAGAACTGCCGTCGACACTACTCCCCATAGCAAAAAGTTAAAACGCATGCCAGCCTTTGGATGATAAGGAAAAGCCCGATGGTTGGATAAAAAAACTCAGAATACGGACCAAACGGTACTGCTCCGGCTGGCATCAAAGGTGCGAGCTATGAAGCTGCTTCCGGCCAAAACGACCTGCAGGAAGGTGGGGATTGTTCCTGTCGCCTTCATTACCCTTCTCGCGGGCGTAGCCACGATCGCCCACGCGGGGGACCTCCGAATTAACCTGCCGAAGGGAAGCCGCTCCACCCCCGTCCAGGAGTTGAACCGGGACGGAGTCAAGGAGCTGAAGCGTGGCCGTGTCAACAAAGCGAAGGCACGGTTCGTGAAAGCCTATCTGCTTGATCCGGACGATCCCTTTACGCTGAACAATTTGGGCTACATCGCGGAGCTGGAGGGCGATGTGGACCGTGCTTTGAAGTACTACCAGCTCGCCGCCAATACCAGCACGGAAGCGGTGATCGATGACGCCAGTAAGAAAGGCCTGAAGGGGCAGCCCGTCAACATGGCATTCCAGTCCTCCCAGACCTCGGAGTTCCCGGGAAACAAGGCGAACTTCCGGGCGATGACTTTGCTGGAGAAAGGCCGGGTGTTCGAGGCTGAGGCTGTCCTGAAGAATGCCCTGCGTACAGATCCAAAAAATCCGTTTCTTCTGGACAGCTTGGGATACGTGATGGAATCCGAGGGTGACCTGCAAGCCGCCTTGCAGTACTACTCGGAGGCGGCAAGCATGCACTCGGACGAGCGGGTCGTGCTGACTCCGCTGAAAAAGTGGCGCGGAAAAACAATCAGCGAGATCGCAGCCCACAACGCTGATGCCGTAACCCAGGCCCTCGCCAAAGGGGAAGGCACGGATGCCCAGGTCGCGCGATTGAACCTAAGAGGTGTCGCCGCTCTAAACCACAACGACACTGCGGAAGCGAGCAAATTCTTCGCAGAAGCCTACCAGTTCGACCCCCAGAACGCATTTACGCTTAACAACCTTGGGTATATCGATGAACTGAACGGGGACCGCGAAACAGCGGAAATGTATTACGAAGCGGCTCGCACTGCCCGCCAGGCGAATGAGCGGGTTTCTTACGCTACCCGCGCCGATGCCGAAGGACGCAAGGTGGGCCCGCTTGCGGAAACGAATCAAGGTGCCGTGGACGCTACCTTGAAATCGATTCAGCTGACGAAGCGTCGTGCCCGCCGCCCGATTCAGTTGATGATTCGCGACAACAGTGCTTCTCCGCCCGCGAATGAACCCAAGCAACAGCCGCTGGGAGTACCCACTCCTCCCTTGCCGCCGCCACAACTCCCGGACCGCGATGTCACTCCCCAGGGAACACAACCGTCAACGCCGCCGAGTGCACCACAGGCGGAGCTGCCGGCAAGCCCCCAGCCTCCCCCGGCTAACCGGCCGCCCGTTTCTCCCCAGGCGGATGAGTGAGGTACAAGCCGTTTGAGCATTTTCGTCCTTATTTGCTTTGCGTCATTTCAAAGTCGCCCCAGGAGTCGTGTCATGGCTAATCATCGTCGGTCAGCAAGCGCGTTATTGTCGGCAGTTATAGTTCCTCTATTGTGTGTCCTCATCGGGTGTCAGGGACTGGCCAAGGGCCCGGCGCCTACAGGAACTCCCACCGGAAACAGTCTGAAGACTTCTGTGAATCACATCATCGTTCTGGCCCAGGAAAACCGGTCGTTTGATCACTACTTCGGAGCGATGCGCCAATACTGGGCCGATTACGGATACCCCGACCAGGCGTTGGATGGCTTACCGCAATTTCCCTTGAGTTCTCCTTCCGGGCCCGCGCCGACCAATCCTGGATGCGATCCGGCATCCCCGTTCCCGGCAAACGATTGCAAAGTGGATCCCAGTAACCTCGTGCAGTCCTACCACCTCATTACCCAGTGCGTCGAAAATCCAAGTCCTTCCTGGAATGAGAGTCACGTGGACTTCAACCTGGCGGATCCTTCGACTTCTACCTGCTCGTCGAACGGACAGTGCGCCACCCTGGATGGGTTCGTCTTCACCTCTGCTCATGATGCGCGCGCCATACAGCCTCCGTTCAATGACGTTATGGGACAAAGGGCGATGGGTTACTACGACGGAAGCGACCTTAACTATTACTACTTCATGGCGTCGAACTTCGCCACCTCGGACCGGTGGTTTTCACCCGTAATGACCCGTACGCCTCCCAACCGGATGTATCTTCTTGCCGGGACCTCCCAAGGGCACGCTTATGAACTTAAAGCGAACAGCACTCTTCTGACCGCTCCCGTGATTTTTCAGGAGCTTCAGCAGGCCGGCATCACCTGGAAAATCTATGTGCATCCGGGAGCGAACGGCTGCACTACGGCGCAGTGCTTATACCAGCTGAGTTACATTCAGAACTTTACATACGGGCAGACCATTCTGAGCCAGTTCTCCCAAAACATCGTCCCTGATTCCCAATTCATCAGCGATGCGCAAAATGGCACGCTTCCGCAGGTCGCGCTGATCGAGCCGCCTTCGGAGGTTGGCTTGGACGAGCACCCCGCTGACTTCGATGCCAATCCCCCTTGCTGCAGCGTTCAGGCGGGAGCGAATTACGTGTCGACTTTGGTGGGCGCTCTGATGAATGGCCCATCCTGGAAGGACTCCATCTTCCTTCTGACGTTCGATGAGTTCGGCGGGTTTTATGATCACGTGCCGCCCCAGCCGACAGTGAGTCCAGACGGCATTGCCCCCTCAGATCTGCTTCCGGGGGATGTGTGTACAGCACCGCTCACTGGTGGGCCACCTGTGACCGGACCCACATGCGACTTTGTCTACACCGGCTATCGCATTCCACTGGTTGTCATCTCACCCTTCACGAAGAAACATTACGTGTCACACACCGTTGCGGACTACACGGCGATTCTCAAGTTAATCGAAACCCGCTTCGATGTGCCCGCGCTGACCAAGCGGGATGCTGCGCAGATGGATATGACCGAGTTCTTCGATTTCGTCAATCCGCCGTGGGTCTCTCCTCCGTCCCCGATACCTACACAGAATACCGGCGGCCCTTGCTATTTGGACCGTTTGCCCTAGATACGGGGGGAGGAAGCCGCGGCGTGTTCCGAGCGGGTCCTCCCGCCCAGACCGCTAAGCAAGGGCTGCGCGCTCGCTTACCCGCTGAGAACGGTCCAGCAATTAGAGGCCTGACGAAGGCCGGTCAAGCCGGTTCCAGGAGACAAGTTTCCTTTCCAACTGGCGCGCCGTCCAACTTCGCGTTGGCATCCAGCGACTGGACCGGCGCAGGCGGGAGAAAGCTTTGAGCATCTTTACGCGCTGTTGCATATCGAAAGAATGAATGTACTGCCGGATAATCTGAGGCATGCTCATCTGCAAAGCGGCACTGAAGTTTTGTTGTGCCATGAGCGCGAGCCGCTCCGGCGACTGAAACAAACCAAGCAGTTTGTTCGCCAGGCTTTCTACATTGTGGGCCGCAAAGAACTCCATGGAAACGAATTCTTGCTGAGCCAGTTCGATGAAATCTTGAATGTCGGGAGCGAGGATGGGCAGGCCATATTGACACGCCAGATGCGCGACTCCACTCGATCCCGCGGATGAGGTGTAGGGCAAAACTGTCAGGCTTGCCGTACGAAACAAGTCAGGTAACGCCTCCTCCGGGATATAACCCAGAAACTTTATATGCGGATTGTGTTTGACCTGGTCTGCAACTCCCTGAACATAGCCCGACATCTTGGGATGGTCACCTCCGGCGATCACAAGCTCGGTGGGCGGCAGGTCGGCTTGAACAGACTCGAAAGCAGCCACCAGCAGCTCCAGTCGTTTGTAGGTGCCCCACTTGCCGAATGCGAGAATGCGGTGAACAGGGTTGCCCCGGAGAGCGAAATTGGGCGGTTCTGGACGGCTGGCGAAAATTCCATGGTGACGTACATTCACCGCCCCGCGGCGGTACTTCTTCCGTAATGTGTGATGGTAGGCGGGCAACAGCACCGAGAGCGAGTTGGCCGATAACAGCAAATGGGTGGCGACTCGACCGGCCGCGCGATATATGGCCGGAGCCTTCACGCCCGCATCCGCGAGATTCACGGTCTCAAAAAGCTGATGTAATGTGACATGGGTGTGGCAGGAGCAAAGTCGTGCGATGACGGGCGTTGTCAGGCCAAAGAATGCCGGCAGTGGCTTGCCGCCGAAACTGGCAAACCCGAGATTGAACCAGACGATGTCGGGCTTAACCCGGCGTATGGCACGCACCAGAGAGAACGCATTTCCGATGCGGTTGAAGCCCCAGCAACGAATCACCGAAAATCCCGGCAACTCGGGCATCGGTCCGGCTAGATCGTCGCCTAAAATTGTCAGTTCTATCCCAGGCTTTTGCCGGAGTTCATCGGCAATATGGAAGCCGTATTCATTGAGAGCCTGTCGACTAGGTGGAAACGCAGTTACGAGCGCGATCTTCATTGTGGGCTCGGCTTCAGGAACAGATCCCGAGACAGCTTCCCGAGCAACTGCAGGTAGTGGAAGGCCACCGCGGCTCCGGCTTTGCTCTTGCCGGCGTGTCTCCGGCCGAAGTGGAACGGAATTTCTCGAGCCGAACGAATCGGCGCCCGTACCAGGATCTCCAGAAGCAGTTTGAAACCTTTGGCCTCGAACGAAAGGCCGTCAATCGTCTCCCTGCGCACGATGAAAAATCCGGACATCGGATCTTTCACCCGCAGACCCTTGCGCTGAAGGGGGAAGGTTGCCCAGGTACTGGCTCGCGATATAGCTACACGAAACGGGTTCCATCCACGCACGCCGTCCTTGGCAGCGTACCGGCTTGCAATCGCGACATCGTGGCCCTCCGCCATCGCGTTCAACAGCGCGGGGAGCAACTCGGGAGGATGCTGGAAGTCGGCATCGATGACGCCAAGCAGTTCGGCATCCGAATGATTCCACCCGTGGATCACCGCGCCCGCCAATCCTCTCTCCTCGTGGCGCGACAGAATCTTGACGCGAGCATCCGTCCGGGCGAACTCCTGCACGATATCTGGCGTACCGTCGGTACTGCCGTCGTCAACCACGATTACGTCGTAGGAGAGATTGAGCGGTTCCAGAACATCGCGAACCCTGCTCAGCAGAGTTTCAATATTTCCCGCTTCGTTGAGGGTGGGTACAATCAGCGCAAATTTCTCGTGCAGATAACCGTCCATTGCCGACGTCTCCGGAGATAAAAGTGAGTCTGAGATGACATCACGCGATAGACAAGTTGTGCGCCTTTTTCTCGCGCTGCGTGCTGCATAATTTGTGCTACTGGGAATCATTGAGGCCGAAGTGCGCGGGGCGAATGACCCAGACCACACTCTCCTTCTTCATTGTCGGCAGCGAAGCTGAGGAGCAAGCGTGAAAGAATCCGTTGCTGTACCTCTGCAATGCTTGCGGGGGGGATGATGCTTAGCCCGGGCACGAAATCCCGCAGACCGAGGAATGCCCGCCGGTACTCGTGCATGAACGACAGGGGATATTCCGGCTTCCTGCTGAACGCCTCGTCCGGAGAAGCGTCCAGAACAAATTTAAAGTCCGGCGTTGGAGCGAGGGCAATAAGCAGTCGAATATAGCCGCGCGCCAGCGCGTGTCGCGCTCGAACTTGTACCACCTGGTCGTAGATGTACCGGTCAAAGATGAGGAAGTCCCAGTCTTCGCCCTGGAGACGGCGCACCACCCTGCGGAGACGCAAGCTGTCAAGCAAGTAGAAAATCGACCGGATCAGCGTCAGGTACCAGGCTCGGACGTTCTTGTCGCTTCGAAGCGGAACGGATTGTTCTCGGCCGCGCGTCTTTCGTAGAACGCGCAGGCTCACCCCGGCGCGGAACTTCGGCAGCACCGCAACGTCATCCCAGAACGCCACGCGGACGACGCGGTAGCCCAGTTGAGTCAATTGCGCCGAGACAGATTCGATCTGCGTGCTCTTGCCCGCGCCATCGATCCCGGAGAAAGTGACAATGCGCCCAATCTGATGAGTCATAGGTCGGTCATGCCACCGGAGGACGGAGCCGAACGGAATAGCAACAAGCCGGCTGGCAAAATCGTTCTCTTCACGGTGCTCCTGGCGGCTTGGAGGGGCTTGCCTTCGACAAGGCAAATGCCGAACCTACCGCAACGCAAGCACCGGCGATCAGTCCTGCTTTAATCAGGAGCGATCGTCGCTGCCTCTGCTTCGCGGGCGCGATAGCGGCTCCCACCGGTCGGGAAGCGGGAGCGCCCTTTACTGTGGGCGCCTTTGCGCCAGCTGCCCCCGAGGGCACCGAGTTTGGACTCGGCTGCTGCGGATCGCTCTGGCCTTGCTGAACTGGCTGCGCAGGCGCCGGAGCATCTGGTAATTCATTATGGACCGGAGGAACCGCAGAAGTTCCGCTGTCGGAACTTTGGGACGAAGGTTGCGGCTGGTTGGAAACATCGGGCACCTGCGTTGGCTGCGTCTGGTCGGGTTGCTGCGGAAGAGGCTCCGCGTACATCACGACGGCACTGGACAGGACGAAAACCAGGATTACATTCGGGATCCGCCGAATTCCGTTATTCATCGACGTTCACGCTCCTTTGCCCGGTCCGCGGACCTGGGCAAGCCCACTATGCGGCGAACTGCTGCGGATCACCATGAGGTTCCAGATTGTGCAACATCTCACCGCCCACAGCGTCAGAAACCGAAGAGAACATATCGAGAACAGTGTTGAGCCGGGTCAATTCAAGAATCACGGCCGTCTCTGGGCAGTCCACGGCAACAGACACCCGGCCGTCCGCGCGCTCTACTTGCTCGACGCACTCCAGAAGCAAGTCGATGGCGTCCGGCTCTATGCGAGGCGACCCCAACAGATCAAGGACCAGCCGCGGCCGGTAGGTCTTCTCAGCGAGCGTTTGAATTTCCGATAGAAAAGAGTTGCGGCGCGAGTTGCCGCTGCATTGTGGAAGTTGCCTAACCAGCACCGGACCCTTAGTCATGAGCGCGATCCTCCCGTGTCACGACACCGCTATCGTTACAAGGGACAGGTTGCGCGCCCGTCCCGCCTGCAGTCGCAGCCGGGGACGCTTCAGGTCGAGTGGGCGTTCTGCGCGCTGAAAGGCCCATGGGGCCCAAGTCCACTGTTACACCTCGATCAAGCTGCTCCAGTCGAGTTCCGTTAACCACGGAATTTCTCACGTGCAATCCGGGCGCAAGATACGTATTGGGGAGGACGCACGCATGATCCAAAGTGGTTCCGATGTCAATTTCGCAGTTGCGTTCGACCGAAGAGTAACCGGTGACGATCACCCCGGCATTCAGCCGGCTGTGTGCGCCGATGTAGCACGGACCTTGGATTTGCACCGAGGGATCCACATAAGCGGTCGGGTCGATCCAAACCTTTTCATCCGTTTGAAGGCCCGTCGGCTGAATTCCGCATCGTCCCTCCAAAGCGTCCTGCACGAGTTGCCGGTAAGCCACAGTTGACGAAAGGCGGGAAACGTATCCCATAAAGTCGTAGCGCGAGGAGCGCGTGCCCGGATATGGACGTGTTTCGCTCTTAAGGACAGCTCCCCGATTGAGAAGGGTTACCCCTACCGGGCCCTGCTTGTCGAAAACCCGGGTGATCCGATTTCGCCCGCGATGGTGAAAGTTGATCAAATCGGCGAGATCGATCTCGGCGTAGGAACCCGAAAGAATGAGCAGAATTTGCTCGACTCCTTCCTTGGCCCAGTCCACGATGCGCGCCGGTGGTTGAACGTCATGATCCACAACCGATACCATGCCAACGCCCAGGTCGCGGACGCGTTCGATCCACCTTTGCAGAACCGTTTTCCCAACGACTGGCCACGATGAACCCCAGAAATTGGCCCCCCTTGAGGGTTGATTGAGATCGCGACCCTGTGTTACGACCAGTGCTCCAAGCTCCACGAGATATCCCCTTAAATGGCCGTTTCCGCCAGGTCCTGGATCGAGGATCCGAGAACCAGGGCGGGTGTATTCGGTGATGGCGTGCGGCGGCCGCCATCTGGAATTGCCAAACGCGCTTCGGGTACAGAAGCCCGTGTTTTTCCGAGAAGTGAATCGCTTCTGACTTCGGTTCGTCGCGCCAAGCCCTCCTTCATCGCCTTTTCCAGATGCCTCGCGAGGTGTCGACGTGAAACCAGGCACTCACGTATTCTTTGTTTCGCCTTGTGCAGTTGCGATTTCGAATTTCCGACGGAGCAACGCAGGAGCTTGGCGATTTCTCGATGTCCGTACCCGCCAATCTCATGCAGCTCAAAGATGGTTCTGTATCCCGGGGGAAGCGCCTCCAGGGCGCGGGAGAGCGCAATTCGGTCGAGGGATTCGTCCAGCCGAAGATCGTGTTGACCGAATTCCCGTTTGCCCGATTCCCCGTCGACCGGCTCATCGAGCGAGGTGTGGGAACCCGCCTGACGGCGAAAATGCATCAGCGCCGTGTTCACGGCCACGCGATGGAGCCATGTGGAGAGAGCGGACTCCCCGCGAAAGCTGGCTAGCTTTCGGAAGGCCTGAATAAAAGCCTCCTGCGTAAGATCGTCAGCGTCTGCCGGGTTATTGGTCATGCGAAGGCATACCGCGTACACACGCCCTTTATGGATCTGAAATAACGTCGCAAACGCGTCTCCGTCACCCTCCAGCGCTTTGTGAACGAGGACGGTGTCGGTCTCGCGTTCCTCACTATGACTATGATTGCTCTTTATCTTCGTGGCGGCGACCTTCACGTTATTCATACCCCGTTGTCTCTGCGGACAGCGTCGCGGACAGCGTCCGTTCGTATGCAGAAGATACAGGGTCCGATCTCCTGTACGACATCGGGCTCGGGCCGTATTCCGATATGTGCTTTCCTGTAAGCCTATCGACGCGAGTAAGCCGGGTGCCTGCTGGGAGGCATTCGCGGGTGTTTTTGTGCGCCTAAAGTGGAAAAAGTTTTGCGCGTCTGAAAAGTTTTGCGCGTCTGAAAATTTGTGCGTCGGAAAACTTTTGCGCGCGAAAGTCATACACGTGCGGGTGGGGCAACCTACAGAGTTCGCCCGATGGTGCAAAAAGCAAACGTCGCTAACATGAGTTCCGTGAACCTGTAAGATTCCATCCACCTCGGGCGCGAGCCGGCGCATAGATTGTCGGCTCACGCCTCCCGCCTTAAGCATTTACAGCCCTGCCTGATTCCTCGCCTTGGGCGCGTGATAAAGCCCACTCTCGCGCGGCCGCGGGTGCACGGCGATTTCTTACAGAATGGGCTCCTTGCCACCGGCGTTGCAGCGCCTCTCACGCGCACTTCCTCGGCCATCCTCTAAAGAAACCCTTAGGTCACAGGTCTTAGAACCTTCGAGTAAAACGATTAGCCTCGTTTCCTTGAGATTCCTCGTGGGCTGCGCCTAGAATCGCCAAAATCCAACAAGATACTGCGCTGTGTACTTCGTTCTGATTCCAAACCAGGAAGGTTTTCCCCCATGAGGATGTTGGCGATGATTTTCGCGCTGGGCGCCGTAGCCCCTGCGTTCGCGACGGTCTCCGTGTCAGCCCCAGCGAATAACAGCGTCGTAGCGACCACCGTGCAATACGTCGCATCTGCGACCACCCCTTGTGCCAAGGGGGTATCCGCAATGGGCATCTACACAGCGCCCAATGTCCTTGCCTACGTAACCAATGGCGCCACTCTCAACACCGAGTTGTCGCTTAGTCCCGGCACCTATCAGACGGTTATTCAGGAGTGGGACAATTGTGGTGGAGTCAGCAAGGCGAACGTGACCATCGTCGTGAAAGGAAACGCCGCCGAGGTACAGGTCACGGCTCCAGCGAATAACGCAAGGGTCAGTACCCAGGTGCAATACGTCGCCACCGCCAGCAGTGGCTGTGCGAACGGAGTTGCGGCCATGGGGATCTACACCTCTCCGGGAGTATTGGCGTATACGGTGCAGGGAGCGAGTTTGAATACGGTTCTAAAGTTGAATCCGGGTGTTTACAGCACGGTGGTACAGGAGTGGGATCACTGTGGAGGGTCAGCAAAAACACCAGTCACGATTAATGTGGCCGGAACTTCTGTTTCCGGAGGTTCTGTGGTGGTCACCGCGCCGGCGAACAATGCCAGGGTGAGCCCGACCGTCCAATTCGTGGCTTCCGCGACCACCGCTTGCAAGGCGGGTGTCGCTGCAATGGGGATCTACCCTGCGCCCGGCGTTCTGGCGTACAAGGGGAATGGCAGCCAGTTGAATACCACTTTGACTCTGCCCGCAGGAACGTATCACACCGTCGTCCAGGAGTGGGACAACTGCGGTGGCACATCGACGGCCCCGGTGGCGATTACCGTGGGGTCAGGTGGCTCTGGGGGACCATCCGGTCAATTTGCGAACCTGCATCAGAAGTCGGGTTGGACTGGGTACGCGCTCCTCCCGCCGCTGTACAACATCTGCCCTTATTGCAAGCCCGCAGGCCCGGAAACGTCATGGTCAATGACACAAGGTGTTTCCTCTCCGTCGCTGACGGGCAATGCCGCTCGCATGGATGTCGGCGGACAAACGTTGTATTCCGATGCTCTGTGGAACAACCACCTGATTGGAGATTTTTCTTCCCAGGGTCTTCCCGATACCGATCGGTCCATCGTCCCCAAGGTCCATAACTTCACCTATGACGTTTATTTCTACGCTTCAGACATCGCTTCGTCGCAGGCGCTCGAGTTCGACATCAACCAGTTCGTGAATGGGCAGTCGTTTATCTGGGGCCATGAGTGCAGAATTGCAGGGGGACACGAGTGGGACATCTGGGACAATCCCGGACAGAAGTGGCACCCGACCGGAATCCCCTGCGATCCCGTCAACAACTCCTGGAACCACCTTGTGATTCAAGCGCAGAGAACCTCCGATAATCATTTGCTTTTCCAGTCGATCTCGCTGAACGGCAAGGTTGCCAACCTGAATTATTACGAGAGTCCGACCCCTACCAACTGGTACGGCATCACGATTAACTACCAGCAGGATGGCAACTACAAACAGCAGCCCTACTCCATCTGGCTTGACCGCTTAACGTTTACCTATTGGTAAAACGTGAGGTGTCGGGAATGAGATCCATCTGCTTTCTGGGAGATGGATCTCGTTCCCGGTAAGAAACGTGTTGGCATTTGCCCCCCTGATCGATTCCGCCTTCACAATTTGCTCCGGTATTCCCCTTAGATAAAAGGGAACTTTCTAAGCAGTTCGCCCGATGTCCCTCCGTAATCTATTGTATTGACAATATAGCTAATACCTTATTCCTAGCAGGACCAACCCATCCTGAGGAATTCAGTCGATGAAGTATCTCCCGGTACTTGCCCTACTGCTGTGTCTGACGGCGTGCGGCGTCAACACGTCGAATCCCGCAGATCCCAAGCTCACTCCCGTTGCAAAAACCTACGTAGCGACGACATACGACATGCTCAGCTGGATGACGATGAGTCCCACCCTGAGCAGCGATCACCACATGGCGGGAACCGCCAATCCCCTCTTCACCAGCAAAACGTCAAGTCGCATGTATTGGACGAAGGCCATGTCAGGCTACCCTTGGGATATTCAACTGTACGACAAGAACTACATTTATCTCTGGGTGACCGAACTTGATTGGCTGAATCCGCGGACCTTTAAGGTTTTTCACAGCCCCAGGCTCGGAAAGTTCAACCTCCCGCTGGTTCCGCGGTATGCCAAGGGTGGCTACCCCGGATCAAGTGTAAAGATCAGCGACTCCACCTATGAGATTCACTCGGACTGCAACACCTTCGTCACCAAAAATCTTGGCCATGTCATCAATGAGGTCTGGGGCCCATACAAGGAAACTCTAGGGGGCCAACTGCCCAGTAATTTGCAGACCTTGGTGATTAGCTATCGCTACAGTTGCGACGCGAATTACGCCAACTGCGCGAATAAGGAAGAATTTCACGTTGCCAAGCCGTACGGCCTCGTAAAGTGGCAACACCAAACCCTGGGCGCGAACGGGACCTACAACTTCCCCGATAACGTCACCTATTTCAACCACTTGGCCTCGGGGCAGACAACCCCCATCACTTCCTGCTTCTAGACCCCGGCCTGGACGTCTTCTTCGTCCGGGCCGAACCACTTTCCCCTGACTGGCCCGGATGTCTCCAGATGCACGGGCCACCACCTTCGGCTTACCGTAACAGGGGACTATTGCCTGCCTATTCTTGTTTGATACTTCAGTATCAGCAAACCATGAATCCAGTGTCCGGACACTGATCCAAGCCGTCCAACCCTCATCATTATTATCTGCATCCCGCAATATTATGCGTATCCGCAGCAGAGCATCACTTTTACTCCCCGGTGCTAGTCGGCGCACAACCCCGCGTGCTCTTCGCCTCATCCATGTGGGGTCCGCAACCAGGTGAGGCGCAGAATTAATGGGTCCCTTGAGAGCCCTCTTTAAGCCTGACAATAGGGGCAGCAGATTCAAAGTGCCGCTGAAGTCTGTCCACAGGATGCGTCACGCAGTCAGCGGGGCTGTCGCCATTGCATGTTTCGCCGCGGTCGCGTACCTGTCCGCAGGCGCGCAGAATCCACCACAAGCTTCGCCCCCGGGTCCGCCGGTAACAACTTCGCAATCTCCCAGTGTTACTCCGGATGACGCCGCAACCGGCGGTCAGACTCCGGGGTCCCAGGATCCACAAGGCGAAGCCGGGCAATTTGTCTTCCGGAAAAAAGTCGAAGAAGTGATTTTGCATGCGGTGGTCGTCGACCAGCAGAACGATCTGATCTCGAACCTGCCCCAGGATGAATTCCGGGTTTACGAGGATGGGAAGCAGCAGCAGATAACCTCTTTCCACCAGGAGCGGGTACCGGTAGCGTTAGGCATCCTGATCGATAACTCAGGGTCGATGCGTCCGAAGCGCGAGGCAGTCAACCAGGCGGCCCTGAACCTGGCTCGCTCCAGCGACCCGCAGGACGAGATATTCGTTGTGAATTTCGGCGAAGCCTACTACCTCGATCAGGACTTCACGAATGACGTGAGCAAGCTGCAAGCGGCCCTGGGAAAGATAGAAACCCGAGGCAGTACTGCGCTCTACGACACAATTGTTGCTTCTGCCTCGCACATGAAGCAAAGTGCGGGGCTGCAGAAGCGGGTGCTGCTGGTCGTGACCGACGGGGAGGACAATGCAAGCCAGGAATCCCTCGAAGAAGCGGTGCAGCAGTTGCAGCAAAAAGACGGCCCGGTAGTCTACATGATTGCGCTGTTGAACCCAGCTAAGCGAACGAACGCGGCCATTCGATCATTGCAGGCGATCAGCCAGAACACCGGAGGAGCGGCTTATTTCCCGACTGATGTTCAACAGGTGGACTCCATTACACGCAACATCGCGGCCGCCATCCGCAGTCAGTATGTGATCGGATACAAGTCTTCCAGCACCACCGCCGGCCACAACTATCACGCCATCGAAGTCAGCGCTTATGATGGTACTCACCGCAAACTTCGGGTTCGCACCCGCACCGGATATTACAGCGATTCTGCAGGCGGAGCGCCGTAACGCGCAGGCTCGGGAGATCTCGGCGGCGCCTCAGAATCTTCGCGGCGACCTTACATACGCCACGTAAGGGCCAAACCGACGCATACCATGCTCATCACGACCGCCGCCAGCCACCCAAGCGCCTTAAGATAAGACGGCAGCACAAAGGTTCCCATCACTTTTCGACTGGTCGCCATGACCATGATGATGATCATCAGAGGGACCGATGCCAGGCCGTTGAGCACTGCTGCCCAGAACAATGCCTTGATCGGATCAAGCCCGGTAAAGGTCAGCAGGAGACCCAGGCACGTGCAGACCGCAATCGTGCCGTAAAACTTCTTGGCATCTGCCGGTTTGCGTTCCAAGCTTACGTTCCATCGGAATGCTTCGCCCAGACCGTAAGCGGCGGAGCCTGCGAGGACCGGGACGGCTAGCAGGCCCGTTCCAATGATGCCCGCAGAGAATAGCCAAGAAGCCCAGCGCCCGGCCAGGGGCTGGAGCGCCTTCGCAGCTTGAGCTGCGGTGCCAATGTCGCGTTCACCAGCTACGTGCAGTGTGGCCCCCGTGGTGAGAATGATAAAAAAAGCAATGAGATTGGAAAATGCCATCCCGAGATAAGTATCCGTTCGAATGCGACTGAATTGGGCGAATGCCTGGCTCGGCGCACGCCGCAGAGGTTTCTCGCCCCGCGTTGTCTTCACTTCCTCCGCTTCCTGGGAAGCCTGCCAGAAGAATAAGTACGGGCTGATCGTTGTTCCCAACACTGCGATCAGAGCCAGGAAGTATGGTTTGCTGAAGGACATTCGGGGAGCGAACGTGTTGCGGAGCACCTCGGACCAGGAAACGTGCACAAAAAAAGCGGCGGCCACATAAGCAAAAAGCGACAGCGTGAGCCATTTCAAGTAAAGGACATACTTGTGATAAGGAATCAGGAACTGCGCCAGCACCGAAGCCACCACAAATAAAATTCCGTACAGGGCAGTGGGGCCAGGCACAAGCAATCGGGCAGCAGCGTCCATAGCCGCAACGTCCGCCCCCAGATTGAAGATGTTGGCCAACACCACCAGGCCAACCATGCCGTACAACAGCCTCGGATATCGCAGCCGTATGTTATTGGCGATGCCATGTCCCGTGACTCGCCCGATTCGGGCGCAGATTTCCTGGAACGCCGACATCAGGGGATAGGACACGACCATCGTCCAGAGCATCCCGTAGCCAAACTGTGCCCCAATCTGCGAGTAGGTGCCGATGCCGCTGGGATCGTCGTCGGACGCGCCAGTCACAAGCCCCGGGCCTAGTTTGGAAATGAGATTCTTAGGAGAGTCGTTGGTAGGGGGCATAGGGGCGGGACGTGATGCTACAACTGCACCTCCATCGTGCGCGAATAACACCCCAGGGCGGCCGTGATGGGCTCGACGCCCGACCACCGAAGCCACAAACAGCAAATTCAAGAAACAGCCGTTCACCGGTGACGGAATCCCCGCTTCGTGCTGCTGCGGAGTTCCTCGTCGCCGGGAACGGCTGTTACCGAGTGCCTGATGCGCGCGGTCTAGCTTGCACGCTTCATCGGTTTGTCCGTCTTTTGGAAGTCAGCACTGGCTTCACCGGCCGATGAAACGTCTTGTGCGCCGGTGCGCTCAAGAATCTCCTTGGCCTTCTTGGTCCAGTCCGAACTGTCGCAGTGCACCGATAGCAAAATCCCACCATCCTTCACTCGACCTTCGTAGCGCTTGGCTTCATATTCGGGAATTCCCATTCCAATCAGGCTTCCAGCGATGCCACCGACCGCTCCTCCCACTCCGACGCCCGCCAGTGCGGCCATGATTGGACCAGCCGCGATAAAGGGGCCGACTCCCGGGATTGCCAGGGCGCCAATTCCTGCTAACCATCCCAGCGCTCCTCCAACCACTGCACCCGTTCCGGCACCCGCGGTCGCGCCTTCGGGAGCTTTGGTTCCCTTTTCGTGTGCGAAATCCTTGGTCCCAACGTTTTCGGGGAACAACACAGACACATCGGTGTTGCGAAACCCCGCGGCCCTAAGCGCGTCCACCGACTCTTCCACGCCTGCATAGGTTGAATAGATTCCAAAGACTGCCGTATTTTTTCCTGCCATGTTAAATTCTCCTCAATGAAATGAACGTTTTATTGTTTCGATGCTACCTGCAATTGATTTTTGACCTTGCTCGCGCCCGCTACCCCGGCAGCGACATCTTCTGCCGCCTTCTTTTCCTCTTCCGAGCGTACCGGCCCTGCCAAAGTGACTTGGCCATTCTGCGTGATGATTTTTATGTTGTGGGCATAGCTGGACAGTGACTTGTCCTTCGTAATCGCCTTACGAATCTGCTGCGTGATTGCCCGGTCGGAGGAATTTTCCTTTTGTTGGTCCGCCGTCGGTTCCGCGTTCGCTCGTTGATGGGCGTTTGTTTTGGTGTTGTCTGGAGCGGTCTGCCCGCTGCTGCTCGCATCTTGTGCCCAAACTATCCCAAGGCAGCCGACGGCGAGAGCGGCACACAACGCCAGGCGACTGACCATATTCGCGTTTGGAGCCATTTTGTCATCCTCCCTTATTCTTTGCATTTTTCAAAGGTGGCGTACAGGACTCGCTGCTTTCGGTTGACCCAATCAAAATCTGAAATTGTGACGAGTTTAATAAGACCTTACCGCTCCCCACCGTGCCTCGCTATCGAGTTCTTGCTGTACATATGCTCCTCTTGCAAGTCTCCAGTGTTATGGCGAAAGCTTCACCTGCTTCAAATAGTCAATTAGAGGGGCAGATGGAGCTCTGGGCCTACCCGTTCGTGCCTCCGGACAATCCTTGAGGAGACCACCACGCGCCTCCCGGAGAACTCCCTGCGGTTCTTTGGGTTGGAGGAGATCGCGGACTCGAAACGCGGCTCCGATACAGCAAACACTGTAGAGCTTGACTTAAAGCTTTCGTGGTAGACCTCTTGAAGGGACATCTGCCGTTCTATCTCTCTCTTGGCTAACGGATTTCTCGCTCTTGTGGACACACGCAATCGTTGGGCTGGCGGAATTCCAGATGCCGGCGGTTTCATGATCTCGAACGCGATGGATGAGCTCAGGCGACGCACATGAAAAAAACCTCGAACAACCAAATTACGGCAACAGCAAATCTTGAACCTAATGCGGCCCCCAAGAACGGGGGTCGCACCACCGCTGCGGAGGTACCAAGTCTCGCTGTGATTCTCTCCAGCCTTCAGACCATGAGGGATGGGGATTTTTCCGTGCGGCTACCGGGCTCCTGGACAGGACTGGAGGGAAAGATTGCTGACACTTTTAACGAGATCGTCGCCGCTAACGAGCAGATGGCCCAAGATTTGAAACGTGTCGGGATGGCGGTTGGCAAGGAAGGGAAAACCCGCGAGCGCACCCGTTTCCATGAATCCAGGGGCGCTTGGGGTCAAATCGAGGTCTCGGTCAATACCCTGGTCGAGGACTTGCTTCGACCCACGGCAGAAGTCACTCGCGCGATTGCGGCCGTGGCCCAGGGTAATCTCACTCAAACCGTGCGTCTGGATGTCGATGGACGCCCGTTGGAGGGTGAGTTCCTCCGCTCGGCAAATATTGTCAACACCATGATTCAGCAGCTCGGCATTTTTACAGCCGAAGTGATTCGTGTGGCTCGTGAAGTAGGCACCGACGGCAAGCTTGGCGGTCAGGCGCAAGTGCCGGGAGTCGCCGGCACGTGGAAGGACTTGACCGACTCGGTCAACCTGATGGCCAACAACTTGACCGGTCAGGTACGCAATATCGCCGAAGTGGCCACGGCCGTTGCGAGTGGCGACCTTTCGCGCAAGATTACGGTTGACGTGCGCGGCGAAATTCTCCAGCTCAAAGAAGCCATCAACACGATGGTGGACCAGCTCCGTTCATTTGCTTCTGAAGTAACGCGCGTTGCCCGCGAGGTCGGCACCGACGGAAAGCTCGGTGGACAGGCGGTTGTGCCCGGCGTGGCGGGAACCTGGAAGGATCTCACCGACTCCGTCAACGCGATGGCTGGAAATCTTACCGCCCAGGTTCGCAACATCGCCGAGGTGACGACCGCCGTGGCCAGGGGCGACTTGTCCCGCAAAATCACCGTGGACGTGAAGGGCGAAATTCTGGAACTCAAAAACACCATCAACACCATGGTCGATCAGCTCAACGGATTCGCGGGCGAAGTAACCCGCGTGGCACGCGAAGTGGGAACGGAAGGGAAGTTGGGTGGGCAGGCACAGGTGCCCGGAGTTGCCGGAACTTGGAAGGATCTCACCGACAACGTGAACCTCATGGCCAGCAACCTGACAGGACAGGTCCGTAACATCGCTGACGTTGCCACCGCGATCGCGAGCGGTGACCTCTCCAAGAAAATTACGGTCGATGTGCGCGGAGAGATTTTGCAGCTCAAGGAAACCCTGAACACAATGGTCGACCAGCTCAACCGCTTCGCGGGAGAAGTGACCCGCGTGGCGAGAGAAGTCGGCACGGAAGGTCGCTTGGGTGGACAGGCGAACGTGCCGGGAGTTGCCGGCACCTGGAAAGATCTCACCGATTCAGTGAATTCCATGGCCGGGAACCTTACCGGTCAAGTGCGCAACATCGCCGAGGTGACCACCGCCGTAGCCAAAGGGGATCTTTCTCGCAAGATTACGGTGGACGTGAAGGGTGAGATTCTCGAATTGAAGAACACCATCAATACCATGGTGGACCAGTTGAACGGGTTTGCGGGCGAAGTCACTCGCGTGGCCCGTGAGGTCGGCACGGAAGGGAAGTTGGGTGGCCAGGCGCAGGTGCCCGGCGTCGCCGGAACCTGGAAGGATCTCACCGATAACGTGAACCTCATGGCCAGCAACCTGACGGGCCAGGTGCGCAACATTGCTGAGGTCGCAACCGCCGTGGCGCGCGGTGACTTGTCGCGCAAGATCACGGTGGATGTGAAAGGCGAAATTCTCGAACTCAAGGACACCATTAACACCATGGTGGATCAGTTGCGATCGTTCGCGTCGGAAGTCACCCGCGTGGCCCGCGAAGTTGGTACCGACGGCAGACTGGGAGGACAAGCGCAGGTCCCGGGTGTGGCCGGCACCTGGAAAGATCTCACCGACTCAGTCAACTCGATGGCCAGTAACCTGACGGCACAGGTGCGCAACATCGCCGAGGTAACCACGGCCGTGGCCCGCGGCGATCTATCACGCAAGATCACGGTCGACGTGAAGGGCGAAATTCTCGAACTGAAGAACACTATCAATACCATGGTGGATCAGCTCAACGCATTTGCGGGCGAGGTTACGCGCGTCGCCCGCGAGGTCGGCACGGAAGGAAAGCTCGGCGGACAGGCGCAGGTCCCGGGAGTCGGCGGCACTTGGAAGGACCTCACCGACTCGGTCAACTCGATGGCCGGAAACCTGACGGCACAGGTGCGCAATATCGCCGAGGTGACGACTGCTGTGGCCCGCGGTGATCTGTCACGCAAGATCACGGTGGACGTGAAGGGCGAAATTCTCGAACTGAAGAACACCATCAACACCATGGTGGATCAGTTGAACGGGTTCGCCGGCGAAGTCACCCGCGTGGCCCGCGAGGTCGGCACGGAAGGGAAGTTAGGGGGCCAGGCCCAGGTGCCCGGCGTCGCCGGAACCTGGAAGGATCTCACCGACAATGTCAATTTCATGGCCAGCAACCTTACCGGACAGGTCCGCAATATAGCTGAAGTCGCCACGGCCATCGCTACGGGCGACCTTTCCAAGAAAATTACGGTCGACGTCCGCGGCGAGATTCTGCAGTTGAAAGAAACTCTCAATACGATGGTCGAGCAGTTGCGTTCGTTTGCGGCCGAAGTTACCCGAGTAGCGCGCGAGGTCGGAACGGAAGGCCGCTTGGGTGGACAGGCCAACGTTCCCGGCGTGGCCGGTACCTGGAAAGATCTCACGGACTCCGTGAACGCCATGGCCAGAAACCTGACCGCCCAGGTGCGCAACATCGCGGAAGTGACGACCGCGGTGGCGCGCGGCGATTTGTCGCGCAAGATCACTGTGGACGTCAAAGGCGAGATTCTCGAGCTCAAGAACACGATCAATACGATGGTCGACCAGCTCAATGCTTTCGCCGCTGAGGTGACCCGTGTCGCCCGTGAAGTCGGTACTGAAGGCAAACTCGGCGGTCAGGCCCAGGTCCCAGGGGTGGCAGGTACCTGGAAGGACTTGACCGACAACGTGAACGTGATGGCCGCGAACCTTACGGAGCAGGTGCGCGGCATCGTCAAGGTCGTGACGGCCGTCGCCAATGGCGAGCTCACCCAAAAGCTGCGGGTGAATGCCAAGGGCGAAGTCGCTGCTCTCGCCGAAACCATCAACAACATGACGGGCACGCTTGCCACCTTCGCCGATCAGGTTACGACCGTCGCGCGTGAGGTCGGCGTGGAAGGCCGGCTGGGCGGCCAGGCCAACGTTCCGGGCGCGGCCGGAACGTGGAAGGATCTCACGGGCAACGTGAATCTCCTGGCTGACAATCTCACGAACCAGGTGCGCGCCATCGCGGAAGTCGCCACCGCGGTTACGAAAGGAGACTTAACCCGGTCCATTCAAGTCGAGGCTCGTGGCGAAGTGGCGGAACTGAAGGACAACATCAACACGATGATCGACAACCTGCGCCTCACGACTGATCGCAATACGGAGCAGGATTGGTTGAAGACAAACCTGGCGCGCTTTACCGGCATGCTGCAGGGCCAGCGCGATCTAACCACCGTCGGTCGCAGGCTTCTGTCAGAGCTGGTGCCGCTAGTCAACGCCCAACAGGGAATGATTTACCAGATGGAGAGCGAAGAAGCCATGGTGTTGCTGGCGGCGTTTGCCGGCGACGGCGAAGACGGCCACCTGCGGCGCCTCAAGAGCGGTGAGGGATTGGTTGGACAGTGTGCCGCGGAGAAGCGGCGCATTGTGATCTCCGACTTGCCTCCGCAGACGGTTCCCATACGGTCAAGCTTATTCGAGGCAGTACCTCGAAATGTCGTCGTGCTTCCGGTGCTTTTCGAGAATCACGTGAAGGCTGTGATTGAGTTGGCCTCGCTGAGCTTCTTCACGGCATCGCATCTGGCATTCCTTGAGCAACTTACTTCGAGCATTGGCATCGTACTTAACAGTATTGAGGCTACGATGCAGACTGAAGGCCTGCTGAAGCAATCGCAGCAGCTCGCTGCTGAATTGCAGACCCAGCAGAAAGAGTTGCAGCAGACAAACGAGCAGCTGGCGCTAAAGGCTCAGCAGCTTGCTGAACAGAACGTCGAAGTTGAACGTAAGAATCGGGAGATTGAGCAAGCCCGGCGTGCGCTCGAAGAGAAGGCCAAGGAACTGGCGCTGACTTCGAAGTACAAGTCAGAATTCCTGGCAAACATGTCCCATGAGCTCCGCACACCGCTGAACAGCATCCTCGTGCTGGGACAGCAACTCACGGACAACCCGGATCACAACTTGACTGCCAAGCAAGTGGAGTTCGCCCGTACCATCCATGGCGCCGGTACCGACTTGCTAAACCTGATCAGCGATATTCTCGACCTGTCCAAGATCGAATCGGGCACCGTGTCGGTCGAGGCTGACGAGGTCTTCTTCACAAGCCTTCTGGATACGGTGGCACGACCGTTCCGTCATGAGGCCGAGAACCGGCACCTGGCGTTTGAGGTGAGCAGCGATCCCCAACTCGGACGCAGTCTGGTTACGGATTCAAAGCGCTTGCAGCAGGTGCTCAAGAACCTTTTGTCGAACGCGTTCAAGTTCACCGAACAGGGCAGCGTACGCATGACGGTATCTCTGGCCGCCCAAGGCTGGAGCGAAGATCACCCCGTCCTGTCGAAGGCTGCATCCGTCGTCGCTTTTGAAGTAGCCGATAGCGGAATCGGTATCCCCACGGAGAAGCAGAGGATCATCTTCGAGGCCTTCCAGCAGGCAGATGCTGGAACTAGCCGCAAGTACGGAGGAACCGGACTCGGGCTGGCGATCAGCCGAGAGCTGGCGAGCTTGCTGGGCGGAGAAATCCAGCTGCGCAGCACGCCTGGCAAGGGCAGCGCTTTCACTCTATACCTGCCACAAACGTACGCCGGCCCGTTGTCCGGCGCAACCGCCAGAGAGCGGAAGTCCTCCCCCGCCTCCCCCGCTTTGCAACTGAGTGCGGTCAACGTCGCCGAGCAGCCTCTGGAATCCATCCCGGACGATCGGGCGAGCGTTCAGCCGGAGGATGCGGTCCTTCTCATTGTCGAGGACGATTCGCATTATGCTCGTCTGCTACTTGATCTGGCTCGCGACAGGGGTTTCAAAGTCCTGGTGGCAAGTCACGGCATGGAAGCTCTCGCCCTGGCGCGCGAATACCATCCCATCGCTGTCTCCCTCGACGTCTTCTTGCCTGACATGCTTGGTTGGACAGTCCTGAACCATCTGAAGCAGGATCCAACCACCCGGCATATCCCGGTGCAAATGCTGACCCTGGATGAAGACCGGCAGCAAGGCTTGGCGCGCGGGGCCTTCTCGTTTATAACCAAGCCCACGACGCCCGAGGGTTTGGCGGACGCGCTTAATAAGATCAAGGAATATTCAAGCCCCCGTCGCAAGCGCTTGCTGGTCGTGGAGGATAATCAAGCAGAACGTACTACGATCCAGGCGCTGCTCGGCCACGATGATGTCGACATATCCGTCGTCGCGACCGGGAGCCAAGCCTTGGAAGCCCTGGAAAGAGAGAGTTACGACTGCATGGTCCTCGATTTACGGCTGCCCGACATGTCGGGCTTCGAGATCCTGGAGCGCATTCGTGACACCTCCTCCCTCAGCGAATTGCCGGTCGTGGTATTTACCGGGAAGGAACTTTCGCCGGAAGAAGACGCCCGTTTACACACCCTGGCGCGCAGTGTAGTTGTAAAAGGGGTGGAATCGCCGGAACGGCTGCTCGACGAGACGGCGTTGTTCCTGCATCGAGTGGTTGCCAACCTGCCGCCCGAGAAGCAAAGGATGCTCGACCGGCTGCACCGGTCAGATGAGGCCCTGGTGGGCAGGAAAGTGCTGGTGGTCGATGATGACGTCAGAAATATTTTTGCCCTCAGCAGTGTATTGGAACGCCGGGGAATGACCGTGTTAACCGCGGGAACCGGCCGTGAGGCCATCGCCATGCTGGAATCGACCCCGGATATCGCGATTGTCCTGATGGATATCATGATGCCAGAGATGGACGGATACGAAACAATGCAGGTCATTCGCGAGAACGCGTCGTTCAGGCGGCTGCCGATCGTTGCTCTGACCGCCAAGGCGATGAAAGGCGACCGCGAGAAGTGTCTGGAGGCAGGCGCCTCTGAATACCTCGCCAAGCCGGTCAATACAGATCAACTGTTGTCGGCCCTGCGTATGTGGCTCCACCGTTAGTACCTGCGGCCGGCGAGGAATGCTCAATGGAGGTTCAATGAGCGCCAAAGAACGGGTGAACATCCTCATGGTGGATGATCAACCTGCGAAGCTACTGAGCTACGAGGCCATCCTCGGAGAGTTGGATGAGAACCTCGTCAAGGCGACATCGGGAAGGGAGGCGCTGGAATTTCTTTTGAAGTCGGACGTCGCCGTCGTGCTGATGGACGTCAGCATGCCTGAAATCGACGGATTTGAGCTGGCCGGCATGATCCGCCAGCACCCGCGATTTCATCGAACCGCAATCATCTTTATTTCGGCTGTCCATTTGACGGACTTGGATCGCCTCAAAGGCTATGAGCGCGGCGCGGTAGACTACATTTCCGTCCCTGTCATTCCGGAGCTTTTGCGCGCCAAAGTCAGCGTGTTTGCCGAACTGCATCGCAAAGCGCAACAACTGCGCGTGCTCAATCGGGAACTCGAGGAACGGGTAGCCGAGCGAACCAAAGAGTTAGAGACCAAGGCCGAAGCCCTGGAACTGCTGAATGGGCAACTCAACCGGAAGAACGAGCAACTGGACGCGATCCTGCGCACCGCGCCAGACATTATTTTCAGCAGCCGGGGCGATGGCTCGCGCGACTTTCTTAGCGCGCGTTTTTTCGAATACACGGGGGCGTTGCCCGAATCGGCGGACGGTTTCGGATGGATGGACTATGTACATCCTGACGACCGGGAGCAGATCCAGAAGCACTGGGCACAGTGTCTTCAAGCCGGGGACAGTTATGAAGCGGAGTATCGCATTCGCAGTAAAGACGGGGAGCACCGCTGGTTTCGCGCTCGTGCGATTCAGATTCTGGATTCAGATGGAATCAACCTCAGGTGGTACGGAACGTGCTCCGACATCCACGACAGCAAGGTTCTGGAACAATCGATTCGTGAGAATTCTGCGATGCTCGAGAAGGTGGTCGAGGAGCGGACCGAGGCCCTACGGTACCTGTCCAGCCGGCTCATGCGGATGCAGGATGAAGAGCGCCGGCGCATTGCCAGGGAACTGCACGACAGCCTCGGACAGGAGCTTGCCGCGGCCAAGATGACGGTGGACGGAATCGTCAATCAAAGCTCCGCCGCGTCCAAGGATCAGTCCGCCGTCGAAGCCAGCGGAAGTATCGATCGCGCGCTCCAGCAGGTTCGTACCATGTCCCATCTCCTGCATCCACCCTTGTTGGACGAAGTCGGCCTGGTTTCCGCCCTGCGCTGGTACCTCGATGGTCTGACCAAGCGCAGCGGCATTGAGACCACACTCGAAGTTCAGCCCGCCAATTTCCCGCGGCTTACGCCGCAATTTGAAACGGCCATATTTCGCATCGTGCAGGAAGCCCTCACCAACGTTTTTAGACACTCCGAGGCCACTACCAGCCGTGTGACTCTGGTGCGGGATGAGAATAACGTCGTCATTGAGATCCGTGACAACGGCAAGGGTATGGACGAGGGAACAACCAAATTTCGCCCGGGGACAATGGGCGTTGGAATTGGGGGCATGCGACAACGCGTCGAGGAATTCGGCGGCACGTTGCGCCTGACCAATGCGAACCCGGGAACGATTGTGCAAGTCACTATTCCTGCGGAGCAACAGGCGCGCGAGCGTGTGCTTGCTACTGCATGAGTAAGGAGCGTACTGTGTAGTGTCCGGCTTCCGAATGAGATTCATTCGGGTCGATGCGAAGGCGCAGTAACAGTAGATTCCTATAATGCCTCAGCGGGACACATCCAGCGTTGAAATGCCTCCGATCCGAATCCTGATTGCCGACGACCACGAGATCTTCCGCCGGGGCCTGCGCTCCTTGTTGGAGTCGCACGCGGAATGGGAAGTCTGCGGCGAAGCCAAGGATGGTCAAGAGGCCGTCGAGAGAACAAGAGAACTGAATCCTGATGTGGTTGTCCTCGATATCACCATGCCTCGACTCAATGGCCTCGAAGCGGCTCAGGTGATCCGGAACGAGGCCCCGCTTTCCAAGATGGTAATTCTCAGCCAGCACGAACCCTCTTTGATGCGGCAAGCTGCGCTCAGCGCAGGCGCCAGCGCCTACGTCACCAAGTCTGAAGTGTCCCGCGAACTAATGGTGGCCATCGAATCGATGATTTCCTCCGAGTCCTGAGACGTTCGCCGTTACGTCGTACGCCCGCGCCAGCCGCGCCGAAATTCTAAAAAAAGACGTTCGGGCGAAGTACGTAACTCCTTCGCGCGAACGCCGTTTCCTGATCCTGTGCAAATTTACGCAGCGGACTTGGTCTTGCGGAGACGCTGATTCTCTTTCGTCGTTGGCTTGGTCCCCGACACCTTCTCAACCGGTGCCCCTTCCAGAGCCTCCTGGTTCACTGTCTCCGACAGTTCGGTGAGCTTTTCGTCCGCTCGCTTTTCTTCCTCCAGGGTTTCCTTTAGAAGGCCCAGGTCCTCGGATCGGTCGAGCAGTTCGGCATACGCGCACACGCTTCCGTATGCTGCGATTTCGTAGTGCTCTACTCTCTGCGCGGCTGAGATAAGTCCTGCATCCAGCACCGTTCCCTCGAAGTCCTCTATGGTCTCGGCGCCTTCCTTGACGATGCCTTCCATGCCTGCGCACTTTTTACCTTTTGGGTTTTCGCCCAGGCTCGCAAAAATTTCCTCAAGACGGCTGACTTGATTCTTCGTTTCCTCTAAATGATTTGCGAATGCATCGCTCAGTTCCTGAGACTCAGCGCTCTTGACCATTTTGGGCAGGGCCTTGACCAGTTGTTGTTCGGCACTGTAAAGGTCCTTGAGTTCGCTAACATAAAGAGTGTGAAGTGTTTCCTGCGCCATGTTGCCTCCAGATTTGAATTAATTGGTCTAGTCGCGATGGTATGAGAAGGCGGCTTGCTGCTGCCTTAAACACCCATTCCTACGATCAAAGTTTGCTGGAAGAAAGTAAATCCGGCTGGAACGGTAGAAAGCGCGAGAAACCGCCCTACAGCGATCGACGCCGGGCGGCTCAGTCGTTTAGTTGGTCATGATGACATCCACGTGTCCAGTCTTCCTCACGACCTCCACATGAACATTCTGAGCATGGCGCTCGATCACCAGGTCTACGGAGCTGTCACCCAGTTGCAGACCGTCAATGCGCATGCGCGGTAAGGACTCCGGCAGGGCTGGCCGGTTGAATATGATCCGGCGCTCAGTTGCATCCAAAGATAGCCCCAGAGACGCGCCGACGAGCATGAAGGCCGCGCCCGCGGACCAGGCTTGGGGGGAGCATGCCACTGGGTACAAGGTCGGCCCTTCCCCGGAACGCTTATGCAGGCCGCAGAGCAGTTCCGGCAAACGGTTCATTTCGAAATAGGAACTAGCTTCAAACATGGCATCCAGCAAGCGAGATGCGAGTTGCGTAAACCCGTAGTTGGCTAGACCCGCCGCCACTAAGGCGTTGTCATGCGGCCAGACTGAACCATTGTGATACGAAATTGGGTTGTATTTCCGCTCCAATGAACTCACAGTTCGCACGCCCCAGCCCGAAAATGAGTCTTCCGTGAGCAGCACCTGCGCAACCTGCTCCGCCTTCTCCGGACTCGCGATCCTGGTGTAAAGGCAGTGGCCCGCATTGGAGGTTCGAACCCGACACGCGCGTTTCTGCTTATCGAGAGCCAGGGCAAAAGTGGAAATATCCTCGCACCAGAAAGCTTTCTCAAAGCGTTGCTGAAGTGCCTTAGCCTGAGATTCGAGCAAATTCGCCCGCGATGAGTCCCCGAGAGCTGCTGCCAGCCGCGCAGCGTGTCTTTTGGCTGCAAAAACGTACCCCTGGACTTCACACAGGGCGATCGGAGGCTCCGCCGGCGAGCCGTCCGCATGGAACACCGAATCGCTGGAATCCTTCCACCCTTGTTGAATCAGTCCTTTCGATGACCGCCGCTGGTATTCGACGAAGCCGTCGCTGTCAGAATCGCCATAAACGTCAATCCATGAAAGCGCCAGGTCGATGTGAGGCCAAAGAGCCCGAATGAAATCCAGGTCGCCAGTTCGCTCGTAAAACGCTCCCGCCAGCATCACGAACAAGGGCGTGGAGTCCACGCTGCCGTAGTAGCGGCCGAAGGGAATTTCGCCGAGAGCGGCCATCTCGCCGTGGCGAGTTTCATGCACAATCTTGCCGGGGTCCGCTTCCGCCGAAGGATCGTGCTCGAGTGCCTGGGTCGCCGCCAGGTACTGCAAGACTCCCTTCGCAATGCGCGGGTTCAGCCAGAGACACTGCAGGGCAGTAATAATCCCGTCACGCCCGAACACTGTGCTAAACCATGGCACCCCCGCATAGGGATAGTCCGTTTCCGGGTTTCCCATGGTCATCATGTGGACGTCGGCCAGCGAGCGTGTTAGCCAGTTATCGAATTGATGATTGGAGGTCCGAATCGTGCATCCGCCATTCTGCGTACTTGCTGCCTCAGACGCTACTGCAGCCAAAGCCTTGTCAAACGTCTCTACCGCTGCGACCCGCGAGTGATTGCACTGAACCGTAAACTGATACTTGGCAGTCTCTCGAGGTTTGAGTTCAGCATTGATCATCAGGTGTTCGGCGGAGATCTCCGAGGCTGCCGGGAAACAGCAGATTTGCGCGGAGCGGATCACGTTGTCCAGACCCTGGTATCGTAAGGTAGCGCTGTCCTGCGTCACCATGTCGGGCAAGCGTTCCCCGCGCCGGGGTCGAGTCACGCCTCTTACTTCAAACACATCCGCAAAGTCCGCCGCGAACTCAATCCGTATCGGCAGGTGCACCTCAAGTGCCCCGTAGTTTGTTATGCGCAGTTGCTCGTAGCAAACGCCGTCCCAGAGGAGCCTCGATCTCACCAGGTGGATCGTGCCGCGCGCCAGCGCCACATCGTCTCCGCTCAGGATGTCCACATTCGTAAGATCGGCCGAGAAGAGAGAATTGTCTGACCTGACGCCGGAACTGAGGAACAAGGGCGGTGTTTCTCCCAAAGACAACGTTAGCCGCGACAAGTATCGGGTGCCGTCATAATAGATTCCGTGTTCTCCGAGGCCGGATGAGCGGATATTCCCGTAGCGGTCAAATACTGCGAACATCGGTCCATATTTGAGTACTCGAATTCGTTCCTCGACGGGAGGCCAGCCAGTTGCGACATAGAATTCGGTCTTGACGCTGATGTCAACCAATGGGGACTCCGCTCGAGGCTGGAATGGGTTCGCCCTCGGGCCGCAGCAACTTCTCGTAGAGCCGGAGGTATTGCGAACTCATAAGGCTTGCGGTGAATCGCTCTTCAAATCTTCGCCGACACGCTGCGCGGTCGAAGGAACTGATCGCGCGCACGGCGTTTACAGCTTCGTCTGCATTCGCTACGACAATACCATTCACTCCATCCTCAATGACCTCGGGAACAGATCCCTGCGGATAGGCGATCACCGGTGTCCCGCAGGCCATGGCTTCAATCATTACAATTCCAAACGGTTCCGGCCACGCAATAGGGAATAGGAGCGCTGCCGCACCGCCCAGCAGTTCATTCTTTTCCGGAAACCCGACTTCCCCTAAAAACTCCACTCCGGGATCCTCCATTAAAGGCTTGATGCAAGTATCGAAATACTCAAGATCGGCGTTATCGATCTTGGCTCCCACTTTAAGTGGCATCCCGGCCCGCTTCGCAATCGCAATCGCCTGGTCGAGGCCCTTCTCGGGAGACGTGCGTCCCAGGAATACCAGGTAGTCGTTCGATCTCGGACTGAAATCATATTGGTTCCGCGGTAGCCCGTGGTAGATCGTTCCTTGCCAGTTCAACCAGGGCAGAGGTTCCCGTTGTGCATTCGAGATCGAGGATACCGGCATCTCGCGAAATGTCTGGTAGACCGGGACGAGATCCGCAATGTCGAGGCGGCCGTGAAGCGTGCTGAGTGTAGTCCACCCCAGGGCCCTGCTTAAAGGAAAATGCAAATAGTCGATATGAAAGTGAATCACGTCGAACTGATCATGCAGTGCGACCACCGACTCGAGCATCAAGGTGTGGTGGGCCAGTTGGTCCACACACTGACGATCGAGCCGCAAAGCGCGCGGACAAACCGGTACAAGCTTGGCCTGCGTTAGGGAGTCCCCGCTGGCGAAAAGAGTCACCTCGTGTCCCTGCTTAACTAGTTCTTCCGTTAAGTAGGAAACGATACGCTCAGTCCCGCCATAAAGTTTGGGTGGGACACTTTCGTATAATGGAGCAACCTGCGCGATTCGCATAATTTTATTCCTGAGTCTCCGAGAAGATTCTCGAGAAGTTCACGCCTGCTCAAAGAACCTTCTTTTGTGAAAATATCTCGGCAGGCCCTGCCATTCGCATCCGGTGCTTGCTGTAAGCCGGTAGACAGGTGTCCCTATAGCGTCAGCGCAAAGTGTTTTTATGAAAAGTCGGCGGGATAAAAGCAGGTATTTCGGGGAGCAGCGGCCACCTTAGTGGTAATCAATCAGGCAGCAAGACCTTGATTGTTTCGCCTGCTCCGGCGTCTCCGTATGTCCAGCGGCATGGTGCCGGATGTATTTGTGTTGGCAATTGCCAGTGGGCTTTCCCTGGGATCGCTCAATCCGGAGAGTTGTCCAAGGTCCCGCAAGATTCCGAGCGCCTTCTTCAGTGCAACCATCTCCTGCTGGTCGGTGCTCGGCAGGTTCTCGATTTCTTGTGCTCTCCGGATAATGGCCAGTTGCGCATTCCACAAACACGCGCACAGTTTCACCTTATCCCGTTCAAACAACGCAGCCTCGTACAACTGCGTCCAGGCTAGATGGTACCACTGCCTCACGTCGTTCAGTCGCATGCACGTCTCCCGGAAAAGTTGCTTTTTCTCACGCGGCGCCGATTTCGAGGTTCTCTGTGTCAGCCCGGCAAGCGTGGTCACACTTTAAGCAGGTTGCACACAAACAAAAACTGCAAACAATCTCGTGAGCCTCGCAGAGGGCGACGCCGCAGCATTCACACAGCGAGATCGCAATGTCGCCACAACGGAGTGACTGGTTGCGGATAGCTCCCGGGCCAATTACGCACTCACACCAACGTTCGGCGTCGATACTGAGAGTCATAACGGTTCCTCGGAAAAACTCGCGTCGACAAACACGAAACTGGGCTCGAACAGAAGCGATTCTCCGTCTTTCGTTATGCCGTTTTGTATCGGGTAACTTCTGTATTGTGCGCTGACTTAGGGGCCCACTGTGGAAATCTGGTCATGGCTTGCCCAGAAAACACAGCGTTTCCGGGCAATTGCTCCCTGACCGGGTAATTGTGGTTCTCGGCCCGGAGGACCGGTTCCCGCGAGTGGGATCTCAAGGTTTTCGGAAAGAACGAATACTGCATGCTCGGTATGGAGCGACTTACGCGAGTGCACTATAAGTCAAGCAGCATCGCGCTGCAGGAGGAAAAAATAATGTCAATTTGGACAATTTTGTTCGCCGTACTGCTGATCGCATGGATTTGCGGCTTCACCGTTTTTCACGTGGCGGGCGGGATGATTCACCTGCTGCTCGTCCTGGCCGTCATCTCGCTCATCGTGCACTTCGTGGCGGGGGGGACACGGACCGCCTGAGCTTTTAGTAGTCGACGCATTCCCGCCAGCATAAACGGGGCTTCCATGGGTTCGGCAGTTCGCTGATCCGTTCCCCTGGAGCCGTCCTCAAGGACTCATGAGCGCAAACCCAGCCAAAGGCAAGGCGGAGTTATCGAAAGAGGACGGTTTACACCCCGGCCAGGGCGTCATTTCGACCCGAGAGGAAGAAAAGCGTGTAGAAGATCGGGTCGCAATTAACGCGCAGGTGGTGTACGAGACGATTCGGCGCGAGGGAGAAGAGGAACTCGCGAGGCCGAACGCCGCGTTGGCTTGGTCAGCGCTTGCTGCGGGTCTTTCCATGGGCATTTCCTTTGTCGCGGAGGCACTGATAAAGGCTCATCTACCCGACCAGACCTGGGCCCCGCTGGTTTCGCGCCTCGGTTATTCCGTGGGGTTCTTGGTAGTCATACTTGGTCGTCAGCAACTATTTACGGAAAACACCCTCACGGTAATCCTGCCGCTCATGCACCGCTCAGATCTACGCACTCTGCTGCGCGTGCTTCGCCTGTGGATAGTCGTGTTATCCGCAAACCTGGTTGGAACATGTCTGTTCGCGACCTGCATCGCCAAGATCACCCTGTTTGATCCCGCAACCGTTCGAGCACTGACGGATCTAGGCGTGGCGCATACCGGGACCCCTTTTGGGATCGTGTTTGTCCGAGCCATCTTCGCGGGCTGGCTGATCGCCCTGATGGTATGGCTCCTTCCTGGGGCCGAGTCGGCGCGGGTGGGTATCATCATCATCCTGACGTACCTGGTTGGGTTGGGAGGGTTCAATCACATTGTGGCCGGTTCGACTACCGTGTTCTTCCTGGTAATAAGCCACAGCATGACATGGGGTCAGTACTTCCTTCGTTTCTTCCTCCCGACTTTGCTGGGAAACATCCTCGGCGGTGTGACTTTGGTAGCGGCGCTTGGGCATGCGCAGGTAGTGGGAGGCCGGGATCCGACCAACGAGGCCCAGTCGCGGCGCCCCGATGCGGGCCCGCTACGAAACCGAACAGCTCATCTCCACACTGCTCAGAAATAAGCTGTCGGTCCCGCAGTTCTGATCGAAAATGAAATACCTCTTCGACTATCCATTGAGTCGAAGGTCGAGGTTCTCCGACAACGACGTCATGTGGCCCACCCAGGAGTGTGCCTCGGTGTCTCCTTGTTCCGCTTCCGCTCTCCGGCGGCTGAAGTTTCCGTTGAGCTTTTGAGCGCACATGTTTTGCACCTGCCACAGGTTTACCTGGAACGGCATACTTCGCGCCAGCACCACGGCCTGGTCCAGTCGCGCCAGGCTGTTCAAGTCCTCGGGTCTGCTCCAAAACGCGCGTGCTTGCGACTCGGTTTGCCGGCGCACGACGAACTCGAGCGTCGCTGTGTCCAACGTAATATTCATGCTGGCTGCTTCCTGCAACAAGCTCTGAATACGCTCGGGAGCGACGTTTTCTTTCCCCAGAGCATCGCGAAGCTGGCTATTGAGTGCGAATTCTGCCAGCACCCGGAAGAGTTTCGGCTGCTCCACATGCAGATCCGCCAGAAACCGCATCAGGGGTGCTTCTTGCTCGTACTGGCGCAGCAAGGCTGTTTCCGCTTCCGTCAGGGTCGTTTTCAGAATGATATTCAGAATGTTTCTCTGATCGTCGCGGAACAATGATTTGAGAGAATAAATGTTCTTCTCGAAACTTCGATTCAGCAGACCCAGCACTTCCGGAATGTCGGCGCGCGCAAACGCTGCGTGAAGCTCCGCGCTGATCCTGCCGAAATCGTAAATATCGGCATTCTCGCGAACGCCCCCGCTAACGTTGTGATCTCCGAGGTGCAGTACGCCAAAGCCCAAGGTGGCCGACTCGCGGGTGATTCTGGAGGTAAACTTCGCTCGGCCGGTGATTAACTTGGTCTTTCCAGCTTCCGCACGCCTGTACTCCTGGCGCTCGGCGAGGTAGCTGTAAATGCTGGCGCTATCGCCATAGTCCTCAAACACAGAACGGATCGCGTAATGGGCCGCCAGCCGGGGAATGTCGACGATCGCGGGCTTTACGAATTTCTCGTAGACTTGCGCGCCGTTCTTGTGCTCAGCAATGTTGCTCTTTGCTTCAGCCAGCATTGCCAGGAACGACGGCTCCAGACTGGGGTCCTCGAATAGTTCGCTCGCCAGTTGCAGGGCGCGGCCCGCATACTGGATGACTTGCACGGTTTCAATTCCTGACAACTCGTCGAAGAACCAGCCACAGCTCGTGTACATGAGCATGGCATGGCGTTGCAGTTCGAGCAGCTTCAGGACCGTTATCTTGTCCTCTTCCCGCAAGTCGCTGGTAGCGTGCTCGGCAAGAAAGCGTTCGACGTTCTCCGGCGAGCGATCAAGGATTATTCCGATATAGTCGTTTCGAGCTCGCCAGGGATCTTTCAGAAGGGGCCGGGCCTTCTCCTCGTAGCGAGGAGCCAGTTGATCCCGCAGCCAGTCAAGCGCGTTTCGCAGGGGACCGCGCCATTGCTGCGTCCATTGCGGATGCCCTCCGGAATTGCAGCCACAATTGGCCCGCCAGCGCTCGACGCCGTGCACACAACTCCAGGAGCTGTCTTCGAAAATCTCTACTTGGTGGGTGGGAGGATTGTTGTCGAGGAATTCTGCGTAGTTGGTAATCCGAGCCAGGTTATTGGACTGAATGTGGTCGAGCGCATAGGAGAGCGCCATCTCTCCAAAGTGATGGTGATGCCCATAACTTTCCCCATCGGTGGCAATGTGGACCAGTTCCGGCCAGTCGCGCTGATCGGAAAAACCGCTCATCATGCGCTCCGCGAAGTGCTGGCCGTTGTCCAGAAGGCGTTCAAACGCGACGGCCTTCGAGATTGGCCCATCATAAAAAAATACGGCCAGCTTTCTGCGCGAGGGCAATTTCAATAAGTAGGGCCGGGTCGGATCGATGCGTTCCCCGCTGATGTCTTTCCACGATCGGGATCCAATCTTGCGAACTCGGCTGGCTTGGCGAGGCGCCAGAATCGTAAATCGAATGCCCAACTCCGCAAGCAGGTCGAGCGTTTCGAGATCTACCGCCGTTTCTGGCAGCCACATCCCTTCTGGCGATCGTTGGAATCGATGTTCGAAGTCTTTTATTCCCCACACCACCTGCGTTCGTTTGTCGCAACTGTTCGCTAGCGGCATGATCATGTGGTTGTACGCCTGCGCCACCGCCGATCCATGACCTGAGAAAGTCGCGGCACTCTCGCGGTCGGCCGCAAGGATCGACTGGTACACCTCTGAAGCACTCTCTTCCAGCCATGACAGCAGCGTCGGACCGAAGTCGAAACTGATTTTCGAGTAATTGTTGATGATGTTCGCGATGCGATCGTCCGCATCCATAATCCGGGAAGCCGCATTGGGTGCGTAACACTCCGCCGTCACCCGCTCGTTCCAGTCATGGTAGGGATAGGCCGATTCCTGCAACTCGACGTACTCCAGAGAGGGGTTCTCTCTGGGTGGCTGATAGAAATGACCGTGAATGCAGATGTGTCTCATGGGGTGAGCCTTTTCGCGATAGATCGCTCGCGGGCAGGCCCAAGCGAGAATATGCCAACCCGGGAGTCATCACAGCGGAATAACATGTTTTGCGATATCAGGTGATTCGTGGAGCCAAGGAGCGGTGATACGTGTACCATAGCAACCCGGTGCGACGCGGTGGATAGGTGCTCTCTGAATGTACAGTGAAAACTGTATTGCGACGGGGGACGGATCGGTGGAACTATGCCTTTGCCTGAGGGGCAACGTCTAGAGGGCGAATCAAAGGGCACCTCCAGTCGCAAAAAGGATTATCCGACCGTAACTACACCAGTGTACCGGGATCTCGACACAGACGCAAAGCTCACGCTGAGCTGCCGACGCATTCTGGGGAAGACCCCCTTTCAGAGGCGGAGCGCATACGTCCGTAGTTGTCCGGCACACTTCGAGCCACGGATTCCACAGCAACACGGTTATCTTGGCCTAGGAGAGCAACAATGAAACCCGCGAGAGTTTTGATTGCTGATGATCACGAAGTTGTGCGCCACGGCATTCGTGTCATGGTGCAATCCTGCCCCAACCTCGAAATCTGTGGAGAGGCAGCTGACGGCCGTCAGGCCGTGACCCTGGCAGCTCAGCTTAGACCCGACATAGTGATTATCGACATTGGCATGCCCCAGCTCAATGGTTTGGACGCGACCCGCCAGATCGTTCATGACAATGCCAACATCAAAGTGTTGATCCTGACCATGCACGAATCGGAACAGATCGTGCGTGAGGTTTTGGCGGCGGGAGCGCGCGGTTATCTTCTCAAGTCGGACGCCGGGCGCGACCTGATCTCAGCTCTCGAGGCGCTGGCGGGCCGCAAGACGTTCTTCACCTCTAAGGTCGCGGAAATTGTGCTGGAAACTTATCTCAAGGGTGGTCACGAGCAGCCGGCTCCCAAGGACGTCCTCACCTCCCGCGAGCGAGAGGTTGTGCAACTCCTGGCGGAAGGAAAAAGCACAAAAGAAGTCGCCGTCGCCCTGGGGTTAAGCGTGAAAACGGCCGAAACCCATCGCTCCAATCTCATGCGGAAGTTGGATGTCCATTCTGTGAGTCAGCTCGTGCTGTACGCCGTGCGAAATAATATCGTGCAGGTGGTATCGCCTCCGGCGGAACATATGTAAGAGGTATCCGCCGCCGCACGATTCCCGGCGGTGAAAATCGATCTCCCTCCGGTATTGGCTGGAGGCACGGCACAAAGTTTACAAAAGAAATTTTCTTTAGGAAGCGGCAGCTCGATTCGATCAGAATGGGCTGCCGTTCATTTTTTGGGGGGAATGTGCTTATTCCCCGAGTGACATCCGCGTCGTCCGTAATTTTCCTCGTTCTTCGCTTCGGGAAACCCCGCGTTTTTTCAGGGTGCAACCGTCACGTGCCTGTCTCGAATCAGACTCTTTGTGCGCGCCGTCGGAAAGGACGAAATCATGGACCAACGTACGGCAGTCATTTTTGTCACGGTTGCGGTTGCCCTGGTTGCAGGAATTGGGGGGTGGCTCTACACCCGTAACCGTAGAAGCAGGCTCCTGCGCGAGCGATTCGGTCCCGAATACGAGCGCGTTGTCCGCCAAGAAGGCAACGTTCGCCGAGGCGAAGGCGTTTTACAGTTTCGCGAAAAGAAGCGCGATACCTTGAACATTCGTCCGCTGTCTGCCGCCGCTCGCACCGATTTCTCTAATCGCTGGAACGACGTGCAGGCTCAGTTCGTGGATGATCCGGAAGGCTCTGTAGCCAAGGCAGATAGCCTCGTAAGCGAGGTCATGGAGGCTCGCGGCTACCCGGTCGCGGATTTCGCCGAGCGGGCCGAAATCATTTCGGTCGACCATCCCGTTGTCGTCGAAAACTACCGTGCGGCCCATGCCATCGCTATGAGTCGCGCCAGCGGCCAAGCCACCACCGAGAGCCTGCGCAAAGCGATGGTCCACTACCGCTCGCTCTTTGAGGAACTTCTCCACGATCCATTACCTGAAAGAAAGGAAATCCGCGCATGACCGTGCCATTCAGGAAAGACCAAGCCGACGCCGAAGAACTCACCACTGCCGACCTGGCAGGCGCCAAATATACAACCGAAATCTCCCAAACTGAGCTCGAAGGCGGACGCATGAAGCCCGTGCGATCCGAGCGCTCCACCAGTGACCTCGCGGCCACGCAAAAGAGCGCTCCGGCCACCGGCGAGGTGACCCCGCTCTTCCCCGATGATCAACTGCAGGATCTCCAGGCCCGGTGGAACGACATTCAAACCGGTTTTGTGGACGAGCCCCGCAGCGCCGTGCAGCGGGCTGATAGCCTGGTTGCTTCCACTATGCAGCAACTCGCGGAAGCATTTTCCAAGGAGCGCTCGAAACTCGAACAACAATGGGACCGCGGAGATAACATCTCAACGGAAGATTTGCGGATGGCGTTCCAGCGCTATCGTTCCTTCTTCCGCCGTCTATTGTCGATTTGACAAACCGAGACTGCCGGTTCGGGGCTCGAACTACTAAGCGGGGGCGATTGCGGTCGCCCTCTCTTTTTTAAGGTCTAGGCCTCTTTCATCGACTCAAAAGACGGCGGCCCTTGCCTGCCTGAAAACTGCGATCGGTGCTGGCTCACGCAGCGCGATTCGGACGCAGGTCTTCCTCTTTCGACTTCAGATCCAGGTCCTTCGATTTAATCTCAAGCCGCTCGTGATGGACATCCAACCGGAGATTGGCGAACGCGGCCATGTACACATTCGACAGCCAGACCAGAGAGAACAAAGAAATCAAGTATCCGCGCCAATCTGGGTAGAGCAGCTTGAAGCGCGTAATCACCAAAAAGAATGCCGCGACGTAGTGACTGAAGCAGAATTCGCACGTGAATAGGTAAAAGAACTTGCGCTCCCACAGCACCGGCGCCGATTCACTCCTCTCCTTGCAGTAATCCCGCGGCTCGCGAAAGATCTCTTCGTGCGTGATGGTCCAGGCGACGCAGGCGACGGGGATGGCCATGATGAGAAGCCACAAGAATTGTGTGCTGAGGGGATCCACGGGCTTTGGATGTCCGTAGGTCCACGAAGGTTGGCGCCGGAGCTCTGACCAGAGCGAGCGGCCCGTGCGAATGGAGGCCGTTTTCTATGGACGAAACTATTGAAACAAACCTGCAGCGTTCCGAAGCATCCTACGGGCCTGAGCGGGCGAACCAGGCAGCATCACGCCCCGCTACATCACTACCAGGAGTTGTGACCACTATGGCAAACCAGACCTCCGAAAAATGTGCGCACGTGCCGTGCCTGTGCATGGCGGCCGCGGGCGAAAAGTATTGTAGCCAGTTCTGCAAAGAAGCTGGATCGAACGAGACCGAAATTGCATGTGATTGCGGTCATTCCGCCTGCGAAAAGTGAGGTCCTGCTGACGTGACATGGCGGATTTTCCGCAACCCATATACGAAATCTACCCGAGATAGTTGGCAGGCTCGTTTGTCGTACCTTCAGGTGGTTCGTGAAGGAAGCCTAATCGCCGATCAAGGAGCGTGCAATGTCAACTATTCTGCTGGTGATCTTGGTCCTTCTGCTGGTTGGTGCGCTGCCAACGTGGCCCTACAGTAGGGGCTGGGGGTACTATCCCAGTGGCGGCCTGGGTCTGATTGTGATCATTCTGTTGGTGCTCGCCTTAAGCGGCCGGGTTTAGTTCCTCATTGGTTTGAAGTCTCCCCGCAGCCGGGTAATTCGTCCGGAGGCATACAGGCCCCGTGCTTGAACGGGGCCTGTTTTTGTTCGATGGCGTACCGCCGATTCTGTACAGCGTTTTTTCTTACCATCCGCCAAAAATTCTCGCTCTGTCTGATCGCCGAAAAGGTACTCGCTACAAATCACAACACTTGCGGAGCGGCATACTGCGTGCACCACTGCAGGTACGGGAGGGAATCATGTTCGATATCCACATCGAGAGCGTCGGGGACATGGCTGTTGTCCAGTGCGAAGGCAGATTGGTCCAGAGTGACGCCGCCTATCGGTTACGCGATGCGATCCTGTCCCAGCGGAACTCCAGTGTCGTAGTCGTTGATCTCTCAGAGGTTCGCGCCATCGAAGGCGGAGGATTGGGCATGCTGGCGTACCTGCAGCGCTGGGCGCATGACCACAACATCAAGTTGAAGTTGTTCAATCCCTCGGGCATGGTGCAGGACCGCTTGGACCATACCTGGATGCCGTCGCTCGAAATAGCATCGATGGACGAAGTCATCGCACTGCTGGACCGGGCGGATGGCGCGGCACTAACCCGCTCCCAATAATTCCACTCCCATCCAAATTACTGTCTTGCTGGTCGTTTTCGCCGTTCTCTCGCCCAACAGCGTACGGCGCACGATTGATCGAGGCGACCCGTTGGTGGTTCCCGTAATTCTCGACGGCGCCGCGACTATCTCGATTCTGGCGACCTTCGATTGCTCCGCGTTTGGGACTGATGGACCTGGGCAATCGCCGGACTGGGCTTTTTGCCCGCCTTTCCCTGCGCCTTCAGATCCGGAGCAACACTCTCTGCTTGCTTCAAGTGGCTTTGCAGGGTTGGCAAAGTTTTAGTCACGAAGTTTTTCACATCCGTATCGCCCGCCGCCTTAGACTCCTGGCGAAATTCCGCGATATCTTCTTTGTGGTCCTTCAACATCTCGGCCATGTAGGCGTTATCAAATTGTTCGCCCGAAAGTTTGGCGAGACGGTGCTGGGTAGCTTTGTTCTCATCGCCAGGTTGTCGCGGCAGTACCACACCTTTGTCAGCGGCGAGCTTCGCCAGTTGATCGTTGGACTTGCCGTGATCGTTGATCATCCGCTGCCCAAAGGTTTTCACTTGCTGATTTGCGGCCTTTCGCACCGCGAGCTTGCCCAGTTCGACTTCGGCCAGACCCCCATCGGCAGCCTTCTTCATGAATTGCTGGTCTGCCGCGCTGACCTTCGGGTTTTGCGCCGAGGAGCCGTTCCCCCCTTCGCTAACTTCTTTGGCGCCGCCCTGACTCACGGCCACTGACAGTAACAACCCTCCGAATAACAAGCCAAACGCGACCCTGCAAACGATCTTTTCAAATGTGTCCATACGGAGTGTCCTCCACAAACCGGCATCGTGCTATTTGGAGCCTAGGCCTTCGCCGCCCTCACGCCAATCAGGCATTCTCCCCACCCCTCTTTTCCATCTTTACTGATCTGGTTCTTTGTAGCTCCCGGGACAGATCATTCGCGCAGAGATGCTGTCCGTCGCCACATCCAGGCCTGTCGCTAGGTCGCGGCGCTCCAAAAATTACATGAACCACTCGATGCTGCGGCAGAAATCTCCTCTGTAGCCTCCATATGGAGGCCCGTATGCCGGACAAAGAAACTTTGGAGCGCGCAGAAGAGGATGCTCGCGAAGGCAAGTCACCTGGCACCCAGGCAGGCGAGTTCGTTCGAGAGGAAATTCATCACATCCGCGAGGGCAAGCATGGCGCTCAGTCTACAAAGCAGGCAATCGCCATTGGACTGTCAAAAGCTCGTCGTGCGGGGGTGAAATTGCAAACGCCTAAGAAGGGCACGGCGTCCGCCCGCACCAGAAGCCAGGCCGCTCGCGATCTCCGAGGCGGAAGCACGCGCCGCAAACCATCTCAGAAACGTTCTCGAGCGACCACAGCGGCCCTGAAGCGCGAGGGCTCGAGCGTAGCCTCAAGGAAATCCCTGTCAACGCAGGCGCGAAATAGCGCTCGCAAGCGCGGTGCTGCTGCTCGATCGCGTGCCGCCGCCAAGGCTGCACGCACAAGGGCTGGCCAGGGTCGCGCTCGGGCGAGCCGTGGCGCTGGAAGAAGACGATCCACGTCGAGCCGCTGAGTCTCGTGCCGTCGTCATCAGAGTCGGGGACACCGAGCGGCAAAATAGGGGCCTTGGGTCCTCCGACTCCTACTTCAGCTGTATTGTTGGACTTCAAACGAAAGCTTTTAATCTGGCCATGAGCGCAAAACCGAACCTGCCAAATCCCAAGCTGATTTTTGACGCCGCCTTGGCCGATCTCGACAATAACGGTAGCCGGCGGAATCGTGCGGGGGCCCTTGCCCTCCAACGCGCCAGGCCGCTTCGTGCGCGTACTGAAAGCATGGGTCTTAAAAGAGAGCGCGCCCTCAATGAGGCTGCGGATGCTTTAGCTAAGCTCTGGAAGCGTTAGAAGGTACAGGCGCCGTGTCCGGAGTTGTGCGAATTGGGCGTTTTCTTGCACGTGCCGCCGCGACAAACAGCCTAGGGGAAGCGAAATCCGGGCTTCAATTCACAGCGGTACACCTTCGTTTGGTCCTGATTTACACGCGCATTGCACGCCGCCCAACCTAAGAACAGATTAGGACCCAGCGGGAAAATAATGCGCTCGCCGTTGAGGTCCGACTCAATGCAGATGCCTTCCGCGTCGGCTGGCAAGGTAAAGTTCAAGGTAGGCCCAAAGATGACCGGATAGGATTCGTGTACGATCGGGCTCTCCATCGGATGAAACACCTCGGCTTCCATTAAAAAAGTCGCGGTATCGGACCAGTTGCGCGCAGAAACCGTGATCGTCTGACCCCCATCCAAAAGACCATTGTCTTGTATTCTGGTGAAAGGACATGGTCCGGCAATGCAGGACACGCGTGCGTTGCGAAACTCGTTTCCCGGACCTGCGTCCAGCGTCGCCGAGCTAATAGCCGCCTTCCACTTGCCATCCGGAGAACACGGATGATGGCCCTGGCACGGCACGTTCCCCCGGTTTTCCACCTGAAACGCTTTCACCGCACTTCCGATGCTGATGACCGTGAAATTCTTGATGGAATACCGAACCTTGATATTTCCTACGGTTGTTTCGGGTCCGGTCGCGGCCGTTACCGGCGGGCGGGGCCGCGGTGTCAGATGCGAAACGTACAGCTGATCTCCTGCAAAGTCTCGCTGATCCAGAGGGAGATAATCGGGATGCCTGAACTTTAAGGTGATGGAGTGTCCATGACGCACTCCCGGAGGGAGAGTGATGTTGAAATACCCTGAGGCATCCGATTTGGCATGGCCTTCGGCTATGTCATTGGACACGGAAACCTCTACGTCGGCTATCGGCACTTCTTTCCGACTGTCGCTATTCTGCACCGTAACCGCACCTCGCAAAACCAGCGGCTTACGGTGGCGAAGCTGCACCACCACCACGGCCGCGATGCTCGCAATCACGGCCGCCGCGAAGATCCAGGGCAATGCTTTTTTGGTACGGGCGTTCATTCTTTCTTTCTTGAACGATACCGCAATCTCGCGACCCCGATCTACACTTTCGTGCATTCCCGCAAGAAATCTGCTGCTGACTCCAATTTTCTGCAGCGGACCGATCGTGATGATTTAAACTGATGATTCCAAACTAGGATGCAACTTGATCCCACCAGAGGATTCTCGCGCCGAAGGCTCCTGAAGGGCTTCCTCCAGGGCGGCTTGTGCGTGCCCATGGCAGCGCTTTGGCCTGCCTTGGCGGTCGCGGACGACCAACATTCGCGACCAGCCAATCCGCCTTCCTCCAGCACGCTTTCCGACTCCGATCGCGACTTTCTGTACGAGTTGGAATGCCTCACCTTCCGATACTTCTGGGAACAGGCCAATCCAGCCACTGGATTAGTGAAGGACCGGTGCAACATTCGGACTGCCAATGATGGCGGCGTCGTGGCCAGCATCGCGGCTACCGGCTTCGGGCTTACCGCGCTGTGCGTTGGCGAGGAGGAGGGCTTCATCCTCCGCGACCAGGCGATTGAGCGCGTCACCACCACCCTTCGTTCCTTGTGGAAGAAATTGCCCAATCACCGTGGCTTCTTCTACCACTGGGCCAACATCAACACCGGGGAGCGGATCTGGGATTCGGAAATCTCCTCGGTCGATACCGCGATTCTCTTATGCGGCGTGTTGACTTGCCGCCAGCATTTCCAGGACAGCGAGGTCACGCGCCTGGCAAATGAGGTCTTTAATCGGGTCGATTGGACCTGGCTGTCGGAAGATACCAGCCTGCTTGCCCACGGCTGGACGCCGGAGTTCGGTTTCCTGCCCGTTCGCTGGGATTTCTACAGCGAGCTGATGATGATGTATCTGCTCGGACTCGGCTCGGCCTCGCACCCTCTTCGAGCGGAGACTTGGAGCGCCTGGAAGCGCCTTACATTCGAGTATGACGGCCTTCGCTACATTGGTTCTTTCGCGCCATTATTCGTTCACCAGTACTCGCAGGCCTGGTTCGATTTCCGGGGCAAGCGCGATCGCTACGCGGATTACTTTCAGAATTCCGTCATTGCCACCGACGTTCATCGCCGTTTCTGCGTCGAACTCTCGGCTCAGTTTCCCACCTATAGCGACGATTTGTGGGGCATCACCGCCTCCGATTCAGAGAAGGGTTATGTTATTTGGGGCGGGCCCCCGGCCGTCGGTCCCATCGATGGCACGGTGGTGCCAAGCGCTTCGGCGGGTTCACTCCCGTTTTTACCGCAGCCGACTATGCGCGTTCTGCGTACCATTCGCAGTCGGCACGAGCGCGCCTGGTGTCAATACGGCTTCGTGAATGCGTTCAATCCCATGAAGAACTGGTATGACAGCGAGGTAGTCGGCATCGATACCGGGATAACGATGCTTATGGCGGAGAATGCCCGGACAGGCTTCGTTTGGAACACTTTCATGAAAACGCCCGAGGCAAAACGCGGCATGGAGCGCGCTGGATTCAAGCCTTACCCATAGCCCAGCCGGGCAGCGGCGTCAAATTCCGGACCAACCCCCCGGGCCTGTCTTATCATCAGATTGTCGGCACTTCCTAAGAATTGCCTCCCGTGAGCCAGCAGAACTCTTTTCGAATCGCCCGCTTATCCGTGGTCGCGCCCTCGATGCCCCGAAATAACCCTGTTACGGAGAAGCGGGGAGACGTAAAATATTGCCCAAGTCTGCTTCAGCGCGCCAGCGTTCTGGACGGTTCTCATTTCTAAACCAAGAAATGAAGTAAACAGTGCAATCAGTTGGTAAAATAGGATGTTAGATCTATTTCAACGGAGATAACAGCACGTGAGCACGGAGACGAAAGTATTCGGAAGTTGGCGAGAGCGTCTCTCTGCCCTCCGCAATATACCGCCCGTTCTTGGCATTGTTTGGCGGTCGGGTCCGCTAGTCGTCACTCTCGGATTGGTATTCCGCCTCTTCAGCTCCCTCCTCCCCATCGCCCTCTTGTGGGTCGCCAAGCTCATCATCGATTCCATCGTGTACACGGTGACGACGCATACTGCGGTGCAACCGCGCCTGTGGTGGCTGGTCGGTGCTGAATTTGCCTTAGCCGTTACCGCGGGCGTACTCGCGCGTTTGATCGATTACTTCGACTCGTTGCTGGCCGATAAGTACACCCGCCACGTCAGCATCGAGGTCATGAAGCACGCCTCGCAACTCGATCTGATCGCTTACGAGGACCCGGTTTTTTATGATCGTCTGGAGAGGGCGCGTGTCCAGGCGACGGACCGCTTGGGCATGATCCAGTCCATCGGTCGCCTGGTTCAGCAAGTCATTACCACAATTTCGCTCTCGGTCTCTATCCTTATTTTCTCTCCCTGGTTATTGCTTCTCTTGATCGTGGGTGTCATCCCGGCATTCTTGGGAGAGAGCCACTTTGCGCTTCTCGGATACGCCAAAAATTTTCGGCAAACCCCCATCCGTCGCCAGCTTGACTACCTGAGGGTGTTGGGTGGGAGCCGCGAGGCGGCCAAGGAACTCAAACTCTTTGGCTTGCGGAAGTTCTTGCTCGATCGCTTCACCCGTCTGTCCGATCTGATCTACGAGGAGAATGTCGCTCTTGCGGTTCGGCGCTTGTGGGCCGGTGCGGCCCTCTCGCTGATTGGCACAGCGGGTTATTACGCTGCCTACGTGCTCGTCGTCTGGCGAACCGTAACCGGGCTCCTGACCATTGGCAGCCTCACGTTTCTTTCGGGAGCGATCCTTCAGGCCAGCAGCAACATCCAACAGATCTTTTCCACGCTCTCGAGCATTGGCGACCAAGCGCTCTTTCTTACCGACTTGCTCGCGTTCTTTCAGATGCAGGCCACCATTCGCTCCAAGCCCAATGCCTTGCCGGCGCCACGGCCCATCCAACGAGGCTTCGAGTTCCGCAACGTGTCTTTCCGCTACCCTGGAAGCTCCCGTCTGGTCCTTGAAAACCTCAACCTGGTACTGCGCCCAGCCGAGCGCGTCGCCCTGATCGGGGAGAACGGCCAAGGTAAAACCACGATTGTAAAGCTCCTCACACGTCTGTACGATCCGGTAGAAGGCCAGATTTTGCTCGATGGCGTGGATCTCCGGGAATACGATCTCGATGATCTGTACCGCGAAATCGGCGTGATTTTTCAAGACTTTATGCGTTACGAGATGACGGCACGCGAGAACATCGCCGTCGGTCGGATCGAAGCCGCCGATGACCTTCCACTCCTGCAATCAGCCGCTCAAAAGGCTATGGCGGACGAGGTCATTCGCCGGCTGCCCGGAGCCTATGAGCAGATGCTTGGCCGGCGCTTTGACAACGGGGTCGATTTGTCTGGCGGCGAGTGGCAAAAAGTAGCTCTGGCCCGGGCTTACCTCCGCGATGCCCAGGTCTTGATCCTCGACGAACCCACCGCGGCACTCGATGCTCGCAGTGAATACGAAGTCTTTCGCCGATTTGCAGAACTCACGGCGGGGAAGCTGGCGCTCTTTATTTCCCATCGCTTCTCCACCGTACGCATGGCGGACCGCATCATAGTGCTCGACGACGGAAAGGTCGTGGAGGATGGCAACCATGACCAGTTATCCCGTCTGGGAGGAAGGTACTCCGAGATGTTCGAGCTCCAGGCCGCCAGTTACCGCTAGGACTGTCTATGGCTGAGAATGTTCCCTTTGAAATCGTTCGCGCCGAGGCTGAGCCACCGTCCCCACAAGAGGCGGCAGCCGACCCGCTCGCGCAAGTGCTCCATGAAAAAGCCCGCGCTCTACAGCCGACTCTTCATTGGCTGCCCAATACTCCTACCTCGTCCGTCTTTGCTGCGCGAGCCAAGGCCCTTCCTGAATCCCTGACCCCGATATTGGCTTCCGCATCGGCAACCCCGCGGGTCCCGATTTCTGACGACTATCGGTGGCTTTCCGACCACGTGCGCCTGCTTCATGCCGAGATGCGCACATTGCCATCATCCAAGCTCCGAAAGCTTCCACACGTCCGCAACTCGCGAGGCGAAGTTGTACCCCGCGTCCTAAGCATCGCTGAAGCCTATCTGCAAGCCGCTTCTTATGAGTTTACAGAGCCGAGTCTCTCCGCTTTTGTCGAGGATGTTCAGACCGCGGCAATCCTCAACTTGCGTGAACTGTGGGCTTTAGTGCCCGCACTGAAACTGGTTCTTCTGGAAAAAGTTGCCCGCGAGGCGCCCGCGTTGCTTGCGTCTCCGAATTTGGCCGTTCCTGCGGTCGGCGCCTGTGTACGCAGCCTGTCTTCGATCGGTCAAGCCTCCTGGAAAAACGTGCTCGAGCCCCTGATTATGTTCGATCGCATTCTGGGCGAGGATCCGGCTGGTGCGTATCTGCAAATGGAGTTTGATAGCCGCGAACTCTATCGGACGCAGCTCGCCAAAATCGCTGAAACTTCGGAAGCCACCGAATTGGAGGTCGCTCGGGCCGCCCTGACCCTCGCCAGGCAAGCGCAGCAATCCGGTCACGACAACCCTCGGGTGGCACTTCGCCAGTCCCATATCGGCTTTTATTTGTTGGACCGCGGCACAAAAGCTCTCCAACAGAAAGTTGGATTTCGGCACGCCCCAGGTTCCAAAATTCAAAGCTGGATGCGCGATCATGCGGACGAATTTTTCTTTCCCGCCATCGAACTCCTCACGTTCCTGATCTTTTCCGTCACCGCTCTGCTTTTAACCCCACCATCTTTCTCACCCGCCCTCCTTCTGCTCTCGTTTCTCGTCCTCCTGCTTCCGTGCTCCCAGAGCGCGGTGCAGCTCGTGAACTACTTCATCACCTCAGTGCTCACGGCGTCCATCCTGCCCAAGCTCGACTTCTCCGACGGAATCCCGAGCGATTGCGTAACCCTGGTGGCAGTGCCGACCTTGCTTCTCAATGAAAATCAGGTCCGTGCCCTGGTGGAAGACCTCGAGGTTCGCTTCCTGGGAAACCACGATCCCAACGTACACTTTGCGCTTCTCACCGATCTCCCCGACTCGCGCGAACTGGCCCGCGAAGACAGCCCCTTGATCGACCTGTGCGCCAAACTTGTCCGCGACCTTAACGAAAAATATGGCGCCATGAGTTCGGGATCGTTTTTCCTGTTTCATCGCCACCGGGTCTACAATCCCCGGGAACGAGTCTGGATGGGATGGGAGCGCAAGCGTGGCAAATTGATGGACCTGAACCGCTTGCTGCGGGGGCAGTATGATAGTTTTCCGGTTAAGATTGGCAATTTGACCGTGCTTCCCGACGTGCGTTATGTCATCACGCTCGATTCCGACACGGAATTGCCAAGAGGATCAGCCCGCCGCCTGGTCGGCGCCATGGCCCATCCTCTCAACCAGGCCATCATCGATCCCGCCAAGAACATCGTAAGCTCGGGTTATGGAATCCTGCAGCCGAGACTGGGCGTCAGCGTCCAAAGCAGCGGCCGTTCCCGCCTGGCTGCCTTGTACGCTGGCGAAACCGGCCTCGACATTTATACCCGCGCGGTTTCGGATGCTTACCAGGACCTCTACGCGGAGGGCTCATTTACAGGAAAGGGCATTTACGAAGTTGCCACCGTGCACCAGGTTTTGGAGCGTCGCTTCCCGCACAATGCGCTCTTGAGCCACGACCTGATCGAGGGCGCCTATGCTCGCGCCGGTCTTGTCAGCGACATCGAAATCATCGAAGACTACCCGTCGCACTACAGTGCCTACAACCGGCGCAAGCACCGTTGGCTGCGCGGAGACTGGCAGATTGCCGGCTGGCTCTTCTCCCGTGTGCCGGATGAATCGGGCGCGCGCGTCGCAAACCCGATCTCGCTGGTTTCCCGGTGGAAAATTCTCGATAACTTGCGTCGCAGCCTGGTAGAACCGTCAACCTTCTTGCTGCTGGTCTATGGATGGCTGCTGGGCGGCTCTCCCGCCGCGTGGACGCTGGCCACTCTTTGTATTCTCCTGCTGCCGTCCATCTGCGAATTCGTATTTACCCTGGTGCGTTCTGCCATCACACGCGAAGCATCGCTGGCCCGCAAAGCCCCGGCAGCTCTATACGCCTCCGTCGCAAACGTGCTGCTGCTGCTGACTTTCCTCGCTCATCAGACGTTGGTGTCGTTGGACGCAGTTATTCGCGCATTTGTTCGGCGGACGATTACTCGGCGAGGGCTGCTCGAATGGGAGACGGCGGCCGAGGCCGAACACCGAAGCAGCAAAACTACCCCGGTGGATTCCTACCTCAATTGGGTCCCCATCCTGGCCCTGGGAATCGGTGTGCTCGTGTGGTCTATCCGTCCCGCCGCCTTACCCTTTGCCGTACCCATCCTGTTGCTGTGGGCCTGCAGCAAGCCGGTTGCTTCGTGGTTGAATCGCCCATCGATCACGCCGGCGAGCGAGGCCTCTGCCCGGGACAAATTGCTTCTTCGCGAGGTTGCGCTTCGCACCTGGCGGTATTTCGAGGAATTCAGTACCGCCGAACATCACTGGTTGATACCGGATAACATTCAGCAAGAACCTCCGTCCCTGGCGGCACGACTCTCTCCGACCAACCTCGGCTTGCTGCTCAACGCCCGTCAGGTAGCGTGCGAGTTCGGCTACCTCACAGTTCCTGAGTTGGCCGAGAAAACCTTGCAGACGCTCGCTGCGATGCGCAAGCTGCGCCGTCACCGCGGTCACTTCTTGAATTGGTACGATACCCGCTCCCTCCTGCCGCTTTCCCCTCTGTTCATATCCTCGGTCGATAGCGGCAATCTGTTGGCTTCTCTGTGGACCCTGCAGCAGGGTTGTCTGGACCGTCTGCGACAGCCGGTCGTGCAGCCATCCGTGGTCGACGGTCTGCTGGATTGTCTGCGTGTCTTGAGTGATGCGCGCTTGTTTTCGCGAAAGCGAATCGCCGCCTGCGAGCGCGAACGTAAAACCGGTTATTGGCCGCATGCGGTCACGGGAGTTCAGGCCGCCGCTCTCGACGAAGCCCAAAAGGCCGCCGCCGACTCCCATCCTGAACTGCTCTGGTTTGCCGACCAGGCTCGTCGACGCGTCGACATGCTTACCCATACTCTTCGGGAATTCTCTCCCTGGTCTCTCCCCGACTTCGCCGAGCTCCGCGATGATCCCGCACTGAACCTCCGGTTGATGGACAACCTGACCCTGGAACAACTTCCCGAGTTCATGGACAGTCTTGCCCGGAGACTCAAGCGTGAGATGGAACAAGCCTCGCCAACCGCCAAGCCCCTGTACGCATCCCTGGCAGAACTCGTTCCGCGGGCGCAGGCCAACGTGTCCAGATTGGCCGAGGACCTCCGTGCTGCGGCCAAAAGAGCCGGCGAGTTTGCCGACGACATGGATTTTGGCGTGCTCCTCAATGAGCACCGCAAGCTGCTGTCGGTCGGCGTTGAACTCGATGTGCAGGAGCGCAGCCCTGCCTGCTATGACCTGCTCGCGACCGAATCCCGCACTGCTTCCTTCGTCGCCATCGCCAAGGAAGACATTCCCCAAGAAAGTTGGTTCCTGCTGGGGCGGGCGCATACCTTAGATGAGGGCCATCCCATCCTCCTCTCGTGGACGGGCACTATGTTCGAGTACCTGATGCCTTCTTTGTGGATGCGTTCTCATCCCAACACTCTGCTGGAGCGCTCTCAGGCGGCCGCGGTCCGTTCGCAGCAAGCCTACGGGGCCAGTCTGGGAGTGCCATGGGGCATTTCCGAATCGGCATATTCCGAGCTGAATGACTCAAATCATTACAAGTACTACGCGTTTGGCCTTCAGCATCTGGCCTTGCGGAAGCCCGATTTCAATGCGCTCGTCATCTCGCCGTACTCGACTTTTCTGGCCCTGAATATCGACCCACAAGAAAGTCTCTTGAATCTTCGCCGGATGCAGAATCTGGGCTGGTTGGGTGCTTACGGCTTCTACGAAGCAGCCGATTACAGTTCGGCGGGACGCAGATTTGGGCGGCGGCGGTCTAAACTTGTGCGTTGCTGGATGGCGCATCATCAGGGAATGAGCCTGCTCGCCCTCGCCAATTTCCTCTACGATAATGTCGTCCAGCGATGGTTCCACAAGGACGGCAGGGTGCAAGCCACAGAACTTCTGTTGCACGAGAGGCCGGTGGCCCACGTCCAGCGCACCGAGTTGCCAATGCGCAGAATGGCAGCCTGATGGCACGAGTGCTTTTTTATTTTGATCTCAAAACCAACTTCCGTTCGAGCATCGCATTAGAATTAATGGCGTCTCAATCTCCAGTTTAGAGGATGCGAGTGCAACCCAAAAAGCATTGCGTGGCGATTGTCTTGTTCCTGGCTCTGGCCTGTGGGACACCGGCTCGTTCGCAGACCCCTTCGCCAGCCCAGGATTTGTGGGTGGACGCGCAGGCTTCGTCCCACCCCTTCCCCCATTTCTGGGACGTCATGTTCGGATCGGGTCGCGCGATCCTTAGTCTGCGTGAGAACTACCGGCAGGACTTGCGCAGCGTAAAAAAAATTACCAGCTTTCAATATGTTCGCTTTCACGACATTCTCGACGATGACGTGGGCATCTACGACGAGGATTCCCAGGGCCAGCCGGTCTACAACTTCCTTTACTCCGATCAAATCTATGACGGGCTGCTGGCCAACGGGGTGAAGCCCTTCGTGGAACTGAGCTTCATGCCCAGAAAGCTTTCCGCCCAGCCCATCCTGCACGCGTTCTGGTACAAGCAGAACGTCGCTCCGCCCGCCGACTATTCCCGCTGGGGAGCGCTGGTCGAGGCATTCACCAAACATCTCCTGGCCCGCTACGGCGCCAAAGAAGTCGAGAGCTGGTATTTCGAGGTGTGGAATGAACCCAATATCGACTTCTGGGCTGGAGAACCCAAGCAGGCCACCTACTGGCAACTCTACGATCACGCAGTTCAGGCGATTAAACGGGTAGATCCCAAGTTGAGAGTGGGCGGCCCGGCCACCGCTCAAGCGGCTTGGGTAACCCCTTTCTTGAAACACTGTTCCGAGAATCATATCCCGGTGGATTTCGTATCCACTCACGTGTATGGGAACGACCGCGCTCAGGACGTTTTCGGCACGGACGAGAACATCCCCCGCGACCAGATGGTGTGTCGGGCGGTGCGCAAGGTTCACGACGAGATCCGCTCATCGCCGACTCCTCAACTGCCCCTGATCTGGAGCGAATTCAACGCCAGCTATAAGAACGAACCCGATGTGACGGACGCTGCCTTCATGGGCCCGTGGCTCGCCGATACCGTGCGCCAATGCGATGGCCTGGTCGACATCATGGCGTATTGGTCGTTTTCCGACGTGTTCGACGAACAGGGAATACCGAAGTCTCCTTTTTATGGCGGATATGGACTGATTGCCGAAGACGGCGTTCCCAAGCCCGCATACGCCGCCTTTGAAATGCTCCACAAGACAGGTGACGAGCGGCTTGATATTGATTCTAGTTCCGCCCTGCTGACGCGAAAAAAGGATGGTTCGCTGGCCTTGATGGTGTGGAACTACTCACCCCCCGAGGTGGAGGGACAGGCCCGCTCCGTCACTCTTCATTTCAAGAATTTCCATCCCCAACAAGCCACCATCTCGCGAGTCGATGCTCAACATGGAGATCCACTGCCGAAATATAAGGAACTCGGCAGCCCAGCGAGTCCAACCCAGGAGCAAATCACCCAGTTGCGGAAGGCCGCGCAACTTCCGAATCCGGAGATTCGTCGCGTTGAGAAGGGAATCGTGTCCCTCGAACTGCCTCCGCACGGCCTGGCTTTGATCGAGTTGCGCTGAATTCGCACTGTCGAATTGAGCCATCCCGCGTCCCTGAGCCGATTCGGTTAGGCAACCGTCGCTCACACCCTTTTCTCAGCCGCCGCCGGGTACTCCCTGATTGAGTCTGCGCCTCCGACCGTAAAATAGAACGTTGCCCCCTTATTCAACTCTGCGCAACCCCGTAACTGAATGCCTCCATGTCCTGATTGGCCGCCACCAGTTCCGCCGTCGGCGCGTGACTCTCCCTTCCAGTTCAATATTAAGACGGCGCACTTCTTCCTCAACCCGCTTCCGCTCGCTGAGGTCGGTGGCTACCAGGCAGATGCCGTGTCTGGAGTACTCAATGGGGATCTGGCTGAGGGACAACTGCACCGGCAGCATGCTCCCGTCCATGTGCCGCAGATGGCCCTCCGCCCGCACGTCATGTTCGCTTGCCGTCTCCACCAACTCGCGGAATCGAGATTGCTCCGCCCCCTCTAGCAACGAGACGAACCGGGACCCCACTAGCCGCACTGCTGGAAGGCCCGCCATTTCCGCCAGCCGCTGGTTGCAGAACAGGATGGTTCCCTCAGGGGTAGAGTCGCGGCACCCTCGCTCATGCGCTCGGCCAGGACGCGGTAGGGCTGATGCGCGCTCTGCAGCGTGAAAATCTGCTGCCCATGCGGGAACCTGGAACTCCCGGGCACTCCACTCCGCGCCATCTCTCCACCACCGACGGAGGGTGGTCGCGGGTTATCGCAGACTGGCCGGATGCCGCCCGCAGGTGTTCGCTATCTGCAGCCGCTCCTCCGGCGTCATTCCGAGAAACTCGAACCCGGACCGCAGGGTCGAAGTGTGGCGCACGATGGCGACCGTGCTCAGCAGGTTTTCCGGCAGGTGCAGGTCGATTTCCACCGTCTCCCCCAGGCGCAGGTCCCCCTGCACCAGAGCTCCCATGCCGCCCTCACTGATGTCCAGGCTGATACCGCGCGACGCGCGAATCCCCCCCGCCATCAGGTGCCGCAACTGGAGTGGGACGCTAAACAGAGCTCGGGGATGTCGCCGGATGGGTTCGTTGGCGTACCCCGCCCCCGCGGCCGCTGCGTGAGTTTCAGCTCGCATGGTTCCCCCTTCCCGCAGAACATTCCTGGGCCGATCTCGCTCACTTGCGTTTCGACCGAGGAACAAGGCCTGTCCCCCACCTGCGGTGGACCGGCCCTGTCCCCCGTGCTTCAAACCTCTATTTCAGGACGGTAAACCCCCGCCCACCGCAGCCTGCACCAGGGTGGCCTGAATCACATTCAGTAGTTCCGCATTGTCGGCTGGTTTTTGGAAGAAAGCGCACGCGCCCGCCTGCAGGGCCCGCCACTCGGTGGTCTCCGGGTCGCGCGCCGTCAGCACCACCACGGGAATACTCGAGAGCTTGTCGTCCCGTTGCAGCCGGTCCAGTACAACAAACCCATCCCCTGCGGGTAACCCCAGATCGAGAATGATCAGGTTCGGATGTTCCTTGTACGCCTGCGCGATCGCGGAATAGCCGTCGACGGCGTGCACGGTGTCGTAATGGTTGGCTCGTAAACGCAGTTTTAACGCCTGGCATAGATCAATATCGTCGTCTACGATGAGGATTTTCTGCATTGCCATTGGTTTCTCCTTATGGTTTTCTTGCCCTGGTTCTAAGTTCGGCTGTTTACCTTGGTTGCTTGATTCGTTGCGAAACTATTTTGGCTCAGCTGTGCCCGGGCCATTTCGGTCACGCGCTCGGCGACTTCCTGTACCTGTTGTTCCAGCGATGGACCGGCCGTCGTGTCTGGCAGGCTTACGGCGGATGCCGAGACCGCAATTTCACCACTGGCTTTCAGTTCCGCCAGCTTGCCCAACTGCGAGCGAATGCGCGTCATCATGATTTCCGCCCGCGTCAGATCGGTCGATGCAACCACGAAGAAAGTTTGCTCCGGGCCGGGCGTCGTCATCGGCGGCAGCACCAGGTCTTTGTCGAGGTATACGCAGCGCTCTAACTGTTCCAGCGTGCGGCTGCAGGTTTCTTTCCAGTTGCCCTGCGGCGGACGGCAGCGCGGCCGCAGCTCCACTCGCACCAGAACCAGGTCCTCTCGCAGGCGATCGTGCTCGGTAATGAGGGGGAACAGCAGTTTCGCCAGCGAGTAGATCGGCAAGGTGAACGTGAACGTGCTGCCATGGCCCGGTTCGCTGGCCACCCAGATGCGTCCGCCGTGCAGGCCCACCAGTTCCCTGGAAATGTAAAGGCCCAGTCCCAGGCCTTTGCGGTGGTTATCGACCGCGTTCGGGTCCTGGTACAGGCGCTCGAAGATCAGGGCTCGGGCTTCCGGGTTGATTCCGCAGCCGGTGTCGGACACCGACACGTACACGAAGTCCGGATCCGTGTCCACCAGGCACGCCTGCACGGTGACCGCTCCCCCCGGAGGCGTGAATTTGATGCCGTTCTCCATCAGGTTGATAAGCACTTCGAGGATGCGATCCGGGTCGCCGTGCAGGAACGGAATCCGTACGTCGACCCCAACCTCGAGTCCCACCTGCTTTTCGCGAGCCGTGCCCTGCAGGATGCTGACCCCGGAGCGAATCAAATCCACCAGCGACACGCAGCGCGGTTCGAGGCGAATTTTTCCGGATTCGGCCCGGGTCGCCTCCAGCAGATCGCGAACCATTCTCCCCAGCTGGTTGACGCTCTTCAGCACGGTGCCAAGATGGTTGCGCTGCTCCACGCTCACCTCTCCCGCCAAGCCGTCGAGCAGTAGCGTGACATACTGGTGGATGCAAGTCAGCGGCGTGCGCAACTCGTGAGATACGTGAGACAGGAACTGGTTCTTGAATTCCAGTTGCTGCTTGCGGCTCATCTCGAGCGAGCGCGACAGGGCTTGTCGTTCGACCGCGTAGCGCATGGCACGGTCCAGTTCTGCACTGGTGATCGCCCCTTTTACCAGGTAGTCCTGTGCCCCCTGGTGCAGGGCCTTCACGGCCAGCGCTTCATCATCCTGTCCCGACAGGATCACAACCGGCACGCCCGGCGCCTGCTCGAGCACTCTGCGAAAAGTCTCCGCCCCATGACTGTCCGGAAGGTTCAAGTCCAACAGCACCACCGAAGGCCGGTTCTCCGCGAGAGACGCGAGCCCCTCGGAGAGACGCTCCACGCAGTTCACATTCACGGGCGACTTGCCCTCGATCAGGCGCAGCCGGACCAGGTCCGCATCGCCCGGGTTGTCTTCAATCAACAGCACGTGGGTCGCTGGATCGTTCATCGTTGTTTCTCCTTGTGGGGCAGGCTCGCGAAGTTGAGCCAGAAGTCCGCCATCGATTGCACCACCCTGGTGAAGTCGGCCAGGTTGCCGGGCTTGCGCAGGTAACAGTTCGCTCCCAGATCGTAACTGCCGTTGACGTCCGAGCTCGCTTGCGAAGTGGTAAACACCACCACCGGGATGCGCGCCAGCGCGGCGTCCGACCGGATTTCCTTCAGCACCTCCCGGCCGTCTTTGCGGGGCAGATTCAGATCGAGCAGGATAATGTCGGGTCGGCGTGCTGCCGCGTATTTTCCCTGGCCGCGAAGAAATTCCATGGCTTCCTCTCCGTCGCCTGCCGTGCTCACGTGGAAGCGCACCTTGCTTTTGCCCAGCACGTCGCGGGTTAAGTCGAGGTCGGCGGGATTATCGTCCACCAGCAGGACTTCAGCCTCGGTTCTCAGCGATGGAATCGTATTCCCCCCGTGCCCCGCGCGCCGGCAGCGCAAATTTGAAAGTCGACCCTTGGCCCAGCTCCGACTCCAACCAGATCCGCCCGCCATGCCGTTCGATGATTTTCTGGCAGATCGCCAGGCCGATCCCGCTGCCGGGATATTCCGCCCGCGTGTGCAGGCGTTTGAAAATCGCGAAGACCAGTTCTGCGTGCTCGGGAGCAATTCCGATCCCGTTGTCCGCCACCGAGAAGATCCATTCCCGGCGCTGCTTTTCCGCGCTGACGCGAATCACCGGAATGGCCTGACCGTGAAACTTGATCGCATTCCCAATGAGGTTCTGGAACACCTGCGCCAGCTGCGAGCCATCTGCCACCAGCGCCGGAAGCGGCTCGCAGGTGATTTCTGCCCCGCTTTCGCGGATGGCGGCCTGCAGGTTCGTCAACGCGACGTCTACGACCGTTTTGCACTCCACCGTCCTGAACACCACTTCCTGACGTCCCACCCGCGAAAATGCCAGAAGGTCCTGAACCAGGGTCTGCATGCGGAGCGCGCCCTCGAGCGCGTAGTGGATATATTTGCCGGCGTTTTCGTCCAGCTTTCCCTGGTAGCGCTCCGCCAGCAGTTGGGTGTAGGTCGCCACCATGCGCAACGGTTCCTGCAGATCATGGGAGGCCACATACGCAAACTGTTCCAGGTCGCGGTTGGAGCGGGCCAGATCCTCTAGCGATTGCCTGTGCTCGGCGCGCAATTTCTGATCCCGCAGGGCGCGCCGCACCGACTCTGACAAACGCGGCAAATGATCTTTCAAAACATAGTCGGCCGCGCCTTGTTTGATGCACTCCACAGCTTTGAGCTCGCCCAGCGAGCCCGACACCAGCACCACCGGAATGTCCCTGTCCTCGCGGCGCAGAACTTCCACCGTTCCCATTCCGTTCCACGACGGCAGGTTGTAATCCGTGAGCACCACGTCGTAGGGGTTCTTGCGCACCTGCTCCACAAATTCCCGCTCCGTCTGCACGATGTCGCCGTCGGGCTCAAAGCCTCCGCTGCGTAAAGCTTGCAACAGTAGTTCAACATCGGCCGGATCGTCTTCGGCTACCAGCACCCGCAATTTGGTTTCTTCTGAGTTCGACTCCACGGAAGCGGGAGCGGTCTGGCCTTTCCTGCTGGATCTCACCCCGCCGTGGTTTCGCGATATTGTCAGCGACTTGCCGTCGGCTCCGCCCACTGCGCTCGCTTGCGTACCTTGACTCTCGCTGGTTCCCATGACGCAAAATGCCCCTGGAAATTGCCTCTATTGGCCATCGGCGTTCCCCATGAAAGCTTGAGACCCATCCCGTGAAGTTTTGTCCGAAGGACCATACTCCCCGCTGTACTCGCGACCCTCACAACCCCAGCTCATGGCCGTGTCCTTTCGTGCGGCTGCCCATGCTCCCGGCGAACCCATCCCCAACACATTCCCTTCGCGCGCGCCCCCTCTTCCCGCCATCCGCGCCCGAAAACTGCGTCATCGGTCTGGAAAACGATTCGTCGAATCGCTTTATGGAAGGGGACAGGAGTCGCGTGCGGCTTCCTTAACTCGAAAGTGTGGGGAATGGCGGAACCGGGGACGTCTCATCGTCCTCCGCTGACGCGAAAAGCCTCTCGTCGTAAAAGCAATCTGCCCGATGGGCAGGCAGAGTTGGCCCTCGGCCTCGCCCCCTTACAACCCACCGCGTGAAAGCCAGGGGGGCGAAGGCCACCTACAGCACATCCGCGCTATCCCCCGCCGAATCAAGCATGTAAAAGTTTGTAAAGGTGCACAATTTATCGCACCCTACCTTAGACTAAAAGCGTCTGAGAGATAAGCCCGGCGCGAGGGGCGTTCCCTGTCCGCTTCGCTTTTGCCTGCCCGCGGTCTAGGTTCAAAAATCAGGGGAAGTCCGGGTCTGTGCTGGCGCTCCCCGGCATTGAAAAATTATGAAATCAAACGCTTCTGATCGTCCGCTCAATTTCGGTCTGTTCCTGGCCTTGATCCTTCTCGCGTCCCTTTGGGGATGCAGTAGCACCCGCACAAAATCGGCACAAGCGGGCACCGGTCCCCAGGTCATCCCAGTGGCCGTGGCCCCCGCAGAGCAGCGGGATTTCCCCGTTTACGTGTCAGGATTGGGCAGTGTTCAGGCCTCCAACACCGTGAGTCTGAAGAGCCGCGTGGACGGACAAATTGTCCAGATCGCGTTTCGGGAAGGTCAGTCGGTAAAACAAGGTGACTTGCTGCTCGTGATTGATCCTCGCCCTTACCAGGTACAACTGGAGCAGGCCGAGGCAGCCCTCGCCCGCGATCAGGCTCAGTTGAAGAATGCCCAGCTCGACTACGACCGTTTCCAGGGACTATTCAAGGAAGGTGTCATCTCGCAGCAGCAGTATAACGGCCAGCAAGCGCTCGTCGGGCAACTGGGCGGGACGATCAAGGCGGACCAGGCCGCCATCGACAACGCCAAGCTCCAACTGGTGTACACCCGCGTCACCGCCCCGGTCAACGGCCGCATCGGGCTTCGCCTGGTGGATATTGGAAACATGGTGCACGCCACCGACGCGAACCCATTGCTGGTGGTTACACAGCTACAGCCCATCGCCGTGGTCTTCACGCTTCCGGAAGACTCTCTTCCCATCGTCGCGCAGCATATGAGAAGCGGCACTCTGTCAGTGGATGCCTACAGCCGCGACGCTACCACCAAGCTGGCGACTGGCAAGCTCTTGACGATCGATAATCAGATCGATCAGACCACCGGCACCGGCAAGCTCAAGGCGATGTTTGACAACAACGACAACGCGCTCATCCCCAATCAGTTCGTCAACGCGCGCCTCCTGCTGGAGGTGCGCAAGGACGCGACTGTCATTCCGGCGGCTGCCATCCAGCGTGGCCCTGAAGGCAGCAGCTTCACCTACGTCGCCAAGCCGGACAAAACCGTGGAAGTTCGTCCCATAAAGGTTGCGCTTACTCAGGGAAATGTTAGCGTGATTGCTTCTGGCCTCGCTCCCGGAGATCAGGTGGTTACCGACGGACAAGACAAGCTGCAGGCTGGTAGCCATGTCGAGCCGCACGCCGCCCACTCGCCGCCTGCTGGAAAAAGTGCGCAGTCGTCAGGAACCGTGGGGCAATGAGTCCTTCCCGCTTATTTATTCTTCGGCCGGTTGCGACCACCTTGCTGATGATCGGCATTCTCTTGGTCGGTCTGGTGGCCTATACCCAACTTCCGGTTTCCGCGCTTCCCGAGGTCGACTATCCCACCATTCAGGTCGTCACCTTTTATCCTGGTGCCGATCCCGAGGTCATGGCGTCTTCGGTCACCGCTCCCTTGGAGCGGCAGTTCGGTCAGGTCCCCGGCTTGAGTCAGATGACCTCGACCAGTTCTTTCGGAAGCTCCCTCGTCATCCTGCAGTTCAATCTCGATCACAACATCGATGTCGCGGAGCAGCAGGTGCAGGCCTCTATTAACGCCGCTACCACATATCTCCCGAGGGACCTTCCCAATCCCCCCATTTACAGCAAGGTCAATCCGGCCGATGCCCCGATTCTCACTCTCGCGTTAACGTCCGACACCCTGCCGCTCACCAAGGTCGAAGACCTCGCCGACACCACGCTGGCGCAGAAGATCTCGCAGCTGCCCGGCGTAGGCTTGGTCTCCATCAGCGGAGGACAGAAGCCCGCCGTGCGGATCCAGGCGAACCCAACCGCCCTGGCTTCCTATGGCCTCAGCCTCGAGGATTTGCGCACAGTCTTGGGCCAGGCCAATGTCGACCAGGCAAAGGGCGTTCTGGATGGCCAGCGTCAGTCCTACACCATCAATGCCAACGACCAGCTGTTCAGTAGCGAGCAATACCGCAACGTTATTATTGCCTCCAAAAACGGAGTGCCCGTCCGCCTGACCGACGTTGCCAACGTCATCGACGGCTCTGAAAACACCAGGCAAGCCGCCTGGATGAATCTCACTCCGGCGGTGATCGTCAACATTCAACGCCAGCCCGGCGCCAACATCATCAGCGTCGCCGACCGCATCAAGAAACTCTTGCCCCGCCTGCAATCCTCGCTGCCCTCTTCTGTAAAGCTGACGATTCTTACCGACCGCACCCAAACCATTCGCGCCTCGGTCAACGATGTGCAGTTCGAGATGATGCTCACCATCGGTCTGGTGGTGATGGTCATCTTCCTCTTCCTCAGAAACCTGTCTGCCACGGTAATTCCCAGCGTCGCCGTCCCGCTCTCGCTCGTCGGGACCTTCGGCGTGATGTATCTCCTCGGCTACAGCCTGAACAATCTCACCCTGATGGCCCTCACCATCTCGACCGGCTTCGTGGTCGACGATGCCATCGTCATGATCGAGAACATCGACCGCTACCTGGAAGCCGGGGAAACTCCCCTGAACGCGGCTCTGAAGGGCGCCGGGCAGATCGGCTTCACCATCGTATCGCTGACGGTTTCCCTCATCGCCGTGCTGATTCCTCTCCTGTTCATGGGAGACGTAGTCGGTCGCCTGTTCCGCGAGTTCGCTGTCACCTTGGCCGTCACCATCCTGGTCTCTGCCGTGGTTTCTCTTACCTTGACGCCGATGATGTGCGCGAAGCTGCTAAAAACCAAGGCATCCTCGCACCACGGTCGTTTTTATGAAGCCTCCGAGCGCCTCTACCAGCGCGTGATTGAACGCTATGGATCCACCTTGCAGTGGGTCCTCAAGCATCAGACGACAACCCTCATCGTCACATTCGCGACGCTGGTGTTCACAATCCTCCTCTTTATTGTTGTGCCCAAGGGCTTCTTCCCGGTGCAGGACACGGGCGTCATTCTGGGCATTTCAGATGCGCCCCAGACGGTCTCGTTCACCGCCATGACTCAGCGCCAGCAGGCCCTGGCGCAGATCATTCTCAAAGATCCGGCCGTTGACAGCCTTTCCTCGTTCATTGGCATCGATGGCGTCAACACTACTCCCAACAGCGGCCGCATCCAGATCAACCTAAAGCCGCGCAGCCAGCGCAAACAAACCGCGTCGGAAATCATTCGCCGGTTGCAGCCTGAGTTGGCCAAGGTCGAAGGCGTTACCTTATATATGCAACCGGTGCAGGATCTGACGGTCGAGGACCGTGTCAGCCGCACCCAATTCCAATATTCGCTTGAGGCAGCGGATGCCACCGACCTGAATACCTGGGTCCCCCGGCTCATGGAAAAACTGCGCGCCCTGCCCCAGTTGCGCGACGTCGCCAATGACCAGCTCACCAGCGGCCTGAAAGCCGACCTCACCATTGACCGCGATACCGCTTCGCGCCTCGGTATCATGCCGCAAGCCATCGACGATACCCTCTACGACGCCTTCGGCCAGCGCCAGGTCTCGACCATCTTCACTCAGTTGAATCAGTATCACGTAGTGCTGGAGGCTGATCCCACCTTCCAGCAGAGCCCCGACTCGCTGAAGAGTATCTACGTCCACTCCTCGACCGGCGCTCAGGTGCCGCTCTCGTCCTTTACCCATTTTCAATCGACCAATGCGCTCTTGGCCATCAATCACCAGGGGCAGTTCCCGGTGGTAACGATTTCATTCAATCTCGCGCCCGGGGTTTCCCTTGGGCAAGCCACCCAGGCGATTGACCAGGCGGAGCACGATATCAATTTGCCGGCCAGCATCCACACCGCTTTTCAAGGCACCGCCGCCGCGTTCCAGAATTCGCTCTCCTCCGAGCCTTACCTGATTCTCGCCGCCCTGGTCACCGTTTACATCGTGCTGGGTGTGCTTTATGAAAGCTATATTCATCCCATCACCATCCTGTCGACTTTGCCTTCGGCCGGTGTGGGCGCCATCCTGGCCCTGATCCTGACTCGCAACGACTTCACTGTCATTGCCTTGATTGGCATCATCCTGCTCATCGGAATTGTGAAGAAGAACGCCATTATGATGATTGACTTTGCTCTGGAAGCGGAGCGCCAGGAAGGCAAGCCGCCCGAAGAAGCCATCTATCAGGCCTGCCTCTTGCGCTTCCGTCCCATCATGATGACGACCATGGCCGCCCTGCTCGGTGGCCTGCCTCTGGCGCTGACTTCCGGAACCGGCGCGGAGTTGCGCAATCCTCTGGGCATCTCCATCGTCGGCGGCCTGATTCTCAGTCAGTTACTGACGCTCTATACCACGCCGGTGGTCTATCTCGCCTTTGACCGCCTGGGCCGAAGGTTTTCGCGTTTCAGAATCGGCAATCCGATCGAGGAGACCGTCGCTGCGGACTAGCCCATGAATATCTCGGCTCCATTTATCCGGCGACCGATTGGAACCTCGCTCCTGACCCTGGCCCTGCTCCTGTCGGGCGTGCTGGCATTCCAGTTTCTGCCGGTCGCGCCTTTGCCCCAGGTTGAATTTCCTGTTATCTCCGTGGGCGCTGGCCTCCCCGGCGCCAGCCCCGAAACCATGGCCTCCGCCGTGGCCACCCCTTTGGAGCGACAGTTCGGCAGGATCTCGGGTGTGAACCAGATGACGTCCACCAGCCAGTTGGGCTCGACCAACGTCGTTCTGCAGTTTGATCTGAGCCGCAATATCGACGCCGCTGCTCGCGATGTTCAAGCCGCGATTAACGCCGCGCGCGGGCAGTTGCCCGCCAACCTCCCCAGCAATCCCGGATACCGCAAGGTCAACCCTGCCGACGCTCCCATCCTGATCCTCTCCCTGACGTCCGACACGATTCGCTTACCGAAAATCTACGACTCGGCCAATTCGATCCTGGCTCAGAAACTCGCTCAAGTTTCCGGCGTCGGGCAAGTCTTCGTGGGTGGCGGCGCTAACCCTGCCGTTCGCGCCGAACTGAATCCGATGCTCCTCAACCACCTCGGCATCAGTACTCAACAAGTCGCGACCGCCCTTTCCGCCGCCAACTCGAACAAGCCCAAAGGTGAATTCGCGGACGCGGTCAATGCCTGGACCATCGACGCCAATGATCAGCTTCTTAAAGCCGACCAATACCGCTCTCTCATCGTCTCTTCCAATCAGAATGGCGCTGTCCGTCTGGGCGATGTGGCCGACGTCCAGGATTCAGTCGAAGACCTTCGCAACGCGGGTATTTCCAATGGCAGGCGCGCCGTCTTGCTGGTCATCTTCCGTCAGCCCGGCGCCAACATCATTTCGACCGTCGACAACGTTCGCGCCTTGATCCCCCAGTTGCGCGCTTCCATCTCTCCGGCCATCAATCTTGACGTCGTCATGGATCGCACCCTCACCGTGCGCGCCTCCGTGCGGGACATCGAGTTCACCCTCGTGATCTCTGTGGTACTCGTGGTCCTGGTCGTGTTCGTGTTCCTTCGCAATTTTCGCTCCACCATCATTCCCAGCATCGCGGTACCGCTTTCGCTCGTCGGTACCTTTGGCATCATGTACCTGCTCGGCTACAGCCTGGATAATCTTTCGCTCATGGCGCTTGCCATTTCCACCGGCTTCGTGGTCGATGACGCCATCGTGGTGCTCGAGAATATCAACCGGCATCTCGAGCAAGGCGTTAAACCCGTGCCCGCTGCCTTCCTCGGAGCAAGGGAAATCGGCTTTACGGTTCTCTCCATGAGCACTTCGCTGGTGGCCGTCTTCATCCCCATCCTTCTGATGGGAGGCATTGTCGGCAGGCTGTTTCGTGAGTTTGCCGTCACCCTCAGCGCCGCCATCGGAGTCTCGTTAGTAGTTTCGTTGACCACCACCCCGATGATGTGCGCCAAGCTCTTGCGCCCCCTGGAAACCGAAAAGCATGGGCGCTTGTATCGCGCCAGCGAAGGCGCCTTTGATCGAGTTCTGAAATCCTATGCGGCAGCCTTGCGCTGGGTCCTTCGTCACCAGGCCCTCATCCTCCTCGTCACGGTGGGCACCGCCTGCCTGAGCGTCTATCTCTACATCATCGTTCCCAAGGGATTTTTCCCGCAGCAGGATACCAGTCGTCTCGGTGGATCCATCCAGGCGGAGCAGGATATTTCCTTCCAGGCCATCCGCCAGAAGATGAATGACTATGTCGCCATCATCATGAACGATCCTGCGGTCGACACCGTGACCGGCTTCGTGGGCGGCGGCGGTACCGCCAATACCGGGCGCATGTTCATCATGCTGAAACCCTTGGATGTGCGTAAGGTAAGCGCCGACCAGGTCATCGCACGCCTGCGGAGCAAACTTGCCCACGTTCCCGGTGCGACGCTGTATCTTCAGTCCGCCCAGGATCTTCAGATTGGCGGCCGCATGGGCAACGCGCAATATCAGTACACCTTGCAATCTGAGAGTCTCGACGATTTGAATGCCTGGGCTCCGAAAGTGTTGGCCAAGCTTCGCCAGTTGCGCCAGTTAAAGGACGTCAACACCGACCAGCAAAATCGCGGCCTCGAGGCCAAGGTGGTCATTGATCGTGACACCGCCGCGCGCCTCGGCATTCAACCTGCGGCCATTGATGCGGCCCTCTATCAGGCCTTTGGGCAGAGCCAGGTCTCCACCATCTACCAGCAACTGAACCAATACCACGTCATCATGGAAGTCGATCCGCGGTATCAGCAGACTCCCGATGCATTGCAGAGCGTCTACGTTCCCTCCAAGTCCGGAAAGATGGTGCCGTTAGCCACCTTCAGCCACTATGAGCCTTCGAACACGCCTCTCGCAGTCAACCACCAGGCCCAATTTCCGGCGGTCACGTTCTCGTTTAATCTCGCGGAGGGTATCTCGCTGGGCGAAGCAACCCAACTGATCGAGCGAGCCAATCGCGAAGTCAACCTGCCGACCACGGTTCATGGCAGCTTCCAGGGAACGGCGGCCGCCTTCCAAAGCTCGCTTTCCAGCGAACCGGTCCTGATCCTGGCAGCCTTGGCCGCCGTTTACATCGTGCTGGGCATCTTGTACGAGAGCTACATCCACCCCATCACCATTCTTTCGACGCTTCCATCCGCCGGTGTCGGCGCCATCCTCGCGCTTCTCATTACGCGCATTGACCTGAATGTCATCGCCTTGATCGGGATCTTGTTGCTGATCGGAATCGTCAAGAAAAATGCCATCATGATGATCGATTTCGCTCTCGACGCGGAGCGGAAAGAGAACAAATCGCCCGAAGACGCAATCTATCAGGCCTGCATCATGCGCTTCCGCCCCATCATGATGACGACCATGGCCGCCCTGCTCGCGGGCCTGCCTCTTGCTCTGGGCAGGGGAACCGGCTCGGAGTTGCATCGCCCCCTCGGCATCACCATCGTCGGAGGCCTCATTGTCAGCCAGATGCTCACACTGTTTACCACTCCCGTGGTCTACCTCTACATGGATCGAATGCGACTCCGCTTCCGCGGCCTCAGGGGAGTAAAAGCTCCCCTGGTGCAGCCCACCTAGCTTCGCAAGCCCGGCTACTTCTGCGCGTGGATTTCCGGCCCGATTTCCTGCATGTCGTCCGGCAGCCCCACATTAAGCGCCGCCGTTTCGCTTGAAACCAGCCCAATGCCGACTAATGCGTGAAACAGAAACAGTCCCGGATTCAGGTGCGACATTCCAGGTTTTCGGGAAGCAAAAAAATAACCGCACCACGCTGTAAATGACGATTCAGGGTCGTGACCGCACGTTAGTGAGTTCGGCTGGTCATTGAGAGGGAAGTTGCACGAATCGGCCGAACACCCGGCAGACGAGACTGCGCCAGGGGTGTAGATTGCCCGTCTGAGTCGGCAAAAACGTCCTTCGCGGCTTGAATATGGCCGCCAGTCACGACCAACTTGTGTTTCAGCGAGTGGAACTGCCACCCCGCTCTTACGCCCCGGCGGAACGCCACCGAAAAATTGTACGCATGTAAGCGAATCTCACTAAAAATTTTACAAATAATTTGCAATTACTCATGAGGCGATGTACTATCCGCGAATTCAAGGGGTCGTTGGCGCAAAATCTTGCGTTGAAAATCGTTTTAGGTTGCCCAGACACGAACTATGCACTTCCTCTCGCTACGTTCTGGCACTACTGTGCGTAATCAACCACTTCTAACCACGTCAGTGTCACTGAAGGCGGAGCGCGTTCCAATAGGAGATCGTATGCCAGTCTCGTATGTCCCATGCAGCGATTCGATTTTCAAAAAATCAGTTCTCCGGTCAGTTCTGACCATAGCGATCTTTCTCTCCTCGTTTGTCGTCTCGAGCAGCCAGCCGGGGTACGCCATTCCGGCCTTTGCCCGCAAATACGGGCTCCCGTGTTCCGCCTGCCACATCGGCTGGCCAATCCTGAACATCTTCGGACAGCAGTTCCGCGACAATGGCTATCAGCTCGGCAACGAGCGGGACTCGCCGATTTACCAGAATCCCTCCTACTGGCCTATCACCTTCCGCGTGACCCCGCAGTGGCACCTCGAAAGTCAGACCAAAGTGGCCGTTGATCCCACCTTGACCACCCCGGGTGGAGAACAAACGATCACCACTCATGGATTTGACTTGTCCGGTCTCGACATCTGGACCGCAGGCACCCTTTACAAAAATATTTCTTTTTCTGTGTTGCCCTCCATGGAGGAAGGCGACGGCTTCCACTTCGAAAATGCCTGGGTCCGCTTCGACAACCTCCTGAACTCCCCTTGGCTCAATGTGAAGGTTGGCAAGTTCGAACTCGATAGCCTGCTCTCTGAGAAACGTTTCCTTACCCTTTCGGGCGTGGGTGGTGCATGGTTCAACTACCACTTCCTGCCGCCCGGCGACATCAACGGATTCGGCGGACTTGGGGATAACCAGATGGGCCTGGAACTGATGGGCCACTCCAAGAACAGCTACGCGCGCTATTCCATCGCCCTGTTGAGCAGCGTGGACGGAAATCCCGGCTTGACCAGCGGCGGACAGGCAAGCACCGCTCGCACCTACGATACTTTTATCAATCTCAATGAGGGTTTCCAGGCCGGTGGCCTTGGCGTCCAGCGAGTGGGTGTATTTGGATACTTCGGCCAGTCGCCGACTTACTTCCTTACTACGGGAGGTGGCACAACCGCGCTCGAAGCTAAAGGTAACAAGAGTTTTTCCCGCGTCGGAGCCTACGGCTGGTGGTACCTCAAGGACCTCGATATCGAAACGCTTTACATGCACGGCCAGGACAACGCCTATCTGGGGAACGGCGTTCCCGCCAACGACCCCGGATCCTTGCCCCCGGGTGCAACCGGGCCTAGCTGGAACGGCGGGTTTGTGGAGGCTCACTATGCTTACAACCCGCAGTTGATTTTCACCGGACGCTACGAACTGGTGCACATGTCGCGCCAGGCTAACGCAGCCTTTGCCGCCACTCCTAATCTTGGCAATGTGGACTCTTGGACCATCGGCTACCGCTGGTATCCGATTATGTTCAGCCGCGCGGGACTCGCCTTTCACAACGAATACTCGCAGGCCAAGACCGGCAATACCTCCGAACTTACGGGGTCTGATCAGACGATCCGCAGCGTCATGATCGGTTTTGATTTCGATTACTAGGGTTTAAGCTATTTCCCATGGGTGAAGATGTTTTTGTGGGGGCATGCGCACGCGCTGCGAGACTAACCATTAAGTCCACCGGACTTCGTCGTGCTTGCGCCGCCTTCCTGTCCATTCTCTTTCTGGGCGGTCTGTGCTTTTCACGGGCGCGCGAAACCGGTGGCGCTAGTTTCTCGATTGACCTGGACAAGCCTTTTGCCGAAGTGGTGAGCGCCGTCGGCGACGTGGCTCATAGCGGGTCGATCAAGGGCACTTTCGAATATCGCGACGAGGAGCAGTTGAACGGGGCTCAGTTCGAGGAAAAGTCCCAGTTGTTCCCGGCCTGGTCCCAGCCGGGCAAGGTGTTTTTTAAGGTTAGAAAGAAAACCCTGTCGCCGTCCCATTTTTTGAATAGCAACGATGTGGGTACGGTGGCCGTACGGTATGTCGTCCAGGAACGCAGCCCGAACTCGACGCGTTTGTTCATCGACGCGGTCTTTATCGAGAATGCGCGCCATCATGGACATCCCTCCGACGGCTACGTCGAGACCTGCGAGTTTGGCGAGATCGGTAAGCGGCTGAAGGACCGGGCTCAGTGGCAGACGCAAGTCGCAGCCGGGCAGCAATTCTCCCCTGGGGCAGAGAGTTCGTCGCGGCCCGATGCCACGCCGCCGGAAGCGAAGCCGCCGGAAGCTAAGCCGGTGGAAGCCCCGACCGGAGATGCCCACGTCGAACTGTTGGACTCCGCCAAGACTGGGGATCTGCAGCGAGCCATTGCCGAGCAGAAATCGCTTCTGGCCTCGGAGTCCGCCAATCTTGACCGGCTGGAGGCTCAAGCGCGCCGGCTTCGCACTTCGGAATTTGTTCGGGTTAAGTCGGACCGGGCCGAATTGAAAGCGTCGCCCTACGCCCACGCCCGGGTCGTCGAGGCCTTGACCAAAGGACAAGAAGTCACGGTTCTCGCCAAGAGCGCGTACTGGTACCAGGTTCGCTCCGAGAATGGAAAAGAAGGATGGATCTCCCATTCGCTCCTGGAGGTCCAGCCATGAGGCTAGCGTTTTTCAAGAATCCGGTCCGAGCCCTCGCCTTCTTCGTTCTTGGTGGTTTGCTCTGCCGCCAGGCTGGGGCGCAGCCGGACAGTCCAGCGGTCGAGCGCACCTATTCGGGTTCGCTCGAGATGGTGCAAAAGGGTCTGCAACAGATTGGCGGTTTCGGCGGCGGCAAGCTGCCGGTCGTGGATGGCTTTGTGACGACGACGCCCGATCAACTCGAGCACTACGAGCGCCCCTACTACCAGTACCGGGTGCACCTGCAACCTGTGGACGCCAATTCGACCACCGTCAGCGTTGAGGCGAAGATTAGCGCCTTGTACACCGGTACGGATCCTTCGCATGCCGAATACCGGGCTCTCCCGTCGAATGGTCGCCTGGAGACAGATTTGCTCGACCGCCTGCAAGACGCCTTGCGTGGAACCGTTGCAGCCTCGCCTCCCGGTTCCTCGCCCGCCGCCGCACTGTCCCACAATCCCGTGCCCTCACCGGAGCCAACCGCAAAGAATCCGCGGGTGGCACCCTCATCCAAGGCTTCCAATACCCCTGGCAAGACTCCATCAGCGCTCACGGCTTCGCAGGATCAGTTGGATGCCGTCCTCTCCGAAAGGCAGGCAGTGCGCGAGAAAACCGCCGCGCTGGAAGGCCAGATCGGCCAGTTGAAAGCCGGCGATCACAAACCTTCCAACGCCTCCCGTCTGGCCTCGGTGAAGCATTCGGGTGTCGGCGTGATGTCCCGTCAAAATTTCGGTGGCCCCGTCTTGTTCCGGGCGCAGGCGGAGGACGAATTTGAGGTTGTCGAACTTCAATCGGGCTGGGCCCAGGTCCGCCTGGGACCGGATTCAACCGGCTACGTTCAGGCCGACGAGTTGACTCTTCCAGATGGACTTGTCGAGAAGCCGGCCGCCACGTCGGTCGAAGCCTCCCCACCGGCTGCCGGCGTCAGCCCGCGCGATTTAGGTTTTTCCGTGAGCCGTGAAGACGTCACCGTATTTTCGGGAGACTGGCTTCGCCTCAAGGGTAAAAAGGTCCTGTTCGTCTATGCCCAGCCTCGGGGATTGCTATCCGACATGGCCAGTCAAGACGCCAAACTCGGCTACGCAAAGCGGATCTTCGAAAGCCGTTATCGCACGGTTTTGCAGTCCAAGACTGAAGTGGAAGGCGTGGTCGTGGTCTTCCTCGGCGCCCGCGGAGGCGTCGCCGCAGCCACCCTCAACGACATTCGCCAGTGGATGGAAGGAGCCCTGGCCGACGAAGCCTTCCTCAACCGTTGTTCGCTCGACCCCCTTGCCGAGTTCAGGACGCTTCGCACCAACTGACCCGGAGGGCTTGGCTTCCATATATGTCGAAGCACGATATTTTGTTAACGATTTGTAAAGTAATTGTAAAAATTAATTTGCATTTCAACTTGGTGGGCGATACTATCGGCAACCGTTTGTGAGGGTGGTTGCTGCTGCTTCGAGACAGGGGAGTCTCGAAATTCGCCACATGTTTTCGGGCCTGGGGCTCAGATTCCGCGGTGTCATTGAACTGCGCCGCGGGCAGCACATAACCCGCAGGAGTTCCTCCTGCCTTAGAACGTTTTTCAGAGGGTGAACCCTTATGAATATCGCCTCGAAGCGGTTGGTAGCGAGTTGTGCTCTGGCACTGACTCTGGCCCTGCCTTCGTTCGCGCAGGAAGCCCACGTCGGAAACCTCACCGGCCACGCGGCCCGCGGCAAGCAGCTTTACCGGAGATTCTGTATCGGCTGTCACGGCCCTCTGGGCGACGGCAACGGCGAGAATGCCCCATGGATCGACCCCAAGCCGCGTGACTTTGTCGCCGCTAGTTTCAAGTGCCGCTCCACTCCTACCGGTACTCTCCCCACTGATCAGGACCTCTACAACTCGGTCGGCCGCGGCTTTACGAACTCCAATATGCCGCATTGGGACGCCCTGACCAATCAGAACCGCATCGACCTCGTCGCTTTCATTAAGACCTTCTCGCCTCGCTGGCAAGCCGAAAAACCCGGCGATCCCATCAAGGTTCCTCCCGAGCCGGCCGTTACCATGCAGAGCATTTCCCATGGTGCCGAGCTTTTCCAGAAGATGGAGTGCTGGAAGTGCCATGGCCAGCAGGGAAGAGGCGATGGCCCTTCGGCCGCCACTCTCACCGATAGCAAGGACAACCCCATCCGGCCTTACAACTTTGCGGCCGGTGCCGACGATTCGCGCTTCAAGTGCGGCGTCACCAATCAGGACGTTTACACCATCTTTATGACGGGCGTGGACGGCACTCCCATGCCCTCGTTCTCAGACGTGATCCAGCCCAATGACGCCTGGGATCTGGTGCACTTTCTGCGTACCCTTCAGACCAAACGCCACAGCAGGGAAAACGATGTGCTGAAGGCTGCCGGTGGAAAAATCCCTACCAAGGCGCCCGACGCAAACCCACCCGCTCAGCCTGAAAACAAGGGCGGCGGTAACTAGTTCATTGCCAGATTAAAGTTCAGGAGGGAGTGAATCGGATGCGCACCCAGCAACTGTCCGTGCTTTTCCTTGCAATACTGGTTTCGCCGGCCCTGCTTTTTGCCGCGGGCACGGTGAACGGCAAGATTACTTACACCGGAACCCCCGCCAAGCAAAAGGTCATCGACATGTCGAAGGAGCCTAGCTGCGCCAAGCAGCACACCACTCCCGTGACCACCGAGGGCGTGGTGACCGGGGCGAACAACACCCTCGCTAACGTCGTCGTCTACATCTCGGCCGGCGCCCCTGACGAGTCCAGTGCCCCCGCGCAAGCGGTCACCTTCACTCAAAAAGGCTGCCAGTACCTCCCCCATGTGCTCGCCATGCGCACCGGCCAGGAAATGAAAGTCGTGAACGACGATCAAACTTCCCACAACATTCATCCCTTGGCCAAAGTCAATCGGGAATGGAATAAGTCCCAGCCCCCCGGAACTCCTCCGCTCTCGGAAAAGTTCGACAAGGAAGAATTCATTCCGGTGAAGTGCAACGTCCATCCCTGGATGCACGGCTACTTCGCCGTTCTGAAGACCTCCCACTATGCCATCTCGGGGGACAACGGCACCTTCACATTGCCCAATCTTCCTCCCGGAAAGTACACCCTTACCGCCTGGCAGGAGGATTACGGAACTCAGACTCAGGACGTGACCATCTCCGGCAGCGAAACCAAGACCGTGGACTTCTCCTTCAAGGCGAAGCCGTACTAAAGCAGTTCTCGCAGTAGTTTGAAACGGTGGCCGGTTCCGTGCCGGCCTCCTTTCTGCACCATCCCGGAGTTGGCCCGGGTGATTGCGAGGGGGAATGGGCAAATTTTTTGCAGTGATCCTGGTGGTAATTGCGCTGGCCTCGGCGATTCCCATCATCACCCACACTTGGTTCGGCACCGGCATCTCCCTGGCGCCCCCGGTAGACATTTCTACTCACGGGCATGCCATCGACGAGCAGCTTTCCGAAACCATGATCGAGGCCGGCCTTTCCTTCCTCGCCGCTCAGTTTGTCTTGGCATTTTTCGTCTGGAAGTTTTCCAACCGCTCCGCTACTGCCGAGATCAGGACTTTCCCAGGGGGCGCCCGGGGCCTGGTCATTGCTGCCCTGGTGCTGGTCGGCACCGAAATGCTGGCTCTCGGCATCCTCGGTCAGAAAGCCTGGGCTGCCGTCTACTTCACGCCGGCCAAGCCCGATGCCATGCAGGTTCAGGCGCAGGCTGGACAGTTCGCCTTCTATTTTCGTTACCCCGGCGCCGACGGAAAGTTCGGAACCCTTCATCCCGACAAGATTGACGAGGGCAATTCCAACTTCTTTGGACTCGACCCCGCCAATGACGTCGACTCCAGGGATGACATTGTGACCGGCGAGCTGGCTGTCCCCGTCAACCACGAAGTGCACCTGCTCATGCACGCTAAGGACGTGGGACACTCCTTCTACGTGCGCGAGCTGCGCATTCAGCAGGATTTCGTGCCCGGTCTCGACCTTTCCGTGCACTTTACCGCCACCAAGGTCGGCAAGTACGAAATTGTCTGCACCCAACTCTGCGGCCTCGGGCACTACAACATGAAGGCGTATCTGAACGTGTTGTCTGCCGAAGATTTTGATGGCTGGATGAAACAAAAGGCTTCCGAACAGTAGCGCTCCAGCCCGCTCGCGCGTTTGAGCGGCCAGATTCCCGGAGGGGGAGCACATGTCAGACGGCTCGGTCCATGCAGTTCATCAGCACGCGCCGCCACAGGGCTTTATCCGCAAACACGTCTTCAGCCTTGACCACAAGGTCATTGGCAAACAGTATTACGCCCTGGCCTTAGTCGCGGTCTTCATTGGCATGGTGCTGTCCTGGCTCATGCGCATTCACCTCGTCTGGCCGACTTGGCCGATCCCCGGTCTGGGGCTCATCTCCAAAGTGGGAGCGCCCGGCGGTGTCATGACTCCGGAGTACTACCTGTCCCTGCTCACCATGCACGGGACGCTGATGGTTTTCTTTGTTCTCACCAACGCGCCCTTTGCTGCGTTTGGCAATTACTTCCTTCCGATTCAAATCGGCGCCGAGGATATGGCCTTCCCCCGTTTCAACATGATGTCGTTCTGGACTACTTTTTTGGCCTTCTGCATTCTGATCGCCGCCTTCTTTGTGGGCGATGGCCCGCCGATCGCTGGCTGGACCTCCTACGCCCCTCTCAGCGCGGTGGGCGGGGATGCCGGCCCTGGTCAGGCTTTCGGCCAAACTCTCTGGGGCCTCTCCATCTTTGTCTTCTGCATCGCTTCTTTGCTCGGCTCGCTGAACTTTATCGCCACCACCCTTGACCTCCGAACCCGGGGCATGACCCTGTCCCGTATGCCGATCTCGACCTGGGCATGGTTCATCACTTCCTGCATCAGCCTGCTCGCCTTCGCCGTTTTGCTTCCCGCGTGCTTGCTCCTCATTCTCGATCGCGTGGCGGGGACCAGCTTCTTCATCCCTGCGGGTCTCGTCATCAGCGATCGCCTGCAACCTCACTCCGGCGGCTCCCCGCTGCTGTGGCAGCATCTGTTCTGGTTCTTCGGTCATCCTGAGGTCTACATCGCAATTCTCCCGGCGATCGGCATCGTCTCCCACATTTTGATTAACAGCATGCGCCGTCCGCTGTTGAGTCACAAAGTCGTCGTCTATTGCATGATGGGCATCGGCTTCCTCAGTTACATGGTGTGGGGACACCATATGTTCGTCAGCGGGATGAATCCTTTCTCCTCCCTGATGTTTTCATTCCCCACTCTGGTGATCACCATCCCGGCGACCATCATGACCCTGATCTGGCTCGGCAGCTTGTACGGTTCCCGGCTGCGCATCACCGCGGCTTCCTTGTTCGCCCTCGGCTTCATCTCGATGTTCGTCAGTGGAGGCGTTAGCGGCTTCTTTCTCGCTCAGCCCTCCATCGATATCTACTTGCACGCTACTTACTTTGTGGTGGGCCACTTCCACATGGTGATGGGTGTCGCCGCCATCTTTGGCGTTTTCGCCGGAACCTATTTCTGGTTCCCAAAGATGACCGGACACATGATGAGCGAGTCTCTTGGCAGATTGCATTTCTGGCTCACCTTCATCGGAACCTACTGCATCTTCATGCCGTTTCATTATCTTGGACTGGCCGGAAACGTGCGCCGCTACTCTGCCTTCGTCGACGATTTCCTCGTTCCTCTGATTCCGGTGCACCGCTTTATCACGATCGCGGCGCTCTTGACCGGAGGTGCGCAGCTCATCTTCTTGTTCAATCTGATTTACAGCCGTTTCCGCGGCGCCCCAGCTCCCGCCAATCCCTGGGAGTGCACTTCGCTCGAGTGGACGATGCCCTCCCCTCCACCCTTCGATAATTTCGGCGGCAAACATGTCGTCGTCTACCACGATCCTTATCAATACGGCGTAACCAGTTCCACCGGAGACTACCTGATGCAGGACTCTCCGGAGCAGGCCAAAACATAGGCAACGTTTTAGGACGATCAGGGAAGGGAATGAGGACCATGGCAACCGTAATTCAACCGCCGGAAACCGATCGAAGCGGCCATCCTCCTGACGACCGCCAGTCGGGCGGAGGCGGATTCCGCAACCTCGATCCTGCCTACCCTCCACTCAACGCTCTGGATGATTATTCTCCCGAACCTTCCCGCACCGGCATCTGGATCGGGCTTGCGGCCATCACCATGTCGTTTGCCGCTTTCACCAGCGCCCTGGTGGTCCGGCAAGCAACCGCCGATGACTGGCGCCATCTTACGATTCCCGCGCTGGTGTTCTGGAACACGCTCGTCCTTCTCGCCAGCAGTGCCACCCTGGAAGTGGCCCGGCATCGAGTGACGGATTTTGCTCGCGGCAAGATTGCCAATCGAAACTCACCTTTGCTCTGGATGTGCGCCACCCTCTCACTTGGTTTCATTTTTGTCGCGGGCCAGTATCTCGCTTGGCGGCAACTGCGCGCTGAGGGTCTCTACCTCGCCTCGAACCCGAATAGTTCGTTCTTTTATGTATTCACCGCGGTACACGCTGTGCACGTGCTGGGCGGACTGGCGGGGCTGATCCGGGTCATCTTCAAACTGCGCCAGCCCGTCCTTTCGCTGCGCCGCAGCACCATGGACGCCACCTCGTATTACTGGCACTTCATGGGCATTCTCTGGCTGTACGTGTTGCTGGTGATGTGGATCAAGCTGTAACCATTTCCGCAGGAGGCTCTGTGAGCGAAGCGAATTTGCCGCTAGGAGGTCACGCCCCGGGGATCATGGAAGCATCCCCCTTCGCGATTCCCTCCAAAAAGCTGGTCATGTGGCTGTTCATCATCTCGGACGCGGTCACATTCGCCGCTATCCTTTTCGCTTACGGCTATCTCAAGAATGCCAGCCCGAACTGGCCGGAGCCTTTCAAATTTTCCCCCTCGATCCTCAACGTCATGCTGATGACCTTCATTCTGGTCACCAGCAGCCTGACCATGTTAATTGCCACCCGTGCCGCCAAGGCCAACGACAAAGCCAGCGCCTTGCGTTGGACCTTCCTCACCGTCGCGGGCGGCGTCCTGTTCGCTCTCCTTCACATTCGCGAATGGCTCGGCCTGATCCGCGAGGGCGTCCGCCTGTTCCAGAACCCCTGGGGTTCGCCCATGTTCGGGGCTACATTCTTCGCCATCACCGGCCTGCACTTGACCCATGTCATCGGCGGCGTGATTGCGCTGACCGTCGTCGCTCTTGGCTACAAACGCGGTCGCTACAACGCCGACGATATCGAAATCTGGTCGTTGTATTGGCACTTCGTTGACCTGGTTTGGATGTTCGTGGTTCCCATGGTCTATCTGCTCAACGTCGCGCGATAAGGCAGTTGCTGGAGAAAAAATGAACGTACCTTCAACAAGCAAGGACAGCCTTAAGACTGACGTCATTGTTTACTTTGCCATCCTCGCCCTTTCCGGGGTACAGGTTGCGCTGGCCTACCAGCATGCGCAGGGCAGCCAACTGTTTGTGCGCATGCTCGCCGTGGCCTTGATTCAGGCCGGTCTTGGAGTCATGTACTTCATGCACCTCCGCGACGAACAGCGGAACCTCCGGCTTGCCCTCATCCCCGTCACCATTTTCGTCGTGCTCATGATGAACATGATATGGTCAGACAGCTTCCGGCTGCTCCACATGAGCCCGTTCGCGAAGTAAGAGAGGTGTGTTCGTGTTTAACTCCTGGAGTCGCCGCCTGACGCAGTTCGTCCTGCACACCCTGGCTCTGGTTGCGGTGCTCGCTTTCAGCGCGACTTGCTATGCTCAAACCTGCGCCCTCTGCTACACCCAGGCGGCCTCTGCGGGTTCCCGCATCATTCAAGGCCTGCGCAGCGGCATCCTTGTCCTCGTCGTACCCCCAATGTTTATGTCCATCGGCATTACTGTTCTCGCGTATAAGAAAAGGAACAAGTTCAGTCGCACCAGCGCCTCGCAGGACCACGTCGACGGTGGCTGGTAAACCTTTCCCCGAACCCGCAAGCCTACTAAGGGATTCCCCTGACTTCCGTGGAATGTCTTCGCCCTGCCGCGAGAAACTTGCATCAACAGCGCCATCGCCTTTGCCGCCCAAAACGGCTAGAATGATGCCCGTCCAACGGTTCAATCGGAGGGTACAGTCATGGGTTCCGTTCGCCCGACTTGGTTTGCAGGCAGGAGTTTTCAGACATTTCTGGTAGCTGTTCTGGTTTCGGGGCTGAGTGCACAGGTGAGCGAGTTACGTCCGCGGACCGGAGTTCCCGAAGACTGGACCCATCATCGCATCAAATTTAATACCGCCGCCCTTCACCAGCATCCAGAACTCGCCGCCCGGGAACCCAGGGCTGCCACCCAACTCTATCGAGAGGCTTTTGCCCGAGCGCGGGCAATGTTAGGCAACCCACTGCCTGCTGCGCAGACTTCTTCGACAGCCTTTGCCGCTCCGCACCGCGATTGGAGCGTCTCCCTCGGCACCGGCCGCGTTCAGTTTGGCCAGTTTCCCGCGAAGTGGCAGAGTGACCCGACTCTTCCTCCCAGTTGCACAACCGATTTCGTCGTCTATGCTCTGAATGTCACCGGCGTGACCGGCGGGCAGCCCTCGATCGTGGGCCTGAACAATTTGTACGCCAGCGCTATCGGGAATCCTCTATGCGGCGGCGCCCAGCCCAACTTCCTCTTTACTTACAACTCCTCCACCGTCGCGAGCGGGAGGATCTTGACCTCTCCGGTATTGTCTCTGGACGGAACGAAAGTTGCCTTCGTCGAAACCAGTACCGTGGCGGGCGCGCGTACCTCCGTACTTCACGTCCTGAAGATCCCTGCCAGCGGAACTCATGCGACCGCCAACCCGTCGTTCGCCGTCCCTGGGGGTGCTATGACCAGCACCACCATTGGTGCGGCGTCGAATACCCGGTCATCTCCCTGGGTTGACTACACCACCGACACCGCTTACGTTGGTCTCGATAACGGCCGCCTGTACAAGATCACTGGCGTGTTCAACGGCACCCCCGCGCTGGCCACTGCCCCCTGGCCCGTTACCATCAATCTTAATTCGACCTTGACGAGCCCGGTTCTCGACCCTGCCACCGGCAACGTCTTCCTCGGTGCCGGCAACGGCCGCTTGTACTCCGTCAACGTCAACTCTCCCGCCGGGGTGACCGTCATTCAAATCGGAAGAACCGGTTCCACCAACCCTGCAATCCTCGATTCGGTCCTCTTTGACGCGACCGGGCGTACATTATTTGCGATTACTTCTAACGACGCGGTACTGAACGGCGCGGCCGTCGTGCAGGTGGATACCAGTTCGTTCGCGGTCTTGAGCCGCGTGCTGGTTGGGCAGGGCAGCACCAGCGGTACCGCCATCAATCTCTATGACGGGGACTTCGATAACAATTACTTCAACAGCCCGGTTACCGGCCACATGCTGGTCTGTGGTACCGGCGTGGCCGATACTACTCCCAATCGCTATCTCTTGAGCTTCAATGCCGCGGGCATCCTGCAACCTCCCGGCGTACGCACTCAGATTTCTACCAATGTGAACGCTCGTTGCGGCCCGGTCACTGAGTACTTCAATTCCAATATCGCGGGGGGAACCGACTTCTTCTTCTGGGGCGTCACACGCAACTGTCCTGGTTTTGCCAACAACGGTTGCGTCATGGCGTTGTCCAACGGGTCCAGCCTCACTTCGGCTCAGGTTATTGGCGGGGCCGGTGGCATTATCATCGACAACAATTACGTCACGAAGGACGGTGGCTCCAGCATCCATTTCTCTTCGGGGGCAGCCCCCAACATCGCCGTCAAACTGACGCAACAAGGACTCCAGTAGCGCGGCGCGCGCGTTACGGAGTCCCTCTTGCTATGGCATGAATTCTGGCGAGCGCGAATTGCGGTCGGGCTTGCTCTGCCCGCGCGCCTGCTCGAAGCACGAACTATTCCGCGGCGATTTGCCAACCCTTGTCTTCTATCAAGAACGCCATCTTCGCCTTCGTGGGTTCGCCGTGGTAGAACTTGACATTGAACTTGTCGATCAGCGTTCCTCGATCCCACGTGCTGAAACTCTTCACCAGCGGCCCACTGGCATCGAGCAGATCCCCCATCTTGTTGGGTGACCATACCCACTTGAATTCCGCCGTCGCGCGGCCCGTGCCCGTCATCGTCACCGTCGGTGTTCCGGCAAGCCCTCGTTCCGCGACCGGGACCGTGTAGATGTCCGTGCCATCTTTGCTGTCCTTGACCTTGCCTACTCCAGGAAGTTCCGCCAGCAGCTTGCGTCCTTCCGCCGTCAGCGTGACCGGTGTTGCCCGTCCCTTGTCCTTGCCGATATTCAGCAGCCCCGCCTTCTCCAGCAACCGGTAGCTCGGACCATGCGGCCGCTCGGCCACGCTGGCGACCACCATTCCGGTGCGAAATTGAATCGTGACAGGCCCATCTTTCTTCAGTGATGTTTCAATCAGGTTGCTCGCTTCCGTGACCGGAAGAACCCTTCGGTTTAGCACTACGTAGTACGCGGCCACGCCCACGAACGCGACGATCATGAGAATGATCAGCAGGAGCGGGACAACCGATGATTGGCGCTGTTCCATTTCAACTTCTTGTTCGAACATGGAAGTGATCCTCCGGCGTAACGGTGGCTGGGAGCTGCCTCCTTACGCCTGCAAAAATTCTCCCCGACCTGCTCATAGAATGATGTGATTTCGCTCACCCGTAGCAGGGCCGCACGTCACAATGCGCCCCTCAGAGGCGGCCACCCCCGGCCATCTAGGCGATGGCGGGCAGCTTGGCGGGTGGGCGACGCCGTTCCGATCGTTTTCGCCGACTGGTTTTACTCTTGCCGGCAAGATCGGCCAAGGTCGTCTTCTCCAGCATCTCTTCGATCTGCGTGCGAAGACCTCTCCAGGGTGCGTGGAGCGGACACGGGGTTTGATCGTTGCACTGTCCCAACCCAAGAATGCATCCACCCATCTGGTCGTTGTCTCGTCCCGCGGTTACAATCTCTCTCACCCGGATCGTCTCTGCTGGGCGTGCCAGTTCGTAACCTCCGCGGACCCCTTTGAAGGAGCGAACCAGTTTCTTTTGCCCTAGCTTGCGCAGGATCTTCCACAGGAACGGCATGGGGATTCGCAGCGTAGTCGCCATTTCCCGGGCGCCCACAAGTTTTCCCGAAGGTTGCTTCGCCAAGTGTGTCAACGCCTGAACGGCGTATCCCGACGACCGTGCGAACATGACTTTGTCCCCAGCGCCAGTATTCGTTCTGGCCGTTGCGCTTCGCAAGGACTCGCCCCTCACAATTGCTTGACTTGTTCCGTTTTGGGCTGCGGAAAGTTCGATCGAAGCTGCAAGACTTTGCGCCCAGGCCCGGCGATCCCCCAGGAGCCCAAGGCTATCTATCTGAAAAATAACCACTTCTGCCAGCAGCCCTGCTGGCATATCGATTGCGCCACGACCAACGCAAAACGGCGTACACTGTTCGCCGGAATTGCCTGCACCACCGTTGAGTCAAAACATGTCTTCGCGCATAATCTGGCCAATTGTGTTGATGTTCCTGCTCGCGAATGCTTGCTTGGCGCGCAGCCTCCGCCAAACTTTCCGCGTTTCCACTTCGTCATCCCTGACCGATCGCGCCCAACCCCTTTGGAGAGCGCCCATTCACAACTCGGAATTCGCGGAAGTGCCCCACACCAGCGCGCGCTCCCGCTGTGAGCAGACCCACCCGCCCGAGGCCCTGACTACGCCCAACCCCCTCCTCGGTGCCAGCGATCCCAGCGTTAAGATTCGAGTCAGCTTTATCGTCGGCGCCGATGGCCGTGTGCACAGCCCGCTCATTCTCGAGAGCGCCGGCACCTCCGAAGATCACACCATTCTCGAGACCGTGCGCAGCTGGCGCTATCGTCCCGCGATGTGTAACGGCGTCCCCACCGACTCCGAAGGGAAGATCGAGTTTTCAAGCCGCTGATCTGCTCTTTGATCTAGAATTGAGCCCACCTGGACTCGATTGTGGAACCCAAGAAATCACCTGCAGGCCAACCAGCAAATTCGCCCGCGCCGGATGCTCAGGACGACCTGGCCCACAACTCGCCTGTGGACGAATTCTTTAACCGCCTCCGCTCCGACATGCGTCACCCGCTTCCCAGTCAGGAAGCCATCTCGGCCGCTTTGCAGGCCATGCAACGTCTCGCAGCCGAATCGGTGGCGGACTCTGCCACGGGCCTGTCCGGCGGCGTCCGTGGGGCTGCGCCGGTGAATTGCGAGGCGTGCGGCCATCAGAATCGCCCAGGCAGTCAGTTCTGTGGCCGCTGCGGCGTTCCCCTGCAGCGCGCTGCCGAGCCTTCTCCGGAGCAAGCCCCCATCGCTTCGGAATCGTTAATCGAGCCCGCGGCTGGCGGCCAGCACCACTTCCACCATCATTATCATCATCATTATTTTGCCCCGGGCCAGGAACTGGGTGCCGCTCCCCTCTCCAGGGTCTCCGATCCTGCGACCGCCAAGTTGCGCACTCCCGGAGGAGGCGCGCCCATGAGTCGGGTCGAGACCGCAGTCCGCAAAGTTACACTCGATTGGGCCTTAGCCTGCAATAGCCGCCAGCTGGACGATTTGGTCAGCACCTACTCCGCCGATGCGCTCGTGCTCCGCCCGAACCATCCCGCGGTTCGCGGAACTGCTGCGATCCGGGAATTCTTTTTTGCCGCTCTCGACGCTGGTTTTGGAGAAGTTGAACTCGATCCGCTCCGCGTCGACGTGCTCGGCGACGTTGCCTACGAAGCGGGCCGCTGCAAGATGCTGGTTCCGGTTGTCGTCGGCAAGCGCCGCGAGGAGCGTGGAAAATATCTGACGCTGCTGGCCCGGCAGCCCAATGGGGAATGGAGAATTGTCAGCGACTGCTGGTCAAGTGATCTAGGCCTGGCTGCCCCGGCCGACACCGCCACCGCCAAACCCGCGGCTGTTTCCACCCCAGCCCAGAAGCCCGTCCCGCCGCGCAAGGCTCCTTAACCTCACTTGCGCTCTACCCCACCCCTAGTTTTTGCAGCTCCGCGATCAGTTGCTCGACGTGGTCCATCTCGATCGTCTGCATGCCGAGTCGCTGGGCTACTTCGAGGTTGAGCGCACGGTCATCGATAAAGCAGCACTCTTCCGGAACCTGCTGCGTCACATCCAGGGCCAGGCGGTATATGCCCTCCTCCGGTTTGCGCAGCCCGACGTAACAGGAACTCACGAACACTTTGAAAATTGAACGCATCCCGAATTTTTCGATCCGGTACTGGTTCAGTTCGCGCGACTCATTATTGATCGTTCCCATCAGGTACCTGCCCGATCTTGCCAGCCGGCTCGCCAACTGCAGTGCTCCGGCGTCGGGCTGAGAAAGCCCGTACATGAAGTTTTTGAACTCGTCACGGCTGAAGGGGCGCGGCCGGTAAAACACGGTTCGCTCCAGGTATTCGTCCAGGCTGATTTTTCCGCGCTCGAACGATGAAACTACCAGTTCGTGACGGTCCGCGAACTCCTCCCGGTCCAGTTGGAAGCGCTGCAGGGCAGCTTCGCGCTGAGTTCGGTCCCACGCATTGGTCAGCAGCACACCGCCTACATCCCAGAACAGCGCCTTGATCTCCGGCAACCCCGTCCTCCTGATACTGCGAAAACATAAACTGCTCTTAATGCCGGTACACGGTCGTGTTCGCGTGATAGTTCCGCCAGTCGAACCAGTAATCTTTGATCCCCGGCAGCTCCGGCAGGCATTTCCCCGTGGCCGACCCCGATACCGCACAGCCTTTGAAATTCCATTCGCTCCCTTCGGCATCCAGCAGAGTGAACTCTCCAGCCCCGCTTTTGCGGAACAGTTCCACGTCCTCGTCTCCGACCCGGCTCAAGAATGTTCGCACTGATTTCCCGTCCGGTCCCGCGACCAGCACAATTGGATTGCCTCCCAACCGGTCTTGGATCGGGCTCTGTTTCAGGATCGTGTCCAGCGGATAGGCTCGCGCTTCCTCAGCAACCACCACTCCGATCACCACGTCCCTCGATTTCAACTCCGTGCCCGGGAAGCTGAGGGGTACCGGCAGTTTCGCGACGTCTTCTTCCCACTTGCTGTCGTACTTCTTCTGATCGCGAGCGACAGCGGCCAGCACCTGCCCGCCCGGCGCCTCCTTCTTCCACAGGCTGAAACTCAGTTCGTCGCTGGGCGCAAGCTCCAGCACTTCTCCCTGCAGACGTCCGAAGATCGCCTTCCCACTGATCTGCTGCCACCAGGTTCCCGTTTCCCGGTCCCGCATAAGGAAGTTCTGGTTGTTGATGCCTGCCAGGTAGAAATGCAGCGCCCGCCCGCCCACTGTTCTTTTCCACACCAGACCGGTGTGACAGAGCGTTCAATAAGTGACCGCCACCGCCACTCCGCCCACTACGTCATTGACGATGTGATGATAGGCCATCTCCCGGATCGGATATGCGCGAGCATCGTCGTGAAACGTCACCGCCATGATCATCTCGCCCGCGTCCAGTTTGGACACGTCGGCGGCCTCGAATCCCGGTTGCGCCACGGGATGAAACATCCACTCGAAATAGTTCATGCGCGCCATCACCGCCGAACCCACTGCCAGCAGAATCCCCGCGACTAGCCATACTTTCTGCAGTCGGCGCGTTCCGCCCCATCCCCAAACTGCCAGAATGATCACCGCGCAGGCCGCCACCGCTGTCCACACCGGAGCGTATTCGCGAACGACCAAAGCCAGCGTCAGTGCTTTCGACGACTGGTAGCGGAAGGGCCGGATGATGAATGCCGGGATAAAGAACAAGCTGCTGCCGGCAACCACCAGCAATCCAAACGACATCCAGAAAAATCGCGCTTTCTGCCCCAGCTCTGTCATCTTCGTCGGTGAAACCTTTCCAGTGTAATTCGGCAATCCGTGGAATCGTAGCAAGCTGCGAAACCTGGCAGGCTACCGAAAAGACCGTTCATCCTTCCCGGTAGGGAATCGCTCTAGCGATGCTGGAAGCGCTGTATTCCCATTGACCCGTGCAGGCTCTGGGGACATTTTACCTGTAGTGCCATCTTCGCTCGCAAAGCAAAGCCCCGACCCTGCATCGCAGGATCGGGGCCTTGGCTGGTTAGTTGAGTGCGCCGTTTACTGGGGTTGGAAGTTCTGCCGGTAGCTCAGGTTCACCACGTCCTGAAACATCGGCGTGCCCGGTGGCAGATTCGCCGGCGTCAGGAAGAGCTGGTCAAACTGGTACAGACGGTTCGGCGGACTGTACACCGTCGCGCAGCACTTGAAGATTCCCGTCGCATACTGCGAGTAGTAGAGGCTGACCAGCGATCCCTCGTAGTTGAGGTTTCCGCCCCAGTTCTCGATGTAGCGCAGGAAGTTGTGCATTCCTCCGTCCGTCCCCATATCTTGTCCGCCCCACGTTGGCTGTGGGAACGCCAGCGTCTTGCCGGCAGCCACCGCCATCCGGTACCAGGTCGTGTTTCCGGCCCGGGCGCCAAGGTTGTTCGGATTCTTCATGTCGTTCAGATCCGTCCAGCTATCGGAGAGCAGGGTCACCGCGTCTGCGATGATCGCCGCCGCCGCGTGCGGATCCGTATAACCGGCCGCGCTCGCGTTGTAATCGCCCAACACGTACACCGGGTTCTCCGAAGCCACGGTGAATCCGCCGCCATTGTTGTCCGGACGTGTTGGCAGGTTCCCCACGCTTCCATCGATCAGGCGCAACACGTGCCGCGCCCCCGTAACCCGGTTCTGCCGTCCCTTTGCCAGGCAGTCCACTGCCAGGAACGGGTTCGGCGGCCCGGTGTTGGTGTTCACTTGGAATCCATCGCCGACCTTTCGGACTCCCCAGTTGTCGAGCCTGCCGTTGCCGTTGACGTCTTCCGCTGAGATTCCGCCCGCCATGTCCAGCGCTCCATCCGGGGTCCCATTGGCCGAGCCCCAATTGACGGTATCTTCAAATCCATATTCGCCGTTGATGGCCGGCGGCCCGGGAAGCAGGTTCGGATTGATCGCCATGCCCCGTCGGTCCGAAAAATACAGCACGTACCCGTTCTGCGGTTGAAAGTCCACCAGCCCGCCGCTTCCGACGATCGCTCCCCTCAACCACCTGCGCAAGTTCCCTACGTCCAGCTCCACCGCATTCATGATGCCGTTCACGTTGCACTGCGTGCCCGCCAGTGCGACGTCCCGCGGGAATCCTTCGCGTTCATCATAGAAGTTGATGGGATACCAGCTGTTGATGTTGCTGAAGGCTGTGGGTGCATCCGTCGCGTTGATCGCGCCGTCACCATTGCGGTCAGCGCGTTGCTGCAGAATCAGGATCGAATTGGGATGCACCGCGTTCGCGCCCGGCGCCGCAGGCACCACGTTGCTCCGCGCAAAACCAAGCGTCAACCACTCGTTCGTGACTCCGACCCAGTTCCCCAGCGTGTTCTGGTATTCCACGCGCAGCCAGCCGTCCACCAGTGGCCAGGTATTCAGTGGCGGTGCCCCTACCGCGGCTCCATTCACCAGCGGCCAGTTGGCCCAGGCGGCATCCACTCCCTTGGTTGCTTTTGCCAGAGCGGTCAGCCCGCCGGGATTTACATTGACGGGGGCTAGTGCGCTCAGTTGGATGTCACTTGCGTCTCCCGCTTGGCCCGGATGCAGGTCGTTCTGCGTGTCCGCCAGCAACACCCGGATCTGCGCCTTGTTGAACAGCCGGGAAGAACTCACCGACGAACCCGCTAATTCGTTGGGCAGCGGCTTCCGGATGATTTCGATCGGAAGCACGTTCGGTCCCACGAACGGCAACGTAAGCTTGTTGACGCCGGTCGCGGAGTTGGCCACAAAACCCTTGTAGGTTGAAGTCGAGGTCGTGATCCAGGTCGCGTTCTGACCGCCGGCCGGAGGAATGCCGCCGCTCCAACTCCCTTGCCCCACCGTATAGCTCAGGCAGTTGGTCGCCGGCTGCGTCACGTCGCAACCACCGCTGGCATTGGGAATGTATACCAACCCTGTGTATCCCGAAGAAGTCGGGTGACCATTTTCAAGCTGGTCGCGGATAATCTGGTTGAACGCCGTCACCTTCGAGAAGAAGGTCAGCGTCGAACCCCCAGCCAGGTAAAGGCTGCCGTTCGTATGGACCCGCCCCTTGAACTGAAAGTTTGGACCGGCAAAGTAGCTGATGTCTCCGTCCGCAAAGATGCCGAACTGGAAAACCGGAATCAGCGCAACTTCCACGTTCCGCGTGATATTGGCTGCCGCATTCGGGGTCACCGTGTTCAGCGGACCCTGGTAGGCATTCACCGTCAGCGTCAGAGGCACGATTTCGGCGACCAGTCCCTGGTTCGCGCCCGAACTGATCGTGTTCCACGACGTCAGCGGAGGGCTGTTCGGATCCAGGGGGTTCGAGAGCGTCCACGTAATCTTTTCGTTGAAGTTGATGCCGTTGCCCAGTGTGGTCGGGACCGTGTTCGCCAGTGCGGCGATCGATGCCGCTGTGGGCGATTGTGCCGACGAGTACAACGCCGCCAGGCTGGCCGTTAGCTGTTCCATCCCGGATTCCGCGGCGTAGTACGTCAGGTTGTAGTTCATATCGCTGCCACCCATGTGGCTTTCGCCGTTGACCATGTACATCAGGCCCACGGCCACGCCCGATAGCAGCAGCAACAACAACAGCGCGGCAATCAGTGTGAATCCCCGTTGACGAAGTGTCGACTTCTTCATGCTTGTTCTCCTGGCCCCAAACCCTTACTGATAGCGATTTCGAAAACTCATGTTCCGCGCGCTGATCGACGTTGCCAGCTGCAGGCTCTGCGATTTTGCTCCGTCCTGCGTCAAGCTTTGCGCCGTGACCGCAATGTTCACCTTGCGGATCTGATTGGGGGTTACGCCGGCAATCGACAAGGGATCGCGTTGCTCGGCGTTGTTGAGTCCGGTTGTGTCATTGAAGAGGTCATACGACACCGTCAGCCCGATGATGTCGTCAGCCACCGGCGCCGGGGTCAAGCCATTGACCTGCCGCATCAAACGCGGCGCTTGGCCGTTGACCGGAACCTGTATGTAATACGTCACCACCTGCACCCGGTAGGCGGCGCACGCTACGTTCCCGGGATTGGTGCTGTTGATGTAACCCAGGTTTCCGATCGCGCCCCCGATTTCATTCAGGTTGAGCGCGTCCGGCGATCCCAGGGTCACCGACGTGGCCGCTGCCGTGGTCACCTCGGTGATCACGGTGCCAACGTTGCTCGACACCATCACCAGGTCCCCCAGTTGCAGTCCTACTCCCGGCGCGTTGGGCGCGGGCAGCGCCGGAACCGGCGCCGGTACAGGCGCCGTCAGCCCGATGGTGGTAGCCGTCGTCACCCTGCATGTGTACTGGAACAGTGGAAAACCGTAATCCACGTACGCCACCGTGATGCTGTCAGCCGTGCCCCCGGTGGCCGGAATGACGACTCCGTTCTGTACTCCGTTATTCGGCCCCGGAATGATCCCGTACATGAAATTGCCGGTGGGATACAGGTGGTTCAGCACGTAGCAGGTCCCGGCCTGGTCACACCCGTACTTCGATGCCGTCGCCGTGCCGCCGCTCGCCAGCTGAATTCCTCCCGTCGGTATGCCCGCCCCGGCCATGCTCACGTCTTTGGAAATCAGGTTGATCGCCGCGCGCGCATTCTGCTGCAGTTCGGTGCGCTGCGAGATCAGCGTGCTGGCCTCCACTCCGCTCTTGAACAACTGCACCGTCGACGCCAGGACGATCATGGAGAGCAAGAACGTAATCATCAGTTCGATCAGTGTGAAGCCCGCGGTTTTCTTTCGAGATTTGCTTGTCATTAGCATTCCGCCCCTAGCGGTACACCGAGATCAGCGAACTCACGATATAGGTCCGTGGCACTCGGAACCCCTGCTTGGTGTACTGCACCGTGACCGTGATTTGCTTCAGGCTTACGTTGGGAGTGCCGTCCGGGTTCAGCGTGTTCGCTATCGTTACCTGCCGCTGAAAGTTCGAGAGCACCAGAAAAGTGTCGTCCGCCGTCCCCAGCTTCCCGTCGTTGCCGGGCAGGCGCATGCATTGCACCCCGTACGGATTGATGGCGGCAGGACAGCCGGTTGATCCCGCCGAATACGCGATATCATCCGCTGTCCCCGCCAGTCCATCCGGCCCCGTATCCAGCAGATTCGTAAATCCGTCCTGGAAGATTCCTCCCCCGGACACATTCGCAATCTGCGCGAACGTGATCTGCTGCGTGTCCCGCGCGGTGAAGATGTTCTCCAACGCATCCTGCGCGGTTTGCTTGGCAATCTGGTCTTCCTGGACCGAATGGGTCGTCGCCAGGGCGTAAGCGAAGGTCGCCAGCATGGCGAGCAGCCCGATCATCAGAATGACCGTGGCAAACAGCGTCTCGATCAATGAGAAGCCCTGCTCCCGCTTCCGCGTGCCTGCTTGAATCTGTGTTCGCTGTTTCATCATTTTTGAACCCACGTTGCATTGCCCGCTTGGTTGACTAGTTGCCATCCGCGCACTCGGCCGGTTGCGCCAAACACGCTGATCGCCCGCGAACTGTAAAGATCTCCAGTGATTGCGATGTACAACACCCCGTTATTCAGATTCCCGTTGACGTCCTGCGCCGAGCCGTCCGGCATAAACATCACGTAGTTAAGCCCGCCCGGTCCAAGGCCCTGCCCGAAGTCGATCGGCCGGGCGCCGGTTCCGAAGTTGTCGGGTGTGTTCGCCGCCGGAGCCCCGGCCACGATCTGAAATTGAATGTTCGTGGGCAACTGCTGGGTCGTGATCACCACCGGCGCTGGCGATACCGGCACCGCTACATCCCACCGTGAAACCTGGATCGTGTTCGGCGCGGTGAAGGTGACGATGTAGCGCTTCCGTTCATCGACCGCCTGCTGCCGGTAACGCCGCAGCAGCATGAAGCTCTGGCTGAAGGCCGAGTTGGCGCGCGCCGACTTTAACGCCGGCTGCAACGTCACGAAGCTCACGCTCAGCGCCGTCAACAATATCGCCACCACGATCATGGCTTCCAGAAGCGAAAATCCGCGAGCTCTATGCGACACAGTTCCGTCTTTTCTGGGGGAGTCTGAAACGCGAGCGCAATCCACTTGAGGAGTCATTTCACTCTCCGTTGCCGATTTCTCAGCTTGCTTCAGGGTCGGAAATGACGAAAATCTCGGCGTACGAAAAGGCGTGTCCCGCGTGCCTGTCCCCGCCGCATGCCGCCTCTAACTCCCTCCATCGTAGGGACACCCCTGAACAGCGTCAAAGCACCGGGGTACCGTGCTGGTCATGATCTTCTGTAACGTAATGCCGGTGCGGTTACGCTCGTGACCGCGCTCTTCCCGCTAGCCCAACGAGTTTTGTGACGAGGTCTGTCCTCCGCGACCGCGAACTGTCTTCTCCTGAGGTGTTTGGAAGAGTTCCACGTCGCCAGGCTGCCGCCCGCCCGGCTTGTGAGCCAGGCCCATTCCGCCGCGTCCGCTTCAGGCTTCGATTACCCGAGTAACTTGTCGCCTCCCGCTCGTAACTTTTACGATGCAAAGCGTATGGCGCTGAAGAGCCTTGTAGTGTGCGCGGACGATGCCACCACCCAAGTTCTGCGCCCGATTCTCGAAACCCTCGGGCTCTCCGTAGACCTGTGCGCCGACCCTTCCCAGGTTCCCGGCAAACTGGCCGAAACCCATTACGACTCGGTCATCATTGATTGCGAGAACGAACCGGAAGCCACCGACCTGCTGCGCCGCATACGCTCCTGTGCGCGCAACTCGACCTCGCTCGCGATTGCCATCGCCGGCATCAAAAACAATGTGCGCCAGTTATTTGCCCTGGGCATCAATTTTGTTCTTTACAAACCCATTTCCGAAGATCGCGCGTGGAGCAGCCTGCGCGCCGCGCGCTCCCTCATGCAGCGTGAGAGACGGCGCAGCGGCCGGGTCGCGGTCCATGCCAAGGCGGCTCTGGATTACGCCAACGTGGAACGAGTTCCCGCCACCTTGATCGACCTAAGCGAGGAAGGCACCGCGCTGCAAAGCGAGAACAAGCTTCCTCCCGATTGCCGCGTCTATTTCCAGTTCGCCCTTCCGGGCCACACTTCGCTGATCCAGCTTTCCGGCGAAATGGTTTGGCAGGACTCGGCCGGGCGCGTGGGCATGCGGTTCCTCAACGTTCCCACTTCTTCCCGCCGGGTTCTCCGAAACTGGCTCACCAGCAACGCTCCCGCGACCGCAAGCGCCGCGCCCGTGGTGCCGCGTCCCGCGGAAAAGATCGCGAAGACTTCTTCGGCCGGCGCCGGCCAGTCCGCCAATGCCCTGGCTCGCTTGCGCTCCGCCCCCGGAAACCGCCGCACCCAGTCGCGGCACGCCTGCCGTCTCGGCGCCGACGTCTACCGCACCGGCGTGCCGGTTCCGAATCGCTGCAGCTTGACTGATATCAGTTCAGGAGGTTGCTACGTCGAGATGTCCACACCGTTTCCATCCGGCACGCGCGTTGAGATCGTCGTGCGCGCCCAGGACATCAAGTTGCGCATCCAGGGCGTCGTGCAGACCGTGCACCCCGGTTTTGGCATGGGCGTCCAGTTAGTTTTGAAGACTGCAGAAAATCACGACCACGTCCAGTCGCTGATCCGCCTGCTGGCGGAATCCGATCAGGGCACCAAGGTCGGTTCCCCCAACGATCCTTGGTCTCGCTAGTCTCCTCGTCGTGGCCTCGTAATCCCACCCGCGACTAGCCTGGCAATCTGGCTCCGAACCCAACCCCGGTTTGTCATCCTGACCGAAGCGAAGGACCTGTGCATTCCATTGGCAGCGTCACCACCCTGCGCAATCTCCACTGGACTGCCCGGAACTCGCGGCTAGGCCCGCGACGAAGCTTCCGCCGCAATCGCCTGCCTGAAATATTCCAGCGACATGCGCAAACCCGTTTCCAGATCGATCTTTGGCTCCCAGCTCAACAGCCGCTTCGCTTTGCTGATGTCGGGTCGGCGCTGTTTGGGGTCATCCTGCGGCAACGGCTCATGCTGCAACTGGCTCTTCGACCCGGTCACCGCCAGCACCCGCCGTGCGCACTCCACAATCGTGAACTCGTTCGGGTTCCCGATATTGACCGGCTCATGTTCGGCCGATCTTGAAAGCCGCACGATCCCCTCAACCTCATCGTTCACGTAGCAAAAGCTCCGTGTCTGGCTGCCGTCGCCGTAAATCGTGATTCCCTCCCCGCGCAACGCCTGGCGCATGAAGTTTGGAATCACCCGGCCATCGTTGATCTGCATGCGCGGCCCGTACGTATTAAAAATGCGCACGATATGCGTGTTCACGTTGTGATAGCGCAAGTACGCCATCGTGGCCGCTTCTCCGAAACGCTTGGCCTCGTCATACACCGACCTCGGCCCGATCGGGTTCACGTGCCCCCAGTACGTTTCTTTTTGCGGATGTTCCAGAGGATCGCCGTAACACTCCGACGTCGACGCCAGCAGAAATGCCGCCCCGTACTTGCGGGCCACATCGAGGGAATTGAAGGTTCCCAGCGAACCCACCTTCAAAGTCTCAATCCCGTGAGCGCTGTAATCGACCGGGCTGGCTGGGCTCGCGAAGTGAAAAACGTAGTCGACCCGGCCGCAATCGTACGGTTCGGAAACGTTCAGTTGCTGAAATTCAAAACGGGTCTCGCTGCCCAGGTGCTGGAGATTCGCCAGGCGGCCGGTCAGCAAATTGTCCGCCGCCACTACCGCATAGCCGTCTGCCAGCAGCGCATCGCACAGATGGGACCCCACAAACCCGGCTCCGCCGGTCACCAGGGCGCGTCGTTTATTCATACTTTTTCTGATTGCCGCCCCGAGATTCCCCAGTCGGCAGGCCCTCCGGCAGCGCCGGTGGGCGTCCCACGCTGTAGTAGGTGAACCCGTGCGCCGCCATGGTTTCCGGGCTGTAGAGATTGCGCCCGTCGATCACGATCGGGTAGCGCAGCTTGCGGTTGAGCTGGCGCAGGTCCAAGGCCGCAAATTCTTCCCACTCCGTCAGTATCAGCAGCGCATCTGCTCCGGCTGCCGCTTCGTATGCGCTGCTCACAAACTCCACGTTGGAGCGTAGCACTTCCCGCGCCCGCTCCATGGCCGCCGGATCATAGGCCGCGACCACGCAACCTTCCTGCACCAGTGCTTGCACCAGCAGAATCGCCGGCGATTCCCGGATGTCGTCCGTACCTCCCTTAAAAGCCAGCCCGAGCACGCCCAGTCGTTTGCCGCGCAGCGTCCACAGCGCATTGCGGACCTTCCGCAGAAAACGCTGCCGTTGTTCTTCATTGATCCGCATGACCTCGTCCAGCAGCCGGAAATCGTAGCCGCACTCCCGCGCCACCGCACGAAACGCCATCAGATCCTTCGGGAAGCACGAGCCTCCGTACCCGATTCCAGGATTGAGAAACCGCGGCCCAATGCGAGAATCCGTTCCAATTCCCTGGCACACCTGCTGTACGTTTGCGCCCACCGATTCGCACATCGAAGCCACGGCGTTGATGAACGAGATTTTCATCGCCAGGAACGCGTTGGAGGCGTGCTTGATCAGTTCCGCGCTCTTCGTGCTGGTCACGATGATCGCCGGCGGAATCTGCGCCCGGTCCGGTCCGGGGATCGCATCCCCGCGTTTGTAGTAGGAGCCGTCGCTGAGCGGCGCATAAATTTCCCGCAGCACCGCCGCGCAGCGCTCCGAGTCCGCGCCCACCACGATGCGGTCGGGAAACAGGAAATCCGTTACCGCGGTCCCTTCCCGCAGAAATTCCGGGTTCGACGCCACGTCGAAGCTCTCCGCCTGCGCCCCATTCCGCAGGATAATCTTTCTCACCCACTCGCTCGTGTACACCGGCACCGTGCTCTTTTCCACCACGATCTTGTAACCGTCGATGGCGCCGGAAATCTCGCGCGCCACCGACTCCACGTACGAAAGATCTGCGTCCCCGCTGTCGGTCGGTGGCGTGCCGACCGCCACGAAGATCGCCGCACTGGCGCGCGCCGCTTCCCGCAGGTTGTCCGTAAACTGCAGCTTCTGACCACGATGCCGCTGCAGCAGTTCGGGCAGAAAGCGCTCGTGAATCGGCACTTGTCCGCCCTTCAGCGCGGCCAGCTTTTGCTGATCATTGTCGACCAGGATCACATCGTGACCCATGTCCGCAAAACAGGCGCCCGCGACCAACCCCACGTAGCCTGAACCCACCACCGCAATTCGCATGCACATACTCCCGCTGAATTTGGGCCGCGCTCTCTGCGCGACCGCTGCCACAATCAGGAACCCGGGCGGTCAATTTCCCGTATCCCACGAAGATTTAATCTAGCAGGTTTCCCCCGATTCACTGCCCCGCCAGGCCCCGAAAATGCGCTCTCCCAAGCAGGATTGGGAAGTTCCCCGCGCCCATTCATCACCCGAAACAGTGATAGCCATCACCGTGTTCCCGGTATCCGCGTTCCACAATACGGCCTGAGGCGCATCGTATGCCGATCCTCATGGTTGCACTCATCGCCCTGGCTGCTTTCGGCCTCATTGGATTCCTGTTGTTCGCCGCCGTCCTGTGTGAACGCAGGGCGATGCATCATCCCGGTGCCCGGCAATCCAGCAGACCTGCGGGCAAACCCGCCGTCTGACCCATTGCAGCGGTGCCGCATTTCTCCGTCCCCGTGTGTCTACGGCGATCCTACCAATTCCGCGTTCCTCTGGTTCACGAAGCTCTTTCCCTTGTGCTCTGATCCTAGCGCCACCACCGTCGCCAGCAAGACGATGTTCACAATCTCGAAAGCCGCCAGCGCCCACGCATAGCCGAACCGGTCCCGCAATGCGTATTCGATATTGTTCGTCGGGGCTGCGAACAGGATGCCCAGCTGGTACGCGAATCCCGGCATCAGTCCTCGCACCGCGTCCGGGGATAGTTCATTCAGGTGTGCCGGAATGATCCCCCACGCCCCCTGCACGCCCACCTGCATCACGCATGCTCCCATCACCAGGGTAGCCAGCGAGCCGCCAAACGCCCATGCGGGAATCGCCAGCAGCGCCAGCACCAGCGCCAGCAGGATCGCTCGCCGTCGTCCGTAGTGCTCCGACAGATACCCGAATGCGCACGCTCCCAGCACGGCGGCAATGTTGTAGCCAATGGCCACGTACGAAATCGTCCCCAGCGTCAGATTGTGCACTTCCTTCAGAAAGTGCGGGTAGAGGTCCTGCGTGCCATGCGACAGGAACATCATCAGCGTCATGAGAAGCACCAGGTACGAGAAAATTTTCCAGTGCCCGCTGGCCGTGCGCACGATCGAGCCCACCGTGGGCGCCCGATGCTGTTTCCACGCAATCGATTCCTTCACCCGGAACCGTATGTAAAAAGCCAGCAGCGCCGGTATCCCTCCCACCCAGAACATTGCTCGCCAGCCCCAGTGCGGCAAAACCACGCGCGCGGCCACCGCCGCCAGCAAGTAGCCGATGGAGTACCCGCTCTGCACCACTCCCGAAAGCACACCCCGCCACCGTTTGGGCGCGCTCTCCATCGCCAGGGAAGCGCCCACGCCCCATTCCCCCCCCATGCCAATCCCGTAAATCGCGCGCAGGATGAAAAATATCGTGTAGTTCGGCGCAAAGCCGCAGGCCAGCTCAAACAGCGAAAAGAACACCACGTTCGCCATTAGCGGCCGCCGCCGCCCGTAGCGGTCGGCAAGCAGTCCAAACACCAGCGCCCCGACCGGACGCATGGCCAGCGTCGCCGTCATCGTCAGAATGATCTTCGACGGCGCTACTCGAAACTGTGCCGCCAGCGTGTCCACCAGAAACACCAGCACGAAAAAGTCGAACGCATCCAGCGTCCATCCCAGAAAGCTGGCGGTCACGGCGTGCCATTGGTCCGAGCGGGATAGGGTTGTTTCGGACTCCGGGTCGCGTCGGTTCATGGTGGGTAGGAGTCGGCCTGAGCCTGACAATACGCGCCATCAGAACACGATCCGCAGGCCGAGGCAATGCCAGCGTCCCACCTCCGCCCCGCTATATTCCTGAATCGGCCTCACTTGGCGGTCCGGGACCGGTTCGAAAGCATTGTTTTGACTGGATTTAGCCGTTGACAACCACGTCATTTGGCGCGAAACTTCGAGGTAGAGTTCACAGCTTCCGTGAGTAGTCCCCCGGTACTCACTCCAGGTGCAAAAGGCCCATGTCGTGCCCGGATCCGTACCGTCCTTATAATCCCTTCGAGGAAGCGTCCACCCCTGACGCCGAGCTTAAGCTCCATTCTGCGCTCCCGTCCGACGCGGAAATCCGCGATCTGACCACCGTCTTGGTCGCCAGCGGTGGGGGTACGGCTTCCGAGGATCTCGCTTTGGACCTGGTTCTCAATCAGATCGTCGAACAGGCTTGCCTCGCCACCGGAGCCACCGGCGCTGCGATTGCCCTGACCCGCGACCGCGAAATGGTTTGTCGCGCCACCACCGGTCGCACCGCTCCTGATCTGGGTGTTCGTCTCGACAATGCAGGGTTCTCGGCTGAGTGCCTGCGCGTCGGAACCCTTCAGCGTTGCGATGACACCGAGACCGATCCCCGCGTCGATGCCGCCGCCTGTCGCCTGCTCGGCGTCCGCTCCATCCTCGTTGTCCCCCTCTGGTATTGGGGAGAGTTCATGGGGATCTTCGAAATTTTCTCGCCCCGGCCGAATGCTTTCGGGGAACGCGACGAACAGACCTTGCAGGCTCTCGCCTACCGCGTCGTCCGCCACACCAAGGAATCTTCCGGGAGACTGGCGGGCTTTACCGCCAGCAGTGCGGAGGCCCCCGAGTTCAGCGCGCCGGCTCCCAATCCCACGCCCGAGCCTGCGCCGGAACCGGTTCGCGAAAGCCCGCGCGCCAACCTCTTCGAACTCAAGCGCCGCACCGCAACCGACGAGCCGCGCGATCGCTGGACTGCCTTTCTGGTCACCTCCGCTGCTTTGATTGCGTGTGTGATTCTAGGCTTGATGGTCTGGCGTTTGGGATCGACTCGCTCCTCGGCGGCAAAGTCCGTTCATCCCGCCTCAAGCGCTCCCCAAGATCAGGAACTGGACCTTGGTCCGGCCGCCGCTGTCGCTGCGCCTGTGCCTCAGCAGGAGGCCCCGCCGCAGGAAGCGCCCAAGCCTGCAACCACTGGAGCGCAACCCCGGCAATCCGAGGCCGCTGCCGACGTGGTCGTTTCGGCTGTGAACAAGAAGCAAGTCCAGCCCGCTGCTGCTCCACCCGCTGGTGGACTGGCCATCTACGACGCGAAGGGTAAGCTGGTTTACGGAACTCCTGTCCCCGATCCGAACCAGCCTTCCACGAAAAAAGAAACCGCGAAGCCGGAGGCGGCCGCTCGCCGGTCATCCACTCGGAAACCCGCGTCCACGCCGGCGGCCCTGCTGACGAAATCCCCCGGGCCCGACGCTTCGGCTCCCGGCCTCAGCGATAGCCACTTCGTGCGCCTGAAACCTGAACTGGCCGAGAGTCTCCTCGCCGACCGCGTCGAACCCGACTATCCCGACGCCGCCCGCCGTGCCCACATTCAGGGCTCGGTCACGCTCGAAACCCTGATCAACGCCAATGGCAAAGTCCAGCAAGTAACTCCGGTTAGCGGAAATCCACAGCTCGCCGAAGCCGCCGTCGCTGCCGTGCGCCGGTGGCGCTACCAGCCCTTCACCGTCGACGGCCACAAAGTCCCCATCCGAACCCAGGTCACGGTCACCTTCATGCTCGCGCAATAACGTCGTTCGCCAGGATGCGGGCGCATCAGAGCCCCCAGACGGCGATCTCGAGTCTCAGGTTGTCTGGGCCGTTCAAGCGTTGGACTGTCTGAGCGGCTTGAGAATTTGAATTGTGTGAGGTTTATTGGTCGGATCGCCTGCCGCGGGATTTGTCTTCCGGAGCGAAGCGAAGGACCGATGCACTTCTCCCGGCAGAACTGGACAGCTCAGCCTCGTTCCCGAAATTCTCGGCCTTGCTTTGCTCACCCCGAATAGGCCAATTCCTTCGCCCGCTGTGCTGCTTTCACCACCGCCTTGATCAAAGTCACGCGCAGCTTGCCCTCCTCCAACTCCATGATTCCATCAATGGTGCATCCCGCCGGTGTCGTGACCGCATCTTTCAACAGCGCCGGGTGATCTCCCGTCTCGAGCACCACGCTGGCGGCGCCCAGCGTAGTCTGCGCTGCCAGCAGCGTCGCCACGTCGCGCGGCAGGCCTACCTTTACCCCGGCCTCCGCCAGCGATTCCAGAATGATGTAGATGTAAGCCGGCCCGCTGGCCGACAGCCCGGTCACGGCATCCATGTGCTTCTCATCCACCACCACGGTCCGGCCCACCACGTTGAAAAGTGCGCTTGCAATTTCCAAATCGTGCGCGCCTGCATGAAGGCCCCGGCACAGTGCCGTCATTCCCTGACCGATGAGGCATGGTGTGTTCGGCATGGCGCGCACGACCGCCACCTTGCTGCCGAGCGCGGTTTCGATATGGCTGGTCGGAACCGACGCCGCCACCGAAATCACCAGCTGACCCGGCCGCGCACTCGAACGGATTTCCTCCACCACCCCCTGCACCGCCTGCGGCTTGACGCAAATCAGCACAATGTCCGCGGCCTTTGCGGCCGCCAGGTTGTCGGTCCCAACCGGGATCCCCAGCTTCTTCGAAAGCGCACTGGCGCGCTCTTCGTGCTGCACGGTGGCGGTCGTCAATCCCGGCGTAATCAGCTTCTTCTCCAGAAACGCCTTCACCAGGATCCCGCCCATTTTTCCCGCGCCCAGCACCGCCACGCGCTTATCCGCCAAGTTCAATGCCATATCGCTAGCCTCTGTCTGAGTTCAGCAGCACTCTTCGAGTCTCTCCCCGTATCCAACGCGCCGCGGCCAGCGCGGCCGCTCCTGGCAGCGGTACCGACTTTAGCCCTGCGCTTCAGCGCTGGGACGCGCCGCCAAGACACAAGCAATCCAAAGGGACGCCCCGGGAGTGACGCAACGCCTCTCTGCGCCTTCACTTTACCAGCTTTTCGAAAAGCTCCCCTACTGCCAGCCCCACTGCTTCGCCGCCATCTCGACCACCGCCCGCCCAATCGCGATCGACGCCGTCGCCGCCGGGGACGGCACGTTGTACAGATGCAGCATGTGCTTGCTCTGCGTGAACTGGAAATCATCCACCAGCGCTCCACCCCGCGTGATCGCCTGCGCGCGAACTCCCGATCCGCCCGGCACCAGGTCCTCCGCCCTGATGTCCGGCACCAGTCTCTGCAATCCCGCCACAAACGACGCCTTGCTGACCGCGCGTTGCATTTCATCCTTGCCGCTTCGCCAGTGTTTCGCCGCTATCCGCCAGAAGCCCGGAAACGACAACGACTCCAGCGTGTCCCGCAAGCTGAAATCCCCTGCCCGGTACCCTTCGCGCTTGAACGCAAAAACGGCATTCGGCCCCGCGTCCACCTTGCCGTGAATCCGCCTCGTAAAATGCACCCCCAGAAATGGAAAACGCGGGTCCGGCACCGGATAAATCAGCGCCCGCACCAGTTCTGCCCGCTCCGGAATCAGATCGTAATATTCCCCTCGGAACGGGATGATCTGCACTTCCGGCGTCTCGCCGGCCAGCCGGCTGATGCGGTCGCTGAACAGTCCCGCGCAGTTGATCACCGATTCCGCCCGGAATTCGCCTTCGGTGGTTTCGAGGATGGTCTCGCCCTCGCTCCGGCGTACGCCTGTGACCTTTGTCGAGGTCCGCACCTCGCCGCCCTGCTCGCGAATCAGTTCTGCGTATTTCTCACAGACTTTCCCGTAGTCGGTGACCCCGGTGCTCGCCACTTGAAGTGCCGCCACACCCGTGGCATGCGGCTCGATCTCGCGAAGCTCTTCGGGGCCCAGCATCTTCAAACCGCCGACCCCGTTGGCTCGCCCGCGCTCCTGCAGGTCCTCCAATCGCCGGATCTCATCCTGCGAAGTCGCGACAATTATCTTTCCACAGATGTCAAAAGCAACCCCATGTTCCCGGCAAAATTCCACCATGGCCGCCGCACCCTCCACGCAAGTGCGTGCCTTGATCGAGCCCGGCTTGTAGTAAACACCGGAATGGATTACGCCGCTGTTGTGCCCGCTCTGGTGCGCTCCCACCTGCGCTTCCTTCTCGAGCACCACCGCTCGCATTCGCGGAAACCGTCGCGTCGCCTCCCGGGCCACCGACAGCCCCACGACTCCTCCGCCAATCACGATGACATTGCCGCTCATGCCCATTCCGTTCCCCTGTGTCAGGCGCTCTCGCCGGAAAAAGCCCGCAGAGCCACGACCACTCAGCATAAGCGCAAGCGACGCTAGTTTTGCAAGGATGTGGCTGGGAATCTTTGCACCCTGTAAGCAGTGCTGAAGAGGAGCCCCACGAAAGCACCGTCAGCCGGCCCTGAGTCCGTCGAAGAGGCCTGGTCCTTCAGCGGCAAAAGCCCGCCTTGCACGTTAAATCTAAGTCCAGTCGGTGGACGTCAGATCCCGCAGTTCAAGGCACCATCGCCAATGTGCTGACGCTGTCAGCGAGGCTATTGCACCGTAAGCGTCGCCGTCGTCGTTCGCACCACGCTTCCCGCGGTCGCCGTGATGGTCACGGTGAAAGTTCCGGAGGGAGTCGGTGACTTGATCGTCACCGTTGCCGAATCGCTCTTCGTCACATCGGCCTGCGAAACGGCGGAGATTGTGACCGGGTTGTTGGGCGTCGGCACTACTGCTGGTGCCGTATAGAGTCCCATGTTATCGATCGTGCCAAAAGTCGAACTCCCTCCCGTCGCTCCATTCACTTGCCAGGACACCTGCGTGTTGGCCGTGCCGCTTACCGCCGCCGTGAACGGTTGCTGCTCCGTCGGGAACTTGCTCGCCGAGGATGGGCTCACGTTCACCACCACTGTCCCTCCTCCTCCTCCTCCGCCGCCGTTCCCACCACTTGAGCCACCGCACGAGGACAGACCCAGGGCGGACGCGACCGCCAGCACCAGCGCTACCATCCCAGCTTTCTTTCGCGACGCCGGTCTCCTCGCCAACCCTCCAGCCACCATTCCCACTGCCGATGCCCATACCAGAAACGGCGCGCTCGGGTGGCGGTTGTCGGCGCTCGGCCGGATGACTGCGCTATTTGGCCCGATCGTGCTGATCGCAAGGGATACGGTCTGCAAGCCGGTTGCTCCCGCGGCAATCGATGGATTCGAGCAGCTTGCCCCGGCGGGAAGTCCCGAACAGGTGAAGCTGACCACGCCTGGAAATGTCGTGGCTCCCACCGGCGTCACCGCCAGGCTGTAGGTCGCGGTCTGCCCGGCTTTCACACTCTGCGTTCCGCTGCCGTTGCTCATCGTGAACGTGAACAGCGAATTGAATACCAGCGACGCCGTGTGGGCCACGTGCGCCGCATCGCTGCCGGATCCGTTGAGGTTGAAGCTGTAAACCCGTGCCGTGCCGCTCTTCACCGTGACCGTGAACGCTGCCCCTGCCACGGTGGGCGTCACTGAAGTGGGTGCAATCGTGCAAGTTGGCGGCACGCTCCCGCCGCAGGTCAGATTTACGGCGCTGTTGTATCCGCTCAACGCCCTAAGCGTGCCATTGAATGTTGCCGTGGTTTGGTCCGCCGGCGCCGATTGCGGCGAGTTGCTGATGGTCAGGCTGTAGTCGGGCGCAGGCGTAGTCACCGTCAGGCTCACGCTCTGGGTTTTTGCCGCGGGCGCGCCCGGCGTAGTCGCCGAAATCGTGATCGCGGTCGTCCCGGTGGGCGTGCTCAACGTGGTCGTGAACATCAGCGTCACCGTTTCCGGCAGCGCCGACACCGGCGCCGAAGGCGTGAAGCTGCAGCTTACGCCCGCCGGCAGCCCACTGCTCGGACACGCGAGCGTCACCGTTCCGCTAAACGCTCCCGCGCCCGAAACCACAAACGTAATCCCCGCAGACGTGCTCCCCTGCTGCACCGATACGCTCGCCGGCGATGGCGCGCCCAGCGCGTAGTCCACCACGTGAAGGGTAACGGCTGCATCGTGCGTGGTTGTCGCTACATCCGTACCTACCCCATGGACATTGAAAAGGTAATCCTGCACCGTTCCTGCCGCACTGAGCGTAAACGGTGCGCCGGCGCCTGTCGGCGTGACGCTCGTCGGGTTGGCTGCGCACGTGCCGGGCGGCGGCGTGGTGGCAGTGGTGCAACTCAGCGCCACTGGGCTCGCATAACCGTTTCCCGCCATCAGCCTTCCGTTGAAACTCGCGGTTTGTGTGGGAAAGATCGTCTGGGTTGGATTCGTAATCGAAATCTGGTAGTCCGGTGTGGTCGAGGCCAGAAGATCAAACTGCCAGATGCCGCGCCCGTAGGTCGATGCGCGCAACAGCTTCTTGCCACCGCTGTTAAATATTCGTAGTGCGGTCACGGGCACGTTCGGCAGGTATCCTGAAGCGCCCGCCGCATTCGCCGGACCCACTTCTGTCCAACTCGCACTCGCCGTGCTGCTCACAAAAACTCCCACATCCGTGCCCACGTAGACCACGCCGGCTTGTGCATCCACGATCGCCGCATCTGCGGGCGCGTCCGGAAGGACGTTGAGGCCCGTGCCCGAAAATGCGGTCCACGTCAACCCCGCATTCGTTGTCTTGTACACGTGCCCGACGTGGAATCCCATGACCGTCGCGTAGGCGGTCTGGCCGGTCGGGTCTGACGGATCCATGGCAATCGCCGAAATTGGAAACTGGCCGGGATTGATCGTGCCTGTTCGGTCCGCCATCATTGTGGTGCCGGCGCTCGTCGTGACGAACACGCGTCCTCCCGCCGGATTCGTCGCTCCCCCGAAACCATCCGTCCCTGCGTAAACTACTTTCGAGAACCCGCTGCCATCTTTCGGTCCACCCGCCGCCAGCGACCTCGCCAGGTTGATTTCGCCTCCACTACAGGTGCCGCCCGAACTTCCCACCCCCGTGTCGAAGTTGTTGCTCAGCGCCGTGTACGTCCCGCTCGCGTTCGTTGCCGGTCCTCCTCGCCACACCCGGCACGTCCCCACGATCAGTTGCGTCGACGCCTGTGGGTCCAGGATGTAAGGAAAGTAGAACGCGCCGTCATCGCCGCCCACTTGCCCGCTCGACACTACCTGCTGGAACATGTTGTTCGTGCAATTGATTCCCGAACCGCAGTAGTTGATATTCAGCGAATTCGGCGGCAGATCGGGGTTGGCTGTGAACCAGTCCGTCGCTTTCGCCGGGCTGATCGCGTTATATCCGCCATCTCCTCCCAGCACATTCGACCAGCTTGAGTTCGTCGTCGCCGACCCGGTCGCCGGCGACCCGTTGTCCTGCGTGCCGCCCAGCAGCGTGTTCGCGTCGGTCGGATGCACCGAGAACGATACGAACTGAGTCATGGATCCCAGTGTTCCATTCAGATCGTCAAACTGGTTGTCCCCTCCGCACGCTCCTGTCGTAAGCCCGGTGTAGCCATCGAGCGCGCGATAGACTCCGCCGTCATTTGCGAAGTACATCAGTTCTTTCCCGCCCGCGATCACCCCCGCCAGGTGATGCTGGTCGGGATGCACATTTGCAATCGAGAGGCAGCCATACACATGGGTCAGGTTCTGGAACACGCAAGTGGAAGGGGATGACGGGCTGGTGAGCCGGCACTTGTAGAGGTTGATCGCCCCCGCAAACAGGTCCGTCGCAGAGTTGTTTCCCAGCGCGGCAAGTTCCAGATCGTAGGTCCCTTGTTGCACCCCGCACCCATAAGGATCGCCGCAATTGGTGATGCCGCCATCAGCAATCGCCGCCCATGGCGCGGTTCCGCCGCTGGTGTTCTGCCAGATTCCGCCATCGACTTCCTGCCCGGTGCTGTCGAGCGAGACCACCCATGTATACATCTCGTTGCGCAGCGGATCGCCCGTCCGCACCGTCACTCCCGTAAGTTCCGCGCGGTAGATTGGACAAAAAGAAGTCGCCGCCGCAACCGCCGGACAATTCGCGGTCGTGAGCCCCGCACCCGGCTGGTTGGCATCCGCCAGCCGGCTCCAGTTGATCCCGTCGGCAGAGGAATAAATTCCGTGGTATCGCACGGCAGCGAAGAACTTTCCCGTCACCGGGTTGTAAATCACCGAAGTCACCGATCCGGGTGAGACCGTGCTGCTGCCGTCCTTGATGCTCGCGTAATGCCAGCTCAGTCCTGCGTCCTGCGAATAGTAAATTCCGCGATTCACCGTGACTGGACTCTCCAGTCCCAGCGCATAGCCCTGGGCCGCTGCCGCGGCTGCGGCCACTACCAGTTGCGGATTGTTCGTGCTGAACGCAATCTTGCTGAACCCCAGTCCAGCAAAGGAATGGCTGAGGGTTGCATCGGAGGAGATCAGACTCCAGCTCGCCCCGCCATCGGCCGACCGCAGAATTCCCAAGCCGTAGTAGGAGTCGGCGGAACTATTGGGCTCGCCCGTGCCGACCAGGATCACGCTCTGGCTCGGGTCCGTGTTCCCGGGTTGAATCGCAATCGCCCCCACCGCCAAAGTGGATTCGTAATCGAGCACCGGAGTCCACTCCACGCTCGCCGGATTGATGCTCAGCGGCCCGGCATTGCTCGATCGCCACACCCCACCATGAGCTCCGCCGATATACACCGTGTTCCCGGTAGCGTCCGCAGGATCGATGGCCACTGCAGTCGCCCGCCCGGAAACCCAGCCGTAGTTCTGTCCCGTCCCGGCATCGGAAGCCAAGGGTGCGGGCCCGAGCGGCGTCCAGCCGAATGTCAATACTGTATGGGGCACGGCGGTTACCGCGCGCGCCGCGAACTGAAGCTTTCGCAACTGCAGTTTCTGCTGGTACGCGCGAAAGCGAAGCATCGCGGCCGACTCCCCATTCGGCGCTGTGCGGCCGCGCATGAACCACTGATCGCGTGCTCTGGGATTGTCGCGATCCCGTTCTTCCACCGGGTCGAATTCCGAGGTTTGCTTGGACCCTTGGCCGAAGGCCAGGCAGATCGAAGATATAAGAATTGCGCAAATGCAAAGTGCGCGTGCCCCGCCGTACCACCACGCTTTCATAAAATTCGCCACATTTGAACGATTTGTCTGGGCCTCGCCCGGGAATCCGCCAGTACCTGCAGCAACTTAATTCAGGACCCGCACAACAAACTAGTTACCAATGACATACCGCGCATGGGCGACAGTTCACTCTCTCCACCATCGCCTGGCCTATTCGAGCACGCCAGGATTATCAGGCCTTGTGGCGGCCATCACATCCGTGGAAGTTTTTGTTCAAAATGGGAACGCTTCGGGCTCGCGCCGGAGTTCCCAGCCTGCGGAAGGTCACTTCTGGATTTCTCTCACTCCTAATTCCAGAATAGCAATTTGGAAGGGGTAAATGAGACAGGGTGCGCAAAAACATATTTGGTTTCCCTGCATAGGCTTCCAGGGAACGCGCCGCCCGGAGGGGCTTGACAGCATTTGGTCGAGGCCGCCCCGAATCGTCCCCCGGCACCGGTTCGAACGAGTAGAATCGCTAGCTTGCGGCGACAACGTACCCGCGAAGGGAGAAGACGGTTCGCGCTTGGGCTCTCAGCTTGATTCTGACTAGCGGCTAAAGCGAATCGCTCGCTTTGAATTTGGACTACGGCAACACCATGGCGAAGGCGATCACCACACCCGCGAGGGCTGAACTGGGGCAAGCCTCGCCCGAACTCGCCGCCCGCTTCTGCAAGCGCCGTGCGGGCCCGGGGGATTTCGTTCTCGACGTTGATGTCTGCGCGCCCACCGGCTTCACGATTCTGTTTGGCGCCTCCGGGGCGGGGAAAACCACCTTGCTCGACTGTCTCGCGGGGCTGGCTACTCCCGACACTGGGACCATCCGCGTCGGATCCCAGGTTTTCTTCGATGCACCCGCCCGCGTGAATCTCCCGGTCTCGCAGCGAAATGTTGGCTATGTTTTTCAAGAGCTCGCTCTGTTTCCCCATCTTACGGTTGAGGGCAACGTAGGCTATGGCCTCCACCGCTTTGAGTCCGGGGATCGGCAGCGCCGCATCGCGTTCATTCTCGACGCATTCCGCATCCGGGATTTGCGCCGGCGGCGCCCCCGCGAGATCTCCGGCGGAGAGCGCCAGCGGGTTGCCCTGGCCCGCTCGCTGGTAACCGATCCGCACATCCTGCTGCTCGACGAACCACTGGCTGCGCTTGATGCTCCCACTAAGAGCCGCATCCTGGACGACCTGCGCTCGTGGAACGAAGCTCACCGCATCCCGATCCTCTACGTCACCCACAGCCGCGAAGAAGTCTTTGCCATCGGCGAGCGCGTAGTCGTCCTCGACCGCGGCCGCGTCCTCGCGCAGGGAACTCCTCACCATGTCATGGGCGCGCCGCAGCAGGAAACCGTCGCGCAACTGGCAGGCTTTGAAAACATCTTCGATGCGACCGTGGTCGCCGCGCATGAGGATCGCGGAACCATGACGTGCAGGCTGGCTGCCGGCAAGGTCGAGTTGGAAACGCCCCTGGTCCGGGCCACGCCGGGTTCAAAGTTGCGCGTCGGCATCCGCGCTGGAGATGTTCTCGTCGCCACCCAGCATCCCGAGGGACTCAGTGCACGCAACGTGCTTCCGGGCAAGGTGAAATCTGTCGTGCGCCGGGATGTCATCATCGCCGCTCGCGTCGACATCGGCGTGGAGCTGGAAGTCCACCTCACCCTGGCCGCGCGCGATGCCCTGCAGTTAGCGCCCGGACGCGAGGTCTGGCTGGTGGTGAAAACGCACTCTTGTCATCTCATGTCTATGTGACCGGGGCGGCGCAGGCTGGCGTCCAGGGCCCGCTCCAATTCAATCACGGCCACCCACTGGCCGGGGCCCCTTTCGCTGAATACTACCCGTCCGCCGAGCAATTGTGCGGCGACGGCCGGCGGGAGGTCGCGATGAAATCCGAAGAACCGCGCTTTGAGCTTTTCCCAGCCGCGCCAATGCTCAAGCAGCGGGCGCGCCGGCTCGTATTTGGTGGAAAACACCAGGGCAACATCGAATCGCCCGCGCTCTTGCGCGGCGCCCATGATTTCTTCCGCCGTGAAGTCCTCGATTCGAACCAGGCGCAGCGGCCGCGTGACATAACCCAGGTACGGCCGGCTGATCTCGTCCGACGCCGGCCACGCCGTGAGCACTCGGGCCGCCGGATACCGCGCTTCCAGAAATGACGCGGCGTCCTGGTGCATCCGGATGTAGTCCCGGTAAGCGAGATTATCTTCCGGCGAAAAGCCATACGGCGGGTTCAGGAACAGCGCCGCCACGAACGCGCAACCTACCAGCGCGATCGCTGCAGTCCATCGACGAATCCGCCGCCGCAGGGTCGACACCGCCAGGATCACGACCAGGGGCACGATGGTCAACATATAGCGCGCCAGAACCGCGCCACCCACCACCGCCATGGCGGCAACGTAGGCGAGAATCAAAACACCGAATACGCACTGCACCGGCGGATCGATCCGCGCGCGTTCGATCTCGCCATCGCGCAGAGCGGGCCGCGTCATCGCCCAACCCATCAACAGCGTCAGCACCCAGAGATGCAGATAGCCAAATGCCTGCCAGGCACGCATCCCTAAAGCGAGTGCGATGCGGATGGGGTCCAGAGTGGCCTGCACGTTGTAGCGAAAAAATTCCGGGTTGCCAAAGACGAAACCGGTACGCGCGTAGTGGTACCCATACCACAGGGCGAGCACGCCCGCCGGCCCGAGCAGGGAAGCGGCTGCCGCCCGGCCGCGTTCGTGAAGGCAGAGTTGTGATTTGAGGACGCGGCTCGCCGCCGGACAAATCCACTCCCATGCCAATAACGCGAGCGGTGCAAGCAGGGCGGTCTCCTTGGCCAGCACCGCCACGGAAAACCACCACGCAGCGGCGCGCCAGCGTCCCACCACATACGACTCCAGCGCCCAGATCGTGAACCCTGCAGCCGCCAGGTCGACATGTGCCATCGTGCTTTGCGCGAAAAACACCGGATACAAGGCCACGCACGCAGTCGCCGCCCCGGCCACCTCCTGATTTGCCACCCGCCGCGCGAGCCGGAACACCCCCAGCAGCACGAACCCCGAGACCAGCAGCATGGCGGTGCGTGTCACCAGCGGCGAGTAGCCCGCAATCTTCCACCAAGCCGCCAGATAAGCCATCACCAGCGGGGGGTGCGCGTTCGAGGGAGTGGAGTGGGGAATCACGCTTCCGCTCAGGAATAAATCACGTGCCGCCGGAATGTAGTAACCGGCCTCATCCCAGAAGTAGGGAAGCCGCAAAAGGGGCGCATGCAGGAGAAACGTGGGCGCAAAGATCACGGCGAAGAGCGCGCCCCACGACGGACCAGAATTCAATTTCATGCGGTGTCGGATTTGCGCAGGTGTTAGGTGTTGGGCCCCAGGCATCAGGTCTCAGGTTGTTGGTTCCGGGCCACAGGTGTCAGCTCTTGCGCCCAGCTTCAGTTCTTGGGGAGAGGTTCGGGATGACAGACCTGCCTTTGCTTCTGCCGGGGGTTAGCGCAATAACAATTCGCCGTCACTGCTTAAACCGTGCCGCGCTTTTCTCATGATCTGGGACCTGTGAGCCAAGACCGTAAGACCAAGACCCACGACCCACGACCCACGACCAAGGCCCACGACCTGTCTAATGCACAGGCCCGTGCCCCATCATCCGCGGGTCCAGTTTGATTTCGCCGAAGGCGTTCTCGTAGCCCGTGACGTTCTGTTGCAGAACTCCGAGCAATGCCTTGGCCTGCTGTGGGCTGAGATAAATACCCTGGAAGTTCTGAATCTCCACCTGGGTCTCGCTTTGCTGCAGCAAAGTTCCGAACACCAGGAAAAAATCCCAGACGTTCACGCGGATCTGCACGCTATTGGCGTAGTTCTCACGGTAGTCAGAAGTGTTGGTGAGCTTCACGGAGGGCTGAATGGGATTCGCCATAGGGGTTCCAGTGTAGCGGTTTTTATGGCGTGGAAGGAAGCGGATCGACAGCCACCCTGCCAGGCTCGCGCAAGGGTTTCGACGTCAAGTTGCCGCGACGGCTTCGAGCGGTTCCACGCGCGGTTCCGACCATCGGTTTGCCAGGCGAATCCCGCTTTGAATCATCGGCCTCTCGATGGCGTGGTAAAGAATGACCGGCAGCACTACCAACAGAGCAAGCAAAATCGGAATTCTCAGCCAGAGTGACCGCTGCGCAAGCACTCCCAGCGCAATCCATATGCTGAACTGGTGCGAAAGGTATATGCCATAGGAGTAGGTCGCGATGCGATTGCTGGCCGTGCGAAGCCAGGGCGTCGTGATTTCCGCAAACCGGGGGATACCCAGTCCAAGCGCGAGACACAATATCGAGCCCGCCCGCAGAGTGGGATGGAGTGTGAAAATAAGTACCAAAGAAAGAATGAAGGCGGGCCACAGATAACTCCTGATCCGGGGAACATGCGGCAGGGAATAGGCGATCACTCCCGGGAGAAAATGCGGGATAAAGACAAGAATCGACAGTATGCCGAGCCAGGGAACATGCGGCTGCACCATGGCTCCCAGCACGCTCAGCAGCCAAAGGCCTAGCAGAGGCCAGAAGCGTCGTTTTCCGCGAACCCATAGGAAAAGAAAGGGTAGCAACAGGTACATCTGCAATTCGAACGGCAGCGACCAGAGCACGTTGACGATCGACTTCGCCCCCACCAGGTTCTGCACCAGCAGAAAGTTGCCAAGAATTTCCCGCTTGCCCCCAAGGGGCGCGACCGAAAGACCGCGGACGTCATTCACGTCGGAGCTCAAATGCAACGCCAGGGCTGTCGCCACCGTAAGAATGCTGAGCGGGTAGATGCGAAAGATCCGCCGGACGTGAAAATTGGTGAAAAGTCGCCAGCCTCCCAAATTGCTCCGTTCCATGGAATACATCAGCACCAGGCAGGTGTGCACAAAGAACAGCAGCACGCCAAACAGTCCCAGACAGGATGTGGGCACCCAGCCGACTTGGTCGAGATGAACCCGGCGGCACAGGTGTTGGGTCAGAACCAGTAGAACTGCGATGGCGCGCAGCAGGTCAAGGTTAGAAGAAAGTCCAGTCGGCAAGTCCCAACTCCACGTTTCGGGAAGAGACTACATTATCACCTGGCCCGCCAGAGCTTTTAACTTCTCAAATAACTCCCGGTGGCAAGCTATTTTCACATCGACCAGCACCTCTAACCCACTCTCCACTGGGCTGGACCCCCCTGGATCGGACTCTGGACCAAGCGGATCCCGGCAGCCGAACAGGGCCCCCGCGTCCATTCGGACATCCCTGCTTTGTACCAACAGATGCTGGCCGTTGTACTGCGGTGCTCTTGTGAGTTCGAGGCAACGGATGTGGAATGCGGGGAGCAGCCAAGATCGGACCGCCACTGCACCTCCTCATACGCGCGTGAAACCAGCCAGGGAGGCTGCGGAAGCGGTCGGGTCCACCCCCGAAAATGGAGGTTCCCCATGCTTCTCGAACGACTCACAGCCTGGACACTGGTGATTGTCTACTACACGGTGACTTGCGGCGCGATTGTGCTCGGCCTTCGCGGCGCCCTGTAACCCCGAATCGTTCTTCGCGGCGATTCCCTGAACTTCAAAGAGCGGCGTCCCCACGCATAGCGCCGGGGCGCCCGCTTCTTGCCATTCCGTACCCCGTCGGTACTGTCTTCGATCTGTCCGGTGCTCGAAAAAGGTAGTTCCGTCAAAGGGATGGTTCCGTCGCATCCCGCGCATCGCCTCAGGTTGGTGTAAACTTCCGTCCCGTGAATGCAAGATTCCTGCAAATTATCTTCTTGATCGGGGCCACCCTCCAGGCCAACGGCCAGAGTATTTCGCGTCCGGATGTTCCTGAGAAGATCAAGGCGCCGGCCGGCGAACAGGTTGTCCTCGAAGCGCAGGGAGTGGGCTCGCAAATTTACATCTGTCAGCCGGCCGCCGACGGCAAGTATGGCTGGTCGCTCAAAGCGCCGGACGCCGAACTTCGGGATCAGAAGGGCATGGTCATCGGAAAGCACTATGCGGGTCCGACCTGGAAGCACAACGACGGAAGTGAGGTCAGCGGCAAGGCCGCGGCCCGCGTCGATTCGCCCGACGCCGACTCGATTCCCTGGTTGCTGGTGAACATTACCGGTCACTCAGGCGAGGGCACGCTCAGCCACGTTACCAGCATTCAGCGCATCCACACTCACGGCGGGCAACCTCCCGCATCGCCAGAGTGCAACGCCTCCCACCAGAACGCGGAGACAAAAAGCAGTTACACGGCCGATTACTACTTTTTCGCTCCCTCAAAATAAAAGGCGAATCTCCGGGATCGGATTTCGCTGTCCGATAAAGATGTCGGGCGCGACCTGCGAGCGTGCCGGATCTTTCCAGCCGCGCAAAGTATTCCGCCAGCGTCGACCAGTCAACCTTCAGGGGATACTGGTCGAGGCCCGGTTGGAGGATCGCCGCTTCAGGTCGGTGGTCACGTCCTTTCCAGCGCCGATGTGCGCCAGCAACTGATCCAGTCGCGCCGCCGCCGTTCTGAGGGCTTCGAGGTCCGCGTCCTCGGCATCCCTCAACATCTGATCGAGGCGGCTCGCCGCAGTCTTGAGCTGGTGTAGCTCTTCCTCCGTGATCTGCTTCTTGCGGGCCTGCTCGGTGGCCTGCAACAGGTTCACGATCCGGTCCCGGACTTCTCGTTCCCGACCCTCTTTGTCCTGGTCACCCATGGGCTCGATCGCAACCGACTATAGTGAATACCTTGACGACATTCGCCACCGCGATAGCAAACCAGAGGCTATCATGCGTCACGACGTCAAGGTAGCACTCCGACCCTTAGAATGGAGTCTCTGCAATGCCCAAGCGCGCACCAGTTCGACGGCGGCCTCGCAAGGCAAAGCCTGGTACGAAGGGCCTCCAGCCAGCCGAATGCCAGCTCACTGAACCCTTGGAAGTCGCGGCTGAGGCCGCAGAAATGATCAAGAAGTCCGGCGGCTGTATTGTGGGCTCATACAAGGAACCGCTGGGCGGGCATCCGGTGCTGTTATCGGTTCTTCCCATTGATGCCGTCGAGCCGACTCCTTTCCAGCGCGATCTGTCGGATGCCCATCACAAGCGCCTGGCTGACGTCATTAACAAGACGGGACGATTCCTCGATCCGATCATCGCGGTGGTTGCACCGCAGGGTGGTTTCTGGACGCCCAATGGTCGCCATCGCCTCGAGGCCATGCGCCGCCTGGGAGCGAGGTCGATTACTGCCCTGGTGGTTATTGATCGCGAGGTTGCCTGGCAGATCCTGGCCCTCAATACGGAGAAGGCGCACAACCTCAAAGAGCGTTCGCTGGAAGTGATCCGCATCTACCGCGGCCTGGTCGAGGAGGACGCGAAGCGACCCGAATCCCAATTCACGTTCTATCTGGATGAAGCTGCCTTGGTGACGCTCGGTGTCTGCTATGAGCGAGTGCCACGCTTCGGAGGCGGCGTTTATCATCCGATTCTCCGGCGACTCGAGGCCTTTACCGATGAGCCCTTGCGGGCTGCCATCAAAGACCACGAGAAACGCGCCGCCCTCGTGCTGGACCTTGAGGAGAAGGTCGCAGCCGCCGTCAAGAAACTGAAGGAACGCGGTCTGGTCAGCCCCTACTTGCGTTCATTCGTGGTGGCACGCATCAATCCCCTGAGGTGGATTAAGGACGAACCGCCACCGCTCGAAGATGTGCTGAAGACCATGCGAGAGCGTGCAGCAAAATTCAACGTCGAGAAGATCAAGCCCCAGGATCTCGCCGGAGCCGCCGGTCCGCCAGACGATGGCCCTTAGCCCAATGCAAGGCTCGCCGGTCGCCGGCCCCAGAACCCATCGTGGCAGTTGTGAATGGAATCGTGATACTTCGCCAACGACCGTGCTCGCCGCGCGCTGAACCGGATCTGTTCCTATCAACCCGCGAATTGCCTAGCCGTTTGCGTGCGACCGCCTGAGATTGCGGCGGTGCGCTTTCTTCTTTCTCAACTTATTAGCCATTCTGTTTGCCGACTGCCTGCTGGCAGGCTGCGAATGCCCTGACGCCGGGCTCTTGGTTTTGGTCTCAATCTCGGCTGGCTCGTGCTGTTCCTCTGTCACTCGGTAATCTCCTCATATATCGCTGTTTGTATTCGGACTTGCCCAAAACATCCTCATTCGGTTCAGCCCCGCTGTAGGGCTTTCGCAGCAACCCGTTTCCCGGCTCGAAGCTGCTCTGCCGTAAACGACTGCCCACACGTGCTGCATCGCCATTTTGTCGTTGAATTCAACAAGTTCCCGGGCCCGGGGATGGACGGGCCGCTGGGACGAAAGGCTAGCACTAGCTCCCCATCGCATTCGAGGCACCGCCGCATACCCATAGTCATGTTGTTACCACATCTCGGGATCCGTCACCTGGTCACAATTGCACAGTGTTCCTCCCGGCGGATCGGGAACAAGACCAGCAAACGCCCTCAAAACCGCGCGCTGCCCTTGTGGCGAATGCGCTAATTAGGGTTGCTGGGGCTTCCCCGACTTTATCTTGGCGTCACCGACAATCGCCGCAAAGCGCGGGTCGCCATGCAATGACTTGAGGTCGGGATCGGTTTCAAGGTTATGGTCGTCGCTTTGAGGCGCGAGGCCATTTTCGACGGCTTCACGCAAAGTTGAGAGTGCCTCGTCCGGTTTGTGGTCTGCGGCCAGCACGCAAGCCAGGCTATACAAGGAATCGAGAGTATCGGAATGGCGAGGGCCAAGCGTGCGGCGCTGAATGTCGGCAGCCTCGCGGAACATGGTGGCCGCTTCGGCATTGCGGCCCTCATGGTGAAGGGCGTCACCTATGTTCCAAAGCGCCAGGGCGGTCTCTGGATGATCGGACCCGACGGTGCGGCGGGTGATCGCGAGGACTTCCCGTTCCAGGTGCTCGGCCCGCGCATATTGTCCACGGTCGAAATAAATGGTAGCCAGGTTGCCCATTTGCAGCACGGTGGTACGGTGCTCCGGGCCAAGGACACGCTGCAGTCGTTCGAGGGCCTCCCGGTACAGGGCTTCCGCGTCATCGAGCTTTTTCTCGTGCTGCAGGGCAATGCCGAGCACGTTCATCGTGGATAGACTGTTTTGGTGGTCTGGACCGAGCACCCGCTGCTGGAGCGCGAGCGTTTCCCGCAATACCTGCTCCGCTTCGGGAAGTCGATTCTCCGCGACCAGGATTCGTCCCAGATCCGACATCATCAGGAGGGTTTCCGGGTGCTCTGGCCCTGAAACTCGTTTTCGGATCTCAACAATTTGGCGGGCTAGCTGTTCCGCCTCCGAGTGACGGCCGACATCATCCAGAACTGAACTGAATCGTCGCATCGACAACAGCGTGTCTGGGTCTTCCTTGCCAAGAACGCGTTGTTGCAACGCTACCGTCGTCTCGCCCACCTTCTCCGACTCCGCCAGGTGGCCGTTCCAGTCCATCGCCCAGAACAACTCGCTCATGGTGGCAAGAGTCTCACGGTGTTCCGGGCCCAGGACTCTGCGTTCGGTCTCGAGCAGGGTCCGATCCAACTTCTCGGCCTCCAGGGATCGCCCCTTTTGTACGTAGATCAGACCCAAGCGGCCCCTGGTCTTCAGAGTGTCCGGATGGTCGGGGCCGAGCACACGGGTTCGAATATCCATGGCCTGTGTAAACAGCGCCTCGGCGCGCGAGTACAACCCAAGTTTCTGGTATACCGTCCCCATCACGTAGAGCATTTGCGCGCGCAGTTCCGGATCCTGAACCAGACCCGTGTCAATGTCTTTCGCCGACTTATCGAGGATTTCGCGCGCTGTGATCGTGTTGCCGCGGGCTTCGCTGGGGTCGGAGACCTCGAACATCCGGGTCATGAATTCGGTGACCCGGTTGGCGCGATCGCGTTCGCGCGTGATGCGCCGCAATTCCACCGCCTGCACAACGGCGAAGCTCACCATCAACAGCGCGGCGCCCCCGACAACGGCCACAGCCACCCGATTCCGGCGCACATATTTGCGGAACCGGTAAGCGGCGCTCGCGGGGCGCGCGATGACGGGACGGTTCCCGAGGTAGCGCTCGAGGTCGGCCGCCAGTTCCGAGGGTGTGCCATAGCGGCGGGTGCGATCCTTGTCGAGGGCTTTCAGGGTGATCCAGTCGAGATCGCCGCGGAGAGTGCTGACCAGGGTACCGGTTTCGGTGCTACGCAGCACGGCGTGTGCGGCCGATGCGTCGCGATGGGCGCTGACCTTCGTACTCGGCCGCGGCGGATCGGTTTCACGCAAGTGACGGAGCGCTTCATCCCAGGGCTGATTCTTCCAGAGCGCAGACTCCAGCGGCAGATATCCCGTGAGCAGTTCATAGAGGATGACGCCCAGGGAATACACATCGCTGCGGGTATCGATGTCGCGGGCTGTGGGGTCGGCCTGCTCCGGACTCATGTAGCCGGGCGTACCCAGGAACGCTCCAATCTGGGTGAACAAAGTTTCGCCGGGCAGACCCGGCGTGATGGCTTTGGCCAACCCGAAATCGATAATGCGCGGTCTGGGCTTACCGTCGACCTCGACCACAAGAATGTTGGAGGGCTTCAGGTCGCGATGGATGACGGCTTTCTGATGGGCGTGCTGCACACCATCACAGACCTGCAGAAAAAGGTGCAGCCGTTCCCGAATGGAAAGTTTCTTCTGGTCGCAGTAGTCGGTAATGGGAAGCCCATCAACGTACTCCATCACAAAGTAGGGCTGGCCGGTGGCAGTTGCTCCCGCATCGAAGACTTTCGCGATGGCCGGGTGGTCCATGATCGCCAGGGACTGGCGCTCAGCCTCGAAGCGCTGGAGAATGGCGGCATCGTACATCCCCGCCTTCACCAGCTTGAGGGCCACGCGGCGCCGGACTGGATCGGTCTGCTCGGCCAGCCACACCTGGCCCATGCCGCCTACGCCGATTTCGCGCAGAAGCCGGTACGGCCCAATGTTTGGGGATTGCGGAACCGCGCTGGTCGCTGCTGCCCACGGATGCTGCGAGAGGTCCTCTGAGTCGGCATAGGCCGAGAGCAGGGATTCGACCTCGGCGCGCAACTTTGGGTCTTGCGCGCAGACCTGGTCCAGGTATTCGGCGCGCGCGGCCGGATCGCGCTCGATCGCCGTACCTACGACTTCCTTAATCTTCTGCCACTGTACCCGCTGATCCATCCCGGCCTCGCTTCATCTCCCTGGACAACCACGCCTTAGCGACATTCCACTCGCGCTTGACGGTGGAGCGGGAACTCCCCAGGACTTCGGCGATCTCTTCAATCGCCAGCCCGCCAAAAAAGCGCAGTTCGACGATTCGGGCTTGCTGTTCATCGAGTTGAGCAAGCCCATTGAGGGCATCGTCCAGAGCAATCATTTCCACGCGCGGTGCCTGCGGGAAAGCGAGAGAAGCATCGAGATCGACTCGCTGGTCCGCGCCGCGCTTGGCCGCCCCGTAATGCCGCGCGTGATCGACCAGGATCTGGCGCATCAGGCGGGACGCAACCGCCAGGAAGTGCGCCCGATCGCGTGTGTTGAAGGGGCGCTGGTCGACCAACCGCAGGTAGGCCTCATGAACCAGGGCGGCGCTCTGCAAGGTGTGTCCCGGGCGCTCGCCCTGGAGGTGACGACGTGCGATCTTGCGGAGTTCCTCGTAGACGAGCGGAATGAGATGTTGAAGAGCTTCCGGGTCTCCCCCTCGCCATCGAACGAGTAACTCGGTAACCGGTTGCGAGGGTAATTGCGACAAGTGACCCACTTGACCACGACTCGGGTGCCCGCAAAGATAGCTTCGGACAGGCAGTCTCGTCAATGGCGTCCGTTCCGGCCCGTGCCGGGATTCACAAAAAAACCTCCGGCGGACGATTTTCCTGGACCTTTCGGCGGCGATTTTCCGCAGTTGATATTGAAGAGCCAGAAACCCGGGTTGGTCTCCTATCCCGGCGCAAGCTGAAATCACAGCAATCCAGCGCTGCGCCAGCCAGGAGGCCGTACTTCCCCCGCTTCTCCCGGAAGGCGCTCTGATCGAATCGCGATATCAGGAGGTTGGGGAAGATGAAACGACACAGTTATGTGAAGGCGATTGTGGGTTGCGTGCTGTTCCTGGGCAGTGGCTGGGCGGCCGCACAAAAGGATCCGGGAGTTCGAGGCGGACTGGCCAATAGCGGCGGAGGCCTGCAGCAACGGGGCATTCCCATTCCGCACCCGCCACTCATCAGTCCGAATCCGACGACCAAGGCGACGGTCAATGACAACGAGCGCGCCTCTTTCGAGGAAGGGATCCTGCGGGCCGGGCAACTGGAGTCTACTTGCGACGATTGCGCCGACGTGACCGACGGCTCTCCCGTCCCGGGCGAACTCGACCCCATGTTTCCGCAGAAGCGGACGAACTCCAATGGATTGGGAGCGCGGCACAACTCGGACCAATGTTTCAGTTGTCACGCGCAGCCGGTACTGGGCGGGTCGGGCGGATTCATGGTGCCGAACCCGTTCGACGCTCAACCTCAGTCGGCAGAGAACCCACAGTTCCGCTTGATCCCGCACCGGTTCGGGCGGCAGAATGTGGTGCCTGATTTCGAGCAGCAATATGGCCCGCCTCGCGAAGTGCGTTTTAAGTATCACCCCGACGGCACCCGGGATGGCGGCGTGCACCAATTGTGGACGGTGCGGGGCAGCACCAACGATGCCACTATTTCGGAATGCGGCCTGAATCAGCCGGACTTCGCAAAAGAGGAGAAAGCGAACAATCTATCTTTCCGCATCCCCACCCCGATGCTGGGCCTGGGGTTGATTGAGTCCATCCAGGACCGCGAGATCCTGGCCCACCACGATGCCACGGCGGCGCAGCGAGCGCAGTTCGGCATTGCTGGACATCCCAACCGCAGCGGCAACGACGGCACCATCACCCGTTTTGGCTGGAAGGCGCAGAACAAGTCGATCACCATCTTCGCCGGCGAAGCCTACAACGTGGAGATGGGCATCACCAACGAAGCGTTTCCGACCGCGACGGAAGAAGATCCGGGATGCCAGGGTCCAAACAAGCCGGAACCGAACGACGTCATCCGCACGGACGCGAGCGAAGTAAAAAACCAGGCGTTCGATAATCCTTTGCACCTGTTGCCGGACTGGCTGCAGTTCCAGGTGATGATGCGATTCACCGATGGGCCAACCCCCGACCCGAATCCGAGCGCCAGTGCGCAAAACGGGCGCGACCTGTTCGAAAAGGTGGGCTGCGCACTGTGCCACACACCCCAGATGCAGACGGCTCCTGTCATGAACAGCCCCGTGCTGCAGAACCGGCCGGTGAACCTGTTCTCCGACCTCATGGTCCATCACATGGGCGCGGGGCTGACCGATGACATCATCCAGGGCGGGGCCGGGCCCGACGAATTCCGCACATCGCCATTGTGGGGAGTCGGGCAGCGAATGTTCTTCCTGCATGATGGCAGGACCAGCGACCTGCTGAAAGCCATTCAGGCGCATTTCTCAACCACGACTGGCGAAGATGGCCATGGCTACCCCGCTTCGGAAGCCAACGGAAGCGTGCGCAGGTTCAACCGGCTGACGGTTGAGGACAAGCAAGCCATCCTGAACTTCCTGCGTTCGCTGTAAGGCTGAGGAGAGCGAGCATGCGGCAGACGAATGCGTCATTCGTGGGCTGGGGAAAGCGATGCAAGGCATTGGTTCTCAGGGGGGGCATGCTCGCCTTTTTGCTGATGATCGCAGTACCGGGGGCTATCGGACAAACTCCGCATCAATACCACCGCAGGCTGGTGGTTGCGCTCGCGGAGCCAGTGGTTTTGGACGTAGCCCTGTTCCAGGGGGAACTTGAGATTTTTTATGAACGGGAAGGCGAGGTCTCGATCACGGTCAGTGCCCGGGACGTCGAAAACCTGCCGGAGCAATTCTTGCAGTCGGCGCTCGTGCTGGAGCAGGCCGGCAATCGATTCACCATCCGGTCGGGAGCTCAGGAGAATCCGGAAATCGCGCGAAGAACCGTTTATCGCATCGACGTCCCCTATCGAACCGAAGTGCGAACCAGCGTCGAGATGGGAAGACAGACGATCAGCGGTGTTCTGGGTCCGGTGGAAACCACCAGCAAGAAGGGCGACATCAAGGTCTCGTATGTGTCGAAAAGCGTGCGGGCGCAGTCAGAAGCCGGAAATCTTGAGCTGGACATGATTGGGGAGCAGGTCGAGGCGCGAGCAGGGACTGGCAACATCGTTTGCAACCGCGCCGCGCATGGCGTCACCGCGGAAACCCTGGACGGCGATATTACCTTGATGGTGGTCGGACCCTCGAAGGCGACGGTGAAGGCCGGGGCGGGAAGGATCAACGTGGGCGGCGTACGGGGCAGCCTGGCCGCGTTTACCGACCGCGGGGACCTGCATGTGAAGTCGACCCTGCACGACGATTGGGACCTACGCTCGGATTCGGGCAACATTCAAGTAGAACTTCCGGCCGCAGCTCAGTTCCTGATTGACGCCGAAACCGTTTCCGGTCAGGTTTTGGTGAGTCGAGACGATCTTCTTTCTGCGGAACAGGGGCAAGGCCTTCACCAGCAAGTGCGGGGAGGCAGCAAACACCTCGGACTACACACGACAGGCGGAAACATCGTTTTGCGATAACGTCGCCTGGTGCCACCACGAAGCAACCCGGGTTGGACTCTGGTGCGAAAGGGGGGACTCGAACCCCCACGGGTTTCCCCGCCAGA
>CAWGSE010000004.1:0-310575 GCA_963825205.1 uncultured Acidobacteriota bacterium
CAACACCAACGGCTATCCGGAAGTGTTGAGAACACTTGGACGAATGATCGATGGAACGCCTAAGGTTCAGACGTTTGAGGCGGTCAGTTCGACCTTCCATAACGTCGCCGTAACAGCGTAGAGGTCTGTAAGCCTGTCGCTCGGGAGGACGGTTAACTCCCTCGTCCCGAGTGGCAAGTGCTTAACTGGATCGTCGCCCGTGAAGTTTCGGCAGTTTCCGCCGCGCGGGCCGTTAGGCTCTCAGGACGCTGGGTGCCCCCATGCATTCGTACCTGATCCCGCACGAAATTTGGCAACTCTGCAAGGAGAAGAAGAGAATGGCGCGAAACATCCTGCCCAGACATTTTATCTTCCTCCTATAAATGGCTGCAGGACGTCAGCTCATATGGATCGAAGAAGGCCGCTTTAATGGTTGGTGTTGCTCCGGATGCGCTTGGGTGTTCAACTCTTCTGATCCGCCCACTGGCAAATCTCTTGGTGAAATGATGCAGAACTTTGAGGAGCAGCGCGACAAGGAGTTCGCCTCCCATGTTTGCGCCGAGCACCCCAGAGCCAAGAGCACGAAACGCTGAACAATTCAAACTACAGCTAGGGTGCGCCCCAACCATCCTTACGGTCGGTAGCGGGGCAAAGCCCGTGGTTGTTGTTGCAAAACGGCCATCGCACTCAAAACCCCTTCCTCGGGAGGGGTGGCCGTGGGTCAATGAGCGCTATGGCCTGTCAGCGTCAGTTGACGTTCTCCGGTTGCTACTTCGGTGTAGTCTTCCTCCTGTGAAGAATCGTCTCAACTCAGATGTTTTCTGATCGAGAATGAAGGCAAGCGCTTCTTCATAGCGGAGGCATTCAATGACCCTGGCGGATCGTTGGTTACGGTGGGTGAGGTGTGCAGTTGTCCTCTTGGTCGTTTCTCCAACTTGCCTGGCGCAGAGCATTTCCGGCGTGGTCTACGACCCGGATGGATATGTTGTGCAGAATGCTCGGGTCCTGCTGATGCGGGATTACTCAAAGCTGAAAGAGACCAGAAGTGGCGAAGCAGGGGAGTTTGCTTTCTCCGACCTTGAGCCGGGAATGTATCAGTTGCAGGTGAAGCAGGAACGCCTCTCGCTGTTCCAGCAGACCGTCCTTGTAGGCAAGCAAGAGAAACGAGTCTATGCTGTCCTCCCTCTTGCCCGTGAAAGCGAGTCGGTGCAGATCAATGCTCGGCTTGCTAATACGGTTCGCAAGTCAGCGAGGATCGCCAGCAAAGCGAGGCGTTGGGGTGGACAGGTTGAACCGGCAGTTTTGCTGCAGCCGCTCAGGCCGGCGTATCCGCCCAGCGCAAGCGCACGGGGAGCAGAGGGTACGGTTGTCCTGTATGCCACTATCAATACCGACGGAGGGGTGAGTGATCCGATCGTACTCGAATCTGCCGATCCCGACCTGGAGAAGGAAGCCTTGCAGGCAACGCGGAAACTGCTCTATCAGCCCATGAAACTGAATGGACATCCTGTCCCGTGTCAAGTAACTATCATCCTCGATTTCAGGCCGGAATAGAGCCGGGGATTTGACTGTAATCTGGTTTCGACAGTTAACGCTTTGCCGCTGCTATGGTCCGTGCGAACACGGGGCCGTGCCGAAGCGTCTAGTGCGTGGGGTCATAAAAGCTGTCGCCGAACCATTCGGCCCGACATGTCCAGCAGGCGGCAGTTGGTGAAACATCGCCTCTCCACCCTTAACCGGATTGCCAGCGTAATGGTGTTCACAACCGTTACGACGACCCTCGAGACCTCAGAAATCCTTTCGAAGGCGACCTGGATCCCAAAGCAACACAATGACGGTATATACTACCGCCGCGTTTAAGCTCTGGGATTTTTCGGAACATCTGCCGCTCGGAGGAATCCGTATGCACTGGCTTTGGGTGGTGTTGATCGGGCTCGTCGTAGGGGCATTGGCCAAGCTCATCATGCCCGGAAAAGATCCGGGCGGGTTTATAGTCACGATACTGCTTGGCATTGCGGGGTCATTTGTGGCCACCTGGCTCGGTCAGGTGATCGGATGGTATCGGGAAGGACAGTCGGCGGGCTTTATCATGTCTTTGCTAGGGGCGGTCCTGCTCCTCGCCATCTATCACTTAGTGCGAAGGCGTACAGCTTAAGTTGGATGCCCGATTAGCAAAGCAACGCCGGGTGTGCGCCCGCGAAACCAGCGTTAGCACAAGCTTGAGACGTTTGTTCGCCTGAAACCGGGGTTCATGGGTGAGATCGGGATGTTTCGCGGATGGTCTCCGAGACGTGGGATTGACGCTAAACGCTCACCCATTGTTTTTGAAAGCGTCACGTAGTCTACCCAACCCGGAGTAACCGAAAAAGAGGGGATTGCAGCCGGGGCCGCTGCGCTGGGCACGCCCTGGACCGTCGATGTCGCCCGAGAACGTGCATATTTTGTGGCTCCAGCAACCTACGAGTACAAACAACATGGGAAACCCGTAAAGGAATCCCACGCGGTCTCACGGCAGCGCTGAGGCGAACAGACGCTGGCTGGCGCATCACTAGTTGGACATGGTCGAACATTAAGACAATGTGCCCCCGCGGTCAATTGGCGGTAACATCTCCCCATCACGCTCGTTGAAGTCCAAAAAGGCGAACAAACGGCGCAAAGTTGCGCTAACGCCTGTTAACAATAGTTGACGGCGACATGTTCCGAGCGCTGGCAAGGTGGGGGGAACGCCACGAGTGGGAGGTTGTGTGTGGGAGTCCAAGTGGCGCTGGTCAGGTTGTGGCGACTTGCCCTGCTACAAGTTCTGCAAACCTCTTGGCTAGCTGCAATGACTTGCTGCTGATTTTTACGATGATCGTGCCCTTGCGAAAGTGAATCTCAAATTGCTCGTGGTTCCTGTACGTAGCCAAGTGCCCTTCATCAGCAATCTGGAACCTCTTAACCTTCCATCCCGCTGCTACTTTCCCCTCACGAATGTCGCTCAGGGACAATTCGGCATCAGCTTGAGAATCGACTTGGAAAAGATACATGGCGACATCTTCTCGCGTGCCGTCTTTCAACTTGTGATCCCAAACACCAGCGACGAGTAGTCTTTGGCTGGGCACTCTCGGCGGGGGCGCATTTAGAACTGCACGTGTATAGTTCCACCCTGGCTCGGCACTTCGTATTGCATTTTCGACTTTGTTAACCAGCTGCTCTTCAGCACCACCCGACATTGTGGCGAGGGTAACAACGAACAGCGTTAGCGGAAAGCGAAAGGGCATGGTCGTGATTACGTTCATATTGTAAGCGCTTCAAAACGGCCAGGTCACGTCCTCCTCGGCAGTTGGCGTAACATCGCCATTACACTCACTGACCGAAAGCGCGAGTTTTTTGAGCGCGGGAATCTGTCGCGCAAGAGCGTCTACCGTAGCGCGACACTTACTTTGGATCTCCTGGGCCCGGATTCCAATCTGGCTGGGTCTGTGCGCGCTCGCATATGGACTCGATCATGTCTTCTGTCTCTCTCGCATCGCGCGCGAAGATCCCGTGCTTGGTAAATTGCAGTGTCTTCTTCAATTCAGCGGGAGATTTTCCAGCTTTGAGACCTCGCTTGACCTGGTTCCACATGTCGGCAATAAAGTCTCGCTGGCGGCGGAGCAGGTCCACATCGCCCAGCTCGCCATGCGACGGAACCACGGTGTTGACGGGAAGTTGGGCAATCCTGTCGAGGGTGCGAATCCAACCGATGTAGCGAACATCCCGGTCAGAGAAATTGTTCCCGTGGGTCCAGTTCACAGCCAAATCTCCGACAAAAACAACGCCTTCCGCCGGCAGATAAGCCACCCCGTCGCCTTTCGTGTGGGCCTGCGCATACTTGATCAGCTCCACCCGATGTTGGCCGTCGTCAAATAGCAGGCGGTCCGGGAAGCGAATGGAGGGCAGCTCCAGATGGTCCATCTTCATCTTCGTCTGCTCTCGGATGTCCTCCATCCCTTTTGTGCCTAGCTCTAGCGCAAGGTCCTCCGTACTTACAATGGCAGCGCCATGGGCGGTGAACACACTGTTCCCCATGGTGTGATCCGCATGGTAGTGAGTGTTGAAGACAAAACGCACAGGTTTGGAGGTGATGGTTTTTATGTCCGCAAGGATGTGTTCAGCCGCCCACGGAAAATTCGCGTCAATAACCAGTACATAGTCGCGAAATACAACGATGCCCACATTGGTCTGTTCGTGCTTGCTGAGGTCACCAGCCCAATAGTAAACATCTCGAGCAAGCTGATGCACGCGACTCTGGGCGTCCACCGGCTGGCATGCCCATGAAAGCAAGAAGATTAAAAAGCGGAAACCATACCTCTTTATTCGCATCGTTACTGGGACTCAGCTACCGTTCGCGGTCGCGAAGGAGTGTATCATCCAATCCTATCCATCATCCTCTGCTAAAGATTGCGCCGAATTTAAACGGCTATGAGGGATGGCTTATGCTCGCTGGCCTAGCTTTTATGTTGGCCTTGCGTGCGCTGCAATTGGCGCGGTCTTGGCCTACAGAGCCGCATTCGGCGCGTACCTGTCGCAAAATCCCCATAACGCTCATTGACCCGGTTTCTGGCGAACAAATGGCGCAAACTTAATCGCCTGATTTCGTCAGTTATCAAAAGCTGCGCTACACTTGCGTTGAATATGCTGCGAGCCTCGCAGGGTCGCCTGATATACTGGTCGGCCTACAGCTAGTTAGTTAGCTGGCTCATTCAGGTCGATTACCGGTTCACGCACTGGAGGTCCCATGGCTGATGTCAATGACGTGCTTGCGGCCAATCGCGCCGCCGTCCTCGACCTTGTCGCGGCCGCGGAGAGATCAGCGGCGACTTGGACGACGCCGCGCGCGCCGGGGAAATGGTCGCCGAGCCAGGTCGTGGAGCATGTGGCGCGTGGCTTGGAAGGATCGGCCAAACGTCGTTTCTGGGGGCATCCGTCGATCCCGATGCCCCCCGCTTTCCTGCGCCCGCTGCTCAGACTGTTGTTCTTCAACCGGATCTTGAAGAAGGACGCATTTCCGAAGGGGTTTAAGGCCCACAAGACGATGAACCCTACGAGCGGACCGGCCACGCCGGCTGAGGCGCGCGTCCGCCTGGAAGGGGCGCTCGCCAGGTTCGACCAGGAATGTCGTAGACGGGTCGCCAGTGGCCAACACGTCGTGAGCACCGGTTTCGGTACGGTGTCGGTCGAAGACTTCGTGAGGTTTAACGCGATGCACACTCGCCACCATTGCAAACAGATGCCCGGCGCAGCCTAAAGACTGCCAGGCTCCAAGGCGAGCCAGCTAACCAGCGTTTGCAGCCGTCGGCGTCCGTCGAACCAACCTGCTTCGCCGAGCCACGGAGGACATCGGATCACAGCGGTTGTTGGCGAAAAATCTCCATTCCACTCGTTGACCCGGATTTTGACGAACAAACCGCGCAAGCTTGGTGCTACGCCGTTTTCGCCACAGGAGCCGCGATCGGCGCTCGGCTGATCTGCGAAAGGCTCTCGTTAACATCCAAAACCTTCGCTCGCACATCCTTGATTCCCATCGCATCAAGGCGGGGCAGGTGTTCCTTTAGGAAGTCGTTCGCAGAACTTTCATCAGTGAACAGGTACACACCGCCGCAATCTCCAGTGCGGCTGTTTTCGGTCCAGATTTTCCAGACCATACCTGGTGTTTTGTTCGAGTGATGGGCCAAATCGCTGGCCATCTTTGTCAGATCCTCACCCGGACCATGACTAGGAAAATCAATCTGCAGCAGAGTCATCGTCGCCTCCGCCGCTATTTTAAACGCTTCAGCATCTCCTTGAACATGGGTGCCTGATCCGATTCAGCGGTGAGCCGCGAATCTGATTTGTCTCCGGATGCCTGGGAGACTGGAAAACCCAAGCACCCAACGATGTGGCCAACCTTCAGCTCGCCTGCAACTGCCATTGAAAAGACGGACGCGGTTGAAAAATCAAAAATCCAGATTTCAACCGTTGTAGGACGTCCGAAACGTGGCTGACCCACTCAGCAGGAGTACGACTGCCAACGCAGTCTTCCCATCCATGATGGTAACTTTCTCACCATCCGGCGGAGCGCCGACCACGGCGTACCTTCGTATCACTTACACGGCAGCCACGCGCCGCTTGCGACGAATCCTCGGTCTCTTTTACTTCCTCCGCTTTCCCATACGGTGTTCCATCTGGAAGAGTGCCCCAAAAATCGTCGGCGAGAATACTCTCCGTGATTTTGTTGTGATCACAGTTGGCGTCCTGCCACTGTCGCTCGGCGTCAAGTATGAACTTCGCGGTGGCATGTCAGCCGGGGCCCAGCGGCCCTGCTGCGCCTGTGCAGTAAGGACTGAGAGAACCGCCATCGCCACCCATGTCATGGTTTGTTTCAACATGTGAGTATGCCTGCCTTTCGGGCTGCTGCAATCAGAGGTGGAAGGCGGATTATGGTCGGGGGAGATCGAGCTGCACCACATCCGAGCGCTCCTGCACTCGTTCGAGGACAACTTCACGGCCGTCTGGGGAGATGTCGAAGTCGCGAACGTCGAAGTCGGGAGGTAGATTGGTCAGCTGCCGCTCAGCGCCCGTCTCCAGGTCGATGAGCCAGAGATTCTTATGTTGAATCTCTCCTCGCAAGAGTACGAGTGACCGTCCTCCAGGCAGGAATGCCAGGTGGCGAGCCCCCCGAGTCAGAGTCAGCGCTGGCAAGGGGTGCGGCGCAGCCTCGGCCGTAACCGCTTTCACCGAAAACCTGGTGCCGATGTCGGGCCCCGAGTAGACAACGAAGCTGCCGTCGGGCGCCCACACTGGATCGACCGAGTACTCCTGAACAAAAAGGAACCCAGGAGCGACCGTCGACGGGCACGCGGAAGAGATGTGGGACGCCGTGATCTTGCGCCGCCGAGGTTATCGATTGGCCGTCGGGAGACCATGCTGGAGCACCCTGCAGGTCGAGCGAATCGGTGACAATCCGCGGGTTCGCGCCGTCGGCCTGCAGGCTCACGTACAAGAGCGTCCGCCCATTTTGCCGGACCGAGAACGCGACATACCGTCCATCGGGCGAGATCGCCGGGCCGCCAAACACATGCGCCCCCTGACCGCTCCATAACTCCCTGCCAGTTCCATTGGCGAGCTCCCAGATACTCTCACTCGTGCCCTGCGCCGAAATGTACAGAAGATAATTTGGACCCAGGCGGGGCGAGAATCCCGTGCTGGTGCTCAACGGGATTGGAGCAGGTGCCGGCATCTCGCTCGCCGAATCAGAAATCCGCAAGCGCCAGAGTGTTCCCTTCGGTTTCGCGAGCGTGACAACCAGGCGGCGACCGTCAGCGCTGGCCGCGAGCGACGTATACCGGTCAAGGCCGGAGCTCAGGCGGTGGGGAATGCGTCGCTCGACGTCCACGCCATGCAGCCACGGCCCCGAATCATCGGGATCGCTCGCGAGATACAAGAGCGTTCGCCGGTTTAATAAGACCGGATAACTCACGCGTCCATTGTGCGATGTAATCCGTTCCGGAGTTCCTCCGGCCGGCCGGACGCGCCAGATGTCCAATTTGTCTGGCAGGGAACCCTGGACAAAGTAGATGAATGCCGAATCGGGCGCCCACAAGGGAAAGTGGCTGTGGAGTCCGGCAGGCGCAGTGAAGATGGGCTGAGCGTCCAATCGCAGACTGCCATCTGACACGAACAGCGGGTCACCCGGTCCGGGCGTATGGTACGCGAGTCGAGAGCCGTCGTGCGACCAGTCGAACTCGGCCACGCCATCCAGATATGGGCTCGGCTGTCCGCCCAGCGTCGGTACCGCCCAGATACTGATGTTGCCATCGCTCGCGCTCCGCTGCCTGCGAACCCAAAACGTAACCAGAGAGCCATCGGGTGAGAACCCCAGAGTGCGGACCGATGGATTGACTAGCTCCAGCGCACTTCCGTGGGTTAGGTTGTGAAACTTTCCAGAACCCACCTGTGTAACCCAGACATCCATCTGTCCATCCCGGTCCGACAGAAACGCCACGAAATGTCCGTCGCGTGACACGGCAGCGGCCTGCGCCACTCCATCGAAGTCCGTGACCGGCTGAAAACGCGCATCACTGATAGGGCTTCGCCAGAAGTATTCCGTCTTTTGAGACCAGAAAATCGCGCCAATCGTCAGTACGGCTACCACTGCTGCCAGCGGTAAGAGAGACCTCCATCTGGCAAGAAAAGCCCTTATCGCCGGTCTCGGCGGTGGCACGGGGAGATTCGGCAGGTAGGTTTTGTCCGCGTTCTCTTGCGCTGGTGGAAGATTCCGACTGCGCACCCACGCGTCCAACTCCGTGCGAACCGCGTAAACCGACCCAATCTTGTCATGCTGGTGTCGGTGAACGGGCATCCCCTCCCGCTTCTCCCAGCGCTGGACCGTCGTCACGTCGCGGTTGAGGTAAGCCGCGATTTCCTTCCACGAATCCAGCCGGCTGTCGAGCGGTTTCGCGGGTGGCAGTGTGCCATGGGATGGGTCGCCCATCGTCCTCCCCTGGTTGATCCGCGGTTTGCGAGCCGGGGAAGCGGAATTGTACCCCGGCGATCGAGGGACGGCAAAGGACGGCATTCGACGGCAAGCCGAGGAATAGTGGTATTTCCGCGCCTTACCGTTTGAGCGTATCCGCCCAGCTGTCCGATTATGTGCAGGCGTCTTCCGCCGGCAAACGGCGAAAAGACCCTGGAGGTCGCTATGCGACAAAGGTTCACGTGGTGGGTGTTGTTCAGTGCCGCGATCGTGGTCACGGCCCTGGTCTATGCGCGAAAAGTCTCGGCCACACCCGCGAACGGGTTCGTGGGTACAACGCTTGCCAAGGGCACGGTGGGAGCTTTCGAGGTCTTTAATCACTCCATTCTGCCGAACTCGAGAAGGCACGACGATGACAAGCTATGGCTGTCGATGCAGAAGACGAAGGGATCGTCTGACCTGTACGTGCAGAGCAACGTCTGGCAGCCGGGAGGAACTACCGGCTGGCACTCGCACCCTGGCCACAGCCTTATCATCGTCACCGAGGGAACGGTCACCGACTACGAAAGTGACGATCCCGAATGCAAGCCGCAAGTCTACACACAGGGGATGTCGTTCGTTGATCCCGGTGGCCGACACGTGCACATCATCCGCAACGAAGGCACGGTCGAGGCAGCAACCATCGCGGTTCAACTCATTCCGGCAGGTGCGACGCGCCGTACCGACGCCGCAGCCCCGGCGAACTGCCCCAACATCCAGTAGCCACGACGGCAGATCGAAGCAGCCGCAAGGTTGATCCCTGACTCGCGCGGCCCCGCCGGTCTCGAATCAGAGGGGAAAGGCGGGTACTACGACGGATAGTAGACCACAAGGTCCACATTCGCAAGGTTCCGCTGACTCAACTTCTAAGAGGTTTTCCTGACACGCAAAAAGCCACCATCCTCAGTGATGGTGGCTCGAAGGTCCTTTGTTTCCCAAATGTACTGATTTGGAAGCGCAGCTTATCACACCCTTCAAGCCCGCGATGAAAAAAGTCGCCGCTGTTATCTGGACGCCGGGTTTTTACTTCGTGATCAGCGGAAGGTAGATAGCTGCCCCCCCATCGCAAGAATATAAAGGCCTGCCAGCAATACATAAAATGGTGGTCGCCGCACGTGTTCAAAGGATGAACGGCGGTCGAATCCACAGCAAGGTTACGTACGTTTGTCGGGAAGGCGACGCAAAAAAGCCACCATCAAAGGGGCTGGACGGTGGCCTCATGAAGCGAATTATGTTTGGACGGCTCACAGTAGCACCGCTGGCGCCAAATTCAATGCGGTCTTTACTGTAGTTCATCCTCTTCAACGTACCGCGCCAACTTGCGAGTTCTCTAAGATGTGATTCCAGCAGGATAACGAAAAGCCGGAAGCGTAAAACGAGGCCGAGGAGGGGTGCAGGCGGATCAGCTCGTTTAGGCCGGCCGTGTCCACGAGGGGGTTGAGTTAACGATATCTTCCACCCGCTTTTTAATTTCCACCAGCGCCGGATCGCTGGCGTCGCCCTTTTGGATCACCAGATATTGATCTAGCAGCGCCTTCACTTTGGCGGCCATCTCATGGGCGAAGGCCGGGGCGTCAGGCGGCAGGTTGAATAGGTCGGTCATGGGTTGGATATTACCGCGCGCCCCGCGCCACGATCAATTTCTTTCCGTCACCGCGTGAGCTTACGTTGCGTTCTGCACGCGGTGCTTTTGGACATTGGGCGTTTGCCCATCGGGCTGCGATTGCGCGCGCGCCCTTGACTGCCAGTTCTGCGGACTACGTGTTTCTTCCTGCCATGTGTTTTTCTGCTGTTGAATGATGCTGTAGCAGTCACAGGCAGCTTCCTTAAGCTTGACGCCTGATTTCGTCAAGTATCGAGTCAGAATCGAAGTCGCCCACGCGTATTCACTTAGACGGATCACCGCCCGCCCCCGCCAGGGTGGTGCCAGTTTCACGGAGAGGGCAGCCGTCACTTCCACGAGGGGACGGCTGCCTGTCAGTACGGGTGCGGCCTTAACGACCCGACCTCACCGCTCTGTTTAGACAATCGGGCGGCTGATTATGCAGATGCAGTGTTCAACGAAACTGCCGTCAGCTAGCTGATGCAGTATATCCACCATCTTGTTATGACCACCGACAAAGGACTTATAAACTCCAGTGGCCTCCGTTATGTCCAGGGCGGCGGTTCCTATAAGGTACGTCCCACCCTGTCCGTCGGGCACAGGTTTAAGATCGATGCTGGTGAAAACCATCGATATCGCGCCGCCCGGGAGGTCGTAGGCAACCAAACTCCCAGCGAACTGTACGTAAAACGTTCCGATCGCTTTCTTCCTGTCCCGGTCACGGTCGCCCGGGCCATTGCCATTTCCACTGTCTTCTACCGGAAGTCCGCTGACGCGAAAGATTTTTGTCTTGCTGTACGAACCATCACTGAGGTCAACCGTGAACAATCCAAGGTTGGGGGCATGCACCACTGGTCTGTAAGGGCCTTCCAGCAGGATTGAGAAGGTGTCGGCGGGTCGCCCGCCTAAATCTCTCGATGAAGCCCCCACGGCCTGCGCAGGGAACGAAATTAGAGTGACTAGCATCCCGACGAGCAAAGAAGTGAGGATCAAGCTTCTGGTTTTCGTCAGTGTAATCATTGAGTCTGTGCTTACTTTACATTTCATTCGGTACTTCCTTTCATGGCGAGTCGGTTTTGCTTTGTTTGATCAAAGCTCGCGCCTGACATCTTGTTGTCGAAGCATCATTGCAACCGCGGACCCGTCGGTCTGCACCGACGAACAGGCGGCAAGACAATCCAAAACAAAGCAGAGGTGTCGCGAGAGTGGGTTAGCAGAGGAGAGAGCAGAAGAGTTTCCGAAGCATGCGGGAGTCAGTCAACCGGCCTGCGTAAACCGGCAAAATCCTGCGGACAGTGATACTGCGCGGCTGCGCAAATATTCTGAGCACGAGCGACTGGGGCGACTGTCCACGTTCCGATGGAGACACCGTCTTTTCCACTGCCATCTCATTTGTGGGTGTGTTGGCTTCGTCGAACGGTGTCTCTGGAATATCTGCCTTCGGCACCATCCCCAGTGCGACAGTGAAGAGGTTAGTTACGAGCAAATGTGGTGCTGTCACGGTACGGCCAAATGGAACGGCGTGCCGCTGCCTAAAAAGTTCGCCAAGCGTCTATCGAGGATGCCCAAACCACAACGGTTCCGCCATCGACGACGACCGTCTGCCCAGTACTGAATCCTTCCTGCACAACACAGCGAGATTATTTTTGGCGCGTGTTCAGTTTCTCGAGTGCTCGCTTCAACTCTTCCAGCTTCTGCCCAGCCTCGCCGAGCTTGCCCTCCGCCGTCAGGCGCTGGTAGTCGGCAAGGTCTTTGGCGGCTTCCGCGATGAGCGCGTTGAGATCCGCTGCGGGCTGGGGTTTCGCGGCGGATGCTGCTGTTTTTCGGTCCGACTCCGCCGGGACTGGCGCAGAGCTCATCGACGAGACGGCTCCTCCGAAAAGGGACGCCAGTGCCGACTCGAAGGTCGGTCCGTATGCCAGCCGATCTTGCAGTGCGAGTACGACCAGACGCAATTCCGGCATCGGACTCCGTTCAGCCTGCAGGTAAATCGGCTCCGCATACAGTAGCGCGCGCCCTATCGGGATCACAAGCAGAGCCCCACGCCGCACATGCGAGCCTTGCTGATTCCACAACGTCAATTGTCCGGAAAGCTGCGCATTCTGATCGATTCGCGCCTCGATCTGCAGTGGTCCATCGACCAGCTTCGTCTTGGGAAAGTTGTAAACCACCGACGTACCGTATTGTTCGCCGTCGCTGCGCCCGGCGATCCAGCCAATCAGATTATTCCGGTTCGCCGGGGTGAAGGGCAGAATCTCCACGAACTCTTCGCCGGTTTCGCCTGGCAGTTTCATCAGCACGAAATTCGGTTCCATCGCCTGTGTCGTTTGCTGGCCTCCCTCGCTCAGGCCGACTTCTGTGGCCACCGTCCACAGATCCTCCCGGTTGTAGAATGCTTCCGGATCCGTCATGTGGTACAAGCCGTAAACTTCCGCCTGGAGTTTCAGCAACATCTCGGGATAGCGAATGTGTTTCCGCAGCCCGGCCGGCATCGTCGACGCATCCTTGAACAGGCTTGGAAAGACGGTGCGGTAGCCAGCTATGATCGGGTCCCCTGTATCAAAGACGTAAAACGTGGTCGTGCCATCGTAGGCGTCGACTACCACCTTCACGCTGTTCCGCATGTAGTTAATCAGGTCGTTGCCCAGCCGGTAATGCGTCGAGTACGGATAGCTGTCTGAAATCGTGAACGCATCCATAACCCACGACAACCGGCCGTCGTCTCCGAGCACGATATACGGATCCGGATCGTAGGTGAGGAACGGCGCCAATGCCGATACGCGATCGCGCACATTGCGCCGCATCAGCAGCCGACTATCCTTATTAATGTCATCGCTGAACGGAAGCTTTGCGAGGTCGTCGCGGTCGAGCGCGATGATCATTCGTCGCAGGAAACCGCCGAGCACAATGCCGCCATTGCCTTCGTACGATGTCAGATTGTTGGTCTGGCCTTGCGGATAGTTGAATTCCTTCTGCCGAGTCTTGACGTAGACATCTGTGTTAGTCAACTCGCCGAAATACACCTCTGGACGTGTGACAGCCAGACCGTGCACCGTGCTCTGAACCGGCATGTTGCTCAGAATCAGCGTGGGTAGACCCTCCGGCGTGAATCCATTCACCGGGTTCATCGTGATGCCGTACCCGTGAGTGTAGATCAGCTTCTCGTTAATCCAGTTGCGACTGCTCTCCGGCAGCTTATCGACGTTCAGCTCGCGCGTGGCGAGCATCACCTCGCGAATCGCCCCGTTGATTTCATAGCGATCAATGTCGATGTCGGGGAAGTCGTAGTATGTGCGGATTTCCTGAATCTGACGCAGCGTGTCCTGAAGTGCATGCCAATCCCACAGTCGGATGTTTTGCAGGGTAGCCTGATTGTTCGCCGGATCAGCCGCCTCGACGGTCGTCTCAGCGGGAAACTCCCTCTGCATGACCTGGTTCAGTCCGTAGGCTTGCCGCGTCAGGTCGGTGTTGTAGACGATATAAGGCTTCTCGCGAACCAGTTCGTTCGGTTTGACGATAAAGCTGCTGACGTACCACGCGATCCCTTGAACGGCGACATAACCGACCGCGGCCGGAAGGATCGCTGCGACCAGCCATCGCCCGCGTGGCACCCGCACCGCATTGACGGACGCGATTATCGCGCCCAGAACGAGCGCCGCGCAGACGACGAGCATCCCGGTGAGCGTGACGTGCGCGTCCGTGTAGGTCACGCCCCCGAAGATCGTATGATCGTCGAGCAATCGCTCGAACCGCCCCAGATAGACGCGTATTGCAAGGATAAGCAACAGAAATGCAAATGTAATGGAGAGCCCGCGCCACGGTAATGTGACAGAGCGGCTAAGACGCCCAGTCAGCACACGAGATCCGCCCGTAATCAGAATGAAGAAAACGGCGAGTGCACAGGTAATCACGCTCAGCGTAAGCAGCCATCCAGCAATGAGCTGCCACGCCGGCAGACTGAACAGAAAGAAATCCAGCGGCTTACTAAAAATCGGGTCTACGACGCCGCTGCTAGTGCGCGGTGCGAACCAGAAGAGGGCGAGTGTCGGCCACTCCACGATCATAGCGCCGCCGGTTGCAGCGGCGATAACGAGCGAAACGCCGAGTGCGACGAGTCGCAGAACATGCTCAACCGGCAGTTTCACTGACTGTCCGCCGATGAGAATGGTGTGACCGTTCGGCAAATCTGGGAGATGTGCTCGCTTGAGAGCCAGAAATGATCCGTACAGGATGAGAAATGTGGCTGCCGCAAAAGCCGCGAAGATTCCCCACTGAAGACTCAGCGTTTTCCAGAACACATCGCGATAGCCGAGCGACGCGAACCAGAGCACGTCTACGTAGTATGACAGCGCGGTCCGGCTGCCGAAGAAAATGCCGCCAAGGACGGCAACAATAATGAGATAAAAGCGGCGGCGACGGCGACCGTGCGGCGGTTGCATCCGCGGCCAGTCCATGGACTCAGACATTGCTCACTCCGTTTTCATCAGCCTGTCGATTGTCCGCATAATACTCTCTCCCGTTCGGCAACCTCTTGAAACGCAGGAACGATTGGTAGGCGAAGCCATGACGAACACCGCTCAGCGTGTCGCCAGCGCAGTCTGTCCTGTCACAAACGGGCGCGGGATACCAGCTCTGCAGTTTCGGAACACACGCCCGAAGGTGTAGGGACTTAAGACAATTCGCAGGATAGACCAGAAAACTGAAATCATCCTGAAGCACACGCAAGGGCCGTTGCGAGAAAGCCGGCAACGCGATTGGCAGTCGCCTAGAATACCAGCAGGAGGCTGTGCAGAGCCTTGAGTCAGCGTCCGCTACGGTTGCTGTTGTCCTTTGCAGGAGTCGCGATCGTCACGTTCGTGGCGTACCACCTGATCCCGGTCAATACGACCACTGTCGGGTTTGCATATCTGTTGCTTGTGCTGGTCATTGCGAGTGCGTGGGGGTTTCTTGAAGCTGCGTTGGCCTCAGTCCTCGCGACTCTCCTCTTCAACCTCTTCTTCTTCCCACCGGTCGGCAAGTTCACGATCGCAGACCCGCAGAACTGGGTCGCCTTGTTCAGCTTTCTGGCGACCTCGCTCATTGCCAGTCGCCTGTCGACTATGGCTAAGCGCCGGGCCCTGGAAGCGATCGAGCGGCAACGAGACCTTGAGCATCTGTACGCGTTTAGCCGTGCCATGCTCCTAATTGACAGGACTGCCGCCTTCCCACAACAACTTCTTGACAAGCTGGCCGAGATCTTCGAACTTCGTGCAGCAGTACTGTTTGAGCGTAATGCCAGCGCGTTCTATCGGACGGGGAGCCCAGATGTTGGTATTGAGCACCTGGACGAGCAGCTTCGCGAGGTAGCATTCCATGGAATGTCGCCCTCCAACCCAAAACGGCAAGCGATCGTAGTGGGCGTGCGGCTCGGCCCGGAGCCGATAGCAAGTCTGGCACTGCAGGGCGGAACGATGCCCGACTCTGTTCTCCAGGGAATCGCGAATCTGGTTGCCATCGGTTTGGAGCGGGCGAGAACACAAGATCTTGCCGAGCAGATCGAGGCCGCTCGTCAGAGCGAGCAGCTAAGAACTACACTCATCGATGCTATGGCGCATGAATTCAAGACTCCGCTGACCTTGATCAAGGCAGCAACGACATCTCTCCTGTCCAGCCCAGATGGGCCCAAGGAGAGCAGGCAGGAGCAACTCACGATCGCCGACGAAGAGGCCGAGCACTTGAGGAAACTTATCGACGACGCTGTGGAGATGGCTCGCCTGGATACCACCCACATCGATGTTCATCCACAGATTTCCGATGTGCAGGAGACCATTCGCGAGAGTGTCGCTTCGATGGAGAGCGAGATCGACGGTCGGTTCTTCGAAATCGTCTGCGATAACCAACCGCCCTATCTTGCGTTCGATAGGCGTTTGATGAACCTTGCTGTGAAGCAGCTTATTGACAACGCTTTGAAGTACTCCCCTGCAGACAAGCCGGTTGCGATCCGTGTGCTTGGCAGCAATGGCACATTGACGATTGAGATCACCGACCACGGGCCCGGCATACCCGTCGAGGAACAAACACGGATCTTTCAGAGGTTCTACAGAAGCCCTTCCGTAAAAGATCAGATACCCGGCTCTGGTCTCGGCTTGAGCATTGCGCATAGCATTGTGCGAGCCCATAAGGGAGATCTGACGGTAACGAGTAGTCCTGGCGAGACGACGTTTCGAATCACTTTGCCGATGGGTTGCGCGGGAGACGATAGATGACTGCTGGCCGTGTTCTCGTCGTTGATGACCAAGCCCAGATCCGGCGTTTCATGCGAACCACTTTGGCCGGTGCAGGGTACGAGGTCGGCGATGCCAAGACGGGTGAGGAGGCACTCGAGAAAGTGCGAGAGTTTCGTCCGGATCTGGTTCTGCTCGATGTCAATATGCCCGGCATGGGGGGATTGGCGGTCTGCAGAGAGATCAGAAGCGACGGAAACGTTGCCATCATTATGCTCACGGTTCGAAACTCCGAGGGCGACAAGGTTGCAGCACTGGATGCCGGTGCAGACGATTTTGTTACCAAACCATTCAGCACGCCGGAACTGTTAGCTCGCATCCGGGCGGCCCTCAGGAGAGTTCCGTTTCCTCCATCATCTCCGATCAGATTTCGGGTGGGCCAATTGGCAGTGGACTTTGCTGCGCGAACCGTCGCGAACGGGGCCACGACGAAGCATTTGACCCCGAAGGAACTCGACCTTCTCCGCTATCTGACTCAGCGGGCGAATGAAGCAGTCTCACACCGCGAACTACTGCAGGCAGTCTGGGGGCCAGATTACGGCGATCAGGTCGACTACCTCCGTGTTTTCATCAAGAACCTGCGCAAGAAGGTCGAGACCAACCCAGAACAGCCCGAATACATCAAAACAGAACCCTGGGTCGGCTACCGCTTCAATGGAATCATCGAATCTTTATAGAATCTTTATGGTTGTTCTATTACTTCTTCAGGTCTTTTCGCCTACTGTCAAGGTTTCGAATCCCAGATGGCAGACCGAAGAGAAGTTTCACTAATCCTCGAACGCCTTGTCCCAGCAATCGGAGTGCCTGGATGGCCCGGTGGCTGGGAAGGCGACGCCACGTTTGAGTTCTCGGTTGTCTTTACGTCGTATGATGCAACGATTGCCGCGCTGAAAATGGCGGCCTCACTCGCGAGCGGCTTGAGCGCACGCATAACACTGGTAGTTCCTCAAGTTGTTCCTTACCCGCTCCCAATTGAAAACCCACAGGTGGTGCTTGAGTTCACTCAGAAGCGACTCGGTGAAGTCGCAAGCGACATTCCAGTCGAGACGACAATTCGCCATTATCTGTGTCGTGATCGATTAGTGACATTGAGCGCCGTATTGAAGCCGGGTTCAATCGTCGTCATCGGCGCCCGCAAGAAGTGGTTGCCAACGAGAGAAAAGATTCTGGCTCGGCGACTGCGTCGGTTCGGTCATGACGTGATCCTCACGGAAACAACCTAAGCAGGGTGCAAGACTCACGTTAGCTTCAAATCCGCTCTCTGGATTACCTCTCGCCGCTCCGCGCGGGCGCAACGCCCGCCTCCCGAAGGGAGGGGTAGACAAGCGCCTTGCGAGTCTTTACGAGGACGGTATTCGTCTGTGTTCGATCTCCCGGAGGTGCTCACGCATCCTGCGTAGCACTTCTTCCCGCTGGCTGTTGCTGAGCTCTTGCCGAAGTTCGTTGAGCGCAAAGTGGACGACGTCGTGATGGTGAATCTCCTGTGGGGCCAAGTCGCTGCTAAGTTCAAGCCAAATGCTATGCAGGAGATCAATCTCCTTGGGAGTAAGACGTGGGGTATGAGGCCCAAGATAGAAGATATGCTCTTGGCCAGTCGGGAAAAGAATTTCGAGCGTCAACTGCGGTTTGGGATCGGGTAAACGCTCCCACGCCAAGCCTGCCGTGCGCGCTTCTTCAGTGACAGGTTTGGTCGGGGAAGGCCCCAGGACAACGGTGGATGACTGCAGGCTTTGGGCAGCGCGCAGAATGGCGTCCCATTTTTCACTGGCTGCAGCGACGGCTAGGTGGACGGGCTTCCCCTTTTTCTCCGCTAGCTCTAGGGCGCGGGTGAAAAGCTTCTGTTCTTCGAGGCTGAAAAGTTGTTCCGGCGCCAACTCGTACTCTCCTATTCCCTGCAGAAATCGAAGATGGAGCACAACGACGTCCTGTTTATGCGAGTCGGCCCGGTCGAGAACTGCCCCGAGGTTATGAAGTGTGTTGTAGTTCCGGACCATAACCAAGATGTTGCCGGGACGAACACCCAAGACGTCGGGAGTCAGGTCCTCGCCCGGTTCTAAATTGAACTGATCGAGTTCCGCGTGAGCCGTAGCCCGCTTCTTGGTCATTCGCTCGGAAACTGTGAAAATGCCGAAAAAGATGATGGTAAAGGCCACTCCTGACAACGTGGCGACTTGCTTCGTGAAGAGATTAATAAGGCACAAAGCAAACAGAGTTACAGTTATCAAGCCCAGACCCAGGGGAACCTCCAAGGTACCCAACTTCAGGTTCAAGGGGACGCGAAATTCCCGCTTGCCAGGTTGCTTGTAGCGAAGCACAAGTACGGCGAGGCCCTTCATGGCGAAACTCCACATCACACCGAACGCATAAGCCTCGCCCAGCACGAAGATATTTCCTCGGCTGAGGAGTATGGTGAGGAGCTGGAGCCCCACCACCAGATTCAGGATGCGATGAGAAGTGCCGAAACGCTGGTGCGGTTGGCGAAACCAATGCGGGAGAATTCCATCCTCGGAGACCCTGTTCAGGACCCCGTTAGAGCCCACAATGGCGGTGTTGACGGCCCCGGCCAGCATTAAGACACCGACCACTACCACGAACGCTCGGAAAGCGAGCCGGACCGACAGAGGACCGACGAGGTGCATTGCTAGTCCGCCGATTGGATTATCAAAAAAATTGTTCCGCACCGAATCCGGGATGATCATCACCGCGAAAAATGCCACCCCCGCGGTGAAGATGAGGCTGTAAGCAAAGATCACGAACCCTGCTTTTTCCAGATTTTTCAGCTTCGGATGCTCAATCTCCCGATAAACCTGAGCCATCGTCTCTTCGCCGCTCATAGCCAGGACGGAATGGCCCAACCCAACCAAAATCCCGATCAGTCCGACGGTATACGGCAGCGAAGTGTGGCGCAGCCAGCCTAGCGCGTCGTTTGAATACACAAGATTCGAGAGATGAGGCCAGGGCGGAAGGTGAGCTCCCCGCACCCACAGCGTATAGACGCACCACACGATCATCATGACCACCATCACCGTGGTCACGTACATGATTCTCAGAGCCTTCTCGCTGGACTCGGGGATACCTTTAATGTTCTGCCACCAGAAGTAGACGGTGACTGCGCCGGCAAAGAGCGCAGCTGTCCAATTCACGTTCAGGATGAAGCTGGAGTGGGCATGGCGCAGAAGCTCGTTCAAGAGACCCACCAGGTATAGGCCAGCCGATACGCCGCTAATCGGTCCCGTCAGGATGTAGTCGAACATCAGGGCTGAAACGGAGAATTTTGCTAGGGTTCCGCCCATGGCCTCCTTGACGACGCGATAGACGCCGCCACGCACAAACATGCTGCAGCTCTCGATGTAAACGGCGCGCACGGCATAGGAGAGCAACATGATGGCCAGAATGAACCAAGGGGCTGTTTTCCCGACGAAGTGTTCAGAAATCGCGCCCGCGTAGAATGCGGACGAACCCATGTCGTTGAGTACGATGGCCGCTGCACGCCAAAAAGAAATGAATGCCAGCATTGCGGTTGTGGCGACCAGCACGCGTTGAGCGCCATTCATGACGACACGTGGTGAGGTTCGTCCAGAATTGTTAAGCATTCACGTTCCTTCAGTTCACCGACCAGCGCTACTTGTGGTGGGGTTTTTCTCAAATCTGAATTATGGAGAGGGCTCTGGGAGAAAAGGAAGCCTTATAGCTGACTGCCCGTGAAAAAGTTATAAAGAAATCATAAAGATTTGTAGATCTGGCCAAAGAGCGAGATTTTTGAGGAAAAGCAAAGAGCGTGAAATTGGTGTGAGACGATTCTGGTTAAGCGCTTGATGCTGATAACTGAGCAATTTTGCATCGAGCTCACGCATTTCTCACGGATTAAGTTTCTCGGAGGTGGATTGGGGACCTAGAAATCCGCATTCAGATCCTTCTTGTACTAGATTTGACAAGTCTTCACGCTTTATGTCCCATGTCTCTGTTACGCGCCATGGATCTCCCGTCTCTAACGCGGCGTACCCTGGCCAGTATGAGTTGCCTATCGGAACATAGGCCATGATTGCGCCGCGCCCGGCGGTCCTTGAATTCCCGCTGTACCACACGAGCGCTGTCCTTGGTTCAGCGGTCGCAGCCTTACGGAGTAGAGCGACATTGCTCGGGACTCGGATGTGAATCGGCTTGCCGCTAGCGAGTTCCTCGTAGGTTGGGGCAGCAAATCATCGTTGCGGTACAACTCTCGTGGGCACGAAAGGCGGGATCCTGATATTGTCTGCAGGCTGATTGTGCGGCTTATTCCAAACTCCGAGCGCCCGAAGGGCCTTGCCAGAAAAGCCAAGCCAGTTCGAGCCGAACCAGTTGTTAATCTTGACCAAGACGCCCGTTTCAGGGGAATGGCGGCGAAAAACTCCGTTCACCGCGTGCTCGACATGCCTGATAAAGTCTGATGCGTCATCGGACTCAAGTGTTATTTTCATTTTGTCATCCAAATGCAACGTCGGACGCTGCGATAATGTCTACCGATCAAGAAAATCTGGTGCCAGCGGAGAGATTCGAACTCTCAAACACCTGTTTCTAAGACAGGCTGCTATTCCAATTCGCACACGCTGGCACTCTGGTGCACAGCGGAGGATTTGAACCTCCGCGTCCCACTCAGGGAGACCGGGTTACAGCCGGTCCGTTTCGGCCGGGCTCACGCACCTGTGCAAACTTGGCGGAAGGTAGACGAATCGAACGCCCATCGCTCATCACGATGCCCCGGTTTTCAGGACCAGTTGCCGGCCATTCAGCAGTGCCTTCCGCATGGCGGAGAGTACGGGAGTTGAACCCGTTAGCCTCTTGCGAGAGCCCTTGTTTAGCAGACAAGTGCCTTACCGTCCGGCCCACTCTCCGTCGAAATTGTCAAAGAACAAAGAAATTCTGGTAGGCCCGGTGGGAGTTGAACCCACAAGAGGGCTGCTCTTGAGGCAGCTGCGTATGCCAGTTCCGCCACGGGCCTGGAAAGCTTTTAGGGATTGAGCAGGGATCAATAACTCAGTCGGGATAGACTGAGTCGTAATGACGATCGAAACTGAAGCAGGCGCTTCATAAAGTCACTTTAGCATGGCATCTAGAATCGCGCACGCGTTTTCACGCAACATTTTCGAGTCGGTCAAGTTCTTAGTCCCCAGCGGTTTTGGAGAGCGCCAGTGAGCAGTTGATGGTGCGAAACAAACTCCCCGCCGAGAAACGGGCCTAGGATGGGCGTCCGCGCTGGAAACGCTGGAGGGCGCTTTGTGCCTCTTGAAGATCAGAGCTCTGTTTTTCCAGTTCTGTGCCACAGATCTTGGCGCACTCGTACAGACGGGCATTTTGGATTGCTGCCGCGGCGGGAATAGCGAGCGATTCCGCCAGTCGCAAATGCTCTTGAGTGAATGTGCCGGGCGCGGAGTGGCCCAATGAAAGCAACCCCAAGGTCTGATGTGATGCGATCAACGGAACACCAAGCCAAGAGCGCGATTGTCCGGAACCCTTAATGGTTTTCCACTCCTGTTCCAGCTTGGTATCCGCAACGAAAACACCGCGTTGATTCACCAGAACCTTTTGAACAAGCGGGAGTTCGTCTGCATCGAGAGTCAGAGGGTATTTGGTGACTTGTTTGGTCGAGTCGGGACGTGGAGCTTGCCGGGCGACGTACAACCTGGAATCTGACTCATGAAGGAATATCTGTGCGGATTCGTAAGGAACCAGGTTTCGGAGAGATTGGAGCAAGGTATCCAGAACGTTGTCCATGCGGAGATCCTGGGTCAGGGCCAGTGTGGCCTTGCGCATGGCGTCCGCTTCCGACCCCGCGGATTCAGCCAAGGCCAAGTTTCTGGCCACTTCCTCTTCGGTGTGTTTCTGCGTCGTAATGTCCAGAGCGGTTCCAACGAGCCTGCGGATTCTGCCTTTGGCATCTCGTACCGGAAATCCCCGGACCAACACCCAGCGAGCGTCGCCACTCGGTACGACGATCCTGAATCGCTCGTCAAAGTCTCCGGTCCGAGTGGCCTCTTCCAGCTTGAGGAGCACTCGTGCCCGGTCGTCAGCATGAATGATTTCCTCGTATGAGAGCGGGTCTTTTTTTAGCGCTTCGCGCGGGCGTCCGGTGATCGTCTCGTAAGCTGAATTTACATAGAGGGTTTTCCTGGTCTCCGCATCGATCATCCAGAAGATTTCCTGAATGTTGTCGGCCATCTGCCGGAACCGCTCCTCGCTCTCCAAAAGGGAGGTCTCGGTTGTATCCAGGGCAGAATCTGCCTCCTCATGCTGCTTCTTCGCTAAATGCAAGAACCTAAAGAGAAAGAGAAGCACCACACAGAGGGTAGCGAGGGCGACGCCCAATAACAATGATGAGAGATCAATGCTGTGGATTCTCGCCGCCAGGAGTGCCACCAGCAGAATCGCAAACGCCAAGCAGAAAAGGGCCAAACTGATCCGCCAACCGAACTTTGAGAGTTGGCTAGAGAAGAATCCACGACGGAGTCGGTCAACTCGCTCCATGATACTGCCGCGGTAGGCGGAGATGCAGTTTCCGGCCCGATAGTAGCGCCGCACTCCTGGTACGTCAAGCCAACTTCTGCTTGATATTTCTTTTGGCAGTTCTGAATCAACCAAACAACCTAAGGCACAACGCAGGAGGAGTCCATGAAACTCCGTAGCAATGAATTCTGTCCGATCCATAGATCGGTCTTTTGCTGTGGTCGGGAGCAGGTTCGGAAAGAACGTAGAGTCCGGCTCGGCGTCCAGCGTATTGAAGACCCGCATCAGCCGAGGGGATATCGAGAACTCAGGTCGCCGGCAGAGATGCGGAAATTGCTGAACCGAAAAATCGTCGAGCAGAACACCATATGTCCGATTTGCTACGAGGAATTCACGGACTACAACGACATCGTGCCAGATCATATAGAACCAAAAGGAATGGGTGGAGCATGGAGAGACGACCATCCTGACAATACTCAAGCGACGCATTGGTGGTGCAATGGAGAAAAGGGATCAACCCGAATGGATGACTGACTGTCGGTTGACCGGCTAACGCGCTTCCCTGGGGGTTTAAGTGACCCTCAGTGTGCCAAGTGTGGGCGGATTCACTTAGACGGTGATTCGTAGCCGGAAGCAGCACAGGTTGAGTTTCGTGAGGCTCCGGTAGACAATGAACGCGTGAATCCGCACAAGCACCAGATTGCCGACTACCTGCGGCCCAAATCGCTGGCGATGATGTTGCTTGGGTTTTCTTCAGGCCTTCCCTTTCTCCTGGTCGGCAATACGTTCGGCTACTGGCTGCGCGATGAACACACCTCCCTTACGGCGATCGGGTTTCTTTCCTGGGTGGGCATTGCCTATTCGCTGAAGTTTCTGTGGGCGCCCTTGATGGATCGCGTCGACTTGCCGTTATTTAATCGGCTCGGACATCGGCGCGGATGGATGATGTTCTCGCAGATTGTCGTCGGGCTGGCGCTGTCCGCTATGGGCGGAACTGGCACGAAAGCAGGGCTCGGCCGGCTTGGCGCTTTTGCGCTCGTCGTCGCGTTTGCCTCATCGACACAGGACATTGTGGTCGACGCTTGGCGAATTGAATCGGCTGACGACGGAGAAGAGCAAGGCCTCCTCGCGTCAGCCTATCAGTTCAGCTACCGCCTGGCGCTCCTGGCTGCGGATTCCGTTATCCTCATCGTGGCAGCGACCGTAGGCTGGCGAATGTCCTACGGTATTTACGGCGCATGTATGGCCATTGGAATGATCGCGACCTGGTTTGCGAAGGAACCGGAGCGCGCGAATGCCGTGACGGATGATAAAGAACGCGAAGCGCCGTTTTGGACGCCGCGCGGTTTCTTTGACGCTGTTGTGGGACCGTTCATCGCTTTCTTCCGAGCACATGGCTGGCTCGCGCTTGTGATGTTAGCGGCAATCAGCCTCTACCGATTGCCGGACTTCATCATGGGTCCGATGGCGAATCCCTACTACCACGACATCGGTCTTTCGAAGCAAACAGTCGGAGCGGTGCGCGGCTCAATCGGGCTCATCGCTACGTTTGCAGGCATCGCTGCGGGCGGGTTCTGCTCGCTGAAGCTTGGCTACATGCGCGCGCTCATCATCGGGGGTATTGTGCAGGCAGCTGCGATTGTCGCGTATGCGACTCTCGCGTTCGCGGGCGCGAGCATTCCCCTCTTCGCGCTGGTCATGGCAGGTGACAACTTCGGCATCAGCTTTGCAGGTGTTGCGCTTGTAGCATACATGTCGAGTCTCACCAATATTGGATACACCGCCACGCAGTATGCGCTCTTGAGTTCAACCTATGCCTGGCTGGGAAAGATCTTGAAGGGGTTTTCCGGCGCTGAGGTCGAAAGACTGAGCGCCACGCACGGTCTCATTCATGCCTACGGAATTTTCTTTATCGCTTGCGGACTGACCGGCGTGCCTGCCGTCCTTCTGTTTGCAGCATTAGGTTACTGGCACAGACGAAAGCAACCGGCCCCAGCCGCTGTCTAGGAAAGTCTTCACTCAAGCCCAAAGCCACTGTTGGGTCGACGCCGAGGCGCGAGTTCCGCATGGCGACAATTTCTTTCTGGCCTAGGAAGACTCTGAACTAGGATGCCGGAGCCACAGTGCGAGAACGCCGCCATATTCCATAGAGCTCCCTTAGTCACCTTGTTTTGCCCCTCTCCCAGTGAACCCAACTTCGGTTCTCGTTGAAAACTGGAGCTTGCAAATCGCCCGGATGCATGTCTGCTTCCGGAGAAAGGAGGAACATCCATGTGTCGCAAGGTTGGTCAGATCATCGCACGCGGTGAACGAAGGTGGCTCGTCCGCGTTTACCTGGGGCGCGATCGCGAAACGCGAAAACGCACCTACCACAATCGAACAATCTACGGCTCTCTACGGCACGCACAGGCGTACCTAACAAGAAGGTTACACGAACGAGACCTGTCCCGCGGTGTAGAGGGTCTCCAGGTCACAGGCGACGAATTCTTGGATCACTGGCTGAAAACGGCCGTGAGACCAAAGTCCGGGCAAAGACGTACAGCGACTACGCAGCCATGCTGCGTAGATACATCCGTCCAGCGATCGGTGCAAGAATCTTGGCCTCGCTCTCGCCTCTTGAAATTCAGGCAGCATATCAGGTCATGATCGACCGAAAACTCTCGGCACGGACGGTTCGATACGCGCATGCTGTTTTGCGGGCTGCAATTAGGCAGGCTATACGTTGGCAGTTGCTCCTCAGCGATCCAACGCAGGGAGTTGAACTTCCTCGTGAGCAGTGCAGAGAAATGTCCGTGCTGACGACAGAGCAGGCTCGATCGTTTCTCCGGACTGCATCGCATTCCTCACAAGCGTGCCTTTTTGCTGTGGCCCTCACTACCGGAATGCGTCCCAGCGAATGCCTCGCCCTCTGCTGGCGGGACATCGACTGGAATCGTGGAACCTTCAGCGTCGTTCGAACTCTGCACAAGAATGAAGGGCAATGAACCTTTTCGGACACGAAGCGGCTCCGCAGTCGTCGAGTCGTTAAACTGCAAATGTGGGTGCTTGATCTACTCCGGAAGTTGAAAGGCGGGGCGGATGAGGCTCGGGAGGCGTGCACCTCGGTATTCGCCGATCTGATCTTTACGACCACGCGTGGCGAACCGATCGTCGAGGAATACTTGGTCAAGAAGCATTTCAAACCGCTCTTGCGAGAAGCTGGTTTGCCAAACATCCGGCTATACGATCTCCGCCACACATCTGCCACGCTTGCCCTAACGGTTGGAGTCGCGCCGAAAGTAGTGTCCGAGCAACTTGGACATGCGAGTGCCGCGTTCACCTTGGACACCTACTCGCACGTGCTTCCGCACATGCAGGACGAAGCTGCTGCCAAGATGGAAGCAGCCCTGCTGAACGGCCTGTCGTTCTAACCCATTTCTCCACCAAACCCCAAAACATCAATCATCAACAGCCCCGGCTGCTCCGGTTCTACGAGCAGAGAAAGGAGGTATGCCCATGTCGCGCAAATTGGGTCAGATCATCGCAGTGCGAGAGAACACATGGATGATTCGTATTCCATTAGGCTGCGACCCCGAAACCAATCAGCGCAATTACTACAACCGCACCGTCCATGGTTCTCTCCGCCATGCACAGAAGTTCCTCGGAAAGAAGATCAATGAACTGGGAGCCAATATCGAGAGAGATGGCGCGAAGATTAGGCTGGATCAATATCTCGATCAGTGGCTCAAGACTATCAAATCGCGGATCTGCAGCAAGACGAATGAAAGCTACGAGAGTCTGCTCGCAAAATACATTCGCCCATCACTCGGGAAAAAGCCTCTGGTGGCAATCAGGCCGTTGGACGTCCAGGCAGTTTACCAGCACATGTCAGATCGCGGGCTTTCGCCAAGAACGGTGCAAGGGGCTCATTGGGTGCTCAATGCGGCGTTCAGGCAGGCCCTGCAGTGGGAAATGATTCTGGAGGTGCCGACCAAAGGTGTGAAGCTGCCACGGATTCGAAGGCGGGAGATGCAGGTGTTCAGCGTGGAGCAGGCAAAGATATTTCTGAAGTTCGCTTTGCCAACCATGTACGGCACCTTGTTTTCAATTGCCATAACCACTGGGATGCGCCCCAGCGAATACATCGGGCTGAAGTGGCAGGACATTGAGTGGGAACGTGGGACGGTCAGTGTGAAAAGAACGTTGCGAAAAGGGCCTACGGGACAGTGGGAATACTGCGAGACAAAGCGAGCAGGGAGTCGGCGAATAATCCGGCTGCAAAATTGGCTTCTTGCAAAGTTGAGGGAGTTGAAACAATACCAGGCAGAGAACCCCGTCGTCGATCCAGAGGAGTGGCCGGAAGCTGTAGATCTCATCTTCGTCACAGAGTTCGGAAGGCCGGTGAATGTTAATAGCCTCGTGCTACAAGCACTTCAAGCCGATCTTGAAGCGGGCCGGGCTGCCGAATATAAGACTCTATGATCTGCGGCATACAGCTGCGACCTTGGCGCTAACGGTAGGCGTCTCGCCAAAGGTCGTGTCAGAGCAGCTCGGGCACACCAGTGCTGCATTCACATTGGATGTGTACTCGCATGTTCTGCCGCACATGCAGGATGATGCGGCTGCGAAAGTGGAAGCTGCACTGCTTGGTTCGTAAGAGTGGAAAGTTGCAGGAAGTTTTACTTGAACACTTTACGCGAGGCCTCGAATCTCTCCGCGAACTTTACGATAGACATCCCCAGAACGTCACAAATGCCAATCAGATCTATGAAGTCGAGACGGCGCTCGCCGGTTTCATACTTGCTGACAAATGCTTGTTTGACTCCCATCGATTTTGCCAGCTGATCTTGTGTCAGATTCCGTTGTTTTCTCAATTCGCGTAGGACGTCAAGCAGAATCTTACGTTCACGTTGTTTTCTGCTTGCTCGCTGCGCCGATCCCGACATTGAACGCCAGCATAGGTACCCAACACGGAATACTCCAAAATGGATTACTCGTCGTTATCATCTGCAGGCTTCCTCAAAGCGTCTTGCAAATTCAATGAGAGGCAATTTGATGGCATCGCAGACTGCCTTGAGTTCGAGCATGTCGATTCGTCTTTCGCCCTGTTCATACTTGCTGACACGCGCTTGAGTCACTCCAAGGATTTTCGCCAGTTGTGCCTGGGTCAATTTTGCCTCTATTCGAACGCGACGAAGCAAACGGAGGAATGCCTTTCGATCACGCTGCCGCTCAGCGGAGAGTCCTCCGATCCGCTCCATGCACGGAGCATAGGAATCATTTGACAATTACTCCAAAATGGATTATTCCAAGACGGAATAGGCAATGCGTGCTCCGGCGACTTGCGGATCACGAAACGAAAAGGAACGACAACGGGCGGCGAAAGCGGCGGATTAAGGACAAGAAAGCGCAAGGTAAGAGTGAGTCCGCACCGACGACCATGATTGTGTAAGTTGTTGAACCTAAATCGTTTAGGTGTGCCGGGATGTGTGCGAAATCATCAATCGTTGAAGTGTGCACATTAATTAAGACATAGGGCTCGGAGACAAGCATTTGGTAACAAGGAAGTGCTTCTCCGGACACAGCTCTTTCTGACTGAAATCCCTAGGGCCTCGGCTATGGATGCTTCGACAACAATTCGCTTTCCGTCATTGGCTGCCCTCCAAACGGATATTCATCCCGCTGATTCCACAGTCCCGGCAACGCCAGGGGAAGCCTCCGATGAATGTTTGATGATTCGCGTCGGCGACCAGGGCGGGGAAGCGCTGGCGCTGCTGTTTCGCCGCTATTCGCGACTGGTACGAGGCGTTGCCCTTCGTATCTTGCGCGATGTTTCAGAGGCTGACGATCTGCTCCAAGAAGTCTTTTTGTTTGTCCATCGCAAGGCCAACGTCTTTGATCCCAACAAAGCCTCAGTTCGCTCCTGGATTATCCAGATGACCTACCAGCGCGCGATCGATCGTCGACGCTACCTCCAGTCGCGGCACTTCTACACCAGGATTGACTTGGACGGAGCTGCGGATCTTACCGACTCCCTCGAGGGAAGGCAAGAAGGCGAACCCCTAAGTCGGTTGGTCGGTATTACGACCATCGGCGGGCTGTTGGAGCTTCTGACCCAGGACCAGCGCAATACTTTGGTGCTGTACTTCTTCGAGGGCTATGCTTTCGACGAGATCGCCGGAATGCTGAATCAGTCCCTCGGAAATATCCGAAATCATTACTATAGAGGCTTGGAGAAACTGCGAAAGCAGATGTTTCCAGCCAAATTGCCCGGTCATAACGGATATGGTAGAAAGTGACTCTCAAACTAGGAGCTGGGGCGTTGTCAGAATCACTCCATGACGAGTTCCTCGCATTGTGCGCTCTCTCAACCTCGGGTGAGTTGACCGGAGAAGAGAGAACGCGGCTACAGGAGCATCTGGCTGTCTGTCCCTTTTGCAGGGAAGCCACGAAGCAGTATGATGCAGTAGTCAGCAAAGCGATTCCTGCCTTGGTACCAGCCCCGGAGACTGTCGAATCCGATCCGTCGTGGTCGCAAGACCAGGCCGAAGCAGCCCTCTTCCAACGGCTAGAGTTAGAGGAGCAATTGGGCACGGATCGAGGGGCAGCCGACGAGGAGCCGGACCCTGACTCGAACATCACGGGCAGAGTTCCTCTTTCGGCGAGTCAGGCAACTTGGCGCAACGTGTGGACTCTATCCGCCGCCTGCGTTCTCTTGTGTGTTGCTCTTGGTGTTTCGGCCTATCGGGTTGGAATCCGCCGCGGCACCGAATCCGCTTCCATCTCAGCCCCATCGGATCAGACAACTCGAATCGCGTTGCAGCAGCAAATAGGCGACTCCGGTCACGACCGCGAAGTGTTGCGTTCTGCAATGGCGCAACGCGACAAGACAATTACCGATCTTCGACACCAACTGGATCAGCAATCGGCAGAAATGAGCCGAATGAAGCTCGCCCAAAGCCAACTGGAAGCCGATCTACAGAACGGGCGGGCAGGGAGGCAGGACCTTCTCCAACAGCTATCTGACCTGAACCAAACGTTGGAAGCTGGCCAGTCCAAAACTCAAGGACTTCAGGACAAGCTGGCCTCGCTCGAACGCCAATCCTCTCAGGATAAGCAGCAAGGCACTGCGCTCGAAGCCAAGGTCAGCGACCTGACTCGGTTGCTACGCGATCGTGAAGCCACCATCGATCAACAGCAGGAACTTCTCGCTCATGACCGCGACATCCGGGATCTAATGGGCGCCAGGGATCTCTACGTCGCGGAAGTGTACGACGTCGAGCGCACGGGAGAGACGAAGAAGGCTTATGGCCGCGTGTTCTACACGAAAGGGAAATCGCTGATTTTCTACGCCTACGATCTGGACCAGCAGGCTGGAGTAAAGAACGCCAGTACTTTCCAGGCATGGGGCCGGCGTGGACCGGACTGGCAACAGGCGCTGAACCTGGGCGTCTTCTATGTGGACAACGCTTCCAAGAAACGCTGGGTATTGAGCTTCGACGATCCGAAAGCATTAGCACAGATTGACGCTGTGTTCGTCACTGTCGAGCCAAACGGCGGGAGCCACAGACCGACCAACAAGCCTCGATTGTTTGCCTACCTCCACATGGATCCCAATCATCCCTGAGCGTTCGGAAAACCGACCACTGCACGCTCCGCACTGAATTCTTAAGAAACCTTGATACAAATACGACGGGGCATCCGTAGACCGGATGAATCAGTATGAATCCGTGCGAGCCAGGAGCCGCCCTAGTGAGACGCTTCCCCTTTCCCCTATTCTTCCTACTTGTTCTGCTTACTGGCGCTGCTGGCGGGCAAACCCCCAATGGCACAATCAGCGGTCTCGTCTTGGATCCCTCTGGACGTTCGATTCCAGGCGCAGCAATTCTAATCATGAACGATGCAACGGGCATCGGATACCCGGGAGCAACGAACGGCGAAGGCATCTACGCCGTCCCCAACCTCCCCCCAGGGCCCTATCGCATTCAGGTCTCGAAGAGGGGATTCAAGACTCTCATCAAACCTGACGTGGTCTTGAATGTGCAATCTGCAGTGGCGATCAATTTCACTCTTCCGGTCGGCGCTGTGGCGGAAACGGTGACTGTGACGGGAGGTGCGCCGCTGGTTAACACGCAGGACGGCAGCGTGAGTACCATCGTGGACCGCCGCTTCGTGGAAAACATGCCACTCAACGGCCGGAGTTTTCAAACGCTCATTATGCTGACACCGGGCGTCACTCTGACGCCAACCACGTATGCAAGCCAGGGGCAGTTCAGTGTGAACGGACAGCGGAGCGACGCCAACTATTTTACGGTTGACGGCGCCAGCGCAAACATTGGCATCGCTTCCGGCAATGGTCTCACCCAGTCTGCAGGAGGCTCCCTGCCAGGGTTCAGTGTACAAGGAGGGACCAACAGCCTAGTTTCAGTGGATGCCATGCAGGAGTTTCGGATACAGACTTCGTCTTTCGCACCCGAATTCGGTCGCGCGCCAGGGGGACAAGTGTCGATTGTCACACGCTCGGGCACCAATGCGTTACATGGCACGCTCTTTGATTATTTGCGCAATGATGTCCTCGACGCCAGTGATTGGTTCAACGGTGCTCAAAATCCCCCGATTCCCAAAGCAAAAGATCGCCAAAACGACTTTGGCGGCGTTCTCGGCGGGCCCATCATCAAAGACAAGACGTTCTTCTTTTTCTCCTACGAAGGCCTCCGCCTGCGCCAGCCTCGAACCGGACAAATACTGGTTCCAGACACAACATCGCGTCAGCAGGCGCCGGTCGCCGTGCAGCCCTACCTAAATGCGTTCCCCGCACCGAATGGTGCTGACTTGGCAGGAGGTCTAGCCGAGTTTGGCACCAGCTACTCGAATCCATCGACGCTTGATGCGTACGCCATTCGCATCGACCACACGTTGAGCACAAAACTCTCGCTGTTTGGGCGCTACAACTATTCTCCCTCCACCAGTACTGGTCGTGAGACAACATCTCTCAGTAGCCTTGGAATCAATTCGGTCACAACACACACCCTGACCCTCGGCTTGGCAGGAAGTTTCACTCCCAACGTTAGCAACGAACTGCGCGCAAACTACAGCAACGTAAGAGGTGTCAATTCGTCACGCCTTGATGATTTTGCGGGGGCAACGCCACTGCCTGACAACCTGTTGTTTCCCTCGGGTTTTACAGCAGCGAACAGCAACTTGGGCGTGCTTATCCTTGGAGCTGGGACAAGCACGTCAGGTCTGGGAGCGCTGCTCGCCGGCAAGACGGCCGGTAATGAGCAGCGTCAACTGAACTTGATCGACAACCTGTCGGTGGTTGTCAGAAACCATCAACTGAAGTTCGGATTCGACTATCGCTGGCTTTCACCCATCGCCGGCAATCCTGCCTACGAACAGTCGATATTTTTCTTAGGCGTGACCGGGGACTCAGGGTACGCAATGTCGGGCGTGCCGCTTGACACCACGATCGAGGCCTTCCAGAGTGACGTCACTTTGTTATCGCGTAACTTTTCGCTGTACGGTCAGGATGCGTGGAAGATTGCGCCCCGCCTGACTCTGACCTACGGGCTGCGATTCGATGTCAATCCCGCTCTCCGCGGAAGGGACTCTAGCAGCGAGCCGTTTACGGTAACCAACTTGAACGATCCGGCGAATATGGGTCTGGCTCCGCGAGGAACCCCGCTCTACGACACCACCTACGGAAACATCGCTCCGCGGTTAGGATTGGCGTACGAGTTGCACGATAGACAGGGATGGGAGTCCGTACTTCGTGGCGGCGTAGGCTTGTTCTACGATTTCGCTTCTGGCCGGCTTGGAGATCTCACATTCTATTTCCCCTTCACCGCGTCGAAAGACTTGTTCCTTGAACCACTTCCTTTGACTCCCGATGACGCTGCGCCTCCGGTGATTAGTCAGGGTCTACCTACGAGCAATGCGCTGTTCGTCACGGACCCGCATTTGGCACTCCCGCGGACATATCAGTGGAACGTGAGTGTCGAGCAGGCTCTGGGGCCGAGCCAAAGCGTATCAGCAACCTACGTCGGAGCGTTGGGGCGCAAATTGCTGCGCGCCGACAGTTTCTACAAACCCAACCCCAACTTCGCCGGGGTCGTCGTGACTAGGAACACGGCTACATCCGACTATCATGCCCTCCAAGTCAAGTTCCACCGCAAACTATCTCGTGGGTTGCACGCGCTGGCCTCCTATACGTGGTCACATTCGATCGACATTTCATCGAACGACTCCGTGCTGGCGAACACTCCTGCCGTCGTCGCCGGCCCCAACGTCGATCGTGGCGACTCAGAGTTTGACGTTCGTCATTCCTTCACGGCAGCAGTGAGCTACGACATACCTTTCCCTTCAAGGGAAACGATTCTACGTGCGATCTTCGGCGACTGGTCAATCGACAACTTCGTCGTGGCAAGGTCGAGTCCGCCGGCGGATATTAACGCGACGACTTCCGTTTTCAACGGAACTGCATACACCTCACGTCCTGATCTCGTGCTGGGTCAAAAACTCTATCTGTTTGGAGCAGAGTGCGCTTCGACCTTCCAAGCGGCCGGTGCGCTTGCGCCCGGACAGGAGTGCCCAGGTGGGAAGGGCTTTAATCCGTCCGCTTTCACCGTGCCTCCGGCTGGACGCCAAGGCGATTTGAGGCGGAACGTGCTCCGTGGCTTTGGTGCCTGGCAGAACGATTTTACGATTCGGCGGCAACTGATTCTCCGTGACAAACTGCGCCTCCAGTTCCGCGCGGAATTCTTCAATATCTTCAATCATCCGAATTTTGGTCCGCCGACCAATACCCTCAGTAGTCCGCTGTTTGGATTGTCTACTCAGACGCTCGCCTCTTCCCTCGGAGGAGGCGCTGGGAGTGGCGGGCTAAATCCGCTTTACCAGATCGGTGGTCCTCGTTCAATCCAATTGGCACTGAAGCTCACCTTCTAAAAGTCTACCGGGAGACGCACTGATGATGTCACAGCTAGTGAAAGGGTTCGCTGCGCTCTCTTTCGTGGTCTGCAGTTTCGCCTGCCCTCCGGCTTCCGCGCGCAGCGCTTCTAAAGAGTTGCCTTTGGAAGAGGTGCTGAAGGTGCTGAGTTTGGGCGATTTCCGACCCAGCCTCTCGCGAGACGGCAAGTGGCTTGCTTATGTAGTTCAGAATCCACGAAGGACGGAGCACCCTCATAAGACCCAGCGTTTCTTCCTCGAAAGTGGAACGCCAGCCATGGCGGTTGGAACCGATGTCTGGATCACCGAGATAGACTCAGGGCAAACCACCAATCTGACGAAAGGAAGAGGAGCTAACTGGGGAATGTCTTGGTCTCCAGATCGCAACTTCCTGGCGTTCTACTCTGACCGCGACGGTGCCGCCAGGCTGTGGGTGTGTGATATCAGAACGAGGAAAATGCGGCGGGTGTCCGAGACTATCGTTCGCGCGCTCGATTACTGGCAGGTGCCAGTTTGGAGTCCAGACGGTAAGATGATCTTGACTAGGCTCTTGCCTGATAACCAGCGAATTGCCGAAATGGTTAAGGGTCTTGTGGGTGAAGAACACACTCCAGCCGGAGAAAACGACGCTGTTCATCCCAAAGTGCTCGTCTATCGTTCATCAGCAGAGGACGATGCTATGCGCCCAGTTGAAACCTCGAATTCGATTGTTCAGAGCGAACAGACGAAGGCAGAGGATGCCAACCTAGGCGCGATAGACTTTAACACCGGTGCAATACAGTGGAGCGCTCGCGGATTTAGACCGGTTTGGTATAGCTGGTCACCGGATGGTTCGAGCGTGGTTTTTGCGACGATGAAAGGGGCTTACCGAGGCGAGCCATACCGGCAGTTGTTCGATCTGCTCACGGTGTCGCCCGGCGGAAAACCTAGAGTGATCGACTCAGACATTTCTAAAGGCTTTTGGAATGTTGCCGCGAGTTGGGCGCCGGATGGGTCGCGCTTAGCTTACATAGCTAACGGAGTTGCCGACGACGGGGAATGCTACATCGTCACCCTGGACGGTTCAGGTCGACGCCAAGCCACGAAAGATCCGCATCCACCCCTAAGTCTTCTTGATCAGGTGCCATTGTGGGACGGATTGGGCGAACATTTGTATTTTGTGACGCCATCGTTTTCGATTTGGACCATTTCCTTAAGAGACGGCAAGGCTCATGAACTGACAAGAATTCCAGATCACCACATCTTAACTATTGTGACTTCATCCGCGGGAAGCCGCGTGGCAACATCGCCCGGCGACCATTCAATGATTGTGATGGCGATAAACGATGCCACCGCAGCGTCGGAATTCGACCGGATCGACCTCGATACAGGGGCTTCTGAGAGTCTCCTGAGCGAGAGCAAAGGTTACGACCCATATCGAGCGATAATCTCTGGTGATGGTAGGACACTCATCTATGCCGCCGAAAACGTTGCTCATCCGGCTAATTTCTTCCTTCTCGATACTGACTCCAAGTCTGTGAGACAGTTGACGAATATAGATGCCGCTCTCGACCAATTTCAGATGGGGGATAGCCGATTAATACAGTGGAGAACTGGAGACGGCGACGTCATGCGGGGCGCCTTACTGCTGCCGAGCGACTACCAGAAAGGAACGAAGTATCCATTGATTGTCGAGGTGTATCCGGGGCTCTTTTCGCCTTGCGTCAATCAGTTCGGACTTTGCGGGCAGAATTTTTTCCCCAACAAACAACTTTTTGCGACTCGTGGCTATGCCGTCCTCGTACCGGATCTCCGTTTAACAGGACGGAGGGTGTTGAGAGATCTTGCAAACATTGTTCTTCCAGGCGTGAATCAGGCGATTGACCTTGGGATCGTGGATGCCGATCGAGTCGGCCTTATGGGTACGAGTTGGGGAGGATATTCGGCCTTGGCTCTCTTGGTTCAAACGACGAGATTCAGGGCAGGTGTCATGGTCGCCGGTTTTGGCGATCTGTTTGGATTCTATGGTGAAATGGATGAAGGCGGAGCCAGTTTGGGCGTGAGTATATTGGACCACGGGAATGGCAAATCTCAGATGCCCGGTACCCCTTGGAGTTTTCGAGATGTGTACCTTGAGAACTCGCCGATCTTCTACCTCGACAGGCTTGAGACTCCATTGTTGATTATCCATGGAACTCGAGACACGAATGTAGCGCCTTTTTTGAGCGATGAAGTTTTTGTGGGCTTGCGGCGCCTCAAGAAGCAAGCCACCTATGTTAAGTATGTCGGCGAAGTTCATGGAATCCATAGCCATGAAAATCAAGTGGACAGCTTCGAACGTATACTCGACTGGTTTGATACTTATGTGCGAGGCCGCCAAGCCGCCAATCAGGTCGGCAAGGAGAGCTTGCAGTGAAGTTGGTCATTTCTGGGGAGCGGAGCGAAAGATGGACCGCCGGAGAGCTGAAGTCCCCGGCGGCCCGCCAGTGTCGAGCTGACTTGTCGGCAGCTTTTCATTCTCTGCTACTCTTCAGGTTCGTACGCCGGCCCGATTTCGACCTTGTCAAGCGGTGCTTCAGCGTTCGGCTTGTCGTGCTTCGAAAGCTGAACCAACTGAGTTGCGTTCCCCAGAACTCTCATTTCTGGTTTGCAATACGTCATCGTGTTCACCTCCTTTCTTTGTTGGAATTACCCTCCTGCCAGGCAAGAGATCGAGAGAGCGCGAGCGCCTACGCTCGCAGTGGTAGTACCGGCTGTTGGGTTGCGCTATGAGATCTATCCTCTGCGCGCAGCACGCCGTGATGTGTAACGCTACGCAACCAGAGCTCCAGGGAGACTGTGGTCAGCAAATGAATCATGTGAGCGGGGTCCCCATTTGTTGCAGAGCGCAACTTGTCCAGAAGGCAAGATGCGTGGATATATCCCATCATGTCGCTCAGGGGCGATTCAAATAGAGCTTCCAGTCCCGGCCAGCTGTTTTCGAAAGCCACGAGGACGCCGCGGTTGACAAAGGCTTTGGTCTTTCGCCAGAGAATCTCTGCCGGCACAATACTGGTCAGCGCCCGCCGCATCAACGAGCGGCGCTGTCCGGGGCGCAGTAGCTGTGTGGCCGGAATTGCAAGCAGGAACTCGACCAGGGACTGGTCGAGAAAAGGATACCGCCTCTCTTCACACGCGATGCCATGAGGCGCCAATCGGGCCATCTGTCGAGCCAGGGTGGCGACCGTCTGCGCGGATTCGCGACGGCTGGGCAACCAGAATCCATATCTTCCCACAGGACCCAATTGCCGAACAGAAAGCCTTTGACTCCGAGAAAAAGCCGGTTGAATCCAAGGAGCGACCTTACCCTGAGGAGACATCATGGCTCGCATCGACGGTGGGAGAAACGTGCCAAGGGTTTGGCCGAGAAGGTGAATGCAAGGCCGTTTCTTAACCAGACTCCAGGCCGTGAGCTGCCTCACAAGGCGAATTGGGCGAGGCTTTACGATCAGATCGGCCAGTTGCGACAAAGGGTTCGGAACGCCACCCAACAATTCGTCACCGCCTATCCCGGAGAGGAGAACACGGTAGCCTTGCCCGTGAAATAGCCCCAAGAGATCATCTCGCAGCTTCCCAGTGTATTCAGATGAGCCCGGCGCAGTAATGAGGTTGCGGAAGTTGAGCTCAAAAGTATGTCCATACTCCTCCCTATTCAAATGGTGACCCGCCCTGCCTCGATATTCTTCGATCTTTGTGAAGTAGACGCGCTCATCACCACCCGGCTCCTTTGCGTCAAACGTGGAGATAGTGTCAAGTCGAATGGTGTCCGCTTCTCCTTTGGATATAACATCGTCTGCCATGCAGATAATCGACGACGAATCGATGCCACCGCTTAGCTGCCCAAGGATCGGGGAATCGGAACGTAGTCGTCTGCGAACCGCTTGCCGAAAGAGATGGCGGAATTGCTCTTCATATTCTGAGTCAGTCTTGTAACGAATCTTGTGTTTCGGTTGGAACGACCAGTAGCGATAGGAGCCGACGGTGCCATTCCGTATGGTTACGAACTCTCCAGGCGCAATGGCTTGGATCTCGCGATACGGGGTCAGGTTGGCGGCAGGGGAATTCGCTAGATAGCCTGCAACATATTCGTCATTGACGGTTAATGAACAACCCGAAAGCCGCACCAGCGTTGTTAGGCAGGTGGACCACAGAACCCGTTTGCCCTGCACCAAGTAGTACAGGTGTCGAATGCCCATGTAGTCGGTCGCTAGAAAGAGTGTCCTTGTCGTTGGATCCCAAATGGAGATTGCCCAGTCGCCGACAAGCTTCGCGAAAGCGCGAGCACCCCAGCGTTCGAAGGTCAAAGCGGCCACCGTGACATCGGCGTCATTGTTGGAAGCCAGTCTGGCCAAGTCGTTGGTCAGTTCGTCGCGGTTGTCGAGTCGCCCATCCCAACCGATGACGACTCCGGAGTGGGTCACGTGAGGCTGAACTTCACGGCGCGATTCCCTCGTGGTGTGAAATCCGGAGTAGACGATTCCGAGGTTGTCTTTCGCATAGATCGTTTGGCCATCGGGGCCTCGCGAAGCGAGGAGGGTGGCCGCTTGCCGCAGATAGTTTTCTTCGATTGGTCGTCCCTGAAAATTCCATATGCCAAAAAGCGCGCTCATGGCGATCCATCTTCCTTTGACCCCGCCGCATCAAAACCTGTCGAGTACGGCGTAGGTCTGTTGGACATCGGGTTTATCATTGACAACTTCACCCTCGACTTCCACCCAAGCGTGCGCTTGGAATGGAATGTGTCGAGTAGCGATGACTAGTTGCGCTTTGACTCCGTACCTTCGCAAAAGGCAGACTGTGGCTGCTGACCGTTGGAGGCAAAGTGTTTCCTTCCAATACCAGGCACAAGCCATGTCAATGGCAGCGCAGATTCGTGTCACGGTATCGGGTGTGACCAGGTGTGTGGAAAGCGGATCATTGTGAACCCTGTCATACACTGCCGCGAAGTTGCTCTGCTTGAGGCAAGACTCAAAACTAGTCAGCTGCAAGTACGCTTGCACAACCAGAAATGACATAAGAAAGCTCCAGTGTCTTAACGGCAAGTGCAACGCATCTCGTCTCGGCGCATGCGAACGAGCTTGTATTCGGCGAGTGATTCGAGGAACTCACGCACGTCGGCTACCGCAGTTTCTTCGCTGATGCTGTATAGCCGCGCGACGTCTTTGGCGATTTCTGTTTCCGCAGATCCCTTGGCCAAGGATTCCAGAATCAACGCTCCCACCGGGTTCAGGCGAAACATTTGGCCGTGGACTATGTCGAGGACAATTCCGCCGTCCTCATTTCGTGTGCTGCGAACTCCTGTGGAGACTTCGTACACGGCGTGGGTCCTTCCGGTTGGGAGTGTGCTGAGGAATGTGTCACGGGACGGGGGCGTGAGGCGACACTTTGCATGAAATGTTCGCCAGACAGCCCGGATCTCAGGGGCGCTGCATGTCTTCAATGCGATAGGAGGCTATAGGTCTCGCAGGTACGTGAGGGTTCGTTCGGCTTTCGGTCCTATTTGGCCGTACCAGCGCCTAGAACTTGAGCGAGGAAGCTCTCGACTTCCCGAAAGCTGTCTTCCATCCCGGACGCAAGTCCGCACTCAGAGGCAAGCGCTTTAAATTGGCTCTCCCAGGATTCCGGAGGAGGAACGAGATCGAGGGGAATCGCGTGCGTCTTCCTGCGATCAAACGTCATGCGCACTGCCTCGGCCAGTTGTGTTTGGCGCACTTCGCCTGTGCGGATAAGCAAAAGGAGATCAACGAGATCTTTCACGCGGCTGTTTCGCGTGCTCCTCGGCAATGTATAGGCATGCAGTTTTTCGGCGACCTGTTGCTCTTTGGAAATCAGGCGCATTTCGGCCGCTGAAATTTCCGCAAAGGCGAGCCAATCCAGGCCTCGAATCTTCTGTAGCGGCAGGATCAATACATCGCCAATGCCAACGTCGAGATGGAATTTTGCAAACGTTCGCCCGTCCATGCGGCACTCGATGGGATAACGCGCACCGCCGTTAGGTGCAGCGTCCAGATCCATCATTGGTGCGCCAACCGTGTAAACAAACCAATCTCCGAGATCAAGGCTCGCGGATTCCTGCAGCATCTCTCGCACAGCCCCAGTAGCGGGCGCTTCTTCGGAGGAGAGATTTAGGCTGGCAGGCAGCGTCAAATCAATATCAACGGTTGTGCGAGCGACGCGCAGTTGCAGTTCCATCGCGTAACCGCCCTTCAATGCCCAGGGAGCGTCATCCGAATGAAAAAGCCTGGCAAGAAGCCGGTCAAACGCCACTTGGCGGCGCAGGCGTGCGAGGTCCACATGCTCAGTGTTCGCAGTTTGACGGAGACGGTCCTCAAGCGCGCGTCGGAGCGCTGCGGCAGAGGCATACTTCTTTGGGGGATTCATTGTGTCGCGCGCCGAAGCTCAACGTCGAAGAGCTTTCGAACTGAGTTTCCCATCTTCGTAGAGCTTATCTGTTTCCGATTGATCAGGCCCCGTTCGAAACCCTGCCGAATCGCCTGGCGAACTATGTCCTTGGATGCGGAATCTTCTTCAATCAGGTCAAGGATCGTCCGAAGAGGCTTGGTGAATTTGAACCCTTGTGCCGTTTCGATGTCCCGCTCGGAGACGTCAGCGTAGTGCAGAACGAGGATGCGAGGCGGTTTGCTGTTCCGCCTAAAAGTTCTGGGGACGGTGATGTGAAGCTTGGAAGGATTCACGTCCGAAAGCTCCCACAGGCTCAGGGCGGTCTCATGGCTGTAGACGCCCTCAGTTTCTTCCTGCCGGTTTCTAGACCAGAGGGCCCACTGCACGAGATCGGGATGCTCGGTCGCAGGAAACAAAGCGAGCCGATAAATGCCCCGGTGCTCTCGGACCCAGTTGCCAGCCTGCACGTGATAAGGATGGGTGTTCTCCGCAAAGCCGGCGGCCTTGGCCTGCTTGGTCGTGAACAGCCCCTGCTGGTCCTCCGCGATCTCGTAGAGCCGCCGAAGCGCTTCCGTGTGAGTTTCTGGCATACACAATACTACAAATAATATGAGGTATTATGCAAGGCCTGTTTTGACCAATGCCCCCTATTTGGACACCACGGTGCAGGGCGAGTTGCCAGTACTGAACAGTCGTGAGTAAACCCCACTATTCCCGAGAAGGACTGTCGGCACGTCATCCTCAACGACACGTCCCGCTTCGAGAACGAATACCCTGTCAACACAGTGCAAGGCGGATAGCCGATGCGAAATCACGACAATAGTAGTGCCTGGCAAAATGCTTCGCAGGCTGCCTAGCAACTGTTGCTCTGAACCCGCGTCGAGCGAAGAAGTGGCTTCGTCCAGAATCAGGATGCGCGGTCGCTGCAGGATTGCCCTGCCAATACCCAGGCGCTGGCGTTGACCGCCCGAGAGTCGGTGCCCTCCCGGACCGATCCGCTGGTTGAGCCCTTCCGGTAATGCGTTTGACCAGGTTGCGAGCCCCACATAGTCCATCACTTCCTTCATTTCGGCTTCCGAGGCTGTGCCTTTTCCCAGCCTAAGGTTGCCACTCAATGTCGTATCGAAGAGCACTGGGTGAGGCGGTACGTAGCACACCTGCTCACGAAGGCTATCGATGTCGATCTCCCGCACATCGTGGCCGGCAACGGAAATCGATCCCGAGTCCACGTCGTAGAGACGCGCTATCAGTTTTGCCAGAGTGCTCTTACCCGCGCCGTTTTCCCCCACGATGGCAACGTGCTCGCCTGCCGGAATCCCCAGGTGCGGGATACACAACAATCCATCACTTCTTTGATATCCGAAACGCACGTCGGCCAGCTCAATTGTCCACGGACGATCTTGAGGAAGCTTGATTGCAGTCGGCCAGTTATTGATCGTTGGTTCCAACGCAAGTACGCCTTGCACTCGACGGATACTGGCAAATGTCTTCTGCGTTCGTGCGTAAATTTCCGCCACACCGCTTAACGGCTCAAAGAGTTGGGCCAGATAGGTGTAGAACGCGACCAAACCGCCTACCGTCAGCGTACCTTCGAGAACGCTCCAGCCACCGTACCCAATAGCAGCGGACATGGCTAAGCCAATAGTCAGGCTGGTAAAAAACGTGAACGAAACCCCGGTCCGGAAGAGCCTGGTAAGCGACCGAACCGAAGTACCCAATAGATGAAACGCCGCGCGCTCCTGCCGCCCCTCCCGACGGAGGAGCTGTATTGCAATGATCGACGACAGATGTTCCTGCAGGAAACTGCTCCACGCTATCTGATTCTGCTGCACAGTTTCGGCATCGCGTTCAAGCCGGTTTCGAAAGTGCTTTCTCGTGAGAACAAACGCAGGAATGAGGGGTAGAATCGCGAGGGTCATCCGGGGATTAAGTATCAGCATCGTGCCCAACGTCAGCGTCGTCGCCAGAATGGTGCGAAGGATGGAGGGTACAAGATCGGAACCAAGATTCGAGATTTCATCGATTGGCTCCTTCAGCGGATACATTGACCCGCCCACCGGCGTGCCTTCGTGATAATCGGCGGATAGCGTGTCCAGATGTCGGAGGAGTTGCATACGCAAAGCTAGCGCTAAGCGCTGCGCGGCAAGCATGGTTAGGTAGCTGCCTACCGTCGTGAGCACCGCTCGACCCTGATGACACAGGAAAATGAGCACGACGGCGCCGGATAAGAACCCCACTTTCCGGCCGGGGAGAACGACATCAATCATCCACTTCAGGACAAGCGGCGACAGAAGAGCTAGAAAGCTGCTACCCGACATGCAAAGAAAGCCGGCGATGTGCCAGCGAAAGAAAGGGCGCACCTGCCGGAACAGCCAGCGCATTTCTGAAGGGATCCACGAAAGCATAGTGGACCGCACAGCTTGCAGACTAAGCAAGAAGGCGGTTGCGGATAAAGCACCAAGCTATGTCGGTTGTGAGAACACGTTCCACTCTTCGATGAAAATGTTCGCGAATCAGACAATCCAAACTGTTTTCCAGGAGTAGGAAGAAAATTGGGCGAGCGCGCACGGAAGGCCGAGTTCGGATTTCGACCACAGGGATCAAAGTCTTTTTGCCACAGTCACAATCTGTCCGACGACTTCCGCATCATCATGATTTCGTAGTTGCTCTTGTGGCTGATAGCTATGCGAGAACGGATGAATCAGCAACGTGCCGTTCTCGAGGCTGCAGCATCCGCACATGTAAGTTCCATTACGTCTCAACAGGACATATACGGGTTGCTGCCACAGCGGTTTCGACCGGGAGTAGAACGGCTTTTTTATATGCCGATTCACAATCACGAGCAGTCCGTTTACGAGTAAGGGATGTAGCGGGTTCGATTCTCCTCCCACCCAAAAGAGATCATGCCAGGACACACGATTCAGGCCAGACAGGTCGGAGAGAGACTCTCGCAGAAAAAACGGTAGATGACCCGATTGTCTCAGCAATTGCCCGAGGAATCCGTTTTCGGGCGGATCATCAAGTTCACTGGTGCTGTCCCGTGAGCTGGAAGGAAGACTTCGTGGGACAAGCCTATCGGGAATCGGATCACCACCCGCGTCTTCCAGACGCAGACCAATGCTTTTTAGAAATGTGGCAAAACTTAGACCGTAAATTGCGCAGAGAGTGATCGCTTTATGCACGTGTCGCGGCGGAAGGTCCCGTGCTTCGTAGTCGGAAAGCGATCCTGCTGCAGCAAAGTATTGTTCGTTACCCAGCTCTGCGGCAGCTTGGAGGCTCATCGCGGATGCCTCTCGAAATGACAAGCCCATCCTCAAACGAGCCGTGCGAAGCAGATGGCTGAGTCTTGTCTCATTCCGGCTTGCGGCCGGCGGCCGCGAATGCTTTGCCAATTCCGCGGGCACGTCCGGCTGCTCCGGTTTGAGCAAAGGCCGTATCTCGAGATCTAGAATCCCAAGCACCTCGGCTTCGTCATGCAGTTGTAGTTCAACCTGCGCATAAGGGAGCTGGCCGCACAAGGGAATCACACGATTCTTGCCTATGCTTTGCAGGCGGCAACAGTTCAAGCCATTCGAGTGCCGGATCAAGAACAGTGGCTTCGAATCCAAACATTGCCGAGACGAGAGCATTTCTTGTCTGACCCTTGTGTCGGCTCGCACGATACTTCCAGGAAGCAGGTCAGGAAATGCCAGACCGTCTTCACGGCCGATCTTCGCATATACAAAGCTGTTTCCATGAGGTCGTTCGATGGTGCGAATGCGCCGCGCCGGGGCTGCGTCCAGTAGTCGTCCGATCGGGACGATCCCAGCGACACGACTATTCCCCGGCTTGTTTTGTAGCCAGGGCACCCAACATTCAACATCGTCAAGAGAAGAATCGAGCAGTAGGGTGCGCTTTGAAGGCAACAGGACTTGCAGTCGTGGGATGTCTTCGGGGTTAAGTCCAAAGACTCGCAGCCAATCATTGAAGCTATATCCCGAGAACTTGCTGAGCGCAAATACTTGGTGAAGGCTCGGGCTAAAGACCCCTATGCCGAGGTCATAGTACAGGTTGTGAGGCAGGAAATAGGGTGATGATCGCCCGTATGTATTCCTTGTCGTCTGTGAGACCTGGTATAGGGTCAGCCCTTTGCCCTGAAGGATTGCTTTGACCCGGTCCACGCGTTCTGTCTTCGACAAGCGTCTGGGCTCCGCCACGAGGCTCTGGTTTCGAGTCCACGAGTTTCTTTGGTACGGTGATATCTGCTCGCGGGGGCTGCGCCGTTGTGTATAGACGGTATGCGTGGAAAGTCTTTGAAGTTTATGAAGCGTGCTCGTTTCTACGACCACGCTATCTTTTGACCCCGGAGCAGTTAGTCGGTTTCAACTACAGCCGGTCGGAATAACGACCATCGAAAAAATGGTGCTTTCGCGACCAGTCGAATGGAGTATGATCTCCCATCTTCCCCTGTGTCCGGTTGTTGTGTTTTTGTAACCCCAACTCTCTGTTCACGCGACGAAGGAAGTCCTCTGTATGACGACGCGTATGTTGGAGTCGACACCGAGTCCGGAAGCTGGGAAGCGTCTTCGCGCAGAGCGCCTGCGTGCTCGCCTGTCAACACGCGCAGTGCAGAAACTCAGCCAGCAGATCGCCCAAGAGAAGGGCAATAATCAAGACTATTACATCTCCCACGGCTGGCTTACCGATGTCGAGAATGGGAAGTTTACCCCTAGCATCTACAAGCTTTACAGCTTGAGCCTCATTTACAAGTGCAATTACTTAAAGAGTCCTGGGTTTCTTCGGGATCAACATCGTGGATGCTGCCAAGGAGCAGCGCCTGGTCAGCCTGCCACACACCCATTTGATTGGATCGAGCCTTGAACTGCCAGGACAAACGATCGTGCTTCCCGTAGAGCTTCGCAAGAATGTGGAGCTTGCGAGGACGAACCTGGTCTCCCGCATGGTTGAAACGTGGGGCGAGATCCCGGTCGCTCTCTTGCAACAATTGGACCTGCGCAACTGCCTCTGCGGGTATGTCGGCCTTGAAGACTACACGCTGTATCCCCTCATCCGGCCCGGGTCATTCGTCGAGATCGATGAGCGGCAGAACAAGGTCAGGCCTGGCACCTGGCAGAACGAATTTGACCGCCCCATCTTTTTCGTCGAACTCAGAGACAGTTACGCCTGCAGTTGGTGTGAATTGGATGGAAACCAACTACTATTGATTCCTTATCCTCAATCCAGACGACAGATTCGCCAGGTTCGTTACCGGGCTGAAGCGGATATTGTCGGCCGCGTCACCGCCGTGACCATGACCATTGCTTCACCAGAGGCGAATGAATCAAAGCTGTGAACCTGGACGACGCGTAGTCGTGCGTAATGCTTGAAGCATCAGTCTGGGAAGCCACACAGGCAGTTCAGTGACACAAAGTCGGCTGCCCTACGCTATCCACGGTGGGGCGTTCCTAGTGTCCATCAATTCAACGCAGCTCTTTCCGTTGGATTGTCCCAAAATAGAGACTCGACGGCGGCACGCGCATTAGGCAAGAGATAGTGTGAACTTCATATGTCTGGACGCTACCGGGGGTGGCTAACTAAAGGCCTGCAATGGCCCGGCCGATGAAACGGACTACGAATTGGGCCTCACGGTCCCGATCATCCCCCTGAATAGACATTTCATCGAGGACCATCTCCACCCATTTTGAATCGATGTGCGTGAATTTTGTTTTCAGGTCTTGCACGGTGCGGGCGATGGCGGGTTCATGAATGGCCTTGCCCAGCATCTCGCGAATGACGGCCGTGTCTTCCGAATAGCGGCAATAGTAGTAGAGATCGTAAGCGTCCTTGGATTCTTCGCGAAAGTGACCCACAGCGGTTTTCAGCAGAAGGAACCCGGCGGCATCGGGCACGGTGATTTCAAAAGATTCAGCTTTGTCACCGTCTCGTAAATTGATGCGCAGGGTCTCCACGTGGTCGTTCAAATCTTCGGCGCCGTCCACCAGACACAAGTCGAGGGTGCTATTCGCGCCATAGACTTTGAGAATGGATTGGTCTTCCATGATGCGAGGCAGATCGGTCAGCAGGTCGAGCTGCACGATGTTGCCATCGACTGTTTTTTCGTAGCGGAAGGAGGCGTCCTTGTTTGGCATATAAGCGAGTGTCTTCGACAACAAGGCCTGGATGCGGTCCACCGCTTCGCGCTCACGCGCTTTGGCGCGCAGAAGCACGTCTATATCGAAACTCATGGAATGACTGGTATGTGAGTCGCGGGCGAGCTCTTTGAGAAAGGGGACCCAGCCGCCGCAAATCACCGCGTCGATGTTTTCCTGTTGGAGTGCCCGCATAATGTTGAGCAGCTCCAGCAGGACTGCTTTTTCGCGCGCCGGTGGAAAATCTTTCGTGATGTGAATTTCGCCGGCCATTTATTCTCGAAAAGCCAGAGCGTGCTCGATCAAGAAGTCGGCTTGCTGCTGGCCCCTGCCCCCATGCAGGGTAAAGTCAACATAGAGTTGTACCGGATTTACGCCGCTGAGTCCGTTGGTCAATTGCCTGATCCGGTAGAAAACGCCGCCCGCATCGCTGTTGTCGGCATCGGGAGGCGTCATGAGGAGCACGTTGGCCCCTTTTCCGACGGCCTCCAATTGCAGATCGTCCCGCAACCGTTCCGGCGACACACTGATATAGGCGGCGGTCAGCTGTTCGCGTAGGTTGCGCTCGCTAGACTCAAGACCGCTTCCCAGGGTGAATGCATGCCGGATATCTCTTTGTTCACAAAGGTCACGCAGCTGTTGCGCGATGTGGAAGGGCTCCTTTTCCGAGAATCCGCTGAACACGGTCCGGTTCTGGGTGTAGTCACTCTTGAGTGCCTGGGCAAAGAGTCGAAGCAACCTGCGAGGTTTGGTCAGGAGGCAGCCATCCGACTTCCGCTCGACCAGGTCATCATCCTGGAGCTTCCGGATCACTTGCGAGACCTGACCGACGCTGAGTTTGGTTTCTGCAGCCAGGGGTTCGAGGCGGAAGGGCTGATAAGGATTGACCAGGAGCACGCGAATGATTCGCCGCGATCGGCCGGAAAAGATATTTTTGACTCCCTGCGGATTCTTGAAGGCGGTTGCGGGCCGGACAATGTCCACGTATACGCCGTGATGGATGAGAGCGAGTGTTCCGTTGAGGTCGATGTACCCGACGCCCAGCTCCTTGCATCTGGCCTGCACGGAATCAGAAATATAGGGAGCGGCCACCATGGGGTAGAGGTCGGCGTAGCGGCCCGACCGGTGAAGCTCATTGCGGTAGCGCAGCAGCTGGTGAACGACTCCTTCGAGCTGCATCGGAGTCAATCGCGATTTAAGTTCGATCACCGCTTGGATCGGTTTATGGCCGGAGTTGGCGACATTGAATTCCACGAGCGCGTCGGGTTCAATGCGCCGTCCAGCCACTTCCAGGGGGGGGTGGGTGGCGAGCATAGTCGCCCGAACGTTGGGCGGAAGCAGGGTTCCCGAGGCGAGCCCAGTCAGCAACAACTCCAATGTTTTATATTCCCTCATATAAATGCCATTAATAATATAAATTAAGCTTAACATATTGGCGAAAATATTGGCCATTTATTATTGTAAATTATTACTTATAAATAGTTTATTAAATGTACAGCGGAGGATTATATATACACCATCATGAAAGCCATTCCCTGACCCGGAAGGATCAGAAAAGACGCGCCTGTTCTGGTAGTTCAAGGGTAATGGGCGCTGCGCACTCGGCGGCGTCGTTCTGCACGGAGTTGACTCTCGGGTTTACGGGACAATGCCGCATCAAACCTGGGTCGTAGGGTTTGAGAATCTCCCGCACAGCGTCGAAGTCTTCAGAGATCGTATTGGTCGGGAGTGACGATGATGGAACCTGTATGGCACCCATCATCCGTAAAGAACTCAATTACTTCCGTGAGCCAAAGCAAAGCCAACAGATAATCGGCATAATGGTTCGTCCCCAAGGCTACTTCTCAAGAGTGGCGTGAACCCCAACCCCTACACCTTTCGGGCCGGTTGAAGTGGAAGTTCTGACTGTGCCCTTGTCGCTCGGATCACGTTGTTTTCCCGCCCTCAAAGAGGGCTATGATGAGCTAGAAGCACCGGGGTTGCGGGCGGAATTTCTCATGTGTGGCAGATTCAGGCAGACGCGCTCCCAGAAACAATTAGAGGACCGCTTTCATGCGGAGGCTGAAGTCAAGGTCGTTCCCCGCTTCATCAGCACGCCCCACCCAGCCCGTCGCTACATACCACAAAAACAGGGTAAGGCCGCGCGCCGCCTCTCGACGATGCGCTGGGGGCTGATTCCCAGCTGGGCCAAAGACATGAGCTACGGCAATCAAACCGTCAACGCGCGCGCGGAAGCCGTGACCACCAAGCTTTCGTTCAGTGACGCGATCCGTTACCGGCGTTGTCGATTCCCGCCGATGGTTTCTATGAGTCGAAAAATCCGGCAAAGTCCGTCAGCCCTATCTGTTTGAAGTAGGCAATGGAGAATTATTTGCCTTTACCGGACTCTGGGACCAATGGAAAAATCCGGACGGGAAAATCATCGAAAGTTGTACCATTCTCACCACTACTCCCAACATTCTCCTGGACGGCATCATGACTATTTTTCAAGAGGGAATAGACGGGAGCGGTATAGCACCTGAGACCATATGACGGTACGGTGCTCAGTTTTGAAAATTTGGTTGCTCTTAATAGTGATTTGCCGCAAACCTTGGCAGGTGAGTGTGCTTGTTGCCGGCAGGGCCGCGAGAAAGCCGGAAGTCAACGCAAGCGCCGGCCCAGGGTGTGGCTGTAACTGTGGCTGTACCCTGCCAAATATCGCCAACGTTTCAGGCATTTCGAAGAGCTTCTCTGTGCGCGCAAGACTCTTGTAAGTTATTGGTTAATTGTGAGTTGGCAGAACACGGATGGCGCAGCCTTCCGTGTCTCTTAATCAGTAGGTTGAAGGTTCGATTCCTTCCGCGCTCACCAGCTTTTTGAAAATCAGGTTCTGATCACCTGCGATTCCCCCAACATTGAACGTGCGATCATCACAACCCGCTATTCGATCCCGTATTTCTCTGCCAGAAAGGCTTGCAGGCTGGCCGGCAGCACTTTCGTCAGTTCCTGCCAGGTAAGTACTTTGCACGCCGTACGCAGCGCGACCGGTTTCACGCATTTGATCACCTCGTAGCACGCCTCCACCAGGTCGGGCCTGCGTGCATCCAGCAGAACGCAAAACGAGCATTGGCAGGCATGGGCCGCCAGCACATTCCTGAGCAGTTGGTAAGATAAGTAATACTCTCCCACCTGGGGCAGACGATCTTCGTCGAATACCTGCAGGAAGTCACGATACCGTAGCAGGCTCGTTTTCCTGGCGCGCTGGAAGTCACTCTCGGTCAGCTTTGCTTCCACCAGCAAGTCTCTTACTTTCATATCCACTTCGGTCTGATCGAATCGGTTGCTGGCGAGCGGCACGCGCGGCCGGAAGCCGAAGCAGGGGATTAGATCCGGTTCCACGCCGAGCGTCATGGCAACACGGGAATTCCGGGATACGCGGGGATAGCAGAACACGTTCATCAACAGGGCATCCGAACTCATGCAGGAATCCAGTTCCCTCCACCCTCCACTGTCGGTGCCGGGCAATATTCTTTTCGCAGTGGTATGAACCTTGTTCAGACGATGGTTCCACTCCGAGTTTGCTCGTAAGGCTTGGAAGCTTGCCGGATGAAAGTTTCCGTGGAGCCCTTCGCCGGCGCGCTGGAAGCACACAACCGGGGTTTCGCCGTAGCTCAGGCAATGCGGAAGTGAGCGACCGACAGCGTAACGCAGCGCCCTTTCCGCGAGTTCAGATCGGAGCGCAGCAACGCCTCTCATATTTTCTTCTTCTTCTTTTCCGCTGAAGTTCGCCCCCCGGAACGCCGACCGCGCGGCATGACGCCCTCTGGGCCAAGCGCTCATTATAGCGAACAAAAAGCGAATACGCCGGAGCTGAACTCCACAGGGACGATCTTTACCGATCGTTGTTTCAGTCGACTTGGAGGTAGGAAAAAGTCAGGCCGGATGCGAGGCAAAAATCTTTCCGACGTAGATCAGTTGGAGGCATCGCTTTCAGGAGTCACACGGATGCCGGTCGGTCAGCCCATATCGACTCGTCGCATATACCAGCCGGCTTCTACGCGGCTTTCGATTCGTCGCAGATCTTCTGATAGTATTCGCGACCGCGCTGGTAGCCTCGCGTGTACGCATCGGTCACGTCAACGCCGGGATACTGGCGCTTTAAGTCTTCGAGGTTACTCTCCATCTCCGCCGACACCTGATCGAATTCCTTGCAGCGCGTTCTGGCATGCAGGGCGGCTTCGAAGCCAAGGCGATAGAATTGTTCGTCCTTGTGAAAGTCCCTTCCGGAAGCCAGGTAATGCTCCCGTTCGGCGCTGCGTAACCCAATCCACCATTGTTGCCGGGCAGCATCGACCGCTTCGGCACCTGCGTCTCTGAGGCGTTCGCGAATTGGCGCGGCGGCCGCATCGTCTTCGGCGAATGCCATCACCACCGTACGTCCTTTGCGCAATGCATCTTCGTAGACAAAAATCTCATCCTCCGGCAGTCCCTCAGTCGTCGAGTTCTCCAGCGCGCCTCCAGCCACTGCTCCAACGCTGGCGCCAGCCGCTCCAAGAATGGCGGTTCCCAACAATCCGAGTGCGGTGACTGGACCAACGCCCGGGAGGAATGCGGCGATCAGCATGCTACCGCCAGACAGTCCCCCGGCCGCGCCAAGAACTCCTCCGATCGCCTTTCCGATGCCGGGTTTTTCAGCCGCCTCTAACCGCACCGGCTCCAGACCCTTTGTAGCCATCCCGGGCGTCAGCACCGTGATTTTATCGGCAGGAACGCCATTGGAGATCAAGGCCTCAACGGCATGGTGTGCGTTGGCTTCGGAGGAAAAGATTCCAGTTACGGCTTGCACATTTCACCTCTCTCAAGGTTGCACTGCCGGGGTCTCCGTAGAGTCAGATTCTTTAAGAGATCCGGTTCGAATTCATTGTGCAGCGGCCACCTTGGGGTGCGCCATACGTGGAACACCTGACACATCCGGTCCGAGGGTCAATTTCCACGACCCCTTCCTGGCCTACGAAAATGGCGATAACTTCGCCGGAGCGGTCGAATTCGATTACGCTACCGCGTATAGCAATTTCCACGCCGTGCGGCATGCGCATGTTCCAAGTTTCGCCTAAAACCGGAGCGGACATGGACAATTTGCCGGCAGTTCTCCCCTGCGCACCTCGCTGAACTGCGTGCCGCCGTACCGTTTGATTTCCTTAAAAGGAAAAAGCCCACATGTAACTACATGGGCAGGTTGCATCAGAAGGGCACTAACTGTGAATGGGTGGGCAGCATACGGCTAGAAGTTTCTACAGACCAACCGATTACCCCAGGTTTCGCACGCTGACGTGCCGCCCATCCTTACCTAAAGCCCGTGTTGCGACCGTCCTTGAGGGGGGAAGGAGCAACACGGGCTTTAGCGGAGCTGCTCTGCAGCACCGAGACCATAACCTAGTCCTGAGTGTTTACGTCATCAGCCTGAGGCTTGTTACAAAAACCGAACAGCTGTTGTGAGAACCCTTATGCACGCGGGTTCGCACCCACCTTATCGCTCTCTAAAGTGTTCTGGATGTCAGGGGACTACGGCCCGAATATTGCAAACGACCTAGCTGAGCAGCCCGCTCCGTCATTAGTTGATAGCGATCGATAATACCGGCAGGTTGCAATACGGCCCCCGGGAATACTATCCGGATGCACAGTTTGCCGATAGCCATCGCCGAGAACAAACGCAAACGGAGGGCGTTATCGACCAAACTGCGTCCCGCCCCCGCGATGCGTTCATCCGGGTTGCTGCGCGCAACCTGTCCGAAATGCAGCAATAGCGCCGAGTTATGAAACACTCCTAGTAGATAGTCAATGGCTGCTCGCAGGCGCAGGCGCTGGATGTCTCGGAACTCGGCTGACGGCAGGTGGGCGCGCAGATACTCTTCCTCCTCCGGGTCCGTCAGGTTGCGGAATGCGTCGAGGTCTACGGACCGAATGCGCCGACTTAGATCCCCCTCGTCCCCCACGCCCCGTCCTACGCTGCCGCGCAGAAAAAACAGGACAAGCGTTCCGACCGCCAGCAGAATCAGAAGGATCGTAACTGTCATTGATGCAGTAACCTCTCGAGCGCATCATTCCAGTGTTCGAGTTCGTAACCGGAGGTGGCACTTACTCGGCCAACCTTCCGCTCCGGCAGCAGCAGGCTTACGATCCAGAACACTACGCAGCCGTGGTACGTGGCCATAGTGATAGCGGGTAAGATATCCCAGGCCACCAACAATCCATATTGGGCCTGAAGAGCTGAGATCGCCAATTCCACGCTGGCGAACAGCCCTAGTCCCAGCGAGATGCCAAAAGCGAAGCTTGTCCAGGGAAAGCGAAGAAAACGTGCTAACAAGAGCAGAAGCACCAACAGGCCGCATTGAATAATACTTACGGCCCGGTCGACAACGATATAGGCAATCGTAAAGCGGTCCATTTCATTGCCGGAGGTGTAGGCTACCAAAATCACCGCGATAATCATGAGCACCGCCGTCGCCCAGCGGAAGCTCACGGATCCAAAGGCTTGGAGGGCGGGATAACTTCGAAAGACCGTGCTGAAGATTTCGTGAACAACGGCGAAGCGCAGGGCTATGCTGATCGCTCCCCCAACCAGCGAAGCTATGCCGTAGTGGGCACCTGTAAACAAGGGCGACTTGGCGATCGTAAAAAGCACCAGGAACTGCACAATCTCAAAGATCGTGTATGTAAAGAATGCAGGAAACGTTTTCACCAGCTTGCGATAAATCATAATGACCGCCAACCCTGCCTGTAAGGCGTGGGGGGCGACCCAAAGATAGTTGAATAGCCAGCGCGGGACGATCATGCTATGCACTGCGCAGCACTATACTGCGTTCGGCGCTAGTCCTCAACTATGAGGTCACCCCCGATGGACCTCTCTCACGGCTTGCAGGAGGTCTTAGTTGGACAATAAGGCGGCGGGTTGCCATCAGCGTGCAGGCGAACTGGCGTCGAAACGGTGCCCACTAACACGATGGTGGTAGCCAGGACCCAAAATAGTTTTTTCACGATGCAGCTCCTTTTGCGAAGGGTTCGCACCGTGATAACTTGCAATGTACAGCCTTAGTTGGCGGGGAATTCGCTGATGGTTTTGGTTTCCGGAAACCGTAACAATTATGACGTTTAAGTCAGTACAGGAAGACCTTCAGACACGCACCTTGCGCGCTGTTTCCGGCTTGCTGGGCAAACTCGACTATTTCGTGAGTCTGCGCCAGCAAGACGGATCCTATTCGCACTGGGGGCTTTCGCGGGTCCATGGAGAGGATGCGGCTCAGCGGGCGCTGGCCGATGCCCATCGCAATCTGGTTTCCTTGATTCTCCGAACACCCCTACCCAAGCTATTGAAGGATCTCGAGGAATCCTGCGCTCCCAAAAACCTGGGGCAGACACAATTTCTGGAAGATTTAGGGAATCACGAGGGGGTATCTCTTCCGGCGGATCCGCACGCCGGTTCGCGCCGTCATCTTAATTCAGTGCTTCGCGCGCTCTCGGCTCTGGTAAAGAGTCCACGGTAGACCACTCTCCCAGTCGCATCGCTACTCCCACCACTTGCCCAATGACTTCGGCTGCCTGAGGATGCTTCAGCAGGCGCACTGGCACCGGCGACAGAGGATGCGATTGCAGTACCAGGCCATCTTGCTGCCGGGTGCACCAGCAGCATGTGTAGCCGTCGCGCGTCTCTACAAAGTAAATCGGTCGTTCGTATTCAGAACGCCAGGCGCCTTCCGCCACCCGATTCTTGGATTCGTCGATCTGGACGAACGTCCCGGGAGGCAGGATCGGATACATGGTGAAGTCCTCGCTGCCCACGTATCCGTATGTGTATCGCCGATCTGCAAACTGGGCAAGGTAACTTAGCGGGACCACTCCCCACTGCTCCACCACTCGGCCCATGTTCACTGTAAAGCGGGGATCAAAACTGGGGTCAAGCCGAACCGGAATGCGCGCAAACATGGTGCTTTCCAGAGCTTCCGACATGTGGGACTTGGGCGGAAGACTTAGATGCAAGTCGTCCACCATGCCGTCCAGATCGACGCCGTATAGAGCCAGGATTTCGCGCACGTCCCGGCGGTAAATGACTGAGAGCGAGTACAGTCGGTAGATGCTGGGGACGACGCCCTTGGTTTCGATGTCTGACAATCGGCTGGGTGGAATCGAGAACTCGTCACTTTTGTGTTTGGTTGATATGCTCGCGCTCGCCGTCTCCACATCGCGCATGGTAAGTCCAAGTCGTTCTCTCAAAGTCCGCAAACTCTGTCCCGCCGATACCATCCGTACCTCCCAAGCCCTCGCACTCCGACCCCGATCCGGCTATCGCAGGCCAACAGCACCTGGACAACAGCGTTCCGTATTTGTAACAAGAAACTACTCTCTCCCTTTAGCAAAGACAAGAAAAATGGGTCCGTAAAAGCTTGGGAATGCCCCTCAAAGGCGCTCTGGGAGCAGCTTGCGGGGGTGTGCCGACATGTCGGCAGTTCCTCGGCACGCTTGCGGATTGAATCGCTGTTCCCTTAGTCGCAGAGCTGAGGCCGTGACGTTTTCCAGGGTAGCTGACCGTGAGGCAGTAGAAATTGGACCCGTTACGGAAGCGGAACATGCTCGCCGAGCCAGGAGTCGGCCGCGCCAGGGCGTGTTCGTCGAAAGATGGGAATGCAACCTGTACGGAACTTTGTACTGATTCGCATGTTGAGGTATTTCCTGCAACTCGGTTGGATCGGGCTGCTGTTCTACGCGTGCACGGTCTGGTACTCCTCATAGGAGCCCTTGAAGTCCGTGATCTGGTGATTGGTTTCGAAATGCCAGATCCGCGTCGCCACCTCATCAATCAAGTCGTGATCGTGGGTCACAATCATCACGGTGCCCTGGTAGCGTTGCAGAGCGATATTCAAGGCGTTGATCGATTCCAGATCCAGGTGATTCGTCGGCTCATCAAGCACGAGCACGTTCGGTTTCTGAAGCATCAGCTTGCAGAAGATCACCCGGGCCGCCTCGCCGCCTGAGAGCACATCGGTCTTCTTGTTGCCGTCCTCGCGTGCGAACAACATCTGCCCCAATAGACCGCGGATTTCCTCGTGAGAGGCCGACAGGTCCCACTGGTGCAGCCATTCGAATACGGTCATCCCGGGCTGTATCAATCCCTTGTGATCCTGCGCGAAGTAGCCCACTGCGGCCTCGTGTCCCCAGATCACTTTGCCCGAATCCAGAAATGCGCCGTCGTAACCGCTCGTTTTTCGCAGTTCAGCCTCCGGAACCGTGGGAGAGTTCGCCAGCAGCGCGTTCACCAGCGTCGTTTTCCCGGCTCCGTTTCGGCCCATGAGCGCGATCTTTTCCCCGCGCAGCAGGCTCACCGTAAAATTCCTGATGACTTTCTTATCTCCGTAAGCTTTTGCCAAGCCTTCGACTTCCAGAATGTGCTTGCCCGAGGGCCGCTTCTGCTCGAACTTGATGTAAGGCCGCTGGATATTCGACCGGGCCAGCTCCGTCACCTGCAGCCGTTCCACCTCTTTACGCCGTGACTGTACCTGACTCGATCGCGTACCCGCCGAGAAACGCGCGATGAACTCATTGAGCTGCGCGATCTTCTTTTCGCGTTGTGCATTCTGGGATTCAATCTGCGATCGGACCTGGGTTTTCGCCACCACCATGTCATCGTAGGCGCCGGTATACGTAATGATGGTCTCGTAGTCGATATCGGCAATGTGGGTGCAGACGCTGTTCAGAAAATGACGGTCGTGCGAGATCACGATCACTACGCCGTCGTATTGGTTGAGAAATCCCTGCAGCCAATGGATCGAATCAAGGTCGAGGTTGTTGGTTGGCTCGTCCAGCAGAAGTGCCTGGGGATGGCCGAACAAGGCTTGTGCCAGCAGCACCCGCACTTTCTGCCCGCCCTGTAGTTCTCCCATTTTCCGTTGGTGTGCTTCGTCGGGAATATCCAGACCCTGCAGCAGGATCGCGGCGTCGCTTTCGGCCGTGTAACCATCCTCTTCGCCGACGATGCCCTCGAGTTCACCCAGCTTCATCCCGTCCGCGTCCGACATCTCGGGTTTTTCGTAAATTCGGTCCCGCTCTTCCAGCGCCGTCCACAGCCGCTTGTTGCCCATGATGACCGTGTCGATCACGCGATAGGTGTCGAAGGCGAACTGGTCCTGGCTGAGCACGCCTAGCTTGCGCGGCCGCACCACCGTCCCCTTCTGCGGATCCATTTCGCCCGTCAGAATCTTCATGAAGGTGGACTTTCCCGACCCGTTCGGGCCGGTCAGGCCATAGCGCTTACCCGGCGTGAATGCCGTGAAAACCTCGTCGAACAGAACTTTGGCGCCGTAGCGCATGGAAACATTACTTACTGAAATCATGATGGCTCAGGGAACTGCGGGAAATTGCCCTAAAGGCGGGAACGCAGCTGCTGCAATTAGGATATCACGAGCCACGCGTGCCGCTGCCGCCTGCGGCCGGAACGGCATGGTAGCCTGCTCGCGAGCTGCCATCGCGGAGAACTCTATGAGCGATCTGAGGTCCAAAGTCGACTTGCAGGCGGTCGCCCGGCAAGTCATGTCCGCCAATGGTTTCGATCCCGATTCTCCGCCTGCCGTCCAGCAGCAGTTGGCGGCCATCAAGTCCACTTCCTCCAAGCCGGTTCCCGGTCAGGATGTACGCGACCTGCGCGGGCTGCTCTGGTCGTCCATTGACAATGACACGTCGAAGGATCTCGACCAGATCGAGGTGGCCGAGCAACTGCCGAACGACGACGTAAAGGTGCTGATCGGCATTGCCGATGTCGACGCAGATGTTCCCAAGGCGAGCCCCATCGACGAGCACGCTGCCTCCCAGGCAACCACCGTTTACACCGGCGTGCGCAACTTTTCCATGCTGCCCGAAATGTTGTCGACCGGACTCACCTCGCTGCTTGAGAATCAGGACAACGCAGCCCTCATTGTCGAGTTCGTCGTTAGCCGGGACGGGCACGTCCAATCGACCGAACTTTATCCCGCGCTGGTTCGCAATAAGGCACAACTCACCTACAATGCGGTCGGAGCCTGGCTCGAAAGCAAGGCTCCCGCTCCCCCCAAGGTTGCGGCCTCCCCCGACTTACAGGGTCAGTTGAAGCTCCAGTACACTGTCGCCCAGGCGCTCAAGCAGCAGCGCTACTTGCATGGCGCGCTCGATATCGAAACGATCGAAGTGCGCCCCGTCCTCCTCAACAACCAGGTCACCGATGTCGTGAAGCAGGAGAAGAACCCTGCCACCGACCTGATCGAAGATTTCATGATTGCCGCCAACGAGGTGGTCGCCCGCACTCTCAAAACCATCTCCTCCATTCGTCGGGTAGTCAAAACCCCCGAGCGTTGGGATCGCATTGTGCAGCTGGCGGCCGCGCAGGGAGGCAGCCTTCCCGCGCAACCCGATTCCAAGGCCCTCAACGACTTCCTCACGCAGCGCAAGGCCGCCGACCCGGCCCGCTTTCCCGATTTGTCCCTCGCTGTGATCAAGCTTATGGGCCCGGGAGAATACATCCTCGAGCGTCCCGGCGACCCGGACATAGGCCACTTCGGCCTGGCTGTGCAGGACTATACCCATTCCACCGCTCCCAATCGCCGTTTCGCCGACCTGGTGACCCAACGCCTGATCAAGGCGTTCCTGGCGAAAGGTCCGAACCCATACTCTGACGATGAATTGGATGCCGTCGCGAAAAACTGCACGCTCAAGGAGGACGCCGCCCGCAAAGTGGAACGCGAGATGACCAAGCGCATGTCGGCCATAGCCATGAGCGGCCGGATCGGCGACATTTTCGATGCGATTGTGACCGGGGCCAGCTCAAAGGGCACGTTCGTGCGCGTCCTAAAGCCTCACGTGGAAGGAATGTTGGTGCAGGGCCAGCAGGGCCTCGATGTCGGCGATACCCTGCGGGCCAAACTGGTGCGCACCAACGTCCAGCATGGCTATATCGACTTCGCTCGGGCGGGATGAGCCCTCAAGCGTCAGCCCTGCTTCTCCTCCAGTTCCGCCCACCGCCGGACCAGGGTTTCCAGGGCCTTCTCTGCCTCCTCGACCGCGGCCTGAGCCATCACCAGGCGCGGAGCATTGCTCACAATGTCGGGATCCTCGCGCGCGACCTGATGCGACTTGAGGACTTCCTCCGCACGCGCTATACGCTCCTCGATGGTCGCGTACTCCCTGGCTTCGAGATAGGAGAGCTTCTTCTTTGAAGGCGCGGATGTGGATACCGGGTCTGAAGCTGCCGCGTTTTTTTTCTTGCTAGCTACTGCCGAGTCGGCCTTGACGGCCTGCATGCGCTCCTCCTGCCATGCCTCCCACTGCGCGTAATCGGCAAACCGTTCTGCGCCTCCCAGTCCATCGAGTCCCAGCACGGTTGTCGAAACCCGATCGAGCATGTAGCGATCGTGCGTCACCAGCACCAACGCTCCCCGGAACTCAAGCAGACTCTCCTCGAGGATCTCCAGCGTCGGGATGTCCAGATCGTTGGTAGGTTCGTCAAGCAGGAGGACATCAGCCGGTTGCAGCATCAGTTGCGCAATGAGCACTCGCGCTCGTTCCCCGCCCGAAAGGCGGCCCACCGGCTGGTTGAGTTGCTCCCCGGTGAACAGAAATCTCGCTGCCCATGACGCTACGTGGGTCACGCGCTCCTGGTAGATGACCGAATCGCTGTCCGGTGCGAGCGCTCGTCGCAGGGTTACGTCCAGATCCAGAGGTCGATTCTGATCGAAGTACACGATTCTCAGCGCGTCCGCTCGCCGGATATTGCCCTCGTCAGCCGACGCCTCTCCTCGCAGCAATCGCAGCAGGGTGGTCTTGCCGCTTCCATTCGGCCCTACCAGGCCGAGCCGCATGCCTGCCAGGAGATTGAAATCCAGCCCATCGAACAGTCGTCGCCCCCCGATGCTGTAGCCGACGCCCTGCAGTTCAACCAGCCGTTTCGTCTGCCGCTCGCTCGCCGAGAAATCGATTTTCGCGGTGCCGCTCCGGGTGCGCGCGTTCAGATCCGCCAACTCCCCCATCAGCTCCTGGGCTTTGTCGATGCGCGCTTTCGACTTTCTGGTCCGTGCTTTTGCTCCTCGCCGCAGCCACTCGATTTCGTTATGAACCAGGTTCTCCAGCGCCTCCTGCCGCTTTCCCTGCGCGTGGAGGAACTCCTCCTTCTTCACGAGAAATTCGGTGTAGTTCCCGTGCACTCGCAAAATGCCATCGGGGTACACTCGGCTCAGTTCCGACATTTCGGTGGCGAAGTTTTCCAGAAAGTAGCGATCGTGGCTCACCACTACGCACGCAAAGTTTCCCCCTTCCAGTTCACTTTCGAGCCACTCGATCCCGGCCAGGTCCAGGTGGTTCGTAGGCTCATCCAGCAGCAGCACATCCGGAACTTGGACGAGCGCCTCCACAATCGCCAATCGCTTGCGCCACCCTCCCGACAGCGACACTGCCTCTGCATCGACGTCTTCAAAACGCGCGCGCCCCAGCGCTGCCGCCATGAGATTGGCACGCTCATCGGAGGGAACCGCCCCCCTCTCCATTGCATCTTCCACCAGCTCGCGCACCGTCTTTCCCGGGGCGAACTGCGATTCCTGGGCCACATAGCTCATACGCGCTCGCTTGCGCACGGCCAGTTCGCCCTCGTCCGGATCAATTCGTCCGGCAAGCATACCGAGCAGCGTCGATTTGCCCGAACCGTTCGGGCCGATCAAACCGATGCGGTCTCCCTCCGAGACCGTGAAGGACACGTTTTGGAACAGCGGATCAGAGCCATACGACTTCGCGAGGCCACGGGCATTCAAAATGGGCGGCAAGGATCGGAAATTCTCCAGTTTAGCGTTCTATTTGAGAATAGCAGGAGCACGCTGGTGTTAGTCTGTGGGCCCGTGGGAGGACGCGATGAAAAGTTCCAGGCTGGTGATTTGCGCACTTCTTTTGATGCTCTGCCTCTCTTTTCTTTGGCTGACAGCACCTGGCCAGGTGGCTGCCCGGGAAGAAAAGCCCGCCTCTAGTCCGTTCGCAGATAAATTAATCGCGCTGGAGAAGGCTCTTCCCGAAGCCCAGAAGAAGCACGACCGGGATTTCTACAAGAACACACTGACGGATGATTTCATCTCGGTCGGCACCGATGGCAAGATTCATCCCAAGAACGAGATCCTGGAAGACTTTCCCTCAACCGAGTTGACCGAATATCGCACCTACAACATCCAGGTGGTGCCCCTGAACGACGGCGCGGCGGTCGTGACCTATGACGTCATCATCCGCATGGCGCACTATGACGACGAGACTCCGCGCTACCAGCACATCAGCTCGATTTGGGTGAAGCGAGGCGAGGACTGGAAACTCAGGTTTCAACAGGCCACTGCGGGAGTCTGAACCCAAGATCGATCCCACAGAAGCGTGCCTGCCTCAGCACGCCTGTGTCCCAGTTTTCCATCCCGGCGTTGCCGGTCAGATCTTCCTGGCTTCCTGCGCGGGAACCGAAGCATTCTGTGCGATCAAGTTGTTCTCTGCGCCCTCTGCGGCCCTCTGCGGCTCTCTGCGTCCTCGCGGCTCTCTGCGCCCTCTGCGGCTCTTCTCCGCGTCCTCTGAGGTTAAGATCTTAGGGCGTGGCTCGGTTCTCTGTGTAGTTCGCCGAACCTCCGTTTATAATCACCAATTCGGCCCCCGGCCGTATTCCCGACAAGAAGAGACCCACTTTGCTCGACTTTCTAGGCGACCTCAGGCGTACTCACATGTGCGGTGTCCTGCGTGCCTCCGACGCAGGAAAAAAAGCGATTCTCATGGGTTGGGTAAACCGCCGTCGCGACCTCGGCAACTTGATCTTTGTGGATGTGCGCGACCGCTCGGGCGTTACCCAGGTCGTCTTCAGTGAAGAGGCCAACACCACAATTCACGAAAAAGCCGAATTGCTGCGCAATGAGTTCGTGATCGCCGCCATCGGTACGGTAAAGCGTCGCGATGCCAACACCATCAACAAGAACATTCCGACCGGCGAAGTCGAATTGGTGGCCGACGAACTGCGCATCCTGAACGACGCCAAACACCCGCCCTTCCTGCCGGGGGATACGTCGCTGGCGAACGAAGAGATGCGGCTCAAGTACCGCTACATTGACCTGCGCCGCGACGCCATGCAGTTCAACATCGAGCTCCGGCACAAGGTCGCACTGGCGATCCGCGACTACCTGGCCGGGCAGGGCTTCTTCGAGATCGAGACCCCGTTCATGACCCGTTCCACGCCGGAGGGTGCTCGCGACTATCTTGTGCCGAGCCGCGTTCAGCCCGGCACGTTTTATGCCTTGCCCCAATCGCCCCAGCTCTTCAAGCAGATCCTGATGATCTCCGGCTTCGACAAGTATTTTCAGATCGTGCGCTGTTTCCGCGACGAAGATCTGCGCGCCGATCGTCAGCCCGAATTTACCCAGGTCGATCTCGAAATGTCCTATCCGCAGCCCGAGCGAGTCTGGGAGACCGTCGAGGGATTCCTGACGGCCGCTTTCAAAGCCGCTGGCCACGACATCAAAACACCCTTCCCGCGCATGGACTACGACGAAGCCATTCGCCTTTACGGAATTGACAAGCCCGACCTTCGCCTTCCGGCCTTCACCGAGGTGCGCGACTGTTTTGCGGCCGCCGATCTACAGACCCTCGCCGTGAACCCCGATCTGCCGGTGATTGCCGTTCGCACGCCCAGGGTGGGTGAGCTTTCGCGCAAGGAGCGCGACGAAATCAAGCCCATGTTCAATGCCAAGGGCGGTGCCAGGCTGTTCGAGGATTTCAAGCGGATCGAAAAGAATTTCTCCGAAGCGGCTAGAAAAATTCAGCAGAAATGCGGGTCCGCCGCCGACGACCTGATCGTGCTGGTTGTCGGCTCCGCCCAGGCAGGAGGTGACGATCATCCCGCCAGCCGCCGCAAGGTCACGCCGCGGGAGCTGGCAATCTATGCCTCTGCCGGCCTCCTGCGTGTCGCGTTAGCGCAGAAGTATTCGGCAAGACACGGCCTGTTTCAGCGCGGCGATTTCCGCTTCCTCTGGGTCACGAATTTCCCAATGTTTGAATACGATGAGGCCGACAAGCGCTGGGTAGCCGCGCACCATCCCTTCACATCGCCACACGAAGAGGATATGGACAAGCTGGAGTCCGATCCCGCTATGGTGCGCGCGCTTGCCTACGATGTTGTGCTGAACGGTACCGAACTCGGGTCCGGCTCGATCCGTATCCACCGCCAGGACATCCAGCGCAAAATCTTCCATGCCCTCGGCATGACTGAAGAAGAGGCTAAATCCCGCTTCGGCTTTTTCCTTGAAGCGCTGGAGTACGGCACTCCCCCACACGGCGGTATCGCTCTCGGCCTCGATCGCATCGTGATGATCCTTGCCGGCGCTGACAGCCTGCGGGAGGTCATCCCTTTTCCCAAAACCGCCGCCGCGAAAGACCTGATGGTGGACGCCCCCACGCCCGTTACCGATGCTCAGCTGCGCGACCTGGGAATTAGCGTGGTCAAGAAGTAAGCGACGCAAGCGTCTGGCCCGAACCAACAGAATTCCGGAGAGGAGACTACTACCATGACACCGCGCTTGAAACGAATCGTGGAAGCATCTTTCTGGTTCGTCGCGGGATTTGTCTTCCACGGCGTGTTGATTTATTTCCATCACCACCCTCGATAGAGTTGTGTGCCGGCAACTCGCATGTCCTCCAAAGACAACCCCCGAGGCTACGCATTGCGCTGGATAACCTTCCGCGCGAGCCAAGTTCGAGCCGGGGGACGTAAGTCTTTGTTTGGCAACACGGCCAGTGGACCAACCCCAATTGGCATGCCGACGTGGAAAAATGATCCAACTTTGCTCACCATCGCGGGCAGCCAAGGGAACATCTGCGCACCGATCACTCGACGACTGGGCTCAGGCTAGCCGCTGCTCAGTCGGTCTCCCGAGATCGGTCGCATCTGCCAAACGTCCAACGACTCCAGAACATCCATGTCGGACATTTCCACGCGTAGCGGACCGCTGGGTGCCGCATACACCCTGGTGGTAATCACGGTCTTATCGTTGGCAAAGACCTCCAGCACCGAACCATCCAGGAACACGCGCAAGGTGACCGGTTCGTTGGTCGCGAACGTGCCGTTCGTGTTGTTTACCCGAAGTTCCGAATCTTTCTTGCCTGGATCGTATGCGATCTCGGCGAGAGGTTCGCCCTTTTCCGGGCGGAGGCGAAGCCGAAATCCGCGTTGCGCCGCAAATCGTGCCTGGATCTCACCCGCAAGGTCGCGAATACGAATACCTGCAAGCGCCTTGGTCCGATCAGCGCCGGCACGCACTTGCGCGGGGTGAGCACGCAGCGTCTCGACCGCCGGAGCCACCGTCATCCGCAGTCCTCCGTCGGCGCCCAGCGTGAGCACGCGCGGCAGCGACATCACTCCCGCCCAGCCCGCTGCCCGATACTCCGCCTCCGGGCGTGTTTCCGGAATCCATCCCCAGAGAATGCGGTTTCCGCGTTCATCGACCATGGTCTTTGCCGCGTAGTAGGCTCCGAAATCGACAACGCCCTCCTTCTCCGGCGTAAAACGGCGGTCGCGATACTTCCCCGTCTTCCAAAGAACCTTGCCCATGGTGGAGAGCAAAAGGACATGCCGGTCGCCCAGCGCAAAGAAATCCGGACACTCCCACATTTCCCCGTTGTCCACTGGATTGCCAGCGAGCTTCCCCGTGCCATGGCCCTCAAGCAGCGGGTGACGGAAAGCCCAGCGCAGCAGATCGCGCGATTCATACAGCAGCACCGCACCCCCTTTGCCCCGTATGCCCGAACCGAGCGTGAGCAGCCACTCTTTGCCTTCGCGCCACACCCCCGGGTCGCGAAAGCCTGTGATCGCCAGATGTTCGGGTGGCCGCGCGATGATCGGCTCAGGCAGCTTCCTCCAGGAACGCAGGTCAGGATCTTTCGAAGTTGCGAGGCATTGCACCTCCCGCCATTTATGCTGGCCGTCGTTCAGGGTGATTTCCGAGGGCCGCGTGGAGGCCAGAACGCCCGTGTAGATCAGAGTTGGGGTATCGCCATTGAGGATCGCACTGCCGCTGAAGACGCCGTCCCGGTCATAGCCTCCGGGGGTGGGCGCGAGCGCGACGGGCTCATGCTTCCACCGGACCATGTCCAGGCTGGTGGCATGGCCCCAGTGCATCGATCCCCAGAATGCGCCATTGGGGTTGTACTGGAAGAACATATGGTAGCGACCCTGGTAAAAGATCGGGCCGTTCGGATCGTTCATCCAGTTGGCGGCGGGGAGCAGGTGATACTGCGGCCGGGTTCGATCTGAGGCGAGCCGGGCCGCCAGGTTCTCGCGGACTCCAAACGAATAAGGGCAGAAAATCAACGTCGCGGCGGCCGCGCTGCCGGTCTGCCGGAGGAAAATGCGGCGCGAGATTCGGGTCATCCTGGTCAGCTAGCTTACCTGAGGTTGCTTTGCCTTCCCAAATGTCATCGTATAAAGAAGGCAACCGGGTCGACAGCCCCTAGTCACTCGCCTTGTCATCTGCGAAACTGACCACTGGCCACCGGAACCCTGGTCACGGACCCTATGGGCAAAATCCATGTTCTTTCCGAAGCCGTAGCCAATAAGATCGCCGCCGGCGAGGTGGTGGAGCGCCCTGCATCCGTGGTGAAAGAACTCCTCGAAAATGCTCTCGACGCTAGCGCCACGCGCATCCGGATCCAGGTCGAGGCCGGCGGAAAGAAGCTCATCCAGATCACCGACAACGGCTGTGGCATGGTTCGGGACGATGCTTTGCTTGCCTTCGAACGTCACGCCACCTCGAAGCTGAAGAGTGCCGAGGATCTGCTGAGCGTCGCTACCCTGGGCTTTCGTGGCGAAGCCTTGCCCTCGATCGCCTCCGTTTCACGCCTTAGACTCGAAACCTGCGCTCCCGATGAGCTATCGGGTACCGTTGTCGAAATCAATGGCGGGAAAATCCATAAGGTGGAGGAAGCGGGCTTACCGGTCGGCACGTCGATCACGATTCGTGACCTCTTCTTCAACACCCCGGCGCGTAAGAAATTTCTGAAGGCGGAATCGACCGAACTCTCACACATCGCTTCGCTGGTTACCCACTATGCTCTTGCGCACCCCAACAAACATTTCGAGCTGCATTCGTCGACGAATGCACTCCTGGTTGCAACCCCGGTGGCGGGATATAGCGAACGCGTCTACCAGGTCTTCGGTAAGGACGTTCTGGATCAACTTCTCCCCCTCGCGGCACTTCAACCGCTAGAACGTGTCGGCCTGCCTCAGCCGCCCCCGTGGCGCCGCACGGAGGCGGATGAGCCACCACGCGAGCCCGGGGAAGTGCGCATCCATGGCTTCGTTTCGAAGCCTGAGATCCAAAAGCTGAACCGCAACTCGATCTACATCTTCGTGAACGGCCGCCTCATTCGCGACCGGCTGGTGCAGCACGCGATCACCGAAGCCTATCGCAACATCTTGCCACCCACGGTGTATCCAGTGGTCCTGCTGTTCCTCGAGATGCCCAGCGAGGAAGTGGACGTCAACGTGCACCCTTCGAAAACGGAAGTCCGCTTCCGGCAACAGACGGTTTTGCACGATTTCGTTCGCGACTCAATCCGTGCCGCCCTCATGAAGGCCCGCCCTGTCCCGCAGTTTATCTCCGAGATTCATGCGCATCCGACCGCTAGCCCGTCCTTGACGCCCGGAGCACACGCCGGGGAAGGTTCAGCGGCTTGGCGCGCCCTCTATGAACCACCGGGCGCGGGTGGCTTCAGCCTGCAGGCGCCTGTGCCGCCGCCGGTCACCGAGCGCTTCCAATTTCAGGGCGGCATTGCAGTCGAGGCTAACGCGGCGGTCTCGCTCGCCCGCAGCACCGAAATCGTTCCCGACAATGGCTGCGCTCCGGCCTTTGCCGACGAGCCTGAAATTCCCAGCCAACTGGCTCCATCGCTGGCTTCACTCAAGCCGCTTGGCCAGATCCGCGAATCGTTCATCCTGGCGGTGAATCACGAGGGCCTGTGGATTATCGACCAGCACGTCGCCCACGAGCGGGTGCTCTTCGAACGGATTCTGAAGCAGCGCGCCGCCAAGGGTGTCGAAAGCCAACGCTTGCTGATGCCTCTCATCGTCGAACTTACGCCCGCACAGCAGGCGGTCTTTTCCGAAATTTCCGATGAACTTGCGAAGAATGGTTTCGAGGTCGAGCCCTTCGGCACTCGTAGCGTGGCCGTCAAAGTCGCGCCTGCAGGAGTTGACGCTTCCCAGGTCGAGCGAATGTTGCATGAGTTGCTGGAGCAGCTGGCGCGCGAAGACCAGAAAGTCAATCTGGAGACCGTCCGCAGCCGGATCGCCGCCTCCATCGCCTGTCACGCTGCCATCAAGGTCAACATGCCGCTCGAGACCAACAAGATGGAATGGCTCCTGGCCGAACTTGCCAAAGCGGATTTTCCATTTTCTTGTCCGCACGGCAGGCCAGTTGTCTTGCGCTATTCGATGAAAGACATCCAGAGGGCGTTCAAGCGGATCTGAAAAGCTGTTGTTTGTCGCAGTCGTCAAGGTCCACAAAAGCGAAAGACTGACGACCGAAGGCCGACGATTGCTCTCCTGTGTTCTAATCACGATATGACCGATTCCGAACTCCAGCATGCGCGGACCGCAAAATGGCATCTTGACGGCCGGCCGGTGCGCACGCTCGAAGAGGGGCGCGCCTTTCTGGAGTCGGTCGGGTTCAGCTTGCTGTATCCGCTGAAGCAGCCCTTGCTGGTGCCGACATTTGTCGGGGCCTGGGTAGGGGCGGATGATCATCTGCCTACCTGGCAGCATTCATTTTCCGATCCCCGGGCGCAAGATGCTCGGGAATTGATGGTCCGCCTCTTGCGCGATCGCTCGGCTTTCGAGGCCAATCATTTCGACGAAAACAATGCCTTCCTCGTCAGTGCGTCGGCCTTTCCCTATTTCTATGCACTGGTTGGGGAACGGAACCCGAAGCAAGCGCCCAAGGCGGGTTCGCGAGCCGAGTACTCCCAGTTGGCTTGCGACGCGTTGGAAGTGATCCGCCGCGATGGTCCGATTTCCAAGCAGCGGCTGGGCGAGCGGTTGGGCGGCAGCCTGTCCGAACCTGCCCTTGATCGTGGACTGGCCGAGCTTTGGTCCCGCCTGCGAATCACGCGCGTCGACTACAAAGCCGGCGAGGGTGCATTCTGGGATGTCCTCTATCGCTGGGCGCCGGACGCGGTTCGCGAGGGAATCGGTCTTTCGGTCGGGGAAGCTCTCACCGCGCTGCTTTCGAAGTACCTGGAGTGTGTCGTGGCCGCGGATCAGCAAGAACTGGAGGCCTTCTTCGGAAATTTCGTGTCCCGTTCCCGCGTTAAAGAAGCCGTCAACGCCTTGCTTGCGGCACGGGAGCTAAGCTTCCTGCACGTGGGAAACCGATCCCTCATCCAAGTGGCTCCCCCGAAGCCCGTCTTTTCCCCCGTCGCAAAGCCGCAGAAGTCGTCGCTGCGGCCCTGAGCGGTCCCCTCATTGCTGGGGTGCGCTCCCAGCCCTGTTTTCGCAAATCTGGGATTCAACCAACCGGGCGATTCTGGTAACCTGAATCGCCTTTGAGGAACGCAGACAGTCTGCCAATGGACGCCGGACCTTCTCGAAGATTGATCATTGCCGTTGACGGCCCGGCGGGTGCGGGGAAGAGCACCATCGCTTCGCGCCTGGCGCGCAAGCTGGGCTATGTCAACCTGGAGAGCGGCGCCATGTACCGTGCGCTGGCCCTCAAGGCGATCGAGTGGGATGTGTCCTTCGACGATGCTGCGGCCCTTCGCAAATTGGCCGAAGGCGCCCGTATCACGCTTGAGCCCACCATCGGCGGCAACCGTGTGCTGTTGGATGGCAAGGACGTATCCTCACGGATTCGGGAGCGCGATGTCACCGAAGCCGCGTCGCGTGTTTCCGTACATCCAGCCGTGCGGGAGTGGATGGTGGCGCGCCAGCAGGAGATGGGCAAGGAAGGCGGCGTGGTGATGGAAGGCCGCGACATTGGCACCAAGGTTTTTCCCCACGCCGACCTGAAGATTTTCCTCGATGCTGACCCGGTGGTGCGGGAGCAGCGCCGGCTCGATCAGCAGAAGGCCAAGGGTCCGTCCGCGCAGTCCATGGCCGCGGAATTGCGGGAACGCGACCTTCGGGATCGCACCCGCGCAACCTCGCCGCTGGTGCCCGCCGCCGATGCCGTTATCATCGATTCGACCCTTTTGTCGGAAGACCAGGTGTTGCACCAGGTCGATGAATTGGTGAGAAAGCTGGTCCCGTGAAGGCAGCTATCCGTTGCCAGCCACTTTACTCAATTTTCGGTGGGTGCATCGGGCGGCGCGTGGTGTGGGCCTTTCGTGGGCTTGGGAGGTTCGGGTGGCTCCGGCATCGAGTGTGCGCTTTCCAACCCTCCCTTGCGGATCGTAATATTTCCGTGTTCGCTGTTGAGCACGAAATGAACGGCTCCGTTCCCCACTGAACCCGCCGCTTTCCCTCCGTTGTCGTCGTTGTCAACCTTCACTCCCGGGAAGTCGGCCTGTACCTCTCCCCCGTGGCTGCGGGCATCGACCTTGAATCCCACCTTGTCCGGCACGCCCACCGTTATGTCGCCATTGCGGTTGTCAATCTGAACGTTGCCCGGCGACTTCAGTCCCAGCTCAACCGCGCTGTTCTCGTTCTGGATACGCGCATCCCCGGACACCGCCTCCAGGGTGATGTCTTTGTTGCGTGTACTCACGCGCAGTGGGCCCGTGAGGTTGTCCGCGCGCAGCCGGTCGGAGTCGAGGTCCAGGTCACCGGCCAGCTTCGCCAGTTCCATGTCCGTACGCGAGGACTTGAAGGTCACCGATTTTCCCACCTTCGAGAGCTTCACGCTGTCGGAAAAATCCCCGTTGAGACGCACCGCACCCGCAACGTTGGAAATCGAAACCTCGTCGGAACGGCCCTGCACGGAAACATCCCCAGAAACCTGCGTCACCCTTGCGGAACTGTGATTCATGTTCACTGAACTGTGGTCCATATTCAGGTTCACATTTCCGTTGACATCATCGACGCTTACATCGCCGCGCTGGTTCGAAATCTCCACCGTTCCATCACGTCCCATCACATTCACGTCGCCCCGTTGGGCTGCGATTGTCACTGCCGCTTTTCGCGGGATCGAAACGTTGAGGTCCATCGTGACAGGATGGTCCCCGGCCCCTCGCGTGTTGGCGTTAATCGTGATGAGGTTGCCGCTGACATTGATCTGCGGCTTGGTCTGTTCATTCCACCCGGCGGCCTCGTCCTGCTTGTCAGCGCGAATCTTCTTGTGGGCGGTAATTTCGATTTTGTCGTTGTTGGAGATATTCACGTTGACCGCGCCGCGGTCATTGACAATCTTTACCGCTGCTCCCGCCGGCAGATCATGGGTCAGCTGATCGTCGAACTCAAACGTCTCCCCCATGAAGGGCATGTGATTGTCGCCAATGTCCCACTGGTCCTGAAGCTCGTCCCACTTCACTCGCGAGAGCTCGCTGGCGCCCAGCCCGGCCATGATAAGAAAAATCAGCAACACCACGCCGCCGGCTCCGATGCCCGGCGCGGCTACACCTTCCCGCTTGGCGCGCTGATGTTCGACCAGTTTGAGCACGCCCCACAAGATCAGAAGCAAGGGCCAGAAATGCGCGAACCAGATCCCCAGTCGACCCCAGGAAATCAGATGGAGATTACCCAGCAGGAAGATGACGCCGACGATGATCAGCACAAACGGTCCGGTCATGGAACGGCGCCGTCGGGGAGGAGGGGCAACCACTGGACTAGACATGGTTCACCTCGCTGGAAGCCTGTCCCTGTGTCGGATCCTGGGCGGGAGCAGGCCCGGGTAGCGGCGGCAACACTGCTGGCCCACCGATGTGTCCCGCGTCCGAAGCATTGCTCTGTAGCAGCTTTACCGCTCCGATCACCAGCAGAATCAGCGGCCAGGTGCGTTCGAAACCCGGCCCGTGCAGGTTGTCGAGCAGGAACAGCGTGCCCACCGTAACCATGATTGCCGGCCACATGATGCAGCGCATCTTGCACCGATCGCAGGGGCACGTGCCCTCATACTGGCCCAGCAATCCCCAGCGCCGCGCAAACAGCCAAACTCCGAAGGCGATCAGGATGACTGGCGAAAACCTGCCAATATCGAAGTCGAATATTCCCACCGTGTGTAACAGGAACACCAATCCCAGCCCGATCAGAATCACAGCGCCCGTCGGAACGCTGCTGCGATAGCGGGGCGCCGAACCCTCGCTTGCGGCCACCGCCGCCGGCATTGCGGCCCCCGCGACAGAAGTCCGAGCGTAGTGCGGACCCGAAGGAAACATACGCTCCAGGCCAAATGGATCCGGCAGCGGCTGTCCCAGTTCAATGGCGTGTGCCGTCTTGTACGCGTCGAATACCAGGTAAAAGAAGTACGCGAAAAATACCGGGACCATGATAGGGCCGAAGTGATCCGCCATCCAGATCAGGCAAACGAAGGCCATGACATGGATGAACCCTTTCATGAATTGCCCGTTGTACATTGCCCCGACGCCGGGGATAAATCCGAGCACGGCGGCCAGGCCGGGACTGGGCAGTCGTTCCCCGGCGAGTGGCGTACTCGAACCCGAGGCTCCTGCCGCATTCACCGCCGCTGGGGGAAGTGCGCCTGCCACGCGCTCGGCGAGGCAGTGCTCACAAAACATTGTGCCTCGCACGTCGCGGACACAGGCGGCGCACAGCGGCTTTCCGCAAGTGCGGCAATAGGCCACTGCTGCAACATCGTTGTGCGTGGCGCAGTTCATACGTACCTCCTGTTCGTCATCATCGACACAGCAGGTGGATTTTCCGGGGCACATGCCAGCAAGGGCTGGTTCTCGTCGCGACTATAATTTCTCTCCTGTCTGGGCTCGGGTTCTCCACTCCTGTTGTTCTTGTGATTTCTCTCCCGCTCTTTGTCTTCTTTCGTGGCGGCGGGTCGAGTTACTTTCTTGATCTCCTGCACTTTCGATTCAATCTCGTACACCAGGCGGATATTCTCGTAATACTTCACCACCCGGGCCGTGGTGGTGTAGTAGGTCCGCCGCAAACCCGTCCGGCTCAGATCAGCTGCCTTCAGATCCGTGGGCTTCACCCCGGCCACGCTCAGCCCGACCGAGAGCGAGAAGAACGCCATGCCGAACGACATCGCAAACCGTGGTTGCCGCACTGTACTCCACACCGGCGTGAGCAGGGAATCCGCCCATTCGCGAATCCGTTCGCCCAGCGATGCCCGGTGTTGCGCGGGCGCCGCCTGCAGCCGGGAGCTCTGGATCCCGCTGGTCGCGGCCAGAATGTCATTGACCAGGTTGGCTGGAGCCTCCACCTCGGCGAGCGACTTCAGCCAATGCTGCCCCGCCTCGACTTCCGCGAACATCGGTCCGCATTTGCCGCAGACGCGGGCATGAGCCCGAAACCGCTCCTGTTTGTCCTGCGACAACTTCTGGTCCAGGGCATCAAACAGGACAGACTCGAACTCATTGCACTGCATACCGTTATGGGTTTCACCTGGCATCACATCACCTGCCTGTAGATACGTTGGAGGAGGCGCGCAAGTTCCGCTCGCCCCCGGTTTATTCTGGACTTCACGGTGCCTTCCGGAACCCGAAGTACGGCCGCGATCTCGCGATAATCCATGTCCTGTAAGTCCCTTAGAATCACTGCCTCCCGGAGTTCTGGCGACAGCTTTTGCAACGCCTCTTGCACCACTTCCCCGGTTTCCCGACTCTGCACTCGGGAGTCGGGGGGAAGCCCTTTATCCTCGATCCGCTCGCTCAGTGGCATGGCATCCTCGTGTTCCGAGGGTGGGGCGTCCATGGAATCCGTGAGCCGATCCTGCTTGGTCTTGCGAAAATGATCGACCAGCAAGTTTCTCGTCATGGTCGTCAACCAAGTCATAAATGCCCCGCGCTCCACGTCATAAGAGTTCAGGGTACGGTACATCTTGATGAATACTTCCTGGGTGAGGTCCTGGGCATCATCCCCTGAGCCTGCAAAGCGATAGCAGATGTTGTAGATTCGCCGATGATAGCGCTGGACAATCTCCTCCCACGCGACCGCATCTCCCGCGATGCAGCGCCGGACGAGACTGTTGACGATTTGAGCGTCTTCCAACCAGCGCTCCCGGGAACTCCTGGCTTATCAGTCCGAGACCGCGGTGCGAGACCCGGCACACCCCGCGACTGACATCACACGATCCATACGTTGTGGCGCGGCCAAAAGTTCTGAGTGGACCAGCAAGTCATTATGCAGCAAGGAATTGTAGCAGGAGCAATATTTGCGGAGGCAGCCCGATGCGAGTTCCCATCTGGGAGCCCGGGCCGTGTTTAAACGCGGAGATCAGCAGCGAACAGCGAAGAGCGCGTCTGCCGCCCCTGCGGACAGTGACGCGCCCTTTTCCACCTAGCGCTGGGTGAGGAGACTTACCTCGAGCTCACTTGCCAACCGGCTTCCCATCGAACCGGTAGCCGAGACTGAGATACCACTGGTTGTAATTGACGGAATTCCCTCGCACGACCGTGTACCCGCTCTGCAGGAACGATCGGCCCCACAGGTTTGTGTCGAAAGAGCTATCTACAAATCGCGAACTGGTGTTCGCCGTGAAGGGCGATATCAGGTTCTGCATTCCGAATTGCGCATCCCACATAATGCGGTCGCCCAGGTGCCGCGACAAGGTCAGGAGCTTGTAGTCGCCGCGTCCGAACGAACTGTCGAACTTCGAATAGCGCAGATCTGCGCGCAGCCCGGTTCGCCCGATTTCGTCCACGGTGAAACCATACATCTGGTTCAGCGTGCGCCGCGTGTCTCCAGTCTTGTCGCTCCGTCCCAAGGTCGTATACACGAAATAGTGCTTCACCGGTTCGACGCGAACTCCAAAACTCACGCCCTGGTAAAGCAGCTTATCCACCAGCCCCGTGCCCACTAATGCGGTGGCAGCGGTCGGGACATCGCGAAAGTAATTGTGATAGAAGTCGAACGACACTCGCCGGTAAGGCTGCACGTGGACGGTGAGGTAACTGCGGCTTATGCCGGGCCCGGGTGTGATCCCGTCGGTGGTCAACCCCTGCGGAGCTTCCGCGATCAGCGAGTGATACACCGAAACGGTGTTCTTGAAAGAGATGCCATTCTCGAAGAACACGAATGGTCGATCGAGTTGCCATCTCAGAGTGTTCAATGCGACTCCGGTCGTGCTCGTGTAATGAACCGACTCGCCACTCCCGCCTTCAAAATTCAGAAAGCTTCCGGCAATCTGCTGGTTTGAGTTGTAGTGCCAGGATGCGGGGTCCGGCGTCGAGCCGGCGAACACCCCGGCCGTGATTCCGTGCCCCACACGCCGGCCGAAATAGCCGCCGTCGATGGTGTCGAGACTGCTTGCCCATGGCAGGTACAGACGCCCAAAGCCGGCCACCCATTTCGAATCGGGATTGTCGTAATACAGCTGCATCGTGTATGTCTTGTTCAATACGTTCTGCAGGGTGTCCTCATCGGTTCGTGAATGCCGAGTCATCCGTCCGCGCCAGTAGCCTTCCAGATTCCAGTGGGACCCGGCAATGCGCGTAATATCGGCACGTGCAACCACGCCGACCTGCGTACTGCTTCCCATCGATCCACTGATTCCGCTGTAGTCAAGGCCAACTCTTGCCCGTACCCGGCCACTCTCTGAAATCTCGATGCTCGAGGTTCGGCTGGATGGCGTGAATTCACGTGGCGACACCGCTCGGCTGGAGAAACTGCTGGCCAGCTTTTTCCTCCCGCGATTGAAAGAGCGCTGCTGCATCAATGCGTCCGTGTCTTCTCCGGAGAGATACGCCCAGTCTCCGGGCTTCACTTCAAGTTTCGCTCCGTGCACTTCGGTCACGGCAGAGGTTTCGGCGACGGAGATCACCCGCAGCTCGGCCACCGGCGCAGACTCATCCCCAGCACGCAGGCGGCCCCCCTTCTTGCTATCGAATACGGAAAGGATCATTCCTTCCTCAAGTCCCGCTCCGCGCCCACCCGCCAGATACGCTACACCTTCAGCCACATACTTCACCTTGAAGCCCAGTTGGAGCGGCTTGCTCGCGGCCCGGGTCATCGCCGGAATCTCTGTCACCGTGATGCCCGCCAGCCCACCTCCTCCGGCCATCACGCCACCCACCGATGCCAACGGATTCCCATCGCCTTCAGGTTTGGCTGCGGGCAATACGGTCAAGGCAACCATGTTCCCGATGGTGGACAAACCGTAAGGGCGAGCGCTATCGAGGTCGACTACCAGCCGCGTGACCAGAGGGGCAGTGCTGGTAAGCCCGATGCGCAAGCCTTTAATCCCTACCTGGTTTACCGCGATGTGCTGCTGCCGGGCATTCGCCGTGGTATTCGGAAGTTCTAAGACCAGCCGATCCGGGTTGGACGCGATCATTACTCTGGGACTGACCGATCCCGTCAGCTTGACCTCAATCTTCATCTTGTCACCGCTGGGCACGACACGAACCGCTTCGATCTCCGCCGCCGATCGAGACTCCAGGTTCTTGGCCTCACCCGGGAAAGCAAGCAATACCAGTAGTAAGAGTGAGAGTATTTTCTTCATAGCGATCATCTTTAGTCCTAATGGCCCGGCAGTCTGCAAAAGCCCGTGGTTCGTATCCGGGCATCGCTTTCGCGATGCCGTAAACCGTTTCTTCTAAATGGCCCCTCATGGGCTAAACTCAAACCGCCCGGCCCTTCATGGTCCTTTCCTGCTGCGCTGTGTCATGCGAACCGTCGCGCTCATCCACGTATCCATCAGCCCATGACACTGGAGACAGTCGGTCGAAAAACCCTGGGCCTGATGATTGGGGGATTTGGTCTTTCGAAAGTCATCGAGGTGACAGCTGACGCACTCGGTCGACAGTCCCTGACGGTTCAAGGGGCCTACCGTTCCTACCTTGTGACAGGAATAACAGTCCACTCCGGCGTGCGCCCCGATGAGCGGGAAGCGGTCCTGGTGCTCATTGATGTTGTGGATGGAGACCTGCCATCCCGTGTCGCGATGGCACATATCGCACTGCGCGCCGTTTTTGCGCCGGTGGATGTCGGCGTGGCAATCCTGGCACTGCTTGCCTACGTTGGCGAATACCAGGTCGGTATGACAGTCCGCGCAGCCAACTTTGCTGTGCATGCCGCGCAACGAAAAGCCTGTCTTCTTGTGATCAAACTCCGGAACCGCCCGGATCGGCTTCCAACCCTTGGGGCTGTGGCAGTTCTCACAGGGGACCCTCAGGCTTCCGTGCGGACTATGCGTCTTTCCATCGGCGGGAACCGCTGGTTTATCTCGAGTCGTGAGCCCAACTTGCAGAAATAATGCCAATTGCAACAGCGGGAAGAATCCTTGCACAGCGCCCATCCCCAGGGTTCGATATAGACCGCGCCGGCTGCGCCCGAGAAGCCCCTTTCCGGCCACACGACAGCAAACCACATTGCCGTCTTCTTGCTTGTCCGCGATCAGTGAAGCCATTTCAGCAGCACTTCCAACATCCGCAAAGGTCTGATTTGGGTCATCCCTTGTGATTGCCACTAGTACACCTTCAAGGTCGCTTGCCCTACGATCTGCAAAATTCGCTTGCGCCAATTACGTTCTGACAAAAAACATCTGGCCGATTTCGGCTGTGCTGCCAGCGAAATGATCACTACGGGCGTAAACTTCCGCTCGCCGCTTGCGTTGACTTTGGATTCTTGCCCCCTTAAGATGCGCGCAAGTCGTTGCCTAAAATTGCTTGCCGGTGAACTGCAAAGCGTGGCGGAATCTCCGGCTCAAGGCCCGGAGGAAAAGTGCGCTCACTTTTCAGACTTGTTCTGCCGGTACTGTTCGCCGTTGCCGTGGTTGCGCAGGAATCTTCGCAGCCGCAAAAACCGGTCACCCCTCCCTACAAGTTCCAGGAAGTGATGATCCCTGTGCGCGACGGAATCCACTTGCAGACCGTGATTCTTACGCCGGTTGACCAGCATGAGCCGCTGCCTATCCTCTTCCGGCGCACTCCCTACGGAGTACCCACCAAACCGCCCGAGACGGTTTCCCCTTCAGCCAAGGAACTCGCCCAAGACGGCTACATCATCGTCATCCAGAACCTGCGCGGGCGCTTCAAGTCCGAGGGCGAGTTCAAGCTTTCTTCACGGGTCGATCTGAACGATCCCAAGGCCACCAACGAAACTACGGACGCCTACGATTCCATCGACTGGCTGGTGAAGAATGTTCCCGATAACAATGGGAAAGTTGGTATGTCGGGCGTTTCCTATGACGGTCTGACCACGGCGCTTACGCTTCTTCATCCTCACCCTGCGCTGAAGGCCATTAGCGAACAGGCCTCGCCCGTCGACCAGTGGATGAACGACGACACTCACCATTTCGGTGCATTACGCGAGAGCTACAGCTTTGAGTATGCCGTCATGGAACAGGCCGATAAGAACGAGAATGTGCATTTCGATTTCGACACCTACGACGCGTATCAGTGGTATCTCGACCTCGGTCCCCTCTCCAACATCAATTCGAAACACGTCCACGGAACAATTCCTTTCTGGAACTCGACCATGGAACATCCCAACTACGATGACTTCTGGAAAAAGGAAGCCTGGGTCAATCAGTTGCACGCTTCCACCGTTCCTAACCTGAATGTCGCCGGCTTCTGGGACCAGGAAGATCCCTGGGGGCCGTGGCAGATTTTCCGCCATGCCGAAGAGAATGATCCTGACCACACCAACTTCATCGTGGCCGGACCTTGGTTCCACGGTCAGTGGAGGACTCCAAAGGGCGATAGCATCGGCATAATTCCCTTCGGGGGGCACGAGACTGCGCGCGAGTTCCGGGAAAACATTGAAGCGCCCTTCTTCCGTTATTATCTGCACGGCAAAGGCGACAAGCCGTCCTGGAAGGCCAGCACCTTTCAAAGCGGATCGAATACCTGGCGTACCTACGCCGAGTGGCCTCCGCGACAAGCCAAGGCCATCAATCTTTACTTGCATTCCGACGGGACTCTCTCCTTCACCGCGCCTTTACCCGGCAACAGCGGCAAAGCCTACCGTGAGTACGTTTCTGACCCTGCTAATCCGGTTCCGTATCGCCAGCGCCCCATCTCACCGACTTATCCCGGAGGCGACTGGCGAACCTGGGAGGTGGCCGATCAGCGCTTTGTCGATCATCGTCCTGACGTCCTTTCTTTCCTCAGTGCGCCGCTCGATTACGATCTCACTGTTACCGGCCCGCTCGCGGCAACCATCTTTGCTTCGACTTCCGGAACTGACAGTGATCTTGTCGTAAAGCTGATTGACGTTTACCCGGAAAACAGCCAAAAGAACGCTTGGGGGGATTCGGAGGACGGACCCAAGCCGGGGCAGTACGCGCAATCCCTGAACGGTTATGAGCTGCCCATCGCCATGGAGGTACGCCGTGGCCGTTATCTCACCAGCTACGAGAAGCCCCACCCCTTGACGGCGAACAAGCCGACGGAGTGGAACGTGCCCCTGCGCGATCACGATCATGTCTTTCTGAAAGGCCACCGCATCATGGCCCAGGTTCAATCGACGTGGTTTCCGGTGATTGACCGCAACCCGCAAAAATTCGTGCCCAGCATCAACCATGCCGCGGCGTCTGATTTTGTGCCGGCGACCCAGCGCGTCTACTGCTCGCCCGCCCTGCCTTCCCATCTCGTGCTCCCGGTTATGCCCTGAACAGCTCAGCCGCCCGCGGCTTGATAAAATAAGGCTTGCCCGCGGGCGTGCGGTTCTTCTCCCGCCGCCTCGGGATTATGCTTCTGTGAGGTCCCAGCCTATGTGCAGGAATATCAAAACGCTGTTCAACTTCGATCCGCCGGTGACGGAAGACGAGGTTCGAGCCGCTTCGCTTCAGTTCGTCAGAAAAATCACCGGTTTTAACAAGCCGTCGAAGGCCAACGAAAGCGCATTTCAGGCCGCGGTGGAGGAGATTGCAGGGGTTTCGGCGCGCCTCCTGCATTCTCTGGAGACGGGGGCGCCCCCGAAGAATCGCGAGGAAGAGGCAGCCAAAGCGAAGGCGCGCGCGGCGGAGAGGTTTGCGGTTTGAAGGATCGGGAGTTCACCCCACTCGCGGCTACCGCTAAGCCGGTTCGTTTCCCAGCCAGTCGCCCAGACCCTGCAGGGGCTCGATGTAGTCGCAGATAATCTTCGTGCTCGCCATGAGTGGAACCGCCAGCACCAGTCCGAACGCGCCCCAAATCCACGCCCAGAAGAGCAGCGACAAGGCCACCGCGAGCGGGTTCAGGCTCAAGCGCCTGCCAATCAGCTTTGGGTAAAGTACATTCATCGTCAGGATGTGCAGCGCGATTACGGCGATACACACGATTGCCAGTTGCGAATGGGTCAGTACTCCCATTCCTGCGGCGAGCGGGGCCAGCAACGCGAATGCCACCCCAAGGTATGGCACCAGGCCCGCGAACGCGCTGATGGGCCCGAGAAAATAAAAGTATGGCAGGTGCACGGCGCCGAAAACGGCGGTCGATGCGATAGCGTTCAGCGCACCGATCAGCAAGTTGCCCGCAATGAAGCTGCGCATCATCTCCGAGATGCGCCCAATCGTGCGGAAGGCGACCAGGCGGTTCTCCTTGGGAAAAAACTTGAGGGTCGCTGAGTGCACGTGGGTCTTCCACGTCAGCATGAAGTAAATCAGGAATGGCACGAAACTGATGGCCAGCGCCAGATCGCCGAATTGGCTGGCGCCGGTCGAGATCAGCTTGGTCAGGCCGGGCGCTTCCTGGACCTGCACCGGAATTGGTTTTTTCCCCGCGTGATCCGGCAGGATGGTCCTGGTGCTGTTTTCCAGCTTATCCGCCTGCGCCTGAAATTTCTGCAGGTCATCGCGAATCGTGGCCGAGAATTTTGGAAGTTCCTCGGCAAACTCCAGGGCCCGGTTGTAGAAGAAGAAGGTGAGCGCCACCGATATTGCCAGCAATAACAATAATGCGAGGGCCGCGCCCACCGCTCGTGGGATGCGCAGGCGGGTGAGTCCAACCACCAGCGGATCCAAGGCAAAGGCCAGCAGCGCCGCGACCAGGACGGTTACCAGAACCAGCTTCAACAGATAGACCAATCCCACCGCTGCCGCGACTGCGATGACGAAGAGCGCGACCGTGCCCGCCTGTACCGAGGCTTGCAGCAGTTCCATTTGCTCCTCGTCGGGGAGGGCGGGACCCTGCATTGTTGGTTGCTGCTGCACAGTGGCCATAGAAGCTTGCGCCGGAGAACACAACTTGGGAATGTACGCAGGCGGGTTCACGCTGCGAAGTTGTCTTGCCCCCAGCTAGCTCGAAAGTATGTGCGGGTGAAGCAACCGTAAATAGGGTCAAGCCCCGAGAGTTGGCTCCAGGTTTCCGCGGTGCCACCCCTGGCATCGACCGCAGGACTTCAACTCCCAATTGAGCAACAACAAATGCCCACGCGACTCCCGCGGGGTTTTGCCTACGAATGAGAAATCCGTTTGCGACGAGGCATATCCCCCTCCACCCGGGGTCTTCTGGAATCAGCAGCCTACGATGGCCAGAACTCTAAAATTTCAAATAACTTACACGATATTCCGGACAAAGGACTTTGGGTTCCGGAAAAGCGGATTCGGGCTTAGCCCTTCGCGAGTTGATTTATATCTGAAAGAAAAGTTTATTGAATATGATTTAGCTCATTGGTCGGTGCGACGACGGGCCGGTCATCCACAACCTTAGTAGACATTCGAATCGAAGACAGGGATGGCAGAATCCAATAGCCCGGAGTAAAGCCCAAGGGAGATTCTCATGGCCACGCTCGAAATCAGCTTCCTGCACAATCAATTGGAGGAGCGCAAACGCCGGCTGGAAGTGGCGATTGTCGCGGCGCCGCGAAATTCGGGGCTGGCCGGCCTCTTGCGCGAAGTGGATTCGGCGCTGGACCGCATGTCGAAGGGCAGCTATGGGCTGTGCGAGGAGTGCCACGAGCCGGTAGAGCAGGACCGCCTGCTGGCGGATCCGCTGGTGCGCTATTGCCTCGACCACCTGACCCAGAGGGAACGGGCCGACCTGCAACGCGACCTGGACCTGGCCTCGGAGGTGCAGCGCAATTTGCTGCCGCAGAATGGGCTGCGCGCAGGCGACTGGGAGACCAGCTTTCACTATGCACCGCTCGGCGCGGTCAGCGGCGACTACTGCGACCTAATCCCGACCGATGGCCAGCTCTTTTTTGTGCTAGGCGACGTTTCCGGCAAGGGCGTGGCCGCTTCCATGCTGATGGCGCAGCTGCACGCCTTGTTCCGCAGCCTGACCGGCCTGGCCCTGCCGCTCGGCCAGATTGTGACCCAGGTGAATCGCGTCTTCTGTGAAAGCGCGCTGGCCGGGCAGTACGCCACACTGGTGTGCGGGCAGGCAAAGCCCACGGGAGAAGTGGAAATCCATAACGCCGGCCACTGGCCCGCGATCGTGGTCGGACGCGGCGGCGTGCTGCGGGTGGAATCGACCGGACTGCCGCTGGGGATGTTCCGCGACAGCGAATTCTCCGCCACGCGCGTGCAGCTGGATCCCGGCGACACGCTCTTCCTCTACACCGACGGCCTTTCGGAAGCCCGCCACGCGGACAACGAATACGGCGTGGAGCGCGTCCTGACCCTGGTGCGCCAGCAGGCCGGACGTCAACCCGCCGAGCTGATCGGCGCCTGCCTCGATGACCTGCGCGTGTTTAGCAAAGGCGAGCGAGGACTGGACGACTTGACGCTGTTGGCGATACGGCGGCGGGGGTAAGCGGGCGCCCTCGCCCGCGGCATGGTGCACCAGGTTCGAGTCCGCTCTTTGGACGCTAACCTGGGGTGGATCCTCCCCGAAACCCCAAGAGGGATAGGAAAGTGGAATCCCACGTTTCGCAAGGCACCAAACGTGGGGCACCAGGCTATCGACGAAGGCGACCGGCTGAGCCACCCGCTTCGGGTCATTCTTGCTCGTGTTCGTGTCCTTCGACTACGACCACCATCCGCATCCAGGGGTGGACACAACACTCCCAGCGAGAAACTCCTCGCGGTAGCGCCGGGGTTCCAGCCGTTGGTCCAGGTTCCGTAAGGCCGGCTTCCACAAACTGGTTCGAATCACTCTCCGGTTGCGGGGCGAGCGATCCGTCGGGCAGCACCTGAGCACACTCCGGAACCGGATCCGGATTCCCCGTCAGGCCATTGAGCAGGGATAAGCCCGCCCCCGAATTTCCTGACGCGGGTGAAGGTATGGGTTTCCCCACCGGCGTTCTGAATGGTGGTTTTATCTCCCGGTTTCAGTTCCAGACGGACCAGCTTGAAGTGTCCTTCGGTGGTATTTAACAGCGGGTTGAAGCGCCAGGCTCCAGCAATCTGGTCGCTTTGCAGCTCTGCGATGAAGTCCCCGAACAGTGTGGTTCCGTGCTGACCGGCCACGCAGGTTCCGGGTCCGACGGTGGCATTGAAACTGTCGGGATCACAGGCGTCCCGCATGATGATGGTCTTGGTGGTTTGCGCGTTGGCCAGAGAGCCAAGCAGCACGGCCGCACCGATTCCCACGGCGATCCATTTCATAAAACCTCCTATTCTGTTTTTTCGAGGCCTGGACTTGCGGGGGAGAAGTAACCTTGGACGGTTACTTTTTTCGGTAGTTTCTGGACGCCCCGGGGAGCCGTGTCAAGGGCGAAAGCGCCCGTACAGGGCACACTTTGCAGCGGCCAATTGCCGGTGAATCGCAGATTCGGCGACAAGCCCGCCTTGGGAGATGTTCGGCGGCCGGCAACCCAAAATGCCCAGAGACGAATCGGTCGGTGGAATCCCACGTCTCGAAAGGCAAGGTGGCCCAGGTTCGCGTCCGCTCTTTGGCGCTAACCTGGGGTGGGTCCTCCCCGAAACCCCGAGAGGAATAGGACCGTGGAATCCCACGTTTCGAAAAGCACGAAACGTGGGCCACCCGGCACTTGTCAGAATTTGATCCTTCGGGGACGCGCAAATCTTCCGGCAAGCTGTCGATCTAGGCATGGAACACCATTCGGCAGTTCGTCAGGAGTTCACGTCGAGGTTGCCCTTCGGCCCGACGATGCGCGCGCGCAGTTCGGGTTTCTGGCCGCGTTCGATTTGCACGTCGAGCGCCATGGGTTCGCAGATTTTCGTCAGCGCGGCGGGGCCGGGGTCTGCGATCACAAAACGCTCCAGTCGGCAGCCCGCGGGTGCATCGGAGGAGGGATGGGGGGAGTTCGCATCCCACTCGATGAAGAACGGAAGGATGCGGTGGTGGTCGTCGGAGAGATTGACGGTCTTCCAGCGGAGCAGCCGTCCGTCGGGGCGAGCGCGAGATCCAGGGCGAGGTCCATCGAAAGCGATCTCAGATGCTCGCAGCTTGCTGGCCAGGGCTTCGAGGTCTCCAGGATGGGCAGCCCACCCAACCAGGCGGGGCTCTGCCAAGGATTTCAGAAGCTGCACCAGGGGAGCGGCGAACTCGGGAACACTGTCTTGTGCCGGATCAGGAGCAATGATTTCCAGATAGCGTCGTTCGCCCAGTGATAGGAGGGCATTGCGAGTCCCTCGCCCGGGGTGGACCCCTCCGATGGCCGCGTGTACGCCGGTGTGTTCTGCAACAAAAGCAACACCGCGGTGGAGATCACTCGAGCCCAGCAGGATGTGATCGAGCATAGCGGGAACCTCGTGGTCGGACGGCCAGACGAGACGCGGTGCGAGAAGTGCGCCGCCGGTCAGCGCGAGAAATAGCCTGCGTGAAACCATTGTCCGTGAAACCATTGTCAGTGACGGGGAATCCGTGGCGATGTATAAAGCCAACAACGAAGCCCCAGAGCCGAAGGCCGAACGCTTGCCCGGCTCACTCCGAGGTGAAGTAGTCGACCGTCACCGGGTTTTCGAACAGGGAGTAATCGCGCGTCACCACGGTGATTCCGCCGTCCGTGACGAAGTATCGTTGGCGGTCGGCTTCTGCGTCGAATCCTACGGTAGTGCCCTCGGGGATGTGGACATCGCGATCGATGATGGCACGCTGAATGCGGCAATGTCTCCCCACGTTTACATGCGAAAACAGAATGCTGTTGTCGATCTCACTGTAGGAGTTCACTCGCACATTCGGCGAGAGAATGCAATTCTTGACCGAGCCGCCCGAGACAATGCAACCGGCGGAGACGATGGAGTCGATCGCGGTGCCGGTGCGGCCGGCTTCCGCGAACACGAACTTCGCGGGTGGATATTGCCGCTGGTGCGTTCGAATGGGCCAGTCGGCGTCATACAGGTTGAACACCGGCGATACCGATACGATGTCCATGTTGGCTTCGTAGTACGCCTCGAGGGTCCCCACGTCGCGCCAGTACAAGGCCTCCTTCTTATTCTCGTCGACGAAGTCATACGCATAGATACGGTACTCGTCGACCATCCTGGGCAGGATATCTTTGCCAAAATCATGGCTCGATCGCGGGTCTTCGGCGTCCTTAAGCAGCACCGGGATGAGCACGTCCGTGTTGAAGAGGTAGATGCCCATGGAGGCCGAGATCTTGTCGGGGTTCCAAGGAGAGCGCAAATCAGTCTTCTGGGGTTTTTCCTGGAAGCCATTCACACGGTGATCGCGGTCGATGTCGACGACGCCGAACCGGTAGGATTCGTCCGGTTCGATCTGGATCGTTGCCAGGGTTACGTCCGCCCCCGAGTGCAGATGCTGCTCGAGCATCTTCCCGTAATGCATCTTGTAGATATGATCGCCGGAAAGAATCAGTACATGTTTGGGCTGTTCGGAACCAATCGAGTAGATATTCTGGTACACGGCGTCGGCCGTTCCCATGTACCAGTTATCACTGACCCGCTTCATGGGCGGCAGGATTTCCACAAACTCTCCCATCTCACGGGCCACCATGTTCCACCCCTCGCGGATGTGCCGGTTCAGCGACAGGGCTTTGTACTGGGTGAGAATGTAGACGCGCCGCAGGTCAGAGTTGATGCAGTTGGAGAGGGTGATATCGATGATTCGGTAGATCCCGCCGAAGGTGACGGCAGGTTTGGCGCGGTCACGGGTGAGGGGATACAGCCTTTCACCCGCCCCTCCGGCTAAGAGAACTCCCAGCGTGTCTTTCATCCGAATTCCCGATTAGTTCGGTTGCGTGCGGGCCCGGTGATTACCGCGCGAATGCCGATTGATGCTCGGCCCTCACGCCGCGAATCGTAGATGGTAGCACAGGAGACAGTGGGTTGGCGGAACCCCTGTGGCCTGGTGTTTGACTCGGCGACGACGGCCTCTTGCTTGTGGCCGCGGGCGTCTTGCCCTAACCGGAGCGGGACCAGTTGCCAGGAAAATGAGCTTCGCTATAAGTAAGAGGGATCCAGGGAATTTTAGCGACGTCGCAGGGCGCAGAATTTGAACGCGAGTCGAAGGCCTTAGGCCACATCCTCGTCGATCTTGATTCGCAGCGACTTTAGAAACTTTAAATCCTGATCATTGACCTTGAATGTAGGATTGGTGGTCAGGGTGGTCACGAGGGAGGTTTTGTCGTTCGACTTCTCACCTTGTTTGCTCACCCCGATGGTCGCTTCCAGTACCAGGAAGATGTCATAGCCGCCTTCCTTAATACGCGACACCACCTCGGCAATGGAATCGGAATCGGCGAGGGACTCGTTGATCGCTTCGCCCAGTTCTTTCATCAACTGTTTGAGTTGCTGGTCCACGGAACCCCCCGTACGGAAGCTTCGTCACTAGGCTACGTGATCCAGCTCCTCGCGTTGCCGATATTGTAACGCCGAACATTGATAAAATCGACCGGTGGCTCCTATCCCTTTAACGCAGAAGCTGAGAATTCTTACCCGAGTCGCGGGCCGGCAAGCCGGGCAGAGCCGTATCCTGAGTGCTGTAGTGAAGGCCGGGCGCATCACCCTGCGCTCGTTCGGGCGCGTGCTGCACCAGCTTTGGTTGGAGGTTACGGGCTTTGTTTTCCTGGTGATGGCCGGGATCGGCGGCATTGCCCTGGGACGCGAGTACGTGAAGTACCAAGCCGGCAAGGTTGGGGCCGGACGGGTTGTGATCGCGGTATGCTTTTGCCTGACGTTCGGCTATTTCGGCTTGACTTCGTTCTGGCGAGTGCGCCGCAAGAAACAGGGTTGATTGCGGGGAAGCGCCGGATTCCCGGGCAGAAAGCTGCAAACGCTCCGGCAGGAAGGCAGCCTGAAGCAGACTTGGTGAGCACAGGCGCTGCACAATTGGGCATCTCATGGCGGACAAAATGAAAACTGCGTACCCCCCTCAACCGACGGTCGAGGCGCCCGAGCCCGAAACGTCCTCCCATATCCCGGTTCACCGACTTTACAGCCCCGCCGACCTCAAGGGGTGGGACCAGGAGCGGGAGGTCGGGTACCCCGGCGAATATCCGTATACGCGGGGCGTGCAGGCGACGATGTACCGCGGCCGCCTTTGGACCATGCGCCAGTACGCGGGCATGGGAGATGCCGAAGAGTCGAACAAGCGCTACAAGTACCTGCTCGCAAATGGGACCACCGGCCTTTCTGTCGCCTTCGACCTGCCCACGCAGATCGGGCTTGATTCAGACCATGCCCTGGCAGCGGGAGAAGTGGGCAAGGTGGGCGTGGCCATCGATTCGATTGAAGACATGGAGCGCCTGTTTGCCGGCATCGAACTCACGAAGATCTCTACGTCGATGACCATCAACGCGACCGCGTCGATTCTGCTGGCGCTGTACGTCGCGGTTGCGAGAAGGCAGGGCGCCGATATCCGCAGCCTTTCCGGGACGGTGCAGAACGATGTCCTGAAAGAGTACATTGCGCGCGGAACCTACATTTACCCGCCGCGCCAGGCGATGCGCATCATTACCGACATGTTTGCCTGGGCAAACGACAACGTTCCCGAGTGGAATACGATTTCTATTTCCGGCTACCACATGCGCGAAGCAGGGTCGACCGCGGTGCAGGAAGTAGCGTTCACGCTAGGCGACGGGATGGCATACGTGCAGGCGGCCATCGATGCCGGCCTTGATGTCGACAAGTTTGCGCCTCGTTTGTCGTTTTTCTTCAACGCGCACAGCAACTTTCTCGAGGAAGTGGCGAAGTTCCGCGCTGCCCGGCGCATGTGGGCGCGCATCATGAGGGAGCACTTCCAGGCAAAGAATCCCAAGTCATGGATGCTCCGCTTCCACGCCCAGACTGCCGGGTCGACCCTGACGGCGCAGCAACCGGAGAACAACATTGTGCGCACAGCCATACAGGCGATGGCGGCGGTGCTGGGAGGCACCCAGTCGCTCCATACGAATTCCTTCGATGAAGCGCTGGCCCTGCCCACGGAGCAGTCGGCGAGGATAGCGCTACGCACCCAGCAAATCATCGGCTACGAGTCGGGCGTGCCCCAAACCATCGATCCGCTGGCCGGGTCTTACTATGTCGAGAGCCTGACCAACGAAATCGAGCGACGCGCCGCCGAATATCTGGGCAAGATCGAAGTGATGGGTGGGATGCTGAAGGCGGTGGAACGGGGATTCGTGCAGCAGGAGATCCAGAATGCGGCCTACGAGTACCAGCGCGCGGTGGATCGCGGGGATGCGGTCGTGGTGGGTGTGAACCGGTTCGAACTGGACGAGGAGAAGCCGATTCCGATCCAACGAATCGATGAAACCCTGGAAGCGAGGCAGGTGGAGCGCCTGCGGGCCCTGAGGGCGCGGCGAAACGCCGATACCTGCCAGGCAGCTTTGCGGGCGGTAGAGAACGCAGCCGGTTCGGGGGCCAACCTGATGCCGCGAATCCTGAGCGCTGCTGAAGCCAGCGCGACGGTTGGAGAGATCTCAGACGCGATGCGCAAGCTTTTCGGTGAGTACAAAGAGTCGGTGGTGATCTAACACTGTCGAGACCCTCTAAACGCCCAGGTCGGAAAGCAAAGCCCATGAAAACCTAAAGAAGACTGTCACGATTCCTTTTCTCTGCATCCTTGTTATGCGAGCTTTGCACTGCAACGGCCTTGGCGCGGGACATTCCCGTCTCACAGATAAGGCAGCCACCACTCCTGTCGCCTCTTCTTCAACTCCGCGAACCATCGGCACGGTAGGTAGAGAAGAACCACAGCCGTGATCCACATGAGGTAAACGAACGGTAAGCTGTAGCCGTATCCGGCCGGAGCCTCGCCGAAGATCGCTTACGGAAGAGTTGCTGAAGAAATCGCGCGCATGGTCAAGTGTCATGACCACCATGATGAGCCCGCGAAAGATGTCGAGGGAAACGATGCGCGCGGCCGCGATCCGATTGGCGGCAGCCGGGGGCGCCCACGTTGGCGCCAGCGGGATGGCAGCGGACATGGCGAACTCCAGTTAGGACCTGGTGACTCAGTCAGACGCGGGGGCGTGTGGAAGGTAGCCTGAGGTGAAGATCATCTACATAATCCACTTTAGGTGTCCAGCATGGTGCAGCTTCCGAGGTTCGCCGTCATCGCGACCTGGATTTGTCGGCGGGCAGACATCGCAGAGGTGAAGTGGCCTGAAATGCAGCAAATCCCCGATTGCTGAAGGAAGGAGGTTGGTGACACGCTCGATCAGCAATCAAATTCTGTGGTGATTTTGACCGGTCGTGCGAGGTGTTTATGTGTAAGAAAATTCTTTGTCTTGCAATCCTCTCCTCATCCCTGTTGGTTGGCTCCTTTGCCCAACAGTCCGACGCGAGCACCCAGGAAACCGGCCCCGTTGAAAGAATGGATCGGACCCCGGTGTTTCGGGTCAACGTGGTTGCGCGAAGTACGAAGGCGGTCAACTACCGTCACCACAGTGGGAAGACCAGCGTAGATTTCAGAGGAACCGATCTGATGCCCGAGGGGAAGGGGCGTGCGACGGTCGAAAGTCGAACTGGGAGGCTGGAAATCGACACCGATCTTGAGCATCTCCGGTCGCCTCGCACCTTTGGACCCGAGTATCTCACCTACGTGCTGTGGGCAATTACGCCCGAAGGCCGGGCCGCGAATCTTGGCGAAATTGCCGAGCATGAAGGTAAAAGCTCGGTCAAAGTCACGACGGACCTGCAAGCGTTTGGCCTGATTGTTACGGCGGAGCCCTATTTCGCGGTCACTCGCCCCAGCAACCTGGTGGTGTTGGAGAATATGGTGCGCTCCAATACAAAAGGGTGGGAAGAGCCAATCGACGCGAAGTTCGACGCACTCGAACGTGGCCAATACACCATGGACCTCGATGCGGCACGGCTACCGGCGACCAGCGCTGATCCGAAAACGCCGACCGATCTGCTGGAAGCACGTAACGCGGTTGCGATCGCCCGGGCGGAAGGTGCGGAACGTTATGCCGCCGACTCCTTTCATAAAGCAGAAGACTTCCTCCAACGAGGCGAAGATTACCTGGTGCGTAAGCAGGGCAGCAAAGCGATCGCTACGGTTGCCCGCGGCGCTGTCCAATCCGCGGAGGACGCCCGGGTGCTGACCATCCGGCTGCGACAGGAAGAACAACGGGAAGCAGAACGCCGTGCCAGCGAACAGCGCGAGGCGGACGCGCGCACCCAAGCCCAGGAGGCTGAGCAGCGCGAAGCCGCCGCCAGAACCCAGGCGGAGAAACAAGCGCGCCAGCGTTCGGAGGCGGAACAGGAGCGCCGTGCAGCGGAGCAGGCGAAGGCGGACGCCGAGCGGGCTCGGCAAGAAGCCGAGGCGGCGCGGGCTGCGGCGGTTGAACAGCAGCAGGTTGCGCAAGCCCAGGCTCAACAGGCCCAGGCCACAGCTCAACAAGCCGAACAGGCGCGCCTTCAAGCCGAGCAACAGGCTCAAGTGACGCGGCAACGGCTGCTCGAGCAACTCAACCGGGTTCTGCAAACACGCGAGACGGCACGCGGCCTAATCGTCGACATGCCGGACGTTTTGTTTGACACCGGCAAGTACACCTTGAAAGCAGGGACGCGGGAACGACTCGCAAAAGTTGCGGGCATCCTGCTGGCCTACCCAAACCTGCATATTCAAGTCGAGGGTCACACGGACAATGTGGGCGGGGCCGAATTCAATCAACAGCTGTCCGAGCAACGCGCCGGCAGTGTCAAAGCTTTCCTGATGGCGGAGGGGGTCAAGCCTGACAGCATCGACTCTCAGGGGTTTGGAATGAGTCAGCCGGTCGCCACCAACTCGACTCCGACCGGGAGGCAGTTGAATCGCCGGGTCGATCTGGTTGTCACTGGAGAAGCTATCGGCAATGCCACGGGCGCTTTGCAGCAGCAGCCAGAGGTCCCGCCCTCGAGCCAGCCGGCTATGAACCAGAGCGCGCCGACCATGCAAGCTCCGCGAGAACCCGAGACTGCGCAACCGCCGCAATCTCCAGCGCCGCCGCAATAGGGGCACCGCTGAGGCGATGGACGCCCGAGGTGATGGACGCCCCGGCTAGTTGCGTTCCGGCAGAACCGGCAAGGCGACCAGGTTTACGGCTGCGGGATCGTCGCGCAGCTTGATATATAAGAGCGTCCCGTTCGGGCGGGGCACGGCGATTCCAGTCTGCGAAAATCCCACCGGGACGGGCGCGCTGTGTTTGAACTCCGAGTCGGCGGCGATGGAATCGATCAGAAACAGGTTGGTGCCGTTCAAGGTGCATTGTTTGTCGGGGCTGTCTGGACAGGTGACATCTTTCAAGGACGGGACCCGTACTACATTCGCGAGCGCTTGCCAGTCGCCCGGGACGCCGTCGGCATCGACTGGTCGAAACCGTAGCGGGCCAAACACTGAGCCTCCAAGGCTCTTGAGGGGATCGAGCACTGCCAATACGGTTTGCGAATCCTGCAAGGTCAAGCCACCATCGGCCAGGGTAAGTTCCACGTGCGATGATTCATCCTGATTCGCGACCTGTATTTTTTCGGCGCGAGGGAATGCGGAAGGGATTTCGCTCTTAAGGAAAAAAGAAAGTCGGCCATCCTGCGGGAAATCGTCCGGATTGGCGAGGCGAATCGTCGCAGAATTTGCAGGCGAATTCAGCTGAACGTTCTTGCTGATCAAACTGACTTTGGGACGGGGAGCGTCCACCGAGGTTTGCAGCGGCACGATGCGTCCGTCCTTGAGCGCGACCTTGGCTTGCAGCTTTTCTCCGGCATGCAACCCGGAAGTGAGGGCGGGTTCCGAGGCGGAGAGCTTCAGCTGATCCTGTTCCTGGACCCGCGACAAACCCGCGGGAAGGAAGTGAACGCCGTTGAGTTCGAGTCCGGCAACCTCATCGAGGCGAGTGCCTTTTAGGACTCCGTGCTGGTCACCTGCATTAATCGTGAAGCGATCAAGGCGGCCCACCTCCGAATAGGTGTGCAGGGTCACTTCATCGGCCTTGGAAAGGCCATGTTGCTTTACCAGGACGGTCACCGCTCCCGGGGCGTCATCTTTGAGGGGCAGTTGTACTTTCAGTTCGTCGGATTTTTCTACTTTCCAGGTGGTCTTACGCATATTGCCGTGCTGATCTTTCAAGCTCACATCGTCCACGCAGGTTGCGTCGTGAGAGTGGAGATGCAGCGTGTCTTCGCGGCCCACGATCAGACTATTCTGGTCAGCGGACGCGATCTCCCACTGCGAGGTCTGAGAGCTGCGCAACTGGAAGACCGGGCCGTCGATGGGCTGGAAACCCCAGTAGCCGCGAAGGGTGCCATGCAGATCGGCTTCGAGGTTGGCGGTGCGGAGCCGGCTGGTGTCAATGGCGAAGCCCCCGTGCAAGGGATCCGCATGCGCCGGTAAGTCCAGACTGGTGCCTGCCTTGCCATCGACGTGAAGAACAAAATCATGGGCGAGCGGAGTGGAAAAAACCAGGGGAGCGCCTTCGGCGGGAAGAACCAGCGATGGGGTCTGCAGGCAGAATATTTGCTTCGGATCCACCGCACGCAGGGGAGGGAATTGCGCCGCCTCCACTGCCGGCAAGCTCATCACCAGCACTGATTTAGGTTTGTTGAACGAAGGCGGATTATTCAGCTTGAGATCGACCTGCTCATCCTTGGGCAGGGCCAGCGCAGGAATGTACTGGTATTCCGCAGTGTGAAGGCTTTCCATGATGTGGGCTACGTCGACGAAGGCGCCGATGTAGGAGCTATATGCGCCACCCCCGCCGAACTTGCTGCCGCTGATCACCCCGACCAAGTCCATGTTCGGAGCAGATGTGAGGGCCGCGACCATGGATTGACTGTGTCCATCCTCCAGAACGAGCTGGTCGGTGTTGCGCATGAGACAGGGTGCTTGCTGCTCGGTCGGCTTATCGAAGCATTGCTCGTCCAGCTTGATTCCCAGGCTTCGAGCCAGGCGTGAGGAAACTTCATGGAGGCTTGCGGGATCGCTGGCAGAGGTTTGCCGAACGGCGTTCAGGTACTTGTCCAGACGGGTTCGGTCGAGGCTTGCCTGGCTCAAGTCCTGGGATGCTCGAACGAATGCACCGGGCTTGCGCTGAACGGCTGATCGCAGGGAACTGAAGTCGCCTCCGGTTTTAGGAGCCAGGAACAACAGGGCTTGCTGTGCGTCCGGCGGTACGGTGAAGACGATGCCCTCTTCGCGCACATCCTTGTTCCAGGTCTCCGCCCTCATGAACCAATGATCCGGGGGCGGATTCGTCGAGCCTCGCAGGAAGGCGGCTACCAGCAGGTAGTGGACCGACTGGCTGGCAGGCATCTGGGAACGGACCCAGATGCGGTCTCCGGCTTGCAGATTTGGGACCTGGGCGATCGGCAGGGTCTTGCCGGCGCGCGTCACTTTGATGTCGATGCGGGGACCGGATAGATCGAAAGCGTTGTCGGCTTGCGAGAGGGTGGTAACTCCAAACACGAACAAAAGAAGAAAGTAGCGACAAAGTCGGATGCCCATGGTTCCTCTGAAATTCGACCGAAATCCGGACGTGCGGTAAACATCTTGCTGACTTCCTGAACCGGCGCCAATCCTTCGGGAGCCTGTCTCCGACATGGGTGCCGCAGGCCTGCGGAAAGGCACGCTGATGACGAAGCCTTCTCCCGAGGACAGCGGCCTACCTCCAAAGGAACGAGGGCACCCTCGCTAGAGATCGGCAGAAAACTGGGTCAACTCCGTGACCTTCAAAACCACATTGGTATTTAGCGATTTTGGCCATTTTAGCATTGGATTGGGCCGGGATTCGCCCGTTAGGACATGGGGTGATGGACGGGTGAACGCACCAGGGACGGGCGGGACCGGAGTTACTTTGTCAGGCTGGCGGGCTGAATTCGGGGGGTGGAAATCGCCACCCGGTCTTCGGACGGACGGCCGTCCGGGGTCCGGACCTGACCGTTCCGTGCCGCCCGTGAATTGAGTTCGGCGCCGACGAAGGCAATAAGAATTTGGCCGAGATAGTGGAGAGCGGGAGCGGGGTCATTCCAGTGGAAGGGTGTGCTGTCGCAGCGAAGCCAGGCCCGAAGAAAAGACCAGAGGCTGGTGTTCAAGCTTCGGCGCTGCAGTCTCCAAGCGCGCAGATCGTTGGGTACGAAGGCGCAACGGCGCCCGACTTCGTAGTTGTCGATGGTATCGACCGGGAGACCGAGGGCGTCGCGATACGCCATGGTGCAGACGTCGACCCCGCAGTTGCTGGCAAATTCGACGTACCACCAGGGACGAGCATTGATTTCGATCATTTTGAACGAACGGTCGCGTTCATCAAACTTGAATTCGGCGCTGAATACGCCTCGATAAGAAATCCTCCCGAGCAGGTATTCCAAAGGGAGAACCGCGTCCTGCAGGGAGTGCAGCGGGAGGCTTTCGATCAGTGTGCTGTTTCCCAGTTTCGAGGGATACATGCGGAGACGCTGACGGGCGAAGATAGCAGAGATGTGACCGGTTCTATCGCGGAAGCCGTCGAGGAAGTAGCCTGCGTTGGGCGGGCCGGGAATGAACTCCTGCAGCAGGATAGGAAGGTCGAGCTGGTGGATGAGCGCGGCCGCTTGGGCGCGATTCTCAACCAGGTAGCCCTTGACGCCGTGCCGGCAGGCGAAATCCACCGACGAGAGAGGCTTCAAAATGGCGCCGGCAAATTCGGAATCTGGCAGGGCGTCGAACTGTTCGCGCGAAGAAATCAGATGCGTGCGCGGGCAGGGAAGGCCCAATTGCTGGAGCAATTGGGCAAAGCGCCACTTGTTGGTCAACAGTTCAACGCAGTTCGCTGACGTGCTCGAAGGAAAACGGCGGGCTAGACCCGGAGGCAGCATGGCTACGGCTTGCAGCCAGTCGTCGGAGCAAGGAAGCAGGACAGCCGATTCAATGTTCAGGCTTTCGAGCATGGCTTCCAGATCCGCCGGGTGGGGGTTGGGCAGGCCTGTGGGCAATGGCCGGTACCAGCGGGAGTGGCGCACGAAGTCCAGTTCCGGGCAGAGCGCGTACGAAGAAATCCCGCTCTGACGGAGGACGTTAAGCGTGGCGGCCAGGGTGACACCGCTGCCTAGCGCGATTGCGGGCAGCTCCCGAGTCCGGTCTGTCGCGGGAGCGGGTTTCTCAATGTACGGCTCAGTGGGCAAGATAGGTGGACGCGGGTCGGGGGGAGAACGACGGCCGAAACTAGTGTATGTCCAAATGCGGGGATCGTCTGTGACCTGGCGCACTCGAAGGTCACCGGGCGCGGGGTACCTTTGGTCACTTCAAATGGCCCAAGCGTTCCTGGGGGGAGCTACCAACTTTTACGACGGGAGGTTCATGCAGGCAAGGTCTTGACCTGAGCAGGAGGATGTAACGGGTAGTGACAAGACATCGCAGGACGCTCCTCGGAGCCACGGGGCAAGTTCTGGATGCCATTGTAGGGATGGAAAGTTCTAGCGCTACCTATCGATCCGAGCTAGAATGCAGCCCTTCGCGGGGATGGCACGAACACGGGGAAGACCCTATCGGGGAAAACCCTTCTGATGGAGTGACCATGCATGGCGCCACATCTCGAAACCCAGAGAACAGTGTTGTTCCCTTCCAGTCGGATACCAGAGACACAACAAACGGGGCGCGAGTGATCTTCGACATCGGTATGAACAACGGCGACGACTCCGCCTATTACTTGTCGAGAGGGTATCGGGTAGTGGCGGTTGAAGCAAATCCAACACTCGCGGAGCGAGGCCGTCGTCGGTTTCAGAAAGAAGTGGATGCCGGGCGAATTTTGATCGAAGAGGTTGGGATTAGCGACCATCCCGGAAGGGCACACTTTTGGATCAACGATGAACGGGATGTATTTAGCTCACTTGATCGCGCCCGTGCCGCGCGCAACGGCTATCAGTGCCGCGCGATCGAAGTCGAATGCATAACGTTTGACATGCTTCTCCAGAAATATGGCGTGCCCTACTACTTGAAATTGGATGTGGAAGGTGCCGAAGCGTCCTGCTTAAAGTGCCTACATGCATTTCCACTTCCGCAGTATGTTTCAGTCGAGGCGGAGAAGTTCGAGTATCTCCAACGCCTATGGCAGCTCGGATATCGCGAGTTTGCGATCATCGACCAGATGCGCCACAATTCGAACCTGCCGGACTTCAGCAACGAAAAAATGCTTTCACGGGCGGCCAAACGGTCTTGTTGGTACGTTGATCGATTTAAAAATAGGTTTGCGCAGGTTCCATTCTCCAGAGGTTGCTCGGGTCCACTCGCGGAAGAGACGCGAGTGAGTTGGCAAACTTTTGAAGAGGTTGCATACAATTGGTTGCACCTATACTTTGGATACCCTAACCGAGGGACACTGAACACGGGTTCCTGGCACGACTTTCATGCGAAAGCTCCCGTTACCGCGATCAGGGCCACTCAACTGAACTCGTTCAAGGCGCCATCCCAGGCAATCGCGCGAACTCGTCGGCCAATCCGAAATAGCACCGCGTCATTATGAGCGACGGGACACCGCTTGATTCGGTGTTAGGCACCCGCTGGGTCCGCGAGCGGCTTTGTATTATTGAGGCCCGAATCAAGAACGAGCCACCTGCTCAACAGCGAGTCATTCTGATATCGCTCTTTGCCCTTGCAGCGCTGTCTGCCCATCTTGTGTTCTTGCTGGTACTACCCGCGCATTGGAGGGCGAATCAGAGCAGTGACTTCGCGATGTACTACGGTCCTCTAGCTTCGAATCTCGTGGGCGGGGAGGGCTTCGTGTTGCGCTCCAAGGCAGCCCTACAGTACCCGCCAGGCATACCGCTGCTCTACGCCGCCGCTTTTTGGTTTTCGGACGCGCTAGCTGCCGATCGTGGCCTAGGGTTGCGGATTCTGCAAGCCGGCTTTGTCGTATGCAGCGGCGTGCTGGTTGGCCTAACTGCGATGCGCGTGTTTAGCTTGAGAGTTGCTGTTGCGGCTTCCCTGTTGTGGTCCACATACCCCTTGCATCTTTGGTTGACCAAGCAGCCCGATGCCTCGGCGGCGCTGACCTCCCTTCTTCTGCTGGCCGTATGCTTATTCCTTCTGTGGTCGGTCGATTCCAAACACCCGGTTTGGTATGGCCTCGCGGTAGGCGGAATACTTGCGATCGCAGCCCTGATAAAACCGTTTAGTATCGCGTTACCTGCCGTATTTGTATGCCTTGTTTGGGCGTGTGAGGTAAATGGCCAATACCGGCAACGGGGGCTATTTTCACTCTGTGTGGTGATCGCGTATGTCCTTCTGATCTCTCCGTGGGAAATATGGGCGTGGCGGGCCAGCGGATACTGGATTCCCCTTTGCACAAACGGGCCGAATGCGCTGATTGATGGACTTACCTTCGGGACGGTGAGGGGCCTCAAACCAATCCCTATGCCTGGTCCCGTGCGCGTACTGACGCAAGATGCTGTCGCTCATTATCCGAGCCTAAAAACAACCTCCAGCATTGCGCGTTTTTTACTCGCCCGGGCCCAAAGCCAACCAGTATCAGTCATAGAGTTGTTCCTTCTGAAGGCCATCCGCAGTTGGTATGGCAGCGAATCGCAAGGATTTGAAGGGGCCGTAGCTGTGATTCAGTTGTGCTATATCCCCTTGGTGATTCTTGGACTGCGGAAGGCTTTGAGGGGCGGTCGCGCGCAACGAAACTTCGTATTGGTCACCTTGAGCATCTTTTTTTACTTCTGGGCGATGACCGTGGTCACGGCGTTACCGATTGTCCGTTACTTAGTGCCGTCTTTTAGCCTCTTGTTAATTTGCGCGGCTGCCGTTTTCGATAAATCCGCAGTTCACGAAGCTTTACCTAGCGGCCGGTGAGCGACGCTATGCAGAGGAGCGGTGGAATTGGGCGATCGGGCGCTGCCTTCCCAGGAGCGCAGTACCGCTGCCAGTCTCCTGTTTACCCTTCCAAGGCCACGCCAAAGGGGTTGCTCTTCAGCTTGAATAGTACGGCTCAAGACAGCGACCGGACTGTTCAGAAGTGCTCAAGGTTTGTGATATCTGGGAGTGAGTTCAATCGCGTTTTAGTTCAAACCCTGAAATGTCCGGTACAGCGGTGTGCAATATGGGCAGACGAGGTTTACTTCGACAATGTAGGACGCGCTTCGATGTCATAGCCAAAAGCTTCAAAGGGCCAAAAATGGCTCCAGAATCCCCTGCTTTTCGAGGCTAAAAGATCAGCTTCAGGGCTAACGGCAGCTGCCGCGGATCTCGAGCCGTCGTGATCTTGTTGTAGACCCCGCTGGTCAGCGAAGTCGACGCCGGATTGTTCCAGTTCGTATGGTTCAGCACGTTGAATGCCTCCGCCCGGAACTGGAGGTTCACGCGTTCGGTGATGTGGGTGTTCTTGTACAACGACGCGTCCCACCGGAAATAGCCCGGCCCAACGATCGTGCCCCGCCCCTCGTTGCCCGGTCGGATCTCGCCCGAGGGCACCGCCGTGAACGCTGAAGCGTTAAACCATTTGCCGAGCCTGTGGGGCGCACCTTTGTTCGGATCGCCGATAATGTCCGGTCGACCGCCTTCGAACGTATTGGGATCGCGCAGTCCGAGACCCGCGGGATCGCGCGAAAGCGACGCCGTCAGGTGGCTGCCGCTGTTGGCAAGGAAAATCCCGGCCACTTCCCAGCCCCCCAGCACGTGTCCGGCGAATCCCTGCTGGTTCCTCAAAAAAGGCAACTCGTACACGTAGGTGGCCGAGAAGATGTGGCGTCGATCGTAATCAAGACTCCCGTATTCGGCGGCGATGTCGTAGCTGGCCTGCGGAGCGCGGAAATCGTTGGTGGCGGTTCCCATCGCGTGCGACCAGGTGTAGTTCACCGTCACCGTGGAGTTCGACGAGAACTGCCTCCGCAATTGCGCCTGCAATCCATGGTAGTTCGAATTGAAAATCGGACTGAACAGATCGATCGAAGCATAGCCCAGGAAAGGCCGCACTTGATTCAGTTGCTGGGTTGGTGTGCCAGCGCCCACCGGCGAGGTCAAGCTGATGTTCAGAAACGCTCCCGGGGGCGCCTGGTTGACATCGAGAACGCCTACCAGATGGCGGCCTACGCTGCCGTAATATCCCACCCCCAGCGTCGTTTTCGGACTGAGTTGCTGCTGCACATCGAAGCTCCACATCCATAGAGTAGGGCTGCTTCCAGTTGGGGAGAACTCCGCCGATGTCGGGTGGCGTCAGATTCACGTTGGCAATCCCGGAGGCCGGATCGTTGACGGACGTATCGGAGATTGATGTGGACTGGACGAACGGTGGGTTGCCTGGCTGAAACTGTTCCATGCTGTTGACGGCGGGCGAATCGTAGAAGATCCCGAAACCGCTGCGAATCGAGGTCTTGCCGTTGCCGCGCGGATCCCATGCCATTCCAATTCGTGGAGCGAGTCCTTTCTTGGCGGTCTGCTGCACGGCATCGCCATAGGGCGATCCTTGTCCGCCAATGAGAATGCCGTTTATATAAGGAGTCGTGGGCGCCGTGACGTAGAGTCCGTTGCTGTCGATCGCGGGGACATTCGCGCCATTGAAACGGGTTGGATCGAAGGTGGTCAGCAATCCATTGCCGTAGGTCGGTGCAAAAAACAGCGAGTAGCGTGCACCGTAGCTCAGCGTGAAAGTCGGAGTAATGCGCCACTCGTCCTGCCCATAGACCTCAAACTGTCTCTGGTGGACCAGTGCGCGGAAGTCGATGTTAGTCTGCCCAAAATTCGCGAAGCCCCGCAAGAAGTTCGCCCATTCCTGGACGAACGTTCCGTCTGATGGAGCTGCAACATTCTCTCCGCCGCCTGAGTCTGAGAATGTGTAAGTTCCGTTGTTCACCCCAAACCCGTTCACGTTCTCATCTTTGGTGTAGTAGTTGACACTGGCGCCGACCTTCAACTGATGGCGCCCGATCGTCTTTGTCAGATTTCCAAAGGCGTTGTGATTGCGGTTGTAGTCGCGATAAGGACCGAATCCCGACAGCACCTGTCCATCTCCAAATGAGAGGTCGGGAATTCGCGGCGCCAATCCAAAAGGCAGCGTAGGTCGGATATCGGGCGAATTCGCCACCAGGTCAAGCCCACTGGGCGTGCTCAGTACAGCGCCGTACGAATAGGCATAGCCCGCGTCGAGCAACAGCGTCGGCGTGAACGTCACGGTTCCGTGCACTGCGACGTTCCGGCCCGGCGCGTTCGTGCTGGTGTTGGCAACCCCAGGAATCCCGAGGCCGGTGAAGAGGCCTCCCGGCTCCTGCGTGGGAATCGAATCATCGAGGAATCGTCCAAACATGCTCAGCTTCGTCCCGAGGTTGTGATCGATGCGGACATTCTCTTCTCGATAGTTAAAGATGTTGTAGCGGCTGCTTGGCATTTGCGGCCGCCCGGGCCAGCAGTTCGGCGATATCGGAATTTTTCACGTAGCTCTTAAAGACGCCAGTGGCCAGCCCCCCTCAGCCAATCATCCAAAAGCTTTCCATGTTGCGCTCCCTCTTGAAGATTCCTGACCATCCGGCAAACCTTCGCGGCCCATGGAGCAACTAAGGTGGGGTGCCGACGAGCGGCTTAATCAGTTTAAGAGGAGAAATCTATGTCAAGCCCGGCAAGTATCAAGAAACACCCCCTGCATCCGATGCTGGTGGGACTTCCAATCGGATTGTGGGTCTTTGCGCTGGTTTGCGACGTGATGCACCTGGTAAGTGGTAATGCCGTCTGGCAAACAGTCGCGACTTACTGCGTGGCGGGCGGCATTGTCGGCGCAATTCTTGCTGCCGTGCCGGGCTTGATCGACTACCTCTCGATCGATGAAGCTGAAATGAAACGCATCGCCAACTTCCATCTGGCGGTCAACTTGGGCGCGGTCGTCATTTTTGCGATCAATCTGTGGCTCAGATTCCGTTTGCCGGTGGACAGCCGTCTGCCGCTTATGCTGTCAGTCGTCGGAGTGCTCAGCATTGGCGTAGGGGGCTGGCTGGGTGGCGAAATGGTGTATGTCAAGGGCATGGCAGTCGAGGCCGTCGACGAAATGGCGAAGAAGGTCGAGAAATCCTCGCGGGGCCGTGCGGCTTGAAATCGGCTAGGTTACGCGCATACCTACTACGCGCACGCCTTGCCCCAACCCCAGCAGTAGCCTCCGCCACCCGAAGCTCTCCCTCTTCAAGGCTCCTTTTGGGGGGCCGTTTCTTACGGAAATTAGGAGCAGAGTTGGTGACCCGGCGCTTCTGCTGATGATCCAAGTGAAATCGCGGACCGAGATGATCCCCTAAGAGAGTGTGACCCGCTCTTAGCCCGCTGTGTGCTTGGGGGTTGGTCGAAAAGCTATGCGCCCTCACCGGAAACGGCGGGACTAAAGAATCGAGCAGAGGCGAGCTTCTTCAGGCTTACGGGCGGCTCCTTTACGCCGGATGACTTGGAGAAAGACCAACAGGCTATGGTCTTTCTCTGCCCCGAGCCCACCTTTATCCGGATGATTCTTAGAGGCAAGAACCAAAAAAGCGAGGACGAAAAATGAAACTGACACGTTCGATGCTACATGAAATCGCGACGGGAAACGGAGAGTTGGACGTGCGCAACTGAAAATATTGGGTGTCCAGCGGCCACCGCGAAAAGGTTGGTTGTCTCGCATTGTTGGGAACGAGATCAGCGAGGAAACCTACGCTGAGGCATCGGGTGCTAAGTAGATACCTAGGGAACGAACCAAGACAGGTGACACAGCGACTTGCCACACGCCCCACAACCCGATAGCCTGCCGACGGCGAACACCTGCGCTCCAGAACTGGAGCGTATGGCAAGGAGACGATTTCAGGCCCCTCGCTGAAGAAGCGATGGTTGTGGTGGACGATTCGCGTGTGGGAGGACGTTTTCGAGGACGGGCGGTATCGCCGTTCTTACAAGCGCGTCCGACTTGCGAAAGTGGCAGAAACCTCCGAGCGGGATGCTCGCAGTCTTGCCGCGGAATACGTTAGGGAGACTCTGAATAAGTTCTCCGATATCCACCGGTGTCGAAGATAGAGTGGGTAGCGGAGGACTAATAGAAGATGAAACAGCAAACCTTGGCCATGGCGAACGGGTTTGAGCGCTACACGAAGAAGACGCGACGGACGTTGTTCTTGGAGGAGATGGAGCAAGTGGTGCCGTGGGCGGAGTTGTGTGCGTTGGTCGAACCGGTGTATGCCAAGGCGGGGAATGGGCGGCCTCCGGTAGGGGCAGAGCGAATGCTGCGGATTTACTTTTTGCAGCAGTGGTTCAACCTGTCCGACCCTGGGGTGGAAGAAGCGCTGTACGATTCGGCGGGGATGCGGCAGTTTGTGGGCATCGATCTGGGGCGGGAACCGGTGCCGGACGAGACGACGGTGTGCAAGTTCCGCCATCTGCTGGAGGAGCACGAGTTGGGGGAGCGGCTGTTTGAGCGGGTAGGCGAACACTTGCAGGCGAAGGGACTGCGCCTCAGTACCGGGACCATCGTGGATGCGACGATTCTCCATGCTCCGAGTTCGACCAAGAACGCACGGCAGGAGCGGGATCCGGAGATGCACCAGACGCGCAAGGGCAAGCAGTGGTACTTCGGGATGAAGGCGCACGTGGGAGTGGACAGCCAGACCAAGCTGATTCATTCGGTGGTGGCGACGGCGGCGAATGCAGCCGATTCCACGATGCTGCCCCACTTGCTGCACGGCGAGGAGACGCGGGTATGGGGCGATCAGGCTTATCGTGGACAAACTGAGGTGCTGCGCGAGCACGCGCCACGCGCCCAGGACTTTACCCACCAGCGCTATCGCTACAAGGACCGCATCGACGAGATCGAACGGGCGAAGAACCGCACCAAGTCCAGAGTGCGATCCAAGGTGGAACACGTGTTTGGTGTGATGAAACTGAAATTTGGGTTCGTCAAGGTGCGCTATCGCGGACTGGACAAGAATGCGAACCGCCTGTTTGTGACTTGCGCACTGGTGAATCTGTTCCTGGCGCGCAAGCGACTGTTGTGCGCTACGGCGGCATAGTACCGCACGAAGCTGCCGAACCGCCTTCACGGGGGCAAAAGCAAACAGCATCCCTCGTGGGGAGAACCAAACCACCCGCTACCCGGGTCTCTGCCGTTTGCTTGGCTGTGAACATTACTTGTTCAGAGATTCCTTAGGTCCTACGCCGCTGCTGGCTGCCCCGCGACATTGTAGCCCTCCATCGCCTGTGTCAACTGCGAATCGACCTCATCCGCGATAGTCATTACATCGGGCAACAGCAAGCTGAAGTCCAGCGCACCCAGATTCTTCTGCAACGTCCCAAAGAGCGTTACTTGGAGTATTCGTGAGTCCTGCACCAGCATAGCAGAGGTGTAGCCTTGCGACCTTCGCAATTTGCCATGGGCGACGGCAGCAGGGGAATCGATGGAATCGCCTTCCTCTACGGTGATGTGGGGCGATCTCAGCCGCACAATCAAGTCGTCAATGAGCTTGGGAAGATAGCCCGTGCGCTCTTGATCGTTAAGAACAATGCGGGTAAGCTGCATGTTTTGTTTGACCCTCGCCAGCCAGTCTTCGACAATAATGCCAGTGGAACGCTGCAATATTCCCGCCACTCTTTCCTTTGGCGTAGAAACAGAAGGTTTAGGCCTGACCAGCTTATCGTGGACGAGATCAGCGAGTGTCTTGGTCTCGAATGGTTTCACGATGATTTCGTCCGCTTCCAGAAGGATAGCGTCCATAGCACTCTTCACGTCGGGGTATCCGCTGACCAGCAGCGTAAGTGCCTTCGGTTGGATGTGGCGCATTGCGGTAATTACCGCAAAACCGTCGCTGGGGTTCGGCATGTGGAGATCAGTGATTAGAACATCGAAGGACTCAGTGGTGATCAGCTTCAGGGCCTCCGTCACGTTGGCGGCAGCGACAACAGCGAAACCCTTGTGTTCAAGGGTCACAGTCATCATGTCGCGAACGGCGTCGTCGTCATCCACAAGCAGAACCTTGTGGGAAATAGGGCGTTCGGTCGGAGTCATACAGCACCGCCTCTCGTCACGAACTAAATCCAGTGTGGCTCAAGTGTATCGTGGGAATATGTTCAAAAATGAACAGTTATAGAGATGGTCAACAGAGTTCAATCCTCCCGACCGCTCCACTTCACTGTTCTGAGAAGCAACGTCTTCAGACCCAATTCATTCCTTCGGCTTCACAAGTTGCGCCTTCGCCGATTTGGGCGCTCCATTGGTGAAGCTCTCCATTGTTTGGGTTAACTGCGAGTCCACTTCGTCAGCAATGGTCATGACATCGGGCAACAACAGGTTGAAATCCAGCACGCTCAGATTTTCCTGCAAGGTTACGAAAATGGTCACTTGAAGGATTCGTGATTCATGGATCAGCATGGCGGAAGAATAGCCTTGCGTTCGTCGGAGTTTGCCATGTTGGACGGCGGCGGGGGACTCGCTGGCATCACTATCTTTACCGGGCAAGTTGGGTATGGACAGACGTTTGACTAGGTCGTCAACCAACTTGGGAAGATGTCCAGTGCGCTGCTCATCGCTGAGATGAAGGTGGTTGAGTTGCGGAGCCTTCTTCGTTCGTGTCAACCAATCTGCGATTAGACAGGTCTTACAGCGTTTGAGTATCGCCGCCACGCTCTCCTTGCTGCTAGGCTATGATTTCTCATGCGAACGCAGAGCCGTTGGTGCGATTGGTACTGTAAGTGGAGCAGGCATCTCAAACACTCCTGTCTTGTAGAGACTAACGCCCACAATAGTCCCTGAAGCACTCCCGAAACTGGTCAATTGTGAACAGGTGTGCCTATCTGGCAAGAGGCTGGAATCGTGCGGCGGATGGGAGCCGACATTGTTATGGAATTATTACACCAACTGAGAATTGGTCCACTCTTTGGGAGGGTGAGAGCACCGGTAGCACGCGATCAGTGGCACTAATTCTTTCTCCTCCAAGCCGGTTCGGAAGCCAGCAGCCTCGTTCCATCCTTCAGCTTGAGAAAGATCCGCCCATTTGGATCCTCCTCCTCCTCTGCCGGCCACAAATCCGGAGGAAAACTCGCGAACCAGGCCCTTCTGTATTGCTCGCTATGGTGGGTCCAGAGAAGCTTTGGTTGCTTTGTGCCCAAAGTCGACCGATCACCTCCGCTCCCAAAAGTGGTCGATTCTGACCATACGGCTATCCGTGCGTCGGTGTAGTGTGGGGGCGCATACAGATGGACAAAGATTGCCGCCGAGAACGTGCGGCCGTTCCTTCTTTGTTCCCAAACTCAGCGCCTTGCACAGCGATCATTGTGACAATGTCGAAGGTCATCTTTACTGTCTGTTACTTGCGAAATCGTTTGAAAGGGAGCGATCCGATGAAACGCATGAGCTTTCTACTCGTCCTGATGTTAGCCCTGACCACACTGACGCGGGCGCAGGATGCACCCCCGCAGGCTCCATCCACAACTGGTCCCGGTAGCCACGATCAAATGGGCGGCGAGCACCATCAGAAGATGATGGAGATGCACAAGCAGCATATGGAAGGGGCGAAGGCGGACCTGGAAAAGATGAAGGCCTCCCTTGCACAGATGAAGGCCAATGTGGCTAGGGTTAGCGACCCTGCGGAAAAGGCACGCTGGCAGAGCAATGTGGACATGTGGGAGCTTATGGTTACCCATATGGACAAGATGCTGAGCCACATGAAATCCATGGACTCGGGGATGGGCGGCATGACGCATGGCCACCCCATGGGTGGCGATCCCTCCTCCCCACCAGCGGAAAAGAAACCTAACTAGAGGCGAAATGATTTGGGGTTGGAGGGGTGATCACCCCGTATCGTGAGATCGAGCGGTCGCAGCACTTGGGAAGATGTTTGTCCTGTCCGCTCCTCATTGACTACGACGAGAGCGGGCTGCAGGTGCATAGTTCATTGCTCAAGATCGTCCTTCACGACTAGCTGCGGGGGCGGAGGGGGATGCGCCGGGAGGGTGAGGCGCGGCGCTGTGGTCGTGAGTGTCATTCCCTGATTTCGTCGGTTATGGTTAACCCGCCGCCAAACTGAGCAATTTGGAACAGACGCGTTACGAAACTCTTTCTTAATCTAGCTGGTAAATCGTGGCGTCGGACTCGAGCCCCCACAAGGACAAGTAAACCCGTCCGAGCCTTTTCAGGCAAATGAGGAACAATCAATGAACTCGCCCTATGGGTTGCCCTGCATTGAAAGCTGTTCGAGTTGCAAGCTGCGCTCCGACGATTTCTTCTGCGCCCTTTCCGAAGATTCTCGGAAGGCGTTTAACCTGATAAAACACGCGGCGGTGTTTCCGCAGGGTACTGTCATTTTTGTGGAAGGGCAGGCCCCGCGTGGAATCTTCGTGCTCTGTCAAGGGCAGGCGAAGCTCTCCACCACCTCGCGTGAAGGAAAGACGTTTATTTTGCGGATCGCAAGGCCGGGAGAAGTCCTCGGCTTACATTCAACAGTTACAGGCACGCCGTATGACTTGACAGCGGAGACGATGCGGCCGAGCCAGCTTGACTTTGTTAGTCGGGAAGACTTCCTTCGGTTCCTTAAAGTGCACGGCGATGCCTGCCTGCGTGCAGCACAGAATATCGGCCGTGACTGTCAGAGCGCCTATGACGTCGTCCGTTCTATCGGTTTGTCAAACTCAGTCTCCGGGAGAGTTGCGAAATTCCTTCTCGAATCAGCGGCAGATGGGAAGGTCACGAACGGAGTGGTCAGCGTGGGGCTGTCCCTTACCCACGAAGAACTTTCGCAACTCATGGGCACCAGCCGGGAATCGATTACGAGAACACTCGGAGACTTTAGAAAGAAGAATCTAATGGAATTAAAAGGGTCTACCTTGACCATCCAAGATAGACCTGCCTTGGAACGGCTCGTGAGGGCCTGAAGGCTGGGAATACGGCAATGCTTGCTAAGTGCATGAACACATCGTGTCCCACATCGTTTCTTCATCTTGCGGAAGGAAGATTGTTTCGGCTCGACACTGGCCAAACCACAGATTCGTCCGAAGCCAGGGCGACGGAGTATTTCTGGTTGTGTGAGCCATGTTCTGGAAAGATGATGCTGCGTCTGGCTCAAGACGGAACAGTTGTGACGACCGGACTGCAACAAGCCTTTCTGGAGACCGTTCTCAATGGTCCCGAAATCGCACTCAACTTTCTAAACCGCGAACATGGGCGCTTTCTCAGCAGCGTTGCATTTCTTCCCAAAAGCCACCCGAAAAGGCACATGACAATGCCGCGCAAGGACACACCATGAAACAAGCCTCGACATACGACGATGACATCGTCGCGGCAGCATCTAGCTGTCCAGCACTCGATTGCGGATCACTGGTCATTGACTATAGGTCCGCAGACAACAGTCGGCTTGGCCATCCCGAAGGTTGGGGTTTCACATGCTCGCGTTGCGGACTGGACTTTACGGTGCCCCTGGATGAGCTAATCTTTCGCTCCATACCCAAGCAATGGTTCTCCGCAGCTACCGCCGTGGGATAAGGCTGGTCTTTGCCAGTCAAACCTCGCAGACATCATCACTGGAGGATTTCAATGGAATACTTTCGACTTGATCATCCACCGGATCGATTGATTCTGTGTAATCGTTCGAACTGCGAAGACATCGCCGATTATCTGGAAGTCAACGAACAGGGCGGCGAGGATTTTGTTTGCGCTGCCCACACTGGCAGTGCAAGGTACGTTTCAGTTCTGCCGAAGAGGGTGCCCAGTGCCGAACCAGACCGGAGTCGATCCGCTGCCTGACCGTCCACGCATCAATTGCCCAGCGAATCGAGGCTGCATGGGGACTACGTGGGAACGGGCATGAACTCATCTCGAGGTCCAGACATCAACAAAGTGGAATTCCGTCTCCTGAGCCAGCTTAAAGAAGTTAGGTGTGTGTGGTGCGTCAACGATGCTACGCAAGAGGCGTTCAAGAGCCAAGGCAACCTGACTGCCATCAGCCGTTGCTGCGACGATCCGAAGTGCATGTGGCGGTCGCGAGAAGTGTGCGCGAGCACAGTGGGAGCCGCATGATGCACTGTTGATGACGCCGTCGAGGTACTCTTCATCGGGAGCCTTAAGTGTCCCCTCACAAGCTGTGACTCTGGATGAATCGACTGAAAAGCCGGGGGTAGCGGACACCTGCTACGGCCGGCCTACGACTGCTCGGGGGAGGACTGCGGCAGCCAGACTCAAAGACGACGGAGTTCCCCTCTGAACTGAGGGCAACCAGCGTCTACTCGCGAGTTCTGAACTCTTGCTGTAACCGATGCCGAATCGCGGTGACTGCGTTCCTATATCGTGCACACTCGCCAGTGACAACGATGCCAAATGAACAACTTGACCGACCGGAGTCCTTCCGAGCTTTCATCAAAGCGGCAGAACAGGGCGCTCCCATTCCGCCAGTCGCCGAGGATGACTTCAGGCGCTTTCACGAAATGTACGCGGACATCGCAAAGCGTCATTGCGGCAAGGACGGGTACGTCAGCGTCGATCTGATGGCCCGCGCTTGCAGCCCCGGCGCGAATCTGCCCGCGGTGTGGCTGCGTCACACGCAACTGAGGTTGTTATTGCGACAGGGTGTTCTTGCGGAGTGGCAGCGCGGTGCAGCCTTGGACGACGCTGTATACCAACTGGCGGCGACCATTCCAATGAACGGTGTTCATTTCGACCAAGAGGTGTTCGTGCGGCGACTTCGCGACAATTTGGAATTCACTCGGGCTGCTGGGGCAGGAGAGTAAGGAACTAGACTTCTGGCGGCCCATGCCACAGATCGCTATCGATGAAGTTTGGTCGGCGCTCCCGCTGGAGAAAGAGTTGCACGATCTTTACGTGCAGCAAATTCGCGAGGAGTCGACACGGTAACCGTCAGTGATTGCCGCAAGCGCTTCGTGAATGCCGTCGTGGTGGATTACTTTCGCGAATGTAAGACCACTCCCCCTAGCAGGATGCGGAAAAACGACGACGCGACCTGCAATGCGGTCCAGGTTTTGCGATTTTCGTGACACGGGGAGAGTTGTGACTGCATCCGCTGTGGCCTGTAGATCGTTTTCCAGCACAGCGTGGCGTTGACTTACGGCGCTTGCATCGTCAGGTTGCGCAGACGGACTAAGTTATAGACAGCCGCAGCGAAGGTGAAGACCCATCCCACCTTGAAGACGCCACGATGCCGAACCTTCCGCAACAGCGCGATCGTCTTCAGCCATCCGAAGCACTCTTCCACTCGTTTCCTTTTCCTCTCACTGATGACATATCCGGTGTGCCGCGTCGTACGAGCATCAATGGCGCTCCCACCAGCTCGTTCCAGGTTCTGAGCCACGTGCGGCGTGACCTTTAAGTTTCTGCACTCGGCCACGAAATCCGCCGTGTCGTAGGCCTTGTCGCCCCCCACGGTCACCTGCTTGCTTCCCGGAATTTGTTCCAGCATCACCAGCGCGGCATCGCGCTCCGCCGTTCCATTGGCCTCGAACACCTTGGTGTTCACGATCAACCCGTTGCGGTTTTCTATCAGCAGATTCCCGTTGTAACTCAACTTCGCTTCTTTGCCCTTGCCTTTGCGCGCCATCTTTGCATCCGGGTCTGTCTTCGATGCGTGCGTCTGGTTCGACTGCTTCTCCCCACGGAAGTCCACCGTCGCATTGCCAGGGTCGTCTGGTGGAACCACGTTCTTGGCATCCCTGCGCTGATAACTCTTCACACTCGCCCAAGCCTCCAGCAGGGTTCCGTCCACCGTAAAGTGCTCGTCCGAGAGCAGACTCCGCTCGCCTGCCTGCTGCAGCACCGCTTGGAAGAAGGCTTCGGCAATGTCCCCATCGAGTAGCCGTTCGCGGTTCTTGGTGAACACCGTCACATCCCAAATGGCATCGTCCATGTTCAAGCCCACAAACCAGCGAAACAGCAGGTTGTAGTCGAGCTGTTCCATCAACATTCGTTCACTACGCACCGAGTACAACGCTTGCAGAAGGAGCGCCCGCAACAACTTCTCCGGCGCGATCGACGGTCGCCCGGTTTTGGCATACAGCTTGTTGAACCGTGGTTGCAGTGCTTTTAATGCCTCATCGGTCATGACCCGAAGAGGACGCAAGGGGTGGTCTTGCGGCACTCGCTGCTCGGGGCTTATATAGCTAAACACGTCTAACTGTTGCTCGTCTTTTCCACGCATACTTTCTTCTTATCAGGTTGTGTTGTGGAAACAAGAGAGTTTTATGGTACCGGGCTCGCTTCGAATCGAGTTTTTCCGCATCCTGCTAGGCCTCAATTACCAGAGTTCGTGGTCGATTGTCTCTCAGGGCCCTAGCTTCAAAAAGCGTTCAAGTTCGTTTTCTGTCGATGCGCCGCGTTGGGCTGCTTGTGTCTTGCTGTCAGATTCTTTTGTTTTTGGGGAAGGGCCAGCAGCAAAGCTTTCTGGGGGGAAGGCATACACGGGCGGTCCAGCGGGGCGCATCGGGAGGAAGCAAGTGTGACCTGCCGCGAATGCCGCGCCAAGATGTGCACTGACGGATTACTCAGTCAGCTAAGGTGCGCGGAGTGCCGCCAGATAAAGTTTGAGACCTTCTGCAACGTCGCCATCAAAGCCGGACTGATCCTCTCAGTCGGTTCATCGTATTGAACCTTATTAGCAGATGCTCAAATCGAGAACTATCCTCCGAGACGCTGATCGAAGACTGTGGGGCGCGTAGTTCGATTGCGATCTCTTGGCTGGGGAATAGCGCAACTCAGCCCAAATCCTTCAATCTTTGCTTGACCTCAACCCAGCAAGTCTCCTGATTGCCACAATGCGCACAATCCGGACGATGCCGCCGTAGGAGCGAAAGTAGATAACACATCCAGCGTTTCACGCCATACATGTCACACGAATTGGAGACGCCCTGATGTGACACGGCCCACATTTCGGCGTGCGGTGGCTCACAGCGCAACAGGCGTCAACCGCAGGACTCGGTTGGTGCGTTCGTGATTCGAGCAGGGAGGGCCCAATGTCCGGTTCTGGTTCCTATGACCTTCTTTCCGTTCTCCAACAACGTTGCACCAAGGTTCGGAAAGACAGATCCACTGTGCTGTTTCGCAGGGGCGAGAGAGCGTCAGGAATGTTCGTTGTTCTCAGCGGGAGCGAGCGGAATGGCCACTTTGATCAAATCGAACCTTAATGTAAATGTGTATCAAGTCACGGCAGCTTATCTCGGGGATACGATGAAGCAGGGCAGTATGTCTTCCCTTTTAAACGAGGTAATAAGGAAAACCACCAGCAAAGTGTCCTCAATTCGTCGCAGAACTCAACAACACAGGGTCAGGTCGTAACTTTCACGGCTACGATCACATTACGTACAGTCATGCCAACAGGCCCCGTCATCTTCACAGCAGGAAAGCGGGTGCTGGGGACCGCGCAGATCCTGCCGTGGGCACATAGGGCCCTACTACCGGCATCGTTGACTGTAACGCCATTTCTCGATCACAATCGCGAGTGTAAGAGCCTCCCCACAGGGCCGACAGCTTGAGGCCCTGGTCTCAACGAAAGCTATTGGCATCTTGGCGAGCCGCGTTCACCGCGCTGGACTGCTTGTGGGCCTTAGTTCGGGCCTCGGTCGAGGTCTCCAGACGTGGGGATCTTACCCGAGTAGCACTCTTGGGGAGAGGGCCACTGGCAGTCCAGCGGGGAGCACTCCCTGCGGCCACAGGCCAGCAGTTCACGCAGCGGCCTTGTGCTCCAGACGCTGAATAAACGCCACTTGGTTCAATTCAAAACCTTTCATGGGGATGCTTGCGGCCACTCGATTCACGGCAGCGTCCCAATCCGCACTGTGTTGCCATTCGGCAAGGAGGCCCTGCCGAATCAGATGTCTGAGTTGGGTGTATCGGAGCCACACCGCGGGCAGATTTGCTCCGGGACTGCAAATCCTGGCCATCAAATCGACACCAACCATTACGTCCTTGCCGACACGCCTCTTTCCCATGTCTGCGGCAGCCTCGTGTAGGCGTCTGAGATCATCTTCGGAGACGGGCGGTATTAATGCGCCTTCTTCTGCTGCTTCGATAAAGGCTCTGAAGGACTCCAGTCGTTCATGTTGATCGTCTGCCATCTTTTTATCTCCCGACGCTAATTTTCTTTTGCCGGATCAAATAGGCCGGATTCCACTAGCTTCAGCGCTTGTTCGACTGTGAATCCGGATCTTAAGAGCGAAATCATGTAATCGAAACTGAGCCCTGCCTGTGAACCTGCGACTGCTAGCTTCTGGAGGGTTTCAATCGGGACCGGCTTCGGCATCGTTCTGCGCCCCCTTAGGGGAATTTGAAGGGCCAGAGAGATACAGAGCGCAACGCGACGCGCGGATGCATGCCCGCTACGCCCTCGTCGTAGAGAGTAGTGCGTTCCACATTTTGCACAGAACAGCCGCGAGCGTCTGTGACGACGAACACACCTATAGGGTAGGTCGTTTTTGGTCCTGGGTCAGTTGCGGAGCTTTACCAGGAATTTAGACGGCAGGATGAGATCACCTCTCAGAGGATGGCCGTCGACCGTCGAGCTGCATAGTCGGTTCGCAATTCCTGCAATCTCAATATCACCGAGATCGGTGACCTGTCTCACACCAGCCACTGTCGTTCCAGACTAACCTCAAGGTAATTTGCTCCCGAAGGGAGTGGCTATGGCTCCGCACAGCCCCGATTTGCAAACCACCCTCCGACTCCATGGTGAAACGATTCGCAAGGTGAAAACAGATGTGTTGTTTCGACGCGGTCAGAAGGCCGACGGAATGTTCGTCATCGTTCGAGGCAGAGTGAGTTTGGACTTTGGGGTCGATTCGGCATTGGCGCGCGTTTATGGTCCGGGTGCATTAGTCGGCCTACCCGCTACCCTCACTCGGAGAAATTACGCCATGACTGCAACGGTCACTGAGGACACCGAACTCGCTTTTTGGAGTCTTAGCGAGCTGGATTCGTTGCTGCAAAAGCGTCCCGACTTCTGCCGACAGTTGCTGGAGATTTTGGGGGAGCGGATGGCAGAGAATCAGAAGATGATGAAAGCTCTGCTCAGCAAAGACCAGCTACCGCTGGAGCAGGCGCTGGAGCAGCCGACTGTCGTCTGATGGTTCTGCATGCTAGCCTCAGTAGCTCTGCATCTGGGGGATGAAGCCCTGGATTACGCCCCGGGCTCCTCCTCGGGGATTGGCCGTCCGTGTCTCGGACGTCAAGCTGAAGCCCGCATCGGAGATGGAGCCTTACGGGTTATCCAAATCGGGGTAATCAATTCGGGCCTCGATTGTCGTTGAGATGTGCAGTAGCGTCCCAATCTTGAACCTTCGCTGGAAGTCCCAGGCCGCATCGCCTGTATCAGAGCGATGGATTTGGACGGTCTCCAAAAGAAGATCACGCTCAATGCCTTCAGTCCCGATCGTCTGGATTTCGTCGAAATCTCCGGCGTTGTATAGAACCTCACCTCGAACTTCTTTTCGGGTTGTCACGGCTAATCTTGAGATGCCCACCGGTTCCTCCTTCAAGTGCTTTAGTCGACAGATCCGCTTCAGGCGTTTGCTACTGCAACAGCTTGTTCTCTGTGGAAGGCCGTAGTTTAGGTGCATGCTTTTTTGACCAATAGCGATATGCGCCATCTTCTTCTGTCCACCTGCGAACTAAGACGCATTCGGCAACTAAGGTATCCATCCAAAAAACACCGAATCTCACTTGGCCATCCTGAGCGAGCCAGTAGTCACAACAAACATCGTCATCCGTCCACAACCCAGCCTCCACTGAGCGCCAGGCAATTTCTTTAATGAATTTCGGCGAGTATCCCGTGACGTGAAAGTGCTTCCACGTTTGGTCCTAACTCAAGGGCAGCGAGAAGCACAATTGCGGTTTTATAGCCCGGCTCGTCCTCACAGCCCTTCAATGCTGGATCGAGTCTTCGAGCGCCTCTTTTACGAACTTCAAATCGTGTCCACGCATTCTTGCTTCCTCAGCCCCAACCAATTATGTTCGGCGCGGCCGAAGTGGTTCGAGCGCTACCAACGTACTCCCATCTTTTAGTCGAAGAAGGGTTCGTCCATCGTCAGTCTCCTCCTCTTCGGCCGGCCACAAATCGGGCGGGAAGCTGGCGTGCCACGCCTTGTGATATTGCGGGCTGAGACGGAACCAACGGACCGTTTTCTCATTGTCCCGGCGCCACTTGGGCACATAGATGTGAAACGTCCGCGCAAAGCGAAGAATCACTCGCCGCAGCGAATCACGGCGGGGCAGGAGTATAGCGCAAGATCGGAGTTTTGGTGCACCCGAAGCCCGTTCTACACGATTTGTAGTGGCAGCGCATTTCGAAACAACAGACATCGTGTCCAGATCACGGGCAATTCGGAACTTATGGGGCCGACTTGTCGGCCGGTAGTCGAAATACTGGCTGCTCAAGCCCTAACGTTCAGCCCACTATTCCTACCCAGAACGAGGCCCTGATAGACTTGCCGCCGATAAAGAGGAGGCCTCCCATGCGCAGGATTCTTGTCTTGCTTGCCTCATTTCTCTTGTTTTCTATCCTAGCTGCCGGGCAGGCGCCGACGCGGATTGCGATTCGTGCTGCAAGACTGATTGATGGCAAGAGTGAGAAGCCATTGGAAAATCCTCTCATCCTGATCGAAAAAGACAAAATTGTATCCGTTACAGCCGGAGGGAGCGCCCCTCCTGGCGTTGAAGTGGTCGACCTGTTGAATGCAACGGTGCTGCCGGGGTTCATCGATGTGCACACTCACGTGCTTGTGCAAGGCGACGCCTCGTCCGAGGAATACGACGCCCAACTGCTGAAGCAGTCCATCCCGTACCGCGCGATTCTCGCGGCGCGCAACGCACAGATAGCACTCTCTCACGGGTTCACTGCGATCCGCGATCTGGAGACCGAAGGAGCGATGTACGCGGATGTAGACGTCAAGAAGGCGATTACCAATGCAGAAGTGCCCGGACCGCGCATGCAGGTGGCCACGCGGGCCATGTCGCCGACCGGGATGTATCCGCTGCTCGGCTACTCATGGGAACTGAAGTTGCCTACGGGTGTGGAGTACGTCGACGGCGTAGATGGTGCGCGAAAAGCGGTGCGCGAACAGGTTATGTACGGAGCGGACTGGATCAAGTACTACTCCGACCGGCGTGAGCATTTTGAAGCGGATGGTCGGTTGCGCTCAAGCGTGAATTTCACCGATGAAGAAGCCAAGGCCATCGTCGAGGAAGCGCACCGTCTGGGAAAGAAAGTTGCCACCCACGCCATTGGTAGCGATGGGATTGCGGCTGCTCTGCGCGCGGGCGTGGACACCATCGAGCACGGTGACGGTCTGACGGACCAACTCATGGATGAAATGGTGCGTAGGAACGTGTATTGGGTGCCGACGCTTACTGTCGATCACAGCTTCCCGACAGGCGACGCAGACACCGCCGAATTTTTCAAGAAGACCTTCGCGCTGCAGAAGGCCAACTTCGCCAAGGCCATGCAAAAGGGAGTGAAGATTGCTCTGGGCTCCGACGCTGGTGGCTTCGACTGGAAAAAATTCAGTCAGGCTAAAGAATTTGAGTACTACGTCCAGAATGGCATGACCCCGATGCAAGCGATTCGAGCGGGAACCTCTGTCGCTGCTGAGCTGCTCGGTTGGAGCGGAACGGCTGGTACGGTCGAAGCCGGCAAATGGGCAGACATCGTGGCCGTGAGCGGCGACCCGCTTCAAGACATTACCGAACTGCAGAAAGTGAAATTCGTGATGAAAGGCGGCGTGATTTTCAAAGACGAACTGAGAAAATGAGTTGGTGCCGGGAAAGCATCGTTTGAACTGACGCAAGCTGGCTTGGCGGGTTCGTAATGACGGGGAGGCCGCCGTCATCATCATTCTGCTCGGCTGGAGGGGAGATCCGATCAGAGCTACCGGAACCGATTCCGCGTAGGCTAGCTAATGGGATGGTCCGCCGCCTCTACCAAGGGCAGCCGGGTGCTCATGTAAACGCGAAGAAGCCAGTTCTCATGGATCTGCGAAGTGGTGGCCCACGCTGACAGCCGGACTGTAGTCAATTCCCCATTAGGCACTCACGCGAGTCCTATTCGCAGACTATGACCCTGCTCCTCTTCGGAGGGCCGTCTCCTCGCTGGCAATTACGTCTCTTGCCTCTCAAACCCGCTTCTCAAACCCGATGGTTGCCAGCGAACATGCCCAGCAATATGGCTAAGGGAGAGACATGGATGGAGTGAACCATCGTGGATCGAAATCGTCGTTGTATGGATTTCTGATTTCGTAACCGGCCGGGCGAAAAACAAGACCTAGTGCAGCTTCGCATACTCTGTTTGGGCTTGCCTCAGGATGGGGATGTCAGGATCGGAGCCTTTCCAGAGGAGGAAAAATTCTTGGTATTTCTCCCTCGCGCTTTTCGTATCTCCCGTCAGCATATCGGAGCGAGCGAGTTGAAGGCGTGCCAGCGCCGCCAGGGGGCAATTCACCGCAACGCCGGAGTGATCCAGATACTTTTGAAACTCTTCTGCCGCCTCCTTGCCCTGATGCAACGACAAGTAGGCCTGGCCACGGACATACACGGGATAGAGCGAGCCGCCGACCTCGAATTGAGGAAGGGGCGAGCCGAGTTCGTAGTCCCGTGTTGTTTGGAGGAGTTCGACGGCTCTCGCCGGATTTCCGCGATCGATCTCAATGGAAGCATAGATGGTGGGTAACCAATAGCGATTAATGACGGTGTTGAGCGGGAAGCGAGCGGCCAAGTCGTCCGCTATCCGTTTTGCTTTGGCGGTATCTCCGATGCGCGCCAGCGTTAAAGCCGCGAGAATACTCACGTCGCGTGTGGAAACGGTAGTGAGCGCAGTGGCGGTCTCCTGCCGGGACAGCGCGACATTGTTAAACTCTGCGTCGCGCAAGGCGACATCCATCTGCCACGCTGCCGCCGTTTCCGGGGAATCGTCGTGCAGCGCAGAGCTGATCGCGCGCTTGGAGAGATCTCGTGACGCTGCCAAACGTCCGTAGAACGCTTCGGTGTCGGAAGCAAACGAAAGAAGCACATCCTCGCCAGGCTTGGCGGCGGCATCGGCGATTTGTTGCTGCATTCCGGAAGTGTCGTTTTCGAGAAAGGCAACGCCATAACGGTTCCCATGCAGGAACGGATTGTTAACCTTGTGGGCGACGGCTTCATCGTACTTTACCTTCGCCTCGTCGAGACGCTGCAAGGCTGCGTATAGGCTTACCAGGTTGGTATAGGCGGCCGCGCTCCCTGGGTTTAGCCGGAGATCTTCAAGACTAACTTCGACACCTTTTTCATATTGGCCCAAATAGGTGTAATCGACACCCAGGTTGCCGAATGGCTCACTACTGCGCGGGTAGGTTTTGGCCCACAAGGTGTAGGTCTGAATCGCCTTCTCGAGTTCCCCCGTGACCAAAAGGTAGTAGGTGCCCGAGAGGCGGAATCGTTCGCGCTCGCTCACCTTGTCGCGCAAGTCATAGGCCTTTTTCAAGTTTTCGCTGGCTCGACCTGGCTCTCTGAGATTGGAGTATGAAATTCCCAGGGCCGCATAGGCTGCGGCGAAATTCGGATCGAGTTCGATGGCATGGTTGAAAAATGGAATCGCAGCGGCACTGCCCTGCTCCTGCAGCGTCGTCCTGCCCACGGAAAGCGCCTTCAAAGCCTCGAGAGAAGGGGTAGTGGCTTGATCAAGCGGGATGTCAAACTGTTGAACCGTGCTCAGGGATTCGCCGAGCTTCGCGCGAAGCCTGGTTGCTATTTCGCCTAGCACCCGGAGGACGTGTTCCTTACGGTCTGCCGTCGCTTGCTCCTGGACTAGGGGGTCACCGGTCTTGCAATTAACGGCGTTTAAGCCAATTACATATTGGCTCCCCAGACTCCCAATTGCTCCTGAGACATAGGCTTTCGCGCCCGCGCGTTGACAGAGATCGCGCGCCACATCCGACGTCACTTTGGTTCCAAGCGGTTTCGCCATCAGCCTCAGTGTGGCGCGAGTTCTCGCGTCGGACAGTATGTTCAGGAACGGAGACTGACCCAGCTGCACCGAAATTGCCTGCTTCAAGGTGTCGTCGAAAATGGGATCACCCGTCGAGTTGTCGAAGTCTGCCAAGACCAGTGTGTCCTGGTCAGTCAGTTTAGGGGAAAGGCGCGAGCGCCAGTACACCCCACCAGCGACGATTAAGACACATAGCAGGCCAACGGCCGAGATCATCTTCCACGGGAAAGCGCGTATTCGATTTGACGCGTCTGCCCGAGGTGTGTCCTGGTTTAACCGGTCAACTCGTTTCGCAGTGGATGTCCGCCTTGGAGGAACTGATTGCGCTGCACGGCCTTCGTCGTCTGGGGCGGCAGTGGCGGAGATCTGCGACGTATCTTTGTCGCGCTTGAGGCGGAGCAGCTCGGCCTTCATGTCAGAAGCGCTTTGATAGCGGAGGTTGCGGTCTTTCTCCAGCGCACGATTGATGAGGCGTTCCAGTCCGTCGGGGACTTCAGGATTCAAGCGCACAGGCGCTACCGGAGCCCGGTTCAGGATCTCATCGAAGATGATGGCCGTGCTATCCCCGCGGAATGGCAACAGACCAGTGGCCATCTCATATAGGACTGCTCCAAACGAGAACAAATCCGTCCGTGCGTCCAATTCTCGGGCTCGGGCCTGTTCCGGCGACATGTAGGCGACAGTGCCGAGGGTGGTGCCGGGACTGGTGAGGTGATCCAGGCTGAGGGCAGTCTCCTCGGCGGCCGCTTCCTCCGTTCGCATCACTTTGCCACTGTCGGGCATGACTTTTGCCAGGCCGAAGTCGAGAATTTTGGCATGTCCGCGCTTGGTTACAAAGATGTTTGCTGGCTTGATGTCCCGGTGAACAATACCGTCGGAGTGGGCTGCCTCGAGCGCGTCCGCAATCTCGATGCCCAAGGAGAACACTGTCTCCATTTCCAACGGTCTGCCCGCGATGAGGTGCTTGAGGGTCACCCCATCGAGAAACTCCATAGCAATGAATACCTTCAAGTCTTGTTTGCCGATTTCATAGATCGTGCAAATGTTGGGATGGCTCAGGGCAGATGCAGCTTGCGCCTCGCGTTCGAAACGCGCCAGAGCTTGAGGGTCGCTGGCGAGGTCATCCGGCAGGAATTTCAGAGCGACAAAACGGTGCAATGAGGTGTCTTCGGCTTTGTAAACAACACCCATTGCTCCGCCACCCAATTTCTGGATGATGCGGTAGTGCGAGATGGCCTGGCCAATCACGAAGAGGACCCTTGGGCTGGAATATTAGGAGTACAGAAGATGCTAGTCAACGCTTCCGACCGCGAATAGCGAGAGGTCAGCTCAACTACTTGCGCAGATCAGGTTTCTTGAAGGTGGAGTCCGATATGGGCCGTCGGCCTGGGGAAACTCGGGCGATCCCTGTCGAATCACGCGTAAACTGGAATGAATCTTATTGTTCCCTGCTCCTCGCCGTGAAGGCCGCCACGTGCACTGAAATGCATAGAAGTAGCCTTCTTCGCGATCCATAAAGACATTCAAGAAAGTGCTCCGAGTGATGGGAAATGCGGAGGTCGAAAAGATCGCTGAGACTCTCGCAACCCCCAAACCGGAACTTGTGAAGCCGGCTATTAGTGTGAACGCGAAGAATAACCAGTTCTCATGGATCTGCGGAAGTGTTGTCCCACGCTGACAGCCAAACCGTAGGTTCAGCGCTCCTCTAAACGCGGGGCGCATCCTTCGTCCGAGACGTCAACCACCTCGCCCCGTGCGCCTCTTCCGATAGATTGAATCGCTTCTTGAACTCGTTCTGCTTTGCTGGAGACGATCACGACGTCAGCTCCCTGCGATGCAGCGTCAAGCCTCTATAAATATCGTCTCACGATATACTCAAGAATGCAACTATCTCCCGAACTTTGTGGGTATCGCGGCAATTTTTCTCCGTCCGTGGTGGTTCGCATCGGTATCCCGGATTTTCGCATCTGTAGAAGTAGAGAGTTGAGAGCAAAGGAGCGTGTGCGATGTTGGGATCGAGACTTGTGCGGCTGATCGAGGGGCATTCTGATGAGTTGGCGACTGGACTAACTGCCAAGTTGCTCGAGTCGGAACGTACGGATGAGGTCCGCAAGATCCCGCAAGATGAGCTGTGGAGAACTACGGCCCACCTCTACCACAATCTGGGAGAATGGTTGCTGAAAAAGACAGAGAAGGATATTGAAGAACATTTCTTTTCAATTGCCGAGCGCCGTGCTGCTGAGGGAATCAGGTTGCCGCAATTCATATCGGCACTCATCATCAGTCGAAACCATTTGTACCAATTTTTGCTGGGCCATGCTTTTGCAGATAGCATCTTTGAACTTTATAGCGAGTTGGAATTGCAGCAGTTGCTAACTCAGTTTTTCGAGCGTGCTACCTACTACAGCGTGCAGGGGTATGAGGCGGCAAGAGAACGAGATCGATTCAAGGCGGCAGTTGTGCGGGTTCGGCGCGTAGCGTCCGGTTGAACGGGGTGAACCGCCGCAGCCGAGCCTCGATCAATTGCGCTTGGCGCTAACTTGAAAACGCATTTGCCGGCGGAGTGATAGACCGAATCGGAGAACAATTCCGAACGGAGATCGAAATTTAGGAGTCGCTGGAATCCGGGCTCAGTTGACCCGCAAGATTGCTGCCCATGTTCGAACGCCGGGACAACATTCAACGGTGATACCAGGTCTCACACTCTATCGACTGCTGGGCGGACTGGCTCTGGCCACTGGCAAGGGGGCGTAGTTGCGGTGCACCTGGGCACCACGATCGGCGACGGATTGCGACTCCGGTGTTGTACCTCTGGTTTGACGGCCGCAGAGAGTGGTGCCCCTTAGGTTAGCAGGCTGCTGAAAAAATTCTGTTCGAGACGTTGGAGCAAAGGGGACTTGCCGTCCTCTTGGTTACGAAGCCCCTAGATTCCCATCGGCTGACTCCTTGCGCGGTGGCGCACCTGATGCCGTCGGCATCTCCTTCCGCTCCACAAAGGTACATGCAGTGAGATATGCTTTTGGGGAGGACATTCCTGAAAGATGAGCGAAAGTGTGCAGAGGACGAGCGAGACCTGGTGGAAAACCCCGCTATTGCATCGGTGGGGTAAGCTGCGACAGCGGGAGGATCAGGTATTTATGGTCCTGGCGCTGATTATAGGCGCGCTGACAGGTTTGGCGGTGGTCGCTTTTATCTTGCTGACGGAGCGAATGGGGATGCGTCTGTACCCGGTGGGTGGCGCTCCCTGGCGACGCCTGCTGTTTCCGGTCGTGGGCTCGCTCGGCATTGGTTACCTGCTGTATCGCTATTTTCCGAATGCGCGAGGCAGCGGCGTGCCGCAAACGAAGGCTGCGCTGTATGCTCGCGAAGGGCGCATCTCACTGCGTACCGTGCTGGGCAAGTTCTTCTGCACGTCAGCAACGCTGGCCAGCGGGATCCCGCTAGGACGCGAAGGGCCTTCGGTTCAAGTGGGAGCAGGCATTGGTTCCGTCCTCGGACGTTTCCTCGGACTGCGCACCGAGCAAGTCAAGAAGCTAATCCCAGTGGGGGCGGCGGCAGCGATTGCAGCCGCGTTTAACACGCCTCTGGCAGCAGTGCTGTTTGCGCTCGAGGAGATCGTGGGTGATCTCAATGCGCCGGTAATGGGTGCCGTGGTGCTGGCCTCTGCGACTGCCTGGATGGTTCTACGCCTGTTCCTCGGCGATCATCCTCTCTTCAAAGTTCCGCAATATCAACTGGTCCATCCGGCGGAGTTCGCGGTCTATGCCGTGCTCGGCGTGGCCGGCGGTGTGGTTTCGGCCGCCTTCGCGAAGCTCTTGCTGGGCATGCGGGAGCGCTTCCTGCGTTTCCCGCAGAAGACGCTCTGGTTCCAACCCGTAGCGGGGGGGGTGCTGGTCGGCCTGATGGGCTGGTTTGTGCCGCAGGTTCTGGGCGTCGGTTATGGGTTTGTCGGCGACGCGTTGAACGGAAAGATGGCGTTCAATCTGATGTTGCTGCTGGTGGTTCTGAAACTTCTCGGCGTTACCACCAGTTATGCTTCGGGCAACGCAGGCGGTATCTTCGGCCCCGCGCTATTCATCGGCGCCATGTTGGGAGGTACGGTGGGGACGGTGGCGCATCATTTGTTTCCCGCTTACACCGCGACGCCGGGCGCATACGCGTTGGTCGGGATGGGCGCGGTCTTCGCGGGGATCGTGCGTGCTCCTATGACCTCGGTGCTGATGATCTTCGAGATGACGCAGGACTACGCGGTGATCGTCCCGCTGATGATTGCTAATTTGGTGAGTCTTTTCGTCGCTTCCCGATTGCAGCACGAGCCCATCTACGAAGCGCTGGCCGTGCAGGATGGCATACACCTGCCGACGGCGAAGACGCGCCTACGACACGGTCAGCGTCAGGCAGTAGGGATCATGCAGATTGCGAGCCAGTTGCTGCCGGCCGAGATTACGGTTCGGGAGGCGATAGAAGAGGTTCGATCGAGTGAATTCCGAACGTGGCTGGTGATGGATCGACGAGGTGTCGTTGGCGTTATCAACTTTGCGCGGTTGGAGCGAGAGCTAGCCGAAGGTGTGGATAAGAAGCTCGGTGAACTCGTGGATCCGCTGGATTTTCCGCACGTCCACCCCGACCAAGGGCTTGATTTGGCGCTCGAGCGAATGGGCACAAACCAGATCGAAATCCTGCCCGTGGTGAACCGAGCGGATGTGCACAAGTTAGAAGGCATCCTGACCCTGCGCGATGTCTTGGATGCATACGGTGTCAGCGCACGTGATCGGGCTTGAGCTTACCGGCCTTAGAAGCCAAAGCTCGCCGGGGCAGGCAGTCGCTGCGGGATAACTGATATGAACAGCCTTTCGCACTGCCTCTCAAGTAGTAGGGTTCAAGGAAGCTGATCCAGTACCAGAAAACTCTCTTGTTTCCACAAGACAACCTGATAAGAAGAAGGCATGCGCGGAAAAGACGAGCAGCAGTTGGATGTCTTCAGTTATGTCAGCCCCGAGCAGCGAGTTCCGCAGGACCATCCGTTGCATTCGCTGCGTGCCATAACCGATGAGGCACTGAGGGAGTTGCAGCCACGTTTCAACAAGCTGTATACGACGACTGGACGGCCCTTAAGCAATCATCGCTTGCTTAGCAGATCGCGAGCAAGCCGCGTGATGAGAACCGCTGAGACATTGATGAGCGGATTCAAGCTGCGGCGCCTGGCAATGTTGATGGATCCCGCGCCGCCCAGTGTCAGCGAGGATCGCATGGCTGCGGCCGGGGCAATGCTGACTGCGATTTTCAGCCACGCCGTAGACAGAAGCGGACTGAAAGCGGACTGATCGAGGGGCAATTCGCGCTTAAGTCCTTCGCCATCATCGTAGCCAGGAACCGAACCGGATCCCGTCGAAAAATAGCGGACTGAGAGCGGACTGGGAGGGCAAGACGCGATTCCGCTAACTGCTTTAAAATGTGGTGGCCAGGGACGGAGTTGAACCGCCGACGCCAGCCTTTTCAGTGCTACGTTATGCTGTGTTTTAAACAACTTGAGTGACTTCGGGTGGCCGCCTAAGTACTTGAGAAGTCGTAAGAGACACGAGAATCATGGGTGGGAATCGTGGGTTCGATGACGACTTCCAATAGTAGCTATTTACCTCACATTTGAAGCGATTCCAACTGTACCCGAATCATCGGCATCCGAAGTCGATGAGAAAGGTGTGCACGATCGAAGCCTGCCAACGAACGATTGTTCAATGGCGGGTCGCAGTCGAGTTGGTTTGGGATTCTCTTCTGGGGCTGGTTGTGGGGTGTGATGGGCTTACCACTCGCTGGACCACTCACAGCATTGATCAAGCTGGTTGCAGATTTGCATCCGTCCTTGTGTCACTTCTCCAACAGGCTGGCGCTGACGCCGCGTCCGAGTCCACGTTGAGTGCGCTGCGGCGAAACGGCCTTAGAACGGGCAATTCCTTCCTTGCGCCCCCGTCCTGGGAAAGTTCCGGTAGCGCGCAAACCCTAGGCGAACCGGGAACCGTGATAGCCAAGCTAGTTCGTCAACCTTTGGCTGACAAACTCTCTGCAAAACGCCATCTCTTCGAGGCGGTCGATTAATTGTCAAGAAGTGGACAAAATTGGACAGATTGAACGGGAGTAGTTCTGCCACACTCTGGCCATGACAACGAAAACGATTCCGGAATACCTTGAGGACGAGCGCCAAAAGGCCAGAGACGCTCAGCGGAGCGCGGAAGAAGAAGCCGCTCGCATCCAGCCGCTGAACCACGGCCACCATCGCACTGCGAAACAGCCGAAGCTGGAATTGCGCTCTTCTGTTAAAGCCGTACCTAAAACGAGAAAAAAGTCAGCATCTCTGAAAAAGACACGCTCCGCGCGAAAGACGGCGACGAAAGTCCGCAAGGCGGCGTGAATCCAAACCTACACTCGCAGGGACGAAGCATGGGCTCTATGGGCTCGCTCGAACGGACGTGAATGCCGCTGGGAATAAAAATGGCGGGAGCGACGGGACTCGAACCCGCGGCCTCATGCGTGACGGACAGGCGTTCTAACCAGCTGAACTACGCCCCCCAAACTGACTAAAAGTGACTTCTACGTCTCCTGCGCCTTGTGCGTCTTTTGGCTGCCTAATGCCGTGACAGGGCAACAACGAGATGTAAACTTAACGTCCCCAGAATTGAAGTACTCAAATTTCAATCAGCACACGGTACTCAACAGATAACTTCCGGCTTGCCCGTCATCCGACCCAAACCGGCTTCGACGAAGCCTCCGATCCCCGTTAACTTAGATCAGGTTTTCTGGACACGCGCAGGTCACCTTTCCAACTCACCAAACGGCAAAACAACACTTACGGAAGAAAGGAAGTTGCATATCCGTTTGCGTCTTGTGATTCCGGTCACATTGATGGTTGTTCTATATCACAGTGCCGCGGGCAGGTTCGGTGACAGACTCACGAGGTTTTTTCGTGGGTTGCTAGGCCAGCGACAACACGCAAAGATCTCTAGTTGCAGTAGCAATGAAGCCATCGCAAAGGACGCAATAACCGGCCCCAAAATGGCGATAGCTGTCTTTTTGTTAGCAAATACGCCATATGTCATGGAACCGATGGCCTGCCGAAACAACCATTCGAATGAAGAGCCTCAACGTAGCAGAACCACAACATCCGCGACTTTCATTCCGCCGAACTCCACAGGCAATCGAATGCAGATCTGACGACGATGACCACAAAGGGCGAGGGTAGGGTGCTAACTTTTTATGGCAAGGTGAGGGAGCAGATCGACCCGTAGCAAGTTACACCCCGGAAATTGGGAAGCGGAAACAGCAGCAGCATTCAGGACATGACATGTCGGGGCATTTGAGGCGTGTAGCAAACCTTAGTGTTTGCTGTCCGAGGCGATCACTCAGGGGCGGTCTCCGGGCAGCTTATTTGAGGCGATGGGGAGATTCGGTTCGTTAGGAGAGTAGGAGAAACGGATGCCAATACACAGCCAGGGGATTGCCAACGCGGGCGATCCGATGTCGCCGCCTATACCTCGCAGACGATTTGTTGAGGGGCTACTGGGTATTGGGTTTCTGGCGACCGCGATTGCTTTCCTCTATCCCGTCTTGCGCTATCTCGTGCCGCCCAAAGCGCGCGACTTGGGCAGCGACGTTGTCGCAGCCGGGCGGGTCAGCGAGTTGAAACTGAACAGCGGGAAGATCTTCCGCTTCGGGAATCGTCCCGGCCTGTTGATCCGAACTTCCAGCGGAGAGTACCGGGCCATGTCAGCGACCTGCACGCATCTGTCCTGCACGGTGCAATATCGCGACGATCTGCGTCAGGTCTGGTGCGCCTGCCACAACGGGAAGTACGACCTCAACGGCCGTAATGTTTCGGGTCCTCCGCCGCGCCCGCTGGAAGACTTTGAGGTGCAGGTGCGAGGCGACGAGATATTCGTGAGGCGCCGGCTGGAGGCTTGAGATGAGTCCGCTACGCAACCTGCGCAATTGGCTGGACGAACGGCTCGGTTGGGATGACCTAGTCGCCCCCTTGCGGAAGAAGACCGTTCCGCTACACCGGCTCACCTATTGGTACTTCCTTGGGGGGATTACTCTCTTCCTGTTCGTCATCCAGGTCGTGACCGGGATCCTGCTGCTTCTGTACTACCGGTCCGGAGCGAACGAAGCCTTCGAGAGCGTGCAGTACATCATGACCCAGGTGAAATTTGGATGGCTGATTCGCTCTATCCACTCCTGGTCGGCCAACTTGATGATCTTTACCGCGTTCGCGCACATGTTCAGCGTGCTTTTCCTTAAGGCGTACCGCAAGCCCCGGGAACTCACCTGGGTCAGCGGAGTGATCCTGCTGTTTCTGGTCATGGGGTTCGGTTTCAGCGGGTACTTGCTGCCGTGGAATACCTTGGCCTTCTTCGCCACTAAGGTTGGCACCGAGATTACCGGGCAGGTTCCGATCATCGGCAGGCCCATGATGATGTTTCTCCGCGGTGGGGAAGAGGTGACCGGGGCTACCCTGACCAGATTCTTTGGATTCCATGTCGCCGTTCTGCCCGGATTGGCAACTGTGCTGATTCTGCTGCACCTGTTGCTGGTCCAACGACTTGGAATCAGCATCCCCCCCCAACTGGAAATTGAATGGGCCCGGAATCCGTCCGCCAAGCGGGAAATGAAGTTTTTTCCTAACTTCATGCTGCGGGAATTGATGGCCTGGTACGTGGGTTTGGGAGTACTGGGCGCGTTGGCGGCGGTCTTCCCGTGGAACCTCGGTGTCAAAGCGGATCCCTTTGTGGCTGCCCCAGCGGGAATCAAGCCCGAGTGGTACTTCCTCTTCATGTTCCAAACGCTCAAGCTCATCCCACCGAAAGTGTGGTTCATCGACGGGGATGTTCTGGGTGTACTTGCTTTCGGCCTAGCCGGCTTGTTGTGGCTTCTACTGCCTTTTTTTGAGAGTGACCAACCCGCACGCATGAAAGGGTGGATCACCGGGCTTGCAGTCTTCGCTCTTGCGTACGTGGCAGGGATGAGTGTTTATGGGCATCTTGCGAAATAAGCTCCGACCGTTCAGCGCAGCTTACTATGTCGGGCTGCCCTGCTTCGTACTCGCGGCGTGCCTGGGTTTTGGGCAAACCACGAACTCCTGCCTGGATTGTCACTCCGCCTTGCCTGATCCCCTGGGAGTGAGCCAGGAGATGTTCAGCCAGGACATACACGCACAAAAGGGCTTGACTTGTACCAGTTGCCACGGAGGCGACCCAACCAGCGACGATCCCGACCAAGCCATGAGTCGCAAGGCTGGGTGGAAGGGCAAGATTGATCGCAAGCAGATTCCGCAGTTGTGCGGAACCTGCCATTCGGATCCGGCATATATTCGGCAGTTCGACCCCAGCTTGCGCACCGACCAGTTGGGCCAGTACCGCACGAGTGTGCACGGCAAGCGCCTCGCGGCTGGAGACACGAAGGTTGCGGTGTGCACGGATTGTCATAGTGTCCACGATCTAAGGGCGCCCAGCGATCCACGTTCTACGGTTAACCCGGTCAACGTAGCGAACACGTGCGCTCACTGCCATTCTGACGCGGGTTACATGAAGGGATACTCCATTCCCACGGATCAGTTCGGCAAGTACAGCATGAGCGTGCATCACGAAGCGCTGGCGGTGCGAGGCGATCTGAGTGCACCCACCTGTACCACGTGTCACGGAAACCACGGCGCGGCGCCGCCGGGAGTCGACAGCGTTCAGAATGTGTGTTCGACCTGTCACGCTTTCCAGGCCCAGATGTACGAAAAAAGTTCGCACAAAGCGGCCTTTCAAGGGGCTTCTCTTCCAGGATGCGTCGTGTGTCACAGCAATCATGGCATCAGCCATCCAACGGACGCGAAGCTCGGTACTGGTCCTGACGCCGTCTGCATGCAGTGTCATACCCCGGGTGACGCCTGTGATATAGCCAGAGCAGGCATGCAGAGTGCCTTGATTCAATTAGACCAGGCCATCAAGGGCGCAGACCAGGTTCTCGGCGTCGCTGAGTCTTCCGGCATGGAAGTGAGCGAAGCTCGGCTGGCACAGGACCAGGCACGGGATTTCCTGACTAAAGCTCGAGTCACGGTGCACAGCTTCCGGAAGGACATGGTGGATCAGGATATTCAAGCCGGTTTGAAAATCGCTGCCAAGAACCTGCAAGCTGGGAGAGAAGCCATGGTTGAGCGCAACCATCGCCGGGTCGGGCTTGGAATATCGCTGATCACGATCGGGATAGCGTTGGCTGGACTCTGGCTGTACATCAAGAAGATAGAGAGTTAGGCCCGCGGACCGCCCCGCAGATGGCGGAACTCGCTGCGTTCGCAATCTCACGGGACGGACGTGAGAGAGGAGAGTTGGGTATGGCAAGGCTGAATGGACGCAAACGGCTTCTCGTAGGAATTCCCGCAGTACTGATTGCTGTTGCCGTGATGGTGGCCGTGTTCCTACAGGCGCGCCGGCCGACCGCTGCTCGCCGGGCGCTCTACATTATCGGGGAACCCGAGAAGGGCGCCACGCTGTTTTTTGGTGATAAACAATGCAGTATCTGCCATGCCATTAATGGAGAAGGGGGGCGCGTTGCCCCGGATCTCTCTGGAAAACACCCCGGCACTCCCGCAATGGGGTGGCTGGTGACGGTATTGTGGAACCATGCCCCCGGCATGTGGCGGCAGATCCGCCGCAAGAACGATCCTTATCCCCAGTTGGACGCGCAAGAAATGGCGGACATATTTGCGTTCTTGTACCAGGCAAGCAGCCTTGGCCACGCCGGGGACCCCAGCGCCGGTCAGCGCGTATTCAACGAGAAGGGCTGTTTCCGCTGCCATTCGGTGCGCGGGACGGGCAGCCAGGCGGCGCCCGAGTTATCCAAGATCGCTGCCGGCCTGGACTCGAACGCCTGGACAACCGCCATGTTGAACCACGCCGGATCGATGATTGCTCCTATCACCAGCACCATCGGACAATGGCCCCAGTTCACCGGGAATGATATGACTGATCTAATCGCGTATGTGCGATTCAGCGTTCCCCAGCCGGCGACCAAGGCACGGGAAGTCCCCGGCAATGCAGAGCGGGGCTGGGCTGTGTTCCAAACCAGATGCATGCAGTGTCACTCCGTGCGCGGACAGGGTGGCAGCGCAGGTCCGGAACTGGGGCCAGAGCATGATCTTCCGCTCACCACGGGGCAGTTTGCCAGCGTTCTGTGGAACCACGCGCCCGCGATGCTCCGTCAGGCCAACGAGAAGGGGATTGCTCCCCCGGTTCTCCAGGGAAACGAGATGGCGGACTTGCGGACGTTCCTTGCGAGTCTGCGGTACTTCGAGCCAACTGGATCTCCCCTGGTTGGCGAGCGCGTCTTTTCCGAGCGCGGCTGCGCAGTTTGCCATGGCCACAGGGCAGAGGGTACGAAGACTGGGCCCGCGCTCAGGTCGGGCAAAGAGGCTTTCACCACGATTTCGTTCAGTGCCGCTCTCTGGCGGCATGGCCCGCGCATGGTTGATCGTGCCGAGGAACTGGGCATACATTGGCCGACCCTGAAGCCCACCGACATCGGCGATCTGGTGAGCTTCCTTAACGCACCTGCGCACCCGAAGTAACACACGCTCCGCGTTGCTCCTGTATCGTCGGCAATCCGGAAGCACATCAAGAACGACGGCCGCGCCGTGCTGCGTTCGCGCAATGACAACGATTTCAGCCGGCGGATGGCATGGCCCTGACTCGCCTTCTTCAGCAGCACTGCAATTCATAATTGCATCCCATTACGAAGAGGTTTCGTGGCCATGCCATCTTCTGTTTGGAGTGGGCATCTTCATTTCGGGCTTGTCGCGATGCCGGTCCGGCTCCTGGTAGCTGCTCGGACCAAGACGACGCGCTTTCGACGGCTTTACCGGAAGCCGGTCAAGGGAGATCCCTCTGCCACGTCGTTTCCTTCCTTTTCGCACGACCGCCAAGATCAGGATTCACGGAGGCACGCCCGAGGAGCGACACGCCATCGCTGAAGCCCTCAGGGGCTGAATTTCTTACGCAAAGAGGTAACTGAATGGCGCGACCGGCCTAAAGCCGCTGGCCATTGCGGCACTGCTCGCAAACGTGGAAGAGAAAGCGAAGGCTTAATCTTTCTTTTTCTCGGAATCCGGCTTCTTGGGATTGAAAAGCTTCAACCCCTCGAGGCTCAAGTTCTTTGGTCTGGCTGCTTGCTAGGTGAAACCGCCCAGGATGAGCCGGGGATGGATTGCAAGCGCCGCAGCGCTCTCTCGAGGGCCCGGTAACGGGGGACGCACTTCAAGGTTTGGTGGCGGACGCCGGAGCGCGGTTTTCCATTGGCAAGAACTCGCGCACATCGTGTCCTATGTAAATCTGCCGTGGGCGCGCGATCTTCTGGTCTGGGTCGGCAAGCATCTCCTGCCATTGTGCCAGCCAGCCGACAGTGCGCGGGATGGCAAACAGCACCGTAAACATCTCCGGTTTGAAGCCCATGGCCTGGTAAATGATCCCCGAGTAAAAGTCCACGTTGGGATACAGTTTGCGCCTGATGAAGTAGTCGTCTTCCAGCGCAATACGCTCCAACTCCAGGGCGATATCCAGCTTTGAATTGCGCCCTGTTACCTGGAACACCTGCTCGGCCGTCCACTTAATGATCTTGGCACGCGGATCGTAGTTCTTGTAGACCCGGTGTCCGAAGCCCATCAGCTTCCCATGCTCGTCCTTGACCTTCTTGACGTAGGCAGGAACGTTGTCCTTCGAGCCGATCTCGTCCAGCATTTTCAGTACTTCCTCGTTTGCACCACCGTGCAATGGTCCCGACAGCGCCGCAGCCGCGGCGGCGGTAGTCAGGTAAGGATCGGCATGCGCACTGCCCACGGAGCGCATCACGTTAGCGCTGCAGTTCTGCTCGTGATCAGCGTGCAAAATAAACAGAATATCGAGCGCGCGTGCGAGGACTGGATTGACCAAGTATTTCGGCTCGACCATCTTCCACAGCATGTTCAGGAAGTTCTCGCTGTAGCTCAGGTCATTGTCCGGGTACACGTAGGGAAATCCCAGACTGTGCCGATAGGACATTGCGGCGATGGAAGGCATTTTCCCAATTAGCCGCTTGATCTGCAGGAGTCGGTTGCTGGGGTCGTGAATGTCTCTGGCTCCCGGGTAGACGGTGGACAATGCTGCCACAGTGCTCACAAGCATAGCCATCGGATGTGCATCGTGGCGGAAGCCCTCCATGAACTTCTTGGTGGTTTCGTGCAGCATGGTGTGGTACGTGATCTCGTTCACCCAGTTCTTGAGTTCAGTTTCGTTCGGGAGATCTCCAAAGAGAACTAGGTAGGCCACCTCGAGGAAGCTACAATGCTCGGCCAGCACTTCAATGGGGTAGCCGCGATAGCGCAGAATACCGCGTTCGCCATCAATGAAGGTGATGCTGCTGCGGCAGGAAGCAGTGTTCATGAAAGCCGGATCGTAGGTCATCAGTCCCAAGTCTCCCGGGCCGGTCTTGATCTGGCGGAAGTCCATGGCGCGGACTGCTTCTTTCTCGATGGGAAGGTTGCAGGTCTCCTTCGTGCGATTGTCAGTAATGGTAAGGGTGTCGTGCGCCATGGCAAACATCTCCTTTTGCTCACAGGCTCCGGGGCTGACGGCGGGTGTAAATATGGGGGGCGCTAGAAAAGGCCGCTCCCCGCGATGACCACACCAACTATGCCGCGATCAACGCGACCACTGGTGCCGGCACAGGGTCGTGAGGCCAACAAAATCCCACACCTGTTCATGCTCACCTGTCGCAGAGATCTATGCTACGACCAATGTCACTACTCCCTGTGATTTCCATCACGCCTCACCGCTGGGAGAAGAGCGTGGATTGTCCCTAGCGGACCAATCTTGATGGTCTCTTCCGAAGCATTGACTCTGGTCGTACGCTGCTGCATAGCCGTCCCCCTTGAATGAAGTTATCGCTCATCGCCGACTTTGAGGCCGGTGCTACGTCCTGGGCGCAAGCACGATGCGCGAGAGCTGCGGGTACGTCGCGCGATAGTTGCGCCAGCGCGCGATCCATTTTGCAGCAATGTTGCATTCATGTGCCTGGAGCCGTTGGTTTCGCAAGAACAAACATCAACGACCTTTGGGTTGACCCCGTCGATTACGAAAGCTGTCTCAATTCAGCGATTTGCCTTCTTGAAGCACATAAAATGCCAGTGTCAATGTACAATCACCAACTTTGTACGTTAAGGCGGGAGCTTTGGCACTGGACTCGCCAGAGTATTTCCGACTGGAAGAACGTCTTCCTTGACGAGTGTCAACAGTGCTCTGTAAAGCACGAATGTTATCGTTTGTTTTCTTCAGCGACAGAGAAACATAGTAGGGCCATTGCGCCCATTTTGGCGCCGACTGGGTAGAGCTGGTGGTTGCGCTGGTTCTTTACGTTTCTTGACTTGCTCCACTGAGGTGGATTCTCACGATACGCCTGAGAAAGCTGAAATCGCGAAGTAGAAAGACGATTGCGCTATGAACTCCATTCGTAGGCGCGTCCCGACATTGTTTGTCTTCCTAATTCTGCTCTCTCAACAGCCACTACTATCCCAGTCGCCAGTACGGGGATTACCTACATCTGCTCACTCCCCTTCCAAGAATGGAGGTAGATCCCACGCTGCCCGATGAGGCGTTAACCAGAAACCTCACAGCCATTAGTGACGTCGGTCACTGCATTTCGGTGACGGCAAGCACATAAGTGAGACTTGGATTACTCCCTAGCGCCGCTGCCAGCCTACTTCTCGATCCTCCCAGCGCCGCGATTGTCATGGTAGCCAGCTTTCTGGTCGATCAACCCACACTCTGGGAGGTGAAGCCATGGAAGAGTATTCGATCATCCAGGGGCAAACCATACTGGAAGTCCTGTTTGCCCTCCTTCTGACCCTGGTCACATCCTATGCCTACATATCGTGCAGGGCTTACGTGTGCCGCATGGACGCGGCTGATGAGAAGCTTGCCGCTGCCAAACTGAAAATACTTCCCGAGATGAGATCGGCTGAGAGGCATTTTTGCTCTCCATCGCCGCCTGGGGAGAAATTCAAAGGCTGGATTCGCGACTGGCTGGCTCCGATCGTCGTATGGTCGGCGGTCATTTGGATGATGCTGTCAATCGTCATGATCCTGCTCGGGGAAAGTTAATAATTCTGACAGCGATGGGCGCGCGTCCCGTTTGAATCGTCGTGCGGGACGCGTGGTGGAGATGGCTATGATCCGATGGTCAGACCTTATTGGAGTCGCGGGCTATGCAATGGTTCTTCTTTCTACTCTGTTCTTATTTCCTGATTCAGCAGAACACATGAACTGGAAGTATTGGCTGGGAGGCCTCTCATTATGGCTCTTGGGGTTTGCCTCCGTGGTCGGTTGGCTCCTTTTGCGTTGGTCGGTACGGCAGTCCAAGGATGGGCCACCACCTCTTTTGGTCTGGTCCGGACGACAGTCGCAAGAGAGGGAAATCACCTCAGAAGCGAACGGAAGCCACCGCCGAAATGAGAAGATCGCATAGCATAGCCTGAAAAGGTTTTACGTTAGCCAATCGGTCCCTGACGTTCGCTCCGAACGGCTTGGCGATCTGAAAGGACATCTCTTCGCCTTCAACTGAACGATGCCGGTAGTAGCCCTCCGCCAGCTCAATGAGTTCTATAAAAGGGATGTCAAGAAAAAACTTCTGCCTCGACCGGAGGGCGAGTGCATTGTCTTGATCTCCAGCCCACTGTCTATGTGAGAGCCCCCCGATTCGCTCGGGGGTGCTCTGGACGTTTGCCCTTTCCATGGTTTTCTCTGCCGGCGGCGACTGCCAATCGAGTCTACGAGACTTCGCAAGCGAGATTGGTGTCTCAGTGGTAATCACGGTTCTATCCGAGGCTCGTGGCCTATCGCTATTTCTGATTATCCGAGGGGGCATAGCGTGAAAATTGGTGACTCGCTGCCGAAGCAGATGTGGCCCAACTCATTGACTGATACTCGCCCTCGAATCGAACGTCTCTAGAACCCGACCGACCACCGCTCGCAAACCATCAGAGATGGAAAACCGACTTTCCAGAGATGCTCAAGCGGCTTGCTGATCTAATTGGTTGGCGTCGAAGTCCACCCCTTTCTTCCAGACGGTTAAAGTAATGGCGGCGATCTTCCTGGCCAAGTGTGAGACGTGCCCATGGTGGGCCGCATCCCTTTCGCGAGAAGGCCTAGGTAGAAATCGCGGTGCTTTTGAACAGATTCTTGAGATCACGATTGTAGTTGCCGTTCAGCCCTCGAACCCGGTTGCGTTCCCGGTTGCGAACCAACCTCCCTCGAACATAGCGGTACTCGCCGCTGTCGTGAGTTTCGACGGCGAACCCGCTGTACGCCCAGAGCTGCCGCTTGGTGCGAAAACGGTGTGGCGTTTGCAGCAGCGCGACCAGCAAAGCGGCGCGAGCGTTCAGTCCCGATGTCGTTCAGCGTTGGGATCCGCTGATTCGACAATCTTTTCGATCTCCTCGAGCTGGGATTCTGAGAGATGGGAGAGATCGAGATGTTCTACAATTCCTGAGTGTTCCACTTTCTCTGTAAAGAGCTTCAAATAGCGCCCTAAGCATTCTAGATTTGCGCCCTTATCAGCAAACTTGATCTTGCGGCAGAATCCGGTCTGCACCTTTTGTTCACCGTTCCAGTCGAACAAATCTTCAACTTCCATGCCCGCCAAGCTGCCGTACCGTCATCGAGTTCGGTGACGTGCTTGAGCCCGCCATTCTCGTTGTAAAACTTGCGCGGATCCAAAAATGCTAATCTCGCCAACTCCTGTAGCACTTTTTTCTGCAGAAATCTCCAATTTCATGCAAGCTTTCTGTGTCAACTTAGTAACTCACTTGACTCCGACCGGCCTTCTCATGGAAGGCGATTACACTAAGAACCCCGCATTCTGGGCCCGGTGGGCTGGAAATGTTTTTTCGCCAGTTATTAGGCTCTCTTCAGCAAGCGGGTAATCCCGACCAAAATCACGGCACCGATAAACGCAACGATGATGGAGCCAATCATGCCGCCGCCCGCTGAAATTCCCAGTCGCCCAAAAATCCAGCCACCGAGAACGCCGCCCACCAGTCCGAGAATTATGTCCACCGCTACTCCGTAGCCGCCACCTTTCATGACCTGGCCGGCAAGCCAACCTGCGATCAGACCAACCACGATCCAGGCAAGGAATCCCATGTCCTTCTCCTCCTACGTCCGCCGAGGCGGGAATTGAGATATGCCGTTGGAACGCACGAAACTATACGCTTGAGCTTGTTGATTAGCAATGCCATAGACTCGGCTGTTGATTGGCGTTGTCCAGATGCACTGGCAGGCAGATGCGTTCGCACGAGTCCCTGGTCTACATCAGCCAGCGAGACGAGCGGGGCTCAGCGGGACCCGACAAGCGGAGTCCGACAAGGTTCAAGACGTTCCCGATGACCATCCCTGTTTCAAGCAGATCGAAAATCTGATCTATGGTCAGGCTGGCTTCCTTTCCCTCGGTGATCGCCTTCTTGAAGATTTCAATTAAAGATTCGCCCGTCTAACTCATGGATCACCTCGTGATGCCGATGTGAATGGCTCCGATGAGCTACTATGGAAATACGACACTAGCCGCCAGAGAAGCCTCCTAAAGATCAGGCTCTGCGTCACCCTCATGCCAATCATCCGGCGGTAGGGACACGCCCCAAATGTTCTCAGGTTTCTCCAGTTTAATTCCGCAGTGTCGCGGCTGGTCTGGATCGACGTACACGACCTCGGCTGTAGCGCGTTTGTCTGTGACATTGACATGAATCGAGATTTTCATCCCTACGCGCAGCGGAATGGCAGTCAGAATTAAAGCTCCATGGAGGTTCACGACGAATGTCTCGCCTTCGCACTTCAGCGGTTCGCCAATTCCATGAGCCTCGATGACAAGTTTCAAACGAACCCGAGTGCTCCTGCGGGATTCACCCGACACTCGTCTCTTTGGAACTGCCTGAACGTCAGTCATCGTACCCCCTCAGTCCGTGACCGACTTGCCTGTTCTGAAAATGACGCTAGAAGACTACTCCCGAACGAGGGGCGCGTGTGCGACTAAATTCTTGGGAATAGGACGAGATTGCCGACCGACGCGATCTACGCACGGCATCGTAAGGCTTGCTACGGAAAGGGTGGGCTGTTTCCAGTCGAGCGAAGGATTCTCGCAGGCCATCCTCCTATCTGGAGGACTTTGCCCCGCCTGATTCTGCTCCTATTCGGCGGCATCCCTAACAGCCCAACAGTTCTGAAACGCGGTCAAAGGGAATGCTAGCGGGGTAGTGCCGATGTCGAAAGTGACCAAAGTCGTAGTACAGGGGGTGGCCTGGGGACATCGTGAACACGACGCTGTTGCCAAAGAGCTACTTCAGATTCTCTTTACATTGACCGGCGTATTCTGGTGCTGGAGCATAAACCCGTGATCATTTCACGAGTGGTTGGACATGCAGTGGTTGCCAGCCTGTTTCTCACCCTTCCCCCTTTGACACAGAAAAAGAGGATTAAGCGTTCAGACCTGCCACCAGCGGTTTGACAAAGCAGTTGCAGCACAGAGTCAGGGCGCGACAATTCGCGGTTTTTCAGAGGAAAAGAAACACGGACAAGCCTGCTACGAAGCTGAGTTGGTGGTCAACGGCCACAGCAAAATCAAGCAATAGTCACGCTGAAAGCCGAGAACAAGCGACTGGAGCAAGAACTGAAGAACGTACGTCGTGCGATCGCCGCCTTGGAGGGAGCTAGCAACAACGGTCGCGGGATCAAAACGAGTCTCTCCGGTCGGACGATGTCCGCTTCAGGACGAAAAAAAATCGCAGCGGCTCAGAAAGCACGTTGGGCGAAGTGGAGGGCGACACAGCAGAAAAAGGGTTAAGCCACAATGCCACTACTGGATTGAACTGGCTGCCTGTGAGAAGACATTGTTGGCGTTGGAACCGATGAGCCGTATTGTGCCGACCACTAAGACGAGGATCACGGCCAGCATCACTGCGTACTCAGCAATGTCTTGGCCTTGATCGTTCGACCAGAGTTGGGCTAGGAACGACGACATGATGATCACCTTCTCGGCTCGATTCTGCTTCCCGATTCATGAGTTGTCAAGCGCAGAACCTGACCGGCTCCCGATTCCGTTCGGCCGACGGTCTAACTCCTCACCCGAACCTTCTGGTGAGGGGAGCCAGTCTGAAAGAGCCGCTGGATGTGATCGCGAACTGTGCTCAGACTCTTTGAAGCGAGTGCCGACAGACCGTTTCCCTCAGCCTCCGCATCGCTGTAGCCGGCACCTTGCATTCGCTCTATGGCAGTCCTTAATCGCCCGGTGCAGGAATCGTCCATGCCAAGAAACCGAAACGCCTGTGCAGAGGTATTCCCGTCGGCCCCGACGTGTAGAAATTCGATCTGTGCGGTTACTTTTCCGAAAACGGTTCGCAGATCCAGCCCTGCTAACGTTCCTTCCGGCAGTGGCTCCTCGGTGTGGATAACCGATCCACCGGTAAGGGACAGACGCTGCAGGACGCCAACAAACCGATGGTCACGGATCGTGAACAACACGCGTTCGCGATTGGGAACGCGGATGCGAGCAGGACGATTAGGCTTGACTGATGCCGGTGACCTTAATGCCATTCTAGATAGCAAGCATGCAGATATCTGTATGGTGCGGTCAAATTACCCGGGGTTTTCAGAAGGGTTACTGTTGTAATCAGCCGTGGGTGTTGAAAAACTCACCCCCCAGAAAAGGGCTCAGAAAAACTTTGCGTTAGGAAGCCCTACAAGCGAAGTTCGCGCCTCAGGTAGACATTTTCTATCCTCGAAATTTTGCCTGCTTTGCGAAAAACAGAGTTCTTCAACAGCCACAGGCGTTAGCAGAAGCTTGCCCCGTTTGTTTGCCAAAATCCGGGGCAATGAATGAAATAGAGATTTTTCACCAACTAGGCTTCCCACCACACCCGGCACATTTCGTCAGAGCGGCTTGATGTTTGGGTTGAGGACGAGCGCATTCGTGGGGTCGTACTTCTTCTTAATTTTTGTGGGCCGCCCATAATTTGGTCCATACGCCGCCCTGATAAACTCGTCGCTCGGTTCGCTTAGGTGATTGACGTATATCCCGTGCAAAAAAGGATTCAGAACAGCGCGAAGAGCGCTTGTCCATTGCCTCGCATTCCTTTCCTCTCCTGGTGTTTCCCAGTCGCCCCTTAGTTGTAGTTCATGCCCAGATTCTCTTAATGGAAATGCCATGTCTCCGGTAGGTATGCGTGTCACTGCCCCGGCAGGTGCCACATCATCACCCTGATTTTCTGCGGCGCATCTTGGGTTGCTGTTGTGATCGCCCCAATAGCAGTTTCGTTGAGCTCGCGAAGAAAGAGGCTCGTTTCAAAATAAGGCAGAGGCTCCGGAAGTTGCGGAAACTCCGTCACCTGCGCCTCCAGATAAGACATCACCTTCACTGAGTCATCTTCCGGCTTGATCGGCTCTCTCAAGGATCTGAGCAATTGATTTCCGACGCTCGGGTCACAATAGCGAAACCGAATCCGGAATCTCGGACCCTGTTTCGATGACACGATCATGGTAACGAGCATGATTTCATCGGGCGCGGTAGCAGTGAACTTCTCATATGTCCGCAGCAACTCTGAAATTCGTCCAACCGGATACTCCAGTCCCCCCGCCAGAACCTCGCTCACAGGATAGAGCCGGTACTCGAAGGATGTGGCCACACCGAAGTTTCCGCCTCCGCCCCGAATGGCCCAGAAAAGGTCTGTATTGGACTTGTGGTTCGCCTTTACACGCTGGCTGTCCACCATCACCAACGTCCGCCGATTGGAGGTTATCTCAAGCGGCGCCATACTTCGGCATCAAGGTCCCAATCCCCCCGCCGAGAGTCAGCCCGCCGATTCCCACAGACGGGCATCCACCCATAACGGTGGCGAGGCCAAAGCGCTGCGTCGCCTGGTCTACATCGGCTACCAGGCACCCTGCCTCCGCACGAACTGTGCGTTTTTGCGCGTCGACCTCGACTCGCCTCATTCCTGCAAGATCGATCACCACCCCGCCATCACAAATTCCGAATCCAGCGGCGCTATGCCCCCCACAACGCACCGCCACCGGCAAACTCTGCCTTCGGCCAAAATCGAGAGCCCGTGCAACGTCAGCGGGGCTGGCGCAGCGCACGATTACCGCCGGATGCCGATCGTAAGCGTGATTGTTGACTTGGCGTGCCGACTCATAGTCAGAAGCATCTGGCGTAATCACATGGCCGGTAACTTTCGAAGCCAGCTTCCGGATTAAAGCGGCATCGACTGCCGCCGACCTCGCTCCATTGTGTTCGAGAATCTCCGTTCCTGTACACGGCTGGAACGGAAACCCATAAAGGCGCCCGCGGAGAACGCCGTCTGTTGAACGAACTGCCTTCTCGTGATTAGCGCCATGTTCGAGTCCACTGGCCGCTAGGTGCAAGTCTCGCTCATGAGCCTCGCAAGCGATATTGATCTTGAGATTTTCCGTTTCGACGTCGTGGGGGAAGCCATCATCTGAGTGTGGCCGTTGGGCGTGAGCCTACGCCGCCCGACTCACAGAGTCAATTTCATCTCAGCGAGTGCAGTGGATAGCCGGACCGGGCTGACCCCGCCGAATAACTGGCTACTCGAAAGCAATTGTTGTAATCGATTACTCCAATAATCCCCCCGGCTTCGCCTCAATTGGTGAAATGGGATATTCGCCAAATAACGGAAGACTTAATATTGGCACGGATGAGGCACATCTGACGGATGTCGTAAGCGAGACCCTATTCGACGGAGACGAACTTCAAACTAACGGGTGAAGGCACTTGCAGCATTTGCTTCATGAAGGTCAATTGGCCAGTGTTGGAATCGATCTGAAACACAGCAATGTTGTTCGTATTTTGATTCGCAACAAACAGGAGCCTGCCGGCGGGGTCGATTTTGAAATTACGAGGGGTTTTGCCTTGGGTGGGAAAGTGATCTGCCAACGTAAGAGCGCCGGTTTTGGTGTCGATTGAAAACAGGACAATCGTGTCCTGTCCACGATTGGAGGCGAAGAGGAAGTTGCCGCTGGGATGCACCTCGATTTCGGCCGTATTGTTGCTCCCTGAAAAGTCCTTGGGAAGGGTTGAGACTGTCTTCAGCTTATGCAGGGTGCCGTGGCGGGCGTCGTAGCTAAACGTGGTGATCGTGGACTGTAATTCATTGACTACGTATGCATACTTGCCACTGGGGTGGAAGGCGAGGTGTCGAGGGCCGGCCCCGGGATCGAGCTTCGCGTAAGGAGGATTGTTCGGGGTAAGGGTTCCGGTTTTCGCATCGAAGCGATAGATCAGCAGCTCATCCAGACCGAGATCAACTGCGATTGCGAAACGATTGTCGGGCGTGGTCTCGATCCAATGCGCGTGCGGACCTTCCTGGCGCTCACGGTTCACGCTCGATCCTGTGTGCTGAACGAAAGCCGAGGCTTCGCCGATGCGGCCATCGCTCTGAACCGGAAATACCGCTACGCTTCCACCAGAATAGTTGGCTACCAGTACATACTTCCCGGTCTTGTCGAACGCGATATAGCAGGGATCGGCTCCTCGCGAGGCGACTTCGTTCAGGAGTCGCAGCTTTCCGGTTTGGCGGTCTCCTTTTGTACCGTCGATGGCGAACGCGCTCACCACTCCGCCGCTCGCATTTTTGTACCTTTGGACTTCGTTGACCGCGTACAGGAAGCGCTGGCTCGGGTCGATGGCCAGAAATGAGGGGTTGCTGGTTGCTGCCGCTACGCCCAGCGGAGTCAGTTCTGAGGACGCCGCATCGAAGCTGTAAGCGTAAATGCCTTTGCTCTCCTTCTCGGTGTAGGTGCCGATGAAGAGAAGATACCGGCCCTTCGGCGAATCATAGGCTGCGCTCACGGTGACCAGCGAGAAGAAGAGGAACAACAGCAGGTAGCGGCGGCTGGAGATCGTCATGGAGTGTATCAAAGCGCATTCGAGGGTTTCGCGCAAGGCGAACGCTCGTTGACGTGCACCGACCGACCATTACACTTCTGGGCGACTTGTGCTCGGCTACACAATCACCCATTACCGAATCCTGCGGCGGTCTGGACGCTGGCGGGATGGGTTTGGTTACGAGGCCCTGGAGCGATCCCAGCGGGAGCCGCGCGGGCCGCTTCCGCCCGAAACCATCCCAGCATGCACCGACCACGAGACGGTTACAATTCCTGTGCGGCGGAACTGCTGAATCCAGTAAAAACTTTTATTTCGAGAGCTTGCCAAGAAATTAGGCGTGTCTCTATGGACCGCTCACTGCTTGCGCTCAAGGCGTACCTGACGACGCCGAGGTCGATTGGTGGATTTATCTCCAGTTGACTTTAGCGGGCTTGCAGACCCAAGCCCCGGACCTGTAGTTCGCGGCTGTATTCGGCATCCGTCCTGTCATTTTCGCCCGATCCGATCAACGCCCCAAACACCACTCCACAAGTTGGTGGCGCCTTCACAACTGGAATCGGTGCGCCACGCTCCGCGGAGTTACGGTCGCGCCCAAGTCTCCTTTACGAGGAGGGGCAGGTCGTGGATCCAATCGTCTTCACTGACCCCGCCCGGATAAATAACGTGGCCCAGGTTGTCTTCGGTATACGCGACAACAAAATTAGCATGGGTAATTGAATAGTTGCCGGTGCTCTGGTTCGTTTTCCGCGCTAGGGGAACCCCGGCCTTCTTTTGCGCTGCATCGAGAACAGCAGGAGTTCCGGTTAGGCCAACAAAACGTTTATCGAAATTATCGAGCCACCGGCGTAGCTCCGACACGAGTATCCCGTGCAGGATCAGTCGTGACAAAAACGAGTTTGACACGATCGGCTATACCAGGAGGCAACTTCTTCAAAGCAGCCCCAATATTCGCCATGTGCATGGGGCACTGATCGGGACAATAGGCGTAGCCGAAAAATAGGAGCGTGACCGACCCCTGAGTTCTTTTCCAGAAATCAAAGGCAGCACCGGATGTGTCGGTGAGAACGAATCGCGGTTTCGGCAGGGGTGGCGCAACCAGGCCGCCCCTGTATGTCTCTGGAGTACGCCCGACCTTCGCTCGGACGCGTCTCATTTCTTGCCCCGACATTACTGAGGCTTGCTCGATAAACGACAGGGCGATCAAACTCAAACAGAGAAGTCGCAGCTTCATTGCGCGCCCCCTACGGACGAACGATTACAGTCCCTTTCATTCCGAGCTGGTCATGAACGGCACAGATGTAATTGAAAGTGCCTGGAGACGTGAATGTCACCCGAAATCGGGTTACGCCAGGATTCGATTGAGGGAGGTTCGCCCGATCCTGGGGTGCCGGAGACAAGAATCCGGAATTGATGCTGTCAGTCGGTGAGCCTATTGTTGCCTGCCTAGCCCCATCAGACGTCGGCGTTACACCGGGCGAAGGCGGCCGCGGATCCATAGGTTCTGTTCCGAAGGTCACGGTGTGGTTGATCGACGGATCTAGACTCGTCCACTCAACCGTGTCTCCGACGCGGACGACTATAGTCTGCCGCACAAAACGCATAAGGGATCCCGTCTGTGAGCCTGCACCAGTCGTCGTGACAATCTTGCCTATACCCGCGGCCACGTCGTTGTCTTGCCTGTTTTCACTTCGGCCGGTGAAAGGGGCGTGCGCAAGCAATTGCGCTTGTTCCCTATGGGCTTCCCGGTCATAGAACTCCCGATCGTGCGGAAGAGACTGGGACGGGTCTACAACATGGACCACTCCAGTCATGTCCGCGTGAACCAGGCACACGAATTTAAAGTTGCCGGCAGCGGGAAAAGTTACAGAATAGGTCGGCACGCTCGTCGTGCTTTCGTCCAGTAAGAGTACTCCCGTGGTGACACATGCCGAACCATCAAAGCTGGATCCATCGGGCGTAAGCCCTGGACATCCGACCGGGATGCCGAATATCGGACCAAAACCGGGAGGTCGTGTCTGGCCGGGTGTCAAAAATGTCAGCGTATGGCGCTCATGCGTGGGAAACGTCCAACGTATGCTGTCGCCGGAGTGAATCCAAATCTCATTGGGCAAGAAGGCAAGCGCCTGATTGGCTCGGTTCGGGTTCTCCGCGCCGGCCAGCAATTGCCAGGTACTGGCCAAAGCCGAACCCGGGATAAGCAGCGCAATCAGCAAAACGCAGTGAAAGCAAATTCGCTGATGTTGACTTTCAATTAATCTCGTCATGACCCCTCCCCCACATTCGTAGCGCGGGGAGGATTTACCAGAAGAGTGCGACGGTCAACGCAATTACTAGTGAAATCTAGGTGACACCGGAAGTGATTGATAAGTCAGCTCTTCCGACGTGCGATGTCATGCCTGTTGTGTGATTCGGAACCGGGATATACTTCGCCGTGCCAAAGGAGTGCGGGTTAGAGTGGCTAGTCCAGCAAAACCGAACATCGTAAATTTTGGCGCTTACGAGTTCAGCCCCTACTCCGGGGAATTGCGCAAGGAAGGAATGCGTGTCCGCATGGAAGGTCAGCCGCTGGCCATCCTGCAGGTGCTGCTGGACCGGCCCGGAGAACTGGTCACGCGTGAGGAACTGCGGAAGAAGCTCTGGCCGGAGAATACTTTTGTCGACTTCGAACATAGCCTGAACTCGGCAGTCAAACGACTAAGGGCAGCCTTAAACGATTCCGCAGACCAGCCGCACTACATTGAGACGCTTGCGCGGCGCGGATACCGTTTCATTGCGCCCGTGAACACAGTGGGGGCCGAAATCACCGTTGCAGCGTCCGCGGTCGCGCCAACTTTGCCCGCCACGGAGGCAAGGTCGGCCGTTGGCGGACGAAGATTGTGGCTCATCGGCATAGCAGGCTGCGTTGTTGCCGTTGTTGCTTTGGGTGGGCGCCAGTGGCGGCATCGAATGACTGCTCCTGCCGCGCCCGCGATTCAGTCATTGGCTGTCCTTCCGTTGGAGAACCTAAGTGGGGATCCGTCGCAAGAGTACTTTTCCGACGGTATGACCGAGGAACTCATCGGACGGCTCTCCAACATTCACGGTCTTCGCGTCATTTCCCGGACGTCGGCGATGCATTTCAAACACACGCAACTTTCACTGCCGGAGATTGCTCGAACGCTTCGGGTGGATGCCATTGTTGAAGGGTCGGTGATGCGAGAAGGAAATCGGCTTCGTGTCCATGCCCAACTTATTCGTGCTGCCACCGACGAGCACTTTTGGTCCGAAAACTATGACCGGGAGGTGGGGGACGCTCTCGTGCTTCAGAGCGAGGTTGCAGAGTCTATTGCTCGAAGGGTAGAGGTCACGGTCACCGGAGAGGAGCGCGCCAGACTTGTCGGCGCCCGCCACGTGTCACCTGAAGTTTATGAGAGCTTTCTGAAAGGCGAGTTTGCTGTGAAACAAGGAAGCAGGGAGGAAGTCCAACAGAGCATTACTTACTATCAGGAGGCAATCAGGAAAGACGCGACGTTTGCACCGGCTTACCTTGGCCTGGCAAACGCATATGGGAACCTTGGTAGCGTTTTTTATGGCGGCGCTCCCGATGAAGCGCGGACCAGGGCGATCCACTCGGCCAGAAAGGCATTGGAACTGGATCCGCAGCTTGCCGAAGCGCATGACATTTTGGCGGACATTGACATGAAACAGTGGCACTGGGCCGATGCCAAGGCTGAATACCAGCGCGCTCTCGAGTCAAACCCGAACGATGTTGCTGCGCATTCAGGATTCGCTCATTGGTTGCTTTGCCAGGGGCGTCCGGAGGAGGCGTTGGCCTTGTCCCAGCGTGCCCGTGAGCGTGACCCCATCGGTATCACTGGAACTGACATCGGCTGGACCCTATTCCATGCTCGTCACTACGAAGAAGCGATTCGAGAATTGCGCAGCGAGTTGGCGGTGCGCCCGGATGATGTGTATGCTCTCTGGTTTCTTGGATTCGCGTTGGTTGCCAACCATCAACCCGAGCAAGCGATTGCCGTACTCGAAAAGGCCCTCACTATCGAACGCAGCGCAGCAGTCATTGGTGTGCTCATCAGGGCCTACGCTCACGCCGGGCAACGCCAAGATGCGCTTCGGCTCCTCGCGGAGCTGAAGAAACGCAGGCAGGCGAGCTACGTCCCCGCTGCCGCTTTTGTGAACGCCTATTTGGGACTCGGCGACAATGAGCAGGCATTTGCCTGGCTGGAGCGAGCCTTTCAGGAACAGTCAGAAATTCTGACATACGCAAAGGTGCATCCCTATTTTGATCCCTTGCGCGATGACCCCCGGTTTGTGGACTTGGTGCGCCGCGTAGGGCTTGATAAGTCTTATTAGCCTGCGTGTTTCGCAGCGTAGCCGTGGACACACGGGCGAGCGCATCATCTGTGTTCACCCGGACGTAGCGTCTTCGGGATTAGTATCGACAAACGCGGGTTGTTTTTTCTCTATGAACCCTTAACGAATGGGCAACTGGTGAAACATCGCCTCTCTGACAATGTCGTTCCCGTCAAGTACTTTTTGGGCGTACTAACCCGTGCACTCCGAAGAGCGCGCCATTTCGCTCTCGTTGAAGGTTCTGCCATGCCAACCAAGGCCCGCTCGTAATCTGTTTCAGGTCAGAAACTCAGTTCGACCCATGCATCTCTTCGGTCACACTTTCGATCATGATTACTACTTCGAACTCCCCAGTGAAGGGGAGCGGGATACCCAATCAATTACTCGATGTTTGACTTCACACCATAGCGATGTCCAGGTTGTCCCGCGTGCGAACCGAACTTTTTCACCTGCTCGTAATCCCATTCCTTGCGCATCATCCAGTAAAGGCGAACCGCCAGTTTTCGTGCCATGGCCACCTTGGCGATTTTCCGTCCGCGCCGCATCGTCAAGTGGACATACTTGCTGCGCCATTCCGGAAGGCTGCGCACCGTCACTTGCGCCGCTTCCACCAGCAGGAAACGTAATAGAGAGTTCCCTTGTTTCGTGATATGCCCCAGCCGTCGTCGATTCCCACTCGAGTCCTCCAACGGCACCAGTCCCAGATAGCTCGCGATCTGCTTCCCACACTGAAACCGATCCGCTCTCTCGATGATCAGCACGAACGCCAGTGCGGTCAGCGGACCCACTCCGGGATGGGTCATCAAGCGTTGGGCCTCGGGACACTTCTCCACTTCTTGCTCGATCGCCTGACTCAGTGCGGCGATCGTTGGGTTCAGTCGATCCAGCAACTCCAGCAGATCGTGCCGTCGCCGGCTCGCCCACGGAGCTAGCCGAAATGCCTCCAACTGTTTTCGTCCCGCTTCCCGCCACAGCTTCTTCTTGCAGCGGAGACCTTCGTTCAGGGCCACCGCTTGCAACTGGTTCATCATCCGCGTGCGCGCCTGCACCATGCGGTGCCGGTGCCACAACAGTTGCCGCAAATCGCGATTCTCCCAACTCGGTACCCAGATCCGTGGAAAGTCATCCTTCAGCAGCAAGTGCAGAATATGTTGTGCGTCCTGGCGATCGGTCTTCTGCTTGCGTTCGCGCTTCCTGTGGATCTCGGCGGCGTCGCCAATCCACAATTCAAAGTTCAGTTCCGCCAGCAGTCGCTCGAACCAGCGCGCATGCCCACTGGCTTCCATCCCCACGCGCACCTTCTTTCCCTGGGCCGCGAGCTCACGGTAGAACTTCTCCGCTGCCTCGGGATGGTCCAGTCGCCGCTCTTGCAGTTCCCCAGTTTCGGTATCCACAAAAGCAATTTGTTGAAAGGTCGGGTGGTAATCTGCTCCTATAATGATCATGTTCGGCTCCTTTCTCCCGGGCCTTTTGGTTGGTTTGCACCACCAAAGTTTACCCGGGTCCAGGGAGCCGACATTGTCATGGAATCAATTACGCTCAAAATCCCTCGCGGCAGCGGCACGCCACTGCACTCGGGGGCGAACAAACAGCGCAAACTTGCGAGAACGCCTGATTTCGTCAATCAACATTGGAACGAAATGAGCTGGCACGGTGTCATTCTGGGTTAGGGCGAACTTGATGAAGCTTCTCGTCACACTGGCTTTGGTTGCGGCAACGTGTGCTTCTCTGGCGCAAGAGGGCAAATCAGCAGCGTCACCCCGGTGGGCGAAGGTGTCCTCCAACTATCGCCGTTTTGAGGAAATCAAACCGAAGCTCGTTAACAGTGGCGAGGTCTCGATATTCCTAAGCCGTCTGTGGCCGAACGGCGCAGCGCAACTAGAACGGTTTAATCAGAACACCGCAGAGTGGGAATCGGGCGACTGGGGAATTACGTGCGGCACAGTCGCACAAGCCACCGTTCCAATAGAAATCAACCCGCACTCGGAGCGAGAGATTCAGGTGTTTTGGCAGCTTTCAACAGATAAGTGGGAGAACCCGCAACACTTCGTTGTATTCCATTCACGCGAACAGCGACCACTCGGAGGCAAATACCGATTCGTCCTGCGCTACGCGCTGCAACCGTGGACGCTCGTAGATCACCCTTCGGTGACGTACACCTTTACGTCTCCAGAGTTCGTGCTCACGCCGTGACTCTTGAAAAATCGCGATTTCACTGGAGCAGCCGACAAGGCTGTGAATCTAGTGGGGTGTAAGTCCCCACACCACCAATTGCCTGGGCGGGTGGTTAGCATATCCGATGCATGCGGAGGCAACGAAGCATGTTCAGCTCGGACGTAAAAGCCTCGGCTGCCCTGCGGCGATAAGCTGCAGCGGTAGGAACGATCGGGGAGGCGAGCAAACCTGAGGGCCTGAACATAACGAAATGGCTGCAGTCTCGAAAAGGCGATCCGTCATGAAATCGTTTTGACGGGGTAACGCGGGAAGCCGACCTCGATAGTGTACGGGGGAAGGCCGATGACGTGGAGGAAGAAACAGGCAGATGCACTCCACGGGACCGCCGTGACAGGGGCCCAGGCACGCAGGGAAGGATTCTCAGAGATAACGTCGGGAAGGTCCCGCCAGCAGCAGGGGCTGGTCGCAACCTGCAGAGACTCCTCGAACGAGGCTTAGGCCGAAGGAGAGGAGAGCGAGTGGGATCGACGAATGAGTCTGTAAGAGCTAGGACCGGGGAGTAATGTCCTCGCAGGAGGCGGTACACGTCTCCCTGATCAAGGTAACGCCAAGATCGGGCAAAGAGACTCTGGGTACTTGGTGGTGCCATCGGCAGCGTGGTGGTCGGACTCAGAGCCGACATAAGCCGACGCATGAGATGGAACTAAGCTGCGAGCAAACCATTCGCAGTCGGGGCGTATGCGAACCAGCGCTTGAACCTCGCTGCGAATGGGAAGGCTCACGGACGAGAGGCCAAGACTTCAAACCGGACCTGGGAAATTCGGCCGTCCGGCATTATAGGGGGGCCTTCGAAAACGTAGCCATGGTGGAAATGAGAACCCAACTCGCAATCGAAAGAGCGGGCTTGGTAACCCTCCACCTACAGCCGGCGCGTCGGAGCTCTATCCCAACCATTGACCCGGTGGTGAGTGTAAATGCCTGTCTACGCTGACTGAGAGTCACGCTCCAGCGAGGACTGGCGCCCCCGGGACGAGTTCTGACACTTCACTTGGTGGCCTTGGCTTCAAGGTCAGTCACGTACTTTTTCAGCATCGCGGCGTCCTGAGGATCAGACACCACCTTGAGGTATTGGCGGAGTTGCGCGAGCTCCTGGGCAGAGTCGCCTTTTACTTCATAGATTTGCGCGAGCAGGAAATGCGCGCGGGCCTCCAGATTCTCTTTGTCGATTTCCACGGCCTTCAGAGCACTTTTCTCGGCCTCGTTCAGCCGATTGAGTTTGAGATAAGCAGACGCCGCATAGAAGTAGGCGTGCGGATCGCTGGCCGGGTTGAGTTCCATTGCACGCTGGCTGAATTTGAGCACTTGTTCCCATTCCTGCTTCTGGGCGACGATGTCTGCCAAACAGAGCTGGGCGGGTACGTAGTTTGGGTCCACGACGGCTGCCTGGGTGCAGGCAGCGCGCGCCTCGTCCTTTTGCTGAAGGGCCTGCAGGACCTGACCCAAGGTGACCCACGCCGCGGCATACTTGGGATTCTGCTCGACTGCCTTGCGCAAGTGTTGCTCTGCTTCCGGCCACTTTTGGGTGTGTACGGCACTGCAGGCCGAGCGGTATTCCTTTTTGCCTTTGGGCGCAACGGCGAGATCCGAAGAGTTGGTGAGAGCGCTGTGGACGATCGTCAGCGGGGGCAGAAAGCAACCATCTTCGACCTTTTGTTCCGGTGGCAGAGGACCCTTGACGGTTGAAACTCCGCGAATCGGGAAAGCGGGGGATAATAGTCGGCGGAGTGGCCAGGTTACTGCCAAACGTGACGCCCTCATTGTTGATGCCTTGCGCAAAGAGTGGAGTCGCCGGGTGCGCGGCAACAGTGAGGCTCAGGATCCAAGCCGAACGTGAAAGGATTGCCCATCCGGAGAGCCGCAACATTTCCCCTCCAGTCGCCAGGATGCACGTCGATTAGCTAGCATACTCCCAGATCACTGGATCATCCAACCTGGCGCCGAAAACAAGCATGTAAACTTGGAAGTCGACGAAAAATCAATTACATGCATTGACCCTGCAAGGGGGTTTTGAGTGTAATCGCCTTCTATGAGAAGGTCATAAAAGTCAAGGCCGACGTGGCGGCCTACCTTATTAATTGCTTTCCATCTGTATAACCCTCCGGTGGTGACGTGGGGAGTTTGTCCAGGGCGTCCCGCAGGGGACGTTATCTGGACCCTTGACAGCTCTCCACGTCACTTCCTCCTCGTTCCTTAGTTAGTGGATTCGGTTTTCATTTCCGTTCGTTCACAGAAGTAAGCTGATCGGCGTTTCGTAGCGATACGTTTCTCAAGGTCTTGCTTGCGACCACCACTCCTACCCGGCTTCTATCCGCACTCTCAAGGAGCCCCATGGGGCCCGGTGCACGTTGGGGTTCGATCTCAAACCAGGCCCGATCACAACCGTGACGGGGCCTGGCTTGCTGGGTGCTGCCATCTGATTGGCGATCTCGATGGATCTGGCGATTACCCGCAGTCACCCGAACAAGGCGAGTGGATGTCGTTGCTGCAAACCTTTCCGATAACGAACTCGGCTTCCGCGTGATCAATGGATTTCTTCTGCTCACTGCGCAGTAGCCTTAGCGAATAAGCTGGCCCGCATGGCCTGGGCTGTGCTGGCTAAGAATGAATCCTATCGGCCCCCGATGTTGGCCGCTGCGGCGACAACGTGACTGGCCTGCAGATGATGCCTGGCTGAGGCCAGGCTTAGAAATCGCATTCGCGATTCCCACATCTACAGACCAGCGGCTACTACGGAGTGGATGATTTTCTGCCAGGTCTGCTGGCGAACTATGAGATGACACAACGGTCGAACCCGGCGCTCTCGAAACCTGTAAACCGGAAAATGCCTTCCAAGGCTGCATTACTAATTAGGACGAGCGCGCAGCGCATTCCATCAAGTGCCAGGAGCTTGTGCTCCACAAAGGCCGAATACATTTGCGCAGACCATCCTGTCACTTTCGTTTTTCGCTTGCGCATAGCGGCGGACCATACATTCCGGTATGATTCCCCCGATTTGGCCATGGCTATTCCAGGGAGGCGGATTATGGCTCGGACCTGGGGAAGACGCTTGGCGAGAATTGCCGTCTACGGAATTCTTGTTGTGTTGGTGCTTGCCGCTGTTGTCATAACCTTCACCGTAGGCTGGCGGCCGGTGATCGGGGCGAAGAAGCGTGCACTCACCTCACGCAAGTTTGAACCCACACCAGAGCGCTTACGTCGCGGGGATTATCTCGTGCACGCTGTCATGCATTGCATGGGATGCCACTCTAAACACGACGACAAAGCGAACCCACCTGTCCTGGCTTCCCAGGAAGGCTCCGGGCAAGTCATATTCGAACAAGGCAATATTCGGCTGGTCGCGTCCAACATCACTTCCGATCCGGAGACTGGTCTTGGCAACTGGAGCGATGACGCCATCGCCCGCGCCGTCCGCGAAGGCATCGCGGCTGACGGCACAGCGTTGTTTCCGGTCATGCCCTACGAACACTTCCGCGACTTGTCTGACGAAGACCTGGCTTCTGTCGTGGTCTTTCTCCGCAGCCTGCCGGCGGTGCACAGCAATCTGCCTCCTAACAAAATTCCGTTTCTGTTCGCCCGCCTCATTCAGACGGCGCCGAAGCCGGTGATCCAGACGGTGCCGGAGCCGGACAGGTCCACGCCCGCCAAGTACGGCGCGTACCTGGTCAAGATGGCAACTTGCAGCGACTGCCACACGCCGCTCAATCCTAAATTTCAGCCAATACCGGGAATGGAGATGGCAGGCGGGAATCCGATGGAAGAGGGGGTAAACTCCGCTAACATCACGCCGGATCCGTCCGGCATCGGTTACTACGACGAGGCACTATTCGTCCAGACCATGCGCACCGGTTCTGTTCGCGCCCGCCACCTGAATTCGGTCATGCTCTGGTGGGTCTTTCGCAACATGACGGACGATGACCTGAAGGCGATGTTCGCTTACCTCCGCACTCTCAAGCCGGTGCATCACCTCGTGGACAACACCGAGAAGCCCACGCAGTGCAAACTCTGCGGCCAGAAACACGGGCTGGGAGATCGCAACTAGGAAATTCCTTCGTGTCCTTGTGCCGCTGTCTGTGATTCTCATCACACTCCAGACAGATGTTCGTCGAGACAGCCCCCATCACACGGTCGCTGACGTTAAATTGCCGAGACCACTAAGATGGGTCTGCCACCGCCACCCCGCTGCTGGTGAGCCCATCGGAACAGGTCGAGCCCACCTTCGTTGGACTCTGGTTGCGGAGCGTCTGAGTCTGGCCCCGCAGAGGACCACGAGTGAATCGGCAAGTATGACTGGTGCGCTCCGAAGATGTTTCACCATCCGGATCGCGGACCGCCACCCCGCTGCTGGTGAGCCCATCGGAACAGGTCGAGCCGACCCTGGTAGCGCCGCGATTCAGAAGCGTATGGCGTTTGACCCTGCAAGGGTCCTACATTGAATTTGCAGGTACGGCTCATGGGCTGCGCAGGTCTCCGGAGTGTCTGGGTCGGGAACAGCGATACCGCTGCTCGTGAGGCCGTCGGAACAGGTCGAGCCCACCGCCGTGGCGCTACGATTCGGAAGCGTGTGCGTTTGACCCTGCAGAGGACCTCGCGTGAATTTGCAGGTATGACTCATCTGGCCAGTTGCAAAAGTCGCGCTCAGCAGAAGCACGCCCAGAATCAAGCCCTTCATTAGCGCGAAGCTCACAATAGCGGCGGGTCTAGATGGCACAATTTCTCCTGAATGCGACTCAGCAGCTCTTTTGATTTAAGGATATTGGAGGGTGCTCGTGCGGAGGGAGCCAAAAATGCGCGTTCAGCTGACGTTAGTAATCGTTGTTGGGGATGTCGGAGTCGGCGACGGACAGTTGAATCACGGAAGCTGCAAGTCGAGGGCGTAGATATCCTGCGTGCAGGCGTCGCGAACGAGGAGGGGAGAAGCCATCCGGGGCCGGGGCCGTCCAACTTTCCCAAACAGGGGCTTGGCGAAAATCTTTCAGGCTGGCCACTTGCTCCAGCTTATGGTCGCTGATCCGAACACGGAATACACCGGCTGACTGGTCTCCTGCTGGATCGCCAAGAAAATAGACGTAGTCTCCTTTGTGAGACCACTCCACCCAGCCCACGCCAATCTTCGCCAACTCGGTCCACTTCTGGGTGCTAGCATCGAACAACATCAACCGGTTTTCAGTTCTCGTAAAAGCGACGATGTGACGTCCATCCTCCCTTCCGGGTGCCCTAGACTAGTTTTCGTTCTGGCCCAGGTAGTGGACGACGATATTCACACTCCATTCCCGCCTGCGCAATTTGCATCTCCCTGATTCGCAGTAAGTGACAGTCGCGTACCGGCCGCAAAATCAAGCCTCAAAGCCCTACTGGCCGTGTACGAATGAAACGCGGGGTTGCTGAGATTCCGGGGTGTGGTGAGTGTCAACGTAAAATGCTTGGCTCCGCCTCCTAGAGTTAATGACGGATTTGTCGCACATGCCGAAAACGGAACTGTGGAGTTGTTGAGTGGCCCAACGTGGGCATCAATTTCTATTCTTGTCACAGTGATGTCACTCTCAGGTGTGAAGGCGGAAACCTCAGCCGCGTCTGGGTCGCTTGCTGTTGGTGAGTAATTTAGCCACGCATCTACAAACGAACTCCACGTTTTCGGGCTGGCGGCGAATCCTGGCACTGAAACGCTAGCCAGCAAGATAGCGAGAAATATGCTTTTCTTCATGGAAAAGTCCTCCATACAGTCAGTTCGAAAAGTTTTGTCAGGGAGAGAAGAGTCTCAATGTCAGCTCCTGTCTTGGACCACTAGACGTGTTTTTCTGTGGGAGAGCCTTCACCCAATGCTCGAATCGGGACTCTCGTTGCACGTGTAGCCTCGAGACCCCCAACTCGCTTAGAGTCTCGTCGCAGCCTGCGATTGTAGCTCAACTAACTGCGAGCGCACGGCCTTAACTGTTGAAACATCGCCGTTACCCTCATTGATCCGGTAGGACCGCTCCCGCAACTATGGCTTTGCATCGATCGAATTGCCGAAATCAAAATACTCGCGCCAAGAGGCAATCCTACCGCCGATCAAGTCGACGATGATTGCATCGTGCGTGACAGCCCGCGCTCCATCTCTTCGCCGAGTCACATCCCAGTCCCACTCGATGGCCGCCTTAGCTCCGTCAGTCGAAATGAAGACATTCTTTACCGTGACTCGCAAATCGCGGAACTGCTTGAAATAACCGGCCATCGCTGTTTGCATTTCCTCAGCGGGCACATGCCCCCCCGGCGAAATCAATTCCCCGCTTGGAAGCCAGTCAGGGGCGGCAATTCCAAAATCATGCTTCTCCCACGCTTGTACCTGCCGGTCCACGAGTTCCCTGATCTTCACCGGGTTATCGTTTTTAGCAGGATCGTGTCGCGCAACCTGCGGTTGGTTCGAGTTACCGATTAGTTTGCGGGGGGCCTGGGCAGCCGTGGGTTCTTTCATGGCAATAACACCTAGTAGCAGCAAGGTCAGTAAAACGTGTTGAGTCATCGATTTGTTCTGTTTCCGCAAGGATTGCGAGCGCTATGGGAAGACATTTCGTCGCGGGGCGAGAAACGTGGCCCGGCCTGCCAACCGTTCGCCTTCGGTCGAACCCAGGACAGTGGAAACGGTAAAAACCTGTGCCGTCCCTCACCCCGAGACTAAGGGAAAGCTTAGACCCGCCAATAGCCGAGTTCAAGAGCCTCAAAGCAATCGCGATCCTACCAGCCGACTTAACAGGACGAAATCCGGCCGCCGGCCAACAAAAACTTAAGACGCTACATCAGCAGAGTGACCACGCTGGTGACCACGAGCGCTGCAGCCCATACCGCGTCGAGATTCAGCCAGGCCTTGCGTAGAATCGCGAGGCCGAACTTGCTATACACCACCCAAGCGATGAGCCCTGTTACCGCAAGATAGGCGATCGTATGGACCGCTGTGGCGAGCAGTGCTGCGAGAGGGCTGGCGGCCGCGGATGTGTGATGGTGGCCTGCCATGTGGTCAGCCGCTTCGACTGTTCGGCTGCCCAGCAACACTGGCAGCAACATCAAACCAGCACCGTGCGCCGTTGCCATCAGAAACGACCAGACCGTCAGGTCGCGAAAGCCCACCTGCATGCGGACCCAGCGCGGGTGGTAATGTCGCACCAGGGAGAAGATTCCAAGACCGAACAGAAGCGCGGCGACACAATAGCGGATCGCCTCCTGCGGCAATGCCATCCCGAGAAACGCCGCAGTCACCACGACGATTCCAATGGACAAAGCGTGGCCAAGCGCAATCGGGACGAGCGCCCTCGCCACCGCACTCCCCTTCTGCTCCTGCATCCCCAGCGCCACCGCGAAGAGCCAACCCATCCCAGGGTTGATTCCGTGGTAGGCGCCGAGGAGCAGCATCAGCCACAACGCAGTTGAGCCCATCTCGTGCGTCATTTTGCCTCTGAGTAGCAGTAAGAATCCGACGAGGCGTCCCCGCCCTCCAGCCTCACCTGATGCGCGCGCAGCCCGTCGAACTCGACAAAGAATTTTTCATCGAGTTTCATTCCGCCCTTCGGGTCCGCGTCAAGCTTCACCATCCAACTCTTCAACCCGTCGGGATAGATCTGCTCGTCCCACGGTGCGTAGAGCGAATTGGTGAAATAGACGCGCTTGCCATCGCGGCTGATCTCAACCATCTGCGGGCCGCCGTTGAGCGGCTGCTTGGGCTTGCTGGGGTGAGCCGCACGGCGCACGATGCCGCCGAGATGGACCGAGCCCGTCTTCTTCGGGTTGGCCGGGTCCGAGACGTCGTACTGGATGAACTCCCCGGTCCCCCAGCACGAAACATAGAGGAAGCGGTCGTCGAGCGACAGGTTGATGTCAGTTACCAGCGGCGGCACCGCCTTGAAGCCCTTTAGCAGCGGCGGTAGTTTTTCCGGGTCGGCGGGCTCCGCGGGGATTTCAATCACCTTGCGGACGGCCCACTTGCCGTTCTTACCGCCGTCCTCGCGGTACCACATCCAGATCGACGACGACAGGTCTTTGAGCGAAATGCCGACTCCGACGAAACCGTAGGTCTTGTTGGGATCGTGAGAGGGCCGCAGCTCGAGCACCCACTGTTGCTCCGCACCCAGGTCGATTTCCTGCTGATGACGTCGCTTGTCCAGATCCCAGATATGAATCTTGTGCCCGTACTTGCCGGCCAGCAGCAACTCCGGATTGACGCCGTCTTTCACCATGTTCGGCGTGCCCCATTCGGAGGTAATCATCGTGTCGTGCCCCAGGTGCCACCAGAAGTCGTACGCCAGTTGCTGCGGGCCGCGATCTTGTTCCCACTGGCCCTTCAGCTCGAAAGTGTTCGCGTCCATCAGAAAAATGCCACCGGGGCCGTCTCCATTGGCCGATCCGAGCGCGCTTCCATAGATGCAGTCTGGTCCGCAATGAATCGTATGGGGCGAGGTGTAGCCCGTCTTCTTGATGAACTCTTCGGGCTCGATCACCTTCACGATCTTCGGCTGCTTGGGGTCCGGCTTGGTATCGAGGATGTAAATCCGCGAAGACCCGATGCCCGGCACGATCAGGTAGCGACGCTCCATGTGCGGATGCGGGGCCTGCGGACAAAGACACGCGCTGCAGGCATTCCAGCCGAAGTGGTGCAGCTCATTATCGCCGCGTGGAAAATCTGTTTGCCCGACGAGCCGCCCATACTCGGAGGAACTCGGATCGAGGTCAATGACGCCCATGGCATCGCGCTGTCCATTCTTGCCGGCGTTGAGCAGAGCGACATATGCGAGGCGTTCTGGCGGGGCTTGCATTGCCATGCCCGGTGAAGGGTAAAAAGTTGGATCCGGACGCATTAAAGCCATATTTGTATCTCCTTATCGTGCAAGATTCGTGGCGAGAACCCGGAACCTCAGGCTCTCACCGCGATCACTTCCAGATACTCCGATGAGACCACGGTGAGTTCATCTCCTCCGCGATTGTGCGCGGACCACAAGTGCTTCCAAGTTCGCCTCGCAGTTTCTCGCTTCCGTTTCATCCAACGACGCGAACGCGCGATTGGTCGGCCCATAGTACTGCCGGAAGAACTCCACCACTTCAGCCGGCGGGAAAGGGTAGGTGAAGCTGTATTGGCGACGCGTCATCGTAAGGTCCGAAACTCCGTGGCCCAGCCTCTCGCGCACCACGGCCTCATCGCCCCACAGCACCGGAGCCGGCATGCCGGAGGGAGCGATGAACTTGGCGAAGGTCTTGAACATTTGTCCAACGAATCCTTCGCGCGTCCAATTTCCCATGGCGATGGTGCCTCCGGGACTGCACACTCGCAGCAGTTCGCGAGCCACGAGTTCCGGCCGCGGAGCAAACATCGCTCCCACCAGGCTGGTTACGACGTCGAAGCTGGCATCTTCAAACGGAAGTGCTTCGGCGTCACCTTCGATGAAACGAGCCTTGAGACCTTCCGCGTTGGCGCGCGCCTGCGCACGCTGCACCAGGTTCGGCGCAATGTCCACGCCGGTGACGTTCACTCCATCCCGCGCCGCCCACAGCGCGACCTGACCCGAGCCGCAAGCCACATCGAGCAGCTGGCATCCAGCCGGAACATCGAGTTGTTCGTAGAAAATGCGCGCGCCCTGTTCCATGTAGCGCGAGAAGCGGTCGTAGTCTCCGGCCATCCACGTATCTTTTAGTCGTGCCTTCAGACCGTCGATTTCCGGTGTAGTTGTGATGGTGCTCATGTTTCCTCCGATGTTTTTTTATTCGCCTGCAACGAGGCACGGATCGCGTCGGTCGGCATGGCCGACCCGCCAATCTCCCATTCAGCGCTAAGAATGTTCTCGATATCTGCCCAGGACCAAGAGGGAGTGGCAACGATCTCCGTCTCGTCTGTCGGCGTAAAGGCTTCTTCGATCGACTTCATTGAAACCACAGACATTTGTCTTCCCTCCCCTTGGACGATTCGTTCACGGTTCGATTTTCGATAGCCGTGACTATTTCCCTTGGAGCAGCGTCCGTACTGGTTTGTCCGCACGCTCAGAGCGTGCTGGACGAATCCGTTCAGCGCTTCGGGGTGATCTTGGCGGCAAAGGATTGCGCCACGATCTTCCCGTTCCGCACAACGAACGTGTCGGTGGCGGCTTCGTACGAATTGTCTGCTGTTTCTGCGCTCCACAAGATGTAGGCGTAATCACCCTCAACGCATCGCTGCCGCATCGAAAACGACGCGCCAGGCTTTGCAAACTCCGCAAAGAAAGCCTGGAAAAAAGGCTTGATCGCGTCCGGTCCCTTTAACGGTCTGCCGGGTACAAACAACACGGCATCCGATGAGTAATCAGCGAGAACGCCATCGAGGTCGTTCTCGCCGAAGCACTTCAGATGTTGATCGAGAACATCGTTTGTAGTCGGCATTTGTCATCTCCTTCTGCTTTGAATTGACTTGAAGCGCTTTTCGCATCTGCGAACGCTTCGACGAGGCTTACTATGCGTCACTATCGCGGCCCATACTTGCCCGCGCGTCCGGCTTTCTTGCTCGCGGCAGGGTTGCCGTATGATGATTTGCTCAGGAGTCCGGAGAAGTTTGCCGGGAGTCCGCGGGAGGACGTATGGATGTGCTTTCCGAAGTGCTGAAGGTGGTGAAGCTCCAGGGAGCCATGTTCTACAACGGAGAATTCTCCTCCCCGTGGAGTTTTTGCTCGCCGCCCTCTCACACGGTCGCGCCCTATGTCGCACCGGCTGCGAGGCACGTGATCATTTATCACCTGTTGACCGAAGGGCGCGCCTCTGCCCGGCTCGTGGATGGCGAGCGCATCATTCTTGAGGCCGGCGACATCGTGATCTTTCCCCATGGCGACGCGCACGTCATCGAAAACGGCCCGCCGACGAAGCCTGTGGACATGGAGAAGGAATTGGCCCGAATTTTTTCCCAGGGGTTGAAGCTGTCGCGCCAGGGTGGTGGAGGGGAGATTACGAAATTCGTCTGTGGCTTCATGGCCTGCGAGCCACGACTGAGCCAGGTTTTTCTTAGCGGCCTGCCGCCGGTGTTCAAAGTCAGCATTCGTAACGATGCCTCGGGCAGATGGCTGGAGAACTCGATCCGCTTTTCGGTGAACGAGGCCGACGCTTCCCGCGCCGGCGGAGAAGCAGTCTTGGCCAAACTGTCGGAGGTTTTGTTTGTTGAAACACTGCGGGCCTACATTGCGCACCTTCCAGCTGAGCAAACCGGTTGGCTGGCTGGCGCCCGCGATTCTGAGGTCGGAAAGACGCTGGCGCTAATGCACCGGAATCCTGCGCATCCGTGGACCATTGCTTCCCTGGCAAAAGAAGCGGGAGTGTCGCGCTCGGTGCTGGCGGAGCGCTTCCGCCATTACCTCAACGAGCCTCCAATGGCTTACCTCACGCGCTGGCGACTTCAGTTGGGAGCGCAGATGCTGGCCTCGACCAGTTATTCGGTGGCACAGATCGCATCCGAAGTTGGCTATGAGTCCGAAGCCGCTTTTAACCGCGCTTTCAAACGCGAGTTCGAAATGCCTCCTGCACGTTTCCGCAGCCAGTCGAGATCGACTCATGCGACCAGTCCTGCGAGGAAATCCCGGTCGCATGACTAATTGGCGAGGAGAGAAATACCGTTTGCAGCCGTCATCGGATTGTGTCGATAAACGCGCTTGTGTTTGTGAATATCTCGCCAACTCCCGAGTCGTCGGCAATGGGGAGGTTACGATTTCCCTAGACCATCCCTGTTCGGATACCTCAGCACGAAATCAGGATCGTTTGGGACTGGGCTAACCGTTCTGATGGTCACGGCGCTCGCCGGAGGATTGGTTGTCCGGTACGCTCCGAAGAAAAAGGTGTGACCACCGAAGACTGACGGTTATACGCGGTTTAGGCTGGGAATAGGGCACCGAGTTGGACTGGTTACGACGCCTCGTGTCCTACTGGGCCCACAGTTCGACTGGCAGGTAACCGTCGCGTTCGCGAAATCGCACAGGCCGACTCTGTCCCCTTGCCATAATCAGACTGTCCCAGCGTGATCTGGTGAACACCTGCCCGGCCGGTGAGAATCACGCCAGCCCTCAGCTTGGCATCCTGACTGGCCAGCGGGGGACTGAAAGAGCACCACCATTCCCCCGCTGTGCGTTACCGCGCATAAGCATAGGTGTGAACTGTGACCTGCTTCGGCTTGGTTAGGCCCTGGGCTCCTCTCCTCTTTGTTTCGGTTTTTCTGGTTCTTCTTCCATTACAAGCGCGCTCACAGCAGATCGTGGCGGCCCCAACCGCATTGGGCTTCGGCAATGTGCCTCTCGGGAGTAGTCGGACACAAGCGGTGGGCATTACAAACACCGGGACCGCTAACCTCAGCCTTTCTGGTGTAAGCGTGAACGGAAATGGCTACGCCGTCAGCGGACTGTCCTATCCGCTTACCCTTGCCCCGGGGCAGAGTGCACAGCTGAGCGTCACTTTCACTCCCCCGTCCGTGGGAACCGACAGTGGGTCAATCCTGGTCAGCGCTTCCGCGCAAACATTGAGGCGCCCCCGCAGGCGGAGGTACACGTCCTCGACAACGAGATACGATTCCGAGAGGGATAGTTTCGCAACCAGGTACGCGTCCTCGACCACCGTGACCGCCACCGTGGGGTTGTCCGGTTCGGGGATCGCCACCGCAGGCCAGATCGCTCCTGCACCGGCAAGTCTGAGTTTTGGAAGTCTTCTGCCGGGCACCTCACAGACTTTGACTGAGGTCCTGACCAATACCGGTACGACTAGCGTCAATATCTCGCAAGTTAGCTTGTCCAATGTGGCGTTCACGGCAAGCAGCTTGTTGCTACCTACGAACTTGGGAGCAGGACAGAGCCTGACATTCGCCGTCGTCTTCACACCGAACGTTGCTGGTTCGATTACCGGGAATCTCTCGATTCTCTCCGACGCCTCTAACCCGCAGCTGAACATTGCGCTGTCAGGGAGCGAAAGCACCCCCGGGCAGTTGACACTGTCGCCCGCAAACTTGAATTTCGGCAGTGTCAGCACAGGGTCGAAAGCGTCTCTGTCGGGGACGCTGAACGCGACTGGTTCGCCGGTTACGATTTCCTCAGGTGCCAGCACTAGCGGCGAGTTCCTACTGGGTGGAATCTCGCTTCCTGCTAAGCTCGCCGCCGGTCAATCGGTCCCTTTCACCGTGACTTTCTCACCCCAGAGTTCAGGTGCTACATCCGCCAGTCTTTCTTTTGTGAGCAACGCCACGAATTCCCCTGCAACCGAGTCATTGAGTGGAAGTGGAACGGCGCCGATTCAGCACAGTGTTGACCTTTCCTGGGGTGCGAGTTCTAGCTCGAACGTGCAAGGGTACAACGTGTACCGGGCGGGTGTTCCGGGTGGACCCTACGCCGCCGTGGTATCCGCCAACTCGGGCACGACCTTCGCCGACGGATCGGTTCAGTCCGGACAAACCTATTACTACGTGGTCACCGCTGTCGACACGAACGGGGCGGAAAGCGTCTACTCGAATCAGGTGCAGGCGGTCATCCCCTCTCCGTAACTTCCCTCCTCACAAAAAGGGAGGGCTGCACTGAAACTTGTTCGGGGATGAGCAATCCTCGCCGACTTGCGAGACAATAGGCGCATCCCCGTATGCGCGCTCGCCCCTTCTTGGTTCCCGCCGTTGCCCTCCTCGCGGTGCTCGCGCTTGGGGCACAAACTCCGCAACGCCTCACAGTCATCGTGCTCGATGAGAATGGGGTCGCTGTCCCCTTTGCCCGCGTCACCCTCCAACTAGCGCCGCCGTCCCTGGCTCTCCGGTGTGAGACCGGAATTTCCGGCTTCTGCGAATTCCGACACGTTCCCGAAGGGCTTCGCCAGCTCCGCGTCGAGAAGGAGGGATACTATTCCACCTTCTCCTCCATCGAACCCACTGTCTCGCTCGAAATTGAGGTAACCCTCAATCATCTGAAAGAAATCAAGGAAACGGTGGACGTTCACGAATCGCCGCCCATGATCGAGAGTTCGCAAACCGAGTCCCAGGAACGGCTGACCGGCATAGATGTCATTAACATCCCCTACCCGTCCAGCCACGACTACCGTAACGTACTCAACTACATTCCGATGACAATCGTGGACCCCTACGCGCAAGTGCACGTTGCCGGTTCCCAGACTTACCAGACTGTCACCGAGCTCGATGGCCTTAATGTCACCCAGCCCTCCAACGGGCAACTTCTCTTGCACGTTTCTACCGATGCTTTCCGCTCGATTCGGGTGGAGCCGAGCCGCTACTCTGCAGAGTTCGGCAAAGGCTCAGGCGGTGTCATTCTCCTGGAGACCGGAATTGGCGATGACCACTATCGCTTCGTCGCCACCGACTTTATTCCTTCCTGGCAGAACAAGAAGGGATGGAAGTTCGACCAGTTCAACCCGCGGCTTACTTTGTCGGGTCCTATCCTGAGAGGGAGGATCTGGTTCTTCGACGCCCTCGACGGCGCTTACCAGAATGAAATCGTCACCGAGCTCCCCGATGACCAGAATCAGGATGTAGTGACTCGCCTCGGGAATCTGGCTAAGGTTCAGGCCAATCTCACTTCCCGCAACATTCTCACGACCAGCTTCAACCTCAACCAATATCACGACCAACACGCCGGGCTTTCGGCGCAGAACCCGCAGGCCTCGACGCCTGCTGTCGGTCAACCCGCCTACCAGGGTGGCATCAAGGACCAGCACTATTTCGCTGCGGGCACCCTGTTTGAAGTTGGCTTTGGCTTCAACCGCTACGACCTCAACCAGATTTCGCGCGGCGTCGATCCCTACTTTGTTTCGCCGGAAACCGCGGGTGGCAGCTACTACCTCACCGCGCACACGCGGGCGGATCGCTGGCAAATCGTCTCCAATCTCTACCTGCACCCACGCGAATGGCATGGCCAGCATGACTTTAAAGTCGGCATTGATCTCGACCGGCTCCGCTATGACGCCAACTACGTTCGAAACCCGATCTCTTATCTGCGCGAAGGCCAGACTATGGGCGACTGCCTGGCGGTCGATCCCTCCCCATGCTCGCGCTACTCCGTTTTCCCGGGTACCCCCGCACTTACTCAGTACAACAGCGAACTCAGCGGATACGCTCAAGACCGCTGGCTGGTCACACAGCGTGTGTTGCTCGAGGCCGGGCTTCGCCTGGACTGGGATCAGATCGAGCGTCACCCGCGTCTTTCGCCGCGTCTCGCAGCCACCTGGGTCCTCGACAACAGCGGCAACACCAAGCTCTCCGCCGGATTCGGCGTGTTTTACGACGCGACGGCGATCTTTCTGATCGCCCGGCCCCGTGCGGGTGCCCGCATTGATTACTTCTTCGACGGGAACGGTCAGCCAACGCTTGTTGACTCGGATGGAGTTCCGATCCCGATCCTCTCGTCATTTAAGGCCGATGTTCATCACTTGCAGATGCCCCGCGTCTTCAACGAAAGCCTGGCCCTGGAACGCAAGCTGCCCGCCGACATTTATGTGAAAGTGGAATACATTCGAAAGCGCGGCATTCACGGTTTTGTTTACGATCTTGCCGGCCCCTCCACCACCAATGTGATCTTTGCGCTTTCGAACACGCGACAGGATCACTACGATGGTGTTCAGATCAGTGGACGCCATGCCTTTCGGAATGGCCACATGGTCGCGGCCTCCTACGTTCGCTCCCATACCCGGAGTAACCAGGTCCTCGACTTCAACATCGACAACCCGCAATTCAGCCCCCAGCAACCCGGGCCTTACCCCTGGGACACCCCCAACCGCTTCCTCTCCTACGGCCTGCTTCCCCTCGTGAAGGGTTTCGATCTCGCCTACTCCACCGAGGTTCATACCGGAGTGCCATTCAATGTCGTCACCGATCAGCAGCAGCTCTACGGGCCCCCAGGCTCGCGCCGCTTCCCCACTTGGTTCACGCTGAACACGCATGTCGAAAAGCGATTTCATGCGCTCGGCTACTACTGGGCTATCCGCGGGGGCTTCAACAACGTCACCGGTCGAAAAAACTGGATCTTCGTCAACAACGACATCAACTCCCCGGACTTTCTCACCTACAGCGTCTACAACGGCCGAGCCTTCACCGGGCGCATTCGCTTCCTCGGCCGCAAATGAGCTCCCACCACGAGGTGGGGATGGCAACATCGACTGTAGTAAGAGTGTGGAAGATCCATGCTCAGAGCGCTACAGGACATGCCACGATGAACGAAGCGAAAATGGGAGCCGTAAGCGGCCAATTCTTTAGTTGTGATCCAGATCACCGACCATCGTAACGGCCTCCCATAGGCTTCACGCATGCGTACTGATTCGCCGGACGATCCCGCCTCGATCGAGAGCCTTAAAGAGGAACTGTGGAAACTCACCGAGCTACACCTCGAGAACCTCAAACTGGCAACCTTCGGAGACATGACGGCAGACGAGGTGCGCGAATCTAACGATCGGCTCAACCGAATCAAGGATATAGTCCGGCAGTTGGGTGAACCCCAGAAGCCTTCGAGTAGGTAATCCCCGCCAGGAAGTTCTTCCTTGGATGGAGCGCCACGTCTAGACGAAAAACCGGCACAAGCGTACTCCGGCTCGCCCTCGCCAGCATGCCCACGTCCCACCCAACTGGTGTGATCTCGGTCCTTGCGACGTTTACGCGCCAAATGATGAACTTTCCAATGGTGTCGTGCCCCGTGATCCAGGCCGGGCTAACGCCGACCCGGGCGTCGATGACATCCGATTCGCGCCCCGCCAGGAGGCTCACTCTCCCATGCCCGAACTCGAAACCAAATCGCTTCCAGAAAGTGCGTATGAACTACTGAAACCGGGCCAGTCGTATCCGCCGATTGTGGCCGCAGAGGCGAGGGTGCCCGAGCTCACCGCGCGGTCCGTCGGTTGGGGCGTATTCCTTTGCATCATTTTCACCATCGCGGCCGCCTATTCTGGGCTGAAAGTCGGGCAGGTGATGGAATCGGCCATTCCGATTTCGATCCTCGCCATTGGCCTGGCCCGTCTCTACCGACGACGGTCGAGCTTACTGGAGAACGTGATCATCACCGGCATTGGAGGAGTGGCCGGCCCGGTGGTTGCAGGCGCGGTTTTCACGATTCCGGCTTTGTACATCTTGAAACTGGAACCTCACCCGGTGCAGACCATCTTTATATGCCTGGCCGGCGGGTGCCTGGGCGTTCTCTTCCTGATTCCATTGCGGCGCTATTTCGTGCGCGACATGCACGGCAAGCTCCCCTACCCGGAAGCGACCGCCATCGCTGAAGTTCTCGTCACCGGGGAGAAGGGTGGATCACAAGCCAAACTGCTGCTGCAGGCAACTGCCATCGCAGGTGTTTACGATTTATTTGTCACGACATTCCAGGTTTGGAAGGAGTTTGTCGACTTCCGGTTCGTGCCTGTGGTACGCACTCTCTCGGAACGTGCCCGGATGGCGTTCAGTTTTGATGCCATCGGGTTCATCCTGGGGCTGGGCTATGTGATGGGCTTGCGCAGTTCGATGATTCTGTGCGCCGGCGGTGTCCTTTCAAATTTTGTGCTGGTGCCGTTGATCTGGTTCATCGGCAGTCATCTCGATAGTGCGGTCTATCCTGCTACGGTTCCGATATCGACCATGACGGCAGTGCAGATCTACCGCAGTTACGTGCGATTCATCGGCGTCGGGGCAATCGCAACCGCGGGCATATTCGGCATCGTCCGGTCGTTGAGGATCGTGGCCAGCTCGTTCCGTATTGCGCTGCGTGTTTTCTGGCAGAAGCAGACGCTTGCAGAGGAGCGTACCGATCGCGACATATCGATGATGGCCATCTTTCTCGGAGTTGTGATTGGTGCGATCGGCGTAGCCATGCTGTTGGGCACCCTGCCGGTGTCCTGGAGTGTGGTTGGAATTGGACTGATTCTGACGCTGGTCTTTTCCTTCTTCTTTACATCGGTCGCTGCCAATGCCATCGCGACCACGGCCCGCAACCCGGTCTCCGGAATGACGATGCTGACCATCATCATCTCCTGTGCGGTCTTGCTGAGGTTCGGGCTATCCAGCACCAGCGGCATGTTCTTCGTGATGGTTATTGCTGCCATGGTATGCACGGCATTGTCAGTATCCGGGCAGGCGATTACCGACCTGAAAACCGGCTACTGGCTTGGCTCTACGCCCTCGGCGCAGGAGAAAGTAAAGTTCCTGGGCGTGATTGCGGCGGCGGTCGCCGTGGGATTCACGATTGTGATGCTGGCGCGAACCTTCCAGTTCGGAGAAGCCTTGCCGGGCGATTTGCGTCCCGTCCTGGCTTCACCGCAGGCCTCGATTATGAAGGCGCTGGTGGAAGGCTTCATGAGCCACCAGCCCATTGCCTACTTGTTGTTCGGGGCCGGTGCCATGATTGCTTTGATCATGGAGATGCTCGGCCAGCCTTCACTCATCTTTGCCCTCGGAATGTATTTGCCCCTCGAATTAAACACCCCGGCATTGGTGGGGGGATTCCTGTCGCATTGGCTGAACAAGCGATCCGAAAGAACCGGCGGCGAACGAGGGAGAACCATTCGGGAACGTGGTGTAATCATCGCGTCTGGGCTCATGGCGGGCGGCGCGTTGGGCGGGGTCCTGGGCGCGGCTTTGCGATTGATCCCGGGCTATCGCGAAGACCTGATCAAAACGCCGTTCTACTCCAACGAGCCGGTGTCGCAAACCGTTTCTGCAATCCTGTTTGTTGGCCTCTGCCTGTATGTTTGGTTCGGCTCTGTCAGGAATTCTTCCTTGCAGATTAAATAAAGGAGACTCTATGGACCAGGTCGGTCGATTCGTCGCGGATGCAGTGCTCGGCATCGACACCCTGTGGGGTGGTGACGTCATGTGTCCATCGGGCACGGGACGGTTCATCGCGGACTCGTGGTTTTCCGACGAGCCGCTTCCGGCCGCATATACCGATCCGGCAGCCGCAGTTTTGCGTCAAAGCGGCGGTGTCTCGGGCAAGAACCTTAACCGGACAGCGGTCGAGGACTACCTGCGCCGCATTGACATCCCGAGAGCTATCGCGGGGATTCGCGAGGAGGCGCGGAAGCTCGCCGGAGTCCGCGGCCATTACCTCCTCGGCCTCACGCTTTCCCTGGAAACAATGTGGGATCTTGCCATGGAAGTTCTGGGCAAAGGAGATCCGGTACCCTATGCGCGCTGCGTGGAAACTTCGACGGGCCGGCCGCCGGAGCCCTCCCAGCCAGGGGCGAAACGCGAGCGGGTTGCTGAATTGCTGGGCCGAGCCGGCTACCCCACGTCGGGCACCGGAGGGCTTGTGGGGTCCGTCGACGCGTGGCGCCATGACCGGCTGGTGCCGATGGCTTCAGTTCGTGCCCTGGGCGCGGGCGTCATTGCCCAGTTTGATCGCCTCACCGAAGCAAATCTGTTGCGCTACCTGCCGAAGGAGCTGCAGCGGGTTCCTCGAGCGAACATCGAATTCCTTCCGATCAAAGACGCCTGGTTCTCGGGCTCCATGAACTACATCGGACGAGCGCGCAAGCCAGACGGTGCGCCGAAGTACGAGGCCACCTACGAGATCAATGCCTCGCTGCGGATGTCTGTTCCCGAGTTCGAGCAACTGGTCAGCCACGAGGTTGTGCCCGGGCACGTGACGACGTTCGCCTACTTGCAGGATCTTTGGGTCCGTGGCAAAGCGGGTTTTGAGGCGACGGTGTTGACGATGAACACTCGTGCGGCCACGCTGTTCGAGGGCATTGCCAACAACGCCATTCTCATCGCGCATGGAGTCACTGAAATCGAGGAACTGCCCGATGAGGATTTGCAGATCGGAGTTCTGCTGGCGCTATTGCAGGATGACGCCAAGAATCAGTCGTCGTACTTAACTTGGGGAGAGGGAATGCAGCGCGAGAAAGTAGCGGCCATTCTTGGGCGGGATTTTCTGGTCACCGAAGAACGCGCGGATAAGCTTTCCGGTGCCTGGGGCAAGCACCCGCTGCTCGGACGAATGTATCTGCCGGCCTATCGGGCAGGAACGGAAATCGTCGCGCAGCTGCGACGCCTTCATCCGGCGGACGAGATCTTACCGGCTATTTACGGTTGTTCCGGCCTCGTTGATGTAGTGACCATCGACGAAGTGTTGAAGTGCAATCCCGTAGCATAGCGGCAAGATTTCTCAGCGAATCGATCGGAACCTTCCAGATTCCTGACGAACTTGTCATTCCTTTGCCCTGCTTAGACTAGCCATGGTGAACGGGAAACCGAACTAAAGAGAGCTCAGATATTCGAGAATCGCCTGCTGATCGGCAGCAGACATGCGCTCAAAGTGGTGGGCCGACTCATGAGCTTCCTCCCGATGGCGCAAAATCGCATCTCGCAGAGTGGTTGATTCTCCATCGTGCATCAGGCGGCTGCGGAAGCGAACACCCCAAAGGGGCGCCGTGCGTAGTTTATTTTGGGCATTGTGGAAACTTTCAGTAGAAAATTTCTTCCACGTGGTCTGATACATGTTCCGACCGTAATGCTCCAACATCGGGACAACGATTCCGTCCCCTGTCCCGACGTTGTGTAACAGAAAATCAGAATACGGGTAAAAGGTTTTCCCTCCCAGCGCTTCGGGAATGGCATATGTGCCACCGTTGATCTTGGTGCCGGCCGGTGCTGTGGTTAAAGTGCGGACATGACACTCGGAGCAGCCAATCTTGTCAAACAGCTTGGACCCTTTTTGGGATCGCTCGCTGCCTGCCAGCTTCGAGTCGCGAGCAGGAGCCTTGGAGGCGCGGATGAACCGGGCAAAATGGTCGACATCGTCCAACCCGTCAGGACCGGCCTGATCGTTGGGCTCGGGAGCGGTGTTGCAGAGCTTGGTTACCTCGTCGGGAAACAGGCGTGTGGTGATGCCCATTTCGTTCAGGTAGGCATCCCCAGAGAATGACCGCAGACTGGCGTGCTGGTCTTTCCATCCGAACCGACCAATCCCGGTTTCGCCGGGCGCTTCGACGATGGGCACGGAAATCGCCTGTCCGCAGATCTTGTGATGGGACTCCTTACATTGCTTGCGAGCCAGGGCGACCAAGGTCTCGTCGGCCACGGCTTCTACGAAACCGTCTCCCAGCACACCCAAAGATATTCTCGTGGTGCGGATGTTCTCGCTCTCGGGGACGTGCTCCTGGATTTCCGTGTCGGGGAAGGCAGCGTTCGGGCAGATAGAGCGATCATTGACCAAGGTGCGCCCCGTGATGATCTCCGCTCCATGGGCGACTGGGATCTCCGGGTTATGAAAAAGATGGTCTGAACCTTGATGGCCTACGCGTAGCTCCCCTACCTGGCTGGTTCCGCCTGAAGTCGGGTTCTGGTGACACTCCCGGCAGGATTGGGCGTTGTAAAGTGGCCCAAGGCCGTCCGCTACGGTTTCTACGTCGTCGAATTTCGTTTGGTCGGCTTGATGGGTAGCGTCGTCCACCGTGCCGTTGCTCTTATTGTCGAATCCGGTGGGTGCGTCGGTATTCGAGGAGTTGGTAGAAGCGAGAGCAATACTCAAGAGCACTACGGCCGCCAAGAGCTTCATGATTCCTTACCTGTCTGGCGAAGCGCGCACGATGTACATATCATTTGGCGCGTCCGTAGACAAGTGTTAAGCAAGTACCGGCGTACGAGGAGTCGCAAGCCACGATTCTAGAAGTGCCGGACGGCACCCACCACTATCGGAATGGCTTTATATACCATGCATAGTAAGTACCCACACCGCTGAGCACGACAATCGACCAAAGCATCAGTTCTGCCCGCATCCACCGTTTCCAGTTTTTGAAGCGCAGGGACTGCGGAAGAACACGGGTGCCTGCGACGATGACAATGTAAAGTCCCAAGAGCTCGGCGGTTACTCCCAGGAGCGCGTGAATCGCGGCCGCCGCGTAGTACCAGCGGTGAAGACCCTTAGGAAGCGCTGGCCTCACTTGCTGTTGGAAAGAAGGCCACATCACCAACCCGATCATCCCCAGATTCAGAAGCAGCACCGTCGTCTGGCAAACTCCGTGGGCGGCGAAGCGTTTGCGTTTCGCGAGAACAGACCCCGCGATCAGCGCCGCTCCCATGATGACCTGTACCACCAGGTTGAGATCCGCCGCAAAGGTTGCACCCGTGCCCAGGAATCCCTTGATTGGAAAGAATGCCGCCACGATCAATTCTTCAACTCCTTAACCGAGGGATTGTTCTTGGGACGTCTCACTGCACCACGACCTTCCCGGTCATCTTCGGGTGCACCGAGCAGAAATAGGGATAGGTTCCCGCCTTTGAAAATGTGTAGGAGAACTTCTCGTCCGTATCCCGTACTTTGGACTTGAACAAGCCGTCGGTGCTCACCACCGTGTGGGGAATGTCATCACGGTTTGTCCACGTGACGGTAGCTCCGGTGGGTACGGTGATCGTCTGCGGTCCAAAACTGAAATTGTCGATCTTCACCTCTACGGCTGCTGCCGAAGTTTGATCAGCCGCACTGACGCTTGCTGATCCTGCAAACAGCAGCAACATCGCAATCACCACCGGCATCGCCAAACCTGCAACCCACACACTTCTTCTCGTCATTGTCCGTTTCCTTTCGAGTTTTATGCTCAATGCTTGCTCGTCTTTGTCAGGGTTATTACCCGTCTAGCCCACGGTGGAACCAACTACTGCCAGGCCGCGTCCACTCCTTGAAGCCGACGAGCCCGGGTCCCCGAGTGGTGAATCAACCACTGCGAGGCTGTGACCGCTGACCAGGTAGTTCACATCGGTGATACCCAACACCCGCTGCAACTGGTCGGCGGGCACCTTCATCGGTCCGGCTGAGGGGGCTGTTCCGGGCGCCGGCTGAGGGAAGGCGGTCGACATCGCGGTGTGGAACGAAACTTTACCTTCGATCTTCTGCATGATCTGGTGAATATGGCCGTTCAATACCGTCACGGAACCGAAACGTTTGACGTAAGACAATGCCTGCTCGCTGTCATCGGTTCCCCAACCCCAATCGGGATAGATGGTCCACAGTGGAATGTGTGCAAAGAGCACAATCGGAGTGCTGGCAGCGCGGCTTTTGAGATCGCCCTCCAGCCAATCCAATTGTTCGTGACCGAGGGACCCCATGCCACCGGCTTTCAAATTGGCTACATTTACGAGACCAACGAAATGCACGCCCTTGTGATCAAAGCTGTACCACCCAGCGCCTTTAGTTCCCTTCCCATAACGTTGGAGATATTGCTCGCCGTTGTCGCTCAGCATGTCGTGCTCGCCGGGCACAAAGTAGACCTGTTTCGACGACGCTCCTTTCAATGCCTGGTCCAGGGTGTCGAATTCACTCGGTTTCGAGAGCTGACTCAGGTCGCCGGTGTGAATGATGAAATCCGGTTTGTGTGGCATCGCGTTGATCTTGTTGATGGCCGTCTGCAAAGTGGCCGTGACGTCCGGATTGGCAGGCTTGTTAAAGCCGATGTGGCTGTCGCTGATCTGCACAAAGCTGAAGTCTCCACCTTTGACGGCCTTCGGGCCATGGCTTTTGGCGAATGTTCGAGAGGCGGGGATGCCCCCACTTAGAGTCCAGACCAGGCCGGTACCCGCCCAAGCCATGCACTTCAGGAATCCGCGACGGTCGATACCGTCGTTGTTAAGGTCCTGCAAATTCTGATCAATAAGATTCTGCTTTTTGTCTTTCATTTGAACTCCGTGCTTTTTTAGCGTGCTGACCTGATAACTGGAATGGGCCGCTTTTATTCCCAACAGAGTCGAAGAAAAATCAGAGATTTCTGAGTTTGCCAGCGGAGACTCCTCAACATGGATGGGCTGGGGCGGGGCGATGTTCCAGCGGTCGACTGCAGCCTGCGAGCGATGCAGGACAAAGTGAGGCGCCACAGATTGACCAATTATCCCAAGGGCCTAACATTCCACGCGAATGGGGTCATCCCGACAAGTCGTGCGTCACACGATCCGCCCTCGGCGCACGGCCCGAGATTCGGGGCGGCAGCAGGAGCGTAATAGCAATTCGCAGGTTTCTTCCCGAACTTGGCCGAGAAATTGCTCAGGATCCAGCTAAACGGCTGTACTTTCTGACCGGATGGCAATACCGTACCAGCGAGTCGATTAACCCGCCGACCTACAGAGATGGCCGTCAGTTTGTGTTCGATTAGTGGAGAATCTGCATGCAGTCCTCCTCAAATAGTGCTATCGCTCCCACTTTGCACAGTGCAACTAAACGGACCGGCTCCCGAAGAGGCGCGCGATTCTTCACTTTTTGTGCAAACTTTCGCACACTCCGTTTGTTGTCGGCTTTGCTGCTGACATTGCTCGTTGCCCGGGTGCACCTGCTGGGTCAGACACCCATCACCACGTGGCACTACGACAATGCGCGAACCAGTGCAAACACGACCGAGTCTCTGCTCACGCCGTCGAACGTCAATACCCGGACCTTCGGAAAACTGTTCAGTCAGCCAGTGGACGGTTTCGTTGTGGGGCATCCACTCTACCTTCCTGGAATCACGATTCCTGGCCAGGGCACGCATAACGTTGTTTATGTGGCGACGATGCATGACAGCGTCTACGCTTTCGACGCTGATCATGCCGGTTCTTCACCCCTGTGGAAGACTAGCATTCTGACGTACAGCCCCGCGGGAGCAACCCCTGTGCCCACTGCGGTCCAGAAGAACGGGGGGGGCACCGGCTGGACGGAGGTAGGGATAATCTCTACCCCGGTCATCGATCAGGTCAGCGGCACTCTTTACCTGGTTGCCGAAACCTACGAAAGCGGAAAGGTTGTGCATCGCCTGCACGCACTGGACGTGAACAGCGGGCTGGAGAAATTCGGCGGTCCCACGACCATAGCCGCAACCTATACCCTGAACGGCGTTGTTTCGACTTTCCAAGACCTCTATCAGATCAACAGGCCGGGGCTGCTGCTAGCGAATGGCCATGTCTACATCGCGTTTGGATCCAACTGCTGTAACGATTACAGCCAGGGCTGGGTGATGTCCTACAATGCGTCCACCTTGCAGCAGGAGGGAACCTTCGATACCGAGCCGGGCAGGACGCTGGCTTCGATCTGGCAGAAAGGGGCAGGTATTTCAGCTGATAGCAGCGGCAATATCTATGCGGAGACGGGAGAAGGCTTTTTCGCGCCTGGCACAAACCTATCCATAAGTGTGTTGAAAATCAGCCAGATTGGCACAACTCTTTCGTTAGCGGACTGGTTCACTCCTTTTAATTACCGGTTTCTTTCCGCGGGAGATTACGACATGGCGCAAGCCGTCATGATCTTACCCGACCAGCCCGGCCCATTTCCTCATGAATCGATTGCAATCGGCAAGGAGGGCACCATTTTTGTCCTGAATCGCGACAATATGGGCCATCTATGCTCAGCTTGTACCAATGCCGATACCCAGATCGTGCAAGAGATACCGCAGGGAGCCGGCCCGACAAGCGGGACCCCAGTCTACTGGAACAATGCGGTCTACTTCACGGGTGCTGGTGTTGAAGTGGAGGCATATTCCCTGAACAACGGTTCTCTAACGGTTCCCCCCTTGAGATCGCCGGCCAAGTATGGCGGCGGCGGACACGCCTTAATCACCGCCAACGGAGACAAGAATGGCATTCTTTGGTTTATGAGCGGGAGCACCTTGTGGGCCTTGGATGCAAGTACGCTGCGCCCTCTCTATAACAGTCTCCAGGCTGCAAATGGTGGCGATAAGATTCCGCCTATGGCTCATTTCGCAACGCCCATTGTTGCCGATGGAAAGCTTTTTATCGGAACCCAGACCAGCCTTGTCGTATATGGACTACTGCCGGCTTTGTCGGTGGTCGGCGGGAACGGACAGTCGGCAATAGCTGCTTCGACCCTTCCTCTTCCGCTGGCAGTCCAAGCTACTGATCCGTACACGCAAAATGTTTTCCCTGGACTGACCGTAACCTTCAGCGACGGCGGTAAGGGTGGCATCGTCAATCCTTCCACGGTTGTCACTGATCCGACCGGTTCTGCTTCGAGTTCCTATACTTTGCCATCGCTGGCGGGCTCCTATACGGTGACGGCTTCGGCGCCGGGCTATGCGGCGGGGCTTTTTCCGGAAACAGCACTTCCCGCCCTACCTGACCTGATCGAGGCTAGCGTGACCAATCCGCCGGCAACTGTTCTGAACGGCAGCACCTTCTCCGTCACCGACACGGTGCAGAACGTGGGCAATGTGACGGCCGCAACCTCGAACACCCGCTACTATCTATCCGCGACAACCTCGAGGAGCGGCGCTCATCTGCTGACAGGCACCCGTGCTGTGTCCGCGCTGGCGCGGAGCGCTACCTCGAGCGGCACTGTGACGGTGACGGTCAGTGCAGGTACGGCAAGCGGGACCTATTTCCTGCTGGCCTGTGCCGACGACACTTTCCTGGTCCGGGAAATAAGTGAGAGCAACAACTGCAAAGCTTCGGCCACGAAAGTCACGGCGAGCGGTCCGGACCTCGCCGAAACTGCTGTCAGTAACCCGCCCACCAGCGCAACCCCGGGCACCGCCTTCGCTGTCACCGACACGGTACAGAACCTCGGGAATGTGACGGCCGCAGCCTCGATCACCCGCTACTATCTATCCGCGACAACCTCGAAGAGCGGCGCTCGTCTGCTGACCGGCACTCGTGCTGTGTCCGCGCTGGCGGCAAGCGCTACCTCGACCGGTACTGTGACAGTGACGGTCAGTGCGGGTACGGCGAGTGGGGCCTATTTCGTGGTGGCCTGTGCCGACGATACCCTGCTGGTCCTGGAAACAAGTGAGAGCAACAATTGCAAGGCTTCGGCCACGCAAGTCACGGTAAGCGGTCCGGACCTCGCTGAAACTGCTGTGACTAATCCACCGGCCACCGCAATCCCGGGCAATACCTTTTCCGTCACCGACACGGTGCAGAACCTGGGCAGCGTGACATCCGCAACCTCGAACACTCGCTACTACCTATCCCCGACAACCTCGAAGGCCGGCGCTCATCTGCTGGGTGGCACCCGTGCCGTGCCCGGGCTGGCTCCCAGCGCTACCTCGAGCGGCACTTTGACGGTGAAGGTCAGTGCAGGTACGGCAAGTGGGACCTATTTCCTGCTGGCCTGTGCCGACGATACCGTGCTGGTCCCGGAAATAAGTGAGACCAATAACTGCAAGGCTTCGGCCACGCAAGTGACGGTGAGCGGTCCGAACCTCGCCGAAACTGCTGTGAGTAATCCGCCCAGCACCGTAACCCCGGGCGGCACCTTTTCCGCCACCGACACGGTGCAGAACCTGGGCAACGCGACGGCCGCGGCCTCGATCACCCGCTACTATCTATCCACGACAGCAGCGAAAAGCGCCACCAGCATACTTCTAACGGGTAGTCGCTCAGTACCTTCGCTCGTACCGGCAGCAACGTCCAGCGGGAGCGCCTCCGTTACCGTGCCATCGACGCTAGCGAGCGGGACCTATTTCCTGGTGGCCTGCTCGGATGTCACGAATCTGATCTTAGAGACCGTTGAGATCGACAACTGCAAGGCTTCCGCAAATACGACCGTGCACTAGGAGAGACTAGCCTTCAGCAACCGTGCTTCCCCAGCGACCAAAGGTCCAAGCACCTTTGCTCCTTAATGACCGATTGTTAGGCGCCCCGAGATGCGCCACACTTAGCAACTGGGGATGAATGGCCATTGGATGGCTCAGGGGACAACCTTGTTCGAATTCGAGGGTTGAGCGTCACGTACTCTCCAGCTAGCGGAGAGGTCGTGCGCGCACTGGAAGATGCCTGTCTGGACCTTCGCCGCGGCGAGATTCTCGGAATTCTGGGAGAATCCGGCTGCGGCAAGAGCACCCTGGCGAACGCCATACTGAGGATGCTGCCCGCGCACGCGAAGACTGAAGGCGGGGAGATTTTGTTTCAGGGTCGCGATCTGCTGAAGTTCTCGGAGCTTGAGCTACGTACGATTCGAGGCCGCGAAGTTTCCCTGGTTCCACAGGATCCCGCGCTCGCACTCAATCCGGTCATGACGGTGGGGAGCCAGGTTGCAGAGGTACTGCGAGCGCACGTGCCATTGAAGGCCAAGGAGCGTCGCGATCGCGTCAACCAGTTGCTTCAGGAAGTGGGCTTCGATGAGCCGGCTGCAATCTATGGCGCCTATCCTCATCAACTCAGCGGTGGGCAACGCCAGCGAATTGTCATTGCGCAAGCTGTAGCGTGCCGGCCGGCTCTGGTGATCGCTGACGAGCCGACCAGCAAACTGGATCCCGGCTCCCGCTCGGACATTGCCGGCCTGCTGTCGCGGATGCGGGAACGCCACGGCACCACAATCATGGCAATCAGCCATGATCCCGCGCTGCTCGCTACGTTTGCTGACCGTGTTGCCTTGATGTACTCCGGACGCGTGGTCGAAGTTGGCACATGCGCCGAGATACTGAAACGCCCCCTTCACCCTTACACGCAAGCCCTGGTTCAAGTAGGACGATCGACTACGTTTTCGCGAGGGGGGGCGAGAACTCGCCTTCCCAGGATTGATGGTGAGCCCCCGGATCCGACCCACCTGCCGGTTGGATGCCACTTTGAGCCACGCTGCTCGGAACGGATGGAGATGTGCGCCCGGCGTCGTCCGCGAGAGGTCGTTCCAGAACCTGCCAGGGCCGTGAGTTGCTTCAAATATGGCGAATAATCTGCCCAATCCGAAACCATCCAGCAATGCGCTGCTGAGCGTGCAAGGGATATCGAAGCGGTATGTTCGCGGCGCCCTATGGCAGAGAGGGCACCCAGTAGTCGCAGCGACCGAGATCGATTTCGGAATTCGCGCGGGGGAAACGCTAGGCTTGGTGGGAGCCTCGGGCTCAGGGAAGTCTACCGTTGCCCGTTGTGTGGCCCGCCTCGAACAGCCCGACACAGGGCAGATATGGTTCGAGGGGACCGACATCGCGCGGCTGAGTGCCCGCGAACTGCTGCCCATTCGGTCGAGTATTCAGATGATCTTCCAGGATGCCGCGACCGCGATGAATCCGCGGTTTTCGGCGGCGGAGGTGATTCAAGAGCCGCTGCGAATCCAAGGCCGGAGCCGCTGCGAGCAGCGAGACATCGCCGAGACGCTGATGAAGGACGTGGCGCTCTCGCCCGACTGGTTGAGCCGCCCTGTTATGGAGTTCAGCGGGGGCCAGCGACAGAGGCTGGCCATTGCCCGCGCATTGACCCTGCGACCGAAGCTGTTGATTCTCGATGAAGCGCTGTCGGGGCTGGATCTTTCGGTTCAGGCCCAAATTGCCAACCTGCTCCTCGATCTGCAAGAAATGCATTCCCTGACATACCTCCTGATCTCGCATGACTTGACACTGGTGGCGCGCATGGCGGACGCCCTCGCGGTTATGTCGAATGGTCGGATTGTGGAAGCCGGAGAAACGCAGGAGATCCTGGCCGGTCCTGAATGCGAGGAGATGAAAACGTTGCTAGCGGTGGCTCGCGAGGCAGAATCCAGTTTCGCGTTGTCCGCAGGAGCAGGGGCGTGAGCTACCTTGGAAGCAGACTGATCCGCGCACTTCTGCTGCTGGCCGGGGTTTCTGTGCTCTGCTTCCTGTTCACGGAAATGGCGCCGGGAAGCTTCTTCGATGAAATGCGACTCAATCCGCAGATTTCACCGGAGACGATTGCGTCGCTGCGCTCGCATTACGGACTGGACCAGCCGCTGATGGTGCGCTACGGGAGCTGGTTGCGATCAGCGGCGCGGGCAGATTTCGGGTATTCGATCGCGTACAACTCCCCGGTGGCGCCGCTGTTGTGGGGCCGAGCCCAGAACACGCTGCTCTTGAACAGTGTGGCGCTGGTTTTGACCTGGCTAATCTCGCTGCCCCTGGGGGTTTGGGCGGCGGCGAAACGTGGACGCATGCTGGATAAAACCGTCGGCGCCGCGAGTTCACTGGTCAACTCCATTCCGGAAGTAGTCATGGCGGTAGCCCTGCTGGCGATTGCGGTGCGCTGGCGCGTCTTGCCGGTTGGCGGCATGAGCTCTGTGGACCACGAGGGAATCTCCGAATGGGCCCGGATGCAGGAGATCGCCGGTCGCATGCTCCTGCCCACGGTGATTCTGACCTTGGCGGAGAGCGCCATCATCGTGCGCCACGTTCGCGCCAGCGTGCTCGAAGTGCTCGGAGCACCATTCGTGCAGGCGGCGCATGGCCTCGGAATTACCCGCACGCGCTTGCTGTTTCGTCATGTCCTGCCGGTGGCAGCCAGCCCGGCGATTGCGCTGTTCGGTTATTCCCTGGCCGGGTTGGTCAGCGGCTCATTGCTGGTCGAGGTGATCTGCGGATGGCCGGGGCTGGGTCCTCTCATCCTGGACGCCACACTTTCGCGCGACTTCTATCTTGTGATCGGCGGAATCATGTTGTCGGCTGTCTTCATGGTGGGAGGCAACCTGATCGCCGACGTCATGCTGCTGGCGTGCGATCCGCGCATACGAACTGGAGCCGCTGATGCGCTCTAAGACTATTGTCCTGATTGTCGTGCTCGCAGCGCTGCATCTGGCGCTAGTGTTCGCCGGTTTCGTGGCGCCCTGCGATCCAGCCGCCCAGGATCGCGAATTGCCGTATGCGCCTCCTACCCAATTGCATTTCAGGGATGCTTCCGGCTGGCATCTCCGGCCATTCGTGTACCGGTTGACAGCAGGGCCGGATGGATACCTTGAGGACACAAGCCAGATTTTCCGCTTGCACGTAATAACGACGGGATCTGCCTATAAGTTGTTCGGCGTGATCCCCACGGCCTGGCATCTGTTCGGCGTGGACGAGCCAGCAAGGATCGCCCTGCTGGGTACCGACGGATTTGGGCGCGATGAGTTTTCCCGTGTTCTCTACGGTGGGCAGATCTCGGTCGCTGCCGGCATTGTTGCCACCCTGATTGCGCTTCTGGCAGGCGCAGTTTTCGGCATCGTCGCAGGTTATTACGGCCGGCTAACCGACGAGTCGTTCATGGGGGCAACGGAATTGTTTCTTTGTCTCCCTTGGCTCTATTTTCTGCTCGGCGTGAGGGCGTTCTTGCCCCTTCATGTGAGCGCCGCCCGGACATTCCTCCTGCTGACCTGTGTGATCGGACTGATCGGGTGGGCACGTCCTGCGCGCTTGGTCCGCGGGGTCGTTCTGAGTGCGCGCTCGCGGAATTATGTCCTGGCGGCCCGAGGCTTCGGGGGATCGAATTTCTACCTGATGCGGCGACACATCTTGCCCGAAGTGCTGGGCGTGTTACTGACCCAGGGGGCCCTGCTCGTGCCGCGTTACATTGCGGCGGAGGTGACGCTCTCGTTCTTCGGACTGGGGGTGAACGAGCCGGTGGCCAGTTGGGGAAATATGCTGAGCACGCTGCAACAATACAGCGTGCTGGTGTCCTATGCGTGGCTGCTTGCACCGGCAGCCGCGCTGGTCATTACTTCCGTAATCTACGGCCTCCTCGCCGACACCCTTCATTCGCGGTTAGAATTTCATTCAACCTAGAAATTCAGTTCTGTGGGGATAGGGGTGTCATGAACGCAATCACTCGCCTAACCCTACCCGTGTGTCTGCTGGCCGCTGTGTGCTCTGCGGCGGGAGCAGTTCCGGAAAAACCAAATCCCGGGGAAGAACTGGAGCGCGCAGAACATGTTTCCGGCCACTATGGCGGAAATCTGACCATCGGCGGGCGTGCTGAGCCCAAGACCTTCAACCCGGTGATCGCGACCGACGCGGTTTCGCGCGAGGTGACCGGTCGCCTGATGGCGGACCTGATCGAGATAAACCGATCATCGAAGCAGACTGAGCCTGCACTGGCGAAGTCGTGGAAAGTTTCCTCCGACGGTACTACGTTTACTCTGCAGTTGCGAAAGGGGATCCGTTTTTCGGATGGGCACCCCTTCGATGCCGACGATGTAGTGTTCTCATTCGCCGTTTACATGGACGAGAACGTGGACTCGCCCCAGCGTGACCTGCTCATCATCGACGGCAAGCCCCTGACTGTAACGAAGGTGGATCAGTACACCGTGCGGTTCAGCCTGCCTCGGCCCTACGCCGCCGCAGAGAGGCTGTTTGACGGGCTCGCGATGCTGCCCAAGCATTTGCTCGAGAAGCCCTATCGGGACGGGAAGTTCATGCAGGCATGGTCCTTGAATGTGGGGGCGGGTAAAATCGCCGGGCTGGGACCGTTTCGTCTGAAGCAGTACGTTCCAGGGCAGCGCGTAGTGCTGGAACGCAATCCTTATTACTGGAAGGCCGGCAGCAAGAACGAACGACTGCCCTACCTGGACAACCTCACATTTCTTTTTGTGGGCACCGAGGACGCCCAGGTAATGCGCTTCGAAGCGGGCGAGACCAGCATGGTCAGCCGGCTGAGTTCCGAGAACTACAATCTGCTCGCGCGCGAGCGCAATCGTAACCGTGCGCAACTTGCGGACATGGGTCCCAGCCTCGAGTACAACTTCCTGGTATTCAACCAAAACGACCTGGACCCGAAGAAGCTGAACGGGATTGCACAAAAGCAGAAATGGTTTCGCGAGTTGAAGTTCCGGCAAGCCATCTCGATGGCGGTTGACCGCGATGCCATCGTCCGGCTGGTTTACGGTACTCGCGGAGCGGCGTTATGGGGCAACGTTGGACCGGGCAACAAGCTGTGGATCAACACTTCAATTCCGCATCCACAACGTTCTCTCAATACGGCGCGGGAGATGTTGAAGTCCGTGGGCTTTTCCTGGAACAAAGCCGGGCAATTGCTGGATCCCTCAGGTGCTCCGGTTGAATTTTCGATCATCACCAGTTCCTCGAACACGCAGCGCATGAAGATGGCGACGCTGCTGCAGGACGATCTCTCCCATCTCGGCATGCAGGTGCACGTGGTCCCGCTGGAATTCCGCGCCTTGATCGATCGTGTTTTCCAAAGCTTTGACTACGAAGCCGCCATCATGGGGTTGGGAGGCGGCGACGCCGATCCCAACCCGGAAATGAACGTCTGGACGACGAGCGGCACATCGCACCTGTGGCATCTTCACGAAGCTGAACCAGCCACTGCCTGGGAACGGGAAGTCGATCGGCTAATGCAGCAGCAGATGGTCACTCTGGACTACACCAAGCGAAAACAGCTTTACGACCGTGTCCAGCAACGGATCGCTGAGCAACTGCCTTTCATTTTTCTCGCTACCCCGAATATCCTCGCGGCTGCCGATCATCGAGTCGGCAATTTTCGCCCGGCTGTCCTGGACCCCTGCACGTTGTGGAATGCGGAGGAACTCTACATTCGTATCCCGGTGGAGAACGCGGGCGCGCGATGACCGGAACCGCAGCAAGAAGGCAGCTGGCAGGGGCCGCAGTCCAGACCGATGAGCAGTTGATTGGCGGATGCCTGGAAGGCGATCCGCAAGCCTGGTCGGCGCTGATCGACAAGTACAAGAACCTGATCTACTCAATTCCCATCAGGCTCGGGATGTACCAGGATGCGGGAGATATTTTCCAGGCAGTGTGCGTGGATCTGCTTTCGAAGCTGCCGCAACTGCGTGAATCCCGCGCATTGCCGAAATGGCTCATGCAGACCTGCTATCGCGAATGCCTGCATCATCAGCGGACTGGCAGCCGGCACGTAGAGCTTGAGCCTGTCAGCCTTGAAAAGTTGCAGGGGACAGAGAAACTCGCGGAACGGGTGCTGGTCGAAATCGAAGAGGAACAGACGCTGCGCGACGCCATTTCGGAGATGCCGGCACGTTGCGCACAGATGATCCACATGCTGTTTTTCGAAACTCCGGCGCGCCCGTACGGAGAGATCGCCAAGGCACTCGGCCTGGCAGAAGGTTCCATCGGATTCATTCGGGGTCGGTGTCTATCTCGCTTGAGAAAGCACTTGGAGACGAAGGGATTCTGATGAGCGTCCGGGCAGCGCAGAAGACCGAGGCGGACGCACTGCTTGAGCGCCTTCTGGCCCTGGAGGACACGCCCAGCCGGAAGAAGTTGGTGGCGACACATCCGCTGGTGGATTGGAACGCCTTGGTCGGCACGCTGGCCGAACGAGTGTGGCAGGAAGTTCGAGTGAACACGCTCCAGGCTGAACGCACGGCGGATATCGCCATCGAGATTGCGGAGGGTCTCGGCGACTATGCCTCGCTCGGCAAGAGCCTGCGCGCCAAGGCGAATGCCCTTTACGCGCTGGATCATCATGCTGCCGCGATTCAATTCCACGAGCGGGCTGCGGATGCGTTCGAGCGGACTGGGGACCAGGGAGAGCTGGCCCGGACACTCAGCGGCTCCATACAGCCGCTGCTGCTTCTGGGCCGCTACGATCAGGCGCTCGCCGCCGGAGAGAGAGCGCGCAAGATTTTTCAGGAACAAGGGAATGCCCGGCGCCTGGCGCGACTCGAGATCAATATTGGGAACATCTACCACCGGCAGGATCGATTCTCGGAGGCCGCCGAGGTCTACCAGCGTGCGTATCAGGAACTGCTGCAACATGCCGATCCTGAAGGGCTGGCTGCGGTACTCAGCAACCTGTCTCTCTGCTACATCAGCCTGAATGACTTTCCGAAGGCTCTCGAACTCCACCAGATGGCGCGCCAGCACTGCGAAAAACAAGGCATGCCTATCCTGGTTGCCCACGCCGACTACAACATTGCATACCTGTATTTCCTGCGAGGCGAGTTTGGGCGCGCTATCCAGATGCTGCGGGACGCATCCGTAAGCGCCAAGCAGGCGCCGGATACCTACCAACTGGCGCTCTGCAACCTGGACCTCTCGGAAATCTATCTCGAACTGAACCTGAGCACGGAAGCGGGCGAGCTGGGACGGGCCGCGCACCATGCATTTGAAGAACTCGGCTTCGGCTATGAAGGGGCGAAGGCGCTCGCGTTTGCTGCCATCGCAGCCAGCCGGACCGGCCAGGCCTTCGAGGGCATCAAGCTGTTTGCCCAGGCAAAGGAAATCTTCGTGCGTGAAAAGAACCAGGTATGGCCTTCCCTAATTGATCTTTATGAATCTCTGGTGCTGTTCAATGAAGGGCGACTGTTCGAGGCTCAACGTCTCTGTCTCACCGCCCACGAATTCTTCAGCAATTCCCCCATGCGCGGGAAGGCGGTGCTGGCTGAGCTCCTGCTGGCGCGAATCTCGTTGCGCATGAACCACGTGGAGCCAGCCAGACGTTACTGCGAAGCGGCGCTCGCGGACCTGGAGAACTTCGATTCTCCCCTTTTGTTGTACCAGGCAGAATTCCTGATGGGCGAGGTTGAGCGAGCCACGCAAAAGCCACAGGATGCATACCAGTCCTATCTACGTGCGCGAGAGGCGATCGAACAGGTGCGAGGGAAGCTGCGCGGCGAGGAACTGAAGATCGCGTTTTTTCAAAACAAGTTGGAGGTCTACGAGAACCTGGTCGATCTTTGCCTCCACCGCCCCAATAGCTTCGAGGAAGCATTCGGCTACATCGAGCAGGCAAAATCACGAGCCCTGGTCGATCTCCTGGGCGCCTCGGTGCACGTGCCTAACGCAGTGGATCACGGACAGAGCGAGTTAGTGCGCTCCATCCGAAATTCGCGCGAGGAGCTGAACTGGTACTACAACCTGATCGAGCGCGAGCAGTTACGGCCGGAAGAACGTTCGCAGGAAAGGATCAAACAGCTCGAAGGGCAAGCGCGCCTGCGAGAAGCAGAGTTACTGCGCGCGCTGAAGGAAGCCACGGTGGCTGAGGCGCACCAGGCCGGGCTTCACGTTGCGACGACATTTTCCCTGGAACAAATTCGAGCCACGTTGTCGGCCGATACCGCCTTAGTCGAATATTTCCGCATTCAGGATCGGATTCTCGCTTGCGTGCTGAGGCGCGACCAGCTCCAGATTGTTCCGGTAACGGTGCACGCGCGGATTCAGAAGCTCTTACAGCTCCTGCAGTTCCAGATGTCGAAGTTCCGGCTCAGTCCGGAATACCTGACGACTTTCAGCGAGCCGTTGCGCTTGTCGACCGAAGTGCACCTCAAAGGCCTGTACGAGGAATTGCTTGCGCCCATTCGCCAATGGCTCGATGCCGAACACCTGGTCTTCGTGCCGCACGGGCTGCTGCACTACCTGCCGTTTCACGCGCTGCATGACGGCGAGACCTACCTGGCGGACCGCTATTCCGTTTCGTATGCGCCCAGTGCCAGCGTCTATGCCGTCTGCCAGAGCAAACAGGTGAATGCTCGCGGGGGGGCGCTGATTCTGGGCGTTCCGGATGCGCAGGCCCCGCTTATCCGGGCGGAAGTCGAAGCTCTAAGCAACATTCTTCCCGACGCAAAACTGTTCGTTGGAGAAGCCGCCACCGAGGATGTCCTGCGGACTCACGGACGCGGCAGTCGGATCGTGCACATCGCCACCCATGGCTACTTCCGCCAGGATAATCCAATGTTCTCGTCGATCCGACTCGGCGACACCCACCTGAGCTTGTGTGACATTGCCCATCTGCAACTGCCCGCCGAATTGATCGTGCTGAGCGGTTGCGCCACCGGGCTCAACGTAATCACTCCCGGAGATGAGTTGATGGGCCTGGTTCGGGGCCTGCTGCAGGCCGGGGCTCAGTCACTAATTCTGAGTCTCTGGGATGTTCACGACGAAAGCACGAAGGAGTTCATGATCGGCTTCTACAGCCGCTTGCAGCAGGGGCTCTCCAAGGCACGGGCAATGCAGGCGACCATGCTGGAGTTACGGGAGCGCCACCCCCACCCCTACCATTGGGCCCCTTTCTCATTGATAGGAAAAGGGTAAGTGGCGCAAAAATAAATGCTGGGCCCCTATATTTTTTCGGGACTTCACCCCTCTTATTCATTGAAGGCTAGGCAACTGTAAGTGACGGCGTTCGCAGCCAAACCTCAAGGCAAGGATCGTTTGATGGCGCATTTTGCAGAGCAAACCTGGGCCGATTTTGTACGCGGGATTGACGACAGCGGTGCCGTGCATGAGGTGCAAAGCCACCTGGCATCGGCCTGTCCCGAATGCGAGCACGACTTTGACTTTTGGGGACGGATCGTGCGCCTTGCGGCCAGATCGAATGAGTGCGTACTGCCCGATAGCCTGGTGCAGGCCGTGAAAGCAGAGTTTTTCACTGTGGAGCCTGTGGAACCGGGGGCCTGGACAATGGCCAGCGTCGTGTTTGACAGTGCGTCCGCGCCGCTGCCAGTCGGCATTCGTGGCGGCGCGGCCAGCACACGCCAGCTTGTATACGAGGGAGAGGGACTGACAGTGGATGTGCGCTTCGAGCGACTGCAACACTCCAACACGATTTCTGCCTCTGGCCAGGTGCTGGACAAGGCAGTTCCGCTGCGTTGGCTGGGGAAGGCGGCCATCGTCCTGTGGAACGATAAAGGGCAGACCGTTGCGAGGACCGAAGCTGGTGAGTATGGGGAGTTCCAATTCGAATTTCAGCCGCAGGGTCAGTTGCGGATTTCGATCGCCACGGCGGACCGCCGGACGCTGCGGATCGCATTGGGAAACTTGGAGTAAGGGTACGGCATTACGTAAGGAATCAGGACTGGTTACTAGTAAGAGATTACGGGCGTAAGTAGCTAAGTGCGAGTTCCCATTTTAGACTCGCCCTCATCCCCCGACTGCCAAGGCCCGCCTAGAGGGGGAAATGAAGGTATGAAAGATCTAAAAGCACGAGTCGGTCGAGACCGCATGGGCCTGGTGGCTTGCCTGCTCCTGCTGCTTACTTCTCTGTGTGCGCCCGCGGCACAGGCACAAACCCGCGTTATCGTTCGCGATTCTCTGGGATTACCCGGGGTCAACTTAAGCTGTCTGCTCACGGGCTGCAGCGTGGTGACCGGTCTGGGCGATCCGGATGGGCAATTGTTTCTGGTGACTTTCCCGAAGGTTCTCGATCCGGTCACGGGCCTTCTGCGCCTGAGTCTGCAGACCAGCATTCTCTCCGTTGAGATCGACCAGGTGGTGAACACGCAGCAGGCGTATGCGGATGGCACGCCATCGTACTTGACCGACAAGCAGCCAGTTTCTTATTACGGCGCGACGGTCTGGCACGGCTACATCGCGCAACCTGGCAATCAGCTCATTCGCACGAGCCAGACCCAATCGGCCTTCAATGCGACGGGTGCGGGCATCATTGTAGCGGTGATCGATACCGGCGTGGATCCCACGCATCCCGTGCTGAAGGCGGTGCTGGTGAACGGATACGACTTCACGCGCAACGTCGCTGGCGGTTCGGAAAAGGCGGATGTGAATGCCAGCCCGGACACCAGTGCGGGGCAGGCCGGCGAGGTGAACCAGCGCACCGTAGCGGTGCTGGACCAGCGTACAGTTGCGGTGCTGGACGGGAGCAACTATTCGGCGTTCGGACACGGCACCATGACGGCAGGCATCGTGCACCTGGTTGCGCCGCGAGCGAAGATCATGCCCTTGAAGGCGTTCAGAGCGAATGGCACCGGGTATGACTCTGACGTTCTGCGGGCGATCTACTATGCGGTGCGGAACGGCGCGAAGGTCATGAATATGAGCTTCGACTTCTCGACTTACTCGCCGGAACTCGCGCGTGCCATTCGCTACGCCAACAGCAAGGGCGTGGTTTCGGTCGCCTCTGCCGGCAACGACGGCAGGCGCACTGTGGTTTATCCGGGCGGGTTGCCGGGAGTGGTTGACGTAGCTTCGACGTCCAATTGGGATCTTCAGTCGACGTTCACAAACTATGGCGCGCCCCCGGTGTGGATGGCTGCGCCGGGAGAGGGCGTCGTGACCACCTATCCGTGGGGTACATACGCCGCCGGCTGGGGAACGTCGTTCAGCACGCCCTTGGTGGCGGGAACCGCTGCGGTCATGCTCGGCACCAATGGCGGCTGCCGCAGTTCGAATGTTCCACTCGGCCTCGCGGCTGCCCACTATCTCGGGGACCTCGACATGGGATTCGGGCGCCTGGATACGTATCAATCCGTTCTGGCGTGCCGGATCTTGCACTGATGCTGACGGCCCTCAGGAAATTGGTTGAGTTCCGAGAGTCTGGATGGCAGACCTCAGCGCTTTTAGAGGAGCGGGAACGAGATCGGGACGACGATATGGCAGTGATCACAAACCCGGGATTCGAAGTGCCAGAGCTTCTGCTCCGGATCAAGGAGTTGGAGGAGCAGCATCTGGCCCTTCGGAATTCCGTGATTTGTGCCTTCAACCAGCTGCTGGACCTGAAAGACATCAGCACGGGAGTGCACAGCACCCGTCTGGCGGAATGGGCAATCCGGGTGGCGCGCGAGATGAATATCCCGGAGAACCGGTCCTACCAGGTAGAAGTCGCCGCGCTCCTGCATGACATTGGCAAGATTGGTGTCCCCGATGCCATCCTGAAGAAATCCGGACCGCTCACGGCCGAAGAACGGGCCATCATTAACCGACATCCGGAATACAGCTGGTCGATCCTGCGTCTGTTCCCTGGGCTGGAGGAGGCGAGCCTTTACGCCCTTCATCACCACGAGAACATCAACGGTACGGGTTATCCGGCGAGGCTGAAGGCAGAGGACATCCCACTGGTTTCGCGAATCATTTCGGTGATCGACGCCTATGACGCGATGGTGTCGAACCGATGCTATCGTAAGGGGTTGCCGCACCGGGAAGCGGTTTCTCGTCTGCTCCAGAGTAGTGGAACCCAGTTTGATCCGGCGGTGGTGCAGGTCTTCATTCCGATCGCCGAGAAAGAAACAGCAGACGTCTTCGCAGCCGCGGGCACGAGTACTGCGGCGGTACTCTAAGTAAATTCACAATCCTTTAGGCGGGAGACGTCTCCCCCTGAGATGCGTCTCCCCGCCTTCCAGTTTCTCCTTGCGAGAGATATCGGAAACCCCAGGGGAAACACGACAACAACATTTGCCACTGCCGCAGAAATTCAACCTCGGCAAAAAGCTTTGCGTTAACGGTCCTCATTCATCGTGTGCGCCCTGTGGAGATTCGTCTCAAGTGGGTTGCTTCCGGCAGATGGGCCATTCAGGTCATCTTGATTCCGTGGGGTGTTGGGAGACACGGATGTTGAGGCGACGAAAGCCGCATCTCCGACTCGGTCCACGAGTTCCAATAGGTCTTCGATGGTTCGTCCCGTGTACATAACTTCCCCGTTTTGCTTTTAGACCTTTCCGCAACTGACGGTCTCATTTCGAGCGCCAGCGAGGGCGGTAGGGAGCTATCGGCTTCTACTTGAGATATCGAAAACCGAAGGGAAAAGACGACACCGGCGAAGAGAGATGGAGGCTATTGGCTACCGAGCAAGGATTTCTGACTCCAGTAACTGGCGGGCACTGCGAGTGTCGGGATGATTTGGGCCGAGAGTACTTTGCAAATGTTGGGCTGCGGAGCGAAAGGCAGCTTGGGCCTCCTGAGTTTTCCCTTGGGCTTTCAGGACGCGCCCCAGGGCCAGATGGGCATGGCCAAGGAAGGCGGAGAAAGCTCCCAGGTTCGCGTTTGCTTGCAAAAGGCCGATGGCGCGGGCAGCATCCGCCGCAGCTTCGTCATGATGACCTGCCTCGAACTCAATTGCAGATCGATTCATCAACAAAGTTGGCAGATAAAAGGCTCCCGCTCCGCCAGCTTTGATTGCGGCTTCGTCGAGGGTTACTCCCCGGTCTGCAAACTTTAACGCTGCCGGAACATCTCCGTTTGCCAAAGCGACGAACGCTTGCTCCGAAGCCAGGCATGCGAACGCATAGTGGCCGGCCGGAAGACTTTGGCGCAGCCTGGGTTCGACTTCAGACAACATAGCCGCTGCGCGAGCCGGGTTGCGCCGAGCAGTGTAGATTCTGGCACGCTCGAGTAGAGACTGATTGATCACCAACTGGTGGCCAACGCGCTGGGCCTTCGCATACGCGCGCTCGGCATAAACTTCCGCTTCCGTGAGGCGGCCTAGTTCCCTCAGGCTTTTTGCATAATTGTTGAGCACCATCGGGGACACCGTATCGTCGGACTGGCTGGCACGGCTGATCTCAATGGCGTGCCGATACATTCTCTCCGCATCGATGGGGCGTCCGAGTTGGTCCAGTTCCAGCGCCCAATTATTGAACAATGTGACAGCGGTTTGCGTGTCATCGCGCCCCAGCGACGACAGCAACGCACCGGCCCGCTCAAATGCGGTAACGGCATCAAGATCCCGCCCCGCGTTGTTGTAGGCCATCGCAAGATCGGTCCAGCGATGCAACTCCAGCACCTCAGAGTCGAACGGCGATTGCTGGAGCAGGCGTTGGGCCTCCCGTGCTAATGCAATTCCTGCCCGGATATCCCCACTTTCCTGGGCGATTTCGGTACCGTCGTGGAGGCAATCGATCCTCTCGAGGGCGAACTGGGGGCCTTGGGGAAGCCCGCGGAGTCCTTCCCGGAATAGCAACTCTGCGCGAGATATCTCCTCATCCCTCGCCAGGGAGGTTGCCAGGGTACAGGAAGCTTCAGCACGGACCGATGGATCTGGCAGCCCGCGGGAGAGCTTGTACGCATCCTCAAGAATGCGGCGAGCGCTGCTCCCTTCATCTTGCTCCAGGTACTGGCGGCCGATAGAAATCATCAGCCTTATACGGTTCGGATCGTTGGCAGCGTGCTGCCGTTCGACAATGCGCTCCGCCCGCCGGAGAAGGTCGTTGACCGTGAAAGGCTTGCCGGAAGGCGCAGCATCAGAGAGGAGGAACTCGTGGAACTCGTTGAGAGCCTGAGTGCGCTCAACCTGGCGCAACGCAAAGTCACGCTGCGCACGCGCTGTCCGGGTCTGAATCAATGTGCCCACCACACCAGCAACCGTGGCGACGGTGGCCAGTGTCGCAAGAACCACCGCGGTACGGTTCCGGCGCATGAACTTGGTTGCGCGATAGACCAGCGTATCGGGACGAGCGCTGATCGGCTGATTCTTCAAATATCGGCGCAGATCGTCGGCCAAAGCCGTGACCGACGGGTAGCGCTCGCAGGGATCTTTCTTCAGTGCCTTGACGACGATTGTGTCGAGATCTCCGCGCAACAACCGGCTCAGCCTGTCGGGGGTTGTGGAACGGTTGACAGCGTTGCGGGTGCCGGTCTCTGCGCCGGTTCGAGCAGAAACAATACTCTCCGAGGGACGCGCCGGCTCGGTATCGAGAATCGCCTTCAGCAAGTCGGCCGGGGTGTGGCCGCCGGTGCCGACGGGATGATGTCCTGTCAGCAACACGTAGAGCAGCACACCCAGGGCATAGACATCGGTCGCGGTTGTTACAGCCTCACCCTTCAGCTGCTCGGGAGCCGCATAGTCGGGCGTCATCGCGCGCGCGCTATCGACAGTATGGGTCGTATCCCCGTCGCTTTCGAGCAGTTTGGCGATGCCGAAGTCGAGCAGCTTGGCGCGGCCGTCAGTGCGAATCAGCACGTTCGACGGCTTGAGATCACGATGCACGATCAGGTTGGCATGCGCATGAGCCACCGCCTGGAGCACGTCGAGGAATAGTCGGACGCGCGCTTGGATGTCGAGCTTGTGCTGATCGCAGTAGCGGTCGATGTGGTCGCCATCAATGCGTTCGAGAACGAGATAGGGTTGTCCAGCGTGCGATACGCCGGCATCAAGGAGTTCCGCGATGTGCGGATGTGCCAGGCGGCCCAGGATGACGCCTTCGCGCTTGAAACGTTGCTCGCTCCCGCTGCCCATGAGCGCGAGGTTAAGGAACTTGACCGCTACCCGCCGCTCAAAACGGCCGTCGTTGCGTTCGGCCAGCCAGACGCTGCCCATGCCACCCTGACCGATTTGCGATATCAATCGGTAGGCGCCCAGGGTTTGACCGGCCAGGCTCCGCACTTCGGGGATGCTGACTGACCGCTTCTCGAGAAAACCTTCATCGGCGAGGGAGCGGTGCTCGGCAAGCAGCTCTTCGAGTTGGTTCGCCAAGGACGGATTGTGCCGGTGCAAGCCGGACAGCCAGACGGAGCGTGCCTCGTCCGTCATTGCGAGTGCCTCATCCAGTTGTAAACTCAGGGCCCGCCACTGATCGGAGCTCAGTGTGAGCATCGATTCCTCAGGCGAACAAATCCGGGTGAAATGCTGCGGTGAAGATAGATACGGGCTTTCTCCCACCTTCTTTGTACAGTTCGTTCCGAGAGGCTCTGCATGGCGGCGATTTCGACAAACGAGAAGCCGCAGAAAAACTTCAAATCGACCACTTGAGCGAGCTCAGGCTCGACCCTCGCCAGTTGATCGAGGACGTCGCTGATTAACGAGAGCTCCTTGGCATCGGCAGGACTCCCGACAGTATCTGCTTCGAGCGATGTAATGGCGAACTCACCACCGCGTTTGATCGCGCTGCGGCTGCGAGCATGATCGATGATGAGTCCTCGCATCACACGCGCGGCGTATCCCATGAAGCGCGCTTGATCAGGAAAACAGCCGTCCCGCGCCGACATGTCGAGGTAGGCTTCGTGCAAAAGTGTGGTGACACTGAGGCTTCCCGGAGTTCCCCGCCGCGCCAGTTCTCGCTTCGCCAGCCGGTGCAACTCCGAGTACAAAGCGCTGAACAGTGCATCCGCGGCTATACTGCCGCGGCTTTCAGGCGCGCTAGTGAGTGAAATTGTGGACCCCACGCAGTAATTCCTCCTGACTACGAGTTACACCAAGCCGCTCGAAAGGTGTGGGGGACAGTGAAAAGGACCGTGCCCCGAGCACGAAACGGTGGCCGTTCTTGGGTTATCGGCCACTCGATCCCTGGGGCCAGGCTGGAGCGGCACTACCCTTATAAGTTTGAACATTTACAGCGTTGATGCGGAATGGAGAGGCATCATATTCGGTTGTGCCGGAGCGATTTGTCACCCGTTTGTCACATTCTCGTATCGATTAAAAGACGGAAATAATTTTTGCTGGGAGGGTCCCTTCGAGGGGCTGGTCCAGCGTCGCGTATTGGGAAGGATCGCTCGTAACCGCCGCCGCACCCGCGCCGGCCATGGGGCGCACGACGTTCAGTTACAGGTTGCTACGCGGATCGATTCAGTGGCTGCTGGCGGAAGATACGGCAGACGATTGCCGCGAGCTTGGTACCCGTAATAGATCAACTATTAGTAAGGAATGGACACCCGATCGGAACTCAGAAGCTGTCCTGCGCAGGCGAGAGGGGGATGCACACCAGAAGCGTGCATCCCCGTTCTCGGGCATGTACCGTGTTCACTCGTCCCCGGAAGATTTCCGTTCATATAGGTTGAACGGTTCGCCTATTTGAGGTGGAGTAATGGCCCCTTGCCATCCGGGAAGTTCTCGGTACTCAGAACCAGAATACCGGCCACATGATCTCCGTCAAAAGGCGTCGTGATACCGGAACACCCTGCATTGGCCGCATCGACGGGATCGGCAAACCAGATTCCCAGGTGATCCATCTGGACTGGAACATCGGCAAGGACAAAAGTTTCCTCATTGAAGATGCCGGTGAAGTCTGCCACACCACGACCGCGATCGTTGGCCTGCACCTCGCCCTGATACCACGACAAGCCGAAGGGCCTGCTTGAATGCTGGGTGATGAACACGGTGAATGATGTGTTGGGAGTAAGGTCGGCTACCTCGAGGTGCATGTTTTGAACCGTTCCCAAGTCACTCACCGTAACCCGCGCATGGGCGCTGTTGGGTAAGCAGGTCGCGCTCGCAGGGCGAACCATTTGGAAAGTAAAGCTGTCGCCAGCCGCGGCGCTTGCCTGCGGCGCCGTGCCAACCACCCCGGCGGCGACCGCCATGGCTACTGCCAAGAAACTGTTTTTCATTTTCCGTCTCCTTATGTGTTTTGTGATTGTTGTTCTCGATCGTTGTCGGAAAATGCCTTCACAGGTTCTTTGGATCAGACAGGTCTTTCCCCGAGACTTTCTGACCTCAAGTGTGTGAAGGCACAGATTGAGCAAAGAAAGCCCAAAGTCCCAAGCTGCACGTTTTGCCAGATTCTTCGCTTGAGGACGACGCTATTGGGCTTTGCTGGAGATATCGAAAACCGGCCGGAAAGGACGACAAGCAGCGGTCTGTCGAGGCATGCCGCGAGTTGTTCCTGAAATTCAGGCCACGTGGGAATTACGAAGGTCCCCCAATTCATCGCAACGATAATTTCAGAATCAAAACGTGAGAGGGATGGTCGGCGCATCAGCACCGGCGCAAACCCCGTGCCGCAATCCGGCCCGTGTCGTCTTTCGCCGCCCGTCTCCGATATCTCAGTTACAGGGAATCCACGGGTCGCCGACGCTTATGCGTTCGTTCCCAACGATTCGCTCCCAAACGAACTGTGTATCTCATGCTTTAGGAGGCTTCCACGATGAAAGTTCCACGATTCGCAACGCAAGTGCAGTCATCCATGATCGCTCTCGTTCTCATGAGCGTCTGTTTCTCACGCGCCTTGGCGCAAGACCACTCACACACCATGACATCGCAGCATCAAGAGCAGACGCCCGACCAGAAGCGCCAGTCTGGCGCCCTGCTCAAAATTGTCCGGGAAGCGACCGAGCGCTTTAAGGATGTGTCGGTGGCAGAGGCGGAGGGATACAGCCTTCAATTCGGTTGCGTGAGCGGACCCGACGCCGGCGCGATGGGTCTCCACTTCGTGAACGGAGCCCTGGTAAACGGCGGCGTAGTGGACGCCACGCGCCCCCAGATTGTGATCTACGAGCCCACGGCCAACGGACGCCTGCGACTGATCGGCGCCGACTACCTGGTCATCGCCGACGCCTGGAACGCGAAGCATTCGGGTCCGCCGGAGTTGATGGGACAGCTCTTCCATTTGTTCGACAGCCCCAATCGCTTCGGGCTGCCGGCGTTCTACACCCTGCATGTCTGGGCCTGGAAAGAGAATCCGAACGGCGCGTTCGTGAACTGGCACCCTAACGTTTCATGCGAGAAGTTTGACGGCCAAAACCCTAATTAATTTGGAGGCGTCGTCGAATCAGGGAATGACAGCCCTTTCGGACCGGCTGCTGGACCGGCCGAAGGGCTGCCTATTGATCGTCGAGCACTGGTGAGTACCGCTACCATAAAGCTACGGGCTGGGGATTACGGCCTGAACCTCATTGGAATAGGAGCTTTCCGTTCCATTCCCATCGAGCGCTGTGGCCACGTAACAATAGGCCTGTCCCGCCGAAACCGCGTTGTCGACATATCGGGTTGTGTCCAGCGCTGAACCGATCTTGGTATAAGGACCTCCAGCGATGTTGCCTCGGTACACGTTGTAGGCGACAACCTCAAAGCCAGAACCTATCCACGAGAGAGAGACACTGTGCTCCGGTGGCGGAGGTGGCGCAATGCCATTTCCGGTCAGTGTCTCCGCAGCCCCATTCCCGGCATTGCTGATGAGAGAAAGTGTTGCACTCGCAGCGCCGGAACTCTGCGGAGCGAATGTCAAATTGAAGGGCACAGTTTGGTCCGCCGCAATCGTCAGGGGGAAGGAAATTCCGGCCAGCGAGAATTCCCTGCTGGTGAGGCTGGCTGACGAAATGGTTACGCTCGTCCCGCTGGCAGTGACACTGGTCGGCTGACTCACACGGGTGCCAACCGTCACACTGCCAAAGTCCAATGCGGTGGGTGTGAGGCTAAGTTGACCCTGCGAGATGCCTGTGCCCGAGAGCGCAATGCCCAAGGTCGGGTTCGAAGCGTTGGAGGTTACAGTGATGGCGCCGCTCGCACTAACCGCCGATTGGGGTGTAAACATCGTGCTGAATGTCACGCTCGCGCCCGGGTTGAGCACAAGCGGAACACTAAGTCCAGCGATGCTGTATCCAGCTCCGGTAACGGAGACGCCCGAAATCGTTACGCTCGCCCCGCCTGTGTTCGTGAAAGAGTCCATCAAAGCCAGGCTGTCACCCACCCGGACGTCTGCAAAATTCAGGCTGGTGGGGTTAGCGGAGAGTTGACCGGGGGCTGCGCCTGTACCGCTTAAAGAGACCGTCATGGTGGCGGTCGATGAGTATCGTCGACGGGATCTGGAAACCGAGTAAGTCAGAGCGAGGCTTCCACTGATGGCTCCACTGGCCCTGGGCGCAAAAGTCGTGGTGACGCGCACCGTCCGGCCTGGAACCAGAGTCAGCGGCAGGGCTAGACCAGTGGTGCTGAGTCCTGCCCCCGCTACTCTTGCTTGGGAGATGGTCAGATTCGAGCTTCCGGTGTTGCTCAGAACCAGCGCTCGCGACAACTTGCTGCCGATCGAAACGCTGCCGAAGCTTACGGTGGAGGGATTGACGGTCAGTTGGCCAGGTGCCGTTGTGGCGAAAAGGAAAATGCTCAGTAGGACCAATCCGCCACTCACAAACATTCGTGAGGAACCGAGAGGTTTCAATTCACTTCTCCTGCTCCGTGCCATAAGCTGCACGGCGGAAATATGGAGCAGTTGCCACCGTATGCTGCGGCCTGGCAGGTCAGGCCTGGTGGCGGTGCATGTCATCATTCTTTCCCCGCCCCCTTTTTTTGTGTAGATCACCGAAGGCCACCAACGGGCGATAGCGTGCAGGGTACAAACAGGTCAATTGCTTGCTGCAGCCACGTGGTATTGAGGAGGATAAGCAGCAGCGGTTTTTGGGATGCGCTGCCGCCACGGTCAGCATTTTTCAGTGTCGATTGGGAATCGCTCTTCCGCCGTGCCGCTCATTTGAATCGTTAAGCGGACAGAATAAGGGGTACATCGCGCAATCCAATCCCTCTTGCCCGGAGGCTGGTCTCGTACCGCAAGTTGAGTGGAACCCGCGGTCGTCGACAGCGAAGCGGACTCTGGCCACACAGGAAGCTGACTGTAGATCGTTTGCCAGGCAAAGGGCGGCCAAACCAAATTGAGAGCGCCACCGAAACAAACCGTCCTGAACGGGGTTAGGTCTGTTGCTGGCAACTGCGTGGGGAAGACGGTTGTGGAGACCGTGCTCGCGGCTCCATTTTCGCCGTCTGTAGCGCGATTGCTGTCCTGAAATCAGGCAGATCCCGATGCAGCCCCGTCGGCTTTGATGGTTGCATATGTCATTGATTTGCCTGCGAAACTTGAGGTAAGCGACCGGAGACAAAGATCCGCGATCGGCGTAAATCCAATGCCCCGCAAGTGATGGAGCCGAAGTGCAAGCAGCCCGCAACGATGAGCGCGCGGCAGACGAGGGCCTACCTGACCCACGATTGAACCCGATGGTGAATCCTCGTTTGGGGAAGAACCTCGGTCGCTGGGCGAATGTGTACTACACGACGCCTCCGGAAAGGCGCGAACAGGCCGTCCTTGAACTGGTGCGCGAGTTGGAAGGCGCCCCGGAGGCTGTGCCAGGATATTCCTGACCCGGAATCGGTAGCGGGGGGCCCGATTCCAGTTCCAGCGATGCTCGGTGACCCGGCCGTCACGGCGATCCCCGCGCCCCAGCAGCGTTTCTGCGGCCACTGCGGCTCCCCGCTAATGCGACCCCAGAGTGAGCCACAAGAACAGAAATCCTCACTCGCGGTCCTGCCCCCGTTGACACACATCGGCAAGAACGAGGATGGGGAGTACCTCCGGAGCGAGCCAATCGAGACTGGCTCGGGCCGTGAAAGGCCTCGCGCGCGGAAACACATAGTCTTTGTCCTCACTATTTGCGTCGCAATCGCCATCTGGAGCGTGTGGCGCATTCGAGTCGACCTTGCACCTCGCGACGTGAGCCATGCCGTTCCGATTTCACCACAGCCAGCCAAGCCACCAACGCCAAGCGTCTCGCCCGTTGAGGGTGAGGTGAGGAGGGCTTTGGTGCCCGTGGTGCGCGACCCTTCGCCAAGACTTAACAAGCCATCTGCCGGGAAGCCAGTCGGATGCGCAGATGACCATTTGGCAAATTGTTCGGTGAATGAGCTGTACGGCCGGACTGTTAGCCTTGCGAATGAAATCGACAACTTGTTCGCGGGCTACGACAAACGAGTCAATCACCTGTTGAGGGAGGCCGCAGCGCACGCAGGAGAGACGGCCCAACAAAAGCAGGTCCGCTCAAGGCAAGCCAACTATTCCGCTCAATTGTGGGAGCATTTACAGCTCGGTTCCTACGCGAGCCATGAGAAGTATGCCGCACTCAAATATCGAGCGGAATTGATGCGCCGCGCCAGTGTGCCGCCATCTGACAGAAAGACGATTGGCGCCTATGAGAATCCACGGTCTTGTTTGGAATTGCACTATATCGCTGCGGATTTGCGCAAACTCGCGGTAAAGATGCGGCGACCTCGAACGACGATTCCCGCATCGCGACGCCCGGTAGCGAGTGTGGCTCGGGTCCGCTGACGTTTTGCGCCGTGACGCTCGGCAAGCGTGGTGGGGGGATGCTCTCCCTGAGCTGCGGAAGTTTGGCGGGCGTGAAATTACGATTGACCGCTAATTGAAAGCCGCAACGGCTTTTTCCTGCTCCTGAAAGACCTCGAACAGGTTCAGCAGCCCGATCATCTTCAGGGTCTGAAGCGCAAATTTAGTTGGGTTCAGCAGTTTCAGATCTCCGCCTTGCTGCTTGGCGGTGGTTAGGTAGCGCACCAGTAACCCGATGCCGCTCGAATCGATCATGCCGACCTCCGCCAGGTCGAGGATCCAGCGATTGGAGCCGTTGACCAACAGGTCTTCCAGAGTTTCGCGGAGGCGGTCGACGCCCGCTCCCAGGCTGATCCGGCCCGTGATTTTCAATAGCTTGACGTTTCCCAGACTGCGAGTATCGATTTCCACGTTGTCGTTTATCCGGTGTCTTTATTGACCATAACACGGGTTGTCAGGTCATGTTGACTCAGGTGCAAACGTCTGATAAAGTGCCCGCTCAACTTAGAAGAAGCCCGGCGTTTTTGCAACTTGGAAGTCTCTCCCGCCCCTCGCCGGTGTAGTAGTTTGCCAGGGAACCTCATGGCACCCCCCGGTTCTGAGCTGGATATCAATATCGCAGGCTTCGCCGCTCGATTGCTCGAGGTCCCGGAGACCGCCGCGCGGGCGCGCCTGACGGCGCAAGCCATTCTGCAGCAGATCCCCAGCACGACCACCACTATCTATCTTCTTGAAGGGGACGACGATGGTCCATTCTGGTCGGTCCGGGCGACGGCGGGCGAGAACGTGGAGCCGGATCCGACGGTTCCGGCTGAGGCTGGAACGCTCGGTACGGTTTTCCAGGATCCACGACCGGTCGTGTTCGAGGGAAATACGCTGGTCGCGAGAGGATTACGCCCATCTCAATGTCCGGCGAACCGTGAAGAGTCTCGCCTGCCTGCCGCTGCTGCACGGCGAGACGCTAAAGGGAGCAATCGAGATCCTGAGCTTTGATGCAGCACTGCGCTCCCCGCATGCTGGAGGCACTCCGTCCTTTGATCGAGGTTGCGGCCTCGGCCCTGGTTGCTTCCCAGGCCTATGAGCAGGAACGCCACGCCTCGCTGACCTCGCTGACCCGCCTTACACAGTTTTATGACATCGAAAAGGTGTTCAGCTCGACTCTCGAAATGGATGAGTTGTTGCCTATCATCGGGGGCAAGATTCGGGAGATGCTGGATTGCCAGGCCGTGAACCTGTGGCTGGTCCAGGGGGATGGCAGTATTTGCCTCATGCACCAGGCTGGGGCGGACCTGACCGCACGGAACAGGGCATGGTTCAGAAAGGCGGCGAGGGAATCGCCGGCGACGTCTCCGACCAGCGGCGAGGCGGTCCTGATCGACGATCCAGGGGATGAACGGCTGGTCCGACGCAATGTGGCGGCCGAGGACGACATGGTTCAGTCCATCATCGTGGCTCCTCTGATGGACAAGGAGTCACTGGTCGGTGTGGTCGAGGCGGTTAACCGTCTCGACGAGACCCCCTTCGACGAAGACGACCTCTTTGTGCTGACCAGCTTGAACGAGTCGGCGGTGATTGCGCTCCACAATGCCAGCCTCCTGCTTGCGGAACGCAAGGTGGAAGTGCTCGAAACCCTGGTGCGGGTCAGCCAGGAAATCACCTCGACGCTCAACCTCGATCGCGTTCTTCAAACCATCGTCAACGCGCCCCAGGCGGTCATTCCGTATGAACGGGCAGCGATCGCCCTGGAACAGAATGGGAAGTACAAGCTGGCCGCGGTGACCGGGCTGACGCAGGTCGATTCCGATGCTCCCGACATTGCTCCCCTCAATGACATCCTGCGCTGGGTGATGCTCTCTGCAGAAGTCGTGCACGTCCGCCAGCACGACGATGTCATTGACGTGGAGCGGGAAGAGACCCGGGCGAAGTTTCGCGGCTACTTCGAGGTCTCCGGGATGCGTGGCTTCTACGCCCTTCCGCTGTCCGACGATACGGGGCGGGTCGGAGTATTGGGGCTGGAAAGCGCCAACCCGGACTTTCTTTCGCCGGCTCACCTGGAGATTCTGAAGGTGCTGGCGGGGCAGGCTACCGTCGCGCTGCGCAATGCGCAAATGTACAAGGAAGTGCCCTTTATTTCCGTGCTGGAGCCAGTGCTCCAAAGAAAACGGAAATTCATGGCGATGGAGAAACGGCGGCGAACCTTGTTCCTTGTCGCTGCCGCCGCGCTGGTGATTTTCTTCGCCGCATTTCCCTGGCCCCTGCGGGTGGAAGGAGATGCCGTGGTTGCTCCCGTGCACTCGGCGCAAGTGCAGCCCGAAATCGAAGGGGTGATCAGCAAAGTGTACGTCCGGGAAGGAGACCAGGTCGCGCGCGGCCAGGTTTTGGCGGAACTGGCTGATTGGGATGCCCGCACCAAACTCGCGCAAGCCCAGGCGAAATATCAGGCGACGCTGTTGCAGGTCAATCGAGCGCTCGCCTCCAACAATGGGGCGGAAGCGGGTGTGCAGCGCGTGCAGGCTGACTACTGGAAATCAGAAGTGGAAAGAAGCCAGGAAGAACTGGACCGCACGCACTTGCGGGCGCCTATTGACGGAATCGTGGCAACCCCGCACGTCGAGAATATGACGGGCCGGCGCCTGCAGTTTGGAGATACCTTTGCTGAGGTGGTCGACACCACTCGTGCGATCGTGGATGTGGCCGTCGATGACTCTGACGCCAGCCTGCTGCGGGTGGGCGAGCCCGCCTCGGTGAAGCTCAACAGTTTCCCGACTCGAGTCTTCCGCGGCGACGTCGTCATTGTGAGTCCCAAGGGAACGCTGCAGGGGGAGTCCCGGGTATTCTTCGCCCGAGTAGCGGTTCCCAATCCGGATGGAGCCATTCGGGCGGGTATGGAAGGACGCAGCAAGGTGCGCGCGGGATGGCGCCCCGCCGGATACGCATTCTTCCGCAGACCGCTGTTGTGGCTGTATTCGAGAATCTGGACATGGTTTGGAGTGTGAAGCAATGCAAGCGTGCAGACCGATGAATGGCGCTCTCCTGTTGCTGGGAATCCTGTCGTTGGGACTGGCAGCCTGTTCCAACCAACAACACACAGAGCGTGGCAGCAGCGCCCCCTCCCACGGCCGCCCTAGCGCCGACCGCATCCACGCCGCCTGAATCCGGACACACCCTGTCCGAGAGTCTGACGGTCACGGGTCCCCTGATCGTGGAACATCAGCTGGATGTGCTTGCCCAGCGCGAAGGTGTAATTGCCAAACTGTTTTCGGAAACCGGCAAACGGGTTCGGGGGGGAGATTTGCTGGCGCAGCTCGATGACCGGCAGCTGGTCGCAGAACTCGAAGGGGCCCGCGCCAAGACGCGGAGTACGGAAGCGGATCTGAAGAACTGGAAGGCCGAGGCGCGAGTCCTCGAGGTCGACTTCGAACGCGCCCAGAAGATGTGGGATGCCCAGTTGATCACTCGCGAACAATGGGAGCACGCGAAATTCAAGGCCGAAGCGGACCAGTGGGATGTCCAGCGCGTCGAGCAGTTGCTGGTCAATTTCAAAGAGGTCGAGCGCTCCCTCGAACTCGAGCTGGAGAAAACTCGCATCCGGGCTCCTTTCCCGGGAGTAGTCGCCCGCCGCTATGTGCGCGAAGGCCAGCAAGTCGCCCGGGGAGACCGCATGTTTTGGGTGACGGCGGAAGCGCCCTTGCGGATGCGTTTCACCCTGCCCGAAAAGTTTCTCGGAAGGCTCAAGCTAGGCCAGCAGCTTGCCCTTACGCTGCCCGACTTCCCCGACGAGGAGCACCGGGCGAAGGTGGTCGAGTTGAGTCCGGTCGTCGATCCCACCAGTGGCACCTTCGACGGGCTGGTCGAGGTGGCCGGTCCCCTGGGCCGCTTGCATCCGGGAATGAACGCTGTAGTCCACGTCGATTCCCGGCCATGAACCTCACCCAGGCACTCAATGTCGCTCTGCCGGAGATTCCGGCACGGGTCGTTGCGCAACGTTGTCCTCGCCTGCATCCCGAAGTTGTCTACAAAGAGCACATCGTCGATGGCCGGCCGACGGTGCGCATCCTCGTACCCGGCGTCGATGCCGTCTTCAATCTCGAGCCGCGGACCTGGAATCTGGTGCGATTTTTCGACGGCCAGCGGAGCTACGAGGAGGTGGAAGAAGCGTATTTCAAGGAGACCGGGATCCGCGTTTCTCTGGACGAGCTACAAGGACTCGCGGACGATCTTGAATCGATCGAATTCTGGTACAAGACGCCGCAGGAGAAAAACATCGCGTACCTGCTGCAGTCGGCGGATGCCCGGCGCAACGCGCTCAAACAGAAAGGACGGTGGAGCGATCTGGGTTTTGTTACCTTCCCTGCTTTTAATCCGGATAATTTCCTGGTATGGCTGGACCAGAAGATCGGCTTTGTTTTTACCTGGTGGTTCACCATCGTCACTCTCTGTGCTTTCTCCGTAACCCTTGCAATTTTTATAAGCCATTGGACGGAGGTGGGCCGAGACACTCTGCAGTTCTTCAACTTCGCAGACAAGACATGGCTGGACCTGGCCGTGTTCTGGGGCATCACGCTAGTCTTGGCGGCCATTCATGAAACGGCTCACGGGGTCACATCGCGACACTTTGGCGCACGAGTGAGTTCGATGGGCTTCGCCTTGATCTACCTCACACCCGGGTTCTACACGGATACGACTGAAGGGGTAGTTCGTTGTCCGCCCTGGGAACGAGTGCTCATTTCAATCGCCGGAGTTTGGTCAGAGCTTTACCTTTGTACGATTGCAACCGTTGTTTGGTGGGGTACCGCGCCCGGAACGGCGATCCATGACTTCGCCTATGTGGTGGTTTTGATGACCGGGATCGCAACGGTCTTGCTCAACTGGAATCCGCTGATGAAACTTGACGGATACCACATTCTTTGCGACCTGCTCGGTATCCTGGACCTGAAGGAAAACTCCACTGCTTATGTGTCGGCCTGGATCAAGAAAACCATTTGGCGGTTGCCGGTGGAGGTGCCCTACGTCCCGAAACGGAGGCGTCTGGGTTTTGCTATCTACGCTATCGCCTCCGGTATGTACAGCTACACCGTGCTATACATCCTGGCCCGATTCGTCGGAAACATCTTTCGAAACTTCAATCCGGAATGGTCGTTCGTACCGGAACTGGCCACCGGCGTCTTGATTTTTCGCTCTCGCATCCGGTCACTGGCGAATTTCATGAAATTCCTTTATCTGGACAAGAAGGACCGCATTCGGACCTGGTTCCGATCTCGTCAGTGGCGATGGGCGATAGCGGGCTTTGCGGTGACCCTGATGCTGCCTTTGTGGCGTGAGTCGGTTGGCGGCCGGTTCCTTCTCGAGGCGGCACACCGCGCGCCGATTCGGGCAAGCATTTCCGGTATCGTCACCAAGGTATACGTCGGAGAAGGACAGAACGTTGCACAAGGTGCGGTAGTTGCACAACTGCGGAACCTCCCCCTGGCGTCAAATTTGGCGAGAACCGACGCCGATTACCGGAAGGCTTCCGCGGAATTCAATGCGGCCGAGTTGCACTACTCAGACGCGGGAGTAGCGCTGGCCAAGCGAGAGCAGCTTGCGCAACAGACTCGTTTGCTTTCCGCACAAGTCTCGAGTCTGGAACTGAAGTCCCCGATCAGCGGCATCGTCACGACTCCCAGAGTCGCTGACCTGCTTGGAAGTTTCCTCACTGCGGGTACGGAAGTCGCCGAGGTGGCTGATACCCGCACGATGCGGGCGCGGATCTACGTCTCCGAATACGACATGCACAAGTATCGGCCAGATTCTCGCGGTCGCCTTCACGTGGACGGGATTCTGGGCAAATGGGAAACCGGGAAGGTGCAAGTGTCTGCAGCATCATCGGACCTCCCCCAGGGGTTGATCGATCTTTCAAAATTCAAAGGGATGAGTCCACCCAAGTTTTACGAGATGAGCTTGCTGGTCGATAATCCGGACGGAAGGCTTAAACCTGGTATGGCGGGCAACGGGAGCATCTACGGTCGGCGCAGGAGCCTAGCGGGCTTTGCCTATCGGGAAATTGCCGACTTCGTCGGTCGGAAGGTCTGGTGAAGCCCGGAAAGGCTGCGGAGAGTCCGCAAGCTTTCCGGGCAGACCAACGATCCAAAAGTTCTCGCTTTAACTAAGCTTTTGTGGCACGAGCGGACGGACGTGCGTTGGTTCGGCGAGCAGACGGGCGCGCATTCGTGCGGCGGGCAGATGGGCGAGCATTGGTACGGCGCGCATTGGCTCGTGGCTCGCTTGTTGAGGCGGGCGCGACGGGTGTGCTGGCGACGATCGCCTTCTTGGTGGTGTTCAGGGCGCTGATCAGAGATTTCTTCTGGATGGTCACGTTAGTCTCCTTTGACATTCTTAGAAGATCTGAACTTCATCGAGCGATCTAGCCTAGAGCAAGAGATGTGCCAAACTTCCCAGGCAGCCCAGAGATCGTCGTATGCGCATGATTTTGCGGGATTTCGGGGTGGGAGCCATGATTCTGGACGGGTGCGCCGAACAGTTGAGAAATTGACTATGGTTAATTATTAACCTACGTACGGTCAAATATTAACCGTATTCCTGGGGCTTTACAGCTTCAGCTTCCGGCAAAGGTACTTCATTCGTTGCGGATCGATGCGCAGGAGATTCGCGGCGGCCGTCTTGCGGCCATTGGTTCGGCGGAGAGCGGCGCTCAGGTACGCGACCTCGATCCGCTCCATTTCCGCGTCAAAATCCACGCCCTCTTCCGGGATCAGGATGGCCTCCTGACTGGCAGCACTTGAGGAAAGCAGTTGTTGTGGCAGGTGATGCGCCGCGATCGTTGGCCCATCGCTCATGATGACCAGCCGCTGGACGACGTTCTCCAATTCCCGTACATTGCCCGGCCACGAGTAGGCCTCAAAGATTTCCATAATCTCCGGCTGCAGTTGCTTGACGGGCTTTTTGTTGGCCGTGCAATACAGCCTCAGAAAGTGCTCGACCAGCAGGGGGATATCCCCCTGGCGCTCGCGCAAGGGCGGCACCATGATGGGGACCACATTAATCCGGTAATACAAGTCCTCCCGGAAGCGTCCCATCCGTACCATGGCCTCCAGATCATCGTTGGTAGCTGTGAGCAGGCGGAAGTCGATCTTCTTGGCGGCCCTTCCCCCCAATCTCTGCACCGTCCGTTCCTGGACCGCTCGCAGTAGTTTGCTCTGCAGCCCGTGGTTCAGGGTCGTGATCTCGTCCAGGAACAGCGTGCCCGAGTGCGCCATTTCGATCATGCCCGGCTTGGCAGTGTCGGCGCCCGTGAAAGCGCCCTTCTCGTACCCAAACAGCTCCGATTCGATCAGGGTTTCCGGGAGAGCGGAGCAGTTGAGACAAACATAAGGCTGGTCGCGGCGTTCTCCGCTCTGCACGATGGCTCGTGCGACCAGCTCTTTCCCGACGCCGCTTTCCCCGCGAATGACGACGCTGGCATTGGATCCGGCGACCGCTTCTATCGACCGGTAGACCTTGCGCATGGCTTCGCTTCCGCCGATCAGCCCGTAGAACGCGGAGCGATTTTCCATCTGCTCGAGCAGCCATCTGCCTTCATACTGCAATGCCCGCTTCTCGAGGGTTTGGAGCAGGAGAGTCCGCAACTGCTCGCCATCGACCGGCTTGAGAAAAAAGTGGTCGGCGCCAGCTTGCGTCGATTGCAGAGCAAGTTCGCTGCTGGTGGACTCCGTTATCGCCACCAGGACCAGGTCGTCCCGCAACCGGCGGATCTCCTGCAGCACCTCGATCGCGTCCGAGGGACCCTCGCCAATGCTCTCGAGATCAAGAACAATCCCGTGAATATCGGAGTTGTCGATCAGATTCTTGATTTGTGCTTCGGTGGAGGCCGAGGTGACGTGAAACGCCGTCGTCAGAGCGCGCCGCATCTCGCGAAACATATCGTCCGCAAGAGTAATGACCGCAATGGCATGTCGATCTGCCGCGGAAGGGTAGTCGTCGCTGGTAGGCATGGCCGCTCAGACATTCGTGACTAGGGCATGGATTATACGGCAAGACTCTCGGGCTGGCTGTAAACGCCGCGCGCTCGAAAGCCAGCCAGGACCACGATTCCGGATCCTCCTCCGAAATTGCTGACCCGGCATTCCGAGCCTGCCGGTGACCCAAATCACAGACAAGATTCCGGGCCCGGGGTGCAATCACTTACTGAGGTGACAGATGCGCGAAGAGGCCCTGGTCGCTATGCGGCAGAGCATTATCGATGGCGCGCCGGAAACCGCGTGTGTTTTAGCGCAGGGCGCCCTGGCGGAAGGAGTCGAACCGATGGATGCGATCAACCTGGGCTTCGTGCCTGGCATGGAGCACGTGGGGGAACAGTTCGGATTGCATGCCATGTTTCTCCCCGACATGATGGCCTCCGCCGAAGCCATGCGTGCCGCCATGCTTGTTCTGGAACCGGAGTTGAAGAGGCAAGGCGCCGAGCGTCCCACCGCCGGTACGGTTGTGCTGGGAACGACCAAGGGAGATATCCACGAGATTGGCAAGACCCTGGTGGGCGCGCTGCTCACGGCACACGGCTTCAAGGTGTACGACCTGGGCGTGGACGTCGCCAGCGAAATATTCGCTGCCAAGGCTTTGGAAGTGGGAGCTGACATCGTGGGGGTGTCCGCCCTGCTTACCACCACCATGCGCGGTCAGCGAAGCGTGATTGAAGCCATCGAGCGCGCGGGGCTGCGTCCCCGCGTAAAAGTCGTCGTGGGAGGAGCGCCGGTAACGCGGCAATGGGTGGACGAGATCGGCGCCGACGGCTACGGCAAAGATGCGGCCGGTGCCGTTGCGCTGGTCAAGGGTCTCATGCGCAAAGAAGTGCGAGCAGGCTGATTCATGAGACCGATGCTTGCACTATTGGACCGCCCGCTTCTCGACCGCATCCTGGAGGAATCGTTCGCGCTTTTGATGAACCCGGGCGTCAAGGTAGGCACTGTCGAAGCCGCCCAGCTGCTGGCTTCGGCCGGAGCCCAGGTCGAGGACGGCGTCGCTCATATTCCCGAACAACTCGCTCGTCGCGCGCTGCAGTCGGCTCCGCGCGAGTTCTACCTCTATGATCGCGCCGGCCAGCCGACTGTGCACTACGGTGGACACGATGTTCACTTCGATCCCGGTTCTTCCTGCCTGAACATCCTGGATCCGGGCACCCTACGGCCACGCTTGGCAGAGGCTGCTGACCTCGTGCGCCTCATTCAAGCGACCGAGATGCTGGCGCAGTACGCCGCTCAATCGACCGCCCTAGTGTGCAATGACGTCCCTTCGGAAATTGGGGACTTCTACCGATTGTTCCTGGTGCTGTGGCATTCCAACAAGCCGGTTGTCACCGGCGCGTTCAGTGCGAGCACATTGCAGGCGATGATCGATCTGCTGGTCGCCGACAGCGGCGGTTCCGAGGCCCTCAAGCAAAAACCCAGGGCGGTGTTCGATGTTTGTCCATCCCCGCCGCTGAACTGGACCGAGTTTGCTGCTCACAACCTGGTGGTGCTGGCGCGCGCTGGCATCCCTGCCGAAATGGTTTCCATGCCGCTGGCTGGGGCGACCGCGCCGGTTACGCTGGCAGGCTCGGTGGTGCAACATGCCGCGGAGAGCATTAGCGGCATCACGATTCATCAACTGGCCGCTCCCGGAGCTCCCATCGTGTGGGGCGGAGCTCCCGCCATATTCGACATGAGCACAGGCGGTGCGCCCATGGGAGCGATCGAGACCGCCATGCTCGATCTGGCCTGTGCCCAGGTCGGCAAACATCTAGGCTTGCCCACGCACGCATACCTGGTGGCGAGCGATTCCAAACTGATGGACGCGCAAGCAGGCATGGAAAGCGGTGTCTCCGCCGTGCTGGGGGCGCTGGCCGGAATCAACATGATTTCCGGTGCCGGCATGCTGGATTCCCTGGCCTGTCACAGCGTGGAAAAACTGGTGATTGATGCCGAAGCGATCGCATCCGCGCAAAGACTTGTCGCTGGCATCGAGGCGCGCACCGAGAAGCTGGCGGTGAGCATGTTTGCGCAAATCGGGTTGCAGGGAGACTTTCTAAAGATGAAAGAGACCCGGGCGCTGTTTCGCAGCGAGCAGCACTTTCCATCGGCGGTGATAGATCGGCGGGTGCGCGAGGAAGGTGAGAACGGAACTTCGTGCGATACGTTCTGCCGGGCGCGCGCGCGCGTCAACGAATTGCTGGCTTCGTACCGTGGACCGTCTCTGGCCCCCGAAGTGAAGGAGAGGCTTCTTGCTATCGCCTCGCGAGAAGGCAGGCGTGTGGGGCTCGAGGGCCTGCCTGGGATTTGATCGGACATAGCCGGGCGGCGCAATACCATCAGCCGGGCTGGGCGCCCGGTAACCGGACGAGGGCCTCCGGCCCAGGCGACCAACGCTGGGACATTCGAGAACTACGACTCTCACAGCATGGCACCCGTCTCCAGTCCGAGAATGTTGAGTGCGGTCTCGAGCTTGTGGATGGCCTGTCCGATTTCAGGGTGCTCCCCGATCTTCCCCTCAAGCGCCTTCAGCAGCGCGTGGGCTCCGGCCACTTGCTTAGCTGCTTCCCCCGAGCCTGGGTCCAGTTTGGATTCTTTCTGGTCCTGCACAAGGCACCTCCGATCGAATTGTAATCCGCCTCGCAGATCATTCCGCAAGGATTCCTGGCGTAGACTTGGCTCCCTGACATCATGGACAAAGGCGTCCGGGTTACAATTGTTAGGCGGTAACGTCCAAAAGAGGTTGTTTTAGGCCTCTTTACAATGAATATTCGGACCCGATGTTTCGTGCGCGCCCGGTTGAGCCTCCGGCCATGGCTTGCCGTCGCAATTTTCCTGGGAACGCTTTTTGCGCTCGGCTGCAGCAACGGCCGGGGTCAAACGACGGCAGCCTCCGGCCGGCCCCCGGCTCCCGTGGTGGTCGCGGTGTCTGAACAGCGGGACATTCCCATCCAAGTCAGTGCCATTGGAAACGTGGAAGCCTTCCAGACGGTGCAGATCCGTTCCCAGGTCAATGGCCAGGTCGAACAGATCCTGTTTAAGGAAGGAGAAGATGTCCGCAAGGGACAACTGCTGGTGCGCCTGGATCGGCGTCCCTTGCAGGCGGATCTGGAAAAAGCACTGAGCCAACAGAAGCACGATGAGGCCCAGGCAGAGAATTCCCGCCTGCAAGCGGAGCGCTACAGCGCCTTGGAAAAACAGGGTGTGATTTCCCATGAACAGGCAGACCTGGTGCGTTCGGAAGCCAAGGCGCAGGCCTCTGCCGTAGATGCCGACAAGGCGGCCGTGGACTCGGCCCGCGTGCAGTTGCAGTACACCGAAATTGCCGCTCCCATGGATGCCCGTACCGGAGCGTTGCTGATTAACGTGGGCAACCTGGTGAAGGCCAACGACACTCCCTTCCTGGTGCAACTGAACCAGGTCAGCCCCATCTACGTGACGTTCTCGGTGCCGGAATCAGTTCTGGAGCAGATCCGCCGGTCTTCCTCCAGCCGCCGACTCGCAGTGTTGGCCTATCCAAAAGGGCAGACCACCGGACCGGCCGAGGGATACCTCTCGTTCATCGACAATGGCGTCGATACTGACGACCGGCACGGTGAAATTGAAGGCTACCTTTGCCAACAAAGATCGCCGGTTATGGCCGGGAGAGTTTGTGGACACGGTGTTGCAGCTGTCGGTGCAGAAGAATGCGATTGTGATTCAGACCAAGGCGGTGCAGAGCGGTCAGCAGGGAGACTACGTTTATGTGGTTACGCCGCAGGACACGGCCGAATCGCGCGCCGTGAAAACCTCCGGTACTTACCAGGACCTGACGGTGGTCTCGAGTGGGCTGAAGGCCGGCGAGCGGGTGATTGTGGGCGGACACCTGCGGGTTGCGCCCAACGCCAAGGTGGTGGTGGTGCAGGGCACGAAGGCCGGCTCCCAGCAGGATTCGGCAGCCGCTCCCGCTTCAGGCGGAGGCGGTTTGTGAAGTTGTCCGACCTCTTTATCGAGCGACCGATCATGACCACCCTGGTCATGGCAGCGATTCTCGTATTCGGGATTTTCGCGTATCAGCTCCTGCCCGTAAGCGACCTACCGAACGTCGATTTTCCGACCATCCTGGTAAGCGCATCGTTGCCCGGTGCGAGCCCGGAGACCATGGCGTCGTCGGTGGCCACGCCGCTGGAGAAACAGTTCTCAACGATTGCCGGCATCGACTCGATGACGTCTACCAACTCCCTGGGACAGACGAACATCACCATTCAGTTCAACCTCAGCCGAAGTCTGGACGGGGCAGCCTTGGACATTCAGGCTGCGATCACTGCGGCAGGCGGTCAGCTGCCTCCGCAAATGCCGACGCCTCCGATCTTTCAGAAGGTGAATCCTGCCGACTCGCCCATCCTGTACCTGGCGCTCAGTTCGCCCACCATGAAGCTGTCGGATGTCGATGAAGCGGCGGAAACCACCATTGCCCAGAACATCTCCATGGTCAATGGGGTCGCCCAGGTGCAAGTGTACGGATCGCAGAAGTACGCCATGCGGGCGCAGCTGGACCCGAGCGCGCTGGCTTCGCGCCAGGTGGGCATCGATGAAGTAGAAGCCGCCCTGCAGGCGGGAAATACGAATCTTCCGACGGGAACCCTGTACGGGCAGAGCCGCACCTTCACCATTCTGGCCAATGGACAGCGCATGAGCGCCTTGCAGTTCGCCCCCATGATCGTCGCCTACCGCAACGGGCGTCCCATCCGGCTGAACGAACTTGGCCGAGTGATCGACAGCGTGCAGAACGACAAGACTGCCAGCTGGTTCAACGGGGTTCGTGCAATTGTGCTGGCCATCCAAAAGCAACCTGGAACCAACACCGTTGCCGTCGTGGACAACATCAAGAAGCTGCTGCCCAGGCTGGAGGGGCACATCCCTGCGGCGGTACGCATCGACACGCTTTACGACCGTTCAGTCTCCATTCGGGGATCGGTGAATGACGTGAAGTTCACCCTGGTGCTGACCATTGGCCTGGTCATTCTGGTGATCTTCATCTTTTTAAGGAATATTTCGGCCACGATCATTCCGTCGCTTGCGCTGCCGATGTCGATCATCGGAACGTTCTCGGTCATGTATCTGCTGGGATACAGCCTCGATAATCTTTCGCTGATGGCGCTGACCTTGTCGGTGGGGTTTGTGGTCGACGATGCGATCGTCATGCTGGAGAATATCGTGCGCCATATGGAAATGGGGAAAACCCGGCTCCAGGCGGCTCGCGAAGGCGCCAGCGAGATCGGGTTCACCATCCTTTCGATGACGCTGTCGCTGGCCGCGGTTTTTATTCCTCTTTTGTTTATGGGAGGAATCATCGGACGCCTGCTGCACGAATTCGCGGTCACCATTGGCGCCGCGATCCTGGTCTCCGGGTTTGTCTCGCTCACGCTTACCCCCATGCTGTGCAGCCGTTTCTTGCGGCATCAGGAGAAATCGGAGCACGGGAAACTTTTCAATCTCAGCGAACGGGCATTCACCGCCTGGTTGCGCGGCTACGACAGAAGCCTCCGCGCGGTGCTGCGGCACAAATTTGTGACGCTGCTGTTCTCGTTTGTAATCATCGGACTCACGTTCTACCTCTACACCTTGTCCAGGACCGGCTTTATTCCCGATGAAGACCAGAATCTGGCCTTCGCCTTCACGGAGGCGCAGCAGGGAATCGCGTTCCAGGACATGATGCAGTTGCAGCAGAAAGTGGCCGACGTTGTGCGCTTCGACCCCAACGTTATCAATACGATGTCATCGATTGGCAGTCCCATTAACCAGGGCCGCATCTTCTTCCGGCTGAAAGACAAGAAAGATCGCGTTAACCAGATGAGTGCGACCGAAGTCATTCAGTCACTTCGGCCGAAGGTTTCCCAGATACCCGGGCTGAATGTGTATATGCAGATCCCCCCGACAATCCGTATCGGCGGAGCCCTCACGAAGTCGCAGTATCAGTACACCCTTCAATCTCCGGATACCACCGAGCTTTACGAATCAGCGCCCAAGCTGGAGAGCGCCTTGCGGGCCCTTCCTGAATTGCAGGATGTCACCAGCGACCTGCAGGTAAAAAATCCGCAGCTCACCGTGGAAGTCGATCACGACAAGGCGTATGCCCTGGGGTTGAGCCCCACCCAGGTGTCGGAGGCGCTCTACTCGGCTTACGGAACCCGCCAGATCAGCACTATCTATTCGCCCAACAACGAGTATTACGTCATCGTCGAGCTGCTGCCGGAATACCAGACCAATCCCGAAAAACTTTCTTTGCTTTACGTCCGCTCGAGCACCGGGAAACTGGTGCCTCTCAATACGGTTGCCAGGCTGGTTCCGTCCATGGGCCCGCTCACGGTGAATCACCTCGGGCAGTTGCCGGCGGTAACCCTAAGCTTCAATCTGAAACCTGGGACGGCGCTCGGCGATGCCACTAAACTGGTCGAACAACAGGCCAACACCATCCTTCCCGGCGACATTCAACGGACGTTTCAAGGGACGGCACAAGCCTTCCAGAACTCATTTACCGGCATGGGCCTGCTTTTGCTGGCGGCTGTCCTGGTCATCTACATCATTCTCGGAATTTTGTACGAGAGCTTCATTCATCCTCTGACGATTCTTTCCGGACTTCCCTCCGCCGGGGTGGGAGCGCTCCTGACGCTGATCCTCTTCCACCAGGAATTGAATCTTTATTCTTTCGTTGGCGTGATCATGCTGATCGGCATCGTCAAGAAGAATGCCATCATGATGATCGACTTCGCGCTGGAGGCCGAGCGCACCGAAGGCAAGACGCCGGAAGAGTCTATCTACCAGGGTGCGCTGGTTCGCTTCCGACCCATCATGATGACCACCATGGCGGCTTTGATGGGCACTCTGCCCATTGCGATCGGTTTTGGGGCGGGCGCCGAGTCGCGGCGGGGATTAGGGCTGGCCGTCGTGGGCGGGTTGTTGTTCTCCCAGCTTGTGACCCTGTACATCACCCCGGTGTATTACGTTTACCTGGACAGGCTGCAGAAGAAATTCCGCGGCCGGGGCGGGCGGCCGGAGCGGGATCAATCCCCTTATGATCGGCCTGTCAGAGAGAGTGCGTTGGCAAGGTAAGCGAAAGTCGCGGTGTTTTTCGGAGGGTCGCGCGAATTTTCGACCGCGGAAAGTATTGTCTGGGCGGTTTTTCTTCTTGTCAGGTGAGACAGGCACATCCGCGGCAGTTAGGCCTGCATCAACCAGAACGACTATGCCAAGGAGGGTATTTACTTCCCAATCAAGTTCGTGTGGCTGGCGGCGCAGATCCAGTTTCCGTTCATCTGGATCCAGGTGTCGGTGAAGCGGCCGCGGTGATCGAACGGTCGGCCCTTATTCTTTCCTTTCGCGTGGTAGGTGCCAGTGACCACGGCTGCGCCCGGATACAGATAGACCTCGACTCCGTCGTTGGCGACCAGGGTGGTTTCGACCGAGGGCTCTTTGATATCGGCCATGAACCGGGTCTTGTTATACACCGTCCCGTCCCAGTCGGTGTACACGAACGTGTCGGCCAACAGAGTGTCCAGAGCTTGTCCGTCCCTGTGGATCTGCGCCTGGTTCCAGGCGTTTTCGAGCGCAATGAGCTTGGTCTTTTCGGGATTGGTGTCCTTGGGCCGAACCTGTGCAACTGCCAGGGCTCCTAACAGAATCAGCGCCGCAACCCTGAGCACAAACTTCATGTTCCTCTACCTCCGCGCGAGATAATGCCCTGAAATATCTTCCACAAGCTCATCACGAGGTTCTAGCACACGACAGTGGGACACGAGAGGCAGAATCTCCTCTCTGTGCCCTCACTCCAAACCTACAGCATCCGGGAAGTCTTTTCCATCGACCCAGGAGGGGAGCCGGGGCTTGGGTTCTTTGAAAGGACAGGACCCAGGAAGTAAATGCAGCACCACCTCGTCTCCGTCAAGACGAGGTGGCGAATTTAACAAAAGTAGAAAACGCGAAGCTGTATGGTTCGCTTACGGCGTCGGAACCACCGCCTGGGCCTGGTTGGAATACACACTTTCCGAACCGCTGCCGTCGACGGCGGTAACGACATAGTAATAAGTTTGTCCCGCTTGGACGGAACTGTCGCTGTAAGTTGTGCCCGCGTCGGGGGTGCCATTCATCGCGACGTAGGGGCCGCCCGTTTGAGTTCCGCGATACACGTTGTATCCGACGACGGTCGACGTGCTGGCAGCCCAGGATAAACTCACACTGTGTTGTGGCGCGGCCGTACCGCTGCCTGTGACCGACGCAGCCACCGGAGGATTGGTGGCGTTGCTGGTGAACGTGATCGTTCCCGAAGCGGCGCCGCTTGCCTGAGGAGTGAAAGTCAGCGTGAACGGCGCGCTCTGCCCGGCCGCAAGCGTTATGGGCAGCGCCAATCCGGTGAGGGTGAATTCTGGATTGCTCGAGGCTACGGAGGAGATCGTCACGCTCGCTCCGCTGGCCCTCAGGCTTCCAGACTGAGCCTGGTTGGCGCCCACGGTCACGTTGCCGAAGTTCACGTTCGCCGGTGCAACCGCCAACTGTCCTGGGCTGGCGCCTGTTCCGGAGAGGGTGATGCTCAGGTTCGTGACCGAACCATCGGCAGTGACCGCCAGGCTTCCACTAACGGCGCCGCCGCTCTGCGGGGTAAATGTCACATTGAATGTGAGGCTCTGCCCGGCGTTCAGCGTCGTGGGTACGTTGAGGCCGTTCGTGCCGAATCCCGCTCCCGTGAGGGTGGCGGTTGAGATATGGAGCAGCGATCCGCCCGTGTTGCTCAGAGTTGCGGAGTGCGTTTGCGGACTTCCCACCGGCACACTGCCGAATGCGATGCTGGCCGGGTTCGAAGCGAGTGCGCCCACTGTGACGCCCGTGCCGGACAGCGGGATGTTCAGCGAAGGATTGGATGCGTTGCTGGTAATCGCAATGCTGCCGGTTACACTTCCCGCCGCGGCGGGTGCAAACCTCGACGTGAACGACGTGCTCTGGCCGCCATTTAGAGTTATGGGCAGACTCGCGCCCGTCAGGCTGAACCCAGTCCCGCTGGCGGACGCTTGGGTGATGGTTACACTGGACGACCCACCGTTCGTGACGGTGATGGTTTGCGCCTGGTTGTTTCCCAGCTGAACGCTCCCGAAGCTAACGCTCGCCGGACTGGCCCCTAACGCCTCCTACCGCCAGTCCTGCTCCGGACAACGGCAAAGTCGCGGTGGCCCCGTTGCTCGTGAAGGCGACACTGCCACTGGCATTGCCCGTGGCTTGCGGCGCAAAGCTAACGGAGAAGGAGGAGTTCTGCCCGGGGCCCAGCGTCAAAGGTAAAGTCAGCCCGCTGACACTGAATCCGGTGCCCGCAGCGCTTGCCCTGGTGATGGTCACGCTGGAGCCGCCGGAGTTGGAAATGCTGGCCGTCTGACTCTGATTGGTGCCGACCTGCACATTGCCGAAATTGACGCTAGGCGGCGTGAAGGCGACAGCGCCGGGAGTCACCGCGGTACCCGTGATGGCCAACGCGAGGTTCGGGTTCGTGGCAGTCGAGACGATGGCGAGGCTTCCGGCTACCGTGCCCGCGGAGGTCGGCGTAAGGGTTACCTGAAATGTAGAACTGTGGCCTGCCGCAAGAGCGAGGGGCAAAGCCAGGCCACTGATGCTCAGGCCAGCCCCGGTCGCGTTAGCCTGCGAGATGGTGGTGCTGGTGCCGCCGGAGTTCGTCACGGTGACAGTCTGGCTTTGCGGGCTCCCGACCGTTACGTTCCCGAAGGCGACGGTCGCCGGGGAAACTGTGAGCTGTCCGGCAGAAGTACCGTCTCCCAACACCGGCAAAGAAGCGCTGGCGGACATCGAGGAAGAACCCGACGAACCGGAAGCGGAGCTCAGGGTGAGCGAGGCGCTGCCACTGACCGCGACGCTGCCGCTGGCCGATCCGGAGGACTTGGGGGCAAAGGTTACCGTGAAGCTGGTGCTTTGTCCGGCGGCCAAGGTGACGGGCAAGGTCAGACCATTGATTGTGAAAGCGGCGCTGCTGACCGAAGCTTTTGAAACGGTCACGTCGCTGCCGCCCGAGTTTCTTAGCGTGGCCGTTTTCGCCTCACTCTGGCCGACGGCCACGGTTCCGAAGGAGAGGGATGTCGGGCTGGCCTGCAGCGCCCCGCGGGACACCGCGTTGCCCACAAGGGTCACCGCGATGGTTCCAGCGGTGGCCGCACTGGTTGAGATAATGAGCCTGCCGGCGGGTTTTCCCGAGCGCATGCGGGGTAAAGGCGACCGTCAGATTCGCGCTCTGGCCGGGAGCCAGATTGAAGGGCATCGCCGGAGCCATAACCTGAAACGAGGGGTCCGAGGACATTGCGCTGGCAATTGTCACGGTGGCCGAGGAACGGTTCGTGAGCGTATCCACCAGTTGCTTGGAGGCGCCAACCACGGCCGTGCCAAAATCCAGGTTGGTGGCGCCAGCCGAAAGCGACCCATTGTTGGTGGTGGAAGGCGCGGCGGTGGAAACCGCCTGACAGCCCGTCATCCAAGCGACGGCGCTAAGAACGACGAAAGCAGCTGCGTAACGACCCCAACGCGAGCTGAGACCCATTTTTGACCTTCCAAGCCGCACTCGCGTTCGTACGGCGGGAGAATTTGGAATGTGCGTTCGTGCTGATGACTGGAGCCGACAAGGACAGACTCAGCAGCGCTGTCATCTTGCAATGGAAAGTAACCGCGATATAGATGCCACTAGTTCAGGGTGAAGGCTGGCAGGGGGTCAGGTATCGCGCGGGCGCGGTAACTGCTGCAATTCACAACACCCAGTAGGCATGCGGCCTTGCGCTCCGCGTGTGCCGGGAACGGTAGATCGATGTGAATCAATCCTTCTGCGTCGGGCCAGCCGGCCTCAACGTAAGCTGGGGCAGTCTGATGAGACCGTCGTGAATGTAAAAATGTAAACTTCTGGGGCGGGCGAGTCTGGGGAGTGCACATTGGTCGCCCAGCGAATCCAACCTTGGGAGTTCCGGTTCGAGGGCAAGAGTAAAAGCCGGTTCTGGTTGGGGGTGTCCGGCGGCCGGGCTGCAAGCCTATGAATTTCAAGGAACAATGGCACGAACGTGCCTAGGAAAATAAGCGGCGACTTGATACATTCGCTGCCATTCCTCGGCCGGAGACTCACATGTCCTTGGTGGTGAAGCTGGAAGACGACCTTGGTGAACGGAGCGAATGGGTGATTTTGCACGGGGTGGTTCCTACCTACGCGGAACGGGACTTCCCGGTTTTGCGTTTTGTGGATCCGTTTGGAAAAACCGTGTTCAATCATCTGCAGGCGGAGGCGCTTCTGGCCGAGTGGGAGCGCGTGAAAGATCGCGCCAAGGATGAGTCCCAGCGTGAGGCTTGGGAGAAAGTGAAAGAGATGGCCGAGAGTTGCAAGTCGGATCGGGATCTATATCTGCGATTCGTAGGACACTAGCCCAGCCGACGCAATCCTGCTGGAATGCTATTTCGACAATCCCCCCAAGGCTTCGCGAAAGAGCAGGTCAAACGAGGTTGCCTTCCCGGTCTTGGCCGCTGCGGCCAAGGTTTTTTCTGCGGCGGCGCGCTGATACCCCAGATTCAGCAAGGCAGAAAGCACATCCTCCTCAACCGGAGTCAGTGCAGGGGCGACCATTTCCTGGCCAGTGGCCGGGGCGGGCAGCTTGTCGCGCAGCTCCAGCACCATGCGCTCGGCGGTTTTCCGGCCTATGCCGGGGATGCGGGTGAGCCGGGCGATGTCATTTCCGCGAATCGCGCCGACCATCTCGTCGGCCGGCATTCCGCTCAGAATGGTGATGGCAAGCTTCGGACCGATGCCGCTGACCGTGAGAAGTTTCTCGAAGAGCTCTTTCTCGGTGCGGCGGAGAAACCCGTAAAGGGCAATCTGATCCTCGCGCACGTGAGTGTGAATATGGAGAGAGATTTCCCCGCCGACGCTGGGCAGATCGGAGAAGGTGGGGACGCTGATGGTAACGTCATACCCGACGCCCCCGGTCTCGAGGATGGCCTGGTTTGGATGTTTGACGAGCAGCTTTCCGCGCAGATGAGCAATCATGCTGGGGACATTGTAGCCGGGATTATTTAGCGGGGTGTGTCTGGAGTATCGCGCGCCTCTCCCGCGGCCGCGCAAATGGGCGGCGTTTTCAGAGACTGCCGCTCTACGAGGCTCGCCCGTCCGTTGTTTGCGCCACTCGCGAGCTGGGCTAATGAGTTGTGCCGCCTCCAGACTGAATCGTCGGAGCCGCCGTCCTTAGAAGGACGGCCATCAAAACCTGAACAAATACGAGACTTTTATAAAGAACAGGCGGCCGTCGTTGATCAGGCGATCGCGGGTACGCTGCAGTCCGCCTCCGAGCGCGGGCAGCAACGCCGGGTCGATGTTCTGAAAATCGCTGTTGTAGCCAACGTAGATCGCGGTTCCCGGATGGATGAGGTAGGTAATCAAGAAGTCCCCATTCAGCTGCTTGGTGGTGGGCAAGGAGGTGAATGCCGAGTTCGACAGGGTGGCGGTGTATTGCAGAATCATCCGGACCGACAACTCGCGGGTGAATTGCAAGTTCCATTTTGTGCGCAGGATGTGATTGTCAAAAATGGCTGCGCTGCTGTCGCGGTCGCGCAGGCGCGTGAACAGATAAGTGTTGTCGATTCTCAAGGCCGAGACGGGACGCACGGAAGCGGCAATGCTGGCACTGTCGGAACGAGCCAGAAAGGGCGGACAGAAGGTCGATAACGCGGTGGGAGATCCCGGGCACGGCACCGGGGTTGGTTCGATGGGAGGAACGAAATTCACTCCGTCGCCCCAGGAGTAGTAGCCGTGCAGAGCCAGCCATTTCAGGTAGCTGGTGCCCCAAATGATGGAGCTATCGTGCTCGTGATAGTCGCGGTTGGCGCTTAACCCGGCAAAGTCGACGGGCCGGAGCTGCTCGTGGAAGTCGGTGTAGGGATATAGCGTCAAGAAGCTCTGGCCTTTGAATCGTAAGCTGAAGCTGGGATCGGTAAGGAGGTCGAGCCGGGTTCCGTCATGGGCCCATACCCAGTCGGTATGCATGGATGGGCCCCAGGATACGAGTGGGCTGGATACCGGACGGAAGCGGTAATCGAAGGTGTTGGCGAAATCGCGAATATCGACGCGGTTTACGAACCCGGGCAGGCTGGTGAAGCCGCGGCTTATGTCTCGATAGGTCCCCTCGTAGCTGGTGTGAACCCCAGAGAAGGTAGTGTCGATGAAGGACGCGGGTCCGGCCTGATAGGCGCCGCCGGGAACCTGGGTGGAACTCGCTACCGACTGCAGGGTGGCGGTCCAGTTCTGCGTGAATTTAATCCGGCTGTCGAGGCCGCCGATGCGGTTGAAGCCCCCAACCGCGGGATATTCCTCGTCGGTATAGATCGCACCGATACTCGACTGCTTGAAGATATCTCGGCTCACGCGGGCGATAGTGAAGTACTGACGGGATCCCGCCAAGGGATCCGACGGCGCCACCGTCAATCCGGGCGCACGGTCGTCCGCCGTCAGAATTCCGAGAGAATAGGGCCCCATTTTTCCGGTCAGGCGGCCACCGTAACTCGGATTTACGATTTGGCGGGTGAAGAAGAGGTCAATCGGCGTCCGAAAATAATCGGCGTTCTCGATGAAGAAGGGGCGCTTCTCCGGGAAATAGACCGCGAAGCGCTGGTTCACGGTGACCTGCGGTTCGTCGGATTCCACCTGGCTGAAATCCGGGTTTGCGGTGAGGTCGAGCACCAGACGGTCGTTCAAGACAATCTTCGAGTCGAGGCCGAAGGTGCCCCCGATCGCGCGGTTTTCAAAATGCGGGTCATTGGGGTTGCGGAGGTCCAGATCGTGAAATGAGTCGAGCAGCCCGTAAGGGATGAGTTGGAGGTTGCGCCCCGGCGAAATTCCCTCCAGTCCGGTGAGCGTGGCCGCCTGACCTAAGCGGCCTTCGAAGCGCTGCGAGACCTCGGGCCAGAAGGCGTTCTCATTTTCGCGAATAATCCCGCGATAAAGAATGATTCCCCAGGATTGCTCCGAGGTCGGCGGAAAGCGGAGGCTCTTGAACGGGATGGCCATGGAGGCCACATACCCTTCGGGTGTGAGCTTACCCTGCGAATACCACAGCGTGTCGAACGAAGTGTCGAAGTTGCCGCTGACTTCTTCGTGGGGAGCCTCGGTCCAGATGGCGTCCCATTGAACGCCCAGCGGATTGATCTGGAAGGCATAGGCCCGGCGGCGGTCGTGAAAGGTGTCGAGCATGATCTCGACGTTGTCGTCGTCGGCCACGTCTTCGCGGCGCGCTTGGTGGGCGCGCACCTTCCCCGCTTCGTCGAAGCATACGAATACCACGTAAAGATTCTTCTCGTCATAACCGAGAAAGGCTTCCGTGGGCTGGGAAACGGGCGCGCCGTCATGCGGATCGCGCTGCACGAAGCCCGACACCTTGGTCATCTGACGGGCTACGTCCCCCACGGGCCGCATGCTGAGAAAGTCGGACAGCGCGGGCGGGCGGGAGAGGCGCGGAATCACGATGGCGGGTGGTCCCAGACTGCTTGGGGCCAAGGGGAGCTGCGCATCCGGTTCCTGGGGATTTTGCGCGGTGAGGATGTTCTGATTTGGGGAGGCGACATCGCCAGTGGTGGAAGAACTGTGACTGATGGAGGCTTCGGGCCCTGAATTCGCGCGACCAGCCGGTTCCGAGGATGCCGGCGATGGTTGGGCTACCGACTGTACGGATCCAGCACCCGAGGTGGCCCAGGCCGAACATTCAGGAGCAGAGCCGAGCAGGGTGCCAAGGGGAACCAGCACGCCGGCCATCAGGAGTCGGACAGAGAACAGGCACACCCAGGCACGTCCCACCAGCAAGAATTTGCGCGCATCCCGCCCCCAACGAGATGAACTCAGCACGATACACCATCGCTGCCATCTTCCCAAGATGCTGCTTCGAGTCTGGTGTGTTTCGCCGCTGCGCCGACTAGAAAAGGGAACTTTGCCGGCGGTTGGGGGTAATCCCGAAGTGCTCGTAGGCCAGCATGGTGGCGATGCGGCCGCGCGGCGTGCGGTTGAGGAAGCCGATCTGGATCAGGAAGGGTTCGTAGATTTCTTCGATGGCGTCGGCTTCTTCGGCGAGTGCAGCGGCCAGCGTGTTCACGCCCACCGGGCCTCCCTGGTATTTCTCGATAATGGTCAGGAGCAGCTTGCGGTCGACTTCGTCGAAGCCGTGGCGGTCCACTTCGAGCATCTGAAGGGCGGCTTCGGCGGTGGCCTTGTCAATCTTGCCGCCGCCGCGCACCTGGGCATAGTCGCGCACCCGGCGCAGCAGGCGATTTGCAATGCGCGGAGTGCCGCGCGACCGGCTGGCGATTTCGACCGCGCCGTCGTCGTCGATGGCCACCCCCATGATTTCGGCGGACCTTTCCACAATGACCTGCAGATCTTTGTGGGTGTAAAACTCCAGACGCAACATGATGCCGAAGCGGGAGCGCAAGGGTGCGGAAAGCAGCCCGGCGCGGGTCGTCGCGCCGACGAAGGTGAAGGGCTGCACGTCCATGGTATGCGTGCGCGCCGAAGGCCCCTGTCCGATGATGATGTCGAGCTTGTAGTCCTCGAGAGCCGAGTACAGGATCTCCTCCAAGGCCGGTTGCAGGCGGTGCACTTCGTCGATGAAGAGGACCTGCTTGGCCTGCAGGTTGGTGAGGATGGCGGTCAGATCCCCCTTGATCTGCAATGTCGGTCCGGAAGTCTGCTGAAAAGCGACTCCCAGTTCGTTCGCAATGATGTTCGCGAGGGTTGTCTTTCCCAGCCCAGGAGGGCCATAGAGCAGCACGTGGTCCATCGCTTCCCCGCGCGAACGTGCAGCTTCGATGGCCACCGCCAGGTTCTCCTTCACCTTGTCCTGTCCGATGAACTCCGCGAGCCGCTGCGGGCGCAGCTTCAGCTCAAAAGAGGAATCGTCTTCGACCGGCGCCGCCGACACCAGCCGTCCTTTCAGATCCGGAGTGTTCTTGAAAGTGGCCACGATAAGGCGATGGTAAAGCGAAAGGACGGGGGAAGCAATGCCAGGTTTTAATCCGAGCGGAGCTTTGCGTTGCGACCCGTTGTCGGTTTGTCTGCCGCCGTAAGCGATGTCCTGTACAGACGGAGCGCGGGCCGCTGTTCTACAATTCTCGCGTGCTGGGACTCTCCCGAAACTTATTGAGGCTGGTGGTGCTGACGGCACTCCTCGGCGCGGCGGCTTGTTCGCAGACTTCCAGTGCGCCGCCGGCCCCGCAAAACACGCCGAAAGGGACCGATCCCGACCTTGTGACCTGTGGAGAAAAGCCTCCCTTCAATTCGCGGACGGTGCGCGGCAATCTCTACATCTCGCCGGACCAGAAGCACCGCGTGTACGCCGAGGTCGAGGCCGCTGCTTTGTATCCGCAGCGGCCGGCCGGTTACACCGGGCCGCTATGCGTGAACAACTCGCGGCTGTTTGTGGGGGCGGATACGGCGGAATTCAAACTGCGCTTTCTGCAGGAACCCGCCGACGTCGAAACTGGAAACTCACTGCGGGTGCTCGACTGGTCAGCCGATGGGCGCCGTCTGCTCGCCGAGCTGGCGGAGTGGCAATATGAGCAACCCGGCGCCACGCGTGGAATTCTCATTTACGACAGCAGGAATGGAACGTTTCAGCAACCTGACCTGACGCGCGCGCTCGCCAAAACGTATGGCCACGAATGTTCCTTCAACCTGCGGGTGTTGGGATTTGGAGCGCAGGGGACGATCGCCCTCGAAGGCCAGCCTCTATCGCCCGAAGAGGAAGAAGTGTTGGGCACCTCGAGCTGCGCGAAGAAGAAAACTTTCTTTGAGCTGGATCGGGCAACCGAGACGATGGTCTCGGTCCCGGAGCTTCCGAAGCTTCAGCACAACGCCAAAGTGGAGCAGGCGAAATAAGGCCGGCCGCTATTCTTCTTCTTCCTTCACGACGCCGCGCTCGGCCTTGGCCTTCTCGATGATCTTTTCCTGCAGCTGTCCGGGTACGACTTCGTAGTGGTTCATCTCCATGTTGAAGCTGCCGCGGCCCTGGGTCATGGCGGTCAGGTCGACACCATAAGTCAGCATCTCCGACATGGGAACTTCCGCCTTGACGACGGTGTTACCGCCCTTGTTGTCCATGCCCTGGATGCGGCCGCGCCGGCTGTTTAGATCGCCCATGATGGAGCCGGCAAATTCGTCGGGCACGGTAATCTCGGCCGCCATGATCGGCTCCAGCAGGGTGGGCTTGGCGATCTCCATGGCCTTCTTGAACGCGATGCGGCCAGCCATCTGGAATGAGAGGTCGTTGGAGTCGACGTCGTGGTACGAGCCGTCGTAGAGAATGACGCGGAAATCGACCACCGGGAAACCCGCCAGGTAGCCGCGGCCGGCAGCGTCGCGAATGCCCTTCTCGACCGCAGGAATGAAGTTCCTGGGAATCGAGCCGCCGAAGATGTCGTTTACGAACTCGAACTCCCCGCCGCGTGGCAGAGGCTCCATCTTGATTTTGCAGTCGCCGTACTGGCCGTGGCCCCCGGTCTGCTTCTTGTGGCGGCCCTGGACGTCGGCTTTGCCGCGAATCGTTTCCCGGTACGGCACCTTCGGCGCCTTCAAATTCACTTCGGTGTGGTAACGCTTCTTGAGCTTCGAGACCACCACTTCGATATGCTGCTGCCCGGTACCCGCGATCAGGAATTCTTTCGTCTGCGGGTCGCGGAAGAAACGCAGCATCGCGTCTTCTTCCATGAGCTTGTGAATGCCGGGGCCAAGCTTGTCTTCGTCGGCGCGGCTCTTGGGTTCGATCGCGAAGGTGATAGCGGGCTCGGGCAGGTTGACCCACGGGTACTGGATGGGCGCCGACTTGTCTCCCAGCGTGTCGCCGGTGAGCGTGTCGCGCAGTTTGGCGACCGCACCAATGTCGCCCGCGTGCAGCTCATTCACGGCGACAGCATTCTTTCCTTGTATTGCCGAAATGTGTGCCAGCTTCTCCTGCGAGTTGCGCGTGAAGTTCTGCACGGTGGCCTCGTTCTTGAGCACGCCGCTGTACACCTTGAAATACGAGATACGCCCGGCAAACGGATCAGACACGGTCTTGAAGACGAACAGGGAAAGTGCATCTGAGTCCGCTACGTGCCGCTCGGGCGCCTGTCCGTTGCCGCTGGCGACGCCATGCAGGGCGGTATGCTCGGTCCCCGCCGGGGTGTAGTCGACCAGGAAGTCCATCAACTTGTCGACGCCGATGTTGCCCAGTCCTGAGGTGAACAGAACGGGGAAGATTTTGTCTTCGCGGATGGCGTCGTGCAGTGCGGGAATCAGGTGTTCTTCGGGGATTGTGCCCTTTTCGAAGAACTCTTCCATGAGCTTGTCGTCGCCTTCGGCCACCAGTTCAACCAGCTTTTCGTGCGCTTCCTGCGCGGCGGCGGCAAGCTCGGCCGGGATGTCGCTTTCCTTGCCCTTGCCGTTGCCGCCAAGTTCGTAGGTGTAGGCCTTCATCTTTACCAGGTCGACGATGCCGGTGAAGCTCTTGTCCTTGCCGATAGGAAATTGCAGGGGAACGACCGCGCGCCCGAAGGCGTTGTTGAGCGATTCCAGGACGCGCTCGGCATCGGCCCGATCGCGGTCCATGCGGCTGACCACCACCACGCGCGGCAGGTTGATCTCTTCCGCGTAGCCCCAGACACGCTGGGTCACGACTTCGACGCCGGCTACGCCATCGACGACCACCAGTGCCGCCTCGACTACCGGCAGGACCGTCTTGGCCTCGTGCACGAACATGTTGAAGCCCGGGGTGTCGAGAAGATTGATCTTGGTCTTGCCCCATTCCGCGAACCCAATGCCGGTGCCGACCGACATTTTCCGGGCGATTTCCTCCTCGTCATAATCCGTGGTCGCGCTGCCATCATCCACGCGGCCCATGCGTGGGGTCGCGCCTGCGGTGAAGAGGGCCGCCGAGACGAGCGAGGTTTTGCCAGCGTGTCCGTGGCCGACCAGGGCCACGTTGCGGATGTTTGCGCCTTCGTACACTTTCACGGGTTCACTCCTTCAGCAGGCGGGGAGCGAAATTCAGGTTCGGCCCTTTTAAAGAGAATCAGGACTAGTACCGGCCGGGCCAAACATCGCCTGCCAAAACTATGGATGCTACCACGCCGGAAGTTGGCGTCTCAAGCGACCCGGCTCACGATTGGAAGCCAGACCGCAGTCGCGGCAAGGGCTGTAAATCCGTTTCTCGGGCTGTTCCCTATGTACGTCCGAGGGACAAAAAATCACTCCACTTTCCATTCAGGAGCAAAAGGAAAATGAAAGGTCTTACGCCATTTCTGTGCGCCCTGAAGGGCGATATCTTGGGGCGCTAAGCGGGCCTTGACGGGGGGGCACGTCGCGGTCGCGCACTCCTTGCCCGCAAAATCCGCCACTTTGAGCCCGACCGCTCCCCGGGTGACCCAAGTCACTTGGGGTTGTGCGATGCTCCAAAGTGCCCTATGCTTTATGGGGCTGCCGATTGCTATGGCGCCGGTTGGGCCGCACGGCGAATTTGGATTTGGGGAATCGCCGGTCGAACGCTTCTTCCTCCTCCCGCCCGTGGAAACTATGCGCCGTCCGATTGCCAGATTGTTGTTGCTGGTCCTGCTTGCGGGGACGTTCGCGCCGCTGGCGGCTGCGGCGTCGATGCCGGCGGCACACGAACACTGTGTGCGAACGCCGATGGGTGCGCCCGCGGACAGCATGCCGGGTTGCCATCATCATGCGGCGGCGGCCGCAGCGGAACCCCGCGCGGCCCTGCCCGGCTCCAGTTCCGAGCCTGCTTTCAGATCCAACCAGTGCTGCAGCGGCCATGCCTGCTGCCGGTCCCTTGTCCGATCCCAATGGGCAAAGGTCAGCCTGCAAGGTTTCTTTGAGGAAACGGATCGCACCACTGATCGCGTTTCCGCGCTTCAGCCTCGGGTCCAACGCCTGGACCTGATGGCCTTCCACTCGGTCCGCGGTCCTCCCACGCTGTAAAGGCCTGTCTTCGAAGCGAGTCCCCCGGAAGGGGTTCTGCTGTTGTCGTGCGGGCGCGACCAGCCCGCTGCAATGACGGAACTCCTTCAAACCTCGCCACCCTTGGGATCTTTGCCGACAGCTTGACGAGGACACATGAGAAAGAACCTGGTTCGCGCCGCGCTCGGTATCGCCGTGCTGTTTTTCGCGGTGGTCTCCGGCGCCACGATTTTTGGGTCGGTCCATGGACTGATTCACGATCCGCAGCATCGCCCCGTTCAGGACGCGAAAGCCACCCTGCGGTCCACGACGTCGGATTGGTCGCAATCCACGGTCAGCGACGGCGCGGGCGAATTTCGTTTTGAAAACGTGCCGCTCGGCGAATACCGGCTAACGGTCGAAGTGGAGGGCTTTGCCACTGAAGAGCAGACCGTCGTGCTGACTTCGGGTCGCGATGCCAAACCACATTTCTCGCTTACGGTCGCGCACGCTGCTGAGACCGTGGAGGTGCAGGACGTCGCACCCGCCGTCAACCCTGAATCCTCGAGCAGCACCAACGTGGTGAATCGCGAGACGATCAACCACACCCCGGGCGGAGACGGGGCCAACAGCCTGACGATGATCACCAACTACACGCCGGGCGCGTACCTGGTCCATGACCAACTGCACATTCGCGGCGGCCACCAGGTTTCATGGCTGCTGGACGGCGTGCCTGTGCCCAACACCAGCATCGCGTCCAACGTCGGGCCGCAGTTCGATCCCAAGGACATCGACTACCTGGAAGTCCAGCGCGGGGGTTACAACGCCGAATATGGCGACCGCACTTATGGCGTCTTTAACGTGGTGACCCGCTCGGGTTTCGAGCGCGACCGGCAAGGCGAGCTCGTGCTCGGGTATGGCAGCTACCACGCCACCAATCCACAGATCAGTCTGGGGGACCACAGCGACCGGTTTGCCTGGTACGGCAGTCTCTCGGGATATCGTACCGACCTCGGGCTGGAAACCCCCAGCGCGGAAAATCTTCACAACCAGGCTGCGGGTCTCAGTGGGTTCGGCTCATTGATCTTTAACAGGTCGCCCAACGATCAGCTGCGCCTAGTCACCTCCGTTCGAGGAGACCACTACCAGGTCCCGAACGATCCCGATCTTGAAATGAAGGGCTTTCGCGATGTGGAGAACGAGCGGGACGCTTTCGTGAATCTCTCCTGGCTGCACACGGTGGGCAGCGGGTTAGTTCTGACGGTGTCGCCGTTCTACCACTTCAATCGCGCACACTACATCGGAGACTACACCGGCGTTCCTGACGCGGGCGTTTCTGTTCCCCAGGATGACCGGGGTTCCAATTACGTGGGCGGCGTGGTCTCGGCTGCCTATACCCGGGAACAACACATTCTGCGCGGCGGGATTCAGGTCTTCGGGCAGCGCGACAACCAGTTGTTTGCTGTGAATGCGGGCAACGGCGATCCCGTCGTCCTGCCGCAACGAGAGGTTCTTTGGGGAACTGTGTCTGCCGTGTTTCTGGAAGACCAATACAAGCCGGCGCGATGGTTGACCTTGAACGGCGGCGTGCGGCTCACGCACTTCGGCGCAACCGGCACCAACACGCTGCTGGGAGGGAATCATCCCATTAGCGAGAATGCAGCGGATCCACGATTAGGTGCGGCCCTGCAGATTCCGAAGCTGCATTGGGTGGCGCGCGCGTTTTGGGGGCGTTACTACCAGGCGCCACCGCTGCTGACGGTTTCCGGCACGTTGCTGGCGCAATGCGGAAACGGGGATTGCGGGTTCCTGCCCGTGCATGGGGAGCGCGACGAGCAGCGCGAATTCGGGCTCACGATTCCACTCGCGGGCTGGACATTCGACCTCGCGAATTTCCGCACCGCCGCCAAGAATTTCTTCGATCACGATGTGCTGGGCAACTCGAACATCTTCTTCCCACTGACCATCGATCGCGCCCGCATCCACGGCTGGGAAGCCACTGCCAACTCTCCCCGCATTGCAGGGCGAGCCCAATTGCACCTCGCCTATTCGCACCAGTACGTGGAAGGAGCGGGAGCGGTCACGGGAGGGTTGACTGATTTCTCGCCCCCAGACCAGGGCTACTTCCTGCTCGACCATGACCAGCGGGATACGGTGAGCACCGGTGTGAATCTCGACCTCCCACGGCGTAGCTGGGCTGCCGTGAACGTGAATTATGGCTCCGGGTTTCTCGACGGCGATGGCCCCGGCCACCTGCCTTCCCACACTACTGTCGACTTGTCGCTGGGCAAGTCGCTCGGGGAGAAATGGAGCCTGCGTCTCAGCGTCCTCAATGTCGGCAACAATCACTACATGCTCGACAACAGCAACACCTTCGGCGGATCCCACTTCACCAACCCGCGGGAGATTGCCTTTCAAGTGAAGTACCGCTTCCATTTTTAGCCGAGCGCCGAGGGGTCATTTCGACCCGCATGAACTGTAGTGGCGGTGCTGAGGCTTCCGACAGCCAGGGTTAACGGTACGTGATCAGGAATTTTCGAACCGCCGCGGGGTGTTTGGTTCGACTACTATCTGCTTGCAGACACTTACAGTTGGACGCCAACCGTGGGAGAGCAGCCTGGCCCCCTTGGGACCTTACTTGCCCCTCTGTGCTTGACGCAGGTGTTCTCCGGCAGATATTGTAGGGGAAATACCCTCCTTCCCATGCAGTCAATCCCGCAGTCCCCGAGCCAGCAGTCCAATGTTTGCGTGCGTGTGTCACGAGTGGTTCTGATTTGCTTCCTGCCTCTCGCCGGCCTCGCGCAACAACTTACCCCACAACCTCAGCCATGCACTTTGTCCTCGCCCAACCGGTGTTTGATGGGAGTGGCCAAGGACCAAAGAGGCATTCTTAGCAGCCCGCTTCGACTCCGTAAAAAAGACCTGGTGTGGCTGGTTCCGGTGGCGGCCGCTACCAGTGCTGCTTTTGTCTTCGATCGCAGCGCGCTGGATCATGTCAGCACCGACCCGTCGCGAGTGAACGGTTTTCGCACCGCCTCGAACTTCACCGGTCTGTACATACCGGTCGCGGCTGCCGGAGCAGCTTTGCTCACTGGTACGGTACGGCACAATGAGCATCTACGCGAGACGGGTGCGCTGGCGATGACCGCAATGGTCGACACGCAGTTGCTGACCACCTTCATAAAGTTTGGTACGGACCGCGGGCGGCCGCAAGCCAACGGGTTGGCTCCCGCATCGGGCGCCTTCTGGTACGGTGGTACGCATTCCTCCTCCGCCGACTCCTTTCCTTCCGGACACGCTGCAAACGCCTTTGCCGTAGCCCACGTGATCGCCGACGAATATCCAGGATGGAAGGTGAAGTTGGCCGTCTACAGCCTGGCGGCAGCTACCGGATTTGAACGCATCCAGGGCAGAGAACATTTTCCCAGTGATGTGCTGGTTGGGGCTGCAGTCGGCTATCTAGTCGGCGGATATGTCTTTAACCATCATTCGGCGCACTCGAAGACCCACGTTGCTTTCGCCCCGATTTTCGGGCGCGGAGGGGCGGGAGTTTCGCTGCAATTCTCGCGTGCGCAGAATCCGTAATCGGGATCTGCCGAGGATTGGCAGGGAAGTTAGAGATTTCTCGGGCAGGCAACACTCCGAAGAGGAACCTTTCGTTGCCTTGTGGAAGTCACTGTCTGGGCCTTCCGAGGGGCTCTATTCAGGTGCATCGATCAGGCGGTCGCGACAATCTCGCCTCGCGGCCTAGCCTTTAATCACCTTCTCGATTGCCGCCCGCAGGTCGTCGTACATCACGGCGCCCGGGTGGTAGTAGGCGATCTTTCCCGCGCGGTCGATCAGCACGAGAGTAGGCGTCGTGCTTGCGCCGTAGACGGTGAAATTTTCCTTGTTCACCGGGACGGACACCCCTTGCAATCCGGAGTAATACTGCTGCCAGACGGAGTTGATGTAAGCACGTTCGGCTTGGGGCGTAGCATCTTCTCCGCGTGCGCCATATCCGTAGCGCTGGGTGGGCGCGATGATGGTGAGGTCCTTGAATTCGGAGCGCAAACGCGCCAGGATCGGCCCCTCGCCTTTGCAGTCCGCGCACCAATGCGCCCAGAAAAACAGTAACAATGGGGATCCCTTGAGCTGAGCGAGCGAGGCTGGCGGCGTCCCCAGGTAATCTCCGGTTTTGAGCGCGGGCGCGGGCTGTCCGACAAAGGTCAGGAGATTGAGATTCTTGTGTAGGCGCGCCGCGATGGAAGTGTCTCCGTAGGTTAGGAGCGAGCGTCGCAGCAGCGCGATGCCCTGCGCCTTCTGCCCCCGTCCCGCCAGGGAGAGCGCCTGTACTTCGAGGGCGGCACCGAGCGCCGCCGGCAAATGCGCTTCTGAGTCGAGGCGGCGTGTCTTCAGAAGGGGTGCTGCCGATGTAAGCGTCTGCTTTGCGTAGATCTCGGCCTGGCTGTACTGCTGCATGCCGAGGGCGGCCCGTCCCATCCAGGACAAAGCTTCCAGATACTCGGGTGTGACCCCGAGTTTTGCTTTATAAGCGTGTCAGTTCCGATTCCGCGGAGGTGAAATTGTTCTGCTCCAGCGAACCGCGGACGTCTTCCACGATGCCGGCAAAAGCAGCAGAAGTCAGAAGAAGGATGACCCCTAAACGGCGAAGCATGTCTTCATGATGTACGGGATCGCCGGAAGTCGCAAGCCGGGGGACAAATGGATTGCAGAAAATACAAAGGGCAGCCTCGCGGCTGCCCCCTGATTCAATTTTCGCTTGCGAAAGTGGTTAAACGGCCTTCACGTTCTCGGCCTGCCAGCCCTTGGGGCCTTTGACCACATCGAACTGCACCTGCTGACCTTCCTGGAGGCTGCGGAAGCCACCGGCCTGGATGGCGGAGAAGTGAACGAACACGTCCTCACCGTTCTGACGGCTGATGAATCCATAACCCTTGGCATCGTTGAACCACTTTACTGTTCCTGTTTCCATGGTGTTGCTTTGTTTCCTTTATCTTGAATGTTGCGCTGAATGTTCGCAGGACTGGTGCAGGCAGGTCACGCCGGTAAGCGGAGAAACTGCAGAGTGCATAGAACCGCAAAAATCAAACGCAGCTACTATTGTACGTTATATCCCTTAGAAATAGCCAAGGATTTTGTGCAATCCGAAAGTAACCACTGCGTTTTCATATATTTACAGCAAGTGATCCGCGTGTTCGCGGGACTCCGCAGGGGGTTGCACCCAGGTCCTAACGTGCCGGAAAGGTTATTCCTTCTTCATGGTATCGATGAGTTGGAAGAGCTGGCTCCGGTCGACGACTTCCACAAAGGGTGTCCCGGAATGCTTGTTGCTGACCACGTAGAGGGTGGGGGTGTGTTGCAGATTCAGCTGATTGCCCGCCGCCCGATCGGCCTCGATGAGCTTGGCGAACTTGCCGTCGGGGTCCACGACGAAGGGCAGATCGATCTTGTGCGCGGCGGCGAATTTTTCGGCAAAGGAGCGAAGCGTATCTTTTGTGATCTCAAGCTGATGCCTGAAAACGGTGTCCCGGAAGTCGTTGCCCAGCACCTTCGAATGGGTGTCAAAGTAGCGGGCGAGAATGGCAGCGTCGTAGGCCCAAGGGTGCATGGGCAGCGGGAAGTCATGGCGAACGACGGGAATCTTGTAGGTTCGCGCGGCCTCTTCCACCAGGGGAGCGGCTCGCGCGCAATCGGGGCACTCGAGATCCTCAAAAATCACGATAGCAACGGAGGAGCCCTTGGGGGGCCGCAGGGCGGGATGCACGTCCTGGGCAACCGCCAGCGAGGTAACAAAAAGAGCGGCAAGAGCAAGGAACACAAGCTTTTTCGTCATAGCGTTGGATCGTTGGATGCAGGGAATACGGGAGGCTGCTGCTCCCGACGTGTCGTCTATGGTAACCGAACCAGGTCCTGCTGTCAGTCGCCAGTCTTCAGTCATCAGGCATCAGGGTTTGCTTCAGGGTTGGCCCGCGAACGTCACAAAAGGGCGGCCGCAGCCGCCCCTGAATTCTGTGAATTGCCACTCGTGCCTAGCGGACGGTAACGGCTGCCTGCTGCGCCATCATGGAAGCTATGGTTTCGAGAATGGATTCGATGCTGCGTCCGGTGTCGGTCGCCGCATCTACATAGGGATGGCGGCCACCATCGGCGTGCAGCACCAGCACGCGGGTGCCCGGGTGGGATTTCTTCACCATGTACGGCAGATGATGGCGGTCATTGCGGGTCAGGGTGGGACCGAGAATGACCAGGTCAAACGACCCTTGCTTCAGGGCCGTTTCGACGCCTTTACGTCCGGTGGCGGTCGTGACCTGATGTCCAGCCTTTTCCATTGAGGCGGCCTGCGTGGTTGCTACTTCAGCGTCGCCCTCGCCGTACAGAATCTTGAGCTTGAATGAAGATTTCGCCATGTGGAGAGCTACACCTTCCCTTTCCCCTGCACGCCTTCACGGTAGCAATCGGTATGGGCGGCGAGTAGGTCACCGAAGACCACGACCAATTGAGCCGGCCGGGGCACGGGCCTCATGGGTTCGTTCCCGGGCTGGTCCAGGCGCGGTTTGACCCACTTGGGCGGCTCCGATAAACTCAAGAGTTTCAGCACAGTACGAGCTCGACACAATGGCGGAAAGCATTCACATCAAGCTTCCGGACGGAAGCAGCAAAGAAGTTCCCAAGGGGACGACGGCGCTCGAGGTGGCCAAGTCCATCAGCCCGCGCCTGGCCGACGCCGCGCTGGTCGCGAAAACCAACGGCGACTTGATCGACCTGACCCGGCCGCTCGAGAAGGACACCGAGCTGCGCATCCTCACCGAGCGGGATGCCGAGGCGCTGCAGGTCTACCGGCACTCGTCGGCGCATCTGCTGGCGGCGGCGGTGCTCGAGCTGTTTCCGGAGACCAAGCTCGGCCACGGTCCGGCGACCGAGAATGGCTTCTTTTACGACTTCTACCGTCCCACTGCCTTCACGCCCGAGGACCTGTAGAAGATCGAGAAGAAGATGCAGGAGCTGGCGCAGCAGAATATTCCGTATGCGCGGGAGTTTCTGCCCCGCCAGGAAGGGCTGGAGAAGTTCAAGGGTGAAGGCGACTTCATGAAGTGTCATTTCATCGAGCAGTTCACCCAGCCCGATGAAAAGATCTCGATCTACAAGACCGGCAAGTTTCTGGACTTCTGCCGCGGCCCGCATATTCCGTCGACCGGGAAGATCAAGGCCTTCAAGCTGCTGAATATTGCCGGCGCCTACTGGCTGGGCGACGAGAAGAATCCGCAGTTGCAACGCATTTACGGGACGTCGTTTTTCTCGAAGAAAGATCTCGACGCCTACCTGAATAGCATTGAAGAGGCGAAGAAGCGCGATCACCGCGTGCTCGGCCAGCAGCTCGATTTGTTTTCCATCCAGGAGTTCGCCGGACCGGGATTGATTTTCTGGCATCCGAAGGGCGGCATCATCCGCAAGGAGATGGAAGACTGGATGCGCACCGAGTACATCAAGCGCGGGTACTCGCTGGTGTACACGCCGCACGTGGCGCGGCGGCAGTTGTGGCAGACCTCGGGGCACGAAGGCTACTACGCGCAGAACATGTTCGACATCATGGAGCTCGACGATGCGGAATACCGCATGAAGCCCATGAACTGCCCGTTCCATATCCTGATCTATAAAGACTCGCTGAAGTCGTATCGCGATCTTCCGGTGCGCCTGGGGGAACTGGGAACGGTTTACCGCTACGAGCGTTCCGGGGTGATGCACGGGCTGCTGCGCGTGCGCGGCTTTACGCAGGACGATGCGCACATCTTCTGCACGCTCGACCAGATCGAAAGCGAGATCGAGGCCTGCGTGGAGTTCGCGATCGACGTCCTGAAGGATTTCGGCTTCGACCAGTTTCAGACCGAGCTTTCTACCTGGAATCCGGACGATCGCAAGAGCTTTGTCGGCAGCGAAGACCAGTGGAACATGGCGACTCACTCGCTGGAAAACGTGTTGAAGCGACGCAAGATCGAGTACAAGACGATTCCGGGCGAGGCTGCGTTTTACGGGCCGAAGATCGACATCAAGCTGGTGGATGCGATCGGCCGACTGTGGCAGCTTTCCACGGTACAGTTCGACTTCAATCTGCCGCAGCGCTTCGGATTGGAGTACGTGGCCGAAGACGGCTCGCGCAAGCAGCCGCTGATGGTGCATCGCGCTTTGTACGGGTCGGTGGAGCGGTTCTTCGGCGTGCTCATCGAGCACTATGCAGGCGCGTTTCCGGTGTGGCTGTCGCCGGTGCAGGCGGTGATGATTCCGATTTCTGAGCGCCATGCGGACTACGCGAAACAAGTAGCGGCGCAGTTGAAGGCCGTGGGCGTGCGGGTGGACGTCGATGCGCGCAACGAGAAGATGAACGCGAAGATCCGCGAACACGCCATGCAGAAGGTGCCGTTCCTGCTGGTGGTCGGCGATAAGGAAGCGGAGGCGGGCAAGGTTAACGTGCGCACCCGCGGCAAAGAGAAGACCGAAGACATGGCAGCGGCGGAATTCGTGGAGAAGATCAGGAAGCTGATCGCGGAGAAGAGCGCAACGTTTTAGATTCTACGTAGGCCCAGACGCCCTCGTCTGGGCACCGGGCGCCAGCCCCTGAGGCGAGCGGGCAGACTAGGGCGTCTGTCCCTGCGTGGGCATTGGCGGGTTGTAACATGGGTTCGTGCATCTGCTCACGCACAAGGTTCTCGATCACATTCGGCCGGCTCGAATTCCTGAAGCCGGGGGACCGCGTTGGCGATCGCGGTTTCAGGCGGGGCCGATTCGGTCGCGCTGCTTCGGCTTCTGCTGGAGCTGCGCGCTGAGATTGGCATCGTTCTCTCGGTCATTCACTTCAATCACCAGCTGCGGGGCGGGGAGTCCGACCAGGACGAAGCATTCGTTGCTGAGCTCGCGCGCGAATACAAGCTCGAACTCCACTCCACCGGCGCGGACGTGCGGCGCCGAAGCGGGTGCCCTCGGACTTAGCGTCGAGGCGGCAGCCCGCGAGCTGCGTTATGAGTATTTCCAGCAACTTGTTCAGCCGGACGGGAAGGCCATTCGCAACTCGACAAGGTCGCTACCGGGCACACGCTCGATGATCAGGCCGAAACTGTGCTCATGCGGATTCTTCGCGGAACGGGCATGCGCGGGCTGGCGGGCATCTATCCGACTTTCGACCTCGAAGAAGAGGACGAGGTCGTCGGCGAAGTGATCCGGCCTCTGCTCGAGGTGCGCCATCACGAACTCGAACAGTTTCTCCGGGACATCGGACAGGCTTGGCGCGAGGATGCGAGCAACCGGGATCCGAAGTTCACACGCAACCGTGTCCGCCACGTGCTGCTTCCCCTGCTCGAGCGCGAGTTCAACCCGTCAGTAGCCACCGGCCTTAGTGAACTCGCCGAGATCGCGCGGGGCGAAGAAGACTATTGGCAGAACGAAATCTCTGGGTGGATGGGCACGGCCATCCATTGGACGGAACCGGAATGGGCTCGCCCGGGGCAGCAAGGCCTGGTGCAGTTGCAGCCGTTCAATCCCGACCTCCAGGAGCGCTTGCGAGAACCGGGGCCTCTGGTGATGAATGCCACGGTGGACTTGATGTGGCTGCTTTCCGAGCCGCTGGCGGTGCAGCGAAGGGCGGTGAAGGCGATCGGAGAACTGGCTGGGTTCCCACTCGAATTCAAGCACGTCGAAGAGATCCTGCGCTTCGCCTGCCGCAGGGCCACAATTCCAGCAAGCGACTGTCGCTCCCGCTGGGCTGGAGCGTGGTTCGAGAGCCGACGGCGCTGACATTTCTGACGCCCGATCTCCGCACCGAAGAGCGCATCCCCTGTGACTACGAATATCCTCTACCCCTGCCCGGCCGGGCCATAGTGCCAGAAGCAGGCATTGTGGTAGAAGCATTGCGAGTCGACGCCGGGAGCGCCGGGGCGAACTATAATCCGGACGATCTGTTGGATCCGTCGCAGCTCCTGCAGGAGTTAGTGGTGAGGAACTGGCGGGCAGGGGACCGGTTCTGGCCGGCACACACCAAGTCTCCGAAGAAGATTAAGGAATTGCTGCAGGAGCGCCACATCACCGGGGCGGCCCGGAGAGCCTGGCCGGTGGTGGTCAGCGGAGACGAGGTGGTGTGGATGCGCGGATTTCCCGGGCCGGCGACGCTGCGCGCGAAAGAGGCAGGGGAAGCGATCGTGATCCGGGACTTGCCGTTGGACGAGGAATGAAGTGGGCTGCAGTGCGGAGCGAAGCATCTGGAGGCGCACACAACCATATGAACACTAGTCGAAAGTGGACGCCGCTGCGTCCGGCCATATCGGCGGAGCAGATCCAAAAGCGGGTGCGGGAGATGGGTCGGCAGATCTCGGACGACTATCAGGGCAAGACCATCCACGTCCTGGCCGCTGCTGGAAAACAGCTTCATTTTCATGGCCGACCTGGTGCGCGCGCTGGATGTGCCGGTGACTTGCACCTTCGTCAAGCCGCGCTACCGACAACAGGCGGCGACGGGAGCTTCGGACGTGCTGGAGATCGTATTCAGCCACGATCTCGATATCCGCGGGAAAGACGTGCTGCTGGTGGAGGGGCTGGTGCACTCGGGCGTGACCAGCGAGTTCCTGATGAACGACTTGCGTGCCCGGGGTGCGGCATCGGTCAAGCTGGCGACGCTGCTCGGACCGGCAATCGGCCCGCCGGGTCAGTTGCAGCCGGACTATTTTGGCTTCCTGGTGGATGAGGCTTTCCTGGTCGGCTATGGGCTGGGAAGTCCGGAACAGACCGACCGGAATCTTCCCTACCTGGCGGCTGTAAGCCAAACTGTGCCCATGACTTAAGTCATAAAAACAAGCACAGCTTTTTTGCGTGCGAAACGAGTAAAATGACAGTCTCGGGTATTTGCCCAATCAAAAATCCCGTGGCGTGGCATCTAAACAGGGTTAAGAACAGCCAGCGGTCGGTGTCACATCCGTTCTGACGGCAGAAGGTTCTTTTGCAGAGGAGTGCTGAGTGAATTCGACGGTGAAGACGGTTATTTTTTGGCTGGTCATCGTACTTTCGGCTTTCCTGCTTTGGCAGGTAGTTCGGACGGGCAGTACAGGGCAGAAGGACAAGAAGTTAACGTTCTCCGAATTTCAGTCGCAGCGTTGACCAGGGCAACATCAAGGATGTGGTGGTTACGGCCCAGGAAGTACGCGGGCATTTCAAGGACAACACCGGCTTCTTTACCACCGCTCCCGCCGAATTATTCCGACATGTACAAGGAGTTCCGCGACAAGGGTGTGGCGTACGAGGTGAAGGACGTGACCAACGGCAGCTGGCCTCTGCAGCTGCTGGGCACCTGGGCACCCTTGATCCTGCTGGCCGCCTTGTGGTTCTTCATGATCCGCCAGATGCAGACGGGCGGCAACAAGGCGCTGTCGTTCGGCAAGAGCCGGGCGCGGTTGCTTTCCATGCAGCAGAAGAAGGTCACGTTCAAGGACGTGGCGGGCGTGGATGAAGCCAAGGAAGAACTGCGGGAGATCATCGAGTTCCTGCGCGAGGCGCAGAAGTTCCAGAAGCTGGGCGGGCGAATTCCCAAGGGTGTGCTGCTGGTAGGGCCTCCGGGAACGGGCAAGACGCTGCTGGCCCGGGCGGTCGCCGGCGAGGCGAACGTGCCTTTCTTCTCCATCTCCGGCTCGGACTTCGTCGAGATGTTCGTAGGCGTGGGCGCGAGCCGCGTTCGCGACCTGTTCGAGCAGGGCAAGAAGAACGCGCCCTGCATCATCTTCATTGACGAAATCGACGCGGTCGGACGTCACCGCGGCGCCGGCCTGGGCGGCGGACACGACGAGCGCGAGCAGACCTGAACCAGTTGCTGGTCGAAATGGACGGGTTCGAGTCGAACGAAGGCGTCATCCTGATGGCGGCCACGAACCGGCCCGACGTGCTGGATCCGGCGCTGCTGCGTCCCGGTCGCTTCGACCGCCGCGTGGTGGTGAGCCGACCGGACGTGCGCGGTCGCGAAGAGATTCTGCGGGTGCATACCCGCAAGATTCCTCTCGCGGACGATGTCGATCTCAGCGTGCTGGCGCGCGGGACACCGGGCTTCTCCGGCGCCGACCTGGCCAACATGGTGAACGAAGCGGCGCTGAGCGCAGCTCGGCAGAATCGCAAGGCGGTGCTGCAATACGACTTCGAAGTGGCCAAGGACAAAGTGCTGATGGGCGTGGAGCGCAAGTCCATGATCCTCTCCGACGAGGAGAAGAAAGTGACCGCCTTCCACGAGGCGGGACATGCTCTGCTGGCGGTGAAGCTGCCGCACGCTGATCCGGTGCACAAGGTCACGATCATCCCTCGCGGAATGGCGCTGGGCGTGACCATGCAGCTGCCCATCGACGACAAGCACAACTACACCAAGGAATATCTGGAAACCGAGATTGCGATCCTGATGGGCGGCCGCCTGGCGGAGGAACTCTTCCTCAACCAGATGAGCACGGGCGCCGGAAATGACATCGAGCGTGCCACGGAACTGGCACGCAAGATGGTCTGCGAGTGGGGCATGAGCTCGCTCGGTCCGCTGACCTTCGGAAAGAAAGAAGAGCAGATCTTCCTGGGACGCGAGATCGCGCAGCATCGCGACTACAGCGAGGACACGGCGATCAAGATCGACATGGAAGTCCGGCGGCTGGTCGACGACGGATACACGCCGCGCCAAGGAGTTGCTCTCCGACAGCCGCGAGGTCTTGACGAAGATCGCCATGGCCTTGCTGGAGCGCGAGGTGCTCGACGCGATCGAAATCAAGATGCTGGTCGAAGGCAAGGAACTGCCGCCGGTGAAGCTGCCATCGAAAGATGACGGCGTGCAGCAGGTTCTGAAGCCGGAGCCGGGACGTCCTGGACTCGCCAAGGGCGGCGAAAGTCCGGCGCGCGCGTAACTCGAAACCTACAACCAATGAAGATGGGCGGCCGGTTGGCCGCCCTGCTTTTTTATCCTGCCTTGCTATGCAGCTTTTTTACTTTGGGCCGCGGTGAGCAGTTCGGCAGTGGCGCGATTGAATGCCTGGATGTCTGAAGGCTGCCGGCTGCTGACCCAGTTCTGGTCGCGAACGACCTCCTCATCTTTCCAATCGGCGCCCGCGTTGCGGAGGTCATCCTGGATGGTGTAGTAACTGGTCATGTGGCGGCCCTTCACCAAGCCGGCTGATATCAGTAACCAGGGAGCGTGGCAGATAACGGCCAGCGGTTTCTTGGCGCGGTCCATCTCCCGCACAAAAAGACGCGCGTCTTCATTCATGCGCAATTTGTCGGCGTTCAAGGCACCTCCCGGAAGCAGAACCGCGTCGTAGTCCTGTGGGTTGGCTCCTTCCAGAGGCCCTTGGGCTTGAATTTTGTCTGCCTTTTCCGCATGTTCCATGGCTTGGATCTGCTCGCCCTTGGGAGAGAGCAGCGTCGTTTGCACGCCCAGCTGCTCGAGAAATTTGCGAGGTTCGATCAACTCAGCTTGTTCGACGCCGTCCGTGGCCAGAATAGCGACTCGAATTCCTTTTAGATCCGACACTGTCGTTCTCCTCTTTTTAGAAAATGGTTTCCTTGTCAGCTTAGGGCTAGTCGCCCGTCGTGAGCATCGGGTCGACGCTCCAACCTTCTCGGGAAATGTCAGTAGGACATTGCCGACTGTCTCGTGAAAAGGAAAAGCGCGCCTCGACGTGCAGGAGCCGCGCTCGCGACCGGCTTTGGCGCCGGTGCTCTATTGATTTACGAGTTGCATCATGTGTTCCGGGTAGCGTTCGCCGGCTGCAGCCCCGGATGGAAAGACTTCATCGATCCGGCGCAGATCCTCCGGTGTTAAATGCACATCCAGGGCCCGGACATTGTCTTCCAGGTATTTGCGGCGCTTCGTTCCCGGAATCGGGACGATGTCGTTGCCCTGGGCCAGAACCCAAGCCAACGCCAGTTGTGAGGCCGTGCAGTGCTTCTCTTTCGCGATCTGCTCGATGCGTTGTCACCAAATCGAGATTCTTCTGGAAGTTTTCGCCCTGGAAGCGCGGCGAAAAGCGCCGGTAGTCATCGGCGGGAAAATCCTCGAAGCGTCTGAACTGCCCAGTCAGAAAGCCGCGACCCAGGGGACTGTAGGCGACGAAGCCAATGCCGAGCTCTCTGCAGGTGGCCAAGATCTCGTGCTCCGGATCGCGGGTCCACAACGAGTATTCCGATTGCAGCGCTGTGATCCTATGAACCTTGGCAGCTCGCCGCAGAGTCGGAGCGCTCGCCTCGGAAAGCCCGATATGGCGGATCTTTCCTTCTTTAACCAGTTGCGCCATCGCACCCACCGTTTCTTCGATCGACGTCGTGGGATCGACGCGGTGCTGGTAGTAGAGATCGATGTAGTCGACGCCAAGACGACGCAGGCTGGCTTCGCAACAGGAGCGCACGTAATCCGCCTTGCCGCTGACGCCGCGAACCTGAGGATTGGCGGGATCGCGCACAATGCCGAACTTGGTGGCGAGGACCAACCGGTCCCTCTTCCCTTTGATCGCCTTCCCAACCAGCTCTTCGTTCTTGTAGGGGCCGTACACATCTGCGGTATCGAGGAAGTTGATGCCCAGTTCGAGTGCCCGATGAATCGTCGCAATGGATTCATCATCGTCGCGCCCACCATAAAACTCCGACATACCCATGCAGCCTAAGCCGAGGGCAGACACTTTCAGGCCGCTGCGGCCCAATTCACGTGTTTCCATAAGAAGAACCTCCAGAGAACCTCGGCTAGACGAAACAAGAGGCCGTCCCCGCAAAGCGGTGGACGCCTTTCAGGAATGAAAGCGGAAGTGGCAGTTCTTCCTAACAGATGCTCTGGGAAGCGGGCAGGTTCCGGGAAATTGGCCTGCGGGCACGACCACTCTAGCGCGGCTCGATCGGGGCCCCGGCGGGGGCGAGCCTCCGCTGCAGTTCCTCGAGCACGGGCAGTCCCTGCATGCCGTGGTAGATGCGGAACAGGGCATATGCGTGGAAGGCAACTCCCAGGAAATCCTTGAAGGGAATGAGAATCATGCCGTCGACGGCGTAGAGCGCCATTCCGGCGAGAAATGCCCACTTCTCCCCTTTACGGGCAAAATTCCAGAGGAGCAGGAAAAGGCCTGCGATAAAAACATTGACGATCAGCCCGAGCGCCGATCCGGTCGTTCCCGACTGCCGGCCCACCGCGTCGACGATCTCGGTAACGCCCAGCCCAAAGATGAAGTGGAAATGAGTGCCGCTCATGGTGAGGACGGAGTTCAGCATGGAGAGGCCGGCGATTGCCAGAAACCACCCGGCGCCACTCTTGACGATCTGTTCGGCGCGCAGTTTCTGTTCCACAATTGCAGTTGTAGAAGAGCCTGACCCGGTTGCTCCAAAGCCGCCTGCTACCATGAGCGACACCTCGCCTCGCGGGATGTGGAATCAGGGCAACATGCCCGTTGGCGCCAGACAGTATCACAGGAAAAGCAGGGCGCCAAAGAGAATCTGGACGAAGGCGCGGCCCGCGCTCAACCAGCGTGGGGGTTGCGGTTTGCTTCCGGGGATCAAGACCCAAGGTGGCTTGGCGAAGGGCCGCCCATACGAGGGCGCCTGGACCAACGTGGGCATCACAAAACCTGGATGAGGGGTTTTGCGGAAGGAACTACATCCCCAATGTGGGCAGCGGTCACGCCAAGATGCTTGAGGTCTGACAACAACCCCTGTGCGTCGTCCGCGGCCAGCGAGACGAGCAGGCCGCCAGCCGTCTGGGGATCGAATAGCAAGGTCTTCAGATCTTCGCGGATGCCGTCGCCGTAATCGACCACACACTCGGCAAATTCGCGATTCGCCTTGAGGCCGCCGGGAATATAGCCGGCGCGAACGCAATCGACTGCTCCCGCAAGCAAGGGAACGTTGGCCGCATACAGTCGCAAGGAAACGTGGCTTGCCAAGGCGAGTTCACGCGCATGTCCAATCAGGCCGAAGCCAGTGACGTCGGTCATGCCATGCGCCCGGTACGGTTTGCTCGCGAGCAGTTCTGCGGCTTGCTTATTAAGAGTCGTCATGGAGGCGATCGCGCCTTCCACCCATGCGCTATCAGCCTTCTCCTTCTTGATCGCCGTAGAAATCACTCCGGTACCGATGGCTTTGGTAAGCACCAGCGAGTCACCGGGCTGCGCACCGTTGTTGGCCAGGACTCTCTTGGGATCGATCAGCCCCGTGACGGAATATCCGAACTTGGTTTCCTCATCGCGAATGCTGTGGCCGCCTATCACCGTGCATCCCGCTTCCATCATTTTTGAAAGGCCGCCGGCAAGAATGCGCCCCAGGACTTCGAGATCACCCTTTTCCGGGAAACACACCAGCGCAAGCGCGGTGAGCGGACGGCCACCCATGGCATAGACGTCGCTGAGCGCATTGGTGGCTGCGATCTGGCCGAAGGTGTAGGGGTCATCTACGATGGGGGTGAAGAAATCGACGGTCTGCACCAGCGCCATGTCGGGCGCGATTTGATACACGCCCGCGTCGTCGGCGTGATCGAAGCCGACCAGCACATTCGGGTCGTGTTGCCGGGCTAATTTCCCAAGCACCGAGTCCAGCGCCGCCGGACTTAGCTTGGACGCTCAACCCGCGGCTTTTACCGACTCGGTCAGCCGGAATGGCTTGGTTTCTGGCACGTGGTCATTGTAAAGGAGGAGGGCGCGGGTCAGTACCGAGTTGCCATGGCTCCGTGGCGAGAAGATGTCGCCTTGGGGAAACAACCCTACTTCACGGTTATATCAACCACCTTCAACCCCGGATACTCCTGGTTCCACTGTGTCGAGATTCCTTCGAACGTCAGGCGGAAGGGCTTGCTCTGTCCGGGAGCAAGCGGAGAGACGCTCAAATCGACGGCATCTGGATACGGACCGCTCGTCTGAAGAATGCGCAATGGGAGGGTTTCGCGTTGTGCGAGCTGGCCCATCGAGTCCTTGAACGTGACCTCGACCACCGCATGAGTCGCCGTCTGATTGCCGGCGTTGGTCACGGTGCCATCGAGGTACCGGACGGTCGCGCCCACAAAATTCTCGGCGGCGCTCATCTTGAGATCGGAGAACTTAATGTTCGCAGCGTAGGGATGTGGATTGGCCGGTGGCTTCTGTTCCGTGCGTGAGACGAGGAGGAGAACCGACCACGATCGCGACGACCACGGCGATCGCGATCCCTATCGCCCGCCAATTGGTTTCGCGCTCCTCGGCCCCGAGCGTCGGCTGGGTAAGTCCGCCCATGCAGCGATTGTACTATCCGGAGGAGACACGAGTATTCGCTCACCACAGAGACAGAGAGACGCAGAGAAAACCCTGAATCCAAAAAGCCCAATTTGTTTTTCTCGGTATCTCTGACCCTGTGGTGAAAAGCCTTTTACTCTCCACCTACGGTAAGGCCGTCGATGCGGATCGTGGGCGAAGCCACCGATCCACGAAACTCCAGGTCGTTCGCGATTTCCGAAATGTGAAAGAACATATCTTTCAAATTTCCGGCGACCGTGATTTCTTCCACCGGGTAGCCGAGTTCACCGCCCGAAATCCAGAGGCCGGAGGCGCCGCGTGAGTAGTCGCCGGTCACCAGGTTTGCGCCGTGACCGAGGAACTCGGTGACGTACAGGCCTTCCTTAACGTCCGCGATCATTTCTTTCGGCGTCCTTTTGCCGGGCTGCAGGAAGTAGTTGCCGGGGCCGATGCCGGGGGTTCCCGCGAGGCCACGGGAAGCGTTCGCGGTGGTCTCCAGGCCCAAGTTTTTTTGCCGTGTAGGTGTTCAGGAGATAGGACTTCAGCACACCGTTCTCGATGACCAGCTTGCGGCGGGTAGGAATGCCTTCGCCGTCAAATGGGCTGGTGCCGAAGCCTCCGGGGATGGTGCCGTCGTCAATCACGGTGACATTGTCGGCGGCAATCTTTTGTCCCAGCTTGCCCGCCAGAAAAGAGGCGCCGCGATACACCGAGTCGCCGTTAACGCCTTCGAAAATGTGCTCGAGGATGGAGGTGGCGACCATGGGATCGAAAATCACGGGCACTTCTGCGGTCTTGGCTTTGCGTGCTCCGAGACGGCGAATGGTGCGCTCGGCGGCGATTCGGCCCACCTGCTCGGGTGACTCCAGACGTCCGAGATTGCGGGCAACGGAGAACCAGTAGTCGCGCTGCATGCCGCCTTTTTCGTCTTGCGCGATCGGAATCGCCGCGACCGAGCAATACGAGCGCCGATACTCGCCGACGAAGCCATGGGAGTTGGCCAGCACTTTGCGTCCGGTGGCCGCGTCGAACGAGCCGCCTTCGGAATTCTTGATGCGCGGATCGAAGTCGAGCGCAGCCTTTTCAGCGCGGCGGGCGTACTCGATGCGCTCCGTTCCGGGAAGCGAGTAGACGTCTTCGTGATAAAGATCGAGTTCGCCAGGCAGCGATCCGAGTTGGCTCGCTTCGGGGATTCCTCCAAAGGGATCTTCGGAAGTGATCTTCGCCAGTTCCAGGGCCGACTTCAGCATGCGGTCCAGGCCTTCGCGCGAGAAGTCGCTGGAATAGGTGCTGGCGGCGCGCTGGCCGAAGAATACCCGCACGCCGATCGCCCGCGATCCGGATTCCTTGAGGGTTTCTACCTGGCCGAGACGAACGGTGGTGGAGAATTCGTCGCCTTCGCGGACGACAGCTTCGGCTGCGGATGCGCCGCCGGCCATGGCACGGCGGACCAGGTCCTGGGCCAGTTCGCGGAGGTCGGTTCCGAGTTGTGTCGAGGGTACAGTTTGAGTTTCAGACATGATTTGAATTCTTTTTCATCACAGAAGCACCGGGACGCAGAGGAAACCAAACATCGAAGAACCTGAATTATGAAGTCTTCTCGGCGTCTCTGTGACTCGGCGGTGAGACGGCGCCTACTGCATGAAGCGCCCGGATCTTTCCTGGCAGTGCCGCCCACGGTCAGGCGGTCCACCTTGATGGTTGGAATGCCGACGCCCACCGGCACGGCCTGGCCGTCTTTGCCGCAGGTGCCGACGCCTTCGTCGAGTTGCAGATCGTGGCCGACCATCGACACGCGGGTCAGCACGTCAGGACCGTTGCCGATCAGGGTCGCGCCCTTGATCGGCGCGGTGATCTTGCCGTCCTCGATCATGTAGGCTTCCGAGGCGCCGAACACGAACTTGCCGTTGGTGATGTCGACCTGGCCGCCGCCGAAATTCACCGCGTACACGCCGTGTTTGACGGAGCGAATGATGTCTTCAGGATTATCCTGGCCCGCGAGCATGTAGGTGTTGGTCATGCGCGGCATGGGAATGTGTTCGTAGCTCTCGCGCCGGCCGTTGCCGGTGTCGGCGATTCCCATGAGCTTCGAGGAAAGCTTGTCGCTGAGGTAGCCCTTGAGGATTCCGTTCTCGATGAGCACGGTTTCCTGGGTGGGCTGGCCTTCGTCGTCCACGTTCAGCGAGCCGCGACGCCAGGGCATGGTGCCGTTATCGACGATCGTGCACTTGTCGCTGGCGACGCGCCGTCCGAGCAGGCCGGCAAACGCTGAAGTCTTCTTGCGGTTGAAATCGGCTTCGAGCCCGTGACCGACGGCTTCATGCAACAGCACGCCCGGCCAACCTGGACCGAGAACCACTTCCATTTCGCCGGCCGGCGCTTCGCGCGCGTCCAATTGCAGGATCGCTTGGCGGGCCGCCTCTTTCGCGAAATGTTCCGGCGTTTTTTCTCCAAAGAAGAAATCGAGCGCGACGCGGCCGCCACCACCGGCGCTGCCTCGTCCAGACTGCTGCTCGGTCTTCGCAATACAGGACGCATTCAGACGCGCGAGCGGCTGCGAATCTTCGGCAAATGTGCCGTCGGAAGTCACCACCAGAATGTTACGCAATTCGTCGGAGTAGCTGGCGCGCACTTCCTTGATGCGCGGATCGTAGGCACGGGCCGCGGCGTCTGCCCGCATGACCAGTTCGACCTTGGCCGTGATTTCCGCGTCCACTGAAGGAAGCGTAACCGGATACAGGCTTCGGGCCGCAGCCTGCTGGAAGCCGACCGAGGGTGTCTTGGCAGGGCCCGACGCGATCAAGGCCGCCGTCCGGGCCGCGTGCAGAATGCGCTCTGGAGAAAGATCGTCGGTATAGGCGTAGCCGGTGCGTTCGCCTGAGACCACGCGCACGCCGCATCCGGCGGAAATGCCCTGCGAGGCGGATTTCACCATGGACTCGTCCACCATCAACGAGGTGGAGGACAAGTACTCGAAATAGAGGTCGGCATAATCCCCGCCGGCGGAAAGCGCAGCTCCCAGATAACGCGGCAAATCCGCCTGGGTGATTCCGTAATGCTTGAAGAAGAAGTTTTCGTGAGTCACAGTTATTGGATGCCCCAGACCCGGACAGAGACTCCGGACAGCAATGTATCATTCCATTATCCCACACCGCGCCAGCAGGTTCCGGGGATGTTCAGCGGTCACAGACGGCTTGAGATGCGGGCTGGAAAAATGGCTTCATGACTCCTGAATCCTTGAGCCACATGCTGCAGGAATTTCTCGGCGGTTCGCGTTGTGCCGTGGTGCTTGAAGACGGAGCCCGGGTATTTGATCTCGCCGACTCGAAGTATTCCGTTTCCGGGGAATATAACAAGTGCCTGCTGCATCTCTGGTCGGCGGAACGTAATTGCGTGCGACGAATTCTGGATGCCGAAGTACGCAATGGCAACCTGCGGCTCCTGGTGCAGAAGCTTGGGCAAGCGCGGCCCTCGAAACTCGAAATCTGCCGGGGACAGGACCAGCGCACGCCGACCGCCCGGCGCCTGGCCCGATCGACCTACCAGCAACGCCTGCGACGAGCCCTGGACCGGCATTTCCCGGGCTTCACGGTCGCGAAACTGAGCAACGCGATGGACCTGGAGCGCTCGTTCGGCCCCATCTACACGCGCGGGATCCTGACGCCAGGGACGCTCCGCGTTCGCCGTTCTGGGCGTGAATCAGCAAGAGACCCAGGGGTCCATTGACGCAGCGCTTACGTTCGCGATCCTGTGGCTGAACACCTGCCGCAACTCCGGGGACCATCGCGTTCTGGTCGAAGGGGTGAAGTTGTTTCTGCCCTCCGGCACCTCCGGACTCACTCGGGAACGGCTGGCGCATCTCCATCGAGAGGCGGCCAAGTGGGAGCTTTACGAGTTCGACGAGCGGCACGATGCGGTGACCGCGATCGACTGCGCCGACCGCGGAAATGTCGCGACCCGGCTGGTCCGTTGCCCGGACGAGGCCGCCGTGCTCGATCGCTTCGCCGATTCGATCCACCGCGTGCTCAGCGTGCTGCCCGAATGCGAAGTCGCGGTGCTTTCGACGGCAGAGGTGGCGTTTCGCTGGCGAGGCCTGGAATTCGCCCGGGCACGCCTGGCGCATGAAGGCGGCTCCTTTCGCGGCAGCCACGAGATCGTATTCGGGGTCGGCGCCGAGGAGCACGTGCTCGAGGAGCGCAATGCCGCCGACTTCGCCGATCTGGTGCGTGGGTTGCGGATGGCACGCGGCCCGCAGGGTACGCGGCATCTGCCGTTGTGGCGCCTGCATCCCGAGCGCTGGCTTGAGTCGCTGGTGGTTCGGGATGTCAGTACTCTGGACGAGCGCCTCGATGCCGGCTGCTTGTACTCGCAGGTGCCCGCCTTTTCGGCCTCGGACCGCGCCATGCTCGACGTGCTTACGACCACGCGCGACCGGCGGTTGGCGGTTGTGGAGCTGAAAGCGGACGAGGACATCCACTTGCCGCTGCAGGGTCTGGACTACTGGTCGAGGGTGCAGTGGCACCATGCCCGGGGGGAGTTCCAGCACTTTGGATATTTTCCCGGACGCGAGCTTTCTATGGAGGACCCGCTCCTGTTTCTGGTCGCTCCCACCTTGCACATCCACCCGGCGACGGACACGATCCTGCACTACATTTCACCCGACATCGATTGGACGCTGGCCGGAATTGACGAACGCTGGCGGGACGAGGTGCGTGTCATCTTTCGGAAGCGCGCGGCCTCCCGGAATCTTGCGTCGTGGCAGAAGATCCTGCAACCGGACATGCAGAGGGTGTGTGCAAGCTAGCCGGCGTTGCGGCTTATTCGTTCCACGCACCCAGTAGCCTGCTCAAGGTGACCAGTTGTCCGAGGTGATAGGCGTTGTGATCGGCCACCAGCAACGCTTCGCGCAGCACCGTTTGCCCGTCGCCCCACGGGAGGGGCGCGTAGAGGTCAGTCTTGGGATTCGACACTAGCACCTCCATCGCCTTCAGGTCTTTCCGAAAACGCTGAATGCTGTTGGTCCAGGCGGGCGAGTTTGGAGGCGCCTCCGTCTTCGGCCAATAGCCCGCAGGCCATTCGGGGGAGACGTGCTTGGGATCGCGGCTGAACTCGAGGATGTCCCACTGCGCGATGCGCATGTGCTCGAGCAGCATCCACGCGGTGTGGGGGAAATTGTCGATCTTCTTGCCGCGCAATTTCGCCGGGAAACTTTCGATGACATCTTCAAACTTTGCGTGCGCGCCGCCGTCTTTCAGGACGTAAAGCAGGTGCTGCCTGAGGGCCTGGTCGGGATTGGTCTTCATATCTCCTCGCTGTGGTCGAACAACAATCGTCGTCTAACCCAGAATTGCGCCACCCGGAGCCGTGGGCTGGGGCTCGGGCTTTTCTCCTCGATAGACGCGCGAGATCCCCCGCACGATTCGCCGCATCGGCAACGTTCCCTTGTCATCGGCGAGGAAGATTTCTCCGATCCGTGTACCGCGGTAATACCACCGTCTCAAGATGGCCAGGTGTTCCATGGTTTCAAGCGCAGTCTGGACGGGAGAACGTGGGGTGGCATCGAGCGCCTGTTGCACCCGTGACTCCATGGATTGCGACTTGGTATGTTCCGGCGACTGGATGGAGAACGCCGCCGGGCCGGTGATACATCCGCAATCGATGCGAAACAGCGTCACGTAGTTCTCGGCCGCATTGGGCTGCACGATGACCCCGGCGAGCAGGTCCGTGCGCCGGACAATCTCCGGTAATTGCGCGAGGACCGGCTTCAGTTTCTCTACCCGGGCGTGCAGGGCGGCGGCAGCCTCGAAATCGAGATTGTTCGAGGCTTCCTCGCGCTGTTGGGAGAGTTCGCTGTCGAGCGATTGGCCGCCCGGTATCGAGATATGCCCGTACGCGGTCGACTTCGACGCGATAGTCTTCGTCGCTGCATCCCTTGAAGCACGGCGCCAGGCACATCTTCATTTCGGAATAGATGCAGCCGGGGAATGCCGGGTCGGGGTGCAGGTCGTCCACGCAGCGGCGCATCTTGAAGAAGTCGAGAGAATCGTTGGCGAATTTCTCGGCGCTGACACGGGAAGGAAAAGGGCCGTAGTAGAGCGATTTCCCATGCATGCGGCCCAGCCTGGTCGTGATCGAGGCCCGCGGGTATTGGTTGTCGAGGTGCAACCTGACCATTGGCGCGAAGCGCAGACGGAGCCGGGCGGCATAGGTTTTCGGAAACGCGACACGGAGCACCTGGTAGAGGAGAAACCCCGATTCAAAATCGGAACCGGTGGCGGTGTATTCGATGGAGCGTACGCGGTCGCGCAGGTTCAGGCGCTTGGTGCGTTCCTCGGGGACGGAAAGCAAGCGCTGCAAACGGCGGCGCAAGTTGGCGGTCTTGCTGACGTAGGGTTCTGACTGGTGGTTTCCACGTAGAAGGAAGACCGCCGGGTGGGCCGGGACGGAGGAGAAGATCTCGTGGTCGCGGCCTGCGTCGAACTCAAGCCGGTTGAGGAGCACAGATGAATTCTAGACGGAATCGGCTCGGGAGACACCGGCGATCGCCCGCAAATCGGAGAATTAGGCCGATGCGACGGCCTGCCCAAGTTTTATTGCACGGTCACTTGCCACCGAAGAACGTGAGGAGGCGATGGAGCAGTGTGGAGAAGAACTCGACGGCTTCAGGGTCGCGATGCAAGGCGCCGAGAACGAACTTGCCGATGGCGGCTCCTCCGATCGCGTAGTAGCCGATGGCCAGGCCGCCCGCGGCGATGTATCCGAGGGCAGCGCCGCCAACCGCTAAATATCCAACCGCCAGGCCTCCAAAGGCGAGCAGGCCGAGTCCCAATCCGCCCAGAGCAACGACGCCAATCGCCAGCCCACCCAGGGCGAGCACGCCGCGCGCCAGTCCGCCGATCGCGACCGCGCCGGTTGCGATGTCACCGATGGCAATGATCCCGCGCGCGTGGCCGCGGATTTCCTGGTTGGCGGGGTCCGGCCCGATGGCAATCGCCACCAGCGGCGTTTCCAGGAAGGTGGCTGCGGATTTGTAACGCATCGTCCCAGCCTCGCTCAGCGGTAATTTGCGCTGCGAAACTTCTGCCGGAAATCGAGGCCATCGAGCTTGATGATGCGGCACATTTCATGAAGCCGGGAACGCATGCGCTCGCCAATTCGGTCGCCCAGGGTCTCCTCGCGCACGGCCCGGGACGGAGACATTGAGGTCATCACGCCCGCGGCCGCCTGATCCTCGAAGTTCGTGGTGATGATGGTGGTGCGGTTGTTATTGTAGCGCGTGTTCAGAATCAGGCTCACCGTGTCCCACACCCACTCGGTCGGTTTCACTGCGCCCAATTCGTCCAGAAACAGGACTTCGGTATCGAATACGGGGCGCAGCACGTCGAGTTCGGTGGTCTGCACGGAAGCGTTGTAGGAGTTCTGGATTTGCTTGAGCAGTTCGCGATAGTCATAGAAAAGGCAACTGACGCCGCGCGTCAGAATCAGTTCCTTGATGATGCCTACGCCCAGATGGGTCTTGCCGGTGCCAATTTTTCCGATCAGCAGCAGGCCCGTGCCATCGCCCGGCTCATAGTCTTGCGCGAACCGCGAGGCTGCGATGTGCGCCAGGGCCAGCGATGGATGCGCGCCGGGGAAATCGGTAGTGAAGCTGGGCAACTCGCAGTGCTCGTAGCGCTTGGGGATGCGGGCCGACTCGAGCAGCGTCTGGGCACGCGCTTTCAGGCGGCAGTCGCAGCGCGTGACACGCCGGTCGCCCGCCTGGGTGACACTCTTCCATCCTGTTCCATCACACAGCGGGCAGACTTCTGCGGAAACCTTCATGGCCGAAAGCGTTCCTCTTCTCTTCTGACTCTGCACCTCCGGGGCGACCTATCGCAAGTCCTAAACGGTGGCTGGCTGTGTACATCCTGTGGAGCCGGGCGCGCGTGCTGTGGAGAGCGGAGGAAAACCGGAACTTGGTCCCCGCGAGCGCACTGCCCTATAGGCCGCGAACATGGGCGGCTGCACGATTCTCTTGGCGAGATGTACTAGTGAATCGTGTCGGAATCAACATCATCAACGGCCTCGGCCAAAATGGGCGCGGGGCGCGGTTTTCGCGGGGCAAGAGCGCCCTGAGCCCGTCCCATGCCGGAAACACGCGCCTGGGACGAATTATTCACAGTTGACATTGCGCGAAGTAGGGTCAAAATAGCAGCCATCAGGATTCCGCCTCAGCAAGTGTGCTTTTTTCTCCCCCGGTTAGGGCTGGGGCAGACTGGAATTCTGCCTAGGAGAGAAGATGAACAAAGCTGATCTCGTGGACCGCATCGCGGGAGCTTGTGAAATGAGCAAGACGCAGGCGACGACAGCGATCGACACCGCCGTGGACAGCATTACCGCTGCCCTCAAAAAGGGAGACCGGGTAGCTCTGATCGGTTTTGGGACGTTCTCTGTTTCGCAGAGAAAGGCCCGCAATGGACGCAACCCGCAGACGGGTGCCACGATCAAGATTGCCGCCCGCAGAGTCGCGAAGTTCACCCCGGGAGCCGAACTGAAGAAGGCGGTCAACCGGAAGTAGGCGTTACCGGATTAATTTCAGACGGCAGGAGGTCGGTCCTGCCGTTTTTCTATTAGAGGCGGGGCAGGATCGATCCGGTGCGCTGTCGGTACTCCTCATAGGTCGCTCCGAATTGCCCGGCTAGCAAAGTCTCTTCCCGGCGGGCCTTCCACCAGTGCCCCGCGAAAAAAATCAGTACCCCGAGCACGGCGCGCAATTCTCCGACAAACAAGGCCGTCCCCATCATCGCCAGCAGAAGTCCGCTATAGATCGGATGCCTCACGCGCGCGTAGGGACCGGACTGAATCAGTTGGTGGTTCTCCTTCAGCATGACCCGCCCGCTCCAGAACTGCCCGATATGGCGCCGGGCCCAGATCGAGATGCCGAGGCCAGTGACGATCAGAACGATCGCGAAAGCCTTGAGGGTCGGGTGGTCGGGCACGAAATCGGCGGTCGAGCGCTCCCAGATGCGAAGGGCGCGCGAATATGAGGTAGCCGCCGGCAACGAGGAACAAAGTCGTCAGGAGGCGTTGCCCGGCGGATTCCCCGCGTTCGTTCCGGCGCACCCCCCAGGCACTGATGGCCCAGTAGAGTAGCCAGACGATCCACAAGATGGTGACGGTGGTCCAGGAGATTAATGCAGGCAAAGGAGTTAGTCTCAAGTGCTGGGCTTATGTTTTGAGCGCCGCAGCATTGTCGCGGCTTTCACATGATCTGTGGCGGCCTCTTGCACGACCGCCTTCCACCAAGCTTACGCTCGCTGCAACGTCCATACAATCAGCCACTTGGATGGTTGCTGAATCTTGGGAGCATCCTGTAGAATCAAAGGATTCGAATTGAGGATCAGACTGACATGAAGGCAGCTATTCATCCTACGTACGACGAGATCCGCGTGCTGTGCGCGTGCGGCAACAATTTCACGACCCGGTCGACTCACAAGGGCGATCTCCATGTGGAAATTTGCGCCGCTTGCCATCCATTTTTCACGGGCAAGCAGAAGCTGCTGGATACCGCAGGCCGCGTGGAGCGCTTCCGCCGCAAGTACGCCAAGAGCGACGCCGCCAAGGCCGAGGTCGCCAAAACCGAAGCCACAAAGAAGTAATTTGCTTCGAGCGGCATCACCAAGGATCAGAGCCCTCGCCACGGCGAGGGCTTTCTGTTGCAGGCCCGGCTAGAATAAACAAAGTGCGGAAATATTGGGACAGTCCGGTGAGTGGAGAAAACGCTGCGGCCGCGGAACTCCTTCCCGTGCCGGCAAGGCTGCGCCTGGGAACGGTTGAGATCGCCCCGGCCACTGTGCTCGCGCCCATGGCCGGCGTCACGGACACGGTATTCCGCCGCTTCATTCGCAATCTGACCGGCTGCGGCTTGATCATGACCGAGTTCACCTCGGCCGATGGCGTGTTACGCCATAAAGACAAGAAGGCCAAGCGCTATCTGCATTTCTACGAGGACGAGCACCCGATTTCGGCGCAGCTTTTCGGAAGCAACCCTGAAGTCATGGCCGAGGCCGCCCGCATGGTGGAGGGCTTGGGATTCGATCTGGTCGACCTGAATCTCGGCTGTCCGGCGAAGAAGGTCGTGAAGTGCAATGGCGGGTCGGGCCTGCTACGCGATCTTCCGGCCATCGGCAAGATCTTCGACGCGGTTCGCGCCGCTGTAAAAATTCCCTTCACGGTTAAGTTTCGCGCCGGCTGGAACGATCAGGAGATTGTGTGCGTCGAGCTGGCGAAACTGGCAGAAAGTTGCGGCTTGTGCGGCGTCGCCCTGCATGCCCGCACTCGCGAACAGGGATATAGCGGCAATGCTCGCTGGGAGTGGATCGCGGCCGTGAAGCAGGCGGTGAAGATTCCGGTGATTGGGAACGGCGATATTCGCACGCCCGAAGACGCTTCCGCGATGATTGCCCGGACGGGCTGCGATGCCGTCATGATCGGGCGCACGGCCGCTTCGAATCCGTGGATCTTCCGGCAGATCGCGCAATACACGGCCACGGGCCGCTACGACGAGCCGGCGGAGTCGGACCGATACGAAATGATCCGGACTTATTTCCGGATGCTGATCGAAGAAAAATTTCCGGACGCTCCCGGCAAGATGAAGCAGTTCGCGTCCTGGTTCACGCACGGGGTTCCGGGCGGAGCTGCCTTGCGCAAGGCGATCTACGAGGCGAGGGAAGACCGGGAAATTCTGAAACGGGTGGAGGACTTCTTCGAGGCCCGGTTGCATGGCGGCAACCCGGGTGTCGCGCCGCACGTCAACGCGGAAGCCACCGAGGCTGGTGACTCGAGTCGATCGTCGTTCCCAGCGCTGCTCACGTAGCTCGGCTCGGAGTCCGCGGCCCTCCAGTTCATGGTAAGAGATAACGTAAGACCGCGGCGCTCCGCGGGGCAGCCGAGCGTCCGTCCCTACGTGAGCCGCGAAGCATCCGCCACTAATCTCCCGGTGCTGTCTTTTTCGATCTGCGCCCAAGGGACTCCGTCGTCGTGCGTGAACACCGTGAGCCACTTCTCCGGGACGGCTTGCCCGTAATAGCGCTTTCGGCTATCGATGGTGTCGAGCGGGTACAGATCAAACGCCATCACCCAGGTGAGGTCGATGTGGGCGCTGGTGGGGATCAGGTCCGAAATGTAACAGGCAGTCTTTCCTCCGCTGGTGACGATCACCGCCTGCATGTGCGCGGTGTGCCCGGCAAAGACCTTCACGGAAATCCCGGGCACAATCTCCTGATCGCCGTGCAGTAACTGCATCTGCCCGTTCTGAATCAACGGGTCGTAGTTGTCGCTGATGTAGCTGACCGCATCCCGAATATGCTGCTCCCGTCCGTGCTGCCACTCGCCCTGCTGGACGTAGTACTTCGCTTTCGGGAATGTAGCGACAACCTGGCCACCTTTTCTCGTGGTATTCCAACCGCAGTGATCGAAATGCAAGTGGGTGTTGATGACCACGTCGATGTCATCGGGAGACACGCCGCCGGCCGCGAGATTATCGAGTAACTTTGCGGGCTGCCCGTAGATCTTCACCATCTTTTCGGGCAGCTTGTTGCCCATTCCAGTTTCGACAAGAACGTTACGATCCCCAGTTCGAATCAGTAGAGAATTGAGCCCGGCCATTACGAAATTCTTCTCGTTGGCAACCGCCTTCCTGCGACCACATCACTTTGGGCACGACCCCGAAGAACGCGCCGCCATCGAGCGGGTAGGTTCCGTCCGAAAAGATGCTGAGCTCGAAATCACCAAGTGAAGTGCGATGCATGAGAGCCCGCGCTATTTCAGTTCGCGCTCGAAGTGTTCGTCCATAAGCTGGAACAAGTGCGTTCGCGCCGCCTGCCCGGCGATGCCGTGGGTCTTGTTGGGATAGATCATCAGCCGGAAGGGCTTGTCGGCCTTGATAAGCGCCTCGATCATCTGAACGCTGTTCTGGAAGTGGACATTGTCGTCGCTGGTGCCATGAACCAGAAACAGCGAACCATGCAGGTGCGCAGCGGTTTTCGTCATGGCGCCTTCGTCGTATCCCTTGGCGTTGTCCTTGGGCAAGCCCATGTAGCGCTCGGTGTAGATGGTGTCGTAGTTGCGCTGATCGGTCACGGGCGCTACCGCCACGCCTGCCTTGAATGCTTCCGAATGGGTCATCGCGTAGAGCGTCAAGGAGCCGCCGCCCGACCATCCCCAGATGGCCACCCGATCTTTGTCGAGTTGCGGATACTGTGACAACATCTGGTTCAGCGAGCCGAGTTGGTCCTTCAATTCGATCGCGCCGTACTGGTGACGGATGGATGCGCTGAAAGCCCGCCCGCGATTGGGTGTGCCGCGATTGTCCACTGAGAATACCGCAAAACCTCGGCGCAACAGGAATTGGTCGAACAGTGCGGTGGTTCCCTCCCACTGATCAAGAACGATCTGAGCGGCCGGGCCACCATAGACATATTGAATGATGGGAATTTTGCCTGTCGGCGCGTCGGCGGGAAGCAGCAGTTGGCCGTATAGGGTGGTTCCGTCGTCTGCTTTGAACTCCAAAAACTTCGGGGCAACCACGCCATAGTCCGCGACGCTGCGCGATTCCCACACCTGGCTGCATGGACCGCTGGACGCACATAGCGACCATTGCGGTGGTGTCGTCGCGTTGGAATATCGATCCAACCAGTGCTTCCCGTCATCTGAGAATGACGCGTTATGCCAGCCGTCCTGCTGCGACAGGCGGCGAAAATCGGAGCCATCGAATTTCACGGAGTACACGCCCTTTCGCCGCGGGTCGCCCTGGTTCGCGGTGAAATACACGGCGTTCTCGTCCACGGCTTCGACCGACAATACCTCGTAATCGCCCTTCTCCAACTGACGCTCTAACTTGGCATCGGTCCCCAAGGGATTCTGTTTGTCGAAGCTGTAGAGATACAGATGGGTATTGCCGTCCCGCCAACTCGACCATAAAAAACGGTCACCCGATTTCAGGATGCGGAAGACATCGTTGACGTCGACCCAGCTGTCGGGACTGGCTTCGGTGAGGACTTTGCGCGAACGCCCGGACTTGGCCTCGATAAAGTAAAGGTCCATCGTGTCCTGAGCGCGGTTTAGTACTTCGGCCCAGAGAACTCCTTCGCGGACCCACCCAAAGCGTGGAATGTAGATGTCGGTGTCATTCGCGAGCGTGATCCATTTTGGCTTGCCGCCCTTGGCAGAGATGACGCCCAGGCGCACCACCGGATTGGGATCTCCGGCCTTGGGATACTTCTCCTGATCGACCTTGGGATGGGTGGGGAGCCAGTCGGTGATCGGGTAAATCGGCACCTGCTTCTCGTCCATCTGCAGGAACGCGAGCTCCTTGCTGTCGGGTGACCAGAAATAGTTGCTGCGGACGCTCAGCTCTTCCGCGTATACCCAATCCACTTCGCCGTTGAGGATGTTCTCGTCTTTATCCTCGGTCAGCTGCTTGCCACTCTGCGCGGCCATCGCTTGCACGTACAGATTGTGTTTGCGCAAGTAGGCGATATGGTGGCCGTCGGGAGAAAACTTGGGATCCTCGCTGGGATCGGGCGCAGACGTGAACTGCACCGCAACGCTATTTTCCAGGCTATACACCCACAGCTGGCCGCTGGAATCGAACAGCAAGTATTTCGAATCCGGACTCCACACGTACGCGGCCACGTGGTAGCGAGTGACGCGTTCCTTCTCGCGCTCGTCCCGGATTTTGTTTGCGTCGGGAGCCAGACCAGCGAGCTTGGCTTCGCTTACCAGCACCTTTTTCTCGCCGGTGGAGGCATCGACGTACCACAGTTCTCCGTGCTCGCCGGCATCATCCCGCTGCACGAATGCAAGTCTTGTGCTGTCCGGGCTCCATTGAACGGCCTCGGGTGGACGTCCCGTCAAGCCGCCCTCCGAAAAGATCGACTCGATGGTAAGAGGCTTCCTGGGGCTGCCGCTACCTGTGGCCTGAGATTGTGCGAACGCTGGCAGGAGGGCGAGACAGAACATCAGCGTCAAAGTCACGCAAATCCGTTTCAAGGGCACGCTCCGGATGGAAAAAGTCATTTGAATTGGCAGAGCGGAAAAGTTTACACCCGGCCGTGGTTCGGCGTGGCAAGGCCCTTAAAAGTCGGGGGAAACTTAGTCCCCAGTAGGGTTCGTGGGTCCAATCCCACGTACAACTGCATGTAACCCTCGGCCAGACTACGGATTGTGCGTGCCTGGCGCCTTGAATGCAGGGATTCTCGGGGCGGTCTGCCCGCCCCAGCGTGCTAGAATTAGGGCATTCCATGCTTCAGGATCTCCAAAACCTGATGGAACTGCAGGTTGCTGACAAGGAAATCCTGCGCTTGAAAGAAGAAGTGGCCGCGTTGCCCAAGCGTGTGGCCGTAATCGAAGAGAAGCTGGCGGCCACCAGGGCCAAGCTGGAAAAAGCGAAAGCCGCAGCAAAAGCGGATGAGAGTGCCCGCAAGAAGTACGAAACAGCGATCGTCGACGCACAGAGCAAGATCTCCAAGTACCGCGACCAGTCCCTGGCCGTGAAGACCAACGATCAATACAAAGCACTCATGCAGGAGATCCAGTTCGCGGAGCAGGACATTCGCTCCAATGAGGACAAGATTCTCGATCTGATGGTAAACGCCGAGGCCCGCGACAAGGATGTCAAGGCCGCCGAGGCCGAACTGAAGGCCGAGACGGCGGAGATCGAAAAAGAGAAAGAGCAGGCGCGGCAGCGCACCGCCGAAGATGAGAAGCTGCTCGCGGAGTGGAACGGCAAGCGCGACAAGCTGCGCGGCGGGGTTAGCCCCGACACGCTTCGCCACTACGAGCGGGTCATGAGATTCCGCGGCTCTGGTCTCTCGGAAGTGCGCGACCAGAAATGCATGGCGTGCCAGGTCATGTTGCGCCCCCAGACCTACAACGAAGTGCGTGCGGGACAGACCTTGATCGAGTGCGAATCGTGCCAGCGGATCCTGTATTTCAATCCTGAAAATGAGGCGACCATCGAGCGGACGAATTTCACCACCAAGCGCCGCGCCCGTCCCAAGGTCGATTCGCAGCAAGCCTGGTTCTACAACCCCTCATTTGGTGAAATCGGCGAGGCATTTCTGGCGTTTGTGAACGGCGCGACCAGTTCCGCGCGCCGCGTATACGAGCTCCATACCGGCCGCCAGGTGGGCGATATCCTCAACCGCGAAGGCAGCTTCCGATTGGCCTTTCCCGAGGATCTTAACGGGGTTATCCGCCTGAACGGGCAATGGGACGAAGAAGAGATCGACAGCTGGGGAAGCGAACTTCCCATGGTCGTGCTGGACGCCCTGCTGTCTGATTTGGCCGCCGCTCGCGCCGAGTCGGTCCATTCCTCACATGCGGCCGTGGCAGGACCTGCTTCCTCCGAACACCCCGCCGCCAGCTAGTAGTCCGTACATCACCTCCGGTGCAACACTGCCTCTTGCTCAGAAGGCTGTCAACGAACGCCATGGCGATAATCCACGACCTCATGCAACGCCTTTGATCGGCCCTTAGTACTTTCCCACTATTGATGGCTTTTTCCCTTCATCGCTAGACTGGCCGACACCCGGGGTCGCGGTCTAATCGGATGGGTGGCAGACCGCTTCAATGCTTCTGTGTTTCTTATTCCAAAGCCCCCGTTTTGTGGAAGGAACGAATCATGCGGATGGCTTTCCGACTGCCTTGTCTTCTGAGCGTCACGCTAATTGCTGCCACCGCGTTTGGTCAGAGCAATTATGCCGGGGTTACGGGCACCGTTGTCGATTCCCAAGGCCTACCCGTCGTGAAAGCCACGGTTAGGTTCAAGGCCCTCAGCACGGGTGCGATCCGTCTGGTTACTACGAACGAAAAGGGCCTGTTTTATGCGGCTGCTCTTTCGCCAGACGATTACGAACTGGTGACGGAAGCGGCGGGTTTCGCGCCCATGACTCAGTCGTTGCATCTTGAAGTCGGGCAAAAGCTCGCGATTGAAGTCAATCTCAAAGTCGGCAGCATTAAGGAAGGGGTCCAGGTGACGGCCCTGGCGGACGTTCTCCGCACTGCTGACGCTAGCGTGGGCGAGGTGGTTGAGCCGAAGTCCATCCAGGAGCTGCCTCTGAACGGCCGCATGCTGGTCGACCTGGTACTGACGGTCCCGGGCGCGCACATGGGCTTCGGGGCGCAAACCGGGGAAACCAATCCCCTCTACTGGCGGCCAGGGCAACGCTCCGCCATTGTTATCGGCGGCAGCCGTCCCAATGCCAACTTCTTCTTGTTGGACGGCGCGACAAACACAGACCCGACGTTCAATACCCAAAACCTGAGCCCATCCCCCGACGCGGTGATGGAGTTCCAGGTGGAAACGAGCAGCTACACCGCCGACATGGGCGGTGCCGGCGGCGGTCAGATCAATATCGTGACCCGCGCTGGAACCAACCAATACCACGGAACGGTGTACGAATTCCTGCGGAATGGGGCCATGGATGCCAGCACCTTTGCCTCGATGGGAAACAATCATCTGGTTCAGAATAATTTTGGAGCGTCGTTCGGCGGGCCGCTGCTCGGGAAAGGGAAGAAAACATTCTTCTTCCTGAATTACGAGGGGTTGCGTCTGGCCCAGGCGGATGCGCAGGTTCTTACGGTGCCCACCGCGGATGAAATCGCTGGCGACTTCGGCATGAGTGGGGTGAAGATTTACGATCCCACGACGGCTGTCGCCAACCCGAACTACAATCCCGCGTTGCCGACCGGGCCGTCCAATTTCCCCTATACGAGAAGCCAGTTCCCCGGGAATCAGATTCCCAGCGACCGGATCAATGCCCAGCTTCAGGCTTTCCTGCTCAAATACCTGCCCCAGCCGAACATGATGATGACTTCAGGCCGGGACTCGAACAACTACCTCGATGTGCGCAATGAAAATCACTTCCAGAATCAGGGCACAGCCCGCATTGACCACATCTTCTCCAACAACGACTCCATCTTTGGGCGGTATTCGCTTGGATCGGAGAATGGGTTTTCGCCCAGCAGCGGAACCACTTCCACCACGGAAAATCTCCCCGGCTTTGGTGCGAACTTCGACAACTTATCGCAGCAGGCCGTTATCTCGTGGAATCACGTTTTTTCCAGCAACAAGCTGAATACAGCATCGGTCGCGGTTTCTCGCCTCTCCATGGACCGTACTTCCCAGAACAACGGCGTGAACGACATCGTGAGTCAACTGGGTATTCAAGGAATTGGATTCGGCGGTCAGGGAGCCTGGGGCGCACCGTGGTTTGCCGCACAGGGTTATACCGGGATCGGCGATACATTTGCCGCTACTCCCATGCATGCCTGGGACACGACGCTCGAGTTGAGAGACATCTTTGCCTGGCAGCGAGGCCACCATGCCATGCGGTTCGGGGGCGATTATCGTCGCTATATCTGGCCCATGTGGGGTTTTTTCCAGAATCGCGGCTTCTATCAATACACCAACGGCTACACCACGCAGTTTGGCTTCAACGATGGCAGCGGTTCGGGATTTGCCAGCCTCTTGCTGAACCTGCCAACCGTGAAACAGCGGCAGGCCGGGGTTCCGCAGATGAATCTGCGCAACTGGGGTTGGGATGGGTTTGCGGAAGATAGTTGGCAGGTAACCTCAAACACGACTCTGAGCCTCGGGCTGCGCTACGACTACTCCAGTCCCCTGTACGACCTGGATAATACGAATACAAACCTGATTTTCCAGAACGGGGCGCCTTCGGTTTTCATCGGCGGCCAGCACGGTTATCCCAAGGGGCTGATGTACGCCAACCGGCACAACTTTGCACCGCGACTGGGAATCGCTAAAAATCTTCCCCGGTCCGGTTTGGTGCTGCACGCCGCGTATGGAATCTTCTACACCCCGGTGGATCAGAATACCTGGTGCAATCAACGTCACAATGTGCCCTACGTGTTCCCGGAAACCCAGCAGGCGGACAACTTCACCCCCCCGGCGGCACTGTTCGTCAATGGGCTGAATTTTGGTACGCCTGTCCTGGGGCAAGGAACATTGCCCGCGACCACGGTAAGCTTCACCGCATTCGATCCTCATGCGCCTGCCCAGTACGTTCAGCAATGGAATGCCAGGGTTGAGAAAAGGTTTGGGCCGAATACCACATTGGAAGTCGGCTACCTTGGCGCGCGCGGGTTCCATCTGCAGCGCTCACACCTGATCAACAATGCGCCGCCTGGCCCTGGCCCGCTGGGTCCCCGTCGCCCGTTCAAGACGCTCACTTTTGTGCCGGGCACCGTCCTGACCCCCAGCAGCACCGATGCCATCGTGCAAAGCCAGACTTTCCCGGTGAGCACGATCAACCTGCTCGAGGATACCGCGCAGAGCTGGTACGACGCGGGCTACGTCAATGTGCGCCGAAGGTACGCCCGTGGGCTCAGCTTCCTCGCGAACTACACCTTTTCCAAAACCCTAACCAATGCACCGGACTTCCGCTCGCCCATGGACGAGTCCGCCATCCCCCAGAACAACCGGAACCTGGCCGCCGAAAAAGGCCCGGGATGTGACGTCCGGCATCGTTTCGCGCTGAGCAGCGTCTTCGACATTCCTGCTTACCGACGTGCCGAATGGACACGCCTGCTGACGCAAAACTGGCACTTCACGACGATTTATCAGGTCCAATCGGGGATGCCGCTCACCATCTCCGTGTTCGGCGACACCGCGAATTCCGGGACCGTGCTGGGAGAGAACCCCATTCGAGCGAACTTCACCGGCCAGCCTGTATTCGGCCCGGGCACGCACACCTCGACGAAGTGGTTCAATCCCGCAGCGTTTTCCACGCCCGCGGCTTTCACTTTCGGCGATGTTGGGCGGAACTCAGTGTACGGTCCACCGCTACAGACGCTTGATCTCGCTTTGGCACGCGCTTTTCGCCTCGGGGAAAGGGCCAGCCTCCAATTCCGCGGGGAAGCTTTCAACGCATTGAACAAGGTGAATCTCGGCACACCGAATCGGTTTGTGAATACGCCGCAGTTCGGCACCATCACCATGGCGATGACACCAGGGCGCGAGATTCAGGTGAGCACCAGGGTTTCGTTTTAGTGTTCTTCCACGGTTGGTCTCTTTTCGGAGTGAGCCGCAACTCACAGGGCGTGAAAGTGCTGGTTTCAAATAAACACGAAACTGCCTCCATCCGATGCCGCCGTTCGCGCCAGGCGTCTGGCATTTAAAATGGAACCATGCCTGCCGATCATCCACGCCTAGCTCCGCGGCCGGGAATTGGGAGAAGACTCGAAATACCCCCCGGACCGAAAGCGGTGATCGCCCTGCGTGGTGTCAATCGCCTGAAGGCGGGCCACGTCTGGGTGTACCGCTCCGACGTCCTCTCCGATAGCGGCGCCGCGCCGGGTTCGGTCATCTCGGTTACGGACGAACGCGGGCGATTCTTCGGCTCGGCTCTCTACTCCAGCAGTTCCCAAATCGCTCTACGGATGATTTCAACCGGGGCTGTCTCCGATTTTCCCTCGCTCCTGCGAGAACGCATTCGCCATGCCCTCGCGTATCGGGAGCGGCTGGTGGGCGACACCGACGCCTACCGCGTAATTTTCAGCGAGGCTGACTTTCTACCTGGCCTGATTGTCGATCGCTACAACGACATTCTCTCGCTGCAGATTCTTACTCAGGCAATGGACGCGGAACCGGTTCGAGCTGGAATTCTCGCGGAGCTTTCCCAGCAGCTCAAGCCCGCAGCGGTAGCCGAGCGCGTGGACGCCCACACCCGCGAACTGGAACAGCTGACGGCGCGGGATTCCGGCCTGTTGCTGGGCGACAAGGGCAATACGGTTTTCACCATGAACGGTGTCCGCTTTCATTTCGACATACGGGAAGGTCAGAAGACCGGAGCCTACCTGGATCAGCGCGAGAACTATGCCGCCGCCGCCCTCTATGCCCGCGGTGAGGCGCTCGACGTTTTCTGCTACCAGGGCGCCTTCGCCCTGCACCTGGCAAAAACCTGCTCTCGGGTGACCGGCATCGACAGTTCCCGCCCCGCCCTGGAAGTGGCTGACAAGAATTCAATTCTCAACCAACGGGATGTCGAATGGATTGAGGCCAACGCCTTCGATCTGCTCAAGGACTTCTCGGCGGCCGGGAAACAGTACGACAGCATCGTGCTTGATCCGCCCGCATTCGCGAAAACCAGGAAAAACCTGGAAACCGCTCTGCGCGGCTACAAGGAACTCAACCTCCGCGCCCTGAAAATGCTTCGTCCCGGCGGGATCCTGGTGACATGTTCCTGCTCCTACCACGTCGGGGAGGGCGAGTTCCTTGAGGTAGTCACCGCAGCTGCCCGGGACGCCCACAAGACCCTTCGTCTACTCGAGAGACGCAGCCAGGCGAAAGACCACCCGATCCTGCCAACTGTGCCTGAGACGCACTATCTTAAGTGCCACATATTCGCTGTATCTGATTGAAAACACAGTGTATTTTATTGATTGATAATAACACACTAAGATTTTATGATTCGTTTGTGCTAAGTTACTCATCTAAACTGAGTGATAGCAGCATCACACTCAATCCAAGATCAGCCTTTAGGAGGTTTCGAATCATGACTGTCATCACCCGTTGGGACCCTTTCCGAGAGTTTTCCACCCTGCAGGACCGCATGAACCGCTTGTTCCGCGAGTCGCAGGGGCCAGAGGAGTCGTTGACGACCAGCAGCTTTGCTCCGCCGGTCGATGTTTACGAAGACGAGCACAACGTCAGCCTGAAGATTGAAGTCCCGGGCATCGACGAAAAGGACATCGATGTGCTCATTGAGAACAATGTTCTGACCGTGCACGGGGAGCGCAAGTTCGAAAAGGAAGAAAAAGAAGAGAATTTCCGGCGCGTGGAACGCCAGTATGGCAGTTTCATCCGCACCTTTACCCTGCCCACCACGGTGGACGCAGAGAAGGTCTCCGCCAACTACGACAAGGGCGTCCTGAAGATTGCCCTGCCGAAGAAGGCCGAAGCGAAGCCCAAGCAGATCAAGGTGAATGTGGGCAGCGACAAAACCCTGGAAGGGAAAGGCCCCAGCAAGGTCGCCTAAGTGGCGACGGACCCCCAAGGGGCGGACGCCTCCGGACGTCTACCCCGGGGCGAAGTGCAGGGCACCGCTGAGCGACGCTCGGCAGCATCGAGGGGAGGCGGCAGAGGTGACCGTCTCCCGTTTTTCTTTCGCGACCCCTACGCCCCCGCCAAGTGCTAAATACTTAAGACTTCTTGAAATCGTTCCGAGGCTCCGGAACATCATAAGACTGCGAGGTAAGGGAGTTATCCATGGCTATCCGTTGGGACAAATTGACAGTAAAGGCGCAGGAAGCTGTTCAGCGCGCCAATGACATCGCGTCCGAACATGGCAATCCCGAGTTGCTACCCGTGCACCTGTTGGCCGCCCTGCTGGAAGATAAAGAGGGCATAGTACCGCCGATTCTCGAAAAGCTCGGAATCGGGCCGCAGGTAGTGCTGAATGAGGCCTACCGCGAGATCGACAACTTGCCCAAGGTGTCGGGTGAGGGTGCGACCCAGGCGAGCATGTCACCGGCCCTGAACCAGATGATCGACCGGGCTTTTAAGGAAGCCTCTAATTTCAAGGACGAGTACGTCTCGACTGAGCACCTGCTGCTGGCCGCGACGCACGCGAAGAAAGACGCAGCGCAGACGATCCTGGCCCACCACGGCGCCACCTACGATGCCATCCTGAAGGCGCTGACCTCCGTGCGCGGCTCGCAAAAAGTTACCGACCAGAACCCGGAAGCGAAGTACCAGGCGCTGGAGCGTTATGCGCGCGATCTCACCGAGCAGGCCCGCCGCGGCAAACTTGATCCCGTTATCGGGCGCGACGAGGAGATTCGCCGGGTGGTCCAGGTCCTGTCGCGCCGTACCAAGAACAATCCTGTACTGATTGGGGAACCCGGCGTCGGCAAGACTGCCATCGTGGAAGGCCTGGCGCAGCGCATCATCTCCGGCGACGTTCCCGAAGTTCTGAAAAACAAGCGCGTGGTCGGCCTCGACCTGGGCTCGATGCTGGCCGGCGCAAAGTATCGTGGCGAATTTGAAGACCGGCTGAAAGCTGTCCTCAAGGAAATCGAAGATTCCGATGGTCAGGTCATCCTCTTCATCGATGAACTGCACACCCTGGTTGGGGCGGGCGCGGCCGAAGGCGCCATTGATGCCTCGAACATGCTCAAGCCTGCGCTGGCTCGCGGTCAGCTGCGTGCCATTGGTGCTACCACCCTCAAGGAGTACCGCAAGTACATCGAAAAAGACGCTGCCCTCGAACGTCGTTTCCAGCCCGTCTACGTCGGAGAGCCGACGGTCGAAGACACCATCGCGATCCTGCGCGGGCTGAAAGAGCGCTATGAAGTGCACCACGGCGTGCGCATCAAGGACTCCGCCATCGTCGCCGCGGCCACGCTTTCCCATCGCTATATCACCGATCGCTTCCTGCCCGACAAGGCCATCGACCTGATCGACGAAGCGGCGGCCTCGCTGCGCATTCAGATCGACTCGATGCCGACCGAGATTGACCAACTGGAGCGCCGCGCCATGCAGCTCGAAATCGAGAAGCAGGCGTTAAAGAAGGAAGACGACCCGAATTCCCGGGAGCGGCTGGCGGTGATCGATAGGGAACTGGCCGAAATCCGCGAGAAGTCGAACACCCTCAAGGCGGCCTGGAAGCAGGAAAAGGATCTGATCGGCCGGCAGCGTGCCTTGAAAGAGAAGCTCGAACAACTGCGCATCGAAGAGCAGGCCGAAGAACGCAAAGGCAACCTGCAGCGCGTGGCCGAGATTCGTTACAGCCTTATCCGGCAAGTGGAAGAGGAGCTCAAACAACTCACCGCGCAGCTGGAGAAGACCAGCGCCCGGCGCATGCTGAAGGAAGAAGTTGACGAGGAAGACATCGCTCGCATCGTCTCCAAGTGGACGGGCATACCCGTCTCCAAAATGCTGGAGAGCGAAGTCAAGAAGCTCGTCACCATGGAAGACCGCTTGCGCCAGCGCGTGGTCGGACAGGACGAGCCACTGCAGCGCGTGGCCAATGCGATACGGCGCTCGCGGGCGGGCCTCAGCGACCCCAAGCGCCCGATTGGCTCCTTCATTTTCCTCGGACCCACTGGCGTGGGGAAAACCGAACTGGCGCGCGCACTGGCGGAATTTCTCTTTGACGACGAGCACGCCATGGTGCGCATCGACATGTCGGAGTACATGGAGAAGCACGCTGTTTCCCGCCTGATTGGCGCGCCCCCGGGATACGTCGGTTACGAAGAAGGCGGCCAACTCACGGAGCAGATCCGCCGCCGTCCCTACGCGGTCGTGCTCTTTGACGAGATTGAGAAGGCGCATCCCGAAGTGTTCAACATCATGCTGCAGATCATGGACGATGGACGCTTGACGGACGGCCAGGGCCGCCAGGTCGACTTCCGCAACACCATCATCATCATGACCTCAAATATCGGCTCGTCCCACCTGGTGGCCGAGAACATTCGCACGGAAGAGGACTTCGAGAAAGCCGCCAAGGAAGTCACCAACTCGCTGGCGGGATACTTCAAGCCGGAGTTCTTGAACCGCGTGGACGACATTATCGTCTTCCATCCGCTGGGCAAGGAACAGCTGGTCAAGATCGTTGAGTTGCGGCTGGAGGATCTGCGCCGCCAGCTGGCCGCGCGCAAGATTTCGCTCGAACTGACGGACGCTGCCAAAGAACTCATCCTGACCGAGGGTTACGATCCGGCGTTTGGTGCTCGCCCGTTGAAGCGCGCCATCCAGCGGCTGATTCAGGATCCGCTGGCGCTGAAGATTCTGGACGGCGAAGTGCTACATGGCGATCACGTGATCGTGGACGCCGACAAGCGGGCCGGCAAGTTGACCTTCACCGTGAGCGAGCGCGTCGGGGAGAAGAAGCCAGCCAAGGCGAAGAACTAAGTGAGATTACGCAGAAAAGGACGAGCGGCTACCCGCCCCGTCCTTTTTTGTGGTGTTGGGATGGAAACAGCCCGGCGCCTCAGGAGGGCCGCCGGAACCCATCCGGCGTGGCTCGGGCAAGTTGCCCGCGCTCCCCAATGACGGCAAACTTTTTCTCTAGCCCTGCTGAAAAGCTATACGCACGGGTTCCTGGAACAGATACCACGCGATGATCACCCGGATCATCACCCCGAACCCGCCCCATGCCAAGGTGCTTGCACGGAAATCCACCACGGCGCTCGATACGCTCGGAACCAGCAACAGGACGCCCAGTATCGCCAATGCGATGGCAACCCGCCGCGCCCAATTGTTCAGTCGCAACAAGCCCAGTCCGGTAACGGCAGCGACGGCGCCGGTGAGCAGAAACATGTAAGGTCCGGCTAGTTCCAGGCCGCCAAGCAGCGACGCCCCGGTGCGCATTCCCACGCTCCCTGGAGAAAGTATCATCACCAGGCCAATCGAAATCAGATAAGCCGCGGCTAGCAGGAAAACGCTCGCGACCCCAGTCACGCCAGCTGGACACTGCATGGGAATTGGATGTGCGAAACCAGAAATAGAGGCAGATGACGAGAGGGTCTCAAGGTATTCAGTCGCCAGCGCTGGCCAGCGCACCGGAGCTCTCATCCGAACACCTTGAAACCCCTACGAGTGGAAGCTCGCTCAAGCCAAGTCGAACAGCAGCACTTCACTATCCTGAGCGCCTTTGATGTTTAATTTCGGCTCATCGCTGATGGCGGCGCCATCGCCCTGCTCGAAGCTTTGGCCGTTCACTTCCACGCTGCCCTTGGCGACCTGCAACCAACCGTGCCGGTGGGTGCCGAAAGCGTGCGTCACTTCTTCTCCCGGCTTCAGAAGCGAAACGTACAGGCGGGCGTCCTGCCTGATCTTCACCGAACCGTCTTTCGCATCCGGGGAAGCAATCAGCCGCAGCTTGCCCTGTTTTTCCTCGGTCGGGAAACTCTTCTGCTCGTAGCTAGGCTCGAGGCCTTTCTTTTCGGGAAGGAGCCAGATCTGGTACAGGTGCACCGGCTCGGTCTTCGACGGGTTGTACTCGCTGTGCCGGATCCCGCGTCCAGCGGTCATGCGCTGCCCGTCGCCCGGCAGGATCACCGAACCCGTACCCAGGCTGTCCTTGTGTTCCAGCTGGCCCTCGAGCACGTAGGTGATAATTTCCATGTCGCTGTGAGGATGGGTGGGGAAGCCCGACGCGGGCGCCACATAGTCTTCATTGATCACCCGCAGCGATCGAAAGCCCATCCAGCGTGGATCCCAGTAATCGCTGAAACTGAAAGTATGCTTGGTGTTGAGCCAGCCGTAATCGCCCCCGCCGCGTTCCTTGCTCCGTCGTAGCGTAATCATCGAAATTTCCTTTCGATCGTCGATATACGTTATAACGATCATTCATTGATCGTGTATTTAGATGAACCAGCCGGCCAAAAGACTCAATCGGGCAGGCCAGCCCGTAACACATTAGTTTTCAGTTATCTGGGGAATTGAGCGGTCTCGGCTCTTAGCTTTCGGCCGTGAGCTCTTAGCACTCGAGATCGGCGCAAGAGGGTCAAGCCAACGGCTCAGGCCTCTGCGCTCTCTGCGGAGGTTCTCGGCGCCCTCTGCGGTTTAAGACCTTTTCTTCCGGAACGAACTGTCAGACTTGGAAGTGTCAGACCTCGAACTCTCAGACCGCGAACTCTCAGACCGCGAACTCTCAGACCTCGAACTCTCAGACCTCGAACTCTCAGACTTTGAGCTTTCTGGCTTAGTTTCCTTCTTCTCGTCCTTTTTGCCGCTCGAATCCCCGCCGCCCGACTGCCCATTATTCGACGACGTGGCGGTGCCGCTGGAGGACTTCTTGGCGTAGTCGGTCACGTACCAACCGGATCCCTTGAACTGCACGGCCGGCGCCGAGACGACCTGCTCGACCGCACCTCCGCAATCGGGACACTTCTTCACATGGGGATCGGAGAACTTCTGGATCCGCTCGAAGCGGTGATGGCACTTCTTGCACTGGTATTCGTAAAGTGGCATGAGACTCCGGTTTTCCTAAGGAAACTGCCAGGCCGCGCGCGGGATTTTCTGGCCGGCCTCTCGAATAGTTAGATTCTAGGGGGAATGCGCGGGTCGCGTCAATTTGCAGCCAGATTGGCGATTACGAGGCGAGCGGACTTAACTCAGACTCAGCATACGGTCCAGGCGCACCGACAACTGCGAAGTGCTAAACGCGCAGCATCAATGTGATCTACGATCACAACACCTGCGATGGTATCCTTCCCGCCATGTCGCCGGATGCCGAGCCTTCACCGAAGTCCACGCCGCTTGATCCGGGCCCCACGCTCTACCTGGTCGCGACGCCGATTGGCAATCTGGAAGACATCACACTACGCGCCCTGCGCGTGCTCAAGGGCGTTGACCTGATCGCTTGCGAGGATACGCGCCAGACCCAGAAACTCCTCAACCACTACGGCATTGGCACTCGCACCATCAGTTACCACCAGCACAACGAGATGACGAAGGCCGCCGAACTGGTGGTTGATCTCGAGGGTGGGGCGAAGATCGCACTGGTCACGGACGCGGGCATGCCAGGCATTTCCGATCCGGGATTTCGCCTGATCACCTTGGCCGTGCGTCACCATGTTCCAGTCGTACCGATTCCCGGAGCGTCAGCCTTCTTGGCGGCATTGGTGGCCAGCGGGCTGCCCACTGACTCTTTCCGCTTCAGCGGCTTCCTGCCCGCCAAGCGCGGAGAACGCAGAACCCTGCTCGAAAGCATCCGTCCCTCGCCTCGCACCCAGGTTTTCTACGAAGCTCCGCACCGCGTGCTGGAAACCCTGGAAGATATCGTTGAAGTCCTGGGGCCCGGCCGCCATGTGGTAGTTGCGCGTGAAGTAACCAAGATCCACGAGGAGTTTCTTCGCGGCCGGGCGGCCGATCTGCTCGCAACCCTGAAATCTCGCGGTGACGTGAAAGGTGAAATTACGCTGCTGATCGCGAAGGCGGAGGAGACGGAGCAGAGCCCACCCGCAAGCCGGGTATCGGTCCGCCAGCGGGTGAATCAGATCATGTCCGAAGAAAACGTTGATGAGAAAGCAGCTCTGAAGAAAGTCGCCAAAGAGATGGGCGTGTCCAAAAGCGAAGCCTACCGGGAACTGCAGCGAAGCAAGTAACACGCCGCCCACGGCCCATCAGGGCGGCCGAGCACAGCTCCGCTTGCCTTCAGAATGTGTAATCCGGAGACAACGAGAGACCTTCCTTGATGGCGAAGGTGAGCGGCTGAAGGTTAGGGATCGGTGTGGACGCGGACAAAACCTCGCAAGGCTGGGGGCGATGGGGCAGACGAGTGCGTCTGCCCCATGTGGGTCGTGCCTATTTTTCGGCTAGTTCTTTCTTTACGGCTTCACTGACTACTTTGCCGTCGACCCGCATGCCTGCTCCAGAAAAACGCGCCATGACGTTCTTCATCACAGCTCCCATGTCTTTCATGGTGGGCGACCCCATCTCGGCAATGACAGCTTTCACGCCAGCCACAATCTCATCTTCGCCCGCCGCTTTCGGCAGGTAGCCCTCGATCACCTTGATTTCGGCCGCTTCCTTGTCGGCCATCTCCTGCCGCCCGCCCTTGGTGAACTGCTCGACGGATTCCTTGCGCTGCTTGATCAGGGTGGTCAGCACCTGCTGCGATTCCTTGTCGTCGAGCGGGCCCATTTTTTCGGTCTGCCGCAGGGTCAGGGCGGTTTTCACCATCCGCAGGCAGGAAAGGCGCAACTCATCCCTCGACTTCATCGCGGCCACCAGGTCTTTTTGAATCTGATCGATCAGGCTCATAGTGGGCCAATTATAGTCGGTCGCCCACAGCCACCACTCCGGCGCAGAAGACGGGATGGTCGGTGCGAGCTTTCTACAACTCCCTAAATTCTCCCGAACGTGCGCCAACTCTGCCGCTTCCGATAAACTATCAGCCATCCTCGTTTTTCAAGGACTCCTATCATGCTGCGCAAAAACCGCCTCTTCACCCCTGGCCCGACCCCTCTTCTTCCAGCGGCCCAGTTCGCCGAAGCCGCATTCACCGCCCACCATCGCACCGCAGACTTCCGCAACCTGTTCACTCGTGTGTTGGCCGACATGAAAGAGTTCATCGGCACCCAGAACGACGTGCTGGTGCTGGCCTGCTCCGGAACCGGCGTGATGGAGGCAAACGTTTCGAACCTCACTTCCCCCGGCGACAAGATCCTGGTTCTCACGGCTGGAAAGTTCGGCGAGCGCTGGACCGCGCTCGGCAAAGCTTACGGATGCAACGTCGAGGCGCTCAGCAAGCCCTACGGTCAGACCTTTTCGCTCGATGAGATACGCCCTCGGCTTACTCCTGATGTCCGCGCGGTCTACATGCAGGCGACGGAGACTTCCACTGGCGCGCGCCATGACGTGAAGAGCATTGCGAAACTGGTTCGCGCTCAGGGCGGCGACACCCTGCTCGTCGTTGATGCCATCACGGGTCTGGGTACTACCCATCTCGATATCGATGCCTGGGGAGTCGACGTCATCATCGGGGGATCGCAGAAAGCGCTCATGATTCCCCCCGGGCTGGCCTACTGCGGGGTAAGCGAGCGTGCCTGGCAGCGCATGGAGACGACGAAATCCCCGCGCTACTATTTTGATTTGCGGAAAGAGCGCAAATCCGCTGCCAAAGGCGAGTCGGCCTACACGCCAGCGACGTCACTATTTGCCGCGCTGGGTGCCGCGCTCGACTACATCCGGCAGATGGGGAATGGCAAACTGGCCGCCGGCCGCGAAGATTTGGTCAACAATGCAGAGATGGCGGCGGAGATGACCCGTGCCGGTGTACAAGCGTTGGGATTGAAACTATTTGCAGCCTCGTCTCCCGCGGCGGCCGTCACTGCTATTGAAGCTCCCGCCGGTGTAGACTCGGGCGCGATTGTCAAAGAATTCCGGGAATCGTTCAATGCCGTAGTGGCCAACGGGCAAGGTGAGATGAAGGGCAAGCTCTTCCGCATGGCGCACATCGGTTACTACGATTATCTCGACACCATTGGAGCCCTGGCCGCTCTCGAACACGTTATGGCGCACGTCAGCGGCAAGCCGGTCGCTTTTGGAGCCGCCGTGCGCGCGGCCCAGGAGGTTTTTGCGCGCCAAACCGAAGTCGCCGGTGCCGGACGCTAACTGCACATTGGGGTGGCAAGCTACCGGGAAATTGCAGGGAGCGAATGAACGTTGTTCCGCTCGAAACCTTCATCCCCCGCTTTCTTCGAATGGGAGTGTGTATGCGAATGCAGAGCAGTACAGCCCTCTTCACGGCGACTTTGATGATGTGCGGTATCTGCCGCGCGGATTTCAAGTATTCCGAAACCACCAAAATTACCGGCGGCGCCATGATGGGTGCCGTCAAGTTTGTATCCGTGTTCAGCAAAAACGTGAAGCAAACCATGGCGCCCACCACGCGCACGGTGTACGTCAAAGGCAACCAGATGCGGGATGAACACTCCGACGGCAAGATTCAGATCATCGATCTGCAGGGCAAGCGCTTCATCGAAATCGATCCGCAAACCAAGACCTACGGCATCATGACCTTCGAAGAGATGAAGCAGGCCATGCAACGCAAACAGCAGGAAATGCAGGAAAAAATGAAGGAAGAGCAAGCCAAGCATCCTGAGAAGGCGCAGAACACCAACGTAAAAATCACCCCGAAGTTTGAAAGCAATGAGACCGGCGCAACCCGCACCATCCTCGGCCTTCCCACCAAGGAAGTGAAAGCCAAGGTAGAGATGCTGATGGAGTCGGATGACCCGAAGGCGCAGGGTCAGCAGATCTCCACCGTTCTGAACAGCGATCAGTGGATTGCTCCGGACGTCCCCGGCTACAACGAAATCCGCCAGTTCTATCTCAAGCTGGCCAAGGAACTTGACTGGATGCCCGGCCAGATGATGCAAGGCATGGCGAACAGCAACGTGCAGGTCAGCCTTGCCGAACTGCGCAAGAGCAATATGGCTCACATCACCGGCATGCCCATGGCTTCTTATGTCAGCATGACCATGGCCGGAAACGGCACAGCAGGCGCTTCTGGACAGGCTCAACCCGCCCCTCCGCCTCCGCCGCCCCCGCCGCCCCCGCAACACGAAGACAATTCCGTCCCGACAACTGCGAGCGGAGCGGTGATGAAAGGTTTAGGCGGAATGTTCAAGAAGAAACAGCAAAAGCAGCAGGAAGCCCAAGCCTCCGATGCGAGTACTGCCAATCCTCCGAGCACTCCGGGCTCGTTGATGGACATGCAGACCGAGGTCACCAGCTTCTCCGCCGACTCGGTAGACGCCGGTCTGTTCGCTCCTCCGGCTGGCTACACGCAGACTCAAAAAAGTCCCGAGGAAATGTTCGGCGGAGCTCATCACCAGTAGAGTTCGTGCGGCCACGGGGCAAACGGCAACCATTCGCGCATTTGAACAATGCCTAGCGTGAAACTATTTCGCTCCGTGGCCACCGCTTTTCAGACGACAAGCAGCAGGCCGTTGGCTACGCCGGTCTGCTAGGATTCAATCGTTCCGGAACCCATACACGAAATGAAAATAGTCGTTGCTGAGAAAATCTCTGCTTCCGCCGTGGCTCTTCTCCACGAGCCGCGCTGGGTTGTGATCACCCATGATCAGCTTGAGGGCAAGCTGACCTCTCACCTCGCGAGCGCCGACGCCCTCATCGTGCGCTCCGCCGTCGAGGTAAATGCCGCTTTACTCGAACATGCGCCGAAGCTGCGCGTGGTGGGACGCGCCGGGGTGGGTGTCGACAACGTGGATCTGGAAGCCGCTACCCGCAAAGGCATTGCCGTGATGAACACCCCGGGCGCGAATGCGGTGGCGGTCGCGGAGCTCACGCTCGGCCTCATGCTGAGCATGGCGCGCTTCGTTCCCCGCGCCGATGCCCTCATGCATGCCGGTAAGTGGGAAAAGAAATCCCTGCAAGGTACGGAACTGCGCGGAAAAACGCTGGGCGTCGTCGGGCTGGGCAAGATCGGCATGGAAGTCGCCCGCCGCGCCACTGCATTCGGCATGGAGATCGTGGGCCACGATCCGTTCGTGTCGGCGAGCGTGGCCAAGGCGCAGGGCATCCGCATGTGCAAACTGGAGGAAGTCCTGGCGCTGGCCGATTACCTTACCCTGCACGTGGGGCTTACACCGCAGACTACCGGCATGATCAATGCTGATTCCATCCGGAAGATGAAGAAGGGCGTGCGGATCGTGAATTGCGCTCGCGGTGAACTGGTGGACGAAGCCGCCCTGGCCCAGGCGCTCAAGCAAGGTCACGTTGCCGGCGCTGCCCTTGACGTATTCCAGGAAGAGCCTCTGAAGAACTCGCCGCTGAGCGCCCTCGACAACGTCATCCTGACGCCTCACATCGGCGGCGCCACCCACGAGGCCCAGGAGGCGGTCGGCTATCAGATTGCTCTGCAGGTGAAGGAATATTTGAAGAGCGGCGTGATTCAGAATGCGGTGAACGTCCCGTCGGTATCGCACGAAGAGTACGCCGAGATGCAACCCTATGTCGTGCTCGCCGAACGGCTGGGTTCGTTCCTTGCCCAGGTCAGCGATGGCACGCTCGAAGAAATCTCCCTGCGTTATAGCGGCCACATCGCGGAATGGAAAACGGAACTTATCCGCAATGCGGCCATCAAAGGCATTCTGAACCAGGTGCTCGACGAAAAGGCAAACTTGGTGAACGCCGCCTCGATCGCATCCTCTCGTGGTTTGCGCGTGAACGAACTGCACAAGCCCAAGAGTTCAACCGGCGGCTCGGGCAGCGTGTTGTCCGTCCTGCTCAAGACGCTGGGACAGGAGCATCGGGTGAAAGGCGCCGTGCTGCACGGGCACGCGCCGCGTTTACTGTCGGTGGACGACATCGATGTGGAGGCGCCGCTCGAGCGCAACCTCATTTACCTGCGCAATCGCGATGTGCCAGGCGTCATCGGGAAAGTGGGCACGATTCTGGGAGAGCACAAGATCAACATCGCGGATTTTTCGCTGGGGCGCCAGTCGGGTAACGGAGGGACCGAAAAAAAGACTTCCGGGCGGAAGGCGGTCGCCGTGGTGCACGTGGATGGGCGCGTCCCGGAGGATGTTTTGAAGGCACTGCGGAAGATTCCCGCCATCGAGCAGGCGAAGGCCATACGACTGTTCTGATGGCCGTGCCTTCCGGCGGCAAAATTGCCGAGCTACGCTCCGCTGGGCAGACAAGGGCGTCGCCCCTGACGTTACGCGTCGCTGCTTGGATTTTTAGGAGTTCAGAGCTTCTTTGCGGAGCTTGCGGCTCTCCGCCAGCAGTGACATGGAGTGCATCAGGTTCTGCAACGTGATGATGCCGACCAGTCGCTGGTCTTCGACTACGGGGATGATGCTGAGGTTCCGTGAATTCAGTTTGCGGAATGCCGAAGCGAGCGATTCCTGGCGCGACGACACTTCGAAGATCCGGTTCATGACCGACTGCACGTAGCCGTTCCCTTCCATGCGCAGCGCGTCGAGGATGTTGGCCTTCGAAATCACTCCGACCATGTCGCCGCCGCGCACCACGGGAAAGTCATCCTGCAGGGTGTGCACGGCCTTGTCGAGCGCGTCCTCCAGCGTGTCGGCTGGCGAGAGCGTGGCGAAGTCCGTGAGCATCACATCTTCCAGATGCACCGTTTCCAGCACTTTCTGAAAAACCGCGGACCGTTCCTCCACCTGCGCCCCAATCAAAAGGAAAAATCCCAGCGTGACCAGCAGATAGCTGTCCGGGTATCCACCCTGAAACAGCAGCAGCATGCCGACCACGATCACCAGCGGAGCCAAGGCGTGCGCGATGGACACCGCACGCCGTGTAGCTTGCACCACGTCCATGCGGCGCGAAAACACCGCTCGCAGGATGTGTCCGCCATCCATCGGGTACGCGGGTAGCAGGTTGAACACGCCCAGGTAGAGGTTGGTCCATACCAGGCTGCGCAGCAGATGGTTCGAATGAATAAATGGTTTGGTCCAGAGATGCGCTTCGGGAAACTTGGCCAGCACAATGATGCCGGCGACCAGCGCAAGCAGAATGTTTACGAGTGGCCCGGCAACCGCAATGCGGATATCGCGTTTCCACCGGACCTGCCCCGGTGCCGGAGCCGTGACGGGTTGAGTATCATCCAGAAGGGTAATCCCGCCGATCGGAAGCAGGATAATTGCTTTCGCCTGCAGCCCTTCGCGCATGGCGATCAAGGCGTGTCCCATCTCGTGGATCACGACCGAGCCGAATACGACTCCTACCAGCGCCAGCACTCGGCCGGGAGTGCTATTGCCTTTCATTGCCGATTCCGCCATCCAGATGAAGGCCAGCAAAAACACGAATGTAAAATGGAGGCGGATTTCGACTCCGAACAGCCTGCCAATCGAGATGGACCAGTTTCTCATCAGTCTCCAGTCGCCATTCTTCAGTCACCCGCGGTCAGCTTTTGACCGACACGCCGCAACCAAAGGCTTATGGCTGCCTTCATTCTATATAGTTAGATTCGATTGGGAACCGTATCGCTGCGATTTTGTCGTAACGGAAGGACAGAGCCTCTGAGAGTCATCGCTGGCCAGTACCGGAGCCGACCCTTACGTTCGCTGCCCGGGACGGGGATTCGCCCTACGGCTGACCGCTTGCGCGAAACCCTTTTTAACGTGCTGACGGCGGGAAATCCCGGGGCCTTGGAGGGTTCCACCTGGGCGGACCTGTATGCCGGCACAGGCGCAGTCGGGATTGAAGCCTTAAGTCGCGGGGCCGGCAAGGTCTATTTTGTAGAATCGTCCGCCCCGGCGGGCCGTTTGATCCAGGAAAACCTCGATTCCCTGCAGATCAAGACTGGATTTGAGCTTATTCACAGCAACGTGCAAAAGGCCTTGCGCCGCATGGAGGCTCAGGGCGTGGCCCTCGACTACGCCTTCCTTGATCCCCCTTACGGCAAAGCAGAAGAATATCGAGAGACCTTGGAGGCCCTTAGCGAGTCTCCTGTGCTGCGGAATACGGCGGAGGCGATTGCCGAGCACCTGAAGAAGTTCGAGCCTGGCGACGAGCTCGGCTCGCTGAGAAGGTACCGTAAGCTGGTGCAGAGCGATGTGGCCCTGAGCTTCTACCGGCGCTCGTAAGGCGCGGACCACGCCTCCAGCGCCTGCTGTCTCGAAACTATCCCTGCCCTGCCGACTACATCAGGAATTCTTGTGTCCGGCGAACGATGGGATGCTGCAGTTCCTCCAGTTCGTTCTTCACGCGGTTGAGTCCATACACGCATTGTTCAAAGTTGCGGGAAAGGTTTGCGAACAGGGGCGCGACCTTGGCGTATTCAAAGTGCTCGAACTTGGAAACGATGTAGTAGCTTTCCTTGCCCGCCTTCATCCAGTCGATCAGGCTTTCGAGCCGCTGCCGGCGCAAGCGGTACTGGTTCACACTCTCGGGGAACATGCCCGCGAAGAAGAGCGTGAAGTCTCCGATGTGTTTGCGCACCTGGCGCTCACGGTCGAAAGAAGGTGCCGGCCCGTAGACCGGATCCGATTCCAGCAGCATTTCGCCGACGTCATCGAGGGGGCGATTGGTGGCGTTCTGAATCTTGAAAAGTTGTTCGACGTCGCAGAATTCCGTCAGCAGGTGCGCCACGTAGGCGACCAACTGCGGATCGCGGATTCCAATTTCTTCCGCGTAGTGACGTCCCACCATTTCCGTGAAAAACTGCCGCAACGGATGCGACTCCGGAATCACGCTCATCGGGCCCCCACGATCCGCGCCCAGCGCGGATTTCTCTAACACTGAACTGACTACTTAACCCAGCTCTTACTCGAACGCAAGTGACTTTTGTAAGCCACTCAAAAATCCGATCACTCACATTTAGAAACACGCACTAGCCAACAACGTTGTACAGGCTTTTCCTGGCACTCACCTTCCTCGACTGCTAGCAACGGATTCGCGCGAAGCGCGTAGTTTCACTAGAATCATCGGCCAGAGGTATCTTTCATTGCCTGTCGAACGCAAAAATATTTCGAGCGGTACCCCTTGGGAACCGGTGGTTGGTTACTGTAGGGCAGTCAGGATTGGCCCTTACGTGCACGTCGCCGGCACCACCGCAACCGGACCCGATGGAAAAATCGTCGGCATCGGGGACCCCTACGCACAGGCCGTGCAGGTGCTCAAGAACATTGAGGCAGCTCTGCAAAAAGCTGGGGCCAGCATGAAAGACGTGGTGCGCACGCGCGCCTTCGTGATGAATATTGCTGACTGGGAAAAAATCGGCCGCGCTCACGGAGAATTTTTCCGCGACATCCGCCCCGCCTCGACCATGGTCGGCGTCACCGGGCTGGTCGACCCCGATATGCTGGTCGAAATCGAGGCCGACGCTTATATCGGGAACAGCGACTGAAAACCAGATCACCCACTAAGAGCACTAAATAAAGAGATCCCTTCATCGCCACAATCTGGCTCCAGGAATTTCCTTCGTGTTCCTTCGTGCCCCTTGGTGGTGGTTGGGACGCTTTCCCGGCACAAAGCTTCGCCACTCCCACCCGGCCGTCGTACAATCCGACTCCCAGGAGATTCATCGCATGAGAACTTTTCGTGGAGTTGTGCTCGTCACGCTCGCGGCAAGTCTGTGGCTGGCGGCCCAAAGCCAGGAGGCCGCGCCCCAGCTCAATACCTTCACGGTGATTCGAGCCGGCACCCTGATCGATGGAAAATCAGACGCGCCGCGGCGCGAGCAGGTCATCATCATCCGCGGGAACCGCATCGACAGCATTGCCGACGCCGCCAGCGCGAAGATTCCAGCCGGCGCCACCGTCATTGATCTTTCGAAAGCTACCGTTCTTCCCGGCCTGATCGACTCCCACACCCACATTTTTCTGCAAGGAGAAGACCCCGCCGAAGGGGGATACGACGTCAACATCCTGAAGTATCCGGCTTCGCTGCGAGCGGCGCGCGCGACGGTTGCCGTACGCCGTGCCCTGGAGCAGGGTTTTACGACGTTGCGAGATGTCGAGACCGAGGGAGCCGGCTATGGCGATGTCGGCATCAAGCAAGCCATTGACGGCGGCTTTATTCCCGGCCCGCGCCTGTTGGTCGCCACGCGCGCGATCTCGACTACCGGAGGGTACCCGCTGGAAGACTACGCGCCCGAGCTGACTCTGCCCAAGGGCGTCGAGATCATTGACGGCCCGGTCGAGGCGCGCAAGGGCCGCCCGCGAACAACTCGACCACGGCGCCGACTGGATCAAGGTGTACATGACGCATCGCTCCTGGGTGGGCAAGAATGGCGAACTGGTTTCGCAGCCCACGCTCACCCTCGAAGAACTCAGGGCCATCGTTGACGAAACTCACGGCTGGGGCCGGAAGGTCGCCTGCCACGCCTATAGCGGCATCGGCCTGCAGCGTGCTTTGGATGGCGGCTGCGATTCCATTGAGCACGGACTCCAGATCAGCGACGCGCAAATTGCCCAGATGGTCAAGCAGGGTACCTGGTACTGCCCGACGATTTCCGTGTATTACACGGATTGGGCCCCTCCTGATACCCCTGCGGGCCAACGGGACCGCTTGCGCGCCTCCGCTCACGAAGAGAGCTTCAAGAAAGCTATGAAGGCAGGGGTCAAGATTGTCTTCGGCACCGACATCGGCGGGATTCCGTGGACCGAGCCCATCGCCCAGGAATTCCCGCGCATGGTCGCGTTCGGCATGACTCCGATGGACGCCATCCGAAGCGCAACCAGTCGCGCCGCCGACATGCTCGACCGCACTGGGCAGATCGGGGTCATCGCGCCCGGGGCCTTTGCGGACGTCGTCGCTGTCCCGGGCGACCCCCTGAGGGACATCAAGGAACTGGGCAACGTACAGTTCGTGATGAAAGACGGGAAAGTATTCAAGGGCGAGACTCGTTAGCAGTCGCCAGTCTCCAGCCAAACCGAGCCGCTTGGGCCGAAGACCGGCGACTAACGGCTCACCCCTCGACCTCGGCCGCAAATTTTCCATTTCCTCGACGGAATCTCTTGACACCAGCCGTGCGGGGTTCATAATTCCCCAATCTTTCGCGCCAGTCTCGTTAGCCCGGAGGTGTCTATGGATTTGTTACAACTCTGCGATCCGGAAGTTGCCGCCGTTCCCGTCGAGGCGACCGTGGCTGCCGCTATCCACAAGATGCTCGATTTTCATGTGGGCGCGGTCGGGGTGGTAGATCGGGAAGGCCGGGTGGCGGGCATTTTCACCGAGCGCGATGTGCTCCGAAAACTCGCGCTTACGAAGCTTGATCCAGAAACTACCCCGGTGCGCGATTTGATGACCACGCCGGTTGAAATGGCGACCCAGGAAACCGGCCCAGGCGAAGCCATGGCTACCATGGTCGAACGTCATTTCCGTCACCTGCCGGTGGTTGATAACGACGGAAAGCTTCTCGGTATACTCTCGATCCGAAATCTGCTGGAATGGCGCATCGACGGACTTACCCAGGAACTGGACTCGCTCGAGCAGTACGTCAGCAATGACGGGCCGGGTGGCTAGGGGCCACCGCCCGGCGCCCGAGTCGGCGTATCACACTACTTGGGAGAATCTCGATGCGGCATCGGCCACGGGCGGAACCTATTCACACCGCTTATAGCAGGCCGGCCGTCGCTTCACCAACCCTTCATGCCTGACCAGCCTCCTGCCGTGGCCAAGACAATCGCCGTGGTTCGTTTCGCCACAGGCTTTCTCTTTCTTCTTTTTGGCGAATACAAGGTGGCGGACCGCGCCTTCGCGCACGGCGGGTTCCAGCAATACCTGCAGGGTTACATCCAGGGCGAGGCGGTTTCTTTATACCGTCCGTTTCTGGCGAACGTCATCCTGCCCCACGCCGTTTTCTTTGGATATGCCGTCGGAGTTCTCGAATTGTGCATTGCCTTCTCTTTGCTATTGGGACTATGCGTGCGGGCTGGTTCGGTGCTGGGCGCGCTCTTCATGCTCAACCTGGTCCTAGCCACCTGGTGGGCGCCCGGGCACGGCGTGGCCTTCTGGCGTTATTTCGGAGCCGAACTGGATGCAATCCCCCTCTTGTTCCTGTTTCTCATCTTCTACGTGTCCGATGCTGGCCGTACCTGGGGACTCGACGCTGTCCTCCGCAAGCAGCCATAAAGCTCGCGCGGGCGGCCCGATTTTCGCTATTCTGCTTGCCGCTACTTCTTCTCCGAGGAAACGAATGACCCGCGAAGCCAGAAAACTCCCGATTCGCCTCTGTCCCGCCCTGATGCTGATGGCGGTATCCATGTCGGCACAGTCGCCAGCCGCTCCCGCACCCCGCCGAGTCATCATTCGCGCGGGCCGCGTGCTCGACGTCAAGAGTGGCAACACCCTGACCGCCCAGGCGATCGTTATCGAAGGCGACAAGATCGTGAGTATCGGACCGGCCGCCGACGCAAAGCCTGCGCCTGGAACCGAGACCATCGATCTTTCCAACGCCACCGTGCTTCCCGGCCTGATCGACGCGCACACTCACTTGACGTTCGACCCCAAGAATCTGGGTTATGAGGGACTGGGCATTGCCACTCCCCGGGAAGCGCTCATGGGGGCGCGCAACGCCCGGGTGACGCTGCAAGCCGGGTTCACCACGGTGCGCAACGTCGGCGCCGGCGGCTACAGCGACGTGGCCCTGCGCGATGCCATCAACGATGGCGATGTCCCCGGCCCGCGCATGCTGGTGAGCGGCCCTGCCATGGGCATTACGGGTGGACACTGCGACAACAACTTGCTGGCGCCCGAATATCACGCGAGTGAAGCTGGTGTGGCCGATGGCGTGGATGCCGTGCGCCACAAGGTCCGGGAAAATATCAAGTATGGCGCCGATCTTATTAAGATCTGCGCAACCGGCGGCGTGATGTCGAAGGGCGACGATCCCAATGCCTCCCAGTACACTCGCGAGGAAATGAAGGCCATTGTCGAGGAAGCACACCGCCTGGGACGCAAGGTCGCGGCGCACGCGCACGGTGCGGAAGGCGTCCGTTGGGCTTCGGATGCGGGGGTTGACTCGATCGAGCACGGACACCTGATGGACGACAACTCGATCGCCACCCTGAAGAAAAATGGAACTTACATTGTTCCCACGCTTTACCTGATGGATTGGAACCGTGAAAATCTCAGCAAGCGCAATGCTCCTGATTTCGTAGTGCGCAAGATGCAGTCGGTTTCAGCGGTCGGACAGAACAATCTCAAGAAAGCCTTCGCTGCCGGAGTGAAAGTCGCCTTCGGCACCGACGCCGCCGTCTATCCGCATGGCCTGAATGCGCACGAATTCGCGGTTTACGTACGCTTGGGGATGACTCCCCTGCAGGCGATTCAGACCGCGACCATCAATGGCGCCGACCTGCTGGGCTGGTCCAGTAAGATCGGCACGCTCGAACCCGGTAAGTGGGCGGACCTCATCGCGGTCGATGGCGATCCGCTGAAAGACGTCACGACACTCGAGCAAGTGAAGTTCGTGATGAAGGGTGGCGAGATCGTGAAGAATGACTTCGCAAAATAGGCGCGAAGTTTCGTTTCGCGGGTGAGAGCGGCTGTACCCTGGGCATGCAAACAAGAAGGCCGGCTGGCAGCCGGCCTCTTTTTGTTCAATCCTGAAAAATCGAAAACTACTTCTTGGGGGCGATCGCGTCCTTAGCCGCCTTGGCGACGCGGAACTTCACCACGGTCTTGGCCTTGATCTGAATCGGCTCACCGGTCTGCGGATTGCGTCCCACGCGGGCCTTACGATGCGCCTTTACAAGGCGGCCCAGGCCGGGCACCACGAACACGCCATTCTTCTTGGTCTCTTTAATGGCGGTGTCGGCGAGACTCTCCAGAAATGTGGCTGCTGTCTTGTTGTTGGTCTCGAGTTTCTCGGCGAGGTGCCGCACCAGTTGCGTCTTGGTCATACCTGAAGCCATGAATCCTCCTCAATGGAACGGTTGGTTTGCTGCGATGTGCGCCATCTTATACCACTCGTCCTGTGGAAAAATAGCGTCTGAGCCGCATTTTATGCGGTTTCTTGCACGGAGAGTGCTCAGAAGGGCACAAAAAACGCGGATTCGACGGCATGACCACTTCGAAAGGCCCTGCCAACCAGCGTCGGACGGCAGCCAGGAGGCAGCCTCTTGCTCCCTTCCCAATCCTGTTCGGGATGCCATAATGGAACCCGAGGGGTTCTTCGTGAGCTGCACTATCTGCGAAATCCGCAAGGAAAAGCGTTTCTGTCCTGCCGTGCACGGACGCATCTGTCCGCAATGCTGCGGGGAGCAGCGCGAGGTTACGCTCGACTGTCCCGGTGAGTGCCCCTACCTGCAGCAGGCGCGCGAGCACGAAAAGCCGCGCTCCACGGACGATCTGGATCCAGCCGCGCTTTTCCTGCAGGTGGAGTTGGGCGAGCAGTTCCTCTACGAGCACGAACACCTGATCATGGGTTTGAGCTATGCCCTGGCCAAAAGCGCCCGCTCCGATCGATCCCTCCACGACCGCGACCTGATTGCCGGACTTACCACGCTTGCCCGAAGCTACGAGCGGCTGGTGAATTCCGGACTTCACTATGAAGAACCCTCCCAAAGCCTGGCGCAGCAAGCCGTGGCCTCCGAACTCCAGACCATGGTGAAGGAGTATCGCGACGCGGAGCAGAAGCACACCGGCTATTCCCGTCTGCGCGACTCGGAAGTCCTGAAAGCGCTCGTATTCCTGGTGCGGATGGCGCACGGTCGAACGTCCGGCCGGCCCAAGGCGCGAGCCTTCCTCGATTTTCTCTTTTCGCAGTTCCCCGAGCGGGAATCCGCGCTTGCCACTCCCGAGGCACCAGGAAGCCGCATCATCTTGCCCTAGCGAACTGAGGGACACTGAGTCGCACGCAGGGGGTGCGAACTTCGTCGGTTTCGCAGAGAAGAGCCTCAGCCGTCGATCACGAGGCGCCTTTCGTTGATTTTCTGACCACCGGTCCACCCGGTAATGTGTCGCGCAAATCCCGAGCTGTCTTGCCGAGCACCGGGTGCCTCGCCTCGGGTGCGATCTCCGCCAGTGGTTCCAGAACAAAACGGCGCTCCTGCATCGCGGGGTGCGGAATCGTCAGGCCTTTGATGTCCACGATCAAGGCTCCGAACAGCAGGATGTCGATGTCGATCGTGCGCGGTCCCTTATTTTGTGTCCGGCGCCGGCCCATCTCTTCCTCGACTGCCAAAACTGCCCTCAAGAGCTGCCGGGGCGTCTTCTCGGTCTCCAGCGCGACCGCGCAGTTCAGGAACCAGGGTTGATCGGTAAACTCGACCGGCTCGGTCTCGTAGAACGAAGAAACCGCCACCACTTGTCCGAACTGCTCCAGACGCTGGATGGCGGATTTCAGATTGGCTTCGCGATTTCCGAGATTGGAGCCCAGCGATAGATAAACTTGATTGCGCATCGGGGAACAGTTTCTGGTTTCCGGAGCTTTCTCGGCCAGCTTAATCGTGCAGCATGGCCGTTTGCGGCCGCAGAGTTCTCCAAAAGGTCATAGCCACGAGCGATTCCGGCCAATCGGAACCGATTACCTTCGTGCCTTTTACCCCTGCGGACACGATTCTAAAATAATGAGCTATGACGTTGGAGTCCCTGCTCGTGTGTCGCGACGCGGAGGTTGTCCGCGTCCTCCGCCCGACCCTCGAAAAGCTCTCGATTGAGGTGGAAGTGTCGGCCGCGGCCCGTTCCGGTGCTGAGATCCTTTCCTCTGCCAAGTTTGATGCGGTGATCATCGACTGCGACGATCTGCAGGGTGGTGTGGATGTCCTGCGAACTCTGCGCCGAAATGCGAGCAACAAAACTTCCGTATCCTTTGCCATTTTGAACGGCAAGACCACCACCCAACAAGCTTTCGAAATGGGCGCGAATTTTGTGCTGCAAAAACCGGTCACCACGGCTGGTACCCTGCGTTGTTTCAATACCGCCCTCAGTTTTATGGTCAGGGAGAAGCGCCGCTATTTCCGCTGCCCCATCGAGATACCTGTAAAGGTTCAGTTCAAGCAGGGAGAGGAAATGCCAGCCACGGCCACCAATCTTAGCGAAGGCGGCATGGCGATTCATTTCGACGGTGCTCTCGCCAAGAATGCGATTGCCAAAATCCAGTTCACGCTGCCCGGCACCAACGTTGTCATGGAACCCAAAGCCGAAGTTGCCTGGGCTGACGGCCTCGGCCGGGCCGGCATTCGCTTCCAGGATGTGCCTGACAGTTTCCGCGAGCAACTCGAAAAATGGATCATGCGTCGGCTGGAATCGATTTCCGGCTCGATTCGCTGATCAGGCTCTTTCCGCCCCGGCATCCAGCTCCGAACTTAAAATGCGGGCCCGTACCCGCCTGCGGGCGAAATTGGCGGGTTAGCAGGGACCACCTGGCTCGCCGATGCCCTCGTCTGCCGCTCCTATGGCGGCGCTGGATTCCCACTCTGCTGTCCGATCATGCGGCACCAAGCTTGCGACTTGTCTCGCCCAGAAAGCCCCCTCAAGCTTTGATCAGGGCGGCGGAAAAGGCCGCAGGGTCTGGATCCTCACCCTAAGACCGGGCTCGCAAGGAAGTGAAGTCAGGAGAGAGGCCTTTGGCCACATTTGCTTACGATGTGAAAATTGCCCGCGTGCAGCGTACCCTGCGCCGGCTGGAAGAGGATGTGCCGTTGCTGGCGATGCGGGTGAAAGATTTGTCGCCGGAGCGCCAAACGGTGGCGAAGCGCTTTGTCGCCAGCATGATCGACCAGGCCCGCGTGGAGCTGGAGAGATTGATACAGGAACGCAGCTCTGAAAGCGCAGAGCAGGATTTCCCCTGCGAACCAGCCGACTGAAATCACTTCGGCACGCATGACAAACACCTGGGGGGCAGACGGCCTCAGGAGCTTGTCCTCAGTGCAGTCGAAGGGCCCAGCGGCCAGTTACGGCCGCACGTTTTCCCGAGAAGCGCCTAGTCGATTGAGACGGTCTTAGCCCGTTGAGTGCTGCTCGCAGGGAAGGCGCTTAGACACTATGGCTGGCGAGGGCGTGCGTGCCTGCGGAACTCGCGGTGGTGGTCTCCTGCATAGGAGTCTCTTCCCACAGCGTCTTGTCGCGAAGCAGGCGCGACACCAGCGCGGTATGCATGGCATGCCCCGCTCGATCGGCAACGATATTGCCGAGGATCTGCTTCCCCACGAGCGCCAGATCGCCGATCAGATCTAGTACTTTGTGCCGCACGAACTCGTCCGCGTAGCGCAACGGAGGATTCATCAGGCCTTCCGGGGTCAACACGATCGCATTTTCGGTCGAGGCTCCGCGGATTAGCCCCTGCTGCCGCATCGCGTCCGCCTCATGGAGAAAACCGAACGTCCGCGCCGGCGCAATCTCGCGCAGGTAATTCCCATCCGACAGGTCCACCCGAAAGGTCTCTCGGCCAATTAACCGGTGCGGAAAATCGATGGTGTAGGAAACCGAATAGCTGTCCGCCGGATACACCCCGATGAATTTGTTCCCCTCGCGTAGTTCCAACTCGCGCCGTATCCGCATATAAGAGCGCAGGCGCCGCTGCTTGCGGATGCCCGCGCTTTGGATCATCTCGACAAAGGGACGGGCGCTGCCGTCCAGAATCGGCAACTCAAGGTTGTCGAGTTCCACGATGGCATTGTCGATCCCTGTCCCGATGAAGGCGGAGAGCAGGTGCTCGGTGGTCGAAATCAGCACGCCTTTTTTCATCAGGCTGGTGGCGTAGCTGACGCGGGCCACGTTTCGCCCCGTCGCCTCGACCTCGAAATCGTCCAGGTCGGTGCGCCGGAAAATGATCCCCGAACCGGTTGCAGCAGGCAGGATTTTTAGCTGCACTGGAGCACCGCTGTGCAGGCCCACACCCTTGCATTCCACCGCCATGCGGATTGTCTGTTCCTGTTTCAAGTGGGGAGCTAGATGTGTTTGATACGCACTAGCTTACAGGCGGGGACAAATATTTGTATGTGGCAAAAAAGCCACACTACCTGTCCCAAAAGGGTTGCGCTACCCGGCTGCGGAAGGCTATCTGCTTGATTTGGAGATAGATACCCAGACAGGGCCATCGCGGCCCTGTGCTCTAGTTCAACACCCTTCGGCTGGATTTAAGGGCCACTATTTTTTCTTTTGCGGCAAGGTACTCGGGTCGTAGGTCGTCTTGGCTTCAAACATCGATTCGTTCAACCCGGTGTTGTAAGTCACGGTGTTTAGAAAACGCTGATTTGACATCTCTCCGTTGTAGAACCGCGTGATGCTGTACGGGGTCATGATTCCCTGGCTGGGGCGATAGGCGTCGTAAATCTCCTCTTCCGTGTTCCGCAGGTTGTCGGTGGGATCCCGCCAGGTGAATATTTTCTTGATCGGCAGGTGCGTGCTGCTGTCCAGATAGAGCGTCACGCTGTCGTTTTTGGTATTGAGCACGCTGACCTGATCGGCCGGCTTGTCGGCTGCCACGGCGGGCCCGTCGTAGAACAGGGCCACCCCGGGTTCGTTGATCCAGCGGCGCAGTACCCACTCGAGGGAGTGCTCGCGCCGACGCAGGAAATCGTCGAGCAACTTGCTCTCCAGCCCGGCGGTACCCTTGAATGTGATTTCGTAGCCTTTGTCACCGTTGTAGACGTAGGCGACGTCGCGTTGCTTGGTGACTTCCACGCGCTCTTTATCCGGAAACTTCACGAATCGCCAGAACAGGATCCCCGCGCTGGTGGCTTCGCCGCGATGGAAGCTGTACGTGCGTCCCTGTTGGGTCATGTCCTGGATGTCGAGGTAGGCTTGTCCGCCAAGAGCCTGGATCGCCTGGTTGATCAGCGCCCTGGCTTTAGCGGCATTCTCCTGGGCAATCGGAGCAGATTGCGATGATGCAGATCCCGCCGGTGGCGGTCCTGCGGCCTGTGCCCCCGCGGCGGCACTCAGAATAAGGATTGCCAAAAGTAAACGCATGATTCAGTTGATTAGACGCCTAAAGCAGCGCCCGTGGCTGTATGGGCTACCGCGCATTCCAGTTCTGCGCTGATCGCTCCTTAGCCTGCCAGTACCGCGCCGCCGTTCACATTGAAGACTTCCCCAGTGATAAACCCAGCCTGCTCGGTACACAAAAACAGGATGGGCGCCGCAATTTCTTCCGGTGTCCCCACCCGCCCCATCGGGATTGTTGAGAAGATGGCCTCTCGCGTTTTCGGATCGTTCAGGGCTGGTACCGACATATCAGTCCCAACCCACCCCGGCGCCACACAATTTACATAAATTCCGTCCGGAGCCAGTTCCGTCGACAGACCTTTTACCATGCTGATTAAGGCGCCCTTGCTGGCCGCGTAGTCGACGTGAAAGGCTTCGCCGCGCTGCCCAGCGGTCGAACTCACCAGAACGATGTGGCCGCCTTGGCTCGATTGCAGTGCTTGTTGCTTTTTCATCTGGGCCACCGAGTGTCGGATCAGGGAAAAAACGCTGTCCAGATTTACCGCAATGGTTCCGCGCCACTGGACGTCGCTCATGGTGTCAATGGAGACGTCCTTGGGCGGCCAGATGCCGTGATTCGCCACCAGGATGTCGAGCCGGCCGAAGCGTTTGACCGCTTCTCCAACCAGGTCCTTGGCCGTTTCCAGCCCGGCCAAATCGCAGGCGACGGCCGCGCAGTGCTCCTGGCCACACTCTTTGACCAGCGCATCCGCGGAGCCTTTCGCGCTTTGGTAGTTGAATAGAACGTGCGCACCCGCCGCCACAAAGGAGCGTACCGTGGCCGCGCCGATACCGCGCGATCCACCCGTAATGAGCGCAACTTTGCCTGCCAGGGAGAGAGTGACCGCCATGACTAGTAGTTTCAGGGTTCCGAGCGAAAATTTGCAAGTGCAGGTCCTGGGCGCCAGTTCGCCGTTGGCAGGCTCATGGACCTTGATTTCTAAGCTCTATCCAACCCTTTCGTTTTGACCCCTGAGTCTTGAAGTGTGTGAGTTGGCTTTTTTGCAGGATGGGCAAAGATCGGTTCGATTGTCCTCAGACCTAAATCTGAGACCTGACACACGTTCTTCCTAATCTCCCAGACTTGGAGTTTTCCCTGTCTTCAACTGCCGCAAAAGGACCCGCACCAACATCCCGTCGTACCGGGTGCCGCTCAGCGCCTCGATTTCCGCCAGCGCCTGTTCCGTGGTCTTGGCCGCTGCAAACGAGCGTTCCGTCGTCATATTCACGAACGCGTCCGCCAGCGCGAGAATTCTTCCCCACAACGGGATCTCTTCTCCGCGCAGCCCGTTCGGATATCCACTGCCATCGAAAGCTTCGTGGTGGTGCTCGACCGCCTTCTGCAGCATCACGCTGCCGGGGATTGTCCCCACGATCTCGGCCCCCACGCGCGCATGGGATTTCATCTGCGCGAACTCTTCCTCATTCAGGGGGCTGGGTTTGGTGACGATCCGCTCCGGCACGAAAATCTTCCCCACGTCATGAACGCGCCCCGCATAGGTTAACTCGACGATTTCGTCCGGGGGCAATGCCAGTGCCCTGCCAATGAGTTCCGCGTAGCGCCCTACCATGTCTCCGTGGCCGGCGGCATGAAACTCGCGCGATTCAGCAGCCCGCGCCAGCGCCTCAATCGATTCCCGAAGCACATGAACGTTGCAGTCTTCCCCGTCCCCACACAACCTCCGTAGCGTGGCAGCCAACTCCTCGAGGTCATCGCTCCCGGTTTGATCCCGCTGCAGGAAGCCCTCAATGTAGGTAGACAGCTGTTGCCGCTGCGCGGCGACGTTCTCTCCATCGCCAAACTCTTCGGCCATCGACACACGATTGCCACCAGCATGCTTGGCCGAGTACATGCCGGCGTCAGCCACCCGGATAATGTCCTCGGCCGAAAACCCGTGTGCCGGAAAACTGGCCACGCCAAAACTGCCCGTGATGGCATGCTCCGCCAGCATGGCGTCCTGTACCAGCCATAGCCGCAGGCGCTCCGCCAGGGCGCGCGCCTGCTCCACCCCTGTTTCCGGCATCAGGATGATGAACTCGTCACCGCCGTAGCGGGCCACCACGTTAGACTGCCGGCACCTTTGTTCAAGCAGCCTGCCTACGCGCGCCAGCACCAAGTCCCCTTCCAAATGGCCGAAGGTATCGTTCACCTCTTTGAATTTGTCGAGGTCGATCAGAACCACGGAGAACGGACGTCCCGAGCGCGAGGCGCGTTTCCATTCCGAAGACAGCGCTTCCCAGAAGAATCGCCGCGTCTTGATGCCCGTCAGCCCATCGGTAATCGACTGCTGCTGCAGTTTCTGGAACACGAACGCGTTGTGGAGCGCAGTCGCCAGCAAGTCTGCCAGCGTGCTCATGATCAGCACATCCTGTGAGGAGAATGCGTTCTCCTCTCTGCTTTCGACGTTCAACACTCCCAGCAGCGACTCGCCGTAGGCAATCGGGATGCACAGGACCGCGCGCGATTCCGGCAGCACCCCCAGCAGGTGCCCCTCGCCCGCATCCTGAACCAGGGCTCGCTCGTTGGTGCGCGCCACCCGTCCCACGATGCCTACCCCCAGCGGAATGCGCTTGCCCTTGGCCTGCGCGGTAGAGCCTGCCTCGGCTCGAATCTCGATTTCTTTTGTGACGTAGTCGAGAATGCCGATGCCGATGTGGTCGAAGCGGAACGTCTTCTGGATTTCGGCCACAATATCGGCCAGCATCTGCTCGGCATCTTCGCTCGAGATGGCCGTCTTGGAGATGTTGTTGAGAAAACTCAACTGCCGCGAGCGCCGCAACTCCTCCGCGAAAAGCCGCGCATTTTCCACCGCCACCGACAGTTGTCCCGCGGCCGTCTGCATCACTTCGAGGTCGCGCTGCTGGAAGACGTATTCGCGCTCGGTGTTCATCGCCACCATGACTCCCGCCGGCTTTCCTCCCAGCATGATGGGCGCGGCGCAGAAGCACTTTGCCGGCATGCCTCCCACCTGGGAAGCGCCCAGCCGCTCCCGCGTTTTTTCCAGGTCGGAGCGAATGAGCAGCGCCTGCCCGGTGCGAATGATCAACTCCGTCAACCCGTTGCTGGCCTTGCGCGAGCGCTTCGGCAGCACCCGGTTCTTTTCCGTTTCCAGTTCGAAACGGATTTCGTCATTCTCCTGAAATGCGATATAGAAGTCGCTGGTATCAAAAATCTGGCCCAGCTCCTTCTGAATGGTGCGCAACACCTCATCCTGATCGAGCCGCGAACTGATCGCTTGCCCGATCTGGGTCAGCAGTTCGTATTCCTTGGTGCGCCGCTGCGCGTCGTGCATCACCACGTAGTTTTCCAGCGTCAGACCGATCTGCAGCGCCAAACCGATCAACAGCCGCAAGTTCGACGAGCCGAACACCCTGAGTTCTGCGTGCGGAAACAGGATGACGCCGAAATTGTGTTCCCGGGTCTGCAGGCTGACCGCTGTCAGGTGGCGGATGTGCTCCTCTGCCAGCACTTGCTTGAAATTTTCGAACTGCCCGCCCGGAAGCGCCGGCAGAGGCTCACTCATCTCCGGCACATTGCGAAATGTAAAAAACCCTCCGCGCCGGTAAGCGAGCTCGCAGACATATTCCCCGGCCCCTGCCTTTTCGAGTTTCTGGACAAATTCCGGCGTGAAGCCGCGCTGTACCGACGGCAAAACTCCCCGCCACTGCTCGGCGATGCAAATAACGGCGCGCCGCGTCGGCAGTGGATTGATCAGCCGGTCGAGCACCGCGGTCATGCTCGGAACCAGGTCCTCGGCCGCCAGCAGCCGGCGTGGGTCCACCCCCAGGGTCGAGAACGCCAATGCATTTTCCTGCACGGCGTTGCGCTCGTTCTCAAACAGCACCATCACCATCGCGATCCCCAGCAGCATTTGCGGAAGTGGCCCCAGCATGTGTCCCGCATTGCCCAGTACCTCCGAATAAGGGCTCACCAGTTGGCCCACCGCCATGAGCCCGCCCCACAGCGCCAACGACAGCGCCAGCATGCGGAACGCAAGCGAATTGCGCTGGTGCGCGAAAAAGTAGAAGCGCAGGGAGCAATACAGCAGGAGGGCTGCCGTTCCCAACTCCAGGCGTACATGCGGCATGACCGCCAGGTCATTCTGGAAGACGCCCTTCACCATGTGGGAGCGCAAGCTCCACAGCGTGAGGCCGATGCCCGCCAGACCGATGGCCACGTCATACCATCGCAGCCGAAACCGCTCCCGCATGAGCCGGGTCGAAACGAACAAACACAGCGCCATGACGACAATCAGCAGCGAGCTGGCCAGGTACACCCACGCTGTCGGATCGTGGTAAGCATTCCAGGCGTCCAGGCCGAAGTGCAGAGAGTAAGCTCCCCATGCCAGCTGCCACGCCCGGAAATACGGTTGTCGGCTTTGCTCGTACAGGTAGGTAAAGACGAGGAACAGCAGCAGGGCCACAATCCCCGGGAGGATCACCATATTCGTGGCTAGGCTGTTCATGGCGCGCAATTACTGCTCGGACGACGATTCACCACAGCAACATTGGGACTGTCTGTGGCCCATCGTTGCACAGGCAAGCCAGCAAACTCAATACGATTTCAGTACAGGGGGTGTGGAAACCGCGTCCCCCTGAGGGCGAGCCCGATGAACTTACCGCGACTCGTGCTTGACGCTGCTTTTAGCCAACCCGTACCATGAATCTTCCATGTCGAACCCGTCTATTTCCCTCAAAAAAGAAGACTTATCTCCCTCAACGCCACGGGTTCGGTTTGCCCCTTCGCCTACCGGCTTTCTCCATGTCGGGAGCGCGCGCACGTTTATCTTCAACTGGCTCTATGCCCGTCGGTATGCGGGCACCATGGTTCTCCGTCTCGATGACACCGATGTGGAGCGCAATACCGAAGCCTCGGTCCAGTCGATCTTCGAAGGGCTGGAATGGCTGAATCTCGGCTGGGACGAGGCATACAAGCAGTCCGAGCGTCTCGTCCTCCACCAGAAAACTGCCTGGGCGATCTTTGAACGAGGCCTTGCCTATCGGGACTTCACCCCCGCGACGAGCGGAGACGCCGAACGCTCCGGCTCCCAGGGCGCCTGGCTGTTCAATCCCGGAATGCGCGAATTGTCCCGCGAAGAAAGCGACCGTCGTGCCGCCGCCGGAGAGCCTTTCGCCCTTCGCTTCCGCGTACCCCGCCGAAGGGGCGAGGAAGTTCGATTTACCGACGCGGTTTATGGTGAGCAACGCAAACTCGCCGATGACATTGAAGACTTTGCGCTGCTTCGCTCCGACGGCATGCCTACCTACCACCTCGCTTCCTGCGCCGACGATGCTGACCTCCGGATCACTCACATTATCCGCGGCCAAGACCACCTCACCAACACCTTCAAACATGTGCTGATCTTCGAAGCTGCTGGGGTCAAGCCCCCTCAATTCGCTCATCTTCCGCTCCTGGTTGCTCCCGACGGGACCAAGCTCTCCAAGCGTCGCCACGGCCCCGTCGTCAGCGTGACCACCTACCGCGATGCAGGCTTTCTCTCTGAAGCCTTCATCAACTTCTTGTGCCTGCTGGGGTGGTCCCCCAAGAACGATCGCGAACAGTTGTCTCTGACTGAACTGAAAGAACTCTTCACACTCGAAGGCATCAACCGTGCCAATGCGGTGGTGAACTTCAAGGAGCCCGAAGCTCTGCTCCAGAATCAGAATTCCAGGAGCGACGAGACAGTGGCTCTCCCGGTCGCGGGTGATTCCAGCAAGCTGCAAGCAATGTTCAGGTGTGAGGAGACCTTCGATCCGAAGGCGGTCTGGCTCAATGCGGAACACATCCGAGGCCTTTCCATCGAAGAGCTCAGTGCCCGCCTTCTGCCCATCGTCCAGGCAGAGGGGTACAAGGTCGATGCTGCCCGGATGGAGAAGATCACGCCCCTCATCCGAGAGCGCATCAAGCTGTTGCGCGATGTCCTCACCGCGGCTGACTTCTTTTTCCTCGACCCGCTCCCGCCCTACGATCCGGCCGAACTGATCCCGCAAAAGGGTGATGCCGGGTTGGCGAAGAAAGTACTGGAGAAGGCCCGCGACGTGTTGGGGAGCACGGAGTTCAAGCACGACCCGCTGGATCGAGCGCTCCGCGCCGCGGCCCAGGAACTCGGAATCAAGGCCGGACAGATGTTCCAGCCGATCCGGGTAGCCGTATGCGGGCGCAAAAATGCTCCGCCGCTGTTTGAAACGCTCGAGGTGCTGGGCCGCGACGCGACCCTCTCTCGCATCGCACAGGCAATTGAGAAGATCGTGTAATTGAGAAATGCCTGCTGGCAGCCTCCGACAACAGCCCGGCCTTTCAGTGGCAAGTCCACTGCCGTTTGGTCCAGCGCCGGAAATTTCCTGCCTGTTGCCGCAATCCGCAATCGGTGCCGCGGGCCGGTTGGTTATAAAATGAGATCGAATGACTCCAACCGACTCTCCCACCGAAGCTGCCGCCAACGCGCCCGCCGAACCTCGCCCGTCCAATTTCATTCGCGACATCATTCTCGACGACCTCAAGACCAACAAGTACCAAGGCCGCGTGCAAACTCGCTTTCCTCCCGAGCCCAACGGATACCTGCACATCGGGCACGCGAAAGCCATCTGCCTCGACTTCGGCCTGGCCGACGAGTTTCATGGCCATACCAACCTGCGCTTCGATGACACGAATCCTTCCAAGGAAGAGACCGAGTACGTCGACTCCATCATGGAGGACGTCAAGTGGTTGGGCTTCCACTGGGACGGTCTCTATTACGCCTCCGATTATTTCGACCAGCTTTACGAATGGGCACTCAAGCTGATCAAGGCCGGCAAGGCTTACGTCGACGACCTGACGGCTGACGAAATCCGCAAATATCGCGGCACGCTCACCGAGCCGGGGAAAGACAGCCCCTATCGCAATCGCTCGCTGGAGGAAAATCTCAATCTGTTCGAGCGCATGAAGGCCGGGGAATTTCCCGACGGCTCCCGCGTTTTGCGCGCCAGGATCGACATGGCTTCGCCCAATCTGAACATGCGCGATCCGGTGATGTACCGCATCCTGCACGCCGAGCATCACCGTACCGGCGATCAGTGGTGCATCTACCCGATGTACGACTACGCACACGGCCAGTCCGACTCGATCGAGAAGGTCACGCACTCGATGTGCACGCTCGAGTTCGAAGATCATCGCCCGCTCTACAACTGGTTCATCCAGCAACTCGGCATCTTCCCGTCGCAGCAGATTGAATTCGACCGCCTGAACCTGACCTACACGCTGCTCAGCAAGCGCAAACTGCTGCAATTGGTGCAGGAAGGCCGCGTGAAGGGCTGGGACGATCCCCGCATGCCCACGCTCTCCGGCATCCGCCGCCGCGGCTACACGCCGGAGGCGATCCGCAACTTCGTGGGGAGCATAGGTGTTTCGAAGACCACCGGCACGATCGAGTTGGCAATGCTCGAACACTTCGTGCGCGAAGATCTGAACAAGCGCGTCCCACGGGTGATGGCCGTGCTGCGCCCGCTCAAGGTCGTCCTCGACAACTATCCCGACAACCAGGTCGAGGAAATGGACGCGGTCAATAACCCGGAGGATCCCGGTGCAGGCACCCGCAAAGTTCCGTTCTCGAAAGTCCTCTACATCGAGCAGGACGACTTCCGCGAGAACCCGCCGAAACAGTACTACCGCCTCTCGCCGGGACGCGAAGTGCGGCTGCGTTATGGCTACCTGGTCACCTGCACGAGCATCGTGAAAGACGAAAAGGGCGAGGTGATCGAGGTGCACTGCAGCTACGACCCGGCGACGCGCGGCGGCAATACGCCGGATGGACGCAAGGTGAAATCCACCATTCACTGGGTTTCGGCGACGCACGCCATCGACGCCGAAGTGCGCCTGTACGATAGCCTGTTTACGAAGGAAGATCCCAATCAGACGGAAGCGGGCCAGGACTTCACCGCCAACCTGAATCCCAATTCGCTGGAAGTCGTGAGCCGTGCCAAGGTCGAGCCGTCTTTGGCGGATGTCAATGGCGGATGCAGGTACCAGTTCGAGCGCCTCGGGTATTTCTGTGTCGACCCTGATGCAACCACCGGCAAGCCCGTCTTCAATCGAACCGTCGCCTTGAAGGACACCTGGGCGAAGGTGGAGAAGAAACAAGGTGGGAAGTGAGGATAGGCTGCGGCCGCGGAATGCAATCCGCGGAGATTCGCGGGATACCGGTTCAGTCGTCGTAGTCGTTGGATCGTTCGACTACATCAACGGGCTCCGGGGGCGTCTGGCCATCCTCAAACAAGCACGGAGCTAGCGGTGTGCGTGCGGACTTTGCGCGGGATTCTTCCCATGCGGTGTTGCGCCCTTCAGAACTTTTACTTCGAAATCCACGGGCAGATGTTTCGGGGGATAGCAGGCGGCATTGTCGCAGGCCTGGTACTTGAGATCGCCGTGGATGGCGTACTTGCCGGGCTGAACTGTATGCAACGGCCGGACGGTCATACTGACCGTAAAATCGCCGGTGTAGACATCTAAAGGCTCGTCGGGAGCGAAGGGAAACGTCATGTCCTTGCCTGGGGGATAGCTGGTCCGGGTTAGGACGATGTCGGTGGGCGCGTCCATCTTGAGGGCCGTTGGGATCAGGAACTCCGACTTGGGCGTATTCGAGTTGATGTGGAAACCAGAGGCGACGCGAAAATGCAGGCTGACTGGCGCACCCTTCCCGCGCGTCACCGAGACGAGATCGATGGGCGCCAGCGTCACCGAAGGAGCCTTCTTGCCCGGCGATTGCGCGAAGGCGAAGGTCGTGAGCAATGCGAGGGCGACGACAAGCCGCGTTTTCATGGTTTGCATCAACGAAATCTTAGACCCAACCTCGGCTTGCGCCTACGTTACTTTTGCGCCTGTACCGCGCGCCCCTGCCCCAGTGCCTTCTTGATGTTATCGACGAACAAGCTGCGGCTTTGTAAGCCAAATTCGCGGGCCACGATTTTGCCATCACGGTCGATAAAGAATGTAGTCGGCAACACGTTCACTCCACCGTACTGCTGGCCGACCGCTTCTTTGCCGAGCAAGATGGTGTAGTTGACGCCCATCTCTTTCACGAATTTGGTGATTTCGTCCTTGCTCGCGTCGTCCATGGCGACGCCCACGATCTGCAGTCCTTGCGGGCCGTATTCTTTCTGCAATTCCACGAACCAGGGCATTTCGATCTTGCAGGGACCACACCAGGTCGCCCAGAAGTTCAACAGGACAGCTTGCCCCTTGTAGCCGCTGAGTTGCACATTCTTGCCTTCCAAAGACTCCAGCGTGAAATCGGGGGCAGGCTTGCCGGCGACATCGAGGCTATCGGAGGCCCCGCCATCGGCCCGGCGCGCGGCGTGAAAGCCTACGAACAGCATGGCCGCCACCACGGCCGCCACGAAAAACAGAGCTGCGGGATTACGTTTCATCAATCCTCACTAAAGCGCGAAGCGATTCAGGAACGAGAAGTAGCGGGCAATCAAAGTAAATCGTCCAAACACCAGCAAGCCTCCCAGCACGATCAGCAATGCGCCGCTGCCGACTTCGAGCGCATGCATGTGCGAACGGAAGCGGCTGTAAAACTTCAGAAAGCGTTCAATCCCCAGCGACGTCAGCAGAAAGGGCACGGCCAGGCCGAGCGAGTAAATGGCCAGCAGAAAAATGCCCTTCAGGACAGAGTTCTGCGCCGCAGCCAGCCCTAGAATCACTGCGAGAATCGGCCCCACACAGGGCGTCCACCCAAAGGCAAACGCGAAGCCGATCACGAACGATCCCCACGCCGTACTGCCGCCCTTCACGCTGTGCAGGCGCGCGTCGGTGTACAGCGCCTTGATCTTGAAAATACCGGTCAGGTGCAGGCCGAAGATGATGATTACGACTCCTGCCACCTGCGCCAGTACCGACTTGTAACGAGCCAAAATCTGTCCCACTTCTGTCGAAATCGCGCCCAAGGTCACAAAGACAATACTGAAGCCGAGGATGAACGCAACTGAATTCACCATGACCTTGCGCAGGAGTTGCGTGTTGTTCGACTTAAGTTCCTCGACTCCCGCGCCGGAAATCAGCGACACATAACCCGGCACGAGCGGAAGCACGCAGGGCGACAGGAAAGAAATCAGTCCGGCGACAAAGGCCGCAATCGGTAGAGGAAGTGTCGACATTGGAATTATTCTACCCGTCCTCCACGGAAAATACGCGGCCGCCGTCGCGCAGACGTCGTCAATTGGCCCCACACGCGGAACAATCTGGTCCCGTTGAACAGATGCGCCGCGGGGGGCAGATGTTACAGAAATCGTGTACCACCGCTTAAGCCGCCCTGTTATAGGTGTCTTGTCGTTAGATCGCGTAGGCAGAGGCGCCTTCGGCAGCCTGCGCTAAGCATAATTGAAGGAGCGAGCCGAGCGCCGGTTTGGCCGCGAATCAACCCCGGACGCGATTCTGGGCGTCGCGCCCTTCACTCGTCAGAAGCGGAACAGGTACGAGCCTTTCACGAAGAAACCACGGCTGTCGTTGATGTAGCCATTCTGCGTGGTCAGCAGGCCGGTCGAAGTAGGAACCAGCCGGCGGTCCAGGTTTTGAAGGTTGCTGTTGTAGCCGACATAGATCGCGGTGCCGGGATGCACCAGGTAGGTCACGAGGAAGTCCGCGTTGAAGTTCTTGGTCGGCGACAACGAACTGAGCAGCGGGTTTGACAGTACGCCGGTGTACTGGAAAATCACGCGGGCGGAAAGTTCGCGGGTGAACTGCCAGTTCCACTTGCTGCGCAGAATGTGGTTGGTTACCGCCGTCATGTGGGTATCGCGCTCGCGAATGTGTTCGAGCAGGTAGGTGTTGTCGATGCGGAGCCGGCCGGACGCGTGAATGGTCAGCGTGGCGTTGCCCTGATCTTCGTGGCCAATCACCGGAATGCGTCCGGCGGACGGGTTGTAATTTACCCCCGCGCCCGACACGAAGAACCACGTGAAGTCGATTTGCTTGATCCAGCTGGTGGCGCCCTCGATGCCCCAGAACGGTTGGGGATAATCCCTCACCTTGGGGAGGCCGGCGTAGTCCTGCGGGCGCAGGTAAACATTGTCATAGGCGTAGGGGTGAAAGTCGACCCAGGTTCCGCGTGTCAGGTCGACGCGGAAGCCGGGGAACACGAAATATTCGAGGCCAGTGCCACGATGGTCCCAGATGCTGAATTGCTTGAGCGTGGGTCCCCAGGAAATCAGGTATTTCCCTTCCGGCCGCCAGGTGTAGCCGGCGTTGAAGCTTTGCTGGCGGATATCGACGCGGTTGACGAAGCCGGTTTCTGTTACGAAGCCGGGGCTGTAGTCGACGTAAAGAGATTGCAGGTTCAGTTTGCGTCCGGCGCGTTCGAGATCGACCTTGTAGCCAGGTCCGGCCGAGTGCGAACCGTCGATGTTCAAGGTGGAACTGGCTACGGCCGCGCCCTGGATGCGCCAGTTCTGATTGAGCTTGAGGTTGGCATCGATGCCGCCAACCCGGTTGTAGCCGCCGGCGAATTCGCGATCGGTGAAGATGGCGCCGATGGTGGACTGGTCGAGAATGTCGCGGCTGACGCGCGCCATGGCAAACGTCGCGTGCTCGCCGCTGTGCGGATCGGAGGGCGGCAGAACCTCGCCCGGCGCGCGATCGTCGCTGGCCAGAACTCCGACGGCCCATGGGCCCGATTTGCCCGTGAGCCGAAGCCCGTACTCGGGATGGCCGATGCGGCGCGTGAACACCAGGTTGATGGGCGTCGTGAAGAAGTTGCTGTTCTCGAGAAAGAATGGCCGCTTCTCGGGGAAAAAAACTTCGAAACGCTGGTTGACGGTGATCTGGGGCTGGTCTGATTCCACCTGGCTGAAGTCGGGATTGACCGTGGCATCGAGCACGAAACGGCGGTGGAGAATGAACTTGCCGTCCAGGCCGAGGTCAGGCTTGAACGTGCGGCTTTCGAAGGACGGATGGGTCGGATCGCGCTGGTCGATATCCCGAAAGCTCCGGAAGAGCCCGTATGGAATGAGTTGCACGTTGCGCGCGGGCGAGATGTGCTCGAGACCGGTAGCGGTCGCGGCCTGGTTGAAGCGGCCCTGAATGCGGTTCGAGATGCGTGGCCAAAAGATGTTCTCGTTGGTGCGCGGAATGCTTCGGTTCAGGATGATGCCCCACTGCTGCTGATCCGTGTTGGGGAAACGCAGGCTCTTGAACGGGATCGCAATTAAGGCAAGATAGCCCCGCCCGGTCAAACGTCCTTCGGAGCGCCAGACCGTGTCGAAGGAATTGTCGAACCCGCTGAAGTCCCCGGCGGCGCCGGTGCCGATCGAGCCTTCCGTCCAAAGCGCGTCCCACTGGATGCCGAACGGATTCACAGCGAAAGCGTAGGCGCGGCGTGCATCGTGAAAGGTATCGATCATGATCTCGACCGAATCGTCGGAGAAGATGTCTTCGCGGCGGCTCATGCGGGCGCGAATCTGGTTGGGTTCGGTGTCCCAACAGACGAATACGGCGTACAGACTGTGCTCGTCGTACGCCAGGTAGACGTCGGTGTTCTGCGTGGGCTGGGTGCCGTCGGCCGGCTCGCGCACGATGAAGCCGGTCACCTTCAGCATCTGCCCCGCCACCTGGGCATTGGGTGCCATGTCACTGAAGTCCGAAAGGGTCGGAGGCTTCTCCATGCGTGGAATCTGAATCGTTGGGGTCGCAGCCTGCACGCCGCGCGCGAGAAGAAGCGCACAACTGAGAATCCAGACCGGGCTTAGGCCAAGTTTCGCTCGGCTCACGAAGGAAAGCGTCATAAATAAACGCGGCACCCGGTTCTCGCGCCCAGCCTTTGGCCGAAACCAGGGAGTTGTATCCCTGCTCGCAGGATTGCCGGACAATTAGACGTATGACAGGGATGCTGGAAACCCGAGCCCAGCATTTTATGTGAGACGCGCCGAGAATCTAGTGTCGTGTTTTGCGGCTCGGTTGAGGCGGTTGGGGCCGCATGGCCTCATCGTCAGCAGGCGCCGCGGGGGCCAGTTCCTGCTGCTGTTCGCCGACAACCTTACGCAGGAAGCCAGGGGGCATGGCAGCCGTCAGGATGGCCCGGTTTCCTTGCCGCTCAATGTGCAGGCTGTCCAGGAATGCCTTCACATCGGGATCCGTGCCCCGGGTTGCGACCGAGTTTTCGGCCGCATGAAACAGATTCAGGTATGCAGACACCGTATCGGTCAGGCTTTGAGCATCGTCCTCGGTTGCGGGAAAGGCTTCCGCGCGCACGTGCAAGGTTGGCGAGTAAACCGCGTAATAGGCGGAAACCACCACCGACGCTGGCTTCTGGAATAACATCGACCACGTTCCCAGAGAGGCGGTTGCCGCGGGTTCGATTCTGCCGATAAACCACGCTAGCTTCAGGACCGGCAGCGATTTGCTTACCACCGGCAACGATTTGTAATACCGCCGGAGAAGAGCGGGGCCGCCAAAAGGGGAGGCCAGTTTGCGCGACCTGTCCACTATACCGCGGATCACCGCGGGGTCGTCCTGATTAGAGGCGGCGACGGTGTCTACGCTGAGGACTGAAACCCGCAGAGTTCGGCCTTCCAGCGGGATGCTATAAATCTCGGTGGAATGGTAATGCTCCGTGGCGGCTGCAATCTTGTGCAGGTAGGCCGCGAGCCGCTCGCCGTGAAACTTGCCCACAAATACTTCCGAAAAGCGCGCCTCCGGAGCGGCCCCGCCGGTCGCGCCATGTCCCCAATTTGCGGGATAGTGGATAGCGAAAGCGGCCTCGTCCAAATCGCGCTCGAACTGGAAGCCGGTTTCCTCGAGGAAGCGTTCGTAATCCGGGTCGTGCGGAACCGGCGGCAACTGGCCGATAGCCTTCAAGGTGCGCAACCATTTAAGGTTCACATAGAAAAAGCCGTCGGCGCCGGGCAAGAGGCGGGCCGGTTCAGGGGGAGCGCGTCGCCGCAATTGGACTGCCGCGACCACCGCGGCAGCCACCAGCAGGACTGCAATCAGGACGGGTAATCTACGTTTGAAGCGCACAGGAAGCGCTCATAATAGCACCTGACCGTACCCGGATGGCCCCCTGGCGAGGGTGGCATTTTGGAGCTTCGGCACGGCCTATCAGATTGGTTGCACGTAATTTGCCGTTATGGTAACTTTGAGAATTGTCCCGGTCATCTGAAGGGGATCCGTAGGGAGATTTGCGTCTGAGAAGACGCGGTCCCTCAGTTTGCTGGCGTAGCTCAGTCGGTAGAGCATCTGATTTGTAATCAGAGGGTCAGGGGTTCAAATCCCTTCGCCAGCTCCAAGAACGATTTTCCGGCAGAGCGGAAGCAGTGGCGCAACAGGTTTTCCAAACGCACTCCATTTAGGAATTTTTCCGACGTGTAGTGGTTTTCGTGCGCGAGTGTGCTCGCGCCATTCCTGTTTTCTGTGTTGTTGCGAGGCCTGCAAGGTTCACTCCGCGTATGTGCGCAAACCCCGTAGAGGGCTGTCCGGGAAGAAGCGCTTCCAGCGGGAAGCGAGAGCTTGGCGGTTTTGCACAGGTGGGTGAGTGGTTAAAGCCGGCAGACTGTAAATCTGCTCCTCCTAGCGGGGTACGAAGGTTCGAATCCTTCCCTGTGCACCAGAGTTGAGCCGCTTAAACGGGCGTGAGCGGAGCGTGGGCCCGCTGGCGGTATCCCGCGCGGCTTTTGCGAGGGATGGATGAATCGGCTGTTCGCGGCATTTGCGGCCTACGCGATTCTGGGAGTGCTGGCTTATACCACGCTTTCGGACGAGCGGATTCGACTGATGACGTTTGCGATCCTCGGCTTGTTTGCCGTGAAGACGTGGCTGCATCGCAAGGAGTACGCGCAGCCGCGGAGCGACCGGGATTCGGATCGAAGCTGACGAGCGGATCCGCTGACGGCTGATCGCTGGCCGCTGGGTTTTGAGCCGATGTAGCTCAGTTGGTAGAGCACTCCCTTGGTAAGGGAGAGGTCACCAGTTCAATCCTGGTCATCGGCTCCAGGGATTTTGGCTAGTAGCGAATAGCCAATGGCTGTTTTATTGGCGGGAGTAACTCAGTGGTAGAGTCACAGCCTTCCAAGCTGTTGGTCGCGGGTTCGATTCCCGTCTCCCGCTCCAGGCATTCTGATGGCAGGTGTGAATGACGGTGGGTTACGAGCAAGCGGTCATCAAGGTCGAGAAAGAAGCGCCGTTCGGCGAGCTCAAGGCGGCGATCGAGCGCACGTTCGTTTCCGCAAGTGTGGAGAAGTTCCTGAAGCGGCTGGGCAGTCGCAGGGTTCGGATCCGCAACCTTGAGGGCGTGCTCGACCTGCAGGCCATTGAGTATGTGGACGGCACACTGAAGCAGTCGGGAAAGACCGCCAAGGCGCTGTACGGGGAATTGACGGTTTCCGATCAGGGGCAGATGCGCGAGTTCTACCTGTCGAAGATCGAGCAGGTGGTCGAGCCGCTGCGGCACAAGTACCGCAAGATTTACCAGTATTACTGAGCACTACGAACAAGCGAGGCGAGGCAACGCAATTTTATGGCGAAGGAAAAATTTGAGCGTAATAAGCCGCACTGCAACGTAGGGACGATTGGTCACATTGACCATGGCAAGACGACGTTGACGGCGGCGATCACGAAGGTGTTGCAGAAGCACAACCCGAAGATCGTGTTCCGCTCGTTTGACTCGATCGATAACGCGCCGGAAGAGAAGGCGCGCGGGATCACGATCGCCACCGCGCACGTCGAGTACGAGACGCCCAACCGGCACTACGCGCACGTGGATTGCCCCGGGCACGCGGATTACATCAAGAACATGATCACGGGCGCGGCCCAGATGGATGGCGCGATCCTGGTGGTGGCGGCTACCGACGGTCCGATGCCGCAGACCCGCGAGCACGTGCTTTTGGCCCGCCAGGTCGGGGTGCCGTACATCGTGGTGGCGCTGAACAAGTGCGATGCGGTGGATGATCCGGAACTGCTCGACCTGGTTGAACTGGAAGTGCGCGAGCTTTTGAAGAGCTACCAGTTTCCGGGCGACGACGTGCCGGTGATCCGGCTGTCGGCTCTTGGAGCCCTGAACGGGGAAGAGAAGTGGGAAAAGCAGATCGACGCGCTGATGGAGGCGGTGGACAAGAGCGTGCCGCAGCCGGCGCGCGAGTTGGACAAGCCTTTCCTGATGCCGATCGAAGACATTTTCTCGATCTCGGGCCGCGGCACGGTAGTGACGGGCCGCATCGAGCGCGGCAAGGTGAAGGTGGGCGAGGAAGTGGAAATTGTGGGCTTCCGCGACACCCGGAAAACAGTGGTGACGGGTGTGGAGATGTTCAAGAAGCAGCTGGATGAAGGCATGGCGGGCGACAACGCCGGGTTGCTCTTGCGCGGCATTGGCAAGGACGACGTGGAGCGCGGGATGGTGCTGGCCAAGCCGGGCTCGATCACGCCGCACACCAAGTTCAAGGCCGAGGTCTACATCCTGACCAAGGAAGAGGGCGGGCGGCATACGCCGTTCTTCAAGGGATACCGGCCGCAGTTTTACCTGCGCACAACGGACGTGACCGGGGTGGCGGAGTTGCCGGCGGGCACGGAGATGGTGATGCCGGGGGACAACGTGAGCCTGGTGATTGAGCTGATCACGCCGGTGGCCATGGAAAAAGGTTTGCGGTTCGCGATTCGTGAAGGCGGCCACACGGTGGGCGCCGGCACGATTGCGGAGATAGTGCAGTAAGCCGTCGTCGGTCGTCGGTCGTTGGTCGTTGGCAAATGCCCACGATTGCGGCCGATGGGCAAATGCGACGGGCAGATGAGATAACGGTTGCTAGTAGCTAGCAGCCAGAAGCCAGGAGCGGTTTTTCGATGCCCCGAGAAATTATTACGATGCAATGCGGTGATTGCAAAGAGCGCAATTACTCGACGACCAAGAACCGGAAGACAACTCCGGACCGGATCGAGTTGAAGAAGTTTTGCAAGCGTTGCCGGAAGCATACGCCGCATAAAGAAGTGAAATAATTGCAGATTTCAGATTGAAGATTTCAGATTTTTCTGTAGCCCGAACAATCTGCAATCAAAAATCTGCGATCTTCAATCGCAATTCAGGGGCGTAAGCTCAACGGTTAAACTGCCGGTCTCCAAAACCGGACTTGGGGGTTCGAATCCCTCCGCCCCTGCCAGTTTTTGGAATGTTGGACAGGAATGGTGCGGGATGGGAATCGAGACGAAGAAGATGACAAAGTCGATTGCAGCAGCCAGTCCGGGTGAGAGCTTCGGGGCGCGGGTCGCGTCCTGGCCGGAGAAGATCAAGACCTTCTACAGCGACGTGCGCATGGAGATGAAGAAGGTCACCACGCCGTCGCTGAAAGAAGTACAAGCAACAACCCTCGTCGTGATCATCACGGTCTTCCTGTTTGGCGTCTATTTCTGGCTGGTGGATTTCCTGATCGGACGGGGCATCGACTTTATGTTCCGCTCTCTGGGACACAGCTGATCGAATCGGAACAGAAAGTTTGAGAATGAAGCCTCTTATGCAGGACGAAGAAAAGAACGCGAGCGCAACCCCTCCGGCGGAAACGGAAGGATCGACCGGCGCGGCCGGTGATGCGGCCTCCACCGAGGCTCCTCGCAATCCGAACATGAAGTGGTACATCATCCACTCCTATTCCGGATTCGAGCGCAAGGTTCGCGAGTCGTTGGAGTCGCGGGTCCAGGCTTTCGGCTTACAGGACAAGATCGGGCGCGTGCTGATTCCGACCGAATCCGTCACGGAGGTTCGCGGCGGCAAGAAATACACCAGCGAACGCATGTTCTATCCCGGCTACGTGCTGGTCGAGATGGACATGGATGACCATGTTTGGCACGTGGTGAAGTCCACGCCGCGGGTTACGGGCTTTGTAGGCACGGGTCAGCAACCGACGCCCCTGTCTGAAGAAGAAGTGCAGAACATCGTGTACCGGGTGGGCGAGTCGAAGGACAAGCCTAAACTCAAGGTCAAGTTCGAGAAGAACGAGACGGTGCGCATCAGCGAGGGTCCGTTCGCGAGCTTCACGGGGATCGTCGACGAGGTCAACGAGGACCGCGAGACGCTGAAGGTGATGGTCACAATTTTTGGCCGCTCCACTCCGGTTGAACTCGAGTTCGGGCAGGTGGAGAAGGTCGTTACGTAGCGATTGATTAATTGGGGAATTGAAGGGCGTCTGCCGCACGGTGTCCTATCGTCAGCCTGCTTTTGCTGACGACCGACGACTGACGACCGACGACTGTAGTCAACTGCCGGGCCGAAAATCCTAGACCCGGAGTTGGGACGGAAAAGAGAGTATGGCGAAAAGGGTTACAGGTTCGGTAAAGCTGCAGATCGCGGCGGGCAAGGCGACCCCGGCTCCTCCGGTCGGGCCGGCACTCGGCCAGGCACAGATCAACATCATGGAGTTCTGCAAGCAGTTCAACGCGCGCACCAGCGCGAAGGAACTGGAAGGACTCATTATCCCGGTGGTGATCAGCGTCTATAACGACCGCTCGTTCACCTTCATTACCAAGACGCCGCCCGCGTCGATCTTGTTGAAGCGAGCGGCCGGCATCGCCAAGGGCTCGGGGGCGCCGAACAAAGATAAGGTCGGCAAAGTCACCCTGAAGCAGGTCGAAGACATCGCCAAGCAGAAGATGCCGGACCTGAATGCGGCGTCGCTGGAAGCGGCTGTGAATAGCGTGAAGGGCACGGCGCGGTCGATGGGAATTGACGTCATTGGGTAATTGAGAAATTGGGTAATTTGTAATTTGTAATCGGTAATTGAAGGCGGCTTGCAGGTGGGAGTTTTTCAATTACTCAGTTGCTAGATTTCACCATTACTCAATCGGAATTTGTAGTCGAAAACACCACGGCTCATCGGAGCAACGATGAGCGGTGGGAGACGGAGAAGCACATGAAAAAAGCAGGAAAGAACATCACCAAGGCTCGGGCTGCGGTTGGTGAAAAGTCCTACGCCGCTGCAGGAAGCGGTTCCGCTTCTGCAGAAAGTCAAGTACGCCAAGTTCGACGAGACGGTGGAAGTGACCATGCGTCTCGGCGTCGATCCCAAGCATGCCGACCAGATGGTGCGCGGAACTGTGGTTCTGCCGCACGGGCTGGGCAAGTCGAAGAAAGTTCTGGTCATTGCCACCGGCGACAAGGTGAAGGAAGCTGAGGCGGCGGGCGCGGACTACGTGGGCGGCGAAGAGATGGTCGAGAAGATCCAGAAAGAGAACTGGACCGACTTCGACGCGCTGATCGCGACTCCCGACGTGATGAAGTCGGTGGGACGTCTTGGCAAAGTGCTCGGCCCCAAAGGGCTGATGCCGAACCCGAAGACCGGAACCGTGACGTTCGATGTCGGCAAAGCCGTGCAGGAAGTGAAGGCCGGTAAAGTCGAATTCCGCACCGATAAGACCGCGCTGGTCCACGTGCCCGTGGGCAAAATCTCGTTCACGCCCGACAAACTGGTCGAGAACGCTACCGTCGTGATCACCAGCGTGATCAAGGCGAAGCCCTCGGTGGCCAAGGGCAAGTACATTAAGGGATGCACGCTCAGTTCGACAATGGGTCCTGGCATCCTGATTGACACTAGTTCAGTCGAAGCGGCAGCGAAGGCATAGCTGCCAAACGCGCCCTTCTCAGGGCTGGCGCGGAGAGTCGCGCGGCGCGTCTGATCCTCCGCAAGGCGGAAAGCGTCTCGCTCAGGATGGCAATTAGAAGGTTCTGAAGGGATACGAACATGGCAGTCACGAAAGCGAAGAAGATTGAGCAGGTCGAAGAGCTCAGCAGTGAACTGAAGAGCGTAGCGAGCATGATCGTCGCGACCTACAGCAAGCTCACGGTCGAAAAGGACTACGAGCTGCGCAAGGCGTTGCGTACGACCGGTGCCAAGTACCGGGTGGTGAAGAACACCCTGGCCGAGCGCGCGTCAAAAGGTACCAACGTCGAGGGAGCTTTGCAGAACCTGCACGGCGTGACCTCGATCGCGTACACGCAAGGCGATCCGGTGGCGCTGGCAAAGGCGCTGGCGAAGTACGCCAAGGACAATCCGGAATTTACCTTCAAGGCGGGAGTGGTGGAAGGTCGCGTGATCTCGATCAAGGAGATCGAGGCGCTGGCTACCATGCCCTCGAAGGACGAGCTCTATTCGAAGCTTCTGTTCCTGTTGAACGCTCCAGCGCAACGGCTGGTGACGGCCATGAATGCAGTCGGCCGAAACCTGGCAGTAGTGATTGATCAGGGCGTGAAGGAAAGCAAGTTTAAGGAAGCCTGAAAGAATTGAGTAATTGGGTAATTTTGTAATTTGGTAATTGAAGATCCGCTGGCAGTCGAGGTGGAGAGAAATTACTCAATTACTCAATTTCCCAATTACCAAATGAAGGGATTGCGTTATCGCTGGCGGGGGTTGCGCGGCTTGAATCTTGGCGTTGTCTGGCGCTGAGACAAGGGCCTGGTCGCACTGGAAACCTGGCCCAGCGATAACGAAATCGAACGACCGATAACATCACGAATTGGAGAACAACATGGCGGACTTGCAACAGCTCGAAGAACAGATCGTAGGCTTGTCGCTGCTCGACGCGGCGGCTCTGGTGAAGAAACTGGAAGAGCGTCTCGGGGTTTCGGCGGCGGCGGCGGCTCCGGTGATGATGGCGGGTGGCGGCGGAGCCGCGGCGGCAGCGCCGGCGGAAGAGAAGACGGAATTCACCGTCATGCTCAAGGAAGTGGGCGCGAACAAGATCAACGTCATCAAGGCCGTCCGCGAAGTCACCAGCCTGGGCTTGAAGGAAGCCAAGGACCTGGTTGACGGCGCTCCCAAGGCCATCAAGGAAGGCGTCTCCAAGGACGAAGCGGAGACCATCAGAAAGAAGTTCACCGAAGCGGGCGCAACCGTCGAAGTAAAGTAACGTCGCTTAGCGGGACCTGACCGACGAGGCCCGCTGGCGTCATCCCGAGCGCTCTTTGCGAGGGGATCTTTACATTCCGGCGGAAGGCTCTTTCAGGTGACCCTCGATCGGACCTGTTCCGGGTAATTGCGGGCAGAGCAGCCGAGGGACTTTGCGAGAACGAGGATCTCCAGCCTGTTCAATAACTTGCGGTCCCCTTGCAAGTTTTGGGCCAGGCGAACGATCTACTAGCTGAATCCGGGTGAGCGGTGTTATCATCTATGTAACATCGCTTCCCCTGCTTCACGCAAGGTGAGTCGACTGGTTGCTCCACACAGGGCGGAGCGATGGGTCGCTGGCAGGAGTTGGCAGGCTGTTCCGCATACAGGCGGGACGGAAACAGGCCTTAAGAACTGGCGCGGAAAGACACAAATCAAGATTGGCAACGCGCAGCCCATGGCGCCTACGGGGAACTCTGTCCCCTGAGGTGCCCTATTGTCTTTTCAAGATCTTCGAAAAAGTAGTTCCGCGGCGCGCTCAGCGCGCCCCAACATTCCGCCGTTCGTTTGCGCAGTCAAGCCTGCGCCGACATTGGGAGTTTTCTGAATGAAGAAGAATGCCTTCCGTAAACGTTTTGATTTTTCCAAAATTCCAGCCACCATCCAGATCCCGAACCTGATCGAGGTGCAGAAGCGCTCCTACGAACGGTTCCTGCAAATGGACCGTCTGCCCAGCGAGCGCGATGACGCCGGACTTCAGGCCGTCTTCCGGTCGGTGTTTCCCATCACCGATTTCCGCAACGTATCACAACTCGAGTTCGTGGATTACGCAATCGGCAACTGGGAGTGCAAATGTGGGCACCTCAAAGGTCTCCACCACCTGCGCACCACCTGCAAGAACTGCGGCTCGACCGTCATTACCGATCCCTTTCATCCCGGCGACGTGCTTTGCCAGAAGTGCGGCACCTACAACGCCAACACCCCGGACTTCTGCAACAAGTGCGGCGACCCGGTCGGCCTGCAACTGAAGTATGACGTGAATGAGTGCGAAGAGCGCGGCATGACCTACTCCGCCCCACTCAAGGTCACGATGCGCCTGACGATTTACGAGAAGGACGCCGAGACCGGCAATCGTTCCATTCGCGATATCAAGGAGCAGGAAGTCTTTTTCGGCGACGTGCCGCTGATGACGCAGAACGGCACCTTCATCATCAACGGGACCGAGCGCGTCATCGTCAGCCAGTTGCACCGTTCGCCCGGCGTCTTTTTCGAGACCGCGAACAACCGCACCTACTTCCTGGGCAAGATCATTCCTTACCGTGGATCGTGGGTGGAATTCGAGTACGACCAGAAGAACGTTCTGTACGTGCGCATCGACCGCAAGCGCAAGTTCCTGGGAACGATTTTCCTGCGCGCTCTCGGACTGCGCAGCGGCGAAGACATTTTGCGGACGTTCTACACCGTCGATCGCCTGGCGGTGAAGGACAAGAAACTTTTCTGGACGCTTGACCCGGCCAGCGAAAAGGCGACGAACCTGCTGGGCATGAAGCTGGCGCACAGCATCAAGAACAAGTCGGGCGACGAGATTGCGCACTCCGGCCGCAAGATCACCGCCCAGGTGCTGAAGGATATTCAGAAAGCGAAGATCAGCGAGATCGAAGTCGACATCACGGATCTGGAAGGCGCGTGGGTAGCGAGCGACGTGGTCGATACCACCACGGGCGAAGTGCTGCTCGAAGCGAACTCGGAACTGACTGCCGACAAGGTGTCGAAGATCCTCGACTCCGGAGTCGTGGAAATCAACGTGTTCTTCCCGGAGCGCGACGATGTGGGCACGGTGATTTGCCAGACCTTGAAGCGCGACTCGGTGAAGACGCCGCAGGAAGCGCTGATCGAGATCTACCGCAAGCTGCGTCCCGGCGATCCGCCGACGCTCGATACGGCGACTGCCTTGTTCCACGGCATGTTCTTTGACCCGCGCAAGTATGACTTTTCGCGCGTGGGCCGCTTGAAGTTCAACATCAAGCTGTTTGAGAACCAGGACGCCACCAGCCTCGAGCAACGCACGCTCGATCCGGACGACTTCTACGGCACCATCCGCTACCTGCTGAAGCTGCGCAAGAATATCGGCACGGTGGATGACATCGATCACCTCGGCAACCGCCGGGTGCGCGCCGTCGGTGAATTGATGGAGAACCAGTTCCGCATCGGCCTGGTTCGCATGGAACGCGCCATCAAGGAAAAGATGAGCGTCTACCAGGAAATGTCGACGGCCATGCCGCACGACCTGGTCAACGCCAAGCCGGTCATGGCGGCGATTCGCGAGTTCTTCGGATCCTCGCAGCTGTCGCAGTTCATGGACCAGACCAATCCGCTGTCGGAGATCACGCACAAGCGGCGTCTCTCGGCTCTTGGGCCGGGCGGCCTGTCGCGCGAACGTGCCGGATTCGAAGTGCGCGACGTGCACCCGACGCACTACGGCCGTATCTGCCCGATTGAAACGCCGGAAGGTCCGAATATCGGCCTGATCTCGTCGTTGAGCTGCTATGCGCGCATCAATGACTACGGCTTCATCGAGTCACCCTATCGGAAGGTCAAGAATGCCCGCGTCATTGACTACATCACGGTGGTCAATGCGGGCGATAGCGAACGCAAGGTTGGCGATCACGTCGAGAAGAGCGAAATCGAGAAGGTGAACGCCGATCTGAAGGAACGCCGCAAGCGTCCCGCGGAGATCGAGCCGTTCTCGTTCTACCTCTCGGCCTGGGAAGAAGACCGGCACGTGATCGCGCAGGCGAACATCGAACTGGACGACAAGGGCCGCCTGGTCGCCGAACTGGTGAACGCCCGCAAGGCGGGTAACTTCGTGCTGGTAAACCGCGAGGAGGTGGACTACGTCGACGTCAGCCCGAAACAGCTGGTGTCGGTGGCCGCTTCGCTAGTTCCGTTCCTCGAGCACGACGACGCCAACCGAGCCCTGATGGGCGCCAACATGCAACGGCAGTCCGTGCCCTTGCTGCGCGCTCAGGCTCCGATCGTCGGAACCGGCATGGAAGGCGTTACCGCGCGCGATTCAGGGGCTGTCATCCTGGCTCGCCGAAACGGGATCGTCGACTCCGTCGACTCCGAACGCATCATTGTCCGCGTCGAGGGCGAACATCATCCCGGACAACTCTCGCGCGAGGTGGGCAGCGACATTTACCAGCTCACCAAGTTCAAGCGCTCGAACCAGAACACCTGCATCAACCAGAAACCGATCGTGCAGAAGGGGCAGCGGGTCACGAAGGGCCAGGTGATCGGCGACGGTCCCTGCACCGAGTACGGCGAGCTGGCGCTGGGACGCAACGTCCTGGTCGCCTTCATGCCGTGGCGCGGCTACAACTTCGAAGATGCGATCCTCGTCTCGGAAAAGATGGTGAAGGACGATTACTACACTTCCGTCCACATCGAGGAGTTCGAGATCGAGGCTCGCGACACGAAGCTCGGTCCGGAAGAAGTCACACGCGACATCCCGAACGTCAGCGAGACCATGCTGCGGAACCTGGATGAAGCGGGTGTTATCCGCATCGGTGCGACGATCAAGCAGGGCGACATCCTGGTGGGCAAAGTCACGCCCAAGGGCGAGACCCAGCTCACGCCGGAAGAAAAACTGCTGCGCGCGATCTTCGGCGAGAAAGCCGGTGACGTACGCGATGCTTCCCTCGATTGCCCGCCTGGAATCGAAGGCGTTGTGGTCGATGTGAAGATCTTCTCCCGCAAAGGCCAGGAAAAGGACGAACGGGCCAAGGCCATCGAAGAACAGCAGATCGCAAAGCTCGAAAAGAACCTGTCGGACGAAATCCGAATTCTGACCGACGAGCGCCTGAAGCGTCTCGAAGGCTTGCTGGGCGGCAAGGAAGTGCAAGCTGACCTGCACGACGAGCGCACCAACAAGCGGCTTTTGACCAAGGGCACGATGCTCGACCGCGACACGATCGAGCGCATCTCGACCCGCAACCTCAAGCGCATCAAGTACAACGACAAGGATCCACGGGTGAATGAGCAGATCGATGAGATCGAGGAAATGACCTCGCGTCAGATCGACGTGCTCAAGAAGATCGTCAACGAGAAGAAAGACAAGCTCACCAAGGGCGACGAACTGCCGCCGGGCGTGATCAAGCTGGTCAAAGTCTACGTCGCCATGAAGCGCAAGCTGAGCGTGGGCGACAAGATGGCCGGCCGTCACGGAACAAGGGCGTTATCGCTCGCATCCTGCCCGAGGAGGACATGCCGTACCTCCAGGACGGGACGCCGGTCGAGATCGTCCTGAACCCATTGGGCGTGCCCAGTCGTATGAACGTCGGCCAGATTCTCGAAACCCACCTGGGATGGGCGGGCTTCGAGTTGGGCAAAGAAGGTCAGCCGGATTCTCGCGGACAACAACCGCGCGGAAGCCGTGCGGCGCGAACTGAAGGCCCTGTTCAAGGACACCGCGTTGGCGGATACGGTTGCCGCATTCAGCGACGAGGAAATTGAGT
>CAWGSE010000005.1:0-17603 GCA_963825205.1 uncultured Acidobacteriota bacterium
AGGAGGGCGTCGACAGCCGTCGCACCATTCGTCTCCGGTTGAGGATTACGTTCTGACTCACCCCATCGACGAAACCGGCCGCCTTTGTCACGCAAGTTGACAGACGGCCGGCTCCAGTTCGATTAAATTTATCTGGGCGGGCGGCCACTTCTCGCCGCGTCACAACTTCAGGCAGGGACCGATGAAACTCCGTTTTCTTCCCGCGATTCTCATGGTGTGTGCATGGCAACCGCATGGGCGGAGCGTCCCGGCGACTTCCAGATGATAGGCCCGGGTGGCGGCGGGGCGATGTTCAATCCCACGATCAGCCCGCATGATACGAACACCGTGCTCATCTCCTGCGACATGACCGGTTCCTACATCACTCACGACGGGGGACGACCTGGCGCATGTTCAATCTGCGCGGCGTGGTGGATTTCTTCGTCTTTGATCCCAACGATCCGAAAACCATGTATGCCGCATGCCACCGGGCTGTGGCGCAGCACCGATGGTGGCGAGCACTGGAATCTGGTGTACCCCAAGCCTTCCACGGTCAAAGGCGTGAAGATGGCCTCGGACCATTCGGACGAAGACATTCTTGCGGATCCCGATCCGCTGGGCGATATCTCCGCTCTTGCGATCGATCCGGCCGATTCGAAGATGCTGTACGCCGCGGCTGGAGCGAAAGATCAGCCTGCCTCTTTGTCTCTCACGATTCGGTGGAGCACTGGCAACAAGCTGACCGATCTGCCGGAGTCGCCTCGTCGGCTGTGGATCGATCCGAAATCGTCCGCCGGAGTCGCGGACCTGTATCGTGGCAGCGACATGTCCTTGCTGTGTTCGCTTCGCGGAAAGTGTCGACAAGCTGCCGCTGCCCGCGACACCAACGACCTTTCCTTGGGTTCGGAAGCGCAGCACAGCCCGTGATTTACGCCACCTCGAAGCAGGGAGTGTTTGTCTCCATCGATGGCGGAGCGAACTGGGCAAATCGCATTTGCCCGGGATGGCGGAGCGCATGTCCGGGCAGTCGCCACCAGCCTTCATCATCCCGAAGTCGCCTACGTTTCCTACAACCGTCTGCGCCTCGACGGAAAGAAGTGGATGGGAGTCGCGAAGACATCGACCCCGGAAATCCGGCACCTGACTTGGAAGAAGCTGGGTCGAGGAAGAGGAGGCATCGGCAGATGCCGCCGCCCCAAGAACGTGCACGACGCTTGGATCACCGAGCGATTCGGACTCGTCATGGGGCGAGAATCCGCTGGCGCTGACGGTCGCCGATCAGGACCCCAATATCGCTTACGGCACCGATCTCGGCCGCACCATGCGCACCTCGGATGGCGGCGCGACCTGGGCGGGACAGTATTCGCGCGAAGGTGGACAATGGCGCCGGCTGGACCACTACCGGGCTGGATGTCACCACCAGCTACGGCATTCACTTCGATCCGTTCGACACGAAGCGCGCAGTTCATTACCTACACCGACATCGGACTGTTTCGCAGCGAGGATGGCGGGGCTTCGTGGACGAGTTCCACCGATGGCGTCCCGCGGGAATGGCGGAACACAACTTACTGGGTCGTGTTCGATCCGAAGGTGCAAAGGCCGGATGTGGAGCGTGAACAGCTACACGCATGATCTGCCGCGGCCCAAGATGTGGCGGCACACCTCGCCGCTGAACTATAAAGGCGGCGTGTGCCGCAGCGACGACGGCGGGAAGACCTGGACCAAATCGAACACGGCATGGAGGAGACCGGCGCCACGCACATCCTGCTCGATCCCGACCAGTCCGGTCGAATGCGCGCGTGCTGTATGTGGCCGGGTTTGGCCGCGGAGTCTACAAAAGCTCCGACGACGGCCACACCTGGACTCTGAAGAACAACGGCATTACGCAGATCGCAGCCGTTTGCCTGGCGGCTGGCGCGAAGTTCGAACGGCACTCTCTATGTGCTGATGGCGCGCCGCTCCGAAGATGGCAGCATCGGCAATGCCGGCGATGGCGCGCTGTACCGCTCAACCGATGGCGCCGAGCATTGGCAACCGGTCCTACTTGCCGGAAGGCACGAACGCTCCCAACGGTCTTGCCATCGATCCCGATCGCCCAATCGCCTGTATCTCACGACGTGGGCGCGCGCGGCGGGACAGCATGGCGACGGCGGCGGCATTTTCCTTTCCGAAGATGCCGGCAAAACCTGGAGGCAGGTTCTCGACAAGGATCGGCACATTTACGACATCACCATCGATCCGGCTGATCCGGACGTTCTTTACGCGGCGGGCTTTGAATCTTCGGCGTGGCGTTCTGCCGATCGCGGCCTGACCTGGACTCGCATCCCGGGCTTCAACTTCAAGTGGGGACATCGCGTGATTCCCGATCCGGTCGATCAGAATAAGATCTACATCACAACCTTCGGCGGCAGCGTGTGGCACGGTTCGGTCAATGGCGAAAAGCAGCCGGTGGACATCGCCACGCCAGCGCTTGAACCTGGACAATAGTGTTGTAAGATCGGAGGTAAAAGGTGATTAATCGCCGTCAGTGGCTCTATGGCGTGGGCGCGATGGCGGGTGCCGGAATGCAGGTTGGCGCGCTCGCCGAAGAGGCTCCGAAGAAGAAACCTACTCCGACGCCGCTTGACCTCTCGCAGTACGAACCGAAGAGCATGCTGCAGGTGCACGAATCGCAGGTGGAGCGAGCGAAATTTCCGGTCATCGATTTTCACACGCACATTTCCGTCGCGGCCAAATCGGAAAAGGGTGTTGCTCTTTCTCCCGAGCGGCACTATCTGGGCACGCCAGAAGAGTGCCTGGCGGTGATGGATCGCAAGAACATAAGGGTGATGGTGAATCTTACCGGCGGCTATGAGAAAGGACTCGCCGAAGCGGTCGCGAAATACGACCGCACGTATCCTGGCCGCTTCATCACTTTTACGAACCATCGTACTCGCACTTCAAGGAAGCGAATTATCCGAAGCTACAGGCGGAGGCGATCGAGCAGGCGCATCGCGATGGTGCACGCGGGTTGAAAATTCTGAAGACGCTGGGGCTCTATCTGCGGGAAAACATCACATCCGGTACGCTGGTGAAGATCGACGATCCCCGCTTCGATCCCATGTGGGATGCCTGCGGGCAGTTCAACATGCCGGTCGCGATTCACATCTCGGACCCGGCTGCCTTCTTCACTCCCACAGATCGGTTCAATGAACGGTACGAGGAGCTCAACAATCATCCGGACTGGTCGTTTTACGGCGCGGATTTCCCGAGCAACGCCGAGTTGATCGAGGCGCGCAATCGGATGATGGCGAGGCATCCCAAAACGCAATTCGTCACGTTGCACTTCGGCAACTTCTCGGAGAATTTGCAGAACGTCGCAGAGAATCTGGATCATTATCCCAACATGCACGTGGACATAGCGGCCCGTATCGGGGAACTGGGCCGTCAGCCCTTCACCGCGAAAAAGTTCTTCGATAAATATCAGGACCGGATCGTGTTTGCGACCGATGCCACGCCCCATGGCGACGAGTTTCCACAGCAGGTTTTCAACGACCAGCTCTACGAGATCTACTACCGCTTTCTCGAAACCGAAGACGAATACTTCGATTACGCGCCTGCGAAAATACCGCCGCAAGGGCGATGGCGTATTTACGGCATTCATTTACCCGATGGCATTCTCCGCAAGGTTTATCACGACAACTCGGCGCGGCTGCTGCGACTCTAGATGCGGATGGTCAGGCGAATCGCTGTTCTCGGAATGCTTTTCACCGCGCTGGCCGTGCCTGCGCAGGTGCGCGTGTGGCAAGCAACCCTGACTCTCCCCACCTACGAGGAAGGGCTGCCAGACCCCAATCCTCCGTTCGACCAGTTCACCACCAATCGTTTCAACTATCCCTACACGCTGCGGAACAATTTGACGAGCCGCCGGGTGGATCATGCGTGGCGGGCCATCTATCTCGAAAATGAGTATCTGAAATGCTCGGTGCTGCCCGACATTGGCGGGCACCTGTACACCTGCATCGATAAGATTTCCGGCAAGCCCATGTTTTATGCCAATCCGTCGATCAAGAAGGCGGCCATCGCTTATCGAGGGGCGTGGGCCGCATTCGGAATCGAGTTCAATTTTCCGGTCTCGCATAACTGGGTCACAATGTCGCCGGTGAACTTTGCCTTTGCCAAGCATGACGACGGCAGCGCGTCAGTCACCGTCGGGAACATTGACCGGGTGTACGGCATGGAATGGACGGTGGAGTTGATTCTCCGCCCGAAATCGACTCTACTCGAACAGCGCGTCACCCTCAGCAATCGCAGTGATGCGCGGCACCGCTTTTACTGGTGGAACAATGCAGGGGTCGAAGCGTGGGATGATTCCCGAATTGAGTATCCCATGCGCTTTGCGGCCACCCATGGTTTCACGGAAATCCATCCCTGGCCCGTGGATCAGGACGGCGTCGATTACAGCCTGCTGAGCAATCACAAGAAGGGCCCGGTTTCCATGTTCGCGCATGGCAGCCGAGAAAACTTCATGGGAGTGTGGAACCCTCGTACGAACACCGGGACCGTGCATTTTGCGGAGTATGAGCAGGTTCCGGCGAAGAAAATCTGGTCGTGGGGCGTGGACGCGGATGGCATGGACTGGCGCAAAGCCCTATCCGACAACGACAGCGGTTATCTCGAGGTGCAGGCCGGGCTTTTTCGCAACCAGGAAACGTACGCGTTCCTCCAGCCGCGGCAGGTCATCCGTTTTTCGGAATACTGGATGCCCGTGCGCGATATTGGCGGAATCTCGCGAGCCAATCTCGCTGGCGTGGCGAGCCTCCGGCGGAACGGGAACACTCTGCTGGCAGGGTTCAATGCGAACCATCCAATTCCGCAGGCCTTTGTTTCCATTCTGAAAGGGGGCCAGCCTCTGGCTCACGAGAATGTGGACCTGACACCGGAGCACGCCTGGACCCGTGAGATTCCGGATGCAGATCCGCAGGCCAAGTACGCGCTCGAGATTCAGGACGCGAAGGGCGTAACTATGATCCACCAGGCCGAGGGCGAATACGACTGGACACCTGAGTCCGAGATTCACGTCGGTCCGCAGCCGTCCCATCGCATGCCCGCGCCTGACCAGCGCAGCTACGACGACTGGATGCAGTTCGCAAATGAAGAGGAACTCAACGGGAGGAATTTAAGCGCGCTGGAAACCTACAAGGAGGTGTTAGCGAAGTTTCCGGACAGCTTCGGGGCCGGAAAGGCCGCCGGCCGGTTGGCGGCTGGGCTGCTGCGGTTCGAGGAAGCCAAGGACTTTCTCGACCCCTTGCATGCGCGGGACACGACCGACACGGAGATCTCCTATTACCTTGGCATCGCGTATGACGGCCTCGGCGATGCCAGTCACGCTCGCACCGCTTATGAACAAGCTGAGCGCTTGCCGACCTTTTATTCGGCCGCGGCGCTGCGGCTTGGGGAACTACTGGCTCGACAGGGCGATTTGCGCGCTGCTGAGCGTCATCTTTCTGACGCCCTGAGCGCTGCTCCGCAAGATATTCGTACTCGGGAGGAACTGGCCGCGATCAAAGAAGCCGCCGGCTCGCCACAAGAAGCTCGCGAAATGGCCCACGAAGGGTTGGCCCGTTTCCCGCTAAGCTATTTTCTCCGAGAAGAGGCCGGAAACGCCGATCTGGGTCTGCTCAGCGACTCGGAACGTGTTTTGAACATCGCTTCCGAGTATATGCGGCTGGGACTTTACCAGAAGGCCTTGAGCGTGCTCTCCAGACAATATCCAACGCCGGTAGCAGATCAAAGTGAGCCTGGCATGCTTGCTCCCCGGGACCATCCGATGGTTGCTTACTACCGTGGTTTTTGCCGGGAGAAGCTCGGCCAGTCCGGATCGGACGATTACGATGCCGCGTCCAAATTGTCGATTGCGTATGTTTTTCCGAGCACGGCGGAAGAATTCGCGGTGCTGCATCGGGTGGTGCAAGCGCGTCCGTCCGATGCGACAGCGAAGTACCTGCTGGGAACCTTCTATTTTTCGCGCGGCCTGACCGGTCGCGCCCTCGGCGAATGGGCGGACGCCCGCAAGTCAGGGCCGAACCTTCCGGTCGTGAGCGCAAGCACCGGGCTGGCGCTGCTGCACATCAAGAATGATGCCCAAGGCGCGCTCTCCGCGTTTCAGGAGGGGCTGCGAAGCGATCCCACCAATATTGCGAATTATCTCGGCATGGATCAAGCACTCAGTCTGCTGAACCGTCCGCCTCGCGAGCGCGTGGAAGCACTGCAAAAATTTCCTAAGTTGGATGCGGCTCCTCCGGCGCTGATTTTCGAGCTCATTCTGAACCTGACAGAAGCGGGAGACTTTGAGCGTGCCACGAGTTTGTTTCATAACCGGTTCTTTCCACGCGAGGAGGGCGGAACGAACGTTCGTCAGGTGTGGATTGAAGTGCAACTGCAGCGGATTCTGGCTATGGCCCGGACGGGCCAATGCGACCAGGCACTGGAGAGGGCGCAGCATGTGGGCGCCGAGGTTCCAGGACTGGCGTTCACGCGCGACGGGCTTGACCCCATTCTTCAATCGGGAAGGACGAATTACTTGCTTGCCTCGGCGTACAGCACTTGCGGAAAATCCGCGGAGGCGAGCACCAGACTTCAACTCGCGGCTGCTGCTTCCGCCCCGGACCAGACCCGCTGGGCGTGGTTGGCGGCGCGGAAGCTTCCCAACTTCAACGAGGCACAATGGAACGTCCGGCTGCAATCATCGTTCGAGCAAGCCGCCAGTCGCAGCGAAACCAGCGCCTATCCAAGCTGGTGGATGTATACGGCGGGTTCGCTGGCAAAGGAGTTGGGCAAAACCCAGGAAGCAGAGGTCCGCTTTCGAAAAGCTTTGTTGCTACCCGATCGCATGCTGGCCTATCACTTCACTCGGCTGGCCAGATCGGAAGCTACGCCGTAATCACTTCGATTTTTGCCCGGCGCAGGGCCTCACTGAATTCATCCGGCGCCCGGCTGTCGGTGATCAAGCGGTGGATGCCAGAGAGGGGACCGATGCGTGAAACACTTCTGCGGCCTAACTTACTGAAGTCGGCAACGACGTTGACCTCTTTTGAGATCCGCATCATCAGGGTATTCAGCTGGGCCTCAAGCACGTCGGGAGTCGACGGTCCGATTTCGAGGTCAAAACCGTCAACGGCGAGGAAGAGACGATCAGCGTGAAACTCTTTAAGCATCGCTTCCGCCTGCGGCCCCACGAAGGAGCAGGATACCGGGCGCAGCAATCCTCCGATCATGATCACAGAAATATCAGGAGCATCCATCAACTCGTAGGCGACGTTCAAAGCATGCGTAATGACGGTCACGGACTGCAACCGGCGTGCCTTCAAATGGCGGGCAATCTCCGCGGTCGTCGTTCCGGAATCCAGAATCACAGTTTCGTTGTTCTGGATAAGCTCTGCCGCCGCTCGTCCGATGCGAGCCTTTTCCGCGTGGTGCAACGTCTTTTTCAGACGCAGGGGGTACTCCTGGCTGGCCTCGACTTGTCGCACGGCGCCCCCATGGGAGCGAACCACCATGCCCTGCGACGACAAGGCGTCCAGATCGGCGCGCGCGGTGACTGCGGAAATCGAGAACCTCTCGACCAAATCCCGAACTGTGATCTGACTTTTCTGCTCGATGAGGTCCAGAATCTTCCGACGACGTTGTTCCGAGAGCAAACGAGTGTCCTTGGGGCCCCGCATCAGGTTGATCCTCGCGATGTCAAGTTCGTGGCAAGAGCGGCCGCCCGGCATTTGGCTGCCTGTCCATTTATACACTTGCGCGGGCGGGGGATAAGAAAGAAAATAGCAGGCAAACGAAAGACTGATTTCCATTACGGTAATTGGCGACAGGGCCGCGATTTTACTGATCGACCGCAACGCAAGCCATAGGAGGAGTGCGAAAACATGGAATTTCGTTTATCTTCTTTTTCTTCCTCTCAATTGCGTGGCGAAGGTCTTCGTGGCCGGGGGAGGCGGGGTGGGAATGGCGATGATCTTGAGGCCGCGCGATTGAGCCAATGAGAAGACGCGACTTCATTGCGGCACTCGCTGCCTCCGCGGTCGCGTCGGCCTGGCCCGCAATCGGCCAGGCTGCAGAACGCCGTCCCCGTCTATTGATTGCAGAGGCGGATCCCTTCACCGGCCTTCCCTTGTTGAAGGCACGCTATGCTGCGGGCCGGCGTCCATCAGAGGATATGGAGGGCTGGGCGCTGACGTGGCAACTGACCGGAGAAGAGAGCTTCGCGGAACGCGCCCTGACCGAGATGCGCAGCAAGCAGGTTGCTTCCGGCGGCAAGCCGTCACGCTCCTGGGTTGACTACGCCCGCTGGTCGCTGGCGTTCGATTGGCTTTTCCCATATAGGGGTTTCGATCGCGCATTAAAAGACCGCATTGCGGGGGAACTAAAAGACGGCGCCGCCGCCATGCTTTCGACTCCTGACTTTGCCGATCCGGGGCAACTTTCCTACCACAACTACGCCCTGCGCTATTTGGCACTGGCTGCATTTCCGTCAGCGGCTGTCGAGGGCTACGGCGACTGCGATCCGCGCTGTGCCTCCGGGCGCGAGAAAGTTGCCAAAAGCCTGGCCAACGTGCTGGAGATTTCCGAGATTGTGAGCCCCCAGGGCAGTTATCACGAATCGCTTGATTACATGCGGATCACGTGGGCGTCTCTCGTCCTGTTGGCGGAGTTGCAGCGAACCACCACCGGAGTGGACCCGGCGCATCACTTTTCGGTATTTCGCAACATTGGGGACACCTATCTTTACAAGCTTCTTCCCGATGGCACACCCTCACGTGAGGGCGACAATGAATACCCGGTTCTGGATTCGCGAGACACGGCGGTGTTGGGCTACGCGGTAAACCGCTTCAAGGATCCTTACAGCGCCTGGCTGTTGCGCAAGAGCGGGTTCTTCGCGAAACAATGGGTGCTGCCGGTGTTGGAATTTCTTTGGGATGATCCGGAGGTCACTCCGCGCGACCCCGCCCATGCCGCCGAAAGCGAGTTGCCGCGTCAACGTTATTTTCCAGGCGTTGGGCATCTCGTCATGCGCGACGGCTGGAGATCGGAATCAACCTGGATCGAGTTCGATTGCGGACCCTACTTCGCGAAACACCAGCACCTCGATCAAAACCAGATCACGATCTACCACCGCGGATATCTGGCGATCGACAGCGGCGCGGACTACACCGACACGGAGAGCCCGCACTACCTGAACTATTACCGCCGCACCGTGGCGCATAATTCCGTGCTGGTCTACGATCCTGCCGAGAAGTTTTTCTGGTCCGACAATCTCTTGCCAGCAGCTAACGATGGCGGGCAACGGATGAATTCTGCGCGCTACTGGAACACCATCCGGAGCCGGGATGACTGGAACCGCACCCGTGATTTGTGGGACCTCGGCACCATGCGAGTCGTCGATTATGTTCCCGGCCGGTATCACTATGCGCTGGGAGATGCCAGCAACGCGTACTCCCGAGACAAGGTCCGGCGCTTCACGCGCGAACTCGTTTACGTGCCGGGGCTCAACGTTGTCTTTGTTTTTGACCGGGTCGTCAGCAGCCATCCTTCTTTTCGAAAGGCCTGGCTGCTTCATGGAGTGAATCAGCCCAGCGTTGATCAAGCTGGTGAAAATGGAACGCCGGGTGCCCAGGAGTTCCGTAACGCCAAGACTTTTCGCTTTGCGGAGGGATCGGGCGAATTACTGGTGCACTCGCTGCTTCCGCGAGAGCGCATTGTTACCCGGCGCGGCGGGAACGGGCACGAGTATTTTGCTCCCGGCGATGACCATGGCGGCGCTTGGGGAACCGGAGAGAACTGGCCGCTCGAACCCGCGGAGGGCGCTCCACTTCCAGAGGATCCGAAGCTTCGCCGTATGTGGAAACTGTTTTGGGGTCAGGATTTTAACAAGATTCTCAGCTCCAACCGTAAGAATGTAATCCCAGGCCAATGGCGGGTTGAGGTTTCGCCCTACTCGCCTGCGGAAGAGGATTTCTTTCTTCACGTTTTTGAAATCGGAGATAGCGGAAAGACGGGCCAGAGGCAGGTGCAAGTACTCGATGGCGTTAATTTTCAGGGGGCAGCGTATGAGCGCGGACCGATGGTGCTGTTCAGTTCGGGGGATTCGGCGATCGATGCCGGCGAAGTATCGCTGCCCGACCTGTCTTGCGAATCATTGATCGTTACCAGCCTCCGGCCAGAGGCGGTTTACGAGCTGAATTTTGGCGGGCTCAATGTCACATCGTCGCCGTCGGCCGTTCTGCCGGGGGTTTCGGCCGGCACCGAGCGCATTCGCGCCAACTCCAAGGGTGTGTTGCAGGTTGTGCGGCGCGGCCTCGGCAACCTGCGCTTGCGGATCGCACGCGTGTGACGCCGTCCTGAAGCGACACGGGTGGTCGGCGTTATGTTGCGGGGATTTCAAGTTGTAGTAACGCCGCTGTACATGTGAACCCCGGCATCCGACTGAGGGACCTATTACTGAACCCGCCATCCCGTTGATGCCTGGCCGACGCGGATCTCCCGTGCGCCGCCCGATTTCAAATTTGCGCTGGTGGATTGGCGGGATTCTGTTCGCCTCCACCATAATCAACTACATCGACCGTCAGACCCTGTCGCTGCTCGCCCCCTACCTGAAACTTGAGTATCACTGGACGAACACAGATTACGCAAACATCGTGATTGCGTTCCGCGTAGCGTACTCGGTGGGGCAGACGGTGTTTGGCCGCTTCATGGATCGCATCGGCACGCGGCGCGGCCTCTCGCTCACGGTAATCCTTTATTCCGTTGTTTCCATGCTGACTTCGCTGGCTCGAGGATTTTACAGTTTTGCCGCGTTTCGCTTTTTGCTCGGTGCAGGGGAATCGGGCAACTGGCCAGCCGCGACCAAGGCGGTTTCGGAGTGGTTTCCGAAGCGCGAGCGCGGCCTGGCTACCGCGCTTTTTGACAGCGGCTCATCGGTCGGAGGCGCGATCGCAGCATGGCTGATTCTCTGGATTTATTTTCGATGGGGCTGGCGTCCGGCATTCGCGATTCCCGGGATGCTGGGATTTTTGTGGCTGGTGGTCTGGCGGCGGTTTTACTACCCTCCCGAGTCTCATCCCAGAATCAGTGAAGCTGAACGGCAAATGATTCTGGCGGACAAGCAGGGATCGCGCGCGCCAACGGCTAGCCGAGTTCCCCTGGAATGGCGTGTTCTTCTCCGCTTACCGCAAACCTGGGGCGCCATCATCTCCAAAGCATTGACGGATCCGGTTTGGTTCTTTGTGACGGATTGGTTCCCGATCTACCTGGTTGCCAAGGGAATCGAACTGAGAACGGGTCTGATCGCCATCTGGATCCCCTTCCTGGCGGCGGATCTGGGAAATTTCTTCGGAGGATGGGTCTCGGGCTACCTGATCAAGCGCGGGTGGGCGTTGGGGAAGGCCCGAAAGGCGGTGGTGATCTTCGGTGGCGTGGGGGTGACCATGCTTCTGCCTACCGTTTTCACGACCAATCTTTATCTGATTGCGTTGCTGTTTGCGGTAGCGACATTCTCTTACGCTGCCTTTTCCACCATGGCCAATGTGTTGCCCTCGGACCTTTTTTATAGTGAGTCAGTGGCTACCGTAGCGGGAATGAGCGGTACGGCGGCAGGACTGGGCACGATCGTGGCCTTTATCCTGATCGGTCATTTTTCCGACGCTCGCCAGGCTCTGGGCGGGCATTCCTTTGATCCAATTGTCATCGTGGCGGGCCTGGTTCCGTTTGTGGCCATGATTCTGGTTCTGCTGCTGGTGCGCAATTCCGAGGCTACCCGGCGTGAACTCGTTCGGCCGGTATGAGCTTGTGACCCCGTCTCGCCCTGCCGATCCGCCGCTGCCCGAGCAGTTAGGATTTCGGGAATCATCCCACGAGAAGCCCCGGAAGGAAATTGTTTGTTATAGCAGGGAACCACGGGGTCATCATGGACGGGAAATGGTGGCGTCTCCCTCCGAATCTGCCGCACTTTCTTCCTCGGGCTGGCTTGAAATTGTTTATACACTAGGGCGGTTCGCGGAGTTGCCGCGACGGAATCTTGCGGGCCGAAAGGGCCCTTGCTTCGGGGGGCTTGCGCCCGTCGCGCGTCGAAGCGAGACAGGAGTGAAGTGAGGGAACATAAGCGAGCCACCGACATTTCGCCCGGGGGGAGCACGGCATTGTCGCCCACCAGCGAGTCGGCGCTGCCCATGAACCGCGAAGGCGTGAAAGTAGCGGCGACCGCGTTTGTGGTTCTGTTTTGCATTGTCGGCCTGGCGCTCTGGGGGCTGCCGTTCTACTACGACTTCATGGTGCAGCAGTTCGGGTGGTCGCGGGCCCAGGTCACCTCCGGAAATGCGCTAAGCAAATTGCTGGTAGGCCCCGCGTTTGGATTCCTGGCGGGCTGGATCGTAGATCGCTTTGGGCCGCGCCACATCATGATGGCGGGAATCCTGATGGCAGGCATCGCGCTCGTGGGCCTGGGCAGTATCTCGACCCTGGGGATGTTCTATTTCTTTTACTTGTTCAACGCGCTTGGCTATGTATGTGGCGGCCCGTTGCCGATTCAGGTTCTGTTGTCGCGCTGGTTCGACAAATCGCGCGGGAAAGCGATGGGTTTTGCTTACCTTGGCATCGGGCTGGGCGGCGCGCTCGTGCCACTGCTCTCGCACGCGCTGGTCGAGCATTTCGGATGGCAATCGGCCCTCCGGATACTGGGAATTCTGATCATCGCGATGGCGTTTCCCCTGGCGTTTTTTGTAAAGGAGGCACCCGCGGGATTTCGCGCCCACGAGACGACTGGACCGTTGGAGGAAAGAAGCGCGTTCAAGAGTCTATCGTTTTATCTACTCATTTTGGGCAGCATGTGTTCGATCGCAGCGGTCAGCGGCACCCAAAATAACCTCAAGCTTTTTCTTAGCCTCGATCGCCACTACGCACAAGCTGCCGCAGCGCACATCCTCTCGTTGGTACTGGCGTTCAGCATCGTCGGCCGCCTGCTGATGGGCTGGCTGTGCGATCGCTATCCCAAGCGCAACGTCATGCTCCTGATCTACCTGCTGGTCGCGGCCGCGATTCCGTTTCTATTCCTCGGTACCGGTCGTGTCGCGATGTACATATTTGCGGTGGTGTTCGGCATCGCACTGGGCGGCGACTACATGATCATTCCACTGATGACCGCGGAAATCTTCGGGGTCAGGGTTCTGGGGCGACTGATGGGCGTGCTCTTGACCGCGGGCGGAATTGCCGAGGCGCTGTCGCCCTGGCTCATCAGCTACCTGCGGGATGCAACCGGCAGCTATTCGTCAGGCTGCTTCGTGCTGGTGGGCATTGCATTGCTGGGCGCTCTCGCCGTGGTGGCGTTACCGAAACAGCGGGCAGCGATATGAGCCCAACCCCGATTCTGCGGCTGGGGAGCGTGAGGAACGTGGCGCATTTCAAGGAGCATCTGGAGGCGCTGCACCTGAACATTCCTTGCGACAGCGAGCTGATCGCTGGGCCGGAATCGCCGCTCCGGCAGCCCTTGGAAAAAGGAGCAATCAGACTTGGGAACCGGATCGCGGTTCAGCCCATGGAAGGCTGGGACGGCATGCCCGACGGTAATCCCACCGCGAGCACCTTCCGCCGCTGGCAGAGATTCGGGCGGAGTGGCGGCAAACTGATTTGGGGCGGAGAAGCGGTTGCCGTCTCGCATGAGGGACGTGCCAATCCGAATCAACTGGTTGCCGCGCCCCAGACTTATGACGGACTCGCGCGGTTGCGCACGACGTTGATCGAAGAACATCGGCGGACCACCGGGTCAGACGACCAGTTGCTGATCGGGTTGCAGTTGACGCACTCAGGGCGCTTCTGCCGTCCCAACGCGCACCATCGCAGTGAGCCCCGGATCCTGTATCGCCACCCACTTCTCGATCCGCGAATGAAGCTGCCGGATGACTATCCTGTCCTCACGGACGCCGAGATTCGCGCCATCATTGAAGATTTTCACCGTGCTGCCCTGATGGCCTCGAGGATGGGCTTTGACTTTGTGGATATCAAGCACTGTCACGGATACCTGGGACACGAATTTCTCAGCGCCCATACCCGGGGAGGGCGGTACGGAGGAAGTTTCGAGAACCGCACCCGCTTCCTGCGTGAGGTGGTGCAGGGCATTCGTTCCATGGCTCCCGGGGTGGAGATTGCGGTGCGGTTTTCGGCGTTCGATACGGTGCCGTATCTGCCCGATCCGGAGCGCTCGTCCAGGGGAAAACAGGGACCGGGGATTCCCGAGGACTTCGGCGGGTTGCTGCCTTATCGCTGGGGATTCGGCGTGGACCCTCTCAAACCCATTGAAGAAGATTGGACGGAGCCCGTTCTTTTCCTGTCGTTGCTGGAACAATTGGGCATTCGGCTCGTGAATCTGACCGCGGGCAGCCCTTACTACAATCCGCACCTTCAACGGCCCGCACTGTACCCACCATCGGACGGATACCAGCCTCCGGAAGACCCGCTCATCGGAGTGGGACGGCAGATGGAAATGACCAGGCGCCTCAAACAGCGTTTTCCCAACCTGATCGTTGTAGGATCGGCGTACAGCTACCTGCAGGATTTTTTGCCCCACGTTGCGCAGGCTGCGCTTCGTGAGGGCTGGGTGGACCTGATAGGGCTCGGGCGGATGGTGTTGACCTATCCCGAACTGCTCTGGGACGCCTCGGCAGGAGACGCCATTCAACACAAACGAATTTGCCGCACTTTCAGCGACTGCACCACGGCGCCGCGGAATGGATTACCCTCCGGCTGCTATCCCCTGGATAGTTATTACAAAACCTCGCAGTTCGCGGAGCAACTCAAAAGTCTGAAGAAGCGTGACGGCGAGGCGGAGCGCGAACCGGCATGAGCCGGGTATGAGCTTACGATCGGAAAGGAACACTCCGGGAATGGACACTGCCTCGCTCGCGGGCCGCAAACAGTTTCGCCGTAAGGTGCAGGGCATCGCAGCCGCTTTGCTGCCATTCGACTCGGAGGGCCACGTTGCCGTCGAGGCTTTTCAGCGGCTGCTCATCGCAACCCATCGTGCAGGTCTGATGAATGCGGTCAATATGGACACCGGGTTTGTGAACTACCTGAGCGAGGCTGAAAAACTCGACGTGCTGCGCTGGACGCGCGAAGCGCTTGGAACCGGCGTTCCGTTTGTGGCAGGAGCCTACATCGAGAGATTGGATGGTGACATCGTCAGTCTTTACCGCCACCAGATCGATGCGATTTCAGGCCTTGGAGGCATTCCAATTTTGTTTCAGACTGCCCGCCTGAAAGGGAAGCCGGGCAATGAACTGGCGGCCGCCTACCAAGCGGTATGCCAAGGTTACGCGAACGTGCTGGCCTTCGAATTAGGAACCATGTTCGCGCCGAATGGCGAGGTTCTTGCGCCAGAGGCCATCGTTCGTCTGATGGATATTCCGGAAATTAAGGGAATGAAGCATTCGTCCCTCGACCGGCTGCTCGAGTTGCAGCGTTTAACGTTGCGCGATCAGCATCGGCCGGACTTTCGCATCTATACGGGAAATGACCTCGGCATCGACATGATCGAATATGGATCGGACTACCTGCTGGGCCTCGCGACATTTGCCCCCGAGAAATTTGCCGAGCGCGATCGCCTGTGGGAAAGTGGCAATCCCGAGTACTACGCCCTTACCGACGCGCTGCAGTATCTGGGCAATGTGTCATTTCGGGAGCCGGTTCCTGCCTACAAGCACTCAGCCGCAGTGTTCCTGCACTTGGTGGGCCGCATACCAAGTGATCGGACCCACGAAAAAAACGCCAGGCGTCCGGTATGGGAGAGGGAGATGTTGCGGGATTGCGCGCGGCGGCTCGGGTACCTTTAGATTTGGGCAAAACACGAAGCTGAGTGAAGAAGGTCCCGTCAAGACCATTCTAGTTGTGCAATGCTGAGTGCTGTCCCGGTCCCAACAGGGCTCGTCCGGGGAACACATCCGCCGCGATCTTGCCGTCCTCAACGACTACAGTTCCGCCAACCACCAGGCAGCGCACGCCGACGCTCGGCTCCATGGGCTTCTGGAAAGTCGCTCGGTCGCTGATGGTCTTCGCATCGAACACGACGATATCGGCGTCCGCACCCTCCTGCAACCTGCCTTTGAGCCGTCCTGCGGGAGTTGAACGCTCCAGCACCTGGGCCGGCATCAGGGTCATCTTGCGGAGAGCATCCATGAGCGTGAGCGTTCCTTTCTCGCGTACGTACTGGGCCAGCACCCGCGAGTAGGTTCCGGCATTACGGGGATGGCCTTCCGCGCCATCGCTGGCGATCATCACCAGAGGGTATGGGATCAACGTGTCCACCACTTCCTGCGTGTTGGCAAAAATCAGCACCGAGCGCGTCGCCTTGGCATTATGGAGCTCGTCAAAACGCTCTTTCGTGAGGTGCTCGCCCGTGTCCGGCAGTACGAGATCGCTGTAGGTGATGTTCCCATTCGTCTGCCACCCAGGGTTGAAAGCAGCCGAGTTGATGGAGGTCATGCCCGCGATGTACGGATACGCTTCTGTGGTTACATCCAAGCCGCGGGCGCGCGCGCCAGCCACCAGGGAGAGACACTCCAGTGAGTCGCGCAGACAGGTGCTGTTGATGTGCACGATGTGCAGCGAAGCGCCGGTGACGGCAGCGGCTCCAATGACTTCGCTCAGCGCCCCGATGCCTGGCTGGACCTGGCCGGTCCCACGCGCGTGGGTGTAGACGGGGACACTCCGCTCGGCGGCGAGACGGAACATCTCGATCACCTCCAGCTGACTTGCTCCGGGCGTATAGGAAAGCCCCATACCGACAGCCAGACCTCCGGCGTCCAGTTCCGCGCGTAGCCGCGCCCGTATCCTCTCAATTTGTTCTGGGGTTGCGGGTTGGTCGGTTGCCGGTCCGCTCTTGGGAAGAATTTCCGGAATACCGGAATGGGTTTTGGCCGGATCCGCGGGGAGCGGCGCGCCAAACACCTGGGCGCGCGCCGCCGGATGACTGGCCGAGGTGCCGTAGTGAATCAGCGAGTGGCCTTCTTTCGCTTGCAAGAAGCGCGCCACGTCGGGAACTCCAATTTCGAGTTCCAGCGCGGTGGTCACGCCGTCCAGCGCCTTGACGCGCTGGCTTTCCATATCCTGGCCGTGCTGATGCAGATCAATAAACCCAGGCGCGATTACCAGCCCGCCCGCATGAACCACGCGGCGGCCGCTTAGCGCCTCGGACGAGATGCGAACAATCTTTCCGTCGCGGATGCCGACGTTGCGCACGGCATCCACGCCGGTTTCGGGATCCATGACGCGCCCGCCTTCCAGCACCAGATCAAACTGCTGTGCTGCAACCATAGTGCTTGATAACAGCAGGAGGCAGAGCGAGAAAGTCCGTTTGCGCATGGTTGCTCCGTTTGGAACCGGCGATATTATCAGGATGAAGCTCCCCTGGAAGCTTACCGTCGATTGCGGTGGATGACGGGCTAACCGAATCTAACAGCGAACCAGCCTGGCGGACCAGGAACTTCAGCGCCCCGGGGATGGCCTGCAGAGGTTTGAAGAATCATGCCGATGAAGATTGGTCGGGGCGATAGGATTTGAACCTACGACCCCCTGCGCCCAAGGCAGGTGCGCTACCAGGC
>CAWGSE010000006.1:0-1015626 GCA_963825205.1 uncultured Acidobacteriota bacterium
CTTGGTCGCGGCTGGCCAGTTGCCCGATTCCCCTGCACCGAGCAAAAAGCGAAACGCGGCAAAACTGTAAAATCCTCGAGCCAGCGAAGTCAGCATGGAAACAACGGAATAAAGGATTACCGTGAGCGAGTAGGCCGCGCCGCGTGCCGATGCGATCCATGAAGCGGCCAAACACCGTCTGCCCCACCGAGTACGCTACGCGGAACGCAATCACGATGTTTGCGTAATCTGTGTTGTCCAGTGATACTCAAGTTTCAGGTAGGGGGCGAGCAGCGACAGGGTCTGACGGTCGATGTAGTTGATTATGGTGGAGGCGAACAGAATCCCGCCAATCCACCAGCGCAAATTTGAAATCGGGCGGCGCACGGGAGATCCGCGTCGGCCAGGCATCAACGGGATGGCGGGTTCAGTAATAGGTCCCTCAGTTGGATGCCGGGGTTCACATGTACAGCGGCGTTACTACAACTTGAAATCCCCGCAACATAACGCCGACCACCCGTGTCGCTTCAGGACGGCGTCACACTCTCGCGATCCGCAAACGTAGGTTGCCGAGAGCCGCGCCGCTCAACCGCAACACACCTTTGCAGTTAGTGCGGATGCGCAGGGTGCCGGCTGATATGCCCGGCAGAACGGCCGCGGCGAGGATGATAACATTGAGCCCGCCGAAATTGAGCTCGTAAACGGCCTCGGGCTGGAGGCTGGTAACGATCAATGATTCGCACAAGCCAAGTCGGGCAACGATACTTCACCGGCATCCGTCGCCGAATCTGCCGCACTGAACAACACCATCTGGCTCGCGCTCTAAGGCGGCCCCCTGGAAAATTGACGCCGTCGAGTAGTTCGCGTGCTTTTGTCCGGTCTTTCCGTGGTCCCCGATTTCAAAGACGTGGAGAAAGAAGTCCTCTTCCGCCGGCAAGTAGGCGATACTTCGACCCGCCATTCGCCTGGTATTACGTTCTTGCGGTTGGAGCTGAGAATTCTGTTGAAATCCTGACCCCAAACAGTTTCCACATGTGGCGGAGCTTCGGATCCTCTGGCAGTGGAGCGCCCTCCGGGGGCTCGAAGCGGCCAGTTCTCTCCGGTTCCCCAAGCGCCGCCATGGTCATCGCCGGGAGCAATAGTACTCGTGCCCGTTACCGCCGCGCCGGGTGACGAGGCGCTCCCGGGGAAGAAGCGAATGCACCAGCAATTCGCCCGATCCCTCCGCAAAGCGAAAGTGTTGGCGTTGCGGAACTCCTGGGCGCCTGGCGTTCCTTTTCACCATCTTGATCAACGCTGGCTGGTTCACGCCGTGAAGCAGCCAGGCCTTTCGAAAGGACGGGTTCTGCTGACCACCCGATCAAAAACAAAGAGGACGTTGTGCCCCGGCACGTATATGAGTTCGCGCGTGAAACGCCGGAGCTTGTCCGCGAGTACGCGTTGCTGGCATCTCCCAGCGCGTAGTGATACTGGCCGGGAACATAATCGACGACTCGCATGGTGCCGAGGTCCCACAAATCGCGGGTGCGGTTCCAGTCTTCGCGGCTCCGAATCGTGTTCCAGTAGCGCGAAGAATCCATCCGCTGCCCGCCATCGTTGGCTGCAGGCAGGAGGTTGTCGGACCAGAAGAACTTCTCGGCAGGATCGTATACCAGCACGGAATTATGCGCCACGGTGCGGCGGTAGTAGTTCAGGTAGCGGGGCTCTCGGTGTCGGTGTAGTCCGCGCCGCTGTCGATCGCCAGATAGCCGCGGTGGTAGATCGTGATCTGATTTTGATCGAGGTGCTGGTGTTTGGCGAAGTACGGTCCACAATCGAATTCGATCCAGGTTGATTCCGCTTCCAACCGTTCGCATCACGAGATGCCCGACGCCCGGAAAATAGCGCTGACGCGGCAACTCCTCTCGGCGGCCGGGGGTCGCGCGGTACGAGATTTCTCCGGATCGTCCCACAGAAACTCCAACACCGGGAGCACCCATTGTTTAGCGAAGAACCCGCTCTTGCGAAGCAGCCATGCGCTGTATGGATCCTTGAAGCGGTTTACCGCATAGCCCATCACTGCCGTGTCTCGCGAATCCAGAATCGGATATTCATTGTCGCCCTCACGTGAGGGCGTGCCGTCGGGCAGCAGCTTGTAAAGTAAGTGTTGCCGATGTTGCGAAATACCGAGAAGTGTGCGCCGGGTCCAGCTCCGGCGTGGTTCGCTGCAGCTCCGCCAGCAGGACGAGTGACGCCCACGTGATCCGCATGTAGTCCAGCGATTCGTGGTAACTGCCTTCGGGGCTGACAATTCGTGATCTCAGAATGTTGGCCAGGCCTTGGCAATTTTCGTCGCGCCAGGAGTCACAGCGCGGCATCGCAGTCGCCGGGTAGCCCTCGACAGCCGCGGACGGAAATGCAGCCAGCGCCAGATAGCGCACGGCGTAGTTGTGGTAGGAAAGTTGGCTCGGATCGGCAAAGTCGGCAGTCGCCAGCATCGCGGCGGCGCCGTCTTTTAGTTCCCCCGCAATGCGGTCTTTTAATGCGCGATCGAAACCCCTATATGGGAAAAGCCAATCGAACGCCAGCGACCAGCGGGCGTAGTCAACCCAGGAGCGTGACGGCTTGCCGCCGGAAGCAACCTGCTTGCTGCGCATCTCGGTCAGGGCGCGTTCCGCGAAGCTCTCTTCTCCGGTCAGTTGCCACGTCAGCGCCCAGCCCTCCATATCCTCTGATGGACGCCGGCCCGCAGCATAGCGTGCCTTCAACAAGGGAAGGCCGGTGAAGGGATCCGCCTCTGCAATCAATAGACGGGGACGGCGTTCTGCAGCCTGGCCGATTGCGGGCCAGGCCGACGCGACCGCGGAGGCAGCGAGTGCCGCAATGAAGTCGCGTCTTCTCATTGGCTCAATCGCGCGCGCCTCAGATCATCGCCATTCCCACCCCGCCTCCCCCGGCCACGAAGACCTTCGCCACGCAATTGAGAGGAAGAAAGAAGGATAAATGAATTTTGATGTTTTCGCACTCTTCCTATGGCTTGCGTTGCGGTCGATCAGTAAAATCGCGGCCCTGTCGCCAATTACCGTAATGGAAATCGAGTCTTTCGTTTGCCTGCTATTTTCTTTCTTATCCCCCGCCCGCGCAAGTGTATAAATGGACAGGCAGCCAAATGCCGGGCGGCCGCTCTTGCCACGAACTTGACATCGCGAGGATCAACCTGATGCGGGGCCCCAAGGACACTCGTTTGCTCTCGGAACAACGTCGTCGGAAGATTCTGGACCTCATCGAGCAGAAAAGTCAGATCACAGTTCGGGATTTGGTCGAGAGGTTCTCGATTTCCGCAGTCACCGCGCGCGCCGATCTGGACGCCTTGTCGTCGCAGGGCATGGTGGTTCGCTCCCATGGGGGCGCCGTGCGACAAGTCGAGGCCAGCCAGGAGTACCCCCTGCGTCTGAAAAAGACGTTGCACCACGCGGAAAAGGCTCGCATCGGACGAGCGGCGGCAGAGCTTATCCAGAACAACGAAACTGTGATTCTGGATTCCGGAACGACGACCGCGGAGATTGCCCGCCATTTGAAGGCACGCCGGTTGCAGTCCGTGACCGTCATTACGCATGCTTTGAACGTCGCCTACGAGTTGATGGATGCTCCTGATATTTCTGTGATCATGATCGGAGGATTGCTGCGCCCGGTATCCTGCTCCTTCGTGGGGCCGCAGGCGGAAGCGATGCTTAAAGAGTTTCACGCTGATCGTCTCTTCCTCGCGGTTGACGGTTTTGACCTCGAAATCGGATCGTCGACTCCCGACGTGCTGGAGGCCCACTGAATACCCTGATGATGCGGATCTCAAAAGAGGTCAACGTCGTTGCCGACTTCAGTAAGTTAGGCCGCAGAAGTGTTTCACGCATCGGTCCCCTCTCTGGCATCCACCGCTTGATCACCGACAGCCGGGCGCCGGATGAATTCAGTGAGGCCCTGCGCCGGGCAAAAATCGAAGTGATTACGGCGTAGCTTCCGATCTGGCCAACCGAGTGAAGTGATAGGCCAGCATGCGATCGGGTAGCAACAAAGCTTTTCGAAAGCGGGCCTCTGCTTCCTGGGTTTTGCCCAACTCCTTTGCCAGCGAACCCGCCGTATACATCCACCAGCTTGGATAGGCGCTGGTTTCGCTGCGACTGGCGGCTTGCTCGAACGATGATTGCAGCCGGACGTTCCATTGTGCCTCGTTGAAGTTGGGAAGCTTCCGCGCCGCCAACCACGCCCAGCGGGTCTGGTCCGGGGCGGAAGCAGCAGCCGCGAGTTGAAGTCTGGTGCTCGCCTCCGCGGATTTTCCGCAAGTGCTGTACGCCGAGGCAAGCAAGTAATTCGTCCTTCCCGATTGAAGAATGGGGTCAAGCCCGTCGCGCGTGAACGCCAGTCCTGGAACCTCGGCGCCCACATGCTGCGCCCTCTCCAGTGCCTGGTCGCATTGGCCCGTCCGGGCCATAGCCAGAATCCGCTGCAGTTGCACTTCAATCCACACCTGACGAACGTTCGTTCCGCCCTCCTCGCGTGGAAAGAACCGGTTATGAAACAAACTCGTGGCGCGCTCAAAGTCTCCCGCTTCTGTCAGGTTCAGAATGAGCTCGAAAATCAGCGCCGGAGGAGCCGCATCCAACTTAGGAAATTTTTGCAGTGCTTCCACGCGCTCGCGAGGCGGACGGTTCAGCAGACTGAGTGCTTGATCCATGCCGAGATAATTCGCAATATTGGTGGGATCGCTTCGCAGCCCCTCCTGAAACGCGGAGAGCGCGCCTTGGGCATCATTCTTGATGTGCAGCAGCGCCAGCCCGGTGCTTGCGCTCACGACCGGAAGGTTCGGCCCTGACTTGCGGGCGTCCGCCCATTCGCCGAGGGCGCGATCGGTCAGGCCGCGCGAAAAATAGAAGGTTCCCAGCAGGTACTTCGCTGTCGCATCGGACGGACGCGCTTGCACCACCCGATGCAGCACCGCGAATTCTTCCGCCGTGCTCGGAAAAACATACGCAATCGACAATTTGGACGCGGCATCGTAATCGTCCGATCCGGACTGGCCGAGCTTCTCCCGGCAAAAACCACGGTAGTAAGCAACCATCGGATGGTCCCGGGGAGCAAGCATGCCAGGCTCACTTTGATCTGCTACCGGCGTTGGATATTGTCTGGAGAGCACGCTCAAGGCCTTCTGGTAAAGTCCCAGCCGCATATACTCGGAAGCGATGTTCAAAACACGTTCCGAGTCGCTGAGCAGACCCAGATCGGCGTTTCCGGCCTCTTCTCGGAGAAAATAGCTTAGCGGGAAACGGGCCAACCCTTCGTGGGCCATTTCGCGAGCTTCTTGTGGCGAGCCGGCGGCTTCTTTGATCGCGGCCAGTTCCTCCCGAGTACGAATATCTTGCGGAGCAGCGCTCAGGGCGTCAGAAAGATGACGCTCAGCAGCGCGCAAATCGCCCTGTCGAGCCAGTAGTTCCCCAAGCCGCAGCGCCGCGGCCGAATAAAAGGTCGGCAAGCGCTCAGCTTGTTCATAAGCGGTGCGAGCGTGACTGGCATCGCCGAGGCCGTCATACGCGATGCCAAGGTAATAGGAGATCTCCGTGTCGGTCGTGTCCCGCGCATGCAAGGGGTCGAGAAAGTCCTTGGCTTCCTCGAACCGCAGCAGCCCAGCCGCCAACCGGCCGGCGGCCTTTCCGGCCCCGAAGCTGTCCGGAAACTTCGCTAACACCTCCTTGTAGGTTTCCAGCGCGCTTAAATTCCTCCCGTTGAGTTCCTCTTCATTTGCGAACTGCATCCAGTCGTCGTAGCTGCGCTGGTCAGGCGCGGGCATGCGATGGGACGGCTGCGGACCGACGTGAATCTCGGACTCAGGTGTCCAGTCGTATTCGCCCTCGGCCTGGTGGATCATAGTTACGCCCTTCGCGTCCTGAATCTCGAGCGCGTACTTGGCCTGCGGATCTGCATCCGGAATCTCACGGGTCCAGGCGTGCTCCGGTGTCAGGTCCACATTCTCGTGAGCCAGAGGCTGGCCCCCTTTCAGAATGGAAACAAAGGCCTGCGGAATTGGATGGTTCGCATTGAACCCTGCCAGCAGAGTGTTCCCGTTCCGCCGGAGGCTCGCCACGCCAGCGAGATTGGCTCGCGAGATTCCGCCAATATCGCGCACGGGCATCCAGTATTCCGAAAAACGGATGACCTGCCGCGGCTGGAGGAACGCGTACGTTTCCTGGTTGCGAAAAAGCCCGGCCTGCACCTCGAGATAACCGCTGTCGTTGTCGGATAGGGCTTTGCGCCAGTCCATGCCATCCGCGTCCACGCCCCACGACCAGATTTTCTTCGCCGGAACCTGCTCATACTCCGCAAAATGCACGGTCCCGGTGTTCGTACGAGGGTTCCACACTCCCATGAAGTTTTCTCGGCTGCCATGCGCGAACATGGAAACCGGGCCCTTCTTGTGATTGCTCAGCAGGCTGTAATCGATGCCGTCCTGATCCACGGGCCAGGGATGGATTTCCGTGAAACCATGGGTGGCCGCAAAGCGCATGGGATACTCAATTCGGGAATCATCCCACGCTTCGACCCCTGCATTGTTCCACCAGTAAAAGCGGTGCCGCGCATCACTGCGATTGCTGAGGGTGACGCGCTGTTCGAGTAGAGTCGATTTCGGGCGGAGAACCAACTCCACCGTCCATTCCATGCCGTACACCCGGTCAATGTTCCCGACGGTGACTGACGCGCTGCCGTCGTCATGCTTGGCAAAGGCAAAGTTCACCGGCGACATTGTGACCCAGTTATGCGAGACCGGAAAATTGAACTCGATTCCGAATGCGGCCCACGCCCCTCGATAAGCGATGGCCGCCTTCTTGATCGACGGATTGGCATAAAACATGGGCTTGCCGGAAATCTTATCGATGCAGGTGTACAGGTGCCCGCCAATGTCGGGCAGCACCGAGCATTTCAGATACTCATTTTCGAGATAGATGGCCCGCCACGCATGATCCACCCGGCGGCTCGTCAAATTGTTCCGCAGCGTGTAGGGATAGTTGAAACGATTGGTGGTGAACTGGTCGAACGGAGGATTGGGGTCTGGCAGCCCTTCCTCGTAGGTGGGGAGAGTCAGGGTTGCTTGCCACACGCGCACCTGCGCAGGCACGGCCAGCGCGGTGAAAAGCATTCCGAGAACAGCGATTCGCCTGACCATCCGCATCTAGAGTCGCAGCAGCCGCGCCGAGTTGTCGTGATAAACCTTGCGGAGAATGCCATCGGGTAAATGAATGCCGTAAATACGCCATCGCCCTTGCGGCGGTATTTTCGCAGGCGCGTAATCGAAGTATTCGTCTTCGGTTTCGAGAAAGCGGTAGTAGATCTCGTAGAGCTGGTCGTTGAAAACCTGCTGTGGGAACGCGTCGCCATGGGGCGTGGCATCGGTCGCAAACACGATCCGGTCCTGATATTTATCAAAGAACTTTTTCGCGGTGAAGGGCTGACGACCCAGTTCCCCGATACGGGCCGCTATGTCCACGTGCATGTTGGGATAATGAGCCAGATTCTCTGCGACGTTCTGCAAATTCTCCGAGAAGTTGCCGAAGTGCAACGTGACGAATTGCGTTTTGGGATGCCTCGCCATCATCCGATTGCGCGCCTCGATCAACTCGGCGTTGCTCGGGAAATCCGCGCCGTAAAACGACCAGTCCGGATGATTGTTGAGCTCCTCGTACCGTTCATTGAACCGATCTGTGGGAGTGAAGAAGGCAGCCGGGTCGGAGATGTGAATCGCGACCGGCATGTTGAGCTGCCCGCACGCATCCCACATGGGATCGAAGCGGGGATCGTCGATCTTCACCAGAGGACCTGATGTGATGTTTTCCCGCAGGTAGAGCCCAAGCGTCTTCAGAATTTTCAACCCGCGTGCACCATCGCGGTGCGCCTGCTCGATCGCCTGCGCCTGTAGCTGCGGATAATTCGCTTCCTTGAAGTGCGAGTACGATGGTTCAGTAAAAGTGATGAAGCGGCCAGGATACGCCCGGTCGTATTTCGCGACCGCTTCGGCGAGTCCTTTCTCGTAGCCGCCGGTGAGATTGACCATCATCTTTATGTTCTTTCGATCCATCACCGCCAGGCACTCTTGTGGCGTGCCCAGATAGTCCCGCTCGGGAGAAAGAGCAACACCCTTTTCCGATTTGGCCGCGACGGAAATGTGCGTGTGAAAATCAATGACCGGGAATTTCGCTCTCTCGACTTGCGATTCGTGCACCTGCAGCATGCTCTTGGGTTCGTACTGCGAGAGGTCAAGCGGGGTCGGAGTAGGTTTGTTCTGCGGAGCCTCTTCGGCGAGCGCGCCAACCTGCATTCCGGCGCCAGCCATCGCGCCTACGCCATAAAGCCACTGACGGCGATTGATCACCTTATACCTCCAATAACTTTATCCAGACACCTATTGTCCGGGTTCCAGGGCAGGCGTGGCAATGTCCACGGGCTGCTTTTCGCCATTGATGGACCCATGCCACACACTGCCTCCGAAGGTTGTGATGTAGATCTTATTGTGATCGAGAGGATCGGGAATGACGCGTTGTCCCCACTTGAAGTTAAAGCCCGGGATGCGGGTCCAGGTCACGCCGCGATCCGCAGACCGCCAAGCCGAAGACTCAAATCCGGCCGCGTACAGAACGTCGGGATCAGCCGGATCGATGGTGATGTCGTAGATGTGCCGATCCTTTTCGAGCACCGGCTTCCAGGTCTTGCCCGCATCTTCGGAAAGGAAAATCCCGCCGCCATCGCCGTGCTGTCCCGCGGCACGCCCCCACACAGTAAGGTACAGGCGATTGGGCGAGCGCGCATCAATGGCAAGACCGTTGGGAGCGTTCGAGCCCTCAGGAAGTAGGACTGGCTGCCAATGTTCGGCGCCATCGGTAGAGCGATACAGCGCACCGTCTCCCGCATTGCCGATGCTGCCATCTTCGGAGCGCCGGGCGATCAACACATATAAAGCGCCATCCGAACTTCTCGCCAGCCTCCAGGCAAAAGGCTGCGACTGCGTGATGCCGGTGTTCTTCAGACTCCAGGTACGGCCGCCATCGGAGCTTTTGTAGACGCCCCGCCCGAATCCTGCCACGTAGAGCACACGATTATCGACCGGACTGTCGGGGTCGAGCAGAATGTGGGTTGCTCCAGTTTCATCCATGCCCTTGTTCGATTTCGTCCAGTTTCGGCCGCCATCGTCGCTGCGACAAACGCCTCCTTTAAAGGTCATCGGGGAGTTATGCCGCCACATTTTCGGACGCGGCAAATCGTGCGTGTAGCTGTTCACGCTCCACATGCGGCCTTTGACTTTCGGGTCGAAGGCGATCCAATACGTTGTGTTCCGCCAGTCACGCGGGACGCCCTCGGTGGAACTTGTCCACGAGATGCCACCGTCCTCACTGCGAAAGAGTCCGATGTCGGTGTAGGTGATGAACACGCGCTTGGTGTCGAACGGATCGAAGTGGATTCCGTAGCTGTTAGTGACGTCGAGGCCCGTGGTTGTCCAGTCGGGGCCGTTCACTCGGCGGGAGTATTGTGCCGCCCAGGTCGCGCCGCCGTCATTGGTGCGCATAGTGCGGCCAAGGTCTGTGCCGTAGGCAAGGTTGGGATCCTGATCGGCGACCGTCATCGCCAACGGATTCTCGCCCCATCCTGGTCCGAAGCGCTCGGTGATCCAGGCGTCGTGAATATTTTTGGCGGCGGTCTCGGCTTCCTGCCAGACCAGTTTCCAATCGGCGCCGGAATTCGTGGTCTTGGCTACGCCGATCCAGTTCTTGCCATCGAGCGCGAGATGGTCATAGGAAACGTACGCTGTTTCGGGATGATGCAGGCTGGTCGCGATCGCTCGCACCTTCGCTCCCGACCCGGGCAAACTCGTCGGCTTCCAGTTCGCGCCGCCATCTGTAGAAACGAAGGCGCCTTTTTCTGAAGTGGTGTACAGGGTGGGCTGCGGACCCGAACCGAAGCCGAGAGACACTTCGCTCGCGGTCACGGGCAACGGCAGCGTGCGAACTCCCGGGGAGCTCGCGACAAAGACGTCATGCGCGCTCGCCATAAACAATGTGCGGGAACTTTCCGGAGAATGGGGATCGACCCAGATTCGGCGAGCGCGGCCCGGGACGTCGGCCTTCTTCTGCCAGGTCTTGCCCGCATCGGGCGAAACAAAGAGTGCGTTCTTGTCTTTTTCTCCTGCCGTGACGTAAAGAATTTTGGAATCGGCAGGATCGATCGCCATCGCGGAAATCGTGCCGAGAGGGTCGGGGTCGGCGAGGATGATTTCGTCCGCGTGGTCAGACGCCATCTTCACGCCCTTCACGGAATCGGGCGCCGGATACACCAGTTCCCAGTGCTCGCCCGCATCCGTGCTTCGCCACAGCGCGGTCGCGTGCGCGTACATCGTTTTCGGATCCTTGGGATCGAACACGAAGAAATCCACGACGCCGCGCAGGTTGAACATGCGCCAGGTCTGCCCCCCGTCGTGGGTGATGTAGGAGCCGGTCATGTCGCAGGAGATCAGCACGGTGTTGGTGTCATGTGGGCTGACGGTAGGATTGAACATCGCCCCGCCGCCCCCGGGTCCAATGATGCGGAAATCTCCTGGACGTTCGGCCCCGGCGCTGGCCAGGCACACTGCGACGAGAATTGCGGGAAGAAAACGGAGTTTCATCGGTCCCTGCCTGAAGTTGTGACGCGGCGAGAAGTGGCCGCCCGCCCAGATAAATTTAATCGAACTGGAGCCGGCCGTCTGTCAACTTGCGTGACAAAGGCGGCCGGTTTCGTCGATGGGGTGAGTTAGAACGTAATCCTCAACCGGAGACGAATGGTGCGACGGCTGTCGACGCCCTCCTGGGAGAAGGTCTGCAGCTTCTTCCCGAAGTCTTCATTGGGTGTAATATCCGGGACCAGATTTCCCGATCCGTCGTCGATCATATTGATCACCGGCTTAAAGGTGTTCGGGTCTACGGCCATGTTGAAGTCACCCAGGAACGCAAAGGGGCCGCCTCCACCACCGTAGTCGTTGTCAGGCGACCACAATGGGTGATTGAACAGGTTATCAACATCGGCGCCGAATGTAGCCACCACACGCTCCCCAAAGTGGAAGTCCTTGTGTATGCCGAGATTCACTCCCCATGTCCCCGGACCTCGCAACAGACCCCGTTTTGCAATCTTGGGATTGTCGAAGATATCCCCGCCGAACGGCATCAGGGCAAACGCATTGGGGTCAAAGATCTGATTGCCGTTTTTGCGATTGGGATCTCCGATCACGATCGGCCGGAACGACGGCTCAGAATTGAAATCGCCCACAGCGTCGATCGAAGTAGCAGCCAGATTCCCGGGCAACGCCGGACCGCAGTTGTCGCACAGCCAGAACGGGGTAAAGCTCGTTCCGGTCTTGGCGAACATATTAAACGAGCTTTGCCATCCGCCCAGGAAAGCATCCGCCCAGCGCGACCAGGATGATCCGAAATGCTGGCCGCGGCCTACCGGCAGATCGTAAATGCCGTAAGCCACAAAGCGGTTCTTCGGAACGAACGCTTCCTGGCCATAGTCGTTGTTCGGCGCGAACTGGTTGTAAGCAATGCCACCGAGGCTGGCGTTGGCCGTGTCCAGTCCGCTGGATCTCTGGTCCAGATAGGTGTAGGACATGCTCAACATCAAGCCGTGAGAGTAGCGGTGCTCGACTTGCGTCTGGAATGCATTGGAACGGCCATGCCCGAAGTTCCCGTAGGTAAGCAGAAAGTCGCCCAGGTTTGGAAACGGCAGGCGGGCGAGATCCGGTGTCGAAAAATTGCAGTCGCCGTTATTAACGGGATCACAAGCTACATATGGGTCGCCCGGATTGGCTGGATCGCCAGTCGTGGTGCCGATCGGCGTGTCGCTGGGCCTGATCTCGTTTAAATCGCGGCCCGCAATCAGTCCGCTCAAAGTGCTGCCCAAATAGGAGACGCGCAACGAAGTATCGCGGAAAAGTTCCCGCTCATAGGTTGCGTTGTACTGCTGAATTCGCGGTTGCTGCAGTCCGATTGGGACGGCATTCACTGAGGGGAATCCGCCGAACCCTGAAGTGATGTGGCCCCCTGTCAACGGACTGAACCCATGACTAAAACCAGGCCACGGATTCAGCAATTGATCGGGAGGGAGAGGATCGCCGTTGTCGTCGATGTTTCTCTTGGTTAACCCCTGATTGAATGCGTTGGTGGCAATGGCGTCCCGCATTTGTTGCGCTGCGGAGGTGGGATAGTAGAAGCCATAGCCGCCTCGGAGTACGGACTTGTCTGTCAGGCGGAATGCGACACCAATTCGCGGCGCAAAGTTGTTCTTGTCGGAGCGAATCAGTGCGCGTCCGATGCCCAGTCCCGATTGAGAGGCGGTAGCGACACCGCCCCCGTAGTTGACGATTCGTGTGTCGAGAAGCGCGAGTGTGCTGGCGGAGGGAACAATGAAGCGTCCATGGACGCCCGTGTCGGGATTCACAAAACTCGGGTCGAAGTTAACGAGTTGGTTATTGTCCTCAATAAACGGTGTAACCAGTTCGTAGCGCAATCCGAGGTTCACAGTCAGGCGCGGACTCACCTTCCAGTCGTCCTGGAAGAAAAATCCCTGTTCCCAGTTGTACGCCTGAAGTGGACCGCGTTGAACGTTAATGTACCCCACACTGTCAGGTCGCTCACCCAGAATGAATTTCGCAAACGGGGTCGTGGAGGAGCCCGTATAGGTCATCAAGCCTCGGACATTTCCGCGGTTTTTCGAAAATCCATCGGATAGTGAGTTGCGTACGAAGTCCGCACCCATCTTCAAACTGTGCTTCCCGATCACCCAATTCAGAGTGTCCCCGAAGGTGGCCAGATTGGAGTCCAGCAATCGGTCCGTATCACGGTTGCCGTTATTGAAGGTTGCGTAACGATTGCTGAAGTTGATCGCCGGGTGTCCCAGGGTCGCCAGCAAATTCGAGCCGACCACTGCCCCGTACGCGTCGATGTCGGATTGGTCAAATCCAACCCCCGAAAGGAAACCTTCCAAACTAGTGTTGCTGTGCCTGTAAATGTGCTCGCGATTAAACCCGCCTCGAGCCTCATTGACGATGTTGTTCGTAAAAGCGCGAGTGTACGAAAGGGCGACGGTATTGTTTCTCCGGTAGTTTTGCTTCAGCCCAAGCCCGGTGTAGGGGCTTTGAACCAAGTTCTGGCCAAATGTCGCGGCCGATCCGTTATAGACGGCGAAAAGGTGATCCCGGTCGGTGAAGTCGTGATCCACGCGGAGGGATCCCGTGTCACGAACAGAGGGCTGCGATACGTTGGTCACATAGGCTGGAACACGGCCACTGGTGCTGTTGATGCCGGCGCCGAGACCTATCTTCGGAAAATAGGTGCCGATCAGGTTCTGCACAGTGGGATTCAATAGCCGCGATGGAATCGTGATAAACCGCTCACCCAGGCCATCAACCGTATCGTTTGCGATTTCTTCCGGAGTCAACACTACGTCGGAGGGCACCAGTGGCTTTGACGCATCTTTGACGCGAGAAAAGTCGCCCGTCCACATCGACGGATGAGGGAGGTTGCTGGATCGAAGTTCAAGGGGAGTGATCTGCCAGTTCCTCTCATAGGCCATGAAGAACCAGGTCTTGTTCAGGTGGGGAATGGGTCCACCGAACGAGCCCCCGACGTCGTTGTAGTTGAAATAGGGAGTGGGATATTTTGATTGCTCGGGCGAAGGAGCAAAATCCGCCTTGCCATTTATGTCCTGAACGGTCCATGCGGCCAATGCCGAATTCTTGTTGTTGTAAAAAGCCGAACCGTGGTAGCCCGCTCCTCCGCGCTTGGTGGTGACTCGGACATTCCCGACGCCCGAATACTCGGCACTGAAGTCGTTCGAGAGAACATTGATTTCCCCGATGGCTTCCAGAGACGGCTTGCTTTCGGTAGGCGCACCGAAAACGCCGCCGTTGGACTTCTGGCCGTCCAGCGAGAAGTTCGCCCCATAACTCTGAGCACCCAGGAATTTGAAAGTCCCGTCCGCGTCCGCCTGCGTGATATTCGGGTTCAGGTACAGAAAGGTATAGGGGTCTCGGCTATCTCGAGGCAACTCAACCACCGCCTGGTTCGTGATGGTGTCGCTAATGGTCTGGTTGTCCATGTTGACGAGCGGCGCTTCCGCCGTTACATCAACAGTCTCAGTAGCAGTCGCCATCTTGAGCTGCGCATCCGCGGTCGCTACGTCGGTGCCGTGAAGGACGATGCCCGTGACCTGGGTCGTCCGCATCCCCGCCAACGAAACCGACACCTGATAAGTCCCGGAAGTTAGGCCAAAAACCCGGTATTCCCCTTGCGCATTTGTTTTTGTTTCGCGCGTCGACTTGGTTCCCAGATCCAGAATCACAACTTTCGCGTTGGGGACAACCGCCCCGGTACTGTCCGTCACCGAACCCGTGATCGTGCCCAAATCCGTGCCTTGCGCGAACGCGGGCTGGGCGCCTGCGAAAACTGCTAACAGGATGAGGAATAGAGCAAAATACGTCGCGAACTTCATATAAGCGCGCCCCCATAGCGATGAGTTTCCAACGTTGACTTCTTACCATAGCCCAACAGCAAAAGCAAATAAAGAATACCAAATGCAAAAATATGAAAAACCAAACGTAAGCGTTCCGTTTTTGGGAGAACCGACTTTCGCCAACTCTTGGGTGCGCCCGGGGGGGCTGCACCCCTATTCCCGGGGCAGGTGCAAAGCGAACGTCTGGACCACCCGGCTGATCACGCCGTCTTCCGAAGGTGAATCCGGGCGAAGTCCCTCTTCCCGGCAACGGAAAAATGCAAGTAGCTGGCCTGCAATGACATCGATCACGGGGACGTTTTCGTCGCCGACTTGTCCCACTCCCTTGCACTCCAGTACCAAGTCGTTTTCGCGAACCAGTTCCTTGGGCACGGCCTCGCCAACTATGACCTTCAACAGACCCAGTTCTTTTTGATCGAGTTCGCGCAGCAGGTCGGCTTCGTAAGCCCGCAGGGTCGGATCGGACGATAGAAAGCACACCACCAGCGTGTCCTCATGGATGTAACTCATCGGGCCATGGCGCACACCGAGGTAGGTTTCGCACAGAGTCGTTACCCTGCCAGCCGTCATTTCCAACATCTTGAGTGCGGCTTCGCGAGCCGCTCCAAAACGCGATCCACTGCCCAGAAACACGGCACGTTTGAAGGGCGCCTTCGTCACCTCGGCGATATTTCCCAGATGATCTTGGATAAAAGCTGAGGCCATGCGGCTCAACTGCCCGCAGATGGACTCATAGCGTGCGGGATTTTCCGCCAATCCCAATGCACGCGCAGCCAACACGAGGTTGGTGAAGCTGCTGGTCATCACCAGGCCCTGGTCGTTGGTTTCCTGGTTGAGCGTTATGACCAGTACCCGCGGATCGTTCTGGTAGGTTCGCGCCAAACTGCCGGCTTCGTTGCAGGTGAGCACAAGGTGGCGGATCTCGGGTTCCGTCCTGAGCATCAGTGCCAGCGCACCGACACTCTCCGGACTATCACCCGATCGCGCAATCGAAATCAGCAGCCCTGGCCTGCTGGGTGGAAGCGCTTTTCTTCCGTGTGCCAGCAAGGCTCCTCCCCCAATAGCCTGGGTTCCGACGCCCAATTCATTTTGCAGGGGTAGCCGCACACAGTCGCCCGCGTACTCTGAACTACCCGAGCCCGTGAGGATTAGCGAAGCCATGCCATTGAGGATCGAACCCAACCGAGCCGCATGACCGCTCATCAGATCGCACGTCTGGAGCCAGGTGGAGGGCTGCTGGCAAATTTCGCGAAGGGTGTGGAAGTAGCCCAGCTCGCGCTGCTCCTCGACGCTCCTGGCCAGCAACTCGGCCACGATCGGCTGACGTTCGGAGAGCACGCGCAACCAGTTCGGTTCGACAAGGGATGTAGGTGACATATTCTCTGGGGACTACTCTTCCCTGCCAAGAGGGAAAATAACAGAAATATATAAAAAGTAAAAGAAAATATAAAACAAGACTTCGGTAAAATTCTGTATACTCCTTTCTGGCATTCAGCCCCCTCACCCCCATGCGCCGCCGAGACCTCTTAAAAGGTGCAGTCCTGGTGCCGGCCACCTTCGCCGCCGATGTTCCCTCGCACCTGTGGCAAGGCTACGAATTCGGATCCGGACCTCCGGTCCGCGAGCGCCTGAACCAGGGCCCATTTGATGTCGACCAGGATCAGGGTTGGCAGACGGTCCTTTTCACCACGGCTTCGGAGAAACCGGTTCGTAATCCCGGCCTGGGTCTGATCGGCTACGCTTGGGAAGAAAGCGGACCGTCGTTGGCGGCGCGAGCCGGACGGGAAACCCTCGCGCAGCACGTCGAGAAAATTTCCAGCTTGCCCTTCGTCGACGTTCTCTACATCCGCTGCGATTGGCGAGATGTCCAGTCGCGCGCCGGGCAACTCGATCTGAATCCGGTCTGGGACCTCACCTTCGATGCCGCGAAACGTAAGGGCCTGCGCGTGGCTTTTCGCATCCAGCTCTCGAACTACTCGTTCCAGCCGGAGCAACTCGCCCTGCCCGAATTTCTCCGCGATCGCGTACCGCTCGTAAAGATCGGGCCGATTCGCAAAGGAGCGACGGGCGATTTTCGCGAGCCGCGCTACGATCACCCGGAGTTCCAGAAAGCCTTCGCGGAACTCAACGATCTGCTGGCCGCTCGCTTTGAAGGCAATCCCCTGATCGAGTGGATGGACCTTATGCAGTACGGCTTCTGGGGCGAAGGTCACACTAGCGATTACCCCAGCCCTTTTCCCAACTACCCGACTGCCGAGCGCACCTTCGTCGCCATGACCGAGCGCCAGCTTGAGACCTGGAAAAAGACTCCCCTGGCGGTCAACACCCAGCCCGATATCAGCAACGTTGGCAATCGTGCGGTTATCGACATGGCAGTGCGCGCCGGGGCCTGGCTGCGCTCGGACAGCATCATCGTCGAAGAACCCATCCAGATTGAAGAACTCGCAAACCGGCCGCCCTGGCTCGCTGCAATTCTGGAAGATGGCTATCTTCGCCAATACGACGTGCAGAAGCTGAAGGTCGATGAGGCCGGAATCAACGAGCTTGAGAACTACATGCTGCACGTCCTCGATCTGAGAGCGAACTACTGGGCTCTGTGGACGGAGGCCGACAACCTGGCGCGCTACCATGAGAAATACCCACGCGGCTTTGACCGGCTCCGCGCCAACATGGGCTACCGGCTGCGTCCCTCCTGGGTCTGGCAGCGTAAACGATATGGCACGTCTGAACTCATCGTGTGCGTTTCGAACCGCGGCGTTGCAGGAGTTCCCGGGGTGCTGTGGCTGCAACTCGAAAGTCCCGATCGGAAACTGAGGCTGCAAGGCGCGCTCGATGCCGGGCATCCCCACGCCGACGGCCTCCGCCAAGCTTCCTTCTTGCTCCCGGAAGGCTACCTCGGCAAGCTTCAGTTGTCAGCTCAGCTCGAGATTCGCCCGGGTGTAAAGAAACGGATCGCATGGGCCTGCGAACAGCCGCTGAATGGCGACGGTTCCATCACGGTGGACCTCAAAACCCCCGACGACCGCGGCTGGCGAAAAGGCGTCTGATCTCACTCGCTTTCCCGCAGGGAGACACCCTTGAACAGAGTGCTATGCGCAGCGCTGCTCGCAGCAATCGTTGCCGACGTCGCTGCATTCGCCCAGGAACGTGCTTCGGTCGGTCCGACTCCCGGCTCGGCTCGCCTCGAGCAGCTGGTCGAAGCCAACATCGTGGGCGTGCACGCTTATCAAATACTGCTGGCGCGCCAGCAATCTAACGTGGATCCCGCTTGCTGGCCGGCGAATGATCCCAAGGAGCCGGACCTGCAAGCCCTGGTCGCACATCAGACCTCGCTGCTGAGTTCTCCTGCCCCAGCAAAAAGGTGGGCACTGGGAGCTCCTTCCACGTTCGATCCTGCCAAAGACTTGCAACCCTTGCTCACCTCCCGCCTCCCCTTGCCGCGCAATCTTCCAGTCAACGTCTTCACTGGGTATCTTCGTGAGAAGGCCCCACACTATCGCGACGAAGAGATCCGCTCGATCGCGAACCTGTATCAGACCGTTCTCGAAGTGGAGCGCGATGGCGACCGTCTGCAGGAACTCTTCACCTTCTACATCGCGCTCGGCTTGCCGGTTTACGTCGGCCAGCTGGGACTTCCCGGCAGCGACGAGGATTTCCTTGCGACCGGTCGCCTTCTCGCAGGACGTGCTTGCACATCCCCGGTTGGCCTGAGCGCAACCGATTGGCAGATCGCCGGGAGAAAAATCTGGAACTGGGGAGAGAAAAATCTTCATATCCGCGACGCCCAGGTACTGGCCGATGAATTGCTAACCGAAGCGGATGTCGTCCGGTTAGAACCGAAGATGAAGGCGCTGGCCGCGCAGCGCATTGCCATCCTCGGACATTCCTTCACCATGGATTTGCACTGGGCTTCGCCCTCCGCCTTCGTGCCCATCGTGACCGCCATGTTCGCCCGCGAAAACTCCGGTGTGCAGTTTCGTCAATTTCAGGCTGGAGGATTAACCTCATCGCGGGCCCTGAAGAACTTCTACCCCGATGCGCTGGCGTGGCGGCCGGACCTGGTGCTCCTCGTCCTGATCAACCGAACGGACCAGGATCTCGCCGACCTTCGCACCATGAGCCAAGGGTTTCAATCCGCCGGAGCGCGGGTGGTGATGTTCGACGATGTGCACGACCCGGATTCCAGCGATCCGGAAAAGCGCCAGCAAGAAGCCGCCGTCGCGCGCGCGGCCGGCATCGCGATCGCGATGGTCAGCCCGATTTTGGCGGCATCGCCCGATCGCAGCCGTTTCTCATGCCTGGATCACATTCACATGACGGAGCCCTACCATCGCTTGATGGCGAAGCAATGGCTCAAGATCATCGTCGGAGAGCCCCTGGCGAACAACGCGACGGGACCCGGGCCCGCGCTTCAACCCTCGCAGCCGCACCAGCCTCCCCAATAGTGGGATGCCTCAGGAGGCTGAAGCCAAGGTCGCGGGGCGAAGCAACGTGGCGGAATTTACGTCCAGGTAAACGGTCGTATCCGGATGGGTCCGTAGTATGGAAGCCGGCGCCAGGGGACTGATCTCGCCCTCAAAGCACGCTCGTACGGCGTTCGCCTTGCGCGCGTCGGGCACGATACAGATAATTTTCTTGGCTTTCAGGATTTGCCGGATGCTCATGGAAATGGCGCGCTGCGGCACGTCGTCAAGGGTCGGGAACCATCCTTCCCCAAGCTGTTGGCGCCGGCAAGCCTCGTCGAGCGTCACCACCAGGTAAGGCTCTTCGGTCTCGAAATCAGCAGGCGGATCGTTGAACGCCAGATGTCCGTTTTCTCCGATTCCGACAAAAGCGACGTCAATCGGGGCCGAGACTAATTCTTTGCCAACGCGCCGAATGACCTCGGCCGCTTCTTCTTCTCCGTTGAGCAGGAAATGATGAGTGATTCCCGTCTTCTGAATCAGCCGTTCCTGCAGGAAGCGACAAAAGCTCGCCGGATGCGACGCCGGGATCCCGATGTATTCGTCCAGATGAAACATTTCGACCCGCTGCCAGTCGATTCCCGGGAGCGTCGTGAGAGTCTCGAGAAATTGAAACTGGGCGGCGCCGGTGGCTGCGATCAGCCGCGCCTTGCCTTGTTCCTTTATGGCTTGTTTCAAGATGGATGCAGCCTGGTCGGCCGCAATCTTGGCCATCTCACGCTTGTTGTTGAAGCACTTGATTACCACCCGAATACCCTCCCAAATCAGGATTTCACGAAAACTGCTTGGCCCGCATTCCGCCCCGTCGTCTTGGCCATCGTGAGACACAATTCCACCGAAGGAAACACTTCTTCAATCGAGGGACGTGGAGGTTGTCGATGGGCCAGCGCCCGAACAAATTCCGCGGCCTCGTCATAGCATCCGTTCAACACGTCTTCTGGGATGTCCTCGGCGTTTTCTTCAATCAACAGGTGGTTTTCGCGAAAGCCGCGCCAGCCGCGCTGCGGCCCGAACGGGCAAGTCGCGATCGCGCGAAAACCCTCGCCCATCAATTCGTAAGTTTCTTCCAGCACTCCGGCCGTAGGCAGAATGTCAATCCGGCCGGAAGCACCGCTTTCGAAGCGCAAATCGATCGCGTACCATTCCGCGTCTCCGCCCGGCCCCTTAAGCGTTCGGAGGTTCGGGTCCGCAACATCTCCTGCGATGTGACGCACAGCATCCACAGCATGCACCGCGGTCGCCCACAAGAACTCGGGTTCGCTGCGGGCATGCCGGGTGAGCGTGCAGCGCACGTAACGTAGCGCCCCGGCAGCGCCTGCCCATTCGATCGCGTGATTGAGAAACGGCATGAACCGGCGGTTCACGGAAACCATGTTGGGTGTGCGCGTCTCTCGCGACGCTTCCAGCAAGGCCTTCACTTCCTCGAGAGAAGAGCCCAGCGGCTTCTCAACCACGCACGGTATGCCGAGCCTGAGCAACTTGATACCCAGTGCAGAAATTCGCTCCACCGGAACAACCGCAATGCAGCCGTCAAGTTTGTGGTGCGCGAACATTTCATCGAGGTCGACATAGGCGTGAAGGAAGCCGTATTTACGGCAAAACAGCTTCGCGCGCTCCAGATTCAGGTCACATACTGCCGTCAATTCAATTTCCGCGGGATGGGCAGCCTTGTACCTGGCCAGTGGGGTCGCATGTCCGCTTTCGGAATGCTCACCGCAACCAATGAGTCCCAGACGAATCATAGAAATCGAATCTCTCAACCACGTCGCGAAGCCGCCGTTACACCACTCTCGAACACCGCCGCTTGGTCACTTGAGGGCGCCTTCCCTCGAATCAGGTATAAAGACCCGCCCACGCAAAGCGTCAGCCCTGCAAACCATACGATCGTCATTCGCTGCTCCGGGGGAGCGGCCAACATCAGCAGCAAGCTCAGCAATCCGATGCACGAGATCGTGCGGCTGAGAAAGCGGAACACCGGCGCCGTAAAATCCGGGGAATCCTTCAATTCGACTGCAACGTCGATGGGGGTATTCAGGTTCTTGAACAGCCGTGCGCGTCCGGGGGTGTCGCCTCGATCAAACAGCATGCTCAGGAAAAAAATCCCGAACGACGGCGGAATGATGTAAGCGACCTGCTGAATCAACGACCAGTGATAGACGAACGCGCCCAGTATCCCGAGCACCAGCCCCACGGTGAACGACGCCAGCCCGGACCAGGGCGGGGTGCGGCGGATGGCCAAGCCAAGCAGCGCCGGAGGTCCGTATGCCAACGAAATTAGTGTGTTGAAGGTGAGCATCACCCGGAACACGCTCCAGCCGCTGCCCGCCATGACCGCCGCAATCACGGCCGTTGCCGCACCCACCAGGAACGTCGTGATCCAGCCCACCATCAGCAGTTCCCGATCCGCAGCATGCTTGCGGAGTAATGCCTGGTACAGGTCCTTCGTGAGAATCGCGGACTTCAAATTGAATTGTGCGGATAAATTGGCCATGGTCGCGCTGAACATCGCGGCCAGCATGACGCCAATAAGTCCGTGCGGCAGCAGCGTCAAGCTGGCCACCGCGTATGCGCCTTCGCTCGGGTTCGCAAGCGAAGGCCAGAGCGCATGCAGATCGGGATAGATCACCCGCATCGCCATGGGTGGAATAAACCACAGAAACGCGCCGGCAAAGAACAGCCCACAGCACAGCAGAGCCACCTTGCGCGCGGACTTTTCATCGTCCACGCTAAAGTAGCGTTGCGCCATGGCGCTGGTGTTGTATCCGAACGAGACCATAATCGTCCACGACACCAGGTAGATCCATCCAAATTCGCCGGTCAGGTGCATGGTTTTCATCTCGGGCGGCAGCGCATGGAACAACCCGCTGACACCTCCCACGCGGGCCAGCGAAGTGATGACCAGCACCAGGCAGAACGGCATGAGGATCGACGCCTGCAGAAAATCCGTGACCACCACAGCCCACAGGCCGCCCAGCACACAATAGAAAACGATGATGGCTCCCGCGCCAAAGATCGTCCAGCTGACGGGAAAGCCGCACGCCGACGACACGAACAGGCTCAATCCATAAAGCGTGCTCGCGCTGGTAAACAGTTGAAACAGGATGGTCGCCCACGAGAATGTCTGGTGGGTTGTCGGATTGAAGCGGCCGGAAAGATATTCCATGACGGTCGTCACACGGCTGCGCCGCCAGCGCTTGGCAAAGACAAAGTATCCCAGCAGGAAACTCAGGGCGTTTCCGATATACAGCCCGGTCGCGGCGATTCCTGCCCGGTATGCCACCCCGGCCGCACCGGTAAACGTCCAGGCGCTGAAGCCCGACATGAAACAACTCAGGCCCGCCACCAGCCACGGCACCCGGCTTCCGCCACGAAAGTATTCCGCGGCGCCTCGATTGAAGCGCATCACGTACAGCCCGACCAGCACCATCAACCCCGCGTACAGGCCAATCACCGCGTAGTCCACCATGTTGACGCTGTTCATAAGGGGCGAAAAAGCTGCATATTTCTTATACTGGGTGGAAGCAGAAAAGAGAAGCTAATAGATACCAAAGAAAAGAAAAAATCGGCAAACGATGTTAGACTGGGCCCGGCATGCCGCGTCCCAACCTCATCGTCTGCGCGGGCCCGGACCTGTTCGCGTCCTTTTTCCCGCCTGCCCAGCAGAGGCGCCTGACTCGCTCATTCCGCTGGCAACGGGACGGGTCAAACCGGATGACGCCTGCGCTCGAGCGCAAATTGCGAACCGCCGACGCGCTCATTACCACGTGGGACAGCCCGCATTTTTCCCAGGACCTTCCCCGCCTCGCTCCGCAACTGCGCGTGATCGCGCACTGCGGTGGAGAAGTGAAATCCCGTTTTGCGCGCTCCCTCTTCGACGAGTTAACCGTTACGACCGCTCCCGGGCCGATGGCCCGTGCCACCGCGGAAATGGGCGCAACCCTGCTACTTTATTGTGCTCGCAATCTCGACTTTTATCGCGCCCGGATGCGTGTCCGCTCCAATCGCATTTACCAGCACGTGCACTTGCACGGTGCACCGGAATCAGTCGTGGGCCGGGAAGTTGCCATGATCGGCTTCGGCCGGATCGGCCGCGCCCTGGTCGATCTCACTCGTGGATTCGACCTGCGCTGGCTGGTATACGACCCCTACGTCCCAAAATCTCTCGCGAAAGAGTACCCCGTTCGTCTGGTGGGCTTACAGACGCTTCTGTCCCGCGCCGAGCTTCTCGTATTGACCGCCGCCTTGACGGAAGAAACCCGCGGCCTGCTCAGTCGGGCTCGGCTCGCGCGTCTTCCGGACGGCGCGGTGCTGATTAATATTGCGCGTGGCGGCCTGGTCGACCTGGCTGCCCTAACCAAAGAAGTGCGGCGCGGCCGCCTGCGCTGCGCCCTCGACGTGACCGATCCCCTGGAACCTCTTCCCCCGGGACATGCCTTGCGCAATCTGCCGGGAGCGATCGTCACTCCCCACATTGCGGCCAGCAATTTTCGCGTCCGCCACGAGATTGCGGAAGTCGTAATGAACGATTTGGAGAGTTTCTTCCGTCGCCACCGCGTCAACAACCGCGTAACCACCGCCATGCTCGACCGGATGACCTAGCATGAAATTGTCTTTCTCTACGCTCGCCTGCCCCGAATGGACGATGCCGCAGATCATCGGGATCGCGTCTTCGTCGGGTTATGAGGGCATCGAACTGAGGTTCGTGGAGAACGAAGATTCGCTCTGGAAGTTGCCCGGATTTCGCGGGCAAGACCTTGCCGTCACCAAGCGTACCTTGTCCGATCACTCTCTGGCGGTCTCCTGCGTAGATACCAGTTGTCGCTTCCATTTTCCCGATGCGAGGGATCGCGCCCACTGGCTGGAAGAAGGGGAGCGCATGGCGGACCTGGCGGCCGCGCTCGATGCGCCCGGCATCCGGGTGTTCGGAGACACCATCCAGCCCGGGGCGGATCGGCCTTCAACCCGCGCGTGGATTGCCGACTCGATTCGCACCTTGGCCGAGAAAGTCGCTCGCAAAGGGGTCGAGGTTTGGCTGGAAACTCATGGCGATTTCGCTGGCGCCGCCGAAACCGCAGCGATCCTCGCTGAAGCGGCTACTCCTTCGGTAGGAGTCGTCTGGGATCCTGCGAACTGTTTCCTCGAATCGCACGAGCGTCCTGAGGAGGGCGCCCCACTCCTGGGAACAAGCATCCGCCACATGCATATCAAGGACTTGCGCCAGAACCATGATGGCTGGACGCCTGCGCTCACGGGTGAGGGCAATTTTCCACTGGCCGAAGTACAGACCGCGCTGCGCCAACTCGGTTACCAAGGCTTTGTCTCCTTCGAGTGGGAGAAGAAATGGCATCCCGATATCCCGGATGCGAGCATCGCCCTGCCCCACTTCGCACGCTGGTTTCGGGAGAATGACAAGTGATGAGCGATGGCACCGGCGCAATCTTGCGGAAACTGCGAGCCACCGACATTCCGGCCGCCCTGCAACTGTCGACCGAGGCGGGATGGAATCAGACCGAAGACGACTGGCGTATGTTGATCGACCTGGCCCCCGAAGGCTGCCTGGCCATTGAGTTCCATGGGGAACTCGCTTCGACGGCAACCCTGTTCTGTTACGGACAGCGCCTGGCGTGGATTGGCATGGTTCTGACCAGAATTGCCCATCGCGGACGGGGTTTCGCGCGCCGCTTGCTGACCGAAACACTGGGGCTCGCCGACCGGATGCAGATCGAAACCGTGAAACTCGACGCTACCGATCAAGGTCAGCCACTTTACGAGACACTCGGCTTCCGTCCTGAACAGCCCGTGGAACGCTGGGCGCGGGCGGGCTCGGCCGACCTTCCCAAGCTCGGGTTGCCTTCCGATGCGACTCCATCCAAAAACTTGTGGATAGATGATCATCGCGCCTTCGGAATGGATCGCTCAGTGTTGTTGCAGAGGCTCGCGCGCAGGCATGCGCCATTTTCCATGGCACGCTCCTATTTGCTGATTCGACCCGGGCGCCTGACAGGGTACGTCGGACCGTGCGTGGCCGACGCGCCCGCAACCGCCCGAACCTTGATAGGAAGCGCGCTAACAACCGCGAGCCCAGGCGGCTGGTCCTGGGATTTGCTTCCTGAAAATGTGAATGCCGTCGCCCTCGCACGCGAGCTTGCTTTCACTCCGAGACGACACCTCCTGCGCATGGTCCGCGGCAAAGATCTTCGCGGGAAGGAAGCCTCCATTTACGCCATCGCAGGTTTTGAGCTGGGATAACCATGAAAATCCAGAGTGTAGTCGAATTGGAAGACCATCTCTCGCGGCCCAGCGAAGCCGATGCTTCGGCAATGGCAGCCCTGCACGGCGATCTTCTGATCCTGGGGGTGGGCGGCAAAATGGGGCCGAGCCTGGCCCGTCTGGCGCGTCGCGCCGCCGACATGGCCGGTACCGGGCAGCGCATCGTCGCGGTCGCCCGCTTCACTAACCCCGACTTGCCGGCCGAGCTGTCCGCACTCGGAATTGAGACCATCGCCTGCGATCTGCTGGAGCCGGGAGCTTTGAGCCGCCTTCCAGAGATCCCCAACGTGATCTTCATGGCGGCGCGGAAGTTTGGTAGCTCTGGCGCAGAACACCTGACCTGGGCCATGAACACCTACCTTCCGGCCTTAACTGCCGAACGCTATCGCAACTCCCGCATCGTCGCATTCTCCACCGGAAACGTTTATCCGCTGCGTTCCCTGTCGCAGGGCGGAGCCACGGAGTCCACACCCGTCGGCCCCATCGGCGAGTATGCACAGTCGGCCCTGGGCCGGGAGCGCATGTTTGAATATGGCTCTGCACGTTGGGGAACACGCGTCACGCTTCTGCGCCTGAATTATGCCGTCGAATTGCGGTATGGCGTGCTCGTGGACATCGCGCGGGCGGTGTTCGAACATCGCCCGATTTCCTTAAGCATGCCCTTCGTGAATGTCATCTGGCAGCGAGATGCCAACTCCTGGTGCCTGCGCTCTTTCTCTCACTGCCAGTCGCCACCCTTCGTGCTGAACCTCACCGGCCCCGAAACTCTTTCAGTGCGTGATCTTGCAATGAAGTTTGGCAGGCACTTTGGAGTGGAACCCACGTTTCTTAACGACGGCGATGGTGCCACCGCCCTGCTGAGCGATGCCAGCCAGGCAGGCAAGCTCTTTGGCGCTCCCACCGTGACTCTCGCCGAAATGATCGAATGCATTGCCGGTTGGATCCAGGAAGGGGGCGCGAGCTTGAACAAGCCTACGCATTTTCAGACGCGCGACGGAAAATTCTGATGCCACTTCGCGACAAGCTACGCGCCGGACTTGTGATCCCCGCGCATCCCCTTGCGCTCAACCCCAACCGTCAACTGGACGAACGCAGGCAGCGCGCCCTCACCCGATACTACTTAGCGGCGGGCGCGGGCGGGATCGCCGTAGGAGTACACACCACCCAGTTCGCCATTCGTGATCCGAAAGTTGGACTGCTGGAACCGGTCCTCACGCTCGCCATGGAGGAAAGCCGCGCGCGCGACATGGTGAGGATCGCGGGCGTGTGCGGGCAGCGCCCACAGGCTGTGGCCGAGGCGCAATTAGCCTCCCAGCTCGGTTACGATGCCGTCCTCTTGAGCCTCGCTGAGCTTCGCGACGCCGCGATCCCTGACCTTCTCGATCATGCCCGCGCCGTTGCCTCTGTGGTCCCCATCATGGGTTTTTACTTGCAGCCCGCCGTCGGAGGCCGCTTCCTCCCTTACGAATTCTGGCGGCAGTTCCTCGAGATCGAAAACGTGGTCGCTATTAAAATAGCGCCCTTCAATCGCTATCAGACCATCGACGTGATGCGCGCCGTGGCACAATCCGGCCGCAGCCACGAGGTGGCTCTCTACACCGGGAACGACGACAACATCCTCATGGACTTGTTAACCCCCTTTGATTTCGGTACTCAGCGCGTTGGATTCGTCGGCGGACTGCTCGGGCACTGGGCAGTGTGGACGAAGAACGCGGTTTCGCTCCTGGAACTGGCGAAAAACCATTCGGATTCGGTTCCCGGCCAGTTGCTAACGCTCGCCCAGCAGATCACCGACGCCAACGCCGCCATCTTTGATCCCGCGCACCGGTTTCACGGCTGCATCCCCGGCATCCACGAAATCCTGAGACGTCAGGGACTCCTCGCGGGGCGCTGGTGTCTCGATCCCAACGAGGACCTTTCGCCCGGCCAGATGGAAGAAATCGATCGGGTGTGCCAATCGTATCCGCATCTGCAGGATGACACCTTCGTACAGGAGCACTTGGATGAGTGGCTTCGTTAAGGCCTTTGTCGTTGTGTTGCTTGGAATCGTCCCCGCACTCGGCGCGGACCAACCCGTGGTCGTGAGCACGCAAGCAAACCAGGACGTTGGGCTGCAACTGGACCCGGCCTCGCCCTTCTGGAGCGGCTCGCCCGCTGCCTCGATGGAAACCGACCGTTTCGGCAAGGTCGTTCCCGGCTATCACACCGAAGTTCGTACCCGCTGGACAAAAAACAATCTGTACTTTCTGTTTATTTGTCCTTACGAACAACTGCATCTCAAGCCTGGTCCAGATACGCACCAGGAAACCAACCAGCTGTGGAATTGGGACGTCGCCGAGGTATTCATTGGCTCCGATTTTGGCGATATCCAGCGCTACAAGGAATTCGAAGTCTCCCCGCAAGGCGAGTGGGTCGACCTCGACGTGAATCTCCACAATCCCCATCACGAGGAGGGCTGGGTGTGGAATTCCGGATTTGAGGTCCTCGCCAAGATCGATTCGAAGAAGCACATCTGGTATGCCGCCATGCGAATCCCGTTCTCGGCAATTGATACGCGGCAGCCCGAGCCTGGAAACACGCTGCGCTTGAACTTGTTCCGCAGCGGCGGTCCCCCAGGACATCCTCACGCGATCGCTTGGCAGCCGCCCATGAGTAAGACGTTCCACGTTCCTGAACGATTTGGCCTGCTCAAGCTGTCCGACGAAAAGAAATGAGGATCGGCGCCGGACAGTTTCCTTGCCGCTTACGGATGTCGGTTCACAGACATTGAGGGGCGTCATTTCGTCTCCGCCCGTCAGTCGCGCCCCCATAGTTGGGAACGCAAAATGAAACACCAACTGCTGCTCAGCAGCTCAAAAAAGGAGACACCCATGCGGGCATCGCTTTGGCAATGCCCTGAGTGGTCAGTTCTTATTTGCCCTGGTGGGTGGACGATCGAACCAGGCTTTTCTCTCAGATCTTTAGCAGTTGCTGGTGAAGGAATATCAGGCCGGCGGCTCCCAGCACCCCACCGTACCCGATCGCGGTCTGCAGCACGATGGGTACCTCCCGGCCGAGCATGCGGGAGCTGCGTTGCCGGACAGCCACGCGAAGCGGCACCAGCAACTGCTCGCCTGCGGCGGCAATATTTCCGCCCAGGATGAGCACCTCGGGATCGAAGATGTGCAGCAAGCTGACGAGCGAAGCGCTCAGGTACTCCAGGGCGCGGTCCAACACGCAACCGGCGCTTTCGTCTCCCTGCGCAGCCGCTTGAAAGATTGCCTCGGTACTCGGTAGCTGGCCCTCTTTCCCCGGCAACAATGTGGTCGCGGCCGCACGGTGCATATGAGCGAAATAATCGGCCTCAATCGCGCGCGACGAAAATCGGGTCTCCAGGCAACCATGGTTCCCGCACATACAAAGTCCGCCCTGAAGATCGATCGTCATGTGCCCAAAATGTCCCGCGATCCCGGCCGCCCCATGCAGGATGACGCCATCCACCATGGCCGCGCCTCCTACTCCCGTCCCCAGCGTCAGCAGGACGACGTTGCGCCGTCCGCGTGCTCCACCCCACAGCACTTCGGCCACGAGAGCGGTACGCGCATCGTTGTCGGCACGCACGGGCAGATCGCTCTCCACCAGGTCCCGCAAAACAGTTCCTTGCAGAAAATGCAGATCGCCGGGAAGACGATCCACCCGCGACGAATCGGAATCAATAATTCCTTTGCACCCGATGCCGACACCTCTCAGCGATCCCTTCGCCTGGGTCAGCCCAGTATGGATGAAGTCGCGCAGAGAATCAGGGTTGCGGGGCGATGGCGCCTGAAATCGCTGGAGAAGGTCTCCCTGGAGGTTAACGACCGCGGCCTTGATGCCGGTGCCGCCGATGTCTACTCCCAGCGCCAGCGCACTTTGCTCACTGCCGGAACTCTTTTCACTCACAATGATTGTGCATTATACGCATCGTATGCAATTCTACTGGGCGCTGGCAGCGGGATCCGAAGGCTGCGCGGGCTCCATTCAAGCTGAGGAGATGATCTATGCAGAAGCGCCCAGATGCTGGCGCGCCTTCCCACGGCGAACCCACGGCCTCCTTGGCGTACTTTGATCAGGCTCTGCTGCTTCTTGAGAAACTGAAGCGCACCCAGGCCGGCGTGATCCAACAGGCGGCCGACCTATGTGCGGACCGCATTGCCCGTGGCGGCCTGGTATTCCTCTTTGGCAATGGGCACTCGCGCATGCTCTGCGAGGAAATGACACCGAGGCAAGGCTGCTTTCCCGGGTTCGTGGCCCTGGTCGAACTGGCGCTATCGAATCATGCCGCGATCGTGGGCTCAAATGGACTACGGGCGCCGCTGTACCTGGAGAACTACGAGGGCTACGCCGAGCAGATCCTGCGCGGTTTTCGGTTCGGAAACAACGACGCCTTCATCATCGTTTCGACCAGCGGGATTCGTCCCGTCGTGGTCGAAATGGCGATGGGCGCGCAGAGCCGAGGACTGCCGGTAATCGCAATCGTGTCGAAAGCGCACTGTGACCGGGCAGAGGCCGCGCATTCCTCCGGCAAGAAACTGCCGGATTACGCCGACCTCGTAATCGACAACCAGTGCCCTCCCGGCGACTGTGTGCTTGCGTTGCCAGGTCTCGACTGGCCAACCGGCCCAGCTTCGACCGTCACGGGCGCAACCATCATCAACATGATCCGTTGCGCGACCGCGGAAGGCCTGTTGCGCCGGGGAAAAGTTCCGACGGTTTTGCCCAGCCATCAATATGTCGGGAACGCCCGTGCCGGAGAGCAACTGGAAGCCTTCTACGAGTCCTATCGCAAGAGCCTTGCTCACCTGTTCGAGTAGAAGACTGGCCGGCATTCGGTACACCGACGTTGAAGAATCGCTGAGTTTCTTAAGTCTGGAGGCTGAACATGTTTCTGCTTCGCAAGCACACTCTTACTCTCGCATTCGCCGCTTTGACGATCGCTCCTCATTCCGCTCGGGCAGCCGAAACCTACGCCATTACCACCGAAAGCGGTATCGAAGCCAAAATGCGCGACGGCACTATTCTGCGAGCCGACGTTTACCGGCCCAAGGCCGAGGGTACATTTCCCATCCTTCTCGAGCGCACGCCCTACAACAAGAGCCGCTCGGCAGACTTCGGCGTGAAGGCTGCCGCCCGCGGCTACGTGGTCATTGTTCAGGACGTTCGCGGGCGTTACACCTCCGACGGCGAGTGGTACCCCTTCAAGAATGAATCCAACGACGGCTACGACACCGTCGAGTGGGCGGCGACCCTGCCCTACTCCAATGGCAAAATTGGAATGTTTGGCGGCTCCTACGTGGGCGCCACCCAGATGCTGACCGCGATCGCCCACCCTCCGCACCTCGCCGGGATCTGTCCGGTCGTCACCGCCAGCAACTATCACGACGGCTGGACCTACCAGGGCGGAGCCTTTGAGCAGTGGTTCAACGAGTCTTGGACTTCCGGCCTCGCGCAGGACACGCTCAATCGTTCCGTGGAAAAAAACACCAATGCGCTGCACGGAATATGGAAGAGTCCGCTCACGTCGTATCCACTCTTCGAACTACCCCAGGCATCCGTCGAAGGGGATCTGACCCGGTCCCTCGCTCCCTATTTCCTCGACTGGCTGTCTCACCCCAACTATGACGAGTATTGGAAACAGTGGTCGATCGAGCAACACTACTCCGACATCAGCGTCCCCATCCTGAGCATCGCCGCCTGGTACGACATTTTTCTGGGTGGATCCCTGCGCAATTATGTAGGCGTCAAACTACATGGCGGCAACGACGTCGCGCGCCAGGGGCAGCGTTTGCTGGTGACCATCGGTGGTCATGCGGGTTCCGGCCGTAAGATCGGCGATGTCGACTTCGGCGCGGCCGCGGACTTCGACGAAGATCAGGTAATGCTGGCCTGGTATGACCATCTTTTCAAGAACGCTGCCAACGAGTTTGCCGCCGCAAAGCCGGTGAGAATTTTTGTGATGGGCGCCAACCAGTGGCGCGACGAAGAGGACTGGCCTCTGTCCCGCGCCCGAGAGACGAAGTATTTTCTGCATTCGGCGGGGAAGGCAAACTCCATGAGCGGGGACGGCACTCTCTCCAACGCGGCCCCGCGTTCGGAATCGCCCGACCACTACGTCTACGATCCCTCGAACCCGGCGCCCACCGTGGGGGGGCCCTTATGTTGCGACTCCAAGCATCTCCAGCCCGGCCCCCGCGACCAGCGCCCGGTCGAGGGTCGGGATGATGTCCTGGTCTATTCGACCTCGGCACTCGCGCAAGATCTCGAAGTCACCGGACCCGTCAGGGTCGAGCTTTTCGCCAGTTCCTCGGCAGTGGACACCGACTTCACTGCCAAACTGGTCGACGTTTCCCCGGAAGGCTTCGCACAAAACCTGACGGAGGGCATCATCCGCGCTCGCTATCGCGATTCTCAAGAGCAGCCCGCATTCATGAATTCCAGGCAGCCTTATAAGTTCGCAATCGACGTGTGGGCCACCAGCAACGTCTTCCGCAAGGGACACCGCCTGCGCCTGGAAATCAGCAGCAGTAACTTTCCGCGTTTCGATAGGAACCTTAACACCGGCGAGGACGGCGCGTCCGCTCGCAAGCCTGTGAACGCGACCAACACGATCTACCACGACGCGGAGCATCCCTCGGTGTTGATCCTGCCGGTCGTCCCGGCACCCTGAGCGTAATCGGCCCGGCTGGCGTCATCGGCGTAGAGGCGATCGCGCAAAGATTGCCTCTACTCCCGAGCTTTAATGAACGTAAGCTCCGCCCGGAAGCAAATACTGGATCGGCCACAACTCTGATTTCTGATCCACGATTTCGGACCAGCGGATGGGGTGAACGTCCGACTGAGGGAGCAGTTTCATTTTCGGCAGAGTTTCCGCAACCGCGCTGGCCAAGGTGTACGCGCCGTTCACTCCGGTCACCGCCATCTCGCCTGCGGGCTCGAACTTTTCGCCGGCAAAACGCGCCGCTATTTCTATATCCTCGATCATCTGCAGCAAATAGGGTCTGCCGGTCAGCAGCGAGTTGTAGACATAGCCTGCCAGAACCCCGGAAAGTGGGCTGACATACGCATGGTCGAAATCGAGTTGTGCCAGGGCCGGATCGTCTGGAGACGCAGCCTTGTACTCCATTCGCGTCTCTCCCAGTCCGCGCACATCGACAGAAACCACGTCGTACCCGGCATCCAGGGATTTCACCAGGTTGGGCCAGTCTTGCGCGGTGGCCTTTCCGCTCTCCCCGAGCCAGAACAGCACTGGCCGTCGGCGCTCGCCCGCCTTGTGGATATAGAGCAACGGTAGTTCGAGATACTGGCTGTGATGCAACACATATTTCTCAATGGTGACGCCTTCGAACTCTGAACTCCCGCGCCCTTCCCAACGGATTTCTTTCCAACCAACCACTTCCCCCCTTGATTCCGCGACGCTCCACGACCGGACCTCGGGATAAGAAGCGGAATAGTAAAGGTCTTTAAGGGTCTGCGCGGGTTGGCTCTTGCGCTCCAAATAGTATTCGCGGATCACATCCATCAGCGACCGGGCGTTGGCAAAGTCAAGCATGACCTGGCCCGTGCGCGTGCACTGCAGGATTTTGTCATCCAGTTCCTTCACCGGCGCCAACCCGCGCCGCCAGGGCAGCCCGTTGAAGTGATCCAGGAAATCGATCGCCGCTTCCTGATTCTGGGGCGAGTACTGGTGCTCGTGGTATCCCTCGGCCATCGCGATGCGGTCGGCATGATGGAATTTGCTGTAAACATCCGACACTTCCCGAACGGTTCTGCGTGCGCCCTCAATGGGGAAGAAATCGAGCACGGCAGCCGCCACGAACACCGGGCGCGGATACATCATGAGCAGCAGGCCCGCATGATCCACCTGATTCGAAATCATCCCGTACAAATCCTGCTCAGGGTCGCTGTCCGGATCTTTGAAAATGCGGTTGTACATCCGCATGGGCAGGGCCGTGATATAGCAAGACGGCGCGGCCACCTTAATTCGCCGGTCGAGCGCGGCAATGTGCGCCGCCTGAAATCCGCCGCCGCTTGTGCCCGTAATGTTGATGCGCTCCGGATCAACTTCCGGCCGCGTCAGCAGGTAGTCGACAGCCCGAATCCCGTCCCAGATTTCCCAGCGCGCCAGGTTGGTGCCCGCCAGATACGCCAGGTTCCCCAGCACCGCGTGCTCGGCACAAATCAGGTTGTAGCGGCTCTTGCCTGCGGTTGCATCCCAGAACTGGCTGCGTTCGCCCTGCCCGATCGGGTCCCACGAGATCACGACATACCCACGCTGCACCAAGCGCTGGCACAGGGCTTGATAACGATTCTTCCCATTCGTCGAATGCCCGCTTGGCACCAGCATGGCAGGGTGTGTCTTGTTCCCATCTTCGGGGACGTACATGAGGGCGGTGACATACACCCCAGGCACGCTTTCATAAATCAGCTTTTCGATCCGGAAGCCGTCCATCGGAATCTTCCCCGTGATCTGCGCATGCAACGGCGTCTTTTCCGCAGGCAACCCTCCCAGCATGGCGAGCAGTTGCTTTTCCATGGTCCGTTGAATGCGCTGTACATCCGCTTCCGTCCGTACCTCACCCCACATCTTGCGGCGCTGATCATCTTGCCGCCATGCGATCTCGGTTTGATACCTGAGGTAGGGCGTTATGGAAGGCGCTTCGCTTGTCGAAGCCGCGACCGACACCCGGAACGCTTCGGCGGGAGGCGCCTCCGATGCCAGCGCGGGCAACACGCACCCCGCCCATAAACCGAAGGCAACGCTTAATCTCATCGCACTTCCGCTCTTAACCGTTAGTTTCACAGTGATATCCCACGCTTCCACGGGATGAAATCATCCTGCCCGAGCAACTCAGCCTTGGTCCGCATCTCGCCGCTCGCCACCTTGATGACCGATTCCAGCATCGCCTCGCCCATCTCCTCGATGGTTGTTTCTCCCGCAACGATTGGCCCGCAATCGAAATCAATGATATCCGGCATGTGTCGCGCCAGATCGGAATTGGTCGCGATCTTGAGCACGGGCGCCACCGGGTTTCCAGTCGGAGTACCTAACCCGGTTGTGAACAGCACCACGTTCGCTCCGGCTCCCACCTGCGCGGTCACACATTCCACGTCGTTCCCAGGCGTACATTGAAGATTCAAACCAGCCTCCCTCGAGTATTCCGGATAGTCGAGCACGGCCGTTACCGGCGAGGTGCCGCCTTTGCGGGCCGCACCTGCGGATTTCATCGCATCCGTCAGCAATCCGTCCTTGATGTTCCCCGGAGATGGATTCATCTCGAATCCTGAGCGCGCCGCTTTGGCGCGCGCCGCGTAGTCCCGCATGAGCCCAATAAAACGATCTCCCACGTCCTTCCGGGTGGCGCGGTCGATCAGCGATTGCTCCACCCCGCACAACTCCGGAAATTCCGAAAGTATCGTCCGGCCTCCCAAGGCCACCACCAGGTCCGAAACATGGCCCACCGCGGGATTCGCCGAGATGCCGGAGAAGCCATCCGAGCCACCACATTTCAAACCGATGCACAGCTGCGAGAGCGATGCCCGCGCCCGGGTATTGCGGTCGGCCTCCGCCACCCCGAGAAAGGTCGCCTGCACAGCTTCCGAAAGCATGGCAAACTCCGAACCGCTTTGTTGCTGCTCGAAAACAAGCAGGGGCTTGCGAAAATGCGGATCGCGTCGAGCAATTTCGTCCCGTAAGATGCTGACTTGTGAATTCTGACAACCCAGGCTCAGGATGGTGGCTCCTGCAACGTTGGGATGATGGAGATAACCGGCAATCAGGGCGCAGAGATTCTGCGAGTCTTCGCGCGTTCCTCCGCAGCCGCTCTGATGCATCAGAAACCTGATGCCATCCACGTTCTTGAAAATCGTGGACCGGGTATGAGTTCCTCCGCTTTCTTCCGCCTTCCGTTGGCTGATTTCCGCCAGCTTACCCTGCTGGTAAAGTTTGACCAGCTCAGCCACCTGGCGGCGATAGACCTTCGGGCGCCCGAACCCCAGTTCCTCTTCAAATGCTTCTTTCAGGACTTCGATGTTGCGATTCTCGCAAAACACCAGCGGCACGACCAGCCAGCAATTGCGCGTGCCGACCTGCCCATCCGGCCGGTGGTAGCCCAGAAAAGTACGCTCGCGCCAGCGCGAGACATCGGGTGCGCTCCAACGGTACTCCGCCGACCTTTCGCGGAACGGCAAGGCGTCGTGCCGAACGTTGAGAATATTTAATACTGAACCTCTGTGGATTGCCTCTGTGGCCTTTCCCACCAGTACGCCGTACATGACCACCGCAGCACCCGCCGCCAGCTCCGTGGTGGCGAACTTGTGTTTTGCGGGAACGTCCGACGCTAGAACCAAAGAATGGTTCGCCAGGTCGACCTGTTCGCCTTTGCGCAAGTCTCTCAGCGCAATCAGAACATTATCGTCGGGGTGGAGTTTCAGCGCCGCACTCGGCATCCAAGGTCCTCACCAGCTTTATACCCGATCTTACTGCCTCCCGGGTTGGAACATGATTCTCCCCCACAGCGAGCTTGCTCCTCACAAGCTGCATTCAAGTTGTGTATAACAATACAGAATCTCCGGACGCGACCAAAATGGATCACGTTTCCCGCTAGGCCCAAACCGATGGCACTCACAATTCGAGCAAAGAAAGATTGCAGGTGGGATCTGGTCAGTCTGGGCGAAGTGATGCTTCGTCTCGATCCCGGCGATCGGCGCATTTCCACGACCCGAAACTTCGAAGTTTGCGAAGGTGGCGGAGAATACAACGTAGCCCGCGGTCTGAAGCGCTGCTTCGGTCTCGACACCACCATCGTCACTAGCTTCGCCGACGATCCGGTGGGCCGCTTGCTTCAGGATTTTCTCTACCAGGGAGGCGTCGACCAGTCGTTCGTGCGGTGGGTCGAGCACGACGGGGTGGGCCGCTCCGTTCGCAATGGCCTCAACTTTACCGAGCGTGGGTTCGGGGTGCGGGCCGCCTTGGGATCTTACGATCGCGGCCATACGGCCGTGTCGCAACTCAAGCCCGGCGAAATCCACTGGGACGAGATCTTCGGCCAACAGGGAGCGCGCTGGTTTCATACCGGGGGAATTTTCTGCGCCCTTTCCGCATCCACTCCCGACGTGGCACTGGAAGCGATGCAAGCCGCGCGACGCCACGGCGCTATCGTTTCCTACGATCTCAACTACCGGCCATCCTTATGGAAGTCGATCGGCGGAAAAAAGCAAGCCCAGGAAGTGAATCGCCGCATCGCGCCTCACGTCAACGTCATGCTCGGCAACGAAGAGGATTTTTCCGCTGCCCTGGGCTACGAAGTCTCCGGTGTGGATGCCGACCTCTCGACCTTCGAAGTCGAAAGTTTCAAGCAAATGATCGCCAAGGTTGTGAAGGACTATCCCTTCCATGTGGTCGCGACCACGCTACGAAAAGCCAAAACCGCGACTCGGAACGACTGGGGCGCCATCTGCTACACCGAGGGCAAGTTTTATCAGGCACAGGAGCGCCAGGATCTGGAAATCTTTGATCGGGTCGGCGGTGGAGACTCGTTTGCCTCCGGCCTGATCTACGGCTTTCTCGCCGGGAAGGACCCGCAGTGGTCCGTGGAATGCGGCGCCGCGCACGGTGCCCTTGCCATGACCACCCCGGGCGACACCAGCACGGTCACCTTGGCGGAAGTCGTTCGCGTAATGGAAGGAAAAGGCGCTCGCATCGCAAGATAACGGAAGCCGAGGGATCGTTCCTATGAATAAACAAGAGGTTCGCAATCGAATCACGGACATTGGCGTAGTGCCGGTGGTGCGGGCATCCTCCGCGGCAGAGGCGTTGCTCGCCGCCCAGGCGGTTTGCGACGGCGGGATCCCCATCGTTGAGATCACCATGACTGTGCCCGGCGCGATTGAAGTCATTCGCGAACTCCGCCTGCGCGCTGCTGCCAACGTTCTCATCGGCGCCGGAACCGTCCTCGACGCCGAGACCGCGCACCGCTGCATCGATGCCGGCGCTGAGTTTCTGGTCAGCCCGGGCCTGGATCTGGCCACCATCGAATTCGCCGCCCGGGCAGGAATATTGATGCTCGCCGGTGCTCTCACCCCGACCGAGGTGATCACGGCATGGAAAGCGGGCTCTGACCTCGTCAAGATTTTCCCTTGCGGCCAGGTGGGAGGAGCAAAGTACATCAAGGCTTTAAAAGGTCCATTGCCCCAGATTCCCTTGGTTCCGACCGGCGGTGTCAACCTGAACACAGCCGCCGAATTCATTGTGGCCGGTGCTACCGCGCTGGGCGTTGGCGGTGAGTTAGTTCAGAGTGAAGCTCTGAAATCCGGCAAGCCCGAAGTGATCGTCGAGAACGCCCGCAAGTTTCTTGCGATCGTGCAACAAGCCCGCGCAGCATCTTCTTCCGTGGTCGCGGGCAGCGCGCGCTGATTTGCTTACTGGTTGACCCCGCTAGCTAAGATACCGCCGTCCACCACCAGCAAGTGTCCGGTCACGAAGCTGGCCGCATCGGAGGCTAGAAACACTGTAGCCCCCGCAAGTTCATCGAGCTGTCCGAATCGCCCCATCGGAGTTCGCAACAGGAATTCCCGCCCCCGTTCGGTTCCGTCGAGCAGGGACGCATTCAGGTCGGTACGCAAAACCCCCGGGACCAGCGCATTCACACACACTCCAAACTTCGCCCATTCGACCGCCAGAGACTTGGTAAGCGAAGCGACCGCTCCTTTGCTCGCACAGTACGCCGCCACCTCGTAAAGTCCAACAAATGACGACAACGAACCGATATTGATGATTCGTCCATACCGTCGCTCGATCATGTGCCGGCCAAAGACGCGGCAGGACCGCAACGTCCCCTTCAGGTTGGTTTCCAGGATTACATCCCAGTCGGCATCCGGGAACTCGAGCGTCGGCATCCGCTTCGTGCGTCCCGCGCAGTTCACCACGATTTCAACGCTTCCAAAGGTGGAATTGACCCGCTGCAGCAACTGCTCGAGGCTGGCATCGTCTGTGACATCGCAGGTCACAACCAGCGACCGCCTCCCCAGAGCCTCTATCGCGGAAGCCGCCGCACTGACCTGTTCGGCGCGACGTCCCGTCGGAACGACATTCGCTCCCGCTTGAGCGAGTCCCTTGGCAAGCGCTAACCCTATACCGCTGGTGCCGCCGATCACAACGGCGGTCTTGTTCTTGAGTTCGAGAAGAGGATGTCCCATTTGAAAGTCCGTTCTGCGAACCGGCAGCGGTCCGCAGCCAGGCGCATTATATAGAGTGGCGAGCGACTGGGCGTCAGCGGCCATCGCCCGGCAAGCAATCTTGTCGGAAACCACTGGCCATGGCAGCAGAGGCCATCGCGCAAATCCGTTCCATCGCGGATAATGTAACCAAGCTGGGGTGCGCGGCTCACTGTTTCAACCGCTGGAGTCCAGTATGGATCGTACTGCCCCTTTTCGTGTTGCAGCGGTCTACGCGGCCCTGCTGATGTCCCTGGCCGTTGCACAAACCGCTAAAACGCCTCGGGACTATTCCTTTATAGTCGCCGCGGACCAGGTCTGGACAGACACTGGTCTTGACCTGCAACCTGGAGACCGGGTCCACATCTATGGAGCCGTCATCGCGTGCGAGGGTCCTAAGACCAGCGAGAAAGCGCACTTGCCCCTTCCCTCAGCCCCGGGCGGAGCTTTATTGGCGAAGGTTCACGGCGAGACTGCTCCGATCCTGGCCTCGCCGGACGCGGAGTTCCCTATCATCAATCCCAGCCATCTCTATCTTGGCGTGAATGGCTGGCATTGTCATGGCAGCCTTCCCGCAAAGGTGCACGTGGGGTGGCACACGCCCCCTGAGGGGAAGAGATGAATTGCCCTCCTCACACCTTCTGTAGAGCACCGCAGTCGCCCGCCTGGTTCAGCGCGAGAACACCGCCCCATGTGGTGCTCCGGATCCCTTCCAGCCGTGCGGCCACTGCCGGTCCGCGAAGCTGAAGCCTACCTTCCCGTCCGTATCGCGAAAGGCTTCGTCTACAGCCACGGCGCCGGTCTTGGGATCCAGCTTGACCAGGTAGAGCCGGTCCTCCGCGGTCCGCCCGGAAGTCATCACCAGCCGCTGTGTTTTCGGGTCCCATCCCGTCCAGTGCGCGTTGTAGGTATCGCTTAGGGTCAAGCGGGAAACTTCCACCGGCTTCGTCCCGTTCGCGATGTCGAGCACGACCAGCCCGTGCACCGCAAGGACACTCTGAATCAGGTAGTGCCCCACGATGGTCGGCACCCCGCACCAAGAACCGGGGAAGGTATACACCAGCTGCGACCGCGGCGCGTCGGTGCTTACATCGGTCACGCGTTGCAGCCCGCAGCTCAGTGACTGGATGTAGACCGATCCGTCCGGGCCCAGCCGCGGCTCCTGCGGGCTGACATGGGCATAGCGGTTCTCGCCTACGTCGACGTAAGCGGTCTTGAGCAGCTTGAGATCGGAAAGGCGCCACACCTGGTAGGTCACGCCATGAAGAATGGACTCCAAATGCATCGAGGAATTCGTCGAGACGACGCGGTCCAACTCCGGAAGTACCACCAGGCTGTAGGGCGTCAGCAAGGCGCCCGGGAATGCCGAGTCGGCGCTGCTCGCGGATCGAATCACCTTGCCCGTATCATCAATTTCCACCAGCCCCCCGGTCATCGCCATGGCTCCGCCCGCCTCCCCGTGATGGGCGTGCTGGAAGGTGGCAAGAACGTGTCCGTTGGGCAGTCGCAGGTAGGAGTGGGGATGCATGTAACCCGCCAGGTCGGTGAATGACGCTGCCACTTTGGGATGCACCGCGTCGCGCAGATCGAAAATAAAGGTGCGTCCAGCGTAATGATCATTGGCGAAGAGCATTCCGCTGGCCGGCATGGTGTATTCCGTGTGATGTACCAGCTTGGTGGGCTGATCGGTGGCGACCGTCGTCACCAGGCGTCCGTACGATGCCGATGCCGGGTCGGCATCAATCACGGCCAGAAAGTCGTTGCTCTTCCCGTCCGCGTCTCCAGTCCACGCAAACAGGTAGTGTCCGGACTCGATCGCTTTTGGCTGCTGAGAAGAGACAGAAACAACGGTGGCACACAGAACCAGCACGAGCACGGATACCAGACGCCACATGGACCGCTACCTCTGAAATAAACGTAGGATCGCCAGCGCAAAAGAATATCAGCTTTTGCGGGCTGCAAAAAAAGGCCGGCTGGTGGCCGGCCTGCTTGCAGCAACTCCATGCCTCCATTCTTCAGTGCCCGCCAAACGTGTAGCCGATCGATGCACCGTAGCGCACCACATACGGCGAGGTGTATTCGATGTTGTTGTGCACCACATAGAGATGCACTTCTGGCCGCACGAACAATCCACCCCGGGCATACAGTTTCAAACCTGCGCCAAACTGTCCCATGAAATGGTTGCTCGAGGCGTAATTCGTGCAACTGATACCGCACTGAATGGTGTTGGTGTAGAAGCGGGTGGTCTCGGCGCCGATGCCTGCCGAAAGTTCAGCCGCGACACGGGGTCCCAACTTCGGTGTGTAGATGCCGTCGAAATCCCAAAAGATCGGGCGGTAGGGCAGTACCTGATTGTATTGCGCCTGCCCACCTCGCCAGGAAATTTCTCCGCCGATCCCCACAGCCTTCTTGATAAGGAAATCGCCGCTGATCGATGGGTAGATCCCGCCTGTCAGCGACTCTGGAGGAAAAGTTAATGTCGATGTGGAAACTGGAGCCGAATGGGTCGTACTCAGGCCGAATGCAAAATCCATCTGCTGCCCGTGAGCAGCAGCCGCCCACGACAAGACTAACCCCAGGGTAACGAATGTAATTTTTCTCAAATGCATCCTCTCCAGATTACAGTTTTCCAATTGCAGCACGCGCCGCCCAGCACTCTTCGTAGCGCGTCGTCTCGCGGGCGTTGACATTCTCCGGATCCATGGAGAATATCCCCCGTTTCGCTATCAACCCTGCTTCCAGAATTTTGACTCGCCCCTCAACCCGTTCTTATGTTTCAAGAGATGCGCTTTCACTTAAGTCGCGTTGCCTGAGCCGTTTCCAACTCCTCTCCGTGGGGGGTAAGGTGCAGCGCCGTACTCGTCGGATGTATCAACTTCCCGGTCGTGCGGCGGAACTGCGCAACTGAAGCTGGCCCAATCTGACCTGGGGATGCCGGCTGGTGGCTGCGCCGGGTGGTAACCATGGTTATCTGATAGTGCACTCTTTTGGTTGCACTTTCACGATATTGCAATAATTTTCTCGTATGCTGGAGGGGAGAGACTAACTCTATGGCCTCAGCGCGCGTCCTCCGATCACTCCCCTTGCAGGTGGCGGCTATCTGTTATCGCAGACGCGGTTCGTCGGTCGAGTTCCTGCTCGTCAATACCAATGGCGGCAATAAGTGGACGTTTCCGAAAGGCTGTATCGAACCCCGGCTATCCCACAGTCAGGCCGCCGCCCGCGAAGCCCTCGAAGAAGCCGGCGCTGTCGGGGTCATTGAGCCGCGTCATTTCCATCTCTATCTGCACTCCAAGGGCACGTTCTGGCAACCATCCGGTGTACAGGAATTCGTGGTAAAGGCCTTCCTTATGGAAATCACCCGCACCCGCCAACCCGGGGAGCCCACGCGAAATCCGACCTGGTTTGCCGCCGCCGAGGCTCGCAAAGTACTGGGCAAGGGGCGTGAGGTGAAGTACGCCGCCGAACTGCAAACCGTCATTGATCGCGCCTTGGACTGCCTTGAGCCCGAAAAGGCCGTGGTGCCAACCTACGCGGGATCCCGTGCGCCCCGCGCCGTCCTGCCCTCTTAAAGATTCCCCGGCCTTCGCTCCTGCCGCAGCCCTTCGTGCCGCCTGCCCGTGACTCCAGTAACTATGTGCTTCTCCATCTTTGTTGAAACAATAGAGGATACGCAGCCAAGGTTCGTTCCCTGGCTGGCGCGGAGAACTTATGTCCAAGACCAAGATTCTGCTCTCGCTCCTGTTCGCCGGACTTGCTCTGCAGGCTGGTGCGCAATCCTCGGCGTCGCAGCCTTCGGCCGCCAGCACCAACCCGGTCAATGTTGTGCTCGCGGATGGCACAGCCGTGAAGCTGGCCTTGGGAAGCGCGGCGGCATCCAACACCGTGCGCGTGGGCGAGAACCTGGAACTCGAAGTGGCTGAAGATGTGCGGGTGCGCGACGTGGTGGTCATCGCGAAGACCAGCGTGGCCAGCGCTGAAGTTACGAATCTGCGCTCCGGCCTTAACGGCCACGCCGGCTGGATCGACATTAACCTGGTATCGGTGACCCTGGCCGACGGGCAACGTGTTCCCATCCGCGCCTCCAAGAACAAACCGATGCGCGACGATCAGGCCACCATTATCTCCAATAGCGGTCAGGACGCCAGCATCACCCAGGGCACCGACGTCATTGCCTACATCAACGGCAACCAACCGCTGGACCTCACTCGTCTTCGCGCCGCAGCCGGGCCTACTACCGAGGTCAAGATCACCTCCACGCCGGCCAACGCCGAGATCACCGTAGACGGGCGCCTGGCGGGTAGCACTCCTTATACGCTGCACGTAAGCTCGGGCGACCACGTCGTCGTGTTGCGCATGGTCGGATTTCAGCCTTGGCAAAGTACGGTTCACGTGGCCGGGGAGCCCATCGCGGTCGATGTCCCGCTCGCCAAACAAGACGGCACCGAAACCATGCCGGCCAGCAAGCCGATGCAGCTTTCGCTCGGCGATCTCGCTCGCGCCGCTCGCGCCCGCAAAGCACAGTCTGCACCCCCATCCGCGCCTGAGGCAAATGCCCAGGGTCAGACTGGCCAGCGCGACCCGATGGAACCACCGGTCACGCCTAAACAGTGATTCCTCAACCCAGTCCTATGTAAGAACAGACAAGCGGCATTGCCCGGTCGGATGCAGCCCCCGAGCATCGCGGTACCGGGCTAGCTGCCCGTGGGCCACCCATTGTCTCTCAGGCGCCACACCTGCCGCTCCCTTCTGCGATTGACCATTCCCATGAGACGATGAAGTAGAACTCATGATTCAACTCTCCGGCGCCGGTAAACGATTCGGTCACAAGCTCTTGTTTCAGAACGCGGACTGGCTGATCACGCCTCAGGACCGTATTGGCCTGGTGGGCGCCAACGGCACCGGTAAGTCCACCCTGATGAAGATCCTGGCCGGACTCGAAACCCTTGACTATGGCTCGATTACGATCGCCAAGGGCATCTCTGCCGGCTACCTTCCGCAGGATGGGCTGACTCTCTCGGGCAGGAGTGTCTTCGCCGAGTGCATGTCAGTGTTCGACGAACTGCGCGCGATGGAGCAGGAGATGGAGGACCTCACGCGAAGCATGTCGGAACTCGCGCACCAATCCGCCGAATACGGACAGGTCGCCGACCGCTACCACCGGGTCGAGCACGAGTTCCAGACCCGGGACGGCTACGCGATCGAAGCCAAGGTCGGAACGGTGCTGACCGGTCTGGGATTCCGTAAGGAAGACTGGTCGCGGCTGACCGACGAATTCTCCGGCGGCTGGCAGATGCGGATTGCGCTTGCAAAACTGCTGCTGCAGAAGCCCAACCTCCTGCTGCTCGACGAACCCACCAACCATCTCGATCTGGAGGCGCGCAACTGGCTGGAAGAGTACTTGAGCGAGTATCCGTACGCGTTCCTGTTGATCTCCCACGACCGCTATTTTCTCGACGTAACCGTCAAGAAGACAGTCGAACTCTGGAACCAGCAGATCTTCTTCTACACCGGCAACTACGACAAATATCTGTCCGAAAAAAACCAACGGCGTGAGCAACTCGAAGCCGCTTATCGCAACCAGCGTGAGCGTATCGAGCAACTGGAAGTGTTCATCAACCGTTTCCGTTACCAGGCTACCAAGGCCAAGCAGGTGCAGAGCCGCATCAAGGAACTCGAAAAGATGGAGCGGATTGAGATTCCGCCGGAAGAGAAGACCATCCACTTCTCCTTTCCGCAGCCCAAGCCGAGCGGCCGCATCGTTGCCGAATTCAAGCATGTGGCCAAGAGCTACGGCGCGAAAGAGGTTTTCCGTAACGTGGATTTCATCATCGAGCGCGGCGATCGTATCGCGCTGGTGGGCGTCAATGGTGCTGGAAAATCAACCCTGATCAAGCTGCTCGCGGGCACGGAGCCGCTGACCGCAGGTGAATACAAGAGCGGTCACAATGTCGACGCCGACTACTTCGCACAGGACCAGTACAAGGAACTCGATCCGGACGCGCGTATCCTCGACGACATCACCGAACTCTCTCCCCGCTCGACCCAAACCGAACTGCGCAGCCTGCTGGGCTGCTTCCTCTTTCAGGCCGACGACGTTTTCAAGCGCATCGGCGTGCTGTCCGGCGGCGAGCGCGGACGCTATGCCCTGCTGCGGCTTCTCCTTCACCCCGCAAACTTTCTGCTGCTGGACGAGCCCACCAACCATCTCGACCTGCGCGCCAAGGACATTCTTCTCGATGCGCTGGCAGCCTATACCGGAACGGTGGTGCTGGTTTCGCACGATCGTTACTTCATCGACAAACTCGCGACCCGCGTGTTTGAAGTCGGAGACGGCCGCGTCGAAGTCTATCCCGGAAATTACGAGGACTATCTCTGGCGCAAAGAAGGGCGTGCGGCCTCAGTGCCCACGCTCAACGACCTGCCGATTCACGGCTCGTCTCGGAACCGGCCCTCCACCGATAAAGTCTCGAACCCGGTACCCGCAAATGGGGGCCAGCCGTCCGCGACCGCTCCCTCCTCCGACGAATCCAGGGGCAAGCGCCTGAATCCGATCAAGCGCAAGCAGATGGAGGAGCGCATTCAGGAAATCGAACAAGACATTGCACGCACAGAGTCTGCTATTGGCCGGTGCGAGACGGCGTTGTTGACGTTTGTAAGCGCCGAAGAAATGCAGCGGCAGAACCAGGAACTCGAGGCGCGGCGCAGCGAACTCGCGTCGCTGCTGGCGGAATGGGAACAGCTGTCGCAAACCTTGGAAACCGCGAACTGATTTCGGCTGTAAGCTGCCGGCTCAGCCAGCCACCACCCGGTTCCCCAGCAGCAACGGTCCGGCGTTCAGCCTGCTAATCTCCCGCCGCGTTCCCACTTAGTCTCCAAATTACGATGTGCACATCTTCGGCCTGAGTGCACGGAACCGCCGGGCTGCCAGTTCTGGCAGGGTAACCACATGGTCGTGTGACTTTCGTCATCTGTTCTGAACCGAGCGCAATAGCAGACAATCAGCCGTCCGAAAATCTCACTCAGGCTGGTGCAGACATGTTCCTCCCCCTCCTTTCGACGCTTTGGTCGGACGACCAAGGGCAAGACATCGCCGAATACGCAGTCATGCTGGCAGTCATTCTCGTGATCGTCGTGGGCACGATCCGCATGATCGGCAGCAATGCCAATAGTGTTTTCTCCGAAGCGGCCAGCTCGATCCAATGATGATGGTCGCTGCGGGAATCTGCTAAGTCCCGTAAAGCAAGCCCCTTCGTTCCCATTTCGTGCCACATCGGGGCACCTGCGTGCCATTTCGCGCGTTCGCAGAACCGACTAGCTTTTTTGCTGGCTGGCGGCACGGATTGGAATGCGAGGGCTCGTTTTCCTGAACCCGCTCTCGACTGCTCCAGACGCGCCGCAAGCGCTGTGTGAGCAGTACTCGGGGGAGGCTGCTCCGCGAGTGCCCCGGACCCAATACAGGTCTGGGGCGCTTCGTCCTTCCTGCGGCTTTGAATCGAACGGGTACTTCCGGGAATGCGGCGGCTACGGCGTGACCGTGAAATTCACCGTTGTGGAACTCTGTCCGCCTTGATTCATGTAAATTCCCGTCCCACCGGGGTTTTTCACGTACACCAGCGCCGTACCGACCGTGGTAATGTCGGCGGCGGAAATGGCGGCAGTCAGCTTGGACGCAGAAACGAAGTTCGTGGTGCGGGGGCTCGCATTCCAATAGACAGCCGCGCCACTCGCAAAGTTCGTCCCGTTCACCGTTAAAGTGAATCCGGTGCCGCCCGAGGCCGCGCTGTTCGGAGCCAGTTGGCTTATGGCGGGAGCACCCGCTGCCATGGCGCCGTTGCCGTTGGAACTGTAGCCGCAACCGATACCGGCAAGGGTCAGGAGCAGAACAACGCAGGTTTTTTGCATGACAACCCTCCTGAGACGAGATGGGTCGCGAATGCTGACAGCGTAGTCACCCGCGAGGGAGGATTTGTCATCCCCCTGTCATTTCCCTGTAAAGGTTTCGTTTGAATTCCGACAAGCGGCGGTGAGTAGATGCGCACGGCCGAGAACCCATGCCTGAGGAGCTGTACTCAAGGACGGCTAGGGCAAAGAATCATACAGCACGGCTACTGCTTCTGCTTTCCAGACCGCTCCGAGTTCCAGGGCCTGGTTCTCTTCTGAGTAAATGCCGAGGAATTTTGTCGCGCTTCCCGTGTTCTGCGCCCCGGCCTTGTCCTGGTAGGTTCCGAATCTGCGTGCGTAAACCGGCGAACCGGACATCCCCGATCGAGCCGTGGCATCCACCAGGAACTTCGCCTTGCCTCCATAGTTGATATCGAGGTCGCTGGCGATGGTGCCGGTCTTCCAGATGGGCAGGCCGCCGCCTTGCGTCTCTCCCAGAGGAAAGCCCACGATGTTCACCGGGTCCCCGGGCGCCAGCTGCATGTCGGAGTTTCTCAGAGAGAGATCCAAAGGGTAAAACTCAACCCCCGCTGTGTTCCGCAAAGGAAGCGCGATGAGATCCGCAGAGGCTCCCAGCGTGGGATGCTCCAGCCAACGCTTGTGCTTGGCATCGTCGTACAGGCTTTCTTCCACCCAGAACCAATCACCGAGTCGGCCGGAGGTATTGTGAAGAATCTTCACCTTATCGGCGCAGATCCAGCCCCCGACATCCTTTGGGTTCGTGTCCTCAGCGCAGGTCAGCACCACGTGGCGGTTCGTGACCAGGTAGTAGTTTTGGTTTTTTTGCAGGACAAAGCCGGTGGCACTGCCAATGGAAGCGTCGCCATGGAAAACCGCAACCGCAAGGGACGTCACGGAGAGCCGGTCAATGGTCTGGCTGCCTTGGCTGCTCTGGGCCAGGCTCAACCCGCACGTGCAAACGCACAAGAGCAGTGCGATGAACTTCCCCACTGGCATCGCCTCCGGTCGTTATGCTTCATTGCTGATATTGCAGCAAAAGCGCGCTTCGCGCCAGCAGCAAGACAGGGAACTGCCGAACCAGCTGTAAAAATGGAAGCGGCCAGCGGACCGTTCTGTCCTCCGGCCACTTCCCTGATTCCCGGCGCTAGTACACCTTGATCGAAGAAACCCGGTCGTTCCAACTGTGGCCGGGCTTGACCTGGTAGCTTTGCAGGTTCTGCACGTCCTGCTGAAGACGCAGGTTGGAACCGCCGAAGTTCGAGTCCTGGTAGAGCGTGACGGTTACCCGTCCGTAGAGATGCACGGAGGAGATGCGATCGCCGAAACCGGGCGGGACTTGCGCCATGCGCTCGCCTCTGGGCACGCAGAACTTTTCGCCCCGAAACTCGGCTTCCTTGAAAAAGCAGGCGCCGTCCCGATCCCATTCCTGATCACGACCCTGTCCATCATGTCCCTGTCCATCATGTCCCCAGCCCCCTTCGTGACCCCCACTGTCTTGACCCCAGCCGCCCTCGTGGCCGCGACTGACCTCAATGGAGGAAATCCGGTCGTTCCAGCTGTGCCCTGGGCTGACCTGATAGCTCTGCAGGTTGGCTACATCCTCGTGCAGCCTCAGGCTGGGTTCGCGAAAGTCGCGGTTCTGGTAAACCGTAATTTCGGTGCGCCCGAATATCCGGACGGACGAGATCCGATCGTTGAAGCCTGGCGGCACTTGGCCTACGCGTTCTCCGCCGTGCAGGCAAAACTTGTCGCCGCCGAAGTTTTCCTCGGTATAGAAACATGCTCCGCTGCGACGCTCGCGATCGTCGCGGTCATCGCGATCGCGATCACGCCGATCTTGGGCGCTGACAGCGGTGGAAATCAAAATCATCACCAGCAGGAAAAGGCCGAGCCGCGCATCGATGGTTTTCACGAATCGCCTCCTGAAAGGAATTTTCGGCCAGGCTAAGGCCGTCCTGATAATAATCCAGTCCAGCGCTCCTGCCGCGGTTTACTTGCGGCCCACGAATGTCTCCCCGGTCACAGACTCACCAGACGTTCACCGCTTCCGCCGGAGGCTTGCCCTGGCAACGCCTCAGCGACCTTCGCAATCGGCTATTCACGAAATCTTAACTTGGCATTCACGGCACGGTAACGAACCTCGGCTAAGTTGCCTGTGGTCGCGTCTCCGTTATTTGAGCAGGCGGGACCCGACGACTGTTCCTTGGATAGAAAGGTGACTAACATGAAACACTTGGCCGCAATTCTGAGTCTGTCCGCTACGGCATTCCTGGGCACGATGTTCGCTGGCGAGGGCGCGGTCCCAAAGGGCGTCCCACATCTGGATCACGTGTTCGTCATCATGATGGAGAATCACGGCTACAGCCAGATTGTTAACAACCCGAACTCGCCGTTTACGAACCACTACGCGCGCTCCGCCAACGCCGCCACGAACTATTTCGCGGTGGCACATCCAAGCCTGACCAACTATCTGGAGGTTGCGGGCGGATCGAACTTCGGCGTGCACAGCGATAACGACCCTGACTGGCACAACCGTGCCTGCACACCCAACCTGGCTTCCGGAGCCGCCAATACAGACACGCCCGCTAGTCCCAGCGTCTGCCCGATTTCGGGCACGGGCACGGATGCGGAAACCCCCGCAGTCGACTTCACCAACGAAACCCAGGGACCTCCGGGCAATATCAACGTCGATGGCAGAGTGTCGTTTGCCGCCGCACCCGCCACCTCCGGCAAGACCATCGCCGATCAGTTGGCTGCAGCCCGCCGTAGTTACAGGAGCTACCAGGAAAGCTTGCCCATCACGGGTGCGGACCTGATTAACTACAGCGATGGATTCTTCACCAACCTTACGGATTTCAGTGCCATCACCCCCGCACTGGATCCTGCTTTATCGCAGAGCGACGTCGTAAAGCTGTACGCAGCCAAACACAACCCATTCGTATACTTTCAGAGCACCCAGGAAGGCACCAATCGCCGCAACACCTTGAGGAATACCGTGGGGTTTGAGGCTCTCTATGCCGATCTCGGCTCCGGGAATGTCCCCACGTTTTCCTTCATTGCACCCAATCAGTGCAACGACCAGCATGGACGCGGCAACGCCGGAGCTTTCTGTAACTTCGACCCAACCAGCAACGGCACCCAGGCCGGTCTGAACCCGGCACTGATCCAGCAGGGCGATGTCACGGTGCGGCGGTTAGTGACAGCGATTCACAAGTCGCCCGCGTGGCAACAAGGCAGGAATGCAATCGTCCTGCTCTGGGATGAGAATGACTATAGCCTGGCGCCCAATACCAACCAGGTCCTCGCCGTCGTGGACACGAACTATGGCACGCATGGCGTGCAAAGCGCGCGCTTTTACACTCATTTCTCGTTGCTTAAGTCCATTGAATCGGGCCTGGGGTTACCCTGCCTGAATCATGCTTGCGACGCGAACGTGAATGTCATGTCCGACCTGTTTCGTGGCCGAGCGGAAGACTAATCCGGCTCGTAAATAAGCTCCTCCATGGCAAAGGTGGCCTGCTTCTTTTGAGGCAGGCCCTTTTGCTGTACTCTTCATCAGTGCCCGGAGAAGAACTTCATGGATAAGGGTGCTTTATAAATGTCGATATTTCGGCATCTATATCTAACGGCACGCAAACAACATATGGCCCCGTCGCACTATTGTTCCATCTTCAGTGGGTTCATTCGACCGCACCCTGACCGACGTTAGTTTCTAAGTAACTCCCATTTTGGATTACTTACCTTAGTGGGAATGCATGTGAGCGCCATCACACGCGATCTCTAAGATGCCTGCCAGACTGAGCCCGTCGTACCGAGTTCCCCCGCTCGGAGATATTTCGACAACATTTGCGGGAGGCTCACATGACAGGCAGCGTAGAACTCATCTTTCCTAAGAAGCAGTTGCAGGTATGCTGTTTAAGTTTGCTTTTGATTTTGGTTTTCGTCTTCCTTACCGGCTGTGCGGTCAAGAGTAGCGACTTGCTGACGAACAATCTCGGCAACAGCACCGCCAAATCAAACACCGGGATCGCCTTGACCAATGACGGGTCCGTTCAGTTGCGCATCGGAGATGATCCGGCAACTTCGGACGGCCGAATCGTTGCGCTCCGGTTGGACATCACGTCGATGAAACTGTGGAATTCGTCCACCAGCGACGCAATCGACTTCTTGGTCGACCCGATTAGTGTGGAACTTACCCACTCCTCGACCGTTACGATACCAATTGCGGAGTCCGGGGCTAATCCGAACACCGTGTATGACCGACTGGACATTACCTATTCTGGATCGGGCATAAGCTACATGGATATGCCTAGCACCACGATTTATAACGAGGAACTCGGCGCCCTGCCCGCCCAGACGGTGGATCTCTCGACAGCGCCGGTCACCCTCGGATCCGAACCGACCGTGATCAATGTGAGCGTCAATGTTCCCAGCATGGTAACTTTGCCGCCCGTTGGCGCAATAGCACTGAGTTCCAGACCTGCTACGCGGACGGCGAACAGTGTAAGCACCGCTCGCCCCATGGCTTCGGGAGGGCTCTCGAATGGCAGCCCGCTGATTACCGTGACCCAGTCACAGATTTTAAACAACCAGCCCCAAAGCGGACAGATCCAGCACATGGTCGGTCCGGTGACCAAGGTGGTAGGAAGCGCAGTCACCATCAAGCCTACTGGGAACTCGAGCTTCACTTTCCAGACGGACTCGGCAACGAATTTCCAGGATGTCACCCTTTCCACCGCAGTGGGTGCGACGGTGGAAGTGAGCGGCGCAACCCAGTCGGACGGATCGCTGTATGCCAATGAGGTTGAACTGGTGGATGTCGCCAACGGCGTAGAACTGGAGGGTCTGGTCACCAGTTCGTACCCGGATCTTGAGCTCTCCATGGTTGTGCAGGAAGGAATCGGGGTTGGCATGGGCACGTCGCTGGTGGGCAAAATCGTAACCAGCCAACTGGACCAGGCCAGCTATGTGATCAACATCGGTAAGACCGATATGACGGGCGTGACCGCCGTATTCGATGGCGAGCACATCTTCCCTGGCCAGCAGGTGGAAGTGGAGTCGCTCATTGCGTTGCAGACCGATCCGGCTGGCAGTTCCGGACTGACTACCCCCTATATGGTGGAACTCGAGCAGCAAACTATCAGTGGGAATGCCGCGAACTATGCGGTCGGTGGGCGCTCTGGCACGGGAACCTTTGACTTGATGCTTCCGTTGGACGGTTCCTCACCAATCGCCAATCTCAATCCCGGCCTCACCAGCGTTCATGTGCTGCAACAGACCACGACCTTCCCCAGCCTTAGCTCCCTCAGGAGCAATGCCAAAGTTCAGGTCCGCGGCCTATTGCTATGTCAGGACGACAACACAAACCAGAGTTGCTCGAACTTCGTGATGGTTGCTGCCAAGATCACGGTCAACGATTGAACCCTCGGCTGATCCTCCCCGGCTGGCGTTGTAGCGGCCGGGAAGGATCTTCCTCTGGTGAATTCATGCTTTTGCGGTCGGGTTGCAGGGGCGCGCCGAAACAGCCCAAAAAACAAAGCGCCCCTGACTCAATCGAGTCACGGGACGCCAGTTAAACAGCCCTCCCCCAAGTGCTGCTCGAGGACAACTCTACGGTTTCCGCGACAGGCTGGGAATGGCACCAATGGGCTATACGGACCACCCGAAAGAGCCCGTAGCCACGAAGGCGCCGTCCGCTGGAAAAAGCCCATAAACAGGGCCTTCCCGCATCCGTACAGGTGCTTCCGTAACCTGCCTGATTACTGACTGACATGCGATAGTCAGCTTGGCTAATAGCCATAGATCCACCGCTTTACCGAGGCTCCTTGGGAGCACGGGCGGGAACCAAGAAAGGTCAGCATCCATGCTGCAGCCACCAGAGAACAAAAATTCGGCGCCCATGGCGTCCAACCCGAACACCTATGCGCCCGTAAAGAGTTCGAGCGCCCCCATGGAACAGGCGACTATTGGCCGCTCGCTCGTTATTAAGGGTGAGATCAGCGGCGCGGAGTCCTTGTTCGTCGATGGTCGCATTGAGGGCACGGTCAATATTCCGGAACACCGCGTTACCGTTGGCCGCAACGGCGTCGTGACCGCCGACGTCAACGCTCGCGAAGTCGTGATCATGGGCAAGGTGCAGGGCAACATCATCTGCAGTGACCGCCTCGACATTCGCAGTGAGGGCTCGGTCACCGGCGACGTCGTCGTTCAGCGCATCAGCGTGGAGGACGGCGCGATCCTGAAAGGTAGCGTGCAGGTCCAGGCTGCCGAGCAGAAGAGCAAACAGCCCCAGCAGCAGAAATCCCCGGAAATGTCGAAGCCTGCGGTCAATGAAGCACCCAAAGCTAGCGCGGCAACGGCGGGCGCTTAGTTCGACCAGAGATCGCGCTTCTCCTCGGCATGAGGGATGGTGCTTAAATCTGCCGGCCTGAGGACTGCGCTCATCAGGACAGCCGCGCCTCGCATTGAGGCGAAAAGGCTGTCCTATTTCTTTTGATCGGCCGGCTTCAGATCCAACGCGGCGGAGTTCATGCAATAGCGCAATCCGGTAGGCGCGGGCCCATCCTCGAACACGTGGCCCAGATGCGCTCCGCAATGCGCACAACGGGCTTCGACCCGTTTCATCCCAACGCTGTTGTCAACCTGCTCCTCAACGTTTGCCGGGTCAACCGGCGCCCAGAAACTCGGCCAGCCAGTCCCGGAGTCAAACTTGGTCTCAGATTTGAACAATGGAGTCCCGCAACCGACGCAGGTATAGGTGCCGGGCTCCTTCGTCTTCCAGTACTGCCCGGTAAAAGCGCGTTCGGTCCCCGCCTGGCGGGTCACGTGGTACTGCTCGGGCGTCAATTGCGCCTCCCATTCTGCATCCGTCTTGGTGATCTTTGCCCTCTTCTCTTCCACTACTTTGTCCGTCATGCAATCGCCTTTCTAGTCTCGAATCAGTGCAGTTCATTGGATGCGCGGGCTGGCTGGAAGTCTCACCTCGCCGACGAGCTCTGAGGAGCCGGGGAGAAACCCTCCTGTGATACGCGACACCACTATCCGTGACATCCAGCCTTTCTGTAAACTTTGCTATTAGCTAATATTGTTGCGAACGACATTGCTGATGAGGAGCTGTTCCGATGGGGGATTTAAGCGCACATTTTTCCCGGGACGAATTGCAGTGCCGCTGCTGCGGTCGCCTGCAACTGGATTCCCGCTTGCTCGAGGGATTGGAAGCGCTGCGGGCGCTCGCCGGGGTTCCCGTGATCATTCACGCGGCCTATCGATGCCCGCGCCATAACCAGGAAGTTGGCGGAGTTCCGCACAGCCAGCACACTCGGGGCTTGGCGGCCGATCTGCGGCTGGAGGGAGTTTCGCTGCAGCGGATGTACGAACTTGCGCTGGAAGTGCCCCAGTTCGCGCAGGGGGGCGTTGGGGTCTACGATGGCGGCTTCTTGCACGTCGATGTGCGCCAGCAAAGCGCACGCTGGGCCCGCGTATGCGGCCGCTACGTCAGCATCACCCATTTGGTGCGCGAACCGGTACTGGTCACGGAGGCAAAGGGCACAACAGCCTCGGAACAGACGGCCCCCATACCCGACCATTTGGGGTGAAGCGGGACAGGCTGAGCGCAGAAGAGTTTCACCTCAAAAGTGGTTGTGCCATCAGGATGACACCCGACACCGGCGGGACCCGGGCGCTACATCCTGGCAGGAAGCGCTTCAGGCGCGGCCAGTTTTTGCATTGCGGCTCCCGGGCGTAGTGGGCGCGGCAGCCTCGACTACACCGCCAATGGTGCGGTACTTGCCCTCGAAGAAAAGGAGAGGGTTCCCTTCGCGCACGACGACTTCTTCCACTTCGGCAATGAAAATCGTGTGGTCGCCCGCATCCTGCGCGGTGTGCAGCCGGCATTCCAGATATGCCAGGGCGCCGCGGAGAACCGGGGTTCCGTGTTGCGTGCGTTCAAAGGCAGCCCCGGCTTCTTCGGCGGCCCGATCGTGGGTGCGGGCCGGGCGCGCGTAATATTCGGAGATCGCGCGCTGGTTCTCGGCCAGCACATTCACGCCGAAACGCTTCTTCGTATGGAGATGGCTGTGCGTCCGGGCGCGCTTGTCCACGCAGACCAGCACCAGCATGGGATCGAGCGAGACCGATGTAAAAGCATTGGCCGTCATGCCGTGGACTTCGTTGTCGGAGTCCAGCGTGATGACCGTGATACCCGTGGCAAAACCGCCCAGTGCTTTGCGAAATTCCGCTTGGCTCACACTCATACCGCGATCCTCGAACCCGGTCCGCCTTCCTCCCGCCGACCGGATAAGTTACCACGTTCGCAGTGGGCAGATTTCAGGCCGAGCCCACGTACGTTCTGGGCGCCGCGACGCCGCCCCGCGACCCGAACGATTCCTTCGCACTTTCATGTATCATTCGGCTACCCGGGCTTATTCGGGGTGAGTCGACCTACGGGAAACTGACGCATCTTGAGCCCCGCCACTGAAATCAGACTGCTTTCCGGCTCTCTGGCCCAATCTCTTTCCGAGATGCAGAGCGGCCAGTCCCTGTCGCGCGAAAACGCATGCCGCTTGCTGCGTTGTGATCATGATTTCCTTCCGGACCTTCTCTCCGCTGCCCGCGCGGCGAAGGAACGATTCAAGCCCGGCGCGATCACGTATTCCCGCAAAGTTTTCATTCCCCTGACCAACCTTTGCCGCGACTATTGCGGCTATTGCGTCTTCCGCCGTGACCCGGGCGACCCCGGCGCCCATACCATGACCCCGGATGAGGTGCTGGAGGTCGTGCGCCAGGGCGAAAAAATGGGTTGTACCGAGGCGTTGTTCAGCCTCGGCGACAAGCCGGAGCTGCTCTTTCCCCAGATGCGCCAAGCGCTCCGCCGCCTCGGCTATCGCTCAACCCTCCAGTACCTGGAAGCCATGTGCGAACTGGTTCTGCGAGAGAGCACACTTCTACCGCATCCCAATCCCGGTTTGATGAGCGCAGAGTGGATTCGCCGGCTGGCCGCGGTCTCACCCAGCATGGGCCTCATGCTCGAAACGACCAACTTCGACTTGCTCCAGCGCCGCGCCGCGCACGACGATGCTCCCGACAAGGTGCCCGCAAGGCGCATCCGTACCATCGAAGCGGCGGGCAGGCAGGGCGTGCCGTTCACCACCGGGTTGCTGATCGGAATCGGCGAGAGCATCCAGGACCGCGTCGACACCTTGCTCGCCATACGCGACCTGCATGACCGCCACGGGCACATTCAGGAAGTCATCGTGCAAAATTTTCGCGCCAAGCCCGGCATTCCTATGCAGGACTGGCCCGAACCCAGTTTCGGCGACATGCTGCGCACGGTCGCGGTGGCGCGTCTACTGATGCCGCGTGTCAACATCCAGGCACCTCCCAATCTTTCTGCTCCCTATTACGATGAACTGCTGGACGCTGGCATCAATGACTGGGGAGGAATTTCGCCCTTGACGCCTGACTTCATCAATCCGGAAAAACCCTGGCCGCATCTGGAGCAACTGCGTTCGCGGACCGAGGCCAAGGGACTCAAACTGGAGCAACGGCTCCCCGTCTATCCCGAGTTCCTTGCGCGAGTACTAGGGCGTCCCGGGTTGTTGAGCGAGCGAGTGCGGGCGGCCGCGGACACGCACGGGCATGCCCGGAGGGCCGCATGATCACGGTGCTTACCGGCGGCACCGGAGGCGCGAAATTCGTAGATGGGTTACGGCAAGTCGTTCCCCCGGAAGAACTGACGCTGATCGTCAACACCGGCGACGACCTGCTCTGGTGGGGACTTTACGTTTCCCCCGACATCGACTCGATCACCTACGTTCTCTCGGGCATGCTCAGCCGGGAGCGAGGCTGGGGCGTGAAGGGCGACACTTTCTTCTGCCTGCAGCACATGGGACAACTCGGCCAGCCCATCTGGTTTCACGCTGGCGACCGTGATCTCGCGGTGCATATCCTGCGTTCGAAACTGCTGGCCGAAGGCAAAACCCTCTCCGAAGTAACGGCGGAGATCGCCGCAAAGCTCGGCGTGAAGGCGTGCATCCTTCCCATGAGCAATTCACGGGTCGAGACGCGAGTGGGAACTCCCATGGGAGAGTTGAGCTTCGAGGAATACTTCGTGCAGCGCTGGTACCAGGATCCGGTCGAATCGATTCGATTCGCGGGCGCCGCCGATGCTGAACCTGCGCCCGGAGTGATTGAAGCGATTCTGAGCGCCGATGTCGTGCTGCTGGCCCCCAGCAACCCCATCACCAGCATCGGTCCGATCCTCGCGGTCCCGGGCGTGCGCCAGGCGCTCCACCAGACCAAGGGCCGCATCGCCGCCGTGAGTCCGATCGTTGCGGGCGAGGCGGTTGCGGGGCCTGCAGGAATCCTGATGGCTTCGCAAGGATTGCCCGTGTCGGTCGCAGGCGTCGCCCAGGCGTACCACGATTTTCTCGACATGCTCATCGTCGACGTCCGCGATGCCCACGCCGCCGAGGAACTGCGCCAGTCGGGCTTGCGCGTGCAAGTCACAAAAACTGTCATGCGCACCGGCGACGATAAGGCCGACCTGGCGAGTGCAGTTCTTTCGGCCGTGCGCGGGCAGAGCGCAGCCGCTGCGGGGCCGGATCATTCATGATCCTCGTCCCGGTCAAGAACCTGCAGCAGGCCAAGCAGCGCTTGGCTCCCGCGCTCGACCAGGCCGCACGTACGGAACTGGCCCAGGCCATGCTTCATGACGTGCTCGACGCCCTGGGCTCCTGGCAGGGCCGTCCAGAAGTCGCCATCGTCAGTTGCGACTCCTTTGCATTATCGCTGGCGAGCATCTTCGGCTTCGAGATCATCGCCGACCACAAGAACAGTGGAGAGACGGACGCCATTGAGATGGCAACGCGGGTCTGCGAAATGCGCGGCCTTGATACCCTGGTGATTCCTGCAGACATCCCACTGATACAACCATGGGAGCTGCAGGCGGTCGTGGATACGGCGCCCGAAGTAGGTACGGTCCTCGTTCCAGCTGGGGACGGGCGAGGCACGAACGCGGTGTTGCGCCGTCCTGCCGCATTGTTCCCGCTCCGTTTTGGCAATGACAGTTTCAAGCCTCATCTCGCGGCCGCCCGGGCGACCGGAAAACCATGTGTGGTCCTTTCCCTTCCCGGAATTGCGGTGGACGTCGACAAACCAGCCGATCTACGGCAACTGGTCGAACTTCCTGGACAAACCCGCGCCCAACTTCTGGCCCGGCGGTGGGATCTCACCGACGTCCCATTGGCCGCGAATGAGTAGTGAGCCATGCAAGAAATCCGGGTGATTGCCGTTCCATTGGCCGGCGAGGTCAGACCGGGAGACTCCCTGCCTGACAAACTTCTCGATGCACTCAAACGACGGCGCCTCTCGCTCTCCCGGGGCGATGTTCTGATTGTGAAGCACAAGGTGGTATCGAAGGCCGAGGGTCAGTTGGTTCGGCTCGACACCATCAAAGCTTCCGCGGAATCTCGCGCCTGGGCGCGCCGCTACAAGTTGGACGCCCGCGTTACGGAACTCGCGCTCCAGCAGTGCAGTCATGTGATTCGCAGAAAAAATGGGGTTTTGATCACCGAAACGCGTCACGGATTCATCTGTGCGAACAGCGGCGTGGATGTTTCGAACGTCGACGGCGGGAAGCACGCGCTGCTTCTGCCCGAAGATCCTGATCGGTCGGCCGCGCGGCTGCACCGCGAATTGAAGAAGCGGCTGAAGGTCTCCGTCCCGGTGATCATCAGCGACAGCTTTGGCCGCCCCTGGCGCGAAGGACTGACCGAAGTTGCCATCGGCGTTGCCGGCATGAAGCCGATCCATGACTACCGCGGGCGGCGCGACCCGCATGGCTACTCGCTCCGTGTCACCCTGGACGCGGTCGCCGACGAACTCGCCTGTGCCGCAGGCCTGCTCTCCGGCAAGCTAACTGGCACGCCCTTTGTTATCATTCGAGGATTCCCGTACCAGCCCGGACGTGGAAGCTCCCGTCACCTGCTACGTTCCGCGGCTCACGACCTGTTTCGCTAGGAGGCAGTCCTTGGGTCGAACACTTGTGCACTCGGAACTGGAGAATTTTTCGGCGCTGGATTGGACGGACATCGCGCCCCGGATTACACCGGCTGTGCGCACCGCGCTGGAAGAGTCCCTCACCACCCAAAACGGCGCAAACTTGTCACCACAGCAATGCCTGCTCCTCGCGCACTGTGACGGAGATGATCTGCTTGGGATGTTGGTAGCGGCAAATGAACTTCGCGCGGAACTGTCAGGCAACCTCGTTACCTACGTCGTCAATCGTAATATCAATTTCACCAACATCTGCTTTGTCGGATGTAAGTTCTGCGCCTTCAGCCGGGGCCCGCGCGAGCACGACACCTATTTCCTGAGTCTCGATCAGGTCGCGCACAAAGCGGTCGAAGCGTGGGAATTGGGCGCGACCGAGGTCTGCATTCAGGGCGGATTGCCCCACGATCTGCCTCCTTTCTATTACCGCGACATTCTGCGTGCGGTAAAGCAGGCCGTGCCCAGAATGCACTGCCACGCGTTCTCCCCTATGGAGATTGTCTATGGCGTCGAACTGACCGGCATGCCGCTGCCCGACTACCTGAAGATGCTGCGGGATAACGGGCTCGATACCCTTCCGGGCACCGCTGCGGAAATTCTCGACGATGAAGTGCGAACCGTCCTGTCGCGCAACAAGCTTTCGACCCGCCAATGGCGTGAGGTCATCACAACCGCGCATCAGTTGGGAATTCGCTCGACCTCAACTTTGATGTACGGTCACGTCGAAACCCCCGACCACTGGGTGAACCAGATCCTGATGTTCCGCGAAATGCAGCAGGAGACGGCAGGCTTCACCGAATTCGTTCCGCTCGGCTTCGTGCATCAGAACACTCTGCTGTTTCAGCAGGGCCTGGCGCGCTCCGGCCCCAGCCTCGCCGAACATCTGAAGATCCATGCGCTGGCACGACTCTTGCTCGCTGGCTCCATCAACAACATCCAGGTTTCGTGGGTCAAGTTGAATCGCAAGCTCTCGCAGCTTTGTCTGCAGGCTGGCGCCAACGATTACGGCGGCACCCTGATGGAGGAGAACATCTCGCGCGAAGCTGGGGCAACCGCGGGGCAGTACACCAGCCCGGAACAATTTCAAGCGCTCATCTTGGAAGCAGGCCGGATTCCGGCCGAACGGAACACCACCTACTCACGCCTTCATATCAAAACACCCTTCGAGAACTTGCGCAGCGAGCAAGCCCCGGTTTCGGAGTTCGCTTGAGCCGTCCCATCGCGATTCTCGGGGGGACTGGCCCGGCTGGCATGGGGCTGGCGCTACGTTGGGCCCGCGCCGGCGAAACCATCATCATCGGATCGCGTAATGCGGAGCGCGCACAGGAAGCTGCTGCCAGGATTAAAGAACGACTCGGTACCGAGGCGCGACTTACGGGTGCTGCCAACCCGGCCGCCTGTGCCGCAACTGATCTTTTGGTGCTTACCGTGCCTTTCGAGGGCCAGGCAGGCCTGTTGAAGGAGCTCAAGCCCGCATTCAAGGCCGGCAGCATCTTGATTGACGCCACGGTTCCCCTGGCCTCTGCGGTGGGCGGCCGCGCCAGCCGCACCTTGGGCGTGTGGCAAGGATCGGCCGCGCAGCAGACCGCAGAACTTGTTCCCAGGGGCGTGACCGTGGTCGCGGCATTTCAGAACTGTTCGGCCGATTCCATGAACGGCGACCAGCCCGTCGAGTGCGACGTGATCGTGTGTAGCGACGACGCCAACGCCACGCAACTGGTCTGCGAACTGGCGGCGAAGATTCCCGGCTTGCGTAGCATTGATGGAGGCAAACTCGAGAACGCGCGTTTGGTTGAGCAGGTCACCGCCCTGCTGGTCGGACTGAACATCCGGCATAAAGGTCATGGTGGGATTAGGATCACGGGGCTGCCGGCATCGTCGTACCGCTCCGCCGGCTAGCAACTCGAGCCACGCCGGAACTGCAGGGATGTTTCGCTCAGCCTGCAAATATCAAAAAACAAGGTTTCCCGGGCCCCAGTCGCCATCCAATCCGCAGAAATCACGTTTTCCTCATGGACGATTCCTCTCAAAACCGGCCGGTCATCGAATTTCGGGACGTGGCCTACCGATTTGCTGGCGGGCAGGAACTTCTCGCCGGCCTGAATCTTCAGGTCCGCCGCGGCGAGACGCTTGTGCTTCTGGGCCGCAGCGGTTCAGGCAAGACCACGACACTCAAGTTGATCAATGCCCTGGTCTCGCCAACCGAAGGCGACGTGCTGGTAGAGGGTCGTGCTACGACCCAATGGGATCCCATCCGGCTGCGACGCGGTATCGGCTATGTCATCCAGGATGCCGGCCTTTTCCCGCATTTCACCGTTGCGCGCAACATTGCTCTGGTTCCCAGCATAGAGGAATGGCCCGCCGATCGTATTCGAATCCGGGTTGCTGAGCTCTTGCAACTGGTCGGCCTTGATGCAGAGCTCCTGACCCGTCGTCCGCGTGAACTCTCCGGCGGGCAGCGCCAGCGAGTTGGCGTGGCCCGGGGCCTTGCCGCCGATCCGCCGATTCTTCTTATGGACGAACCCTTCGGTGCGCTCGACCCCATCACCCGCGCGGAACTGCAACGTGAATTCCTGGCCCTGCAGCAGCGCCTTCAGAAGACGGTCGTCTTTGTGACGCACGACCTCCGCGAAGCCATGCTGCTCGGTACGCGCATCGCCTTGATGGAAGCCGGACGATTGGTGGTCGCGCTGCCGCCTGCCGAATTTACGAAATCTTCCGATCCGCTCGTCAAGCAATACCTGGATGCCTTCGGTGCTGCTTCCAATGGAAATCGAGGCCCGGCATGAACGTGTTTCAATTCATCCTGCAAAATCACAGCGAAGTCTTCGAACTCACCCTTCAGCACCTTTGGATGGTGGCCGCCTCCACGCTGCTCGCGGTGCTGATCGGGATCCCGCTTGGCATCTTCATCACACGCAAGCCTGGCTGGGACAAACCGATTCTGGGCGGCGCGAACATCATCCAGACGATTCCCAGCCTGGCGCTATTCGGCTTCCTTCTGCCGGTTCCCTGGATCGGTGCCCGCTCGGACCGCCTGGCGATTCTCGCTCTTACGCTCTACGCGTTGTTGCCGCTTATCCGGAACACGTACGCGGGAATCAACGGCGTCGATCGCTCCGTGGTGGAGGCGGGACGCGGCATGGGTATGACCGATCGCCAGCTCCTCGTGCAAGTGGAACTTCCACTCGCACTGGGAGTCATCATCGCGGGTGTGCGGGTGGCAGCCGTGATCTCTGTGGGGCTGGCAACCATCGCGGCGGCGATCGGCGCCGGCGGCCTGGGCGAATATATTTTTCGCGGGCTGGCCATGGTGAACAACCAACTCATCCTTGCCGGCGCAATCCCCGCTGCGGGCCTTGCGCTGCTCGCTGACGTCACTCTCGGATGGCTGGAGCGACGCTTGACCACGGCCTAGGGAGCCTTCGACGCGGCCACAGTTGCCGGAACTCGGTTCGACCATCACGATGCCACGCACACTTCCTGTTTTCCTGATTGCGGTCTTACTGCTCACGGCCTGCGGACCTTCGCGAGAGGACCGGATTGTCGTCGGCTCGAAGAATTTCACCGAGCAGGCGGTTCTCGGGGAAATCTTTGCCCAGATGCTGGCAGCGAAGACGCATCTTCGGATCGAGCGGCGGTTTTACCTGGCAGGATCGTTTATCTGCCACCAGGCGATTCTGGCCGGGCGCATCGACCTCTATCCCGAATACACTGGCACGGCGCTCACCGCCATTCTGAAAGACAAGCCGCAAATCCCGCGGGAAGAAGTCTATGGGCACGTGAAATCGGAATACGAGCGGCGGTTTAATCTCACGCTCGGCCCGCCCCTGGGCTTCAACGACACCTTCGCGATTGAAATCCGCGGAGAAGACGCGCGCCGCTTGCAGATGCACACAATTTCCGAGGCCGCCAAATACACGCCCCAGTGGCGCCCCGGTTTCGGCTACGAGTTCATGGAGCGTCCTGACGGTTACAAGGGCCTGGCCGCGGCCTATGGTCTGCGCTTCGCGGAACCGCCCCGCATCATGGATCTCGGACTGCTTACCCGCGCGCTGAAGGAGAAGCAAGTCGACCTCATTGCCGGCAACACAACCGACGGGCTCATCCCGGCGCTTGACCTGTTCGTTCTGGAGGACGACCGCAAGTACTTCCCCCCCTACGAGGCCATCGCTGTGTTTCGCCGGCCGACCCTCGATCGCCATCCCGAGGTCGGAGGCGTTCTGGCTGCACTGGCGGGCCAGATTTCCGACCAGGACATGCAGCAATTAAACTATGCCGTCGATGGAAAGCATCGCGACATCAAGGATGTGGTGGCGGAGTTTTTGCGGAAGAAAGGGTTGAACTAAGCGTCGGACCAACCCGGCGGTCAGGCGCTCGGCCGCAACCGCAGAGTTTTATAGACGCCGCACAAAGCGATCCGACCCACCGCGTCGCTAAACTGCGGACCGACTACAATACTTCCCGATGCCGAATCGCGATCTCGACTCCACCTGGAAATATCACAACGGCACCAAGCACTCTTATCTCGGCATTCGCGCGCACCCGCATTTTCTGGACTGGGAGAATAAGCCGCTCCTTTTCAAAATCTACCCCACTCTCGAGGTCACGCGGCTGCCAAAGGATTTCCGTCAGACCGGCGTAGCAGCCCTGTCCGCAATCGCCAGCCCGGGCGTCGTGTCCCAGGGCGAGATGTTGCCCAGCCTCGATGACATCGCGCAATTTCTGTTCTACTCCGCCGGCGTTACCCGCAGTCGAAAATTTCCGGGAGGCGAAACCTTTTTTCGCGCCGCTGCCTGCACCGGCGCGCTGTACGAGGTGGAGTTGTACCTGGTTTGCATGGACCTTCCCAACCTGCCCGCCGGCGTCTATCACTTCGGAGCTGCCGAATTCGGCCTGCGCCAGTTGCGCGCAGGGGACCATCGCCAGATTCTGTTGGACGCAACCGCCGGCGAACCCGCGATCGCGCACGCCCCGCTGGTCGTCGTCTGCACCGGCACGTATTGGCGCAACGCCTGGAAATACCGTTCTCGTACTTACCGCCATTTCGGATGGGACAACGGGACCTTGCTGGCGAATGCTCTGGCCGTAAGCACGTCGCTTGGATTCCCCGCCAGGGTAATGCTCGATTTTCTCGATAAGCCGGTTAACGCTCTGCTCGACGTCGACACTCAAAGAGAAGTCGCTTTCTCGATGGTTGCCCTGGGACATACCTCCTTGCCCGCCGCCCCATCTCCAGTCGTAGAGCCGCTCCGTCTGCCTTTAGTTGCCTACTCCAAAGCAGAAGTCGATTACCCGGCCATGCGTCAGATGCACGAAGCGTCGAGTCTCCTTCTTCCCGAAGAGGTTGAGGCATGGCGCAAAAGCACGCTGGTGATTCCAACCTCGGCGCCGATGGGAGAGCTGGCTGATCTTCAGCTCCTTCCGGATTCCTCACTACCCTCTGACACCATCGAGCAGGTGATCCAGCGTCGCGGTTCCTCGCGCAGGTTTGCCCGCCAATCGATTACGTTCACCCAGTTGTCCACGCTGCTGGAGCGCGCCACGCATGGCATTCCCGCGGACTTCCTGAGTCCCTTTGGAAATCAACTCAACGATATGTACCTCATCGTGCACAGCGTCGAGGCTCTTCGGCCGGGCGCCTATTTCTTTCATCGTGAAAAGAAACAACTCGAACTGCTCAAAGCAGGAGATTTCCGCGAGCGTGCAGGCTACCTTGGCCTTGAGCAGGAACTTCCCGCCGATGCCAGCGTCGACATCTTTTTTCTTGCCGACCTGAACAAGATCATCGCGGCCTTCGGCAACCGCGGCTACCGCGCGGCGCAACTCGAGGCCGGCATACTCGGCGGAAAGCTATATCTCGGCGCCTATGCCCAGAAGTTGGGCGCAACCGGCCTCACGTTCTACGATGATGATGTAGTGAACTTCTTCGCTCCTCACGCCAAAGGCAAGAGCGCAATTTTCCTCGTAGCCTGCGGGCACCCTACTAAAATTTAGATGCTGTGAGCTTCGACGCGTGGCGAGGAACTTCCCCGAGTCGGTTGGGGTTGTGCCCGGCCTCACGCGGTCCCGTGACCTGCGTCACACCCCGCTGCGATAAGGGCACGCCATAATCTTCCTGTGATTCGGGAGTGCCCATCACTCCCGTCGTGGGGGGTTCCGTGGCTAAAGGACGTGTTTCCATCGTCGTGGAGCGCTGCAAGGCTTGTGGGTTTTGCGTGGAGTTTTGTCCCACCAAGGTGCTGGCTCTCTCCTCCGCCTTCAATTCCAAGGGCTACCATCCGCCACACGTCGTGGCCCCCGAAAAGTGCAGCGGCTGCGACCTCTGCGGCATGTACTGTCCCGACTTTGCCATTTATGGCCAGCGGGTCCCCGCGGCTAAAGAAGCGAATGTCGGAACCGGAACTGCGGTTCGCGCGGAGGTGGCCCGTGAAAGCTGACCCGCGCGGCGTGCTCACGGGCACTCACTTCCTGGACGGAGATCATGCATGCTGCGAAGGCGCGCTCGCCGCCGGAGCCCGATTCGCAGCGGGCTATCCCATCACCCCCTCCACAGAAGTGGTCGAACGTTTCGCATCGCGCATACCCATGGTGGGTGGAACGTTTATCCAGATGGAAGATGAACTGGCAGCTTCGATTACCCTGCAGGGCGCTGTCTGGGGCGGCGCGAAAGCATTTACGGTCACTTCCGGACCGGGCTTCTCGCTCATGATGGAACACATCGGCTACGCGGTCATGACCGAGACGCCCTGCGTCTTTGTCGATGTGCAGCGCGGCGGTCCCTCCACCGGCCTGCCCACCCTGCCCGCGCAGGCTGACATGATGCAAGCTCGCTGGGGATCGCATGGCGACTACCAGATCATTGCCCTTTGCCCTAACTCCCCCCAGGAATGTTTCGACCTGACGATCCAGGCCTTCAATTTTTCCGAGGAATTCCGCGTTCCCGTGATGTTCATGATGGACGAAGTGGTCGGCCACATGACCGAGAAGGTGATCATTCCGCCCGCCGATCAGATCGATGTCGTTCCCCGCCGTCACACCAGCAAATCGGTTGAAGACTACCTGCCGTACGCCACCAACGGGGACGGCGTCCCCGAGATGGCGCACGCCGGCGAAGGCTACAAGTTCCACGTGACCGGGCTCACCCATGATGAGCGGGGCTATCCCAACATGACGCCCCAAACGCAGGACAAGCTGGTGCGCCGTTTGCAGAGCAAGATTCACGATGCCATGGATCGCATTACCCTGCTGGACGAAGAGAGCCTCGAAGATGCGGACGTCGTCGTTGTCTCCTACGGCATTACGTCCAGAGTTGCGCAGCGAGCGATTGAACTGGCCCGGCAACAAGGCCTGCGCGTCGGGAAACTGCGCCTGATCACCTGCTGGCCCTTTCCCGAAAAACGTATTCGCGAACTGGCCGCCACCACCCGGGCGTTTGTGGTCCCGGAATTGAACCTGGGCCAGATGGTGCGTGAAGTCGAGCGGGCTGCCAACGGCAGGGCCAGGACGTTCTCCGTCCCGCACGCGGGCGGAAGTGTCCACCGCCCGGAAGACATCCTGAAAGTCATCGTGGAGGCCAGCCAATGAGCATCCTGAACTTGACCAACCCGGTCGAACCCTTCCTGCGTACCGACCGTATGCCGCATATCTGGTGTCCGGGCTGCGGAATTGGCACGACCGTCAATTGCTTCGCACGGGCGCTCATTGAATCCAAGGTTGATTTGCAGTCATTGGCCCTGGTTTCGGGCATCGGCTGCACCGGGCGCGTGGCCGGGTATGTGAAGCTTGACTCTTTCCATACCACGCATGGGCGCGCCATTCCGTTCGCCACCGGCCTCAAGCTGGCCAACCCGAAGCTGAACGTCGTGGTCTACTCCGGCGATGGTGATCTCTCCGCCATCGGCGGCAACCATCTGATCCATGCCGCCCGCCGCAACATCGATCTTAAAGTCATCTGCGTGAACAACCTGATTTACGCAATGACCGGTGGCCAGACCGCGCCGACCACGCCCGGTCACGCCATCACCTCGACTTCGCCCTATGGAACGTGCGAGCCCGCCTTCAACCTGCCTCACCTCGTTGAAGCCGCCGGCGCCGTGTATGTGGCCCGTTGGACCACCTTCCACGTGAAACAGCTCGCGCGTTCCATCGGCGAGGCCTTTCAGAAAAAGGGCTTCAGCTTTATCGAAGTCATCAGCCCGTGCCCGACGCTCTACCAGCGCCGCAACCGCCTGGGCGACGGCCTCGACACCATGAAGTACTACAAGGAAAAGAGCAAAGTGAAACATGGAGCACCGACCAGTGAAGTTGGACTGACCATGACAGGCGAGATTGTGGTTGGCAAGTTTGTCGACCGCGACCGCCCCGATTACCAGAGCCTTCTGCACGCGCAGATGGTTGAGTCTCTGGGCGAGCGCTATGTGGAACCATTGGAGACGGTATGCAGCTGCAGCTAACTGAACTTCGCATCGCTGGCTTCGGCGGCCAGGGCGTCATCCTCTCGGCCATCATCCTCGGGAAGGCGGCTTCCATTTACCAGGGCGCCTACGCCACCATGACGCAGAACTTCGGGCCCGAAGCTCGCGGCGGCGCCTGCAGCGCGCAGTTGCTGCTGTCCAGCGAGCCCATCCTCTACCCTTACGTCACGCAGCCCGACATCATGGTCGTGATGTCCCAGGAAGCCTATGCGCGCTTCGTCCCCGAGTTGAAGGAAGGCGGCGTGCTGATCGTGGAACAGGATCTGGTCCGTGTGACCGATCTCCCGCGGCAGACCAGAGTCTATAGCTGTCCGGCCACGCGACTGGCGGAGGAACTCGGCAAACGGATGGTGCTGAACTCTGTGATGGTGGGATTTTTTACCGCGGTGACGCACTTGCTCGACGTGGACGCTGTCCGCAAAGCGGTGGCTGATTCTGTGCCCGCCAGCTTCCGTGACCTAAATCTGAAAGCATTCGAAAAGGGATACGAGTACGGGGTGAAGTCCCCGGCCGGCAAGCTTGAGTCGGAGGAACTCGAGCACGTCAGCTATGCAGAGGAGTGAGGGAGGCTTGAGGCTTGAGGCTTGAGGCTCCAGGCTTCTACTGCACCACCCTCACCGTCATCTCCTCCGCCGGTTCGCCGCCGGCCATCCCTTGCGCAATAATGAGCTCGCGGGCTTCGCCACGGAAGATCGGGAGTTGACGGCCAAACCAAATCGCGCCCACGATGCTCGCAATTCCTCCGGTCGCAACCGTGATCGGCGCGCTGAGACGATCCGCCAGCGCCCCACCCAGCAATGCGCCGAATGGTGCCATGCCCATGAACATCATGGAATACAGGGCCATCACGCGCCCGCGCAGGGCATCCGGCACCATCGCCTGGATCAGCGTGTTCGAGCAAGCCATTTGCAGCATGATGAAAAATCCCACGGGGATCAGCAAAAAGGACGACAGCCAGAAATGCTTCGAGAACGCAAACGCAATCAGGCTGACGCCGAAGCCGGCACAGCAGATCGAAACCAGCCGCCCCAGGCCCTTTACGCCCGTGCGCAGCGCGAGCGTCAACGCTCCAAACAACGCCCCAATGCCGGTGAATCCCATCAGAATGCCCAGACCTTTCGCACCCCCGTGCAAAATACGATCCGCGAACACTGGCATCAGTACGGTGTAGGGCATGCCCACCAGGCTGACCACTCCCAGCAGCAAGAGTAAGGCACGAATGGGCCCGGTATGGCTCACCCACCGGAAGCCCTCGATGATGTCGGCCAAGGGCGAATCCGATTTCGAGCGGCGGGCACAATCCACCCTCATCAGAAGTAATCCGATGATCACCGCAATATAGCTGGCCCCGTTGACGAAGAAGCACCAGCCCTCGCCGATCTTGGCAACCAGAATTCCGGCGATCGCCGGTCCGATGACCCGCGCGCCGTTGAACATGGAGGAATTCAGCGCGATGGCATTCATCAAGTCATCGCGCCCGACCATGTCCACCAGGAACGACTGCCGTCCCGGGATATCAAAGGCGTTGACGACTCCCATCAGCGCGGCCAGCACGAAGATGTGCCAGACCTTGACCATGTGCGTGAGGGTGAGCGCCGCCAGCACAAACGCCAGAATCAGGGATGCGACTTGGGTTGTGATCACGATTCGGTGCCGGTTCATCCGGTCTGCGACCATTCCCCCGATCGGCGCCATCAGGAAGACGGGAATCTGGCTGGCAAACCCTACCGATCCGAGCAGCAGCGACGATCCCGTCAGGCGGTAGACCAGCCAGGATTGTGCGACCGTCTGCATCCATGTCCCGGTCAGCGAAATGAGTTGTCCGGAGAAAAAGAGCTGAAAGTTGCGATGCTTCAGAGCGCGCATCCCGACCGACCAGCGGGATTCTTTAAGCATTGGGGGAGAGTTCCCCGCAGGTGCGCTGCTGATCGAACTAGAAGCCGAAGGTTCCGCCACGGTGGCTTATTGGATGCTGCCAGATAGTTGTTCGTATCAATATAAACGACCCCATCAACGACTGGCGCGCGCTGCTTGTTCTACAATAAAGAACCATGAACAAGGTCCTGATGCTTGGGGTGATTGCAACGGCGTGCTTGTTCGGCTGCAACAAGTCGAGCACTCAGTCTGCGGCGCCCGCGCCCAAACCTGACGACGCGGTGCAACAGAAGCTGAAACAACTTGCGGGGTCCGGAGCCACTGATTGCGGGCGTCTCGATGTCCGCGCGGCCGATCAGCAACTTACCAGCGCGAGCACTTGCGCCACCAGCGCCGCCGGCAGCAAACATCCGTTCTACGTCGCCTATGACATGCCAGGCATGGCCACGGGTGTCGCCGGCAGTGCCGATGGGAAGTTGTTTGCCGTGGAGTTGCAGGGATCGGGCACCGGTGCGAAGCTGGCAAGCGGACCCTGTCCCGCGGAGTTGCGGGTAGCCAAGAGCGGTCGTCTGACGTGCTTCATTCCGGGCACGATGGGACTGACGCCGACTGCCTCGGACCCCCACAGTGGTATCGCGATCAAGCCCGGAAATCAGCCTGGCTCGACGGGCCTTCCCCAACCCTTCACTCCCGCACCGAACGCGAACCCTCCCAAGGCGCCCGCGAAAAACCAGTGACCCTCAGTTCCCGATCGAAATTCGCTAGGGGTTTAGCCTAATCCCCAAGGGCCAATTCGACCCGTTCGTCCACCGGCAAGGAGCTTTCCGTCTCCTGCGCGTCAACCACGGCGATGGCCGTGACATTCACAATTTCCTCTACTTCCGCGCCCCGGGCCAACAGGTGCACCGGCTTGCTCATGCCCATCAGAATAGGACCCAGTATCTCGCCGCCTCCGATTTTCGAAAGCAGCTTGTAGGCGATGTTGGCCGAATTCAGATCGGGAAAGATCAGAACGGTGGCCCCGCCCTTGAGGCGGCTGAAGGGGTACATCTCGTCTAAGTCAGCCGCGACTGCGTCATCGGCCATTAGTTCCCCATCCACCATCAGCGTTGGATCCGCCCGGTGCAGCAACTCCACAGCTCTGCGCACCTTCTCGCACTGCGGATGCTTGGTGCTGCCGAAGCTTGAGAAGGACAATAGGGCTACCCTGGGCTCGACGTCGAACCGCCGCGCGGTTTGCGCGGTGCACAGCGCGATCTCTACCAGGTCCTCGGCCGTGGGCTCGATGTTCACGCTGGTATCAGCCAGAAAGTAAATGTCTCCTTTGCGGGTGATCATGGCATAACAGCCGGAGACTTTATGCAGGCCCTCGCGCACCCGCACGATCTCGAGTGCGGGTCGGATCGTGTCCGGGAAATGCTGGGTCACGCCGGAGACCAGCGCTTCGGCATCGCCCATATGCAGCATCATCGAACCAAAAATATTGCGGTTGTCGATTTGCTTGCCCGCCTCGGAAAGCGTCATGCCCCGTCGCTCCCGCAGCCGGAACAATTCCTGCGTGTAGCGTTCCCGCAGGGGAGAATTCGACGGATCGACGATGCGCACGCCGCGCAAGTCGAGGCCAAGCTCAGCAATGTTTTTGTGAATCGTCGCCGCCTTGCCCAGCAGGATCGGCACGGCAATGTGTTCTTCCACCAGCGTATGGCAGGCGCGCAGGATTTTTTCGTTGTCGCCCTCCGGAAACACAACCTGCTTCGGATGAGCTTGCGCCTTATGCACCATCATGCGCGCGACTTCATGCGCCTTGCCCAGCCGGCGTTCCAATTGCTCACGGTAGACTTCCAGGTCCACCGGTTCTTGCGCGACGCCGCTCTCCATCGCAGCTTTCGCAACCGCGACCGCCTCCCACAAGAGCACGCGCGGGTCAAAGGGTTTGGGGATCAGGTATTCCGGCCCGAACTTCAGTCGCTCCACCCCGTAAGCGCGGCAAACCGAGTCCGGCACATCTTCCTTGGCCAAAGCGGCCAGGGCGCGCGTCGCGGCCAGCTTCATCTCTTCATTGATCGCCGTGGCGCGCACGTCGAGCGCTCCCCGGAAGATGAAGGGAAAGCCCAGCACGTTGTTCACCTGGTTGGGATAATCGGAACGGCCGGTCGCAAAGATCACATCGTCGCGGCTGGACTTCGCCTCTTCGTAACTGATCTCCGGGTCCGGATTCGCCATGGCGAACACGATCGGCCGCGCCGCCATCGACTGCAGCATCGCCACGTTCACCGCGCCCTTCACCGAGCAGCCCACCAGAACGTCGGCACCCTTCACCGCGTCGGACAGCGTGCGCAGCGGGGTCTCCTTGGCAAAACGCTCCTTGTACGGATTCATACCCGCTGTACGGCCCTTGTAAACCACGCCCTTGGTGTCGCACAGTGTGATGTTCTCCCGTTTCACCCCCAGGCGCACGTAGTGTTCGGCACACGCAATCCCCGATGCCCCAGCGCCGTTGAATACGACCCGCACCTGGTCGATTGGCTTGCCGACAACCTCCAGTGCGTTCAGCAACGCTGCTCCCGAAATGATTGCCGTTCCATGCTGATCGTCATGGAAGACGGGAATTTTCATGGTTCTTTTCAGGGTTTCTTCGATGTAAAAGCATTCCGGGGCCTTGATGTCCTCCAGGTTGATGCCGCCGAAGGTAGGCTCGAGCAATTGGCACAGCTTGATCACTTCATCCGGATCGTGGGTGGCGACTTCGAGGTCGAACACGTCGACGTCGGCAAATCGTTTGAATAGAACGCCCTTCCCCTCCATCACCGGCTTTCCGGCAAGCGCTCCAATATCGCCTAGCCCAAGCACCGCCGTACCGTTGCTCACCACCGCCACCAGGTTTCCCCGGGCCGTGTACTTGAATGCATCGTGCGGGTTCTTCTCGATCTCGAGGCAGGGGACCGCGACCCCCGGGGTATAGGCGAGACTCAAATCGCGCTGCGTCCGGCACGGCTTGCTGGCTACAACTTCAATCTTTCCAGGACGTTGGCCGAGGTGATAGTCGAGCGCCTGTTGTTTTGTGATAGCCATGCCGGCCTCCGTGGAATGCCAGATTGAGTCCCGAGAGCGGCGCCAGGCAAAACTCCACCCTGCCGTCGCAACTGCGGGCAACCTTTATTGTTGGGGCTTTTGCCCGTTTGGGATGTGACCTGCATCACCCGAGCAGGTGCCTTAACACCAAACCCCTCGTAGTGCGGGGATACCGTCATTCTGGTTCATTGCACGGTCCCACGCGGTGCGACGGGGGCGCCATGAAAACGTTACTTCCCAGACGGCTCATCCTGAGGTAAAGTTCCTTTTTACCCTGGTCGCCGGGAAACACTCGCCCAGCTGAGGAAATCATGACTACGAGCCCCGATCGTCTTGAGCGCCGCTGTGGACAACGTTTCGACGTCCACGTTCCGGTATCGGTACGACTATCCGGCTCGGAGCATGAATCTACCGGCTTCACCCAGGACCTGAGTTCCCGGGGAACCTTCTTTTTCACCGATTTCCCGCTGGCGCCCGGCGAAGCGATAGAAGTCACCCTGGTGATGCCGTCTGAGATCACGCTCGGGCAGAGCATGCGCGTACGCTGTCAGGGAACGGTCCTGCGGGTCGTCCAGCCTTCGGTGGGCACTCGCTTGGGAGTAGCGGTCCACTTTGCAGGCTACGAATACCTGGCTGACCTGGCTCCTACCGCCGATAGTTCGGACGCATTTAGCCGAATTTCCTCTTTGCATGGGCGCGCCGAGGAAGAACCCACGAAGGTTTCCTCCGAAACCCGCCGCATTGCCTCCTAGGCACCCGGCGGCCCGTCCCCAACTGGCCTGCTCCTCCAATTACCGCGCTAGTCGCTTACTTTGGCGGTTTATGATCTTTTCAAGCGGCCCCGGTTTCGCATAGAATGTACCTCGTCGGGAAACTGAGATGTAAAGTCTCTCCGGCACTTGCCCATCTTCTTCGCCCATTGAAACCAAATTTAGTAAAATCATTCTGAGAGTGATTGCCGTAGGTTACAAAAGTCACTTGGCTGAGAGGTCAGTCCCCCAATACCATGCAAACGCAGAGAGATTTTAGCGAGAATCAAGCCATGCATGGCATCGCAGTCGCCCTCCTGACCGAGGACCGGGAACAGTTGGCTGTGCTCCAGAACCGCCTGGAAAGCACGCACGTGGCCCGCGTCGTTTTCAGCAATGTCGGCTTTCCCGTGAGTGCTACCGATCCGATCGTGCGCCAAATGCAGTCGCAGCGCGCCGAAGTGGTGCTGGTGGATGTCAATTCCGACGATGCGCCCCGCGCCATTCACACCATTGAACTGATCCGCGCGACCACTAGTGATGTCGCAATCTTTGCCGTCGGTGACATGCGCAACCCGATGGCGATCGTGGGAGCCATGCGGGCCGGCGCCGGGGAATTCGTCGATCGCATGACCGGCACCGAAGGTCTGCTGGAGGCATTCACCCGCTACTCTTCCGCGCGCAGCAAAACTCGCAGTGCCGGCAAGGCACGTGTGTTCACCGTCATCAATGCGAAAGGCGGAAGCGGAGCGACCACCCTCGCCGTCAACACCGCGGTCGCACTGCAACAGCATCATGGCCAGACCATCCTGGTCGACTTTTCGCCGATCGGCCACGCCGCCCTGCATCTCAATGCGCGTCCCACTTTCAGCGTGATGGATGCGCTGCAGAACCTGCACCGCATGGATGCTTCCCTGCTCGAGGGCTTGATGACCTCGACCAAGGATGGCCTGCACTTGCTGGCCGGCCCGCAACAACCCTACACCACGGCCCCCGCGGCCGCCGAACTGGCCCGCCTCTTCGATCTGCTCGTGAGCCATTACCGCTACGTGGTGGTGGATTGCTCCGGCCGCCTCGACGAAACCACCCGCTTGCTTTCCGACCTTTCGAATGTCGTGCTCATGGTGGCGCAGACCGATGTGGTTTCTTTGTGGAGCGCCGGCCGCATTCGAACTTTCCTCGAGGAAAGCAACGGACGCAAACATCTTCGGCTGGTCATGAACCGCTACAAAAAGATTCCGGGCTTCAGCGAGGAAGATGTCGAGAGAGCCACCAACTGCAAGATTCTGTGGAAAGTGCCCAACAACTACCAGTTGATCGCGCCCGCCATCGACAAGGGCACTCCCGTTGCAGCCCACGACTCGCAGGAGGTCAGCCGCGCATTCCGTGCGCTCGCCGACCTGCTGGCAGAAGCGCCCGCCGCCGCTGAAGAAGGACTCGACCTCGTCTTCCAGCATCAGAAAGATGCCAAGAAGGCGCCCAACCGTTTGCTGATCTCGCCGCAGTTACGCACCGGACAGTAGGTTGATTTTTGCGGTAGCAAATCTCCACGACCGCTTCTCGACCCCAAGCCACCGATACAGTTTTACAAATCTTTACTGAATCCTTACGGCTTCGGACATCCCGGCCCTCTCCAGACCCATCACAACATCATTCAGCGATGCGCTAAACCTTCGTCGTAATCCTGGCCTCCGGGACGGGGTTGTGGTCTCTCGAATGGCCGGAAAATACACGTCGAGCCCGGGGCTCAGACGACATCTCTCCACGGAGTTGCTCATGTCATCGAACCGGAACAAGACGCACGCCGGGGTTTTCTGGAAACGCTTCGGGCTCGCTTTGGGCCTGGTTTTTGTGGTCGCCGCAGCCTACGCCGCGAAGCAGTCCGCCGAACAATCGAAGCCCGCACCTTCCCCGGAAGCCTCACAGGCACAGCCGACGCTGAACGGAACCTGGAAACTGAATCGTGATCAGAGCGATGACCCGCGCGAAAAACTGCGCTCCGCCATGCAGGACCGCGACCAGAACGGTCCCATGGGAGGTCACGGGGGCATGGGTGGCGGCGGAGTGACGATGGGCATCCCGGGCATTGGAGGCATCGGCGGAATGGGTCGGCGCGGCGGTGGACCCGGGCAGGGTCGCGGGCCGGGCGCTGGTTCGGAGGATCAACGCGCGCGCCTCCGCAATCTCGTGGAGGCTCCCGACCAGTTGAAGGTCCTACAGAAGGGACCGGAGATCGACATGACTGACACGGAGAGCCATGTCCGGTCTCTTTTTACTGACGGGCGCAAGGTCGAAAAGCCTAAGAAAGACAGCAGTCAGACCCAGGTCAAGGCCCGGTGGGAACGCGAGACGCTGATCACTGAGGAAAAGGGCCCGAACGGAGAGAAGATTTCCCATAGCTACGAAATCACAGGCGAAGGCAAACAACTTGCCGATACCCTCACTCTCGAAAGCAAGAAGCTGAATACGCCGATTATCGTTCGGTCGGTCTACGACCGGGCTGGGGGCGACAACACCGAATAACTTTCTGAGGGCGAGGCCCTGTCGCTGCCGCCGTAGGCGGAGGCTCGCCCCGATATACTCCGGCGGTGCATGGCGGACGTAGCCGACAATCTGCCAGATTTCTTGTCGTTCAGGATCCCCTTCCGGGCCGGCATTCCCGAAGGCGAAACTCGGTTGTCGATGACCCACTTCCGCTGACCGTCAGTGGAACCTGCTGATGAAACTCGGGTAGCAGAACCATGCACCTCCTCCGCGATCTCTGCGGCATTTCTCCGCGCCCTCTGCGGTAAAGTCTTCACCGCGCGCGCGCGAAACGCCGCCGGCAACCTGCTGATGAAACTCGGGTAGCAGAACCATTGCACCTCCCCGCGATCTCCGCGGCATTTCTCCGCGCCCTCTGCGGTAAAGCCTTCACCACGCGAAACGCCGCCGGCAACCTGCTGATGAAACTCGGGTAGCAGAACCATGCACCTCCTCCGCAATCTCCGCGGCATTTCTCCGCGCCCTCTGCGGTAAAGTCTTCACCACGCGAAACGCCGCCGGAACCGGGGTAGTGCGAGAGATTCTCCTGCCCTTCCCGCGTCGGAAGTAGGTCTTCCATTCCGTGGAGAAGCAAACCAGGAAAATAAGCGAGCCGGTGGAATAAACCGGAAGGTTCCGGGTTTACTCTAGTGTGCGTGTCGGCTCTGCCCCTACAGTCCGCGACGTTTGAAGAGCTGGCGATGCCGCTCTTTGACCAGCTCTATAACTTCGCGTACTGGCTGGCACAGAATCGGGAAGAGGCTGAGGATCTGGTGCAGGAAACCTACGTCAAGGCGTTACGCGGCTTTCAGTCCTACCAGCCGGGCACGAACTTCCGCGCCTGGATGTACCGCATCTTGCGCAACACTTTCCTGACTTCGCGCACCGGACGTACGGCGATGAAGACAATCTCGCTCGACGACGAGGATGGACCGGTTGAGCCCGCCGCCGGCACGCAGACACCCGAGACCATCCTGATGGACCGCTCCAACCAGGCTCTGCTCGAATCGGCGCTGGACGAACTCCCCGTCCATTTCCGGGAGATTCTTCTGCTCTGCGAGGTGGAGGAGATGTCGTATCAGGAAATTGCAGAGACGATCGCCGTCCCCATCGGAACGGTGATGTCACGCCTGTCACGCGCTCGGGCCGCACTTCGCACGACCGTGCGCCAGAAGCTGCAGCGAACCTAAGGACCGATCCATGGCCTGCGAACAGTGGCAAAATCAACTCGATGCCTACCTCGATGGCGAATTGGCCGCCGAACCCATGCGCACGCTGGACGCACACCTGCGCACTTGCCCCGCTTGTGCAGCCGATGCGCTGGCACGCGTTCAGTTCAAACGATCGGTGAAAGCCGCCGGTGCGCGATTCGCGCCAAGTTCCGAATTCCGCAACCAGGTCTTGCAGCAGATCGCCCGCAAGCCTCGCCGGTCTGGGTATTTCCGCTGGACTCTGGCGACAGCTGCGTTTGCGCTTCTTCTGATTGCGGCCGCAATCACCAGCTATGTTGGGAAACGGAATCTGCAGGAACAGCAAATTTACGGCGAACTTGCCGACCTGCACGTGTCAACCCTCGGCAGCTCCAACCCGGTCGACGTGGTGTCTTCCGATCGCCATACCGTCAAGCCGTGGTTTCAAGGCAAGATTCCATTCACCTTCAACCTGCCCGAGTTACAAAACACCGAGTTCACGCTGCTCGGTGGCCGCGTCGCCTATGTGGGGCAAAGCTCCGGCGCTCATCTCATCTACCAGATCCGGAAGCACCAGATCTCCGTTTTCATCTTCCCGGATAGTTCAGCTAGTGGCATTCTGGGCAACAATTCCAAGGTACAGCGGGAAAAAACGTTCAATGTCGAAACCTGGTCCCACGACGGTCTCCGCTACATCGTCTTTGGGGATACATCCGCTGAAGATATCCAGAATCTGGGTTCTCTGCTGAAATCCGCACAACGCTCCTGACAAGATTTCTCGGCACCGCATAACCCCGCGGCCCGGGAGTCTCGCCGTCTTCCAGGAAACCTCATCCAGCCACAATTGCACTGGCCGCGAATGTAGTAACTGGCACGGTCCGGATCGCTCAGAAGCGTAACAGGTACGAGACCTTCACGAAGAGCTGTCGCCCATCATTGAGATAGCCTTTGGAACGCACCAGTTCCGTGTAGTCGGTGGGTTCGGAGGTAAGCGCTCGATTGATATTGGCCAGGTCGGAGTTGTACCCCACGTAAATAGCGGTTCCGGGATGGACCATGTAGGTGAAAAGGACATCGGCATTGAAGTTCCTGGCGTGCTGCAACGAGGTGAACGCCGGATTCGCTACGATGCTGTTGTATTGCCCGATCAAGCGCAGCGAAAAAGCCCGGGTGAACTGGTAATTCCACTTGGTGCGCGCGATGTAATTATTGAAGAAATTCAGATCGGTGTGGGTGTCGCGCAGCGCGGAGTAGAAGAAAGTGTTTTCCACGGTCAGACCGCGCCCCGGACGGAACGTCGCTGACACCTGGGCGAAGCGCGACTTGCCCGGCACCGGTGGCAAAGCCGTCACCGGGCAATCTCCCAAGGTTGAGCCGCACTCCACCGGGTCGTAGTTGGTATCGCGTCCCAGGTTAGCTTCCACGCTCAACGTCATCCAGTTGTAGTACTGGCTGTTGAAGAAAAACCCGATCTGATTGTGCGGGATATCGACGTTGTTCGTAAGCTGCGAGTAGTCCGCTGGGCGCAACCGCTCGCGCCCGTAATTGGCATACACGCCGAAGTTGTTCCGGTTATTGAAGACCCAGCGGTAATTCGCGTTCGTGAAATATTCAATCCGCAGCCCGTTGTGGTCCCAGATATTCCGCGTCAGAACGCTGGGCCCGTGAAACAGCAGGTGCTTGCCTTCTACGTAGAAACGGCGCTGGGCGAAGTTGCTGAACCACCGGATGTCGGGCCGCTGGAAGAATCCGGTACGAGTCTGGAAGCCGGGAGCGTTGTCTTTATAGAGCGAATTGAATTCCAGATTACGGCTGCTGCGCTCCAGGTACAGTTGGTATCCGGCGCCGGTCTCGTGCGTGCCATCGTTCCAGCGGGTCTCGCTGCCCACCGCCTGCGCGTCCAGTTGCCAGTTCTTGTTGAACTTGAGGTGGGCGTCCAGGCCGCCCACTCGATTCGTGCGCGTCAGGCAGGGATCGGTCGGGCAGACGGTGTTGGGCACCGTGTCCAGTTCACGATCGGTATAAAGCAACCCGATGTTGCTACCCTTGTTGTCGATCTCACGGCTGACCCGCACGATCCCGAAGTATGCCTGCCGTCCCCACAGCGGATCGTTGGGCGCAACACTCTCTCCGGGAGACTGGTCGTCGGCGAATAGCGTGCCCACCGACCACGCACCTCTTTTTCCGGTCAGCCGAATTCCATAAAGTGGGTCCACGATGCGACGCGTGAAGACCAGGTTGATGGGGGTCGCGAAATAGCTTGAATTCTCCTGGAAGAAGGGTCGCTTTTCAGGAAACAGCACTTCGAAGCGTTGGTTGACGGTGATTTGTGGCTCGTCCGACTCCACTTGCGCGAAGTCAGGATTGATGGTGGCATCGAGCACGAAGCTGTCCTTGATGATTGCTTTGGCATCGAGTCCCGCTTTCGCATCGAAGCTTTTGGATTCGAAGGTGGGACGCACCGGATCGCGCTGATCCACGTTTCGGTAGGAACGTCCCGACACGTAAGGGATCAACTGAAAGTTGCGCCCAGGCGAAATTTTCTCAAAGCCCGTGAGCTTCCCCTCCTGCGCCAGCAGGCCTTGCACGTCCATGGAATTCCGGGGCGAAAAAGAATGCTCGCTGTTGTTGTGTGGAATATCCCGTTCGAGCAGCACCCCCCAATCTTGCACTTCCTGGGTTGCCTTGAAACGTAGTGACTTGAATGGAACCGAAATGAAACCGATCCAGCCCTGCTTCAGCACCCGGGTATCGCTTTTCCAGATCGTGTCCCAGGACAGATCGATATCCTGCTGGCCCTCGAAATAGGTTCCCTCCTGCTGAATTCCGGCGGGATTGATGAAGAAGAAGACGCAGTGGCGATGGTCGTAGAAGGTGTCCAGAAAAATTCCCACCTGGTCCTCTTCGTTGATCTGCTCGCGACGCACCAAGTGGTTGCGGAGTTTGTCGACCGCGTTGTCGAACGCCAGAAAGATCACGTACAGATTCTTGTCGGTATACCCGAGATAGGCTTCCGTCTTCTGCGAGATGGGTTGGCCGTCCTTGGGATCGTGCTGCCAGAACTGATCGACTTTGAGCATCGTCCCGGCCACGGCGGGCGAGGGCTGCATCTCGGCAAAGTCTTCCAGCTTCGGTTCGCGCGTCAGGTGCGGGATGTGAAGGGTGGTCAGGCTTCCCAGCGCATCCTTTGTGACGGCGGCATTGCGCTGCGCCGAAGCGTTCGGAGGCATGGTGGCAATTCCCGCCACGATCAGCCAGCACGCAAGCGCTTTGGAAATGGATAGCACAGGAATTTGCGGGCGGCGCGGGATCCCGAGCACGCCGCCGCCGACGATTTTTAGACGAACCGAGAGTGAAAATGTAACCCCCACCGAGGGGGCTCGTTGGGATACGTATCGTCCCGCTGCTATTCATAGCGCAAGCAGACAATCGGATCCAGGTTCGCCGCCAAATTTGCGGGATAGTAGCCAAAAAAGAGACCGACACCGACCGAGATCGTGAAACCGATCGCCACCCAGAGATAGGAGAGTGACGCCGGAATCGAAGGCACCAACGTTCGTACCAGGGTTGAAACCGTGGCGCCGACCAGGATGCCGATGGTGCCGCCCACCAGCGTCAGGGCCACCGCCTCCAGCAGGAACTGCAAGCGGATGTCGGCCCGTCGCGCCCCGATCGCTTTGCGAAGACCGATCTCGTGCGTGCGTTCCGTCACCGAGATCAGCATGATGTTCATCACCCCAATCCCGCCCACCACCAGCCCGATGGAGCTGATCACTCCGGTCAGGATTACCAGGGCTCCGGTCAGTTGATTCCACAGATTGCTCAGGAAGTCCGGAGAACTCACTTCGAAGTCGTTTTCCTGATTGGCATGAACGTGACGCAGGCGGCGCATGGCCTGAATGACTTCATCTTGCGCGGTTTCGACGTTCACGTTCTCCGGCACCGTGAACGCCATGATGAGTTCCTTGGCCTCCGGGTAACTCTTCTTAAAGTTGCTCAGGGGGATCACGGCGAAGGCGTCGACGCCGGGCCCGATGAAGAGGCCAGGATCGTGCTCGAAAACGCCGATCACCTCGTAGAGCCGGCCGTTGAGCCGCACGGTCTTGCCGACCGCGTCCTCGTACGGAAACAGCGACTCGCTCACGGCTGCGCCCAGCACCACGACGGGGCGAGCGTGCTCCTGGTCGAAGGCGCTGATAAAGCGGCCGCGCTCGATTGAAAACAACGGGATCGCCTCGGTGTATTGCGGCTCGGTGCCGCGCACTATCACCTTCTCCACGCTGCGGCCTTCGTAGTTGATCTGGTTGCTGTCGCCAAAGAAGAAGCCGCGCGTGCCGAAGGTCGTGACGATTTGTATGTGGGGCGCGGCCTGGCGGATAAAGTCCGCGTAGTCGTACTCGAAATACTTGCGGGTACGGATGCTCTCGGGCCAGCGTGAAGGGTCGGACCCCGGCGGGAAGCGCGAAACAAAATAGGTGCGCGAGCCCAGGGACTGTACCTTGTCCTGCACAAACTTGTTCAATCCCTGGATGATCGCAGCCATGGAGATGACCGACGAAACCCCGATGATGATGCCCAGCACGGTTAGCGCCGAGCGCACCTTGGCGGAACGCAGCGTGGCCAGGGCGGCAAGGAAATTCTCCCGGGCTTGCGAGGCGGTCATAATCGCCATCAGTCGGACCTCAATGCCACGATCGGATCGAGGTTGGCCGCGCGCAGCGCCGGATAGATTCCGAAGAACAATCCCACCGCCGAACTCAGCAGCATGCCCAGAATGGCCACGCTGGTCTGCACGGAAGCGGGAAAGGGAGAATAGGTGCGCAGGGCGAGCGCCACCGCAAAGCCTAAACCTACTCCGATCAACCCGCCCACAATGCACTGCAATACGCTCTCCGCAATGAACTGGCGGGCAATGTCGAACTTTGGTGGCGCCTACGGCTCGCCGTACCCCGATTTCGCGGCGCCGCGCCGTCACCCCCATCAGCATCACGTTCATAATCACGATCCCGCCGATGATCACCGAAATCGCGCTGACCATGATGAAGACCGCGAAGAACGCGCTGCTGATGCTGCGCCACAACGCCATGTAGCTTTCCTTTGTGCCTATGAAGAAATCGTTCTCCATCCCCGCGCTGAGGTGGCGGCGGCTGCGCAGCACCAGCGTCGCCTGGTCCTGCGCTTCCTGAAACTGCTCTCCACGCGCTTTCACGTTGATGGTCAGACTGGTGTGCACGCCCTGCATCCGCAAAAAGGCCGACAGCGGGATGGTGACAAAGTTGTCCTGGTCCTGCCCAAGAACGCTGCCCAGCTTTTCCATGACTCCAATCACCGTGCATTCGTCGCTGCCCAGCCGCAATACCTTTCCCAAAGGGTCGACGCCCAGAAACAGCTGCTGCACGAGCGTGTCGCCGATCAGGCAGACGCCGGCACGGTGCTCCTCTTCTGTCGGGGTGAAGTAGCGGCCACGCTCCACCGAGCGCGTGTCGATGTCCGCCATTGTGGCCGTATGCCCGGCAAGGTTGACGTCCGTGACTTCCTTATTGCCGTAACGCGCACGAACCGTGGCCCCGGCCGTCGCTCCCACCTCTTCGCAACTGCTGCAGGCGGCCGCAACCGCCTGCATGTCCTCAAGCTCGATCTTCCGGTACTTCAAAGCCTTGATCACGATATTGAAATCGGTGACCGCAAATGGCGTGCGCGCAATCTGAAATACATTCGTTCCCAGGTTGGCGATTTTTTGCTCCACGTACACGTTCGCGCCCTGCACGATGGTCATCACCGTGATGAGCGTGGCCACTCCCATCGTCAGGCCGAGCATGGTCAGGGAAGCCCGCAATTTATGCGCCCGCACAGCGCTCAGGCATTCGACCAGGTTGTCGCGAATCGCAAACATGGCACAGGAAGGTATCGACCGCCGGACTTAATATCCTACCAGCGTCGCGCGCAGCAGGGGCCCCAGGGGGGATTAGAAGTTTATCCGCTGCTCAGCATGGCGGCCGAGGTACCAGCACGGCGGGTAGCCCATGTGCGGGAACAGTGAGCGCACGCAAGTTTGCGCAACCGGCTCCTCGAACGCAAACTCAGTCTTGCCATTCTTCTCGGGAATCGCATCGTACCGTTGGATGGTCACCGTGCCCAGTGGCTGGCGACTCCTGGGGATGCGGTATCGCACCGAAAGATCGTCACCGAGATAGACGACCGCCAGCGAGACCAGCGCAACCACCAAAGTGCGTAGCTTCATGGATGGGCGTGATGATGATTCGGAATCGAGGCGCAGAAGTCAAGTCGCCTGCCCGCGCTGAAAATCATTCGCCGCAAACAACCCTGGGGACAGAGAGGAATTACCGGCCGAAGGGGTTCGGATCCGACCGTCGCAAGAATGGCTGCTCCTCTTCTTCCTGTTCCAGCAGCTCGCCCGATGGCAGTTCAAGAAATCGCGATTGCACCGTGCCGGTCCCGTCTTTCACCACGACGGTGAATGTGGCGCAGCAGGGCCCGCATAGCCAGAAGTATTCCCGCCGTCGGCCCAGGCCGTCGTGCGCGGGTGCGGGAATCTCCAGGTGGAAGATTCGCCCGTCGCGCAGGTAGCGGAACGGCGCTGAACACGTGGGGTTCAAGCATTTAGAGAGCATGGGAAACACTCCCTTTGCTCAGATGAAACCTTCTCTCTGAACTGTTGTTTGTCTTTCCGGTGTTGCGGTGGAGTTCCGGCTGTCCAAGCCGCTTCCGGATGTCACAAATAGCCGGAAGCGCGGCCGGAAAACTTCAGTGTTGCGTTTGCTTCGGGTGACGCTCGTTTTCCAGGCGTGCGATGGTTGAGCGCAGCCAGTTTTTCAGCGCTTCTTCCAACTCCAGTTGATGAGCGTGCCGTTCCATGCTGTCGAGCGTTTCTCCCAGGTTATTCAGCGGGATGAAGTGACACGGTATGTCCTCCTGCCGGGACTCGGGTGGAACCAGGTCCGTCAGCAAGCACTCGTTGCACGCGTGCGGACGGGCAGGATCATTGAAATTGAGGCAACTGGGCGAGTCCTGGAAAATGGAAGTCGCCTTCCACGGCGTGCGGACGCTGCGGCCGTATCCACCTTGCTCAAGGAAACTGAGTTCGAACTTCAACACTTCCAGAACGTCACGTTTGTCTTCAGACATGGGGGACCTCCCCGGGCACGGGAATCACCAGGATTCCGGCCTGGTACTGCCGATTGTCGGGGGGAATGTAGCTGGCTGCTGTGACTACGCTCACAGGGCGTCGTGACTTCAGTCACGCTCGAATCCCACCGCCCCGGATGGCGCGCCCTGCGGCCCAACTGGGCGGCATCTCGCGGCGCGGCCAGGCTGGCTCGAACGCTGCCGGCAAGATCTCCGCGGGACTGACGACCGACCCCTCGGTTTCACCCCGAACCGACTGCTGAGCAAGGCTTTAGTCCCGGTTGGGTGGATCGGAACTTGCGTCCGAGGGAAAAGCTTTGAAGGTTACCTCGCGGGACTTGGACGAATTCTTCTGATTCACGTCGGTAACCCGTTCCGTCAGGGTCCCCTTGATCACGTAGTACGCCTCATCCCCCGGCTTCTTTCCTTCTCCACGACCGATCGTGCCTTTGAATTCGTATGCGGTTCCGTGAACCACGTCGGTGGTGAATGTCATGCTGTTGCCTTCGAGCTTGCCGGTCTTGAAAAACTGGTCCAGAAATGCGCCCTTGTCGCTTTCAAGATCTCCATACCGGGACACGAATCCGCTCACCCGTCCCGCATCCTCGATGCTGACCTGCACGAATTCGCCCTCTTTCAGAAAACTGTACATCCCGGAGTACTCCGCGCCTGGCCTGTCGGCCACTTTGGACTCGGGCGCAGCCGGCTTTTCCTGCGCGATCGCAAACAGCCCACCGCACGCGATCAACCATCCCAACCCAATTGCCATGCATTTGTTCCGCATAATGAGGCTTCGTCCCGCGTAATGGTACTACATGGTTACGCTGCTTTCCGAGCTACTCGGCAGTACATTCCAGCCCGGTCGCGCCGGCACTGTTCGCTATAATGACCCTACTTCTGTAGCCTCTTCTGACAGTGGTTCATGAATTCATTCTTAGGGTTGGAAAACATCCCCGCGTACGAGGAATCGAGACCTGCCCTCGACTTAGTACAACCCCCACGCCTTCTCCTCGAACTCGAGCCTTGGGCCCGCAGCTTTGGTCGCAACCTGGCAGACTTCCTGCTGCGCCGCCGTCCTCCGGCGCTGGCGATCAGTTCTCCGCCGGCTCCCTTCTGGCCCGACGTCTTTGTCACGCGCCGCTTGCCTTGGATCGCCTTCGCCGAATCCATTCTGTATCACGGCATCTTTCTCGTGCTGGCGTGGGGACTCTCGACGTTCCTTGCCAGCCGTCCCCAGGTTGTGCAGGTTCGGCGTTTCGATCCCGCCGACGTGATTTATTACTCGCCCTCGGAATATTTGCCTCCCCTCGATACTGGCAGCTCGCAGCTTGCGAAGCCGCGTGAAGGTGATCCGGAATTTGCCCGGCAACCCATTCTTTCGGTGCCTCCCGAGGCCGACAATCGCCATCAGACGATAGTCACACCTCCCGACATCAAGCTGAATCACGATGTCGACACTCCCAACATCATTGCCTGGGGAAACCACACTGTTCCCGTGCCCGGGGCGGCCATCGAGCGCCGGCCGGCCCAACTACCCGCACTGCCTGGACAAATTGTGGCGCCTGCGCCCGACGTGCAGCAAGCCGGCAATCGTAATCTGACATCGCTCGCGCAGTCGGTCGTCGCCCCTCCTCCGCAGGAAATCACAGATGGGGTGCGCGCCGTCGCTTCGCTGTCGATTGACGTAGTTGCGCCGGCTCCCGACCCCGGTGCCACGAGCGAACCTCGCACGTTGCGTGGACCGCAGGCGGCGGTGGTCGAGCCGCCACCCACGGTGAATGCGGCTTCCGTTCGCAAGCTTGGGGATATCAATATTGGCCGTTCGGAGGTGATCGCGCCCTCGCCTCACCTGGGCGTCGAGGCGCAACGCACGCTATCGACGCTAGGGTCGGCCGGCAAGGCAGTCGTTCCGCCCCCGCCGTCCATCGATGCTGCCACCGCCGGAACTGGCGGAGGAGCCGCGCGCATCGATCGGGCGCAAGCCAGCCCCGCCGCTTCAGGTGCGCAAGTCATTCCTCCGCCCCCAACCCTGCAAGGCTCGGCGAATGCTGGCGGACACATCATTGCCCTCAGCCTTCATCCCTCAGTAACTGCCCCGGCGGAACCGCCGCAAGGCAATCGCCGCGGGACCTTCGCCGCCTCACCGGAAGGCAGGGCCGGTGCTGCTGGAACTCCCGAGATCCGCGCTGACAAGGCAGCCGGCACGGACGGCCACGGCATCGGCAGTGACGCCTCCCGGAACGGAGCAGGTTCGGATTCAAGCATCAGTTCGGGGGTGCCGCCCGGTCTTCATGTTGGGATGGGCTCCACTCCCGCCGCGAGTGCCTCGCCCGGACTTGCTCCCCCGTCCGCGACTACCGGTCGAACGAATGGGAACGCCGAAAACTCCGGCAAATCGGAAATCGCATCGAACGCTCGCCCACGCTCCAGCTCCGCCCCACAGCCGAAGGCCGAGCTCGTCGATAACCCCAACCCGCTCGAGCGCCAGATCTTCCACGACCGCCGTCTCTACTCGATGACCTTGAACATGCCCAACCTGAACTCGGCGGGCGGAAGTTGGGTCATGCGCTTCGCCGAACTTGAGGGCAACCGCGAAAAGGGTGAACTCTTCGCTCCGGTAGCCGAGCACAAAGTCGATCCCGCCTACCCGGTTCAACTCATGCGCGAGAATGTCGCTGGAACGGTGACCCTTCGCGCGATTATCCGCACCGACGGCAGCGTCGGCGACATTCAAGTCGTCAACGGCGCCGATGCGCGCCTCGACCAGTATGCCAGCCAGGCGCTGGCACGCTGGCACTTCCGGCCCGCCATGAAGAACGACGCGAATGTCGACGTGGAAGTGATCGTCATGATTCCCTTCAGGCCCGTTCTGCGCCGGTCCGCTTTCTGATTGGTGGATCCTCGCAATCACGGGTCCCCGACTTTCACAGGGTGTCTTGTTATCCTCGCAAGCCGCAGTGTCATGCACCTGGGTAATCGCGGGATTGGTTAAGTCACAGAGAATCGGTCGCGTTTGGCGCTATAATTCTCCATGTTGGAGGTGTCCCCATGCGAATCACAGGCCTCCTGATCGTACTGCTCATCCTGATCCTTCTCTTCGCGGCCCCGGCTGCGAGCTATGCGCAGGCCTTAACCGGCAGCGACGCTGCTAAACCCGCAGAAAAGGTTCCCGCCGTACAATCGTTCGACCCGGCACTCGCCGACCTGGTCCGCCACGCCCGCTCCGGTTCCGAGATCGAACGCGACGGCGTCTGCTATACCATGCGGACCTATGTGATGGCCCGCGAGGACAAGGATTCCGACGCGACCCGCATGGTGCGCGCCACCCGCTGTCTCCCGGCATGGAAGCTCGAGTACAAGACTGCGGTGGCACCCGTGCCACGAAACCAGGATGACAATCCGGCAAAGCGCTAGCCTGCTCTGCAGCCTTCCTGATTGGCCACGGACGCATTTTTTATAAGACAATCTCTACAATGCGCCCTCGCTGGTTTCTGCCCATCGCGTTGTCAGGCCTCTCGTTGGCACAATCGTTTACCGTCCAGAACAGCAACACCACGTCGGATCTGCGCGGGATCAGCGCGGTCTCCGCCAGCATCGCCTGGGCTAGCGGCACGCATGGCACGTATCTGCGCACCACCGACGGCGGAACCACCTGGATGGTTGCGACTGTGCCCGGCGGGGAAGCACTGGATTTCCGCGACGTCCAAGCGTTCAGCGCGACCGAAGCCTACCTGCTGGCAGCCGGGCCGGGCGAGCTGTCAAGAATCTACAAGACCACCGACGGCGGCAAGTCGTGGGTTCTGGAGTTCACCAACCACGAGCCCGGAGGTTTTTACGACTGCATGGCTTTTTGGGACCCCACGCACGGCATTGCGCTGGGCGACGCGATCGACGGGCAGTTCGAGGTGATTACCACCGACGACGGAGGCACAACCTGGAATTCGCTGCCCGCACCCTACCGTCCCCACTCCCTCGCCGTGGAAGGAGCATTCGCCGCCAGCGGAACTTGTCTCACGGCACAGGGCGACAGCAATGTATGGTTCGCCACCGGAGGGAATGCGGCCCGCGTGTTCCGCTCGAGCAATCGCGGCCAGACCTGGGCGGCGGCAGATGCGCCGATCCTCCACGACAACGCTTCGTCCGGAATCTTCTCTGTCTCCTTCAACAGTCCACGCCACGGTGTTGCCGGCGGCGGCGACTACCAGCATCCTGAGCGGAAAGGCCCGAATCTCGCCTTCACTGAAGATGGCGGCGTCACCTGGAGCGTCTCGGCGATTCACCCCCAACCCTACTTCTCAGCGGTGGCCCTCGATCCGCACAACGGCCGTCGCCTGTTGGCAGTCGGGAGCGCTCATGCCGCCTACACGGACGATGTCGGGAGTGGGGACATGGAAGGTCTTCTGGGATCTGAACTTGAATGCCGCGGCCTACGTCGCGCCGGGAGAGGCGCTCGCCGTGGGTCCAAAAGGGAAAATCGTGCGCTTCAAGCTGGAGCCGTAACCGAAGGCACAGGTCATTCTGAACCAGGCGCGTTCTGCAGGGCGGGATGAACCCGCGTGCCGCGACGATGTCAGGAGCGCGCGACCGCTGCGGCTTTCTCGCCCTCGAGCTCGGCATAAATGGCCGGGTCGCTGCATACCTCGTAGTACGACTTCTCCGTCCACTTCTGCAGCGTGAAGTTCCGCGGATCCACCTGCGCCACTCGGCTTTCGCGCAGCACGATCTTGCGAAAAATGTCATTGTCGACTGTAACCAGCCCCCGGTAAAGCCGGAATCCTTCGCTGCCCCACAATTCGGGCAGCTTCAAATCGATAGGCTCCAGCGAGATCTCATTGCGCAGCTTTTGAAAAGCGGACGGGCTCAAGCGGATGCCGCCCAGGTTGAAAGCCATCAGGAAGTCTTCGGCGGCCTCGCCTGCGTCGGCGTCGCTGACCGTCTGGAAGGCGTACACGTGAAATGGGCTGCCCAGAGGCTCCATGGCTTTGCGGGCGCGCTTGTTGCAGGAAGATAGCCGGTCGCTTTCGTTTAATGCCTCCGAGATCATGATGCGCTTCTCGCCATCCATCAGGTACAGCGGGGCCGCGTCCTGGTACGAGATGCCAACGCCCAACTCGAGCGGCGGCAGGCCAGCCTTGATGACAAGTTCGTTGTAGCCGCGCACGATTTCGACTATCTCGCGCGCCAGCACGCAGGCGCGACTCACCGCCAATCCGGCCTCGCCTTCCTTCTCGTGCAATGCAAGAATCACCGCATCGCCTTCGATGAAAACTTTGCTCGCTCCGTATTTCGCCAGGAGCTTGTTGACCGGATCGTAAAAGTTCAGGCTGAAGTAAGATGCCGGGTTCAAGCCAGAGTCCATCAAGGAACGGGTCAGGCGCGAAGAGTCCCGGATATCGGCCTTGATAATCACGTGGCCCAGCGCGCGCTCTTCCGCAGGCTTCTGCTCTTCCGGCAGCAGGAATTCGTACAGGGTCCCGTTTACCGACGAGAGTTCCCGAAGCTTGGCATTGCCGATCAGGTTGACGCTGTCGAGCGCCGAGTTTAATGCCTCTAACCGGCGCATATCGCGGTGGTAGCGCAGGAAATCCCGCAGGAAACGTCCCGCAACCCGGGCACGATCAGCGCCCCGGCAACTGGCAACCCGGCCCACCGCCGCATACAGGTTGTTGGCGGAAAGCTTGCCGCCTTCCTGAATCAATCGCTCCACACGGGAACACTCGGCACGATCCACCAGCGCGTTTTTCAATTGCTGCGGATTGATGCGGGACGAGTATTCCGACAGCAGCGGCACCGCTTCGTAGGAGGCGATGACGTACTCCATCACCGACTGATCTTCGAGTAACCGCACCCAGGCCAACAGGCGCGCCTTCTGCGAGCGTCCTTCCGGGGTGGTCTCGCTGGGCGTCCCGCCGCCGACCAGCGCGTGCGCATTCTCCGGCGCATTCAGCCAGGGATCAAGGTCGGCATCGTCGTCCGGCAGATCGATCTGCAGGGAGCGCAGAAACTCGCACGTGATCTCGCGCATGCGGATGAAGCGGTCGGGATCCCGGTCCCAGTTCCCCAACATCACGTACTGCTCGGCGCAGAGGTAGTCATCGCGGCCGTCTTCGGACAAAACCAGACGGTTGATCAGCAGTTTGTGCCCTTCGCTGTCGCTCTCGCCGAACCGCGACCGCCGCATGCGAGCCAGGGTCTCTTTCTCGATGTCGCGTAACAGCAAAAACAAGTCTTGCCCGGTTTTACGCTGGATGATCTTCTTGCGCACCTGGAAAGAGGCCACGCGTTCGCGATACTCCAGTGCCTTCTGTTGGCGCACACCCTCATAGCTTTTCAGCATCATGCGGCAGCGTTCCAGCACCTGCGCGAATTGCGAGTTCAATTCCATGCGCAGGAATTTCACCGCTGCCAGCCGCGCCAGAAGGTCGATCGTGACCTTGCTCTCCGCTTTCGCCCGGTTCAGCGCCGCCACGTGCAATTCGGTCAGGATGTTCTTGAAGCCGGAGGGCTCCGCTTTCCCACCCGGCTTTAGCACGGTCGTGAGTTTATTCAGGAACGCGGTTCGGGGAACCGACGCCGGAGCTTCGGCGGCCAGCAGCCCTTCCACGTCCCCATGGCGCGCAATCAGCCGGGCCACATGGGCGCGGGCCGTTTCGGTGAATTTGGGACTGAGATGAACATCGTGCCGGAGATTATCCACGCCCACCGATAACCCCTCCAGGGAAAGCGAGGGTACGTAACTGGTCAGCACCGGAGGGATATTCTCGTCCGAAGAGCCGCCGAGCTTGAAAATCGGGATACGGGGCATGAATACGAATTCCTTACTTTACTTCGCCGCCTGCTGCTGTTGGTCGGCCAGCATCACCCGAAACTGGGGAACGACCAGCGCCTGCTCCACCGTCGGTTCGTTCACTCCGGCCAACCGCGCCGCCAGTACCTTGGCATCTTCCTGGGCGCCGCTTTGTCTGTAGGCCATCCACAGCAGTTGCATGGACTCAGGATTCTCGGTGTCTTCCTCCAGGTGCGGAATCGCCTCCGCGTATTTGCCCTGCTCGGCCAGCAGCGCCCCGGCCGCGGAGTGGTAGGCCAGCTGAATCACCTGGCTGCGGCTCTGTCCAGCCATGCTTTCCAACTGCGCAACTGACTTGGCTGCGGCTTCCATGGATTTATTCCCGGCCGCCCGCAAGGCGGCTACTCTCAGCACCAGGGCCCGCTCCTCTTCACGGTCGCTTTTTGAGATCGGGTGCCCTTCGTCGAGCGCATGCTCCGCAGCTTTCAGATGATGAATGGCGTCTTTGTAATCGGGCGCGCTCATGGCCATGATGCGGTTCGCCTCCGCCTCAAGCTTGGCCAGGCCTACGGAGTGCGCATGCTTGGCAACCTCGTGCAACGACTTGTCGACTTGCTTGTGGTTGTTCTCCCGAATCCAGGTCAGCGCGCTCTGCAGTTCGTATTCCACGCGATCGCTTTCGCTGGTAACGAACATGAGCGCCTTGGCGTACTCCTCGCGTGCTTCCGCTTCCCGGCCCATCACTGCATAGGTGTCCGCCACGCCAAACTCCGAGCCGAAGCTAGGATCGACCCGGATCGCCATGCGGTATTTGTCGAGCGCCGCATCATACTGCCCGGAAACGCGCAGAATTTCGCCGTAGGAATCATAGGGATTCGGCTGATCGGGCTGGAGTTGCACATAGCGTTCCATGAGCGCCGAGGCCTTCTCGAAGTTTCCTGTGAAAGCGTAGGCGTAGGCCAGTTCATTCAGTGCTGCGGGATAGTCCGGGAACAGCGCCACCGCATGCTCCAGCACGAAAACGCCCTGCGCGTAGCGCCGCTGATGGACCAGCCATCGGCCGGCCAGAAATGCGGTGCGATGATCCTGCGGATACATCGCCAGTAAGTCGTTCATCGCCGCGATGGCAGGCACATAATTGTTTTCCTGCACCCCGCTCAGCCAGCGAATCAGCAGCCGCTCCCCCGAGCTGACACCGGGCGCCAGTTGTAGCGCGCGCGTTCGAGCTGAAACCTGCTCATCCGGATCATGCGTCAGGTGGGCGATCAGAATTTGGGCCTGCGCGAATCTGGGGTCGCGCTTCACCGCGGCGCGCAGATCGTTCAGGGCGTCTGCGCGGCGCAGGGCTTCGAGGTCGACCATGGCGTGTTCGAATTCTTTGCGCGCTGCCGGTGACGCAGTGGTGACCGGCAAGGTGGTGCTTCTGGCGGAATGCTGCGGAGAATGCGGTTTCGCGTTCGTCGCGAAGGCCACAGCGCAGAACATCAACGGGAGCACAGTCCAGCGCAAGGTAACACCTCGGAAATGACTGATTTCACGACCTATAGAGACGAGCCTAGCATGGGCTCGCCGAGCCGAAAACGTTACCCAAGTTACTGACCAAAGGCGTGAAGCAAAGGTTAGGAAGCGAAACACAGAACAACCGCCGCGCCGCGCCAATCTCGCTCCCGGAAGGCAGGTGGCGAGCTCGTTCTTGGCGCTGTCCAGTGGGTGAACCGGCCGCGGAACAACCCGCGCGTGGGCTCGGCCTGGAAAAACCCGCTCCTCTAGCCTGGAGGCCTCTCGAAACCGTAGGGGATTGTCGCCGCGGATTAGGGATGCCACGCGCCGTGAACCAGCAGACCTCGCTTACTCGGCGCTCTTCAACCTCGGAGCTTCGAACTCGTCGCCTTTTTCCCACCCCACGACCTTTGGCAACGAAGCCGCCTGCCATCCCAGCATGAAGCCAAAGCGCGCCATGGTGGCGTCGCCGGTAAAGTCCATTTCGGGACGGTACTCGTCGCTGGGCTGGTGATAGTGCTTCTGGTTGTATTCCTGGTCCTGCTGAAGGCCCCAGGCTTCGTCGTGTCCCTTGTACTTCACTCCTTCGTTCACCGAGAAGGCAGGAATTCCGACACGCGCAAGACTGAAATGATCGGAGCGGTAGAAGTGGCCGGCTTCAGGATGCGCATCCAGACGGATGCTAAGGCGGAAGTCCTTGGCCGTCGCCACCACGGTCCGGTAGAACGAGGTACGCTCGGCGCCGGAGACCTCCACCTCTTCGGGCGAACCCAGCGGAGGAAGATCGTCGAAGTTCAAGTCGAGCGCAATCCGCCCGGCGGCAATCGGGGGATGTTTGCCAAGGTACTCTGAACCCAGCAACCCCTGTTCCTCGGCCGTGACCGACGCAAACAGGATAGAGCGGCGCGGCTTCTCGGCTCCCCGGCCGAAGGCGCGGGCAATTTCCAGCAGAACCCCGCATCCGGTGGCGTTATCGTTCGCCCCGTTGTAGATGTTGTCGCCGGCCATGTCGGGACGAATGCCAAGGTGATCGTAATGGGCGGTATACAGCACGGCTTCGTTCTTGAGGTTCCCGTTGGCACCCGGCAGCATGCCGATCACGTTATTGGATTCGAATGGACGGATCTTGCTGGCAACATGCGCTTGCAGCTTGGCAGAGAGTGCAACCGGCTTGAAGTCCCGCGACTGCGCGTCCAATAGTAGCTTTTCCAGATTGCGGCCGGAGGCGCTCGCCAGCTTCTGTGCCACCGCAAACTGGATCCAGGCGGCCGCTTTGAGCTTGGGTGTGCTGTCCTCTTTCAGGTATGCCTTCTCCCCGGAATTCGAGTTGCGCACTACTTCCCACGGATAGCTGGCCATCTGGGTCTGGTGGATCAACAAGACCCCAACCGCGCCGCGGCGCGCCGCTTCTTCGTATTTGTAGGTCCAGCGGCCATAGTAGGTGAGCGCCTTTCCCTTGAAAAACTTCGCATCTTCCGAGGGCGGCTCATTGACCAGCATCAACAGAACTTTGCCTTTGACGTTAGCGTCCTTGTAATCATCCCAGTTGTATTCAGGAGCCTGGATGCCGTAGCCAACAAAAACAATGGGCGCGTCAATGTCAGACTGGGGCTGTTGGGTCTGATCGTATGAAACGTAGTCTTCGAGCACCTTGAGACTGGTTGCAGCACCGTTGGCCGGCACCAACGAGAAGGTGGTCTGGGGCGATGGCGTAATCCCCACCATGGGCACCTTCTGCAGGTAAGTGCCATCGTCGCCGGCCGGCTTGAGGCCGTAGAGCGCGAACTGGGTCGCGATGTATTCGGCAGCGATATCGCCGCCCCGCTGGCCGGTTCCCCTCCCTTCCAGTAAGTCATCGGAAAGAAAGCGAACATGGGCGCGTATGCGTTCGGGACTGATGGTTTCCATCGCCGCGAAGGCAGCCGAGGACGGGCGCGGTGCCGCAGCGGGCGCGCGCATGGATTGGGAAGCGTTTTGGGCAGCGGCAATTAACGCCAGACCGAAAAAGGACAGAAGAAGCGTCTTGCTCATAAACGATCAGCACCCCTGAACGAATGGTCACAGTATCTGGGAATTTTCTATTGTACGGGAGGAATCGGGGACCAAAGCCCGCCACCAGCGTTACTAGCGTCGCGATTCTACCGGAGAGCCCGGCATCCTGCCGGCTGTCCGGAGGGCATCTTGCCCTCATACGTTTTTGCAGCGGAGAGCGTGCTACGCAGCTGATGGCGCATTCCCATGCCACCAGCGCTACCTGAGTCTGTTCTGGTCCCGCGGACCGCGGGATCAATTTTTGGAGCTTCAACCCGCACGATAGTCGCGGACGTCTTCGCTCGGTTGGAACATGGGGGCGGTCGCGATGGCGCCGGTTTCGGCAATCCGCCGATTGATTTCTTCGAAGTCGGCCTTCGACCAGCCCACGCTGCTGACCTCGACTTCGCCATCCCTGCCGACCAAGATGACCGTAGGCACGTTGGTCAGTCCGTAAGCATTCGACACCAGATAGGCGCGCGTATCATCGAGCAGCAGCGGGAGGGTGACCCCGAATTCCTTCGCAAAAGCCCTCGTCTCCGGAACGTCGTTCTGCGAGATCCCGACCAACGTGCCCTGCTCGTTTTTGTACGCCCGGAACAGCCGTTCGTAGAATGGCAAAGCATACTGGCACGTCGGGCAGGACACCTTGAAAAACACCAGCACCACCGGACCGCGCGCCAGCGCTTCCTTGAGCGCGAAAGTCTTACCGTCGAGCTGGTTCAGCGTGAAATCCGGTGCGGTCGTGCCGACAGCAAGAGCGGCCATGGGTTGCATCCTCCGGGAGAACACTAGCTGGATCGCTCTATTTTAGATGACCCGGCGCACCCGGCGGATGGCACATTCGCGGAAACGGAAGCGGTCCGCGACTAGGCTTCCGCTTTCTAATGGACTCTCCGCACCCGCCGATAAGGAAGCGTGGCTCCCTCAACTGGACTGCAATCGCTCCCTGGGGCCCCGAAGCAGGCAAGAGGCCGGCAAATGGCAGGCGGCCAAAGAATCCGCCGACAAGCTGCGCATCGGCGAAAGCGAAGCGGGCGAGCTGTGGTGGCAGGCGATGCAGTGGGCTCGGCAAGTCAGTAGCAACCTCTAGAATGCAAAACCACGGCCGCCCGAACGAGCGCCGCGCGGAAGTGTGGGGTGAGAATCGGCACCTCTGTGCAAAACCCCCGCCACTTTCGACTTGCACGAAATGCGCGGCACGGCGTAGCATTGAGTTGTTCCCAGCGGCCACGCTTCCCGTGCTGGCCCTCCGCGCCCCTTAACTTCAGGCGCTTAAACGGAAAAGATCATCAGGATTGTTTTCCAGTCGCATCGGGGTCTACGCGCATCGTAAGAATTGCGCCAGGGGTGTTACCCCGAAAACGACACAGGGCAGCCGAGAACGAAACCCTTTCGAAAAAGTTGGGGACCACTAAGAGAAAACTTATGAATGCAGGACCCGGAAATCCCTCCGGAGGCGGAGGGAGAAGCAGACGGCGGCGCGGTCGGCGTCCGCCCAATCATCGCGGCGGTGGCGGCGGACAAGGACGCGATCGTCAGAATACTGGCGGCGGCATCTACAGCGCCCCCATGGATCACAGCTATCGTGCCGCGCTCGGTAACGATAATGGACATAAACCCAGTCGCGGATTGCGACCCGGCTTTGCGCCCTCCTACCAACCGCCTGATCCCGAACCGCTTCCCGCTCGGGAAGATGCGAACTCACGCATCTTCGCCTTCGTTGACGATCTGTTTTTCCTGGCCAAGATCCAGGAGACAGCTCGCAAGATGAACGTGAAGGTCGAGTTCGTCAAGACCGATAAGGATCTGCTGGAACGCATGAAGCAGAACGGCGAAGAGAAACCGTCCCTTATCATCTTCGACCTGAACAATGTTAACGCCAAGCCCCTGACCCTGATTCCCAAGCTCAAGAGCAGGCTCAAGAAAGGAACCTCGATCATCGGGTTCCTGTCCCACGTTCAGGGAGACTTGAAACAGAAGGCGCACGAAGTGGGCTGCGACATGGTTCTGCCACGCTCGGCGTTTTCGCAGAACCTGCCCCAGTTGTTGCGCCGTCACGGTGCCGCGGAAGAAGAAGCGGGAGTGCAGTAAGCCCCGAGTACAAACAGGCTCGAATGTTCGTGCCCGACTCCCCCTTGAGCCGCTCAGCGCTGCATTTCCGGCATCATCCTCCATCGGATCGTCGCAGTCCCCAACCCGGCCCATCGGGAGTCTTTTTCCGTCCGTAATCGATCGTCAGCCGCGAAAATCCTTTATCCCGGTGGCCATTTCATGTCACGCCCGCCGATCAGGTGGACATGGATGTGGAACACCGACTGCCCGGATTTTGCTCCCACGTTCAGCACGGTGCGGTAGCCGTCTTCAATCCCGCGCTGCCGCCCGATCTCTGCCGCCACCAGATGAAGCCGGCCGATGAGTTCAGCGTCCTCGTCCTGCGCTTCCTTCAGGCCCTCGACATGCCTTTTCGGAATGATGAGAACGTGGGTCGGGGCCTGCGGGTTGATGTCTTCGAAGGCCACCGCGTGCTCGTCTTCATAAACCTTCTTGGCGGGAATTTCGCCGCGGATGATCCGGCAGAAGAGGCAATCAGCCATAGGAAGCACCTCTCGGTCTTTAGCTGTCAGGAAGCCACTCAGTACGCGCAACCCTTGCCTGAACCCGTGGACCTTAAGCTCCGGCCTTCCATCTAACCACTTCAACCCCGTCGCCCCAGGCCTGAGACCCAACACCAGACACCTGAGACCTGACACCTAATCCAGTCTCACCACGTAGACAGACCCTTCGTGCGTCTCTGTTTCATGCGCGAGGGCTTCGGCGCGCTTGCGGTCGTCGTCCACTACCCGGACCCGCACCCACCAGTTGCCCGTGGGGCTGGCGATTTTCGCGACCTTAACTGTTTTGTAGCGGCGAGCCAGGTGGTCGGCGAACTCCGACGCATCTTTCTGCTTGCCGAACGCACCGATCTGTACCGCCCAGTGCCCGCCTGTGGCAACCGGAGCCGGCGTCTGCATCAGTTCCACTCTGACATTGGCCACCCCCGGTTGCCAGATGTCCAGGCGCTTTGCGGCAGCGTAGGAAACATCGATGATACGGCCTTCCACGAACGGACCACGGTCGGTGATTCGCACCAGGGCAACATGGCCGGTCTTTGTGTTGGTAACGCGGACGATCGACCCTAATGGCAACGTGCGATGAGCCGCGGTCATCGCGTTCATATTATAAATTTCGCCATTGGAGCTCCGCCGGTTGTGGTAGGGCGCCCCATACCAACTGGCGAGACCGGTTTCTGTCTGAAGCGGCACGGAATCCGCGGGAATGCCGAGCGTTGCATCGTCGGAAGTCTCTTCGTTCGTGGAAGGCTTGCTGCGCTGCTTCTGCGTCGACTTTTCGTCGTCATGCGCGGCGGGTGGCGGCTGCGTTCCTGCAGCCGGTGGTGCAGGAACTTGAACCCGCGCCTGCTTGTGCCCAGCGCAACCCGTCATCCATGCCATAGCGGCCAGCGCGACCGGGAGGATTATGCGTGAACCCACCATCATGGCTTCTTCACTTCGCCGGAATTCTTGCTTTCGTCCATGAAATCGGCCAGTCGATGCAGCTTTTCTGCGGCGATTCGGAGCGCTTTGGAGGACTGTTCACGCACCGCCGGAACCACCTCTTTGTTGAGGTAAGCAATCACCTCGGCACTGTCCTTCTCCAGTCGTTCGGCAGCCTCGGAAACGGTCTTGTTGACGCGCGCGGTCGTCTCGTCCACCTTGCGGTTAAAGTCACTCATGATGCTCCTCGAAAACAGGGCCTGGCCCGGGATGCGACCTTTGCGGCCAAGCCTACCCATTATTCGTCGCTTCCCTGCGAGGGTCAACCGGAACGCACCTCGAGCGGTACTCGAGCTTCCTGAGGTCTGGTACGCGACCTGAGCCCACTCTGGTTTAGAATCGGCTGCATGTGGCGGCCCTTGACCATTGCTTTTTCGCTCGCGGTCCTCCTGTCACTTTCTAACTGTACGTTCTACGCCAGCCGTCCGGTGAAGGCATTTGGAGATGCCACTGGCGGCGAAGGGTTGGAACGTGCTTTCTGGCTTGATATTCAAAAGCAGGACTGGAAAGATCTGGACAGTCACCTCGCCTCAAACTTCGTATACGTCACTTCCGCCGGACGCTTCCAGCGCGCCGAAGCCCTGCAGCAGATTCAGCAACTGCGGCCACAGGAGTATTCGATTGGCGAACTTGCAACCGAAATGAACCGCGACACCTTCGTCGTAACCTACACGATTACCTTTCGCGGAGTTGCGCAGGGCCCGGCGTTGACTGATCAGACCCAGCGGCGCATGACTGTTTGGCAACAGCAGAAGCGTAGCTGGGTGGCGATCGCGCATTCTGTCTTGGCGGCGGAGCCTAAATAAAGAACTGGCGCCGTCGCACATATTGCGCTCGCGGCGGGCCAGTTCCGGCATCCACCATACTTTTGCTTCCCTGTCCTCATGGCCCAACAGAAACACCACTCCAAAGTTGCAGGTAGTCTCAGGACGCGGCCTCGCCCGGCTCGGGGCTTCTCGCGGTGTCTGCTCGCCTGGTACGACGAACACGCCCGCGTCCTTCCATGGCGCAAGAACCGCGATCCATACCGCGTCTGGCTGTCTGAGGTCATGCTCCAGCAGACCCGCGTGGCCGCCGTTCTGGAGCACTACCGCCTGTTCTTGAAGAAATTTCCCACCGTGCACAAGTTAGCTGCTGCTCGGGAGGCGTCGGTGCTTGCCGCCTGGAGTGGCCTGGGCTATTACCGCCGGGCCCGCATGCTGCACGCTGCCGCCAAACGGGTAGTAGGAGAACACGGCGGAAAGTTTCCCGACAGTTGCGCCGGATTGCGCCGCCTGCCGGGCATTGGGCGATACACGGCCGCCGCCGTCGCCAGCATTGCGTATGACGAACCGGTAGCGCTGGTCGATGGCAATGTAGCGCGTGTCCTCGAGCGCATGGCGGGGAAACGACTTTCGAATGAGAAGACCTGGCAGCACGCCCAGGCACTTCTGGATTCAGCTCGCCCCGGCGATTTCAACCAGGCGTTGATGGAACTGGGGGCGACCCTTTGCCTGCCGCGGCAGCCCCGATGCTTGCTCTGCCCGGTCTCTCAATTTTGCATCTCGCGAGGCGCATTGGACCCGACGCACCCTACCCCACGACAGAAAAAGCGTACGATCCTGTTCGGTCTCGCACGGCGCAGCAACCAAGTTTTTCTCGTCCAGAGAAAGAAACAGGAATCGTTAATGCCGGAAATGTGGGAATTGCCGGAGTTCCCGGCTGAGACGGCTGCGAAACCGTTGCTCTCCTTGCGCCACTCCATCACGGTTACCGATTATGCGGTCCGGGTGGTAGCAATGCCCAATCCAAACCAGAGCATCGGGAAGTGGTTCGCGCTCTCACGGCTGGAGTCACTACCGCTCACTGGACTTGCGCGCAAGATTCTCAGGCAGACCAACCTGCTGTGAAATGGAGGCAGTGTTATTCCCCGTTCCAAGAGTATCCCTGCGGCGAACACCACCGCATTGGGAACGGAGCACCGGCTTCTTGCCCGCGGGCGCGCCACCATCCTGTCCGCACCCGCGCAGCGGATCCCGTCACTGTCGAAGTTACGCAAGAATTGAGATCATGGGGCAGAATGAAGAATTCCTGGCAGCGCCTGACCATCTGCGGACTCTCGATCTTTTTCCTGGTAAGGCCCCCCGGCCCGCCGCTCCTTACCCAGATACACCATCCCGGCCCGGGGAAAACCTATCTCGGATTCGATCGAAACGATTATCCGGGCACCGGAAATCTGGCCGCGCTGCGGCAGGCGTTTTCCTTCAGCGGATACTGGTTGAACGTACCTCCGGGGGCGAAGACCAATACCTGGATTGGCAAGCGCAAAGTCGTCAGACAGGCCGGCCTCGGATTTCTCGTCCTGTTCAACGGGCGCCTCGACGCGGAGTTGAAGAAAACGCGCGATCCCGCAGCCCTGGGCCGAATGGATGCCAGGACTGCGCTCGCATCTGCGCGCCGTGAAGGCTTCCGCAAAGATACTGTCATTTTCCTTGACCATGAAGAAGGCGGCCGCATGCTGCCCGAGCAGAAGGCATACCTTTACGCCTGGGTCGATGGCGTGAATGCCGGAGGATTTCGCGCCGGAATTTACTGTTCCGGAATTGCCGCAGCCGAGCAGGGCGGTGTCACCATAATCACGGCCGACGATATCCGGCAGAATGCTAACGGCAGACCCATTGTGTACTGGGTCACAAATGATGCGTGTCCTCCTTCGCCAGGATGCACGTTCCCGCAAAAGGCGCCGCATCCCTCCGGCAGTGGGCTTACGTTCGCCGAAGTATGGCAGTACGCGCAGTCACCGAAGCGGCCGGACGTGGCGCGTGCATGTGGAACAAGCTATAACCACGACGGCAACTGCTACCCTCCCGGCTTGAGCGGACAGAAATTGTTTGTGGACGTGGATGCTGCCGGATCCGATGATCCGTCCGCTGGCCGCTAGCCCACGGAGTTAGAGCAGAACCCGATCGCTCGGATCCCCCAAGTCTGGGGTGACAATCTCCAATGGCCACGGACTTCGTTCAGGATTCCGCCCTGCTTCCAGCACGAGACAGCAAGACCGGACGGCTTCATTCCGAGTACCCTTCGTCCTCTTCCCCTTCTTCGTCGTCCTCATCCTCCCGAGGATTGTCTTCCTCGTCGTCTTCGTCCTCGTCCTCGTCGTCCTGGTCTGCCGGAATCCCCTGAAGGTAGGCGTTAGCAGCCACCATACGACCGATCAGTTCGCTTGATTTCATTCCCGTCATGCCTCGATAGTACGCGCAATCCCATGGAGATTTGCAATCTCGGGAGCACTCGATCTGGACGGTTTTCGTTGGTAAGGGGGCCCCGACCCATGCCGGAACCGGGCAACGCAGGTGGAGATGGTGGGCGCTATAGGATTCGAACCTATGACTTCCACCGTGTGAAGATGGCACTCTACCGCTGAGTTAAGCGCCCACTGGATGCGGTTCGCATATTGTAGCAAACGAACCAGTTCTCCGTGACAAGGCGGGCATGGTAGCCTTGGCGAAGCAACTGGGCGTTCCCGCCGGGCTCGGGTCCCGGCCGCCGGCTCTAACTTGCGAATCTGAAGCCCTTATGGCGCTCCCCTCCGATCCTTCGCGTCCCTCCGCAAATGCTTCACGCAAGGGGAGTTCCGCCGATCCCCCGGAGGATCCCGAGGTGCAACTTTCTGATCCGGACGGGGTTGATACTGATGTGAGTACTGTAGCCATGGACCGGGGACTCCTCGCGATGGGCTCGATTGGTGCCCTGCCCACGGCCGACGCCATCCCCCAGTCTGGATCTGCCGCTGGGCTGACCGACGCCGAAGTCATGTTGCGCGTGAAGGCGGGGGATGAATCCGCTTTCGAGTATCTCGTACAGAAGTATCGCCGGTCGATGGTGGGCTTTATGTATCGGATGTCTCACAACGCGGCGGCAGCCGAAGACCTGGCACAGGAAGTTTTCTTGCGAGTGTATCGATCGCGTTCGGGATATGAAGCCAGCGCGAAGTTTACAACCTGGTTGTATCGGATCGCGACCAACCTCGCGGTAAACTATGCCCGCGATACCCGTAACGAGCGGCCCGAAAAAATGGCCAGCCTCGACGAACCGGATGAGGAAACTGGGACCACGATGGACGTGGCTGACAGATCCCTGACGGCAGAAGAGGCAATTTTGCGGCGCGAACGCATGACCGCCATCCGCGCCAAAGTGCAGGCCCTGCCCGAGCGACAGAGGCTGGCAGTGTTGATGCACAAGTACCAGCAGATGGATTACAAGCAGATTGCGGAAGTTCTGAAACTCAGTGAATCGGCGACGAAGTCCTTATTGTTCCGGGCGTACGAAACGCTGCGTGAACAACTGAAAGAATTTGTGTAGAGGAAGTGGGATCATGAAGTGCGATCAGATTAAAGAATTGATGCTGGATGTGGCCGCAGGCGGCGAGGCTGAGCCTTTGCTGAATCAGCATTTGCTCGCTTGCTCCGCCTGTGCCGGCAAGCTGGTTGATATGAGGAAGACCATGGCGCTGCTGGATGAGTGGCAGGCGCCTGAGCCCTCTTCTTACTTCGATACGCGCCTCGCGGCCCGCATGCGTGAGGAACGCGCCAAACCGGCCCAGGCCGCTTGGTTGTCCTGGTTCCGGGCTCCCGTACTGGCGGGAGCGTTGGCACTGGCATTGATGATGGTCGGAGGAGTGACCTGGTTCACCACCGGGGGTTCGCGGGTTTCCAGGACCGAGGGTGGTCCCCTGCCCGTAGCGGTTCAGCGGGGAACCGCGGTGGGCGATCTCCAGGCCCTCGACAAGAACGAAGACCTCTACGCCAACTTTGATCTGCTCGATGACTTACAGGTACAACCGGATGTTGATGCCGATCAGGAGACTCCGTAGTCGCAGCGGCGGCGTTTGGAAGTGAGACCATACAATGACGGGCAAATTCAAGACGGGAGTGGTAGTGACGGCGAGCTTCATGCTGGCGCTTGCACTTTCTTTGCCTGCCCAGGGTCAGCACCCCAAACATGATCGGAATTCGACGCAACCACAGTCAACTCGGCGGCAGTCGAGCCAGAGACCGCCGAGCCACATGCAGTCGGCTCCCCGTCGGGAAGCGGCCCAACCCAGGCAGCAGCACCCGGTTATGCGCGATAATGCAAGGCCGGCGGGACCGTACCGCGAAGGTGCGCAATCCAGGCGGACCTATCCGCAATCCAGTATGCCAGACCGCTTCGGAGGCTATTCGCAAAGGCCGTCGCGGCCCGTCGCGCGCCCACCATCGGACGGCCGACCGAGTCGCTCAGTTCCCTCGTACTCCCAACAGCGCACTCCAGAACGCGGACGTGAGATTTCGCGCCCGCCATCGCAGCAGCCTGAACATCGCCAGGGACCGCCTTCTCCTTACGCGGCGGAACAGCACCGCGAAGTTCCGAGACCGCCGATGCGGGGGCCTGCTCGTCCGCCAGCGCCCGCGCCGGGGTCTGCGCAAGGACAGCCGCATCCGCAGGGCTCCCCGGCTTTCTCGCCGGGACAATCCCGCGATGTGCCGCGTCCGCCGCAGGCTTCCAATCCCATGACCCGCGAAGTACCGCGTCCGCCTCAGGTTGGACAGCGCCATGGCGGTGACTGGCTGAGGACCCACCGCGAGTTGCCCCTGGTGGACCAGCAGAGGGCGTTGCAAAACGATCCGCAATTCCGCAAGCTTCCCGCACAGCAGCAGCAGCGGCTCGAGAACCGGCTGCAGAACTTCAACAGCCTGCCTCCGCAGGAACAGCAACGGCGTCTGAACCGGATTGAAACCTGGGAGCACTTGACCCCGCAGCAGAAGCAGCAGGCGCGGCAACTCGCATCCCAGTGGCAGCAGATGCCTCCCCAGCGTCGTCAGATAATGAAAAACGCCATCGGCGATTTGCGTGCCCTGCCTCCGGAGGAACGCGAGCGGGTGCTCGAATCCGATAAGTTCCGGGGCACGTTCTCCGATCAGGAGCGGACGATGCTCCGCGACACCACCAGGCTTCCGCTGGCTCCGGCCCAGCCCGCCGTGCCGCGGCCTCCGCAGGAATAGCGCGCGGCCCATTCGTTCCGAAGAAGCCCGGCCGTACCGCGAGTTCCGGCCACCATCAGCCCACACCGCCTGATTGATCGTTGAGATGCTGCGGCGAGATGCCTGGCCGCAAGCTGTCGCGACTAGCTCCTCAGCATGTTCTTTGCAATAAAGAACACGTTCGCCGGCCGTTCTGCGAGCCGCCGCATGAAGTAGGGGTACCACTCGGTGCCAAACGGAACATAGACGCGCATGCGCCATCCCTCGCGCACCAACCCCTGTTGCAGGTCGCGGCGGATGCCGTGCAGCATCTGGAACTCGAAAGCGTCACGAGGAATGTTCTCGCGGGTCGCAAAGGCCTTCGCTTCGTTGATGACGTTTTCGTCGTGCGTCGCCAACCCGTGGTAGATACCACTTTTCAGCAGGATCTTCATCAGCTTGACGTAATTGGCGTCGACCTCCGACTTTTTCTGAAACGCGATCTCCGGCGGCTCTTTGTATGCGCCTTTGCACAGGCGAATCCGGATCCGATCCGCAAGCAGTTTCTCGACGTCCGCTTCCGCGCGCAGCATGTACGACTGGATCACCGTGCCCACGTGTCCCGCATGCCCCGGCATGCGGTGGAGTTCGTGAACGAAGTCGAGCGTCCGCTGGGTGTAGGGCGAGCCTTCCATGTCAACCCGCACGAAATTCGGCGGGCTCATGCTGGCGGCTTTTTGCACAAGACCGGTCACCAGGTCGCGGGCCAGTTGTTCATCGACGTCGAGGCCCATGTGGGTGAGCTTCATGCTCACGTTCGCGCTGAGCTGGTTGGCAGCCATCTGGTCGAGCAGCCTATGGTAGAGCTGAGCGCTGGCGTGTGCTTCCTCGACATTGGTGACGTTCTCGCCCAGATTGTCGACGCTGACCGTGATGCCTTTACGGTTCAGTTCAGCGGCCACCCGGATCGCGTCCTCTACCTGGTTCCCGGCCACGAAACGGCTCGACAGCCGCTGGCCAATGGCCGATCGTTCCGCCACCGCTCGCAAAGATCGGCTTTCAGAAAGGGAAATGAACAGGGCTCTCAGCACGGGGGACCGTCCGAGAGAAAATTAGGATTCTCGCCTGAGACGTGCATGCGGCTCACAGAAAGTTGTATCACAAACGGGTGGGAGTCGAGATGTGATGGGGATCACGCTGGCCAGCCGGCTGCATTGCAGGCAGCATTCTGAGCCTGCCGCCCCTGGCAGGACTAAGTTCTTCGCTTTGGCGATCCTGCAAACCTTCCTGGGTGTCTTGCTGACGCCAGACGACTCTCGACTGTAAACTGAACTTTATGCCGGAACTTCCCGAAGTCGAAACCATCGCCCGCGGATTGCACCAGCGGGTTGCGGGAGACGCCATTGAGTCTGTTTGGCTCGGTTCGAAGCCCCAGACCATGAAGTCGCGCCCCTCCGAGATCGCGGCCACCTTGGAACATGCCCGCATCACCGAAGTGCGCCGCATGGGAAAGCACATCGTGTTCGAGTTGGTACGCAATGGCGAAAAGCCCGCGGCTGCAAAAAGCCGCAAGCGTGCGGTTGCGATGGGCCCGCGCTGCCAGTGGATTGTTCACCTCGGCATGACCGGCAGAATGGTCGTCTGCGAACCTGCGGCAGAAATTGCGAAGCACACTCATGCCATCGTCACCCTGGCGTCGGGTCGGGAACTTCGCTTCGTGGACCCGCGGCGCTTTGGCCGCCTCAGCGTCGCCCAGCAGGGAGACTTCGACACCCTCGGTGCCGAACCTCTGGAAGTCGAAAGGGAACGTTTTCTGGCACTCTTCCGGGGACGGAAAACTCCCATCAAGAGCGCTCTCCTGAATCAGAAACTGCTGCGCGGCGTCGGTAACATCTATGCCGACGAGTCCTTGTTTCGTGCTGGGCTTCGTCCTCGCCGCCGCGTCTCCACCATCACAGGCACGCAACTGGAGCGGCTTTGCGGGGCGGTGCAGCAAGTCCTCAAAGAAGCCATCGCGCTCGGTGGCTCGTCAGTTTCCGATTACGTCGACGCCCAGGGCGAAGAAGGATTCTTCCAGCTGCAGCATCGCGTTTACGGGCGGGAAGGGGAACCGTGCCTGGTGTGCAAGACTCCCATCAAGCGCATCGTTATCGCAGGCAGAAGCAGCCACTACTGTCCCCACTGTCAGAAATAAGTAATCTTCCGACCCGCCGCTGCCGTTGAAACGTTACACAGGCCGACTTCCACCTTTTCCCGCCGACTCATAAATCGACAATCCCATTCTGCCGGTGTAGTCTGTTTTGCCTTGTTACCTTATGTCTAATTTTGCAATCGGCGTTGATTTAGGCGGAACCAACCTGCGTATCGCTGCGGTTGACGAGCAGGGGCGCCTGATGGAGAAAGTCACCCTCGGCACCAAGACCGTGCTCGGCCGCGATCATGTTCTCAATGAAATGTGCGAGGCCATTCGCCACGCCTCCGGTAAATACAAATCCTCCGGAAATCTGCAGGGCATCGGGATCGGCGTCCCCGGAATCATCGACCTGCAAACCGGCATGATGCGGGAATCGCCCAACCTGCCGGGCTGGGCCGACTATCCCGTGCGCGACGAAATTGTAAAGCGCCTGGGCACGCCCGTTATCCTCGAAAATGACGCCAACGTCGCTGCCTTTGGAGAGAAATGGCTGGGCGCCGGCCGCCACGTCGGAGACATGGCCATGCTGACCCTCGGTACCGGCGTCGGTGGCGGACTTGTCCTCGATGGAAAAATCTGGCACGGCATGAGCGGCATGGCCGGCGAGTTCGGGCACATGACCGTCGACCCCGAAGGCCAGCAATGCGGCTGCGGAAACCGGGGCTGCCTCGAACAATATGCGTCCGCCACCGCCATCATGCGCATGGCCCGCGAAGCCATCGCCACCGGCGACGCGCCCGGCCTTGCCAAGGCTGCAAATTCCGACCTCGAATTCAGCGCCAAGGAAATCTACAACCTCGCCATTCAAGGCGACGAACACGCCCGTCGGATCTTCCGCCGGGTTGGCCGCGCGCTCGGCATTGCCCTGGCCGGTATGGTCAACGGCCTGAACCTCGAGATGTATGTGATTGGCGGCGGCGTATGCAGCGCGTGGGAAGCGTTCTCGCCCACTATCTTCGAAGAATTGCGCCAGCGCGCCATGGTGTATGCCGCGACTGCCCCCGTCGACCCGCTTCGCATGTCCTCCGGCGCCTCCGGCCAGGTGGAACCCGGTCCCGGAAGCAAGACCATCATCACCCGCGCTCTGCTCGGAAGTGATGCCGGCTTGTTTGGTGCGGCCCGCCTACCGATGACGCGGGCATCATAACCTTCACCAGTCCGTCACTTTGCACCGCGCGCAGGACGTCGCAGCAGTCATCCTGAGCGAAGCCAAGGACCTGTGCACTTTTTCGCGTGTGGATGCCTGGCTTTCCGCTGCAGCGTCGTCAAGATCCCGCCGCCGTTCTACTTCGAAACCTGAATCAGTGCGCGTAGAAAAGCTTGATTCTGCTCTTCCCTTCCTAGCGTCACGCGGATGCCGGTTGCCGCTCCCCAAGCAGCCAGCGGCCTGACCAGCACACCTTCTCGGCGAAGCTTCCGCGAGAAATCCCGGGCATCCTGCTTCACGTCAAAAAACAGGAAGTTGGCCCAGCTCGGAACCACGGTGTAACCCAAGGCGGCGATTTCCCGCTCCAGCCACAACGACTGCTCCGCATTTCTTTCGACGGCATGACGCACATGCCCTTCGTCGTCGAGCGCAGCCAGCGCACCGGCCTGCGCTATCGCCGAGACCGCGAACACATCTTGCACCCGTGCGAAATACGCCAGCAGTTCCGCCGGGCCCATGGCGTAGCCCACTCGGATCCCCGCCAGCCCGTGCGCCTTTGAAAATGTTCGCAGAACCACTACGTTCCGGTCTCCCCGAACGTAGTCGGCTGCCTGAGGGTGGTTCACGCCGCGCTGCGCCGCGAAGTAGTGTGCGTAGTCAAAATACGCTTCATCGAGCACAACCACCACGTGAGCAGGCACCCGCCCCAAAAAGCGGTCCACCGCGCCCGCTTCCGCCAGGGTCCCGGTTGGGTTGTTGGGATTGGCAAAAAATACAATGCGCGTATCCGCCCCGATGGACGCCAGGATTGCATCCAGATCGTATCCGTTCTCGCGCAATGGCGTTTCCACCAACTGCGCGCCCCCGGCATGCGTCACCATCGGATAGGAGATGAACGAGCACGCGCTGGTGACCGCTTTCAAACCCGGGCGAAGAAGCGTGCGCGCAATGACGCCTAGCAGTGCGGTGGTTCCATTGGCACACCAGGATCTGTTCGGCATGCAAGCCGTGATGCTCTGCCAGCCTTCCTCGCAGCGCGGAAGCGCCGTCGTCCGGATACAGGTGCGAGGATTCGAGCGCCGCTCGCATGGCGGCCACCGCCTTGGGCGAAGGTCCATAGGCGCTCTCATTCGCATTCAGTTTCACCAGGGAAGCATCCCGCTCGGGCAGCGGCGACGAAGACTGGCCAGTGTGCTGCCCCGCGGCCCGCACTGGTTCGGTGATCAGATCGAAGAAGCGGCCCATGCGGGAGTTCTCAGGAGGCGGCTTCGTGCTTCAGAGTCGCGCCGATCGTCTGTCCCGCGGCGGTGCGAAGCCGGTCGACCTCCTTCAGCGTGAGCGCGCGGAACTTTCCCGGCGGAATGTCCAGCGAGATTGGCCCGTACTTGACGCGCTTGATCTTCTCCACGTGGTGGCCGACTTCTTCGAACATCCGGCGGATCTGCCGGTTGCGCCCTTCGATCAGCGTCACTTCGTACCACGGGTTGGTGGCGTCTTTCACGATGCGGATCTTGGCCGGGGACGTTCGCACGCGCTTGCCATCGTCGGTCGCGATCGACAGCCCGGCGCGTAGCTTCGCAATGGCTTGCTCAGGAGGCTTGCCGCTGACTTTGACGACATACGTCTTGGCCACGTGGGACGCGGCCTTCATCAACTTGTGCGCGAGCGCGCCGTCATTCGTCATCAGCACCAGACCCTCGCTGGCGTAATCGAGACGGCCGACCGGATACACGCGACTACCTACTCCGCGAATCAGGCTCATCACCGTGGGACGCTTTTCCGGATCGCTGACCGTGGTTACGAATCCCACCGGCTTATTCAGCAGCAGGTACACGTGACGCTGCGCGCCCTTGAGCAGTTTTCCGTTTACCCGAATGTGATCCGTCTCCGGATCGGCCTTCGAGCCGAGTGCGGTAACCGGCTGGCCATTGACCAGCACCTGCCCGGCCGCAATCAACTGCTCCGCCTTACGGCGGGAAGCCACTCCGGCGGCGGCGATGATTTTCTGCAGACGTTCAGCGGGCACTCGCACTCCATCTGAGGACTGTGGCCTCGGGGCGGTACGGATTTACTCCTGCGGCCTTCCCGCATGAGTCTCAACGGTCTCGTGCTCGTCGCGCACCGCGGGTTCGGCGGTGTCGTGGTCGTCACTTGTGTGCGCCACGTCCGCCTCCAGCGAACTCAACTCGGGCGGGCTGCCGGCCTCGGGTCCGGCGCCGGCAGAATCCTCCGGCGCGGGCAACAGGTCGCTCTGGAACGATTCCGCCACCAGCTTTTCAAATTCCTCCATGCTGGGCAGTTCATTCACGTCTTTCAGCCCGAACCGCATCAGGAACTCTTTCGTCGTCTTATAGAGAATCGGCCTTCCGATGACGGCCTTGCGTCCGGCGGTGGTGATGAGCTTCCGGTCGAGCAGGGTCGCAATCACACCCCCCGAATCCACGCCGCGAATCTCGCTGATCTCGGGCACGGTGGCGGGCTGCTTGTAAGCAATGACCGCCAGCGTTTCCAGCGCCGGCAGCGACAGCCGAATCGGCGGCTTCAGGCTCTTGGCGAAGGCGCGCACCATGTCGTGCTGCTCGGGCTTGGTCGACATGCGATATCCGCCCGCCACCTGCCGCAGTTCGATGCCGTGCTCGGCCGTCCCATATTCCACGACCAGTTCTTCGAGGGTGGCGCGCACGCGCGATTTCGCCGCCGCATCATCCAGCCCATCCTGCTCCGCGACCAAAGATTCCTTCACCAACTGGAAAATCTGCTCCAGCGTGACCGGCGTCTCCGCGGCATAAACTATCGCTTCGATTTTGGCTTTAAGGCTCATGTGAAAGACCGCTTCCTGGGTTAACTCTGTTGCTTCGGCCGGCTGCTCGCCGTTGCGACTTATCAGCCATCAGTCGCCCTTCTACTTCCAATCATCCCGAACCGCCGCGTGCTCGTTCATGATGGCGTCGAATCCCACATGCTTGCGAATCAGGATTTCGCCAAACAAACGCTCCTGCCGCAGTTGCACCGCCTGCAACCGCACCAGTTCGAGCATCGCAAGGAACATGCACACCAGGGCCGCGCGCGAATCGATATTGCGCAGGATCTGTTTGAGCCGCACCGGCTTGTCTTCCAGAGACAACCTGCGCCGCAGATAGTCGATCATCTGCCCGACGGTCACGGTCTCTTCGTCCACCTGCAGAATCGGCCGCGAACGCGCACGATCCAAAATCTGCTGGAAAGTCTTCACCAGGTCGATCACGTCAGCCGCCAGCTCCGGCTCCGTCCCTTCCGCATCCTTGAACTCCTTCAGCGAAGGGTTCGACCAGATCGCGTCCTCAATCTGCTGCTTCTGCAGGAGCATTTGCGCGGCCGATTTGAACTTCTCGTGTTCGAGCAGCCGGTTCACCAACTCGTTGCGCGGATCGTCCTGCGCATCCGCCGGAGCCAGCGGGTCACGCGGCAGCAACATCTTCGACTTGATGTGGATCAGTACCGCCGCCATGTAGATGAAATCGGCCGCGATGTTCACGTCGAGCTCGCGCATCCGCTCCACATACGTGAGGTACTGCGCTGTGATCCGCGCGATCGGGATGTCGTAGATGTCAATGTCCTGCTTGCGGACCAGGTCGAGCAGCAGGTCAAGCGGACCCTCGTACACTTCTGCCACCGCGACGGAGAAAGGAAAGTCATTGGCCTCTCTCTTCGCGCCCGCCTTGTCCGCGCCCATCGACGCGGAGCCCGGGCCCACCCCTTCGCTCGGTATCAGCACTCCCGAAATCGACTTCACTTCTTCACTCATGCTCGCGATTGATCCCCATTACTTCGCGTTTCCGCTCTTGCTCAAAGACTCATACTCCAGCGACATGCCCATTGAGGCCCGCACCTCGTTCATGCTGGCGTCGGCGATCTTGCGGGCCGCCGCCGATCCTGCCTCCAGAATATCCCACGCGAGGCGCGGGTTCTCCTCATATTTTTGGCGACGATCCTGCATGGGTCGTAGCACCTGCACCAGGGCATCTGCCGCCCAGCCTTTGCACTCAATGCAACCAATGCCCGCAGACCGGCAGCCCTCATTCACCTTGGCCATCGTTTCTTTGCTGCTGAAGATCTTGTGCAGGTCGCCCACCGGACACAGATCGGGATTTCCGGGATCACTCCGCCGTACCCGCGCCGGATCCGTCACCATCGTTTTCAACTTTTGCCGCACCACCGGCTCGGGATCGGTCAGCATCAGGGTGTTTCCGTAGGACTTCGACATTTTTCGCCCGTCCGTTCCCGGCAACTTCGGAGTCGGCGTCAACAGCGGCTGCGGTTCGGGAAACACCGCAGCGGTCTTGCCGTAAAACTGGTTGAAGCGCCGCGCGATTTCGCGCGTCAACTCCACGTGCGGCACCTGGTCCTCTCCCACCGGCACGAAATCACCCTTGTAGATCAGGATGTCCGCCGCCTGCAGCACCGGGTACCCCAGAAATCCGTACGTGGTCAGGTCCTTCTCCGTGATGTTCTCGCGCTGCTCCTTATAGGTCGGAACCCGCTCCAGCCAGCCCAGCGGGGTGATCATTGAAAAAAGCAGGTGGAGTTCGGCATGCTGCGGGACGTGCGATTGGATGAACATCGTCGACCGCTCCGGATCGAGGCCCGCAGCCAGCCAGTCGAGCATGACCTCGATGGAGTTCTCCTTCACCTTCGAGGTGTCGGCATAATCGGTCGTGAGCGCATGCCAGTCAGCGATAAAGAAGAAGCACTGGTACTGATCCTGCATGCCCACCCAGTTCTGCAGGGCGCCCACGTAGTTGCCGAGGTGCAGTTTCCCGGTAGAGCGCATGCCGCTGAGCACGCGTTTGCGTTGATTGGAAGTGGGCATCAGAATCTCGTGAGTACTCCATTAAAGAACTGCAGAAAGGGTGAAATCAAGCCGCATCAGCAGGTTGCCTCCCAAATACACAAGAGCCAGCAAGCCGAAGATTCCCACTGGCATCGTAGGCGCGGCGCACTGGCTCGGACAGAAAATGACGCAGCACGTGGCTGCCGTCGAGGGGCGGCACCGGGATCAGGTTGAATACTCCCAGCACGATGTTGATCAGCATCAGTTCGTACAAGAACAACGTCAGCGGAACTAGGAAGGATGTTCCTCCCATGCCCGCGATACCCGCCGCTATAGGCAAAGGCATCGTTGACACCAGGCCGTGACCCTCCATCGAGGTCTTGGCAATCACAAACATGACTACGACCGTGCCCGTTGCCACCAGAAAGTTGCTGATCGGCCCAGCCACCGAGGTCAAAATATCGTCTGCCACGGATTTTTGAAGTTCCTGGGATCAACAGGAGTCGGCTTGGCCCAGCCAATGACGGGAAAGCCGGTGACTAAGCGCAATCAATGGCATCACGATCGTGCCCACGGGATCGATGTGTCGGATCGGATTCAGGGAGATGCGCCCCAGCATGCGCGCCGTCGGATCTCCGCAACGGTTTGCGGTCCAGGCGTGCGCGGACTCGTGCACGCTGATCGCGAACAGAAATGCGATCAACTGAAAAACCACTCCCACAATATCTATGTGGCTCAAATTCATCGAGATTGCACGATTCTAGCAGACGATGTGCAGGAGTCGATTCCCCGCCGTGTCCAAAAACCGATGTAGACAAAGAACTTAACAAAGGGTTCCCGAAGAGCAAACCTTCCACCGTCACCTTCGTCTAAGATAGAGGTACCGCAAGCATAGTCACCCCACAACCATTGTTCACCTAGCCACACTGAGGAATTTATGTCTTTAAGCATCAAGCGAGAGCAAACCGGGGACGTGGCCGTGTTGCAGTGCGCTGGACGAGTTGTGCGCGGGGAAGCGCTCCACTTTCTGAAGGACGCCGTGACCGGTCTGGACCAACCCAGGGTCGTGGTTTTGGACCTTTCCGAGGTTGAAATGCTCGATGGCGGCGGCCTCGGCATGCTGGTATTCCTGCATCGCTGGACCCGCGATAACGCCATCCAACTGAAGCTGGTGAATCCGTCGGATTTCGTGCGCGAAATGCTCGACCGCACCCGCCTGACCTGCGTATTTAACATCTCGTCCATGGACGACGTTGTCGAGATTCTCTGTACCTCGACGAGCCACGCCACCATGGACGAGGCTCGCGCCGTAGCCTGACCTCCTCGACCCCGCGTCGACCATCGTAGCGCCGGCGGATCTGCCGGGCTCGGCCTCGCGCGGGCAGTCTTGCCCACGCTGTCGCGAGCCATACAAACTCCCTCCTGCTCAAAACCCTTTCATCCGCAACTCCATGCTTTATAATTCGCGCCACCCATGAAGCCCAGGCCTCCGGGCAGTTCGAAGAGACCGTCCAGGAAAAATCCGCAGCCGGTCGATGCGCTTGTCTATCCCAGATTCTCCGGGATCGCGACCTTCATGCGCTTGCCCCATATTCCCCGGGCCGCCGAACTCGACATCGCCTTGATCGGCATCCCCTATGACGGGGGTACGACTTACCGCCCCGGCCCCAGATTCGGCCCACGCCATGTGCGCGAGCAATCCGCCATCATTCGGCCATGGAACCCGGTGCTGAATCTCAGTCCCTTCGAAAAATTCCGGATCGCCGATTACGGCGACCTTTCCATCAACCCACTGTCGATCGAGGACACCTTCCAGCGCATCACGGCGCAACTCGATGACGTTCTCCAGGCCGGTGCGCGCACGGCTTGCGTCGGCGGCGATCACTCCATCCTGCTGCCCATTCTGCGCTCGATCCACAAACGCTTCGGCCCGGTCGGCATGATCCAATTCGACGCCCACAACGATACCTGGAGCGGATACTTCGGTAGCCCCCACTCGCATGGCACCCCGGTTCGCAGGGCGGTGGAAGAAGGTCTGCTGGTCGGCAAAGATGTTCTGCAGGTCGGCCTTCGCGGCCAGGTGTATTCGAAAGATGACTTCGCAGTTCGGGCGCAAACACGGTTTCCAGGTCATCACCTCGGAGGAATTTCATCGCGGCGGAATCGCTCTGGTGAAGAACCGCCTGAAAAAGCTTGGCCGGCGCCCCATCTATATCACGCTCGACATCGACGTGGTCGATCCCGCGTTCGCACCCGGTACCGGCACCCCGCAAGTTGGCGGCCTTTCGAGCCCGCAGATCCTTGACCTGGTCCGGAGCCTGCGGGGCCTGAATATCGTCGGCTGCGATCTGGTGGAGGTTTCTCCACCTTACGACTCGGGCGAAATCACGTCCCTGCTCGCCGCCAACTTGCTCTACGAATTGATCTGCGTGTTTTAGCGCTCGATTTGCGCGATCGCACGCCGGACAGACTTCCCTGGAAAACCGGAGTCCCGAGACCCGAAAATGACAGAACTTGCCCGCAAGCTCCGCCTTACCGACTACTTCACCCTGGGATGGGGCACGATGGTCGGCGTCGGCTGGCTGGTGGTCATGGACGATTGGCTGCTGCGCGGCGGTCCCCTCGGCGGCATGCTCGGCTTCGCGATTGGCGGCTCACTCCTGCTGCCCATCGGCTACGTCTATGGCAAGCTCGTCTCCGCCATGCCCGATGCCGCGGGCGAAGTCGCCTACACCGCAAAAGTCTTCCCACGGTCCGTGAGCTTCGCCACTGGCTGGATGATGATGCTGGCCTACTTCATCGTCTGTCCCTGGGAGGCGGTCGCGGTCGGCCGTATCGCAGGCTATATCTTCCCCGCTCTCGACTCGATGGAGTTGTACCGGGTCGCCGGCAGGCCGGTATTTCTTCCCCGCCTCATCATCGGTCTGACGCTCACCGGCTTGCTGACCATTCTGAACTACCGCGGTATTCGCTTCAGTGCGACCTTCCAGAATTGGACTGCCTTTGCAACCTTGGGACTTTTCACCATCTTTGTCACCGTTGGAGTCAGCCGGGGGTCCCCGGCAAACTTTGCGCCTCCGTTCTCTCACACGCCATTTCTCTCAATCTTTCTGGTCATGCAGATTGTTCCATATTTCATGACGGGATTCGAGTCCGTCACCAAGGCCGCCGAAGAAGCCAACCCCCAGTTTCGTGCTCGAACATTTATGACCGCGATCGGGATGGCCATCGTCGTTGGCATCCTCTTCTATACGATCGTGATCGGGGCCGTGGGCTACGTCGCTCCCTGGCGCCAGCTCACCAGCGAAAAATTCATGACGGCGGTTGCTTTCGAGCGGGCCGTCGGTTCGCGCTGGATCGTCCGCGCCATCCTGGCCGCCGCCTTGCTCTCGCTGGTGAAGTGCTTCAACGGAAATTTCGTGGCCTCGACCCGCTTGCTGTTCGCGATGGGCCGCCGCGGATTGCTCGACCCCCGCGTCGCGGTCGTTCATCCGGCTAACCGCACCCCCTCCATCGCCGTGCTCGCGATTGGGGCCGCCACCGCTCTCTGCATGTTTCTGGGTGATGCCATCCTGGTGCCGATCTCGGAGGTGGGTTCGGTCGCGTCCGCGATCGGGTGGCTGGCCGCCTGCGCGGCTTATTACGCCATGGGTCCGCCGCCCCGCCAGCGTATCGTTGCCTTGGCGGGTATCGCGGTTGGCTTGATGATGATCCTGATGAAGGTCCTCCCCTTCGTTCCCGGACACTTCTCTGGATATGAGTGGCTGGCCCTGGCGATCTGGATTGCGTTAGGCGCCCTGCTCGCCTTACGTGCCGGCACGCCCCGAACTGCGGTCGCGTAGTGGAGCTGGTCACACGCCATGGTTCGCCGGCGCACCACTTGGATTTTCGGAACAGTAGTTGTGAAACTTGAAACGAGGAATATCAAAATGCGCCTGTCGAGGGTCCTCCCCGTCCTGTTCTCAATGCTCTGCATCGTGCTCCTCAGTTCTGCCCAGCAATCGTCGTCCTACGACCTCATCATCACCAACGGCCACATCGTCGACGGCACGGGTTCCCCGTGGTATTCCGGGGACATCGGCATCCGCGAAGGCAAGATCGCCGCGATCGGCAATCTCTCTAACGCCACCAGCAAGCGCACCATCGACGCGCGCGGCATGGTGGTCGCTCCCGGCTTCATTGACATGCTGGGCCAGTCGGAGCAGACCATTCTGGTCGATCCGCGCCTGCCCTCGAAGATCTACCAGGGCATCACCACCGAGATCACCGGCGAAGGTGGTTCGATTGCCCCACTCAATGACGCCATCATCCAGGCCGACAAGACAAAATTCGATCACCTGAAAATCACCCCCGATTGGCGCACTTTTCGCGAATACTTCGCCCGGCTCGAGAAGCAGGGTATCGGCATCAACGTGGCCAACTACGTCGGTGCTACCCAGGTCCGCAGGTTCGTGCTTGGTGATGCCGACGTGCAACCCAACCCCGCGCAACTCGATCAGATGAAGTCTCTCGTGCGCGACGCCATGCACGACGGCGCGATCGGAGTCTCCACTTCGCTCGAATACGCGCCCGCGCCCTACGCCAGGACCGAGGAAATCATCGCGCTGGCCACCGAGGCTGCCCAGTTCGGCGGCATCTACGCCACCCACATGCGCAATGAAAGCAACTCTGTTCTGCCCGCGATCGATGAGGCTCTGCGCATCGGCAAAGAGGCCCACATTCCGGTGGAGATCTGGCACCTCAAGGTGGCAGGCAAGGCCAACTGGCACCGTATGCCCGAAGTCGTCGCCAGGATCAGCGCGGCGCGAGCGCAAGGCAGCGATGTTACCGCCGACACCTACGCCTATCCCGCCTGGTTCAACGACTTCTCCGCCTTCATCCCGCCCTGGGCCCACGATGGAGGCGACGCCAAGCTCATCGAGCGCCTGAAAGATCCCGCCACCCGCGCCCGCATCCGCAAAGACATGCTGACACCGTCCGGCGACTGGGACAACGAATGGCAGGAAATCCCCGGCCCGGAAGCGATCCTTATTGGAGTTGTCCAGAATCCCAAACTCCTGCCTTTACAGGGCAAGACGCTCGCCGACGTGGCTAAACTCCGGCACCAGGATCCAATGGACGCGCTCTTCGATCTGCTGATTGAAGACCGCGCCTTCACCAGCGTCGCCGTCTTTGGCATGTCGGACGATGACATCGCGCTCGCTTTGCAGCAGCCCTGGGTATCCATCGATAACGACTCGTCCGGCACATCGCCCGAAGGCCTGCTGGGGCAGGAGCATCCCCATCCACGCGCTTACGGCACTTTCCCGCGCATCCTTCGCAAATACGTCCGGGAGGAAAAGAAGCTCTCGCTCGAAGATGCGATCCGCAAGTTTTCGGCCCTGCCCGCGCAACGCATGCGGCTCACCGACCGTGGCGTCCTGAAAGCCGGCATGTGGGCCGATGTGGTGGTCTTCGATCCCGCGGCCATCAAAGACGTCGCAACCTTCGCCGAACCCAATCAGTTGTCTCAGGGAATGGAATACGTGCTGGTCAACGGCGCGCCCGTGATCGACCAGGGCAAAATGACCGGGACCCTGCCCGGCAAGATCCTGCGCGGGCCGGGGTATCAGCCGTGATCCTGGCGCGCTAAATCTCAGGATAGAAATCGAAGAACGCTTCGAGGCTCGTCCTCAATTGCTTCTCAATGTCTTCCTTGCTGCCCTCGAGCACGTGCATGGTGACGTGCGCGTCGCGCCCGCTCTTCAGCTTGACGGTAGCGTCGCCGACCTCAGCCACCTCGTCGGAAGGTAGCAGCCGCATGCCATAGACCAGGGTTAAGTTCGCCATCACCAAATTCTAATGAAAGACCGCCATCCCTGTCCCCTGAGTATCGTTTCCTCGAACAGGGCTGCAGCGAAGACATCCTCTCAACCCAGCACCGGCTTCCTCCCTGCCCACTTTCCGTCACGCCCCGGCGCTCTCTGCGGCCAGGTGACTGAAATCTCGCGATCCGGTTCACGCTTCATTTAGAATGACCGGCGTGTTCCCCAAATTCTCATTCCTCGTTGCAGCTTTCGCCTTGGTGTGCGCCGCCACGCTGTGCAGCCAGCAGCAGCCCCAGGTGAAAGTGAATGTCCTGAACGTCTGCACGCCATCGCCCGAGGAACAGAAGGAAATCTCTTCCGCACTCTCCCGTGTTCCCAAGCAGCCCATGTTCAGCCAGGACTTTGAAGTGGCACGCGGCCGGTCGAGTCTCGGCGAAGCTCCTGGATTTCTGCAGGCCGGCCCCAGCGCCCAGATGTCCGACGAGCCCTCCATCGCGAACTGGGTTCGGCTGCGCCGCGAGTTCGCCATGCAGGCATTGTTCTCAACCGTCCAGTACTCCTTCAGCCACGACGGAAAGAACATGATCGAGACGTTGGTCCTGCACGTGCGCGACCCCAAGGACCTAGTGCAGCTATCGATCGAGGACAGCGCCTCCGCCGTCACCAGCCCGGCAACCATGCTGGCCGCCTCCACTCCCGCCAGCCGTATCAAACTGGAGCGCTTCGGGAAGTCTTCGGTGGTGCTGGCTCGCTGCACGGTCGCTGAAGGCGGTCCCGCCCCGGACCAGCGCGCCTATGAGCCGCTGTTCGCCGGCGCCTCGTCGATCCTGACCAATTACCGGAGGCTGTTGAACGCCCAGCGGACGGTTCCAGACGAATTGTCGCGGGTCGCGGCTGCCTCGAAGGCGGCGGCCCGGGGCCCAGCACAAAAGGCGCACGGCGCGGCGCACAAGCCAGAAACCAGGAGCGCAGATCAGCGTCCAGAAAAGAAGTGACGCCCGGGAACGGTTTGATCTTCACCTCCGATACGGCTATTCTTTGCGATCTTAGCGGTCAAGAGTCTTCGCGGGAGCAACCGGAAGCTCAGGTGCGGGACAGGATGCCGCCGGGGGCCCTGACACCACCCACGCAGGCTGCCAACGGGGGCTCTGGAAGCTCGCGCATCCTGGTTTGCACCCAATTTGCATTTGCGTAATCTAACGAATCGACACTATGGACATTCGCAACGTCGTCATCATCGGCTCGGGCTGCTCCGGACACACGGCCGCCCTTTACGCAGCGCGCGCCAACCTGAAACCTCTGGTCATCGAAGGCCATGAGCCCGGCGGACAGCTTTCCATCACCACCTTGGTGGAAAACTTTCCCGGCTTCCCCGAAGGGATTCAGGGCCCCGAGTTGATTGAAAATATGCGTAAGCAGGCGCAACGCTTCGGCGCCGAATACATGCTCGGCCATGTCACCAGCGCGAATCTCAGCCAGCGCCCTTTTCTCCTGCACGCTGGAAAACACCAGGTCCATACCCGGACCTTGATCATCGCCAGCGGCGCCTCCGCCCGTTGGCTTGGCCTGCCCCACGAACAGCAACTCATCGGTCACGGCGTAAGTTCCTGCGCCACTTGCGACGGATTCTTTTTCTCCGGAAAAGAAGTCGTGGTGGTCGGCGGCGGCGATACCGCCATGGAAGAGGCTAACTTCCTCACTCGATTCGCCACCAAGGTAACCATCATCCACCGCCGCGATGCCTTTCGTGCATCCAAGATCATGCTCGAACGCGCCCGCAAGAATCCCAAGATTGCTTTCCTCACCGACACCGTCGTCGACGATGTCCACGACGTCGGCAAGAAGGAGGTCACCGCCCTCAAATTGCGCAATCTCAAGACCCTGGAGGCGTACGACTTTCCCACCAGCGCGCTGTTCCTGGGTATCGGACACGAGCCCAACGCGAAAATCTTCGAAGGCCAACTCGACATGGATCACGACGGCTATTTGAAAACCTTGGATTACGTCTTCACGCGCGTGCCGGGCGTATTCGCCTCCGGGGACGTCGTCGACCGCCGCTACCGCCAGGCCATTACCGCCGCGGGAACCGGTTGCATGGCCGCCATCGAGTCCGAGCGCTTCCTCGAAGAACATCCCGAGTGATCGCCTGAATTGTCCTTGGAGCGACGGGCCTGCTCACCCGTCGAATCCACCGCGCTCGCCCCACGCGCGTAACTTTTGAATCCTCTTTCCGCTTCCCAGCGTCGAAACCGCTGTTAGCTGTATTTCGCCGCGACGCTTCTGTCCGCGATGGGTTGGACGCAAAAGAGAAATCGTGAGGTGATTCATGGCCACAACCTGTACCCACCAGAACACAATTAAGAAAGTCACTCCCAGCGGCAAGGGTTGCAAGGAATGTCTCGAGATGCACGATACCTGGGTGCACCTGCGCCTGTGTCTCGAATGCGGCCATGTCGGCTGCTGCGACTCATCCAAGAACAAACATGCAACCAAGCATTTTCACCAGACCACCCATCCCCTCATCCGGTCCTTCGAACCCGGGGAAGACTGGCGTTGGTGCTACGTCGACGAAGTCTCTCTGTAATGAACCGGGCGACCAGCGGGGAGCGTCGCGGGCGGCACCGCCCATGGCCCTGGTGAGCGGCTTCTGATTGCCCATCTCTGCCCGGACAAGGTATTCTTACTTGTACACACCCCGATCCGCTCAAATCCCAGTCACTTTTTCAAGACGGCGAAGGCCCGCGGGCGAAGCGCGTGTGTGCGAACCCGGGGTCCGATTACTTCTTTGGGACGGAGCTGGCTGTGAAAAAGGGTAAGGCTGCGGTCATCGTGGGCGCGCAATGGGGCGACGAGGGCAAAGGCAAGATCGTCGACGTCCTCTCGGAAGGTTTTCCGGTCGTGGCGCGATACGCCGGCGGGCACAACGCCGGGCACACCGTTATCATCAACGGAAAGAAATTCATTCTGCAACTTGTGCCCTGCGGCGTCCTCCGCGCCGGCTGCTGCAGCGTGATCGGGAATGGGGTCGTGCTCGATCCGATCGCCTTCTTGAAGGAAGTCGCCGGCCTGCGGGCAGCGGGCGTGCAGGTGGATGGCACGCTATTCGTCAGCAACCGCGCGCAGGTGATCCTGCCCTACCACCGCATGATCGAACTGGCCTCGGAGAACGCTCCCGGCCGCGTCAAGATCGGTACCACCTCCCGCGGGATTGGACCGGCCTACGAAGACAAGATGGGCCGGCGTGGTCTTCGAGTTGCCGACCTGCTCGACCTCAAACTGCTGAAGACTCACATCGAGAACGCGGTGCGCGAAAAAAATATGATTGCGCATGCCTTGTTCAATTCCGAACCGCTGGACTCCGACAAGATGTTCGAGGAGTACGCATTGGCAGCCGAAAAGATCGCGCCTTTCGTTCGCGATACTGCGGCCTATTTGAATCGCGCGCTGGCCGAGGGCAAGTCCGTGGTGTTCGAAGGCGCCCAGGGAACCATGCTCGACATCGACCATGGAACCTACCCGTTTGTAACCTCCTCGAGCGCTACCTCTGGCGGCGCTGTCATCGGTACTGGCGTCGCGCCCACCGCCATCGACATGGTCATCGGCGTGACCAAGGCCTACTGCACCCGCGTCGGCGGCGGCCCGTTCCCCACCGAAGCCAACGACGAACAGGGCGAGTTGCTGCGCGCCCGAGGCAAGGAGTTCGGCGCCGTCACCGGGCGTCCCCGACGTTGCGGCTGGATGGATTTGCCTCTTCTTCGTTACGCTGGCATGATTAACGGCATCTCGTGGCTGGTGGTGACGAAGCTGGATGTGCTCGATGAGTTTTCAGAGATTCCCATTTGCGTCGGCTACAAGATTGATGGCAAAGTAACCGACGAGATTCCGGCGCAGGCCAGCGGCTACGACACGATCGAATGCATTTACGAAACCAAGCCGGGGTGGAAAACTTCAACCCAGGGCATCACCGCCATGGAGAAGTTGCCCAGGCAGGCGCGCGAGTATCTGGCATTTCTTGAGAAAGAGAGCGGCGCCCGCGTCGGGATGGTCTCGACCGGCCCCGATCGGGATCACACCATGTTTGTGGACGAATTCTCCGCCGCCATGAAGGCGGCGGGCAGAGTGCAGGCAGACGCAAAGCCTTAAACCATACCAATGGAGCGTGCAATGGTTGTCCTGGCTGTGACCTGGATGGCGAAAGTAGGGCATGAAGATGACGCGGCCGCAGTTTTTGCCAAGCTGACCGAGGCATCCCGTAAAGAACCGGGCTGCGCCATGTATGTCGTTCACCGGCACAAGACGGAACCACGCCGGTACTTCATCTACGAGCAGTACAAGGACGACGCGGCGCTCGAAGCCCATCGCGCCGCCCCCCACTTCCTGCAGTTCGCCAAGAAAGAACTGCCAAAAGTCGCGGACCGGGTCGAGGGTCATCTGTTCGAGCCCCTGGGATAATCGACGTGCGGAACGTCCCGCTGCCGCTGGCTCAGTCCGGCAGGGTGCTCAGCCACTACGGGCAGTCACGTGTTCTTATCGATCATCAGCACGCCGCCCGAGGCGTAGCTTTCCTTCGAGACTTCCACAAACGTCACCACGATGGCTTCGCGGCGGGCGCCGGCTTCTTCCACCATCGCGTCGGTGATGCGCTGTGCGATCTTGCGCTTCTGATCGGCCGTGCGGCCTTGTAGCATGGTCACTTGCACGAGAGGCATAGGACTCCAGGTGTCGGGTCTCAGGTCTCAGGAATGTCTAAACATCTCTGCTCTCAAACTGCGGGCTGAGCGCTGAGAGCGGAAAGCTTATTTTGCTAACTCATACCCGGCAAAGAAAAAGCTCAGCTCAAAACGCGCGGTGTCGTCAGCATCCGAGCCGTGGATCGCGTTAAATTCGATCGTGCTCGCCCACTTCTTGCGGATGGTGCCCTCCTCCGCTTGCGCCGGGTTGGTGGCGCCCATCAGCTTGCGGAGATCGGCAATTGCGTTTTCCTTCTCGAGCGCCAGCGCCACGATCGGGCCGCTCGACATGAAATTGGTCAGCGAGTTGTAGAACGGTCGATGCGCATGTACCGCATAGAACTGCTCCGCCTGGTGTTTGGAAATTTCCAGCATCTTCATCGATAGAATGCGGAAACCGTTCTTCTCGAACTGCTCGATGATGTCGCCGACCGCGTTTTTCTTCACCGCGTCCGGTTTGATGATGGTCAGTGTGCGTTCCAGCGTCTTCATGGTGGTCGTTGGTCCTTGGTCGTTGATCGTTAGCAAAACCTTGCGCCCGGTGAATTCCCTCCCCGGCCTTTGCTCCTGGCCGCTTCGCGGGATTCACTCAGGCCTTCGCCACCGCTCCCAGCACGGACAGCAGCGTCTCTGCGATCGCTGCGGGCGATTTCGCCACCTTGATGCCCGCCGCCTCCATCGCCTTGATTTTCTCCGAGGCGGTTCCCTTGCCTCCCGAAATGATCGCGCCCGCATGCCCCATGCGTCGGCCCGCTGGCGCCGTCTGCCCCGCGATGAAGCCGACTACCGGCTTCTTCATATTCTTCTTCACATACTCCGCCGCGGTCTCCTCGGCATTGCCGCCGATCTCGCCGATCATGATCACCGCTTCCGTCTGCGGATCCTTGTTAAACAGTTCCAGAGCATCGGTAAAGTTGGTTCCGATGATTGGATCCCCGCCAATGCCGATCGCCGTCGATTGTCCGATGCCCCGTGTGGTCAACTGGTAGACCGCTTCGTAGGTCAGCGTGCCCGAGCGCGACACGATGCCGATGTTGCCTTCCTTGTGAATGTGGGCCGGCATGATCCCGATCTTGCACTTGCCGGGCGATATGATGCCAGGGCAATTAGGGCCGATCAGCCGCGAGCGCCGCGTCTGCAAAAACTCCCAGGCACGCACCATGTCGAGCGTCGGAATACCTTCCGTAATGCAGACAATCAGCTCGATTTCCGCGTCCGCCGCTTCCATGATCGCATCCGCGGCAAAGGGTGGCGGCACGAAGATCACGGATGCATTCGCGCCCGTTTTGTCGACCGCCTCCTGCACCGTGTTGAAGATCGGCCAGCCCTCGTGCGTGCGTTCCGCCCTTGCCCGGCGTGACCCCGCCGACCACCTGCGTTCCGTATTCTGCGCTCGCCTTGGCGTGAAACGTGCCTTCGCGTCCGGTCAGTCCCTGCACGATCAGTCGCGTATTCTTATTGACCAGGATTGCCATGATTACTCTCTTCTTAGGAACCCATTGATTGCGTCCCCATAAACTTCCCCTCGGGTAATCGCGCCGGCATTTTGCCGGCTGTCCCGAAAGGACGCTGCCCCTACCCTCTGGCTGCGGCCACTACTTTTTCCGCCGCATCTTTCATGGTCTCGGCCACGATGAAATTCAGGCCGGAGTCTTTCAGGATCTGCCGTCCCGCTTCCACGTTTGTTCCCTCCAGGCGCAGCACGATCGGCAGCTGAATGTGCGTCTTCTTGGCCGCTTCCACAACGCCGGTGGCCAGCGTATCCACCCGCAAAATGCCGCCAAAGATGTTAATCAGCACCGCCTTCACGTTCTTGTCGCTCAGCAGGATCTCGAAGGCGTGCGTAACCTGCTCGGCGTTCGCCCCGCCACCCACATCCAGAAAGTTCGCCGGCATGCCGCCCGCATACTTGATGATGTCCATGGTCGCCATCGCCAGCCCGGCGCCGTTCACCATGCAACCCACGCTGCCGTCCAGCTTGATGTAGTTCAAGTTGTACTTCGAAGCTTCCACTTCGAGCGGATCCTCTTCGGTAACATCGCGCAGCTCGCGCAAATCGGGATGGCGGAAGAGCGCGTTGTCGTCGAAATTGATCTTCGCGTCCAGCGCGAACAGCCGGCCGTCCGTCGTCGTGATAAATGGGTTGATCTCCACCAGCGATCCGTCGGTCTCTTCGAACGCCTTGAACAGGCCGGTCATCAGCTGCACGGCCTGGTTGATCATTGGCGGTTTCAACCCGAGTTGGAACGCGATTTTCCGCGCCTGAAAGGCTTCCAGGCCCATGCCGGGTTCGATGTACTCCTTGAGAATGGCATCGGGATTTTCAGCGGCGACTTGCTCGATATCCATGCCGCCCGCGGCCGACGCCATAAAAACTGGCTTCCCTTCTCCACGATCCACCAGGATGCCGATGTAGAGTTCCTTCTCAATGGGCAGCGTTTCTTCGATCAGCAACCGGCGCACAATCCGCCCTTCCGGTCCGGTCTGGTGCGTTATCAGCGTCATCCCCAGCATCTTGGCGGCCAGCTCGCCCGCCTCCTGCACCGACTTTGCGATCTTTACCCCTCCGCCCTTGCCTCGGCCTCCGGCATGAATCTGCGCTTTCACCACCACGCCCGTCGCACCGCCATCAAAAAGACCCTTCGCGATCGATTCTGCCTGTTCCCTGCGTTTCGGCCATCTCGCCGCGCGGCACCGCCACGCCGTATTTCTTCAGGATTGCTTTTGCCTGGTACTCATGAATTTTCATAATGATTCCCGATTTTTAAGGATCACTCCGTATTTCCGGGCAGGGTCCCGCTTGCGGCTTTCGACTGAGGGCAGCAAACGTTTGATTCTATAGAAGCCTTATGGATAGGGCAAACACAAGCCGTCACATTCTCGTGTGACCGCTATCCCATCCGAAAACGATGCTACCCTGTAGCGGAATGATCGTCGAAACCCTCCACCGTATCGCCAACCACCGCCAATCGTTGTCGCGAGACGAGGCGCGCGCGGTGATGTCGGAGGTCCTCACCGGGAAGTGCACCGACGCCCAAATTGCCGCCCTGCTGGTCGCACTGCATATGAAGGGCGAGACGGTCGAGGAGATCGTGGGCTTCGCGGAGGCGATCCGCGCCGCCGCCACCCCTCTCCCCGTAATCGGCAACTCGACCATCGACGTCAGCGGCACCGAGCGCGACGCTCTGGTCGACACCTGTGGAACCGGCGGCGATGCCAGCGGGACCTTCAATATTTCCACCGCCACTGCCCTGGTGGCAGCCGGGGCCGGCGTGCGTGTGGCCAAGCATGGCAACCGCAGCGTGACCTCGAAATGCGGTTCGGCCGACGTGATGGAGGCCCTGGGCGTCAACATCACCCTGCCGCCCGCACGGGTTGCGGAATGCCTGCAGCAAGTCGGCATCGCCTTTCTGTTTGCGCCCGCGATGCACTCGGCGATGAAATACGTGCAGCCGGCCCGCCGCGAACTCCGCTTGCGGACGGTTTTCAATCTTCTAGGCCCGCTGACCAACCCCGCGCACGCTTCCGCCCAGGTAGTCGGCGTTTACTCCGACGACCTGGTGGAGAAACTGGCAGAGGCTCTGAGTATGCTGGGCGTGCGGCGCGCTTTGGTGGTCCACGGCTGCGATGGCCTGGACGAGATCACCATCACCGGCCCCACACGGGTAGCCGAAGTCCGCGACGGCCAGGTTCGCACCTACGAGGTGACTCCCGAGGAATTCGGGCTGGCGCGCGCTCCGACTGGCGCCATCTCCGGCGCCGACGCAATCGAAAACGCGAAGATCATTCGCGAGGTGCTGGCGGGGAAGAAGTCGCCTTGCCGGGATGTGGTGCTGCTCAACGCCGCCGCCACTCTGGTCGCCGCTGGCCGAGCCAATCATCTCGCCGATGCTCTACCCCTGGCGGCGAACTCCATCGACTCCCGCGCCGCCGCAGCCAAGCTGGAAGCACTGGCAGCCTTCACCCAGCGGCAGGCCTAGCTCATCGCCCGTAGCTCGCCACCCTTACTTCTTCCCTACTTCTTCCTGCTTCTTTCTTTAACCGCTCAACCTCGGCCAGGTGACTCGCACCATGGCCCCCCATCTGCTCGACAAGCCGGCCCACACTTACATCTTTCTTGTGTTCGGGGTGAAACGCCGACTTCTCCAAGTCTTCCGGTTTCAGCCGGCGCAACAAGCGCAGGTTGTGATGCCGGTTCAGCCCGTAGAGCGCGACCAGTTCCGGCGCTGGCGTTTCCATGTAGCCCAGATTCTTGGCCCAAGCGTCCTGATCCATGGGCGCGATGACCGGCTTTTCGTCGGCGAGCATCTGTCGAAGACGGTAGCCGTAGACAATCTCGATGTCAGCCAGGTGACCCAGAATTTCCAGGATGCACCACTTGGCGGGGTCAGGCTTGTAGCGTAGCACTGCGGGTGCGAGTCCCGACACGGCAGCCGCGATCTCCTTGGGACTTTTTTCCGCGGCTTCCAGATGCTTTTTGAACTCTGCTTCAGTCATGGAACCTCCCAACCACCCGCCAACCGCGGCGGCCCGTTCACTGCACGTCTGCCTTCTCCATCCACTCCGCCACCTTCACGTTCCATCCCAACTCTTTTGTCATGACGTCACGCAACTGGGAAGACGCGCTCGGCTCGCCGTGCACCAGGTAGGTGACACTCGGCTTTTTCGGGAAGGTGTGCAGCCACTCGAGCAGTTCGGGCGGGTCGGCGTGATCGCTGAACTGTTCGAAGGCGGCGATCTGGGCGCGAACCTGGACAAAGTCGCCAAAGATTTTCACTTCTCGTGCGCCGCTTTTGATGTTGAACCCGCGCGTACCCGGAGCCTGGAACCCGATAAAGAGCACGGTATTTTTCGGGTCCGGCAGGCGCTGTGCAAGGTGATGCAGAATCCGCCCGCCGGTCGCCATGCCGCTGGATGAAACGATGATCGTGGGGTAGTGCACTTGGTTAATCTTCTTCGATTCGTCGGCGGTGGACGCGAATCCGAAGCCCGGCCACTCTAGCGGCGACCCGTATTTCCGAATCAGCGTGCGCGCTTCTTCCGTGTACTCGTCTTCGTATTTGAGATAGATTTCGACCGCCTTGATGGCCATCGGGCTGTCGCAGAATACCGGGATTCTCGGGATCTGCCCCGCTTCCATCATCTCCTTGATCATGAAAACGAATTTCTGTGTGCGTTCCACGGCAAAAGCGGGCACCACGATCGAACCACCCCGCTCGACCGTCTGCCGGATCACTTGCGCCAGTTCGGGCCGCGGATCGCTGTGCGGATGGACGCGGTTCCCGTACGTCGATTCCATCACCATGAGGTCGGCAATCTCGCCCTCGTGGGGACCCGAATGGACAACTTTTCCCGGCGCCGTCGTGTGATCGCGGACGCGGCCGATATCCCCCGTGAACAACAGCCGCCGCAATTGTCCGCCCGTTTGCAGTGAAATCTCAGCCATGCACGAGCCCAGGATGTGCGCTGCCGGAACGAACCGAAACGAAAGCTCGGGACTGATTTGCACGTCCTTACCGACCTCGGTGGCGCGAAAATACTGCATGCATCCCTGCGCTTCCTCGAAGGTGTAAAGCGGCAGCGCTGGATCATGCTTCGACTTCCTGATCTTGTTGTAGAAGGCCGCGTCTTCTTCCTGCAGGTGTCCGGAATCTGGCAGGATGATGCCGCACAGATCGATAGTCGCCGCGGTCGCAAAGATCGGACCCTTGAATCCTCCCTTCACCAGTCGGGGAATCCAGCCGCAATGGTCAAGGTGCGCGTGGGTCAGGATGACCGCGTCGATCTCCTGCGCCGGAATGGGCAACTCTTTCCAGTTGCGCTCGCGCCACTCTTTTATCCCCTGGTAAAGACCGCAGTCAATCAGGACCTGGATTCCTCTCTTGCCATCGCCGTCGACGGAGGTGTTAATGAGATGCTTGGACCCGGTCACCGTGCCCGCTGCGCCCAGAAACTGGATATAGGCCAAATTCCCTCCCGTAGACCCTCTGAAAACCTGCCGCTCACACCACGAAGATCAAGAACCCGATCAACAACATTTGTCGCGCTTTGCCGCGTCGTTTTTCTCCGTGGCTCTGTGCCTCTGTGGTGAGCTCTACATTTTCGAGCTCTCCACCTTTAGAACGTTGTTGCTCATGTCGCTCTCCGGTACGCTGCCGTCGTTGACCACAATCTGCGTCGGTGGCTTTGGCGTAGAGACCCGGATCACACCTTTTGCCTGGGCGCGCACTTCCACCCGATCCGTCAGTTCCCCGCCGTCAAAGCGCACCACGACCGGAACCTCGGCCCCGGCCGATCCCAGATTCTCGATGGTGATGGTTACCAGGTAGTTGTCCGCGGACGCCTTCCTCGCAAAAGCACCTTCTACGCGGAAGTCGGGTAGGCCGCGGTCATGGTAAACCCAATCGTCAAAGAACCACTGCAGATCGCGTTTGCGACTCCGCTTCCGCCACGCGCTGAAAATATGCCGGATCCGTGTCTTGCTCCGGCCGGTAACTGGCCAGTGCTTTTTTCAAGTGTTCCTCGGCCATCATGTCGCGGAGCATCCACCAGACATACGCGGCCTTGCTGCGGTAGAACTCCTCCACCGTGGTCGTGATCAACGCCTCCTCGGCCACGTCTTTCGGCCGTGCGGCCACCGCCTTCTCGGCCGCGACAACCGCCGAGCGATGCAGTCCCATCAGATCGAGCGCGGCTTGCCGGTTCTCCTGCCGCTCGCGGTACACCGCTTGGGAAAAGTGACCAAGCCCCTCGTAGATCCATGGACGGTTCGACGAAAACGCCGCGTGCGTCAGTTCATGAACCAGCGCGACCTGCAGTAGCTTGGGATCGGTATCGCCGAGCGGAGTCAGCAGCATTGCGCCCCCCTCGAACGGCGACGCCGCCGCATCGAACAGTTCCGCTACAACCGCCTTCTCGCGGGGCGCGCCAAACCATTCGGCGATGAAGGGCGCGACCATCTCCGCTGCCTGCGCGAACTTTTCGGCATTCGACTTGTGCTCGGGGCGATACGCGATCCGCACAAAGGGCCCATCGAGGATCTGGTAGTTTCCCAGAACGAAGCTCGGGACGTTGAGCCCCACCGGGGCAAGCGAACAGTCTGTGCGCACCGACTCCACCGCACTTGTCGCTTCCGCGAAGGGCACATTCTTTCCGTTGCACAACAGCGTTTGCGCAGCCTGGCCGCTCGGGTCCGAGTGGTCTATCTCAATTGACATCTGTGCGTTCAACTCGCGCTGCTTCCAGCGACCGAGTCTCTCAAAGAGGCTGTTGCCTTCGGAAAGATTCGCCGCTTCCATCGATACCGGATACCAGGCGACACTTCCCACACCGCGGACTGCTGAGGACAGCGTGCTGATTTGGTCCCAGTCGCTGGCCAGGGCCGCGTCCTTGGGCAGGCCGATCCGGATCAACCGGGTCGCATCGCGCGCGATCACTCCCTCGTAGCCGATGGCAAGTTCCACTGTCCCCCCGGGCGGCAATTCTTTCGGCAGAGTCGCGATCGCTTCAGAGAGTTCGCCCGTGTGGTCAATATCGGAGATATACGGCTGCCTGACAAATTGGAGCGGTTTCCCCTCCGCCTGGATCGACCGCCAGGTAAGGCTCGACGAGATCTGCAAGCTGGCGTTTCTCTGCACCGTCGTGGAGTCGTTGCGCAGGGTGACCGTACCGCGGACAGCGAGCCTTTGCTGCTGCGGCTCGATTCGAACCTTAAGGTCGTACTTCGTGAAGGTGAATGCCTCCCGATCGAGAGCGAAACCGCCCACCACTGAGCCAACCAGGACGCACAGCACAAAAACACCATTCATTCGGAACCCTGTGTCGCCTTTTTTCGCCGCTGCCGTACTACTTCATAAAGAACCACGCCTGCCGCTACCGATACATTCAAAGACGAAACCTTCCCCAGCATCGGGATCGAGACCTGGAAATCGCACTTCCTCCGCACCAGGTCGTGCACCCCCTTGCCCTCTGCCCCCAGCACGATCGCGCAATCCATGTTGTAGTCCAGCGCGTCGTAGGTCTGGGAACCGCGCTCGTCGAGCGCAACCACCCAGATGTTTCGTTCCTTCAATTCCTCGACGCTCCGGGCGATGTTGGTGACCTTCGCAATCGGCAAATGCTCGCTCGCTCCCGCCGAGGTCTTGGTCACGACCCCGGTGACCGCCGCCGCCCGCCGTTCCGGGATGATGACCCCATCGCACCCGGCCGCATCCGCCGTGCGAAGAATCGCGCCCAGGTTGTGTGGATCTTCCACCCCGTCCAGCACCACGATCAGCGAGTACGTCCCCCGCTTGGCTTCGACCACGTCCTCCAGACCGCTGTACTGCTTCGCCGAGGTGACCGCCACCACCCCCTGGTGCGCGGCATTGCCCGCCATGCGATCGAGTTCGGTGCGTTGCAGGAAGCGCACCGGCACGCCCAGCTTGCGGCATTCTTCGATGATCCGTTGCAGCCGTAGGTCGTGGCGCTCCTTCGCCAGCCCGACCCATTGGAAGGCACGCCCGCGAGCTTTGATCGCTTCGCTGACCGCGTTGAGACCGTAAATGTAGTTCATAGGAATGGTCAGTTTACTGCCTGAGCGTCTCTCGCGGCGAATGCCACCCGGCTGCGCGCCCACTCAGCGCGTACTCTCGCCGCAAGCTTTCAGTACCGCGGTCCAGGCTCGGCCGGGCCCGCTTCGCAATGCTAGACTAAAAAGTTTGGAGGGCTCCGCTTGTCGGACGTATACATTCTCTCCGCAGTGCGCACCCCGATCGGCAAGTTCGGCGGCTCCTTGGCCTCTCTCAGCGCGGCGGACCTGGGTGTGGTCGCGGCCAGGGCCGCCATCGAACGCGCCGGCATTGAACCGGCGCAGGTCGAGGAAACCATCTTCGGCAACGCCCGCCAGGCCGGAGGCGGCCCCAATCCCGCTCGCCAGATTTCCATTCGCAGCGGCGTTCCCCAGGAGGTTCCTGCCTACACGGTCAACCAGGCGTGCGCCTCAGGCATGAAATCGATTGCGCTGGCCTACCAGGAAATCGCTTCCGGAAATCTGGAATGCGTGCTTGCCGGCGGGACCGAATCCATGTCGCGGCTGCCTTTCTACCTCGACGGCGCGCGCTGGGGATACCGGCTCGGTAATCAGGAGTTGGTCGACGGAATGTATCGCGACGGTTTCTTCTGCCCGCTGGCCAAAATGGTGATGGGCGAGACGGCCGAGATTCTGGCCGAACAATACAAGATCCCGCGCGACGAACAGGACGAATTTGCGCTCACCTCGCAAACCCGCGCTGCTGCCGCCATCGCGGCCGGCCGTTTCCAGGAAGAATTGGTTCCCGTCACCCTGGAAAGCAAGAAGGGAACACACGTCTTCAACCGGGACGAACATCCCTTCGCCGATGCAAGCCTCGAAAAACTGGCCAAGCTGGCCCCGGTATTCTCGAAGACCGGTACCATCACTGCCGGCAATTCGTCCGGCATTACCGACGGAGCGGCCGCCATGGTGCTCGCCGGCGAGGCATTCGTGAAAAAGCACAACCTTACGCCGCTGGCGCGCATTCTCGCCGTCACCTCCGTCGGCGTCGATCCGCGCATCATGGGGATCGGCCCGGTTCCGGCCCTCCACAAGTTGGAAAAGAAACATGGCCTGCGACTCGCCGATTTTGATTTGGTCGAACTGAACGAGGCCTTTGCCGCCCAGGTATTGGCCTGCGATCGCGACCTCCATTTTGATCGCGCCCGGCTGAACGTAAACGGCGGCGCCATCGCCCTGGGTCACCCCATCGGCTGCACCGGCACGCGCATCACCGTTACGCTCTTGCACGAAATGCGCAAACGCCACGCCAGGCGCGGGGTCGCCACTCTTTGCGTCAGCGGCGGCATGGGAATGTCCCTCGCCATCGAGAACCTCTCCTGACCCATGGAACCATCGTTTCGCCTCGCCAACGAATTCGACGCCCCGCTCCTGCTCGCTATGATGCGGGACTACTACGCCTTCGACGGCCACGCCTTTGACGAACCGAAAGCTCGCGTCGCGCTGCTCGCCTTTCTACGCGACCCTTCCTTCGGCCGGGCCTAACTGATCTGCGAGGCCGATCACCCGGTCGGCTACGTGGTACTCACCTTCGGCTACAGCCTTGAATATCTCGGACGCGATGCCTTCATCGACGAGTTTTACTTGCGGGAATCTCATCGCGGCCGCGGGTGGGGACGCCGTGCTCTTGAGTTTGTGGAGGATCAGGCCCGCGCATTTGAAATTCGCTCGATCCACCTTGAGGTCGTCCGCGAAAACGCCACTGCCTTGGAAGTCTATCGTCGTTGCGGCTATGTCGATCATCAACACTACCTCATGTCGAAGTGGGTCGAACGCGCGTTTGCCAAAGCCCACATCCGGGCGCGCACTGAGTTGCTTGGCCATCCCTCGTTGTTTTGCTATCCTTCCTACTGCCAGCCCCCGATTGTGAGCGTTCTCATCCACAACAACCCAAGGAGATCCTTTGTGTCTCGTAGACTCGTGTTCCGAATGACAGGCCTGCTGTTGCTGATCTGTGTGAGTTTGCCCGCATGTTGCTCAGGAATTCAGCGCGGACCTGGTCCGCCAAAAGCCGGCGGGGGCCGCCAATAGCAAAGTCAACGTCAGCGCAGGTAAAGTGCGCCTTGAGACCGCTGGGCAAGCCCATCCCAATTACGTCATTCTCAGCCTGGCCCAGAGGCAAAGTGCGATGGTGCTGCCCGATAGCAAGTCGTATGTCGTCTCCCCGCCGGGACACGTTCCCTCGTCCATTCCTTTTTTTATCGTTGACGACCCTGACCATGCTTGTGCCGCCTGGGAGAAAAGTGTGGGCATACCGAAATCCTGCACCAAAGCTGGCGACGACACCATCAACGGTCGCAGCGCCGTGAAATATACCGGCACCTCAGGCAATGGAGACACCGGTACCGCGTGGGTCGATCGCAAGTTGCGATTCGTCGTGAAGTGGGAAGGCGAAAAGGGCGCAGCCGAACTTCAAAACATTCAGGAGGGACCACAAGCGGCCAGCTTGTTTGAAATCCCCAGCGATTACGAGAAATTGGACCTGAGGGCGGCGCGAGCCGGCGCCAGGAAACATAAGGCGCAGCCAACGGTTCGCAAGTAACCTCCCGTGAATTCGACCGACGGAGTCTCCACCGGCGCTTGACCATGATCGCGGAACGCGGATCTCCGCCGCCACCAGCGAAACCAGGGTCTGTGAGCTCTCGCCGGGAAACCTGCCCCCGGTGATCTGATCTGCTCGCTACAATCCAAACCTTCGCCGGTACGCGCTCGGGGAAACTCCCGTATGCCGTTGGAAAAGGCTGCGGAAAAACGCGACATCCTGATAGCCGACCGCGTCGCTGATCTCCTGCATGGTGCGATGATCACTCTCCAGCAGTCGCTTGGCGGCCGCGACCCGCAGCTTCTGCAGGTAGATCAACGGGCTGTCTCCGGTAGCTTCCTTAAAGCGGCGAACAAAATTCCGCAGGCTCATGCCCACCCGCCGGGCCGGCGCCTCCAGCGGGAAGGTGCGATGAAAATTCTCGTGCAGCCATTCCTGCGCGCTCGATATGGTTTCGTCGGAATGCTCGGTCTTTAAAGGCACGAGCGCGAAACCAGCCTGCCATGCCCGGGGCGTCTCGATCAGCATCGCCTTGGCGCTTTGCATCGCCACCTCGTGGCCGCAGAATCGCTCCACCAGGTACAGGCTCAGGTCGAGCGCAGCGTGCACGCCTCCACCGCAGTAGAACCCCCGGTCCTCGGTCACCATCAGTTCCGGCATCCACCGCACTTTGGGATACTTCCCGCGAAACCGTTCGGCTAGCGCCCAGTGCGTGGTGGCACGTTTGCCGTCCAGCAACCCGGTGGCCGCGACCAGTCCTACCCCGGTACACACGCTGGCGATGGCCGCTCCGCGCTTGTGCCAGCGTCGCAGCCAGGGCACAAATGCCGTGTAGCGCTCCATCACGTCGTCAATGTTGAGCCCCGTGGTGGGGATGAAGATGAGGTCGGTTTTGCGGATGGCCGAGAGCGCTGCGTCGGGCTGAATGTGAATCGGCCCGTCACATCGGACTGCGCGCCCGTCCACCGACGCCGTCGTCACTCGAAACCGCGGAGCCGCTGGCTTTCCGGTGAGCAAGTTCCACAACGTTCCGGCATGGCGAAAGACCTCCATCGGGCCGATTGCGGTAGAAGAGAAAGTCCCGTCCAGGAAAAGTATTGTGACCTCGGTCACGGGCGGCTTCCGCGAGGCGGAACGACGGCTTGGCTCAATCACCTACGTATAATGGCAAATCTGCCATCTTGTCGCAAGCCCTCTCTCCCTCTATTCTCGGAGCATCAACCAGAACTTATTGGCCAACAAGCCACGGAGAGTCACATGAAGAAATACATGATTGAGCGCGATATCCCGAAAGTCGGGACCCTGGAGCGGGAACAGTTGCGGGATGCGGCGGCAAAGTCTAACGAAGCCCTTCACCAGTTGGGGCCGGATATTCAGTGGCTGGAATCTTTTGTTGCGGCCGATAAAACCTTCTGTGTGTATCTGGCCAAAGACGAGTCGCTCATTCACAAGCATGCACAACTGAGCGGCTTTCCCGCCACCAAGGTCACGGAAATCGGCAAGCTGATTGACCCCTCGACGGCCTCGCAGAAGAAATAGACAAGCGCGAGGATGGCCGCCAGAAGCCCTCGACAGCCGTTCATTGTCTGGCATCTTGGCGGGCGTCCTCGCGGCTGGATGTTTCCGCGCGTATTTCACTCAAACGTCCGATGTGGCTTTTGTTTCGAACTCCGCCACCAGCGGCAGGTGATCGGATGCGACCAGCGCCTTCCGGCTCCGGTGTAGCCGAAAGCTCCGCAGCTCAAGCTGGTTGTCGTAGTAGAAATGATCGAGATGCAGAACCGGCAAAACTCCCGGATAGGTGCGTGCGTAGCGCAGAAACGCCCTCGGCTCGACCGCTTCAAAGGCGTCCCTCATCAGTCGCGACGTCAGTCCCCGGGTCCACTCGTTGAAATCCCCGACCACGATCGTGGGACCTTGCCCCTCCACCCGCTTCAGCACATCATCGCTTAAAAGCCTTCGGCCTTGATGGCGCCTTTCGATGAAGCTTGTTCCCAGGTGCACATTGAAAACGTGCAGCACCACCCCGTCCCCCAGCACTAAATCGCTGCGCAAGCAGCCGCGTCGTTCCCGATGACGCCAGGTCACATCGTAATTCTGGCAGAGGTGCACCGGAAACCGGCTTAGGGTCATGTTTCCATAGGGTCCGCCGTGCAGCGTGCGGTTCTCTCCAAAACACCGGTCATAGCCTTTTAGTTCTCCATGGATCCTTCGCGCCTGATCAAACTTCGGACGGCCGTCTTGGACGTCGAGAATTTCCTGGATCGCCACCACATCGGCATCCAGTTCGCCGATCACCGCGGCGATTCGCTCCGGACTTGTGCGCCCGTCCATTCCTCGGCATTTATGGATGTTGTAGGTGGCAATACGAATGCGGCTGGTCATTGCTGACGTTCAAAGATCCAGCCGACCCATTCCAGCATGCGCTCGAACACGGAACGCTTGTGCCATTCATCCAGGGTCACGCGCTTGGAGTGCGAGGCGTCTTCTTCGAAATCCCGGGTCAGGGTCGTGGCGACCTGGGAATTGCGGACCGCCAGGTTGATCTCATCGTTGATCCCGAAAGACCGGTTGTCGAGGTTCGTGGATCCAACCACGCTCCACACTCCGTCGATGATCGTTATCTTGGCATGGATCATGGAAGATTCATATTCATAGATATCGGCTCCGGCTTTCAGCAGATCCCCATAGGCGCTTCGTCCTGAGCTGCGCGTCAAGGCATGATCCCCATGCTTTCCCGGGACCACCACGTGGATCGCAACTCCCCGCTGCTTCGCGCGCACCAGTTCATTTCGCATGCTGCGGTCGGGAAGAAAATATGGGGTGGTAATGTAAATGGATTTCTGGGCCCCCGCGATCAAGGTCTGAAACAGCACCCGGGCCCGCGTCGAACCCACAGAAGAGGATGGCGTGCTGGTCACTACCAGGGCCGTAGTGTCACCCGGATCAGCCTTCAGTTGGGGGAAGTAATCGGGACCATCCAGAATTTGCCCGGAAGATTCCAGCCAATTCTCCACGAACGCTCCTTGTATTCCGCGCACCGCATCACCTTGTACCCGGATCATGGTGTCGCGCCAGCGTGGTTCTCCCTTCGTCCCGAACCCCCACCAGTCCGCATAGCCTGCGCCTCCGACGAATGCAGTCGAACCGTCGACGATGGTGATCTCGCGGTGGGTGCGGTTGTTCGCGATGAACCAGTTGTGCAGCCGTAATCGGTGATACCACTGCACGTGACCCCCGGCATCCTTCAGTCCCTTGAAATACCTCTTCCGCGTCGAGAGACTTCCCAGCGAGTCCATCACCAGGTTCACTTGCACTCCCGCCCTGGCACGTTCCGTCAGCACTTCCAGCACTTGCTCGGTCACCTTGCCCTGGTGAAAGATGTACGCTTCAATGTTGATGCTGTGGCGCGCCTGGCGCATGGCCTCCAACTCTGCCGGGTAAAACCTGTCGCCATTCTCGATCACTTCGATTTGATTGTTGCCCGTTATCTTGGAACTCACCAGCGGTTCCAACTCGTTCAGGAATGCCTTCCCGTCGACCGGCACGGCAGGCGGCGCAACCAGCGAATACCGCAATCCCGGTGCGAACAATCCAACCAGGACCAATATTACGATAGGCCGCGATTGCCACCACCGACACTATGCGCAGTGTCTCTGACTGTTCGAACTCCCTCGTCAACAGGCTGTCGCCCTGACTTTTCTTTCCCCTCCGCACCGGTTTGGTTTGGGTCGGCAACGCCGCTGCGCCTCTCTGGTCCAAGACTCTGATGCGCGCTGCTGGTTGAAGGATGGTGAATTAACCGGCGCCGCCGGAGGTTTTGCGGGATTTCATCGCTTTGCTGGCTGGGAGTCTCTGAATCACCTTCCCGCGCGGTACCGGGTCCACCCCCAGATTCCCGCCGTCGCAGCTAGGGCAAGCACTAAAGCCAGCCAGTGTCTCCCCACCAGTCCGGCGGCCAGCGCAAGGGTCTGGGGACCGAACTTCAGCACCAGCACAGACAAAATCACAAAACGAACCATCCGCCCGGCAAAAATGGCGAGCAGGAAGTGCCAGAAATTCATTTCGAATACCGCCGCCGCCAGCACAAATACCTTGAACGGGAAGGGCGGAGGAATCATCGCCGGAAACATCATTGCCCAGAATTCGTGCCGGTCGAATGAACTCCGGATCCGGTCGAACTTCGCTTTCGAAATCCGCTTCTCCAGCAGAACTTCCCCACCCTTGTAGCCGATCACGTACAAAATGATGCAGCCCACCGCCGATCCCGCTGACGCCATCACTGCGTAGAGCAGAAAATGTGGACGGTCCTGATAGACATAGCTGGCCACCACCGGATCAAGCGGCAGTCCGAAAAATGCGGAGTCGAGGCCGGCGATCGCAAACACCGCCCAGGAGCCGAGCGGCTTCAACAGGGCCCAAACCAAGACCGTATACCGCGCGACAAAATGTTTGAGCGTCTCCAAGACAAGAATTGTAAGCGAAGCGAAAAGCACCACCGGAGAGGCTGCCCCGGCACTGTCACGCCATCGCTTTCCAAGCCTCGATTATCTTTAGTCTGCCGCGCCCGTATAATTGCACTGGTATGAGCAAATTGCTTCGTGTTTTGGGCTGCGTCCTGATCGGAAGTGCCCTTGCCTGCGCCCAGCAACCATCGCGTCCCGAGGCGGCGCATTCGAGCTCAGCGCCACAAGCCACCGGCGTCCCCATCATGGACGGCGCGGCCGGTCCCTGCTCCCTGGAACTGACCGTGGTCGACACCAATGGCAAACCCGTGTACGCCGCCACCGTCAAGGTTCACGTCGCTTACGGCTTTGGCGGCATGCGCCGGCTCGATCTGGAAGCCGGAACCAATTCTGACGGCAAGATAAAGTTCACCGGGCTGCCCGTACGCGTGCGCCGTCCCCCGCTGGAATTTCAAGTTTCGAAAGACGAGCTCGCGGGTTTGGCGACCTTCGATCCATCGGCGGAATGTGAAGCAAAGCGCGGCATCACGGTGGTCAAGCCGAAGCCTCAGCCCTCTTCGAACTAGCCTTTTCTGGAAACCGGGATTCCCCTGGGCGGCTGGCCATGGATTCCTGTTCTCCCTGAATCAGTTGGCTCCCCTCCCGCGTTGACCCCCTGTAAAACCCCCCACTATACTTCCCTGTTGAACACTCTCCCGGGAGGTGGCATGCCTTTATCCGCGGTCATCGTCGATGACGAGCAGTTGGCCCGCGACGAACTCACCTTCCTTCTTAAGGGCGTCGGCGATGTGAACGTCGTCGCCCAGGGCAAGAATGGCCTCGAGGCCATTAACCTGATCCGCGAGCATAATCCCGATCTCGTGTTCCTCGATGTCCAGATGCCGGGCCTCGACGGCTTTGGAGTTATCAAGAAACTGCTCGACAAGAAAATCCCGCTTCCCAAGATCGTGTTTGCCACCGCCTTCGACCAGTACGCCGTGAAAGCCTTTGAAGTGAATGCCGTCGACTACCTCCTGAAGCCCTTCGACAAGAAACGCGTCGCCCAATCGATCCAGAAGGTGCGCTCCAAGATGGAGGCCGGTGCCTCTCCCACCGACAAACTCGAGTCTCTGGTGCGCATGCTTGAATCCCAGAAGCCCCAATCCACCTCGAAGGTCCTGATCAAGTCGATGGGACGCCTCCTGCTCGTGGACCAGAGGGACATCTGCTACGCATCCATCGAAGACGGCGTCATCAGCGTGGTCACCGCCGGCGCCGCCGGCAGCGAAGGCCAGTCCAACTGCCGCACCCTCGAAGAACTCCTCGACAGCCTCGATCCCAACCTGTTCTGGCGCGCTCACCGCTCTTTCCTGGTCAACATTAACCGGATCAAAGAAGTCGTTCCCTGGTTCAAGAGCTCTTACCAGCTCCGTATGGACGACAAGAAGCAGACCGAGATCCCCGTCAGCCGCGCTCAGACCAAGCGCCTGCGGGAGCTTTTCGGCCTCTAGCGTGCCACCCCAGAGCAACTCGGATCTATGCCCGCGCATCGCAGTTGACAGCTACTCGTGTGCTAGCCCTATCGCTGTTCCCCGGCGTCTTGTCGATGCTGGCGGACTGGAGAATGTTCATGAGAAGGTCCACCCGCCTGCTGCCTCTCGCGCTTCTCATCCTGACAGCCGGCCCCTTCGCCGCTGCCCAGATCAAGCGCGATGTTTTTGCCTACAAGGTCACCCCACGCCCCGTCATTTCCATCCGGAACCAGTACGGTCGAATCACCGTAACCCCCTCGTCCGTGGATCGCGTGGTTGCCACCGTTGTTCATTCCGACGCGGTCCAGATCCTCCACCAGCAAAACGAAAACCGCATCGAGATGACCACCGGCTCCCAGGTCGTGACCGGCGCCAAAGCCGACAATGTGGACTATCAGGTGCTGGTGCCTGCCGACGCTTGCGTCATCCTGAGCACCGCCGCCGGTTCTCTCTCGGCTGAAAACCTCGAAGGTGACCTGATTTTCGAAGGCACCACCGCTTCCGTCGACGCCCGCGCCCTCCGCAATGCGCACATCCACGTCAAAACCCTCAGCGGTCCCATTACTCTGACCCAGATCACCGGTGGGTACGTCGACGTCACCACCGCCAGTGGGGATGTCAGCTTGCAGGAAGTCTCCGGTCCTATGGTGGAAGTGCACTCAGGAACCGGCCGCATCCAGTACTTGGGCAACCCCGGTCAAGGTTTCTACAAGCTCATGACCGGGACCGGAAATATCGATGTAGCCGTGCCTTTCGCAGGCCTGGCACACTTTAAAGCACGCTCCGTCAAAGGCAAGGTCGACCACCAGACTCTGGGTCCAGCGCTCGCTGGACTGGCCGGCCAGTCAAACTCATTGCTTCATTCCGCCGCCGCCGCCTTCGAACTTCACTCTCTACGGGGCAACATCTCGGTGCGCGAATCTTCGAAGTAGACGAACACTGGACCGCGATGGCGCCGGGCGGCGCCAGCCCCGTCGGTCCCCAAAGTAGAATCTCAAACCGTCTTGTGAGGCCAGTTCTCTTCTGAAGAATCGCGAACCTGAGGTGCAGACCTGTGCGTGCTGCCTTACGCCCCGAACTTTAGCGGCGCAGTTGGGCTTCCATTTCTGAGCTGGAGTGGTTCAAACAAAAAGCGGCCACCTCGAGGCCGCTTCTCTTCTGCCGCCGTCTTTTGGGGGGAGGGCTTCCGGGGTTGTGAGCCCCAAACTCGTTCCTCATCACTCCTTAGGAGACCATTGCCTCCAACGCCAGCCGGTTGCGAATGACCAGCGTCGATCCTTCCAGGCGAATCAGCTGCTTCTTCCTGAGATCGCTCAATAGGCGCGTGACGGTTTCCCGCGACGCCCCGATCATCTGCGCCATCTCCTCGTGCGTGAGACCGGAACTCACCCGGATTTCTTTCGTGTTATTCGCCGACGACGGCGTCCACGAAAGTAGCAGTTTTGCCAGTTTCCCCGCCGACGAGCGCGCCAGGATCAGGTCATGGATGTCCCGATAGGCGGATTGGAATTCCCGGCTCAGCGCCTGCGCCGAGCGCAGTCCGGCTTCGCCATGTCGTTGCAGCAGTTCAAGCAGCGGTTCGCGCGCCACAAAGTTCACTTGACACGGCATCGCGGTTTCGGCCGTCAGTTCGTACTCGGTGCCCGCAATCACTGCGCTGAGCCCCAGTATCTCTCCTGGACCCGCCATCTTCAGGATCAGCACCTTGCCATCCCTCGAACTGGTCGACAGTTTCACCTTCCCCGAGCACAACAGGAACACGCCTCGCGAATGCTGCCCTTCCACAAACAGCGTCGCGGCCGGCGGAAATGTGGTTTGATGACTGATTGCACTGAACGCCTTCAGAATGGGCGGCGACAGATTGCAAAAACAATCTTCCCGCTTCAGCTTGCAATTCGTGCAATTTTCCACGATCTCCAGACCGTACGGCGTATTCATCTTTCCCTCCTGCCTGCCCGCGCCTCCTTTTTCGGTCCTGCCTGGATTGGTTTGCGCACCTGAAACGAGCCCAGATCGGCGAGAGCGAAATCAGTTCGCTCTCGCCGTCCAATCGTTGTCATCCTCGCACCGTGGCGGCCGCACTACCCCTCCGCCTCCCGCAATCCTGAAGCCGGCCTCGTGCATCCTCGCCAGCAGCGCTCCTCCGGCGGTGTCCACGAAGCTGACCGCGCTCAGGTCCACTTGTACCGATCGCGGCCCTAGGGTGGCGAAGACGTTTCTCCAGCACTGCTCCACCTCCTCAACCCACGGACCGATCAGCTTGCCCTCCAGCCGGAGAACCACGGAGTCCTGCTTCTCGTCGATAGTGATCCTCAACATGCCGAAGCCATGAGAGCGGCAGACCTACAAGTTCGCACGTCGGCTTCCACACCGGGACGCCCTGGGAGAGCTTGCGTTTCAGCAGAGTGCAATCCATTGAGGGTGGAGGACGGCTTCCCCCGCCGACGACTGGAGGGCGCAGTGCCGAAAAGTCGGCGCTCCGGCTCCGCTCCAACCCTAAGAAGTTATCCCGCAAGCCCGATCCGATCAGCTCGCAAAATCTTTTCGTGAGATATTCAGCTTCACCATTTTGGACTGCAAGGTCGTCCGCTTGAGCCCGAGTTTCACCGCCGCTCCCTTGGCTCCCGACACCAGCCCGCCGCATTCTCGCAGTACGCGGATGATGTGTGACCGTTCGGCGCTTTGCAGCGTGGCGTCTGCAATCACAGCTGGCCCGGCCTCTGCCTCCAGTTCCGGGAGCGGGCTACGCAGAACTGGACCTTCAGAGAGCACCACCGAGCGCTCCAGGAAGTTTTCCAGTTCACGAATATTGCCCGGCCAGTTCCAATTGACCAACGCTTTCATGGTCCCGGTCGGAATGGTGTCGATGCGCTTGTCCATGCGGCGAGCGAGTTTCTTTACGAAGTGGCGGACCAGCAGCGGAATGTCGCCCCGTCGATTTCGTAACGGAGGCATGTGAATCGGAAACACGTTCAACCGGTAAAACAGATCGCTGCGAAATTCGCCCTCGCTGACCCGTTTCGTAAGATTCCGGTTGGTGGCGGCGATCAGGCGGAGATCTACCCTCACCGTCCGATTGGAACCCAAAGGTTCGAACTCGTGATCCTGCAGCACCCGCAAAAGTTTCGGTTGCAGTTCGAGCGGGATTTCCCCTACTTCATCCAGGAATAACGTGCCCTTATCCGCCAGTTCCATGCGGCCAACCTTCTTGCTGACGGCTCCCGTGAAGGCCCCTCGCTCGTGGCCAAACAGTTCGCTCTCCAGCAGGCCCATAGGGATGGCCGCGCAGTTTACCTTGATGAAATTGGTCCCTCCGCGTTTGCTCATCCGGTGAATGGCGCGCGCGATCAGTTCCTTCCCCGTCCCGGTCTCGCCCAGAATCAGCACCGTGGAACCGCTGGTCGCCACCGTTCGGGCCTGCGCCAGCACCGTTCTCAATTCCGCACTCTCCCCGATGATTTCCTCGAAGTTCATTTCGGTGCGGATCTCGTCCTGCAAATATAATTTTTCTTCTGCCAGCCGGTCCTTCAAGCCCTGGATTTCCCGGTAGGCACGAACGTTCTCGAGCGCGATCGCCAGTTGTGCAGCCATCTGGTTCAGAATTTCCTCGTCCTCCTGGGAAAAAGCGGAGTCTCTTTTGCTGCCCACGTTGAGTGTTCCCAGCGTGCCCTTGGAGGTCAGCAGCGGCACACACCGCACCGTGCGAATTCCCGCGCCCAATATCCGGCCAGCGATTCTGCTGGGGTGGTTGGCCAGATCGTGTCGCGAGAGCGTTTTCGATTCCCGCTCCAGAAAGGCTTGCGCCGAAAGGGTCTCGTTCAAAGACACCGATCTCCCGGACTCCACCACCGCGGTGGGCTGCGCCGGCGACAGCACGTATGCTTTCATGTCCTCCTGGTCGCCTTCGTATAGCGTGATGCCGGCGAAATCATGGGGCACCACCTGGCCCACGCACTCGGAGATAAGCGGCAAAAGATGCTGCATTTCCAGACTGGACGCCAGGGTTCGATTGACGTCCACCAGCGCCTTCAAACGCTGCTTTCCCCCATGCATTGCCTCGCGGATCAAGGTGTTCTCCACCGCCACCGCTACCAGCTCAGCGACCCGCCGAAGCAGGCGCCGATCCTGCTGCCCGTACGCGTCCGGCAAGACGCTGGCAACCCCCATAGCTCCCAGCCGCTTTTCTGTGGTAGTGAGCGGCACCGCGTAGTAGGTGTTTATCCCGCGCGCGCGCAGCACGTCCAAAACCCGCGGAAAGCGAGTCTCGTCGGGCAGGTTGGAAAACAATAAATCTTCCTGGTGCTCCCACACCCACGCGCTGGCCGATTCCGGCACCGGCAGGTCCGTGGAAAAACCGGCGTCATGCTCGCCTTCCCACCATTGCGTCGACATCGTTTTCTGCCGGGGATTGTGAAGAGCAAAGTTGAGGAATTGGAAATCCGCGACACGCTGCAGGCGCAGCGCTAATTCTTGGAACAGGTCGGCTAAGGAGCCGTGCCGGACCATGAGGTCCGCCATCGCGAGGAGCGCTTCGTATCGGCGCAGCTCTGCTGGCGGATCCGGATAACTCGCAGGGCTAGACTGCATTCACATCGCGCCCGCGCCCTCATCGCGAGCACGCCTCCAACTGAAAAGGCGACCAGCGGATAGTAGCCCACATCTTGGATTGAAGGAAAGGCAAAAATTTCGAACTTGCCTTCTTCCGAACCAACAACCTCAAGGGATGCCGAAGACCCCCGCTTCGAAATCGGAGTGCTGCCGCCCTTATATAATGCCCGTATGGCGCGCGGCTGGGAAAGCAAGTCGGTGGAAGCACAACAGGCGGAAGCTTCGGAGGAAAAGCGGACTCCCCGGTCCATAATGACCCCCGAACAGGCCGCCGTACGGCAGAAGATCGATGGCCTGTTACTTTCTAAGCAACACGTAATGCACCAGTTAACCGCTGCTCGCGACCCACGTCACCGCCAGATGCTCGAGGCCGCCCTTGCGGAACTCGACCGGAAGATCGACGGTTTGAAATGAGCAGCGGCCGGGTCTTTGGGAGCAAAGCGCCGGGGCTTTTCCTGACATCGAATCCGGGTTTTCCCTGAATGGGACTCGCCCGCTCAGAGGCAGAAACGGACATTGCCCTAACGTATAATGAACCCACTGATGAAAGCTTATGTCTATGTCTCGCTCAAGAAAAGTGTCCTGGACCCCCAGGGCAAGACCATTCAGGGCGCCCTCAAGAAGATGGGCTACAAGGGGCTAGGGGACGTTCGCCAAGGCAAGTATTTTGAACTCACGCTGGACGGCGACCTGAGCATGAGCGAGGCTCAGTCGGAAGTCGAGCGCATCGCCCGCGAAGTCCTGACGAACCCCGTGATTGAGGAATACCGGTTCTCGCTCGAAGATTGATTCCTCCCATTCGCCGACCGTCGCTGGCTGGCTCGCAAGTTTCGTTTCGCGTTGTGTGACCCGTGACGGCTCGCGCCGGGATGAAGGAGTTCAGTACTTATGTGCGGGATTGTCGGGTATGTTGGGAAAAAGCCGGTAGTCCCGGTCATCATCGAGGGTCTGCGCCGGCTGGAGTACCGAGGCTACGATTCGGCGGGCATCGCGGTTGCCGGCAACGGCGAAGGGTTGCAGATTCGCCGCGCCGAAGGCAAGCTGCGTAATCTTGAAGAGGTCATCCGCCTCAAGCCCCTCGACGGCACCTACGGCATTGGCCACACGCGCTGGGCTACCCACGGCCGGCCCAGCGAAGAGAATGCTCATCCCCACCGCGACTGCACCGGCCGGATCGTGGTGGTGCACAACGGCATCGTCGAAAACTATCTCTCGCTTAAACGCAAGCTGATCGAGGAAGGCCACAAGTTCACCACCGAGACCGATACCGAAGTCATCGCTCACCTGGTGGAGAAGTATTTCCTGAAAACCGGCAACGGCCATCGTCCGCCGCTCGAAGAGGCCGTGCGCAAAGCGGTGAAGGATCTGACCGGCGTGTTCGCCCTCTGCGTCATCGCGATCGATGAGCCCAACAAAATCGTCGCCGCACGCAACGGTCCTCCCGCCGTGATCGGACTGGGTAAAGACGAATACTTCGTCGCCTCCGATGTGCCGGCAATTCTTTACCACACCCGCGATCTTTTCTTTCTCGGCGATGGCGATCTTGCCGTCATCACCGCCGACGGCGTAAAGCTCACCGACTTCGACGGCAACCCCGTCGAGCGGCAAGTCCAGCATGTGACCTGGGACCCGATCATGGCCGAAAAGGGCGGGTTCAAGCATTTCATGCTGAAGGAAATTTACGAGCAGCCACGCGCGGTGCGCGACACCACGCTGGGCCGCGTCTCGCAGGATACCGGCCACATCTTCCTGGAACAGATGGAAATCACGGAAGCCGAGTTCCGGGCGGCAAAGAAAATCAACATCGCCGCTTGCGGAACCAGCTGGCATGCCGGCCAGGCAGGCAAGTTCATGATCGAGAGCCTGGCGCGCATTCCAGTCGAAGTCGACTATGCCAGCGAGTGGCGCTATCGCGATCCGATCATTCCCGCCGACACCATCACGCTCCTGATCACGCAATCGGGCGAGACCGCCGACACCATCGCCGCCCAGCGCGAAGCCAAAGCGAAAGGCTCAAAGACGCTGGCCATCTGCAACGTGGTCGGTTCGATGGTTACGCGCGAAGCCCAGGGCACCATTTACACGCACGCGGGTCCGGAGATCGGCGTCGCTTCCACCAAGGCTTTCACGGCGCAACTCACCGCCCTTTATGTGTTCGCGCTCTACCTCGGGCAGGTGCGTGGAAGCATCACGCCCGAGCAGTCCAAGGCAGAGGTGCACGAGTTGACGCGCCTTCCCGGCAAGCTGGAGCAGATTCTGACCCAGGAAGAAAAATGCGAAGAGCTTGCCAAGCTGTACTCGCGCGCCCAGGATTTCCTGTTCCTCGGACGAGGCATCCACTATCCGATCGCGCTCGAAGGCGCGCTGAAGCTGAAAGAGGTTTCCTACATCCACGCCGAAGGCTATCCCGCGGGCGAGATGAAGCACGGGCCGAACGCGCTGATTGATGAGAATCTGCCGGTGGTGATCCTCGCCACGCGCGATCCCAACGATCCGCTGTCCGTGGTCCGCTACGAAAAGACAATGTCGAACCTGAAGGAAGTGAAGGCGCGCTCCGGACAAGTGATCGCGCTCGCAACCGAGGGTGACGAAGAGATCAGGGACTCCGCCGACCACGTGCTTTACATTCCACCCGCGCCGGAAGAACTGGCGCCGATCCTCGAAATTGTCCCGCTGCAACTGCTCGCCTACCACATCGCGGTGCGGCGCGGCTGCGACGTCGACCAACCAAGAAACCTGGCAAAGTCAGTGACGGTGGAATAAGGCTGGGCTCTTGCCTGGGCCACGATCCATGTGGGCACACTCGCGCCGTCTGTGCCGCGGCTCCCTGCCCTTCCGCAAGTCGACGGAGTGTTCCACGTGGAACACTGTGCAAATGCGCGGGCGTATTACTTAGCTTATAGATAACTTATGGAATCATGGAAGGCCCAGACTCCATTGCAGTTACAGGTGATTTTTCGGATTCGGCAATCACGCCCGCCGGTGACCTCGCGCACAGGTGCCCCTCGGATAGGGTTGTCGAGAAATCGCGAACGTCAGCGACCTGCCCCGATATAGCTTGGCGGTCATCTGTTTTCTATGAATGCTATCCGCCCAGGCACGGGCAGCACTCTCGTGACGCGTTCGGTAGCTTCGCGCTTGAAGGGTTCAACTCCTCGGAATCGCAGTGCTGGCCCTGCTGATTATCTGGGCAGCGGTGATTATTGAAATAATAAGAGGAGGTGGTCGGAACGTGCGCAAATGGGATAAGCTTCAATATGATTCGGCGGAATGCTGATTTTGGGGGGTGGGACTTTGGCAGAAGTTCGACTGCAAGAGGGCGAGTCTATCGAGAATGCCCTGCGGAGGTTCAAGCGCAAGGTTCAGACGGAAGACATCATCAAAGAAGTGAAGCGTCACTCGTTCTACCTGAAGCCGGGCGCGAAGCGTCGAGTAAAGCAAGCCTTGGCGCGAAAGCGTGCCCGAAAAAAGACTCGCAAAGAGCAGGATTAAGTTGTTTGGCGTTGGGGCGTTTTCGACTGTGGGGGACGAGGCGCGTTCCTGGACAACATGTCGAAATCGCTGGCGGCATCGTTATTGAAGCTCCGAAAGGTATGACACCGAGAATTTAAGATACTTACGCAGGAACAGGGGAAGCCAATGTCAAAGCACGATTCTGTCACCAAGCGCCACAGACGCCCGAAGTCGGATAAGCGTGAAGACTACACTGCACGTACTATGGCGGCTGTGAAAAAACTCGAACAAGCAGCGAAGGAAAAAAAGTAGGCAAAGCCCACTTTTTCTCACTCTCCCGGCCCTAGCGCTCTCTTGGTGGCCGTGGGTAATACGACCGCCGTTCCCGCACGCCAGATCACCTTGCCACAATCAGGGCCAATCTCCCAAAACCACCGCGAAATTCAGTCTGGTGAAGCGGCGAAGGTAGGAAATCGGTGCTTACGCCGGTTGCGGCCGATGGGGATTGATCTTTTCGCGGCGAATGATCCTTGCCTTTGCTTCTTTTCTGTCAGGCCATCGAACCAATAGGCCGTCACCAACGACTCGCGCCGGAACACCCACGCCTCTCTCAAGGACGGAAAACGTATCGTCTCGTTTCAAGGGCGGGTCGTACACGGCGGTGTAAAGCGTACCACCGAGCATCAGTGAAACCTCGAGGATGACTGGGAGAGGAGGAGTGCGGGGGGAATTACCCTCCACCAACAACGCTGGTAATGTGGATAGGCGCGGGAAGGGGCGGATCAACATGGAAGAGTATCGCGCAAGCGAAATCCTGGGGGACCTCGCCCATGCATTTAACTTTGGGCCCTGGGAGAAGTCCGTAGTCGTCTAAGTGGACTTCGATCGAAGGGCTGTACCTTCGTGGTTCTTGCCGGGGTGGTACGTCATCCAAACAGGTATGGCTCAGTTCCAAAACCTCAGGGCTAGTCTGATCAAAGCAACGGCGCTGTCGGAGTTCACCAAGCATCTCGAGTTCGAGGTGCAGAGCGCGCCGCGGTTCGGGTTCGTGCCGGGGCAGTGGCTGTCGTTGACTCATACGAAGCCGGACGGCGAAGAACTCACGCGCGCGTACTCGATCGCGTCCCCTCCTGACGGGAATCGTTTTGCTCTTTGCCTGAACCGCGTGCAGGACGGGTTCATGTCGAATTACCTGTGCGATCTCGAAGCGGGCGCGGAGATTTCCGGGCAGGGTCCGTTTGGCAACTTCATCCTGCGGCCGCCGCTGCGCGACACGATCTTTATTGCCACGGGGACGGGGATCGCGCCCTACCGGTCGATGCTGCAGTGGCTCTTTGCCGATTCCTCGCGCCACCAGAACCGGCAATTCTGGCTGGTCTTCGGGAGCCGCTACGAAAAGGACATCTACTATCACGACGAGTTCCAGCGCCTCGCCGCCGCACATAAGAACTTCGAGTACCTGCCTACGTTGAGCCAAGCCGCCCCGGATTGGAAAGGCCTGCGTGGCTACGTGCAAGGACACGTGCCAGGCATGGTCGCGGGCCGCTTGGACATGCACGCCTACATCTGCGGGCTCGACAAAATGGTGAGGGCGAACCGCGAACTGCTCAAGAGCCTGGGGTGGGATCGGAAGTCGATTTTGTATGAGAAATATGATTAGCGGTTGGCGGTTAGCGGTTAGCTAGCGATTTGCAGACTGACGATGCCAGACTGCTCTACGGATTCGCTTCCTTCACCAAGACCACGTCGGCGACGTCGTCGCGACGAGTGATGGCCAAAGTTTTTCCATCCGGAGACCAACTGTAGTCGGTGATCTGTTCGGAAGCGAAATGGGTAAGCTGGCGGCCCGGCGACCCGTCAAGCGGCTGCAGCCAGAGATTATTCACGCCGTTCTCGCTGATCGGGTAGGTCACGGCGTTCGCATGAGGTGCGAGTTGCAGGCCGGCAACCCCTCCGAAACGCGGGTCGAGGTTGACCAAGCGCGGAGGGGTTGTGGAACCAGCTTCAAGGCTGACGATGGCGAGCTTCACAACGGCGTCAGCGGTGCGCGGATCAATCAAGTCGACCACAAAGCCCAACGATTTCCCGTCGGCGGTGATGAAGTTGACACCGTCGATGCCGAACTGGTTCGGAATATCGGCCCCGGGCACGGCCTCGGGTGTGCCTCCATCAATCGGTACCTTCATCAAGCGGGAAGTTCCGGGTCGGTCGACGTAGTACACCCATTTGCTATCGGGCGAGCAGACGGGGCTGCTGTCAAAGCGCCCCGAAGTAAGCTGCGTAGGAGCCGAACCATCCGGATTGGCGCGCCAGATATTGGTGGTGTTGCCGCGACGGCCGGCCCAGGAAATCAACAAATAGCGGTCTCCGCAAACCGAAAAGCCGTTGATGCCAGAGTTGGGATCGCCTAAGAGGACGGTTGCATTTTGACCGTCGGCATCGAGGCGGGTGATTTTCTCCAGATCCGAGACGAGCAATTTGCCATCCGGCGTCCACGCCACCAGCCGTGGGTCAGCGACTGGCAGGGGCTTCGGTGAGGCGCTCTGGGAAGAACCGAAAAGGTCGGCGAGCAGTTCGAAAGATCGAGTGATCTTCACCTGCACCGTGGCAGCACTGCGAGCGTCGGCGGAAAGAGTTAAGGTGGCGTAGCGATTGGTATCGCGGGTGATCGGCTGAATCTTCCCGTCGATCGAGAGCAATCCGATCTGAGCCTGCTCAAAATGGGGTTTTACCGCATACACCACGACCAACCAGCGTCCGCCCGGGAGCCATTTCAATTCGAAAATGAAGGTGGTCTCAAGCGCCGCCAGGGTGGTGACCTTCCTGGAAGCAAGCTCGTAGCTTTCCACGTAGCCGAGCGCAGCCCCAGAGGACTGGAAGGAATAAGCGATCTGCTTGCCGTCGGGCGACCAGGTGACGTGGGTAGGGTCGGCGCCGCGCGTGGACTGGGCGATGCGAAGCACGGTCTCATCACTCCCATCGAGGCTGGAGGAGAGCAGGCGATACTTACCCGGGTCGGGATCGTTGGCGCGGACGTAGGCCATGCGCTGGCCGTCGGGGGAGAAGGCGAGATCGCTGTCGAGATCCCGGACGACCTGCTTGGGAGCGCCGCCCAACACGGGCGCACGGTGCAGGTTGAATTGCGTGGCATTTACGTTGGCGGACTTGCGGTAGTAGACGTAATTGCCGTCGGGGGAGAAGGCCAGGTCGCGGTAAATCTCGGGCGCGCGGGGAACGATTTGGGTGTCGCTTCCGGTGGGAATGTTGCGCAGCCACAGGCTATGCAGGCCGTTATCGTTCTGGACGTGCAGGATGTAGCGTCCATCGGGCGAAATTGCGGCCAGGTCCGCCTTGCCGTTATTGGTGAGTTGCGTGATGGAGAAATTCTGGAAGGGCACGGGGCCGCTGCGGGTGAGGAACGCGTATACGCCGAAAGCGGCGGCGCCAAGCACAGCGAGAGCGGCCAGAGAAGCAACGATTGTGCCGAGGCGGTGTTGGCGGGCGACGGCGGTAACGCTGGAACTGGTGGCGTGCGCCGGGGCGATGGGAGCCGCGACGGCGGAGGCGGAGCCGCTTCCGGAGGTGGAGGACGCGAGCAGCGGGGACTGGGACTCTCCCGACGAACTGGCGGTAGAAACAGCCGCGCCCCGGCCCGAGCCGCTGTCGCGCTGCAGGCGCTTTAAGTCGCTGCGGATTTCCGAGGCGTGCTGGTAACGGAGCTCGCGATCCTTCTCGAGCGCCTTGCCGATGATTTCTTCCAGGCGCGGCGGCACGTCGGGATTGAGACGCACGGCCGGCAGGGGCGCGCGGTTCAGGATGGCTTCGAAAATAAGCGCGGTGGTGTCGCCGCGAAAAGGAATCGCACCGGTGCTCATCTCATAAAGAACTGCGCCGAAAGAGAACAGGTCGGTGCGGGCATCGAGTTCCCTGCCCTTGGCTTGCTCCGGAGACATGTAAGCGACGGTGCCGACGGCGGTGCCCGGGCTGGTCAGGAAGGCATCGTTGATGGCGGTGGGCGCACTCATGCCGACGGTCTGGCCGGAGTCGCGGGCGGAAGGCAGCAGCTTGGCGAGCCCGAAATCGAGAATCTTGGCGTGCCCGCGCTTGGTGATAAAGATGTTGGCGGGCTTGATGTCACGGTGCACTATGCCCTGGGCGTGCGCGGCGTCCAGCGCATCGGCAATCTCGATGGCCAGTTGCAGCAGGGTTTCAGTCTCCAGCGAATGACCGGCAATGCGATGCTTCAGGGTGAGGCCTTCGAGGTACTCCATCACGATGAAGGTCTGGCCGCCGTCCTCGTCGATCTCGTGGATAGTGCAGATGTTGGGGTGATTGAGGGCTGAGGCGGCGCGGGCTTCGCGCTGAAAGCGTTCGAGGGCCTGGGTATTGCTGGCTACGTCTTCCGGAAGGAACTTGAGGGCGACGAAGCGGCCCAGCTTGACGTCTTCGGCCTTGTAAACGACACCCATACCCCCGCCGCCGAGTTTCTCGACAATGCGGTAGTGCGAGATGGTCTGGCCAATCATGCGGGTCCTTGTCAGTGAGTTGAGGAATCTTATGGTGGGAGGAAGCGGATGTCAAAATGCGGAACGGAGCGCCAGTGTTTTCGGCCCTGGGCAGACCGGCAGATATACCACCTTACTTATTCATTACTTATTCATTACTTATTCATTCGCCGCCTGAGCATCATGCTGGTCGGGGTTTCAGCCAGACTGTCCCGAGTGGTAAGACACCGAAGCTTGTCCAGGCTTGGTCCGAGTCCACTGTCGGGCAAACTCGGTTCAATTCCGCACCGATTGTGAGCGAACCCGCAATCGCTCCGGGGTGTGGGATCGTTGCCCGATGGCGTCGTCTCGATCGGCGACCTTGGAAGCGGGGTCGGCGCCGTTGTCTCCAGTGGTCCCAAGAGGTCTGCCCCCGACAGGAAATTTCTGACTTCGCTGGTGGCACGAACCCAGGCCAAGAATAAGGTTCCCGTGCCCACCGAATTGCAGCTGAAGCTGCTATTGCTCTGCGCGCGATTGGGCACGAGGATGCAGCCGTCCGGATGCTAGCAAGTTATTGTCCTGCAGTTACTTAGGGCTGCCGCACTTGGCCGCAATCTCTGCATCCCCCGGGGGTTCCGGCTCATCTAAACATTGACAATGATACACTCAAGTCTTATTATGGCATCGACTAAGGTGTTCAACGTAATGATTTTAATGCACTTATAAGAATCAAGGAGGGTGAGTACATGGGCAAGATTATTGGAATCGATCTGGGAACCACCAACTCGGTGGTCGCCGTCATGGAGGGTGGTGAACCCAAAGTGATCGCGAACGAGGAAGGTGGACGGACGACGCCGTCGGTGGTTGGCTTTACCAAGACCGGCGAGCGGTTGGTGGGGCAGGTGGCCAAGCGGCAGGCCATCACCAATCCCGAGAATACGGTGTTCTCGATCAAGCGGTTTATGGGACGCCGGTACGACGAAGTAAATGAAGAAATGAAGATGGTGCCGTACAAGGTGGAGCGCGACGGGGATCATGTGGCGGTGATCGCGCAGGGCAAGAAGTACACCCCGCCGGAGATCTCGGCGATGATTCTTCAGAAGCTGAAGAAGGCGGCGGAAGACTACCTGGGCGAGAAGGTGACCGAAGCGGTCATCACGGTTCCGGCGTACTTCAATGACGCGCAGCGGCAAGCCACCAAGGATGCGGGCAAGATTGCGGGGCTGGAGGTAAAGCGCATTATCAATGAGCCGACGGCGGCGGCGCTGGCTTACGGGCTGGATAAGGGCAAAGACGAGACCATCGCGGTATACGACTTCGGCGGCGGCACGTTTGATATTTCGATCCTCGAAGTAGGCGAAGGGGTGATCGAGGTTAAAGCGACCAACGGCGACACGCACCTGGGCGGCGACAACCTGGACCAGCGCGTGGTGGAGTGGCTGATCGAGGAATTCAAGAAGGATGAAGGCCTTGACCTGCGCGGCAAGGGGAACGAAATGGCGCTGCAGCGTCTGCGCGACGCGGCCGAGCGCGCCAAGATCGAACTTTCCACGACCATGGAAACCGAGATCAACCTGCCCTTCATCACGGCGGATGCGACCGGGCCGAAGCACTTGGTGAAGAAGCTGACGCGGGCAAAGCTCGAGACGATGGTGGAAGATTTGATCCAGCGCTCGGTGGGTCCATGCCGGCAGTGCATGAAGGACGCGGGTGCGGACGCCAGCAAGATCAATGAAGTGGTGCTGGTGGGCGGACAGACGCGCATGCCGCGAATCCAGGCGTTGGTGAAGGAACTGTTCGGACGGGAGCCTCATAAAGGCGTCAACCCGGATGAAGTCGTGGCGGTGGGCGCTGCGATCCAGGGCGGCGTGCTGAAGGGCGAGGTTAAGGATCTGTTGCTGCTGGATGTGACGCCGCTGTCGCTGGCGATTGAAACGCTGGGCGGGGTGGCGACGCCGATGATCCCGCGCAACACGACGATTCCGACCAAGAAGACGGAAACGTTCTCGACCGCGGCCGACAATCAGACCTCGGTTGAGGTGCACGTTCTGCAGGGCGAACGGCCGATGGCGGCGCAGAACCGCACCCTGGGCAAGTTCCATTTGACCGGGTTGCCTCCGGCTCCGCGGGGGATGCCACAGATCGAGGTTACGTTCGACATCGACGCCAACGGAATCCTGAACGTGACGGCGAAAGACACCGCCACGGGCAAGGATCAGAAGATCACGATTACGTCGTCTTCCGGCCTGTCGAAGGAAGAAGTGGAGCGGATGGCGAAGGAAGCCGATTCTCACTCGGCCGAGGACAAGGCCAAGCGCGAAGAGATCGCGGCCAAAAACGAGCTCGACTCGTTGGTGTACCACATGGAGAAGACGCTGCGCGAGTCGGGCGACAAGATTTCGGGGTCGGAGCGCGGCGAGGTGGAGAACGCTATCGCCGACGCGAAGAAGGCGCTGGAGTCGGGCGACAAGGCGAGCATGGATCGGGCGCGGGAAGTGCTGACCCAGGCTTCGCACAAGGTGGCCGAACAGATGTACAAGGCTGCCGGCTCGCAAGCTGGTCCGGGCGCAGGCCCGGGGCCCGAAGCGGGACCGTCGGGTTCGGCGGGCGATAACGGGCAGGCCAAGAAGGATGAAGGCGTCATCGATGCGGAATACGTGGACGTCGAGGATAAGAAATAAGCGGTCAGCTCTCAAGTGACCGGTTCTCAGCGGGGGCGCCGAGGGGCGCCCCTCTTACTCATGGCACCGATTCAACAGGGTCTAAGGAGAAATAGAAAATTGCAGTTCGAAATTGATAATCAAGTGTATTTCCTAAACTTTGTTCCCGATGAGGGACGGTGGTACGTGTTTCAACCCACCGAAGATGGGATGATTCGCATTCCTGTGGAGATGGAAGCGGTGCATTCGGAGCACTTTGCGTTTGCGGCGGACGAGGAAAAGAAGCGAGTCGTTCACTAAAGGTGGCGGGCTCGGAGGAGTTATCCAGGGGTGTCGTTCTTAGCGAAGACGCGAACGCCGGGCCGGATTCGAACGACCTCTTGTTGTTGTGAAGGTGCGAGAGCGGAAAGACATTCCCAGGTTGCTGGCGGTAAGAAATCCTGCTGCGACAATGGCAGAGTGGAAGATTGCGCTCAGCCTTGGAGGCGAAGAGTTAGGAGCTGGCAGCTGATCTCAGATGGCTACCCAAACCAAAGACTACTACGCGGCGCTGGGGGTGAAGAAAGGGGCTTCGGCCGAGGAGATTCGGAAAGCCTTCCGCAAGCTGGCGCGCAAGTACCATCCGGATGTAAACCCCGGCGACAAGTCGGCGGAGGAGAAGTTCAAGACCCTTTCGGAAGCGAACGAGGTCTTGAGCGATCCGAAGAAGCGCAAGATCTACGACCAGCTTGGGTTTTACTCCGACAATATCGATCCGGCGACGGCGGAGGCTTACGCCCGCCAAGGTGGGACGCCGGGTGGCTTTCCTGGGGGGCAACCAGGGGGCGGCGGTGGGGCGGGTTCTGCCGGGGCGGGCGGTGCGCATTTTGACTTTGGCGGGTTCGACTTTTCGGACCTGTTCGAGGGCGGCGGGCGGGGCAAGAAAGCTTCCACGGGTGGGGGCGGGTTCCGCGACATTTTTTCGAGCATGTTTGACCGGGGCGGCGCCCAGGGGCAGCAAGGCCCGGAGACCGGATCGGACCTGGAATACCAGGTCAACGTTCCCTTCTGGACCGCGATCCAGGGAGGCGTGATGCGCTTGAACATCACGCGGCGCGAGGCTTGTCCGACCTGCACCGGGTCAGGATTCGTGGAGGCCCCGGGGGTTTGCCCGCAGTGCAACGGCAAGGGGACCATCGAGCAGACGGGTGGGCGGATGAAGTTCAACGTGCAATGCCCACGCTGCCACGGCACGGGGAAGAACATCTCGGCCTGCCCGAGCTGTCATGGGGAGGGAACCATCGAACGGACGGAACCTCTGGAGGTCCGGATCAAGCCGGGAACGCGCGACGGGCAGCGCATCCGGCTGGCGGGGAAAGGGAACGCCGGATCGCACGGGGGGCCGGCGGGCGATCTCTATGTGATTATTAAGACCGGTGATCATCCGGTCTTCCATCGAGACGGCGATGACATTCGGCTCACCGTGCCGATTACAGCCACCGAAGCCGCGCTGGGGGCCAAGATTGAAGTGCCGACGATTGATGGTCGGACCCTGCTCAAGATACCGCCCGGAACCCAGTCTGGACAGAAACTTCGATTACGAGAAAAGGGCGTGCCCTCCGCCACCAAGGACGGGGCGCGGGGAGACGAGATCGTCGAGATCAAAGTAACGGTTCCGATGCCGCGGGATGAGCGGACCAAGGAGTTGCTACGCGAGTTGGCGCAGTTGAACCCTGACGATCCGCGCGCGGAGCTTTGGAAGCAGGTGTAGAGGCAGGTCTCAGGTGTCTGGGTGGGGTGGTCAAAAAGATATTCACCAAGGATACGAAGGGAGCACGAAGGGGTATTTGCCCTCGTGCTCCTTATTGTTTTGGGGGCTCTGCAAAGATACAGGTCAGAAGATTTTTGGCTGGTGGCCTGACCCCTGAGACCTGACGCTGTGACCTTTTCCCACCCTACTTCTTGCCGGGGTCGTCCGCCGGGTTCACGTAGTTGAACTGCAGCGGGGACATGCCGTGGACCTGCACCACCACCTCTCCGGACGCCATGGCGTAATGGTGCATGTCGGGATCGAGGTAGGCGAAGCTTCCGGCCGGGAAGGTCATCATCTTGGCTTCGTCGAACTTGTCTCCCATTCCTACCTTGAAATCACCGGAAAGCACCGAGACATTCTCGCGTTTGGGATGCCAGTGCGGCGCGATGCGGTAGCCGTCGGGCATTTTCAGGCGGATGGTGAAGTCGCCGGAAGTGCCCATGGGATTGCCTTCGAGCACGACCAGGGTGGCGCCCGGGGCAATGAACGGGGGCGGCGGGCCGAACTTGATCTGGTCGGGAGTGAAGGCGTTTTGCGGCGTGGCAGCTTGCGCCAGCAGAAAAGCGGCAGCGAGGCAGAGGGCGGCCGCGAGAATGGTCTTCATGAATGGGCTCCTTTGGAGAAACGGCTTTTGGGGGATGGATGGCAACGTTATACCGCGAATGCGGGAGCGTCGCAACGGGGGAGAGCACCGGATGCCTTGCTGAAGGCGGGCTGGTTCGGATTCGGTCATCCCGGTCAGAAGCCGAACTGCGCTCGGCAGGCAGACGAGGGCGTCTGGCCCCTACGCGAGCTCGACGATGATGTCTGCTACTCGCGAGAGCTCTCGGGTAAAGGCTGGAGGGTGGCTCTCCTGGTGAGCGCGATTACCTCCGTACCGCAAACTACGCGAAAAAAAATTCGGAAATCCTATTGCGCAGTATCTAAATTCCCGTATTCTCTGTGCTGCGAACTAACTTCGCCGAAATGCCCGGGAATCGCTCGAACCCGGGAGCCGCGAGCAAGATTTTCAAGGGAGACGCGGTGGTGAGAGTGAGTCGCTTAAGGAGGAAGCCATAGAAATTGGCAACAGCTAGCGCGCCCACTCAACCGTCTCCGCAACTTTCCGTAGTTCCCCAGAATAAAAAATTCGGCAGGCTCACCTTGTGGCCCCTGGTCGCCGCCACCTTCTTCATGGTGTCGGGTGGCACCTATGGCACGGAAGACATCGTGCACGGGGCAGGCTACGGTCGAGCCATCCTGATTCTGCTGCTGACTCCGATCTTGTGGAGCTTGCCTACGGCGTTCATGATCGGCGAGCTGTCGAGCGCGCTGCCTGCCGAGGGAGGCTACTACGCCTGGGTGCGGCGCGCGATGGGGAATTTCTGGGGATTTCAGGAGGCGTGGCTTTCGCTGGTGGCGTCCATCTTTGATATGGCGATCTACCCCACCCTGTTCGTGGTCTATATGACCCGCATGTTCCCGTGGTTTCAGGAGGGACATCGCGGCGTGCTGGTGGGACTGGCCGTGGTAGTGACGTGCGTGATCCTGAACATCGCAGGAGTGCGGGTGGTATCCACAACCTCGCTCTGGCTGTTCTTTGCGCTGTCGTCGCCCTTTCTGCTGATCGTGGGCCTGGCGCCCTTCAAGATGGGAGCGCTGGCAAGCGCGGTCACGAAACCGACGACTTCCACCGTGGACATCATTGGCGGGCTGTTGATTGCCATGTGGAACTACATGGGCTGGGACAATGCCTCGACCATCGCGGCCGAAGTGGAGCGCCCGCAGCGGACCTATCCGCGGGCGATGCTGGCAGCAGTGGCGATCGTTTCGTTGAGCTACATCGTTCCGGTGGCCGCGATGCGGATGACCGGATTGGCGCCCAGCGCGTGGGAGACGGGTTCGTGGGCCGAGATCGCGGGCATGATGGGGGGACCGCTGTTGCGGATCGCCCTGGTGCTGGGTGGAATGATCAGCGCCTTTGGCATGTTCAATGCTCTGGTCATGAGCTACTCCCGGCTGCCGCTGGCGATGGCGCAGGACGGCATGCTGCCACGAGTGTTTGGCAAACTGCATCCCAAGACCCGGGCGCCCTGGGTGGCGATCACCGTCCTGGCGGTTGGCTGGGCGTGCTGTCTCGGCCTGGGCTTCGAGCGGCTGGTCACCATCGATATCCTGCTCTATGGTGTGAGCCTTTCGCTGGAGTTCGCGGCCCTGATCTGGCTGCGGATACGGGAACCCGAACTGCCGCGGCCCTTCCGGGTCCCGGGCGGATTGTTCGGGGCAATCGCGATTGGGATCGCGCCCATGCTATTGCTTGGATTTTCGATCTTTCGCAGCGAGCACGAATCCGTGTTCGGGATGAGTTCGTTCGCCTTCGGGATGATCCTGATTGGGGCGGGCGTGGTGGCGTATGCGCTGAATCACGCGGTCAAGCCGGATGGCTGGGCTGCGACGGCGGAGAAGTCGCAAGTCGCGGGATAGGGTTTGCGGCCGCCTGCGTGGTTCGATCGAGTGGGAAAACCGCCGCATCGTTTGATGCCGAAAATTCCAATCGGGACGGCGCAAGCTGTCCCGCTTTTTTTGTTTGTTGTACATTTGGGGCATCGGTTAAGCCATGACCAAGCGAAAATCCAAGGGCGCCTACATGATCTCGGCCGTGGCCGAGATGTATGGCATCCACCCCCAAACCCTGCGGCTGTACGAGCGCGAAGGGCTGCTCAAGCCGTCCCGCACCGAGGGCAACACCCGGCTCTATACCGATGAAGATCTGCAGCGGCTGGAGTTCATCCTGACGCTGGCCCGCGACCTGGCGGTGAACATCAGCGGAATCGCCATCATCCTGCAAATGCGGGAGCGGATGGAGGAGATGCAGCGGCAGATCCAGGACTTCGTGAAGTATATCCAGGAGGAAGTGCTGAGCCGGGCATCGGCAGCGGCGGATCCGTCGAAGGGCGCAATCGTGCCGTTGCGGAGGCCGGTGGTGCCATCGCCTCCGGTCGGGAAGAGGCGGTAGGGGGCTGTGCCGAAAATCTTAAACCGCAGAGAACGCGGAGAACGGCCGCAGAGAGCACAGAGAGAGTCGCAGACCTGCGGGGTATTCGGCGGTGTCTGGCACTCAGAGTACGGATGCTGAATGCTGACTGCTGAGTGCTGACTGCTGAGTGCTGTCTTGCAGTTCTACTTCCCGCTCTCGATTTTCTCTTTGAGGTGCTTGGCGCAGGCTTCGGCGCTGCTTTTCTTGCCATGCGCGGAGCTGACCTTGTTTACGGAATAGGCGAAAACGACCTCGGAGGATGTCAGGTTCGTGATCTGGATACTGGCCTGCTCGTTCGAGCGCCAATCCCACATAATGACTTTTTTGGCGGTGCTGGCTTTCTGGGTCTCGGCCTGGCCAGTGATCTGGAACTCGGCCTGGTCCTTGTCGGACACGAGCACGATTGGCACTTTCTTTTTCTCGATGGCTGCTTTCAGAAATTCATCAAAGCCATCCGCCATCGGCGCAATGAATACCTTGGCTCCCGACGGGAGGCCTTTGTTGGCGGCGATCTGACCGGAAGCCGGCGAGAAACTGATCAACACGATTAAAGCAACGCCCATGACGAATACGGTGGTTCTCATGCGGCACCTCAGTGATAGCGGTTTTCGATCTTCTCATTGATGTGCTTGGCGACGGCTTCGCCGGCACTCTGCTTGCCTTTGTAGGAATTGGTCTTGTTGACGGAATAGGCGAAGACGACGTTGCCGGTTCGGAGATTCACGATCTTGATGCTGGCGGCCTCATTGCTCTGCTGAGAACCCAGAAAGAGCATCTTTGCCCAGCCCGCCTTGTCGGTGTCGGAGACGCCGCTGAGTTCGAAGTCGGCTTTGTCTCGGTCGGCTACCACTACCACCGGCACTTTCTTTTTCTCAATGCCGGCGACCACGTAGGTTTCGAAACCGCTGGACATGGGCGCGACGTAGATGCGCGCGCCGCTGGGCAGGGATTCATTGGTTATCACCGGATTTTTCTCGGGCTGGTTCGAGGGCGTCAGGGCGGAAGGCTTCGCGTCCTGGGCAAAGCCAGAACCCACGATGAGTAAGCCCGCGACCACGACCAGAGCAAGAAATTTGACGGACATAGAAATCTCCTTCCGGACGCCAGCGAAGAACCGGCGCCCACAGGACGACTGCGCAACCTGAGGCTGACTCGACACACATCTACAGTCTGCAGGTTAGGACGCGCTGCGGCCGTTTGCGGTGATGGAAAGCACGCTGGGCGGTGACAAAGCAGCGCGAAGGACACCGCCAAAAGGGAATCGGCCATGTCCTTCTGCTAGGAGGGGTTCAGCGGGCAGCGTATGATATGGAGTTTCCGGCTCGCGGCCTGCTGAGGGCTGAAGGCTGAGAGCTGACAGCGGCCTTCCATGTTGCCCTTCAAAATCGTCTACAGCGACGACTATTACCTGCCCATCGGCTCGCACGTCTTCCCTGCCGAAAAGTACGAGCGCATTCACAAGAAGCTGCTGGCCTCGGGGATCGCCGGGGCTGGGGACTTCATTGCGCCGCAGCCGGCCTCCGATCAGGACGTGCTGCTGGTGCACACGCCGCAGTACGTTCAAAAGCTGAAGACGGGAACGCTCTCCGCGCGGGAAGAACTGGAGATGGAAATTCCCTATTCTCCGGAACTGGTGCGGGCTTTCTGGCTGTCGGCAGGCGGGTCGATCCTGGCAGCCGATTACGCGCTGAACGATGGCGCGGCCTTTAACCTCGGCGGCGGATTCCATCATGCCTTTCCCGACCACGGCGAGGGCTTCTGCATGATCCACGACGTGGCGATCGCGATCCGGCGGATGCAGCGAGATGACAAGATACGGACGGCCATGACGGTGGACTGCGACGTCCACCAGGGAAACGGGACGGCGGCGATTTTTGCGGGAGTGCGCGTGCCCAGCGATCCTCTGCCGTCTTCGGGCGGCGTGATCAACGCGGCCTCGCGTCCCGCGAAGATTCGGAATGCGCACGCGGGCGATGTGTTTACGATTTCGCTGCACCAGGAGAACAACTATCCGGCGTGGAAGCCGCCCTCTTCGATTGACATCGACTTGCCGGACGAGATCGGAGACGACGACTACCTGGCCTGGCTCGATAACGCGCTCAGTTCCGGCCTGCGCCAGTTCGAACCGGAGTTGCTGTGTTATATCGCGGGGGCCGATCCTTATCGCGAGGATCAACTGGGCGGGTTGAGCCTGACGATTGAAGGATTGAAAAAGCGGGATGAACTGGTGTTCCGGGTGGCGCGGGCGCGGGATATTCCCGTGATGGTGACGTTCGCGGGAGGGTACGCACAAAAACTGGAGGATACGGTGACGATCCATTGCAATACGGTGGCGGCGGCGAAGGAAGTGTTTGCGCGCCAAGCAGGGATGCCTCCCCGGACGTAAGATGGGCGCTTGAAAATTGAGCAAGGCCTTCCAAGGCCTTCAACGAGAGAATGCCCGCGCACGATCAACGCTCAGCCTTGGCCTCCGGCTGCTAAAATGGCTGCTTACGCCTATGTTTGAGAATCTTTCAGAAAAACTTCAGCGCGCGTTCAAGACTCTGCGCGGGCAGGCCACGCTCACCGAGGAGAACATCCAGGAGGCGATGCGGCAGATTCGCCTCGCGCTGTTGGAAGCCGATGTCAACTTCAAGGTCGTCAAGCAACTGATTGATCAGATCCAGGCCAAGGCGGTGGGACAGGAAGTGGCCACCGCACTTTCGCCGGGCGAGCAGGTCATCAAGATTGTGCGCGACGAGATGGTGGCGGTGCTGGGCAAAGATACCGCCAAGCTGAAGTTCGCATCGCAGCCGCCTACGGTGGTGCTGATGGCAGGGCTGCAGGGGTCCGGGAAGACCACCACTTCGGGCAAGTTGGCGAACTGGCTGAAGAACGGCGGGCACCGGCCGCTGCTGGTTTCGGTCGACGTCTACCGACCGGCGGCGCGGCAACAACTGAAGGTAGTGGCCGACGCCATCAAGGCCAACATCTATGAAGGCGAAGTGACGGAGTCGAATACCGCGACGGTGGAGCGGCTGGTGAAGGAGGCGCGGCGCGAGGCCATCAACACGGGCAGCGACGTCTTGATCGTCGATACCGCCGGCCGGCTTCACATCGATGATCAGCTGATGGACGAGATGCAGTCGCTGAAGCGGCTGCTGAATCCGTCGGAAATCCTGTTCGTGGCGGACGCGATGACCGGGCAGGACGCGGTGCGCTCGGCGGACGAGTTCCACAAGAAGCTGACACTGACCGGGGTGGTGCTGACCAAGATGGACGGCGATGCCCGCGGGGGCGCGGCGCTATCCATCCGGCAAGTCACCGGGCAGCCCATCAAGTTTATCGGCGTGGGCGAAAAGTACGACGCGCTGGAACCGTTCCATCCGGACCGGATCGTGTCGCGCATTCTGGGCATGGGCGATATTCTCTCCCTGATCGAAAAAGCCGAGCAGCAGATCGACAAGAAGAAAGCCGAGGAGATGGCCAGCCGGGCGCTCGCCGGCGACGGCTTTTCCCTGGAAGATTTCCGCGATCAGCTGCGGCAGGTCAAGAAAATGGGGTCGATCCAGAGCCTGATGGGGATGTTGCCCTCGATCGGGCCGTTCAGCGGGCTGCAGAAAGCTGCGGACCACGTCGACGAGAACCAGATCAACCGGGTGGAAGCCATCATCAACTCGATGACCGCGCAAGAGCGGCATCATCACGAGGTCATCAACGGAAGCCGGCGCAAGCGTATCGCCCGCGGCTCCGGCACCACCGTTCAGGAAGTCAACAACCTGCTGCGACAGTACGCTCAGATGAAGAAGATGTTCAAGCAGATGGGGAAGCCGAGTTTTGCGCGACGCCTGGCAGGGATGAAGATGCCGGGAATGTAGGGAAGCGGTCGTTGGCTCTTGGTCGTTAGTCGTTGGTCGTTGGCTACTGGTCGTTGGCAAAACACGCGCCGGTGGAAACGTTTTCCTTTTTGTTCCTCTCCTCTTGCACGGTTTTGTCGGACATTCGGCTCACATTGTCTGGGGCGCTTCGTCTCTTGCTGTGTTGTTCAAAATCGCTGACAAGAATTGAGGATCCCATGCGTCGATCGTTCTGGATCGGGTTGATGGCGCTCGCGTGCACGGCTGGGCTGCAGCTGGGCGTGGTCGCTCAGGAGAAAGCTGCGGAGAAAACAGCGGGAGTGCCCACGTCCGGGGCGCGCGCAGAGTTTCTTAACGAACTGAAGGGGGAGTCGGACAAATTTATCCGGCTGGCCGGGGCGGTACCGGCCGAGAAGTACAGCTGGCGTCCCGCGCCCGAGGTACGTTCGATCGCCGAAGTTTTTTTGCATGTGGCAGCGGCCAACTACAACCTTCCCCACCTGATCGGCACGCCGCCGCCAGAGGGCTTTCAGGCGAAGGGCTTCGACAAGTCGACTACTGACAAGGCAAAGGTGATCCAGACGCTCCAGGATTCCTTCGCGCATCTTCGGGAGGCGGTGATCAAGATGCCCGACGCCGATCTGGAAAAGCAGTTGGACTGGTTTGGGGGCAAGAACACGGAGCGCGGCATTCTGCTGTTTATCATGCGGCACCTGGGAGAGCATCTCGGGCAATCGATTGCCTATGCCCGCATGAACGGGGTTGTTCCGCCGTGGACCGAGGATCAGCAGAAACAGGCGAAGCCCGAAGCAAAACCGAAGCGGTAAAAGGCGGATGAGTTTCGAGGCGGCGGCCCGGGCGGACCCTTCCTTATATACTGGCCGTCCCCATGAAATGGCGTTCGCTCGAAGAATCGACTCCCGGCACGGACCGTCGTCCGCTGCGCGAGATCTTTGCCGAACGCAAAGAACTGATCGCTAAGTATGTGCCGGCGGAGGCGCAGGCCGTCCACGCGCGGGTGATCGCGCAATTGAAGGCGAAGGGGATAGCGGCGAAGTCGCTGTTGGCCGGCTCCAGGGCGCCGGAGTTTTCGCTTCCGAATCACCATGGCAAGCTAGTGTCATCGGCGGAACTGCTGGGCCGGGGTCGGCTGGTCTTGTGCTTCTTTCGCGGGCGATGGGATCCGTTCTGCTGCGGGCAGCTTGAGGCGATGAATCGAGTCCTGCCTGAGATTCAGGAAGCAGGCGGGGCGATGGCTGCAATCTCGCCGCAAACCGTCAAGCAGTCGTTCTTTATGGCTGACCAGCACCGCCTTCGTTTCCCGCTCTTGAGCGATGCCGGAAACCAGGTAGCCCGGCAGTTCCGGCTGGTATATCGCGTGCCGGATGAGCAAGAGGCCATCTACCGGCGAGCCTTCGTCAACCTGCCGTTTACCAATGGGGACGAGAGCTGGGAGCTTCCGATTCCGGCGAGCTATATTGTCGACCGCGACTCGACGGTTCTTTATACCTCGGCCAATGAGGATTACACGGAGCGGCCGGAACCAGCGGAGATCGTGGAGCGCCTGCGATGAAATCGGCGGGCATCGTTATTCTTCTTCCCCTGATGAGCGTGCTGATTGTGAGTTTGTACGTGGCGGGAGGCCGGATGCGAGTCACAGCCCTCGCCCTCCTGGTCGCAAGTTTGGTCGCAGCCGCGGGATTACTCAGGAAGAAGAGTTCGGGCTAGCGAGCCTGGGTCGAGAGGCTGTCTGGGTTGAACGGCAGCCTTGGAGGCCATCCGACGCTTGCGCCCAAACCCTTTCTTGTGAGCCTGGGGTGGAGGGCCGAGGGTCGCCATCCATGGCTGGCGTTTGCCGGGCATTGCGAAAAGCGCTAACTTCCGCGATAATAATGGTTTGTCTTACCCCTCCCGGAAGGACTAGGAAAGGAAACCAAGTTCCGTGTTAATGATTCGTTTATCGCGCACGGGTGCGCGCAAGCAACCGCAGTATCGGGTAGTCGTCATCGAGAAGGACCGCGCACGTAATGGGCGCTCGGTCGAAGTAGTGGGGACCTACAATCCCCGGGGCGCTGCCGCCCACATTGACCTGAAGCGCGACCGCATCGACTACTGGGTGTCGAAGGGCGCCAAGATGTCGGAGCGCGTGAGCAAGCTGTTCGCAAAGCCAGTCGCGGCCCCGGCGAGTGCCGGGCCTGCCGCCTAAACGTCGTGCGCTGCTGGACGCAGTTCGCCCCAAAAATCAGGAGCCTCCGATGAGCGAGCAGGGTGGGGACGCGAAGGTTCTCCTCGAGCACGTCACGAGAGCGCTGGTGGACACGCCGGACCAGGTGTCGGTGAACCAGGTGGACGAGGGCGGAGAGACAGTGCTCGAGCTTACGGTGGCCGAGAGCGATCTGGGCAAGGTGATCGGCAAGTCCGGACGGACCGCGCGCGCGCTGCGCACGCTGTTGAGCGCGGCCGGTATCAAGACGCACCAGCGCTATACCCTCGAGATCCTCGAATAGGGCCTCGGAAAGCCGACCTTCAAAAGGACCACGAACAGGGACCAGGATGGGCGAGGAGTACATCAGCCTGGCTCGCGTCCTGAAAACGCAGGGCCGGCGCGGCGAAGTCGCCGTGGAGTTGCACTCGGACGTTCCTGACCGCTTCGTTGCAGGCATGCGGCTGTTCGCGCTCGACGAGGTGGGGGCGCGGCGGCAGGTGCAAGTCGAAGAGTTGTGGCCGCACAAGGGCCAGTTAGTTCTGAAGTTTGCGGGAATTGACTCGATCTCGGAAGCGGAAACGCTTCTGCGCTGTGAGTTGCAGGTTCCGCGGGCGGAGCGGGCGGAACTCGAGCCGGGCTGGACCTATATAAGCGATCTGACGGGCTGCACGGTGTTCGACGGCGATCGCGAAATTGGCACGGTGGAGGGCGTGGAGTTCGGCGCCGGCGAAGCGCCGCTGCTGATGGTGCGAGGTCAGCAGAAGACGCCCTACGAAATCCCGTTCGCCGAGGCGTACCTCGCGAGCGTGGATCTGGCCGGAAAGCAAGTTCGGATGCGATTGCCGGAAGGCATGCTGGAGATTAATGCTCCGCTGAGCGATGAGGAAAAGCGGGAGCAGCAGGGAAAGTCAGGATCGCAGTGAATGAGTCCGTGCGTTTCTGTGTGACTCTGTGGCGCAGTAGTGAAGGTGGGTCCGCGGGTTCGCGATGAGAGTCGATCTGGTCACGATCTTTCCGGACTTCTTTCGCGGGCCGCTGGATTACGGAATTCTCCGCCGGGCCCGGGAAACGGGACTGGTGGAAGTCGACGTCCACGACTTGCGGGAGTTTACCCGCGACAAGCATCGCACCGTAGATGACCGCCCATTTGGCGGCGGCGAAGGCATGGTGCTGAAGCCGGAACCGATCTTTGAATGCATTGAGCAGGTGAAAGTGGCGGCGCGGGGTGAGCGCCTGGCGGGACGGGCGAAAGAATCCGTCATCCTGCTGTCGGCGCAAGGGAGACGGCTCGATCAGGCGCTGGCGCAGGAACTATCAGAACTGGATCGAATCGTGCTGATCTGCGGACGCTACGAGGGAGTGGACGAGCGCGTCAGCGACCACCTGGCCGACCGGGAAATTTCGATTGGCGACTACGTGCTGAGCGGCGGAGAGTTGGGCGCCGCGGTGATCGTGGACACAGTCATCCGGCTGCTTCCAGGCGCAGTGGGTAACGAAGCGTCCACGCGGCAGGAATCGTTCACAGCGAATGGCGCCGTCCGCGAGATGGGGGGCGCTCCCAGTTCGACCTGCGTATCGGGAGGACTGCTGGATTACCCGCACTATACGCGGCCCGCGGAGTTTCGCGGGATGACCGTACCCGAGGTGCTGGTAAACGGCAACCATGACGAGATTCGCCGCTGGCGCCGGCGAACGGCGCTGGAGAAGACGCTGCGCAACCGGCCCGATTTGATTGATCCGGCCGCGCTTAGCGAGGACGACAGAAAGTTGCTGGCGCAGATTAAGAAGTGACCAGAGCTGACGGTCCCTTCACTTCGCCCGGGATAACATTCTTTTTTGAGGGACGAAACTCAACGGAGTAAGAGAAACTAACCAAGGAAACGATTATGTCGAACCTAATCATTGAAAAATTGCTGGCTAAGCAAAACCGTACCGACCTGCCCGCATTTGTCGCCGGCGATACCATCCGGGTGCACGTGAAGATTCGCGAAGGCGACAAAGAGCGTGTGCAGGCGTTTGAGGGTGTCGTAATCTCGCGCGCCAACGGGCCCCAGGCCAGCTTCACCGTGCGCAAGATCAGCTTCGGCCAGGGGGTTGAGCGTATCTTCCCCGTGAACTCGAAGGTCATCGACCGGGTGGAACTGCTGCGCTCGTCCAAGGTTCGCCGCGCCAAGCTGTACTACCTGCGCGCTCTGAAGGGTAAGGCGGCCCGCCTGAAGGATGTGGATCGCGAGCGCCCGACCGCCGAGACCGCAACCGCGAAGTAGAGTTGGTTGGCCCCATCTGGTAGCAAGGCAGGCGCAGATGTCTCTGCGCCTGCGATTCCCTTTACATTTTTGTGAGGTTGGGCGAAGGACGCCTAGCGCAGCGCTCCAACCGAATTGGCTTTGTGCTTTCCCTCTTTGCCGGATCCAGCTTTCTCTTTCTCGGCCAGCTTGCCTAACATGTGTTTCAGGATGGCCCGGTCACCCTTGCGAATTTCCCGAAACTCGACGCCCAAGCCGACATTGAGCGCCGCATGCCGCACCTGGCCTTTCAAGCTCAAGTCGAAGTTAGCCACTTTCAGCACGAGTTTCAGATCCGTGCCGGGCAAGATAACGCTCTTGGTCGTAACCAGGCAACCTACCTCGGAAACATCCTTGAGTGTGCCATCGAGATAATTTGTGCCGGCGCCCCGACGGAGCAACTCGGCCATGCCGTTGGCGGCAAAGCGCGGGTAGCGGCGCCGGTTGCCGTTGTGGTTGCCCGATTTGGAGTTCAGCCGATTCAACATGTTGTCGCGCCCAATCGGGTCGTAGATTTCTTCCATATCGTGCAGTTCGGCAATCCAAAGGCTTTTTTCGGCCTCCACGCACTGGATGCCTAGCTGGCCGCGCAGGTGGGAAGTCGACTCGCCAATCCATACGACACGGCAAAAGGCCTTGCTGCGGCCCCGTTCCACCACCAGAATGTCTCCCGCTTCCTTGACGCATCGCAGCCCCGTGACCCGGGCTCCGTGAGGCGAAATGTCATAGGTACAGGCCATTTCCAGCCGAGGCTTGGCCTCGGCATCGAAATACGTGATCCGCACCGGCAGGGCCACGTGAATGCGCTTCTCCGTGCGATCGACGGGTTGTTTCACAAGTCGTTCTGTCACAGCATGATCCTGAGTTCCGGGATTGGCCGATTCGCGACCGCGTGGGGAGGATCCCAGCGTAGCAAGGGACCGACGATGACTCAATTTACTCCCGTACCCATTGGGAGGTTACGATCTAGCCATTGCGGGAATGGACCGCTTGCGCCGCGCCGCGCGAGCCGGAAGGGCAAGCACAGGAAATCCCCCTTGCGCTTTCACCCGGCTCTCGGTGAAGATTCCAACAGCGACCGATCCGTGCCTCCAAAGAACACATCTGCTGAGGGTAAGAAGCTGTCAGCGTCCGCCGCCAAGCTGCGGCTGCTGAAGCGCCTGCGGTGCACGCTGCGTTACGAGAAAAAAGCGTGGAATGCGGGCGCGCACCTGGTGGCCGGCGTCGATGAGGTGGGACGTGGTTCCCTGTTCGGGGCAGTCGTGGCTGGGGCGGTCATCCTGGATCCGGCCTATCGCATACGCGGGTTGCGCGATTCGAAGCTGCTGCCAGCAGAACGGCGAGAGGTTCTGGCAGCACGCATCCGCGAACATGCGATTGCGTGGGCGGTGGCGGCGGTGGATGCGGCACGGATTGACCAGATCAATATCTACCAGGCCTCGCGACTAGCCATGCGAATGGCGGTTACGCAGCTGACACCCGGGGCCGACTGTTTGCTGGTCGATGCAGTCCGCATCGACTGCGAGTTGCAGCAGCATCCCATCATTCATGGCGACGCGCTGTCGGCGTCGATTGCAGCGGCGTCCATCCTGGCGAAGGTGGAACGCGATCGCATGATTTGCGCGTGGGATCCGGTGTTCCCGGTGTATGGTCTGGCATCCAACAAAGGCTACAGCACGCCGCATCACTTGGCGGCCTTGCGCGAGCATGGCCCGTCACCGCTGCACCGGCAGTCCTTTGCTCCGGTGTGGAATGCGCCGGTGCCCCAGGAAGTCTTGAGTTTCATGCTGCAGGAAGTGGCAGCCGAGGCAGAGGTTCTCGAGCCGGCCTGAGGGCTTCGGGCTACGAGGTTCGGGTCTCGAGCGGCGGCCTTGAATCTCAGCCCAAGAGGCACACATCAGAGCCCAACCGGGCGGAGTGCGGATTGCCATGCAAGTCTCGCACTTCTGGTCGGCGCTCGTGGCTCGAAGCCCGGAGCGCGTAGCTTAGAATGCCTGCATGCCCCGAATTCTTTGCGTGACCGCGCATCCTGACGATGAAGCCGCCGCGTTCGGCGGGAGCCTTCGGCTCTACCACGAGGGCGGCGTCGAAACCTCAGTCCTCTGCCTCACGCCGGGCCAGGCCGCCACCCATCGCGGGGCCGCCAAGAATGATCATGAGCTGGCGTCGATCCGGCGTAAGGAATTTGCGGCAGCCTGCGAAATTCTCGGGATCGATCGCGGGATTGTACTGGACTATGCCGATGGGCAACTGCATCGCGTGGAACTTCAAAGGGTGGTCGAGGAAATCGTAGGACACCTCCGCGTATATCGTCCGCAGGTCATGCTGACATTCGGCCCGGAAGGAGGAGTGACGGGACACACGGACCACTCCATGGCATCGGTGTTCGCGACCCTCGCCTTTGAGTGGGCAGGGTGCGGCAATCGCTATCCGGACCAGTTAATCGATGGCGTCGAGCCGCATCGGGTGCAGAAGCTGTACTACGCGACCGCCAACTATGTGCTTGCCGGCCGCCCGCGGACCGCGCCTCCGCCGGTCACAACGGTCATCCAGATCGGCCCACATCTCGAGGCCAAGATCGCAGCCTTTGAGGCGCATAAGACACAAGCTCCGGTGTTCCCACTGGTGCGAGATACGATTCTGGCGCGAGGGCGGGAAGAACTGTTCCACCTGGCTGCAACGTCGGAACCATCCACCCTGACTTCGGAGACCGACTTGTTCGCGGGTCTGAAGGAAAAAGACTAACCGCAGAGAGCGCAGAGAACTTCCGCAGAGAACGCAGAGAAGTTCCGCAGAGGTCGCAGAGAAACACCTCGAAAATTTGCTGGGGCTACAACTCTCGAGCTGCCTTTCGAACTCTGCAGTGTTTCTCGGCTCTCTGCGTTTTATCTCGGCCTTTGCGTTTTATCTCGCCTTAAGGATATCGCTCAGCAAGTCGGGCTTGCTCTCGTCCCGCACCAGGCGAGGATATTTTTCGCCTTCGTGATAGTTCAGTTTGAAAGTCTTGAAGTAGTCGGTGTTCTCGACCATGAGTTCGATGGGATCGGTTCCGCCTTTCGCGGCCTTGATGGCGTCGTGCAGCACGTCGCCGGAGAACCGTCTTCCGTTGACGGCGACGATCTTCATTCCCGGGCCAATGCCAGCCTTGGCGGCCATCATGCCTTCGATGGTGTCGATCACGCCGCCATCCTCGCGAAGCTTCAAACCTACGGTGTAAATCTCCAACACCTGGGCAGCGTTCCGTTCGTCACTGCGGAAGTAATCGGTGGGCGTATCTTGATACACCAATTTCCATCCACTCTGTTCGATTCCGGCGAGAGGCGCGCCCGGACCGTGGTTGGTGAGACGCTCGGTCCAGAAGCCTGCCCAGTCGTAGGCCGCGACCTGATTCAAAGCCTTCATGACATCCTCGAATGTGTACGGCTTTAAAGCAGGCGGACCTCCAGGCGATCCATGAAACAGCTTGCAGAAATCATCGAGGGATTTCTTGCCCTTGCTTTGCTGGCGGATGATGGCATCGGCCCACATCCAGTTCAGGGTGTCTTCATCATAAAAGTCGGCGCCGCGCCGCCAGGAGTACCAGGAATGGGAAGAGAAATAGAGCTGCGGGGCGGCGTCGGCAGTATCCTGCAGGTTGCGCCAGGTGCGGCCGGGAAGATGATCGAGATCGGCGGCGACGCCGGCCAGATATTCCCGATATTGATCGGGCGTCCACAAACCGCTGCGTGCCGTCAGGATGCTTCCCAGGTATTCGGTTAAGCCTTCGTACACCCACAACAGATCCGTCTGCATGGGTTGCTGGTAGTCAGGGGTGGAGAGTCCGGCGGGGCGCCGATACTTCCCATTCCACGAATGCACGTATTCGTGGCTCAAAAGACTTGCCTCCAGTTTGCGACTGGTCTCGTCGATCAGGCCCCGTTCTGCAACCCGGCTGTCGTTGGATTCATGATGCTCAAGGCCGAAGTGCGCGACGTGGTCGCTCAAGGTGTAGAGGAAGTGGTAGTGGCGGTAGTGCTGCGCGCCGAACAGGGCTCCGGCCTGGGCAACCAGATTCCGGTAGCGGTCCCAGACTTCTGGCGGCGGTTCAAGCGCGGCCGCGCTGTCGGCAGCCGCATCCAGTTCAGCGGAAGGTTCCTGACCGGAGGTGAGCGGCACGCTCTTCAGGTATTGGCCGGTGAGCACCGGGGAGTCGACCAGCATGGTTAACGACACCGGACTGAAGTGCAAGTCGGGACCGTTGGCATTGCTGACCTGGAGCGACGTGGCGTACTTCCAGCCATCGGGGATGCGGATGCTGGCGGTGCAGGTGATGTCGTCGCTCTTCCAACCCTTGGGATAAAGCAGTACCTGGTTCCAGCTGAGGATGAGAAGTTTGTCGGTGGCGGAGGACCCGGCGGAGAACCCACCGACCAGCGTCGCCGGTTCGAGGTAGTCAAGGTCGGCCAGCACTTCGTTTTCCCCGGCCGGAACTTCGACGTGAACCGTCCAGCCATCTAAAAGATCGCGACGCCATTTCAGGGGTTTCCCGCTCGCCGAGAATTTCAGCCCGGCCAGATCGATGACCGGACCGCTGGGCGCGTGTTCGCCGGGAATCCACTTGGGGTAATACAGGGTGAGTGTCCCGGGGGTCGCGGGGACGCGCAGCTTGGCGTGGATGATTTTGCGCGGCGCCTCAGTGGCATCGACCGCGATCGAAATGGTTGGCCCGGTCGCAGCCAACGAAGGGATTGCGAGCAGGGCAATGATCGCGAATCCACACACATACCGACCCCGGACAAAGGACATGAAGAGGGCTCCTTGTATTCGAAACGATGTTCGGCGTGCCGCCGGCAGAGCGATGAATAATACCAGCCCGCTCCCGCCAGAGACAAAGCGGAGGCAGACAGCCGTTTCGCCGGCGCGTTTTCCGCGGCTTTCCGCTGCGGCTCCATCCCCGTACAATCGGAGATGTGATCGAGGCCCTTTGTGTCTTCTGCGGAGCGAACCATGGGAAGCGTCCCGCCTACCGCCAGGCGGCACAGCGGGTGGGGGAATTGCTGGCGCAGCGCGGGATCACCCTAGTCTACGGCGGCGGCAAAGTCGGACTCATGGGCACCTTAGCGGACGCCTGCCTCGGGGCTGGAGGCCGGGTAATCGGCGTGATTCCCCGCGCGCTGGCGGAAAAAGAAATTGCGCACAACCGGCTGACTGAAATGCGGGTGGTCGGCTCGATGCACGAGCGCAAAGCATTGATGGCCGACCTGGCCGATGCGTTCCTTGCGCTTCCGGGCGGCTTCGGCACCTGGGACGAGTTCTGCGAGGTGCTTACCTGGTCGCAACTCGGGTTGCAGAAAAAAGCGTGTGCTTTCCTCAACGTCGAGGGTTATTACAATGCGCTGCTCGCCTTGACGGAACGGGCGGCGGAGGATGGCTTCATCCAGCCAGAGCATCGCGAACTTCTGCTGGTGGACACGGATGCCGAAAGGCTGCTGGAACGCCTGCAGAACTATGAAGTGCCCTATGTGCCGAAGTGGGTTGACCGTGCGGAGAGATGAGGGTCCAGGCTCTGGGCTCTCAGGCTTGGCGCATGAACCTCTTTTCCCCCGACACCTGAGACCCACGACCTGACACCTGAGACCGATCTCCTTTATCATCCCTTCCGTGTCCCAACTCCATCGCGGCAAATTCATCACCTTCGAAGGCCTGGACGGTACGGGCAAAAGCACGCAGATCGAGAAACTGGCGAAGGCGCTACGTGGGCGCGGGCAGTCGGTGGTGGTGACGCGCGAACCTGGGGGGACGGCCACGGGCGAAAAAATCCGCCACGTCATCCTGGACTCGGCGACCACGGGGCTTTCTTCCATGGCGGAGATGGCGCTGATGTTCGCTTCCCGGGCGCAGCATATCCGGGAAGTCATTGAACCCGCCCTCGCGCAGGGCAAGATTGTGCTTTGCGATCGCTTCACCGATTCCACCGAGGCCTATCAGGGCAGCGGCCGCAAACTGGGCAGCCAGCCCGTGCTCGAGTTGCATCGGATTCTCTGTGATGACCTTCAGCCCGATCTCACCATCCTGATGGATTCGGAGCTGGCCAGAAGCGTCGAGCGAGCGCGGCGCCGCAACCTGGCCAAGTCCGCCAAAGGGGAACGCGCCCACAGAGATGAGAATCGATTTGAGCAGGAAAGTCGGGCCTTTTTCGGACGCGTGCGCAATGGCTATCTGGCCATAGCGCGTCGCGAACCCGGACGAGTCGCGATCATCGATGCGCGAGGAACGCCTTCGCAGACGCACGCGAAGATTGTGGACGTGGTGACCCGAAAACTCCGCCTGAACACCAGAGGCTGACATCCAGCGTGGAAACACAATGAACGACGGGATTATCTACGGACCGGTCGCTATGCCGTCTCCGTCTTCGTGGTAGATTTTGGGCGATGGCTTTCTCCGACTTCCACGGCAACCCGGAAATGATCCATCGCCTGCGCGATATGCTGGCGCGCAAGCATTTTCCCCATGCCATGATTCTCGGCGGGCCTACCGGCTCGGGAAAGTACACGCTGGCCCTGATGCTGGCGAAGGCGATGAACTGCCTGCAGCCGCCCGCGTCCGATGGCCTCCCGGACTTCTGCGGCATCTGCTCGAACTGCACGCGCATTGCGCAGGCCCAGGATCTCGAAGCCCGTTTCGGCGAAGCGGTTGAAGCCCGCGAGACTCTGCGCGAGACCGACAAGAAGGAAACCCGGCTGTTCGTGCAGACCCATCCCGACGTACTCGTGATTCCTCCCGATCCGCCGCAGATGATGATCAAGGTCGACCAGGTTCGGCGCGTGATCGAAACCATCTACTACCGCCCGGGCGATGCCAAAGAGCGGGTTTACATTTTTACGGACTCGAACTTCATGAAAGAAGCGGCGAATTCGCTGCTGAAAATCCTGGAAGAGCCGCCGGACTTCGCGACGATTTTTCTGCTAACCGACAACGTGGGAGAACTGCTGCCCACCATCCGGTCGCGGGCGATGACGTTCACGCTCGGCGCCTTGCCGGCGGAGGAGATCGAAGGCGACCTCGCGAGCCAGCATCCGGAATGGAATGCGAAACAGCGGGCCCTGGTCGCGCGGCTCGCGGAGGGGGCCATAGGGCGCGCGCGCGGGTTTGATCTGGCCAAGTACACGGCGGCCCGCAGCCACGCTCTGACGATCCTGAACACGGCCCTGCGGACTGGCGACCATAGTGAACTCTTCAAAGTCACCGAGACCTACCGGCCGGGCGCCGACGGGCGCGAGAAAACCGGCGAGTTGCTGCGTACCCTCTATTCCCTTCTCCAGGATCTGATGTTTCTGGCCTCGGGCGCGCCCGAACTGGTGCATAATACCGACATTCTGGGAGAACTCCAGAAACTGGCTGCCGCGACAGATTTCGGCTGGATCGTCTATGCAGCGAACCGTCTGGCCGAGGTGGAGCGAGGCATGCGCCGGAACCTGCTCCGTTCCCTATCGCTGGATGCGTTTGCGACCTCGCTGGAGCGGAACTAGCCGCGAGCTTCGATCCCCGAGCAATCCTTCCGGAAAGACTGCCGGAGCGGCTTCCAACCAGCAAGTGCAGGCGAACCAGCTTGGTTTCCTTGTAGCGCGCGGCGCGAAGCCCGGAGGTGTCCGACCAAAGTCATTGCCTCTGCACCACTTAAGGATTGTCTAGTCCAGTATTCCTGTGCTACGGTAACTGCAAAGTTCACGCCCCATTCCCACATGCACAGTAGCGAAGTGTTGTGGCCGGCGCCCTGGATGCGTGTGAACAGGTGGTGCCATGAAGGATGCAATCGATTCCATGCCAACGGAACGTCCGCTCGAGCAAGAAGGATTCGCGAACCGCAAGCTGATCCGGCCTTCCCTTAACCGCAACGATCACAATACCAACCACACGCAGGCCCCCATGGAACGACGCGAACGCCCCACTGGCGCCGGCAAGAAGGTTGCACCACCGGAAACCACCAACGCCGAAAACTTCTATTACCAGAAGCAGATGCAGGGCAAAACGCCCATGGTCATCGTGCTGCGCGACGGCGAGGAGATTCACGGGGTGATTGAGTGGTACGACAAGCACTGCCTGAAGGTAAACCGCACTTCCCAGCCCAACGTCGTGGTGTACAAACCTGCGATCAAGTACATGTACAAGGAAGGCGAAAACGCCCGGTGAAGGTCCGCTTACCGGGAATCTCAGCCTGATTTTCGAGAGCAGAACGACGCGGTGTGGGCTTCCCGGATAGAGTTCTGCCTGATCCCGACACTCTTGTTACTTTCGGTACCTACCCGGTATTTTGGCGACTCTTGCGCTCTAGGCGCACCCGTCTCAGAGTGATATACTCCCGGCTTAACAACCCACTTCCATCGCCATATTCGTCGCATCTGGCCGAGATGCATTATGTCTACCCACGCGGGAGGGGCTGGGATATGAGCACCATCGCAGTCAGAAATCCTCAGAATCCGCTTCAGCAACGTCCACCGCTGAGCCGGCGAATTGCGCCGAGACGGCGGCTGGCGGTGCCTGTCAACGTGACGGTGCTGCGGTCCGGTGTGCCGGACGCAGTCCCCGGACGGTCCATCGACGTCGGCGACGGCGGCGTGGGAGCGATCCTGGCGGGCGAGTTGTTCCCGGGCGAATTGGTGGGAGTTGAGTTCCGGCTGCCGGAGGCGGGCTCGGTGATTGCCAAGGCGCGGGTGTGTTACCAGGAGCGGTTGCGCTGCGGGCTGCAGTTTCTGGCTATTCCCGAAGAGCAGCGAACCATGCTTGAGGCCTGGGCGCTGCAGATGCCGGAACGCACCTCGCACCCCCGGCACGAGACCAAGGCAGCCGCGCGTCAAGAGGCAGTCCAAGTCCGACCCGCGCCCAAGTTCCTTTCCGATATGTCTTCGGGCGAAGACACACCCCCATACCTGAAACGGAAGATCCTGATGCTGCTGGCTGCGTCCGTGATTGTGGCCTGCGGAGTGGGCTGGTGGCAGTGGGAGCAGGGTTGGCAGGAACTAGAGTCGCGCTTGCCGGGACATGCTATCGAAGCCGCCCAGCCAACGCTGGCGGTGCCGGCCGACGTGATGCTGCGTCTGCTGGTCCACAGGGTGGAGCCGCGTGCTGGAATGAGAGTGGCGGGCGTCGCCGTGATCGCGGCCGTGATCGGGCGGGATGGCTCGGTAATCAGACTTCGTCCGGTCAGTGGGGCGGAAGTGCTCACCCGGGCTGCGATGGATTCGTTGCAGTGGTGGAAGTTTGAACCGTATCGCAAGAACGGCGAGCCGGTGGAAGTGGAAACGACCCTCGCCTTCGAGTTCCGCTAGCCGGATTCTCCTGGCCTGACCGATATTTACCGAAGCCGGGGAGAAGAACGGCTTCGCAGTTCGCTCGGGTTGCTGGCGGGCTACTTCGACGCGATCCGGCCCTTGCGCATGCCGTCCAGCATGATCAGGCTGCTAACCCCAAAACATCCGACCGCCCCAAGCGCCGCGACCTGGTAGAGGCTGGACCCCAGCCGCAAGCGATCGGCAAAAAGAGCGCAGACCGCGCACACAATACCGATCAAATTCAGCCACTGCGGAACGCGCACGGGACGGGGTGGGGCCTGACGCAGGCGCAACTGAAGCAAGACCGCAGCGAGACCGATTGCGGCCAGTACTACTGCCGCCAGCGGGCTGTGAAAGGCGGCGGCGCCTGCATAAATCACCACCAGAGCGATAGCGAGGACCAGAAAGCCGGCGGCGAGGACCGTCCACCGGCGGGACGCATTGGATGGAAGCTGAGGCAAGTGGGTTCCGGCCGCCCACGCGGCCAGCCCTATTGTAGACATACCTTCGCGGAGTTGCGAGTGGCAAAGGGATCACGCGCTGCCCGGTAGCCACTCGGCTGCCCGGTAGTCGCCGTGATTCACGGCATAGAGCACGAGTTCGACCCGCGTCGAGATGCCCAGCTTGTCGAAGATGCGGAAGAGATATTTCTTTACCGTATGCTCGCTGAGGCCCAACTGCTCAGCAATCTCTCGATTGGAGAGGCCTTCGGCGACCAGCGCCACAACCTGTTCCTCGCGCGGAGTGACTAAGGTATTTCCGTTCGCGTTCACGACCCGCAACGAAGGCACCTGCGAAACCAGGTCGACCAAATAGCCAATCTGCTGGGCAGTCGCCCATATCTGTCCGCGATGCACCACCTGGATGCACTTGCAAAGGGCGCGGAACGAGGACACGCCAAAGCAGAACAGGCCGCGTGCTCCCGAGCGAAAAGCATTGACAACCAGTTCCCTTTCCACGGACTCGAGAAGTAGCACCTTCGCGACCTTGGGGAAGGCAATATGCAGGCGGCGAAGCAGTGCCATCTCTTGCCCGCTGCTGCTTTGACCGTTGCCGTCGAGAAGCAAGACGTCCGGGAGGCAGGCACCCAGGGTTTTCAGAATGACCTCGGGTTCCAGGGGGCAGGAGGTGACATGGAACTCGGGCCGCCGGCGCAAGGCGCTGGTGAGGAGTTGCAACTGCATCTGGCTGGAGTCGGCCACCAGAAGCCGAATCGGGACACGAACGTTTTGTTCGACCTTCATGGCGCGTTGAAGGTGCAGTTTTGCACAGCAAAGCGATTGTAGGGAGGAAGGGCAGCGGAAGTCATGTTCACTAGTCACCGCTTTTCGTGACGGGGCCCACAACGGACCGGGGACGGGAAATTGCGGAAAACACAGTCGCTGGGCGGTCCGGCGCGGCACCGAGGGGGAACCTGCTCGCTGGGCAAGGTGGTGTGTGCGGACAGCTTACGTTCAGTCCCGGTTTCGCGGCGAGAAAAAGACTTGCTCGAAATTGAGAACGCAAGTCCACCATCGTGGACTATGCGCGGGTGGGCATGTGGAAGATCGGGAAAATAGGATCGTGGTCGGGATCATGCAGCGCCGGTGAAGCGAAGCTGCTCAGGCTGTGCATGGTGGCGTGGAAACAAAAGTGATTGATGCATCTTGACTCACACCTACCGAAGTAGATCAGCCCAGCTATGTCTTGTCGGGTCCCTGCTTTGCGCATAGGTTTTGGAGGCACGGCAGTGAAAGCGGCGTGCGGCCAATGAAGCTTTTCTCCATATACGTGCTCGCGCTTTTCGCTGCATTACTGCAACCGCCAGGGACCGAGGTCGCGAACGCCCAGGAACCAGGGCCGAACCGGGAGGTTCATAAACAACCTGTATCTCCGGGGCAAAGCATTCCGGAGAGCGTTGGGCCGGCGATCTCTCAACCCGGTAGAGCGGACGGCACGGGAAACCCAGTGCTCGGAAGGGAACGCCGTCCGCTCTACCGGTTCAACAAAAGCGATGTGGTGGACGTGAGCTTCGCGTTTGCCCCTGAGTTTAACCAGACGGTCACGGTGCAGCCGGACGGCTACATCACCCTGAAGGACGTCGGCCATCTGTTCGTGGAAGGCCGGAGCGCCCCAGAACTCGAACTGGCGATCGGGGCGGCGTACTCGAAGTTGCTGCACGAGCCCCAGGTCACGGTAGTCCTGAAGGAGTTTGATCGTCCTTACTTTATTGCCAGCGGAGAAGTATCTCATCCCGGCAAGTACGAATTGCGCGAAACGACCACCATCACATCCGCGCTGGCCATCGCCGGGGGGCTCACTCAACAATCCAAACATTCGCAAGTGTTGCTGTTTCGAAGAGTCACCCCGAGCCTGGTTGAGACGCGGGTGTTGAACGTGAAAGAAATGCTGAAGCACCGCAACCTGAGTGAAGATCCGTACCTCGAGCCCGGAGACTGTGTCTTTGTGCCGCGCAGTACGGTCGCCAACATCATGCGCTTCATGCCTGCAACCAGCATGGGTATGTACACAACCCCAACCAGATTCTGATCCGGCCCGGCCCGTGTGAATGCGACCGGTGCCAACTGCATATGTCGGACGAAGCGACAAGTCGCACAGCAGCAGGCCAGCCAGCGCCCTCCCCCACCCTGCGCGATCTGCTGGCGGTGATGTTCCGGCAGAAGCGGGTCGTCCTCTGCACGTTTCTGGTAGTCCTGGCGATTTCTCTCGCTTACGCATTGCTGGCAACCTCGTATGAAGCGCATATGAAGGTTTTGGTGCGACGCGGACGGGTGGACCCGGTGGTCACGCCAGAACAAAACTCCGCGGTCCAGATCGCGCATCCGGAGATCAGCGAGGAGGAACTGAATTCCGAGGTCGAGCTTCTGCGGGATGAGGCGTTGTTGCGAAAGGTGGTTGAACAGAACGGTCTGGCCTCCGCGGATTTCCGAAGAGGCTTCCTTGCTGGAGGCGAGGCCGCCGAATTACAGATCGCACGCGCCGTCCGAAAACTCGCCAGAGATATGAAAGTCGAACCGATTCGCAAAACGAACCTGATCCTGGTGAGTTACCAGAGTTCGGATCCGGCATTATCGGCACGCGTGCTCAACAGCCTGGCGAGGCTGTACATCGAAAAACACAAGGAGGTTCGGCGTTCTTCCGAAGAGTTCCCTTTCTTTGAGCAACAGGCTGACCGCTCACGCCGGCGGCTGGATGAGTCGGAGATCCAGCTTCTGGACTTCTCGCGAGGACGCGGCATTGTGTCGGGATCGCTGGAGAGAGACCTCGCCCTGCAGCGGGTGGGAGAGATGGAGAACAGCTCTCAGCAGGTTCGGATCGCCGTTCAGGAAACGTCTCGCCGGGTGCAAGCCCTGGAGACCAGGCAGCAGTCTCTTCCCGAGCGAAGTACTTCGCTGGTTCGCACCTCCGACAATCCCCAGTTGCAGGGAACGTTGCACGGCAAGTTGCTGGAACTGGAACTGAAGCGGACGGAGTTGTTGACGAAATTCGAGCCCGGATACCGCCTCGTGCAGGAGGTGCAGGAGCAGATCGAGCAGGCTAAAGCGGCCATCGCCGCGGAGCGACTGACCCCAGTCCGCGAAGAAACCACGGAGAAGGATCCCAACTACGAATGGGCCAAGGCCGAACTCGAAAGAGCTAGGGTGGAGTTAAGTGCCCTGAAGGCGCGAGAAGGCGGCCTTAGCTCTGAATTGGCGATCGCGCGCGCGGAGGCACGCCGGCTTGGGGAAGCGGCGATCCAGCAACAGGACCTGCTGCGAAGCTTCAAAACGGCGGAGGAGAGCTATCTGTTGTACGCGAAGAAGAGCGAAGAAGCCAGAATCGGCGACGCCCTGGATCAGCGTGGCATCGTTAACGTCATTCTTGCGGAACCTCCGCTGGCCCCGGTGCTGCCGAAACGCTCTGCCTGGATTGTGGTGCTCCTTGGCCTGATGGCGGCGGGAACTGCCGGTACCCTCCTGGCCTTTGCCGTGGACTACCTGGATCCCGCCTTTCGGACACCCGAGGAAGTCGCCGAGTGCCTGCGCGCGCCAGTCTTGGCGTCGTTGCCGAGGGAGGCCGCATGAGCAACTGGCCAATGACAAGGCGGTCAAAATGAGCGCGAGCTTAAGCATCCTGCGGCGCGCCGTCACAGGAACGGCCGCACCAGCAGTGGACGTCGCACGGGATCATTCCCCGGCTGAAGGCGAACAGGCCTGGGATCCGCAGCAGTTTGCGCACGAGCAGATACGGGGAATGGTGCGAAGGGTTTTCTTGCAGGGATGGCCGCGCCCGGCCCGACAAGTGGTCTTCAGTGCAGCCTCCCGTCAGATCGAGATTGCTTCGCTCTGCCGGAGGGCGGGCGAAGTGCTGGCCGCCGAAGGGGCCGGAAGAGTGTCCCTGGTGGAAGCGAATTTTCAGACGCCAGCCCTGGAACAAAGCTTTGGGGGGACAAGCAACGACGGCAGTGGCTATTCGGAAGCGGCCGGGGCGCTGCGGAAGTCCTCCCGCCAAGTCGCTCACAATCTTTGGCTGGTGCCGGTGGCAACGTTTCTGGGCTGTGCTGAAAATGGGCATAACGCAGCGTGGTTACGCAGCCGCCTGGGCGAGTTGCGGCGCGAGTTTGATTTTGCGGTGATCCACGCTTTGCCCACAGACGTACCGGGCGGAAGCGCAGCCTTCCTCGCCACTCTGGTGGATGGATTGGTGCTGGCACTGGAAGCACATCGGACGCGCCGCTTGGCCGCGATGAGGATCCGGGAGCAGCTGTCGGCTGCCAATGTCAGGCTGCTGGGAGTGGTGTTGCACGACCGCAGTTTTCCAATCCCGGAGAGATTGTACAGAAAGCTGTAAGCACGATCGAAGCACGCATCAACGCGCCGCGACACATGGGAACTGTGGAAAACCTGGAAAATGGCGATGGGACTCAATGGGCGAAGCTATGCCGGGAAGGCTGAACGGTGGTGTTGATTCCGAGCGGACGTCCTTTGAGGGCGGTGAATTCTGCTGGTACGCGCTGGAAACTCGGCAACGCTTTGAGAACCGGGTGGTGCAGCAGTTGTCTCGAATGGGAATCGAGACTTTTCTTCCGCAGCGTAGGGAAATTCATTCTTGGAGCGACCGGCAGAAAGCCGTGAGTGTTCCGCTCTTTGCCGGATATGCATTTGTGCGGCTAAACGCGTCGCCTGACGTCCGGCTCCGGGTGCTGCGCACGGCGGGTGTGCTTGGGCTTGTAGGCGCGCACGGCGTAGCCGTACCAGTTCCACCGGCCCAAGTGGAGCTCTTACGCCGACTGCTTCGGCACAATCTGCCCTGCTCCATTCACGCTTTCCTGCGGGCGGGCCAGCGGATCCGGGTGCGGGGCGGCTGCCTGGACGGGGTGGAAGGCACGCTCCTGGATAGCGGCGCCACAAGCCTCGTCATTTCCATCGATTGCCTGCAGCGCTCGCTGGCGGTGCGCATCGAAGGGTACGAACTGGACTTGATCTGAAGTGTCCATCGCAGCCATCCCTCAGCAACCCTGTTCTGAACCGGCAATTTGTGCTGCGCGCTTGATTCCAGGCCGCGGGGCCCTCAACACTGCGATTCGAAAACGTCCGCACTCGGTGCGGGGAGATGCAGACCCGAGCAGCGCCCCCGACAGCGAGATACCCGCGGTCCCGCTCACGCGCTTTGGATCGATCGCCAGGGCCATCTTGCCCACTCCTTCCGCGCTGGATGATCCATGGGAGTTCTGGTGCGTCGTGCTGACCGATCATGCGCTGATCCTGGCCAGTTGGACGGGCGCTGCCTGTCTTGCGGTAGGAATGGGTGAAGGATTTGGTGCGCTCGGCTCATCAGAGTCACTGGCTGCGAGGGTGTTTTCCACCGGAGCGGCAGGCGGCGGTCTGTTGTTTGCCGTCATCGCGACGCTGCTCGGATATTCGGCGGGTCTTTACCAGCAGGGCGTGAGTTTTCTGAGCCGGGCTGCGATACTGGCCAAATCGACGGCATGGACCACGATTCTGCTGGGAGCCGGCCTGCGCGCGCTGGAATTTTCGGCGACGTCCTTCGGTCACCTGACTGTGTCCGCAGCCCTGAGCCTGGGAACCCTGCTTGCCTGGCGAAAGTGGCGAGAGCACGCCACGCGTGTTGCCTCTTCCTGCCAGAAACATGTGCGCAACGTGCTGATTGTCGGAACTGGGAGGGCAAGGTCGTAAGGTTGCGGCATACCTGGGACGTCACCCGGAGTTGAAGCTTGCAGTCCGGGGCTTCCTCGATGATAGCGGCGCGCCCGGCTTCGGCGTGCTGGGGCCTCCCGAGAAGTTGGCGACGATTGCGAGGGCTCAGTTCGTCGACGAAGTAATTCTTGCGGAGCCCCATCGGCCGGATCTCGCGCGGCTCGTCATTCGCGAAGCGCGGAGGCATCATCTGGATGTAAGGGCCGTGCCCGACTTCTACGGCTGCGAGCCCGGGCAACCCCGGATCGAAAATCTGGGCGGGATCTCGCTGCTCACTCTGCACCGGGAAAGACTTCCGGCTGCCGGCTTGTTTCTGAAACGCACACTGGACGTCCTGCTGTCATCTTTCTGCCTGTTGCTAAGCGCGCCGCTGCTGCTGTGTGTCGCAGGGATCATCAAGCTGGATTCTGAGGGCTCGGCGATTTACGGCGCCTTTCGGGTCGGAAGAAAAGGCAGACGATTCCGCTGTTTCAAGTTCCGGACCATGGTTGCGAACGCCGGCGAGAGCAAAGAGACGCTGCGCGCACGAAACCAGCGGGAAGGACCCTGTTTCAAGATCGCGGACGACCCGCGGATTACGCGCGTGGGAAAGTGGTTGCGACGATACAGCCTGGACGAACTTCCTCAGCTGTGGAACGTATGGAAAGGCGAAATGAGCCTGGTAGGGCCAAGACCGCATCCTCTCGACGACTTCGCCCGCTATCAACTGGACCACTTCCGGCGGCTGGATGTCACCCCGGGAATTACAGGCCTATGGCAGGTGACGGCGCGTCAAAGTCCATCGTTTCAAACCAACCTGGCGCTTGACCTTGAATACATCGAGAAATGGAGCATATGGATGGATCTGAGGATTCTGCTTAAAACGATAGCCATCGTGTTCCAGGGAACGGGCGCGTGAGCGGAAGGCTCGCATGGTCCCTGGAGAATTCGAACGCCACCCGCGCTTTTCCGCGTTCTTGTGGTCGAGTGACCGGCTGGCCCCTCGTCGCGGTCTTATTCGCTCCACTTCCCGTGTTGATGGCGATGCCAGCCGCCCTGTTTCTGGTCACCTTGACGGTAATGTTGTTCCGGCCCCCAGGCCTGGAGTTCTACGAGGTTGATCGCATTGCATTGGTCATTCTTGTCTTGGTGGTGCTACTGCGCGCCCTGGCGCTCAGGCAATCGCTTCGCGTCGCCGGCGGCCTGGTGTGGCCGATGCTCGGACTTACCGCGCTGGCAAGCGCGAGCGCGCTTTCTCACTCGTTTGAAGCGAAAACGTGGAGCGTGCTGGCCGCCAAATTCATCGTGCCCTTTGCTCTATTCTGGGTTTCCGGACTGGTATTTAAGGACGAGCGATCGCTGCGCTGGCTGGAGCGATTTTCGTTACTGGTATTGGCCTATCTCAGCTTCACGGCAATCGTCTTCCTGGCTGGAATCCATGAGCTTGTAATTCCACCTCTCATTCTTGACGAAACCATTGGCATTCACGCAGACCGTGCCCGCGGACCGTTTCTGCAAGCAGTCGCCAACGGAGTGACGCTAAATCTTCTCGGGCTGCTGGCGATCGACGGCTATCGCCGCAGACGATGGCGCGGCGTGGGAACCGTGATCCTGCTGGCCTCGCTCCCGATGGCGATTCTTGCCACTCAGACGCGGGGTGTCTGGCTTGCATTCGCAGGTTCGGTGGGGTGGCTTATCTTACGCAGCGAAGACCGGAAGTTGCGGCGCGCTTGCATAGCCTGGGGGCTGGTGGCGGCAATCGGCGTGACCGCCGCGGCTGGGTTGGGAGACATGGGCCGCACGCTTGGAGACCGCTTACAAGACAACCGTTCCGTTGAATTCCGAATGGCGGCCTACCAGACAGGATGGGAGATGTTTCTGGAACGCCCGCTTACGGGATGGGGCACGAATGAAATGCAGGGTGAATTGGCGCACCGGATCCACGGATTTCGGGGAGAGTCGTTTGCCGTGCACAACACCTACCTGGAGGTTCTGATCGAGCACGGTGTCTTTGGGTTCTTCCTGTACGGGTGGCTGATGCTGGGATTATACCGGCTGCGCAAGCCGAGACTTGGAGAAGAGAGCGCGATCGCCGGGCTTCGCTCCTTATGGCCCTTGCTGTTGGCGGTTTACCTGGTGAATGCAGCATTCGTCGTGATGAACTACCAATTCGTGAATGGGCTCCTGTTCACATTCGCGGGCATCCTGGCCGCCAGCCCGGGGTGCGCGATAGAGAAAAGAGGACATGTCAACCGCGTTTAAGCGCGATTCCCCGGGAACGCAGGAGCCAGGGGTTGCCTGAGTGAGGAGGCAAACTGGTGGTGAACGAGCAGGATTGCAGGCTGAACTGCGCGCCGCGGGATCAGAAGTCGCGACCCTGGCTTCCAGAGGCGGGCTTTATCTGGGGATTCGCTACGGACTCGGGATCCTGATCAGTTGCGGAAACATGTTCGTACTGACGCGGTGGATCGGGCCGCACGCCTATGGGCTCTTCGTGACCGCGCTTGGCCTGACGTCATTTCTGGCACTGCTTGCGCGGGCTGGCATCGATACCTACCTGGTGCGCGCGGAATCCCCTCCAACCGAGCGCACCTACTCGATCGCAACCACGCTCATCATGGGATTCTCGATCGTGATGGTTGGGGCAGGCGCGGCCGCCGTGCCCTTGCTCACTCGCTGGTATGCAAGCCAGGAATTTCTCCCCGCTTACCTGGTGACGCTGGTCACGATTCCCCTGGCGGGCTTGGCGGGAGTGCCGACCGCGAAGCTCGAGCGCGAACTCAACTTCCGCGCCGTCGCCAGCATTGAACTCGGAGGGCAAATTCTGGCACTGCTGGTCAGCGTCGGGTTTGCCTGGTGCGGACTCGGAGTATGGGCGCCCGTAACCGGTCTGATCGTGTGGCAGACCTGGGCGGCCGCAGGCGCCCTGATCACGGCAAGATTAGGCTTGCGACCTGCCTTCGACGCTGCCGAAGCTCGGCGGATGCTTTCGTTTGGCATCGGCTATGCCGCGTCGCTGCGAATATGGCATTTGCGCACTCTGGTTAATCCCCTGCTGGTAGGAAGATTCGCTGGCGCCGAGGCGGTGGCATTCGTAGCCCTGGCGATTCGCATCACCGAAGGATTGGGATTCGTTCGAGTGGCGGCAGGAAGGCTCGCAATTGCAGCACTCTCGCGTCTGCGCCACGAGCACACTCGATTTCGCTCGACCCTGGAGGGCGCGCTTAAGCTTCAGATACTCGCGCTGGGACCGCTGCTTTGCCTTTTCGCACTGGTTGCTCCTGTCGTGGTTCCGCAGCTACTTGGGTCTCGGTGGACGGCCAGTCTGCGGGTATATCCCTTCGTAGCCGCCGGGGTCCTGGTGAATTCGGTATACAACCTGCAGGCTTCGGCCTTGTTCGTGACCGGTCAACAGTGGATGGTGCTGCGGGCGTACGCGTTGCACGTTGCCCTGATGGGATGGGGGACGTGGATGCTGCTGCCCAGGCTCGGAATCCTTGGTTACGGCCTGGCAGAAGTGGCCGCGTGCGGTGGATACGCGGTCCTGCACGCAGCCGCCCGGCGAATGGTTCGCGTCTCGTACCGAGAGCTCGGATGGCTGACCCTGGTCTTTTGCTTGCCCCCGTTCGCTTTGCTGATGCCCGGAGGATGGGGTGCTGTGCTCTGGATCCCTCTATTTACGCTTGCCGGCCGGGAAGTGTGGAACCGCATTTCACGAGATCAGGGCTGCTCCATCGCTGTGGATATCGGCCGGCCGGTTCCTTCCGTCGTTCCCTCTGCGGTTGCTTCCGTTTCATCCATGACATCGAACTTGTCCGACTCGAACGCGTAGCCAACTTGCCCACGATCGCATATATCGCGAACGAGTTTCCATCCGCGGTGGAATGGTACGTGGTTGAGGAGATCCGTGAATTGCGCAGGCAGGGCGTGCAGGTGATTGCTTGCAGTTCGCGGAGTATCCGCAAATCCGGGCTGCCGCCGCAACTACGGGAACTCGCCGATGAGACTCTTTTCCTGGAACCGCTGCACTGGAAAGCGCTCACGGGCGCGCTTTTCATGTGCATGTCGAGGTTCTTCCTGATTCGCGACCTCATTGCGCAGGTTCTCCTTGACGGTGACGAATCGTCCATTCGCCGCGCAAGAGCCCTGCTCCACACCTTGCTGGGCGCTTACTACGCCGTGCTCCTCCGCGATCGGGGAGTCGCGCACATCCATGTGCATCATGGTTACTTTTCCTCATGGATCGCCCTGGTGGCCGCACGGTTCCTGGGGATTCCCTTCAGCATGACGCTGCATGGATCCGATTTGCTGCTGCATGCCTCGCGCATGGACACGAAGTTACGGGCATGCGCTTTCTGCGTGACGGTTTCGGAATTCAACCGGCGCCACATTCTTGCGCATTACCCGGCAGTTGATGCCGGTAACGTCGTGGTGCAGCGACTGGGAGTAGAGGCGCCGGTGGATCCGATTCCCCAGCCGGTGTGTGACGCTCCGTCGCGCAATCGCAGGCCGGTCCTGCTGGCTGTCGGCCGGCTCCATCCCGTTAAGAACCATGTCTTCCTTTTGCAGGCATGTTTCCTGCTGCGCGAGCGCGGGCTGCAGTTCCGCTGCTGGATTGTGGGGGAAGGCCCCGAGCGGCGAAAGCTGGAATGGATGATTCAGGAACTAAACCTCTCGGATATCGTCACCCTTGTCGGGCATGTGCCCCGCGGGGAGATTGGCCGGTACTACGAACTTGCGGACCTGGTGGTGCTCACCAGCCACAGCGAGGGAATTCCGCTGGTGCTGATGGAAGCCATGGCGCGCGGCAAGATCGTTCTTGCCCCGGCGATTACCGGAATCCCGGAACTGGTGGTGGACGGAAAAACCGGCTTCCTCTATGCACCCGGGGCGCTTGAGGAATTCGTGTCGCAGGTGGACCAAATCTGCAGATCACTTGACGCGCTCGCGTTCATGAGGCGCGTGGCGCGGGAACACGTGCAAGTGAATTTCGATCAGCGAAAGAATCTGGAGAGTTTCGCGAGTCTGTTTCTGCGAAGGATCACGCCTGGTGATCGGAGTTGCCCCGATGAGAATCTTGTACTGCAACAAATATAACTTTCCTTTCAGCGGCACCGAAGTTTACCTGTTCGAGCTAATGCAGATGATGAGGGAGCGGGGCCATGAAGTGGCATTGTTCTCGATGGCCGACCCGCGTGGAGGCCCACTCGAATACGAGAGGTACTTCGTCCCGCACGTCGATTTCAAAGACTCCCGGCAGGGACTGCTCAAGCGTGTCCGCCTGGCGGCGCATTCCGTGTATTCATCGGAAGCACGGCGGCGACTGGGGCAAATGATCGAGGTGTTTCAGCCCGGAGGTGGCGCACGTGCGAAATATTTATCACCACCTGACGCCCTCGATTCTGTGGGAACTGAAAAAGCATGGCGTCCCGGTGCTGTATCACCTGAATGACTTCAAGCTGCTGTGTCCAAGTTACAACCTGGTGGCCGGAGGCCAGATCTGCGAACAGTGTCGTGGTGGGCGCTTCTGGAAAGTGGTAAGCGAAGGTTGCTATTTCGGCGGACGGCGGGCGGGAGCCGTGTTGGCGGCCGAGGCCTACCTGCATCGGTGGCTCCGAACGTATGAATCGTGTGTCGACCGCTTCCTGGCGCCGAGCCAGTTTGTCCGCAGCAAATTGATGGAACGCGGATGGACCGGGGACAGGATTGACGTCCTGCCCCATTTCCAGAAACTGCCGGCCGAAATGCCGCCGCTGCCCGCTGCTGCTGACGCGCCCGTTCTGTATTTTGGTCGACTCTCGGCGGAGAAGGGCGTTGCGGACCTGCTCGCCGCCATTCAGCATTTGCCGAGTCTTCGTGTGAAGATTGCCGGAGAAGGTCCCCTACGCCCGCAACTCGAAGACCTGGCCCGGGAGTTGGGGCTGCGGAATGTGGAGTTCGTCGGCCACTTGCAGCGCCCGGCGCTGGACAGCCTGATCGCGGAAGCGCGCTTCACCGTTCTCCCGTCCCATGCTTACGAAACTTTGGGCAAGACGATTCTCGAGTCCTACGCCCAAGGCCGCGCGGTGATCGCTTCCGACCTGGGCTCGCGGCGGGAGTTCGTGCGGCATGGAGAGACTGGCCTCCTGTACCCAACGGGCAACGTTGAAGAACTTGCGGCCGCGTTGTCGTTCTTGCAGGAACGTCGAGAATTGGCGGCAGCCATGGGTCGCGCCGGATGGGAATGGGTTCGCGAACACCATTCGCCGGCCGCTCACTACCAGGCGATCACGGCACTCTACGGGAAGATGGCGGCCGCGGCGCGACAACTCCCGACCAAAAGATGGAAGCGGCCATCGCCCGCATCAGCACTGGCCAAGCCGCTCCTGCGAATTGCATTCATTGGCGGTCGGGGCGTGATCGGAAAATACAGCGGGATTGAGAGCTATTACGAAGAGGTTGGCCGCCGTTTAGCTGTGGCGGGACATGAGGTGACCATCTATTGCCGGAGTTATTTCACGCCTCCGCAAGGCGATCACAATGGAATGAGGCTGGTTCGCCTGCCCGCCTTCCGATCCAAGCACTTCGATACGGTGCTTCACACCCTGCACAGCAGCCTGCACGTCCTGTTCGGGCCCTGCGACATCGTTCACTACCATGCGCTGGGTCCCGCACTGTTTTCCTGGATTCCCAGGCTGGCTGGAAAAAGGACGGCGGTCACGGTTCAGGGATTGGACTGGCAACGCAAGAAATGGGGACACCTCGCGGCATCGGTGCTTCAAATCGGCGAGAAGGCTGCGATCCGGTGCCCGGATAGGACCATGGTGGTCTCGCGGACCCTCCAGTCTTATTTCCGCGATCGCTATGACGCAGAGACCAGGTATGTCGCCAATGGCGCCGTGTTGCTGAATCGCCGTCCGGCTGACAAGGTACAGGAATGGGGTCTTGAGCCGGGACAATACATTCTTTTCCTCGGCCGGTTCTCTCCTGAGAAAAACTGCCATCTGCTGATTCAAGCCTACGAAAGAATCGATACGCGTGTGAAACTCGTGCTTGCGGGAGGCTCGCAGGGCTCCGACGCGTATTCCCGGGAATTGGCGCGGCACGCCAGTGACCGAGTTTGCTTGTTGGAATACCTTTCCGGAGACGCGCTCGAAGAACTGCTCACGAACGCAATGCTGTTCGTGCTGCCCTCAGACCTGGAAGGGCTGTCCCTGGCGTTGCTCGAAGCGATGGGAGCGGGATTGTGCGTTCTCGCCAGCGATATTCCGGAGAATCGCGAGTTGGTGGAGGGTGTGGGTTTCTTGTTCAAACCCGGGGATGTCGCTGACCTGGAACGGATGCTCCGTCTACTGATTGACGACGACCAAGTACGGGCGGCCTCGGGCAAGGCTGCCCAACTGCGCATTCAAGAAGAATATTTGTGGCCGAAGATCGCAGCCGAGATCGAGCAGGTTTATCTGGAGATGGTCGACTGGAAGGGCAGCGACGGCACCTTGGCCGCACGAGAGGATAATGCTTCCAGGCAGGCGCCGGTTGAGAAAGAGCACGCGGCCTAGGCTGGACCTCACGCCGAAGCCCGGTGCGGATTCGGCGATTTTGCTTTTTCAATTACAATCAAGCGGGTTGTGCCCCCGCCGCCGGGACAGCGTAGAATCCTCGCGGCAGTAGACCGGTTTGCGCGCTGCCGGAGGCGTCCTGACCATCATGGAAGATGCGATCCTGGTGACCGGAGGAGCGGGCTTCATTGGATCCAATTTCATCCTCGGATGGATGGAGCGGGAAAGCACGCGGTTGGTCAACCTCGACAAGCTGACCTATGCCGGCAACTTGCGCAACCTGGAGCGAATTGCGTCCGACCCGCGTTACACATTCGTGCACGGCGACATCGCCGACCGCAAACTGGTCAGGGAATGTTTGCGGGATCACAGGCCGCGCGCCATCGTTCACTTCGCCGCCGAGAGCCATGTGGATCGCTCCATTCTAGGGCCAGACGACTTCATACGGACCAATGTTGGCGGCACCTTCAGCTTGCTGGAGGAAGTCCGGGCCTACTTCTCGGAATTGAACGAGAGCGAGCACAAGGATTTTCGCTTCTTGCACGTTTCCACTGACGAGGTTTACGGATCGCTGGGGAAGGCAGACCGGGCATTCAGCGAGAGCACCGCGTATGCGCCCAACAGCCCTTACTCCGCGTCGAAGGCGGGCTCGGATCACTTAGTGCGTGCTTACCATCACACCTATCAACTCCCCACGCTCACGACGAACTGCTCGAACAATTATGGGCCCTACCAGTTTCCCGAGAAGCTGATTCCGCTCATGATCCTGAACGCGCGCGCGGGAAAAGCGCTGCCGGTGTATGGCGATGGGCAGAACATCCGCGACTGGGTATTCGTCGGAGACCACTGTGAAGCCGTACGCACGGTTCTGGCGCGAGGTCGGGCGGGCGAGACCTACAACATCGGCGGCTTGAACGAAAAAACTAACCTGGAAATTGTGCACACGGTTTGCGGTTTGCTGGATGAGTATTGTCCGAACGATCCGGTCACACCGCATCGGAACCTGATCAGCTTTGTGAAGGACCGGCCCGGACACGACCGCCGCTATGCGATTGACGCAAGCAAGATTGAGCGCGAGCTGCAGTGGCACCCTCGCGAAACCTTTGAGAGCGGAATCCGGAAGACGGTCTTCTGGTACCTTGAGAATGACGAATGGATTAAGGAAGTAACCAGCGGCGCGTACCGGCAGTGGATGGAAAAGCAGTACTCCAGCCGCGGACAAGAAGCATCGCGCGCCTAGCAGCGGCGGAACCTTGACCTCATCATGTCAACCATGACTCCGGGCAATCAGAAATACAAAGGGATCGTACTGGCGGGCGGATCCGGCACGCGCCTCTACCCTGTGACCCAAGGGACCTGCAAGAGCCTGCTGCCGATCTACAACAAACCGATGGTCTACTATCCCCTTTGCACGCTGATGCTGGCGGGGATTCGCGACATCCTGGTGATCTCGACGCCGGACGACACTCCGAAGTTTGAGCATCTTCTCGGCGACGGTCGTCAATACGGGGTCCACATCGAGTACGCGGTGCAACCAAAGCCCGAGGGGATCGCCCAGGCCTTTCTGGTAGGAGAGCGCTTCATCGGGTCCGACGCATGCGCCCTGGTGCTGGGCGACAACATCTTCTACGGGCATGACCTGGCGAAAGATCTGCGCGAGGCGACAGCAAAAACCGGCGGGGCACGGGTATTCGCCTACCCGGTGCACGATCCGGAGCGCTATGGCGTGGTGGAGTTCGATCGCAGCGGACGCGCCCTGACGCTGGAAGAGAAGCCCCGGCAGCCGAAGTCCCGCTACGCCGTGACCGGCCTTTATTTTTACGATAACCAGGTTGTAGAGATCGCAAAATCGTTGAAGCCTTCGGCGCGCGGCGAACTGGAAATCACGGACGTGAACAAGTCTTATCTGAGCCGCGGCCAGCTCGAGGTGATTGTCATGGGTCGAGGCATGGCATGGCTCGATACCGGCACCCATGAATCCCTGATGGACGCCGCGCTCTATATTCAGGCAATCGAAAAACGCCAGGGCCTGATGGTTGCGTGCCCGGAAGAGATCGCTTTCCGTTCGGGTTACATCAGCGCGGACCGGCTCGAGGAAATCGGACGTTCCATGAAGAACGGGTACGGCGAATATCTGCTGCTGTTGCTGCGCGACAAAGTCTTTTAAGGATCCGAGGACGGATGAACAAAATTGCCAGCTCCCTGGAGGGCGTCTTTGTCCTCGAACCGAAGGTGTTCGGCGATGCCCGCGGATTTTTTCTGGAAAGCTACAACCAGCGCGAGATGACGGGCCTCGGCATCCCCGAACGATTCGTGCAGGACAATCATTCGTACTCGACCCGCAACGTGGTGCGCGGCTTGCATTATCAGATCCGGCACGCCCAGGGGAAACTGGTGCGGGCCGTGGTGGGCGAGATTCTGGATGTGGTCGTTGATCTGCGAAAGAGTTCGCACACTTTCGGTCAGTGGAGCGCAGTGCCGCTTTCCGCTGACAACAAGCGCATGCTGTGGATTCCTCCGGGATTTGCCCATGGGTTCCGGGTAGTCTCGGAAGGCGCGCACGTACTGTACAAGGCGACGGACTACTACGAGCCTGCTGCGGAACGAACCCTGGCGTGGAACGATCCTGAACTGAAAATCGACTGGCAACTCAGTGGGGAGCCCATCGTCTCCAGCAAGGACCAACGCGGAGTTCCATTCCGCGATGCGGAGAAATTCGACTAGCCGGAAACTTACCTCATGCGTGTGACGATTTTCGGCGCGACTGGCCTGCTGGGCAAAGCATTGATGGGGGAGTGGCGCGAGGATCAGGTCACCGGCCTGGGATCGCGGGACGTCGACATCCGGTCAGAGGAGCGAGTGCAGGCCGCGATTGCCCGCTATCGGCCGGAATCGATTGTGCTGGCCGCGGCCTATACGGACGTGGACGGATGCGAGACCAACCGCGATCTGGCCTTCGAAGTGAACTGCAAGGGGGCGGTAAACGTGGTCCGAGCGGCCGCCCAGGCCGGAGCTCGACTCATCTTTCTCAGTACCGACTACGTGTTTGACGGCATGAAAGGCCGGCCGTATGAGATCGATGATGCGCTCGCGCCCCAGAGTGTTTACGGTCAAACCAAGGCAGCGGCGGAAATCGAGATCCGCAAAGTTCTACCCCAGTGCTGCATCCTGCGCACGTCGTGGGTATTCGGCGTTGGCGGCAAGTGCTTTCCCGATACCATTCTCAAGCTGGCCCACTCGCGCAAGGAACTGGAAGTGGTCGATGACCAACGCGGCTGCCCGACTTACACGGTGGATCTGGCGCGGGCCATCATTTCTTTGAGCCGCCAGGGTGCGGCTGGGACGGTGCACGCCACCAACCAGCGCGACTGCACGTGGTTTGATTTCGCGTCCGAGATCATCTCTTCGGCGGGCCTCGAAACCAATGTAAAACCGACCTCCAGCGAAAAATTTGTTCGACCTGCCAAACGGCCCAAATATTCCGTATTGTCATCTGCCAGTCTGCAACCCTACGGAATTGTCATGCCAACCTGGCAAGATGCCATGCTGCGTTACCTCGCGGAACGTGGCCTCTCCTCCTGAGGAAGGGTCCTGTCTGCCGAGGAACCAAGGCGGGTAATTCCGGAAAGCGCCCCACCCGCTGCACAATGTCATGGTTGGCGGGAGACCCGCATGCCAGACTCACAAGCGAAGGATTCCATCCGTCCGTTTGAGCTTGAATTGTCGAGCCAAGAACGCGACCGCCGTACGCAAGCTCGAAGCGAGACGACTCTCAGCCGGATCGAAGATACAACCTACGCGATCCTGCGCAAGTACGAGAAGAAAACCGCCTGAGGCCGCGCAAATCCTGCGCGCGGAGCCGGGCTAATTTGCTTCCGCCGCTGAATCCTCAATAGCCCGCACGTCGATCACAGGAATTCCGGCCGGTTTGAGCTCCTGGTTGAGCGCAGGAATATCCTGCTTTTCAATCTCTGCCCAGCGGCTGAGTTGTTCCTCAAGCGCTCGTTCCAATTCGGCGAACATCGCGACCGCCTGGGTGGTCGGCGTGGCATCTGCTGAATCCACCATGGCCAGCAACCCGCTGAGACCGGTGTTGAGTCGCGTCAGCCCGCGCCCTTCCGGAGTGACCAGGTACGAAGCCCCGTATCCTCCCGGGGTGCCTTCGAGCTCCGCGGCTTTCTTGTCGAGTTCCGCGATCTTGGAATGCAGGCTGGGCCCACCGGATTTTTGCAGGTTGTTCAGCTTCTTGCGAAGCCCCTGCACCCCGGCGATCGCGGAAAAGTCGCGCTGCATCGCCGCGACAATCTTCGACTCCAGTTCGAATTGCGCTTTCAAATCCTCCACGGAAGTCTTGACGCGCGGATCCATCCGGATGGTCAACGGTTGACTGTAAGACCTGCCGTCGGCCGTGAGTTTGACCGTGTAGGACCCGGGCAGAACCGGAACGCCGAGCGGATAGAGCGGCGTGTCCCCGTAGATCGCGGAGATGGGATAGTCGCGTTCCAGGGAGGATGGCGGCGGGTAGTGCAGGTCCCAGATGAAGCGGTGCATCCCGGGAGTGGTGGCGACTCTTCGCTCGGGGCGAATCCAGTAGGTGGGAACGTTCAACTTCGTCTCGTCAGGAGCGTCGCTGGGGTCGGCGCTGGAGAATCGCCGAACCAGTTTTCCGGAAGGATCCACGATCTCCAAAGTCAGGGCGGCGGTGGGCGGCGATTTCAACCAGTAGTCGAGCATGGCCCCATCGGGAGGATTCTGTCCGGCGGGAATTTCAGGCGGCAACGGAGTATCTGTGCCGTTGTTCCGGCGGACGCGATACGTCAATTGCGGCGCAAACAGGAAGGCCGGCGACTCCGGAATCTGCGCGCTGAGCTGACGGAGCGGCGTCACATTGTCGAGAATCCAGAAGGAACGGCCGTGGGTGCCCACCACGACGTCATCGTCGTGAACGACCAGGTCGCGGATGGACGTGGCGGGCAGATTGAGCCGGAGAGACTGCCAGTGCTCGCCGTCATCCAGCGAAAAATACACGGTACGCTCGGTACCGGCGAACAACAGACCCTTGCGGATGGGATCTTCCCGCACGCTGTTTACGGGCTCGTTCTCGGGAATCCCATTGACGATCCGCTTCCAGGATTTGCCGCCATCATGGGTGCGGTAGATAAAAGGATGCAAGTCATCCACGCGAAAGCGGTTGACCGCTGCATAGGCTGAGTCCGCGTCGAAGTGCGATGCGTCCAGTTGCGCCACCTTGCTCCAGGGTGTGAGTTCCGCGGGAGACACGTTTTGCCACGACCTGCCGGCATCGCGAGTCAATTGGATGAGCCCGTCATCCGTTCCCGCCCAGATCAGGTTCTGCTCTTTGGGAGAAGGAGCTAGGGAGTAAATTACGCCGCGGTGCTTGCCTTTCACCGGATTCTCATCCACGAAAGGCCCCAGCGATGCAGGCACTCCCGGATCTTCGCGAGTCAAGTCGGGGCTGATGATCTGCCAGCTGTTCCCGCCATCTGTGGTTTTAAAAAGAACGTTCGAGCCGAGGTAGAGCGCGTGCGGATCGGCCGGGGAAAAGATCAAAGGCGCCGTCCGATTGAACCGATACTTACCGGTGCGCAGTACGACCGGCGACACATCCTGAGTCTGGCCGGTAACGCGGTTAAACTTTGTGGCTTTACCGCCGTAGATCAGGTTGGGATCGAGCGGATCGGGTGCGACGTATCCGTACTCCTCGACGCCCACCGGGTACCAGTCGCGGAAGGTAATTTGGCCGAAGTCGCTGCGGCTGGCAATACCGGCGCTGCCGCTCTCCTGCTGTCCGCCATAGACCCAATAGGGAAACTGGTTGTCAGTGATCACGTGGTAGAACTGCGCGGTGGGCTGGTTGTACCACGAACTCCAGGTGGCGCCGCCGTTCACGCTGATGGCCGCGCCCTGGTCGCTTGCCAATGCAATGATCTGCGGATGGTCCGGATTCATCCAGACTGCGTGGTAGTCATCGCCGCCAGGGGCACCCTTGATGGCGGTGAAGCTACGGCCACCGTCGTTGGAGCGGTAGGTCGAAGTATTGGTGACAAAGATGGTGTCCGGCTCCCTGGGATGCACGCGCACCCACGCGAAATCGTCGCCCCGCCCGTAAACCCGCTCTTCGCTATTGACCCGTTGCCAGCTTTCACCCGCATCCTCGGAGCGGTAGACACCGCCCGCGTTCGTGGATTGAACCATGGCATACATGTGACGGGGATCGCTGGGAGCGATCGCAATACCGATGCGTCCCAGATCACTGCCGGAGGGCAGTCCCTTCGACAATTGGCGCCAGGTGGTGCCACCGTCCACGGACTTGTAGAGCCCGCTCCCGGGCGCGCCGTATGCTCCTCCGGTAGTCCAGGGTGGGCGGCGCGAAGCCCACATCACCCCGTAAATGGTCTGCGCGTTTCGGGGATCAAACGCCAGATCGATGGCGCCGGTGTTCTCATCTTTGGAGAGCACTTTCTGCCAGGTGGCGCCGCCATCGAGGGAGCGATAGATGCCGCGCTCGGGGTTAGGCCCGTAGGGATGTCCGAGTGCCGCCACCAGGACCCGGTTCGGATCTTTCGGGTCTATCAGGATGGAGCCGATCTGCTGGGCGTCGCGCAGTCCCAGGTGTTGCCAGCTGCGGCCGCCGTCGACAGATTTGTAAATGCCATCGCCGACGGAGAGATCGGGGCGCCGCAGACCTTCGCCACTGCCCACATAAATGATGTCGGGATTGGAGGGTGCAACCGCGAGAGCTCCGATCGAGCCGGTGGGTTGATCATCGAAGATCGGGTTCCAGGTCAGCCCGTAGTCGGTTGTCTTCCACACACCGCCGTTGTTCGGGGCCATGAAAAAGATGTTGGGTTTTCCCGGAATCCCCGTGATGGCGACCGTTCTGCCCCCGCGAAATGGACCGATCATTCGCCAGCGCATCCCCTGATAAAGGCCGGGATCAATTTGTTGGGCGGAGAGCAACGGCACGGCAAAGAACCAGGCGAGCACGGGCAACAGGAAGCGCAAACTGCGGCGAAGAGAAATCACGTTGTCCTCCGGGGCGGTGGCAAGGATAAACCAACCAGGATGTCCTGATGAAACCAAGTTGCCGCCGGGCCGCAGGCGGACAGCGTCAGAGAACCCGCTCGTGGCGGTATCCTGCCTCGGCCAGGGCCTCGAGGATACGTTGAATCTGATCCTTTCCGCGCGTTTCGAGGGTTACGTCGATGAGCGTGTCTCCCAGGCTGACACCATAGTAAGCGCGGTCGAATTGCAGTTCGACGATGTTGGCATGATGGGCTGCGATGATCTTGGTGAGTTGATGGAGCGATCCCGGACGGTCCGAGAGATGAATCTGCAGCCGCACCAGGCGGGCATCTTTGACCAGGCCGCGCTGGATGATCCGCGAGAGCAGGGTGACATCGATATTTCCCCCGCACACCAGGGCGACCGTCTTCTTGTTCTTCAGCTTAGCCTTGTGGTGAAGAAGGGCGGCCACGGCAGCGGCTCCGGCGCCCTCGGCAAGCATCTTCTCGCGTTCGAGCAGGGTGAGAATCCCGCTGGCAATTTCTTCTTCTTCGACAGCGACGACGTCATCCACATACTTTTTGATGAGGCCGAAGGTGCGCTCTCCGGCTCGTCGCACGGCAATGCCGTCTGCGATGGTGGGGTTTGAGGCAATGGTGGTGGGATGGTGGACTTTGAGCGCTTCCAGCATCGAGGGCATGCGCGCTGCCTGAACCCCGATGATGCGCACTGCCGGTTTCAGTTCCTTCACCGCGCAGGCAATTCCGCTGACCAGGCCGCCGCCGCCAATCGGAACGACGATAGCCTCAAGATCGGGGACCTGCTCAAGCAACTCAAGGCCGATGGTTCCTTGCCCGGCGATGACTGCGGGGTCATCGAAGGGGTGGACGAAGGTGAGCTGCTCGGATTCGGCCAGGCGGCAGGCTTCTTCGTAGGCCTCATCATAGCCGTCGCCGTGCAGGACTACGTGCGCGCCGTATCCCTTGGTGGCATTGACCTTCACCAGGGGAGTCATCACCGGCATAACGATCTTGGCGGAGATACCGTTGTTCTTCGCGTGGAAGGCCACGCCCTGCGCGTGATTCCCTGCACTGGCCGCGATCACGCCGCACTTTCTTTCGTGGGCGCTCAGCGTCAGGATCTTGTTGAGCGCTCCGCGCTCCTTGAAGGACCCGGTCCGTTGCAGGTTCTCGAGTTTCAGGTAAACCGGCTGACCGCTGATCTCCGAGATGCTCGGCGACAGGGGAGAAGGCGAAAGATAGATTGCGCCCGCAATTCGGGCGCGCGCTTCGCGGATGGCATCGAGTGTCACGTCAAAGTTGGGCATATTGGGTCGTGGGTACAACAAACTCCGCGAGCGCTTCCTCGCCCGGTCCCAGGGTCACCGAAACACAAAACCCACCTCGCCAGAGCCTCTGGCGGGTGGGTCAAGAGCTTTTCAGAATCGCAAGTTGAGCAGCTCAGCTTCCCCCGGTGACCGAGGCGGTCGCAGCCATCGCGATGGCGATACTAATTCGACGGGCGCGGACGGTCGTCATAAAATGCAATCCGGGAAAGCCGGCAAGGGGCTCATCGTAGCACAAACGCCAGAAGCTTTGGCTGCTTTACTGCGCGGGGTGGTCGGCGGAGTGGCTTTCGGGTCGACGTTCACGCGTGCTCTGCCGGCCGCCGGCGCCGGTATAACTGATGCGCCAAATGGAGTTGGAGCCGTCGTCGCTGACCAGTAGCGACCCATCCGGGGCCACCGCGACCCCGACGGGCCTGCCCCACACGTGGTCGTTGTCGACCACAAACCCGGTCAGAAAATCTTCATATTCCCCGCTGGCCCGCCCCGTCTGGTGCAAAGGCACGCGAATGACCTCGTACCCGGCGCGCAGAGACCGGTTCCACGAACCGTGCTCCGATGCGAAAATGTCTCCCTGATATTCGGAAGGAAACTGCCCGCCAGCATAGAAGGTCAATCCCAGGGAAGCATTGTGAGGCTGCAATAGCACATCGGGAACCAGAACCTTATCCTTCAGTTCCGGATGTTTTCCCGCATGGCGCGGATCCTGATGGCTGCCGATGTACCACCAGGGCCAGCCATAGAAACCACCGGCCTCGACATGAGTAATGTAGTCGGGCACCAGGTTGTCCCCCAGCCCGTCGCGTTCATTCACCGAACACCATAGTTCGCCTGTCTTGGGATTGATCGCCAGCCCACCGCCGGCATTGCGGATGCCATAGGCATACACTCGCATGCCGGAGCCGTCAGGATTGAACTCCAGGATATCCGCGCGATTTTTTTCTTCAGGCGTGGTATCGGGATCGTCGACGTTCGACGCCGAGCCAACCGCGACGAGCATTTTCTTGCCATCCGCACTGAACTGAACATCGCGGGTCCAGTGCCCTTCGGCCTTGGGAAGATTAACCATGTGCTGGGCAGGCCCGCCTGCCTTCAGATCTCCACTGTGATACGGAAAACGCACGACCGCATCCGTGTCTCCGACATATATCCATTGCGGATCCTTGCCGGGAGGATAGAAAGCAATGCCATAAGGCCGGTTTAGGCCTTTGGCGAACACCTGTGCCTGTTGCGGTTTGCCCTCAGGCGAGATGCCCCGAAAAACTTTGATTCTTCCGCTGCTGCTCTCCGCGAGAAAGATGTCGCCATTGGGTGCGGTCCGAATCTGTCTCGGCTCGTCGAGCCCGGTGGCGTATTGCTGCACGGTGAAGCCCGGCGGAGCCTTCGGCCATGCGTTTGCCGGGCGCCCCACCAGGTCCGGGCCATTGTTGGCGGAGCGGGTGGCATAGGGTGCGGGAAGATCTTGCACAGTGACCTTGTGAATTTTGCCGGGCTCCGCAAATCGAAAATCGGTGAAAGCGGCCGGAGGCGCCGGAGCATTGGTCGGCGCAGGAGCATTCGTCGGCGCCGGACTCACCTCTGGCGCTGCGGTCTTCCCGGTCCCAGCCCGGCCCGGCGGAGCATTTTTGAGGGACCTGATGTAGCTGACAATCTGCCATCGTTTCTGCTCCGGCAGGCTTTCCCACGAGGGCATACCGTTATCGAGCGATCCGGTCGTGATGAACCAGAAGATCTCTCCATCCGAGGCTGACTGCGTGGGACCATGGGAGAGCGACGGAACATTTCCGGTTCCCCGTCCATTGATTCCATGGCAGGAGCGGCAGTTCAATGCGTATAGCCGTTCCCCGGCCTTGAGGGCTGCGGCCTGTCCTGCATAGGGGTTCTTCTTTGTATGGCTGGATGGGGGCGCGTTATGAAAACGCCGATTCTGGGCGCTCAGGCGTGACGCAAATACAATTCCCAAAACGGCGGGCGCCAGACACAGCAGAGCATAGGATCGAACCGTGACGTGCAAAGCTTTCCCCCCAACAATGATGGCTGTTCCCCTGGAAGACAGAGGGATGCAACATTGGATGAAGGAGCGAACTCTCCCGTCGTTCCTTTTTTCATCAACCCGTCAAAACCTGGCCTGGTCCCGAACTATCGGCGGTACGAACTGCAAGTGCTTTACCTGGCATCGCTTAGGTAGTAAACCACCTTTTTCCCCGCTCGGTGTAACCGAAGTTGCAGTGACGGCAGCCTCAAGGGCCGGTCGGGGCAGAGTGCGGCAACCCGAAATGAATTTGGAGGTGTGCACCACGAACCGCGGCAGTTCTGAATGTGGAGGGCCGCGATGCGGATCTGTCTGCTTTTAGTGTAAGGAAAGCGGGGCAATCACTGCGCGGGAAATCTGGAAAATGGTGCGGCCCCGAAACCCCGCGGTTTCGAGGCAATTCTCAAGTACGAATTTGATCTTCTTGAAACCAGGCCACGCCGGAGTCTAAGCTCTTCCCGCAGCTCAGGGGGTCAAGATGCGAGATCAACAGATACGTGCGGCACTGGATCAGCATTGGGCGGCCTCCGATGCCAACGATTTTGAAGCGGAGCACCGCATTTATCACGAGGCCGCGGTGCTGGAATACGCACAGTCAGGCGAGCGAATACGCGGTCGCCTCAACATACAGATCACCCGCTCAATTCAGCCGAACAAGAAGCGCTTCACTGTCCAGCGAATCCTTGGTGGCGGAGACCTTTGGATCACCGAACTCATCCTGTCATACGACGGCAAGCCATCCTACACAGTGAGCATCACGGAGTTCAGGGGCGACGAGGTGGCGCGAGAAACGCAGTACTTTGCGGATCCATTCGAGTCCAACCCAGCTCTCGCTCAATATGTCGAACGAGTGGACACAGCAATCTCGAAGCACCGGGACTGAGCCTAATCACACCGGTGGTTTGGTCTTCGGCTCAGAAAGGGAAGCCCTTTTGTCGTCGTAGGCCTTTCGAACGGGCACGTCTTACCAACCTGCAACAGGCTCGGTCTGGAAGGGATCGCTGGCATTCCTTGCGGCGCGCGAATGAAACCCTGCCGATTCGAATAGAACTCCTGGGCAGACGGCAAGCGCTTCTCGGACGTTCCACTTTAGCGATGACCGTGCCGTTTACTTGCATTCGTTCGGGCGGACGCACGGGCCGCGGTGGAGAAGGTGGAAGCTTTACCAATTGGACCCAAAAGGACCCAAGTTGCAGGAAATGCGAAATCCGGTAACGACGCTAATTCAATGAACTGATTAGAGAAAGATTGGTCGGGGAGAGAGGATTTGAACCTCCGACCCCCTGGTCCCGAACCAGGTGCTCTACCAGGCTGAGCCACTCCCCGACGAAACGGCACGGATGGTCATGCGACGGAGTTCCACCGCCAGAACGAGGCCACTCTCCGCACCAAAAGTATAACATTCTCGAGATTCGATCCACCCGTGCTGCTAAGATTCGCAGCGAAACCGAGAAAGCGTCACTTTCAACATCGGCTGCTCGCGCGCCACTTCGGCCGATTTCCGGAAGTACGGCTGCATTGATTACAATAACGGTCTATTAAAACGATTCAATGAGCCTCATTCTTCAAGCCCGAGAACTGTTCACACCGCTCGAGCGAGTGGAACGCCCTCTGCTGTTTGTTGAAGATGGACTCGTGACCGCGTGTCGGCTCTTCGGAGAACCGTGAGATTCCTCGCGGCGCGCGGATCGTTGACCTCGGCGATGCCATCCTCGTTCCCGGCTTCATCGATATGCACATCCACGGCGGAGCCGGGCACGATGTGATGGAAGCTGCCGCCGATGCACTGCCTGCCGTGGAGCGACTGCTCTGTCACTCACGGGGTCACCACGTATTTTCCGACTACCGTTACGGCTCCGGTCGATCAAACTCTGCAGGCGCTCGAGAGGCTGGCAGATGCCATCGAGCACGCCGCCGAACCGGCCAAGTCGCACGGGCACGGCCGGTCGGCATCCATTTGGAAGGTCCTTTCATCAGCCACATTCGCCCCGGCGTCCATCCCACCGGCGGATCTGCTGCCGCCCACGTTGAAGATGTTTGAGCGATTCTGGCAAGCGGCACGCGGGCACATCAAGGTGATGACGATCGCGCCGGAACTGGAGGGCGCGATCGCCCTGATTGCGGAGGCGAACCCGGCGGGGCGTGTGCGTCAGCATGGGTCACTCCGATGCGAATGCGGCGGCCGCGCAAGCCGGCGTTGCCGCCGGCGCCCGACATGCTACGCACTTGTTCAACGCGATGCGCCCTCTCGGACATCGGGATCCCGGGAATCATCGGTGAGGCCCTGATGGACGAGCGCTTGAGCGCGGAGATCATCGCCGACGGCATTCATGTAGACCCCCTGGTGGTGCGCCTGTTCCTTCGAGTCAAGGGCGCGGATTTAGCGGTGCTCGTCACCGATGCCACCGCAGCCACAGGAATGCCCGACGGGCGTTATCATCTCGGCTCACTGGAGGTGGAAGTGCACGACGGCAGGTGCATGGTCGGCGATAAGCTGGCTGGAAGTGTCCTGACCATGGACAAGGCGGTGCAGAACATCGTGAAGTTTGCGAACTGGGACCTGCAGCAGGCCGTGCGCCTCGCAACCGTGAACCCGGCCCGGACGACGGGACTTCCCGCCAACTCCGGGATGCTTGTCCCGGGAGCAACCGCCGACATTGTGGCCCTGAATTCCCGCGGCGAGGTTGTGAAGACGATCGTGGGCGGCCGCATCGCGTAACAATCGATACCACCGAGGAGAGTCGAGGATGGCAGAGAAGCGCGAGTTCCCTCACCACATGATCAAGGAAATCTTCGAGCAGCCGCAGGGGCTGCACGACACCATCGCGCCCAGGATCTCGCTGCCCGAAGGCGAAGTGCAACTGAACGAGGTGCCGATCAGCCGCGAGGAATTGCGCGGGCTGAAGCGAATCAACATCGTGGCTTCGGGAACCAGTCGCCACGCGGGCATGGTCGGCCAGTACATGATCCAGGAATTGGGCGGGATTCCGGCCGACGTCGACTATGCCAGCGAGTTTGAATATCGCAACCCGATGATCGGCAAGGGAGAATTGACGATCGTGATCACGCAGTCGGGGGAAACCGCCGACACTGGCGCGGCCCAGCGCGAAGCCAAAGCCCGGGGATCGCGCACCGTCGCCATTTCCAATGTCGCCGGAACCACCATCGCCAGAGAGGCGGATGGCGTCATTTACACGCTGGCGGGCCCGGAGATCAGCATCGCCTCCACCAAGGCTTTCACCGCACAGATGGCCGCGCTGTTCCTGTTCGCGCTGCACCTTTCGCAGGCCCGCGAGACGCTGACCGCGAACCTCCGCGAACATTACGTTCGCGAGTTGCTGGACCTTCCCGGAAAACTGAAGACGCTGCTGAAGTGCGCGCCGCAGTGCGAGCAGATTGCCACGGAATTTCACAAGGTCGACGACTTCCTCTTTCTGGGACGTGCCATTCACTACCCGATCGCCATGGACGGCGCCCTCAAACTGAAAGAAGTTTCCTACGTCCACGCGGAAGGCTATCCCACCGGAGAAACCAAGCATGGCCCGAATGCGCTGATCGACGAAAACCTTCCGGTCGTCATTATTGCGACCAAGGATTCCCACGACGCCGGCTCCGTGCTGCGCTACGAAAAGAGTCTGGGAAATATCGCGGGATTCAAAAAACAATCCAGCCGGGTCATCGCGCTGGCTTCCGAAGGCGACAAGGACGTTTCCAAGCTGGCGGACCACACCATCTTCATCCCACGCGCTTCGGAACTGCTGTCGCCGATTCTGGAGATCGTGCCGCTGCAGTTGTTCGCTTATTACATGGCGGTCAAGCGGGGACTGGATGTCGACCGCCCGCGCAATCTGGTGAAGTCGGTGACCTTGGAGTAGACCATCGATGGCCGAGCGCGCGGAAATCTAGTTGGGTTTTCGAGTCTTCCGGTCGGCGAGGTACTGCAGCATGAGGGCCTCGGCGGCTCCCCGGATGCGGTCGTTCAATGGGGTGGGCGCTGGTTGTTGCACGCCGTCGTTGGAAGGTTTTTGACGAATGGTCTCGCGCAGCCGGTCGCCGAATTCCGATTCGTTGGTCACAACCTGCCCGTAGAACCACAGGAAATGGCGCATCTGATCGAGGGCGGACTTTAATACGCCCAGCGACTCCAACTCGGGGTCCGCGCTCAAAGCTTCCATGAGTTCTGGATTGCCGGGTGCTTCCATGGCAGCGCAGTTGAGTTCACGCTGGATGGCGCGAAGGTCCTCAGTCACGCGTAAGATCCGCAAATGAACGTCTTCCAGGTAATCGTCCTTGTCCATGTGAGGCCCAGGTAACGACTCAACATCTCATCGCACCCATCCAGCGAACAGATGTCCCACGGGCATGAGCTTTCGTAATTCGCGTTACCTTTGTGCCCAGGGTTGCGCCTGGCCATCGTTTCACAGCAGGGGAAGTGTACGGGAAGGCCTAGGCATGCGGGGTTCGCGAATATCCGGCACGCCCAGGACACGCACGCCGTCAGCCGGGAATTCGACCGCATCGGTAAGGGCGCGGAGCATTTGCTCCAACGTAACCAACCCCAGGCGCCGCGCTCCCTCGCGGGTCCAGGGCAGGCGCTCGAGGACCCAGTACGCCGGAAGCAGCCCATAAGGCCAGCGATGCCCAGGACCGAGAACATACCAGGGTCGCAGAATCGTGGCATGGAGGCCGCTCTGGCGAATCGAGGCTTCGCATTCCGCGCGCACAGCCAGGTAAGCCGTCATCGTGGGCGCCGGCTGTGCAACGCTCACGTAGATGAAGTGCTGAATCCCGGCTGAAACGGCAGCCGCCACCGCTTCCCGCCCGGCAACCAGATCGATACTTCGAAACTGCGCCGCCTTGGCGGGGCTGGGATGAGACACGCCCACCAATTGCACAAACGTGCTTGCCGGCTGCACCCGGTCTTGATACGAGGTCGCATCCAGGGCATTTCCCGTGACGGGCTGACACCCGGATGGCAGCCTGGCCTGCGACTGAGGCCGCACCAGCGCGGTCACCTGGTGGCCGCGAGCGAGCAAGCGCGGTATCAACCGGCTTCCCATGTAGCCTGTGCCACCCGTGATGAAGACCTGCCGCGGAGTTTCGTCCATGAGATGCTCTGATCGATCGCCCTGCTTCTGGAGTACGTAACGACCGGGTGATTAGATTTTCGGACCTGAACTCCCCACCATGGCCGTTAGAACTGAATTCCAAACCGGCGCGAGCAATGGCTGCTCACGGACCGCCCCGGGAAGTTCCGGTATAATCCGCGCCGTTCCCGATTCTGCCATAGGTCGTCGGAGGAATTCTTGTTCACCCGCCCATGGATTTCCGCTTTCCTGGTTTTTCTAAGCGCCGCGGTCGGGGCCTCTGCCCAACGTGAGCCCGTCCTCAAGCAGATTGACGTCCCGCACGCATACTATTTTCGCGAGATGTATCTGCCGCAGCTGACGACCGGGCCCAGTTCGGTCGCGTGGTCTCCGGACTCGAAGTCGGTGGTGTATTCCATGGCGGGTTCGCTCTGGCTTCAGAAGATTGACTCTTCGGAGGCTGAACAGCTGACGGCGGGGCCCGGCTACGATTACCAACCCGACTGGTCCCCTGACGGACGATGGATTGTGTTTGCCAAGTACGACCAGAGCGCCATCGAACTGTGGGTGCTTGATCGGGAGAGCCGGACGGCTCACGCCCTGACCAAGGATGCCGCGGTGAACGTGGAGCCGCGTTTTTCGCCGGACGGCAAACGCATTGCCTTCGTATCGACCTCCTACCACGGGCGTTTCCACATTTTTGCCGGGCGCTTCGAGGCGGGGTCCATGTCGGGTGTGCAGCGCATGACCGGTGAAAACCGTAGTCCCCTTCCCCGCTATTACTACAGCGCGTTCGACCACGAGATCAGCCCCGCATGGTCGCCCGATGGCGCGGATCTGCTGTTTGTTTCCAACCGCGGGCATATCTACGGGACCGGTGGCTTCTGGCGTATGAAGGCCGAGCCCGGCGCCGAGCCGCGCGAGATCCATTACGAGGAAACAGCCTGGAAGGCGCGTCCCGCATTTTCTCCCGATGGCAAGCGCATCGTCTATGCCTCCTACGTCGGCCAGGCCTGGCATCAGCTGTGGGTCATGCCCGCGCAGGGTGGCGATCCCTTCCCGCTCTCCTATGGTGATTTTGACAATGTCAATGCGCGCTGGTGTCCCGACGGCGAGAAGATCGCGTTCATCTCAAATCGTGAGGGCAACACTTCCCTGTGGCTTCAGCAAGTCCCCGGCGGTTCGCAGCGGCAGCTGCTGGCGAAGAATCGGAAATACCTCGTGCCCATGGGCAGAATCAATGTCACGGTGCTTGACGAACCCGGACACGAGAGCGCTGCGCGGGTTCTGATCACCGGGGAAGATGGACGGGCCTATGCTCCGGTCGATGCATGGATGCATGCCGACGACAGCTTCGATCGCAGCCAGTCGGCATATGAGGCTCACTACTTCCACACCGCCGGCAGGGCCGAAATCGCAGTGCCGGCCGGACGCGTAAGCGTGGACGTCATGAAGGGGTTCGAGTATCGCTTTGTGCATGAAGCGGTCGAGGTGAAGGCCGGCCAGGTTACGCCGCTCACGGTTCGATTGCAGGCGTTCGACCTGCCGAGCAGTGACTCGCGCTGGGTCAGTGGCGATGTGCATGTGCACATGAACTATGGCGGCGCGTACCGGAACGCGCCGGAGCACCTGGTGTTTCAGGCAGCAGCGGAAAATCTGCCCATTGTCCAGGACCTGGTCGTCAACAAGGAACAGCGCGTTCCCGATATTGCCTATTTCCGGACTACGCCAGATCCCGCTTCCACGGCAAATAACCTGCTGTTGCACGGCCAGGAATTTCACACCAGCTATTGGGGGCACCTCGGCCTGCTGCACTTAACCCGAAACTTTCTGATTCCGGACTATGCGGCATACGCGAACACGGCCGCAGCCAGCCTGTTTCCAAGCAACGCAACGGTTGCGGACCTGGCGCACGAGCAGCAGGCCTTGGTCGGGTATGTGCATCCTTTCGATACGTATCCGGATCCGGCCAAGGAAACACTCACCGATGAACTGCCGGTGGACGTGGCGCTGGGCAAAGTTGACTACATCGAGGTGCTGGGTTTCAGCGATCACAAATCGACGGCGCGTGTCTGGTACCGGCTTTTGAATTGCGGCTTCCATCTCCCCACCGCGGCGGGAACGGACGCCATGGCGAATTTCGCCTCGCTCCGCGGTCCTGTGGGGCTGAATCGCGTGTACGTGGACGTTCCCAAGGGCCCGCTCAACGTCGAACCGTGGCTCGAGAACCTTAAGCACGGACACACGTTCGCAACCAATGGCCCCTTGCTTGGGTTTTCTCTCGCCGACCAGCCCATCGGCGGAGAAGTGAAGCTGCCTGCAGGAACGCATCCGGTGAAGTTCAAAGCGTGGCTGCGTTCGATCGTTCCCGTAGATCATCTGGAGATCATTTGTAACGGACAGGTGGCGCGTGAACTGAAGCTTGGCAAAGACCGCGACGCCGCGGACGAAGAAGGCATCCTGCCGATCTCGACAACCGGCTGGTGCCTTCTGCGGGCATCTGGCGACAAGGCCGCTTATCCGGTGCTGGACGCGTATCCTTACGCGACCACCAGCCCAATCTATGTCACGGTGAGTGGTTCTACCCCGCATCCGGCCGAGGACGCTTCGTACTTCATCGCGTGGATCGACCAGCTCACCGCCGGCGTCCGGGCTAACAAGGATTGGAACACCGCTGCGGAGCAGCAGACTGTCCTCGATCAGCAGTCGCGTGCCCGCCAGGTGTATGAGAAGCTCCGCGAGTAGCCCGGCCTTCTTGAATTCACTCCGCGGCAGACGCTCGCGAGCGGCTTTCCGAACCTTGCTGCTCCAGTTGCAGCAAGGCTTTTTTCCGCTCCACACCCCAGCGATATCCGCCCATCTCGCCATCTTCGCGCACCACGCGATGGCAAGGAATGGCCACGGCGATCCGGTTGGTGGCGCAGGCGCGGGCGACGGCGCGCGCTGCACTGGGCTGACCAATCGCCCTGGCGACCTCGCCGTAAGACTGAGTCGCCCCGAACGGCAGTGACTGTAAATGAGTCCACACCCTTCGTTGAAACGCGGTTGCCTGAATATCCAGCGGCAATGACCGGTTGAGCTTGTGACCGGCGATCTGCTGCAACAGCGTGCTCGTCCAGGAGCGCATGGATTCGTCATCCCGTCTCCGTATGGCGAAGGGAAATTCGCGCTTCAGGCCCTCGGTCAACTCGTCATCGGTGTCGGCGAACTGGATGGCGCAGATTCCCTTCTCCGTGGCCGCGACCAGCATGCGCCCCAGGGGAGAATCGGTGCAGGTGTAGCGAATGGTCGCCGCCACGGCGCCACGGCGGTACTTATCGGGTGTCATGCCGAGCTGGGAAGCGGTGCGCTCGTACAGGCGGCTGCTCGAGCTGTAACCCGCGTCGTACAGGGCATGGGTCACGCTTCTGCCGGCCTGAAGGTTTCGCTTGAGCTGGCCCATCCGGCAGGAGTCCGCGTACGCTCGCGGCGTGATTCCAAGCGCCTTCTTGAAGGTTCTCTGCAAATGGAATGGGCTCTGCCCGAATGCCGCGCCCAGCCGCTCGAGCGTGACCGGTTCATCCAGATGCTGCTCAATGTAGCGGCAGATCCGCTTCACCATCTCGGTTTGAGGATTTTGTACCGCCGCTTTGGGGCGGCAGCGCAGACACGCGCGATAGCCGGCGTTTTCAGCCTGCTCTGGACGAAGGAAGAAGCTTACGTTCTCACGGCGCGGGCGTTTGGCCGGGCAGGATGGGCGGCAGTAAACCCCGGTGCTCGACACGGCAAAGAAGAACTCGCCGTCGTGGCTGGCGTCTCTCGCCAGGACCGCTTGCCACCACTTGTTCTGCGGTTCGGGCGCCATTTTTTCTTCACTCTCCAGATTGAGTATCGCATTCGTGGTCATCATGGGCCAAGCTTAGGCGGTGCCACGGGCGAGAGCTATCCAGAGCTTGCGGTCAAACCAACTTTCCTGCAAGATGCTGAGACGGTTCAGTCCTCAGGCTTCGGCCTGACGACGAGCGCAGGATTGGTAAATGAAGAAAGTCGCGGAGCTGTGTGTCCTCGCATTGCTGTGTTGCCCCCTTATGATGAGCCAGACGACGAGCGCTACGGCTTGCGGTACCGGGTCCACGGAGATTCTCGCTGCGCCGGTAGCGCACGACGTTGTCCTCAATGCGGCTCAGCCCGCTCAAGTCTGGAGCACCGCGACTCCGGTTACGTTTTGTTCGGACTGGCAAGGCCGGAATCCCGCGCCCGACCTCGAAACCCGCGTGCGCGCGCTCTGGTCGCCGGGGACCTTGTACCTTCGCTTTGAGTGCCGCTACCGCGAACTCCACGTATTCACCGACTCAGACCCGAACGGCCGCCGGAACCAGTTGTGGGATCGCGACGTAGCCGAGGCCTTTCTGCAGCCCGACCCTTCCGAACCGCACGCCTACAAGGAGTTCGAGGTCAGCCCGAATGGTTTCTGGATTGATCTGGACATCGCACCGGGTACGAAGCCTGACCTCAACAGCGGAATGAGGCGTTCTGTGGTCGTAGATGAGAAGGCGCACACCTGGACGGCGGAGCTGGCAATCCCCATGAGAGCCCTGACGGCTCAATTTGACCCAAAGAGCATCTGGCGAGTGAACTTTTTTCGAGTGGAGGGGAAGGAAGAGCCCCGGGGCTACTACGCCTGGCAACCCACTCATACGTCCCAGCCCAACTTCCACGTCCCCAGCGCGTTCGGACGAATGCGATTCCAGTTCTGAAAGGCAGCGGTGAGACGAAAAGGGCCCTGGCGGGCCCCGATGTCGACGCTAGTGCGCCAGCGGCTGCATGCGTCCGAGAACCAGTTTCATCCCGGCGCGCTTTCGCAACTCGCCCAGCAGGGCTTGGGCGGCGTTCTGGTAGGTTTTGTTGGAGTCCGACGTGTCGGCCCAGACCGCGTCGTAAATCACCTGCGCAGCTTCCTTCAGGTCCATGTGCAGAGCCGCCTCCAGCACGTCGACGCGCGCCTGTAACCTCGCGTAGCAGGTTCTGCAAACCGAGGCTGATTCGTGGACCCCGTCACCTTCCTTGGCATGCGCGCAGGCATGAGAGGCGGTGATTGATCTGGGTGTGAGCTGCGTAAAGTTTCGCCTTGAATTCCTGCAACAGGCGAGCTTTCTCCTTGTCCAGTACGGCTGCATCGGTCTGGGTTTCGGCAGCCGGAGCGCATGGGATGGCCGCCGTCGGCGCCACCCGCTCCGATGACTTGCAGACCGGGCACGCGCTGACATTGGCAGCGTAATACTTTCTGCACTTCGCGCAAGGAAGGCCGTAACCCACGGGTTTCACGCTGGGCACTTCCGGCTTCTGTAGCGGAGGACGGGCCGGGGAAATTGTCCGACGGGTTTCCGTGGTGGGTGCAAGAGCGGTTCGGACGGCAGCTCCGGAACCGGTCGACTGACCTGAAGACATGGAGTTCATGGTGGCTCCCCTGAGACCGGCGCCGTACAGGCTGCCGGTGAATGCTGGTAAACCGGATTCTAGAAGGCCTTGCCCGGAATGCCGACGCACCGGAGTACATAGAGGGTGCGGCCGGTAGTACATGGGGAAGGCACACCGCGCAGTGGCTCGCTGAAAGGCGCCGTTCGATGTTGCGCGCTACGGGCGGCCTGGCTGCGCCATTAACTTCAACAGCTCCTCCTTGCGCGCACGGTACAGAGTTTGCGAAGGATCCAGGCGCGCAGCGTTTTCCAATTCGCCCAAAGCCTGATCGTTGTGCCCCATCGCCATCAGACAGGCGGCCAGCGAGTAGTGATTCTGCGCCGTTGGCTCGAGCCGCACCGCTTCGCGAAACTCCTTCTCGGCGTCGTCAAAGGATTGCAATTCAAACAGCGCCGTACCCAGGTAGTGATGCGCCAGGCCTGAATCCGGGCTAAGGTAGACGGCCGCACGAAGCTCCTCGACCGCCTCCTCCTGCCTGCCGGCCAGCAGCAAGACCTGCCCCAGGACACGATGTTCGGACGGTCCGGTGGGGTTCTGCAGAACCGACATCCGCAATTCTGTAATGGCGGAGGCATAGTCCTTCTTTGCCATGAAGGCCTGCGCCATGCATGCGTGCCCGCCCTCCCATCCCGCATCCATGCGATTCAGTTCACGGAACTCGGCGATGGCGGCATCGTAGTCAGTCTTGTCACAGTACGTGTTGCCCAGGTTGTTGCGGACCGATGTCTCTCCCGGTGCCAGCCGTTTGGCCTCGCGATATTCCGCGATGGCTTCGTCCAGCCTCCCCAGGTCGTGCAGGACAACGCCAAGATTGCTGTGCGCTTCCCAGAAGTTCGGCTTGATGCGGAGTGCGCGGCGATACGCCACGACCGCCCCGCGAAGGTCGCCGAGGTCACGGTGGACGATGCCGATGTCATAGTAGACATCGGCGTTTTCCGGCTCGCGGGCGAGAGACTCCTCGTACGCATGAAGCGCGGCGTAATTCTTGCCTGTCCCGTAGAGGCCCAGCCCGAGATACCGGTAAGCTTCCGCGTTGCCAGGATCCATGCTGAGCGCGGTGCGTGCTTCCGCGATGGCGCTGTCTGCGTCTTCGGAGCGGGAGAAAATATAGGCCAGCCGATTATGGTTCTCGGGAAAGCCCGGCATCAGCCGGGTCGCTTGCGTAAATTCGTCGAACGCGCTGTCCCACTGCGCCTGCCGGAGCCACATCTGTCCCAACGCGAAATGCAGGCTGGCGTTGTCCGGGTCAGAACGGACTAAGTCAGCGAATTGATTTGCAGCCGGCTCATACTTTCCCTGGTGCGCCAGTTCCGCCGCCCGCGCCAATGCTGCAGAGCACAACGATGATTTGGCGCTCCGAACAGGCTGAGCACCGCGCAACGCTTTGATGAGCTGGTTATCCGCTCCCGCCGCACGCAGTTGCTTTTCGTCTGCCGGCGACAACGCAAAGCCTACTCCGCGTTTCGCTATCAGCTGAATAAGCCGGCTGCTTGAGATTCCTCCCGCCATCCACGCCGTGAGCTGGCTGCGATCGACCGGCGAAACACGCGGCGTTTCCGCAAAACCCTGCCCAACTGCAGTCAGCAGCAGCATCAGGAACACGATATGGCGGGGTAATCCAGAAGACTTCACAGCGACTCCTTTTTGCAGGTGGGAGCGCCTACACGTTCTCTCCGCAACATAGACTGCGGAGGTAATCCCCGGTAGGTCACGGAGGTAACCGGCCATCCGCTTGTCCGACCGGCCCGGAGCGAGCGGACCCGTACGTAACCTAAACCTTGTCAGATCAGTGATATAAGTTCTGGTTCACGACGCTGGATGATTGACGGAATGGTCTGCCTCCAGTAACGTTAAGGTTTGCTGCGAAAGGATTTTTGGGAGGCTTTATGTTCGAGGGTCTATTTCAACCCATGCATCTGTTGGTTATCTTTTTCATCGCCCTTTTGGTGTTTGGTCCCAAGAAGTTGCCTGAACTCGGCAAGGGCCTCGGCGAGGGAATCCGCTCGCTGAAGGAAGGTATGAAGGAACAGCCGCCCGAGGCCGCGAAGACTCGACCACGTCGAGCACGGACGTGAAGAGCTAGGTTCGATCGGGCACCAGAAGGTCCTCTCGCTCAATTCCAATGAGTGGCAAATGATTTTCGCCTGGCAGTCTCAAGCTAAACCGCTGTGCTGAATTTCAAATCCGCGGCCGTGCAGCTTTCCTTGAGCTGACGCGCCCTGCGGGTTCATCACTTTTTGCATGGCCTGTTCTGCGGAGGCCGCCCACCCATCTTGATCGCCGCTCGTCACTGCAGGTTTCTGGATTCGAACACAAAAGTGACCCTTATTTCTTTTCTTGGAGGAAGTCTTGCGTAGCCCAAAGGCTGTTTTGCCGCTATTTCTCGCTCTGTGGTGCTCACCTCTATTCGCCGACCAGATCGTGCTGAAGAATGGCGACCGTCTGACCGGCACCATCGAAAAGTCGGATGACAAAGCGCTCGTGATCAAGACTGAGTTTGCCGGCGAGGTGACGGTTCAGTGGCCGGCGATTCAAGACATCAAGTCGGAACAAGCCCTGCACGTCGCCCTTAAGGGCGGACAAAATGTGGTCGGCACCGTGAGTACGGTCGATGGCAAGATCGAGGTGTCCACCAAGAACGCCGGCAATGTGGAAGCCCCCAAGGAGGCCATCGTCGTGATGCGCAACGATACCGAGCAGTCGGCTTGGGAAAAGCGGCAGCACCCGGGATTGCTGCAAGGCTGGGAGGGCGGCGTCAATTTCGGGTTCGGACTCACGGCCGGCAATAGTGAAACCAAAAACCTGGCCTTAGCGTTCCTCGGGCGCTCGCAACTGGACTGCACGACAAGCTGAGCCTCTATGCAACTTCGGTGTACTCCACAAATGACCTGGCGACGGCCGACGCCACGCGTCACCTCGAACACGAATAAGGGCGGCGCCCGCTACGATCGCGACATCATCCCGCGGATGTTCGCCTTCGTGAACACGGACTTTTTCACCGATGCCTTGCAGGATCTGAACTTGCGTTCGGTGGTGGGCGGCGGCCTTGGCTTCCATGCCATCAAGACGCCGAGCACCACGCTCGATCTCCTGGGAGGCATCAAACTACACGCATGAGAATTACACCCAGCCGGCACCCTTGCCGCACTTGATCCACAGCTTTGCGGCGGCCCAAATGGGCGATGAACTCTCGCACAAGATAGGAAAATCAACCCTGATCACCCAGAAAGCTTATTTTTTCCCGGACCTCAGCGCGGGGGGCGAGTATCGTGCCACGTTCGACATGGGCACGGTGACAAAAATCAACAGATGGCTGGGCTGGCAGAATATGTTTGGCGATGTGTACGTGACGAACCCCCCATCGGGCAAGAAGAAGAATGACGTCATCTTCACAACCGGCCTGAACGTTTCGTTCACGCATTAGGCTGCCGCCGTCGGCATCCGTCAAATGCCGTTCCCTGTCGACGGCGAGCGAGGCAGGTTGCTCCAAGGCCGGGGTTGCGACACGTCCACCAGCGCGCAGCCCGGGCGGCGACCCTGGCTGCCAACTTAGAAGCGCAGCGCTTTGATCGCTATGCCCGCAATGCTTCCTCCGATGAGAGGGCTGATCACAGGAACCAGGGCGTAACCCCAATCCGAAGGTCCCTTGCCGGCAATCGGCAGGATGGCGTGCGCAATGCGGGGTCCGAGATCACGAGCCGGGTTGATGGCGTAGCCGGTCGTGCCGCCTAGCGAGAGCCCGATCGCCCATACCAGGCATGCCACCAGGTAGGGTCCGAAGCCCGGCGAGAAGCCGGTCGCGGCGACCGTCCGCGAGAAGATTGCTCCTACCACGAAAACCAGGATGAACGTTCCGATGATCTCGCTGAGCGCGTTGGCCCCCAGGCTGCGAATCGCAGGCCCGGTCGAATAGCATGCCAACTTGAGAGCCGGGTCCGGCGTCTCTTTCCAGTGCGGCAGGTAGTGAAGCCAGACCAAAGTCGCCCCGGTGGTTGCGCCCAAGCATTTGCGCCAGGACGTACGGCACGAACTTCGCGAAGTCTCCGGACACAACCGCAAATCCCAGGGTGACCGCCGGATTCAGGTGCGCGTCGCTGCTGCCACACGCGATCGCCGTTAGCACGCCGCACAAGACCGCGAAGGCCCAGCCGGCCGAAATGACGATCCACCCTCCGCCTTCGCCCTTCGATTTTTTGAGCAGAACATTCGCAACCGCGCCGTTGCCTAAAAGGATCAGAACGGCGGTGCCCATGTACTCACCCAGGAACGGTGAAGTCGTCAATTGGCAATCTCCTTTGCGGTTTTACAAGGAGGCGGTTGTGTCGCGAACGTTCTAGTCCGCCCAATCGAACGATCGAGTCACCGCCTTCTTCCACAGCCGATACATTTCCTCGCGCTTCTGTGTTTCAAGGTTGGGATGCCAGGTGTGATCGATCGACCAGTTGGCGCGCAGATCGTCGAGATTCTTGTAGAAGCCCACCGCCAGCCCGGCCGCGTAGGCGGCGCCTAACGCTGTGGTCTCTTTGATGGTGGGCCGCACCACCGGGCGGTTCAGAATGTCGGCCTGGAATTGCATCAGCAGATTGTTTTCGACCATGCCGCCATCGGTGCGCAGCGACTCGAGCGCAATGCCGGAGTCTTTTTCCATGGCTTCGAGGACTTCCCGCGTCTGAAATGCGGTTGCTTCGAGCACTGCCCGGGCCAGGTGTCCCTTGGTGGCGTAGCGCGTGAGCCCGGCGATCACGCCCCGGGCACTGTCTTTCCAGTAAGGAGCATAGAGACCCGAGAATGCGGGCACGAAATAAATCCCGCCATTGTCGGTCACCGATATCGCCAGCGCTTCGATGTCGGAACTTTTCTCGATCAGGCCGAGGTTGTCCCGCAGCCATTGCACCAGGGCCCCGGTGATCGCAATGCTTCCCTCCAGCGCGTAGATCGCCGGCTGATCGCCCATTCTGTAGGCCACCGTGGTCAACAGCCCGTGTTTGGACGGCACCGGTCGTTCCCCGACATTCATCAGCAAAAAGCAGCCCGTGCCGTAAGTGTTTTTCGCCTCTCCCGGGTTGAAACAGGTTTGGCCAACCAGTGCGGCTTGCTGGTCTCCCAGGATGCCCGCGATCTTGACGCCTTGGAGCGCGCTCCTGGTGGCGATTCCATAGACTTCGCTGCTGGAGCGGATCCGCGGCAGCATTGCCCGGGGAATCCCGAAGGCCGACAGGATTTCGGGCTCCCACTCGAGGGTTTGCAGATTCATCAGCTGGGTGCGGCTGGCATTGCTGACATCGGTAACGTGGACACCGCCCGTCCACGCCACCCGTCAAATGCCAGACGAGATACGTATCCACGTTGCCGAACAGCACATCGCCCGCTTCCGCCCGCTCGCGGACCCCGGGAACGTTTTCCAGCAGCCAGTGAATCTTCAGGCCGCTGAAATAGGTGCTGAGAGGCAACCCCGTCTGAGATCGAAAGCGATCCTGTCCGCCTTGCCTTGCGAACTCCGCGACCGAGCCGGCGACCCGCGTGTCCTGCCAAACGATGGCGTTTTGAAGCGGCTTGCCCGTCTTGCGCTCCCACAGAATGGTCGTCTCTCTTTGGTTGGTGATTCCAATGGCGGCCAGATCTGAGGGTCGCAGAGCCCGCTGCTGCAGGGCGCCAGCAATGACTTCCTGCGTGCGTCGCCAGATTTCCTCCGGATCGTGTTCCACCCAACCCGGCTTGGGATAAATCTGTTCGTGCTCGCGCTGTTCGCTGGCCACCATGCGTCCTGCGCGATCGAAAATGATGAAGCGCGTGCTGGTCGTACCCTGGTCGATGGCACCGAGATAGCTCGCCACGTCGCCTGCCTTTCCGATCCACCGTCTCCCGGCGAATCCTGCTGTCGCCGACAGCGTAACGACATCCTGGTTATTAGAGTCCGATGGCCTGGAGATGCCGTTCCATCTTACCGACGTAGTCTCGAATCGCCTGGTCTTTCTGATCGTCGGGCCATCCCAGCTCCCGTGCCAGATGTTTCGCTACGACGGGTGCCGCCTGGATTGCCAGTTTCCAGCTGAACAGCTGCAAACCAATGCGGCGCGCCAAAACGTCTTCGATGGTGACCGCCATTTCCTGTCGCGCACAATACACAACCTCGGCCTGGATGGGAGCCGCACCGGCAGCCAGGGGCGATTTCAGCTCTGGATTCTCTTCGGCAAGCGCGAGCACAGCGAAGGCCTCCGTTCCAAACTTCTCGGAGAGATGTTGGGCGGTGTCCGGATTCAGACGATACGTGCTCGCCAGCGATTTCCAGTGATCGGCAGTGTACCCGTCGGCACCGGCAAGATGATGGCGCCGCGTTGAACATGGTTTAAGCGGGACCGTCGAGTTGCTTCTGCACTGCATCGATGGTGTCTTCCGCCATGGCGCGATACGTGGTCCACTTGCCGCCCACAATGCTGACCAAGCCGGTCGCCCCATCCACCTCCACTTCATGCTCGCGCACCAGATTTTTGGTTTGCAGAGCGGGTTTCGCGCGCACCAGTGGCCGAAGCCCCGCAAATGCGGCGACGATATCTTCGACGGCGTACGGCTTGGCCGAGTACCGGTTGAGATGCCGGAGCAGATACTGCGCCTCCTCGGCACTCACCGCCAGCTCCTGATCCACGCGTCGCTTCCTCATCCGTCGTCCCCACCAGCAAGCGACCAAGCCAGGGAATCGCGAATATCACTCTCCCATCCTCGGTCTTGGGAATCAGCAGCGCGGCGGTGACATTCGCAGGCAGCGGCAGAAGGATGTGGACGCCTTTGCTCAGAACCAGACGGCCGGGCGCCGCCGGCATCGCCAGCGTCCTGACACGATCCGAGAACGGGCCCGTAGCATTGACGAACACACGCGCGCGCAGCTTGAACGATCGCCCACTGTGGCTGTCGCGGACGATGGCAGCGGAGAGCTTGCCGTGGGCGTCTTTCTCGAAGCCGACGACCGCAAGGTAGTTGGCAACTTCGCCGCCTGAGTCGGCAAAAGTCTTGACCAGCGTCACGCCGTAGCGCGCATCGTCGAACTGTCCATCTTGATAAACGACGGCGCCGGCAAGGTGTTCGCTCTTCAGGGTCGGCAGCGACTGCAGGGCCAGTTGTCGCGAGAGCAGCCGGCTCGCGGCCCAATCTTGCTTTGCCGGCAAACCAGTCGTACAACTTCAGGCCGACACCATAGTAAAAGGTCTCAAACCGGCTGAAGCAGGGCACCACAAATTCGCAAGGATGTGCCAGGTGAGGAGCAATCTCAAGCATCAGGATGCGTTCGCGCAGGGCCTGCCGAATCACTTTCAACTGCCCGAAGTCGAACTCCGCGACCGCCTGCTGCAGATAACGCACTCCGCCATGCACCAGCTTGGTTGAAGCGCTGGAACTTCCCGAAGCAAAATCCCCGGCATCGAGCAGCACGGTGCGCAAACCGCGCAATTGTGCATCCAGGGCGCAGCCTGCCCCGGTTGCCCCGGCCCCGATTACGCAAACATCGAAAGCATGCGATTCGATTTCACGGAGCGCATCGGAGCGGGTCTTCATGTGCGGGTAGCTTACTGCGAAGATCTCGCAGGCGTCGAGTTTGGCCCATGGTTCCCGGCACGCCCGACGAGGAGAGTCTGGGTTGACGCCTACTGACCGTGCGTCAGCGGAGGAGTGTCTTTCTGCACCATGGGAAGATCGGACGAAGTCCATCCGCCGCCCAGCGCCTTAATCAGCGAGACGGCAGCCGCCATGCGACGACCCGCAATCTCAACCGCGACCCGCTGGTCGGTAAGAGCGATGCTTTGCGCGGTAATGACTTCGAGGTAGGTCGCAACCCCGCCCTTGTAGCGATTGTTGGAGAGCGCGAGCGAGTGTTGCGCGGACGCCACGGCGGCATCCTCGGTCTTGGCTTCATCTTCCAGGATGCGCAACGCCGCCAGGTTGTCTTCGACGTCCTGAAATGCACCCAGCACGGTCTGGTGATAATTTGCCACCGACTGATCGTAGGCTGCTTTGGCTTGATCGGTCACCGCGTGGCGGCGGCCTGCGTCAAAGATGGTCTCTACGGCAGATGCACCCGCCGCGATAAAACCACCCGGGCCGTTGAACCAGTTGGTAATTGAATTTCCTTCGAAGCCACCGGTCGCGCTCAGCGTGATGGTTGGGTAGTAAGCCGCCTTCGCGATCCCAATCTGGGCATTCGCGGCCGCCATGCGGCGTTCGTTGGCCGCGATATCGGGACGGCGCTCCAGCAAATCGGACGGCAATCCCGCGGGAACCGCGGGAGGTATGCTGGCTAAGGGCGCGGCGGGCAAGCTGAAGGTCGAGGGCGTCTGCCCGGTCAGCACCGCGATCGCATGTTCGAATTGCGCACGCTGCACTCCGAGGTCGATGGCCTGCGCTCGGGTTGTTTCCAGCTGGGTTTGCGCCTGCGCGACGTCCACCTGCGACACGATTCCGCCGGCGTAGCGATTCTGAGTCAACTGCAGCGCTTTCTCATAGGCTTCGGCGGTTGAAACCAACAGCTGTTCCTCGGCATCCAGCGCGCGCAACTGAAAATAATCGGACGCCAGTTCGGCGTGCAGGGTCAGACTAACGCTCTCCAGATCCGCGGCCGTGGCCTGCGCATTGGCCCGGGCCGCCTCCACCGTGCGCCGCACCCGTCCCCAGACGTCCGCTTCGTAGGACGCATCCACCGGAAACAGCAAATCGGTGTAGCTGCTGGCGCGCGAGAGTTGCCCATTCGGGCGGTTGGAGGACTGATGGCTGCGAGTCGCGTTCACGCCCGCGGTCACCGCGGGATACTGGAAAGAGCGGTTGATCCGTACCACGGCGCGCGCTTGCTCGAACTGTGCCTGCGCGGCTTTCAGCGTCTGGTTCGAAACGTTGACCTGCTCCTCGAGGGCACTGAGCTGACGGTCCTGAAAAACCTCCCACCACTTCCCTTTTGCGGCCTGATCGCTGGGCTGCGCAGTTTTCCAGTTCGGCGGAAGCTCCTTGTACTGCGGGGGCGCGGGCGTCGTGGGCTTCGCGTAGCGCGGTCCCACGGCACAACCACTCAGCAGCATCAATCCAAAAACCAGGAGCCATGCGCATGAGTTCCGCCAAACTCTCACGTCCCCAGGCCGGGCTCTCATTGCCCTCCTCCCGTGGGACTGGCGGCATTCTGAGCAAGGCGGACTTCCTGCCCGGACACGATCGAGTCGGGCGGGTTCACCACCAGTTGTTCCTCCCCGTTCAGCCCGGTGAGGACTTCCACGTCGCTGCCAAAATCGCGCCCTAACGTCACCGGGACCAGAGTCGCCTTGCCGTCGTTGACGACCGCCACCCGCAGGCCTTCCGAACGAAACAGCAGGGTGTTCACCGGAATCGTAAACGTGGTAGCGCTGCCGGGCAGCTTCAGGTGCACTTCCGCGTAGGAACCCGTCAAAAGCTCTCCGGTGGGATTGTTCACCTCGATTTCAACCAGCAGGGTACGGCTCGCCAGATCGATCGCATCCGCGGTACGCACCAGCGTGCCTTCAAAACGACGTCCCGGGAACTCTGCCAGCGTCAGATCCGCTTTCAGCCCGGGCTTGGCCACCCGCGAATAAACCTCGGGAACATTTACATACACCCGCAATTTTCCATGCGCCGCGATGTGAAACAACTCGCTCTTCGGACCCGTGCTACTGCCTGAATTGATAAGCTGGCCAATATCCGTGTTACGGGCAGTGATCACGCCATCGAAGGGAGCGTAGATTTTTTCGAAGGACTGCAGCTCTTCGAGCCGGCGCAGGTTCGCCTGCGACGATTGCAGAATCGCCTTCTTGGCGGCAAAGTCCCCGCTGGCATTGTCGGCATCCTGCTGGGACACGGAGTCGCTCTTCAGCAATCCCTGGTAACGCGAGCTGGTGATCTCGGACAGGTGCAGGTTGGCCTCAGCGGTACTGACCTCGGCGCGGGCCTGGTGCAGTTGCTGATCCACTTCAGGCGTGTCGATCTCTGCCAGCAGCTGGCCGGCCTTCACGCGCGCGCCAATATCCGCGTACCACCGCTTCATGTAGCCATTCGTGCGCGCGTAAATGGGCGCATCCCGAAAGGCCTGCACGTTTGCCGGCAGGGTCACTTCTTGCCCGGGAGCCGAACGCTTCGGTTGCGCAACCATCACCGTGGGAACTGCCAGCCGGTTGGTTTCGGCGCGCAGGGTGGCACGGGCGCGAACCCGCGGCACGATGCCCGATATCACCACCGCAACCACGATCAGAAATGCCGCCACCGCGACGATCCAATGCTTTTTCGAACCGCCCGGCGGATTCATGTCTCGACCCGCCGGTGAATTGTGTACTGCAGTGGGCGTTTCCACGTTGTTTTCCTGTTCGACCTGCATCTTCAACTCTCCAAATCCTACGACGAAACTAGTTGCTGTACCTGGATGAAGCCTCAGCGGGCTTGGTGCGGCGCCCGTGCAGCAGGCTGAAAAATGCCGGGACAAAGAAAAGGGTCGACACCGTCGCCAGCAGAAGTCCACCGATGACCGCGCGTCCCAGGGGAGCGTTCTGTTCTCCGCCTTCGCCCATTCCCAACGCCATCGGCACCATACCGATCATCATCGCCATGGCCGTCATCAGCACCGGCCGGAAGCGCGTAAAGCCGGCTTCCAGGGCGGCCGCGACCGCGTCTTTCCCCTCTTCCAACTGCTCCTTGGCAAAACTCACGACCAGAATGCTGTTGGCGGTTGCTACTCCCATGCACATAATGGATCCCGTAAGCGCCGGCACGCTCAGGGTCGTATGGGTCACGAACAGAAACCACGCGATTCCAGCCAGAGCTGCCGGCAAGGCTGACACAATGATGAACGGATCCAGCCACGACTGGAAATTCACCACGATCAGCAGATAGACGAGCAAGATCGAAAACCCCAGTCCGGCGATCAATCCGATGTAGGAGGAACGCATGGTCCGGATTTGCCCGCGAACCACCAGCTGCGTTCCGCGGGGCAGATCTTTCCTGCTCTCGTCCAGCACCTGGTTGAGATCGTGCGCCACACCGCCAAGATCGCGGCCCTGCACCGACCCATAGATGTCGATGACCGGCTGAATGTCATAGTGGGAAACAAGTCCCGGGCCCACGCCACGGTTGATCGATGCAAGACTGCCGAGAATCTGCGGCTGCGCTCCGCTCGGGCCCGTCACCGGAATGTTTTGCAGACCCTGCAACGAGTCGAGCCGATATTGCGGGGTTTGCGTCGCAATCGCGTAGCTGACTCCATTCTTCGGGTTCAGCCAGAACGTCGGAGAAGTCTGGAAGCTTCCGCTCAGTGAGATAAGCAGGTTGGTGGCAACATCGCGTTCGGTGAAGCCGATCTGTCCAGCCTTGGTGCGGTCCACATTGATATGCAGCTTGGGCTGATCGAAAGGCTGTTGAATCCGCAAATCGACCGTTCCCGGCACGTACCGGATCTTCTGCAGCAGGTTGTCGGCGAACCGGCGATTGTCTTCGAGGTTGTTTCCGACGATCTGCACATCGATGGGGGCGGGCAGACCGAAGTTCAGAATCTGGCTCACGATGTCGGCCGGAAGGAACGCAAAGGTCACACTGGGAAATTCATCCGCCAGCTTGACCCGTAAATCGTGAACATACTGCTCGGTGGAGTGATGATGGTCCGAAAGACTCACCAGGATGTCGGCATCGCCGGCTCCCACGGGGGCCGAGGTGCTATAGGACAAGTTGATGCCGCTGTAGGGCAAGCCGATGTTATCGATGATGCTCGACACCTCGTCCTGGGGAATCTGCTCCCGAATCGTTTGCTCGACCAGGTCGCAGAGTCGCGCCGTCTCTTCAATGCGCGTGCCGGTCCGCGCCCGCAAGTGCAGCTTGAACTGGCCGCTATCAACCGCAGGGAAGAAGTCTTGCCCCAGCCAGGGCACACAGAACGCGACCGAAAGCACGCAAGCCGCGAAGAATGTCATCAGAAAAGCTTTTTGATGATGGAGGCAGCGCTCCAACAACCGGTGGTAGCGTTCGCGAAAGCGTTCGAAACTCTCCTCGAACCGGATCTGGAGGCGAACCAGCGGATTCTGGCTGGCCGCGGGCGCGTGTCCGGCCTCCGCTTCGTGACCGCGCAGCAGGTATTTTGCCATGGTCGGAACCACGGTGCGCGACAGTAAATACGACGCCAGCATCGCAAACGTGACCGCTTCCGCGAGGGGCACAAACAGGTAGCGCGCCACGCCTGACAAGAAGAACATCGGGACGAACACGATGCAGATGGACAGGGTCGATACTAATGCCGGCACCGCGATCTGCTGAGCGCCATCGAGAATCGCGTGCTCCACTTCTTTACCCAGCGCCAGGTTGCGGTTGATGTTCTCAATCTCGACCGTGGCATCATCCACCAGGATGCCAACCGCCAACGCCAGCCCGCCCAGCGTCATGATGTTGATGGTCTCGCCCAGCGCGCTCATGCAAATGATCGAGGTGAGAATCGAAAGCGGGATCGAGACCGCAATAATGACCGTGCTCCGCCAGCTACCCAGGAAAATCAGGATCATCAAGCCGGTCAGGCACGCGGCAATGATGGCCTCGCGCACCACGCCCTGGATCGAGCCGCGCACGAACAGCGACTGGTCCGCGAGCAGCCTGATGTTGAGGTCGGAAGGCAGCGTCTGCTTGATCTGCGGCAGCATGCCCTTGATGCCCGCGATGATGTCCAGGGTCGAGGCGTTGCCCGCCTTTTGCACGGTCAGCAGGACCGCACGCTGCCCATCCACCCGGGCAATGTTGGTTTGCGGGGGAAACCCATCGCGAACGTGCGCGACGTCTCGTATATAGATGGTGCTGCTGCCCACGGTTTTGATGGGCAGATCGTTCAGCTCCGCCACCGTCTTCGGGCTGGCATTCATGTCGACGTCATATTCCAGAGGGCCGATCTTGGTCGTGCCCGACGGCAAAATAAGATTCTGGGTCCCGACCGCGTTCACCACATCGAGGGGCGAGAGGCCTTTCGCCTGCAGCGCCGCCGTATTCAGATCGACCTGCACCTGGCGCTGCTTCCCGCCGTAGGGATAGGGAATGGCCGCACCCGGAACGGTGATCAGCCGGGTGCGAATGAAGTTGACGCCCGAGTCGAACAACTGCTGCTCCGACAGTTCGTGGCCGGAAAGCGCCAATTGCAGAATCGGAACCGTCGAGGCGCTGTAGGTAATTACCAACGGAGGGGTCGTGCCCGGCGGCAATTGCCGCAACTGGGTCTGCGAGATCGCCGTCACCTGGGCAATGGCTTTGTCGATATTCGCGTGTGGCTGGAAGAATACTTTGACCACTGCAATCCCATTCAGAGATTGGGATTCAATGTGCTCGATGTCGTCGACCAGCGTCGTCAGTGCTCGCTCGGTGACCGAGGTGATCCGGTTTCCCATGTCCTCCGACGACAATCCGGCGTAGTTCCAAACGATGCTGACGACCGGGATATTGATCTCGGGAAAGACGTCGGTCGGCGTACGCAGAATGACGATTGGCCCCAGAATAAGGATGAGCAGGGCCAGTACTGTAAACGTATATGGTCGCCGTAAGGCGAGCTTAACAATCCACATGACTCTCTCTTTGAGAAGTTGGCGGCGTAACCCCGACCCGTCAGAGTCCGGTCAACAGTCCCCCTGATAAACGAATCGTCGTGTGACGATTAGGACACTACCCCAGAATCAGCATCGCAACGGCATGGCCAGTCTTGGCAAGCGCCGTCCAATAAGCTATTCGATGACGGATGAATCACTTAGGAAGCAGAGTGTTTTTGATTTGCGGAAGAAATTTCTTTGCTAAGTGTCGATGGATCAGAACGGAATGCAGGCGGCGACCCAGATCCTGAAATAACTCATTCAGACTCTGGTCCATGCTCGAGCGCGGCACCAGAGTCCGCGCCAGCGGAGTGTTGATCAGTCATTTGGTGGAAGAGGTTCAAAAGCGAATCCTGCGGAGGGCAGCCCAAGTTTCCCGAAGCACGCCGGATTCGCGCTAGCAAACCCGGCGTGCCATAAGTACCCCGGCCCTCCCCCAAGTGCAAGGGTTCCCTCGGGAAGTCTAGAAAAAGTGGCGGACCGCCTCGCCGTCTAGATGCTGTGCATCCCGCGACGCGCCCGCCGTAGGTGTTTCTTCACATCGTCCTTGCTGATCCCCAGAACCTTCGCAACTTCAGGAAGCGTATATCCGTGCATCTCGGTCAGCACGAACACGTCCCGCGATTTCGGTGGCAGCAACAGGGCGTGGAGCATGGTTAACTGGAACAGCCTGTCGGTTCCTTCGCCTGGTTTGACGGAGGCACTGTGCATAAACTGTCCCTTCACTTGCCGACCTCGAATCATCTTGATCGTCCAGCCCCGAATGGATGGTGCGGCGTACACCAGGTCCGTTTCACCGTTTCTGCAAAAAAATTTGAAATGGTCCTGGTCGGCAGGCGTTTCCCGACTCTTTGCCGCAACTCCATCCCTTTTTTCGCGCAAAATCGCGTCCATTTCCTGACGCGGGGATTCCCCTGCTTTGGGTGTAAGATATTGCACTCCTGCATCCCGCGAGGCAAGCTCTTGCAATTTCAGTCCTTTGATGCGCCCTACGTGGACCGTCTTCGTGCCGGGGACTTCCGGACCCAGGAGCATTTTGTCGCCTACTTCAGCGAATTGATCCAGCTCAAACTGAGAGCCCGCCTTCGTTCCCCGCAAGCCGTGGAAGATGTCCGGCAGGAAACCTTCGCACGCGTCTTCGCCGCCCTCCGGAGCCCGGGCGGAATTCGCCAGCCCGAACGCCTGGGCGCATTCGTAAACTCCATTTGCAACAACGTTTTACTGGAACAGTACCGCAGCTCCTCCCGGGCCACCTCCCTGGAGGATGAGCCCGCCGCCGATCTGCCCGACCCCAAGACGGACGTGCTGGGAACCGTCGCTGCCAGGCAAATGGAGGCCAAGGTGCGCGAAATCCTGGATGAAATGTCGGAGCGGGATCGCCGAATCATCCGTGAGGTTTTTCTCGAAGAACGCGACAAGGACGAGGTCTGCCGCGATTTCGGCATCGACCGGGACTACCTCCGAGTTCTCGTCCATCGGGCAAAACAGTCCTTTAAGTCGCTGTATCTGAAGAACATTGAAGGCCGGCCGTCGGGGGTCACGGCGGCTGGGAAACTATGAAACGATTTCGTCGCCGCCTTCACTACTTCTTGTAAGAGGGGGAGCAGCTGAGATGGACCACAATGAAGCGGTGCGTCTGAAGGCGGCCGAACGATACCTGCTGCGAGAGTTGGACCCCGATCAACTCGAGCAGTTTGAACAACACTTTTTTGATTGCCAGGAATGCGCTGTCGATGTGCGGGCAGCCGCGATGCTGGTGGAACAGAGCAAGGCGATCCTGTCCGAGACTGCCAACCCGGTCCCAGTCGAGGTTGCGCCGCCGGTTCGCACGCCATGGCTGGCATGGCTCCGGCCTGCTTTCGCCGTGCCCGCGATGGCGCTGTTGCTGGCCGTGATTGGGTATCAGAACCTTGTGCTTTATCCGGGGGTAGAACAGGCGGCCAGTGAGCCCTATCTCTTGCCGTCGGCCTCGATCAATGTCGCGACCCGGAGCGGTACCGTCCCCGTTGTCCACTCAAAACCAGGGGAACCGTTTGTATTGTTGTTAAACCTGCCCGCCGAGAATCGCTTCTCTTCTTACATTGCGGACTTGTACGATCCCGCTGGACATATAAAATGGTCCATCCCGATTTCGGCGGAGACGGCGAACGATACCGTTCCGATGCGGGTCCCGGGTCGGCGGGAGCCTGGGGTTTATACGCTCGCCATTCGTGGAATTCCGCAAGCTGGCGGTAATCCCTCGGAAATCGGCCGGCAGCCCTTCGAGTTACGGTTGCAGTAGACAGGCCCCTCAGCGATCTCCACTTCGAACAAGGAGGCCCCCATGTCATTCGAGAACAAAAGAATTCACTATTTTCATGCGGATGCCACCGCCATCGGCGGGCATATTGAGCGCCCATTTGTGAAAGACATTCCGGTGCAAGCCCCCTCCGCCTTGTCACCCGCGGGCGGAGCTTACGAAGCCAGGACGCCCGCTTTCGACTTTGAGAAAATTTTGACCGCGCAGGAAACCCGTACCCGCGTGGAGGGAAGATTCGTGCGTGGCCTGCCCACTACGCGCATGATCGCTGAGGTTCGGGGACTGGATGTACTCGGCTCGGTGCACGTCGATGAAGTAGTGGCGTATATTTCGACGGTGCACCCTGGGGAAGAGCCGGACGTGCCCAAAGTCGACTTCGGCATGACTACCATCGCCGGCCTTCGGATCGGCGATAGTATTCTCAAAGTTCACCTCAACCTCAATCTGTTGAACAATGGCAAGGGCGACCGCTTTCCAAAGAATGCGCCGGTGTATGAAAAGGCCCTCTGGAAAAAGGTTGGGAAGAAATTCCGGGGTCAAGGCTTCCTGCAATGCTCACTGGTGGAAAAGATCGAAGTGCTTCGCGGGAAGCGGCCCGACATCATCGCACCGAACATCATCGCGATCCCCAACATCGGACGACTGCATCTCGCGGAACTGCTGGTGGATGGCTATTCGTACGAACTCATCATGATGCGCTTCGAGCTGGGATGTCCGGTGGTGGGTTCGGCCACCATGTCGGCCGGAAAGGTCAATGGCGGTGGAAGCGGGCCGTAGTATCGGGATCTTGTCTCGCACTTTTATTGCTTCTTGCCGCATCGTGCTCGCAAGACCCGCGGTCTAGATTTGAGAGCGCCAACCAGGAATTCGTTCATGGGGAACTGGTTCGCGCCCAGATCGAGGCAGATGCTGCTGCCCAGTATTACGCGGAACGTAGCCCGGAGTGGGCGTGGAGGTTTCGTCTTCTCGGTGCCCGAACGAGAGCATGGCGCGGACTCTACGACGAAGTCCTTGGCATAGTCGCCTCGCCGCTGCCCTCCTCACTCGCCCAATCGGACCTCGGAATTCAGAAAGATGTTCTCGAGGGTGCCGCTTACATTCACCTCCATCGCTTTGCGGAGGCGCAACAAACACTGTCCAGCGCAATAAAGCGCTGCGCCGACTCCAAGAATCCGGTCTGCAATGAATTGCTCACGGTTCGTGGCATGTATGAAATCGAGCGCGGAGATTACCAGCGGGCGCTCCCTTTCTATCAGACCGGACTCCGATTCTCTCGAGACCAACTCGATCAGTTTTCAGAAGCTGCTGCACTTCTCAACCTCAGTCATATTGCCTTGCTCGAAGAACATTTCGACGAAGCATTCGACCGATCGGACGAAGCGTACCGGGTTGCTCAGAAAATAGGTGCGCAACGCATCATGATTACCGCTCAGGGAAACCTGGGCTGGGCGCGCTACAAGATTGGCGACTCAGAGAGCGCGCTGAGGTTCTTTCTTCAGGCAGAGGAGCGCGCCAGACAATTAGGTTCGCTGGTCGATGAAGCCCGTTGGATGACAAACAGCGGGTACGTTTACTTGGATCAGAACAATTTCGCCATTGCGAAGGACCGCTATCTTAGGTCCCTAGAGCTAGCGCGCAAGATGGACAGCAAGGAGCAGATTCTTGACGCGATCACTTCGCTTGCGTTCGTCACATCGCAGAATCGACAGCTTGACCAAGCCAAGCAATACAGTGACGAAGCGATCGCAATGGCCCGGTCTGACAGCAATCGCGTCAACGAACTCTATCCATTGCTGGTACGAGGTCTGGTTGCAGCCGATGAGGGAGATCCGCAGCAAGCCGAGCATATATTTCTCGAAGTCTCAACCGATGCGCAAGTCGGACCCTCCCTCAAGTGGCAAGCTCAGCACGAACTTGCGAATCTCTACGCCGATCAGCATCAATCTGCCAAAGCTCAAACTGCCTATCGCACAGCCCTGGCCACGTTTGAAGCCGCGCGAGCTACCATTCAGCATGAAGCCGTCAAACTTCCCTTTTTAGCGAACGCCAGCAGCTTGTACGACGACTACGTGCGATTCTTGCTCTCCCAGGGAAAAATGGCCGAAGCCCTGAGCGTCGCCGACCACGCGCGCGCCCGTACTCTGGCCGAAGGCCTGGGCCAGTTGGGCAAGACCGATTCCGTCCTTCCCACCGCACTCGACGCCCAACGCATCGCGCGCACGGCGGGCGGACCGGTCCTCTACTACTTTCTCGGCGCGAAGCAGTCCTACCTGTGGGCGATCACTTCGCAAAAAATGAGCCTGCTCCTGCTGCCGCCCGCATCCGAAATCGATGCCGTCGTACATCGCTACCGCAAAGCTCTTGAGACTCCCAAGGAACCCACCGAATCCCAGAACTCCGATGGGCGCGCGTTATACCAAATGCTGGTGGCTCCCGCCCAACCGATACTCGGCAAAGCCGCCAAGGTCTTCATCATTCCCGATGGCAGCCTGAACGCGCTCAACTTCGAAGCCCTGCTCGCGCCTGATCCCAAGCCCCATTACTGGATCGAAGACGTCACGCTTGCCAACGCCAGTTCCCTGCGCCTTCTGGGACGCGGCGGCCACAGCACTCGCGCCGACAAACGCCGGATGCTCCTCATCGGCAATCCGGCGGCCGCCAGTACGGAATTCGGCACGCTGCCGCAGGCTGCACTCGAAATCGAAAATGTCCGAAAACGTTTCGCCGCTTCCGATGAGCAGGTGCTGGCCGCGGCCGCCGCCACTCCTGCAGCCTATCTCGCGGGCAAGCCCGAGCAGTTCGCCTACATCCATTTCGTGGCGCACGGCACCGCCAGCCGTCTCAGTCCGCTCGATTCCGCCATCGTGCTCTCGAGGTCTGCGCCCACCGACGATAGCTTCCGTCTGTACGCGCGCGACATCATTCATTCTCCGCTGCACGCCGAACTGGTCACTGTCTCTTCCTGCTATGGCGCCGGATCGCGTGCGTATTCGGGTGAAGGCCTCGTCGGCCTGTCGTGGGCCTTCCTGCGCGCCGGCGCTCACAACGTGATCGGGGCGCTATGGGACGTGAGCGATGCGTCCACTCCTCGCTTGATGGACGAGATGTACGCCGCCATCCAAAAAGGAAAACCTCCCGCGGAAGCGCTGCGGCAGGCCAAGTTATCTCTGCTTCACTCCAACGATTCGTTCCGAAGACCGTTCTACTGGGCCCCGTTCCAGTTCTACACAGGATCCTAGGCAAGGGCAGGGAGTGAGGTTTCGACGGGCCCGGAATAATTCTCCTACCGCGATTTTTTGGCGTGTTCGGGTCAGCCGTCGGCGAGCGTGAGATGGAGGCCGGCCTCGTCACTGGTGACAGAAATCTCACTGCAATTTTTGAGCACCCAGTTCGCACCCGCTCGTCTCAGGTCCGCCTCGCCGCAAGTCGTGCGGAAAGCAATCACGCTCGCACCCGACGCCCGGCCCGCTTGAATGCCCGCGGGCACGTCTTCCACGACCACGCACTCGGCCGCGGGGAATCCGAGCAACCTCGCGGCCTTGAGATAAGGTTCCGGGTGCGGCTTGCCGTGCGTGATATCCGTGGAAGTAACCAGCTTTTCGGGTATGAAGAGTCCGGCAGCCCGCAGTCGAACCTCGGCCAGCGCCCGGGTACACGAAGTGGCGATCGTCCATCGCTCGCTGGGCAGGCGGTCCAGCAGTTCTCGAGCACCCGGGAGCGGAACCACGCCTTCCAGATCCTCGATTTCCCAGCGCTCGACAATGCGGTTTTCGGCTTCGTGATCCGCGTCGGGTAGATATTCCCGGACGGTGGTCAGGCTAGGGCGTCCATGCGCTTTCATCACCACTTCATCGGGACTGAACGCATGCGCCAGCGCCCAGCGTCGCCAGACACGAGCCACGGCCGGCGTCGAATCGATCAGCACGCCATCCATGTCGAAGAGCAGAGCACTACACCGGATCTGGGTCATGGTCTTTATTTTTCGAGACGCTTTTCGGCGCGGCAGCGAATCTGAAAACTCTACCATGGAGGGTAGGCCCGCTAGAGTTTCCCGAGAATATCCGCGATGCGTTCCCCGGCGTGCCCGTCCCAAAGCGGCGGAACGCTGCCCGACTTCCCTTTGCCTTCGAGCACCTTGAGCAACTCAGCCTTCAGCTTCCCGGAATCGCTGCCCACCAGCACATTGGTTCCCAATGTGACTGTGACCGGGCGTTCGGTGTTGCTGCGCAGAGTCAGGCAGGGCACGCGCAAATAGGTGGTCTCTTCCTGAATGCCGCCGGAGTCTGTGATCACCACCGCCGCGTGCATTTCGAGCGCTAGAAACTCAATGTAAGGAAGCGGCCCGGTCAAGTGCAGACGGCTCGCGTCAAGCCCGAAATCTGCGATACGCTGCCGGGTTCGCGGATGAACCGGAAAAATCACCTCCATACGATCCCGAACTTCGAGCAAGGAGGCCAGGATACTTTTCAGTTTTTCGCCTTCATCGACATTTGCAGGCCGGTGCAAGGTGACCAGCGCGTATCGCTCCGGCAGACCATTTCTGGCCTGCTTTGCTGCCGGCAGAAAACGGATCAGCGAATCGATCATGACATTGCCCACCCGGTGAATCTTTTCAGAAGCGATTCCCTCGCGCTTGAGATTGGTGTCCCCATCCTCCGACGGTGTAAACAGCAGATCCGCCAGTTGATCCGTCACCAGGCGATTGATTTCCTCGGGCATGCTCCGGTCGAAAGAACGCAGACCGGCTTCGACATGCCCCACGGCCACCGACAGCTTGGCCGAAACCAGCGCGGCGGCAACCGTGGAATTCACGTCCCCATAAACCAGCACGATGTCCGGTTTCCGTGTGAGCAGCACCGGCTCAAAGCGCGTCATGATATCTGCGGTCTGACCGGCATGACTGCCAGAACCGACGTCCAGATTCACATCGGGCAAAGGCATGGCCAGTTGCGTGAAAAATACATCGGACATGTTCGCGTCATAGTGCTGGCCGGTGTGCACCAGGGTCTGCTCGGCCCCGCGTTCCCGCAGGGCGTGCATCACCGGTGCCGCCTTCATGAAGTTCGGTCTGGCCCCAACGACGTGGAGAATGTGCATAGAAACCTGCAGCCAAGGCAATCCGTCACGCCCAAGAGCGAGGCGTCCCGGTTGGCGTGGCGGGATGCCTTCCCCCAGCATTTTAAGTGAGATTTAGGATCTGCACGAAGCTCACGGCGGAAGACCAATGTCGCGCGCAGCCGGCGCTAGTATTTGGATGGTTTCTCGGAAGGGTAGGGCTCGCCGTACTTGTTGAGATGTTCGTGGGAACTATCGGAAGCATGCAGCGTAATCGGGGTGAGCGCGTTGTCCCCTGGGGCAACCTCGATTTCGCGCGCCAGGGAAGCCAGTTCGGATTTGGAAGCCAGCTCCGCCCAAACTTCCAGCTTGTACTGGCCCGGCGGGACATGGAGGAGGCGGAAACTGCCATCGCGGCCGCTCACGGCAAAGTAGGGCGTGGCCACGGTGACAATCATGGCACTCATGTCGGGGTGAATATTGCAGAAAATGTAGGAGATCCCAGGCCGGGTAAACCGTACCCTTCGAACCTGGCCGCTTTCATAGAGGCCCAGATCGAAAGGTTTGCCGTGATAGATGGAGAACACGTCGTGAAAGAAAGGATCCTGGTTCGGAAACTCAATCGCCGTCCCGGCTGCAACCACCAGTAGATGGGGCGAAAATCTCTTGTCCTTCTGCAGCAGACGTTCCGTTGGCCCGGGAGAAACAGTCTCTTTGGACTGAGTGCTGGTAAGCCATATCACGACGTCGGCCCCGCCGGAAATGTTCTTCGTCTGGGGGAGTACATTCACCCTCCCTCGAACCGTAGCGTCCTGGGCGGTCAAGAAACTGCTGAGTACCAGGATGAGGGCCGGCAAGTGCGATCGAGTCATCAGAAGCGCACCCCGGCTGCGAAGTTGAGATGGTCTCCCGAAGCGCCTTCGCCCACCGCTGGAGCCGTGAACAAATGGCGATACTCCGCGGCAAATAGAAGAAATGAGTTCGGCGTGTAGATGAGATTCACAAACTCGGTGAGGTTTTTCTTGAGCGGGGGGAATCCGATATCCGTAAACGGTGTCGAGAAGAAGCGAAGGTCATGGGCAAAGTTTTCATCTTGACCGAACGCGCCGTTGATCTCGAAGCGGGAGTCGGGTTTTAACTTCAGCTGCACCCAGCCTCCGGTGGAACGCAGAGGATGAACCGTACTGTGGGGAGCGGTCGATTCGGGATAGACCACGCTCGTCCAGATACCTCCGCCCAGTCCCCCGACTGCTTGCCCGTCATACCATTCCCCGGACAGCTCCAGATGTTTTCCGATGGGCAGCTTGAGATCGCCATTCACGGTCCAGCTATCGATCTGGTTGAAGGCCTGGTAGCGCTGGCGAGCCCGATAGCCCGCGAACCCGAGCGTGAAGGGAAACTGAGCCGCCGAAGAGCGATCAATCGCAATCCGGCCCGCAAGCGCGGGAATCCGCGTCGCCTCGCCCGCGGTCGGGATCCTGCCCTGGAACGGCGGGGTTTCTTCGGTAAGCGGATCCAGCAAGCCGCCTTGCAAAACCAGAAAGGAATGAGGTCTGATCGCCAGCCGATGCTCGACCTCAATCTGTGGAGTCCAAACCCAGAGATTGCCCGACCAGGCCATGGCAGGTTCCAGCATGGTTGCGTAAGACGTCGGCGACAATGGCGAAAAGAACGGCACGTCCTGGCCGATATGAAGCGCGGTTCGTTTCCACTCCAGACCGATCTGCGCGGTTCGCAACCGCAGCAGGCCGGCAGTGATCCCGTACGAGGTTGTCGGACTACCTCCGGCGAAGTCAATCGCAACACTCGCCGAGCTCTGCGCCCCGAACAGCTTTGGTCCGGTGGCGTCGATCCCCAGTACGGTCTGGCGCAGGGTCGCACCGATCCCGCCATGCGGTGATCCCGGAAAGTTCGGGAATACGAGGCTGGGAAGATCCTCAATATCCATAGACCCGTTGTTTCGGAAGGCATTAAATAGGACGAGGCCGGACAACTTCACCGGATACCTGCTCGCACTCTCGACCTTGTCCTGATGCAGTTCGGCGATCTTCGCAGCCAGGAAGCTGGCATCCTCATCGGCAGCCGCAGTGGATGGTTCCGCGTCGGCGGGCGGCTCATTCTTAAGCGGGCGGCTCGCCTCCACTTTAAGCGGGTGGCTCGCCTCCACCTGGCTGCGCAGCTCTTCGAGGCTCTGGCGCAGATTCTCAATCTGTCGCCGCGAATCCGAAAGTTCCGATCGCGTCTCTTGCAGTTCCGTTTTTAAGCGAGCGAGGTCCTCCGCCGTATTGGACGCGTCTTGCGCGACGCAGCCAATCGTTGCCCAGCACACGACGACAAGGCATGACCGAAGAGAAGCCCACATCTGATTTCTGCGATTCTGGTGACTCCAGGTAATTCGCGCAAGATTACCGGCGTGCGGGAGCGGGCAAAGCCAGTTCCAAAGTGCCCGGGGAGTGAATCGGAGGGCTAAAGGTAAATCTTTGAAAATACGAGGGAAACACTATGGTGCCGGGAGGGGGAGTCGAACCCCCAAGACCCGAAGGTCGGCGGATTTTGAGTCCGCTGCGTCTGCCAGTTCCGCCATCCCGGCTCTACTTGCAAGTGCCTGATTTTACGACCTGTGTATGGCTCTGTTCCCTTTTCATCTAAAATGACGAATGTGCAACTGTGTAAGAAAATGTGTCGGTTTTTCCGGATTTCCACAGTTCATTGTCATTTTGCTCGTGAAGCGCTTTGCTGGCGATTCTCGGGCTAAGAGTCCATTGCCAAGTCATAAGAAAGCACCCGCACGAGATTCTACCACTCATTAAAAAGCATTTTTTGATTTCACGCGACGCGGACGACTCGGTGAGCTGATGGCCGAGCGGCGCCAAGCGCTTGCGTTTTCCCGTCCCCCTAACACATTCTTGTCAATTCACGCAGTGCAGCCGGTCAGCAGATCATTCTTCGCCGCTGCCCGCAGATCAAGAATTGTTTTAGCGTTCGTCTAGGCGCGAAGCTTCGGCACCGCCGGCAAGGGCTCGCCCGTCAATCGTTTTTCACCAGCTCGGACCTGATTGCGTTGCACCGTATTTATGCTATTGCGCTGTACGTTGATTATCCTATTCAGTCGTACCGTTTTGATCTTATTTTGGGTCGAGACGAGAACCTGATCCCGCCCGCTTGGAAGTGCGGCACCCCGTTGCAGATAAGCTAATCTCGCTGTTTCTTCGTCAGGTGGATTAGCGTCGGCGAGGGAGTCCCTTTGCCGAGGCCTCGGATCCAGGTGGTTCACGGAACGGTTCCACAGAAATGCGCTGGTAACACACGTCCAGCACGGTCAGGTTTTCTTTACCGCCTGGCAATTGAAGGACTACGCTGTCACCCGCTGCCGACTTCATCAACGCGCGCCCCAGAGGTGACACCCAACTGATGTGGTTGCGATTGAGATCGATCTCGTCGGTGCCCACGATGCTCACCACTCGCGATACTCCCGCTGCATTGGCATAGCGCACGGTCGCTCCGAAGAATGCCTTCGTCGCCGCCTGCCCCGTTCTCGGAGCTTCCGGGTCCACCACTTCCGCGGCTTCAATTCGCTTCGTGAGAAAGCGAATCCGCCCATCGATCTGCCGCAGCCGCCGCTTGCCGTACCGATAGTCGGCGTTGTCGCTGCGATCGCCGTTGCCGGCAGCCCACGCCACCACCTCGGTCACGGCCGGGCGTTCCCGGGTGAGCAGAAACCGGTGCTCATCTTTGAGGCGCTCGAGCCCGCTCGGCGTGATGTAGTTCTTGATTCGCGTCGCCGGCTCGTCCGCTTGTGGTTTTCTCGTAAACCCTTTTCGCATCGACTAGTCTTTTAGTCCTTCTAGCGCGAATCCAGCGGGTGCCCCAATGAACGCGGATGAACGCCGATTTCTATGTGCAGCATTTCCACAGGGGGTGCCCCATCCTTGCGTTTCTTTTAAGGGCGGGCGTCGATGATGCCTGTGCTATAGGATTTGTTACGTAGCGACGGAATTAACTTGTATGCCGTCGTCGTACCCGCCCTTCGCCTACGCGAAGGACGGGGCACCCGCATCTGTGGTGGCTTCTGCAGTTTGAAAGCCGGGCCACCCGCCCCGCCCACCCTTAGGTTTCCGGAACGGACCGACGTTGCGTTACGTTCAGATCTCGCGCATGACAATCATCAAAACTCCAACTTCTTATTTCGCCTGCGCTAGCTTCGTAACAACTGCGGCAACTTTATCGAGTATCTGGTTCCAGCCCTCCAATTGACCGCTATTTTTCGCGCTCTCCATGGGTTCATTTCCAATGAAGGTGAGTTTCGTCTGGCCGTTTCCGAGATCCTCAAAGATGGTCACGTCGTACGCACCGTCTATGGCCTCATGTTCTATTCCTAATTGCGCAGGCTCAACCTTGTTTCCCTTCGAGTCCGAAAAGTACATGGAGGAAACGATCTTCTCGTGCAGAACAATCTCGTGGTATTCAACCGCATTCCAGCACTCCTGCCCATCCGGCGACTTCATGCAGAGGAGAGATTTTCCCCCAACGCGAAAATCCATCTGGCAAACGGGCGCAGTAAAGCCCTTCGGTCCCCACCACTGCATCACGTACTTCGGGTCTGTCCACGCCTTCCAAACCAACTCGCGTGGGGCATCAAAAACTCTTGTGACAACCATCCGCTCAATTTCGCTAACCGTGTTTTTTGTCATCTCTGACCTCCTCTTTCTTCATTTGATTTACAACTACATCCAGTTTGTCGAAACTCTCTTCCCAGAATCGGCGATAGCTAATCGCCCAGTCGCTGACTGTCTTAATCGCCTCTGGCCTAAGCGTGCACACACTCTCTCGTCCACGCTTCGTCTTGATCACAATCCGCGCCCGCACCAGGTAGGCAATATGTTTTGAAATCATCTGCTGCGAGAGTGCAAACGGTTCCGTCAATCCATGCACAGAGGCAGGCCCATGGGAGAGTCGTTCGATCATTGCCCGCCGGGTTGGATCAGACAAAGCCGCAAACGTTGTACCTAATTTATCCACAACCATATGGTAGTGGATTATCTGTCAATGTCAAGTGTGAATTTTGCGATCCCTGATTTCTGTTCACTGATCCCCAATGTGCCAGCGTTGGCCGGCAATTTTCTGGCCGGGCTACACTGGAAGAGGCACGTGCCGCGAGTTGCTCCTCCAAAATGATCTCTTTCTCAAACATCAATAAGCAGTATGGCAAGCAGTTGCTCTTCGTGGATGCTTCGTTTCAGTTGAATCCCGGCGAAAAAGTCGGGCTGGTCGGTCCCAATGGGGCGGGCAAGACAACGCTCTTCCGGATGGTGGTCGGCGAGGAAACTCCCGACGAGGGCGCGGTCTCAGTCCCCAAGAAGTTGACGATCGGCTACTTTCGCCAGGACGTCGAGGAAATGCAGGGCCGTTCGGTCCTGGATGAAGCGATCGCAGGGAGCGGACGCGTCGGCGATCTGCACCACGAGCTCGAAGCCTTGCAGCGGGAAATGTCCGACCCCGACAAGGCTGATGACATGGACCGCATCCTTGATCGCTTCGGTCACGTTCAGGAGGAGTACGAGCATTTAGGCGGTTACGCGCTCGAATCGCAAGCCCGTGAAGTGCTCCACGGTCTGGGATTCAAAGACGATCAGATTGACGGCGACGTGGGCGCTCTCTCCGGCGGATGGAAAATGCGGGTTGCGCTGGCACGGGTCCTGCTCGGAATGCCGGATGTATTGCTGATGGACGAACCGACGAACCATCTCGACATCGAATCCATCATCTGGCTGGAACAGTTTCTCAAGTCATTTCCCGGCGCGCTGCTGATGACTTCGCACGACCGCGAGTTCATGAATCGTCTGGTCTCAAAGATTGCAGAGATTGATGGCGGCGAAATCATCACCTACTCGGGTGACTACGACTTCTACGAGCGCGAAAGGGCGGTGCGAGAGAGCAATCAGCAGGCAGCATTTGCCCGGCAGCAGTCCATGCTTGCCAAAGAGCAGCGCTTCATTGATCGTTTCAGGACGCACGCCGCCAAAGCGGCCCAGGTGCAGAGCCGGATTAAGGCCTTGGACAAGATCGAGAAGATCGAACTGCCGAAGAAACGCCAGGTGGTGAAGTTTGAGTTTCGCGTTCCCCCGCGATCCGGCGAACAGGTGGCCGTCCTTGAGAATCTGCACAAGAGTTACGGCCCGCGTGTGATTTACGAAGGGTTCAATCTCACCATCCGCCGCGGAGAACGCTGGGCCGTCATGGGAAGAAACGGCGCGGGCAAGACCACGCTGCTCAAGATGATTGCCGGAGCCAGTGCTCCAGATGCCGGAAGCGTGCGGCTCGGCGCCAGCCTGTATATGGGCTACTTCGCGCAACAATCTCTGGACGTGCTCAATTCCGATCTCACCGTCATCGAACAGTTGCAACAGGATTTTCCCCAGGACGGTCTCGGGGCGTTGCGGAACCTGGCGGGAGCATTCCAGTTCTCCGGCGAAGACGTGGATAAGAAGATCCGCGCACTCTCCGGCGGAGAAAAGTCGCGGCTGGCAATAGCACGCATGCTCTACAACCCGCCGAACTTCCTGGTGCTCGACGAACCGACCAATCACCTGGATCTTGCGACCAAGGAGATGCTGGTGGACGCCCTGAAGGATTTTGAAGGCACCATGATCTTCGTATCGCATGACCGCATGTTCCTTCGCGGTCTCGGCTCACGTGTGCTGGAACTGGGCGGTGAGAGCGGCACGGACCGCCATCCCACTGTTTATCCTGGGTCATACGTTGAGTACGTGCAGAAGCTTGGACATGAGGCGCCTGGGATCTATTCGTAGGCCTTGCAGGACTTTGGTGCAACGACTCGCCGGGTGGATATCGAAGCCTTCGTCGCAGCTAGAAACCACGTGGCAGAGAAGATGAACCACGAAGTCAACATGTCATATCATCTTGGACCAAAGGAGTAGTATCAATCCCAATCTATGTTCACGCGAATCAGAGTTTGTCTCCTCTTGGCCCTGATCTCGGCCCCAGGCCTGTCCGGCGCCGATTTTGCCATGAAGGTGACCGACAAGAATTACCTCGATACTCAAGGGTTTCAGCGTTTTTCTCTACGACAGCACGTACCATCCCGTTTTCGTAGACCAAAAGAACACGGCCATGGAGATGATTCTCCACGGCCAGCGCATCGCCACGAACGGCGACGTGCGCCTGATGCCAACGCCCGAGCAGTGGGACCTGGTGGCGACCCTCAAAGGTCGCCATGCCGATAAGGCGAACAACCGGCTCACCGCCGACCTCGCTTTCCCGACCTTTGATCTGAGTTACACCCTGGAAGTCGCAGCGGAACCAGGCGGCGTGAAGGTCAGCATCAATCTCGACAAGCCGCTATCGCAGAAACTGGCTGGCCGGGCGGGCTTCAACCTGGAGTTTCTGCCCTCGATTTACATGGGCAAGACTTACCTGGTGGACGGAACCAGAGCCGGCATCTTCCCGCGAACGCCGAACGATCCGATGATCAAGGTTTTGCCCCTGCCTGACGAACCGAAAAAGGCCTACTACCTTGAGGACTGGGATAAGGCCAAGGGATACACTCAGCCGCTGCCGTTCGCCCAGGGCAAGAGCATCACCCTGGGGATCGACGACGCGCTAGCCCGGGTGAATGTAGTTTCGGATACGGCCAACCTCATGCTGTTCGATGGACGCGACCGCGCGCAGAACGGCTGGTTCGTGCTGCGTTCGCTGATCCCTTCGGGCAAGACCACCGGCGCCATCGTCTGGCACATCAGGCCGGACGTGATTCCGAACTGGACGCGGCCGCCGATGATCGCGCACAGCCAGGTCGGTTATGCGCCGGGTTTCTCCAAGGTGGCTGTACTCGAACTCGACCCGAAGTACAACGGCCCGAAGACGGCGAAAGTGCTGCGCCTGATGGAAGACGGATCTTACAAGCAGGCGTTCGAGGGGCCGATCACGCCTTCAACGCCCTGGCTGCGCTACGTCTATTCGAAATTCGACTTCACCTCGGTCAAGGACCCCGGCCTTTATGTGATCGAGTACGCAGACCAGCGAACGGCGCCCTTCCCCATCTCGAAGGACGCTTACGCTAACATCTGGCAGGACAGCCTGGACCATCACCTTGCGGCGCAGATGGATCACGTTTCCGTTCGCGAAGGCTACCGCGTGTGGCACGGCGCTTCGCACCTGGATGATGGCCGCCTGGCGCCGGTGGTCGGGGAGCAGTTCGACGGCTGGAATCAGGCTACGGCAACGGACGGGAAGTACAAAGGCGGCGATCACATTCCTGGGATGAACGTGGGCGGCTGGTACGATGCCGGCGACTTCGATCTCGAGGAGCCTGCGCAGCTGAGCGTGATTCAGAGTCTGGCTCTGGCGTATCGCGAATTCAATCTCAAGTACGACGAGCTTACGGTGGATGAAGTCGCGCGTGAAGTTGAGATGCACCGTCCCGATGGCGTGCCGGATACGGTGCAGCAAGTCAAGCACGGCGCACTGCTTATCCTGGCGCAGTTTCACAATATCGGCCACGCGATCCGCGGCACTCACGAGCCAGATCTGCGCCAGTACACGCACTTGGGCGACGGAGCGTCGAAAACTGACGGCCGCATCTACGACCCGAAGCTCGGTCCGAACGAGAGTGAAGGGCGACTACTCCGGCAAGCCGGACGACCGCTGGATCTTCACTACGAACAACCCGTATTTCCAGTGGAACGCAATTGCCGCGCTGGCTGCAGCGGCCGATGTGCTGAAAGGCTGGGACGACGCATTGGCGAAAGACTGCCTCGAGACCGCGATCAAGGCATGGAACGACGAGAAGGCTCACCCAACGCAGAATCCGGCGGGCGGCGGCCTCGGCGGAGCAGCTCCGGCAGGTGCTCCCGGAGGTGGTGTTCTGGCTGCGTCTCAGGGTGCGGTGTCTGGCTCTTCTCCGACAAGTTCGGGCACGACTAGCGCACCAACAGCTCCGCCGGCCAGCTCCGGCGGTGGCCGATTTGGCGTCGGACTGGACTGGGCTGCGGCTCTGGAATTGACCATCGCCACGAATGGTGCCGAGCCATACAAGTCCCGTCTGAAGGAATTGTTCCCTCAGATGATCACCCCGCAGCAGATGGACCTCCATGGTTGGACAGCAGTCCGGGCGTTGCCTTATCTGGACGCGAGCGCAAAAGATCAAATGCGCGAAGCGGTGAAGACATACATGGCGGGTCTGGACAAGCAGTTGGACGCCACCCCGTTCGGCGTGCCCCCGAGTCTCGGCACCTGGGGCGGATCGGGCGCCGTGGTGGACATGGCCATCCGAATGTATTTCCTGCACAAGGCGTTTCCGGATCTCGTGAGCCCCGAATACACACTTCGCGCCGTCAATTACATTCTCGGCACGCACCCGGTATCCAGCACTTCGTATGTAGCTGGAGTCGGTACGGTCTCGAAGACGATGACGTACAGCAACAATCGCGCCGACAACGCTTACATCCCGGGTGCCGTGATTCCGGGATACATCATCATCAAGCCGGATTTTCCGGAGTGCATCGACGACTTCGGATTCCTGTGGTTTGAGGATGAAGCCGTCGTGGCCGGGTCGGCAAGCTGGGTCGTGGCCGGCAACGCTGCGGACGCGATCATTAAGGAATCGAAGTAGACCCAGGACTAAAAGCGCCGAGCGGCTTAGCGGAAGCAATGCGCGTGATTCTACTCTTGCATTGCTCTGGAAGAGCGGACGGTTCGCTCAGGCCGCCTTGAGCGAAAGCGCGACACCTTGCTCCCATTGCTGGAGCATGCGATTACCTATCTCCATGAATTCCGCGTGCGCTTTAACGTAGGCTTGCAGTTCTTTTGAGGTGTCCGCGATTGCAGCTTCTATGCGTTCAAGTATATGCCGGACCCGGGAAGGAGTGGCTCCCATCCGCGTCTCGCCCAGTCGCTGCAATTCCTTCGCGCTCGCCCATTTCGTGGTGCCGTTAAGGGTCAGCGCCATACTGTCGTTCGGCAGATAGACGGAGGTGGTCACAAGATCATAGACAGGTGCGAGTCTCGCTTCACCCTGAACGTCATCGTAAACAATCCCGAAGTTCTTGAGATGAGCGTCGCCATTACGAAGCGCGCAATTCAGGACAATCAGGACGAATAGCTTTTCCATGTCCGCGCCCACATGCGTCGAGTTTGCAAACTGCCCGAATCGCTTCATGACCGAGGTCTCGTAGCTGCCGCGATATTTCTCGTCGGTCCTGCGTCCGTTCAGCACGCAGAAATCCTCGAATCCGCGATAGGTCCCGTCCATGCGCAGGTCGAAACGGTCAATGACCAGCGCCATGCCGTCCTCGGCCAGGCGGTAGGGGGGCACGTCGAGTCCGTATTTGCGCGCGACCGCGAGGCAGAAGTATTCGTTGGCCGCCAGTTGCGGATATTCGTTGGGCTCCCACAACTTCACGATGTGCGTCGCGCCCTTGTAGCTTTGCGAGAGGCGGTGTCCCGTATGCTCCATTTCGGCGAAAGCTTTTTCGTCGCGCACCAGGATTTTGGGCTGCACGCCGCTGATTCCGGAGAAGGACGCGAATTTCTCCAGCAGATACCGGAACAGGTCGCCGCCGCGTCTGCGTTCGAGAATCTCGTCCACCGCCTGGAAGGGCACGTCCTCGTGCAGGTGTTCTTTGTCGCCGGTGTAGCGGATGCGTCCGATCTGGGAGCGGCCGACAATGGACAGCAGGTCGAATTCGTCGAAGGTGCCGGTGGCTTTCGCAAACGCAAGGCGGAGCCGCTCCCGCAGTGCGCCTTCGGGCAGGTTCATCTCGAAAACCGGAAGTAGGCCATAGGGCACGCTCCACGACTCAAGCCTCAACGGCATCGTCACCGAGACCTCGCGCTTGGGTGGAGCGCCGGGAAGGTAAGCAAACGTGCTGCCGCGTTCGCCGTGACGATCGAGCAGTCCCGCCTCAGCGGCGTCGGTCCAGACCTTGATCATCCCGTGCCTCTTCCATGAGTTCGTCAAGCGTCGGCCGGCCCGTGCTTGCTTCCTGAAGCTTCAACTCCAGCCCCAGCGCCGTGAGAATATTTGTGATCTTGGAATATCCGAGTTCGCCCAGCCGTCCGTTCTCCAGGGCGTCGAGTGTGGAGAGTCCAACCCTGGCTTTTTTCGCAAGCATGGGCTGCGTCAGGCCGAGCGTTTTGCGCTTGGTGGCGATCTGCTCGCCTAATAAGGACAGGGGCAACACACGCCTAATATACAAGGTTCTATGATATGTATCAACAAGATAACCTTATATACTGTGTGCCTAGGATGACGGCCGAGAGAGGGCCGAAGTGGGCTAGCGGCAGGTAAGACAAGTACATTTATTCTCTGGCTTTGCAAGACAACCTCGCCGCCAATCCGGCTGCCGCTTCCCTGCGCTGGCTCCGCCTACGATACCGCCGTTTCTTTGCGCAGTTCGTATTTCAGAAGCTTGTAGGACAGATCGCTGCGCGACAGGCCCAGACGGCGCGCTGCTTCCGCCTGTGCACCACGGGTCGATTGCAGCGTCCTCTCAATCAAAGTCTTCTCCACAGAGGAGAGAAAACTCCGCAAATCGAAACTCGCCGGCAGATTTTCTACCCAACTCAAGTTCATCGGGCCGTCGCGCCCGTTATCGGCGCCTTCGGGAATTCCCGCGGCGCCCGTACGCAGCGGAAAATGCTCGGCCCCGATTTCTTCGCCGGGAGAGAGAATGACCGCGCGTTCAATCAGATTTCGGAGCTCGCGAATATTTCCCGGAAATTCGTATGCCTGCAAGCGGAACAGGGATTGCGCGCCCAGGCGCCGCTTCGGAAGCTTCAGCTCGCGCGCGATCTGCCCCAGAAAAAGATCGCACAGTGCGGCCACGTCGGCGATGCGTTCGCGCAGTGGCGGGATCGCAATCGGGACCACCGCTACCCGGTAGTAAAGATCCTCGCGGAACAGCCCCTCCTTCACCCGTTGCTGCAGGTCGCGATGGGTTGCCGCCAGCACGCGTACGTCGACCGTACGAGGCTTTACCGAACCAATGCGCATAACCTGTCCATCGGTTAAAACTCGCAACAGCTTGGCTTGTGCCGCGGGCGACATCTCCGCCACTTCATCGAGGAACAGGGTGCCTTCGTGCGCTGCCTCGAACAGTCCCACCCGGCTGCGGTCGGCGCCCGTAAATGCTCCCCGTTCGTGCCCGAACAATTCGCTCTCCAGCAGGGTTTCCGTAAACGCCGCACAGTTGGCTGCCAGGAAAGGTTTCGCGGCCCGCGGGCTCTGCCGGTGGATGGCGCGGGCAACCAGTTCTTTCCCGGTTCCGGTTTCGCCCGTGATGAGAACGGTCGCTGCCGTGGGCGCAACCCGGGCAATCTTCTCCCGTACTTCGCGCATGGCGGGCGTATCCCCGAAAATCTGCGACGATCCTTCCAGTCGCCCTACTTCTGCTTTCAGCAGGCTGTTTTCCCGAACCAGCGTCGTATGATCGCAGGCTCGCTGCACGGCCGCTCGCAAGACCTCCGGCGTAAACGGCTTTGCCAGAAAGTCAAACGCTCCCTTGCGCATGCTTTCCACCGCCAGTTCGAGCGTCGCGACTGCGGTCAGGAAGATCACCGACAGGTTGGGGTCGGCCTCGCGGGCCGCGGCCAGCACGTCCAGCCCGCCGCCGTCCGGCATCTTCTGATCCGTCAACACCGCCTCGTATTGATTGCTGCTGATAGCCAGGCGCGCCTCTTCCACTCCGGCGGCGTGGGAAACGATGTGTTTGTCCTGCTCCAGATTGGAGGCCAGGATCTTGTGCATGTGCGGTTCGTCGTCGATGATAAGAACTCTGCCCATAATTGATTTATGCCTTTTCGGTGTCCGGGTCCGCCGCCACCCTCGGCAGGGTAAGCGTGAATCGGACGGTCTCCGGCGTGTTCATGGTCAGCTGCAGGAGACCAGCATGGGAGCGCGCAATGTTATGTGCGATCGCAAGGCCTAATCCCGTGCCGGACAATTTGGTTGTAAAAAAGGGCTCAAAGATGCTGGGAACGACCGACTCGGAAATTGGGCCGTTACCGTTTTCCAGCTCGATGCGCACATAATCGCCTTCATACTGCGCCCGCAAAATCACCACCGATCCCGACGCCGATGCCTCGACCGCATTCATTGCCAGATTCAGCAGCGCCTGTTGCACCTGGGGAGCGTCCATCCATGCGACTGCTTCCGGAGGACCCTCCACGCGCACATCGACCTGGCGACGCAGGGCGTGGGCACGGCAAACATCCGCCACGTAGGCCAGCGTGTCCATCACATTGGCCGGCTGACACTCAGGCGCCCGCGGCTTGGCGTAGGCCAGGAAGTCGTTGGTTAACCGCTCCAGCCGGTCGGCCTCCTTGGCGGCGATATCGAACATCTCTTCCCGTTCGCTGGGGGACAGAGGACTGCGAATTGCCGTCGCCAGCGAACTGGATATCATGGCGACCGGGTTTCGAATCTCGTGCGCAATCGCAGCCGACAAGCGCCCCACCGCGGCCAGCTTCTCTTCTTGCAGAAGCCGCTCCCGCGCTTTGCTCAGTTCCAGCAAGTTCTCTGCCAACCCGATTTCCTTGCGCCGCAGGTGGTTCACCAGAAACCAGACCACGACCCCGGTCAGAAGAAAGATCAGGGAGGCGGTCCCCGCCTCGAAGTACTCATCCTCCTCGATCGGCGAGTGCAACTGGAAGTAATGCCACACCACATAAAACTGGAAAACGCTGGCGGCCACGACCACGGCCAATGTTTCCAGCAGGGAGCGGCGAAACGCGCACAGAAAAATCGGCACCAGCATCAGCACGTAGTAAGGGCTGTCGACGCGGTCCGTAAGAGCGCCGAGAGTGACCGCCAGGGCCACATCCCACACGATCAGGGTGATCGTGAGGGTACGCACTGCCCCCACGGTCAGCGGCTCAGTGCGGGTCTGTATCCAGATCAGCTCCCCCAGTTGCAGCAGGAAACCCGTGCTTAATAGTCCAATCAGCGGCGGCGTCGGATTTCCGAAGTGCTCAGAGAAAAGTGCGTGGCCGCACAGCAGAGCTGCCAGCAGGGCAAGATTCAGCAGGGCAAAGGTGGACTCTTGCCAGCGAAACGATTCCAGGTCAAGCCCTAACACCGCCGATTCCGGATATAAGCTCAAACCTTGAGGCCCGCCCGGCCGCTTCTGGAACTCGGCCGGCGGAGTGAATGGGAGTGCCACTCGGGGCGCTGCGGTGCTGGGGTCCGTTTTATTCAAGGCTAATCAGATGAGAACCGGGAGTCGACTCTGCAAACACCAATGGCCGTCCCCTGTTGGGATTCGCAACCTGCTGAATACGCGGCAAGCGAACTGCCACTCATAGCAATGCTAAACCGCGTAAAACAAACAGCGAATTTTGTAGCAACCTACGCTTGCCCCGCTTCGTACAAATTATTGTACGTGACCATGTAAAAAATATTGTACACGGAACCATCGCCCCGCTACGCCACCAACCGGTAGCGAAAGCAGCTAACCAGGTGATCGTTCGCCATTCCCACTGCCTGCATGAAGGCGTAGCAAATCGTGGACCCTACGAACTTGAACCCGCGCTTTTGCAGATCCTTGCTCATCGCGTCCGACTCGCCCGTGCGAGCCGGTACCTGTCGCGACCATTTCCAGGCATTCTGCCGTGGCTTGCCAGCTACGAATTGCCAGATGTAGCGATCAAAGCTGCCAAACTCTTCCTTGACCTTGAGAAAGGCCTGCGCATTCTGAACGGCGGAGACAATTTTCAGGCGGTTGCGCACGATGCCGGGATCCGCGAGCAGGCGCGCCATTTTCCCCTTATGAAACCGGGCAACCAGGGAGGGATCGAAGCCCTCAAATGCGACGCGGTAGTTCTCTCGCTTCTTCAGAATCGTGTTCCAGCTCAGCCCGGCCTGCGCGCCTTCCAGCACGAGAAATTCGAACAAGCGGTGATCGTCATGAACCGGTACGCCCCATTCCTGGTCGTGGTAGGCGATGGAGAGTTCGTTGCTGGCCCAGGCGCAACGTACCGGGCCGCCCGACGACGCGATCGCAGCGGTTTTTCGGATCATGATGGTTGTCCTACGTTCTTATTCCAGGGCCTCTCAGGTCCGCCCCTAGATTGACCCGGCGCTGGGTCGCATCCCGACTCACCGGCCTGCGCAACCCGGGCCAAACCATGGATTTTATGGCCCTTCCGTGCCATAACCAAGCGCGTGCTCCTTTTGTAACTTGGAACTTCCCAGGGTCTCTCCTACAGTCGAGCTTGCAACCGACACTGGATTCACGGCTTTCGGTCGGCGACGTGCATCTAATCGGTAGGGCGCATGATTAGCGGTGATTTGCAGTGAAAATTTTGGAAATGGTGGGAATGAAGTACACGATATTCACTTTTTTCCTCGCGATTCTAGCCGGAACGACGGCTGTGCAATCTATTGCGCAGAACCCCTCCGCCGCTTATGTCGCCAGTTCGGCAAGCACGCTTGGCAGTTCGACCAGCACCGACGATCCGCAGGATTCCATTCTTACCATCCGCAAGCGCGTCGATGAAGTCAATGTCCTGTTCATTGCGACCGACAAGCACGGCAAGTTTGTCCGCAACCTGACGCAGCAGGATTTCAGTTTTCTTGACGATCATAAGCCGGTTCAGTCCATCGTCAACTTTCGCCGCGAGACCGACCTGCCTTTAAAGATGGGTCTTCTCATCGACGTCAGCGGATCGGTTCATACCCGTTTCGAGTTCGAGCAGGATGCGGCCACCAGCTTTCTGCAACATGTCCTGCGCGCCGGCTTCGACAAGGCGTTTGTGATGGGCTTTAACAGCACCCAGGACTTGGCCCAGGATTTTACCGACAACGTGCCCCAATTATCGCGTGGGGTTCGCTCCCTGCACGACGGCGGCGGCACCGCGCTTTATGATGCCATTTACCATGCCTGCCGTGACAAACTCCTGAAGGAACAATCGGATCGTCCGCAGCGCAAGGCGCTTATTATTCTCAGCGACGGCGACGACAATCAGAGCGATGCCACCCTGGCCCAGGCGGTCGAAATGGCGCAACGCGCGGAAGTCATCATTTACGCCATATCCACCGACGACAGCGGCCTGATCCTGCGGGGTGACAAGAATCTTGAGAAGCTGGCTGCCGCCACCGGTGGCCGCGCCTTCTTTCCCTTCAAGATGAAGGACATCAAGAATTCCTTCGCCGCGATCGAGGACGAACTGCGCAGCCAGTACGTCGTGTCCTATCATCCCGCCGATTTCGATCCCGACGGCCGCTATCGCAGTATTGAAATCAGCGCCCTGAAGAAGGACCTGCAGGTCCGAGCGCGCAAGGGCTATTACGCGCCCCGTCAGTAGCATCCTGCCCTGCCCTCCTTCCCGGATTTAATCCAGTTCGAAGGCCACGAACTGTAGCTTGCCTTGTCGTTCTACCTGCAATGCCACGGAATCGCCGGATTTGAGTTGCGATAGCGCGCTGCGCAGATTTTCAACCGTATCCACGGGACGATTGTTGACCGCATGGATCACGTCGCCGGTCGTGAGCCCGATGTCGGGACCGAACAGGTCGGCGGCACGTCCCAGCACGATCACACCGGAGGCAATTCGCAAATCTCCCAGCATCGCGCGCACCCGCTCATCAATGCCAATTGCCAGAATGGCGAGCTGGGGCACCAGATTGGTTTGCGAATCGGCGAGATCGAGCAATTGATCCATGGGGTGCTTTTCCTGCAATGCCGGAATTAACAACGTCTGCTTCTGTGATTCCCGCAGGATTTGCAGCTTTAGAACCTGGTCCGCGGGATGCAGGTACATGGCGCCGGTGAATGCCGGCAAAGTATCGACCGCCCGGCCATCCGCCTCCAGCACCACGTCGCCGATCTTCAGGCCGGCGGCTTCCGCGGGTCCTCCCGGCTTGACGTCGGAGATCAACACGCCCCAGCTGCGCTTGAGACCGAGCCCGGAAGCCAGCGACGGCGTGATGGTTTGTGCTCCCGCCTCAATCTCGGAGCGATGCACGTGCCCGTATTTTCGGAGGCTTTCATATACGAAGCGCACGATGCGCGCGGGTATGGCGAACCCGAGCCCTTCACTCCCGCCACTACCGGACAGGATGAAGGTATTGACTCCGACCACGTGCCCCTCCACATCCACCAGCGGCCCGCCGCTGTTCCCGGGATTGATGGGCGCGTCCGTCTGGATGTACACCATTCCTTTGTTCGGGTCCGGCTGCCGCGCCACCGAACTGACCACCCCCATCGTGATCGTATTCTGCAATCCTTCGGGACTTCCCACGGCAAACACCAGTTGACCCTGGCGGACGCGGGTACTCGTTTCCAAAGACAGAACCGGCAAATCTTTCGCGGCCACCTTCAGCAGCGCAAGGTCCGTCTCCTGATGAATCCCTACCAGCCTGGCTTCCAGGATGCGGCGCTTGCCCTCCGGTTCCAGCGTCGCTCCTTCCCCAAGGGGCACTGGCAGCACTACCCGGATACGGCGCGCGCCTTCCACCACGTGCGCGTTGGTGATGACATATCCGTTGGCATCGACCACCACTCCGGAGCCGATGGCGCGCTGCCGCACGATGAACGCGGTTTCGGTTCGCCCGTTTTCTTCCAGTGGGCCGTAACCGGTTACCAGGATCTGCACCACCCCTTGCGAGACCTTTTCTGCCAATCCCTCCAAGGCCCGGTTGAGTTGCACCAGGCTATCCGGGGTAGTGGCAGCATGCCGCTCCGCTTGCTCCCTGGTCCGGCCGGCGGTAGCCTCATGCGACGAACCGCCGCCTGGCGGGCGGACCTGCCCCTCCTGCGCCCCGCTCGTGGTAACCAAAAGGGAAGCAAACAATAGCGGAAACGCGATGTTGCAAAGTCTGGGTGCTTGGCGATGCGGCACCAGCATGGGGAATTCTCCTTCCAATGGACTTGCGGAGTGCGGGATCGGCATTCAAGGTATTTTGACAGAAACCGGTGGCCTGGCAGGCAAACACCCGTCCGGCGGGCGCTTTCGGCTCCAGTAATCTCGTAACCTCTGCCTGGGGGAACCTAGTTCCTACCGTTAACTAATGAGTGATCAGGCTTTTATAAGGGGTGTCATCCGTGATATAACCGCCCCTATAGCAGAGATTTCTGCTCCCTCAGGAATGTGGTAGCGCGTGCCTGTGCCTTCAAACGAGGCCGCAATGGAGGAGGGATTGTGTCCGACGCACGGACCGGAAAAAGATTTCCGTTAGAACTACCGATCAAGATCCACAAAGAAAACGCCGCGGGCGAGTCCAACGGCATGACCGGCAACCTGAGCGCCGCCGGCGTCTACATTCGCGCCGATGCCTCGCTGGAAATGGGTTCCCCTGTAGAGTTTGAAATCACCCTCCCCCCTGAAGTGACCGGTGGCAAAGAACACGTAGTCATCCAGTGTCGCGGACGGGTTGTCCGCACCGACGAGTCCAGTACCGATCCCGATGGTACCCGTGGGGTGGCCTGCGTGATCGATTCTTACGAGTTCGTACGCAACTCTTAACCTCGGAGCGGTGTCGAGATGCTCAAGTTAATTCTGGCTGATAACCAGGCTATTTTTCGCGCGGGCATCGCCAAAGTCCTGGCGGTGGAAGACGAAATGCGCATCGTGGCGCAGGCGCAGACTCCCGAGCAGATGTTCATGGCGCTGGACAAGTTCCGCGCTGCGGTTCTCGTCGTCGCGGGCGGGTTCCAGTCCGACTTCAACGCCGTCGTTCTGGGTGCGACCAAGAACAAGACACGCGTCGTGGTCCTGGCCGACACCGGCGAGAGCGCCCAGCGTTACATGAGCAATGGCGCTCATGGAGTCGTGTATCGCAATGTCACCAGCCCCGCTCTGGTGGATTGTGTCCGCAAGGTCGCGCGCGGTGAAACCTGGGTGCAGGATGTCGCCGTACCCAGTGAACTCACCGAGAACGATATGGTTGGTCTGCGCGTCCGCGATCGCCTCACCGCGAAAGAACTTCGCATCGTGGCGCTGATCGTTCAGGGCTACAAGAACAAGGAAATCGCCTCGCAACTGGGAACCACCGAGCAGGTGATTAAGAACTATCTGCGCAACGTCTACGACAAGATCGGAGTCTCGGACCGGCTGGAGCTCGCGCTCTTTACCATCCACCACCGTATCCTGAACGAAGCCGCGGCCGCGACCGCTGCCACCAACCAGCCGCAGGCTGGTGCCGGCGTCACTTCCTAGCAACAGCATCGAGATTTGAAAAGGCCGCCCACACTGGGCGGCCTTTGTGTTTTTCGTCCGACAGCAGCCCTGCTGGCGGTGTCCCAAGGCGACAAGCTCCTGCCGGTCTAGTTCGACTTAGGCGGGTTGCCGGCGGCGGCCTTCGATTTTCGCGAAGCTCGATTGGGAGCTGCCTTCAGCGTCATGGGCTTGAATTCCAGGGATTGAATCGTCGGCTCCAAATCCTTCAGTCCGGCTTCATCGGGGCTCACCAGAAAGAATTGCAGCAAGATGGTTTGCCGGGTCACTACGTACTGTTGCACGTGTTGCACAGCCCCGCTGATGGTTTCGTTCGACGCAACCCTCCACAGCTTTTCCCCGTTGATGGTGACTTCCTCGGGCTCTCCCAGATACTCGACGGCCATGCCTTTTTCCTTGGCAGTTTTCTGAGAATAGTTGAGGTAGTCCTGTGCGGAGGTGGGGCGCGTCTCGCCCAACAGACGCGTCGCCAGGATCTGAATCGACTTGCGTTGGTATGCCTTCCGTAAAGGCGCATTTTCAGTCATCACCAGCAGGGTGTGGCTGATCTGCGCCGATTTCAGTAATTCGGGGTCGCTCGAATTGGACTTCAGCGCCATCGGATCTTTGCTCGGGACCACGGCCCAGCCGGGCGGAGTCTTCAAAGCAAATCCGTAGAGGGTGTTGGTATAGACCCCGTTGGCGATCGAACCTCCGTTCGCTTCCAGTCCCGTCGGACGCATCTTGCTGGACTGGGCTGCTCCCGGGGTCTGTCCGGGACCCGCCGGGGGACGCCGCACCGGCGGTGGAACTGCGGTCGACTGCGCGGATGAGGACAAGTCAAGGGCTGCGAGGAGCACCCAAATTGCGATCGAACTACGGAACAACTTCTTCAGAATCTTCATATTCGAAGGCGAGCGTAGCATTTTTGCTGTTTTCAAACAATCGCACAGAAGTGTACCCCGGTAGCCCGGCTGGCATCGGCCGGCACCCCTGCCTGGCGACATTTCTGACTTCCCTCGCAGGCCAACGGTTGACGGCGCCCCCAAAATCGCTTACGCTTCGTCCAATCCCCGACCATCCCCGGGGGTCTCGGCCTTTCCTGCGCACACCATCCTCCTCTGTGCCCGACGGGACAGGCATGTTGCGTACTCACAAGGAGACCTGCCATGGCTGGAAAATCCCTGCTTCTGACCCTCATTCTTTGCATTTCGGCAATCGGGGCGCGCGCCGCCTCAAGGGAAGAAATCGTTCCCGCCGGAACGCTTCTGCGCTGCACGATGGACGAACCGAATTTTTCCGCTAAAACCGCACAAGCTGGCGATCCAGTATTGTGCCACCTGGGTCCGATTTCCTCCTTCGGGCACTCGCTGTTTCCGCGCGGCGCAATGCTGAGCGGTCATCTTCAGCAGTCCAAGGATCCCGGCCACTTTGTCGGCAAGGGATGGCTCGAACTGGAATTCGACCGCATCATTATGCCGGGCGCCGACGTGCTTCCCCTGGCCGCCAAAATCATCGCCGCTCCCCACCTCAAGACCGACCGCGAAGGAAAGATCCGTGGTGGCGGTCATCCCCGGCGCGATGCCATCGAGTGGATGATTCCCGTGCTGTGGCCGATTAAGATCATGAACCTTCCCCGCCGCGGCCCCTATCCTGCATTGAAGGGCGAATCGCGCTTGACCCTCCGCCTCATGGAGGACGTGGTGGTGCCTTTCAACACACCCGCGCGGGCTTCGATCCCCTCTCCTCCCTGGGCGCAACCGACCAAGTACATTCCCTCGCCCTATGGATTGCTACGGCCGGCCTCGCTGCTGTCTCGTACATCCACCGGCGCGCAACCAACTGCCTCAGCAGACGTCATACCTTCGAATTCACCTGCGCTGGTCGAGCAGATGGAACAGGTGCCGGTAGAACTGTCTCCGGATGAACGCGCACCCAGCGCACAACCCGCCGCCTCCCTGGCCGCCAGCGAGGGCAGGTCTACCCTGATTGTTTTGAAGGGTGGTTCGGCATTCCTGTCTCGCCAGTATTGGGTGGAAGGCAGCCAGCTTCTGTGCGTCTCCGAGGTGGGCGAGCACAAGACGTTCGCCCTCGAGAACTTGGACCTCTTCCAGACCGTGCGCTTGAATCGCGAACGGAATGTCGAGTTCGTCCTGCATTCCAAGGCCGGCGCGGTGGAGCAATAGACTCCGGCACGCGCACATAGACAAAGGCCGAAGGCGTAATGCCTTCGGCCTTTTTACTATCTCTAGTCGTGCTGAGCACAGCGCAGGACCTATATAACGTGCTTAAGCGCCAACGCTCTGCGCGCCAGCCAAGGGCGAGACCAGCTAATCTCTCAGAGCTTCTCCCCCACCGATTTCCCTTGCGAGAACAGATAGAGGTAGTCGGGCCCGCCAGACTTCGAATCGGTCCCCGACATGTTGAATCCTCCGAAAGGATGAGCGCCTGCAATCGCCCCCGTGCATTTGCGGTTGATGTAGAGGTTGCCCACGTGGAACTCACGGATCGCGCGGTCGATTTTGTCGCGTGACTTGGTATAGACCGCACCCGTCAGGCCGAACTCTGTATCGTTGGCGATTTCGAGCGCATGCTCGAAATTCTTTGCCTTGATCACCACCAGGACGGGCCCGAAAATTTCTTCCTGCTCCAGCTTCGACTTCGGCGGGATGTCGGCAAACACTGTGGGCTGCAGGAAGTATCCCTCGCCCGCATGGCTCGCGCGGCTGCCACCCGTAAGCAGCCGGCCATCGCGCTTGCCGGCTTCAATGTATTCGAGGATCGTATTCATCGAGCCTTCATTAATCACCGCACCCAGGTTGTGGTTCTCGGCCGGATCCCCGATCGTGAACTTTTCCACCCGCGCTTTCAGCATGTCGAGGAACTTGTCATAGACCCGCTCGTCCACGATCGCGCGCGAACACGCCGAACACTTCTGCCCCTGGAAACCAAACGCGGCCTGGGCCACGCCCTCCACCGCCACGTCGAGATCGGTATCGGCATCCACGATGATCGCGTCCTTGCCGCCCATCTCGAGGATCGTGCGCTTGATCCATACCTGGCCTGGACCCTGGGTGGCGGCACTCTTGTTGATATGCAGCCCGACTTCGCGAGACCCGGTGAACGCGACGTAGCGCGTTTTGGGATGAGAGACGATGGCATCGCCAAAGCTTCCGCCCGCGCCCGGACAGAAATTGACCACGCCCTCCGGCATTCCGGCCTCTTCCAGCAGTTCCACAAATCTGGCGGCGATGGTTGGAGAGTCGCTCGAGGGCTTCAGGATCACCGTATTCCCGCACACGATCGAGGCCAGCGTCATACCGGCCATGATGGCGCAGGGGAAGTTCCACGGCGGAATCACCGCGCCCACGCCCAGCGGAATGTAAAACAGCGAATCGCGCTCCCCGGGCAACTGTACCACCGGCTCCGCTTTCGCAAGCCGCAAGGCTTCGCGGCTGTAAAGCTCGCAGAAGTCGATGGTCTCGGCGACGTCGCCATCGGCCTCCGCCCAATTCTTGCTGACTTCAAAAACCAGCCAGGCCATGAATTCGAACTTGCGCTCCCGCAGCAGGTCAGCCACGCGAAACAGCAGGCTGGCGCGTTCTTCGACCGAGGTACGGCTCCACGAGTCAAAGGCTTTCAGGGCTGCGCTCATCGCGGGCTCGACATGTTCCCGGCCAGCCTTCTGATGCAGGCCCACCACCTGCGACGGCTTTGCGGGATTCACCGACTTGATTTTTTCGCCAGTCTTCACGTGCTTGCCGCCGATGATCAGGTCGTACTCGCGGCCCAGTTGGCCGCGCACCTTTTCAATCGCACTCCGCATTTTGCGGGCATTCTCTTCCTGCCGGAAATCGACGGGCGGCTCGTTGACGAACGGGCCAGCATGCAGGCGAACCTGCAGACGCGCGGGAGCTTCGATGGTTGCCATGGATTCACCTCTTAAGGGATTTCGGAATGAGGGTTTGCAGTAATCGACTCGACGGTCAATTGTAGCACCGGAACGCCGCGATCAGGTTGCCAGGACCGTCGCCAGCGGCTCCAGCCGCGCGGTGAAATGGCGCAGAAACGGGGCCTCGTGACTGAGCTTCAGCCCTTGAATCCGGTCGCGGTTTTTCCAGACTTCCAGAATCACTTCGACCACGTAGTCGATATGGCTTTGGGTATAAACCCGGCGCGGGATGGCCAGGCGGACCAGATCCATTTTCGCGGCCGCTCCAAACATCAACGTGCCAATCTCCACCGAGCGGATTCCGCCTTCCAGGTACAGTTCGGCTGCCAGCGCAACGCCGGGAAACTGTTCCGGCGGGATATGCGGAAGAAATGCCCGGGCATCGATGTAGACCGCGTGACCGCCCGGCGGCTCGACAATCGGCACGCCTTGCTCCGAGATGTGATTGCCGAGATAAGCGGTGGAGGCAATGCGGTACCGCAGATAGTCCTCGTGCAGGACCTCTTGCAGGCCAACCGCGATCGCTTCCAGATCCCGTCCCGCCAAACCGCCATAGGTGGGATAGCCTTCGGTCAGGATGAGCAGGTCTTTTTCCTGCTGCGCAAGTGTATTGTCATTGGTGCAGAGAAACCCGCCAATGTTCGCCATGCCGTCTTTTTTCGCGGACATGGTGCAGCCATCGCCATAGCTGAACATCTCCTGCGCAATCTGCTTGGGCGTCCTCGATTCGTAACCCGCTTCCCGCAGCTTGATGAAATATGCGTTCTCCGCGAAGCGGCAGGCGTCAAAATAAAGCGGAATGCGGTGCCGGCGGCAAACCGCGCTTACCTCGCGGACATTCTCCATCGAAACCGGCTGCCCACCCCCTGAGTTATTGGTGACCGTTAACATCACCAGCGGAATCCGCGCACGCCCAACTTTCTGGATCAAATTGTCCAGAGCCCCTACATCCATGTTGCCCTTGAACGGATGTCTCAGGCTGGGCTGGCGGCCCTCGGCGATCACCAGGTCCACCGCCTCCGCGCCGACGAATTCGATGTTGGCGCGGGTCGTATCGAAATGCGTGTTGTTCGGAACGACGTCTCCCTTTTTGCAGGCGACGCTGAACAGGATGCGCTCGGCCGCCCGGCCCTGGTGCGTAGGAATGACGTGCTTGTAATCGAAGATGTCCTGGATCGAGTCCCGGAAATGATCGAAGCTGCGGCTGCCCGCATAGCTTTCGTCGCCTTCCACCAGCGCGGCCCACTGATGGGTGGACATGGCACCCGTTCCCGAGTCGGTCAACAGGTCGATCAGCACCTCATCGGCTGGCAGAAGGAACAAGTTGTAATGTGCCCCGCGCAGCAGGTCCGCGCGCTCCTGGCGAGTGGTCCAGCGAATGGGTTCCACGCTCTTGATGCGGAAAGGTTCGATGATGGTTCTGGCGGGCATGTGGGCTCCCGCTAATAGAAGACCGTATAGAAATCCAGCCGTCTGTGACCGGGGTCACCGCTCTAGCCCTGGCCTCCTACCAAGGCAGCCTGCGCCAAGCTGGAGGACTTCCCACAAAGCCCCGCAGTTACGGGACTTTCACCGACTCCCGGCGCTCCGCCGGAGCCCTCACCGCGGCCGTCCTCTCCAGCTTGTCCCAGGCAAACCTTTGACCCTCGGCGGCGCGTTTCAACGTCTTCAGCAGAACGATGGAAAACAGCTGCCGGTAGGCAAAGCGCTGTAGCCATACCTGGCTGAGCAGCCAGCTGTCTTCCTTGGTGTCGGGGCGGCGGCGCTCCAGGGCGAAGGCGATGGCAGACGCAAAGAAATCAATCACCAGGAAGGCAAGGAAAAATACTACCAGCTTCTGAAAGCTGGCCGGATCGGTGGATTCCGGATGGAAATATCTCTGGAGGAAATACCATGCCACTCCCACGATGAACATCACGTCGATAAAAGGTGAAACCAGGGGCAGCAGGATCTGGAAAATCAGGATGTTCGGCAGAGCCACCCAGCCCAGGGCGCCCTTGCGGGCAAAAACGGCGCGATGCTTATACACCGCCTGCAGGATGCCGAACGACCAGCGGAAACGCTGCCGCATCAGGCCGCTTGCATGGGTGGGAGCTTCGGTGTATGCCAGAGCCTGGTCTTCGTACTCGACCCGGTAGCCGCGCCGCAACAGCGCCATGGTGAGATCCGCGTCCTCCGCGACCGTATCCACATGGTAGGCGCCCGCCTCCCGCACGGCTGACACGCGCCAGGCGCCGATGGCTCCGGGAACCACGCTGACCGCTCCCATCGTGTTCAGCGCTCGGCGCTCAAAATTCTGGCTGGTGATGTACTCCAGCGCCTGCCAGCGAGTCCACAGGTTGACGCGGTTGCCCACCTTGGCATTCCCGGCAATCGCGCCCACTTTCGGATTCAGGAAGTGCGGCACCAGATGCGAGACCGCGTCCGGCGCGATGATGGTATCGGCGTCGATCCCAACGAAGACTTCCTCATCGGTCAGGTGCTCCAGGCCATAGTTGAGCGCCTCGGCTTTGCCCGCATTCGGCTTGGTCAGGATAAGCACGCGCCCTTCGGCTTCTTCCTGCGCGAATGCCCGGCGCGCAACCTCGAGCGTGCGATCTATCGAACCATCGTCGATGACGATCACGTGCAGATTGGGGTAGTCCGAATCCAGCACCGACCGCACCGTTCGCTCGATCACTTTCTCTTCGTTATAAGCAGGGATCAGCACCGCAACCTTGGGACGGTAGGATGCGATCTGTCCAGGCGTTCCGACTACCTGCGAGCGCAAGCGATCGTAAATGGCCAGTACGCCGATCAACAGCAGGCGGGAAGTCATCAACAAATCGCCCAGGAAAAAAATCCAGGTGATTGACGCCATGCCCACGCCCCATAGCCAGAATCCAATCCAGTTCAACCACGCTGCCCAGCGCTGGTTGCTGGGAATCGGCGGCATCACGTCGGCTTTCGTTCGTCCCAGCAACTGGTAGACGGGCACAATCTCGTAGCCGCGCGCGCGCAGCCCTTCGATCATCATGGGCAGCGCACGGACCGTCTCGCGACGATCCCCTCCGCCATCATGCAACAGGATGATATTGCCGCAGAGCTGGTCGGTGGCCGAGCACGGAGGCAGATCCTTCATCACCGTCGCGGTGATCTGCTCCGCGCTGCGGTGCGGGTTCTCCCGCCAATCGTTGGGATCGATACGATTGCCGATCGTGACATAGCCAAGGTCCTGCGTGACTTCGAGGGGGCGCACCTGATCCGCCGTATCCGGCTCCTGGTCGATGGAATAGGGCGGACGGAAAAGAATGGTCCGCATCCCCAGCCGGCTGGCAAACAGCCGCTCCGTGAGGTTGAGTTCCAGCCTCATATGACTTTTTGAGATGTTGCTGATGTTGGGATGAGTGAACGTGTGGTTGCCGATCTCGTGCCCTTCATCGTAGATGCGCCGCGTGAGGCGGGAATTGTTCTCCGCCTGGATGCCAATCAGGAAGAACGTTGCCGGTGCGTGCTCGCGCTTGAGAATGTCCAGAATCTTCGGCGTCCACTCCGGATCGGGACCGTCGTCGAAGGTAATCGCCACCTGCTTGGGAGTTGCCCCGTAGCGAGCCACCCGGTAAGGCTCGGGCAGCGACTGGAAGACCTGGTCGCTGATAAGGCCGGTCGTTGAATCGAGCGTAATATCCCGCTGGCCGTTCGCCGGCCGCGCTTCGATGCGCAGGATCTCGCCCTGCCCTTCCATGTCGACGTCCTGGCCGGGCGGGACATCCTTCAGTTTGTCGGGCGCCGACGAATCCCCCGGCAAATCCCAAACTTTCCACAAGGACCGGTCCTCCGATCCCAGCCGCCACAGCGCGAACGTCTTGATGCCGAGCGTTCGGGCGGAGCGCATTTCGTTCAGCGCCGTGACCCCGTCGAGAAACCACACGTCGTGCCGCAGGTTGCTCTCATCCATGTAACTGAAATGGGGGTTGAGGCTGTCGGAATCGAAATCGATGTCCTCATCGGAATCGCGCGCCCCAATCCAGGCCTCCTGCACGGTCACGTTGACATTCTTCAGCCCGGGCGGCGGATTCTTCCGGGGCTGCTGCACCCAGTCGTAGCCATAGTTCCCGATGGCGCAAATCAGCTTGTCGAGCGGAACTTTCTGTTTCGCGATCTCCAGATTCTTGGTGAACCAGTCCTGGGAGGCGACCGGACCCGCTTCATTTTCCGACTCGTGTTCGTCGTAGTCCATCAGCACGACGCCGTCGGTGCGCGCCGCGATGGTGGCGTAATCGAAATCCCGGTCTCGCGCCGGCACGCTGGCATAGAGTTTCATGCCCTTGCTGTGCAAGTCGGCGGACAACTCTCCCAGAAGCGCCAGGTAGCCGGGCTGCGCGCTTTTCGCGAAGTCTTCGAAATCGATCATCAGGCCGCGATACTTGTCCGACGCCAGAAAGGCATCCACCTGCTGGCGGAACGACGCACGCGCTTCCGGGTTCATGAGGAACCCGGCAATTTCCGGCTTCCACTCCGTCTCGTCGAAGTTATTTACCAGCGGAAAAACTTCCACGCCCGTGTCCTCGGTCTTGAGAAACGGCATGACCTCGTCGTCTACCGAACGAACCTTCCCGTCCTGGACAACATTGAAGTAGCGAAACGTCTGCTGATCGAGCCCTTGCACGTTCCCATCCGGCCCCAGCACGTGCAGCCACTCCGGATACAGCATGTCAATCTGGTGGGCGTACTCGCGCAAGGATGCAAAGCTGGCCGCGTCCCACTGCACGTAGAACGCTGCCCGAATGCCTTCGTCCTTATTCAGCGTCACCTGCGAGGGCGGCTTCTTGGTCTTGCGGCGGGAACGCAGGCTCACCTGCTTCCGCTTTTCCTTTTCCTTCTCCCTCTCCCTTTCCTTCAGCGCGTGGATGGGACGCTTCTGTGCCGGAAGCAACAATCCCGGCAGCTCCTCGTCGCGGATGGCGGTGTACACAAAGAACACCACCAGCAACGTAATGCTCACCCCGAGCACGTCGAACAGCCGGCGCAGCACGCGCCAGCGAGATTGCTGGGGATCGTAGAAAACCGGTTTCGCCATGAGTTCCTATTAATCGTATGATGCGGTTTCCGGGGGGTCAAACCCTCGAGGCCCGAAGTCACACCGGTTCGCCACTGCCACCCGACGTGGCAGTTCGCGAAAAACAAAGCTATATTCTTAGTGTGCGCGAGCTTGTGCGCCAAAACTCACGATTTTTTGTCTTCGCGACCCTGGCCGCCCTCGCCTTGCGGCTGTTTTTTCTGCTGAAGTTTCCCCACGTCACCGCCGACTCCACGTTCTATGCAGACATCGCCAAAAACTGGCTCCTTCGCGGGGTCTACGGGCGAACCCTCGACCCTAACCAGATTACGCCCACCTGCGCGCGCGTGCCCGGATATCCCGCCTTCCTCGCCCTGGTATTTGCGATCTTCGGCCTCGATAACTATCGCGTCGCCATGGCGATTCAAGTCCTGGTCGATGTCGGCACCTGCTTTGTCATTTATGACCTGGCGCGGCGCTGCATCTCCGATCGAGCCGCCAAGGCGGCCTTCCTGCTGACCGCGCTCTGCCCATTTCTCGCGCAATACTCCGCCGCGGCTCTCGCCGAGACGCTCGAGATCTTCTTCACCGCGTTGGCCATGGACTTCGCGGTGATCGGCCTGAACCGCCTGGCGTCTCGCCAACTTCGGCCCTGGCTGTACTGCGGTGCCGCGGTGGCAGCCTGCATCTTGCTGCGCCCCGACGGGGGCCTGCTGCTGATGGCGATCGGCGTCTACCTGGGCATGCTGTTGCTGCGCGCTTTGCGCAGCGGCCGCGAGGCCATGCCGATCGTGCGCGCCGGGCTTGCAGTCGCGGTCGTCGCGCTGGCCCCTCTTGCCTTGTGGGGAGCGCGCAACCTGCACACCTTGCACCACTGGGAATTCCTCGCGCCCCGCTACGCCAACGAAGTCGATGAGTTCGTCCCCATCGGCTTCAATCGCTGGGTCAACACCTGGATCGCTGACTACACATCCACGGAAGAGATTTATTGGAATGTTCCAGGGGAGGGTGTCGATCCTTCCAACCTCCCGGCGCGGGCCTTTGACACTCCCGAACAGCGCGAGACAACCCTGAAACTTCTCGAAGACTACAACCAGCGGCTCAATATAGACCCGGAACTGGACGCGCGGTTTGCCGCGCTCGCGACCGAGCGGATCCATGCCCATCCCATGCGCTACTACGTAACGCTTCCGGCTTTGAAGATTGCCGACATGTGGCTGCGGCCGCGCACCGAACTGCTTCCCCCGGATAGCCGCTGGTATGAATTCGACGATGATGGCAAATGGCTGGTTCTGGCCATCGGTCTCGCCCTCGTAAACCTGCTGTACCTGGCAGCGGCGGTCGCGGGCCTGATCCGAGGCCGTCCCATCGCGTGGATGGGACTGGGAATTTCCTATATCGTTTTACGATCTTGCTTTCTCGGCACCATGGGAAATCCGGAAGCCCGCTACACCCTCGAATGCTACCCCGCGGTGATCCTGCTGGCTGCCGCACTGTGGCGCGGGGCGGCACACTCCGAACCACCCCGGGAAAACGCCGGTTATTCTTCCGTGTAGAAACGCCGAAGCCGCAACTCATTCCCCGGAACCAGCTCGACGCAGTTTTGCATCGGCGAGTACGTTTGCGGCTCGCCTCGCCGATGCCGCCACAACAACAGCAGCATCCTGTTATTAAATCGATTTTGGCGCTGGGTCATTTGTAAAAACCAGTCTTTACAGCGCATGACTTGCAGTCATCCGCGACCCCGGGGCGGCCGCGGGAACCGCTTTCCCGTCGTAGATTCCCGCTTCTATTCCCACTTTGCGTAGCCGCGCCGATGAAATTTGGAATTGTTTTCCCTCCGAAACTCCGGCTGCGGCCGAATTCTTTCGAGCCCGGGGTCCGCGTCCGTTGCCAGTGTCTTTTTGCGGGCGGCCTTGTGGGCTAAACCGTTGAAATTAACTCTTGTAAGTTAACGGTCACTAGTTGCACAATAGCGCCCCGTCGGAGTCTGCTCATCGGGTCTCAGTCGTCAGCAACAAGACAGGTTTCAGTGTGGCGATTCATTTGCCACGTGAATTCCAAAGGAGATTTTTTCATGCGCTTTTCCCGGGTAGGGGTTTGGGGACTTTTGCTTTTTGCTCTCGTTTCAGTCTCTTGGGGTCAGACCGGCACTTCCACCATTCGCGGCACGCTCACCGACCCGCAGGGTCGCGTCGTGGCCGGCGCTAAAGTCACATTGACCAATACCGCGAACAACGGCGTGCGCACCACGACCTCCACCGACTCCGGCGCCTTCGTATTCGATCTCATCACGCCCGGCGACTATCGCGTCGATATCGAAGCAAAGGGCTTCAAAAAGCAATCCATCGGAAGCGTTCAGGCTCTGATTGGGAAGCCCACCGACGCCAGCACCCAGTTGGAAATTGGAACCGCCGGCGAAGTCGTAGAAGTCACCTCCTCCTCGCAGGAAGTGCTGGTCAATACCCAGGACGCAACCCTCGGGAACAATTTCATTTCCGAGCAGATCACGCAGCTTCCGCTGGAAGCCCGCAACCTGGTGGATTTGCTGAGCCTGCAACCCGGCTCTACTCGCGAAGGCTATGTGACGGGAGCGCGCGCCGACCAATCCAACGTCACCCTTGACGGCGTCGACATCAATAACGCGCAAACCGGAAATGCCGAAGTCCCGCGGCAGACCAATGGCCTGCTGATCGGCTCGCTCGACAATGACCGCGGCAACATCACCACCGGGCCGGTTCTCCGGCTCAATGCCGAAGCAATTGACGAATTCCGCGTGACCACCGCCAATGGCAACGCCAACCAGGGTCGTTCTTCCGGTTCCCAGGTGAACCTTGTTACCAAGGCGGGAAGCAACAATTGGCACGGCGCTGCCTCCGAATTCTACCGGTCGCGTGGATTTACGGCGAACGACTGGTTCAACAATCACGCCGACCCCGTCGTTCCGCGAACTCCACTCGTACGCAACACCTACGGTGGCGCGATCGGCGGACCCGTCATCAAGAACAGGGCATTCTTCTTTTACAGCTATGAAGCGCGCCATGACGCCAGTGGCACCAGCGAAAGCCGCCAGGTACCGTTAGCCAGCCTGGGCCAGGGCATCATCAACTACAACTATTGCACCCAGGTTGACTCGGGCAACAATTGCATCGGGAGCGTGCTGCTCTCTCCGACCCCGCTGACCCAGTCAGACAACGCCGCCGCATTTTCCGCGGTTGGCCTGAATCCGGCCGCCATCGCTGCCCTCGCCGACGCTGCCGCAAAGTATCCCGCCAACGACCCCACCAACACCGATGGCCTGAACGTCGGCGGATTCCGCTTTAACGCACCCACCCCCACCCGCCTTAACTCGCACGTGGGCAAGCTGGATTTCAACCTCACCAAGAACCAGACGGCATTCGTCCGGGCCAACGTCATTTACGACCACCAGACCCTGCCCCAGTGGCTGCCCGATCAACCGTCCCCCCTGGTGTGGAGCCACCCCTGGGGTGTCGCTGCCGGCCATACCTGGACCCTTGGCAACCGCTGGGTGAACAATTTCCGCTATGGCTACACTCGTCAGGCCTTCACCCAGGGCGGCGACAGTTTCGGCAATGACGTGGATTTCCGTTTCGTGTTCCAGCAGACGGGCGAGACCCATGGAAGTTCTCGTGTCACCCCCGTCCACAACATTACCGATGATCTTTCGTACATCCGGGGAAATCACAATATCCAGTTCGGGGTGAACATCCGCAGGATCAATAACAGCCGCGTCAGCTTTGCCAATGCATTCGACTTTGCGGAAGCGAATCCGTCGTTTTACATGGGCACGGGCTCGAATATTCCCTCTGCCTTTCAGGCTGAACTCGACTCGAGCCCACTTTTTAAGGGCAATGCCGGCAACGGAGAGAAGTTGGCGTCCGCGATCGAGGTGCGGAATGCAGGCACGGCCCTCATCGGCCGGTTCTCGGAACTCACCTCCAACTTCACCTTCGGTAAGACTGGCGAATTGTTACCCGCCGGCGACCCGACCATTCGCAACTTTGCCACCCAGGCCTATGACTCCTACGTCCAGGACACATGGCGGGTTCGTCCCCGCCTGACCTTGACTCTCGGGCTGCGTTACAGCCTCGAGCGTCCGGTATACGAAACCCAGGGATTCGAGGTGCAGCCGACCGTTCCCCTGGGCCAGTATTTCGCGGAACGCCTGGCCGCGGGTAAGCAAGGGAAGAACTTTGTGGATCCGATCGTCATTAACCGCTCCGGTCCGGCCAATCATGGCAAGCCGATGTACAACTGGGACAAGAACAATTTCCAACCACGCATCGCTGTGGCCTGGTCCCTCGATCCCCAATCCAAGTCGGTGCTCCGCGGTGGTTTTGCCCTCACCAACGACTATTACGGGCAGGCCCTGGCTGTGGATTGGGACTTGAACAATACTCTGGGCTTCACCTCCAATTTCACCAACCACGCCAATACTTTCGATACCACATCGCTGGCGGCCGCCGGCCCCCTGTTTACTGGATTCGGCCAGGACGTTCGCTCGCTGATTCCAAGCGCGGGTGGAAGCGTCCCCGGCAATCTGGCGTTCCCCTTGTCGGCGAGTCCTCTCGATGGAAGCTCCGAGTTCGGCGAGCGTATCGAGAGTTCGCTCGATTCCAATCTTCATGCTCCTTCACAATACGTGTGGAACCTCACCTTCGAACGTTCCTTGCCGAAGGGTGCCGTGCTTTCCATGTCCTATATCGGCCGCATGGGCCGCAGCTTGCTGGCTCACCGGGACGTCGCCCAGTTCAACAACTTGCATGACCCGGCGACCGGTCTGGACTGGTACGCCGCGGGCACGGCTCTTGAGAAACTGCGGCAACAGGGTACGGACATAAGCGCTGTCCCCGGGTTGCTGCCCGCCAACGTGAATCAATACTTCAACAACATGTTCCCCGCGGGAATGGCTTCGATCATCGGGGATTACGACGGTCTCACCTACGATCCCGGCTGGTCGAACGCCCAGGCGTACTACGGCGAATATCAACTGAACGATGTCTTCCACGGCAATGACTGGACCGACGTGCAGGCCGAGGCCGACCTCGCCATGGTGTTTAATGCCGGGGGCGATCGTACGGCGCTTCGCTTCATGCAGCCTCAGTACGGTGCGCTCTCAACCTGGAGCACCATCGGCAATGCGAACTATCACGCGCTTGCCATTTCCCTGCGCCAACGCATCAACACCTTGACCATGGATTTCAACTACACCTGGTCACATTCTCTCGACGATGCATCCGGCCTGCAGTCAGAGGGCGGGTACGGCAACTACTTCACCCAGGGTTCGTTCATTCCCAACGGCATTCGCCAGCATGACAACTATGCCAGTTCTGATTTTGACGTTCGGCACACCATCAACGCCGACCTGGTCTGGCAGATGCCTTTCGGTAAGGGCCGCATGCTGCTGGGCAGTGCCAACCGCGCGGTTGACGCCATTTTCGGGGGCTGGCAACTTTCCAGCATCTTCCGCTGGAACACGGGTTTGCCGGTTACCGCGGGCTTCATTGACGATGGCCGTTGGTCGACGAACTGGAATGTCCAGTCCTACGTCACTCCTGTCCGCCCGGTGCACAGCTGTCCCAACAAGCCGGCGAACGGCACGCCCAAGATCTTCGGGGCCTGCGGCGTGGACCAGATCTACCAGAACTTCCGCAACGCCTATCCCGGCGAGACCGGGGCGCGCAATTACTTCCGCTATCCCGGCTACGTGGATCTTGATATCGGCCTGGGAAAGTCCTGGAAGATGCCCTACAACGAAGGCCATCAAGTCCAGCTGCGGTGGGACGTCTTCAACGTCACCAACACTCAGCACTTGACCGGCATTCAGAATAACGGCGTAGAGGAAGATCCCGGCCTTCATCATGCCAGCGCACCCGGCGATTTCTCCAACTTTGCCGGGACGCAAGGGCAACCGCGCATCATGCAGGTGGGCGTGCGGTATTCCTTCTAGAAAGTTCTGGAAATCAACGGCTCAGGGGCGGACTTCAGGTCCGCCCTTTTTTTCTTTCGTAGGTTCTTGCGCAAAGCCAGGCACGGCCTGGACAGACCGCTGCCTGGACTGCTCCACGATTACCGGGAGGATGTGGTCTGTGAGGTTACTTCAGCGGCGAGTCGCTCATCCGGAACCGGGTGCGCACGTGTTCCGAGAGCAGTTCGATGGCGGGACGGTTGGCGACGGGGTCGGACTGAGCCAGGTACTTCATGGCTTCTACCAGGCAGCGCTGGCCGTCCACGTAGCGGGGATCGGAAGTGCGTTCTCTTTTCTTCCGGCCGAGAGTCGGAGCGACTGGAATCGTAAAAACTTTGGCCATCAAAAAATTCACCCGCTGCCTTTGAAAGTCAGTATATCTGCCTGCCTCGTAATTTTCAGCCTTAATCTTGGCCTTTTCAGTCCAAAGCCTACCCCTTCGGGCCCGCCACATACTTGGTGTCGCCGGCGACCTTCAGTTTGAACACATTGTCGGGAATTTTCTGGTTGACCTTGAGATTCGAGTACTTGGCGAGCCGGTAATCGCCAGAAGGCTCGAAGAATTGCTGCTGCACCGAGATCCCGTGCACCGGGTCGATCCAGAGCCAGATCTTCGCAAAGATCCCCCGTACCCGGTCCGATCTCGGCACCAGTTCCAGCTTCGCGGTATTGACGCCATCCACCGTTTCGGTACCCAGATGCTTCACGTCAAACGACTTCAGCATGTCACGCCCGCTCCCGCCGAAGCCCAGCACCAGAAAGCTTTCCACCGCTTCCCGGTTCTTCCCCGCTTCATACGCGGTTACCCGCTTCAGCTTGGGCTCGTACACCTGCACCTTCCCTTCACTGAACAGGACGCTTTTGGGAGGATCGCTGATGTCGGCCATCATCTGGGTGTCCTTACCAGAGCGGCGATAGTAGACGGTTCCCTTCTGCGAGTCTTTATCGTTGACCACCTTGAAGTACTGCTCCCACACGAAATCCGCTTGCGCGGTGCGGAACTGCGCCGCCGCCGCATCCATCTGGCTGAGAACCTTCTGCAGATTGGGATCGCTTTGTGCGCCGGCGCTGGAGGTGCCGAGCCACAGCAGCGCCGTCATGCCAGCAACCCAGGCGTGCTTCCGGTAAGAGTGTTTCATTCTTGCTTTCGGCGCTAGCGCGTCAGACACCTGGGAAGCTATTCCTTCTCGACCCAGATCTTGTAGCTCTGTACATTGCCGGATCCGTCTTTCACCGGCTCGTACTTCGAGATCATGGCCGCACCCGTGATCGGCTCGATAATCCCCAGCATCTGCTCGCGCAGGGCGACATCGTTCTTCGCCGACAGCTCGGAAGCGTCAATCTGGTACACGAACCCGCCCTGTCCATCGGGCTGGATCACTACCGCGGTCTGATGCGCAACCCGTTCAATGGGTTTGTCCCTGAAATTAATCCAGTACGGGGACAAGAAGACAAAGATCAGGATGAGCGTCACCATCACGTCATAGTGAAGGCTGCCACGCTCATACGACCACAGGATGTATCCGCGGATTGTGCGCCAGATCGAATTCATCGGCAGTGAGGGCACGCCGGGGACCGCCGGACTTGCTTTTGCGCCTTCCAAGTCTAGTGACTGCTCCTGCTCTTGGCAACCTAACTCTCGGCCGCCGCCAGCCTTCCGTCGTGCCGCCACACACCCTGGGGCTCGCCTGGCGACTGCAGACCAGGGACTAGAATTTCTTCGCAGTGATCCGCTCTGCTCCCACGTAGGGCCGCAGCGCCTCCGGAATCACCACGCTGCCATCGGCCTGCTGGTAGTTTTCCACGATCGCGACCCAGGTGCGTCCTACCGCGAGCCCGCTGCCGTTCAGCGTGTGCACGAATTCGGTTTTGCCTTTGCCTTCCGGGCGGAAGCGGATGTTCGCCCGCCGCGCCTGAAACCCCTCAAAATTCGAGCACGATGAAATTTCCCGAAACAGCCCCTGCCCGGGAAGCCACACCTCGATATCGTACGTCTTGGCGGAAGAAAAACCTATGTCGGCCGTACACAGCGTCACCACGCGATAATGCAAGCCGAGTTTCTGCAGGATGGTTTCCGCGTGCCCCGTGAGCTTCTCCAGTTCGTCATAGGAGCGGTCGGGGTGGGCAAACTTCACCAACTCTACCTTCTGAAACTGGTGCTGCCGGATGATGCCACGCACGTCCTTGCCATACGAACCTGCCTCGCTGCGGAAGCACGGCGTATAGGCGGTCAGCGAAACCGGTAACCGCGCACCCTCGATGGTCTCGTCGCGGTACAGGTTGGTGACGGGGACCTCCGCCGTCGGTATCAGCCACAGATCCTTGTCGCCATGGGACACGCGGAACGAGTCGGCCGCGAACTTCGGAAGCTGGCCGGTCCCGTACATCGACTCGGAATTCACCAGGTACGGTGGGAGCACTTCCGTGTAGCCATGCTCGCGCGTGTGCAGGTCGAGCATGAAGTTCGCCAGCGCGCGCTCCAGCTTGGCGCCCAAATCCCAGTACACCGTGAAGCGCGCTCCCGCCAGCTTGGCGCCGCGCTCCTGGTCAAGCACTCCCAGCTGCTCGCCCAGTTCCCAGTGCGGTTTGGGGGTGAAATCAAACTTCGGAGCCGCGCCCCAGCGCCGGGCTTCGACATTGTCGTCGGAGCTCTTGCCGGCCGGGACCGATTCGTGAGGAAGATTGGGAACGCCTTTGAGAACCGCCTTGAATTTCTCGTCGGCCTGGGCGACGCGCTGCTCGAAATCCTCAATCACAGCCTTCTCCCGCGCCACCTCCGCGCTCAGGGCTGCCAGTTCTTTCTGTTGCTCGGACGAGAGCGTTCCTTTCTTCTCGGCCTGCTTCAACACCCCGATTTTCGGCGAAATCTCGTTCCGCCGCTTCTGGGCTGTCTCCAAGGTCGTGATATAGGAGCGGCGTTCGGCATCCACAACGCGGAAATCGCCCAAAACCTCGGCGGGATCCATCCCGCGCAGGCGCAGCTTGTCCTCGACTAAAGCGAGGTTGTTCCGGACAAAGGTCAGATCAAGCATGGAAACTTTTAGTGTACCGAAAAAACCGGCGCATACCCACACCATCGCCAGGCAAAGTTCGTAGCGCGAGCGGGCACCCTGGAGCGGCATTCGAGCGCTTCTCGCCCGCCTGCACCAGGGAGACGCTTAATCCTTCACGCCTGAGACTCGTAGTATTGCCGGGATTTTATACACGAAGTTTTTGCCCGCCTCAATTTGCAGGCCTGATCCGCTTCTGGCTTTGGTCCCGTGCCATGCAGGCTGTAAACTACCGACGCAATGAAAGGCTCCGTTCGAACCCTGATCGCCGGGCTGCTGGTCTGTGCTCTGCTGTGCTGTGAGCCCGGTCCGCTCGCCCATGCTTCCGCCTATAACGGGCATCCCAAACTGGTTGTGATTATCATCATCGACCAATTTCGCGGAGATTACCTGGAGCGTTACCGGGACCAGTTCGTCGAGGGCGGCTTTCGCCTTCTGCTCGACCGCGGCGCTTATTTCACTGACTGCAATTACGACTACGCCAATACCCGAACCGCGCCCGGACATGCCACCTTGCTCAGCGGGGCCTACAGCAATGGCCATGGCATTGCCGCCAACGAGTGGTGGGACCCGCAGAAGAAGCGCATGGTCACCTCCGTGGAAGATGATGCCACGCAGTTGGTGGGAATCGCGGGCGGCACAAAGGGAGCCTCTCCCCACAATCTGCTGGCCAGCACCCTGGGGGACGAACTGAAGCTCGCTACCGGGGGCAAGTCGCGCATGTTCGGCGTTGCCTTGAAAGATCGGGCGGCTATTTTGCCGGCGGGCCACGCCGCAGATGCCGCGTTCTGGATCGATCACCAGTCCGGCGCCTGGGTGACTTCGACGTTCTACCGCAGCGAACTTCCCAAGTGGGCGGCCGACTTCAACTCCAGCAATCGCACCAGCAAGTACTGGGATCGCGAGTGGCGGGACGGAAGCGGCACCACCCTGCGCTCCACCGCTCACCGCAAGACCAAGGACGGCTCCGACGTTGGGTTCTACGACGTGGTGGGCTCGACTCCTTTCGCCAACGAGTACGAGTTTGAATTTGCGAAAGAGTTGGTCCTCTACGAACAACTGGGTACCGGGACCACCACCGACCTGCTCACCATCAGCCTCTCGGCCAATGACATCCTGGGGCATCAGGTCGGACCAGACTCCCCCGAAATGCAAGCCATGGCCTTGGCGCTCGATCGTGAGCTGGCCGAGTTTTTTAATTTTCTCGGCCACCAGGTCGGGCTGGCAAATGTCTGGATCGCGCTCTCGGCCGACCACGGGGTTGCGCCCTTGCCCACGGTTGCCGGCAAACTTCGTCTGCCCGCTGCCGGCCTCGATGCCGGAGCCCTGGGCGAGCAGATCAACAAAGCGTTGGCCGCTAGATTTGCCGGCGGCAAAACCACCGAGTTCGTAAAGTCATTCGACTATCCGCTTGCCTGGCTCAATGACGAGGCCTTCTCATCCCTCAAAATTAAAGAAGAAGATGCCGAGCGCGCGGTCGGCGAGGCCATGAAGCAGGTCGGACTGCGCGGCTACTTTACCCGCTCGCAGTTGGCCCAGGGCGCCGTGCCGGACACTGCGCTGGGGCGTAAATACTTGAACAGCTACTCCCCAACCGGCGGTTGGTACGTGATGGGACTGCCTGCTCCCTTCACGGTCGGTGGCAGAAATGGCACCGACCATTCCACTCCCTACAGCTACGATACCCACGTCCCGCTGGCCTTCTACGGACTTCCCTTTCAAGTGGGCACATTTCGCACCCACGCCGAACCGGTCGACCTGGCCGCAACCCTGGCTTCACTCCTGGGCATCAACGCCCCTACCCATGCTGTCGGCAGAGTCCTGACGGAAGCGCTGGCGGCTCCGCATCACGCGGAGAATTCAGGACCGCCCAGCCCGAAGTCTCCCCGGCCCGCTCACCCAGGCAACGACCTGAAACCTGCGGCACTGGTCGTCCGCGAGGGAGGCCGGCCTTGACATCTCCCGCGAAGGCTGCGTCCCGCCCGGATCTCAGCGTCAGCTTTGCCGGCATTGCTCTCAAGAATCCAGTCATCGGCGCCAGCGGAACCTTTGGGTATGGCTTGGAATTCGAAGACGTCGTTCATCTCGACAAGCTGGGCGGATTCGTCGTAAAGGGCCTCTCGCGCGAGCCCATGACCGGCAACCCGCCACCTCGCCTCTACGAGACTGCCGCCGGCATGTTAAATGCCATCGGCCTGCAGAACATCGGCGCACGCGCTTTCGTGGATGAAAAGCTTCCCCAGCTTCGGGAGATCAAGAACACCGTCGTATTCGCCAACGTGTTCGGCTACACCCGCGAAGATTACGAGCGCACCCTCCAGATCCTGAACGAAGGCGAGGGCATCGCCGCCTACGAACTGAACGTCTCCTGTCCCAACACGCAGCATGGCGGAATTCAGTTTGGCAGCGATCCCCGGTCCCTCGACGAGTTGGTAATCACCGCGAAACGCGTCGCGCAACGTCCGCTGATCGTGAAGTTGTCGCCCAACGTGACTAGCATCGCCCAGATGGCGCACATCGCGCAGGAAGCCGGTGCCGACGCCATCTCCCTGGTCAACACGTTCGTCGCCATGGCGATCGATCCGGTCACCCGCAAGCCGCGCATCGCGAATGTCACGGCCGGCCTGTCCGGTCCCGCGATTAAGCCGATCGCCGTCCGCATGGTCTACGACGCCGCCCACTCCGTTAAGATTCCCGTGATCGGCATGGGTGGCATCTCCACCGCCGCCGACATCGTCGAGTTCATGCTGGCAGGCGCAACCGCAGTCCAGATCGGCACCGCAAGTTATTGGGATCCCTGTGCGACCGAAAAAATCGTGGACCAACTCCAGGAATATTGTGTCGAGCATGACATTCCGGAACTCGCCAAACTCACCGGTGGGCTGATTATGGAGTAATCGCCGCTTCCGGGTGCGGTTGCCGGGCTAAGCAAGATTCGAATCCGCTCGGTTTCGAAAAAATACTCTTCCCTGCCTGGAAGCCGCGGGCGCAGGGCGGGCGCGTTCGCGACAGTCGGTCTGCTGCCCTGCTACATGGACTTCAGCATCCCACCCATTTCCCCAGGATGGCTCCCCATCGCCAGGTAGCAGGCCAGTTGGTAGCCGGTATTGATCAGGAAAAGTTTGACTGGGCGATGGGTGAAGAGTTTGTCCGTCAGCTGCACCGTCATCACAAAAGCCAGCCACACTGCAAAGCCGACCTTCATCCCATACAGCGCCGTAGAGATGGCAAGATGAAAAATAAGCTTCCCGAGCACGAACGCGCTCAGGATGCTCGCCAGGAATGACACGACGTACTTGGGGCCCGCCGACTTTTGCATCTGTGTGATTCTGGCCTTGTCGTCCGGATCGTACCCCATGGCCAGCATCCACGGCTTTCCGAATAGAAACGGCGAGTACCAGAGAAACCCAATCACCATGGCGGCGACAGCCGAGCCAATCACGGCCCAGAGGTAAACGCACATTAAGACCATGCTTCTCCTTTTCCGTCCGTCGCCAGCACTGGGCCCGAAACGGATACAGAGAGCATGCACTAACGCCCGTTGCTATACCAGATACTACCTGGGGACTCGTACGTGAGCCCTTCACCCCAGACCACCTGGGTGTCGCCGTGGTTGTCGATGTCCATTTCGAAGTAATCGCCGAAAGGAAACTTGAAGCCTTTCGGGTCGATGTAGCTGAAGCCGGGCGCGTAGCTTGACAATTGAACCTCGGGCGACCAGGTGGCGCCGCCGTTGGTGGAACTCCGGTAATACGTGTTCCAGAGCGGGTTTTGGCGTGTGTCCATCCACGCAATACGCACATCGCCGACCATGCCCGCCACCATCGTCGGGAACGCGTGGGTGACCCCGTAGGCGGCGTTAGAGACGTTTGCCTTCCGCGACCAGGTCGAGCCTGCGGTGGTCGAGGATGCGAAATAGATCCTCTCGGCGGCTTTGTTGATGGGACCGGCATTCCACAACGCATAAAGCGTTCCCGCGGCATCGGCCGTGACCGTAATCTGCGCTCCCAGGTACGCCCATCCACACTCGTTGGTTGCGCACTCCGGCGGCGCTCCTGAAATATCCATCAGGGTGGTTGCCCAAGTCTTGCCGCCGTCCGAGGACCGGCTGACGTACAGGTCGACCGGGCCCTGGCCGCCTCCAGCACGCGTGTAACCTGCCCAGGATACGAACAGGTTGCCGGTCGGATCGATGGCAGCTCCGCCTGCCTGTGCCCACCCCATACCGTCGGTCGGGTTCACGTTCACGGGGAAGAACGAATTTCCTCCATCATGGGAAGCCGCCACCCAAACCTTGGCCGCCCGGTTATATGCGACATACACATCGAGGCCGTGCACGGCGAGGACGGGCTTATCTGCCTCCGTCTCCGTCCGGGTCGCCACCACTTCGGTCCAGGTCAGTCCAAAATCCAGCGAACGTGCGACCACAATGTCACGCCGGTCATTCTCCAGCCAACCCGCATAGACCGTGCGCCGGTCGACTGGATCGACCACAATCTGCGCGTCAAACTGCGCCGAGCCCCGACTGGCGATGCGGCGCTCTGCCTTCCAGCTCGCGCCGTTGTCCGCGCTTTCGACCAGGATCATGCCGGGGATAGGACAAGCTTTGCAACCGGGCATGTGGATGTATTGGGGGTAGAGGACGTAGACGTGTCCGTATCCATCGGCCGCGATCGCCGGTTCCCACTGGTCTCCGGAGCGAAGACCAACGCGGGTCTGGGGAGAAAAACCAAGACTCGCTGCCCCGGCGCGAAGACACAGCGCCGCAACCGACAACCCGACAGCCAGAATCCACAGGCGGTTAAGAGGGTAGGACACAAAACTCCCCGGGCGGCGGACGCTCCGGAAACTGGACTTTATCTTGAAACTCGGGGGCCGTCAACCGATTGAGGCAGAGGGAGATGGCCCGTTTGGGCTATGTCGAGGGGGGCACGCTCCGCTGCCGCCCTCCGTACTCCCGCCTCAAGCCGTCAGCAGCATGGGAGCGCCCTTGGTGATCACGATGGTGTGTTCGTAGTGAGCCGCCGGCCGCCGGTCCGCAGTTCGCATCGTCCAGCCGTCCTGATCCAGCACCGCCCGGCCCGACCCGGCCGCGATGATTGGTTCCACCGCGATCACCAGCCCTTCCGTCAACACCTGCCGGGCGTCTGGATCCGCGTAATTCGGAATGCGGGGCTCTTCGTGGATCGTGCGTCCGATTCCATGCCCGCCCAGTTCCCGAATGACGGAGAAGCCGTTCCGGCGCACTTCCCGCTCGATAACCCGCCCGATCTCACAAACCCGAAAGCCGGCGCGCGCTACCAGCATTGCCCGTTGGAAGGCTCGCTGCGCACATGCAATCAGGCGCTCGGCCTCGAGCGTAACCGCGCCCACCGCAATCGTCTCGGCGGCGTCAGCCATGAAGCCATCTTTTTCGACGGTGACATCCAGCTTCAACAGGTCGCCGGCGCGCAGCGCCCGGTTGCCGGGAATCCCGTGCACGGCTTCTTCGTTGAGGCTGATGCAGTTCGATCCGGGAAAACCGTACACCGTCGCCGGCGCGGAGCGCGCTCCATTCGCCGCGATGGTCTCGGCGCCGATGCTGTCCAGTTGCGCCGTGGTCACGCCCGGCCGCACTTGTTGCTTCATCGCTTCCAGCACGCGGCGAACCACTGCCCCCGCAGCGCGCAGTGCTTCCAGTTCTTCCGGGCCGCTGATCGACACATTTTTCTCCTGGGTGAATCGTACGGGAAAAATGCGAAAGTGGCTACGCCGCTTGGCGCACCGGCCGGCGCGGTCCGAAAAAGAGCAGCAGGATGAAGCCCGCCACGTAGAACGACGCTACCTGCTGGAGGGAGAAGCCTATGATCCGCAGCAGGAGACCAAACATCGCAATCGCTTCGGAAAGGGCGTAGGTCATCACGTATCCCGCCCGCCAGCGGCCTATCGTGGCTACATCATTGGGCCGCTCGGCCAAAGTCGCGGCCGACTGCAGCACCAGCGTGCGGCGCACCACCAGAATCACTCCCACCATCGTGATGGTCGCCAGCGACAGCGCATAGAAAAGTGTGGGATTGCTTAGCCGCGGAATCGAGCCCACCATCTCCCCAACCATCACCAACAGCAGTACGCTCAGCAGCATCGCAATCTGAAGGAGGCGCACGATCTTGATCGCAGATTCCACTTTGAATCATTCTGCCTTAATTTCGTCACCGGGCGTCAAAATTTTGTGACTGTGCCCCGGTCGGCAACAGTCCATTACAATATCTTTACAATTCTTACCCTGCTGGCCACGATCCTATCCCTCCGCCTTCTCAGTGTCAGTGATGTTCTCCCGAGCCGGGCCGCAGCCGCAGGAATATCCGGAACGAAACCGGGTTCCCGCCGTAGACGGGATCCAATACCGCAGGTTTGCTGTAAAGGGTCACGTCCGCTCCCAGCCCCAGCTGCCAGGCGTGACTTCGCAGCAGGTCGCGGACGCCCCCCAAGGTATACGCGCCGATGCGGTAGGCGGGATGCACCGCGGCCTGCGGGAACAATTCATCCTTGTCGACCAGTTCGAGACGCGTGTAGGCGTAGTTGCTGCGCTTGAAATTTACCGTTGACTCCAGCAGGTAGCTATTCAAGCTGGTCGCGGCCTCCTCTTTATGCTTCCGTCCCCACACCAGCGTCGTCGCCCAGTTCCCGTCCGAAAGCGGCCGGTTGTATTCGATGGAAGCGCTTTGCCGCTTCTCATTTCCGGGCTCGGCCGCTTCCGGATGCAGGAGCCGCCCGTAGCTGTACTGCGCGGTCCAGTTTCGCGAGGGCGCCACGCTGGCCCGCACCGACCACGAGTCCAGCGCTCCCAGCTGAATGCTCCAGCGTTCTTCATTGGGCTCGCGCCCATTGAACACCGAGCCTTCGACCTTGAAGCGATCCACCACGATGCCCGAGGTCACGACTCCGAAACTGGTGTGCGTCGAATCCTGCAAGTGGTGGCCCAGGGGTGCGGCTGGCAGCTCCGACGCCGAGGTCCGGTGGATATAAGTGACCGGCCCGAGAGCGGGCTCGGCGGAGGGCCCTCCGTACAGCAGCCACGAGACTTTTTTCGTAACCGGCAAGGAGTAGTACGCGGATAACTCCGCAAACACGTTGTGGGGATGCTGGTGATCGACCAGCGGCTGCCCATGGTAGGTTTCGCCGGTCTGGAACAGTTCGGGGAAGCCCGGATGCGGTGAGGTGAGCGACTCTGCCGAGAACATCTGCCGGATAAGCAACGTTCCCCGCCCCAGCTTGTGTTGCTCCATCAACATCAGCCAGTTCACCGACTCGGCTTTGCCCGCGCCTCGCGGTCCGCCCTGCTGGTTGTAGGTTAGAAACAGAACGCCATGCGCCATCAGGTCCCATTGCCCGCGGGTAGTCATCCAGACGTGGTCCGGCACCGAGGCCGGTTGCCAGCCCGTGCCCGATCCGGCATGCGGGGAGGGCATCCCATCGGGCACGGAAGGCATATTCATGCCGGGCATGTCCGGCATCTGTTGACCAGAATGATCATGCGCGGCCATGGTCCCACCAGGCTCCTGCCCGATTGCCCCACCCGCCAGAATGCTCAGAATGAATAAGTAGGAAAGCACTGCTCGCACTACGTTCCCTCCAGGTTCCAGCCATACTGCGATACGCGGTCTCAGGTCCGGGCACACGCTCGGTGAGCTCAGGCCTGCTTTTGGACGGGGATATGCAATCTAGACGCGGAGGGGAGTTCCGCCGGGAGGCGAACCCCGGAAAACTGGGATCATTCCGCCGTCATGCCAGGTTACGCAAGATGTCGACTTCGCGTTGAGAACAAGATTCGGGGAGTGGTGCATCCCAGGTCGTGGCGCCCGAGGCGCTTGCACCATGGCAGATCCATGACCTGTAGCGCAACACGCATGGCTCGCCGGTTGCCGCAGAGGAATCTTCTTGCCGTGCTCGTGACACCCGGCCGCCGGCCTCTCTGCCGGAGGGTTCAGCCGGGTTGATGTAAGGCAGCGCGCCCGCCACCCCGATCACCAACAATAACAACACCGCGCTGTAACGGACACTTTTCATGGAACGTACTATCAATGCCCAGGCTGACGAAGCGTCTCAAACAAATTTACCACCCGTCACTCCCGCAACCGTGTGACGACCGCTGCGGAAGACTGACGAGTGAACTCTACGACCCGGTAATCTTCAGGCGCAAGTCTTCCGGCAGGCGTTCGCGGATCTCGGCAGGCAGGCGGTCATGCACGTGGCGCGCGCCCAGCCGGGCCACGTCCACCACCGTGGTCGGAGCCGGCGTCGCCACCGCGACAATCAGCCAGAGCAGCGCAGACAGCGCGAAGCCGCCCAGCGCCGTCAACTCCAGCAACAGGGCATGGCGCGGTCCAAAATGCCGGATCACTCCGAAGGCCAGCAGAAACACACCGGCGGAAACCGAGGCCAGCACGATCAGGGAAACGTCGATGATGCGGTGCAGCTTCTGCCGGCTGCGGCAATGTTCGCAGGCCGCAAAGTGGTGCTCGTAGTCCTCGCGCATCTCCGGCGCAAGGCCGGAGATATCGTAGCGCCAGCCGGCCAGAATCTTGCCTACGAGGGGGTCGACGCACTGGCTCATACTTATGGACTACAGGCGAATCGGCTCCAAAGGCTCGGTTTGCGATGCCAGCATCACGCGGTTCAGAAGCAACGTCCGGCGCGGACCCAGAGCCTTTTCCGCGGCTCGCCGGGCCAGCTCGGGATGATTGTTGAGCTCGGAAAGATGCGCCAAAACCACATATGCTGCCTCTCCATCATAGTCGCTGCTGAAGAATTCCGCGAGTGCGTCATTGGAGAGGTGCCCGACCCGGCTCATGACCCGCTGCTTCACCGACCAGGGGTAGGGTCCCACCCGCAGCATCTCCACATCATGGTTGGATTCCATCACCAGCAGTTCGCAACGCCGGAGCTGATCTCGAACGCTGGGCGGCACATAGCCCAGGTCAGTCGCAAATCCAATCTTCACACCCGCCGCGCGGAACGTGAAGCCGACCGGATCCACCGCGTCATGCGGAATCGTAAACGGCATCACCGCAATGTCGCCCACCTGGAAGCTCTTGCCAGAGGCAAAAATCTCCAGCCGCTCCAGCGACGGGCATACCCCATTTTCATCGCGCAACGCCCGGGCCCAGGCCTGGTGGGTCGCGCCCGTCATGAATACCGGAACCTTCAGTTTCTTGGCGAGTATGAGCAAACCATAGACGTGATCCGAATGCTCATGCGTGATCACGATGGCGGAGAGCAAGCGCGGATCTTCCCCCAGCGCCTTCATGCGCTTGAAGGTCTCCCGGCAGGAAATTCCGGCGTCGACCAGGATCCGGGTCGTCGAAGTTTGCACCACGGCGCTGTTGCCGCGGCTGCCGCTGGCCAGCACCGAAACTGACACTCCCATACGCTCGCAGCATACTCGCTATCGCTGTGGAACCGCGAGTAACTTATTGGTTAGCCGAGACCTTCGTGCCGCCGCCGCCTACTTCCGTGATGGCCAGCCGCCACCGAGAACACCCTTCTCGCTGTTCTGGCACCCAGGATTCAATCCGGGGCGATGAGTTCCCTTCCAGCTCTTTTACTTTTCCGCGAAAATGTTCATTGCCGCACGCCGCATCAGCGCGCCCCCGTACGCGCCCGCGATGCCCGGCAAGAACGCCAGGAACGATTCGTAGATTTGCGCCCGGTAAGGCTTCTGCGCCAGCACCAGGTACCCCAACAATTCCGCGATGGGCAGGAAAACTCCCACGATGACAACCCAGCGCCACGGTCGCTCCGGCCGCATCAGTCCCAGCAGCATGCAAGGTGCCAGCACCAGCAAGGCGGTAAACAGCAGGTCGCCCATTTTAATATCAGCCCACGCGGCAAACATCCCGGCAGAGCCGGCGAACACGTAAAAGCCCCAGTCGTGTCCGGTGCGTGGCCCCTCTTCCGGCAAAACCTGTCCCCATGCAGTCGTCATCGGCAAATCACTTCGAACTTCTCCTCGCTATCCCACCATGGTGCCGCAGTTCCGCGGCCTCGCCTAGTATTGATAGAAACCCCTGCCACTTTTTTTACCCAGCCAGCCGGCATCCACCATCTTGACCAGCAGGGGGCAGGGACGGTACTTGGGATCGCCCAGCCCGGCATGCAGCACGCGCATGATGTCGAGGCAGACATCCAGCCCGATAAAATCCGCCAGCGTCAACGGCCCCATGGGATGCGCCATGCCCAACTTGAACACTTCGTCGACCGCCGGCGCCGTCGCCACGCCCTCCATCACCGCGTACATCGCCTCGTTCAGCAGCGGCATCAGAACCCGGTTCGAAACAAAGCCGGGCGCGTCATTCACTTCCACCGGAGTCTTGTCGAGCGCCACCGCCAGATTGCGCACCGTTTCAAACGTTGCCTGCGACGTCGCCAACCCGCGGATCACTTCCACCAACTTCATCACCGGCACGGGATTAAAGAAATGCATTCCAATGACATGCCCGGGACGCTTGGTCAACCCACCGATCTTGGTAATCGAAATCGAGGAGGTGTTGGAGGCGAGCACCACTTCCGGGCGCGCCACCCGGTCGAGATCGCGAAAGATTTCTGCTTTGATCTCGAATTTTTCGGTCGCCGCCTCGATGATGAAGTCGCTCTCCGCCAGCCGGGAGCGCTCCAGCACGGGTGTGATTCTCTGCCGCGCCCCGGCTTCCTGCTCCGCCGTAATTTTGCCTTTGGCCGTCTCGCGGGCCAGATTCCTGGCAATCACCTCGAGCGCGCGGTCAAGAAAACGCTGCTCCACGTCGTACAGCGTGACCGCATACCCGCTGCGCGCGAATACATGGGCAATGCCGTTGCCCATCGTGCCTGCGCCCACCACGCCCACTCGCTTGATCTGCATCAAAGGCCACTCCCGGCCAAGGTTCGGGAAACAAAAAAGTCTAACAGAAGCCGGCGAGAGCCTTTTGTGCAAGCGTTCGCGTATGCAACCCCGCCTCGCGCCAAAAGTTGCGCACCCGCATAAACATTGGCTTTCAGACTGATTTCAGAATTGGGACTACGGCGTTTCGGATACACCTTCCAGGCATCGCGCAGGTCGCTGCCGGCATCCCAATTGAGCAGTTACAGAATTACACCGGTGACGGAGGTGGATATGCGGCGACAACTAAGCATGGCAGCCCTGGCGGTTTCTTTCGTTCTGGCGTTGGGCACGTTTGCTCTCGCCCAGGACAGGGACGACTACTACCGTGGTGGCAACGTGGCTCAGACCCGGCAGTATGGCTACGATAGCGGGTTTCGGGACGGCGAGAAACGCGGCCGCCACGAAGGCCGTGAGAATGATCCCTACGACTACCACACGCCAGACTGGCGTCAGGCCACTCGTGGCTATAAGAACTGGATGGGCCCGGTACGCGCCTTCCAGAATGGCTATCAGCAAGGCTACGCCGACGGATTCCAATCTGGCTTCAACGCTGAGAGCCGGGGATGGCGTGGGGACCGCAATGGCGACCGTTACCGCGACAATCGCTACGGCAATGGCTACTATGGCAATGGTTCCTCCGGTTATGACAGCCGGATCGGGTACAACACCGGCTACCAGGACGGCGCTACCATGGCCCGCGAAGATCAGTACAAAAACAAGCCGTTCAATCCCAATCCCCGGGCCCGCTTCGATGACCGGGACCACGGTTATCGCCGCGAGTATGGCGACCGGAACGACTACAAGGCCCAGTACTCCGACGGCTATCGCGCCGGATACCAGGCCACTTTCCAAGGCAGGTACTAAAGAAGGATCGTTGGTCGTTGGCTGTTGGTCGTTCGCTGTTAGTCGTTCGCTTCTAGCCGACGCTGGTTGGCATTCACGCAGCGCCGCGAATGAGAGAGCCGCCGGAATGATTTCGGCGGCTCATCTTGAGTGGAACGAATGATGCCTGAAACGAATGCCGAGCGATTATTGGCCAACCGGATCAGCCACTCGACAGCGTCGGGCGCCGCACCTCCGCCGCTTCTCTGGCGCGAGGCTGGTAGCCAACTCGACCTTCTCACTGGCCCGCTGTGGTTCGTCCTTCCTTTTCGGCGACTTCTAACCGCGTAGTGGCCCGGGCTAGCGCGTCCTGCGCGCGCGGCACATCGACCTCCGGATCGGCGCTCGCCAACCGCTTCTCCGCGCGTTCCTTCGCCTTCTGAGCCCGCTCGCGGTCCACGTCGTCGCCGCGTTCCGCCGTCTCCGCCAGGATCGTCACTTTGTCGGGCAACACTTCGGCAAACCCCCAGGCCACGCACAGGTAGTGGGTCTCGCTGCCGTTGCGATAGCTGATCTGCCCTACCGCCAACTCCGTGATCAGCGGCGCATGCCCCGGCAGAATCCCGAGGTACCCGTTCTTCCCGGGAATCTGCATCTCCTCGGCATGGTCCTTGACCACCAGCTTTTCCGGGGTAACGATTTCGAGTTGGAATGAGTCAGCCATGGATCAGTCATTAGTCGTTGGTCGTTGGCAAATCCCTTTCCATGCAAATTGCCAAAGGCCAACCGCTACCAGACATCGAACGCAAACCTTCAGTCGTTAGCTAGCCCAACAGTGTCGATCGTGGGTTCTCGCCAACGACCAACCCCCAACGACCTCTGTTTTACGCTGCCGCCTTCATCTTCTCGGCGGCCTCAATCACTTCGTCGATCGTGCCCTTCATGTAGAACGCCTGTTCCGGGATGTCGTCGTACTTGCCTTCGACGATATCCTTGAAGCCCTTCACCGTGTCCGCCACTTTCACGTAGCGTCCCGGCGAACCGGTGAACTGCTCGGCCACGTGGAAGGGCTGGGACAGGAAGCGCTGAATCTTGCGCGCCCGCGCCACGGTCAGTTTCTGATCTTCGCTGAGTTCATCAATCCCCAGGATCGCGATGATGTCCTGCAGGTCTTTGTAGGTCTGCAGCGTTTTCTTCACCTGCTGGGCAACGTCGTAGTGTTCCTGGCCCACGATGCGCGGATCCAGAATGCGCGACGTCGAAGCCAGCGGATCGACCGCCGGATAAATGCCGATTTCGGTCAGCGCGCGCGAAAGCACGGTCGTCGCGTCCAGGTGAGCAAACGTCGTCGCCGGCGCCGGATCCGTCAAGTCGTCGGCAGGCACGTAAATCGCCTGCACCGAGGTAACCGATCCTTTTTTCGTCGATGTAATGCGCTCCTGCAGTTCGCCCATTTCGGTGGCCAGGTTGGGCTGGTAGCCGACCGCGCTCGGCATGCGGCCCAGCAGTGCCGACACTTCCGACCCCGCCTGCGTGAAGCGGAAAATATTGTCGATGAACAGCAGGGTATCGGCGCCTTCGACGTCGCGGAAATACTCTGCCACCGTCAGGCCCGTGAGAGCCACGCGCAGGCGCGCTCCGGGCGGCTCCGTCATCTGCCCGTAAATCAATGCCGCTTTCGACTTCGACGGGTCGCCGGGCTTGATTACGCCCGACTCGCTCATCTCGAGCCACAGGTCGTTGCCTTCGCGGGTACGCTCGCCCACGCCCGCAAACACCGAGAACCCGCCGTGCTGCTTGGCGACGTTGTTGATCAGCTCTTGAATGAAAACGGTTTTCCCGACGCCGGCGCCGCCGAATAGCCCGATCTTTCCGCCCTTCAAAAAAGGCTGGATCAGGTCGACAACCTTTACCCCGGTCTCAAACATTTCGGCCGTCGTGGCTTGCTCATCGAATGCCGGAGCCGGCCGGTGAATCGGCAATCGCTCCTTGTAATCGATGGGGCCAAGCTGGTCCACGGGCTCGCCGATGACATTCATCACCCGCCCCAGCGTGCCATGTCCCACCGGCACAGAAATTGGCCCGCCCTGGTCGATCGCTTTCATGCCGCGCACCATGCCGTCAGTGGCCTTCATGGCGATGCAACGTGCCCGGCCCTCGCCGAGATGCTGTTGCACTTCCAGGATGACGTCAATCGGCTGCGGCACGGTGAAACCCTCGCTCACCACCCGCACCGCCTGGTAAATTGGAGGCAGGCCCCCTTCCGGGAACTGCACGTCTACCGCCGGCCCTGATATTTGCACTACGTGTCCAATATTTTCTGCCATAGGAAACCAGCTTCTTAAACCTTAGCTGTCAGCTCTCTGTCTCAGCTCTCTCTGCTCTTTCAACTCTCTGTTAGCTCTTTCAGCTCTTCTCTGTCAGCTCTCTGTCACCGGCTAAGCCGAGAAAATTTCTTGCCCACCGAATAAAAAACCAACTTTACCGCTCCGAACTCCGCACTACATCACCAGAAAACTCTGCCCGCCGCAGGAAATGAGCTCCCGGTTCTTCAGGCCAAAGCCCCGAGCAGCCGCCTCGTTTCCTCTGCGTTCTCTGCGGCCTTTCTCTGCGCCCTCTGCGGTTTATGATTTAAGACCTGACCGCGAGAGCCAATAGTTGTCTACTGCGCTGCCGCCCCGCTCACAATCTCAATAATCTCTTTCGTAATCTTCGCCTGCCGCGCCCGGTTCATGGCAAGGGTCAGCGAATCGATCATGTCGGTGGCATTGTTCGTTGCCGACTCCATCGCGGTCATGCGCGCCGCATGTTCGGCCGCCACCGATTCCAGCAGCGCATGGAAAATCTGGATCCCCACGTACTTGGGCAGCAAATCGTTGAACAACTCCGCCGGCGACTGTTCGTAAATGTAGTCCACCGGCGCGGTCGCGAATCCGGCCGCCGCCGCATCGATGGCGCGCCCTTCGGCCGAGCGCAGGCCCACTCCCGCCGAGATCGCCGCCTTCTTTGCTTCCTCTTTTTCGTGCAGGGTGAGTTCGCGCGCCACCTGCACCTGCGCCACGCCCACTTCGACGATCGGCAACACCCTCTCCACCACCAGCCGCTGCTGAATCACCGACTTGAACTCGTTGAAGATCAGGTAGACAGCATCGATCGCGCCCTCGGCATAGCGCTCGATCACGCGCTCCGCCAACTGCGTGGCCAGCGCATGGTCCACCTTGTTCAACACGCCCACCTGCTCCCCGATCAAGGTGGTACGAACCGGTTCGGCGGATTCGGCAGTGCGCGGCTCCGCCATCGAGAATCGGCGCCTTAGAAAATCGCGCCCTTTCCGTCCGATGGTTTCCAGCTCGATATTCTTGCCCGCCTTCTCGCCCAGGAACTGCATGGCCGCCTTCAGGATGTTGGTGTTGAAGGCGCCCGCCAGCCCCTTGTCGCCGGTGACCACGATGAGCAGGACATGGTGCTCCTCGCGCTGCGCCAGCAGCGGGTGCCGGGGCTCGCCGGTCTCGGGATCGTAGATTTCCGCTCGCGACACCAGCGACTTCAGCACGTTGGTCAGCATCTGCGCATAAGGCCGCGCCGCCAGCGCGCGATCCTGCGCCCGCCGCAGCTTCGCCGCCGAAACCATCTTCATGGCCTTGGTGATCTGCCGCGTGTTGATCACGCTGCGAATGCGCCGCTTGATGTCGAGAATATTTGCCATGGAAAAGCAGCTGCCAGCTATGAGCCCCTAGCCGCGAGCCCGAAATCCATTGATCCCAAATCCACTCTCATCCCAAATCCACTGTCATCCAAAATTAACTGCCATCCTGAGCGAAGCGAAGGACCTGCGCACTTCGCTCCGCGGCTGCCATGCTTTCCAACACCCGCGAAATCCTTGTGGCTACTTCTTCCGCGCGGCCACAAACTGCTCTTTAAACTCCTTGAGTACCTTGCTCATCTCGGCTTTCAGCCCATCGTCGAGAATCTTCTTCTCCATGATCGTGCGCAGAAGCCCCGGATTCGCCGTGTCGACGTACTTGTAAAGCTCGAGTTCGAACGGGCGCACCTGCTCGACCGGCAAGTCGTCGAGGAAGCCGTTCGTGCCCGCGAATACGATCAGAATCTGTTTCGAGAACGGCAACGGCGAGAACTGCCCCTGCTTCAGGATCTCCACCAGCCGGCTGCCGCGATTGAGCTGGTTTTGCGTGGCCTTATCGAGATCGCTGCCGAACTGCGCAAAGGCCGCCAGCTCGCGGTACTGTGCCAGTTCGAGTTTGAGCGATCCCGCCACCTGCCGCATGGCCTTGATCTGCGCGCTGCCACCCACGCGGCTCACGGAAATGCCCACGTTCACGGCTGGGCGCACGCCCGAGTTGAACAGGTCAGTTTCCAAAAATATCTGGCCGTCAGTAATGGAAATCACGTTGGTCGGAATGTAGGCGGACACGTCGCCGGCCTGGGTTTCGATCACGGGAAGCGCCGTCAGCGAACCGCCGCCCATCTTGTCGCTCATCTTGGCGGCGCGCTCCAGCAGGCGCGAGTGCAGGTAGAACACGTCTCCGGGGTAAGCCTCGCGGCCCGGCGGCCGCCGCAACAAAAGCGAAATCTCACGGTAGGACGCCGCGTGCTTGGAGAGATCGTCGTAAATCACCAGCGCATGCCGCTTGTTGTCGCGGAAGAATTCCCCCATCGCACAGGCAGCGTAGGGCGAAATGTACTGCATGGGCGCCGGCTCCGAGGCCGAAGCCGCCACCACGATGGTGTACTCCATCGCGCCCGCGTCTTCCAGAATCTTTACGACCTGCGCAATCGACGAGCGCTTCTGCCCGATTGCGTTGTAGATGCAGATCAGGTCATTGCCCTTGCTGTTGATGATGGTGTCGAGCGCGATGGCCGTCTTGCCCGTCTGGCGGTCTCCGATGATCAGCTCGCGCTGGCCGCGGCCGATCGGAATCATCGAGTCGATCGCCTTCAGCCCCGTCGCCATGGGCTCGCGCACCGGCTGCCGGTCAATCACGCCCGGTGCAATGCGCTCCATCGCGATGAAGTCCTTGGTCGCGATCGGTCCCTTGTCATCGATCGGCTGGCCGAGGGAGTTCACCACCCGGCCCACCATGGCGTCCCCTACCGGCACGCTCATGATGCGCCCGGTGCGCTTGACCTCGTCGCCTTCCCGGATCTCGGTGTACTCGCCGAGCAGCACCACGCCGACCTGCTCTTCTTCCAGGTTCATCGCCAACCCGGCCACGCCGTGCGGAAACTCGAGCAGTTCGCCCGCCATCACTTTGTCGAGGCCGTACACGCGGGCAATGCCGTCGCCCAGCGAAATTACGGTTCCTACTTCATCGACCGTGATCTTGCTTTCGTAGTTTTCGATTTGCTCGCGGATCAGCTGCGATATCTCATCTGCCTTGATTTGTGCCATAAAGAATCAGCTCTTAGCTGCTAGCTCGTGGCCGCTAGCTTTTGATTTCATGTTTCGGGTCGTGCCCTGTTCCCTGCCTGGTCTCGCTCCGCGAACTCTGCGGAATCTCTCTCTGCGACCGCTGCGGTGAATCTGTTTGGCGGACGAACCGCATTGCTTGGATCTCAACCGTCCCAGCCAACAGCTGACAGCTAGAAGCTGACAGCTGCTTCAATAGCTGCTTCCCGCAATCTGCTCCCGGATCCTCTCCAACTGCCCGAGCACGGACCCGTCGTAGATGGTGCTGCCGACCCGCACTACCGCGCCGCCCAGAATCGCTGCGTCCCGCAAGTAGCGTGCACGCACTTTCTTTCCGGTCAGTTTTTCCACCTGGGCTTCCAGGGTGCGCTTCTCGGGCTCGCTCAAGTCGCGCGAACTGGTGATCTGCGCTTCCGCAAAACCCAGGCGCGCGTCCAGTTCGTGCCCCAACTGCCCGACCATCGCGTCAAAGAAGTGCATCCGCCGGTGATCGATCAAAACCGCCACGAAATTCCGCACCTGCGGCAAAAGTCCTTCCCGCTTCGCAATCGCATCCAGGATGCCGCGCTTCTGTTCCGCGGCGATGGCCGGACTTTCCCAGACCCGCCGCAGATCCGCATGGGCTCGCAGCAAGCCACCGAGCGCTCGAAGTTGCTCGAGCGTGCGGTTGGCGTCCAGCCGGCTTCTCATCACAACATCCGCAAAGGCGCGCGCGTACACGCTGGTGACGGAAGCCATAGCTAGTTCTTGCCTCCGTCCTCGGCGCTGCCCAACCGGTCGGCAAAACTACGCACCAGGGAACTGTCCGTGCCCGCATCAACATGGATCTGTTTCTTGGCCAGCGCGATTGCCAGATCGGCCGCATACGCGGTCAGATCGCGCCGCGCCGCCTTGGCCGCCGCGCCAATCTCCTGCTCGGCTGATTCCACGATCTTGCGCGCATCTTGTTCGGCGGCCGCCTTGATACGCGCTTCCTCCGCCGCCAGGTCGGCTTCGCCCGCAGCTTTCATTGCGGCGATTTCATCATCCAACTTCGACAAGCGCGTCTCGATCCCCGACAGACGCCGATTGGCATCTTCGCTCGCCCGCCGCGCTTCTTCCATGGCGCGCTGGATCCCCGCCGTGCGCGCCCGAAACGCTCCCGGCAAATACTTCTTTCCCGCCCAGAACATCACCCCCGCGATCACGGCGAAGTTCAGTCCCACCGCGAGCCAATATGCATGCCTGAGGTCGAGCCGGGTAACCTTGGCCAGGAATACTACCGAGGGGGACTGCTTGAACTGCTCGGTGTCCTCCTCCTCGCCCGCAGCTTCCCGGGTCTCTTTGGCCAGTTGTGCGCCGAAACCGGGATGCCGATCGGCCGCCGGCTCCTTCTTGGCAGGTTTTTCAGGAGGTGTGACGGGTTGGGACGAGGGGGCCCCCGACGCAGCTCCCGCCTCCTGGGCCATCCCTGCCACGCTCAAAAAGAGCACTGCAGCCAGCACGCCGACCGCAGATCGCAGAAACAGGGTTGCTAACGAACCACGGCTTGGGATCATCGTGCGTCTCCAGCCCGGCTTGGGGCCGTCAGGGGGCGCAGAACCTGGCGGATAATCTCCGTGGCCAGCCTCGCCGACTCTTTTTGCAGGCTTTCCTGGGCTGCAATCTTGTCTTGTTCGAGTGCAGCCCGCGCCTGGGCAACCTGCTCCTGCGCCCGGACCCGAGCGGCGGCGACCCCCGCCGCCCTCGCCTGTAAAGCCGCATGGCGCCGCGCTTCCTGGTGCTTGAAGACGGCCATCCTGGCCTCCCGCAAGCGTTGTTCGTACTCAGCCGTGCGAGCCTCGGCAGCCGCCACGTCGGCCCGTGCCTTTTCGATGGCACCCTCCGTTTTAGCGCGCCGCTCGGCCAGAACTTTCGCCAGTGGCTTGTGCACCACCACCGTGTAAAACGCGTACAGCACCAGCAGCATGATGATGGTGGGTACGGATCCAAGCAGTAATCCGCCTAGTTGTCGAAGCGTCTCATCCATGGCTAAGCTGAAGAACCGGAAGAAAGAGGGCTATAAAACCCCTAAAATTAACATCCTAAGGAGCTTGTGTCAACGAGGGGACGCCCTCAGGTCCTGGCGGGACGGGGAGGGCTGGAAAATTTTTCCCGCAGCCCACGATTTTCCGCGGCTTTCTCGAACTAACCCTTGACTTCTCATTTAAGCGGACTACCATAAATACATCACCTCCGATCCAATTCAGGATCGAATGGGCCGGCAGCCAAGAAAAGTCACCGCTTTTTGGCTATCGGCCCATTTAATTTCCAGCCCTTAGCGAACATTCGCACATGACCATTTTGTTGTCCTCCCTTCTGTGCTTCCTCCAGAAGCGAAGAATCGGTCAAGTACGCGCGTAAATTGTTGATTTGAGGCTGGACGGAAGAGCTTGTGAGAGCGAAGGCTTTTGGAGAAATCTGGACGCGGCCCGAATCTCAGGGTCAGTGAAAAGTTGCGAGCCAAAAGCTACGAGCTGCTTTTAACCACCCACGCCTTCACCTTCCGCACCACCGATTCCGGCGCCTCGGTTTCCATTTCCACTACCCCGTCCCGGTACTGGCGCGAATAAATGCGTGACCGCGCCGCCAGCATCGCCAGGACTTTGCCTTCCTTCTGCGGAATGCTCAGCCGGACCCGGCTGACGGGATCTTCTTCCAGCACCTGGTCGATGCGCTCCAGCACGGTCGCAATCCCCACTCCCCGGACCGCGGAAACGTGCACCGTGCGGTCATCGTCCCGCAACGCTTCCCGCTGCTTCGGCTCGAGCAGGTCGATCTTGTTCATCACATGCAGGCGCGGCTTCTTCTCCGCTTCCAGTTCCTTGAGCACGAGTTCCACCTGCGCATCCTGCTCCGCCGTCAGCGGGCTGCCCGCATCCGATACCTGCAGCACCAGCGCCGCCCGCTGCACTTCCTCCAGGGTCGCGCGAAACGCCGAGACCAGGGTGTGCGGCAGGTTCCGGATGAAACCCACCGTGTCCGACAGCAATACCTTCCGCCGCGACGGCAACTCCACGGCGCGAATCGTCGGATCGAGGGTCGCAAACATCTGTGGCGAAGCCAGCACCTCCGCCTTGGTCAGCGCGTTGAACAGCGTCGACTTGCCGGCGTTGGTGTATCCCACCAGCGCGACCGTCGCCACCGGCGCCGATTCCCGCCTCTGCCGCTGCTGCGCCCGAATCCGGCGCACGTTCTCGATCTGCTCTTTCACGTGCCGGACGCGCCGGTAAATCTTCCGGCGATCGGTTTCGAGCTGGGTTTCGCCCGGCCCCCGGGTCCCGATCCCGCCGCCCAGTTGCGACATCTCCACGCCGCGCCCCGCCAGCCGCGGCAGCATATATTCCAGCTGAGCCAGTTCCACCTGCAGCTGGCCTTCCCGCGTTTTCGCATGCCGGGCAAAAATGTCGAGGATCAGCTGTGTGCGGTCGATCACCCGCTTATGCAGGATGCGTTCAATATTTCGCTGCTGGGAAGGAGACAAATCGTGATCAAAGAGAATGAGGTCCGCATCGACCGAGGCCGCCGTCCCCTGGATCTCCTCCAGCTTGCCAGCTCCGATTAAGGTGGCCGGGTCGGGACGATCGCGCCGCTGCAACACCTCGCCGACCACGACTGCGCCCGCGCTGGTTGCGAGCGTACGCAACTCGTCCAGGGATTCTTCCGCGCTGAACTCCGGCATACTGGGCGGCTTGGCGCCCGCCGCCACGCTGGTGGCCGCATCCCGCGCCGCCTGCGCACCCGCCGTCAGCGATCGCTTCGCAGCGTTGCGCGCCCGCACCCGGTAGTCGAGCCCAACCAGAAACGCACGTTCACCCGAATCCCGAGCGTCCCGTTCCCTGGGGACGGGTTCGCCTTTAACCGCGCGGCGCACCGCGTCGTCCTTGCGGGAGCTTTTGGAATCTTTAGTGCGCAACCGGGACGCGCCTTATCCTTCGGTGCCAGAAGCGCTGGTTGGGGGCATGGGCGACGGCAGGAACCGCCGTCGGCCGGCCTTCGCCGTGGGTCGCAAACGGGGCATGCGACACGCGCCCCATCACGACCGTAGAAATGGCATGCTTGAAAATCAGCTGTTCCTGGTTATTGGTCTCAAGCACCACCGAATATTTATCGAAAGAACGGATTCGGCCCGTTAACTTGACCCCACTCAGCAGATAGATCGTGATATTGAGCTTTTCCTTGCGGGCCGTGTTTAGGAAGGAATCCTGTATGTTTTGCGCCGGCTTGTTCTCCATCTGCCGTTCTCCTTGCTCTTCGGACATTAGAAAGCAGCTGTTGGTTGCGACCCGTGGCGCTGACGCTCGCAAGAAACAGGGGGGACATCCCGCGACAGTTCGGCGTTTCCGACCAACCCATCGGCCGCCGAGCCATCTTGGTTAGCACTCCGTACAATACGGCCTCAGGCGCGACTTTTCAACTTTTTGAACAAGGAAGTTCTGTAAAAGTTCACATTATTTTTTAGGCCAAGCTACGCGGGCGATCGCCCGCTTTTAGCCACTGAAATGCAGGTAACCTGCGCAGCCCGGTTACCCCCGAAGAAACGCCAGCCAGGCTGAGCAGTCCAATGAAAACCCGTATTAGAGGAGCGTCAGCGGGCGGCGCCACTGCGAACCGAACCAGCTAAGCTTTTCTCCCAGCGCCCTCTGTTGTTTCTGCACGCTCTGCCATTCCCCGTCGTACTCGGCGCCCTGTCTCTGCACGCTCGGTCATTCCCCGTCGTACTCGGCGCCCGTCTCTGCACGCTCGGTCATTCTCTGCGCACTCTGCGGCCTCTCTCTGCGCCCTCTGCGGTTTAAGATTTTCCTCTCCCCGCAACCTCACCATCCCGCCCCATTCCCAGCCCGCCCCTGATGTACAATCCGCGCTTACCGATCGGGAGGAACTCTCATGCTCCATCTAGCAGCATCCCTGTTCAGTCCCAACATCCATGTCCCAAGCGATTTCATAACGAATTTCCTGATGATCACCCGCTGGATTCACTTCCTTGCCGGCATCCTCTGGATCGGACTGCTGTATTTCTTCAACCTCGTCAATGTTCCCTTCCTGAAGGAACTCGACGCCGCCACCAAAGGCAAAGTCGTACCCGCGCTCATGCCCCGCGCGCTCTGGTGGTTCCGCATGGCTTCGGTGCTGACCGTGCTGGCCGGCATGGCGTACTGGGGAATGGGCATCGTCAATGTGGACGCGCACAACGCCGGCGCCTCCTCCGGCATGGTGATGGCGAGTTTCTTCGGAATCTGGACGGTGGTCTGGGGAGTTCTCTACGCCGTCCTGATCCCGGGAAAAGGCGCCCTGGACAAGGGTTCTGTGATTGCTGTCATCTACGCGGTCGTGGTCATCGCCGCCGCCTGGCTGTTTCTCAGCATCAACGACCAGGGGTGGCAGAGCAATCGCCTGCTCTCGATTGGCATCGGCGGCGGCATGGGATGGGTCATGATGCTGAACGTCTGGGGCGTAATCTGGCGCATTCAGAAGAAGCTCATCGCCTGGACCAAGGACAACGCGCAGAACGGCACGCCCATTCCCGAGCAAGCCAAGCGCATGGCGCGCATGGGATTCCTGGCGTCGCGAGCCAACGCCTTCCTCAGTCTCCCCATGCTGTTCTTCATGGGCGCCGCCAGTCACTATCCGTTGTTCGGGAAATAGGCTCGGAAGAATAGAAATCCCGCTCGGCACAATTCGGCTGGTATTGCGCTAAGACCCGCACACCCGCCCCAACTCCGGGCCTTCTTCAGCACTCAAAGAAAGACCGCCTGCGAATGTACGCAGGCGGCAGTCTTCCCAACCCCTCTTAAATTCCTAGAACAGGAGTTTCAACCCAAACTGCATTTGCCGTGCCGAGGTCGTAGTGTCGGCGCGACTGATCGTCTCCGTCGAGAAGCCGAACGCGCCGGGGTTCTGATACAGGTTTCCCGGCTGATCGAACTGCGTACGGTTGAACACGTTGAAAACCTCCGTGCGGAACTGCAGCGTGACCCGCTCGGTAATCGATGTGTCTTTCGACATCACCAGATCCCAGTTGTTGTAGCCCGGCCCAAAGAAGTGATCTCTTCCGACTGTACCCGCCTGCCCGTAAGGCGCAAGCTGGAACGCGTTAATATTCACTCCCGTTTGATTCTTGGGGTGCCCGGAAGGCAGTGCAGGATCTCCCACCAGGTCCAGCCGAGCTGACACACCTGTATGCTCAGAATCTCTGTTTCCGAACAGGTCAAAAGGATGTCCGCTCTGCAGCGTCGTGATTCCCGCCAGTTGCCAGCCCTGCAGGGCCTTGCCTACGAAGCCGGAGCTCAGATACGCACGCCCTTTGCCGACCGGCAGATCCCAGGCGTAGTTCACGACCAGGCTGTGACGGATGTCGAATCCGGAGTTGCCCCGCTCGTTGAAGAGCGCGAAGCTGTTGCGGGGGAACGAGCGGTTCGTCTTCTCGGAAGCCACCAGCGGATCCGATGAGTCATCGATGGCATGCGCGTAGGTATACGCCCCCTGGATCTGGAAGCCTTTGGAAAAACGCTTGTTCACGTTCACCTGCAGGCCGTGGTACCAGGAGCTGCCGATCGCTTTGTTGAGAGCTGCCGAGAAAAATGCGGTGTTGTAGACGGACGTAACTCCAGGGCCGCCAAAATACAAACTGTTGAAGGTCAACTGGGCAGGATCGGTTCCCCCGGCGATGTTGGCAGCCACCAGAGACGGTTGCGGTGGGTTGCCGTCGACGACGCGGAACTGGTGGAAGCCCCGGTTCCCGACGTAGTTGACGTCGACGGTCACGCCTCGTAACACTTCGCGTTGAATCCCGAAGTTCCAGCTCGACGTATACGGCAATGGGAAGTGCTTTGCAATGATGGTTGGAAAGAACGCCGAACCATCCGCAGTGTGGGTGCTGGTGGCCACGGTTCCGGGCAAAGCAACGCTCTCCGGTTGGGGAACGGGCTCGGTGAAGACGGGCTCGAAGAACGGGGTCTGCTGGAACGGTGGGTTACTGGTCGCATTGCCAAAGAGGTTGCCGAAAACGCGGTCGTGGAAGATTCCGAAGGCGCCGCGAACCGCTGTCCTGCCGTCCCGGAAAGGATCCCACGCGAATCCCAATCGGGGTTCGAAATTATTGAAATTGTTATCGTAGAGCAGCCGGCCCGTTCCTGGTCCGACGGTTGTGAAGGTGAATCCTGAACACGTCGGAAGGCTGGGATCACAGCCGGGGGTGTTGAGTGGGTCCAGTGCGTCAGGCGCCGGCCCGGACGCGTTCTCGAACAGGTTCGAAAGATTGTTGTCCACTTCAAAGGGCACGCCGTTGAACTGGTAGCGCAACCCGAAGTTCAAAGTCAGGTTGGGCCGGATCTTCCAGCTGTCCTGCACAAAGAAATCATACTCATGCTGGCGGAAGCGGCGCAGATCACTTGCAGTGCGATTCCCGCTCTTGTCAAAGAATTGGCTCTGTTGCTCCGTGTCCATCACTCCGAGGAGCATGTTCGTCATATCTTGAAACACGAAATCAGGATTACCCGAGGAATCCGTCCCGCAATTCTGATAGGGGTCCGAGGGATCCACTGGACCGCCGATGTAGCCAAAAGGATCGCAGGGCGCCAAGCTGGGATTCACCATGATCGTAGAAAGTCCGAAGTCGCCGAAGGGCGCGAGTGTCACCAGGCTGCGCGAGGTAAACGAGTTGAAGCCATCTTCGTAGATCCAGCGGAAATCGGCGCCAAACTTGAAGGTGTGCCCACCCTTCACCCAGCTCAGGTTGTCTCCCCAGCTCCAGGTTCCGGTCTTGCGCCACTGGCCGTTGCTGTCAGCCAACGACAGGCAGCCGAAGCCGGCCACGTCGGGCAGGGAGAAATCGCGCGGCCTCCCATACTGATCGACCGAGCCGACGTTGAGCGCATTCAGGCCGCCGCAATTGAAGGGAACGTCGCTTTTGTTGTACCCAACCTTGGCCTGGTTCACCAGGGTCGAACTCAGCGTCGAAGTCAGCGAAACGCCTCCCAACAAAACGTGGTTTTGCGATGCCGTCGCGCCCAGGCCAGGCAGGAAGTCGTCGTGGAACCCGTTCGGATCCTTGTAATGGTCGTAGGCAGCGTGGATCGTCAAGAGATGCTTGTCGCCGATATGCTGATCCAGTTTCGCGGTGAGGTTGTTCACATCCGATCGCGACGAGGACGGGTAGAACAGCTCACTGCGCATCTGGTCGACCGCCGGACCGTTCGGGTTCGGATACAGGCTCAAGATCTGCGTCATGAGCGGATCAATGGCATATCCAAATGTGCTGTTGGCCCCGCCCGCATCGATCTGCAGCGTGCATGGCGCCGTATTTGAAGGACAATCTTTGGGATCGTAGTCGGTGTATGGAAACGTCCCGCCGCTCAGCATGCTCTTGAAGGCGGCGTTTGGCACGATCGATTTGTTGGTGAGGGTGGTGCGGAAACGCTGCCACTCATCATCCACGAAGAAGAATGTCTTGTTCTTGACGATTGGACCGCCAAAGTTGAACCCGAACTGATTCCGAACGTAGGGGTTCTGGGCTTCCACCTTATTTGTGACCGGGTCGATATTGTGATTGAAGTAATCGCGCGCGCCCAGAGCGTTGTACCGGCCAAACCAGCGCGCTCCCCCGTGCCAGTCGTTGGTGCCGCTTTTGGTAACGATGTCGATGATCGCTCCATTGTTGCGGCCGTACTCCGGCATGAAATTGTTGGTAATGACGCGGAACTCCTCGGTCGCATCCGGATTCAGCGACGCCAACCCGGCCGGGATGCCCGGCACCGACGTGTCGTTGTTGTCGGAACCATCGAGCAGGAAATTGTTGTCTCGTTCGCGTGACCCGTTCACAGAAAATCCGCCCAGCTGGCTGTTGGACTGGATCGTTCCCGGTGACAGCAGAATCAGTGAATAGGGATCGCGGGTGGTCAGCGGCAAGCCCAGCATTCTCTGCGAGTCGACAATGTTGCTGACCTGCGAGGTCTCGAGGTCGACGTTCGGCACGTCACTGGCGCGCACCATGACCTCTTCCGACACCGTGCCCACCTCGAGCGCTATGTCCACGCCCAGGGTCTGAGCCACCGTGAGTTCGATGTCACCCAGGTGGTAGACCTTGAAGCTCTCCTTCTTCGCGGTGATCTCGTAGTGCCCCACCGGCAGATTCGGAACGCTGTAGACGCCTGTAGCGCCCGTGGAGACTACGCGCCGCGCGTTTGTCTGGATGTTCCTGACCACCACCTCCGTGCCCTGAACCACGGCGCCGGTATTGTCCGTGACCGTCCCCTGGATCGAACCCGTCTGCGCCCAGGCTACTGACGCTCCCAATAGAACCAACGTCCCTATTACAACCACCTTTAACTTCGACATCATTCCTCCACGAAATCGCGCCCAGGGCCTACCCCTGAATTTGCAATTGAGAATTTTTCCAACCCAGGATGAACTGAAAAGGGTGCAGCTCGACTAGATATTGATATGTCAACTTTGGTCTGAGGAGAAGGTTACGATAGTCACTTGAGCTCTTCCTGTGCCCCGCAAATCACGGGTCGAGGCGAAGCAAGGTTGATCGAGAAGTGGAGCTAACTTCAATGTATACAGGTACTTAGAATAACCGACCAGCGGCGGAGGCGGCGGGACCTCAGGGGTTTTCAGAGGATGGGCGGATCAGGTTACTGTTGCGGGCGCCGCGAACTCCTGCCACCTGACGTTCCACGCCCGACGTTCCATGAGAGGCACAACCACAGAGCATCGTGGCTTCAGACGCATCGTTGCTTAAACGCATCGTTGCTTCAGCACATCTTGCTTCAGCACATCGTTGCTTCAGCGCATGGACTCTGCGCGCGACTACTTTTTCTGGCCCGCTTCGATCTTCTGGATCATCTGCGACACTCCGCCCGCCATCGGCCCCTTCGGGTCCAGCCGGAGATACTCCTGAAACTCCTTCAGCGCGCCCAACGGGTCCTGCTTGCGGAGAGCAATGTTGCCCAGAAGCACGTGCACCGGCGCCATCGCCGGATCGAGCGCAGCCGCCTTCTGGGCGTGCGGCTCGGCGTCCTGCCACTTCCCGGTTGCCCAGTAGGTCTTCGCCAGTTCGTACTGCCCCGCAGGGACGTCCGGCTTGAGCTCGAGGCCATGCGTCAGGGCCTTCTCGGCGTCTTCATACTTCTTCTGCTGCGTTGTACATGGTCCCCAGAGCAAAGTAGCCACCGGGAGCGGTCGGGGTAATCTCGTTCGCCGCCTGTAGGGCAGGCTGGGCATCGTCAAATTTCCCGAGGTCCATGTAGACCAGTCCCAAAGCCAGGTAGGCCTCGGAATACTTGCTGTAAATCTGGATCGCCTTGCGGAAGTGCTTGATTCCGGACTCGGCGTCCTTCTTGTCGTTGATCGCCTTCTGCCCCTCGTCATACTCCTTGCGTGCCGCGGCAGGAACTGAATCGGCACTGAGCGATCCGCCCGGCCCCTCCGGGGGAACTGGCGCACTGTGATCCTTGTCGACGTGCAGGGTGATCGACTCATAGGCCATTTTCGACATGCTAATGTCGATGACCTCTTCGAACCTCCGAAAGCCTTGTCCCTCGATGATCAGGTGAAAGACGTTCAGGGGTACGCCATCAAAATTGAACTTACCCTGGATATCGGTCTGCATCTGTGTGTCGAAATCGATTCTGTCACTGCGCAATCGGACCACAACATGATCGGCAAACCGGCCGTCATCGAAACGTACCTGGCCGCGGATAAAGCCTGCCCATGAGGGAAGGGCTGAAGCAATCAAGAAAAGGACCAACAGAAATCGCAAGCTCCTGAGCATGAGGCCTCCGCTGTTGTGGACGCTTAAATCAGCCGAAAATTTTACTACGCATCCCCATTTTCCTGGTCCCCTGCCTCAAGCATCGAACCGGTTCGTTCAAATCGAGACGATTCCTCGCCGCAAAATAAACAGGGAGGGCACGAGGCCCTCCCTGTGTAAAGAATCCTAGTCTGTCTAGAATTCGAATTTCACACCAAAGCGGGCATAGAACGGACGCAGGTAGCCCGGGGCGGTGTTGCCGTTCACGGCTGATGGACCAACGCCGGTCGGCTTGCCAAAGTCTGCGTTCAACACGCCGACTGTAAGCTGCTGCTGCTGATCCACACGCAGCTGCGTGCGATTATTGGTGATGTTGAAGAAATCAGCCGCCAGCCGCAGTCTGGTCCCTTCCGTGATCCGGATGGGATAGTCGATATGGTAGTCGATCGTGCCGAAATCCTTCGTCCGCCCCAGAGAACCACGAGCCGAAGTGCAGTTGGTGGTGTTATCTGCGCAGAATGGAATCTCGCCAGCGTTGGCATACACGGGGTGTGCGTACAGGTTGTTGATGGGGATACCCGTCTGGAAGTGCACCGAGGAGCCCATGGTCAGGCCCTTGGCGCGGTTTCCGTTGAACGTGTAGCTCACGAAGCCGTTCACCAGATGGCGAACGTCCGTGTTCAGCACGCCGGGTACGAACTGCTGACCCAGAAGGTTGAAGTCGCCCTGAGTGAAATCGAACAGCGAACTGATGTTCGGATCGGTCTGGCCGTTGTCGTTGCGGAACGAACCTTCGTAATTGCCGATCAACTTGGCAATTCGATAGTTCGCGCGCATTTGCCAGCCCTTCGACATCGACTTGTTCACCTCGAACTCAACGGCTCGGTAGACGCGGCTAACGTTCACGAAACCGTCAGGGACTCCATCCGGAATGGGCAGGCCTGCTGTGGCCGGATTGGAAACACACATTGCGTTATGGCCGTTAGGGAGCGTCACGATGTTACTGTTGCTGTCCAACGGCTGGACATAAAATGTATCCGCTGCGCAACCAGCCACCGCCGGTCCAACGTATGCGCCTGTATCTGGGTCGAAATCGGTTGGGACAGCAGTGAAGAGGACCTGCCCGGGGTTGGTAAAGTAATCCGTGGTTTTGCTGGGATTACCAATGAAATAGTTTTGGGTGAGGCCAGCTTCCGCCGCTTCTGGCGACAGGGCAGCCAAGTCTTCGATGATGCGCTTCATACGGCGATCTACATAGCGCGTACTGAACACGACGCCCGAGCCTGAGAATTCATGCTCGAATCCGACAATAAACTCGTCAAGATACTCGCTTCGTGTACGCGGGGCAAACGCAACCGCAGCCTGCGCTGACGCGCCGGAGTTGAAGCTGCGAATGTACCCGTCAGCCGTGTTCACCGGGTTGTTTGTACCTTCTAAAGTTGACAGGTCGATCGTGCCATCCGGCTGGATCAACACGTGACCTGCCCCATCCGTAGGAGGCACCCAGTTCGTATCCCCGAAATCGAACTCCGAACTCAGCGAGCGGATGGCGATATCCAAGGGCAAGGATTCGGTGTATCGACCGAAGTTAACAAAGGCCTTGCTCTTGCGATTGCCCCACGGATCGATCGTGAGGCCGAAACGTGGAGACCAGTTGTCGTTGAACGTGTACTTTGCGTTTACGCCCTTCACCTGCTGCTGCTCCCACCGCAAGCCAGCGTTCACGGTTACATACTTGTTCAACGACCAGTTGTCTTGCACGAAGCCGGTATTGAAGTTCGACGTTGTCTTGAAGTTCAACTGTCCGAACTCGCCACGCGTCTGGCGCAGGTTGACACCGACCCCACCGTCAGGACAGACGTCGGGTCCTATCTGAGTAGGGTCGGCCGGAATGCCAATTCCTGGCACGTACATCTCTGCTGAAAAAGGCCCAGGTATTCCAGTGTCCGGGATACATGAACTCGCACCCCGAGCGCGGAACTGGAAGGCCGCGTTTGTCCCGTTTGCAATTAGCGCATCAGCTAAAGGACCTCCGCCCGGGAAAAGATGTATATCAGAGGTAACAAACGCCGGGTCGATCATGATATTCGCGCCGGACCGCAGCTTCGTCCCATCGTAGTGCGAACGGTCATAGCGATAGCCAATGGTGACGTTGTGCGAGCCGAGGAAATTACCCGTCTTCGAAGTATCGACGTTGATCCCGTAGTTGTCGCCTGTTGTATTTTCGTAATAGCCCAGGCCCTGGCGAGTAAACTGGCCGCGCAGCGGGCTTGTGGCCGCCGAGCAATCGGGGTTCGGCGAACCGGGAAGATCACAAGGAATCCTCTGCACCCGATCGACAATCTGGTACGAGTCCGGAGCGAACGGTGTGTCGTTGAGGTTGTTATGCCCCCATGCGAACGATGCGTTTACCAGCCAAGTTGGACTGAAAGTTCCGTTGTAACGGGCAGCCACGTTCCGCGTACCATACTGCAACTTGTCGAACGTCGTCTTTGAAGCGGTCTGCGGTCCGGCGTTGCCATTCGCACTAAAGTCGCCATAGGTCGGATCGCCAAAAATTGATCCTTCCACTTGATGGTTATTGCTCAGCTTCAATGTGACTTTGCCCGCGTAAGAATACACTCGCGCCGGCGTCTCATAATTACCGAGGACGGTCTGCGTTCCGCCAGGTACGCTTGCCGCTGTCCCAAGATCGGAGGGATTGCGGTACTGCGCAAATTGGTTATAGTCCCGGTTCCACTGTGGGTTGAATGAACCAAAGAAGAAGATCCGGTTCTTAATTAGTGGCCCACCGATTTCGCCATCCACATCATAGTTACTCTGGTGGAGAATCTTTCCTTGCAGGTTAAAGCGCTCGGCGGCGCTACCCGTTCCAAAGTCGTCCGAGAACAGCCGCTGCTTTTCTAGCTGTTGAGGCGCAAAATAACCGCCAACGGTTCCGTGGAACTGGTTCGAACCACTCTTGGTGACGATCTGTACGATTCCGCCGGTGGACTTTCCATACTGCGCTTCAAAACCGCCGGTCTTTACGTCCACTTCCTTAACGAAAGAAAGATTGATGCCGGTGGAGAGCGAACCGTAAACACGCGAGAACACTCCAATGCCGCCGAAGCCGCCATCGGTGATGCTCACGCCGTCCGCAACATAGTTATTCTCCAGGCCGGTGCCACCCGCGATGGAGGGATTCGCTGTCCCTGTGCCACCGCCAGAGGTAACTCCAGGCGCCGCGTAGAAGAGGCCGGTCACGCCACGCGCCACCGGAACCGACTGGTAAAACGTGTCGGTCATATTGGATCCGACTGCCGTCGAGGTCGTGTCGACCTGGATGGAGGAAGCACTAACTTCGATCGTAGTCGCGGAGGTCCCCAGCTCCAGTTTCGCGCTGACGCTAGAGGTGCGACCTGTAACGACTTCTGCTGACTTGATCTCTGCTGTTTTGAATCCTTCTTTGGTGATTCTTACGCTGTAGTACCCGGGAGTCAGCACCTGGAACAGAAAGCGCCCTTCCGCGTCCGTGACCGCGGTTTTTTCTCCCGTGGGACCAACAATGGCCACATTGGCGCCGGCAACAACTGCGCCGCTCGGGTCGGTTACCACGCCACCTAGATTGCCCTTTACGGTGGATTCTTGCGCAAAGCCGATCGCCGTGAGGCTAAAGGTCAATGCGAAGAGGGCAAAAACAGCTACCAGCCTTTTCGCCATAAGCTTCAACTCCTCCTTGTTTAATCTTTCCCTGGGTCAACATTGCAGTCGCACGATGAGCCTTGAAACAGCGACGTGAAACAAATTGCTCAGACACACCAGTGCACACCCGGTTCCAAAACAGTACATCGCAACTGAAATCAGTCTAGGGGTGTGTTTTGATGAGGTTACAGGTAAGACCCGATGGGAAAACCGGCCTGCTGTCAGGCGGTTCTTCGGATAACCGTACGTTTCACAAGGTGGGCATATGAGTTTTCATAGTGCCCAGGCTAGACATAACAGCGCGTGGGGCGGTGTTGAAGTACCCTGTCTTATTGAGATTCGTCGGGCTTTGGGGGCTCTGCCGTCATCAACGCTCGCCCTTTATTCTGGAAGGCCGCGGCTTGATCGTTATTTCCCAGGTGCTGATAGTAGTTTCCCAGCGCCAGGTAGAGCGGCCCGCTCGGCGGTTTGACCTTCAGCGCAGACTCCAGGAGGTCAACTGCCTTGTTGGATTTCCCCGTCCGGTCGAGGCTGTCGGCCACGGCCAGAATTGTCCCCTCTTCCGTCTTCGCGGTGACTTCCGCATGCGCGAACAGATCGACAACTTTTCCAAAGTCCCGCTGCTGGAAATAGTAATCGGCAATGCGCGCCCGAGCTCGTTCGTTGGTCGGATCCTTATGCAAGCTTTCCAGGAACGCGGCAATCGCGGTTGGCGAGTCACCCTTGGCCAGATAAACCAGGCCACGATCGAAATCGGCTTGCCCGGACGTAACGTAATCGGCCAAACCATCGTCGTCGATCTGCCAGCTCTCGGAATGCGAATTGTTGTCGTTCACAATCTGAAACGGCATGGTGCTGAACCGTTTTTGCTGCGCGTCCGGATCGGTCAGCGAGATGGTAAGCCGGTAATTTCCTCCGCCCATCTCAGTCGTGTCGATTTTCTTTCCGCTGATCATCGATCCATGAATGTCAAACTGGTCGGTCGTAATCTCTTCGTGGATGGTCTGTGAGCTGCCCGAGTAGCTGGGCCGCCCGTAGGCATAATCCACCAGGAGCTTGCCGGCGCTCCCGTTCTTCCCCGCGCCCTGGGGCCGCCATATCTGGTAAAAAAACTTCAGGTCCTGCCCGGGGACGAGCGCGAGTTCCTTCCCCACGTAAGGCCGGAAACGAACTCCACCGCCGGTGAACGGCAGAAAATCCGCCTGTGCCGGATCCGCAGCGTCGGCTTGGGAAAAGGGCACGGGGTCGGTGACGTAAAAGTCTTGCGGCGCGACCTCGGGGATGGTGACGTCCCGTTCTGCGGGAAAGCTGGTTTTCGTCAGCAGGTTCGTAAACAGGAACTTGAGCTTGTATTTCCCCGGCCCCAGCGGCACCCATCCTTGATAAGCGACCGGCTTGCCCTTCAGTAAGTCGAGGTCATCCTTACTTACGTAGCGCGCGATTTTTCGCTGGCGATTGAAAATCTCTTTTCCGTTGGACCCGATTACCCGTACCGTCGTGTCGATCGAGTAATAGAACCGCTTATCCGCTTGCGCTACGGCGAAGTCCTCCGGCTGTGAGAGGCGTAAGACATAGTGGAGACGCACATGGCCTTGCCGGTCACGCAGCGGGACACACAAGACGTTGAGCAAGTCCCCCGGCAAGATCACCCGGTGGGTCACGTCCTCGTTCAAAGCCTGATGCATCTTCAGGGCTTCGATCGTGAAGGGATGATTGGCCAGATCTCTGATGGTCCCCAGCATCAGGTCGGACAGGAGGGTTGAATTGGCGTCGTTCAGGTTCACGGGTTCGCCCGGGAGCAGGCTGAGGGTAGTGCGCGCGACTTCGCGCCCCAGGATGTGATCAATCTGTAACACGGACTGCACGCGGCCCTGTTCCGCCTGAATGCCGGTGACAAGTTTTTGCGGCCCGTCCATGTAAGGGCTGTAAAGCCGGAAGTCCCCAAAGTCTTTCTCGTAGAACACAATGTAGAAAAATGGCGGCAGAGCCGGGTGCGTGCTGGAGTAAAACCAGATCTCCATGCCGCGGACACCGCTCTGTGCCACGTACCGCGCCTTTTGCTGCGGCTCGCCCAGGGTGATGTAAATGCGGCCCATATCGGTGTTCCAGCCATCCCGGAACTTGCCAAAGTGGTCGCTCGCATACTCCAGCCTTTTGTAGTGTTCCTCGCGATAGGGATTCGTCGGGGCCCCGGGGTTGGGGTTGCGAATCTCCCAGAAGTGCTCGATGAACTTTTCCCGGGCCTCATCGCTGCTCAAATTGCGGAAGGTATCTCGCTCCTCCCTCGAAATAATGTAACCAACATCCCTTTTCAGCCACTCACTGTATTTCTTAGGGAGTTTGGAATCCTTCGATGCGCACAGCCCCGGCAGCGCCAGTAACAGCGTGAGAATGACCAGACTCGCGGGAGCGAACCGGCGTGGCGAGCGCACTACGGCAGATACCGACATAAGCATGCAGTTAGGTAATTAGGGTATTGTCATTCAGGACGGGCGTCAAGACATCGGCCCCGTCGCAGAATCCTGGCCCACGCGGTTTAAGAAGGCATTTCCGCGCGAGACCGCGGACCCTTCGTTCACGCGCGACTGCACTTCCGGCCTGTCTCGGGCGCGACCAGGCGTTCGCATACGAACCGCTGCCCTTCCGATCCAGGTGGAGGCTGCAGATAATCTCACCATGCCGCCCGACCATTATCTCGAGGGGATTGAACTTTTCAACCAGCACAGTTTCTTTGAAGCTCACGAGGTCCTGGAGGATGTCTGGCGTGCGGCGCCCGAGCCGGAACGCAAGTTTCTGCAGGGATTGATTCAGGTTGCCGTGGCAATGCACCATCATTCCCGCGGCAACCAGGTGGGATGCCGGTCGCTGATGGAGCGAGCCCGCCGCAACTTATCGCTCTATCCTGCTGAATACCGAGGACTGGACCTGGCGGGCTTGCTTCACTCCCTGGATCGATGGCGCGACGCGCTCGACCACGGTCACGCCACGCCTCCCTTCCCAAGGTTGCAGCCGCGCGCCTGAAGGGCCGGGCCGAACTCGAACCCTCGAGCAGGCCTGCGATCGCGAACGCACTCCTTCGGGATGCGCGCGGTCCGGGGCTCCGGAACTAACCTGCTAGAATTTCTCATCCGTGAATTCACCGCCTACTCCGACGAAGGGTGCCCGCGTCCATCTGGCGGGCGTCCCCATGCTCGATCTGGGCCGGCAGTATGCCGAGATTCGCCAGGAGATTCTCGCGGCGGTGGAGCGGGTGTGCTCATCGCAGCATTTCATTCTGGGCGCGGAAGTCGGTGCGCTGGAACAGGAAGTCGCGGCATTCACGGGAACGGCCCACGCGGTCGGATGCGCATCCGGGACGGACGCGCTCTGGCTCGCCCTCGCGGCCGTGGGCGTGCAACCCGGCGACGAGGTCATCACCACCGCCTTCAGCTTCTTTGCCTCCGCCAGCGCCATCGTGCGCGCCGGAGCCCGGCCCATTCTGCTCGACGTCGATCCCCATACCTTGAATCTCGATGCTGCCAAGGTTGAAGCGTACCTGCGCGCCGGCAAGTCGACGCATCTTCGCGCCCTGCTGCCCGTACATCTCTACGGGCAGTGCGCAGACATGGACGGGCTGGGCCGGCTGGCCAGCGAATTCAACCTGGTGGTCGTGGAAGACGCCGCCCAGGCCATCGGCGCCAGTTGGCGACAGGCGCCCGCCGGTTCGCTGGGGGCGACGGCTGCGTTCAGCTTCTATCCCTCGAAAAACCTGAGCGCTTACGGCGAGGCCGGGCTGGTCACCACTCAGAATCCGGACTTTGCGGAACGCATGCGGCGCCTGCGCAATCATGGCAGCCCGCGCCGCTACCTTCACGAAGAGATGGGCTGGAATAGCCGGCTGGATGCCTTGCAGGCCGCGGTCTTGCGCGTAAAACTTCCCCACGTTGAGACCTGGAACCGGAAACGGCGCGCGCACGCCGCCACCTACGATCGCCTGCTTACGCAGTCGGGGCTGGTTTCGCCCACCGGAGACGCTCCGGTGCGGGTGGTGGGAACCACCCCGCACGCGCATCACGTCTACCACCAGTACGTGCTCCGAACCCGGCGCCGGGATGAACTCCGGCAATTCCTCGCCGATCGGAAAATCGGCACCGAAGTCTACTACCCGATTCCACTTCACCTGCAGCCGGCGTTTGCCTATCTCGGATACCGCGAAGGCGACTTGCCCGAGTCGGAGCGCGCAGCCCGCGAAGTGCTCGCCCTCCCCATGTTCCCGGAACTCACCGAGGACGAGCAGCAGTGGGTGGTCGAGAACATCGCGCAGTTCTATAACTAGTCGTCGGGCGCCGATCGTTGGCCAACACCAACCCTCTTCGACACCGCCACGAGCCCGCGATTAATGACCGGATTCCAGACACTTCCCCATAAAGTCGGCCAGATCCTTCGTCATCTTCGCGTGCGACGGGCCATCCACGTACACCATGTGCCCGGCTTCGTAGGTGGCGAACGAGATATTTCTGCGATAGTCCGGGCCCAGGCTGAGGTGGTCGATGGAATAATTGGCGGCGGCGTACGGTGTCGCCAGGTCGTAATAGCCCTCCATCACCAGCACTTTCAAATACGGATTCTTCACCAGCGCGGCGCGCAGTCCCGGTGCGGTGTTGGGGAAACCTTTCTCCGCGTCGCCCCAATCCCACTTCTGAAAAGCGGGCTCTTCCCAGGCAAAGACCTTGTAAGGCATGTCCACCCGGTAGCCCAGTTCGGTGCGCAAGTATTGATTGAACACCGAGGTGTAGGGAGGAACGATCGCAGATCCGGTGGGATCGTAGAAACGGGTATCCAGCAGGCCTTCGGGATCGATCCCGGTGAAACGCCCGTCGAGCCGGCCCACCCGCAGTTTCTGATCGAGCAACAGGTTGTGGGTGAACTGCTGGACATCGATCCGCAAATTCGCGTTGTCAATCAGTTTCTTGTCGAGTCCGGTATAGCGCGCGTAGGCGTCGATCGTCTTTTGCCGCTCTTCGGCGGGAAGCGAGTCGCCCTTGGACAAGGCCAGCAGATAGTCGCTGCTTGCCCAGCGTTCCACCTCCTCGCGGGTCCGGGTGAGGTCCTGCATCAAGTCCGCCGGCAGGCGCTTGTGGTAAGCGGCAATCATGGTGAACGACGGCACCAGCAGGAAGTAAGGGACGTCGTTGTTCTTGGTCCCTTCGAGCGTGCCAAAATCCATCGCAGTCGAAAGCAGCGTGATGCCGTTGAACGAGATGCCGTGATCGGCCAGGTAGCCGGCGATGCCCGCGGCCCGGGTCGTTCCATAGCTTTCGCCCAGGATGAACAAGGGCGAGGACCAGCGGTCGTAGCGCGTGATGTAAAGCCGGATGAACTCTCCGAAAGCCTCGATGTCCCCCTTCACGCCCAGGTATTTCTTGATCAACTCGGCGCTGGCGGCGCGGCTGAAGCCGGTGGCAATCGCGTCCACAAACACCAGGTCGCTTTTGTCGAGCAGGGTATCGGGATTGTCCGTGATGCGGTACGGCGGGGCGGGCATAAAACCGTTGGGCTGCATGACCACCTGCTTGGGCCCGACCGAGCCCATGTGCAGCCATACCGAAGCCGACCCCGGTCCCCCATTGAACGCGAAAGTCAGGGGACGCCTTGCCGCCTCCTGCCCGTCGAGGGTGTAGGCGACGAAGAACATCTCGGCTTCGATCTTGCCGTCGCCGCGCTTAATGGGCAGACGCCCGGCGGTCGCGGTGTACTTGAGCAGCTTGCCGCCGACGGTGATCTGGTGGTGGCTCACGACCGGCGCCACCTCCGCCACATCGTTGTGCTCCTCCTTGTCAGCGGGAGATTCCTTGGCCGGCTCAGCCTTGGCTTCGGGAGCGGGCGCTGGCTCCGGAACCTTCGCATCGGGTGTCGCCTGGGCCGGCACTTGAGGCTTGGACTTCTTTTCCTTGCTTTTTGAAATCTCGACAGGCTTTGAGGTGTCGGATTGCTGGGCCGACGCGCCACAGCAACCCATCAGGGCAAGCAGAAACCAGGCCATCAACCAGCGCATGAAAATCTCCGGGGAAAACGAAGTCGGAAGCCGTCACGAGGAAAAGTAGTGACGCATTATAGACGGGCCAGAGGCACTGAAGGTTAGAACGCGGCGAATCTTGCCCGGGAAAGGAACAGAACCAGGTTGGCCGCTGTGCCAGCAAGGAGTGGCTGGGTCCACACTCATTACGGTTCGCGCCCCCGGTTGCCGATAAATCCGGTGAGCCCCCATGGCCCACGCGCAACCCACACCCGCTGAAAAATCTCTGATCGATTCAAGATGTCAGCGCAGCCCTAGAGCCTGAAGCCCGGAGTCTGCCCTTCTACCGCCGTTTCTTCTTCTTCGCGGCGGCTGCCGCTTTCACCGGCACCTCGCCCGGGGCCAGCACGCGCCGCACGATCGGGGTATTCAGCTTGTATTTCCTCTCCACAACCTTTCCGCGATCGTCTTTCACGCGCAGGATGAATACCGGGAGGTCGCCTTCTTTCCCGAAATCTTCGTGCGTGATGGTCACGGGCAGCACGCCGTTCAGGTTGCGCTCGCGGTAAGCGGTCTCGTAGCGGTGACGCTTCACGTTCCAGGTGAAGACGTGGACCTTGTCGTAGTCAAAGGGCTGCCCATCTTTCGGTTCGGTGAGCAGGGCGAGGTATTGCGGAACTTTTTTGTCGCTGTCCTGCACCTGGTTGAGCGCGAAGAACGCGATGAAGCGCTGTCCCTCGGCGTACTGCGCAATTTCAAGGGGCACATCGAGATCGACCATGCGCGCCAGCAGCCACCCGGCGCGGCCCTGCGCGTCGCGCACCAGCCACCAGTCCTCGAGCACGGGCACCGCGGGCTGGTTTTTCTTCGCCGGATTGGGAGACGCGAGCGCGCCGCTGCGCTCGGCAGTGCCCCGCACCAGCACGGCAACTTTCGATGCGGCCGGCAGCAGATAGAGGTGGTCACTCTCGCGACCCGGCTCGATGTGCAGATTGGTATCGTTGCGCGTGGTGCCCGTCGCCTGCACCGGGTCCTGCTGGTGCTCCCGGGTGAGGCTTTGGAAGTGATCGAAAACCTGCTGGCTGATGACGTAGCGCTGCTCGATCCAGCCCTCGATGCCGGCGGAGGTACGCACTTTCACGAAGCGCTTCTCGCGGTCGAGCACGTCCACACGATCGCCATTCTTGACGGTCGCGGTCTTGCTGTAAACCGCGGCCACGCGGTCCCGCAGAAACGCCTGCGGCGCCGAGACATACATGACCTCGAGCACGCGCCCTTTGCCTCGTCCACATCCCGGGACCAAGGCCAGGAGCAGCAGCATTGCCAACAGGCTCTTCCGGCGCCGCACTCGCAGAAATGTTTTCACAGGGTTCTGGAAACAATATATCGCGCCCGGGCGGGTGCTGCCCCTACCCGAGCTTGCTCGGAGGTGCATACCGGAAGCCGCGGACTGAACCAGCATCCGGCACTCCCGCCCAGTCTCATCGGTCACGGAGTCCAAATGCCCAGTCCGACCATTTTGGGCGGATTATCCTGTAGATAATATTTTCGTTTAGATGACCCATGGCGAGTCGCTGGAGCACCGGACGAAGTAAACCATGGGCGTCCTCCTGAAATGCCCTCTAGCGGCTTCTGGACGCTATTAATGGGCATTCTACGGCGTGAGTGCAACCCGTTTCTGGCCCTGGAAATCCACTTCAACGAATTTTCAATGACTTAGCTGAAAGAGAATCAAACTGAGAATCTTGCGGGGCAGCCCTGCCCGCGAGCCCAGGACGCTTCCGCGGCGCTGCCGGCATCCGGGCTGCGGCCAAGTTACAACTATGGATTCACAGTCACTTGCAAAGTGCCGGTTGCATTGTCCGTGGAATCGGTGGCGGTAATGGTCACCGTGCCCGTGGTCCCGCCTAACGTTCCGCTGCTGCCGCTCGTGATGCTGATGATGTTCGAGTTGCTGGAGGTGAACGTGGTGGAAGTGGTCTTGTCGGTCCCGTTCAAGGTGGCGCCGAAAGTCACGGTAGAACCGCTTCCTGCAACCGCAAGACTGATGGGACTGGCCGGGTTGGACGTGAGGGTGAGCGTGGTCGATTGCCCGACCGTGATGGTAACGGTCCCCGAAACCACCGTACCGTTGGAGGATTGCGCCGCAGCCTGCACCGTCGCCGACGTGGTGGCGCCCGTGGTGGGCAGCTTCAGAGCGGTTACCAGACCAGCCGCATTCACGCTGACAAAGTCAGCGCCGGAGGTGACGCTCCAGGTGGCGGTGCCGGTGAGATTTTTATGACTGCCGTCGTCAAAGACCCCAGTGGCCTGCAGTTGCACGGTATTCCCGACGTTCGCCAAGTTGGTGGATTGCAGTGTAGAAACCGACATGCTCGAGAGCACCGGATCGACAAAGAATCCGTGACAGCCCACCGCCGCGGCCATCAGAACAAGAACGCCAAAGGATGCAACCAGTTGGAGCTTGCGACGGGAACTCGACATAGACCAAAAACCCTCGTAGGTAAAGCTTGATCAGAACATTTCGGGGTAAGCAAATTGTAGCAGACCGAGGTCCAGCCATCACCGGCTTACAGGAATCGCAAGGACCTCGGGGTAACTGCCAGGCTTCGCCTGAGAATTTAGTGGACCCCGCCGTGACGGTGCGCCGGCGCATCCCAATTTATAATCTCAGTCCCCATGAAAGAACGAAGGTCGCGCCAGGCCTTGCAGACATTTGCTCTCATTTTTTGTCTTCCCGCCACCTTTCTCCAGGCACAGACGCAACCAGCCCGGCCCGAGCACACGAAGAGAAGCACATCCCCGGCTCGAAGACCCGGAATGGCGGCGAAGTCCTCGGGGCCGGCGCGCTTAACGACGCCAACGGTGTGCGCAGCCTGCATCCGGGCGCAGATGGATTTTCTCGCTTCCGACGCCTTGCGGGGTAGAGGCAGCGGCACCGCCGACGAACTGCTGGCTGCAACCTACGTGGGATCGCAACTGGAGCAATATGGGATTGAGCCGGCCGCCGGCGATGGAAGCTATGTGCAACGGGCGGTGGTGGAACGGCAGACACTGACGGCCCCGCCGCAGTTGCGGTTCATGACTCCCGGCGACGGAATTCCCGCGCAACAGATTCTGTGGACGCACGGCAAGGAGATGCTGACGCTCTACCTCTCCGACACGAAATTCAAAGGCCCCCTGCACCGGGTCGATTCGGACCGGGGCGGGCCTTCTATGCAACAGACCGCGCTGCACGGAAGCTCGGCGCAGGAAGCGCCCGATGTTGCCAAGGCCGCATCGGGTGCGGTGGTGCTGATCCTGGGTAAAGATCGCAAGAAAATTCGGGCTACGGCATTCGCGGCCGTGGATAGCGGCGCGGCCGCAGTACTGGTGCCGGCATCGCCCGCCGCGCTGAACAGTTGGGAGGAGAGCGGCAAAACCCTGCCCAAGCTGCCCAGGAAACTGGAAGGCAGCTCGGCGATGCCGGTGTTAGATGCCGGCACTGGCAACGTGTTTGCACTCAGCAACGGAGCGCTGGCGAACCTGAACGGCATTCCCGACGGTACCGTGATTTACTTCGATGGCGAAGTTGGTCCATCCGAGAAGGGCTACACGTGGAGCGCAGTCGGCAAGATTGTCGGGTCCGATCGCTTGCTGCGTAGCTGTGCGATCCTGCTCAGCGCGCATCTGGATCACCTGGGCGTCGGGCCGGCCGTGCATGGCGACTCTATCTATAACGGGGCGGATGATGATGCCTCCGGAACGGTGGCCGTGCTGGAACTGGCGCGGGCGCTGGCCTCGGGACCAAAGCCAAAACGGACCGTGCTCTTTGCCCTGTTTGGCAGCGAAGAGGATGGGGGCCTGGGTGCCACTTGGTTTGAAGAACACCCGCCGGTGCCGCTGGCGGAGATCGCCGGCAACCTGGGATTCGAGATGATCGGGCGACGCGATCCGAAGTATGTGGGCGACTCGCTGTGGCTCTCGGGCTGGGAGCGGTCCAACCTGGGTCCGGCGCTGGCTGCGCACGGAGCCAAACTGGTGGCCGATGCGCGCCCGGAGGAACACTTCTTCCTGCGTTCGGATAATTACGTGCTTGCCAAGAAAGGAATCGTCGCGCAAACCGCTTCCAGCTTCGGAATGCACGCGGACTATCATCAGCCGAGCGACGATGTCGCACACATCGATTTCCAGCACATGACCACCGTGATCGGATCCCTGATCGGCCCGCTGGAGTGGTTGGTGAATTCCGAGTTCCAGCCACGGTGGAATCCGGGAGGAAGACCGTAGGGCGGGCTTCAGCCGTGAGTCGCCAGGCTTCCGTCTTCTAAGGAGAGCTGCGATGGCGGGATGGGCGCCTTGTCCGCTACTGCGCTCTTTTTCCCTGCAGGTTCAACCGCCAGTAGTCGAGCAGGAAAGGCGTTTCGTCGGCCGCGGATTGCCGGGTCAATTCGGCTAAGAAGCGCTGGCGCACGGCATCCTCGGGAATACGTTGCAGGTGGTGACGCAAGATAACGCTCTCCACGAACTGGCGAAACTCGACTGCGCCGGAAAACGTGGTGGGCGCTTCCTCGAGACTGGTTTCGATTTGCTCGAAACCGGCACGGTGCAGGCGCGTCGCCGCCGTCTCGGCATCGGAGTACTCCCACGGCGACAGATAGCCCGCAAAGTAAGTTGCGTAAGCCGGAGAAGCCATCAGGCGCTCGACCCGCGCGAGCAAGCGAGCGATGTTTTTCCCGCCGCCGCACTGCGCGCACAACCATCCTCCGGGACGGAGAGCGCGAAAAAGATTGCGAAACAGCCGGTCATGGTCAAGCACCCAATGAAACGACGCGGTGCTGAAAATACCGTCAAATTTCCGCTCAAAGGGAAGGTCGAGCAAGTCGCAGCAGACAAATTCCACGCGACCGCCGAAATCGGGTTCGAGGTAAGCGCGCGCCGCTTCGAGCATGTTCCGGGAAACATCGAGCGCGACCACTCGCCCCTGGGGCAACGCCTCCAGCAGGTCGCGAGTCAGGCGACCAGTGCCGCAGCCCGCGTCCAGAAGGCATTCGTCGCCACGCAACGAAACGCGCGCGAGCACCTTCTTGCCCCAGCTCACTTGCGGAGCCGAAATCTGATGGTAGAGCGTGGCATCCCATTCTTTGGACATTGTCGTTGGCTGAATCGCGGTTGCTCGTTGGCGTGGGCGCGACTCAAATTGGTGAGATTCAAATTTCGACGGGCCGGACCCCAGATGTCAAACAGCGCACACCACCGATGCGCGGACAGGATCAGATACTCCCAGGCAATGCTGGCGGCTGGTGTCTCAAAGCGGGGCAAATCTCACGGCAAAGCAGGTCGTCCGCGAACGACTCATGGCCATCCGCGAAGGACGGGGTTAGTGTTTCTTCTTCCCTGCCCGCTCAATGCGCTCGTCGATGGGCTTGCGTCCGGCAAAGCCTTCCTCCGGGGAATGCCAGTGCGTGATCTTTTGTTCTCCGAGTTTCCAGCACAGAAGCACGATTTCCCCTTCCACTTTGCAGGGGAAGTCGAGCAGTCCGATGTCGATATCCTTGACCTGAACGCCGGTGGCATGGATTTCAGCGACCGCATCCTTGGCGCGCTGGACGGCCCGTTCGCGCTCGGCCTTGCGGCGAGCGACCGCCACCACGTCTACCAGTGTGCCGCCGTTCAGGAAAATGCGGTGGGCGAGGTCCTGGACTTCAGCATCCACCTCTTCGATGAACAGCTTGCTTTTGATGGCGGTGCGCAGCAATGACTCCAGGGTGGGAAGAAGAACTTGCGCATCTTGCAGGGTAAAAGTACGGGTGGCCATAACTACCCTCATTCTAATTCATGGCGGCGGCCGGCGCTTGGTGACGGAGGGGAGGTTACCGGCCGGGTCTTGGGTCTTAAGGTATTAGGGGTCAGGTCTCCGGGGCCGGACTCGGGAATCAGGCAGATATGGACTTTCCTCGACTCGGGACGATCGGGGCTAGATGGCCTTGGGGTCCATTGTGGTTGAGTTTTCGACCACTAGCCGCCGATGTGCACCATGGTGCGCGAGGCGGGAACAAAATCAGGCTCGCCGATGTGATGGCGGGCTTCTTTTTTGAGCATCACCCCGCGAATGAAGTCTTCCAGTTGCGTGTCGGTCGCGCCGCGACGCATTTGGGCGTGCAGGTCGTGATCCCAGACGGAGAACAGGCAGGTGCGGATCTTGCCGTCGGAAGTCAGGCGGACCCGGCTGCAGTGTCCGCAGAAGGGATGCGAGACCGGGGCGATGATGCCAATTTCGCCGACGCCATCGTCAAAGCGGTACCGGCGCGCCGTCTCGGAACGCAGGTGTGGGATTTCAACCAGCGGCCGGTACTCGGCCATGCGCTCGAGGATCTCGTCGAGCCGGACCACCACGTCGGGAGTCCAGACGCGGTCTTCCTCGAGCGGCATGAACTCGATGAAGCGCAGTACCACGCCTTCCACGCGGGCGAACCTGCCAAAGGGAATGATCTGATCTTCGTTGAAGCCGCGCAGTAGAACGCAATTCACTTTTACGGGATCAAGGCCAGCGCGTTTGGCGGCGCGGATGCCGGCGAGCACGCGCTCGTAGCCGTTGGACACGCGGGTGATGCGGGCGAAGCGCTCGGAATCGACCGCGTCCATGCTGACGGTGACGCGATGCATCCCCGCATCTTTGAGAGGCTGGGCCATTTCGGCGAGCAGGTGCCCGTTGGTGGTGAGAGCGACTTCGAGGGGCTGGCCGTCGGCGCTGCGCACCTGGGAGAGGTCGCGGACGAATTGCACGATGCCCTGGCGCAGCAGGGGCTCTCCCCCAGTCAGACGAACTTTCTTGATGCCGAGCCCGGCAAAGACGCGAGCCATGCGCAGGTAGTCGGCAAAGGGCAGATCGCCGTACAGGGCGCCTTCGTTGCCAGTCCGGCAGTAGACACACTTGTAGTTGCAGCGATCGGTAATCGCGATCCGGAGATCGGTGATGGGGCGGCCGAATTTGTCGGCAAGCAGCATTCAGCTATCAGCCATTCGAGCAACTGGGCACGGCCCCGGAGGGAATGCCGAGCGCTGAAGGTTCAGAATGGAAATGGACACGCACCCGGACGGGCACGCCGGCGAGTGTCTCCTTTCCAATGCGCCTCTTGCGAAGCGCGGGAGGTGGCGGCGTTTCCACCGGCACCCTTGGAAAGTCTGCTCTACGCCATTCGCCTGATCGCGGCCAGGAACATTACCGCAGAGGCCGCTGAGAACAGCCGCAGAGAAAGCAGACTTCCCTCGCCTCCAGCACCAGGGTATGCCCGTCGGTCGCGGAGGTCGGAAACTCGGGTTCAATTATAGAGCTTTTGCGGGAGAGATTGCGGCTTTTTGCGCGGAGGCGCGTCGCCGCTCTGGGGCTTGTCCTCGACGCTGACCGTTCCCGGCGCTTACGTGCCGGGCGAATGAATTTCCCCGCCTTCGGCGGCTGAATACCCATGTCTGGGTGTAGTCCCTCCGGGTATCCCTGTCAGCGACGAGCAGCAGTTGCGGAGAAGTCGGCCAATCCCACTTCTAGGAACAGAACTTTCCGCTTGGCCTTCTGTGACGCGGTATCTGCAGTCAACTGAGGATCCTCGTTTGGGGGAGCCTCTTTCTTGGTGGTCTCGAAGTTGGGTGGGGCGTCTGGCTGGGGTGGAGTTTCTTGCTTTCGCGGAAGCTCGTTCTTGGGCGGCGTCTCGCGCTCCGATGGTTTTTGGTCGGCGGGCTTGGAGGCTTCGGGCGGGATCTCTTCGGGGGTCGCGGTGCGCGCCCAGATGCCGAAGACTTTGCCACCGTAGGCGGCGATGCCCATGTAGTCGCCCATGAATATGTCCTTGGGGTCGGAGGGCTGAGTGCTCCAGGCGTAATTCTGAAAAGTTTGGCCGGCGTCGATCGAGCGGGCCAGGGTGAGGTAGTAGCTGCGGTTGCCGGGATCGGCGCGGCGATCGCAGAAAATGATGTTCTCGGAGCCATCCACCGGATCGACGGCCAGCCACTGGAAGAACTGGTCGCGGCCGTTGTGCAGCGGGTCGGTGTTCACGCGAACCGGCGACGACCAATGCTTGCCATGATCTTTCGAGGTTGCGGAGAAAACATCCACGTCGCCATTGGTGTAGTCCGCCCAGGTGAGGAAGAGCTGGCCCGTGCGGGGAGCAATGCCGATCTGGGGGAAGCCGTTGCCGCGTCCGACGGACGCGGGGCTGAAGTAGGACGGGCCGGCCTTCACGACAGTGCGCGAGCGCGAGAAGCTACGGCCGCCGTCCCGGGAGACGGCGAACACGATGCCGGAAAGGTCGCACCAGACGACGTAGAGAGTTCCGTCGGCGGCAACCGCACCGGTAAAGCCTTCGACGGCGCCATTGTCGTCGCGGGGGAGCCCCGCGCGCGTGCTGATCTCGATGGGCTTCGACCAGGAGTTTCCGCCGTCGGTGGAGCGGGAGAACAGCATGACCGACTTTTGCAGCGAGAACTCGGTCCATCCGATGTAGAGGTTGCCGGCGAACTTCGAATGGGTGGCATCGGCGACGATGTAGGGCTTGTCTTCGAACGGGATGCCGGGCTGGGTGGGATGGGCGATCACGACGCTGGCATCTTTTTCCCAGGTCTGGCCGCCGTCAGGCGAGCGGCGCACGAAGATGCCGTTGCGGGTGGCGTTGTGCGCCCAGTAGTTTTCGGTGCCGAGTTTGTCGAAGGCGATGTAGCAGAGGAAGGCGCGGCCTTGGTTGTCGTAGGCGACGGAGACATCGCCGGAGATCTTGTAGTCGGGCGGCACGGTATTTTCGGCGAGGCTCCAGGTCTGGCCCGCATCGCGCGAGTAGGCCGCCGAGGCGTTGACCTGGAATGCGCCGACGAGTTGACGCGGATCGTTGGGATTGATCGCGATCGAGGGCTCGGTGAAGTCGCCGGGCTTGGGCGTGAGCTTGATGACTCTTGCGCCGGGGGGAGTCGGGAGGCCGGACGATGCAGGCGAAACTTGCGCGAGTGCGGGGATGGCGAGCAGGCAAAGTAACAGCGCGGCGAAGGGCATGAGCATGAGACGGAAGTCGAAGCGAAGCGGTAGCAGGGGTCGCAGGTCGCGATTTGTCATTGGAGCGTCGCTAAGAATCTGAGCTTCGTGCTGGTGACGGCAGGGTGCATTGGTCCTTCGCTGCGCGAAGGATGACGAGGCATGGTTCGCGGTGCGGGTCATCCGCCAGCGGCGTCATTGGTGGTTGTCAGTGCGTCCGGAATGTGGAACGGCATGCGCAATGGCTGCTTCCGCGAGGGAGGCCATGACTTTGTAGCCGGCCAGATTGGGATGCAGCCCGTCGTCGGCGAGTTCTTTCTTGAGCAGGCCTTTGTCGTCGACCATGGCGCTGAAGTAGTCGAGGTAAATGCAGTTGTGAGCGGCGCAGTAGTTCTTGAGCCAGCGATTGAGCTCGATAATTTTCGCAGGCGGTCGATCGGCGAAAAATTCCTGAGCTTCTGGAGTGTAGTTATTCACGGGCAGCACGGATGAGAAGATGACTTTGACCTGATGGGCAGCGGCCAGTTCGGCCAGAGAAGTGTAGTTGGCTTCGATCTGCTGGAGCGTCATGGGGCCGGTGTTGCCGGCGATGTCGTTGGTGCCGGCGAGGATGACGACCGCCTTGGGCTGCAGGTCAAGGACGTCCTCGCGGAAGCGCACCAGCATCTGCGGCGTGGTCTGGCCGCTGATGCCGCGGTTGACGTAGGGCTTGCCGGGGAAGGAGTCGGCAAGCTTCCAGCCGTCGGTGATGGAGTCGCCGAAGAAGACGATTCGGTTTTCGCCGGGCGCCGGCGGCTTGAGCGAGAGGTTGGCATCGCGGTAGCGGGCAAGTTGGCCGTAGTCGTTCATGAAGATGGGGATTTTCGATTGGCGATAGCGCTCGAGGGCGGTGAGGGGCTTGGGTTCCTGGGGTGGGGCGGGTGGAGCGGGTTGCTGGGCGAAGGCGGATAACCAGAAGATGAGAACCAGCAAAACCCGACTCAAGATCTTGCGGACGGACTCGATCACCATATGTTGTTGCCTTTCCAGACGCAAGCACGCCTATTTTACAGTTGGGAAGCCACTGGCAAGCCCCCGCTGCTACACCAGTTCTGACGGACTGAGCACGAACCAACAGACTGAATGTTCTAGGATCGTGCGAAAGCAATCAATAGTTTGTAATCGTGCGCGTCGGCTGCATGAAGTGCCTGCAGGTAGCGCGAGCGCGCATCGCAGTGCTTGCTGAGGTCGATCTGTCCCCATGTAAGCACAGGCCGTCCGAGTTTAATCAAGAGAGCGTCCGCGATAAGACGAGCGTGTCTGCCGTTGCCATTCGGGAATGGGTGGATTGAAACTAAGCGATGATGAAATCGAACCGCAATCTCGTCAGCGGCGTACGTGGCATTGTCTATCCAAAAGCGAACATCTCCAAGCAGAACCGCTAATTTCTCGGCAATTTCATGAAAAGGGACCCCAATGTTCTTGTTGGTTTTTCGATATTGTCCTGCCCACTTCCACGTCTGGGCAAACATTCTAAAGTGTAACCGCCTCACAAATTCGACTGACAGCATGTCTCTTGGACTCGTCCGTGTCGTCACAACCCAATCTCTCGCTGCAAGAATGTTTTCTCTTTCGAACTCGTTGAGGTCTTCTTTTGTTGCGAGGCTTGGAATTAGATCGGCTAGTTCATCCTGCGATAGTGGCGTATTTTCATTGCTTTCGTCTCCTACTGCCAAGGTTAATTTCCCTTAAGAATCTTCCTTGTTTGTTGGTCGATCTTTTTCTCAATTCCCCCGACGGCCTGATCTTCCAGCGCCATGGAATGTTCAACAGCGCGCACGTTCTCTTCGGCCTTGGCTCTCGCTCGTTGCTCCAACAGATCTTGAACATTCCCATTTTTGGGAACCAAGGCATAGACGAGTTGGCATCCGAGTGCGTCGGCGACATCGCGGAGGCGCCCCAAGGTTATGCGATACTGTGCCTCGGATTTTTCAAGATGTGGGATCAGGCCCGTCGAAGGGGAGTTGCTCAAGCGGCCGGCTAGTTCTCGCACCGAGACTCCAGCAACCTCCCGAATAGCGCGAATCCATCCCTTCTGGGGGCGGGGTGTGTCCTTTGCTGCAATGAGCGGATTCAGCAGTCTCTGGAGCTGACGTGCTCGTAAGCTTCGGAATTCGGGCTTCATATTTCCCCAAGATAGTGGCGATGTCCAATTATTATTGGACAATATACGACATTATGTCCAATTATAATTGGACATAAATATAATATAATGTCCAATTATAATTGGACAAAATAGCGCGGTTACATGCCGTCGTAATTCGGCCCGCCGCCGCCTTCCGGCGGCACCCAGGTGATGACCTGGTAGGGGTCGGCGATGTCGCAGGTCTTGCAGTGGACGCAGTTCGCCGGGTTCAGGCTGATGCGCTTGCCATGGGGCTGGCTGGCGTCGTCGACCAGTTCGTAGACGTTCGCGGGGCAGAAATTCTGGCAGGGGCCCCCATATTCCACCGCACAGCGCGCGTTGCAGACGTTGGTGTCGGCGATGACCAGGTGGGAGGGCTGATCTTCTTCGTGCTTGGTGCCGGAGTGGTAGAGGTCGGTAAGCTTGTCGAAAGTCAGCTTGCCATCGCCCTTGGCAGGGCCGAGCAGGTGCGCTTCATCGCCGCCATCCGCGGGCAATTCGGCTAGCTTTTTCGTGTGCTCGTGGCCGGCTTGCGCGGGATAGCGGTTCCGGAGGCCGCGGCCTCCAGTGAACTGCTGCAGGCCAGCGTGGAAGAGGCCTGCGAAGAAGCCTTTTTCAAATCCTTGATGAAAGTTGCGAACCTTCCAGAGTTCTTCTTTGATCCAGCTGGCATCGATTTTCTGCTGGTACTGGACGAGCGTCGCGGCGGAGGCGTCGCTGTTCTTCAGAGCTTCGAATGCGGTCTCGGCGGCCAGCATGCCGCTCTTGATGGCGAGATGAATGCCTTTCAGGCGCTGCGAGTTCACGAGGCCGGCGGAGTCGCCGAGGATCATCCAGCCGTTGCCAGCGACAGGCGGGATCGCCCACCAGCCGCCGTAGGGGAGCGACTTCGCGCCGTAGCGGATCATCTTGCCGCCCGTGAGCAGGGTGGCGATAAAGGGATGCTGCTTGAAATCCTGCAGGACGTGGTGGGGGTCGAGACGCGGGTCGGGATAGTCGAGGCCGGTGACGAAGCCGAGGGACACCAGATTGTCTTTCGACCCGTAGATCCAGGCGCCACCATATTCCCTGGTCGTGAGCGGCCAGCCCATGGTGTAAATGACTTCGCCCGGGACGATGCGGCCGGAGGGGACTTCCCAGAGTTCCTTCACGCCGACGCCGTAGGTTTGGGGGTTGCGGTCTTTGGCGAGGTCGAATTTGCCGACGAGTTCTTTCGTGAGCGAGCCGCGGGGGCCTTCGGCGAGGATGGTGACCTTGGCCTTCAGGTCGTAGCCGGGTTCGAAATTTGACTTGGGATGGTTTTCTTTGTCGACACCCTTGTCGTCGGTGCGGACTCCGGCGACGCGATCACCATCGTAGAGCAGTTGCGAGCCGGCGAAGCCGGTGAAGATCGTGATGCCGGTTTCTTCAACTTTCGCGCCCAGCCACTTCACGAACTTGTTGATCGAGATGACGTAGTTGCCATGGTCGCGCAGGGGTGGCGGCGTGATGGGCAGCTTGAACTTGGCTTTCCGGGTCAGGAAGTAGACGGCCTCTTTATTGCACTGCGCGTCGATCGGAGCCTCCTTCTCGAAGCCGGGAAGAAGTTCGCGCATGGAGCGCGGGTCGAGCAGCGCGCCGGAAAGGCAGTGCTGGCCGACCTCGCGGGCTTTCTCGAGGACATAGATGTTCTCTTTGCTGAGCGGAGCGCCGGGATTTTTGGCGTTGTGCTCGTCGATGAGCTGCGACAGGCGCAGGGCACAGGCCATGCCAGCCGGGCCGCCGCCGACGATCACTACGTCAGCTTCCATCTGCGGGCGGTCAATTCCTTCGAGGGGTTTGCGAAAGGCAAGCATTTAGGTTCCAGTTTCGAGGTTCAGGTTTCCGGTTTCCAGTTTTCTGGTTTCGAGTTTCTGGTGGATCAATCGGGTGCAGACCTCTTTACTTTTGACCCGCAAAGATTCGGCCAAGCCGGTCAGCAGCGTGTCACCTGCGCGAAACTTGAAACCGGAAACCTGTCCTATGCCCCAGCTTTTGCCTTCTTCACTTCTTCCGTGAGCGGCGGGACGACTTCGAACAAGTTCCCGACCACCGCGTAGTCAGCGATTTCGAAGATGGGCGCTTCGCTGTCCTTATTAATGGCGACGATGGTGCGCGCCCCTTTCATCCCGACGATGTGTTGGATGGCACCACTGATGCCGAGCGCCAAATAAAGTTTGGGGGCTACCGTCTGCCCGGATGAGCCGATCTGGCGGTCCATAGGCAGCCAGCCGGAATCGCAAATCGGGCGAGATGCGGCCAGTTCGCCGCCCAGCGCTTCCGCCAGTTGTTTGGCGATCTCGATGTTTTTCTGCTCTTTGATACCGCGGCCGACCGCGACGATGATTTCGGCCTGGGTCAGGTCGACTGCCTGCTTGGCTTCCTTGAAGACTTCTTGCGGCTTGTTGCGGACAACGCCCTCGGCGATGTCGACTGCAACTGTCTCGATGGGAGCAGCGCTCGCGCCGGCCTCGACCTTATCCCCGCGAAAGGCGCCGTTCTGGAAAGTCACGAACCAGGGGGCATCGCCGGAGAAGCTGACGTCGGCGGCGAACTTGCCCTGAAACATCTGGCGGGTGAACAGGAGCTTGTCTCCTTCTTTCTTGTAGCCGATGGCGTCGCTGACGACGGTGCGCCCCATGGCGGTCGCGAGTTTGGGGACAAAGTCGCGTACCTGGTAGGTGTGCGGCATCAGGACGAGCTTGGGTTGCCTGGCTGCGATGAACTGCTTCAGCGCGGCGGCAAAGGCATCGGGGGTGTAGGGCTCCAACTTCGAGCTCTCGATCGCGTAGACCTTTGCGACCTTTTTTCCCGCGACTTCGCTGGCAAAGGATCCGACGCTGCCACCCACGACGGCGGCCTCGAGGAGCCACCCGGTTTCGGCGGCGATGGCCTGCCCGGCGGTGAGCGTCTCCCAGGAGACACGGTTCAGTTTGCCTTCACGCTGTTCGACGATTACTAGGATGGTATTTGGCATGGGGACGGGTCTCGGGTTCAGTCTCAGGTGCTGGGTTTTAGGTTTTAGGTGTAAGGTCTTGGGTTTCGGATTTTTCATTCGTTCTGGCAGCGACGTACTGGCGCCTTCAGAACGACTTCACCAACCATGCGGGCGAGGACCTGCTCACTTGCAGTCCTCTTCTGTTCTGCTTCTCGACCGGCGCTGTTCTTCCAGGCTATTCTTCAGGCTTGCCGCGCATCACGAAACCAGTGACGAGCAGCAGCAGGCCCATGAAGCCAAGCGCAATGATCGCCGACAACCACGGGGCGCGACCGCCCATCTTTACGCTGGCGGGCAGGAAAAAAATGACCAGGGCGTCGGCCACCCAGATCGCGAGCCCGATAAACATCAGGCTGCCGCCCGTCTCCCTTTTCGACTGCTCCCGCTCCTCGAGTGTATTTGCCATGGTAACCCCCACGGACGCCGCGCGTCCTGGGTGCCAGTATGGTCCGGCTCTCGATTTGATGCTGTGATCTCCAACACACCTCCTGGGCGGTGGCACGGTTTACGCTCAGAGCACTCGCACCTCGTTGCGAAGCTTTTCCACCAGTTTTTTGGCTATTTCCGCGGGCGAGCCCTCGATCATCTCGGTTTTCTTGGTTTTCTGGGGAACGTAGAGGCGCTCGATTTTCTGGAGATTTTCGCCGAGGGCGGGCTGGACTTCTGCCATCGTGACTTTGCGCATGGGCTTGTTCTTGGCCTGCTTGATGCCGATCAGGGTGGCGTAGCGCAGCTTGTTGATGCCGGACTGGATGGTAAGAACGGCCGGCAGCGGCATATCGACGTACTGGAAGAATCCGGCCTCAAGTTCGCGCTTGACGCGGATTCCGGAGTCCTGCTTTTCAATCTGCATGATGATCGTGGCATGGGGCCAGCCCAACAATTCGGCGAGGATGACGCCGGTTTGGGCGTAGCCGTAGTCGTCCGATTGCAGGCCGGTGAAGATCAGATCGAACTCTTCGTCCTTGATCGCGGCGGCGAAGGCGCGGGCGGTGTTAAAGGCGTCGAGTGCGACGAACGCATTGTCTTCGAGGTGGATGGCGCGGTCGGCGCCCTTGGCCAGAGCTTCGCGCAGCACCTGGCTGGCGCGAGCGGGGCCGGAGGTAATCACCACCACCTCGCCGGAATGCTTCTCCTTCTGGCGCAGGGCCTCTTCGAGCGCGTAGGCGTCGGGCTCATTGACTTCATAGGAAAGATCTTCGCGGATCCAGGTTCCAGCCTCATTCAGTTTGAGGGGAGCATCTTTCTGGGGAACCTGCTTCATGCACACCAGGATTTTCACGAATGACTCCTGCCGCCGCGACGGGGCGGCGTTCCAACACGGGCCTGCGCTTCCCTAGCAGGCTCCGGATACGTCGGGCAAACTGGTTATTATAAATAATTTCTGTGCCGATGGGCAGTGATGGAACGGGCCTGCCGAAGAACACGAAAAAACTCCGATCCGGCAGTGGCAGCCGGAAAAAGCCGCAGAGAAATGGCGGCTTGCCGGGTCGCGCGAGCGATGCCTGGATCCGAATCAGGCCACAGCAATCGAGCCCGCTTCCACAAGTTCGGACGCGGCCGAGGATGACAAGACAGAGTTTGACAGCGGTTAGTCGAGAAAGGCGACGGATTGCACGGAGGTGATGTCGAAGCGCTTGCGGCAACGCAGGTTCTTACACATCATGACGTCGTCTTTGCGAAGCATGTAGGAGCGGGCCTTGGCGAAGCGGGCGCGGTCGCGCTCATCGGCACGAGGCGGGAGAGTCTTCTTCTTGGTGCGAACCAGCCAGTTGATCTCGTATTCGGCCGCCTGGTGGCAGTGCGGACAATTGAGGCTGGCGGCCTTTCTATCGGGACGTTCGTCGAAAAATTCGCGCTCTTCCATGAGACCGTCGTTGGTCCTTGGTCGTCGGTCCTTGGCTAAAGACTCTGAGACGACGTCCAAATTATTGCATAAACTGGCGTCCAATGCGGTGGGGTGTGGCGCGGGCGTCCTCATTTGCATCTGTCGGTCAAGGACGCCCCGGCTCGCGCTACACTCGGATGGGAATGGCGAAAAAGAAGAAGATCAAGCGATTTCGCGCGGTCACGGCGGTCAAGGAAATGGCACGCGACCGGATCGGCACGCCCCCGCCGACCCAAGTCGTGCCGGACCGCAAGAAGCGGGAGAAGGAGAAACACAAGCCGACTTTGGGGAAGTTGCTGGAGGAGAGCTAAGCCTACGGTCCGGTAAAGCAGATCACATTGGCCTGCATGGTTCCGGTGACAATCGCCCCATTGGACGAGATATTCCCCTCGCTGTGATTGGTCGTCACGGTCGCCGAAATGATAGCTGCCCCGCAAGAAGTACCGGTAGCGGTGATCAAGCCGGTGGAGTCCACCGTGACCATATCTGACGTATTCGACGACCAGACAACCTGGTTCGTGATGTCTTTGGTGACCGGTGGGTGAATATAGGAACCCAGCGCCCTAAGCTGCACGGTCAGTCCCTTATCCAGATCGACCGGGGTTTTGGCGGATCCGAAGTTCTCGGTTGCCGGAACAATGGTAATGGAGACCAACTGCTGCTCATGACCGCAGGCCGCCAGGTTTGCCAGCAGAAAGCCGGTGACGCACCAACCCATCAGGGCCGACCACTTCTTCCTCATCCAGACTCCTGGGGACTGAATCCCGGTTAGCAGATGTTGAGCGAGTGGCGTCAATTTAGTAAAAGCTTGCTCAAAATGCAAGTAACAATCGAGCCGCCATCCCGGCAACGCGATGCATGTGGAGGGCGAGGCGGTCGGGTTCACCGAGGTGGCGTCAACCGCCAATCGCCTGTGCAACAAAGGCCGCAAATTCCTTTACGTCCTGCTCGGTGGTATCGAACGAGCACATCCAGCGGACCAGCGATTCTTCTTCGTTCCACACATAAAAGAAGTAGCGTTCCTGGATCTGGGCAATGGCGTGCGAGGGAATTTTGGCGAAGACGCCGTTGGCTTCCACCTTTTGGGCAATGTGGGCTTGCGGGATCTGGCGGATCTCCTTCTCCAGAAGCTTCGCCATGCGGTTGGAGTGTTGCGCGTTGGCCAGCCAGAGGTCGTGGGTGAGCAGTGCGCCCAGTTGCGCGGACACGAAGCGCATCTTGGAGGCGAGTTGCATGGATTGCTTGCGGAGGTAGAGGAAATCGGCGGCGATTTCCGGGCGGAAGAACACCACGGCTTCGCCGCCCATAATGCCGTTCTTGGTGCCGCCAAAGGAGAGAACGTCAACCCCGAGGTCGCGGGTTGCCTGGCGCAGGGTTTGGCCCAAAGTAGCCGCGGCATTGGCGATGCGGGCACCATCGAGATGGAGGTACATGTCGCGCGCATGGGCGAAGTCGGCGAGAGCGCGGATCTCTCCCGGTTGGTAGACTGTGCCCATTTCCGTAGCCTGGGTAATGGAGATGACCCTGGGTTGAACGTGGTGCTCATCGCCGATGCCGTGGTAGGCGTGACGGACCATGGCTGCCGTGAGTTTGCCGTCGGAGGTAGGGATTGGAATCAGCTTGCAGCCGGTGAATTTCTCGGGTGCGCCGCATTCGTCGGTGTAAATGTGGGCAGACGCTGCACAGATGACCGCGTGATAGGACTTGGTCAGTGCCTGAAGGCTGAGGCAGTTTGCGCCCGTGCCATTGAAGACCACAAAGACCTCAGCGTCGGCGCCGAAGTGCTCGCGGAAAGTGTTGACCATGATGGCGGTGTAAGGGTCTGCGCCGTAGCCGACGACGTGGCCCTGGTTGACGAGGGCGATGGCGTTGAGAATTTCCGGATGAATGCCGGCATTGTTATCGCTGGCAAAGCTGCGCAGGGGCTTCATAACCTGTCCAATTTAGCAGACGGCCGCATGACCTGGCCGCGTGGCGCCGGCAGACTCGGATTGGCCTAAGAGCGGTGCCATGGGGTCCCTTCCGTCATAACCCCGGCCCCCTCAAAGGTAGACTCGCGTACTTCAAATGATTTCTTTAATCTTAGTGACCGTAAAGGATCTGGTTCGCGGCCTGCAGCCGTGGAGAGACACGTCTTTCACATGATAGGGTACTAAGCGGACAAGGAAGCCCCCTGTGCGGAAACCGAAAGTGACGCAAGCACCGCGCCTGCTGTCCATCGCATGGTTCATGGCTGCGAGCCTGCTTGCGGCGAGTTGCGGCAAGGGATCCGGAGCAGCGCCCGCGGGTCCAAGCGCGGTTCCGGTAAAGGTTGAAGTCGCGCAAGCGGTCGCTGTCAGCGACACTACCGACTACGTCGCCACGTTGAAGTCGCGCAATTCCGCGGTCATCATGCCGCAGGTGGAAGGCCAGATCGTGCAGATCGCCGTGCACTCCGGCGAGCAAGTTGCCGCTGGCAAGTTGCTGATGCAAATTGATCCGCTGAAACAGCAAGCCACGGTAAGGAGCCAGGAAGATACGCGCGCGGCCGCGGAAGCCAACCTGAAATTCGCGCAGCAGCAGTATGAGCGCAGCAGCGGGCTGTATAAGGCGGGCGTGGTCAGCAAGCAGGAACTCGACCAGACGAAAAGCGCCCTGGACACCGCGAAATCCCAGGCGCAAGCGCTGGATGCCAGCGTGCGCGAGCAGCAGGTGCAGTTGCACTACTACAGCGTGACGGCTCCCTGGGCGGGGATCGTCGGCGACATTCCGGTGCACGTCGGCGACCGGGTGGCAGTTACGACGATGCTCACCACGGTGGACAAACCGGGAACGCTGGAAGTGTACGTCTATGTTCCCATCGAGCGCGCCGGCCAGCTCAAAATGAACATGCCGGTGCAGATCCTGGATGGAAGCGGGAAAGTCGTCGGGGACAGCCGAGTGAGTTTCATCTCGCCGCAAGTCGACAACGCGACGCAAACCGTGTTGGTCAAGGCGCGCATCGCCAATAACAGCGACCAGTTGCGCCAGTCACAGTTCATCCGCGCGCGAGTGGTCTGGGGGACGCAGAAGAGTCCGGTCGTACCGGTTCTAGCGGTATCCCGCATCGGGGGACAATACTTTGCGTTTGTGGCGGAGCAGAACGACAAAGGGTCGTACGTGGCGCGTCAGAAACCGCTGAAGGTGGGCCAGATGGTGGAAAACAATTACGTCGTGCTGGAGGGTGTGAAACCGGGCGACAAGGTGATTGTTTCGGGAACGCAGTTTCTGGTCGACGGGACGCCAATTACGCCGCAAGGCTCGTAGAACTTATTGGCAGCGGATTTCACCGCCGGGTCAGAGAATCACAGGAACAGCGCTAGGTTCGAGGTCTCTGGGATTCTGCGCCTCAGCGGTGAAAACGAAATCGGCGTCGCTGCAGGGTAACGGTCTCATCGCATGTTCGTTGATTTCTTTATTAAGCGGCCGGTATTTGCGACGGTGTGTTCCCTGCTGATCATATTGGCAGGCGCGGTGGTTATTCCCACGCTTCCTGTCTCTCAATTCCCCAACCTGGCGCCGCCCCAAGTTTCGGTGAACGCGTTTTACGTGGGCGCGAGCGCGCAAACGGTCGAGTCGGCCGTGACCACGCCGCTGGAGCAGCAAATCAATGGCGCGGAGGGCATGAAGTACATACAATCCTCCAGCGGCAATGACGGCTCGAGCAGCATCGTCGCGACCTTCGACCTGAACCGCGACCCGGACCTGGCGGCAGTTGACATCCAGAACCGCGTCAATACGGCGCAGGGACGACTGCCCAACACGGTCAAGGCGAACGGAATCTCGATAGTGAAGGCGTCGAACAACTTCGTCTTCGGCGCCGCCGTGTTTTCGCCAGACGGACGTTACGATCCGCTGTTCATCAGCAACTACCTCGATGTGTACGTGAAGGACTCGCTGAAGCGCGTCAAGGGCGTGGCCGACGTGGTCATCTTTGGCGAGCGCAAGTACTCCATGCGTCTCTGGCTGGATCCGGTGCGCATGGCGAGCCGCAGTCTCACGGCCGGGGACGTAGTGAGCGCACTCCAGGAGCAGAACGTGGAGGTGGCAGCCGGGCAAGTCGGCCAGCCACCCTCGCGGCCCAGCCAGGAATATCAAATCAGCGTGCGCGCCATCGGGCGGCTTTCGGAAGCTTCGCAGTTCGACAACATTATCCTGAAGACCAACGGCGACGGCACGCTGGTCCGGGTGAAGGACGTGGGGCGCTCGGAATTGGGGGCGGAAGATTACAGTTCCGAGCTGCAGTTCAACGGCAAGGACTCGCTGGGCATCGGCATCACGCAGCTTTCCAACGCCAACGCGCTCGAAGTAGACCGCGATGCCATCGCGGAACTCGACCGGCTGGCCAAGCGGTTTCCTCCCGGGATGAAATACCAGCTTGCCTTTGACACGACGGACGCGGTGGGCGAGTCGATCCGGGACGTGCTCAGCACCCTGATCGAGGCGATCGTACTGGTGGTGCTGGTGATCTTCATTTTTCTGCAGGATTGGCGCACGACGGTGATTCCGGCAGTTACGATTCCAGTCTCGCTGGTGGGAACCTTCGCGTTCGTGAAATTGCTGGGATTCTCGATCAACACGCTGACCTTATTCGGCATCACGCTGGCAACCGGACTGGTGGTGGATGACGCCATCGTGGTCATCGAGAACATCGAGCGGCACATCCAGGAGGGCCAGAGCGAGGCCCATCGAGCGGCTTCGGATGCGATGGGTGAAGTGGCGGGCGCGGTCATTGCGACGTCGCTGGTGCTGGTGGCGGTGTTTGTCCCGGTCGCGTTTTTCCCGGGGACCACGGGCATTCTGTTCCGGCAGTTTGCGCTGACGATTGCGTTCTCCATTTCGATCTCCGCCTTCAATGCCTTGACGCTGACGCCTTCGCTCGCGGCGCTGCTGCTGGGAAAAACTCACGGCGAGAAAAACTTCTTCTTTCAAGCTGTCGACCGGGTGATTGCCAAGATCACCGAGGGTTACCGCAGGCTGCTACACCGGTTTCTGGAGCTGCGCTGGGTGGCGGTCATTCTCTTTTTCGTGGGCCTGGGATTAACCGGGCTGGTATTCCGGCGCGTGCCCAAAGGATTTGTGCCCAACGAAGACCAGGGCTACTTCATTATTGCGATCCAGGCACCTACCGGGGCGTCGCTCAGCTATACGAAGAAGATCGGGGAACAAATCAGCAAGATTCTGGAGAAGGTTCCGGAGGCGGAAGGCACGTTCGCGGTTTCCGGATTCAGCTTTGGAGGGGGCGCTCCCAACCGCGGCATCACGTTTGTACCGTTGCGGCCGTACTCGCAGCGCAAAGGAGACAGCCATAAGGCGGACGCGATCATCAACCGCATTCGCGGGGATTTGATGTCAATCGGCGGCGCCATCGTAATCCCCTTTGCGCCTCCAGCGGTGCAGGGACTCGGGCAGTTCGGCGGATTTCAGTTCGAGGTACAGGATCAAGGCGGCCATACGCTGCAGCAACTCGACCAGGTGACGCAGGACCTGATCCGGCAAGGAAACCAGCGCAAAGAGAAGGACCTCACCGGATTGTTTACGACGTACAGCGCCAGTGACCCGCAGTTCCTGGTGACGATTGACCGCGAGAAAGCGAAGAGCCTGCACATCCCGCTGTCGCAGATCACCGATACGCTGAGTGTGTATATGGGGTCGGCGTATGTAAACGATTTCGATTTCAACAACCGCTCCTACCGGGTATACGTGCAGGCCGACCAGCAGTTCCGCAGCCAGTCAACAGACATCCGGCAGTTTTATGTTCGTTCGGACGGCGGGGCCATGATACCGCTGGATAACCTGGTCACGATCAGCTCCACCACCACGCCACAGGTGATCAGTCACTACAACCTGTTTCGCTCGGTCGAAGTGGATGGCTCGGCGGCGCCCGGCTTCAGCTCGGGAGAGGCGATCACGGCGATGGAGGATCTCAGCCGCAAGGTGCTTCCGCAGGGCTACGCGTACCAGTGGACGGGTTTGTCGCTGGAAGAACTGCAGTCGGGCAGCACGACCCTGATCCTGTTTGGCCTGGGCACGCTGGTCGTGTACCTGACGCTATCGGCGCAATATGAGAGCTTCGTGCTGCCCTTCATCGTGCTGCTCGCGGTGCCGATGGCATTGCTGGGAGCACTGGGCGCACAGGCGGCGCGCGGCCTGGAGAACGATGTGTATTGCCAGATCGGGCTGGTGATGCTGGTGGGCCTGGCCAGCAAGAACGCGATTCTGATCGTGGAATTCGCGGAGCAATTACGCCAGCGGGGCATGCCGCTGCTGGAGGCTGCGGTGGAAGCCGCGCGCATCCGGCTGCGCCCCATCCTGATGACTTCGCTGGCCTTCATTCTGGGCGTCGTGCCGCTGGTGGTTGCCACCGGGGCAGGGGAGAAGGGGCGTCACTCAGTCGGCACCACCGTCTTTGGCGGGATGATCATGTCGACGGTCTTGAACCTGTTCTTTATTCCCGTGCTCTACCTGATCATCGAAGGGTGGCGCGAGCACGGGAAGAAAGAAACACCAGTCAAAGCGTCCCGGTAGCGCTTCATCCCGCAAAAAGAACTCAACCCGAAGAACACGAAGGCAAAGGACACGAAGATTTACGGCGTTGATCGCGGTCTTTCGCGTGGTGATTGCCTTTTGCCGCGCCCGCTACGAAGGGACTGAAAGAATGTGCGGGACAAAGTCCTTCCCTAGCATCCGCAAGCGGCGAAGGCCGCATGATTACTGGAGTAATCCCACTTTGGTGCCACACGGTCCGCCGGTGTAAGGGCGGGGTCGTGTCACGATCGCTCCGCGACGGAGGGGCTGAGGTCTCCACGAACCAGCCGAGACGGAGCGGGTCGGGAACGATGGCGTTGACAGAAACTGTCAAGGTGGAGACGCAGAAACGCGGAAGGCGGGAGGAAAACCGATTGGACCGCAGCGGCTGATCGGGTTGTTCGCTGAAAGTACGGCACTTAGGCGCGGCGGCGAAGGTGACTTCAGGGTGTTCCGTGTGGTGCTCAAGCTGCGGAGAACTGGGTGGCTGTGGGCGCCATACGAGGCAAGATGGATATGACCCGAAGCACGCAGTTTTTGAAAACCCCGAAGAATCCGGGACTTGTACCGGACTTGTCGCCTCTGGAGCACCTTCTGGACCAGGACGTCACGCCGGGCCAAGTTTGCAGTGTACTGGCCAAGATGTTCCAGGTGCATCAGACGGAGGTTGCGCTGTTACGGTTGGACGGGGGTTTGCTGCAGTTCATCTATCCGGACGAGTTGCGCACCGCCGGATCGATTCCGATCTCCAGCACATCGATCGCAGCGCATACCGCGATCAGCAAGAAGTCGGAGATCTTCAACAACTTTGCGCGTGTGAAGCACGCCAGCATCTTTGAAACCGTGAAACTGGGGACGTCGGAAGGGGTGGACACGAGCGCGCCTTTGCCCATCCAGAAACTGATGTCGGCGCCCGTGGTCGATGAAAACTCGCGGGTGCTCGGAGTCATCCAGATTTCACGCAAGGGTACGGAAGCATCGTTTGCCGGGGCGGACTTCAGCCGGGAAGATTTGCACGAGTTGGAGCTGGCGGCAGGCATCCTGGCAGCTTCGACGGTCATGCGGGAGAGCTAAAGCTGGAAGGGCAAAGCGGTCCGGGGATACCGCGGTTGAAAATACTTCCCTTCCGGGGCTTACGGGTGAATAATGCAAACGTCTATAGGTGAGTAACCCTCGTGAGCGCAGACCTGCAAGTCGAGATGTTCCGGCCCCACGCGAATCTGTGCGACCAGGTCAATCACAACATTGTGCAATCGGAAATTGAGGGGGGCGTGTTTCTGTGCGACCTGCAGCCGCGGACCGTCCTGCTCATCCAGACGCAGCACCACTGTTACGCCGCCGTGTTTTTGGGGGATAACCGGGCGCTGATCTGGGGACATCCCAAGTTCTGCCCGCGGCCGATCTCGGTTTCGATTGCGGGATCGACCTGGGGAGGAACCATGCTGAAGTCGCGGTTCGTGGGTCGCGGCATGCGGCTTGAGTTTCATCATCCCGGGTACAGCACACCGATCGTCACCTCGCCCATCCAGGCCATCGACGAACGCCGGCCACAGGTGCCGCACCGCAGTCAACGCGCACTGGTCAAACAATAACGAGGCTGGCCAGGCTCGCGGATCGAATCCAACCAGTTCCCATCATGCGGTTCGAATGTTTCGCGTCACTGCTTCGCCATCGAGAGCTCTGTAACGTCCAGCCAGGCGGCGGGTTTGGAACAACTCGCACCGGCGTTATATTCTCGGGGCGTGCAGCGCTCGACAGTGCGGTCTCCGACGGCAGGATTGTTTGTGGGCTTGATCATTACCCTTGCGGCGGTGGTGGCCTACTCGTGGTATACGACCCAGCAGATTTCCGGCTTGCAGGCGCTGCAGAATAACCTGCTCGACCGGAACCGGAGAGATTCGCTGCAACTGCTGCGAATCCAGAACGACCTGAACTCGCTGGCGCTGGGCATGCGGGACATGCTCGACAATAACGAGCCCTATCCGCTCACGGCGTGGTCGGCGCAGTTCGAGCGGATCCGCTCCGACCTGGACAATGCCCTGCGGGTGGAAGAGGATCTGGCGCCGACTCACCGCACACCGGAGCAGAGGCAATACCTGGCCAGCTCGCTGGGGCAATTCTGGGATGCCGTCGATCGCACTTTCGCGTTGGCACAAAGCGGAAAACCGGACGAGGCCCGTGCGCAAATCCGGCTCACGCTGCAGGCGCGGCAGTCGGCGTTGAGCTCGGCGGTCGCGCGTTTCCTGGTACAGAACAACGAGAGCGAAGAACAGGCCAACCAGCAAATCCGGCAGATTTATGGCCGGGTCCAGCGGCAGGTGTACCTGTTTCTGGGGGCGACGCTGACCGCGATTGTGCTGACCAGCCTGTATGTCATCTACGCCAACCGACAGTTGTTCGCGCAGCTTGCCATATTATCGGAACAGCGCAGCGACCTGGCGCAGAAGCTGATCTCGACGCAGGAGTCGACCCTGCGCCATATTTCCCGGGAGCTGCACGATGAGTTTGGCCAGATCCTGACCGCAGTGGGGGCCATGCTGGGACGGGCGGAGAAGCATACCAGCGAGGATTCGCCGGTACGCACGGAACTGAAAGAGGTGCGCGACATTACCCAGAACACGCTGGACAACGTGCGCAGCCTGTCGCAGGCACTGCATCCCGTCATGCTGGACGAAGCCGGACTGGAGAGCACGATAGACTGGTATCTGGCCACGGTGGAAAAGCAGACTGGAACTGACATATCCTACGAAAAATCCGGGGGCGCCTTTGCGGTCAGTGGGAGCGCCAGTATCCACGTGTACCGGGTGTTGCAGGAAGCACTGAACAACGTGGCCCGGCATTCGGGAGCGCGCGCCGCCTGGGTGCGGCTGCGCTTCACCAAGCAAGGTCTCGAACTGGAAGTGGAAGACCACGGAAAAGGCTTCAGCGCGGGAGTGCCGAAACCGGGAATCGGCCTGGTAGCCATGCGCGAGCGGGCCGAGTTGCTGGGCGGGAGCCTGGAGTTCCGGCAGCCGGCAGCCGGCGGAACCCTGGTGCGCTTGCGGGTCCCCAGGGAGAAAGCGGAGTTCCATGCCGAATAAAATTTCAGTGTTGCTGGTAGACGATCACAGCCTGGTGCGGCGGGGCTTCCGCCGAATTCTGGAAGATGAAGCCGACATCACGGTGGTCGGCGAAACGGGGGATGGGGCAGAAGCGGTTCGCCTGGCGCGCCAATTGAAGCCGACGGTAGTGGTAATGGACTGCGCCCTGCCGGGAATGAGCGGCCTGACGGCGACGAGGCAAATTCTGGAAGCAGCCCCCGAGCAGGCCATCCTGATGTTGAGCATGCATTCGGAAGAGACCCTGGTGCGGCAGGCGCTTGAGGCCGGCGCGCGGGGTTATGTCCTGAAAAACGCGGTTGACCTTGAATTGCCGGCGGCCATCCGAAAAGTATCTGAGGGCGAGGTGGTGCTGGACCCGCAGGTGGCGCGCCGCTCGGTGCTAAAAGGCGAGCGCAATGGTGGACTCACCACCCGGGAGCTTGAAATCCTGCAGTTGATCGTCGACGGCAAGTCGAACAAGGAGATCGCGGACCAACTGCACCTCAGCGTCAACACGGTGGCGGTGCACCGCGCCAACATCATGGATGCGCTGGGAATTCACAAGGCGGCGGAACTGGTGGTCTACGCGATCCGTAACGGGCTGGTGAACATCCCTTGAACCGGCGATCGTTCCTGCTGGGCATGGCGGGAGCCGCGTCAGCGGCGAGCTGTTACGGAAAAAGGGCATGGGCCCTGGCTGCACCGCCGGCCTCCAACCTCGGTTTCACCTTTAGCGACGTCACCGCAGCGGCGGGGCTGGAGTTCCATCACAACAGCGGCGGCTATGGAGGCAAGCTCCTTCCTGAAACTCTTGGTTCCGGTTGCGCGTTCCTGGATTACGACGCGGACGGCTGGCAGGACATTCTGCTGGTGAACGGAATGGATTGGCCTGGGCACCAGCGCCAGCGCAGCACGCTTCGACTCTACCGGAACAACCGCAATGGCACGTTCACGGATGTGACTCGCGCATCCGGGCTGGACGTCGAGATGTACGGAATGGGCGTAGCCGTCGGCGACTATAACAACGACGGATTTCCCGACATCCTGATCACGTGCGTGGGCCAGAACCGCCTGTTCCGCAACACCGGCAAAGGAACGTTCGTCGAGGTGACGAAGAAAAGCGGGCTGGGAGCACGGCAGGCGCTGAGCACTTCAGCGCTGTGGTTCGACTACGACCGGGACGGCCTGCTTGACCTCTTCGTTTGCAACTATGTGAAGTGGTCGCCAGAGCACGACGTGTTTTGCAGCCTGGACGGCAAGCACAAGTCGTACTGCACGCCCGAGGCGTATCGGGGCGAAACCAGCTGGCTGTTTCACAATCGAGGCGACGGGACCTTCGAAGATGTTACCGCGCGCAGCGGGATTTTCGACAGCAGTTCCAAGGCTCTGGGGGTTGCCATGCTCGACTACGACCGGGACGGCTGGCCCGACCTGCTGGTGGCCAACGATACCCAACCCAACAAGCTTTACCGCAACCTGCAGAACGGCACGTTTCGGGACATCGGGATGGAGGCAGGCATCGCGCTGAGCAGCGAGGGCAAGGCGCGCGCCGGAATGGGCGTCGACATTGGCGACTTCACCAATTCCGGAACGGCGGGGATCGCGATCACGAACTTCGACAATGAAATGATCGGGCTTTACCGGGAAACGAAAAAAGGCGTCTACGAAGATGTGTCGACGCAATCCGGAGTCGGGCTGGCTTCCAAGAACAGCCTGGGCTTCGGGTGCGCCTTCTTCGATGCGAATCTGGACGGCTCGCTTGATCTGGCGGTGGCGAACGGGCACATCGACGACACGGTGCGCAGCATTCGCGGAAATGTCGGCTACGCGCAGCCCCCGCAACTGTTCTTCAATGACGGAAGGGGAGGGTTCCGGGAGGTGGCGGCCGAGGCCGGGGCGGAATTTGCGAAGGCGAAGGTCGGACGGGGAGTGGCCTGCGGAGACTTCGACCGGGACGGCGACGTGGATCTGCTGATCACAACCAACAACGGATCGGCCTACCTCTACCGGAACAACCAGAGCGCGGGCAATCGAAGCATCCGGTTTCGCCTGGTGGGGACGAAGTCGAACCGGGACGCGATCGGCGCGGAAGTCCGCATCGAAAGCGGGGGCACGACGCAGTCGCGGACCGTGAAGAGCGGCTCGAGTTATCTTTCGCAGTCGGAATTGCCGGTGACGTTCGGACTCGGCAAGCGTGACCGGATCGATCGCGTGGTCATTCAGTGGCCGAGCGGACGCGCCGAGGAATACAAGAATCTTGCGGCCGGGAAAGCTTACGAGTGCGTGGAGAGCAAGGGAATTACTGCCTTGGCCGGCTTCTAATCCTTTTACAGTATTGTTCCTGTTTTGCATCCTCGCTAGAGTGCCGAGCAATTCATCAGTCCTCACTGGCGCCGCCCCACGCTCGCGCTTCTGAGGCACCCCATAGAGAAACCGGCAGCGGACTGCCGGGCAATGATTTTCCCCAGCTCTCCGACACGGCGGGCTGGGGTTTTTCAAATCGTGTCGGGTCGCGATCGAATTTAAATTTCCAGGTTTTGGGGGACATCATGAGGATGGCAACAATCTCCGCAAAAGCATTCCTGCCGTTGTTGCTGGTTGCGGGACTCTGGGCCGCCGGCACCAAGGGCAAGAGCGAAACGGTCAAAGGCTACGTGATCGACTCCGCCTGCGCTTTCACCAAGGGTCTCCAAAAGCCAATCAGCGCCGAGTGTGCGACGGCCTGCGCCAAGGCAGGCTCTCCACTGGTGCTGCTGACCGCCGACGGCACGATCTACTTGCCGATCGCGGACACGACGCCGTCGAGCGGCCAGAACGAGAAGCTACTTCCCTTCGCCGGCCAAAGAGTTACGGCGACCGGCAGGGTGTTCGAGCGCGCAGGATCGCGGGCCATCGTGATCGAGAAACTCGAGCCGCAAACCGAAAGCAAGTAGCCTCCACACCAATCGTTCCGCAAATCGTTCGGGAGAGTGGGACCATGCGCAGGCTCAGAAGGTTGAATTGTGTCCTGGTGATGCTGGTGTGCGCGACCGCGGCCGCACAGCAAATCACCGGCAACATTCGGGGGACGGTGACGGATGCGAGCGGGGCAGTGGTGCAAGCCGCGGCGGTGACGGCCAGACAGAGCGAAACCGGCCTGACGCGAACCGCGTTCACAAACAGCAGCGGAGCCTTCGTACTGGTGGAGTTGCCGGTCGGGCATTACGCGCTGAAAATTTCGGCCCGGGGCTTCCGGGAGTATCTGCAGGAAGGTATCTCGCTCGACGTGAACGAGACGGCCACGGTTCCGGTGCACCTGGCGGTGGGTACGGAGACGGAGCGGGTCCAGGTGATGGCCGACGCGCAGCTGATCCAGAGCACCAGCAGCAGTCTTGGGCTGGCGGTGGTGGAGCGCGAACTGCTCGACCTGCCGCTCGACGGACGCAATTTCTCGCAGTTAGGGTTACTGCAGCCGGGGGTGGTGCCGCTCACGGCGGGGCTCAAGGAAGCGGGTGGCTCGCTGCGCGACGGGCAAGCCTATTCGGTGAACGGGCAGAGGCCGGAGTCGAACAATTTCATGATCGACGGCGCCAACAACGTGAACTCGGTGGACGCCGGGTTCGTGCTGAAACCGCCCATCGATGCGATCTCGGAGTTCCGCATTCTCACGCACAACGCCAATGCGGAGTTCGGACAGAATACCGGGTCGACGACCAACATCGTGACGCGGTCGGGGACGAACTCGTTTCACGGCGCGGCGTGGGAATTTCTGCGAAATGACGCGATGGACGCTTCGAACTTCTCGACACATAGCGTGCAACCGCTGAAGCAGAACCAGTTCGGCGGAACGTTTGGCGGGCCGATCGTAAAGGACCGGACATTCTTTTTTGCGTATTACGAGGGGTTCCGCAACCGGCAGGGCGAGACGCTATCCGCAACAGTGCCATCGCTTAAGCAGCGCCAGGGTGATTTCTCAGAGAACGGTCTGTGCATGATCAACTTCGCGACCATGACGTGCGACCCTGTGCCCGGGAACCAGGTTCCCATCAATCCGATCTCGGCCAAAATTCTGGACTTTTATCCGCTGCCCAATCAGGGCTTGAACTCGTTTGTAACGACGCAGTCACTCCGGGTTACGAACGATCAGTTTGGCGGGCGCATCGATCAATATCTGTCCGCCAAAGACAGCCTGAGTTTTCGTTACATGTTCAGCGGAGGTCCGACGACGGATCCGCTCTCGACATCGGGAGCAAACGTTCCCGGTTTCCCGGTCGGCGAGGAAGATCGCGCGCAGAATTTCGTTGCCCAGGAAACTCACATCTTTTCACCCTCGGTTGTATCGGTGGCTCGATTCTCATTCCTGCGCAATAAGTTCCTGTTCGACCAGCACCTGAACCACCAATTGCCATCAAGTCTTGGATTCTCGTACGACCCAAGCTTGCCCGAGGCAGCGGGACCGCCCTTTATCCAGGTGGGCGGATACGCTTCGGTGGGCGACCCGATCACCGGGCCTCGAAACACGTTCCAGAACACCTACGACATCTCGGGGGCGGTGAGTTGGATTCGGAATCGGCATGAAACCAAGTTCGGCGGAGGCTTCCGGCGCGACCAGATCAATGCGCTGCAGGGCATCGCGACAAACGGTTTCTTCGTGTTTGCACCCTTCCCGTTCAGTGATGCGTTCGCCAGCTTTTTGACCGGCCTGCCCGTGGTATTCCTGCAGGGTGGTGGCGACTTCAACCGGCACATCCGGGGCAAGGCATTCAATCTGTATGCACAAGATACCTTCAAGGTGAATTCGCGGCTCACGCTAAACTACGGACTACGTTACGACCTGCCTTTCCCTTACACCGAGACGCACAACCGTCAGAATCTTTTTGTGCCGGGTGCACAGTCAACCATCCTTCCCGCGGCCCCTGCTGGGCTTTTATATCCGGGAGACCCAGGGGTTCCCGCCGGTTTAATCGCGACACAAAAAACAGCCTTCGCGCCGCGCGTGGGGCTCGCTTACGATCCGACAGGCGCAGGCCAATGGCTGGTAAGCGCGGCGTACGGTATGTTCTACGAACCCTTCTATAACGGACAGGGAGGTCCATTACAGGATCCGATCAGCGCGCCGCCCTATCTGGCGACGCCGCAGCGCGGATTCGGCCTGAATTTCGCCGATCCTTTCAATGGAAGCAATCCGTTCGATGGATCATTTTCTGAGCCGATGACGTTGCTGGTCGTGGATCGGCATCTGAAACTTCCCTACGCGCAGCACTGGAACCTGAATCTGCAGCGCTCCTTCGGCAAGGACTGGCTATTCCAGGTGGGCTATGTGGGTACTACCGGCACGCACCTGCCCCGACTCGTCGAGGGCAACCCGACGATCTACTATCCGGGAGTCTCCACCGTCGACAATGTGAACCAGCGCCGGCTGTACTCGGGCTGCACCCTCACGGCGCCTCCGCCGAACGCGTGCACTTACGCATCCGTGGGCGAGATCGCGGGGATTGCGAACTCCAACTATCACGCGCTGGAAAGCAGCCTGCGCAAGCGCTTCGGATACGGGATTTCCTTCCTGGCGTCGTACACGTACTCGAAGTCGATCGACGACGTTTCGTCGTTCAATATTTCGGGGTCGGCTTCGCAGCAGGTCGCGGGGGAGAACGATCTGGCGCAGAACCCGTTCGATCTGGCGGCCGAGCGCGGGCGATCGATGTTCGATGCACGACATCGCCTGGTGCTCAGCTACCAGTGGAGCCTTCCCTTCTGGAGAGAGGGCCACACCTGGTACCAGCATGCGCTGGGGAACTGGGAGTTGAACGGAATCGTGACGGGGCAGAGTGGCACGCCGTTCACGGTGTTCGATTCAATGGATGTCTCGCTGCAGGGCAGCGCGCCGGAAATTTCCGGTTTCTCGAGTAACCGGCCGAACCAGATCGGGAACCCGAACTCGGGCCCGCACACCGCCGCCAAATGGTTCAACACAGCGGCGTTCGAGCGGGTCACGCCGGATCCGAATTCCCCGGTGCAGCAATTCGGAAGCGCAGGACGCAATGTGGTGCAAGGGCCGGGATTTGCGAACTGGGACTTCGCAGCCATCAAGAATTTCCGCATCAGCGAGGGCAAAGCGCTGCAATTCCGCGGGGAGCTTTTCAATTTTCTGAATCATACGAATCTGCGGCTACCGAACAGCGATATCGCCTCGCCGACCTTCGGAGCCGTTCAATCCGACCTGGGACCGCGCGTGATCCAAGTGGCGTTGAAATTTCTGTTTTAGGGGACGAACGAGCGGCGAGGTACGATCAAGTCCTATGAAGGATGAGGCAAGGCCGCAGGACGGCTGTGACGGGAAAAAGCCGGCAACCAAGATCCGCATCATCGAGGATCAACAGGCCACGGGCGATACCGCCGCGGCCTATGACTACTGGCGCGCCGGGTCAGGGCGTACGCAGGTTCCGGGGATCATCAAGTGCTTCGGGGCGCGGCCTGACTTTCTGCGGCAGGTGGTGGAATTCTCAAACACGGTGCACTTCTCGGAAGGCCACCTGACGCGGCGACACAAGGAGATGATCGCCAGCTACGTCTCCTATCTCAACCGGTGTCCGTATTGACTGGACAGTCACGCATACTTCCTGCGGGTTCAGGGAGCCAGTGATCAATGTGTGGCGGCAATTCTGGAAGGCAAGCTCGATGAGGCCGGATTGGCGCCGGCAGAGCGCACCTTGCTGGATTACGTGGAACGCGTGACGAACGCGGCGCCGCGTACGACCGCGGAGGACGTGCAAAAACTGCGCGACGCGGGATGGAACGAAGAGCAGATCGCGGAGGCGGTGTACGTCACGGCGATGTTTGCATTCTTCAACCGGGTAGCGGATGCTTTTGGGGTCCCTTCGCAGGACTACCTTTCGACGGGCAGGCTGACCCCGTGAGCGGTCGTTGGCTGTTGGTCGTTGGTCGCTGACGACTTGTCACCGACTCTTGCCTTCACCTGCTACTTCCACTTGCCCTCGCCTTCCACGATCGTGATGTAGCGATCGATGGGAAGGTCGGTGAAGCGCTCGACGCGTCCACTGGGCTGCGGCCATTTCACTTCCATCCAATCCAGCTTGGGCCGCTTTCCGATTCCCAACACCATGCGGGGGTCGTGGTAGGAGAGATAGCTTCCACCTCCCACTTTCATGCGACTTCGTTTCAAATCGCCAGCCTGGTAGGTAATGCGGGCTCCGATCGCATCGGGATTGGCCTTCTTGCCCAGCAAGGTCACACCAAGCCAATGGTTCTGGCTGCCGACGTTGTTGCGGAGGAGAACGGGGGCGTCATCATTGTTGGAGATGAGGACGTCAATGGCGCCATCGTTGTCGAAATCGCCCAGGGCCAACCCGCGGCTTGGCATGGGCCTGGAAAAAATTGGCCCACTCTCCGCACTGACATTCTTCAGGCCATCCCCGGCGTTGTGGAAGAGCAGTGGCGGTTCACGGTAGGTGACCGTAGGATAGATCTTTTCGATGAGATCGTCGGGATGCCCATTGGCGATAAAGAGGTCGAGATTGCCGTCATTGTCGTAGTCAAAGAACTTCACCCCCCAACCGCTCATCAACTGGCTGACCCGGGCGATTCCGGAAGGAGCGGCAATGTCGTCGAATGCCTCGTTATGGTGGTTCTGATAGATCGCGTACAGCTCGTGGTCCATGTTGGTCACGAACAGGTCCATCCAGCCGTCGTCGTTGAAATCGGCGGAGTCCACGCCCATTCCAGACCTGGCTCTTCCCTGTTCCCCATAGGCAACGCCGGCGGTAAAGCCAATTTCCTCGAAACGCTTCCCGGCCCGGTTCATGAAGAGGAAGTTGGCGACGGTGTCGTTGGCGACAAACAGATCGAGCCATCCATCATTGTTTACGTCGGTGGCGACGACTCCCCAGCCCTTGCCCGGATTTTCTGCGATGCCGGTTTGCTGGCTGACGTCTGTGAAGGTGCCGTCTCCGTTGTTGTGAAACAACCAGCTGGGCATGGGTGAATAGACCTTGGGATAGCAGTATTCATTCATGCCGGCGAGTGCGGGAATATTGGGGGCACCACAGCGGTGATGCTTGGATTTGCTGAAATCGACAAAGCGGCATACAAACAGGTCGAGCTTACCGTCATTGTCATAGTCGAACCAAACGGCGCTGGACGCCCAACCCGGAGCGGCCACTCCGGCTTTCTCGGTGACGTCGGTGAAGGTGCCATCCCGGTTGTTGCGGTAGAGAATGCTGCGCCCGTACTGCGTCAGGTAGATATCGGGGAAGCCATCGCCGTTGTAATCGGCAACCGCAACCCCCATTCCGTAGCCACCCCCGGATACGCCCGCTTTTTCGGTGACATCGGTGAAGGTGCCGTCGCGATTGTTGTGGTAAAGAGCGTTGCGCAGGGGTTTCCTGGGGGTGTAGAAATCGCAGGGGCCGCTATTCACAAAGTAGATGTCCATCCAGCCGTCATTGTCATAATCGAGGAAAGCGCAGCCGGCACCGGTGGACTCGGGCAGGTACTTCTCCGGCGAACTGCCGGCGGTGTGGATGAAGCTGATGCCACTTTTGGCGGACGAGACCTCGGAAAACGGATAAAGCGCGGCGTCAAAAGCCGGGGCGAAGCGCGCGCAACCGCCGAATGCGACAGTCGCGGCCAGCCATCGCAAGAAGTCGCGCCGCCGCACCGGATTGTCCAAACACGGCTTGCGCATCGCACTCTTCGATATCGAACTCATAGAGAGGCCGTCAGGGGCTATTGGGGCGGTGGCGGTGTAGCAGGCTCGGAAGACTTTTGCTGTTCGAGTCCCTCGGCGACATTCCGCTTGACCTGCTCGAGGCTCTCCGCACTCTGGCGCTGCAGAGCCGCTTCCCGGTTGGCGTCATCCTTGCGGCCGACTCCGGTATAGGCAAGGGCCAACTGATAGTGGCCGGTAGGACTGTCGGGGGCCAGCTTCTCGTAGGCTTCAAGGGGAGCAATGGCTTCCTGGAAGCGCTTGGCCGAGACCAGCGCGGAGCCCAGTCCGAGAAAAGCTTCGGCAAAGCCGCTGTCGAGTTGCGTGGCCCGCGAAAAATGCCGAATGGCGGCGGGGGAATCGCCCGCACGCCCAGCCAGATCACCCAGGACATACTCGGCGACCGCATTATTGGGGTCAATGTGCAACTCCTGCTCGAAATTTCTCTTGGCCTGATCCACTTCGGCGGGAGAAGGCTGAGGCTTGGAGAGCAGCACGCGTCCCAAGCGGGCATGGATACCGGGCAACATGGGATTAATGTCGAGGATTTTGCGATACTCCGTGGCAGCCTCGTCCCATTTGCCCTGCAGTTCGAGAGCTTCGGCATTGAGCTGGTGAACCTGGAAGGAAAAAGGGGCCTGGTGCATCAAGTCCTGGGAGGTTCGCAGGGAGAGGTCGGAAAAGGCATGGGTGGCGGCATAGAGCACCTCAGGGTCGCCGGGAAACTCGCGCACCAGAACGTCGAGGAACTGGAGAGAGTCGTAGGGGGCACTGTGCGTCATGGCGCACTGCAGGCCGGTGAGGGCGATCCTCTTCTTGCGGTCCTTATCTGCGGGCAGGCGAATGGCTTTCTTGAGCAGCGGCATGGCTTCCGCGCAGCGGCCGCTCTCGGCGAGGCTCAGAGCGCGTGCCGCGTCAGCCCCGCCCGGATTGGCAGGAGGTTCCTTCCGAGTCTGTGCCTGTGATGCGGGAAAGGTCAGCAAGGCGAGAAGCACGAAGGCTATACCGAAGAAGCGAGAGACGCCGGACATCCGCCAATTATATGTCTTAATCTTCATCGGCCCACAAGGGGCTTTGTGGCCGAGCATAAAAGGAAATCAGGCGCCCGATGGAGAGCGCCTGCATCCCATAGCTCGCTGGCCTGTCGCGCGACTAGAAGTAGAACTTCAGTCCCAACTGGAGTTCCCGCGCTCCTTGTGAGCCGGTGATACGGCCCAAAATTCCGCTACCCTGATCGAACGAACCGTTGGCCGGTCCACCGGAGAACGTCCAGACGGGGTGGTTAAACGCGTTGAGCGCCTCGAACCTGAACTCGAGCCGCTTATTCTCGGTGAAGAGAATGTCCTTGTGCAAACTCAAATCTACGTTGGCGTAGCGCGGTCCACGAACGTTACCGACGCCGCAGGTCCCGAATGTGTTATTTGCGGGATCACTAATGTTTGTGGTGTCGAACCACTGGATGTAGGCAGGCTGAGTGCCACTTACCGGCACTCTCTTGTTGACGACGTGGATCGGCCCATTGCAGTTAGGACGCCCGGATAAGGTGAAAGGTTCGATGCCGCCGGTATGCGAGGTATCGCCACCGATGCCCCATCCGCCGAATTCGTTGAGGGTAAGTGCGTTTCCGCTGTGCAGGGTCATGATTCCGCCGATCTCCCAATTTCCAACCAGCGCGTTGACAACCGGATTGAGATCGTGGCCGAACTGCTTACCGCGACCGAGCGGCAATTGGTAGGTCACGTAGCTGGTAAGGATTTGACTTTGATCGTAGTAGCACGGCCCCCATTCCTTCCGTGGGTTGTAGATGTTCTCCCATCCCGGTTGACCGCCGGAACTGGTCGCGTTAGTGCTACCCCACCCGGTTCCGAAATATCCAGGAGAATTGGTCATGCACTTGGACCAGGTATAAGCGATCTGGCCCTGCAATCCGTTGCTCATACGCTTTTGCAGGACGGCTTGCAGCGCGTTGTACTTGTGGTCCGCGTTGGACATGTTGGTGCCCGCCAAGGACCCGCAGCAGGCGAACGCCCCGGTAGCATCAACCGCGGTCTGGTCGGCGGCATAGAGCGAGCCTGGCGTCCCGCATTTAGCACCCGGCGTCGTATCGCATGGCACAGAGCCCCCACCCAGGAAAGGCCCTGCCTTCTGGCTGACAATCAGTTGCCCGGGTTGGGCGATCTGGCCCTGAGCGTTCAATCCCATGCGCTGCGCGATGTCTTCAAAATTCAGGAGATGGGCACCGCGCTGACCGACGTAGCTGATCTGGAAGGTCAGTGAGTTCGAGATCTGATGCTGGATACTAAGGTTCCACTGGTCAACCATGGCCGGCTTGAAGTTCTGGTCGAAAACGCGGATGCGGGGGCCGACCGACGTTCCGGTGTCCGTGCCGTCGTAGCAACTGAGACTCACAGCCGGACAAGGAGCGGGCAACGTAGGGCCAAATCCACCCGACAGGCCTCCCACACCGGATTGCTGCAGGATTCCAAAGGGCAGGTTCAGGGTGAGTTCCTCGTTGCTGCCCCCGCCTTCCATGAAAGTAGAGATTGCAAACCCAGCGCGGACAACCGTCTTCCCGCCGAGAGCAGCAGGCGACCACGCCACACCAATCCGGGGAAGCCAATCGCCAATCCCCAAATAGTTATTACGCAAGGCTTGGTTGCCGAATTTGGTGCTGCCGTCGACTCCATTTGCGGTGTAGATGGTGCCGGTGTACAGGCCAAAGTTGACCGCCCGGTTGTCGAGAACATTGAAGGGCGTGTGGTCTTCAAAACGCAGGCCGAGGTTCAAGGTCAGGGTCGGAGTAACGCGCCAGTCATCCTGCACGAATACGCCATAGATATTGCCGCGGAGTTTGGCTGGAGAAGTCACGACGCCACCGGTGTCGCGGAGCGAATTTCCCCCTGCGGTAACCGTGTTGCCCAACCAGAAGTCGGCAAGGCCCGAACCGGTGGGGCCGGTGGCGGACCCAACGGTCAGAAAGCCAAGGGCTCCGTTATTGCCCTGGTAGATGTAATCCTGACGTTCGCGGACAAATTGAAACCCGGTTTTGATCTGGTGGCGGCCGTGCGTGAATACCAGGTTGTCTTCAAACTGACCCTGGGTCGAGTGGAAGACCTGAATCAAGTTTCGGAGCCCAAGGCTGGGCGATCCCCCATTGCTCCCCGTGATCTGGATCTCAACCAGTCCCGGGCCTTGAAGGTTGCCACCGCTGATGCCAAGTTGCTGGCTGATATTCCCCAACGATGAGGTGGGCGTCTGGCGTTGATCGAATCGAACTGCGTTAAAGCCCACTCGGGCTTCGTTGAGCAGGTTGCCGGAAAACGTGTGCGTCCAATCTACGACGGCATTCCTGACGGGCTGGTCACTGCCCTCCGCAGCACCGCTATTGCAGAACAAACAACCGGTAAAGGTCGGTTGATTCAGATCCATCTGGGACCAGCGACCGAACAAGTGATCCTTGCCCGACATCACATAGTCGATCTTCAAATCGCCCTGATTGTTATTCAGATTGTTTCCGCTGTTGTAGAACAAATTGTTTCCCGACAGGGTGTCGGTTGTCGGCAAAGGATAGTTTTTTGTCAGTGCGAACAGATTTGCCGACACAGAACTGGGACTGAGACCGGCGTTTGCCAGATTGTTGAACGGTATCGGCTGACCTATATTCGGCCCGGACGGGTAGTTAAGTTGGGCGACTTGGGGAGGCGGAGGGGCGGCTCCGGTGCATATTCCGCCGCTGTTAAACGTTCCTCCGAAATCGGTGCAAAGCTGACCGAAGTCTCCGCTTCGGGCACGCGCGGTGAGGACTTGGGCTCCGGTCGCCCCAGCGTTCACGAGTCGCTGGCCCTGGTAGTCCGCAAAGAAAAATAACTTGTTCTTGATGATGGGACCACCGATGCTTGCGCCGAACTGGTTGTAGCGCAACTCCGGCTGGTTTTGAACGCCCTGCGCGTTAAATCCAAGCTTGCCATTATTGACGCCCTGGGTCCATCCGGCAGACGCCTTGTTCGCATCGAGGGCGTCGTTGCGGAAGAATTCGTAGACGCTCCCGTGGAAATTGTTAGTTCCCGACTTGATGCTGACGCTTACGATTCCACCCTGGTAATTTCCAAATTCGGCGGATGCATTCTGGGTAATGAGGTTGAACTCCTGGATAGCATCCACACTGGGCTGATAGCCGGTTTCGTTGTTCTTGTCTTCGCTGTTAAGAACACCGTCCACTAAATACTCGTTGGCCTGCTCACGATTCCCATTGATGTAGGGCCGGCCGGAGCTGAGCATGTTTTGCGGCGTTCTCATGCCGCTGGGATCAACGTTGGTAGTCCCTGGCGCGAGCAGCGTCAACTGAAGGTAATTGCGCGAAGCCAATGGCAGGTTCACGTTGGTATTCGCATCGATGATGGTGCTGACGTCAGCGCTCTGCGTCTGGAGAAGCGGGGTCGCTCCCGTGACCTCCACCGTCTCGGAGACTGCGCCCATTTTCATCTGCGCATCCAAACGGGCTGTCTGGTTGAGAACCAATGTAAATGGCGCGAAGTTGGCAGTAGCAAATCCCTGCGCCACCACCTGCAGCCTGTATGTTCCTATCGGCACTCGTGTAATGTTGTAAGCGCCTGAGTCGTTGGTCTTCGCAGTCCAGATGGTGCCGCGGTCTTTATCCGTAGCCGTCACCGTCGCGCCATTGATTGGCGCGCCGCTTGGGTCGGTCACGGTGCCAACGATTCCTGCCGTCACTTCCTGGCCCCAGGCAGGCATCGTGAGAGCGAACAGCGCAGTGCACACCAGGAAAATACATCCAGCGGAAAATGCTCGTTTCATCACAGAAACCTCCCACGCGCTTAAGTTGCTAGTGCACCCAAAGAGACCCACATCACGAATGGACATATGCTATATAGCAGTGAGACACAAGAGGTCAAGAAAAAAATACGAATCTTCCAAGAGGGTCGCCGCAATGCCGGCTCTCGGCACTGCATAGCACCTTGAGCAAACGGGAAAAGCACTTGGGTGGCGGTGTCGCCGATCTGGTCCGATCCTCGGGGAATCTATGAAAAAGTGAAGGGCTGAAATCCCACCTATTATTTCTGGTATTAGGCGGTTTTTACCGCTTTTCTTCGGATTTTTCCGTCGGGGACGATGCTCGAAGCTGCTCTAAAGCTGGCGGAATCATGCCTATAGCACTGAGCCGCTATATAGCAAAGCACCTGCATCCCGCCCGAGCACGCAGCCTCGCTCCGAAACAGCCCCTTTACCTCAAGGTCCCGGTGTGCTATATAGCTGACACGCTTTCTGGGAGTCGCGTACACAATTGAAGCCAGATCAACGATTACGCGGGGAGACTCAGGCGGATCCTAGATGAGCGCGGGAAAGGCGATGGGACAAAACCGAAACGGAAGCCGCAACGGCACGCCTGCCTATAAGAAGATCCAGAACGTGATCCGTAAGCGCATCGAAGGCGGGCAATTGAAGATCGGTGATGCGGTAGATTCCGAGCGGGAGTTGGCCAGAATTCACAGCGTCAGCCTGATGACGGCGCGGCACGCCCTGGCTGGATTAGAGCGGGAAGGCGTGGTGGAGAGGAGACGTGGATCGGGCACGTTCGTCGCACCGCCGAAAATTCACTTCAACAAGCTGATGAGCTACACGGAGCACATGTCGAGTCGTGGACTTGCTCCGAAGACGCGAGTGCTGCTGGCGAAACTGATCGACCACCAGTTGGAGATCGCGGCTCGGCTGGCCCTGCCGGCGACCAGCCAATTGGTCAAAATCGATCGGCTTCGGCTCACCGGAGACGATCCGTTCGCCCTGGAAACCTGCTACCTGCCGGCGCCGGAATTCGCGGAACTGGTGTCCGCTCCGCTGGGGAAAAATTCTCTGTTTGGCACCTTGCAGCATGATTACGGAGTCGAACTGGCCTATGCGGATGAGGAGGTCGACGCCACCCCCGCCGACGCACACCAGGCGGACCTGCTGTCTGTGCCTCGAGGCGCGCCGCTGCTCAGGATTCGCCAGGTGATCTACTCGACGACCGGCAAACCGGTCATTTACGGAGTGGGATTCTATCGGTCCGAGCGCCACACGCTTTTCATTCGCCGCTTCCGGTAAGGAAACGGGCGCAACGCAGCGACCGCAGGCTGCCTGACGCCAGCCAGGCGCGCAGCGAACCGGTGGCTGGGGCGCACATCGTAGTTGGCTGGCGATTTTGTGCAGCACGGAGAACTATGCCCCTCACATCGATCGACTGGCTGGTCATCGTAGGATATTTGCTCGCCAACCTGCTGATCGGTATGTATTACCGGCGGCGGGCGAGCGGCAACACCGAAGAATTTTTTATTTCCGGGCGGGATGTGTCGTGGTGGCTGGCCGGAACCTCGATGGTTGCCACTACGTTTGCGGCAGACACTCCGCTGCTTGTGTGCGGGCTGGTGGCGCGCCAAGGCATCGCCGGGAACTGGATCTGGTGGGGCTCATGCGTGGGCGGCATGCTGACGGTGTTCTTCTTTGCGCGCTACTGGCGGCGAGCGGAGATTCTGACCGACGTGCAACTGGTCGAAATCCGCTATGGCGGCAAGCCGGCCGCGTTCCTGCGCGGATTCAAGGCCATCTACCTGGGACTGTTCATGAACTGTTTCATCCTCGGCTGGGTGACGCAGGCGATGGTGAGCATCATCACCGTTCTGCTGGGACCGGCGATCGCTGAGGGGCGGGTGCTGCAGGTAAGCGTGGGCGGCCACGCCTTTCAGTACGCGCTGGGCGATCCGCGCTCGACGGCGCTGGTGATTTGCGTTTTCATCCTGATCCCGTTCACCGGGTTGTACACGTTCATCGGCGGGCTGTGGGGCGTGCTGGTGACGGACCTGTTCCAGTTCGCGCTGAAGATGGCGATGATCATCGTGCTGGCCTGGGTGGCGGTCGCCAAGATCGGAGGCATGCAGGCCCTGCAGGTGCATTTGCAGGTCATCGCGGACAACACCCGGCGCGCCGGCATGCAGGTGTCGGATCCAACGGCATTCCTGCCGGATTTTCATCTCGGCCTGACCACGAACGCGCTCTGGACGTTGCCGGTTCTGACTTTCATTGTTTACCTGGGCATGCAGTGGTGGCTGGCCTGGTATCCGGGAGCGGAACCGGGCGGCGGCGGCTACGTGGCGCAGCGCATGTTCAGCGCCAAGGACGAGAAGAATTCGCTGGGCGCGACCCTGTGGTTCAACATTGCACACTACGCGTTGCGGCCCTGGCCCTGGGTGGTCACGGGACTGGTAGCCATTGTGGCCTATTCGCCATACGGAGGACTGCACCCCAGCGCCGCGTTCGCGCAGAACCCCGAGCAGGGATACGTGATGGTGCTGCGGGACTACCTGCCGCCTGCCCTGCGCGGGCTGATGGTGGCGGCGTTTCTGGCCGCATTCATGTCGACCATTGGGACGCAATTGAACTGGGGCAGTTCGTACCTGGTGAATGATCTCTACAAGCGGTTTTTCGTGCGGGACGCGACCGAGAAGCACTACGTGCTGATCAGCAAGATCTTCACCGTGTTTCTGGTGCTGGGCAGCGGGTATACAGCGACCCGGCTGGCCTCGATCAACCAGGGTTGGCAACTGGTTCTGAACATCGGGTTCGGGACGGGAGCGGTCTACATCCTGCGCTGGTACTGGTGGCGGATCAATGCCTGGAGTGAAATTGTGGCCATGGCGGTGGCCGCCCTGATGACGATCGGACTGAGCCGCGTGTCCTTCTCGGGGAGCGATTCGCTGGTCTACGCGAAGACGGCCCTGATTACAGGGCTGGTCACCACGATCGCCTGGGTGATCGCTACGTTCGTGACTCATCCGGAGTCGGATGAGACGCTGGTTGGTTTTTACAAACGGGTCCAGCCGACCGTGTATGGCTGGCAGCGGATTGCGAAGCTGGTTCCGGAAGTACCCGAGGTGCGGGACGTGGCGGCGAACGCATTCAACTGGGTGATGGGAGTGATCCTGGTATACGGCTGCCTGTTTGGAATCGGGAAACTGGTTTTTGGGGAGTGGATGTGGGGCTTCGTGCTGCTCGCGCTTTCAGGCGCGGCAGGGTACCTGATTTTTTGGGATTTGTCGCGGCGCGGCTGGAGCATCTACTCGGGGAAATCGGTTCCAGTGGCGGTGTCCAGCGTTGTGGAAGGAGATTGAAACCGACGCGGCGGACAGCAGCATGGCAGGATACGGTGCCGGGTGAAGCGAAGCGGCCTCGATCGGTATTGGACGATATCCTGGTCTATGCCAGTCCTCCGCCATCCACGACGAGGTGCGCGCCGGAGATCCAGGTGGCCATGCCGCTGGCCAAAAACAGAACTGCGTTGGCAACATCCTCCGGAGTGCCCAGCCGCGCGATCGGACGATTTGCGGCTTCCTGCATGAATGCCGTGGGCTCTTGTCCAAGTTGCCGGCATTCACTATGCAACATGGGCGTGTCAACGTCTCCCGGGCAAATGCAATTGACCCGGATATTGTGTTTGCCGTAATCGATGGCCATCGCTCGAGTCAGGTTGAGGGCACCGGCCTTGGCGGCGCAATAGGACGCAGCTTGCGGCCCTCCCTTCAGAGACCAGCCGGAACCGGTATTGATGATGACCCCACCCGCGTTCCTGATCATGTGAGGAATGACCTCGCGGGAAAGCAGAAAGATTCCTTTCAAGGTGACATCGACCGCCAGATCCCATTCGTCTTCGCTCAGGTCGACGACCCCCTTGCGGACGACTACACCGGCGTTGTTGCAGAGTATGTCGATCTTGCCAAAGGCTGCTACGGTTTGGGTCACCGCCTCTTTGCAATCGTGACTGGAGCGGACATCGCAATTCTGGAAGCGCGCATTCCCTCCCCGCTGCGCAATGGTGCTGGTTGCGGTTGCACCCGCATTGTGATCAATATCGAGGATCATGACGGCCGCGCCCATCTCAGCCAATCGCAGCGCGATGCCCCGCCCGATTCCCGACGCCGCCCCCGTGACCATTGCGACCTTTCCTTCCAGGGAGAGAAGCTGTGCTGCCGTTTCCGAAATTGTTGTCATCTCGTCCTCGCAGAATTGTCTATGCGAAAGCATGATGCCACATTCTTCCGAGATCACCCCGCGAACGCGGGCAGCTAATTTATATCCATGAAACGGGGACTGCTTACGGCCTTCTTTTCCGAGGTGTGTTCGCGAATGGAGGAGACTATAATTCCGTCGCCGCGGGAAACTCTAATTCCCGATTTCAGATTGAGGTGAACTGTGCTCGCCGTCGTTTTGATACTCCTGGCTACTCTGCCGGCCGGCTCCGACGCAGCGCAATCGGGCGAATGGAAACAGCTTTTCGATGGCAAGGACCTGGTGGGATGGAAGCATGTAGGTCCCGGAAGCATGACGGTGGAGGAGGGACTGATCCGCACGCATGGTGGCATGGGATTGCTGTACTGGACCGGAGGGAAGCTGGGGGACTGCGTGATTCGGGTGGTGTACAAGATGCGCGATCACAACGACAACTCGGGGGTCTTCATCCGCATTCCGGTCGAACCGCGCGAGGAGTGGATGCCGGTGCACTACGGCTATGAGGTCCAGATCGATAACGAGCCGGAGAAGTCCAACGAAGATGAGTACCACATGACGGGCACGCTCTATTCGTTGACCAAGCCCCTGGCCAAACCGGGCAAGCCAGGTCCGGAATGGAACACCATGGAGATCACGCTGGACGGCCCGCGTACGATGGTTTTTCTGAACGGCGTGAAGGTGACGGACTACGTCGAGGGCCAGGACGTCCCGGAAAAGAAGTTCAATTTCGAGCCGCAGCGCGGAACGCGTCCGAACGACGGGTACTTCGGCCTACAGAACCATAGCGAGAACGACGTTGTGTTTTTCAAAGAAGTTGCAATGAAGCCACTTCCAAAATAAAACGCGCAAATTCTGCTGCTGGAGGATGCATGAAAAGAAACCTGTCGCGCCGGGAGTTTTTGCAAACCAGCGGCGGAGTCGCCGGCGCATTGGCCGCCGCCAACACTATCGTTTTGGATCCCGAGGAAATCTCAGCCTCGCCACGGCCGGTACCGCCGAGCGACCGAATTCGCATGGGCATCATCGGCGTAGGAATGCAGGGTTCAGGATTGCTCACGACCGCCATTACCCTTCCGGGGGTGGAATGCGTGGCGGCTTGCGACCTTTACGACGGCCGGCAAGCCCTGGCCAAGGAGATCGTTAATGCTGGATTGCCAACGACACGGCGCTACCAGGAACTTCTCGATAACAAGGAGATCGACTGCCTGATCGCGGCGGTTCCCGACCACTGGCATCGACAGATCGTGGTGGATGCGGTGAACGCGGGCAAGGATATCTATTGCGAGAAGCCCATGTCCCACACGGCCGCTGAGGGTTTCGACATGGCCGCCGCGCAGCAGAAGACGGGGCGCATCGTGCAGATCGGCTCGCAGCGGGTGAGTTCGGTCATCTACGCCAAGGCCAAGGAACTGATCGCGCAGGGTGCGATTGGAGACTTGTGCCTGGTGGAAGGGATGCTGGGGCGTAACGATCCGACGGGCGCGTGGGAATACCCGCCGCCGCCCGATCTTTCGACCTCGACCCTTGACTGGGACACGTGGCAGGGGACGGTCCCCAAGCGGGCGTTTGATCCGCTGCTCTACGCGCGCTGGCGATGCTGGAAGGAGTACGGCACGGGGGTCGCGGGCGATTTGCTGGTGCACATGATCAGCGGGATCCTGTTCGCCCTCAATTTAAACGAAGCACCGAAGCGTGCCCTGGCGCTAGGCGGAATCCTGCGCTGGAAAGACGGGCGCAACATGCCCGACGTGCATGCCTCGCTGTTCGAATATGGCAGCCTGCCCGTGTATGCGCGGCTGAATTTGGGGACGGAAAGCGCAGAGGTCGTCCGATTCCAGGGAGCGAAGGGCTACCTCGAAGTGAGCGAGGGCGCGCTGATCCATGTGCCGCAGCCGGGCGTCGATACCTCTCCCAGCTATTACGCAAACTCATTCCCGCGAACGACACGGGAAGAGTACGTCAAGCAGTGGCACGTGGAGCACGACCCGGTTCCCGGGCAGGAACCGCTCGCCGACACGACTACGTTTCGCGGCCCATCCTACGATGAACTCAAGCCACATTTGTGGAAGTTCTTTCAGGCGGTGCGCACGCGCAAGCCGGTCACGGAGGACGCGGTTTTCGGCAATCATGCTGCGCTGGCTTGCCACATGGCGAATGAGTCTTACTTCCGGAAGAGCGCGGTTACGCTGGACCCGGCTACCCGAAGCATCAGGGGCTGAGGAGGCCGGCGGAGCCGGCTATTTGGGCTCCGTCGCGGGATAGTCGGTTCCGGCGGCATCGTAGTCTCGTCCGTATTTATTCTTGTGCGGCCCAGGAGGAGTGTCCTCGATGACCCGCACGGTCCCGAGCGAGTGCTCGCTGCTTGAAATGAGAACTTCGCGGCTGAGGGACTTCAGGTAGTCGGCACTGGAGCCCTCGGCCCACACCTGCATGGCATATCGCCCGGCGGGAACATGCGGGATCGCGACCTTTCCAGCGCTGTCGGAGGTGCCGTAGTAGGGAGTCTTCAAGGCTACGACCACCGCGCTCATTTCCGGATGAATATTGCAGAAGATGTAGCTTACGCCGGTCCGATCGAACCGGACCAGGCGGGTCGTGCCGGCCTCGTAGAGTCCAAGATCAAAGCGTTTGCCTTCAAACAGCGAAAACACATTGTGAAAGAAGGGATCATGATTCGGAAATTCGACCGCCGTCCCGGCGGGGACGACCAGGACATGGGGCTCGAACCGTTTGTTCTTCTGCACCAGTCGTGGAGGAGGAGCGGGCGTGTCCTGGCCGATGGTGTGCAAGCCGGAGCGATCGTCGAGCGCGGTTAACCAGACCACGACGTTGGAGCGGTTGGCCTTGTTCGCTCGCGCAGAGCGTTCGTTCGAAAGATTGACCTGAGCGGTTACGGTGAAGTCCTGTGCGCGCAAGGTGGGCGAGCAAAAGAGCAGGAAGGAGCCCATGCCGGCGAGCAAGGCACGCATGGACCTGGTTTGCGATCTAAGAAAATCTCGACTCAGAACAAAATCCCCATGACCAGGTTGACCTGGTCGGCGGTGTAGCGGCTGTTGTCGATCTGGTACGTGGCGGTATGTTTGTATTCGGCGGAGAACAACAGGTCCGAGCGCGGCCGGAAAATGACGTTCAGCAGTCCGCTCTGGTTTCGAGCGACGGATCCGGCCGGCGTACCACTGCCGTAAGGGGCAAACGGAAACGCGCGGACCTCGCTGGCGAACGGGTTATCCTGACCAGCCGCGGCATTGAACTCGAGTTTTGAGGAGGGATGGAATTTCAGTTGCGACCAACCACCGACTGCCTCCAGCGCGCGCACCCGGCTGGCCGGATCGGTCGGGGTCGACGTGAATAATGCACTGCGATAGGTTCCACCACCCAAACCGCCCAGCGCCTGGCCGCGATAAAATTCTCCGCTCAGGTCGAGCCATTTTCCTAAGGGGGCGCTCCAATCGAGGGTGCTGGCCCAACCGTTGAGGTTGCGCCCGTAGCCCCAATTCTGGCGGCTGTAGTATGCGCCGGCACCCAGCGTCATAGGCTGTCCGAAGAGGGTGTGCGACCATGCGACGCGGCCTGCATACCCAGGTTGACGGGAGTACTCCCCGGCCTGGGCGGTGCGTCCGTAGGAATAGAGCGGCGGCTCGCCGGTCAGCCCATCCAGAATTCCTCCCTGCAGGATCAGAGTCGAATTCTCGGACATGGTTACGCGATGCTCGACGCGAATCTGGGGTATCCAAGTCCACAGGTTTCCGGCATAGGCGAGAGCGGGCTCTGCAATGGTCGCGAAGGAAGTAGGCGACAAGGCGGAGAAGAATGGGGTGTCCTGCCCAGCGATGATCGAGGTGTGAGGCCAGTGGAAGTGGAGGGTAGCCGTTCGCAAGCGCATGATTCCGAAAACCGTACCGTTGGGAGCGGAGGGAAATCCACCGGCGAAATCAGCCTGGAGCTCCCCATATGTTTTGGCGCCGGCAATCTGGGGTCCGAAAACTTCCAGGCCGATCTGGGATTGGCGCAAGGAAAAGCCCGTGCTCTGCGAGCGTCCTAAGGGGTCGGGCACATCCACCAGGCTAGGAAGGTCGGCATTCAACACTCCCCCGCGATTCATAAACAGATCCATAAGAACCAGGCCCGATAGACGGATTTTGTATTTCGACCGACTCTCTACCTTGGTCTGGTATTGATCGTCGATTTTTCCGGAGAGCAGATCATACTGCTCTTCGAGGCGGGCGGCCCGCTCGGCCGCACCAGAATTCTGCTGATTCCCTGAGTACTTGTCGTCAAGCTGGCTGGATGGGGAAGCAGCCTGCGGTTGCGCGGCCTGAAGGACATCCACGACTGCCGGTCGCTGTGGCAACTGGGACACCGCAGAGTGCAACTCCTGGCGTAGTTCGTTGGTTTCGGCGCGATAGTGCGCGGACTCGGTGCGCAAGTCCGAAACCACGGAGCGCAGCTCATTGACTTGCTCCTGGAGTTGCTTCACGGTCTCAGCCAGCGCAGCGTCGCGGGAGGCCTGGTTGTCAGACGCGGGCGCCTGCCCGGCGCAGCGCTCCGATGCGAAAGATGCTACCAGCAGAAAGACGACGGAGGCACAAGCAAATGGGTGCTCTCGCAACATACTCCCCCCAGAGGAACAGCAAGCTGTAGTCTGTGATAACGCCAGAATTTCTTTAAGCCAAACGCAGAACCCAGTCAGGCATCGAGTTCTCATTCAGCGGCTTCAACGCGCACCCCATCCCGCACGACGCCGTCGCCGGTGGCGGAAGCAATGGGCGTACCGCGCGTACCCGGAAGCATGATCAGGAACACCGTGCCCTCGGAAGAGGTGGTCTCTACCTTTACATCTCCACCATGGTCCTGGACGATTTTTTGCACGACGGTAAGGCCCAGCCCGGTTCCGTTTTCCTTGCCTTGGCTCACGAAGGGCTCGAACAGGCGCTCGCGGACCAGTTCGGGGATTCCGTGCCCATTGTCGGCGACGCGCACCTCGATGGCGGTCTTGTTGGCGTGAATGTCGATACGGATATGGCCACGCTCGGGTGAAACCGCCTCGCAGGCATTGATGATCAAGTTCTGAAACACGCGCTCCAGCTTCCTGGAATCGAACCATCCGTCGGTGGCGCCGTCTTTTTGAACGGTGATGCGCACGGAGTGATACTCGGGGTTGGCGCGGACACTCTTGATGGAGCGCTCGACAACTTCTTCCAAGTCTCCATAAGTGGGACGCAGGGACTCCCGGGTGCGTGAAAACTCGAGAAGAGAATCAATCAAATCGGTCATCTGCTGCACGGCCAGAAGAACCTCGTGATAGAGCTCGTCGCGTTCCGACTGGCTGCGATTGTTATCACTGAGGAATTCGGCGTTTGCCATGACGGCGGCGAGGCTGTGCCGGAGGTCATGGGAAATCGAACTTGCCATCCGCCCGATGGTGGCCAGCCGCTCGGACTCGATCAGCTCTCGCTGGGTTTCCTGCAACCCGGTTCGCATGCGCAGGAAAGAGGCAGTCACTTCAGCCACTTCGTCGCTGCCCCGGGCGACCAGCGGGAATTCATAATCACCCTTGCCGAGAGCGCGAACGCCTTCGACCAAAGTCCCCAGGGGTCGGGTCAGGGTGTGGGAGAAGATAAAGACCATGCAACTTCCGATCGCCACCGCGACCAATCCCAAGGAGAGCAAGAGGCGGTTCAAGCGTCCCAGAAAAGAGGTTGCCTGATCCAGGGATTTGAGGACGCATAATTGGACGGCGGGCGTGCCCCCGGGAGCCAGGTCCACCCTGGTCGCGAGAAAGTGTTCCTCTCCCAGTTGAATCTCCGAAGGCTCCGGCATACCGCCCTTCAAAGAACGGCCGGCGCTCTGGATGAGATCTGTCTCCTGGAGGGGAGAGAGAGTGCTACGCACCAGCGTGTCCCCGTAGAGAAAGGCGACTTGACTGGCGGCGACCTGGCTTAGCTGGCGCGCGACCCCATCATCGATTTCATACCCGAGCACAAGGTAGCCGAGCACCTGATTATCGGATCGGTTCCCGACATAAATTGGCTGGAGGGATATTTCGAACAGATGCTTGCTGCAGAACCACCAGTGGCCGGCCTGGTCCTGGGTCAGGGAGCCGGTCAGGGACTCTTGCGCGGCGTCCCGATCAAAGTCGGATGCTTTGGAGTGCAAGGCGGCCAGTTTTCCCGAGCGGTCTGCCAAGACCAACAGATCGCTGCCGGCAAGGCTCCACAATTCGCGGGAAGCATCCTGTATGGTGGCTGCGTGATTGGTGGTCATCAGCGCCTTCAGGATGGGAAGATCGGCCATCAATTCCGCGGAGCGCGTGAGGGACTGTTGGCGGAGCTTTTGAACGTTATGGAAGGTGTAGACGGAGTTTCGAAGATCCTGATGGATCTGCAGACGCACCTGTTGCTCAGCGGTCTGGCGGGCGACAAACAAAGTGGCGGCTGTCAGCCCGACACCGACCAGAAGCAGCGAGAACAGGAACTTCGTCCGTAGTCGGAACTTACCCATCCTGGTCGCGCTCCTCCCAAGTAAATTGCGCGTGAGTGCGTGCGGCTACGGCACGAACTTGTAGCCCACTCCATGCACAGTGCGGAAGTGGACCGGGTTGGCTGGATCAGATTCCAGTTTCTGCCTGAGCTTCAGAATATGATTGTCCACGGTGCGGGTGGTGGGGTAATTCTGATAACCCCAAACATCATTCAGCAGTTCTTCGCGCGAGATGACGCGATTCGGATTCTGCGCCATGAACTTGACGATCTTGAATTCCTGGGGTGTGAGAGCCACCTCGGCTCCCTCGCGCATCACCTGCATCTTGGTAAAATCAACGAGGACGCCATCAAAGGCGAAGGTCTCAGCCACCGCGGGCCGGCTGGACCTGCGCACGGCAGCCCGAACACGGGCCAGCAGTTCCTTGGGACTGAAGGGCTTGGTAACGTAATCGTCGGCGCCCAACTCGAGGAGCAGCACCTTGTCCATAACGTCCGAGGCGGCGCTCAGCACAATGACAGGGACCGCGGGCGCGGCCTGCTTGATCTCGCGGCAGACATCGCGTCCCGTCATGCCGGGGAGACGCAGGTCGAGGACCACGGCCGAGGGTTGGGCACTGCGAAACACGTCCAAGCCTGACTGCCCGTCGAACGCGGCATCCACGGAGTAGCCCTCCGGTTCGAACAGTCGCTTCAGCGCCCGGTGCACGGCGCGATCGTCTTCGACAACAAGAATTCTCTCCATGTACCTGGCTTCCTCCGAAGAATAGGCGGATCTTCGCTTTAGACTGGCAAAAAAGGGATTGCGTAGACAACGACCGCCGGACAGGCCGTGTAGGCCGCCCTAATTCTGGTCTGACGACTCAACCTTGTCAAAGAGAGCGTACCGAGGGGGGCATTTGTTACTTGTCAAGGAATTGTCACCAGATTGCAAATTGTCGGTAACAAATTCAAAAGGCAGGGGATAAGGGAACGGGCTGATCGCGAACGAGGTGCGGAGGCATCCCCGGGGGAAGGTTCGACCCAGGCGGTGCAGACGCGCGTGCGGCGAAGACTGTACGCCCCAAAAAACTAAGGATGCTGTCCGCGACGGTCCGCGAACAGCATCCTTTGTGCAATCTGGTCGGGCAGGCTGGGCCTGCCCTTCCTTAGTTTATTGTCCGGTACCGGTCAGCGTCACTCGCTGAGTTCCGGTGCCAGCATTGTCCCGAATGGTGAGGGTTGCCGTTCGGGCAACCGCGCGATTCGGGGTGAACGTCACGTTGATGGTGCAGCTCGCGCCGGCCGCGAGGCCTGTGCCACCGATCGGACAGTTGTTGGTTTGTCCAAACCGTAGCGGGTTCGGACCGCCCATCGTGATGCTGCTGATCACCACCGGCACAGTTCCGGCATTGAGAACCAGGACTGGTTGAGGGGCGCTGGTGGTGTTGACGGGCTGAGTTCCGAACGCGATCAACGCCGGGGTCACGCTCACAGAGGGCACAACGGACGTGCCCGTCAGCGCTACTGTTTGCGAGACCGCCGGGGCTGCAACGTTGACCCGCACCAAAGCAGTCCTGGTGACAGGATTGGTGTTGGGCGTGAACGTCACGTTGATCGTGCAGTTTCCACCCGCTGCGAGACCGGTACCGCCGATCGGGCAGTTGTGGGTGAGTCCGAAACGGGCAACACTCGCTCCGCCGAGGCTGATGCCAGTGATCCTCAACGGCGCGCTGCCAGTGTTGGACAAGGTGATGGGCTGCGGGGCAGTGGTGACGTTCGGCAACGAACTGAACGTCAACGCCGCGGGCTGGAGAGTAAGAACCGGCCCGATCGAAGTTACGGTCAATATACCGGGCAGGTAAGTAATGGTGTAGTTGGTCGAGGTTTGTCCCGTGCACGTGATGGGGTAGTTTCCGGCAGGGCTCGTGGCATTGGCGGCGGTCGTGCAGCTAAGCGTTCCGGCTAACGACGCAGACGTATCCCCATTCACAAAACCAACGTACGTGGCTGTGAATGAGGGATTCGGGGCGCCGAACGCGCGGGTCGCGTTATTCGCTGTGATGGTGAGAGGCACGGCCGTGATGGTCACGGTGCCGGACACGTAGGTGATGGCGTAGTTCGGATTGACCGCACCCGAGCAAGTTGCGGGATAGCTTGCCACCGGACTGCCCTGCACCGCCGTGGTTGAGCACAGCAGCGGACCCAGGCTAGCTTGCGTATCTCCATTGACCAGTCCCACAATCGTGGGCGTGATCTGTGGGATGGGCAAGCTGTATGCCACGGTCGCGCTGCTCGCGGTGATGGTCAGCGGAACCCCGCCCACCGTCACTGAGCCTGCTACGTACGTAATGGCGTAGTTGGGGTTCACTGCACCCGAGCAGATGGTCGGATACGATCCAACCGGGCTGCCCTGGATGTAGGTCGTCGAGCACGTGATCGTGCCCAGGCTGGTCAGGGTGTCTCCGTTGACCAGGCCCGTGACTGTGGACGTGATCGCCGGAATCGCCGCGCCGAAGGCGACGTTCGCACTGCTGGCCGTGATGGTCAGCGGTGCCTGGTTCACAAGCAGTGAACCGGTGGCGCTGCTGGGGGCAAAGGTTCCCTGAGCGACAAAGTTTGCCACCAGGATATGCGTACCCACAGCGGGTTTCAGCAACGTGAACACTGCCGCTCCGCCAGTGAGAGCCTGGCTGATAGGTGTGCCGCCATCGACGGTCAAGGTGACGTTACCGGTCACGATGCCCGCGCCGGAGGTGACGTTGACTGTCACGATACCGTCCTGCCCATACGTGATGGCGGGAGCAGTAATGGTCGTTGTGGTGGGTGTAGCCGGGAACACCAGCAAAGGTGCTGATGGGGATTCGCCAGCCGCGTTGTAAGCAATGACCATGTAGCTGTAGGTCAGCGCGGGGTCCGCAGCCGGATCCGTGAAAGTGACCTGATTGGCAAGGGCGGTCCCGATCGCTACGAAGGGGCCGACCGTATTGCTAATCACGCTGGCGCGCTCGATGCGGTATCCGATCTCGTTGGCCGGGTCTCCCCAAACCGCCGGAGTCGAGTAATTCACGGGCGTACCATCCGTCCAATTGAGGATGACTGGTCCGATTCCCACGTTGGTCACCACCGGAGCGGCGGGTCTCAACGACGCTACGTTGGCTACGATGGGCCGCATCATGTCCATTTCTTCGTGGCCGAGGATGTGGCAGTGCCACACGTACTCCCAGCCGAAGTTGGTCAACTGGTTCGTAACCGGCGGGTTGAAGGCGCCACCCGTCGGATTGACTTGGTTGAAGCCTGCATTGCTGCCCAGCGGCATCGCTGGATTGAGCGGGCGGATACTTTCGGGAATCCCGAACGGGATTTTTGGAACGATTGGCCGCAGGGCAACGATGGTGTCCTCGAGCGGGCTGACTCGGACGGTATCTTTCCAGCCGAGTTCGGTTGCATCGGGCGGGAGGATTCGGTTGTCCCACGTGACCCGGTTGAGGAGCTGCACGTTGAACAGGTGGAAGTGAATCGGGTGAGTATCCACGCCATTGTGTGTGAGCTTCCAGATCTGGGTTCCGTCGCTGGCCGAGGAGATAGGTGTCACCTTGAGGTTGCCGCTGGCCAACGAAATTGGAGTCATGATCTCGGTGGGTGGGTTGATGTATGGATAGAGGATGATGTTCTGCGTGAGAGGCGTCGCTCCCGGTGCTTCGAGGCCGAGGTTGGCACTCATTCTCCCGTACTCATCAAAGACGGCTGCGTTCATCTCGTCGTGCAGGCCCTTGTTGAAGAACGGGATCGTCATGGTGTCGGTGGCGCTGTTGCCCGTCAACAGTGTGTTGAAGGTGAGTGACATGTCCGCGATCCGGGCATACCCGTCTCGCGGGGGGAATCGATTGAACGTAGTGCCGTAGGCTGAGTTGTAGGCGCCCTGAGCAACGATGATTGGATCCTGCGAGGACTCGAACACACCTGCGGGGTTGCCGGTCGCATCCAGATGGTGCGCGAACGCGGCTTGCAAGCTGGCGAGCCTGGTTGGATTCACAAAGTTCGGTACAGGGGTTCCGGCTCCGCCGGTGACCACGACTTGCATGATAGTCCGGGTGTTCGGTCCGTAACCGGGCTGGGTGGAAGGAGCTCCGCCCGCATCGGTCTGGTCCGGATTGCCGGTGTAATAGTCGTAAGTAGCGACGCGAGCCGGGAATGCGGCTGGTGCGTCGTTGTAGAGGATGAGCGTCTTGCCGGCGAATGGGGTCAAGTCGACAACCACGTCTGCGCGCTCAGCGGGAGCGAGCAGCAGTGCATGCTTGTCGACGTTGCCAACATCGAACCGAGTTGGATCAATGATCCAGGTGGTTGGCTGGTTCGGAACGACGACCGGGGCCGGCAGGAAGCCGCCCTCGGTGCCGATCTGAATCCATGCTGGCCCAGCCGGGCTAAGAGTGGTATCCGGAGTGGGTACGATGTTCGGGTCGAGTTGGGCAGCCGCCACCTCGGCAGCTTTCAGCGCGACCTCGGTTCCTGTCGCGTCGGCCACATACCACTGCAAATTCCAGAAGCGGTCGTTGGCTGCATTCAGGATGCGGAAACGGTATTCCCCAGCGGGCAGCGTGACCGTCGGATAAGCCGTGCCGTTGACGATCGGAGTGTCGTTAAAAGCTTCCATTCCGACCGAGAGGTTCGGAGTTGACGGAATGAGCGGTGGCTCACACCAACCGACGACGTTGGCGTCACACAGCGGGTCGAAGTAAGGATTGGTGATCGGAGGATAGGTGGGTGATGCCGGCGGCCAGAACCAAGGGCCATACATCCATCTTCCAAAACCGCTCATACCCGTGACGTCGCCCGGGTTCTGCGCTGGCATATACACGTGGGGAACCCACAGGCTGCCGAGCCCGCCCCAGCGAGTCATGTCCCAGGTGGGATCTTCGGTGACGAGCTGGTCCTGGGTCGGAACGAAAGTGCGGTCTTGAATGACCAAAGGAATGCCGTATCCCAGTGGATCAAGGGCTCCTCCAGGACTCATCAACGCCTGTTCAGTCGCGTCGGTAACCACATAGCCAGCGGCTTCGCCGGCATAAACATTCAGTCGGGTGATGCCCCAGGCATGGTCGTGGTAGAACATCAGGCGCGCGCTCTGCTGGTTGGTATAGAAGTACGTCTGCGCGCCTGGGCCCGGATCGGGCATGTCGGGGACGTTGACCACTCCGACGCCTTCGTTCTTCCGGGGCAAGAGGGTCGAGTCAGGATACTGTGCGGTCTCAAGGGCCGGAGTAATCCACTGGTGAGGAGTCCCGTCGCTGATCCACGGAGTTACTCCGCCATGCAGGTGAAGGTCGGCCCGGTTTTCTGTAAAGCATTCCGCGGGCTTCGGATTCTTGTTGCAAAGCGGATTCCGGATATCGTCAGAAACGACGCTCATGTCGGTCGGCGACATCCCGACCCCATCCGGACCCATACCTGAACCCATCAGGGTGGTATCGACTGGAAGGAAGAGATTGCCACCCTGCCCGGCCGGTAACTGATTGCGGAAAAGGATTCGTACCGGGCGGTCTTTCTGGGACAGGATCATGGGACCCAAGAAATGGGGATACTGTACTGGGGCCACGGTGTTGTCAGCGGTGGTGCAGCCTGTCGCGGCACAACCGGCCGTGTTAGTCCCGCTATTGAGCTGGATATAACCACGCAGTTTGGTCGGCGGAAGATCAGAATGCATCTTCTCGGTGTATTCGACCAGCGCGATCTCGTAATAGTCCGAACCAGGATAGGTCGTAATGTCGGGGACCGCGACCGGGATGTACTGTCCGGCCGGATCACGCCCGAGCGGATCACCGGCAGGGGCTGGGGTTATCAGTCCATTTGCGCCAGCGACATTGAGGCCCGGCAACCGGTCGACAAATTTTCGGATGCCGGAGTTTGCAACAATCGCTTCGCTGCAGGTCGAGACCAATGTGGAATTAAGGGGATCAAAATACTTCGCGCATTCAAGGTCCCCGTAACAGGAGGTACCCGCCGGAGCCGGAACCGAGCAACTGCGCTTGGGGAGGGGACTGCTGGCATAGTTGCTGCAACCAAAATAGTCGGGGGCGTCGTAGGGCGGAAGGCCGCCGGCTGCCGGCCAATTTGCCGGCGAACTAGTGGCAGTAACCACAGGTGGAACGCACTGGCTGAAAGCCAAAGAGCTCAAGAGAAACAGCAACGCGAAACAGAGTGTCTTTTTCATTGTTTCACCTCGGCCAGCTTTTTCTTCGCGGCTGCTTCACGCATTGCCTTTACACGGCGTTCGGCTGCGGACTTACGCTGTGCGTACGTGATGCGCTCACCTCGAACATGAACGCGACCCGCCGCATCGGTGATCGTTTTTTGTCCACCATGCCAACGTTGAACTGGGGCCGTCGCTGGTGGTAGCGCCGGCTTGGTTGGTTGTGCAGACTTCGTCTGCGCCAGACCCTGGATTGCTCCCCAGGAAAGAAGGCCTACGATAAGAAGCCAGCGCAAGATTCCGAACGGTGTTTTGATGGCCATATATTCTCCTTACCTCGAGTGACACTTCGACCATGAGCGCGGGAGGGCTGCCAGCGCTCGCAATGCGAGCTACCGAACTAATTTGGGGAGGGGCCTAAATACTTGCTTTATGAACGGCCAGCAGATGGGATGGGCACTCCGGGCTCCAGCTTTACCGTGAAATCACGTTCTGGGGGGAACGGGATGTCAGTGTGCTCGCAGCGACTCGCCTTTGGGGGTTAGCGATCCGCGGCGTTGAACCTGGGTAGCAAATACTTTCCAGTACAGCGGCCATCTGCACTGCGTGGCCTTAGTCAAATTCCTTTGCAGTCTCGCAATTTGAAGTACCCGACGTCTGTGCGTTGGGTCACTCATTCGACGGACATTGGTCACAAACACTCATGACATGCTGGCTTGGCGAGGGCGTATTTACAGGGTTCCAGGACTTCGAGAGTGACCAGCCTCGAGCCACGAAGGAGGTTCGGTGGAGCAGGTTTTCGACCGTCGAACGCTGGCCGGAGGAGCTGCGCTGGCTTTCAAGCTTGCAGTTTGTCTCTGCGCTTGAGGAGGTCTGCCCGCAGTGACGGTCGGCTATACAACGCTCTGGTACTCATTTCCACACTGCCATGTACTACTGGACATCTTGACGGCATATGCCTGTGAAACGTAGAGTCCTCGCAATCTCGCACCTGCATTTGGAGTCAACACAGCTCTTGCGGTAGGCGCCACGCCAAGGATGGTGTCGAGTCGCGGTGTATCCGCGTACTGGACTGGTCAGATCGCAAGCGCTGGACAATTGGGAAGACTTCGCGCTACGCCTCCCATAAATCCACCGATGTAGGACAAGGCAGACGTGTGTCTGCTCCCCCGAAGGAGGGCCCCAAGTGAATCGCATAAAACGCCTAACGCTGGTAGTGTGTCTCGGTCTTGCCGTCCCGTTCAGCACGCTGAAGCTTCACGGGCAACAGGATCCCGGACCCCGCACCGATGCTGCAGCTGCGGGGAGCTTTTATCCTGGTTTGAATGCGAGTGAACAAGCGAGGTTTACGCAAGCGATGCAGAGCTTCATGGAAGTGGATTCGGTGTCCGGAGAAGTGGCGGGCGAAGCCGGAGCCGGACTGGGTCCGTCTTTCAACGGCAACAGCTGCGCGCAGTGTCATGCCCAGCCTGCGATGGGCGGCAGCAGCCCCGGACTCAAGAGTCCTCAGAATTCGACTCCAAATCCTCAAGTGGCGCTGGCGACACTGCATGGCGCGGCCAATCGCCTGCCACCTTTCATTAGCGCGGATGGGCCGGTGCGAGAAGCCCGGTTTGTCGTCACGGTTACGCAGCAAGGAGCGGTGCCCGATGGCGGAGTCCATGGTCTGTTTACGATCACGGGCCGCACGGACGCGACGGGCTGCAACCTCGCGCAGCCTGACTTCGCCCGGGAACTCGGGCGCAACAACGTGATCTTCCGCATCCCGACGCCGGTGTTTGGATTGGGCCTGGTGGAGGCGACGCCCGATTCCGTCCTGCGAGCCAACCTCTCCGCAAATGCCGGCCGGAAGGCTCTGTTTGGGATTCGCGGCAGCTTCAACACCAGCGGCAACGATGGGACGATCACGCGCTTCGGATGGAAGGCGCAGAACAAGTCACTGCTGGTATTTTCCGGAGAGGCTTACAACGTGGAGCAAGGCGTGTCGAACGACGTGTTTCCCTCAGAGCGTTCCGCCGACTCGGGGTGTGCATTCAACCCGTCGCCGGAAGACTTCGATGGAGCGGCAGGCGACACGGGAGCGGATCACACCGCCGACGTCGAAGCCTTTGCGACCTTCGCGCGTCTCTCGGCACCGCCCACGCCCGCGCCTTCGACGCCGAACACATTGAACGGAGCGGCCCTATTTGACAAGGTCGGATGCAGCCTGTGCCACACGGCTGACCTAACTACGGGCCAGTCGCGCTACACCGGCATGTCCAATGTTACCTATCATCCTTACTCCGATTTCGCGCTCCATCACATGGGCTGGGCGCTGGCGGATCGCATCACACAAGGGGCAGCGGGGCCGGATCAGTTTCGTACCGCGCCCTTGTGGGGCGTGGGGCAGAGACTGTTTTTCATGCACGATGGGCGGACTTCGGACCTGGTGCAAGCGATTCGCGCGCACGACGGCCGCACGTCGGAGGCCAGCGGATCGGTGCACCGGTTCAACTCGCTGACGCCGAACCAGATGCAGGATCTACTGACCTTCCTTCGATCGTTGTAAGAGGAAATCGCGAGGAAGATGGGCGAGGCCCGTGCGAATTTCGGCGGGCCTCAAACTTCGATGGCCTGCTCGGTCTCGAAGGGCAAGTTAGCCGCTTGCCAGGCGTCGAAACCGCCAACGACGTCGGCGATGTTGCGGAATCCGGCCCGCTGCAACACACTGCACGCGATGGCGCTGCGATACCCGCTTTTGCAATGCACCGCAATGGGGGTGCCGGGATCGGCCTGGGGCAAGGATGCGCTCAGGGTATCGAGGGGTGACCAGGTCGCACCTTTGATGTGGCCAGCTTTCCATTCGCCTTCGCGACGGACGTCAAGCACGAGAGCTTTGCCGGCCTGCAGCCAATCCCGGAGAGTGCCGATCGAAATCTGCAGCACCTCCGAAACCGGCAAGCCAGCGTCCTTCCACGCGGCAAACCCACCTTGCAAGTATCCGCGGGGGTCTTCGATGCCCACCCGGGCCAGCCGCAGGCGTGCTTCCGCCAGTTGCTCGGGCGATTCCGCGATCAGGACGGGGCGCGACGACAAGCCCAGAACGGATCCCGCCCAGGAAGCGAACTGTCCGGAGAGGCCAATGTTGGTTGAGCCAGGCACGTGCCCGGCAGCGAACACATTCCCCGGACGCACATCCAACGCAGTCACCCCGGCCTCGAGCAGAGCCTTAAGATCGTGCGGCGCGATGGCCGCCAAGCCGGGTAACTGAGAGAGTGCGGACGCTCCGTCGCGGTTGATCTCGGCATCCTGCAGAAAATATTCGGGACGAACCGAAACTTTGGAAGTGAGCTCGCGAATAAACTCCTGCCGGCTGCCGATCTGCAGGGCGTAGTTGGTCAAGCGCTCGGTGCCGATGGTGGAGGAACGTTCGGCGCGCATATTGCGTCCGCACAGCGAACCGGCACCATGCGCCGGATAGACCAAGACATCGTCGGGAAGCTTGAGAAGCTTGTCATGCAAGCTGTCATAGAGCAGGCCGGCCAGTTCCGCGGGGGTGTGCGACTCGGAGAGGTCAGGGCGGCCGACGTCCCCGATAAATAAGGTGTCGCCGGTGAGGACGGCCCAGGGACTTTCTGACTTCTCTTCATCGGTGACAACCAGACAGATGCTCTCGGGCGTATGGCCGGGCGTCGAAAGCGCCTGGATGCGAATCTTTCCGAGCTGGAGCTGGAAGCCATCGGCCACTTCGACGCGGGCAAAGCGGGCGCCCCCGTGGGGACCGATGTAGATGGTGGCGCCGGTGCGCTCGGCGAGTTCGCGGTGGCCGGAAACAAAATCGGCGTGCAGGTGGGTTTCGAAGATATGGCGGATGCGAACGCCCTGTTTCTCCGCGGCTTTGAGATAAATATCGACGTCGCGCTGGGGATCGACCACCACGGCTTCACCCTCGGAAGCCAGCATGTACGATGCATGCGCCAGGCAGCCCAGGTAAAACTGCTCGAAGTACATGGAGGTTCCCTCCCCTGACAGCTGCCCTATCCTAGTATTTCTCCGGACACGGGTCCACTTCAGAAAAGAGCGCCCGAGAACTCCGAAACATCAGGCCTTGAGGCCGTCAGGAACCAGAGGTAGCGAGCGCAGGCGGACACTGGTCGCGTCAAAGATGGCATTCGCGATCGCAGGCGCAAGACCGACCATCGGGCATTCTCCCGCGCCCGCCGATGGGAGGTCCTTGCGGTCGAGAAGAATCGTTTCCACGACGGGAAGGTCGCTAAATCGGGGGACCCGGTACTGCGACATTCTGCCGTTGAGGATTTTGCCATCTTGAAACTGGATGGCTTCGAAGAGAGCTCCGCCCAAGCCTTGAATGTTGGAGCCCTCGATCTGGTTGCGGAGGTTGTCAGGATTTACGATGGCACCGCATTCGAAGGCAGAGACGATGCGAACCACTTTCACGTCGCCAGACTTGCGGTCCACACGCACTTCGGCGAAAGTTGCGATGTTCCCCAGTTTCTCGTAGCCGCCTCCCATGCCAAAACCACGGCCATCTCCCGATTGACGATTTCGCCAGCCGAACTTGTCAGCCGCAGCCTGAAACACCGCGCGGAGCCTCTCATTCTTAAGATTCTTCATGCGGAATTCGATAGGATCCATCTTCAAGGCGTGCGCCAGTTCGTCCATATGGGACTCGCGAGCAAAATGGTTGGCGGTAGCGGCGAGTGCCCGGTACGAACCCTGCCGCAAGGGAGTGCGCACCGGATGGAAAACGATGCGCTGATTCGGAATCTCGTAGAAGGTGCGAATTCCAGCCGAGCCGGAATTGTAATTGTGGAATTCCCATGCCGTAATCGTGCCGTCCGCGGCTGCCCCGCTGACAACATCAATGACGCCGGCGGGACGGAAATACGCCCAGGTGAATTCTTCTTCGCGGGTCCAGGCAAGCTTCACCGGGTGCTTCGCCGCGCGGGCCAGCCGAGCAGCCTCGACTGCGGTCTCTCCCGTGTGCTTGCCGCCGTATCCGGAGCCGGTGTCGGGCATGAGCACGCGCACCTGGTCCTGAGGAATTCGAAAGGCTTCAGCCAGCTCACCGCGCACTCCAAAGGGCCGCTGCGTGCCGGTCCACACCGTCAGATTGTCTCCGTCCCACTTTGCCAAGGCCGCGCGAGGCTCAAGCGGAACGTGGGCAATGTAGGCAACGGTGTAGGTCTGTTGCAGACGAAGTGCAGCCGATGCGAGGGCCTGATCCAGGTTACCTAACTCGTGGCGGTCACCGTCTCCGGTGAGGTCCTGGCCCTCGGCGGGATTCTTCTTCAGATAAGCGAACAGGTCTTTGCCCGAGGGCTGGGGCTCAGCTTTCCAATTGGCGTGGATGGCCTTGAGCGCGGCCGTCGCCAAGCCGGACGTGGGCGCTGCGACGCCCACGAAGTTACCGTCACGGACTGCGATAGCAGCCATCCTCTCCGCGGGCTTTAAATCCACTGACAGCAGGGTTGCGCCAAAGGAGGGCGGACGGAGTACTTTTCCGTACCACATGTCCGGCAGTTTCTGGTCGGAGGGATAGCGGTGCTTGCCGGTCACAAAATCGCGGCCATCGACTTTGAGCGCGGATTGGCCGAGTGTTGTCCACTCCGTCGCAGGCTCGAGCGGATCATCCGCCGGTAAGCTTTGGGTAAGCTGCTGCCCTTTTACCAGCGCGGCGTAATCGAGGGATCGATTGCTCCCGGGATCCGTCACTTTCCCGTCGAGCGCGACCAAGTGCTGGCGATCCGTCTGCCATTGGGCGGCCGCGAGGTCAATGAGCAGATTGCGGGCGGCGGCGGCTACCTTGCGAAGTTGCAGGTTCATGGTCGGGGTAGTCCGGCTGCCGAACGTCCCCATGTCGAAGGGCGTGAGCTTGGTGTCGCCCATGACTAGAGCGATCTTATCGATGGGGATTCGGAGTTCTTCGGCAACCGCCTGGCTTAGCGAAGTGCGGATGTTCTGGCCTACCTCCACTTTTCCGGTATATACCGTGACCGGGCCGTTTTCGCCAATATGCAGCCAAGCGTCGATTCCTTGGGGCAGAGAATCTTCGCTGCTGGGCCTCGCTCGGCCGGATTCCTGGGTCCAGGCAGAGGGTTTCAAAACGGAAACCAGCAGTACACCGGCGCCGAAGATTTTAAAAAACTCCCGCCGATCCAGATCAAAGAGATAGGCAGGGGCAGAGTTGAGTTCGTAGCGCTCGGGCTCCAGCGGGGTCTCGATGTGCGTTGGTTTGTTCATTGCCTGCCTCCGTTTGCGGGTTCTGACTGGGGCAGACCTTTCGCCGCTTTTTGAATCGCGCTGATGATTCGGGCATAGGTCCCGCAGCGGCAGATGTTGCCATCCATGAAGTCGATGATCTCGCTCCGGGTGGGATGGTGATTGCGGTCGAGCAGCGCGGCGGCGGACATGATCATTCCCGAAGTGCAATACCCGCATTGCAGCGCACTCTCGTCGAGGAATGACTTCTGCAGGGGATGGAGTTGGTCGGTGCGGGCCAGTCCCTCGATGGTGGTAATTTGCTTTTGGGCAACGGCGGCGGCCTTGGTGACGCAAGACCGTTGGGCCTTGCCATCGATCAGGACCGTGCAAGCACCACACTGGCCTTCCCCGCATCCGTACTTGGTACCAGTCAGATCCAGTTGCTCCCGTAATACGGAGAGGAGGCTGCTCTGGGAATCGGCGTCAACCGTGCAGGCACGGCCGTTTACAGTGAGGTTAAGGGTAGCCATTGGGGGACTCCTGACCGCGGCTCGATTTCAGTTGTTTAAATGATAATCTTCCGGCGAATGCGATGGAAGCTTCGGTCCCCCTGTAAATTTTGCAGTGGCTTCATTGCAATTCCGGTCTAAGCGGTCGGGAGTGAAAAGTAGAACAGGGATCCCCGGTTCACCTGGCTGGTGACGGCAATTTTTCCGCCGTGCAGTTCCACGATGGCTTTGGCGATCGCCAATCCCATGCCGGTGCCATGGACAATCATTCTCTGGTTTCGACCGCGATAGAACTTCTCAAAAATCATTTCTCGTTCCATGTCGTCGATCCCAGGCCCGTGGTCCGCAACGCTGGTAACAACTTCACCCTTGCGTTTTTCGACCGTGATCTGAATCGGTGTCCCGGGTGGGGAGTATCTGCCGGCATTATCAAGCAGGTGCACAAGAACCTCGGTAATGCGATCCACATCCATGCGGACCAGGGGCAGGTGGTCCGGAATCGTCGATTGCAGAGTGTGAGCCTGCAGGGCTGGCCGTGATTTCTCGATGGCGGCGTCGATCGCTTCCCGCATCTGGTGCGGATGGAAGTGAAGTTCGAGCTGGTGAGAATCCAATTGGGCCACTTCGGCGGCCTCTCCGATCAGTCGATTGAGCCGGTCGCTCTCTTCGTTGATGACGGTGAGCAAATCCTTGCGTTGCGGTTTATCCAGATCGACGTCCGACAAGAGCGTCTCGGCAGAGGCCTTGATCGAGGTAAGAGGAGTACGGAATTCATGGGTCACTGAGTCCAGCAGCACGGAACGAAGGCGGTCGCTCTCGCGGGCCGCTTCCGATTTCATCAATTTGTCTGCCGTACCGGCGCGTTCGATGGCAATCGCGGTGAGGCTTCCAATCGCTTCCAGAGTCTCTCGCGACAAGTCACAACCGGCCAGTCCGATGCTTCCCACGGAGCGGACCCCCATGCGGAGCGGCATAAAGCAGAGGCTGTGTTCCCGGTCGAGCACGGGCTCGCCGCGTCCGCAGATGGCCTTCAGTTGCTGGGTTGAAAACAAAGACCGGCTGTCATTGTCGAGATAATATATTTCCTGCCTGGCCTCCAGGAACATGGCGGCGCCGCTCACGCTGAAGGAATCAACGATGTGCTTCGGTATCAGGTTCAGCAACTCAAAGACATTTTCACTGACCAACAGTTGCTGGCTGAAGGCATAGAGTCGTTCGACTTCGCGCCGGCGCTGATGAGATTGCAGAGACTCGTGGCGGGCGCGTTCCGAGAGCTGACTGGCGATAACGGCGGTCAGCAGGAACGCAAAAAGAGCAACCCAGTTCTGGGCATCCGCGATGGTGAAACGAAAAAAAGGCGGGAGAAAGAAGAAGTTGTATGCCAGGGTGGCGAGAATGGCCATGAAGACCGCGTAGCGAAGTCCCCATGCGGCCGAGACCATCAGGATCGCAAGCAGGAATGTGAATCCCACGGTGGTGGGATTGACGTGCAGCCACTTGAAGTAGACGAGGACAATTGCGCAGACTGTCGCGACCGTGATGGCAAAGCGTAGTATCTGGTTGTCCCGCGATCTCTTCACGTGGCAGATTGTAGCTGATTCGGTATTGTAATCGTTGCTCGAGGAGCCTAGCCGGCATGCCGAAAACGCCTGAGCAGTGGCTGGAAGAAGCTGCCCCGCAGAAAGAGCAGGGGATCTTCAAACTATTCCTGGGCTATGCGCCGGGCGTGGGCAAGACCTACAACATGTTGAGCGAAGGCATCCGACGGAGCAGCCGTGGCGAAGATGTCGTAATCGGCATGGTCGAGACCCACGGGCGCAAGGGAGTTGCCGAACTGGCTACCAAGCTGGAAACGCTACCGCGGCGCCCAATGGAATACAAAGGTGCATCCTTTGACGAAATGGACGTGGATGCAATCCTGGCGCGCAAGCCGCGAGTTGTCCTGGTCGACGAGTTGGCGCATACCAACATCGAAGGCAGCAAACATGGAAAGCGGTACGAAGACGTAATGGAACTGCTGGATGCCAACATCGACGTGCTTTCCACCATGAACGTGCAGCACATTGAGAGCCTCATGCCGATGGTGCATCGCATCACGGGTGTCCAGGTGCGCGAGACGGTGCCGGACTGGGTGATGCAGAGGGTCAGCGAGATCGTGCTGGCCGACTTGACCCCGGAAGCGCTGCAAACCCGGATGCGACGAGGCGACATCTATCCGCTGGACCGGGCGGAACGCGCGCTCGGGAACTTCTTCCGGCCAGGGAACCTGCTGGCGCTTCGGGAACTGGCGCTGCAGCAGGTCACTCGAGCCGTGGACCGAAGCCTTGAATCGTACATGGAGAAGGAAGAAGGGGGGAAAAGCGTTGGGGTCCACGAACGCATTGCGGTGTGCGTCAGTTCCAGCCCGGCCGCACAGTACCTGATCGCTCGAGCGGCCAGGATGGCGCAGCGCATTGACGCCGAGCTGTACGTGATCTACGTAGACATCGGAGTCGACGATAACCCGCAAGATCAGCGTTCGCTCGAGCAAAATTTGAAGTTTGCGCGCGACCTGGGCGCACAGATCGTGCACACAGACGGCCCCAAGGTCGCGGAAGCGGTCGCCCAAGTTGTCCGTGAGAAGCACATCACGCAGGTGGTGTTTGGGCGATCCGCACAGACGGGATGGCGGAGATATCTGTACCTGTCGGCGATTCACAGGTTCCTGCGAGATGCTCCCCCGGTGGACGTCCATATCGTCACGCAGGAAGTAAAGTAAAGGACGACATGGCATCTCCCGGCGGCAAAGGAAACATCCTGGTCGTAGACGACGAACCGCAGATCACCCGGGTGTTAAAAACCACCCTCTCCAGCCATGGCTATGGGACGCGGACCGCGGGCGATGGGGAGGAAGCGCTGCAGGTCATAAAGGAATGGTGCCCCGACCTGGTGATCACCGATCTGCGGATGCCGAACATGGATGGTCTCGAGCTGTGCCGGAAGGTGCGGGAAAAATCACAGGTGCCAATCATCGTTCTATCGGTTAAGGGCGAAGAGCGGATCAAGGTGGAAGCGCTGGACGCGGGAGCAGACGATTATGTGACGAAGCCCTTCAACGTCAATGAACTGCTTGCGCGAGTGCGGGCAGCGCTTCGCAGGGCGACGCCCAAAGAAGGGCCGGGGTCGGAACTGATTGAGATTGGAGATTTCCGCATCGATCTTCCCGCCCGCATTGTCCAGGTCCAGAGCCGTGAGGTTCACCTCACGCCCAAGGAGTTCGATCTACTGGTGCATCTCGCGCGTCATCCGGGCAAGGTGATTACTCATCGCCAATTGCTGGCCGCGGTTTGGGGTGAGAGCAGCGTCGAGCAACCAGAATATCTTCGAGTTTTCGTGGGTCACCTGCGCAAGAAACTTGAGGCCAACGAAGGCTCGGCGCGATACATCGTCACTGAGCCGTGGGTGGGTTATCGATTCCAGCCGGGCGAGTAACAGAGACCGTTCCCCACTCTGGATTGGGACATTCCGATTGGCCCCGTTCGCTGAGAAGCTCTGACCAGCAGCGCCCAAGCGCTGAGGCTTTGAAGGCGGAGGGAGGAGTGACGCCGAGCGCCGGCCTGATCGCGATGGTTGGCCGGAGAGGTGTTCGGGGCGGAACCTTTAACCGCAGAGGACGCGGAGAACGGCCGCAGAGAGCGCAGACTCAGCTTCTTCACGCATCGACTTCTTCACGCATCGACTTCTTCACGCATCGACTTCTTCACGCATCGACTCAGCTTCTTCACGCACCGGGCAAAGGACGCTACCAAGGCTCGCAATGGTTGCTCGGGAAGCGGTGATGTTTTGTTGCGCTTGGGAGGGAATTAAGAACGTGGCGTCACCGGTGTTGCTGGAGGTGTGCGTGGATTCGGTCGCTTCGGCGATGGCTTCCGAAAGGAGTGGCGCGCAGCGGGTGGAACTGTGCAGCGTTTTGCCACCTTCCCGGAGAAACTGCCGTTCGTTCCGCGATTTACCTCTTCCTAATGCCGCTTTGCTCCGGTGAAAGAAGCAGATGCGCATCTTTACGAATAATTTATGAACCTTTTATTCGAATTTTATGAGGTTTCGTATCCAATCGTCTGAGTTGAGTGGTTGCCTGCAAGTTCTGGGGAGGGAGCGAGCCTCGGGGAAGAAATGATCCTGATGACGTCTATGACGGTTCTGTGCGCGGCAGCAACCGCTTTTTATCTGCGGTTCATCGTTGCGCTGTGCAAAGAGTGCAGGCTTCTTCAATCCGGCCACTGGGTACGCCTGCGCCTCAGCTCTCACCAGGACACGATGGTTGAACTGCGGGAGCAAAGAAGATCGGTGCAGCGGGCTGCGTGAGAAGAGCTGGCACCAGTTTTGTCGCTGTTAATGCGCTGTCATTCCAATGCAAGTGGCTGGAGCGAGTCCAGCCGGAGGTAGAGGTCGCTTGAGAACGCCATGGACGCAAAGGAGTACCTTCCTACTCCTGTTGAGGTGCTGTCTCGCTATCGTTATCGCTTTGGTTTCAATTCACGTACCGAGGGCTCGAGCACAGGCAGCCGGGCCAAATGAGGAGACGGCGCGCAACGGATCCAGTGACGGTGCCCGTCCGGCTACCCGGGATGGTGAGGTCCCCTCCGACTCTTCGACTGCCGAGATACTGCAAGAGTTGGATCGGATGCGGACGCGCATTCAGGAACTGGAGACAAAATTAAAGCAGCAAGCCCACAGTCAGCCCGTCGCGAGCAGAGATTCGGGCCCGCAGGCACCGCCGGAGTCGCAGGCGCTGCTGAGCGGCGCTGCCGCCGCGAACCCAAGCAGCACTGAGGAACGAGGCGCGGCTGAGAGCAAACCCGCGAAGGCCGAGCCATTTGCGTTCGCGGACTGGACCTGGCTGAACGGCAACCCGCGGACGAAGACGCCGGCTTTCGACAGCAAGTTCTTTACGCCCGAGATCCGAGCCGACGTCAACTACGTCTACGACTTCGCGCATCCGAAAGACGACACCATCAGCGGGTCGAGCGAGGTGTTCCGATCGAGTGAAGTTCACCTGACGCAACTGGGGGTTGGAGGTGATTTCCACCACGACAATGTCCGCGCCCGGCTGATGACTCAGTTTGGCTTGTACTCCCAGACCACCCCGCGGAATGATGCGAGCCCATCCCGGGGACAATGGAACCTCGATAACGCCTACCGCTACATCTCGGAAGCTTACGGCGGGTACCACTTCAACGTCCTGCACGGCATCAACGTGGACGCCGGAATCTTCATGTCGTACGTAGGCCTGTTCAGCTACTACAACTTCGACAATTGGGCCTACCAGCCATCGTACGTTTCTTCCAACACCCCGTGGTTCTTCAATGGTGTGCGCGTACAGATTTTTCCCACGGAGCATTTGAAGATCGAGCCCTGGTTTGTGAATGGTTGGCAGGCTTACGGGCGATTTAATAATCGACCGGGAATTGGCGGCGAGATTCTGTGGCGTCCGAATGGCTGGTTGTCAGTTCACGGAAATCAATACGCTTTGGGAGCGGACGCGCTGGGCAATCCCGGGCGTATTCGGTATCACACCGATGACAGCATCCAGGTCAAGTACTACGACAATCCCGAAACCTTCGTGAGCAAAGCGGCGTTTTCTTTAACGGGTGACGCAGGCTGTGAGCACGGGGGCGGCGTGAGTTGCTGGGGAAACTCTGCGAAGGGACCAAAGCAGAGCTTTCTGGGCTATATGCTCTACAACCGTTTGTGGTTCCACAAAGATGTGTTTGGCGTCACCGTCGGCGGCGGCAAGATCAACAATCCTGGACGCTACCTGGTGCTGCTGCCTCCGATCAACGGTGCGACCGCAACTTCGGGCACGCCCTACTTCACGGAAAATCCGGGTGACCCTTATAAGGCCTGGGACATTTCCGGCACGTTCGACTATATGCCCAGCCAATACATTACGTTCCGCTGGGAGTACAACCATCGCGCCGACAACGTGCCGTACTTCTCCGGGCCGGGAGGGGTTACGCCTCCGGGCGGCAATCAAGGCGCCGCGGGCTCGGTCGTGACCGGGTGGGCGCCAGACCTGCGCAAGGATGAGAACCGATTGAACATGGCAATTCTGGTGAAGTTTTGACGATGGTCACAAGGAACGTTCGGCTTAAGCGACAGAGTTCGTCGTGGGAGGTTGGTTTATGCAGGATTTGATTTACGTGGCGGTTACGATCGCGTTCTTTGTGGCATCGATCGCTTACGTGCATTTCTGCGAGCGGGTGAAGTGAGGAGAACCAGATGAGTGTCGAATCCGCAATCATACTCGCGGTGAGCGCCCTGACAATGGTGTACCTGATCTACGCATTGCTGCGTCCGGAGAAGTTCTGACATGTCAGCCAATGGGTGGTTGCAAATCCTTGTTTTTCTCGCACTGACGTTCGCGGTGACGAAGCCGCTGGGCATTTTCATGGCGCGTGTGTTCAGCCGGGAAAAGACTTTTATGGATCCGGTCCTGCGGCCGATCGAGCGCCTGCTTTATCGGGTGACCGGCGTGGACGAGGACCATGAGATGCGCTGGACGGAGTATGCCATCGCAATGCTTCTGTTCAGCGTGGTGTCGATGATCGTGCTGTACCTCATCCAGCGCTTTCAGGGCTTCCTGCCGTTTAACCCGCAGAAGCTGGGCGCGGTCAACCCGCCCCATCTGGCGTTCAACACGGCGGCCTCGTTTACAACCAATACAAACTGGCAAGCGTACGCCGGCGAGTCCACGATGAGCTACTTCACCCAGATGGCGGGCCTGGCTTATCACAATTTTGTTTCCGCGGCGGTCGGTATCTCGCTGGCCATTGCGTTCATCCGCGGCATTGCGCGCCGGCAGAAAGAGACCATCGGCAACTTCTGGGTTGATCTGGTGCGGAGTGCTCTATGGGTACTCCTGCCGTTCTGCGTTGTGGGAGCACTGCTGCTGGTTTCGCAGGGCGTGGTGCAGAATCTTCAGACCCTACGACAAGGCCACGCTGGTCGAACCTCAGCAAGTACAGACAACGGGTTCGGATGGCAAAACTGTGACCACACGGTTACGGAGCAAACGATCGCGCAAGGTCCGGTGGCTTCGCAGGAAATCATCAAGCAATGGGGAACGAATGGAGGCGGGTTCTTTAACGCCAACAGCGCTCACCCGTTTGAAAATCCCACGCCCTTGTCGAACCTGATCGAGCTGTTTTCCATCTTTGCGGTTTCCGCAGGTCTCACCTACACACTCGGCCGGATGACGGGCTCCCAGCGCCATGGGTGGGCGGTATGGGCAGCAATGGCGGTACTATTTCTGGCTGGTGTGAGCGTGGCCTACTGGGCCGAGGGGCACGGGAATCCGCTGCTCGCGGGGACCGACCAACGCGTAAGCAGCACGCAATCGGGCGGAAACATGGAGGGCAAAGAAGTTCGCTTCGGCATCGCGAACACAGCGCTCTGGGCCACCGCCACTACGGACGCAAGCTGCGGGGCGATCAATGGCTGGCACGATTCGTTCACGCCGCTGGGCGGCATGGTTCCGCTGGTGAACATCATGCTGAGCGAAGTGATATTTGGCGGTGTAGGCGCAGGCATGTACGGCATGCTGATCTACATCGTGCTGGCGGTGTTTATTGCCGGCCTGATGGTGGGTCGAACGCCGGAATACCTGGGCAAGAAGATAGAAGCGTACGACGTGAAGATGGCCATGCTGGTGGTGCTGGTATTTCCGCTTGTCATCCTGGCGTTCACGGCGATCTCGAGTGCGAACGGATTTGGAACCTCCAGCATCGCAAACCCTGGGCCCCATGGTCTGACTGAGATGTTGTACGCATTCACGTCCGGAGCGGGCAACAACGGATCGGCCTTTGGCGGCCTGACGGTGAACACGCTGTGGTACGACGTTACCATCGGCCTGACCATGCTGGCGGGACGATTCTTAATGATCATCCCCATGCTGGCAATCGCGGGGAATCTTGCGGGCAAGAAATATGTGCCGCCGTCGCTGGGTACGTTTCCCGTGACCACGCCCTTGTTCACCACACTTTTGATTGGAGTGATTCTGATTGTTGGGGCGCTGACGTTTTTCCCGGCCCTAAGCCTGGGCCCGATCCTGGAGCATCTGCTCCTGGGCACGGGCAAGACTTTCTAAGGATTCCGCTATGGCGAAGAGGAAGAAAGCAATTTGGGAGTGGAAGATTGTCCGGCGAGCGCTTTGGGACGCGCTTCTCAAGCTGAACCCGCGCAAGATGATGGGCAATCCCGTCATGTTTGTCGTCGAGCTGGGCAGCGTAATTACCACGCTGCTCCTGTTCAAAGGTGGTTCTGCATTTAAGTTCAACGTGCAGATCACGCTCTGGCTGTGGTTCACCGTGATGTTCGCGAATTTTGCGGAGGCTATGGCCGAAGGCCGTGGAAAGGCACAGGCCGACACGCTGCGCAAGGCTCGCTCAGAAACGATTGCCCAGCGACTGACAGGCAGCGATGGGCAAGTGGAGCAGATCCCGAGTTCCAAGCTGCGTGCGGGCGACCTGGTGCTGGTTGCGGCGGGCGAATTCATTCCTTCCGATGGCGAGATCCTGGAAGGTGTCGCATCGGTGGATGAATCGGCCATCACGGGCGAGTCTGCGCCGGTAATCCGGGAAGCCGGGGGCGATCGTTCCGCAGTCACGGGTGGGACGCGCGTCCTGTCGGACAAGATCAAGGTGAAGATCACGTCGAATCCCGGGGAGACGTTCCTCGATCGGATGATTGCGCTGGTCGAAGGCGCGGAACGGCAGAAGACACCGAACGAGATCGCGCTCAACATCCTGCTGGCGGGGTTGACGATTATTTTCTTGCTTGCGGTGGTAACCCTGCAGCCGTTTGCCATTTACTCGGGTTCTCCGCAAACCGTTTTTGTTCTGGTCTCTCTGCTGGTTTGTCTGATTCCAACCACCATCGGGGGACTGCTTTCGGCGATCGGGATTGCGGGGATGGACCGCCTGGTTCAGCACAACGTTCTGGCAATGTCGGGGCGAGCGGTTGAGGCCGCCGGCGACGTCAACACGCTGTTGCTCGACAAAACGGGCACCATCACCTTGGGAAACCGGCAAGCCTCGCAATTTATTCCTGCGCCCGGGGTAAGCGAGAAGGAACTTGCCGACGCGGCACAACTGTCCTCGCTCGCCGATGAAACTCCGGAAGGCCGGTCGATCGTGGTTCTCGCCAAGGAAAGATACGGTCTGCGCGGGCGTGAACTGGCCGCGCACGAAGCCCACTTTGTTCCCTTCACTGCCCAGACGCGCATGTCGGGAGTCGACCTAAATGGATTTGAGATCCGCAAAGGCGCGACGGATGCGATTCAAGCTTACCTGTTCCAACATGGGCTCCAGATACCTCCTGAAGTCAGGGCTTCGGTGGAACAGATCGCGCGTTCCGGAGGCACGCCCCTGGTGGTTGCCGAGCGGACCCGGGGTGCGATGGGAGTGATCGAGCTGAAGGACGTCGTCAAGGGCGGAATCCGCGAACGATTCGATCAACTGCGCGCCATGGGCATCAAGACCGTAATGATCACGGGGGACAATCCCCTGACGGCTGCCGCCATCGCGCGCGAGGCGGGCGTAGACGATTTTCTCGCCCAAGCGACACCCAAAGAAAAGATGGACCTGATCAAGAAAGAACAGGCGGACGGCAAGCTGGTCGCGATGACCGGGGACGGCACCAACGACGCTCCGGCATTGGCGCAAGCGGATGTGGGCGTTGCCATGAACACGGGCACGCAGGCAGCCAAAGAGGCTGGGAACATGGTGGACCTGGACTCGAATCCGACCAAGCTGATTGAAGTCGTTGAAATCGGCAAGCAACTGCTTATGACGCGAGGGTCGTTGACAACGTTTTCGATCGCCAACGACGTCGCCAAATATTTTGCGATCATTCCGGCCATGTTCGCAGGTACGTTTCCGGTGCTGAACGCGCTCAACATCATGCACTTGAGAACGCCGCAATCGGCAGTGCTTTCCGCGGTGATTTTCAACGCGGTCATCATCATCGCATTGATTCCCCTGGCGCTCCGCGGGGTCAGGTATCGGCCCATGGGCGCGGCCGCGCTGCTGCGCAACAATCTCCTGATCTACGGCGCCGGCGGAATCGTCATTCCGTTCATTGGCATCAAGCTGATCGACATGTTGATCACCAGCGTGGGGCTGGCGTAAGGGGCTTCTATGAAGAAAAATCTTGTCACTGCAATCCTGATGACCATAGCGACTACCGTACTGCTGGGGATCATTTACCCGTTGGTGGTGACTGGGATCGCACAGGTTTTGTTCCCCAAGAAGGCGAATGGCCAGTTGATCGAAGCCAATGGAAAAGTCATCGGGTCGCGCATTATTGCTCAGGCGTTCACGGCCCCTGGCTATTTTCACCCGCGCCCATCGGCAGTCGGCTACGACCCCACGAATTCCAACGGTTCGCAACTGGGGCCGACCAATCAAAAGCTCATAGACCGGGTAAAGGCCGACACCGCCACGCTCCACGCTGAGAACCCAGGCAGTCCAGTTCCCATCGATTTGGTGACGACTTCTGCGTCAGGACTCGATCCGGAAATTACTCCCGCGGCGGCGGCATTCCAGGTTTCACGGGTGGCGAAAGCGCGGAGAATCGATGAAGGCCAAGTGCAAGAGCTGGTTGCAAAGCACACCGAGGGCCGTCAATGGGGATTTCTCGGAGAACCGCGCGTGAATGTCCTGGAGTTGAACCTGGAGCTGGACAAACAATTCCCCAGAATTTCTGCATCGGCCGCACCCTAACGAGCAAGCGGTCGTCATCTTCGCGAGCAAGCGTGAAGAAGAAGGCGACGGCTGCGAATGAAATTCGACTCCTCCACTTCCCCCTGCAGGAAACGGCGAGTCAGCGCAATTGTCCAGAGAAAAACTGGCGGAAGCGTGTGCGAGTCGAATGGGGGATTCCGAATGCCGGACTGGCGCAGAACCGCCCGTACTGCGATACCGCCTGCGCGCCACCAATCCTCCGGATCCTGCTGTGCCCACGGGCTGTGGAATAGTAAAGGGTGCGTGTTCCGCGGATGCGGACGCCAGCACCCTACACGATGCATCGATGATCAGGGCGCGCGTGCCACTCGTTCCAACGTCAATGCCCAGAAGCTGAACAGGCTTATCCGATACTCGAACTACCCGATCCGCTCGCTCAGATCCGATGCAGCCGGATATCGATGGTGTGATCGACTGTCCAAAGGTTCGACGGACTGCCGCGCCAGAAAGAAGTCCAGATTGCCGCGCATCACCAGATGCGGCGCTAAAGTGACGGAAGACGAGGGAGACCGGCTTTCCGCCAAGAACTCGTGCAGTACCCGGAATGCCATCCGTCCTTGTGTGCGTGGGCGTTGGTAAATAGTAGCAGCCACTGCGTTCGAACGGATCTGGTCTACGAGTTCGGGAAATAAGTCCGTTGTGATGATCGTGAGCTTTTCTAGCATTCCGGCGTCGCGGGCAGCCTGGATGACGGGCATGGATGCTTCCGTGGTGATGTAAATTCCGCGGAGATCGGAATGGCGCTTGAACAGCCGCCGCGATTTTTCATAAGCTTCCGACTCGATGTCGTGGTCTTCCAGGACCTTCAGGAGGGCAATTTGGGGGTGAAGAGACCGCAAAGTATTTTCGAATGCAGCTCGCTTTTGGAAGTGTTCGTTAATCGCCAGATCACTCAGAGTAACTGCGACCTTTCCTGCACCTCTCAAAAATCTGCCCATGAGGTCGGCGGCCAGTGATCCACTCGCGAGCGCGTCGATGGCTACCACACATAGGCGGCTAGTATCGGGTGCATCGGTGACTACACAGATGACCGGAACGCGAAGCCGAGAAGCGCGTTGAATCCAGGGGCGCCACCTGCGGGGTCGGCTGGGAAATACGATGATCCCATCGAGCGTGGTATCCAGGGCCGCCTCAAAAGCTTCCTCGTCACCCTCATCAAGTCGAGGATAAGTACGGAAATCAATATCTACGCTGTCCATTAAGGACGATTCGGCCTCTTCGGTGATCCCCGCGCGAACCTCGTCCCAGAATGAAGTTGTACCTTTCAGAGTGATTACAGAGACGCGAACATTTCTTTTCGCTGAAAGTAACCGGCCGGCAAGGTTTGGTCGGTAGCCCATCCGCTTAGCCATTTCGCGGACGCTTGCTTTGGTTTCCGAATTCACACCTTCATGATCGTGCAGCGCACGGTGGACAGTGCCCGTGGAGACGCCGAGCGCGGTAGCAATGTCCAGGAGTGTGACGCGACTAATCATCGGATATTAAGGCACGCGTCGCAAACCATCTGAGTTGTCCCGTGATCAGAACCGCCACACTGGGGATTTACGGAGAGTCCTCCGCGACGTTTGGAAAAGCGTTCAAATACAGGGGAAACCATATTGTAAAACATTTCCGTGAATTCCCACAACGACACGATTACAAGCGGAATTGAAAAGACTTTCACGACGGTCCGATGAGATCTCTCCAACGTCAACAAGCCTGACCGGGTTGGTTTTGCCAATGAATATTCCAGTTCAGGTAACGGGAGGTTGCCTCGTGCACGGCTGGGGCAACCGTGGAGAGACTTGCCGCGACGTGGTGCTCAAATCCGTTCTCGCAGATGTAGTGGAGTAGTCTCTGCATCTTTGGAATCTCCACGACTCCGGCGCCGCCAAACGTCTGCAAAGCATCCTCCGCAAATCTTCCTTCTCCCGCATAACCGCGCATTCGACCCGCGATGTCGTCTGTGGAGAAACGAGCGAACGTCATCTTGTCGGGCTTGATGAGGCCTGTACAAACTCTAGAGAAAAACATTGCGACGCAACATTTCTCCGGCCATGGGGACACTGGATCGGCCCCACTATTTTGCTTCCCCGATAGCTGGGGGCGCGGCTGCCATTTTGCGCACCAGATCGTCTTGCGATCGCTGTTGCATCTGACGAACCTTGGCGAATTCTTTTTGCGACTCGGCACGCTTGCCCATCGCCTGGTAGACGCGGCCCAGGCGATAGTGCACGTCGGGCTCGGTCGGATCGACTTCCGCAGCCCTGCGCAAAGCGGCAAGGGCATCTTCGAAGTGCTTCTGTTCAGCGAAAATCGCTCCCATATCCAGATAGGCGATACGAATATCGCTTTTGAGACCCACTGCTTTCTTTAGCAAGCCTAGTGCGGTATCGAAGTCCTTCCGCCTCATCGCGATGTCCCCGAGATAGGCAAGTGCTAAGGCGTGCTTTGGATCAATCGCTAGCTCGCCTTGAAATGTGCGCTCGGCTTCCTCGTATCGGTGCTGTTTCCAATAGAGGTAACCAAGGCCGAAATGCGCATTCGCTTCTTGGGGAGCGACCTTAACAGCAGTTTCAAACTCGGCGATTGCTTCGGGGGTTCTGCTCAACCCATCGAGCGCCTCACCCATGAGCATATGGGTCGCCGCCGAGTTGGGGTCGCGTTGCGCAATTCGTTGAAATTCCTCGAGCGCGCAGGCGTATTCTTTCGCCCACAGGCAGCTCTGCGCGAGCGTGTATTGCAGTTCGCTATTGTTCGGTTGGGACTGCTCCACCAGCTTAAGATTCTTCCCGGCTTCGGAGAACTTCCCGGCGCCGTAATAGCTCATCCCGAGGAGAGTACGCGCCTGTAAGTTCGCAGGGTCGGTCGTAAGAGCGGCCTGGAACGGCGGAATGGCAGCATCAAAGTGTCCCTGCTTGAACTCGGCGAGCCCGAGGTTCAGTTGGAGGCCGGGCAAGCTTGGGTTAAGGGCAGCCGCACTTCGATAGGCGGCTGCAGCCTCGTCATACTTTTGCTGTTTCGATCGAACAACCCCGAGACTCGCGAGGGCAACGGCGTCCTTAGGGTCGAGCTTCAGAACGGCCTGCCAAACTTCTGCGGCCTCCGCCAGCTTACCCTGCCGTTCCAGTTCCGAGGCGCGCACGGCCTGGGACCGTTGCCCGCTCACCGGGCCCGACCAAATCAGAACCAGCGAGATGAGTAGGCGGGGCAGCATGAAGGTTCTCTTGATACAACGCATTCCGGACTTTGCGTTGGAAGGGGGGGAGTTGACGGTTCGCCTAAAGGCCCACACATACGACCCCGCTCGCATGTAGATGGCGAGCGGGGCCTTCGTAAGGAAACTGCCTTCGGCGTGGCGTCCTGGAAACCCAACAAATAATGGTTAGTAGATAACCTTCAATCCGAGCTGGAATACGCGCGGATCAAAGGCGCTTGTGGCTTTTCCGAAATCGCCCGAGCCTTGGCTGGAGTTGACGCCCTGGCCCGAACCGGGTCCTCCCTGACCGGAGCCTCCGAGCTGGGTGTGGTTCCAGGTGTTGAAGCTCTCGGCTCGAAACTCAATCCGGCTGCCGCGAGACTCACTCAGTATGAACTGTTTGAACAGTGACAGGTTCCAGTTGTGGCGTCCGGGCGCGCGCACAGTACCATACTTGAGATCGCCCCACGTTCCGGGATCGGGTGTCGCGAAAGCTGTGGGGTCGAACCACTGAACGTTGCCCGCCGCATCGATATTTCGCGTTTTGGGATAGGAGATTTTACCGACAAGGTTCGGGCGGTTTGAGACATCGCCGGCAAAGACGCTGGCGACGTTTCGGCCGCTTACATTGATGTTGAGTGGTGCTCCGGATTGTGCCGACACGATACCCGACAACTGCCAACCACCCAACCCCGTCTTCAACAGACGATGGGAACTGTTTCGCAGGAGCGGAAGGTCGTACACGAAGTTGACGAAAAAGATGTGGGTGCGATCGAAAAGGGACGGACCGACGTCGTATTTCCAGCCCACGTAGGGGTTGGAGATGTTGTTGAGATCGAAGCCGTTTCCACCGTTCCCAGTTGCGGGATCGATGGCACGCGACAAAGTGTACGCGCCCTGAACATACAGATCTTGTCTGACGTGACCGTGCACTTCAGTTTGCAAAGAGTTGTAATGCCCGTTCTGGCCTGTAAAGGCCAGCTTGACGGATTGGAAACCCAGAAATGGAACCAGGCTGTTGAATGCGGGCTGAGTTCCCGTGCACAGAGTCTTGTCCTGGAGACAAGCTAGTTGGCTCTGAGGCGGAAGGTTCGTCTCGGCCCAGTAGCTCTGATACCGGGTCTGATTACCGACATACGAGGCAGAGAACACCGCATTCTTGCCTAAGGCCCGCTGGACACCAACACTGTACTGGTAGCTGGTTGGAACTTTGTAGTGCCGGTTCAGGCCCGTGATCGATGCCGTGAGGATCGGAACCGTGATCGTTCCGCCGCCCACTTGGTTATGAGGATCGGCGAGAAATACTCCCGTGCCGCCCGTATTCAGGTTATAGCCGAAGGGCGAGTTGGTCGCGGCGTTGTACATGTCGTTGCCCTGAATGCGCTCGAACATGGTGCCGAAACCGCCGCGGACGACGGTGCTGCCGCGGCCCGTAACGTCGTAGGCAAAGCCGATACGCGGCCCGAAAGAGTTCCAGGTATCGTTTACCAGACCTTTGGGCACGCCATTCTTTCCGGCAAAGCCGATACCGTTGAGGTAGAACTGATAGTTCGCCAGCGCAGTGACCGGACTCGGGCCCAATCCAGGGCTGTTGGGAGCAATCTGGGTGTCGTTTGTTCCGGGGACGAAGATAGGAGCGTTGGCGGGGTCGTAAAGATTGGGATAGAAGTTCGCCATGTTCTTATTGGCTTCATACGTGTGCGGAATTCCATCCCAGCGCAGACCCAGATTCAGAGTCAGCCGGTGAGAAGCGCGCCAGTCGTCCTGGATGTAAGCAGCCGGTGAAATAGCATTCCAGTGGCCCTGACCCTTGAACCCCGATTCCTGATAGTTGTTCGAAAGCCCGAGCAGGAAGTCGGCGAAATCCAGGCCGCAAGCAGTAGTCTTCGAAACGGCAGTGCAACCCGCCGGCTTGGTAAAGGAGCCGTCAAATCCGAATTGCCCCTGGGTATTGGCAAAATAGTCTTGCACCTTCTTGTAAATGGAGAAGCTTCCCCCAAACTTGAACTGGTGCGCACCCTTGGTCCAGGACAAGTCATCGCGGATCTGATAGCTATCCGCCGTGTTGTTCCAAGGCAGCCAGTTCACGTTGTAGATGGTTCCTGTGCTCCCGCCCAACTGAATGGTCGGGATCCGGTTGTCCACGTTTTCGCCCGAAAAGATGCGGTTGAAAGTGAAATCTCCGGGAGCCTTAAAAACACCGGCCGGCAAAATGTGAATGCGGTTCCCGTTGTAGCTGAAAGCCACCTCGTTCAGCAAAGTCGGGCTGATGGTGTGAGTTGCGTGGATCGTGTAGCTGTACGACGGATTGCCGAAGGTATTGAATACGGTCGGCACGTTGTCGTTGCTCCACTGCGTGGTTCCGTAAGTTTGACTCGCTTGGTCCGCGATAAAGTGCCCGAAGACCGAAAACCTCTCGCTGAACTGATGATCAACGCGGACGAGTTCTTCTTTGCCCGTGGTTGGCGAGTTGTTGCCGCCCTGGAATGTCCATCCACTGGTTGGTGCGGGGAAGATTCCCGCCGTCAACAGGGATCTCGCGTTCGCATCGATGGCGCAATCTGGGATGGTGTTGTTTGGGAACGGCGACCCAGGGGTAAGCGTACCGGGTGCACAATTCGCCCCAAATCCTGGAACGTTCGGGACAACCACCTGGAGTGCGCTGCCGTCCCCAATCGTAGCCGGCAGCACCGCTCCCGTATCTGCACCGTTGGCATCGGGATATATGCTGGCCAATGGCACGGTCGGGCTGAGGTTGCCCCCGCTGATATAGCGGCGCCATTCCATGTTGTAGAAGAAGAATGTTTTTGGATTGCTGGTCTTGGGGTGGAAACTCACCGGCCCGCCAACATTGAAGCCAAAATCATGGAAGCGCAATTCGGTCGGCTTCGCCGGAGCGCGGTTGAAGTAGTTGCGGGCATCGAGTGCATTGTTGCGCCCGAAGTACCAGGCTCCAGCGTGTAACTGCTTGGTGCCCGACTTAATCACCAGGCTGATGGTGCCAGCCGACGACAGGCCATATTCGGCGCTGTAGTTTGAAGTCAAAGTACGAAACTCGGCGATGGCATCCATCGAGGGCAGCACGTCGGCGCCCCCGCCGCCCCCACGGTCCGCGGCCTCGCCACCGTCGACGAGCCAAAGATTGTGACTAACGCGCTGTCCGTTAAAGCTGACGTTGAAATCGCCGCCGGCAGAAGTCGGGACCTGAAAATCCGACTGTATGCTGGACGCACCCGGCACGAGCGACTCAAGAGCGAAGATGCTGCGGCCGTTGGTCGCGAGTTGTGTGATTTGCTGGCCCGTGATGACGCCGCTAACCTCGCCGGAATCGGTCTGGACTGCGATGGTGTTCGCCTCTACTGTGATGGTCTCCTGCGCGCTGCCCACGGCGAGGGTGAAGTCCACGCGGGCGCGATCGCCCACTCGCAAGGTGAGGTCCTTGCGCTCGCCAATTTTGAAACCAGACGCTTCGACGCGCACGATGTACTGGCCGATGTGTAAATCGGGAGCCACGTACTGTCCGTCACTGCTGGTTTTTATGCTGCGAACGATGCCTGTGTCGATGTTGGTAATCTTTACAGGCGCATCGGCAACCGCAGCGCCAGAGGGGTCCGTGACGGTGCCGACGATGGTTGCTTCTTGCGCGTGTGCCGCAGGCACCAGTGCACATCCCAAGAAAAACAGGACTCCAACAATAAGGAGTTTGCCCCATTCCAGCTCAGTTCCCGACTTGCACATGCACGCTCGTGAACTCATAGCCATCCTCCAGAACCGCGCCCACATCGGTTTTCGTAAACGTTTACGAAGTACGAGTCTTGTATCTCCACGCGCCCGCGGTTGTCAAGAAAAAACCTTATTCTAAAATGACCAGAAGCATTCCAGAAGTGGACGGCTGAGACCGCACTATGGGAAAGCGGATAAATCGTTCATGCAGCATGGAAATGCGGATAGTCATCTCGACCTGCGTGACCCGGGACACTCGGCGTTAACTGCTCCTGCTGGACTCTCCGACTTCTCGGTACGATGGATGGGCTTTCTGAAACCCACAGACTCGGGTACATATCGCATTGGTCTAGTAGGCGCCATGCACCGCCTCTGGAACGGGGACATAGGATTGACATAGCTCAAATCGCGCGGTTGTAGCGAGAAAGTGACATGCTGCTTTCACCCCGGCAGAAAGGTGAGGGCGGGTGAAGGCCCGAAAGGCGCGCAAGGGCGCTCCTGCCGTCTTGGGGATCTTCAAGTAAAGCTCGACGACTTCATCGCCGTCGCGAGAGTCGGTGTTTCCGATTGGTAGCGGCGAATATCAGATTAGTGTCGGTGGTGCTCAGCCCGGAAATGCTCCAGGACCTAGTGCAGCTCTAACGATTCGCGGGGTTCATAAACTCCCAGAGTAGCAGCTTGCATGCGGCCGAGGAGCATTTGGTGGCGTTCTGCTTGCGCGTCGCCCGGGTTGCGATTGCGAGAGTAGTTTGCGGCTGCGACAATACCACAATATGAGGCGATGGGACAGGTTCAGGACACTCGCGCTTTCGTTACTTGCCTGGATTCTTGTAATCTCGACGCCAGTTACTTCTCAGAGGCAGACCTCTTCCATAATACCTTCTGCCGCGAGTCCTATTCAGTTCTCATATCAGGCAATTGATTTTCAACTTGACAGTTCCGAAACTGCGCAACGCCACGCCCCGGAGACCATGGCGGGTGGCGTGGCCCTCTTCGATTACAACAACGATGGCAGGCTCGACATCTTCTTCACAAACGGAGCCGACATCCGAACCCTGCACAAGACGTCCCCTAGGTTTTACAATCGTCTTTTTCGAAATGACGGGAATGGCCATTTTACCGACGTTACAACCAAGGCCGATCTTGCAGGTAGCGGCTACGACAATGGCGTTGCAATCGGCGACTACGACAATGACGGGTATGAGGACATCTTTGTAGGCGGGGTGCATCATGACACGCTGTATCACAACAATCGTGATGGCACATTTACCAACGTCACAAGTAGGGCTGGCTTGGATCAAGCCGACCTCCAGTACGGTCCGCTCTGGTCGGTGGGTGGTGTTTGGGTCGATCTGAACAATGACGGATTGCTAGACCTGGTAGTGATCAACTACCTGCGCTGGGATCTGGAGCACGATCCTGATTGCGAAGTGGGTGGCCATCGCGACTATTGCCATCCCAAAATGTACAAACCGACTCCCAATCAGATTTTTCTAAACAATGGCAATGGCACATTCCGCGACGTTTCGGCCGAGTCAGGAATGCGGGCACATCCCGGCAAGGGGATGGGTGCCGTCGCGGCCGACTTCGATCTTAAGGGGAGCATGGATCTTTTCATCACGAATGACAAGATGTTTAACTTCTTTTTTCACAACAAGGGTGGACTTAAGATCGAAGAGGTCGGTTTCGATCGCGGTGTCGCGCTGCGGGAAGACGGAGTCTTCATTTCGGGGATGGGAGTAGATGCGCGCGATCTCGACAACGACGGCTATCCCGACATTTGCCTGGTTGCGCTCGACAATGAAACTTTCCCGGTTTATCGCAATAATCACGAGGGTGGATTCGAAGATGTCACGGTCGCCAGCGGAATGGCCGCGGCCAGCCAAGCCATGGCGGGATACTCTCCAAACATTGCGGACTTTGATAACGACGGCTGGAAAGATATTTTCGTAAGCCGTGGGCACGTGCAGTCGCCGCTGGCCGCACCAGGCGTGCAAGTCAACCAGCCCAATACTGTGTTCCACAATCGCGGAGGCATGAAGTTTGCACCCTTGACCGCTGAAGCGGGCTTCACTTCCTTCCCTCCCGCGCGCCACCGCGGTTCAGCTGTCGGCGACCTGAACGGTGACGGTCGTCTCGACTTGGTAGTGACTGCGATCAACGCGCCCGCGGAAATTTGGATCAACACAAGCCCACCTCACAACCACTGGATCGAATTCAGGCTCGAGGGCAAGCAGAGTAACCGCGACGGAATCGGAGCCCGCATCAAGGTGGTCACGAAGAATGGTGCGCAATACAATTACAAGTCCAGCGCTGGGGGCTACGCATCGTCGAGCGCCGGCCCACTCCATTTCGGATTAGGACCGAACCTCATGGCAGATCTGGTAGAGATTCGCTGGCCTTCTGGTGTTGTGCAAACACTGCGCGACGTTAACGCCGATCGCGTCATCGACGTCAGGGAACCTCCACAGCATTGAAAGAGCAAACTGAGCGAGGCCCTTCATCACGCTCAGTTGCGCAGGCTCTCGAGGTCAACGTTGCCGGCATCGTACCAGCCCCCCACGTTGAGAATGAGACCAGATACAGCCGATTCCGGCTCGACGCCGCGGGCGCGTCGCTTACCGTTCCGCAAAAGCTGACGCGGCACGCCTACATCCGGACGACCATTAATTTTTACGGTGCTGTAATAACCGATGAAATGACGGGGGCGCAGAGCAAGATCGCCGCCTTAGCCCTTAACGGCACGCAACCAGCACGCAGCGACGCCTAAGTTGTTGAAAATGGCGGAAGCGTGTGCGAGTCGAACGCACCGACGACATCAGAGATGCCGTCCACCGGTTTTGAAGACCGGAACAGACACCGGCCTGCTTACGCTTCCATTATGGCGATCAATGTCCCAGTTTCGGCCGCTAGTTCATTATCCGGATATTCATGTGGCTAAAAGCTGCCCTGGAACGTCCGAGGCTCAGCCAGTATACGGTGCCGTGGAGGCTCTGCAAGAAACGTCGGCGCAAAGCGTAGCTGTATGCCAGAGCGATCCAGGTCGAGTTGTGAGAGGCGAGCGGTGGTGCTGGGGAAGGATAGCAGCGGGAATGGATAACCAAGAAGGTCAAGCGGGAGCAGGGCACATTTTCACGCAGGTGGGAACCCTGGGAGTGAGTGCAGGCGGAGAATGGTTCTCCGCCTGGCACATACTTACTTCTGCTCGGAGGAGGCAGGCGCACTTCCCCGGGCTTGCCCGTGGTGGTGTTCCCGCATCCGTTGTTCGCGCTTGCTCTGCATTTCATCCCATTTCTTCTGTTGGTCAGCATCGAGAACAGCGCGGATCTGATCGTTGGACGATTTGTGCAGATCCATCATCTTCGAGCGGCGATCCGGTTGAGAGTCCGACGAATCCTGGTGAAGCTGCTGCATTTGCGACTGCTCCGCTTTAAGAATGTCCTCGACCTTCGCCCGCTGGTCGGAAGTGAGCTTCAGGTGCTTGCTCAGCATCCTGGTGCGCTTCGCCGGATCGAAATGATGACGACCGTGGCCGCCTTCGGGCGGGGCCCCTGCCGGCGGCGATGGAGGGCCGCTCGTGTTGCTGTCCTGCGCGACAACCAACGGTGTCACCGTGTAGAGCAATCCCGCCAACATTAGCGCGAGTAGGGAACGTTTCAGCATAAGGTCTCCTCCAGAAGTTTGGCTTCAACAATATGAACCGGACTATGAGGCGGAAGTTGTGGACGCCGGGCTAGTTTTACGAATCTTTACGAAGTGTGGGGAGGGTTCGAACATCGATCAAAGAAATGAGGGTTACTCTAAGAGTAGGATCATGGTTATTGCTGGTCAGGTCCATGCATGGGGCTCTTTTCTCTAAGACGCCGGTGTAAAGCAAACCTTAAACCGCAGAGAACGCCGAGGCAATCGCAGAAAGCGCGGAGAAACGCCCTAACGGCGAAGGCTGCACTCACTTACGGCCTCCGCTGGCATTGTGACCTGGTGCAGGGGCGCGGGAGATCGGGGCCTTGCGCGCGCGGCGGATGCTACGCGGGCGAGATCGGGGCCTTGCGTGCGGCGGTTGCCGCACGGGTTGGGCAGAGTGGGAATCACCGAAACCCGTGCGCGTCCGTCGGAGTTCAGCCAACTAGTCAGGGGCTGCGCCGGGCTTGGCTACTTCGGCTGCGCGACCATTCGCAAATATGGCTTAAGCGTTTTAAAGCCGGCCGGGTACTTCTGTCTGGCCTGATCTTCGGTAACCGAGGTCGGGATGATAACGTCGTCGCCTGGCTTCCAGTTTACGGGCGTGGCCACGTTGTGCTTCGCGGTCAGTTGCAGGGAGTCGAGGACTCGCAGGACTTCATCGAAATTACGCCCACTGCTCATGGGATAGATCAGCATCAGCTTGATCTTCTTGTCCGGTCCCACGATGAACACGGTGCGCACGGTCGCGTTGTCGGCCGGGGTCCTTCCCTCACAGCTGTCGCCAGCCTCCGCCGGCAGCATGTCATAGAGCTTGGCAACTTTCAGTTCCGGATCGCCGATCATCGGGTAATTCACCTTGTGGCCCTGAGTCTCTTCAATATCGGCCGCCCACTTGCCGTGGCTTCCGACCGGATCCACGCTGAGGCCGAGGATCTTGGTATTCCGTTTCGCAAATTCAGGTTGCAGAGCCGCCATGTAGCCCAGTTCTGTGGTGCAGACGGGCGTGAAGTCTTTGGGGTGCGAGAAAAGGATCGCCCATCCGTTGCCGATCCACTCATGGAAGTTGATCTTTCCCTGCGTGGTGTCGGCGGTAAAATTGGGTGCTTCCGAATTGATGCGTAAAGACATGTCATTTCCTCTCGTCGTCTGTATCCAAGTTAGGGTGGTGGCTCGTCACGAGCCTGGTTAACCCCAGAAGGGTGACGAAGTCCCGAATCCAGCAAGAGGTTCGGGCAATCCAATCTTCGTCCGCTTCTATGTTATCGCAGGTGGCGGGTCTGTGCGGATTGCGAGGAAAATCCAGCCTATGCCGACTTCAAGGAAGCTGCAGATGGTGCAGATCGATGTGTTCACAGATCTCGCATTCGCGGGCAATGCGCTCGCGGTGTGCCTCGATGGTCGAGGATTGACCACGGAACAGATGCAGGCGATCGCCCGCGAGACCAACCTGTCGGAGACGACCTTCATCCTCCCCCGAGAAGCGACAGTCGAACGCGAGCGAGGCATCCGGGTTCGCATCTTCACGGTCTCGGAGGAACTGCCCTTCGCCGGACATCCCACGCTGGGCACCGCTTTCGTGTTGCGGGGATCGAATGGTGCGCCCGAGGTGAAACTGGAACTGAATGTCGGGCTGGTGCCGGTGCGCTTTGAAAGTGCGGAATCGGGCGAACCAGCTTTCGGCGAGATGACGCAAGTGGATCCTCAATTTATTGTCGAACACGATCGGGAAGCGGTGGCCAAGGCGATCGGCCTGGGGATCGAAGATCTCGATCCTGCACTGCCAGTCGAGACAGTATCGACGGGGCTGCCCTACACGATTACGCCGGTTCGTTCACTGGCAAAGCTGCGTGACTTGCGGGTGGACCGGGCTCGGGCGGAGCAGTACCTCGCCCAGAGCGGCGGGAAGTTTTTTTATTTCGTGTCCCGGGAAACGGTTGACCCAGAGGCTCGCCTGCACGCCCGGATGCTTTTTTATGGCGGCGAAGATCCGGCCACTGGCTCGGCCGCGGGCTGCACAGCAGCATGGATGGTGGCGCACGGAGTGGCACAACCGGAGGAGCGCGTGCTCATCGAGCAGGGCCTCGAAATGAACCGTCCCAGCCGAATCTTCGTGCGCGCCTCCAAAAGTGATAACCGTGTGGTTAACGTACGAGTCGGTGGCCATGCCATCGAGGTGATGCGGAGCGAACTTGTATTCTGATGAAGCGATCGCATAGCTGCCAAAAACCGCATCTCGCACAAGCGTGAAAAATGTCAATAGGAAAAATTTCCCATTGGCATCGGCGACACTTTACAGCACCCGGATCCGCACGTAGGATTTCTCTCGCTCTGAAATTCTCCATGAACAAGACAAACCTCATTGCTGATAATTTTCCGCCTGCCACTTCGGGGCGGCTACCTCTGGCCCGGGACGGCAAATGAAACCGAAACGTACCATTCTCTGTGTCGACGACAATGAGCAATCGCTCTCCATCCGCAAGGTGCTGCTGGAAACCCGAGGCTATCGAGTAATTTCCTGCCTGAATGGAGAAGACGCGCTGGCGCGGTTCCAGAGGGGTGGTGTCGACCTCGTCCTCACCGATCTGATCATGCCTGGACTGGACGGCGCCAAGCTGATCGAGGCCATCAAGGCCATCTCGCCCCGAACCCCCGCCATCCTGCTATCGGGGAAGGTCCGGATTTACGAGCGCGACACGCAAGCCGACGTTTTCCTTCCCAAAGGTATGCACGTTCCGGCCGAACTTCTGGAACGCATCCGGCTTTTGCTGGTTCGCAAGCGCGGCCCAAGTCGGACCCACTCTCCGGCCAGTTCTCCGCATGTCGGAGCAGCCTAAGCCCGCCGAGTCCAGCCACGATAGCGGTTCTCTGTAGTATCGTTATTTCTACATGGCTTTCATTGAAGCGGTCGATTTGCGCAAGACCTACCATGTCGGCAAGGTCGAAGTGCAGGCGCTGCGAGGCGTCAGCTTCAGCGTGGAACAGGGAAAATTCGTCAGCGTCGTCGGGCCCTCGGGCAGCGGGAAATCGACGCTGTTTTATCTGCTGGGCGGCCTGACCCGGTCCGACGGCGGGCGCATAGTGATCGACGGGGACGACTTCTCGCAACTCTCCGACGGCGAGCGCACACGCATGCGCAAGCGCAAGATCGGCTTCGTGTTCCAGAAGTTCAACCTGTTGCCTACACTGGATGCCCGCTCGAACATTGAGATCGCGCGCGACATTGCCGGCAACGGCAGCTTCGATGCGGCTCACTTCAACCGCATCACCGATCTGCTCGGACTGAGCAAGCGCCTTGCCCACCGGCCTGCCGAACTCTCGGGTGGCGAACAACAGCGGGTCGCACTTGCCCGCGCGCTGGTGAACAAGCCCGCCATTGTGCTGGCGGACGAACCCACCGGCAACCTCGATTCGAAGAATTCCGAGATCGTGCTCGGCATGTTGCGGCAGTCGAACCGGGAATTCGGCCAAACCGTTCTGATGATCACGCACAATCCGGAAGCGGCCGAATACGGCGACCAGATCATTCACATGCGCGATGGCCAAATCGTGGCTCCCGAGCAAGACCCGCAGTGGACTGGCCACCACGAGGAGTCGCCGCGTCGCACCTGAACTCCCACCGAAGAAGAGGGATTGCCGCGTCGCTGGCCCAGCGCGCGTCTTCGAAAACCTGAAGAAACTGGAGTAGACAGGTTACCTTGGTTGGTTTGCCCCGCTGAAACCGGTCGTTTATAATGAGCGCTGCTGGGCGGGAGTAACTCAGTGGTAGAGTGCGACCTTGCCAAGGTCGAAGTCGCGGGTTCAAATCCCGTCTCCCGCTCCAACGTTTTTCCAGCTCCAAAGAACTTCGTTTTCCGTGTCGTTCCCATCCGCAAAGCCAACCTCTGGCGCGAACCAGGGCGTTCGCCGAGCCCCGACAAGTTCGCAAAGTCTCCAGTCCTGGCCGTAGTGCGGACTAATCTTAATCTTCGGGTTCGGGCGATGGCGCAGAGGCTTCAGGAAGCTTCGTCTGCCCCGCCACGATGGCCTGCCAGTTCAGAATGGAGTTCCACAGCAGACGCTGATCTCCGCGATTCAAATCGCGATGCATGGGGTTGAAGTTAAAACAGACGACATGGCCTTTCCCCACGGGCATGTCCAGGATCGCGGGCCGGCCGATCAGATTGTCTTCTCCCCAAGCCTGGCCGCTTACCACGAAAGCCTTCTCATCGCTATCACCCCATTCCATCACCACGCCGCTACGATCTTCCGGGCCATCAAGACAAGTGGTGCAATATGCCATGCGCAGCCAGTGCCGCGGGGTGTCATACAACGGAAAGTTTTGTCGGAAGACGTAGGTGTGCGAGGGATAGCCATAGGCGATGGGATGGTTGGCCTGATCGAAGGTCACCCGCACATGGGCTCCAGGCGTACGTGTGGCTGCGCCCTGTGAGGCAGCGGAGGAAGGGGCGCCGCCTCCCGCCGTGCTCCGTGGAACACCGCCGGAAGACCGCCGGACAAATCGCACAAGGCCTCCTTCGAGCGCGAGCATGGTCCCGCTGCCAAGCGTCACCATGAGCCCTCCGTCGTCGATGAAGTGCTGGATCTGAGCGAGGCCCTGGTAGCCAATGCCCCCAGTAATGTCGTCCGACTCGGCGGGAGTGCCGAAACTGGGGGTCTCTGCCGTCTTCTTGAACGGCATCGGCGACCAGGCTGCCGGCAAACCTTCAATCTGCTCCGCGAGTTCCAGATCCACATGCCCATAAAGCAGCACGTCGATGCGCGAACGCAGATTTCCCGCACGAATGTCTTCGTCGCGCAGATAGGTGTAAGGAACTTTGCGCTGATCAAGTGAGTAGCGAATCCATCCAATCGAGTCGGTGTCGGCCCAGGGTACCCATAGACCAATACGAGGCGCCTGCGCCTGGTGATGAGGCACGTTTGGTATGGAGGAAACCTGCATGAAGTCGAGGCCTAGTTCGGCAGCGGCGGGCTGAATCGCCTCGCCCAATCCGGTTTGTGGTGCAAGTATCCAGGACCCGGCGGGAAACTTTGTGCCGCCCATCTCGAACTCGCGTTCTGCAATCTGAATTTCGAACTTACTCAGTCGATAACGAGCGGCGAGAAATGCTTCTTGTCCGGTGTCCCTTAGCAGGTAAACCGGCCCGGCGCCGGTCACCTGTCCAGCGCTATGGGGCGGATCGGTGAGCCGCATAAGAGCGATGTCACGAATCGATGGGTCGGCGGTGGGGATTACCTCCAAATGGTAGTGAGCGGGAAGTTCCCACGAGACATCGTCGTAAGGCGCCTCCCCATTCTTGGGGTAATGCTGCGCTGTGAGCAAGTCGACTGCATAGTTGCGGTACGGCTGATCGAGCCGGACGACATACGTTCCAGCGGAGAACGTTCCTTCCTTAATCTGAATTTTGTTCTGCGTCCGGGCGACTTCAATGTGCTGACTCATGAGCCTCCCGATCATTTGCTGGACACGTGCCGGATCTCCTTGATCCTGCGGAATCAGAAACGCAAAGGGGGGCTGCGTGAGACCCTTCTGCCATGAATTCCACGACTTCCTGTAAAAATTGCGCAACATCTCTTTGGAATGCTGGGCTGCATCGTCTAACGCGGAAAGCGCGCCCGTCTCCTGGTAGTTGAGATTGTCCCGCGCCGACCAAGTGAACTCTCGGGGAGGCGGGAGCGGCCGATACCACTGCATGGTTGCGGCGGACTGGGAAATCGCCCGCTTCTCGGTTTCCGCGCTGCCATTGCCGAATGTTTCGTAACCACGTCCAATGCTGTTGTGATTCATGGCGACCGAATCGAGATAGAGGTGGGCGAAAGCCTCTCCGAAATTCCAGGTGGACACGCCCGGCATGCCGATTGCAGTCATGGCCTCCACTTCGTGGAAGCTGAGTTCCAGAAACTCGGTGTAGGTGATGGGATCGATGTTGGGGTTATAGGGACCGGTGCCATTCCAGGTCATCATCAGTGGCGATCCCTCATGCAGGTCGTGCACGACGGTGGGATGCCACTCATGAAACACGCGGTGCACGGCCTTGGTGGTTTCGTGCGTCTGCTGGTGAGTGTCACGGTTGATGTCGACGAACGCGTACTTCGACCAGTAGGGCGGCGACTGGCGAGGCAAGGTGTTGCGGTTGGTTTTGCCTTTGAGGTAGCGGTAGAACCAGTCGACCATCTTGTCGCGGCCGTCGGGATTGGAAACGGGATTGATCAGCACCACCAATTGTTCGCGGATCCGGCGGATCATGGGCTGCTCGGATACGGCCAGGCGGTACGCCAGTTCGAGGACGGCTTCCGTAGAGCCGGTTTCATCGGAGTGGAGTGCGGCGTTAAAGTAATAAATTGGGCGGGAGGTCGAGGTGAGTTTCTCGGCAGCAGCCGCATCGGTACGGCGCGGATCCGCCAGGGAGGCAGTCGCAGCCTTCAGGCGCTCGAGATCGCGGATGCCGGCCTCGTCCGCAATCGCGAGCATCAGGATGTCGCGTCCTTCTTCACTATGCCCGATCGTGAACAACCGAACCCGGGGGCTGGACGCAGCCAGGGCTCGAGCATAAGCGTACGCTTTCTCGGTTCCCAGCAATTCTCCGGGAGCGCCCATAATCCGCCCCAGATATTTCTCCGGAGAAGGAACAGTTTTTGATTGCGGAACAAACGAGACCCAGGGCGAGACATAGTGCGGATCGGTAGTGGCTGCCGCGATTGCCTCGACCGAGCCAGGTTCGGGAATATCAGGGTTCTGAGCAGTCGCAGCCACCGAAGACAACAAAACTAAAAATATCCGCAGAAGAACGGGTCTGGCCATGAGGCCTCCTGAGATCGACGAGGCCAGAGTCTAGCACCGCGGAGTGAGGCGCGGCCTTCCCAGAACCCGTGGGTGGACGGAATTGCACACCGAGCGGGGAGGCATCCCACACTGGTGCGAATCGGAAGGCCGAGCTTGCATGGTGGGCGTACAGAGTGGACGTGAATCAGGGGATTGCATTTGCAGGTCCCATCCTCACAATTTTATATGTAGTTTACAACATATGTACTATAAGGCATAATGCCCCACGTGGAATGGTGGGTGGTACTCCTTCACGATGCACATCTCTCCACCATTGAGAAGGCAATGAAGGAAAAGCAGAGGGGGAAATTATGAAGAGTTTGGACCAGAAGCTGAATGAACTAACCAGCGAGCGACGCGCACGCGTTGAGAAGCGAACTAGAGAGCTAATTGCAGAAGAGATGTCTTTGCGAGACTTGAGAAAAGCACTGAAGAAGACTCAAAAGACCGTCGCCGCCAACCTACATCTGGGGCAAGATGGAATTTCTCGTTTGGAACAACGCAGCGATCTAATGATTTCGACACTGGGAAAATACATTCGCGCCATGGGTGGCAGCCTCTCGCTTATTGCTCAATTTCCAAACAGGAAACCGATACAAATTTCTGGCTTGCTTAGCGTGGATGAAGAAGAGAAATCACGCAAACCTGGGAAAGCGAAGCACGCGACCGCGTAAGACTGGCGACGTTCCAATGGCGGCGTGACCGGTTCGGTCACGAGAAAACCCAGACGACCATGGGTTACACTCACATGGTTGGTAACGATGATCGGCTGACCGCAAGCAAGATGGGCCGGATTCTTTGCCCAAGCTTGCCTAACCAACAGCCGGTTGAAACAGCTAACAACTAGCGTTTACAATGCAGTAGCGGTAATGTTCTTTCCCAAATGTGAGGGCGCGGTACCCAAGTGGTAAGGGAGAGGTCTGCAAAACCTTTATGCGTCGGTTCGATTCCGACCCGCGCCTCCAATCTTTTCTTGTACTTCCCTGCTCCTTATTCCCTGCTCTTGTACTTCCCTGTCCAACTTGCACTTAGCCTACAACCTGACACCCGGGGTGCCGCAGAACACCCGCAGAACACCCGCAGAGCGCCCGGAACGCAACAAGGCAGTCGAACTACGCACGACGGTGCTTGCTGGGTACGAGCGCCTGGTCGCGAAAAACATCCGACGGTAGTCATGGTTACGAGTCTGGCAAACTTGCGCCAGCTTTCGCCAGAAGGTTCACGATCTCTTTTTCAAAGACTGAGATGTCGGTTGCGCCAATATGTTTGGCGCTGATGCGGCCATCCCGACCGATCAGGAACGCGATCGGCAATCCGAGAACTCCGCCATAAAGTTCACCCGTCTGCGCATTGCCCATCACAACCGGATAGTTCATCTTGAAGCGCTGGCTGAACTCGCGGACCGGTTCCGGGCTGTCATCCATAGAAACGCCGATGATCTGCAGGCCCCGGTGAGCGTACTTGTTTTGTAGTTCGACGAAACGCGGAATCTCGTCCCGGCAGGGATCGCACCAGGTGGCCCAGAAGTCCAGAAGGACGACCTTGCCCCGATAGGACGATAGATTGAGTTTTTGTCCGGTTAAATCGGGAAGAGAGAAATCGGGGGCCGGGGATTGCGTGCCGATGCTCGTGCCGCTAACACCGAGGGGCCCGCCATGATGATGGGCAATGAAATAGAGGCCCGCTACCACCGCGATCAGTGCCAGACCCCGGAGAATCCCTTTCTTCAATCTGCCAACCTCAGCCAGGAAGCATTTCGTTCCTTAGTCTCCCTTGGCAACAGGATAGCGTTTCTCGACCCAGTCTGTCCCAAAGTTGTCCGCGATATAAAGCACTTTCACATTGGTGAATTCCATTGCACGCAGCGCATCGTCGGCAGGCTTAACGTTCGGACAGTGGTTCCAGGGGCAGCAGCCGCAATACAGAATGATGAATGTATTTCGGGGCAAGGATTCGACTCGCTTCCGCAAGGACTGCAAGCCACTTTCAGTGGAGGCCGGTCCAATGTACTCGGAGCCCGGGATGTGAGCCTGAGAGTAAAGGACGTGGGAACCCACTTGAATCATTAGCGGTTTCTCGCTCTTCGGGGCCTGAAGAATCTTGACCAAGTCGTCGGGGTTGATGAGGCGGGAGGCCGGGATAAGGTTCGCCTGATAGGCGAGAGCCCCGGATGCCAATGCAATGGCGACGGTCGCGAAGATGAGGGCAAAGAGCGCCGGCCGTAATCTTGATGTCTGCTTCACGGTACACGGGGGATGGGCCGGCAGCATCTCACTTCCCTCTCGAGCGCGAGTCGAAGCGATATCCAAATGTGAAAAGCCACTGATCATAGCTTTGGCCCACGCCACGGTTCCAGGTGTAGCCGGTCTGCACGAAGTAGTGCGGCCCCAGGGCGGCCTCGAAGTTACCGGTCACAAAGTGAGAGATATCTCTGGTGGTCGGCGAAACGAACGACTGGCGGCCGCCCAGCACTTCCCAGCGCAGGTTCTCGTTGAAGTTGCGCGAGAGGGAAAGCGATTCGTAGGAGCCGCTTCCAAACGAGCTATCGAACTTCGAATAATGCAGATCCGTCCTCATTCCGATCCAGGGCATGCGGCCTACCGTCACCCCGTAGAGCTGGTTCCAGGAGGACTTGGCGTCCCCGGAGCGGTTGCTGCGCCCCAGCAGAGTATAGGCCCAGATATCCTTTATCACCTGGACGCGCACGCCTGCACTGAATCCCTGGAACAGGTACTTGTCCAGCAGACCGGTATCGACGAGTTGCAAGTTGTAGGTGGGGATGTCACGAAAATACGTGTGGTTGAGGTCAAACTCGATCCTGGAAGCCGGTTGCAGGCGCACGGTCAGGAAACTTCGGCTAATGCCTGGACCCGGCGCCGTCACCTGCGGGTTGCCGCTGGGGCTGTCGGCCTGGAGCGAGTGATAGATCGACAGGTAGCGTTTATAAAAAATGCCGTTCTCGAAGAAGACGAAGGGGCGATCGATATTCCACTTCAACATACCGATGCCCATCCCCGACGTGCTGGTGTAACGCACATTGTCGAAGCTGCCTCCCTCAAAATTAACGAAGGCCCCGCCAATCCGCCGATCCGGGTTGTAATTCCAGGAAGTCGGGTCGGGGGTGGAGCCGGCAAAGATGCCCGCAGTCACACCTGTGCCCAGACGCCTGCCGACGTAGCCGCCATCAATAGTATCGAGGCTGGTGGCCCAGGGCAGGTAAAGCCGTCCGAAGCCCGCCACGAATTTTGAATTTGGATTGTCGTAGGTAAGGCCGATCGTGTAAGTGCGATTAATTAGGTCCTGCAGCGTGGCTTGGCCGCCATGAGTCTGATTATGGATGCGTCCCCGCCAGAACCCGTTCAAATTCCAGTAGGTTCCGTTGATACGCGTGATATCTGTCCGGATCATGAGCCCAGCATTGGAGCTCAAGCCGCTGCCGCCCTCGTGACTGGCAACTCCGGAATAGTCGAATCCGATTCTTCCGCGGGCGCGGTTGATTTCCGGCAGCGGCGGCCGTGGAATCACCACGCGCGCTTCGTCATCGAGAGTGTCTCCCTCGCTGAAGGCGATCACCACGGGATACTTGCGAGTCGCACTCAGCGAACGTTGTGCAATCAAGCCCTGCGTGTCCTCGGAAGAAAGGTAGGCCCAGTCGCCCACCTTCAGAGGCCTCGTCGGATTGTGAATTTCGCTGACGGCGGATGACAGGGCGACGGAAGCTACTTCCAACTCGGCGATGGGCCGTACGTCGGCACTATCGGCGGCGGTTGGTTTTTCAGAAGGATCGAGCGTCTTGACCTCGAGTTTCATGCCTTCCGCCAACCCATCATTCCGGCCGCCCTCGAGGTAAGCAACACCCTCGGCGACATACTTGACGCGGAACGCGACCCGGACGTCGGGATTCGCCGGTTGGGGAGCAGGGTTCTGGGCATCAGGTCCCGAGCCGCTTGCGGACTGAGAAGTATCCGATGAAGACGTGCCAACCGCCTGAGGGGGAACATCGCGTCCGTTCGGAAGCGGGGCGGATGCAGAGGTTGCCTGCTCGAACGCTCCAACGGCCGGGGCCGCAGGAGAGCCGGGGCTCGCACCAGGAGTGGTCACGCGCGCCTGTTCGGCTGGAAAGGCAATGGGGGGGAGGGCTGGGGGAGGAGTCGGGGCCGGCGTTTGGGTGGTAGTCGGTTGGTTTGTCTCCTCCGGCTTCCGATGAATTCTTGCGATGAGCGGGGCTGAGGCTGCCGCTACTGGCCCGCGGCGCTTCTTTCCGGAAGCCGCGATTTCAGCCGCCGGCAGCACGGTCAGAATAATCTTGTTTCCTGCAGTCGCAAGCCCGTAGGGACGCGCCTCCTGCAGGACCACGACGACGCGTGTGGTCGAAGGAACGCTGTGCTCAACGCGTTCCACCCGGACTGTCTTTACGACATTCTGATTGAAGGCGACGTCGGACTGAGAGTCGCCCGGCACCGTGCCGGGAAGTTCCAACAGGAGCCGATCCGGGTTTGTGCCCAGGGTGACGCGGGGAGACACGACGGAGGTCAGGGTGAGCTCGATTCTCACCGTACCCTTATCCTCCACCACATCCATTTTTTGGATGCGGGCATCGCCCGTGGCTTGCGCCCACGCGCCGGACAGTAAGGGCAGCAAGAGCCCGAAATATACAAAAAGTTTCACTCCCTACTCCATTTCCTGAGAAAAGTACCGCACCCCATCCGCGCGATCGCGCTACCCTCCGCCCCCGTTGCGGTGGCATTGGTAGCAGTTCACGCTGTTGTACACATACCCGCTGACATTGCGATGATCCCCGTCAGTGTTGCCTTTTGTGTGGCAATTGGTGCACTGGAAGATGCTGTAGTCGCCTGAATTGGTATGGCAGGTGGCACATACCCCATTGGCATTGCCGTGGTTCATGTTGAACCAGGTGTGATTGAAAGTCGCGCCCAGCCAAGTGGACGTCGAATGGCAGAGCGCGCAGGTCGTGGGGAAACCGGCGGCCACATGGCCCGGACTGTTGGTGGCCTGGTAGTCCGCTTTGTGGCAGCCGAAACAGTCGGTCGGCAGGGTCGTGTAATTGTTGTTCACATGACAGTTCGCGCAGGCAACCGTGGTGTGCGCACCCGTCAGCGGAAACGTCGTGTTGTTGTGGTTGAAGGAAGCCGGGCTCCACGCGGCCGTGCTGTGGCACACGTCACATTGCTGCGGGAAGCCCCCGGAGACATGATTGGGATTGGTCGTACCCTGAAAATCCTTCAGGTGGCAGCCTACGCAAGCGGTGCTGGTCAGATTGTAATTTCCGTTCGTATGGCACTGGCTGCACTGCACAGTGGTATGGAAACCGGTGAGCGGCCAGCCGGTGGCCGCATGATTGAAGGTTGCCGAGGTCCAGTTTGCGGTCGTGTGGCAGACCTCACATTGTTGGGGGAAGCCGCCCGAGACGTGATTGGGATTGGTCGTGCCCTGGTAATCCTTCAGGTGGCAGCTTACGCAGGTCGCGGTGCTCAGGTTGTAATTGCCGTTGGTGTGGCACTGAGCGCATTGCACCTGTACGTGAGCGCCGGTGAGCGGGAACCCGGTCTTGGAATGATCAAATTTTGCCGGCTGCCACGCTGACGTACTGTGGCAAACCTCACATTGTTGCGGCATGCCGCTGGCCGCGTGGTTGGGGTTGGTGGTTCCCTGATAGTCCTTCAAGTGGCACGATACGCACGACGTGCTCGTCAGGTTGTAGTTTCCGTTTACGTGACACAGGGCGCATTGCACCTGAGCATGAGCGCCCGTTAGAGGGAACGCCGTCTTTGAATGGTCAAACGACGCGGGCTGCCAGGCCGAGGTGGTGTGACACATCTGGCACTGCTGGGGCATCCCGGTCGCCAAATGGTTCGGGTTCGTCGTGGCGCGATAGTCCTTCAAGTGACAGGAGACGCAGGCAGTACTCGTAAGGTTGAAATTGCCCCCGGTGTGGCACTGGTCGCATTGCAACTTGGCGTGGCCGCCGGTGAGCGGAAACCCGACTGCGTCGTGATTGAAATTCGCGGGTTGCCAGGCTGCTGTGCTATGGCACTCCTGGCAGCTCTGTGGAAGACCGAGGGCGACGTGGTTGGGATTGCTGGCTTTTTGGAAGTCCGGCAGGTGGCATCCGACGCAGGTTGCAGGTGTGCCCGCGTATTTTCCGCCCACGTGGCAAGCGGCACAGTCGAGCGTCGCGTGCATTCCAGTCAAGGCGAAGTGCGCGAATCTGAGGTGGTCAAACTTCGCGCCCAGCCAGGTGTTGATGGTGTGGCACTGTTCGCATTGCGTGATAAACCCTGACGCAACGTGGTTGGGCGCATTGGTCTGTTGAAAAGTGGTCTGATGGCAGGAATAGCACTGGATCGAGAGCCCCTGGAATTGCCCGACCGCTCCGCTCTTATGACAGTCCGCGCAGTCCAGGCCGGCGTGTCCACCAACCAGGGGAAACCGATTTTCGTGTTCCCGGACCCTCTGAACGACGAAACTCCAGCCCTTCACGGTATGACACTGCTCGCAGTTGGCGCCCATCTGACGGCGATGGATATCGGCATGGCAATCGGCGCAGTTCGTGCCCGTATTCGAAAACACCGGCTTGGCGTGACACTGGGTGCAGGCCACGCCCTGATGCAGACCGCGGAGCGGGTACTTCGTAGTGTTGTGATCGAATTCCGGAACCGCGCGGATGGGCTTCCATCCCGCAGAGGTGTGGCAGTTCTGACAGGGAATACTGAGGTTACCGTGAGGACTGCGAGACACGGAGGAACCGCCAGTCTGGCCAAATCCGGCAGCCAGACCGCCGCCTACCACCAGATACACCGCAGCCAGGACAAGGGCTGCCGCCGCGAGTGAACCTCTACGGGCCAAGTTTTTCTGCGCACCTCGTCCCAAACAGAGAAGCACTTCTGTAACCAAGAGAGAATCGGGTCTGGCCTTTAGTTATAACGAGAAAGCAGCTGGAATTGGGCAGGTGGCAAGGAAATGTGTGTCGCTTCGACCCAATTCGGGCCCGGACGTGCCCCAGCGTTGAAAAGGACAACAACCAGGAATCGGCACGAGGACGCCCTCGCCAGGTTCACGAGCGATTCGCCTTCCAGGGGCGGTTTGCGGTGCGCGTCCGCTACTCTGGTTCGTGTTCGTGATCGGGCGAACCCGAATTCGGAGAGCTGGAATGGGTTCCCTGCTTGTCGCGGCTCCGGTCGTCCTCGCCACGGCCGGGCGCCACACCGGGATTCCATCGATTTTCGTTCTCCCGTTCGCGCTCACGATTGCCGAAACCGTGGGGCTGCTCCGGATCCCGGTTCTGCTCAACGCCGGTCGAGTACCCCGGCCGAACGATGACGGGGGTTCCGTGGAAGAATCCGCCGACTTCAACCAGCCCTTCAAACACCTCGACGTGAGTTCTCTGTTTCTTGTCCACATCCACGGCGAACTGCGTGCCCCGGACAGTGATGACGGCGGTGGGGGTGCCCATCCGGAACGATGGGGCGTTCCCCAGCCGCTTTTGGACCTTGGCGTTGATCTTCCCTATCAACAATTCCAGCCAATATCCTTTTGCCTGGGTCGGGGCCTTGAGGACAACCTGACTGTTGGCTTTCACCAGCACCTGCGAGCCATCCTGGAGATCGAGCAGGACGCTTCCTTTTTTGGTGTCGAGTTTGCTTTCGGCGGCCAGGACGGTGCCGCGCTGCGCCGCTATCACGTCGCCTTGCGGGGAGTGCAACTCGACCTCCCCCTTGAGTTCGGCGATGGTGGCCGAACCGACGGGAAGGGCTGTTGGCTGTGGGGTTTGCGCGTTTAAGACAGCGAGCAGGAGCAGTGCCATCGATCCCGCAGAGATGCGCCGTAGGGCGGTCATCGGACCTCCTTAGCAACCATCGCCGGTTCGGAGCTGGCGGGCAGGCGGATTTCAAACTGCGTACCGGAGGGCTGGCTTTCCGCCCTCACCGAACCGCCGTGTTTTTCCGCGATGCGCTTCACGAATGCCAGCCCAAGTCCCCAGCCGGTTGTGCTGTTCTCCGTATTGGATGCACGGTAGTAAGGATCGAACAGCCGCGCGATCTCTTCCGGAGCAATCGGCCTTCCCAGATTATGGACCTTGATACTCACTTCCTCATGCTCTCGAGAACAACGGACCCGAATGTCGCTGGCGGGCTTGCCATACTTGATTGCGTTGCTGACGAGATTGAGGACCGCGCCACTGATCAGCGGCCCATCCCCCCTGATCGAAATCGGGTCATCGTTTTCGAGCACGAGTTGCATCCCAGCCGCATTCGCCAGCGGCTGCAAGATATCAAATACCTGGCGCACAATGCTTTCTAAATCGATCAAAGAAGAAGAGACCGCCTTGGCTCCCGCATCCAGGCGCAAGACGTCCAGGTAACTGCTGATCAGCGCCAACAGGCGTTTTGACTCCCGGAAGATGGTGTCCGGGGCGCCGGCGCATAGAGGGGAATCAGGATAGGCCATCATCAATTCTGCGAAGCCCTGAATCGACGCTAAAGGCGTGCGCAGTTCGTGGGTAATGAATCCGAGCGCCTCGGCACGGGCCCGGTCGCGCTCCACGCGGGTACGTAAATTGGTTAAGGTGACGATGGTGCCGCCCTGCGGGGAAAGGCGGGTGGGAGGCAGAGGCGCAACCCGAACTGAATACAGTTCCCGATGCAGCGAAACCTCCCCTTCCTCGACAGAAGCATTCCAGCGCAGGGGTGCGTCCTGGCTTGCAATCCAGCGGGAACGGACCTTTTCCAGGGTCAGGGAGAAATCTGAATCCGGCCGGTAGGCCTCGGCAAACGCCCGGTTTTTCAGCAGTAAACTGCCGCGCTCGTCGAAAATGGCAACCAGATCCTGGGTCGATTCCAGCAAAGTCTTGTGCAGTTCGTAAAGCGAGCCGAGTTCGGTCTGGAGTTGTTGCAGCAGTTCGAGACGCCAGGACAGGTCTTCACCCTCCCGGGTCGGTCCATCTTTTCCGAGCAACGCCAGCCATGACCTCAAACCCAGCAACTGCTGGGTCACACTGCGTTCCACCAACACAAAGTCCGCCGTGTAGACGAGCAGCGGGGCCAGCGTGATCGCGAGCATCATGGAGCCGGCAGGAAGAATTCGAGAGTCCAGTATGAAAGACAGGAGTGCCACGGCATAAAGAGCCGCGGCCGTGACCACAAACACTCCGACGGCTGCCACCCCCCGCCAGCTTCGAAACAAGGCAACCGCGACCGCGCACGTTCCCAGCAAAGTCAGGGCCTGGGCCCAAACCGGAATTTCACGCAAGGTGCGTCCGGACAGGATGCTGTCGAGGATTTGCGCATGCACCTCGACTCCAGGCGTGGGGAACTCCGGGTGCAATGGCGTACTCAGCCGGTCGCCAATCTCGGTAGTGCCGAACCCCACCAGAACGGGCCGTCCGCGTACCCGGGAGGAGTCGAGGCCTTCCAGGACCCGCGAAGCAGGAATCGTTTCAAACCCATCGCGCCGAAAGGGAATGGGTATCAGGACGGGCTTTGCCGTGAGGACCGGACGCGCATCATCCTGGCTGGGAATGCCGTACGAAGAAAGGAAATCGGAGGTGCGCTTGGGATCGACTCGGCGTGCAACCTCCACCGCAAAGGCCCACCGGGAGCCGTCGAGGTTCAGTTCCCGCGGCGGATAGCGCCGGCACACGCTATCGGCATCCAGAGGAGCCTGCGCGTGCCCGACCGCTGCGGCGGCATGGGAAAACTGGGGTAGTGGCTCCATCCACTGTGGGCCGTCCGGGTACGAGGCAATCTTGTCTACGATGACTACCCGTCCCGCTTGCAGAGCATTCTGCAGCGCCTGGTCCGCATCGGTGGACTGCGGCTCGGAAAGCAGGATGTCGAGCCCCACCACGCTGGCGCCGGCGCTGGTAAGCTTGTTGGTAAGTTTTGCCAGCAAGCCACGCGACCAGGGCCAGCGCCCGTAGCGCTGCAAGCTCTCGTCGTCCACGGTGACGACGACCACGTCCGACTTTTGCCGGGGTGAGGGAGACAGCCGGAAGAATGTATCGGCGAATCGCGACCGCCAGTCCCGGATCAGGGGAATGGTAGAAACGATCGCCACGGTCGCGAACAGGAGGACCGACAGCCCAAGCATCTGGACCCAACCGCGCCGCCCTGGGCCAGCTGTATTCATTTGTCGCCGTTTGCTTGCAGGTCGATGCCCAGCCGCAGGGCCTTGCGGTACAGCGTCTTCCTTTCGATGCCGAGCCGGCGCGCCGCTTCCGACCGGTTACCGCCAGTCTGCTTCAGGATTTGTACGATGTGCTGGCGTTCCAGTTCCATCAGCCGGTCCGGCGTCGCCGCCACGGCCGCGGCAGCCTCGTCGCCCTCGGGAGTCCTCTGGGTCTCGGCTTCCACGTCCGCCAGGGTGATTTCGCCGGTGGGCGCGAAAATGGCCAACCGGTTCACCGTATTCTCCAGTTCGCGCACATTGCCCGGCCACCTCATTTGCTGAAGCAGGCGGACGGCAGCCGGATCAATGCTTACGCCCAGGGCATTTTTTTCGTTGAAGCGCCGCAGGAAGTGTCGCACCAAGAGTGGGATATCGTCGCGCCGTTCCTCTAAGGCAGGAAGATCAATCCGCACGACTGCCAGGCGGTAATAAAGGTCCTCGCGGAACTGACTCTGCTTCAGCAGCGAAGCCATGTCCCGGTTCGACGCCGCCAAAATGCGTACGTCCACGGGCGTGTATTTATTCGAACCCACCCGGCGGACCTGCTGCTCTTGAATCACCCGCAGCAGTTTGACCTGGAACGACAGCGTCGTCTCCGTGATTTCGTCGAGGAACAGGGTGCCTCCGTCGGTGGCCTCCACCAAGCCAAGGTGCGCCGTGGCGGCGCCCGTAAAGGCGCCCTTCTCATGTCCGAAGAGTTCGCTTTCGAGCAGGGTCTCGGTGAAGGAACCGCAGTTCACCGGCGTGAAGGGCTGATCCTTTCTCTTCGAATGCTGATGGATGGCGCGGGCAACCAGTTCCTTTCCCGTTCCGCTAGCTCCAGTGATGAGCACGCTGACGTTGCTGGCCGCGACCCGTCCGATTGCCTTATAAACCTCCAGCATTTTGGGGCTGCGGCCGATAATGGCCGAGTCCTGTGGTTCATCAACCTCGGGAAGAACGGGGTCGCGTTGCTGAAGGCGGAATCCATCGGCACGAGCCGCAATCGCACGAATCTGCTCGGCCGTGAGCGGCTTGCTGACATAGTCCACGGCGCCTTCAGCGAGTGCTCTCGCCGCTGTCTCCACGCTGACGTTGGCCGTCATGATGACGGGATACACGTTCGACCTGAGGGTTCGCAGTCGCTGGAGCAGGTCGATGCCGTTCAGAGAACCGAGATACACATCGACCATGACCAGGTCGGCCTCATTCCCCGCGAGGTATTGCTCCGCTTCCTCGGCCCGCAAGAACGTGTGACACACGTGCCCTTCCGCCTCAAAAACCGCCTTGAGGAAGGCGCATGTGTTGGCTTCATCGTCAATGACGACCACCCGCAATGGTTCCATAGGTACCGCTCACTAGCTTACTGCAACCGCCAGTAGGCTATAGAGCAATTCCCGTGCCACAGCTGTGGGGTGACGCGTTCGCTGCTCGCGAGGGGAAAATCGAGCGAGGTCCGAGGTTACTGCGGGAAAGAGGTCTCAGGTAAAGCAGTCGGGGGAAGGGGTAGGAGTTGGGGCGGCCTAGCGCCGCCCGAAGAGGCATGCCCCAGGCAACCGGGCTTCGATTAGGAGCCGCTGCCGGCTACACTCCCTGCTTCTATTCAGTTGCCGCTTCCGGACGGCTTCTCCTTCTCGGGTGAGGCGACCGGAGCCTTGGTCCCTGTGCCCTTCGACAACTCATTCTCCCGGCTGTGCCGGTGGGTCTGCAGAGTGCGCAGGAAATGAACCAGGTCCCAGGCGTCATTGGGCTGAATTACATCGGCAAACGACGGCATGGGCGTCCCGTCCACCCCAGTCATGAAGATTCGATAAACGTCCTCGTTCGTGGTTCCGCATTTGAAGCGGGAATCGTCCTTCCCATCGGCGAAGTTATAGGGCCGAATCGGCTGATCCTTGCTGTCGGTCAGAGTAGCGGCCGAGGGCCCATCGCCGCGACCTTGCTGCCCGTGACACTTCCAGCACTCCATCTTCTGGAAAAGCTCTCCGCCGTGCGCGACACTCTGGGCCGTAATGGGCGGTTCGGCCGGAATCTTAATGACGTCGCCCGGCTTCTCGCTCTGCCAGCGTGGCGAGAAGGTCTTGATGTAGGCCACCAGATCGACGCGGTTTTGCGGGGGCAGCGCGTCCCAGTGCGGCATGTTCGAATTGGTAAACCCGCGGGAGACGGCATTGTAGAGATCCTGGTCGGTAGGCAGGGTGCCCGTCGGCGTGGAACGGCATTTAAAGGTTGCCCCAACAAAGTCCCTCGGCTTGGGATCGATCCACTGCGCGTTTTCTCCGTTGCCGTCGCCCAAAGGACCGTGACAACCCAGGCAGTAGCGCCGGTACAGCTTCTTTCCATTCGCGGCGTGCCCGGTAAGGTTGCCCACGTGGGCTTCCTGTGCCCAGCACGGCAGCGCGACCACCATCGCAAGAGCCAGACTACCCAACCATCGCTTCGAGACCAGGTTCATAAGTTCACCATTCGAATATGAAGATCCGAGAATTCCTGTGCTGCCTGGACATGAGCGGCAACCGGGTTCTCAGTAATCGAAATCAAAACCGATCATCAAACTGCGATTGACCAGATCCGTCTCCGAGAGCGGCGCGAGATTGCCCATCGTGGACTGCGAATATTCGTTATGGAAAGCCAGTCCCGCCCGGCTCAACATAATCGGATACCAGCGATAACCGATGGTGAACGAATCAACGTTCCCGAGGTTCGGGGTTGCCGCCAGATCAGAATTCGCCTGCCGCGACATTTTCACCAGTTCGTACCGGCCGGTGAAAATGAGCTGCGGGTTCACGGTGTAGTGTGCCTCGATGAAACCGCCGTTCCAAGTGGGTCCGGCGGCACCTGGTGGAAGGGATGCAGGATCGTTGGCCGGCACGCCGTTGCCCAGGTACACATTGTCTTGCCCGTGCATAAAGAAGGTCTCAACATCGAAGTCCTTGATGAACCACCAGCCGTACGCGCCCACGCGGGAGAAACTCCGGTTGCCTTTTGCCTGGATGGGAACGCCATCGCTGGTGAGAAAGAAGGTGGGCGATTGTCCGAAGTACCCATACGCTCCGATTCGCTGTACTCCCAAGCCTTTCACCGCGAAGCCCTGGTTCACGTTGACAAACGCGTCATAGGTTCGCGCCGTGTTAGGTGCTGCGGCGCTGCTCAGAGCGGGGTTACCATCCACGCTGCTCAACACTGCAACCGAGTAGCGCGTATAGCTGTTCTGGTTGTGTCCTGCGAGTTCCACTCCCAGTTGGTTGTCACCAACGCCGCCGAACCCGTTGATGTCTCCCTGCGGCAGGAAGTGATAGTTAAACCAGGCTCCGCCTACTCCTGACAGGGTGAGAAAGCGCTTTTCGGAAAGCAGATTGTCCAACTCGAACTTTCCGACCTTCACGTTTAACCAGGGTGAGTTCAGCAAATTGTCGAACCGGACCCAGGCCGATTCGAAGTGAAAGCCGTCGCCTTCTTCCATAGAAGGCAGCACCTGGAACGAGATGTTCTTGTACAAGGTGCCCGCGGTCCAGATGTCAAGTCCGGACAGGTCAAAACCGTGGGTGGTGATGCTCTGCTCGATGCCGGTCTGGTCCACGGCTACCTTGTTCTGATTCTCCAAGTGCCACTGCGGCGTGGTGCGGAAGGTAATCGGGAAATAGGCCGGATTCTGGTAGATCGGAGAATCCTTTTCATTCATTAATTGGTAGCCGTTGTCCTTGAACCCGATTCCGAAATTATTCAGGAGCGGCCAGCCGATGTGGCAGGCGGAACAGGGCAGACCATACTTGCGGGCGAAGGCGGGAATCGCATATCCCGGCTGGCTTGTGAAGCTGACAAATGAAGAGAGAAATAGCGTGAGTAAGAGAACAGACTTCGGGATTGGGCGGCCAGCCTTCGTCCGCTCACTCCCCCCGGGATGAAGTCGCATGCCTTTATCCTCCTTGAAAACACAAAAATCCCCGCAGGATGTCCGAAACGACTTGGCCGGACATTGTGTCCGGCCTTGGCGTCAGTGCGCTTTGAATGTGAAATCCAGGCTCTTGGTCTGACCCGCGGTAATGGTGATCTTCTGGGTCATCGTGCCCAGCTTCTCGTGCCAGGCTTCGACCGTGTAGTCACCGGGCGGCAGGTTGGGAAGCTGGAAACTTCCATCCTTGCCGGTGACGGCAAAATAGGGGTGCTTGAAGACCGCGACATAGCTCTTCATCCACGGGTGCACGTTGCACCTGATGGGGATGGCAATCTCTTCGCGGGGAAAGCTCTCTTCCATCGTTGTTCCGGCGGGTTCCGCCTTATTCCATTCGCGATTGTTCGCGGGAAGGGGATGGATGTTGTGGGTCGTGTTGTCGCTGTTCACCATCTTCAGCTTCTGGTTGGCGCGCAAGGCAACCACGTGCGGGGCGTATTCGCAGCCCTTCTGCTCAAACGTCACCGCCTCGGCGGGTACGTCGAAGCTCCGGTTCCCCAGCCCATCAGAGATGAAGACGATGACATTTCCCAGCCCGTTGTCGGCGCCGGCCATATAGTCCTGGCTGACGGCGGGGCCCGGGTGAAGCTTTGCACAACTCGGATCCGCGTTCATGCTGACGTGCGCGGGTTGCGGAAGTTGCCCGGTGAATTTCACTTTTCCAACCACGGATGTGCCGGCGGCGGCCGGTGCGGGCGCATTCGCTGCGGCTGCCGCGCCGTTGGCTGCATAAGAGCCGGTGCCACCCATCATCAGAACTACCAGGCCCGCGATCGTAAGAAACTGTTGTTTTCCATTCATGAGAGTAGACTCCTCCAACCGCGCGGAGAGCCCTAAAGCGTCTCCGCGGCCAAATGCATTATTCGCAAGCAGCCACGCTGGGACTGCGATTTTAAGAAAAGAACAACGCCGTCGCGCGACGGCAACTACTTCTGGCTAATGGTCCTGAGTTCCGCGCTTTCCTGCGGCAGGTAGTAGCCCTCTTGATAGCCATTGGAATACGCGTCGCGATAATACTGCCGCTCCGAGCTGGTATTGGCATCGGCGTATCCGCCCGCTTTCCGGTAGTTCTCGGTCTTGCTGACCTGAAACGGCTGCGAGGCTCGACGATGGCGAGCTCCATCCAGGACTCCGTCGCGATGGCCCGCAACTTCCGGAGCTGTCGGCTCGACCTTACCGGAGCGCGCTTCTGCCAGTGCTTTGTAGCTCTCTTCGTAGCCTGCGATGAAGGAAGCCCGATCCTGATCGGTACTCCAGCGACCGCAGGAGAAGTGCGGCTTGCGGCCGCTGTCGACATCAATCTTCGCCTGGTAGGCGCCATCGCGGTACGCCGCGTCCGCCTGTCTCACATTCAACGCTCCCCGCAACCCATGACCAGAGGCAGCCACCAGTCCAAGCCCCACACACAGAACCGCAGCAAGTACAAACAGCGATTGTTTTTTCATTTACTGTCTCCTCTTTCGCGAGCGGCCTCACTCGGCTGAAGCCCCCATCAAGAGAACTCAAGATGTGTCGCCCTCAAGTCCCTTGCATTGCCCTTCATCTTCTCTCTCGATCACACCGCTGCAAGCGAAGCCGGTCACCGCGACCGCAATCCTGAAGCGGCGACGTCCTTTGCGAGACAGGCCTCTCCCGGATCGCCAAAAGGCGATCTTCGCCGTCACCCCAAATAAGCTGAGGAGGCAGCTCGACGAACACGCCCTGTAATCACGGCGAGGCGGTCCGGCGACATAAGCGAACGTTGTTGTTCCCGAGCAGTAGCGAAGCACCTTGATGTGGCGCAATCGCCGAACCTATTTAAGGAGCACTTATTCCAGGGGCCTGGGCGTTTTGTTTGTGCTACTAACCGGAAATGGGGGTTTTCCGTTTTAGGGTCGTTCTACTCAGGGTCTCAATCCAAGAACTGCCGATTCGGCCGGGGGAGATTCTTGATGTGGCTAAGTTAGCGCAATTCCGTCAAAATTGAGCCATCAAAATAGGGTACCTGCTGTAAAACTTCTTTTACAAGAAAGGTTGTTGTACAGCAAAGACGGCGCTGTTTCTGCCCGATACGGCTGCCCCAAAACCCGCGTCGCCAGCCCTGTTCCGGCGATCTCTTTTTCCCCGACCTATGTCCTCGATTCTCCGTCTGCAGGCCCCCTTTCCAGCGCGATTCTGGGTGATTCAGAACGCGTCCGATCTGTGGACATAGTAAGTGAGAGTGACTTTCGAGGTTGTCATCCCTGTGTCAAATCCTTGTAACGTCCTCAAGGGATTCAGGGCTCCGATACTTAAGACAGGCGGTGGCCAAGCCGGTTGCGCTCCCGCCCCATGCACCTTTTCTGCGCAAGTAAGTGAAGCGCCTTGCACCTGTCGCCCTGCCGGTCGCATCCGCGCAGTACAATAATCTGCAACCATTCCAGGGTTGCAGATTGCGTTGGGCTGCCATGACGCTTGCCCAGTTTGTCACGAAGAATGCGTTTCGCAACCGCCGGCGCAGCGTTCTCACCGTGCTCAGTATCACGTTCTCGTTGCTGCTGCTCACGATCATGATGGCCGTGTGGCGGGGCTTTTACATCGACCAGGGCGCGCCGGACTCGGCTCTTCGCATCATGACCCGGCACCGCGTTTCACTCACCTTCTTTTTGCCGGCCTACTATCGCGACAAGATTCGCGCCCTTCCCGGCGTGGTCGACGTCGTGCCGATGACCTGGTTCGGCGGTAAATACAAGGACGACCGCCCGGAAAACTTCTTCGCACAGTTTGCCACGGACCCAAGCGAGTACCTGGAAGTCGCCGCCGACAAGATCGTGCCCCCCGACCAGGAGAAAGCATGGCAACAGGACCGCACCGGGTGCCTGGTGGATCAGGCTCTGGCCGCCAAGCACGGGTGGAAGATCGGCGACCGCATCGTTCTGTTGGGAAATATATTCCCTGCCAATCTGGAATTAACGGTTCGCGCGATTTACACCATCGATCCGCCGAACAACTCGCTTTATTTTCACGCCAAGTATCTGGAGGAGTCGATCGGCTGGTTCAAGGACCGGGCGGGCTTCTACTTCTTGCGGGTCAACGCGCCCGATCAGGTGGCGCGGGTCTCGAGAACGATCGATGACATGTTCCATAACCTTCCCGAACCCACCAAGAGTGAGAGCGAAAAGGCATTCCAACTCGATTTCATCGCCGCCCTCGGCAATGTCAAAGCGTTCATCCTTTGCATCTGCGGTGCGGTCGTATTCACCATCCTGATCGTTTCCGCCAACACCATGGCCATGTCGATCCGCGAACGCACCCGCGAAGTCGCCCTGCTGCGCACCCTCGGGTTCACCCGCCGGCGGCTGCTCATGCTGTGCCTGGCAGAATCCGTCACGCTCTCCCTGGTCGGGGGCTTGGGAGGAGTTTTGCTGGCCGCCACGCTCATGTTCCTGATCGGGAAGTCGCCCCTGCCCGGACTGCCGGCTTCCATGAAGGTCACCTTTCCGATCGCGCTGGTGGCCCTGATCGCGGCCGCTTTCGTGGGATTGGCAAGCGCGGTCGCGCCGGCCTACAACGCTTCGCGCACTGACATCGTAGACGGCTTGCGCCACATCGGCTGAAGCCGGCACCTTGCCCTGGGTGTGTCGCACATCACAACCCCTGGTGATGTTGAATACCTGGTGCATCACCCGCAACTCGCTGGTCTTCTATGCCTGCGAAGCCGTTCTCGACCCGGAAAAGCTTACGCTCGAAGACCAGTTGATCCTGCACGCCCTGGGAGTCCGCTGGACCTCCAACCGGTGCGGCGGAATCTGCGCCACCGTCTAGTTTCCCTCCTTACCGCGTTGAATACGCGTGCAAATATTTCGTTTCCTTGCAACGATGTGGGCGGGCCGGGAATCTCACTCAAGACACTTGCGTCTGCGTCGCGACTGCCTCATGCTGTCACGACCGGGCGGAAATTTTAAGTCTTGGGCGGGACGGCGTCGAATTGGTCATGCGCAAACCCCATTGCCGTAAGTCGGTTACGTCGGGCGCACTGGTTTCGCTGGCCCTGCTGATCATGTGGCCTGGAGCGAGCATGGCCGCGACCTCAGTCGAGGGCAGCACACTCGAGGCGGGGTACCGCCAGATGTACAACCTTGACTTCGACACGGCGCACCAAACCTTCGCCGCCTGGGAACAGGCTCACCCCGAAGATCCGTTGGGGCCGGTATCGAACGCGGCTGCCTACTTGTTCGCGGAATTCGACCGGATGCACATTCTGGAGTCAGAACTGTTCGTCGACAATGCAAAGTTCGAGAAGAGAGAGAAGTTCGCTCCTGACCCAAAAGTCCAGACGGCCTTCGAAGGCGAACTGAAAAGAAGCGAGCGGATCGCGGAGCAGATCTTGACGCGTTCGCCGGGGGATCGCGCCGCGATCTTCGCCAAGGTCATGGTGGGTGGTCTGCGCGGCGACTACATGGCCCTGGTGGAGAAACGAAACCTGGCCGCCTTGAGCGTCATCAAAAGTTCGCGCGCGCTGGCCGAGAAACTGCTCTTGCAGGATCCATCGTATTACGATGCATATTTGGCGGTGGGAGTGGAAAATTACCTGTTGAGCGTCAATCCCGCGCCCATCCGCTGGCTGCTTCGCCTGAGCGGCGCCCAGACCGACAAGCAGGAAGGCCTGGCCAAGCTTCGCTTGACCGCCGAGAAGGGGCACTACCTCGCCCCCTACGCCCGCCTGCTCCTGGCCGTCGCCGCCCTCCGCGACCACAATCGTGACCAGGCGAGGGCCCTGTTGAACGGGTTGGCTAATGAATTTCCCCGCAATCCTCTTTACCGCAAGGAACTGGCCCACATCGAACCGTAGACAACTGCGCCATTACCACGCGGCGTGGCGGAGCAGTGGGTGGAAGCTCGACGTGCCGTGCTCGCGGTTGGAGCTTTTCCATTCTGGCCTCAGCCGATTGCGCCGGCGTGCGCGGCGCGCGCGGGCTGGCGATTGGCCGCCATCAATTCCTGCAGACGGGCCCGCAACCGGATCACGGCGAGGGTGTGAATCTGCGATACGCGCGACTCCCCAATGCCCAGGGCTAAGCCGACTTCCTTCATGGTGAGCTCCTCGTAATAATAAAGAGCCAGGACCTGGCGATCTTTCTCCGGCAACTCGGCGATGACGCGGGCCAGCAGTTCCCTCATTTCCGAGCGAAGACAGAGAAAGAAGGGCGTGTCCTCCGGCGCGTTGGGCAGGTATTCACAAAGGTCTTTTTCCTTGCCGTCCCGAGGCGACTGGATGCGCAGGCTGCCCACTTCGAGCCCGTCCAGCTCTCCCAAGAGAACCTGCAACTGGTGGAGATCCATCTCGAGGCGGGCGGCCAATTCTGGTTCGGTGGGGGTGCGGCCGAGTTCGGAACCCAACTGGCAATAAACTTCGTCGATCCGCCTGGCCTTGCGCCGCAAATCCCGCGGGCCCCAGTCGAGTTCACGGAGGCTGTCCAGAATCGCCCCGCGAATGCGGAACTTCGCGTACGAAGGGAATTGCACGCGCTTGGTGTGGTCATACTTGTTCAATGCGTCCATCAGGCCCAGCACTCCGGCATGGACCAGGTCCTCGAGGGGAACATGCCGGGGCAACCGCTCATGGATCCGGCGCGCGATAAATCGAACCTGGGGCAACTGCTGGAGCAGAATTCGTTCGCGCTCCTCTGCTCCCTGCCATTCGGTGTAAGCCGGCTCGGTCGTCTTCGTCATCGCGGAAACTCTCTGCCTTCCCTTTTTTCCGTCCGCCTAGCGCAGGGTCCCGACCGCTTGCGCCCGTACCACCGGAGGGATCTCGCCCGGGGACAGAACCACCGCCTCTGGCAAGAACGGTTCCCGCAACCGTTTCAGGTGAAAGCGCCCCGGCGTCGAACCCAAAAACACCGGGCTGACCATGGCGACCTGCTCGCCCGCCAGGCGGCGAAGTCCCTTGAGGATCCGTCGCAGAAACGATGGCTGCAGGCCGACGGCCACGGTGGCGGAAACCTGCGCACTGAAGGCGCGGCCTAACTCCTCCTCGATGGCCGCGTCGAACGTGAGCACGCGCAAATCTCCCTCGTCGGAAAGCAGCGGCCGGATCCGCGCGCCCGAGCGCCTCGCGCACGGACTCGACCAGCAGTACCGGATGTTTGGTAATGGCGGCGGTATCCAGCAGAGCTTCGAGGATGGTGGGCAGGTCCCGAATCGAAACCTGTTCCCGCAACAACTGCTGCAGTACTTTCTGCACCTCTCCCAGGCTCAGAATCTTGGGCGTCAATTCTTCGACAAGTTTCGGTTGGCCGTCCGCAAGGCGGTCGAGCAGGCGCTTGGTCTCCTGCCGGGTGAGCAATTCGTACGCATGTTGCCTGATCTGTTCAGCCGGATGCGTGGCCAGAACCGAGGTCTGATCCACCACGACGTAGCCGGATCGCCCCTCGGGCATTTCCTAGCGCGCTACCTCCACACCGCGGAGCGACACCACGTACTCGCGCGCCTTCAGGCGGAAATTGTCGGTGATGTGAACCGGCGGCACCACGAAGCCCAACTGCAGCGCGAGGTTATTCCGGGGAGCCCGCACGCGCGCCAGCAACTGTCTCCCTTGCGGTACATCCACCAGCGGGATCAGTGCATAGCCGACCTCACAAGATATGCCGGAGCACCGGCCTTCGAGCCGAGAAAACCGGCAGCGGCCGGATTCACCTGCGACAGCACCCCCTCGAGAACCTTGTGGAGGGAATCCCGCATGCGGCAGTTTTCTTCCAGACTGCGGGCCAGTTCCGCATGCGCTCTTAGAGTTCCCGGCGCAGGCCAACGACCTCGGCTTCCAGTTGGTGGTAGGAGCGCTCCAAGGATTTCGCTGCCTCGCTGAAGCAGGTGAAAGCCCGAGTGAGGGATCGCTCCACGATACGGACAGCCACGGGCTGCGCTTCGAGTTCGATAGCCGTCGAACATGTCCGGATTTACGTCTGCAGGAATCCCGCCACCGCAGGCAATTCTTGCCGCCACCGCGCTTAGATCACCGTCCGTTGGTTCGCTCCTTTTGGTGCACCCCGCGCCCGTTGCACCAACGGAAAGCACAGATGCTCCGCTCCAATCACGCTGTTTCCCTCCGCAAGAATGGCGGCCCGCTCAATCACATGCTGGAGTTCACGCACGTTGCCGGGCCAGGAGTGGCTCTCGAGCAAATGAAAGGCCTGCCGGCTGAGGGCGAGGTGCGAACTCTTTCCGGGAGCGACGGTGCGTGCCAGAAAGTATTCCGCCAAGGGAGCGATATCGCAAAGGCGCTCGGCCAGAGGTGCGATCTCGATGGGAAAAGCCGAGAGCCGGTAGTAAAGGTCTTCCCGGAAGCTGGCTTGCTCGACTTTTTCGATCAGGTCCTGGTTGGTCGCTGCCAACACGCGCACGTCAACCGTCTGCACCTCCGCGCTGCCCAGCCGCTGAATTTCCTTCTGCTCGAGGAAGCGCAGCAGTTTGGCCTGCAGGCTGCGCGGCAGCTCACCGATCTCATCCAGAAAAAGCGTGCCGCCGCCGGCTGCCTGAATGCGTCCCAGGTGGGATTGCACGGCGCCGGTGAACGCGCCCCGCACATGTCCAAACAGTTCCGATTCGAGCAGCGCTTCCGGAATGGCCGCGCAGTTCACGATCACGAAGGGTCGCGTGGCTCGCGGGCTGAGTTTATGCAACGCGCTTGCGACCAACTCCTTTCCGGTGCCGGTGGCTCCCAACACCAGCACAGTGGTATTGCGCGGCGCCACCAGTCGCACCATCTGGTAGAGGCGGAGCATCGGCCCCGCCGTGCCAATCATTCCTGGCAGCGGCTCCACCCCGGGCGCTTCAGGAACTGGTCGCGTCACCGCCCAACTCCAGTCGGGTTCCGCGCCGCGGAGACTCTCGAACGGCGCCTCGATAAAGGGAGCCTCGCGAAAGACCGGCAGAGTTTCCCCGCTGTCCGAGTCCAGCAGAACCACTTCAATGCCGGGAAAGCGTTGCTTGATAATTTGGGTGAGCTCTTCGGCGTCGAGATCCGGAAGCCTGCGGTCCAGAAAGAGCACCTGCCAATCGCCATTCTCCAGTTGCACCAAAGCTTCCGCGCCACCCCGTGCTTGGTGCACGGTGCGCCCGCTGTCGCCGAAGCTGTGTAGAACCTGCTCGCGCAGAAACGTGCTGGGGCTGGCAATCAAAACGCCGCCGTCGGAAGACGGGGAGAGAATCGGTGTGGTGGTCATAACACCGATTGCACCGCGGTTGGATTAGCTTGAGATTAGTCAGACATTAGAAACTTCTAAGGTGGGCAATTGTTTCCTAGCAAAGGAAGGATCTGTCGAAATGGGAAAAGTCTGCTCACTTCCTTGGTTCAACAATCGCGAGCGCCCGACTTCCCCATCGGCTGAGCACATCTTCCTCGTCCATGCCGCTGGTCAGGCCGGGAAAACGAATTCGGACGGCAACTTGCCGGGCCCCGTGTTCGACGTACACCGTGCCGCCGGCGACCTCGAAGATGCGACGAGCGACCAGCAAGCGAAGGTACGCTTTGGCAGTTCCCGTCTTTTCGGGTATTTTCGACTGGGAGTCGGACGTTTCACCACGGCGGCGGCTGAGTTCGAAGACGAGCGCGATCTCCGCGCCATCGGGGTTCGCCTGAATGCTCACCTCTTCGCCCTTGCTCGAGACGTTCAGAAAGAAACTGAGAAAGTAGATAATGGCGGTGGAGATTTGCTGGATATCGCCGAGCATGGTCAGCGAGGGGGCGCAAACCAGGGACACGGCCACGCCTTGGGCATCGGCCAGGGGCAGAACCTCTCGAATCGAGGACTGCAGAATCCGGTCGAGGCGGACCGGTTGCGGCCGGCTCACAGGTTGTTCGACTTCGATGAGTTCCCGGATTCCGCCGGCCAGCACCGTGATGTCTTCCGTCAACTTGAGGCTTTCGCGCAGCCGCTTCCGGTATTCCTCGGAATCCCGCGGTTGAAGCAGGGTTAACTCAAGCGAGCAGCGCAACGACGTTAAGGGTTGGTTCAGGGCATGGAGAAGTTCGGGAAGCAGCGATTCTTGCTCCAGTTTCGATCCTTTGCTTACGCTGCAGTCAGCCGGCATTCGCCACCTCGGTGGGACCGCTGAGTTCGTAACCCACGCCACGAATGGTGTGAATCAGCTTTCTCGATGCTCCATCGTCAACCTTCCTCCGGAGGTACGCGACATAGACATCGACCAGGTTGGTCGCGCTATCGAACGAAAGGTCCCAAACATGTTCGATAATCATGGCCCGCGTCACCCTCCGACCGGCATTCCGCATGAGGTACTCGAGCAGGGCGAATTCCTTTGAAGTCAAATCGATTCTGCGACTCCCGCGGGTTACGCGCCGCTCGACCCGGTCTAACTTCAGGTCCTCGACCGTAAGGACCAACTCCTGAGGAAGCCGGCTTCTCCTCGCGAGGGCGCGGATCCGGGCGGAGAGTTCGGAAAACGAGAAAGGCTTCACCAGGTAGTCGTCGGCGCCGGCGTCGAGACAAAGCACCCGGTCTTCCACCCGGCTCCGAGCGGTCAGCACGAGGATAGGAACGTTGGGTTTTACGGCACGCACCAGCTTGAGGATCGAGACGCCGTCCAAGCTGGGAAGATTGAGGTCGAGGACCACAAGGTCATAATCGAATCCGGTAGCGAAGACCCGGGCCTGTTCCCCATCGGAGGTGACATCGACTGCGTAATGTTCTGCTTCGAGCCCCTTGCGAACGAATCCGGCGAGGGCGGTATCGTCTTCGGCGATGAGAATACGCATGTTCGCCGGCTCCCCTGCGGACGCCGCAGCCAATCTTTTCCCAGTCTAGAAAGAAGCGCGGCACCAGGATGTGACCATTGACCAGAACGGTCGTGACCGGCGTCCATCTGGGTTACGAAACTGCTCTAGGGTTTTTCGCCCCACCACCAGAGTGGCGCAAGTTTCTTTTCCAAGGGCCAGACCTCATTCAGGGTGTCGCCTTCAAAGAGTTCGCCGTCTTTCATGACGTAGCGAATCGTGTTCGTGTTGTGAATGTCGTCGAGGGGGTTTTTTTCGAGCACGACCAGGTCCGCCAGTTTACCGACCTCAACCGAGCCTAAATCGTGAGCCAGGCCCAGCGCTTCGGCGCCATGGATGGTGGCGGATTTCAAGACTTCCATATTGCCCATGCCGCCGGCGGCCAGCGACCACATTTCCCAGTGGTAGCCGAGACCCTGAAATTGGCCGTGACTTCCAATGCAAACCTTGCCACCGGCCTGGATGATCTTGGTGTCTTGCGCGGCCAGGCGGGGGAAAACCTGTTCGTCGGGCCGGACCCAGATGGGACGGCGCCGGGTGTGATCATCGAGGATGTTGTGGGGCATGAAGTGGCGGATTTTGGGGTTGTCATGGACTTCGGTGTTTTCGTAATAGAAATTCTCCGCCCACGGTCCGCCATATGCGACCAGGAGGGTAGGTGTGTAGAAGATGCCAGACTTCGCCATCAGCTCAACCACGTCTTTGTACAGGGGCGTCACCGGCATACTATGCTCGTTCCCGCTGAAGCCATCGAGGACGTGGCTGAGATCGAGTTTGGTATCAAGGCCGCCCTCGGTGGTGGGCATGACGCCTTCGGACTTGCAGGCCATGACCATCCATTGCCTCTGCTTGCGGTTGCCCACCAGGTAAGACTTCAGATAGGAAGTGCGATAGAAGCGTTTGTAGCGCGAAACCACGCCCTTGGCGTCCTCCAGCGATTGAAAATCGGTATCGGGAAAGACTCCCGGCCCGGTGGAGTAGGCTCTTGGCCCGATGATCTCGCCGATGTCGACCAGGTCCTGGTAAGCGAACATGTCATTGGTTGCGGTCTGGGGATCGCGCCCCGCGGTGACGCCAAAGGCAAGGTTGGCGAGGAAGCTCCAGTTTTGAAGGTCGAGAACACCGCGGCGGATCTCGGACCAGTGCGGATGAATATCGATGAATCCGGGAATGATGGTCGTGCCACTAAGGTCGATGACCTTGGCATCCGCAGGCACGGAGACAGATCCGCGTTTGCCGACGGCGGTGATGCGGTCGTTGGTCACGACAATCTCTGCGTCGGGAATCACCTCATCCCCGTGCATGGGAACGAGCTGGGCGCCGCGCAACACAACGGTGCCGGAGGGATGGTGGCGCGGAAACTCCAGTTTGACCGCGATTTCTTCCGGCTTCGGCTTGTTTTTCTTTTCCTTCTCGGCCGCGGATTCTGAATCAGGCGATGAGGCGCTCTCGGGAGAGCCTTTCTTCCCCGTCTGAGCCTTTGGCGGTTCCGGCTTCGGCTCCGGCTTTGCTGCGGTGTCCTTATCTTTATCCTTAACTTTATCCTTATCTTTGTCCTTTTCATCGGCCGACTTGGGCTTTTCGAAGACAACTTTGTCGATCGGCAGCCGCAAAAAGGTTGCGCCCACGGCCCAGGTAATGGTCTTGCTGTCAGCCGACCACGCCATGTAATCGGCGCCAACGTCTGTGAGCTTGCTAAGCGGAAGGACCGACTTGTACACATCGACGGTAGGAGCCTCGCCCCCCATGTGGGGAACGGCAAGCAGGTAGAGTTGAGTGCTGACCTGAGCCAACGCCCAGTTGCCGTCCGGGCTGAGGCGAACGTCATCGGCTGGATTGCCTTCCCCCTTTTCCGGGGGTTGGGGAAACCACGCCTTGCCTACAACCTTCACGATGGCGCGCCGGTCCGTTCCATCGTAGCGCAGCGAGGTCAAGCCGGCGTCGGAGTAGAGGTAGATGCGATCCTTTTCCGGTCCGAAGTGGGGATGCTGACCTCCGCGGGCGGGAACGATGAAAGTGGCGTCGCCGCCTTCCGCCGGGAGCCAGATCAGGTCCATGGCTTCTTGTTTTCCGAACTCGTCAAACTCTTCGACGTGGGCGATGCGCGGCGCCCGCAGGGAAATGATGCGCTGTCCGTCGGGAGCCCATACGGGATCGCGGTAATAGGCAGCGACACGGGTCAATTGTTGTGGAGAGCCGCTGCCATCGGCACGAACTTTCCAGATATGGCCACCCTCGGCGGACCAGGTGACATAGGCGAGCCACTGCCCGTCGGGCGACCAAGCGGGCTGGAACTCGCGGTTTTGATCATTGGTGATCCGCCTGGGTTTGCCGGCGGGGACATCCATTAAATAAAGATGAGTCAGGGCTGAGAACACCACGCGCTTGCCATCGGGCGATTGCACCGGAGCCTGGACAATTCGCACCTGCACCGGGCCGTCCTCGACGCGCAAGGGAATGTTCAACTCGGGACCGAGGTCGCGTGCCACCTTTGCGGTGAATGGAATCTCGTGTTCCTCGCCGCTGTTTACGTTGACCCGATGGATTTTGCCTCCCCAGGTGAGGACGACCTCCTTGCTGTCGGGAGTAAATGAATAGCTGGGGAGGAAGTCGCGGGTGAAGAGGGATTCCTGATCGTCGCGCTGGATAGGATACTTCAGCCAGCGTTCCTCGCCAGTTTTCAAATCGCGAATACGCAGGCCAGTTTCAGTTTCGTAGCGCGTGCCGTAAACGAGTTTGTTTCCATCCGGAGAGATTATCGGCCGAAATGCGCTTCCCGGGGCATCGGTGACAACATCTTCTTCGCCGGTAACGCGGTCGCGGCGAGCAATCTGGGAAAGTGGGAAGGAAACGTTGTAGACCTTGTCGAAGAAGCCAGCGCGGCTTGCATAATAAAGATAGCGGCCATCGGCCGAGGCGGAAGCACCGATGGCATGGTTCCAGTCGCGAGGATTCGCGTCGGGCTTGGCCTTGAATTTTGTGATCTGAACTCCGGCGCCACCCTTCACGTGGTACATCCACAATTCGAAATTCTGGACGGGGAATTGGCTTTCCCGCGCGGCGATGACATATTGGCCGTCGGGCGTCCATGTCGGAGAAGCGAATTCCACCTGCTCGTCCTGGCTGAGCTGTTTTGCGTCCGAGCCGTCAGGCTTGGAGATCCAGACATTCTCCGAACCTCCGCGATCACTGATGAAGGCAATGAGCTGGCCGTCGGGCGAAAAGTGCGGCTGGTCGTTGAAACCCATTCCGCTGGTGATTTTCTTCGCATCCCCGCCACTGAAGGGCATGACATAGAGGTCGCCGACCAGATCAAAGATGATGTTCTTGCCATCCGGAGAAACGTCGAGCGATAGCCACGTCCCTTCATCGGTGGTGAATTCCACTTTGCGCGTGGGCTTAAGGGGAAGCGGCTCTTCCTTCTTCTTCTCCGCTGGCTTGGCATCGTGGCGGGCAGGCGCTGCCCAAGCTTGTAATGAGACAGGCAACCCTGATGCGAGCAAGAGAAGCACCGAGAAACAAACACCACGGGCAGAGCACCGCTGCGCACACGCACTCAAGGACATGAGCTTTCTCTCCATTGCAATCCGGATGATCGATTGTGCCCGCGTATCCTATTTCTCCCAACAGAGAGAGTCAAACAGAACACCACGCTCGTGGAACCGCGAAGGTTTTGTGCTCAGGAAAACAGAACGCTGGCTCCGTGTCAGTGTCATTGGCCGTGTCCAACTTCCAGGGCGGCCCGTCATGAGCGCGGACTTCCCGTGAGTCGCGCCGCGGGGTTGGAGGCCTGGACGTCTGAACTGCGCTTGCCGGGGAAAGGGTATCGATGCCTGAGTGAGCCGGCCAAGGGTGCCCTTAAAATGCAAAACTTTTCTCCTGAGCACGCCTGACCCTGCTGTCCGATTTGTCGGGTTCCCGGCGTCGACTAAGCTGAAGATTCTGTGTGAAAACCAGGCTATTTGGCGGGATCGAGCGGGTCCGGCGGAGTAGGGTGACTGGGAGGTCTCGGGGGCGTCACCTGGCGAAGAGTAACGAATTCCCACCGAACCTGCACCATCTGGTAGCAGCGACGTTTGGGCTCTAATCCAGGCTCGAAAGGCCCGGTATGCACGACTGCACTGGGTGGCTGGAGCGCTCCGCGACCGCCCGGCCGATAAACATCAGTTGCGACCGAGAGCGGTTCGTAGCACAATAACCGGCGTTCCATGGGGCGCAAGCCGTGCCTGCGCCCACCATTTGCAGGGCATCTGGGCGAGATGCGGCAAGGGGTGGAAGTCTGCCTCGGTTGGAACTTGAACATCATGGCCTCCAATATGCCCGCAAAAATCGGGAAGTACGATGTCATCGACATCATCGGGCGCGGCGGCATGGGGGTGGTCTACAAGGCGAACGATCCGCACTTGGACCGGCCGGTCGCCATCAAGATGATCACCAGCGGGTTCGCCGAGAATCCGGCGCAGTTGAAACGCTTCTTTGTTGAAGCCAAATCGCTGGCCAGCCTGGTGCACCCGAACATCGTGACCGTGTACGACCTCGGTGATTTTGCGGGCAATCCATATCTCGTCATGCAGTACCTCGAAGGCGAGGATCTGGATTCGGTGCTCGCGGCGCGTCGGCCGCTGAGCCTTTTGGACAAGACAAATATCATCATCCAGGTGTGCGAAGGTCTGAGCTACGCACACCAGCGCAGCGTCATTCATCGGGACATCAAACCAGCCAATATCATGCTGGCAAAAGATGGCAGCATCAAGATCTTCGACTTTGGAATCGCCAAGATGGGCGACCAGAACGTAACCAAGAGCGCATCGCAGATCGTCGGAACGCTCTACTACATGTCGCCGGAGCAGGTGAACGGACAGCCCGTGGACGGGCGCTCGGATTTATTCTCCACAGGCGTGGTGCTGTACCAATTGGTCACCAGCCACTTGCCTTTCGAGGGCGAAAGCACGACCACGACGCTGCTGAAGATCACCCGCGAGCCGCCCCCGCCGCTGAAGAATTTTCTGACAATCTATCCTCCGGAACTGGAGGCGATCGTGCTGCGGGCGCTGGCGAAGGACCGCGAAGAGCGCTACCAGTCGGCGGACGAGCTGGCGCTCGACCTGCGCCAGATGCAAGGCCACCTGAAACAAGAGTTGATTGACCGCAACATGGAAGAGGTTGCGCTCCTGATGGAGCGCGCCGATTTGTACAAAGCCAAGGACCGGCTGGTCCAGGTACTCAAGATCGACCAGCAGAATACGCGGGCCAATCAGCTTTTGCGCGAAGTCCAGTTCCAGATCCAGAGGCAGGAGGTCAATGCCCAGGTCGGCAAGTTCCGCGATCGCGCGGAAGAGGCCCTTGCTCACAGCCAGTTTCCGGTTGCGCAAGAATGCCTCGACCGGGCACTGAGCCTGGATAAAAACAATCCTGATCTACAGCGGTTGCGCGATGAAGTTCGCTTGGCGGCCGCGCGCGCGGAGAAGTTACACGTCGCCCTGAAAACCGCCGAAGCCGCCCATGCCGAAGGAAAGCTTGAAGCGGCCAAGGAAGCCGTGGAAGAGGCGCTCGAGCTGGCACCGGACGACACCCAGGCCAAAGCGCTATACCGCCTGATCCATCGGGACTGGGTAGAGCGGTCGCGGCAAAAGCAAATGGAGAACTATCTGGCAGATGCCCGCCAGGAGATCTCAGCGCGCAGGTTTACAGCCGCGCTGGAAATCCTCAAGGATGCGGAACAACTCGACCCCAAGGCACCGCAAGTACAAGCCTTGCTCGAGTCGGCGACCGCAGGTCAGGGACAGGAGCGGCGCCGCAAGGAACTGGAAGCGCTCACCCGCGATGTTGAAGATGCGCTGAATCGAGACGATTACCGGGCCGCCTGCCTCAAGGCGGCCGAGGGGCTTACCCGGTTTCCGGGGGAACGAACCCTGCTCAAGCTTCAGCTGTTGGCTGAAAAGCAACGGCAGGTGGAAGAGCGCAAGCAGTTTGTCGACGAACAGCTGGCTGCGGCGCGCAAGCTGTTGAACGAGAAGCGTAACGAAGAGCTGCTGAAAAGCCTGGAAGGAACTCTGGCAGAGATTGGTCCGGAACCGCGGCTGCAATCGCTGCTGAGCATTGTGCGCGAAAACGTGCAGCGCGAACGGCTGGAGCGCCGCAAGGCCGAGTGCCTGCAGAAGGCTGCGGAATTTCTTCACAACCAGGATTACGACGAAGCCATTCGTACGCTGGAGGCGGTGGCTCGCGATCTGGGCGATGAGGCGGAGATACGCGAGCTTCTGGAGAAAGTCCGCGCGGAGAGGGCGGAGGCCGTACAGGGCACGATCCGGCGCGCCCAGCAGGAGTCTTCGCTGGACTTGCGGTATCGCATCCTGGAGGAGGGGCTCACCAAGAACCCGCAAGAGGCGGAACTGCAGGAGCAACTGGACGGGGTGCAACGTCTCGGCAAATTGATCGCGTCCATCGCGAACGAGGCGCGCGGTCTGGAACAGGCTCGGCAGTATGACCAGGCGCTGGTGAAATGGGAGGCTCTTCGGTCCACCTACCGGCACTATCCGGACCTGGACCGCATCATCGAACGGGTCACAAAGCTTCGCGAACAGGCACACGCCGACGCGCGTTCGAGTTGGGTGGGGAAAATCGAGAGCGCGCTGATCGCTTCGGACTACATGCAGGCCTCCACCCTGGTCGCGCAAGCGGAACAGGAATTTCCGTGGGATGCGGATCTCATGGAATTCAAACAGAAGGTGGCGGAGTCCCTGAAGCTCAGGGCGAAGGCGCAGAAAAGTCTCGCGGATGGGCAGAAACTGCTGGCCAGCCAGCAGTGGGAGGAAGGGGCCAACACAATCGTACGAGCATGCCGCGGGGCGGCGCAGGATCGGATGATCCAGGAACGGGGCGCGAGTGAATTGCTGCAAGCTTGCCGGGCCGCGAGCGAAAAGAACTGGCGCGGCGCCGAGATTCTGCTCCGGCAGTTATCCGAGCTGCAGCCTGCATCCACGGTGCCGCCGGAACTGGAAGCCAGGATCCGGGAACTTAAGAAGGACGAGTCGCTGGGAGAAGCCTTGAGCGCGGCCAAGAGGATGCAGTCGGCGGGAGACCTGGAAGGATCAGCCCGCGAATTGGCTCGGGGGCTCGCGTCCTATCCCGAGGAGCCCCGGCTGCTGGCAATGCAACGTTCGCTTCAGGAGCAGACCCGCGAGGCGCAGGAGAAGGACCGCCTGGAGCGCGCGCGCCAGGAAAAAGAAGGATTCGTCAAAGAGATCCTCCAGCGTGCCCAGCAAGAACCTGCCTTGGACATTCGTATCGATGTCCTCGAAGAAGGCTTGCGGAAGGAGCCGGGCGAGGCTCGGTTGCAACGTCAGTTGAACGAGGTCCGCGATCTTGCCGAGGCGGTCTCGTTGCTGGCCCACGAGGCCCGGGGCCTGGACCAAGCTCAGAAATACGATCAGGCGCTCGCGAAATGGGAATCCATGCGGGGTGTATTCCGCCAGTACCCGGATCTGGAGAAGTTAATCGAGCAAACCCGGGAGCGGCAGCGGCAAGCGCAGGTGGAGGCGCGAGGGAAGTGGATTCAGCAGATCCAAAATGCGCTCGGCGCGGCCAACTACGAACAAGCGGTGCATCTGCTCTCTCGGGCAAAAGGCGAGTTCCCCGGCGACGGCGAACTGGCTGCCATCGAGGGTCAGGTGGGCGAGAGAGTCGGGCGCAGGGCCGAAGCTCAAAAACTGCTTGCCTCCGCCATGAAGGCCGTGGGCAAGGCCCAATGGCAAAAGGCTGCGGAGGGATTTCAGGCGGCAAGCGAGCGCGCGAATGCCGATCCGTTAATCAACGACCTGGTTTTGCGCGGGCTGGTGCAGGCTTCTGAGGCGGCTCTCAAAAGCGACATCGAAGTGGCAGGCATGCTACTGGCCGAGGCAACTCGAGTTCAGCCGCAGTCGCCGTTGCTCGGGCCGTTGAAGAGCAAAATCCAAGACCATAAGCGGGAGCTTTTACTGGAGCAGTGTGCAAGCGCTGCCGCCCGCGCTCGTAAAGCTGGGGATCTCGCAGGCGCGCTCCGGGAACTTGACCGAGGCTTGTCGAAATATCCGGACGAACCACAGCTGCTCGAACAGCGGGAAGAAATCGAAAAGCAGGCCCACAAGCAGGAGGAAGCAGAAAGCCGTGCACGCGAGCAGGAACTTCATCGTCGCATGCAAACGCAAGTCGTGCGCGCGGTGCCACGGACCTGGAGCGAGCAGGAGAAACCGAAATCCGAGCTACCGGTGGAAAACCCCGCGGCTGCCGGCGTTCCTGCAGATCAGCTGGCTACACAGTTCTTTGATCCCCAAGCCCCGGTCATCCCGGCCATCCTGGCCGGGGAGACAGCGATCGCCAAACCTGCGGGCAGTGCGGATGACACCCCCAGGAGCATTGCTCCGCTCCCGCCCCGGTTCGTTTCCGAACCCTCCGATGTCGCGCGTGCCATCACTAAAGCGGAAACGCTGGCGGGCCACACAACGCACATGCCGATCCAGTCCTCGACGGCGGCCGATCCGTCGACAGAATGGGATGCCACGTTGCGGGCAATTGAAAAGGAGTTGGCCACCTACATCGGCCCGCTCGCCCGGATTGTGGTCAAGCGAGCAGCAGCGAAAACAACGGATCCGGACGACCTGTACAAAATTGTTGCACAGAGCCTGGAGCGAGAAGAGGATCGCGACGCCTTCCTGGCACGGCAGAACAAGTTGACGAGGAGTTGGCCCAAACCTCAAACGTCGCGCGAAGCCCACCCGGCTGCTCCTTTAACGGCAGCCGTGAATCCGCTATCTCCGCTGGGAATCACGCCCGAGGCGATCGATCATGCGGCCCGAATGCTGGCCACCCATGTCGGACCGATCTCGAGCGTGCTCGCGAAAAAAGCGGCTCGGCAGGCAGACAGCGTTCAAACGCTATACCGGCTCTTGGCAGAGCACGTCCAGAACGGTGCGGAGCGTCGTCGGTTTCTGCGGGACGCAGGCTTCCCCGATGCCTGATTAGCCAAGGGGGCAACGAGCGCGCCTCAGACCCAATCCAACTGCATACACAGATTCAGCGACGTGAGCCGCACGATTCATGCCCGCCGGAGAATCAGGCTTCCAGCATTTTGATCGCCTCGACCAGGCTCTTACGCATGCGGCGGAACGACTCCGCCAGTCCCGCGATCTCGTCTTTACTGGACATTTCGAAGTCCGGCGCGTCAAGGTTCCCCAGACTCACCTCGTTGGCCAGCGTGGACAATTGATTGACGGGCCGGGTCACGAGGTAAAACAGCATCATGTTGAGAGCAAGCACGAGCACCGCAAAGACCGCCGCGAGAGATACCATAAAAACGGCGAAGACACTCCTGGCTCGTTGCACCGGCAACTTCACGGGAGCGGTTACGATCTGCGCGCCCACAACATCGTTTAATTTCCAGCCGAAGCCGTTACCGCTGCCATAGCGCTCAATCACGGTGCGGGGCGCATTCTCCGCGGTGTCGTGGCAATCCAGGCACTTTTGATCCTTGATCTTCAGAGGTCGCGCCATGTAAATCGCTTTTCCCGCGGGCGTATCGCGTTCGCCGACCTGCTCGGCAAGATCGGGGGATTGGCGGAACACGTTGACGATGTCCGCTTCCCAATCGGTGGCGCGATTCATGGGATTGGTGGGGTTAAGGGTCGCCTCTTTGTAGGCATAGTCGGGAAATTTCTTGTGCAATTGCCCGAAGTATTGGTTAGCGGAGTAGGCGGGGACAATCTGCGGCAGAAAGGAGTACTTGATCTGGGTCTCGAGGAGCGGCTTGATCTGGGTGGACGTGTAGGTGCGCACCGCCAGCGCGGCTTCCATCATGATGCGCGCATTTTCCAGAATCTCCTCTTTGGCGTTGCGCTGCAGCAGTCGGTTCGCGAAATATCCCACCGCGGCAAAGCCGACCGCGAAGACAAGGAAGAGCACGAGGTTGAATTTCACAATCAGTTTCATAGTCAGTCCCTCCCCGAGGGTGTTTTGGCCGTCTCGGCTGGCGCGGTGGGGGAATTCTGTTGATATTTTTCCGGATGAAGAACGCGGTCCCATTCGGGATACTCGGCAAGGTGTGGTTCCACCGCCCTACGGAATTCGGCGTCCCTGAGGCGCGGCTGGAAGCGCTCCTCGAAGGCCCTGCGGCCTGTGCCGATCTTCAGCCAAGGCTCGACTTCGGAGTAGGTGACGTCATGGTCGCGTGTGGGCTCTACGGCTCGCTTGCCCGCGAAGTGGGAAAGACGAGAAGGGAGCGTGTCGCGAAATGGCCGTGGCATGGATTCCAGAAACGCGGCATCGGGACGAGTGGTAACCGCCACATTTTTGCTTGCGCGACGGGTGAAGAACTGCCCGGCTTTCGCGGGCTGGCCGTGTTCTGCGGCTTGGCCGACGCTCGCCGACCCCGCTTCGACGAAGAGTTCCGCAGTGCCAGTCGCCGCGTGCAGGATCATTGAGCCGCTCCGGGTAGTGGCCGACAACAAGGAACTTACATAGGAGTAAGCTCCGCCACTGGCCGGGTTTTCCCCCTTAAGCCAACCACTCATCAACACCAGTTCGGTGCGGGCACTGGCTTTAGCGCTTGCGCTGCGAATCCAAACTCGTGTGGACGGACCCAGGGCCACGACCGTTCCCCCGGCGAACTCTGCCTGCACGAATCCAGGTGCGGAACATTCGATAATATCGCCCGCGTGGAGGCGCATACCTTCGGACCCGCGCAGCACCGTCGTGCCACGGATGATTCGTGGGGAGCCCTCGACGAGGGTGAAGGTGCCGATCTCCTGGGCAGCTCCCAGGTTCGGCACCAGCAAAAGAGCCAGGACTATAAACGCGCGATTCATACTTCCCCCGAAGACGAGACGAAAGCTCGGTCAACTCGATCGAAACTGCGACAGACGCGGCGCCATACTAGAAACGAAGGGAGGCCGTGTCAAGTAATGCGGCCTCTCCTGCCCGGAGACCGAAAAAACCTCTAAAGTCTTTATCGAGAGATCATCCCTTCTGGTTGCCTGCCGCGGCTGGGCCGATCCAATCTTCCGGACAGGGAGGGGGGTTGGCGAGTCAGGCCGCGACGAGTTTCTACAACCGAACTACGGGCCACGAACACCGGGCGAGTTGAACTACGCCAAAGGCAGATGAGCTTCCGCTGCGTGCCTTCGCGAGATGACGGTAGCCGCTCAAGCTCGCCGGGCCGAATCCTTGGCTGGGAGGGCGATTTCAGGGCAAGCTCAACCCAGGTCTTGAAGATGAATCGCTCAGCGCAATCACAAAATCGTTCTATCAACCATCTTGACAACGGCGTAATCCTGGAGTACATTCCGGCCACTCTGTAGTCCTCGTTTCCCGGTAGTCGGGCCCCAAGCTCAGCTCAGATTCCCCCTGAAAGGTTGTTAAGGCCCCCGCCCGGTTGGCGGTCGGCGGGTCAATTTTGCAAGCGCTGAAAGCAGAATTGCTTACAGGAAGTGTGCCGTGCTGTGCGCGGCCGGAAAGGTATTGGGTATGGATCGCTCAGGATGCCTGCGGCGGATGTGGGGGAACACCGCCATCTGGAGTGCGGTTGGATGTCTGGCAATTACGATTATGCTGGGGACCGCGGCCAATGCCGCTCCGGTCACTTACACCGGGTTCACGATCACTGATGGTCAATTGGGGCGGTGGCACTTTCACAACGCGCGCGTGATTCTCCGCTTTGACGGAGACACCAACAATGTGCAGTTTCTGCAGATTGCGGATCCCACAACTCCGGACAACCCGCTGGCGGACATCGCGCTGAACATGGTGGGGACCGCATCGGTCACGATCGTCACCGCCGACCGCAGCGTGCGGGCAACTTTCGCGCCCAACCAGATTTTTGTCAGTCTTGACCGCGGCAGCATCGATGGCAGCGTGCTGGTGGGAGGCCGGGGAGTAGGATTCGGTTCGTTCTCGGCGACCGCGCCCGGCGGGGTTGAAGTTTCCTACCCGCTAGGAATTGAAGACGGCACCATCGATTGGGGAGACTCCTTGTTACCCAGCCCGGGCCTTTCCGGGCTCCCGCTTGATCTTCAGAACAGCACTGGGTTTAGCGGCCGCGCCTGGGTGTGTTTGGGATTCCCAGACCAGACCTGCCCCACTCCCACTCAAGGGCTGCACACCGATCGGGGCGACCTTCTCCTTTTTCAGCCTTACTTCAATTCGCTCTACGGTGATCCGTTGATAGGCGGGTTCTTTCTTGCCGATGTAGGAGGAGCGCGGAGTTCACCACTAAGGCCGCCGTACAGTGCGCGTGGTGCCAAACCCATTACTTACAACGGGTACGTGATTTCCGATGTCACGTTGGGAGGGCAACACTTTTCGCACGCGCAGGTTTACATTTCGTTCGAAGCCGATGCGGCCAATGTGCTGCCCTTCATCGACGCGACTTCTTACGGATATATCAACAGCACCGGCAGAGCCCAAGTCACCGTGATCAGCGGGTTGCGCATGGTCACGGCGGACTTTGCGCCGGGCCAGTTGTACGTGTATTTCGATGTGGCTCATGCCAGCATCGGTTTCGGTTCCTATGCGGGTGGACGCGGCTATCCGTTGAGCCTGACCGCCAATCAGGACAATGGCGGGATGGTGGAGAATTCTTCGATCGCTGCCATCGTTGATCTTCTGACGACCCCGGCGAATGCGTTCAACTACACGCCGGCCACGGTCAGCCTGGAAACGGACCTGACCAATGCCACGGCATTGAGCGGCGGCGCGTCGTCCTGTGTGGCGTTCGATTCAGCGACGTCCGTCTGTTCAAACTTGACGCCCATACCCCTGCGAACCAGCCGGGGCAATCTTTACCTGTTCGAGCCATACACCGACGACGAAACTATGCCGGATGGAACGGCCCCCTTTTCCATCAACTGGGGAATGTTCTGGGCCGACTTGGGCGTTAACCACGACGATTAATGCACGTCAGCCGAGGGCGCTTCGGCGCTCTCTTCCGCTCGGAACCGGAACAAGCCGGTTGGCATCCGGACTCGTCCACTTGGAAAAAGAGTGGAATCAAGTTGATCAAGATAACGACGGCAAGGGCGTAACGGTGTGAGACCACAAGCCACTATCCCTCGAACATCGCTGACCGAGATAGCGGGCAAATACTGCCAGAGCAATGACGTCGCCAGCGGCATAGTGAACCAATATCACGCCACCGGCTGGGAGTGCGGTGTCCCGGTCGGCACGTGATTGCCGAAGTACCGGCCTGAACAGGAGCAAAAATGTTCCCCCGCAATGCTGCAACTCGCCCGGAACCGGACGGCAACGGCCAGGCAATGGCCGTCCGAGCGGAGGTTTCCAGGCTGATTGAAGTCAACGTCCCCTACGCGCACGCGCTGGCGGCGGAGGTCATGCGGAAACTGCCTCCCGATCTGGAGAGGAAAGACATCCAGGGGTGGGCTGAACTGGGCCTGGTGGAAGCGGCGAATTCCTTTGATCCGGCACGCGGCGTCCAGTTCAAAACCTTTGCATACTACCGGGTCAAGGGAGCGATCTACGACGGGCTGCGCAAGATGGGATGGTATCCCAAAGGCCAATATCAACTGATGCGGTTCGAAATGTCGGCCAATGAATACTTGCGGGACGCTTCCGGGGAGTCACCGCGGGCTGCTTCCGCCGAGGCGCAAGCGCTCGACCTTAAGGAACTCACCGGGAACCTGATGACCTGCTATATGCTTTCGCTGGATGCGATGCCCCAGGAACCAATCGATCCGAAGCAGGTATCCGCCGAGGATGCGGTGGTTCGCGGCGAACAGACGAAGAATCTGAAGCGTTCGCTCTTGCAGTTGCCGGATATTAACCGGCGGGTGCTGGAATACTGCTATTTCGGCGGGCTGACGCTAGAGGAAATCGGGCGCAAGCTGGGCTTGTCGCGGTCCTGGGTATGCCGGTTGCATGCCAAGTCTCTGGGCATGCTTCGGAAGCATCTCCTCCAAAAGACGGATACCGCCGTGGTTGCACGCCCCTCCGCAACCTTTCCCGGCGCCATCCGATAACTAGAGATGTCATGGTGAATCCGATCATCAGCAAGGTTCCCGCCAAGCCTTTGGATTCGGTGGCGGAACAGGGCGAAGGAACCCGTCCCAAGACGACAGAATCCAAGTTCGACAAGGTGCGCGTGCGTTTGCAGGAACAGCAGGCGGAGCAGGTGCAAATCCCGCCCGAGGTGAAACAGGTTTCGCTCCAGCAGAAGAAGGTTCTGGAAGCGGACCTGACCAAGCGCCTGGGACAACCCGGGGCGACTTCGCCGCAGAAGGCCTTCGCCGTGGATATGAAGCGCGCGAAGGTACAGGTCGACCAACTGACCAGCCGGGTAAACGCTTTGCCCAAGACGCCGGCCTTCGAGCCTCTGCGGCAGAGACTGACCAGCATCGACTCCCAGTTCCACTCCACGGGGCAGTTGGTGCACTCCTTGAAAGGCACCGAAAGCACGGGCGACCTGATGAAGGTGCAAGTGCAAATGTACCAACTGACCGAGAATCTGGAGTTGATGAGCAAAGTGGTGGAGCAGGTAACTTCCGGAGTGAAGTCGATTCTCCAAACTCAAGTGTAGGCATGTGGGCTTGCGAGCAAACAGGGGATAAATTGTTCCGGCTACGTCTTTCCAAGCTGCTGGTGATCGTGGGTTTGACCGTCCTTTTGAGCGCCTGCGTGACGCACAGCCTGCAGACCGGGTTGAGCGAGCAGGATGCGCAGGAGATCGTGGTCCTGCTGAATGAAAACGGCATCGACGCTTCTGCCGCCAAGGGGGTCAGCGAGAAGAAAGGCGAAGAGAAGTGGGATGTGGTGATACGCGGCGGCGACCAGAACCTGTCGCGCGCCTGGCGTGTGCTGCAGGAGAATGGCTTGCCTCGCCAGAAGGACAAAGGGCTCGAGGACGTTTTCGCCAACTCCGGGATGATCCCGACGGCAACCGAAGAGAAAGCCCGCTTGCTGCTGGGCATCTCGGGGGAAATCAGCCGCGCGTTGAAATCGGTGGCCGGAGTGGTGGACGCGCATGTGCTGGTGGTCATGCCGGAAAGCAGCCCGCTTCTCGATAAGACCGATCGGGTTCCGCCGACCGCGTCCGTGCTGGTGAAGTATCGCGGCAAAGACGCGCCCCTGGCGGAGGAGGAGATCAAGAAGTTGGTGGCGCGGGCGGTGGAAGGCTTACAGCCTGAGAATGTGGCCGTCGTGTACAAGAAGATTGAACTCAAGCAAGCGGCAGACCGCAATCTTGTTCCCCAACTCGGGAATCAGGAGTTTCTGCTGGCTTCGCTGAGCCTGCTGACAATTTCCAGCATCGGCTGTCTCGCGCTGGTGGGAAAAAGCCGCTGGCAACGATCGAAGATCGAGACCCTGGAGAAGCAACTGCAAACCGCCGCGCAGCGTCCGGCGTCCACGCAACTCCCAGGTACTTCGGCACCGACCAAGACCGTGAGGATGAGTTGAATCTGCAAGTCATCTGCTACCTGGGGTTGCTGCGTTTCCCGGAGCAATTGGGGCCGGTTCTGGCGCTCTTGCCGGAGGGGAGCAGGGAGGAAGCAACGAAATTCCTGGAGAGCGTCAAGGGGCTGCCGAAGGCGGAGCTGATCCAGCGATGGGGAAAGCTGCGCGAAGAGGAATCCGCAGACTTGCGGCGTACGGCTCACGACCGGGCCGGACTTGAACTCGACGAGTTGGTGCCTGCTCTGCGGGCGTGGTGCGTTTCGTGGATAGCCGATCAACATGGATGAAAAGATCCTCAAAGCAGACCCCCTGGCGGAAAAGATACTCATTCCTTCTCCCAAGGTATTGAAGCGAGAAGTGTACGAAGCGTCGCGCGACGCGCGGGACGTAGTAGCGCTGGCGCAGGAACGGGCCAAGCAGATCATCGAAGACGCGGAACGCCAGCGAGAAGCGATCCGCGAACAGGCCCGCCAGGACGGGAACACGCAAGGTCTGGCGGAATGGAATCGCATTCTGGCGCGGGCGGTCCAGCGTTCCGAGGAAATGGCGAAAAGCTGGGAAGAGACGATGCTGCGTCTGTCGGTTCGAGTTGCCGAAAAGATTGTCGGCGAACAGCTGCGGCTGCATCCCGACACAATTGTCGAGATCGTCCGGGAGGTGCTGAAAAATATCCGGCCCGGAAAGCACCTCAGCATCCAGGTGAACCAGGCGGAAGCGCACCAGGTGCGCGCACGCATCGACCGGCTGAAGGAAGCGCTCGGGGGCAGCAGTGAAATCGAAGTTGTGGCTTCCGCATCCGTGCCCGCCGGAGGCTGCGTCATTGAGAGTGAATTGGGCATCATCGACGCGCGTTTGGAAACGCAGTTGAAGTGCCTGGAGGATGTGCTCGTGCGCGGCATCTCTGCGGACTAGCGGAGCAAATACATGGCGAGCAGGGCTGCCGATCTACTCAGATATCTCGACCGGATCGATCGCGCCTCGCCGGTGGAGGTCCGCGGGCGGGTCAAAGAAGTCGTTGGGCTGGTCGTGAAAGCCGTGGTGCCGGAAGCCTGGATCGGCGAGATGTGCCTGATCCGCAATCCCCGCTCGCCGGTGCCGGTCAAGGCCGAGGTGGTCGGCTTCCGCGATGGTGACGTTCTGCTGATGCCGCTTGGCGAACTAGTCAATGTTGGTCCCCATAGCGAAGTGGTGCCGACCGGGAACTGCCTGACCGTGAAGGTTGGGGATGGGTTGCTGGGCCGGGTGCTGAATGGCCTGGGCGAGCCGATGGACGCCGAGTTTAAAGGTCCCTTGAAATGTGACGAGGACTTCCCTGTCCTCGGTTATCCGCCGGATCCGCTGAAGCGCCAGCGCGTCACCCATCCAATCTCCCTGGGCGTTCGAGCCATCGATGCCGTGCTCACCGCGGGTGAAGGGCAGCGCATCGGCCTGTTTGCGGCTGCCGGCGGCGGAAAGAGCACCCTGCTCGGGATGATTGCCCGCAACACCGAAGCCGACGTCAACGTGATTACGCTGGTCGGGGAACGCGGCCGCGAAGTGCGCGATTTCATCGAGCACGATCTCGGCCCGGAAGGCCTGAAGCGCTCGGTCATCGTGTGCGCGACGTCCAACGAGTCTTCTCTGGTGCGCCTGAAGGCAGCCTACGTGGGAACCGCCATCGCCGAATACTTTCGAAACAAAGGTCTGAAGGTCATCCTCATGATGGATTCGGTCACGCGCTTTGCGCGGGCGCAGCGTGAGATTGGCCTGGCGTGCGGCGAACCTCCGGCGCGCGCGGGATATACGCCATCGGTATTTGCGGAACTCCCAAAACTGCTGGAGCGCTCGGGCAATTCCGACAAGGGCTCGATCACCGCGATTTACACGGTGCTGGTGGCGGGCGACGATATGAACGAGCCGGTGGCGGACGAAGTGCGCTCCATCCTCGATGGCCACATCATCCTGTCGCGTGAACTGGCCGCGCGGAACCACTATCCCGCGATCAACATTCTGGAGAGCGCCAGCCGGGTCATGAGCGCGGTTACGGATAAAGGGCACCGGCAATCGGCCGGCACGTTGCGCGACATGCTCGCGACCTACAAGAAGAATGAAGACCTCATCGTTCTGGGAGCGTACAAGCAGGGTGCGGATCAGCGGGTCGACCTTGCCATCGCAAAGATTGATGAGATCAATGCCTTCTTGCGGCAAGCAACGGACGACAAATCAAATTTTGCAGGCTCGGTGGAACACTTGAAGAAGATGTTTCCGCCGGATGCGAACTGATCATGGCGCAGTTCATATACCGTCTCCGGCTCCTGCTCGAGCAGAAAGAAGATGCGAAAAAAGAAGCCGAAAGGGAGCTGGCCCGACAAGAACACGAGTTGGAGATGCAAGTGGCTGCGCTGCAGTCCTTGCAGCAGCTCGAGAGAGAACTGGTCGAGAAACGCGCGCGCCTGCGGCGCGAGCTTATGGCCAAACCGGGCGAGCAGGAAACCCTGCTGGCCCACGAGGTTCTGCAACGGTCGGAATTCGTCAAGGTGCTCGGATTGCAGATCGACGAGGCCAGGGACGACGTCCTTTTACAGCGGACGGTGATCCAAACCTGCGAGCTCAAGGTGCAGGAGGCGAAAAAATCTGTCGAGGAAGCCAAGCGCGAGGTTGAAGTGCTTACGAAACACCGTGCCAAGCAGGAGGAACGTTTCGTGAGGGAGCAGCAGGCCAAGGAAGACCTCGAACTCGATGAAATCGGCAACGTGTTGTACGCGACGCGGAGGCGACCGTCATGAAGATCAGCGACCCGCAGCCCCCTACCAGCGACCCCGAAGTGAACACAGACGATGTCGACTCGTCTCAAAAGCCCGACGACGATGCACCATCGCCTTTTTCGCAACTGCTGGCAAAGAAGAAAGGGCCGGATCAAGAAAACGGCCAACTCAAACGGGGGAAGGGCGCCGAAACTGAGACCGGCCCAATCGGCGGCGTGCTCGCGCAAGGCGGGAGAATGTTCGATGCGTCAATGCATGCGGGACCGGTGGAGAGCAAGCACGTAGTGAGCGTCCCGGTCGAAATGCAGCAACTGGTCCGGGAGATATCGGTGGTGGTGAATGCGGCCGGAAACCAGCAAGTGAATATTGAGATGAACTCCAACGTGCTGAAAGGGCTGCGTGTCCATATCGAAAGGCGAGAAGGAACCGTGGCGATCCAGTTTCAAAGTGCGTCGGACGAAGTGGCGGGGCTGCTGACCAAGAACCTGGATAGCCTGACGCAGGGGCTGGCGGACCGGGGCGTCAGCGTATCAGATATTCGCGTGGAAGGCCCGAAAGAATCCGCTCGGACGAGGGAGTACAAGAGCCAATCGAATCCTGGGGGGCGTGGACAGGGTGGCCGCCAGGGGGGCGGGCGGTAGCGGACGACTCTCATGCAAACCCTGCTCTGGTCCCGGCTTAAGTCTTACCGCTTCGAGAATCTGCCCTCATTCACCCGTAAAGAGATCGCCCTTTGGAATTGGTACCGGCGTGTCGGGCCTGATCAGACCGAGTGGAAGGCGTGGGTTGCCGAGATCTTCGGGCATTTGCTGGAGCGACCTGCAGGACTGCAGTTGCAGCTTGTCCAGACCCACCAGGTCGATACCCAGCTCGGGGAAAAGGTCCTCAGTTTCGGATCCAAACAGGAGCTGTTCATTGGGCGCGGGCCCGATAATGACGTCGCTCTTTCCGCGGATGCCATTGCGAAGCGGCACACGCGGCTGGTGCTAAAGGACGGCCAGCCCTATCTTGAGGACTTGGGCGGCCGCCTCGGGACTTACCTTTGGGACAAGAAAATCCCCCCAAACGAAATGCGACCGCTGAGAAATGGAGACCAGTTTACGGTCTTTCCATACCGCTTTCGCGTCGTGCTGGAGCAAAGTTGGAGCCCGGAAACAGAAGTGGCGCTGAGTGAATTCGGCCTGCAAGGCCTGACCCGCACGGAATTCTTCCAGCTCTCTCCAGCAGGATGGCGCATCTTTGTAGTGAATGCCCATCCCAGCGGGGAACGGGCGTTGCTCGAGGTAAGCCCCAGCTTTCTGGCCCAACTGCAGCAGCGAATGTTCGCTCCCCTGGGGATGGACCGGGTGAAGGCCCCCGTACCCTCCGATGACGCTCTGGTCGGTTTCACGATCCTGGCGGTTCTGGAGCATCTGAATCGGCGGCTGAAGTTTCCCGTCCAATTTTCCCTGGGCAGAGGCACGCGCGCTGCGCTGGCCGATGCGACCCGAGGAATGCTGCTGAGCTTTGCGGTGGGTGTCGGCGGCATGAGCGGGCAAGTCCGCATTTTTCTGCCGCTTGAGTACCTGTCGAAATACAAGCCGGAGGCGCTGCCGGCAGAGTCTCGCTACCCCGCGGGCCTCTGCTGGAGGTTCCCGGTCTCAGCAGGGTTCGTCGATCTCTCGGCCAACGAGATCGCCCAGATTGGCCTCGGTGACATTCTACTGGCGCAACGTTCGAACGCGATCCTCCTTCCAGCTTTCGAAAGCGGCTGGGGCATAGTCCCCGAGGGAAGCAACTCCGCCAAGTTTCAGGTCGATAAGTACTTTGAGAGGAGTACGTCCGTGGAAATGGGTCTGGAGGGAACAGCAGCGGTGAGCAAGCCCGACATCGAAACGCTCCCGCTGCGGCTGCATGTCATTTTGGGCGAGAAGGAATTCACCCTGGCGGAAGTTCAGTCGCTGGGCCCGGGCACGATTATCGAACTGGACTCGACGAAATCCGATCCAGTGCGACTGATGGTCAATGGCAAGATCCTCGGTGAGGGCGAACTGGTGGAGGTCGAGGGCAACCTTGGAGTCAAAGTGTTGCGCTGGAGAACTTCCTGATGACCCTCCTGTGGTTGCAGACGGCATCCACCGCGATAGACCCGCTTCCCGCGATTAACACTCCCCTTGTCGAGTACGTGGAAGTGCTGCTCGTGCTCGCGGGCATACTCGCACTCGCCTACGTCACCCTGCGCTTTGGCCTGCCTCGCTTTCTGGGGATGCGTACGCCCACGGACGGACCGATTCAAATGGTGGCGCGCTATCCCCTGGAGCCGAAGAAGACCCTTTACCTGGTGAAGGTGGGTTCGGAGGTGTTTCTGATTGGCACGTCGGAAGGCCAGGTTGGATATCTGACCGGGGTCGCGCCGGAAAACGCAGCCGTAATCCTGGAGTCCAGCCTTCACAAGGAGCCGGCGCGAAGGGATTTCCGTCACGTCCTGAATTGGGTGCACAAGGCCAGAAAGGCCGATTGCTGAGATGAAGCGTTCACTCTACGTCGGAATGCTTCTGTTGCCCCAGGTGGCCCATGCGCAGACGGGCGGCCAGATGGCAAACCCGGTGGTGATGGTGATTGTGCTGGGCGCCCTGGCGCTCGCGCCCTTCATCGTCGTGATGCTGACCTCCTTTGTGAAAATTTCGGTGGTCCTGTCGATCCTGCGCAACGCGCTGGGAACCCAGCAGGTACCGCCCAATCAGATTATTACGGGCCTGGCCTTCGTGCTCACCATTTTCATCATGGTTCCAGTGGCCCGGCAAATGTACGACGATGCCGGAAAGATTTCGGAGACCAGGGACATTTTCTCCGAGGCCAGCGTGAAGAGCCTGTTCGACGCAAGCAAGAAAGCGAAAGAGCCTTTGCGCAGATTTCTTTCGCAACATAGCCATGTGAAGGACCGGGAACTCTTCATGGATTTGGCAATGCGCGTGGAGGCCAGCGCTTTGCCAAAGCGGCCGCAAACCAGCCTGGAGAAACCTGCTCCGCCGGCCCAGGCCAATGCTCAGCCCGGCAGCGCGTCGGCGGCGCCTGCACCAGCGTTGCAGGCCTCCGCTACGCAGGCTCCCACGCCGGCGCCAACTCAGGCCCCCAGTCCTTCAACTCCGCAAGCTCCGCTTGTGAATCGGCCCGACAAGGAGGACTTTCAGGTACTGATTCCGGCGTTCGTCACCAGTCAACTGAAGGAAGCCTTTGAGGTCGGGTTTCTGTTATTCGTGCCCTTCATCGTGGTGGACATGGTGATCGCCAACATCCTGCTGGCGATGGGAATGCAGATGCTATCCCCGACCGTGATCTCGCTGCCCTTCAAACTGCTGCTGTTCGTTCTGGTGGATGGCTGGTTCTTGATCGTTCGCGGTTTGGTGCTGAGTTACACATGAGGAGGTGGGAATGAGTCCCGAGGCAATCACTCGCATACTGCGGGAGGGTTTGGTGCTGATCCTGCAACTCTCGGCGGGACCGATGCTGGCCAGCATGCTGATCGGGCTGGTGGTGGCGATCTTTCAGGCCACCACTCAGATCCAGGAGCAAACCTTGAGCTACGTGCCCAAGCTGACAGGCGTGTTCGTCACGGTGGCGATCATGGGTCCCTGGATTTTAGCCCAGGCCGTGAAGTTCACGGTTGCATTGCTGGAAAGCATTCCCATGGTGCGCTGAGGACGGCGACAATGCTGGCTGCCCTGCAACACATTCTGGCCACGCTCGGAATTCATACTGAGGTTCCCACCTTTGTTGTGCTGTTCGGGCTGGTACTGACGCGGCTCGCGACCGCCATAACCCTGACGCCTTTTCTGGGTGGGAAAACCGTCACCGGAAGAGTAAAGATCGGGCTCGCTGCAGTCGTCAGCATGTTGCTATTTACGAGCGTTGCTCCCCAGGGAAACCTGGGGGAACTGAACACGTTGCGAGTGATGGGCCTGCTGGTAAAAGAGGCGACGATCGGAGCGACCCTGGGCTTTCTTTCGCAGATCGTCTTTCAAAGTATTCAGATGGCGGGCGCCATGATCGACTATGGCCGCGGCATGAGCCAGGCTACGTTTCTTGCCCCCCAACTGGAAACCAACGTGTCGCTGCTGGGGCAGTTGCAGCTCCAGGCGGCGCTGGTGCTGTTTCTTGTTCTGGACGGCCACCTGCTGTTTTTGAGAGCGCTGGCCTCCAGTTTCCGGAACGTGCCGCTGCTGGAATTCCCGAAGTTCACGGGGGGCACCATGGCGGGCATGGAACAAATGGGACATTACACCAGCGAAAGCCTGCGGATCGCGATGCAACTCAGCGCGCCGGCGCTGCTCGCGTTGTTCCTTGTGGATGTGAGTTTCGGAATGATCAGCAAGGTGGCCTCGGGAATCCACGTGCACACGGAAAGTCAGCCAGTGAAGGCGCTGCTTGGACTGGGAGTAGTGCTTCTGGCTCTGGCATACATCCTCAACCGCATGCCCGGATACTTCGCCGACATGCTGCAAACCGTTGAACAGTTCACACGAAATCTCAAGTGAATGAGGGGTTGGTTCGGCGATGAGGTGTGGTCATGCCCGGGGATAAGACAGAACAACCCACTCCAAAACGCATCAAGGAGTCCCGGAAAAAGGGTCAGGTATTTAAGAGCAAGGACCTGATCCAGGCGCTGCTGTTTCTGACCGCGGCGGCCATGCTTACGATCGGGGGCCCCGCGTATGTGTCGGAGTTGGCCGACCTGATGAAGCAGTTCTTTCAGCCCGCGATGATGCGCGGGGACATGCCGCTGAATGCCATGCTGGGCCGCATGGGTTATGCGTGGTCAAAGTTTTTTGTGCTATCGGCCCCGCTGCTGGCCGCCCTTGTCGTGGCTGGCGCCGCCGGAAATTTCATGCAAGTGAAGGTGCTGTTCTCTCCGGAGATCGTAAAGCCGAAGTTCGACAAGCTGAACCCGCTCACCGGGTTCAAGAACGTCTTCTTCAGCCCGAACACCTACATCGAGCTGATCAAAAATCTGGTCAAGTTCGGGGTGGTCTTCTGGATCTTGTACAGCGCCATCAAGGGCGGCCTGCGGGATATTGTCCCTACCGCGGGGATGCGCCTGGATCAGACAGCGACCCTGGCGGCTCGTCTGATGAGCAGCATCCTGTTCAAAGTGGGCGGGGTATTTGCCATCCTTGGGGCGGCGGACTACATGATGCAGAAGAAGATGTACATGAAGAAGATGATGATGAGCAAGGAGGAAGTAAAACAGGAATACAAGGAGCAGGAAGGCGATCCGCATGTGAAGCATATGCGGAAGCACCTGTTCGAGCAATTGATGCATGGGAGCGTGGCGCGGAATGTTCCGCGGGCCACCGCAGTCGTGGCCAACCCGACCCATCTGGCAGTCGCCATACGCTACGACGAAGCCAGCATGCAAGCCCCGCGAGTCACTGCCAAGGGGCAGGATTCCATGGCATTGAAGATTATTGAAATCGCCAGGGAGCACAAGGTTCCCGTGATCCGGAACATCGGGCTGGCGCACAGCCTCATCGATCTCGAAGTCGGGCACGACATTCCCGAAGACTTGTACGAAGCGGTCGCCGAGGTTCTGAACTTCGTCTATCAACTCGCAGCCGAGAGCTAGCACGAGAGGAAAAGATTATGAGGGTCGACTACACCTTACCAGCACTGCAACCTGGAAGTTTGCCGGAGTTGCCAACCGGCCAGGAATCCGAACTGTCGTTTCGAGGGCAGCTTCACCATCTGACCGCGCTGCTGCCGGCGACCTGGGAGCAGCAGCTCCGCCTGGATGCACGGCCCTTCACGGGGACCTATATCGGCCCACCACCCCGGCCGCACACCCTGGAGTTGCACGATCCGGAGACCCAGCGCTCGCGCTGGCGCAGCATGCTGTGGCGGCATACCCCCATGGCGGTAGCGTCCAACGACTCGAGTGCCGCCACCCGGGGTCAGCCCGTGCAGACCATGCTCGAGATGCTGCTGGATATGCAACAGATGGAAGATTCGATCGTGTCGCAAAGCGTGGCAGTAACGCGAGGATGACTATGCCAGAGATGGGTTGGACTTCCGAGGAAATTTACCTGCTCGCCGATCGTGGGTATGCGCTTTACCGTCAGGGATGTTACTCCGAAGCGGCGGTCATTTTCGAGGGACTCATCGCGCTTGACCCCATGAACTCCTATTGCCGGAGCGCGCTCGCTGCCGTGTGCCTGGCGTTAGGACAGGCCCAGCGAGCCGTCAATGAACTGACCTTTCTGCTGGGCCGGAATCCCGCAGATCACGAGGCGCGGGCGCGCCGCTGTGAGGCCTATTGCGAACTCAGGAACTGGAACGAGGCCCGCCAGGACCTGGCGATCCTGCAGCGGAATGGCGAACGGAATCATGCTCAAAGGCTAGCCTGGCGCCTGCAAGCCGGCGGGGGTGCAGTCCAGGGGCGGGGCTAGCAACTTCGCTGGGGGGCATTCGATAACTGTAGTGAGTCGGGACCCAAGTTCGATTCAAGACGCGAGGAGAAAACAACATGGGAGACGTCGTAAGCAGCATTGGCAATGCAGTCAGCGGTGCACTCAACACCGTTGAAAATGTAGGCAAGGCCGCGACCGATCTACTGAGCGGTAACGTTGGTGGAGCAGTCGGCGACCTCGGCAAGGCGGGCTCAAGTCTGGTCCAAACCGCGGTCAATGGCTTCATGGCCACCAACCCCGAAGCCAGCAAACTCGGCCCGATCGCGAACATGCTGACGGGCCTGGCGGGACAGGCTGGCGGCTTCAACCCTGCGCAAGGCGCAGGCAATGGCTCACCTTTTAATCTGGGTGGCATCATGGGCGGGATTTTACAGAATCCGCTCGGCAACATTTTCGGCGGCGGCGGATTCCCGGGATTGCCCGGACTGCCCGGCTTCCCAGGTGGCGGTGGATTTCCAGGGTTCCCCGGAACGGGCGGAACCGGAGGGACTGGCGGGACGGGTGGGGCCGGCGGAACTGGTGGACCCCAGGAGAGCTTTGCTCAACTGCAGCAGGACATGCAGAAAGCTGCCCAGAGCGGCGATCCCATGCAGATGCTGCAGGCGCAGCAGAAGATGGATGCCTATAGCCAAATGGTTAACTTGCTGTCGGCCACTGAGAAGAAGTTTGACTCGATGATGGAAGGCATCATCGGAAAGATCGCCTAAAGGCACGCTCTGAACAGGAAAAAGGAGAAAAAGAATGGCACAACAATCTTCCAGTGCCGCACAGCGGCTAATCGATGGCGCGCCTCTGAATCAGATTCTCGGAGTGACCAACGCGCAGGAGCAATCACTGGCCGTTATCGGCTTTAACTTTTACCGGCAGGGCAAGACGAAAGAGGCCGAGACGATCTTCCGCGGCCTCACCGCACTCGACGACCACTCCTATTACGGCTATGCCGGACTGGGCGCCGTCGCCCTGGCCAAGCAACCGCCGGATCTCAAAACCGCCTACGAGAACCTGACGAAAGCGGCGGAATTGAACCCCAACGACCCCAGCGTGCAGGCCAACTTGGGCGAAGTGCTGCTTCGAGCCGGAAAGATCGAAGAAGCCAAGAAGCCCCTGGAAAGGGCCTTCCAACTCGACCCAGGGCATAACGATCCTGGCGCGAACCGTGCCCGAGCCATCGTGGGCGGCCTCGACATGATCGTCAAACAGATCGAAAGCCGCCTGCAGGCGCAGGGGAAATCCACGGGCAAGTCGAATTGATGTGATTCTGATGCGCCGGATGCCGACTCCGCGGAGTGCTGCATCCGGCGCTTATATTCTCTACCATCGAGCTACGCAACGCCTCTTCGCTGCTGATGAGGGCGCTCCTCCCGAGTGAGCGCGCTGTTCTTTTGCGGAAGAGATGCAGTCCCGGCCGACATGATCGCCAAGATCCAGACTCAGCTTCTCGAGATCCAGAAAGAGATCGTGGGGGGAAATCTCGCCGGGGTCTTGACCCGCTTTGCCGACCTGATCCTGGTCAGCCTGGTTGCGGTCATGGTCGGCTTGATGATCGTTCCGCTGCCGACCTTTCTGCTCGACATTTTTCTGACCATCAATATCACGGTGGCCGTCACCATCTTGATGGTGTCGATCTATATCTCGAGCCCAACCCAGATTGCTTCCTTTCCCACTCTGCTTCTGATTACCACTTTGTACCGCCTCTCCCTGGACATATCCGCGACTCGACTCATCCTGCTGAAGGCGGACGCCGGCGAGGTGATCCGGGCATTCGGCATGTTCGTGGTCAGCGGAAACTTCGTGGTCGGCGCGGTGATCTTTCTCATCATCACGCTGGTGCAGTTCATCGTGATCACCAAGGGTGCCGAGCGGGTGGCAGAAGTTTCGGCGCGTTTCACGCTGGACGCGATGCCCGGCAAGCAAATGAGCATCGACGCGGACCTGCGCGCCGGCATCATCGACTTCCAGCAGGCGCGCGCACGACGGGAAGGACTGGCCCGCGAAAGCCAGTTCTACGGGGCCATGGACGGCGCTATGAAGTTCGTCAAAGGCGACGCCATCGCTGGGATTGTCATCACCCTCATCAACATCGTGGGAGGACTGATCATCGGGGTCGCGATGAACGGCATGTCGGCGATGGAAGCGGTGCAGACCTATTCCATCCTGACGATCGGCAATGGCCTGGTCTCGCAGATTCCCGCGCTGCTGATTTCGATTTCGGCCGGAATGGTGGTGACTCGGGTCGCCTCCGAGAACAAGGACTCCAATCTGGGCAAGGACGTGGCTGGCCAGATTCTCGGGCAGCCGAAGGCGATCGCGGTCGCATCCGGCATGCTTACGATCATGGCGATCATCCCGGGCCTGCCGAAGATCCCGTTTTTCATTCTGGCTGCGCTCACCGGTTCCCTGGCGTATGGACTGTTCCGGGCGGAAAAGATGCAGGCGGCAGCCATCGAACATTCGCAAGTCGTGGCCGCTGCCAAGACGCAAGACCCACAGCTCTCGCTAACGGTGCCTCTGGTCCTGCAGGCGAGCGAGGCCCTCACTCCTTATGTCGATCGCGAGACCGAGAGCGGCCAGAAGTTTTACGACCAGTTACTGGGAGCTCGCAACAGCCTGTACTACGAGCTAGGCGTGATTTTCCCATCTCTTCAGGTCAAGGGTAATTCACCCGGGGAACCCGGGAGCTTCACCATTTGGGCAAATGAAGTTCCGGCGGTGAGCGGCCAGATCCGCATGGATGCGGTTTTGGTGAACGATTCGGCAGACAGCATTTCGATCTATGGATTGCAGGGCGAGAACACGGCCAACCCCGCCACCGGCAAACCTGCGGCGTGGATCCCTCGTGCCCAGGTGGACCGCGCCCGGGGTGCGGGGCTGCAAGTGTGGGATACCGGGGACATCCTCCTGCTCCATGTGACTCACTACCTGAAGAGAAATGCGCGGGATTTCATCGGCATTCAGGAAGTGCAGGTAATGGTTGCGTCCCTGAAGCAGTACTACCCGACCCTGGTGGACGAAACCGTGCCCAAGCCGATTTCTCTGCAGACCCTGACGGAAATTCTGCGCCGGCTCGTGGAGGAAGAAGTTTCCGTGCGCGATCTGAAGGGCATTCTGCAGACGCTGTGCGAATGGGGCCGGCTGGAGCACGAGGTGCTTGCCCTCACCGAGCACGTGCGGGCCGGGCTGAGACGGAAGATCTGCTACCAGATCTCGCAGGGGAGCCCGTTGCTGTTCGTCTACCGGCTCGACCCGGAGATCGAGGAGATGTTCCGGAATTCCATTCGACAAAGTGCCGGTGGCGCATACCTGGCCATGGATCCGGCCCTGAGCCGGCAGGTCATGGAGGCCGCGCGGTCCCAGATCGGCAACTTGCCGCCGGGCGCACAACGTCCGGTAATCGTCACCGACGGAGAGATTCGGCGATTCGTGAAGAGGCTGCTGGATTTCGCCGTCCCGGATGTGACCGTGTTGAGCTACGACCAACTTACGCCGCAGATCAACCTGCAGCCCTTAGGAATGATTTCGGCGGTGACGCAGGCGCAGATCGCCGCACAATGAGCGAGGCTTGAACGCATGAATGGTTTTCGATTAAGCAGTCGCGCGAAGATCTCGAGTCAGGGTGGAGAATTGTCTCTTCACAGAAAAGCCCGCCGAGGTCAGGACGCGATGCGCGTAGCTCTGCTCGAACACATAGTTCACGGTGAAGGGCGGGCGATAATTCCGTTCCACAAGCCACCGCAGCAATTCGCAGCCGGCGGAAAGATCGGAGTCGATGGAACGGAGGTCCGTGAGGGTCGTGTTCGGGGAGCGGGGAAGTGCGACCGCGTACGCCTTTAGTATGTCCCCACTAAAGGCTCCTAGAATTTGCTGGAAGGGGGCGACGTTGCGGAGGAAGACGTGCCGCTGAGACCAATGCAGAAATTCTCCGGCGGCAAGCGGGAACTGCGCCAGGGCTTCGACATCGATTTCCCGCACTTCCAGGGTTGGATCGGCGGCAGGCAAGTTGGGAGATTCCGCCTCCATATCCACAAGATTGCGTTCCGGCTGGGCCTGGATGAAACGGTAGCGGCGTACGGGGCGGTCGGGAACAGAAACACCATGCAGCATGAAGTAGCCGTCGTCGCGCATTTTCTTGCAGCACGTGTTGAACAGAACCAAAGAGATCCTTTGGGTGCGGAACTTGGGAAGGGCACCCCAATAGACGGTGTAGGCTTCATGAGACTCAGGGTTCGCGCAGTTGATGATGAGCGCGGCCGGTTCATCCTGAACGTAACCGATGAGCGAGTACTCGTAGGAGAAGTCCCAGTAACGCAGGAGAGCCAGGAAACTGAAGAGATCGAGATTCCATTCGAACGACATGCCTCGAGAGGATTCGTTCATGAGGCGAATGGCGTCAGGCAGATTCTGCAAGTTGATGGTCCGCAGGTCGGCTGACATAGGTGAAACATAATACTACCGGGAGATTCAAAGGGGGAGAGTTATGAAGAGCGTAGCGAAGGCTGAGCCCGCTCCAGCGGGTAGCCGGGATGACATAGGCTGGCGCCAGTTTCCGAAGTTTGAAGAAGTACTCGGTTCTGACGAGCCAGCCTCTCTGTTGGCAAAAGTCGAGAGGACTTGTCGCCAGTTAAACGAGGTAATGCAGGCGGGCGCGGAGGCCGACAAGGTGCGCGCCAAGCACGCCATGACGGCCTACGGCCGATCCTTGGACCTGTTACGGCTGCTTACCGAGCTGCGAGACAAATCTGCAGCTCAAAAGTAGCAACATCTGGAACAGGGCCGCGATAATTCGACAGGAGGGAAACCCGTATGTCCGAAATCACCAATGCGCTGAACATGGCATCGGCACCCAACTACAGTATCGATCAGATTTTGCGGTCCACGACGCCGACCAAGCAACCGGGCGGATTCCGGAAGGTGCTGGGTGCGGTCGTGGGCGGCGTGGGCAACATGTTTGCCCCGGGATTGGGAGGCGTGATCGGCAGCGCAATTAGTGGCGCTGGCGGGATCAACCAGTCCGGCTTGATGAGTGACACCACGCAATTCCTGCAACTGCAGCAGCAGATGAACATGGAACAGCGGGCGTTTGAGACGGCGTCGGCGGTGATGAAATCCCGCCACGATGCCGCCATGGCTGCGATCCGCAACATCAGCTAGTCGATGCTGAATACAGGAGACTGAAGATGGCAGCGAAATGGACGATCGCTCCTTCCAACGAAGAGGCGGCATTCCTGCTGGAAGCAGGCATTATTTATCGTGACGCCAAGAATTTCCAGGCTGCACGGGACGTCTTTAGCGGTGTGCGGACGCTGTTTCCGCAGAATGATGTCCCGGAAGTCTTGCTCGGAACCGTCGAATTCCAGGAGGGCCACTTCGAGGCGGCGGAGACTCACTATCGCAAGGCCCTGGAGCTGAACTCACGAAGCGCGTACGCATATGCCCATCTCGGCGAAGCCTGCCTCTTCCGGAAAGATAAAGATGCGGCACGCACGCATTTGAAGAGCGCGCTGGCGCTCGACCCCTTGGGCGAATTCGGGAAGATGGCGCGCAGACTGCTGGAGATGACTGACCAGGTCACATTCGCGTAAGCTAGCCGTTCACCATGGATATCAACGACATTAAGCCGCCGGGTGGGCCGGACCCGTATGCCGGCTCCGATGAGCAGTCCGTTGACGGAAAACGGGACACTCAGTTTGCCGAATCCAAGGGCAAACTGGAGGCATCGGAGCCAGCCGAAGTGACGACCGCCCCGGCCTTGGGCGTGGTAACCCAGTTTCGCAGAACTGCCTTGGAGGATCCCGCGAAGCTGGACACCATGGTGCGCGCTTCGGTCTCCGAGCTCATCGACTCCGGCCAGAACATTACCGGACCTTTGTCGGGTCCTGAAAAGCAATCCCTGGTAGATTTCCTGTCCGCAGATCCCGTGGTCCGGCGACAGGTGGAGAGCTATCTGCGAAAGGCGTTGGTATAAGCATGGAAGTCCTGCTCTCGATCCAATCCAAGACCGACGGCAGTGTTCGAGAAGTGAAACGCGACATTGCCGACGGCTTGGCCGTGGGTCGCGGAGCAGAAGAGGGAGTTCTGCTCGACGGCCCCGATCTGTCGCGCGAACATCTGATGCTGACCACGGATGGCGCCGTGGTGTATGTCACGGACCTGAGCAATAACGGCACCTGGCTCAACGGAAGCAGGCTTCGCAGATCGATCAAGAGTCGGGTGCGCGCCGAGGATTCGATCGAGTTGCCAGGTTACATTTTGACTTTCCGGCTGCCTGAGGAGGCGCAGGAAATTGTCGCGGTCAGCACCAGCGAAACCCCGCGCGCGGTTTCCGAGATCAGTAGTCCTGCTCAAGAACCGCCGAAGCCTTCCGGACCGCTGGCCATGCTGGACCCAGTTTTTCATTTCATCGGTTCTTTCACGTTTATGGAGAAGTTTCTGGCGGTTGTGAGTTGCGGTGGATTGCTCTTGCTGTACAGCTACCTCGGATCGTGAAACGGTACGCTGCCACCGTCACGCTCTAGAGCGCCCGCTTCCGTTGATCTCCACCACCCGTTCCCGCATCATCACTCCCAGGAGCAATATTAAATAAGGATAGGATTGACGAAGACGGGCGAGTCTCGCACGCGGGACGTCAGTTCGTCGGAAGGTGCAATAGAGGAGCGATCACGGTACGGAAGTAGTCCGGATTTTGCCAAAGGAAAAACCCTCCTCCGGCCAGCACAAGCAGAAAGAGCAACAGGGCCACCAACCCTTTTCTGCTCTTTTTCCGGGGAGCGGAGGATGTCTTGGAGTCGGGCTTGACGGCAACGTTTTTCGCGGCCGTCTTGCCCAACACGACAGTTTTGTTTGCCCGTTGCGCAATGCCGCGCAGCCGCGAAAGGATTGCGTCCGGGTCCGCCGGCCTTTTTTCGGCGCGCTTCTCCATCATCGACTCCACCAGATCGGATAGCGCAACCGGGTAGTCTGGCAGCAGCGACTTCAATTGGGGAGCTCTGCTCTCCAGGTCTGCGTGCCAGCGCAACCAGTCTAAGTCAGTCCGCTGGTCGGCAAACGTCTTTCCGAAAAGTCGTTTTCCAAGCAGGATCTCGTAGAACATGACGCCCAGCGCGTACACCTGGGCTCCCGCCATGGTTGAGTCGGCTCCGCTGCTCTTCTCCGCGAAAATTTCCGGAGCGGCATAGCGCGGATTCCCTGCCCCACTGCTGGTTCCGCGGGTAACGGTGGGTTGCAAGCTCTGAATCGTCGCCTTCCCCAGCCGGTCGAAGCAGATGCTCTGAGGAGTCAGGGCTTCTTTCCGGCTGTCAGTCGCATGCATTGCGATCAGCGCCTGGGCACTCGCAACAAAAGCGTGAATCACTTCCTCGAGTTGAGGCGGATCATCGTGCAAGTAGCCAGCCAGCGTGGCCGGCTGCTTGCCGATCAGTTCTTCGATCCGGGCGGCCGCATCGGGCACCGCCGGCTTCGGGACCGAGACTACCTCAGGCTTGGCGACCGGCTTTATTTCAGGCCTGGCGACGGGCGGAACGTCAGGCTTGGAAGGAGCTTTGGAGCTGGAATTCAGCTCTACCTTGGCAGCCGGAGCAGGCTTCGCCGGCGCAGGGATTTTCGCGGCGGGAATGGGGTTGGGAGTGGGCCGTACCTCAGGGGTGACCGCCCGCTGGGTTGGGTCGGGCGCAGGGGGCTTCGGGGTCCCGGACGGCGGTGGCGCCTTCGAGGGCTCGTTCTGCGGCGGGGTGCTCGGGATCGCCCCGGCTCTCTGCGCCAGGAACGCCCGCCGCTCGCTCTCCTGTTTCAAACTTTCGGCTGCGAGCAAGTACAGCCGCGCAAGATCCGTTGTTCTGGATGCGGCATCCTTCACGATGATTCTCGCGAGCGGTCCCATAAACACTGCGAGTTGCTTTTCAACCGTCCGCAGGGTGGCCTCGTCCCACTTCGAGGCCGGCGCAGGCGAATCCTTCTGGGATTTTTCCGGGACCCGCGGTGCAGACGCAGAGGCGGGCTCGGCCTGAGGGCGCGGAAGGGTCGCCGTGAGAACGGTTTCATGCGAGATTGCTCGACCGGGAGGCGCGGCGAAAGTGTTGTCAAACGCCGCTCGGACCCCTTCACTGAACAACCGCGCGTTCGCATACCGCTCCTGTGCAGACTTGGCCAATGCCCTGGCGCAAACCAGGTCAAATCCTCGGGGAAGCTCGCCATTCATGTCCGAGGGAGGACGTTCCTTCTCTTTGCACACGCGTTGCACAAGATTTTCGGCCGGGCCCGCAAAGGGGCTGACACCGGCCAACAATTCGTAAAATACGATCCCCGCCGAAAACAGATCGGAACGACGGTCCACCGGCGACCCGGTCAATTGCTCAGGTGACATGTAGCCGGGCGTGCCGGCATTGAGTTCCGCAACTCCGAAGTTGGCGATGCGGATGTTCCCTTTTTCGGTGATCAGCAGGTTGGATGGCTTCAGGTCGCGATGTACAACGCCCTGGTTGTGCGCGAAATCCAGCACGCTCAGAACCTGCACAATGAGGCTGACCGCATCGGCAAGCGAAACCCGGCTCTGCTCTTTAAGGCAGCTACCTTCCACGTACTCCGTCGCAATGAAGGCCCAGTCGGAGTCTTCGCCGTATTCGTACACTCCCACGATTCCGGGATGATGCAGGCGGGCCGCGGCGCCGACATCATTCTGCAGCCGGGCGATCATGGCGGCGCCATAATTTTCGAGAAGCCGCTTGGGAATCGCTCGCAGCATGGCACTACGACGCAGGATGGGATCGACCCCCTTGTAGAAAACCCATCCGGAATGTCCCTGGGCAAGGGTCTCGACGATGTCGTATTGGGCGAGCCGTTCGGGTTGCGAGGTAACGGGCTGCATTGGAGTCAACCGTCGAATATGTGACCCGCTAGCACCAAGCCGCTATGCAAGCGGTAGACGGATTCGGACTGCTGAGCGATCCAGCCACCAGACGACCGGATCCGGGGAGAACCCTCAAATCCCGCCAGTCGGGGCCGCACGCCGCGCCCCAGGGGGATAGGCGTGGCATTTGCGGCAGCCAATAATAGCAAAAATCGCGCTCGAAAAGGACGATGGAACGACTGGACGAAACTTCTGGCTCCCCGTGTCCCGCGGGCCGCTACGGAATGCAGTGGGCTTGGGCCCCAAGCGAGACAAAGGACTGCCCACCAAGGCCGGAATGTGCGAGTATGCGTTAGCGCGCGGGCGTCGTCACGAGGTGGGAATCGCAGCTTCGACATGCGCTCGCATAAGCCTACTGGCCGGGGCGGAATTCGCGCCTCAACCCCAGGTCGGCGTCTCTGATGAGCGTCGCATCATGGATCCAGCCACACCCAGGAAGATCGACAAATACGAAGTCGTGGGGCTGATCGCTCGCGGCGGTATGGGCGTCGTCTACAAGGCCCTCGATCGCTCGCTCGATCGCTTCGTTGCCATCAAGATGGTTACGAACGCGGATGAGGAACACGGCGAGCTTCTGAAGCGCTTCTATCGCGAAGCCCGGTTCACGGCAAACCTCCGTCATCCGAACATTGTTACGGTATTCGACCTGGGAGACTTCGGTGGGACGCCCTACCTTGTGATGGAGTACCTCTCCGGAAAGAGCCTCGACTCGACTCTGGAAGAAGAGTGGTTGTCACTTCAGCAAAAGCTCAATTGCATCGGGCAAGTCTGTAACGGCCTGCAGTATGCCCATGCGCACCAGCCCAGCATTATTCATCGCGACATCAAGCCCGCGAACATCGTGGTTGCGCAGGACGGCAGGGCAAAGATCATCGACTTCGGGATTGCCTGTCTGGGGCAATCGCGCAATACCCGTACCGGTCTCATTACGGGGAGTTATCACTACATGTCGCCGGAGCAGATCAGCGGAGCGGAACTGGATGGGCGAAGCGACATTTTCTCCACGGGGGTGGTCCTCTATCAACTACTGACCAGGACGCTTCCTTTCGCAGGCAACACAATCGCTGAAACCCTTCAGCAAGTGATCGCCAATACACCGCCGCCACTCAACCAGTTTCTGAAGGAATATCCCTCGAGGCTTGACCACGTGCTGGCGCAAGCGCTCGCCAAGAATCGCGCGGATCGATACCAGACCGCGAGTGAGTTTGCTTTGGATCTCACTGAAATCGAGGAAGAACTCAAGCGAGGATTTTTTGGGAGCTATCTGGAACGAGCCGAAGCTTTCCTGACGGAGGGTGAGTACGAGCGCGCCAAACAAGAGATCGTGCGCGTCCTGGACGTCGACAGCCAGCACGAGCGTGCAAATGACCTGATGCGGAAGGTGCAACGAGCGAACGCAAGGCGGCAACGCAAGACACGCGCGCTGAATCTCCGGGTTCGAGCGGAAGAGGCATTGAAGTTGAACCGGCTGGATGAAGCGATGGGATATCTCGATCAGGCCGTTAAGTTGGACGCGACGAACGCGGAGCTCCACGCTTTTCGAGAGCAAGTTTCGGCAATACGAGAGCGGGCGAAAAGAGTCCACGAAATCCTCGCTCGGGCTGAGCGAGCTTGTGCCGCCGACGATCTGGTCGAGGCAAACCGCGCGGTAGCGGAAGCGCTGCTCTTTGATCCTGACTCCGCGCGAGCGAGATCCTTCCAGGCAATTCTCGATGGCAAGAAAGCCGGGCGCGAAACGAACTATCCCGCGCAAGGTCCACCAAGTGCTCCGTCCAATGAGGCGCGGCAGGGGCGGCACAGGGGCGAAACGGCTCAACTTCCGGAAACTGGACCGGACGGAGCCGGCCGCTGGCGGGCCGAAAAGGGCCTTTCTGCTGAAGCAGGTCCCATATGGTCGGATGAAGACGTCACTCCGCCCTCCTCGCGTCCTGAAACCAATGTGGGCGACGCGCCCATGCGCCCGGAGCAACGCGTGGCTCCGCGGGCAGCAATGACGCCGGGCATGGGCGGTGACGACGTGACAGCGGCGTTCGAGGTTTTCGATGCGGCCTGCCATGAAGTGCCGGAGAAAGGTGCAGGGGCGCGTAACCTGCAGGTTTCCGAGCATCCTCCCCTTGTCGCGCCCTTAGCAGGGTCCGTCGAACACTCGGGACTTGCGCCAAAAGAGCAGCCGGCAGCCAAAGGATTGCCGGAAGACATCATGCGAGCGGCGGAAAAACAACTTGCGGGTTTCATCGGCGCGCTGGCAAAGGTGGTGGTTAAAAAAGCTGCCTCCCGGACCACGAACGCAGACCACTTTTATAGGTTGCTTGCTGCAAGCATTGCGGGGGAAAAAGATCGAGCGGCATTCTTGTCCGCCGTGGGTCGTCGGGGACGAAGTACTCAGAGTGCGATTGTACAGCCGGCACTTCCGGTAGAGGTTCCGAGCGGACCGCAGAGCTCTGAGGCGGAACTGACGGCGGCGGCGGTAGAGCGCGCCGCGCGCCTGCTGGCACAGTATCTCGGGCCGCTCTCCGGTATGCTGACGAGGAGGGCGGCACAGCGCGCACACAACCTGCGAGCTTTTTACCTGCTGCTAGCGGAACATATAAGTAAGCAATCGGACCGGGATCAGTTCCTGCAAGACGCAGGTTTTCCTGATCTGTGAACCGCTGGAAGGCGATCAGTCGCCGAAGCAGATACCCATCGCGCGGGCGGTACACACAAGCTCTCCGCTGGGATCGACCCGCTTCAGGTGCCCCACGGCATCGGCGATGTTTACTGCCTACCGCGATGATCGCGGCTGGGAGTTCGGCAAGATGCTGTGCCTGCACGGCGTAAAGAGGTTCGGGTGAGTGTGCTCGGCCACATCTAGCGGGGAGGATCGCCGTCGCCCTATGATCGCGTTCTGGGCACGCGCTTCGGAGCCAAGACCAATGCTCGAGACGAGTGGGGACTTTGTTCAGCGACCCTTGTGAAAGCCTTGAGCTTCTTACGGTGCTGGAGTCGCGCTGGCGGTGCCGAGTTCGGTCTCGAGCCGGTCGGAATGCTCCAGTTCGAAGGCTACAAATTCCTCGTACAGAGCCTTTAATTGTGGATCGAGCGTGGTTGCCGCAAGGCGACGGTAATACTGCAGCGCGCTGTGTTCGGCGGCAGCGGCGATTTCCAGTGCCATCTGGCGAGCTAGTACGGGTTGACCCGTTTCCACCGCCTCTACCATGGAGGCAACCTCGAAGCGGGGCGTCTCGATGAAATCACGAATCGCTTCTTCTGTAATGTCATCCTTCATATCGCCGTAACGCTCACCGTAGCGGGTGGTTAACAGTTCCCCGTGCTGACGTTCTGCCTTTGCCAAATCAAGGAATGAGGCCGCCATATTGGGAACGTCCGGGCAGAATTGGAAAAACAGATCACTGAGCTGATGGTATATCTCTGCATTCCTCTCCTCAATTGCAATGGCAATGCGGAGTGCTTCCCTTGGGTTCAACGAAGAAAATTCTCGTTTCACGGTTACCTCGTGACGCGGCACGCGTCTAGCATCCACCTAATCGAGGTGGCTGGGCAGTGACCATCGTCACATTCCACAGATATTCCACTTGCTGCAATTGCCAGTCCGGCCGAAGGCCCAGGCCGCGGAGACAATTGATAACACCAACGCTCAAAGCATCCGGATCTGGTCAGCCTGTTCCTGCCGAGCTGGATTCTGTGGGCCTCTGGAGCGTCTTCAAGCCAAGGGTCTGACTGCAAGGAGGTGTATCGCGCCGGTGCGCACTGGGAGCCGCAGATTCGGACCGGACGTCATGCAGCAAAGGCACCGACAGAAGTGATCGGGGCACAATGCCGATAAGCCGGTCGTCCATCCTTAGCGTCGGACACCGGTGACAATCTGGAGAAGCCCGCACTGCCCGGGCGACGTGCTCGGAATGCTCCATGCAGGATGCGCGGTCGGGCAAGTCCGGCCAACGAACAGAGAAATTATCGCTTGGCCGCGGGGAAGTTCAGCCGCAGCCCCGCTCGAAAGAGAATTGGGGGGCCGAGATTGATCACCGGCGTGCGCGCCACCTGGTAGCGTTGATCGAGCAAGTTCTCAACTGCACCGAAGATTTCCAGATGACGCGTGGCTGCTCGTCCCACTTCAACATCCATGGTGTAGAACCGGTCCAGGGAGAACTGGTTTTGGTCGTCATCAAACTGGCGTCCCACAAAGCGTCCCCCGACGCTGAATAGAATTGTGCTTGGATTCCAATAGCGCGCAACCCAAGTAAAAACATGACGCGGCACCTGCGGAACATTAAGGCCTGCCAGGTTGACGCCCCCGGGAGTACCCGGGTAGCTCACCACGGTGGCGGCGGTGTAGGCGTAGCCCGCCGAAATCTGGATATCTCGGTTTACCCGCATGGTGCTATCCAGTTCCACACCCCGCGACCGCGTCCGTCCGAGGTTCTGCTTTTCCCGGGTAATAAGCGTCGCTGTCGACGACAAAGTCACGTTTGCGACCGGATTTACAATGTCGCTCCAGAAAAACGTTCCACGCGCACTCAGCCGGCGGTTCCACCCGGTCACATTGACTCCCGCCTCCGCCCCGGTGAGTCGCTCCGCGTTGAGCCCTGCATTGTTGAACGTCAGGACGTTTCCCACGCGAAACGTACGATACAACTCGTTAAGCGTGGGCGCGCGAAACGCACGGTAGACCGAGGCGGTTATCGACCAGTGGTCGTCGAAGGAGCGCAGCACCGAAAACCGCGGACTGAAAGCAAGGTCGCTCCGATCGGGGTAGGTCGTCACCAGAGGAGATCCGGAAAGTGGAACTGTCACAAGGCTGCCACGGAAATTCTTCCAGTCGTCCACGCGCGCGCCCAAGATCAGGGTCCATTTCGCGCGATGAAAAATGTCTTCTCCGAAGAATCCCAGCGTGCGCTGGCGACCACCGCCGGTGCGGCTCTGGTTCGGACCCGTAAAGAGCAGTTCGTCGCTGGCACCAATTACCTCGTTCAGGTCCATGCCACCGATCAGCGTGTGACTCTTGCCTGCGACGTGGTTCCACTGCACTCCTCCACCGACCACCTGCTCGGGAACGTGCTGCCGGTCGGTCAGGATTTCGCTGTTCCGGTCCGGCGCGATGGCCGAGAACGTCTGGTTGTACGCCTCGACGTCGCCATAGAGGCGTACCGTCAACGAATCATTGCTGCCGAATTGTTTGTCGAGTCCCGCCGCGGCTTCGCCAATTCGCGTGTCGTTGGTCTGAATGCGGGTGCCATTCTTTCGAGATTCCGTATAGAAATTTCCGCGCAGGAAAACTCTGCCGTCCTGGCCGAGTTGCCGGCCGATGCGCGCATATACGGTTGCATCCTCGGAATTCGCGGGCGTATCGATGCTTCCCCGAACCGAATCCGGCACCAGGATGAAGCCATCGGTGCGGAACATCTCAGCCGTGACCGAGTAATCCCATTCCCGCACTCGGCTTCCTGTCCAAAAGGAGAGGTCGGGCGTGCGCTGGTTTCCATAAGAAGCCTCGAGCGTGAAGGCAGGCGTCTCCGGTTGGCGCGTAAGCAACTGTACGACTCCTCCCAGTGCGGACGTTCCATAGAGGTTCGAGCCACCCCCGCGGAAGACCTCCACGCTGGAAATGGCAACCCGGGGAATGCGGTTCCAATATACCCAGGCGCCAAATGGATCGAGCAACGGGACGCCATCGGCCAGCACCAGCGCGCGGCTCGACGCACTTCCTCCGAGTCCGCGTAACGAAACGCCTTGGGCGGAAGCATTCGCCGTACGACTGCCGGAACGTCGAAACAGTGAAAAGCCAGGAACCTGGCGCAGCACATCGTCGATGCGCAGGGCCGGAGTTGCGGCGAGATCGACTTCCGAGAGCAGGATGGTGCTGCCCGGCGTATCTGCCAGACGAACTTCCTTGCGCGTTGCGGACACAACCACTTGCTCACTCACCAGGCTTGGCCATAAGACGATATCCAGATGAACCAGAGGAGTTCCTTCGCTGCTCCAAGACCGGCGAATCGGACTAAACCCTGTGGCTGAGATTTCGATCGTTCCAGCCCCGGGGGAGACATCGGCGAACGAGAATCGCCCCTTGCGATCGGTGGTGGCCGACGCCTGCAGAGTTCCACTTTGCAGCTGAACCGCCGCACCACCGATGACTGCGCCGGTGGAATCCCGCACTACTCCGTCCACTGTAACTGTCTGGGCAAAACCAGGAGCGGCGAGCATGGTGACGCAGAGCAGGCAGCGAAGAAGGGTCCCAGTTCCAGGGATCCGCCGCTTCCACAATACCTGGTAGCGGGAATGTGCCTCCCAATACAACGCATTCTCACTTGCCACGAGGCAGCGCAAAGGCCACATAAACTCCTCCTGACGGAGACTTGGGGTCTTTGCCTCCTCCGGCGGCAATCACGACAAACTGGCGACCATTCACCTCATAAGTCGCGGGAGTCGCGTTGCCCGCGAATGGCAAGGTCGTTTCCCAGACAAGCTTGCCATTGGATTTGTCGAATGCCCGGAATTTCTTATCGAAGCTTGTCGCTCCGATGAAAACCAGGCCACCCGCGGTTACAATCGGGCCGCCATAATTTTCTGTCCCGGTAGTCTTCTGTCCCTTGGCGGCAAGTTCCGGATACTCCCCGAGTGGGATCTTCCAGGCATATTCGCCGGTATTCAAGTTAATGGCGTTGAGGGTTCCCCAGGGGGACGCAATGGCGGGATAGCCTTCGGGATCCAGAAATTTGCGGTAACCGGTGAAGCGATATTTCAGCATGAGGGGCAGAGGTTCCGTGCTCGTCAGTTCCTTGTGCTCCCCGCCGGTGAGGTGCGACACCAGGGCGAACATCTGTTCGTCGGAGAGATTGGGAAAGCCCGGCATCCTTCCCTTCCCGTTTTTGATCGTTGCCGCGATGTCTGCCGCCGAGACCCGGTCGCCCACTCCCACCAGCGAAGGCATCTCCGGCGGCGACCCTTCCATGGTCTCGCCGTGGCAGACACCGCACTGATTCAGATAGAGAGCCTTGGGACTGTTCTCGGCCGTGTTTTCCACCAAAGCTCCCGTCCAGGCTACGTCATTCGCATTGACGTAAAGGATTCCGGTCTTTGGATCGATAGCTGAACCGCCCCACTCCGCCCCGCCGTCAAATCCCGGGAAAACGACCGTATCCTTTCCCACGCTGAAGGGAACGAATTGCCCTTCGCTACGGAATTTTTGGAACTGCTCCACTGCCCATTGATGCGCCTCCGGGGTGCGATTCGTCAGCAAGTCGGCGGTGAGCAGTTGTCGCGAGTACGGCGCCGGTTTGGTCGGCATAGGCTGCTGTCGAGCCGCCACTTCCCCGGGCACAGTACTCGCTGGGTAGTCGCGAAGCTCGAGGGGAAAAAGCGGCTTTCCATCGCGGCGGTCGAAGAGAAATACAAATCCCTGCTTGCTCGTTTGTGCGACCGCATCGACTTTTTTCCCGTGATGCTGAACCGTCACAAGTGTGGGGGGAGCCGGAAAGTCTCGATCCCAAATGTCATGTCGAACCAGCTGAAAATGCCACAGGCGTTCGCCCGTTTCCGCGTTCAGTGCCAGCAGGCAATTGGCGAAGAGGTTGTCGCCGACGCGATCTCCGCCGTAAAAATCAAAGGCGGCGGAGCCGGTGGGCACGTAGACGATACCGCGCCGGCGATCGAGCGCCATCCCCGTCCAGTTGTTAGCCGCACCGCTAGTCTTCCACGCACCTTCCGGCCAAGTTTGGTAACCAAACTCGCCGGGATGCGGAATCGTGCGAAACGTCCAGCGCAACTTTCCGGTCCGCACATCGTAGGCGCGAACATTGCCGGGAGGCGCCGGCAAAGTCTCCGGATTCCGTCCTCCCACAATCAGAAGGTCCTTGTAGATAACGCCGGGGGAGGTCAGGTAAACGGATTGCGACGCTGGGTTGCCTCCCAGATCCTCGCGCAAATCAATGCGTCCGTTTTTCCCAAAGCCGGGGATGGGACTCCCCTTTGCGGCGTCGAGGGCGTAAACGAAGTTCATCACACCGACCAGGATGCGTTGATCTTGCCCCTCCCGCCAGTAGGCAAGTCCGCGATTCGGCTGTGTCCCTCGCACTCCAGAATCAAATTTCCACAAGAGCTTGCCCGTGCCGGCATCGAGGGCAAACACTTTTTGCGAAGGTGTCAATCCATAAAGAACATTCCCCACAATGATGGGACTGGTTTGCAGTCCGCCTCGTTCCTGCGTATCAAACGTCCAAGCGACCTCGAGCTCCCTGACGTTCTTGGTGGTGATTTGGCGAAGGCTGGAATAGTGCGTATTCTCAACGCTACCGCCATAAGCCGGCCAATCGCGCTGGCCCTGCATGCCGGAGTTGTCGCCGCGGGCACCTAAGCCCGGCGGAGTAATAATAAGGAGGGTTCCAATCGCTAGAGACGCGCACACCCTGAGCTTTCCCATTGGTTCCTTCTTATGACTGGCTGAGGCGCGGACTGCTCAAAGCGCCGTTTCTCCCTTGATGACGGAATGTGGGTCCCGTTTCTCCCGCAATGGTTCACCCATCAGGCCACAGGCTGCACACTTTCGACGACCTCGCAGCTGTCGCAACCAGGGGAGTGCGGGGGCAGCTCTCCGGTGGGATACGACGCGGCCGCAAGTCATTAACGCGCTCGAAGCGCAAGAGATGGAGAATACTGGCAATGAAGCAGATTAGCACCGCCGCAGCACGCGGAAAGGAGAATTTCAGGTTGCCGGCAGCAAACCGCTCTTTCGCGACTCTCCTAAAATCAAGTGGAGGACTTTTCCTGCCCGGGACGCAGGACCAGCCCTCCACCTTGCCATGAATCCGCAAGCCGCTTTCAACCGCGGTCGCGCGATTGGACGTTCGTCAGTGACCCAGCGCGAAGTTGACGAAGTCCTTCAGTGTGTAGTTGACTCCCTGTGCCGGATGCCAGTTCGGGTCAACGCTGAGGAGCGAATGACTATCGCCGAACATGAGCCCGAGAAACACCTCCGCCACGATGCGGCCACCCACCGGCCCCAACCTCGGTGTATTGACGGTGATGTTTTCGGTTACGGGGACCTTGACCGCCTCCCGGAAGTTCATAGCCTCGGCAAGGATGTAGGTCCAAAGCGGACAATTCTTCGCAAACACGGGCGAGACTTGCACAATGTTGCCAAGCGGCTTGTCGGGGGTGTCGACTCCCTGGCCAATCAGAATATCGGTGTCGGCCATTGGGGTAATCCCCATCGCTCGCGCCACGCTCTGCCCGGAAGGCAATCCCAGCCGCCAACCCCGCTCCAGGTTGCGCTCGGCCAGAGACGAGGGATTGCTCGCCACCGCCGGCGGCAGGTTGGCCAGAGGATTCACCAGCGAGGTGTCAATCCTGTACGCAAACTGCAGGCGCTTTTTGGGCTCATCGCCAGTCCCGTCGTACTTGCGGGTGTCCACGTCAATGAACCGCCCCCAGTCGATGCCCCACGCCGGATTCATCGCGCGGAAGCCAGTGAGCCCCTCGGGAAAGCCGGGAGCCACTGCCGGCGGAATCGGAAAGATCGGAAGCAAAATGGAGTCGTTCAGGCGATACCCCGGCCGGATCATGGAATGACCCAGGCGATAGGCGGCGACTGAGAATTCCACCGGCATGAACGGCTCGTGCTTCCAGTGGAAGAACTTCAACTTTTTCTGATCGAAGTGATTCCCGTTCTTCAAATCCTTGAGCACGCTGGAATGGATGATGCGCGGAAGAAAGTCATTCAGCACGACGTACTGGTAGTGAAAGCGAACCAACTTCTGCACCTCGGCAAACGGCACGTTCGGATTCGCCGCCAGCGTGCGATTGTGAAACCGCAGGAACAACCCCTGCAATTGGGAGACGATGGTGTTCTCATCGTTACGCGGATCGCCGATCAGCGCGCGTCTCGGGTTGGCGTTGTTGCGGGCGAGATCCTTGGCATTCGGATCTCCGCCTTGGATCGGGTCGCCGAGCAAGAACGCATTGTTCCCGTCGTACATGTAAGGCTGGTCATCGGGCCCGCGCCCGTAAACATTGTCGAGGTCAAACGCGGGCGTACGATAATCGGTTAACGCGTCCGGATCATTCTGTTTCTGCAGGCTGCTGGCCGGATCGAACGTAATGTCATGATCGATGAATTGTCCCAGATAGGTATAGAGCGCGGGGATGCCGCTCTCTTCATCGTCCTTGCCATCCTTGGGCGGGTCGAACCCGGCCGACATGGCCTTGCCCAATGCAGCCAGGTTGGCGATATTCTCGTTTTCTGTTGTGCCAAATTTCGCAGCATGCAGCGACCGGAACATCCGCCCGAAACGCCCTTCGAAAAGCGGCGAAGTCTTGGTCGACATTAGCCCACGTACTGGAATACTGTGTCTTTCGCTCATGTAAGGACCTCCTGTCAGAAATGAATCGTGGTTGTGCCGCCCCCGTGTTGAAACTTTACGAAGATCAGCCTTGCTTGTGGATCTGATCGCCAGCCCGCGCTGGCACTGTCAAACTCGACCGCGGTCGCCAACTTGGGCATCGCGACCCCATCCCTCATGACGCCCGCTCCTTCGGCAGCCAGGATCTGGAGCTTTATGGCTCGCGTGATCGACGAAATGGTTAATGTTGAATCGGGCCCTCCCGCCTGGCAGCGGATGTCGGTGCCGTCATAGACCGTAAAACTCGAGTTCCCTGCCGGATAGACCAGGAACAGAAGGCCGTTGTCCGGCGATTTTGTGGCCGCGTGATTGACATAGTTGGCGTCACATAACGTCTGCGGATCCGTCAAAAGCATTGGGACGATCGCACCCTCGCGCGCGAACAGCGGAAATTGCGCCTGGTTCGTATTCGTCCATGTGATCGTGCGTCCTCCGGCCTCTCGCGCATTTGTCCAGAAATCGATCCAATTTCCCTGGGGAAGATACAGCTGCCGTGCCTGGGAATTGGGCGTGATCATCGGGGCCACCAGGAATTCATTGCCGAACAGGTAAGTGTGCCGCAGCGCAAAAGTATTTGGGTCGGTTTGATTCATTAGGACCAGCGGCCGAATAATCGGAAGACCGCTTGTGCTCGCCAGCTTGGCGTAGGTGTAGATATAGGGAAACAAGCGCGTGTGCAATTTTGCGAAGAAGCGGAAGTTGCTCAGCGCTTGGTCACCGTAGCGCCACGGGTATTGCAGCTCTTTCGTTACCTGCCGGTGCATCTGCAGGAGGGGAGAAAAACACCCGAACTGCGTCCAGCGCATGAGGAGGTTTGGAGGGGATATGCTGAAGTTCGTGTCCTGGTAGCCGCCCGTGTCATGTCCCCAGATGGCATACCCACTCATGGCGGCGGATTGTCCGGCGATGATGACGCTGGGCAATCCGTTGTCTCCGAAATTCGGCTCGTTGTCCCCCGCCCACGAACCCGGGAACGCGTGCGATCCGACGAATCCACTGCGGGCGAAAAGGATGCCGTCACTCCCAAGCACGCCAGCCACGGTCTTGTGGTACTCGACGCAGTAGCCATTCCTCATCTCCACTCCCGTACGCCCATCCGAATACTGCGCCGTCACGGGAATGTAAGTGTTAGGACCGTTGCTGCTCTCGCCGTCGTCGGTCTTGAATCCACCCACAGCCGGCTCGGACGTCCCCGCAAGCGTCGGCACCTTGCTGTCGCTCACAAGGGCTTTCAATTGGTCGGTGAACCACTGCCGTGCGGCAGGATTTGTGAAATCCACCGGGCTTCCGCGCCCCTTCCACCAGGGCACCACCAGCGGTGGACCGCCTGCGGAAGCGCGCACAAACAGGCCCTTGCCCGCCGCCTCATCGTAGTTCGCAGCCTTGCCCAGATTCTGGCCAGGCACTTTCTCATCATTGGATTCCGTATCGATGAATGGGGTCATCCAGCAGATGACCTTCAGGCCATTGCTTTGCAGGAAAGTCATCATGTCGGCCAGGGAACCGAAGCCGGGAAAATGCTTGCCATCAATGGTCGCGCCTTGCGCGAACTGCGTCAGGTTGAACTTGAAATCGTTGTACGCGGTTTCCCAGGGAGAGTCGAAAACAAATGCGGATGCCGGCAGATCGCGCTCGCGGAACTGGCTGACCGCATAGCGGACTTCGCCGCCACTCCGCCAGATGTCCGACGAGATCCAGACTCCGAACGCCCATGGCGGCGGCAACGGCGGTCGCCCCGTGTATCCCGTATAACGCGTTAGAACGTCGCTGAGAGAAGGGCCGTAGACCACGTTGAATTGCAGCGTCGAAAAGAGATTGGTGATGACGTAGTGATTGGCGGCGCTGGCCCGCATGTCAAAAATGCTTTCGGCCGAAGAATCCAGATGCACACCGTAGCCCCGGGTGCTGATAAACCACGGCGACACCTTGTACGAGCGATCCTTTTTGACGCCGGGTTCGTCGAAGCTCAGAGTCCGCACACGTTTTCCCGCCTGATCGAATGCATCGAATTTCTCGCCGAAGCCGTAGAAATGCTCGCTGCCGTCGGAGGCCGCGGCGATGGCGGTGGCCACGGCATGGATGCCGCCCCAGTCCACAACTTCGTAGCGCATCACCCCATCTTGCGGAAACCGGAGACGCGCCGTGACGACCGCGCCGCCTAGTCTTTGCTTCAGTTCCAATCCATCCGCGAGAGGCTTGTTTTCGACTACCGCCCCGAGCGTCAGCGAGGCTTGTGGCGTCTGGATCGCGGGTGGCGCGAACGAAACAACCTCCGCCTCTGGCATGTCCCGCGAGGTCCGGACCTGCAATCTCAATGTGGCCGGTGTTTTGATAAATACGTGCTTGCAACGGGCCCACGTCGAACGACAGGAAGGGACCAGAAGGTTTTAGCGACCAGGCTATATCCTCGGGAAATGGCTTCTGCGGCATGGCCTTAAAACCTCCTATCGACAATTTCCGCGGGCCTCGAGGTCGCGCGGAAACTCTTCAGGACAGGTGAACCCACTTGCCCAGCGATGGCACGCCATCCTGATCGGTCAGGAAGAGCATGTACCAACCGGGCGGCGCGAGCTTGCGATCGTTGGGTATCGTCACGTTCAGCACGTCTGGATTGACGGCCGTGAAGGGCACGTCGACCAGGCGCTGGGTACTATTGAATGAGTGGGTCGTCAGACCTGGCCTGACCAGATTGATCCACTTGATCTGATCCGCCTGCCCCGCTCGAATCACGACGTTTGTCCCGTACTTGATTTCCTGGGGGGCGTTTGTGATCGCCGGCCGCGCCTTCTTCTTGAACAGGTAAGGCGGGCTGAAGATCTCCAGCCGCATCTCTTCCAGCGGATCGGGCGGAAGCCAGTTGACCTGCGAACCCTTGTCCGGATTGCCGCCCGCCGCGACGACTCGGCCATCGGGCAATAGCAAGGCTACGGAATGATAGAGGCGAGCGACCGTTGCGGGTGCCGTATCCGTCCAGGTGTTCTTCGCCGGATCGTAGATTTCCGCCTCGAAAACTTCCCGACCACCCTGCGGGTCGACCACGTTCGTAACTGCGCTGGCCTCCCGGGTGACTCCTCCTCCTGCCGCCAGAATCGTCCGGTCCGGAAGGAGCACCGCGTTGACGTGCATCCGCTCATGGTTCAGCGGCGCCTTGAGCTGGTACGTCAGGGCTGCCTGCGGGTTCGTGACCTTGAAGCTCACCACCGCCACCCGTCGAGTGGCTTGCCCTCGCTCCGGCGTGTCGTCCTCCGGGCCCCCTCCGAGAATCATGAATTGTTCGCCCTGCGCTGGCGGCAACACCACACTCGCGCACTGGTTGCACTGACGCACATCCGTGAGGTTTTGTACGAGGGTGGATGCTGTCGGCTGCAGCGGATCGAACACGAAAGGAGTTGAATCTCCCTCCGTATCCATTTTGCCGCCCGTGTACAACAAACGGCCATCGCTCAGCTGGAACAGGTGGGGATACAGCGGGAGATTAAAGTCGCGAGTCTTGACCCAGGACCCATGATCCGGATCCGTCTTGCGTTCGAGGGTATTGTTTTCCAGCCCCCGCGCTTGTTCGTCGAGACCCGAAGCGGCCAAAACTGTTCCATCACTCAACAGAACCACGGTCGGATACCAGCGGCCGTGGGTCATCGGTTGTGCCGGCGCTCCATAGCTCGGTGGTTGCGTCAAAGATCACCACGTCTCGCGTCCCCGCGAAACCGTGCGGGGCGTCTTGCATGTTCCCATTGACGATGATCTTGTCGTATTCCTGCGTGCCACCCGCGACCAGTATCCGGCCATCCGCCAGGATGGTATGGCCGCAACAAAAGAAGTCAATGACTGAGCCATCCGTCCGCTGCAGCGTGGGCGGATGATCGAAAGTCTTGTCGTCAAAAACGTTCTTCGTCGGATCCCACACCACGCTGGTATAGATTTCCTTGGATACGTTGCCGAAGTCGGGAGAGGAGAAACGGAACGCGCTATTCCCCGAACCGGCAAAAAACAGTACTTTGCCGGTGTTTAGCAAGGCGGCATGCACAGGCAACACCTCCGAGAAATACGGGAGGAGCCGCCAGATTCCATTCGTCGCCGCCGTGTCGATATCGAGCGTGAGATCCGTGACCGCGAACAGTCCGGCGTTCACCCCTGGCCGGTCGTCAACATGAAAAACTACCGCCTTCGGCCGGGCTCCGCCGAAGGACGCCAAGGCCAGCCCTCCGCCCTGGTCCTCAAACGAACCCCATCCGTCGAATCTCACCCATGGTCCCCAGCCGTCGTCCACCCTGCCTTGGGCATCCAGGTTCCAGCCCACCCGAAAAAATCCGACATTTTCCTGAGGTGGATCGTCAATCTGGAAGACGATGAGCTCCGGCCTGCCGTTTCCATCCAGGTCTGCCACCGCAACGCCCGCACCCTGGTTGAACCAGGAGAACCAGTCCACCTCGAACCAGTCCGTCCAGTTCCCTACTTGCGCATCAGGGGTCAAGCTCATGCCGACCCGGTAGAACGCTTTGTTGGGTCGCCTGGGATGATCTGTGTGAAAGTCATCGATGTGGAATACGACCAGCTCCGGTCGACCGTCACCGTTAAGATCGGCTACGGTGATGGCCGCGCCCTGATCTCTCCATGAAATCCAGCCTGGGACCGCTTGCCAGTCGGTCCATCCGCCGGTGACGTTCCCTTGTGAGTCAAGCTTGCGGCCGACGCGAAACATCCCCTGGTTCGGTCCAGGCACAACGTGCCGGACCTGGAAGACGACAAGCCCCAGTCCTGCCCCGCCGAAGTCTGCGACCGCAATGCCGGCGCCCTGGTTTTCGTTCGATCCCCAGTCCGGGATCTGGACCCAAGGCCCCCAGCCCCCGGTAACGTTTCCCGCAGCGTCCAGCTTTCGGCCGACACGGTAAAAACCCAGGTTCGGTCCGGGCGTTGGATGATCGACCCGCAGAACGATCAGCTCCGGCGCCCCATCTTTATTCAGATCGGCTGTGGCAATGTTTGCGCCTTGGTTCTCAAAGGACGTCCAGTCTGGAATTTCCTTGAAATTTAATGCCATAACTTAGCTGCCTTCTTCGCAAGTTCCGATCCGTGCGACTTCGAACTTCGCGTCCCTGTCTTGGGACGGGGCACAACTACCGATTAGTACAGGGAAGGACGGGCTGACCCTCCAAGGAGCGAGGTGTTCATGTTGAAGATGGTGTGATGACCCTCACTTCCTGCCCAGGCAAACATCACGAACACCATGGGAAAGCCGCCTGCGCGAAGCGTGAGTCCGGCCGCGAAACTGTGCTTGAGGTGGTCGAATCCAATATCTCCGCGTGCTGGCGCGACCTTTCCCTGGTCGGCCATAAAGCTCAGGCCGAACGGCCCCCAAATGGAGTGCTCGAAGTTTTCGCGCAGCAGCAGAAGATTCGGAGCCCGGAAGCGATAGTCCTGATAGCTCGCCAACGACGGTGCGCCATTGATGTCGGACCCGCCCATCGTCGCCTGAAAGTAAAAAGGGACGACGCTGCTTGCCGATGTGATCGACTCGGAAAGCAGTAGCCGCACCCCGACCGAGCCATTCAGATTTCGCGAACGCGAAACCGGTGGACATTTTTCCGCGAGTGGCCCGCATTCGTCGGGCCCGTTCGCGTCCGTGTTCCTGGGCGCCGATTGGGTGTAGCCGTACAAGTAGAAGGTGTGATTGAGGTCAACGGTCCAACGCAGAAACGAATAATGAGAATCTGATGGCGCCGCGAACTCCTGAAACTTCGCCAGGTAATTCAATTGAAAGTAGTCCCCAAGGACAGGCTTGATGCGCACGCCCTCTCCGAATTGCGCAAATGCCGGCTGGTCAGTCAACCCGGGCGCTGTCGCTTCGGAGTAGAGCGCTTCGATCGATGGCTTTGATTCTCCGTGATTGCCGCGGAGGGCGACAAAGCGACCATTGATTTCTCCCAACAGGGCAAGATTCAAGCGGCGAATTGCCGGCCATTCGTACACCGGCTTGATCACGTTGATCCCAACGATGGTCTGCGTCATGCCAAACACAGACTGGCCTGCCAGCGCGGAATCGTTGCCTAAACCGAAGTAGTACAGCTTGTTTAGAGAAGTCGTCTGCGCGTAAAGGTTGAAGACGGTGTACGGGTGAACCAGGTTGATTTCTTTCGGCTTCTTCTCTGTGTCCGCTCCGGCACCGTCGCGGCTGGAGGTCACGGGAACAATGGCGTGAATCGTCTCGGTTGGGGTATGGATCATCTTCATGTACCCACCGGCCCGAAAGGAGCCGTTCACGGAAGCCGCGGCATCGATGTCCCAACTCATGCGCCAGTTCTTTGTGTTCTTGTCCGCGACGAACGCGCCGCCTATCCCAAATCCGTTTTGCGGTGGCATGCTGCCCGCGGCGATGTGTAACGGATGGTCGGTAAACAACTCGATAGCGCATCCCGGCACGGCCTTGAAGCTGGCCTTGCATGCGTCTGACATTCGCTCCCCCTCACGGCGGAAGTCCTCGTGCAGCCGGCCTTTTTGAGCGAGTGCCGACGTTGACGCTAGCCAGAGCACTACGGCCACCTTCCAACGCATACCGCCTCCTGCTGAAAATTTGTCGCTATCGCTTCCGCCTGGATTTTCTTTTGCTCGTTTTTGCCGCTTTCGTTCGCCGTGTCCGTTTACGGGCAGGGCTCTCGTCGGCAACTGCCGCGATCTCCAGCGCGCGCTTGCTCTTCGGCACGTGGCGAACCTGCGCTGCCTCTTCGTGCGCCCTCTGAATCGCCTCCGTCACCTCACGCACGTAATGCGCGGCTTCGCCTTCGGTTTTTATTGCGTTGATGTAAATCTCGGTGCGGTATCGAAGAGGCAGCCTCTTCTCGGCATGGTGCAAATGCTCGATCTGCGTCTGCAGCAGCGACGAGACCGGACGGTTCGGATTCCAGGCACTTTTTAGAATCGGCCTAGGCACTTTGATCAAGGTCATCTCGGCCATCCTTTTCCCGGAGTGGCAGCCCACAAGTTCCTAAACATCAAAGTCCGGACAATCGCTGCGCATCACATCCAGCGACAGGAGATTCCGGTTGCGATCGACGGGCCCTGAATTCGGCTCAATAAATACGTCTGCACTGGTTTCCCGCGGAGACCTCGGCGAATAGTCTCCCAGGAAGAACTTCGTTACCGTCGCCGGGATCGAAGCGTGATCGAACACCCGATCCACCACCGTCCCCCTGGGTATCCAGGGCGAGATCAGAATTGCCGGCACCCGCACGCCCAACCGGTCGAACTTGAACGCCATGCCCGTTCCGGTGTCGTTTGCCGATGCCGTAAATTGGTCCGGCGTGCACCCCGGCGGCACCACATGGTCGTAAATACCCCCGTGCTCGTCGTAGACCACCAGCAATGCCGTGCTTCTCCACAAGTCCGGGTTCTGCTTGATGGCGTTGTAGACCGACGCGATGAACAACTCTCCCGCTTGCACGTGGTGGTCGGGATGTTGATCGTTCGCCACTTCCTCTCCGCTGTCGCTGTCGTGATCGCTGTAGTTCGGTTCGACAAAGCAATAGTCCGGAAGGCTTCCCTTCTTACAATCCGCCAGGAATTGCTGGTAGGTGCCGAACAGCTCCGGCTGGTGCTGCAACAGATTTGTGATCTCCATGGTCGAACTGGTGGTGTCGTAGTAATAGAGCTTGGCAGTTCGCTTGGGATTTGCGCTGATGAGTCGGTTGTAGATGCTTTTGAAAGGCTCGTTGATGTACAACAGGTTCATATCGACCCTGCCGAACGAAGTCCCGTAGTGCGCGAACGCGCGGTTGCAGATCGTCGGCCCCGGGATCGAAGCAAACCAGCGGTTGAACACCGCGAACTCCAGCGCCAGCGTGGTCAACACGGGCAACTGCTTCTGAGCGAAGCAGTACATGATTTTTTGCGAATGCGCCACATCTCTTCGCTGATTGAAGTAGCTCTTCACGAACCCCTGCATGTTCGCGACCCGGGTTGGACTTGTATCGCCGCCAAAAATCTGCAGATCCACTGCGGGAAAGTGGTGGTCCGGATCAGGATCGAGCTGCCCCTGAAACTCTGCCAGTTCTTGTGGCTTGACCAGAGCCCCAGTCGTGCCGGGATTGCTCAACTGGTTCGTGATTCCATCGATCCGGGGATCGACCGCCTTCAGTGAGCCCAGCATGTGGTCAAACGAACGGTTCTCCATCATCAAGACGACGATATGTCTAAGGTTGTCGAGCCCAGATGGCATAGACGGGTCCACATCGATCTGCAGGCGGATCTGTTTTTCCTGCGTGAGTTTGGTTAGACGAAGAAGGCGCTTATGGCTATATGGTGAGCCTGTGAGCGTTTCCGTTTCACAGAGGCTATCGTTCTAGTTGACTCCACTAGCAGAACCGGCGATTGGCTCACAAGCTATCACAACCACCCAGGCTGAGTTGTCTCCGAATTTCAGGTGCTGAGGTCAGCGCAAGATCGCGGAGCACAAGACGATCAGCGTGAAAAAAATGGCCGCGCTAACTCAACCGACTGGTGAACTTCTGCCCCTTAGTTCCTCACGGGAATCGGGAGGAGACAAATCCCGCAGCCCACGCCTGTTGCCAATTCAAGGAGTTGGCCGGCGTTGCTGTCCCCGGTGGGGGTACGACTAACGGTAGAGCGAACGGTCCGGATTCCTTAGGCGGGCCATCAGCAGCCCCAGAGGTGTTGACGTAGCTATGGTGCCCGAAATTCCAGGAGTCCGGAAGAATCGGACTTTTCCAGACATTGGAAGGTTGCTCCGGAGGATTCGGACCGTAGCGTCCTAACGCTCCGTGCCAGTAAGGGTCGCCCCGCGTCACGATCCCCGCTGCAAGATTGCCCGCGGGAAACGCCCACTGCAAGACCTCGTCGCGATTGGAGGCAAGCACGGAAATCTTACCCATGCGAGCGGCCGCGTCCTGATATTCGCCGCCGAGGCAAGTGTCATCGATGGCCGGCGCCATCATGGTAACTGTTCGCAGGTTGAAATAGTTCGGAAGGTTCCTGATGGTTTCGAGCAGCACGCGCGCGCCCAGACTATGGGACGCAAAAGAAAGACTGTTAGCCCCCCTAAAGTTTGTCGCGATATATTCGGCCAGCAGCCGCCCGCTTTTAATGGCCTCGTTGCCCTCAATTGGATAGTCAATCACCGGAATCCAGCGAGAATCCCCGGGCCATAAAACACCCACAAAATAACCATTCGCTCCCAACTGGAGCCACTCTGCCCAATGGCCAAGATTGCTGATCCCGCCCGCTCGGTTCACGTTGAATCCGTGGGTGCCCAAAAGCACATCCCGGCCCTGGATGGCTTGCATAAGGGCAGGATCGAACGGGACCGCAGGATTCGGGTTGGGCTGCTGCTCCGTGCGCACCACGATGTCGCCAACACCGGCAACCAGGTTGCCGCCAGCGGAGTCCGCGCGCAGATCAATGAAGTAGGTCATGGATCACTTTTTCCAGGACTGCGTAGCCTTAGCACCGGCTTGAATCGCACTGGAGAGATCCTTGGCAATCGGTGCCAAAGGCGTCGCCAGCAGGCCGCAGATTGTAACCTTCCATAAAGTGTCCGCGGACAAACTACCGCTGCCGTAAATGGCCTGCGCTCCCAGCAACGCCAGGACGACAGCAACCGGAATGGCCAGGAGCTTGGCGCTGTTCCGGTAGCGTTGATCAGCTCTCTGGTAGCCCTGATCCAGCACGGCAGTCAACAGTAGGTCGAAGCGACCGAATACATCGGTTTCCTTCTGAGTCAGTGATTCTCCGCTGGCGAGTTTGTCCGCGATGCTCATAAGGACATTCGCATCGACGCCGGTGGCGGCTGCCATCCCACTCGCACTGGACCTTGTCAGATTCAACTTCACGAGTGCTTTTGCGATGGCTTTCTGGTCGCCTAGCGCCATCCCGTTCAGCCAGTTTGCTCGCAGTGTCGCAAGCACGGACTGAAGAGATAAAGCGGGCGCGTCATCGGCGCCTCCAGGGGACGCCGGAATGAATCTCGAAACGACTTTCTTGATGTCGCCAAAGCCGCGGTTCGAGATACCACCTCCAAGCGCCTTCGTTGCGTCCACCACGCCGTAGGCCGCGGTACCAAGACTCCCGATGGCCAAAACGGCCTTGGACAGGTCCAGACCCGACATCGCACTCGTAATCACTTCCAACATCATGTTTCCCCTTCTTCAACTCAAAGGAATTTCCATTCTGGCCTGGGGGCGCACCAGTTTTGACGGGGTGCCTTACCATCGATGGCTCAGGCTGCCGCCTGAAGCATCCGCTCCACGACGGACATTATTGCGCTCCTGGTCACAGTCCGGTAAGGACAAAGTAGTTCATTTCAAATCGTGACTTTAGACGAATGAACGTTTCGCAGCGGAGTCGGATCTTTCGCTCATGGGCGAGGGGGGAGCCTCAATGCGCAGGCCGGCGAGAAGCGACCATGATGGAGAGGATGGTGAAGCTGGTACACTACCGCTGCGAAAAAGGAGATGCTTGAGATGAAGGCATCTGCATTCTATCGAATCGCCGCTATTCTCCTGTTGCTTTTTGACATCGGACATACACTTGGTTTTCGCCAGTCCGATCCCCAATGGGGAGTGGACGCGCTTCTTGCCTCCATGCGATCCATTCACTTTGACATGCAGGGGTTTAGCCGGAGTTATTGGGACCTCTTTGTCGGGGCCGGACTCTTTGTCTCGGTGTTTCTTCTATTCGCGGCGGTACTAGCGTGGCAGCTCGGCGGTTTTTCGACAGAGACTTTGGGCCTCATGCGCCCCACTGCGTGGGCTTTTGCGCTTTGTTTTGTCGCGGTGACGATCTTGAGCTGGAGATACTTCTTCACCTTGCCTATCGTTTTCTTGACCCTGATTACGGTGTGTTTGGTTGCTGCGGCATGGCTTTCCCGCGAAGCCAAGTTGATTTCATGATGTTTCGGTCACGCCGTCGGTGTTGAGCCGGAAGCGATCGGATGGTTCAGCCGACACGCTGCACACCGGGTACGCAGAGTCAAGTTCGACTCCGAACGCCCTACTCGGGAACCGCCAAATCAGCTCTTGCCGATAGGTTTGCTCCGAAACAGCTCTACAGTCTCAGGCTGCGCTGATTTGCACAAAATCGGGGGCAGGCCGCGTGCAATCAATTCCGCGTCCGCGACAACGAGTTTGCCGATCTGCTTGATCGCGGCTTTCAATGCCCCCGCCTGATGCGCACAAAGAATCAAATTAGGAGTGTGCCGTGCCCGATGTGAGGCAGGCAGCGGCTCTTGTGGAAAGATGTCGGTGGCAACGCGGATATGACCTTTCTCGGCATGATCGAGCATTGCATCGAAGTCCACCACCGCCGCACGGCTAACCAGGACGAGGCCGGTGCCTCTCTGCATCGCCGAGAACTGTTGTTCCCCCAGAAAACCCTGATTCTGCGAAGTGACCCCAGCCACGACAATCACCAGGCGTGAACGGCGCAAGACCTCATCCAAGGAAGCCGCCTCGCAACCGAGGGTTTGAATATATTCGGCAGGCAACCATGGATCGTAGGCCCGAACACGACAACCGAAGGGGCGAAGCAATGGCAGAATCGCCTTGCCAAGATCGCCCAGTCCGATCAGCCCGATGTCTTGTCGGAAGAGGGTGAAAGCCTCGCGGTTGGCAGCCAGGCCGTACTCCTCGGTCCCTTCGCGGAATTCGCGATCTGACCTGCTGATGCCGCGGGCGACATCAATCGCCATGCCAAGCGCGGCCTCCGCCACGGGTTCGGCGAACACCGGACTCGTGCTGAGAACGCGTATGCCGCTGCGAAAACAGTAGGCGTAGTCGATATTGGGAAGGAAGTTGCCTTCGACGTTGAACACCGCCCGCAGTGACCGGGCCCGTTCTAAGCGTGATTGGGGAAGATCGAACTGGCCGATGATGATTTCTGCATTTGCGACTTTTTCGTCAAACAATGCCTCCGTGACAGGGCCAGATTCGTGCACGAATACATCTCCCACAGCGCGCAGCCGGGCCAAATCGTTCTCGTCAAAAATGTCGGACATCGCACGCGGTTCTGGAGCTAGGAAAATACGTTTTGAAATATTGCTGCTCGGCATAAAACTCCTTCGACGTGTACGTTAATCAATGGAACGGAAGACCTGCTGAAGAAGGTGCGAGTCAAGGTGCTCTTTCCTCTACGTATACGGGATAGCGACTCTTCTGCTCCTCGGCCAGTACTTTATCGAGGTCGAAGACAATGATGGAGCGTTCCTCATCGGACTCAGAAAGTAGCGAACCATCGGGCGCGAACGCATAAGCGCCACCGCCGAAAGTTGGCCCACCAGAATCTGACCCGACCCGGTTCGAGCTGACTACGTAGCACCCCGAAGCGATAGCTGCCATCGCACCAGCTGTTTTCCACATCGCCAGGGAGCGGCCGCTTGCTCGTGGAACAGCGATGAGATGTGCGCCCGCTCTGCCGTAGGCCCGTGCTCTTTCATTGAACATAAGTTCGGTGCAGATCAGCGCGCCAATGCGCAAGCCATCGATCTCGATTACCTCAAAACCAGGTTTGGCTGTTCCGAACCACTCTGACTCGTACCAACCTTCCTCGGCGGGAAAGAAGTGCTTCTGATGCAGGAAGCGGAAGCAGCCTCGTTCCAATATAAACGCCTCGTTGGCTAGACGCCCGCCTGCAATTACTGGGCGAGACGAAATCACAATTGGAACCTTGAGCGCCTGCAGCGCCCCCAAACCGTCTTCGTGGATCTGGACACTTTCCTTCGCGCGCTCGACATCAAAGGTCGGGAAAGCTGCCAACCATGGCCCAAAGGGCATCTCATTGGTGACGAGGACTTCCGGCGCAGACCTCGTGACATCTGCGGCAACGGCCGACCAGATGTCGGTATCGGGAGTCAGGCCGTCCGGCCACTGTACGAAACCTACACGCATGGGGCATCCTGACAAAGCTCAAAAGCAAAGTGCTGAGGTCTTTCCGCGGTCTCCTTACCATATCAAAAGTGCTTCACTGAAGAGAGTCACGATTGATCCATTTAGTGATCCAGGCGCGCGAGAACTCAACCGCCGGATAGTCCCCGTCCCATTTCCTGCAGTACCGGCTCAATCGCCGGGGGTTATTATTCTGAGATTTGACTGCAATGCCGAACCCACACACCAAGATCTCGCTTCGGACAGGCTTCCTCCGATCATTTTTTCGATGGCTTGCCATCGGTGTAGTACTTATTTGGTTGCTTGCAGCGCTGATCCTTCTGGCCGCCCGCTGGATTGACCCACCGTCAACCGCGGTGCACATCCAGCGCCGCTTGCAGGCATGGATTCACCGCACCCCGTATCACAAACGCTTCCAGTTCATTCCGCTTAACCAAATCTCGCCCGATCTCCAGCATGCTGTAGTCGCGGCGGAGGACGCGCGCTTCTACCAGCACCATGGGTTCGATTGGCACGAGGTCCAAATCGCCGCTGAAGACGATTTGGAAGGAGGTCGCACTCGCGGGGCCTCCACCATTACACAGCAACTGGTAAAGAACCTCCTTTTCGGGACGGGCCGCTCGGTCCTCCGCAAGGGTGCAGAATTCACACTGGTGCCGGTGGCCGAGTTCGTTCTCGGCAAGCGGCGCATTCTGGAGATCTATCTCAACGTGATCGAATGGGGCCCTGGTATCTATGGCGCTGAGTCGGCGTGTCGTTACCACGACGGAACCGCGGCACGGAATGTCGGTCGAGAACAGGCGGCGCGGCTCGCCGCGATTCTGCCGGCCCCTCTGAAGCGACGGCCCGCGCGCATGAACAACTACAGTGCGCGCATCCTTGACCGGATGCGCCAAATGGGTTGGTAATCGCGAGCAGCTTCTTGCCAATGCCACCCGCGTGGTGTGTTCGAAAGAATGAGTTTGGCGTAAGCGCTTCGTGCCACCCGGCACGAGTTGTCGGTAGCTTGGCGAAACTCCTCACGTAAGATCCCGGAAAGCAAGCGACTAAAAGCCACTCGCTTGGCGACCTGTGGAGCGGAACAAAAAGTATAGAGGCACTCCCGCCGCCATTAGAGCCAGCCCAGAGAAAGCGTGTTTCGGATCTGTGAGCAAGGTGTTGACCACGATCCACAATGTGGCCAGGACAAAGAGAAGTGGCGGGATTGGATACAAGGGGCAACTGTAGGGACGCGCAAGTTTGGGTTCTTTGGCCCTCAGCACCATCACCCCGGCCACCGAAAGCCCGTAGAAGATCCAGGCGGTGAAGATCACGGCGGTGAAGAGTTCCTGAAACGTACCCATCAGAGTAAGGGCCGCCGCCCAGATTCCGTGAGCGATAAGCGCAACCGTCGGGGTGTGGTACCTGGGGCTGACCCACCCGAAGGAGCGAAAAAACAGACCGTCGTTCGCCATCGCCATCGTGGCCCGCGGGGTCGAGAAAGTTGAGCCATTGATGGCTCCAAGGATCGAGATAGCTATCAGGATCGTGAGAACAGTGGCGGCGCCCGGACCCATTGCAGTTGAGATCGCAACCGCTGCGACCCGATCGCTCGCTCTAATGGCAGAACTATCCAGTACCGAGTAGTAAGACACATTGGCGAGCACATAAACGGTCACGCAGGCCAGGGTGCCCAGAATCAGACTCGCGGGAATGTTGCGTGTGGGTTGTTTGACTTCTCCCGCGGCAAATGAGATGACGTGCCATCCATCATAAGCCCAAAGAACTCCGATCAGGGCAATTCCAAAAGGAGCGAGATGGAAAGGTCCGGGAGAGGGCCAGAAGTGTGTGGCGAGGTGTACGCGGCTGCCGTGGGCCAGCAAGAATACGATCATTAAGGCAAGCCCGCCCAGTTTGGTGAACGAAAGAGCGTTTTGTACCCATTTGCCCAAGGTCACGCCGAGGCAGTTGATAACGGTAAACAGAAAAATCAGGCTGACCTGGAACAGTTTCTGTTCCACCATGGTGAAGTGCGCGATGGGCGCGATGTAGGAACCCACCCCGACCGCCATGGTTGCCACGCTGCCGGTATTGATGATGCAGAGGCCCATCCACCCGTAAATGAATCCCGCGAAACGACCATAGGCGCGCTCGATGTACACGTACAGTCCACCGGCCGTGGGCAAGCTCGAGCCGAGTTCCGCCAGAGCCAGTCCTCCGAAAATACTGAGAATTCCGCCAACGGCCCAGACTGCGACGACGCCTGAAAGGGACGTAACTTGCCGGGCGACGCTGCCGGGGACAAGAAAAATGCCAGAGCCGATAATGACTCCGATGATCAGCGCCATGGAATCGAGCAGGCCGAGTCTTCTGACCAGGGATGCGCTTCCTGGTTGGACTGTTAAGGCAGCGTCTTGGACAGTCTCCATGGATTCCTCGATTCTCCTGATTCTTGTCTCAGACCATGCCACTTTTTCTTAAGCACACGGTTCCACCACATGAGATATCCAGTCACGGTCAATCCAACAGGAATGAATCCAACGACCGCCCAGATCAGCTTCGTTGGTAGCCCACCAAAATCGCCGAAATGCACGGTGTAAGCCCACATCATGAGCTTGTCTCCCCAACTCCAGCGCGAGCTGTCTTCTGTGCCAAGAATCTCGAGTGTGGAAGGGTGGAAGTAGACGATGTCACGCGCAACTTCAAGCGGGACTCTGCGATTCCGAGAGAGCAATACCACGATGGAGCCGTTCTCCTCCTGTACGCCATAAGTGAGGAAGACGAGCTCGGTGCCAGGAAACGTCGCCTGCGCTCGTTCAATGAATTGGTCAACGGGGAGTATCGGGTGTCCGGGCTTCCACTGCGAGGGCCTCGGCATCTCGACGATGGGAGTGAACATCGCCACAGCTCGTCGGAAGCGAAATGGAAATCCGAAATATAGGCCGGTGAGGCCCCATATTGCGATAAAGAGCAAGGTCCAGAAGCCGAATGCGACATGCAGATCGAAATTCACACGAGGCCACCGGGCCCGCCACAACACCGTGAGGGCGCGTTTCCAATTCCTGCGGCCCGGCCACCACAGAACAATTCCCGTGAGGCTCATCATGAACAGGAGTCCGCCGCCCACTGCGTTCACGCGTTCGCCGCCAGATCCGCTTAGAAGTTCATTGTGCAGGCCTTCGAGGAAGCTGAAAACGGAATGGCGTCGTTGCCTGACCGAATCGTCGACCAATCGCCCAAACGACCGATCGACATTGACGACTTGCGTTCCCTGCGGGCTTGTTAAAAGCACGCTGACAACGTTGGGATTCCGGTTGCGGTTGTCGATATAGAGCAGCTTTCCCTCCGGATGGGCGTGTTGCGCGAGCGCGACAGCCTGGCCAAACGAAAGGACGGGACTCGCAGTGCCGATCGCGTGTTGGGTGTCATCAAGCACATCTTGTTGGAAGACGAGGATGCTGCCGCTAACGCTGATGGCAATCACATAGAGCCCGATTGCAATCCCAGCCCATAGATGGACTTGAAAGAGGGCCCTTCGAAACCACACGCGTTGTGGACGGTCGATGAATCCCATGGAGACTCGGTAGATTGGATATGTACTAAGGGGCGCCCTGCCTCTGATGCACGATTTCGCCGCCCAGAATTGTGATGTCGGTCTTTGTGTCTGCTATTTCCGCCGGATCGATGCTGAAGATGTCCTGTGAAAGGACGACGAGGTCCGCCAGTTTGCCTGGCTCAAGAGAACCCTTGATGTGATCCTGAAAAGAAGCGTATGCGGATCCAACGGTGTACGCGTGCACGGCTTGCGGAACAGAGATCTTCTGCTCGCAGCCCCAGCCTTCTGGATGGCTACCGTCAAGTGGTCGCCGAGTAATGGCGGCATAGATACCGGCAAGCGGATCGATCGGCGCGACCCACCAGTCGGAACCAAAAGCCAGAGTGGTACCGGCGTCGAGCAAAGAGCGCATGGCCCACGCGTCCTTGGTTCTCTCCTTGCCGATTCTGCCGCAGGCCCAGCGGCCATCGTCGATGCAATGATAGGGCTGCATGGAGGCGATCACTCGCAGTTGTGAGAAACGAGGGATATCGGAGGGCTGAACGTGCTGGGCGTGCTCCATGCGAAACCTGCGATCACGCATGCCATTGCGGCCCTGAATTCTCTCGAAGAAATCAAGAATGCTCCGGTTGGCGCGGTCTCCAATGGCATGGATTGCGAGTTGCAGTCCCGCTCCATCCCCTCCGAGCATGTTGGCAAACATTTCATCGGGATTGGTCAATTCATCACTGGGTCCGCCGCACCTTGCGGAATCGTCGGTGTAAGGCTCGAGGAACCATGCCGTGCTGGAACCCAACGAGCCATCCGAGAAGCCTTTCAGGCCGCCAATTTGCAGAGTTTCGTTTCCGAAGGTGCCAACCACTCCCAGATTTGCGAGTTTTTTCCATTGGGGAAGAGGAGTGTGCAGCGAGGTGTGGATTTTCAGTTCTCCGCTCTTCCCCAGCATCTGATATGCGCGGAAGAGGTCTCCCGAACTCTCGATCGCCCGCGGGCCGACGAAGCCCATGTCCTGGATGCTTGTAACGCCAAACTTGAATGCATGTTTTTGTGCTTCCAGCAGGGCGCTGGCCATCTGCTGGGTTGTGGGCGCGGGCATGACTTTCTCGATGAGGCTCTTGGCGGCGTCAATGAAGATTCCGGTTGGATTGCCTTGCGCGTCTCGACCAATGACCCCGCCGGGAACGTCGGGGGTATGCCGGCTCACCCCGGCTAACTTCATGGCGAGCGCGTTCGCCAGCATGGTGTGCGCATCAACCCGGTTCACGAATACTGGATGGTCGGGAGTTACGTCGTCGATGAGGTCATGCGTCGGTAAAACCGGGGAATTCCAGGCTTGTGGATCCCATTCTCCCAGCAGTACCCATTCACCCTTGGGACGAGATCGCGCAAAATTCGCGATTCGATCGCGAAACTCCTGCTGGCTTTTTGCGCTCCTGAGTTGAACGCTCGCCAGGGATGCGCCGCCGTAATAGAAGTGGACATGGGCGTCGTTGAATCCGGGCACAACCCTGCGCTTCCGCAGATCAATGAGCTTTGTTCCCGCATTCTTCAGAGCCAGTATTTCTGCGGAAGAGCCAGTACAAACGATGTGCTGACCTGAAATCGCAATGGCTTCCGCCTCAGGTTGGACTGGGTTTTCTGTCCAGATCTTCCCGTTGCTCAGGACGAGGTCGATTCCGGGTTGCTTCATGCAAATGCCCCATGATCGACAGCGCGGGAAGAAACGGAGTCTCTCGAAGAGTTTCGAGCCTCATACGCGCAGCGTCGCTCATTCCTGTCAATGGTGTTGGGATTCACTAGGTTCAAAATAACATTTCCATCCTTCTGCGCTGCACATGTTTGCGTGAGTGGTGGATTAGGTAAAGAGCCAGAAAGTAGTGCTACGATGGGTCCAGAGGACATCTGCCATGCGCGCACTGGGAGGCATCTGGCTGGATCGCAGCAGTCGATTCACGTTGCAGGACCAGCTCGTCCGCCAGATTAAGGAGTACGTTCAACAGGGACGGTTGAAGCCCGGCGAGGCGATGCCCTCCACCCGGGAGTTGGCCGATGAACTGCGACTCTCGCGGAACACGGTGGTCTATGCCTACGATCGCCTGGAGGGTGAGGGTTATCTGCAGGCGGAGCCTCGATCGGGAGTATTCGTAAGCTCGTCGATCTTCCTCTCGCAGCATTCCAAATGGCCGGTTGAATTGAAAGCAATCAAGACCAAGCGGACCAGTGTTGCTTCTCCACAAAAGACTCTGGGATTGCCGGCTCCTTTTCGACCGTGTCAGCCAGACGTCAATCTGTTTCCGCTTGCGATCTGGAACCGATTTCGAGGGCGTGCGCTGCGTCACCAGGGCCGGGGGCTCCTGCACTATCAGGCAAGTTGCGTCTCGGGAGTGCCGGCATTGAGGGAAAACCTGGCTGCCTACCTGCGCGACAGCCGCGGTGTGCGCTGCGATTGGCGGCAGGTGGTGATCACATCGGGATCGCAGCAAGCTCTATTTATTCTGGCGAACCTGCTGATGAAACCTGGGGACCGCGCCTATGTAGAAGATCCCGGATATGTGGAGGCTCGTCTGGCATGGCAGAGCGTGGGTGCGAAAATCGAGGCTGGCCTGGTCGATGAACAGGGCTTACCCCTGCCCAGCGGCGCGTCCAGCCGATTCTCTCTGATCTACACGACTCCTTCGCGGCAATTCCCCACCGGAGTGTCGATGTCTCTTCCACGCAGGCTCGCGTGGATCGATTTTGCCGCCCGCACGCGAACATGGATCATTGAGGATGACTACGATTCGGAGCTGCGCTACCACGCTGCGCCACTTCCCTGCTTGCAGAGTCTCGATCGAAACAACCGGGTGATCTACGTTGGCACGTCGAGCAAGCTTTTGTTTCCTTCTCTTCGTCTCGGTTACGTGGTTGTTCCTGAGAATCTGCTGGAAGGTTTTGAAAAGCTAAAGCACCTGATCGACGATCACCTTCCGCTGATTGATCAGGCGGCGCTCGCAGCATTTCTGGAGAGCGGCGCCTTCTTCTCCCACATTCGGCGGTGTCGCAAAGCCTATGCCGAACGCCAGGCGTTGTTCCTCGATCTATTCCAGAAATCCGACCTTCCCCTCGACTTCCGCCATACCGATGGGGGGATGAATCTGACGGGATATCTGCCCCCCGGAACCGACGATGCACAATGGTCGGCCAAACTGCACGCGTCAGGACTTGACGTGCCCTCTCTTGCTCACTATTCCGTCAAGCGGCGGAGTCCTGGCCTCGTGTTCGGGTTCACGGCATTCAGTCCGAACGTGATCCGGACCTCGTTTGAGGGGATGAAGAAGGTACTGCAGCTTTGTATGAAAACATCGGCCTCTCAGCGTGGCGCCGGGATCTCTCAGGACGCGGTGGAACCCAAAAAGCAAGCCACTGCGCTGGGCGGGGATTAGGGATCCGATCGATCTCGATTGTAGAAATGAACCATCTCAGATAGATCACGGTGCGCGGGGTCGGTTGCCTGGGCAAGTTTGGCAGCGACGGCCATTGCGTCCTTTTTCGGTTCATCCTGGCCGAGTTTGAACTTACCTTCGATGCGCTGGATGGGAATCTCGAATCCCATTATGTGATGCAGACGCCGGGTGATGCCGGAATGGTGTATGTCGGTCATCTTCCAACCATCGGGGAATTCAGACTCCATGCGCTTGGTCAGGATTTCGAGCCAGTGTTCCAGCACCGCGTCTGTCTGCAATTGAACGTTTCCGTAACAATGAACGGCAGTGTAGTAGTAAGTGGACGGCATGTCGCGGTTGGGATACCAGGAACCGGTTACGTAGCTCGACGGCCCTTCGAAAATCACGAGGGTTGGATGAGAGGCTGTTTGCAGGATCTCCGCATGAGCATTAGCCCTTGCGATGTGGCCGACGAGCACACCGTGCTGGCCTCTCGAACGATCAAGAAGCAACGGCATGTTGGTGGCGTAAGGTCCGTCGTCGCCGTTGTTCACTAGCAACGCCCACGGATACTGCTCGATCAAGTCGTACATCTCTTCCTGGGTGCGTGGCTTCCAGCACGATCGGACGAACATTTCGCTCCTGGCCTCGGGCCGACAGGATCGCCAGGTGGCCCTCCCGGCGAGTAAAGCGCATTGATACTGACGTATTCCATTGGTATCAGTAAAGGTCCAGAATCTATAGCTACCGTAGGTCCACGCTACGATGCAGGCGGGCACGCGGTAGACTGACGCAGCCGATCCCTGTAAGCCCCGTCGCATTGAACTGGACCCATCTATCGCTGAGCACTTGGCCCTTTACCGACGCCTCGGGATGCCGCATTCTGCACTCCTCAAAAACATTCGACAAATGGGGGACTTATGGTTCGCGGGCTGGCAATGAACATAGTTGTGATTTGTTCCTGGCTTCTCAGTTATGGGCAGCCCCAGAGGGTAATTGCTCCGCAGGACCTGGTGGACCTGCGCTACGTGGCCGACGCGCAGATCTCACCGGACGGGAGATCGGTGGCGTTTGTAGTTGGACTGCAGAACGGGTGGAGCGGACCACGGGATCCGCACATATGGATCGTGGCCACCGACGGCAAGACGGCACCCCGTCCGTTCGTTGCAAGCCAAGAAGGAGAGTCATCGCCAAGATGGTCGCCGGATGGACGTTTTCTTGCGTTCCTGTCGAGCCGGCCCAATCCCTTCAAGCCGGGAGACCTGTCGGGCCATGAGAAGATCGCGCAACTCGTTCGGCAACTGGAATCGGAGCGGGAAAAGAAGCCACAGGAGAACTTGAAAGAAAATTCTCCTGAGTCCTTCCGAAAGATGCCGGGGGGCGCGGAGGAGGAGGGCAACACCCAGTTGTGGATGCTTCGGGTGGACGGTGGTGAGGCGGTCCCGCTGACGCAGGTAGACGGAAGCGTGCAGAGCTTTGCCTGGTCCCCGGATGGCTCCCGTATCGCGTTCACCGTAAAAGATCCGCTTACTGAGGATGAGAAAGCTAAGCGCCAGCGAAAGGATGACGCTCAGTATGTTGATCACGACCTGAAACTGGCGCGGCTTTGGCTTCTAGACTTCAAGACAGGTGTTGTGCGGAAACTCGGTGCCCCGGATTCCAACGTCAACGATCTCGACTGGTCGCCGGATGGTAAGCAGCTGGCATTGCGAATTTCCAAATCGGGGAGGCCGCTCGATATCTGGTACCGGAATCAGGTAGTCATTGTTGACATAGAAAGCAACACCATCGTGCGCCGGGTGAGCGAGAAGGCCGGGCCAATGGCTGTCCGATGGTCGCCGGATGGCAGTACTCTTGCGTTTGCAAATCTGTCGCAGTCGGGAATCTCGGAACTACCCGTTCTGGCTGCCGCCGGGGGAAGCACGGAACGCACTGTTGGCGAGCAATACCACGGAACAATCTGGGCGATGCGGTGGCGTAGTCCGAAGGAACTGATCGCGGAGAGCCTGGAAGGAACATCCGCAAAGCTCATCGCAATCGATTCTCAAAGCGGAAGTATCCGTACTCTTGCGAGCTTGATGGCCGAGGGGCCTGACTTCAGCGTGAGCTCGGATGGGAGCAAAGTGGCCTTCATCGGACAGGAGTTCTCCTCACCCTCGAACGTGTGGGTAACACAAGTCGGAGGTACTCCGCAAAGACTCACGAATCTCCATCCCCAGGTGGCTTCGTGGAGCCTGGGCTCAGGCCGGGAGATTACCTGGAAAAACAAACGGGACGGTCAGGCCGTCTACGGAGTTTTGATCACGCCGGCCGGGTACACCGGGGGCAAGCGCTATCCGCTTGTCGTTGATGTTCACGGTGGACCGGAGTGGGCATGGTGGTCGGGCTGGGCAGGCTCGTGGCACGAGTGGGGACAACTGCTGGCATCGCACGGCTACGCGGTTCTGATGCCCAACCCACGAGGTTCCGACGGGCAAGGGTCGAAGTTTGCCGAGGCGGTCCATGCGGATTGGGGCGGCATGGATTTCGAAGACATCTTGAGCGGCGTCGACGATCTCGTTGCCAAAGGCATTGCGGATCCCGACCGACTGGGAATCGGCGGATGGAGCTACGGCGGCTTCATGAGTTCCTGGGCAATTGGCCACACAACACGATTCAAGGCGGCGGTGATTGGCGCCGCGGTGACGGATCTGACAAGCTTCTACGGCAGTACAGACATCACGCCTAACTTTCCTGCCGTCTATTTCGACGGCCCTCCGCAGGCGAATCGGCAACTCTACGACGCCCATTCGCCGTTAAACTTTGCGCACCATGCGAAAACGCCGAGCTTGATCCTGCACGGCGAAGCCGACCCTCGAGTTCCCGCGACTCAGGGATGGGAGCTTTACCATGCGTTGCAGGATGCCGGCGTCGAGACGGAACTGGTAACCTATCCGCGAGAACCCCACGGAATTCGCGAACCGGGGCATGAGAAAGATGTTTTGGCGCGCGTCCTGGCATGGTATGACAAACACTTGAAACCGTAACGGGAGGTCCCATGCTCCAAGTAACTCGACGTGTGCCTGGCGCGTTCCTGATTGCCTCGTTGTTTGTGCTGACTTCTTCGGCGATTTCACAGCAGCCATTCACGGTGGGCAGCGCGTCCGCACAACCCGGGGCGAAAGCCACCGGGTTTCTCGATGTCCCAGCAGGCAGCGATGCAGGCACGAAGATTCCGGTGATAGTGATTCAGGGGAAAAAGCCCGGGCCAGTATTGACGCTGGCATCGGGATCGCATGGAACAGAGTACAGTTCGATCCTCGCAGTGGAAGAGTTGATCAAGAAACTCGACCCTACTGAGATTTCGGGAACGGTTATTCTCCTGCCTCTGATTAACACGGCTTCCTTTGAGCAGAAAGTTCCGCACCTGAATCCTGTGGACGGGAAAAGCATGAACCGCTTCTATCCCGGCAAGCAGGACGGTACGCAAACGGAACGCGCGTCCTGGGTCATCACGCAAAATGTCGTAAACAAATCCGATTACCTGATCGACTTCCACGGTGGCGACTTGGATGAGAATCTTCGACCCTACGCGTACTGGTCGCCCATCGGGAATGCCAAGCAGGACGCAGCTTCACGGGGGATGGTGGAGGCATTCGGTCTCGATACGATTATTCTGGTAAAGGAGCGGCCCACGGATCCGAACGCCGCCAAGTATCTCGACAACAATTCCTCCTTGCGTGGGAAGCCTTCGATTGCCGTCGAGGCGGGATACGCGGGGACAACGGATCCCTCCGATATCGCCCTGCTGGTTACTGGAACCATGAATGTGATGCGCCACCTGAACATGCTTCCGGGGCAGGCGACTCGCATCGAGCACCCGGTCTGGATCTCGAAGATCGATACCATTTCCAGCGGTGAGACGGGAATTTTTTATCCGCTGGTGAAGCGCGGCCATTTCGTCGCGGCCGGCGCCAAGGTCGGTTATGTGACGGACTACTTCGGCACTGTAATCGAGGAAAGCCGAGCGCCGGCGGCCGGCGTCGTCCTTTACATCTGTGCCGTCCCCTCCATGAAAAAGGGCGACACAGTGGCTTTCGTGGGCGAAGTCTCCGCCCAGGGACCCTGACTCTTGCATCGCGACTCTCCGCCAAATCTTAACTCCGCCCCATCGCCATGCCCGATCTGGACCTATCGCAGAGTTAACTTCTGGCTCTTTACTAATACCAATGCGCGGTTAGGATTTCCGCATTCGAAGTCAGTCGTGCGCTCCGACAGATCGTGAGGGACCGTTTCTCCCCGAAGGAGCGTAAAAGCCAGCCCATTGCTAGACATTCACTCGTGCACAGGAGGAGACGTGAAACGACTATTGGTGGGAGTGATGTTCATCTGCCTGTACGCATCTCCGGCCCTGTTTGCACAGAGCGAGAGTGGAAGCGTCACCGGGCAGGTAACAGATCCGCAGGGCGCTGCTGTGGTGGGCGCGGACGTCACAGCCACCAACGTGGACACTGGCGTTGCGACCCAGGTGAAAACCGGCGACACGGGCGTCTTCCATTTTCCGAGTCTGCGGCCCAGCCGGTACAAGATCGTCGTCAAGGCAACTGGATTCAAGGAGACGGTGCTGGAGGTGGAAGTACACGTCCAGGACCGACTGGCAGAAGACGTAAGGCTTGCCATGGGTTCCAGTACAGAAACGGTTGACGTGAGCGCGTCGTCGGGCGAGGTGAATACCTCTGCCGCCACCGCCACAGAAGTTGAGCGCAACTTTATCGAGAACATGCCCCTGAACGGGCGCAGCTTTCAGGCCTTGATCGCGCTCACTCCCGGAAATGTCACCGCAAAGGCCTACTACAGCGGTGTCGGCCAGTTCAGCGTCAACGGGCAGCGCACGGATAGCAACTATTTTTCGATTGATGGCGTGAGCGCCAATGTCGGCATCACCCAGGGCAGCAACATTTATCTGGCGGCCGCGGGCGCGGGTGCCGCCCAGGCCAGCAGCAACAACGGGGGCTACAACAACCTGGTCTCCGTAGACGCGCTGCAGGAGTACAAGATTCAGACATCGACGTTCGAACCCGAGTATGGGCGCAGCCCCGGAGCGCAACTGTCGATCGCCACCCGGTCGGGCACAAATCAGTGGCACGGTGTTTTATTTGAATACCTGCGTAATGAGGTGTTCGATTCCAGAGATTATTTCGCGAGGACAAAGAATCTTCCCAGACCGGCTGAGAAGCAAAACGATTTCGGCGGCACCTTCGGTGGACCTATCCTGCGCAACAAGCTCTTTTTCTTCTTCTCCTACGAAGGCTTACGGCTCCGCGTCCCGTTCACACGAAGTGAGAAAGTCCCAACCACGGCCGATCGTGCTGCCGCAATTGCAGGAGTCGCGCCGTTGTTCAATGCCTATCCACTCCCCAACCGCGACGATGTCCCCGGAAATCCCTGGGCTTTTGCAGACTTAACCTTCTCCGATCCTTCCGTTCTCAATGCCACCAGTCTGAAGCTGGACTACGCAGCTACCCCGAAACTCAATCTTTTTATCCGTGGAAACTACGGACCCTCCAATGGTTCGCAGCAAGGAGCGTTCGATTTCTATTCACGATCCACGCTCAGCCACACCATTTCGAATGTGGACACGATCACTGCAGGCGCGACCTATCTGATTTCTTCCCGGCTCGTGAACGATCTGCGCGTCAACCTCAGCCACTCAAAGGGCGCGACGGTGGTGGAACCGACGAGCTTTGGCGGGGCGACCATACCGTCGGAGGCGTTCCTGTTTTCTTCGAACCCGGCGTATACGACGAAGACCTCAGTTTTCGGCCTGTACATGCTCGATGGAAGTTCGGGCTATTACGTGGGGAACGATGCAACGAACCACCAAAAACAATTTAACCTGGTGGACTCGCTGAGCTGGACGCGGGGTCACCACAGCTTCAAGTTTGGCCTCGACTACCGGCGCTTGTCGCCCACCAATGGCTATCGGCCATGGGACATTTTTTACGTCGCAAATAACTTCGCAGAACTGTCCCAGGGCGCGATTTTCGATGCTGGGATTACCTCCAACGATGCGTCTATACTCCGGCCCGTGTTCACGAATGTGTCCCTGTACGCGCAAGACGCATGGAGGCTCACGCCGCGCCTGACGTTCACCTACGGCGTGCGGTGGGACTACGATCCACCTCCGGGGGAGAACAGCGGGCATCCGTTCTTTACAGCGATCAACCTTAACGATCCGGCGAATGTCGCGTTGGCTCCCAAGGGAACTCCGCTCTGGCAAGCGAACAAGCACAACTTCGCACCACGGCTGGGTGTCGCCTACACGGTGAACAATACCGCGGGGAAAGAACTGGTGCTTCGTGGAGGCTGGGGAATTTTCTTCGGTCTCGGTAATCAACAGGGAGCACAAGGCACTCAGGGCTCTCCTTACGGACGCGGCAAGACTTTGTTTGGGACGGGCTGCGCTGGTTGTGGAGGAGACTACACCTTTCCGATCGGTGTGGCGGATGCAGCGCCGATTCCGTATACCACCGATCCTCCTTACAACCTGACGTTTGCCTTTGACCCGCACCTGAAAGACCCGAGAGTTTACCAGTGGAATCTTACCGCCGAGCAGGCCCTGGGTGGCTCGCGCAGCGTGCAAGTTGCATACGTCGGAAACAAGGGCGATGATCTGCTCCGCCGCAGCATGCTCACCCCCGACATGGGCGGGAACCCGGACTTTACCTACCTGGATGTAGTCACGAATGATGGCTATTCCAACTACAACGCGTTGCAGGCGCAATTCAAGCAGCGTGCCTGGCAAGGCTTGCAGTTTCTGGCGTCTTACACCTGGGCGCATGCGATCGACAACGGGTCAAGCGTAAATCTGCCGAATCCCTACAACAATGTCTACAAGCCGGAGTGGGATCGAGGCAACTCGGACTTCGATGTTCGGCACATGTTTTCGGCGGCGCTGACCTATGAGGTGCCGCGGGCGCACGGCAACAGTGTCCTCGGGGCCGTCGACCAGCGGTTGGGCACTGGACAGCCTCTTTCGTGCCAACACGGCATCACCCGTTGATGTCACGACCGGAGACTTTGCCTTTGGTTTGCTCTGGAACAGCGACGCCACCAACCAACGCCCCAACATTGTGCCGGGGCAGCCGTTTTATCTCCACGGATCGCAGTACCCGGGTGGCAAGCGAATCAATCCTGATGCCTTCACCTCACCCGCAGACCTCTTTACCCAGGGCAACCTCGGCCGCAACACTCTGCGCGGTTTCGGAGCGTGGCAGGAGGACTTTGCGATTCGCCGAACATTCAGAATCACCGAGAGAGTTTCACTGCTATTTCGCGCGGAGGCTTTCAATATCTTCAACCACTCGAATTTCGGCGACCCGGGCGCGCAGTCCGATGGGGCGAACCACCTCAACAGCGGGGATGCCTTCGGTCTCTCCACACAGGTCCTTTCCAACAGCTTGGGTACCGGCGGCGCCGACGGCGGGCTCAGCAGCCTCTACCAGATTGGTGCCCCACGATCGTTGCAGTTCGCGCTGAAACTCATGTTCTAAGCTGGCGCCTCCCCCAAGGCGGGAGGGTGCAGTCTATTGCATCCTCCCATTTTCTTTAGAAGACATCCCTACCTACACCGGAAGCTCGCGCTGCCTACAGCTACAAAAGCCAGGGGACTACCCGAAGAGATTGAAAATGGCCGGTAGGTGGATGGGCCTCCCTTTCACCCGCCGATGGGACTCTGGGGGCTTGCGAGCGCTGCCAATCTGGCGAAAACGTTGGCCACCACACGGTCGCATCGGGGAGCATGAAACGGAAATGCATCCGCCGCCGAAATCCTGGCGTTTGCATAAAGCTCCTTTCGGAGCATCCCATGGGCCCGGTGTAGCCGAACCTTGACGTTCTCTTCGGTGAGAGAGAGGCACTCGGCAGTTTCCGCGGTCGTCATCTCTTCCACGTCGCGCATCATCACGACTGCTCTGTAAGCCTCCGGCAGCTTCTCAATCGCTTGTTCGAGGATCTTGCTCATCTCGACCGAGGCGGTTTCAGATTCGGGGTTCGATTTCAGTGAGGTCGCTCCAATCTCATTTTGCTGGTTCTCATTCATATCGTCCCAATCCTCACACCTTCTTGCTTTGTGCACCCGAGCCAAGGCCTCATGCACCGCGATACGGGTGAGCCAAGTCGAAAACTTTGCCCGCCCTGCGAACTGACCGAGGTGCTGGAATGCTTTTACGTAGGCGTCTTGCATCACATCCTCGGCCTCGCCGTCATTCTTCAGAATCGCGCGGGCCACGCGGTATAGGCGAGTGTTGTACCGCCGCATCACCACCTCATACAGTGCCGTTTCTCCGGCGAGAACCCGTTCTACGACTTCTTCATCCGACAGGGCCGTGGTTCCAGCAAGCGTCAGTACTTCATTAGCCATACATTCGTCCTTGTTCCTCAAGATCATCCTAAATCATAGAGTCGCGAGGTCTGGGATGGTTACAGGGAATCCTGTAGCCCAGCTTGTAACCAAAGACGCGGGCGGCAACTCCTTAGTTTCAGGAAAAGGAGAAACCCATGGATCAACGACTGAATTCGAGCTGGTGGGCCTTGAGGATCGCCTTGGGTGCCGCACCCTTTTTGGCGGGTCTCGACAAATTCTTCAACCTTCTTACCAACTGGACGATGTACCTGAATCCCTTGGCACTGCGCGTCATACCGGTTGCACCGGGAACCTTCATGCGAGCGGTAGGGGTGGTTGAAATGATTGTCGGAATTGCCATTCTGACTCGCTGGACGCGGTTGGGGGCGTATGTCGCAGCCGCGTGGCTGGTGGGCATTGCTTTAAACCTGATCACGATGGGTGCCTTTTTTGACGTTGCGGTTCGTGATCTCCTCATCGCCGTCGCGGCATTCTCCCTGGCTCGACTGACAGAAGTCAGGGAAGGCGCGGTGGCCAATTCCTTCACACCCAGACAGGAACTGGTGCGTCCGAACGCCGCATGAGCGAGTGCGCGAGGTGGTGTTTGTGCGCGTTTCGGTAAGGATAAGGATTAGGATGTCTGGCGAACCCTGACGCACAACGATTGCGCCGAGGAAAGGAGTGAAATGACATCCCCACAAGTAACGGTTTATGAGAAGCCGACCTGAAGCAAGTGCCGCGAGGTCAAGAGGATCTTGACCACGAAGGGAGTCGACTACCGAGCCATCAACTACCTGGAGCAGCCTCTGTCCGCCGACGCGCTCACCCAACTGCTTCGGAGCGCCGGGTTGAGACCACAGGATGCTCTACGGAAGAACGAGCAGGCATATCGAGAATATGTGGATGGGCGGAACTTAAGTGACGATCAACTTGTTCGGGTCATGGCCGATCATCCGGAGCTGATACAGAGACCGATCGTGACGCGAGGCGACAAAGCCGTACTGGCGCGGCCGGTGGAACGACTGGCGGAACTCGGCATAGGCTTCGAGCAAGATCGCTGACCTTCGCGGTACATTGCGTCTTCCGCTCCCACCTGACGCCATCTCCAAGAAGGGTCATCACTCCTCACTCTTTTCACTTCTCCTCCCCCTCCGAGATTGCTGCAAGCCCCTTCGGAGACAATTCTTTTACATCCCTATCAGCTGCTTGCCTGTAACGGCTCGATCGCTCAGCACTCAGTGTCTGCATGGAGGCAATCACTATGAGCCGGGTTCGTACAGCGCTGTTGACCACATTCAGTGTGGCTGGAATCTTTGTCGGTTTTCTGCTGCAACATTCGATGCGTGTCTCTGCTTCCGACTACCAAAACCGTGACCGTGCTGTGGATTTTCACGCGCTCGGAATGCTGGATCGCGGCCGCAACACGTTTCGCTATGACACTTTCGGCGACCAGGACTACTGGGGCGGTACGCTTCAGATTCATAAGGCAATCGAGGGAAAGAAGTTAGGAGGGGTGGGGCCGGGTGTAGATCCGCAGACCGCCCTCGCGGTGGGATTAAAGGTGGACGAGGATGCATTGCCAGAGTCTCTTATCCGCTCTCTACGGGCGGGGAATGTCAATCTCAAAGATCCGGCGGTGACCGTCGCCCTGCTGAAGCTGAATGCAGTCGTCGGCCTTACCGGATTCTTCGACCATTCCGGCAGCTTGAAGTCGGTGGGCATCCAGTGTGCTATCTGCCATTCCACTGTCGACAATTCGTTGGCTCCCGGAATCGGTCATCGTCAGGATGGCTGGGCAAACCGCGATCTGAATGTGGGTGCGATCATCAATCTTTCGCCTGACCTCAGCAGCGTAGCCAAGTTGTTGAATGTGGATGAAGCCACGGTCCGCACGGTACTCATGAGCTGGGGGCCAGGAAAATTCGATGCTGAACTTTTTATGGATGGAAAGGCCTTCAACGGGACCAAATCTGCCGCAACTTTGATTCCGCCGGCCTTTGGTTTGGCAGGAGTCAATCTGCATACCTGGACAGGTTGGGGCTCGGTCACGCACTGGAATGCTTTTGTCGCAAACCTCGAGATGCACGGTAAAGGAACTTTCTTTGACCCGCGGTTGGCTGACGGCACCCGTTTCCCGATTGCAGCGCAAAATGGTTTTGACAATGTCCGCAGCGACGTTGACTTGATCACCCCAAAACTTTCGGACCTGCATTTCTACCAACTGGCGCTTGAGGCCCCGGCCCCTCCGCCGAACAGTTATGACCACTCCGCGGCACACCGTGGAAAGACAGTCTTCAATGGCCGCGCCCAGTGTTCCACTTGCCACGTTCCTCCCTTGTTCACCGAACCTGGCTGGAACATGCACACCGCTGGCGAGATCGGTGTGGACGACTTTCAGGCCTCCCGAGCTCCGGATGATCGTTATCGCACTTCTCCATTGAAGGGCCTATGGACTCACACGAAAGGTGGCTTCTATCACGATGGACGTTTCGCGAGTTTGATGGACGTCGTTAACCACTACGACAGTTTCAAATCGCTACATTTGACGGACCAGGAAAAGAAGGACTTGGTCGAATACTTGAAATCCCTCTGATGGGGCCATGGTTGGCACCAATTGATATACCTGAGCGGCCCGGAGCCAGCCAATCAGGTTTAATCGATTCTTGATTGGCGCGCTTGCGGTTTGACGCGCCTTTTGATGTAGTATCGACGGCACAATTGCCTGAAGATCTCGGACCAGGGTTCCCAAGCCTGAAGCGACGACTACCCGTAACGGAGCGTTCAATGCAGAAAAAGGTGCTCAATTTCCTTGCGCTTGCATTTTTCGTGCAGGTTGCCTTACCCGGCGCAACCTGTCAGGCGGGGGCGCAGGCCGAGAAGGCTTCCTATCCCGCAATGGCTCCTCTCGATCAGTACTTGATGACCGACGGGCCTTCTGAAATCGCGCTGGCTCGCAGTGCTGCCCCAGCGTCCGTTTCGGACGCCGCAGAAGTGATGGTGCTGGGACCGAAGGGATACACGACTGCAGTGAAGGGCACGAATGGCTTTCTCTGCATAGTGGAACGATCATGGGGCGCCGCCACCGATGAGCCGGAGTTCTGGAATCCTAAAGTGCGCGCCCCCATTTGCTTCAATCCTCCTGCCGCTAGGACCTTTGTGCCCATCTTCCTGATGAAGACCAAATTGGTGATTGCAGGAAAATCGAAGACGGAGATCGTCAAGGCAACCGCATCGGCACTGGATAACAAGGAACTGCCCGGGCTGGGGCCGGGAGCGATGTGCTACATGCTGTCGAAGCAGCAGTACTTAAACGACCGCGGCATGAGCTGGCATCCACATCTGATGTTTCTTGTTCCGGGCGACGCGGCGAAAAGCTGGGGAGCCGATCTGCCGGGCTCACCGGTTATCGCGGCGCCTGACCCTGAAGAACGGGTGACTATTTTTCTCGTCTGGGTTGGCAAATGGTCCGATGGGACTCTGGCTCCGCCGCTTGTGGACTGATTCCAAGGTTTCGGGGTATAGCGATATTTCAAGATCTCGGGCTTTCCCGAAGCGCGAAGCGGTACCCGCCAGAGTTTCCTGTAATTCCAAATTCCAGTAGTAGACCCATTTTCAAGTCCATACTGAAGACTGCCTTCCCAGGGGACGATATCGAGTCGGTTCTGAATGGGCGCCGGAGGAGTGGTCCACTGAGTGGCTGGCCCCAATGGCACGCCGAGTGGCACGATACTTTGGGGAAAGCAAACGTACAAAGAATTGGGAGCACCATTTGCCCAGGGTGCGGCCTAAGGCTTGACACGATTCTTCAGGGATTGGGCTCGCGCGCGTTCGGCGGCAGCACTCTGCGATTCACCGAGTTGATCGAGGCCATCGGCGAGGAAATCATGAGGCTCGAAGTTATCGGGCTCCAGGCTCGCCGCCTCCTTTAAGTAGGGCAGGGCCTCGGCGGCCTGGTTTTGCAGAGTGAGAATTCGGCCTAACAAAAGATTCGCGCGGAAGTGTTTAGGATTGAGTTGAAGCACGGTGTGCAGCAGGTCGACGGCCTCAGGAACGTGTTGGGTGCGCGCGTAGACGGAGGCTAGAGAGTATTGAGCATCGGGCCATTTCGGACGCTTCTTGGCAACGAATTCGAAATAGGGCACCGAGTCCTTCCACGCACCGGTTTCGTAAAGCGCCAGTCCCAATTCGTATTGCGGTTCGATGGAGTCGGGCAACAGGGTGACCGCTTTTCGCAAAGCGGTTATGGCTTCTGGGTAGCGCTTGACGCGTGCCAGTGCAATCCCCAGTTGCGCCTGGGCGGCGGTGATGTTCGGGCTGTCTTCGAGCACGTGCTGGAGTAGAGGGATTGCTTCTTTATACCTTCCATCTTCGACCGCAATCATTCCCGTGTGCAGAACGTTGGAAATTTCGATCTTGTCCTTGGGATCGGCACCCTGCAGAGGATCGGCCGAGGTGGCGGCCGAGCTCGAGCCCGCATAACCCAAAGCTGCCAGCTTTTCGCTTTGTTCCGCGGTAAGGGGCTGTTCGGGCTTGTCACCCTTGTAGCTGCTGGTCTTCTCTCGAAAATCGTTCAGCTTGGAAAGCAGGGTATCGGCAACTGCCGGGGACGATTGGGCGAGGTTCCTCTGGTCATTCTTATCCTGTGACTCGTCGTAGAGTTCGACTTTTGGAGCGCGGACAAACAAATACTTGCCTTCGCGCAAAGAGCGCACCGCACTCCATCCGAAAGCCCGGTGCGGATAGTCGGTTTCCGAGTACGCAGGCAGATCGGCGGTGGCAGTCTTTGCGCTAGCCTTCATCAAGGGCACCAGTGATTCGCCTTGAAATGTCGGCGGCAGGGGCAGGCTGAGCATGCTGAGGAGAGTTGGAGCAACGTCTACCAAACGAACCCTGCTTGCGACGCGACGTCCGGCAAGAACCGAACCCGGAAGTTTGAAGAGCAAGGGGACGCGGATGGTTTCGTCGTAGAGGAAGATGCCGTGCATGGCTTCGCCATGGGCGCCGAGAGACTCGCCGTGATCAGACATGACCACGATGAGAGAGCGCTCGTACAGGCCGCGCTGTCGAAGATAGGTGAACAGCTTGCCCAGGGAGGCGTCGGCATACGCAATCTCTCCGTTGTAGGGGTCCTTAAAGCGCGCGTTGAATGGCGGTGGAGGGTCGTAAGGTGCGTGCGGGTCGTAGAGGTGGACCCATATAAAGAAAGGGGATGATCGGGCTTTGTTGAGCCAGCTGATGGCGCGCTGTACTACGTCTCCAGCCCGGCGTTCGACGGTGTCATAGCGGCCCTCGTCGGGACCGTGCTTGGGGTGGAACCCGGCTTCGAAGACGTCGAATCCCCGGTCGAATCCGGGGGCCATGCTGGCCTTGGGATCCAGGATGAGTGAACCGATGAAAGCGCCGGTATGGTATCCGCTCTTCTTCAGGATCTCGGGTACGAACGGCAATAGCGCCGGCAGGGGATGGCCGAAATCCGTCACGGTGTGGAACTGGGGATAGGTTCCGGTAAAAATCGTGGCATGCGATACCGGCGTTAGCGGGGCCTGCGAGTAGGCACGCTCAAAGACCACGCCTTGACGGGCGAGAAGGTCCAGATTCGGCGTGAGGCCGAGCTTTGAACCTAAAAACCCCATGCGGTCGGCGCGGGTCGTGTCGATGGTGATGAAGATGATGTTGGGGGCTTCCGCATGGAGGTGAAGGGACGCGCCGAGAACTAGAAGAAGGATCCGGAATGAGGCTCGCCGCATAAATTAAAGAGGGAGTTTACCATGCGGTAAACTCCCTGATGGTTTGTTCCCCGCCGCTCCGTTAGAACGCGACGGAGAGACCAAATTGCATGTTGCGCGAAGCGCCGGTGCCAAGCACCGGATTCAGACCGATGCCAACATCAGGCGTCGCGAAGAAGGTTCCCAGAGAACCGCTTCCAACTTTGCCGGGAGTGCCAGTGGCGAACATCGCATGATTGAGGATATTGAACACTTCCCATTTAAACTTGACCGCAATCCTCTCGTTGAGTTTAAAGTTTTTGAAAATGCCGAGGTCAAGTTGGGAGATTCCGGGCTGCCGTACCACGTTCCGCCCGTTGCCAACTGTGCCGGGATCCGGGACGTGGAAGGCGGCAGTATTGAAATACGGGGTGTCCCCGCGGGCATTGAAGTTATAGTGAAGTGGACTTCCGTCATAAAATGCGAGCGAATTTCTCAGACCCTGGTTAGAAGGATCACCGGACGCAAATATGCTAAACGGACGTCCCATCTGGGCCCGGAAGAGCGAGTTCACTTGCCAGCCCTCACCGAGGAGACGAGGAAGAGCGTGCACTCGGGGCATTTCATAGACCAGCGTGAAATTGACGTTCCAGGGGGTATCAAAGTCGGATGGCGCATACCCTTTGTCTACGTTGTAGGGATTTTGAGCGTTCGACAAAAAGGTGCCGCCTCGATTCGCAGAGCCGGTATCAAAAGCGCGCGACCAAGTAAAGTTAAATTGTCCAGTCAGGCCGTGAACGTCTCGCACCTTGAAGGCGGTCTGCAAGCTATTGTAGTTGGAGTAGCCATCATTGTTGAGCTGGAGTATGTGATTGAGATTGGCAAAGCTTGTGCCATAGGGTTGCCGCGTCACATCGCACCCCACATCGCTGACCGGGCAGGCGTTCAAATCGCGCCAATTGACCAGGTCCCGACCGGCTGTCCCCACGTATGCAACGCTGAAAGCCACTTTGTTGCTTAACTCTTGCTCGATCGTCAGGTTGTAGGCATGGTTTGTTGGCGCCTGAAAGTTTCGGACCACTTGCACAACGTTGAGACGTGAGGTGGTGGTGGGATTTTCCCCATAGATCGGCACACTAGGAGACATACAGAGGAAGTACAGGCAGAGATCATTGGTCTTAGTACCACCGTCGAAAATCGCTTGATTGTCTCCGGGAGTGGTGGTGATGTCGACCGAGAAAACACCCTGCGAAGTCTGCGTGAAGAATCCAGACCGGGTCCCGCTCCACATATTGAAGTAAGTTTGAGGAGCGTGAAGTGCCCCGAAATTCGGCAGATCATAATTCAACGAGTAGCCGGAACGTAGGACAGTTTTGCCATTCTTGAAAATGTCCCAGGCAAATCCTATGCGCGGCCCGAAATTGTTCTTGTCGACCCCGTAAAGCGGCTGCTTCGCCAAGCTCACGAACCCCTCTGAGTCCGCTTTAGGGCTGTCCGGCAGGAAGTTAGAGCCCAGCTTATCTCTTTCTCCCAGTGCGCCTGCAAGATCCCAACGCACACCGGCTTCCAACGTGAAGTTGGGCTTGACCTTCCAACTATCCTGGACATACAAGCCGACAGATTTCTGGAAGATATGTCGATTGGTTACGCCAAAAGAGCGAGAGGCGTCCTCCGTCAACCCCAACAATAGCTCGTTCAGCGCAGCCACAGGGTTGTCTTGAGTTACGCTGGCAAACTGCGGATTGCATACGTATCCTGTCGTAGATGTGGCCGAGGGCGCTGTACCGCATCCGTAAAACCCGTAGTAATAAAATCCGAAACCCGTGCGGGAGCGGTCGCGCCGAGATTTTGTGAAAGCATCCTGATACTGGCCGCCGACCTTGATCGTATGGTTTCCCTTGATCATCGTGAAGTGTTCCTGCCAGTCATAAGAAGCATCTGGCCGTGTCACGATCGGGTATCCCTGAATGCCTCCCACCACTGAGTATCCGCTGCTGCTGGGTCCAAAATAACCGAGGTAGTAAAGGGATGGAACGCCGAAATTCTCCGTGTCGCTGGCGCCTGCTCCCAGTGGACCAGTGTTAATGCCCAGCGCATTCGGGTCGAGGTTATTGTTGACTCCAATACGCTGGGAGAATCGCTGGTATCCAATCCGGCTTTCGAGTACTTTGTTCGGACTAATAGTCCACGTGTAGTTGATGCCTGCGAGCTGGGCGCGTGAAGGCGCAACCGAATTCCACATGTTCGGATTTGTCGCCAGCTGACCAACCGAATGCGGGACACCCGCAGTCGCAGGTTGGCTCTGCAAACTATCGCCAAACAAGTATTTCACTGAGACACGGTGTTTTTCGTTGAACACGTAGTCAAACTTCACGTGAAAATTGTTGATGTCCAACTTATTGTCGGAGGTGATTCTCTCAGTGCCAGTTAAGCTTGTGGGGAGGAAAGACACCAAATCAGCACCAATCGAGTTCAACGTACCATCATCAGCGGTTCCAAAAATCTGATCGCTGCCGGGTCCAGGACCGGCGTTTAAGCACGTGGTCCAAGGCAGTCCGTCTGGGCCGATTGTTCCCGAATTATTAGGATTTACGCCGGTAGTAACGCATGCCGTCGCGTCCGCAATCTGGGCCGCAGTCGGTAGCTTCACGCTGGCCGGAAATTGATCTTTCAAATGAAATCCCTGGTAGGAAAGAAAGACGAAGGCCTTATCCTTTACTATTGGGAACCCGCCCGACGCACCGAATTGATTCAATCGGAACGGCGTTACTTCAGACGCAAACCCGTTTCGAGCATCAAACGCGTCCGTGTGCCGGTCCCAGAACACATTTCCATGCAGTTCATTGGTTCCGCTCTTGAGGCCAATATTGATGACGGAGCCACCCTTCACGCCAAACTCGACGCCGGGATTGGATTGAACGTTGAACTCCGAGATACCCTCGAGCGGGATCAAAGCCGCGGCGGTACCAGTGATCGCCGCCTGGCCAAGCGATGACTCCCCGTAGTAGCGGTCATTATTCGGAATACCGTCAACCGCGAAATTATTGGAAGTGGCACGCTGCCCGTTGATATTCAAGCTCTGGAATCCGCCGCCCGGGCTGCGTTGCACGCCAGGTACGCCGTCCAAAAGATTGTTGAAGTCGCGACCGTTGTTTGGCAGGTCGGCTACCTGTCTGTCGTCAAACAATGTGCTGAGCCGGTCTTCGGTAGTCTCCACCAGAGGCGCAACGCTCTGTACCTCCACCGTTTCGCCCTTGCTTCCCACGACCAATGTGAAATTAGACTCGGTGACCAGCGCAATGCTGACCGTCGCCTGGCGCTCCATGCTCTTGAAGCCGGGGGCCTCGACACTCACGCGATATTGTCCCGGCGACAGGTTGACCATGCGATAGAAGCCAGTCTCGTTGGTAGTGGCGGACGCCTTCTCGTTCGTTCCGGCATTCACCGCATTCACGACGGCGCCCGACACCGCAGCGCCGCTCGGATCCGTGACGGTTCCAGAAATGTCGCCAGTGATTTTCTGAGCGAACAGAGGAATGCTTGCGATCAAGCTCGTGAGAAGGAGAAAAAACGCCCCACGCAGAATACGGTCCACTGCCATCTTGCCCCCTCGGATCTTGCTAGTGAACGGCACCCGCTGCGAACAAAACTAGTTAGCCGGGATCGTCAACGTAGACGGGCTATCTAGTCAAGCAAAATATGAGGAAATCCGCATGACTCACGGTCAACTCCGAAACAGCACACCCGAAGACAGCGCTGTCAGGCGCAAATCGCATTTCGTCTCAGATCGAGGAAGCACCAACCCGGCCTCGCTTGTCTGACGCCGCGATCATGCTAGTCTGGGCCGCATGCGTGCCTTTTCAATCCTGACACTGTGCGCGCTGACCTTGATCGACGTGGCGAACGGGCAGGCAGGGAGCCGCGGGCAGCAGCGACCGGATGTGTACCTGATCACGATCGACACTCTTCGCGCTGATCATGTTCATTCTTATGGGTACGAGGACATTCAGACTCCAGCCCTCGATGACCTGGCGCGGCACGGGATCCGCTTCGCGCAAGCCTTCACACCTAGTCCCATCACCAATAGTTCTCATGCCAGTATTTTGACTGGCCTGTTGCCAAGCGGCCACGGCGTAACCGATTTTGCGAAGACCGCTGGTGTCCGAGAGTCCGACCTGGGCAGAATTTCTCAAAAAACGCGGCTATCAGACGGCGGCATTTATCGGGGCTGTAATCCTCGACAGCAAAGCGCTGGCACCGGGACTGGATCGCGGGTTCGATTTTTACGACAATTTCCCAGAACGCTCGCCGACGAAGTCACGCTGGGGACGCGTCGAGCGCCGCGGGACCGAAGTGGTGCGACGGGCGGAGGCTTGGCAGGACGCGCATCCCATGGGTCCTCACTTTGTGTGGGTCCATTTGTATGATCCCCACGACCCGTATGAGCCTCCCGCGCCTTATTCCACGCAGTACAAAGACCGATTGTATGACGGCGAAATTGCCTTTGCCGATTCCGCGCTGGCAAACTTTATCGGCCATCTCAAGCAGCATGGCTGGTTCGACAACTCCCTAATCATCGTCGTCGGGGACCATGGCGAGGGACTGGGCGAACATCACGAACAGACGCATGGAATTTTCCTTTATGATTCCACCCTCCATGTACCACTGATTTTGAAATTGCCCGGCAGGAGCGCCGGTTCGGTGATCCAAAGTCAGGTTCGCACCACTGACATACTGCCCACGGTACTGGACTTGCTCAGCATTCCATCACCCCAAACCCTTGATGGCCAGTCGCTGAAGCCTTACCTCTCCGGGGAAGAATCCGTCAGCCGAACCCTCTTCGCGGAGACGGACTATCCCTTGCACTTTGGCTGGGCGCCGCTGCGCGCGGTTCGGGCTGAAGGGTTCAAGTTTGTCGAGGCGCCCCGGCCCGAGTTGTATGACCTGAACGCCGATCCCGGCGAACTGAAAAACACCTACGCACCCTGGGACGCCACTGTCCAAAGGCTCCGCAAAACATTGGCCGACGAACGCGCCCAGAAGCCTCCCATGGCACCTTCGGGGGGAACAGTTGGAGCTGGCACCCTCGACGAGCTGCGGGCATTGGGCTACCTGGGCCCCGCCGATGCAGGCAGTTCGACGAATGTTCCTGAGCCTTCCCTGTTGCCCGACCCCAAGGACAAGATCGAGCAACAGAATCTGCTGCACTCAGCAATGATGGCGGCGGAGGACGGACGTTATTCCGATGCTCAGGTTGGTCTTGAGAAAGTTCTGTCGCTCGATCCCAGCTCGCAGACCGCCCTCATGCAACTGGGCGAGTTGGAACTGCATGCGGGCCAGTATGCGATGGCAACGGAATATCTGAAACGCGCCCGTGCGCTGCGTCCCGAAGACCCCACCGCAGCCTTCTACGCGGGCAAAGCCCTGGTAAAGGCCGGCAACCTGACGGGCGCCCGCGATGCTCTGCAGGACAGCGTACGACTTGCTCCGCGCCAGTCCGCCGACGCGCGCGTGCTGCTCGGGCAAGTCTTTCTGGGGCTGAAAGACGTCAAAGCAGCCGAGGACCAATTCGAAGCTGTCCTTTTGTTACAGCCGGAGAGGGTGGATGCGCAGATAGGAATCGCAAGGACGAAACTTGCCGATCAGAAGTTTGCGGATGCGCTCCGGCAACTTGTGCCGCTGTCGAAATCGCAACCACGAAATGCGGATATATTCACGCTGTTGGCAAAGGCTTATTCAGGGCTGGGCAGAAAACTTGAAGCGAGACGGGCGGAAAGTCGAGCCAACTTTCTTCTCGGTCAAGCGAAAAAGACGCCGGGTGATAAAAACTGAACAGCGGAGCAGCTCGCAGGCGCCCGCTAATCGCCACTCAGATCTGTGATTGTTCGCGGCGACTCATTACTTCTGCGCAACTTTGCCGTCGGAATTCTCGAAAATCTCGCTCAGCACTCGGCCCCGCATCTGCTTCGCTGGGTCTATCCCGTACAGGTGCAAGATAGTCGGAGCAAGATCGTAGACGCTGACTTCGAGACCCATCAGGCGAAGGCCTTGCTTGATGCCGGGGCCCATGGCGAAAAATGAGCCCGGGACATCATCGCCGTCGGCGAAATCGTGTTTTGCGATCACGGGAGTGGTCTTTTCATGGTCCATGTGCGCGTGGGGGTCGGTTTGTTCAAACTCGCGTAGCGGCTTGATGCCGTGATCGGAGACGATAAAGACGTAGGTCTTCTCATCAACGTGTTTCAAAATGCTGCCCAGAACGCCATCGAAACCGACGTATTCGTTCGGAAAAGCGTCGGTGCGGATCGCATTGATCTTGGGATTGTATCCAGCATTGTAGGGAGCAATGGGATAAAGCCAGTGTCCGGTCCGATCTTCGCAGGACTGCGCCAGCCAGGTAAAATCAGTAGGATGCGTGCTTAATAAATAGTCGAACAGCTGAGTTTGTTGAGCGCGAATCACGTCCACTTTTTTCAGCCACGCGTCAATCACTTCGGGCTCGTGGTCCTTCAGTTGTTCGGCCGACGGCATGCGTTCACAGTCGATATAAAAATCTCCCACGTTCTTGATCAATTCCGCCTTCAGGGCAGGTGGATAGACCGCTTCTCCCCCTTGCACCTCCGAAAGCTTGGGTGCGCACAGCACGCCGTCCTCGCAGTTTTTGCCCCGGGTCAACATGCCGCTGATCATGTATCCGTTTACGGGCAACACCGGAAAAGTCGCGGGGACATTTGCCATTCCCACGGTGATGTTGTTCTTGGAGAGCATGGACCAGATGGGCTCTTCCTTAAGCATGTTGGTGTTGGCAGTGATTCCCCCAACAATGAAGCCGCTGACACCGTGTTCCTCGGGCCTGGTACTGGTGAAAAGTGTGCTATAGACGCGAGGGCAGTTGGGCGCAGAGACAGTACGCAACTTGCCATACGTCCCCTTTTTGATGACGCCCGCGAGGTTGGGCATCTTGCCCTGGAGGATGAGCGGACGAATCACGTCCATCTCCATACCGTTTACACCAATTACGATTACGCGAGGCCGGGGCTTGGCGGTGCTTTGTCCCTGTCCGAAAAGGGCCGATGGTGCTGCGCAAATGAGCAGCACAAGTGCGAAGATCGCTTTGGGAACCTTGGGAATGCGCAATGGATTGCTCCTACCGTTATTTCGTGCCGTCATTATAGGACAGGCTTGTCAGAGCGCATTCTACAGCGTACCGAGCCTCTTGGCTGTCTAAGATGGCCAGGCCGTAGACAGGAGATCGAAACCCGAAATCAGATAGCAGCGAGATTCAGGCGATCCTGCGCCCGGGGGCAGGATGCAAAGGGATCAGAATTCTTTCATGGAGCAACCTTCAACAGATCATCGATCAGTTTGTGTCTGATTTGGGACCGACGACAAAATCGGCCTCCTGCTCTTCACTTGACTTTTCAATTCTTTCGTTATATTACGATTTATTACGTTTTCCTTCCCCTAGGGACGGATGTAATGAGAGCATTTCCAGTGGGCTGCAGAAATTGACCCTGAACCAGAAACGCGACGACTCGACGACCCGGCTACGGGACGTTTTGCGTAGCAATCGCCAGTCAGGGGAAGGTGGCATATTTGCAGTATGCTCCGCTCATCCTGCGGTGATCGAAGCCGCCGTCCAGCAATCGTTAGAGGATGGTTCGCTACTGCTGGTGGAGTCGACTTCAAGCCAGGTCAACCAGCTCGGCGGTTATACCGGCCTGACACCTGGCGAGTTTGCCAAGTTCGTCCATTCCGCTGCAAGAAGTGCCGGACTACCAGCAGAGCGAGTCTTGCTCGGCGCGGATCACATGGGTCCATTTCCATGGCGGCAGGAAGCATCGGCTTCCGCACTGAGAAAAGCTGGCGAACTGGTGCACGATTGTGTAGTTGCGGGATACAAAAAGATCCATCTTGACGCGAGCATGCCTTGCGGCGACGACGAGCAGGGAAGCCTCACAGAGCAAACGATTGCCCACCGGGCCGCTGTTTTGTGCCAGGCTGCAGAGAAAGCATATCGGGAATTACCGTCCGACTCTCCGCAACTTCTTTATGTGATCGGAACCGAGGTTCCCGCGCCAGGTGGAGAATCTGTCGACGCACATTCCCCTGCGGTGACAAAGGCCGAGGATGCTCATCGAACGCTAAAAACCTTCCGGTTCGCGTTTGAAGAACTGGGTCTGTCGTCCGTTTGGGAAAGGGTGATCGCTTTAGTGGTTCAACCGGGAGTAGATTTCGGATCCAACTCAATCTTCGACTACGATCGTGGCAAAGCACGGACGTTGTCTGCCGCACTGTCAAAGTATCCAGGGATCGTTTTTGAAGCACATTCCACCGATTACCAGTCTCCTCAAGCCTTAGCCCGGATGGTCGAGGACCATTTCGCGATCTTGAAGGTTGGTCCATGGCTGACCTTTGCCTTCCGGGAAGCGGTGTTGGCCCTGAGTGCCATTGAGCGGGAACTTTACGCAAGCCAGTCGGAGCGTCAGATCTCACGCGTGCGCGAAGCTTTGGAAGCCGCCATGTTGCGCGATCCCGCTTACTGGCGATCGTACTATCACGGCGATGAAGATGAGGTGCGCCGCAACCTCACATACGGCTACAGTGATCGCTGCCGATATTATTGGAATCAGCCTGCGGTCCAGAAAGAGATCACTCAACTCTTCGATAACCTTGGCGAGAGACCGATTCCTCTTACCCTCGTTAGCCAGTATCTGCCCCTGGAATACGAAGCAATCCGTAGCGGAGAACTGCAAGCTGTTCCCGAACGGATGATTGAGTATCACATTCGCCGAGTCCTGCGCGTGTACGCTGACGCGTGCTCAGTAAAACAGCGTGCTTAACGTTGTCCGTGGCAGTCGAGAAAGGTGTTCTATGTCTCGGACTGGGAAAGCGGTTGCGCAAGCTGGCGGTAACCGATTTGGGGAGCCGAAAGCTGCGACAGTCTCAAGGGTTTGGGCGACGACTGCTGTTCTCGCCATTGTGTTCTCATCCTGCTTAAACGCTGGCGCTGCCGACGTCTCCACGAACACGCCTCAGATTCAAGGGGAACACCTGAGAATTCAATTCGATCGCTATCTGCATAGCCGCGTGGTCGCTCGCTTTGACGGCAATGAAACGACGATAGGGCCATTTGTTGCCAGCGAGAGAGTGACAATCGCCGATAAGATATGGAGCGAATTTTCACTGGTCTCACAAAAGAGCGAGCGGGTTAGCGATGCTTATGGAGCGGGAGAACGGCTCATCGTAGTGGGGAAAGCCGGCCCACTCACCAAGGAAGTCTCCGTCACCATCTACGATGACTTCCCCGCGATGGCGTTCTTTGATGTCCGTTACGCAAACACTGGCGGGACCAAGCTCGCGGTCAAAGGCTGGACCAACAACGCCTATACGTTGAACGCGCAGCACAATAGCCGCATGCCGGCCTTCTGGTCCTACCAGAGCGGTTCCTATGAGAAACGTCCAAACTGGATCGTGCCGCTGCATGACAAATTCCGACAGGAGAACTTTCTCGGTATGAACGCCAGCGATTACGGCGGCGGAACGCCAATCGTTGACGTCTGGCGCCGGGATGTTGGCGTCGCGGTGGGGCACGTCGAACCGCGGCCGAAGCTGGTATCGCTACCGGTGTCGATGCCAGATTCCGGTCATGCCAAGATCGCCGTGAAATATCTGTACGCGAGCTCGATGAATCCGGGAGAGAGTCTCAATACCTTTCGTACTTTCGTGGCCGTCCACCAGGGAGACTACTTCCGCACCTTGGTCGACTACCGGCGTTTCATGATGAAGAGGCAAGGCTTCCAGACACCCGCGCCGCCGGACAGCGGGTTTGGCCCAATCTGGTGCGCCTGGGGATACGGACGAACCATGCGGCCGCAACAATTGCTCGACACGCTCCCGACGGTCAAACGCTTGGGATTCGTCTGGGTCACACTCGACGATGGATGGCAGAACAACGTCGGCGACTGGGCGCTCGATCCCAAGAAATTCCCCCGTGGCGACGCCGATATGAAGGCTCTCGTTGACCGCATCCACCAGGAAGGTTTTCGCGCCCAGCTCTGGTGGTCTCCGCTCAGCGCGGTGCCGAACTCTGCACTGCTGAAGGATCATCCCGACTACGAATTGCAGAACCGCGACGGTTCCACCCGAAAAGTTTCCTGGTGGAATTCCTATTACCTCTGTCCGGCGGACCGCCGTGTTGTCGAGTACCACAAGGCGCTGGTGCGGAAGATTCTGGTGGATTGGGGCTTCGATGGCCTGAAGTTGGATGGCCAGGATATGAACGGCGTTCCGGCATGCTATAACCCGGCTCACCACCACGAACGGCCGGAGGAATCGGTTGAGGCGTTGCCGGACTTCTTCCGCGAGATCTACGAGACCGCCCAAACGGTGAAGCCCGGGTCGCTGGTGGAGTTCTGCCCTTGCGGCACCGCGTATTCCTTTTTCACTATGCCCCATTTCAATATGTCCGTTGCCTCCGACCCTGGCAGTTCGTTCCAAGTCCGCTCCAAGGCGAAGACGTTGAAAGCTCTGATGGGAGACTCGATCCCGTACTTCGGCGATCACGTCGAACTGAGCGATGGGGGAGACGACTTTGCTTCCACGCTCGGCGTGGGCGGCGTTGTCGGAACCCAGTTTGTCCTTCCCTCGCTGGCGGAGAAGCGAAGCAAGTCTGATTTGACACCGCTGCGTGAGAAAGAGTTCGAAAAGTGGCTTCGCATCTATCGCGAAAAGATGCTCTCGCAAGGCCAATATCTCGGACAACTTTACGACATTGGTTTTGATGTACCCGAGACGCACGTCATTCGTAAGCAGCAGACTCTGTACTACGCTTTTTATGCCAGGCATTGGAAAGGTCCCGTTGAACTTCGCGGCCTGGAAGGCCGAACCTATGACGTCGTCGACTACGTCAACGGAACCAGGCTTGGAACAGTGTCGGGACACGATGCCCACCTGGCGGTTGAATTTGAAAAACATCTGCTTTTGGAAGTGCGGCCACAGTGAGTTGCTGAGCGGGTAATTCCTTGGCCGAGGAGTTGGCAATGAAGATATTGCGGTTCGCTGCAGTCCTGCTGCTCCTGTGCGGAATGGCGTTTGCTTCGACCGCATCGTTCACGCAGCCCCGCTTGGCAGTATTTCTGAGCAAAACCAGCTACCACCACGCGTGGGAGACGAGTCAACTGGCCGGACACGGCTGGGTCGGAATCGCGACGCTGGCGGGCATTCCTTACGACACACTCTTTGTGGAGGAAATGCCTGGCGACCAGGAACTGTCGAAGTACTCCACACTCGTGTTCGCCCAGGCCGCCTTCGTGGATGAGGCGACGTATTCACACATCGTTCTTCGCTTGCGCGCTTACCTTGCCGGGAACCACAGCGTGGTGCTCGACGGGCAACTCGCCACCAAAGACGAGAACGAGAAGGAGCGCGATCATCACGCTCTCGATGATCTGCTGGGGCTGGAATACAAAGGACTGCTGGGCGGAACCGAGTACCGGATTCGAGTCACTTCAAATGATCATTATGTGACGCGTGGATTCGAGGTGTCGCAGTTCCTGACGCCGGCGCTCGCGTCCGCCACAAATGTGCTGCAGCCGAGATCGGGCGGATCAGTATTACTGGCCTCGACCGATGGCCAGCACAGTTTCCCTTACCTTTCCTGCGCAACACTGGGGAGTAGCCGCGTTGTTCTCGTGAGTGACTTTGGAACCTCGGCAGGCGCTGGAACGTTCTTTCGCAATGACCCGCCGCAAGTCATCTATGCGAACCAACTCTGGACCGCGATGATCCGCGCGGTTCAATGGGCTTCCTACGGTGATGTGGATGTCCCGTTCCCTGCTCCGCAGGTCTCCAATGCTAACCTGACCGCCGTTGTGCGCTTTGATGGAGACAACAGCGGCGACCTCAACTACCAACTCAAGACGCTCAATTTTCTTACCGGCGTTGCACAAGAAACTGGCGTCGTGCCGCTCTATACCTGGGTATCCAGCTTCGTGAAGAAGGCGGGCTGGGACAAATTGGCGCCGCTCGGCAAGCGCCTCGAGGATCTCGGGGGCGAGATTGGAACTCATAGCAAATTCCACGAAATCGATCGCAAAATGACCACGGAGCGCTGGCGCGAGGAACTCGATGGGTCGGTGGAGGAAATCGAGCAGAACATGCGGGCGCAGGGTTTCCCCATTCGCAAGATTCAGTCCATGATCAATCCCGGCGACACGATCCCGATGGAGGATTACGGCGAAGTCGCTGGGCGCTTTTCGTTCTACATGACCCATGGCCTGGAGCAGAGCGTGCCACTGGGCTTTGGCAACATGACCTGGTTTACCGGTGCGAACAAGGACTTCGTCGTGCTTGAGAATTCTCCCCACCCTGACTACCAGTGGTTCTATGACCCTACGTGGAGCTACACAACGGCTCAGATTACCGCTAACGAAGAAGCCATCTTCGACCACATGTTTCAAAACGTCGGGCGGGGAGTGATCTTCAACGAGATGTGGCATGACTACTCAATCTCGTCGGCGCCCGTCCATGAGGGCAAGGACAAGCGCATCACGAATGAGAATAACTTCCCGTTCTACGAAGCAATGAAAACGAAGTTTGCCACGCTTCCAGTCTATTGTCCTGAACCGCAGGAACTCGCGCAAAAACTACGGGCGATGGCGCAATGGAATTATTCGTGGAAGGCATCGAACGACGCCATCGAGATGACGCTCGACCTCTCCAGTCTGCGCCGTAATGATACCGCGGACTCGCTGGGTGGCATGGGAGTCCGGGTTGAGAACACTCGCAAGTTCATCCAGTCGGTTCTGATCGATGGACGGGAACATCCAGCCTTTGATGACCGGCTGTTGATTCTGCCAAATCTCGCACCCCAAAAGAAGCACACCATCACGATCAAGCTGGGTGCCCAACCGACGACTGCATCTCATCTGACTTACGTGTCGAAGCTCATGACCGAGGCTACGCCGAGTCCGGCGGGGCTGGGCTTCAGTGTAAAGGCGAAATCCAAGGCCCGATTCGCAGTTGCAGTCGCCGAGCCGGCGGTCGTACTGAATGCCGACTGGCAGGAGTGGGACGACAGTCATGGTCACATCAAAGGGTTCGTGCGGTCGGATCGTCGTATTGAGCTAGTGAAGGTATCGGCCTCTGGATTTCACCTGACGCGTGCAAACTTCCCAATCCTCGCAGTGAAAGAAACTCCGGGCACCCTGGCATTGCGTCTTGGTACGTCAGGCCCGGAACCGCCGCAGCTTAGCTTGCGATCTGATCAACCGTTGCGGCGGGCGACACTGGGTGAGCGGGACTTGAAAATTCGACCAATCGGGCAGACGTATGCATTGGAACTTCCCGCTTTAACCAAAGAATCAGTCTTAATTCTCTATTTCTTGGAATGAATCGTGAAGGAGGCGCTATGAGATCAAGGCTTCTAGTCAGATACGCACTTCTAATAGTTACGACGTTGCTGGTCACATTCGCCCAGGAGAAGCCTGGAACCTGGAAACCCGACACTGACTGGGGTCATTGGCGATTGGGCCAGAAAGCCGACCTGGAATTCCTGAAGACGAACAATATGACGGTCACATTTGGAAGCGGCGCGCCCAGCTTCGAAGATGTGACTCGCGAAGAGTTCAATCGCGGGATGGAGCAAGCCAAGGCGACCAATCGCGCCTTGCACGACAAAGGCTACATCGTACTCCGATATCTCACGAGTTCGATCCACGGGCGTTCGGCGTCTAACAAAGATGTCCCGCAGAAAGATCAGATCCGGATGCTGCAATTCTGGCGCGAAAAGTGGAACGATTACGAAGACTACCTGGGCCCCAGGCCGGCAGACGACCCGACGACGTGGATCACGGTTCGGCCTGATGGCAGCTTCCCCCACTATCGCTATGCCCCGTACGGCCAGGAAACGACCAGCGAGTTTGAAACCTGGGGCTGCCCCAACAATCCGTACTTCACTCGGTTGATGGAGGGGCGGATACGTGCGCAGGCGGAAACCGGGATCGATGGCTCCTACATCGACTGGACGCAGATCGCGGGCGGAACGTGCTACTGCGGGTACTGCAAACGGAACTTCGCGGCCTATCTGAAGAAGAACCTTCCCGCGAAGGTGGCGCAGGCCAAGTACCGCACGGACGACTATGAGAACATCGCCCTGCCGAAGCAGCGTGGGGAGCCATTCTGGACCGAATGGAATACTTTCCGCGGGTATTCCGTGGCGGAATTCCACCATCGCCTGCGCGAAGTCGCTCGGCAGTACAACCCCAATTTTCTGATCTCAGGAAATGTGTTTGGGGGGTTCGGCTACGGCCCCATCAGCTATGACGCGGCTGGCAACATGGAAATGCTTGGGCGCGAAGGATACGACGACTTCGTCTACTCCGAAGTGCAGGAATTCCTCGACTCGGCACCACGCAAGGACGACCATGGTGCGAAAATCACAAATAGTCCGGCGTTCAAGTTCCTGGCCGCAGCCACGCATGGCAAACCGGTAATCGTGTATGCCACAGAGATTACGCCGCCGATTTTTCCTCATCCCACTGAGGGCTGCTTGAATGCCATGTCCCAGATCAACATCGCGGAGGCCGTGGCGAATCACGCTGTCTTTCGCGAGAAGCGATTGACGCCGGCCGGCGCCACTCAGATGTACCGGTTCCTGGCGACGAACGAGGAGAGCCTGCGCAACGTACGGCTGCACGCGAACGTTGCGGTGGTGGCCTCGTTGAGACAGTATCTCGCGGATGAGTTGAGCTTTGCGTTTAGCGCTTCGCGCGTGTTGGCGGACAACGGGATCGCTCACGTCATGCTGACCGAAGACGACCTCTCGAGCCCCACGATCAACCAATTCGACATGGTCGTCGTTCCCTATCTTCCGCTAATGAGTTCGGAAAATCAGCAAGCGCTGGTGCGTTATGCCAAGGCCGGTGGCACGCTGCTCGTTCTGGGTGCCAGTGGAAACCAAGATCAGTATGGACTCGCTCAACCTCAGATTCCTCTGGCACAAGCATTCGGCAACGGACGTTATCCGGCAGCAGAGGTTACGCGGAGACTCGGCAAAGGGCAGATGCAGTTCGTCCCCGTGCAGATTCCGCCATCCCGTTTCCTGATACCGATGAAGTCGCATGGGGACTACACAACCTTTGGTCCGACGATGGGTGACATCTTTGCCGACATCCCCGAAGGCTACACACGAAACCACATCGCTCCCGAATTGCGCAAACTTCTGGAGCGAGTTGCGGACAAAGTGCGAGAGCGTCTCGGCACGCGGGTGACGCGCCTGACATCTGCAGCCCCGTTTGTGGAACTTACCACGATGATGGAAAATACCGATCGATGGATGCTGCTCCACGTTGTCAATTACGACGTGACCGTGGACGGTACGATCACGCCCGCACGAGACCTGAAGGTCCAAGTGGCCATACCTCATGGAAAGACTGCGCGCAGGGTTACGTGGAGTGGAACCCTCGCCGAGATGAAACCCCTGAAATACACTACGGTGAACAAAGCAGGGGGCCAGATGTTAATGCTTGACCTCAACGAAACAAACATTTACGGGCTCGCGAAGATCGAACTCGAGTGACACCGGCGAGAAGCGGGTGTGCAGCCATTCAGTGTCGGACGCGCATTGCCGATCGCCTACCACACGCAGCAAAGAACTAAGCGAAGGGGCTTATTCGCATCTTTCACTTCAAGTGGTCGGGATCCATTTCAGGTGTACGCAACCCCACCATTTCCAGTGCCCGCAAAACGAAAGCATTCCACGCAAACACGCGATGGTAGCCGAAGAACGGATGGTTCGGGTCGGTAGCAAGATATTCCTGGCTGGTGGGGAACTCAGGAGAGATTCTGGTTTCCGCCCACAGTCGATTTTGGATCGCGTGGTCGGCTTTCGTCCATCCGTGAAGTTTTCCGGCGACGTAACCGCATATCTCAAGTCGCATCCAACTCCCACCGTTGTAGTAGATGCCGTCCATGTTGTGATTAGCGTAATTCGCGCCGTGCTCCTTGCTGATCATCGGATGCCACCGATCCGTGAAGTAACCCCAGCCTTTGCCTTCCTGTGTCAAGCCGATAAAGATCGGACGCACTGTGCCGCCGGAGGCGGGATGCGGAGCATCCCCGTGAGGCAGGAGAACAGGAATGCGTTCCAGGTGATGGATCACCATCTCATCGCGCAGGATTTTGCGTCCGAACAGCCACAGTGACAGGAACTCGGGAAAGATTTCGCCAAACCCGATCGCGTCCTTAATATTGCGGGCAGGCAGAAAAAACTTGAGCGCGGGATCGTAATAAGATCGGTAAAGTTTTTCAGCTTCCTCGATGTAAGCGTCGGAAATCTGTTCACTCACGCCCGGGATTTTCAGCTCTTTGATCACTCGTAGTGTGACTGCCAGCATTCCTTGGTTCTCGCAGAGGTCCGTGGTGCCTTCCGGATAGTCGATCACATCGAGTTGCCCCATCACGAATTGAGCCCAGCATGTACCGTCATGATGGCGATCGTAGGTTCGCAAGCAATATTCAGCGGCCTTCCGAATCTTCGCCATGGGCAAAGTCGTCCCAAAGCGCGCACGATTCTGTAGCGCCCATATGAGCCATAGCGGGGTGGAGTCGTTTGATTTGCGCTCCAGATTCGCCATGTTAGGCTCAATCAGCGTATTGATTGCTCCGTCTTCGCCTTGGTTCTTGGCCCACGCATTGAAAACTTGTTCGTTCAACTCACGATTGTGGATCCCGTTTAAACTGTAGAAACTGTCGCGCATGTACATTTCGCCGGCGGCTGAATACCAGATGCTGGGCGCCACCATAGGTTCAGGGTTCTGGGGGCTGGCTGACCAGCAGAGCATCATCAGATCAGAGTAAAGGGCCTTCTCCGTGTCGCCTCCGCGGAAGCCGAGACCGTCCGCAAGATACAGTTGGCTGGCAGACCGGTACCCGCGCAGCGTGTCGGGAGTGTGCTCGTCGACAAAAATGAATGACGTCTTTTCCTCCGGGCGATCCATTGCCAGGCGGTGATAGGGCTCCAAACGCGTCGCCAGGCGGCGAAGTTCCAGCTCTCCCAGCTCAATTCTTAGCGGCTCTCCCGAAGATTGCGCATTGATGCCCTGGTCGGAGTCCGCATTTGAAATGGATATGGCGCCGCCTTGCCCCTGTAACGACGGAAAATAGACCTCAGCCTGAAACTCCGACCATTCTGATGATGCAGGAATCCGATCGTTGTAGAGCGTCATGTTCCCGAGCTGGGTAAGCTGCTGGTCGACGTCCCACAGTTGCAAAGAGAAAGCCTGAGGCGAACGGTACCTTAAACGCAAAGCATAGGCTTCACCATCTTTCGCGGGAAAAGGAATGATTGCCCTGCCATCGGGTCCATGGGCTGACAAGCTTATGGTTCCGTCTAGTTCTTCCAAATGCAGATCCCCCAGCCTGCGCCAGGCCGCGGCAGGAGGCAGCACGATAAGAGTGCTTGAGTTCCCTTCTCCATCTCGCACCAGCGCTTCACCGAAGGTCTGCTTCACGAAGAAATGATGCTGGCCGCGATCATCGCCGCGGCACACATAATAAAGGTTGACGTCAGGAACGTGGTGCGGTGCTGGCTTCGCAGGTTTTGCGTCCCTTCGAATCACCCGGCTCCATTGATTGCGATAACCGGAATCGGTGAGCAAGCCAACGGTGATTCCCGTGCTCGTTCGGAATCCAGCGGCGGGGAAGTACTCGCGTAATGCTCCCCCCTTGCAGTTGGCTTGATCGAAGCTCCAGAACGACGCAGGTGCTTCGAGCGGCTCCAGGCAATTACTCACTTGAAAGAGCAAATCGTATACATCAATTTGATGGAAGCGGATCCGCTTGCGGATGACGTACGGTGCAACCGCTTGATACTGCACTTCCGCCACAACAGTCGCATTGAGGTTGGGAAGCTTGCACTTGCCCTTAAGCAGCAAATGATCAGCAGCGCCTTCGTAGGAGTCTGCCCGCCAGTTCCTTATTTGATCCTGCAGACTGCGATCGGAATTTTGGAAAACCGCAGAGAACTCTCCGCCGTCATTGTGCCGGGCAATCGGCTTTCCCCTGAAGTGAATAACTGCTCCGTAGCCCTGTTGCGCATTTCCCGTCGGCGCTAAGGTCAAGTCTTGGTTCGGCGAACGAACTTGCGCGCTAACCCTTGAATCATGGCCTCGGACTATTCTGGTGAGACCTGCCGCAGCTGACGTTGCGATGAATTGGCGACGTGAAATCCGCATAGGAAGTGCTTCGCTTCGCAGTTGGAAAACTACCAGGATCAAGCCGTCTTAGCTCGCGACAGATTCGGCAGGCATTGGTTTCAATCCGACAAGAAACCACCACGAACCAGAAATGTTAAGCAGCGACGCTTGTATAGTTAGCGAACTGGTGCGGACGCTACACCCACGTACTTATCGGCACCGCCATAGTAGAAAAGCCAGCGGTCACCGTCGCGAGCCATACCTTCCACAAATACAACGTTTGGAACCTGGCCCACTCTTTCCCAGTCGTGCGCCGGCTCGAAGACTGGTTCCTGTGCGCGCGCCACGACCTTCGTGGGATCATTCTTGTCGAACAGGACCCATCCGGTGCGATACACATTCTTGTCGTCGGCTCCGTTATAAACGAGAAAAATGCCATTTTCTGTCATTAATGGAGGCGGCCCGGGTTCTACGACGTGGGAATCGAACGTTTCCGGCCGGCTGGACAGAACCGGGTGGTCCAGCGCGTCCGTCCAGTGGAGCAAATCTTCCGAATAGGCGATCGACATCTGCGTTTCCCGGTCAGCTGCGTCGCCAAGGTAGTACATCCAATACTTGCCATGGATCTTCTCTGGGACAATCGCACCCGATTTAGTCCATCCGATATTCCACTTCCCTTTGTAGGCAGGCATGATGACGCCCTTCCGCTCCCAATGAATGAGATCCGTCGACGTCGCCAGACACAGCTGCGCATCTCCGTGGAGCGGACCGCTGGCATGGGTTCCGCTGCCACCCAGCTTGTTGTATCCCGTGTAGGTCAAATAGAACGTATCGCCGATCTTCACCACGCGGGGATCTTCTACGCCGCCGCCAGTCTCATACGGCGCCTCAGCGACCATCACAGGTTCAGATCGCCGGACGAAATGAACGCCATCCGCGCTAGTGGCGTAACCAAGCGACGATTTGCCTTTGTGGTCCTGGGCCCGATAAAGCATCACGAACTTTCCGTCGTACTTGATCACCGCAGGATTGAATGTTCCGGCTGATTCAAATCCTTGCCCTCCGGGAGAAATGATGGGGGTGTTCGACAGCCGACCCCAGGCTCCGAACGGTACTTTGAACGGCGTGGTCGTCGCGGCTGCGACTATCACAAGAATCAGTAAAGACAGAACGCGCATGCGCGTGCGAGTTATCATGCTGGTCATGGATGGATGCCTTCTTTCCAGGGCTGCCTGTGAGCTCTAGGACCCGTCGCTGCCATCAAGACAAGGTCGCCTCAGAAATCGGCAACCAGTCGTAAAAGCGCGCGTCCGGGAACATTCAATGTTTCCGCCACAAGGTTTCCGTTCTCAGTGATTCGCACCTTACCGCCTTGCGCTGCCGGAATTGCGATCGATGCCGAACGCGTTTCTGTGGCCGGGTTGTAAAGCAGGAAATTCAGCCGGCGCGGCGGAAATTCCTCCACCTTGAGAATATCCAGTAGATCGAGATTCACCAGCATCAGCTCGCGATCGCTGATCCGTCCGAGAGCCTCAAACATCAGATACATCCAGATACATTCACCCGCTCCATAGATTTCCTTTCCGACGTTACCCGTTTGTCCGCCTAGTTCCAGGGTCCCGAGATTCTCGAAAGGGATGAACCCCATCTCGACTTTCTGGCGATCTGCGGAGCACTTATCAAAGAAAAAGAAGTTGCTGCGCCGTTGCTGATCCATGAAACGCAACAGGCCTTCAAAGACAATCCCCCTTTTCATGATTCCCGTCCACGGCAGTATGGCCTCAATATTCTCCTTGAATGCCGGATACAGGATGGAAGCCGCCGCTTGCACCATGCCGCGGACGTCGTGCGTTTTCTGGCTCGGGTCGGAATACCAGTAGAACATTCGCAATTGTTCATAGAGCAGGTATTCTGCCTCTTCGCGCATGCTCAAGTCGGCTGCGGCCAGTGCGCCGTAAGCGAGTTCCTGGGGCTCGTGAAAGAGGCGTTCCGACGGGACCGTGCACAGAGCGTGGATTGCCTTTCGCGCCTCGTCGCGATAGCGAGCTTCTCCAGTCAAGCGGTTGGCAATCAACGCTGCCCATGCATAAAGGCCGCCGATGGCGTAGTTTGTCCCCGCACCCTGGGCGCGAAGGGTCGCGACCTCGTAATAGATTGGAAACAGGTAATCGTATTCATGCGCCATTCGCTCTGCGGTCTGGAACGCATCGAGAAAGTTGGCGATAATCTGTTTCGATCCCGCAAGACTTCCCATCATCGGGTATTTAACGAGACCGTTCTCGAAGGGATACCACGAGTCCGCCTTTTCATTCGAAGCACGCACAAAATCGTTACTGATACTGTGAGTGTCCGCATGATAAAAACCGGGGAGGTCGGCAAGGAGGTCGTCACATTGCTGCTGTAGATCAGGCGACGGATGCAGACGTAAATAGAGGAGGGAGGGCCACAGGACGTCCGCCACCGACATCAGTTCGAAGTTGTTAGCCGGCTGTTTCCACAATTGTGAGGTTTCCGTCACGTAGGCGCGAAGGCCAGTGTGTCCGGCGACCTCGACTTGCGTTTGTGCTTTTCGCTGGAGCTCCTTGATAGTCCCAGCCGCAAAATCGCTCCAGGTGCTCGCGCAGGGGGGCCAGGCCAGCTTCTCCTCGAAAAGAGGCAGCAACGCCTGCATCCAGCGAGCGACCGCCTGTTGCTCAGTCAGCAGTTCGGTGCATGCACGCTGCAGCAGCCAGTACGTGAATCTGACTTCACCGGCGGGAAGCACATTGCCCGTCGCTTCATTAGCGATGAGGCCGACGCCAAGACGCTGAGTCCCGTCTCGGTTAAGTCGAGAGATGCTCGAGCACCGATAAGCCAGGAAACGCGGGATGTTTTCAATCGACATCCAATCCATATCGCCGACATCGAAATACATCAGAGTTTCGATACCGGCGTTCTGATCCAGCAGATAGAGGGCGGGCAGATCGTTTCCCCATGCGCCCAATGAATTCCGCGTGGGCTGTTGGAGCAGCACACGCCTCCAACTTCCAGACTGGCCTTCCATGAGTGTCGAGTTGGAAGACAACCAGAGGATGATCTGAGGCTCAACCTGAGCCCCTTGTTGCAGGCGGACCGGGCGAGGCAGGTTTAGCGTGGTATGGAACCGAAACCACGGAAACGCGACATCTCCGAACGCGGAGATCTCAGTGTTCCAGCTGTACCTGAGGGACTTGCCATCCAGACCTTCGGCTTCGCCAGAACCTTCGTAGGCCAGAGCGGCCTTTGTCCTCGAACCTGTCGACGCTGTTAGGGGAAATGAGGGTCCCGTCACAAGCGGGTTCTGCGGCAGCGTGGCGGGGTGCCATTCGTTCGAGACACGCACAAAATTTTGAAACGTCAATGTACCTCTACCCGACGACACCTGCAGTTGCTGATCTCCATTTTGAAGATGATCTGATGCTGAAGCCGACTTCTTCTCAGTTGCTAACCATACGGCCGCTGGGGACGACCCCGCGCAGAGCGGGGAAGTTCCCACGGCTGTAGCGATCAGCGTTTTCACGAAGCCACGTCGATGAATGAGCTTCATGTGGCTATTACGGGATGGCGCGGACGAAAGCCCTGCCGCGCCGTCGTGCTCAGCAGGGCTTGCCGTCTTAATACTCGATTTTCAGTCCGAACTGAATGGTGCGTGGTCCACTTGCACTACTGATCGAACCAAAGCCACAAGCAAACGGACCGGGGCAATCCTTATTATTGGGGTCCGGTCGGGTAAAGGGAGTACCCAACTGCGGGCCGAAGCCGCCGGGTCCTCCAGGCTGCTGCAGAATGTGGCGATTAAAAATGTTGAAAAATTCTGCTCGAAAATCGATCACCACGCGCTCGCCAATGATGTTCGTTTTCTTTCCGAACGTGATGTCCTCGCCGCGGTCGCCGAATGTCCGAGCACTACTAAGAGTACGAGGCTCATTGCCAAAGGTGAAGTCGGCCGGGGCAGAAAATGCCGCCGCGTTGAAGAAAGGAGTGGTGAATGGATTCAGATCCCGGCCATTCCTCTGCGTTACCCCGGGAATCACATTGACCCGTGCGCTGCCGGTGAAGTGACATCCGGCGAATAAAACATCGCCGGCCGTACCGCTGCAATTCGAATAGACCGCCGTCGGAATGCCGGATTGATAGTGCACTACTCCGGAAACATACCAGCCGCCGACTGCGCGGTTCGCCCAGCCAGTTGTATTCAATACTCGCTTGCCGCGCCCCATCGGGAGCTCATAGAAGAAGCTTGCGACCAGGCGCTGGGGTGTATCGAGCTCGCTTACCGCTTTCTCCGCCCGGCGGTCGTAAGAGTTCTGCCCAATCCAGGCGTTGGCCCCCATGAAGCCGGCAACGCCTGGTCCCTGCGAGTCCGCGTCCGTAATGTTCTTCGACACGGTGTAAGAGACCAGGAAATTCAGCCCTTGCGCGAAGCGCTTGTTCAACTGCGCCTGCATGGAATGGTAGGTCGAGTTACCGGTGCGATCCGGCGTAAAGGAATTGTCTTCCTGGTTGAAATCGCCATACTGGGGGAAAGGTCGCAGGGCTTGATTAAGAGGTCCCGTGAAACTTGCGTAAGGCAAATGTACACCCGCCGCAATAGCGTTCGGGCAGGTTGCCGCCGCCAGGCAACTCGAATCCATCGTCAGTTCACTTCCTAGCGCCAGCTGGGCCGGGTTGACCTGATTGGGGATAATGTTCAGCGCCGGGAGGTGCGTTCCCTTTGAACCCACATACGCGACGCTGAGGTGCAAGTTCTTCGTGATTTGCCGCTGAACGTCCAGGTTCCAGGATTGAATGTCGCCAGGCCGCCCGCTGTTTCGTGGTATCAGGATCACGCCCCCGTTCCCATTTTGTCCCCCGGGTGTGAACGGACCTGACGGGGGCTGGAGGTGAGGAAATCCATTATCGATCTGGAAAGGCCCACCGTTGCCGACGCTCAGGTTTTCAATGTTGAAAAAGCCCAGGGCGTCCTGGTCCGCAAACGAGCCCTCCTTCAACGGTTGGTAAAATATGCCGTATCCACCGCGCAGGACGGTTTTGTCATTGATGCTGTAAGCGAAGCCCACTCGGGGACCAAAGGCCTTCTTGAAAGTGTCCTGCAGGCGGGTCTTCCCATTGCGGCCTGGGCCCCTCCCATAGTAGATGTAGGCGCCGAGAATATTTCCTGCGTCAGGATTGGGAAGGGTAGGATCAACCTGCGAAAATCGGTCCTGGGATTCCCGGGCCGGCAGGTCCCAGTCGTACCGTAAACCGTAATTCAAGGTGAGGCGGGAGGTAATCTTGTAGGTATCCTGGGCGAAGAAAGAGTAACTTTTGTAGCGTATGCCAATGGTATGACCGTAATTCAACGTTCCATTATTCACCAGGCCGAAAAGGGCGCTGGCGACGGCATTACCACCGGTACCGTTTAAACTGGTTTCGTCCGATTGAAAATGGAACTCGCCTGAAGATTGCGTGAGCCGGCGCGTGTTAAATTGCAGGAAGCGAAGTCCGCCGCCAAATTTGAAATTGTGCTTGCCCCGAATCCAGGACACAGAATCGTTTGCCTGGTACACATTGTCCGCGAACTGCGAGTCGCCGCAGTTATTCAGGTTATCCTGATAATCGGTTCCGATGAACTTGATGCAGGGAAACGTGGTCTGCGCTACGCCAGATAGGCCCAGCTTTTGAGGCCAGTCCTCACCCAGGCCGTTGGATGCCTCGGTTCGAAACCGGCGACTGAATCCCACAAGAACCTGGTTTACCAAGTTTGGAGTGAAGATGTAGTTGTGGCTGAACCGGGCATACCGTGTGTCTTGCGGTGTCTTGGATCCGAGGAAAGGCGCCAGTATCGACGACCCGCCAGTCTTAGTATTGGCGTGATCGAAACCAAAAGTGAATCCTTGCTTGTTAGAGATGGTCTGGTCGATCTTGAGGTCCCACAAATTCGCGGTCGTCGTGGAAGTGGACTGGTCGAAAACGTTGCTGGTCAAACCCCCATTGGTGGGCGGTAGCAGCGCAAAAACGTTGGTCATAACCGTACTGGGAGTGTAATTCGGGTCGTTGCTCAAGACATTGTTAGAAATGGAGGCATGAGTAGTCGGGTCGTACAGTTGATGGTTCAGGTTACTACACACGCCACCGGTAAATGTCTCGCCCTCGCTCGCCGCACACAGGGCTGAGAAGTCGCCGTTACGAAACGATTCCGGGACGTAGCTGGTTGGACCGGAGCTTCCCGTATGAAACCGGAAGCCCTCGTAATCGAAAAAGAAAAATGTTTTGCCTTTGCCGTTATAGAGATGCGGGATATAAACAGGACCGCCAATGGTAAATCCAAAGTCGTTTTGAGTATCCGGGGGCTTGGGATTAAGCGGCGCGCCAGTGGCACGATTAAATGCGTTCTGTGTGTTGAGCGTCCACGCACGTGCATCCAAAGCACGGTTGCGCAGGTATTCATAAGCGGAGCCGTGCAACTCATTGGTGCCGGACTTCATTGTCAAATTCACGATGCCGTCGCCGGACTCACCAAACTCCGGCGAAAAGTTGCTCTGCAGCACCTTAAATTCCTGCACACCATCAGAAGACACACCTTTATTCCACTGAGTGTTAGGCGAGACCAGGGAAATCGAGACCCCGTCTACAAGTACATCCGTGGCGCCCATCTGACCGCCATTTACTTTGAAATCGTCGGTGGAATTGCTCCCCGGGTCATTGCCTACGTTGCCGACAAAACCGGGTATGAGGGTGATGAACTGCACTGGGTTACGGATCGTCCCTGAGACCTCCAGCGGAAGGTTCCGGATCAGGGTGTTTTGCACGGTCGATCCCACATCTGAAGTCTCGGTCTCTAATTGCGTGGCGTCGGAGGTGACGGTTACCGTCTCGGTGGCTGAACCCAGTTGCAATTGCAAATCCAGCCCGACGGTGCTGTTCGTCGATACTGTAATACCCTCTTGCACGTACTTCTTCATGCCAGCCGCCTCAACCGTTACCGCGTACGAACCGGGAGGAAGATTAGGCAAGGCATACACGCCGGCGCTCGTCGAAGTTGCTGTGGTGATAACCCCAGTTCCCATGTTCCTGGCAGTGACGGTTGCGCCGGGAAGGACTGCACCACTGGGATCGACAACAGATCCTTGTATGGCCCCGCCGGTACTTTGTCCCCACATTGCGGTTGAGACCACGACGGACAGCCCTAGAACAGAAAACACACGCAAGAAGTGTTTCACTCTGGCCTCCTTTGGCAAGAGTTCCCCCGCTGTTCCATAAACAATCTACGGAAATTCATACCGCAAGAAACCGTGCCCCACACTGGTGTTCGTAATATAAAACCATTACGAGGAGGCCTGAAAAAGGAAGTAGCTTGTGAATTCATGGTGATTCACCTTGCCAAAGGGATATTCGAGTTCGATTGATTTCATTTTTCGGTGTGGTATTATGCTTGCACTTTTTTGCATCTGGAATGCGTCGCCTCCTCATGAGTATCCCGGCCCCTCAACCGCCACTCCTCGACGACCTGCTCACTGACGAGCGTTGGCTGCTGGTACAGCGCATCATATCGAGCCGACCATTTCAGAAGAGTTGCCGATTACGCGATCTGCTCCAATACGTTACGGAGCAAACCATCCATGGGTTGGCTCATGAACTGACGGAGCAACATATCGGTGAAGTGCTCTTCCACAAACCGGAAGGATACAGTCCTCTCGAAGATAGCTCCGTTCGGGTCCACGCCCGGCAGTTACGACTGAAACTCCATGAATATTTCGACGGGGTCGGGCGAGATGAAGCGCTTGTCATTGAAATACCCAAGGGAGCGTATGCTCCGGTTTTCCGGGCAGCTCGGCCCGAAGCCGTCGGCGCCACGCCGGTGCAAATTGAGCACGTCGAGGCTCGGCCCAATAACGCAATATTGCCGTGGACCTTATGCGGGGTGCTGGCCGTTCTCTGCACGGCCATCCTCTGGCTAAACCACTCTGATCGTTCTGCCAGTGTCGCGGGGGTTAATCCGCCTTGGCCTGTGTCCCAGATTTTTGACACACGGCACAAAACCGTAATTGTCGTCGCGGACTGCAACTATGGAATGTTGCGCATCCTGACAGGGCAACGCGGTTCGCTTGAACAATACTTGAATCGGGATTTTCCCCAGAAGTCTGGCGTATTCACACTCGGCGAGGCCGGATCCCGTTTTGCGGATTATATTTCTGACTCGACGCTCACCTCATTCGCGGATGTGGCGAACGCCGTGTCTCTGGTGAAAGTAGCCGGCCCGCTGCAGAAGGAAGTCTCTGTGCGCTCCGCCAAGGATCTGAAAATACGGGATTTGGATCATGAGAACTATGTTTTCGTCGGCTCCCCGGCATCCAATCCCTGGGTGTCGCTCTTCCTCGACAAGCTCAACTTTCGCGAGGGCGAGGAGGCGGTGGGAAAAAGCGTAAAAGCTTTTGTGAATACGACTCCGCTTCCGGGCGAACAGGCGCGTTATGAAGGCCTCCGCTGGACAGGAGAGGGAGGGGACGACTATGCGACCATTGACCTGGTTCCTAACCTTACCCACGACGGGAGCGTTTTGATACTGCAAGGCTTGCAGCAAGAGGGCACGGAAGCGGCGGGCCGGTTTTTGGCTGATCCGGAAAACTGCCGCCAGCTTCAGCGCTCGTTGGGCCTTCCCGCCTCGGACACCATTCCAGAAAACATCTGGTTTGAAGCTCTGATTCGCTCCCGTAGCGTGTCCGGCTCGCCGAATTCAACCACGCTGGTAGCGGTCCGCCGAATTCGCTAATTGGACTTTTGCGGCACTTTTCACACGCTTAGAGACATTGACTCGCTGCAGTACACTGTTGCGGCTTGTAATTTCCTGACCTGAGACTCGATTCAAATGGGTTCGCGGCCGTATCCTTCTCTCGCAATTTCACGTCATGCTCTCTACCGCTGCACCCGCGCGGTCATAATCGGCGCACTCGCAATTGCTACGGTTGCATGGGCCCAGGGCGGAGCCGACGCCTTACTGGAGCAAGCGCGCGACGCTGAGAAAATCAGCGATTATGCCGCCGCGGCCCGCATCTACGAGCGGGCGTTACTTTTGTCCCCGGGAAATCTCGAGGTCCTCAAACGGTTTGGCGTGCTGGAACAGACAGAGCAGAAATTTGACAGCTCGATTTCACACTTTCAGCAGGTGCTTGCCCGTGAGCCGCAGTATCCGGAAGTCAACTTTTTCCTCGGTATGTCGTACTTCGGTAAGGGCGAATTTCAGCGCGCAATTCAAAGCTTCGAACTGGAGCTGGGAAATGCGAAACCACATCCTCGCTGCCGTTATTATTTTGCGCTGGCGCTGCAATCCAGCGGCCGCCTCGATGACGCGATCTCCCAACTCAACCAGACGATCGCCAATAAACCCAACGACGCCGATACGCTTTATGAACTGGCGCGAATGCACAAGAATGCCTCGCTGCAAGCCATCGAGCGGCTCAAGACTATCAACCCCGATTCATTTCAGTTGCACGCCTTGATGGGCGAAATCTACGCCGAGGAGAAGCGGTATCCCGAGGCCATCAAGGAGTACCGGTCAGCGCTCGACAAACGGCCGGATGCCCAGGGAATCCATTTTTCGATTGGAGTGGCCTATTGGGCTCAACGACAACCGTCTGATGCCGAGAAGGAGTTCAGGCTGGCGTTGAAAGAAAACCCCGGCGATCCGATGACCAATTTATATTTGGGCGACATTGCGGTGCAGGAGCAACGCTTCCCAGAGGCACTGACTTATTTGCAGGTAGCGCAGAAAGCACACCTGGAGGTTCCGCAGATGCATGTGCTGTTGGGAAACTGCTATCAGGCACTGCACCAGCTGGAGAACGCCAAGGCTGAGCTTCTTGCAGCCATCCATGCTGATCCTGGCGCAGCCCCGCCCCATTATCTGCTCGCGCAGGTCTACCGTGAGCTCCGCAATCCCGAGGCCAGTGCCCGCGAACTCACCGAATACCAAAGCCTTTTGAAATCAGACGCTGACAAAGCTTTCGAATCTCGAAACGGCTCTGATCGCGATCCAAACTCTGATCGGGATTCAAAGTAGGTCGTTTGGCGGGCAAAGCAAATCGATTTCGGGGGATGGTCGCCGCCAAAGTTTCGGTGCTGATTGTCTCCGCATTCGTTGTTAGTCCAATGGTCATGTGCCAGCAGCGCTCCAGCGTTGTTCCCGTGCAGCCGGTTCAGCCGAAGTTTATCGAAGTGACTGCAGCTCTCGGCGTGCGCTTTCAGTACCTCGCCTCGCACACTTCCAGGAAATACCTGATCGAAACCATGGGCTCAGGGGTGGGCTTGCTGGATTACGACAACGATGGGCGGTTGGATATCTTTGCCGTGAATGGAGCACGGTTGAACGACCCCACACCTCGAGGATCGATTCCCCAGAAAACGGGCCCCGAATATTGGAACCGTCTCTTCCATCAGAAGCCGGATGGGACGTTTGAAGACGTTACCGAGAAGGCCGGGTTACAAGGTGTCGGCTACGGAATGGGCGTTGCAGTTGGGGATTACGACAATGATGGCTACGAAGACTTGTACGTAACCGCCTACGGCGGGAACCGGCTTTACCACAATAGCGGCAATGGCACATTTACGGACGTTACCGAACAGGCCGGCATAGGAGGCGGCGGTTGGTCGACCGGCGCTGCCTGGGTTGATCTGGACAACGACGGTCTCCTTGACCTCGTCGTGCTCCGCTACATGCAGTGGGATTTCGATGACATCTGGTGCGGAGAACGCAAGCAGGGATCTCGAGCGTACTGCACGCCGGATGCTTTTCGTCCTATCAGCCCGCTCGTCTACCACAACGACGGCAATGGTCGCTTCACGGAAGTGTCGCAGAAGATTGGAATTGACCATGCGGGCAAAGGATTGGGGATCGCGATCGCGGACTACGACCGGGATGAGCACATCGATATTTTCGTTGCGAATGACTCGGTGCCGGAATTTCTTTACCATAACCGCGGGAATGGAACCTTTGAAGAAGTGGCTCTGTCCTCGGGAGTTGCAGTTGACGGAGAAGGCCGTTCCTTTGCCGGAATGGGAGTGGATTTTACGGACTACCGCAACGACGGCCTTCCGGCTTTACTGATTACCGATCTGGCCACCCAGGTCTATGCGGTGTTCCAGAATAATGGAGACGGCTCGTTTACTTATGATAGTTATCCTTCTGGCATCGGCCGCATGACCATGACACACTCGGGCTGGGGTGTCCGATTTTTCGACTACGACAATGACGGCTGGAAGGATCTGGTGATCGCCCAAGGACACGATTTGGACACAATTCAGTTGACCCTGCCGAACATTCGTTATCGCGAACCCATGTTGCTGGCCAGGAACACCGGCAAAAGCTTTGTCGATGTGTCCGGCGAGGCTGGACCCGCGTTTCAGGAGCCCTGGGTGGGCCGGGGCCTTGCCATCGGAGATATCGACAACGATGGGCGAATTGATGCGGTTGTGACCACCAACGATGGTCCCCTGCACATCCTTCACAACGACACCACGACTCCGAACCACTGGCTGACGCTGAAGCTTGTCGGACACAAGAGTAATCGCGACGCGATTGGGGCCCTGGTCAAAATCGTGACCACACAGGGCGCTCAGTTCGCAACCGTCACGACCTCCAGCAGCTATTTGTCTTCGAGCGATAAGCGAGTACATTTTGGCTTGGGGCTCGACACCGCTGCTAAGACAATTGAAATTCATTGGCCCAGCGGTACTCGCCAGATCCTGGAGAACGTACGTTCCGATCAGATACTGCAGGTGGACGAACCATCGGCAACGGCGAACGACCGTCCCCGAAACTAATGGGTGCCTGCCCGAGATCTCGCTGCGCTGGAATTAACTGTCGTTCCGGAACCTTCTTTCAGAGTGTGAATCGCGTCGATCGCCAGGTTGTCGAACTGTTCTAAGAGTCCGCTGGGCCAGCGTATCTCGACTGCGTCGATTTTCGCCGCCAAGCCGAGCCCGAAATGCACCCGGAGATCGTTCTGTGAAATGTAACTCGAGCCGCTGCGCACCTCATCTGTCATCTTTCGCTTGCCAACTGTGATTGTGATTTTTGCGCCGATTCCGTCGCGGTTGGAACGGGTTCCCACCGTCTTCAAACCGATCCAATGATTATCTGATCGCATCGAGTTCACCAACAAACTCGGTTTGTCATTCATGTTGTTGATGACCACGGAAAGTCGGCCATCGTTCCACAGATCGCCCACGCCCAGACCCCGCGAGGATGTGGCCGCGCTGATGCCGGGCCCCGCCATTCCCGATATGTCGCTGAAGGTTCTATTGCCATTGTTGTGGTACAAAAGGCGCGATTCCCGGTACGCACTCCCCAAATGAAATTTATCGACTTCCGGATAGACATGACCGTTGGCGAGAATGAGGTCTGGCCAGCCATCGTTATCAAAATCAAGAAACATGGTCCCCCAACCGAGGTACTGTGTGTGCAGCCCCAGGCCGGCGTCGTAGGTCACGTCCGAGAACACTCCCTTGCCGTCATTGTGGTACAAGGTCGGCGTGTCGTCTGAGAAATTGGTCTTGAAAATATCCGGACGGCCATCGCCGTCGAAGTCCCCTATCGTCACTCCCATGCCCGCCTGTTCGCGTCCGTCCTCGTTGAAGGCAACGCCGGCAGAAACCGCCACATCGGTGAAGGTGGCATCGTGATTGTTGCGATAAAGGATGCTCGGAGCACTGTCGCAAGCCACGTAAATATCAGGCCATCCATCGTCATCGAAGTCGAATGTCGCGACCCCCATTCCGTAGTGCCCTTCAGTTCGATCGATGTGAGCTTTGACGGTTACGTTCTCAAAGGTTCCGTCACCGCGGTTCCGGTAAAGAACATTTTTCGCGCCCGCCAGGCCTCGCGGCCCGCACATGACGGGCACCCCCTTCCACGTACATGCGGCGCGCTCACCTGGCTTGGGTGCAGTGGCGAGATCAAAATCAACGTAGTTGGCAACCACAAGATCAAGATAGCCATCTCGGTTGTAATCGGTGAAAGCGCATCCTGTGCCCCAGGCCTTTCCCGTGCCCGCGACCCCCGCCTTCTCTGCCACTTCCTCAAACACGCCGCCTTTGTTGCGAAAAAGACGGTTCCTGCCGTAATACGTCACGTAGAGATCGTCCCAGCCATCGTTGTCATAATCACCCACGCATACGCCCTGGGCCCATCCCGTCGAAACCAAGCCGGCTTTCAGCGTGACGTCGGCGAAGGTGCCGTCGTGATTATTGCGATACAAGTGGTTCGTAGGCGCGTTTTCTCCGCTGGAGGCCTCCAGCATGATTCCGTTCACAATGAAAATATCGGGCCAGCCGTCATTGTCGTAATCGAAGATGGCCGCTCCCGTCCCAGTGGTTTCCAGAATGTATTTCTTGGTGTCTACTCCGCCAAAGATAGTGGTCGCTGTAAGGCCCGCTCGTGCCGCGATATCTTCAAAGTTTGCGATGTTGGTGGTCTTTACGTTTGAAGAGCCGGCTCCCGCCTGCGCAGCCAGAGTATTGCTGCCCAGAATCAACAAGGAAATAAAAGATAACAATAAGGGGTGCCGTGCCGACAAACGCCGCCGCAGAATAAGGGAATCAACTCTGTCCATGGGCTAACAAAGGTCTGCCTTCCAGAGGTCGCCTGGAGAAGTGTTCCTCACATTAGCTTACAAGGGACCGATCTGCAACCTTTGCGTCGCGACTCGAACTTGGCTGACTCCAGTTCCCGGCTCAATCTGGTGGAAACTCCCACTCAGGCGGCAAGAAATCTCCCAACAGGTCTGCTTCCGGACTCGACTTTGTTGCTGTACTTGCTTTTACTTCTTGAGAGGCGGCACGTTCATCTCCGGCCCGGCGGTATGCCTGGCTGAGTAAACGCTGTGCCTGCACATTGCCTGGATCAAGCCGCAGGCTTTCCTGAAGTTCGGTTACAGCATCGTGTACCCGATGCGTTGCCAACTCGGTTTTCCCCAGTTCCAAGTGAGCCTCGGAACTGGTGGGATCAAGTTGAGTAGCCTCTTCGAAGGCCGATACCGCTTCTGCGGCTTTGCCGGCGCGGTTGAGGGCCAGTCCTCGAAAATAACTGATGAGAAAGCTTGGCCCAAGCTTCTGCCCAGCGGTAGTGACTTCGGAGACAGCTTCATCCGCGCGCCCAGTCCGCAGCAGCACCTGTGCCAATCCGATATAACTCGTGGGGAGAGGGTCGCCTGCAGCAATGAGTTGGCGAAAGACGGCTTCCGCATCAGAGTAACGATCGCTGGCCAGATAGGCTGCACCCAGCCGCAGGTGCAAGGCATAAGAATTCGGATTCGATGCCAGTCCTTCTTGCACTGCGGAGATCGCCTCGGTATATCGATTCAGGTCCATCAGTTCACGTGTCAGATTGAGCCAATGCTCTTCTCGAGTGGCGTTCAGCTTGCATGCTTGGCGAAAAGCGTCGACAGCGGTTTCCCGCTGGTGGAGGCGAGCACTCGCAATGCCAATCAAAGACCATGCCGATCCGGCTTCTGGCGCCATCGCGCCCTTCATGGGTTGTGCTTTCACAAGTCCCTGCGCCCGCTCAGCCGCCTTCGCATAATTGGCAGAGAGTAAATATGCGAGAGCCAAATCAAATTGAGCCCAACCTGCATTCGCACTATTGAGGCGCGTCCTCAATTTGCGCAGCAGGTCTATCGCGGCGTCATTTTGATGGGCTGAGACAAGCAGCGAAGCAAGGCTGACAGCCTGGGCATCACGGAGCGGCATAGTTCGAAGACGATCGAGGGTTGTGCGTGCTTCATCCCGCCGGCCCAGCGCGAGGTATCCAGCGGCAGCCTGGACAAGGAAATCCACGTCTGCCGGCCAGGGAACCTGAGAGCGGTCCAGCTCCTTGAATGCGCTCTCGTAGACCTTGGCATCGAGCTGCACACGCCCCAGGTAGTAATGCGCGAAAGCATCCTCCGGAGCGATCTCCAGGGCCCGGTTGAGGTGCGTACGTGCAGCCTCGAGGTTGTGTTCGGTCCACTCCAGAAATCCGAGGTTCTTATGTGCGTCTTCCAGTTTGGGGTCCAATCGAATGGCTTCCTGGTACTCGCTGACCGCCTCAGAATTTCGCCCCATTTGCGCAAACACAATCCCGCGGAAGTTTCGAATGTTGGCATTGAGTGGGGACTCTCGTTCAGCGGCAGTTAGACGCTCGAGCGCAACATCGAGATGATTCTCCTTTAGCGCAGCCAGGCCTTGCTGGACAGCCTCATCTTGTGCGGCCCAGGCCAAAGATAGAGATAACCTGTACGGACTCGCCAGACACCGAGCATTCAGAGTGATAAATGCGTGAGCGAGGAAAAACAGAAGAACAGCGAATTGCCATCCAGGTTTTGGTCCACTGCCCGCGCACCCCACGTCTCTCAGGCCTCGCAATACATGTCGGCTCACGATATCCATCAATCCCGGTAGATGCTTCGCATTCCCCCAGCCTGTTTTTCGCAGATTGCCAAGCTGCGGATGTTTAGGGATGCTGCGGCGTGCCCTCAATCTGATTGAGTCGCTCCGTCTGTTTCTCTAGTTTACTTCGCGATTCGCGGTTGAGCGAAGTGGATATCGCAAACTCGCGCGTTGCCTCATCTTTCCGCCCCAGTGACTGATATGCTCGACCTAGCTTGTAATGCAGCGAACCATCATCATCTGCTTGCAGCGCAATTTTAAACTCCGTTATCGCTTTTGCGTAGTCGTGGAGGTCGGCGTACCCGGTTCCCAGGTCCCGATGAAGCTCGGGATCTTTCGGGTTCACTTCCAGCGCACGCTGCAGATAGCTTAAGGCCAGTTCGGTCTTGTGCTCCATAAGATAAGACTCGCCCAGATCGTGAAGCGCTCCGGAATGACGAGGATTCAGTGCCAGTTCCGCTGCGAATTCCGTTCGCGCGGCATCGGTACTCAGTTCTTTCCAGAGCAGGTGCCCTAAGCTGTAATGCAAATTTGGCAATGAGGGCTTCCGTGCCACGGCTGCGCGGTACTCTTCAATAGCTTTTGCGTCGTTATTCCTCGCAGCCGCTAGATCTGCCATTAGCTGATGCACGCGATAGGAGTCTGGGTCTGCCTGATACAGTCGGAGATAGGCTGCCGTCGCAACCTTCTCGAAGCAGCGGGCGCGCCAATAGAATGCAGCCGGGGCGTGCCGATCGGCGCGGGATAATCCGGCGAGAGCATCGAGCGATTCCTGGTACTTTCCCAATTCAAACAGTGCCTGGGCAATCTGTATCCGGAAGTCCGCGGATGATCGGGGCGTCAGAATCCGGTGGAAACAAGGCGACGCCTGCGAAAACTGCCCTTGGTTCAGCGACTCCTTAACTTTGCTTTGCGTGCATTCCTTTGTCGAATCCTTGGCCGAGCTGGCGTCGCCGTCCCGAGGAAGCTCCGCAGCTCCCGAAGTGGAGCTCCCGTTCTGTACGGCAAGAAACGCCAGTGCAAAGTGTCCCGTGGGGTCCTGATCTTGCCGGAGCTGGGGAGCAAGCGCCTCCACTCGTTCGCGTAACGGATCGGGAAGCTGCTCGAAGGCTGCGTCTCCGAGCCCTGTTTCGCGGATGCCCAGCACCTGCTCCGCGCGGGGCTCGTCCATTGCGATTGCTTGAGACCAATCTCTGAGCGCCTCGTCGATGCTGCCTTGGATCAGCCTTACCTCTCCGCGCCGAACCAGCGCCCGCAGACTGTGAGGATCGATCCGCAATTCCTGCTCGAATTCGTCAAGTGCCTGGTCGAGCCTCCCTGCGCGCAAAAAAACCTCGCCATTTTCAACATGCAGCCCTGGACGGTTTGGAGAAATCGCCAACGCGTTTTGAAAACGAATAACGGCGAACGACCACTCGTTGGAGGTCGAATAACTTTCCCCCAGCAGCTGCTCAGACCAGGAAGAGCCTGGGAAAGCTTTTTCCAGCCCGTTCACTTCTTCCTTGCCCATGTGCTCGTAGGCGCGGCCCAGCAAATAGAGCGAGTCCACGTTCTGTGGTTGCAGGCTGATCGCATGCTTCAGGGTGGCGATTTCTGCTGCAGTGTCCCCCGACATTTCCTGGGCGGTGGCCAACCACGACCAGATGTCTGGCTGGTTGGGTTGCTGACGAGAAGCCGCTTTCAGATAGGGAATTGCTTTCGTGCCCTCGCCGTTCTTGCAGTAGTCGACCCCAAGGAAGAAGTTGGCCCCGGCCAGCGTGGGTTTGATCTTGAGCGCCTGGCGGAACTGCGCCATTGCCTCTGGGGCACGATCCTGGAGCTGATAGATTAGCCCGAGGTTCATGTGAGCCTCAGCAAAGCCGGGCGCTTCGATGAGCACGGCCTGGTATTCGCGTTCTGCCGTGGCATAGTCATTGCTTTGTTGTGCCCTCTGTGCGGCCGCAAAGTGATTTTGAATTCGGTCACTCGCGGGACCGCGCGCGGTAGTGGTTTGTCCCGCTGCTTGGCACCGATGGCTGGCCAGCAGCATAAAAACGCCGAGCAGGGCTCGACCCACGAAGCAACGGATCCATCCACTCGATAATAAAGTCACGCATCGCCCCACATGAGCGATAATAACGCGCGCCGGCTTTCGGAAAAAAGGCCTGGGTAGGCCCGGTCGCCCCGCAGGCGTAAATCCTGCGGAAGTCAGAGCTGCGGACGGATGAAAACCAAGGAGTGGGCGAAACGTGTTTGGCGCCATTGAGGCAGGTGGGACGAAATTCGTCTGTGCGGTGAAGACGCTCGCATCGCCAGCGCCGCAAAGCTCAATGCCAGGAAGACAGCGCAGAACTTGCAGAGCGGATGGCGTGAAATCGTACCGAATCCTTGAAAGGTGCCATGAAACTCAACCCGTATCTCCTGAAGAGCACTGTGGTGGCGGCACTCGGTGGACTTCTCTTCGGGTTTGACACCGCCGTGATTTCTGGCACTACCCGTGCGCTGACGGAAACGTTTCATCTGTCGCCGGCGGCGTTGGGGCTGACGGTCTCTACAGCACTCTGGGGAACAATCCTGGGGTCCATGCTTGCGGGCATTCCCGGGGACAAACTCGGCCGCCGCGACAGTCTGCGCGTTATGGCCGTACTCTACGTGGTTTCGGCGCTGGGCTGCGCCATTGCCTGGAACTGGACTGCCCTCGTCGTTTTCCGCTTCATCGGAGGCCTGGGCATTGGCGGTTCCTCGGTGCTCGGTCCGATGTACATCGCGGAGATTGCGCCCGCCAAATGGCGAGGGCGGCTGGTCGGTTTTTTTCAGTTCAACATTGTCTTTGGAATCCTGCTTGCCTATCTGTCGAATTACATTGTGGGAACGATGCACTTGGGGCCGGCTGAGTGGCGCTGGAAGTTGGGTGTCCCTGCGCTCCCCGCCCTATTCTTCCTTCTCTTGCTGTTTGGAATCCCGCGCAGCCCCCGCTGGCTGGTTAAGAAACAGAGAATCACCGAAGCCAGAGACGTCCTGCGGATGACGGGAGAGGAAGATTACGAGCAGGAACTACAAGAGATCATTGTTTCGATTGATGCCGAGCATATCGCCAATGATGCCTTGTTCTCGTGGAAATACCGTCTCCCGATTTTTCTTGCGGTTTCGATCGGCATGTTTAACCAGCTCTCCGGAATCAATGCCATCCTTTACTATTTGAACGACATTTTTGCCTATGCTGGCTTCAATAAAGTGTCTTCTGACTTGCAGGCCGTGGCCATCGGAGCAACCAACTTGATATTTACCATGCTCGCGATGTCGGTCATCGATCGCCTTGGCCGAAAGACCCTGTTGCTGATCGGTTCCGTGGGCACAGCGGCCTGTCTCGGAGGCGTAGCCGCTATCTTCTTTAGTCGCAGCCACCAGAATCTTCTTGTTTGGCTGCTGGTCGGCTACATCGCCTTCTTCGCATTTTCTCAGGGCGCGGTCATCTGGGTTTTCATCAGCGAGGTTTTCCCCAATCGCGTCCGGGGAAAAGGTCAGAGTTTGGGCAGTTTTTCTCACTGGTTCATGAATGCGCTCATTTCCGGAATCTTTCCGCTGTTGGCAGCCTCCTCCGGCGGATACCCATTTGTTTTTTTCTCCCTCATGATGGCACTTCAGTTTTTCGTGGTCTTATTTGTTTATCCTGAAACCAAAGGCGTTTCTCTCGAACAGATGCAGAAGAAGCTGGGGATTGCTTGAGCTGAAGCCCGTGGATTTTACCTATGAATAAAAGATCCTTTATCAAGCTCTTTGCTGCTGCCATGGCGATCCCGGCCGTCTCGCGCCTGTTGGTGTGGGCGGGAGGAGAAAGACTCAAAAACTGGGCGGGGAATCTCGAGTACAGTACTGACCGCTTGTACGCCGCCACGTCGCTCGAACAAGTGCGGGACTATGTCAGGAAAGAAAACCGGCTGAAGGTGCTGGGCACGCGTCATTGCTTCAACAACATTGCCGACAGTAAGGACAGCTTCCTGTCGTTGAAGCCGATGAACGAGGTGATTGCCATCGACCCGGCCAAGCATACCGTAACGGTGAGCGGGGGTATAACGTACGGCCAGTTGTGTCCCTATCTCGACAGCAAAGGGTTTGCGCTACACAACCTGGCATCGTTGCCGCATATTTCCGTAGCGGGTGCGTGCAGCACCGCAACGCATGGTTCTGGCGAGAAGAATGGAAATCTGGCCACTGCGGTCGCTGGGCTGGAACTGGTGATTGCTTCCGGCGAGGTAGTGAATCTAACGCGCGAACGCGACGGCGGTACGCTTCGTGCGGCGGTCGTGGGGTTGGGCGCGTTGGGTGTGATCACAAAGGTCACGCTTGACATTCAGCCCACGTACCTGATGCGGCAGTATGTTTACGAGAACATGCCACTCAGCCAGTTGAAGGATCATTTTGATGCGATTGAATCCAGCGCGTATAGCGTGAGCTTGTTTACCGACTGGCAAAAACAGCGCATCAACGAAGTTTGGATCAAGAGCCGCCTCGAAGAAGGACAGACGTTTCACGCTACACCAGAATTTTTCGGAGCCAAGCTGGCGACCCGCAATCTCCACCCCATCGCAGAACTCTCGGCGGAAAACTGCACCGAGCAAATGGGCGTGCCCGGTCCTTGGTACGAACGACTGCCGCACTTTCGCATGGGTTTTACGCCCAGCGCCGGCAAAGAGCTGCAGTCAGAATACTTCGTTCCGCGACAGCATGCCGTCGAAGCGATTCTGGCGGTGGAGCGGCTGCGCGATCAAGTGAGTCCACACCTGATGATCACCGAGATCCGGGCAATCGCAGCCGACGAACTGTGGTTAAGTCCCTGCCATGAACAACCCTGCATTACGATTCACTTTACCTGGAAGCAGGACTGGCCCGCCGTGAGCAAGTTGTTGCCCGTGATTGAGAAAGAATTAGCCCCGTTTCATGCGCGGCCGCACTGGGGAAAGCTGTTTACCACGTCTCCGGCGGCGCTAAAGAGTATTTATAAGAAGATGCCTGACTTTCTTGAGCTCAGCCGGAAGTACGACCCCCAGGGCAAGTTTCGCAATGAGTACCTGAACAAGAACGTGTTTGGCAGTTAGCACCAGATCGTGTCGGCAAGAAGAAGCGGCAGTGGCCTGGCGTTGGTGGAGGCAATGCTTAGGGGACTTCATGCCAACGCTCCCCGAGTTGGCGACGCTCCATTTTAAAGTCTGGCGGAGAGGGAGGGATTCGAACCCTCGGTACAGGTGTTAGCCCGTACAACGGTTTAGCAAACCGCCGCATTCGGCCACTCTGCCACCTCTCCGGCGTGCGGAGCTACAGTTTACCACGGTCGGTATGACTGCAGAGCACCGCTGCCGCCCTCCGATCCCTCGGCAATCAGGACCTCCCGGGCCCGCCCCTTCCCCCATCCTTATTGAGGCTCGACCTCGATCGCAGTTACCGTTGCGTAGTTGCTGGTGGGCACAAACTCCAGCAGCAGCTTGCCCTGTGCGTTCGGCAACAGCCCGGTGAACTTGCGGATCAACGGCCGGTTGTCGCCGACTTCTTCCAGGATGTTCACATCGTGAATCAGCAGCTTCCGATTACCGAAGACGTTGAAAAGCCGCAGTCCAGACGACATGCCGGACTCACGGGTTGGCTGGCCGTGATCGGCACGCAGCTGTCGTTCGATGAAATATAGCGTCACGGTGTATTTGCCAGGAGCCACTGGGATCGCGTAAGAGAAGTGTCCCCAACGCTCCGAGCCATAGAGTTCCGGATCGTCGGTAGCGGTCGCGGGTTCTTCAGCCACGCGCAGCTGTCCCCCTTTGAAGTACACATCGGCACTCCACCACCGGCTGTTATCGGAGTAGTACGGCACATCGCTGGCCACGATGCGCACCGGCCGGATCTGCCCGCCGATGCCGGGAAGCAACTCGATCGCCGATACCATGGCGCGGCCGCCCTTCACCGAAGAAAATTTGAGGTGCAGGAAGCCGTCCTCTGCCGGATGGATGTCGGCAAACACGCGAACGTCGGCGATGCGGCCTCCTCCGGCGTCGGTCAGCACGTCGAAATCAGCCAGTAGCGGCTTGCCATTGGCGGTTACCGTCATCATGCGGCTGCCCTCGCCGCCTCCTCCCATGTCTTCCGGACCATAAAAGGTTTCCGCGAAGTGCAAATGCAGCTCGTACGTGCCGGGCTTCAGGGGAACGTCGTAACTGAAATCACCTTGGCGGCTGGTGCGGTAGATGGTCGGATCTTGCGTACGCCAGATGTAGGGCGCCGCGCTGTGCACGGGCGTGCCCCCGGAAAAATAGCGATCCGGGGCCCAGGACTTCCCCGACCGGTCCACGAAGCTGCGCACGCCCCCGGCTAGAATGCGGACCTCCTCTCCTACCGGCAAACCTACAGGAGACTCCTCCATCGTCGAGGTTCGCGCCCCAGCAGTCGGAGGTTGAGGCCACAGTCTATGCCGCGCCAGATATCCGGCTCCCCCGAGGAACAGCAACAATCCGGCCAGGCCAAGGTAGACCCAGATGTTCGGGTGGCTCCAGAATTTCGTGTGCTCTGGTAACGCTCTTGTTGTGCCTGGTACATCGGCCGCAGAGGCGTTGCTCTCCGCGACTTCCTGAAAGAGCGGGACATATTGACCCACCGGGATGGTGATACGCAGCGGGTGGTCGATTCCCTCGCCTCTGTAATATTCGGCCAGGCGCTTGCGCAAGCGATTGGCTTGCACCCGCACAATGGAGTCGAGGTCCTGGTCGAAGCTATCGCGACGGCCAAAAACCTCCAGGGCTATCGAGTACTCCTTAATCTGATCCCCCTCACCCGCGAAGGCTTTTTCGCATAGGTGAGAGAGTAGGTGAGCCAGGGTCGGGGAGCGAACAAACAAGGCCGACTGGAGCACCGCCTGCAATTCGGCCCGCTCCTTCTCCACGGTGGTCGGTTCTGCCGTCGTCAAAGGCACAGTGTCCCCGATCGCTTCCCTTCTCGCTTATACCTCGTCGCCCACGGCAAATTGCAGTGACATCCGACACTTAACGGTTTCCCGCCCGGGATGTAACCCGGCTTTCCGGGAACTTCGGCGCCTGCGAATTTTGGCCTTGCGTGCGCAAGATTCCCAAACCTCAGGGCCCCAAGGCGTTACAACCAATGCGCACTCCGGCCCCGGCGCGGCCCTGCTTAACCCCCGGCTTAGCAGTGGCGTAACAGTCGTAGCGTTTTCTTGCAGAAGGCGTTCTGGCATACAGGAGATGTACGCGGCGCGCCGATCCGCTTGCTGGCTAATAACCACTAGGCGGCCGGCAGTTGCGGGGAGGTCAATATGCGAAGACTCATGTGGAGTGTGATCTTAGTCGTGGTGGCTGTGCTGCTGCCCACCTACAGTTCCGGCACCAGCGAACCGGGCCAGACGCTTCCGGATATGAAATCGATGACCGTCGTGGAATTGGAGAAGTCCGGTGACGCCTGTCGCGCCCAGAAAGACTATACCCAGGCCATCCAATATTTTCGTGAGGCCCTGCGCCGAGACAAGAAGAATGCCCGCCTCTACAACAAGCTGGGACTGTCAGAGTTGAAGAACGGCGCTCTGGATAACGCCCGCTTCGATTTCGAGAAGGCATCCAAGCTCGACAAGAAGTACCCCGACGCCTTCAACAACCTGGGTGCGGCCCACTTCGTGCAGAGGAACTTCGGTCAGGCCAGCAAGTACTTCAAGAAAGCGGTTGCCTTGGAGGAGACGCGCGCCGCTTTCCATGTCAACCTGGGCGCGGCCTGGTACAGCCAGAGGAAAATGGATCGAGCCATCAATGAATATACCCGCGCCTTGCAGTTGGACCCGCTGGCGTTGGAGTCGAGCTCCCGCGTCGGAATCACCGCGCAGGTCTCGAGCCCTGAAGAGCGAGCGCAGTACTTCTATATGCTTGCCAAGATCCAGGCAAAACGCGGCGATGTGCTCGAGTGCCTCGCCTGCCTGAGGAAGGCAAAGGAGGTTGGCTATCGCGATCTGACCCATGTGTACAAGGACGAGGAATTCAGCCGACTCTGGAACGACCCGAGACTGGCCGAGATCGTGCCGCCCGCCGTGCCCAAGTAACCCGATCGATCGACTCAGGCCGTGAGCCGAAGTCAGATCCAGCCCAAAGAGCGATGATTGAGCTGCACTGCACTTGCGGTGCAGCTCAGCCCGCTTCCAGACATTCCATCGCCGCAGGCGGTAGAAGCTCCGCTGCATCCGGGCCTTCTACTCTTGGCGGCGGTCCAGGCCTGGCGCAATACCTTGGCTTCAACCCTGGCCCGCACTACCTTCATTTACCTTCGCCGTGATCTGGTTGCGAACGTCCCACAGCTCCTTGTAGAACAGGTGCTCCATGCGCTGGTGCAACACTTCGACCGGAGTCCCCATGGTGCCCACCACTCCTCCCCCAATGATCCGTTGCGCCAGTTTGAGATGATGAAAACGGAACAGGTGCATGCGCTCATCGAAATCCAGCATTCGTTCCGCCAGGTCGTGAAGTGCAAAGAACTCGGCGTGGCGGCGATAAAGATCGTCCACCGTCAGGTGAACATTTTGCAGTTGATGATCAAATGCCTGGCCGAGCCGTGGGCCGATGTGCAGGAGCGCCAGAAAGCCGGGTGAATCGAGCCCGCTGCCGTGCCCCAGCCCTCCGCGAATGAGGTGGTAGTCGTACGGGGTAATGGTCTCGAGCACGTGCAGCATCGAGATGGGGTACTCGAGTTCCATGTTGGCCCGCCGGATCAGGCGAGCCGCATTCAGGAAGTCGCTTTCCGTGACCCACTGCAGGGCTCGCTCCAGTTCAAACGCGGCGCCCTTCATCAGCAGTTCCGAAGCTTGATGGACGACCTGGAAGGTCATCTCATCTGGATGAAGCAGCTCTGCCTGCTTTTTCTGCAATGTGAGCAGTTCGTCCGTGCGCAGGTAGCGCTCGTAGTCGGAAGCTCCTTGCCCAGGAAGGATGGGTTTACGAAGTTCTTCGGTTTTGTTCATGCCGTGTGCGAGGTCCCCGCAAGCGTCCTCGAGAAATCGTATCACCCGCGCCCCCTTCAGGGCTTGCTCCCCGTTCTGGCCGGATAGACAACTCGCGCCCCCGGCAATAGACTCGTAAGGTTCGCCGCCTTCCGCGAACCCCACAATCCCATGAAACTGGTTACTTTTGAGAATTCCGTCCGGCAATCGCGCATCGGCGCGGTGAGCCACGGCCATCAGATCGTCGACCTGAATTCCGCATATTCCCTTTACCTGCGCGACGTTCGGGACGAAGGCGCTTGCGCCAGGCTGGCCGATGCTGTCGTGCCCCCCAATATGCGCGCTCTCTTCGAAGGTGGCGATACCAGCCTCGCGGCTGCCCAGACTGCGTTTGAACACGCCCTGAAGCAGCGGGACGGCACGACCGGCGTCCACGGCGAACCCCTTTCCTACCCGGCGGCCGAAGTCCAATGGAAAGCGCCCATTGTCCCCAAAAAGTTCTTCCATACCGCGGGCAATTTCCGCGAGCATCACGAGGAAGCTTCCAAGGCCGGCTTCTCGCATCCCGTGATGCCGTGGATTGTATTTTTCCAGAACGTGGATGCCATTATCGGCCACGATGAGCCCGTCATTTATCCCGAGCACCTCACCCAGGAACTTGACTACGAACTGGAACTCGCCGTTGTGCTGAAAAGAGGCGGCAAGCATTTCACTCCGGAACAGGCTCGCAGCCATGTCGGAGGCTATGTCATTTTCAATGACATCACCGCGCGCGATATTCAGCGCCGGGAGATGAAATCCGGCGTCTTCAGCTTTTGCAAGGGGATCGATACATTCTGCCCACTGGGGCCATGGATCGTAACCGCCGATGAAATCCCGGATCCGCACAACCTGGCCATGGAACTGCGCGTGAATGGAGAATCGCGCCAACGCTCGCACTCGGGGAAGATGTCGGTAAAGATTCCGGAGATCCTGTCTCACTATTCGCCCATGGGCTACAGCGCAGGCGACGTGGTCTCGACCGGGACGGTCTCAGGCGTCGCCGCTTTCAGTGGCGACCCGAAGGCCTGGTATCTGAAGCCTGGGGACGTGATGGAGTGCGAGATTGAAAACATCGGCATCCTGCGCAACCGCGTCATCTCCTGGCAGGATGCGTACGGCCATAAACCGGAAGCCATGGCAACCCAGGAAAGCCTGAGGTAGTGACCCGATGACCACGACAACCAAGGAAATGGTGTGGGTAAGCGAACTGAATGCCCGCCCGGAAATTCGCTCGGCCTTTCCCACAGCGCCCATCCGCTTTTATGACACGACCCTGCGGGATGGTGAGCAGACGGTCGGGGTGGTGTTGTCGCCGCAGCAGAAACTCGAGATTGCCCGCCATTTGGACATCCTCGGCGTTAGCCGCATCGAGGCCGGGTTTCCGCGAGTCTCCGCGGAAGACGCCGAGGCCATTCAACTCATGCAGGCGGCGGGGCTGAAGGCCGAGCTTTGGGGATTTTCCCGCGCGGTCAAGGCCGACGTTGAGGAACTTGTCCGGCTGGGCTTGCGTGCCTCCATCATCGAAGCTCCCACCAGTGACATCAAGCTGAAGGCATACGGCATCACGCGCGACGAAGTTCTCCGGCGGATCTCCGAAGCTGTCTCCTTCGCCAGGCAGAACGCGATCACGGTTGCCTTCTTTGCGGTAGACGGTACGCGCACGGAGCTCGACTTTCTGCAAAAGGTCTACATGACGGCGCTGGAGGCGGGCGCCGCAGAGATCGTCGTCGTGGATACCATCGGTGCTTGTGGACCGGAAGCCGTCGAATTCCTCGTACGTCAAACTCGCAAATGGGTTGGACCGCAGGTCCCCATACACTTCCACGGGCATAACGATTTCGGCATGGCAACCGCATGTGCCGTGGCCGCCGTCCGCGGTGGTGCTTCCTGGATTCAGGGCACGATCAATGGAATGGGAGAGCGTGCCGGCAATGCCGACATCTGCGAGATCGCGTTGGCATTGCGATGCCTGTACAACGTGCCCATCGTCCTCGACCTCACCAAGGTGCGCGGAGTTTCGGAGGTCGTTCAGAAAGCCGGCGGCTACCGCCTGGAAGCCTGGAAACCGCTGGTTGGCGAAAATCTTTTCATGCGCGAGAGTGGCGCCGTCGCGAGCCAGTTTCACATCCCTGAAGCGATCGAGCCTTACTCATCAGAACTTGTCAGCGCCGAACGGCACATCGTGTTGGGAAAGAAGAGTGGTCTCGACAGTATCGATCTGAAAGCCAAGGAATTGGGGCTGGCGGTTTCGCAAGACCAGCGCGCACCCATTCTCGCTGCTGTTAAAAAACGAGCCATCGCCAAGCGGGCCCTCGTCTCGGATGAAGAATTTCGGCAGATTGTCGACCAATTCGCCGCCGCCTTGAAGCCCTGACTACTTCCTGAAGTGGGGCAGCACCGCCTCGCCAAACAGCTTCGCCTGCCCGGTCCGGTCATCTCCCCAGATTTCCAGCATGATGTGGGTACATCCGGCGGCGCGATACTCCTCCAGCCGCTCGATGCATTCCTCCGGCGTGCCGGCAATCGCACACACCTTGCGCAGGATTTCGTCGGTTACGGCCTGGGCAGCCGCTTTTCTGCCGCCCTTCTCCATGGCATCCGCCACGGGTTGAAGTTCTTCAAAGCTCAGGCCCGCGCTCTGCAACAGCACATCCGCCGATCCCTTGATGTTCTGCACTTTGTTCGCCAGGTACATGGCGGCCTGTTCGCGGGCACCTTCCTTGCCCCTTGCCGAATCGCGCCCAATGCTGCCGACAATGACTGATCCCAGGATCAGCTTGGCCGGATCCTTGCCTGCCTTGCGTGCCCCTTCCTCGAGATTCTTGCGCGAATATTTCACAAATGCCGGCGTCGTGATGCTGGCCGTCAACAGGCCATCGCCGAGGGAGCCCGCCATCTTTTGCAGCACCGGCCCCGTCCCTGCAACATAAATCGGTGGAATCCCGCGCGCGGTGTGGGCGTCGGACTTCAGCGGTGGCACACTCGCCTGATAAACCTTCCCCTCATATTGGAAAGCCTCGCCTTGCAGCACCCCCTTCACGATCTCGATGCTTTCGCGCATAACCGTCGCCGGACCCACCTTCTCGCCTTCTCCTTCGCCGATTTCCTTCATGAAAATCTTGGACGCTCCCAGGCCCAGCATGAAGCGGTCACCCGCAAGGTCCTGCATGACGCGCGCCTCCATGGCAATCTGCACGGGGTGACGAGTGTAGGGAGAAATTATGCCCCAGCCCAGTTGAATGCGACGGGTCGCGGCGGCGATCACTGCCAGGACGGCCGTCGAAGACCGGGCTTCGAAGGAGTGTTTACGCCACCATGGATAGGCCTCGGCAATCCAGAACGCGTCGAAGCCCGCCTGTTCGCAGGCCGTCGCCATCGCAACCGTCTCACGCACTGGTTCCATGCTCAGTTGTAGAACACCGATGTTGAAAGGAACTTTCATAGGGATGCGATTGGCTCCTCTGGTTGCGAAGATTGGCGGCTCAGTCCGGATCGGTCCAGGAGTGTTCCAGACCTTTGATCAGTTCCCACAACGCGCGATTGAGCGGAGTGGGAACTCCCGCCTGCTCACCCCACTGCACAATCGCTCCATTCATGAAATCGACTTCGGTCTGCCGCTTGGCGAGAACATCCTGCAACATGCTGGCCCGGTGTTTCCCGGGTGCATTGGCGCCTTTTTGCACCATTTGGCGTGGATCGCCGTGCAACTCGATCCCGAGAGCCTGGGCGACGGACTCCCCTTCGCCGATCAGGTCTTCGAACAGTTTCCCGGTCGGCGAGAATCGGGTAGCCGCACCATGATGAAGAAGCGTTAGTGCTCCAACCGGGTTGGTCGAGGCATTAAAAATCAACTTGGTCCATTGCGCTCCGCGAGCGTCTTTCAACGCGACGGTATTCATGCCGGAACGCGTAAGCAGCCCGGCCAGTTCTTCTACTCGGTTCATCGGTGTTTGCGTTGGTTCGAATGGACCGATCCAGGTGTCACCCTTGATGTCGTAGCCAATATGCCCGGGCGCAATCGGATGGCCCGCCGGAAAGGTTGTGCCTCGCATCACGTACTTGACGTGCTCGGCAAGAATTTCTTCGTTCCCCACTCCGTTCTGAACCGAGCACACCACGGAAGCTTCGCCGAAGGCGTGGGCCGTCTGCGCGATGGCATTGCGAGTATGTATCGCCTTGGTGGCCACGATGCCATAGTCGCAGCGCGGCAACTCCTTCGGATTGCTGGTCGCATGAAGCCTGGCGGTAAACTCCGCGGCGCCGGAGAGTCTCAGTCCGGTTGTGCGGATCGCATCCGTGTGTTCCTTCCAGACGTCGTACGCCCACACCTCGGCTTCCCCAGCCTTGGCCAGATGTGCCGCAAACAAACTTCCCACCGCTCCACAGCCCACAATGCAAATCTTCATCGGACCTTTCCGGGCACTGCCGTGTTTTCACCGGACCGCCGTTTCCCGTGTCTCCTGTCCCGCAAAGAACCGCCAGCGAACATCCGCGAGGCACTCCCCTTCCGTCTTGCCGATGCGATAGGTGTCCTGCGTGTAGAGGCACACCTTGCCATCGCGGTCGACCACCTGCGGGTGAAGGGAAAAGATCATGTTCTCTTCGAGCGCAACCTCGCTGTTCGCGCCAATCGCCGGATATTCCAGCATGGTCGTGCCGATCGAGTGTCCCGAAAGATGACCCAGCGCGAAACCGTGTTTCGTGAATGTCTCGGCCACGGCTCGATGCACATTGCTGGCCAGTTCGCCGGCCCGCATCAGTTTGCGCGCCGCTTCCAGGGACGCAGGATAGGCGTCTGCCATTCTTTGGGTGGTTGCGCTCGGCTTGCCTTGCAGCAGCGGGCGTGAAAACTCGACCCAATATCCTCCAGCACCGGTTACCTCAAGCGAGTACAGCAGGAGATCGTTGGCCTCGACCACCCGCTGCCCGGGAACTTTGAAAAACGCCTCCGCCTCTCCATGAGTGCCCGACAAAAGGATATTCATCATGCGAGGCCCGGCCCCGCGCGCGAAAAACCGTTCTACCGCCGGAGCCATGATCTGCGCTTCGGTCTTGCCCGGCGCATACGCCTCCACCAGCGCCCAGAATCCGTCGAGGATGATATCCATGGCATCGCGCACCTCCGCGAGTTCTTCTTCGCTCTTAACCGCCCGCGCCATGTCGAATTGGGTGTCGAACGTTACCAGTTCCAGCGATCCATTGGAGAGTTCCCGGTAGTCGCGCACGGCCATCACGAAGTTCATGCCGTACACCCCAAGCCGCTTCCACTTACGCTCCAGGGCAATGTCCCGAACCCATTGGCCCGGCACTTCGGGCCAAACATGATCCTTCACCCACGGCTTGGCCTTGTCGCCGATCCAGCGAGCTTCACGGGGAAACACGAGGGTGGGTTCACCTTGCAGCGGGAACAGGACGTATACATAGCGGTGAACGATCTCAAAGCCGGACATATAAAGGACCGCGCCCTCGAAACCGGCATACTGGTTTCCGCACACCAACAGCGCGTCCAGTCCTTCCGCGGCCATGCGCGTGCGAACATTCTGGTAGCGTCGTCCAATTTCTTTCTGACTTGGCAAGTGTGACCTCGGGGCAAATGGGCCCGCTAGGATGCGACTCCGCAAAGTTCCGCGGCCGTCAATGCATAAATCTTTGTGATCTCGACCAGGGTCTGAATCCTGACTTTCTCTCCCTCTTTGTCACGCGGCCCGCTTGAGGGCCCGTAGTTCACCGTCTCCACACCGTAGCGGCTCAGGACGCTTGCATCCGAGCACCAGGTGACGACCTCCCGCTCGGGAACTTTGCCCATAATCCGCTCATGGTTCGCATCGATGGCGCGGATCATCTTGTGATTTTCGTCAATCCGCGCCCCCGGTACCGAGACGTAGGTCTCAAATTCCAGCCCGAAGTCCGGATGCTGCTTTTCCAGTTCCAGAAACATCGCTTGGACGTCTCGACGGGCTTCATTCATCGGAATTGTTGGCGGAACGCGCACGTCGAGGAAAAGATCGGTCTTTTCCGGAGTCCGGCTCGCGCGCCAGGCATGCCCCCCACGGATACCACCCAAATTCACGATGGCCTTCTTGCCTCCATGGGAAGCTTTCTTTTCCCACGCCGCGATCCACTTCAGGATCGGCCCCATCAGCGCATGCATCCGCCGAATCGAGTTCATCTCCTCCCGGCCCTCGCAGAACGCCGTGTGCACGTAAATTCCCGTGCAGGAGATTCGCACCCACATGGATCCGAAGTGCTCCAGCACCACGTGCATGTCGGTGGGTTCGCCCAGGATGCACATGTCCGGCAGCACGCCGTGGTTGACCAGGTAATGCGTGCCGAACCCGTACCCTCGGTATTCTTTCCCTTTAAACTCGCCCCACTGCGTCTTTTCGATTTCGCCAGCCACGGCTGCGATGATGACGTCACCCTTCAACCGCACCCCGGCACGCTGCAGCGCTTTGACGGCATGCGTGTAGCAGACCAGTGCCCCTTTCATGTTGTAGATCCCGAGCCCGTAAACAAACCCATCCTTCACCACGGCATTCGGCTTGTAGCCCAGTCCGCTCAGAAAGTCTTCGCGCCCTGTGTTGGACGTGTCCATGTGGCCGTTGAACATCAGGTTGCTGCCACCGCCGGTGCCGGTCCAGCGGCCAACCACGTTCGCGCGGCCTTCCTCGACCTCTTGCCAGGTAACGCTCAGCCCCAGTTGCTGCAACGCTCTTTGCATGTACTCAGCCATCTGCAGTTCCTCGCCCGTGGGACTCGGAATATTGATCACATCGCGCGACATCGCGACGATCTCGTCTTCCTTCACCTGGTCGAGAATCTGCTCCACCACATCCGGGTGGAGACTGCTCTTGCCGTCTTTCGCCGAGGTTGCCAATGTTCTCCTGAACTTCTATGAGTGCCGGTATGCCAGACGAAAATCGTCTGGATCGGTGCAAAGCTTCTCGTTGCCGTTATCCGTGATCAGGAAGTTGTCTTCCAGGCGAAGCCCTCCTCCGCCCGGCCAGTAAACTCCCGGCTCGATTGCGAGAACCATTCCCTTCTTGATCGTCCCGGTACCGGCCTGATGCGCAAATGGCGGTTCGTGCGCCCGCGCTCCCACGCCATGGCAGATCGCATGCGACGGTTGCCCGGGATACCCACCTTCGGCGATCCGCGCGCGGACCAGCCGATCCATTTCCGGGAAGCTTGCCCCATCGCGCGCAAACTTCACTGCTTCGTTGAATACTTTGAGCAGGAAGTCCAGCAGTTTCTGGTAGGGTGCGGTCAAGGTTCCCGGGCAGGCATTCTTGGTGAGGTCCGTCCAGTAGCCATCCACACACACCCAGATTTCGAATAGCGTCGGTTCGTTCTCCTGGATGGGTCGGTCGCCAGTCGCCGTGAAGGTCGCGATTCCCTTGCCTGACCAGACCAGCGTGAAGGCACGCGCCATCTCTACCTTGCCTTTGTAGCCAACCCCGAGGCCGTGCACAAACCCCTCGTACATGCCGCCCACTTCACTTTCCTTCATCCCGGGCTTCATATGCTCCCGGGTGTAGTCCATACCCAGCGCTGCCAGTTCGTTGGCCAGCCGCATGCGCTCGATTTCCTGTGGGGTCTTGATGGCGCGCGCTTCACTGAGCAGCGGCGTGGCATCGACCACCTGGCCGGAAACTTTGCGAAATGCGTCAAAGAAGAACTGCGTGGGCGTAGTGGGCTCCCCGACCATGCGATCCGCGCTCTGCGTCCCCATATTGAGTTCGACCGCAACTTTGTCGGTCAGACCCCGGTGCTTCAGCGTTTCCAGCGCAATATCCAGGGAGCGAAAGGGTGCCGGACGCGGGTCATGCTCGTCATATCCCTTGAAGAGACGGAAGTCTTTTGTCCACGAATTGCGCTGCGCGTCAGCGAGCTGCGGCTCCAGTACGATGAGCGTGGGTTCTCCTTCCCGCGGAAAAACTACAGCGTCGTAGCCCTTCATGCACCAGTAGTTCGTGAGATACAGGACATTGTCGGGTGCACGGACGACCAGCGCGCTGACCTCCTGATCCTTCATCAGGGAGCGCACCCGGTTCAACTTCGACTCATCGACTGGCCAGGCCATGACTATTTTCCGTGGGACGGCATTCCACCCGCCTCAAATCAACGTGCTCCGGCTTTCTCATGCGCGACCACCGCCCGGTTCTCATCCTGGAACCTCCAACCTGCTTCCTTCCCTTTGATGAGCCGGTAGATTGCCGTATGCAACGGAGCGTCCACCTGCGCGCGCATTGCTTCGCGTGCGATTGCCCCGCTCAGAAAATCGACTTCCGTGGGCAACTTGTGCCGAATATCCGAAAGCATCGACGGCGGATGATTTGTCATTGCGCCGATCTTGTTCATCGCCCAGGGATCCTCGTGCAGCTCGACCCCCGCTGCGGCCGCCACCTTCTTGCCTTCGTCTATCAACGCATGGAGCAGGTGGCCGAGATCGGAAAGCTCCGCCTCCGCCGCGAAGTGCGGAGAGTGCGGCAGCTCAGTCAGCGCCGACACGCCGTTCACCGACGCGTTGAAGATCAGCTTCGACCACTGGGCAGGACGCGCATCCTTGAGAGCTTCCGCCTTGAGCCCGCTTTGCACCAGCAAATCGGCAGCCTCTTGAACGACCCCAAACGGCGTGCCTCTCGGCTCGAATGGACCAAGCCAGGTCGCCGTGTTCAGCTCGTATTGCACATGCGTGTCGCTGTGCCGCGTTCCACTCATGAAGGTTGTGCCGCGGATCACGTGCCCGCGGGTGTGCTCCGCGAGAATTTCTTCGCTGCCCAGGCCATTCTGGGCTGAAATCAATGCGCCCCCGTCAAATCGACGGCCGGCCGCTGCCACCGAATCCCTCACCTGCGTCGCCTTGGTGGCCACGATTCCGAAATCGAAATCCGGCAGATCCGCAGGCTCGGCGGTTGCTCGCAGCGTAGCCGTGAAATTGTGCGTCCCCGTCACCCTGAGCCCGTCGCGATTCAACCCCTCGGCATGCTCCTTACGGCGCACCAGGACCCAGACCTCCGCCACTCGTGCCAGGTGCGCAGCATACAGACTTCCAATCGCGCCACACCCAATGATGCACACTCGCTTCATGCCTTCGAGCCAACTCGCCGCTCGATTTTTACCCGTTCTGCTGCCCGTCCAATTTCTCCCTTGAGCGCGCGGAACAGGCTGTCGGGATTATTGAAAGACTCGTCGATGAAGATGCCTTTGTCGAACAGAGCATCCTGCAGTGCGGCGGAAATCGTATGGATCGGTGCCGCGCCGCCCTCCCCCATTCCCTTTGCCCCGCTGTAGCTATGCGGCGAGGGCGTCTCGATGTGGCCATATTTCACGTTCGGCATGTTCATCGCTGTAATGGGAATGTAGTCGCTGAAGGTGCTGGTCAACATGTTCCCCACGTCATCGTAGACGCAGTTTTCCAGCAACGCCGCCCCAATCCCGTGCGCGGTCGCGCCGTACACCTGGCCCTCGACGATCGCCGGATTGATCACCGTCCCGCAGTCGTCGACTGCCACGTAGTCGAGAATCCTGGGTATCAGCGTGTCCCGGTCGATCTCCACCACCGCCATGTGCAACTGCGACGCATACGTCATGGTGAGGTTGCCGTACTTCTTCTTCGTGTCCGGAACTTTGAAAGGCGCGCGCCAGATGTAGCGGCAATTCAGGGTTACGTCATAGAGTTCGGTCGAAAGCACCGCGCTGTTCACGTTGACAATGTTTGCGAGGCCCCAGTAGTTGATGGCCTTGCCATTGGTCTTCGAGCGAATCTCCGGCCCCTGCGCGCCCATGCCAAACTCGAGATCCTCCGGCTTGCTCTCCAGGACATATCCGCCCAGCCGCGTCATTTCTGCCTTCAACTTCTGGGCCGCGCCATGCACTGCCGACAAGCCCGAGACGGCAAACTGGCTGGCATAGGTCCCGGAAAACCCGGTGTGCACGTTGCGCTCCGTGTCAAAACCCGTGCGCACCGTGATGAGATCCGGGCTGATGTTAAGCACGTCCGCGACCACCTGTGCCGCCGTCGTTTCATGGCCCTGGCCTTGCGGACACGATCCCACTGCCACCACCACTTCTCCGTAGATGTCCAGCTTGCAGTTCGCACCCTGCGAGTTCCCTGAAAATGGTGCTCCCGGATTTACGATCTGCGATTGCCCGAAGTTGTTCGTGCCCGAATCGAGCGTCGTCCCTATGCCGATCCCGATTATCCTGCCTTCTTTGCGCGCTTCCGCCTGCTTCTTCCTCCACCCATCCCAGTCGATCAGCTTCTTCGCCACCTCCATCATCTTCGGATAGTTGCCCGAGTCATACACGCACCCATTGGGCGTCGTATAGGGAAACTCTTCCGGCTGGATGTAGTTGCGCAGCCGCATTTCGTCGGCGGGAATTCCGAGTTTGTGCGCGCAGATATCGACCACGCGCTCCAGAAACCAGAGGTGCTGCATCCGCGAGTACCCACGGTTCGGTCCGACCGGGCATTTGTTCGTGACCGCCTGACTGAAATCGATGCGTGCGTTCTTGAACCGGTACACCCCGGGCAGTACCTGTGACCAGATCACACACCCCAGCGGCTCGTAGCGCGGATACGCGCCGCAATCATCAATGTGGCGCGAGCTGATTGCGGTGATGACACCGTTCCCATCCAGAGCCACCCGGGTATCTCGAAACGTCCGCTCGTTCCCGTGCGCACTGGAGGTCATGTGTTCCGAGCGGGTTTCAACCCATTTGACTGGACGTCCGCCCGCCTTTTTGGAAGCCAGCGCGCACACCGCCATCTGCGGGTAGCTGGTGATCTTGATACCGAAACTGCCGCCGATATCAAAAGTCTGGACGCGAATCCGATCGATATGAACGTTGAGGTGCGCCGCCAGAAATTGGATAGCAAACGACGGAAACGAATTGTTGCACCAGTAGTAAATGCGCTCGTCTTTCGGATCCCACTGGCCGAGGACCACATTGTTCTCCAGCGGAGTACTCGAGAAGCGATGGAAGTGCATACGATCGATTTCGACGATCGAAGCAGCCTCCCGGAATGCTTTCTCCACGTCCCCGTACTCGAAGACGCCCTGCCAGACCTTATTTGTCCCCGCCTCCTCATGCAGGATGCTCGCATCGGTCAGCGCCTGCTCGGCATCGACTACGGGGTCGAGGGCATCGTACTCAACCTGGACCGCCTCGGCACCGTCATCGGCCACCGCCGGAGAGACAGCCACGACCGCGACCACCGGCTCACCCTGGTAGCAGGCTTTTGAAACCCCGAGGGGATAATCCCGAATCTTGCCGCCTGCGTCCGGAGCAATCTCGATGAAGGGCTGCGTCTGGGAAGCAATCTCCGCACCCGTCAATGTGCAAATCACTCCCGGGATCTTCTCCGCCTCCGAAGTATCGATGTTGACAATCTTCGCGTGGGCATACGGCGATCGGACGAACCGCAGGTAAAGCATTTCGCGCAGCTTGACGTCATCGGCGAACTTGCCCAGCCCCCGCAGCAGGCGGTCTTCTTCCTTGCGCGGCACCGCCCTGCCCACCCACTTCTTGCCGTCCCCGCTCACAATGTGCCCCCACTCGCGGAGTGCAACGCAGACTGCAATCCGTCGATCAACTTCTGAACCTGCTTCTTCCCGAGCGGCTCCAGCAGGCCTCCTGCCACCGAGGCCAGGCGCCCGAACACTTGTGCCTCTCCCTCCCACGCCACTCTCGTGCCCTCGCCTGCCGCCGCCAGGTCAAAGGCGGCAACCATGCTCACATTCCCTCCCGCCACGCTCCCTTGTCCTTTATATTGGGCGCGCCTCGGCCGGTTCGACTCCGCCAGGTGCATCTTCACGTCGGCTACTCCTTTGATATAGGAGATTCCGACGTTCACCTTTACGGTGAAGTGCTCGGCATCTTGCACCGATACGCCCCGAAACTCGGGAAGCAGTGGGGCGAACCGGTTCGGATCGGTCAGGAAGTCATAGACGTCCTCCGGCGTGCGCTGCACTTCGAATGCACCGGCAAACTTGATCGCCACTTCCTACGCCCCCTTCATGTTCTGCCCAGCCAACCGAATGGCCTTGAAGATGTTCTGATACCCGGTGCAACGGCAGGTGTTTCCCGCAATGGCCTTGCGGATTTCCGTTTCGCTCGGCTCGGAATTCTGGGTGATCAGCTGGAACGTCGACAGCATCAGGCCGGGCGTGCAATACCCGCACTGCAGGCCGTACGAATCTCCAAACGCTTTCTGAATCGGATGAAGTTGCCCGTCTTTCTCCAGGCCTTCGACGGTAAGAATTTCCGCCCCATCCGCCTGTACCGCAAACATCGTGCACGATTTCACGCTTGCCCCATTCATCAGCACGGTGCACGCCCCGCAATAGGTGGTGTCACAGCCTACGTGCGTGCCCGTGAGATTGAGTTCCTCTCGCAGGAACTCCACCAGCAGCATGCGTGGCTCCACGCTGGCCGAGTGTGGCTTGCCGTTCACCTTGAGTTCGATCGCGACTTTGTCAAATGCTTCAGGCATAAATGTGACTGACCTCGACGTGCTCGCCGCGTGCGCGGCGTACCGCCACCGCAATGGCCCGCTTCACCAGCGCCGCGGCCAGCGTACGTTTGTATTCCGCCGACCCGCGCATGTCATCCTGCGGATCCACCGCCGTGCGCACCGCCTCCATCGCGGAGGCGACCGCCTTGTCGTCGATCTTCCTTCCCCGCAGCGCACTCTCGGCTGCAGCCGCTTTTACTGGGACCAGTCCGACGCAGCCCAGGACGATCGTGGCCTCTCTGCAGACATCACCCTCGATCGCGAGTTGCACCGCCGCACTGGCCGTGGGATAAACCGGCGCAGAGCGCTTGAAAGCCAGATAAGCTCCTCCACTATTTCTTTCCGGAGACTTCACCATAATCTCGCGCACCAGTTCGTCGTGCTCCAGCACCGTCGTGTAAGCATCCGTGATGAAATCGGTCAGCGGGACAGTCCGCTCAGCCCGCGGGCTCAAACAGCGAAGCTCCGTATTCTGGGTAAGTAGCACAGCGGCCCAGTCTCCGCTCGGGTCCGCCTCTGCCAGGGAGCCCCCAATCGTGCCACGATTCCGGATCTGCACGTCCGCAATTCCAGCGGCACAGTCGTGGAGAATCGGAAAGCGGGCTGCGATCGCAGAGCTTTCAATCTCGGAATGCCGGGTCATCGCTCCCAGCTTCACCGCACCGCCTTCTTCCTTGATGTAGCTCGTACCCGGTACGAAGTTCAGGTCGACCAGATGACGCGGATTGGCGAACCGCAACTTCATCAGCGGAATCAGACTCTGGCCGCCAGCCAGCAGCTTGGCCTCGTCTCCCAGCTGGGCAAGCATGCTCGCCGCTTCGTGCAACGAATTCGCGCGATGATAATGAAAAGCTCTCGGGTACATCCTTGCTCCAATGTCTCCAACTATGAGGCGCGGCGCCTAAGCCTGGACCGTGTAAATCAGGCGCCCTGCGCGTCTATGCCGGTTGACGCCAGAATCCCCATACTACCGCCGCCAGCGCGATCGTGACCGTTGCCGAACCAAAAATTGCCAGCGCTGAGCCAAAACCCGGATTGCGGCTGACGGTCTGCAGAATCACTCCCAAAGGAAAAAGAAAAGATCCGCACAGCAAGGCGACCGCGATCCGGGTTCGTGAGCGCTCGTTGAAGCCCACGCTGTCGAATGCTCCACCCAGCACCATCAGCAACATTGCCAGCCCGATCCAGTGCGAGTGAACATCGACTTGTCGCACATACCCGTATTTGGTCGCCGCATAGGTATCGACAGCGCTATGCGCCTCCGCGGCATTGCGTTCGGCCGCGTGCACAAATGCTTGTGCGAGCGATCCGCCCATCCGATCGAGTGTCTGATGCTCGACGAATACCGCGTAGTGCAACCCGTAGAGCATTCCCAAGGCAGCCATGCCGATTCCGCCCAGAAAAAGCACTTTGCGAGCCGCGCTCATGGGATTGCCTCCTCGGCATCCATGCGGCCGCTGTAGCGCAACACCCCGACCATCATCCCGATCAGGGCGATGATCACCAGCAAGCCTCCCACGTCGGCGATTCCTCCCGCCACGAGCCCAAATTTCAGTTCCAGCAGTACAAACACGGGAAGAATGATGGATCCCGTCAGCAAAACCATTACCCAGCGACGCTTCCAGCGGTCGCTCAGGTAGACGTAGGGTTGCACGAACGAGAGCAGCATTGCCAGCAGCCCGAACTCGATGACATGCGAATGCGCGGCGATTTTGACGGCCCTTTCCGCAGCCAGCGACCCATAGCGGGCGACCTCTACCACCGTGCCGGCACCTCCATTGTTTGCGGCGTCCACCATGCTGTTCAGGATCTGCGCCTCGCGAGCTTCATGCCGGTACAGATCGATTCCCGCATACCAGGCACCATGGAGAAATCCAAGAAGGATCAAAGCCGCGCCCCCACTCATGAGCGCGCGGCGTTCCCATGTACGGTCTGCCGGCAGTTCGGCCTCTCCCCTGCTTGCGCCCTGACGAAGAAATTTCACAAGACCATAAGCCTCTGCGATGACGACCCCGATCAACAGCGCCCCAGCCGAATCCGCCAGGATGCTGGCCCAGCCGATGACCGCGAACGGGCTGTAGGCGAGGCCCACGTAGTGGATCAGAAAAATGCCTGCGGGCAGGAGCAGTCCGCCCGTCACGAACAGTCCTGCCAGCAGCTTCCTGCGCTTCGGGGGGAGCCCGACATAAGGTTGTACGAGGGCCAGCAGCAAGGCGAGATAGCCGGCATCCGTCATGTGAACGTGCGCATCAACCTTGGTGCCCCGATCTTCAAGCAGCCCACCGACCTTTTGGAAAACTTCCTTCACCGCGATCGTGTTTCCGGCGCTCGCGGCCTCGCAGGCAGCCAGCAATGCTTGTCCGGTCTGCCCTCCATTCTGGTGCAAGACAAATACGGCGAAAATGTCCCCAAAAAGCATGCCGCCCGCAATCAAGGCAATTCCGCCAAAAATCAAAATCCGGCGCGCGCTCATGGGCGCAAAGGTCTCGGATACGTTCGTCAATGCTATCTGGGTAGACATTTCGGCGTGCAGCCTTGCTAGTATTCTGATCCTGCATTTAATCCGCGGCGACTTCGTTCCCGGAATTGCGGAATGCGGGAATCACTCGCTGCGCAAACAGTTGCTGAGTCTTGATGCTCTTCCAATTTTCGAGCCCGCCGAAATTGGACACGATCGCCAGTTCGCCAATGCCGGCGAGGCGTTGAAAGCCAGGATGTTCAACAATGCCTGTAGCGTTTCTGTGCCCGTGAGACGCCCTACCAAGTCAGCCGCAGCGCCAATTGAATCTGGCGCGGGTTGAAGACCGAGCGGGGAGTTCCATACGACTGGTTTGGCGAACCCTCCTTGTACAGTGGTCCCGCGGGACAATACGTCACGCCGCCTGCCGGGCAGAAATCCGATGCCCCGTAAGCGGTGTTGTAATAGTTCACGTTCAGGGTATTCAGCAGGTTGAATCCTTCCGCCATTGCCTGAAGGTGCAAGCCCTCGCGTATCCGGAAGCTTCTCGAAATCCGCAGGTCCACGTTCTGGTAGGTGTCTCCACGGAATGTATCTCGGCCTTCGATCCCAACCCGGTCGTTGTTTCCAAAAATGTCGCCGTTCGAGTCAAATCCGGCAAACTTTGTGAAGTAATGCGGCGTTTGCAGGCTCACGATCATGCCAAGTTCCCAGTTGTTCACCAGAGCATTGGTATGGGTAGGCCCGCTTAAGGTTGCGTTGCCCACAAAGCGATGGGCGACATGATCGGCAGAAAGCGCCCGCTCCTTGTCGAAACAGCAGGTATCTTGCGGGATCAGCACAAAGCTGGGGTTCGGCCCGTTGTCGATTCCTTTAGACCAGGTGTAGCTCGCACCCCATCCGATGTGCTTGGTCATGCGCTTGTTGAACGTGACCAGTAACCCATCCCATTGCGAATCCCACTTTGAGTCCGCTTCGAAGTCCACTGCGAACCCCAGGAACCCCGAGGGCACCGGACACCCCGTGAAAATCGCGCAACGCACGCCCGGAGCAATGACCGGAGGCGTACAAGGGAAATTCGCACAGTACAAATTCTTCATCCCAGTGCCGCCGCGTGAATCATGGAACGGGAGTTGGCCGCTGGGATCCGGCTGGTTGACGTTATAGAAACTTCCCAGGTGCACCCCGCGAACGTGTAGAGCCGTTACGTCGAGAACCGCGTCTTTAAAGGGCTGGAACTCGACCCCAAAACTTACCTGCGCTCCGTAGGGAGGCTTGTGGTCCTTGGCAAAACGGACGATCACAGCATCCAGGGCGGGATTCGGATAGGTCGCATCGGTTCCCACGCCTGGGCCCAATAGCTGACCTAGCGCCCCGGCCATCGTGAACGGGTCCGAGCCGAACGCCGAAAGACGGGTCTTGGCATTCAGATCGTCCTGCTTATTTTCCCGGCCGGGAAATTTCCCGATCGTCCCGCCACAAGACGGAATTTGGCACATCAACAACGGTGACGGAATCATCCCATGGAAAAGCCCTGCGCCTCCGCGAATGACCACTGAGTGGCCGCCCGGTATCGCATATGAGAATCCGGCTCGCGGATCAAAGTTCTTCATCGGGTTGTTGAGCGCGGCGCTAGGCCATGTTTCCCCCTGCCACCGCAGCCCGTAGTTGAGGGTCAGACTGCTGGTCGCCCGCCACTTGTCCTGAACAAACAATCCTTCATACGTGTGGCCAATCGTTCCCTTCGCCTGATTGCGGATCGCGGGAGCAATCGACGTCCCTTGATACACCGAGGTATTGAACGTCGGTTCGTTGAAACCGGAAGCCGCATCAAATCGCTCGAAGAAGATCACGAAGGGATGGGGCGCCCCGACGAAATCTGTTCCTTTAAATGCGTCCAGGCTTCCGAAATCGGCTTCAAACGGATAGAACAGGGGAAATGACTCAGTCGTATTTACGTGGTTAAAGTCTCCCCCAAACGAAAATGTGTGTGAACCCATGGTTTTGGTCACAGTGTCCGCAATCTCGACGCGGCCTTCGGTATACAGGTCCGGATTCCCGCGGTTTGCTCCCATCGTGAATACGTTGGAAACCTCCAGGTGCGGCTGCGTGCTCACAGTCGGAAAGTTGAAATACCGGTCGGCATACTGAACCCGCAGCTCATTTACCAATGAAGTTGAAAAGACAGACGTCAGGTTCCCGGCCAGGGACTGGTCACGGAAACTATTGTTCTTGAATCCGGATGGCAGATCAAACCCATCGTTCAACGGGGAAAGATTGGTCCCCCGCTGATCGTTGAAGAAATAGCGCGCGGAGAGAGCTTGCCGCTCATTGAAGGTGTGGTCGATGCGGAACAGCAGGTTGTCGTAATTGATGGTGCGGTTCACCTGCAGATTTTCAGCGGGCAAGTTGAAAGTACTTACCTTCACATTGTTGATGGCAGTCAGGTTCGTCAGCACGGCTGAGTTATAGAACGGCGACTCCACGTGTCGCTGCCCCTCGTAGTTTCCGAAGAAGAAAGTCTTGTCCTTCTGAATCGGCCCGCCCAGGGTCGCGCCAAACTGATTCTGGCGGAGCTTGTTGAAGCCGGCAGCCAGTGCGTTCTTCGCATCCATCGAGTCATTGCGGAAGTATTCATACACCGACCCGTGCAGCCGGTTGGTCCCGCTCTTGGTGATGATATTCACGATCCCGCCCACCGCGCGCCCGAATTGCGTGCTGTAGTCGCTGTTGATCACCCGGAACTCCTGCACCGCTTCTTGCGATGGCGTGGTTTTCTGGATCCCGGATGCGGTAGACATGTTGTCCGCACCGTCGATGGCCACAAAGTTGTAATGAATGTTCTGGCCCGCGAACGACAGCTTGGTGACGGGTTCGATAATCACGTCGGTGCTGCCGGAGGTTGTGTCCCCAATTGTCACTCCCGGCGCCAGCAACGCGAAATCGATGAATTGCCGCCCGTTGACCGGCAGCTTTTCGATCTTTTGCTCGTCGATCACCGAACTGACCGTGGTGCGCGTCGGCTCCGCGAGCTCGCCGACATCCTGCACCTCCACCTGCGCGATCACCTGCCCGGGCGCTAGCGAGAAATCTAGGCTCCCCGCAGCGCCGATATCGAGATGGATTCTTTTGGCCGACTTCTGGAATCCGGCCTTCTCCGCCGTTACCGTGTAGTCGCCGGGCGGCAACAAGGCGACCTGATAATCGCCCACCGCATTTGCCGTCGTCCCGCGGCTGAGGCCCGTGGCCGGGTTCACCGCGGTCACGGTGGCCTGTGAAATGGCGGCGCCGCTCGAGTCGTAAACGCGCCCCTGCACCGTCACCGTCACCACCTGAGCCGAGACGGGAAGTGTTGCCATCAGCACCAGGATGGCGCTAACTGCCTGGATGATCACTCGTTCACCAAGCGTAGTGTTCAGTGGCGTGCGGTTCAACTCCATCATCGTCTCCTTGGTTGTGCCTCGGGCAAAGATTTCTTGTCAACCGGTCTTCGATCTTGACGCCTGCGCGCCCGTTGGTTTCGCCAGCCGGTGATTGTCCATCACCCGCGCCAGGCGAGATTCTGAATCGTCCAGGTGCTGGACCAGAATCTTGGCGCATTCCTTTAACTTCCCGGTGGTCAAGGACTGGTAGATCCTGCGATGCACCGGAATCAGAATTCCGGGATGGTCGTGCCGCTGGTCGACCAGCACCATCCCCATCCGGAGTTCCGAAATTGTTTTCTGGTAGAACGACTCCAGCCGCTTGTTGGCTAGAAAGCGGATCAGCAGACCGTGGAAGTGCAGATCGTGGGTTACCGCACTGACCCAGTCCCGAGCCTCTACCGCTTCCTCATACTGTTCCAGCGCCGCCAGAATTTCCCGCAGCAGTTCGGGGGACGGCGTCTTCGCAGCGTGGATGGCAGAGATCTCCAGCACCCGTCGAACGTGGTAAATCTCCTCCACATCCCGCAGTGAAAGTTGCGCAACCGCGATGCCCCGGTGGATGTTCCGCTTCAGCAGCCCTTCGAGCGACAAAATCCGCATGGCTTCCCGCATCGTGTTGCGCGACACCCCAAGCGACTCGGCAAGCGGCACCTCCTGCAGCGACATCCCGGGACGCAGTTCCCCGTTCAGCACTCTCTGCCTGAGGATGCCGGCCACTTGATCGGCAACACTGACCCGGTGAATTTGTGATCGTTCCATCGCGGCGCGGAAGGTGAAAAATGGTGCGCCATCTTCCCCTCAAATGTTCAATCTGTCAAGTGTTGAACAATTCAACAGCGCTCGCCTCTTTTCGTAACCAGTCTGAGCAGCACTTCAGTGCTGCCGCTCCGTCCGGCACGCAGGCCATTCGGAGTATCATTTCCACAACAAGGACACGATGAAGAAACTCAATTTCCTGGTATCCCTGACTACCGACGACAACGATTATCAGATTGAGCAAGCCGCCTCGGCAGAAGACGCGGCGCGGAGACTGGGCGCCGATCTTCAGATTATTTATGCCGACAACGACGCCATTAACCAGAGCCAGCAACTGCTGAAAGTCATTCAGTCCGCCTCCCGCCCGGACGCAATCATTTTCGAGCCCGCAGGTTCGACCGGCTTATCCCAGGTCGCCCGGGCCGCTGCTACCGCCGGCATAGCATGGGTCATCTTGAATCGGGAGGCCGAGTACACCGCGCAATTGCGCGGAACCTACAAGGTCCCCGTGTTCTGCATTACGTCAGATCACAAGGAGATCGGGCGCGTGCAGGGCAGGCAGATTGGCGCTCTGCTGCCGCGCGGCGGATCTCTCTTATATATACAGGGCCCCTCCGGCAGCGACGCCGCCCAGCAGCGTACCGACGGCATGCTGCAAACCAAGCCCGCCGATGTCCAGGTGCGCATGGTTCGCGCCCAGTGGACCGAAGGCAGCGCCCACCAGGCGGTCAGTGCCTGGCTCCGTCTCTCCACCTCCCGAACCTCCCAGCTCGACGCCATCATCGCTCAGGATGACTCCATGGCAATGGGTGCCCGGAAAGCTTTTCAGGAAATCACCAACCTGGAGCAGCGCGACCGCTGGCTGAGCCTGCCCTTCACGGGGTGCGACGGAATGCCAAAAACGGGTCAGGCGTGGGTTCGGAGTGGCCTGCTCGCGGCAACTGTGGTCGTGCCCGCCAATGCCGGCCTTGCGCTCGAAATGCTTGCCAAAGCCATGAACCATGGAGTGCTGCCGCCCGAGCGGACCTTTACGGACGTGCGCTCCTATCCCGCGATTGAAGAAATGGCGGCGGCCCAGCGCAACAAGCGGCCTGTCTAGCCAGATCCATCCGGAGTATCCGCCGAACCTCCGGCGATGTTCAGCGTTTTCTTTTTCCCTCGCGGACGTGGCCCCTGCGCGATTTCCACTCGGTTCCTTCCGCCCTGTTTCGCACGGTACAGCGCCTTGTCGGCAAGGCCCACAACATCGGCGAAATTAGGCTGTTTTGCGGTAGGCTCGGCCACACCGATGCTGGCAGTGACTCGAAGTTCTCCGGCATTGGCTCGTCTCCGGGTCTTTGCTTTGGACTGGGAACCCGATTTCGACTTCGTTGCGCTTCGGCGATCGGGACCACGAGACGCGGTTCGGCGATCCCCCGCGCGCAGTCGGAAGACGGATTGCTCAATTTCCACCCGTAAGCGGTCGAGGTCCCCAATGATTTCTCGAGCTGTTTTCCCGGCAAACAGGATGGAAAATTCCTCACCCCCTACCCGAAATGCCTGTCCGCCTCCCGTCACCCGAGCCAATTTCGTCGCCACCATGCAAAGCACTTCGTCCCCAGTCTCGTGACCGTAGGTGTCGTTGACGCTCTTGAAGTGATCGATATCCACCGCCGCCACCGTGTAGGGTGCCTCCAGTTGTAGCGCGGCATCGTTGAAAGCTCGCCGCGAAGGCAGCCCGGTGAGCTCATCGTGATAGGCCATCGCGTACGAAGTCTCGACAATGGAGACCGCGAGAATGATTGCGCCGGTGGCAATGTAGGCTCGCGCCGCTACCCCGACCCCGCTGCTATTCAGAGCCATGAAGAAACTGAACAGGCCCAGGATAAAACCACTCTCTAGAGGTTTGCGCTGGCCCAGGGCACGAACCAGCAGTCCTACGCCCACGGCCGCAAGCACCAACAAGGAAATTTGCGGGATCGGCGTCCAAGACGACCAGGCGCGGTTCACCAGCGCAACGTGGAACATTCCCGACCCCGCCGATGGATGAGGCCGGCTGAGTACCGCCACGAAAACGGACTGAACGAAGAGCAGCACCAGTCGCGGGAGGGCGGTGTCAAAGGTGAAGCCGCGCTCCCTTGCCAGCGCAAGCAGCGCAAAGTTCACCGGGACCAGAAACGATACCGCTTCCAGCGCCGTTAAGCCGGGTCCCGCGACCGGAATCCGGCCGCCCGAGAAGAATTCCACCGCCCGCTGTGCCAGCAGCAACAAAATGAGCGCTGAAAAAATGCGGCTGGAATGAAACCGCCACGCCAGCAGCAGCCCGGCGGTAAAAGCCGCGTAATAACAGAAGTCCACTGCCGCGCCCGAACCGTTCAGGATCCCACTCTGGATGAGGGCAGCTGCGGCGCCCAGCACTGGAACTCCGGGTAGCAGCAGCGACCTCAGTCCATTGTGTATGCGGAAATCCACGATCGGGTTCTCTCCTCAGCCAGGGCGGACGGGTACCTGTCTGATTATCTACGGGGATCGGCAGGGTGGGCGATTGATCTTCAGGGTTCTGCAGGCATTGCCGTCCCCTGCCCTGTCCTTGTCCGTCGCCGCCGGGAACAGGGCGCGGATTTCGCGTCCCGATTCCCCACCCTCCCCTCCCCGGTGTGGGGAAGTATGTGAGAAACTTTCCCACAAATCCAACCCACCCTCCATGAGGTGATCCGATGGCGTGTAACCCTGAAGTCTTGAAACATGTTCCCCTGTTCGCACTGCTGGACGAGGATGAGACTGCCGTTCTGGCCAGCCAGGTCCAACTCAAAACTTTTGCTGCGCGCCAGCGCATCTACAAAATGGGGGAACCCGGTGGCCAAGCTTACGTGATGGTTTCCGGCGTGGTCCGCGTCACCACTGTCGATCAGGATCACCAGGAGGTCGTGGTCGATGAACCGGCCCACGGAGAATTCTTCGGCTTCGCGTCGATGCTGGAGCAGACCCCCCATCAAACCACCGCTGTCGCCCTCGAAGAGACCGTTGCCCTGGAAGTGGACCGCAGCGATATCGCGGTTCTGCTCGAACGAAAACCCATGGCCGGCATGGATATGCTCACCGTCCTCGGTCGCCAGTTTCACGCCTCTCAACAACTAGTGCGTCTGCGCGCTATGCGGAACCCCAATGAAGTCATCGACCGCGAAGCCACTTTCGGGGAGCGCATCGCAGACTTGGTGGCCGGCTTCGGCGGTTCGTGGACCTTCATCATTACTTTTCTCGTCGTCCTGATCACGTACAGCACAATTAACGTATTTCTCGGACACAAGGCTTGGGATCCGTATCCTTTCATTCTCTTGAATCTGTTTCTCTCCATGCTGGCCGCGCTCCAGGCGCCGGTGATCATGATGAGTCAGAACCGGCAGGACACCAGAGATCGCGTGCGTGGTGAACTCGACTACGAAGTGAATCGCCGCGCTGAGTCAGAAATTCAAGGCCTGGCAGGGAAACTCAACCACATCGGCGACAAAATAGCGGACATCGAAGACCTTTTGCGTGCCCGCAGCGCCTAGCGGCCTTCGGAGAAACTCGTGATCTCCTGCGGGCGATTTGTCAGCGGACAGACTTCTATCGAGCGCAGGATCTGTATCAAACACCGCTTCGACCCTGCGGGTAACAGACTATAGAAGAGGATTGGAGAGAAAAAAAACTAGAGCGATAGGCGGGGGCAGCGGATTGCCACCCCCGGGGTCACCGCCTCGCGCTTGGTGAATCTGCGCCCGGCTTATCGAGGTTCCGCTTTCGCGTTCGCTTTCGCCTCGGCAGAGAACTTCTTCACGGTCGCAAGAAAATTGTCAGAACCCGACGGAGGCGGTACGCTGCCCGTCAGTATCTGTTCAAAGGAAACCTTCTCGCCATACAATGCGCGCGTGTCGTCGTCATCCTGGTTGATCGCGGCCCCGTTCAACGCCACTCCGCCGAACACGCCTCGCGCTCGCGAGTACGACAGTACCTCGGCCCGCATCTTCCAGTCCGTATCACCCTCTGCGTGCCGTCCCACGGGTCCAGCGGCCACTGACGCATCCGCGCCCAGCTTGAACTTGCTGTTCAGCAGATTGCGCATGCCTTTCTCGTTCATGATCAGCATCACCAGGTCGACCGCTTCCCCGCCAATCTGGAATCCAAAACTGCCACCCGCAATTCGAAACGGCGCCGGAGCGCTCCACCCGGTCGAAGTTTTGCAGGTCGCAACCCCTTTTCCGTAACTTGCCCCAACCACGAACCCGCCCTTCTTCATGGAAGGCACTACGGCCACGCATTTCGCCGACTCCATGACTTCTTGCGGAATTCCCTTGTCGGGCGTCCCCATCACTTCACTCAGCACGGTAGCCGAGGCATCCAGGCGATGAATTTCCTCGGAGGCGTCCTTCTTGTCGCTCCCAACCGCTCCCGGCACCAGCATTCCCATGGTCAGGATGCCGGCAAAAACTGGCGCACTCAAAAATCGTCGCATACCGTCCCTCCTTCCTCTGCCTCTGTGACTGCTTTCGCCCCGGCGCTGCTCGATTCGCAGTGCTGGCGCTCTTTACCGTCTGCCCTCATCACGCCACGCTTCGACCCTGGATGACGCGAATGAGGACCACGATGATGGCTAACACTAGCAGCAGGTGGATGAAGCCGCCCAACGTATAGGAGCTCACCATTCCCAGCGCCCACAGTACAAGCAGAATCACTGCGATTGTCCAAAGCATCTATAGCCTGCTTTCCCGGTCTCAACCAGACCGACAAACTTTCGAGACTACTGGCCCATGCTGATCCCGGAGTCTAGGACCTCGGCCTGCCGCCAGAAATCAGGTCAACACCCTAGGAACCGGCTTATTTCTCCTAGCCGAACGACTGCATCGAGTACTCGTATTGCAGCGCGCCCGGGTGCGGCCGCACACCCAATGGCCGGCGCAAAAAACGCCGCAGGCGCACCCGCGCCTGGTGCAACTGGGACTTCGAATTCCCAATCGAGCAGCCCAGCTCGCGCGCGATTTCGCTGTGCGCTTTGCCTTCCACGTCGTGCAGCAAAAAAATGGTGCGGTACCCGGGAGGAAGTTTCCGCAAGGCCCGATGGATGGCGATGCGATCGATCGCTCCCGTCAGATGCAAATCATCCACTGGGCACGCGTTCAGGATCGGGCTCTCCGCCGAGTCTTCCAGGGTTCCACCCGTATCCAGCGACACCGGTTTGCCATGACTGGTGCGCAGACGCATCAACACTACGTTGACCGTCAGCCGATACAGCCACGTGGAAAGCGCCGAATCGCCACGGAATGTGGGGAGCTTTTGAAAGCACTGCAAGAACGCTTCCTGGGCACAATCTTCTGCTTCTGGTTTGTCGCGGGTTATGCGCAGGCAGATGGCGAATACCCTGCGCTTGTGTGTTTCATAGAGGCGAGCGAAGGCTTCTTTATCGCCCAGTTGTGCTTGTCGTACTAAATGCATCTCCGACAGCGGTTCGGTTCGCGCGTTCGTGGTCATGCGCCACTTTAAACACGCGCCCGACCCGCCGGGCATCGGGTGCTAGCTGTAGAGTGCCGACTGCGAATCCCTAAAATTGTCCGGGAAGGAACGCAGAAATTTCCCCTCCACCCTCACCGATCATGGCGCTGCCTTGCGGCTCAGCTGTCAGTTTTTTCTTCATCTGTCCTCCCGACTTGTCCGCCGCTTCGTCGCCGATGTCGACTCGCAGGCGCTGCCGCGTTCTGATCGTTGCACGAAACAAAATTCGCGCCGTTGGTGCCGGAGGACGCAAAATTTACATCCGCCAGACTCTGAGGGGAATACCCTAAGTATGAATCCTCAGTGGCTTACGGGTTTGGCACGCGTGATGCTAAGTCCGGACCTGGGGCGCAACGAGCCTCCCGGAAATCGGTGGATCGTACGACGCGGCCAGCCTGATCCATGGAGCCGGCTTCGACGGCGCAATCCAGTCGTCCATCCCCGATTGCAGCCATCGCGGGATTTTCTTCGAGTCCGACACTGACGTCAGGCCACTCTCGGAGGCATCCAAACGCGTATGAGTTGGTGAAGACGCTCCGCATATTTCAGCAACAGGTTCTCACGCACGATCCTGAACGACGCACCAGTAGCCGGACCGCCCATTGCAATGGATATTCGCTTTTCATTACGCTCGCGGGTTACAGACCACAGCATGTTTGGAAAATTCCGATTCACGGGCCTATGTACGCCACTCTTTACCCTCAGAGGTGAATAATGAGTGCTTTTCGCATCTTGATCGCCGACGACCACGAAATTGTTCGGCACGGCATTCGAGCCTTGATCGAAGACCATCCTGGATGGGAGGTGTGCGCCGAGGCCGTCGACGGCCGTAGTGCGGTCGAGAAAGCGCGTGAACTTCGCCCCGACTTGGTACTCCTCGATGTCGGTATGCCGAACCTCAACGGGCTCGACGCGGCTCGCCAAATCATCGACGACGCCCCTCAAATCCGGGTCCTGATTCTCACCATGCACGAGTCCGAGCAGATCGTCCGCGAAGTCCTCGAAGTCGGCGCGCGGGGCTTCTTGCTCAAATCCGATGCGGGCCGCGACCTGGTATCCGCCATCCAGGCCCTGCAACGTCGGACCACTTTCTTCACTTCCAGCGTTGCCGAGATGGTGCTCAACGGATTTCTCGACCGCCGGGGCGAAACCCAGAAGCTGTCGAAAGACCGCCTTACACCGCGCGAGCGCGAGGTCGTTCAACTGCTTGCCGAGGGCAAGAGCAGCAAGGAAGTCGCCGTTGTCCTCAATTTGAGCGTAAAAACCGCGGAAACGCACCGCACCAACGTTATGCGCAAGCTCGACCTCCACTCCGTCGCCGACCTGGTTCGCTACGCCGTCCGCAACAACCTCGTTCAGGTCGCCTGACCCCCTGTTTTTCCCTCTCCCCCTCTAAGTAGGGTTCCGGTCAACGTTACGGCGTTGACCGGATAGGCTGCCCCCCTCCGGGTCTTTACCGTTAGCTCACGGTCTCCGATAGCCTTTGGCAGTACGGAACCGTCGCGGCACCCGGAGACTCCTGAACTGCGCGTCCACGTCTTGAGACACACCCGGATCCGCCGGGAGGGAGGTTGATACGCCGACACCGTGCCGAGTTTTGGTGGTCACTGCTGGCGACAATCGCGACGTCGTAACCGCCGCGATGAATCACTGGGCAATGGACCCGATTTGTTGCTCCGGCATTCAGGAGGCTACCACCCTGCTGCCCGATGCCAGCCCGTCACTTATCTTTTGCGACGAAACCCTGCCCGACGGGACTTATCGCGATTTGTTGCGCGATATCAGCAAGTCCTTGAAGGCTCGTTTCGTCGTCATTTCTCCCGCCGCCGATCTTGACGCCAACTACAACGAAGCCATCGCTCTGGGCGCCTTCGACATGATCGCCAGTCCCTGCCGGCGCAGTGATGTGCAATGGGTCGCGATTCGCGCCATGCATGACGATGCCCGCCGGTCGTTCAGCAGACGCCGCACGAAACTCGAAGCTGAGCGCGAACTCGAGACCGACTCTGAACCTTCTACCGGCACCGGGGGGCCCTAAAGGAATTCCCACAGTACGCCTCTTTGCGTATGAAGTTATGGATTACCCGCCGGAAGAAGTCCCCGCTCGCAGCGGGATGAGGAAGCAGAAAGCTGGCCAACCCGGTTTGGCCAGCCGGGATCAGGTCCCCATGAAAAGGGCTCCAGTGTCGCTAGCGACGCTTCTCGGAGCAGCCCTCCTGAGTCTTGCGTTTTCCTCGGCACTGGCCCAGACGACCGCTCCCCGCGGCGAAGTTGCCGCTCCCCAAAAAACCAAGCCCGCAACTCCCGCCAGGCCTTCTGCCGGCGACCCGAGCGCTAAGCCCGAATCCCTGCCGCCCTGGCAAATTCTGACCGCAGGGGCCGCAGCTCATAATCCCGTCCACCGCGCCCAGGCGGTCGCCGCCCTGGGTACGCTCAGACCGAGTCATCGGGTCGTTGCACTCCTGCAACACGCCCTCGCCGACAAAGATCCTTCCATCCGGCAGCTGGCCGCAAGAACCTTGGGCGAAATGCGCGCTCGTACCGCCATTCCGCGTTTGAAGCTAGCCCTCGCCGATGATTCGCCCGAGGTCAGCTTTGCCGCGGCAAAATCCCTGTCGGCCATGGGTGACCGCACCGGCCGCGACGTCTTTATCCAGATCTTGTCTGGTGAGAAATCTTCCTCCTCTGGCTTGCTCAAGGGCGAACTGGAGGCCACCAAAAGAAAATTCCAGGACCCCGGCAAACTCGCAATCATCGGAGCGAAAGAGGCCGCCAGCTCCCTCTTCGGACCTGCCGGATGGGGTATCAAGGTTATGGAAGAGGTCATGCAGGATCGTTCTGCCTCTGCCCGGGCAATGTCTGCCATCCTGCTCGGCCCTGACGCCACCCTTGACGAGCTTCACGAATTGCAGGATGCTCTTTACGACAAAAACTGGATCGTCCGCGCCGCCGCGGCACAGGCTTTGGGGACCAGTCGCCATCGCGACCAGATTCCATACCTGCGATCGCTGCTTCAGGATGACAAGCCCGCCGTCCGCTATATGGCGGCAGCCTCCATCCTTCGTCTTTCCCCTGGTGCCGCCGGCGCCGCCGTCAATCCACCCAATGCCCTGAAGTCTGATGCGCGGCCGGCTTTCGCGCCGGGGACCAAATTCTCTCAATAATGAGGACCTCCGATGAAACTTCGACTCTTCTCTATCGCCGTTGCGTTGCTGTTCGCCGTCTCCTCTTCTTTTGCTCAGCAGAATCCCCCGTCGGATCGCGCCGTGGAACGCATCCAGCGGGAAGTCCGTCATGAGTTGCTGATGCTCCCCTACCTCGGTGTCTTCGATAACCTCGCCTATAAGGTTGACGGCTACAACGTCACTTTGATTGGACAGGTCACGCGGCCCACCTTGAAAAGCGATGCCGAGAACGTCGTAAAAAAAATTGAAGGCGTCGAAAAGGTCGACAACCAGATCGAAGTCCTTCCCCCTTCGCCCATGGATGACCAACTGCGCCGCCGCCTCTATCGCGCGATCTATGGATTTCCCAGCTTGCAGAAATACTCTCTGGGCGTCCAGCAGCCGATCCGCATTATCGTAAAAAGCGGCCACGTCTCGCTCGAGGGCGTGGTTGACAATGAAGGCGACAAGAATGCCGCCGGCATCCGCGCCAAAGGCGTCTCCGGAGTGTTCTCCGTCGATAACCACCTCCAGGTGACTAAGTAGCCCGCGCTACTTGCCCGCATCTTTGATCGTGTACTCGATGATCAGCGAGATCCGGCGATTGGATGCATCTTCCGGGTTGCTGCCTTTGCGCGTTGCTGGTCGGCATATCCGCGGATCTGCATCACTTGATCCGCGCGCACCCTGCTCTGTTGCATGAATCGCCGGGCCGCGTTTGCCCGGCCTGTGGAAAGCTCCAGTTCCCGTAATTGCTGCCCCTCGCGAACGGCCTGCCATCCGTGTGTCCCTCGAGCGATACCTTGTTCGGCAGCGTGCCCAGTTCTTGGGAGAGGGCAACCAGCCTCCCGCTCTCGAACAACGTCCCGGCTTCTCGCCTGAAACACTTCTGGACTGGGAATCTCCAACATGGCGGGTTCCGCTTGTCTTATCGGCACGTCCGGCACCCGCTTCAATGGCCAACCCATCCGGAACCTCTCTGTTCGGCTTTCCGCCTGTACCCCCAAACGCGATCCCCATCCCGTCACAAACCTTTACAAATCTCTGCTTTTTCCCCTGCTCTCCTCATGTTTTACTTGTTACTAGGGGGATGCCTGTAAGTCTCGCGACTTCTGATGTTTAGCGGTTTGCCGCGAAAAGTGCGAGAATAGTAGAAACTGGCCCTCAGAGGCCATGGGGAGTCTTCGCGCGCAACTTGGCTTCCATGCTTCGTCTCTAAGGCTGAACGCCCATCGATGTCCATTACGCCAACAACACCGCGAGATCCCGGTCCGTCCCAGCTTTCCGAAGCTCCCGGCCTCTACGACGCTAGACATTGGGAAACGGCTTACCGGCACTTCGACGAGGACGCCGTCCCTGCTCTCCTGCTTCATCTTCAGGACGATCTCACCCGCGCCCGTCGCCGCGAGGCCGCTTGGCTCTCCGTCATTGTTCACCTTCTCGTTATCATTCTGTTCGTGAACCAGCCCCGGCTGGAAGGCTTCTATCGCCGTGTCTTCTTGCACCAGCAGCCTGTCATGCGGGTCTCCATCCAGGACCTCATCAAGCAGAAGGAACTTACTTACCTGGAATTGCCGCCCGACGTTCAGAAAGTCACCAAGCGGCCCGATACCAATGTGATTTCGGACAAGGACCGTACGGCTAGCTCGCGTACCCCTCTACTCGATGCAAAACAGCTCAAGAAGATTATTGATAGCAGTCGCCCCGGCCGTCCCGGACCGAGTGGAGCCCAGGCCGAGCAGCCCGCGCAGTCCGCTTCCTCCGCTCCGCCCAGCCCAGCTCCCCAGGGTCAGGGTCAAGATCAGGCGCCGTCTCCGCAAAACCAGACCTCGAATCAATTGTCCCAACTGCAGCCGCCGATCGTGGAAAAACCACCTCCGGTCAAGTTTGGCGCTGGGATGTCGGCCGGATCCGCCATCGAGCAGGCCGCACGCGCCGCCTCTCAGAACCGTGGCGGATACGGTGGCGATGGTGGCGACTTTGGCCTGAGTCAGGGCAAGACCGGAACTGTCGGCCCCCTCGAAGTTCTCACCGACACCATGGGTGTCGACTTCAACCCTTATCTCAGCCGGGTGCTGCACGATGTCAAGCAGCACTGGTACGAACTCATTCCGGAATCCGCCGGCGGCTTCATGAAGCGCGGAAAGGTCGTTCTCGAGTTTGCCATCCTGAAGGATGGCAGCGTCGCCGGCCTGAAAATCGTGGGACCTTCCGGTGACAGCGCCTTGGATCGTCCCGCCTACGGCAGTATTACGGGATCCAATCCGTTTCCTCCCCTGCCCAAGGAATTCGCCGGTCAGTACCTCGGCCTTCGCTTCAGCTACTACTACAACATCGAGGCTGAAGGCGGTGACCTCCACTAGGCCGCGCAGCCGCGTGCCCCATCCTTGCCGGGTGCCCCATCCTTGCGCGCTCTTTGCGCAAGGGTGGGATTCCACAACGCCCGCCCTCTTGGGATTTCTCTTACGTCCCTGCCCATCCGCCGGGTGCCCCATCCTTGCGCGCCCTTTGCGCAAGGGTGGGATTCCACCGCACCCGCCCTCTTGGGATTTCTCTTACGTCCCTGCCCATCCGCCGGGTGCCCCATCCTTGCGCGCCCTTTGCGCAAGGGTGGGATTCCACCGCACCCGCCCTCTTGGGATTTCTCTTACGTCCCTGCCCATCCGCCGGGTGCCCCATCCTTGCGCGCTCTTTGCGCAAGGGTGGGATTCCACAACGCCCGCCCTCTTGGGATTTCTCTTACGTCCCTGCCCATCCGCCGGGTGCCCCATCCTTGCGCGCCCTTTGCGCAAGGGTGGGATTCCACTACACTCGCCCTCTTGGGATTTCTCTTACGTCCCTGCCCATCCGCCGGGTGCCCCATCCTTGCGCGCCCTTTGCGCAAGGGTGGGATTCCACTACACTCGCCCTCTTGGGATTTCTCTTACGTCCCTGCCCATCCGGCGTTTGCTGGGTGCCAGCAACCAACCGCCAACCCCTTCACCACACCCGGCACCGCTTTGCCGGCGCCATCGGCGCTCCCGTTTTGCAATGGAAAGCTTCCTGGAACTCCGGCATGTTCGTCACCACCCCGCTTGCCCGGTATTGATCGGGTGAGTGCGGATCGATAGTCGCCCGCAGCCGTTTCGCTTCGTCCCGCGTGTTGGCGCACCAACTCTGGCCATATCCCACGAAGAACCGCTGCTCGGGTGTGAGGCCGTCGATCGGCTCCAGCCTCTGCCCCTTGGTCTCTTCCTTCCACGCGTTGTAGGCAAGCAACAGCCCGCCCAGGTCGGCCACGTCCTCTCCCAGGGTTAACTTGGAATTGATCTTGATGTCGTCAATGATCACGTACTGCGAATATTGCTGCGCAATGCAGCCGGCGCGCCCCTCGAATTCCTTCCCGTCCGCCTCCGTCCACCAGTCCCGCAAATTTCCCTGCGCGTCAAACTGACGGCCCTCGTCATCGAACCCGTGCGTCAACTCGTGCCCGATCGTCCCCCCAGTGTCTCCATAGTTGGGTGCCGCATCCGACGTGGGATCGAACAGCGGCGGCTGCAGGATCCCCGCCGGAAAATTGATGTCGTTCCGCTGCGGATCGTATTCCGCGTTCACCGTCGGCGGTGTCATGCCCCATTCCTGCCGATCCACCGGCTTGCCGATCTTCGCCAGGCGGCGCTCGAATTCAAACCGCCGCGCCCGCACAACATTCCCCAACTCGTCTCCCCGCACAATCTCCAGCGCGCTGTAGTCCCGCCATCGGTCCGGGTATCCCACCTTGTTTGCGACCGCATGCAGTTTCTCCACGGCGTTCTTCTTCGTGTCTGCCGACATCCAGGGTAGCGTCTCGATATCCGACTGCATGGCCGCTTCGATTTCCTTTACCATCTTCAGGGCCTGCTGTTTCGCGTCGCCGCTGAAATACTTCTCGGCATAGGCCTGCCCCAGCGCTTCCCCCAGATCCTTATCCACATCCTCGACGCACCGTTTCCACCGTGGCTTCAGCTGCTCGCTGCCCGCCAGGATTTTGTCATTGAAGTTGAAATCTTCATTCACCATGGCCGACGCAAGATAACGGGCGTTGACATCCACCAACCGCCATCGCAGGTAAGCCTTCCAGGCCGCCAAGTCCTCTTTCCTGATTTCCGCGCTCACCGTCTGAAAAAATTGTGGCGTCTCTACATTCAGCGCGCTCCATCCCTGCGGTCCGGCCTTCGCGAAATACACCTTCCAGCGAAACCCCGGGCTCAACTTCTCCAGTTCCCCGACCGTCATCTTGTGATACAGGCGCTTCGGGTCCCGGCGTTCCACCCGGGTCATCGAGCCGCGCGCCAATTCGGTTTCGATCCGCATCACCGTCTTGGCTTCCATCGCCGCCGTCTCCGGCTTGTCCCCCAGCAGTTCGAACATCTTCTGCACGTGCGCGACATAGGCCTTGCGCAATTCCTCCGACTTGCTGTCCTCCCTGGTGTAATAATCCCGGTCCGGCATCCCCAGCCCACCCTGGTCCACCTCCGCGATCACCTGCGTCGCATCCCGGTAATCCTGGTCAGAGCGGAACTTGAACAATGGCTGCTCCGCAGCCATGCTCGCCACCATTTCTGCCAGCCGCTCCTTCGAATTGAGCTTCTCGATGGATTCCAGTTGGCTTTTCAGCGGCGTGATGCCCGTTCGCTCAATCGCACCTTCGTCCGCGCAGGAAGCATAGTAGTCCCCGATCTTCTGCGTATAAGGCGTTCGCTCTCCGCGGGCGGCCGCCGCGCTTTCCAGGATCTCCCGCAGTTGCGCCTGGTTTTCGTTCTGCAGCTTGCCGTAGATGCTCCAGCTCGACTGGTCGGGCGGTATGGGATTCTTCTTGATCCACCCGCCGCATGAATAAGTGTAGAAATCCACGCACGGATCGACGCTGGAGTCCATGGAAGAGACATCCAACACCGGCTGGTGCGGAGCCGGCGCCTTCTCCTGTGCAACCAGGAAGGAAACAGAAACCAGAACGCCAATTAATACCCGGAAGGCCATCCTCAAAGAACGCATGCCACTCCTTGCCCTCAGCGAGCCGCCACCAGCCCTCAGCGGCCCTTAAGACTTACCCAGCCGTATCGACCCATCTCCGGTGCGGATGCTCAGCAGGCCTCCACCCCCGTTCAACTTTCCTCGAACGTTGCTTGATTCGTACTTCCCTTCCACCGTCATCGGCATATCGAGCGTGATATGTCCGTCGCCCGTGTGCAGCACGACATCCGCCGCGAACTTTTCCGGAATGCTCAGCGTGACGCTTCCATCTCCTGTTTTTAGGGTCCAGCCGTGCCCGATCGTCGATCCCGGCAGCGCTTCCGCTTCGATTCGACCATCGCTCGTGCTGATATCGAGGTCGTCGAACCGTCCCTTCGCCCGCACATGACCGTCACCGGAATGCGCCCTCAGCACGCCCTCCACGCCTTCCACCTCCAACCGTCCATCCCCGCTTTCGAGATCCATCTCCCCTTTCAGATCCCGCAACGTGATCTCGCCATCGCCGGTATGCAGGCGCACCTTGCCCTCGCGCGGCATATGAATCTCGATGATCGTCCTCCGGCTCCCGACACTCATGACGGAAATCCCGTGTGGAAAGCGCACCTCAAGCTCTACCGCATCGCCCGTCTGATGGTCGTGGACCTGGATCCCGCCCTGCCCGAATCCCCATCTCGTGGACGTCACCCGTGCCTCGATCTTTTTCTCATCCCAGGTGTCGACCCGGATCTGCGCGTCTGATGTATCCACCCGCAATTCCGCCCGCCCATTGATGTTGAAGGTCTTGTTCCATTCCTCGCCCTGCGCTGCCGCCGACACGCACCCCGATACCCACAGTCCAACCACGATCCAAAGCAAGCGCCTCATAGCCATCACTCCTTCGCATCTCGTTGCGTAACGAAACCCGTTGTCATCCTGCGCCCGGCGAAGCACCTGTTTCCTTCGCTGCACCCGCTGACGCGGATTCCCTGGCCTGAAAGCAGGCCCGGGTTTTTCAGCGAAGGCACACCTCTCCCACGTCTCAGACGCTGGTACGCGAACTTTGTAAGCCCGGTTCCAGAAATTTGCGGGTGGATTGGATCCGTGATCGCCTGCGAAAACTGCTCACCGCTTCTGTCCAACGTCTGCGTAGGCGAGCCGGACCAGGCTGCGCTCGGAAAATGGCAGATACAACAGGCCCGCCGTGGCCGCAAACGCCGCCCCAAATCCAATCTTCTCCATCAGCAGAAACGGAGCAATCGCCCACAGGGCATCCATAAACAGAATGGCCGGAAACAACCACTGAAATTTCTCTCCCAGCCGCCGGTGGTCAAAGGCTGCTCCGGAAATCAGGTAACAGCGCAGCGGAATCCCCACTCCCCCCGTCACCAGCACCGCCGCCACGATCGCCAACGCCCCCCACCCCGGCAGAAACCCGTCTGCGATGCGCTGAACTTCCTGCCAGCGGAACAGCGCTACCAGGTAGAAGATCAAGTACATAACCTGGATCAGGATGAACAAACCCCGCGTCAGTCCGCGTCGCGGAACCGGCACTTCCAGCTCCGGATGCAGTTCCCGGTTCCTGCTGTGCGCTTGAGCCGCAACCGCAACCGGCGCCCTCGCATCCTCGCCCCCCACTGCCTTTCCCTCGGACTGCAAGGGCGCGATGAACCGGTATCCGCGCCTCGCCACCGTTTGCACGAACCGCGGATTCGACGCCGCATCTCCCAGCGCCTCGCGTACTTTGTTCACCGCCGTGTTCAACCCGTGATCGAAATCGACGAACGTGTCGCCCGGCCACAACCTGCCGCGAAAGTCCTCGCGCGACACCATCTCGCCGGGCCGTTCCAGCAGCATTGCCAGCACCTGGAAAGGCTGCTCCTGCAACCGGATACGACTCCCATTCTTGCGCAGCTCTCCGCAGGCAAGATCCGCCTCAAAAACCCCGAAGCGCACGATCCTCCCTGAACTCGCTTCCCGCATGGCGGTCCTGATGACGCGGTAGTTTATCACCGTACACCCGTCCAACCTTTCCGGCGGCCCGGCTCTCCCACTGCCTTTATTTCGGCGCTCCGTGATGAGTGTCACCGCCGCTCGTGACTCCACATTCCGGAAAATCAGACGTAAGCCCAGCCCCAGCCTCGAGTTACCACTTTTCGTATATAATCTATAAGCTATATTCGAAATTGTGGATTTTGCAGAATGTTCCACGTGGAACACTTCCGCAGTTTCGGTGCGCCGCTCTGACCAGGATTTTCTAACTCGGTAACCCCGTTCACCCGGGCCGCCTCCGGCGCTACAATGTGCTCGTGCCCCCACACACTCAGGACCGCTCGACCTCCCAGCATCCTTCTCGGCATCACTTGTATGCTCTCGAATCCACTGGAGTGCTCATCATAGCGGCGACGCTTTTGGCCATCACGCTGGTCCGCTACTGGTACGCGATCCACTGGAGTCTTCGCTGAGCAGTGCCGCGGATCCGTTGCTGGTCGCCATCCTCGGACCCACTGCCAGCGGCAAAACCGCACTTTCCCTCGTCCTGGCGGAGCAACTGCGCGGCGAAATCGTGAACTGTGACTCGGTCGCGATGGTGCGCGAATTCGAGATTGGCACTGCCAAGCCCACCCCCGCGGAGAGAGCGCGCGCCCCTCATCACCTGTTCGACATCATCGCGCCCCCCGATTACATCACTGCGGGCGAGTACGCGCGCCAGGCCAGGCAGGTCCTGAAAGAAATCAAGCAGCGGGGCCACACGCCCATCGTGGTAGGCGGCACCGGGCTTTACCTGCGAGCCCTGCTCGACGGCTTGTTCCCCGGCCCGCAGCGCTGGGAAGAACTCCGCGAGCGCCTCCGCGAACGCGCCCATCAAAAAGGCTCCGCGCATCTGCATCGCATCTTGCGCCATCTCGACCAGGCAACGGCTGGAAAGATTCACCCCAACGACACACCCAAACTGGTTCGCGCGATCGAGGTGTGCCTGGCATCGCGCCGGCAAATGAGTGAGCTGTGGAAGCAAGGCCGCGACCCGCTCACCGGCTTCCGCGTGCTACGGCTCGGTCTGAACCCGGATCGCGGCGGGCTGTATGCCCGCATCAATGATCGCGCCCGGCGCATGTTCGACGGGGGCCTGGTGGAGGAGACCAAGCTGCTACTCGACAAGTATGGCGACCGGGCCCGCTCGCTTACCTCGCTCGGCTACAAGCAGGCAGTCCAACTGCTGCGCGGCGAACTCACGCGCGAAGCCGCCATCGCCGCCGCCCAGCAAGCCCATCGGAACTACGCCAAGCGCCAGCTCACCTGGTTCCGCCGAGAGCCGGACGTGGTGTGGGCATCCGGCTTCGGAGATGATCCGCGGGTTCAGAAAGAGGCCCTCGAGCGGGTGGCGACTCTGGGCTCCAGGCTCTAGGCTCCTGCATCTCGCTCTTGCCTCGCAGTCCGTTTCACTGAGCACGTTTTGAAGGTTCGGAGTTGGCAGCTCGAAGCCCGTAACTCGTAGCTCGCAGCCGTAGCTTGCAGCTCGTAGCTTGCCTTGCCAGGGCGCCAAAAAGCTGGAGCCTTTGCTCCTCCGCCTGAGACCTGATCTTTCATGCTATCGTCTGGCTATGCGCTCCGCCGCGACCCTGTTCTTTATTTTCCTGATGACGATTCCCTTGTTTGCCAAGGACCGCTATCAAAAGCCGGGCCCCATTCATCTCGACAAGAATGGCGAGAAGTGGGCGCAGAAAACTTTGCGCAAGCTCTCCACCGAAGAGAAGGTTGGGCAACTCTTCATGGTGTGGGTGCGCGCCCAGTTTTTGAATAATGACAGCGACATCTACGCCCAGCTGCGCGAGTCCATCGACAAGTACCACGTGGGCGCATTCGCGATGACCATTCCGGTAGACGGGGCCTTCCTCATCAAGAGCGAGCCCTACGAAGCGACGATGCTATTGAATCGCCTGCAGGAGCAAGCCAAGCTCCCGCTACTGTTCGCGGCTGATTTTGAGCGAGGCCTGAGCATGCGCCTCAACGGGCCGACCGTCTTTCCCCACGCGATGGCATTCGGTGCGGCCGGCAAGCTCGACTATGCCGAAGCCTTCGGACGCATCACCGCGCAGGAGGCGCGCGCCATCGGCATTCATTGGAATTTTTTTCCGGTCGCCGACGTGAATTCCAACCCCGCCAATCCGGTCATCAACACGCGCTCCTTCGGCGAAGATCCCCAGCAAGTAGGGCAGCTGGTCGCGGCCTACATCAAGGGGGCGCACGAAGGCGGGATGCTGGCCACCGCCAAGCATTTTCCCGGCCATGGCGACACCGCTTCCGACTCGCACCTCGGCGTCGCGCGGGTCGGCGGCGATATGGCGCACCTGAACTTGATCGAGTTGCCGCCTTTTCAAAGCGCGATCGATGCCGGCGTGGACTCCATCATGGTCGCGCACGTCACCGTGCCTGCGCTCGAACCCGATCCCAACCGGGTCGCCACCACCTCCAGCCGCATCGTCACCGATCTGCTCAAGAAGCAGATGAAGTTCAACGGCATCGTGACCACTGATGCCCTCGACATGGCAGGCCTCACCCGGCTCTACTCTGCGGACGTGGGTCGCGCCGCGGTCGAATCGTTCAAGGCGGGCAACGATCTGCTGCTGATCCCCGCCGACCTGGACGCGTCCTATAAGGCCATGGTGAAGGCCGTCGAGAGCGGCGAAATCTCCCCGGCCCGACTCGACGAGTCCGTGCTCAAGCTGTTGAAAGCGAAGGCCTCGCTTGGACTGCACAAAGCCCGGGCCGTCGATTTCACCAGGGTTGCGATGGAGGTCGGAAAATCGCCGGACCTTGCCGCCGGGCAACGGGTGGCCGACGATGCCGTCACGCTGGTGCGTGAAAACGGCAAGCTCCTGCCCCTCAAACCGGTGGGAACCAGCAAGGGTGGGCTGCCGTATATGACTACACAGGAGATACACAATCGTCTGGTTGTGATTGTGCTCTCCGACGACGTGCGGATGAGTTCGGGTCGGATGTTCGAGCGCCAGATACGCAGCCGCGTGCCCGATGCCAATGTAGTGTATGTCGATCCGCGGATCGCGCAAGGCATGAGCGAGGAAGTGCTCAAGGTGGTGGGTCAGGCTGAGGCGGTGATCGCGGCGGTGTACGCGGTTCCGGTTCCGGGCGGTCTGAAAAACTCAGCGGCGGTTGCGGATGCCACCGGCGCTTTGCTGAGCAAGGTTCTGGATCGTGCCGCGGAGAAGACCGTGGTGGTTGCCCTGGGCAATCCCTACGTGCTGGCAGATTTTCCCGGGATCCAGAATTATGTTTGCACATTTTCCAACGAGACGGTCTCAGAACTGAGTGCGGTAGAGGCTTTGTTCGGGGAAATTCCGATACGCGGCCACTTGCCGGTCAGCATTCCGAACGTGGCTCAACGCGGCACCGGGATCGAGCGGCCGGCGCGAACGGCCGGGGGAGAGTTTCAACATGCAGATGCCAAAATTGCAGGGCGGTAGTATCCGGCTTGCGGAGGCGGGCTTGCTCGCAATCCTGCTGGTCCTTCCCGCTTGCAGCCTCAACGTCAAGAAGTCGCAGAACGGCGAAGACAAGAAGGTGGATATCGAGACCCCCGTGGGAGGAATCCACGTCAGCAAGGATGCGGCCGTGCGCGACACGGGCTTGCCTGGCTATCCGGGAGCGCGCGAGAAACAGAAGGGCTCGGATGGCCATGACAACAATGCGAACGTCAACATCTCCTCCGGCTTTTTCGGACTGAAGGTGGTAGCGGTTGAATTCTTGTCCGATGATCCGCCTGAGAAGGTCGCGGCTTTTTACCGCAACCAGTTAAAAAAATACGGCGGCGTACTCGAGTGCCACACCAGCAACCGGCATGGAGATTCCGGCGATGTCGATGTGAAGATCGGGAAGGATGGCGGCAAGAACGATAACCAGCTGAGCTGCGAACAGAGCAGCGGGTCCACCCTCGAGTTGAAGGTCGGCACCAAGGATAATCAGCACATCGTATCGATTTCGACGCAGGATCAAGGCAAGGGCACCGACTTCGCGCTGGTCTTAGTGCAGACTCGCGGGGGAAACAAAGATACGATCTGAGCAGCGCTGCTGTGGTCGGGATCCTGAAGCGCCTGGTTCGCGGGCGCGCCCTGGTTCGCCCGCGAGGCTTCCTTGCCCGAACCCTCTGCGCTACGGTACCTTGAACTCCGGTGGAGCATCCCTGTTACAAGTGCGGGGCCGGCGTGGAAGACGGCCTCCCGTTTTGCAAGCACTGCGGAGCGCCGCAAATCCGCGTCGTGGATGTCGAACCCGAGCCTCCGGCCGGGCCGGATGTCGGCGACGCGGTCGATCAGCTCCCCGTCCTTGCTCCCGTGGCATCTCCTGTGGTTCCCCGCGCCGGGGTTCGATGGTCGCGGGCGCTTCCGGGCGCGGCCCTGGCGGGAGGCTTCTCGCTGCTGGCGGCCATCATCCCGTTTGCGGTCTTCGGACCGGCTTTCATGGCCGGAGGGGCACTCTCGGTCATGCTTTACCGGCGACACGTGAAGGAACGGCTGCCTAGCCGGGCGGAGGGCGCCCAGATCGGGGCGGCCAGCGGCGGATTCGGTTTCCTGTTTTTCGCCATCGTCATGGTCGCGACGCTGGTGTACCGGCCGGATGAATTGCGGCAGCCGATGCTCGACGCGGTCGCCCGTACCGTCGCCCGCAACGGTTACGATCCTCAGAAAGTCGAGCAGATGCAGCAAGCGCTCAAGACCCCCGAGGGTTTGGCGTTCTTCGTTGGGTTTGGACTGTTCGTGTTGTTCCTGATTTTCGTGGCCGGCTCCAGCATTGGCGGCGCGCTTTACGCCGCGTGGATTCGCAAGCGATTGCCGATGTAGATTGGCCGGTCCGAGCCGATCGCAGACTCGAGCGCCCACCCCGCGGTCATGCCTCAGCAGCTTTCGCCCTACTTCTTCTGCACCACGGCGATGCCGGTGGGCCCGTTTCCGCCTGCTGCGAATGGAGAATTCGTGAGCGCGCTGAGCGCGCCAGTTTGAGCGTTCACCTGGAAGACCGAAATGTCGTTGGATGCATTGCAGACGTATACATACTGCCCGGAGGCATCGGCCACGATGCCGGTGGGACCATTGACGCTGCCGCCGCCGCCGCTGGGAAAGGGCGAGTTGGCGACCGCGGTGAGCACTCCCGATGTCGAGTTGAGGGTGAACGCCGAAACGGTCGCATCCGAGGTGTTGGCCACGTAGACAAACTTTCCGGTCGGGTCCACCGTGACCGACGAGGGATCCACCCCGGTGTGGAAGGGAGAGCCCGCGACCGGAGTCAGGCTTCCGCTAGTGGTGTTGAGGCTGAAGACGGAAATCGTACCGAACAAAGTGCTGCTGCCGGAACTGACAACCATGACAAACTTCCCGGCCGGGTCGGTTGTGATGGCATGCGCCCCATGGTCAATCGCAAGGGGAACGCCCAGCGGCGACAGGGCTCCCGTGGTGACATTGCGGGTGAAAACGTAGAGGCCGGCTGTCAAAGAATCCTGGGTCGCGGTGAAGAGAAACTTGCCCGAAGGGTCGATGGCGATCGCGCTGGAAGCAGTCTCTGCGGGATCGATGGAGAGTGGCGAACCGGACAAGCTGCCGAGAGCACCGGTGCCGTGGATGGAAAAAGAAAACAGGTTGTCGGAGCGCTCGGAGACGGCGTACAGGAATTTTCCTGTGGGATCGACGGCGATGGCATCGACCCCAAGTTCAGCAGGAAAAGCTGGAGCTGAAAGCGCGGCCAGGGTGCCAGCGGTCTGACTTATGGTAAAGACGGAAATGTCTCCGGAAAAATAATTCGCTACGTAGAGGAAGTTTCCGCCGGGATCCGCAGTCACGGCAAAAGAACCCGAGCCGGCCGCAAATGGAGATCCGGCGGTGGAAGTTAATGCGCCGGTCGATGAATTGGACACCAGGGCTGACACGGTCGCAGGACTGCCGCCGGCATTGGCCACGTAGACGAAATTAGTTTTGCCCGTCGGTGACGGAGGCGGAGGCGGGGTCTGGTTCGAACTCGTGGAGCTTGAGCAGGCGATCACGCACGAGAGGAAGAGGGCTGCGAAGCCGGTCCAGAAAATCCGGGGACGGAGGATGGCGGGAAATCCCGGTTGTCGGTGGCGCATGAAGTGCGGACCTCCAGGCTCGCTGGCGTGCAAGCTATGGGGTAATTTTCCGTATTCGCGAGTCTCCTGCCAAGGACGCGTATCACAGGAACTTGTGCCGGACGCGCGGCCCAAGCCTATGCTCCTGCAGGCTCGGCACCACGAACTTGTCTGCCAAGGTCTCAAAACCGTCCGGGCGCAACTGCTATTCTTGGATCATGCCTCGTTGCGGAGAGGATCCGAGCGACCGAGCGACCGCAGGCTTGTGCAGCGATTGCCGGCATAGCCGTCGTCTGAGCTCGGATCGAGGCTCCATCTTCTGGCTTTGTGAACTCTCACTTGCCGACGCGCGATTCCCGAAATATCCCAGGCTGCCCGTACTGACCTGCGATGGATACGAACCAAACCCGGCGCCCGGCGACTCACCTGTTTTGTAGCAATCGCGTGCGTGCAATCGGTTTGCGTGGAGAGAGCCGGGCTGGCGGCGATTGTTGCCGCGCGACCCCTCCGGCGGGTATGATGCACCGTTCATGTCTCCCACGACCAGCCGCAAGGCTAAGGAGCCGGATGGCCCTCCGCGCCCCAGGCAACCGATGAACCAGGTCGCTCGCGGTTCACTACTCGGGATCGAACATCTGGAAGCGCCGGAGATCCTGAAGATCCTGCAGCTGGCCCGGAAGATGAACCCGCAAAAGCCGCGTCCTCTGCTGCGCGGCCAGCGTGTCGTGCTGCTGTTTTACGAGCCTTCCACCCGCACCCGTTCTTCTTTCGAGATTGCCGCCAAGTCGATGGGTGCGATGACCACGCTGGTGCAATCGAGCGGTTCGAGCATCGAAAAGGGCGAATCGCTGCTCGACACCGGCTACACGCTGCGGGCGGTAGGAGCCGATGTCATCGTGATCCGGCATCCGTTGGCCGGAGCGCCCAGCTTGATGGCGCGGCATCTTGAGATCCCGGTTGTGAATGCCGGCGACGGCATGCACGAGCATCCCTCGCAGGCGCTACTCGACGCCTACACGATCCTGAAACACAAAAAGACGCTCAAAGGATTGCGGGTTGCCATCGTGGGAGATATCTTTCACAGCCGGGTGGCACGCTCGGCCTGCCACCTGTTGACGAAGTTTGGGGCGAAGATCGTCTTGTGCGGTCCGCCCGAGTTCGTGCCCGAGGTCGCGGCGACCCTGGCCCCGGGCGTGAGCATCACGCGACACCTGGAAGAAGCCTTGCACGGCGCCGATGTGATCACCCTGTTGCGCGTGCAGAAAGAACGGCTGGCCGGAATGAAGCTGCGGCTGGAGGATTACATCGCGCGTTACCAGATGACAACGCATCGCCTGAAGATGGCCAAGCGGGATGCAATCGTCATGCATCCGGGTCCGATCATTCGAGGGCTGGAGTTGACGGCAGAGGTGGCGGACGGCCCGCAGTCGGTAATCGTCGATGAAGTGCGCAACGGTGTGCCGACGCGGATGGCAATTTTGGCACGGGCGGTGGGAAAGGGCAGGGTCTAGGATCTGGGGTCTGGGCTTTAAGGTTTAGGCTCTAGGCTCTAGGCTCTAGGCTCTAGGCTCTAGGCTCTAGGCTCTGGCTTTAGGCTTTAGGCTCTCGGCTTTAGGCTCTCGGCTTTAGGCTCTCGGCTGCGGGTTTCGACAATGAGATCTGGCCATCGCGAGCTTCTGAAATGAGACACGGAGCTGCACGTTAGAGCGGGCGTGTTCGCTAGCGCCCAGAACCCGATTTTTAAAATGGCACCCGATAGATCCAAACCGACGTCGCTGTTAATCAAGGGCGGACATGTGATCGATCCGGCAAACAAGATCGATGCGCTCATGGATGTCCTGCTGCGAGATGGGCAGGTAGCCGAAGTTGCGCCGCCAAACAAAATCCGTGGCGGTGCGGAGGAGAAGTTCGATGCTCGCGGCTTAACGGTTGCGCCGGGCTTTATCGACCTGCATGTCCATTTGCGCGAACCGGGACAGACCTATAAAGAGACCATCACTTCGGGAACTGCAGCCGCGGCGGCGGGCGGGTTCACATCCGTGTGCTGCATGCCCAATACAACTCCCACCATCGACTCGCAGGAGTGGGTCAACTGGCTGCGCCAGCCGGAACGCGGAGCGGTAGTGAATGTCTTTCCGGTAGCGGCCGCGACCCATGCCAGCAAAGGCGCGGTGCTCACAGACTTTCGCGGCCTGCAACGGGCCGGGGCGGTTGCGGTCACCGATGACGGGAGGCCCATTCTCGACAACGACGTCATGCGCGAGTGCCTGCGGCTGAGCGGAGAGCTGAGTTTCCCGGTGGTGCAGCACGCCGAAGATACGCGGGTGACCGAAAATTGCCCCATGAACGACGGGCCCACTTCTTTTCGGCTGGGGTTGCGCGGCTGGCAGGCATCAGCGGAGGCGAGCATCGTGGACCGCGATGTCCAGCTTGCGCAGCAAATGCCGAATGCCCGCCTGCACGTGGCCCATCTCTCGGCGGCCGAGTCCTTGAAGGCGGTGCGGCGGGGGAAACGCAGCCGCGCGCGGGTTACCTGCGAGGTCACGCCTCATCACTTTACGTTGACCGACGAGGCCGTCGGCGACTACGACACCAATTGCAAGATGAATCCACCCCTGCGCTCGGCGGCGGATCTGGAATCGCTGGTGGTGGCTCTGAATGATGGCACGGTGGATGCCATCGCCACCGATCACGCTCCGCACGCCAGTCACGAGAAGGAAGTCGAGTTCGAGCGGGCGGCCTTCGGGATCATCGGGCTGGAGACGGCGCTGGCTTTGGCGCTCACCGGGCTGCATCGCGAACACAAGATTCCCCTGGCGCGCATCGTGGAACTGTTTACGAGCGGGCCGGCACGGGTGTTTGAACTGCGGGGACGCGGATCGCTGGCGCGCGGTCATCATGCCGACGTGACCATCTTCGATCCGAAAAAGCGCTGGAGGTTCGATGTCTCGAAGTCGCGCTCCCTGTCGCGGAACTCGCCCTTTGATGGGTGGCCCCTGACCGGGAAGGTGATCGCGACCATCGTCGGGGGCAGGATCGTCCACCGCGGGGACTAGGCCGCATCCGCATATCTGCGCCACAGTGAACTAGGCCAGAATGCCCATCCCCTTCCCGACTTGCTTCAACACCTGCAACGCCCGCTGCAATTCTTCCAGGGTGTGGGTCGCGGTCATGATGGTTCGTATTCGCGCCTTGCCTTCGGGCACCGTGGGGAACGCGATGCCGGTGCCGAGCACCCCTTCTTTGAAGAGTGCGCGGGAGAACTCCATGGTGCGGGCGCCGTCGCCGATGATGATGGGCGTGATGGGAGTCTCGCTGGCCGGCGTGGTGTTGCCGCCGATATCGAAGCCGAGCAGCCCCAGTTCCTTTTTCCAGAAACGGGTGTTCTCCCAAAGCTTCTCGATGCGCTCCGGTTCCTGCTCGAGGACGTCAAATGCCGCAATACACGTGGCCGCGACCGAGGGCGGATGCGAAGTGGAGAACAGGAAGGGGCGCGCGCGGTGATAGAGGAAGTCGATCAAGTCGCGCGTACCGCAAACGTAGCCGCCCAGGGCGCCAATCGCCTTCGACAAGGTTCCGACCTGAACATCGACGCGGCCGTGCTGCTGAAAGTGGTCGATGGTGCCGCGGCCGTTGCGGCCGAGCACGCCAGAGGCATGCGCGTCATCGACCATCATGATGGCGCCGTATTTTTCCGCGAGGTCGCAGAGCGCCGGCAACGGGCCGATGTCGCCGTCCATGGAGAAAACGCCGTCGCTGATCAGCAGCCTTTTTCCGGGCTCATTTTTTATGCTGGCCAGTTGCTCCTCGGCATGGGCGATGTCCTTGTGACGAAACACCAGGATTTTGGCCCGGGATAAGCGAGCCCCATCGATGATGGAGGCGTGGTTCAGCGCGTCGGAGATGATGAAGTCTTCCTTGCCCAGAATCGCGGAGACCGTACCCGCATTGGCGGCAAAGCCGGACTGGAAGACGACGCAGGCTTCGACATTCTTGAAGCGCGCAATCTTTTCTTCCAGCTCCATGTGGATCTTCATGGTGCCGGCAATGGTGCGCACCGCGCCCGATCCCACGCCGTATTTGCGGGTGGCTTCGAGCGCGGCCTCGCGCAGTTTGGGATGCGTCGTCAGGCCGAGATAATTGTTCGAAGCGAGGTTGATGACCTGCTTGCCGTCGAAGGTGCAGACGGGCGCCTGCTCGTCCTCGAGCACACGCAGCTTGAAGTGCGTGCCCTTGGCCTTCAGGTCATTGAGTTGTTCGGTGAGATAAGAAAGCGGATTGGTGCGGATGGCGGCTGGCATCGGGACCTCGAAAGGAGTTTGCCCCACGCCCATACGGGGCAAAGGCGGATTCGACCTAACAGTCTAATACCGGGGGAGGGATTCGAGGAAAGCGGGCGTTTCGAGCCAGTCGTCCAGTTTAAAATCCACAGGCCTAGCGCGGTTCTCCGCCGTGTGGAATGATGGCTCATGCCCAAAGACCGCAAGCAGACGTATTCGGACCGCCAATCGCAGGAAGCTCGTGACAAGAAGCAGACTGCCCGGAAGAAAATGCCCGGCGAAGGCGCCCCTCCAGTCCCCGCCCCGATCGTGCCCAAAGCAAAAAAGAAGCGCTAGCCTCGGTTTGGCCGCAAGCTTCGGATAGCGACCGATTCGCCGATGGCGCAGCTCTTTACCTGGTCCCGTTGGGGTAGACCAGGATCTTGCTGGCCTCGCCCGTCTTCAATCGCTCCATCGCCTTCGAAAAATCTTTCATGGCGATGCGATCGGTGATCACCGGGTGCAGGTCGAGCTTGCCGGCCTTGAGCAGCGCGGTCATCTGGTACCAGGTCTGGTACATGCGGCGGCCGTTGATGCCTTGAATGGTGAGGCCTTTGAAAATGATGTCTTCGGAGAAGTTCAGGGAGATGGGCTTGGAGGTCAGGCCCAGAAGGGAGATGCGCCCGCCGCGGCGCACGATGTCGAAGGCGGTTCGAATCGCGCTGGGATGGCCGGCCATCTCGAGCACGACGTCTACGCCCAGCCCTCCGGTCCGCTCCATGAGGATGGCGTTCACGTCTTCTTTTGAGGGATCGAGCGTCAGGTCCGCATTCATCTTTTTCGCGACATTGCGGCGATGCTGGTTGACTTCGATGGCATAGACCTGGGCGGCGCCGACGGCGCGAGCCACCGCGATGGCAAAGAGCCCGATCGGACCGCAGCCGGTGATGGCCACGGTCTTGGCGGCGATCTCTCCGGCCAGCACGGTGTGCACGGCATTGCCCAGGGGATCGAGGATCGAGGCGTACTCCTGCGGGATGCCGGGATCCAATTTCCAGATGTTCGACTCGGGAATGACGACGTACTCGGCGAAGGCGCCGTCCGCATCGACGCCAATGATTTTCACGTTCTGGCAGATGTGCGCTTCGCCGGTGCGGCATTGCAGGCACTTGCCGCAGGCGACGTGCATTTCAGCGGAAACGAAGTCGCCTTCCTTAACGCTGGTGACCTCGTCGCCATAGGCGGCGACTTCGCCGCAGAATTCGTGCCCTGGAATCAGAGGGGGATGAATACGCCCCTGGGCCCAGCGGTCCCACTCATAAATGTGAAGGTCGGTACCGCAGATGGAAGCAACTTTGACCTTGACGAGGACGTCGGTGCGTCCGAACGCCGGAACTTTGACTTGGCGAATCTCTGCGCCGGGCGCGGCCTCCGGCTTGACCACCGCCAGCATCGTATTGGGCATGAGAGAGCTACCTTATAAGGACACGGTTACGGCGAAAACTCTCTATTTTAACACTCGTGTGGCAGGGTCACGACTTGCGAGTCGGCTCTTTTCCCGGGATATTCCCACTTCGGCGCTTTTTTTCGATGGCCATGCGGTTGAATTCCTCCGACTTTCCGCGCGGCACGCTGAGCGTCTGCCAGTTGTGCGAACCCAAATGCTTCGCCAGGAAGACGATCTGCCCAATGTGAAACGCGTAGTGTGCCAGCGCGCGGTTGAGCGCTTGCAGCACGGTATGGGGTTCCTGCCGGATGAGGACCGTGCGCATGAGATCTTCGGGCTTCAGGGTATCGAGTGTCTTAAACACGCATGTCCACCCCTGCTCCCACCAGCGCAGCAGTTCCTCGCGGGTCGTGTTGCCGGAAAGTTCGAACTCGTGATCGCGATGACGGTCGGGCTTCTCTCCGTCGGTATTGAGGAAGTCGGTAAAGCGCGAGCGCATGTTTCCGGCCAGGTGTTTGATCAGAATGGCAAGGGAGTTCGATTCCGGGTCGAGTGTGACCAGCAACTGCTGGTCTGTGACCTGGGCAATGGCGCCCTCGGCCAGGCGCTTATGGCCGCGCAACTGGCGGCGAATTTCGTCGAGGAAATGGGGAGCGCTGGAATCCATGACAGCCTCTCAATCATACTGCTTCGGAAAACTAGGTTACGCCCCAGCCGCCGCCGCCGGGCGTTTCAATCCGAATGCGCTCGCCCTTGCGCAGATGCACGTTGCACTTCCCGGGCAATTCCGTAGTGGTTCCATCTTCGCGCACGATAGCCGCTTTGCCCACGACACCGTCAGCCCCGCCGCTCAAGCCCCAGGGGCCACGGCTGCGACGGTCGGCGAGCAACGTGACCTGGGCGTCGCTGAGCAGCTCGATCTCGCGGACGATGCCGGCTCCCCCGCGATACTGTCCGGCGCCGCCGCTGTCTGTCCGCAGCGCATAGCGCCGCACCCGCAGCGGGTAGGCATACTCCAGCGCTTCGGCCGGAGTGTTCAGGGAATTCGTCATGTGGGTGTGCACGCCGGAGACGCCGTTCTTGGTGGGCCGCGCGCCCATCCCGCCGGCAATCGTCTCGTAGTAAGCGAAGGGCTCGCCGGTGCGCGGATCGATGCCGCCGATGGTCAGGTTGTTCATGGTGCCGGAGGCGGCCGCGGGAATGCGGTCTGGAATAGCCTGCGCCAGGGCGCGCAGGAGCACGTCGACGATGCGCTGCGAGGTTTCCACATTGCCGCCAGCCACAGCTGCGGGAGGAAGGGCGTTCACCACGGTGCCGGCCGGGGCCACCACGTCAATGGGGCGCATAAGGCCCGCGGTCGCGGGAACGTCTTCCTGCAGAAGACAACGGAACACGTAGAAGCATGCCGAGAAGGTGATGGCGGCAACCGCGTTCACGCTGCCCTCAACCTGCGGATCGCTGCCTGAAAAATCGACCGTGACCCAGCGGGGCGAAGCCCCTTCTCCCCGGCGGCCAGGTAGCGAGCGCCGTCTCGGGTGCAGTGTCACCGCAACCGCAATCTTAACCGGCTTCTCACTTACCCCATCGTTATCGAGAACATCCTCGGCGCGATACGTGCCGACGGGGACGTTTGCGAGAAAAACGCGCATCATCTGTTCCGAATAGGTGAGCAAATCGGCGGCAGCGCGTTTTGCCCGCGGCAGACCATAGCGCACACAGAGTTCCCCGAGCCGGGTCGCACCGGTGTGGCAGGCGGCGATCTGCGCTCCCAGGTCCCCTTCGCGCTCGCGCGGAGTGCGAACGTTGGCCAGCAGCAGGTTCAGCACGTCTCGATTGATCTCCCCCTGGTTCACGATCTTGACGGGCGGAATGCGGAAGCCTTCCTGGTAGATCTCACGGCACAATCCCATGGACCCGGGATAGGTGCCGCCGACGTCAGCGTGGTGGGCGCGCGAAGCCACATAGAAATCCGGCGGTGCCGATCGCCGGGACGTCCTCTTGCGCGAACGCCCGGCGACAAATACAGGCGCCACCAGGGTGATGTCGGGCAGGTGCGTGCCGCCCGCAAAGGGATCGTTGAGCATGACCATATCGCCCGGCGCCAGTTGGCTGTGGTCGATCGCGGCGCGCACCGACATGGGCATCGATCCCAGATGCACCGGCATGTGATCGCCCATGGCGATGACTTCGCCGGCGGCGTCGAACACCGCGCAGGAGTAGTCGCGACGCTCCTTGATGTTGGGAGAAAAAGCAGTGCGACGCAGCGCCGCGCCCATCTCCTCGGCGATCGAGTGGTAGAGATTCTTGAAGATTTCCAGTTCGATGGGATTGGGGGTCATGGGTTGGGACTCGCGCGCGCCAGTTTACTAGATGGAAAAGGCAGGAGCCGGGAGGATGGATGGAAGAGGCAAGACGCAGAAATATGTTGACATGGCTGTAACACTGCCGCAATATCTTGTACTAATAGGTGAGCCCATACCACAAGTTGGGCTAGATCGGCAGATGGGCAAAAGCGCCCAACCGAAGACACCTTGCAAGGGAAAAAAGTTCACGGAGGAAAAACACTTCATGGCAACCAAGAAAAAGGCTGCGAAGAAGAAAAAGAAACACTAACCGTCTGCGAGACGATACATCGCAAAGAACCCAAGGATTTTTAACCAAGGCCTCCCGGGAGAAGCACCTCCCGGGAGGCTTTCTGCATGCAGGGGTCCGTCGCCAGTCTTCAAGCGACAAACCGCTGGGCGCAATCTTCTCCGATCCCGGTTTCGTCCAGTGCGTCCTGGCAGGATAGTCGGACTCGCATGCGGTCGGGACTGGCTGGCGACAGATGCCGAAAGGCCGGCTACGGCCTTCTCCTATGGCACGAATTGGGGTTGTTCGGAAACCTACATCGTGCTAGAAACGGCTTATGCGGGAATTCTGGCCTTCCTGCGAGCCCGGGCGCCACATCTCACAGGCGGAATGACTCCAAAGAAAAAGAGCAACCACAAGTCGAGCCGGACCAGCGAGATCTTGATTCCGGAGAAGCTTTATTTCCGCATCGGCGAAGTTGCGCGCCTGTGCCGCCTGCCCGCCTACGTCCTGCGTTTCTGGGAGACGGAGTTTCCCCAGCTCAAACCGGTGAAGAGCAACACCGGCCAGCGCATGTATCGCCGGCGGGACGTGGAGAACGTGGTGCGCATCAAGCAGCTGCTGTATGAAGAGGGTTACACCATCGCCGGAGCTCGCCAGCACCTGCGAGAGGAAGGAAAGGGCGACAAGAAACAGGTAGCCCTTCCGTTTACGGCGAACTCACCGGCGAACCTCCGCCACATTCGGCAGGGTTTGCAGGAGATTCTGACCATCCTTTCCCCCCGGCACTAGCCGCCGCCCGAAACCCCGGGCATTTTTCCCATTTTGGGACTTTCGCGTCTTTCAGTGACCGGTGCGCTTGCGTCCGGGCGCCTCTTCCCGCAAGGTGGACGGAGGAGTCCACTATGATCCAAGTTCTTGTGCATCACGAAGTAGCCGACTACAACAGCTGGCGCTCGGTGTTCGATGCGTCCCTTGATTTTCGGCACGAAGGCGGCGAGTGCAGCTGCCGCATCTTCCGCAAGGCGGGGAATCCCAACGACCTGACCCTGTTATTCGAATGGGATAACCTGGAAAAAGCCCGGCATTACATGACCTCCGACGAGCTGCGCAAGAAAATGCAGCAGGCCGGGGTCAGCGGGGTTCCGGAGATTCAGTATCTGGCAGAAATGTACACGGTGCGGCGCAGCGCCGCGGACTGATTCCCTTTGGGCAGGGGCGGACGGGCGAGGCGCCGGCCGCGAGACGACACGCTTCGCGCATCAGCGCGAGGAGTCGAGGGGGCTGGCCGTGTTGACCGGCTCATCGAGCAGGATGCGGCTGGCGCGCTGCGTCTCCTGGATCAGGGTGCGCTCCTCCGTCGTCACCATCTCGCTCTCACCCGCCATGACCGAACCAGCCGCAAGCGCGAAACGGAGCGCATCTTTCTGGTCTTCGAAATAGAGGATCACCTGCCTGGCCGCCATACGCACTTCTCCTGAGTCTAAAATCGTGGCGCGGTCAAATCCTTGAGGTCATTCTAGAGGCGACGCAGCCTGCTGGAAGTGCCGTTCTTGGTACCTCACGGTTGAAATTCCCTACTTTCGAATGCTGGGTCCGGATTCCGGATGGATGCGCGGACGTCCTCGGAACATTCGCGCCCTGATCGACGTATGCATAAGGACGCCACCGGTTCGGGAGGACGCCCGCATGAAGAAGCCGCTTGCTGTCTGTGGAATGGTCCTGCTCGTAGCGCTGCTGGCCTGGTTTGCCGCACCCGCAACAGCGCAAGCCGTTCCTACACTGGATGCGATCCAGTCCCAGGGAGAGCTGGACAAAACGATGAGTGCGCTCGATGCCGCTCTGTTCGATGCCTACAACCGGTGCGATCTGGAGAAGTTCAGCGCCTTTCTGGCGGACGACATCGAGTTCTATCACGATCAGGGAGGAGTGACGCTCGGGAAAGATAAGCTGACACAGAGCGTAAAACAGAACATCTGCGGCGGCGATGTTCGCCGGGAACTGGTTCCGGGAAGCCTGCAAACGCACTACATGAAGGGATACGGCGCAGTGCAGATCGGGGTGCACCGCTTCTTTCATCCCAAATCAAACACGCCGCCTGGCGAAGGCAGATTTATCCACCTGTGGCAGTACAAAGACGGGGCCTGGAAAATCACCCGCGCCATCAGCTACGATCACCACCCCGCTGCCAAGTAACCGCAAGCCGTGAGGACCGACCCGTCCCGCGCAGATTTACCGGGCCGGCGCTTCTCCGCGGGCGCAGGCAGCAGCTCTCGCGAGCAGGAGTTCACGTTCCCGGGCATTGCGAGTGAGCGAGGCGGCGCGTTCGAACTCTGCGCGCGCCTCCTCGAAACGCTGCAGCTTGCTGAGAAGGTCTCCGCGTACGCTGGGCAGCAGGTGGTAATCCCGGAGTTCGCGCTCCGCATTCAGGGCATCCACCACTTCGAGTCCCGCGGCGGGCCCGAGCGCCATTCCGAGCGCGACGGCGCGGTTGAGTTCCACGATGGGAGAAGGGGCGAGCCGGGCAAGCTCCGCGTAGAGGTCGACGATCTGCCGCCAATTGGTTTCGTCCGGGGTCCGCGCCCGGGCGTGACAGGCCGCGATCGCCGCCTGGAGAGCGTACAGGCCGTGAGCGCCGCCGAGTTTGCCGGCGCGGTCTAATGCCGCCAGGCCGCGGCGGATCAGAAGCTGGTCCCAGTGCGCGCGGTTCTGCTCAAACAGCAGTACGGGTTCCCCGGACGGCCCCACGCGAGCCCGGGAGCGCGACGCCTGGATTTCCATCAGCGCCACCAGGCCGTGGACCTCAGACTGGTTCGGCATAAGCCCGGCCAGGATGCGGCCCAGTCGCAGTGCGTCCTCACAAAGCGCCGGCCGCAGCCAGTCGTCCCCGGCCGTCGCCGAGTAGCCTTCGTTGAAGATGAGGTAAAGGACTTCGAGCACCGACGCCAGGCGTGCCGCCAGTTCCGGTCCGCGAGGAGTTTCGAAGGGCACACGTTTTTCCGCAAGCGTCCGCTTGGCCCGCACGATGCGCTGCGCGATGGCCGGTTCGGAGACCAGGAACGCGCGCGCAATCTCGTCGGTGGTGAGACCTCCAAGCAGTCGAAGAGTAAGCGCAACCCGCGCTTCCGTCGAGAGCACCGGATGACACGCGATGAACGACAGCCGAAGCAGGTCGTCGTCGGTATCGGGTTGAGTTGCAACGCGAACCCCTGCGCCCGCATCCAGCGTCGCATCCAGGGCGGCGGCCAGATCGGGAACCTCCATCTCGCGGACGGCGACTTCGCGGCCGAGATCTTCGTGCTTGCGATCCAGCAGGGACTTCCGGCGCAAGAGATCGATGGCGCGGTGCTTGGCGGTGGCCATCAGCCACGCGCCCGGGTTCGCAGGCACGCCGGATTGCGGCCATTGTTCCAGCGCGGTAACCAGCGCCTCCTGCGCCAGATCCTCGGCGGTGCCGACATCGCGCACGATGCGCGTCAGCCCGGCGATCACCTTCGCCGACTCAATTCTCCAGACCGCATCGATGGCGCGATGGGTGTCGCTGGGATTCACGCTATCGATGACACCATCTTTTCGCCGGTCCGCGCAAGTAGGAAGCGGCGCGATCCCTGCCAGGGGACGAAATCCGGCACCCATCCGGCGTCGCCGCCGCCTTAGTCTCCGAGACCAGCAGGTCTTATACTTCTTGAGAAACATTTCCGGCTTGTCCGGCGATCCCGGCGGAGGGAGAAGCGAAGACGAGTGCCGGGCACTCGAGAAAGGCTGCCAGTGAAGTTTTCCATGAATCCGATCGGGCACGTGAAAAGTCCGTACCAGACACCGCGGGACATCCCGATGGGGTTGGGAGCGAAGCACGACGCCGAAGGAGTGCTTGAGGTGCGGGCGGAGTTCGAACCCGGGCTCACCGATATCGAGGGCTTCTCCCATTTGTTTGTGGTGTGGGTCTTCGATCGTTCCGACCGGTACGAATTGCTGGGTACGCCGCCCAGTGACAATCGCCCGCACGGCGTGTTCGCGACCCGGTCACCCTGGCGACCGAATCCGATCGGCCTGACGGTCGTCGAACTGATCAGCCGCGATGGCCCACGGCTGCAGGTGCGCGGCGTCGATATGCTCGACGGCACCCCGATCCTCGACATCAAGCCCTACTTGTCCTCGGTTCCGCCCGAGAAACTGCGGCGCGGCTGGCTGGCCGAAGCGGAAGCTCGCAGCGGGAAGTGAGCAGGCTATCGTCCGGGCGCAGTGTCGGGGGCTTCCTCGTAGACCTGACGAATCTCGGTCTCGCCATCGCCGGCGATTTTGAGGAAGTTTCGGGTCAACTCGATGGCTTCCGCCTTCGACTTCGCCTGGATCATCGCGAATCCGCCCACAATCTCTTTCGCCTCGGTAAAGGGCCCGTCGGTCACGTTGAACTTTCCTCCCGAGAGCCTTACGCGCGCACCCAAAGAACTCGGCAGGCAGCCTTCGGTGGATAAAAGCCACCCGGAGTTCAGGCCCTCCGTGATCAGCTTTCCCATCTCCTCCATTTCCTTCTGGGTTGGTGGCGTGCCTTCGGCCTTCGCGGGTTTGTAGATGCATAGGAATTTCATGGAATTTTTCTCCTTGTCTCAAATCTCGTTTGTGATCGCCGGCCTTGCCGGTTTCAACCTTGCTCTACTCTCACGACGAACGGGCAATGCTGAAATCGACAATCGGCGAGACATTTTTTTCGGTGGGGAGAGTGGCGCCTCTCACCCCTACTTTTTGGACGCTACTCGCTCGCGCAACCGGGCTTCTTGTTCCCTGAGTTCAGGCGTAAGTTCCGCGCCGAAATCCTCTGCCTCGAAGACCTGGCGAAGCTCGATTTCGGTTCCGCCGTCGAACGGAGCCCGTTTGAGCCACTCGACCGCCTCGTCCATTGACCGGACCTGCCAGAGCCAGAAGCCGGCGATCAGTTCCTTGGTTTCGGTGAAAGGCCCGTCGGTGACGGTGCGCTCATTGCCGGAGAACTTGATCCGCTTTCCCTTCAAGGTCGGCTGCAGCCCTTCGCCCGCGAGCATCACGCCGGCCTTGACCAGTTCCTCGTTGTACTTCCCCATTTTTTCAAAGACTTCCTTCTTGGGAAGGATCCCGGCCTCTGAGTTCTTATCCGCTTTAACGATGACCATGACTCGCATTGTCTTATCTCCTTTGATGTGTGATGGGTGCCGGCGTCCTGCCGGCCGCCAATTTCGCCCTCTATGCACACGACGAATGAGGCACCATGAAATCGACACGTCCCACGATGATTTTTGGATTACGGTATAGACCCTAGCCCCCGGCAATCGCCCCCAGGACGATTAACGGCTCCTTGCCGGACGCGATCGCGTCCGGCAAGGCAGCATCTGGAGACTCGTGGGACAGGTCCTGCTCGCAGGCGAAGAAGCGCAGGAAGGGGCGGCGCTGCTGGGTGAGATGGTCGCGGATGGTCCCCCGCAGCATGGGGTAGCGGGTCTCAAGTTCGTCGAGGACGGAGCGCAGCGTGACCGGACCGGCGACTTCGAGTGTCACCTCGCTGCCCACGTGCGCCAGCGTCCTCAGGTGTGGGGGAATCACGATTCGAATCATGACAGCGTCTGGACCTCGACTGAGAGCACCGCCGGCAAGTCCCGGACGATCGGCGACCAGCTGTCGCCGCCATCGGCCGAGGCGTACACCTGCCCACCGCTGGTGCCGAAATAGATGCCGCACTGGTCGAGCGAGTCGACCGCCATGGCGTCGCGCAACACGTTCACGTAGCAATTGCTCTGCGGCAGGCCCTTGGTGAGCGCTTCCCACTCGTTGCCGCCCGTCTTGCTGCGGTAGACGCGCAGCTTGCCCTCATGCACGTAGTGCTCAGAGTCGCTCTTGATGGGGACCACGTAAATTGTCTCGGGCTCGTGCGCGTGCACATCGATGACGAATCCGAAATCGGTCGGCAAGTTGCCGCTGACCTCGCGCCAGTTGTCGCCGGCGTCGTCGCTGCGCATGACGTCCCAATGCTTCTGCATAAACAGAACACCGGGGCGCGACGGATGCATGGCGACGTGGTGAACACAGTGGCCGATTTCGGCATTGGGATCGGGGATGTACTGCGAGCGCAGGCCGCGGTTGATCGGCTTCCAGCTCTTGCCGCCATCGTCGGTACGGAAGGCGCCCGCAGCCGAGATCGCAATGAATATCCGCTTTGGGTTCTTGGGATCGAGAATGATGGTGTGCAGACACATGCCGCCGGCGCCGGGTTGCCACTTGGGACCGGTTCCATGCCCGCGCAAGCCGGAAAGTTCGGTCCAGTTCTCGCCGCCATCGGTCGAGCGGAACAATGCGGCATCTTCCACGCCGGCGTAAACCGCGTTCGCTTCGGTAAGCGACGGTTCGAGGTGCCAGACGCGTTTGAACTCCCAGGGATGCTGTGTGCCGTCGTACCATTGATGCGTGGTCAGCGGCTTGCCGGTCTCCGCCGAGGTGTCATAGGCAAACTTGTTGCTGATGCCCTTCGGCATCCCTGGAGGGGTGTCGGGCGCACCGGGAGGCGTTCCCGGCTGGTGCCAGGTCTTGCCTCCGTCGTCGGAGCGCTGAATGATTTGCCCGAACCAGCCGCTGGTCTGCGACGCGTAGATTCGATTTGGATCCACCGGCGATCCCTTCACGTGGTACATCTCCCAGCCGGCGAAGTGCGGACCGCTGACGTCCCATTTCTCGCGCTTGCCGTCTGCCGTCAGGATGAATGCGCCTTTGCGTGTGCCCACCAGGACTCTAACCTTGCTCATGCCTTGCTCCTTATGTGAAATTCGCGGGATTACGGTTAATTAAATTTGAAGCGGGGATGCTTATCGACGCCGTCTCCACTGCCGGCCGTCACCGGCGAAGCGGAATCAGCGCACGCACCTGGTCATCACGGAAGTACAGGCCAGCCCACACCAGCATGCCGGTCAGCACGGGAAACAGTATCCAGGGGCTACCTACTCGCACCATGGTCGCGGTTGCGCCCCCCAGGTACCCGGTCAACAGGATCGCGCCCAGAATCGACGTGCGCGGAATGATATAGAAAGCGAGACTGGCCAGCAAAACCATGCCAATGGGAACGACCGTGCTCTCCGGGTACCCGAGTTGCACGGTTCCCTGCACCGCCGAAGGCGCCTTCATCAACTTCACCGTGCAGTCAAACAGCAGGAACAACCCGACGAACGCAGTGAGGACACGCCCGGTCCAGAGCATAGCGCGGGAAACCGGAGCAGTTGGGGTCGTCAATGGCATGACTTCTCCTTTCAGCTTCTATTTTCACCTGGGGTCTGTGGTGCGATGCGGCTCGGCATCCTGCGGATGGTCGCCGTCACGGACTTTCTGTCCCGTAGGCGCGATTCCGAGTCCGATGCTTTCGAGCTTCGCTCTAGCCGACGGCCTGGCCGTGTCCCAGCCACTTCCGCACATACGCCAACTGGCCGACATGATAGGTTTCGTGCAGGCAGAGCAGCGCGATTGAGCCGCCCGCGGTGCCATCGAGCGAAGGCTGATCCTTCGGCACCGGCTTGCGAAGCAGTTCCTCCGACACCTTCGGGAGGGCGGAGGTCAGCTTCCCGGACACTTCCTGAAAGCTCCGCTGGAGTTCGTCCGGCTTGGGATATTGGTCGGGAGCGACCAGCTTCGCGCCGCGGGCAAACAGTTTTTCCCATGGCGCCGTCCATTGGAACCCCAAAATCCTGGCGACCATGGCCCGATGCACCACCACATGGCCGGTGATCCAGGCCAGATGGTTCGAATCATTTCCCGGCCTTACGAGCCACTGGTCGGGGGGCACGCCCTGGGTCGCTTTTTCAAACGCCTGCGCATTGGTATTGAACATGTTCGCGATGGTTCCAAACGCCGTGCTCATGAAGCCTCCTCACTTCCGTTTTTGGGTTCGCCCGAGGTGGCGCGCGGTCTCCGCGTCGAACCTGGGGATTAAGGGAGTTGAATCTCGTTCCCGCCAACGGCGCTCAACCTCGGCAAGAAGTTCCTCGCGATTCTTCTCCATCTTCAGGATGAAAGAGCAGGTGGCATCCGCGGGCTCGTGCCGCGCTCCCCAAATCAGCAAATCGAGCAGAACCGGTGCCAGGTCGATACCTTTCTGCGTCAGCCGGTAATTCACTTTGCGCCCGTCCGTCGCTTCCGCCTCGGCGGTGATGATCCGGGCGGCTTCGAGCTTCTGCAGGCGATCGGCCAGGATGTTGCTTGCGATGCCTTCGCCCGATTCCTGAAACTGCTTGAACGTCCGATAACCGCGAACCATTAAGTCGCGCACGATCAGCAGCGACCAGCGGTCGCCAAAGACTTCGAGGCAAATATTGACCGGGCATCCGGAACGCCGTTTCGGCTTGGGGCTCCGTGGCACATTCCGAAGCCTACCAATTTCACTTGCAATTTGCAAGTGATGAACGGAAGAAATAAATTCGCCCTGTTTTCGACGTTTTGCCGGCGCCTTGGTGAGCGGTCGCAGGGCCTTGTGAGTCGCTGATTTTTCCACAGGTCAAGTCCGGACGTAACTTCGTGTACAACCCTTGCTATATCCCCAATCCTCCAAAGTCCGGGTATATTGAAAAAAACTCTGGCGCAACTCGATTCAAGGAGAACCAAGGAAATGCTTTCTTTGATGCGGCAGTTTGTCCGTATAGCCACGGCCGGCACGCTCGCCGTCGTGTTCATGATCCCGCAGGACGCGCTGGCGCAAAACCACGTAGTCAGCCCAGCGGAATTACAAGGCGCGGTGGTTGCGGCCACGCAGGCGCGCCAGAATAACATCGAGACGATCCGGCAGTTCGTCTCTTCCCCCGTCGCCGAAAAGGCGCTGAAGTCGGCGCACATCGACGCCCAGCAGGTACGGAACTCGGTTTCGCGGCTGAGCGACAGCGAACTTTCACAACTGGCCGCGCGCGCCCACAAGGCCCAGGCAGATTTCGCTGCCGGCACCTTGAGTGACCGGGATCTGATCATCATCCTGGTGTGCGTCGCCGCGCTGATTTTGATCATCGTGGCGGTTCGTTAGAGACCATGCGGCACAGGGGCTTCAGCCACATTGCGGTGCTGTTGCTGGCGGGCGTATGCGTGCGCGCCGTCGAACCCTCCGGGGTGTGGCTGGATGTTCCCTTCGTCAAACAGGAGAAGAATGGCTGCGGCGCCGCCAGCCTTGCGATGGTCATGCAATTCTGGCAGCGCCAGCGGGGATTGTCGGCGAATGCCGACTCGGATCCGGGGCAAATCCAGCTTTCCCTGTATTCTTCCGAGGCCCGCGGGATCTACGCATCCGTCCTTGAGCGCTACCTGCAACAGCACGGCTACCAAACCTTCGCTTTCGCGGGGCGTACCCCCGATCTCAAGCAACATGTCGAGAAGGGCCGCCCGCTGATCGTCGCGCTGAAACCGGGCACTGGCCAGGCGCTGCATTATGTCGTTGTCGCCGGATTCGACCCGGAGCACAACCTGGTCTTGCTGAATGATCCCGCCCAGCGCAAGCTGATGAAGCAGGAACTTGCAAGCTTCGAAAAGGAATGGAAAGGCGCGGGGCATTGGACGTTGCTGGCGGTGCCTCAATCCGAGGAAGCGTCATCCGCTCGTTAAGCCTTGCTCTGTTTCTGTTCGCCGCTGCGCTGACTGGAAATTCACAGCCGTCCCATCCAACCGATTCCGATTCCGACCTCGCGGGCAAAGTTAAGCAGCTTGCGGCCGAACAGCGCTGGCCGGAAATCGTTCGCGAACTCGAGCCCCTGCCAGGCAGAGATGCGGAACTGACCTACTACTACGGCAGCGCGCTCGCACAACTGGGACGCCTGGACGATGCTCGGCAGGCGTTTCTCTCAGGCCATCGCCTCGCGCCACGCGACCAGCGCTTCCTGCTTGAACTTGCGGGCGTCGCTTTCAAGCAAAAACACTATCCGGAGGCCGCCGCCTGGTTGCGACGCGCGTTGCGCATCAATCCGAGCGATAGCTATGCCAATGATTTCCTCGCTACGATCTACTTCCTCGACGGCAATCTGGACGCTGCCCTCAAGTACTGGAACCGCGTTGGCAAGCCCTTTATCGAAAGCGTGCAGCCTGGGCACCCGCTGCAGATCCGTCCCGCTTTGCTCGACCGGGCGCTGGCGTTCTCTCCCGCCGCGGAATTGCACATGGCCGATCTCGAGACTACCCGGGTGCGTCTTGCCGGCCTGGAAATCTTCTCCGCGCCACAGGTTCGGCTGGCCGCTCGTCCGGAAGGCAAATTCGATGCGATCCTGGACCTTGAAGAGCGCAATGGCTGGGGGAGTAGTGTCTGGGCGGCGCTGATCTCGACCTTCAGCGGCGTGGCTTATCAGACGATCTACCCCGAGTACAACAACCTGGGCGGCTCCGCTATCAATGTGACCTCGCTGGTACGCTGGGACGCACAGAAACGCCGCCTCGTGACCGCCCTTTCCGGCCCGCTCCATCAGAATCCCAAGTGGCGCTATCGTCTGGGTCTGGACCTCCGCAATGAAAACTGGGCGATCCGCAATTCGTTCGAGGGGACAGCACCCACGGTGGGCGCACTGAACCTGCGTCGTGAAGCTGCCAGCGTCAGCGTCGACTCGTTGAACAGCGGCCGCTGGGGATGGTCCGCGGGTGCCGAGTTTTCGCATCGGGACTATCGCAGCGTGGTGGAAGGTTCAGCCCTCAGTCCGCAATTGTTGCTGCAGGGCGCGCAATTGAAGCAAATTGCCCAGGTGCACTACACACCGCTGCGCGTCCCGGAGCATCGCCTGGTCGTAAACACGGATGCTACCTCTCAAGTGGCGCGGATCTGGTCTCAACCCGCACATGCCTTCGCGAAGTTGGGAGGGTCGCTGCAGGCACAGTGGTTCCCGCAATCGCAGGGAGACGACTATTTCCTCGAATCTCGAATTCGCACCGGAGGCACCGCCGGGCAACCGCCTTTCGACGAACTGTACATGCTGGGGATGGAGCGCGACAACGACTTGTGGATGCGCGCCCACATCGGCACGCGCGATGGCCGCAAGGGCAGCGCGCCGCTCGGCCGCCGATACTTCCTGGCCAACCACGAAATCGATAAGAATCTCTACAGCAACGGTCTCATCACGGCAAAGTTGAGCCCGTTTCTCGACAGCGGGAAAATCACCGACCCTTCGGGCACTCTCGGCTCACATCAGTGGCTTTGGGATACCGGGCTGCAAGCCAAGTTGCGCGTGCTGGGCGTGGGCGTGACTTTTGTATATGGCAAGGACTTGCGCACCGGGAACAACGCGTACTACTTCACGGCGGGAAGATAAGAGAGGCCGAACCCCGGCGTCGAGTGTGCGAACGCCGGAGCCGGCCAGTTTGGTGGACGCTTGCTTTCAGGGTCTACTGCGCCCGCACGAACTCGACAAAGCTCCGCCCGGCATACAAGCGATACTTTCCCCCGGAGTTGACCACCTGCAAGGGCACGGGGCGCTTCATCTCGGAATCCTTGGCCGAGTCCACCTGGAAAAGGTCGTGCGCGCCCAGATCCATAGCCACGAACTTATCTCCCGCCACGAATCCGACACCGTAGGCTCCGGGCGGCAGTTTCTGCCCGCCGATCTCCAGAGTGACTTCCGAAATGAAGTACGCCTGATACTTCTGCCGGATGGCGGTCGAGTAACCGGAATTGTCGACCATCCCGGTCAGCACATAAAAATCATCGCTAAAGCGCACGCCGCCGGTGTTGCGCATCTGCACGGGGGCAACCTGTCCCCGAAAGAAAACCTGGTCCGGAAAAATCTTGCTGGTAATATCGGCCGCTTTGAGCGCGGCCTCACTTCCGGGCGCCGCCACTGCCAATGCGAACTGCAGTACCACGAAAATCAGAAGCGCGACTCGGATCGCGATCTTGGATCGATTCATGAGGAACTCCCTTCGCTGAGCGGCATGATTTCAGATGACCGCGAGCGCTATTCTAGCTGCTCGGAGGGAAGGCGAGAGAAATTTGCAGAAATGAGCGCTGCCAAGCTGCCGCCGGAGGCTTGGCGATGCGGTTTACTCGAACTGTTTTCGAAAGCCGGCGAACTCCTGTTTCAGATCGGCGATATCTTTCTTGAGAGTGCTGACTTCTTCCTCAAGCAGCGCGATCCGCCCGTCGTCGCCCGGGTTCTCCGCCCGTGCCTCGACTGGGGCCGGCGGCGCGTCCCATTCCGGCTTCACCCCGGAGAGCAGGTGGGCATAGCGCGCCTCCTTGGTTCCCGGCTGGCGGGGCAGCACTTTGACCAGCGGTTCTTCCCTGGTCATCAGCTTTTGCAGGGTGGATTGCACGTCGGTCAGATCTTCAAAGCGGTGCATGCGTTCGGTTCGCCCGCGCAATTCGCCCGGGGTCTGCGGGCCGCGCAACATCAATACGCACATCACGGCGGTCTCGCGGCGGGTGAAGTTGAACCCTTCCTGCATGCGATGCTCGTATTTGGGCACACGGCTGTCGGCCGTGCTGGCGGTGCCCGCGAGCCCCTTTTCATTGAGCGAATGCAGGGCCTGCCGCGCCGCCTCGTCGTTCAACGTCATCACCGGATCGCGATTCGACTTTTGATTGCAGGCATTGACCAACGCATTGATGGTGAGCGGATAGTAGTCCGGGGTGGTGATGTCCTTTTCGACCAGGGAACCGAGGACGCGAACTTCGTTTTCATTCAATACCACGTTGGTGGCGCGAAAGGCGGTCATAAATCCTGAACGCTCCAGCACTCCGGCCCACAAGCCCGAGGTGCGCATGATGTAGGGAAGGTGTGGGTATAGTAGCGGGAGTACGCGGGGTCTGCAAAACCCCTTTCGTAATCGGGCGATCCTCTGGATGGGTGGACGGGTTTCGTCCGGTGGCGAAAGGAGGTTAGGGGGTGAAACGTCCGTAAGTCCGCAGGGTCGCGATCTCGCTGCGCAAACGTTCGATTTCCTTTTCCTTGCGCTGTAAGACGGCTCGCAGGTCGGTGCTCTTGGTCGCGGAAACGGCCGGCAGTGCTGGATTGGGCTTTGGCCGCTCGGCCCCAAGCGGCGTCAGGAATTCCAGTCCGAAGCAATATCCCGTCCGGCTCCGAACAATGGCGGAAACCCGGGTCCGGCCCGGCGTCTGAAACTCCAGGTCCATAAAATCGCCCGGATTCAGCGGGAGGCCGGCGTAGAGGGTCATGCCCCCTTCGCTGATCTCGATTCCGCGGCCCTGAATGGCAAGCTTAGCATCGCCGCCCCGAGGCACTACACGGACGGCTAGTTCAACCGGATGGCGCGACCAACGGCGCGTGTTTGCAGGGGAGGCCATCTTCATACCGCCAACTGAGGGTCCGATATTAGTGGCGTTGGAGGGAGCCGCGCAAGATTACGAAGGTTACGAAAAGTACTGGTTACGTCCCGTTTTAGGCCTGCCGGACGCTTTACTGCCATCCTCCCTTTGCCAGAGGTCAGCCCAAAGACCTGGTAGTTTCCGCAGCCCGATCAGGAACTTACCTGCTGCGGGAAGGAATTCGATGGCGCGAGTCACAGGGGACCTGGCGACGGAGAAGGACCGCCCGGCGATCTACCGTTTCCGGCACCAGGCCGGTGCCGCCGAGCCTGGACGGCACCCGGAAAGCCTCAGGAACTCGGCGCGTGTAGCTTGAACCAGCCTCCGGATCCAGCCGCGGAGAAGCCACCCGCAAGCTACGCGGAAAATATTTCGGGCGTCGCCGTGGGCCCATCGAGATGCCCGACCAGGTTGTGCTCGAGACCTTCTCGCGAGGGATCCACCTCATGCCGCAGCCGTTCCATTTCATGCTCGCTCAAAGGGGTGAAGCTGCGTGCCACTTCGACGTTGTGCTCGAGCATTTCCAGGTGGGGCATGCCGACAACCGCCGTCGTCACCGGCAGGCTCATGGAGTAGCGCACCAGAGAATTGATGTCCGCCTTCCCCGTGCCGTTGCCGAGCAGGAATTCCTGCCCGGTCACCTTCATGGCAATCACGCCCAGATTTTTCTTGTTGGCGGCGGGCAAAGCCAGTTCTTCAAACCGTCCATTGCGCGAGGCATTCAGTGCCATCTGCACACAGTCCAGATCATGCCGCTGGATGGCCTGCGCCATCACTTCGCCGTTGGTGTGGCTAGTCATGCCGATAAAGCGCGCCATTTTCTGTTCGCGTGCCTCGAGCAGGCCTTTGAGCGCGCCGTTGGGAGCTTCGATCTTTGCCAGGTCATCGCTCTGTCCCAGGCTGTGGATGTGAACCAGGTCGACCTGGTCCACGCGCAGCCGTTTCAGGCTGGCTTCCAGGCGACGCATGAATTCATCGCGGGTGCGATCCGGTATCTTGGTGGCGAGCCACACCTGCTTGCGCCGCGAAGCCATTACCTGCCCCACCCGGCTTTCGCTTTTGCCGTCGCCGTAGGCGTACGCCGTGTCGACGTAGGTAATGCCCAGATCGATGGCGTGGTTGAGCGCCGCCAGCGCCTTGTCTTCCTGCTTATAGGCGAGGAAGCGACTGCCGCATCCGAAGGCCAGGATCGAAACTGTGGCGCCCGTTCGCCCCAACGTCCTGGAAGGTAGCGCATTTGCGTGCCCCTCGGCCTGCGCGACATCCTTGAGCAGCCAGGCACCCGCTCCGGTGGCCGCTCCTAATCCCATCTTTTCCAGAAATCTCCGGCGAGAGAGGTCTTCGGTCATCTGATCCTCCAAGAACATGCTGCGATCGCACCCTCCGCCCGCGTCTTACCTCGTTCGGAAGCGCACAGCACGTCTGGAAGAAACTCTACTGCGAGTTGCCCATCTTGCCAATGGAAAGGTGCGCCCCAGAGCGATGGTCGGGACGCCACTGCATGTGCTGACAACTGAAAGCCAGTCGCGGATCTTCGAACCGTCCGGACCGTCAAACGAATTGCGGCCGCCGAACCTGGAGAGATGCTGCCCGCTCCTAGTCACTCGACGGGCTACGGTACAGATCCGTGCTCACATATTTCAAACCTGAGTCCACCATCAAGGTGACCACTTTGGCAGCAGGCCCTAGTTTCTTCGCAATCCGGATCGCAGCGTGCACGTTCCCGCCCGAGGACGTTCCCGCAAATATTCCGTCCTTCCGGGCCAGTTGCCTGGCCATATCTTTCGCGTCGGCCGTTTTCACCGAAACGACTTCATCCACAAGATTCGGGTCCCACAAAGGCGGCGCGTAACCAATTCCAATCCCTTCGATATCATGAGCGCCCGGCTTGCGCCCGGACAACACCGCGGACTCCTCGGGCTCGACGGCAACGATTTTGATCTGCGGCTTATGACGCTTCAGGATCGTGGCTACGCCGTTTAAAGATGCCGCGGTACCCACGGAGTGCACAAAGGCATCGATCTCTCCATTTGTCTGCTGCCAGATTTCTTCTCCCAGAGGGAAATAGCCTGCGACGCTGTCGGTATTCGTAAGCTGGTTAGCCCAGTAAGTGTTTGGCCTCTGACTCAGCTTGCGGGCAGCTTCGATCATGTCCATGATCAACTGCTTGGTGATGCCGCCGCCAGCATAGGGAACGAGGGTCAACTGCGCGCCATAGGCCACCATATGATCCAATTTTTCCTGGCTGAATGCCTTGGAGCTGACCACATGAATGGAGTATCCCTTGGCCGCACAAACCAGCGCCAGGGACGCCCCGGTACTGCCCCCGGTGTATTCCACCACCGTGCCGCCAGCCGCCAATCGCCCGTCCCCTTCCGCTCGCGAGATCACCGCCAAAGCCATGCGATCTTTCATGCTGCCGGTAGGATTCTGCCACTCGAGTTTCGCGAATATTTCCCCGCAACCTGCGGGAACAACTTTGTGAAGTTGCACCAGGGAAGTATTTCCAATCGACTGCAGGATATTTCCAGCCATCGCTAGTTTCCTCGCCTCCAAGCACCGGAGACTGACCTTTGTAAGCTTAAGCGTTCCGCCCATTGACGGCAGAAAATGGGACTTCCGCCACTGCCGGGCACCAAGGACGGTACACCCGGCGCATGATTTTCGAACTGCCCAGCCTGTCTAAGGTTCGAGATTGCCGACGATTCGCTAACCACGCTGATTCGATGTCTGCGATGAGGAAAGGACTCTTGCCCTCAGCGGCGGCGCGCAGCCACGGATCGCGCACGATTTCTCCACGGCCTTTGCACCGTGTAACAGGGAGTCGCCGTAATCTTGTCCTTGCTGACAGAAAGCAACTTCCTTCGAACCAACCAGTTCACCGCAACCTGCGCCGAACTCTTCGACACGCCGGCGGATTCCGCCAATTCGAGATAGCTCACCTGCACCGGCCCGTTTCTCCGAGTCTGTTCGGCATCGAGCCAGAGATATAACAGAAAGCTGGTCGGTCTCCGGTCATGACCGACGAGGTCGCGCATCAGCACGTCGATCACGTAATCGTCGAAAGAGATCACTGCTATACCGGTCGTCACTACAGCATCGGATACCAGATTGCAGCTCTTGTGCTGGCTGCGGTACTTACGTCGCAGCTCGCCGGGGCCTGGCCGGAATACGTGCTCCGGCGGGGCTGGCCGCTGCTCAGTTCAGATAAGAACGAGGCAGGAGTCGCCATCGCCGATGTCACCGTCGCAACCTAGCGACCGGCTTGGACGCAGCCGTCTCAGCAGTTCCCGGCAAAGAAGTACGAAAAGGTTGTGGTCCCTCAGAGAGCTTCTGTCGGCCTGCGCTGCGGCGCTTCACTTCTTCCTGCTTGAAACTCGGTAGCCTTGCCAGATGTACTGGAGCGCTTCCGGAAGCGTCTGCCGCACCACCGCTCGATCCACGTGAACGGCATTGCGGGCAAAGACGAACTGATAGGGATAACCCTTGGCGGCTAGCACCTTGGCCATATTCTCGTTGGCGACCACCCAATCGTGCATGTTGTCACGCATCACGTTCGGATTGAGCAGATCGCGGTCGCCAACTTCCATCCAGATTCGTAACGGCTTTCTGGGGCTATCGGAAATCAAGTGCTCGTGGAACGCCCAGGCGCCATGCGGCGTTTGCGGACTGTCGGGCCACTGCTGATTCACAAATGTTCCAGAGTAGGTCAGCACGCGATGATAAAGTTCCGGGTGATACCACGCCATGATCAACGCGCAAGCGCCTCCTGAGCTGTAACCCATCGCTGCCCTGCCGTCCGGATCTTTCGTGAGCTTCACGTGGGCTTGGCTCTCGACCATGGGGAGAACTTCCTTCTCGACAAACTCGGCATAGCGCCCCGACATGGTGTCGTACTCAAGGCCGCGTTCACTGCCTTGCGCATCTCCACCCCCATTCCCCACCGAAATCGCAATCATTACCGGGACTTGGTGGCGCGCGATCAGACCATCGAGAGCCGAAAACAGCCCCCGGTCGGGCCCGTCTGTCCCGATGATGAATGGCGCGACGCTGCCAGATACGTATTGCCTGGGAACGTAGACCGCTACCTTGCGCGTGTACGGGGCAGGGTGACTCGTTGTCACCACCAGCTTTGCAGGATTATCCGGATCGACGGTTCCGAAGGTATTCGCGTCCCGTGCGATGCCGGGATAGATTTTGCTGTCCGACGATTTCATCTCGAACTCAATCACGGTTCCGTTCGAAACGGAGTCCTGGGCCGACATTTCCGCGGCGGCATTGCGCGCAGGCCCGATAATGAAGTTCCCGTCCACATTGGCGGGAGGGTTCGCGCCCTCGGGCAATTCCTTCGCCGTGACGTAACCGGGGCTGTGCGGATCGCGCGCGGGCGGAGTCGGACGCTCCGCGTGTTGTGCGGACTGCTGCGACTGACCCGATGCCGCATGGGTAGACGCGGTCAAGGTAACCACAAGCGCAATGCATAGAGTACGGGACATTGAAGTGGCGTGGTGGTTCAGCGACATTCGAGTTACCCCAGTGAAACGAAGGCCCGGACAAGGTAGAGGATAACCACTGCGGAACTGCTGCGCTAGTCGCATGGAGAATCGATAGGCAGGCGACAGGGCGCAGCGTGAGGGTGCATGAGATCGAAAATTCGCTTGGGGCGAAAAACCTGCGTGGGGTTCCCCACTGCCCGGGGCCGTTCCAAACAACCTTGGCTTGGCTTCTTGGAAGTTTTCGACGTGGCGTGCTCAAGAGTGCGCCCCATGAAGGCGTTCCACAGCGAGCGCGAAGCCACGGACCTCGTGACCCTGCCAGCTACCCTTTTGGCAGTCGAATACGTCTTACAGGCATGAGATTGCACTGGACACAGCGCGGCGGGAAGGAATCGTCGTGAGCGCCAGCTTGTTGAATTCGGTGGCAGCCCTGGCCCTCGTCGCCATCCCCAGCCAGGTGACCTGGTCGTATTTTGTCGGAGGCGTGGTTCTTGCCATCGGGTTGATCACGATTTGTCTTCGCGGCGATTGGCAGAACGCGCGAGGACTCGACAAGCTGATTCTGCTCGGGCCGCTTTTCTACGCGGCACCTCTCGCGGCCTTCGGCACCGAACATTTCACCTTGAACGAAGCCATCGCGTCGATCATACCGCCGTGGATTCCCGGGCATCAGTTTTGGGCGTACTTCGTAGGCGCTTGCTTTATCGCAGCCGCACTCAGCATGGTGACGAGGATTCAGACGCGTCTGGCGGCGAGTTTGCTCGCCTTGACGTTTTTCCTTTTCGTAGCGCTGATGGACGCCCCAGCGTGGGCACAAGACCCGCGAGATCGGATTGCGCTGACCCTCGTGCTGCGGGAATTATCCTTCAGCGGTGGCCCTCTGGCGTTGGCAGCCAGCCTCAACCGGCAGGGGCGCGAGCGCGGCACGCACATCCTTGCAACGATTGCGCGCTACTTCGTTGCCATTCCCGTGCTGGTTTTCAGCTTCGAGCAATTCATGCATGGCAAGTACGTTCCCGGCGTTCCGCTGAACCGGCTGACTCCCGAGTGGATCTACGGACACGCCCTTTGGACATACCTGGCGGCCGTGGTTTACGCGGTCGCGGGAATCCTGTTGCTGGTCGGCAAGAAAACCCGCGCGGCGGCGGCATGGGTGGGCCTGACCGTGCTCGTCGTGGAGGTGGTCGTCTACCTCCCGATCGGAGTCGTGGAGCGCGCCAGCCTCAACAATGGCCTGAATTATGTCGGGGACACCCTGATGTTTTGCGGCACCGTTCTTCTGCTCGCGGGCGCCATGCCCCGTGAGAAGCCGGACAGTTGAAGAAAATCGGCGATTCTACTTGATGGGTGTCTCCGCAAGGCCTTGATGGGAAATACGGGAATTGTTGGTCGGCCGTAGCCGACGATCTTCGAAATGTTCCGCTGTGCCCCGATAGTTTCGAACTAACTCATTCAGTGTTTTAGGCCTGAATTGAAATCGAATAACCAGCCCCTAGCGGACGACCTTCGAACCGGTCTCTTAACCTCCGGATTGCCGACCATCCGCCCAGAACGGCACAATACTTCCTTAGCGATATTTCACAATTTGAAAGTGTGGAAGCAGGAAGGCTCATGTTTCGTACTTTGCGAGCCCTCCTGAACGACGGGGTTTAGAAGTGAAAGCCTAGCTCGGCCGTGTAGGTACGTGGCGTCAGAAAATGCGTCCCGCTGAATGTCGACAAGAAATTATAGAGCGCAACCTTGTTGGTGACGTTAATCGCGGTCACCCGGAGGCTCCATTTGTATTTGTCACCGCGAAACAGATTGTCATCTCCCACCGCAATGTCGAACAGGTGTCGAGGCGCGATCCGTGGAGGATTGTGATCGTCATTCTCGGTGCCAGGTGCCGGAATCGTGACTCGCGTTGAGCCATACTGAGATGGTGCGCAACTCGTGAGCGGTGACGTCAACGTGGGGAACACATTCCCACAGAACAGTCCGGCCTGCATCTGCTGGTCCGCTGTGAGTCCAGTCAGGTCAACGGGCGTATTTGCGTCTGTGGCAAATGGAACTGCACCCGCCACAAGGCCGCTGTCATAGCGCCAATTGAATCCCATCCACGGCCCTCGCTGCCAGGGTTGGTATTGCAAATGTGTTGTTTGGTTGAATTTCTCGTCATGGTCGATGCGGAAGACCCCAGAAGGCGCGGAAGGTGTGGCTCCGGCGCCGCTGACCTGTGGAAGGAAGAACCGTGCCGAAACCGTTGAGAAGACCATTTGCGCAGAAAATCCATGCAGGTTCGGTACGCTGACGCGCCCCGCGAATCCGGGAATTTTAGATCGGTCCCACGCGATCGGGAAGAAGATCGGCGTGTTTCCGAGGATGCTGAAGTCATAAGCATTGTGGGTGTACTTCCAAATGTACTCACCGGAGAACACCAGATATTTCCCGACAGCTTGCTGCAATCCGGCGTGGAATTCATTGCGCCAACCCGGACCCAATGGCGTTGAACTTGATGAAGTGCAGCTGAGCAGTGGGTTTAAGACCGGACTGTCGCATCCCACGCTGGCAACGATCAAATTCTCGTTGAACGGCGTTTCCAGCACTCTTGCATACGAAAGACGAAGGACTGTGCTCGAGCGTTTGATATTGTAGGCGAGGCCCAGGCGAGGCTGGGGTTCTTTGTGGGTGGTCAAGCCGTTGTAGAAGTCTCCCCGTAAACCGACGTTGAAGGACCAATTCCCCTTGGTGATCTGATCCTGAACGTAGAGCGCAAGCTGTTTTGCGTCCGTGTGGCCGCGAAAAGCAAACAGACCGCCTCCGCGCGTAAGGTCGTATGGCAGCAGATCCGAACACGGGGAACCCAAAGCGACGCCATTCACAAAGCACGGATTGCCGTTCCCATCAGCGAGCGACGGAAGCAGACCGTTATCGACGATTCCCAAGTTGTCATTCTCGTTCAGGAATGTCTGTTGGTACGTAGCTCCCAGCTTGATGTTGTGGACGCCCTTCACATACGACAGTGCCGTCCGCAGGCCCGTATTTGTCAGGGTTCGATCCTGAGCAACCGACTCCTGCTGGATCGGCGACAGGTCGTCGAAGAGATTGCCACTGGGGTAGTAGTTGTACTGATCGTGTCGCACGAAGGCGCCGAATGTGAAAACCGCGTTCGTACTGAGCAATCGCGTCCAGGATGGTGCAATGTTGAAGGTTCTAATCTGGGACCTCTGGTCCGTGGGGCTAAGCGGGTTGCCAGCAGGATCGGTTTGGCCGGTGTGAAGAACGTTGTCGAAGCTGTTTGGATTCTGAAACCAAGATCTCGTAAAACCCAGATTCAGCTGGATCGAGTCCGCTTTCGACAGCTGATAATCAACCCTGTCAAAGATATTTTCTTCATTGCCCTTGGCGTGGATGACGGTGAACTCTGGCGGATCGAGGAATCGTCCCGTATTCAAACCACTTGCCGAGACGAAGTTGCCCCACTTCGGGCCGCCGTAGCCGACGTTAATCCCAACCGTCGACGTCCCGAAACTGCCATAGCTGGTCGTGACGCTGCCGGTCGGTGTCGTGAGGCCCTGACCTGAACGTGTGGTGGCGTTAATCACTACACTCGTCTTTTCGCCGAACTCAGCTGGAGGCGCACCTGCGATGACCTCCATCGATGCAATTGAATCGAGGGGAATCTGGTTGGAAAAGACCTTGCTTTGCTGATCCGTGATCGGCTGCCCATCAACCATGAAGGAATTTTCTGCGTGGTCTCCCATTCCGTGAAACAGGCCGTTTGAATCCGCCGCAATTCCCGGCGACGACAAAGTCACCAGCGAGCTCAACGAAGATGATTGACTTTCTAATGGAAGTTTGTCGAAGAGGCCCCGATCCACGTCGGTATGAAACGTGGAGGTAGTTTCGATCAAGCCCCCCCCAGCTCCTTCCACTGTGACGCTCTCCGCCGAGCCTCCCACCTTGAGGGTGACGTTGAGGTTCACAGGCACTGTCGAACGGACATCAACATCTCCAGAGTACGGAGCAAAACCTGGGCCGGTAACCGTCACGTGATAAGGATTGAATGGGACGTTTGGGACGACGAATTTTCCAGCCGCATCGGTGACCGTATTTCGAGAAAAGCCACTAACCGGATTGCGGACTTCGACTGCTGCGTTGGTCACTACTGCCCCGGATGGATCGACTACGGTGCCCGTAATCGACGTGGAACTACCTGATTGCGCATGAGCAACGACACCTAACGCCAGAACAACCGTGAGCAGAAAAGTCGCAGAACGCGACTTCACGTATGAAGCCAGCATAAATTCCTCCCGAATAAATGAAAAACAGATTCCGAATGACAGGTCGATCTTCCGAACAGCTAGATCGCGGGAGGTGGGCGAACGCTGAGCGCGAATGCCACGAAGCTTTGCGCAGCAAAAACAGGCTCAGGGAGGAAAGTAGATATGGGAGTGAACTTCGCCTTCAGCAGGCTGGCAGTGGCTTTAGGAGCCGCAGAATGGGCTGCCACACAGACGGTACATTTGGCCGCTTCGGTACCATTGGAGTGATGATGCGCAACGAAAGCAATTGCTGACCAGAACATCAGCAATAAGCACATCACCGCCAAGTACTTCAAAATCGACCGCACGTTGCTTTCCCCACAAAAGGCGTTGATTAAATCTACACCGAAATAAAGACCCAATGCAATGAGAGCACTGCCACCCGCACACCTCGCATTTCCCCGAGGTGAGAGCACCTAGGGTAACGGCAAGCCGGCTCAGTTTAGGCGCCGAATACTCTCTTGTGGGTGGTTGACGGACAAGCCGGAAGTAACCCGGTGAAGATAAGTGCCTCACCAGGATCAGTTCAGGATCAGTTCAAGACCCGCCGAAGGCTTTGCTCGTGTCTCTCTGAAGAAACGGACTGATTTTTTGGTCGGGACGGGCAGATTTGAACTGCCGACCCCTCGCACCCCAAGCGAGTGCTCTACCAGGCTGAGCCACGTCCCGACAGGAAGGACCCGCAGCTTCGATTCGCCGCGGATGGGGTTAACTCGAGAATTCTATCATCACTGCCCGCTGCATCCGAAATCCCGCCGCACACCCTTCACCGCCGCTTGCTGCGCTTCTTCGCGGGACGTTCTTCCTCCAGCAGCGCGAATTGAATTTTCTTTTCCACCGGATCGATGCGGTCGACAATCACGCGCACGCGCTGGCCGAGGTGGTAAGTCTTGCGGCTGCGCTGCCCGATAATCTCGCGCGTACTCTCGTGATAGGTGTAATGGTCATCGCTGAGCGTGTTCAGCGGAACCAGGCCTTCCACGAACAGGTCGGTCAACTCGACGAACAGGCCGTACTTGGTCACGCTGATGATCAGGCCGTCGAAGTCTTCGCCCACGCGGTCCTGCATGAACTTGACTTTCTTCCACTCCATCAATTCGCGCTCCGCTTCGTCGGCGCGACGTTCGGACTGGCTGGACTCTTCGGCGATGTCGTGGAGTTCCTCGAGCGGGATGGGCCCGCCTTGGGGCTCGAGCGACTGCTGGTGAACTCCGCGATCCCGGCGCTTCGACCACGGGGTGGCCCCCGCATCCTGCGTGCCCGACGACCGCTCGACAGCCGGCGAGTGTTTCCCCGGCGAAGCCGAAGCCGCGGCACTACTGGAGACCGCTGACACCCCTACCGGCACTTCTCCATCCCGCTTTTCTGGCGAGGCCCCCAGCACGGCTTTCAGAATCCGGTGGACGATCAGGTCGGGGTAGCGCCGAATCGGTGAGGTGAAGTGCGTGTAGGTAGGCGCGGCCAGGGCAAAGTGGCCTTCATTGACCTCCGAGTAGCGCGCCTGCTTGAGCGAACGCAGCATCAGGTAGCTGACGATCTGCTCTTCCGGCTTGCCGGCGATCTTCTCGGTAAGCTTCTGATACATGCGGGGCGTGATGTGCACTTCTTTCGGGATCTCGAGTTCCCGCACCTTGCGTCCCGTGCCGCGGCTGGCGCGGCGGTCGGTCTTAAGCTGGATCCGCTGGATCGGCAGCGCGCCCACGCCCAGCGAGTACCCGAAGGTCGCCGCGATGATTTCGAAATCGTAAACCCGTTTCGGGTCCGGCTTTTCGTGGATGCGGTAGAGCGAACCCACGCGTTTGTTCTCGAGGTAGTGCGCCACGCTCTCGTTGGCCGCCAGCATGAATTCCTCGATGAGACGGTTGGCGATATTGCGCTCCGAGCGGGTGATCGACTTCATCAGCCCGTTTTCGTCGAATTCGATGACCGGCTCGGGCAGATCGAAGTCGATCGAACCCCGGCGCACCCGCTTGCGGTTCAGGATCAGCGCCAGGTCCCGCATTTGTTCGAACAGGGGCACCAGCGGCGCATAGCGCTTCCGGAGAACTTCATCCCCTTCCAGCACGGAGTTCACCGCGGTATACGTCATCCGTTCCGCCGAGCGAATCACGCCTTCATTCAGTTCGTAGCCCAGCACCTCGCCGCGGTGATCGATTTCCATAACACAGGAAAGCACCAGCCGCTCCAGATGCGGGCGCAGGCTGCAGATGTCGGTGGAAAGTTCCAGCGGCAGCATGGGGACCGCGCGATCGGGAAAATAGATGCTGGTTCCCCGCAGGCGCGCTTCCTGGTCGAGCGCGCTTTCCTCGGTTACATAGTGCGCGACGTCGGCGATGTGTACCTGCAGTTCGTAATTCCCGTTGGCCAGCTGGCTTACCGTCACGGCATCATCAAAATCGCGGGCAGTCTCCCCGTCGATGGTGACGATCGGCAGCCTGCGGTAGTCCCGCCTTTGGCGCAGCTCCCTTGCAGGAATTACGTTTTCGACCGCCTGCGCTTCCTCCAGTGCTTCAGGGGGAAAGTGGTGCGGCAGGTGGTGTTTGCGGATCATGATTTCGACGTCGACGCCGAAATCGTCCTGGTAGCCAAGGATCTCGACCACTTTGCCGCGAGGATTCTGCGTGGGCGAGGGCCAATCGGTAATCTCGACATCCACTACGACGCCGTCGAGATTGTCCCACTTGGTGCGCCGGGCAGCCTCCTCCCCCAGCACCCGATCCACGCTTTTCCGTGCCCCGGCGTGCTTGCCGGCGCCGTCGCCCGGGACGCCTTTCAGGGCAGACTGGCCGTCCGCTTCTGGCATTTCCATGCCCGGCGGGATTACGATTTCCTGTCGAACCTTTTCGTCGATGGGCGTGACGTAGTTGGAGCGGGAACCGTAGTGGAAGGTTCCCACCACGGTGCGGTGCGCGCGGTTCACGGGACGGATGATGCGCCCCTCGGCGCGGCCGTCGGGACGGATGGTGCCGACCTCGACCAGTACCTGGTCGCCGTGCATGGCGTTCCCGATAAACGGCGGCGGGATAAAAACGTCGCCGGCAAGTCCCTGGAACCGGCCTTCCAGCGACTTCGGATCGGGAAGCACAAAACCGTAACCATCCCGGTGCATGCTCAGACGGCCGACCAGCAGGTTCTTGCCCGTCGACGCCGACGGCAGCGCGTAGCGGTCGGAGTCGATTCGCACCAGCTGTCCGCCGGCCACCATCCGCTCAAGATGCTCATCCAGTTCGCGGCGCTGTTCGCCTCGCAGGCCCAGTTCCCGCACCAGCTGTTTGAATCCAGCGGCGCGCTTGGGCTGGCGCTCAATCTTCTTCAGGATGGCGGAATCGGAAAGCATGGGTCGACAGGCACCCTCTTCAAGAACTATCTCACAAACCGCGATGGCACGATCCGCCGGGAACCTCGAGTGCTCCAAAGAGCTGAAACCAGATATACAATGCGTCATAGACGGAGCTTCCGGATGACGCTAGGTTGTCGAGGTGATCGTGCCCAAGACCGGTGAGCGGAAATATCCGCGCGTGAAAGTGTCACTGCCGGCCGAAGCGCGCCATGTCATGGAGAATTTTCCGCGCCGCGGGCAGACATCCAATCTCAGCGAGGGCGGCTGCTACATCGAAATGGTTCAGACCCTCGAGCCTCCCACGTGCGTGGATGTGGTGCTCTGGCTGAACGACCAGAAGATTCAGGCGCGCGCGGAAGTCGTCTGCCGGCACGCGCACCTGGGAAACGGAATCCGCTTCATTCGCATGTCGGACGCGGACAAGAAAAAGCTGCGCGAGTTCGTGGATTCAGCCCAGAAAACCGGTGGCCTGCCTTTCCGGAAATTCGGCCCGCGCGCGGACTAGCCCGTTAGGATTTCACAGGGCCGAAGCCTGACCGCACCCCGGAGGCGATTGGCTCGCGCCTGATCCAGCAGTAAGCCTCCGAGGACCATCCAGCTCCCTGCGAGGCAGTTCACGCGATGTCCGCTCGTTGGTGGACGTTCCCAAAGTATTTTTCTTCCAGAAGGTGGCGATGATGCAGTTCGTGCCCGCCAATGACATAGGCGAGAGCGCGCACGCTGATTTCGTTTTTGTTGGCAATCCCCCGGCGAGTCCAGTCGCCGGCCCGCAAGTTGCGGAACAGCGCGAGCGTGGCCGCCCGCACGCTCCTAAATTCCTCCACCAGGTCAGCCAGGCTGAGCTCGGCGTACGGGCCCCCGCGAATGTAGTCATCCTGTTCGTAGCCCTCGATGGGCGTGCGGTCATTGCGGGCAAAGCGCATCGCGCGGTACGCCATGATGCGCTCGGTGTCGCTCATATGGCCGACGACTTCTTTCACGCTCCACTTCTCCGGCGCATAGCGCAATTCGCCGTCCCGCTCGCGGTGCGCGGAAAGCAAGTTCACGGTTTTCGGAAGCTGGCTGGCGAGGGTGGCGACGATGTCGCTTCCTGGGATCAGCGAGATGTAGCGATCGTAGTAGGCGTTGTACTCGCTGGGTTTCGGACGTTCCGTAGGCATCGTCATTCTCCTTGGTGCTCTTCTCCCACTCGGCGGGCGGCGACGCCCATTGCTCTCCAGGCTCGCTGGATTCGGCCCGGTGGATAGTTCTTAGACGCGAAACGGGCTCGTAGGTCGCAGGGATGCACCCAAAGCCGCTGCACCCGGGGAGCCGAGACCTGCCGTCACGATATAAGAACTGCCGCGACACCGCCGAAATTACATCGAGCAGGTAGCGGTTTTGGAAGCCGACTGGAGCCCAGGTGCAGGCTGCGCGCTGGCCGCCCCTATGAGCATCTCCTTTTGCATCAATGAAAATGTGAATTTCCACAACCCGGCTCGACGTTTGCGGAGTAAAATGCGATTTGGTCACCGAAATGCGGCCAGTGACTCCTAATCCACCAAGAGGAAAGGACTTTTTTGAACATGTGGAAACCCACCAATCAGCCTACGACCCCGGGACGTCCTGGCACGCCTGAGCCCGAGCAGCGTCCCGCTATGTCTGCACCGCCCGCGCCTGTCATGGGGGAACCCGCGGCTCCGCGTCCGGTTACCGCGACGACGACGACCACGGCGGACCAGGCGACGATCGGCAAGTCCCTGGTTATTAAAGGCGAGGTGACAGGTTCCGAGTCGCTTTATATTGACGGCCGCGTCGAAGGTTCCATTAACCTGGCGGGCAATCGCGTCACCGTGGGCCGCAACGGGGTGGTCGCGGCCAACATCAATGCCCGCGAAATCGTGGTGCTGGGCAAGGTGCGCGGCAATCTCACCGCCAGCGACCGCGTGGACATCCGCAGCGATGGCTCGCTCACCGGTGACGTCGTGGCCGCCCGCATTTCGATTGAAGATGGCGCGTTCTTCAAGGGTGGCATCGACATCCGCAAAGGCGGCCAGCCAGGCCAGAAGGAAGAGGCGAAGAGCAGTGCGGCTACCGCCGAACCGGCAGTCGCCGCCAGGGCCTAGGATCAGGGTTCGGGGCTCAGCCTCCCGGCTTTCGGGCCGCGGGTTGCGCTCTGCATTGGTTTCCACGACAGGCATCCTCTACGAGGGTGCCTGTTTTTATTTTCTACCGGCCTGCATGATGGCCGCGCCCAGCTGATCAACCGCCCATCCGATCTGTTCGGAGGTGATGATCGCCGGCGGAGCCAGTAACAGGTGGTCGCCGCCAACGCCGTCCACACTGCCCTGCATTGGATACACCAGCAACCCTCGTTGTCGAGCAGCCTCGCCCACCCGTCCGGCAAAATTCTCCTCAGCCGGGAAAGGGGCCTTGGTTGCTTTGTCCGCCACGAACTCCACGCCCAGAAGCAGTCCGATACCCCGTACGTCTCCCACGACAGGCGACTCTGCGTAGCGGGTCCAGTGCCTTGCGAAGCGTCCACGCGGGAGATCGCTCTTGTTGAGAGTCTGCCGCCTGCACCAGCTCGTGATGCTTGCCATAATTAAGCACGGCCCGGCCCGCGGCGAGCGAGATGGGATGAGCGTTATAGGTAAAGCCGTGGAGGAACGCGCCCGAACCAGCCGCTATTGCCTCGATCACCTTTTTATGCGCGATCACCGCGCCCAGCGGCGCATAGCCGCTCGACAATCCCTTGGCGACCACGAGAATGTCGGGCGCGATGTTCCAGTGGTCGACCGCGAAGTTGCGTCCGGTGCGGCCCATGCCGGTCATCACTTCGTCGGCGATCAGCAACACCCCTTGTGCGCGGCAGATCTCGGAAACCTTCTGCAGATATCCCGGCGGAGGAGTGACCGCCCCCAAAGTCGCTCCGCTGACTGGTTCGAAGATAAACGCGGCCGCCGTCCCGTTGGAATCCGCGATGGCCTGCTCGACTTCGGCCGCATACTGCTGGCCGCAGTGATAGCAGCTATCCGTGCAGTCGAATTTGCAGCGGTAGCAGTACGGGATACCGACGTGCGCGAACTCCTTTACCATGGGCAGGTAGATCTCGCGCCGTTTTCTGTTGCCGGATACGGCGAGCGCACCCAGCGTGGACCCGTGGTAGCTCTGTTGCCGGCTGATGATTTGGAAGCGCTGCGTCTGGCCGATCTCCACCTGGTATTGACGGGCCAGCTTCAGTGCCGTCTCGATCGACTCCGACCCGCCGCTGGTGAAATACACCGCCCCGCCCCGAAAGTGCTCGCCCGCGAAGGCCAGCAACTCCTCCGCGTATTCTTCAGCAATCGGGGTGGTGAACTGGCTGGTGTGGACGAACTCGAGCTGCGCAGCTTGCCCGGCCATCGCTGCGGAAATCTCAGGCACCCCGTGGCCGATAAAGTTGACGGCCGCAGACCCGGAAAAATCCAGGTAGCGTTTCCCGTCGGCATCCCACACATAGACACCTTCGCCGCGCACGGCGGCAGGAAAGGACCTGCGAAACGAGCGGCGCAGGACAGCGGATTCGCGCAGCATGGTGGTCACACAGGAATTATAGATTGGCCGCTGCTTTTCCCTGAGCCACACCGAAATTCCTTTTCCCTGCTCTTCCAGGAGAGCGGGCACGGCACTCGAAGGGCAGTTCCTGAACGAGGTGCGAGCGTGAGATGTGGGAGTAGGTGTCGTGAATTTCGGTGCAACGCTAAGAATCAGGCGAATCGTCTCAGCGAAGAAAACTCAGCGTGGCTCGGCGTCCATCGGCGGGCACATTTTACGGCATGTTGGCTTCGTCGGCCGTGGCGCCCGGCGAAGCCTTCAGCAGCGCTCTTAGGTCTTCCTCGAGACTTCCGCGCAGCGCTTCGGCGAGATCCTTGAAGCGGAATGGCTGCAAGCAACCCTTGGTTGCCCACATCGGAAACAACATCTCCACCTGGCTGCGCACTGTGGTGGAGCCCACATGAAACAGGATCTCCACGAAGATGCCTTCGTCCAGGGGCTTTTCCAACTGCAGCAGCCCGCCGTTGGCGGAGAGCTGACTGAGCCGGGTGCGAATCTGCCGCCGGTTTTGCAGCTGCAGCAAAGCCAGCACCGAGCCGCCGAGCTTCACACGGGCGCCGCGCTTTTCGCGTTGCATCTGGGGTGCTTGGGACATAAACGCCCCTTTACTATCGCATCCTCCCCCGGCGCTGAGGAGGTTACGAAAGCACCAGTCCCAGCCCTCGACTCCCGCCTGGCTCTCTCCATTCCCCTTTCGGTCAGGAATCAGCTTCGCGCCCCTTCCCGATCCTCGCCTTGTTGGGCTTTGTGCCCGGTTACCCTTGGTCGTAAGCCTGCTGCAGGCGCTTGATATCAATCTTGTCCATTTGAAGCATTGCCTGCATGACCCGTTTTGATTTCTCGGGATCTTTGTCCTGCAGTAGCTTCCCTAAAACCGAGGGAATGATCTGCCATGACAGGCCGTATTTGTCCTTGAGCCATCCGCACCTGTCTTTTTTCCCGCCCTCGGAAAGCTTTTCCCACAACTCGTCCACTTCCGCCTGCGTCTCGCAACTCACGAAAAACGAGATTGCCTGCGTGAAGCTGAATTGCGGACCACCATTGAGCGCGTAAAATTCCTGTCCTTCGAGTTGGAAGGTCACGGACATAACCGTTCCCTTTGATCCCGGTCCTCCTGCTCCGTTGCGGGTGACCCTGCCCACTTTGGAGTTTTTGAAGATCGAAACGTAGAAATTCATCGCCTCTTCGGCTTTGCCATCGAACCATAGGAACGGGGTGATTTTTGACATTTAATTTTTCTCCTTCGTCAAAACTTGAGCCGGCAGTGAAGCCAGCAATTCCTCCAGGCGGTCGTAGCCGGCCGTCACGCCCTGCTCCATAGGGGACTTCAGGACAGCCTCGCGCGCCTCACGCGACTGGTAGAGCACGGTCTGCGTGAGCGTGGTCGTTCCGCCCTGCTCGGCGAGCACGATCGTTCCGACCGCGTCCCCGGGATACCAGGACTCGTCGAACTTCTCCGTGGCGACCAGACGCTCGGGCACAACGATTTCGCGGTACACACCGCGCATTCCCATTTCAGCTCCCTGGGCGTGACGCCACAGGTAGCGATAGCTGCCTCCCACCCGCAGGTCGATCTCGCAGACCGGCATCGACCAGCCCTCTGGTCCAAGTAACCACCGCTTGACCAGTTCGGGCTGGGTGAAGGCGTCGAAAACCAGGGCGCGGGGCGCGTCAAAGCAGCGTGTCATGACGATCTCCCGATCGCCGCGCGTGGTTAGTTTGAAACTGCCGCTGTTCTTCATGGCTGATCTCTCCTTATCGCTTCGTGCGGGCACGCTTTCTCTGCCTGGTCTTCAACTCGTCGAGCAGCGCGTCGAGGCGCTGGAAGCTGCCCTCCCAGAACCGGCGGTATTCCTCCAGCCACTGGTTCGCGGCAGCCAGCGGCTTGGCTTCCAGGCGGCGGGGCCTGCGTTGAGCGTCGCGCCCGCGCGAAATCAGCCCCGCTCGCTCGAGCACCTTAAGATGCTTTGAGATCGCAGGCTGGCTCATCGAAAACGGCTCAGCCAGTTCCACCACCGACGCCTCGCCAGAGGCCAGCCGGGCCAGGATGCCGCGCCGGGTGGGATCGGCCAGGGCAAAGAACGTCGCGTCCAGCCGCTCGGAGCCGCCCCGTTCATAACCTGTCGGTTTCATAACTAATACGTTATACAATCCCGCTCCCGCCTGTCAACCTGGGCAGAATTTTTTCTGGCGGCGGCAGGACGGCATACTCTCGCGTACAATGGGCGCGTCCGAACAACTCAATATCCGGCTATTCAAACGTCAAACTGCCGCAAGGAGTCCCGCAGTGACTTCCTCTCCGAAGTGCTCGCTTGCACCGGCTCTCGCACGTGCCCGAAGGCGCAACCTCCCCGGCCAGAACCTGCTGCGCGCCCTCTTCAGGATGGTCGCCTTTGTCCCGGCGGTCGCGCTGATTGCTTCCCAGGCGCAAACCATCCGGGTCGACATTACCCCGGAGCACTCCACCCACCAGTTCATCCCGAACCAGGCGCTGGGGGCGGGCATCGACCGCATGCCTGCGCAGGCCATCGACAAATTGTTCACCGAGCCGGCGCTCAATCGCGTCTTGAGTGCGGGCTGGCAGACGGTTACGTACCGGCAGAACACGGAGCTGCATATCGAGGCGTGGCATTGGAATCCGAAGGGGACATGGAGCGATCCCAGCGGCAAGGGTTACTTCACCGGCAGCGACACGCCGGCGGAAATCATTCGCAATTCGTATGGCTTCCCGCTTCCCCATCGCGGCGCCACCCGCAACGACGGGACAGATGCCACGGGATACGGGCGTGTGACAGACGGCGACATCAACACCTACTGGAAGAGCAATCCCTATCTGACGAAGACCTTCACGGGCGAAGAGGACTCGCTGCACCCGCAGTGGATCGTGATTGACCTGGCCAATCCGCTGGCGATCAACGCGATCCGCATCGCCTGGGCCGATCCTTATGCTAAGCACTATCGCGTGCAGTACTGGACCGGGGAGCAACCCATCCAGCAGCCGACCAAGGGCTCCTGGATCACGTTCTCGGGCGGCTCCGTCGACCATGGTGAGGGCGGCACGGTCACGCTGTCGCTGAGCCCCGTGCCCATGCCGGTGCGCTACCTGCGCATCTGGATGACGGATTCTTCCAACACCTGCGACTCGCACGGGCCGGAGGACCGGCGCAACTGCGTTGGGTTCGCAATTCGCGAACTCTATGTGGGGACGGTGAGTGCGAATGGCGAATTTCACGACTCGGTGCTGCACACGCCCGATCAGGCCCAGACGACGACCTGGTGTTCCTCCGTCGATCCCTGGCATGAGCCGGCTAACTTCGATCCGCGACTCGGGGATCAGGTCGGGCTCGATCTCTTCTACACCAGCGGCGCGACCCGCGGCCTGCCCGCAATGATCCCGATCGCCATGGTCTTCAATATCCCGGAGGATGCAGCCGCGCAGATTGCGTATCTGGAAAAGCGCAAATATCCGATCTCCTACGTGGAAATGGGCGAGGAACCGGACGGGCAGTTCATGCTGCCGGAAGACTATGCCGCGCTCTACGTTCAATTCGCCGACGCCCTCCACAAGGTCGATCCGGCGCTCAAACTCGGCGGCCCGGTATTTACCGGGCAAAACGAAGATATTGTGGTGTGGCCCGACGCCCAGGGGCGCACCTCCTGGACACGCCGCTTCATCGACTACCTGCGGGATCATGGCCACCTGAAAGACCTGGCCTTCTTCTCCTTCGAACACTACCCCTATATCCCCTGCACCATCACCTGGAACAGCCTCTACAACGAACCTCGCCTGGTCAGTCACATCCTCGACGTCTGGCACGACGACGGAGTGCCCGCGGACGTTCCCCTCTTCATCACCGAGTCCAACATCTCGTGGCAGTCGGATGAGTCCTTCGTCGATATCTTCGGCGCGCTCTGGCTCGCCGACTACGTGGGCGCGTTCCTCACTGCGGGCGGAGATGCGATCTACTATTTCCATTACCTCCCCATGGGCGTGCATCACGGGTGCAACAACTCCATGGGCACCTTCGGCATGTTCACCACCACCGAAAAGGATTACCAGATCCTGCAGCCGACTTCGCAGTACTTCGCCAGCCAGTTGATCAACCTGGAGTGGGTCGAACCCGGCAGCCGGGAGCACCGTCTGTTCCGGGCTGCAGGCGATCTGGAAGACCCGGCGGGACATTCGCTGGTGACCGCCTACGCAGTCCTGCGTCCCGATGGGCAATACTCGTTGCTGGTGGTGAATCGCGACCAGTGGAATGGGCACAAGGTTCGGATTGCATTTCAGGACGCCAAGGCAGGGGCCGACCGCTTTTTCTCGGGCACGGTCACCACTGCCACCTTCGGCAGCGCTCAGTACCAGTGGCATCCGGACGCCAAAGGCGGCTCCGCCGACCCCGACGGCCCCGCCCTAAAGGGCTCGATCAACGCAACCGCCGGAACCTTATTTGACCTGCCAGCAGCTTCCATCACGGTGCTTCGCGGCACTTTGGGAAAAGCCGGCAAGTAAGTCTTCGCCCAGGAATTCGGAGTGGCCCACCCGCGGCCCCCCTTTGGGGAAGGTGGGGGCCGGGAGGCTCGGCCACCCCAACCATTTCGCAAGGCTCGAACAGTCCCCGGCCGCCAGCTTTTTTCTTTCCTCTGCATTCTCATAAAGGCTCAGCACCCCGGGTCCATTGCGGGTTACGAAAGTTTCCCGGAACTCCCGCAATTGATTGGATTTGCACATGTTAGCTGGTATTCCTTAACGAGCGCCCTTGTGTCTTCGTACCCCTGGGGACAAAGAAGTGCGCTGTTTTATTTGAAGAATGGCTAGCAATGCACAGTCGTGGAATGCCATGACTCTGAGCGCGCGCCTGTACATCGGCGTGATCGTCGCTCTGGGGTCGTCGCCGCTCGTGGTCGGGGCCATGCATCCCCACACCCACCAGCCGATGAAGTTCCTTTGCTATCTGTTGGTGGCCGTCACCGCTTCCCGGCTGAAAGTCAATCTGCCCGGAATCACCGGCACGATGTCGGTCAACTTTCTATTTATTCTGCTGGGCATTCTGGAACTGAGTTTTGCCGAAACCCTGGCCCTGGGATGCGCGGCGATCCTGACGCAGTGTTTCTACCGCGACCGGCCCCGGATGGTGCAGGTCATCTTCAATACCTGCGCCACGTCATTTGCGATCGCGCTCTCTTACTGCGTGTATCACGTCCCGCTGTTTCAGGCGCAGAAGAATCCGGCCATCCTCCTGGTGGTCACTTCGGCCACCTACTTCGCGGCGAACACGCTTCCGGTCGCCACCATCATCTCCCTGACGGAGCACAAGTCGTTGCGCCGGATCTGGGCCGACTGCTATTTCTGGTCGTTCCCGTATTACCTGGTGGGCGCCGGCGTCGCGGGCCTGGTGAGCTGGCTGAACAAGATCGTGGAATGGCAAACCTCGCTGCTGATCCTGCCCGCGGTATATCTGATCTACCGCTCGTATCGCCTGTATCTGGCCAAGCTCGAAGATGAAAAAGGGCATGTGGAAGAGATGGCCAACCTCCATATGCGCACCATCGAAGCCCTGGCGCTGGCCATCGAGGCCAAAGACCATACCACGCACGACCACCTGCAGCGGGTGCGCGTGTACGCCATCGAAGTTGCCAAGGATTTGCGCGTAAGCCCGCAGGAAATGGAAGCCCTGCAGGCGGCTGCCTTACTGCATGACATCGGCAAACTCGCCGTTCCCGAGCACATCATCTCCAAACCCGGCCGGCTGACCCCCGAAGAGTTCGAGAAGATGAAGATTCACCCGGTGGTGGGCGCCGAGATTCTCGAGCGCGTCCGCTTCCCCTATCCCGTGGTTCCGATTGTCCGCGCGCACCACGAGAAGTATGACGGTACCGGATATCCTTTCGGCCTCAAGGGAGACGAAATCCCCATCGGCGCTCGCATCCTGAGCGCGGTCGACTTCCTGGACGCCATGGCTTCCGACCGCCAATACCGGCGTGCCATCGCGCTCGATGAAGTCATGTTGCGGCTGAAAACCGAGTCTGGCCGGGCCTTTGATCCGCGCGTCGTGGATGTGCTTCAGCGGCGCTATCGCGACCTCGAAAAACTGGTCGAGAAGCGGCCCGAGGCGGTGCCCTGGTCGAAGCTGTCGACCGATGTCAAGGTCGAGCGCGGCCTGGCGCCGGCTGCCGGCTTCGTCGAAACCGGTGTCAAGGAAAACCAGGAGGCCACCTTCCTGGCTTCCATCGCTGCTGCCCGCCAGGAAGCGCAAACCCTGTTCGAACTGAGCCAGGACCTGGGCGCCTCGCTCAGCCTGGACGAAACCTTGTCGGTATTTTCCGTAAAGCTCAAACGACTGGTGCCTTACGATTCCATCGCCATCTACGTGCGCCGCGATGATGTCCTGTATCCCAAGCACGTCGGCGGCGACAACTTCCGCCTGTTCGAATCCTTGCGCATTCCGCTCGGCCAGGGGCTCTCGGGCTGGGTGGCGCAAAATCGTAAGCCGATCATTAACGGCAACCCTTCGGTCGAACCCGGATATTTGAACGACCCCACGAAGTTCAGCACCCTGCGCTCCGCCCTCGCGCTTCCGCTCGAAGGGCTGGGCGGCGTGGTGGGCGTGCTGGCTCTCTACCAGTCGGAGCCCGATGCCTTCACCACCGATCACTTGCGCATTCTGCTGGCCGTGACTTCCAAGATGGCGCTGGCCATCGAGAACGCGCTCAAGTATCAGCAGGCGGAAAGTTCCGCGACCACCGACTTTCTCACCGAGTTGCCCAACGCTCGTTCCCTGTTCCTGGAACTCGACAAGGAACTGGCGCGCTGCAAGCGCGAGCAATCTTCGCTTACCGTGATGGTTTGCGACATGGATGGCTTCAAGCAGATCAACGACCGCTTCGGCCATCTGGAAGGCAATCGCGTGCTGCGTCTGTTCGCACAGGCCCTGCGCCAGTCATGCCGCGAATACGACTACGTTGCGCGCATGGGCGGAGATGAATTTGTCGTCATTGCACCGGGACTGGCGGCCGACGCCGCTTTGAAGAAAGCCGAGCAGATGCGCGACCTGGCGCGCCAGGTGGGCCAGGACATCTGTCAGGAAGACATCCTGTCGCTCAGCGTCGGACGGGCGATCTATGCGGTGGACGGCCTCGATGCGGAGGAACTTCTGGCCGAAGCGGACCGCCGCATGTACCTCGAAAAACAGCAGCAGCCCAACCGTAAGAATCGCCGGACCTATCCCCGCATGAAGGGCCGCGTTACCATCGAATTCCGCCCCGACGGCAGCGACGTGCCCATACTTGGCAATCTCACCAACATCAGCCTGGGTGGCTGCTATGTCGAGACCAGCGTCATCCTGGCCCCGGAGAGCAAGCTGCTGTTTAACTTCTCCATCGATGAGGGCACGCTGCAAGCCGAAGGCAGCGTGGTTCGCGCCGACCCCGGCATGGGTCTCGCCATCAAATTCAAAGAGGGCAACCGCGACAGCCGGGCGCATCTCCAGAAGATTCTGGATTTCGTCGATCGCACCACCCGCATGTACGACAACGAATACCTCGCCCGGCTCGGCAGGAAATAACTGCACCGCGGGCCTGCTTTCGCAGGCTCTTCGGAACAACAATAGTAGAGGGATGTACAGCCGGGAGGTTATCTACCGGCGTCCGGGATGCGCTTCGCCCTTCTGGGAGAAGAGCGAATAGGGCCAGTTCTTTTTCTTGATGGGATCGTCAGCCGGCGTGACCGAAGCCGCAACTTCCGTTCCAGCCTCGCTCCAGTCCGCCGGAGCCTTCTGAATGCCCCACACGTTTCCGGGAGTCTCCAGCGCCAGTCCCAGCAGGAAAAACTTTCCGTCCGAGCCCAGTGGCAAGCAATTCGCCACGCGGGCGTGCACTTGCAGTCCACCGGGCAGCCCATCCAGAAGTACCCGCGTTCCGGGATCCAGGGCCCGCGACAACTTCACCCCGCAGCCCTGCGGGTTCACGACCAGAGTATGCGATTGTTCGGCAAACACGGGCGCGGGAGCCAGGGTCGCCAGGCGTACTGGAATCTCGACGCGCACCCGCGTCATGCGCCGCGGCGATTCGGTTTGGGTGGATACGGGCTTCATGGTCACAAAATGCAGCCGGAAGCCGCAAAAGGTACGGCTCCAAATACAAAGTGTGCCAAATTCTCAGGAGTGTGCGGGCAGATATCGCATGGCCGCAGGTCACGAAAGTAACCTGGGGTTTACCGAGCCCGTGGTGAACTACATCGTCATCGGCAGAATCTGCACCAGCGGGCCGTGGGCTGCCATCTGGGCCTTGCGCAGCATGTTCGCCGACGGGATCCCGGTGCGGTGGAACGACTTCTCGCAGTCGGAACTGGATGGACCCCGCATGCTGCCTTCCATGTATGCCAGCCCGGGGCAGCGCGTACAGGTGCCCGCGTGCGAACACGATGAACACACGGTCAAATCCTTGACCTTCACCGAGCGCACTTCCTGCATCTGCGGAGACCGGTACCAGATGTCGGCGAACTTCTGTCGGCGCAGGTTGCCGGTCGGCAGCGGAAACTGCACACAGGGGAACACTTCGCCGTAGGGATTGATGTAACAGGCGGTGTGCCCGGCACTGCAGGAATAGCCTTCCATCACGTCCTCGCCCGGAGGTTGTGGCGGGGCGCAAAACTCCTCGACATCTCCAACCAGGTCGGGGTCGGCAAACAGTTCGTCCAGATTGTCTTCCTCGACGCGCAGGCTCAAGATCGATGTGTCTCCATCCAGCTTCGGCGTGACCGTCGGATCGAGGGTGTAGGTGACGCCCAAACTCTTGGCCAGGGCGTGCGTGCCTGCCTGATCCCGCCGGTTGACGGTCATCATGACGTTCGACATGGTGACCTTCAACCCATGCGACTTCAAGAACCGGATCGAATTGACCGTGCGTTTCAGTGAGCCCGGCAGCTTGGTGATGGCGTCGTGGACTTCGGGCCGGTGCGAATACACGCTCAACTGCACCTGTTCCACGCCGAGTTCCTTCAGCCGCTTGGCTTCCGCCTCGTGGATCATCACCCCGTTGGTCTTCACCTTCACGTTGAAGGTGAGGCGCCGCGCATACTCCACGATCTCGAGGAAATCCTGCCGCATGAAAACTTCCCCGCCGCTGAACGTCAGGAAGAAGACGCCCGCTTCGGCCAGTTGATCAAGAATGGCCTTGATCTCGGCCGTGCTCATCTCGCCCTTGTCGTCGTGGTCAAGATAGCAGTGCACGCAACGCTCATTGCAGCGGTAGGTGACGTCGATGTGGACGCTGAGCGGGATCCCCAGTGCCATGGCCTTGTCATTCATCTCGACCAGTAGGCTCATTGCGCCTCCGCCGTTCCCGGCTTTGGGTCATGAATAGGTGCGTCCGAAACCAGCAATATGCCATGCTGCGAAAGCTCGCTCACGAACTGCTCGGCGTCGCGCCGCGCCACTTCCGGTTCCACTTCAAACTCCCGGCAAATCCTGCCCTCGATAATCGCCGACAGCGGTGTGCGTCCGTCGGCGGATTGCCAGATCACGGTGGCCACATCGTTGAGCGTGAAAAATGTTGAGTCTTGCGCCGACATGATCATCATTTCTCCGCCCAGCATCCGGGCTGCGATTGCCGAACTGCGCGCTATGTAAGTCTCTGTCATCCGCTCCATGCTCACTGGATCAAATCCCAAACCCGCTCATCCGGAAAGAACGTCAGCCGGAAGGCGGGCACGCGTCCCAGGAATTCGCAAGCCGACCGGAACACCATCTTAACTAAGTCTGCATCATCGGCGAAGAACAGGATGTTCCGCAATAGCATTCGCAGGGCATCGGAGGTTTCGATCGGTTCAATGCGATTTTCCCGCCCTTTCGCTAGAAAATAAAGGCGCGCAATCGGCGCGGCGGAATTCTCCCCCAGCCGGGCCAACTCTCCGGCAAAGGGCGTCCCGCAGGCGAAGTAGCCCTCGCCCTCGCGACGGACATAGGAAATTTCGTCGGTCAGCAGCACCGAATCCGGGGGCGCGAGCCTGGAAATCGTCGTCTTGCCCGCCCCGGAAACACCCGAAAACAGGAACGCACGACCGTTCCGGATGGCGCTCGCTCCGTGCAGCAAGAACCCGCCGGCGCGCGCCTGGATCAGCGTGTGCACGATCCGCAGCACCGAATCGATCGCATAGGGGCTGACCGATTGCAGAATTTTGCCACGCCCCACGCGCGGGTCCCACTCCGCGCAAAAATCGCCGCGCTCCAACCGCCAGAGCCCGTTCTCGCTCCAGACCCGCAGCTCTTCTTCCTTGGAAACAGCTCCCTCCGGCCGCACCACGTTCACCTCAAGGGCAAACGGTGACTCCATCGCCGGGCGAACAAAGCCGGCGTAGCGCTTTTCGAGCAGGGCACGAAATGCGGCGTCCTCGGTCCGCAGCAGGATGGGCAACCCCCCGATCTCAACCGCAACCTCGTGACCGCTCACGGACTGATCTGTCTGAACCATGCACCTTCTTGAGGGTGGTGACTCGCACGAAAGCTACTGATTTCGCCCGCAGGCATGCCTATCCCAAGGGCGCTTGCCCCTGCGCCAACTTGGACTTCGAACTACCCTTCGGGGATCGCCAGGCCTTCCACCGCAATGCCAGGCTGCGAAGCCGGACAGAATAGGTCAGGGTCAGGCCCAGCCAGCGTAAGGCTCCGGAACATCCCGGCACGGATACATCGCGATCTCCGCGCCGCACGCTTACGATGGTTCCCAATACTTCCTCCGGCCGAACCGGCCGATCCATACCGGGCAAAGCGTCGCCTCGCGTGAGCAGGCGCCTTTGATCGCTTATGTCCTGCTTGGCCGCGACCCGGTGAATGAAAAAACGGCTGTCCCGCGCGAACAGCACCACATCCCCCACCTGCACCTGGTCGAACGACCGGGCCTGGATGATCAGCAAATCGCCGGGCCACAGCGTCGGCAGCATGCTGTATCCAAAAGCAGCCAGCCGGACACTTCCAGCGGTTTGAAGAACCTCAGCGGCTAGATTGTGCTTAAGTTGGTCCCGATACTGCGCGCTTTGCTGCATGGGCTGCGAAAAAATCAGGAACTCCTGCGCCGGCGCCGGCACTGGAACTGGGTTGCTACCTTGCCGCAGGCCAGCGCCATCGTTTCGAATACCTTCTCTGACCGGAACGTGGGTTTTCTATACGGCTTCTTTCCTGGTTGCCGGCTGTCGAGCGCGCTCTTCTCTTCATCAGCAGGAGGACGATTCTTCTCAGTCATAGAAATTCCACGGGCCTTTGGTGATCCTTCCGCACACACCCACAACCTGGGTGAAAAGTCGGTGCGGGAAAGTGTACAACAGTCTCGCCGACATTTGTTAACCGATATCCGGCCCGCGCACGTGCCCAAAGAATGTCTCAATCCTCAAACAAATCAATAGAATGACAGGGTTCCCTCCATGCGAGCCCGCCGCAACGTCCACGAAAAGAACAGCAGGCTCGACGGCACCAGCACCGCCGCAAACACTGCCAGAAGCACGAGTTCGTGAGCCACGCCGCCCAGAGATCGTCCCTCCAGTAGCGCCAACCGCATACCTTCCAGGGAATGCGTGATGGGAATCAGCTGCGCGACCTCGCGCAGAGGCTTGGGTAGCGTCTGGACCGGAAACATCGTTCCGGTCAGAAACCAGACCGAGCCCAGCGCCCACACCACGGCCGAACCTTTTTGAATCGCCAGCTGCAGAGCCGCCGCGATGAGGCCGATGGCCACCGCAATGACCACCGACAGCAGGAACACCGACAGGGTAGCGGCCAGGTTCGGATGCAAGGGCGCTCCAAACAATAATCCTGCGGCGAGGTAGAACAGCAGCGTCACGGTATTCGCCGCAAATGCCGACATGGCGCTCAAAAAAACCAGTACCGGGGGCGACGTCGAGGTCGTCATCAATACTTCCAGGGTGCCGGTTTGCTGCGCTTCCTGCACGGTTTGCAGGAACGCGTGCACACCCATCAACAGGAAGGTATAAAAACCCGTGCTTACCAGCAGGAACGAAAAGTACTCGAGACCCTCGGGACGGAATCCCGGCCCTACCGCGCGCGAGAGATAGTAGAAAGCGGCCAGCTCCGTCATTGCGCCTGCCGCGTTCAGCAGAAATCCGGTGCGATACCGCACCGCGGTGAGGAGATCCCGATGCACGATGACGGCGGTCTTATCCATCAGCGAGATCATGCTCATCGCCGGCTCCTCGCCGCCACCGGCTCCACTTCCTCCAACTCTCCCGTGGTTTGAAAATAAAACGAGCGCAGTTCGTCCACTCTCATTGTGGCCGACAGGCTTCGTTCCGCCGCCAGCGATCCCTGGAACAACACCGTCACATGATTGCCCACCGCGACGGCCTCGTTGAAGTTGTGGGTTGCCAGGATCACCGTCGCGCCTTGTGCCGGCAACTCGCGCACCAGGTTCCAGAACTGCGCCGCCGAGCCCGGATCCAGGCTGCGCGTGGGCTCGTCCAGCAGAACCACTCCGGGCTTCTTGATCAGCGCCCGTGCGATTCCGAGACGCTGATACATTCCGCTGGAGAACTTCATCACCAGCGTGTCGGCCGCGTCACCCAACCCGGTGCGGGCCAGCAGTTCCTCGACTCGGTCTACCCGTGTCTTCCTTGGAATATCGTCCAGCGCCGCAAAAAAATCCAGGTTCTCGCGGGCCGACAGTCGCGGGAAGAACGACCGCTCCGTAGCCACCGCGAACCCGACTCGTTCGCGGACCGCGCGCGAGTCGTTCCGCGTGTCGAAGTCCTGCACCAGCACTCGCCCTTCATCGGGAAGCAACATGGTCGAAATCAGTTTCAGGGTGGTGGTCTTGCCGCTGCCGTTTGGCCCCAGCAGCACCAGCACGCTGCCTGAGGGAACTTCCAGCGAGACGCGGTCGAGCGCGCAGGTCTCCCCGCTGCGCTCCCGGCCCAGCCAGTTGAACAACGCCGGGCGGTGCCGGAAAACTTTGCTGACGGATTCTAGTACCACTGCTGGCATGGAGTACAAGTCGGCGAACGGGCCTGCGAAAGTCTCTGTATTATAGTGTGCGCGTCTGAGGGATTGAGTAATTTGGTAATTTCGGGGAATTGAAACCAGCCCGCGTCGCGCGCTTGAAAACTGCAACTTCCCGATTGCCCGGTTACCCATTCGATCGCTCTGCTCAGCTTCGAATTCGCTTCATGGGTTCCATTGCCTCCACGCCGACTGCCGGTCGTTCCCTTCCCCTGGATCCTGCCGGCTTCAGTTCGGAATTCGCACTGCTGCTGGCCTGCTGCGCGGTAGGCGACCGCGAAACTTCCTCGCGACCAGTCGCTGCCTGCATGGCCACCGGCGTCGATTGGCAACAAGTCATTCGCCTTGCCGAACACCACAGCGTGCTGCCCCTGCTCTATCAGGCACTGTGCGGGCTTTCCGCCGCTGTTCCTCCCGACATCCTCGGTGACCTTCGCCAGCGTTACCAGCACAATGCCCGCCGGAACCTGGCGTTCACCAGTGAACTGTTCCGCGTCCTGAGCTGCCTGGAAGCGCACCACGTTCCCGCAATTCCCTACAAAGGCCCCGTCCTCGCGGAGGCCGTATACGGAGATCTGGCGCTGCGTTCCTTCTCCGACCTCGACATCCTGGTCCGGCCGGCCGATGTGGGAAGCGCGAAAGCGGCCCTCGAAACGCTCGGATATACGCTGAGTTCGCCGCTTTCAGAAGCCGAGGAACGCGCCTACCTCGCGACCGGATACGAATACACCTTCGATGGTCCTGCGGGCCGCAATCTGCTCGAGATCCAGTGGCGCATCCTGCCCCGCTTCTATGCCATCCACTTCGATTGCTGCGAACTTTTCGAGCGCGCAGCCTCCGCCACCGTCAGCGGCCGGACGGTACGAACTCTTTCTTCCGAAGATCTTCTGCTGACTTTGTGCGTGCATGCCGCCAAGCACGCCTGGATACGGCTGTGCTGGCTGCGCGACATCGCGGGCGTGGTCCAATCCCAGCCGCTCGACTGGAGTCTCGTCGGCGAGCGCTCCCGGGATCTCGGCATCCAGCGCATCCTGGCCATTGGTCTGTTGCTGGCGCACCGTTTGCTGGGCGCGCCTGTTCCCGATTGGTTGCGGGAAAGCTGGCAGGGAAATCGCCAGATCGACAGCTTGTACAACCAGGTCGCGCAACACCTGCCGGGCGCTGAGGAGTACAGCGCCGAGTCGCCTGCATATTTCCGCTTAATGCTTCGTCTGCGGGAGCGCTGGTCCGACAGGATCCGGTTTGCTTTTCGCCTGACCTTCACTCCCGGCATAGGGGAATGGCAAGTGCTGCGATTGCCCGCTCCATTGTTTCCGCTTTATCGCGTCATCCGGCTGTTCCGGCTGGGAGGAAGACTTCTGAGCGGGCGCTCTTCCGGTTAGCGCTTCGCATTTTTTCGGGCACGTGTAACCCCGGCGCGCAGGCCGCGCTCGATGCTCTGCGCATATCCAGCCGAATTCATGGTGTTCATGACGGCGGCGGCGATGCCGTCGGGGGTCGCGGCCTCCCGCAGCAGGCTCGCGAGCGATTCCGTTCCTTCGCGCCAGGAAACAATCCCGTCGGCCAGTGCGTGCGCGGCCGCGGCAAAGGCGGTCTGCCGGTCGAGACCCAGTTTTTGTGCGGCTTGCGCCAGCGCCTCCAGCGCGTGGTAGCCATGGCTGGCGGAATAGGTGACCGTGAACGCGTCAAACTTGCGCTCCGCAACCTCGCACACAGCACCTACTTGTGCGAAGAAGCGCTTCACCACTCCGCGCGCAGCCGGCGGGAAGCCGCGCTCAAAGGTGAGCGCGGTGAGTGCTCTTCCGCTGCGCGCTACCGGACTGGGCATGGCGCGCGCCCAGCGCACCGGCGGGCCAAGGCCCACCCGCAGTTTCGCCAGGGGGATGCCCGCAGCCAGGCTGCAGGCGATCCGCTGTTTTGCTCCCGTAGCGTCGTTCACGAAGAAGTCTCGAACCTGTTTCAGAATTTCTTCGACTGAATCCGGACGCACCGCCAGGATCAGGAGGCTGGCCTGCTGCAAGGCGCGTCTCAAATCCGGTTCCACGATGACTCCGTATTCGCGTTGCAGGGCGCGCAGCTTGTGGAGGTTGCGGTCGTGCACAATCACTGGCTCCTTGCTGTGCGCGAGCTGGAGACCTGCGATGAGCGCTCCCGTGATGCGACCGCCGCCGAGAAAAACCGTCGCCTTCACGCCATCTCCGCGCACGCCTGATCGGCGGCAGCCAGCAGCGCTTCCACGTCTTTTTCCGTGTGCGCGCTGGAGAGGATCCAATGCAGCCCATTGGAGGGGGTCATGTAGATGCCGCGCCCGAGCAAACCGTGTACGAAGCGCGAATATTTTTTCGTGTCGACGAACTGGCAGTAATCGCGGTAGTCGTGGATGGCGTCGCGCTCGGTGAAGTAAATCTGAAACATGGGCCCGAAGCCCTGCACGATGGCATGAACCTGCCGGCGCTGGAAGACTTCGCGCAGGCCGGCAATGGCGGCATCGCCCGTCGCAAAAAGCCGGCGGTAGACGCCTTCTGCGCTCAGCAGGTCGAGGTTCGCCGCCACCACATTCATGGTCAGGCGGTGCCCGTTGAACGTTCCGTAGTGCAGGACCATGTGCTCGGACCAGCGCATGCGGTCGAGAATCGCGCGCGGGCCGGCGACCGCGCCGATCGGAAATCCCGCGCCCAGCGCTTTGCCGAAGGTCGAAAGATCCGGCTTGAGATGGTAAAGCTGCTGGCATCCTCCCGCGGCGTAGCGGAAACCGGTCACGACTTCATCGAGGATAAACAGAGCGCCCTTTTGATGGGCGAGTTCGCAGATCTTCTCGAGATATCCATCCCGGGGCGGAATACAACCCATGTTGGCCATGATGGGCTCGGTGATCACCGCGGCCAGTTCGTGGCCATGCTCCCCCAGCACGCGCTCGAGCGCCGCCACGTCGTTCCATGGGGCCAGCACCACGTCGTCGAAAACCGGTGCAGGAATGCCCTCGGAATCCGGGATCTTCGTGGGATTTTCCGGCGGCCCAATTTCCCTGATGGGATGGCTGTTTCCGTTGAGACAGTAAGGATCGTACCAGCCGTGATAGTGGCCTTCGAACTTGAGGAACTTGCTTCGCCCGGTGTGGGCGCGGGCCAGACGCAGCGCCAGCATGGTCGCTTCGCTGCCGGTGTTGGCAAAGCGCACGACTTCAGCCGAAGGGACCATCGCGCGAAAGCGCTCCGCGGCCATGGTCTCGGCCGGCGTGGCCGCCGCGAAGTGCGAGCCTTCCGCGATGGTCTGAGAAACGACCTCAACAATCTTCGGATGGGCGTGCCCCTGGATGAGCGCGCCAAAGGACATCATGAAATCGACGTACTCGTTGCCGTCGACGTCCCAGACCCGGGAGCCGCGGCCACGCTCGAGCACCACCGGGCCGGGCGAGTAGACTGCAGCCCCGCGCGAAGGTGAATTCACCCCTTCGACGAGCGACTGCTGGGCGCGTGCGAACCACTGTTGCGAGCGCGTGCGGGTTGTCGTGGTGTGGGTCATCGAATCCCGTCTGCAGATTTTTCCTCAATGTCCGTCGTGCGTCCTTCGTCTCCAGTTGAGCAGGGAGGCTGGAACCACCAGGAATGTGAGAGTGGCACGAAGCCCGGCCTCAATCCGCCGTTCCCCCGCCATCCACCACCAGCGCGGCGCCCGTCATGAACGACGACTCCTCCGACGCAAGAAACAGTACGGCTTTTGCGATTTCTTCCGCGGTGCCGACGCGGCCCAGGGGACGGTTCGCGCAGCCGGCAATGTAGTCGTCCCACTTCTGGCCGCGCATCTTCGCGTCCAAGGGAAGCATGGGGGTTTCCACGTCGCCCGGGCAGATGCAGTTTACGCGGATGCCCTGCCGCCCATGGTCGATGGCCATGGCCTTGGTCATCAGCACAACCCCGCCTTTGGACGCGCAGTAGGCGACCGCCTTGTCGCCGCCCACAATCCCCCAGCCGGAACTGTTGTTGACGATCACCCCCCGGCCTTGCGCGATCATGCCGGGCAGCGCCGCCTTCGACATCAAAAAGGTGCCCTTCAGGTTGATGTCAATTTGCTCGTCCCATTCTTCTTCCGAACATGCCAGCGTGTCGTGCGGGTAGAAGACTCCGGCGTTGTTGAAGAGGATGTCAAGGCGGCCGAAGGAGCGGACCGCTTCGATGACCGCGCGCTCGCACTCGGCGGCTTTGCGCACGTCGGTACGCAGGAAAATCGCCTTGCCGCCTGCTTCCAGAATGGCCGCGGTGACGGCGTGACCGCGCTTCTCATTGCGTCCGGTGATGGCGACCTGCGCCCCTTCTCTGGCGAACAGGACGGCGGTGGCTTCTCCGATGCCGGAGGTTCCTCCGGTGATAAGGGCGCATTGGTTGGTCAGGCGCATAGGTTTCAAGAGCAACCACGAAGGACACCAAGGTTACACGAAGGACGAATTCGCGCGCGAGGCTGACGTTTTTCCGGCTTCCGGCAGTTCCCCCTCTTACCTCCCGTCCCGCCCTGAGTCCTCTGGAATCAGCAGGCTACCCTCTTTAGACCGGGGGACCGGGCGCCCGCTCAAGTGCCTGCGCGGTTTGCCGAAGATATAGAGAGGAGCGAGAGCGGATGCTCGAAAGGCGGAACGAGCCTCGGGTCCGGACTGAGCTGTGCGTGCGTCTGTCGGGGATTGATGCGCAAGGCGAACCCTTCATGGAAACGGTGACCGCGACAAGTATCAGCCGTAGTGGTGCGCTCCTGACCAAGGTTCGCGCCGTACTGCGCTGTGGGGACCTGGTCGCCATCGACTGTAGTGGCCTGCACTCCTATTTCAGGATCGTGTGGGTGCTGAATTCCGGACTGCCGGACGGGTCGCAGGCAGCCATCCACAAACTGACAAGCCAGCCTTGTCCCTGGGGGCAAATGCTGCCCGCCGAAACCGTGCTGGCCCCCGACCCCGGCGGAGCTCATGGCTAGCGGCCTTAACATCCAATGATCATTCAGGCAGAACGGCCAACTCGTCGCTGGAAGCGGCATCCGCTCGACGTGCCCATTCGAGTGATTGTGCACCGCGCCCGCAAGACCAGCGTCTTCACCGGAAGGGGCAATGAGTTAAGCGAGGGCGGCATGGCGTTGACCGCCGGAGTGGAATTGAAACCGGGGGATCAGGCGGAAGTCGAGTTTACCCCTCCCTACTCGGGGCTCCCGATCCGCATTCGAGGCACGGTGCGGAACCGTACTGGCTATCATTACGGAATCGAATTCCTGGCAGAGACCGATCGCGAGGCCAGGCAAGTGGATCACTTGCGGATCATGCTTAGCGTCCTGAGTTCCCCGTCGTAAGGGTTGGCTCGGTCTCGGGAACGACGTTCACCAAACCTGGTCTCAGCGAACCGCCAGCCCCGGGACGACGACTGTGGGCTCGGCAAAAGTACGCAGTTACGCCGACCCGCCGCTCGGATGTACTAGGTATTATCCTCGGCGGTGTGGGTGCGCCATGCTGTGTGACAATACCGGAGAGTGGCAGGAACTATGCCGGCGCACGCCGAGCAGAACCCTAAGCTTTGGTAGAATTTTCCGAAAAAATGATTGAGCGTTTTAAAATGAAGCAGAACCCACTGAACAGCAAGCGCGACCAGCAAAAGGGGTCAACCTGATCGGGTATGCGGCGATCAGTTTCCGCGCAGCCCAGCAACCTGTTTCGGAACGGTCCGCCCCAGGCAACGCCAACTATGAACAAATTATCCGACGTGGTGCTGATGAGCGTTCCCCTGGCAAGTGTTCCAGCGATTTTCTATTTCACTTTTAGCTGGAAGCCGCGCCATACCCACTCAAAGAATCGGGCGCGCATTGAGACTGCATTCTGGACCGTCATTCTGACCACCCAAGCCGCCGTGCTCTTCTACTGTTCTTACTCCCAATTCGTCCGCCGCTAAGCGCGGAATCTCGTCTTCCTTTTAAGTGCATGAAGCAATCCTGGGTGGGTGAAGGAATTCAGGTGGCGTGCGCGCGCTTGATGGTCACGCGGCCGCGGAGGGCGGCACGCTCTTTTTCCTTGAAAGTTGCTGCAAGTAACACTCCGGATGAACGGGCTGGCCCTGTTCATCGGTGGTCGTGTCAGTTGGCAACAGGGTTAATGCCTTGCCGCAAATCGTGCAGACGATCTCGGGCTTACTCTCGTGCATGGAAAGGCTCCCTTCACGACTCCGGACCCCGTAGGTACGCAAATTACCTCACGTCGAAACGGAAGTCGGTACGCTCTCGAACAAAAAGCCAAGATATCGAGGTGCCCGCGCCTTTCGATCCCGCCATCATTCTAATGGGATTACTAAGGGGTAGATACGATAGGGCGCGCCACGTGGGGTTGCAGCGTACTGACGAGCGTCTGATAAAAGAGTACGCTTGAGGTGTCTCCTCTAGCATTGCTTCCTCGTCCGCTCGCCTGAGCGACAGTTCCTTGCGAAATCAGACGGCACTGCCGTTCGTCGTAAGGAGCTTTGTGGCCAAAAAATCTGCGCGTTTTCCAGGGAGAGAGTCTCCCGGGCCGATCCATTCCGATGGCGACGGAAACCATATCTACAATTCGATCCTGCTTAGCCTTCCGCCGAATGAACGTGAGATGGTGTACCCAAAGCTAGAACTGGCGCGTCTGAAACTTCGCCAGGTGCTCCACGAGGTAGGCGACACCTTGAAGTCGGCCTATTTTTGTAATACCGGGATGATATCGATTCTGACCGTATTTCCCGACGGCAAGAGCGTGGAGGTTGGACTAGTTGGCAAGGAAGGTTTCGCCGGAATACCCCTGGTCGCCGGCTTCCGTAGTGCCGCCAGGCGCGCGGTAGTGCAGATAGAGGCCACCGCATTGCGGATCGATGCCGACACCTTGGCCGTTTTTCTTCGGCAGTGTCCCCACCTGGAGCGGCAACTCCAGCGGTGTTCGCAGATCATGGGCATGGAGGCGGCACAGCTTGCTGCCTGCAATCGGCTCCATGAAGTTGAACAGCGGTTGGCCCGATGGCTTTTGATGTGCGCGGATCGCGTGGGCGACACGTCCCTGCCCCTGACCCAGGAATTGCTGGCGCAGATGTTGGGCACCCGACGCGCCAGCGTCACCATCGCGGCTGGGATTCTGCAGAAGGCCGGACTGATTTCCTATAGCCGGGGAAACGTACACATCACCGAGCGAGCAAGCCTGCAGGAGGCGTCGTGTGAGTGCTACGGAATGATGCAGCAGCAAAAGCAACGGTGGGAGCGCGATTCAGCGTAAGTTGCTACGGGGTTGTCTAGCGTCTTGAGCTTCCAGTTCTGTAATTCCCGCTGTCCTGCATCCGTCGCCGTCCATTTTTCATCCCGGCGGGTGGCGCGCAGCTTTGCGATGCTGTCGGCCCGCGGCTTCGTTGCCAGCGGTTCACCCCGTGTAGGGACAGAAACCCTCGTCTCCCGGTCGAGCCCAACGCTCGACCACGCTGGGGTTCAGCGGCTCGCCAGGCCCCCCGCGATTTCGGCTCCATCGCAGGTGTAGACATGGCCGGTGATGTAGGCAGCATCGTCGGAGGCGAGGTAGGCGAATAGCGCGGCGATCTCCTCCGGCCTCGCGTGGCGCCGCAAAGGGATTTTGCGGTTGACCTCTTCGAGCATGGCATCGGTGTACTCGGCGCGCTGCATGGGGGTAAGGACGTATCCGGGCGCCACTGCGCACACCCGGACTTTAGGGGCAAGTTCCAGGGCCATGGTTTTCGTGAGTTCAATCACCCCGGCCTTGGTGGCGTTGTAGTCGGCATAATAGGGCTGGCCGACCAGGCCGTTGGTCGAAGCCGTTTGCAGGATCACGCCACTGCCCCGCTCCCACATGTGGCGTGCGGCAGTCTGCGCCATGTAGAACACGCCGGTCAGGTTGACGGCCAGGATTTTGTCCCACTCTTCGACCGTGATGTCGAGGAACTTGTGGCGAATCGAGATGCCGGCATTGTTGATCAGCACGTCGACCGCACCCAGGAGTTGCACCGCTTCCACGAACGCGGACTGGACCTGCGGGAAGCTGGAAACGTCGGCCTGCACGGTGCCTGCAAGTTTGGGAAGCTGGCGCTGGATTTCCGCACGGCCCTTGTCGTCGCGATCCAGAACGACGACCTGCGAGCCTTCTTCGAGGAAGCGGGCAGCCGTGGCGGCGCCGATGCCGCTGGCACCTCCCGTAATTAAGACACGTTTACCTTCGAGACCGCGCATGCGCCCTCCGGGAAGGGTGAGGATACATGGCGGAGGGTTGCGAGAAAAGCACTACACCGCACAAAGCGCCGAGAAAGGCCCTGAGGGCGCGGAGGAACCGTTTTGGGTCGTCAAACGCCTCCGCTTTCGCGCGCTCGGCCTCGCATGACGATGTTTTGTGTGCGGCGAAGCCCTGCAGACAAAACCGGACAGCTTCGGTACGCTCGGTTTGACGAATCTCACCAGGAGGTTTGCCTTTGAGCGAGCAAGGAAAGCATAGTGCACAAGAATCCGGCGCGGTCGTGATCACGGGCGCGAGCCGGGGGATTGGGGCCGCCACGGCGCGACTGGCGGCCGGTCGCGGGTTCTCGGTGGCGGTGAACTACGTGAGCGGCGAGGCGGAGGCGGCTGAGGTCGTGCGCGCCATCCGGGAAAAAGGCGGAAAGGCAGCGGCGATCCGCGGCGATCTCGGGCGCGAGTCCGACATTGTGCAACTCTTCGCCGAGGCCGAGCGCGAACTGGGACCGTTGCGCGGGCTGGTGAACAATGCGGGAGTGACGGGCGGGTTTGCCCGCGTCGAGGCCGTCACCGCCGAAGGCCTCGAGCGGATGCTGGCGGTGAACGTGACCGGAGCGATCCTGTGCGCCCGGGAAGCGGTGAAGAGAATGTCGACGCGGCATGGGGGACGCGGCGGATCGATTGTGAACATTTCGTCGCTGGCCGCGCGGACCGGCTCGGCGGGGGAGTGGGTTCACTACGCCGCCAGCAAGGGCGCGATCAACACCTTCACCATCGGGCTGGCGCGGGAAGTCGCGACCGAGGGAATTCGCGTGAACGCGGTGGCTCCAGGGTTAGTGGAGACCGGAATTCATGCCGCCAATGGCGAGCCGGGCAGGTTGGAACGGCTCAAGGGCACGATCGCCATGGGCCGCCCGGGCAAACCCGAGGAGGTGGCGGAGGCGGTGGTGTGGCTCCTCTCTTCGGCGGCGTCGTATGTGACGGGATCAATCCTGGAGGTGGGAGGCGGGCGATAGGTGAGAGCTTCTCAACCAGCCGTAAATCGAGTCATTAAAAAATTTCGTAATTGGGTAATTGCTGCTCTTGCATCGGTCGCGCAACTTTTCAATTTCCCAATTACTCAATTCCCCAATGTCTCAATGCTTAAAACCCCGGCTTCCCCCGGAACAGCATGACCAACTCGATGACTAGAATCACCACCACCATCAGTTCCAGCACAAATGCCCGGCTCTGGTTGAACTGATCGACCATGAAGTGATACAGCTCCTCGGCCGTTTTCAGCTTCTGCTGAACCAGGTCTTTGTAGTCGGGTACACCGATCCGCGAGGCCGCCAGCTTGTAAAGACGCGCCGAGAACATGTCGCTGAGAAACTTAATGGCATTGTCGGCATGCTCGGTAAGTTCATCGACGTCGAGCAGCACGGTGTGCAGCTTGGTGGCGGCATTCGCGGTACGCCAGCGTGACCACAGGCTGGTGCCTCCATTTTCAAGAAAGTCGTAGACGCCCTCAAGTTCCCGGGTCAGAAGCTCGTCGTAGTGGCGAAACTCGAGCAGCTGAGAATTGGCGTACTCGAGCAACTGGATAGCGGTTTCGGCACCGGTGTTGCTGTCATAGAGGAATGCCGCGTTCCAGCCGATCACGGCCAGGTCATTCGGATAGTAGGAGATGCGGCCATGCAAGATCTCCTGGCGCTCGCCATCGGACAGCGGCAGGGTCTCGCCGCGCACGATCTGGGCGATCTGGTCGCCATGGCCTTTCAAGACTTCAGTGGCCGTGGATGCGGACGTCATCTCCCGCACGTGGAAGATGAAGTAGTCTTCATGCAGCCAGTTTTCATAGGCCTTGATCAGCGCCGGGCGGGCGCGCTCCAGACGCTTCTTGACGATGCGGGAGGCCAGGCTCGTAAAGTCTGTGTCCCACACCCAACGCCCCGAGAGCCGAACCAGGTCATCCCACTGGCCTGCGAAGGGAAGTTCGAACACCACGCTCAGCACGCCGTAGTCGTAATACTTGATCTTGCCGTCCAGACGCTCGCCAGTATCGAGCACCAGAGCCTCGATGGGCTCCACCACGGGCGGACGCTGATATTGGACATACCCCGGGGTGGGATGCTTGAAGCTGGCCCCGGCCGTCCGGGCGCCGAAGATCGTGCGCAGCTCGTCGAGGCGGATCTCCTCGGCCACGTCGAACTGAATCAGGACCAGAACGGAACCTTGCAAGGAGGTCTCCGCGGCCCGGACTGGCGCCGCCTGAGCTTGGACTGCATCGCTGGCAATTCCGACAATCGTACTTTCTCGTTCCATGGCTTTCACTGGGCCCCCGAGGGCTAAAAACAGGGAGCATGACTTGGGCGCCGCTGACAGGTGGCGTCCCAAAAGGCTGGCCTATCTATTGTCCCAGAAAGCCGGGCGGCTGACGAGGGCTAGAGGTTCGCTTCGGGCTATAGAAGTTAAATCTTTTGTTATCAGCTACTTTTAGACAATTTCCAGAGCAGTGCGCCGCCCGCCGCCAACCCGGCTACAGCCAATCCGGTACGCTTCATGGAGCGGCGAACCTCATGCTCGCGCTGCCGGACCATCAGCTTCTCAGGGTAGGCCCCCGACGGCCCGGACGGCCCCTGGTGCAGTGCCATCTGCAAAACTTCCGCCAGGTGCAGGGCATGGCGGTCGGTTGCCTGGGCAATTTGCTCGCGGCAGCTGAAGCCGTTGGCGATCACCAGCCAGTCCGGCGGAGCCTTGCGCACGGCGGGCAGCAGTTCCAACTCCCCGATCGCCATGGAGACGTCATATTTGTCGTGCTCGAAACCGAAGGACCCGGCCATTCCGCAGCAGCCGGGCGCCGGGGCCTGGCAATCGAGGCCCATCCGGTTCAGGACCGCCTCCTCCGCGTTCATCTTCAAAACCGACTTGTGATGGCAGTGGCCATGGACAAGGGCCTTGCGTTGGAGCTGCGGCAGGGGAATCAGCTCGTGGTAGCTCTGTAGAAACTCGCTCAGAAGCACGGTCTGGCGGGAGAGACGCCGGGCGCGCTCGTCGTTCGGAAACAGGTTACAAAGCTCGTCGCGGAAAACGGCGACGCAACTCGGTTCCAGGCCAATGATCGGAACGCCAGACTCGATTTCCGGCGCGAGCGCGTCCAGGATCTGCAGCAGCAGGTCCTGGGCTCGGTCCAGCATGCCGAAATCGTAGAGCGGCCGCCCGCAGCACAGGTTTCCCCCGGGCAGTTCAACCCGGAATCCTGCATTCTCCAGTACGTCGACGGCGGCCTTCGCCGTGCCGGGCAGGAAGTAGTTGTTGAACGTGTCGGGCCACAGGACCACGACCGGGCCGTCGGGATGGCGCGACTGGTGGCGGCGGAACCAGCTCTTGAACGTCTGCGGGGCAAATGCAGGGATGGTGCGTTGCTTCGGGATCCCGGCCACCAGTTTCGCAATGTCACTCAGGAAAGGAAGTTGGGTCGTCAGGTTGACCAGGCCCGGGGCGTTGGAGGCAAGGCGCGCCCAGAAATCAATGTTGCCGAAAGCGTAGTGGTTGAGTGGGCGGAGGCGCCCTTCATGATAGTGCGAGAGGAATTCCGCCTTGTAGGTCGCCAGATCGACCGCGACCGGGCAATCGTTCTTGCAGCCTTTGCAGGCGAGACACAGGTCCAGAGACTCTTTGACCTCCTCGCTCTGCCAGCCATCGCGGATAACTTCGCCCTTGGCCATCTCCCATAGGAGGTGCGCGCGGCCGCGCGTGGAATGTTCCTCTTCGCGGGTCACGCGGAAGCTCGGGCACATGACGCCGCCTTCGTAGTGGCGGCACTTTCCGACTCCCACGCAGCGCAGGGTGGCATGCGCGAGGCTGCCGTGATCGTGGGGAAACTTGAAGTGGGTGGGCGGTTCCCAGGGGTCGTAACCGGCACCCAGGCGAAGGTTCTCGTCCATGCGGTACGGCTCGACCACCTTGCCGGGATTCATCTTCCAGTCCGGGTCCCAGGCGGCCTTGAATTCGTTGAAAGCCTGGACCAGTTCCGGGCCGAACATTTTCGGATACAGTTCAGCGCGCGCCTGACCATCGCCATGCTCGCCGGAGAGGGATCCGCCATAGCTTACGACCAGGTCGGCGGCTTCGTTCATGAACTCGCGGAAGCGGGCGATACCCTCTTCGCTCTCGTGGTCGAAATTCAGCCGGGTGTGGACGCAGGCGTGGCCGAAATGGCCATACAGCGTGCCCTGATAGCCGAACCGGCCCATCAAGCGGCGGAGATCCCGCAGGTAGTTGCCCAGCTTCTCCGGGGCGACGGCGGAGTCTTCCCAGCCTTCCCAACTCAACGGTTCGCCGGGCACATGGGAAATCACCCCGAGACTCGACTCCCGCACCGTCCAAACCTGCTTGGCTTCGGCCTTCGTGCAAAGACGCACGTTGGGGACGGTGGCGGAATGGCTGAGGCTTTCCATCAGGCCGCGGGCCTGGGCTTCGGCTTCGGCTTGCGTTTGCGCGCCGAATTCCGCCAGCAGCCAGCCTCCGCCGGGTGGCAGCAGCGCGAGTCCTTCGGAGTTGATGCCGCGGCGCCGGGTGTATTCGATGAGCAGGTCGTCCATGCCCTCAAGCCCGATGGGCTTATGCGCCATCAACTCGGGCACGCGGTCGGCAGCCTGGAAAATGTCGGGATAGGCGATCACCAGCAGCACCCGCTCGGGCGGGCTTTCGACCAGGCGGCAAGTGGCTTCGAGGATGGTGACGCAGGTGCCTTCCGAACCCACCAGCGCGCGGGCCACCTGGAACCCATTTTCCGGAAGCAGAAAGTTCAGGTTGTAGCCGGAGACCCGGCGCGGGATGTCGGGATAGCGCTGGCGTACCAGATCCCCGTAGGTGTCGGCGATGGTTTTCAGCTTCGCGTAGATCTCGCCGCGCCGGCCGCCGCTGCGAACGATCTGCTTGAGTTCCCCCGGCGAGGTCGCGCCTACCCTTATCCGCAGGCCATCGTAGGTGAGGATCTCGAGTTCCTCGATGTTGTCATCGGTCTTGCCCGCCATCACGGAGTGCACACCGCAGGAGTTGTTGCCAATCATGCCGCCCAGGGTGCAGCGGTCGTGGGTGGCGGGATCGGGAGCGAAGGTCAGGTGATGCTTCTCGGCTGCATTGCGGAGGTGGTCGAGGATCACGCCGGGCTGCACCCGGGCCAGCTTGCGGACGGGGTCGATTTCGAGAATATTGGCAAGGTACTTGGTGAAGTCGATCACTACGGCGAGATTGCAGCACTGGCCGGCCAGCGAAGTGCCTCCGCCCCGTGAAAGAACCGGGGCCTCGTGTTCCCGGCAGGTGGCGAGGGTCGCGATGACATCGTCGTAGGTGCGCGGGATGACCACTCCGATCGGGACTTGGCGGTAGCTCGAGCCATCCGTGGCATAGAGAGCGCGGCTGGAGGTATCGAAGCGGACCTCGCCGGCGATGCGGGCGCGTAGGTCTCGTTCGAGTGCACGTCCATCGACGTGTACGGACTTCGCGGCGCGGGCTTGCCGGGCGAAGGAGTCAGCTCGCTCGGAGGAGAGGATCGGGAGCGGGTCGGACGGGGGCATGTCAGATCATCTTCCAGCAAACGGGCGCGGCGTGCAAGAGTTGAAGAAAAAGCTTAACCGCAGAGAACGCCGAGAAAATCCGCGGAGGTCGCGGAGAAGAGCTTGACCACAAGGGACAAGAAGGACGACCGTGCGAGGGGCAGGACGCAGATCGCGCAGATTACGCAGACTGGGCAGATCGCGCAGACTGCGCAGGTTCACGCAGATGCTTTTTCGGATCTTTTTCCGCGGACTCTGTGTTACCTGCGGTGAAGAATTTTCCAGGGGTTAGGTCCAGAGCCGGGTTGCGTAGTCGGCCATGCTTAGTGCGAGCAGGATGGCCAGCCAGAAAATGGCGGAGACGAGCACTACCTTGGTCATCTTTTCATGGGCGTACTTCACGTGCATGAAGAAGAGAACCACCAGGGTCGCCTTGATGGTGGCGATGGTCAGCGCCACCACGGCATTGAAACGCCCCAGGTCGACGCCGGCTGCCAGCACTGTCAGCAAGGTACCGGCCAGCAGCCCGAGCCAGATACCGATGTACATCTTTAGCGAAGAAATATGCTCAGACATTCGGCTCTCACTTGTGACGGTCAATCAAGTAAAGCAGGGGAAACAGGTAAATCCACACGATATCAACGAAGTGCCAGTAAAGCCCCGCGACTTCGACGGGGGTGTAGTAGTGGCTCCCGTAGCGGTTGCGCATGGCATGGAAAGTGATCACGGCAAACAAGCCCACCCCGATGATCATGTGCAAGGCGTGCAGGCCGGTCATCACGAAGTAAAGCGAGAAGAAGATCTGGGCATGCTGCTGGTTGATGGGTATGTCCGGGTGGCTGGGGATGTGTCCGGGGAAGTGGAAGCTGGCACCCGGGACGTGGTGTTCCACGAATTTATCGTGATACTCCACGCTCTTGATGCCCAGGAACACCAGGCCCAGCAAGATGGTCAGGATCAGACAAATCACCAGGATCTTCCGCTGGTCGAGTTGCGCGGCACGCACGGCTACCGCGACCGTCAAACTGGAGCAGATCAGCACGGCGGTATTGGTTCCGCCCAGCACGACACTGAGACTCTGGCTGCCGGCGCCGAAGTCCCCGAAATACCAGTAGCGATAGATCAAATAGGCGCAGAACATGCCGCCGAAGAACATGATTTCGGTGGCGAGAAAGATCCACATGCCCAGGCTGGCGGCATCTTTCTGTTGCTGCTCGGTGGCGAAATGATGCAGGAGGGCCGGGTTTTCGTGGGCCTCGTGGTTCGCCGTGGCAACCGGACTATTGTGCAACGGGGACCTCCTCCTTGATCTCGTCGTAGTTGTAGGCTTCCCAGGTCACCACCGGCTGTTCTTCGAAGTTGAAAGTGGGCGGAGGCGAGGGGACCATCCACTCCAGACCGGCCGCGTTCCAGGGATTGTCGGGAGCGGGCTTGCCATAGCGCATGGACCACAGGAAATAAATCATGGGCAGCACGTAGCCAACGGCCAGGATGGTCGCGCCCGCAGTGGAGAGCACATTCAGGATCTGGAATTCCGGCGAGTGCGAGTAATCCCAGTAACGGCGCGGCATTCCCATATAGCCCAGAATAAATTGCGGGAAGAACGTGAGATTGAAGCCCACAAATACCAGCAACGCTGCCAGTCTTCCCCAACCTTCGGGATACATGCGGCCGGAAATTTTCGGCCACCAGAAGTGCATGCCGCCAAGGTAGGCCATCACCATGCCGCCGACCATGATGTAGTGGAAATGGGCGACCACGAAGTAGGTGTCGGTAACGTGCACGTCGATGCCCAGCGAGGCCAGGAAGAGACCGGTCAGTCCGCCGACCGTGAACAGGCCAATGAACCCGAAGGCGTAGAGCATCGGGGTCTGATAGGTGATCGACCCTTTGTACATGGTTGAGGTCCAGTTGAAGACCTTAACGGCGGAAGGCACCGCGACGAAATAGCTCAAGATCGAGAAGATCAGCGCGGCATAGAGCGAGATCCCGGCGGCGAACATGTGGTGCGCCCAGACCAGGAACCCGACGACTGCGATCCCAAGCAGAGCCATGGCCATCGCCTGGTATCCGAAAATGCGCTTGCGACTGAAGCAACACACGATCTCGCTGACGATCCCCATACCGGGCAGGATCATGATGTAGACGGCCGGATGCGAGTAAAACCAGAAAAGGTGCTGGAACAGCAGCGGGTCTCCACCGAGCGCTGGGTTGAAAATGCCCAGATGGAACAAGCGTTCACACACCACCAGTACCAGGGTAATGGCAAGCACCGGCGTGCCCAGAAGCTGAATGATGCTGGTGGCGTAATGCGCCCACACGAATAGCGGCAAGCGCGACCACGTCATGCCGGGCGCGCGCATGCGGTGCGTGGTCACCACGAAGTTCAGTCCGGTCAGGATGGAGGAGAATCCCGCGACGAAAACGGCGAGCCCGGCGCTGATTACGTTGGTGTTGAGAAACTCGGTGCTGAGCGGCGTGTAAAAAGTCCAGCCCGTGTCAACCCCGCCGTTGATGATGGTGTAGAGCATCAGCACGCCGCCGATGATGTAGAGATACCAGCTGAGCAGGTTGATGCGCGGAAAGGCCAGGTCCTTGGCCCCGATCATGATCGGGATCAGGAAGTTGCCGAGCACCGCGGGCACGGCTGGGATCAGGAAGAAGAAAACCATCACCTGACCGTGCATGGTGAAGAGCTTGTTGTAGGTATCGGCCTGAACCAGGTCGCCGGTCGGGGTCAACAATTCCAGGCGGATCAGCAGCGCGAAAAACCCGCCAATGAAGAAGAAAAACGTGATCCCCATTAAGTACAGCAGCGCGATGCGCTTGTGGTCCACCGTCAGGAGCCACGACTTGATGCCGTATTCCTTGTTCAGGTAGGTTTCGCGTTCGCCGGATTCCAATACTGCGGTTGCCATGCTCGTCACCTGATCGCTACTGCGGTTGAGGGACAGCGGCGGCCACGTTCTTGCCGCCGGTCTGCCCCGAGGGCTGCTGGCTCAAGGATTTCACGTAGGCCACCAGCGCATTGAGTTGCTCGTCGCTAATCTGTCCCTGGAAAGTTGGCATGATCGGCTTGAATCCGCTGACGATTTTCGCGGTGGGCAGCAGAATCGATTCGCGCAGATAATTTTCGTCCGCCGTCACCGTCCTGCCGTCTTCGAGCAGGACCGGCTTACCGTAAATGCCGGCCAGATTCGGCCCTCGTCCCTGCGTGTCGGCGCGGTGGCAGGTCATGCAGCCGAGTTCGCTGAATAATTTCTCTCCGGTTACCGCCAGGGGCTGGTTTCCCCCACCGCCCATCCATACTTCATAATCCCTTGGCTCCATGACCACTACCGAGCCAATCATGCCGGAGTGCATGGTGCCGCAGTACTCCGCACAGAAAAGGTGATAGGTACCCGCTTTGGTCGCGTGGAACCAGGCCACCGTGTAGCGGCCGGGCAGCACGTCCTGCTTGATGCGGAAGGCAGGAACGTAGAAGCTGTGGATCACGTCCTGCGACGTCATGATCATCTTCACGTCGCGCCCAATCGGCACGTGCAGTTCGTTGATCTCCCGCTGGCCTTCCATGTGCTCGAACTTCCACATCCATTGCTTGGCGACGGTGTAGACCTCGGCGGCGTTCTGGGGCGCCTTGCGCTCCTTGAAGTAGATCGAGGCACCCCAGGCAAAGAACACCATGAAGACACAAAAGGGGATGACTGACCAGGTAATCTCGAGCGCGTGCGAACCGTCGATCTGTTCGGCCCTCCGGCCGGCGCGCTTGCGGTACCGCACCGCGAAGAACACCACCATGGCGAAGATTGACAGCGTCATCAGCGCCGACACCACCAGCAGGAAGATGTACAACGCGTCGACGTTGTTGGCCATGGTCGAGGCCCGCGGGGGCCATAGGGGCATCGTTTGAAACATATTTACTTAACCTGTCCCACTCCCTGGGCGTCGTGTGCCGGACCACGACGAATCATCACGAAGATAAAAGTTCCCAGAAACAGCATGGTGGCCACGCCTGCCACGCGCAGCACGCGCAGAATTGTGGCGCTGTATTTTCCCTGTTCGGGATCGTAGTGATAGCAGTACAGAAGCAACTGATCGACGACGTTGCCGATCCGGCCCGCGCCCGCTTCCACCAGTCCCAGCCGCAAGTCTTTCGGCGGATACTCGATGCCGTAGTAATACTGCGCAATTTTGCCCTCGGGCGTGAGGATCAGGATGGCAGCCACGTGCGCGAACTGCTTGGTCTTCTCGTCATATTGGTACTGGAAACCGGCCGCCTTGGTGAGCGCGTCGATCGCGTCCTGCTGGCCCACCAGGAAGTGCCAGCCCTGCTCGGCCCCGGCTCGCTTGTACCGGTGCAGGAACTCGGCTTTCTTTTTCGCCGCCATCTCGGGAGTTTCGTGCGGATCGAAGCTTACCGTAATGACGTCGAACTCCTTCCCGACATCGAATTTCATCCTGCGCAGGGAATTTTCCAGGCCGCTGAGCACTTCTCCGCACAGCATGGGGCAGTTGTAGTAGACGAGGTTCAGAATCATCGGCTTCTTGCCGAAGTAATCGCCCAGGCGCACGCTGCGCCCCAGGTCGTCCGTGAAAGTAAGGTCCGGCGGAATCGGTTGCTCCAGGTTCTGCTGGATGCCGACGTTTTTCAATCCCGGCGGACGAACGTTGGCGGGCGGTGACATGATGCCGTTTGTCATGCCCTGCCCAAACGCGCATGCGGCCAGGATTACGCTTGCGGCCATTGCCCGGATTATTTGCCTGCCTCTCACTGCGGATCCTTTCTGTTTGTTGCCGCTGCCTTCACAACTATTTCCGGGAAGGCTCGGGCGTCTTTCCGGCCCCGCCGCCGGTTCCCGGCTTGGCATTGGTTCCTGGCTTGACTGCGGTATTTGCGCCGGCGGCCTCGCCCTGCGGAAGGACCGGCAGGCCACGCTGCAAAAGCATATCCATCGCTCGCTCGATCGGGATGCGCACGATACCGTTCTTCTGATCCACCCAGTCGTAACTTTCCAGAGCCTCGTCCTGCTTCTCGACCTCGCTCGCGTACTGGGTTTGCTCGTTGTACTCGAGCACTGGCTTCGGGAAGGTCGCCTCCGCCTTGTCCCGAATTTGATCGCGGGTCATGGTTTGCGGATCGATGCCCGTAGTCGTCGCCATCGCATTCATCGGCGCCTGATGCTTTCGGTCGTAGCTGTCGAGAAAACGGTACATCCCCAGGACAATCAAATAAATGACGACCCCGACGATTGCGAGTCCGGCCATGAAGTACAACACCCCGACGGGACTGAGATCCTCGGTCTCGAAGCTTTCGCCACTGTGTCCGTTCTTGAGAGGCTCACTCATGCCTGGGCTCCAGAACCTGTTTCGCGTATACGTCGTAGGCGGGAAGCAACGGGATCGAACTCAGGTTGCGGCAGAAGTATGCGATCCACAGACCACCCATGCCGAAGGGAATCATCAGGTCCGCCCAGGTGATGTGGAACGTGGCCGAAAAATTCGGCTCGACCAGCCAGAACAGATCCACGTAGCGCACCACCAGCAGCCAGGCCGCCAGCCAGACCAGGCGAGTGATGTCGCGCTTGAGCCGGCGCGAGAGCAGCAGGAAGAACGGCACGCCGAACTGGAAGATCACCAGAAACAAGCCCACGAAGCCCCATCCGCCGTGCAATCGGCGCAGATACCAGGTGATTTCTTCGGGCAGGTTTCCAGCCCAGATGATGAGCCACTGGGAGAACGAGAAGTAGGCCCACACCATGATGAAGGTCAGCATGAACTTGCCGTGGTCGTGCACGAAGTCCGGCCGCAGCAGCAGCGACATCGGCTTGTAGCGGAAGAGAATGCGCTCGATGACGACCGCGAAGCACAGTGCGGAAATCAGCTCGCCCGCCACAAACAGCAGGCCGTAGATGGTCGAGATCCAACTGGGATCGAGCGACATCACCCAGTCGATGGCGGCGAACGAGATGGTAAACGCGTAGAGAATGATGCCCGGACCGCTCACCACCCGGAAGCGGAGGCTGTTGTCGCGGACCGGCGGTGTGTCCTGCTCTCTTGACCAGCGCGACAACAAGTAAGCCAGCAGACCCCAGATCGCAAAATAGAGCAACCCGCGCCAGACAAATCCCGAGCGGTGCAAATAGCCGCTGAGCACGAACTGGTTGTGCGCCAGGTGTTCGCGGATGGTCGGGTTCTCGACGGATTCGAGCGGCATCGCCCAGGGATAGAGTCTCGGCACGCCCAGCCAGGCAAGCGGAATGAAAAACAGAAACATTAGTGGCACGGTGCGCATGGCCGCGCCCAGGATGCGGCGGATCACCATCCCCCAGCCGCCACCCGTCAAGTGCCGGACCATGAGGATGACCATGGACCCGAGGCAGATACCCAGCCAGTCCATGAACGAAACCAGGTAACCCCGGAAAAAGACAGCCGGGTTCGAGAATCCCAGGCCGATCGCGATCGCTGAGAAGATTACGCCGATGACCAGCGATCGGCGGCCGATCAACTTGATGACCGGAGGCGCCGAGAGGTCCAGGTTGGTCATGTGCGCAGTGCTCATTTGGGCTCCTCGTGCCCCGCGGTCGCAGATTGCGGCTTCACCCGCGGCAGAGTTGCGCCCGTGCCCGGCACCACGAATTCTGGCGCGGGAGACGGAATCGGATGGCCGCCGGCATCGCCCACCGTCGCATGCTGGCTCAACTGCAAGGCACGGATGTAGGCCACAATGCACCAGCGGTCGCGCGGCGGAATCTGCGAGGAGTAATCCGACATGATGCCGAAGCCTTCGGTGATGACGCCGTAGAGATAGCCGACCGGCGCCTTCTCCAGTCGTTCAATGTGATAGGACGGCGGCTTGCGCGAAAATCCCCGCGAAGGAATGTAGCCGTTACCGTCACCCACCCGCGAATGGCAGGGCGCGCAATAGACGTTGTAGCGCGTGCGCCCGCGCTCCAGGTCTTCCTTGCTCACCGGGAACGGCATGTAGTCGCCCGGGTTGTTGCCCAGTCTGCCAGTATAGAAATACTCGTCCTCGCGCAATTCACCGCGCGCCACCGTGCCCTCCACCAGGGGCCGCGCCGAGCGCTGATCGGCGAAGAAATCGCTCTTGGCCAGCGGGTTGTAACGCGGCTGCACGTGCATATCGAGACGGCAGCCCGCCAGCCATACCACCAGCAGGAGGGGGAAAAGTTTGCGGAGACGCAGCATTAGCTGGGCACCTCCGAAATGGAGCGGGGCCCGAGGCTCTCCAGGAACTGGCGCGTGTTCGCCCGGTTGTACTTGGCATCGGTCGAGAACACGATCAGAAAGAAGCGGTCCTTCGTCGCCATGGCAAAGCGCGGCACGTTGAACACCGGGTGATAAGGCATGGGCAGCCCGTTCAAGGCCAGCATGCCGAACACCGCCGCGATGCCGCCGAACAGGATCGTCATTTCGAACGTCACCACGATGAACGCCGGCCACGAGTGGTTGGGACGCCCGGCAATATTCACGGGATAATTCAGCACCGCGATCCAGTACTGCATCAGGTAGCCGGAAACGCCGCCGATCATTGCCCCTATCAGTGTGACCAGCGGAACTCGATTGGTGTGAAATCCGATCGCTTCAGCCAACTCTTCCACCGGGAAGGGGCTGTACGCGTCGATCTTCCGGTACCCGGCTTCATGGGTCTTGCGGGCCGCCGCGACCAGGTCGCTGGCGGAATCGAACTCCGCCATGATCCCGTAGATGGGGGTGGTTTTCATTCCGGCTTCACCTCCGCCTCCGGCAACAGGGTACGCATCTCAAAGATCGAGATCATCGGCAGGATGCGCACGAACAGGAACATGGCAGTCAGGAACATGCCGATGGTTCCGATGTAGGTCATCCAGTCCCAGCGCGTCGGGTAGTACATGCCCCAGGAGGAAGTCGCGAAGTCCCGGTGCAGGCTCAGCACGACGATGACGAAACGCTCCAGCCACATGCCGATGAGAATGACCAGCGAAACGAAAAACAGTCCGACCGGACTGGTGCGCAGCTTGCGGATCCAGAGCACCTGCGGGATGCCGATATTACAGGTCAGCAGCAACCAGTAGAAAAAAGCGTACGGGCCATGCAGGCGGTTCCAGAGGGTGAATGCATCGTAGCGATTGCCGCTATACCAGCCCATGAACGCTTCGATCCCGTAGCCATAGGCTACGATCCAACCCGTGGCCAGCATGACTTTCGCGGAGTTTTGCAGGTGGCGGTCGGTGATGAAATCTTCCAAGCCGTAGATCTTGCGGATGGGAATGGCCAGCATCAACACCATCGCGAAGCCGGAGTAGATGGCGCCCGCCACGAAATACGGCGGGAAGATGGTGGTGTGCCAGCCGGGGACGATCGCGATGGCGAAATCAAAGCTGACCACCGTGTGCACCGAAAGCACCAGCGGCGTCGCCAGCCCTGCCAGCAACAGGTACATCGTTTCGTAACGATGCCAGTGCCGCGCCGAACCGCGCCAGCCCATGGCCAACGTGCCATAGATCATCTGGGCAAAGCGGTTTTCCGAGCGATCCCGCAGGGTCGCGAGGTCAGGAATCAAGCCCACGAACCAGAACAGCAGTGAAATCGTGAAATAGGTCGAGACCGCGAACACGTCCCAGATCAGCGGGCTGCGAAACTGCGGCCAGTAGTTCATCGTGTTCGGGTAGGGGAACATCCAGTAGGCCAGCCACGGGCGGCCGGTGTGGATCAGCGGGAAGATGCCCGCGGCGGCCACCGCGAACAGCGTCATGGCCTCCGCAAAGCGATTGATCGAGTTCCGCCAGGATTGCCGCAGCAACAGCAGGATGGCCGAGATCAGCGTGCCCGCGTGGCCGATGCCGATCCACCACACGAAGTTGACGATCGCGAAGCCCCATCCCACCGGTATGTTGATTCCCCAGATGCCTGTGCCCTTCACCACCAGGTAGGCGATGGCGAACAGCATCATCATGGTCAGCATGAATCCGACCCCGAAGCCGATGAACCATCCCGTCGAAGTGGGCCGGTTCAGCACGATGGCGCTGATCTTGTCGGTCACCGTCCCGAAGGTGTACCCGGGTTCGATCACCGGAGCTTTCCGCTCCGCGATGCCGACGTCGTCCATTCGATCTGCCATGACTTAACTGCGCTCCGCTTCCAGCTCTGGGTTAGGGTTGCGTATCTCGGCCAGATACGTTGTGCGGGGACGGGTGTTCAGGTCCGCCAGCATCCCGTAATTGCGATCCTGCGCTTTCAAGCTGGCGACCTTGCTGTTGGGGTCGTTGATGTTGCCGAAAATGATGGCCCCGGCCGGGCAGGACTGCTGGCAAGCAGTCTGCAGCGAGCCGTCATCCTTGATTTTTTCCTCAGCGCGCTCGGCGTCAATGCGGTGCTCGTTGATCCGCTGAACGCAGTACGTGCATTTCTCCATCACGCCGCGGCTGCGCACCGTCACGTCCGGATTGCGCATCATCTTGTACTGCTGCGTCTCCCAGTCCTGGAAGAGCAGGAAATTGAAGCGCCGCACCTTGTAAGGACAGTTGTTGGAGCAGTAGCGCGTGCCCACGCAGCGGTTGTAGACCATGTCGTTCAGGCCTTCGGAGCTGTGCACCGTGGCGCCCACCGGGCAGACCAGTTCACAGGGCGCGTTTTCGCATTGCATGCAGGGCACCGGCTGGAAATACGCCTTGGGATTGTCGCGATCGCCCTGGTAGTAGGCATCGACGCGCAGCCAGTGCATGTGCCGCCCCTTCACGACTTGTTCCTTGCCCACCACCGCGATGTTGTTCTCCGACTGGCACGCGATCATGCAGTTGTTGCAGCCGACGCAGGAGTTCAGATCAATCGCCATGCCCCAGGCGTACTCCTGCTTGGCATAGTCGACGTTGGGATAGAGGGTCAGTTCTTTCGGAGTTTGCTCTTCCTGGGCAAACTTCGGCTCCTTGCGATATTCCTCGAGGCTGTGTTCCCGTACCAGCGGCCGCTTCCCGCCATCGGGCGTGTCCATGGTCTGGTAGCCCTGGGTGGAAGCGAGTTTGTAGGTCGCGCCGTCCTTGGTGAGCTTGCCGCCAGTCGCATACCAGGGAGCGGCAGTTGTTCGCAGCGGGTACGAGTCGAAGCCCGCGCCCGTGCCCACTCGGCCGGCACGCTTGCGCCCGTACCCCAGATAGATGGTCACGGAGGCATCGGGATGTCCAGCCTGGATCCAGACGGGCGCGGAGATTTTCCGCCCACCCAATTCCAGCGTGACCATGTCCTCGGTCTTCAGGCCTTCGCGCTCGGCCATCTTCGGACCCACCAGCACCGCGTTGTCCCAGGTCAGTTTCGTCATCGGCTTGGGCAGTTCCTGCAGCCAGCCGTTGTTGGCGAATTGCCCGTCATAAACGGAAGGATCGCGGCGGAAATTGATTTCGAGGCCCTTTCCCTCGGCTGCCGCGGACGGCGCAATCGCAGTCTTCGCCGAAACCGATTTCGCCTCGTAGGTCGTGCCTTCGACCCAGCCATCATGCAGCGACTTGCGCCAGAAGGATTCGAAGTCGGCGCCGGCATGTTGCTTCTGCCAGTAGCCACGCACCATGTCGTACGCCGTCGAGTCCGTAACCCCGGCCAGGGCCGAAACCAACTCCTGCGCGCTCTTGCCCGCGTAGAGCGGCGCAATCAGGGGTTGCACGATGCTCACCGTCCCGTCGTACGCCCGCCCGTCGCCCCAGGCTTCCAGCGGGTGCGCTTCGTTCACGTGCCAGTGACAGAATTCGGAGGTCTCGTTCTGGTAGAGCCCGTGATGAATTCGAAGAGAGATGCCGGAAGTCTTCAGCGCTTCGCCGAAGCCAAGATCGGCGGGCGCGTCGTAAACCGGGTTGCCGCCCAGGATCACGAGCAAGTCAACCTTTCCCGCTCGCATGTCGGCGACCAGGTCGCGCAGAGATTCGGTTTGATTGATCGGATTGGCATCGACCGGATCGGTGTAGATCACGGTGCTGCCCACGTTGCCAAGTTTTGCGTTCACCGCGTGCGCCAGTGCATGCACCGCGGGCGATTGATGTTCCCCTGGAATCACTACGCTCTTCCCGCGATTCCCGAGCAGATCCTTGCCCACAGCCGCAGCGAACTTCAGCACCTCAGGGGCGAGCGCCGAGAAGGCCGCTGACTCCCCTGGCGAAGCAGAATTCAGCAGAGTGGCCCGGGCAAATTGCTCAACCTGCCATGCCGGTAAGGGCAGCCGGTGATCCGCCTTCGCCCCCGTCGAAGTCGGAGTGCTCTCGATCGCATAGAACCGGCTCATCGACCCGTCGGGATTGCGCCGCTTGGCAAAGTCTCGGATGTAGCGCGTATTCCCGGGGAAGCCGGCGTACAGGAAATCGGCGTCCAGCGAGACGATCACGTCGGCATTTTCGAGGCGATACTGAGTCTCGACCGCCTGCCCAAACGCCAGCTTCGCGCCTTCCAGCAAGGTGTCGCGGTTCACCGGCTCGTACACGTGCCATTTCGCCTGCGGATAGATCTTCAGGAAGGCGCGCATTTGGTCGGCCAGCGTGGGCGACGAGATCGTCTGCGTGAGAATGCGAATCCCGGCCCCGCCCAGATTTTTCTGTACCGCGAGCGGGCCCTTCGTTTCCCTCGCGAAGGCGGACCAGGATTCGACGTCGCCCAGGTGGGTGATGGTCTGGGAGCGGTCCGGATCGTACATGCCGAGGATGGAGGCTTGGGTGAAAATGTCGGTGCCGCCAAGGCTCGCGGGATGCTTGTCGTTGCCTTCGATCTTGGTGGGGCGCCCCAGGTGGCTCTCGACCAGCACCGGGCTGGCGTATCCGCTCAACGTCACCGCGGTCGCGTAGAACATCGGGCGCCCGGGGACCACCTCCTCCGGTTGCTTCACGTAGGGCACGATCGGCTCCAGCGGCAACTTGGTGCACCCGGTCGTGCCCGCCAACGCCAGCGACGCTCCCATCAACTGCAGAAAGCCGCGGCGGGAAACCGAGTCCACCCATTCGGATGCCCCCTTGGGAAACTCGCGGTGCAGCATTTCCTGGAACTCCGGCGTGCCCGCCAGTTCTTCCAGGCTGCGCCAGTATTCCGGGCCGCTGGTCTGCCGGATCTGCTCCTCGACCGCGGCACGGTCCAGCTTCTTGCTGGGGCAAACGTCTTCGCGCTTCGTCTTGTGTGCGTCGTCCATCATGATTCCCGGCGCCCCCGTTTCGTGGCGCCTGCGACTTCTATGTCCCTATCGATGACACGTATTGCAGCTGGTGATGTCGTTTACGCTGCGCAGCTCGTATTTGGCGACCAGCGCGCTGCCGAGCGAAAGCTGGTCGGTGTAGCTGTGACCGTCGAATTCCACGGGAAGACTCGCGGACGGCTGCTCGTAACCCATGTTGAAGACCTGATCGCGGGGACGGAGATATTTTTCCGGCGCGCGGTGGCAGTCCAGGCACCACTCCATCTGCAAAGAGGCGTACTGGTACATCAAGGGCATCCGGTCAACCGGTCCGTGGCAGGTGTTGCAACCCACCCCCTTGTTGACGTGGATGCTGTGATTGAAATACACGAAATCAGGCAACTGGTTCACGCGCGTCCACTGCAGCGACTCGCCGCTGCGGTAGCTGGCCCGAACCGGCTCCAGCAGCTTGGCATTCGTCCAAATCTGCGCGTGGCAATTCATGCAGGTCTTGGTCGGCGGGATTCCCGCGAAGCCCGATTCCTCCACCGAGGTGTGACAATACCGGCAATCAATCCCCAATCCGGTCACGTGATGCTGGTGGCTGAAGAGCACGGGCTGGGGTTTTACCACCCCGGCGTAGGTGACATACGGGGATCGCTGGATCTGCATCAACGCCCAGCCGAGGCCCGCTACGATAAAAACCGCACCGTAGATCGACGCCCGGGAGAGTGTGTTGGTGCTGCGATGAAAGATCTGCATCGAACGAAGCTTTCAACCAAGCGGGAGGTCGCGCGGACATCCCGGAGAATGGCATCTGCCAGGTTATGGATTACAGGATGATGTGATAGCGCTCACGAAAACTTGTGATTATAACAGTCTGACCGGGATTTGTAGTCCTGCCGGAGCCGCGGCGGCAAAAATTTCTGTGGAGAATGGATTGCCATGCAAAACCGCGTTTCGTTTTTCAACGGCAATGAGAATTAAAGACCCTGGCACGCTGGTCGCCATGTCCCGGCGAAGTTCGACCTCTACCGCAAATTCATGACCATCAACTTGGGCTCGGTCATCTCTTCAATCGCGTAGCGCAGGCCCTCGCGGCCGATGCCGGAATCCTTCACGCCCCCGTACGGCATGTGATCGATGCGGAACGTCGGCACGTCTCCGGCCAGCAGCCCGCCCACTTCCAGTTCCTCGAAGGCCTGGAACATCAGCTTGGCATCGCGCGTGAACAGGCCCGCCTGCAGTCCATACGCCGAGCTGTTGATCTGCCGCAGCGCCTCCTCGAATTCCCCATAAGGCTCGACCGTAACCACCGGCCCGAAAATCTCCTGGCAGTTGACTTTCATGTCGGGCTTGGTGCCGGTTAGAACCGTAGGCTCGACCATCGATCCATGGCGGTTGCCGCCGGTCAGCACGCGGGCTCCGCCGCGAATGGCTTCCTGGATCCAGTCGGCGGCGCGCTGGGCATCGCTGTCACGGATGAGCGGGCCAACATCCGTCGACTCCTCCAGCGGATCGCCGGCCCGGAGTTGCTTCACGCTCGCGATGAATAAGTCGGTGAATTTTCCATACACGGATTGCTGTACGAGGATGCGTTGCACCGAGATGCAGGTTTGGCCGGAATAGCCGAAACCGCCGGCGACGCAGCGTTCCGCGGCGTACTCAACGTCCGCATCGCTATGAATAATGACGCCCGCATTCCCGCCCAGCTCGAGAATGACCTTTTTCTTGCCGGAATTCTTCTTGATCTGCCAACCCACGGAGGCGCTGCCCGTGAAACTGATCATCTTGATGCGGTCGTCGCTGACCAGCAGGCCGGCGTCGTCGTTGGAAAGTGGAAGCACGTTGAGGGCTCCGTCGGGCCAGCCCGCCTGTTGCACGACTTCCGCCATCAGCAGCGAACACAGCGGCGTCTGCGGCGCCGGCTTCAGCACCATGGGACATCCCGCCGCGATGGCGGGCGCGACCTTGTGCGCCACCAGGTTCAGCGGAAAATTGAAGGGAGTGATGCCGGCAATCGGGCCTATCGGAAAGCGCTTCACGATTCCCCAGCGTCCGGCAGTGTACTCCTGCCAGTCGAGGGGAAGATATTCGCCGTAGATGCGGGTGCTCTCTTCGGCGGCGACGGTGAAAGTGAAGATGGCGCGCTCCACTTCGGTCCGCGCCGCCTTGATGGGCTTGCCCGCTTCCTGGCAAAGCGTGCGCGAGAATTCTTCTTTCCGCTTGGCAATTCCCTCGGCGACGCGGCGCAGGACGCGCTGACGCTCGAATGCGGGTAAACGGCGGGTCGTCCCGAACGCCTTCACCGCAGCCGTGATGGCGGCTTCCGCGTGTTCTCGTCTACCCTGGAATACCCGGCCCACGAGGCTGCCGTCATACGGCGATTTCACCTCGATGACGTCGCCATCCTCTACAAACTTGCCGTCGACCAGAAATCCATGTGTCGCCACATCCGCGATGGTCATCTGTGCCATGGCTGATTGGACCTCCCCCCACCGGGGCGCTGCGAATTCAGATTATAGGCTCAGGCCGCTTTGCTTGGCTTGATTCGCGATAATATTCCGTGAAATGCCCGACAGCGTACCGAGAACGATCGTCGAACTGGGAGAAGCTCTGCGCCTGCGCAAAATGTCGCCCGTGGAACTGACGCGCGCGTGCCTGGAACGCATCGAGGAACTGAATCCCGGCTTGAACGCGTTCATCACCGTCACCGCCGCGGCTGCACTGGAACAGGCGAGGGCGGCGGAAGAAGAAATCGGGCGCGGCGGCTGGCGCGGACCGCTGCACGGTGTCCCCATCGGATTGAAGGACCTGATTGACACGGCCGGAATTCCCACCACGGCCGCCAGCGAACTCTATAAGCGTCGTATCCCGATACAAAGCGCGGAAGTCGTCCACAAGCTGCAGGAAGCGGGGGCAGTTTTTCTGGGCAAGCACAATCTGCACGAATTCGCTTACGGGGCCAGTTCGATGATCAGCGCTTTCGGCGAGGTGCACCACCCCCGGAACCAGGCGCACATCGCCGGCGGATCCTCCGGCGGCTCGGCGGCAGCCGTGGGCGCCGGCTTGGGATACGGAGCCATCGGCACCGACACGGCGGGCTCGATTCGCGAACCGGCGGCGCTGTGCGGTGTGGTCGGGCTGAAGCCAACCTATGGGCGAATCAGTGCCCAGGGAGTAATCCCCTTATCGGAGTCGCTGGATCACGTCGGCCCCATCGCCGCCAATGTTGCCGACGCTACCGTGCTGTTTCGCGCGCTGGCTTCCGGAGACGGCGTGCCGCGCGCGGATTTTTTGAAAGCCTGGGAGGTTTCGAGATTCAAGCCTCGTGTCGGCGTGCCCCGCTCTTTCTTCTATGAGGACCTCGACCCCGAAGTCGCTGATGCCGTCAACCGGGCCCTGACGCTGATCCAGCAGATGGCCTCCCATTCGCAAGACATTTTGCTGGTTCCGGACAACGACCGCACGGTTCAGGCGGCGGAGTCATACGCATTTCACGCCGCCTCCGTGGCCAGGAGCCCCGAGCTTTACCAGCCAGAAACGTTGCGCCGCATCAGGACGGGAGAAAAGATTACCCTGGAGGAATATCGGCGAAAACGCGCCGAACTGGATGCGTCGCGCAAAAACATTCGCCCCATCTTCGAGACGATCGACGTGATCGTCACCCCCACCACGCCGATCCCGGCGCCGAAAATTGCGGAGTTGCGCGAGAATCCCGACCTGCTTCGGCCGCGCGAACTCCTGCTGTTGCGCAACACCCGCCCCTTCAACGTCTGGGGATTGCCCGCGATTTCCATTCCCTGCGGATCTACGAAGGCGGGGCTCCCGATCGGGTTGCAGATTGCAGGGGCGCCCGGGCGCGAGGACGTCGTCTTGCAGTTTGCGCACGCCTGCGAGCAGGCCATCCTGCGGAATGTGCCGGCTCATGCTCCAGCAAGTGCATGACGGCTGCGATGCGGACCAAGCCAGGGGCGGCGCCGCTTTCAATTGACGGAACGCACGTCGTCGGGCAGCATGAGCACGAAGCTGCAGTTGCCCGCGGCTTGCGAACAGGAGAGGTTTCCGCGGCGCAGGATTTTCGCGGGCGTATCGTCGGGAAAATTTACGTTGAATTTCAGGCGCTGCAACGCCCCTTCCAGGCTCCGTAGTTTCTCCTCGCCGCTCGCGAACTTCACGCTCTCCACCGACGCCCCGTCCCGCGTGGTGCTCAGCAGGACCCAGAAATCCGCGTTCCCAGTGGCCGGCGGCGGGTCTTTCAGTTGCGTGGTGCGCATCTGCTGGAGTTCGTCGTGGTGCTTGGTAATGATCGCATCGACCTTGTCCGGACCGCCCACCAGGCCGCTCAACCGTCCGCGCGTTTCCGGTATCGGACGGAGCCCGTTCATGGCGAGGGCATAGGTGGCGATGGCCCGTTCCTTTTCGCCGCGCTTCTCATAAATCTGTCCCAGGTGATCGCCGACTTCGCCATGGTGTCCCAGGCTCCACGCCGCCGACACATACTTCTCGGCCCGGTCGAGCTTGCCTTCCGCGTAGAACACCCAACCCAGCGTGTCCCAGTATGCGATCAAGGACGGTACCAGGGCGAGGTCCCGCTGGTTGAGCTGATCGAGCGAGAGATTGCGCAGGCCGGCTGCCGTGGCCGCTACCGCTGACTCCGCGTACTGCTGGGCTTTGTCGAGGTGCGTATTCTTCAGCGAAAGCTGGTAGGCAATGTTGTTCCACACAAGGGGGGTGGCCGAAATCTCAATCGCGCGGTCGAAGGCGGCAAGCGCCTTGTCGTCCTTCCCGAGATTCAGGTAAGCATCTCCCAGGCTCACTTGCAGGCCGGCATCGTCGGGCGTCAGCGACGCAGCCTTCTCGAGTTCGGGAGCGGCCAGGTCGTATTTGTGCCACTCGGCATACATCGCTCCCAGATTGGCATGCGCGAATTTGTCGAGCGGGTTATTGTCGAGCTGCTTGTGGAAGGCGTTCACCGCATCGTCGTACTTTCTGTCCTGCCAGTAGGCCCGCCCGAGATTGTTGTAGGCGAACTCGTCATAGGGATTGATCTCCAGCGCCTTCTGGAAAGAGGCCACCGCATCATCTCCCTCGCGCAAGGACAGGTGGGCGAGACCCAGGTTGTTCCACGCGTACTTGTTCTTCGGATCGACCTCAACGGCGCGCTTCAGCAACTGAATCGCGAGCGTGAAATTGCCACTCCCCATGGCGGCGCGGGCGCTTTCATTCAGATCGTCCGCTTTCATGTCGGCCGGCGGCGCCGGGGAACCGGCTGCCGTGTTCTCGACCGCGAGGTGCTGGCCCAGGTCCGAAAGCACCGCCCGGCGGAATGCCAGGTAGTCACCGGTGCGCGTCGCCGGCAATTCGCGTTCGCGCATCAGCATGGAACGCTCCGCGGTAAAGACCCGGCCGTCGAGGCTGTAGCTGGCCTTGTACTCGCCGTAGTCGCGCTTCATCGAGAACGGCAGCGGGGCGTGCGCGGTGTACTTCGCGGGCAGCACCAGCTTCACCCGGTAGGCGAATTCCCCCGGAGGGCCGAACTTGATCGGCTCCGCATCGGCGCCGGTATCGTCTTCGTCGGGATCGGCCAGGTTGAACTGCGACAGCGGAAGATCCAGGTCGGACCTCTTTTTTGACCAGTCCAGAAAATTCGCCTTGGCAACGTCGTAGGAGAACTGGAAGGCCTCCCGCGTGGCCGCCGGATCGCCAACTTTTAGGTTGGTAATCTCGCCATCCAGGCCGCCCATCGCGTTGATGTTCTCGACCAGGTGCTCCCACTGGGAACTGGGCACTCGGCGAAAAATGATCCGCATCAGAAGCTCCGTGTCGCCGCGCACCACGTAGCTTACTTTTGCGTTGAGTTTGCCGAGTTCGTTGATGGTTCCGTCAATGGTCTGGACCTGGTTGTTCGGCATGGGCGGGTCCGCCGGAGTCTCTTCCAGGTGGGGCGCGCCTTCCTCCGGAATCACCAGTCCCTGCTTCTTTCGAATGTTGAACGAGAGCAGTCGGAAGGGCGCGACCTCGGTGGTCGTGTCCATCCAGACTTCCTCTTTGTCTTTGCCCAGCGGCAGCAGGGTAATGACATGGTCGAACTGCGAGGGCGAGGGAATGTCGGGATCGAGCTTGCGGCTGGAGTTGATGAGCACCGACGAGGCGTGCATGTCTTTCGCCTCGAGCAACGAAGACAGCAGGGTGTGCTTGTCCTTGCAGTCGCCGTACTGGTTATGCAGTACGTCGGCGGCGGGGTGAGGCTGGTAGCGGCCCAGCCCCAGCGACAGGCTTACGTAACGGAAATTCTTGGCGACGTAGTCGTAGAGCGCTTCGACTTTTTCCAGGTCGGTGTTGAGGCCCTTGGTAAGTTCCTCTGCCTTGGCGCGGATCTCGGGAGTCGGCTTGCGGCGGTCGCGGTCGAGGCTGGCATACCAGCGTCCAACTTCTTCCCAGCTCGCGAAGGTGGTCAGTTGGACCGCCGGAACCTCGTCCTCCGGCTTTTTCTTCTTCTTTTTCTTCTTGTCCTTGTCCTTATTTTTGTCGTCGTCCTCGCGCTCCAGGTGGGAACTGCTCCAGCGGTAAATCCGCCGGCCGTTCTCTTCGGTAATCTTGGGATCAAACCCGGGCTTGGTCTTGAGCTTGATGGTGCGGTTCTTGGGAATATCGACTTCGAGTTCCTCGTTCAGCACGATGTTGTTCTTGTCGAAGTCGTACTCGGTCCAGAACTGCCCCGGAGCCAGCGGCGTGTGGATGAAGGTCGCCAGATCGTATTCCAGCACCTCGCCGGGACGAAGGCCGGGCACGGTGATGTGCTTCTGGCGATAGTCGGTATAGACGGGAGCCTCGCGCTCGACCGGCGCGGTGAGGTCCTGCACGGAATCAGGGGGCGCGGTGACCACGCTGCCGTCTTTCTTCAGCACGCGGACGTAGGGAATCTCCACCCGTTCGTTCGCCGAGTTGTACCCGATCAGCACCTGGCCCCATTGCTCGACACCCGCCTCGCTCTGGATGCGCACGCGGGCGACGGTCTCCTTCCGCCCGGTGCCGTCGCTGTCAAACCGGAAACGGGTGCGGACCTGTTCGATGACGAACGATTCCTGGGAATAGTCTTTCTTGTCCTTGTTGGCGGCTTTAGCGGCGGCCGCAGCGGCGGGCATGGTTTCCCCCTGCTGGGCGAGCAAGCTGGGGAAAAGGCTGGAAACTAGAAAACCGAGGACTACCAGACGGCGCATAGAGATTATTGGTCCTTGGGCGTTTGTACCGTATGCGGCGGGTGCGCGCAAGGGGCAGTCGGTGCGGCTTCGGTACCGACGTTACCCGCAAAGTGGATTTGGCCCCAGCCCGCAAACTGCTCTGGAAACAGCACCTTCCCCCCGACGTTTCGGCGTCACCGACATTAGTTCCATTCTCATAACTCCCGACGTCAGCAATTCGCCTACGAATACGGCCGCACCCTGTCCGATCTTTACCTGGTAAACGACCTCAAGTAATCGCATCGCTGCGCCGGTTGGCGGCTGGAGCTTGCAGGATGCCGGAAGAATCGGACATAAGCCTGTGTGCCGAACAATATTTCGGTGGGAATCAGTGGCAGAGCGTAACAATGGCCTCTTCGATTGATGCCTAAACCTCTAACTCCGCCCGCATGGTCCCGTCTTCCAGGTCGCTCTCCATTCGAAAACCCAGTTTCTGACAGATCGCGCGCATTTCCCGGTTCTCCGCCAACACGGTGCAGACCACACGCTTCAGCTTTTCGTCGCGGGCGACCGCGACCAGGCGGCGGTAGAGTTCGGTGCCGAGCCCCTGGCCCTGGTAGCGGTCGTCAACCAGTACAGCCAGCTCCGCTTCCTCATTGCCCCCGCGAAGCTTGCTCAGTCGGCCGATCGCGATGGCTTCGCCGGAACCGTCTTTTCCTTTGCGCTCGACCACCAATACCATCTCGCGGTCATAGTCGATGAAGCAGATCCGCGTGAGCCGCTCGTGCGCGGTGCGCTGGCTTAGCTTCAGGGGTTGGAAGTAACGCAGATATACGGTGCGTTCCGAAAGTACCTGGTGCAGCCGGACCAACAGCGGCTCATCCTCCGGGCGGATGGGGCGAATGGTTACAGGCTCCCCGTTTTGCATGGTCCAGGGCTGGACATACTTCACCGGGTAGGGTCGGATCGCGAGGCGTGGCAGCTGGTCGTCCGGAATTTCCGACCCGTGCAGGACGATCCTGGCGTCCAGCGCGACCATGCCTTCGGGTGAAGCCAGCACCGGGTTGATGTCGATTTCGCGAATCCGGGGCTGCTCGACTACCAGGTGGCTGAAGCGAACCAGGAATTCTTCGAGCGCCGGCAGGTCGACTGCTTTGCGGCCGCGCACCCCTTCCAGCGCGGTGAACACCTGCGTCTGTTCCATCATCCGCCGCGCTAGCGTGGTGTTGAGCGGCGGCAGCGACAACGAGCGGTCTTTGAACACTTCGACCAGCTGTCCGCCCGCGCCGAAGAGTAATACCGGACCGAATTGCGGATCGATGCTGCTGCCCACGATCAGCTCGTAGCCCTCAAGCTTCAGCATGGCTTGCACGCTGACGCCCTGGAAGTGCTCCTCACCGGCTTTCTCCCGAACCGACGCTTGAATGGCGCGATAGGCAGCCCTCACCGCCGGCTCGTCGCGCAGGTTCAGGTGCACTCCGCCCACATCAGTCTTGTGCGTAATGGTTTCCGAAAGCAGCTTGACCACGATGGGGTAGCCGATGGAGTTCGCTTTATCGGCAGCTTCGTCCTCCGTGTATGCGATTTCGGTGGCCAGCGTGGGAAGCCCGTAGGCTGCCAGCAGCTGTTTCGACTCGACCTCGGTCAGCAAGGTCCGGCCCGCCCGCCGTGCGTTCTCGATGAGCCCCTGTACCCGGGCGCGGTCCGGCCCCTCGTCGGCCTCGCCCCGCAAGACTGGCGTCTCATAAAGCCCGCGCAGGACGTAGCTATAGCGCCACATGTAACAGAACACCCGGGCGGCGGTGTCGGGAAACTGGAAAGTCGGAATGCCTGCCCGGTTCAGGATGTCGGTCCCGGCCGCCACGTCCGTTCCACCCATCCAGCTTGCCAGTACCGGCTTGCCGGTCGAGTGCGCGTAAGGTTTCAGATGCTCGGCGGTCGCCGTCGGTCCGGCCATCCCTTGCGGGCAGGTGATGGCCAGCAGGCCGTCGATGTTGGGATCGTGCGCCGCGATTTCGACGACCTTGGCGTAGCGCTCGGGCAGCGCGTCCCCGAGCATGTCGATCGGATTGTTATGGCTCCAGTGCGGAGGCAGAAGTTGGTTGAGCGCCTCCATGGACTCGGCGGAAAGCTGCGCCAGTTGGCCGCCGTTCGATAGCAGGCCATCGGCGGCCAGCACGCCTGGCCCCCCGGCGTTGGTCACGATGGCCAGGCGCGGCCCCTTGGGACGCGGCTGCTTCGCCAGCACTTCCGCCATGTAGAAAAGGTCGGCAATGGTCTGCACCCGCAGCACCCCGCAGCGCCGGAAGGCCGCCTCCAGCACCTCGTCGCTCCCGGTCAGCGCTCCGGTATGCGAAGCCGCGGCTTGGGCCGCCGCTTCCGTGCGTCCCGCTTTGATCACGATGATGGGCTTGTTCAGCGAGACTTCCCGTGCCGCCGAGAGAAACGAGCGCGCGTCGCCGACCGACTCCATGTACATGATGATGCTCTGTGTCCGCGGATCATTGCCCAGATAGTCGATCAGGTCGCCCCAGTCGACGTCGAGCATGGAGCCGACCGAGACGAACGCGCTGAAGCCCACCATTTCTTTCTGTGCCCAGTCGAGAATCGCCGTGCACAGCGCGCCGCTCTGGCTGATGAAGCCCACATTCCCGGGACGCGCAATGGTGGAGGCAAAGGTGGCGTTCAGGCCGCTGACCGGGTTCATCACCCCCAGGCAGTTCGGCCCGATCAGCCGGAAGCCGGTCCCTTGAATGCGTTCCAGAATCTGGCGCTCGAGTTCCTTCCCCTTCTCGCCGTGCTCCTTGAAGCCGGCCGAGATGACAATTGCGCCGCGCACCCCCGCATCGACACAGTCCCCGATGATCTGCGGGACGGTCACGGCCGGAGTGACCACCACCGCCAGGTCGACCGGCTCGGGCAGATCGGCAATGCTCTTGTACGCCTTGATGCCGAGCACGCTGCTGCGCTTGTCGCTGACCGGATACACCGTGCCCCCGAACGGGCTGCTGACCAGGCTCCACAACACCGCGCGCCCCACGCTGCCCGCGCGGTCGCTGGCGCCGATCACGGCCACGCTGTGCGGCGCAAAGATCGCGTCCAGGGGCTGAGGCTCGGAGTGCAATACATCATGAGCGCGGTCTTGCGTAGGCAATGCCGCCTTGCTGGCCTTACTTGCCTTACTCACTTTGCCGGAAGCCTTGAGCGGACTCATAGTGGGCAAGTGTACCGCCTCCATAGACATGCGTCTGTGATTCAAAAACCGGCGAGCTCGACCACGAAGCAGGACGCTGCTAAGAAGGCTGACGCCAAGAAAAATACGGCCAGGAAGGACACGAAAGCCAAGAAAGAGGACAAGATGAAGGATGACAAAATGAAGGACGATAAAAAGTAGCCTTCTGCGATCACGTGCCAGCCCCAGGGTCGGGGCTTTAATTTGTGCCCCACTTGTCCTTCCGCGCTCTGGGGGTTGCAAGACTTGGCGGCTGAAAATGCGCAAATCTCACAAAATTTTGACAACTCCCCTGCCCCGGCCCGTAGTAAAATCGGCCTCAGAATGAACCTGCCTGCCAAGGCAGGGTTGGGGTACAGCGCACGCGGCTGGGGTGTTGCCGTGGCGTTTCGGTCAGGAGGGTTTCATGGAATCTCGGGCCCCCGAAGGTATGTCTTCTGCGGTCTCCAGTGCCAAGTCTCATCCCCACGAAGGACGCAATTTCTGGGTCCTGACTGCGTACGGGATTTCTGGCCTGGCGTTGTTCGGCATTCTTGCCTATTACTTCAGCGATTTCGTTTCCCACTAAGGCGGCGCCGCGCACATCGGCTGTGGAGGACTCGGGCCACGGCAGCAGACGGTAGTGTTTCTCGTCTAAGTTGCTCGCTCTCGCTGGGCGGCGAAATTTTCACACCTTCCGCCGTGCTACAATGACCCGCGTTTTTATCCATGCTTCCGAGTTGTAATCGCATCGGCAGCTCCTCGCACTTTTTCATACAACGGAAAGATTCGCTTGGCCCAGGCACCCCCAAAGACCGCCCCCGTCACCTACGCCGATGCCGGCGTCAATATTGATCGCGCCAATCGCACCAAGCAGCGCATCAAGTACCTTGCCCATAAGACCTTCACCAAGGGAGTGCTGAGCGAGATCGGCGGCTTTGGCGGCCTTTTCTCCATCGCCAAGACCTACGCCGATCCGGTGCTGGTTTCGAGCGTCGACGGCGTGGGAACGAAGTTGAAGGTTGCCTTCGAGATGAAGGTTCACCACACCGTGGGCGCCGACCTGGTGAACCACTGCGTCAACGACATCATGGTGCAGGGCGCGGCCCCGCTCTTCTTCATGGACTACCTGGCCACCGGGGTGCTCGAGCCCGATGTAGCCGAGAAGGTGGTCGAGGGCATCGCCGAAGCCTGCAAGCACAACAGTTGTGCCCTCATTGGCGGCGAAACTGCCGAGATGCCGGGCTTTTATCCCGAGGGCGAATATGACCTGGCCGGCTTCATCCTGGGCGTCGTCGAAAAAGACAAGATCATCACCGGCAAGCTGGTAGAGATCGGCGACATCATTCTCGGCATTCCCTCGAATGGGCTGCACACCAACGGCTACTCGCTCGCCCGCAAGCTGCTGTTCGAGGTCGCCAAGTATTCACCGGAAACCTACGTCAACGAGATCAAGAACAAGGTCGGCAACGAACTGATGCGTTCGCACAAGAGCTACTGGCCTTCGCTCAAGAAACTGATCGACGCGGAAGTCATTTCCGCGATGGCCCATATCACGGGCGGCGGGATCACCGAAAATCTTCCGCGCATTCTGCCCCGTGGTATGTCGGCCGTGATCGAACTGGGCAGCTGGCCGGGATTGCCCATCTTCGAGCACCTGCAGACCCTGGGCAACGTCCCCCAAGATGAAATGCTGCGCACCTTCAACATGGGGCTGGGCATGCTGCTGGTGGTGAATCCCAAGAAATTCAAGAAAGCCCAGACTCTGCTCGAGCGCGCCGGCGAGAAGTACCACAACGTCGGTCGCGTGGTGAAGGGCGAGCGCAAGGTGCTGTACTCGTAGACCCGATCAGGCCCACTTCACGCGCCATCCTCCTTGCACCGCAGGACAGCGACGTCTTCGCATCACCGGGTCCTCTCCGACAGCCGCTTGATCGTAAGCAGCATTTTCCGCTCCATCACAAAATGGGCCGGCTCCCAGAATAGCGAGCCCGCAAGCCGCGTTTTCAGATTCGGTGGCGGCCCGGACCGTTGGCGGGCAATGAAACGCGTGTGCCCCGCGTCTATGGGTACCAACACGAACCCCCAGCTCCCGCCCGTGCCGCGTCCCCCACTCGAAATTTTCTCCCAGTCCGCCGGCATCACCATCACGAAAGCTCGCGGCACGTCGACCACCGCCGCAATCATCTTCCCTTGGCCATCAAACCGCTTGGGACTCGCAAACCACACGGTTTCCCCCGGAACCCGGGCATACCAATTGGACCGGAGAGTGTGGACCTCCGGCATGCCCGCTCCGATCATGTTCTCCAGAGGCGTATAGCTGTAGAAGCCCCCGCGGTCCTGCCCCATCTGCATCAGCCACGGCCAGATTCTTTCCGGAGGAGCGTCGATCGTGATGGCTCGCGTCACTTGACCGAGCTTGCCCTCGAGCAGGTCATCGCCCGGCAGGGTTTCGGTTGCTTCCACAGCGGTCGTTCCCCAGCGCAAATGCCACGGACGCAGTACGGCTACATAGGCAGCGAGCAAGACCGCCAGCACCGCGGCGGCAATCCCAACTAGTACGCTCACGCGCATACGAACTCCTCGGCCATTCTGTCGGTTGAGAGTGTAGCGACCCCTAGCCACGTTGTCGGTGACATGAAGCACGAGAGGATGGTTAGTGGCGGGAAGTTCTCGAGCGGCCGCGAGGAGCAGGTTCAGCTATGCTCGTGGTGGATTTTGGCGGAGTGCGAAATAATGGGACGGCCTGCTGAGGAACCGATTCGTCAGTGGCCTGGTCGATTTCATGAAAAATCTTGGCATCCTGTTGTCCGGGCGTGGCTCGAACTTTGAAGCGATTGCTAAAAATATTGCCGGGGGCAAGCTTCCCGCGGGACGCATTTCCGTGGTTATTTCAAACCGGCCGGACGCGGGCGGCCTGGCCACGGCGAAGCGGCTGGGACTGACTGCACTGACGATTCCATCGAAGGGCGTGCCCCGCGAAGAGCACGATCGGGCGGTGGTGGCCGCGCTGCAAGAACACAAGGTCGACCTGATCTGCCTGGCCGGATACATGCGCCTGCTCTCACCCTGGTTCGTGCAACAATTTCCGCAACGCATTCTGAATATTCATCCCTCGCTGTTGCCGGCATTCCCCGGGCTCGAAGCGCAACAGCAGGCATTTGCCTATGGCGTGAAGGTCACGGGATGCACCGTGCATTTTGTCGATGAAGAACTTGATCACGGGGCCATCATCGTGCAGAAGGCCGTGCGCGTACTCGATTCCGACGACGAGCACACCCTGGCCGAGCGGATCCTGGAACAGGAGCACATCGCATATTCCGAGGCCATCCGGATCGTGCTCGAAGGGCAGTACGAGATTGTGGGCAGAAGGCTGGTGCGAACGGTCACAGCCAAATAAAGCTGCCGGGCGGTAGATTTTAGATTGCAGATTTTAGATTGCAGATTTTAGATTTTAGATTGCAGATTTTAGATTGCAGATTTTAGATTTCAGATTTGCAGATTTCAGATTGCAGATTTCAGATTTGACCGCGAAGTCTGCGTCCATGACCTCCGCCATCAACGCCGAATCGCTGAAAGAACGTACAAAGCAGTTTGCCATTCGGGCGATTCTTTTGTGCAGAGCACTCCCAAAGAGCTCCGAATCCGGCATAATCAGCCGTCAATTGATGCGTTCGGCGACTTCCGTCGGCGCGAATTATAGGGCGGTCTGTCGCGCTCGATCGACGCCAGATTTTGTTTCGAAATTGGGGGTCGTTCTCGAGGAAGCGGACGAGTCCCTGTTTTGGATTGATCTGCTCGTGGATACCGGAGTTGCATCAACGGATCAGGTGCGCCTGCTTCGGAACGAAGCCAACGAATTAGTCGCGATCTTCGTCGCCTCTCTTCGCACCGCCAAACAGTCAACCAAATCTGAAGTCTGAAATCTACAATCTGAAATCTACATTCTGCAATCTGCAATCTGAAATCTGCACTCTGAACTTAGGCCGTCGTACCAGCCCGATTGGGGGTCGCTCTCGAGGAAGCGGGACGAGTCCCTATTTTGGATTGATCTGCTCGTGGATACCGGAGTCGCATCAACGGGTCAGGTGCGCCACCGCCAAACAGTCAACCAAATCTGCACTCTACAATCTGAAATCTGCAATCTTAAATCTACAATCTGAAATCCGAAATCTAAAATCTGCAATTTCCCAGCGCGTATCATCCAGAAATCTCAGGGGTGTAGCATCGATCATCCTCGGATCACAGCCCTCTTCGTTTTGCGCCCGACGCGAACAACCAATACCTCGCAATACGAACCTGCCAGCGGACCGCGATGGATTAGCGGGGTTGTGACGAGCTCATTGTCAATGTACACAGCTTTTTCCTTTATCTTTCTGGATGCCTCACTCGTCGATCCGGTCAGATGCAAACGAGCCACCAACTTGTCCACGCGAATGGGATAGCCGAGTCCATGCACCGGCGGATCACTCGGTGCTTGAACGACACCGCCAACCTCTTCGAGGGTCACAGCAACTTCTTCAACACTGTCCGGCACTTCATCCTTCTGAAACTGTTTCGCCCAGTCCACACCCGCTTTCTGTCCCGCCTCGGCCGAATGGAAATCCGCCACGATCCTCCGCGCCAGGTCTTTCTTCAGCGCCATGGGGTGCGCCGCGCCTGAGGCCGCGTCCTGCTTCATCCTGGCGATGTCGGCGAGCGACAAGTCGGTCAGCAGTTCGTAGTACCGCCACATCATCTCGTCGGAAATCGACATGATCTTGCCGTACATCTCGAGCGGCGCCTCGTGGATGCCGATCGCATTGCCCAGCGACTTCGACATCTTGTTTACCCCGTCAAGCCCTTCGAGAATCGGCGTGGTCAGCACCACTTGCGATTCCTGGCCGTAGGCCCGCTGCAATTCGCGGCCGACCAGCAGGTTGAATTTCTGGTCCGTGCCCCCCAGTTCGACGTCGGCCTCCAGCGCGACCGAGTCGTAGCCCTGCGCCAGCGGGTAAATCAATTCGTGCATGGCGATGGGCTTTTCTTCGTGCCAGCGCTTGTGGAAGTCTTCGCGCTCCAGCATCTGCGAGACGGTGTACTTGGCGGTCAGGCGGATGAAATCCTCGGCCGTGAATTTCGAAAACCAGCGGCTGTTGAAGTCGACGATCGTCTTCACGGGATCGAGAATCTTAAAGACCTGCGCCTTGTAGGTCTCGGCGTTCTGCGCGATCTGCTCGCGGGTGAGCGGCGGGCGCGTGGCCGAGCGCCCGGTCGGGTCGCCGATCATGCCCGTGAAATCGCCGATCAGGAAGATGACCGCGTGGCCGAGATCCTGGAAGTGTTTTAGCTTGCGCAACAGCACGGTGTGCCCGAGGTGCAGGTCGGGTGCGGTCGGATCGAAGCCGGCCTTCACTCGGAGCGGCTTGCCGCTGGCGCGGGATTTCTCGAGTTTGGCGCGCAGTTCCGACTCGCGAATGATTTCCGCCGAGCCTTTCTTGATGTAGGCGAGTTGTTCATCGACTGGGGCGAAGTTGGGCATGCCGTTTGATTATAGCGATCGAGATTCGGCCTTCATCCCTCAGCGATCGGGTTTCAGCGATCGCCGGGTCGCCAGAATCCCTGACGTCGGCCCGCGGCCCCCACTGGCAGGCTGTCTCGCTGCTGGATTTTCTGTTAGGCTCTTGCGGCGAAAATGCGGGCCTCCGCCATCCTCGGGCTGGGTTCGTCGACGCGGGACCTGAAGCCCTTCCACCAGGACTCGCAAGTCGAGTGGACCCTAGGCCTGCCCGCACAACCCGAAGGACTCGATGCCATCCTCGTTTTCGGCGGCGACGGCACGGTGCATCGCCATCTGGGAGCCTTGGTCAACCTCGGCTTGCCCGTGCTGGTTGTGCCCGCCGGCAGCGGCAATGACTTTGCCCGCGCACTCCGTTTGTTGGCGGTGCGCGATTCACTGGCCGCATGGAAGAAGTTCGTTGCGGGCAGCGGGAACGTGCGCACCGTCGACCTGGGCATGATCACTCCCCTTCCCCCACAGGCAGACACCAGGCCCGTTTACTTTTCCTGCATGGCCGGCGTCGGGCTGGATGGGGAAATTTCGCGGCGTGCGAATGCCCTGCCGCGCTGGCTGCGGGCGCACGGTGGCTATGCCTTGAGCCTCCCCGCCGCCCTGCTGAAATTCCGCCCCTTTGTCCTCAAGTTGAGCACGGCAGAGAGCGCACAATCCGGCGGCTACTCGCTTCGCAGCCAGCAACCCGTAACGGCTGCGGTCTTTGCCAACACTCCGGTCTACGGCGGCGGCATGAGGATCGCCCCAAGGGCCAGGATGGACGACGGCCAGCTGGACGTTTGCGTGATCCGCGACATTTCCAAGCTCAAACTGCTGGGCGTGTTTCCCTCGGTGTATTTCGGGCGGCATCTCGGAATCCGCGAAGTCGAATATTTTCCTGCCCTGAGGGTCCGCGTTGAAACAGAACATCCCCTCGACGTTTATGCCGATGGAGAGTACGTCTGCCGCACTCCAGTCGAGATCGGCGTCTCCAAGTCTGCCCTGCAACTAATCGTTCCCGACTAGATTCATCGAGGAGGAAGGTACTCCTGGGCAACTACGCCCCCCAGAGTTAGGTTGTGAGTGTAATCGCATTGTTCACGTCAGTAATTTTGTCAGCGGTCAACAACCGCAGCACAATTCAGTCAACTACATGACCTTGCGACGCAGCATTGTGCTTTCTTTGGCTCCCCTCTTGGTGACCGCATTCCTGATTGCTCGGTTGTACTTCCCGCTTATCGGCCCACGATCCGGAGAGAACTTGTGGCGACCTTCAGCGGACTACCGCTTCCCTTTCATGTTCAAACTGAGCAGGCGACGGACCAGTGCAGTGGGATGATGTGTCAGGACTACTATGCGCGCGCCCTTATCCGCCTTTCCGACAGACCGTGTGAGCGGGCAGTTGCAACGGCGCGATCCATTGGGTACAGCGAATTGCCATTGCCAGACGGTTTAAGTATTCCTGTCGAGGCTGGCCAGCCTGCTACCCCCAACCGTGGTCTTTACCGATACCTCAAGCCACGACCGCAGGAAATGCGCTTCAGCTGGATTGATACGGATGACTGTCGTGTCTACGTGGAATACAGCATCGAGTGACGCCTTAGTTGACGTTAAATCGCGTCTCCACCAACTACGCCCCAAATCGGGTTGTGAGTGAAATCGCCTGTGGCTGTTGAAAAACTCCCGAGTGCAAAAATGACAAAAATAAGATTGCGCTAGGATGCCACACAATCGACGTTCGAGGTTCGCCGAGACATTTTCTATCCCCAATTTCGAGCCGTTTGGAACGAAACCGGAGTTTTTCAACAGCCACGCCTGTTAACAGCAGTTGGGCTTCCGACTTATAATCCCTCCGATGCTCTCGCAAATTAGCACCGGTGTTGTTCCCTTCAATCAAGCGAGCGATTGGCAGGACCCGTGTCTAACACGAGACTACATCTCGTTCCCGCGCCTTGTGGTTTTTGCACTGTTGTTCCTCACCTTCATCGGCGGCGGGATTTTTCTGGCTCTACTGGAGCATCGGCCTTACGGAATCCAATTCACCTCAATGGTGATGTATACGGCTGTCGTCGCTCTCTACACCTTTAGCCGCAATCGTAATGGCGCCCAGCCGTTTCTGCTTTCCTGTCCCGTTGTCCGTCGCCAGCTTCCCCGCCTTATTTTCCGGATTCTTTGCTCCACTCGGGAAACCAGCTCACGAGTCACCGGCACTGGAATACCATGACTTTCGCCTGCTCGTAGAATCGGACCGCCGATCGCATCCAGTTCCGGCGGGTTGCCGCGCTCCACGTCCTTCTGCGTGGAGCTGCGCATTTCCTTGGGCACCATGGCGAACGCGCCCACCACTTTGTCGGGATTCACCTGCGCGCCTTCGGCCTTCGCAATCTCACAAAACTCGCGGATACAAGCCTCCAGTTGCTGGTGTCGCGCTTCATCGCCCAGCACCTCGCCGATAGGAACTCCGGCTGCCGAAGTCGCCAGCGCAAACGGACCAAGGAACACCAACTTGTTCCACATCAACGTGGTTTCGTCATCGACGAAACGGCACGAAAAGCCCAGGCCCTCCAGCTTGGCGCAGGCGTCCGCCAACAGGTCCCGCCCGCTGCCGGCGACATTGAGCATGGCGAAGGGCGAAGGATGCTTGTAGCGCCCGGGCGCCACCCGTTCCATTTCCCCGGCAATCGTCGCGGCAATGACGCGCTCCTGGCCAAACATCTTTCGCAATCTCGCTACGTGATCGATCCCGTTCAGCAGCGGCACCACCGCTTTCACCCCTTTTGGATCTGGGACCGATCGCAGTGCATCCTCGAGTTGCGTCGCCTTCACCGTCACCCAGAGCACATCGCACGGCGGAACCTGCTCCGCCTTGCGCGCCCGAGCCGCGAAGTCTCCGAGCAGCGGGCTCTCCAGCCGCAACTCTGCCGGAAACGGCTCGAGCTTGCCGGGCCGAACCACCATGGTGACTTGTTCGCCAACATGGGCCAAGGACGCGCCCATAACTCCGCCCACTCCACCGGAACCTAAAATTGCGTGGTGCATCTCCGCATTATGCACTGAACTGTGCCTCCGCGTCGGATCGCCGCACGGTGCTAAACTACCCGCTAGCTATGACTGAAGAAAAGCGTTCGCGCACATGGTTATGGGTGGTGATCGGCGGAGGCGCCTTTTTCCTGTTTGTGCTGGCGGTCTTCGCGCTGGTGTATGTCACGCTGCACGCGGGCAAAGATAACTCGCTCGCATTCGGCGACAAGATCGGCGTGGTCGATCTGGAGGGCGTGATTCTTTCTCCCAGCCCGGTCGTGCAGCAACTGAAAAAGTTCGCCGATGATGATTCCATCAAGGCAATCATCCTGCATGTGAATTCGCCCGGCGGAGGCGTGGCCGCCTCGGAAGAGATTTACCGCGAGGTCAAGCGCATTCGCGACGAGAAAAAGAAGCGCATCGTGGCCGCCATCGAAACCGTCGGAGCCAGCGGTGCCTACTACGTCTCGTCGGCGACCAATAAGATCTATGCTGACAATGGCAGCATCGTCGGCTCGATCGGCGTCATTGCCCAGTGGGTCAACTACGGCCAGCTCCTGCAGTGGGCCAAGGTCAAAGACATCACCTTGAAGGCGGGCGAGTTCAAGGACACCGGTTCGCCCACCCGCGACATGACCCCAGCCGAACGCGAATACCTGCAGGGCATGATCGATAACATGCACGGCCAGTTTATCCAGGCCGTCGCCGACGGCCGCAAAATGAAGTTCGACGACGTGAAGTCGATTGCCAATGGCAAGGTCTGGACCGGGCAACAAGCTCTCCCGATGAAGCTGGTGGACCAGTTGGCCGATTTCCAAACCGCCGTCGAGGACACGGCTAAGTCCGTTAATATCAAAGGCGAACCTGTGCTGGTGCGGCCCGAAAAGGAGCGCAAGACCCTGGGCGATCTGCTGTTTGGCGACCTTTCCGAGTGGCTGCCCACAAAAGAAAAACTGATGGATCAGCACGTGGGGTTCTATTACATGTGGAAGTGACAAAAACCGGCTTTGGACTTTGGGCTCTAGGCTTTAGGCTCTGCAAGACCGGATCCAGACTCGGCCTGGGTGTGGCGACTGCACCGCCGCTGGCTTTAGCCAGAGCCCGGCGCCGAAAGCCCCGAGCCCGATCCATGACTTGCGCGAAGTACCTGAAATTTGAGAGAGTTATGAAGGCCCGGGACAAGGGCCGGGTCGCAGGCCCCATCGACCACTCGTCAAAACTCATAAGGGAGCCTGGAGGCGTATGACAAAAGCGGATCTGATTGATGAGGTCTCGCGTCTGGCGGAGCTCACGCGCAAAGACAGCGAAGTGATTGTAGAGACGATCTTTGACAGCATCGTCCGCTCGCTGCGGGTGGGCGACAAGATCGAGATCCGTGGCTTTGGGAGCTTTCGCACCCGGCAACGCAAGCCGCGGGTGGGACGCAATCCGAAGACGGGAGATCGCGTGGAAGTGCCGGCGAAAAAGATTCCTTTCTTTAAGCCCAGCAAAGAGTTGAAAGATCTTGTGAACCACGGAAATGGGGCCGTTGCTGCCGCGGCACCCCCGGCGCCGCCAGCTCCCGCGCAGTAGCTGCAAATTCAGTGGGGCGCGCACTCAACGCGCCCTTTCCCTCTTCCTGGATATTCCTATCTCCGCGGGGACACATGGGTAAGGCCTACTTTGGTCCGGAACTGGTCCAGTTCCTGAAGCAAATCCAATGCAACAACCGGCGGCCGTGGTTTCTGAAGCACCGCGCTCGCTACGAAGAAGTTGTGCGCCAGCCGGGGCTGCGCTTCGTCGTCGACTTCGGATTTCGCCTGAAGCAGATCAGCCCGTGGATGGTGGTCGATCCCAAGCCCCACGGAGGATCCCTGCAGCGGGTTTACCGCGATATCCGGTTCTCCGCCGACAAGCGCCCCTACAAGACCTGGGTCGGAATGACCTTTCCGCACGCCGCCGCGACCGAGCAGGTGCACGGGGCCGGCTATTACCTGCATCTGGATGTTGGAGCAAGTTATCTGGCAGGAGGTGCCTGGCACCCGGACCGGCACTCGCGGGCGAAAATCCGCGACGCCATTGCCTGGAAGTCTGCCGAGTGGAAAAAGGCAAAGCGCAGCCTGGCGTTAGAGGGAGACACTCTGACGCGAGCCCCGCGCGGTTACCCGGAGAACCATCCGCTGATCGAGGATTTGAAGAGGCTCGACTTCGTCGCGAGCCTTGCTTTTACCGACGCGCAGGTGCGTGGGCCGAACTTTCTGGCAGAGGTGACCGCGGCGGCGAAGAAGTTGGCCCCGCTGGTTGGATTTCTGGCGCGCGCCCAGGGCCTGCAGTTTTAAGGATAGTCGTCAGTCTTCCATAGCGGACCTGAGATCCGAAACCGAAGGCCTGCGACCTGACACCTGAGACCTCAGACCTGCTCGCCACGGGCCGCGTTCACTTCGCCGTTTCGAGATACATTTCTGCAATCTTCATCAAAGCCGAGTCGATGGCGTTTAGGTCGGCCCGGTTGCAGAGGACAACTACGGTCAGGTGATCGTTGGGGAACCGTTGAATCGAATTGCGAAAACCGACGGTCTCGCCGTAATGCCACATACGCTGGTGGCCGTGGTAGGGCTCGACAAACCATCCGAAGCCGTAGCTGACGGAGTGGCCATTCTCTTCGGCGGGGCTGCCCGTCGGCTGCACCGGGGTGAGCGCCGGCTGCATCTCCTTTTCGCTTAGAAGCGTATGGCGCTGCAAGGCGTCGTCCCACCGAACCATGTCCGCCAGCGAGGTGTAGACTCCGCCATCCCCCAGGGTGGCCGAGGTGGAACTCTGGTCAGTCTCGAGCAAGCCCGTCCCTTGCGGGGTATGGCCGTAGGCGCGGTTTGGGACCTCGTTCTTTCCGTTTTCGTAGGCGAGCGTGTTCGTCATTTGCAGAGGCTCGAAGATGCGGCTTTGCAGGAACTGGCCGAATCCCTGGCCGGAGACTTTCTCGATGACCATCGCAAGCACGCAATATCCCGAGTTGCTGTACTCCCACTTCGTGCCCGCCGGAAATTTCGTCGTGCTGGCCTTCTCCAGAAGCGCAAGCACTCCGGCATCCTTGATCTGCGGAATCTGGCCGTCGGGCGTGCTGCCGTATTGCCTGGCCATCAGGTCTTCGTAGTCGAGCAGTCCCGAAGTGTGATTTAGCAGATGGCGGATGGTGATGTTTTTTCCGTACCCGGGAAACTCGGGAAAGATGTCACTCAGGGTTTGGTCATAGCGCAGTTTGCCGTCGTGGACCAGAAGCATGATGGCCATGGCGGTGAACTGCTTGGTGACCGAGGCCAGCCGGAAATTGGTGTGCTCGTCGATTTTATGGAGGGTGCGAAGATCAGTGACGCCATAACCATGCTGGAATACGGGGTGTCCGTTTTGAATCACCAGCACCGCCGCGCCGGGTGAAGACGGCCCCACATTCGCGAATAGCGCATCGATCCGGGCGGCCGGATCCGATTTCGCGAAGGACACCAATTGCGACCCCAGGACCAGGCTCAGCAGTGTCATGACGCTTCGCTTCATTCAGACATTCCTTTTGTGCCGGCCGGATTCGGGCCTGATCCCCGCGACACCCATCATTCTTCCCGTAATTCCCTTCTCGGCGCGGTGGGAAAAAAGCAAGGCCGGGTTGCACGACGTGCAGAGCGGTGATGCCTCAATTTTCCTGGCTGAAACGCCTGCATCGAGCAACTGCCGGCGGTTGGCTTCCACCAGGTCCAAAAAGATTTGCACGGGCAAGTTGCTGTGCCCCGGCGCGCGTGCGGTTAGAAACAGCATGGGATATTTTTCGCGGACCGGGTCCGACTCCTTCACTTCGTGGAAGAGCCCGGCAGCATATTCGAACTGCGACTCGAAGTTCTCGCGAACCTCCTCGCCGACCGTGTAACAGCAATTGTGAACGCCGGGACCGATGGCGGCTTCGAGGTCGCCGGGGCGGCTTCCGAAATAGCGGTGCATCTCCCCGATTCCTTTTTCCACGATCCGCTTCACCGTACCTCGCCAACCGGCATGGAACACGCCCACCGCGCGCTTTTTACGGTCGACCACCATCACCGGTAGACAGTCCGCGGTCTGAATAGCCAGCAGCAGGCCAGGCGCATCCGTGATGAGACCATCTCCGTGTAGAGGCTGATCGGGAACGGCGGCGATCGCGTGGATCAGGTCGGAGTGAATCTGGCGGAGCGTCACCAGCGGCCACGGATGCCGCCCGTTCGCGCCCAACTTTGTCAGCAAGGCTATGCGATTGCGCTCCACCGCCGACTTCGAATCCGTCTTGGTGAAACCCAAATTCAGAGCGTTGCCCCCGTAGCCGCGCGAAGAGCCTCCGGGGCGCGTGGAAAATCCGTGAATCAGCCACTGAAGGTTCTGCAAGCGGGCGCTCTGGAGGATCGTAAGCTTGGTTTTTGCGGGGACCCGGGTCGGCACGAATCCATATTAGCCGAAGTGCTCGAGGACCGAAGCCTGCGGGAGAGATCGGACCACAAGCGATGTCCCGTCCCAGCCGGCGGGACACGGCAAGGGTTTGAGGTTCGTACCGGAGTCAGTGCTTGTCGTACTGGAAGCACATTTCAATCTGGCGGATGGACGAACGGATTTCTCCTGGAATGGCACCGTCGATTCAGGAATTCAGTACTTCCAGCTGCTCACGTCAGCACCCTTGGGTGCGGTCTGCTCCATGTGCTGCACCATGGCGGGCAGGAAGCGCTGCAGCTCCGTCGAGCCCGCGGGTCCTGAAGAATCCGCGGCCCCCGAATAACAGTGCGGCTGGCGGACACCGAAGTCGAATGTGCCGTGATAGTAGGGATCCGTCGTGGTCTCCAGGTAGTCGTAGAGGAGATGGACGGCGCGGTCGAGGTACCAGGTGTCGGACTCGCCCACGTAGAAATGCAGCTTGCCGGCAAGCTTGGGACCAAGCGTCTTCCAGTCGCGCTGCATGATGGCGCTCAGGTCGTAGTGCTCTTTCCAGTATTTGGCCACCTCATGATCGATCTCGCCGGTGAGCTTGTTGAAGATCGGCTTGGGATAGCCGTCCTCGCCGATGGGACTGAACGTGGCCTGCCAGATATCGAACTGCTCGCCAGAGCGCCCATGGGTTCCCGCGACCAATTCGTAGTGGTTAGCCTGCTCCATGGTAGCCAGCACCAGGCCATTGGCTTCGCGCTTTTCCGGACGGGGCACCCGCCCGAAGATGCCCTCGACGAAATAAGCATTGCTGTCGGTGTACAGGTTGGTCGTGACGTAGGCGCGGAAATCCACCACGTCGGGACACGAAACCCAGGCGCCGTTGTAGGAGTCCGGATAGAACACCTGCGAGGCGAGCGCCTCCCAGCCTCCCGTCGAACCGCCGTAGACGGTGCGTGCCCAGCCTTCGCCGATGGCGCGGAATTTCTTTTCGATGTAGGGGATCAACTCCTTGTTGATGGCGTCGCCATACGGGCCCTGGCTCTCGGAGTTCACCGCGTATGAATCGTCGAAGTACGGCGTGGGGTGTTGGATGGTCATCACCACCACGCGCGGCAGGCGCCCCGACGTCCAATCCTGATAAAACTTGTAGCCATACCGGGCGCTTTCCAGGGCACTCCCCTTGAGACCAGGAGCGGGCGGCTCGGTCCGAAACGCATTGGGCAGGAACAGGTCGCGATGGAAATGGTCCTGTTCAACGATGAGCGGAAAGCGGGCATCCGGATGCTCATCGAAACCCTCTGGCAGCAAAATGATGGCGCCCAGGTAGGTTGGACGTCCCCAGAATTTGGTCAGCAGCTCGCTCTGGAAACGAATGTGCTTCACCCACTTGTTGTCGGCGACCGGCTGGCCCAGACCGCGTCCCCAATCGAGCACGCTGTCGACCTCGGCAAGTTGCTGCTCGACCGGCGGAATTTTTTCCTTCAGGGAAACACGAATGACCTGGCCAGATTTCGGGTCGAGGCGCATCTTCACCGGCTTGCTGTAGAGATTGCCCGGCTTGACCTGCCAGTGCTGGCCTTCCCCTTTGTCAGGTGGCAGCTTCACCGTATGTCCGTTGGATAGGTGGAAGGTTTCGTAAATGTTGAGCAGCCCTTGCACGTAGTAGTCGCCGGCCGGTAACTGGGCAAGACTCCGGGTGGGATAGCCGAAGCTCGAGGCATCGACTACGGCGGCGGCGCCCGGAGCCAAGCCATTGACGTCAAGCCCAAAGGCTTGTTGCGAATCGGCGAAGTCTTCGAGAATCTGGAAACGCGGCTCTGCCTTGTCGTTGGTGGAAATCAGCAGCAGCACATGGCCGTCAAGAGGCGTTGCGCTGCCTTCCTTGGGGAAGGAGACCTCGAAGCGAAGACCCGGGGATTGCGCGTGCAGCGGGGACCCCGCAGCCACGAACACGAGAAACAGGGCAGCACACCACCGTAGCCATCCAGCGGACAATCGGGACCTCCTGGGAACGGATGTTGATAACAGCCGGAGTGGGTGGGGGTCAAGTACGGAGAACTGCAGTTGCCACTCTGCCAGCAACGATGGCAGGCCGCATACTGGGCGACAATCCCGAGCGGATGGTGATCCACAGAGTGAAACCGATGGCGAACATTCTCTACGGCGTGAACGGCGAAGGCTCCGGACATTCCAGCCGGGCGCGCGAGGTGATTGCGCACCTCCAGGCCCAGGGGCAGCGCGTGCACGTAGCGTCATTCGATCGCGGATATCGCAACCTGAAGAGCGACTTCGACGTCACCGAGATTGCTGGCTTGCGCCTGGCTTACGTTCACAACCGGGTGCGCTACCGCAAAACGCTGTTACGAAACCTGCTCCACCTCCCGCAAGTCGCCGGCCGGGTTCGCTTCCTGGAACGCAAGGCTGCGGGCTGGAACCTCGATTTCGTGATTACCGACTTCGAGCCCATCACCTGTCACCTCGGCCGCAAACTGCGGCTGCCTGTCATCGCCATTGATAACCAGCATCTGCTCACCGACACGGAGATTTCCTATCCGCGGGAGTACCGCAAGGAAGCGGCGGCGGCAAAACTGGTCACGCGGCTGATGACGCCCGGGGCCGATGCTCACCTGGTGATCTCGTTCTTTGCGGCGCGCGTGAAAAAGAAGAAGACCTTCTTGTTTCCGCCCATCCTGCGCCAGGAAGTGCTGAAGGCTCGGCCTTCCCGGGGTGACTTCGTGTTGGTTTACGTAACCTCGGAGGCGGCGGAATTGACGGAGCTGCTGAAAACGGTCCGCCAGCGCTTCGTCTGCTACGGGTTCGGCCGCGAGGGAAGAGACGGGAACCTGGAATTCCGTAAGCCCGGCCTCGATACCTTTCTCCGCGATCTGACCGGGTGCCGCGCCGTGATCGCGAATGCCGGGTTCTCACTCATCAGTGAGGCTCTCTACCTGGGAAAGCCTTACCTGGCGTGGCCGGTGAAACGGCAGTTTGAGCAGGTGTTTAACGCCTACTACATCGGCAAGATGGGCTACGGGGCGTACTGGGACGACCTGAACCAGGAGCGCGTGGAATCGTTCCTGTTCAATCTGGAGACTTACCAGGAAAAACTGGCGACGTATTCCCGTGCTGACAATTCCGCCCTGTTTGCCAAGCTGGACGAGTTGATTGCCGGAGTTCGCTAGATCCCCGGGTTTGCAGCGAGGTTCCACCCTCCGCTATAGTTTTGGACTATGTACAGCGATTTCAAAGCGCTTGACCGCTGGAGCAAGAAGGAAGTGCATTGCATCTACCAGGCCCTGATTGTGGCGATTGCCACCCGCCATGCCGACGCCGTAGATATCAAGTTTCTGGTGGATGGCCGGCCGGTCTGGGTCGCCCTGCCTCATCCTGCCTGGGTGGAATACAAAAAGCGCACCGGCAAATGGATCACCGACGCGCTGGCGATCGAGATCGCCGGGCAGTATCTGAAAAGCGCGCTGGAATCGGGCGAGGGCGTGGGCCGCGAAATGTACTCGCTCAATGTCGATGAGACACTGCGGCATCTCGCGGCCGTCGTGGCCACCGTGGAAGCTCCGCTGGCCGGCTAGCAAGGCACGTTTGCCCTTCTCAACCCTTCCCGATCAGCCCTCGAAGTTCCTTGCATCCCAACGACTTGGAAACTCTTCCTTGGGCCGCGTGCGCTTAAAGGCGGCCAGCGCACCGCGGGCTCGCCCGGTTTTGACTTGGAATCCCCCTGCGCCTTGAGGGACAATACTAAGTTTGCCAACTTGGGCCTGACCAGCCCCGCAGAAACAATTTGTTTTTGACTGGTCATTCCCGGGGCGCCGCATCTTATTCGCTCCACTGCACGAGCGGCGTATGGTCCGTTGTGGTACGGAGACGCATTTATGTCTAGTCTTACGGTTGAAGTTGAAACATCCCGCAGCGGAAACAAGCATAAGAAATTGGCCCGGTGGGTGGAAGAAGCGGCGCAAATGTGCAAGCCCGACCGCATCCACTGGTGCGACGGATCGCAGGAAGAGTACCAGGCTGTGGTGCGGCTGATGATCCTGTCCGGCACCGCCATCGCCCTCGATGAGAAAAAGCGCCCCAACAGCGTGCTGGTCCGGTCCAATCCCGCCGACGTGGCGCGCGTCGAAGACCGAACTTTTATCTGCACCCGCACAAAGAACGAAGCCGGTCCGACCAACAACTGGGAAGAACCGGAGAAGATGCAGGAGAAGCTGCGCGGTCTCTTCGCGGCATCCATGGCCGGACGAACCATGTTCGTGGTTCCCTACAGCATGGGGCCGATCGGCTCGCCGATTGCCAAGATTGGGGTTGAGATCACGGACTCACCCTACGTGGTCGCGAGCATGCATATCATGGCGCGCGTGGGCGCGGCGGTGCTGGACGTGCTGGGAGAAGATGGCGAGTTCGTGCGCGGGCTGCATTCCCTGGGCGCGCCCCTCGGCCCGAACGAACCGGACTCGCCCTGGCCCTGCAATGCCGAGCACAAGTACATCTGTCATTTCCCGGAGACCCGGGAAATCTGGTCCTATGGCTCGGGCTACGGCGGGAACGCGCTGCTGGGAAAGAAGTGCCACGCGCTGCGCATCGCGTCGGTGCAGGCGCGGGATGAAGGCTGGATGGCGGAGCACATGCTCATCCTGAAAATGACTGGCCCGTCGGGGCAGGTGAAGTACATGACGGGCGCGTTTCCCTCGGCCTGCGGCAAGACGAATCTGGCCATGCTGATCCCCACCATTCCGGGGTGGAAGGTGGAAACGATCGGAGACGACATTGCGTGGATGAAGTTCGGCGCCGACGGCCGGCTGTACGCCATCAATCCGGAGTACGGCTTCTTTGGCGTCGCGCCGGGCACCAACATGAAATCAAATCGCAACGCGATGGCGACCGCGGCGCGGAATTCCATTTTCACCAATTGCGCCATCACCACCGACGGCGACATCTGGTGGGAAGGCATGAGCGACGAGAAGCCGGCGCAACTGGTGGACTGGCTGCGGCGGCCGTGGACGCCGGCCGCCGGACGAAAAGCCGCGCATCCGAATTCCCGTTTCACCACTCCCGCGTCGCAGTGTCCCTGCATCGCTCCCGAGTGGGAAGATCCGAAGGGAGTGCCCATCGACGCCATTCTTTTCGGCGGGCGCCGCGCCGGCATCGTCCCCCTCATCACCGAAGCTTTCAACTGGCAGCACGGCACGTTCCTGGGGGCCACCGCCAGCAGCGAGACCACTGCCGCCTCAGGCGGCAAGGTTGGCCAGTTGCGCCGCGACCCCATGGCCATGCTTCCCTTCTGCGGCTACAACATGGGCGATTACTTCGCGCACTGGCTCAAGATCGGGAAACGCCCCCAGGCCAGGCTCCCCAGGATTTTCTATGTGAACTGGTTTCGCACCGACGAGAACGGAAAATTTCTGTGGCCGGGATACGGCGAGAACAGCCGCGTGCTGAAGTGGATTTTCGAGCGTTGCGACGACCGGGTGCATGCGCTGGATACACCCATCGGGCGCATCCCGGAAGTGGGCGACCTCGATACCCAGGGCCTCGACCTCCTCCCCGCCAAGCTGTCCCGGCTGCTCAGTGTGGACATCGATGGCTGGCGCGAGGAAATACCGCTCATCGAAAAGCACTTCGCGCAGTTTGGCGAGCACCTGCCCGAGGGTCTGAAAGACGAAGTGAAAGGCCTGGCGCGACGACTGGACGCGGCAAAGAACAAGTAGCCTGTGGAGTTGTCACGAATCGTAGCGGCCCGGCGCCCAGCCGGGCCGATTCTTTTCTAACTAACCATGTCGAGCGCGGCAGTCGGAGGATGCGGTTCCTCAAAGCGGCCTTCCCTAGCCGGCCGACGACTGATGACTATGCCTTTTTCAATTTGCGGCTGAGCCAGATCAGGAATACCGCGCCGATGATCGCGACGATGATGGTGGACACCAGGCCGCCCGAGGAATAGAGGCCCAGCAAGCGCAATAGGAAGCCGCCCACGATGGCGCCCGCAATCCCGAGCAGGATATCCATCAGTGGTCCGTAGCCGCCGGTGCCCATGAGCTTCCCGGCTGCCCAGCCTGCGATGAGACCCACGATAATGATCCACAGAAGCCAAAGCATTTCAGACCTCCCTATGGTTTGGCGCCGGATTCATTCGCGCCCGTGATGATGAAATAGCTTGCACGCGGCCCTGCCGCCGACGGCATGTTGCGCAGCGTATGATCCCCGAGCCAGCCTGTCAAGACCGGCGCCATCGCGGGGAAATAATTCTGTGTGTTTAAATCATTCTATGTTTGCCCGCAAAATTCGAGTGGAGTACGAGAAAAACGGGGAACGCCTCGCCTGCCCCATGAAGTGGATGGACAGCTTCAGCATGCGCAATTTTACGAACGCGAGCGTGTTTGACGACACTCTGCCGGTGGCGGACGGGCTGATGGAGATTGGGGCAAGAGTCTCCACTGTGGCTTTACACGACGCAATGGAAGACTGGTTCAGGAGAAAAAGTTACCTGCCCGAAGGGTCGACCCTGATCCTAACACCGCAATGACACGTCGATCGATAGGGCAAACGCCCTATTGCCTGCACGCGCTTTCGCCGCGAAGAACCCTCCAGCACAAATCTTTTCCGGCGCTTTCCGTTCAAAAATTCGGCAATGCAGAAAGAAGATACGGCTCCAGCCCGCGCGGGCTGCGCACGACTCACTAGTTCCTTCCGCGGCAACGATGGCAGGGCCCTTGCATCCAATTCAAGAAAGCCCGTTGCTGCAGCAACTGGCACCGGTGCCGCTTCGCTCTAGACCAGAAAGATCGCTCCCCCAAAAGAGCGAAGGAGGATGTGAATGAAGAAAGAACCCCGGACCGAGCAGGAAGATCTGAACTGGAACGTGGTTCTGGGAATGATGGCGTTGGCGCTCGTCAGCTTCGGGCTCTACGGCGCCGCCGTCGGAACTTACTTCACCCTGACGAGCTAGTGCGCGCAAAACAAGGCAACCACGGTTCGCAGTCTTAAGCAGCAAGGAAAAAGGCTCCGGTTTCAGCCGGAGCCTTTTTGACATCAGATTTTGATGTTCTTACAGAGGCCGGACGTTCTCGGCCTGCAGACCCTTAGGGCCCTTCGTCACCTGAAACTCCACGCTCTGACCTTCCTGCAGGCTGCGGAAACCGCCCGCCTGTATCGCGGAGAAGTGCACGAATACATCCTCGCCACTCTGGCGGCTGATGAATCCGTAACCCTTGGCATCGTTAAACCACTTTACTGTTCCTTGTTCCATATGCGTTGTTGAAATACCTTTCGGTGAAGTTTTACGTTGGAAGCGACTCGGAGGGTACTGCAGGGCAGGTACTAGCTTGAAAGCTTGAACTGCTCACAACCGATTCTGATCAAACGCGAGTCACACGGTAGCAGAAGCGTGTCTTTTCCGCCAGCAAATTCACAGCGGCCCCCGGCGGGCCGGCGGTGCGCTAGCGTACCCATCTCCGGCCTCCTGGCGGGCCGTTTTCCGGCCCTGGCCGGGAGCCTTTGGGGCGCTGCCGGAGTGATGGCCTAGGGTTTCGTGCCAACTAAGCGTATAGTAGACAGAGGACTTAACCACGAAGACCAATCTCGCTGATTGAATTTGCGCCTTCGCGATTGAGCACTACGCCGAAAAGGCGCGTTCCATGCCAGAGTTCCGGTAGTTTGGAATGGACAGGTGGCGGTCGAGTTGCGCCTGCCCTACACCCCTCGGAAGAACCGCATCCGCGTCGGAGGAAATGATGTCCGGAATTAATGGCGACAAGTCGAGGCACCACCGAATGCGCAAGCAGAAGCTCCAGCGGCGCATGCGGAACCGGGCCATGGAGACCCAGGCGGTAGCGCCGGCGAAGCCAACCGCCCCGGTCACCGCCAGCAAGCGAAAAGACGCGGCTCATGAGTAATCTCCCGGTTGCTTCGCTTCCGGCGATCAACGGCAAGAAGCGCATCCTGCTCATCGACAGCTATCCCACCAAGCGTGATCTGCGCGCCAAGGTGCTGCGCAAGTTGGGAGTCGAAGTCGACTGTGCCGCCGACATCAGCGAGGCGCGCTCGCTCTGGCAGGCCGACTCCTACAATCTGGTGCTGCTGGACGTAAGGCGCGATCCGCAAGATGTGGAAGAGTTCTGCGCGGAAATGCATGGCGCCAAACCGCCGCAGCGGATGGCGTTTCTGGTCGGCAAGCCCGAGTACCTGGGAAATTCTCCCGCAACCGACGCCGGCATTCCCCTCGCGGATACGACCCGCAACGGGATGTGGAGCGAAATGGTGGCATCGCTGTTTACCAGCGCGTGTGAGTTCCTGCCGCGCCGGTACGGGTTTCTGGAAGCATCGTGGCGCATCGCCGCCACCCGGTCGTTGAAGGACCCGCGGCTGAAGGAAGCGCCCGGCGAACCCAGACGGCCAAACAGTCAAGATCCGCAAGGGTACTGGAAGGACGCCATCCGCCGGCATACCCCGCCTGCTACCTTGGACCTACCTTCCAGTGTTGTAGTCGAAGAACCGAGAACCGAGATCGATCCCAACTAGAAGGAAGCAACATGAAGAACTTGTTTGTCGGTAACATCCCGCACAGTACTACGGAAGCTGAATTGCGCCCACTGTTTGAGGCGCACGGCGCAGTCGAACGAGTCAGCATTGTCACCGATCGGGATACCGGGCGTTCGCGCGGGTTCGCGTTCGTCGAGATGACCGATGCCGACGCAGCCGGCAAGGCGATTGCTGCCCTGGATGGCAGCGACCTGGGCGGACGTCCGATGAAGGTGAACGAGGCGCGGCCCAAAGAGAAAAGCAGCGGCGGTCCGCCGCGTGGCGGGCGCTTTGGCGGCGGCGGCGGGCGCGACAGCAAGGGCGGCGGGGGACGCGACGACTATCGCGGACACGCGCGCCAGCCCCGCGAACCGCGCTGGTAAGTTTCGATCCAACGCAAACGATGACAGAAGCATGAATCTTGTGGACCATGCCTGGTCCAGAGCACGAGTGTGCCCTAGGAGGTATCTATGTCAGGAAGAGGCCGTTCAAGTTTCACCAAGCGCCAGAAAGAGCGCTCGCGCCAGGACAAGCAGCGCGAAAAACTGGAACGCAAGACCCAGCGCAAACAGGAAAAATCCGGAGAACCGGGCAGCGGGCCGGATATGGATCTCGAAGTCCTAGTGGACTCCTCGGCCGATCCCTTCGCCCGCAACCTGGGTGAGAACTTCCTTTCCGATTCCGAGCAGGAAGAGTAGCGCGCAACTCGCTTATGCGTCGGCCTTCGCCGATGGCGTTGCACAGCGCGTTTCAAACCGTTGACTTCCGGTGTCTGTCCCGCGGCGGCCGCACCTTGGCTCGCGGCCGCCGCGCTTGAGAAACGCAGGCCACGGCCTCCGCGAGACAATGGGCTATGCGGCCTTCGTGCCGCCCGGCACTTGCTGAATTTCCAGCGCGCATCCCGTTTCGTCGCGGGCTGCCAGATTCCGTTGTATATAATCGGGCGCTTCCGGAGGTGCCGGTTGGATCGAATGCGCTCGCTCTTGCCTCTCGTTACGTGTTTCTTCCTCGTGGGTGCCGCCTGCGCTCAGGCCCCGGCAGCCAGGTACGTACTGAATGCCGATCAAGCCCAGTCTGAGGCGGCGCGCTTTCTGACGGAACTGATCCGCATCGACACCCAGGATCCGCCCGGCAACGAATCAAAAGTCGCCCACTACCTGGAAAGCGTTCTGAAAGACGCCGGCATCGAGTCGGAAATCCTGGAGCCCGTCCCCGGACGCGCCAGCATTGTGGCGCGACTGAAAGGCAACGGCAGCAGGCGCCCCTTGCTGCTGATGGGTCACGAAGACGTGGTGCCGGTCGATCGCTCGCGCTGGACGGTCGAGCCGTTTGCCGCGACCGAGCGCGACGGAGTTCTCTACGGGCGGGGCGCATCCGATGACAAGGCCATGGTGGCAGCCAATCTCGAGGTATTTCTGCAGTTGAAGCGCCTGCAAGTTCCGCTGGCCCGCGACGTGATCTTTCTCTCGGAGGCAAGCGAAGAAATGTCGTCGCCGGCGGGTATGAATATTCTCGTCGAGCGTTATTGGGACAAGCTCGATTGCGAATTTGCCTTAAATGAAGGTGGAGGCTCGCTGCTGGAGAACGGGAAGGTCAAGTACATGGGGGTCGCCACCTCGGAGAAACTGCCGCGCGGCGCGAAGCTCGAGGCGGCCGGCAGTAGCGGCCACGGATCGGTGCCCCGCATGGACAATGCGGTCGTTCACCTGGCCGCCGCCGTGGCGAAAGCGGGTACGTGGGAAAGTCCATCCCGCCTGAACGAAACCACTCGTGAATTCTTTCAGCGGCTGGCGGCGATTTCGCCACCGGAGGAGGCGGCCTGGTATCGCGATGTCCTGAACCCGAAGGTCCAGGAGCAGCTCAAGGCGAAAAAGCCGCAGTACTATTCCATGCTGCGCACCTCCGTCGTTCCCACCATGCTCAGCGCGGGAATCAAGTCAAACGTGATTCCTCCCTCCGCCGAGGCGACCCTCGACATTCGCGCCTTGCCGGACGAAGACCTGCCCAAATTTCGCGAGATGTTGGCCGGGGTGATCAACGATCCGCAGGTGAAGGTGGTCGCCGAAGATACGACCTACTCCATGCCGGCCGCCCCGGCGAGCCACCTGCACACCGACATGTTCGACGCCCTGGAGCGTGCGCAAAAGGAAGTAGCGCCTCAAGCCATCACGCTCCCGCTGATGACTACCGGCGCCACCGATTCTTCCTTCCTTCGAGCCAAGGGCGTGCAGGCGTACGGCATCGGGGTGCCGAAGACGGACGAGGAAAATCGCACCGTACACGGCAACGACGAGCGAATCGAGATCAAGCAGTTGGGCGTCTTCGTGCGTTACGAATTCGCAGCCGTGGTCAGCGTGGCCGGGCGGAAGTGAGAACCGGAGCGGGCTCTGCCAGGTTTCTCGGCGAGTGGAAGGAATACCGTAAGCGTCGGAATCTTGTCCTTTTTGCATTTTTGGGCTACACGCCAATCGTGTTTGTAACTGGGATCGTCACCCTGCGCTGGTTTCACACCTCGATACCTTTCTACGTCGCGGCGTTTAGTTGGATGATCTTCTATGCGGTGGCGAGCCTTAGGCGCACTAGTTTCAAGTGTCCGAGATGCGGTAAATGGTTCTTCGCAAAATGGTGGTACCACAACGGCTTTGCTCGCCGATGTGTCCACTGCGGCCTCCCTAAATACGCGCCGCCCACCTCAGAACCCATTGATGCCGCAATGGAAAAAGGGTAAATGTTGAAATAGCGTGTGGGTGTTGAAAAACTCACTCCCAAAAAAGTGCTCAGAAAACTTTGCGTTAGGAAACCCTACAAGCGACGTTCGCACCTCAGCTAGACATTTCTATCCCCGAAATTCCGCCTGTTTTGAGAAAAACGGAGTCTTTCAACACCCACGCATGATTTCGTCAGCTATGATTTCGTCAGCTATGACCGGAAGGTGTCTTTGGCGTTTTTCCCACCGCACTTTATTGACCCGGCGCTGTATCGGTACAGATTAGGATTCGGGGTAGAGCTTCTGCATGCACTCTGGGCAGAGGCCGTGGGTGAAGTCAGCCTCGGAACGCTCCCGGATATAAGCTTCCACCGCCTTCCACTGGCCGCGGTCGTCTCGGATCTTCTTGCAGGAGGCACAAATAGTCAGCAGTCCGCTCAGGGTCTTCACCTTACCCAATGCTTCCCACAATTCAAAGAGTAAGCGTTCCTTCTCGCCGTCGATGCGCTCGCGCTCAGTAACATCCCTGACGATGCAGCATACCAGTCGCACGCCCTCAGTCTGAAATGGGCTCAGACTGATTTCGACAGGGACTAGTGTCCCGTCCTTGCGAACGCCTTTTAGGCCTAATTCAGCTCCCATAGGGCGCAATCGTGGCGCGCTCATAAAGCCCGCTCTTTGATTCTGGTGGTTCCGGCGAAGCTGTTCGGGGACCAGTATCTCGATCGGTTGTTGCAGAAGTTCGTTTGGCCGATACCCGAACAGCTTTTCCGCTTGGGAATTCAGGAGGACGATCCGGCCTTCCTGATCCACAACAACAATGCCGTCAGGAGCAGAGACAAACACCGCTCGGGACAAGGCGTCGAGGTCGGGTAACCCACCTTCGAGCATTTGGGTGTATCCATCCCGTACACACTCTATTGTCCTGCTGTTTTGCCGTGGCAAGTGAAGGGAATGATGGTGACATGGTTTCTCGATTCCCATCCTGGAACGGCAGATCGCAGCTAGTTCCGGGGGGCGGTGGTGAAAAAAAGGATATGGGATTCCTTTGCCTGGATCGTGGTCCGTCTTATCGCAGGTTGGCTTGCCGGTCAGGTCATGAAGGGTGGCGGCTACGGCGTTGCGGTGGACATGATTCTCGGACTGGTCGGCGGCGTTCTGGGTGGCTGGATTTTTGGGCGACTGGGAATTTCAGCGGGCGGCGGCATGATTGGCTCCATCATCGTCGCGTTTGTCGCTGCCGTGATTTTGGTCGGGATTACCCGCTTGCTGAAGAGAGCCTAATAACGGGCGAAAGATTCCCCATTTCAAGAGCAGGGAGTGCATCTCTAGTCCGTCACTTCGAAGTCTTCCACTTTTACTGGCGAGGGAGGCGCTTCATGAGAGTTATCGCAAGTCGAGCCATTGGATTTGAAATCCGCTCGAAACCGTACCCCGTGTCCGTTTCCCAGCGCACAACCTTCCGCTCGGGAACATCCTTAAGCTTTAAGGTGGCGGTCCTGTTGCTAAAGCATCAATTCCGAGCCAGATTCATTTAGGGGCTCTATCAGAACAATCTCGCCGGAAGATGAGAACAGCGCCTCAATTTCCTTTTGAAGCTCTTTCGTCAAAGCTTGCCATTGCGTGTCTGTGGCCAGGTCCTTCAGGCTCTCCGCTTCTCCTTCCGCCATTTTGCCCAACGCGCTTTCTGGGCCGCTGCGATTCTCCTTCGTGCGGCTACGGACATCGTCCGACCAGAGACCCTCGGTGTGATCCCACGACCGTTGTCGCTGGCACCCTGCAAGGCAGCAAGCGCGCTACGTACCTTCCTCAGTTCCTGCTCCAGCCGCTTGCTCTCGATTTTCAATGCGCCTATTGCTTGATCGAGATTGTCCATGATTTCTCCCGCGTTTGATTCTAGCGCGGGTGGTTACAAGTGTTGAAATACGATCTCACGCATTGACCCTCAAAAGAGCGAACAAACGGCGCAAACTGGTGAGAACGCTGTTTACGATAGTAACGTCGCCAACCGGATTGGAATATACGATGATGTCCCCTGAGTCCCGGTATGCGGATTACACGGTTTTTGCTGGTTGGAGTGCTTGCCTCGGCAATCATGCTGCCGTCACCGTGTGGTTGTTACTTATCGTAGTGCAGCAGTGAAAAGACGTCGTAACCCTTGAGCTTGTCCCGGCCTTTCAGAAAATCGAGCTCGACCACGAAGGCGAGTCCCGCGATCTGAGCGCCGAGCGAGGTGGCCAGTTTTGCGGTCGCCTCGGCGGTGCCGCCGGTGGCCAGCAAATCGTCCACGATCAGAACCCGCTGGCCTTTCTCGATCGCGTCCTTGTGGACTTCCAGCACGTTGCTGCCGTATTCCAGGTCGTATTCCACGCGGGCCGTGGCGGCCGGCAGTTTGCCCGGCTTGCGCACCGGCACGAACCCGGCGCTGAGGCGATAAGCCAGTGCCGGCCCGAAGATGAAGCCGCGCGCCTCCATGCCCAGGATCAGGTCCACTTGTTTGCCGATATAGCGCTCGGCCAGCAGGTCGATCAGCGTGGCGTAACCGGCTTTGTCTTTCAGGAGCGTGGTGATGTCGTAGAACAGGATCCCCTTCTTGGGGAAATCGGGCACTTCCCGGATGAGCGTCTTCAACTGGTCGGAATTCAGGCCCGACTTGGACATTTACCAGGCTCCTTCAATACGAAAATTTTTGAGACTCTGCGACACGGGAACTTCCGAAACCTCGACCGTATCGACTCGCGCCGCCCGCGGGCCTTGCCTCAACTGAGCATGCAGGTTGTTGATCTGCTCGCCAGTTCCCTGCGCGAAGACTTCGACCGCGCCATCGGCGTTGTTGCGCACCCAACCGGCAATCCCGAGAATATGCGCCTGCCGCTCGACGAACCAGCGGAAGCCGACACCCTGCACGCGGCCACGCACCAGAAAACGACGGGCTTGCAGCGCAGATTGATCTCGGTTGGAAGGCATTGCCAGCTACGCGCCTCGAGCTCCGGGCAAAGTCGCCCTGAATTAGCCGGCCACCCCTGCCCTCGCAACTTATACGGGTTGTCCAACGCTCGCAGCTCGTAGCTCGCAGCTCGGAGCTGCACTCTTCTACGCGCGCGAGAGGTACGTGCCCTCGGCGGTATCGACTTTGATCTTTTCCCCTTCATTGATGAAAGGTGGAACCTGCACGATGAGCCCGGTTTCGGTCTTGGCTGGCTTGGTCACGCTCGACGCGGTCGCGCTCTTCAGCCCGGGCTCGGTTTCGACCACCGTCAACTCCACCGTTTGCGGCAGTTCGATGCCGACCGCCTTCCCGTCGAAGAACTCCACCTTGATTTGCAGGTTCGACGTCAGGTACTCGACCGCGTCGCCCAGGGTGTCGCGCGTGAGGTGGGTCTGCTCGAAGTTCTCGGTATTCATGAAGTAGTAATCGTCCCCGTCGCTATACAGGAATTCCATGTGGATCTCGTCGACGGTAATTTTTTCAATGGGATCGGGCGAGCGGAAGCGGTGCTCAAACATCGCGCCCGTGCGCAGGTTGCGCAACTTGGCCTGGATGAAGGCGCGCAGGTTGCCCGGGGTGCGGTGTTCGACGCTGAACACGGAGTGCAGATCATTGTTGTGCTTGATGATCATGCCGGGGCGAAGTTGGGTGGCAGGAATCGACATACGACCAAAAGTCTCCTCAAAAAATGGCGATCGATGGGGCCGGCGAATCGGGGACAAGCCACTTGTCCGCCGGACACGGGGATCAAACACCTTAGTTTACACGGAGTTGAGACTAGCTCCAAACCGTCGGGAAAACGGAAACGGTCGGCCTCGCGGGGGGTAAAATAAGAACTTGAAGCAATGCAACTGCATTGATACGAAAGGTGGTTCTTATGAAGGTTGGAAAATACGAGGTTTCCGAGAGAAGCAGCGGGGCTGGAACGGCCGTGACTTTTCTGATGATTGGAATCGGGGCAGGAGCTTTGCTCGCGCTGTTGCTGGCGCCCAAGACCGGCAAACAGCTGCGCCGGGACATTCGCCGCACCTATGGCGATGCCCGCGACGCCCTGCAGGACTGGTCCGAGGATGCGAAGGACCGGGTCAACGACGTCGTGGACCGGAGTGCGGAGTGGGCGGAAGAACTCCGCGAGGTCGCCCGCGAGAAGACGGCTCCCATCGCGAAGGCGATTAAACGCGATTAAGGAGAGTAGGCCTTAGGCTGGTGCAGCGGCGGGCGTGGGAGCCTCGAAGGGGCTCTCGCCCGCCGTCCACACTTTGGGCCTTGATTGGGAATGCTCGAAGGATCGAATCTCGACCCCTGCCTGGTTGGTTCTTCCTGGTGAAACACTGCCGACTAGTGAAACACTGCCGAGAATATGCCCTTCACTCGCCCGAAGAAGCCACGATGTTGCTTCGGTGCCGGCTGGGCTGGCTCGACCGGCTTAGGCGGAGGAGCTGGCACGGGAATGGGCGCTGTCGGATCGCTCCGGGGCTGCGCCGTGGGAACTCTCGGCGGCATGTTGGATGCGGTCTGGGTCGCCGCCCTGGGCTTGTCCGCACTGCGGAAGACCAAGGGAGCTTCAATCTGAACGTGAATGTCGGCCGGCCGGGATGGCGGTAAGGGCGCGGTTTCCGGACGCGCCGACGCCAGGCTCACCTGGGACCCCGCGGGCCCGGAGACCGCCGGCCGCGCCGTCATGGGCAGCGGCGGTAGCATCGGATCGAGAACTGCGCGCGTCACTGGGGCCGGAGCAGCCGACGAAGGCAGATGCACGTTGGGCGGCAGGTTCGCCTCGGCAACGGTCTGCGTTTCCGGCGGAGTGGAGGCGCGCATGACCGGCGGTGGCGGCGCCGCACAACCGCAATCGAACGGTACGTCATTGCTCATCCGGTCAAGTCTTCCCTCATGAAACACCACCTGCTCGGTGGGCTTCACCTGGTAGCTGCGGTCTCCCATCAACTCGGAAACCATCAGGGATGCGGTGTTGCCCAGCAGGGCGCGGATGCAGGTGTCGCCGTGCGAGTTGGAGCTGATCGCGTAGTCGAAGTCTCCCGGACCCGACAGCAAAATCCGGAAATCGGGCGTCAGCACGGCGTCGGAGGCGGTCTCGAGATGGTAGTGGGTCTCGAGCGTGCCCGTGCTCATGCCGAACATCAGGTCCTGACTGTTCTTGGACGCAGTCACGGATACGGTGCTGCCCGGGCAAACATGCAGTTCGCCGCCCCGGGCGATGTGCAGGACTGCGGTCTCAACACTGGCGGTGATCGACGAGCCGTTGCCGATCCGGCTTCCGGCAAGCACCGGAGCGCCTGCCCCGTGAGACGCGACCGGCACGACCGCTGGTTGCGCGGCGGATCCAAAGGTGGAAACGGTCGGCGGCTGCACCGGAGGCGCGACCTTGGCCTTGGCTTCCTCCGGCGGTTTCAAGCGAATCGTCAGCCGGTTCCCGGCGCCCTCCCAGGTATAGGGCCGGGCCTCGGTGAGATCGACCGTCACTCGCGTCACCGGCGGCGAGATCTGGAATTGATCCACCTGGATGTCGGTGAACTGCTCACCTTTCGGCGTGGCGCGCTTCTGTTTCGTGGCCACGTTCGCGTTGGGCAGGTCAATCACCAGCCGGGCAGGATTGGCGAGCGTCTGCAGCGCGGGTGGCACCGGGCGGCTGGTCACGATCTCAATGGCCGACCCGGCAATCTTGTCGTGCACGACCTTTACGCTCTTGACCGCGGCTGGTGGCAGCGCCGACAAGGCCGCAGCCGGTGGCGGCGCGGGAGTGGTCGAAAGCGCACCCGGCGGCTTCGCCCCGGGATTGACCGCGGCGGGTTCGGCCGGCCGCGGTGGGGTGGAGTTTGGCTGTGCGGGCGCAGGCGTCTGGCCTTGGATCGCAGCCTGCCGGGCGGCCGCGCGCCGCGCCGCCTCTGCCTGAAGCATCTGGCGAATCGTGGACGAGCGCGTTTCGGTTGCAGGCGGGGCCGGCTGCGGATCAGCAGTTTGCGCCTGTACAGAACTTCCCGGCAGAGCGCAAGCTGCACCCAGCACCAGCGAGAACATCCATTTTGAACAATGTTGCGGCAAGCACTTCACCTTGCCCCAGTTGGCCGGGGCAACCATTTCATTTGGCCAGAATCGGGGAAGCACGGGGGAATCGGGCTTCCGCGGGATCAGGACTCGGACAGGAACTCGTATTCATCAATGACAGCAGCGACCGCCAATTTTCCGTTCGGGGTGCCCTCGTCGAGGCGTACCACCGTGCCCTTGCACCGGACCCGGATGCTTTCAGTCAGCGTAATCTCTGCCGGCAACGTCAATGTAAACTCAATCGCAGAGCCGGATGCAATAGGAGAATCCACATAAAACGAGATTCCCCGCGCGCTCACATCCCGGGTTTGCGCGGATTTTTCCTGCGTCCCATTCTCGGCATAGGTCACAGCGACTGGCAACCGCAATGCAAAACGTCGGGTCGACCGTTTTTCCTGCTGGGCCTCGGCCATGAATTTTGCCTCCGAAAAGCCTAGTTAGCATGGCGTGGCAACTGTTTACTGTCAAGACCACCAATAGGCGATACCCCGGCTGGTACCTGAAAGAGAACCCTTCTGAACTCAACCACTTCGGACCCGCCGCGGCAATCCCGGGCGGGAAGCCAGTTTCGACAGCCCGGGCGAATCCGGTCTACACTGGAATCCGGTCGACCCGGTCAGAAGGCGGTTCTGATGGTCTTCGTGCTCGACAACTACGACTCCTTTACCTACAACCTGGTGCAGTACTTAGGCGAATTGGGCGCGGAAGTGGAGGTGCGGCGCAACGACCAGGTCACCGTGGCCGATGTCGAAAATCTCCGCCCGGAGCGCATCGTCGTGTCGCCCGGACCCTGTACGCCGGGCGAGGCCGGCATCAGCGTCGAACTGATCCGCTACTTCACCGGGAAAGTGCCGGTATTGGGCGTCTGCCTCGGACACCAGGCGATTGGCGAGGCCTTTGGCGGCAAGATCGTGCGCGCCAAAAATCTTATGCACGGCAAGACCAGCCAGGTCGAGCACGATGGCAAAACGATCTTTGCAGGATTGTCATCGCCAATGACGGCGACCCGTTATCACTCGCTCATCGTGTCCGAGGACAGCCTGCCCGCGGATCTTGAAGTCAGCGCCCGCACCGTCGAGCGCGACGGAACCACAGTGATCATGGGCCTGCGCCACCGCCGGTTTCCCGTCGAGGGCGTGCAGTTTCATCCCGAATCGGTGCTCACCGACGAGGGCAAAAAACTGGTGCAGAACTTCCTGGCACGGTAGGAGAGCAGGTTTTCCCTGTCACCTCTCAGGGTCTCAGGTTTTCAAGGTCTCAGGTTGCTGGCCGGATCCCGGGTTTGGCCCTGGGGCCGTTAATGCTTCTTCCACCCTGCGGTGACCGCCTGGCAACGTCCCCCGGTTTGTCATCCTGAGCGCGGTGAGGCCGCCGAACGTCGTCCAAGGCGCGCGGGCGCCAGGCGGCACTGGCACCTTCGTTCCCCCTCCGGCAAACGCGCGGGCTTGTGTGTACCTTGGTATTTTGGTACATTGATACCATGAATCCAGTCGAAGACAGCCGCCTCGTAGTCGAGCGCGTACAAACCGGCGTGCGCATGGAAAAACGCCTGCTGAAAGTGCTGAAGGCCTTCGCCGAATACCACGACCTCACCCTCGGCGACCTGCTGGAAGGAATTGTCCTGCACGCTTTCGATGGGAAAACACCGTTCAGTGAAGACTCGCTGCGGCGCATCAAGGATCTGAAGAAATTCTACGGACTTGATCTCGACGCCAACGCCAGCCACAAGCTCAAGGAAAGCGCCCACGTCCGGGCCAGCACTCCGAAACGAAAATCAAAATGACCGGGCGGCGCACCAGCTGGGCGATCCGCGTACTGCACTGGACGGAAGGCCTGGTTGTCCTGCTGGAATCGTACCGGGCATTTCACGGGGCCCTGGCGAAATTGCACGATGCGGCTCACCCGGGCGCGCTGACCGGCATTCGCCTGGTCTTGTCCGGGAGTGAAATCCTGGCCGCGCTGCTGTTCCTGGTGCCGGTTACGGCCCGGGCAGGCGGTTATGCCCTGCTGGTAATTTTCGCTTTGGCGATCGCGATTCACAGCCTTCACGGCGACTTCGTCGGGTTGGAAATCCTTCTGCTGTATGGGGCGGCGGTGTACGTCAGCCTGGCGGATGGCGGCGATCGTGGGCTACCTCCTTCGGCTGGAGTTTCCTGACGGGGATGCGGTCGTCCCGGAACGCCGGCCGACATTATCTTTTTGGTTCGCTATTAGCTAAGTTATTGAAAGCAGGTTCGAGGGCGGTTCCCGGTCGGGAACCACGGTCCAGGCATCGCGCAAAATGCCATGTATTTGCGGCTGGATGCGTTCAGGGCGCACTTTGGGGGTGAGGGCGAGGTTTAGCACTCCGGCGCCGCGGCGGCTCGCCTGAGGGCTTCTGGTGGCGATTGTTAGCCTGCAGCTAATCAGTCCTGGGCCTGCGCGTCTGGCAAAAACCTTAAACCGCAGAGCACGCAGAGAAAACCCGCAGAGTACGCCGAGAGAAACGGCTGAATCGCCGGGACGTGTGAGCCAACCACCAGCAGCCAACGACCAACACCCAACCACCACCTCCGCCGCGATTACAGGTTTCCGTTGCGGGCGATCTCGACCGCTCGCAATACCGCCTGCGCTTTGTTGAGCGTTTCCTGGAATTCTTTGGCCGGGTCGGAGTCCGCGACGATGCCCCCTCCGGCCTGAAGGTAGGCGTGCTTGCCTTTCATAAACATGGTGCGGATGGTGATGCAGGAGTCCAGGTTGCCGGCGAAGTCGGCATACAGGACCGCTCCGCCATAGACTCCCCGTCGTGTCGGTTCGAGTTCTTCGATAATCTGCATGGCGCGCACCTTGGGGGCGCCGCTCAGGGTGCCGGCGGGAAAGCAGGCGGCGAAGGCGTCGATCGCATCCAGTTCGGGGCGGAGTTTGCCTTCCAGCGCCGACACCAGATGCATGACGTGCGAATAGCGCTCCACATACATCAGGTCGCGCACTTTCACCGAACCGTATTCGCTGACCCGGCCGAGATCGTTGCGCCCGAGGTCCACCAGCATGACGTGCTCGGCGCGTTCTTTCTCGTCGGTCCGCATCTGTTGCTCCAGCAGATCATCGGCGGCTTGGTCTTTGCCGCGGGGGTGGGTGCCGGCAATCGGGCGGTATTCGAGTTTCCGGCCCGTGACCCGCACCAGCATTTCAGGTGAAGATCCCAGCACGTGCGCGTCTCCCATGCGGAGAAAGTACATATAGGGAGAAGGGTTCACGGTGCGCAGCGCCCGGTAGAGGTTGAAGGGAGACTCGTCGGGCTGGAAGTCGAGCCTGCGGGACAGGACCACCTGGAAGATGTCTCCGGCGGCGATGTACTCCTTGGCTCGTTCGACACTGCGGATGTGGCGATCGCGACTGGTTCCGGCGTGGACCTTGAGGCGGCCTCGCTTGGGCTTGGTTTTCTGCCAGTGTACCGGGCGCAAACCGGCGGCCAGGCGCTTCTCGATGGCGAGGATGTCTTTCAAGGCGCGGTCGTAAGCGCGCTTGGGGCTGTCGGCGGAGACGTCGGCGGTGGCAATGATATGGATCTGGTGGCGCAGGTGATCGAAGGCGAGCAATCGGTCGAAGAACATCAGGACGCAGTCGGGCACGGACAGATCATCCTTGGCGTGCTCCCCGATTTTTTCCAGGCGGCGCACGGCGTCGTAGGCGAAGTAGCCAACCGCGCCGGCGGTGAAGGGAGGGAGTCCGGCAATGTGCGCGGGACGATGCGCGCGAAGCAGCGTCTTCAGGGTTGCGAAGACGTCGCCGGTTTTGCGTTCCCGCCGTTTGCCTCGTTCGATGGTGATTTCGTCGCCGCGCGTCCAAACCCGCATGTAGGGGCGCGCGCCCAGGAAGGTATAGCGGCCAATCTGCTCGCCGCGTTCGATCGATTCGAGCAGAAAGCAGTGCGGCTCGTTCTCGGCCACCGCCAGGAAGGCGGACACCGGCGTGAGCAGGTCGGCGGTGACCGACTTGACCACCGGGACCAGCGTGGCCCCGCGAGCCAGGCGGACAAACTCTTTATAGTCGGGCTGCAGCATTGCAGATCTTTCGTTCCGCGCCGGTCGAAAAGCACCCTCGGGAAGACTTCGATTATAGGGGAAGCGAGTTGCGGCGCGCGCCCCGCAGAATGGAGATGCCGATTCGTATCCGGGTGTGCCGCACAGCGGTTTAAAAAACACAGTCAAAAGGGTGGATGCTGTTCGATCGTTGTTCACCGGGGTTGAGCCCTCAACGCGATGCCGCGTCGTGGCTCCCTTCTATACCGGAGGGGCTTAACGCTGCACCGTCTTCCGGAAGTAGTGACTTAACCGATCCCGCAGCTGCAGCCGCGCCCGCATCAGCCGTGCCTTTACCGCGGTCTCTGTGAGGTTCAGGGCTTCTGCAGTCTGCTCGGTTGACAGCCCTTCGACGTCCCGTAGCACAAACACCAGACTCAAGGTGGGCCGCAGCGTTTGAAGCGCCTTGAGCAAGATCTCCCGCAACTCCGCTGCCCGGTAGCGTTCTTCAGGGTTGGGCGCCCAGTCGGCAACATCGCGCGAGATTTCGCCCGTCTCGGTCTCCTGGTCGAGGGCTACTTCTTTGTTCCTCAGCGGCTTACGCAGCTTCATGAGCGACTGGTTTATGGCGATACGAACCAGCCAAGTGGAGAATTGTGAGTTCCCCTGGAACTGGTCCAGGTTTCGAAACGCTTTCAGAAAGGTTTCCTGCACGACATCCTCTGCGTCTTCCCGGTTCTTGGTGACGTGATAAGCGATTCTGAAGAGTTTCCTGTCATATCGCTTCACGAGTTCCTCGAACGCGCTCGCATCTCCGCTCTTGCAAGCGTGGACGAAAGCCAAGTCGTCATGTGGGAATTCTGTCATTCTGAATTGTGGCGAATTGCAAACCGCAAGAGTTGTTCCCATATCCGCCTCCCCGTGGCACCGCCCCCATCCTCGGCCTCGAACAGCAAGACTTTCGGATGGGGGCTTTCTTGCGGGTTCCTATTTGAGTTCAGGGATGCCCGCAGCGAACCACACGCCGGACCCCGCCCCGTTGCGGATGAGGAGGACGGGTGTATCGCACGTGGCCGGCAAAGCCGGCGTCAGGACGTCATCGATCCTGAAGTCTCCGTCCGCATCCAAGGCTACGCGCGGCGAGTTGTGGGCGCTGGCAGCGTTGGCAGGCCCGCAGAATAAAGTTGCGAAGACATTCGCTCCGGCATTGGTTCCAATGCCATTCCCAGCTGCCAGAAGCAAGCCTCGTCCCTTGATTCTTACGCTCCCATCCGACCTCACACTCGCATCCAGGTCCGCGATCCGCCAGGGCCCGGCAGGATTGACACCCCGTACGATATTGAGGTTGACAGTCCCATTTGCGGCCACACCGGTAACCGGAATGACCCCGATTCCGCCCTTGAATTTCAGCACCGTGAAGTCCTGGGCAGAGGCGATGCCAGTGCAAGCCATCGCTATGAGGGCCAGAAGCAGTCCGCGCACCCCAGCCCCCGCCATTTTGTGATTCCGAAATTGTCCACCGCGATTGTTGTCCATATCTTTCTCCTTCTCCTTGTGCTTCGATTGTTGGAAGAGGCACCCGCACGCCTTGCTCACTCGGTTCCATCGCTTTCATCCGCAGCCATGCTGCGCAGCATGCCCAGCAGGAGCTGCGGCAGTTCGCTAATAGCCTGAAATGTTGCGGTACGCCCGGATGCCACATGCTCAACTCGGCCCGACAGCTTGCCTGGGTCACCCTCGTCGGCGCTCCGGAACTGGACCACGAAAGCCTTTGCGTGTTGCAGTCCCTTCGTCACGAGCTGAGAATAGTGGCCGGTTGGCTGCGAGTCATAACGTAGTTGTCACGTTGGCGTGGTGTTTCAGTGGGATTCCACGGGTGCCTGGAACGGGGGCTGGGAACAGCGTCCGAACTGGTTTCCGGGCCTTGACTGGGGGCTGACAATAGTTTGAAACCGCGAAGTGACTACAGGAGTCCAAGTAGAAACAATTTCAGCGCTGGTGGCTAAGTGCAATGCACGCCGCAAAAGAGATCACTTTCGGACAATTTCGGCTTGACCTCGGGAACGAGTGCCTATGGCAGGGCACGCGAGCGATCTCTCTGAGACCTAAGGCGTTTGCGGTTCTGAGATTGTTGCTTGAGCATCCCGGACAGCTCGTCAACAAGCAACAAGTGCTGGATACGGTGTGGCCGGGGACTTTCGTAGGTGACGCGGTCCTTAAGGACAACATCCGGCAACTTCGCGAAGCGCTGCAGGACGACGCGGGATCCCCAACCTATATTGAGACCGCGCATCGGCGCGGCTATCGCTTCATCGGGAAACTCTGCGAACCGGCATGGATCGGCCGCCCGGTTGCCGCGGCACCAGTGGCGACTCCACCGTTCCCGCCGGAAGCAGTCGCACTTACTTCTCCGGCGCCCACCGGCAGACTTTTGGGCCGCGAGGCGGAGTTGGCCAAACTGCGAGGCTGGCTGGATCAGTCCCTGACGGGAGAGCGCCAGACGGTCTTTATCACTGGGGAGCCCGGAATTGGAAAGACCAGCATCGTGCAGGGCCTTCTGGAGCAAGTTGCGCAACTGCCGCAAATCCGGGTGGCGCACGGACAATGCCTGGAACACTATGGCGCGGGCGAAGCTTATCTGCCGGTGCTCGACGGGTTCTCTCGGCTCTGCCGATCGTCTGAGGGCGGCCGGGTATTGGAGCTCCTGCGGGAGCACGCACCCGCATGGCTCGCGCAGATGCCATCGCTGCTTCCCCAAACGGAAAGGGAGCAATTGCCCTCTCAAGCTGGGGATACGACCCGGGAGCGGATGCTGCGAGAGATGGCTGAGGCCATCGAGACTCTGACGGCGGAGTCTCCGGTTTTGTTGATCCTTGAGGACCTGCACTGGAGCGACTACTCGACACTCGACCTGGTCTCGTACCTGGCACGGCGGCGCGATCCGGCTCGCCTGATGGTGATCGGCACCTATCGGCCCGTCGAGGTGATTCTGGCGGATCATCCCCTCAAAGCCGTGAAACGGGAACTGCAGGCGCACGGACTGTGCCACGAACTTGCACTGGAGTGTCTGTCTGAGGAATTCGTCGCGCAGCACCTGGCGGCGAGATTTCCCGGCCACCAGTTTCCAGCGAGGTTGCGGCGAGCCATTTACGGGCGAACTGAGGGGAATCCGCTGTTCACGGTCAACCTGGTGGAGTACCTGACTGACCAGAAGATGATCGTCGAAGAAAACGGGAAATGGAACTTAGGGGTGGATTTGTCAGAAGTGGAAAAGGGAGTTCCGGCAAACCTGCGACAGCTCATCGAAAAACAAATCGAGCGGCTCAGCCCGGACGAGCGCAAGGTCCTGGAAGGGGCGAGCGTGGCTGGAATGGAGTGTTCGTCAGTTGCGATTGCGGCCGGACTCGACATGCCGGCGGAATGGGTCGAAAACCATTGCGAAGAATTGGCAAGACGGCATCAGTTTCTGTCGCCCGCGTGGTTGGTTGCACTGCCGGACGGAACCATCACCCCGCGTCACCGTTTTGTTCATGTGCTCTATCGAGAAGTGCCCTACCGGCTTATGGCTCCGATGCGCCGTTCGCAAATTCACCATCGCATCGCCGAACGCGGAGTGGTGATTTACGGTGATCGCGGGAGCGAAATTGCGGCGGAACTGGCCATGCATTTCGAGCAGAGCCACGATTGGCCTCGCGCCCTCGAGTACCTGCTGCAATCGGCAGAAAATGCGGCCGCGCGTTCCGCCCACCACGAGGCGGTCGACCTGGCCAACCGCGGTCTGGAGGCACTCAAACTCCTGCCCGAAGCTTCCGGGCACGCAAAACAGGAAATGAAACTACGCATGATCCTGTGCGCCTCCCTGATGGCCACCAAGGGATTTGCTTCGGAGGAGGTGGAAAGGATCAATGCGGCCGGTCGCGAGCTGTTCTGGCGGCAGGGTCCGTCTCCCGAATTGTTCTACATGCTGTGGTCATTAAATATGTACCAACAGTTCAGTGGAAACATGCATACGTCATTGGAGATGTCACATCAGCTCCTGCAGCTGGGTGAGGATCTCAAGGACGGCGCGTTGATCATGGAAGCACAGCGGTCGCTAGGGGCGGTGCTTGTCCTTTTAGGACAATGCTCCGAAGCGCTCAAGCACCTTGAAAAGGGCGCGGCACTTAATGCCGAACATTACGACCACAGCAACAAGGTGTTCACCGGCGGATTCGACAACAAGGTGATGGTTGAATGCTTTGCTGCCCTGGCACTTTTTCCGCTGGGCTACCCCGATCAGTCTGCCGAACGACTGGCAACGGGTTTGGCGTTGGCGCGAGAGCTTGATCATCCTCAGACTCTGGTGGTTGCCCAGCATGTCGCGGCGCAACTCCATCAACTGCGAGGCGACGCGCCCCTGGTTCGAGTGTTCGCGAAAGAGGCAATCGCACTCGCAGACGAGTATGGCTTGGCGCTTTGGTCGACATACGGCCTGATCGAACTCGGCTGGGCGGAAGCTGAACTGGGGGATGCGGAAGGTGGAATCGAGAAGATGCAACGGGGTCTGGCAGAATACGAAGTGACGGGCGCAAAACTCCGCTCCCCATACTTTCTGGGACTGCTGGCTGATCAACTAAGCAAAGCGGGACGGCTGGAGGAAGGCTTTGCAGTGATCACCAAAGCCTTGGCACTCGCCGAGAACACCGGAGAGGGGTACGCGCTTGCGGAGTTGCATCGGATCAAAGGCGAATTATTCGTAAAGACCGGGGGTTTACTATCGAAGAACAAGCTTTCTGGCCACCCACCCGCAGGGTCGGCTCTATCGCAGGCGCGAGCCAGCTTTGCGGAGGCGCTGAGTATCGCAGCGCAAGAGCGAACGAGATGGTGGGAACTGCGAGCTGCGCTGTGTATGGATCGTCTTGAGCCCAGCCCTGGGAGCTCAGCCCGCCGGCAGCTTGCGGAGATTTACGCCTCCTTCACCGAAGGCTTCGAAACCGCAGACCTCAAACAGGCCAGAGCCCAGCTCGACGCAGTCCCTTCGTTGTAGCCGGGATCCCTGCAAGAGTTGACGACCAACCATCCGGAATTCACGCTTCTTAAAAGGGCGTTTCTCATGATCTAGGGTGGGTATCGAGGTCACCAAATCAGAGCGCGATCTTCCGGCTTCAGATACAACTTGTCGCTGGGCGAGACGGCGTAGGCCTTGTACCAGGCTTCGACATTGCGGACGGTATCGCTGCGATATTCCCCGGGCGCATGAATGTCGGTTTTGACCTGGCGGAGAAGCGCGGCGTCGCTCTGAGCTTTCCGCCAGCGCTGGGCGAATGCCAGGAAAAACCGCTGTTCGCCAGTCAGTCCAGAGATGACACGATCGGTCTTGCCTTTCAGCGACAGGACATAAGCGTCATGCGCGGTCAGCAGCCCGGCCAGGTCGGCGATATTTTCAGTCAGGACGCGCTTGCCATCGACGCAAAGATCGGAAAACGGGCAGTAGCGGTTGAATTGCGTCACCAGCTTGGCCGCTGCCGCGTGGTATTTGGCGAGATCCTCGGGGGTCCACCAATTGCCGATCCGGCCCTGGGCGTCGTAAATATTGCCCAGTTCGTCGAAGCTGTGGCTGATTTCGTGAGCAATGCCGGCTCCGGCGGATCCGTAATTCGAGGCTGCGTCCCCTTGGCCATCGAAAAAGGGCGGCTGCAGGAGGCCGGCTGAGAAAGTTTCGGTGTTTGGGGTAAACACAATGACCGCGCCGACGATCTGCGGATCGATCCTCCACTCATCGGGATCAGCCAGCTGTTTCAGCTTGGCCAGATTGCGCAAACGATTGAAAGCCTCCGCCCGGCGCATATTTCCAAACGCGTCGCCGCGGCTGACCTCAAGCGTCGAATAGTCGATCCACTTGTCAGGGTAGCCGACGCCGATCCGAAGCGCATCCAGTTTGGTCAACGCCTTTTCCTTCGTCGGCGGTGACATCCAGGTGAGAGTGGGAATGCGGGCCCGATAGGCCGCGATCAGATCGCCGACCATGGCTTGCGCTCTCGCCTTAGCCTCAGGAGGGAAATAACGTTGCGTATAAAGCTGGCCGACTGCCTGGCCCAGGGCTGCGTTGGTGGCAGCGATGGCGTCCGGGCTGCGTTCCGGCACCTGCCGTGTATCCGACAGGATCGTGCCATAGAAAGCGAAGTGCTCGGCAGCCACCGCCTTGGGCAAGACGCTGGCATAGTGTTCGATCAGGTGAAACCGGAGATAGTCCTTCCACAGATCGATGGCTTCGCTCCCGACTAGAGCGGAAGTACCGGTCACAGCCGATGGCTGCCAAACGATGAATTCCGGCTGCGTGGCAACACCGGCCGCTTTGAAAAAAGCGTCCCAATCCATGCCCGGCGCCTTGACGCCAAAGTCGGCGCGCTTCCACGGGTTGTTTTGTTTGAATACGTCCGAGGCGTCGGCATCGGGGGCGTGAGCCTGGGCGATCCGGATTTCAAGCTGCAGGATGCGCGCCGCCCTGGTCTCGGACTCGGCGACGCCTGCCAGTTTCAACATCGCCGCGATGTGCGACTGATACTGGGCGCGCAACCCGGCCATCTTCGACGACGGGTCGAGGTAATCATCGCGATCCGGCATTCCCAGGCCGCCCTGCAGGAAGTGGAAAACGTAGTGCTCCGAGTCGGTAAAACTCTGATTCACCCACACGCCGAAAATATGGTCGGCATTGCCCGTGAGTCCGTCCACCTCACTATTCAACGTGGTGCCGAGATAAGCGGCCAGCGACGCCCGGTCTGGGATGGCTGAGATCACCGCCATTTCCTCGGCCAGTGGTTTCATCCCCTGGGCCTCGATGCCGCTTTCGTCCATGAAGCTCGCGTAGTAATCGCCCACCTTCTGCGCGGTGCTGCCCTTGGCGGACTTGGCCGCGGCCGCCTCTTGAATGAGATCGTGGACCCGCTGGCTGGTTCTCGCCACCAGGATTGCGCGCGTATCGTAGCTTGGCTGACCCGCAGGGATGGTTGCGGTTTTGAGCCAGCCCCCATTCGCGTAGTGATAGAAGTCGTCGCCGGCCTTGATGGAACGGTCCATATCCTGTGCGCTGTCCCGATCTTGTGTGCTGTCCCGCGGGCTCGCATTTTGATCGGCAGGAGCCGCGCTCCGTGCAAGCGCGCAGGCGAGGAGTGCGACCAGCAGCGTCGTCCGAAAAAGAGCCATGGAGATCCTTGCACCCGATCCGAACTGCAGCTCGATTGTCGCACTCACGGTGATTCCTATTGGACATTCTCGGACATGGTAAGTTCATGCGTCCCCGAGATCATGTCGCAAGACAATGATGCACGTCCAAGACACGTGCAATGGACAACCGTTGTGCAAGTGCCTTTCCAAAAGATGGCGGGTCACGAAACAGTGCCACGATGTGAGCGTTCTTGATCAGACAGGTCGAAACCGGGGTTGTAGCATCAGTTGTCGGGTTGTTGCCATGTCAGACGAAAAACTATGGCCTCGTAATCGGTTCCACAATTCCAATCATCGAGCGATCAGCCAAGGAATAAAGACGATGACGTACGTGATGACGAAACCGTGTCCCATCTGCAAACAACAATTGACGAAGCAACAACCCACCGAAACCGTAGTGTGCACGTGCGGTCACCATGTGTGGCAAGGATAAGGGAAGGACAAGGGGAAGATCCGACAACCATTGCAACCGGAGTTTTGCAACCGTCGTCCAAGAACGCACGCTTACCGTGCTGCCGCCTGCTGGCGGGCTAATTCCGATCGAAACGCCTGCTCCCGCTCCGTCACAAATTCCTGGTAGCCCTTGGGATCGATAAACTGGTTTGCGCTGCCGGTCATGCGCGCGTATTTCGACTCCATGTCGTAATAGCTCCCATGGGAACCGAGAAACACGTCGCAGGGCAGCGACCGCAGCACACGGAAGGTCTTCTCGTAATCGCTGGTGATCTGCGGGTACGCCGCATTGTTCACCAGTTTGTATCCCTGGTTCACGTTAGGACTGCCCACAATTACTACGTCGTAACTTTGGCCGCCTTCGCCCACCTTCATCGTCCACGTGGTACAGCCGCGGGTGTGGCCCGGAGTCAGGTGCGCTGTCAGCACACTGTCGCCCAGGCTTACGGTATCGCCGTCGTGCAGGACGCGATCCACTTTCGCGGACGGATAAAGCATCCCGGGAGTGTGGGCGTAGAAAAAGTCTTTACTGCCACCAGACTCGACCACCGGCACATCGGAGTCCATCACCATATATTTGGCGCCGGTCAATTTCCTGATCCGCGCCGCACCGGCATCGTGATCGAAATGCGCATGACTGATCAGCAGAATTTTGATGTCACTGAATCGAAACCCCGCTTTCTCGACACTCTTCTGAATCAGGGGCACGGAATCCACTAATCCGGAGTTGATCAGGATGTGCCCCTGGGGAGTTGTAACCAGATAAATGCCCAATCCCCGGCTGCCCACGAAGTAGATATTGGCGATCACATGATGCTCGGGAAAGGGCGCGAGGAAATCCGCTCCCGCCGCCGGGGCTTGTTGCGCGGCGTGTGCCCCCACACCTGCACAGATGAGCATCAGCAGGACAATTGCGAAGCACACGTTTCTCATAGGCAGAAGTGTACGGCAGGGTAGTATTCGTTCAAAAAAACGGCCGGTAATCAGGCCTTTGCATTCATTGACCCAGGCCTGGATTCTCGCGATTGGCACCCTAGCCACTGACCCGTTTATCCTCAGGTTCCCAGGAAGCGGGCCGGCGAGGAGAGGTTGCGCAGTTACACCTCCGTTACTATCGGAACCAGCGAAACAATTGACGTTGGGCGGGCAGCGTCAGAAGATTAGCATTCAGCCTAAAGTCAGGGGAACGGGGGGGTATGCGGGTCAAGTTCTGGGGAGTGCGCGGATCGACGCCCACCCCCCAAGCCGGGAACTTGCGATACGGAGGGAATACTTCCTGCGTCGAAGTCCGCTTCGGCGAGAGCCTCTATGTCTTTGATTGCGGTACCGGCTTACGGACCTTAGGCCAGCAACTGGAGAGCGAAGCCCAGGGGAAGCCGATCTCCGCCCATATTTTTGTTTCCCACTTTCACTGGGACCACATCCAGGGCATCCCGTTCTTTCGCCCCCTCTACGAGAACAGCCAGAACCGGTTCGTGTTCCACTCCTCCCGCCGGACGCGCAGCCTGCAGCGGGTGATGGAAGAACAGATGGCTTCGCCTTACTTTCCGGTCAATACCAGCGAGATGAAGTCGCAGCGAAACTTTTACGATATCGAGGAAGGCCAGACCCAGCTGGACGATCATGCGACCATGCGCGCCATGTGGCTAAACCATCCCCAGGGCTGCATGGGATTCCGCTTGGAGACCAAGGAAGGCATCCTGGTCTATGCCACCGACAATGAACCCGGTGACGAAACGTTCGACAAAAACGTCCGCCAGCTCGCCGAAGGCGCCGACGTCCTCATCTACGATTCGCAGTACCTGCCGGAGGAGTACGAGGCGCGGCGGCGGGGATGGGGACATAGTCATTGGCGGGAAGCGGTGAAGATCGTGATGGAAAGCGGAGCCAAGGAACTGGTGTTGTTTCATCATGATCCGGACCACGACGACACGGTCATTGATAAGGTGGTGCAGGATGCGCGGAACTACTATCCGCGCGTACGGGCCGCGGCGGAAGGCATGGAAATGAAGCTTCCGGCCGGACGCTAAAGGCCATCTTCTGGATGCTGCTGAGAAAGGTCCTCGGCTTGCCACGCTGCCCCGGCCCCCATATACTGCTCGATTTGTGCGCGGAGTCAGATTTGGCGCATCTGATAAACAGCAATCATTTCTGGAGATACGAATGAAAAGCGTAACCATGGAGCAGGAAACCAATCCTTGGGAATCCCAGGCGGCCCGATTTGATCTGGCCGCCCACAAGCTGAACCTTGATGAGGGCCTGTGGAAAGTGTTGCGCTACCCCACGCGGGAAATCATCCTGCACATTCCGGTGCAGATGGATGACGGCCACCTGGAAGTGTTCACCGGTTTTCGAGTACAGCACTCCATCGCCCGCGGACCGGCGAAAGGCGGGATCCGCTACGCGCCCGATGTCACGCTGGATGAAGTTCGCGCCCTGGCAAGCTGGATGACCTGGAAGTGCGCGGTGGTGAATATCCCGTTCGGAGGCGCCAAGGGGGGAGTGATTTGCGATCCGCACCGGATGTCGATGGGGGAACTGGAGCGCATGACGCGCCGCTACACGGCGGAGCTGGTGGATTTTATCGGGCCGGAAAAAGACGTGCCCGCGCCCGACGTGAACACCAACGAGCAGATCATGGCGTGGATGATGGATACCTATTCCATGCACATGCGGCAGACGGTGACGGCGGTGGTCACAGGCAAGCCGATTAACATCGGCGGGTCGCGCGGGCGGCGCGAGGCGACCGGACGCGGCGTCCTGATCGTGTGCGAGCAAGCGATCAAGAAACTGGGTCTCAGCCGCGAAAGCTCGCGGGTCATTGTGCAGGGCTTCGGCAACGTCGGATCGAATGCCGCGCGCCTGATGGCGGCCAAGGGATACAAGATCATCGGGCTCGATGAAGTGGGCGGCGGCCTCTTCAACAAGAACGGAATTGATGTGGAGGCGCTCTGGGAATTTCGCCAGAAGAATGGAACGATCCAGGGATTTCCGGAAGCGGAGACGTATCCCGCGGGAGAATTGCTGACGGTGGATTGCGAGATCCTGATTCCAGCGGCCACGGAAAATCAAATCACCAGCCGGAACGTGGATCGCGTGAAATGCAAGATCCTGGCGGAAGGCGCCAACGGACCGACCACTGCCGCGGCCGACGAAGTGCTGGCGGAAAAGAAAGTGTTTGTCATTCCCGACATCCTGGCCAACGCCGGGGGGGTCACGACTTCCTACTTCGAGTGGGTCCAGGACCGGCAGGGCTACTTCTGGAAAGAATCTCTGGTCAACGAGCAACTGGAGGAAATCATGGTATCCGCGTTCGATGACGTGGTGCGCTACGCGGAGACCCACCACGTGCACAATCGCATTGCCGCCTACATGCTGGCGATCGATCGCGTGGCCTACACCATCAAGCAGCGCGGCATCTACGCTTAAACGGTCGTCAGTCGGAGGTCGTCAGTCCTGGGCCTGAGGGATGTTGCCGGAGTGAAAGCCGGCGACTTCTCAGGGCCGGCCCTCCCCGCTTGCGGCAAGCTGTCGGGGCCCCGGCCTCAGGGTTGACCTGGATGTCCGGGGACTGGCATGATGGCTGCCCGCGGGCGATGCCGAACTGGGCCACGCGGTTCACTGGCCTCTCACGAGCAAGGTGAGCTCGAGCTTCTCGCAAGTTCCAACAGCCGGGGCTGTCCGAATGCCCCTCACATAATGAGGACCCCTTTTATGACCAGACTCCCCATCAGGATCACTACGTGGATGGCAGGGCTGAGCCTGTTGCTCGTGCTGTCGATCGCATCGGCGGTGGCGAAGCCCCAGGCCAGTCCCAGCGACCAGAACACCGATACGACGACTCCCAAGAAGAAATCCAGGAAGGCGAAGAAGGATGCGGCGGCGGCCGCGGACCAGTCTGCGGCGCCGGATACGACAACCAGCAAGAAGTCCAGGAAGAAAAAAGCGACAGCCGATTCCGGTGCCGCGGCGGCGGATACTTCCACGGCCTCCAGCGACACCGCGACCAAGAAAAGCCGCAAGAAGAAGAGCGCGGATGCAACCGCTTCCGGCGAGCAGACGGCCAACGCGGGTACCGAGGCCAGCACCACCAAGAAAAGCCGGAAGAAAAAGACCGCCGACAGCACCGCGACCAGCGACCAGGCTGCTGCAGCCGCCGCGAATGGCGAGTCCGGAACCACCAAGAAAAGCCGCAAGAAGAAGAGTGCGGATACCGCCGCGGCCGGCGATCAGTCCACCGCGAATGCCGATGCTGAGGCGGGCACTCCGAAGAAGAGCCGCAAGAAGAAAACCGCCGATACGGCTGCAGCCAGCGAGCAGCCTGCTGCGAATGCCGAGAGCGGCACGCCCAAGAAGAGCCGGAAGAGCAAGACCGCCCCCAGCGATTCGGGAATGGCGGCCCCTGCCACGCCGGCCGCGGACAAGTCAGCGATGAGTGCCCCCGCCAGCGCGCCCTCGTCGAACAGCGCCCCTGCACCGGCGAAGAGGACCTCGACGAAAGCGGCCCCGACGGGCGCCGCCTCAGATTCCGAAGCGGCTGCTGCCAAGTCCAGCGGCAGGGTCTGGGTCAACCTCGATAGCGGGATTTATCACAAGGGCGGCCAGTTCTACGGAAAGACCAAGAACGGCAAGTTCATGACGGAATCCGAAGCGCAGGCAGCCGGATACAAAGAATCCAAGAGAGACTAAGGAGAAGCCATGAAACGCAATCCCCTGATGACTCGTATTGTGCTGGGAGTGTTGGCGATGCTGTTGATCGCCGGCACGAGCCTGGCACGCACAGGGTCGGCTGCCCCGCAGGCCGACTCGAAAAAGAGCACCGCCCAAAAACCAGCGGCCGCGGCGGACCTGGTCGACCTCAACTCGGCCACCAAGGAACAGCTCGACGCCCTGCCGGGAATCGGCGAGAAGTATTCCCAGAAAATCATCGATGGCCGTCCCTACAAGACCAAGACCGAGCTGGTGAAGAAGAAGATCATTCCCCAAGCTACTTACAACAAGATCAAAGGCATGGTGATCGCCAAGCAGGGCTAAGATGTTTTCGCAACGCAAAACTGGATTCGGCGCCGGCGCACGTGGTCTGAGGGCAGCCGGCGCCGAATTGTTTTTCCGGGCTTAAACCTCGTTTCACCTTGAAATTTCCGAGGAGGTACCATGGGCATTCTTGATGATTTAGAAAACAAAGCAGCCAACAGCATGTTGGGCGGCAGCTCGAATCCACTCGCGACCAGTTTGCTTCAGATGATCAATAACCAGCCGGGAGGACTGTCGGGACTACTGCAGGCGTTTCATGAGAAAGGGCTCGGAGGCCTGGCATCGTCCTGGGTTGGGACGGGACAGAATCTACCGATTACCGCCGACCAGATTCAGCATGTGCTGGGCAGCGACCAGGTAAAGCAGATGGCGGCCAAAGTGGGCATCTCTCCGGATGCGGCTGGAGCGGCGCTCTCCCAACTTTTGCCAAGCCTGGTCGACAAGTTGACCCCGAACGGCCAGATCCCGCAACACTCTACTTTGCTGGAGATGGGAACGAGCCTGCTGCAGTCTCTGGGAAAAACCGGCACCAACGCATAACCAGAATCAGGAGTAGGAGGCGGGCCCCGGCGGTGTCCGGCGCACTGCCGCCGGGGACAGCGGGAACGAACTCGCTTTCGATGGCGGGGAAAGAGGGAATGGAATCCTGCCCTTCTGTCCATTGCTTTCCTGTTGCAGCGTGGAGGATAATCAATTCAACGCTGTTTTCGTGATCCCGCGGACGGCGCTCGATGCTCCCCGTGAATCTGCCTAACTCCATCACGTTTGTCCGCATACTATGCATTCCGCTGCTGATCTGGGTATTGTCGACGATTCATTTGCATGGCGTCCACGGCGAGAGGGAACTGTTAGCGTCGGCGCTGTTCATCGCGGCGTCAATCACTGACGGAATCGATGGATACCTGGCGCGCAAGCGCGGGCAGATCACGACCATGGGCATTTTGCTCGATCCCCTGGCGGACAAGATGCTGATCGCGTCCGCCTACATTACCCTGGTGCAGTTCAACCCCGGACTGGTGCCGGCCTGGGTCGCGGTGATCGTGATTGGGCGAGAGTTCCTGGTCAGCGGGCTGCGCGGCATCGCCGCGAACGAAGGCTTCACTATTGAAGCCAGTGAACTGGGAAAGTTCAAGATGGTGGTGCAGATCGTCTCGGTGGTTGCCGTGATCCTCGATCACCGATGGAAAGAATGGCCGCTGTTTGGCGGTTATTTCTTGCCCGTGCACTGGATCGCGTGGGCCGCGATCTGGTTCATGGTGTGTCTGTCGTTGCTGTCCGCGATCGACTACTTTGCCGCTTTCTGGTCGAAGATTGACCGCCAGGTGGTAAGGAGCCGGCGGCGCGCTTTTGTGCTGAGCCGGCGCAAGCGCAATGTTGTTCCCACCTCGTAACCCGCCTCCCGTGGAAGCCGACCCTGCCCAGCCCGTGTCGCCGGCAACCGGCGAGTATTCCCCGGCGGAACGCGCGCTGCTGTTGCGGCTGGCGCATGAGGCGGTCGAGTCCGATCTCGCGGGGCGCCCGCTTGCCACCAATGCTCCCAGCCCGCACCTCGCCGAACCGCGAGGCGTGTTCACGACGATTTATCTGCGGGGGGAATTGCGCGGCTGCGTGGGCTACATCTACCCGGTCGCGCCGCTCTACCGGGCGGTGGCGGAGACGGCGCAGGCGGCGGCATCGCAGGACGCGCGCTTTCGCCCGGTCAGCCGTGACGAAGCCCCGCAACTCGAAGTGTCCCTGAGCGTGCTTTCACCCCTGGTGGCCATCGATCCGGAGCAGGTTGAGATTGGCCGGCATGGGTTGCTGGTGACGCTGGCGGGGCAGCGCGGACTCTTGCTCCCGCAAGTGCCGGTCGAGCACGGTTGGGATCGCCGCACGTTCCTCGAGCAGACCTGCCGCAAAGCCGGCCTGCCCCCCGACGCGTGGCAGGCGGGCGCCGCGCTCGAGGCCTTCACGGCTGAAGTCTTTGGGGATGCCGATCGTTCCGCTTAGCGGCTGCTAAAATCTGCGTCCAGCCGCGACCCGATGCTGGAGAACTCGCGGATTCGACGTTTGGACTTCTTCCAACCATGTCTTCCACTATTTCCCGGGAAACGCGCGCCCATGGCGGTCCAACCTCCTTGTGGGAACTGGCGCTCCTGTTCCTGAGGCTGGGGGCGACGTCGTTCGGCGGGCCCGCGGTGCACATCAGCATGATGGAAGAGGAAGTGGTCACGCGCCGAGGCTGGCTGACTCGTTCGGAGTTCCTCGACTTCCTGGGCGCCACCAACCTGATCCCCGGACCAAATTCGACTGAGATGGCCATCCATATAGGCCGGGTGCGGGCCGGCTGGCGCGGCCTGGTGACGGCGGGCATCAGCTTCATCTCCCCGGCTGCGTTGATGGTGGGATGCCTGGCTTGGGTGTACGTGCACTACGGCGCTCTGCCGCAGGTTGGCGCAGTCTTGTACGGGGTGAAGCCGGTCGTGATCATCGTGATCGCCCAGGGAGCTTTTCGGCTGGGCAAGTCGGCGATGAAATCAAGGTGGCTGGTCGTGGTGGGCGTTATGGCGATGGCAGCGGCTGCGGTCGGGCTCGATCCGCTGCTTACGCTAGGCGCGGCTGGGGTGCTGACCGGCGTCGTTCACCTGGTGGGCGAACGGAGCCGAGCGCTGCTCGCGGGACCTCTGGCTGCCGGTGGCGCCTCGATCGGCTGGAGCCTTCCCTTCAGCCTGCCCCTGCTGTTCCTCGTGATCCTGAAGATCGGCGCGACCATGTTCGGCGGCGGCTACGTTCTGGTGGCATTTCTTCGATCGGACCTGGTGGTGAGATTGGGATGGTTCACCGAGCGCCAACTGCTGGATGCGGTCGCGATGGGTCAGGTGACGCCGGGTCCGCTGTTCACCACCGCGACCTTTATTGGTTACGTTCTCGGCGGGATGCCGGGCGCGCTCCTGGCGACCATTGCTATTTTTCTTCCGGCATTCGTTCTGGTCGCTTTAAGCGGGCCCCTGGTGCCGCGGATCCGGAAGTCGCCCACCGCAGGAGCTGTGCTCGACGGGATTAACGTGGCGGCCTTGGCCTTGATGGTGGTGGTTTCGGCCCAGCTGGCGCGAACCGCTGTCGTGGATTGGTTCACGCTCGCGATCGCCGCGCTCAGTGCAGTGCTGCTGTTTCGATATCGAGTGAACTCAGCCTGGCTGGTTCTGGGCAGTGCGGCAGCCAGCGGGTTGATGTTTCTGACCGGCGCGCCTTCTATACACGGCCACTGAACAGACTGGCCCAGGCTGACGCGGCAGGCCTTTCCCTTCGATTTTTTAAATCAAACGCGCCGCGGCCCTGCATCCAACCCATGCGGGGTGGCATGAATTCCGCCAGGCACCTTTGTAATGTGGGCGCATCGCGGGTTCTGCGTTATTGTGCGGAGATCTTGGGCTCGGGGAGATTGAAAATGGAATTGGCGATTGTGACGATCCTTCTGATTGTGGGTGCTTCGCAGATACCGGGCGACTACCACGTTGTTTTCTTCCGCTAGTCCGAGGATCGCCAGTGGATCCGCCTTCATGCGGGTTGCGTCGTGCAGGGACACGGCTGGCTTTCCGCCCGCGCGTGATTTTCCAGCGCTTTTCATTCATCGGAGGCAAGCAGTCCCAGGGCAGGGGGTACACCCGGTGCCTGGCTGGTGAGCCAGGAACAGCCGTCCACGCGCGTTTCGGTATCTGGAGAAAATGAAACCGGGGAGCTAGTTAGGCTCCCCGGCTAGTGAATTGCGTTTCAGAGCAGCTTATTGCTGGTCGTCGAGTTCGACTCCGTCGCCCACGTGGACATCTTCGAGCGCGAAGACGATCATGCCGGTCGCGGTGGTCGGCGTCGTGCTGAGGACAACGATCTCGCCCACGGCGCGCCGGGGAAGATCAGCCACGTGGATGTTTGGTCCCTTGGTCCGAGTCATCCAGTTGCCTTCGATCGACGGGGGCCGGCGCTGGGTATCTTCCGCCGTAGAGGCTCGGAACGATAGCGAGTCGACCGGATCCGCGAGGTCGGATGAGTAAGAGCGCACCGCCCGGAAGTAGTCTCCCACCTTGATGCCCTGATTCGTACCCAGGTTCATGTAAACCTTCATGCCAGTGCCCAAGGTAGAGTCGAAATCCTTTGCCAGCACGATGCGCGCGCTGGTTTTCCCCGACTTGGGGACAAATCGGTCAAAGCGCAGCGGCGGATGAAAGGAAACGGAAGGCTTCTCGGTGAACGGCACCGCGATGTCACCCGGGTTGATGGGATCGCAACTGTATTCGATCTGGGCGATCGCTGTCTTGTTGCGAGTATCCACGACGCGTACCCGCCCGATCTCTCCGTAGGGCTGGCCGGTTGCGGCCAATGCTTTGGTTTGGCCAGGAAACACTTCGTAGCGGTTCTGATCTTTGAGCTCGCGCAGGATCGTGTATTGGCCGCCGTTGGTGTAGCCGGTGCCCGCCAGATAGATGATGTCCCCCGTCACAAACTTGGTGGTGTTCGGAGTTTGCTGGCCTCCGGCCACGTAGTTCGCGTCCGCCAGCACCGACTTGCTGATGAATCCGGCGCAATACATGTCGGCGTAAGTTGGGGTCTGAATGCGCTCCACCGGGAAACTCACCGAAGTCGGCGCAGTGCCTTGCGGCATATTGGCATCCGGGGCGCCCTGGGCAGAATCCTGCGCCGTCGCCGAGACCGCCGCCAGCAGAAATAAAAGTCCTATTTTCTTCATCTTACCTCCAAGACCAGGTTGGTAACCATGGTCTTCAGCCCGGTAACCAGTGCACACACAGGGGCTTCAGCCGGAAGGTAACAAGGGGGTGGAGGTGGGTCAAGGTTACGAGGGTGTCATGCGGCCTTCGCCGAAAGTTTCGCGGCCAGCAAAGTTAATCCGTTGTTGCATCTGGAATTACGCCCCTGTAATATCGCGCGCGACCGCTCGCGACCGATGAGTTCTCCCCCGACCAGCTACGTCCACCGTTTTCTGCCCCTGAGATTGCCCCGCGTGTGCGTGGCCGTGACCGGGTCGGACCCGGGCGAACTGGTGGAGAAAGCCGAGAGCCTGGTACGGGACAACCCGTTTCTTGAGTTCAGGTTGGACTATCTTCCCCGGCCCGCCCTCGCGCTTCCGAAGATCAAGAGCTTTCTTGAGATGTATCCCCATGCGGTGGTGATCGCAACCTGCCGGCGCGCGGCCAGCGGGGGAAAGTTCAAGGGATCGGTGCCGGCTCAGCTCGAGTTGCTGTCCAAGGCCGCCGGCAGCGGTTGCCAGTTGGTTGACCTGGAGCTGCAATCGGCCGCCAAGTGCAAACCCGACCAGCTGCAAAAGCTGAGGACGCGGGCCGCCCTGATCCTGTCGTTCCACGATTTCCACGCCACCAAAAGGCTGGACGAAACGCTGGCCAAGATGCAGAAGCACGCGGCGGACTACTACAAGATCGTTTCCACGGCGACGACGCTCTACGACAACGTGGTCATGATGAAGTTTCTGGAGAAGGAGAGCGACCGCCACTCCCTGGTTGGACTGTGCATGGGGGAACAGGGCCTGATCAGCCGGGTGCTGAGCGTCCGCGCCGGAAGCGCATTGACGTTTGCGGCGGTCAGCCCGGGGAGCAGACGGCTCCCGGCCAGGTCACGGCGCAGGAGCTGCGCAACGTGTATCGCATCGAGCAGGTCGACGTCGCCACCCGGGTGTACGGGGTCGCGGGGGATCCGGTGGGGCACTCGCTTTCGCCGATCATCATGAACACCGCGATGCGGCGCGAAAACGTAAATGCCGTCTACCTTGCGCTGCACGCCAAGACGTTGAAGGATCTTCTGACCTGCGTCCGCGACATCCCGATCCACGGCCTGAGCATTACGATGCCGTACAAAGAGGCAATCCTGCAGCACCTGGACAACACCGATTCGCACACGACCAAGATCGGCGCCTGCAACACGGTGGTCCGCGCCCAGGACGGCAAACTGTATGGCTTCAATACGGATACCGCAGGGGTGGTACGACCGCTGGAGCAGCGTCTGGCACTGGAGGGCGCACGCATCCTGGTGCTGGGGGCCGGAGGCGCGGCCCGCGCAGCCGTTTTCGGATTGAAGGAACGGGGGTGCGAAGTTTTCATCCTGAACCGGACCCCGGCTCCCGCCCAAAAGCTGGCCCGGCAGGCCAAGGCTCGCACCATCAAGCGGGTCGATCTCAAAAAACTGAGCTTTGATGTGATCGTGAATGCGACCCCGGTAGGCATGTCGAACACCCGCGAATCTCCCTTAAACGAGAACGAGATCAATGCCAAGTACGGGTTCGACATGGTGTACGACCCGGCGGAAACGCGCTTCCTGAAAGCAGCCAAGGCGCGGGGGGCACAGATCATTCCCGGCATCGAGATGTTCGTGCACCAGGCGGCTCGCCAGTTTGAAATATGGACCGGGAAGCCGGCGCCCTGGGACGATATGCTTCGGGTGGTGACGATCGCGCTGCAGGAACGCGCCGCCAAGGCCGCTGCCAAGAAGTAGTTAGCTCCCGGTTTCCGTCCGAAAACAGAATTCTCCTCCAAGTCCCAAGTTGGCACTTGGCAACGGCTGCGGCACTGCACTGGAGCGGAATCTGCGGCCCAATCCGCCGTGACCCTCAGTCAAATGGACGATGATTGGCGCCATTGAAACGAATCAGTGCCACGAAGTTGTTGCAATTCGCATAGTGACCGAAGTAATATGACCGAGGACGTAACGAAGTGATTCACGTCCGTTCTCGTTGTAACTGCCCTTTCTTCCAGATTTAGAGAAGTGGACCCTTTTCACGAATGCTAAGGAGACGGGTCGACCGTCTCTGCCCAGATTCGGAGAGATCGATATGGCGTGGTACGCATATTGCCTGACTGAACATCAGGCACTCCCCAATGGTACCCGTGCCCGGCGTCCCTTCCTTTTGGAAGGCATTCAGGGTGTGAGTGGAGCCCCCGTCCTAAGCTACCCCAGCGGAGACTTTGCGGTGATCGTGAGCGAATACGACCGCGCAACCCACGTGGTAGATGAAAAGACGGTCCTGGAGCACGCTCGAGTGGTGAGTGTGTGCTTCCGCAGTGGAACGGTCCTTCCCTTCCGTTTTGGCACCATCTTCGACAGCGATGACGCGCTGCGGCAGGCGGTCCGCTCGAACCGGCGCGCTTTCGGCGTGAGCGTCGAGAAGCTACGGGGCAAGTCGGAAATGCGGCTCAAGCTGGTGGTCCGGGACGGATCCCTGCGGGACGCCATGATCAACGTGGAATTGCCGGATACGGTTGGCCGAGAGTACCTGGCCAAGCTGCGGGAAAAGGCCTCGAAGGAACGGGAGCGCCAGACCAAGGCGCGCGCCCTTTCGGTTCAGGTCCACAAACTCTTCAACCCGCTGGAGGAGGAAGTCAGTTGCAAGAAGGTCGCCTCCGACGGGATGCTGATTGACATCGCCCACCTCATCGATTCAAAGTCAGTTGAAAAATACCAGAACCGCTACACCATGGCCGCCAAGCAGCTGAAGAACTGTCAACTGGTCATCAGCGGTCCGTGGCCGCCGTATCATTTCCTGCCCGGCAAGTTACGCACCGTGGCCGGAAACAGCTAGCAGGGTTCGCATTCAGATTGCACTCCCGCCTGGCTTAGCCCGGCGGGAGTTTTGCATTTTGGGGCGACGTAAAAGAAGTGGACTGCACCGAATGTGCAGGATTGTGCATCTTGCCGGCGTTGGGGTCTGCAGGCCGTCCGCTAACTGGACTTGCTCCGTCCAATTTTCAACCCATTTCAAAGCAACGACTTACTGTGACGCTGATCACGACGCGACGTGACAATTTCTTTTGGCTCGGCAAGTGCATTCTTCCCGAGTAACAAAAGAGGCCACATACTCGCAATGACCTTCACCACAACCCATAGTTCTCGACAACTCCCGAAAAGCCGTTCTGTTTGGCAGAACGGCACCTTGCAAAGTCTTCCCTGACTTCCCGCCTTTCTGCCTCTTTGGACAGTGGCCCCAGAAATGGGGCCGCTTTTTTTGGTGCACGGCAGGGTTCGGGGCGGGGTGGGGGAGCGAAAGCCGGGAGGCGCCTGGAGGCCAGATTCCGGCTTTTTCGGATGCGGGGATACCTGGATTCTTGTATGCTCCCTGCATCCCAACGCAAGTCCCTTGGAGGAAACCATGAGGGACGTCTACCAGCTGCTGCACGAGAAAGAGCTTGAGATTGCCCGCGTCCGTCAGGAGATTGAAGCGCTGCGCTCCATCATCCCCCTGCTGGTCGATGAGGAAGAGGAGCGGCCGGGCGCCAATGTCTATGCTCCGCTGCGGGCCGTCAACCGCGAATAGCCTTTCGCGGCGGGCTCAGGCAATTGATCCTTGGCCCAGGCCCGGTGCTTGGCGCGGGGAAACCTTGAACCGCAGAGGTCGCGGAGAAAATCCGCAGAGGCCGCGGAGACATCCGCAGAGGTCGCGGAGAAATCCCCTAAGACCGCAGGGGAACCACCGACCTGCATAACCGTTTGCAGTGGGGGATCTTCCTTCCCCATCGGTGCGGTTGCATGCGAGGCTTGCTTAAGAGCCTGTTCGGGGCCTGCAGTCGATTCCTGTGAACGGGGCGGTGAAGACCTTTCCAGTCCTTGCACGCCGCACGCGAACGTGCCTTCCGGCGTGTAGTAGACTGACACCCTTCGCGTTGATCCGGCGGCGCTTCTCAGAACGGTCATAGCGAAACACAGGCCGCACCGGTGTTCCCGCAGCGCACCTACCCAGGGAGCGCCCGTGTGTCAGGAGGCAGGTTTGAAGGCGCGCCGAACTTTCGGTATGTGGATAGGGCTCCTGGTGGTTCTGCTACTTGCCAGCGGGTTAAAAACGGACTTGATCGCGCAGACTGCACCCCACCCGAAACGAAACAGCGCGGTTACCCAGGAAGCAACCAGCCTGCCTGCCGAGTTGAGAGACCAACTGGTAGCCTTGCGGGACGCTGCCCTGGCCGATGACTACGCCTACCGGCAGGTGGCGCACCTTACCGAGAACATTGGGCCTCGGCCGACGGGCTCGGTTCAGGCAGAGAAGGCTGCGGATTATGTTGCCGACGAGTTGCGCAAGCTGGGACTGGAAGTCCGGCTGGAGGAGGTCAAGGTTGCCCACTGGGTGAGGGGCGCGGAGACCGCCGAACTGGTCGCGTTCCCCGGGCAGGTTCCGGCGACCAGCCAGAAGATTGTAGTCACCGCATTGGGCGGGAGCAGGGCGACCCCACCGGATGGGTTAACGGCGGATGTGGTGGTGGTTCGCAACTTCGAAGAGTTGAGTTCGCTGGGGCGCAAGCAAGTGGCGGGAAAGATCGTCCTCTTCAATTATCCTTTTGACACCAGAAAAGCCAATGCAGGGTACGCGCTGGACGCGTACGGGGAAGCGGTTGTGTATCGTGGCGCGGGCGCGACGGCAGCTGCCCAACTGGGCGCGATCGCGTCGCTGGTCCGCTCGGTAGGCGGCGCCGAATATCGGCTGGCCCATGCGGGCTGGAGCTCGCCTGCGGGGATTCCGGCCGGAGCGGTGGCAGCGGAAGACGCGGACCTGATCTCCCATTTGGCGGCGCAAGGAAACATACGCATGCACCTGACGCTGAGTCCGCAGAGCTTGCCGGAGACGACTGGGTACAACGTGGTGGCGGATTTGCGTGGCAGTGAACATCCCGAGCAGGTGATCGTCGTGTCCGGGCACCTGGATTCCTGGGACCTGGGAACGGGGGCCATCGACGATGGGGCCGGGGTGGCGGTCGCGATGGAGACGGCGCAGCTGCTCCAGCAGTTGCACCTCCGGCCCAAACGCACCATTCGAGTGATTGCGTGGATGGATGAAGAGCAAGGAGGACGCGGCCGGGATGCCTATACGGCGGCGCATGCGGGCGAGTTCCCGAACCACGTGGCTGCAATCGAGAGCGACCTGGGCGCGGCGCATCCTTTGGGCTTTGACGTGAAGATGGGAAGCCAGGCGATGGCGTCTCTGCAGCCGGTGCAGAAGATTCTGGAGAGCTTCGGGGCGGGCCTGGTCAAACTGGTTCCCTTCAGCCCCGGTTCCGACATCTCTGCCTTGTCGCTGGCGGGCGTACCGACACTCGGCGTGATGCAGGATGGACGCAATTATTTCAATTACCATCACACCGCGGCCGACACGCTGGACAAGATCATTCCCGCGGAACTGCGCGAGAACGCAGCGGCGATGGCGGTGATGGCGTATGCCCTGGCTTCGACCGCCCAGCCCCTGACGCGGTAAAACGGGATTCCCACTCCCGAAGTGGGAAACCTACAGTCGCCGACTGAGGACGCTACAGGCTAGCCCAGTTGACGCATCTCAATTTAAGCGCATATGATTTTTGTTTGGCCCCAGGGCAGATTACGGCTCTGGGGCCGTGGAACTCTTAGGCGGTAGAGTGACGACCATGGAAAAGAAGAAGATTGAGACCTTCAAAAAGCGGCTGGAGACGCGGCAGCAGGAACTGCGCCGAACGGTGTCGCGGACCGAGCAAGACGGCCGGTCGGCGGACGAGGATTCGACTCAGGACATCGCCGACAAGGCTGCCAACTCGTATAACAAGGAATTTCTCTTTCATCAGAGCAACAACGAGCGGCAACTGCTCCAGATGGTGGAAACAGCGCTCTCGCGCATTCGCGAAGGCAATTTCGGCGAGTGCATCCATTGCGGCAAGGAGATCAACGCCAAGCGGCTGGAAGCGGTGCCCTGGACGCGCCACTGCATCGAGTGCCAGGAAAAGCTCGAGCAAGGACAGCTGGAAGAAGCGGAAAAGTAGGGCAAGAATCGTTCCACCGAGAAACGAGCCGCCAGCATTTTGCTGGCGGCTTAGTGTTTTGGCGACTTGGCGATTGGGCGGTTATGGGCCGGGTGGAATGCTCAACCTTTGACGCTGCCATTTTTCGCCTGTAAACTGCTAGTTATCAACCCCAGTGTGAGCTTACTGTCGTCATAAGAAGAGGAGTACGTGCGCGCAGAAACCCGTCGTCATCAACTGAAGACTGACCGATTTACGCAAGCGACCATCGGTGCCGCCGAAGCCACCGTCCACTGGACGGCGGAGCACAAGTCCAAACTGATTGCCGGAATCGGCATTGGCGCCATTGTTGTGGCGGCCGTAATCGGGGGATGGTATTACCTCGGGCGGCAGGATGACCAGGCTAACCTGGAACTGACCAAGGCGGTGCGGACGCTGGGGACCCAGATCCGACCCGCGGGCGCGCCCGAAACTCCGAATCTTCCTTCCTTCGCCTCGTCTCAGGATCGGGCGACCGCCGCCAAGTCGCAACTGCAGGCGGTCATCGACAAGTATCCTCACACCCACACGGCCGACATCGCTCGCTATCTGTTGGGCACGACGGCGATCGAACTGGGGGACAAAGCGACGGCCGAGCGGGAACTGAAGGAAGTGGCTTCGAGCCGCAATAGTGATCTCTCGGCGCTGGCCAAGCTGGCCATGGCCTCGCTTTACGGCAACACCAACCGCACCAAAGAGGCGATCGATTTGTACAAGCAGCTGATCGATAAGCCGACCAACACGGTGAGCAAGGTGATGGCGCAGATGCAAATGGGGTCGCTCTATGAATCGTCGCAGCAGCCCATGGAAGCGAAGCGCATCTACGAACAGATCGTGAAAGAAAATCCCAAGAGCGAAGCCGAATCGCTGGCGCAAGCCCGGCTGCAGAATCTGAAGTAAACCGCGAACCCGGGAATTGACGGCGGCCAGCGCACGCGCTTTCTTCCAGCAACGCTGCAATTCCAGGCACGAGTTCATTTTCCCGCTTCGCTCTCGCCCATCCACGCCCCATACGGTTCCATAGAGATCGCCGCTGAATCCACCTAGCTAGTGGCAACCCGGGAAGTGGGAGAGAAGGGCGAGGTGTCGTCGGACTCTAGCCCTTGCGCAGGGAAAACAGTTTCTGCCAGTCTTCGAGCCTGGCCGGCGGCAAGAGAGCAGGCCTCAGATTCGCCGCCACATGGTCTACGTGTCCCATCCCAATCAAGGACGTGGTCATCCCGGGAGTGGAGCGCGCGAACTGAAGCGCGTTCTCGGCGTCGCTCTGCATGCCCAGAGTATGGGTGATAAATTCCGGCAGCCCGTGGGTGAGGCGACCCTGGTAGAGGGAGGCGCTGCCGATCGCGACGATGCCCAATTGCATGGCTGCAGTCAGGATCGACACGTTTTTCTTTCCCACGGTCTGATTGGCGAGCACGTAGGCTTCGGGCATGGCCAGGTTGAAGGGCAACTGGACAAAGCGGAAGTGATGGGCGTTACCGCCGACGTCGCGGGCAAGGGCAACAATCTCGGCCAGGCTGATGGAGTCGCGCGAACCGTCGGGGACGCGAAATGCATTCCAGGTCGCCATGCCGTAGTAGCGCAGCTTGCCGGCCTTGACGCTGGCCTCGAGCGCGGCGAAGGCGCGCTTCAGCCGTTCCCGGAAGACGTCGGGGGAGACATCCGCCAGTTGGGTCTCGGGGTTGTGCAGATAAAACAGATCGATGGTTTCGAGGCCGAGATTTTTGCGGGAGCGCTCGATCTGGTCGTGAAGGAAGCGAGGGGCCATGCAATGCACTCCGCCGGCGAGTTCCTTGGGATCGAGGATGCCACTTTCGACATACTCGCGAATGAAGTACCCGTTAGGATCCGGAGGAAGACTCGCGTCGAAGGACAGATAGCCCGCCTTGGTACAAACCAGGAGTTCGTCGCGCTGCACGGTGGCGGTAGCGATCAACTGCGCGAGAGCCATCCCGATGTTGCGCTCTGAACGCTGGTGGCGGTAGTTGATGGCGGTATCGAGGACATTGATCCCGGAACCAACAGCCAGCAGGATGGCCTCGGTGTAAGCCGCGTCGGCTGTGTCCGCCGGCTCACCCAGGTAGGTGCCCAAGCCCAGCGATGACAACCACAACTCGCCGGCACCGGGCGCGTGCTGGGGACGACGAAAAAAATCCGCCTCAGCCAGCTGGGGAAAACGTTCCCGATAACGGGCCGTGCCTTGGGGCGTGGCGAATCCGGCGATCATAGGGAGCAGTGTAGCAGCGGGAGAATGGAAAAAACGGAAAGTAGACGGCCGGAAGCACGAAGAGGCAATCCGGCAGCCGAACGGGCGACAGGATCCGATTACGGTGGTAACGGCGGGCGGTGGTTTGGGATTCGATTTCCGCCTATCTTCCCGGAGAATTTCTCAAGGGCCCTCGCCTTTCGGAGTTGTGGATGTCGACTGAATCTCGCCTGCTTGCCCTCTTCTGGTTTTGCCTCCTGGTTGCTTGCGATGCACTCGGCCAATCGGCTGGACAAACCGGCGCGACGGCGGCGCCCGCTCAACCCACGCAGAGCCTGGCCGACATGGCGCGCAAGCTCCGCAAGGACAAGCCGGCCGACGTGAAGATGAGCGACGTCGATACCAGGGAACTGTTCCGCTCGGTGGATAAAGTTTTCGAGTTTGCCAGCGAGGACACCGGCTTTCCCAGGCGTACGACGGTGAAGAAGCAGATCGTAGGCCAGGCGGACATCGAAAAATTCACCAAGGACCGGCTGGCGCAGGAGGAATTCTCCCAGCGCTTCGCCCGCTCCGAACTGACCATGAAGAAGTTCGGGCTGCTGCCGCGCGATTTCAACCTGCGCGAGTTTCTGGTGAAGTCCAACGGGCAGTCGATCGCCGGGCTTTACGACGAGCAGACCAAGACCATTTCCCTGCTGAACACCATATCGCTTGAAAAGCAGGGTCCGATCCTCGCCCACGAACTGACCCACGCCCTGCAGGACCAGAACTACGATCTGCAGCATTGGGCGGGTGCGGGGGCGAAGGCGGCGGGAGCGCCGAAATCCAAGGCGGGCGAGCAAGTGGATGGGAACGATGACAGCACGACCGCGCGGCATGCCATCGTCGAAGGCCAGGCCATGGTGGTGTACATCGACTACCTGCTGGCGCCGTATGGGCGCAATCTGAAAGATACGCCGGGCGTGGTGGCCTCGATGGAGGACTCGGCGGTCTCCGCGTCCATCGATACCGAACTGATGCACAAGGCGCCCATGGTGCTGCGGGAAGCGGGCAGCTTCCCGTACCGTGACGGCCTGTTCTTCGTAGCCGACATCCTGGCGCAGCGAGGCAAGCCGGCAGCGTTCCACGGCGTGTTCGCGCAGCCGCCGCGCAATACGCACGAGGTATTCGATTCCAAGGCGTACCTGGAGCGCGCGAAGCTGACGCCGGTGCAGATTCCCGATCTTGGTTCGCTGCTGAGCAAGGACTACGAAGTGTTTGATTCGGGATCGTTCGGGGAACTTGACGTGCGGGTGCTGCTGAAGCAGTTCGGCGATAAACATGGGGCCACCGATTTTGCCCCGGCATGGCAAGGCGGCGCCTACGTTGCATTCAAGCGCAGCCAGGTGGCGGCCGGCGCGCAGCCGAGCACGGCGGATGTGGCGCTTCTCTATGTCTCGCACTGGAAGACCGCGCAGGCGGCCGAGCACTTCGCGCGTTTCTACGCGACCACCGTGTCCCGGCGCTATCAGAACGCTGCGGTCCAGGCGGTGCCGGCGTGTGCCGCAGCGCCCTGCCCGAGCGGAGCGGCCGAGGTTTCGACGGAAGAAGGGCCAGTGATCGTGGAGCAATGGCCCGACAACACCGTCATCGTCTCGGAGAGCTTCGACAGCGCGACCGCAGCCAAACTAAGTGCTGTGATCCGAACCGCGTCGGGGGTGCGCCGCGCGGACGCGATGCCCCTGCCGGAACTGAGCCCGCGACTCTACTCGCTGCCAGCCTTCCGAGCTTTTCAGATGCAGATTGGCAATCAGATTCTGCAAGACCTTATGAGCCGACACTAGGCAGTCACTGCAGAACTGCAGTGATGCGCCCGAGGCCGACCAGCATAATTCCGCTGGGCACAGGTTTGTTGGGCATAGTGGGGAGAATTCGTAAGCGCCGCTAGGTCGCGTCCCGTTTTTCCAGGCGGGCAATGCGGTGGTTTATTGCGGGGTTTGCGGATGCCCAAATGAGCGCAAGCCCCCGTGGCGGTTGAAAAACTCCGTTTTTCTCAAAACAGGCGGAATTTCGGGGAAAATGTCTACCCGAGGTGCGAACGTCGCTTGTAGGGCTCCCTAACGCAAAGTTTTTCTGACCGCATTTCTGAGAGTGAGTTTTCCAACAGCCACGCCTGATTACATACAACAGGTATGGTGGGTGTTCTCGCCTGAATCTCTTCACTGAGGAAAACTTGGTCTTATTCTGGAGCTTCGATCAAATTTTTTGTCCTACCCTGAGGTAAAACCACCCTTGTTTTCGCATTAGTCAATGAACGTGTCATGGCAGTTGGACTCCCGCCTCTCGCTTTCGACGGAATTGGTCAAGAAGTGAGGAGTGCAGTAGCAGCGCAAGCATTTTGCGAAACATAAGGAGAAAATAACCATGAAGTTGCAGAGAGCAGTCTATTTCACTCTAACGCTCGGGATCGTCGCTCAAGTTGTTTTCAACGTCCCCTTGGCCCACGCCCAAACCGCTGCGGTGCCGGTGCGAGTCACCAACACGCCGCTTCCAGTGCAGGGAGCGGTAAACGCAAACATTACGAACTCGTCTGTTCCAGTCAGCGGTTCAGTCAGCGTGACTACCACTCCGAACGCGCCCTTGTTTGCCGAAATCGAGAGTGCGGCCCGGGCGGCAATTGGCGCCTCCTGCGACGTGGACTTTACCGACCCTCCGTCGCAAGTGTCGTGTCCGCTGGGGACTGTGCCCAACGGCAAAATATTGGTGATTGAGACGGTCACCTGCCGGGCGGACACCTCAATCGGAGGCTCGATTGGGCCCTTCACTCTCTCGGTCGGCACTCCCGGCATGGGCGGAGGTGCACCTCTGCCGTTCTATTACGATCTTGCCCTCGCCAAGACCACGACCATCCCGGGTGCATATGACATGTATGCGCTCACCAGCCCGATACGCGTATACGCAGCGCCGGGAACCGGGGTTGCCGCTATCGGCATAGGCGAAAAACCAGCAAACGCCCGGACTGGTATGGTCTGCACCATAGCCGGCCATCTCGTAAATCAATAGGGGTGGGCGCCCGCTGACCCAGTAGCCGGCACGGAGCCTGCATTGGCGGCACTCGCCGCCAATGCCTCCGGGACCGAGTCCCATAAGAGTGGTGTCCGGGGCTCCACTTGGCGAATCCGGCGTGCCCAGCTTTCTTCTTGATTATGAGATCCACCTGAAACGGCAGGAATCAGGGAATTGTGTCAACTGTCGCAAATTGACATTTCACCAACGATGCCCGTGGTAGCCGCCCACCAAGGTCAATGAGTATCATCGCCGATTTTGCCAGCAACCCGGACCGCGATATGGTTCTCCGCTCAGAGCTACAAAAGCAGACAAGGTCCCTCATTGAGTACCTTGGGGAGGTTCTTCTGGCCAATACCCAACGCGGGTATCGGCTTGCGCCAGCTGTTCAGGCGACATTTCCGGGGTGGGTTTGGTGCCGGATTTCCGCGCCCAAACGAGGCAGGCTTGTACTAACGCCTGATTGCAACCCTGCACCGAAGTTATTTTCGAAAGTCCAGAGTAGCTAGAGCAGTAAGTCCGCTGCTCGTTGCTGGCCTTCGGTTGAGAAGTTCAGTCGTGAGATTGCGAACGCAGGTTTGCAGGACACGAGTGCAGCGCCGAGTTGCCTCAAGGCCTCCGAAATATGGATCGGGAATTTCTACACTGGATCTTGCGACGTCTGCGTAGACTCCCAGCATGAAGACTTTGTGCCTGAGCTCAGGATACAGAGACAGCAGTTCCGCTTTATTCTGAAAGTCCATGGCAAAGACAATGTCGGACTGCGACATCAGTGCGGGCGTGACGGATTTGGCGCGATGATCGCTGAGATCAAACCCGACCTCAGCAGAAGCTGCGATTGCCCAAGGATGAGCTTCTGTTCCTGGAATCGCATGGATACCAGCGGAGCAGATTTGGATGCCGGTTAGACCCGCACGGGCGGTTGATAATCGGAAGAACGCCTCCGCCATCGGACTTCTCATAAGATTTCCAAAACAGACGAACGCGATGGAACGTGCAGTTTGCGGGACCCCGCTTTCGTTTGGTGAGGCCATCCGCAAGAGGTCAAGGAGGCGAAGTCGAGCATAGATCGGACCGGCTTTCGGCCCGAGCCGAAGGAAGGTCTGACGTTGTTGGAGCAACGAGTCGGGCACCGAATTCCGCAACATTCGGCGGAGGCGAGACTCCTGGTGATTTTCGGGCATGCTTAATTCCTTGCGGGCTGGGTTTCCCCGAAAGAGTACTGAGGGAACAAGTCGGCAAAGTTAAAGGAAAGTTAAAAGGAAGTTAAAAAAGATTTTCGACATACCTTTATGTCTGCGACATGTTCTGCCCGACCTATTCCGACAAACAGACCCACGGAGCGAGGATGGATGATGAAACATCGCATTTCACCAATTGAGGGGCCAGGAGGTTTTTGGTGTAACGGCCGGTTAACATGAAGGGTCTTTTACCTTGGATGATGTGACGGTGTACACCTGCGTGGCCGAAACTACTCCGGTGCTTTCGATCCTGCTGCGCCAGCCGCCGTACCCGCCGTGGTGCATGGTCAGGGAGTTTAGTGGGTGGAACGGGGCCATGGGCTGACATTCATAAAATTGTCTTTCCACCCGTGGCCCCAATCCTTCCCTTGTCACGCGCTGCGCCAGCCGTGCCATCGACTCTGCTTCGGTCTTATGGACAAGCCTGACGCATTTACTTCAACGACAGCCCGGCTCTAGTGATGATTCAGTTCTTCCGCGGTGATCCGGATCGCGACCGGGGAAGAAGAGATGCCGCCTGCGCTCACAACCAGTTGATAGACACCGGGCGTGACGGCTGGGTTCAGGGTGAATTTGACGCTTTCGTGTGGAATGTTGCCTACGTCGGTGGAAGTCCAGTCTCGCGAACGGCAATAGAAAACGAGCCCCGTTGGAATTCTGCAGCCGGATGACGGGAAAGTTCTCATTGCTTTGCGCGTCATCGCCATAGGCTGACGCGTCCGACGGTCCGTTCAGTTGTCGGCCGGTCAGGGTGAACACTCCATCCTCGCCGGCCTGGACTCTCTCAATCAGGGGCAAGTAAGCGCGGTTGGCCGATCCTCTGGGGGTGTAGGCGTAAAGCTGGTTGCCGAGCCCGTCGTTGAACAGCACCTGCCCATTCGGAAGTACGAGCATCCGAGCCGTAGACTGTCCGCTTAAACCTGTCAATCGGATACGATCTGTGGGAGCGCAGAAGAATGGACACGAACTAGGCATTTTCCAGCCCGCGAAACGAGCTGGGCGCGAAACTGTTTCGGTAGCTAGTCGGCGGCCTTGGAGGAAGAACCGCGACCCAGGACTTCGGCAGCCATTCGTCGGACGAAACGAGCATGGTCTGCAAGAGCCATCTGCAATTCAGAAAGGATCGACTCCAACTCCGGTCCCGTCGCGGTGAGCGCTTGGGCACAGAGTTTCCGGATTCGCTCGTCGGAAGGACTTTCCACAACCACCGAAGGTAGTGGGTAGAGATGTGGGAAGGCAATACAGTAACCCCGGTATGGCGTTTGCCGACGAGAGCTAGCGATTCTGCGGTTTGTCAGTGCCCCCCAACCTGATCGTCAGCAGACGCTCCAGTTCGGCGGCCAGCACTATCAACTTCTCAGAATTCTTCTCGTTCTTGATGCGCCTGGATAGTTCCTGAATGCGTGCCTCTTCTTCGGGCGTCATGACCCTTCTTTTCCGGGGAGGGGATTCCATTTTACCGCACTGCTCAATGCATTATGAGAGATAGGCCCTCTTGAGCCGAGTAAGCGGAGAGGTAGGGCAAGAATCAGAGGAGAAGATAGGCAAATCGGCTGAAGAGTGACACTTTACCTTGAGGGAAAGGCTGCTAACGTCAACCGCCCTGAAATGTCCTCGAGGGGCGCGCCACCCTTGGAATCGCCAGCGGTGGGCTGGGAGCGATCGCTGCGGTCACGCGCTCTTATTGAAGTAGCGGGACACGATAATCCAGGCTTCGTCTTCGGAAAGAGTCGGAAATCGCTTCGTCAACATCTCCACCAGAGCCGGCTTGCTCAAATTAGGGTTATCCAGCAGGTATTTCTCAATCGCATGGACATACTCCGACATAGCAACTCCTCAGCAAGGCTGAACCGGAGATGGGAGATGGCACAACATCGTCCTTACTCTAACAACAACCGCGTTCTAAGTGTAAGCGCCAGATGACTTTCGCTACGCTGGCATGGGTGGAAAAACCACGTCGCTTTAGCACCGCTGATATTGAACCTACACTGGCTTCATGCCGATTGGTTGGACCGAAATCGTGCAAGCGTGAAGCTCCGCACAAGCGTCTTCGGCTTCGCGACCTGCCCCCGACCTGCCCCCGTTGGCATGCAGGGTCGGGCCGGCGGGCGCGTGCCGGCTCACAGCCCATCCGCTTGTATCCCGTGCGGGGCAAGGCTTTCGGCCAGAAAAATTGTGCGAAGTGTGCAATTTTGGACAGTCTGCCGTTCGCCGAAGTCCTATGATCCCGGCGTCGACCGTAAGTCGTTTTGGAAACGTTCGCGGGAGGCGGTACTGTATAGTTAACAAAGTTGTATTGCTGGTTGTTCTGGCCCTGGCCCTGCCCTTGGCAGCTTTTGCGAGCAGCAGTATCGACATTGGGAACGCAGGGGGCGTCGTCTCGGGGAATTCGAGTGGCCTGACCCTTACCGGCTCTACTCTGTTCAAGTACGGGAGCACAGTCGGATCCAACCTCGGAACGGTCAGCTTCAGCACGAGCGCCTTCACGAGCGGCGACGCTCAGGCGGGCGGCACGCTGGCAGCTGGCGGTAGCTTCATCATCACCGGGAACGGCACCAGTGGCGTTCCGAACGGCGTGATTTTCAGCGGCACCTTCAGCTCCGCGAAGTGGGATCTGACGACGCTTGCCAATGGCACCCACTCCTACACCCTCACGGGCGGCCTGGTGAGCCCGAGCGGGCAGGTTGGGGCGACGATTCAGTTGACCGTCAACACCGGCAAGGGCTTCTTCAACGGAAGCGCGGGCCTGTCGAGTGGCGACACCAACCTCGTGGTTCCTGAACCAGGCACCCTGAGCCTGTTCGGCATCGGCTTGATTGGCGTGGCGGCCCTTCTTCGGCGCAAACTCGGGCTCGCCTGAACTGACTCAGCTGTAACAAACCGGGTCGGCGGCCTCCCGCCGCCGGCCGTTTTTTTATTCGCGTTCATTCCGAGTGAGCCGGCCTCAAGCCACTCTCCCTGGACAGACTCCTCGCCGGACAGATATGAAGGGAGTCACGAGCCGGGCGAAGACAAGGCGCGGCAAACCGAGTTTCAGGAACAAGAACCTGGCTCAGGAAGGATCCAGGCGACCGCCAAATGGATTGACTCTCCCGTTGTGGCCGTTACGCTTGCTGATGTCTGCTCCGTCGCCACCGGTGCTGCCGTAAAGCGCCGCCGTGATATGCGCGTGGGCCCTGAGCCGGTCCATCTGTTCGTAGATGAATTGGCGAAGGTCGGCTATGTCGAGCACACGACGGCCACTGTTAAGACGCGCATAAGTCAGGTCTTCTCTCAGACTCTCGAGCACGGCGAGTGCTATCTGCCTTTCATTTGTGTCCATAACTACCCCCACTGCGGACAAGACCGCGGTTGGTTTCAGGGTAAGTCTGAATATGCACCATAAACTGAGCAATTGTGAACACTCCCGCATTTTAAAATCAGCGCAGCGACCGGGCACAACGTCGCCCCTCAGAACACGAGCTTGCCCCGGCTACAAACATCCCTTGTGCTTCAATACTTCAGCAATGGACAAAACTTTGTGAACAAATAGGGGCAGCAGGGGTTGATGCCTTGCCAGATTCCGAGCGAGAGTTGAGACAGGGATGGGACCGGCCCCGCCCGGGGTAGCAGCAAATGGAGTGTGTTCATGGTTGCAGTCGCTTCCAGGAGATCGCTGGTAGGCACGTGGGAACTCTTGTCGCGCGAGGACGTCACGTCCGAGGGGCAGCGACGAACCGATCCGATCCTGGGCACCAATCCCGTGGCTTATCTCATGTACGACGCGGCCGGTCATTTTGCGGTGCAGTTTATGCGGCGCGATCGTGGGCCAGCGGAAGGCGCCGGCGATCAGCCGCCGGCCGGCGGCGCCAATAACAGCGGGGCCATCCATGGATATGACGCGTACTTCGGGCGGTACACGGTCGGAGCGGAGGGCACGGTAACCCAGGAACTCGTCGGGGCATTGTCGCCGGGAGACGTTGGAAAAGTGGTCACACGCCGCTTTCAAATTAACGGCGCCGAACTCGTCATCCAACTCGAAACAACGGCGGGCGACGGAGAACCCGTCACAAGAACCCTTCGGTGGCGGCGGGTGGCCTAAGCTATGGAGAAAGAACGGCTCACGATGTTCTTGCTTTCAAGCTCGCATGCAGCAGGTTTGTCGCCGCCGAATGCCAGAGACGATAGAAGCAGTAGTTGAGCCATCAGCAAGTACTTCATCGAACTCTCCATCACTGCCGGACGGTTGCGTGTGCATTCTACGCGCTCGGTCGATGATGGGTGAAAAATCCTACTACACTCAATTGGTCCGGATTTTGGCGAACAAACAGCGCAAGCTTGCGCAAATGCCTTGATTTCGCCAATCTATCAACGGCGACCCTATCGACCTTGCTCATTTTGCGCTTAAATAGTGCTCCATGCCAGATGAGGACGAGAAAGCACGTCGGAAGCAAGACCAAGGTACTGCGCATCGCAGCGGTATCCACCCCTGCACCGGCAGAAGGTGAAGCTTGTCGTCGCCCAATACGAACCAAACCGGGGTTGAGACCGTTGCGTCCTGACTTTCTGCCAGTCACGGTGATGTTAATTTCACAATTTCGGGCAAGCCGGTCCCTGAGAGCATCGTTTGGCGCTGACATGTGGTTGACGCAAACGATGACGAGTTTCACGGAAGTCAAGCGTAGCGAAGCGGCGGCGTAAGTTCTGCCCGCCCGAAACAGGCGGTTTTATTCTCGCGCTGTGACTCCCCACTAAGTCGAACTCCCCGGAGAGTTACAAGTTAGATGGTGATTGACTGGCAAATTTCGTGGCTCCCGGGCAGCGTCCGGCTCGGCATGAAATCCGACCGAGGCAGGTGATCCCGCGGATGGTTGACGTACCAGCGCCATGGGACTGAGGGCGCTGGCGACTGCTTCCCGCTGCGCTCCACTGAATCCGCCTCGAGCTTCGTCAATTCCAGCCAGCGGCGGGAGATGTTCCAGATCATTCCCCTTTGCCTTCATTTCCGCTACCATGTTGAGCTTCGCAAACCACTATCGGGGCCTCCATGGCAGACATCACGCTTCGCGTCAATGGGAACGATCGCACGGTTCGGGTTCCACCGGAAACGCCGTTGCTCTGGGTATTGCGCGACACCCTCCAACTCACGGGCACCAAGTTCGGCTGCGGGGCCGGGTTATGCGGGGCCTGCACGGTGCATGTGGAGGGCTCGGCCACGCGTTCCTGCTCGACGCAGGTTTCCCAGGTGGCGGGCAAGAGCATCACGACGATAGAAGGCCTGTCCGCCGACGGTTTGCACCCGTTGCAAGTTGCCTGGGTCGCGGAGGAAGTTCCGCAATGCGGTTATTGCCAGACAGGCCAGATCATGGCGGCGGCCGCGCTGCTTGCCAAGACGGCGCATCCGACGGAGGAGCAGATCACCTCGTTTATGTCGGCCAACATCTGCCGCTGCGGGACCTATGAACGGATCCGGCGCGCTATCCAGCGCGTGGCCGGCGGCGGAGGTGCACGATGAGCCCACTGTCTCGCCGCGAATTCGTTGCCGCCGGGGCCGCGGCGGGCGCAGGCCTGGTCATCGGCTTCTATCTGCCGCACGGGACGAAGGATGCCGCGCACGATGGGTTCTCGCCCAACGCGTACGTGAAAATCACTCCCGACAACAAGGTGACGATCGTGGTCGCGCGCTCGGAGATGGGGCAGGGCGTCCGGACTTCCCTTCCCATGATCCTGGCGGAGGAACTGGAAGCTGACTGGAAGCAAATCCAGATCGAGCAGGCCGGAGCCAGTACGCTGTTCGGCGATCAAACGACCGGGGGGAGCGCCAGCGTTCGCACCACCTGGGACCCGATGCGCAAGGCCGGAGCGGCCGCGCGCGAAATGCTGATCTCGGCGGCTGCACTGAAGTGGGGTGTTGCCCGGAGTTCGTGCAAGGCGGAGAAGGGCGAAATCGTGCACACGCCCTCGAACCGTCGCGCCCCGTATGGCGAGCTGGCCAGCAAAGCGGCGACCCTTCCCGTGCCCACCGACGTTCCGTTGAAGCAGGCAAAGGACTACAAAATCGTCGGCAAGCCGATTCCCCGCCTCGACACGCCCGCCAAGGTGAATGGCACGGCCGAGTACGGCATCGACTTCCGCCTGAAAGACATGAAGTATGCGGTGCTGGCGCGGTGCCCCGTGATTGGCGGCAAGGTGGCCAGCTTCGATGACAAGGAATCGAAGAAGATTCCGGGCGTCAGCTATGTCGGGAAGCTCACCGACTCGTCGATCGCGGTGGTCGCCGAAACCGTGTGGGGTGCAATGGAAGGCCGGCGCGTGCTGCAAGTGACGTGGGACGAAGGGCCGAATAAGGACCTGAACACGGCCGCCATCATGCAGTCGCTGCGGGAGGCCGCATCGAAAAAAGGAGTGGATCTCTACTCGGTGGGGGATGTCACCAGGGTTTCCGGGCGCCGTATGGAAGCCGCGTACGAACTTCCCTTCATGGCGCACGCCCCGATGGAGCCGGGCAACGCGACCGCTCACTTCCAGGGAACGAAATGCGAGATCTGGGCTCCGACGCAGGTGCCGCAGGACGTGCGCGACTCAGCCGCGGCCGCCATTGGGCTTGATCCCGACAACGTGAAAGTGAACGTGCTGCTGATGGGTGGAGGCTTCGGGCGGCGGCTGGAGCACGACTATGCGGTCGAAGCGGCGCAGGTTTCGAAAGCGATCAACGGCCCGGTGAAGGTGGTGTGGACGCGCGAGGATGACATGCGCAATTCCGTGTACCGTCCGGCCAGCTATCACAAGATGAGCGCGGTGCTCGATGGGCAGGGATGGCCGGTGGCGTTTACCCACGACCTGGTGGCGCCCTCGATCAGCGCGCAGAAAGGCGCCCCTGGGGAGGGCGGCGTGGATCCGGACCTGAAAGACGAGGCTGCGCTGGTGTACTCCTTCCCCTTCGCGAAGGTGCAGTACATCCAGACGGAAACCCCGGTTCCGCTGGGCTGGATGCGCTCGGTCTACGCCCTGCAGGTGGCTTTCGCCAACGAGTGCTTCATCGACGAACTGGCCACGGCCGCGGGAAAAGATCCGTTGGCCTACCGCCTGCACCTGCTGGCGAAGGACGAAGACATCAAGTATTTCGACGCGACCTGGCGTACGGCCCGGATGCGCGGAGTGCTGCAGCTGGCGGCCGACAAGGCGGGATGGGGCAAGCCACTGGCGGCGGGCCGCTATCAGGGCATCGCCTGCTTCGGCAGCTTCAGCACGTACGCCGCGCAGGTGGTGGAACTTTCGATGGAGCAGAGCCAGCCTCGAATCCATCGCGTGGTCGCAGCCGTCGATTGCGGGCAGGTCGTGAATCCGAACATTCTCGAGCAGCAGATTCAGGGCGGCTTGATCTACGGGCTGACCAATGCGCTGCGCGCCAAGATCACCATCGAGAAGGGGCGAGTGGTGCAGGGAAATTTCGATGACTATGCGCCCTTACGGATGAACGAGGTTCCCGCGGTCGAGGCCTACACGGTGGAGAGTTCGGAAGCCCCGAGCGGCGTGGGGGAACCGCCGATTCCGCCGCTGGCGCCGGCAATCTGCAATGCGATGTACGCGGCTACGAAGAAGCGCATTCGGGCATTGCCGATTCTGGGGTAAGGGTGGCGTACCGCGCCGATGAATTGTGCCAGGGACGTGGAAGGGCGGGTGGCAGCCGGGGTAGCATCGGGCTCGGCGGGAACCGCGCCCGCCGTCATGACCAGAAGCACGATCCCTAGGCTTCGACGCCAATGTTGGATCATCGTCGCGGCACCTGATCGCTGCCGAGGCTTCCCCGATCGAGCGACTTGCTGCTTATAGAGACACCGGCTGGCCGGAAAGTGCCTTCGGCCGAACGCATCGGTGCCACATGTACGGGGCGAATGCTCCCTTTCTTGACACTCGGCTGCTACCCCCGTTATTCTTAACTCTTGCTCCCTGGAGAACTTACGCCTCCGGGCGTGTTCCGCGGGCCTTCGCGGTTTCAAAAGGTGGGCGCGGAGGTTCCCGATGTTCATCGAAATTGCTGAGTTAGAACTCCATCCTATTGATTACCAAGAGGAGTTCCCTCCCGATGCCATCGACTTGGGGGAGGACGTGCGTCAACTCACGTTGCTCAAGGCCAGCGGGCGGGCGCAGCTGGTGGAAGAGCATCACGGGAAGCGCAACGTAATCAAGGACATACGGCTTAACGGGGAACTGGCGACCAGGCTCGAGTTACCCTGTGCGCGCTGCATCGAGGCGGTCGTCGAGGACGTCACGCGCAAGTTTGACCTGCTGTACCGGCCGTTGGGCACCGACGCCGGGAACGAGGAGCTTTCGGTAACGGTGGCCGAAGCCGAAGTAGGCTATTACCAGGGCAAAGGGTTGTTGCTGGAAGATGCGTTGCGGGAGCAGGTGCTGCTGGCGGTTCCTCTGAAAGTGCTATGCCGCGAAGATTGCAAGGGGCTGTGCGCCAGCTGCGGCAAGAACCGGAACACGGACCCGTGCTCATGCGCACAACCTTTCGCCGATCCGCGCTGGTCGGCGCTGAAAGACATTCGCGAGAAGCTCGATCATTGATTTCCTGGTAAGGATCGCGTTCGTCGTACGCATCGCAAGAGTAACGACGACGGGAGCACGATTCGCGATATAAACGATCCGGCTCTGAACGGCCGGTCGGGAAAATCCCCGGCGCAAGCGGAGCTTGGACGGGGCATTCAAGTGAGGAATTATCCATGCCGAATCCGAAACGGAGACACTCTCAGAAACGCACCTCGACGCGGCGGGCGCACGACGCCTTGTCGAAGCACTCGCTCTCGGAGTGCCCGAACTGCCACGAGAAGAAGATGCCGCATCGCGCCTGCGCCAAGTGCGGCTACTACAAGGGCCGCGAAGTGGTTGAGGTCAAGGAAGCCAGCTAACCGCCAGTTCCGCACTCCATGCCAAGCGTCATAGCTCTGGATGCGATGGGTTCGGATCGCGCCCCGCGACCGGAAATCGAGGGCGCGATTCAGGCTGCCCGTCATTTCGGTACACACGTGCTTCTGGTGGGGCCGGAGGAGCAACTCAAGGCGGAGTTGAGCCGCTATCGCTGGACGTCGCAGCTTCCCATTGAGATCGTCCACGCCAGCGAAGTCATCACCATGGAGGACAAGGTAGCGCAGGCGGTGCGCTCCAAGCGGGACTCCTCGGTCCGGGTTGGGGTTCGCCTGGTGCGCGATGGACGGGCCGCCGGCTTTGTTACCGCGGGCAACACGGGCGCCGCCATGGCGACGGCGAAGATGGTTCTGGGCGCGCTGCCCGGAGTCGACCGGCCCGCACTGGCTGCCGTCTTCCCTACCGCGATCCGCACCGGCGCCATGCTGCTCGATGTCGGCGCCAACGTCGACTGCGATGCGCATAACCTCGAGCAGTTCGCGGTCATGGGCGAAATTTATTTCCGGTCCATCTTCGGCACGAGGTCTCCCAAGGTGGGGCTGCTCTCCATCGGCGAAGAAGAAACCAAGGGCAACCTGCTGACGCGCGAGTCCTTCCAACTTCTGAAACAGTTGCCCTTGAATTTTGTCGGCAACGTGGAAGGGCGCGATCTTTACAACGGCGAAGTGGATGTCATCGTCACCGACGGCTTCGTGGGCAACGTTGCGTTGAAGACCTCGGAAGGCGTGGTCAACCTGGTGCGGGCCGCGCTGAAGGAAGCACTGCGGGCGACGATCACGCGCCAGGTGGGCTACCTGCTGTCGCGCAGCGCGTTCACCGATTTCAAGAAGCGCCTCGACCACACGGAGTACGGCGGCGCGCCGCTGCTCGGACTGAAGGGCGTGTGCATCATCACGCACGGGTCCTCGAACGCGAATGCCATCAAAAATGCGATTCGGGTGGCGTCTGAGTTCGCCGAGAGCAAGGTGAACGAAGAGATCGAGAAAGGCATCGCAGCCATTCGCCCGGTCCCGGCAGCGGTTACCAGCTAACCTGGCGCGGGTTCCTGTCCTTTGATGCGAGGTGCCGCCGGAGAGAAGTCATTTCCTCCGGGGCCGCGCGGGCACAACCAGGCCGTGAGCCCAGAGCCACAGCAACTCTTATGAACTCCATTGCATTCCTATTTCCCGGGCAGGGCTCGCAGGCCGTCGGCATGGGAAAGGATCTTGCCGAACACCATGCCATCGCCCGCCGGACCTTTGACGAAGCCGACGAGGCACTGGGCTACAAGCTGTCGCAACTGTGCTTCGAAGGTCCGGAAGAGCAACTGCGCCTGACCGAGATCACCCAACCGGCGATCCTGACTGCCTCGGTGGCCGCGTTTCGAGTGGTGCAGGAAAAAGGACTGAGACCGGCCTTCGTGGCGGGGCACAGCCTGGGCGAATATTCCGCGCACGTGGCCGCGGGGACGATCGGGTTTGCCGACGCAGTGCGCACGGTGCGCAAGCGCGGGAAGTACATGCAGGAAGCCGTCCCGGTGGGCGTGGGAGCCATGGCGGCCATCCTGGGCATGGAACTCGAAAAAGTCGCCCAGGTGTGCGCGGATGCGGCGCAGGGCGAAGTATGCGAGCCCGCGAACATCAATTCCTCGGAGCAGATCGTGATTTCGGGCAACACCGCCGCCGTCGAACGTGCGGCGAAACTGGCCAGCGAAAGAGGGGCCAAGCGCGCCATCCTGCTGCCGGTCAGCGCTCCCTTCCATTGTTCCCTGATGCAACCGGCGCAAGACCGACTCGCGTCCGACCTGTCAGCGCTCACTTTGCAGAAGCCGGGGATCGCGGTCGCATGTAATGCGGACGCCGCCCTGGTGGAAGATGCCGATCAGAGCCGCGACGCGATGGTTCGCCAAGTCACCGGATCGGTCAAGTGGGTTCAGTCCATGCACCTGCTGATCGCCAAAGGCGCAGACCATTTTGTGGAAGTGGGTCCGGGGAAGGTGCTGTGCGGGCTGATGCGCCAGATTGACCGCTCCAAGACATGTTCTGGCGCGGGTGACCAAGCCTCGCTACAGAAGACCCTCGAGCATCTGGCCCATGCCAAAGCTTGAGCGGCGCGGGCGCTAACTGCAGGGCGAAGGGCTGAAAGTTTTTTCTTTCTTCTGGACGTAAATCTGCTCGTGTTCGGCGCGCTGATTCACGATCACTTCCACGATCACACCGCTGCCACCCTTCGGGCATTCGCCGGTCGCATAGATCTTGTAATTCTTCACCAGTCCCCACTCGCCCCCCGGGCCCCAGTCGCGATAGAACTCGTTGTAGGGATACATGGAGTGTTCTTGGGGGTGTTCCTTCCATGCCGGGTCCGCGATGTACAAGCCAAAGGCGGTTTCGTATTGCTGTTTCTGCAGCGCGGTGAAGAACTTATCGACCAGGCGCTCCTCCGGCCAGAAGCGGAACTGGTAGAGCAGAAATCCAACCAGCAGCAGGGCGGCGATGATCCCCACGATGCGCAGCTTCCGCCGGCGGGCCCCAGCCTCGTCGTACACCTTGGCGTCCATCAGGGTCATAGGTGTCTAGCATAACGGAAACCTGCGGAAGGCCAAAAGTTCCCGGCAAAGACCATGCCGGAGGGGAATTCTTTGGGACTGGGGCTGACCATCGATCCGATGACCCGAAAAACTGGCATCCGTAAGTGTTCAACCGGGATGGCAGCCCCTTGTCCGCGTTTTAAATCTATGGTTCCAAGGCGCCCGTGTTGCGGTGCGCTATTTCTGGCACGACTCGCTGACCATCTGTACGTCGGTGATCGTCATATGGCCATGCTCGGAGGTGTTTTTCTTCATGTGAGCATCGCCGGCGGCGTCCTTCGCATCCTCCTTGAGGTTGTGCGCGGTGGCATTCTTCACGACACCAGTGGCAGCCACGGTATGTCCGAGGTGCTCGCCGAGCGAGACGGCGTCGCTGCGGACTTCCCAGGTACTTCCATCATTGGCCGTCAAGAGGTACTCGTTGGAGCCATCGCCCTTCGATACACAGCCGGTAATCGTACGGGTGTTCGACTTCGACTTGGTGTCGCTAGTGGCTTCCTGCGCGAATGTCCAGAGAGACCCGAACATGACGAGCATCAAACCCAACAGTACTGGACTGATTTTCAACTTCATATATCTCCTCCGTTTTAGGGGCAACTTGGTATTGCCCCGGGTTCGATGACCCACGCTCCGGAGGGGTTGTGCAGGGGACACGCGCCTGCGAGTGTCGGACCCCCAGCGTCCTACGGTATTCACTGTATCGCCGAGCGCGGAAACTGCGCGGAGGTGTGTTCCCAGCAGGCGTCCTTCACATGGTGCGCTTAAATAAAGGAGTGGCGATGGCCAGGGCGACGGTGCCGAAGATCGCGAGGTACAACATGTCGGGGGCGATGGCGCCCAGTCCGGACTCTTTCAACAGCAACCCTTTGAAGCCGTGAACCGCGTAGGTGAAGGGGTCCGCCTTGGCGATCACGCGCAGCCAGGCGGGAAAGGCCTGCACGGGATAAATCGAGCCGCTGGGAAAAAACAGCAGGGTGTTCAGGATGCCGAAAATTGCGCGCGGCACCAGCGGATCGTCGACCCTCACCATCAGCAGGAACATCATGGTGTTGAAGGCAATCGAGGTCAAAGCGATCATGATGAGCAGGCCCAGCGCGGTAGCCGGATTGAAGATCGTGCTCACCCCGGCGAGCAGCGCGCCGATCACGGTGATGACCACCCCGGTCAGCACCGCCTTGATCGCGCCGGCCAGGTTCAACCCGAAAACCATCTCGGTCTTGGTGATCGGGGTCACCAGGTAGCCTTCATGCACCCCGCGGGCTTTGTCGTCGATGTAGAGCATGCCCCCGCCGATCATCACCGAAACAAACATCGCGAGCGTGATCGAACCGGGCAGCAGATATTTCATGTACTCGATGTAGGGATAGAGTTCCACGATCTGCAGCACGGTCTGCTGCAACAGGCGGGGCTCGATGGCGGGCTGGTTCAGGGCGATGGTGATATCGGAAAGCTCCTGCTCCAGCGTGGAACTCATGAAGTTGTCGCTATTATCGACCACCAGCGCGATCTGGGGACGATTCTGCTCGTACACGCGGCGGGAGTACTGCGGGGGAATGATCACGGCTCCCTGGATCTTGCCGTTGCGCACGTCATCGCGCGCGGTACTCTCGTCGTCGTAATAGACGGGCACGAAGGTGCGCATGTTGGCCCGCACCGAATCGAATGCCTGGCGGATTTTCAGCGACTGGGTTCCGCCATCCTGATCCACGACGCCCAGCCGCGCATCGCGAATTTTTCCTCCGAAAGCATTGCCCAGCACGATAAGTTGCACCAGGGGGAAGATCATGGAGGCCAGCATCAGCGTGGGGGAACGGAAGAACTTGCGCATTTCGCGCTCGACAATCGCCATCATTCGATTCATGGTCGCAACCCCGGAGCCTGTGGCATGACAAAGCCATAAGCCTTCACCAGTTCGTCGCGCAGCTGCCGCCCGGTGTAGTGCACAAAAACGTCATCGAGCGTGGTGCTCTGCACGGTTAAAGTTTTCACGGGAATACCGGAGTGCACCGCCATCTCTACCAGCGCCGTGGTGGTGCCCGACCCGTTGCCGGTCAAGACGCGGTACATGCCCGCACCCTCATGCTGCACCGAGGTGACCTCCGGAAGGCCATGCAGCCGGGACTCGAGGTCGGCCGGGGGATTTTCGAACTGTACCTCGATCACATTCGATCCGGGAACGCTGGCCTTCAACGCTGCCGGAGTGTCGAGCGCGACCAGTTTGCCGTGATCGACAATGGCGATGCGATCGCACAACCGGTCGGCTTCGTCCATGTAGTGGGTCGTGATCAGGATGGTGAGCTGCCGGTTTTTCTTGATGTTGGTGAGCATTTCCCAGACCGCCACGCGGGAAACGGGGTCAAGCCCGGTGGTGGGCTCATCCAGGAAGAAGATGCGGGGGCTATGCACCAGCCCGCGCGCAATCTCCAACCGCCGCCGCATTCCCCCCGACAGAGTTTTGGTCTGGGCGTCGCGCCACTTGGTCAGATCGACCAGTGCGAGCAATTCGTCGATAGCCTCTTTCCTGCGTTTGGCGGGCACGTCGTAGAGCTTGGCGTAGATGTTCATGTTCTCTGCGACAGTCAGGTCGAGATCGCTGGTGAGGGCCTGCGGAATGACCCCGATGCAACGGCGCGCGCCGTCGGCATCCTTGCTCACGTCATGCCCGGCGACGATGGCGCGTCCGGCGGTGATGGGAAGCAGCGTCGTCATCATGCGGATGAGGGTCGATTTGCCGGCCCCGTTCGGACCCAGGAGGCCGAAAATCTCTTCCTCGGCTACATGGAAGGTAACGTCGTCGACAGCGGTGAAGTCGCCGTACTTCTTCACGATGTGCTCGACGTCGATGGCGTTCCCGCCTTTCTTGTCGGGACCTTCGCAGCCGCTTCCGATGGCTTTGCCTTTCCCGTTGGACTGATCGGTCATGGGCGGCGCTCCGCAGTGGCGTCCTGCCTGGGATTGCCTTTCAACTGCTCGGGAGAGACCAGCACCTCGGCGGTCATGCCGGGCACATACGCGCCCCGGGGATTTTCGAGGCGAATCTTCAGCACGATGGTTTTGATGTCGCGCTTGCGCCGGTTGACGTCGCGCTGGGTGGCGAAGTCCGCCTCGGCTCCTTTGAAAAAAACTTTCCCGGATGTGATGGTCCCGCCGGGAAGCCGCACCCGCAGTGTGTCCCCGAGGCCGATGTGGTCCGCTTCGGTTTCCGGGATTGCGGCCCGCACCCAGGTATCGGTGAGATCGACGATCGTCACGATGGGCTGGCCCAGGTTGAGCACCTCGCCCTCCCGGGCCGCGCGCACCGACACGGTTCCGGTCACAGGAGCGTAAATCCTGGAGTAGCCGAGCCGCACCTCCGCCTGCTTCTTCTGTTCCTGTGCGTTGGCGAGATCGGCCTGAGTGGAAGCGACAGTGCTCTGGGCGGCGTTCGCCTGGTGCGTGCGGGCGATGGCTGAGTTGAGATCCGCCTCGGCGGCCTTCACCTGGTCCTGGAGCGATTGCACATTGGCGCGGGCCGCGGTCAGATTGGTTTCGGCCTGCACGCGCTCCTGATCCGACATGACGCCCTGCCTGGCGAGTTCGATGGTCCGGCGGCTATCGCTTTCGGTGCGCTGCAACGCGGCCTGCGCCTGGTCCAATTGCGACTTCATGGAGCGCAGCTTGGCCTGCATGTTGGCGACGTCGCTGGTAGTCGAACCGGCCGTCGATTGCTCGGTATATCTCATGCCCGAAACCTTGGAGCGCAGGCTGGTGATGGTGGCGGCGGCCGCGGCGGCCTGGGCCTGGAGTTCGGCTGGATCGATGACCGCGATCAAGTCTCCGGCCTTCACGGGCGTGCCCTCATCCACCAGCAACTTCTGGAGGCGGCCCGGAGTTTGCGGGCTGACGATGACCTGGTTCGAGTCGACGGTGCCGATCAGCACCAGGTCCTTGTGGCTGGGGGTCGAGTAGAAGTAATACCCCAGGGCAATCACAAAAATGACGCTGAGAAGAATGAAGAAGCGGTTGCGCGGATTCACTTGCGTTCTCCTTGCGCCGGCCGGGCAGTGGGCTGAAAGAGCGCTGCGGAAATAAAGTCGAGTACGGCAGCGCGACGCGTGGCGAGCCGCTGCGGGCTGAGGGGATCCTGGTTGGTCATCATTTTCATAAAAGGCGCGTTGCCGAAGTAGTGCACCACCACCGCCGCCATCGAGGGAATGAATTGCATCGGGTCTACCGGCCGGAACACGCCCGCATCGATGCCCTCGCGGAGGACCGCCTGCAAGCGCTCGAACATGGGCTTCATGTAGGTCTTCACGATGCGCAGAGACTGGGAGCGGCGGGGCATGTTGAACATTTCGCGCTGCACCATCTCGCGGTGCTGGGGATGGCTGGCAAGAAAATCGAAAAAGGCCGCAACGTAGCGCAGCAGTTTCTCGCCGGGCGGAATGTTCTCGGCGAGAATGGGCATAAGGTGCTGGTCGCGCTCCCGGAAGACCTGCTCCAGGGCGGCGCCGTAGAGAGCGTCCTTGTCGCGAAAGTAGTAATACAGCAGGGCCTTGTTAACCTTGGCGGAGGTGGCGATGGCGTCGGTGCGAGCCCCCGCGATTCCCTCGCGCGCGAACTCGCGGATCGCGGCCTGCAGAATGGCGGCCCGGCTTTCCTCCGGCTTTCCGCGCGACCCCAATCGCGCGCGTGCGTGCCCGTTGGCCATGGTGTACCTCGGAAGTCTTAGTGCCGCTGACGGCTTTCGTATTAACTAACCAGTTAGTTAGATTATAGAAGAACGACCGAGGCCCGGGCAAGTCCCCGCGCCCGGCGTAAATTGTTCTCAATCACCTAAGGAACTTCGTCCGCTCCTATGGATCGAATCAGTTCTTTGAATTTCCATTCCGGAGTCGAATTCGGTATGACTGAATTGGTTGTGGGGGAAGCAGGGATCGCTCGAACGAAGAAACATCCGGGGTGACTCAAATGGCGAAGCGGCACTCATCGCGGCGGAAATCGCCGACTTCGGTTCGCAGGAACGACCTCAGCCAGATGCTGGACACCGTGCTGGCATTTGATCGGAGCCTGGTGGAGTTCTCCATGGGCCTTTACAACGTTCCTCGACGGCACCGGGCGGCCATGCGAGAACAAAACCGGCGCCTGCATCATGCTCTGCGAAAACGCCTGCCGCGACTTCTGGCGCCGGCGCTATCCCTGCGCGCCGCCTGCGATTGAGGGCACCAGCAGGATTTCGTCCCCATCCTGAAATGCGTACGTGGCTCCGCCCAGGAAACGTATGTCCTCTTCATTAACGTAGACGTTGAGAAATCGCCGGATCTCGCCCGCTTCATCGCGCAGGTGGGGTTTCAGTTCCGGGAACTTCTCATCAAGTACTGAGAACAACTCGCCCAGGTTTGCGGCCGAGCAACTTAGGTTGGCGGTGCCGGCGGTGAGCCGGCGCAGCGCGGTTGGAATTTGCACAGTGATTGCCATGTTATGCCTCCACCGTTTCGGGGACGTCCAGCTGTTTCGAAAGGTAGCGCTCGAACTCGGCCAGCTTGGGCAGGATAGCGGGCTCGGAGTGGTAGGCTCCGGCCAGCGCATCGGTGGTCTTCAAGCCGTTACCCGTGATGCAGAGCACGGTGGTCTCGTCCGGGGAGATGCGCCCATCGCGGCAGAGCTTGCGCGCGCAACCTACGGTGACGCCGCCGGCAGTTTCGGTGAAGACGCCCTCCGTTTCGGCCAGCAGTTGGATGGACTCCACTACCTCGGGATCCGACACATCCTCAGACCAGCCGCCACTGCGGGTGATCGCCTGGATGGCGTAGTGGCCGTCGGCGGGATTGCCGATGGCAAGCGAGCGGGCAATGGTTGCCGGCTTCTGCGGCTCGATCTCAACGCTACCTCTTTTCACCGCGGTTGAGATGGGTGAGCAGCCCGTAGCCTGGGCTCCGAAAAACTTTACGGTTTTGCCCTCGACCAGTCCGAGCGCGATCAATTCATCGAAGGCCTTCTTGATTTTCGTGATCAGCGATCCACCCGCCATCGGGACAACGATGTTATCGGGCAGCCGCCAGCCCAGTTGCTCGGCGATCTCGAAGCCCACCGTCTTCGAGCCCTCGGCGTAATAGGGGCGCAGGTTCACGTTCACGAAGCCCCACCGATGCTCATCCGCGATCTGCGAGCACAGCCGGTTGACCTGGTCATAGCTGCCGGCGATGCGGACCACGGTGGCGCCATATACCTGGGTGCCGAGAATCTTCGCGGGCTCAAGGTCGGCGGGGATGAAAATCCACGCCTTGAATCCATTGCGGGCGGCTTGCGCCGCCACCGAGTTCGCCAGGTTTCCGGTCGAGGAGCAGGAGACGGTATCGAACCCGAAGGCGCGCGCCTGCGCCAGCGCGACCGCCACCACTCGGTCCTTGAAGCTCAGCGTGGGCAGGCAGACGGCGTCATTCTTGATGAAAAGCTTGCGGGCGCCCAGTTCCTTCGCCAGGCTGGGCGCGCTCAGGAGCGGAGTGAAACCGACGGGCAACGTGGCGTGGTAGTCCTCCGGCAACGGCAGCAGTTCGGAGTAGCGCCACATATTGGGAGGGCGCTGGGCAATGTTCTCGCGCGTAAACTCGGCGCGCACGGCATCGTAGTCGTAGCTGACTTCCAGGGGAGAGAAACAGTCATCGCAGATCGACCGCGGCTGGTTTCCCCAGGTCTTGTGGCATCCCCGACATCGCAACTGGTAATGAGCCATCGTGCTACCCGCATTCTCGCGAGTAGCTGGGGACGAGCGCTCCTGGAGAAAAAGTCTCCTAAACACGAAGACCTCTTCTCCGGAAAAGGAAAAGAGGTACGGGAAAGCGGAAAAAATAGCCGCGTGCCCGAATCTCATGTTCCCCGTTCCCAGGAGAGAGTTGGCACCAAGCAGTCGGGATATATGATCCCGACCCGGTTGCCGTGGCGTCACAGGGCTCGTCCCTCAGCCACTCTGCATGAAATTCAAGAGTCTGCTCCGAAGAGCAAACTTGGAGGTAAATGTTACTTGTCAACGGGGGGATGTGTCAAGGGGAGGGGCGGAAAGGGTGAAAGCTTCTCCGGCGAAGCCAGGCACGCGAGTAGGTTCCTGTCTGGTCGCACCGATCCGGCCCGGGGCGTTGCAGAACTGCCGGGTTATCCTGTCTGTCGGAGAGCGTCATGCCGAAACGTGCGGTCAGGATTGTTAAGCACCTGGGGCCGGTACCGTGTGTTGCCGCCTGCACAGCCTGCGGCCAGCAATTCACGGCTCCGCTCGGCACACTCAAGCGAGTCACGGACGCCCAGGCCGACCTGCAGCAACAGTTCGATCGGCACAAATGCGAGGGCGAGAGGTCGGGGGAAGGTATGAGGTGAGTTGAAGAACATAGATCCGATTTCAGATTTCGGATTGCAGATTGCAGATTTGTGATTCAGATTCGAAGTCTGGCTTCTGAGGTCTGTAATGTAAATCTGAATCTGCAATCTCATCGGCTGTACTGGTTCTTCTTCTTGTCCTCGTGCCGCTCGATGCCCAACTGGACGAGCCGGTCAATCAGGTCGGGATACGACATACCGGTCGCGGCCCACAGCTTGGGATACATGCTGATCGACGTGAAGCCGGGCATGGTGTTGATCTCGTTGACGTAGAGCTTGCGGGTCTTCGGGTCCATCAGGAAATCCACGCGCGCAAGTCCGGCGCAGTCAACCGCCTGGAACGCGCGGACCGACAACTCCTGGACCTTTTTAGCCTCCGGCTTGGTGAGCTTTGCGGGAATGACCAGTTCGGAGCCCTCCTCCAGGTACTTGGCCGAGTAGTCGTAGAACTCCTTCACCGGGACGATCTCACCCGGCACCGAGGCCTGCGGGCGATCGTTGCCCAACACCGAGCATTCGATCTCGCGCGCCTTGTGCTTGGCGCCACCCACGCCCTGCTCAATGACAATCTTGCGATCGAACTTCGCGGCCTCGTAAATGGCGGGCCCCAGTTCCTTTCTGGTGCGCGCTTTGGAAATGCCCACGGACGAGCCCAGGTTCGCAGGCTTCACGAAGACGGGATATTTGAGCGCACGGTCCACGCTCTTCTCGGCCCGCTTGGGATCCGTATCCCAGTCGCTGCGCAGAATGGTCACGTGCTTGACGATGGGTAATCCGGCGGAACGGAACAGCGCCTTCATGATGTCTTTGTCCATGCCCGCCGCGGAGCCGAGCACGCCGGCGCCAACGTAAGGAATGTCTGCCAGCTCGAGCAGCCCCTGGATGGTGCCGTCCTCTCCGAAAGTACCGTGCAGCACGGGAAAAATCACGTCGACGTTGATGGCGCGATCGGAGGCGCGGCGCAGCGTGCTGGCGTCGCCCTGGAATGGGGTGAGCGATGCGCCCGCCCGGTGCGCGGGCTCAGGCGGCACGACGACGGCTTCGCCCCTGGCCAGCACGGCCGCGCCCGGTGTCGCCTCCGGATCGCCCGCGCGCAGGTGCTTGGACTCATCGGGCGGCTTGCCCTGCAACAGGCGCTCGGCGTCTCCAGCCGTAAGCCAGCGGCCATCCTTGGTGATTCCGATGGGCACGACCTCATACTTCGTTTTGTCAATCGCGTTGACTACGGACGCGGCCGAAAGCAGGGATACTTCGTGCTCTCCGCTGCGCCCGCCAAACAGGACTCCCACTCGCAGTTTCTTCATGACGATTTAGTGTGGACGGGAAAGGCGTGCTCCGTCAATCGTTACGATGGTTCCGCATTGCTAGAATGGAGCCGGGATGAACTCCATCAAGCTGATTGTGTTCGACGTGGCGGGGACGATCGTGGAGGACCACGGCGAGGTAACCGACGTGTTTCGTGCTTCCCTGGGAACGCATGAGATCGCTTTCGCAGAAGCGGAACTCGAGGAATGGAAGGGCGCCACAAAACGGGATGTAATCCGCCACTTTGTGGAGCGTCAGGAACGGGACAAGGGTCAGCAGGAGGCGAAGACGGAATCCGCCTATGCGGACTTCCGAAGGCGGCTTGAAAAACACTACCGGGAGCACGGTGCGAAAACCATTGACGGGGCCGCAACCACCTTCGACTGGCTCCGGGAACGCGGCATAAAAATAGCCACCACCACCGGTTTTTACCGGGAATTGAACGATCTGATCCTGGAGCAGGCGGGGATCCGCAAGCGGTTCACGGCCACGGTTTCGAGTAGTGATGTTCCCACCGGCCGTCCAGCTCCCTTTATGATTTTTCGCGCGATGGAGGCGAGCGGGGTCCCCTCGGTGCACGAAGTGATAAATGTGGGCGACACCCCGCTTGATCTACAGGCTGGAACCAACGCAGGCGTCTGGGGCGTAGTCGGAGTACTCACGGGACTGCACGGCAAGGAGCGACTGCAACGCGAACCGCATACGCATATCCTGGCCAGCGTGGCGGATATCCCGGAATGGCTGGAACAGAAATGCCCGGCCGGGTTTCGAGAAGGGTGAACCTACAAAATTTTCTTTCCAAACGCCGACAGCGATAACTCCACTGCCAGGTCGGCGGTCTGGTTGTGCTCGTCGATGACAGGATTTACCTCTACGATCTCCAGGCTCAACATGCGGCCGTGGTCGGAGATGATTTCCATGGCGAGGTGAGCTTCGCGGTAGGTGGCGCCGCCCCAAACCGGGGTACCGACGCCGGGAGCGTCTTCGGGATCAATCCAGTCCATGTCGAGCGAAACGTGGTAGCCGGCGGTACCGCGGCCAGCCATGCGCAGGGCTTCCTCCATCACGGTGCGCATGCCACGCTCGTCGATGTCCCGCATGGTGAAGACTTCCACGCCGGCTTTGCGAATGTTTTCCTTCTCGTGCGCGTCCACGTCGCGGACGCCGACCAGCACGCAGTTTTCGGGACGCACTTTAGGGGAGAAGTTGAAAATGTTGCCCAGTTCGGGGGGACCGAGTCCCATGATGGCGGCCAGAGGCATGCCGTGCACGTTGCCGCTGGGCGAGGTCTCGGGAGTGTTCATATCGCTGTGAGCATCGATCCAGATCAATCCAATTTTCTGGTTCTGGCGGCGGTAGAATTCGGCCACGCCCGCAACCGTGCCGGCCGCGACGGAGTGGTCGCCGCCGAGAACCAGCGGCACCGCCCCGCTTTCCAGGCTCTTCAGCACGAGGTCGGCGCTTTTGGTGCAGGTCGCGGTGATCTCCTTGAGGTACTTGGCATGGGCGGCGCCTTCCTTCTTCTGCTCCGGGATGGCAACGGCGACGTTGCCGCCGTCTTCCACGACGTGGCCGATGGCCTCGAGGCGCGCTTCGAGTCCGGCCACCCGGACCGCGGATGGCCCCATGTCAACCCCGCGGCGCGACTGGCCGAGGTCGAGAGGGACGCCGATGACGCGAATTTGTTTTGGGGTGATGCTGCTGAACGAAGTGTTGGGCGTAGGGGTCATTTTCTTTGGTCGCTGTTGGTAAGGCCGAGGCTGCTGAGTCCGGTGGAGAAATTTGGTAACCGGAGAATTTTGTAATTTTGTAATTTAAGCGGCGCAAGACTTGCCAGCTAAACGGCGAAGCTTTCGCCAACGCCCGCTTTCAATTATTCAATTCCCAAATTTCCCAATTACCCGATCTCCCGCAATCGCACCACCCGTCTTTTATCTTTTTTAAATTACAAAATTACCCGATTACCAAATTGCTAATTTTCTATGGGTACAAGCGGTGCAGCATTCTTGGGAACGGGATAGTCTCGCGCACGTGTTCGAGGCCGCAGATCCAGGCTACGGCGCGCTCGATGCCCATGCCAAAGCCGCCGTGCGGAACGCTGCCAAACTTGCGCAGATCCAGGTACCACTTGAAAGCTTCTTCGGGCAAGCCGTGCTCCTGGATGCGCTGCCGGAGCAACTCGAGCGACGCCATACGCTGGGAGCCGCCGATGATTTCGCCGTAGCCTTCGGGAGCGAGCACATCGACGCAGAGCGCCAGGTCGGGGCGCTGCGGATCGGGCTCCATGTAGAACGCCTTCACCTTGGCCGGGTAGCGGTGGATCATCAGGGGACGTTCGAATTGCGCCGAGAGGTAGGTTTCGTCGGGTGAGCCCAGGTCGCCGCCCCATTCGAACTTGTTTTCGAGCGCGCCCTTGGCGAAGCCTTCCTGCAACAACTGCACCGCTTCGTCGTAGGGAATGCGCGGGAACGGCGCTTCGATCTTCTCAAGCCGGGCAACATCGCGCCCGATGATGTGCAAGTCAGCCCGCCGTTTCTCCAGGCAGCGTTTGGCGATAAACGTGATCAGCCCCTCGGCGAGTTCCATGACGTCGTCGAGCGTGCCGTAGGCGATTTCGGGCTCGACCATCCAGAACTCGGTGAGATGGCGGCGGGTCTTCGATTTTTCGGCGCGGAACGTCGGTCCGAAGGAATAGACCTTGCCGAGCGCCATGGCCGTCGCTTCGATATAGAGCTGGCCCGACTGGGTGAGGTAGGCCTGCTCTTCGAAGTAGTCGACGGGGAACAGCGTAGTCGTGCCCTCGCAGGCAGCGGGCGTGAGGATGGGAGGATCGGTCAAGGTGAAGCCGCGCTCGTCGAAGAAGTCGCGGGCGGCCTTCACGATCTCGGCCCGCACGCGCAGGATGGACGCCTGCCGTGGCGAACGGATCCAAAGGTGACGATGCTCCATCAGGAAGTCGACGCCATGCTCTTTGGGGGTAATCGGGTAAGGATCGGACTCAGAAACTTTTTGCAGCACTTGCACGTTGGATACGTCGAGTTCGTATCCGCCCGGAGCGCGCTTGTCGGCGCGCACTTTGCCCTCGACAATCACGCTCGATTCCTGGGTGAGGCCTTTCAGCGCCTCGAAAGTTTCCGGAGAGACCGCGTTCTTGGGAACGACGCCCTGAATCTGGCCGCTCCCGTCGCGAAAGATCGGGAACAAAAGCTTGCCGCTCTCGCGCAGGTTATAGAGCCAGCCGCGAAGGGTAACGGTCTGGCCCTCGTGCTTGCCGATTTCTGCGATGGTCGCGATAGGAGACATGATGGTTGAGGATGGGTAATTTGTAATCTGTAACCTGTAATTTGTAATTTGGTAATTTGAAAATTGAGTAATTGGGTAATTGAATTTGTGATTCTTCAACGAAACAACTCAAAATTCCTTGCCACCCTGTGGAACCGGGATCCGATTTTAAGATGACGATTTCCCAACTACAAATTGCCAATTACAAATTACCCAATTACTAAATTTCCCAATTACTAAATTGCCCAATTCCCCAATTCCTAGGCCGTGTCCAGCTTGTCGAATGTCGGGGACATTTTTTCAACCGGGTTCACCTTGTCGTTGTGCTCGATTTCGAGCAGCAGCGGTGGGGTATGGGGCGCAGAGCGCAGCAACTCGATCGCTTCCTTCCAGTTGATTGTGCCTTCTCCCGGCCACAAATGCGAGTCGCGGACGCCGGCGTTGTCGTGCACATGGGTGGAGCGGACGTGGGGTTTCACGATTTCGAAAGCCTCCGCGACGTTGCTCATAAGATGGGCATGACCGAAGTCGAAGCACACACCCACGTCCTCAAAATGCGCGGCGTGAATAAATTCCACCAGCTTATCGGGGGTGGAAAGCTCGTTGGGAATGTTTTCGAGCAGAACGCGAACGCCGAGCGGCTTGGCAAAGGCGCGCAGGTGCTCGACCGACGTCATCGCGGCTTCGAGTTTTCGTTCGTCGAAGGAGTCGCCACTGGTGCCCAGGTGCTGGATCAGGAAGCGAAAAGGAATCTGCTCGGCGATTTCAAGGGCGCGTTTGACTTCGTCCATGGCCTCGATACGCGCGGCGCGGTCGGTGGAGGCGACGTTGACCGGAGGGCCACCGGCGCGGCCCGACTCGTAGTCGCCGTACAGAGGGCAATGCACCGAGTTCAACGGAATGCCGCTGGAGCGAAACCAATCGGCAATTTCGCGGACGTGCTGCTTGCGGTTGGCGTAGTCGATGTGCTGCCGGGCGGCAAAGATTTCGATCGCCTGCGCCCCGCCGCGCACCAGTCCGTCGAGCAGGCCGGGGTGCAGCCGCTCCTTCACGTAGATGTAGGTGGAAACCGCTTTCTGCATGGTTTTCTCTTCAATCCGGGGACGATCTGGTTTCACCCAGCGCCCAAGCGCCGGGATACGCACAAGCTCGTTTCAAATTAGCAGTCTTCCCACTAAAAGCCTACGGCCTTGCCATTGTTGCGTCCATCGCTGGCACCCAGGCGCTCCCCCGTCTTGGGATCGATGGCGATGCATTCGCTGTCGCCCAAGGCGTTTTCGATCTTGAGCTTGTGGCCTTTACTCTGGAGCAGCCTGGCGGTGTCGGGAGAGATTCTATCCTCAATGCGGAGTTCATCCGGCAGCCACTGGTGGTGAAAGCGGGGCGCGTTGACCGCCTGCTGAATGTCGAGAGCGAAATCGACCACGCCCATCACAATATTGGCCACCGTCGTGATGATGGTGGGACCGCCTTCTGCGCCCAGCACGAGAAACGGTTTGCCCGCCTTGAGCACAATGGTGGGCGTCATCGCCGATAGCGGACGCTTGCCCGGCCCAATGGCGTTTGCAGGTCCCTGGATCAAGCCGTACACGTTGGGCACGCCCTGCTTGGAGGCGAAATCGTCCATCTCATCATTGAGGAGGAAGCCCAGGCCCTCGACTGTGACGCGAGAGCCAAAGGAATCGTTCAGGGTGGTGGTCACGGCAACCGCGTTGCCTGCGGGATCGACGACCGAAAAGTGGGTGGTGTTCTGGGATTCGCGGACGCCGGTCATCGGAACAGGGTGCGACTCGGCGTAGCGTTCGAGTTCGTTGAACACGGCCGGACGCTGCAGGTCTTTGCTGACGCTGGCATGGGCAGGATCGATGGAGTCCCTCCATCCCGCGGCATAACGCTTGTCAATCAACTGGGCGACCGGAATCTTGGCAAAATCGGGGTCGCCCAGGAACTCTGCCCGATCATAGAACGCCCGGCGGAAGGCTTCGCCCACCAGGTGAATCGCCTCTGCCGAGCGGTTTCCATACTTGGCCAGATCGTAGCCTTCCAAAATGTTCAGCATCTCGAGCAAGGCGATGCCGCCGGAGGAAGGGGGTGGCGCGCTGATAATGTCGTAGTCCCGGTAGGTGCCGCGGATGGGCTCGCGCTCCTTAACCTCGTACTGGGCTAAATCCGCCGCGGTGACGAGGCCTCCACCCTTCTGAATGGCGGTGGCCAATTCGCAGAGCCATGGCGCCGTGGTAGAACTCCTCCGGATTTTTAGCGATTCGCTCCAGGGTGCGCGCGAGTTCGGGCTGCCGAAAGATTTCTCCGGGCTTATAGTAGTTGCCGTCCCGCTGGAAGATCCGTTTCGATTCGGAAAACCGCGCCAGGCCATCGTCGCGGAAGTCTTCCGCGTCTTCCCATGCGAGTGCAAAGCCATCGCGAGCCAGTTTGATGGCGGGCGCGATCACCTGTCGCAGGGGCAATTTGCCGTAAGTCTTCTGCGCGTGGGTCAGACCGGCGACCGAGCCGGGCACGGCGGTCGCTTTGTACCCGACCAGGCTTGCATTCTCGATAACGTTGCCTTGGGCATCCAGATACATATCCGGGGTCGCGGAGCCCGGCGCCTTCTCGCGAAAGTCGACGAAGTGGGTGGCCCCGTCGGCCATGCGAACCAGCATGAATCCGCCACCTCCCAGATTGCCCGCCTGGGGGAAGACGACCGCCAGAGCAAAACCCGTAGCCACGGCAGCATCGACGGCGTTGCCGCCGGCCTGCATGGTCTCGACGCCGGCCCGCGATGCCAGCTCATGCATGCTCGCAACCATGGCATGGGAACCGTGGACGGGGTGCATGGGCGCAGCCCCCGCCGCGCTTGCGAGCCAAAGGATCAACAGCAGCGAAATGAATGGGTTGCGAAGGGGCCGCATGGAGTCGGAGATCGGCTGGAGCGACCGTCCAAAGCGAGCGCGGCCTGTCCGCGGATATCGCGAGTTCCGCAAGCTGGGCCGCCAAGTTTGAGCGGACCTCAAAGGCTAGCCCAGCGAGCAACTGGGAGTCAAATGGGGATCACGCGCCGGCGAGCTTCTTCTCCATGTCTTCCAGCACGACGTTCTTGGTTTCTGGATAGAAGAAGAATACGACCAGGAATTGCAGCACCATCATGGCGGAGAAGAAAACAAAGGGCGCCGCCTTGGAGGAGGCTGCGACGATGGGGAATGCGAATGAGATGAGGGCGTTCATGATCCAGTGGGTAGAACTGCCAAGACTTTGACCTTTGGCGCGCACGGCCGTCGGAAAGACCTCGCTGATATAGACCCAGATTACCGATCCCTGGGAAAAAGCAAAGGCCGCGATGAAGCCGATGAGCAGCCACACCAGCAAACCCTCGTGTTGTCCGGTCCAGAAGACGGCGGCAACACCGGCGAGGCAGAGGGCGGTCCCGACGGAACCGATCAGCATCAGGGTGCGACGGCCCACGTGGTCAATGATCGACATGGCCAGAATGGTGAACAGCAGGTTGGTCGCTCCGATGGCGACCGCCTGCAGATCGGACGAGACCTTGCTGAATCCAGCGCGGGCAAAAATGTCGTTCAGGTAATAGAGAATCGCATTGATCCCGGCGAGCTGGTTGAACATGGCGATAGAAATCGCGAGGAACAGGGGAAGACGGTTGCGCGCCGAGAACAGCCGCTCCTTGCCCTGCTGTTTTTCCAGTTGCAAGGCGGCGTTCATGGCCTGCAACTCGGAGTCAATGTTTTCCTCGCCGATCGACTCGAGGACGGAGCGGGCCTCGACGGTCCGGCCTTTGCGCGCGAGCCAGCGGGGACTGCGAGGGATCTGAAATAACATGACAAAGAAGAGCGCAGCCGGCACGGCCGAAATGCCCAGCTTCCAGCGCCATTCGAGCGCACTGCCTTGCAAGGAAACCCCGACCACGTAGTTGGAAAAGTAGGCCAGCAGGATTCCCGCCACCACGTTGAACTGGAAGAATCCGACCAGGCGGCCGCGCCACCTGGCGGGAGCGATTTCGGCGATATACATCGGGCCGAGCACCGACGAACCACCGATCGCCAGGCCGCCGATGAAACGAAAGAAGACCAGCGCGTACCAGTTGGTCGCGAACGCGCAGCCGAGCGCCGAGACAAGATAAAGGATGGCCAAACCGCGCAGGCTGTCGCGCCGTCCGTAGCGGTCTCCGGGGATGCTGGCGAACAAGGCTCCGACGACGGTGCCCCAGAGCGCGATGGATACCGTCAGGCCCAGGCCGCCGGGCGTGAGTTGAAATGCGCTGGTCAAGGCGCTGGTGGCGCCGGCGATGACGGCGGTGTCAAAGCCGAACAGCAGTCCGCCCAATGCAGCCACCACGGTGCTTTTGATCAGGGTGGAGTTCAACGCCATGCATCATCTCCTGCCAAAGGTGCGCCGATCCGGGCGCTGGGGTTGCGGTAAATGTGTTCGGCGAGCACCATCGCTCCGAGCACTCCCGCCCGGTTGCCGAGCTGTGGCGGCACGACGTAGGAGTCGATGTCCTGGAGCAGCGCTTTGGCGTTAATGTAGCCATTGAGCAGGCGCAACAGTTCCTGCCGGACCATCGGGAACAAATTCTCTTGTTGCATGACCCCTCCACCGAGCAAGATTCGCTCCGGGGAAAGAGTACACACCCAGGTCGCCAGGCCCAAGGCCAGGTAGTGAGCTTCGAGCGTCCAGGCGCGGTGATCGGCGGGTAAGTCCTGCGCGGCTGTGCCCCAGCGCGCCTGCATGGCCGGACCGCAGGCCAATCCTTCCAGGCAGTCTCGATGATAGGGACACGAGCCCGGGTAGGGATCGGTTGCCAAGTCATGGGGTACGCGGATGTGGCCCATCTCGGGGTGGAGCAGGCCGTGAATGAGCTCGCCGTTCACCATGGCGCCGCCGCCGATGCCCGTACCCACCGTCAGGTACACGAAATTCGGGATTCCCCGGCCGGCACCCCAGCGCGCTTCGCCGGCGGCAGCAGCGTTTACGTCGGTATCGAATCCGATGGGCACCTCGAGGGCGCGGTGTAGTGTCCAGGCAAGATCGTACTGCTGCCACTCCACTTTAGGCGTGGAGGTTACGAAGCCGAAGGTGTCGGACTCGGCGCGCAGGTCGACCGGGCCAAACGCACCGATGCCGACCGCGTTGAGCCGGCGGCCTGCCTTCTCGCCGAAGAAAGCGACAATTTTCTCGATGGTGACGGCAGGCGAGGAGGTTGGGATGCTGATCGTCTGCAGATCGTCGGGACCGGTCCCGACGCCGCACACGAACTTGGTGCCACCGGCTTCGATGCAACCGAAAAGACTCACGCTCTCCTCGCGAACGGGCAAGTCTGCCACAACGGGTGCAATCTCGGGAAGCGAAGTTTACCTATTTGCGCTTCGGCTTGCTGAGAGCGGCACGCCTTGCGACCTTGGCGGGCTTCTTCTTAGGGGCTTTTGGCTTCCGGCGGACCTTGCCCTGCTTGGGAGCTTTGGCGGCGACTAGTTCGTAGGACTGGCGGATCAGATCCTCCAGTTCAAGGTCGCGGAGAGCGTCCAGACGATCAAGCATGACCCACTTGTAGCGGCCGACATAGGGAGCCGGGCGGATGTCCTCGTGTTCGATGAGTTCCCCAAACATTTCGGGGGTGCACTTGAAGCACAGTCGGGGATTGTCGAGGCCCAGCATGGCGAAGATTTTGCCGGCGATCTTGAAGCAGAGGTCGTCGCCCCACTGCAGCTTCTCGGTCGCCCGTGGGAAAGACAGGCAGTAGGCGCGGATGGAGTCGACGTTCATGAGGAACTGGTCTGATTGGATAAAACTCGATCACCCCAGAGACCCGGAGAAATACAAGGCTACACCATGCTGGCTGCTCAAGCAGCCCGCTGCCCTCGTGAAACGTCCAGGCTTGCTGGGAGCCGAATCACGGGCTTTCCCAGTGCTTGATGACGGTGGCCTTGCTGTAGGCGATGCGGAAACCCAGCCGCAAGCAATTGCGCTCGGAGGTGCTACCGCCGCGCGTGACCACGGCGGCAAACTCGCAGCCCGCTTCGGCTGCGGCCTTCATCCGGGTGCGCAGCAGGGCTGTCTGGATGCCGCGCCCGCGGAAGTCGGGCAAAGTGCCCGCACCGAACAGGGCGAACACCCGGTGTTCCGGGATAATGCGCCCAGCGGCGGCAGCCACGGGAACGTCGTCCACCGACGCGACGAAGGTGAGGGATTCCGGGACGCGGAAGAGGGGTGACAGCATGTCCGCGAACCCTTCGGGCGCGTCGCCCGGCTCGAAGAAACTGCGGGTGACGAGCTCCGAGAACAAGCCGGCCTCCTCGGGCTTACTGCGGCGGATCTGCACTCCCGCTGGAACGCCAACGGATTCTGCCGGGGTGAGCGGCCGGTACAGCACGTTATTCAGTTCGGCAAGGCTGTATCGCCGGGTACTGACCAGCTCGAGCACGCTGGGATCGGTGTGCGGGCACAGGTCAAGCTGGGCGGGCGCGTTATGCGAACGATAGAAGGCTTCGAGGGCGTCCAGGTCCGAGGCGGTAACGGGGCCATCAAAGCCCAGGCCCGCGGCATGACCGATGGGCGAGTTGAGTCCCGCGAAGATCATATGACCGCCGCAAAACGGTGCGAACGCGGCGCCAATCTCGGGCCGCAACTGCTGAAACATCCGGGCACAATCGAGCTGCGGCATCTCCTCGGCCGACTCCAGGCGGCGCGCGAGTGCCTTATCCACGAATTGCATGGGGAGAATCCTTTCCGGTTCGGTTGGGAACGACCAGAGTCAGCCAGACACGCGCAGCGGCGCGAATCTCGCGTGAGAACCTAACCAGCGGAGTTAGCGGACGGCAGTCATAGGCAGGGGAATCAGAGTACAGGGCAATGGAGAAAGACACAAGGGTGCCGGGGGACTGGTCGCAGGTGGCAGGTCTTGGGTCTTAGGTCTTAGGTCTTAGGCTCCGCTGGGGGATGGTTGCTCAGCGCTTGGAACTCCCTTACGCCTACACCTGCTCCCTGGCCTCGCCTAGGGTGACGCTTACGTCCATCTTCTGTTTACCGCGATAGACGGTGACCTTGACGGTATCGCCGGCGCGATGGGCGTTCATCACCTGGGCTAGATCCGCCTGATCCTGAATGTTCCCGCCGTCGATGGCGACGATCAAATCGCCGCCCAGCATGATGGGAATGTTTCCGAGGTAGGCGCGTTCGCTGCCGCCCCGCAGTCCGGCACGTTCGGCGGCACCGCCCGGCGACACCTTGACGATGAGCAAGCCGAAGTCCACGGGCAGGCCCATTTGCTCCGCCAGTTCTGGGCCCACCGGGATGGTGGAGACGCCGAGCGCGGGACGGCGCACTCGCCCGAGCGTGACCAGGTCGTTCAGCACGGCCTTGGCGGTGTTGATCGGGATCGCGAAACCGATGCCGGCATTCTGTCCCACGCTGGACAGAATCATGGTATTGATGCCGATCACTTCGCCATGCCAGTTCATCAGCGGGCCGCCGGAATTTCCGGGATTGATGGCCGCGTCGGTCTGAATCGCTTCATCAATGGCGGCACCATTCGGCTCCTTTACCGGGCGAATGGAGCTGACAATTCCGCGGGTCATGGTGCCGGCGAGGCCGAAAGGATTGCCAATGGCGTACACCTTCTGGCCCACCTGCAGGTTTCTGGAATCTCCCAGCACAGCCGGGACCAGGTTGGGGGCGTCGATTTTGATCACCGCCAAATCGTGAGCGGGATCGGTGCCAACCACCGTGGCTCGATACTTTTTCCGGTTATGCAGGGTGACTTCGACCTGGCGTGCATCGGCGATCACGTGGTAGTTAGTGAGGATGTGGCCTTCCTTGTCGATGACGAAGCCCGATCCCTGGCCCTCCTGCGGCACCAGCCCGTAGAAGAAGTCGAAGGTAACCGCCTTGGAGGTGATGTTCACCACCGAGGGAATGTTCTTGCGGTAGACGAGGATGTTGTTCTGCTCTTCGGAGTCGAGCGAGTCGCCGCCGGAGGCCTCGGTAATTTCCACCTTGGTTGGACGGCTCATCCACTTGGTGAGGCGGAGCGGGGAGGACCTCCAGGTCGTAAAGTAAAAGAATGCACCCGCCAGCAGGATCGCCAGAACCACAGGCCGCAAAAGCTTCATAGATTCCCTTCGGCAATTTCACGATCAAACGTGGTCGATCTCTTCCAATTCTAACTAAAGCCACTCAAACTTCGAGCACCCCGCAGGCCGAAACGGGGGTCCACCGGGCCCCAGGCCGGTTGCAACGTGATACGCGAGTCCAGGCGGCGCAGTTCCTCCCGACGTGGCCAATGGGGCAACGGAACGACTTGTACCATTTTTGCGCGCTAGGCGGTCTGCTCGGCAGCCTTCTTCAGGTGAGCATAGACCTGACGGACTTGAGCTTCGCTCGCGTCGAGCGAGCCGGAGTTGTCAATCACGTAGTGCGCCTGCTTGATCTTGGCCGCGTCAGGCAACTGTGCGGCCATGCGACGTTCAACCTCGAGGCGGGCCCGCTCGGTGTCGATCCTGAGGCGATGGGCGAAGCGCTGGACACGCTGTTCTTCGGAGCAGGTGACGACGATCAACCGGTCAAAGCGTCCGGCTGCACCCGCTTCTATGATCAGCGCCGCCTCCACCATCGCGATGGCGTGCGGGTTCCGACGACCGACTTCTTCCATCCATTCATCCTGGCGGCGGATGACGCCGGGATGAACGATGTGGTTCAGTTCGCTGACGCGGGTCGAGCCACTCGCGTCTCCAAACACCGCCTCCGCGAGTTTCGGGCGGTTGATGGTCCCGTCGGCATTCAGGATACCGTTCCCAAAGCGGCGAACGACCTCGGTATACACGGCCTGGCCGGGCTGCATGAGTTCGTGGGCGATGTGATCTGCCTGTATGAGGTGAACTCCCAGGGCGGCAAATATCCCGCCGACGACCGATTTTCCGCTCGCAATCCCGCCGGTGAGGCCGACTTTTAGCAAGCATGCCTCGCCAGGGTTGCGATCGAGGCGAACAACAATTCGCCACAGAGACACAGAGTCGCAGAGAAAACCTGGGCAGGACGAAAGTCGCGCGCGCAGGGAACGATGTTGCGCAGATGAATTATGCCGGCAGGAAAACTCAAAATGGTTCTTCCCTCTCTTCCCCGATGTGTCTGTTTCTCGCTTCTCAGTGGCGAAAAAGCTTTACCCGACCGGAACCGCGGACCCGCGGCGCAGCTTTGCCGCGCGCACGGTATTGGCCATAAGCATCGCGATGGTGAGCGGTCCGACCCCACCCGGCACAGGCGTGAGGGCGCCGGCCACTTCGGCGACTTCGGGATGAACGTCCCCAACCAGGGTCGAGCCATTCTTCGCGAATGCCTGCTCGCGCTTCTGGTTGCCGTGGAAGTAGCGATCGAATTCGGAGCGATCCGTGATCTTGTTCATGCCCACGTCGATGACGGTGGCACCCGGGCGTACGAAGTCGCGTGTGATCATGCCCGCTCGCCCGATGGCCGCCACCAGGATGTCGCCGCGACGGCATACCCCGGGCAAATCGTGCGTCTTCGAGTGGCAAACCGTGACGGTGGCATTGCCGTTGATCAGCAACATCGCCATCGGTTTCCCTACGATGTCGCTGCGCCCGACGACGACCGCCTCCTGACCTGAGACCGGGATGTTCGACCGGCGCAACATCTCCATGATCCCGCCCGGGGTGCAGGGCACAAGTCCGGGGCGCTGGGTGGAGAGGAAACCGACATTCATGGGGTGGAAGCCGTCGACATCTTTTGCGGGATCGACCGCCATCAGGACTCTTTTCGAGTCGACTTGCGAGGGCAGAGGCAATTGCACCAGGATGCCGTCGATTTCGTCGCGCCGGTTCAGCTCATCGACCAAAGCTAGCAACTCGGCAGTGGTGGAAGTGTCGGACGGGGTATGCTTTTCGCTGTAGATTCCGACTTCCTCGCAACTTTTCACTTTGCCACGCACGTAAATCTCGGAGGCGGGATTGTGACCCACGAGCACCACGGCGAGTCCCGGACGCATCCCGGCGTGCGCGAGCGCCTTCGCTTCCGCCGCGACTTCCGCCCGGATCTCACTCGCGATCTTGTTGCCGTCCAGAATGGTAGCCGCCATCGATCATCCTCGCGCAACGAGTTTTGGAGAGATTCATTCTAAACTGACCGAACCGTTCGAGAAGCAGGCTTCACCTTCTGCTCCGGGCAGGTTGCGCCGCGACGTGGCCCTTGGCAGGCTGGGGCGTGGGTGCACGGGAGAACAGAATTTCCCCCCGGCTGGTAGTCGCGAGGTCGTACAATCTCGAGGTCATGATTCCCCAAGACTTGCTGGAGATCCTGGTTTGCCCCGCCTGCAAAAAGCCGCTGGTTCTCAAGGTGGATCCGGAAGCCCTCAAGTGCAGCGCGTGCAACCGCGTTTACCCGGTTCGCGATAACATCCCCATCCTGTTGATCGACCAGGCGACGATCGAGCCTTCCTGATTCTCTCGCGCCCGGAATCCGGGTGTTTTTCCGCAACTTGATCCGAAATCGCCGCTTTTCGTCCCAGAACGACACCTTATGTCACTATCCGGGCGGCCCGGCCAGTACCCGGCCCAAGGGTACCGTCGTAAGGGTTGCCCGCAACTCTTCATTTCCACAGGGGTTAAAGAAACCAGAAGAGGTTTTTGTACGTATATGGAAACAGGGGCTGAGTGCGGCATGGAAATTGCATGCAACATTTATGACAGCCGCTGAGTCTAATGGGTACAAGGTTGTAATGCAGGTCGGAGGTGAGGACGGCCATGAAAGAAAGATTCACAAGCATGGAGCTGGCGTCGCTCAGAAGCGATCTCCTGCAGGGCGGGATGATCGATTCGCGGGAGGCGGCCGAGCTATTGCAGGTGTTCCTGATGGGCCGCGGCTACGGAGTTTCTCCGCAGGCGGCTCTGGATGCAGCCGGTCGTGTGGAAATGGCCGGATGCTCTTTGCCAGTCCTTCAGCTCGAGCTGGAGAACCTGGCACTGGTGATGTAGTTCAGCCTTGAGAAGCGGTGACTTTTCAAGCCGGGCCAAGCAAGCGGTGACCAAGGAAATTTGAAGATCTGACCGGACCCTCGGAACCCAGTCGTTCCGATCAGAATATAAAAGCCGGGCCAACCAGCCCGGCTTTTGCTTTTTGAGCTACGCGCCTCGAGCGATGGGCTTCGAGCCTGGAGCCTTCGGATCTGGACGGTTGTTTCAATTCGTAGCGCGCGGCTGGTAGCTTCGCAGCTCTACTCGTACCTCTCTACTCGTACCTCAGGCTCTCCACGGGATCCAACTGGGCAGCCCGGGTGGCGGGCAGCGTACCGAATAGAATTCCCACCAGCGACGAGACCACGATCGCGATGATCGCCGACAGTCCCGAGATCGGGATGCGGTAGGCGGTCAGAAATCGGACCGAAAACGGGATGGCCAGGCCGATGATGATGCCGGCTACTCCTCCCACCAGTGAGATCAGCACGGCCTCGGCCAGGAACTGAAAGCGGATCTCGCGGTTGGTGGCGCCGATTGCCTTGCGGATTCCAATTTCGCGGATCCGCGAGCTTACCGTGGCCAGCATGATGTTCATGATGCCGATGCCGCTGACCAGCAAGGTCACGGCGGCGATCAGCAGCAGTCCGATGGTCAGCGCGTTGGCGATCTTGTCCCAGACGGCCAGCAACTGCGTCAGGTTACTGACGGTGTACACGGACTCAGGACGGTGACGTCCCTGAATCACGCGTTGAATCTGAGCGGTCGCCGGAAGCACGTCATCCGGGCTGGCCACGGTAAAGAAGATCTGTTTCACGGCGGCGGTCTCGGTGAAATAGCGGCTCACCGTGGACGGAATGACCATGGAGTAATCCTGCACTTCGGATTGGCCAAAGGTGTCAACCCCCTCTTTGAACGCGCCGATCACCGTGAACGGCAGTCCATTGAGCTTGATGACCTGACCGATCGCCGCGTCCGTCGAGCCATAGAGTTCTTCCGCCATTTTCTGAGTGAGGACGCCGACCTTATTGCGAGCCTGGGCATCGCCGGCGTCGAAGAAGCGTCCCGAGAGAACCACCAGATTGCGGACGCGCTGATACTCGGGCGCGGTCCCCATGACCGAGATGTCCTTCTCCTTGCCGGAGCCGGCAGCGATGCGTTCGCTCAGCGTCACGAGGGGAGAGGCGTAGGTTACGCTGGGAACTTGCTCCTGGACGGCGCGCATGTCGTCCACGGTCAAAGGATCGGCGGCGCTGGCCGTGATGCGCTGGGCGCCGCCGGAGTATTCGACATAAATCATGTTGGCGCCGATGGATTGGATGAGGCGCTGCACGTACTGTTTGCCGGTCATCCCGATGGTGACGACCAGAATCAGGGACGCGGTGCCGATCACCATGCCCAGCGCCGTCAGGGCAAACCGTATCTTGTTCGACATGAAGGTGTCATAGGAAATGGCGAGGATCTCGTGGATCGCCATCGAGGAACCCAGGTTAGGGCCGCGCAGCATGTCGGTTTAGATGCTATACGGTGCGATCGGGAAGGGCAACGGGCCAGGATCCGGAGCGATGCAATAGCCTAGAGCGGCGGCGCTGCTAATCGAACCGGGGCCTCAGCGGCGAACCCGGCACGCTGTCACGGAATACGGCACACCAGGACGGCAGCATTTTGGTAGGGACATTGGAGGCCGAGTGTCCCGGGTTGCTCGACCAGCACCCAGTCGATACCGAACCGCGCTTTGAGACGGGCAAAGTCAGGGAGGCCGAAATGCTCCCAGCCGAGTTGTGCTTCGACCTCGTCTTGCCAGCGTTGGGCCAGGCGTGGAACTTGGGTGGCGACGGCTGAGTCCTTGGCGGCGTCGGCCAGCACGCTGCGTTCGGCGAGTGCGCGGAAGCCATGGTAGTCCTCGCCCGGGCGCACCATGTAACCGGCGCCGGCGGCGAAATAGCTGTCGACCGGAGTATGGCCGCGGATCCAGGCAAAGGCCTCGAGCCACGCATTGTGCGGAGGCGAACCCGGCCATTCGAGATGCGGCGAACTGGGATAGGTCTGGCGCTGCGCGAACAACATTCCCGCCGCCAGGGGGACAAAAACCAGCAGCCAGCGGGCCGCGTGGGCTCGCAAGAGTTTCTGTCCCAGCAGCCCGCCGGCCAGCAGAATGAAGATCAGGTACAAGAGGTGAAGATAGCGCATGGGCTGCAGCGGGCGCACCCGTTGTAAGCCCGGCGGCAGCATCAGGCCCACGGCAACGACCAACTGGAAAACACCGTACCACGTCGCTCGCGACGCCACGTGTGCGAGTACCGTAGCGCCATTGGCTTGGGCAATTCTTCGAAACCACCAAAGGATTCCAAGCGGGGCGAGAACCCCGAGCCATTCATACCAGTGCCAGCGCGCCAGGAAGTAGTAGTCGCGGGTGTTGGCGGCAACACGCCAGGCCTCGGAGGTAGGCTCGAAAATCCAGCCCAGGGGCAGCAAAGCCAACGCGGCCGCGCCCAGCCGCGGCACAGGCTGCCGCCAAGCCAGGAAGATGCAAAACGAGATGCCGAAGCTCGCCATGATGGGGTGGATCAGGACGGCGAGGCCGAGCAGCGCGGCGGTCAGCAGATACTTGCGATCCAGAGTAGAAGCAATGGCAGCGAGAATGGCGGCCGTGGCCAGCGCACGTGGATGCAGGTTCTGATCCACCAGGTACAGCGCGCTGCCTGCAACCGGAAGGGTAAGCAACAAGGCAACCAGGGTCGCCGAAGCCCACTGTGCATATGCGTCGCGAAAACAGCGGCGGCTGATCCGCCAGCATCCCCACAGAACCAGAAAAATAGCCAGAGAGTGCCAGGCAAGAATCACCCAGCCCAGGGGCAGGTGAGTCGCGCGCAGCGAGGCGGCAACGACTTTGTCGAAGATTGTCGCCTGCAACTGGACCGCGAAGAAGTCCGCGTCGTGCGGAAAAAGGGCGGGATTCAGGTCGCGCTTGATGGCCGCGAGGTAAACGCCGTCATCTTCGGCACCCGGGTGATATCCGGCAACCATGAACCCCAGTGCGGCGAGCAGCGCGAGGGTACAGGCATTTTTCACTATGCGATAGTTTTTCAAAGGCCGAGATCTTAGAATCAGGCTACATGTCCCTGCATGCCGTAAAGCTTACGGCAGATGAGAGCGATTCTTCTGCTGGCAAGAAGGATGCCGGTTCGCGGGCTGAGCCCCAGACGGCGGCGAAGCTGGCGATCGTCGTGCCCACGCTGCGCGAGGCGGAAAACATTCGCACGGTGCTCGAGCGCATTCGCCAGAGCCTCGATCCGCTGGGCGTCGCCTACGAGCTGATTGTGGTGGACGACGAGAGCGGCGATGGAATCGACACCATCGTACAGGAAATTGCCGCGAGCGATCCCCGGGTACGCCTGCTGATTCGCCGGGGAGAGCGCGGTCTGGGCGGAGCAGTTCTCCATGGATGGAGCCACACGGACGCAGACGTGCTGGGCGTAATCGATGCGGACCTGCAACACCCTCCCGAATTGCTGCCGCGGCTCTGGCAGACGGTCGATTCCGGAAAGGACGTGGTGCTCGCCAGCCGCTACGCTCCGCAAGGCGGCTTGGACAACTGGCATCCGGCTCGCCACCTGCTCTCGCGAATGGCGATCTGGATGACTTATCCGCTGCAGAAGCCTGGCATCCGGGTGAAGGATCCGATGGCAGGTTTTTTCATGGTGCGGCGCTCCTGCCTCAACGACATTGAACTGCACAACCGGGGCTTCAAGATTCTGCTGGAGATCCTGGTGCGGGGGAACGTGCGCTCAGTTTGCGAGATTCCCTTCACCTTCGGGCCGCGCCGCGCCGGGACCAGCAAAGCGAATATCCGAGTTGGACTGGATTACTTCGCCCTGCTTTATCGCCTGTGGAGAAATCGCTAGCTCCCGGCAAGGACCGGCAATCAAGTTAAGCTTTGGAATCATGTTCCGCACCCGATTCAAGAAAGACATCGTCGCTGAGTTTTGGGCGCCCGCCCGGCCCGGCAAGAAAACGAAGGTCATCATCCTGTGTGATGGCATGCCTTCTATCCCGCGGAAGCAGGGCCTGGCAAGTTTCCTCGCGGACAAGGGATACTGGGTTTTCTACCCGCGCTACCGGGGAGCCTGGGAGAGCGGTGGCGAATTTCTCAAGATATCGCCGCACCTGGACATCGTCGACGTCATTGATGAATTGCCGAAGGGCGTGCGCGAAGTGACTTTTGGCCAGAAATTCGGGCTGGCTCCCGAAGAAATCTTCGTCATCGGAGGAAGCTTCGGCGGGGCAGCCGCGATCCTCGCGTCGCTGGACCCGCGCGTGAAGAAAGTCATCGCGAACTGCCCGGTGGTGGACTGGGGCGTTCTTGCCAGGTCGGAACGCGCGGAAACATCCAATCCGAAGTATTCGGCTTACATTCGCGAGGCGTTTGGAAAGGCCTATCGGCTTTCGGACCGGAACTGGCAAAAGCTGCGCACCGGCACCTTCTACAATCCGGCGCACCATGTCCACGAGATCGATCCGTCGAAGGTGCTGATGATCCATGCCCAGGACGATCCGTATGTTCCCTACAATTCAGTGGCACGCTTCGCCGCCAAAACCGGCATCAAGCTGAAATCTCTGCGGCGCGGCGGACACATTTCCACTGACGAAACCGTTCGCAAATATTGGCCGCAGATTCAGAAGTTCTTTCAGGAGTGAAGGGGGCACGGCTGCACCCGTACCGGTCGTTCTCTGCTAATAGAATTCGGGTTACCAGCCGGACGCGAACAATCTCCGCGCTCCGGGCAAACCACATTTCTGGTATTTATCGTAGGCGCCGGCCGCGCGTTGGCGTATCTCTTCATTGCTTTCATGCTCGATCCACCCGTCGAGAGCGCTTTTCAGCGTATACGCCTCCGGAGCCATCAAGCCGGTGGTCCAGAGCAGAGGATAAGCACCGGAGGCCCGCAGTGGCTCGGCAAAATACTGCTTACTGGCACATGCCAGGATGATCGCGTCGCGGCGGTTCTCGTTCTTCTTCTTCGTCAGGACTGGCAGGCGAAAATCCATCAGCGCCCGTCATGGCTGACGTAGGCCACCAGATTCGAACCGCCGCGGGCTGTAAGGGTGATCGGGCGCGAGGCCAGCGGCAGCGTGATCGACTCCGGACTCGCTCCCGCCGCCGCATCGAAGAAGTCAAGAATCGCTTGCCGTATCGCGTCTCCGCGATAAGCATCGGCTACGAGGTAGACATCGTCGCGACGGCGCTTGAACACGCAGCGCTCGAGAACTTCCGCCTTGGGTTTTTCCGTGCAGTTCAGCAGCATCCAGTCTGGACTGCGGAGAAAGAAAGTTTTCACCCCCGCCGCTGCGCCCCAATACAGGTTGTGCGCCGGGTCCAAGCCATTGCCCAGCTTGGCGGGAACCGGGACGATTCCTTGATTCTGATTGTCGGACAGGGCCACAAAAATGTGGATGGTACGCTGCGAACGAGCCTGACCTTGCGAGTAACTCCCGGCCAGCAGATACAAGACCAGAGGAGCGAGCCTGCGAATCGTCACCGCAAGGGAACATCGCATGAGGGGCTGAGCTTTCTTAAGCCATGGAAGGGTACGACTCAGGCGGTGCGCTTCCCCGCCGCGCCGGGAGCGTAGTAGCTCATCCCGTTGGCTTCGAGTTTGCGGCCCTTCGGACTGTAAATCCTGAACTTGCCGAGCCCCCACTTCTGCAAGGCGAACTGCAAGGTGGTGGCGAGCACGCCGAAGCCGTAGGTGACGCTTCGACGGAAGTTAATCGACGAGGCCTCTTCGAAATACTTGGTCGGGCAGGAGACTTCGCCGATACGAAATCCAAAGTGCACGCACTGCGCAAGCATCTGGTTGTCGAAGACGAAGTCGTCGGAGTTTTCGACCAGCGGCAACTCGGTCAGGACCTGCCGGCTAAAGCAACGGTATCCGGTGTGATACTCGGAGAGCTTGACGCTCAGGAAGAGGTTCTCAAAGGCGGTCAAGAGGCGGTTGAAAACGTACTTGTAAAAGGGCATGCCGCCGCGCAGGGCCGTCCCGCCAATGATGCGCGAACCGAGCACGACATCGTAGACGCCATAGGCCACCATGCTCGCCATCGCAGTCACCAGCAGCGGAGTGTACTGGTAGTCGGGGTGCAGCATGATGACGACCTCGGCTCCAGCGGCCAGCGCCTCGCGGTAACAGGTCTGCTGATTGCGTCCGTAGCCGTAGTTGCGGTCGTGGACAAATACCCGCAGGCCGAGCTTATGGGCAAGTTCGACCGTGCCATCCCGGGAATGATCATCGACCAGGATGCAGGTGTCGACCAGTTCCGGAACCTCGTGAACGGTGGCTTCCAGCGTCTTCTCCGCATTGTAGGCGGGTAAGACGATCGCGATGCGCTTTCCGTTAATCATAGAGGTGAGGGTGGACTGGATCATCATACCTTGGGGAATCGGAGGCGCAAAGCGGAGAACCAGTCTGGTCGCGCCCCTCACGGGATAGCCACTTACCAACGAGTCGCCGAGGGATGCCGCGGAGTTCGGGGGGAATGGAATCTGCTGAGGGGCGCTCGTCGGCGAGAACTTCATGTTTCCCTGAGCCCTCGCGGCCAGGCGGTGCTTGTGCGATTGCCTTCCTGAGGCGGGCGTACAATCGCGGTTCAGCATCATGATCGTCCGATGGCGAATTCCAACCAAGCACCGGCTATAGATCTCGGCAAGGATACGGCCGTTCGCCGTTCACGGCTGACGCCCACCGCGGTCGCCCACGCGGCATTCGTTCCGACCGGAATTGTGACCGTCCTGCTTGGGCCAGTGCTGCCTTCCCTCTCCACCCGCTGGTCGCTCAGCGACGCGCAAGCGGGAGAATTTTTCACGGCGCAGTTTCTGGCGTCGACATTGGGCGTTGCCCTGTCGGGCGCGCTGGTGCCGCGATTCGGATACCGGCTCGTGATCGTGCTGGGCCTGGTGTTCATGGCGGCCGGCGTTGGCACGCTTCCGCTGGGTACGCGGTTGCTGGGCATGGCCTCGGTGGCATGCTACGGAGTGGGGATGGGGCTCACCATTCCCGCCTGCAACCTCCTGGTCGCGGAGGTGAATCCAGGGAGGAGGGCGGCGGCAGTCTCAATGCTGAACTTTTCCTGGAGCGTGGGCGCGGTGGCGTGCCCGTTTCTGCTTGCGCCCTTTCAGAGCAAGGCAGCAATTCCTGAATTCTTCTACTGGCTCGCCGGGTTGGTGCTTTTGGTTGCGGTATTGCTCGCGCGGGTCTCGTTCCCTCGTCCGAGCAAAGCGGGCGAGCGATCAGCCGGAGTTACCCGCCGGTTGATCCACATGTTGCGAACCCCGGCGGCCATTGCGCTGGGTGTGTTGTTCTTTGTTTATGTAGGAACCGAGAACGCGATGGGGGGATGGCTGGCCTCCTATGCCAAGAGGCTGCCCGGCGGTTCCGGAACGATCTGGGTCACGGTTCCCTCCTTCTTTTATGCCGGGCTGCTGGCAGGCCGGGCACTGGCGCCGGTCGTGCTGCGCTGGACGCCAGAAGTGCGCCTGGCCCGCGCCAGCATGGCGATGGCCCTGCTGGGACTGCTCACGCTTCTCAGTTCTGGTTCGATGGCAGGAGTGATGGCGAGCGCCAGCGTGGTGGGACTTGGGCTGGCCGCAATCTATCCGATCACCATTTCCCTGCTGTCGGGCGCCTTTGGCGTGGGCGCGACCCGGCTGGGAAGCGTGATGTTTATGCTTGCCAGTTTCGGCGCCGCCTGCATGCCCTGGTTGGTCGGAGTTACCTCCACGCGAACGTCAAGTTTGAAGATCGGCCTCGCGATTCCCCTGGCGGGTTGCGTTCTGATGCTGGGCCTGTATTTCCTCAGTTGGAACCAGCCCGCAAGCCTCGGGCGGCATTCCGAGGGAGCGTAGAGGAGCGATCTCTGGAGTCACCGCCTTGTCACGGAAGAGGCCGGAATTGGTACAATACTGCGACGACAAGCCTCCGCGGGTGAGGAGGTCTCCGCAGGTTCCCGAAGCGAATCCAACGATGCCAGGACAACGAACATTATTTGAGAAAGTGTGGGAAGCGCACCTGGTGACCGAACCGACCGGTCGGTCGCCCCTGATCTATATCGACTTGCACCTGGTGCACGAGGTCACTTCCCCGCAGGCCTTCGAAGGGCTGCGTGCCGCCGGCCGGAAGGTCCGGCAACCGCAAAGAACGGTGGCGACGGTCGACCATAACATCCCGACCGAGCCGCGCGGTACGCCCATCCTCGATCCCATCGCGGCCAGGCAGATCGAGGCGTTGCAGAAAAACTGCAGGGAGTTCGGGGTCCGTTTGTTTGACATGGATTCCCCCGAGCAGGGGATTGTGCACGTGATCGGTCCGGAGCTCGGGCTCACGCAACCAGGAATGACCATCGTGTGCGGAGACAGCCACACCAGCACCCACGGGGCTTTCGGCTCACTGGCCTTCGGCATTGGGACTTCGGAAGTGGAGCACGTGCTGGCGACCCAGTGCCTGCCTCAGCGCAAGCCGAAGACGATGAGGATTGACGTGCGCGGCCGCTTGCCCGAAGGCGTGACCGCAAAGGATGTAGCGCTCGGCGTGATTGGGAAGATCGGCACGGATGGCGCCAGCGGACACGTGATTGAGTACACCGGGGACGTGGTGCGCGGCCTGAGCATGGAAGGCCGCATGACGCTCTGCAACATGAGCATTGAGGCCGGCGCGCGTGCCGCCATGGTCGCACCCGATGAGACCACCTTTGAATATGTAAAAGGACGGCGATTTGCTCCGCAGGGCGAGGCGTGGGAGAACGCGGTTCGCTACTGGCGCACCTTGTCGTCGGATCGCGGCGCGCATTTCGACAAGCTTCTCGAGATGGATGCCGCCACACTCGCTCCCTACGTGACCTGGGGAACAAATCCGGGCATGGTCGTGCAGGTCACCGGAGCGGTTCCTCAATTGAACGGCGGCAGCGACGGGGAGAGACGCGCGGCCGAGCAGGCGCTCGAGTACATGGGACTGGAGCCGGGCACGCCGATCGAAGAGATTGCCATCGATCGCGTGTTCATCGGGTCGTGCACCAACTCGCGGCTGGAGGACTTACGGGCGGCGGCGCGGGTTGCCAAGGGATATCACGTGAATCCAAAGGTTCGCGCCATGGTGGTTCCGGGATCGCAAGCCGTAAAGCACGCGGCCGAACGAGAGGGCTTGCATAGAATCTTCCAGCAGGCCGGCTTCGAGTGGCGTGAATCCGGTTGTTCGATGTGCCTGGGCATGAACCCAGACATTCTGCAGCCGGGTGAGCGCTGCGCTTCCACCAGCAACCGGAATTTCGAAGGCCGGCAAGGTCGCGGCGGTCGCACTCACCTCGTGAGTCCCATGATGGCAGCAGCTGCGGCCATCTCCGGAAAGTTCACCGACATTCGGAAGTGGAAGTTTCAGTGACGGGCACGCGTGTAGTTGAAGAGGGATCGAAGAATGAAACCCATTCGCATCCATAAGGGGTTGGTGGTACCGCTCGACCGAGTGAACGTCGATACCGATCAAATCATTCCGAAGCAGTTTCTGAAGCGCATCGAGCGGATCGGCTTCGGAGAGTTCCTCTTCTTCGACTGGCGGCAGAAGACGGATGGAGCCACGGGCGAGCCCTTTGTGCTCGACGAGCCGCGCTACAAGGGTGCCAGCATCCTGATCGCCGGCAAAAATTTCGGCTGCGGCTCTTCGCGGGAGCATGCGGTTTGGGCCCTCGCTGACTTTGGTTTTCGCGTGGTGATTGGCTCGTCATTCGCCGACATCTTCGCGAACAACAGCACCAAGAACGGCTTCCTCAACGTCGTGTTAGGGGAAGAAGACGTCACCGAACTCATGCGCCGGGCTCGAGAAAAATCCAACTACCAGTTGACCGTGGATCTCGAACAGTGCACGGTGTACGACGATGAGGGATTCTCGGCAAGCTTTCAGATGGACGGCTTCGTGCGGCGCTGCCTGCTCGAAGGGCTGGATGATATCGGACTTACGCTGCAGCACGAGGCCGAGATCACGGAGTACGAGGGGAAACATTCCGCGGCATGGAGCGGATAGGGCTGTGGGCTGTGACGAAAACGGCGGCCCCATTCGGGCCGCCGTTTTATTTTGCGGGTTCCCAGCTCCTAGCGTGAGTTGTTGTGTTGTCCTTTGTCCTCGTGCTTCGGTTCTGCACTCTTGGGTGCTTGCCGTTGCTCCTGGTGCTGGGGCCGCGACTCAACCGGAGCACGCGGGGCTTGGGGCCTGGACTCGGCCTGCGGCCTTGGCTGCATTTGCGGTGCGCGAGGTGCACTTTCGCGTGCCGGCGGCGCTGCCATCGGTCTCGCCTCGTTCTGCGCGGGACGGGACGGCACCGGCCGGGTAGATTCCGCCGACGGTTGCGGTGCACGGCTGGGCTGCGGCGGGTTGGAATACGACGGTGCCGGTGAACGACGCATCTCGTTCGACGGCGGTGTCGAGGGCTGCGCCACTCCCCGTTCTTCGGCGTTCGGCGCGCGATTGACTTGCGGCGGACGCGGACTTACGGGCTGGGCAGACTCCCGCGACGGTTGTGGCACGCGGCCGGGCTGCGGCGGGTTCGGATTTGCGGTTGCTTCCGGACGGCGACCCTCACCCGGCCGCGCCATCGAAGGCTGGACCGGTCCAGATGCTTCGGCAGCCGGTGCACGATTGACTTGCGGCGGACGAGGAACCGGGCGTGCGGCATTGGCAGGCGGTGTCGGCGAGGTTGGACGCTCGGCGTTCGCAGGGGGTACCGGCGACATGGGGCGCGTTCCGTTCGGCGCCGGGTTTGAGGTTGCGCTGGGCTGGCCGGGTTGCGGTGGCCGTGGGATCATCCTTGCCGGACCCGCAGGCTGGGCCGGTTGCGGCGCGGCCACGACCGGCCGGATCATCGGTCGGTTCGCAGGTTCTGCCGGGGCTGCCGGGGCTGAAGCCGTAGGCATTCCCGGCCTTAAAGGCTGAGCCGGTTGCGCCGTGCCCCGTGCAGGCACAGGCGGGGCTTGCCTGGCAAGGTTGGTCCGAAGTTCGGTCTCGGTGCGAGCATCCAGAGGACGTCCGGGTGACTTCGCCAGAGCTTCCCGCTTGGCTTCGAATGGGACCGGTTTCGGCGGCGGAGCGATATGCGATACCACCGGGCGCGCCATCATCGAGCGTGCCGGAGGAGCAGCGGTGGCAGAAGCCGCCCGCGCACCCAGGACGCTGGTTCTTGCCGGGGCAACCGGCGCTGCGCCCATCACTGGTGCAGTCCTCAGTTCCCTGGTCGAAACGGCAACCGCCATTTTCGAAACCGGCTCAGAATTGGTGAAGGCACGGGTTGGTACCGCGGTAACAGCGCCATTCACACCCTGATTCGCGTAATGCATGTTGCGAACGTTATTGTTGATGACGGTCGTACGGTTGTTCGTGACGTAGTAGTTATTGGTCACGTTGGTGATATTGGTGATGCGCGTGTTTGTAACGTTGACCTGCTGGAAGTAATTCCGGCTGACGTGGTAAGAGGGCACGTACGGTTCACCCCATCCCAGCGGGAACCAGGCTACGCCGCCGCCTCCTCCGCCGAACGACACGCTCACACTCAGATGCGGACCACCCACCCAGGCTACGAGAGCAGGAGCGTAGACCGGGCGTGCGACCACGACCGGCCCGGGCGCCCAGGCCCAATATCCGCTCACGTGCACCCAGCGACCGTAGTGCGAGGGAGCAAATCCCCAGGGGGCCTCATCGACCCAGGTCCAACCCCAAGGTTCGACCCAGACCCAGTGTCCATTGTGGTAAGGAGCCCATCCGGCAGAGACGGTGGGGACCCAAACCGGGCCGTAGGAACCGACGACCCGCCACGTTCCATAATCGTCAAGGTCATCCGCGCCGACGACGTCGGCGGACACATATCGATAGGATTTCGCGTGATCATCTCGATCGTCACGCACCCGGCACCAATCATCAAAGCCATCGAAGTCGGGAGCGCTGGCCATCTGATGTTCCAAGGACGTGCCCGCCGTGAAAGTAACCTGGTGGTGCGAGCGAATTCGCACTCCGGGACCCTGGCCATTGGCTTCGCCTTCTCCGCGCCACACCGCGATCGAGGTCGTATCGGCACTGGGGTCAACGTCAAAACGGTAGTCGCCCGCTTTCAGAATGGTGAACGCCTGGTTCGGGGTGTCAATTTCATACGTCTCTCCGCCGAACAGATGCCGGATATGCAGGTTCAGCGTCCCCTGATCGAGTTCGACCTGCACGATGTCGTCGGTGACATTGGTCAAGGTGAGGCTGGTCTCGGCATTCAGGCGCAGGGCGGCGCTTCCAAGATGCAGTTCCGCCCGACTTTCCTTGTCAGTCCAGACCCGGTCCGACGTGGTCAAGGGGCGGTTCACCACCCCCTCCACCCAATCGTTGACGCCGCCCGGCTGAATCGAAACCGCTCCGGAAATGTACTTGAGGCGTATGGCGCGTCCCGGAGGATCGGCATCGGCCAGAGCGGAAAGCGCCGCCGCAGAGACAAACAGCGCCACAGCAAGATTGAGGAACATAAATTGTCGGAGATTTCTCATCTGATCGGCCCTCCTGAAGGCCTTTCGAAATCCGAGCGGAGCATCCGGCGGACGGGGATCGCTCTCCGGTTCGCCGAACTTCTCAAATCTCTAAAACCCGTCCTCGGAAATACAGTTGCGGAATGTGCCCAGTATGGAAGCCGGGGGTAACGCTTGCATAGTGACGGTAGTAACGGGCCTCGCGTAGCCGCCAACGTGCTGAAAACAATCTTGCGATTGGGTCGCTGGGGCCGGACGACGCAGGCACGTCCTGGGCAGGACGGGAAAAATTTGAGATAGAATTCCCGAGGCTCTGCCCATGCCAAACCTCATCGAACTGGCGATTCCGGGCTTCGTGCTGTTGATGGCGATCGAAGCGGTTGCCGACGCCGTCATGCGTCGCGATCTGTACGAGGTCAAAGACTCAGCCGCCAGTATCACCATGGGTCTGGGCAACGTCGCCGTCAACCTGGTCGCCAAGACCATGCAGCTGGCGATCTTCAGCGCGATCTACCGCCTGCGCATTTTTAATCTGGGCTACCAGTGGTGGGTGTGGCTGCTCCTGTTCTTCTGCGACGAGTTCAGCTACTACTGGTTTCATCGGGCTAGCCACGAGTGCAGGCTGTTCTGGGCGTCGCATGTGGTGCATCATTCGTCGCAGCGTTACAACCTCTCTACGGCGCTACGCCAGAGTTGGACCGGCACCTTTATGGGATGGATCTTCTGGGCATGGCTTCCGCTGGTTGGGTTCCGGCCCATGATGGTGCTGACCATGCAGGCGGTCAGCCTGCTCTACCAGTTCTGGATCCACACCGAACTGGTAACTTCGCTCGGACCGTTCGAACTGGTGCTGAACACTCCTTCCCATCATCGCGTCCACCACGGTTCGAACCCGCGCTACATTGATCGCAATCACGCCGGGACGCTCATCGTCTGGGATCGCCTGTTCCGAACCTTCGAGCCGGAGAATCCCGCAGATCGACCCCGCTTTGGGCTCACAACAAATATCCAGACCTACAATCCCGTGCTGATCGCTTTCCACGAATGGCAGGATATGTGGCGGGATGTTCGGCAAGCTCCCGGCTGGCGAAACAAGTTCGGCTACATATTCCGCCACCCCGGCTGGCGGCACGACGCCGGGCAGCCTGCGGAGGCCGCCTTCGGGAGCACGCTCAGGGCGCCGGGCTAGCCACGGAATCCTCAGTTTTTTAGGGACCGGTCAATTTCCTGCTTGACAGGGCGGCGCCTGTGCCTTGACCCTATTGGCTGATTAAAACGATTCAATAGATCGATTCTCTGTTCTCCTCCCAGAGTTCCGATCGATTGCCTTCGCTGCTTCCTTCGGGAGTCGACGATGGGCCACACTGCGATGAATGAACCACCGGAGACAAGCTCTGCCGTGAGCCGAGACCACCAAGAATCTGGAACCGCCGACTACGGCGTGGCGGTTGACATGGGAGCGAGCCATGTTCGCTTCGTGCTGGCCCGCAACGACGGGGAGATTCTGGAAGAGGCCCGCGATCGGGTGAACTCCGAGGCGGGGCCACGCGCCGTGATCGCGCAGATTCGCGAAGGGATTGCCCGCCTGCTCGCGAGGACGCCGGCGCATGGCGGCTTGCGTGGCATCGCGATCGGAGTGCCCGGCGGAGTGGACCCGCGCACCGGCAAGGTGCTCGACGCGAACAACCTTCCGGGCTGGCGCGAGGTGGACATGGGCCGCGCTTTGGAGGAGGTATTCATGGCCCCGGTCTTTCTGGATAACGATGCCAACATGGCTGCGATCGGGGAGCGCTGGCGCGGAGTGGCACGGGGAATCGACAACTTCGTCTTCATTGCGCTGGGCACCGGCATCGGGGCGGGCCTGTTCGTCGATGGACGAATCTGCCGCGGGCGCAATGGCTTTGCCGGCGAGCTGTTCCGGATGAACCTGGAGTGGTCGCGCTGGAATGAAGATTTCCCCGACACCGGGTACCTCGAAGCGCATGTTGCGGGCCGGGGCCTGGCAGTGGAAGGCCGCCAGGTGGTCGCGCGTGGCAATGGCGCACAGGCATCCACGCTGACGGAACAGCGCGACGCACGCTACCTGTTCGATGCAATGCACCAGGGGGATCCGGGAGCGCGGGCATTGGTGGAGAAGAGCTTTGCGATGCTAGGCGTCGCCGTGGCCAACGTGGTCAGCGTGCTGGACCCCGAAATGATTGTATTCAACGGCGGGATCGTACAGGGCGCCCCCGAATTGCTGCTGGAGACGGTGGGGAAAGTCGTGGGGAGAATTCATCCGAAACCGCCCAGGATCGAGCTGAGCACGCTGGGAGACAAAGCGCAGATCTGGGGCGCGCTGCACACCGTACTGGAACCCACCCAGCAGTCGGCCATCCGCGCCGCGAGAAATTCCCTGGCCACCTGACCGAAGCAACCGAAAGAGCGTGGGCTGACAAACCACTCACGCGGTTGCAAAGAAAAACCGGGGGCTGGGATTTCCTCTTCCAGCCCCCGGCTCAAATTTGACGGCAGACGCGCTTACAGTGTCGCGAGCTTGCGACGAACCATGCCGCCCAGGCCGAGCAGGCCCGTTCCCAACAGGGTCAGGGTGCCAGGCTCAGGGACTGCTGCCGGCGTGATGCAGGTCTTGCCGTGCAATTCCTCGAACGATGCTTGGCCGTCTTCAAACTCGAGCTCAAAGAACTGCTTGGTTACCCCGTTGATCGCCAGACCACCGACGCTGGTGGAGAACGTCCCCATCAGCTCATAAAGGTCATGGGACACCTTGGTCCAGGTGCCGGCGAAATTGCTCGCGAACAACAGAGGCCCGGTATTGTCGACGACCACCTCGAAAGTTCCGGCACTGAAGCTTCCCCCACCGATCAAGCTGCCGATGAATGAGCCGGTGTCGAAGTTGACTTGGCCGGATGGTCCCGATAGCAAAACCGTTCCGTTGAGGGTGGCCCTGGTGAGCTCAGACGACACGTTGATTCCGCTGTCGCTCGCGGAACTCGACAGCAGGCCCACGTTCTTGAGATTGAGCGAATCCGCGAACGCTGGTGCTATGCATAGCGTTAGGAATATCCCCAAAACTGCCAAACGCAACTTCATTTGTGATCTCCTAAGGTTCAAGCTCGGTGGTGAAGCTACTACCGGTTTTGACCCGTTCTAATCGGCTCGCCGACATGGTCGGAGGGGACAAGACCGTCAGCCCTACAAGGGCAGGCAACCTACCAAGTCGGGCCTCAGTGAATGTTATTGATACGCAACGGCTTAGCGGTTTCGACGGGCGCTGTGGAAAGTAACGGTTACCGCAAAAAAATGCGACAATGTGGGAGAAGTGGATGGACTTATCCACTTTCGCGAGTCATTCGGAAAACGCACGTCCAGCGGGAAGGTCAAATGCCTTCGACCGCAGGAGTTGCGACCATGATCCGATGCGGAGTTGATGGCGGAGCGGATTAAGGTGCCGCTGTTATTCGACGATCAGGCCGTCGGCGCGAAATTTACCAATAACGACGCTCACGTGGTCGCCGCGCTTCACCACCCTGCCTTTGTTCGAGAAAGCCATCCAGTAGGTCTGGCCGGTTTCGGCGGGACTGCTCTGGCGCAGCTTGCCAACCTTTTCCAGTTGCGGGATCTCCAGCCTGACCCCGGCCGCGGGATCGATCAGAGCAGGTTCTGACTTTTTATCATTGAGCGGTTGTGCTTTGGCGGCGTCCAGCACGTGGTATGTAAAGCGAATAAGCTCGCCCGATTCCACGGACTTGACCTGGAGGCCATCCACGCCCCAGACGGCGCCGTAATACTCAGCGGCTCGTTTGGGTGGCCGATTGGGCCGGTAGTGGCGCGTGGCTGGAGGCGGAGCCGTAGGAGCGGCCGGCGGAACGGGAGATTGAGCGAGAGCAGTGGAAATCAGGAGATTACTCGCGGAGAGCGCCAGCAATGCCGTTCTTGCGATCTTAGCCGATTGCTTTGACATGTCCCATTCCTTCAATACCGGTGGCCCGGGCAACTGTGTCCAATGCATCCTGCACTCAAGTGGGATCGTCCTACTTGCCTTGCAGGAAATCCGCGCAGGCCTTAACCGTGTCTTTCTTCGGGGTCCTGTTGAGGTCATCCGTGGTCTCTTCGTAGGACTGTTTATATTCGCTCGTACTCCGTGCCTTCTCCAATTCCTCTTTGGTGGCATCGGCAACAAACGCTTTCCCGCGTTCTTTGTACTTGGCAGCCGAATCGGGATCCACCTGGGCGCAGTAATCCAGTTTGCTCTCGATAACTCCCAGCGCTTGAGGAGTCATCGATAGCTTTGCGCCCGCCACGTGCGGAAACACGATACTTGCCACTAAACAGAGAATCATGGCGCCAAACACTCTCATATGGGAACAACCTCCTTTTCCCGCCTGGAAGCAGGCCTGGTATTTACTTACTGTAACCCACCGGCGCAAGAGTTTCCGGAAAACGGACACTGCTCGCGAGAGATCTCGCGAGCAGTGTCGGCTTAACACTTCCGTGGACCACGGACCAATGTTAGTTGGCCGTGCCGTTCAGAGCGGATGTCTGTGTACCGGCTGAGTCGGTAACAGATATCGTTGCAGGTTTGGCCCCAGCTGGCTGAGCAGTCAACGGCTTGAACTGAACCGTGACCGTGCAGCTCGCTCCAGGCGCCAGGGTGGTGTGAGTCGCGTTACCGCAAGTCGAGAGGAAGCCGACGATGGCGTAATTCGCGACATTGGTGGCCGTGCCTCCCAGCACTCCGGCTCCAACACCCGTCACCGGGACGGTCCCAGTGTTGTTGAGCGTGAAGGTCTGGGCTGGATCGAGCAGGCATGCGATGATCCCCAAGCCTGTGCCCGGGCAATTGCGGGCGTGAGACACCGTCCACGTCGCGGGCGTCAGCGCAGCGGTCGCAACCCCTGTACTGCCTCCACACGTCGTCCCCTTCGAGATATCCACCGCGCCCACGTCGACGCAAGGATTGGTTGGCGTCTTCCGCGGATTGCCGAAGAAGTCGAGGCCCGGCGCCGCGGCGTAAGTGGAAGCCCCAGTGCCGATGTAGTCGATGGCCGGTGAGCCCGTAGCCAAGGCATAGTTGCCCAGCGTGGCGCCGGTCAAGGGGTGCGTCAGAGCCAGCGGACCCCAACTGATGTTGATCCAGTTGTTGCCCTCGTCGACGGTGGCTGCCGGCGTCAGGTTGAAGACCGGGTTCGGTACGGTGGCGTCCGAGATGCCCGGAGGCACCTGGTAGCCGGCAGTACCCAACTCCGGTGGGATGCGCGAGCCGTTGCAGTATTGGCTGATAACGGTCGGGTCGGCCGGGCTGTTGTTCAAGCCCGTGTACCCGTTGAGAGCCGACAGGAACGAGAACGTCGGGGCAAGTCTGGGGTTGCCGGCAGCAGCCGCGCTAGCCGATGAGTCGCCGCGTACGCCGAGGTCCCAGTAGCTGGCGGGAGTGCAAGCACCGGTGCCTCCGGTAATGATCGAGCCACCGCCATTAGCGAGCGTAGCGTCGGCCTGAGGCTGGGTAGCTGCTGCCGTGCCGCTGAACGCGTTAAACAGCGCGACTATGTGCTGCTGGTTCAGCCCTCCGCTACCCGCGCCGCCTACCCCGATGAAGTACGAACGATTCTGCCAGAACACGTCGTTGTACAAGATCGGATACGAGACGTGCTTACAGGTTCCGTTGCTGCGATTGGTACCTGGCTGGAAGTGACCGTCCGGACATTGGACGTTCGACAAACCGTTCAGATCCGCCTGGAAGGTCGGGCTGTTCTGGATGGTGACCAAGCCAGCGGGCTGAGGACAAGAGGCCGTCGTGCCGCCTGCCTGTATGCAATTAGATCCCTGGCTGCTCGCGATAGGCGCCCCCAGGGTGTTGAAGAGCACTCCCGACGACGCCGTGGTGTCGTTGGAAATGATGGTGTTGTTGATCAGGTTCACCTGCAAGGAGTCCTGCAGGGACACTCCAGCACCGTCCCAGCCGGCCACGTTGTTGGCGATGATGTTGTTGGTAACGTTCGCCGAGTACCAGCGCGACGCGTGTCCATTGTTGCCGGTCGTCGGCCGGCCATCGGGGAAGAAGGTAATCTCCGACCCGTTGAGGCCCTGGAAGCGGAGGCCACCGCCGCTGCCGCTCTCCGCCGCGTTCCCCATGATGAGGTTGGCATTGATGGTCAAGTTGGGACCGGTGCCGTCACCCGTTCCGGGGGGGCAATCGCCGTCCGGCGCGAGACCGCAAACTGGGTCGGTGTCCGGAGCGCCCAGGACCGCGATTCCGCCACCGTTGGTCGGGATCGTCGGGTTGGTGCTCTGGTTGAAGAGGACCGCGTTGTGTTCCATGTCGCCGTTGTAGCTGAACCCGAGGTGAATGACTCCACCGCCGTCACCCGTGCTCAGGTTGCCGCACACCCAGTTGTTCTGGAACTTGTAGTTGTCGGCGCCGGTGCAGAAGGCCACGCCGCCTGCTCCTGACGGAGTCGCCGAGAACAGCTCGTCTCCCAGGGTGTTGTTCGACGAAACGTTGTTGTTGTGCACGTTCACGTTCAGGTTGAAGCAGAACGGCAATTGAGTATTGGTGGTCACCGGATTCACACTGCTCGGGAACATGCTGTTCCGGAGCTGGTTGCTGAGCGCCGAATAGCAGGAGCCCGGAACCTCATTGGCGATGCCGCCCTGGAGATACTGGGGAGGAAATTCTCCCTGACCGATGCTGATGCCTCCGGACAGCGTGCCGGTGTTGCTGTTCACACGGTTGTTGGCGATTTCAATGTTGTGCCCCCAGCCGTGGACGAAGATGCCGCCGCCACCTTGCGAGCTATCGGTGACGCCCAGGCCATCGACGCTCGACGGGTTGCACCAGAAGTTGCTGGGGAACGGGTTGTTGGTGATGCCGTTTCCGCAACTGGAGTTGTTGTTGGTCAGCAGCGTGGTTCCGGTCGGGAACGTGTCGGCCGCGAACGGGCTGGAACCCCGGGGGAAGTTCACGCCCTTCGCCAGTACCGTGATGCCGGCTCCTTCGTAGGCTCCCAACAGCGTGGGCTCTTGCAGCAGCTCAGCCAGGTTGCCGTTGAGGGTCGCATCCCAGCCGACAGTGGCTTCGAGCGGCAACCGATCCACCTGCGGATTCCTGGCGGTGCCGACGAAGTCTCTCCAGCCCGTCCCCGGACAGCTGAACTCTCCGCTGGGATCGTAGGCGTTGCGGTTGTTGGTAGGCGTGCCATTGAGCGCGATACCGAACAGACAGACCGCCTGCCGACGCCACGGATCGAGCTTGCCCGCGGGATGGGAGTTGGCGTTGATGATGCTGGAAGCCGCGCCGACGCCTTGCAGCCGGACCGGTTTCCACATCAGCAGCATTTCGCTGTGCGTGCCAGGATCGACCATGATCAGGTCGCCCGGGCGAGCTTGATCGATTGCCGTCTGGATCGAATCGGCGGGACCGACGTGGGTCGGTCTCTTGCCGCCGATCGTGACCGTGATGGCGTCGATCGACTTCTTGTTATTGGCCGCCGTAATCACCAGCTGGCCGCAACGGGTAGCCGGAGCGGAGGAGCCGAGACTGCTGTAAAGCCGCTGCTGCTGAATGCTGCAGGTCGGCACACCAGCGGGCACGTTGAGAACGATGGTTGATGGAGTCCAACTGGTGATGTTGGCCGCCGTGACATTCACTCCACCGATCGTCACAGTTCCCTTGGCGGTGCCAAAGCTATAGTGGCGAGTGATTTTCTTCTGGTTGTAAGGAGCTGTGGTCTGTTGTGGACCGGAGTACGCGTTGTTGTTCACGATCTGGTCGCCCAGGGCGTGAATCGTGAGGGTGTGAGTTCCAGGAGTGGAATCCACCCAGGGTCCCATTCCGTCACTGCTTTCCACGTAGCTGATCGCCGGCGTGTCATCCGGGTAAGAGCAGTCGGTGTTGTTGTAGCCCGCGCCCGCGAAGGCGGCGACCGGCACAACCGGGGTGTCCATGTACTGCGTCTGTCCCGGCATGAACGGGATCTCGTAGCAGAACTGGCTGTAGCTCGGGTTGTAAAGAGGATCCGTGATCATCGTGCCGTTCGGGCCAGCGATCGGACCGGGGTCGTTCATGCAGGTGATCATCATCTGGGGCGCGTAACCGGTCGGGTTCGGCGGGTTCACTTCCCAGGTCGAGTAGTTCAGGCCGTCGTAAGCTCCCCAATGGTCGCTGTAGGTGCGGGAAATTTCGTTGCCGTTGAAATCCTTGATCGAGATCGGCAAGTCCGGCGGCGAGAACTTCTCGCCGAACTGCGGCGAGAACGGATCGAATTCCGACGTGAAGTCGTCGGTGATGATGCCGGTGTAGTGGGCGGCGGCGTGGGTCGAAGTGAACACGTAGAACTTCGCCAGCGCCGAGGTCTGGTTGTCGAGCGTCACTTCCTTGCGATCGCAGAGATTGCGAGTCGCGCCCGCGAAGGGCGAGACTTCCTGCGACTGCGGGAAGAGGCTGATGTAGTCGGGGACGACGCGCGCCGCGCCGACGCAGGGCCAGAAGCTCTCGATGCTGCCGGTATCGCCTTCATGCCGGGGAGCAGCGCCAAGGTTCGTGGTCGGATTCTGCGGGTTGTTGGCGTTGTAGGTAGCAGCGACCGCGGCCTGGTCGGGCATGATGAAGACGTTGCCCAAGCCCGCGAACTGCTGCGTTGCCGGCGCGATGTAAGTGTCGCCGATCAGGATGTTCTTGTCTTCTTCTTTCACCAGCTCGTAGCCCGGGGGCACGACGACTTCGACCACGTACTTACCCGCCGGAAGCATGGGCAAGCCGGCATGATAGGGGTCGTAGTTGGGATCGGCCGGATTGGTCGAGCTCGGATTCGGATTCTGCGTACAGATCGTGCAGTTCGTGCCGGCCGGCTTTCCGGTCGCCGGATTAATCGCGGTAACGCTGGGGAACTGGTACATGCCGTCATAGGGAGCCGGCTGTAACTGGTTCCAGTTGTGCATGCCGTCGTAGCACTTGAACTGCGAGTGGTTGGGAATCGTATGCAGAGTTGCCGCGTTGTGCTGGTTGTTGTACACGTCGAGATAGCTCGGCTGATCCTGCAGCGAGAAGTAGAACAGGTCGGCGGTGGTCTGACCCGGGCAATTCATGTTGGGAACGCCGTCCGAACGGAAGCCCTGGGCCCAATCGTCCCAGCTGGTGGTCTTGGTGGTATCGACCAGCGTTAAGGTTTGCGCACCACCCGCGTCCGTACCTTCCTGGTACAGGTTGATGACTGACGTTCGGTACGCCCGGCTCCCAGCTCAGTTGCAGGAGCAGTGCCGGATCGTCAAACGGCCGAGTCGAGGCGTAAATCACGTGACCGTGGATTCCGCCATTCTCGGTGGGCGCGAACGGCTTCTTGCCGAAGTCCAGGAACGAGTTCTGTCCCGAGAAGCCCTGCCAGCCGTAGGAGTTTGCCCAGGGTAGATCGATGCGGCCGGTGGATCCGCCGGGCCCGCCGCCGTTGGGATTGGTTCCCAGGTTGACGTCGGAACAATCCGCCTTGGCGCAATATACCGAGCCGGGTACTCGCAGGTTCAGGGGACTCTGGGGCAGAGCGACGCCAGCCGGTTCGCTGGTGTTCGCCATATTCGCGTAGGTGTTGACGGTTCCGCACGCGGGATCGCCGTTGGAAGGCCCGCAAGCAGGAGTTCCGTCGGCTGGACCACCCGCGTCGTAGACCACGTGGGTTCCGGTGCTCTTGTAACGGGTCGAATCGGTCTCGACCACGTACCAGGAGAACAGCGGGAAGACCTCGTTGAAGCCGGCGTTGCCGCTGAGGTCGGTGCTGTTGAAGTTCGAGAAGCTGCCGTCGCGGAAGCGGATGTTGGTCGACACCAGCGCAAGGCCGGGTTCGTCGCTATCTCGAATACCGTTCACGTTCTTGTCAAAGTAGGTTTGGGTATAGATGTCGGCCTGCCACTGGCTGGTGGCCACTTCTCCGACATTCGTACTTCCGCTGACCCGAACCGGCGTGGAAAGACCGTCCACCAGCATATCGTTCCACTGGTCGAATACGGTGATTCTCCAATCGCCTGTGGGAACACCCGACAGGGTGAAGGTCCCATCGCCATTGCACTTGGTAAAGGCGAAGTCTTCCCCGTCCGGATCACCAAAGCTGACGTAGCACTGGGTAAATCCGAAACTATCGATAGAGCCGCTGCCGTAGAGCCGCTCATCCGGGGTGCGGCTCATGCGGGCGGTGCTCACCGAGCCGGTAACGGTATTGTTGCAGTTCTTCGAACCGCTGAGGTTGGCGTCGGTGCCAGCGCACACGGCCGCCAAGCGGCTGTTGATGATCCCCGGGTTGGCAAAGCCGATGGCTACGTGGTATCCGGCCGGACCAAACTCCTGGAAGTAGCTCGGCTCACCGACTCGCAGGAACGAGTCGTGGGCCTTCTGGCCATCCAGCGTGTTGGTCTGGAGCCACTCTTCTCCTCTTCCGATGCGGTCCGCGGCGGGCGTGGCCACGATGCCATATCGTCCTGGCATCAGGTTGGCAACGACGGCCTGGCCGCGTAGCGGGGAATCCGTGACGCCGTCCGATTCGAACGCCGGGCAGGTCACGATGGTGCTGGTGATGCCGGTGGGGCTCGATGCACCGGGAAGTCCGGTGTCTACGTCAATGCCCTTGCGCGCACCTTTCGAGATTGGGCAAGCGTCCAACCCCGTGCTCGGATCGATCGTTCCCGACAAGGCGTTGGCCAGCGGCATGTTGAACATGTCGTAGGTCATCTGCCCGGTCGAATCGCCGGTGCCGCCAGCGTCGTCGAACATCGTGATTTCGAAGCCGCCGAGTCCGGGCTCCTGGGGCGACAGGGTATCCACTCCGCCACCGGCGTCATTTTCGCCGTTGAGCGGGAAGTCGTCTTCGAACACAAACACCGAGAGTTTCGCCGTCGGCATCGGAGTCGGTTCTACGATCACGTTGAGAGTCTGCGCCGCAACGATCGGAGATCCGCCCATTCCGTGGGCGTGGCCTTGTGCCTGGTTGTCCAGCGCGTCCGCGCCATCGCCCGGCAGAACTGTGAGGTAGTAGCGTCGGTTCGGATCCAGATGAACCTGGGTCGGATCGACCTCAATCTGCTGCGAACCCGGCCGGCAAACGCCGTTGCCACCATCGCAAACCGCCGGCACGTGCGCGCCCGAAGCGTCGAGCACCGTCTGGCCGATTTCGCAGGAGCGGGTTCCGACGCAGCCCGTCGCCACGACCGGCATGTAGCTGGTGTGGAAGTTGGTTCCGAAGGTCGGAACAATCGTGTTGTTATTCTGCGTCGTGGTGGGGTCGATGTAGAAGGTGCGATCTTCTTCAATAATCCAGCGGAAGTCGCGGGGGGTGACTTCGGCCTTGGATAAGCCGTCCACCAGGGTCACGTGCGGGCCGTTCGCTGTCGGGAAGATCAGCGTAACGGTTGCCTGCGAAGCACTCTGGGTTCCCTGTGAGTTCTGCGCGTTGTATTTGAACGTGTAGGTACCGGCGCTGGCAACGGCCGCAATGAAGCCGCCATTCTTGTCCACCGTAACCGACAGGCCTGAGGACGGGGCCACGCTACCCGCAGCCACTGTGAGCGGATAGCCCGCGTTGTCCTTATCCGCGGACAGGATGCCGGGAGACTTGATGTTCAGGAAGGTGGCTACGTTGGAGTTGTACGTGACGTCGCCCATCACGATTCCGCTGCTTCCTTCAATCGTCGCCGTGTTCAGGGTCACGATCGCAGTTGGACCGCCGCCGTTCGCCTGATATGTAAAGGTATCGGGGCTGGTCCATCCCACGTTGGGAACATACGTAAAAGTTCCGTTTGCGTTGAGGGTCAACGTGCCTTTGGTGGGGAGAACCGTAGCCTTCACACCGTAGACGTTGGTGTCGTTCGCAATCACGCCTTTCGCTGGATCCGACACGGTGAGCGCCTGGCAAGGGGTCGCAGCGCAAGGAATCACGGAATTGTAGGTATCCGCCATGGCGACCGCGCTCGCGATGGAAGGAGCGGCCGGCAATCCGGCACCATTGATGCTGATGTAGGCCAGCATGCCAGCATCGCGCTGGGTAGCATTGCCCGACAAACTCAATTCCCGGTCAAAGATGGGGAGGGCCGGTGCCGCGGCGTTGGTGGGCACATTAATCATTACGTCGTAAGTCTTGCCCGCAGCCATGAATACTTCGCTCTGCACGCGGGGAACACCCGGAAGCGGGTTGCCGTCTTCTGCAACCAGCGCGAATCCGGAAACCGGTGTACCACCAGTTTTCGCACCCACAATCGAGGGAACGTGCATGCGCAGGCCGGCATTCACCAGCCGCACCAGGACTGTGCCTGCCGCGGGTACGCCCACATCGGGCAAGGTGGCGAAGCGCGACTTTCCGGCACTCGTCTTATCGAACGCGACTCCATTGATGAGGTAGTAGAGCGGCGTGTAATTCACCGCCGGCGGATAGCAGGTCTGGTAGGTCAACGAAGCCGGATTGCCGCAGCCGTTTGGCTGGCCGGACCATACCGCCGTCTCGCTGAAGCCCGTGGTGTTGACCGCGGCCTGGACGGCGTTGTTCTGAACCGGATCGATTTCGCTGAGTACCAGCGGGATGTCGGCGCTGTAGCTTACGCCCGGATACGCGGTCCCTGCTGTCGATGTGGCGGCGCTCGTGACCACCACAACACCGTAAAGGCCCATCGGACCCTGGATCGAGGGGTGCGTGCCCGACTCGAGCAAGTACGTGCCTGGCCGAGGAGCGGTCCACGTCAGGTTTGCGGTCGTTCCGGCCGCCACCTCCGTGGAGAACGACCGAACGCGCTTTCCCTGCGCCGGTGGGGCGCCGGTAGTGCCGGTGTCAACGATTGGCCAAGTCACACTCTGCGCCCCGGAGTGGTCCGGGCTGTCCGTGCAGGTCGGGCTGGAGGTGCAGTCCACAGTCCCGAGACCGCCGCCCAACTGGCCCACGATCGTCAGCGACGTCGGAATCTTGTTGGCACCGAAGGTCAGATTGTTGGTCAGGTTGATCTGCAAATCCTGGCCGGTCGGCACGGTGATCACGACGGGTGACCAGGTGCCTGTCGGGTTCGCGGCGCGGCAGCTCGCCGTGGAGCTGGGGTCCACCGCTCCGCAGCTGTAGCCCCACATCGGGATACTGGAGCCGTCGGGCAAAGCGAAGCTCGACGGGCCCGCGGTCAGATTGACCTGCTGCTGGGCAACGGACACAGCTCCGAGGAGGAGAATGCTCACTGCGAATACGGCTGTCTTAAAGATTGCTTTGAGATAGTTGGATCGCATTGCTGTTCTCCTCAATTAATTCGACTCGTCGATTTGAAATTCCCGGGAATCCACCAGCATCATCATCATCATTCCGCCCGGAAAAATATTGTTGGTAGTGATCTCGCGCTCATTGTGCGAGTGCCACATGTAGGCAAAGCCGGCTTCTTCGGTGGGAGGATTCGCGATCGTGCCCGAAGGCGGGGTAGTACCGGTGGGCCCGGTGGCGCGCCCGGTTGCATTGGGTCCGAGGTAGGCGCTGCCGCCGTACCAGGCGCCGTTGGTCAGCAGGTTCGCGTCCGGCAAGGTAGCCGGACCGCCGGTCGCAACATCGCCAAAGGGATGCGCTTCCAGTGGCTTGTTGTGATCCTGGCACCATTCGTAGTAGTTGATCGCGGTGGGATCGACTGTGTTGTAACCATTGCTGTCAGGGGTGCAAGAGAGCTTGGCGTTTAAGTCACCCGAGGCAGGATTGTGACCGTACGCGTCCCAGTTCAGACCTTTGCCCGTCCAGTAGAAAATCCCGTCCATCGCCAGACCGGGGGTCGTGGTGGTGGTGAAGAGTAGAGGTCCGGCAAGATTGTTGCCCGGGTCCGTCGCGCTGAGGATCAGGTTGCCGTCGCGAGCCAGGATGCGGACGTGGTTGCCGTGCTCGTGGAAGGGGTGCTGCCAGCGGCCCTGCCCGATCACCCGCAAGAGCACCTGTTCACCCGGATGCATGTGGGGATTGCCGTTGTAGGGCTGGTGCGGATACTGGTAGGCGTAGTTGGGATCCATGTCATCCGGCATGGAGCGCCCATTGATCATGAAGTAGGCAGGCGCGTAAGGCTCGGTCGCAACTTGAAGGCTGCACTCCGGAGCGCCCGCGGTACACCCGCTCTTGGCCGTAACCTGAGCCAGTGCCTGGGTGTGGATCCTGGGATCGATTTCGGAGAACTGGAACAGGTATTCGCGGTCGTAACAAGCCTTGGTGTGGTTGTAAGCGGCACCTACGCCGCCAGAAGCATTCGCGAGCCGGAAGTCGTGTTCTCCCCAGTTAGCTTCCGCGGCCAAATTCTTGGCAGCCGGAGTGGTTGTGCCCCCGCAGGCTGCAGGTATCGCGGAAGGCAGGACGATGATGGCGCCGTACAAACCCATTTCAACTTGCAGGTCGCCTTGGCTCCCGCTGTAGTACGCTCGCGTTCCTGGAGTCGTGGCCGTGAACGTATAAGTCACCGACCCGCCCGGGATCGCTTCCTGGGTGAGCAAGCCGGCAACGCCTCCGGTGGTGGTCACGTCAAAGCCGGGAAACAGAATCGACGTGTTGCCAGCCGCCGTGGGCAGATTGTTCGTCAGTTTCACGGTGACGCTCTGTCCTTGCGTGACGACAAGGGTGGGACCGGGCACCTGCATGGGGTTGCAAAATCCGCCACTGATCGCGCTTGGCACGTAACCTCCGGGAGCTGCGTTGCAGCCGTATCCCCAGGAGTAGACCATCGCCCCATCCGGCTGGGTGATATAAGCCGGCTCAGCCCGCAAGTCAAAGTTCGGACCAGTGATTCCGGGAGCCGCAGCATGCGCCGTGGCCGTAAGCAGCGTGGCCACCACTATCAGCGCCAGAAGCAGTCGTGTGTTCGAGATCGCTTTTTTCATGTTCGTTGCCCTCATGGCTGCGCTCCTAGTTGGTGATGCGAACTTCGGTCATCAGTCCGCCAAAGTTCTCAGCATCGTTCGACAGGTGGTCAAGATTAGGGGTGTAGAGATAGAACACCTGACCAGCTGTATATCCGGTTGCGTCCAAAATCACGTCGAGTGACTCGCCACCCGCGAGGGTGATCGAGTTGGTGTTGTAGTAGAGATTGTTTCCTGCTTGGTCGCGCAGCAACCGCGCATTGAGCGCGATGACCTTCATCGGAATTCCCAGCGAGGCCAGGGTCTGATACTCCGTTACGTCCAGGTCGGAAATGCGCAGCAGAGCCCTTTTGCCTGCGGGAATGCTGATGATCGAAGGCAGGGGCTGCGAGAAGTGCAGGGCGCCATCGGTTGACATCGTCTGCAGAGGACCAGGCGTAACTGTGTCCGGATAGCTGCGGCCATTCAGCAGGAAGTACTTGTCCTTCATTTCCGCAAATGCTTCCGGGTTGAAGGTCATGCCTACGAAGTGGAAGTTGGGATCGAAGCCGTGGATCTGGAGGGGGTACTCAACATCGTATGCGGTCGAGCCATCGCCGTCGTTATAAGCGAATTTCTTGGTGGCCACACCGCCGCGACCTGCGGCCGTGGCAGTCACAAAACCACCCGTTGCAGTGGTTTGTATAGCTGGCAGGGGATTGCTGCACAGGATATCGCCGGAGGAATCACATTTCGTGCGCAGGTCGAGTTGCTGTTGCTGGAGTGCGGCATAGAGGCTCTGGCCGAGCACGACCCGATTCTGCCTCGGACGTACGTAGATCTGTCCCACCATCCCCATCTGCAAGTGCTCAGGGGGAGTGATGTGGCAGTGCCAGAAATAGGTGCCAGCGTCCGGCGCCAGGTAGTAGTAGGTCATGCTGCCGCCGATGTTGACCGCGACCGAAGCATCCGGCACGCCGTCATAGAATCCGGAAGCGTTGGGATAGCCGTGGAAGTGGACCGTGTGCTGCTCGAACAAGTCGGGGCGCATGATCATGCCGACGTTGGTCAGGGTGAGGAAGAACTCGTCATCTTCGTCGATCGCCATCAGGGGCGCGGGAATGTTGCCGTTCATCACGCCAACATCCATGGCCTGGCGAGGGTCCACGTGCCCCGTGAGACACGCGCTCGGCGGCGGGTTCTGGGTGGCGCACAGGTTCCGGTGGAGAGGCGGACCACCGTCGACAAAAACATTCTGGTCGCTCACCAGTCCGATCGCGCCGTTGTACGTAAATGAACCCAGGCCGGTGGTAGCCGGATCCCCCGGCTGCAATGTCGGTCCCGCATAAACTTGGTTGAACACGCTGGGGAACTGCGTGCCAGGCAGGCCAGCAGCGATGTCGGCGAGTCCCGACAACGGTCCGAAGGAGAACATGTAAGTCTGGGTGCCGTCCCCCATGGTCGAGTAACCGTCGCCGCCCGAGATCTGCTGGCACTTGATGGCGCCGTTCACAGTGTTCGGACTGGGCAACAAATATCCACCTCCTCCAGGGGAAAACACTGTTGGGCCGGTGTACTTAGGTTCCAGGTTCGCGGCTGTAGGGTGGGTGAGGGTGCTAGTCGGGCACTGCACCCGGAACGACTGGGCGCTCGCGGCTACTGTCGCAAAACAGACTAGAAGTATTGGCAACCAAACCTGGTTCGCTTTTTTCATAACTGTGCGGCCTCCGTCCGAACCTGCCGGCGCAAGTAGCGCCTTCGTAACCTTGGGGGAGAATTGACGTGAAGGAGTCGAGGCATGGCTGTCCGCGAGTTGTTCGCGACCAGGACCGCGCTCTTCGCAAACCACACCCAGGGCGCATCCTGAAGAGCGCATCGGGCGAGCGATCGAATCCTGTTCGTTAGACAAACGGGCGTAATTCAGGGCCAACGGGAATCCTCCACAGAATTCCACGGCAAAAGTGGATTGCGTCGTAGACACAGGGCGAGGGAGAAAAGCGCCCGGCCTTAAACATTCAGTTTGGGGGAAGGCTATCTGCCAGGAGGGAGTCTGGCGCCTTTAGAACTTGACGAAGATTAGGCGAGTAACCAATCGCTGTCTACGTCCACATGAATGATACGGCGGTAAAAAATCGGGGAATCCACTTAGATCCACACTCCTCGCTGCATTGCCCGGCTGGCAAAGGCCGCGGCCGCAACTGCTGGACCCGGATCTGCTCATAAGGCACTCAACCGGCGCCCGGGCCGGTTTCGGGTGTCGTGAGATCCCCGTTCCCCTGCGGCGTCCCCTTGACCCGGCGTAAGCTTTGGTCTCCCGAGGTATGCCAGACCGATACTCTTCAGTAACAGAGCAACCAGTTCGCTCTGGCGGTGCACTCCCGTCTTCTTGAAGAGCCGCCGCAGATGAGTACAGGCTGTGGAGCGGCGGATGTTCAGGTCCCGGCAGCAATCTTCGAGGGCTTTGCCTTCCACCAGGACGTTCGCCAGGCGTGCTTCTGTCGACGTGAGTCCGTAGAGCTGCCGCAGTTCCGACTCAATGGGCCTCACCGGCACCGCGGAGTCCAGGATTATGAGAAGGACGGTGCTTTTGCTGCCCGCCGGACCGTGCCAGGCAACCTGGCTGGGACGGATGAATACGGTGAGCGGGCGTTTGCCGGCGCCTCGATGAATCGCAACGACAACCCCCTTGGCCGGGAGTCGGCGTGCGGGCTTTCGCGCGGCCACGTGCTGCACCATCTCCGGGAACGGCGGTTGATCCGCTCGCGTGGTACAGACCATGCCATCCGGAGTACGCGCCAGCCCGTCCCGGGTCGACAGGATGGCCTCAGCGACCGGGTTTGCTCCAATCACTTCGCCGGCTGCGCTGCACCATACCAAGCCAATGTGGAGCACGGACAGAGCGTCAAAACCTGCCCCCAGGATGCGTGCCCGAGACGCGCCTTCCAGGGCCGCCACCGTTTCCCGCGTGTATACCTTCTCCGCCGCCGCGAGAGCCACGATGCATTTTCGGGCGTCGTGGCAGCCGCCTTCGGCGGGCGATGCGCCGCAGATCGGGCACTGGAAGCTTCCATTCGTTCCTGGAGCGCGCCGGCTGGCAGCCATGGAAAATCCTGCGAGGACACCCCTCTTCTCACCTTGCGTGGGTGTCTTCGACCTTTGTCAGAATGTGCGCGAGCAGGTGGAATCAAGAACTTTATGCCGCGCCGAGGGAGGAATAACGAGGCTGAAGGGCATCCTTGCGGTTCAGCAACGGAGGTCATCGTAGGTGAGCGATACGAGGTCGTCTACGTCTACATGAATGAAGACGTGGCGCTCGCCCAGAGCATGGTGAAACCGGCAAGAACGGAGGCAGACCCAAGAGGGCTCGACGGAAGCTGACAATCCCATCACCGCGCTCACTTGACCCGCGGGCCCAGGCCAATACTCTTGAGCAGCAGTGAGACCAGCTCGCCCTGGCGACGCACCCCGGTTTTCGCAAAAATATTCCGCAGATGCATGCGGACGGTCGTACGGCGGATGCCGAGTTCTTTGCAGCACTCTTCCAACGCCATACCCTCCATCAACAGATTCGCGAGTTGCGCTTCGGTGGCGGTGAACCCATACAGTTGACGCAGTTCCCCCGTCGCCTCCACCGGAAGAGCGGCGTCCAGAATCAACACCAGCACCGCTGCTTCCTGAGCACTGGAGTTTTCGGCAGCTCCCTTCACCGCCCGGATAAATAACGTGAGTGCGCGCTTTCCTGACGGCCGTCGGACTGCGAAGGCGCCATCTACACTTCCGGCTTCACCGGCTCGAGCCGTCTTGGCAACCTGACTGAGTACTTCCCCAAGCGATCCCTCACTATCATGCGTAGCACAGAGCACGCCCTCCGGACTCAGCTCGAGCCCGTCCCGGGACCGAAGAATCTCCTGCGCCGTGGTATTGGCAACCAGCAACTGCCCCGCCGCGCCGCACACCACTAATCCAATACTAAGGAGGTCGAGCGCCCCGAAACCGGCGGTCATCAGGTCGCTCACCGTGCTGTCGCCGGTACCACGTCCGGCCAGAGCCCGCTCGAACAGGCTCTCTTCCCTGGACCCGGGCTTAGCGCCAGACACACCCTTCTTCTTCAACGCGGCTTGCGGCCGTGTGGTCCGGCCATTTTCAGCAGTCAAGCTTGGACCTCGAAAAGATTTGCGAAAGGCATCGGCTCTGCAGAGGGGGAAAGTCGCAAAGCTGCCGATTCCGGTTTTAAGACTTCAGAGAGCGGTCAGCATGTTCAATTTTTTGACGGAAGGGAATCCTATCTTTTGCCGATTTGATATAGACTTTCGATAGTTATCTTTTGACTTTTAGTGCGCAGATTTGTTCGTATAGGGCTGCGGTCTCGGTAATGGTGCCTCTAACCGCAAAGGGACTCCGTCGATCCGTCGCTGCCATTGAGTGGCGTTTAACCTTCAACTGCGGCGACGCCAAATGCGAGCGCATGGTCAAGAAGGCTCGCGCCGTTGGTGCAAGACCGTAGCCCGAATCGCAGCATGGGGAATGCATTGCGACTCATGACCAGGGACCCGCTTTCGATCATCTATGCCCCCGGCAATCGCACCAGACTATTGGCGGTGGCCTGCGCAATGTTCATCGCGATCGCGCTGGTCGACTGGCGTATCGAGCCTTATATCTCACTGGGATTTCTCTATCTGTTCCCGATCATGATTGTAGGAGGCTTTCTCTCCCGGTCGCAGATCATTGCGGTGGCGCTGGGATGCGCGGTGCTCGACTTCGCCAATCTGTCGAAGGAGCAACCGCTGGTGCATCTTATCTTCAGCTCGGCGGGCTTTTTGGGCACCGGACTCTTCATCTCGGAACTCGTCCGCAACCGGCGCATCATCACGCGCAGGCACCTGGGCGACTTGATGAAACTGCGCCGGGAGGCCGAGGAGCAGTTGCAAACCCTAGTCGAGAGCAGCCCCGCAGCCATCGTCACCATTGACGCGAGCGGAAAGATCCTGGTTGCCAACCAGGCCGCCCAGCAGTTGCTCGCTCCCGGTTCACGCAACTTGCAGGGGCAGGATATAAGCGCGCATCTGCCGGCTTTGCGCACCGTGGTTCAGACCCAGGCATCGCGGGTGTTTCGCACCGCGTTGCAGTGCCGCGGCCAGCGCAGCAACGGCGAAACCTTTCTCGCGGGGATCTGGTTTTCGACCTACAGCGTCTGGTCGGGTCCGCGGCTGTCGGCGATTGTAGTGGACTTGTCGGAAGACTTGCGCAACCGCGAAGACCTGAGTCTCGATCACCTGCTGAAGAGCAGCCGCATCCTGATGGCAGCGGTCGCTCACGAGGTGCGCAACCTGTGCAGCGCGATGCTGGTCGTCCACAAGAATCTCTCCGCGGTCCCGGGACTGGAGCATAACGAGGATTTCCACGCACTTCGCACGCTGGTTCAGAGCCTGGAGAATGTTGCCGCTCTGGAGTTGCGCCCTTCACCGGAGCAGAACGCGGCGGCAGTGGACTTGACGTCGGTGCTGGACGAGTCCCGGGTGCTCATCGATTCCGCGTACCGCGAATCGGACATGGAGGTGGAATGGCGGTTGCCCGCCGCTTTGCCGCTGGTCTGGGCAGAACGTCATGGGCTGATCCAGGTCTTTCTGAATCTTGCGCGGAACAGCCAGCGCGCAATGCAATCGGTAACTACCAAGCGGCTGACGGTCACGGTGGCGGAGGAGGAGAAAAATGTCGTGATCCGGTTTGAAGATACCGGCCCCGGAATCCCCAATACGGAGAATCTGTTCCGACCGTTTCAAAAGGGCGCGGAGTCTACCGGATTGGGCCTTTACATGTCACGCGCAATCATGAGAAGTTTCGGGGGCGAACTGGTGTACGAGCCGAGGGATCGGGGCTGCTGTTTCGGGATCGTGTTGCATTCCTACTCCCCGGTCGAGGAAAGCGTGCATGCCTGAGCCCGCCGAAAAAACTGTTTCGATTTTGATCCTGGACGATCACGCGCTTTTTCGTGAGAGCGTGGCTCGGCTGCTGGCCGCCGAACCCGGCTTCGAGATCGCGGCGCATTGCGGATCGATCGAGGAGGCGCTCAAAGCGCTCCGCCAGACACACGTCGACATTGTGCTGCTCGACTTCGACCTGGGAGCGCAGGACGGCACCGAGTTCATGCGCCTCGCCAAACAGCAGGGCTTCGCGGGCCGCGTCCTGGTGGTAACTGCGGGCGTCGAAGAGAGCAAGGTGGCCGAGCTGATTCAAACTGGCATTTCCGGAATCTTCATGAAGCATAATTCCGCCGCCTCCCTTCCCCAAGGCATTCGCGACGTGATGGCCGGCAAGGTGTGGTTTGACCAGGAACTGTTGCAGGGCGCGATCTCCGGCAGCATGAGTCCGCGGCCGCAGCCCCGCTTTACACAACGCGAGCGCCAGGTGCTCTCCTTTGTGTATGAGGGCCTCGCCAACAAGGAGATCGCGGAGCAAATCGGTGTTTCGGAAAGTTCGGTCAAGGCTACGCTGCAGCAGCTTTTCTCGAAGACTGGCGTCCACACCCGTAGCCAGCTGGTGCGCATCACCCTCGAACAATATAAGGATCAGCTGTAGGTCTCGACCGTGGAACGGTCACGCTGGATGCCCCAGTAAGTTCTCCTTAATATATGCCGCGCACATGGGGGCCTGATCAGGGCTGGGATCCGATCGCGGAGGCGGCGTAAAGGACACCAACAGGGTCCAAAACCGCACGTTCCGACGATATTTCGGCACCCCGCCTGTTAAATGTCTGCGGAGTGATTGGCGTCACATACGATCGTGAGAAGTATGGAGCATGGTTGTGTCCTGGCATGGAACGGACCAGCCTTTATGGGAGCACCGGTCAACGTTTTCTCGCAAGCGCTGAGTGAGAGACTCTGCAAGCTAGCGATTGATTTCAACAATGATCTCGGGGTTATCTCGGGGCATTGTCAACTGATGTTAGGACACCCGGGATTGTCTGCGGAGAGTGCACAGCGGCTACGGCAGATTCTAGTGGCCGTCAGCAAGATGGCAAACAGAATCAATGGCCACGACTGCGGGATGACTTGTTCCTCGGCACAGGCCGACCTGGGCAAGCCCCTCGCCGGCGTAACGCACCCGGGCATCGCAACCACCGCAGTGAAAATAGGCCACCCCGGCCAACCCGGTGACACGCGGATTAGTGCATCCCACGAAGATTGGCCAATGGAGCAGCCTTCGGCACCAGGCGATTGGTGGTGAGAGTCGGTCCAAATCGAGTCGCAATGGACCGGTGGGTGGCCCGACATCCCCCGCTGGGCGTGTCCTTTCCGTTTTGCACTTAACCATTCCATTCAAACCACTCCACCCTGCCGAAAAATCTACCGCAGGACATGTCGATTTCTGCCCCCCTCATTCGACGTACCAGTAGAGGCCGGAAAGCGGTTCCCGAAGGAGGCAGATATGGCGCGGCAGCATTCACATCCCACGACCCTCAGGTCGTTTGCCGGATCGGTACTGGTTGGGCCGGGACTTTTTCTTCTGGCTGGACACCTGCTTTGCGCCGCCAGCCAGTTGAGCCGCCGGTTCGAGCAGACGGCCGGACTCGGGTCGGAAGTCATGTCATCGGTCATGGTGGCGGCCTCGTGGGAGCCTCACCGCCTGGGGCATGACGTGTTCGGCATTCTTTGGCCGCTGCTGCTGGTGGTCGCCGGAACGATGTTGCTGCGCGACACCTCGGGCGGAGCGGACGAGCGCGGAGCGCGTCGACAATGTTGCGCTTGACGGAATTGGACAGGATCCGCGCCCGCACGTCGCATTGGTTCGTCACGGGCGATCGGCTCGCGTCCGGCACACGACCACCTGCTTCTGATCTCCGCTCGCGAACGGCTTGCGCTCGAAGGTTCCGAACTTCTCGACGATTTCAAAACCTTGCGAGCGCACCAGTAGATCGAGTTCCTGCGGGAAGAAGCAGCGCAAGTGCAGGTCCTCGACGCGGAAGTCGCGCTCTTCCCCGTTCTCACCACGCCGGCTGAAATAACACTTAATCCGGCTCACCTGGGTTGCATCGTCGTAGTTCATGGTGTGCTCAAACGCAATCGTGCCTTTGCCGTCCGGATCGGGGTACTCGCGCTCGAGCCGCCGCTCTTCGGCGCTGCGCGCCAGGATCGCAATGCTCGGGTTATATACGTCGAAGACGAAGCGGCCGCCTTCTGCGAGATGCTTGCGCACACTGGTGAACAGCCCTGCGAGCGAGGCGTGATCGTGCAGGTGCTGCATGGAGTTGAATGCCATGAAGATGAGCGCGAATTTACGGCCCAGCTCGAAGCTGCGGCAGTCGCCCTCGATGAGTTGGATATCACGTCCAGCGTGCTTAACCTTCGCGCGCGCGTGCTCCAGCATCGAGGGGGAGAGATCGAGGCCGACGATCTCCACACCGCTCTGCGCGATCGGAATGGCAAGTCGGCCCGTGCCGCAAGCCAGCTCCAGCACCGGACCGTTCGCGCGCCCAGCTTCGTCAACGTAGAACGGAATGTCGGCCACCAGGAAGCTGTTCAGCGCATCATATTGGCGGCCATCGCGGTAAAGGGGCATGGAGGTTTTCGGGGGCATGATTCGTGCTTCCTTATCTGTGTGAATGTAAGTGGACCGACAACTGAGAACTGCGGTCGGGCTTTCGCCCGACCGCCTTCAGTTGATCCCCGCCGTCTGCTCGAGCGTGCGGATGTACTCGACAACCGACTCGGACCAGCCGTCGATGTGCGTCCACGGGCCGTAGCCGACGCCGTTTTTGGAGCTCGCCACGTTGATCACGTAGCCCTTGCCCTTCGGATTGGGCACGCTGTCGTGGGCCTGCTCGTCGGTGATGACGATCAGGCGGTCGTAGCGCTCCTTCTGGTTCAGCTGCTCAACCGCCTTGCCGAGATAGGTGCCGTTGTGGCGCTGCGAGGCATCGATCGCGTCGCGCAGGGAGAAGCCGCGTCGCGCCGGGACCTCGACCAGGTGATCGGAGAACGAGTACACCGCTACCCGCTCGCCAATCTCGCGAAGCAATACGGCGAGGCCGTAGGCTGCGTCGGTGCGCAGCATCTCGGACCGGCGGGAGAGCGGCGCAATCATGGAGCCCGAAACGTCGATGAGCAACGAGGTCTCACCCGCAAGCTTCGGCTGCGCCGCGACCCACTTCAGCATCGCTTGCTCAAGCGCCGGCTCCCACTGGGGAGCGTGACGCGCCGCAGCCAGGAAGCGGAACGGCAGCACGCGCTGCGCATTCATGGACTCGAGCGCCGACAGCACGAGCTTCTCCTCCACTCCGGCCTCGCGCAGATTGCGGAGGTTGCGGAGAAGGGCGAGAGCGCCGAGCTTGTTCTCCTGCAGGAGACGAGTCCAGGCTTCGCTCTTGCTGGAGCCGTTGTCGGCTCCAGCCGCCGAGAGCGCGACCTCCCAGGTATCGGGCACGGCCAGACGCCCCCAGATCAGCTTCCGCCACACCCCGGCCTGCTGGTCGTCACGCGGCTTGGCGTGAGACAGGAACAGGACGTCGCGCAGCTTGATGGGCCCACCGCGGTCGTACTTGGCGAGCTGGTACTCGTCGAACTTCGGAAACGCGGCCGCCAGCCCCTTCTTCACCTGGCCGGAGAGCGGCACGCGGCCGTCCTTCCAGTAGATGGCAACGAACTCGCATAGCTCGTCGGCACGCTGGATGACGCGCTCGAGGGTCTCGGCTACCAGACCACGATGGCTCTGGTGACGAGCCATCTCGCGCACCAGGAGCAACGGTACGTGACGAAGCTTCATCTGCTCGCGCACCTCCACCGCGAGTGCGGCGACCCGCTCGGCGGCGACCTTGGGGACGAGTTCCGCGATGCGGCCGGCAATCTCGATGCCGTCCTCATAGAACTGGCTCTCCCAGAGCTGGCAGGCCAGCACGGAACGGCGCAGCTGCAGCTCGCTCGACAGGTGGCGGGCGGCCGCGCCCTCGTGGGTGCGTGCTCCGCGCGCAAGATTCAACAGGTTCAGACGGGCCATGGTTCACCTCTTTTCAGTCGTCAGTCTTCCGTCACCAGCCTATAGCTCTAACATGGTTCGATCTGTTTTCTAAGCGGCCTGCGGACGGGAGTTAGTAAGTTGACGTCGCGAGTTCACGCGCTCTCGCGAGAACCGGGAACAAAAGCAGCCGGGGAACATCCGACAAAGGACGTTAGGCGCTCTACCGCTGAGCTACACGGGCACAATTCCCGTGATAGGATTCGAACCTGCGACCTCCCGCTTAACAGGCGAAGTAACCCTTGTCTTCACCACCGGCCGTATTGGTGTTTACGTTCTCTCTCGGTCCCTCATATCACGCACACCAGCACCCAGCAGGTCCCGCATTCGAACTCCGCGATGATACTGAGGGACGACGGGCGAGCATTCCCTCGCCGAGTCCAGGGCAGGCTGCCCGTCGCTCCACGGGTAAGGCGCAGTCACACCTCTGCGCTGGCGGCGGCCTGGTTTGCACCTCGCCGTCGCGTTTCATTTCGCGGACAGTTGTCCGCGCCAACTATGCAAATATTGGCCAGGGAACAGGTGGACACGACACGGCTTGCGCCCAGAGGATTCGAACCTCACAGCTCGCCGAAGCGAAGCTGTTCGCCAAAGAAGTATCCGTGACCAATCACCACTGGCCCTGTGAAGTTAGGGCTGGGGGAACATGCGGCAGCGGTATGTCGAGTTCCTGTCGAAGGAACCGCGGCCTGCGCCACCCAGCGTGTTTTGTGTTACTTGGATCGCTTGCGAGAGAAGTTAGTAACTTACGTTACGAAACGACGCCCGCATGCAACCCAAGCCGTCTAGCGGCCGGCATTGCTTAGGTGCGATGTGTGATTTGGTTCGCAGCAATGGGCGTCCTTTCTTGAGAAGATGTCTGAAGATGCCATGACTTTAATAATTATGCAAGCGAGAAAGCGAGAAGTTTTGTAAGAATTTTGTAGGCTCTTTGATTTTCCAGCGCGGCCGGCATAAACCTCTCAGCGCACGACACATGCCCGTTCTACCGAACCGGCCGGAACGCTCGACGAGCGTTCCATCACCTGCAACGATTTTCCCTCAGCGGTCGTAAGGATGGAATGTTTGAGCGGCGATTATTTCGACGCGGCGGCTGCCGCTTCAACGTCGCGCAGCATTGCATCCAGTTGCTCGCGGGATAGGAAACGTCCGGCCAGCACGACCGCGTGGATTTTCTGCGTGTTGTGAATGTCGTCGAGCGGGTTCGCGTCCAGCAGCACGAGATCTGCGAACCTTCCCTTCTCCACCGAGCCCAGGTCGGCGGTCTTTTCGAAAAACAACGCCGGATTGCGGGTCGCGGTCTGCAGCGACTCCAGGGGCGTGAAGCCGGCCTTCACGAAATATGCCAGCTCTTCATGCAGGCTGAAGCCGGGAAACACATGCACCCCGGCCGCCGTATCCGTGCCGGCGAGAAAGGGCACCCCCGCCTTGTGCATCTGATGGACAATCTCCAATTCCATCTGCGTGAAACGCTCCCGAACCGGCAGCGGGTCGGTGTCCATGTCTCTCAGGATGTCTTTCGTGAACATGGGCCAGGTGCGATTCTTCCACGCGGCCGGAGCGTACCGGCTAAGAGGATCGCGCGAGAAGTCGCTTTCGTCGATCAGCCACTGGCCGTGTTCCCAAACCAGGGTCGGGACCTGCCAGGTCTGGTTCTTCGCAAAAAGCGCGATCAAAGTCTGGGCGCGCCGCGGGTCGTAGCTCGCGACAAACTTACCCGGGCCTTTCGGCCCTTTCATCAACTGGTCTTCCATCGGGGAGCAGCCTTCGAAAACCCCGGTGAGATGCTCGATGCTGCGCTGGCCTGCATTGGAAGCTTCGCTCGCGCGTACCACATCCGGCACGTGCCCGACGAAGGAAATGCCTCGCCGCTTCGCCTCGGCGGCGGCGGCAAAATACCCGTCGCGCGGAATCAGGGACTGGATCTTGATGAAGTCGGCGCCCGATTTCTGCAACTCGTCGACGATGCGCTTCCCGTCGTCGGCATTTTTCACGGGCGCGGAACTGGGAAAGCGCGGCGCCGGACCATCCAGCATGGGTCCGGAAATCACCATGCGCGGGCCAAGCAGTTTGCCCGCCGCAATTTGTGCGCGCCAGACTTTCAATTCCTCCAGATCGCCGCCCATGTCGCGCACACCGGTCACCCCGTTGGCCACGAACAGCGGAAGAATGATCTTCTCGTCCTTGGGCAGCCAGTCGCCAAAGATGGTGTGGACGTGCATATCCCAGAGCCCGGGAATTACGAATTTTCCCGTGGCATCCACCACGCGTCCTCCCTTCGGAACGGCAATCTTTGCGCTGGGACCGACCGCGGTAATTCGATCGCCTTCGATCACCACGGCCATGTCAGGCTTGAGCACGCCATTCGCGACATCGACAACCGTCGCGTGCATGAGCACCAAAGCAGGCCCTGCCGCAAATGCAGGCACTGCCGCAGCCAGTGCAAACAGCGCCACGAAAATCGTCTGCGCGCCACCCCAGCTTCGCAATCTGAATCCTCTTGCCGGCGGTCGCGCCCACCCATCTGGGCGGCGGAGCGTTCTTGCCAGCCTCAGGCAACGTGAAATGAGGACGCTTGCCGGAGATCTTCGACGGCGGAATGTGCGGTTCATTGCCCTCGCATTATAAGCACGCTCGACTCCGCGTCTAGATCAAACCCATGTCACACCAGGTGGCCGGCGCTATGGCGCGGCTCGAAGGTCGTGAGTAATCGGATTCGCCTCTTGGTTCCCCGCTGGTACGACAGGTAAACTAGTAGTCGCCGCGAAGTTCCTTGGCACGTCTCGACGGAGGGATGTGTGAGTGGTTGAAACAGGCGGTCTTGAAAACCGCTGTACGGGAAACCGTACCGGGGGTTCGAATCCCTCTCCCTCCGCCAGTTATTTCGCTGATTCACAGAGGCTTCCACTTTTCTACGACTCTTCTGTTCCTCTCCCATTCCGCCGATCTGGGGAACACAGTGGGGAAAGATTTAGAGGATTCTCGCTCCAAAATTCCCTCCCTGGAACGGCTGCCCAGCTATGCACCATTACGCTCCGAAAGGGTCAATGCGTGAGTGGCGATTTGCTACAGAACTTGGAATTGATCAACCCGTCGTCTGGTTTGGGGCGCGGGCGTCACCGGCCAAAGTCCGAAAATTCGTCTTGCCGAAAATTCGTCTTGAAAGAGCGAAACAGACGGGGGTACGATTGCAGTCGTCTCTACGGAGGTGCGTATGAGGCGTTTCCTGCTCCTCTCTCTTCTGTGCGTTGCCCTGATCTCTTCGACCGCGTTCGCGGACCACATCTACCTGATTCCAAATGATGGCAGCGGCGACAATTTTGGCTTTGTTGGGCAAATGAACGGGCACCCGTTGTTTCTGTCCGGTGGGACACCCTATGACGTCTTCGGCATGGGTGGCTTCTCACCGGGATCGACGTTTGGAGGAGGCACGCTCTACCTCTATTCAACTACCGTGTGGATTGACGGAATACCCATGGAGTTTGTTTTTCCTCAGACCGACTCTACGATCTTCATCTCCTCTTTTACCCTGCCCACCAACGGCAAAAGTTTCACAAAGTTCGTGGAGATCAGCTTCTCTGCCACGGGAATAAACTACGACACCGGTCTGACGATTGGGGTCGGTGGCGGGGCAAGTGGAAAAATATCTTTTTATTTCAGTCCCGAGACTGGACTGTACTACCCAGGAGATTTCGTACAAGCTCCCGAGCCGGGCACGCTGGGACTTATCGGAATCGGGATCCTAGGCATCTTGGGGTCGGCTCGAAAGAGGCTAACCAGGACCTAAGATGTGATTCCATCTGCGTCGCGGCTATCTCGTTCCCCCAAGCAGGTCAGTCAACGGTTGAGAACAGTGTTAGCACAAGCTTGCGCGGTTTGTTCGCCGGAAACCGGGTTAATGCGTGAAATCGGATTTTTCGCCAACTACGGCAGACGTACTCCACCACGCGCCATGAACCACAGGGCGAACGTCGCTGCGTATATCACTACCTGCACTAATACGGGGATCATGATGCCAATCGCAAGGTACCGTCTCCGCCCCCAGAAGAGCCAGATAACTGGCAAGCAGAGCAAGTAGGCGCCCAAGAGGACTAAAACCGTTGTCCGCGTGGAAGGACCTGACCCTACAAGGTGTAATACAAATTGGGACATGACTCCTGGCACGAAGTATCCCATCGTCACCCCAAGGATCAGGAAGCCGATCTTCTCGGTCGGACTGACAGCCAAACCGATGGCATCGCGAAGCTCGTCCAAATCTCTCTTGGGTTCGGTCACCGTAGTTCCTTGGTCACTTTTTCATAGCTGAAACGGCAGGAGTATGTCTCTACTCATTGACCCTCGGTCAGCGGCGTTCTGAGTGCAATGGGGATTTTGCAACAATTGACGAGAGTCGAGCATAATTCCAGAGTGTTCGACCCAAAGACTGATCCGCCTAATACACTGTCGGCTGCAGAAGAAAAGTTCAGAACCTTTCTTGCAACCCAAGACTACCCTACGACGATTTGCTGGTTGATGCCCGGCGACGTGGTTGCAGACAGGAATCGTCACCTCTGGGTAAGGAAGCGCGGAACAGAAGGGACACGGTATGCCACGCTGCAATATTCCGTTGGGCTTGAGCGTAATTTCGGCGTCGAACTGGAAGCGGTTTGCGCCACTGAAACGGAGACTTTCGCGTCCGTCTTCGTTCCCGAGAATGACTTGGACGCGCAACGTCATTTGATCGGACGCTGCTACGCCGGGCGTTCCACCACCACAGCAACCTCCATTTGAGCGGATTCGTTACGGCGGATGTTGCAAACCTTTCCACGAGCTGTCTAAAGCTCACATGTCGTACCGGGAGCCCCGGATCCATTGTCTCGATTTCGATTCTGGCAAGGCGCAGCAACCCCCTGAACCCGCTCGACTCGGTGGCGGAAATCGTCGATGGCACCGGCAAGCGGTTTGCGACCTGCAAAGATCCCATGTCGGCATTCCTGAGCCCGCCGCTTGTGCTCGATCCCAATCCCAACGACTACAACGATGCATGCATGAATGATGACAACCCCTTCGCACAGACCAGTGACTCGGACTTGAGTTTCCAGGTTCCCGGTACGGTTGGCGGCCCTGCGGTGCCCTTCTATGTGCACGTGTTCGATTGGCGGGGCGACGCCCGGCCCGACATGCAGTATGAAATCCAGATCAGCGGAGCTAACTGAGCCGCTGCGAAAACCCCTGCAGCTTCTCTCGGCCACATTCCGAAGGGTGTAGTCTCCCATAGCCACTACCGTTTCCCAGCACCGCCTGTGCCGATGGTGCAGCCGGTACTGTTGCTTGAGGCGCCGTGTGAAAAATGTTTCACGGTCGCAAGCCCCCGTCAGGTTGTAGACTGGGTGGCCACTTTCAAACATCATTTTGTACTGAGCCCGCCAAACCGAGTTCCTGGCTGATTGCAGCCCGTGCCCTGCTATCGCGTTACCGGGTGCGGCGATGTTCGTTTGGTTCATCGCAAGTTTGCATTCCGAGGGCCGGGCCATTGCATCATAAGGGTCACGTTAATGAGATCAAGGGCAACAGCGCGGCGGTCTGAAACTTCCCCGACCGGTCAAGCAGAACTGTCCGTCGCTCAACAGCGGCTCTGGGTAATGGAGCAATTGCGTCCCGGCGATCCGGTTCAGAACGTGTCGTGCGGTCTGCGGCTCACGGGCGGGCTCGAGGTTGAGAAGTTCAAGAGCGCTTGGCTGGAAGAAGCTCGGCAGCACGCAGATCCTTCGAACGGAACTGCGTGTCGTGGAAGGCATACCACAGGCCGTCCTTCTTGCATCTTCCCCGCCATGCAGCACGCTGGACTTGAGCGGCATGGGCCCGGAAGAACGCGATGCCAAGGTATCGCAACTGGCACGAGAGGAAGCTCGACGGCCGTTTAATCTTTCCCAGGGCCCCCTCCTGCGCGCTTCCCTTTGGCGCCTGGCCCCTTCGGAGTCCGTGTTTTTCCTGGTTGCCCATCGCATGGTGTGCGATGAAGTTTCCCTCGGCATTCTTTTGCGCGCAGTGGGCTCCCGTTACGGGTCCCAGGACAGTGGCACCAGGGGTGCTGCAGCGGCCTCGCAGCACCGGGAGTTTATTTCATGGCCGCCCAGGGATTTGGAGGAACAGGTCTCGTACTGGAAACAGCGCCTCGCGGGAGCGCCTGCGAGTCTGGATCTGCCGCTCGACCACGCGCGCCCACCGGAACAGACTTTCCCCGGTGCCTCGCAGCGTTTTTCTATCGGGAAGGCGGTGGCCGAGCAACTGCAGAATCTCGCGGCCAGCCATGACGCCACACTCTTCATGACATTGCTCGCGGCCTTTACGGTTTTCTTGTCGCGCTACAGCCGGCAGGACGATGTGGTCGTGGGCACGGCGGTCTCGGGACGGGGCGATTCCGAAGTGGATGCCCTCGTGGGCCCGTTCGAAAACATGGTCGCGCTTCGCACCGACCTGTCGGGCAAACCCAGCTTCAGCCAGCTCTTGACCAGGATCCGCGACCTCGTGGGCGAAGCATTTTCTCATCAGGATGTCCGGTTTGAAGCCTTGCTGGAGCGGTTGCCGCTGGAACGGGATTTAAGCCGCCATCCACTGTTTCAGGCTGCGTTCGGCCTCCGCCCGAATCCCGCTCCCATGGGCTGGGCGGACGGAGTCAGCGCTGCCCCGTTTGAGGTGGACAGCGGCACAGCCAGATTCGAGCTTTCTCTCGATCTGATCGAGTTCGCGGATTCAATTGAGGGAACGCTGCGTTACAACACCGATCTGTTCGAAGCGGCCACGGCGGCCCGGATGGCGGAGCAGTTCTGCACCCTGGTGGCAGGGCTGGCGGCGGATCCGGCGCGTCCCATTTTCGACGTCTCTCCCTTAGCCGAATTCGAACGACAGAAAATTCTAGTTGAGTTCAACGCGACTGCCACGGGCTACCACCGCGACCTGCGCATTCACGATTTCTTCGAACAGCAGGTGGATCGCACCCCCGAAGCGGTTGCCCTGGTCTACGAACATGAGCGTCTGACTTACCGAGAGTTGAACCAGCGCGCGAACCAACTGGCCCACTATTTGCGCAAGCAGGGGGTTGGCCCGGAAACCCTGGTTGGAATTTGCGTTGAGCGCTCGCTGGAAATGATGATCGGAATTCTGGGCATCCTGAAGGCGGGCGGAGCTTACGTGCCGCTGGATCCAGCCTATCCGAGGGATCGGCTGTCGGCTATTTTAGACGATGCCAGGGCCACTATCTTACTCACCCAGCAGCGCACCGCAACCGTCGTCTCGGGCCAGTCCGCACGCCTCATTCGCCTGGATGCGGACTGGGAGGAGATTGCCACCTGTCCGGCTACCAATCCGGCCTCCAACGCCGCTTCGAGCAACCTGGGTTATGTCCTGTTTACTTCCGGATCTACGGGCCGGCCCAAGGGTGTCGCCCTCGAGCATCGCAGCGCTGTGATCTTCATTCAATGGGCGCAAGACGTGTTCCTGCCGGAAGAGGTTGCAGGAACTTTGCTGGCGACATCGATTTGCTTCGACCTCTCCGTCTTTGAGATGTTCGTGCCGCTCAGCATGGGGGGCAAAGTCATCATCGCGCAGAATGCGTTGGCGCTGCCGAAACTGCCCGCCGCGCACGAGGTGACCCTGATCAACACGGTACCGTCTGCGATTGCCGAGTTGCTGCGGATGGAGGCCGTCCCCTCGTCCGTGCAAGTCGTCAACCTCGCGGGCGAGGCCCTGCCTACCAGCCTGGCGCAGCAAATCTACGAAAAAACTGGCGTGAACAAGGTCTATAACCTCTACGGCCCCACCGAAGACACCACCTACTCTACTTACACCTTGGTGCCGCGCGGCGGCGAGGTCACGATCGGCCGCCCACTTCCCAATACCCAGGCCTACATCCTGGATGAAAATCAGCAGCCACTTCCCATCGGCGTGCCTGGCGAGTTGTACCTGGCTGGCGACGGCCTGGCACGAGGGTATTTTGGCCGGGACGATCTCACCCGCGAGCGCTTTGTCCCAAATCCGTTCGCCGAGCAACCCGGCGCGCGCATGTACCGCACCGGCGACCTGGCCCGTTTCCTCGCGGATGGCGAAATTCAGTACCTCGGACGCATCGACAACCAGGTCAAGCTGCGGGGCTTTCGCATCGAACTGGGAGAGATTGAAGCCGTTTTGGCGAAGGATCCCTCGGTTCGCTCGGTCGTAGTCATCGTGCGCGAAGACACACCGGGCGATAAGCGCCTGGTGGCCTACATCGTGCCCTCGGCCGGCTCGATTTCCGGCTCCCTTTTAAAGGATGTGGTCCAGCGACGGTTGCCGGACTACATGGTTCCGAGCGCTTTTGTCCAGGTAGATGCGTTGCCCCTGAGCCTCAATGGGAAGATCAATCGCCGTCTGCTACCGGCGCCCGACTGGTCCATCGCGGAAGCGGGAGAAGTCGTCGCCCCGAGCGACGAGTTGGAATCGGCGCTGGTAAGAATCTGGGAGACCGTGCTGGGGGTGGCAAACATTGGGGTGCGGGATAATTTTTTCGATCTTGGTGGACATTCTCTGATGGCCGCTCGCGTACTCACGGAGGCGGAAAAAATAACCGGCAAGGAAGTCCCGCTTTCCGCGCTCTTCCGGGGAGCGACGGTGGAATCGTTGGCCCGGCTTATTCGTGATCGCCAAGACGCAAAAGATCCCGTGGCGATGGAAGTTCAGCATGGAGACAGCCGCCGCCCGCCTTTTTTTGCCATCGTTCCCCCCGGCGAAGAAGCTTTGGGATATGCCATGCTGGCCCGGCACATGGGCCCGGCACAGACGGTATACAAAATCCAGGGGCACGCCCCGGTCGTGGGCGGCGAGCGTCCCTATTCCGAGCAGGAAATGCGGACCATCACCGATGATTACGTCGCGGCGATGCGATCCGTATGGCCACACGGGCCCTATTGCCTGGGAGGCCTGTGTGACGGAACCCACATCGCGGAGCAAATTGTATTGCGTCTCGAAGCCCAAGGCGACGAGGTCGGATTGTTCGCAATTTTTGACACCTGGGTCCTGCAGCACAGCCAGATTCGCTGGCGGTGGAAGCTGGATTACTACCGCCAGCGCCTGCAAAAGATGAAGGGGCTGAAGCTTGCAGACCGGATTGCTTCCTACAAGCGGGCGGCGGAGGTCAAGGTGCAGAACCTGCGCACCCAGCAGCCTCCGCGCACGGACTGGCAGCAGGCTTACTGGCCGGAGGGGTTCACGCCCCCGCGGTTCCGCTCGCCCGTGATCCTGTTTAAACGTCCGAAGCAGTCTTTTGTCTACATAAACGACCGGCAGATGGGATGGGGCAGGAGAACCGAGAGCGGAGTCGAGGTGCACGAGGCTGATTTTCATCACTCGCAGATTCTCCGCGAGCCGCACGTCCGCATGTTTGGCGAAAAGCTGGCCGAGTGTATGGCGCAAATCAGCCGTCAGTTCGAAGCGCCGATCGACCAGGAAGCGACCGCGTCAACCGAATCGGCCCAGCGCGTGCGGAAAGCTTCGTGACGCTCGGTCCGACTTTTCATGCTGCTGGCTACACCAGCATACGCAATTGGACCGGCACGGCATTCTGGGCTGTCGGACATACGATGTACACCGCGAATCGTGAGGATGACGCGCTGCACTCCCCGGGCGTGCCATACGCGGTCGGAATCGAGGGGCGAGTGCTGATTCGGAGGATAAGGTGAAACAGGCAAGTCGTATCGGGACCTATCTGAAAGCAGTGACCACCACGGCGATGGGCCGCAATCCGGCGGGTCGAGAGCTGACCGTGCTTCCCAACGACGTCTTCGTCGTCAGCTACTTCCGCTCCGGCAGTACCTGGTCCCGCTTCCTGCTTGGCAATTTTATCCATCAGGACCAGCCGGTCGTGTTCACAAATATGGAACGGCTTCTGCCTTCCATTTACAGTTTGCCCGACCGCGTGCTCCGGACCTTGCCTCGCGTCCTGAAGAGCCATGAATGTTTTGATCCACGCTATCCGCGCGTCGTTTACCTGGTTCGCGATCCGCGAGACGTGGCGGTCTCGTTTTACTTTTACAATTTGAAAGTACGAGTGATCCCCGATGGCTATCCCATGGATGAATTCATAACCCGGTTTCTGGCGGCGAATGTTGTTGGCTACGCAGACCGGGTCGGTTCTTGGAATGATCACGTTCTCAGTTGGATACGACTCCGGCAGGGCAAGCCGGGATTCAGGGTAGTGCGCTACGAGGATCTGCTTGCCGATCCCGGCAAGGAACTCACCAAGCTGGCTCCCCTGCTCGGCTTCGATCCCACGCCCGCCCGGGTGCAGCGGGCCGTCCAGTTGAGCTCGGCCAGCCACATGCAGACTCTCGAGAAGCAACAATCGAAAGAATGGGTGACCACGAAGGACACCCGGCAAGACATACCGTTTGTGCGCGAAGGCAAGTCGGGAGGCTGGCGGAAGAAGCTCTCAGAATCGGCGGTCAGGGCGATCGAACAGGCTTGGGGATCAACCATGCAAGAACTGGGCTACGATCTGGCGACGCAGCCTTCTCGGGATCACGAACTTGTGGCTGGCGGAGATAGTAAGTCGGGTTAAGGCCCTGTCACTCTCGCGTCGTGCCCGTCACGCGACCTCGCGGCTAAGGTCAGCGGCCTTGGATATGCGCCTTTCATGAAGCCGGAGGTTCAAACTTCAATCGCCGCAGAGTGGGCGCGCGTCCCTCGATCGCGAGGGCTGCGGCCACACCGTCCTCGCTGACATCCAGCAACGTCCATCGGTCGCACGGTTCCCCGTCCCCTGACACCAGCCGCGCAGGCTCATCAGGGCGCACGGTTACCTGGAATCGATCAAGTGGCTCTGCCAGGCCGCTGCCCAGCGCTTTCAGAATGGCTTCCTTGCGGGTCCAGCACGCGAAGAATGCTGCCAGGCGCGACTCGGATGCCAAGCCAAGGATCTCATCGACCTCAGCGGGAGTAAAAAACCGGCGACTCAGATTTTCAACGTCGATGCCGGTGCGCACGATTTCCGCATCGATGCCGATCCGTTCGCCCGCGGCTACCGCCACCAGTGCCAGTCCGGCGCTGTGACAGACATTGAAAGAAATATGCCGGACCGGCGGGTACAAGTCGGGCTTGCCATTCGGCCCTGGCTCGAAACGCAGAGCACTGGGCTCGAGTCTTGCGTATCTTCCGAGAATATAGCGCAGGGCCCCGTGCGACACCACCCAACGCTCGCGTAGCTGGGGGGTGCGAAAGCGCGCGGCTTTGGCCTGTTCTGCCGGCGACAAGCTGGCCGTCAGCGCGCTCAAGCCTGGCTCGGCAGAATCCAACTCAATCCGCCAGACGTGAACCTCCCCCGGAGCGCACCTTATTTCTGCCAACTCACGACCGCGCACTGGCTCCCACACGCGCCCATAATACCGTTTCTGCTGATCGTGCGTTTACCGAGCCATGCAGGACCAGCAAGAATACCAACCTCGCCGGCACTGTTTGTATCCTCCACTCATCTCTGCGTGAACTCGGCAATGAAAACGCCGAAGGCCGGCAGGGTGACCTCTGAACCCTTGGAGTCCGTGCCGGGCGTCGCCAGCAATCGGTTCAACACCGCCGACGCGGGACCTACGTCCCCCAGCTTGAAACTCGCCTTCTGCGATGAGTTCGACATGTTCAGCGCCACCAGCACCGACTTTCCTTTGTAGGATCGCAGATAGGAAAGCACGTTGGCGTCATCCTGGTTCAGTGCCGAATAATTTCCTTCCAGGAGCGCGCTGTTGGTATGACGCAGCGCCAGAACCTTGCGGTAGAACTCCAGCACCGAATTCGGATCCTTCGACTCGGTCGCAACATTGTGGGTCTTGTAGCTGGGAGGCACGGGCAACCACGGATCATGCGTGCTGAAACCGCCGTTGGCCGAGTCGGCCCACTGCATCGGAGTACGCTCACCATCGCGCCCTTTATTCAGGGGCCAGCCTAGTTTCCCGATGGGATCCTTCACATCTTCGGGACGCTTGGGGTCGTTATTCTCCATGCCCAGCTCTTCGCCGTAGTACATGATAGGCGTGCCTCGCAGGGTGAGGTACAAGGCGCCCATCAACTTGGCGATGTCATCGTTGTGCTCGCCATCGCCATAGCGGTTGTAGGACCGCACAATGTCGTGATTGCTGATCACCCACGTCGGCCAGCCGCCGGCCGTATCCGCCGCCGCGATCTGGCGCCGGAATTCCGGGGAGAGAGTTTGTCCACCCGGGTGAACATGAAATCCATGGGCAGCTGCAGTTCGTTATTGTGCTGCCCGTAATACTGCTTGAGTTCGTCGATGTTCTTCGTCCAGGTCTCGCCGATCAGGACCGCACCATGCTCGTCGGCAACCGTCCGCAAATTCCGCAGCACATCATGCACGCCGGGCAGCTTCTTGTTGTATTTTTCTTCGGTATTGGGATCGCCGAATTTGTTCTTGCCGGGCAGCACCGGGTTGTCCCGCAGGTCGGGATCCTCGAAGAGCGTGTCCACGGCATCCAGCCGGAATCCGGCGACTCCACGCTTGTACCACCACCGGGTCACGTCAAACATCGCCTTCTCGACTGCCGGGTTGCTCCAGTTCAGGTCGGGCTGTTCCGTATAAAAGTAGTGATAGTAGTACTGTCCCGTCGCCGGATCCAACTTCCACGCAGAACCGCCAAACTCCGAGATCCAGTTATTCGGCGGCTCGCCCTGGGACTTGCCGTCGCGCCACACGTACCAGTTGCGGTAAGGCGACGTCTTCGAAGACTTGGAGGCTACAAACCATTTGTGCTGGTCCGAGGTGTGATTGATCACATAGTCCATGATGATGCGGACGTTGCGCTTCTTGCCCTCGGCTGCCATGCGATCGAAGTCCGCCAGCGTGCCGTACATGGGGTCGATATTCTCGTAATCGGAAACGTCATAGCCAAAATCCACCTGCGGCGAGGGATAACAAGGACTGATCCAGATTGCGTCCACGCCCAACTCCCGGAGATACCCGAGCTTCGCCGTGATGCCTTTCAAATCGCCCACGCCATCGTTATTACTATCGGCGAAACTACGAGGGTAAATTTCATAGAACACGGCGTGCTGCCACCATTCGTGACCTTCGGCATCCACCGGGTTTTTTTGTGCGCCCGCATTGGGCAGCGCGAAAGCCAAGGCTCCTGCCAGCAGCATCGTGAGCGTGAAGTTCTTCAGCATGATTGCCCTCCTGCGAAATACCAACGGTTACTCGGTACCGGGAATAGCCGGCCGTGCCGCAAACATCCGAGACATCGCTTTAATTTTCGCCCTGCCGCGAGCGTTCCACTTTCGCCGTAAAATGCAATACGATTTTCGCGCGCACATACCCTTCGGAACTTCCCGGCGGCATCCGTACCCGGAGCTGGCCGTGCCCGGGGCTCCCCTTGATCCATTCCGCGCCCTCGACGCGGCCTAGCTGTCCCGCGTTCCAGAGTCCAAGCTCGTAGACCGATCCATGCACGCCCGCCACGTCCAGGTCCAGCCGATCCCGGGCGGCGCTCCACGACTCCGACAGCACCCGCAGCCCACGACTCGCGCTACCGAGCGCCGGCAGCGCGGAAGTCACGCTGAGACCGAAATCATTGCGAATGCTGACGTGTAATTTGTTTGCGCCGCGCACCGCGGGAAACCGTACGCTCAGATGCTGGTCCACCGCGCTTTTCAAAACCCGATGAGACACCAGATGGCCGTTCATCTCCACGCTCAGCACCTCGGCCAGCGGGCTGAGGGACGGCGAAAATTCGATCGTACAGTCGCCGGTGCCCCCGCGGTCGGCTTCGAGCGTGAAGCCTTCTTCGGTCCGTTGGTAGCGCAGATCGAGCGCGCACGATCCCACGTGAAGGTTCTTGATCGCGAAGGATGTCCAGTCTGCCGGAACGTGAGGAGCGAAGCTGAGCACGTGAGAATTTGCATCGGCCGAGAGTCCAAACAATCCCCGAAGCAGCGGGCTGATCACCATCGCCGCTGACCAGATCTGGTGCGGAGAACTCGTCGCAATGGGCTGGTAATAGTCTCCCGAGAGAACTTCGGTGACGTGTCCCAGGGATCCATCGAGCGCCAGCAACGCGTTCGCGCGCAGGTTCAGATAGGCCGGCAGGGCGCGATGGTACTGGTACTCTCCGACCGATGCCCAGCCGGTGAACAGCGGCCACACTGCACCGTAGTGATATCCGCCGCCGCTGTACTTCGTGGACTCGGAAGAGATAATGCGCATGCCCCAGTCGGTCTCGTGCTCCGGGGCGGCGAGTTGACTGATCGTTGACTCCGCCTGGCCATCGCGAAGCAAGTGAAACCACATGGGCACCGTCGTCAGCACGCTGGGCTCGTCCACCGCCTTGCCCGCCGGATCCAGGGCCAATGCGTAGCGCTTCTGGTCGGCGATCCAGAACACCTGATTCAGAAGTTCTTCCAGGCGGGAGGATTCCTGCGACAGCTGTCGACTCACATCTTCCTTCTCCAGCAGGTGCGCGAGGTTGGCCAGTGCCCGCAGGCCCGCGGCTCCCAGCGCACTCTGGTAGATCTCGCCTTTCACCGGTAGCAAAGGACCGCCCTCGACCCAGCCGTGGCCGATTGCGAGATTCTGCGGCATGCCTTGGGCATCGAAGGTGGAGCGCAAGAACTGGTACGCCTTCCACAAACTGTCCCATTTCTCCCGGGCAAAGGCGACATCGCCGCTCGCCGCCACGTAGTCGTTGATTCCCACCATGTAGAGCGGCGTCGCATCCGCCGAGGCGTACGGGTAGGGATAGTTTTTGAACCAGTCCGTCAGGCTCGCCGTCTGCGCGATCTCGTGCGGAATCTTGCCGTCCTCGCGCTGAGATCTGCTCAGGAAATCCAGCGCCGTGCGGGTCGTAGCGAAGTCGCCTTCGGCATTGAGGGCGAGCGAGGTCCACAGCGCGTCGCGCCCAAAGAACCATGCGAAGCCCGGCCGCTGACTCATGCCCGACGTGCGATACCCCGCAATCAGGCCCGTGCCCAGAAATGGATTGTTGACCAAACCCTGCAACGTGCTGATCCGCGACCAGTCGTAGGCTTGCTGCAACTGGGCGTCGGGAAGTTCCAGACTCACCGTTCTGCCGAGATACGAGCGATAATATTCTGCCGATTCGCTCAGGAGCTTGGCGGAGTTGGAGGTCAATTGCTGATAGGTGGCTTCGGCCTCCGCAACCCCGTGCACGGTGCCGGAGATTACGATCATCCGGGTCTCGGCCTTGCGTGCGGTCGCGCCCAGATCAAAGGAGTCTTCCGTCGAGGCGGTGTAGTTGGTCTGATACTCCAGGTGCTCGTTGGTCGCGGTGGGCGAGCCGATCAGCGCAGCAAACTTTTTTTGCTCTTCGCCGAAGGAAAACGCGTGCAACCTCGGATCCCAGCTCGCGAAGGTTGCGCCCAGCGCGGCTGGCCATTCGAGCTGGAAGTCGCGTTCCAGGGAGACTCGCACGTTCAGCGGCTTCTCGCTTTCGATTTCCAGCAGCACGACCGCTCCCGATTCCTGGATGGGCACGAAAAATGTCTCGCGCACGGTGAACGTATCGCCGGTGTAAATGATGGTGCACGACTCAGGGCGGGCGGTCACCGTGCGGGCCAGGGTTTCGGCCGGCAGCAGACGGCCTTCCACTTCAAATTGAAGCCGAAAATTCCGCAGGATCTTTAAAGGATAGACCCAGGCTTCCATCCGGCCGGATTCGTCGCCGAACAGCCCCGCCCGCGTTCCCACCGCAGAGAGAAACTCCCACGGTCGGTCGGTTCGCGATAGTTGCAGCGCGTGCTCTTGCCCCGAGCCCGGCAGAGGCCACAGGGTCAGAATGACGGCGGCTAAGATCTTGACGCGGAAAAGATTGCGGTGGCAGCGAAGACGAGGCAGTCGTTGCATCTAGATTAGGAAGACTGGCGGCGTCGGACCAGTTCGTGGCTTTCGCCGCGCTTGAACTTGCCAACCGCGCAGGGTTCTCAATAAAGTAGGGGCGAATTCTAGCACGGGCCCGTTCCGGAAAGGTACTGCCGTTTGTTCTCTTCCCGACGTTCGTTTCTCAGCTCCTTGAGCCGCTCCGCCGTGGTGCTGTCGCTGGAGAACGTTCTGGCCCTGGTATGGCCCCGCCGGCTGTTGGCCGCTTCCGATCCAGCGAGCCAGGGATCCGCGAAACCCGCGGCCGACCTGGGACTCACTTTCGTTGACGTAGGCAAGGAGTCCGGACTCAACGCCAGGACAATTTTCGGTGGCGAACACAAAAACAAATATCTTCTCGAAACCACCGGCTGCGGGGTCGCCTTCTACGACTACGACAACGATGGCTGGCTGGACATCTTCCTGGTGAATGGATCGCGGCTGGAAGGCTTTCCCAAGGGCCAGGAACCGACCTCCCATCTCTTCAAGAACAATCGCGACGGCACTTTCACCGACGTAACCGCCAAGGCCGGCGTGGCCCGCTCCGGCTGGGGACAAGGTGTCTGCATCGGCGACTACGACAACGACGGTTTTGAAGATTTGTTCGTCAGCTACTTCGGCAAGAACGTGCTCTATCACAACAATGGGGACGGCACCTTTACCGATGTGAGCGAGAAAGCCGGGGTCGCAGGCAACGGCAAGCGCTGGAACACGGGCTGCGCCTTCGTCGACTATGACCGCGATGGCAAGCTCGATCTCTTCGTCGCAAACTACATTGACCTCGACCTGGCGACGGCTCCGGTTCCGGAATCCGGACCCTGCCTCTACAAAGCTGTGATGGTGGCCTGCGGGCCTCCCGGACTGAATGGCGGAAAAAACATCCTCTATCACAATAATGGTGACGGGACATTTACCGACGTGTCGGCCGCCTCCGGCATCCTGAGCGCGAACGGAACCTACGGGTTGGGCGTTCTGACCGCCGATTTCGACAACGATGGCTGGCCCGACATCTACGTAGCCAATGACTCAACCGCCAGCGCGCTCTACCAGAACAAGAAAAATGGGAAGTTCGTCGATATTGCCCTTGAGTCCGGATGCGCCCTCAGCCCCGATGGCAAGCCCCAGGCCGGCATGGGCGTCTCCGCCGCCGACTATGACCTCGACGGCAACCTCGACATCGTAAAGACAAATTTTGCGGGAGACACGCCGTCGCTCTACCACAATCAAGGTGGGGCGAATTTCGAAGACGCCACCTTCACCGCCGGTCTCGGGCTGCACACCCAGTACCTCGGCTGGGGCTGCGGCTTCTTCGACATGGATAACGACGGCTGGTCCGACATCCTGATCTGCAACGGACACGTCTATCCAGAAGTGGAGCAACTGAAGACCGAGGCCGGCTACGCCCAGCGTAAATTGCTGTATCGCAACCTGCGCAACGGCCGCTTTGAGGATGTCTCCTTGCAGGCCGGAGCGGGCATCTCCGATCCGGTCGCTTCCCGCGGTTGCGCTTTCGGTGATTTCGACAACGATGGCGATCTGGACTTCGTCGTCAATACCGTCAACGGCTATCCGCAACTCCTGCGCTGTGATTTACACACCGGAAACAACTGGATCAAGGTGCGCACCATCGGAACGAAATCCAATCGCAGCGGAATTGGAGCTCGCCTGAAATGTGTAACCAAAGTGGCCGGCGAGGCCAAGCCCCACGAACAGATCGATGAAGTCCGCAGCGGCGGCGGCTATTTCTCTCAGAACGACCTGCGCGTGCACTTCGGCCTGGGCAAGGCCGAAAAGGTAGAGTCCCTCGAGATCCGCTGGCCCAGCGGTCAGATCGACACGCTCAAGGACATCAAGCCCAAGCAGTTGATCTACGTGAAAGAAGGTGCCGGGATCGTGCGCACCACCCAATTTGGAAAGTCCGCCCGGCCCGGGCGCTAATCAGAAATTCTCCAGCATCCAGACGTTGGAATCGCCGTGCGCCTTCCAGATCGCGAGATGTTTTCTATCCGGCGAAGGAATCGACCAGCCCAGGGTCATCTCTTTTTCAGTGAGCAACAACCGCGCTCTTCCAGTAAGTGCGACGTTGACCAGGGTTTTGCCACTGCCGCTGACGGATCCGGTAGCCCATACGCTTTTGCTGTCCGCCGCCCAGTCCACGCTGCCTACCCTGGCCCACCCTGGAACCACAATCGTCTTCTCCGGGCCGTCGGACAAGGGATCTACTGCGCGGCCGTCTTGCGGGATTCCGCCTCCATTGATTTGCCGTTTCCCTCTTTGAGGGTCCGGATATTGTCGATCCCCACATTGTCGAACCGCTCCGTCATACCGCTCGGCCACCGAATTTCGACCCAATCGACCTTCGCAACGGAGCCCAGGCCGAAATGGATGCGCGGATCGCTGCTGGAAGCATAGCTCGACCCGCTGCGAACCTCGTCCACCAGCGTGCGTGCGCCGGCCTTCAGCGTGATGCGCGCCCCGATGCCGTCCCGGTTCGATTTCGAGCCGACGGTGCGAATTTCAATCCAATGGTTGGCAGAGCGCACCTGGTTCGCGAGCAGGCTTGGGGCGTCGTTCATGTTACTGATCACGGCGGAAAGGCGTCCGTCATTCCAGAGATCGCCCACCGCCAGCCCGCGGCCCGCGTGCATCGCGGTGATGCCGGGGCCGGATTGTGCCGAGAGGTCGCTAAAAGTCCCGTTGCCATTGTTGTGATACAAAATGCGGGGTTCCGGATACGTGCTCCCCAGGTGCTGTTTGTCGACCTCGGGATAAACGTGTCCGTTTGCGACCAGCAGGTCGGGCCAGCCATCGTTATCGAAATCGAAAAACGCCGTTCCCCAGCCCAGGTATTGGGTGTGCAGCCCCAGCCCCGCCGCGAAAGTCACGTCGTCGAAAGTACCGTTTCCATTGTTGCGATAGAGCGTGGAGGTGTCGTCGGAGAAATTGGTTTTGAAAATGTCGAGATTTCCGTCGCCGTTAAAGTCGCCCACGCTGACGCCCATGCCGGCTTGTTCCCGGCCGTCTTCGTTATAGGCCGCGCCCGCACTCACCGCCACGTCCGTGAAGCTGCCGTCGTGATTGTTATGAAACAGAATGCTGGCGGTGCTGTCGCAGGCAATGTAAATATCGGGCCAACCGTCGTTGTCGAAGTCCAACGTGGCCACCCCCAGCGAGTAGTGGCCGGAGGTCTGATCGATGTGCGCCTTGGTGGTCACGTCCGCAAACTTCCCGCCGCCCAGGTTGTGGTAGAGGATGTTCTTTGCTGCCGGAAGCCCGCGCGGACCGCACATGACCGGAACTCCCTTCCACACGCACGAGGCGCGTTCACCGGGTGCGGGCGCAGCCTTGAGGTCGAAGTCCACGTAGTTGGCGACCACCAGGTCCAGAAGGCCGTCGCGATCGTAATCCACAAACGCGCAGCCCGAACCCCAGGCCTTCCCCGACCCGGCCGTTCCCGACTTTTCCCCGACTTCGTGGAACATCCCGTCCTGGTTGTGATAGAGCCGGTTCTTGCCGTAGTAGGTAACGTACAGATCCTCCCATCCGTCATTGTCGTAGTCGCCCACGCAGACGCCCTGCCCCCAGCCACTGGCATCCGCAAGGCCGGCCTGTCGGGTCACGTCCGTGAACGTGCCGTCGTGGTTGTTTCGATACAGATGATTGCTGGGTGCCTTGCCGGCGGGAAATCCTTCGAGGGTAGTGCCATTCACCAGAAAAATGTCTGGCCACCCGTCATTGTTGTAATCAAAAATCGCCACTCCCGTCCCGGTCGTCTCGATGATGTACTTCTTTGTCTCCTTGCCGCCGAATACATTCACCATCGTCAGCCCGGCTTTTTCGGCGATGTCAGTGAATTGCGCGACCGGAGGCACCGGCCTGGTGGCTGAAGTCGTTGCTTGAGCACGAAGCAGGGATGGGAAGAGGGAGACGAGAAGGATCGGCGCAAGCGCGGCCTTCCATCGAATTCTCGCCCCGGAGACAAGCCGAACGCCAAAATCCATGATCCACTCAAAATACTAGGATGCGGACGCACAGGGGTCAAGCTGCCGGTGGATGCCCATCTCGAGGGGATCGGCGTGCCATACTATCTTTGGGACATCGTGATCCGTAGAACCGCAACCCTACCGGCAGGCTTGGCGAACACTCAGTTTTCCCTGGCACTGCGCTGTTGTGCCATGCTTCTGACCGCGCTCACGATCCTGATTCCGCACGCGGTTTCTCAGCAAAAGGCAGCACCTTCCCAGGCGGACGCGAGCTACCAGCGGGGAATGACCGCCCTGGAGCATGGCGATCTGCAAGCCGCACGCACCGCATTTCAACAAGCCGTCAAACTCGCACCCAACAGCGCCGAAGCGCACAACTCTTTAGGCTGGACGCTGCTTTCGCAAGGGCAAGCCGATGACGCCGTGGCCCAGTTGAAGATCGCCGTTCAACTGAAACCGGATTTCGTCGAGGCCCGCATCAATCTTGCCAATTCGCTCGCCCGCAAGAATGATTTGGAAGCCGCGGAAGCGCAGGCCCGTGAGGCGGTGCGATTGGCGCCAGGAAACTCAGAAGCCCACCGAACCATGGGACGGGTATTAAGTTTTCGCGGAAATCTTCCCGCCGCCACCGCCGAGCTCAGTCGCGCGGTGGAACTGGAACCGGCCCGGCCTGACCTTCGCGATGAATACGGCTCGCTGCTCGCGCAGGGCTCGCAGAACGATAAGGCAGCAGAGCAGTTTGCAGAAGCCCTGCGCCGGTCGCCGGACTTTCCGCAGGCTGAACTCCACCTCGGAGTTGTCCGCTGGCAGCAGCACAAACTTGACGACGCGCAGCAATTATTGGAGCGCGCCTCCCAGCGTTTGCCCCAGTCCGCGCAGGCGCATTACTACCTAGGCCGCGTGCTCGAAGATCGAGGCACTCGGGAGGAAGCGGTTCGCCAGTTTCAGGCGGCCGTCAAACTGCAACCCGACTGGGCCGAAGCCCAGACTCGACTGGGCATGCTCCTGCAACGCCAGGGCGATATCGACAACGCATTGGCAGCCCTGCAGCGCGTGGCCACGCTTCAACCCGACAATCCTGACGCCCATAACAATCTCGGCCTGGCACTGGTCCAAGCCGGCCAAGCCTCTCAGTCGGTCTCCGAATTCGAAGCGGCGCTGCGTCTGCGCCCGGACGATGCTGCCTATCGCGCCAATCTCGGAACGGCTTATCTGCAGAAAGCCGATTTCGATGCCGCCATCGCCGAGTTCCAGACCGCTCTGAAGAGCGCACCGCAAGACGCCACCCTGCATTACAACTTGGGCTTGGCGCTCAAATTGAAGGATCAACTTCCTGAAGCGCTCGCGGAGTTTCACAAAGCCGAGGAACTTGACCCGTCCCAGCCTGACATTCACTACACCTTGGGCGTCACCCTCTGGCAGCAGGGCGCCTTCGACGCTGCCGTGAAGGAGTTGCAGGCCGCCATCTCAGCCCGCTCCGATTATGCCGAGGCCTACTACACACTCGGCACCGTGCTTAAGCAACAGGGCAAACTTCAGGAAGCGGCTGGCGCCCTGCGCGAAGCGATCCGGCTACAGCCCGATTTTGCAGGGGCTCACACTACGTTGGCCGCGGTCCTGCGCGCGCTGGGCGACGCCGAAGGCGCGAGCGCCGAGGCGCGTACCGGGCAGCAGATTGGCAAGGAAAAAACCGGACTGCAAGCGGCCACCCTGGCGACGAGTTCCGGCCGCCACCTGCTCAACGCCGGCGACCTGGAAGGGGCAATTGCTCAGTTCCACTCCGCCATCAACTCCAGCCCGAACTATGCCCAGGCCCACTACCAGCTCGGCATCGCACTTCGCCGGAAAGGCGAAAAAGAAGAGTCGGCAAAAGAATTCCGCAAAGCCATCGAACTCGATCCTCAACTCGCGCCGCCGCCCTCGTAAGCGGCCCTGCTACTTCGCGTTCTCGCTGCGGACGGCTACGATGTCCGATTCGACCGGCACCCCGCGGGCGACCCGGACATGGAGTACAACTTCAAAGCGTTTTAGATCGCCATTCGCCGGGACCTGCAGGCCCGACAGCAACCGGGTCAGCGAATCCTCATGGCAAACGTATTCCACCGCTGCCTGGGTGCCGATCGTAGACGTGCCCGCCAGAATCAACACGGACTCCCTCGAGTTCATACCCTGCATGAGCGCAACCACGGCATAGTCTTCGCTCAGGGGGACGTTGTTCGGCGTGCCGATGAAGTAGGGCGGTTCCCCCGGCCGGGGATGCAGGTTGGCGACCGCCAAGTCCCCTTTCCTGGGTCCCGAAGCCAAGCGCTGAAAAACAAACTGCTCATTCATGGGGATGTCTCGCAACGACAGGTTCTCGGCCGGGGAGCCGACGAAAATCAGATTGTTATTCTTCGCATCATCCAGCGAGAACAGGCTGCCACGCTTGACGCGAATCTCTCGATCCAGGATGTGGAAGACGCGATCGAGCTCGTGCACGGCCAGCACCTCGCCCACTCCGGTGTAGTGATCGAGGATCACCGAGCCAGCGTCCTGCTGCGGATTGCGATAGCGCATCCCCGTCTCCGGCCTTCCCACAAAAGCCGCATTGCTGAATACAACCCAGGGCTCAGCCGGACCCGATGCGAAAGCTCTCCAGAAAGTTGCGTACACCGCCGGGACCGCCGGCGCAATCCCCGACGACAAAGCCCGCGTCCGGTTCTCCCACCGCACCACCAACGCAGCCATCCCTGCCGCCAGCACAATCGATAAAGTGACCACGCTCGCCACCCAATTGAACAAGTTGTGGCGCGCTCGACTCCGGATTTGCTGCTCTTCCGGCGCCTCCGTGGTCGGGGCCTTGGCCTGCACCGGTCGGGGATGAAACGAAAGTGTGTAACTTCCCTTCGTCAGTTCGACCAGAATCGGATCGGCTCCGCCTTCCGACGAATAGTATTCGGCCAACTTCACACGCAAGCGGCCGGCTTGCACGCGAATGGCTGAATCCAGGTGCGGATCGAAGTCCGCCGGGCGTCCAAGAACTTCGGTCGCAATCTGATACTCCTTTACCGCAACTCCCGGATTCTGGAGACTCTGATCCGCCAGGTAGCGAAGCAATTTACAGAGCGATTCCGAGCCGTGCAGCACGTGACTGTTCGCCAGTCTCTCGACTGCGGCGAGGTATTGCGTCCTTTCCTCCATCGGTACGCTTGTGACGCTCATGTAACCAAGCGTAACAAGCTGGGCATCCGACTGCAACACGTGGCCTTCCTTCGATGTAACCGTATCAAACCCTTCGAAACTTCATTCACGCATTCGAAAAGAAGAAATTGCCTGTGCTCAACTGCTAGTGGGATCGAGTGTGCCACGTGGGGGTGCGCTCGCTTGTTTTCTTAGAAAGCCGCGAATCACCCTTTTCGAATATGCGAGTTACAGCTTCCTTGAATCAAGAGCGGGGCTTGGCACGCAATCTGTTGCCGGGATGCAAACCCGCGCTGGCATGCTTAACTCGAAACTCGCCAGACTTTCGTATCCCGCTTTTCATAGTACATTCGCGCGCTGCTTCCAAATGTCATATGAATGGATGACTTTCGGAACAGCATTCCCAACCCTTTCAACGATCTATGAAAATATCGATTTCGGAAACTGAACTGCAACCTCGGGTTGGCAACTAGTAGGTTTGTACTAGATTTAGGCATGGGGTAGCTCTGAGCGCTTCTGCTCCTCAGACTCAATTCAAAAGAAGGTACTCCGCAAAAAGCGGAGGCCGCACGGTCCGGCAAGCCGAGACGATGGTGGAGGATTCTAAATGAGAACCAAGTGCGTGGTGGTTTTAATGGCGGTGGTTGTTCTGGCTTCGGCTTGCACGCTCTGCGCTCCTGTAGCGTTCGGGCAGGCGGTCTACGGCAGCATTCTGGGTACGGTTACTGATCCGCAGGGCGCGGCAGTGGCCGGCGCAAAGGTCACGGTAATCAACCAGCGCAAGGGCGGCGAAGACACATCGACGACCAACGCAGACGGTAACTATTCGGTAACGCACTTGGTGCCGGATACCTACACGGTGCGCGTGGAATCTGCCGGCTTCAAGATCAGCGAACAGAAAGATGTGCTGGTGCAGGCCGACTCGGGCTCGCGCGTAGACCTGAGTTTCCAGGTCGGCGGCACGACTGAGACCGTCGAAGTAACGGCCGAGGCGCCGCAGCTGAAAACCGATCGCGCCGACGTCGCGGTATCGTTCAACGAGAAGTATGTGGAAGAGGTGCCGATCCTGAACCGCAACTTCACGCAGTTGCAGCTGCTCGCGCCCGGCTCGCAGAAAATTGTCGGATGGAGCCACGCCGCCACCGAGAATCCACAGGGCGGGCAGCAGATTTTTACCCAAGGCCAGCACTTCAGTGGTACCGGCTTCGAGCTGGACGGAACCGACAACCAGGATCCAATCCTGGGGATCATCGTCGTGAATCCGAACCTCGACGCTATTACCGAAGCGAAAATCGCGCTGCAGAATTACGACGCAGAATTCGGCAAGGCAGTCGCCAGCCTCGTCACCGCGCAAACCAAGTCGGGCAGCAACGCCATCCATGGCAGCGGGTTCTGGTATCGACGTACGGACGCACTCCAGGCTCGCGATCCGTTTTCACAAAGCACGAAGGATCCATTGACTGGCCGCTTCATTCCGAATTCCAGATGGCAACAGTTCGGCGGGACCGTCGGCGGTCCGATCATTAAGGACAAACTGTTCTTCTTCGGGGATTATCAGGGCACGCGGCAGAGCAACGGCATCAGCGGCCTGTTCACCGTGCCGACCCAACTGGTTCATGACACTTGCATCAAGTCCACCAACACGACTGGCTTCTGCGACCTCAGCCAATACATTGGGGTCGCGCAAGGTGGAGGGCAGGCGTACGACCCCAATACGGGCACCTTTGGTCTGCCCGTACCACCCGCTGATGGAGGGGACCGAACCGCATTTCCCAACAATCACATCCCCATCGACAGAATTTCTGACGCAGCGTCCACCATCCTGGGCCTGTTCCCACTTCCGCAGAACGACAATATTCAGAATAACTACGTCGGCGCTGGTTCGGGCCCTTTCAAGCAGAACAGCTTTGACACCCGCATCGACTACACCGCCAGCTCTTCCCTGAACGTCTTCGGACGGTTCAGCCTTTCTTACTACAGTTTGTCGGGCAAGGGATTGCTCGGGGCTGTGGGCGGGCCTGGCAACGGTCTGCTCGGTCTTTCTGGAAGTTCCATCACTCACAACTACAGCCTCGCAACCGGATTCAATAAGACAATTAGCACCAGCTGGCTTACCGATTTCCGGTTTGGCTATTTCAAGTACAACCCTGTAGCTTCCAAGCCCGACGGTGGGACACCGATGACCGACCTCGGCATTCCCAATGCCAACACCTCTGATCCGAAGACCGCGGGCTTGGGCTCGTTCCAACTGGGAAAGGATCCCCTCAGCGGCTACAACGGCACCAGCACCAACGGAGGCTCGGGCGATGGCTTGGTGATATCCAGCTTCGGCGACGGCTTGGGTGTGGCCCGTTGCAATTGCCCGCTCACGCAGAGCGAACAGCAGTTTCAGTTCGTCAACAACTGGACGCACGTGAAGGGCAATCACCAGGTCAAGTTTGGCGGCGATCTTCGCTACGCCATGAACCTGCGCATTCCCAGCGACAACAATCGCACCGGTGAATATAACTTCAGTCCCCAAGTGACGTCCCTCCACGGCTTGCAGGGCCTTGACTTAGCCACTTTCCTTCTGGGAGACGTCTCGGCGATTGCCCGCTACGTGAACAACCCGGCGGCAGGCGGTTCGCCTGCGGAACGCCAGTGGCGCCTCTTCCTCTATGGTCAGGACACCTGGCGCGTAACTCCCAAACTGACTGTGAACTACGGGCTGCGCTGGGAACTCTACACGCCTGAGAAAGTGAACGGAAAAGGGAATGGCGGGTTCGCGAACATTGTCGATAATGGCGGCCACGGCGGCATCCGTGTGGCCGGCTACGGCAAGTACGGATTGAACGGCAACGTCACCAATGATCTCAAAGCATTCGCGCCGCGCCTCGGGATCGCCTATCAATTGACGGATAAGACTGTCATCCGCGCCGGATACGGTCGCAGCTACGATATCGGCGTGTTCGGCTCAAACTTTGGACACACCGTCACTCAGAACCTGCCGGTGTTGCTCAAGCAGAACGTCGACGCCAGCACCGCTCCCGGCTTCACCGGCGCCAACGCGAATCTCATTCCGATCTTCACTCTCGACCAGGGCCCCTTCACCCCGACATTCGATCCGATTCCCGCCGATGGATTTATTCCACTGACGAAGGATCTGAATGCCACCCACATTCGCCCGACCAGCCAGGTTCTGCCAACCGTCGATGCCTGGAACTTTACGGTTCAGCGTCAACTTACCCGATCGATGTCGTTGGAGGCGTCCTACGTAGGCAGCAAGGGAACGCACGGTTTCTCGGGTAACGGCCCGAACTACAACTACAACCCTGTGGCAGCGGGCCCGGGAACGAGCGTCGTCGTGGCGGATACGGCGCATCCGGGAAAGAATAAACTCGGTGGCTTCAAGTCGGATCCAAATTCTCCCCAAGACAGCCGCCGGCCACTGTGCGGGACTTTCGATTTGGCCACCAGTACCTGCAGCGGCATCGGGTTCGATCTCGGCAACTACTACGGGAACGACGCAGCCAGCACCTACAACGCGTTTGAGGTTAAGCTCGACAAGCGTTTCTCGAGTGGGCTGCAGTTCCTCACTCACTACACTTATTCCCACGCCAACAATTACTCCGACACCTACTATGCGGTCAGCCATAAGGTTGCCTGGGGTCCAGTGGACTTCAACCGCAACCAGGTCTGGGTTGTAAACACGGTTTACGAGCTTCCTTTCGGTAAAGGGAAGAAGTATGCGGGAGGGGTCAGTCGGGCCATGGACTACGCCGTGGGCGGCTGGCAGCTCAGCAATACCACCAACTGGAGCAGCGGTCTGCCTTGGACACCCAGCATCAGTGAATGCGGAGCCTTCTTCGACGGGGCTGGCCCTTGCAGGCCCAACAAGGGTTCCGGTTCCATGAAATTTAGCGTCGGCCCGCTCGACCCAGTCGCACACACGCGCAATTACTTCACGCCGGTCGCTCCCATCATCGATCCCAACGCTTACCCGGTAGGGACGGATGTATGCGGCCTCGCGGGAACCGCCTCTGGACCATTCGCCCTTCCGGCGTGCGGCTCCATTGGCAACATTGGTCGTAACATCTATCACGGACCGCGCGGCTTCTACTCCGACTTGTCCGTCTCGAAAGCTTTCGCCATCACCGAGCGCTTCCGGGCAAAGTTCGTCATGGATGCCTTCAACGTGTTCAATCACCCCGTGCTTGCCTTCAGCGCCAATAACGGGGCGAACGGTTGCGTGGACTGCCAGGGCGGCACCAACGGCAAGATCACCGGACTGGAAGGCGGCACCGGCATGCGCCAGATCCAGTTTGCCCTGCGGTTCGAGTTCTAGCATCGAACCTCAGGCTTTGTTCCGGAGGGAGTCCATCTCGGACTCCCTCTAATTTTTTCAACCCCAACTTCGCATGCGTCGCAGCTCCCAAGACCCCCGTGCTGCGGAAGGGCGTGATCTTACCAGGCCTACCAGGGTCGGTGGAATGTCGCATGGACAAGATCGGGCGCCATCGGCCGTCTCCTTATCTATTACCGCGCCGCCGGCAAATACATCGCCGTGGCGGAGACTCCCAACCCAGACCGTCGCCGGTCACCCTGATTGCGCCGCACTCATAACTGGCTCGCTTCGCCTGCGCGTCTTTGATCTGACCTCGCCTATTTCGGGTACTTTCGTAACTCGAAGACACTTACGACCCACGTTATCCTTGTTGTTACCCACCCCGGAATCCACGCCCCGCTGTCGTTCATGGGCGCATTTTTCAGGACTCCGCTTGGGTAAGGGTAGGAACCAATGTCCACGAAAATCGGTCGCTTCGAAATTCTCGGGGAGCTTGCGAAATCGGACACCGGCTGCGTCTACAAGGCCAGTGACCCGGAATCGGGCCAGACGCTGGCGCTCAAAACATTTCGCCTCGATGTGTTCGGTGAGCAGGCGGAAGAAGTCGTGCAGCGCATTCTCCAGGAAGCAGACACCACCAAGGATCTCAGCAGCTCCAACATCACATTGGTCTACGGCGCGGGAGAAATCGATGGCCTGTTCTGCGCCGCCATGGAGTACATCCAGGGCAACAGCATCGCAACCATGCTGGCCCGCAAAGAAGGCTTCTCCATCTGGGACCTGCTGGATATCAGCCGTCAGGTTTGCCAGGCGCTCGATCACGCACACGAACGCAACGTATTTCACTTCAGCCTGGAGCCCGCCAAGGTGATGGTCACCTGGGACGGCACCGTGAAGCTTCTGAGCTTCGGCATTTCCAGCACCGGCTATGCCGCGGCCACGGCGACCGGCATCGCGCCCTCGGTCCTCTATTACATGTCGCCCGAGCAGGTGCGCGGCGAAGCCCTCGACGCCCGCTCGAACCTGTTCACCTGGGGCGCAATGCTCTACGAAATGGTGACCGACCAGAAAGCATTCGACGGAGCCGATGCGGATGAGGTGCGCCGGAAGATCCTCAACGAGATGCCGGTGACTCCGGCGATTTTGAACCCCAAGATTAATCCGGTCGCCAGCGATGTGATCATGAAGGCGCTGGCCAAGAATCCCGCGGACCGCTACCCCAGCGGTCGCGAGATGGTGAACGACCTCGAGAAGGCCCGCGAGAGTTCCAACAAAGCCGCGAAGAAAGTCGCGGAAGCGCCCAAGAGTGCGGTCGTGCCCGACCCCGTCAAGGCGGCAGCCGCGGCGAGATTTGCCTCCGGCGGCCCCAAGCAGCCTGCCCCCGCAAAATTCGAACCGCAGCCGGTGGTAAGAAGGGCGGCTGATCCCGCACCTTCGCTCTCCAGTGAGCTTGAAACCAGCTGGACGCCGCCGGCCGCTCCGAAAGCAGCGCCCAGTCCGGGCATGGTGGAACCGCAGAAGGCGGCGGCCGCAGCCGCGGGTTGGAATTCCGCGGCGGCCACCTCGCCGACCGCCCGCAGTCCGCAACTGGATCCCAGCACGCAGTTCGTAACCTCGGTGGTGAAGGCTTCGGTTGCAGCGTTTGAGACTCCCAACGCGAATATGTCGGCGGCGGTGCTCGATGAGCCGCAGACCCCCAGGATCGCAGTGGACCCGATGATGGCCGAGGGCGCGGCTGCCGGCAGCAAGGGCGTCAGCTTTTCGGAACTGCAAGAGCTGCCTCCTCTCAAAGAGGTGTACATCGCGCCTCCGGCGCCCAAGTCAGAATCGTCCTCGACCGAAGAGCTTCTGCCTTCGATCGTGCTGCGCAGGACCGAGCCCGACAAGCCGAAAGTACAGCCGCGCGAAATCGCGGAGAACGCGATCAAGGAAATCAAGAGCATCCCGCCGCAGTTGATGCTGTACTCGATTTCGGCGGCGGTGGCCCTCATCCTGATCGTGTGTGTCGCGGTATTCTGGCGCTCGCAGTCGCAGAGCACCGACGAGGAAGGCCGCGTGCCCGCGCCGGCGGCTTCCGCCCCGGCAACCGCCGGCACTGCCGCCACCGCGCCGCCGGCTTCATCCCAACCGCAAGCTTCCGGGGAACCCGCGCAGACTGAGGCGGCAGCTCCTGCCGAGCCGGTCGCCGAAGAACCGGCGCCGAGAAGACTCGCTCCTGCCGTCGCCGCGAAGTCGCGAGGCGGAAAGAACAAGAAGAATTCGCCCGCTCCCGTGTCCGCGATTCCCGGCCAGCTCGCAATTGACTCCACGCCGGAAGGCGCAGAGTTGCAGATCGATGGCCGCACGGATCCGAACTGGGTAACTCCCTACACATTGGCTGGCCTGCCGCCGGGGCAGCACACGGTGGTGGTCAGCAAAGCAGGCTACGGGCAGGAGAGCCGCACCGTCGATGTCGTCTCGGCCAGCAAGGCGTTCCTGGTCGTTCACCTGGCCTACCTTAGCGCCACCATCAGTGTGTCCAGCGATCCGCCTGGCGCCTCCATCTTTCTGGACGGCAAAGACACCATGCACGTGACCCCATCGCTGATCTCGCTGGAAAAGGGTAATCACACCGTGCTGGTTCGCAAGCAGGGCTATCTGGATGAGACCAGTGCCGCCTCCGGACAGCCGGGGCAGTCCTTCCATTTCGCGCCCAGCCTTCGTCCTCTGGGCAATGTCGACGAAATCAAGACGGTCGGGAAGTTCAAGAAACTCTTCGGAGGGAGCGGAGCCCAGGCGGGCATGGGCAAGGTGAGCGTAAAAACCTCTCCCAAGGGCGCCCAGATCGCGATCAACCGGCGCGTGCTCGATAAAAACTCTCCCGTGGATTTCCTGCTGAATCCTGGGAACTACGTCATCGACATCACCCTCACCGGGTACAAGCCGGTGCAGAAGGTCATCACCGTGGAGCAGGGCGGAAGCATGGTGATCGACGAGCCGCTGCAGATACAGTAGGGTCTGTGGCGGGTGCTCGTTAGTGACTGGTCGTTGGCCAGCGGCAATTGGATGTTGGCATTCAACTCACCCCAGGCTTCCTCCTCATTCGAACCGCAGCCAAGTGTCCCGGTGCGTTTCGGCGCCGCAGGGCGCATTCTTGGCCCATTGCGTACAGATAACCAATCGGGCCAGATCGGGCACGTCGGGGCTGCGACTCCTGCGGGAAACGTCCCGTATGACATTCCGGCCTAAACCCGCCCTCCGATCGCACTCCGAAGGCAGGGTTGTAGTGCATTCCCCCCGAGCAGACCGCTATATTGATGGAAGCCATGCGCTTTCTGCCTTTGATCGTGCTGTTGATGGCAAACTTTTCTTCCCAAGCTGGCCGGCGGTCACGGCCGCCGGAAGTCTTGGCACTTATCGACCAGGCGCGCACCTTGCCGGCGGAATTTCGCGCCGACATCCTTCTTCGGCTCGCGGAGTCCTCGCTGGTTTCGGGATCACGCTGGAAAGAAGAGCTCATCGAGGACGCTTATTGGTCCGGCGCTCATGCTTCCCTACCCTACATGCAAAAAACGGACGGAAGGTCGGGCTCGGTTGTGACGAATGCCCTCAGGGCGAATCGGCTTGAGGCTCTGACCCTGCAAGCCAAAGCAGTGCAGGCCATGCTTCCACTTGATTCCATCAAGGCCCGTCTGCTTTTCGAGCAGATCGCGCCGGCGAACTTTCCGAGGCTCAACTGCTCGGCGTTATCTACTCCCGACCTGGTGGATTACTACCAGACAGCACTGCTTGTGTTCAACAATTCATTTTCGTCAAGGCAGCGAACCGAAGGAGAGGATGTGGCGATGATGCGGCAACTGGCAACTTCCGTGGTATCTCACGCGCAAGTGCCTCCCGCCTTGGAAATGCTGCTGGCCGCAAAGCTAGCCCCCGTCCAACGTCGCGAACTTCTCTCCTTGCTCGGTGCCGAGCTTCAAGAACTTTCACACTCCGATCGGGAGTATGGTGCGGCCGAAACTCCGTTGGTGAAGGCTATGTCGCAGCAACACATCGCACCCGCCGAGGCTGCCATTTTGCTGCCGGCCTTGCGTTCTTACATCGTGAGACAGGTCAGCAGTCGCCGCTGTACGGACAACCTGCCAGCCACTGGGAAGTTGGCCAAGTCGGCGGAGCAGTTCAACCTGCTGGTGGTCACACTTGATCCTGAGGAATCCCGGTACAAACAGATTTCAGCGGAGGAGGCAAAACCCGCGGGTGACGATGGCACCTACCAGCACAGCCTGATCGGACAGTCGATACAATCTCAAGCGGTCGCCGACGCCATGAGATGGCTGACTCACGGGGATCGCGTTCGCAATGGTCGAGCCGTTCCCTGGACCCTTGCAGAACGCTCCCGTCAGGATTGGCTCGTCCACTATGACAATGCCGCCAAGCTGGTTCAAAACCTGAGAGAAAGTGATGAAGCTTCGCCGGAAGCGTTTTTCTGCGCGAAAGCCGATGCTCTCAACCTCCTGGCGGCCCTGGCGCCACCCGGCTCAACCCGCGACCAGGCTATGGAAGAGTATCGAGAATTCCTCGAGGATTACTATTCCTCGATCGAGAACCCCAACCTGTGGTTCACCATGTTCCGTCACATGCTTTACACCGCCCGCTTTGCCGATGATCCGAAAAACAAACGGTGGATACTGGACGAGCTGGCGGAAAGTTCCAACCCCATCATTGCGCTCTACGCGAGGCTTGAGGCTCGCATTGGGCCTCCCGGCGAAACCTATCCCCCGGCGCATATGCAAGCAGCACACCGGTAGCCACAATTCCCTTCCTGGATGAGCGCGTCGGACCGCACCTTCATGCAACCGGAAGTTTTTCAAGGAATGGATTGCTTCGAAACTGCGCAAACAAAAACTGCGCGGGCAACTTCGCCTCGCGCAGTCCCTTGCCAGAGCTTCGTCGACTTTGCTAGTTCGGCAGGTGGAAGTTCACCAGAATCTGGGTTTCGATCTGTACCGGCTCGCCATTCAAGTAGTAGGGCTTGTACTTCCACTGCTTCACCGCATCCTGAGCCGCGCGGGCCAGAACAGCGTCGCCGCTGATCACTTTCAGGTTTTCGATGTTTCCGCTCTTGCTGATCGTGGCTTGCATTTGCACCGGCCCCTGGATCCGCATCTGCAAGGCTTGCGTCGGATAGCGTGGCTGAACCCGCTTCAGCACCAGCCCTTCCATCACGCCCTGAGAAACCTTCAACGCTTGCGCCTGCTTCGGAACACTCACGGGAGCGCTGCTGATGCTGGCCAGCGCTTTGGTGTCCGCCGAGCTCGCCATGCCAATGGCGCTGGGCGCTTGCACGGATTCCTGCTCCTGAGGGCTGGGTGCCGGGGCCGTGTGGGGGGTATCGTTTCTTACGATAAGCCGCTGCGTCACTTCCGGTTCGGCAACTGGCTCTGCGGCTGGGCCCTTGGGCGAGGGCTTCGCGGGGCTCGCCGCATGCGGCGCGGTCGTCGCCGATGTCGGCGCGGAGCCCCCCAGCGTAATCTCTTCCGCTGCAGGCTGCGCTACGGGAGCTGCGTCCTGCGGCTTGTTTGGGGCTGCGCTCGGCGACACGGCGGAAGCGGCTGCGCTCTGCGTCGTCGGGGCAGCCGAAGAATTCTTGTTGCCCATGTTCTTCCAGCTCAGATATCCGGCGGAAGACGCCAGCAGAACTACCGCCGCGATGATTACGATCGCCTTCGTCTTGCCGCCGCCTTCCACTTCCTCGGGATCGTAGCCACCCGGAAAGAAAGTTGGTGGCGGAACATCGTCGCGCGAGGTGTCGAGCGGTGGCCGCTCCAGCCTGGGTTCACTGGTTTCTCGGGTCGCGGGCTTGCTGATGACGGGCGCTTCCTCCACGGCGGGCGCGGCGGCGACCGGTGTCGCCTTCTCCACCGCACGCGCGGGCGCGCTGGCGTGTCCGTGCGCTTGAAACATCGCGCCTGACATCGCCCGCTTTTCAGCAACGGGGGCAGTGACCGGAGCTTTTACCGGAGCCGGTTCCGCGGCTTCGACTTGACCGGCTGCCTCGGCGGCGCGACGCAGCGCGGACGCCATAGGCTCTGCCATCTTCGCCGATGGCTGCCAGGGAAACTTCGCCGCACCCGGAGTTGCACTGCCCGGTGCGGGCTTCGCTTCAGCGATCGGTCGCACTGTCGCCTCTACATCGTCTGGTTCGAGAATGGCATCGGAATCCTGATCGTCCAGGTCCGCGGGCGGTGTGAACGCAACTGCGGCGGGAGGCGCCACCGTAGGTCTCATCGCCGGAACCGGGGGAACACCCTGTGTCTTCGAGGATCCTGATGTCGGTGAAGAAATGCTCTGAGCAGCCGGGGATCCTGAACGCGGCGGAGGCGGCGTCTTGGGAGTTGCGGCGACTGGTGCCGCCTTCGGGGCCGGGGACGCGGATGCTTTCGGCGCCTCGCTTCCCTTGCGCAGCAACCCGCGCGCGACCCGCAACGTGCCCTTCGCCTGCTCCACGTTAATGGGCTTGGTCAGAACCAGGTTGGCGCCAATCCGAAAAGCCTTGGCCACACCCGCTTGTCCTTCCACTACCGCAACCGCGAGTGACGACTGGTTCGAACTCGAATTGCGCGCGCTCTTAAACAAGAGCGTCGCGTTCTGCTCGTTGTCGCAATCGACCACCACCGCGTCGAAGTGTTGCGCCATCAGTTTCTTGACGGCGGCAAACGGTTCGGTACACGGCTCGACCGTAAAATCCAGGTCGTTCAGAACAAGCGTCACGGTGCGCGCGGTTTTCTCGTCCGGACAGAAGAGTAATGCCTGGTAACCCATAACATTAATCGTAGGTACCGGCGTCAGAACCGGCAAGTTACGGCAGTAATAGGAGTTGCGAAGGCTCGCAGGGCAGGTTCCGCGGGCTTTGCCAGCCCGGATTCCGCCGCTTACGGCAGCTTGAAATCAACCGTGACGCGGGTTTGAAAGTCGGCCGGTTCGCCATTGTGCGAGTAGGGCTTGTAGCGCCACTGCTTCACCGCGGCGGCCGCAGCCTGGGCCAACACCGGATCGCCAGAAACAAGTTGCAGGGAATCTACTTTGCCCTGCTTGTTGATGATCGCCTGCAACACTACCGAGCCATGCAATTTTCGCGCGGTCGCCTGCTTCGGGTAGGTCGGATGGACCCGGCGAACGACCTGGTCATCGGCGTAATCTTCTGGAACTTCGAGCAGATCGCTGCCCGGAGCCTTTGCCGCCGCAGTCGGAGGCAAGCTAGCTGGCACCAAGGTTGGATTCGCACCCGCGTGATTGGGGGTCGTATCCTGCTTGGCGGGCTGCACTGTCGCGGATTTTTGAGCGTTATCGGGCAAGGCGCTGGCGGCTGGTTGCGCAGGACGGGCTCCCGCCGGAAGAAGTCGCGCTCGGCGCCGGCACCGCTGAACTGGCTGCCGGCTGATTGGTTCCGGCGATTCCGTTGGGATCGGTACTCGGAACCGCTGGAGCCGGAGTCGGAACCGCCGCCACAGGAACCGGCGCCGGCGTGGTCGCCGCGGCGGAAGCGGTGGCCTGCGGTTGTCCGCGGAGCCCTGCAACCCTGGTCATGACGTCCGAGGATGTTCCCGCGATCAGCTTGCGAAATGCAGGTTGCGTGGTCCAGGCTCCGTAACCGCCTGCCCCCAGCAGCAACAGCACAATCGCCGCGACCAGCAAGCCTTTGCCGCCTTTGCGTTTCGACGTCTCCAGGCCGGCGAACGATTGTTTTCCCAGGGCGCCGAACGATGGCACGCCGTGATCCTTTACCGGATCGAGGGCGTCCTCCTCCGCCAGGGGATCCACGATGCTCAATGTCGTTCCCTTCGATTCAGCCGCATCATGATCGGCGACTTTGGGTGTTGCGGTGCTCTTGGAGCTTAGATCCTTTCCGGCAACCGGTTTTTCCCCGACGGAAGGGCTTGCGAAAACCGCATCGAAGTTCTTCACAGGCGCGGGAGCGGTGCCTACGCCGGCTGCCGCGGTCTTGGCGAAGGCTTGCGCCCCCACCGGTGGATCGGGCTTCTTCTCGGTAAAATTGCTCAGGGCCGGCTTGTATTCTGTAGACGTCGTCGCGGGGGCACTCACCGGACGCGGGACCACCACGGGCTTTTCCGCAACTGGGGTCACTGGCAGCGTCGGCTTCGGCGTTTCCGCCACCGCAGGCGTCGTCGGAATCTTGGGCGCTACTGGAGTGAGCACCGCGGGAGCCGGCGTGGTACGGATCGGAAGCGCCGGCGTGGATGCAACCGGAGGCGCAACCGGAGTCAAAGGGGCAACGGTTGGAACCGGCGCAGACGGCGCCAAAACAGCGGGCACAGGGGTGACAACCGGCGCCGCGACAGGAGGTGCTGAAGCAGTTGGCGTTGCCACGGTTGGGACCAGCACCGGCGTCGCTGCCACCGGAGCCTTGACCTCCTGGGCTTCTTTGCGGGTCATTCCAATGCCGGTGCGCAGCGTGTTTCTTACCTGTTCGAGAGCCACAGGCTTGGTCAGCACCAGACTCGCGCCCAGCCGAAAAGCATTCGGCACGCCCGCTTTCCCTTCCACGATCGCAATCGCGATGGAAGTCTTGTTCAGATGGGAAGCCCGCGCGCTATTAAAGACTTGCGTGGCATTCTGGACGTTATCGCAGTCGACGATCAGCAGGTCGAAGCGCTGCGTTGCCAAACGCTTCAGGGAAAACCCAGGTTCGCTGGAATGTTCGAAGCTGACCTCTAGTTCATCGAGGATCTGGGTAACCGCTTGAACTGCCTTCTCATCGCCGCACAAAAGGAACGCACGCGTAGCCATAGTAAGTTGATGCTACGAAGGCCAGTCACTTCGGGGCAAGTTACTGTGGTAAGGGGCTGCGAGCCACGAGCGTGACTGAACCCGGTGATCGCCCTGATGAAAACCGGCCCTGGGCTCTGTGACTCCATACTCTTGCATTCGCTCGCGGTCGGTAGCTCTTAGCTCGTGGCTCCCGCTCCTGCGTCACCTTACAATGCCCCCATGCGCGTTCCCCTCTGGCTGAAGATCGCCTGGACGGTCTGGCTGCTTGGCTGGGCGCCGGTGTACTGGAAACAGTACGGAGCCCAGAACTTCCTGTTCTTTTGCGATCTGGGAAACCTGCTCATTGCGATCGCGCTCTGGAGGGAAAGTGCTCTCCTGTTTTCCTGGCAGGCAGTCGGCTTGGTGGTGTTTCAGATTCTGTACACGATCGATCTGGCGGGAGCCTGGTTGACTGGACACCACCCCATCGGCGGCACCGAGTACATGTTCGACTCCCACTTGCCCTTGGGGATCCGACTGTTGGGTTTGTTCCACGTGGTCACGCCTGTACTTTTGCTGTGGGCGGTTGGGCGCCTGGGATATGACCGGCGCGCCTGGAAGCTGCAAACGCTGATGTGCTGGCTGGTGGTTCCGATCAATTACTTTTGGCGTCCCGAGCACAACGTGAATTGGGCGCGCGGTGTTTTCTTTGTCGAGCAGCACCTGCTCCCGGGCCCAATCTATCTGTTGGGATACCTCCTGCTGGTGCCATTGCTCATCTACTATCCCACGCACCTCGCCCTGCTGTGGTGGGCGAAATGGGCGAATGTACCCGTACTCCCTGCTGACAAGCCGCGCCCGCAATAATCTTTAAGGCTTCGTTCCGACTTGTTTCAAAGCTTCCGCAGTCGCCGCCAGCAGCGAATCGGGAGAGACCGGTTTGCCGGTCGCGTGTTCCATCCACAAATCCGGGGTCACGCGCCCCATCTTCGCCATGCGTTCAAACTCCGGCCCGATGCTGCCCACCTTCTTCATCTGTTCTTCAATCTGGAAGGCGATCAGATGCCCGATGGGATAGTCGGGTAAATAAAGGAACGAGTCGATCATGTGCGAGTAGATCGCCAGCAGCACGACGTCCTTCTTCCCGAATATCGGGGAGTAGAAGCGGTTCCATGTGTCCTTCGCGATCTGGAGGGTGGCCGCTCGCAGCTCTTCCGGCTTGGCCTCGGGGTGGTCGTACATCCAGTGCCACACCGCGGTGTCCACCAGGGCAACGCCGGCGATTTCGTACGTGCCCCAGAAATCGTTCAGCGTTTTCATGGCCTCACTCTTCGGATCAGGTGAAGACCGGCCGAGCAACGACATATCCTGACCTTGAAACACGAAGGCCAGCGCCTCGGTGAAGGCGGTGTTGGGGACGCCCTCGAGCAGCGTGTAATCCACGTCATTCAACGAGAAGGTCTGCTCGACATTGTGTCCCATTTCGTGAACCGCGATGTTAAAGCCCTTATAGTTCATGCCGGTCGTTTCAACCCGGGTGCGCAGGTGCGATCTCTCCGATCGCATCTGGGCGCCCATGGCGTGACCGGAGCCGCGGGCCGGATCCACCACGATGTGTTCCGCCACGTAGCGGGCGCGCTCCGGCGGAAAGCCAAGCTTGATGAGGAGATTCGGAATATCTTTCTGGTACGCGGCGGGGGTTGGATATTTTTTCGCGACCGCGGCATCGAGTTCCGCCTCGCTGTACTTGCTGCCCGCACGAAACCCGCTGTACCAGACATCAAACGGCTCCAGCGGCCGCCCCAGCCGCGCCTCAATCAGTTTGGCAACCTGGGGAACCAGCGGCGAGCTCAGCACCTGTTCGAGCATCGCCTGCAGGCGCTGTTCCGGAATCTCTCGATCTTCATTAAAGCGGCGATCGATGAGCGTCGGCGCGGTGGGCGAGTAGGGATCCGCCAACCGGGAGGCGCGGTAGGTCTTGAGCAGCGTCGCGTAGCGGGTATCGGGTTCAGGAGAGTTGCTGATTTTGAGGTCGGCCCTGGCGGGCGTGTCGGAATCCTGCACCGCGGCAGGCGTTACTTCATTGCTGTAGGGATTCCAGTCGACATGGGGATTGTCGATCACCGCCTGCGGGATGGACTGGGTGACGATCCGCTCCATGACCTGCTGGATCATGCGCTGCTTGGCCGCGCCCTTCTGCGCATCGGCGTAATCGGCCTTAATCTCGTCGCGCAGGTTCCAGTGGCTGAGCAGCCGCATTTTGGGCGGAAACGGCCGCTGCCCTTTGTCGTCGACCAGGTGATACATCCAGACGTTGTAGCCCGCGATGTAGTTGCCGGCGGCGGAGGCGGCTTGTGCGATGGCCAGGTTCACGTCCGCCGGAATGCGCTTGGAGAACCGCTCCGCAAGCCGGGTCTCAGCCCATTGCCGGCGCGTCCATTTCGGGCCGAGGTTTATGCGCTCCTCCAGCGTGGTCAGCGGAAAATTCAAGAGCACCACGAATGCCAGCTTGTTCTGGAAGAAGTCGTCCACCACGTGAGCGGCGGGATCGTATCCTCCGAACACTTCGTCGTAGAAGCGGATGGGACCCAGGTCCAGATCCTGTTGCGTCTGAAATTCGCGCGAGATTTCGTGCATGTGCCCGTCGAGTTGCTCGAGCAGCCGCTGGTAGCGGTCGAACAGGGTGTCGAGCGCGGCCTGGTCCCCCGCGAAGTTGGCCCGCACAAACGATTCGAACCCGGCCGCGTCGCCGTCCTCCGGCCGCCAGAACTCGACCACCTGGTGCAGGCCGGTGCGAATGCGTGCTTTCTGAGCTTCGCCGTATTTTGCCAGCAACTCGCTCTGCAGTTTCACCATGGAGTCGTTCATCTGCGCAGGGGTCAAAGTTTCTGCCGATTTTTGTGGCGAGGCAATTACTGATGACTGGGCCATTACGTTCTCCCCACGAAGCGGCGCCAGGGCCGCGGTGCATCCGAGCAAGCAGAAGACGAGGGCAGTCCAACCGGCTCGGGATCCGCTCAGAGAGCGGAGCTTCGCCCCATTGCGCCCTTCGACTTCGCTCAGGGCAAGCGCCCGGAGGCGTCTGCCCCGGCGTGGTTCGCGGTCACCTTGTGGAATGTTCATGAGTCTCCTATCGAGTCTCGCGATTCAGCGCCGACTCCGGCGGAGGATACGGGAGCGAGTCGCGAATCTCCGAAATCTCCGCCGTCGTGAAGTCTGGGAAGGGCAACTGCTTCTGGTCGCGCCAATGACGAACCTGCTCCGCGGCCAATTCTGCCCTGCTCTTGTCCAGCCCAGGATCGCGCCCGATACGGATCGTCTGCGCGGGAAATGCAAAGGACGTGCCCGCATTCTCGAAGATGGTCATGAATCGCAGCAGAATGTCTTCGCAAATCGCGGCGAACTCCCCCATGTCTCGCGTCAGAATGTAGCTAAACACTTCCAGCACCGGCCAGCCGCTGTCGAGAGCTGCCAGGCGAATCCGGGCGCTGGCCGTCTCGACCTTGGGATGCTGGTACAGCAGCCGCCGGGCTTCGGTCAGCACAGAGCGCAACTGGTCAGTGGTGGTCTCGGCGCGCAAGCCAATCTTCGGATTGAAAAGGATCTTGTCGCGACGTGAAAAATTCTCCACGCTCATGGTGGCCAGGGTGCCGTTCGGGATGGACAGTTCGGTGCGCTCCACGGTGCGAATCCGGGTGGAACGCAGGCTGATGTCCTCGACGGTGCCGACCCGCCCGTTGAAGTTGCAGGTATCGCCGACCCGAATCACTTCATCGCCCAGCAGGGAGATTCCGCCGAACAGGTTTTCGATCGTCTTCTGTGCGCCGAAGCCGATGGCCAGGCCGCCGATGCCCAGGCCGGCCAGCGCCGTGGTCAGGTTGAAACCCAGAACGCCCAGCACCGCCAGCCCGGCAAACAGCACCAGCACCACTTTGAGTATGCGCTGCGCCAGCAACACCAGCGAGCCCGTGCCGGTGCTGCCGCGGGCGATGGCGCGGTCGCGCAAGCGGTCCATGCCGCCCGCCAGTACCCGCAAGGCGAGCCATCCCGCACCGATGATGAACACTACCGCCGCCGTGATGGCGTAGTAATGACGGTGAAGCAGGGGCATGCCGAGGAAGCTGACGAGAATGCGGTGGATCACGACCCCCAGCACCAGCCACAAAGGCCCGGAGACGTTCCGCCGATCTGCCATCTGGGGCTGCTTGCGGTACCGGCTCCACAACATCCGGGGAAACACCACCAGTTCGATCAACACCCATGCCAGGCCTGCCGCCACCGGCACTGCGGCCAGCAGGGCCAGCCACAGCCATACCGGCATTCCGAGAAGCTGGATTTTGACCAGAACCTGCGGGACGTGCGTCTCCACCTGGTGGGCTTGTAGCAGTCCGTTGAGTTCGTGAACCTTGGCCAGGGTGTCTGAGGAAAACAGCCAGATCTTCCCCGAGTTCGGGTCGGTTACGCGCACCAGGACGACATCGGCCTCGCTGTCATCCACCGAAAGGGTTCCGACCTTTTCGCGATCCGAAGGCAGCCCGGGTTGCTCGCTCCCTTCCGGATTGGAGCTGATCGGCCGCAGGCTTCCCACGAAAGCGCCATCCAGCACCGCTTTCAATTCACTGGCGAGTTGTTCGCCGTCTCGGGCGCGGCGGGCAGGGCTCAATTGCAGATATTGCGCGGCCGTCAGGTAGTTCCCTGCCTGCATGGCTTGCAGAAATCCGAACAGGGTGCCGTTCGGGGTTTGCCGGCCCAGCGCGTCGGTGGAACTGGCCCTCTCCGGGCTCTTGGCGTTCCCAGGCTGCAGGATCTGATTGACTTGCGCCCAGCCGGAGCCGCCCAGGAACAGGCAGAGGATTACGAGCGAGATGGGTCTGCGCAACGGATTCATCCGGGTTCCCCTCGAGCTGGGCTGTACGGCCCGCAGAGCCTTCAGAAGCGTATCGAGATGAGGAAATAGTAAGCCGTACTTAAACTCAATCACACGGCAGGATCAATGTGCGCTTGCAGGGCCGCGCTCGGTCCGGCGCCGTCCCTCCAAATAAAGTTCGCGTCATTCTTGCCGAGCGCGAATCAGCCGCGCTTCGGGCGATACACATCGGTGCTGGTGCCGAAGAAAACCTCGGCCGCTTCCATCACGGTTTCCGAAAGGGTCGGATGCGGATGGATGGTCAGTTCCAGGTCGCCGGCCAGCGCCGCCATCTCGATCGCCAGCACGCCTTCCGCAATCATCTCCCCGGCTCCGACTCCGGTAATTCCTACCCCTAGCACCCGCTCGGTTTTCGGATCCAGAATGAGCTTGGTCAGTCCTTCCGGACGATCGAGCGTGATGGCGCGTCCCGACGCCCCCCAGGGAAATTTAGCGACGGCGATTTCCCGCCCGCTTTCCTTGGCCTGCGTTTCGGTAAGGCCCGCCCACGCGATTTCCGGATCCGTGAACACCACCGCCGGAATCGCGTGCGGCTCAAATGCCACCTTGTGGCCGGCCATCGCTTCCGCCGCGGTTCGGCCTTCGTGCATCGCTTTATGCGCCAGCATGGGCTCGCCCACGACATCGCCGATCGCATAGATGGAGGCATCGTCGGTCTGTAGCTGTTTGTTGACCTGAATAAAGCCCTTCGGACCGACCTTCACCTGGGTCTTGTCGAGACCGGGAATCTCCGAATTCGGTCTGCGCCCGACCGAGACCAGAACCTTTTCAAAAACCTTCTCGCGTTCTTTAACCTCGGCGCCGTCGAAGGTGGCGCGAATCCCTGCGCTCTCTTCCTTCAAGGATTTCACGGTCGTGTTCAGAAGAATTCCGTCGAACATCTTCTCCAGTCGCTTGTGCAGCGGCAGAACCAGGTCGCGGTCCGCACCCGGCAGCAAGCCCGCCAGCATTTCGACCACGGTTACGCGCGTGCCCAGGGCCGCATACACCGAGCCCAGTTCGAGACCGATGTAGCCGCCGCCCACCACCAGCAGGCTCTTCGGGATGTCCTTCAGGTCGAGCGCGCCGCTCGAGTCCATCATGCGCGGGCTGTCGATCTTGAGGCTGGGGATCACGGCGGGCCGCGACCCGGTCGCGAGAAGAATGCGATCGAAGCGCATCGACTCCCCACTGCCATCCGCCTTGGTGACGCGCAGGGTGGTCGAGTTCTCGAAGCCGGCGCGTCCTTGCACGTACTTCACCGAGCGCTGCTTGGAGAGCTGGCCGAGACCGCCGGTCAGGCGCTTGACGATGCTTTCCTTCCAGCCGCGGAGCTTCGCCAGGTCGATCTTCGGAGCGCTGAACTCGATGCCCCAGTTCTTCGCCTGCTGCGATTCCTCGATCAGCTTGGCCACGTGCAACAGCGCCTTGGAAGGAATGCAGCCGCGATAGAGGCACACTCCGCCCGGATTCAGTTCCGGATCAATCAGCGTGACTTTCAGGCCGAGATCGGCCGCCAGAAAAGCGGCGGCGTACCCGCCCGGTCCGCCGCCCACAACTGCGATATGCAAGCTGGAATTGTCTGCCATGAATGTTTTTGGTCCTTAAGAAATTTATCCCTGAACCGAAAGCAGGAAAGGTTGCTCAAACGCTTCCGCGATCCAGCGCAGGAAGCGAGCCGCGTCCGCCCCATCAATCAGCCGATGATCGTAGGAAAGCGACAAGGGAAGAATCAGCCGGGGCTCGAATTTCCCGTGGATCCATTCCGGCTCCATCCGGCCGCGCGACAGCCCCAGAATCGCCACTTCCGGGTGATTCACGATCGGCGTGAAAGCGGTTCCGCCGATGCCGCCCAGGTTGGTGATGGTGAAGGTGCCGCCTTCCATCTCTTCGGGCGTGAGTTTCTTATCGCGCGCCTTTTTCGACAACTGGGAAAGCTCGGCCGCCAGTTCTACGATGTTTTTCTTGTCGACGTCGCGAATCACCGGCACCAGCAAGCCGCGATCCGTATCCGCCGCGACCCCGATATGGATGTATTGCTTGTAGACGATCTCTTCCTTATCCATGTCAATGGAAGCGTTGAACTGCGGAAACACTTTGAGGGCGGAAGCGCAGACCTTCAGCGCAATGGCGGTAACCGTCATCTTGCCGCCGGCCTCTTCAGCCCGGGGCGCGAACTTGGCGCGCAACTGCTCCAGTTCGGTAATGTCGGCGCGGTCATGCTGGGTGACGTGCGGGATCGTGATCCATGCTTCCCGCAAGTGCTCGGCGGTCTTGCGGCGCACTCCGCGAATGGAAACGCGTTCGACCTTGCCCCACTTCGTGAAGTCCGGCAGCTTGGGTTCGGCGAGCCGGGAAGCCTGCGGCGCCTGGGCTGCGGACATGGCAGCAGCCAGCGTGGCCTTGGCGTTGGCCTTCACGTCGTCTTCGCTGATGCGACCCGCCGGGCCGGTGCCGGTTACGTTGTAAATGTCCAGGCCCAATTCGCGCGCGAGCCGTCGCACGTGCGGCGCGGCCGGGACCGGATCGCGCTGTTCGGTGCCCGCCACCTTGCCGAGTTGCACCGGCATGGTGAACGTGGCAGCCGCCGGAATCGGTTGATCGGGGGGAAGCGCCTGCTCCTCGGTCTTGCCTTCGGCCTTCATGGCGAGATGAAACGCCAGTCGGGCCGCCTGCTGTCCGGAAACATGTTCCACCGGCTCGGGCGCCGCTTTTGCCGGCTGCGAAACTCCCGCCCCTTCGAGGGTGAAGATGACTTGGCCGACTTTCACCTTCTCTCCCTCTTTCACGCGGACTTCTTTCACGACTCCACTGACCGAAGACGGTACCTCGACGACCGCCTTGTCGGTTTCCAGTTCCATGACCGGCTGGCCTTCGGAAACCTTGGTGCCCGGTGCGATCATCAGCCGGACCAGGTCACCCTGATCAATGTTCTCGCCCAGTTCGGGCAGCTTGAACTCCGACGCACCGGAGCTGGACCGGGCAACTGGAGGCGGCCCCGCCGGTTTTTCCATCGCGGGGGCCGGAGGTTCTTCTTGTGCCTGAGGCGCCGGGGCCTGAGCCTTCGCAGGCGGCGCCTGTGCCTCTTTCGGCTGCACCTTCGCGCCCGCGCCGTTTTCGACTGTAAAGATGACCTGCCCGACCTTGAGCTTGTCGCCCTCCTTCACCCGGATCTCACGCACCACGCCGCTCACCGACGACGGCACTTCGATCACCGCCTTGTCGGTTTCCAGCTCCATCACGGGCTGGCCTTCCTTTACGTCGGCGCCGGGCGCGATCATCAGGCGAACCAGGTCGCCTTGTTCAATATTTTCGCCCAGCTCGGGCAGTTTGAATTCCGTCACTGTCCTGAACCTTTCTTAGCTGATGGCCGGATTCGGCTTTTCGGGATTGATGCCGAGATCCTTCACGGCTTGTTGCACGATTTCGATCTTGATCTGGTTGTCCCGGGCGAGCGCGCTCAGCGTCGCGAGCACGATGTGCTTGGCGTCGACTTCGAAGAAATCCCGCAGGGCTGCCCGGTTCTCGCTGCGCCCAAAACCGTCAGTCCCCAAGGCCACCACCCGGCCCGGAACCCAGCGCGCAATGCTTTCCGGCAAGACTTTCATGTAGTCGGAAGCAGCCACGAACGGGCCGGGCGCACCCTTCAAGGTCTCGCTGATGAAGGGAATCCTGGGCGCCTGTCCCGGGTGGAGCAGGTTCCAGCGCTCGCAATTGTTCGCCTCCCGGTAAAGCTCCTTGTAACTGGTCACGCTCCAGACATCGGCGGCCACGCCGTATTTTTCTTCCAGAATCTGTTGCGCTTTCAGTACTTCGAACATGATGGTGCCGCTGCCAAAAAGCTGGGCACGCAGCTTTGCATCCTTGGTTCGAGCCGGCTTGAATCGGTAGAGGCCTTTGAGAATGCCGTTCCGAACCCCTTGCCCGCTCGGCATCTCGGGCATCGGCAAAGGTTCGTTGGTGACGGTCAGGTAGTAGAAGATCGACTCGCCATCCACATACATGCGCTTGATCCCGTCCTGGATGATGACGGCAATCTCGTAAGCGAACGCCGGATCGTAAGCCAGGCAGTTCGGCACGCTGAGCGCGAGCACGTGGGAGTGCCCGTCCTGGTGCTGCAAACCTTCGCCGGCGAGCGTGGTGCGTCCGGCGGTGCCGCCCAGCAGGAAACCGCGGGTGCGCATGTCGGCCGCCGCCCAGATCAGGTCGCCGATGCGCTGGAACCCGAACATCGAGTAATAAATAAAGAAGGGGATGGTGTTGATCCCGTGGTTGGCGTACGCCGTGCCGGCGGCGATGAACGAGCACATCGAGCCCGCTTCGGTGATGCCCTCCTCGAGAATCTGCCCGTCCTTGGCTTCCTTGTAATAAAGCAGCGTGTCCATGTCGACCGGCTCGTAGAGCTGGCCGACACTCGAATAGATGCCGACCTGCCGGAACAGGGCTTCCATGCCGAAGGTGCGCGCCTCGTCCGGAATAATGGGCACAATCAGCTTCCCGATCTCCGGATCACGCAGCAGTTTCGCCAGCAGCCGTACGAACACCATGGTGGTCGAGACTTCCCGGCCATCGGTTCCCTTGTAAAACTCTTCGAAGTGGGTCTCGGGAACTCGGGCCAGCGGGGTCGATCGAACTTTGCGCTCCGGGATGTAGCCCCCGAGCTGCTTGCGCCGTTCCTGCATGTACTTAATTTCGGCGCTGTCGTCGGCCGGCCGGTAAAACGGCGCGTTATGCAGTTCGTCGTCGGGGATCGGAATCCCGAAGCGCGACGCGGAACATGCTCAGCTCGTCGTCGTTGAGCTTCTTCTGCTGGTGGGTGATGTTCTTGCCTTCGCCCGCCTCGCCCAGTCCGTAGCCCTTGATGGTCTTGGCCAGCACCACCGTCGGCGATCCCCGGTGGTCGACCGCCGCCTTGAAGCCGCGCATGCACCTTGATGGGATCGTGACCGCCTAACCGCATCCGGGCCAGCTGCTCGTCGGACAGATGCTCGACCATCTTCAACAGCCGGGGATCGGTTCCGAAAAAGTTCTGCCGGAAGTAGGCGCCGCTCTCGACGAAATATTTCTGGTACTGCCCGTCGCTGATTTCGCCCATGCGCCGGACCAGCAGGCCGTCGCGATCGTTCTGGATCAGCGCATCCCAGTCGCTGCCCCAGATCACTTTGATGACGTTCCAGCCCGCTCCCCGGAAGATCGCTTCCAGTTCCTGGATGATCTTGCCGTTGCCCCGGACCGGCCCGTCGAGCCGCTGCAGGTTGCAGTTCACCACGAAGATCAGGTTGTCGAGCCGTTCCCGCGAGGCCAGCGTGATGGAGCCGAGCGACTCGGGTTCATCCATCTCACCGTCGCCCAGAAAAGCCCATACTTTTCCGCCCGTGGTTTGCTTCAGCCCGCGATTCTCCAGGTACTTGATGAAGCGCGCGTGGTAGATCGCCTGGATGGGCCCGAGCCCCATGGAAACCGTGGGGAATTCCCAGAAGTCTTCCATCAGCCAGGGGTGCGGATAGGACGACAAGCCACCGCCCGGCTTCAGCTCGCGCCGGAAATTCTCGAGCTTCTGCTTGGGGATGCGGCCCTCGAGAAACGCGCGCGAGTAGATGCCCGGGGCGGCGTGTCCCTGAAAGTAGACAATGTCCCGGTCGCCTTCTTCGGTGCGCGCCCGTAAGAAATGATTGAAGGCCACCTCGTACAGCGTGGCCGCGGACGCAAAGGTCGAGATGTGCCCGCCGATGCCTTCCTGGATCTTATTGGCGCGGATCACCATGGCCAGCGCGTTCCAGCGCACCAGGCTCTTGATCCGTCGCTCCATCTCCTGGCTGCCCGGGAAGGGTGGCTGGGTCTTCGAGGGGATGGTGTTCTGGTACGGCGTGGTGGCGGTGAACGGAAGGTTGATCCCCGCCGCGCGCCGGGCATGCAATGCCAACTGCTGAAGCAGGCGGCCCGCCCGATCCGGCCCCCCCTTGGACAGAACATAGTCGAGCGAGTCCAACCATTCCCGGGTTTCCAGGACTTCGAGTCCATTCGTCTGCGTTTCAGCCACGTCTGAGTTCCCCCACAATGAATGCCGAATCCTCAATGATATTCAATTCTTCGGATTTTTGCTGGAGCCCAACCGATTTGACGGTGAAAGAGGTGACGAGGGGCCGACGATTACGGAATTCCACCCTGCGGAGCGCGCCGGCTCGGCTGATTCTGAATCCGTAAAGCCCACCAGGAAATTGCCGATAGATCTGTCGGACGGCGAAAACGTCCTGTCGTCCTCGCCTTGATTCGGGGAATGGCGATCGCAGATAAGGTTGGCCTGTCTCTCTCGCGCAGGCCGGAAGATTTTGCCGGGTGAGCGGCCACGCAACTCGGCAAGATCTTCTCTCGTGCCGCGTGCTGCTTAACCTTTTCTAATTTTCTTGGCGGCACAACCACCGCAGCTTCGACACTTACCGAATATTTTTCAGCCGGTGAGAGTGGGGGCTGACTTGCTTGGTATCGGGCAGGAGCTAAGCGGCCGTGGATAGCGGATACTACGCAGCCTGCGCCGGACTTCGAGCCGGAACGCAAGCCTTGGAGATGGTCGCCAACAATCTCGCCAACATGAATACCAGCGGGTACCGGGCCCATGAAGCGACCTTGCGCTCGCTGTGGAACAGCTATCTTGGGCTGGTCAGCAAATTCTGATACGCGTCGAGCACAACTTTCTTTGTGCCCGCCGGAACCAGAAAATGGAATGGGGTTTCGGGTCCGTCGGCCAGTACGGTGCCCAGCAACAGGGGCTTTCCCGAGGTTACGGCATACACGGGCACGGCGGACACCAGGTCAGGCGGCGCTTCTTTCTGCAAAATGATGCCGGCCACTTCCAAGCCGGCAGTCTTTTTCACGAATTTGACGTTCCGGGTGCTGATATGAGGCAGAGACACTCCTTCAACCCAGCCGTGAACAAACCAGTCCAGGGACTTGTGGCCTTCATACCACAATGACCGCGGAAGCTCTTCGTCGAACACCGCAAGCAATTCCTGGGTGCTGATTACCTTTCCCGCATAGCGTTCCCGCACTTTGCGCAGAACGCGCACGAAAGGTTCCTCGTTGCCGGATTTCTCCGGCTCCGCTCTTGCAGCCTGCATGGTTTGCGCGTCGAGCAGCATATGCCGGAGCATATGAAACAGCCACGTGCCCCGGCCGTAGCTGACCGCCTCGTAGCCATTGGGGAAATGGGAGGAATTCAATCTCAGGCCCAGGCTCACCGGGCCCGCATCGCGCAGGGACTCGCCATTCTTGTTCTTCTCGAGCAGTTGTTCGCGATATCTCTCCAGGATCAGGCGAACCTCGTTGGGCTCCTCGGTTTCCATCATCATGAGAGCGGAGTAGTTGGCGAGGGCTTCAAAGATCCACTGATCGCGATAGCTGTGCCACCCGACCAGGTCTCCCCACCATTGATGGGCCGTCTCGTGGGGCAGAATCAGGCGGTTCAAAGCACCGTCCAGCGCCCTGGCGCTCAAGTCCGCCGTCTGCTCCGGCGTCAGGAAGGCGTAGCTCGAAAGGAAGACCAGCCCCGGCCAGCCCTGGCTCATTCGGCCCGGCATCTGCGTCAATTCGAGCGAAGCGTAGGGAAAAGGTCCAAACCGTTGTGCGAAGAACTCGACCGCCCGGGCGCCGTTGTCGGCCACCGCCTGAGCATTGCGGGCCGGAGAGGGTAGCAGCGAGTGATGAACGATGGGCTCGGGATTCGGCCCCAGCGGGTGCAGGGCGGGAGGGACGACAATCGTATCCGTGGGCCGGGGAAAGGCTTTCTCCATGCTGCGCGCCGCGTATGCCTCCACGTCACGTTGCCGGCGCGGGCGCTCGCGCGCTCGTACCGGCCCAGATTGAAGCCGGCCAGCGTGCTGGGGCGCTCCGTTACCCAGCGCGCCACTTGCTCTGCGGCAGCGGGCGCCCCGCCGGCACTGTCGGCGAGCGGGTCTCCGGCGACTCTCTTGCCGGTTGCCAGCAGCGTCCAGCCCGGCGGATAGTGAAATTCCAAATCGAAGTTGGACATGGACAATCCACGATTTGGATACCAGGTTCCGCGTGCGCCCACGTAGAGAAGCCCGCCGCCCGCCTCCGACAGAACTTCTCCGCCATACACAAACCGCAGCTCCAGCTTCTGTCCTGACCGCAGTGCTTCCGGAAAAACCACCGCAACCAGGTCGTTCCCCCTTTTGGATAGCTGGGTGCCATCGATGGCGGGATTGTTGATGAACTCGACCGGACGACCATCGACATCCACTTCTTTGACTTGCAGGAAGCGAGAGAGTTCGAAATATACGGTTCGTTCTCCCCCCTGCCGCACTTCCATCTGAAGCAGAGCCTCCGCCGTCAAGGTGGTCGGCGGCTTCACCTCGGCGCGTATCCGGTAGCGCGAGGTTGCGACTTCGTCCGCTCTGGTTTCGGACTTACCGGCGCCCGCGCGGCCAACGCTCGGAGTGAAAGACGTCCACAGGTCGTAGAAGGTCAGGCCGTCGGATGCCTTGGTTTGTCCGGCCCACACTTGCTCGATTCCCTTGGTGTCGAAGTACACATCAAAGGCTCCGAGAGACTGGCCCTGCACCCGGACATGCAGCATGCGATCGGAAGCACTGGTCACGGGTGGCTGGTGGCCGGAATTTCCGGCGCCGGCGTCCAAGACCGGCAATCCCCGGCTGAAGGTCGACAGAAGCCGAAGGGCATCTTGTTCGGCGAGGTTGCGAGCGACTTCGTTCCACCGGGAACTGAAGGCCTGGGCATCGTCCGTCGGTCGGAAATAGGGTTGCAATTCCGCAAAGCTGTCGTCATTGAATCGCAAGATACGCCGTGGTGAAGCGCTGTTCCAGGATTGCCATGCCGGTGAACAGTGCCATGGAAGCGCGTTCGACCTGGTTGGGCGGAGTCAGCAGGAGATCTCCATCCCCCTCGAAAAAGGCTCCCGTCACGCGCCCGGCGACATCGGTCGTGAAGGAAATTTTCCCGTCCTCGAGCATGATGTGCAGCGCGGGACGGTCGAGCGGCGCATTTCGTATGTGGTAGGTGCGTGCGGGATCGAGGCCGACATTTCGCAGCTCCAGATACAGTTCTTCCGCGGGCTTCACCGCGGCAGTTGGTGGCGGAGGAGGCGCTCCCGACACCGAGTTCGCCGCGGACTGGCCGCTGGCGAAACGGGCGGCTGCCGCGAGCAGCACCACCACGAACACCCATGTCGCCTTTTTCCGGGTTACTTGGGTCACCTACTGGGACTCCCTCTCGATTGCTAGAATGCGCCTGAGTGCGCACGCGTGTCATCTTCTTAGTGCCCAGCCTGCTCATTGGGGCAGCCCTGGCTGACCTGCGTTCCTTTGCCGACGTCATCCATCTTAAAAATGGCCGAACCATCTGGGCCGATCACGTGCGCGAAGACGGGACGCACGTTGAGTACGACGTGGGCGATGACTCCTACAAGATATCGAAGTCGTCCGTCGCCAGCATCGAAGCGGGCGGACTGCCTCCCGCATACGCTTCGCTCGGCAGCGGCGCAAGGACCCGCCAAGGATCTGCCGGCCTTCGTTCCCGAAGACGGGCTGGCCGGGCACGACGATCTCGCCACCCGGGTCGTTCATGAAGGCAAGGTCGACGCCGATGCTCTGACGGCGCTGGAGAATGAAGGTAAGCCGGAGCTCTCTGCAACCGCTTATTTTCTGGCGGGCAAACACGAGTTCGAACACGGCAACCTTGCGCAGGCTCGCCGTTATTTTGAGACCGCGCTGCGTTTTCGCCCGGAAAATTCCACCATTCTGAACTACTACGCGCTGGCGCTGGTGCGTTCCGGCAACGCGGCGGCGGCGCTGTCCTATGCGGAACGATCGGTACAGGCGAATCCGAATTCCGCCGACGCTTATACCGTCCTCGGATTCGTGCAGTTTTCCGCCGACCGGACCAAAGACGCCGTGCGCACCTGGAAGCGTTCGCTCGAACTCCGGCCCGATCCGGTCGTGGAGCGCTATCTGGCGAAAGCTCAGCGGGAAGCCACGACCGAAGCGGACTTCTCGCAGCGGGAGAGCAGTCACTTCACCCTTCGCTATGAAGGCAAGCAGACCTCCGAACAGCTTCGGCATGTGCTGATCGCGACCCTGGAGGCGGACTACGACGACCTGGTCCGCCAGCTGGGAGTCGCGCCCCGCGCCAGCATTCCCGTCATTCTTTATACCGAGCAGGCTTTCTTCGACGTGACTCAGGCTCCTTCCTGGAGCGGAGCGGTCAATGACGGCAAGCTTCGCATCCCCATCAGCGGCCTGTCCTCCATGACTTCCGACCTGGCGCGGGTGCTGAAGCATGAGCTGGCGCACTCCTTTGTAAACCAGGCTTCCGCTGGCCGTTGCCCCACCTGGCTCAACGAAGGTGTCGCCCAGGTGGTCGAGCCAAAATCGCTGGGCTCCGATGGCCGGCGACTGGCACAGCTGTTCCGCGCCCAACACTCCATCCCTTATAACCTGTTGGAGGGAAGCTTCATGCGCTTCTCCTCCGTCGAGGCCCTCATCGCCTATGAGGAGTCGCTGGCGGCGGTGCAATACATCAGCGAGACTTACGGGATGAGTGATGTGGAACGCATTCTCGAGCGGATCGGCCAGGGGAGCGGGCCCGAAGCCGCGTTGCGCGCCACTATCCATTCCGACTACGGGCAGCTGGAAGCCGAAGTGGGCAAATTTCTGACCAGTAAATATGCAGAGTAGGGCGGCCGCCGGAATCCCTTCCCTTCCTCTAGCCAACCAGCGTTCTCTGTGCTAATTTCAGCGCTGCCCGGTCCATGATGTCCCTGCTCAATCTGCGAAAGAGGAAAGCGCCTCTGGCCATCGAGCCGGTGGCCTCCGCGTTCCCGGTCTTGCGGGACGCAGAAATTGCTGCGGCATTTGCGGGGCAACGCAGCGCGGGAGATTTCTATGACTCGTTCCGGGTCAGCCCCTGCCGCGTGCTTTTCGGTCTGCTGGATGTGGCCGGTCGGCGCGCGCAAAACCAGGAAATTCTGGCCATGGCCCAGCGCGTTTTCCGTGAGGTCGGATCAGAGCTTCTGGCGCCGGCGGATGCCAACGAGAGCGACGCCATGACCGAACTGTGTCTTCAACTGAACCGCGCCATCATGGACACCGCCGGGGGCGTGCATTCCAGTCCGGCCTTCGCGGGCTGCTACAACGAAGACCTGGGCATCCTTTGTTACTTCAATTCCGGGCACACCCCGGCGTTGGTGCGCCATGCCACCGACTTCTCCGAACTCGGCGCTACCGGCCTCCCTCTCGGATTATTTTCCCTGGCCACGGCGGAAGCCCGCCTGATCGCCATGGAGCCGGGCGCGGCCCTCGCCCTGGTTTCCCGGGGAGTCGTTGAGGCCGAATACAAGCGGGAGGAGTTTGGCCTGGCGCGGGTTGAGGCATCCCTGAAAAGCCGTCAGCTCACCGCCGCTCGGGACGTCTGCCGCTCCATCCTCGACGACGTGCAGCGCTATGCCTGCGCCGAGCCGATTCAGGACGACATCACCGCCCTGGCGCTGGTACGCGCTAACGCCTGACCCCCGGGATCGCGGTGGATTGGCTTCACACCCCTGCTCTGCGGCTAAGGGGCTGGCTTCGCTGCCGCCGGCAGCGCACAAAAAGCGCCTTCGCTGAGACCTTCCGCCTTCCTTCGTGGCGCCTTCGTGTCCGTAGTGGTTTATTGCCTTGCCGCGATCCGGCAAGCCTCTTAGAGGATGACACGCTCATCGCCAACCCGCCGGGTCACGCGTTCGCGATCGAGATATTCGAGCAGCGGAATCGCGTACTTCCGGCTCACCCCGGTCAGTTCCTTGAACTTACCAACATCGATCTTCGCGACACCCGCCACGGTCGACTTCACTTTGTATGCGGCCAGTTGCCTGCGCAGTTCCTGCAGGGCCGACTGATGGAAGACGAGTTCCTCGGAAACTTTTACCAGAACCTTGTCGCGCAGCAGCAGCGTAACGATCTTCTGGGCGCGGGTCTTGTCGAGTTTCAGCCCGGCAAGCACGTTGTAGAGCGCCGGCACCTGCAACCCGGCGGTTGCGAAGGCTTGCTCGATGACTTTCTTCGATTCGGCTTCTTCGTCTTTCATCACCACGCCGCGCCCCGGCAGGCGGACCAGTTCGCCGGTGACATCGAGTTTCTTGTCGTGCACGAGCAGATCAACCACTGCGGTAAAAATTTCAGGAGTCGCCCGCACCGTCTCGCGCAGTTCTTCTTTGCCCATCCCCGGCACCAGGGGATTCTGCTGGTGGAAGTCCTCGACCGTGCTCAGCAGAAACCGCTTCAGCCCCTCGACGGCGGGAACGTCGACGTAGCGTTCCCCGAGCCGCAACACGTGTTTTTGTTGAATGAGATCCGCAAGGAGTTTGTCGAGTGCGTCCTTACGCCAGCCAGTTTCGGTTGTGAGCTGCGCCCGGGTCAGCCCCTCATGCTGGTGGCGGGCGACACGCATCTGCACTGCGGTTTCTCCGCGACCGCCATCCAGCGCCCGCAGGAACGGCAATACGACATCTCGCTTCGCGCGCGCCGACGGTGCTGCATCCAGCACGACGCCGCCCCCAATCGTGATGACGGGTGAGAATTGGCGCAGGATGAAGCGATCACCGGGCAGCAGCAGCGCCGCCTCGGCCATGCGCAGTTGAGCGAAAGCGTTCCCGCCGGGCTTGAACACTTTTTCTTCGTAGAGTGCGACTTCGGCCACCGTCTCCGAGGTGTAGGCGTGCAGGTGTACCCGGGCCCGGTCCTTGAGCGGCTTCGCCGACGGCAATAGCGTGAGCGACGCGTCGATCCGTTTCGTCGCACGGAAAGTTTCGGGCGCGGCCAGCATCATGCCGCGCGCCAGGTCCTGGACCGTCACCCCGGCGAGATTGAGCGCGGTGCGTTGGCCGGCGATGGCTTGCTCTGAGGATTCCCCGTGCACCTGCACTCCGCGCACCCGCACCCGCTTGCCGATGGGAAAAACTTCCAGTTCGTCTTCCTTGCGGATGCTCCCCGAAACCAGCGTGCCCGTGATTACGGTGCCGAAGCCTTTCATGGTGAACACGCGATCAATGGGCAGGCGGGCGAAGGCAGTCGAGTCTTTCGCGGGAACCTCGCCGGCAACTTCCGCAAGCGCTTGCTTCAGATCGGGCAGGCCCGCCCCGGTGAGCGAACTGACGGCGACAATCGGCGAATGGGCTGGATCCAGGAAAGACCCGCGCAGGAAGTCTTGGACTTCGAGGCGGACTACATCCAGCGTTTCCGCATCCACCGTGTCCGACTTGGTGAGTACCGTGATGCCACGGCGTACCGAAAGCAGCCGGCAGATGTCGAAGTGCTCGCGGGTCTGCGGCTTGATGGACTCGTCGGCGGCGATGACCAGCAGAACCAGGTCGATCCCGCCCACCCCGGCCAGCATGTTGCGCACGAAGCGCTCGTGCCCGGGGACATCGACGAAGCCCAGGCGCAGGGTTTCGCCATGCGGAGCCGGTAACTCCAGGTGCGCGAAGCCGATGTCGATGGTGATCCCGCGCCGCTTCTCTTCCTCCAGGCGGTCGGCATCAATGCCGGTAAGGGCTTTGACCAGAGCCGTCTTGCCATGATCGATGTGGCCCGCGGTGCCTACGATGACGGACTTCATTCGGGAAACAGTATAGTGGGCTGAACCCGGTGGTTGGCGGCAGCTCGTCGGCGTGAGCGACGGAACCGTGGGATGCGACCTGGCCCTGACGTTTCCTCGAAATTGGAATTCCTTTTCATAGCCTATAGCATATTTCGTCGCCAGGATGCGCCAGGATCGTTCGCCGCCCGTCGGACGACCCAAACCATCATTCCACCTCCAAATTGCGAGCCGAGGGCCGCTTGGCGCAAATGGCGGGCACTCTACGAGACGAAGCCGGCGTGTTTTCCAGTGAAATAACGGCCCGGGACACCGGGTAATGCAATATCAATAAGCTAAGTATTTGATGTATGGCAACTTGATGGGGTTTTTGCCGGCGGGGCGGCAGGCGCGGCCTGTCCCGCCATCATGCCACCCTCGCCCTTGGCCCTGCGGACCGTGGGTTTTGGCCAACGACCAACAGCCGACGACCAACGACCAAAGCCCAACCACCGCTTTTTCATGCGACAATGGGTTCTCCACCCATGACCCAGCCGCAGAACCCAGCCATCACTCCGGAACTCATCCGGGAGCACGGGCTTACGCCTGAGGAGTACGCGAAAATCCAGCACCTGCTCGGCGGACGAGCGCCCACCCTGACCGAACTCGGCATTTTCAGCGTGATGTGGAGCGAGCACTGCTCTTACAAATCGTCACGCGTGCACCTGAAGCGGCTGCCTACGCGCAGCAAGCTGGTGGTGCAGGGGCCAGGGGAGAACGCGGGCATCATCGACATCGGCGACGGCTGGGCGTGCGCGTTCAAGATTGAGTCGCACAACCATCCTTCATTCATCGAGCCCTTTCAGGGAGCGACCACCGGGGTGGGTGGAATTCTGCGCGATATTTTCACCATGGGGGCGCGGCCGGTGGCGGTGATGGATTCGCTGCGCTTCGGGCCGATTGAGAATTCGAAAGCTGCCGGCGAAAAACCTGCCGCGCTTCGCGCCTTGCCTGCGCAAGCTGAGATTCACAGGAATCACTCCGTCATGGAGGGTGTGGTCAGCGGGGTTGCTTCGTACGGAAATTGCTTTGGCGTGCCCAATCTTGGAGGCGAAACCAAGTTTGAGGCTTGCTACTCGGGCAATCCCCTGGTGAATGCGTTCGCCCTGGGGCTGGTGCGGCGCGACCAGATTTTCTACGCGAAGGCCACGGGCGAAGGCAATCCTGTCATTTACGTCGGCGCGAAAACGGGGCGCGACGGGATCCACGGCGCGACCATGGCATCGGAAGAATTCAGCGAAGCCTCCGAGGCCAAGCGGCCCAACGTGCAGGTGGGCGATCCGTTTCTCGAGAAGCTGTTGCTCGAAGCCTGCCTGGAAGCGATGCAGACGGGTGCGATCGTCGGCATCCAGGACATGGGCGCCGCGGGGCTCACCTGCTCGACCTGCGAGATGGGCGCGCGCGGGAAAGTGGGCTTGGAGATTGAACTGGATCGCGTGCCCCAGCGGGAAACCGGGATGTCGGCGTACGAGATCATGCTCTCGGAATCGCAGGAGCGCATGCTGCTGGTGGCCGAGAAAGGCCGGGAGCAGGAAGTGTTTCGCGTGTTCGAGAAGTGGGGACTGGATGCGGTGGAGGTCGGCCACGTCACCCGCGACAACGTGATGCGCGTCCGCCAGCACGGCGAACTGGTCGCCGAGATTCCGAATGAAGCGCTGACTGACGATGCGCCGCTCTACCAGCGTCCGCTCGAACGCTGGGAGCCGCCGGTTGCGCGCGAGATGCCGGCGCACATCAAGCTGGCCCAGCCGGGCGATTTGACCGAAAGCTTCCAACGGTTGCTATCGAGCCCCAACATTTGTGGCAAGCGCTGGGTGTGGCAACAGTATGACCACATGGTGCAGACCAATACCGTCGCAGGTCCGGGAGCGGGCGATGCGGGCGTGATCCGCATCAAAGGCTCGCAGCGCGGGCTGGCGATGGCGCTCGACGGTAACGGGCGCTGGTGCTATCTCGATCCGCGGCTGGGGGCGATGCACGCGGTGGCCGAAGCCTGCCGCAATGTGGCCTGCGCGGGTGCAACTCCCATCGGCGCCACCAACTGCCTCAACTTTGGCAATCCCGAGAAGCCGCACATCATGTGGCAGTTCTCGCAGACGGTGGATGGCATCACCAAGGCCTGCGAAGAACTCGAAGTGCCGATCACGGGCGGCAACGTCAGCTTCTACAACGAGACTTTGGGGGAAGGAATCTATCCGACGCCGGTGCTGGGGATTGTGGGCATTCTGGAGGACGTGCATAAAGCGGCGACGATGGAGTTCCGCGAGCCGGGGCGCACGATTGTGCTATTGCGCGCGACCGGGCCGGGCGATATTACGGACGTAGAATCCGAGTTTGGCTCATCCGAGTACGCGAAGGAAATCCTGGGGGCGGTGTGGGGTTATCCGCCGGAACTGGAACTGGAGCGGGAAGCGGCGTTGCAGAAAGGGCTCATCGAGATGATCCAGGCCGGGCTGGTCGAGTCGGCCCATGATTGCTCTTCGGGCGGACTGGCGGTCGCGCTGGCCGAGCCGGCGTTTCCGAAGGGGATTGGGGTGCGGGTGGAGGTGGCTTCCAATGGGTTGCCGGCGGAATTCGCGCTGTTTGGTGAAGATGCGAGCCGGGTGGTGCTGGCCTGCGACCCGGGGCTGCTTTCGGGAATCAAACAGATAGCGGCAAAGTGCGGGCTCGCGGTGGACGTGCTCGGCGAGACGGTTTCGGAACAAGTGGAGATCTCGCTGGATGGGCGGGTGGTGGTGTCGGCATCGGTGGCGGCCTTACGTGAGCGGTACGAATCGGCGCTGGAAAATGCACTTCGGACCGAGGGCGCAGCGGTGGCGGCGGATTAGGGTCGGAAAGCTTTAAACCGCAGAGGTCGCAGAGACGGCAGAGATCGCAAAGACGGCAGAGGTCGCCGAGACCGCAGAAGTCGCAGAGACGGCAGATGTCGCAGAGACGGTCGCGGAGGTCGTAGAGAAAGGCCGCCGAGGTTACGAAGCAATGCAGATCAAAAGCTAAGGGCTAAAAAGCGAATGGCTGCTTTCGACAAATTTCGCGAAGAGTGCGGGGTGGTGGCGATCTATGCGCACCCGGAGGCGGAGAAGCTTGCCTACCTGGGATTGCATGCGCTGCAGCATCGCGGACAGGAGTCGGCGGGCATCGTCACCTCCGATGGCATGGCGCTGCATCCCCATAAAGCCATGGGGCTGGTGGCGGATATCTTCGTCGAGGATGTGCTGGCCAAGTTGCGTGGAACCCTGGCCATCGGGCACACGCGCTACTCGACCGCCGGGGATTCGGCGCTGCTCAACGCGCAGCCGATCCTGGTGCAATCCAACAAGGGATCGATTGCGGTCGCGCATAACGGTAACTTGGTGAATGCGCAGGAAATTCGAGCGCGGCTGGAGGCCCAGGGCTCGATTTTTCAGACGACCTCGGACACCGAAGTCATCGTGCACCTGATCGCGCTCTCCCGCGAGCATACCTTGCCGGAAGCGATGGCGGATGCCTTGCGGCGGGTCGAAGGCGCATTCTCGCTGGTCATGGTGAGTGCGGACCGGATTTTCGCGGCGCGTGATCCGCGCGGCTTCCGGCCACTGGCCATGGGACGGATACCCGCGGCCGAAGGACTCAAGCAGGACACCATCGTGTTTGCCTCCGAAACGTGCGCCTTCGATTTGATCGGCGCGACGTACGAACGCGACGTAAAGCCTGGAGAGCTGGTGATTGTGGGGCCGGAGGGCGTGACCTCGCGTTTTTATTCGCCCACCGGACCGCAGTCGAGTTGCATCTTCGAGCACGTCTACTTTTCGCGCCCCGACAGCATGGTGTTCGGACGCTCGGTGCAGATCAGCCGCGAGAATCTGGGACGGCAACTGGCGCGGGAAGCGGGAATTGATGCCGACGTGGTGGTGCCGGTGCCGGATTCGGGGGTGACGGCGGCCGTGGGCTATGCGGCCGAGAGCGGGATTCCCTTCCGCTTTGGGCTGATCCGCAATCACTACGTGGGGCGAACGTTCATCGAACCCAAGCAGACGGTGCGCGACTTCGGAGTCCGCCTGAAACTGAATCCGGTGCGCTCGCTCCTGGAAGGCCGGCGGGTGGTGCTGATCGATGATTCCATCGTGCGCGGGACCACCAGCAAGAAAATCGTGCGCATGGTGCGCAACGCGGGGGCGAAAGAAGTGCACATGCGGATCTCGTGCCCGCCCACGATTTCGCCCTGCTTCTACGGGGTGGATACTCCTTCCAAGAACCAGCTGATCGCGGCCAACAAGTCGATCGAGGAAATTCGCGAATATATCGGTGCGGATTCTCTGGCCTATCTCTCGCTTGAGGGATTGAAGAAAGCTTGCGGGGAAGGCGAGAAGACCGACTACTGCACGGCCTGCTACACGGGAAAGTATCCGACCAACTGGGTGGACGTGGAAGAGATCCAGCCGGCGGCCGTGAGCAAGCGCTAGCACGTTCCCCGATTCCAGACTCCTGAACTTCCCATCTGCCGCTTCCCGCGGCCTTCTTTGCCGGTAATGCGATGTCCTAAGACGGAATGGGGCTGTCTCACTGTAGGCTCGCCTACCGAAGGCGAATCGCGCTCCCAGAAAAATCGCCGTGAAGCCGATTAGGCTTGACGATCGCCGGGCGGTGCACTACAAACTAAGTCCCTTAGCGTTTGCCGCGAGAGACGCCGAATCACAACCGGAATTTTCGTTGTAGGAACGTGTCTCGCAACCTATTATCTCTCGTCCCAACCGCACCTTTAACCGACTACCCGGGTGAGAAGCGTCCTGCTTATCCGGCAAAAACCGGTGGCGCCGCGCCATCGATTCCTATTCTCAGAAACCCCACCAAGGAGGATCCGTTGCCCACTCCCTCGCTCGACCGCGTCCCGTCGCTTCTGCTGACACTGGCCATTTTCGCTCTTAGCGTCACGGTCTATGCCCAGGTGCCGAAGCCCAAGAATTTGGAAGATCTCGTCACCTACATGCAGGCGCACCACAAGGCGCCCTTCGATCGGGAAGGCGCGGTGCTGCCTCCCGGCGGCCGGCAACTGCTGATGCAACGGTTGGCCAAACTGGGGAACCCGAACGTGGCCGCCCTGGCAGCCGCGGCTAGCGCCAACAGCACCAACGTGAAGGTCAACCGTGATCGCAACCCGTGGCCTAAGGCCGAGATCGGGCTGGCGGTCGACCCCGTTAATGGAAAGAACTTTGTGGTGATGTCGAACGACTTCCGGGAAAACTACGATCACCAGTTCTTCCATGTTTCCACGACCGGCGGAACCAGTTGGAGCGACGATTCGATGGTGATCGGCGTGGACCCGATCACGGGATTTGCCCCCTACAATTTTCAGAGCGATCCGGGAGTGGCGTTCGACGACAAGGGGCAGAGCTATCTGTCGACAATTTCCGGCAACGTGATTTTGGATTTTAACGTAGATGGGGGCTACGAGAACCTTGACACCCAGGTAGAGGAGGTGCAGGGTTTCGCGAACGGCACCTACGCGTCGCTGGTGCCGACCATCATCGACAATCAGACGTGCAGCGGTGGCACCACTTTCGTATGCCCAGCTCAATTGGACAAGCCACTGATCACGGTGGACGCGGTGCCGGGAAGCCCGAACAACGGGACGATCTACGTCTATTACACATTTTTCTGCAACGATCAGCCCTGCCTCGACGGCAAGGCTAAAATCCCGCCGTTCTCTTCCGCGATTCTGGAGTCGCATGCCGCGGGCGCCAACCTCCCCTTTTCACCGCCGGCGCTGGTGAGCGGGTCCTTTGCCCAGGATCAGTTTTCCAGCATGGTCATCGACAGCCACGGGACACCCCATATCTTCTTCGATGACTTCACCGCCCCGAGCGGGGTCGTCCGGATGCGCATGTCGAGCCTCAAGAATGGGAAGTGGCAAGTGACGTCGGTCCCGGTGGCGAGCTTCTTCTACAACGGGATGAACAGCCTGAACTGGGGATTCCGGGACTTTGGCACGGTGGCGCCGGGTTGCGGCACCGTCGGTGACAACGCGTACTGCGCGTTCTCCGCCAGCCAGATAGTCGGTGGCCCGCTGGAGGGGACGCCCAGCGTATACCTGGCTACCGTGAATACGCAAACCGGGGCGTCCACCATCCATCGCGTGAACAATGATCCGTTCGGCGATGGCAAACACCATTTCTTTCCCTGGGCAACCGGCAAGAGCGATGGGTCGGTGTATGTTGGCTGGTACGACGATCGCAACGATCCGTTCCTGACCAAGGTGGAATATTTCGTGGGCAAGTCCACCGATGGCGGACACAGCTTTCCCACACAGCAAGCGGTAAGCACGAAGTCTTTCAACCCATGCGTGGGCTTTCCGGGTTGTGGCTTCTTTGGGGACTATACGCAGATTGTTGCCGGACCGGACGGCGTGGTTCATGCGGCCTGGTCCGACACCCGCGACGGCGCCAGTATGCAGATCTACACGCAGGCAGTTACCTGGTAGGGGCGGTATTCGAAAGGCTCCCGCAATCCGCGGGAGCCTTTTTTATTTTGCGGCACGAGCACACGAGTGTGCGCGCCACACCGGCTCAGCGGGAACCCGTACCCGTTCCACGCCCACCAACTCAGAAGTGAAATTTCAGGGCGCCGCCTACGGTGCGCGAGGGCGCGTACTGGATGGGGATCTCTTCGCTTTCCTTAGCGATCTGGTAAACGCTGTTGGAGACGTTGGTCACATCAAATTCGAAGTCGAGGCGGCGCGGCTCGGCATTCCACACCGTCAGCCCGGTCGCCAGGTCGGCGGTGAAGTGCTGGGGCAGGCGAGGGCCATTTTCGACAATGGTGCCGCTGCCGTAGCGCAGGGCGCTGCCAGTCCAAAAGCCGCGCCAGCGGTTCCGATAGAAGATCTGCGCGGTGCCGGTGTGGGTCTGGTCGAAAGCAGGCACGATGCGCTCGCCCGCCACCAGCGGCTCGTCGCCCGCGAAGCCTCCGGTGATGGGACCATAGAAGTAGGTGCGCGAGAGAGCGTACTGGAAGCGCCCGGTAATGCCGAGGCGTTCGAGTTGCTTCAGGTTGAGCACCAGTTCGGCGCCGCTGGAACGGGCGGCGTGAAAGTTGATGGGCACGAAGATGCGACTGATAGAGATTTCGTGGTTCTCGAAAGAATCGCGCCCGGTGTGCAGAAAAGCGTTGAGTTCGAGACTGACCCGCGGGTGCAACTCCTGCGACCATCCGACTTCGTAATAATGCTGGCGGTAGGCGCGCACGTTGCCGACGCGCTGGCCGGGATCGACCGCGTTATTGCCAATGAAGCTGGCAAGCAGTGAATACTCGATGGGCGGCGGCGAAAAGTAGCGATTATAGGCGGCGTGCAGCACCGACTTGGTGCGCTTGAAGTGGTAGGCCAGTCCGATGCGCGGGCTGGTCTGGGCCGCGGTGGTCACGAGATCGAAATAGTCATAGCGGACGCCGAGGTCAACCCACAGGTTGCGGATGGGCGAGAAATGATCCTGCAAGTAAAGACCGGCTTGGCCACCGTGGAGCCCGCCGCTGAAGGACGGGAAGACATCGGGATCGCCGCGGCTGTCGAAGAAAAAGCTCTCCAGTTCGCGCAGGTGGACGAGGTCGACGCCGGCCTTGATCACGTGCCCGCGCCACACATGCGAGATGTCGCTTTTGACGCCCAGGGTAAGCGGGGCGCGCGAGGCAAACGAGTAGGGGGTGATGGGATCGCTGGTGGGCAGAACCCGGTCGGAGCCGACGCGTTCGTAGAGCGAGGTGGACAGCAGGGTGTCCGGGGAAAAGGTGTGGTACCAGCTGAGAATGCCGGTTTGCTGACGAAGGTGGCGCTGGGCATCGCGTCCAACTTCCTGATCGTCGGCAATGTTGGGCTGCTGGAAATTCGCGCCCCCACCCATCAGCAGCAGCTTGAGAGTGTCTTTGGTTCCGACGCGATAGTCGAATTGCGCAGTGGCGCGCGAGCCTTTGCCAAAATCGTAGAGTTCCCTGGGTTCGGGGGGATCGAGGTAGCGACCGGAAGTGAAGCCATCGACGAAGAAATAGTATCCGAGCCTGCCGGCCTGGCCGCCGTAGTCGGCGTTGAGGTCGTAATTCTGGAGAGTCGCGCCGCGGAAGTTCACGTCGCCGTGACCCGCCATGCTCGCGCCGGAGCGAGTGGTGATGTCGAGCACGCCGCCGAAGCGGTTGCCGTACTCGGCGGGAAAGCCTCCGGTCATGAGGTCCACGGTCTCGAAAATCTGCGGGCTGACCCCGGGCGAGAACTGGGGCTGGGTATTGTCGAGGAACGAAACGCCATTAATAAATTCGTGCAACGAGAATTCCGTGCCGCGCACGGCAAGAAAGTTGTCGTGGCTGTCGCTGGCACCCGGCATCAGGTTGTTGACGAGATCGTTCGTGCTCTCGGCTAATGAGGCAGGCAGGTCTTCGAGGTCCTGGTGCGTGAAAGTATAAGAACTGCCCGTCTTCTCCGGGTCAATGGTCTGGTAGGTGGAACGCACTTCCACCTGCTCCTGCACGGTTTGTCGGCGCTGCAGTTCGATGGTGAGCGAAAGCGGCTGGCGCAGACGCATGACAAAGCTGTGTTCGGCAGGATAGAAACCGGCGGCCTCTGCTCTGAGCGTGTACGGGCCGGCTTCCACGGCGGTGAAGTGAAAAGTCCCGTCGGCAGCACTGGGCAGGGTCTGAGCTGCGGTGCCGTTCTCGCGAAGCAAGTGGACCGAAGCGCCGGAGACGGGCACGCCCGAGGCGTCGTGTACGGTACCCTCAATCACAGTCTGGGCGAAGGTGAGCGTAGAAACAGCACTGAGAAGAAAAATCAGGATCGTTGTGCGCAAGGGTTACTCCGCGGCCAGGGGTTGCCGCCCAAGGCGACTAGTGTAACCGCCAAACCGCGGGCAAGGGAAGCAGGAGTTTGCAAATTCGGAGTGAAAACGCCAGTATTGACGCGGATCTACGAGCATCGATAGTAGTCGATACTTTGTGGGTGTCCGCGCCGTTGGCCGCGACAGAGGCCGCGGCCTTTTACGCGGTGACCATCTTTTTTGCGGACCAGCTCTTCACGAATTCGCCGAAACGGTCGAGTGCTTTGGGGAAATTCTCTCCTGCCTCCGCGAAGCCCAGGCGGAAATGCGAGGGCACGTCGAAACAATCGCCGGGGGCGAGCAAGATTCCCCGGTCGGCGGCCGCCTGGCAGAAGGGGCGCGCGTCTTCCCCGCTCAGCAGCCAGGGGAAGGCAGTCATCCCACCCTGCGGCGGGATCCAGCCCAGCACGTCACGGTGCTGCGCCATGAAGCGGTCCAGGATTTGCAGGTTGCGGGTGGCCGTCTCCTGGGTCTTTTTCAGAATCACGTCGCGTTTGCGAATCGCGATCTCGGCGAGAATCTCGCCGGTGGTGGTGTTGCAGATCGAGAAATAGGCGCGGGCCGTCCAATATTGCTGGCGGCGTTTGGCATCGTGCTCGATCATCCAGCCGGTCCGCACGCCCGCAATCGAAAAAGCCTTTGAGAGATCGTGGATCACGGTGGCGTGGGGCAGACGCGCGGCGGATGTGGTGGTCCGGCCGTGGTAGATGGGGTGGTAAACCTCGTCGCTCACCAGCTGGATACCGCGTTCGGCGGTGAAGGCGTGCAGGTCTTCCATGTCGGAGTCGCTGATGGTCGCCCCCGTGGGATTGTGCGGGCTGTTGATGAGAATCAGCTTGGTACTGGAGTCGGTGAGACGCTTGATTTCGTCGATGTCGATGCGGAAGTTGTTCTCCCGGCGCACGCTGTAGAAGCGCGTGTCGAGCCCGAGCGATTGCGGGAGCGCCGAGAAGGTCGTGAACCCGGGCAGGGGCAGGATGACGTTAGCTCCCGGCTCCGCCGCCAGCCACATCATGGCGACGAGCGCTTCCGACGAACCGGTTACGACCTGTACGCTATCCACCGGTACACCCTGCATCTCGGCGATGGCCTCGCGCAGGCTGTCGGCGCCCGCAGGACGGCCGTAGACGAGCTTGTGATTCAGAAATCGGTGCAGCACTTCGTCGTCGGCCAGGGCGAGAATGTCGTTCACCGTCCAGGCGGGACCAGTGCTGGCGGCCAGATTGAATTCAATGTTGTGCTCGTAGATGTCGAGCCACGCGTCCAGTAAAAAGGGCTTCAGTTGCATGCGGCACCTCGGAGCAGATGAGCGCTTCAAGCTATAGATTCGGCCGGCTGACACGGGGATGGTTTTTCTCTGCAGGCGTCTGGGCCCACTTAGGCTCCAGGCGCTGGTGGCAGAGAGCAAGTTTCAGGCGTCCCTGCGGGGTGCCTACCTGAGGAACGGGCTTCCTACGCCTATCTGCCGGCTTCAGTTCTTATTCTGAGGGATGCGGCTCATCTAAGGACGCGGCTTGCGGGCGCAGGCGACGCGCGGAATTCCCTGCAGGTCATTGGTGATTTTGATGTCTTCCCAGCCGGCGAGGAGGCTGCGGACGCCCTCGGCGATGGTGCCGCTGATCTCGATGACAAGGTAGCCGCCAGGCTTCAGGGCGGCTGCGGCCGCGGGGATCAGGTTCCGGATGACTTCGAGGCCGGTAGGGCCGGCGAACACCGCGTTGCGAGGTTCGAATTTTCGGACTTCGAGCTGAACCTCCTCTTCTTCGGATTCGCCGACGTAGGGCGGATTGGAGACGACGAAGTCAAACGCAGCCGGTTCGAGCCCGCGGAGCAGGTCGGTGTCGTGGAAGAAGACGCGGCGTCCAGGCGGGTGTTGGCTCGACCTGCGGAACTCTAATTGGAGGCGGGCGGCGTTGGCTTCGGCAATCTCGAGGGCTACGGGAGAATTGTCGGTGGCATGAATTTCGGCGGCGGGCAGCTCCTTGGCAAGCGCGAGCGCGATGGCGCCGGAACCAGTGCCGACGTCGACGATCCTGGGAGCCTTCACGGCTCGGGCCAGAGGGAGGACGGTTTCGATCAGGTGCTCGGTTTCAGGACGCGGGATCAGCACGGCGGAGGAAACGATCAGGTCCAGTCCCCAGAATTCCTGGTGTCCGGTGATGTATTGCGTAGGAACGCCTTTGGAGCGTTGGGTCAGGGCCTCTTCGTAACGGGATTGCTCTTCGGTCGTGAGTTCACGCTCGGGGTGAGCGTAGAGGTGGGCACGGTCGCAGTTGAGGGTGAACATCAGGAGGGTCTCGGCATTCAGACGTGGCGAGGGGACGCGCTCGTCGGTGAGGCGGGTGATGGCGGATTGGAGGGATTCGCGCAAGGGCACAGGTCTATTTCACCACAGAGACACCCAGGCACGGAGAAAAGCCAGGCCCAAAACCGCGTAGATCTCAGACTGGCGCGGCTTCGCTCTTCAACTTTTCCGCCTGGTAGTGCGTGATCAGGGCGTCGACGATGGGCTGCAGCTTGCCGTCCATGACTTCGGTGAGCTGGTGAATGGTCAAGCCGATGCGGTGGTCGGTGACGCGGTTCTGGGGGAAGTTGTAGGTGCGAATCTTCTCACTGCGATCACCGGAGCCGACCATGGCTTTGCGCTCTTTGGCCAGCGCTTCCTGCTGCTTCTGCATTTCGATTTCGTACAGGCGCGAGCGCAGGACGCGCATGCCTTTCTCGCGATTCTTGATCTGGGACTTCTCGTCCTGGCAACTGACCACCGTGTTGGTGGGAATGTGCGTGATGCGGACGGCGGAATAGGTCGTGTTCACCGACTGGCCGCCGGGGCCCGACGAGCAGAAGGTATCGATGCGCAAGTCTTTGGCCTCGATCTTGATGTCGACGTCTTCGGCCTCGGGCAGTACCGCGACGGTCACGGCTGAGGTGTGCACCCGGCCTTGCTGTTCGGTGGCGGGCACACGCTGAACCCGATGCACGCCGCTTTCGTACTTCAGCTGGGAGAAGACGCGCTTGCCTTCGATGATGGCGATGACTTCCTTCAGTCCGCCGACCGAAGACTCCGAGGTCGAGAGTACTTCCACCTTCCAGCCCTGCGTTTCGGCGTAGCGCGAGTACATGCGGAACATTTCATCGGCGAACAGCGTGGCCTCGTCGCCGCCGGTACCGGCGCGAATTTCGAGGATGATGTCCTTTTCGTCGTTGGGATCTTTCGGGATCAGCAGGATCTTCAGGTCGGCTTCGACCTGGGCGACGCGGGCTTCGAGCTGGGTGAGTTCTTCCTGCGCGTAGGCGCGCATGTCAGGGTCTTTCTCCTCGGCAAGAAGCGCTTTGCTCTCGACGATGCCGCGGGTGAGGTCCTTGTACTCGCGGTACTTTTCGACGGTGGGCGCGATTTCGCTGTGCGCCTTGGCAGTCTTCTGGTATCTCGCCGAGTCGGTGACGATCTCCGGCGAAGAGAGGGCCTGGGTCAGCTCCTCGTAGCGGGCTTCCATTTGATCAAGTCGTTCAAACATAGGATCGGTCGTGGTCCTTGGTCGTTGGTCGTTGGCGGATCCCGCCCCCAACGAGTTGATAAGTCCGCTTAAGCTTCTGCCCACGGCAGTGGCCTCGTCCAACAAGGATTGGGCATCGTGCTTGGACAGGTAATTTACCATCTTCGGCGTGATGAGATTTGGCTTGAGCCAACGACCATAGACCAATGACCATCGACAATTAGGGGGTGGCCCCCCTAAGCGATGACCAACTCGCCGCCGTGTTGCTTTTCGAGTTCCATGGCCTGGTCGAGGGCGACGATGGCGCAATGCACCTGGTCGTCGGACGGCGGCTGGGTGGTGATGCGCTGCAGCCAGAGGCCGGGCGCGGTCATCAATGCGAACAGCGATCCGCGATGCCTGGCGGCGAAGCGAATGATCTCGTAGGACAAACCGGCGATTACCGGCAGCAACACGATACGGGTTGCGAAGCGCGCCCAGAAGGTCGTGACCGGGAAGATCGCGTTGGCGATGATGTAAACCAGAATGGAGAAGATCATCACCGTCATCAGGAAACTGGTGCCGCAGCGCGGGTGATAGGTCGAATACTTCTGGACGGCATCGGTGGCGAGCGGGTCGCCGCTTTCGAAGGCGAATACGGTCTTGTGCTCGGCGCCGTGATACTGGTAGACACGCCGGATGTCCTTCATCAGCGAGACTCCCCAGATGAACAGCAGGAACAGCGCGATGCGGATGACGCCATCGACCACGTTGAACATGATCGGATTGGCGAAGATCGGGTTCACGCGCTTCAGTTCCGTAGCCGCCGCCAGGGGCAGAAACTTGTACATGAAAATGAAGAAGCCGAGCGAGATGGCGATATTGACGGCCGCCACCCATCCGCTGATTTCGACTTTCTTGCCCTTGTCGTTGGCCGGGATCTGTTCGAGCGCAACGTCGGCGGAGAAACGCAGGGCGCGGAATCCGAGCGTCATCGCGTAACCCAGCGTCATGACGCCGCGAACGATGGGCCAGCCCATCCATTTATGTTTTTCGGAAGGGCGCTCCAGCGATTCGCTGTGGGTGGCGACTTCGCCCGACGGTTTGCGCACGGCGATGGCCCAGGCGTGGGGCGAACGCATCATGACGCCTTCGAGCACAGCCTGGCCCCCAACCAGCGTCTCTTCCCCGCTCTCGAGCGCGGGAAGAAGTTGCAGGGCCACCAGAAAACGCCACATTTTGCTCAGGTATTGCATCATTGGTTAGATGATACTTCCGGGTGGGAAGTAGCAGGACTTTAGGGTATCACAGAGCGGCGTTGCGCGCTGCGAAGATTTTCGCTAACTGGTTGTGATTGTGCGAGTTATCGTGGGTTCTGAGATCACGGAATAGCTGATTTACAGGCGGGAAGGAAGCCAGGCGGGAGCAGGCGGGACCCTTCGACCACTCTACGGGCCGACGCCCGAGAGAGTCCGCCGCTGCGGGAGCATATGCGGGAATTTGCGGAGACCTGCGAGGCCATTGCGGGAACAACGAAAAAGCTTTTGAAGACGGGCATCGTGGCCGAGTACTTGAGGGGGCGCACGGTAGAGGAGGCATCCGTCGCGGCGGTGTTTCTTTCGGGCAAAGCGTTTCCGGCGTGGGAGGAGACCACGCTGCAAGTCGGAGGGCGGCTGTTGTGGCAGGTGGTTGCGGAGCTATCGGGCAAGAGTGATGCGGAGTTGACGGCGGCTTATCGGAGGTTGGGGGACTTAGGGGCGGTCGCAGGCGAGGCGCTGGACGGGCAGACGGGACATGTTGAACAAGGCGAGCCGAACGTCGCCCGGCCTGGACAGTCGAGGGCGCCTGTCCCTGCGCAAGCCGGGGCGTCTGATCCTTCGCATGGGGCGCGGCCGGACCTGAGTGTGCTGGAAGTCGAGGCGCAGTTTCGGCGGATCGCGGCGGCGCGCGGGCCGGCAGCCAAGGCGGTCCTGGTGCGCGAGTTGCTTGGACCGGCTACTCCCCTTGAGGCCAAGTACCTGGTGAAGATCATGACCGGGGATTTGCGGATCGGGCTGAAGGAGAGCCTGGTCGAGGAGGCGGCTGCTCGCGCTTATGGGGCAACGCTCGCCGAAGTGCAGCGCGCCAATATGCTGTTGGGCGATATCGGCGAGACGGTGCGGTTGGCGGCGCGGGGCGTGCTCGGGGAAGCGCACATGCGGATGTTTCATCCGCTGGGCTTCATGCTGGCGAGCCCAGCGGAATCCGCGGAAGAAGCCCTCAGTTACTTCGAAGCGGCGTCGGTGGAAGACAAGTACGATGGGATCCGGGCGCAGGCGCATGTCTCCGAGAGCGAGGTGCGATTTTTCTCGCGCACGCGCGACGAGATCACCGAATCGTTCCCCGAACTGCCCGATGCCCTGGCGGGCTTGCCCGAGGACGCGATTCTTGACGGCGAGATTGTGGCCTGGAGTTACGGCGACGAGGGCGCAGGGCGGGCGCTTCCGTTCAGCGCGCTGCAACAGCGCCTGGGGCGGAAGAAAGTCAGCGCAGAGCTGAGGCGGCGCGTGCCTGTGGTGTATCTCGTGTTTGACGTGCTGTACGCCGGGGGAGAGTTGCTCCTGGAGCGGCCGCTGCGGGAACGGATGAAGATTCTGGATGAGTTGCTGGCGGCGAAGTCGAAAAGCATTCCAGGACCCGAAGGTTCACGACGGAAACCCTCGCGGGCGGGCCAGGGGACGCTTGCGTTCGGTGACGAGGAGGAGGCTTTGCAGGAGCGTTTGATCCGGGCACCCGCCATTCCGGCGTCGAAGCCGGAGGAGTTGGAGATGCTGTTTACCGCGTCCCAGGCCCGTGGCAATGAGGGGCTGATGATCAAGGACCTCGAGTCGCCGTACACGCCGGGGCGGCGGGGGAAATCGTGGCTGAAGATGAAGCGCGAACTGGCCACGCTCGACGTCGTGGTCACCGCAGTCGAGTACGGGCACGGCAAACGCATCGGGGTGCTGAGCGACTACACCTTTGCGGTACGCGATGGCGAGCGGCTGGTGAACATCGGCAAAGCGTATTCAGGATTGACCGACACCGAAATCGCGGAGATGACGCAGTGGTTTCTGGAGCACACGGTGGACGACCAGGGATTCCGGCGGGAAGTGGAGCCGAAGATTGTGCTGGAGGTGGCGTTCAACAACGTCATGAAGTCGGATCGGCACGAGAGCGGGTACGCGCTGCGCTTTCCGCGGATCGTGCGGCTGCGGCCGGATAAGTTACCGGCGGAGGCGGACACGATTGAGCGAGCCAGGGAAATTTACGCGTCGCAGGAAAGGAACTGATATCCCCCGATTTCAGCTATGGCCGCACGATTCGTTCGGCTGGCGTCTCATTCCCTCAGCGCTGGTGAGATCGGGGATCCAGCCCACGTCAGGCAGGGTTTTGGATCGGCAGCAATCGCGATTCGAGCGAGCTGACGGTGCGCTGGCAGATTTCCTCGGGTGATCCGGTTGCGGCCACCGGCAGGAGCAGCCCGAGGGTGCCGGTAGAAGTCGATCAGGGGCGCTGTGGAGCGTTGGTAGGCGTCCATGCGGACGGTGATGGATTCGGGACGATCGTCTTCGCGCTGACGGAGAGGCCCGCCGCAACGATCGCAGATGCCTGCAATTTCTGAAGGCTGGCGGCTCAGGTGGTAAACGGCTTTGCAGCTTTCGCAGGTGCGCCGGCCGCTCAGGCGCTCGACGATTTCCCCCAGGGGCAGTTCATAGTTCACCACGGCATCGAGCGCCAGCCGCTCGTTCTCCATGAATTGCTTCAGGGACTCGGCCTGCGTCAAAGTGCGCGGGAAGCCGTCGAGGATGAACCCCCCGCGACATCTCAGGCAAGCACTGCGCTCGCGCACCATTTCCCAGACAGTGGCATCGGGCACCAGCGCTCCCCGTCGCATGTAGTCGAGAGCCGTGGTCATGGCGGGGGTCAGGTCGCATGGGTTGGCGACAGCGACCGCGCGGAAGATGTCTCCGGTGGAAAGATGGCAGGCGCTCAGGCGTTGGCGCAGCAGGTCGGCTTGCGTGCCTTTGCCGACCCCGGGCGCACCCAGAAGAACAAGGCGCCAGGGGTGGGAGACCGCGGGCGGAGGCGGGCAGACGGCGGACGGTCCTTCGAGCCAGGCGGCACGATTGCTTCTGGTTGTTGAGGTCATACGGCACCTGCGAGCGAAACCTGGATGTGCCCCTTGAGCGGACTCTTGTCCGAAGCGCGTACCCCTTTTCCCAAAGTCAGGAGAAGGAACCCTGGCAGGTTAGGCTACCGCGGGCCGGGAGGCGAATTGGTGATGGCGGTCACGTCGGTTTGTGAGGTGGCGTCGGGTTCGCCGCCGACAGGCGATCCTTCCAGGAAACCACCACCTGCAAGGGTTTCGCCGGAGGTCGGAGGGAGGGACTAGGGGTGGTGATGATGTTCCGCTTCGCCGACGGGGATGATGCAGCCGTGAGCCACTTCGCACTCCACGTGCTCAAACTGGATGGTGGTATGGATGACGCGGAAGTCGTGCTGCAGGACTTCCTTCACGTCCCGCAGAATGCGTTCACTGGCGGAGGGCGGAATGTCGGCGATGGCGATGTGGCAGGAGAGCGCGTGGCTTTCCGAGCCGATGCTCCACACGTGCAAGTCGTGGACGTCGTTGACGCCTTCGACTTTGCGGATGGCAGCTTCGAGGCGATCGAGCTTCATGCCGCGGGGCGTACCTTCGAGCAGAATGTTCATGGTCTCGCGCAGGATGGCGATGGAAGACCACAGGATCAGGGCGCCGATGCCGAACGAGAGGGCGGAGTCGATCCAGTACTGGCGAGTGAGCAGGATAGCCCAGCCACCGGCGATGACGGCGGCGGTGGAGAGCGTGTCGCCCACCTCGTGGAGAAGCGCGCTGCGGATGTTGATGTCGCCGCCGGAGCGGTAGAGCAGGAGCGCGATCACCCCGTTCATCACAACCCCGGCGGCGGCCACCCACATCATCAGGCCGGCATGCACCGGTTGTGGATTCTGCACCCGGCGGAAGGCTTCGTAGAAGATGAAGAACGAGATCACCACCAGCGAGGCGGCATTGATGAGAGCGGCCAGCACTCCGGCGCGGTGGTAGCCGTAAGTCTTGGTGGCACTGGGCGGGCGCGCCTGCAGGTAAACCGCGACCAGCGACAGCATAAGCGCCAGAAAATCGGACAAGTTGTGGCCCGCTTCGGAGAGCAGGGCCAGCGAGTGGGCGCGGATACCGGCGACGACCAGCAGCGCGATGTAGGCCAGGGTGACGAACAGGGAGATGCGGAGCACCTTTGAGGTGCCAGCGCCCGTCCCCGGATGCACGTGCATGTGCATCCCTTCAAGTGTAACGGGGCCGGGATCGAGCTTCAAGGCGGCCTTGGGTACGAGTGGCCGTGTCCGGCGGATGCTTTGCCGCAAAAAAACAAAGTCGAATGCTGGCCTGGTCGCCAACCGAATGGTTGCATTGGAGGCGCCCGGGTGGCGAGCACACTTGTTTCCCGCCGCGGCGGTTCGCGAACGCACACCGACAATTTGCCATTACAATGCTCCGTTCCTTCGAGCGGATGGGAAGCGATATGGAGACGGCAGAGGTTGTCATCATCGGCGGCGGCATCGTGGGGTCGAGCGTTGCGTATCACCTGACGGCGGCGGGTTGCCGCAACGTGCTGGTGATGGAACGCGAGACGCAGCCCGGGAAGGGATCGACGGGCAAGAGCATGGGGGGTGTGCGGGCGCAGTTTTCGACGCCGGTGAACATCCAGATGTCGCTGTACGCGATTCCCTTCTATGCCAGTTTCGATGAACGGCTGGGGCACCCCGCAGGCTACCGGCCCCAGGGTTATCTTTTCTGCGCGACCAGCGACAAGCACATGGCCTACCTGCGCACCAACTATGAGAAGCAGGTAGGGCTGGGACTGAAGGAGGTTCGGATCGTTACCGGGGACGAGATCCGCGGCATGTTTCCGCAGCTGCGGGGCGATGACATTATCGGGGGAAGTTTTTGTGCGAGCGATGGGTTCGTCGATCCCTACAGCGCCATGATCGGGTTCATGGCCTGGGCGGCGGAGCACGGGGCGAAGTTGTGGAAGAACACCGCTGTGACCGCCCTGCAGCGCGATGGACGCGGCATTCGCGGGGTAGAAACTTCGCGGGGCACGGTCGCAACTCGGGTGGTGGTGAATTGTGCGGGAGCATGGGCAGCGTCGGTCGCAAAGATGGTGGACGTGGATCTGCCGGTGGAGCCGCTGCGGCGGATGCTGGTACCGACCGAGCCTTTCGATCAGTTCCCGCACTCGGCGCCAATGATCATCGACATGTCGAACGGATTTCATTTTCGGCCGGAGTCACTGGGCTTTCTGCTGGCGTGGAACGATCCGGAGGAGACGCCCGGGTTCAAGGCGGAGTTCGAGCCGTCATTCATCGAGAAGATTCTGACGCGGGCGGCGGATCGGGTGCCATGTTTTGAGAACCTGGCGGTGAATCCAAAGCGAGCCTGGGCCGGGTTGTACGAGATGACGCCGGATCATCATCCCATCCTGGGTCCGGTGGCGGAGGTACCGGGTTTGTTTCTGGCCAACGGCTTCAGCGGACATGGCGTGATGCATGCACCAGCGACGGGAAAGATTCTCAGCGACCTGATTCTGACTGGGAAGACCGACCTGATTGACGCGTCTTTACTCAACTTCGCGCGCTTTGCCGAAGGGCGGATGATTCATGAGACGGCGGTGCTGTAGGACGCGGCAAAATGCGCTGCGACCGCAAAAGCGGGGCATGGTAGGCTGCTGGGCGGTTCAGTCAATGAAGCGGCTGCGTCATCGCTGTGTTCGAAAACGGAACGAGGAGACCGCACCCGGGTGATCGAGGAGCACAACTACTGGTTGACGACGGTTGCGATGCCGGGCACGGACGCGTCCCGGGAACTGGCGGAAACGGCGGACGTGGCGGTGATCGGCGCGGGCTTCACCGGGCTTTCGGCGGCGCGCACGCTGGCGAAAAAAGGCGCGAGAGTCGTCGTGCTGGAAGGCGAGACGATCGGCTGGGGCGCGAGTTCGCGCAACGGCGGCATGGTGCTGAGCGGAATGAAGCTGGGGGTCAACCAGCTGATCTCGATGTACGGGCGTGAGCGCACGCAAAGAATGTACGCGGCATCGCTGGCATCGATCGATTGCGTAGAGCAGATTGTGGGCGAGGAAAACATTGCCTGTGATTTTTCCCGTTGCGGGCACCTGGAAGTCGCCTGCAAGCAGGCGCACTTCGATGACTATGCGCGGCAGGTGGAAGTGATCGGGCGCGAGTTCAATCATGAATTGAAAATTGTGCCGCGCAGCGACCTGCGCTCAGAGATCGGCTCTGGCATCTACTACGGCGGGATGGTCGACGAAAGCAGCGTAGGGCTGAATCCAGCGCGCTATGTGGCGGGATTGGGCGCGGCGACGATGCGCGCCGGTGCTTGCATCTATGAAAAAGCACGAGTAGAGGCGATCGCGCGCGAAACCCGCCAGGCAGTGCAGGGATGGAAACTGACCACTTCGCGGGGAACGACCTGGGCGCGCAATGTATTCGTGGGCACCAGTGGTTACACCGGAAAGGCTACTCCGGCGTTGCAGAAGAGGATTATTCCGATTGGTTCTTACATCATCACGACCGAGGTTCTGCCGGAAGCCTTGGCCCGCGAGCTGAGCCCGCGCCAGCGCATGATCTACGACTCCAAGAACTACATCTACTATTACCGGCTCACGCCGGACAATCGCATGCTGTTTGGCGGGCGCGCGGCATTTTTTCCGGAGAGCGGCAACACGGTCCGCAAGAGCGCGGAAATTCTGCGCCTGGGTATGATCGATGTCTATCCCCAGCTGCGCGACACGAAGGTGGAGTACGTGTGGGGCGGGACGCTCGATTTCGCGTTCGACATCATGCCGCATGCGGGCGAGATGGACGGGATGTACTACGCACTCGGCTACGCGGGCCACGGGGTCGCCATGGCTACCTACCAGGGGCAGTTGATGGCGCGGCAGATCGCCGGCGAGAATCCGGAGAATCCATTCAGCGGCATTCCGTTTCCTGGGGCGCCGCTCGGTCTCTACAACGGGAAGCCGTGGTTTTTGCCGTTCGCCGGAGCGTACTACAAATTTCTGGACTGGGTGAGCTAGGGGCGACAGGCTTGTACCCGAAGATGAAAACCAGCGGGCTGTTTTCGGAGGTAGCCAGATCGAGGTGAGCGAATGTTCAGTTCGGTGAGTAAGGGAACCGAAGCGCGGGCAGCACTTTACATATTGGCGGCGGCGCTCGCAGGGTCGGTGATCATGGCTTTGGTGGCGAATTTTCGCTGAGGGCAGCGCCGGCGGCGAGCACAACATAATCGCGCAGCGCAGGTTTGCCCACACTATGCATGCAGCTTCGCGCGAAATCCGGGGAATCCTTGTACTGCGGGCGCAGGACTGGGCGGTAGCGCGCCGGGATTGAAAACCGGCATATCTACCGGCCGGCGGGCGCGGGAATCGCGACTTCCACCAGCGCGCCGGGATTGGCATTGCTCACGCGAAATTCACCGCCAAACTCCAGGGCACGTTGTCGCATTCCTCCGAGACCGACTCCGATCTTGTCAGGTCGCAATTCCGTAGCCTCCTGTGACAGTCCCTTGCCGTTGTCACGCACCATCACCACGATGCGGTTTTCCTCGTGGCTCAGGACAACCCAGCTTTTGGTGGCTCCGGAATGCCGGAAGATATTGGTCAGAGCTTCTTGAACGATACGGAACAGAGCGGTTTCCATCTCCGGCGCAAGGCGAGGAAACTTCTCCGGCTGGATATCGAGGACGGTATCGATTCCGCTGCGTTTGCTTACCCCATCGAGATACCAGCGCAGCGCGGAGGACAACCCAGCTTCGTCGAGCAAGGGTGGGTGGAGAAGGTAGGAAATGGTACGGACCTGCTGAATGGCTCGGTTCACGATGTCTCGTCCTTCTGCAGCGAGTTGATCCTTGAGCTGGGGTGAGGGCTCCGCCTTGATGCGGTCGAAGGTCAACTGAGCCGCTGCCAGGTCCTGGCCCAGACCATCGTGCAATTCCCGTGCAACGCGGCGGCGTTCTTCGTCCTGCAGGGTCATCAAGCGGCTCGACATCTGCCGCAACTGAAGGTTCAGATCCTCGGTTTGCCTGGCCTTGCGTTGCAGATCAACGAAGACGCTGACCTTCGCACGCAGCAACTGCGGGACCACGGGCACGGAGATGTAGTCCACGGCGCCCAGTGCGTAGCCTTTCAGCCGGTCCAGATCGGTGAGATTTACGGCGGACACAAAGATAATCGCTGTCTTCTGAAAGCGCGGGTGTTGGCGAATCATCTGCGCCAATTCAAAACCGTCAATTTCAGGCATGCTCACGTCCAACAAGACGACGGCCACATTGGTTTTGAGCAGGACTCCCAGAGCCTCTTTCCCCGACCTGGCCTGGATCAGGTTCTCGTCGAGTTCGCGGAGCATGACCTCGTAGCTGAGCAGCTTGGCGGGCTGATCATCGACCATGAGGATGTTGACTTTTTCTTTTGCGCTGGGAACCGCCGGAGGGAAATCGTCGCGGGGAGAAACGGCAGATTCCTCGTCGGACAAGAGATTCGCGCCGGCTTGAGATCTTTGTATAACCCTGGGACGGGTCATGTCCGACGCGGCCTCAAGAAAGAATGCAGTTGTGAATCAGATTGCCGGACGCCGGAGGAGTTCTGGTTATGTCGACTCCCAACCGCCGGTGCAGCTTTCGATTTACGGACAAAGTCCATGCTATCCCCAAGGATAACGCACGGATGGTGAACGTTAAGTCGGTTCGATGCCAAGGGAAATACAGTGCTGTGTGTATGACTCTCATCAAAACCCTGTAGTCCGGCGAGCGTCTTCTCGCAATATTTCAACAGACCTCCTCGGGGACATGGGCGCCTGGACGCTCCTGACTTATGAGTGGGGCGTGCCGTGGTTCCGCCAAGCGGAGCGTCGCAATAGCAAATACACAACCGGCCCCGCCGCCAGGGCTACCGGTCCCCAGCGCAGTCCGTAGCGATCGCTTCCGAGCAGGGCGACGGCGCTCATCCCAATCACGGCGAAGACTGCACAAAGCAGGCCCGGCGTCCCTCCCGGCACAAGGAACGAACGCGGCAAGTCAGGCATCTTGCGCCGGAGTTGCCAGGCGGCGAGCACGGTGAGGACGGTGGTGGCAACCCGCAACCAGTTGTAAATCGTAATCAGCTGGGTAAGTGAATGCATGGCGAGCAGGCCATAGATCACTCCCGAGACGATGATGGCGATCCAGGGGGTGCCGAATCGAGGGTGCTTTCCGGTCAGGGCGGCGGGCAGGTAGCCGTCTTCCGCCATTGCAAAAGGCATGCGCGTGGAGGTGAGGACCGTCGCGTTCAGAAGCGAGAGGTTGGTAACCATCGCGGCCAGCGTCATCCAGGAACCGAGCCATGGTCCACCGATGAGCTGGGCTGCGTCGGAAAAATAGCGGGTGTGCCAACTCTGCCAGTTCCCGAGCGCGGCCAGTGAAGCGAGCGTGGGCAGGAAGTAGACCGCGATCGATAAGGGGACCACGATGGCGAGGGCCAGCGGATAGGTACGCCGCGGGTTCTCGACCTCCTCGGCGACGGTCGAGCACTGCTCGTAGCCGGAGTACAGCCAAAGACCCAGGGCGAGGCCAACTCCGAATACGTTGAATAAGGGCTGGTGTGGCGGGACGACGGGCACAAATGGATTGTGCTTCCACTTGGCAAAGCCCATGACCACCAGGACCAGAACGGGCAGAAGGATGAAGATCTCCAGGGCGGTGGCAAACTTCCCCACGGCTTCAATCCCGCGGACGTTGATCCAGGTAATCAGGGAGACGATAAGCAGGGAAATCAAGTAGTGCTTCCATCCCGTGAGCCAGGGCAGATAGAAACCGAAGTAGTCGGAGAACTGGACCGCATAGGCGGCGCCCAGCAGGAAAGAGGCGCACCAGTTCCACCATCCGGCCAGAAATCCCCAGAAGTCGCCGAAGCCGGCACGCGCCCAGCGGTAGAAGCCGCCTTCGACCGGCATCGCGGTGGTGAGTTCCGCGGAAACCAGAGAAACCGGGATTGACCAGAACAAAGGAATGACCAAGAGGTAGATCAAGGTCAGGCCAGGGCCGGAGGTGGTGACCATGTCCTCGAGGCCGAACGGGCCTCCGGTGCAGTAGGAGAACATGACCCAGACGAAATAAAAGAGGCCAGCTTTGCGGATGGCGGATTTGGCAGCGTTGTTGGTGGCCACGGGTTCGGGGTCGGAAATTACGAGCGCCGATTATACGTGGGGCGACGCAACTGGAGGTTGCGGGGCGCGCACCGGCCTTGCGGTCACGATTTCAGGCAGGTTATCGGGCCGTCGCGGATCAGGGCAGTTTCCAGTTTTCTGCAAGCTGCGCCAGCATGGTATCCAGCGCATCGTGAGTGAAGAAGCGGAGAGCTTCCGCCACGTCGAGGTGGGATGGCGCGGTCGATTCACCAACGAATTCCATGGTCATGACCACGCGAGTGGTAGCTGAGTTCAGACGGGTGAAAGTGACCAGTTGTTGCGCGGTGATGCCGAGAGAGTGATTCAACAGCCCGATTTTGGCGGGAGGCTCACCGAGGGTTGCAACAGCAGTCACCGTCGCCTGCAAGGGATGCACGACAACATAGCGCAAGCGGCTGCCGGGCTGCCACGGTTGCCCCTCGGTCCAGATTGCTTCGGAATAGATTCCCCGGCCGAGCAGCCGGTTCGCAGAAGGCCCCCCACAATTCCTTGCGGCGTGGCAGGGGCAGTGACCGAGTATTCGACACGCGGCAGCATGGTCCTTATTCACGTTTACGCGATACCGGACGGGTCGCGCTCCCCAAGCAATTGGAGCAAATTCAGGCTCATCGGGAAGGAAATACAAGCAAGCATACGGAAGTCAGGCGGGCTAAGCCGCCAGGATTCCAGTCAGGGCGCCTTCCAGTTCGAGCAGCTTCCGCTTTATGTCGAGGCCGCCGCCGTAGCCACACAAGGTCCCGTCGGAGGCGATGACGCGGTGACAGGGCACAACGACGGCAATCGGGTTCCGATTGTTGGCCATGCCCACCGCGCGGAAGGCCTGGGGTTTCTGAACGACGCGCGCGATATCGGCATAGGTGCGGGTCTCGCCGTAGGGGATGGCGAGCAGGGCGCGCCAGCACTGCACCTGGAAGGGAGTTCCGCGGAGGTCGAGCGGAAAGCTGAAGTCCCGGCGCTGGCCAGCGAAATATTCGTCGAGTTCACGGGTGAAGGGTCTGGTCTTGTCGGAAGACTCTTGCCAATGCAGATTCTTATTTTTCGTGCGGGGGAACGCTCCGCGGTCGAATTCGAGGGCGACTAGGCCTTTTTCGGAGACGGCGACATTCAAAGGACCAATGGGAGAGTTCATCTGAGAGTAGTAGAGGGTTTCCATGGGTTCTCCGATGCGAGTGGATAGCTTCTATTTTCGGGCGGGGAAAAGCAAGGGGGCTCGGGCCTCGATGTCCGGAAACGTCTGATGCGCTTCGGGCTTCCGCGCGACGTTTGCTTTTCTTGCTCTGCGTTTCACCGTGCCATCTGCGACGGGCGCACCGATGGCAAAAAAAAGCCCCTCGCTTGCGCGAGAGGCTTTTGGGGGAGAAGGCGGGAATCGAGTCCCGCCGGAGTGCAACCCTATTTCGGAGGTTCCTGCTGTTGGCCCTGGGGCGCCGTGGAGGTCGAGCCGGAAGCCAGCTGATCGAGATTGTTCTTCAGGAGGCTGATTTCGACGCGTCCACCGCTGGTGCGCTTGGTCTTGCCGTCACCCGTCGTGGCCTGCGTGGGAGCATTGCCCATGCCGACCAGGTAGATGCGATAGACCGGAATGTCATGGTTGAGTACGAGGTAGCGAACCACGGACTCGGCCATCTTCTGGGAGTTGGAGATCGCGATCTGACCGCGACCCGACGAGAAGCCCTGGACTTCGACGATGTAGCCGCGCTGGCTCTTCAGCGGGGTAGCCATTTCGTCGAGGGCGTCCTTGGCGGCCTTGCTCAGCACGGACTGGCCGGGCTTAAAGCGGATCTCAGTCTGAGTCGAAGGGGTGTACTGATCGATGTTGCCAACCACCTGCTCAACGGTGGTGAGACGGGTAGTCGCCTGCTGCGCGGTTTGCTGCGCGGTGTTAGCGCGGTTGCCGGCATCGATCGCATGCTGGTCGGCTTCGTTCGCCTTGTTCGAGGCCAGCTGAATGCCCTGCTGGGCGCGCGAGTCAACGTCCTTGATCATTTTGCCGTTAGCGGCGGTGAGTTCATCGAGTTCATTGACGCGATCGCGGATGGGAGCGGTCTGACGCTGAATATACTTTTTGCGGGCAAAGGGATTGAGCTTGCCCCAGAAACCCTCGTGGGTGTCGGGCTGCAAAGGATCTTTGCCGGTGGCAGCGTCGGACTTGGAAGGCGCGGGGGCGGCCTGGCTCGTACCCTGCGCGGGTGTGGTCGAACTGGTCTGCTGGGCGAACACCGGAACGGCCAGTGCGCCGGCGAGAAGCACTGCAATGACGCTGTTTTTCATATTGAACTTCCTCCGATTGGGGGAGCGTTTTGCGCTCCACTCCAGCACGCTTTAGAGCGTGTTGCGTGATTTTTTTAGTGCGTCCCCTAACGGGTGAACTCAAGCAAGATGAAACTTTGCCGGCATACGCTGACGCAACGTATGCACTGAACCCTACCAATAACAGCGCCACCGATTCCGCAGCGCTCGTCTATGCTATTTACAGGTAGCGTGCCAAACCCCGTGTCCCCGGCTCACGCTAAAGCCTTAGAGGTCAATGACATTCTACCGCGGTTTGGGGCCCAGAAGAGCGCGAAAGCCGGTTGCAGGGTAATTTTGGCAGAACCTGCTATAAAAACTACGTGGACCAATTGGGGATAACCACCGGGAATTCAGGGAGAAACAAAGGATGGTTCGAGCCATTGTGGAACAAACTTGCACTTTGAGTGCAGTCCTGACGCTGGTTGTCGGTGTGATCGGGGCTTCGAACCCGGCCAGCGCGGGTCCGGCAAACGCTGCTTCCCCGGGCCTGGCTTCCACCCATTTGCCGGCTGATCATCTCGCCCGATATTCCGATCTTGCGACCGAGTGGCTGCAACAATACCTGCGTATCGACACGACCAATCCCCCCGGACAGGAAGTAAAGGCCGCCGAGTTCTTCAAGAAGATTCTGGACAGCGAAGGGATCGAGACGCGAATTTTCGAATACCAGCCCGGGCGCGCCGACCTGTGGGCCCGGGTGCCGCATACCACGGCGGAGGCGAAGCGCCCGATCATTCTGCTCAATCACATGGACGTAGTAACCAGCGATGCTGCGCACTGGAAGGCCCCGCCTTTCAGCGGGCAGATGCTGGACGGTTCGATTTACGGTCGCGGCGCACAGGACATGAAGAACGAAGGCGTGGCCCAGCTTGTGACCATGGTGATGGTAAAACGCGAGAAAGTCTCGCTCGACCGCGACATTATCTTCCTGGCCGTGAGCGACGAGGAAGCCGACGGCTCCGGCACCGAATGGATGATCGGCCACCAGCGCGAACTGCTGGGCAATGCCGAGTTCCTGATCAACGAAGGCGGGGAAAACCTGCTGGAAAATGGGAAGGTGCGCTACGTTGGCGTGGATGTGGGCGAAAAGACGCCCTTCTGGCTGCACGTGGTGGCGCACGGGCGGCCGGGACACGGTTCGCGTCCGATCGGGGATTCGGCGCCCAATCGACTGGTGCGGGCGCTGGAGCGCATTCTTGCCTATCGCACGCCGTATAAAGTGCTGCCCGTGGTGGAGGAATTCCTGCGCGACATGGCGCCTTACGAATCGCCGGAACGCGCCGCCCGGTACCGGAATCTGAAACAGTCGCTTCAGGACCCGGCTTTTCAGGAACAGGTTGACCATGACGAATCGCTTAATTTCCTGGTGCGTGACACCATCGCGCTGACCATGTTGGGAGGGTCGGCGCAGACGAACGTCATTCCGCCAGAAGCGTGGGCGAATCTCGATGTGCGGCTGCTTCCGGGAGAGGATGCGCAGCAGTTTCTGGAAACCATCCGCGGCATCGTGAACGATCCGGATATCACGGTGGAGCCGGTGCCGGGAGATTTTCGCGATGCGAACTACTCGCCCACCGACACCGCACTCTATGGCGCGATCCGCCAGGTATCGTCGCAGTATTTTCCGGGGGTTCCGGTGGTGCCGCGTTTGACGAGCGGATACACGGAGAACCAGCGCTACCGCCCGCTCGGAATTAATGCGTACGGATTCACGCCCTACACCGCCACCGACGAGGAAGGCAGCACGGAGCACGGAAACGACGAGCGAATCCGGGTGGAGGAAGTCCGGCGGGGGCCGCGAATTCTCTATGACGTGGTGGTGGCCGTGGCGGGAGCCCCGTAGGACGAGAGCCGCGAGGATCGAGCCATGTCCAGTCATGAGGACGCGAGAGCAGCACAAACCGCGAGCGGCGCCATCCAAAAAAGCTACGACAACGTTGCCCGGGAATATGCGGACGAGATCTATGAGGAGCTAGCGGGCAAGCCATTCGACCGGGAGGTGCTTGAGCGCTTTGCGGAGCGCGTCCGGGGGCGCGGCCGGGTGTGTGATCTGGGATGCGGGCCGGCGCAGATAGCACGCTATCTTCGGGATCGAGGCGTCGATGCTTTCGGGCTGGATCTTTCGGGCGGAATGCTGCGGCAGGCGCAGCGGCTGAATCCCGACCTGCAGTGGGTGCAGAGCTCGATGCTGGCGCTGGGGATCGGCTCGGAAACGCTCGGTGGGATTGCCGCGTTTTACTCCATCATTCACATCCCGCGGCCGCAGGTGGTGGCGGCCCTGGCGGAGTTGCGGCGCGTCCTGCGAACCGGCGGCGCCCTTCTTATTACCTTCCATCTTGGTTCCGAGGACAGCCATCACGAGGAAATGTTTGGGCGGCGGGTGAGTCTGGATGTGGCGTTTTTTACGACCGCGGAGATGAGAGGGTATTTACAGGCAGCAGGGCTTCAGGTGGAGGAGGCAAAGGAACGCGAACCGTACGCGCCCGAGGTCGAGTATCAGAGCCGGCGGGGCTATATTTTGGCGTCGCGAGGATGACTGCTGTCGGGCTTGCGCCGCATGGCCTTTTCGACATCAGTTATGGGTGAGCGGAAAAGATAGATCACTTCGGCTCGCCGGTAGATTTGGGCAGGACGAACTCGTCCACGTAGCGGTAGAGCAGGTCGCGATGCGCGGCGCGGTAGGCGGGATAGTCCTTGGCGACTTCAGGGTCGGCTCGATTGAGCAGGACGAAGGGCTCGAGCAGGCCCTCGTGGTCCACGCGGATCAAGGCCAGCAGGGACGGATCGAGCTTTTCGGCTTTCTTCAGGGAGGCGGCGTCGGGCGCGAGGACCGCGACCAGAGCGTCGAGAGCTTCTGCCTCTTCCTTCAGGCTATGGCGGTAGCTGGCCTCGTTGGGAAATTGTTTCTTAAACTTCCCCTGCTTCCAGGTTTGGCGTGCGGCATTGTACGCGCGCCAGGCGGCGGCTTCCGGTTCCTCCCCCTGCAAGGAGCGCTCGTCGAGGTTGACGGTTTGGTCGGAAGCGGGCTTCGCTGCCGATTTGTTTTGCAGCAGGATTGCATCGAAGGGCTGCTTGACGCGGTCGGCCCATTGCCGCAGGGCGCTCCAGGGTGGACGGGTGTAAGGCTCGGCGATGACCGCATGAATGTACTTTTCACGCGCGCCATCATTCTTCCCGGTCGCGGCGAGTGAGTCTCCCCAGTAGCGGTAGGCAGTTTCCTTGTTGGGATCGAGCTTGATTGCCTTGGCAAACCACTCGCCCGCGTTGTTGTAAGCGCGCTGGGAGAAGTAGACGTCGCCTACATAGACCGTGGCATCGTAGTTCCTGGGGTCGAGTTCGAGAACGTGCAGATAACCCTGGCGGGCCTGGTCCAGATTGCCCTGGGCGCGGCTGGCCTCCGCCGCCTTCATGGCCTCGTCGACGTCGGCGCGCTCGGAAAACTTCAGATCAGAGCCGTCCTCCGGGATGGAAAGTAAAATCTGCAGGAGTTCGCCTTCGTCGCCTTCCTTTTTCGCTTCCAGGGCAAGTTGTCGCGCCCGCAAGCGGGCCTTTTTGCGGGCCTCCGGCTGGGTAAGGGTCTTGGAGTACTCGAGCATGCAGTACGCCCAATGTTCCTTCACGACGAAGTCAGAAGGATTGGCGGCCGAGAGCTTTTCGAGCAGGGGCATCGCGTCCACGAACTTGCCCTGACGGTAGAGATCGAGGGCCTGCTTGCGCAGGGCGACGGTGGCTTCGTCATCGGCAGGCTTGTTTTGCGCGGAGGCGACGCAGCCAGCGGCCGCAAGGAGTGCAAGCAGCAATGCGCCCGTCACCAGGATGTGGCGCCTCATCCTCGTCCTCATCCCAACCTCCCGGGCGTTGGTGTGGAACTTTGCAAGCTCTTAAGCTAATACGGAACGGCGAAGGTGCAAATGGCACTTGTGGGTCGGGTCACCGGGCGCAGAATCGGTCGTACTGCTCATAGATGAAGTTGTCGGTCATGCCGGCTATGTAGTCGCACACGATGCGGGCCAGCGGCTCCTCATGGGCCTTCTCCTGATATTGCGGGGGAAGCGCGGAAGGCTTTTCCATCCAGTAAGTGAACAGCGACTTCACCACGATCTCGGCATCATCTTTCTCGTCCGAGAGCGAGGGACTGAAGTAAAGGTGGGTGTAGAGGAACTCCTTGCTGGCGCGCCGCTCTTCTTCGACTTCGGAGCTCAATGTTGCCAAGCGTTCGGGGGAGCTGCGAACCGCTTCCAGGCTATTGATGTGCTTCGACTGGAGGCGGTGCCGGGTGTTCTCGATGAGATCGCCGACCATGCGGTCCAGCATCCGTTTGATGGTCTCGTTGAACTTCAGCTTGTCGGCAGCGTCGGGGTAGATGGATTCGACTTCCTGGTAGAAACGCTCGAACAGGGGGACGCCGGAACGAATGTCGGAGAGAGAGAGCAAGCGCGCTTCGAATCCGTCGTCGAGATCCGCGGTGTTGTAGGCAATCTCGTCGGCAAGGTCGATCAGTTGGGCTTCGAGTGGAGGACGCTGATCGAGCAGGTACTCGGATAATTCGGGATATCTTGCGGGGTCGTAGTCGCGGGAATGCTTGATGATGCCTTCGCGCACCTCGAAGGTGAGATTCAGCCCGCGAAAAGCGGCGTAGCGAAGCTCAAAATCCTCGACGATGCGGAGCGCATGCAGGTTGTGGTCGAAATAGAGGCCATGCGAGCGCATGGCGGTGTCGAGCGCCTTCTCGCCGGCATGGCCGAACGGGGGATGGCCGAGATCGTGGACCAGAGCCAACGCCTCCGCGAGATCCACATTCAGCCCCAGGGCTGCGGCAACGGTGCGCGCGATCTGGGCCACCTCGAGAGTGTGAGTGAGGCGGTTGCGGAAGTGATCGGAATAGCGGCGGGTAAACACCTGGGTTTTGGCTTCGAGGCGGCGGAAGGCGCGCGCGTGGACAACCCGGTCACGGTCGCGCTGAAAGTCGTTGCGGTAGGGGTGTTGCGGCTCGGGGTGACGGCGCCCGCGGGAACGTTCCACGCGCACCGCGTAGTCGGCGAGCATGCGGCGAGTGTAGCAGGTTTTGGAGAGACGCCGAACCCGGCAGCGCCGTGGGATTACGAAGTGTTATGGGGTTTCCCGAATGCGTTTGAGGATCTCTTCTGCTTTGGGAATATCGGGAATAGTGTCACTGACGCGGCGCCAGCGTTCGCGGCCTTCGGCGTCGACGAAGAGGGTTGTCCGGATCGCGATGTCGGTTTGGCCGCGGCCCTTCTGGTGTAACAGGCCGTACCTGCGAATGACCATGGCGTCCGGGTCGCTGAGGATGCTGAACTGTCGTCCAGTCACTTTCTCCCACACCATGCGGGCATGTTCCTGATCATCCACGCTGATCCCGAGCACGCGCACCTGAAGGCGGTCGAATTCGTCTTTGTGCTGCGCGAACTCGCGCAGTTGGCGCATGCAGAAGGGTCACCAGTAGCCGCGATAGAAGATGAGCAGGACAGGATGGCCGCGCAGATCAGAAAGCCGGACAGGATGGCCGTCCTGATCGTTCAACGTGAAATCGGGCGCGGGCTGCCCCTCGCTGAAGGTACCTTGGGGTTTGGGGAGCCGCATCTGGGCGGCGATAAAAATGGCCGCTCCGGTCAACACGACTGCGGCCACGATCAGAAGAACGCGGAATCTGCGCAGGAAGCCCACCTTGGATTCGACGACCTACCGCGAACACAGCAACGAGCCGCGCCTCAGGGCTTCTCGGATTGCTCCCGGGCTAGACGGACTTTTGCGGACTCGAGCTTCTTCTGCACGCTGGCAAAGCTATCCTGATCGACTTCAGGAGTAACGGTTTTGTTCCACTCGGCCACGGCGCGTTCCCAATGGGCAACCGCGAGCTTGAGCCGTCCCGTTTTCTGGTAGACGTCGCCAAGATGATCGTGCACGGTGGGATCGGTGCCGATGCGCTGGGAGGCCTTTACGAGCTCTTCTTCCGCCTGATCGTACTTGCCGAGCCGGAAATATGCCCAGCCGAGGGAATCCATGTAGGCGCCGTTCGAGGGCTCCATCTCTACGGCCTTCTTGATGAGACCAACCGCTTCTTCGAGTTTCACGCCGCGATCGGCCAGCATGTAGCCGAGATAGTTCAGCGTCATGGCGTTCTGCGGGTCACTGGCCAGTACTTTGCGGAACATCTCTTCGGCCTGCTCGTATCTTTTCTGGCGCTCGAAGCTGGAGCCGCGCAGGAAATTGACGTACTCCTTGTCATCGGGCTTGGTGGAAAGCTGCTCGGCCTTGTCGAGGGCGTGTTGGGCATCATCCCAGCGCTTGAGGCGGGTGTTCATCTGGGCGAGGGTGATGTAGACGTCGCGATCCTCGGGCTTCCCCTTCAACAGGGACTGCACTTCCGCGAGCGCCTTGTCAGGTTGTCCGGTGTCGGCCAGTTGGGCGGCGTACACCATTTGCAGGCCGCGGTCGTTGGGAAGCTTCTGAACGGCTTCCTTGGCAGCGGCGGTAGCCTGCTGCCATTGCTTGGCTTCGCGATAGGTGTCGATGACCTGCTGATAGCCGCGCACCGCGTTGTCGTCGCCGAGCGCAATCATCTTGCGGAAGATGTCGACCGCTTCGGGATACTTGGCCTGGTCACGATAGATCGTTCCCAGCCGCTCCAGGAATACGGCGCGATTGTTGCGTTCGCCCTGGGTGTAGGTGTTATCGGGCTTCTCGGTTTTCTTGAGGAGGTCCTGAAGGGTTTGTGCGGCTTCATCGAAGCGGCCCTGGGCCTGATAGACGGCGGCCATGTTGTAGGGCACTTCGATGGAGTCCTGCACCATGCCCTCGGCCTTCTTCAGGTTTTCCAGCGCGAGATCGAACTTTCCGCTCTTGCGGTAGATCTCGGCCATGTGGAGGTAGGTCTGCGCGTCCTCGGGATTGGCATCGGCAATGATCTTGTACTGCTCGAGAGCGGCATCGGTCTGGCCGTCGTTCATGAGGTTCTCGGCCAGGCCGCGGATTGCGTCCAGGTTGTCGCGATCGACCTCAATGGCGCGCCGGTAGGAGTTGATGGCTTCCTTGTACTGCTTCTGCTGCTCGTAGGTGTAGCCCAACGCGGAATACATTTTGGCGGAGCGGCCCGCGTCGGGAACCGAGCTCAGGACCTGCACCGCCCGGGTGGCGTCGCCTTCCTCGTTGTAGAGATAAGCCAGCGTGGTCACGGCTTCCTCGGAGTCGGGCTGTAACTTAACCGCGATCTTGAACTCGTTCTCGGCTTTCTGGAGATCGTTGTTGAGGCGATAAAGGCGCCCCAGGAGCAGGTGGTCGTCAACGTTATTGGGCTCGATTTTGACGATCTGCTCGTACTGCTCTATGGCCAGCTTCAACACGCTGCCGGAACCGTTGTTGCCGGATTGCATATCGCCCAGCGAGCGCAGGTAGATGCGGCCGAGCAACTTGTGAGCCTCGAGATTATTGGGATCGCGCTTGAGGATGTCCTGGGCCTCGAGCACCGCGTCCCGAATACGCCCGGTCTTGGCATAGAGCTCAGCCAGCCCGGAAGTGAGGTACTCGGACGCAGGATCGGCTTCGATGGCGGCGCGATACTCCTCGATTGCCTTGGAAGCCAGGTCGCTGCGGCCATATACCGCCACCTGCTCCTCGTACATATGAGCGAGGGTGTAATGGTAGTAAGCAGCAGCCTTATCCACTTTGCGCGTGGGAGCCGGTTCCGGTAGCTTCGTTTCTGAAGTGTTGGTGGACTGGCCGAAACTGGCAGCGACCGCCACCAGAAGCACCGAAAATGCCAAAGAAAGTCTCTTCATGAAAACCCTTAGATCCCAAAGTCTCAGCAATTTAGATGCTGAACCACCGCGCGTGGGTGTATTTGAATTGTACTCCGCGACCGGGGTATTCCAAAGGAAACGGGAAGCTTAAAAGGGTCCGACGCATACCACCAAAGTACAGGGACTGGTGGTATTTACAGCGGATGCGGGCGCCGTGCGCAAGCACAAAGACAAAGCAAACATGTGGGCGCGGGAGCAGGGATTCCCTGGTCCCACACTCAATGGCGGAAGTGCCGAACTCCGGTGAAGATCATCGCCATGTTATGGCGGTCGGCCGCTTCGATGACCTCCTGGTCCCGCACGGATCCGCCCGGCTGAATGATGGCGGTGGATCCGGCCTTGGCAATCTCCTCCACCCCATCGGGAAACGGGAAGAAGGCGTCTGAGGCGGCGACGGTCCCCTTCAGGGGCAGCTGGGCTTTCATGGCCCCGATTTTGCAGGAATCCACTCGGCTCATCTGGCCAGCTCCGACACCCACGGTCTGGCCGTCGCGCACGTAAAGGATCGCGTTCGATTTCACGTGCTTACAAACCTTCCAGCCGAAGAGTAGAGCGCGTCTTTCTTCCGGAGTGGGGGGACGCCTGGTCACTACCTTAAGGTCGGACTCGGCCAAGGGTCGGATGTCGGCGTCCTGTACAAGCATCCCACCCGACACGTTCTTCAGCACCCACTTCTGATCGGAAGGGACGATGTCGACCAGGCGCAGGTTCTTTTTGGAGGCGAATTTAGCTTTGGCTGCATCGTCGAATCCGGGAGCGGCAATCACTTCGAGAAACAGTTTGGCCATTTCTTCGGCGGCAGCGCCATCGATAATGCGGTTTACGCCAATGACTCCGCCGAAGGCCGAGACGGGGTCGCACTCCAGAGCCTTTTTGTAGGCTTCGAGCAGCGTCTTGCCGGTGGCGGTGCCGCACGGATTGGTGTGCTTGATGATGGCCACGACCGGCTCTTCGAACTCCTGGGCCAGATCCCAGGCAGCTTGCAGGTCGACGATGTTGTTGTAGGAGAGCTCCTTACCCTGCAACTGCTGCCCGTTCGCAACGCCCTTGCCGGAGCCGTCGGAATACATGGCGGCTTTCTGGTGAGGATTCTCGCCGTAGCGCAGGTCGGTCACTTTCTGGAAGGAAAGACGCAAAGTGGAGGGAAAAGCTTCCGCGGGACCGAGCTCGAAGTGCCCATTGGAATGGACGCGCTCCAGGGTGGAGGCGATGGCGGAGTCGTAGGCAGCGGTGGTGGCGAAGGCTTTTTGCGCCAGCCGCCACTGGGTGGCAGCGGAAAGCTGTCCCCCGGAATTCGCCATTTCCTGGGCAATCGCGTCATAGTCGCCGGGCGAAGTGACCACGGCGACATCCTGAAAGTTCTTGGCGGCCGAGCGGATCATCGACGGCCCGCCGATGTCGATGTTCTCCACCAGTTCGTCGAACGGCACACCGGGCTTGGACGCGGTCTTCTCGAAGGCATAGAGGTTAACGACTACCATGTCGATGGGCTGAATGCCGTGGTCGGCGACGGCCGAGCGGTGCGCCGGATTCTCGCGCCGGTGCAGAATTCCGCCATGCACCTTGGGATGCAGCGTCTTGACTCGGCCGTCGAGCATTTCGGGGAAACCGGTCAGGTCGGATATGTCTTTTACCGCGACCCCGGAGTCGCGCAGCAGTTTAGCGGTGCCTCCGGTCGAGATGAGTTCCACGCCCATGCCTTCGAGCTTGCGGGCAAACTCCACCAGGCCGGTCTTGTCGGTCACGCTGAGGATGGCACGCTGGATCTTCGACATCGGAACGCCTCGCAGGGAGAAGGGATAATGCCGCGGGAGGAGCGACGGGAAAATTCTACATCAGTCGGGAGCCGTCAGTCGCCAGCGGGCGCGCTTTCGCGCCAACCGGAAAGGACCCTTCGACTCTGCTCAAAGAAGGCTGCTGTCGCGCAAGGGCAGAGTTGCGCACAGCGCGCGTCACACGGTGCACGAATGAGATTTTGCTGAGGACTGACGACAGCGGTTAGCTCTTCGCTTTGGCCTTCAGCTTCACTTGGCCGTCTTGCAGCTCCACAGAATATTCCACGCTCTGGCAGCCATGTTGTTTGCGGATTTCGTCGGTCTTCTTTTTCACGAAGGTGGAAAAGGTGTCGAGGTTGCCGGTAACCGCCTCCCCGGATTTCTTCTTGGCGGCCACCAACGCGTTATACAGCCGTTCTACGTGCTCTCCGGTTGTGTTCTCGGAACATTCCATGGTGAAGGAGCGAGGTTCGGCTGTGCTCCCGACTCCATAGACCGTGTGATGCTTGGCCTCGTGTTCTGGAACGGCACGGACACCCTGGACAGAAAGCAATGCATCCTGCGGACGGCGATAGCCTTCTTCGCGGATGCGCATTTTCTTGCGCCACAAATCGCTGTAAATGGCATAGCGCTGGGCCATTTCGTTATAGCGGAAACGCTGGGTGAAATTCATGCGTCCGCCATCGGAGTGTTTGCGGATCAAGGCGAGGACCTTCCATTCCATGTCCGCGGGCGGTCGCTTGGTGGGGTTGTTGAAATACACCTCGTACTCGATCTTCAAGCGGCGAAGCAGGGAGTCGAGATGCGACAGTTCCTCGTCGATGGTCAAGGCGCGCCCCTTCCAGAGATGAGTCTAGGCAGAAGGTGCGGTTTCGGGGAGATACCGGGCGGACACGGAAGGAGTAGCCCGAAAGTACTAAGAGCAGACATCAGCTTTTGGCGTTCAGCGGTGAGCTCGGTCTCGAGTTTTGCCAGGGGATGGTGAAAATCGCGGCGCAGAGACACGGCGGGGACGTGCTAACGACTGAGGAGCTTATAAGTCCAGGGACAAACCGCTAATAACCAGCGCCAAGCCCTCAGCGGGCTGCGCTGGAGGCCATCTTCTTAACCATGGCCAGCACAAGCTTGCGATCGCTGTCATTCAGGCTGGTGGAGTAGCGGCGGATCTGGCTGAGAAAGCGCACTTCGTCTTCGGAAAGCTGGGGCAATCCCTTCGACCCGTTGGTGTGGCCGGAATCGGAGAAGAATTGAGAAAGCGGCAATTCCATCGCGGTGGCAATTTTCGCGAGGGTATCGAGGGAAGGGATGGTGTGCCCGTTTTCCACCCGCGACAGGTAACAGCGCAGAAGTCCAGTGCGCTTTTCGATATCGCCCTGTGACATGCCCTTTTGCAACCGGTAATTGCGGATGGTCTCGCCGATGTTCATAAATGATGACGCATACCCAAACCCCGACCGAAGTTGGATTGCATAGTAACCAGAGTAGTACCGTCTGGCAAGTGGAAATTAGTCCTGGATCAAAACCGTTTCGCGCTAGACATTTGTGCGAGCGGCGATGAAGTGATGGAGTAATTCTGCAATGTGAGAGCGCGAAGCGCGTGGCGAAAACAGGTTAGCAACAACCAAGGCGTTCGATGATGCGCAACTGTGCCGACAGCTTTGCTGTTCTATGATAGGTGGATCGGATGGAGCGAGCCACCCACACGGCTCCTGGTCCGCTCGGGCCACTTCGGATTCCACGAGCTCATACGAGCTAGATAAGAGGTAACTCATGTCGGAAGCTGTTCGCGTTGCATTATGGGTCCGTCTCGAAGCAAAGCCGGGCAAGGAAAAAGCAGTGGCTGAGTTTCTACGCAGCGGACTCCCGCTGGTGGAGCAGGAACCGGCCACGGTTGCATGGTTCGGAATCCAGATGGGCCCTTCCACCTTCGGCATCTTCGATGCATTTCCGAATGAAGCGGGCCGGCAGGCACACCTTACAGGCAAGGTCGCAGCCGCATTAATGGCAAACGCCTCGGAATTGCTGGCCAAGCCGCCGGACATTCAGAAGATCGACGTAGTGGCCGCGAAGCTGCCCTCCTCGGCCGCAGAGCGAGCCGCGTAATCATGCAGATAAGCAGGCCAGCCCGCGGTGGCTGGCCTGTTATTCGGAGTTACTTCTTCAAGGTACTGTTCAAAAAGCTGACGGTACGCTGCCAGGCATCGGCGGCATCGTCAGCGCGGTAGCCGGCTTTGTTGTTCGGATTCTCGAACGCATGTCCGGCGTCGGGATAAATCTTGATGTCGGCCTTCTTGCCATCTTTCTTCAGCGCTTCCTCAAACTTCTTGACGTCATCCGGAGGAATGCCCTGATCCTGTCCGCCGAAGTTGCCCAGGATGGCGGCATTGATCTTATGGATGGCGGCGGGATCGGTGGCCAAGTGCCCATAGTTGATGACGGCAGCGGTGAGCGTCGGCTCGGTGAGGGCCACGTTCAGGGAGTAGCCGCCACCCATACACCAGCCAACCGAAGCAATGCGATCCTTGCGGACGTTCGGTTGGGACTTCAGGAACTCGACCGCCGCGTGGAGGTCCCGGGCAGCGCGGTCTTCGGGAACGCCGCGCATGATTTCATGGGCTGTTCCGGGATTATCGGCCACTTTTCCGCGGTAAAGGTCAATCGCCAAGGCGGCATACCCCTGGTCGGCGAGTTTCGACGCCTGTTCTTTCACCCAGTCATTGAGGCCCCACCACTCGTGAATCACGACGATTCCGGGAAACGGTCCGTTGCCGGAAGGTGTGTAGAGAATGCCCTTCACGGTTTCGTCGCCGCTTTTGTAGGAAACCTCTTTGGCGGCGGCGAAGGAGACTGCTACCAGGGCAAGCACAGCGGCGGAGACGAACAACATTTTGCGCATGATGCATTTCATAGTGCACATCCTATGTTTTCAGATTTAGGGGCCCGGCTTTTCGACGCGCTCCCATATGAGCCGGTAGGCACTGGGCTGTCCATTCGGGGCGGTTTCGTAGTCGGAAACAATCAAACGGTTGCCTTCGAAGCGGTAGGAGTGAGACGACGCCCTGTCCGATGCGAAATGAATAGTTCATGGATGTTTGCGGTGCGAACTAAGCCAGCGTCAGTTCCAGGTAGAGCGTACCCTCCATCGGATTGGCCCGGTAGGGAGCAATCTCCCGAAACCCGAGCTTGCGGTACATGGCGACGGCGTCCTTCATCACGGGCTCAACCGTGTCCAGACGCAGGCGCCGGTAGCCGATGGAGCGGGCCTCGTGCAGGATCCGCTCCGTAAGCTTCCGCCCCAGGCCCTTACCGCGGAATGCGGGCCGGAGATAGAGACGTTTCATCTCGCAAGTGCCGGGCTCGAGCGGGTGCAGGGCAATGCAGCCTGCGACTTGCCCATCGTATGCGGCGAGCAGCAGGCGTCCGCCGGGAGGAGCATAGTCTCCCGGCAGGCCAGCCAGTTCCTGATCAAAACTCTGAAAGCACAAGCTGAACCCGAGAGACTTCGCATACTCGAGAAACAGCTCGCGGACTTGCGCGAGCTGCGCGGTGGACTGAGCCTGCGCGATGGTAAGGAGTTCGGGGGTGTCGCCGGATTTCATCATGCAACCGCAAACTCGGTCGAACACAGGGACACGAAGTGTCACGAAGGTCTCGAACGCGGCCCGGTTTCGTGGTGTAGCTTCGCGCCTAGTGGTTCCAGCGCATTTCTACCCCATCAACATTCCACCGTTGATATTCAAGACGTGCCCGGTGATATAGGACGCGTCGTCGGACGCCAGGAATCGCACCGCGCCCGCTACATCGTCGGGCGTGCCGATGCGGCCCAGCGGAATCATCTTCAAACCGGTCTGCTTGATTTCCTCGGGGAGCCCGTCGGTCATGGCGGTCGCAATAAAACCGGGAGCGACGGCATTGCAGGTGATATGGCGCGAGCCAACCTCGCGGGCGATGGCCATGGTCAGTCCAATGAGTCCCGCTTTCGATGCGGCGTAGTTGGCTTGCCCGGCTTGGCCGGTCTGCCCGAATACGCTGGTCACGTTAATGATCCGGCCCCAGCGCTGCTTCAACATCGAACCAATCACCTGTTGGGTGCAGACGTAGGCAGAGGTCAGGTTGGTATTGAGCACCGCATCCCAGTCTGCGCGCTTCATGCGCATGACCAGCTGGTCGCGGGTGATGCCGGCATTGTTTACGAGAATGTCGATTTTTCCGAAGTGGGCGATGGCGGCCTTGAATGCGGACTTGATCTGCTCTTCGTCGGCCACATCCATGGAAAAGGCGGCGGCCCTCCCACCTGCGGCAGTGATTTGTGCGACCAGTTCGTCGAGCTTTGGCTGGGTGCGCGCCGCCACGGCAACCGCCGCACCCGCTTCCGCGAGCTTGAGCGCACAGGCGTGGCCGATACCTTGCGAAGCGCCTGTGACCAGCGCGACGCGTCCGGAGAGGGTCATTTCACGGGCTCCTGGAACCAAGCAAGCAGGAATGAGATCGGGAAATTATAGCCTGCTCAGGCACAACTGAGGGTACGCGGGCATACAGGATTCATTTTTCAATTTTGTTCCGCGCGAAATATTTATTTTGCCTTGTGAGCTGTATCGCACAGATATATTCCGACGCAGTCCTGAATATAAGGCCGGGAATGATGGGATCCTTTCCGGTTGGGGGCTGCGCGCCTGCGGTCCCGGAAACGAAGGTTTAACTTGCCAGAACACCAAAAGAAACGCCCGGCAGTTCTCCATTTTTCCTGCGACCGCGCGGCGCTGTTCTCGCGCGGGCAGTTTTTGAGGGACGCGGGATACCGGGTACTGAACTCAAGCAATGGATTCGACGCCATCCGATTGTCCACCTCCGGGCGGGTGCATGCCGTAGTGCTCGACCTCGACCGCAATCACGAGGACGTGACGCTCATTGCCCAGGAGATCAAGCGGCTTCGGCCGGAGGTTCCCACCATCGTCCTGACCGAGACAACCGAGGCGGTGGATGGAGTGAGTGAACTGGCGGGCGTGCTGGTCCTCAAGGAAGATGGGCACAACCCCCTGCTGAATTCGTTGCGCGCGCTGCTGACGGAGTAACTGGGGTCCGCTGCCTGGATAGAGTCCAGCGCGCGCTACAAACTCCCGTGCGCTCCCACCGGCGTCCGATTTGCTTCGTTCCGGAACAAGTAGCGCAACAGCGGCGGCGCCAGCACGGTTGTCACCGCCGTCATAAAGACCACGATCGCGTAGGTCGACTGCGCAATGATCCCCGAGTTCAGCCCCACCAGCGCCACGATCAGGGCGACTTCACCGCGCGGCATCATGCCCACGCCCACGGTCAGGGCCGCCTTCCAGCCTTGTCGAATGAGCGGGAGGCCGCAGCCGGCGAGCTTTGAGATGATCGCGAGGAAGGACACGATGGTCGCCACGGCCAGCACCTCGCGGTTGAACAACTTCACGTCCAGTTGCGAGCCGATCGAGAAGAAAAAGAACGGCCCGAGGAATTCGGTGATGGCGTGCACGCGCGGCCGCAAGTCCCATTCCGGGGAACACTCGGAGAAAATCATGCCCGCGAAAAATGCTCCGATGATGGCCGCCATGCCGATCCGGGCCGCTGCAAAGGAGAGGCCGAGGCACACCATGAGCGCCAGGATCAGGGGAGCATCGTGGGTCGAGAGATGGGCCAGGCTGGGGCGAAGTTTCGAAAGAATGCGCGGGCCAATGAAAATCATGAAGAGGGCAAACAGAATTGCTTCGCCGGCAAGCACGCCGAGACGCACCCACTCCACGCCGCCGCCCTGCGCCAATCCGTCGACCACCGCCAGCAGCAGCATGCCGAGAATATCGTCGAACACGGCGGCGCCCAGAATGATCTTGGCCGTGTGCGAAGAAAGCACGCCCAGATCGCCGAGTACGCGCGCCGTAATGCCCACGCTGGTCGCCACCATGGCGACTCCCACGAAGACCGATTCGGTCAGCGCATCGCCGCGCCAGTGCATGTAAGCGAAGCCGAGCGTAAATGGCAGAATGATGCCAGCCACCGCAACCGAAACAGCCGTACGGCCTACGCCGATCAAATCCTTGGGATTGACTTGCAGGCCGGCGCCGAACAGGACAAAGATGGCGCCGATCTCGGCAATTGCTTTCAGCGAGTCACTGGGATGAATCCAACCCAATGCATATGGGCCGATGAGCGCGCCGGCAAGAATCTCTCCCAGTACGGCGGGGAGTTGGAGACGTTCGAAGATTTCTGCAATCACCTTTGCGGCCACGAAGATGGCAAAAAGGTTGAATAGCAGGAGGTCATACTCGTGCATGGTTTGGCGAGAAGGATAGAAGGAGGATATGGCTTGTGGCAAGGACTGGTCGCAACTCGGCAGGGTCCGGCGAGAATTGCGGCAGGCTAAATCGTCTGACGCAGCGGCCAGATCAACACATCCAGGCGCTTCGCGAAGTGCAGAAGGGGCGCCGCATCCGGGAGGACGAGTCCGGCAGCACTTGCCATGCGATTGACGCTGATGTGGGCGGATGCATCCTGCAGTGGCCAGGGCAGGTGGTGGATCTCACCGCGGTAGAGAGTCCCATCGCGTCTGGCGCGACGGGCCAGTGGACGAAGGGAAGATCGTGCCAGCTTTGCTGCATGACCCACGGCCCTGCGGGCAGTGGCCAGGGACGATGGGCGACGCACTTGAGGGCAGGATGCACCACCCGATTGTAGAGCGGCCAGTGCAACCGGGCGGGGCAAGGCGAGGCGCGCTGGATGGTAATCGTGGAAGAAGAGCGATTCGAGCCCCAAGTCTACGGGGCGAGGAGACGGCTACATGGCGGGCAGTTGCTGTGCGGTTTGTGTCGGGGACACTGGCACCGCCTGGTAATCGCGGTGAACGATGTCGACGATGGTGCGACCTACAATGCGCGCCCGGGCTTCGGAATGGATGTGCACCGGCAGGGTAAAGGACTGCACATCGGCATAGTCCTGCCAAAATTCTATGTTTTTAATGAAGAACGATGGCGATTTGACCGCGCTGCCTTCGACGCGCAGCAGCGCTCCGCTGTGAGCATCGAGGTAAATGCGCCCTTTGAAGAGTCCCAGGCGCTTCTTGTGGGGCTTCACCTGGTAGACGTGAACCAGCCGGTCCTGAAGCCGGCTCGCGCCCTTGTAGGAAAACTTATAGTTCGCCGGGCTGATGGCGGTGAGGGCGGGATCGTCCTTCTGGACGTGATCGACTTCGGACTGCAGCAGGCGCGTGATCACGTTGCTTTTGACAAATCCATCGCCCGTATAGTGCACCGGAGTGAATTGCAGGGTGTGCGGCGCCTCGTATTTACGTTGCAGCTCGAACTCGCCCTGCTGCGCGGTGTCGGGCAATTCGGCCCGGACCACGGTGATGGCGGAATACGCCGATAATGCGGCGGCCTGCTGCGAAACGTGGTGTTGGTAGGTGGACATGGCCAGTTCCGGAGACATTACGGGCAACTGCACCGGGGCGCCCAGTGCAGGAACGGGCTGGGCGTCCGCCGAGACGAGCGGATAGGCCGGCAATGTCCCGTCGGCAACCGGCAACACTCGGCCCCGGCCTGCGGAAAACATTGCTTGTGCAAAACCCGGTACTGACAGTCCTAAGAGGAGGACTATGAGGACAAAGCGTTTCATCAGCAATTGAGTTGACTAGTTTATATATGATTCACCGCTCCGCTGGAAAGTGACAAAAGTTAGAGGGACCACGCGGCACACCCCTTTTTGGCTTGCGTTTTTCGCGAAAAACCTCGCAAGTCCCGCATTGCGCAACCGCATCCAGCCAGATACCATTCCAGCACTCCCATGTCTGAAGTCATGACCAAGCCAGTGCCCCTCAACAAAAACGCGTCTTCTCCCGATTCCCCGGCTACCGACTCCCCGGCGGTAGAGGTGTTTGCCGTCTACGGCGTGGAACCCGAAGTCCAGGCCTATGCCATGGCCAAGTACTCGCGGTCGGCGCTATCGATGAAGGAGTCGCTGAAGGAAATTACCGCCCAGAAGGCCGAGAAATTCCTGAACACCTTCTATTTTCAGTACGGGCACCGGTCCATTGCGGATCTGGCCCACATCGCGCTGGCCATCGAAAAGCTATCCATTCTGGCCGCGATCGCGGTGGCCGACGAGCAGCGCTGGGACGGCCAGGAGCGCTCCACCCGCTACCAGGACTTTAAAAAGAGCGGCTACTACGCGCCGGAGTTTGGCGGGGACGAGCAGGCGCGCACGCTCTATCGCAATACCATGGCTGGATTGTTCGAGGTGTATGAGGCGCTTTCGCAAAGGATCTACGAATACCTGGCGGAAATCACGCCGCGTCCGGAGGAGATGAAGCCGGAGGCATACGAGCGCACCGTGCGCGCGCGGGCCTTCGATATTTCGCGCTACCTGCTGCCACTGGGCACCAACACCTCGCTCGGCGAAATCGTGAACGCCCGCACCCTGGAGTCGCAGGTCTCCCATCTGCTCTCGCATACCCACCGGGAAATCCGGCATCTCGGCGAATTGCTCAGGAATGCGGCCGTCTCGCCTGCGTATAACGCGAACCAGGAATCGCTCGAGGAACTGGTCGCAGAGATTCGCGCCGTGTCGCCGGAACTGGGCGCCAGAGCCGAACAGCAGTTGCTGAAAGAAGTCCGGGTGGCCCCGACGCTGGTGAAGTACGCAAACCCCAGCCCCTATGAGATAGAAACGCGCCGCGCGCTGCAGCAAGCCGCGGTCGAGTTGATGGGCAGAACCCAGATTGCTCCATCGAAGCTGGTCGACCTGCTCGACGAAGAGCCCATGGAAGTTGAACTGGCGACCACACTGCTGTACGAGCATTGCCACTACCCGTACCGCCAGCTGCGGCAGGCGATCCAGGCCACGGGGGAAAAAATGCGGCGCGAGATCGTCGACCTGGGGCTGCGCCATCGCGGCAAACACGACGAAATGCTGCGTCCGTTCTCCGCCGGACAGCAGTTCCGCTTCGACATCCTGATGGACATTGGCGGATTCCGCGACATGCACCGGCACCGGCGCTGTGTTCAGATCGGGCAGGGATTTTCAACCGCGCACGGGTACGACACGCCGCCGGAAATCGAGGCGGCGGGCGCGCGCCAGGGTTACGATGCCGCCATGAAGCACGCCGCCACCGCCGCCGGGCAGATCGCGCGCCGACCGGGCGAGGAGACGCTGGAGAACGCGCAATACCTGATCCCGCTGGGATATCGGAAGCGCACGCTCTTCAAGATGGATTTCGCCGAGGTGGTGTACATCTCGGAATTGCGTACCGCCCCGGCCGGGCACATGTCCTATCGAAGTGTGGCGTATGCGATGTACGAGGCGGTGGCACGGAAGTATCCCGCTCTGGGAAAATATTTCCGGGTGCACGATGTGAAGGAACCGATTGACTTGCTGAAACGGTGAAGGCGGGGTCGAGCCATCTAGGGGCATCTCGGGTCAACTCGTCGTCCCCTGAAATTGCCCGGAGGCTTGGATGCCGGGAGTCCCCGGTACTCTATTTCGCTTTTTATTCGCTTCGTGGTATATTGACCGAAATCGCTGTGACGATCAGCACTACGACCCGCCAGCCCGTGGGTGTACGCTACGAGGGTCTTCATAAAACCCAACATTTTCTCCCAGGAGCCATCATGGCCGACGAACGTGCAAAAGCAATTGACCTCGCGCTCTCCCAGATTGAAAAGCAGTTTGGCAAGGGCTCGATTATGCGGTTGGGATCGAAGGAAGCCATCGTTCCCATCGCCGTGATCCCGACGGGCGCGATCTCATTTGACGCGGCGCTGGGCGTGGGCGGGTTCCCGCGTGGCCGCGTGGTCGAAATTTTCGGGCCGGAGTCCTCCGGCAAGACCACCATCGCGCTGCAGGTGATCGCGGAGGCGCAGAAGACGGGCGGGATGGCCGCATTTGTGGACGCGGAACACGCGCTCGATCCGCAGTACGCGAAGAAGCTGGGCGTGGATGTGGAGAACCTGCTGGTCTCGCAGCCCGACTACGGCGAGCAGGCGCTTGAGATTGCCGAGGCGCTGGTGCGTTCGAATGCGATTGATGTGCTGGTGGTGGACTCGGTGGCGGCGCTGGTCCCCAAAGCCGAACTCGACGGCGAGATGGGCGACAGCCACATGGGGTTGCAAGCGCGGCTGATGTCGCAAGCGCTGCGGAAGTTGACCGGCATCGTGTCGAAGTCGCGCACCTGCCTGATTTTCATCAACCAGATCCGCGAAAAGATCGGCGTGATGTTCGGCAATCCCGAGACCACGACGGGGGGGCGCGCGCTGAAGTTTTATTCGTCGGTGCGCATCGACATACGCCGGATCGCGGCCATCAAGGAAGGCGACCTGGTGACCGGTTCCCGTACCCGCGTGAAGATCGTGAAGAACAAGGTGGCGGCCCCGTTCCGCGAGGCTGAGTTCGACATCCTTTACGGGGAAGGCATCTCGCGCGAAGGCGACCTGCTGGATCTGGCGGTAAACAACAATGTGCTGGAGAAATCGGGATCGTGGTTCAGCTATAAGGGCGAGCGCATCGGGCAAGGACGGGAGAATGCGCGGCAGTTCCTGAAAGATAATAAGGACACGCTGGCGAAGTTGGAGGTGGAGGTGCGCAAGGCGCTGGGATTGATTCCGGCGAGTACGGCGCCAGCCGCACCGAGCAACGGTGCAGCCCCGGCCCAACCGACGAGCAAAGTGGCGACCATGCCCACGGGGACGGACGCGGGGGCAAAGGTGCCGGCGGCAAGACGTTAGCCAACCGCGACGGGATGGCTACCCGGCGTGCGTGACGCGGCCTGAGATTGACAAGTTCCCAGCCGCGTTGCAGAGATTGCATGCTTCATCTCAGCCGTTCCCTGCGGGACGGCCTTTCTTTTGTGATTTTACCCGCCACTGAAACGGCGGACTCTTCTCAGGCATAGGGGCTCACAGCCCGATAGCCGGCGAGCAGCCTCACGACGACTTGCGGCCTGGTTTCAGCGGCCAGTGACTATCCGTTTGCCATCCCTGTTCTCCGCCCACTAAAATCAAATCGTTCACCCAGTCTCTCCGGTTGTTCGCGAGGACAATTGAATAAGAATATCGCCATCTATCCCGGCTCGTTTGATCCACCTACCAATGGGCACCTGGATCTGATCGAGCGAGGCAGCAAGATCTTCGACGAGTTGGTGGTGGCGATCTTGCGGAATCCGGAGAAAGATCCGCTGTTCAGCGTGAACGAGCGGGTCGGTATGCTGGAAACGCTGACCGCGCACTACAGCAACGTGCGAGTTGACACGTTCGATGGGCTTACGGTGGATTACGCTGTGCGGGTAGGTGCCAGCAGCGTGCTGCGCGGAATTCGAGCGCTGAGCGACTACGAGTATGAGCTGCAGATGGCATTGATGAACCGGAAGCTGCGGCCGGAACTGGAGACCGTGTTCATGATGCCGGCGGAAAAGTATTCGTATGTGAGCTCGCGACTGGTACGGGAAGTGGCGCAACTGGGCGGCTCGGTGAGGGCGCTGGTGCCGGAACTGGTCGAGCAGAACCTGCGCGGGAAGCTCGATCCGGCCTACAAGCTGGCGGAGTTCGCCGCAGGCAAGAGCGAGAAATCCGAAAGTCGGAAATCCAGGGCAAGGAAAAAAGCATGACTCCAACCACGACCGCAGTCACCCCGGCGATCAAGCTGACCGAACGCATCAATCGCATCGAGCCCTCCGCCACCATGGCGGTCGTGGCCGAGGCCGACAAGCTGCGCAGCCAGGGCATCGACGTGGTCGACTTTCGGCGCGGGCGAGCCGCACTTCGCGACGCCGCAGCACATCAAGGACGCCGCCATTGCCGCCATCCAGGGGAATTTCACGAAGTACACGGCGGTGGCAGGAACGGCGGAACTGCGCGATGCGATCGTGCAGCGGCACGCCGCCGACTTTGCCTCCGAGTACCGGCGCGAGGAAGTGATCGCTTCGGTCGGCGGCAAGCATGCGCTGTTCAATGCGCTGCAGGTACTGGTCGATCACGGCGACGAAGTGATTCTGCCGGTGCCCTACTGGGTTTCGTTCAAGGACATCATCCGTTACGCGGGCGGGAAGCCGGTTCTGGTCGAGACCGACGAGTCGCGCAATTTCGCGCTGACGGCGGAGATGGTGCTGGAGAAGGTCACCTCCCGCACGAAGATGATCATCCTGAATTCGCCATCGAACCCGTCGGGCGCGGTGATGAAGCCGGAGCACATGACGGAGATCATCCGCATGGCGCACGAGCGCGGCATCTGGGTCATCTCCGATGAGTGCTACGTGTACCTGAATTACACGGACAGGAATTTTTCGGTGGGGTCGCTCACGCGAGTACAAAGAGCGGTTGGTGATTCTGGGATCGCTTGTCGAAGACATACGCCATGACCGGCTGGCGGCTGGGGTACGCGCTGGCGCCGGCGGTGGTAGTGAGTGCGATGGCCAAGCTGCAGAGCCAGTCCACATCGAACCCGACATCGATCGTGCAGAAGGCGGCGGTTGGCGCCCTGAAAGGGCCGCAGGAGTGCGTGGCGGAGATGCGGCGCGAGTACATCCAGCTGCGCGATCACCTGGTCAACGGGTTGCGCGCCATTCCGGGCGTGAAGTGCACGCTTCCGGAAGGCGCGTTCTACGCCTATCCGAATATTTCGGCGTTTTTCGGCAACGGCGGCGTCAAGTCGGCGTCGGATGTCGCCGGCCGGCTTGCTGCGGGAGGCGCATGTGGCGACCGTTCCCGGCGAGGGTTTTGGCACCGGCGATCACATCCGCGTTTCGTACGCGACTTCGGTCGGGGAACTGGATCGAGGACTGGAGCGCATGCGGAAATTCTTTGCAGCTCTCTAGCGCAAAGCTCTGCAGCCGGATGCCCGGTTCTTCGGCACATCCGTTTTTCCGCGATTTGCGTCTAAGCTGCGAGAACCTAGCCGGTCGGCTCATGTTGGGTCGACCGGTTCTTTTCTGAATACCAATGACCGACCTCTACCCACTGAGAATGCAACCTGCCTTTGACCCGCGCCCGTGGGGCACGACGGACCTGTCCCCGATCTACCCGGACCATAAATTCGACGAAAAGATCGGCGAGGCCTGGCTTACGGGCGACGATTGCAAGGTTGCCAACGGACCTCTGGCGGGGCGTACCTTGTCCGAGTCTAAGCCAGCAATGTGGCCGAACTTTGGTGGGGGAAGCCGCACGCGACGGTAAGCGCTTCCCGCTGCTGCTGAAGTTCCTGTTCCCGCACGAGAAACTGTCGGTGCAGGTGCACCCGGACGACGCGGAGGCGCAACGCACCGGGCAGCCCTGGGGAAAAACCGAATGCTGGTACGTGGCGGCCGCCAAGCCGGGATCGCAGGTCGCCATGGGACTGAAAGCGGGCGTAACGCGTTCCGACCTGCAGCAGGCCATTGCAGAGAAACGCGCGGAACAGCTCTTGAACTGGATCAACATCTATCCGGGCGAAATGATTTACGTGGCGGGCGGGACGGTGCACACGCTGGGACCGGGCGCGATTCTGGTGGAGACGCAGCAGCAATCCGATTGCACGTATCGCCTGTACGACTACGGACGGCCCCGTGAACTGCATCTGAAGGAAGGGCTGGCGGCGGTGAAAGAAAAAGTGGCGTCGGGGAAAGTAGTGCGGCCGGCGCCATCGCAAATCGGACAAACGAAGAATACCCTGGCGCCCATGATCCGGGCTCCTTACTTCGTGGTCGATCAGTACGAATTAAAGGAGCCACAGCCCTTTCGCACCAGGGACGCGGACGGGAAAACCTCGGTGCAGATTTTGGTGGCGGTGGAAGGCTGCGGCATTGTGGAAGCGCAGGGCATGGAACCGGTCACGCTGGCGAAGGGGGATGCGGCGGTCATTCCCGCCAGCGTTGAAACGTTTGGAGTGCGGCCGCAGTGGGGCGTCAGTTTTTTGAAGGCTTATGTGCCGGGAACGCCTCCGCCGGAACCCGACACGCGGATGTAACCGGCAGTTGGCGAATGCGAGCGATTCTTGTGAAATTGCGTGACTAAACAAGCGAATTTTTATCCCATCATTCTGGCGGGCGGACGAGGCACGCGCTTCTGGCCGTTAAGCCGCAAGCGGCGGGCCAAGCAATTGCTGCCGCTTGACAGCAAGCAGACCATGATCCAGCAGACGGTGAACCGGCTGCTGCCGCTGGCGCCGGCGAAACGGGTGTGGGTGATCAGCAACGACGACCTGAAGGACGCCATCGCGCGCCAGTTGCCCCGGCTGGACCGGCGCCAGATCATCGCGGAGCCGGTCGGGCGAAATACTGCGCCTGCGATCGGGCTGGCGGCGTTCCTGCTGTTGCGAACCGATCCCTCCGCGGTAATCGGAATGTTTCCTTCGGATCACGTGATCGGCGACGAAAAGCGTTACCGGGAGACCATCGCGCGAGGCGCGGAAATCAGCCAGCAGGGCGAGAACATTGTGGTGCTGGGAATCCAGCCAAGCCGCGCCGAGACCGGTTACGGCTACATCGAAGCGGGCGCGCGCGATGGCGGCGCATTTCGAGTTCGGCGATTCACGGAGAAGCCGGACGCGGCACGGGCGAGCGAATTTCTGGCGGCGGGAAACTACTACTGGAACAGCGGGATGTTTCTCTGGAGTGCGCGCACGCTGGCGAATGCATTGCGGGAGCATCTGCCGAAGACGGCTGCGCTGCTGGAGGAGATCGCGGCGTCGTTCGGATCCCGTAAGTTTGACAGCGTGTTTCGGAAGTTATATCCCAAGTGCGAAAACATCAGCATCGACTATGCGCTGCTGGAGCCACGCTCGGCGAAGGGCGAGGGCGCATCAAAGATTTTCTGTCTGCCGGCGGATTTTGGGTGGAATGATCTCGGGTCGTGGACCGCATTGCATGAACACCAGAGCGCGAAACAGAAGTCAGCGGACACGAATATTTTTGTCGGAGCGGGGAGCTTTACACTCGATGCCGCGGGCAACTACGTGCATGCTCCCGGAAAATTTGTCGCGGCGGTGGGGGTCAGGGACCTGGTGATTGTCGAAACCGACGACGCGCTCTTGATCACGACTCGCCAGCGGGCGCAGGACGTCGGAAAGATTGTGAAGTATCTGGATGAAAAGAAGCTGTCGAAACTGACGTAGCTACAAGGCTCGCGCTGTGAGCTTCGAGTGAACCCGTTGGCAGAATTGGTCGTGCTGACCCGGGCGGCTCGCAGCTCAAAGCTCGCAGCTCGAAATTCGCTTATGACAGAGATCAAGTTTGGTACCGACGGATGGCGCGGCGTCATTGCCGATGACTATACCTTCGACAACGTGCGCCGGGTAGCAGGCGCGATTGCCGGCTACGTGCTCAAGCATGAAGAAAGCCGGCGTGGAGTGATGATCGGCTACGACACCCGCTTTGGCTCGCCCAGATTTGCGCGGCTGGTGGCCGAGGTGGTGGCGAATGCCGGCATCCCGGTCAAGCTGGCGAATGACTGCACGCCCACGCCGGCGGTTTCCCTGGCGGTCAAGCAGCAGGGGGCGGCGGGCGGAGTCATGATCACGTCGAGCCACAATCCGTGGAACTGGAATGGAGTGAAATTCAAGGGCAAGTTCGGGGGCTCGGCCACCCCGGCGATCATGAACAAGATCGAAGAGGAGCTACACGCCGGCGCCATGCCGACGGCAAAGGCCGCGACCATCGAAGAGGTGGATTTCAAGCAGGCGCATATCGATGCCATGTGCAAATTCGCGGACCTCGATCTCATTGCGAAGGCGAAATTCAGATTCGCGATCGACGCGATGTACGGTTCAGGCCGCGGCGTGATGACGCGCATCTTCAGCGAGCATGGCATCGATCATGTGGCCATCCGCCAGGAGCTGAATCCGCTGTTTCCGGGCATCAATCCCGAGCCCATCGAACCGCATATCGAGTTGTTGCGGCAGACCGTGGCGCGGGAAAAATGCCATGCCGGGCTGGCCACCGACGGGGACGCGGACCGCATCGGCGCGGTGGCGGAGGATGGCAGTTTCGTGGATTCGCACAAGTGTTTTGCGGTTCTGCTGCGCTGGCTGCTGGAGCGCAAAAAGTGGCCGGGGGACGTGGTGCGCGCCTTTAACACGACGGGCATGGTGGACCGCATCGCGGCCAAGCACGGCAGGAAATTGCACGAGTGCCCAATCGGTTTCAAGTACATTGCCGACCTGATGATGGACCACGAGATCGTCATCGGAGGGGAAGAGTCGGGAGGAATCGGGTACTCCCGCTACCTGCCGGAACGGGATGGCATCCTGAACTCGTTGCTGCTCGCCAATGTGATGGCGGAGGAGCGCAAGCCGCTGGGTGAACTGGTGGCGGATCTACAGCGCGAGTTTGGCGCGCACTATTACGGGCGCCGCGACCTGCACATTCCGGAAAACGTCAAGCAGGCCGCCATTCAGCGGGCGCGCGCGGAAGCGACAACGAAGGTTGGCCGTTTCAATGTCATCCGCAAAGAAAATATGGACGGGGTGAAGTTTTTCCTGGATGCATCGACGGAGGGCGGCGGCGCCGTGCCCTGGATCCTGTTCCGGGCCTCGGGGACAGAGCCGCTTCTGCGACTGTACTCAGAGGCGGCGACCCCGGAACTGGTGTCCGAAATTCTCGACCAGGCGAAAGCCTTCGTAAATGCCAGTGCTTAGAGGCATCCGCCGATGGCAGCACGCGGTATTGTCCCAGTAGACATTGGACTTTCGGGCGGAATGGATGGTGCCAGGATCTCCGCATCTTGGGCGATAATCGTAGTGGTACCGAGCATGAGATTTGCGGAAGACATTTCGACGATGGCGGGCGACTCGCCCGAGGCGCGACGCTACAACCGCATCCATCGCTGGATGGAGGTCAGCGATTTTGTGCTGGGACTGGCATTCCTGCTGGTGCTGCTGCTTACCGGCTGGAATGGGGTTCTGCGCGACTGGGCCTACCGGGCGGCGTTCCAGAACTACACGCTTGCGGTCTTCTTTTATGTGTTCCTGCTGATGCTGGCCGGAAAGTTGCTGGGAATCGGGCTCGACTACTACGGGCTGCGGCTGGAACGGCGCTTCCAGTTGACCAACCTGAAAACGCGCTCCTGGCTGTGGGATGAAGGCAAAGCCTTTCTGGTCGGCCTGGTGTTTGCGGCGATCATTGCGGAGCTGCTTTATTTCACCATTCGACAGTCTCCGCAGCACTGGTGGCTCATCGCCTGGGCCATGTTCATGGGGCTGTTCATCGTGATGGCACAGGTTGCGCCCCTGATCCTGTTCCCGATTTTTTACAAGTTTGAGCCGCTCGAGAACGACGACCTTAAGCAACGGCTGGTGAGACTGAGCGAGCGCGCCGGGACCAAGGTGCGGGGCATTTACAAGTGGCACCTTTCCGAGAAAAGCAGGAAAGCCAACGCCGCACTGACTGGCCTGGGCGCCACGCGACGCATCATTCTGGCGGACACGCTGCTGGATCACTACTCGGCCGAAGAGATTGAAGCGGTGCTGGCGCACGAGTTGGGACACCACGTACACAAGCACATCCTGAAGAGCATCGTGGTACAGGCGGTCATCACGCTATTCGGTTTCTGGGCCGCCAACTACGTGCTGCACCTGTCGATTGAACAGTGGGGCATGTTCGACAGGCTGGCGGACTTTTCGAACCTGCCGCTGCTGGTGCTGGTGTCGACGGTATTGTCGGTCCTGCTGATGCCGGCGATGAATGCGTATTCGCGGTTTAATGAGCGGCAAGCGGACCGATATGCATTTGAGTCGATCCGGAGCGTGCAGCCGTTTATCAGTTCCATGAACAAGCTGGCCGCGCAGAATCTAGCCGAGCGAACCCCTTCGCGCTGGGTGGAATGGCTGTTCCATTCCCATCCGGCGATCTCGCGGCGGGTGGCGGCAGCGGAAGCGTGGCGCAAGCCACAGCTGGCGGTCGATTCCCGCTCCTGAGAGACGATGCGGTCCAGCGCCCGGATCAGCGGCGGGCAAGGAGTTGCGCCACGCGCTGCAAATCCTCTTCCGTGTCCACTCCGACAGTGTCGTAGGGCGTTTCCGCAACGTGGATCGGGATACCGTTCTCCAAAAAGCGCAACTGCTCCAGCCGTTCGCAGCGTTCGAGCGAGGATTCCGGAAGCGAGACAAAGCGGTCCAGCGCGGGCTTGCGATAAGCGTAGAAGCCGAGATGCTTGTAGTACGCCGGTCCGACACCGTCGCGATCGTGAGGGATGGTGGCCCGGGAGAAATACAGCGCCCGCCCGGTCGCGTCGGTCACGACTTTCACGGCATTGGGGTTCGGAACATCGATGGAAGCGGCGGGCGTTTTGAGGGTTCCCACCTGGACGGCAGGGTCCTCCATGAGCTTGAGCAGGGAAGCAATATGCTCAGGCCGGGTCAGCGGTTCGTCGCCTTGCACGTTGAGATACACTTCGGCCGGGTCGGAATTGGAGACCTCGTGGACGCGCTCAGTCCCACTGCGGTGCTGCGACTGATGTCATGCGCGCCTGCCAGCCATTCTTCCGGCAGACGTCCATAATCTCTTCCGAATCGGTGGCGACAAGCACGCCGTCGAGCAGCGGCGAAGCTGCCACACCGCGGTAAACGTGGCCAATCATGGGAAGGCCGGCGAGTTCACGAAGGGCTTTGCGGGCGAGACGGGTGGAAGCAAGGCGGGCGGGAATGACTGCGATCGCTCTCATGGGAGTGAATAGTTTCGTTCCAAGCGCGGAGGGTTGCAACAACGATCGACGAGACGTTTGGACTGCGGGCCGGGCTGAATCGTTTGACACTCTGCAACCGCGACTCTTAAAATCAAAAAGATAGGCGCAGCGGGCCGAGCCACTCCGTTGCCTCAACGCGGGAATGGACCGTTCCCGTCTCCTCCTCGGTTCGTTTTCCTGAAATGGCGGTGTAGCTCAGGTGGCTAGAGCGAGGGTCTCATAATCCCTAGGTCGTTGGTTCGAGTCCAACCGCCGCCACCAATCTTTTCAAGGACTTCCGCGGGATGCCTATCAGGTTCTCCAGCGCTGGTTGCGCGGGTGGTGCGAATTGGTGCGAACCTGTTTTTCGTCGTCCCTCTGGTGGAAAGGGGCTTACGCCGTGTCGAAAAAGATTTGCGGACGGTTCTGCGATGTAGGATTCGCGATTGTCACTGCGGTCCTGATTGTGGCCGCGCCCTGTGCGGCCCAGCAATTGACCAACGACAAGCTGGCCCTGACCGTCAACGCCCAAGAGGGATCGTATCAACTGGCAGTGCGGGGCGGCCAGCCCATGTTCACCAGCCGTGTGGCCGCACAGGTCGACCACCAGTGGCTGCGCTCGAACGAGTACCCTCGTCACCAGGCTTCCGAATCTGCATTCACCGATGAACTCGGCTCGGGCCGGGCAGTAACGGTCAGGTGCACGGGACTCGAGAATAAAGCTGATCTGGTTTATGTCGTACAGCTTTACGGCCAGCTTCCCTACGCCACTGTCCAGGTGAGAGTGCGGAACACTACCAATAAGGAAGTGACGGTACAGTCCATTCGAGGGGTGGAGGCAATTGGCGAACCAGTGCTCAATCTGGATGGGCATCCCGTGGCTGATCGCATCCTCTCAGACAGTTTCAGCGAAGATTGGCCGGCGCTGCGTCTCTACGATCTGGGGAAAGCGCCAGGCGAGATGTATCGCGGTGTGGGGAGTCAACTGATCTACAACCGGGAGAGCAAACAGAGTCTCTTCTTCGGCGCGCTGACCTCCGACCGGCTTGTGACCTTGCTGCATCTCGAAGCTGCGGGCACGGGAGCGGAAACGAAGATTGCCTCTTACAACGTTGACTTCACCGGAACCACGGAAATCCAAAAGGATTTCAATCTGAAAGGTGCTCCCGCAGAGGATCAGATCGAACTGAGTCTTCCGCTCGAACCCGGCGCAGACCTGGCTTCGGAGCGCCTGATGCTTCAGGCCGGGACGAACTACCACACTCAGTTGCTGGCTTACGGCGAGGCAATCCGACGGCTGCACCACCCGCGCGTCCCCAGTGAGACTCCGATCGGTTGGTGGAGTTGGACGGCTTTTTATGCCGCCATCAACGAATGGGAGAGCCTGGGCAATGCGGATTGGCAGGCCGAACATCTTAAGTCACTCGGCTACAAATACTTTCAGATTGATGAAGGCTACCAATACGCTCGCGGAGAGTTCGCAACCGCCAACGCGAAGCAGTTCCCCAACGGTATGCGCTTTGTGGGACACCACATTACGGGCGATGGCCTGACCTTCGGCATATGGACCGCTCCCTTTGAGGTGACGAGCCGGGCCTGGGTCTACGAGCACCACAAGGATTGGCTGGTCCACAACGCGAAAGGCGAGCCGATCCCCCTGGGCACCGTCTGGGGCCAGAAGACGGACGTGCTGTATGCGTTGGACACGACCCATCCCGGAGCGCAGGAATATTTGCGTCAGACTTACAAGACGCTGGTCCGCGAATGGGGAGTCCGCTTCATCAAACTCGATTTCATGGACACCACGGCGATCGAAGGTTACCGCTACCGGCCGAATACGACAACCCTCGAAGCCCAGCGCATCGGCCTCCAGATCATCCGCGACACTGTGGGCGAAGAAGTGATTTTGGACAAGGACGGAAGTCCCATGCTCAACCCCGTGGGAATCGTGGATACGGGCCGGATTTCCGTGGATACGGGCCACAGCTTTCAAAGAACGAAGGATGCTGCGCCCGGCATCGCCGCTCGCTTTTACATGCACGGCAATTTCTTCCTGAATGATCCCGACGCTTTCAACACGACGGGTCAATTCTTCAGCGATTTCCCCGAACGGCCCACCTCACTGCCTCTGCCGGCTGCGGAGGCATCAGTTGCTCTCTCCGCAGTGTCCGGCGGAATGTATGAGATTGGCGACGATATGCTGGCCCTGGCATCGCAGAAGGATCGCCTGGCATTAGTTGAGAACACAGACTTGCTCAATATGGCTAAAGTTGGACGAGCGTCCACGCCGCTCGATCTGATGACATACGAACCCGAGGATGAGCAACCAAGCATCTTCTTTCTCCAAGAAAGCCCGCGCCAGTCGATCTTGACTGTCTTCAATTGGACAAAGGCCTCGAGGTCGCACACGCTGAAACTTGCTGACCTCGGGCTGCCGGCAGAACACACCTTTACGGCGTCGGACGTGCTGAACCAGAACGCGCCGGTCACGCTCGCGGGGGGCACTGTGCGGATAGAGAATCAGGCCCCCGAGTCCGTGAGAGTAATCAAACTCATCGACGGCAAGGTTTCCGCGAGCGCACCAAGCGTGAAGGCGCAAGTACCCTCGGCTGCCAACACCGGCGAGACGATTCATCTCTCGGTGACAGAAGCAGCCGGGCTGTCCGCGATCGAGTATCACTGGGATTTCGGCGACGGCGCCAGCGCCAGCGGCCCGAAGGTGTCTCACGCCTACACCAGAGCAGCGCCGTTTACCATCCGTCTGACGGTGAATGGGGTGGACGGTGTACCGAGCGTTCAAAGCTTTTCCGTCACGGTAAGTGGCAACCTGCGGGCCCGGCCGAACCTTACCGACAATCGACGTTTTTTGGAACCCCGCGAGTGATCCGGATGGGCTCGAGGTGGCTGCAACCGCACCGGGCGTATGCTTCGATACGAGCGGGAACTCGGGCGACGTGATCGAGCGCGCACCGATATATCGTCTGGCACACGCAGGCCGGCTTCCTGGAAGGCGCAGATCGAACCAATCTCGGAAGTGTCATTGCAGGCAAACATCGTCGCCTGGGAGGGATCTTTGGCCGGTTTGCAGGATTCTGAGTCGTTTGCGGGAGAAGTGCATCCAATGGGTATCGGCTAAGTTTGGTTCACCCGCAGTTGAAAATCGGTTCCGCCAACCAGCGTCACCTCTTCTCACCAGCAGCGACTCATCTCAGCAGAAAATTCACATAGAAATAGGAACACAATTGGAAACAGGAACAGTAAAGTGGTTTAACGATGCAAAGGGTTTTGGCTTCATCAGCCGTCAGAGTGGCGAAGACGTCTTCGTGCATTTCTCGGCGATTCAGGCGGGCGGCTTCCGCAGCCTGCAAGAAGGCCAAACGGTACAGTTCGATGTCACGAAGGGCCCGAAGGGCTTTCAGGCGGAGAACGTAAAGCCGGTCTAACCGACCGCGCTATAGGGTGCTCGCTGTCCATAGGACACGGGCACCCATTTTTTTTGGCTGCTGAACGCTGTTCCCACTTCAAGGAGACGCAGGTTTGTCAGAATCAAGCTCAGGCTGGCCGTGACGAACGGGCTTCTTGATCGGGGCGGCGGTCGAAGATGGCGGACAAGAGCACCACAACGTGCCCTGCGGTGGATCGCCTCAAGAGAGGGGATCGGGCGCCTGGTTTGACGGGCAATCCCGCTCTCTTGGAGCATCCCTAGTTTCACTCATCTAAAAGCGAAATACTGTGCAGAATGGCTCAATTACCGACTCGGCACGAGGGCCTTCCTTAGATGGCGCTACGGCGGCCGCTGACAAGGTTTATAACCAGGACTACCAGCGCTACCACGAGCAGAAGATGGATAAGGCCTCCGCCTACGTGCATGCTGAAACCGAGAAGCCACAAGATTGCCAGAACTACGAAGACGGTCCAAAGCATACTTTTCTCCTCTGGTACACACGATTCAGCGAGCGACGCTGAGCTGAGGCTGCTGCCCTGTGTCCAGGTTTGTCCCGAACCCAAAAGCAGCAGCTGTAGATGCGAACGGCCGCTACATCGAGATATTGATCGCAATTCCCACGGTGGGGTATCTGCGGTTGTACAGGTAGTAGCCGTTGTCGACGTAGGTCACGTAAACATCGTCGGTGTCGTACCAGTCACTCGCCCAGTACTCCGGCCATGGGTCAACCGCGCTGAACCAGTAGCCCTGGTACTGGAAGCGCGGATAGCCACCCACCACCAGAAAGGGCAAGCCGTAAAGGCGGAAACCATGATCTGGGCCAAAGTATCCTCGATAACGGTCGTCGGGAATGCGATAGCCGTGGTATCCACCTCGCTGCTGCCAATTGCGGTGGTCTGATTGCCAGCTTCGGGCGCGATGCTCCTGCCAGGCGGCTTGCCTGAAGTGCTGCTGTTGCTGGTTACGCTGGGGCTGTTCATGGCCGCTCCGTTGTTGAGCCTGGCGAGACGGCTGGTGCTGACCCTGCAGCTGCTGTTGCCGAGCATGCTGTGCCCGGCTGTTTTGGTCCGATCGCTGCTGCTGCTGGGCATGCTGTTGCTGCTTGCCCTGATCGGACTGTTGTTGTCGAGCCTGCTGCGTCCGGCTGTTCTGGTCCGACCGCTGCTGCTGCTGGGCATGCTGTTGCTGCTTGTCCTGCTGTTGTCGCTGCGCTTGCTGAGCGTGTTGCTGTTCGGGTCTGGCGGCCTCACGCTTGTCGCGTCGTTGTTCGGGATGATCCTGCTTCTCGCCCTGCTGTTCGTGCTGTCCAAGAGCAGGTACGGCGACTCCGAGAAGCAAAGCCAGAAGAGCCGTGCTCGTAATTCTGATCACTTTCATAAGTGCTGCCTCCGATTACACTCTGGGTGCGTCGGCTCGCCCTAACGCAGGCTTCCAGTGGTCGCGTTGACGGGTTGGCCGATGGCTTCGCCGGAGACCAAGAGTTCGACTCTGCGGTTCTGCTGCCGCCCGGCGGAGTTATCGTTTGAGGCTACCGGCAAAGTGTTGCCGAAACCTTTCGCGCTAAGTGAGTTGGTCGCTACACCCTGTTGGACCAGATAATCGCGTACCGAGCCGGCGCGTCTCTCAGACAGGGTTTGATTCATTTGATCACCGCCCACATTGTCTGTGTAGCCGCCGACTTCGATGTTGAGGCCAGGATAGGCGAGCAGAATACCGGCGACCTTCGACAGCTTTTCCCGGGCGCCCGGCTTCAACGTATATCTTCCAGTGTCGAACAAAACATCGGACATGCTGACGATAAGGCCGCGCGCGCTATCCCGAGTTTGAAGGATCGAGTTCAACTGTTCTGACAAGCGCGTGCGCATGGCAGCCTTGTCGGCTTCCGATTGCTGCTGGGCCTGCTGAGCCTGCTGTGCGGTCAAACGGGATTGGTCCGCGTCGGCCTGCGCCGCCGCGAGCGCACTTGCCGATGCCGCCTGGCTGTCGGCCATATCGGCCCTGGCCCTGGCCGCCGCGGCTTGCGCATCCGCGTTATCGGTTCGAGCCCTGGCAGCGTCTGACTCCGCCTGAGCCGTGGCTGATTCCGCGCGGGCCTGATCCTCCTGAGCCTGTTTCGCGCGGCGGGCAGCATCGTCCGCCTGTGCCTGGGTCTGGGCCTGGGCGTTGGCGGCCGCTTGCCGCTCGTTGTCCAGGCGCTCCTGGTCGATCTTCTTGACCGTAATGGCGCGGGCGTCTTCCGCGGTCTGGACCGCCTCACGGGCAACCGCAATCATGGGCTTTCTATCGATGTGGCGGGCAGTGGCGTACTGATCGGTTTTGTCCATCAACTGGACAGCGTGCTGGTAGCTTTCGCTGGCGTAGGTCTCGGCACCCTCGGATTGCGCGATGCGCAACGCATTGCGCGCTTCAAAGAATTCCAAGGGCAGCTTGGTATTCAGAACAACCGGATCGAATTTGTAGCCGGTGGGAATGTAGCCACCGCGCTCCAGAAGTTCATAATTCGCGTTCATCGCCTCGGTAGTTCCCGTGGTATCGTCGCGGACTATGTTTTCGAGCACTACCACGTTGCTGGGTTGTCGAACCGCATAGTAAGGCTCTGCGGTGACGACCAGGGCAAAGGCCTGAAGATCGGTGGTGACGTCCAGCTTGCTGCGGTGGTTGTCGCCTACCAGGACCTCCCCTAAATTAATGGCCCGGCCCTCGGGTGAAATTGCCCACAGGATGTAGGTGAGGTATTCATTGCCGAAAGTCGTGGGCGTTTGCAGGTTTCCAAATTCCACTTCGATTTCGATGTAGCCCTTCTTGCTTTCGACTTTGGCCTGGCCGTTGGCTGCAGGCATCAGGTCCGTACCCGCAAAATCCAGCTTGGTGGCGCCGCCGCGATGCTTGTAGTTGACTGCCCGGACGCTGCGGCTGACAACCGTGACGCGGAACGTTGGGGTGTGATCCATGGGCTCAACCGCCATGTTTGTTTGCGAATTGGTCTGAGCAAGTGCACTCAAACTGACGGTCATTCCGAGTGCCAACAAAAACCTGTTCATCTTCACAGCATCTCCTAGAGGCAGATCCCTGCCGTGTTGCGCTATACCGATTTCGTGTTCGCGGTGCAACGTGCCTGCCGGTGTTTCATCCTGGTCGAGCCCTCACGTCCCAACATGAATGCGCGCCAGAGAATGGAACAGCCCGAAAACATTCAGCAGCCACAAGACGACTGCAATGACTACGACGCCATTCAGAATGGACTTGATCGAGCCCTGCATGGGGATGAAGCGATTCACCAGCCACAGGAGGACACCCACCACGACGATAATTTCCAATATTTGAATCAGCGGCATGATCTTTGATCTTCTCTTTCGCGGGCTAACGCTCCCCATTTTGTTGGGAGGTGCAGCCTCGATGATTCGAGTTGAGCTTTTCGTTTTGACTCGTGCTCGCCGCAAGGTTTTCGCGGCGTACACGGGGATGAAGACTGCCGATGAGCTGGATGTGTCGCTTGACCTTGATTTGGCCGCAGCCGGATCTCGCAGCGACCTGAGCAGGAGACTACGAACCAGCTATCGTGGCTTCGGTCTATAACCTCGGGCAATGGAAGAATGACAGGTACGGGAGAGGGTGTCTGAGCAAGATAGCTCACCTACATGATTGGGAGTTGCACGCTTGCGGCGGACCGGACGCGATGATTCCCGGATCAGCATGCCCGGCAGGGTTCAGCGGCGCACAATGCCCAAGGCATGACCATCCGCGCGGCCGATTGCAGAGCGGCCGCAGTGCCCACCAAGCCAGGGCCGTTCGCAACCGGGGCGATGCCGGGAGGGATAGTTCTCAGGGGTTTCGCGAGGCGGGTCCAGGCACTTGAAAACGATCCACCGTGGCCCGAGCGTGCCTGCTACTCTTGCCCATTGGGGCCAGCCGCGTTTCGAACTTCTTCCTGAAGGATTCTGAGACCGGCGAGCGCACTTTCGATCGCTTCTCGCTCTTCCCTGAAACCCTGGTGGTCCCCGTTGAGTTCCTGCAGGCGAGCCTGGATGGCGAACTTCGCAGTCTCCAGTCTTTGTTCTAGTCGGGAGCGGTCAGTTTCCAGCATAGCGGCTTGGTAGGCTCGCTGCCACGAATATCCGATGGCCTGATCCATGCTGCGCTCACCACTGCCACTGATTTGCATTGTCTTCTAATTCCTATTTCCAGCCCTCCGAGTGTGCATTTCGAACCGTTGGGGCGGGAAGCGGGAATTCCACCCAATAATGTATTCTGCGTAGGGAAAAGCCCGACAGGCGAAAAGGGGCCAGAGTGCACAATGGTACGTCCAGGCTAATGGTACGTCCAGGCTGAAGATGCGCCCATCCCTGACAGAAGGTGCATAATGCGGGTCTTTCAACGGTGACCAATTCAGCCAATTCTCGACCTGCGACCACTCCGGGGACGCAGAGGATTCTACACGTCGACGATACGGACGCGCAAAGGTATGCGGTGTCGCGGGTCTTGCGACATGCCGGTTTCGAGGTTGTCGAAGCTTGCACGGGCCAACAAGCCCTGGAGTTGGTGGAAAAACTACCTGATCTGGTGATCCTCGACGTAAACCTCCCCGACATCAGTGGGTACGAAGTTTGCAAACAGATGAAGTCGAAGGAAGCGACGTCGCGGGTACCGGTATTGCACCTTTCCGCCACCATGGTTTCGACGGAAGCGCGGGTCGCCGGACTGGACGGCGGGGCTGACGCATACTTGATCCAGCCAGTGGAACCGGAAGAACTGGTGGCGACGATCCGGGCACTCTTGCGGGTGAGAACGGCGGAAGAAGCATTGTGGACGTCGGAGCGGCAGTACCAGCTTTTCTTCGAAGCCAATCCTTTGGCGTGCTGGGTCTTCGACGCCTCCGATTTCAGAATTCTGGCCGTCAACGATGCGGCGGTAAGGCAATACGGTTACTCGCGCGAGGAATTTATGAACCTCACAACCGGCGACGTGATCGCGCGCGAAGACTCGCCCGCCCGGACCGCTATGACGGTTTCGCCCGGGCAATTGAGCGGTCTGCAAAAGCACAGAACAAAGAGTGGGCAAACGCTCGATGTCGAGCCGGTGGTGGCTCCGCTGCGCCTGAATGGGAGAGAAGCGCGTCTCGCGATCGTCCAAAATGTCTCCGAAAAGCTGCAACGTGAAGAAGCGGAACGGCAGGAGGAAATGAGACGGCTGTTGCTGGATCACGTTTTGCAGGCACAAGAAGAGGAAAGAAAGCGAATCGCGCGCGAACTGCACGACGAAGCGGGCCAGTTGATGACGTCCCTGTTGGTGGGGCTGCGTGGCCTGAGCGATGCCCGGCAACTGAAGGAGGCGAAACTTCAGGCGAAAGCGCTGCGAAAGATCGCCTCAAAAGCGATCGTCGAAGTCGGGCGCCTGGCCAGGGGCTTGCACTCCAGCGTGCTGGATGAACTGGGATTGCAAGACGCGGTGCAAAGATTCGCGGACGAGTACTCGGCGGTACACTCGATTGGGGTGGATTTAGACTTCGGCGAAACCCCGTTCTCGCAACTGGATGCACAAGCGCAGATCGGACTGTACCGCATCATTCAGGAAGCCCTGACCAACGTGGCGCGCCATTCGCATGCCACGACGGTCCGGGTGCAATTCGATTGGCAGGAGCCTCTGTTGCGGGTAGTGATAAAGGATGACGGGAGGGGATTCAGGGCGGGGGATATGAGGGAGCGCCCGTCGAACCACCTCGGGATTGAGGGGATGCGGCAACGCGCATTCATGCTGGGAGGGAGTCTGGACATCCGATCCGATCTGCACAAAGGCACCCTGATCGAGGTACGGTTGCCCGCTTCCCGCCTCCGGCCGGCCCGCACCGCAGGCAGTCGTTGATCGCGCATGGCTAAGGCTCAGAAAATTCGGCTGCTGGTAGCGGACGACCACGCGATTCTGCGGTCGGGGCTGCGCATGCTGATCAACGCTCAGCCCGACATGATGGTAGTGGCGGAAGCACAGGACGGGATCGAGGCGGTACAAGCGATTCAACGCGCCAAACCCGATGTCGCGATCCTCGACGTAACGATGCCGAGGTCCGGCGGCCTGGACGCGATCAACGAGATCGTGACTCGGAATCGTTCTACCCGCGTCCTGCTGCTGACGATGCACGAGGAACCGGCGTACCTGAGAACCGCTTTAGCGGCAGGTGCGTCCGGGTATGTGCTCAAGAAAAGCGTGGATGCGGATCTGCTTTCGGCAATTCGTTCCGTGCACCGAGGCCGCACTTATGTGGATTCCGAACTTGCCGACATTCTGGTGCGCGACGCCTTCCGCGCGGATGTGCCTGACCGCGACGGGTCGGTGCCGCGGCGTTTGCTCAGCGATCGGGAGTTGCAGGTGTTAAAACTTGTAGCCGAAGGATTCAGCAGCCGCGAAATTGCGGAACAGATTTACATCAGCACCAAGACAGTCGAGGCCTACCGTGCGCGGTTCGCGGAAAAACTGGGTCTCAAGTCCAGGGCCCAGATTGTGCGCTACGCTCTCAACCTTGGCCTGCTCTCCTCCGAGAAATTTACGGTGGGCAAGAAGCGCGGGAAAGTTCAATCCTGAACGTCCGGTAGGTCGCAGACAAATTAGGGAAATCCCTGACTCCGCTGGCTGCGGCGGGTCGCGAGAATAGAATCGCTCTCCCCAATGAGCGACCAACGTGAGCGACCAACGCGACGAGGCAACCGGTGAGAGAGAAGTCGGGGACTATTCTGTGCGTGGAAGACGACGGCCCGCCAAGCAATGAGCGCGCAGCCGCCCTGCGCAGCGTGGGATATACGCTGGTATTGACAGGCGATGTGAAAGAAGCGCTCAGGATCTTCATTTCCCTGGAAGTGGATGCAGTCTTGATGGACTTCCATCTGGGAAATGGGAAGAAGAAATCTTTGCGGGCTGAAATGAATTCCATTCGTCCGCGCGTACCCATCGTTGCACTATGCCCCGCAGGCTTCAAAAGCAGCGCCGCCAAACCTTTTTTCGACCATGTCTTTCGAGACGGAGACGGTTCCAGCGCGCTTATTTCATTGCTCCACAGCTTGCTGCGATAAGAGGAACGGCCTGTGAACGCCGGCGAGTTTATCTCTAAGCGACTTCTTGCCGGGAGGAAGCAGAGTCGGCGGGTGCGCAAGGCAAAGTTGCCGTGATGGTCGTGCCGCCGGCGCCGGACTCAATCGTAAGAAGTCCCGCCAGCTGGGCGACGCGTTCCTGCATGCCACGAATTCCCACCCCCGTCCGCATGCCGGAAATCAACTGGCGCTGCTGCTCGGAAGGAATGCCCTTGCCGGTATCGCTCACCGCCAGCCGCACGGTACGCTCGTCTGCTTCCAACCGGATCGCCGCCGTGGGACTATCCGCGTGCCGGTGTACGTTGCCCAGACATTCCTGGATAATTCTGAAGATGGCGGTTTCCAGTTCAGGAGAGAACCGCCCAACCGAAGGGGGGCAATCCAGGGTCACGTGAATGCCACTGCGTTTGCTGAACTCTTCGACGTACCAAGTGAGCGCGGAGGAGAGCCCAGACTCGTCCAGGAGAGGAGGGTGTAGAAGGTAGGAAATGGTGCGAATGTCCCGGGAGATTTGGCGTACAAAGGATTCGTTCTCCACGACCGCCTTCGCCGCCGCCGGGCTCAGCTTGGCCGACTCGGTCTGCACCAGCGAGATATTCATGCTGATGGCGGCGAGCAACTGGCCGACGCCGTCATGCAACTCGCGAGCAATCCGCCGGCGTTCTTCATCCTGGATCTGGAGCAAGCGTCCCGACAATTCCCGCAGGTTGGCGTTTGCAGTTTTCAATTCCAGGGTGCGTTCGGCAACCCGGTTTTCCAGGGTCGCGTTGAGCTGGGCCAGTTCCTGGCGCGCCTTTTCCGCGGCCTCGGCCTGCTGCCGGGCGGCTATTTCGGCCTGCTTCAGGCGCAGCAGGGCGCCGACGGTGGCGACCAGTTCGGCACGGTCGATGGGTTCGGTAAGATAGGCGTCGGCTCCGCCCTCGAGGCCCTGGACCCGGGACTGCAGATCGACGAAGGTGGAAGACACGTGAAGAATCGGGATATGGGTGGTGGCCGGATCGGCTTTAAGGCGCCGGCAGACCTGGAAACCATCGATGTCGGGCAGATTTACGTCCAGAGTAATCAGATCGGGCATTTGGGCTGCGAGGGAAAGCGCCTCAGTCCCGGTTCTGGCTTCCACTACCCGATAGCCGGCATCGCGGAGCGAACGAACCAGGGAATAGCGCAAGGCCTCGTTATCATCGACGGCGAGAATTTTGATAGCACTATTGTCTACCGCCGAGCCGCGGAACGCGTCCCATCGTGCGGAGTCCTTCGACGTAAACGAATTAGACATGTCTTGCCTCATTTCCAGGCCGGAGAGCAAGGGAGAAACCCGCCTTGCTGAAGGCATCCGCGAAATGTGCGAGTGAGAGTTCCCGGGACCTGGCATCCTTGGAGATGACGGCCACGGCACTGCTCAGCAAGGAACGTTCGCGGGCGTCCAATGTTTTCGAGGTGTGAATGATCACCGGAATGTCCGCGGTGCGGGGATTTTCTTTGAGCTTGTTGAGCACTTCGAAACCGGACAAGTCAGGCATTGCCAGATCCAGAATTACCAGATCCGGCCTGCCGTCGTTGGCACGCTGCAGGCCCTCATTTCCGCCGGAAGCTTCTGAAAAACGAAATTCTGTCTGCGCGAAAATGGTTTTCACGAGGTACCGCGATACCTCATCGTCATCAATGATTAACACTCGCCGTCCAAATTGGCGGTGGGCGACCAGGTTCAGCTGCTCGATCAGCCAGCTTCGGTCCACGGGTTTTGCATAAAAACCATCAGCCCCCAAGGCCATGGCCTTTTGCCGGTTGTCGACCACGGTTACGACGAACACGGGGAGGTTGCTGGTGGAAGGATCCTGCTTGATCTCCTGCAGGAGTTCCCAGGAGTGCTCGCCCTGTAACAAGACGTCCAGAACGACGGCGGCAGGCCGAAGGTCATGCAACAACTGGCGAGCCTGCTTCAAGTCGTTGGCGGGAATCATTTGAAACGGGGTATTCTTCAAATACTTTTCGTAAATGAACAGGGCCTCGCGATTGTCTTCCACAATCAGCACCGGCAGCTTGTCCTCTTCCAATTCACGTTTCACATCGGGAACGAAGACAGCCTCGGTGGCTCCGGCGAAGTGAATGGGGATCGACACGAGGAAAGTCGAACCCAGCCCGACCTGGCTCTTGACATACACATTCCCGCCCAGCAACTGGGCGAACTTCCGCGACAGCGGCAGGCCAAGCCCGGTGCCCTTTACGGCTTTCTGCCTCTGGCCTTCGACCTGGACCCACTCCTGAAAAATCCGCTCCTGATCTTCCGGTGCGATTCCGATGCCGGTGTCGGAAACCGCGAACAGCACGGTGTCATCATGGCCCCGTTCCGCCGAGACCCTGACTTCGCCACGCTCGGTGAACTTCAAAGCATTGGAGATGAAATTCCTGAGAATCTGGGATACCTTGGCTTCGTCGGTGTAAAGCTCAGGCAAGTTGGAAGCTTCTTCGAAAACCAGGTTCACCGAGGAGTTTTGGCTCAGCAAGGGCCGCAGCATACCGCGCAACGCGGCGAACACCCCGTCCACCTTGAAGTTTGACGGCCGAATGCTGACCTTGCCAGCCTCGACTTTCGCCAGATCAAGCAGGTCATTCACCAGGTCGGTTAAATCCTGGGCAGAACCCCGAATGAAGCGTACCTGCTTTTCCTGCTCGCTGGTCAGATCCCCGTCCAGACGATCCAACAGAATCTGGCTCAGCGCGGTGATGGAATTCAGGGGCGTCCTGAATTCATGGCTCATATTGGACAAGAAATGGCTCTTGAGTTCAGAGGCCCGCTGCAGGAAGTCGGCTTTGTCGTTGAGCTCGGCATAGAGAGCAACCACCCCACGGTTGGTGTCATCCAGTTCGCGGTTGAGTTGGGCCAGTTCCTGCTGGCGAACTCTTAACTCTTCAAGAGCGCCCAGCAGTTCCTTGTTCTGGTGCTTCAATTCCTCGTAGGGATCCTGGGAGGAGCGCTCAATACTGGCGAGCACTTTGTCGAGTTCGCCAGGGTGGAAACGGGAAAAACGGCGCGGAATTTTCTTGCCAAGAACTACCGTCGTGCCCTCCCGATTGGTTTCCACCTGGAAATAATCCATCAGGCGCTTGGCTCCGATGATTCCGAGCCCCATGCCGGTCCTGGAAACGTAACGGCCGTTCATGATGTCGTCGAGGTTGGGAATGCCCTTGCCATTGTCGCGGAGGGTGATGAGCAACATCTTTTCGGGCTCATTCTGAAGATGGAATTCAGCCTGGCCGCCGCCACCATACTGAAAGACATTGCGCGCAATCTCGGAAACCGCGGTGGCGATACGAGTCTGGTCCTGGGTTTCAAATTTCAAAGCCGCCGCAATCGTGCGAGCCTTCTGGCGCGCCAGCACCACGTCATTTTCAAACCGGAGATCGATCGTAAAAAGCTCTAACGCCATAAGACTGGAACCTGGATCATGCAGTTTTTGCGACCAGCACGGTTGCGTCGTCGCGTCCGCGCCAGAAATCCCGATGGAGAAGGGCCGCGATTATGCTGGGATGCTTGCTCCATACGCCGGGATAGCGTTCCAAATCCCAGCGACTGGTAAGCCCGTCGGAATGCATCACTAAAATATCGTCAGGGTTCCACGGATAGGTGAACTCCTGAACCTTCACGACTTGGTGTCCCAACGTCCCGTTGTGCGATGCCATACTCCGGCTAACCCCCGGAGCCACGATCGAAGCGGAAACGTTGCCGACACCGGCAAAGCACAGCAAACCTTGCTCCGGCTGAATTCTGGCCACACCAATGGCGGCGCCCCGAGTCTTCTTCAGGGCAGCATGGGCATCGTGGACGATGTTGTGAGGTGAAGATTCACGGGTGGCGGCTAAGACGCGTTCGGCTTCTCTGGCGGCTTCGGCGGCAAGCACGCCGTGCCCCAATCCATCCACGACCATAAATACGGATGAGTCGGGGAAGTGCCGGAACCCCCAGCCGTCACCGCATACTTCTTCGCCGTGGATCGGTTCCGAGACAACCCCAATCCCCATCGCACCCGGGTTTTCGGCCCGGGGGTGATTTCCCTGCCAAAAGTCCGCACGGACGACGGTTCCATTCTGGGGGGCGGTGTAGAGCTCAAATGCATCAGAAAGGCGCCGGATCGCGCCCAGGCCGTTGCCCATGGAGCCAGCGGTCGAGTGACCATCCTGCAGCGCCCTCGCGACATCTGCAATCCCGGGGCCCTTATCCAAGGCCAGCACGCGTAAGCCTGAATTCCCATTGTTCTGCAGATGCTGCACGAAAATTCTTCCCTGGCCAGCGTGCTTCACCAAGTTCGTAGCCATCTCAGTCACCACCACGGCGATCGCTCCGCAGCGATTTTCTCCCCACTGCAAGCCCTGGGCACACTCCACCGCCCTGCGGCGCGCTTCCCCCACTTGAGTCAGTTCGGCGACCTCAATCAGCATAATGCTCTCAGTGCTTCCAGCGGGTGATCGTGACCTTGGTTCCTTCGCCCACTCGGGAGACAATTTCAAAATCATTTACCAGGCGCTTTGAGCCTCCCAGACCAAGCCCCAATCCCGAACCCGTGGTAAAGCCGTCGCGCAGAGCCAACTCGATGTTAGGAATGCCCGGGCCTTTATCTTCGAAAATCAAGCGCAAGCCGGTGCGCGGGCCGTTCAAGGTCTCGACGCGCAGAGATCCGCCGCCACCATAGGTGACCGTGTTCCGGGCCAACTCGCTGGCAGCGGTAACGACCTTGGTCTGGTCTACCAGGCTGAACCCGAGCTGAGCGGCCATCTCGCGGACGCGCCGCCGCACTGCCACCACGTCTGACTCAGATTGAACCGGCACGACCTCAGTGGAGACGACTGCCATACATCTCCTTGCTTGCACTGACCAACGATCGCAAAAGCTCCATGCCCGCATCCACATTCAGAGCGGTACGAACTCCCGGCAGGGACAAGCCCAACTCCACCAGGGTGATTGCCACGGCCGGCTGCATGCCGACCACGACGGTTTGCGCATCCAAAACACGCGACATAGCCGCGATGTTGCCCAGCATTCGCCCGATGAAAGAGTCCACGATTTCCAGGCTGGAAATATCGATCAATACACCGCTGGCCTCGTACTGGCTGATGGCGCGGGTCAGGTCATCCTGCAAGGTCATGGCCAGCTGGTCGTGCATATCCACTTGAATCGTGACCAGCAGAAATTCACCCATTTTCAGAATTGGAATTTTGTCCAACGGACGCTCCTAGCTTTTTGGCGCTTCGTTTCTGGGCGCTTCGCGATGGAAGGTTATCCCCAGTCTTTGCAGTGCGACCGCGAACGCAGCGGCGAGTGTGGCCTTGGTCGTGACATCGAGAAGGTTGATGCCCAAGTGGACGATGGTTTGTGCAATTTGGGGGCGCACACCACTGATGATGCAATCGGCGCCCATCAAACGGGCCGCGGTGACAGTTTTCAGCAAGTGCTGCGCGACCACGGTGTCGACGGTGGGCACACCGGTGATGTCGATGATGGCGACCCGTGAATTGGTCTCCACGATCGATTGCAGCAGCGACTCCATCACTACCTGGGTACGCGCGCTGTCCAAGGTGCCGATGATTGGAAGGGCGAGGATTCCGTCCCAGAGTTTTACGACCGGGGTCGAGAGTTCAAGGAGTTCTTCCTGCTGGCGGCGAATCATGTCCTCTTTCGACTTCTGAAACGCCTCCATGGTGTAAAGGCCCATGGCGTCCAGCAGTTCGTTAGCGGACCAGCTCTCGGAGACGATCGCCGCTGCGTCGCCCTTGTGCTCTGCCTGAATCTGGGCAAACAGTGGCCGCTTGAGCGAGAACACAAAGGTGGCGGTTTCCGAAGGATTGAATCCCTGTTGAGCGCGACTGCGTGAGATGGTGCTCAGCATTTCGCGCAAAGCGTCGAACGAGGGAGCCTGAAAATTGGCGCCGGCAACTTCCGTCCCCTTAACCATACCTTTGAGGAATTGCGAACACTGGGCGCGCAAATCGGATTCCTTGATCAGATCGTTTCGCCGGGTAGAGGTGCTCATGTTCTTCATCCAATCAGCCAGGATGTCTTCTTCGCGCCTGAGTAGAATCGTCGAAAGCTTCATGCTTCTTGGGTCGATCGGGATGGCATTCATAAATGGGTAGCACCTCAGAGGTTTGTGATTCTTCGTTGCCCCGCCGGACGCACAAAGAGCAGGCGGCATTATACGGGATGATCACCCTTGTATTCTGGAGTTCGGACACTCAGGAAAGCGGGCAACGCTAGCTTTTTTCGGAACGATTTCAGGCCAACTTCGACGCGAGGGGCGAGGGTTTTCAACCGTTCCCATGCCACCGGCATGACAGTCCTTGTCTAACTAAGTCCAAAGTTAACTAGAACATGGCTTTTCGTACTCTCGCAATACAGAGTTCCCTGTAGAAAGCGGCCGGGCGGGAATCGTCGCACCATTCAGCCCAAGCCACAGACTTATGATTTCGGAATTCCCCCTACTGTCAATGCGTCTCACAGTAGCTAAGATTAGTCGATGGAAGCGCGGAAGCCTCCCCACATTCGGCTGGCAAAAGCTTATCCGCCAACTTTTGGTTGTTCCGCGTGCTCGGTCACCTTCGCGGGCCCGAAGAACCGTAAAGGCCTGGCCCGGGAATTCGCGATGCACGTTCGGCAGCAGCATTCCCCGCCGGAGCGGTCCACAATCTCAGTTCTGCCACGCCGCAAAACGACTCGGGCGCTTGTGTAGAAGATCTCAGCTGTTGGGCGCTAGTGGAAAGCCACAGTCGTTTTCTAATCACGCCGCGGCTCTCCGGGTACGGGTGGTGAGCAAGATGCTCCGGTTTTGCCGGACCGGCGAATTACCTTCCGGTCCGATCAGGCCTTTTCCAGCACTCTGCGGATGCGTTCAAAGGCCCAGTCAATTTCTTCCCGGCGGATAATCAGCGGCGGTGCGATGCGGATGACCTTGTCGTGGGTCTCCTTGCACAAGATGCCTTCCGCCTTAAGCGCCTCGCAATAGGACCGCGCGGGAAGATGAAGTTCAATGGCAATCCACAGGCCGATGCCGCGAACTTCTTTCACGTGGGAACTGTGCAGGGTCTTCAGGAGCGCGAGGAAGTAGGCGCCCAGTTCGGCCGAACGCTCGACCAGTTTCTCTTCCATGAGAACGCGAAGCGCGGTGCGCGCCACCGCACAGCCCAACGGATTTCCACCAAACGTGCTGCCATGATCCCCCGGGTTGTAGACGCCCAGGATCTCTTTGGACGACAGCACGGCCGACACCGGATAAAACCCGCCGGCCAGGGCTTTGCCAATGATGAGCACGTCGGGCCGGATGCCCTCGTGCATGTAGGCGAACAGCTTGCCGGTTCGGCCCAGGCCGGATTGGATTTCATCCGTCATCAACAGAACTCGGTTCTCACGGCAAACTTCCGCAGCCTGCTGCAGAAAGCCGGCGGGCGGAATCACGATTCCGGCTTCGCCTTGCACCGGTTCCACCAGGAACGCACAGGTATTGGGAGTGATCGCCTGGCGCAAGGCTTCGATATCCCCGAAAGGAATGACTCTGAATCCCGGCGTGAAGGGCCCGAAGCCGTCGCGGTACTGCTCGTCGGTCGAGAAGCTGACGATGGTCACAGTGCGGCCGTGGAAGTTATTGGCGCACACGATAATCTCCGCCTTGCCTTCCGCGATCCCCTTCACCTTGTAGCCCCACTTGCGGGCGGTCTTGAGGGCCGTCTCGACTGCTTCGGCGCCTGAGTTCATGGGCAAAGCCATATCGAACCCGGTCAGGTCGTGGAGTTCCTTGTAGAAGGGACCGAGTTGATCGTTGCGAAATGCGCGGGAGGTAAGCGTGACCTTGTGGGCTTGCTCGGTAAGCGTCTGCAGGATTCTGGGATGGCAATGCCCCTGGTTGACGGCCGAATAGGCGGCGAGGCAGTCGAGGTAGCGCTTGCCTTCGACGTCATACACCCACACGCCGTCGGCGCGCTCGATCACGATGTCGAGGGGATGGTAATTGTGCGCGCCGAACTGGCTTTCGAGTTCGACGAAATCCTGGGTGGGCTTCTCGGTCATCATTTCGGTAGGCATGCAGTTCCTTTCCTGAGAGTCGGCACTGGTTATTCGTGCTCCAACAGCATCGTCAGCAACGCCATGCGGACATACAACCCATTCTTGGCCTGGCGGAAATAGAGCGCCCGGGGATCGTCGTCGACGGACTTGTCCAGTTCCACGGTGCGCGGCAGGGGATGAAGGATGAGCGCATCCGGCTTCATGCGGCGGACCACGGAGGAGTCAATCGTGTAGTGCTTGAGGCTGGCGCGGTCACCCAGGCGCTCGGGCCGGATCCGGGTCTGGTAGACGACGTCGACCTCGCCGACTACGCGATTCAGGTCCGACTCCAGTTCGTATTGCACGCCGTGTTCGTCGAGGTAGGCGAGGATGTCCGGCTTCATTTGCGTTTCCGGCGGGCTTACGAAGAACATCTTCACGCGTTCAAATTTGGCGAGCAAGTAGGCCAGCGAGCGGGCAGTGCGGCCTTTGTCCAACTCACCAATCAGAGCCACACTTAAGCCGTTCAGCGGACGTTCACGATGAATGGTGTACAGATCGAGCAGGGCTTGCGTAGGATGCTGCCCTCCGTCTCCGTCTCCCGCATTGATCAGCGGCACGGGAGAAACCTGGGCGGCCCGCCTGGCTCCGCCCTCCTCGTGATGACGGATCACGATGACGTCCGAATAACTGCCAATGATGCGAATCGAGTCTTCGACCTGCTCTCCCTCCATTTCGGATGAGAATGCGCGTGCGTGCTCGGTCGAAATCACTCTGCCCCCCAGGCGATGCATGGCCGCTTCAAAGCAAAGGCGGGTGCGCGTGGAAGGAGCGTAGAACAGAGCGGCCATGATGCGGTGCTGATAGTCGAGCGAACCGCCGCGCGCCACGATCCGCTCCATGCCCCGCGACCGGTCGAACAGTTCCATGAGCAAGGGAACGGTGAACTGCTGAGACTCGACCACGTGCTGGAGCTTGCCTCCGCGAGGGGTCGCGCTGGGCGGCGTGGGAACTACGGCGGCCGGTTCTGGCATGCTCATCGCCCTCCGATCGGAAGTTCGAGCCTGAGATCCATGGACAAGTTCATGCTCTGCTGATCCTGAAAGACGTGGGTGCCGGCGGATCCGTTCACGGCGTCGCGCAGGTGATCGCACGAGGTGATGATGGCTTCCTGGCCGCCCTGGTGGAGAAATCGCAGGACGGATTCGATCTTTGGCCCCATGTTTCCCGGGGGAAAATGGCCTGCCTGCTGGTATTGCCGCAATTCGTCGGCGCAAACCCTCCGCAACGGACGTTGGCTGGGGCGCTTGTAGTCGAGATAGACGAAGTCGGTATCGGTGGAAATGACAAACAAGTCCACCCCGAGATGAGCGGCCAGCAAGGCGGAAGCTCGATCTTTGTCGATGACTGCTTCCACGCCCTGGAGAGTGCCATCCCTCCAGACCACCGGGATGCCGCCGCCGCCGCAGGCAATGACGAGCACATTGCGTTCCACCAGATCGCGAATGACTTCCAGTTCGACAATCTCGGTGGGTTCGGGCGACGGGACCACGCGCCGATAGCCTCGCGAGGCATCTTCCACGATCTTCCATCCGAACTGCCGCTGGCGCCTCTCTGCTTCGGCCTGCGAGTAGAAGGGGCCGACGGGTTTTTCCGGACGATCCATGGCGGGGTCATCGGGCGAAACCACGGACTGAGTCACCAGGGTGGCGACCGGCACGTGGATGCCGGCGCGCTTGAGTTCGGTTTCCAGGGACTGTTCGAGCAGGTATCCAATCTCGCCCTGGGTGCAGGCGCCGCAGACATCGAGCGGCTGTCCGGGGACCTCGCCTGCACCGCGCTCGGAGCGGAGCAAGGCCGCGCCCACCTGCGGACCGTTGCCGTGAGTCAGTACCACGCGGTAGCCCGCGACACAGAGGGCGGCAATCTCGGCCGCGGTCCGGCGGGCATTGGCGAGTTGTTCGCCAACCGTGCCCTTCTCCCCGGCACGGATGAGCGAGTTGCCGCCAACGGCGATCAGGATCGTCTTCATAAGCACCGGCGCGGAACCGAAAAGCCGCGCTTGCCACCCCACCGCGACAGAGTTCGAGGGCCGCCGCGTTCAGACGTGCGTTGTTTCCTGCAACTCCAGCAAGCTTGGTAAGCGAACAAACTCGCCCTTCATCAACTCCAGCATGATGGCCTTTTGCGCATGCAAGCGATTCTCGGCCTGCTGGAACACCAGGGACCGGCGCGAGTCAATCACCTCGTTGGTGACCTCGTCGCCGCGGTGCGCGGGCAGGCAATGGAGAAAGATGGCATCCCGCTTGGCTTTGCGGAAAAGTTGGGCATTCACCTGGAAGGGACGGAATATTCTGGCGCGCTCTTCTTTCTCCGTTTCCATCCCCATGCTCGCCCAGACATCGGTGTAAACCACGTCGGCGCCGGCGACGGCCTCGACCGGATCATTGGTGATGGTGCAGCTTCCTGCGGTCTCATGGGCCCGCGCGCAAGACCACTTCACGGCTTCGGCTTTGGGTTCGTAGCCTGGGGGAGTTGCCACCCACACATGCACGCCCAACTGGGCGCCGGCAAACATGAGCGAGTGGGCGACGTTGTTGCCATCCCCGACATAGGCGACTTTCAAGCCTTCCAGATTGCCCTTGGCTTCCCACATGGTGAGGTAGTCGGCCATGGCCTGGCAGGGATGGCTGTAGTCGGTGAGCCCGTTGATCACGGGAATGGAAGCATACTGGGCCAACTGCTCCACGATCTCGTGCGCGAAGGTGCGAATCATGATGCCCTGGACCATGCGCTCCAGATTCTTCGCCACGTCATACACCGACTCGCGTTTTCCCAGGTTGATCTCGGCGGGAGAAAGATAGATCGAAAAGCCGCCCAACTGCTGGATGCCGACATCGAAGCTGACCCGGGTGCGCAGGGACGGTTTCTCGAAGATCAGGGCCAGGGTTTCCCTTTTAAGAGAATCGCCGTAGGTGGTGGGGTGCGTCTTGACCTGACGGGCAAGAATCAGGAAGTAGAGGATTTCCGAGGGCGAGAAGTCCTTGATCGACAGAAAGTCTTTTCCGTTCATGGCTAAACTCCCGCTGGAACCAGAGCGTGATCGCGCACAAAACTGGTCAAGCGATCGGACAAGCCGGGTGTAGTGAGCTCTTCGACGCGGTAAGTCACTCGCAAACTGGGCCGGTCGAGCTTGATGACCTTGGCCAAATCGATGGGAGTGGCGACGACCACCAAGTCACAGGGCGTGCGGCGGATGGTTTCCTCGAGTTCATGTCTCTGCATGTCGCTATAGCCCATGGCAGGGAGGAGATTGGTCAGGTGCTGGTATCGCTCGTAGGTGCCCCGGATGGATCCGACGGCGTAGGGTCGCGGATCGACCAGTTCCGCCGCGCCACATCTGCCGGGCGGCCACCACGCCCGCACCGTAGGGCATCTCGCCATGGGTGAGGGTAGGGCCATCCTCGACCACCAGGACGCGCTTACCGCGAACGAGGTCGGGGTTGTCGAGCGAAACGCGGCATGCCATTTCGCACACCAGCGCGCTGGGATTGTTCGCCCGAATATTCTTCCGGACGGTCTCGATGTCGTGTTGCTGGGCGGTGTCGACCTTGTTGATCACGATGAGGTCGGCGCGGCGCAAATTAACTTCTCCAGGGTAATAGGACAACTCGTGCCCGGGACGGTGAGGATCGACGACCACAATCTCCAGATCCGATTTGTAGAATGGGGTGTCGTTATTGCCGCCGTCCCACAGGATGACGTCGGCCTCGCGCTCGGCCTGGCGCAGGATCTTTTCGTAGTCCACGCCGGCGTAGACCACCGTGCCCTCACAAATGTGGGGCTCGTACTCTTCCCGCTCTTCGATCGTGCACTGCTGCAGGTCGAGATCCTTGAGGGTGGCGAAGCGCTGGACAGCTTGCACCGCCAAATCTCCGTAGGGCATGGGATGGCGGATGACCACGGGCTTGCGGCCCTGCTTGCGAAGTTCGGAGGCGACCAGGCGGGAGACGGGACTCTTGCCACACCCGGTGCGCACGGCGCAGACGGAAATCACCGGGACCCGGGAGGCGACTTGGGTGTGTTCGGCGCCCAGCAACCAGAAATCGGCGCCGGCGGCTCCGGCACGGGATGCGAGATGCATCAGGTTCTGGTGAGAAATGTCGCTGTAGGAGAAGACGACGACGTCGACGGCATAGTCGTCGATCAGGCTTTCGAGGTCTTTCTCCTCAAAAATCGGAATGCCATCCGGGTACAGCCGTCCTGCCAGCGCGGCCGGGTAACGGCGTCCGGCAATATCCGGAATCTGCGTGGCGGTAAAGGCAACCACCTGGTAATCGAGGTTCTGGCGAAAAAAGACATTGAAATTGTGGAAGTCTCGACCGGCAGCTCCCAGGATCAGGACATTTTTCATAGTGACCTCACCGCGCTGGAATCACTATGCATCTTCCGTTTTCCGGGAGTTTTCTTCTGTGCGCGAAGTCACCGGGGGTTGTGAGGTCTGGACGACGCGAGCCTTAGGACCGATGGGCATTGATCCCGCAATGGTATGAGGCGACAACACTTATAGCCGAGAGAGGCAGGGGGAAGCCGGCGATTCAAGCCTCGCGTGCCGGGGCGGTGAATCAGTCCCGCGGCTTCGCACTAGACTCGCGAATCACCAGCTCGGGTTCGATCGCAATCTCCCTGAGTTCGTCTTTATTACTCTCGATGCGATCCAGCAGAATCTGCGCGGCGATGGTTCCCATGCGGGTCAGGGGCTGGCGAACGGTGGTCAGGCTGGGTGTGTTGTAAGCGGCGCCCTGGATGTCATCGAAGCCGACGACGGAAATATCCTGGGGCACGCGCAGGCCTGCCTCCTGAAAGGCACGGATCGCGCCCATGGCGGACAGATCGTTGTAGGCAAACAGGGCCGTGAAAGGTGAATGCCGCTCCAGGAGCTGCTTCGCGAAGGGATATCCGAGCTGCGGGGTGGCGTCGTTAATATCGATTTGCACCGTCAAGTCGGGTTGGATGTCGATCTTCAAGTCCTTGGCAACCTGGCAGATGGCGTTCCAACGATCCTCCGAATCCGAACTTGAACTGGCACCCTTCATAAAGGCGATGCGCTTGTGCCCCAGATCCTGCAGATGTTGCAGGGCCACGAGGGCGGCGTGATGATGATCCAGCCTGATGTTGGTTACGCCCTTAAAAGCCTTGTGCCCAGCTACGGCAACGGTGGGGAGCGAGGGCGCTTCCCGTAACTGCATGTCGACGGTGATGAAGCCTTCCACGCCCCGCTCCCGCAAGATCTGAGCATAGCGCTGGAGCAGGTCAGGATCGTGGCGGTGCACCACCGTCAGGAAAAAGAAATTCTTCGAGCGCAGATACTGTTCGATCCCGCTGATGACCAGCGAACCGTAAGCGTCGCCGATTTCCTCAACGATCACTCCAATGGTGTAAGTGCGCTTCTTGCGGAGCGACTGGGCGAAGAAATTAGGACGGTAATTCAGTTCAGTGGCAGCGGCCAGGATGCGATTCTTGGTGCGCTGGGGAATCGAGCGGGAAGAGGGCGCAGCATTGAGAACGGAAGAAACGGTGCCCGGAGTGAGGCCGACATGGTCCGCCACCGCCTTGAGCGTCACCACTCCGGATTTCTTGGGGCGCGGTTTTCTATCTTTCGCCATAGTGTTTGTGCAATCCGCTTCTCCTGCGCTGCGGGGTCCAGCCGTGCATTGTACTCGGGAACCGACGTTCGCGCTGGCATTATATCCCACAAAATCGATTTTATATTGAGACTTCCTCAGGTAGCGAAGCCCGCGCCAGGGGAAATCTGCCGCTCGAAATCTTACGCGTGGAGCATCTGCCTGCCTGGATGTCTACGGGGAAGGCAGGGCCGTCTTGTCGGTGATCCCCTTGCCCTCGACAACGGTGTAGAGGTAGTCGGCGGGAAGATCCTTCAACGTCTCCACGGCGCCGTTCGGCCAACGGATGGTCACTTCATCCATCTTCTGGTTCTTCTCCAGACCGAAGTGCTGGCGCAGATCGTTTTGTGAAATGTAACTGGAGCCGCCTTTGACTTCGCTGATCTGGGACATCGTACCCGTCCGGACGGTCAGGCGCGCGCCGATTGCCAGCCGGTTACTCTTCGTGCCCAGGAGTTTGAAAAGCACGCGGTGGTTGCCATTCCGGCATCGGTTCAAAAGTAACGAGGGCGGTTCGCCGACGTTGAGGGTTACGACGTCGACGCAGCCGTCGTTATTGACATCGCCGAACGCAGCGCCTCGCCGGGAGCGAAGGGGCACATCGCTCAATCCTGCAGCCGTGGCAACCTCCGCAAATGACCCGTTGCGCTGGTTGCGGAACAGGAGCAACGGCTGGCGGAAGTGGGCTGCATTGGGAATGGTATCGACCTGGGGATAGACGTGGCCGTTGACGGCGAGAATATCGAGCCAGCCATCATTGTCCATATCGAAGAAGCCGGTTCCCCAACCCACGTAGGGATGGCTGGGTTGGGCAATCTGCGAACTCCAACTGACATCGGCGTAGCCATCCGCGCCGTTATTGCGGTAGAGGGTGTCGGACTGATCCACGAATTCAGTCACGAAAACGCTCAGCCGCCCGTCGTGCCGGTAGTCGCCAAGGTCGACGCCCATCGAACCCAGTTCCTGACCGTCGCCACTGAGATCGGCACCGAGCAGGAGGCCGACTTCTTCAAAGGTGCCGTCGTGCTGGTTGCGATACATATAGTTGGGGCCGGCGTCATTGGCTACGTACAAATCGGGCCAGCCGTCGTTGTCGAGGTCTCCCCAAACCACGCCCATTCCGTAATAGTGGCGAGGATCGTCGACTCCGGCTTTCTTCGAGACGTCTTCGAAAGTGCCGTCACCGCGGTTGTGGAAAAGGAAGTCACTTTCCCCTTGCATGCCCCAGGGGCCACATTGCACGAGCACGCCCCGAAACTGGCAAAATTTTTCGTCGCTGCCAAGTTCGGGAAGCTTGCTCATGTCCACATGGACATAGCGCGAGACGAACAGGTCGACGTGGCCATCCCGGTCATAGTCGCCCCAGGCAGCACCGAGGCTTAGTCCGCCTACGCCGAGGCCGGCCTTTGCGGTGACATCTTCGAATTTGCAGTTTCCCAGGTTGTGGTAGAGAGCATTTCCGCCGTAGCCGGTCACGTAAATATCCGGAAGACCGTCATTGTCATAGTCGGCGACCGCCACACCCATGCCCCAGCCTTTATGCGCGAGACCGGCCTGGCGGGTGATGTCGGTAAATTTCAGGTCGGCGTCCTGCTGATAGAGGGTGATCATGGGATCGCCGCCTTGTTTGCGGAAACGATCCACGTTGGAGCCATTTACGGTGACGATGTCGAGTTTCCCGTCATTGTCGCAATCGATGAGACCGACGCCGCCACTTACCGATTCGATGATGTAGCGTTTATCGGCGGAAGAGATGTGGGAGACGGTAAGTCCGGCCCGCGGTGCGATGTCCTCGAAATGCGGCACGGGAATGGGGGCTGAAATTTGCGCGGAAGTTGAGCCCGCAGTGGCTGAGCCGGGATTATTCTGCGCAGAGACTAGAACCACCGAGAGAAGACCCAAAAGAAGGAACCTGCACATGACTGGAGGTCCACCGATTGTATCCGATTGGGCTGGGAGCCGCGACCGAAGAGTGGAAGGCGGCGGGTGCCAACCACCGGTCGTACATGTCCTTCCTCGCTGCGCGTACGGCCTGTCGTGCTTCTGTTTCCCACCACCGTAACTTGCTGTAAGCAATGCCCGCTACTAGCCTTAGAGCGAATGGACCTGCGGGCTCTTCTTTTCAGTTGCGACGGAAGCAGCACGGCTGCGCTCTGCCAAGTCTTGACCGAGTTTGGCATCGAGGCGGAGATCTGTTCCGAGGTGCTGGTCGCGGCGCAGCGAATCGCGCGGGAGAATTACGACGCCATCATCGTCGACTGGGACCTGGAAGAAGAAGCTGGTTTCCTGCTGAAGACAGCGCGCGAGCAAAAAGCCTTGGGTCTGAACCTGGCGCTGGTGCCCGACGATGCGACGATCGCACGCGCATTGCAGCACGGCGCAAATTCCGTCATCAAGAAACCGATTGTGGCCGCGCAGGCGCGCGAGACACTTTCCACCGCGCGTGACCTGATCCTATCGCGCCGTACCGAGCAACGCGGCAAAGAAGCGCGCCTGGCAGTGGTGCAGGCGGAGACGGAATCCGCAAACGCGCCCGCGTTCGCAGCAGTCCAGGGGCCCAGGCCCGGTTTCCTCGCCCAAACCATGAGTCGCAGCGCACTGGAAGCAGAAGAACAGAGAAGCAAGCCGGACATTTCAGGCGAACTGCACTGGCAGGCGGCCCGAGGGCCGACATCGCTCGAGGAAGAAGAAGCGGGCGAAAAGCAAGAAATCCAGCCGGTCGGAAAGAAACGGTGGGACGAGGTCAAAAGTATTTTTCGGGAGAATTCCGAGGACGAGAAGGATGCGCCTCCGCCGGAGGTTGAGCAAACGCAGGATTCGACCGGCATTTTCTCGTCGCTTCCCGAAGAGTCGCTCGTCGATGCTGAGCAGGAATCCTCGTCGACGCCGCGCTACCTGGTCTTCGCGATGGTCGCGTGCCTGCTCGTCGCCGGCGGGCTCTACGTCTGGGCTCCGGGAGGTTCCTACCTGGGCAGGGTGAGTTCTGCCTTACGCAGCTTTGCGGTGAATTCCAAGGCCAAGGCTGCACAGCACATTACGCCGGCGCACGGGGTTCAAACGGTTGCCAGCGATAAGCCAGCCACTCCGGCGCCCATCAAGGCCAGTGAGGACCCGCTATTGGATCCGGGCATGGCGGATTCGACCGATTTCGATCCCGGCAAGATCCAGATCATCGAAACCAAGGTGATTCCGAAGCCGGGGGCGCAACAACCTCCGACGACAGAGCCGCCCCCCGACTCCGATCAGGCGAAGGCGCAATCGCAAGCGGACGCCGATTCCCAGACGGCTGCGGTGTCGGACCCGCTCCCGGTACAACCGCGCCCAACGCCGGTGGTCGCGCCGCCGGTCCAGCCGCAACCTGTGCCGCGCACGCCGGAAAATTCGCTTTCTCCCTCGGATGGCCGGGTTGGCGTGATCATTCCCGACAGCCTTCGAAACACGCCCGCGCCTTCTCCGGGAAGCTCGCTCGAGCCGTCTATGGTCCCCGAACAGATTGCGCTCGGCTTGCTGAGCCACAGAGTTGAGCCGGACTATCCAGCGCAAGCTTTGCCACAGCGCCTGGAGGGCCCCGTCGTCCTGCAAGCGTGGATCTCGAAAGACGGCAGCGTGCGAGACCTGAAGCTGACGAAGGGATATTTCATACTCGGCCGCGCCGCCATCGAAGCGGTGAAGCAGTGGCGATTCAAGCCGTATACCCTCCACGGCCAGACCAGTGATTTCCAGACCACCATCACTCTGAGCTTCAAGTATCCGAGCTGACCCGCCAGCGCCACTAAGTCCATTCTGATGAGTGAGTTAGCGAATGCCCCCTTGCCGGTTCTGGGACACTGCGGGGGCCGCTCCGACTCCGTCAAGGATGTGATCGCAGGACCAGCGAAGGGTGGCCAGGAAGTTACCACCGTTTGATTTCAAGCAGCCTGGGGTCTGAACGCGACATCAATACATATATAATGCGAGCATCCCTCTGGAAGTGACGTTCCTTCCTTCGCTGGTGAATACAAACCGATGTCGATGAAAGCAAAAGCAGCAATTCTGGTATCGTCGTTCGCCGTACTGCTGTTCATGGTAGTGGGCGGGTTGGGTGGAGTACGGGCCTCGTCAAACGATGGCGCTTATCGCCAACTGCAAGTGTATAGCGAAGTATTGTCTCGCGTGAACAGCGAGTACGTGGAAGATCCCAACATTCCGAAAGTGACCGATGGCGCGCTGCACGGACTGCTGGAGGCACTGGATTCCAACTCCAGCTACCTGAGCCCGAAGGAATACCAGGACTACAAATCGAAGAAGAGCGATGCGAAGGCGGATATCGGTGCGGCCGTCTCGAAACGGTTTGGCTATGCCGCGGTAATTTCGGTGGTACCGGGCGGGCCGGCGGACAAAGCCGGCATCCAAGGCTCCGACATTTTCGAAGCCATTGAAGGTCACAGTACGCGGGAGATGTCGCTGGCTGGAATTCGCGCGCTTCTGAGCGGCCAGCCGGGATCGAACGTGAACGTTTCGGTGGTGCGCGCGCGCCGTGCCGAGCCGCAGAAGTTGACGATCACGCGCGATGTGGTTGCCATTCCGACGGTATCTGACAAGCTGCTGGAAGATGGCGTCGGCTACATCAAGGCGGACACTTTCTCGAAAGGCAAGTCGCAGGAGATTGCCAGCCGCATCAAGACACTTCAGAAACAGGGCGCCAAAAAGTTCGTTCTGGACGTGCGCAACAACGGAGAGGGCGAGGAGTCGGAAGGCATCGCCACCGCGAACCTGTTCCTGAATCACGGGACCATCACTTATCTGCAGGGCCAGAAGTATCCCCGGGAAGCGTTCACGGCCGATCCTGGGAAGGCGGTGACAAGCCTCCCGGTGGTTGTGCTGGTCAACCGGGGAACAGCCGGGGCGGCGGAGGTCGTCGCTGCCGCGATTCTTGAGAACGCCCGCGGCGACGTGGTCGGGGACAAGACCTTCGGGGATGGGTCGGTTCAGAAACTGATCGATCTTCCGGATGGTTCGGCGCTGATACTTTCGGTTGCGAAGTATTATTCGCCGAGCGGCAAGGCTATTCAGGACACGGCCATCACGCCCAACGTGCTGATCGCCGACACCGACGAAGATGCTCCGTTGCCGGATGAAGACCAGGATTCGGCCGCGCCGGCGGATGAAAACAAAGTGAAACCCCCGCAAACGGACGAACAACTGCGGAAGGCGATCGAGGTTTTGAAGAAGCGCGAAACGAAGGGGTGAAGAACCAGTCGTTGGTCGTTCGCTCTAGTATTTGCTGCCGCGCGTCCCCGAGACGCGCGGTTTGTTTTTGCCTTGCACATCAGGGCTGACATCGATGCAGAACGAGCGAAAAGTTAACCGCTGACGACCAGCAACGGTCAGCAGGTCGCGCCCAACCGCTGGTATCCTGAAAGTGTTCTCCATGAATTCTCCATCCCAGGAGCTTATACCGCTGGACGTGGGCGGGCGAAGACTCGTCGGCCGCGTCTTACTGGCATTGCTGGTGCTGGCGGCTGCCCTGGTCGGCGCCACGGCGGGACTACTTCTGGTTTATTCGACCGACCTGCCCCAGGTCGATGAACTGGAGCATTACCGGCCCAGCGCGATCACCGAACTGTACGACCATCAGGGCCGCATTATCGGCTCCTTCGCACTGCAACGGCGGGTGGTCGCCTCCTACGATGACTATCCCCAGGTCCTGCGCGACGCCTTGATCTCCACCGAGGACAAAGACTTTTTCCGGCATTCGGGCATCAACGTCTGGCGGATCGTCGGAGCGGCCTATCGCGATCTCGAGTCCGGGGGCAAGGTACAAGGCGCGTCCACCCTCACCATGCAACTGGCGCGGAACCTGTTTCTTTCTCCCGACCGCTCGTTCCATCGAAAGATCCAGGAGGTTTTGCTGGCGATCCAGATGGAGCGCAGGTTCACCAAGGCGCAGATTTTCACCCTGTATGCCAACCAGATTTTCCTGGGACACGGGGCATATGGTTTTGAGTCGGCCTCGGAGTATTACTTCAGCAAGCCGGCGAAGAAGCTCACGCTCGATGAAGCCGCGCTGCTCGCGGGCCTTCCGAAGGCGCCGCAGTATTACTCCCCCATCCTGCATCCGGATCGCGCCCAGAAGCGCCGCAACCTGGTCATCAATGCCCTGCTCGAGGACGGGAAAATCACCGCGCAGCAAGCCACCGATGCCAAAGCCAAACCCATCCAGCTGAACGTGCAACATGATCCGAACTCGCTGGCGCCGTATTTTGTCGAAGAGATCCGGCGCTATCTCGAGAATAAGTATGGCAGCGACCAGGTTCACGAAGGCGGCTTGCGGGTCTACACCTCGCTGGACACGGACCTGCAGAAGGCCGCCAATCGGGCGGTACTGAACGGGGTAGCCGCTTACGAGCGCCGCCACGGCTGGAAGAATCACCTGCAGAATGTTCTTACCAGCGAGACGACGCTGGATCGCTACGACGATCCCGACTGGGATGACGAACCCGAGGTCAATGGCTATCTCCATGCGCTGGTGATGGCGGTCACGCCCGGGTCGGCCACGATCAGGTTTGGGCGCTATCGTGCTGCGCTCAGCCAGCAGGATGCGGCCTGGACTCAGAAAAAGATCCAGAACATTCTGAGGCCCGGCGACATCTGCTACGTGAAGGTGCTCAGCCTGGCGAGGGACGGCAGTGCGCGCGTCAGCCTGGAGCAGGACTCGGGGGCGCAAGGCGCACTCGTCGCCATCGACAATGCGAGCGGAGAAATCAAAGCCATGGTTGGAGGGCGAGACTTCAACGACTCCAAATTCAATCGTGCTACGCAAGCGCTGCGCCAGGTCGGCTCCTCGTTCAAGCCGTACGTGTACACCGCGGCCATCGACCAGGGAGCGAGCCCCGATGACACCGTGCTCGACGCCCCCATCACATTTGAAAGCGGCACGACTTCCTACACGCCGCACAATTACGACGAGAAGTTCGAGGGCACCATCACGTTGCGGCGGGCGCTCGCGCAATCGCGAAATATCCCGACGCTCCGGATCGCCGACCGCCTGGGGATCAAGACGGTGATTGATTATGCACACCGGTTCGGAATCACTTCCAGCCTTCCCCCGTATCTGCCAGTAGCGCTGGGGGCGGCGGAAATCACACTGCTCGAGCAGACCAATGCGTACAGCGTGTTTCCCAACGACGGGGTCCGCCTGACGCCGCGCTACATCAGCAAGGTCACCGACTACGAGGGCCGGGTGCTGGAAGAGGATTTTCCAGATGTGAAGGACGTGATTTCCTCGCGCACCGCGCGCATCATGACTTCGATGCTGCAGGAAGTGGTGCAACACGGAACCGCCGCTTCTGCGGCCAGCATGAAAATGCCGCTCGCTGGAAAAACGGGCACGACGAACGATTTTACGGACGCATGGTTCGTGGGCTTCTCCCCGGCCACGACGTGCGGGGTGTGGATCGGCTATGACGAAAAGAAGACGCTGGGCGCGAAGGAGAGCGGGGCCCGCGCTGCCCTGCCCATGTGGATCGAATTCATGAAGGTGGCGCTCGCCGGCAGGGACCCGGGCGCCTTTCAGCCCCCGCCGATTATTCCACCCAGCCCCACGGCTCTGAGAGTGAGACACTCCGGACGCTGCTCCCGCAGAAGATGAGGTTCGTTGAGCGGGCAAACTCAATCGCCATCGTGGAACGGAGCAGCGCGCGGCACCGGCCTGCAGGGTAACCAGACCAGCCCATGTCCGTACGCTCGCACGCGATGCACTGCGGTGCGCGCCGGTTTGGCAAGGGTGTGCTAAGTTGGTTCACGCGCGGGAGAGAAATTCGAATTGTCGATTTCTGGCCTGGTACCAGCGTGGCCTGCCACGCCAGCTCGCATCCCGAAGGAGTAAAGACAGGCATGCCAGCCCGATTGTTCAACCGACTCATCGAAAAATTGTGCCCGCATCGCTTCTCGTGGCCGCACAGTGGCGCGAACGGACAGGACTACCAGGTTTGTCTGATCTGCGGATCCGCGTATGAATACGATTGGATCACCATGCGCCGCACCGGCCGGGTGACCACCTCGGCGGACCGGAAAGCGAATCTCTGTCGCGGAAACAGCCTGGGATTAGCTCTTTACACCCGCCTTCAATCCCCCCTCTTCAAGCGGGATTTGCCGCTTGGAAACAAGCTCCTCTGCGGGCGAAGCAGAAGCTTCCGGGCGACTGCCGAGGGGAGTCTGCGCCATCCACCCGAAGGACAAATCAGGAACTGGACTGTCACGAAGGGACAACTAACGTAGTTCGGCGTCAGTGCCGGGTGCGCGGAGATACTTCGTGCCCGCAGGGACGCATGGAACGGGCAGAACGGCTTCAGGCCTGCAATGCGGCTCTGCGGCCTGCTTGCGCGGGCTCAATCCGCAGCCGGCCAGCGCCTTTCGGAAACTTCTCCGTCTTTCCGGAATTGTTCCCCAAGGCCCCGAATGACGGAATTCAATCCGCCCGCCAGCGTTGTTCGTAACCGCTCCACGGACTCGCGCTCCAGCTCTTCCATCGACTGTGCGAACCCCCGAAGCGTCTCTGCAACACGGGTATTGAGGGAGCGCAAAGCCGTGGTCTCGATTTCCGACTGGATGGCCTGCAACTGTGCGCATGCCGATTCGACGCGGGCGCCCAGTTCCCGCGAACTGCGCGTCTCCAGTTCGATCATGATCTCGTCGACTGCGCTCTCCATCTGCTTGCGGACATCGCCCATGGTATTGCTGGCCATTTGGCCCAGGCGCTTATCCAGGCCGGTTTCCAGGCTGCGTGCCGATTCGTCGAGCTTGGCGACGCGGCCGTCGAGCTGGGCGACTTCTTTATCAAGGCGAGCCTTGTCAGCGTGCATCGAGGTCTGCACCTGCTCGAACTCCTGGCGGCGCACATCGTGCTCCTCGCCAAGGTCGTGCTGCATCACGCTGAAAAGATCCTCGCTCAGATGCTTCAGGCGGTTTCCCGCATCGACGACGTGCTGGTGAAACTCTCCCATGCCACGATTCAGATGCTCGCGCTGATTCTCAGCGATATCGGCCGAGAGGGCGCGCGCCCGTTCCTCGACCGTTTGCAGTTCACGGGTAACGCGGCCGAGAAAGTCGTCGTGTGTTTCCGAAGTTTTTTGTGCAATCGCGGCCTTGGCAGTTTCCAGCAGCTGGGTCGTCTGGGCGCGGGTTTGCTCCAGCACGCGCGGTCCCAGATTGTTGCGCAGGCGCTGCTCCATCTGATCTTCGAGTTCCGGGGGAATCTGGGACAGGGACACTTCAAACTTGCTGCGTCCAATGCGCCCCATCTTTTCCTTGAGTTCGGCGACTTCGCCCAGCAGAGGATTCATCATCTCTGACATCATGGCGCGCAAATGATCGTCCGAGACCTGCTTCTGGATCTTGTCGAACATCGTCTTCAGTGACGGGGATACCGCATTGGCGCCCTGATCAATCGGCTGAATGGTCTTCGCCGCCAGCTTCGAGGGAAGCTTTTCTCCCGTAGGTGCGGCAGGGGCAGGCAATTGCGCCCAATCCGATGGAAAAGAGGTCAACCCCCAGAAGTTCTCGGGACGGTCGAGCCGCGCTGCCAGCTGCCAGCCGGAACGGTCCGATGAGAGTGGTTGGCAGTTAATCACCTTGGCCGTGGTCTCGCGTCCTTCCTTGCTGTGAAAATGCAGGAGGACTCCAGCATCGAGCTTCACGGGCGACCGCATGGCACAACCGTGAGCGCTGACGACCAGCGTCTCGCATACTTCCGAGAAGCGCGTGCCCGGCTCCAAACTGGTCACCAGGATGGGAACGTTGACCGGAACCCTTGAGCTGCGCCGAAGTGCGGCGGGGGAATTCGCATTGTGCATAGTCACGGCCTTATTGCGAAGAGTAAGTGACGACTTCGCTCTACGGAGCGAGGCGTACTGTAGGGACTACGTTATCCCGAAGTGCCTTCGATTGGGTTGACTCAGGAGTGCTGCCCACGCCCGCCGAAAGGCCCACGCGGCCACAGTCTTTGGTAACTATGAGCGGGTAGCGGGAAAATCGGCCCGGAAAAAACAGACGGAATGCACCTCCCGCCGGCTTCCCAAGGCGCAAACGCGAGCTGTTTTGGACAGGGCACAGCCGGATGAGGCCTCGCCGTCACTCGCCGTCGCTGGCGACGTTATAATCGCCAGCATCGATGAAGTCCTTTTTTAGATTCGTACTGGTTGCGCTCGTGCTGCTGCTGGTGGCGATGGCGTCTGCCCTTCTGGCGATGCGGTTTGCCATCCACGGGGGCGAAGTGACCGTACCCAAGGTAGTGGGTTTGACTCCGGCAGAGGCCGAGCGCGCCGTCGGCGGCCTCGGGCTGAGCCTCGTGATCGAGCGCCAGTACTATAGCGGCGATGTAGCGGAAGGCAAGCTGATGTCGCAAATTCCGGCGGCAGGGACGAAAGTCCGGCGAGGCTGGCAGCTGCGGGCAGCGCAAAGCCTGGGACCGCAGCGGGTCGCAATCCCGGATGTGCTGGGCCAAAGCGGCCGCGCCGCTGATCTAAACATTCGCCGGCGGGGTCTGGATGTCGGATCCATGGCGTACTTGCAGATGTCCGGCTTGACGGCGGACCAGGTGCTCGCGCAAAGTCCGCCACCCAACGCCAGCGGCGTTTCAGTTCCCCGCATCAGCCTGCTGGTAAGCGCGGCGCCTCCGCCGCAATCCTTTGTGATGCCCAGCTTTCTGGGGCAGCCGCTGGGAAGCGTAAACCTGGTGCTGCTCGATTCCGGCTTTCACGTGGGCAACGTGGCAGTCGCCGCGGCTGACAATCCGCCGGGGTCCGCTAATTTATCCATCCAATTGGTCGCGCCTCCACAGCCCTCCCCGGCCAGCATCATCGTGTCGCAGACTCCGGCTCCAGGCCAGCGAGTGAACGCGGGAGCAACGGTAAACTTTGAGGTGCGGTAAGAACTGGACCTCGAGCACGCTGGCTGAGCGCTTGATAGACCGCCGGCAGAATCTCAGGTCGTTCGTTCCAGGAGAGCGACGAAAAAACCGTCACACGGCTGCCGGCCCGGGATGGTGCGCAGGTACGATCCATGGATCAATGCGCCGAGTTCGTTTATGAGGAGTTCGCCCTGGACTCGCAAAGCTTCCACCTGGGCCTGAACGTCCATCAACCGGAAGGCTGGATTCGCTCGCAGAACCTCTTCGATCACGCGCTCGTCCTCCTCGGGTTCGAGCGAGCAGGTGGAATAGACCAGGCGGCCTCCCAAAGCAAGGTGCTTCATGGCCGACTGCAGGATGGCCAACTGCCGCGCCTGCAGATCGACGAGGTCATCCGGCGTCAGCCGCCACTTGATCTCGGGATTGCGGGCGATCGTGCCCGTCCCTGAGCAAGGGACGTCTACGAGCACGCGGTCGAAGGGCTCGCCGACGGGCAACTCTCTCACGTCCGTGCCGATCACCTGAACATTCGTCGCCAGGATGCGCTTGCGCAACAACTCAGCGCGGTGGGGATGCAACTCGACCGCGACAATGGCTGCTTCGGGATTGCGATCGGCGATTGCCCAGGTTTTTCCTCCGGGCGCCGCGCAACAATCGAGAATCCGAGCGCCCGTACCCACTAACCCTGCGACCAACTGCGAGGCTTCGTCTTGAATCGCGACCCGGCCCTCGACGAAGGCTTTCGTTTTGGTGATGTCTCCGGAAACCACGCGTCGGGCGCCGGCGAGGAGGATTCCCGACTCAAGTTGAAGGCCTCCGCGACGGAGTTCCTCTTCCGCAGAAGCAGCGCGAAGCCGAATCGTGGTCGCGGGAATCGATTGGTCATAGGTGCAGATGCTCCGGGCTCCATCGAGTCCGAATTGACGGGCCCAGCGTTCAACTAGCCATGAGGGATGCGCCGAGGCGGTGGCAAGCGCGCCTGAATCGGCGGCCGACGCCAGGCGTTCCCGGCGCACGCCGGCCGGGACCGCGATTTCCGCCAGCTTGCGCAGCACTGCATTCGCGAAAGGTGCAGCGGAGCTTTTGCGCGCGCGTTTCACGAGTTCGACACTTTCGTGAATCGCGGCGCGCGCCGGAACCCGGTCAAGCCAACCGAGCTGGTAGGCTCCGAGACGAAGCGCCGTCAGAACTTCGCGATCGAGCCGGGCAAGAGCCTGGGAGGAAACTTGCGCGACGCTCGCGTCGAGCGCGGATCGCCAGCGCAGCACGCCCAGGACGAGTTCGGTCGAGAGTCCATGGTCGGCCGCAGTCAGGTCTGCGTAACGCGCGGAGTGCAAAAGTTCGGAAGCATAGGAATCGTCCTGCTCGACCCGAAGCAGGATGTCGAAAGCCGCGGCGCGGGCTGGAGAAACGGACATATTCAGTGTTCAGTGGCCGATGTCGCCAGCCAGCACTCACAAGATCTCAACCGGCACTCTGGACGGCAGGCGATCTCATGGACAGGCGCCCACCGGCAATCAAGGCGTGCTGGCGCCGAGGGTCTCGCCGTCGTAAGGACGATAGCCGTTGACGAAGTCCTGCGCCGGCATTCGTTTCTTGCCTTCGACCTGCACTTCGATTAGTTCAAGTGCGGTGCCTTCGGCACAGCCGACCAGGGGCAAATGTCCTTCCATCTTTATGGCTCCGGCGGGAATGTCGGCAGTGACCGCCCGCGTAGACCATATGTGGAGGTTCTTTCCCCGAAAGGTGGTGAAGGCGCCCGGCCATGGCTGAAAGCCGCGCAGCCGGTTCCATATCTCGGTGGCCGATCGATGGAAGTCGATCTGGCCGTCCTCCTTTTTCAGGATGGGAGCAAGGGTGGCCCGTTCGTGATCCTGCGGACGCGGCCGCAGCGTGCCGGCATGCAATCCGTGCAAAGTTTCGATCATCAATTCGGCACCGATTGCAGCCATTCTGGGCGCGATGGTTTCGGCCGTGTCATGTGCGGGGATGGCGAGTTCGCGCTGCAGGAGAATCGGGCCGGTATCGAGCCCGGCGTCGATGCTGCATGGTGGTGACGCCGGTGACAGTTTCTCCCTCCGCGATGGCCCATTGAACCGGTGCCGCGCCCCGATACTTGGGCAGAAGCGATGCGTGCACGTTCAGGTTGCCGAGCTTCGGCAAATGGATCATCCACGGTGGAACGATGCGACCATAGCCGACGACGATGATTGCGTCGGGTTGGAGCGCGGTGAGTTCAGCTTGAAACTCGGGATTGTGTTTGATCTTGTCGGGCTGGGACACGGGAATGCCGAGTTTGACCGCGCTTTCTTTCACGGGGGAGGGCGTGAGCTCCATGCCTCGCCCGCGCGGCCGGTCAGGCTGCGTGACCACAAGGCGCACGTGAAACCCGGCGTCGACCAGTTTCTCCAGGGTCGGGACGGCAAAGCGCGGGGTTCCGGCAAAGACGAGGTTCATGTTGGTCGGTAAGCCGATCTGCTCACCACTCCCCGGCTTTCATCAGCTTGCGGATTTTGCGCTTCATGAGGTCACGCTTCAAGGCGCTGATATGACTTATGTACAGCTTGCCGTTGAGGTGATCGGTCTCGTGCAGGAAGGCGCGAGCCAAGAGTTCTTCGCCTGTTTTTTCGAAGAAATTGCCTTTTAAGTCCTGAGCGCGAATCGTGACTTTGCGCGGGCGGGTGACCGATTCACGGAAGTCCGGAATGCTCAGGCAACCTTCGTTTTGCGTGTGCCGGCCCTCGGTGTGAATGATTTCGGGATTAGCGAGCACCAGCTTGGCATCGGGATCCTCCTTGAAGGTCGTATCGATGACGGCAAGGCGCCTCGAAATACCTATCTGTGGCGCGGCCAGACCGACGCCATGCGCGGCATACATGGACTCGAACATATCGTCGACCAGCTTTTTTAGTTGGTCGTCGAAGACGGTTACCGGTTCGGCATGCTTTTCGAGGACCGGATCGCCAAGTTTCACGATGGGATAGATCATTTTTCAGGTGTCAAGTGTCAGGTCTCAGGTTCAGATCCCAGGTCCCAGGTTCCCGGCTTCTAAATTAGAAATTCTTTAGTTGTTCCAGATAGCCCGCAAAATTCCGCATGGTTTCGAGTATCGAGTCTCCGCCAAATTTTTCAAGAGCCGCGCGGGCGAGCGTCAATGCGACCATGGCTTCCGCCGCGACTCCGGCAGCCGGGACCACACACACATCCGAGCGCTCGTAAGCGGCTTTGACGGGCTCGCGGGTGGCGAAGTCCACCGATTGCAGGGGACGGCGCAAGGTGGAGATCGGCTTCAGGTAGCCGCGAACGCGAATTTCCTCGCCATTGGAAACCCCGCCTTCGATTCCGCCGGCATGGTTGTGAGGACGGCTGAATTTCGTGTAGGCGTCCTCGGCGTCGTAGCCGATTTCGTCATGCACCAGGGAGCCCGGAGACGCGGCGGCGCTGACGCCGGAACCGATTTCAACCGCCTTCACGGCTTGCAGCGACATGACGGCGGCCGCCAGCATGGCGTCGAGACGCTCATCCCACTGGGCGTAAGTGCCCAAGCCGGGTGGAACATTGTGGGCCACCACCTCGAATACCCCGCCGACGGAGTCGCCCGTTTTGAGGACTTTATCGACTTCCTCTTTCATACGCTGCTCGGTAGCAGGATCGGCGCAACTGAGGAGGATTTCAGTCTTGCTGCTGACGGCCTTGATGCGGTCCCAGGGTACGTCGTGATCAAGAACAGCCGAGCCGACGGAAATCACGTGGCTGAGCACTTCCATGCCGAGCTCGCGGAGAAAAAGTTTGGCAAGCGCTCCGATGGCGACCCGGGCAGCGGACTCCCGAGCGGAAGCACGTTCCAGAACGTAACGGGCTTCGGAAAAATTGTATTTGAGGGCGCCCGCAAGATCAGCATGACCCGGGCGGGGAGACTTCACGGGCTTATGCTTGCCGGAATCTCCCTGGGCGACGGGTAAAGAATCCTGCCAGTTTTTCCAGTCCTTGTTCTCCAGCAAAACGGCGATCGGCGACCCGATGGTGATGCCATGATGAACGCCCGACAGGATATGGGCTTTGTCGGTCTCGATCTTCATGCGCCCGCCGCGACCGTAGCCCTGCTGTCGCCGCCAGAGATCGCGGTCGAGGAAGTCCTGATCCACGGCCAGTCCGGCCGGCAATCCCGACAGGAATGCGACCAGGGCTTCCCCGTGAGATTCTCCGGACGTAAAATAACGGAGCATAAGCAGTTGATTCTAACTGATGAACTGGCTATCGGCGCCGGGAGCTACATGAAAACCGTGGCTTTCTACGGTGACATTGGAGCTCACATGACGGTAGAATCAGTCTGTCACCCCGTCCTCAGTCCGTTCTTGCCGGGCTCCCGCCACGATGGGTGCTACTTCCGATGTTCTCTGGCCCAGGAGGAAAGGTGTATCTCGACGAACCCGTAGGAAAGATCGAAGGCAAAATCCGCTGTTTCATTGCAGACGATCATGTCCTGGTGCGGCAAGGAATCCGCCGGTTGTTGCAAGACGAACAGGATGTGGAGATTGTTGGGGAAGCGGGAGACGCGGCGGAAGCGTTGAAAGGCGTGATGGAGTTGCGGCCCGATATCGTGTTGATGGATATTGGCATGCCCGGATTTTCCTCATTCGAGGCGGCCCGCGTGATTCAGAGTGATTTCCCGGCCACGCGCGTAGTCTTTCTCACCATGCACGAGGACCAGGACTACGTGATGCAAGGTCTGCAGGCGGGAGCGGCGGGCTACCTGCTCAAGGACACGCCATCCGCGAAACTGGCCAGCGTTCTGCGGGACATCCACCAGGGTGGAAAGTTCGTCAGCCCGGAAGTCCTCGGGGGCCTGTTAGAGAACGGGGCATTGGGCTTGCAGAAACGGCCGCGTCCTTCAAGAACAGCCCTGACGCCGCGCGAGACGGAAATTATGAAGCTGCTGGCGGAAGGCAACACGGTACGCAAGATCGCGGGCATGTTGAGCCTGAGCCTCAAGACGGTGGAGGCGCACAAGTTCAATTTGATGCGTAAGCTGGACATTCATAACAAGGCCGAACTCGTGCATTGTGCAATCCGGAAAAAGATCCTGAAGGTGCCGGTGGAATTCTAGTTGGCGTTCGCCGGGTCAGCAGCCCGCGAGTGTAGCCAGGGTTTCGACATCCGATACCTGTAGATCGGGCAGTCCTGCCGCCTGCTTGACCGCGCCGACACCAGCGCGCGGAGATGGCCGGTTCACCCACACGGTTGCCAGTCCCAATGACTTCGCCGGCAGCACATCGTGGTAAATGCTTTGTCCGACGTGCAGGATCCGGCCTGCTCCGACTCCCGCCTTCTGGAGCGCTAACTGGAAAATCGGCAGCCCGGGCTTGTAGCATTGCGCCTGCTGAGCGGTTGTGACCTGATCGAATTCCACGGGCAGGTGGCGCCGGGTGGCATGGAAGAGATCGTCATCGATGTTTGAGATGATGGCCAGGCGGTAGCGAGTGGAAAGCCTGGAGAGCGCGCTTACGGTGTCGGGCCAAGGACGCCAGTTCGGGACCGACTTTGCCAGCGCGTCCGCCTCGTCCAGGGAAGGAGTGAAGGACAAACGCTTCCCCACCCCCTGGACGACAGACTGCAGAACCTCACGATAGGTCCGATATTTGCCGGACTCCTCTTCAGCCTCAAGTTCGCCATAGAGTTCGAGAAGTTTGGCGTCAGAGATGGACTTGCCGTGAGCGGCGATAAGAGGCTGCAGCACCGAGAAGATGCCCGTTTCCCAGTCGATGAGCGTTCCGTAACAGTCGAAGGTGAGGTGGGTAAAGTCGGACAGGTTCAGCATCGGCTTCGTTCCTTGATGTTCACGCCGGGGATAAAAAACCCCGGAGAGCGGGTCCCCGGGGTTTGGCTGACTACCATCGAAAACTATCGCGAGACTTCCAGAGGAGCTTCCAGTTTAAAGCTCAAAGCGGATTCGGCGGGGAGGGTGATATCCCGGTTTCCGGTGTAAGCCGAGCCCGCAGTGCCGGCGCCGCCGCCGACGAGTGCGCCAATCGCGGCACCTTTCCCGCCCCCCGCCAAAGCACCGATCAAGGCGCCGGCGCCGGCGCCGCCACCAATCATCGCCGCGGTTCGTTTCCCCTTGCCCTTCTCAGAGCGCGCCACGGAAGAGGTCTCGATGTTGTGCGCCCTGCCGCCGACGGTGATGGAGTCAAGCTTGATTTGCAGAAGGGACGCACCCTTGAACTTGCCCGCGGCATGAGCTGCGACCACGGTCCCGGTGGCGGTCGCGCCCGCGGGGATGACGGATTTCCCTTCGACCTCGATCGGATTTACCAATGTCGCGGTGAAAGTTTGCCCGGCTTCGCTGGTCTTCGAGCTCAAAGTCTCGCCAAGACGAACGGTGATGACTGTTCCGGAAGGAACCACGAGACGGGGGGCCATTTCAGAACCGGCCCTTGAACCGGAGGACGATTTGCCGGAGGCCATGGGGCCGCCTCCACCAGAGTTGTCGGCAGGGTTCGGGTTGTTCGCGTCACTGTTGGTATTAGCCGGATTCGCCGCATCGTTCGCAGGCGGCTTGCTGGTGCACGCAAGCGTGGAAAATGCGAGGTAGCAGGCCAGGGTGAGTAACGTCAGACGGAATCGCATGGAACCTCCACTGATGGAAATTTACCGGAAGCACTGTCGCTGCGCAAAGCAGGAACCAGGATGAGGAATCCCAATCAATACGCCTAGGTTTTGATCGGGGGCTGAACTGCAACCACTGGGGTTGGGTCGGCGTTTTCCGACAAATCCAATCCAGGCAAAGTCGAGGGCTTACCGTTTTCTGATTCGGCCGGCTCATGAAGCGGAGCACTCTTGGGTGCGAGGAATTTCGCCGTATTCAACAGGGGGCGACCGAGCGAAGGGTTGTAGCTCGTCCAGGGGTTGTCCAGATCGCACTCGCGTTCGAACAGGGCCCGCATGCTTTCCATTTTCGAATCGAGGTCGTCCATGTAGTGAAGCAGGAGCGCTTCCGGGAACATGGGCAGTTTAGGAGACCCAAACTCGTACTCGCCATGGTGGCTGATGATCAGGTGCTCCAAAAGGGTCTTGAGCTCGGGAGGGAAGTCGGGGACGAACGCGAGTTTTTCCTGGAGCATCTCGAGTTCAATGATCATGTGCCCGAGCAACTGCCCACGGGTGGTGTAGGAAAAGGAGCGATTGTAGGTCAGTTCGTGAATCTTGCCGATGTCGTGGAGGAAGGCTCCAGCCAGGACCAGGTCCCGGTTGACGTGGGCGTAGTTACGGCAGACCAGATCGCAGGAACGGAGCAGTGAAACCACGTGGTCGAGCAAGCCGCCGATATAGGCATGATGAAGCGTCTTGGCGGCGGGCGCGTTGCGATACGCGTTGGCAATTTCAGGATCCGCCATAAAAACCTGGATCAGCGCTTTAAGGTGAGGATTTTGAAGACTGGCGACAAATTCCGCGAGAGCCTGCCAGAGCTCGTCGATGTTCTTGGTGGTTTTGGGAAGATAGTCGGAGAAGTCAATCTCGGAATCTCCCAAGCGGCGGAGCTTGTGAATCGTAAGCTGGAAGCGGTTCTTGTACTTGTTGATGAGCCCCTTGATCTTTAGGAAATCGTCTTGCTCGAAGGCGTCGAGAACTTCTTCGACGTTATCCCACATTTTGCCTTCGAGCTGGCCGGAGCGGTCGCCAAGGGTAAGCGCGAGATAGGGTTCGCCGGTTTTCTTGGGTTTAACCTGCTTGGATACCACCACGAAGGTCGAAGTAATGACCTTGTTTTCCTGCTGGGCGCAGTCGTGGATGAAAAAGTCTTTCATGAGTCAGTTCGATACGCCCAAAGAGACGGCGATGTAGAGCGGTACCCTCGCATCAGCGGCCGCTATCAAAAGATACCCAGCTTTTTCTTCTTCTTGAGATTCTTTGCCCCAGCTTCCTTACTCGCCGTTTCGACGGGCTTGGTCTGGTTCGGACTGGCTCCGGAGTCGACGAAGCCGGCATGGACATCAATGAACGATTCCTCGCGCAGCTTCTTCAGATAGATGCGCAGCGCGGGCTGGAGTTTTTGATAGTACAACGCATCCTGGATGCGGGGCTCCATCTCCTTCATTGTCGGGATGCCCGCCATCTGGTGTTCGGTCACCTTAAGGATCACAAAACCCTGCTTGGTGCGAATCACATCGGTGATCTCGCCCGCTTTCATGGCGAAGGTGCGGTCTTCGAGCTCCTTGGACAAGGTACCGCGTTTGAACAGGCCAAGATCGCCGCCCTGAGCGGCGCTCGGACCGTCGGAACTTTTCTTGGCGACTTCATCGAAGGCTGCGCCCTTCTGAATCTGGTCGCGCAAGGTATTGGCCTTAGCCTCAGCGGCCGCCAGCTGATCGGCTTCGGGGAGAACCGGCGTGGGAGGCGCGGCTTCAGGAGGCTTCACTGCGGTGGGATTTGCGGGAGCGGGCTTCTGGGTGGAAATCAGAATCTCGCTGAGACGAATCTGCTCAGGCTGCTCCATCTCGCTTTTGTGCGCCTCGTAGAATTTCTGCTCTTCCTCCTTGGTAATGTTCAGATGGGAGCCGACTTCCCGACCGATTACCTGTTGGGTGATGATCTGGTTGCGGAGGTTCTGCTTGAAATCCTCATAGGAGATGCCCTGCGAGCTGGCGGCCTTTTCCAATTCCTCCATGGAATCGAGGTTCATCTGCTTGCGCATCTCATCGAGCTTTTTGATCAGCTCCGTGTCGGCGGTGATTCCCAGGTCTTTGCCCTTCTCGAGAAGGAGCTGCTGATCGATGAGGTCGCGGAGAACATCGCGCTCTTTGTCGGCGTACTGCTTGTCTGCATTGCCGGGATCCTGTTGCTTGATTTCGTCCTTGAGCTGATCCTTGCTGCGCGCATAGTCGGAGCGGGTGATAATCGAGTTGTTCACCCGGGCGATAATATCCTCAACGACGCTGTCGGCGGTCAAAAGCGCAGGCAAGATCGAAAAGCAAGCACACAGAAGCACAAATTGAATTTTCTTCATGGAATCACCAGGGAATCCAGGCCATCGCCAGGTTCCATCAGAAGCTGAGGTTTACATGCTTAGTCAAGATTGTACCCCGGAGGCGGACGAGGAGCCAGCCAAAGGGTGAACCTCGAGGGCGTGCCGGTGTGTAGGGCTGCAGACATATCTATCTCCAAACCAATGGTTTGTGAACAAGGGGGCAGCGCGGCCACGATTTGCGCGGAGCTGCGGAATTTTTCCTTTGCGGCAAGCGGGGACCATCCGGTTGTGGTTAAATTCCTGCTCGCATGAGACCCCTTGAACTCTCCGACGACGAATTCCAGCGCCTGGCTGCCGAAGTGGTGGCGCTGTCCGCGGAATACCTGTCGACTCTCGACGAGCGCTCCACCTTTCCGCAAACCAGCGGAGCGGACGCGGAGCAGGTCTTCGCTCTGGATCTGCCCGAGAAAGGCATGGGCGATCAAGCCCTGGCTGCTCTACGGGAAGTGATGGAGCGGGGGAGGGCGCAGAACGGTCGCTTTTTCGGATACGTCCAGGGGCCGGGCGAGCCGGTGGCCGCGCTGGGCGATTTGTTCGCCTCGATTCTCAATCAAAACATGACCGCGTGGCGCTCCTCGCCGTCGGGCGTAACCATCGAGCGCACGGTGGTGCGGTGGCTGGCAGAGGCCGTGGGCTGCCCCGGCTTCGCCGGAACGCTGACTGGCGGGGGCTCCGCGGCGAACCTGATGGGGCTCGCGATGGCACGCGAGGGGAAGACTCCCGCGAACGAACGTGGCTTGTGGAGCACGGGTGCAGGCGTCGTGTACGCCTCCGAGCAGGTGCACATGGCGGTTCCCAAGGCGGTTGCCATGCTGGGGATCGGGCGTGAAAACCTGCGTTACATTGCTTGCGATGATTCGTACCGCATGCTTCCGTCGGAGTTGGAACGGGCCGTCCGTGAAGATCGGGCTCGAGGGCGAACGCCCATTGCGGTGGTGGCTTCGGCGGGCACGGTGAACACCGGAGCGGTTGATCCCCTGCGGGAAATTGCGGCAGTCGCCCGCTCGCATGGCATCTGGATGCACGTCGATGGAGCGTACGGGGCGCTCGCCGCCATCGCCGCACCCGAAAAGTTCAACGGCCTGGCGCTGGTCGATTCCCTTTCGCTCGATCCGCATAAATGGCTATACCAGCCGCTCGATTGCGGATGCCTCCTTTATCGCGATGTGGACGCGGCGCGAAATACTTTCCTGTATACCGGCACGTACGCCAAGCAGCTCAGCAACGATCCGATCGAAGGGTTCGCGTTTTTCGAGGAGTCGATTGAGCTGTCCCGGCGTTTTCGGGGGCTAAAGGTGTGGCTCTCGCTACGCTATCACGGCCTGGAGGGGTTCCGGGCGGCAATTCAGCGCGATCTCGACCACGCGCAGCGGCTGGCGAGCGCGATTGACGGAACGCCGGGCCTCGAGCGGCTGGCTCCTGTGGAACTCAGCGCGGTATGCTTCCGCCACCGGCTCGGCGAGGAGTCGTCGGAGGAAGAGCGCAATCGCTTCAACCTGGCATTGCTCAAGCGCATTATCGCGCGCGGGAGAGTCTATCTTTCGAATGCGGAACTGAAGGGGAGCTTCTGCCTGCGGGCGTGCATCGTGAATCACCTCACGAAAGATTCCGACATCGATGCGGTCGTTCCCGAGGTCCTGGCGGCCGGGCAGGAGATCCAGGCAGGAGCGGGCAGATAGCTTGGTGCGGAAGGTACGCGCGAATTTTGCACGATTGGCGTAGTCACGTTCCCCAGCCGAAATCTATTGCTCGACACTTCCCGAGTCGCCAGGCGCATTCCCCTATCATTTCTTCGCCGGCACTGCTTGCAGCAACAACGCGAGCGACTTCGCAAAGCTGGCTTCTCCCGGTTCGCTGCCTTTGTAGTGTCCGAGCCGCACGACTACCAGATCGTGGGACGGAATTATCAGCGTGGTCTGGCCGCCTGCGCCTGACATGTAGTACGCCTCCCTGGGTACAGGAAACTCGCCGTTCCCATTGATCCAGAAGAAGCCGCCGTAGATCGGGCGGTGGTCGGCTTCCCATGCGGGCGCTACGGTACTGACGAATCTGGCGAATCCCTCGGGCAGAATTCGCTCGCCGTTCCAGACGCCGTCCTGCAGGTAGAGATTGCCCAGCCGCGCCCAGTCTCTCGCCGATGCCAGGTCGTAGCCCTGGGTGAGGAAGTTTCCGAACGGATCGGTTTCCACCACCATGGTGCGGATACCGATCTTGTCGAACAGTGCGCGCCGCGGGAAGGAAAGATAGTCCTCGCCACGCTTCTCGACCGCCAGACGAATCAAGTAGTTGGTCAAAACAGGGTCGGTGTTGCGGTAACGGCCCACCGTGTTGGGCGGCCATTGTTGGGGGCGGGTGGCCGCGTAGTGGAAAGAATTGACACCACCCGTGTAGAGATACAAGTGGTCGGGATAGGTTCCTGCCGGATCGAAATCGGGATCGAGTGGCGCCTTGATGCGCAGGCCGCTCGACATGTGCAGGATGTCGGCGATGCGGATTTTGGCGCGCGGGTCGCCCGCGCTCTGCCACTCGGGAATGGGAGCGGGTTGCCACAGATCGTAGACGCCCTGCCGGATCAGGATGCCCATGAGGGTGGCGGTCAGGCTCTTGCCCATCGACCAGCTTTCCAGCGGTGTCTGTGCAGTGATGCCGTCGCCGTAGCGCTCGGCGATGAGGCGGCCTTTCCAGGTAACGACGTAGGCGGCGGTCATCCCGGCGGGAGGGTCAAAGGCCGCGTCTACCGCCTGTTTCAGCTTAGCGGCGTCGATCTGAGCGGGCAGGGGATCTTTGGGCAGAACGTCGCCCATTGGCCAGGATTGGGTGGAGGCGTCGGGTAGAGCGCTCTTGAGCTTCACGGGGGTGAAGTTCAGCGATGTCTTGCCGGTGGGAAAAGTAACGCAGCCCTGATCGCCGACGTAGCGGGCCACGCGCGTGACGCCATTCGGGATCGTGATGCGGACTTCCTTGTGGTCGCGGTCGATCACGGGCTTCCCGACCTTCTTGCGTTCGTTGTAAGGGCTGACGAAGTACCCGACGTTCTCGGCCGCGAAATCCGGGTCGAGCCCGGTAATAAACACCGCCGAACACATGATCTGGGCAAAGCCGGCGGTGTTGTGCTCGAGCGGATCACCGGGTGGAGGCACGTAGGGCGTATGGAGTTCGAGGGATTTGGCGCGGGCGATGAGTGCGTCGCGGGAAGGGCCCGGCGAAGGGATGGGCGGCTTGACGGCGGGTTGCTGGGCCACAACGAATTCCGTCACGGCGATCAACAGCAGTGTGGCGGTGAATGCGCGCACTTTCATCAATGTCTCCGTGGAACCAACTCGCCGCATCGCGATCACATCTTTTCTTCCGGAAACTCCACCTCGAGCCCCAGAGGGTCGGTGAAGCGGTTAGTTAAATTCGCGAGGCCGGTGAGCAGGTGCAGGTCGACGATCTCGGCGTCGTTGAAGTGCTTCTTCAGCGCGATGAAGTCCGCATCGTTTACGGAGTGGAGATCGCGGGTGAGCCTCTCGGAATACTCGAGGGCAGCTTGTTCTTTGTCGGTGAAGCGCGAGTAGTCGCCGGATTGCAAGGCCTTCCAGTCCTCGGTCGAAAGCCCAACGCGCTTCGACGAAGCCAGGTGATGCTGCAGACAGTAGTGGCACTGGTTGATCATCGATGTGCGGATATAGATGAGTTCATAAAGCTTGCGGTCGAGCGAACGGCCTACGCTGGCGTAGAAGGCGAGGAAGTTTTTCAGCATTTCGGGACGGTGCGCGAGCGCTTTCTGCGCATTTCCCGGCTTACCCTTGAGCTTCTGCTCGTAGATTTCCTTCACCTCTGGAGGAGCGTGCTCGAGTTCGATGAGTGCGATGCGTGCCATGAATTGAACCTCCGTTCGTTGGATATAATACGCGGCAGAATGGTTTCCGTCCTTGCCAGTTGACTGGAGTTCCGCGACCCAATGCTTCGCATCCGCGCCGCCACCATCAAAGATGTGCTGCTGCTCCAACAGATGATCGTGGAATTCGCGACTTTTGAGCGCCTGGCTCAACATGTAACCGTGACGCCGGAAACCATGGTGCGGGACGGCTTCGGTGCGCACCCGCGTTTTCGCGCTCTCGTGCCGGAGTGGGACGGAAAGGCCGCAGGCTATGTAATCTTTTACAATTTCTACAGCAGTTTCGCGGGTCCGGGACTGTTTCTCGAAGACATCTACGTGCGCGAAACGTATCGCGGCAAAGGCATCGGGAAGGCGCTGATGGCGGAGATCGCGAGGATTGCGCTGCGCGAAGGGTTCTGCGCGATGCGGTGGGAAGTGCTGGACTGGAACCAGGCGGCCATCGACTTCTACAAAAAGCTGGGCGCAACGTTTATGGACGATTGGAAGCAAATCCGGCTGGATGGCGAAGGCTTGCGGCGGCTGGCGGAGAACACGACGAAATGACAGCGGTCCGCATCATCGGCGCTGGACTGGCGGGCTCAGAGGCTGCGTGGCAGTGTGCGCGGCGCGGGATCGCGGTGGAATTGTGCGAGATGCGGCCGGTGCGCTCGACGCCGGCGCACCAGACCGCGGATTTTGCCGAACTGGTGTGCTCCAACTCGCTGAAGTCCGACAGTGTAAACACGGCGCCCTGGCTGCTGAAGGAAGAGATGCGGCGCGCGGGGTCGCTGCTGCTGGAGATCGCCCGGGCCTGTGCGGTTCCCGCCGGGCACGCGCTGGCAGTGGATCGTGCGGCATTTGCAGCCCGGGTGACAGAAGCCGTTTCGCGAGAGCCGTTGATTGCGGTGCTGCGTGAAGAAGTCACGAAGGTCGACGAGGCCCAGATCACGGTAATCGCAACCGGGCCGCTGACTTCGGATGGGCTGGCGGCGGATATTGGACGGCTCAGCGAGGACACGGGTGATGCCGGCATCCCGCGGACAGGAGTGTCCGCGCCACATAGTTTGTATTTTTACGATTCCATCAGCCCGATTGTCGAAGCCGACTCGATCGACATGGTCAAGGTGTATCTGGCGGCACGTTATGACAAGGGGACGGCCGATTACATTAACTGTCCGATGTCGAAGGATGAATATGACCGCTTCTACGATGCGCTCCTATCGGCCGAGTCCGTGGAGGAGAAGGAGTGGGAGAAGCTGAATTATTTTGAAAGCTGCCTGCCCATCGAGGAGATCGCGCGGCGCGGCCGGGACACCCTGCGTTTCGGACCGATGAAGCCGGTCGGATTGCGCGATCCGCGAACCGGCAAGCCGCCCTATGCGGTGGTGCAGTTGCGGCAGGAAAACTTGCGCGCGGATTCCTATAACCTGGTGGGCTTCCAGAATCATTTGAAGTTCAGCGACCAGGCCCGGGTGCTGCGCCTGATCCCCGGGCTGGAAAATGCCAGCTTCCTGCGCTACGGGCAGATTCACCGCAATACCTACATCAACGGGCCCACTCTCCTGCGCGACACGCTGCAGATGAAGGCGCATCCGCGCGTGCTGTTCGCGGGGCAGATCTGCGGGGTGGAGGGCTATGTCGAGTCGATTGCCACGGGTTTGATGGCGGGCGTGCACGCAGCCGCGTTGGCTTCGGGATCGGAACCGGTGGCGCCGCCACGGGCGTCGGCCTTCGGGTCGCTGGTCCACTACGTCACACAGGCGGATCCGCGGCATTTTCAGCCGGCCAACATCACATTCGACTTGTTGCCGGCGTTGGAGAAGAGAATTCGCGACCGCCAGGAACGACGCCGGTTGCAGTGTGACGCCGCACTGCGGGAAATGGATGGGTGGCTGGAGAGAATCGGCACGGTGACGGTTCAGAGCTGATTGACCACAGCGACTAAGAGTCATGGGTAGATTCGTTCAGCAGAGCATGCGCCACGGTCCGTGCCGGCCCCCGGCCGCTCCCCGGACTTATATCCTCGGCTCAGTTTGTGCTGTCCCTGCGGGACTCGCTCTCCTTAAAGCTCACCCGGGACTTACGTGCTGGCTATCCTAATTACACCGCCACGCAGTTCTGGCCTCTTCAGGCTGGGATTGCGTTGTTCCCTAAGGCCTGATTGGCCCCCGGCAGCCCGCACATTCCTGCAACAAATCCCTCCCGGAATGCGTATCTATCCTGAGCCGGACGTACTGGGCCTGCGCGATCACGTCCGCGTCGCGGCCCCGTCCAAAAAACCAGATGGTCCTGCGCGATCTCATTGGCGACGTTTTCCGTACTTTGTGGTCTCACAAGCTGCGCACCTTTCTGACCATGTTCGGGATCGCATGGGGAATCGTTTCCATCGTGCTTATGGTCGCGGCGGGCGAGGGGCTGCGGGTGGGACAGGCCAAGGTCTCGGAGACCCTGGGCAAAGACGTCATGATCGTTTTCCACGGACGCACCAGCCTGCAGGTGGGAGGACAACGCGCCGGCCGCGTGGTGCAATGGAGCGAAGAGGATGTGCCGTATCTGCAGGAGACTGCCACCGATTGTCAATACATCCTGCCCGAGTTGGAACAGGACACGGTGCGGACGCACAGCGCGTACAACAATGCCGCCTTCCTGGTTACGGGTTCACGCCCCGAGTTCGGCTGGGTGCGGACGCTGAATCCGGGCGAAGGCCGCTTCTACAACGAAGGGGACGAGCGCGCAGCGCGGCGGGTGGCCTTCCTGGGCACGGACTCCGCCAAGCAGTTGTTCCCGGAGGGCGGCGCCGTCGGCCAGACCATTCATCTCAATGATTTTCCCTACGTAGTCATTGGGGTCATGCAGAAAAAGAAGCAGGACTCCAGTTACGACGGATGGGACGTCAACAAGGTCTTTATCCCGTTCTCGACCATGCAGCGCGACTTTCCCGCCAAGCCGCCGGCCACTGCCAGGGACGTAAATCAACTGCTGGTGACGCCGCGCTCGGTTGATCAGCATGATCTCTGCAAATACCAGATCCGGCGCGCGCTTGGGCACTTGCATAACTTTGACCCGAACGACAAGGAAGCGTGTCCCATCTGGGACACGGTGCAGGAGGCCAAAGCCTTCGAGACTATGACGAACGGCATGAAGTATTTCCTGGGCGCGGTGGGCCTGGTGACGCTGGTGCTGGGCGGATTAGGCGTGATGAACGTGATGCTGGTGGCGGTACGGGAACGCACCCGCGAGATCGGAGTACGGAAAGCTCTGGGCGCGCGAGGCAGCGAGATTCTGCGCCAATTCTTTTTTGAGGCGCTGCTGATCGCGGCCCTGAGCGGCGCGGTCGGTCTGGGCCTCGCGTACGGGCTCTGCGCGGTGGTGAACCTGCTGCCCATGCCGGACTTCTTTGCCGGGCTGCTGCCCACATGGGAAACCGGATTGCTGGCCTGTTCGTTGCTGGGACTGATCGCGGTGCTGTCGGCGCTCTACCCCGCACGCAGGGCTGCCTCGATCGATCCGATTGAGGCATTGCGCTACGAGGCTGGGGGATAAGGCAGTCGCCGGCAACGGGTAGCTGGTGGCGAGATCATGATCCACCAAGGACGCGAATGGGCGCCAAGCAATCCAATCGGGCCCAGAGCTATCGCTGGTATTGATGCTTACTGAAATCATCTACGAAGCCTGGATCGCGCTGAAGCGGAACCGGACGCGGAGCGCGCTCACGATGCTGGGTATTGTGTGGGGGATCGCAACCGTGACTCTGCTGATCGCCTACGGCAACAGCTTCCGGTCGGTCCTGGTCAATGGCTTCAATGCGTTCGGCAAGGGCGCCGTCATTTGCTGGCCGCAGCAGACCAGCGAGCAACCGGGCGGCCAACGCGCGGGCAAGAAAGTCGTCTTCGAAAAAGAAGATGTCGACCTGATCAAGGAAACGGCGCCGCTGGTCAAACATGTATGCATGGAAACGGTGAGGCGGCCCGGGGTTGCCTATGGCGACCGCCTCTCCGGAACGGCCCCGGTTCGCGGAGTTTGTCCGGAATATGGCGAGATGCGCAACGAAGTCCCGGCCGAAGGCCGCTGGATTAATTCACTGGACGAACTGGAACGGCGGCGCGTGATCTTTCTAGGCGGCCGGTTGCGCGAACAGCTTTTCAGCGGCCGACCCGCGGTGGGCGAGACGGTGCTGGTGGGCGGCGTGTCGTTTCAGGTCATCGGAGTGATGGCGCGCAAGATTCAGCTCAGCAATTATTTTTCCAGCGACGACGAATCCTCCTGGATTCCCTACTCTGCCGCCGGCGACCTTTGGAACACGCGCTACGGCTCGGTGCTGGTGTTTGAGCCCATCGCGCCCCAGTTTGAGAAGCGTGCGGAGGCCGAGGTGCTGGCCGCGGTGGCCAGCCGGCAGCAGTTCTCGCCCACCGACCCCAAGGCGATTCAGATGTTCGGCCGCGAAGAGTTTCGGCCCATCATCGACGGGCTGACCATCGGCCTGCAGGTGCTGTTGACGTTTATCGGAACGCTCACGCTCGGCATCGGAGGAGTGGGAGTGATGAACATCATGCTGGTCTCGGTAGACGAGCGCATCCGCGAGATTGGACTACGCCGGGCACTGGGTGCGCGTAAGCGGCATATCAGGCTGCAATTCCTGGCGGAAACCCTGCTCATCATGTTGCTTGGGGGCGCGATCGGGATCCTGGTGTCTTACGTCATCGCCACCGCAGTGGGAACGTTGCCGCTCATGGGGGCGCTATTTGAGGATGACTCGGGCAAGGCCGACATACACCTGAAAATTTCACTCATGACCGTGCTCCTCTCCAGCGCCGTGCTGATGGTCGTGGGCGTGGCCAGCGGGATGGTGCCCGCCTTGCGCGCCTCGAAGCTCGATCCCGTGGAAGCATTGCGGTATGAGTGACCCTGGGCCGAGATACAGCGTCCTGAGAAGAGCCGAAGGATGCTTGAGTGTTTGCCGGTGCTCGCTCCCCGCGATCAAAATTCCGTTGACCCGGTCTTGTCCGGCGCAGTACTTTGCAGGCGCGGCTTGAACTTCATCCGGGAGCGCGCCCTTGGCCCATTCTGCAGTTGATGTCATCAGCACCGCGTTTGATCACACCCGGCAGCAACTGACCCAACCCTTTCATTGGGGACAATGGGTGCGGCTCGCAGCCCTCGCGCTGGCAACCGGGGAACTGAGTTCGGGTGGCGGCTGCAGTAATGCCTGGAGCCGCCTGGGCGGCTTGTCGAACGCACCCCATCCCTCGCAGAATTTCATAGATCCGAAAGACGTTCTGCGGGGCATTGACCCGGCGCTTATCGGTACTCTGCTAATGGTGGCGTTAATAGGCGGCCTGGTGCTGATGCTGGTCTGGATTTACGTGTCGAGCATCAGCCGTTTCGTGCTGTTTGACACGGTATTGCGCAAGCGTTGCGACTCCCTGAGCGCGGGTTGGCAACGCTGGCAAGGTCCCGGCATGAGTTATTTCTGGTGGCAGCTGGCGCTTGCCATCGTGAGCATGGGCGTAGCTGCGGTCCTGTTCCTCCCCCTGCTTCTGCCGGTACTGGCGGCCCTGAAGAATCACCGGCACCTGGGACCGGAGCTGGTGCTTGCCTTCCTTCCGATGGCGCTAGTGTTTGGGATCTTCGGCCTCTGCATGCTGGTGCTCGTCGTCTTGGCGAAAGACTTCGTGGTTCCAATCATGGCGGTGGACGGAGTGGGAGTCATGGAAGGCTGGCGGCGCCTGCTCGACAGGGTCAAAGCGGAAAAGGCCGGCTTCGCCGGCTACCTGGGCATGAAGGTTGTGCTGAGTATCGGAGCATCGGTGGTGTTCGGCATTTTGTCGGGAATCGCGGCGCTGGTCGTGATCATTCCGGTGGGGATCGCGGCTGGAGTAATCCTGATTGTCTGCAAAGGCGCTGGTCTCGGCTGGAACGCCTTCACGATTACAGCGGCCATCGTAGCGGGGACGCTCATCCTCGCTTTGCTGTTCTGCGTGATAGCGCTGGTGTGCGTGCCCGTCGCGGTCTTCTTCCCGGCGTACGCAATGTATTTCCTAGCGGACCGATTTCCGCCGCTGCACGCGCGGCTGTATCCGGCGGCGCCGCCACTTCCGATCCCGCCACTCGCGCCGGCTGGGTAATCGTGTTCACCGCGAAGTCAGAGAGAAAAAGAGCTCTTGCGCACCCGGTTAGCCGGCGCAAATCTTTCTCCGTGACTCTGGGTCTCTGTGGTGAGAGAAATTTCTGCAAGAACTTAACGCCCGGTGTCCCCAGCAGGCAGCTTCAGCCGAGCGCCTTTCTCGTGCGTCCAGGAAAAGCGGCGACCGAGAATGCACTTCACGATGAGGTGATCGGTCGCAGGGGTGAAGCCCCAGCCCACGCCGAAGTTGAACTCCCACTTGGGGGACAAATTGAGGTCGATGGTGGGAAAAATCTGGTGTTCCTGCTGGCTGATGGAGCTGAATTCCGTGGCCGGGCCAGTGGCGCCGTAGTATTCGATGCCGCCCGCGACCTTCTTGGTGAAGTCGTAGCTGATTTTGACGGCAGGCGCAAACGTCCAACCCTCGTGCACGTTCCGGCCGTGCAAGGCTCGCTCGAAAGCCGGATTGAAACCGAAGTACCAGGGTCCGACCGTCTTGTCGATGATGGGCCGCAGTTCGTAGGTCCAGGGGTCGGCAGAAAATGATGGCCGGACATAGCCGATTTCCTGCGAGACGCTCAATCCCACCGGCCAGCGCCATTTTTCGGGGATGGATATCCGCGGGCGAATATGGTCGCCCACCCACTGCCAGCCACCGTCCGGCTGAATGCTGCTGAACACGTAGAAACCGGTCTCGAACCAGTCGTTGAAGCCATGGGTAATCTCGAGCGTCTCGTGCATTGCATGGTTCGAGGGCTGGACACCATCAACCACGGTTTTGCTCCCATTCACGGTGAAGTTGGAATGGATTTCGACCATAGTGGTGCGAGGCGGCACCAGTTCCGAGCCGTACACCTGAATTTCGTAATTGTCCTGGGCGACGGCGCAGACGGTCACGATCAGGAACGCAGCCAACCCGAGGATCCTGCCGGTATGCATTTGTCTGTTGTGCCCCTGGAATCCGAAAACGGGCAGTAACCCCGCCCGGGAGCCGAAGGTTCGATTTTAAGGGAATTCTGGAACAAGGGCGACCATCGACGTTGCACGAAAAGGCACCCATGGAACCGAAGTCTTCGGACAAGTGTCCAATCCCTCAGACACGCCGCGTGCACCCAAGGAGAAAATCATGGCAATGTCGATGGGAAGCAGTGGTGCGTCTGGACCCCAGATGAACGTGACTCCGCTGATTGATGTGTTGCTGGTGCTGATCATCATCTTCATGCTGATCGTGGCGCAGTCGAAGGAGAAAGGGCTGAACGCCGAGGTTCCGCAACCACCCTCCACAGCGGACACGTCTCCGCCGATCATACGGACGATCGTGATCCAACTGGGGGAATCAAAAAGCGACGACGTTCCGGTGCTCAAGATCAATGAGCAGGAGATCCCCTGGAGCGACTTGAAGGCGCAGCTACAAGACATCTTGAAGCAACGTGCCGAGAAGGTGGCGTTCGTCCAGGGCGATGATGCCGTGGATTTCGAATACCTGGCCGACGTAATCGACACGGCGCGTGACGCAGGTGTGGCAAGAGTGGGGTTGTTGCCGAAGGAGATGGCTTCCGTACGTTAGGCGGGAGTGACATTTGCGGGGGCGAGAGCGGCCCGAATTGCTTTGTGCCACCACGGCGCAGTACAACTACCGAACACCTCGCGAACTATCTCGCCGGGTCGGGAGTTGCACGTGGAACAGTTCGAGCAGCGGGTTCGGGAAAGTTTCTCGCGTCAGACCTTCATGGCAACGCTGGGCGCGGAGCTGACATCGGTGAGGCCGGGCCAAGTGGAAATTCGCTTCCCCTTTCATACTTCACTCACCCAGCAAAATGATTTCGTGCACGCGGGCGCGATCACCAGCATTCTGGACTCAGCCTGCGGTTACGCGGCGCTGGGCGTGGCTCCTGAAGGCCACGACGTTTTGAGTGTGGAGTTCAAGGTGAACCTGCTGGCGCCGGCCATCGGCGAGGACTTCTGCGCCCGCGCCCAGGTAAAGCGCGCGGGGAAAACGCTGATTGTGTGTGCGGCGGACGGCTACGCTCGCCAGAACGGCGAAGAGACTCTGGTAGCCACCATGCTGGCAACCATCATGGCAGTCAAGCCGAAGAAGACGCCCAGGTAAGCTGCCAGATTATCCGCCATTCCTCGCCCGGTTCTTTATCCAGATGGGCGTACCCACGAATCCGAATGCCCGGCGGATCTGGTTTTCGAGGAAGCGCTCGTAGGAGAAGTGCAACTTCACGGCGCGGTCCGTGAACAGGATGAACGTCGGCGGTGCGACGTTGGCCTGGGTCAGGTAGAGAATCTTCACGCGCTGGCGCATGGGAACAGAGGCGCGCTCGAAATCCACCGTCTTCAGGAAGCGGTTCATCTCCCCGGTGCCGACGCGTTTGCGGCGTTCGGCGGCGACTTCTTCGATCAGCGGGAAAATCTGGTCGACGTTTTTTCCGGTCGCAGCCGAAATGAACAGCACGGGCGCGTAGCTCAGGAACTTCAGCGAATCGCGCAGGCGCTCCACATAAAGCTTCTGGTCTTGCGGGCGCTTGGAATCCTGGATGCGGGCGGCGCGGGCCTGGCTGACGGCGCGATTCTTGCCGGTCGTCACCAGATCCCACTTGTTGACCAGAATGATCATGGAGCGGCCGCTTTCGTGTGCGTAACCCGCAATCGTGGCGTCGAGCGCGCTGACGCCTTCGGTTGCGTCAATGACCAGCAGCGCGATATCGGCGTCTTCGAGATGCTTGCGCGACATGACAACCGAAAGTTTCTCGGCCATCAGGTGCGTCTTGCCCTTGCGGCGAATGCCAGCGGTGTCGATGAAGCGGAACTGCCGTCCATCGCGCTCGACCACTTCGTCGATGGCGTCCCGGGTGGTGCCAGGAATGGGCGAAACGATAGCCCGCGACGTGCCCGTGAGCTGGTTCAGCAGCGTCGACTTGCCCACATTGGGATGACCGATGATGGCGACTTTTACTTCAGTCGCCGGTCGTGGGTCGTCAGGCGTCAACTGGGCAGGCGGTGGCTCCTGGTGGTGGGTCGTTGGCTGTTGATCGTTGGGGGTTAGCGCGGCACCCGAGAAGTTCGCGTCATCTTCAATGGCCGGCGGTTTCTGCTGGCGACCGCGTCGGGCGCGGGCTGGCTTGGGCTGAGCGAGTTCGGGGCTTCTGGGTTCGAGCTTCAGGGTGTCGACGATGGCGTCGAGGAGATCGTCGACGCCGCGGCCGTGTTCGGCGGAAATGGGAAAAACTTCCCGCAACCCCAGGCGATGGAATTCGCCGGAGAGCGCGTTCTGCTTGTCGCTGTCGATTTTGTTGACGGCGAGGAAGAGTGGCTTGCCGGCCTTGCGCAGGAGGCGTGCGAGCTCGAGATCCGGAGCGGCAAGTTCGGTGCGACCGTCGACCACCATGACGATGGCGGCCGCTTCGTCGAACGCAACCCGAGCCTGCCGAAAGATCTCCGAGGGAATGAAATCGTTGTCTTCCGGGATGATGCCGCCGGTGTCGACCACGCGGAAATGACGTCCCCGCCACTCGGTATTGCCGTAGAGGCGGTCGCGCGTGATGCCGGGCTCATCGCCGACGATGGCGCGGCGAGTGCCTACCAGGTGATTGAAGAGCGTAGATTTGCCCACGTTGGGGCGGCCCACGATGGCAAGCAGGGGAAGGCGCAGTGCCGGCTCGGCGAGTGCCAGGCTCGATCCGGGTGAAGATATGCCGCTAATGTCGTGAGTCGAGTTAAATTTGATTTTCTTCAAGAGCCTCGGCTTTCATGGCCGGCCATGCTTGCGCAGGGGCAGACGCCCTCGTTTGCCGGGCCAAGCGCCGCCCGATTTCGCCGTAGCCGCAGAAGAAAACCGCGGCCGCACCGGCGAGGGCGCCGGTGCCTGCATGGTTCGTGCCTACCTGGTCCGTGCAGCTATTATAGAGACTCCGTGTCCCCCAGCTTCCAACCCGCGCCTTCGGGCAGTTCCGGCACGCGGAAGCAGGACGTTTCCCTGTATAACTTCTTCGCCCCCGGGGGCGTGCTTTCGAAGACCCATCCGGCTTACGAATTCCGGCGCGGACAGCTGCAGATGGCCCAGGCCGTAGAACGGGCGCTGGCGGAAAAACGGCATCTGATCGTCGAGGCCGGCACGGGCACGGGCAAAACCCTCGCCTACCTGCTGCCCGTGATCCGCGCAGGCAAGCGCGTCATCATTTCAACCGGGACCAAGAACCTGCAAGAACAGCTTTTCTACAAAGATATTCCCTTCCTCGAGCAGGCCCTCTACCCGAACGGCGAGGGCAAGCTGAAAGTCTGTTACATGAAAGGGCGCAGCAACTATCTCTGCAAAAAGAAGCTGTATGACCTGACGGATCAGCCGGTGCTTTCAGGCCTGGAAGAGATCGAGCACTACCGCGCGATTGCGGCCTGGGAGAAGACCACGCACACCGGCGACCGTGCGGAACTGGCATCGCTTCCGGAAGCCAGCGCCCTGTGGCACAAGCTGGACGCACGTTCCGACACCTGCCTCGGCCAGAAATGCAGTGCGTTTGAGACCTGCTTTATCACCGAGATGCATCGCCGCGCGATGGAGAGCGACATCATCATCGTCAATCATCACCTGTTTTTCGCCGATCTCGCCATCAAGCAGGCGTCCGAGTACGCGCCGGACGCGGGCATCCTGCCGGAAGCGGGCGCGGTAATCTTCGACGAGGCCCACGAACTGGAAGACGTGGCGGGCAGTTACTTCGGGGTGGCGGTCAGCAACCAGCGCGTGGAAGAACTGGTGCGAGACGTAGAAGCGTCCCTGACACGCAACAAGCTGTTGTCGACGGCAATGCTGGGGGCGCTGAAGAGCCTGCGGGATCGCTCCCAGTTCTTCTTCTCCGTCTTGCCCGCCGGGGAAGGCCGGTTTGCCTTCGAGAACCGCCGCGAGTTTCTGGAAGAAAACGGCGACGAGTTCATCGCGCTCCAACAATCGCTGGGGCGGCTCGGCGCAGAGCTGCAAAATCTGCCCCGCAAGGCAGAGGAAATCTTCACCTTCTCGCGGCGTGCGCGCGAGCTCGAGGTACAGCTCGGCTTTCTGATGGAGTCGGAGGATCACAATACCGTCTTCTGGATCGAGCGGAGAGGCGCGCGCGGCGGGGCCGGCAGCGGACGGCGCTCCGGAAACGTCTACTTGCAAGCCACGCCCATCGACGTCGCACCTATCCTCAAGAGCACGCTATTCGAACCGCTGGAAACGGCGGTGCTTACCTCCGCCACGCTAGCCGTGAGTGGAGGTTTCGAGTACATGAAGCGCCGGCTTGGGCTCGACCATGTGCGTGAAGTGGTGCTGGCTTCGCACTATGACTATGCCCGCCAGGCGCTCTTTTACGTTCCGCCCGACCTGCCCGATCCGCGCACGCCGCAGTTTGCTGCCAAGGCCGCGGACCGCATCCGGCGCCTGCTGGAGATCACGCGCGGGCGTGCTTTTGTGCTGTTCACCAGCTACGCGCAGATGAACGAGGTCTACCACCGTCTTTTGGGCGAGCTCGAATTCCCCATGCTGTTACAGGGGGATGCGCCCAAGAGCGCATTACTCGAGGAATTCCGCCTGACACCCCACGCGGTGCTGTTCGCGACGTCGTCGTTCTGGCAGGGTGTCGACGTGCAGGGCGAGCAGCTCAGTTGCGTCATCATCGACCGGCTGCCTTTCGCGGTACCCAGCGACCCGGTGGTGGCCGCGCGCGTGAAGGCCATCGACAGCGCGGGCGGGAACGCGTTCTTCGATTACCAGGTGCCCGCGGCAGTAATCACGCTGAAACAAGGGTTCGGCCGCCTGATCCGCTCGCTGCATGACCGTGGCCTGCTAACTCTTCTCGACAACCGCATCCTGAAGAAGCAGTATGGTCGAATGTTTGTCGAAAGCCTGCCGAACTACCGGCGCACCACGGACATGCGGGAGGTTGAGGAGTTCTTCGGGGCGAGCGTCGACTAAGCTCTACGTGCTGAACTTCGCGCGGGTGATCTGGGCCGACCTGGGATACGGCATTGCGGTCGGAATCCTCGGACCGCTAGCTATTTTCCGGGCCCTGGCGCGGGCCTGAAATCGGCGTAAGATCGCCTCCTCGCGTAAAATATCAGGTTGGGAGATTGCGTGTGGAGCCGCCGTGGCGGTGCTGCCCGCCGGGGGATGCATGTACGAACTTACGGTCGATGATACGTTCGCGGCGGGCCACTACTTGCGCAACTACAAGGGCAAGTGCGAGAACCCGCACGGGCACAATTACAAGGTCCGGGTGACGCTGGCGGGGAAGGAACTCGACAAGGCTGGGTTGCTGCTGGATTTCAAAGACTTGCGCGAGGTGATGAAGCACGTTATCGACCGCCTTGACCACCAGATGATTAACGAGATTGCGCCCTTCACCGAGCTGAACCCCTCGGCGGAGAACCTCGCAAAGTACTTTTACGACGAGACCAATGGGAGGTTGAAGAACGTGACTAACGGCCGCGTGTTCGTGAAGGATGTCACGATTTTCGAGACCGACACCACCACGGCCAAATACAGCGAGTAGACGAAAGCACGACGGCGGCGGACGCCCGTGGCTCCATAGCGAACGACCATCAGCCAACGACCAACAACGTCATCATGCAGATCACCGAGATCTACAAATCGCTTCAGGGTGAATCTACGCATTCCGGGCTGCCCTGTGTGTTCGTGCGGCTGACAGGCTGCAACTTGCGTTGCTCCTGGTGCGACAGTGAGTACACTTTCACGGGCGGCAGGCGCATGACCACGGACGAAGTATTTGGCGAGGTGGCGCGGTTGAGTCCCAGTGGCGGGCTGGTCGAGATCACGGGTGGCGAACCCCTGCTGCAGGAGCGCGAACTGGTACCGTTCATGCAGCGCCTGCTCGAGGCCGGCTACACGGTGCTGATCGAGACCAGCGGCGAGCGTCCTTTAGACGCGGTCCCCGTCGGCGTGATCAAGATTGTGGACGTGAAATGCCCGCATTCCGGCGAGCCCGACACCTTCGAACTTGGAAACCTGGACGCGCTCGTGCCGCACGACGAGGTGAAGTTTGTCCTCAGCGACCGCGCAGACTATGAATTTGCGCGGAACTTCGTGGCCCGCCACAGACTGGCAGAGCGGGTGAACGCGGTGTTATTTTCACCCGCCTTCCGCAAAGACGCGGCCGGGGCGCGCGACACCTCGCATTGCCTGCTCGACCCGCAGGAACTGGCCGAGTGGATCCTCGCCGATGACGTCCCGGCCCGGCTCGGACTGCAGGTCCATAAGTTCATCTGGGACCCGGCCTTAAAAAGCGTTTAGGGACCGGAAGGGGGGTGTTGTTGCCAGAAATCACAGATTCGGGACGGGTTGCCGGAGATTTTGGAGTTCGTGCCACCCTCACAACCAACAGCAGGCAGGTCCGGCCCGTCTAAGGTGCATCCAAACATGGTGGGAGCTAAAAAGCGCGCGATCGTGCTGCTCAGCGGTGGCATGGACTCGTGTGTGTGCGCGGCCCTGGCGGCACGGGACTTTGATCCGGCTGCGCTGCACGTGAGCTACGGCCAGCGCACGGAAGAGCGTGAGCGCGCGGCATTCCTGGGCATCTGCGACCGTCTGGGCATCCACGACCGCTTGCTGGTCAGGAATGAGGCTTTGCGTGCCATTGGCGGTTCCGCGCTGACCGATACCCGCATCGCTGTGCCCGAGTCGCATGCCATCGGACGCGATGTTCCAGTGACCTACGTGCCCTTCCGCAATGCGCATTTCCTGTCGGTCGCGGTCAGCTGGGCTGAAGTGCTGGGCGCGGGGACGATCTACATCGGGGCGGTGGAGCAGGACAGTTCCGGGTATCCGGACTGCCGTCCGGCATATTACGAGGCTTTCAACCGCGTGATCCGGGCGGGAACGAAGGAAGGAAACATTGAGATTGTTACGCCGCTGATCGGGTTCCGCAAACAAGAGATTGTGAGGCTCGGCCTTGAACTGGGCGCGCCCTTCGATTTAACGTGGTCCTGCTATAGCCGGGAGGACCGGGCCTGCGGCGTATGCGACAGCTGTGTGCTGCGCTTGCGTGCCTTTCAGGAAGCGGGCGCGACAGACCCAGTTCCGTACGTCGCGAGCCCTGCAGGCGTCGCTTCAACGGGATAGGGTGGAGAAGTCTCTTAGATTTTAGATTTCAGATTTGAGATTGCAGATTGGCCAAGCGGTCAGACGAAATCTGCAATCTGAAATTTGCAATCGTTAATGGAATCAGCCGGGAGGCTCCAATGAAACAACGCTTTGCGTGGATAGTGCTGGTCGCCGTGGTGCTGGGGGTTTGCGTGCCCCCAGTATTTGCCCAAGCCACGGGTTCGGTGAAAGGGGTTTGCAGGGATTCGGAGGGGAAGCCCATCCCTGAGGGCACCGTGGAATGGCTGAGCATGGATACTGGCCGCAAGTACACCCTGAAGCTCAACAAAAAAGGGGAATACTTTTCACTGGGCATCTCGCCCGGCAAGTACAAGGTCACGCTCTTCACTCCCGATGGGAAACAGCTGTTTTATATGTCGGGGATTACAGTGAGCCTGGACGAACTGGTTCAGGACATTGACCTGAAGAAAGAACAAGCTGCTCAAGCGCAGGGACAGGGTCTGAGTCCCGAGCAACTGAAGGCACAACAGGAGGCACAGGCCAAGGCGCAAAAAGAGAACATGACGGTCAAGACGTTGAACGAGAAGCTGTTGGCCGCGAAAACGGCCAGTGATGCGGGCGACTTTGAATCCGCCATCAACGTCCTGAAAGAGGCGACCGACGTCGATGCCAACCGCGACCTGCTGTGGTTCAAACTCGGTGATGCATACCGGCTATCTGCGCCCAAGCAGACCGATCCCGCAGAAAAGACGAAGCGCTATGCGGCCGCCGCAGCTGCCTACCAAAAGGCCATCGATCTGAAGACCGCCAATCCCGACGCCAAAGATACGGATGCGAATGTCAAGCTGGCGGCTTACTACAACAACCTGGCGGAAGCAGAGGCCAAGTCGAACAAGATCGACGACGCGGTCACGAGTTACAACAAGGCCGCGCAACTCGACCCCGCCCGCGCCGGACAATACAACTTCAACATCGGCGCCGTACTGACCAACGCGGGCAAGGTGGACGACGCGATCGTAGCGTTCGACAAGGTCATCGCCGTCGAACCCACCAAAGCGGATGCCTATTACTGGAAAGGCGTCAACATGATCGGCAAGGCCACCCTCAAAGGCGACAAGATGGTGGCTCCGGACGGCACCGCGGAAGCCTTCAACAAGTATTTGGAGTTGGCGCCCACGGGGAACTATGCGCAGCCAGCCAAGGACATGCTGGCCAGCATTGGGGCCGCGGTGGAAACCGGATTCAACAAGAAGAAGGCAGCGAGCAAGAAGTAGTTTTTGCAGGAATCGGATGCGGGCGACCCTTTCCCGGGGCCGCCTTTTTTATTGGCGGTACGGCCGTCCGGACAAAGGTAACCCGGCCGAGGTTACTAAGGGGCACCTACCTTCCGTCCTTCGCGGATCGCTGATCCCGCGCTACAGTAAACATAGTTTTTCCCGGATGTTAGCGGTCGTTCTCCCGACTGTGGCAAGGAATCCCTGTAGGTGTGAGGAGTGCAATGGCTGCAACGGGCGTTGCCCCGATTTCTGTTGCCTTGGAGGGAGTCCATCAAACTGGCGCGGTGCCGACCCAGGCACTGCTGGCCGCCATGTTGCGCGCGTCGGAGAAGGTCAGCGACCTGATCTTTTCTCCGGGACGCCCGCCCCAGGTGGAAGTGTATGGACAGTTGGTTCCCGTACAGATGGATGGCCTCTCGATTTTGACGGCGGACGATACCCGCCGCATCGCCGCCGACCTGATCGGCAATAACAAGCAGGCGCTCAATACACTGCGGGAGCAGGGTTCTTGTGATATTTCCTATGGGCTTCCGGGCCTGGCGCGGTTCCGCGTGAACGCATTCATCCAGCGGGGAAGCTGCGCGGTGGTCATGCGCGTGATTCCTACTGCGATTCCGGAATTCGAGGCGTTGCACCTGCCCGCGCACCTCGGGGACGTCGCCAACCTGCGGAACGGCATTGTGCTGGTGACTGGACCAACCTCTTCGGGCAAGAGTTCCACCCTGGCAGCACTGCTGGACCGAATCAACCGCGAGCGTGATTTCCATATCATTACCATTGAAGACCCGATCGAGTTCCTGCACAACCACAAACGCTCCACCATTCACCAGCGGGAGTTGCACAGCGACACGCCTAATTTCGCGCTGGCCTTGCGGGCGGCCTTGCGGCAGGCGCCCAAGGTGATTTTCGTCGGCGAAATGCGCGACCGCGAGACCATTGAAATGGTTTTGGAAGCGGCGGACATGGGGTTGATCGTACTTTCGACGCTGAATACCATCGACGCATCGAAAACCGTTGAACGCATTGTCGGCACTTACGCCATTGAGGAACAGAAGGCAATCCGGGAACGCTTTGCGAAGTCGTTTCGCTTTATCATCTCGCAGCGGCTGATCCCACGCGCCGATGGCAGTGGCCGGCTCCCGGTGTTCGAAGTTCTGAAGTCGAACGGACGGACGCGCGAGTGCGTCGAGAAGGGCGAGCACGAAGGCAAGACGCTGCTGGACGCCATCCAGAACAGCGAAGCGGACGGCATGCAGTATTTCGACAGCGAGATCGCGAAACTGGTTCGTAACGGGCTCGTCGATCTGGAAACGGGCGTTTCCTTCTCCAGCAACGCGGCGGTGCTGGGGCAGGAACTCGCGAAGTAGGTTTAGCCCGGTCATGGTCGCGACTGCCATTAGATTTTCCGCTCTGGCCCTCGTATCATCAGCGGCATGGCCGCAGTGCCGGAAGCTACCCCGATCCTGAGCTTTGAAGAGGCTCGCCACACCGTCGAAAAGCAAGCGGAGCGAGTGCGGCCCGGGGACGTGGAAAAGGTCGAACTCCTTGCCAGCCTGGGCCGGGTACTGGCCAAAACGGTTTCTGCGGACCGCGATTTCCCACCGTTTCGACGCGCCATGCGGGACGGCTATGCCGTCCGGGCCGCCGACCTGGCAAACCTGCCCGCGAGCCTCGCGGTAATTGGCGAGATCAAGGCCGGAGCCGCCCCCGCAGACCTTCCTGGCACCGTCGGGCCGGGGCAAGCCGCGGCCATCATGACGGGAGCGCCCGCTCCTGAGGGAGCCGATGCGGTGGTCATGGTCGAATACACCTCGCAGATCGGCAATCGGGTGACGATCACGCGGGGAATCGCCAGCGGCGACAATATTGTTCCCGCCGGCTCGGAGGCGCGGAAGGATCAGGTGCTTCTTGAACCGGGCACACAGATTGACTACGGCGCGATCGCACTAGCTGCGTCGATTGGGTTGGCATCCCTTTCAGTCTTTCGGCGGCCGGAGATCGCAATTCTTTCGACCGGGGACGAAATCGTTGAGATCACCGAGCGTCCCGGACCACATCAGATTCGAAACTCGAACACTTACTCGCTGGCCGCGCAGGTCCAGGCGGCAGGCGGCACTCCCAGAATGCTCAGCATCGCCCGCGATGAAGCCGGTCATCTGCGCAGCCTGATCGAGCAAGGGCTGAAGTATGACCTTCTGCTGCTGACCGGAGGCGTATCGATGGGCAAGTACGACCTGGTGGAGCAGGTGCTTGCCGGATTCGAGGCGGAGTTCCTGTTTACCGGTGCGCAGATCCAGCCGGGCCGGCCGGTCGTATTCGGTCGAGCCCGCGACCGGTATTTTTTTGGACTGCCCGGGAACCCGATCTCGACCATGGTGACGTTCGAACTCTTCGCGCGGCCGATGCTGGAAGCGCTCGCCGGCCGGTCGCCACAGAAATTGCGCTTCCTGCATGCGCGCCTGAAGTCGGAAGTCCGTACCAAGACCGGCCTGAAGCGTTTTCTGCCCGGATTTTTGTCGGGAGAGTTTGAACACGCCGAAGTCGAGCTAGCTGGCTGGCATGGCTCCGGCGATGTCGCGGCCATGGGACGCTCGAACTGCTACCTCGTCATTCCGGCCGATCGCGAGAGGATTGCCGCAGGGGAGTGGGTGCCAGTGATGGTGAGGTAGGGTTTAGGTAGTCATGTGTTCTGCTGCGGGCTGGGATAAGACACTTAAACCGCAGAGGCCGCGGAGAGAGGCCGCAGGTTCGGGGAGAGAGGCTTAACACGGGCTATGAGCCGTGCTTTCCCGACCCCGAAAACTTGACACCTGAAACTCGAAGCTTGCTGCAACCTGAAACTCGAAACTTGCGGCCCGCCTCTCCCTGTAAGATATTCCTTCCATGCCCCGAAAGCTTTCTCATTACGATCGCACCGGCAAGGCGCGCATGGTGGACGTCAGCGACAAGTCCGTAACCCGGCGCGAGGCGGAAGCCAGTGCATTTGTGGTGATGAAGCCCGCGGTGCTCAAGGCATTGCCGAAAAATCCCAAGGGCGATCCACTGGAGGTAGCGCGGCTGGCGGGGATCATGGCGGCCAAGCAGACCTCGAACCTCATTCCCATGTGCCACCCGCTGCCGCTGGCGCACGTTGAAGTGAATATGCGGCTGTGCGAGAATGGCGTCGCTGTCGCCTCGAAAGTTACCACCACGGCCTCGACCGGCGTGGAGATGGAGGCGCTGGTGGCGGCCAGCGTCGCTGCCCTGACCGTGTACGACATGTGCAAGGCTCTCGACAAGGGCATTGAAATCCGCCAGATCGTGCTGGAGCGCAAGTCCGGCGGCAAAAGCGGGGACTATGCCCGCTCGCGCAGGAAGTCTTAGCCAGACATGTCGAGCAACGTCAAAGTGCTGCTGGTGGACGACAATCCCATGGTGCTGGGGATGCTGAAGCAGTCACTCTCGACCTTGGGCCAGGTGGCGACAGCCGGCGACGCGGCCGACGCGTTGCTCAAGGCCGTGGACGATCCGCCGGACCTGCTGGTGACCGATTACCGTATGCCGGGCATGGACGGCCGCCAGTTAATCGAAAAGCTTCGTAGCCGTCCGGCCACGGCGAACTTCTCCGCCATCATTCTCGCGACCAAGACCGACATCAACGAACGGCTCTCGCAGCAGGATCCGGTCGACGATTTTGTCGAGAAGCCCTTCTTCCTGAAAGAAGCCACCCGCCGAATCAAGCGCGTGATCGACAAGATCGCCCTGGAAAAGATGACCAAGACCGTGCCCTCGGACGGTGTGTTGCGCGGCAGCCTTGCGCAGATGAATGTCATCGACCTGATGCAATCCCTCGAAATGGGCCGCAAGAGCTGCCTGCTCACCCTTACCAAGGACGACGAAAAGTGCGATGTGTACTTCAGCGAGGGCCAGGTGGTGCACGCCGTCTATGGCAGTCTGAAGGGCGATCCGGCGGTCTTCAAAGTGCTGCACTGGACGGGCGGAAATTTCCAGCTCGATTTCGAAGGCAAGACCACCGAAGCCAGCACCCGGCTGAACACCCAGGGCCTCCTGATGGAGGGCCTGCGGCTGCTCGACGAATCGAATCGCGATAGCGGAGTAGACAAGACCGAGGAAGAAGATGTCCTCCTCGACACCTGAGCTGACGGCGGCCGTCGTCACTGTCAGCGACTCGTCGGCGCGCGGCGAACGCGCCGACCTTGGCGGCCCCGCCGTGGCCGCGGTCCTCGAAAAACGAAACTTCCGCATTGTAGCCCGGGAGATTGTTGCGGACGAGGAGGCCGCCATTCGCGACATACTGATCCACTTGAGTGCGCAAGCCCGCTTGGTGGTCACGACGGGAGGCACCGGGGTGGCCCTGCGCGACGTCACGCCGGAGGCGACCCGTGCGGTGTGCGATCGCTTTCTTGAGGGTGTGGCCGAACGCATGCGCAGCGAAGGTGCCAAGACCACCAAATTCGCTGCCTTGAGCCGGGCGCTGTGCGGGGTGCGCGGAGCATCGATCATTCTGAACCTTCCCGGCAAGCCATCGGGAGCGGTCGAGTCTCTCGAAGCCGTGATCGATCTCATCCCTCATGCCCTGCAACTCCTGGGGGGAGACACGAAGCACGCTTAAGGGGCCACTGGGCGCCGGTCGGTCGCGTACGATCCTCGGAGTCGTCATCGAGTCTCCGGACATCCTTCTCTAAGCAAACATCGGGAAACGTGGAATAGCCTTCGCTCCAGGCTCAAGGCTGGTGGCCCGCAGCCGGGGGCTCACGTACACTCGTTGTTTCCCTTGAATACTGTTAAGCACATCCTGAAGGGCTACACCGCATGGATCTGGAAGGTGCTGGCGCCTCTCGGGCCATGGGGTGTGTTCGCGATCGCGGCCGTAGATGGATCCGTGTTCGGCCTGCCGATCGATGCGGTCGTCGCCAGTTATGTTTACAACGACCGCCCACACTTTCTGTTCTATGTGGTGATGGCCTCGGCAGGCTCAGCACTGGGCAGCTCGGTCATCTATGCCATCGGGTATTTTGGCGGGGAAACCGTGCTGCGCAAGCGGATCTCCGAAGAACGCTTCCACAAGATTCACGCCTCGTTTGAGCAGCATGAATTCTGGGCCGTAATGTTTCCGGCCATGCTGCCGCCGCCCACACCCTTCAAGCTGTTCGTGCTGGCCGCTTCCGCATTCGAGATGCGGTTCCTGCATTTTCTGGCCGCGGTGTTCGCGGGACGGTTTGTTCGCTTCTTCGTTTTGGCGATCCTGACAATCAAATTCGGACCGCAGGTCGTTCACCTGGTAGGGGACCTGGCCCGGCAGCACGCCGGCTGGTTGATCGCAGGCGTGGCTGCCGGGGTCTCGCTCGGCTTACTCGTCTGGTGGCGAAAGAGCCATCCAGTCATGGCGAAGCGTGGCGCCGAGTTGCCTGGGCAGGAAAAATGATCCACTAACAAAACAAGGCCGGCCGATTTCTCGACCAGCCACGTCAAGTCTTGCGATGTTCGTGCTAAGCGGCGGCGGTGTGATCTCCCGATTTATCGAGCGCTCCAGTTACGGCCTGCAGCAGGAGCGGAATCGCGAACATCCCGCAGGTGAAGAGCAGATCGCCTTCCACCGCGCGCCGGAAGAAGGGCACGCCGGCAGCGTAACAAGCCATCAAGCCGCTGAAAGTCTTCGGATACATGTCACCCCATGCTCCCCACACGGCGAAATTGCTGATCACGAAGAATGAGATCGACCCGGAGAGCGCCGCGCCCATGATCGGCAGCGGCCGGACGTTGTCGCGCAGCTTTGTTCCCAGCCAGAGCATGGCCGCGTACCAACCCCAAGTCACGAAATGATCCCAGGTGAACGGGTAGGCATAGATCGCCTTCGTCAGGACCACATCCGAGGCGGCCAGCAGCAACAGCGGCACCCACAGCTGGCGGCGCGACCCGCGCGCCCCGAAGAACAGCAAAGACGCGCCCACGGGCGTGAAGGCCAGGGGATGAGGCATAAACCGGACGGCCACCGCCAGAATCACAAACAAGTAAGCCAGCATGATCACCTCGGGACTTGCAAGCTATGATTGTTGCGCGCTGGGGCGGCGGCGTCAAGTTGCGCAGCACCGCAAGCGGGAAGTGCAGTGCAGCAGGAAGATGCGAGGCAGCTAATCAGGCGCCGGTTGCGCCGCGCTTCCCATGAACTCCGCGGTCACCTGGAGGTTACGATCCAGGATGACACCGGCGCTGAGCGGCCTCCGGCCAGCAGCAGCCCGAAAAGGCTGATCAAAGCGCAGATCGTAAAATCGCACCACGTAACCTCCGGACGGAGTCGGCTCCGTTTCGGTCATCGGGAACCTCGCCCAATCCAGATACACCCGTCCGAGATAGGATTGCTTGGCCGCAAGCGTGACCGGCGTCTCTGGCGCCTTGTAGCGGATCTCCAGCGTGTCGTGGGGATCAACCTCGGGAGTGCGGGAGTTCACTTCGGCGAGCACGAAAGCATTCTGCGTTTCGACGACCCCGTACCACGTGAACGGATTCACATACGTGGGAAATGCGCCCACACGGACCGGCTCCTGCTGCTCGTAGGTGCGCGCTTGCAAGGCGTTCACTGAACGGCGATGCTCGTAGTCGCGAACCGCCCACAGCAGGACCATCGCGACCAGAGCGCTGATGGCAGCTCTTTGGCCTCGGGGACCCTTTTGCCGCCCGCCGATCTCCTGATTGACCAGCGCTAGGAATGCGGGCACGACCAATCCCAAAATGAGGACTGCCCAAAGAACCGGCTCCGCGATGAACACAATGTCCCAGGAATACCATTTCTCCAGGAACGGCCAGAATGGGCGCACTCCATAGTTGTTGGTGAAATCGAGAAGGATGTGGGTAAGTCCCGCCAGATAGGCGAGCATGAACAAGATCCCCCAGCGTGGCGGAAGCGTGGGATCGTTGGTTTTGCGGCCACGAAGCCTCCAGACCAGGTACATGAAACCGACTACCACCGCAGAGACCAGAAACAGACCCAGGAAGGAATGGGTGAAGCCGCGATGATGCGCAAATGCAAACACCGGGCCCCGGAACCGGCCCAGCACATCCAGATCGGGCGCCTCCGCCGCCAGCGTCATGGTGGCGGTCGCCAAGGCCGTCCTGCGATTGAATCCGGCACGCCCCAGGCATGCGCCCGTTAGAAAATGAGTGATGGGTTCCAAGCTTGCTCGAATAGCCCCTCGAAGATGAAGTTTTGAGAATACAATGTCCGGCGGTTTCCGGGTAAACTACGGTGCGAATTCCCCCACGATCAACCTGATGGCTCAGCGCACTCTTGCAAATCCGGGGGACAAGCAACAGATTGCCGAGCGACTCCACAAGATTCAACCCTCCAGCGCCGGGTTGTGGGGAAAAATGACGGCTCCGCAAATGATCTGCCACCTGGCGGATTCTTTTCGGGTGACGATCGGGGTCAAACCCTGGTCTACCGAGCGCATTTCGGTGACACCGATCCCCATGCCCGATTGGTTCGTAAAATGGGTGGCGTTGCAGCTGCCCTTGCCATGGCAGCGAGGAACGCCAACTCGCCCCGAGGTTGATTCGGAAAAGGGCGGCACACCGCCCGCCGAGTTTGAGGTCGACCGGCGCGACCTGCTCGACTTGCTCGAACGCTTCACCCGCCAGCCGCGCGATTTCGCGTGGCAGACACACCCCATCTTTGGTCCGATGAGTGATGCGGAATGGATGCGCTGGGGCTACCTGCACATGGATCATCATCTTCGGCAGTTTGGCGCCTGAAATTCAGTTGGCCTTACCTTTTTGGGACGAGGATAGTGAGAGCATCAGGCACCATCGTGATCTCCGCGGGCAATGTGCCCACTAACTCGCCGTCTGCTTCCACGTAAACCTTGTCGCTCCCGACTTCTTCGGGAACATCCTCGTATTGGCACCTGACCGCGTGGCCATGAACCAGTTCTATACCCGGCACGCTCCAGCGTGCGCCCAGAAACCCGCGAATCACGTACAGAAGATACGAGAATCGGCTCGACGTCCGGCAGAGCACCACGCGCACGTCGTCGCGTTCGAGCGATGCGCCGGGGGCCAGTTCCCGCAGCACTCCTCCAAAGTTGCGGATGCGCACCGCGAGCATCTCGGTAACACCCGCGTGCTGGGCGTCGGAAGACGTGCCTGGCGACACGCCCACCCGAAAGGTTCGCATCCGATGGTTGCACCACAAGTGCCAGGCCTTGGCGTAATACGCAGCCATCCCCAGGCGCTGCTTGGTGCCCGCATGCAGTTTGTAGAACAGGTGCGCATCAACCCCGATTCCCACTGCAACCGTGAAATAGCGGGTTCGCGGACTGCCGTCGAGGCCGGGAACCGTGACCTGCCCGAGCGCGATCCGTTTGGGTTCGCCGTTGAGCGCGGCTAGCACCGCCTTCGAAGGCTCAAACGGGATCCCGAGATCATGGGCCAGGGCGTTGGCTGTGCCCATGGGGATCACGCCCAGAGCGACGCGGCTGCCCGCGATCCCCTGCAGCACGTCATGGACGGTACCGTCGCCCCCGCACGCGAAAACCGTGTCGCATCCCTCCAGGATTGCTTTGCTCGCCTGTTCGGCTGCGTCCGCGCTCGATTGAGTGCGGATCAGAGCGGTTTGCACACCGGCGTCGGCCAGAATTTTCAGGACTGCCCGCAAATCGGCCTCGCGCCGGTTGCGCCGGCCGCCGGAGCGAGCGTTGTAGAGCAGGGCCGCTTTGCGCATGCGGATGAAAGTTTAGCGGGTCTCCCCTTCCCACATACTGAAGGTTGCCTTCTGCGGCAGCGCGGAACCCACCGGTATTGCTGCCTGGCCGCCGCCCCTGGCAGGCTCGCGATCATTGATGATTTTGGATTCGTTCAATAGCCCGCCGTACAACGCAGAATTGGCGATCGTGCTGGACATCGTTGCTCCCGGTCGCGAAAGCGCCCATAGCTTAACAGGACTCCACGAGCCTCTTGCGCCGCCGCTTCGGTTTCCACTAAGCTGGTCCGAATTTCGGGGTGTGTTTTCAGTGGGAGTTCGTTCCGTCGTCCGTTCGGAACGGGGTCCGGCCATCCAGACACAAAATCGAACTGGAGGAATCTTACCAATGAAAAAGGTGGGCTCCGTCCTGCTTGTGATGTTGTTGAGTGCGCTTACGGTTGCGCAGCATGCCGCGCACTCTGCTCCCGCACCGAAGCCTACAACCCTGATGACGGGCCTGGGGAGCCTTCACCATCCGGTCTCGACCAGGAATGTGCAGGCACAGCAATTCTTCGATCAGGGCCTGCGCTTGATCTACGCCTTCAACCACGACGAGGCTGGTCGCTCCTTCCAGCGAGCCGCCGACCTCGACCCGAAACTCGCCATTGCGTACTGGGGCGTCGCCGAGGCGGTCGGGCCGAACTACAACGATCCCGCCAGCGATGAGCGTTTCCAGGCCGCTCATGACGCGATTCAAAAGGCGGTCGATCTCTCAGCCGATGCATCGCCCAGCGAAAAGGCCTATATCGAAGCGATGGTGAAACGGTTCCCGGCTGATCAGAAGGCCGACCGCCGCAAAGCGGCCGAAGACTACCGCGACGCCATGCGCGAACTCGTCAAGAATTTTCCAGATGACCTCGATGCCGCCACCCTCTTCGCCGAATCCGGCATGAACCTGCACCCCTGGGGCCTGTGGCACGTGGATGGCACGCCCGAAGAAGGGACGGAAGAGGTCGTCTCGACTCTGGAGTCCGTGTTGAAGCGCGATCCCGACCACATGGGAGCGGTGCACTACTACATTCACGCGGTGGAAGCCTCGCGCAGTCCGCAGCGCGCCCTGGCGGGTGCGAACAAACTGCCCGCGATGGCGCCCGCCGCCGGACACCTCGTGCACATGCCCGCGCACGTCTACATTCGCACCGGCGACTACGAGGCTGCGGTGAAGACGAATCAGTTGGCCGCGGTCGCTGACCGCGCCTATATCAAGGCCAGCGGAGTGCAGGGCATCTACCCCATGATGTATTACAGTCACAACCTGCACTTCATCGCGATGTGCGCGGCCATGAACGGCAACTACCCGGAAGCGAAGAAGAATGCCGCCATGCTCGCGGCCCATGTGGCTCCAGGTGTCAAGATGATGCCGCCGCTTGAAGGGTTCATGACCATTCCCATGGCGGTGGATGTGCGCTTCCACAAGTGGGATTCGATCCTGGCCATGAAGCAACCCGAACCGGCCATGCAGATTGCCACCGTGTTCTGGCACTTTTCTCGCGGCATGGCTTTGGCCGGCAAGGGTAAGGTGGATGAGGCCGAAGCGGAATACAAGCTGGTTTCTGAAGCGCAGAAAGCGACTCCCGAAGACGTACCGTTCGCGATGCCGGTAAATAACAAGGCGAAAGACGTCCTGAAGATCGCTCAGACCGTGCTGGGCGCAAAGATCGCCATGGCCAAGCACGATACCGACGGAGCCATCGTCATGCTGCAAGAGGCAGTGGCGGTTCAGGACACGCTCAAGTACGACGAACCGTCCGACTGGTTTTTCCCGGTACGGGAGTCCCTCGGGGCGGCGTTGCTCATGAAGGGTGACGCTCCGGGCGCCGAGAAGACCTTCCGCGAAGATCTCGACCGGAACCCGCGGAACCCGCGCTCACTCTACGGCCTGCAGCAGGCTCTGACGAAGCAAGGCCGGGATTATGACGCGGGATTTGTCGAGAAGCAGTTCAATACGTCGTGGAAGGGCGGCGCCAAGAGCCTGAAGGTGGACGACCTGGTCTAGCGATCCCAGCATAGGCCCCCCCGCTTAAGTCGGCTGAGACGCCTCCGTCTGGGCGGCCGGGCGACAGCCCGGCAGGAACTTTGACGCAGCGTGAAATTGCGGCAACGCTACGCCGTTTCCGGTTGTAGTGTGTCCGAGAGCGGAACTGACGCTCCGCCGGGCAGACGAGGGCGTCCGGCCCTACGTGGTTCGTGACAGCGAGAGCGCCCTCCACTCTCCCTGTCGTATTCGATAAACCAGGTGCGGCATGCCGCTGTGGCTGGTTTTCTTCCACACCTTCATTCCATTTCTCTCCGCCACGCGCCGCGAAGGCGCATTTTCGGGTCGAATCAGGGAAATCAGCGAATCCAGCTGCAATTGCGCGAAACCGTAATCGCGGCACGCCCGCGCGGCTTCGGTAGCGAGTCCCTGCCCCCAAAGGTCGCGACGAAGGTGGTAGCCGATTTCCGGCAGATGCCCGCCGCCGACGTCCTGTAACGTGATGCCGCAGTCGCCAACCATCTCGCCGCTGGACTTCAGATCCAGCGCCCACAAGCCGTGTCCGTCCGCTTGGTAGCGTCGTACATTGCGGGCAATCCAATCCTCGACTCCGGCGCGGTCATATGGCGCCGGATAGTAACGCATGGTTTCGGGATCAGAAATTACTCGCGTCAACGCGTCCGCATCTTCGGGAACAAACTCGCGGAGGATGAGGCGCGAAGTTTCTAAGACTATGCCCATGGAAAAAGCGAGCCTCTCATCATGATGCGTAGAAAACCGGGCTACGCTCGGCAGGGACGGACGAGGGCGTCCGTCCCCCCGTAGTTTATGCCTGCTCCCGGCGAATATAATTCCTTGGCCATGGCAAGCGCGAGCAAGGATGTCGTCAACAAGATCGAGGCACTGCGCGACCAGATCCGGCATCACGAATTCCGCTATTTCGTGCTCGACGATCCGGAGATCAGTGATTTCGACTTCGACAAGCTGGTCGAACAACTCAAGAAATTCGAGGCGGAACATCCCGACCTGATCACTCCCGACTCGCCTACCCAGCGCGTGGGCGGCAAGCCGCGCGAGGGCGTGGTCAAAGTGGCGCACTCCTCACCCATGCTTTCACTCGACAATACCTACAGCGAGGAAGAGCTGCGTGACTGGGAGCGGCGAGTCCACGAACTGAGCGGCCGCAAAGACGTCGACTACGTCTGCGAGCTGAAGCTCGATGGCATGTCGATGGCGCTGGTGTATGAAGACGGCAAGCTGCTGCGGGGGGTCACGCGCGGCGACGGCACCGTGGGCGAAGATGTGACCCTGAACATCCGCACGGTGCGCTCCATTCCGCTATCGGTCCCTAAGGAGAAATTGAAGAAGGCAGGAATCCCTCTTGGCTTCGAGGTCCGCGGCGAGCTGCTGATGCCGCTCGCGTCCTTCCGGAAAATGAACGAGGAGCGCGAAGCTAAAGGATTGGCCCTTTTTGCCAACCCTCGCAATGCCACCGCCGGCACGGTCCGCCAGCTCGACGCCAGCATCACCGCCCAGCGCCGTCTGGATTACTTCCCCTACATGCTGCTGCACAACGGCCGCACGTATTTCGACCGCCATTCCGAGACACTCGATGCCCTTGAGGCCGCCGGCTTCAAGGTCAATCAAAGCCGGAAGCTGGCCAGGAACGTGGAGGAGGTTTGGGCGTTTATCCAGCAGTGGGAAGGGAAGCGCGACACTCTGCCCTACGAGATTGACGGCATCGTGGTCAAAGTCGATCGCACCGGCTTGCAGAATGAACTTGGCTTCACCGGCAAAGCTCCGCGCTGGGCCATCGCCTACAAGTACACGGCGCGGGCCGGCATCACGCAGATCGAAGGCATCCGAGTCCAGGTGGGGCGGACCGGCAAGCTCACGCCGGTGGCCGAACTCAAGCCGGTCGCCATTGGCGGCACTACCGTGCGCAACGCCACCCTGCACAACATGGACGAGATCGAGCGGTTGGGCGTGAAGATCGGCGACTGGGTGCAGGTGGAGCGCGGCGGGGACGTCATTCCGAAAGTGGCGAAGGTCATCGAAGACACAGATCATCCGCGCGGCAGAACGACCTTCCATATGCCCGAAAAATGCCCCATCTGCGGGACGAAGGTGGTCAAGACCGAGGGCGAAGTCGACTACCGCTGCGTCAATGCGAATTGTCCGGCCAAGCTGCGTGAAACCATCCTGCATTTCGCGTCGCGCCACGTCATGAACATCGAAGGCATGGGGGACGCTCTGGTGGTACAACTCACCGACCGAGGGATGGTCAAGAACGTTGCCGACATTTACAAGCTGTCGAAAAACGACCTGCTAAGCCTGGCCCGTATGGGGGAGAAGTCCGCACAGAACGTGCTCGATGAAATTGAAGCCTCAAAGAAATTGCCTCTCGAACGCGTGATCTTCGGCCTCGGCATCCGCTTCGTAGGCGAACGCACTGCCCAGTTCCTCGCCGAACACTTCGGCTCCATGGATGCCTTGATGAATGCGAGCCAGGAAGAACTGGAAGACGTAAACGAAGTCGGGCCGAGGATTGCGGAAAGCATGCATGAGTTCTTCGCAGAACCCCGGAACCGCGAACTGGTAAAGCGCTTGCGCGATGCGGGGTTGACATTCGCGGGAAAGAAGCGGGAGCGCGGGACAAAACTGGCCGGCAAGACCTTCGTCCTCACGGGGACGCTGATGAAATACACGCGGGACGAGGCGAAGAAGATGATCGAAGATGCCGGCGGCCGGGTCTCCGGATCGGTGAGCAAGAAGACGGACTACGTCGTGGCCGGCAGTGACGCGGGGTCGAAGTTAGATAAGGCGAAGGAATTGGGCGTGACCGTGCTCGAAGAGAAAGAAATGGAGAAGTTGGTGGGGTAGATTTTCGTGCCCTCATGCCGCGACCGGCCATGCGCGAATGGAGCTAGCGGCTCAAAGCCTCACGAATCCTTCTCCAGGTAACGTCCAGGGTCTCGGGCAGCATCCGGGTCTCTCCGATCACGCTGACGAAGTTCGCGTCTGCCACCCAGCGCGGCAAGGCATGCATGTGAATATGTCCAACCACGCCTGCGCCCGCCGCCTTTCCGATGTTCATCCCAAGATTCACCCCGTCCGGCCGGTAAAGCTCCCGTAAAACTCCCTCCATTCTCTGGGAAATGGCCATCATTTCCTGCGCTGCTTCCGGAGGCAGCTTCTGCAGTTCATCGAGGTGCGCGTAGGGCACGATCATCACGTGGCCGGGGGTATAGGGGTAGGTGTTGAGGATGACAAAGCAATGCTGGCCCCGGTAAGCGATGCGTACTTTTTCATCGTCTCCGGCCTTGAGCACCTCGCAGAAGATGCATCCTGGGGTCTTTTCAGCATTTGTGACGTATGCGTAACGCCAGGGTGTCCAGAGGTAGTCCATGGGAGGGCAGAGTAGCAGATGAATATGGTTTTCAGGAACCTTTCGGGAGGGCGGTTTTGCCGTGGTTTTAGCGGGTCGCAAGAAAGTTGTATCCGATTTCGCCGCACCTCAAACCAATACCGGCATAAGCCGGGTGAAATGCGCTGAAAGAGTGTGAGGATGGTGTTTGACACTGTTCGGAAGCGGTTGCTACACTCGAAGGGTTCCCATTGGACGCGGGGTTGCTTTAGTCGTCCGAACGCTGGGATTGTTCAAGTTCAACCGCCAGGTTGAGCCCACCACAACCTTAGACCCGTTCCGGCAGTCCGCCAAACACCCGCATCCGTCCCGCACCCTTAGCAGTGCGAGGTATTGAGAGGCTATGACCTTGTACGACGACAGCACCGCCCGCGATCTGGATTCCGCCACCTCCGTATCCGCCGTCAGCGAGCCAAGCGGGGTTTCCAGCGAGGGCCAGGCGCCCAGCACTCATCATCCGCAGCCCGAAACCGCTGCGATTCCAACTCCGGAACAAAAACCAGCCATGTCCACAACCGCTACCGAAGACAAGCCCGTTGTATCAACCACCACCGAAGAGAAACCAGCCGCTGCCGTTGACGATTTTGCGTCGGCGCTCGAGACCTTCACCACCGAAGCGGAAGAAGCCGTCAGTGAAGACCGTGTCATCAAGGGCACCGTCCTCAAACTGACCGACAAGCATGTGGTCGTTGACATCGGCGCCAAGTCCGAGGGCATGCTGCCGCTCGCCGAGGTTCTGGATCACGAGGGCAAGCCCCGCTTCCAGCCGGGCGACGAAATCGACGTCATGCGCGACAAGGGCGAGGCGGAGGAAGGCTACATCAACCTCTCGCACCAGAAGGCGCAGCGCCTGCGGGCCTGGGATGACATCGAAGCAGCCTACAACGAGAAGAAGCCGATTAAGGCGGTCGTGATCGATCGCATCAAGGGCGGCCTGACCGTCGACATTTCCGGAGCGCGTGCGTTTCTGCCTGGATCGCAAGTCGATCTGCGGCCTGTCCGCAACCTGGACGGCATGAAGGGCACGACCATTGAAGTGGCTGTGATCAAGCTGAACAAGAAGCGCGGCAACATTGTGGTTTCGCGCAAGCAGCTTCTGGAAGAAGAGCAGAACGAAAAGAAGTCCAAGACCCTCGAGCACCTCGACGAAGGCGCAGTTCTGACCGGCGTAGTGAAGAATCTTACCGAGTACGGCGCTTTCGTGGATATGGGCGGCATCGACGGGCTGCTGCACATCACGGACATGTCCTGGGGACGCCTGACGCATCCGCGCGACCTGGTGAATGTCGGCGACCAGATCCAGGTGAAGGTCCTCAAGTTCGATAAAGACAAGCAGCGCGTTTCCCTGGGCTTCAAGCAGCTCACGCCCGATCCATGGCTGGATGCCGAGCACCGGTATCCGGTGAGCGCGCACGTCTCGGGCCGCGTCATCAGCGTGACCGACTACGGCGCATTCGTGGAACTGGAGCAGGGCATCGAAGGTCTGGTGCACGTTAGTGAAATGACCTGGTCGAAGCGGATGAAGCATCCGTCGAAACTCGTTAACGTGGGCGACCAGGTCGATTGTGTGGTGTTGAATGTGAATCCCACCGAGCGCCGTATTTCGCTGGGCATGCGTCAGCTCGCCACCAATCCCTGGGACAGCCTTCACGAGAAATTCCCGGTCGGGCAACAGGTGGAAGGCCGGGTCCGCAACCTCACCGACTTCGGCGCGTTCATCGAGATCGAGGACGGCATCGACGGCCTGGTCCATGTCAGCAACCTGAGCTGGACCAAGCGGGTGAAGCATCCTTCGGAAGTCCTGAAGAAGGGCGACCGCGTCAAGGCCGTGGTGCTCGCCATCGAGCCGGACAAGCGCCGCCTGTCACTGGGGGTGAAGCAGCTCCAGCCCGATGTCTGGGAGACGTTCTTCCAGCAGCATCACATCGGCGACGTCGTACACGGTAAAGTGCTGCGGGTAGCGACGTTCGGAGCTTTTGTCGAGATCGCTGAGGGAGTGGAAGGTCTCTGCCACAACTCGGAAGCGGTCGACGGCAACGGCCAGCAGGTGCACCTGGAGCCGGGCGTGGAGCACGACTTCAAGATCATAAAGATGAATCCGGAAGAGAAGAAGGTGGGTCTCAGCATCCGCGCGGTTGGCGAAGAAGCGTCACGCTCGGAAGTCGAAGCCTACAAGCACCCGGTTTCCAGCTCGAGCACCAGCTCGACGATCGGTGAACTGATTTCCTGGAAACGCGCCGGCAACGAGAACAACTAGGTGCCAGGCCGTGCGCGAGCCCTCCCGGCCCGCGAGAGTTAAGAACGAATGAAGGCCGCCTTCGTGGCGGCCTTTTTTCTTTCTCCGGCGTTGAAGCTCTCAGCACCAGTCGCATCCGAATCCTTCCAACATACCCTGGCATCCAAACGGCATGGACATGCAACTGGAAGGAAAGCGCTCGCTGGTCACCGGTTCCACCGCTGGGATCGGCTACGCGATTGCCGAAGGGCTGGCCAAAGAAGGCGCCACGGTCATCGTGAACGGGCGAACCAGCCGCCGGGTGGAGCAGGCTCTGGCATCGCTTGCACAAGCTGGCGTCCGCGGAAAACTGGAGGCGCTCCCGGCCGATCTAGGCACGGCGGAGGGCGTGAACGCTGCGATCGAGAAGTTCCCGGATGTCGATATTCTTGTAAACAATCTGGGCATCTTCGATCCCAAACCGTTCGCACAAATTTCCGATCAGGAATGGATGAAGTTTTTTGAAGTCAACGTGCTGAGCGGAGTCCGGTTGAGCCGACACTACCTGCCTCGTATGGTAAAGCGCAATTGGGGCCGCATCGTTTTCATTTCAAGCGAGTCCGGGGTCCAGATTCCCGCTGAGATGATTCAATATGGAATGACCAAAACGGCGCAACTGGCGATCTCCCGGGGCCTGGCAGAAACCACTGCAGGGACGGGAGTCACGGTGAATGCGGTGCTGCCGGGCCCGACCGCTTCAGAAGGCGCAAATGAGTTCATGGACCGCCTGGCAACCGACATGAAGAAGAGTGCGAAGGAAGTGGAACAGGAATTCTTTCGCAGCATGCGGCCAACGTCGCTGCTCCGGCGGTTTGCCCGGCCAGAAGAAGTTGCTGCACTTGTAACTTTCGTCTGCAGCCCGCTCTCTTCCGCCACCAATGGCGCAGCCTTGCGAGTGGACGGTGGCGTGGTGCGGTCAATCCTGTAGATAGGAATGGCGAGCGAACACTCAGAGATCAGACCGGCGCGAAGGCATCAACCGGCCACAACTACGGCTCTACTTTCCGCCAGGTTCGCAGGTTGACACCGTAAAGGATCAGGCAGAAAAGATTGGCCGGAATAAAGCCAAACTGTGCCGTCTTGACCCCAATCACGCAGATAATCACGCTGTTGATTGCCGCCAGGGCCCAACCTTCCCAGCAGCGTTTGCCCACGAGAATCGTGGAAAGAACCGTTAACACACAGGATAAATAATCAAGCGGCACGGCGCAGAGAAACCTCCGACCTCTACTTTGTAGCATTGCCCAGGCTCACGTCTGTGATGTTGCGCGTGCCTATGCGTAACCACGGTAACGTCAGCGAGTGATCAAATACACATTTTTGCCTGCTGACGGCCGCCTTCATCGTTTTTTAGCAACCGAATGCCCTCTGGCGGACTCCAACGTGGAGGAGGCAATGCCATGGCACGGAAATTGAACCATCCACTCACTCCAGAAGCGCTTGAGGATGCGGCAGAGCCTCAGGGCCTGGGCCCTGGCGCGGCCGGGCAATCGGGCGATCTTCAGGGATTGTCAGGCGTCGCCGATGCCGACTCTGAGAGCGTAGAGCAGTTGATCGAAGAAGGACAGGCGCTGGAGGCGGATGCGGTAGCCGGCGTCGAGGACGCCTCGGATGGCGGTGTCGCGGAAGTTCGGGTACACGAGCGTCCCGAGGACGACGTTCCCGAGGAATACCGGGAGAAGGATTGATGCGCCGAAGTGCTCCGCAACATCCTAACCCGACTACTTGCCCATCGTGAGCACGACCCGGAAGCGCGCCTTTCCGCTCATCATCCGGTCATAGGCCTCGGGGGCCTTGTCCAGGGGATACGGTTCGATCATCGGCCGAACCCCGGTCAAAACGCTGAAGCGCAGCGTGTCCTCGGAATCAATCGCGCTTCCGGAGGACCAGCCTTGGATCTTTTGCCGTCCAATTACGATCTGCATGACGCTGGTGCTGATCGGCTCGGGCGGCACCCCCACCACCAGCAATTCCCCATTGCTGCCGAGGCCGCCGGCCACCGCGGAAATTGCCTTTGCATCCGGCGCAGTCGCCAGGATCAGGCGTGCTCCGCCCAGTTTCTTCAACTCCGCCGCGGCGTCCGAAGTCCCGGAGTCCAGGTAGACGTGGGCCCCCAACTTCTTTGCCAAGGCCGTCTTGTCGCTGCCCCGGCCGATCGCAACGGTCCGGAAGCCCATCTGGCGCGCGTACTGCACGCCCAAGTGGCCCAAGCCGCCCAGGCCTTGAACGGCGACCAGATCGCCGGCGCGGGTTCCGGAATTTCGCATCGCATTAAAAACTGTGATCCCGGCGCACAGCAGCGGCGCAGCCTCGTCATCGCCGATGTCATCGGGCATCGCCGCCACGGCCTCCGCCGGGACGATCGTATATTCGGCATAGCCGCCATCGAAGCTGATGCCCGTAATCTTCTCATTGACGCATAGAACGAAGTCACCGCGACGGCAGTTGTCGCAAATGAAACAGTGGCCACCGTGCCAGCCCACGCCAACCCGCTGTCCCGTCTTCCACGGCTTCACCCCTGCTCCAACGGCATCGATGCGGCCGCTGATCTCGTGCCCGGGCGACCGCGGGTATTGAATTCCCGGGAACAGGCCTTCTTTGGTTAACACATCGCTGTGACAGATGCCGCAAGCCTGGACCTTGATGCGCACCTGTCCCGCACCCGGCTCGGGGATCTCGCGCTCCACAATTTCAAAAGGCGCACCCGGCTTGGGCACCAGTACGACTTTCATTCTGGCCATGTTGTCCTCCTCATGGGCAGCTCTTGAGGGGCTCGGTTCGGCGGCACAGGTCGGAATGGGCTGCCGTCAGGCACGCGCCGAGCCCCCAGAATCTTCCGTAATCAGGGTTGTAGATGACGATGAAAGGCTGTGGGATTCGTACCCGCTATTACAAATCTGTGCAAACGAGCACCATGACGTGCCTGGGCGGTGCAGCCGGCTACGCAACCAGTGCGTTAGCGAGTATCCACCTTCAGATTGACGACCACCTGGTTGCGATTGTCAAACTGACTAATCGTTTTCGTGTCGCTCTTGCGGCCGTCGTATTGCGCATACACTTCGTAGTCGATATTCGGGGAAAGCGAGGGGAAGCGGTAGCTTCCGTCCTGGCCGACAATGTAAGTTTTCACGGCGCGGGTGCGGGTATTGGTGAGGTACACGACGGCATTGGGCAGCGCGGCCTCCTGACGATCTGTGACTCTGCCCTGCAGAACCCGGCTGTTGTCGCTCTTGTTCTCGAAAGGCTCAGCCACGGCAGCAATGCTGACCATTAGAAGCGTCAGGGCAACGATCGATGCTTTCTTCACGGTTGTCCCCCCAAACACCTTACTACCTGCCACTACTTTAGATGCAAACCAATGTCGGCGCGCTCATCCGCATGGATGTGGACGGTCACTTCCGGCCCCGGGTGTAACTTCTTTCCATTCAGCAACTTGAGCCCTTTCGTATCTACCCAGACCACGTAGTCCGCCTGGCCTGCCGGGAGGCGTTGGGCAAACTCCCCGGTGTGGTTGGAGTACAGCTCCCACTTCGCCTTCTTCTGATCAGCGCGCCGGATCTTCACCTTGACGCCGTAGACCGGGCGATCGTCGGGGCCCCAAACGGTGCCGAAGATCAGCGCGTAGGGTTTGTGCGGGTCGGGTTGATCGCCCGCTCCAAGCATGGTGGGACGCATAACAAGAGGCAGGACTAAGCAAAGGAAGAGGCTGAAACGGCCAGCCGGGAAGCTTAACGGTGAGGCGGCCGGAGGGCGGCGTTTAGGCGTCACCGTCTTCGGTTTCCTCGTCTTCCTCTTCTTCGTCTTCCTCTTCTTCCACAGGTTTCAATTCGAGAGGATTGACGGTCACGATTTCGAAGTCGGTGCCACACTCGGGGCACGACACGACTTCACCCTCGTCGACCTCATCTTCTTCGATATCGAGGTCGCTTTCACATTCGGGACAATAAACCATGCATGCCTCCGTGCCAGTGCCTACCCTGATAATATTTAATTCTCCCGGGCGTACGGTCAAGTCCTCCCGGTTTTTCGGCCCGGCCTTGCTGTAACAATTCGGACAGCCTGTCGCACCTTGCAGGTTTCCCTGGGAGCACCATGCTGAGCAAGACAACCGCGCCGACAGTTTCTATCACACCTCGGGTGCGCATGCTGGCCCTGGCGATGATTTTGATTTTCGGGCTTCCGGCGAGTGCACAGGAATCCGTGGCCAGATCCGCGGCCGACCCGAAAATCGCAGCCGCCCTGAAAAACGTCTCCTCCGCACGCATCCAGGCCAATATCGAGAAACTGGTCAGCTTCGGAACGCGCCTGACCTTGTCCGCGCAGGATTCCGCATCGATTCCCGCGGGGCGCGGCATCGGCGCCGCCCGCGACTGGATCCGCTCCGAGTTCGAGCGCTACTCGAAAGACTGCGGCGGCTGCCTGGAAGTCAAGACCGATTCCTTTAGCGAAGGCCCCGCCGACCGCATCCCTGCTCCGACGCAAATCACCAATGTTTATGCGGTCTTGAGAGGGTCGGACCCCGAGGGCACGAAGCGGATCGTGCTGGTCACGGGGCACTACGATTCCCGCAACAGCGACACCTTCGACGCCCAGGGCGACGCTCCGGGCGCAAACGATGACGGCAGCGGCACGGCCGTGAGTATGGAGTGCGCGCGCGTCCTGAGCAAGTTGAAATTTCCCGCCACCATCATCTTCCTCACCGTGGCCGGTGAAGAGCAGGGCCTTAACGGCAGCAAGCATTTCGCGCTAATGGCGAAGCAGCAGGGATGGAATGTCGAGGCGGTTCTGAATAATGACATCGTGGGCGGCAACCGGAGCGCGGAGCAGGACCCGGGCGTGGTGCGCGTGTTTTCCGAAGGCATTCCGGTTGCCGCCGACGAGGAACAGTTGCGTCAGATCCGGGGCCTGGGCGGCGAAAGCGATTCGAGGTCCCGCGAATTGGCTCGCCACATTGCCGAGACTGGCCGCACCTACGAGGCGGGCATTAAGCCGCTGCTGATTTTCCGTCTGGACCGCTATTTGCGCGGCGGGGATCACTACTCTTTCAACCAGCAGGGTTTCGCAGCGGTGCGCTTCACCGAGTACCGGGAAGACTTCAACCATCAACACCAGAACGTACGCACGGAAAACGGCATCGAATATGGGGATTTGCCGAAATTCGTGAACTTCGACTACGTGGCGGCCGTGGCGCGTCTGAATGCGGCAACCTTGGCCTCTCTGGCCTCCGGGCCGGCGCCCCCGGGCAACGTGCGGCTGGAGACCACCCACCTGGACAATGACTCGACCCTCTCCTGGGAGCCGGCCCAGGCGGCCACGGGATACGAGGTCCTCTGGCGAGCCACCAGCGCCCCGGAATGGGAACATGCGCAAGCGGTTGGGAACGTTCACCGGATTACAGTCAAAGTCTCGAAAGATAATGTGATTTTCGCTGTCCGGGCGGTTGATAATGAAGGGCACCGGAGTTTGCCGGCGGTGCCAGTCCCAGAGCGCTGAAGCCCGCAAATCCGACAGAACCCACGGTGAAGGAGGGACCTTGATGCGCAGCACGGGCAGAGAAATGACGCTGAGCTTCCCGCCCTTCACCCGGGCGGTAATCTGGCTGCTCGCGATCAACACCGCCGTCTTCCTGGGCTTGAGCGCTTTCGGATCCTTCAGTGTCATCAACTGGGTGTATGAACACCTTGGCCTGGTGCCGGCGCGTACCGTTCTGCACCTCGAGATCTGGCAGCTTGTCACCTATAGCTTCATCCACGTGGGCTTCTGGCATTGGTTCGGGAACATGCTGGGGATATGGATGTTTGGTTCGACATTCGAGAGCGCCTGGCGCACCCGCCGGTTCCTGGAACTTTTCTTCACCGGGGTAATTGGAGCTGCGATCACGACGATTTTGCTGTCGTTCGCACACATCCTCTCCAGCCCAACCATCCCGACGGTCGGGGCATCTGGCGGCCTGTTCGCCATTCTGATGGCTTATGGAATGGTGTTCGGAGAGAATGAGATTATCCTCTTTCCGTTTCCGTTCCTGATCAAAGCCAAGTATTTCGTGTTGATTCTGATCGTGGTCACGGTGGCTTTCGCAATCAGCGGCGGGGGCAGCACGGCGTACCTGGCCCATCTCGGCGGCCTGTTCTTCGGCTATCTGTACGTGAAATTTGGCTCTTCAGCGCGGCAGAAGTCCAGCCGCTTCTCGCCCTCGGAGTGGTTTTACGGCCTCAAGAATTCCTACTACCGCTGGAAGCGCCGCCGGGCCGCCCGCAAATTCGAGGTCTACATGCGCAAGCACGACCGCGACGTGAAGTTCGACGAACTCGGCAACTACGTTCCCCCCGAAGAGAACGAGAAGAAAAACGGCGGGTCGAAGTCGGGCTGGGTGAATTAAGAAAACCTTAACCGCCGGGGACGCCAGGACCGGACGAAGGGTTCTGGGTGGGAAGTCTATCTTCTCTCTCCAAAGAACTCTTGGGACGCCGAAACGACCTCGCTTACAAGCTCTCCCGCGGCTTTGCCCTTCTTGACATTCAAATCGTGCCCCGCGCCCTCGACCGACAGCAATCTGGTTTTCGCGGGGATCTGCGTGATTGCTTTCTCGATTTCCTCGTCGGAGGCAAACGGGTCGCGCGTGCCGTGCACGAACAGGCTGGGAGTGCGCAGGTTCGGGAAGTGCTGGACGCGGAGCTGTTCCGGTTTGCGCGGGGGATGCAGGGGATAGGAAAGCAGCAGGAGCCCATCCGCGAGGCTGGGCTCCTCGGCACAGAGCATCGTGGATTGCCGACCTCCGTACGAGTGGCCCCCAAGGAAAATCCGCCCTGCCACCTGCTTTCGCAGGGCAGCGATAGCGTTCTTCAAGCCTGCACGATCGCGGGCTGCATCCCCGGGCCCAGGCGGGCCATGCGGGCGCAGCTGCCGAAAAGGGAGATCGCAGCGCAGCACGGTGAACCCGGCAGCCGAAAACCTTTCCGCAAGCGTGATCAGCAATGGGGCTTGCGCGCTCGACCCGGCGCCGTGGGAGAGCACCAAGCCGTCGCCGGTAGCGTTCTCGGGGCGATGCAGGTAGCCAAGTACCGCGGGCTGCACGGACAGGTCGGAAAAAGGTTCGTGGTCTGGCATGGTGTTGTCGTCCGCTGAAGCGGGCTAGGGCCTCTACTCTCCTCCTTCCCAGCGCGTACGCGCCGGGCGAATGAATGTCGCCCTACGGGGATGACGTCTGCACGCGCCGGTGCAGGGATGGCTGCTTCGCCCACTCCGGGGAGACGCCTGTGGCCCTGTCCTACGCTTCTGTTCGCTTCTGGACGACTTCCATCGGGTCCTGGCTAAACGCTATGGGCTCCCGACGCACAGGGAACGCGAGACGCTTGCCTGATCACAACGGGATTTCTTCCAGGCTCTCGTGCACCTTAAGAATGCGGACCTCGTGCGCCAGCCTTGCTCTCGTGCACCTTAAGAATGCGGACCTCGTGCGCCAGCCTTGCCCACCGGCGCTGCGCCTCTGGGTCTTCCAGCGCCGCCCGGCGCGCCTCGTCCGACTTCCAGTGGCGGACCAGCACGTACTCACCTTCCGGTCCCTGGTAGAGGACGTCGCGACTGTATCCGCCCTCCTTGAGCACGCCCGACAGCTCGCGTACCGTCGCCAGAGCCTGCTGCTCATGGCCCTCCAAAGGAACAAAGACGGCGACGGACAGGATTTCATTCGGCACGCTGTAACTCCTGGATTACTTCTTCGGGCTCTTCCGGCGCCGCCTTTTGCTCACGGCCCGACCGGCGCCGGGCTCGGCCACGGTGTGCAGGCGCATGAAATTGGTAGATCCCGAGGCCATCTGCGTGCCTGCAACCACACCCAGCACCTCTCCGGGCTTCAGGTGGCCGTGGTGAAGCAACTCGCGCTCGGCCGTGGTGACCATATCCTCCGCGGACCGTGCCAGCTCGCGCCGCTGCACGGGATGCACGCCCCACAAGAGGTTCATGCGGTTGCAGACCGGTCCGGTATGGCTGAACGCATAGATGCTGACCCGGGGACGATACTTCGAAATCATGCGCGCCGTGTTGCCAGTTTCGGTGAACACGGCAATCGCGCCCATCGGCAAGTCATCGGCCGCATGGGCGATCGAGTCGCAGATCGCCTCCGCCACCGAAAGCTGGCGCCGGTTTCGGCGACGCCGCGGCTCGCTGAACGAAGCCATATTATGCTCGGCTTCGATCACAATGCGGCCCATCATCGCCACCGTTTCGCGTGGGTATTGCCCGCTGGCCGTCTCCGCAGAAAGCATCACGGCATCGGTGCCATCGAAGATGGCATTCGCCACGTCGCTTGCTTCGGCGCGCGTGGGACGAGGATTTTCAATCATCGATTCGAGCATTTGGGTCGCAATGATGACCGGCTTGCGCCACTCCGCGGCCCGTCGGATCACATGCTTCTGGATGACTGGAACCTGTTCGGGAAGCATTTCGACCCCGAGGTCGCCCCGGGCAACCATCACTCCGTCCGCCGCCTCGAAGATCTCCTCGAGCTGTTCGAGCGCCTGCGGCTTTTCAAGCTTCGCAATCACCGGCACCAGGCAGCCGTGATTCAGGATGAGTTGTTTGACCTCGCGGACGTCCGACGCCGACCGCACGAAGGAAATGGCTACTATGTCGACGTCGTGGTTGAGCCCGAACTCGAGGTCCTTGCGATCCTTGTCGGTAAGCGCCGGGATCGTAAGGGCCACCCCCGGCAGGTTGATCCCCTGATGCTCGCCTAAGGTGCCTCCATTCACAACATCGCATTCGACGTCTTCGCCACGCACGCCCCGCACACGCAGCTCAATGAGGCCGTCGGAAAGCAGGATGCGGGCCCCGGGGCTGACCTCCCTCGCCAGGCCGGCGAACGTTGTGGTGATCAGGGTGGAGGTTCCCGGAACATCGCGAGACGTAATCGTTACCTGGGTACCGGGTTTGAGCAGGACCGGCTGGTGATCCTTTAGACGCCCAGTGCGGATTTTCGGCCCCTGGAGGTCTTGCAGGATGCAAACCGTACGGCCTTCCTTGCGTGCCGCCCGGCGAATGCGCTGGATGTTGCGGGCATGATCCTCGTGTGTGCCGTGGGAAAAATTCAGGCGTGCTACGTCCATGCCAAGCCGCAGCAGATCGCGCAGGATGGCTTCGCTGTTGGACGCCGGCCCGATCGTGGAGATGATCTTGGCGCGGCGGAGGCCGTTGTACCCTGTTTCCGGTCGCAGGGCGAGCGTGGCAGCACGATCCCCTTGGGTGCCCAAAGTGGAGATATCGCCGGATACCAGGTCGAGCTTTCCCTGTTTCAAATCGACGGCTCCCAGAATGACAGAAGATCCGGAGGTAGAAGTGCAGGCCTGCGGCGTCCGCAGGGGTTGATTCCCGGACGGGCCGCGATACGGTTCAGCGGGCCAGCGAGTTTATGGTGCTTGACTCCAGCAATTCCTTCCCCAGGAATGCGCGCGGGAACAGCATGGCATTGAATTCGGCGCCGATCAGCACGATCAGCGAGATCATGTACATCCATACCAGCAGCGCGATGCCAACCCCCAGCGATCCGTAAATAATGCTGTAATCGGCATACCCGTGCAGATACAAGCTGAACAACGTGGTAGCCAGAAACCAGAGCGCAGTGGCCAGCGTGGCCCCGGGCAGCACGCTATGCCAGGGCTGGGTGCGGGGAACGGCGTTGTGATAGATCAGGGCGATCACCGCAATGCTGGTAAGCGTAGCGATGACCCAGCGGATCGCGCCCCACAACATCACAATATATGGGCTGAATTCGTGCCCCATGTGGAACAGGATGCGGGTTTCAATGCCCGATCCGAAGGCGACCATCATGGTGGCAAAGGTCAGCGGGATGCCCGCCATAATGACCAGGGAAAAGGCGATGAGGCGCTCCTTCACCAGTCCCCAGACCTTGGGCAAAGTGTAGGCGTTGCGGAAGCCTTCCATCCAGGAAATCATGGTTCCTGAGGCGGTCCACAGGGTGAGGAGCGAAGTGCTGATCAGCAGACCCACCGGGCGCTGGGATGTGCCGCGCAAGTAGGCGATCGCGGTCGCGGAACCGGCGGGCAGAATGCGCCCGAGGGCATAGGAAATTTCGCGCAGGTACGCATCTCCGCGGCTCAACGTGGCCAGCACCGAGCCCACGACGAGCAGTGCGGGGAAAAACGTCAAGATCGACGAATATGCGGACGCCTTGGCGACCGCAAACTGGTCATGCTCAAAAGCGCGCCAAGTCGCCAGGCGCAACAGCCGGAAGAACCGCAGCATCCTACGCCCTAGAGTAGGGTGAGGACCCTTCAGGCGCAACTCCGAAATGCGGCGGCGGACTTCTTGCGGTCCAAATTGATGGGGGTTGGCATTCATAGCAGGGGCAATGAGCGAAGGGGCGGTGAACACCGCCCCTCCGGGTTTTCTCTGACCTTACTCGGCGGCCAGTTCTTCGGTCTCGCCCTCGTGCCGCATCATCTCGAGAGCACGCTCGGCTTCCTCGTAGGCAGCGGACACCTCTTCCTGTACCTTGGCGGCGGCCTCTTCCATTTCCGGCGAGAGGCGCACGTTGCGGTAGTACTCCATGCCCGTTCCGGCAGGGATGAGGCGGCCAACGATGACATTCTCCTTGAGCCCGCGCAGGTGGTCCACCGCTCCCTGGATGGAAGCTTCGGTGAGCACGCGCGTGGTCTCCTGGAAGGACGCCGCGGAGATGAACGAGTCGGTTGAGAGCGAGGCCTTCGTGATTCCGAGGAGTAGCGGCCGGCCGGTTGCCGGGCGTCCACCATCCTTGATCACGCGTTCGTTCTCTTCGGCAAAGCGGAACTTGTCGACCTGCTGTTCGAGCAGGAACGACGTGTCCCCGACGTCTTCCACCTTGCGCCAACGCATCATCTGGCGGACGATCACCTCGATGTGCTTGTCGCTGATGTTGACACCCTGGAGCCGGTAGACTTCCTGGATTTCGTTGACCAGGTAGGACTGCAGCTCCTTTTCGCCCAGGACGGCAAGGATGTCGTGCGGGTTGAGCGGCCCGTCCATGAGCGGTTCGCCCGCCTTGACGCGCTCGCCTTCCTGCACGTTGATGTGAACGCCCCGTGGAACCGAGTATTCCTTTTCGGTGCCGTTGTCGGCGACCACGTAGATTTTGCGCTGGCCTTTCGAGACCTCGCCGAACTTGACCGTGCCATCGATTTCGCTGATGACCGCGGTTTCATGCGGCTTGCGGGCTTCGAACAGCTCGACCACGCGCGGCAGACCACCCGTGATGTCCTTGGTCTTGGTGGTTTCGCGCGGGATCTTGGCGAGCACATCACCCGGCGATACCGTGTCGCCATCGGCCACCATCAGGTGAGCGCGGGACGGCATCAGGTAGCGCTTGCTGGCCTTGCCCTTGATCACGATCGCGGGCTGACGCTTCTCGTCGGGAGAATCGGCCACCACGTGACGCGACAGGCCGGTGACTTCGTCCACTTCTTCGTGCAGGGTAATGCCTTCCTGCAAGTCCTTGAACTGGACGGTGCCGCCGATTTCGGTCAGGATCGCGAAGGTGTACGGGTCCCACTCGACCAGAATGTGGCCGAGTTGAACGGGATCGCCTTCGTTGACCTTTACCTTGGCGCCATACACCACCGAATAGCGCTCGCGCTCACGGCCCTTCTCGTCGAGCACCGCGATGAAGCCTTGCCGGTTCATCACCACCAGGTCGCCGGACTTGGCCTTGACCGTCTGCAGGTTGATGAAGCGCACCGCGCCTGTGTTCTTGGCTTCCAGGCGCGACTGCTCGGAGACCCGCGAGGCCGTACCACCGATGTGGAAGGTACGCATCGTGAGCTGCGTTCCAGGCTCGCCGATGGATTGCGCCGCGATCACGCCCGTCGCCTCGCCCAGCTCGACCAGCCGGCCGGAGGCCAGGTTGCGGCCGTAGCACATGACGCAGACACCGCGCTTCGATTCGCAAGTCAGCACCGAGCGGATCTTCACCCGCTCGATTCCGGCAGCCTGAATCGAGCCCGCCAGGTCTTCGGTGATTTCCTGGTTGATGTCGACAATCACGTTGCCGTCGTAGTCCTTGATCTTCTCGAGCGACACGCGGCCGACGATGCGGTCGCGCAACGGTTCGATGATCTCGCCGGCTTCCACGATACCGGAGACGTAGATGCCGTCCACCGTGCCGCAGTCGTACTCGCTGATGATCACGTCCTGGGCAACGTCGACCAGGCGGCGCGTCAGGTAGCCGGAATCCGCCGTCTTCAGCGCGGTATCGGCCAGACCCTTGCGGGCGCCGTGGGTCGAGATGAAGTATTCCAGCACGGTCAACCCCTCGCGGAAGTTCGCCGTGATGGGGGTCTCGATGATTTCGCCCGAAGGCTTGGCCATCAATCCGCGCATTCCCGACAGCTGGCGGATCTGCTGCTTCGATCCGCGGGCGCCGGAGTCGGCCATGACGTAAATCGGGTTGATCAACCCTTCCTTGTCGCGCTGCTGCATTTGCCCGAACATCTCGTCGGCAACTTTTTCCGTAATGGCCGACCAGATTTCGATGACCTTGTTGTAGCGCTCGCCGTTGGTGATGGCGCCGTCCAGGTACTGCTGCTGGACACTGACGCCTTGCTTTTCGGCGTCCTTCACCAGCGTCTTCTTGTTGTCCGGCACGACCATGTCGTCGATGCCGATGGAGAGGCCCGCGCGGGTCGCGAAGTTGAACCCGAGCGACTTGATCTCGTCGAGCATCTTGACCGTAACTTCCAGACCAAAGCGCAAGTAGGTGTAGTTAACCAGTTGTCCAATCCCCTTCTTCTTGAGCAGGCCATTAATGTAGGGCATGCCCTGGGGAAGGTGATCGTTGAGGATGGCGCGGCCGACGGTCGTGTTGAGAAAGCTGCGCTCGTAATGCACTTCATCGGTGTGGGTGATGTCCTGATCGTCGTAGGCAGTGGTCAGGTCAATCACTTCGCCGGTGAAACGCAGGCGGATCGGAGACAGGGTCTCGACCTCTCCGGCTTCCAGAGCGAGCACCACTTCGTCGATGTTCGCAAACGAGCGGCCTTCGCCCTTTGCGCCCGGCTTCCCCTTGGTGAGGTAATACAAGCCAAGAACCATGTCCTGGGTGGGCACGGTGATCGGCTGTCCCGAGGCGGGCGACAGGATGTTGTGCGACGCCAGCATCAGCACGCTGGCTTCGACCTGCGCTTCCGGAGACAGCGGTATATGGACCGCCATCTGGTCGCCGTCGAAGTCGGCGTTGAACGCCGTGCAGACCAGCGGGTGAATCTTGATGGCCTTGCCTTCCACCAGCACCGGCTCGAAAGCCTGAATGCCCAGGCGGTGAAGCGTGGGAGCCCGGTTCAGGAGCACCGGGTGATCCTTAATGACTTCTTCCAGGATGTCCCAGACGATCGGTTCCTGCTGCTCCACCATTTCCTTGGCTTGCTTGATGGTGGTGCAATGGCCGGTCTGCTCAAGGCGATGATAGATAAACGGCTTGAACAGCTCGAGCGCCATCTTCTTGGGAAGACCACACTGGTGCAGCTTGAGTTCTGGACCCACCACGATCACCGAACGTCCGGAGTAGTCGACGCGCTTGCCCAGCAGGTTCTGGCGGAAACGTCCCTGCTTGCCCTTGAGGGTATCGGACAGCGATTTGAGCGGACGGTTGTTGGCTCCACGCAGCACGCGGCCACGGCGTCCGTTGTCAAATAGCGCATCCACCGCTTCCTGCAGCATGCGCTTTTCATTGCGCACGATGACTTCGGGAGCGTGCAGGTCCATCAACTTCTTCAACCGGTTGTTGCGGTTGATGACGCGGCGATACAGATCGTTCAGGTCGGAGGTGGCAAAGCGGCCACCATCCAGTGGAACCAGGGGGCGCAACTCCGGCGGAATGACCGGAATTACGTCGAGAATCATCCAGTTCGGCTTGTTGCCGCTGCGTCGGAATGCCTCCACCACCTTCAGGCGCTTGGCGTACTTGAGGCGCTTTTGGAGTGAGGCCTCATTCTTCATCTTCTCGCGCAGTTCGGTCGACAGGCCTTCCACATCGACCCGCTTCAGAAGCTCTTTGATGGCTTCGGCGCCCATCATGGCCTTGAAGCCGGCGGCGCGATACTGCTGGTCAAGCTCGCGGTACTTGGCTTCGTCCTTGATGATCTCGCGCTCTTTTACGGGAGCGTCACCCGGTTCGACGACCACGTAGGCCTCGAAGTAGAGGACCGACTCCAGGTCGCGCAGCGAGATGTCGAGCAGGTGGCCGATGCGGCTGGGTAGGCCCTTGAAGAACCATACGTGCGAGCAGGGCGAAGCCAGTTCGATGTGTCCCAGGCGCTCGCGGCGAACTTTCGACAGCGTAACTTCCACGCCGCACTTGTCGCAGATCACGCCCCGGTGCTTCATGCGCTTGTACTTGCCGCACAAGCATTCCCAGTCGGTTACCGGTCCAAAGATGCGCGCGCAAAACAGGCCGTCGCGCTCGGGCTTGAAAGTTCGGTAATTGATAGTTTCGGGCTTGGTGACTTCACCATGCGACCAGCTCCGGATTTTTTCCGGAGATGCCAGGCTGATGCGGATCGCATCGAAATCGGCAATCGGGTTCGCCATGTCAAAGGGGCTCGAACGATACAAGTGGTCCTCCGCTTCCTGCGGGGTCTCACGCGCCCGCCCACGGCCCTTGAAAACCAGCTCTCAGCCATCGGTCGTTAGCTGTTAGCCAAGATTCCTTGGATCGGACGGCCCAAGAGCAAGGCCGCCCGTCCTCATTTCAATTCAATCTTTTTGGAGCTGGCTTGACTGGGGTCGCCAACCGCCAACGACAATCAGCCACCAGCTTCTTTTCAATCTGCCGCCACCGGCACAACCGGCTTTTTCTCGCCCAGTGCCGCCTTGATCAATTCCACATCCAGGCAGAGCGACTGCAACTCGCGAATCAGTACGTTGAAGGATTCGGGGACGCCGGGTTCCATGGCGGCCTCACCCTTCACGATGGCCTCGTAAATCTTGGTGCGGCCATACACGTCATCGGACTTCGCGGTGAGCAGTTCCTGCAGGATGAACGCCGCGCCATATGCTTCAAGCGCCCAGACTTCCATTTCTCCGAAGCGCTGGCCGCCGAACTGCGCCTTGCCACCCAGGGGTTGCTGCGTGATCAGCGAGTACGGTCCGATCGAGCGAGCGTGAATCTTGTCGTCCACCAGGTGAGACAGCTTCAGCATGTAGATGTAGCCCACGGTAACCGGCTGTTCGAACTTGTCGCCCGTCATGCCGTCATGCAGGGTAGTTTTGCCGGAGGTCGGCAGGCCGGCCCGCTCGAGCAGCGTCTTGATTTCGTGCTCGCGCGCGCCGTCAAACACCGGCGGATCCCGGAGAACACACCATTGACGAGCGTAGGCGCCACCGACTCAATTTCCTCGTCGCTGAATGCGGCAACCGTATCCGCCAACGCGGTGTCCTTGAACAGGGCCTTCAGTTCGCGCCGCACGGCTTCCGCGCGGGTATTCTCCGCGAGAATCCGGCTGACCTTCTTGCCCAACTCGAAGCCCGCCCATCCCAGGTGGGTTTCGAGAATCTGGCCGACGTTCATACGACTGGGCACGCCCAATGGGTTCAGGACGATCTCGACCGGCGTCCCGTCCTGGAGGTACGGCATGTCCTCCTCGGGCAGGATGCGGGCGATAACGCCCTTGTTCCCGTGACGGCCGGCCATCTTCGGTCGCCCACGCGTCCAGCTTGCGCTTCATGGCGACGTAGACTTTGACCAGCTTGATCACGCCCGGCGGCAGTTCGTCGCCCTTGGTGAGCTTGTCTTTCTTCTCGTTGACGATCTTCTTGAGCACGTCGATCTGACGCGAGGTCATTTCCTCGATCTCATCGATCTGCTCATTCACCCGTGGATCCTTGTCGTTGTACTTGATGCGCTTGAGGTTGCGGGTCGAGATGCGCTCGATCGTGTCGCGGTCGAGCATCGTGCCCTTGGTCAAAAGCCGCTTGTTGGTGCGCTCGTCGTGCAGGTCAGCCTGCACTTCCTTGCCGCCCAGCAAGCCTTCGAGACGCTTCAGGCGCTCGTCGGTCAGAATTCGGATTTCGTCCGACAGGTTCTTTTCGAGCTTTGCGATCTGCTTGTTCTTCGATGGCCTTGGCCCGTTCGTCCTTTTCCTGGCCCTTGCGGGAGAATATCTTCACATCGACCACCACGCCTTCGATTCCCGGCGGGCAGTAGAGGGAAGCATCGCGTACGTCACCGGCTTTCTCGCCGAAGATCGCGCGCAGCAGTTTTTCTTCCGGCGTGAGCTGGGTCTCGCCCTTGGGCGTGACTTTGCCCACCAGGATGTCGCCCTGCTTGATCGTCGCACCGATGCGGATGACACCCGCTTCATCCAGGTTCCCGCAGCATGGTGTTCGCTGACGTTCGGGATGTCGCGTGTGGACTTCTTCCGGACCCAGCTTCGTGTCGCGAGCCTCGATCTCGAATTCCTCGATGTGGACGGAAGTGTAGTAATCGTCCTTAACCATCTTTTCCGAGACCAGGATCGCATCTTCGAAGTTGTAGCCGCGCCACGGCATGAAGGCGACCAGGACGTTGCGTCCCAGCGCCAGCTCGCCGTACTCGGTGCAGGGACCGTCGCCGATCACCTGGCCCTTCGTGACCCGCTGCCCCTTCTGCACGATCGGTTTCTGGTTGATGCAGGTGTTCTGGTTCGAGCGCTTGAACTTGGTGAGCCTTGGTAAATGTCGCTGCCCACCTCGCGCGAGAGTTGTCCGGGATGATGTTCGCCCTCGACGCGGACAATGATGCGCTCGGAGTCGACGGAGTCGACGATCCCGTTTCGGCGAGCCAGGATGACAGCTCCTGAATCGCGCGCGGTAACGCCTTCCATGCCGGTTCCGACGATCGGAGCCTGAGCGCGCAGCAAGGGCACGGACTGCCGCTGCATGTTGGCGCCCGTCAGGGCTCGGTTGGCGTCGTCGTGCTCGAGGAACGGCACTAGCGAAGCGGCCACCGACACCAGCTGTTTCGGGCTGACGTCGACGTAGTCCACCTCCTCGCGGTTTACCAGCACGAAGTTACCCGCCTTGCGGGCGTTCACCAGTTCGGCGACCAGGCGGCCCTTGTCGTCCAGTTCGATGTTCGCCTGCGCGATCACGTGCCGGTCTTCTTCCCAGGCCGAGAAGAACGAGAACGGCTCGATCTCCGCGGGACGCTTGCGGCGTTCCTTCAGGTCGGCGTTCACCTTCTCGATTTCGCTCTTCTCGACGTGATCGCCAACCTTGCGTTCGCTATCGCCCGCATTGACCACCGTGATGTAGTCAATGACGCGGGCATTCTTGACCTTCCGATAGGGTGACTCGATGAAGCCGTAGTCATTGATGCGCGCATAGCAGCTCAACGACGAGATCAGGCCGATATTCGGACCTTCCGGCGTTTCAATCGGGCAGATACGGCCGTAGTGCGTCGGGTGCACGTCGCGCACTTCGAATCCGGCACGTTCGCGCGACAGGCCGCCCGGCCCAAGAGCCGAGAGACGCCGCTTGTGCGTGATCTCCGACAGCGGATTGGTCTGGTCCATGAACTGCGACAGCTGCGAGGATCCGAAGAACTCGCGAATCGCCGCCATGACCGGCTTGGCGTTGACCAGGTCGTGCGGCATGGCCGTCGACATTTCCTGGTAGACGCTCATCTTTTCCTTGATGGCGCGTTCCATGCGAAACCAGGCCGATGCGGAACTGGTTCTCCATCAACTCACCGACGGCGCGCACCCGGCGGTTGCCGAGGTGATCGATGTCATCCACCGTGCCGATAGTTGCGCAGCTTCAGCAGTTAAACGGGATGGTGCCGTAGAAGTCGTCCGGATCGAGCGTGCGTTGCTCGAGGCTGGTGGCGTCCTGGTTCTCAAACAATTTGATGTTGAACTTCAAGCGGCCCACGCGAAAAGTCATACTTGCGCGGGTCAAAGAACATGCCGTGGAACAAGGCAGTCGCCGTATCGAGCGTCGGCGGATCGCCGGGACGCAGCTTGCGGTAGATCTCGATCAGCGCTTCCTGCGGCGTCTTCACCGAGTCGCGCTTCAAGGTCTGGCAAATCACCGTGCCCACATCGTCGCGCTCCGGGAAGAACACGTTGATTTCCACGACTCCGGAGTCGAGGATCTTCGACACCTTGTCGGCAGTCAGTTCCGAGTTCGCTTCGAGCAGCACTTCGCCCGTGGTGGTATCGACCACGTCGCTCGCTACCCACGCGCCTTCCAGATCCGTGATGTCGACTTCGATCTCGCTGATCTTCGCTTTCTGAATATCCTTCCAGCACCTGGGCGGTGATCTTGCGGCCGGGGTGCGCAATCTCGTCGCCCGACTTGTTCTTGATGCTGTGCGCCAGCTTCATGCCCAGCAGGTTCGTCGCCTTTTCGCTGGCCGGGTCAAGCGTCCGGAAAAAGTTCTTGTCCTTCACCGCCAGGCGATCGACGGTGTAGAACGTCCGCAAAATGTCTTCGCTCGCTGCGCAGTCCGAGAGCGCGCAGGAAAACTGGTTCCCAGGAACTTGCGCTTGCGGTCGATACGCACGTACAGAACGTTCTTCGGTCGTACTCGAATTCCACCCACTATCGACGGCAAGTGATCTTGCCCAGGAAGGAGGTCAGTTCGTGGTCTCGAAAAAGACGCCGGGCGAACGGTGCAACTGGCTGACGATGACGCGCTCGGTCCCGTTGATGATGAAGGTGCCGTTCTGCGTCATCAGCGGCAGGTCGCCGAAGAACAGGCTCTTCCTGCCCTCGATATCGCGAATGGAACGATTGCCGGTCTCGGCGTCCTTCTCGTAAATCGTCAGGCGCATCGTGACCTTGAGTGGGGCGGAGTAGGTCATGCCGCTCTTCGCACTCATTCACGTGCTCGATACTTCAGTTGCAGGCCGACCGGGTCGCCGCACTTGTTGCAGAAGTAGCCTTTCTGTGTGTCGGCGTTGTAGGTGCCGCACTTCTGGCAAAGCACGTCGCCGGACTAAAAGGGATCGGTCACGGTCGAGCCGCAGTTCTTGAAGTGGTGCGCAGGTGGTGGAGACCTTTGAGGTGCTCACATTTGCACTCCCAGTTGCCGATTGGGAATTCATGAACTCGAGTTGTGATGATCTTTGGAAATCGGTGATGGGAAACACCGACTGGAAGACGGCCTCAGTTCGGCGTCATCGCGCTCGCTGGGCAGACGGTCCATTTGCAGGCCCCGTTCGTAGGAGCGCTTCTGCACCTCGATCAGGTTCGGGATCTGGATGGTGGCTTTGTAGTTTCGGAAAAATCAAAACGTTTACGGAAGGCATTCTTCTTCATTCAGAAAACTCCCAATGTCGGCGCAGGCTTGACTGCGCAAACGAACGGCGGATCGGGCGGCGCCGGAGCGCGCCGCGGAACTACTTTTTCGAAGATCTTGAAAGGACAAACAGGACTCGAGGCAGAGTTCCCCGGAGGCGCCATGGGCTGCGGGATCCTCAAATCTCGATTCTGTCTCTCCCGTGCGAGCTCTTAAGGCCTGTTTCCTTGCCGGCTGCGGAGCAGCCTGCCAACTCCTGCCAGCGACCCATCGCTCCGCCCTGTGTGGAGCAACCAGTCGACTCACCTTGCGTGAGCAGGGAAACTAAACGTCACATGATGATAACACCGCTCACCCAGTAGATCGTTCGCCTGGCCCAAAGCTTCTCCAAGGGACCGGCAAGCCATCGAACAGGCTGGAGATCCTCGTTCTCGCAAAGTCCCTCGGCCTGCTCTGCCCGCAATTACCCGGAACAGGTCCGATCGAGGGTCACCTGAAAGAGCCTTCCGCCGGAATGTAAACATCCTCCTCGGAAAGTCGCTCGGGATGACGCCAGCGGGCCTCGTCGGTCAGGTCCCGCTAAGCGACGTTGTTCACTTTACTTCGACGGTTGCGCCAGCGCTCGGTGATCTTCTTCCTGATGGTCTCGGCCTCGTCCTTGGTGACGCCTTCCTTGATCGCCTTGGGAGCGCCGTCGACCAGGTCCTTGGCTTCCTTCAGGCCGAGCGTGGTGACTTCGCGCACGGCCTTGATGACGTTGATCTTGTTCGCGCCCGCATCCTTCAGGATGACGGTGAACTCCGTCTTCTCTTCCGCCGGCGCCGCCGCCGCGGCGCCGCCGCCGCCCGCCACTCATCACCGGGGCGCCGCTGCCGCCGAAACGCCGAGCCGCTCTTCGAGCTTCTTCACCAGAGCCGCCGCGTCCAAAAGCGCAAGCCTACGATCTGTTCTTCCAACTGCTGCAAATCCGCCATGTTTCTCTCCAATTCGTGATGTTATCGGTCGTTCGATTTCGTTGTCGCTGGGCCAGGTTTCCAGTGCGACCAGGCCCTTGTCTCATGCCAGACAACGCCAAGATTCAAGCCGCGCAACCCCCGCCAGCCAAGAGCCAATTCCTTCATTTGGTAATTGGGAAATTGAGTAATTGAAGCAATCTCAACCCCCCGACTGCCAGCGGATCTTCAATTACCAAATTACAAAATTACCCAATTACTCAATTCTTTCAGGCTTCCTTAAACTTGCTTTCCTTCACGCCCTGATCAATCACTACTGCCAGGTTTCGGCCGACTGCATTCACGGCCGTCACCAGCCGTTCCCGCGCTCAGCAAGTGTTCAACAGGAACAGAAGCTTCGAATAGAGCTCGTCCTTCGAGGGCATGGTAGCCAGCGCCTCGATCTCCTTGATCGAGATCACGCGACCTTCCACCACTCCCGCCTTGAAGGTAAATTCCGGATTGTCCTTGGCGCACGCCTCGCGGCAGCGCCTTTGCCACGCCACCGGATCGCCTTGCGTGTACGCCATCGAGGTCACGCCGTGGCAGGTTCTGCAGATAGTCCTCGACGTCGGCAACCTTCTTCGACGCGTGCTCGGCCAGGGTGTTCTTCACCACCCGGCAACTCGGGACACCGGTCGTACGCAACGCCTTGCGCAGCTCGTAGTCCTTTTCGACCGTGAGCTTGC
>CAWGSE010000007.1:0-551583 GCA_963825205.1 uncultured Acidobacteriota bacterium
GATGGCTCTCTGGTTACGTTTTGGGTTCGCAGGCAGCGGAGCGCGAGCGATGGCAACATCAGTATCTGGGCGGTACCGACGCTGGGCGGACAGCCGAGCCCATATCTGGATGGCGTGGCCGAGTTCGACTGGAGTGGCGCACGACGGCTCTCGACTCGCGTACCATACGCCCGGACCGGGTGACCCGCTGTTCGTGTCAGATGGCAGTCTGCGATTGGACGCTCAGCCCATCTTCACTGCGCCTGCCGGACTCCACAGCCACTTTCCCTTGTGGGCGCCCGATTCGGCATTCATCTACTTTGTCCAGGGTTCCCTGCCAGACAAATTGGACATCTGGCGCGTCCGGCCGGCCGGAGGAACTCCGGAACGGATTACATCGCACAATGGACGCGTGAGTTATCCGGTCTTATTAAACCGGCGAACGCTCTTGTATCTCGCGAGCGATCCCGATGATTCGGGGCCGTGGCTGCATGGCGTGGACGTCGAGCGACGCATTCCCCACCGCCTGAGCTCCGGCCTTGACCGGTATACGTCGCTCGCGGCCAGCGCTGACGGTCGCCGCCTGGTTGTCACGCTCGCGAAACCGAAGGGAACACTCTGGCGCTTGCGGATTTCTGATTCGGCGAGCGAGATGCCGGCACCTGCTCCAATCCCGTCAGACACCAGCACGGGATTCTCGCCCCGCCTCAGGGTCCAAATTATCTTCTGTACATTTCGGCGCAGGGCACGAGTGAGAGTATCTGGGAGCTCGCCAATGGAACTGGCAGGGAGTTATGGAGCGGTCAGGGGGCGCATGTTTTGGCGGCCCGGCGATCTCGCCCGATGGACGGTATGTCGCGTTCTCGGTCCGGCAAAATGGGCGGACGCTCTTGTACGTGATGCAGGCCGACGGCGCGAACCCGCGGATTGTCACCGATTCGCTCGACCTGCAGGGTGCTCCAGCATGGTCTCCCGACGGCCAATCGATAACCTCGGCGGCGCAAGATCACGGCGTCCCACATCTCTTCCGCGTGCCCGTCGACGGTCGCTCCTGGGTTCCTTTTTGTTCAGGAGTACTCGGTCAATCCCAGGTGGCGCCCGACGGCAGCTTCGTTGTCTACTCGGGGCCCGACATCGGCACCAGGTTTTCGGTGAAAGCGGTTACAGCCGAGGCTGCGCCGCACCCCTTGCCAGCGCTGACTCTGACTCGGGGGGCTCGCCACCTGGCATTCCTGCCTGGAGGACGGTCACTTTCGTACTCTTGCGAGGAGAGATTCAACATAAGAATCTCTGGCTCATCGACCTGGAGACGGGCGCTGAGCGGCAGCTGACCAATCTACCTCCCGACTTCGACGTTCGCGACTTCGACATCTCCCCAGACGGCCGTGAAGTTGTCCTCGAACGAGTGCAGGAGCGCTCGGATGTGGTGCAGCTCGATCTCCCCCGACCATAATCCGCCTTCCACCTCTGATTGCAGCAGCCCGAAAGGCAGGCATACTCACATGTTGAAACAAACCATGACATGGGTGGCGATGGCGGTTCTCTCAGTCCTTACTGCACAGGCGCAGCAGGGCCGCTGGGCCCCGGCTGACATGCCACCGCGAAGTTCATACTTGACGCCGAGCGACAGTGGCAGGACGCCAACTGTGATCACAACAAAATCACGGAGAGTATTCTCGCCGACGATTTTTGGGGCACTCTTCCAGATGGAACACGGTATGGGAAAGCGGAGGAAGTAAAAGAGACCGAGGATTCGTCGCAAGCGGCGCGTAGCTGCCGTGTGAGTGATACGAAGGTACGCCGTGGTCGGCGCTCCGCCGGATGGTGAGAAAGTTACCATCATGGATGGGAAGACTGCGTTGGCAGTCGTACTCCTGCTGAGTGGGTCAGCCACGTTTCGGAAGTCCTACAACGGTTGAAATCTGGATTTTGATTTTTCAACCGCGTCCGTCTTTTCAATGGCAGTTGCAGGCGAGCTGAAGGTTGGCCACATCGTTGGGTGCTTGAGTTTTCCAGTCTCCCAGGCATCCGGAGACAAATCAGATTCGCGGCTCACCGCTGAATCGGATCAGGCACCCATGTTCAAGGAGATGCTGAAGCATTTAAAATAGCGGCGGAGGCGACGATGACTCTGCTGCAGATTGATTTTCCTAGTCATGGTCCTTGGGGTGAGGATCTGACAAAGATGGCCAGCGATTTGGCCCATCACTTGAACAAAACACCAGGTATGGTCTGGAAAATCTGGACCGAAAACAGCCGCACTGGAGATTGCGGCGGTGTGTACCTGTTCACTGATGAAAGTTCTGCGAACGACTTCCTAAAGGAACACCTGCCCCGCCTTGATGCGATGGGAATCAAGGATGTGCGAGCGAAGGTTTTGGATGTTAACGAGAGCCTTTCGCAGATCAGCCGAGCGCCGATCGCGGCTCCTGTGGCGAAAACGGCGTAGCACCAAGCTTGCGCGGTTTGTTCGTCAAAATCCGGGTCAACGAGTGGAATGGAGATTTTTCGCCAACAACCGCTGTGATCCGATGTCCTCCGTGGCTCGGCGAAGCAGGTTGGTTCGACGGACGCCGACGGCTGCAAACGCTGGTTAGCTGGCTCGCCTTGGAGCCTGGCAGTTTTTAGGCTGCGCCGGGCATCTGTTTGCAATGGTGGCGAGTGTGGATCGCGTTAAACCTCACGAAGTCTTCGACCGACACCGTACCGAAACCGGTGCTCACGACGTGTTGGCCACTGGCGACCCTTCTACGACATTCCTGGTCGAACCTGGCGAGTGCCCCTTCCAGGCGGACGCGGGCCTCAGCCGGCGTGGCCGGTCCGCTCGTAGGGTTCATCGTCTTGTAGGCCTTAAACCCCTTCGGAAATGCGTCCTTCTTCAAGATCCGGTTGAAGAACAACAGTCTGAGCAGCGGGCGCAGGAAAGCGGGGGGCATCGGGATCGACGGATCCCCACCAGAAAAGAGCTTGGCCGATCCTTCCAAGGAACGCGCCACATGCTCCACGACCTGGCTCGGCGACCATTTCCCCGGCGCGCGCGGCGTCGTCCAAGTCGCCGCTGATCTCTCCGCGGCCGCGGCAAGGTCGAGGACGGCGCCGCGATTGGCCGCAAGCACATCATTGACATCCGCCATGGGATCTCCGGTGCGTGAACCGGTAATCGACGTGAATGAGCCAGCTAACTAACTAGCTGTAGGCCGACCAGTTTATCAGGCGACCCTGCGAGGCTCGCAGCATATTCAACGCAAGTGTAGCGCAGCTTTTGATAACTGACGAAATCAGGCGATTAAGTTTGCGCCATTTGTTCGCCAGAAACCGGGTCAATGAGCGTTATGGCGATTTTTCGACAGTTGACTAGCCGATCATCGCTTTGATGCCCGTCGGCCATAGGCTGACCAGCGCATAGAGGAATACGCCCGTTAGGAAGGCGTACGACAGCAAGTTCGCGTTCCTAGTCACCCCGGAGCACTGCTCCGTGAGACTTGGGGCTCTATCTCGGATGTGTCGCAATATCCATTTGCCTTCGATCCACCACGATACAAAAAAGCAAATGACCATCATGGTGATAGCACTGACAAGCATTATCCAGCGCGGATACACGCCCAGCCACATCAAAATCATTGTGTCATGTGTGCCAAGTCCAGAAGGATACAATGGGAACAGTGTGTTCACGATCGAGGCCATTGTGAAGTCGCAGGACCGTGCGCTAGAGCTGCGCCCTCAGGGATAACCCGTGAGAGTCGAATGAAAATGAATCTAGCTGCTATTGATTCCAGAACGCTCTACTTGACCTGCGGAAAACACGGATGCCAATGGCAGTCCCGCAATCGCTGAAAGGAAGTTCGCATACCCAAGACCCGCAGTGATTCCAGAACTCCGTTCGCTGTCGCCTCCCAGCGTAGAGTGCTTCGATGAGGATCACTGGAACGATCATCAGTAAGGTTATTGGCCAGATAAGAAACAGCGTCGGAAGTGCATGCCGATACGACTGAGGATGGTCTCGTACTAACCACCACGGCGTACGGGTTTTCGAACCTCCACGTCTTGACATTCTCAACTGCACTTTCGCTCAGTGACGTAATGCGACGTGCCTCCGAGACATGACGACGTTTTGAGAGGTCACTCGTACCGACCGCGCTTTCGCAGCCCGCACCTCTTCGGACAAACGTCGGTTGCTTCGGCACTTTTCTGAAAGCTACGAAGGCCGAGCTGCTTACTGCATTCACTGCGCTGTCGATTGCCCAGCCGCTTTCGGGCTTGTTTCTTGAAGCGGCAGCGAGGTTCGTCTGCACGTTTCCGAGGGTCCTCAGCAGGCGGATAGTCCGGCAACTTTCTGGAAATCAGCGTGTGGGTTCGTTGCTGTGCACATAGCAACGACCCCGCCAGCCAGTTCCAAGCACTCCCCAGCAGCCCCAAGCAGCCCAAAAGTGTTCATCGGACATGAACATTACGCCAAATGCAAACGCGGAAATCGGCAAATCGGCAAGCCACAACAGACCAAAAGGCCATCGAGCCACTCCATCCAGCAGTGGCTGTGTGGTGATCCACATCAAGAACGACGTTATCGCGAACAATAGGACGTGCAGCAGTCGCGAGAAACGGGGACGATAAGTCATGCTTTTCAAGGCGCAGCAAGAGCTGATTTTAAAGCTCGGTTATTCGGGTTTCGAGATAACTGACGTTAACAGGCGTTAGCGCAACTTTGCGCCGTTTGTTCGCCTTTTTGGACTTCAACGAGCGTGATGGGGAGATGTTACCGCCAATTGACCGCGGGGGCACATTGTCTTAATGTTCGACCATGTCCAACTAGTGATGCGCCAGCCAGCGTCTGTTCGCCTCAGCGCTGCCGTGAGACCGCGTGGGATTCCTTTACGGGTTTCCCATGTTGTTTGTACTCGTAGGTTGCTGGAGCCACAAAATATGCACGTTCTCGGGCGACATCGACGGTCCAGGGCGTGCCCAGCGCAGCGGCCCCGGCTGCAATCCCCTCTTTTTCGGTTACTCCGGGTTGGGTAGACTACGTGACGCTTTCAAAAACAATGGGTGAGCGTTTAGCGTCAATCCCACGTCTCGGAGACCATCCGCGAAACATCCCGATCTCACCCATGAACCCCGGTTTCCGGCGAACAAACGTCTCAAGCTTGTGCTAACGCTGGTTTCGCGGGCGCACACCCGGCGTTGCTTTGCTAATCAGGCATCCAACTAAGCTGTACGCCTTCGCACTAAGTGATAGATGGCGAGGAGCAGGACCGCCCCTAGCAAAGACATGATAAAGCCCGCCGACTGTCCTTCCCGATACCATCCGATCACCTGACCGAGCCAGGTGGCCACAAATGACCCCGCAATGCCAAGGAGTATCGTGACTATAAACCCGCCCGGATCTTTTCCGGGCATGATGAGCTTGGCCAATGCCCCTACGACGAGCCCGATCAACACCACCCAAAGCCAGTGCATACGGATTCCTCCGAGCGGCAGATGTTCCGAAAAATCCCAGAGCTTAAACGCGGCGGTAGTATATACCGTCGTTGTGTTGCTTTGGGATCCAGGTCGCCTTCGAAAGGATTTCTGAGGTCTCGAGGGTCGTCGTAACGGTTGTGAACACCATTACGCTGGCAATCCGGTTAAGGGTGGAGAGGCGATGTTTCACCAACTGACGCGCCTGCTGGACATGTCGGGCCGAATGGTTCGGCGACAGCTTTTATGACCCCACGCACTAGACGCTTCGGCACGGCACCGTGTTCGCACGGACCATAGCAGCGGCAAAGCGTTAACTGTCGAAACCAGATTACAGTCAAATCCCCGGCTCTATTCCGGCCTGAAATCGAGGATGATAGTTACTTGACACGGGACAGGATGTCCATTCAGTTTCATGGGCTGATAGAGCAGTTTCCGCGTTGCCTGCAAGGCTTCCTTCTCCAGGTCGGGATCGGCAGATTCGAGTACGATCGGATCACTCACCCCTCCGTCGGTATTGATAGTGGCATACAGGACAACCGTACCCTCTGCTCCCCGTGCGCTTGCGCTGGGCGGATACGCCGGCCTGAGCGGCTGCAGCAAAACTGCCGGTTCAACCTGTCCACCCCAACGCCTCGCTTTGCTGGCGATCCTCGCTGACTTGCGAACCGCATTAGCAAGCCGAGCATTGATCTGCACCGACTCGCTTTCACGGGCAAGAGGGAGGACAGCATAGACTCGTTTCTCTTGCTTGCCTACAAGGACGGTCTGCTGGAACAGCGAGAGGCGTTCCTGCTTCACCTGCAACTGATACATTCCCGGCTCAAGGTCGGAGAAAGCAAACTCCCCTGCTTCGCCACTTCTGGTCTCTTTCAGCTTTGAGTAATCCCGCATCAGCAGGACCCGAGCATTCTGCACAACATATCCATCCGGGTCGTAGACCACGCCGGAAATGCTCTGCCCCAGGCAAGTTGGAGAAACGACCAAGAGGACAACTGCACACCTCACCCACCGTAACCAACGATCCGCCAGGGTCATTGAATGCCTCCGCTATGAAGAAGCGCTTGCCTTCATTCTCGATCAGAAAACATATGAGTTGAGACGATTCTTCACAGGAGAAGACTACACCGAAGTAGCAACCGGAGAACGTCAACTGACGCTGACAGGCCATAGCGCTCATTGACCCACGGCCAGCCCTCCCGAGGAAGGGGTTTTGAGTGCGATGGCCGTTTTGCAACAACAACCACGGGCTTTGCCCCGCTACCGACCGTAAGGATGGTTGGGGCGCACCCTAGCTGTAGTTTGAATTGTTCAGCGTTTCGTGCTCTTGGCTCTGGGGTGCTCGGCGCAAGCATGGGAGGCGAACTCCTTGTCGCGCTGCTCCTCAAAGTTCTGCATCATTTCACCAAGAGATTTGCCAGTGGGCGGATCAGAAGAGTTGAACACCCAAGCGCATCCGGAGCAACACCAACCATTAAAGCGGCCTTCTTCGATCCATATGAGCTGACGTCCTGCAGCCATTTATAGGAGGAAGAAAAAATGTCTGGGCAGGATGTTTCGCGCCATTCTCTTCTTCTCCTTGCAGAGTTGCCAAATTTCGTGCGGGATCAGGTACGGATGCATGGGGGCACCCGGCGTCCTGAGAGCCTAACGGCCCGCGCGGCGGAAACTGCCGAAACTTCACGGGCGACGATCCAGTTAAGCACTTGCCACTCGGGACGAGGGAGTTAACCGTCCTCCCGAGCGACAGGCTTACAGACCTCTACGCTGTTACGGCGACGTTATGGAAGGTCGAACTGACCGCCTCAAACGTCTGAACCTTAGGCGTTCCATCGATCATTCGTCCAAGTGTTCTCAACACTTCCGGATAGCCGTTGGTGTTGTAAGCATCCGCACTGAACTTGCTGTCCCACAGACTGATGGCAATCACATCCAGGCTGCCGGGATTCGACAACGTGATTTCGTCTTTGAAGCCCTTCTGCTTGCGAAGCAAAGGAAGCGTGTCGTTCTCAAAGGTGCGCGTGTAATCAGAAAACATGTTCGATTTCAGATGAAAAGTGACATTGCGTGCAAACATTGAAACCTCCTAAAAGGTCTATTAGCACTAAGAGAAGAGAACTTCAGATGAGCTGACTTAGTTCAGGGAACCTGAAAGAGGAGAAGAATACTCACTCCACCTTACTGGAGCACTTGAGTGGCCCTGTCCCCTCCAGCGCCGCAAGTTGTTGCTTCGACACGGAACAGAGCAAGATCGGGGACGGCAGGGTCCGGTTCCATCGTGCACTTTTGGCGGAGGGCGAGCACAAAGGGCAACCCGACCACGGCAACTGAGTCGACAGCTGTTGTAATCAAGCGTTAGCGCAACTTTGCGCCGTTTGTTCGCCTTTTTTGAGGGTGAATGAGCGTAATCGATATTACGCCGGCCCGGCGTTAGCGTTCGTTGACCTGGGTCGGTTAATTCTCAGTTGGTGAAATGGGGAGTTACGCCAACTATGCTCCTCTGCCAAGAATAAATGTCCGGTCGCCATCACCTCGCTGTCGACAGTCATCCTGTAATTATGCAATGGACCTTCGTTCTCACAACTGTCACTAACAAGCGATAGTGCTCATGGAAGAGTTTTGAGTACTGTGCGGACGTTTCACCAGTTACCATTTCGTTCCGTCAGAATGTGGGAGTAGGGCGGTGTGGCAGCGCTTGAAATTGCATAGCCCCGGGCCGAGCAGTTTTGTGGCATGATTTCACGAAGTTGAAGAGGTCCCTCGATGACTCTTAGCAAACGTTGTTTCGCAGAGTTTTTGGGAACATTCTGGCTGGTATTCGGCGGTTGCGGAAGCGCGGTTTTAGCGGCTGCATTTCCGAACCTGGGTATCGGCTTTGCAGGTGTCGCCCTGGCGTTTGGGCTGACCTTGCTCACCATGGCCTTTACAATCGGGCCTATTTCGGGATGCCATATCAACCCCGCAGTATCGGTTGGGCTGGTGGTCGGAAAGCGCTTTCCAGTTTCCGAACTCCTGCCGTATGTTGCAGCGCAGGTTTTGGGAGCCGTCGCGGGTTCCGGGTTGTTATACGTTGTGGCCAGCGGCAAAGAAGGGTTTAGTTTAACCGGGGGATTTGCCTCGAATGGATACGGGCCCCACTCGCCCGGCGGGTACTCGTTGCTGGCGTGTTTCGTGGCAGAGGTGGTGCTGACGCTATTCTTTCTGCTGGTGATATTTGGTTCAACGGACGATCGCGCTCCCAAGGGTTTCGCTCCCCTCGCCATAGGGCTGTGCCTTACCCTGATCCATCTGATTTCCATTCCCGTCACGAACACTTCCGTCAACCCAGCACGGAGCACGGGCCCTGCGATTTTTGTTGGCGGGTGGGCATTGGCTCAACTGTGGCTGTTCTGGGTAGCTCCAATCATGGGTGCCGCCCTGGCGGGCGTCATCTACTCCCGGCTGTTTGCCGAGGGTCCACAGAAAACAGTTCGCGCCGCTGAGAGGGCACGCTGATCACGAATTCATTTGCTCCATCCACCGAAGGCTGAGGTGGCCTGGCTCATTGTCTGATAAGGCGCGAAAACGAGGACTAAGGCGCATAGGCGTTAGCGCAAATTTGCGCCGTCGGTTCGCCTGGAAGCGGCGAGTGAGTATTACCCCGGGAGGTTTCAATACTCGGAGCGCAAATTATATTGGCGGTGCGATCAGACTTTGTGGAGACGATCCAGCGCTTTGCTGGTCGCCCACAGCAGCACAACACACAACGCCAGGATCAGGAATGTGGTCATTCGCGATTTCCTCTCGGCAGCCGGAGCAAGCTATGCCGCTGCATCCCGGCCGATCAGTTCGGTGTAAAGCTGACGGATTCGGCCGCGCCTGTCCTCGTATTCGCAGAGTTCTGCCTCGGTTACGACACCGAAAGTTTCCTTTTCCAGGGTGTTCAGTTGTGATTCGATCAGGTCAACCAGTTCAGCATGAGCGCGTGTTTTGGAGTCGGGGGATGTCATGACGAACTCCTTTTTGAAGAGTCTAGCAATGGGAGTGACGATGTCCATACCCACTATTCCGTAGCACTCGGGCCGGGGACAAAAGCTCAGGGATGGACCTTAGGGGCCCGACTGCCGAAATCAAGTGATTACAACATTATCCTCCTTGAGGCTCATGAATCGCGGGGTTAACGACATTTCTGACGTCGGCCAGCCTCGCAGGTCAGGTAACGGGAACAAGCACGCCGCTGCCAATACCGAAAGCTACTGCGCTCCGCGCACACCCAGAGCAAGCCATTACAATCAGATTCCATGTCGTCTGCTGCCAATCCGCGGCTTGAACGCGTGCTCGGGCAACTGCGTCTCTATGAGCACCCGCTGCTGAGTTTCAGCGCAAGCGCCAAGGGCGACGGCGTCGAGGTAAGCATCCAGCTCATGCATTGCGCGGTGCCGGTGCACACCTACGTGTACGAATTGCACCCGCGCGATCTCGATCACGCGCAGTTCGAATGGCAGTTCCAGCGGCAGCTTTACGACGCACTGCATGACTACCTGGTTGAAATGTTTATCCGCACGCCGCAGGATCGCATGGACCGGCGCGAGCGCGGCCTGTGAGCCTGCGCCAGAGAATCGAGCAGGAAATCCGTGAGCACGGGCCGATGCCTTTCTCGCGCTACATGGAATTGTGTCTCTACGATCCGGAACTCGGCTACTACTCGCGCAGCTCGGAAAAGTTTGGCAAGGCGGGGGACTTTTATACGTCGAGCGATGTGCATGCCGTGTTCGGCCGCCTGCTGGCGCGGCAGTTCGACGAAATGTGGCGCGCGCTCGGGGAGCCGAAGCAGATTGAGCTTTTGGAATTGGGTCCGGGGCGGGGATTGTTTGCGCACGATGTGCTCGACTGGTCGGAGAAAAAGTTTCCCGAGTTTTTCCGGGCCCTGCGCTACACGCTGGTGGAGAGCTCGCCGTCTTTGCGGCAACGCCTGCAAACCTCGTTTCGCAGCCGCATAGAATCCGGCAAGGTTGGATTGACCGATCGCACGGCCCGACTCGAGCTACAACTTTGCAGGACGAAATCGTCAGTCGCCGGGAATGCGGACCGGGAAGGGGACGGCCGAAGCCGCAACGAACAGGGCGTCCCGCTGGGAAGGGCATGTGCTCCTGACGTTCCCATACTCATCTTCGCGAACGAATTCTTCGACGCGCTTTCGGTCGAGGTTCTTTCGGAAAAGGGAGCGTTGCGAATCAACGCTCGCGAGGGACGCTTGGTAGAAGAATGGGCGCCCGCCTCAGCCGACGAACTGGAATTCCTCGACCGCTATGGCGTGCATGCGGAAGGTGAAGCTCGCACCGAGACAACCCTGCTTGCGCTGCGGTATATGGCGCAGCTTGCGGCGGAAATTCACCGTGGTTTTCTGATCGCCATCGACTACGGGTACACGCGCGCGGAGCAACTGGCCGGACGCCACCTGGGGACGGTCATGGCGTATCGTCAGCACTCGGCCAGTCCCGATCCCTACCAGGCTCCGGGCGAACAGGACATCACGGCGCACGTCAACTTCACCGCGCTGGCGGCGGCCGCCGAAGAGAACGGAATGCAGGCTCACAAGCTGCTTACGCAGTCTCAATTCCTGATGGGGATCGGGGAAGCGAACCAGTTTGCCGATGCCTTCGAAGAATGCCGCCTGCCGCAGGAACGCGCCAAGGTGGCCTTGCAATTGAAGCACCTGGTCACGCCCGCGGGCATGGGAGAAACCTTCCACGTGCTGGTGGCGAGCAAAGGTGTGGGGCGTCAAGAAATGGAAAATCTGAGCGGCCTGCATTTCGGCGGGCTCTGAGACGGGTTCCCGGTCGTCAGCCGCCAGGCAAGAGGCTCGGGCGTCGGCGCTGGCCTCCATGCATTTGGCCGAAGCCGTGGGGCGGCCGGATGCTCAATGTGCAATCGCTGATCGCAACATTTACTTCCGTGTTGCCCGTCACTCGGAGCGGTCTCGACTGGCGAGCGAGAGATGGTTGGTCAGCTCTTTGGGAACAGTGGTCTCGACCCGGAGTGTGTAACCGCCCTAAGCCACGGAGTGATGGCAGGTGTCGCGCAATGCAGGTGCAGCGTTTCGCTCGCGGCTGCACACCAGCTTTGACGTGCTACCATCTTGGCCCACGAGTGAGGGCGCATGCCGGACGTTGGCCAGAGATTTGGCCGCTATCGCATCGAAGAGGAGATCGGTGCTGGTGGGATGGGGGTGGTGTATCGCGCCTACGACGAAAAGCTGGAGCGCGATCTTGCCCTCAAGGTATTGACTCCGGGCGCGCTGAACGACGAAGCAGCGCGCAAGCGATTTCGCAACGAAGCCCGAATCCTGTCCCGCCTGAATCACCCTGCCATTCAGACCATCCACGACTTCGATAGCTTCGACGGGCACGATTATCTGGTTAGCGAACTGGTGCCCGGCGTGTCGCTCGACACTCGCTTACGATCCGGCCCCCTGCCGGAGAACGAGGTGGTCGACCTCGGCTGCCAATTGGCCCAAGGGTTGGCCGCGGCGCATGTGGCTGGCGTGCTGCACCGGGACCTGAAGCCCGCGAATCTGCGGGCAACGTTCGACGGGCGGCTAAAAATCCTCGATTTCGGGTTGGCAACGCTGTCCCGAGAGGCGGTGCTGACGCTGAGCACTACTCAAACCCTGGCAACTGCGCCGACGGGCATAGCCGGCACCCTGCCCTACATGTCTCCCGAGCAGTTGCTGGGAGAGCAAGTGGACTTCCGCAGCGACATCTATTCAGCCGGCGTGGTTTTGTTTGAGCTCTCGACCCAGCAGTTGCCCTTCCGCGATTCCCTGGTTCCGAAGCTGACCAACGCCATTCTGCACCAACCGGCGCCTTCGCCCAGGGGGCTCGCTCCAAAGCTGTCGGTAGATTTCGAACGCATCGTGCTGAAATGCCTGGAAAAGGACCGGGAGCTTCGATATCAGTCGGCGCAAGAGTTGGCGACGGACCTGCGACGCCTGCAGGCATCTTCATCCAACATTAGGGTGGCGGCACCCGAGAAACGAAGTTGGGGCTGGCTCAGACCCGCGATCGGCGGCGGACTGACCTGCATTCTCATGGCCCTAACCTGGTTGTTGTGGCCGCGCCTGCACCACAACGACGACGCCGCGCCCCCGCCACTCCGGTGGGAGCAACTCACCAACTTCGATGATGCAGCCGAGATCCCGGCGCTCTCGCGCGACGGCCGGATGGTGGCGTTTCTGCGGGGTCCTGGCAGTTTCGGAAATTCTGTCAACGTGGGTCAGGTCTGGTTCAAATCGCTGCCGGACGGCGAGCCTTACCCGCTCACCAAGAGCGTGCTCCGGAAGCAGACGATCAACTTCTCACCCGACGGCAGCCGCCTGTACTTCACGCAAATCGAAGGACCGTTTGCCTGGAACACTTACGAACTGCCCTTGCTGGGAGGTCAAGAACCGAAGCTGTTTATGGCCAACGCGACCGGATTGTCCTGGATCGGCAGCGATCGGGTGATGTTCTCCACCATCGGCACAGGGATACACATGAAGCTTGCAACTTCAAATGCCAGCCGGACCGACGAGCGGGACGTGTATGTGCCAGCCGACCGTATGCAAGGGATGGTGCACCGGTCCGCGCTGTCTCCAGATGGGAAATGGGTGTTGCTGGTGGAGATGGACAGTCAGTGGTGGAGACGATGCCGGTTGGTGCCGTTCGAGGGCACGTCCGCGGGACAGCTCGTCGGACCGGATGGCTCCTGTACCTGGGCGCAGTGGTCTCCCGATGGCAAATGGATGTACTTCACGGTGGATACCCGTCCGGCCGGCTTTCACATCTGGCGGCAGCGCTTTCCTGACGGAACTCCCCAGCAGGTGACGCCATCGGGGGCGAGCGAGGAAGAAGGGCTCGCCATGGTGTCGGATGGCAAATCGTTTATTACCACCGCAGGTACGCAGCAGTCCTCCATCTGGATGCACGACGACAAGACAGGAGACAAACAAGTCACTTCCGAGGGTTACTCCTTTCTTCCCACGCTCTCGCCAGACGGCAAGAAGGTCTTTTACCTGCGGCGGGGCACGGGTTCACACTCCTACTTCAGCGGTGAGCTGTGGGTTTCCGATCTCGCGACCGGATCAGCAGAACGGCTCTTTCCGGGATTAGTGCTCTCGCATTTCTCGATCTCGCAGGACGGGAAGAAAGTCGTGTTTGCGACCGAACAAGGTCAGATCCGATCGGGGATCTGGGTGGGGTGGCTGGATCGCACGCAGCCGCCGCGCCAACTTACGTTCGGAGGCGAGTATCGAGCTTTTTTCGGCAAGCCTGGGCAGATCCTATATCAGGGCACGCAACCAGTACCAAGGATCATGAAGATCAATGAAGACGGCAGCGGTGAGGCCGCGGTCTCGGATCTCGACATCATGCAACTGCAGGGCGTGTCGCCCGACGGTCGTTGGGCTCTGGTGGGAGTAACCCCGCCGGGTGGTCACGGCGACCGGAATACGATGGTTGAGGTTGTGCCGCTCGAGGGCGGCGCACCCATTGTGGCCTGTGACACCTGCAGTTTCGGGTTTGGTGTCACCCGCTTTTCGGTCCCGCTGCTCTCGTGGAGTCTGGACGGGAAATGGGTGTACGTTCCGTTGCGGCCCTTTCCGTTCGGTTCATCCAAGACGGTGGTGATACCCATCAAGGCCGGGAAGGCGCCTCCCAGCTTTACGAAGGGCTTCGGCAGTGAAGCAGATTTCGCGCGGATTTCCGGGGCGCGATTGATCAATCAGGACAACGTATCTCCGGGCATGTCGCCGAACGAGTTCGTCACGACACGCCGCTCGGCGAAGGCCAATCTTTTTCGAATCCATCTGGATGAGCAATGAAAGCCCGGGGTTGGCGCCGATTTCCAAACGGGGGAAGCATTGATTTCAGATAGAACCCCTACCGGCCGCTAGGCTCCGGGGGCGGTAGCCTTTTCCCGCTCGTAGGGCTTCTGGATATAACGGCGGGCTTCGTCGCCCGCGCCCTGGGTATTGTCGTTGGTCTGCAGCGCCTGGCGGTACTCGTTGACGGCGCGCTCGCGCTGCCCGGTGATGTCGAAGATCTTGCCCAGTTGAATGTGGCTCCAGACTTCGGTCCAGCGCGGATCGCCGTCGCCGTTCAGGCATTCACGATAGGCATTGGCGGCAGCCTGGTAGTTGCGCTGCAGGAAAAATACTTCGGCCACGCGGTAGTGGGCCAGGGAGCTGTTCTTATTGGCTTCGAGCGCCTTGTTGAATTCGGCCAGCGCGGCGGCCAGGTCGCCCTGCTGCACCAGCGCCTGCCCGCGGGTGATGGAGGCGCGCATCCGCACCTCGCCCGAATTCTTGAGCACCTTGTCATCGGGGTCTACCGCGATGCGGCGCGGCTTGCCGAAGGTTTCGAGGCTGAAGGGGGAGTTCGTCCCCACGACTTCGATCCGCTTCTCTTCGGTTTTGCCGTCGGTATCGATCTTCAAGTTGACCGGCATGCGGAACAAATCGAGATCCTGGGAGATCTCGCCGACCACGCGAAATCCCTTGTTGCTGCCCAGGCGATAAACGGTGTACTTGGTCTTGAATTCCGGAGCGCCGGTTGAATCCAGCCATTGGGTAAAGAACCAGGTCAGCTTCTCGCCGTGCTCTTTTTCGGCCACAGTCTCAAAATCGGTGATGCTGGCCGACTTGCCGCCGTACTGGCTGGCGAAGGTGCGCATGATTTTGTAGAACTGGGTATCGCCCACCACCCAGCGCAGCATGTGCACAATCATGGCACCCTTGTCCGTGACCAGGGTCTGAAACTCAGGGGAGAAGACGTCGAGCTTGCTGACGCTGGAAAGGGGGACGGTGTCGTAGGCAAGCGCGCCGACCGACATATCCTTCACGGCCTCTTCCATGCCCATGGCGCCGGCGGCCTGCTCAACGTACATCGCCTCGGAATAGCGGGAGAAGCCGTCGCTAATCCACCAATCCTCTTTGGTCGCGGGATTGACGGAGCAGCCCCACCACTGGTGGGCGATGGTATTGGCGAGCAAGCGGTAGTTCGTCTTGTCGGTGATGGCGCGGCTGGCAATGGCAGCCAACTCAGGGGCCCAGGCGGTAGGCACGGTGTCATCCGGCAACTCGACTACCCGGAGAGTCGGAGACGGCAAAGGACCGAAGGCGGTGATGTAGTAGGTAAATTCCTTAAGGGCTGCGTTGGTGTACTCGGGGGCCACCTTCTGGTGCAGGGGCTTGAAAAAAACGTGCAGGTCGACGCCGGCGTCTTCACTCCTGCTTTCCTGAAACACGCCCGCGATGATGGTGCCGGGGAAGCTGGGTTTGTCGCTGACGAAGGTAAAGGTTTTGCCGGGCAACGCTCCGGTAGCCTTCTTCGATGGCGCGCTATCGGCAACTGTCATCGTTCCGCTGCCGATGGCGACCATGTGTGTGGGGACGGTGATGCTGATGGTCGAAGTAAAGCGGTTCAGGCCGTAGCCATTCACCGGGAACCAACGGCCGGCGTAGAGCAGATAGCTGGTATCGTCGCCGATGGAGGCCAACTTGAGTCCCTGGACCGGGCTCTCGTCGGCGGAATCGAGGATACCCTCATACTCGAAGGTCAGGGTGGTGCTGGAATCCTTCGACATGCCGGCGGTCAATGGAATGCGCACCGAAGAATCCTGGGTCACGCGCTCGGCGGACAAGGGTTTGTTGTTGGCGTCGGTCACCTTGGTGAGGCGCAGGGCATTATTGAGTTCGAAGCTCGCCACGCTGAGGTCGTCGAGGGCGGTGAACTTCACCTTGGTGCGGGCGCTGATCTTGTGGGAGTGTGGGTTGAGTTCCGCCTCGATCTGGTAGTCATCGACCCGCAGCCGCATTTTCTGGTCGGCCGACCATGCCGGCAAAGACAGGAAAAAGACGAGAAGCAGGGGGAGGCTCGCCGAGAGGGCCGGGCGATAGCGCCGACAGTAAACGCGCATCAAAAACGATCTCCTGGAGTCAACTGTATCTAAGATGAAGATTTTGACGCAAAAGATGCTGGCGGTACAGGGGTTTAAGGGCATTTTGCGAGAGTTGTCTGGAGACCAGAGCTGCAATTTCACGCAGTTCGACTCCGAACCGAGGGCACAACCGCCTCAAGGACAGCATCGGCGGCCCTTTCCGAGGCGGAGCGCAGATCGTCGGAATCCGGAGAGCGCAGCCGCGACTTCACCCGGGCCAATCCCTCAATCATGGCGGTGCGGGCGGGGCCATCCGGAATGATCTCCTTCAGGCGGGCCACGACCCTTTCCGCGGTGAAATCACCCTGCACCAATTCCGGGACAACCCTTTCTTCGGCAATGAGGTTCACCATCGCAAAATAGGGGACCTTGATACGGGGCTTGCCCAGCGCATAGGTCAACTGCGATACGCGGTAGACCATCACAAAGGGGGTCAACATCATGGCGGCCTCGACGGTCGCGGTGCCGCTGGCCACGACGGCAGCGCGCGCATGGTGGAGAGCGGGAAGGGCTTCCGCCACCAGGGTAATACCCCGTCCGCGAACGCCCTCTTCCAGCAGTTCGCGCTCGAGGGTGGACGCAACCGGGAGGAGAAATTCAAAACCGGGGCCCAGTAGGGTAGTAGCGTCGAGCATCGTAGGAAGGTTCATGCGAACCTCCTTCACGCGACTGCCGGGCATGACCGTTACCCATCGTTTGGCCAAGTCGAGGTTGTACTGGGCGGCGTAGGCTTCGCGGGTCACATTGGGCGGCGGGAGTTCGGCCAGCGGGTGCCCGACGAAGGCCGCATCCACGCGGCGATCACGGTAAAACTTCTCTTCAAAGGGAAAAATCACCAGTGCCTTGGTGATGTACTTGCGCAGCAGTTTCACGCGTCCCTGGCGCCAGGCCCAGAACTGAGGGGCAACATAGTAGATCACCGGGATCCCGCGCTTTTTCATCTGGCGCGCCACCCGCCAGTTAAAGGCGGGCGAGTCGATCACGATGGCGACATCGGGCCGGCGGCGGTCGGCTTCCTCGATCAACTGGTTGAACAGCCCGTAAATTTTGGAGAGATGGCCGAGAATCTCGGTGATTCCCACGACGGCGAGATGGCTGGAGTCGATGATGGTGTCGCAGCCTGCGTCGCGCATCCGCTGGCCGCCCACGCCGAAGAACTCCAGGGCCGGATCGCGGCGATGCAGGGCCTCGATGAGTTGCGCGCCGTACATTTCACCGGAAGCCTCCCCGGCCGAGATCAGGATTCGCACGAGGGACATTGTAACGTGGGAGTATTTGGGGTGGTTACCGGTGGCGGCGCGCGATCGCGGTGTCCGCTGAGACTTAAGCGACCGGGTTCAATCGTCCGCCCGGGCGGAGACCTCCGGCATGTTGTTTGCCGACAAGGGCAACTCCTGATCCTTGTACTGCAACTGGTAGAGCTTGTAGTAGACGCCGCGCTGGGCGAGCAGTTGCTGGTGCGTGCCCATCTCGCGGACCTTGCCCTTGTGCATCACGATGATCTTATCGGCGCGCTGCACGGTGGAAAGGCGGTGCGCAATGACGAGAGACGTTCGTCCCTGGACCATGCGGCTGAGGGCGTCGCGGACGCGGAACTCGGTCTCGGTATCGACGCTGGAGGTGGCCTCGTCGAGAATCAGGATCTGGGGGTTATGGGCCAGGGCACGGGCGAACGAGATAAGCTGCTTCTGCCCGGTCGAAAGCGTCGAGCCGCGCTCGCGGACTTCTTCTGCGAAACCGCCGGGCAGGGTGCGAATAAAGTCCGCGAGGTTAACCTCTTCGGCGGCTCGCTCCACGTCTTTGTCGGCGATCCAATCGGACCCCAGGCGAATGTTTCCACCCACCGTTCCGGAGAACAGGAACGGATCCTGGAGCACGACGCCGAAGCGGCGGCGCAGATCGTTGAGGTCCATGTCCTTGACATCGACGCCATCGATGCGGATGGCGCCCTTCTGCACGTCGTAGAAGCGCAGCAGCAGCGAGATGAGGGTCGTCTTGCCGGCCCCGGTGTGGCCCACGACGGCGGCCGTCTCGCCGGGCTCGATGGTGAACGACACGTCGCGCAAGACCCAGTCCAGCGCTGCCGAGTCACTGCTCGAATCGGTCGCGGCCGGGGCGGAGTGTGCCTCAACTTTTGCCAGGCTGTCGGCCGACGTCCCGCGCACGCCGTAGCTGAACCATACGCGGTCAAATTCGATGCGTCCCGGACCTTCCGGCTTTTTCGTGACGGCGGGCGATTCGATATCGACGGGCGTATCGAGCAGCTTGAAGATGCGTTCGCTCGACGCCATGGCCGACTGCAGGATGTTGTACTTGTCGCTCAAGTCCTGAATGGGACGGAAGAAGCGCTGTGCGTACTGCATGAAAGCTACCAGCACGCCGAGGGTGGCGGTACTTCGAATCACGTCGCCGCCGCCAAACCAGATGATGGCCGCAACCGCGATTGCCGAAAGAATTTCGACCACCGGATAGTAAACGGCATAGGCCATGATGGCGTCCTTGAACGCCTCCATGTGGGATGCGTTGATCTTGGAGAATTGCCGGAGAGCGCGCTTCTCGCGGTTGAAAAGCTGCAGCACCAGCATGCCGGAGACGGCTTCCTGCAGGTAGGAGTTAATGCGCGCAATGGCGACGCGAATGCGCCGGTAAGAATCCCGCACCTTGACGCGAAAGACCATGGTTGCCCAGAAGATGAGGGGGAGCACGGCAAAGGTGATCAGGGCCAGCTTCCAGTTCATGCGCATCATGATGACGATGATGCCGAGCAGGACGAAGACATCCTCGAAGATGGAGACCACGCCGGCGGTGAACATCTCGTTGAGCGCGTCCACGTCGGTGGTCACGCGGGTGACCAGGCGGCCCACGGGATTTTTGTCGTAGAAGCCGATGTGCATGCGCTGCAGGTGGCGGAAGATCTGGCTGCGCAGGTCAAACATCACCATCTGGCCGGTCCACTGCATGTAGTAGGTTTGCAGGAATTCGCAGAAGAAGCTCAGGACCAAGGTGCCCACATACAGCGCGGAGAGCTGCGCGACACCCTTGAGCGGCTCGGAACTCAACCATCGATCAAGAATGGAGCGCGATCCGGCAGCGTGGGCTAAATACTTGTCGATGGCCGTTTTCGTGAGAAATGGGCCCAGAACATCAAGGCCGGCCTTCAAAATGATGGAAACCAGGGCCACCGTCACCTGCCAGGTATAGGGGCGCAGATAGGTGAGCAACCGCCGCATAAGGCGGGCATCGTAGGCTTTGCCCAGTACCTCTTCTTCCTGATTGGCCATACGGAACGGCTTCCCCGACTACCTTTCAGAGTAATAGATGGCTGGGCTGAGGGCAAAGATGGAAAACCTGGCTCTAGGCTCTAGGGTCTAGGCTCTAGGCTCTAGGCTTTGGGGTCTCTGGGTTTCGGGTCTGGGTTTCGGGTCTGGGTTTCGGGTTTCGGCTTTCGGGTTTCGGCTTTCGGTTTTCGGCTCTTGGATCTCGGCTCGGAACCCTTAGTTTCGGGTTTTCAGTTCTAGCTTGGGTGGCGGGAGGCAGTTGTTGCGGGCTACCTCCTCACGCAGCTTGGTCCGGTTCTTGGCCTTGCGCATTTCCTCGAGCCACTCGACCAGGGGCAGAACACTTTCATGATAGGGCTCCCACGAGGAGGCCTGCGGAAACGTCAAGTTCTGCCAGCGGCCCGGGCGGTGCACGCTCAAGATGAGTTGAACGGCAGGGGCGACGACGTCGGGTTTCAGGATCTTGTCTTCGGTCAACTGGAACAACTCGTCGGCGGAGAGCAGGTGCTGGATGTGCTGCATGTCGGCGAGAGCCAGCGTGCCTTCGAAAATCTCAGTCTTCTGGGCGGTCTCGCGCTCCAGGTGATACTGCCCGTCGGCGCGAACCAGCACGCAGATATTTTCGTAGTTGTGGGCATGCACCAGGCGCATGAGGTAGGAAGGCGTCGGGGAAAGGTCGCTCTGGCCGCGGGCCGGTGGCGCCAACGCGAGGGCGAGAACAGCGACGAACGTCAGAGCGCGAGTGCCCACAATGGGCGCATTCTAGCGAGGCCGACCGCCGACGGCTACAGCTTTCTATCTACTATCCGGTAACCGTCGTAACACCAGGGCAGAGTTCTTTGATCCGAAACCGACGCAATTGCAGATGGCATGCTCAATCTGGGCCTTGCGCCCGGCTTCGGGAACATAGTCGAGGTCGCACTGCGGGTCGGGTTTCTCGAGGTTGATGGTGGGCGGGACCTGGCCGGCGCGCATGGCAATCAGGGTTGCCGCCAGCCCGGCCGCACCACAGGCGCCCTGGGCGTGACCGATCTGCGATTTCAATCCCGACATCGGAATTTTTCTGGCCTGCGATTCTCCGAGCGCCAGCTTGAGCGCCTGCGTCTCCACCCGGTCATTCATCTCGGTAGAGGTGCCGTGCAGGTTCACGTAGTGAATGTCCTCGGGCGCCAGCCTGGCTTCGTCAAGGGCCAGGGTGATGGCACGGGCCGGCTCTTCGGGCGAATCGCTCATGCGTACCCGGTGGAAGGCTTCGCAGGTCGAGGCATAGCCGGCGATTTCGGCATGGACTCGGGCACCGCGCGCCTGGGCATGCTCGTAATCCTCCAGCACGAACATCCAGGAACCTTCGGCCAGCACAAAGCCGTCGCGATCGGCGGAGAACGGCCGTGAAGCGCGTTCGGGCTGGTCATTCCAGGACTGGGTCAACGCGCGCAAGAGCGAGTATCCCTTGATGATGCCGGGCGTGATGGGAGCATCCACGCCGCCCACCAGAAAGAGAGGCTGCACTCCAGCCTGAATGTGCTGGTAGGCGAATCCCAAGGCGTCGCTGGAGGAGGTACACCCGGCCGTGACCACGTGGCTGTAGCCGCGGCAGCCGAAGCGCATCGAGACTTCACTGGAGATGGTGCCCATGGTGCCGCTGGGAATGCAGAACAGGCTCACCTGCTTGACGTGGCCGGAGTGCCAGAGCCGGTACTGCTCCTCGGAAAACTCCTGGGCGCCGCCCCCGGAACCGAGGATCACGCCGATCTGGCGCTGTTGGTCGAGGGACATGGCGGCATAGTCGAGGCCGGCGTCTTGAAGAGCTTCGGCGGAGGCCGCGATGGCGAGCGGGACGACACGCGACACGTGCTTGCGTTCGCGGGCATCGACCCAGGCCAGTTCGTCGAACTCGGGAATCTCGCCTGCAATATGCACGGGCAGGCAGGAGGGATCGAAGCGGGTGATGCGCTTGACCCCGGATTTTCCAGCCAGCACGGCATGGGCGAACGCATCGTTGCCGATGCCATTCGGGCTGACCACGCCCATCCCGGTGATGACGACGCGAGGAAGCATGCGGAAGCTAATCAGATGGAGCCGGGGGCCGATGGGCTGCAAGGACGACGGGCAGCCATGATGGAAGTGGGATAATCAAGGAAGAATGCCGCTCGGCCTGTATCTTTCGGTTCCCTTCTGCCGCACGAAGTGTAGCTATTGCAACTTCGCGTCAGACGTTTTTTCGCACGCCGTCTTCGAGCGCTACGTGGACCGGGTGTGCGCGGACATCCATACTACCCTACAGACCGCCGAACGGATGGGCGGCCGCCTGGAAAGCGAGGTCGATTCGGTGTACCTGGGCGGAGGAACGCCCACCTTGCTGGACTCGCATCAACTGGAACGGCTGTTTGTCACGGTGCGGCAAAATTTTCGTTTGCTGGCCACGACAGAAGTTACGGTGGAATGCGCTCCGGGCACGCTCACGCCGGCTGCACTGGAGAGCCTTGTGAAATGCGGTGTGAACCGGGTCAGCCTGGGGGTGCAGTCGTTCGTGGACCAGGAGGCGGCGTCGGTCGGGCGCCTGCACAAGAGAGCCACCGTGCTGGACGACATCGCGCGCCTGCGCGGGGCCGGCATTTCCAATATCAACATCGACCTGATTGCCGGACTCCCTCATCAGACGCCGGAAAGCTGGAAGGCGTCGGTGGACTCGGCGATTGCGCTGGGCGTTCCACACGTCAGCGTCTACATGCTCGAGGTGGACGAAGACTCGCGCCTGGGACGCGAAGTGCTTGCCGGAGGCACGAAATATCACGCGCACTTCGTCCCTGAGGAAGAAGTCACCACCGACCTGTACGAGAGCGCGGGCAACGATCTGAACGCGGCCGGAATCGCGCAGTACGAAATCTCGAACTTCGCCCGGAATGGATACGAGTCGCGCCACAACCTGAAGTATTGGGCCCGGCAGCCCTATGTCGGATTCGGCGTGGACGCGCACTCGATGTTGCATTCGGCGAACCCTGGATGCGATGCCGTTCGTTTCTCGACGCCGGATTCGCTGGAGCAATATGTGTCGGGGGCCGCACTGCAGCGCACCGAAGTGTCGCGGCAGGCCGCGCTGGAGGAAACGTTCTTCCTCGGCCTGCGCATGACGCGCGGCGTCAATCTGGAGCAAGTGCGCGACCAAGTTTGGAGCGCTTGCCGTGGAGGAACTCAGGCCCGTCATGATGGAACTCAGCACCGGCGGGTTCATTGACTGGGAAGGTGATCTCGTCCGGCTCACCCCTCGCGGGCGCCTGCTCTCCAACGAGGTATTCGAGCGCTTTCTGGCAACTGGAGCGACGACGGCTGCGGGCGAAAATGCCGGGAGCGCGCGAAGCGAGTTGTAATCCGCGGCGTCAACGCGCAGGATTTTCGGCAGCGGCGAGAAAAAGTCGAGCCAGACGCAATTGCGTTCAAACCGTTCGGTCGGTTGGCGTCCGGCCCACAAGGGGCTGCAACCCCGCGATCCATGCGGTCGGACGCGATTTCTCACTTTCCCTGCGCGGGTAACTTCTCGGTCTCGCGGCGTCATGCTCTAATCAAAGGTCCGGCCGTGGTTGGTGCGGATCACTGCCAGGAAGAGATCGCCCGAAGGACGCGGAGGCATTTTGGATTTCCAGCTCAATGACGAACAACTCCAGCTGAAGAAGAGCGTGCGCGAATTCGCCGCCCGGGAAATTCTGCCCAACGTCATGAAGTGGGACGAGGCGGGAGAGTTTCCCCTCGCCATCATCAAGGAACTGGGCAAGCTCGGCCTGCTGGGAACGGTCTTCCCTCCCGAGTACGGCGGCGCGGGCATGGGCTACGTGGAGTACGTCACCGCCATCGAGGAACTCTCGCGGGTTGACGGCTCGGTTGGCATCATTGTGGCCGCGCACACTTCATTGTGCTCGAATCACATCTTTCTTGCCGGCAATGAAGCTCAGAGGAAGAAGTATGTTTCGAAGCTGGCCACGGGGGAATACATCGGCGCCTGGGGATTGACGGAACCGTCTGCGGGATCGGATGCGGGCAGCGCGCGCATGAGCGCCACGAAAACCAAGGGTGGGTGGATTTTGAACGGCACCAAGACGTTCTGTACCAACGGCCATTATGCTGACGTGGTGGTCGTGCTCGCGGTAACGGACCGCGCCGCGCACACGCACGGCCTCTCCGCATTCGCGGTTGAAAAGGGCACAAAGGGCTTTCGCGCCGGCAAGAAAGAAAACAAGCTGGGGTTGCGGGCCAGCGATACCGCCGAACTGATCTTCGAAGATTGCTTCGTGCCGGCGGAAAACCTGCTGGGCAAAGAGGGAGACGGCTTCATTGATGCCATGCGGGTGCTCGACGGGGGCCGAATTTCGATCGCAGCGCTCTCGCTGGGGATGGCCGAAGGCGCCTACGAAGCTGCGCTGAAATATTCGAAAGAGCGCAAGCAGTTCGGCAAGGCCATCAGCGACTTCCAGGCGATTCAGTGGAAGCTCGCCGACATGGCCACCGAAATCGAAGCCGCGAAGCTGCTGACCCTGCGCGCGGCATCGATGAAAGACGCCGGGATGAAGACCACGCTCGAATCGTCGATGGCGAAGCTTTATGCCAGCGAAGTGGCAGTGCGCTGCGCCAACGAGGGCGTGCAGATTCACGGTGGATATGGGTTCATCAAGGACTACCCCGCGGAGAAGTTCTACCGCGACGTGAAGTTGTGCACGATTGGCGAGGGGACGAGCGAGATTCAGAGGCTGGTCATCGCGCGACAGGTGCTGAAAGACTAAGTCTCATCGGCGGAGTGAACGCGCCGCAGAACCACGACGCAGATTGTGGGATGTTTTTCCCTGGGGAGAAACTACTCGTACCTAAGCGCCTCAATCGGATCCAGTCTTGCGGCCTTGATCGCGGGCAGCATTCCGCTCACGATTCCGACGAAACTCAAGATCAGGGTGGAGGCGATGAGCGTTCCCACCTCGATCTTCAGGTGAATGTCGCCCTCGCTGGCATCTTCCATGAAGGCGCTCCAAAGAGTGAGCGATCCCACCGACCAGGACACCAGGTAGGCCAAGGCAACTCCGGCGAGGCCCCCAAGGAAGGTGATGACCAGAGCTTCCGACAGGAACTGGAACAGGATGTGCCAGCGGCGCGCGCCCAGGGCCTTCTCGACGCCAATTTCGCGGGTGCGTTGGGTAACCGAAACGAGCATGATGTTCATCAGGCCCACGCCGCCGATGCCCAGGGTCAGGAGGCCGATAAAGCCGAGCAGGATCTTGATACCCGTGGTGATGACGCGCAGATCGAGCAGGTCAGCGAAGACATCGAAGACGAACACCGCGCGCTTGTCCTTGGGATCGAAATTGTGGTGGAAGGCGAGCGAATCGCGCAGCGCCTTGACGACCCTGGCGTGGTCACCCTCGTACTCCATCACGATGGAGTTGAGGTAGTAGTTGTTCTTGATGTCGCTGATGCCGCTGAAGGGCACATAGACGTGGCCGTTCAGGTTGTCGTCGCTGTTGTTGATCACGTGCTTGAGCACGCCGACGATCTGGTAGGAGATGCCGTCCACGCGAATCTTCTCGCCCAGCGCGTTTTGCCCCGAAAAAAGCTTCTGCTTCACGTCGGCTCCGATGAAGGCAACCCGGACGTGGGTGAAGTCGTCGGCTTCGCTGAAAGCGCTGCCATCGGCGAATTCCATTCGGCGCATCTTGGGATAGTTGGCGTAGACCCCGCTCACGCCGTAGTTTCCGCTGCGCGTGCCATAGGCGACGTTGGATTGCTTGAAGACTTCGGGCGAGGTGCGTTTCAGCAGCGGCACCTCCGACTGAAGGTGTTCGAAGTCATTCATGGTGAGGCGGACTTCGGCGCCGGCCTTGGTGCCGCCGACCTGCATGGAAGTCCGCCCCGGAAAGACAAACACCAGGTTCGTGCCGAAGGAGCGGAAGGCGGACCACAAGCCGCGCTCAAAGCCTGCGCCGTAAGCCAGCAGGAGCACGACGGTCGCGATGCCCCATGCCATGCCCAGCATGGTGAGGAAACTGCGGCGGCGATTGTGTCGCAGAGCTTCGTAAGCTTGTCGAAAAAGATTCGCGAGCATGGCTATTCCTGGCGCAACGCTTCTACGGGAGGCAGAAGAGCCGCCATGCGAGCGGGATAGAGGCCGGCACTTATGCCGGCGATGGCAAGGGAGGCGATGGCCGCGATGGCCGACAGGGGGACAATGCGCGGGGTGTCAAAGCCTTCGGGCGCGGGCAGCATAGCCAGCGCGGTCACGAAGGCGACGGTGACCGCCAACCCGATTCCGCCGCTGAAGACGGTGAGAAACGCGCCTTCGATAAAGAACTGCGTCATGATGTGGCGGTGAGTGGCGCCGAGAGCCTTGCGCAGCCCGATCTCCCGGGTTCGTTCCGCCACCGAGACCAGCATGATATTTACGATCCCAATCGCTCCCAGTCCGAGGGTCACCAAGCCGACCATGCCGAGGAAGTAATCCATGGCGCTGAAAATCTTGTCGACCTTTTGGGAGTTCTCGATGGTGTCCCAATCTTCGAAGGCATCTACCAACTTGGGATTGAAGTTGTGCCGGCGGGCGATGATCTCGTGAATTTCGGCCTTGGAGGCGAGGTGTTCGGCTTTGTTCAAAGGGCGATAGTTAATGAAGGAGATGGCATTCTCGGTATTGTCTCCCTTCAAGGGAAACAACTCGCGCATGGTCTCGATGGGAACAAAAATGCGGGCATTGGTGCCGTTGTTGCCATCCTGGCCGACCTTGGCGAGAACACCGATAATGTCGAATCGAATGCCGTTGAGCAGCATGCTCGCGCCCACCGCGGGACGCCCAGGAAACACATTTTTCAGAAGCTCCCAGCCGACGACGGCCAGGCGGCGATGCTCGGTATTGTCCTGGTCATTGAACCAGCGCCCGGTGCCGAGAGGAACGTTGCGGATCTGGTTGTATTCGGGAGCGATGCCGAATACCTGGCCATTGGTCGATCCATATTCGCTGACCGCGCGAATGTCTTCGCGGTTGATGACGGCGGAGACGGTCTTGAGCATGCGGGCGTCGCGCCGCAGGGCCAGGTAATCGTCATAAGTGAAGTGATAGGTCCGACCCGACTGCAAGCTGCCTTCGACGGCGGGAATTCGGCCCGGAAAAATGAACATGATGTCCTGGCCGAGGTTCGCCAGTTGCCTGGCCTGGCCGCTACGAAAGCCCTCGCCCAAGCCGACGAGCAGAAGCAGCGAGCCCACGCCCCAGGCGATTCCGAACATGGTGAGGAAAGAACGCAGCTTGTGGGCCCACAAGGTGGCCAGCGACTGCCGGATGATGTCGGCGAGAAGTCTCATGAGTTGCGCCCCCAGACACTGGGCAGCGACTGGGGGCCCCGGGTTCAAGGTAGGGCAGGGGGTCTCAAGTCCCGCCCTTCGCATCTGCTGGTAATACGTGGCCGCGGCAGGAAAAGTTCCCGCGCGATCTGAGAGATTCTTCACCTACTTAGACTGTGCTGGTTGGGAAAGGGTTAGCGGCGGATGAGTGCCTGCTCACCTTGTGCCCGGGGGCGCCGTCTAAAGATTCCGTGGCCATCCAGGGTCAGTACTGCGAGGCCAAGCCATTGGTTCGCAGCTTCCAACAAACAAATTGAGGAGGAGTTCCGTGTACAAGCGACATAGTGCGGTTCTGTTCGGACTGGTTGCGCTGCTGGCGGCGAGCGCCGCCTTTGCCCAGTCGACACAGCTGAATCTGCCCCGCGACAGCCAGCGCGCCTCGGTCACGCAGCGCGTCGGCATCACCGACATCACTGTGAACTATCACCGTCCGCTGGTGAAAGGCCGAAACATCTGGGGCAAGGTCGTGCCCAATGGACAGGTCTGGCGCGCGGGAGCCAACGAGAACACCACCATCACCTTTAGCGATCCAGTCAGCGTGGAAGGCAAGCCGCTCGACAAGGGCACCTACGGCCTGCACATGATCCCCAACCAGGATCAGTGGACCGTCATTTTCTCGAAGGTGAATACCGCCTGGGGGAGCTTCAGTTACAAGGAGTCCGAAGACGCGCTGCGGGTGACAGTGAAGCCGCAGGCTTCTGAAATGCGGGAAGCGCTGGCGTACGACATTGACCAGCCGACGGAGGATTCGGCGGTAGTCAGCCTGCGCTGGGAAAAAGTCGCCGTACCCTTCAAGGTCACGGTCAAGGTCAACGAGGTCGTCGAAGCGAGCCTACGGCAGCAGATGCGCGGCCTCTCGCAGTACACCTGGGACGCATGGGATGATGCTGCCACCTACTTGCTCACTCACAAGGTTGACCTGGACGAAGCCCTGGAATACGAGAACCGGTCGATCGGGACCGAAGCGCGTTACGACAACTATCTGACGAAATCGCAGATCCTGGACGCGTTGGGGAAGAAGGACGAGGCGAAGACCGCGCACGACAAGGCACTCGCCATCGCGACGCCGCAACAACTCCACCAATACGCCTTCCAGCTCAAAGGACAAAAGAAAGACGACGAGGCCTATGCGGTTTGGCGCAAGAACGCCAAGGATCATCCCGATCTGTGGTTCACGCATTCCGGGATGGCACGGGTGTATTCGTCGCAGGGAGACTTCGACAACGCCCTGAAAGAAATGAAGATGGCGGAGGCGGGAGCGCCCGAGCAGAACAAAGTCTTCATCGAGGCGTTCATCAAGCGGCTCGAAGCCAAGGACGATATCAACAAGTAAGCCCGGGTGAAAAGCTTGTTTCGTTGGGGTGAGAGGAAAAAGGGCGGCCGGTTTGCGAGGTCGCCCGATGTTTTTGTTGGCAGCAGATCAGGCCTGCGGGGAAAGCCGGATTAATCCGCTGCCGGCGCGGCAGGGCCGCAGGCCGATCATTGCGCCGCTAACGGTTTCTCCGCTTCCGGCTGGTGGGCTGCGGTCTGCCCGGGATAGTCAAATACGCCGCGGCCCGACTTGCGCCCCAGGCGTCCCGCCTTGACGTACTGCACCAGTAAAGGCGCGGGGCGAAATTTCTCGCCCAGCGTCTTATGCAGGTACTCCAGAATATGCAGGCGAGTGTCGAGGCCGACGAGATCCACGAGCTCGAACGGCCCCATGGGATGATTCAGCCCGAGCTTCAAAGCCTTGTCGATGTCTTCCGCGCTGGCGACGCCTTCCTGAAGCATGTAAAAGGCTTCATTGCCGATCATGGCATTGATGCGGCTGGTCACAAAGCCGGGGGATTCCTTGATGACGACCACTTCTTTTCCCATGCGTTGGCCGACCGTGACGGCGGTGGCGAGGGTATCGTCGTCGGTCTCGAGGGCACGCACGATCTCAAGCAACTTCATCTTGTGGACCGGATTGAAAAAATGCATTCCGACGATTTTCTTTGCCCGGTAAGTGACGCTGGCAATCTCGGTAAGGCTGAGCGAACTGGTATTGGAGGCGAGAATGGTGGTGGGCCGGCAGATTTTGTCGAGCAGGGTGAAGATTTCGATCTTCGATTCCAATTCCTCCGGGACCGCCTCGATGACGAGGTCGGCTTGCCGGGCGGCTTCATCGACCGAGCCGGCAAACTCCATGCGGGCAAAGGCAGCGTCCGCGTGGCCGGGGGTGACCTTGCCGAGTTCGACGGCCTTGTCGAGGTTGGCGCGGATTTCTGACTCGGCGCGGCGCAGCGCGTTGGGAAGAATGTCTTCGAGGACGGTGCGGTAACCGCCGAGGGCGGCCGCGTGGGCAATTCCGCGTCCCATCGTGCCGGCCCCGATGACCGCGATGGTCTGGATCTCCGCCACTACTTTCCTCCGCTCTTTTGGAGCTGCTGCAGGACATCGGCGAACCCAGTGGCAACGGACCCCATGTATTCGGAAAGGCGCTTGCGTTCCTCCTCGGTGATGGTACCGAGGGTGGAGCTGATGCGGCGCAGAGTAGCGTTGATATCGTCTACGTAATTCATCAGGCGGATGAGTTCACCACTGGCTGGCATATGAGGGCTCCTGCGCCCGCGGCTCAAGCATCCGCCGCGTCCGCGGCATCAAACCACGGACAACAGCATCGGCCGCAAGGGAACCTCCCATTCTCAAGGGTGCAAGGAAATTAGTAAAGCGGCTGCCGCGGGCCGGGCCGACAGGGATGGCCGAGTAAAATATCGATGGCGCGGGAGAGCCTCATGGCGAACGTGGACGCGGTATTGTCGGAGGATCGGACCACCTTCTTGCACATCGCGCGAACCACGGTGGCAGCCCTGGGGTCGCTGCTGATCGCTCGCGGCCTGCGCATGCCGGAGCCTTACTGGGCGACCGTAACGACCATCGTGGTCATGCAATCCTCGCTGGGGGCGGCGTGGGAAGTTTCGCGGACGCGTTTTGCCGGAACCGTGCTGGGAGCGCTGGTCGGAGGCTTGCTGGCGTCCTATTTCGGAGGAAGCTTGATCGCGTTCACAGCGGCCCTGGTGGGCAGCGGACTGGTGTGCCTGGTTTTGCGCCTGGGCCGAACCGCCTACCGGTTCGCCGGTATCACGCTGGCGATCATCATGCTGGTCGCACGGCCGGAATCGGCGTGGATCATCGCCGCACATCGCTTCGTGGAAGTGTCGCTGGGAATCGTGGTGGCCCTGGTGCTCACAGCCGCATGGCCGGAGAAACCATCGATTGCAGCAGCCGCACCCACCGGCTAGCGACTGCCCTGGCAGGCTGCGGAAAAGGGGAGGCTACAAAGTGTGGAGCTTTTTCCCCGGTGGTTTTAAGTGCCATCTTCATTGAGCCGGCTGGGTTGAAGGTTTGGTGAGAGCGGGCCTTCGGGCAGTTATGCCAGCTGTTTTCCTGTGATGATTTGGCTGTCCTATGCGCATTCTTCTAATCGGCGGGAATGGGTTCATCGGGCGGTTCGCCGTGGCCGCACTGAAGCAACAAGGGCACACGCTGGCGGTGTTTCACCGCGGCACGACGGCCGCGCCCCCTGGCGTGGACGAGATTCGGGGCGACCGTCATCAACTCAGCGCCAGCGCTCAGGACCTGAAGCGCTTTGCTCCCGATGTGGTGATCGACCTGGTCATCAGTTCGGGTCCGCAGGCGGAAGAGCTGATGAACATCTTCCGTGGCGCGACGCGACGCGTGGTCATGCTGAGCAGCATCGACGTGTACCGTGCGGTGGGCATTTCGCACGGCACGGAAGGTGGTCCGCTGCAGGAGGTGCCGCTTACGGAGGAGTCGGAACTGCGGCGGAGTCTGCATCCCTACGCAGCAGAGAGCATGCAGCTCATGCGCAAGATTTTCCCTTGGGTGACGGACGATTACGACAAGATCCCGGCGGAGCGCATCGTAATGAATGACCCTGAACTTCCGGGCACGGTGCTCCGGCTGCCCATGGTGTATGGACCCGGCGATCGGCTGCATCGTTTTTATCCGGTGGTGAAGCGCGTTGCCGACGGACGGGACCACATCATTTTTGCCGAGACGCTGGCCGCCTGGCGCTCGCCGCGGGGCTACGTGGAGAACGTGGCGGCGGCCATTGCGCTGGCTGCCACGGATGATCGCGCGGGGCGACGTATCTATAACGTGTGCGAGGAACCATCGTTCAGCGAACTGGAATGGGCACGAAAAATCGCCAGCGAGATGCAGTGGAAAGGGGAGTTCGTGGTTCTGCCGGTGGAGCGCACGCCGCGCCACTTGCTTATACCGGGCAACGCCGCGCAGCACTGGACTGCGAGTTCGGTGCGAATTCGCCACGAGCTTGGGTACGAGGAGCCGGTAGGGATTGAGGACGCGATCCGACAGACGATAGGCTGGGAGCGGGCGAATCCGCCGGCCGACGCGTTGCCGGCGCAGTTCGACTATGCGGCGGAGGATGCGGCGCTAGCAGGCCACCACCATTAAGCTAGAGAACCGAGTCGTGTTCGCACTGGGGTTGAAATCGAGGATTTTCGGCAGCCTGGCAGAGGCCTGCAGGCCGACTAGAGGATAATAAAGGGATGCTCCGCGACAAAACCCTTGTCCCGCTTTCGCGCCAGCACCAGCATGCGCTGGCACTGTGTGTACGCATCCATCGCGCGGCCCTGGCCAGCCCCGCGGAAGTTGAAGCTTGGCAGTCGGAAATCGAGCAGCACTTCGAACAGGAAATTCAACACCATTTCGGCGCCGAGGAAGCCTATTTGTTCCCGGCAGCGCGGCGTTTTCCCGAACTCAGCGCGCTGGTTGAGGAACTGGTCGCAGACCATGCACGCCTGCGGCAGTATTTTGCGCAATCCGCCGCCCGCACTCTGGATGGTCCGGCATTGCGGCAATTCGCGGAGACGCTCTCTTCCCACATCCGCAAGGAAGAGCGGCAGCTCTTTGAAGGAATGCAAAAACAGATAAAGCCGGAGGAGTTGCTGAGGATCGGCACGCAGGTGGATGAGGCTCTCGCGGCCGCGCCGGAGGTATGCATCGTGCCGACGGAAAGTACTCTGAAGACCTCGGGCGGCTAGGCCAGCCGGTGGTAGCGGCGAAAAGCAGCCATGCTTTCGCGTCCCATGAAGCGCTCGAGCAGGGCCGGGGTCGGTTGCGCACAAGGCGCGGCAATCCGATTGTCGCAGGCTGCCCGGACCAAATGGGCAACGAGGCGACACCAGGCCAGCGTGGGCATCTCCGTGTTTGCGCGACTCGAAGAAACAGCCGCTGGTATTCAGGCCGCACGAAGGAGCGTCCCCAACTCCAGGGCCGGGCTCAGGCCGCAAACTCTTCTTCGGGCGGCGCCGGGAGAGGCTGGGGAAGGCGGTCGGTCACTTCAGCGAGGAGAGCGAGCTTAGCCGCAACCTCGGGCTTCAGGACGCCGGGCTGAAACCTCCATTGCCAATTGCCGCCGTGCACGCTGGGGGTATTCATGCGAGCCTCGCTTCCCAACCCCAGGATGTCCTGCAGGGGAATCACGGAGAGGCTGGCGACCGATCCTTGCGCGGCGCGGACGAAGGACCAGTGAATGCCGTCCTGGGCACAGCCGAAACAGGCTTCGGCGTTGCGGCGTTCCTCGTCGGTTGCGCCGGAGGCCCACCATCCGGCCAGGGTGTCGTTGTCGTGCGTGCCGGTATAGATCACGGTATCGGGTGTCAATTGCTGGGGCAGATACATGTGCGCGCCGGTGTCGCCGAAGCCGAACTGCAGCACGGCCATGCCTGGGATCTGCAGCCGTTTCCGAAGGGCGTGAACATCGGGGGTGATGTAGCCGAGATCTTCGGCGAAGAAGGGCAGACCGCCGAGGGCTTCGCGCACCTTGGCGAACAAATCATCGCGCGGGCCGTCCACCCACTGGCCGTGGATGGCGGTGGGTTCGCTGGCGGCGATCTCCCAGAATTGGGCGAAGCCGCGGAAGTGATCAAGGCGGATGTAGTCGCAGCCCTGAGTGGCGGCGCGCAAACGAGCGACCCACCAGGCATAGCCTTGGTTTTTCATCACGTCCCAGCGGTAGAGAGGATTTCCCCAACGCTGGCCGGTGCTGCTGAAGAAATCGGGTGGCACCCCGGATACGACCACCGGATTCCGGTTCTCATCGAGGCGGAACAACTCCGGATGCATCCAGACGTCGGCGCTGTCGTAATTGACGAAGATGGCGATATCGCCGACCACGCGGATGGAGGACTTTGCGCAATATTGCCGCAGGGCATGCCACTGCTCGGCAAAAGCAAACTGCAGCACGCGCCGCATGGTGAGGTCGTCGGCCATGTCGCGGCGAGCTTTCTCGAGCGCGGCGGTTTCGCGGTGAGCCAGCGGGTGCGGCCACGAATTCCAGTTGGCGAGTTTGAAATGGGCGCGCAGGGCATCGAACAGGACGAAGTCGTCGAGCCACTCCGCGTTGGCCTGACAGAAACGCTCGAAGCGGGCGCGGGCAGTGCCCTGCATGTTCCTGGCAAAGTTTCGGGCGGCCTGGGCGAGCAAAGGCATTTTGCTGGGGAACACCGCTCCATAGTCAATGGGCGCGCCGGACTGGGGAAGGTCTCGGAGCAGCGAGCGGTCGATCCAGCCGCGGTCGGCCAGACGTTCCAGACTGATCAAGAGCGGATTGCCTGCGAATGCGGAAGTGGAGGAATAGGGGGAGTTGCCGTACCCGAGGGGACCCAGCGGCAAGACCTGCCACAAGCCCTGGCGGGCGGAAGCGAGAAAATCGACAAACTCGTAAGCGGAAGGACCGAAATCGCCAATGCCGCCCCTTGCCGGCAGCGAAGTTGGGTGCAGGAGAATACCGGTGGCGCGAGGAAAGGGCATGAGGCTTTCGATGAGTCGATGGAAATCTTAAGCCGAGGAATTTTGCGGCGAGGCGTCCTCGGACGCCGTGTTACGCATGCCCCGGGTTCAGAAGCCCTCTTCGCCACCCTGGCCCTTGGTCAGGTTCTTCATCTCCTGGTCGTTTACCTTGATCTTTCCCGATTTTTCCATCTGCTCGCGCAAGTTTGCGAGGAACATGCCGAACAGGCCCTGTTGTTTGTTGCGCATCAAATCGTCGCGGATCTGATCTTTTTTCGAGATGAAGTCCTGCTCGGTGGGCTCCTGCTTCTCGAGCACCGAGAGCACCGCTCCATTGTTGCCCGCGTTGATCGGCCCGCTGATCTCACCTGGTTTCAGGGAAAATGCGACTGAGGCCTGGCCGGTCATGCTGCCGATGTCGGGAACCTGCCCGTCGGGCAAGACGAAATCGCTGGTCTTGAGGGCTGCGCCCAGCTCCTTGGCGGCTTTCTTGAGGTCGTGCTCGGTTTTAGCTCGATCCGACAATTCCTGGGTCTTCTGGTTGAGCAGGATGCTGGCGCGCTCGTTCTTGAACTCATTTTCGAGCTTGGAGCGGATTTCCTCGAAGGAGGGCGTAGCCGGGGGCTGTATGGCGAGCAACTGAAACACCACGGCTCCCTGACCAAGCTGGGCCATGTCGGGCGGGGCCTTTTCGCGCTCGCCAAAGACCGCATCCATCATCTGCGGGGAAGAACCGATACCCGGCAGGACGTCGGTGCGGCCCACATAATCGGTGGTAACGACATTGAGGCCTTTGGCGGCGGCCGCCTTCTCGAGGCCCTGGCTGCGCGCCTGGTCGAGCAACGCGTTGCCGGCAGTTTCCAGCGTGCGCGTAGCTTTCTGCTGCCGGATCAGGGGCTCGATCTGTGCCTTCACTTCGTCCAGGGTTTTGAGATGAGCCTCATGCTTGTCTTCGGTGCGGATGATGTGGAAGCCGTAACTGCTCTTGACCAGATCGCTGGTCTGGCCCTTATCCAGGGAGAAGGCAGCCTTCTCGAATTCGGGCACGGTGCGACCGCGGCCGATCCAACCCAGGGAGCCGCCCTGCTTGGCGCTGCCGGGATCGTCAGAATACTTCTTGGCCAGATCCTCGAGCTTGGCGCCGCCCTTGAGTTGTTTGAGAACGTCTTCCGCCTTCTTGCGCGCCTCTTCCAAGCCCTTTTCGTCGACCTTACCATCGGCCCCGGCGACCGGCGTCTTGATGAGGATGTGGCTGACCTTGACCTCGTCGGGGACGCGGTATTCGTCCCTGTGCTGGTTGTAATAAGCCTGCACTTCCTCAGGCGTCACCTGCACCTGGGCCAGGGCTTTGCTCTTGTCGAGGAAAGCGTAGGCGATCTTCCTTTTTTCCGGAATGGAGTCTTTGTACCTGGGCTGGTTGCGCGTGTAGAACGCTTTGAGTTCTTCGTCGGTGGGATGAAGTCCTTTGCGGATGTCGTCCTGGGAAAGAACCGCATAGGCAAACTTCACCTTGGTGCTGCGCTTCTGGAATTCCTGGCGGATATCGGCATCGGAAACGGACGCGCTGCCGGTGACCAGGGTTGCCAGTTTCTGTTCCAGGATTTCGTTCTTTACGTCCTGCTCGAAAGCCGAGGCGGTGAGGTTGTTCTGGGCCAGGAGGCTTTCATAGGCCTGTTGGCCGATGAACTTGCCGCCGGGAAACAGGGTTGCCGCATAGCGACCGTGCTCGAGTTCATCGCGGACGTCCTCGGGCGTAGCCTTGAGGCCCATGCGTTCGGCTTCGGCCACGATGGCGCGTCCGGTAATGAGTTGCTGCACCGACTGCGAGATGGCTCGGGGCATGATCATGGGCAACAATTGCTTGCCCATGGGGCCGTACTGCGCGACCTGCTGCTCGGCGATCATGCGGGCGCGGTCGCGAACTTCCTGGGTGGTGATGTCCTGGCCTGCCACCTTGGCCAACACGCCTTGACTGGGCTGGCCAAGCAGGTCGGAGCCCAATCCGCCGGGAATCAGGGTGATGACCATGCCGCCGCAGATAATGAGCAAGAGGGCGCTAAGGATAATCTTCTTCAACGGGCCAGGGGTTTGCAGGAATCGGATCATGTTTTGATGTCACTCCAGAGTTTAGGGGGCGGAAGGAAGGATTATAAACTAAGGTCTGGGGCCAGGGCTGGCGTGGAGGGCACTCACCCGGAGCGCGTCCCGGGGCAGTCGGGGCGATTGCAGGTAAAAACAGCTATTGAAACGTATCAATAAAACGTGTTATCCAACTTGGCGGCATTGTTTCCAAGGCTTCGACGTTTCCGCAAAACCAGCGATTCGATCATTTAAAGTTGTCCCGAGGCAGACCTCATGAAAATCCGCAGCCTGGCCTGCGTAACCTTTTTACTTCTGGCGCGCCTGTCATTGGCTCAGCACGGGCAGGCGACCCCGGCAAAGCACGATTCGAAATTCCCGCTGGCCGAAGGCTGGGCGTTGCAGTCTTCCCGGAAGGTGGACCAGTCGGGAGAAGTACTGTCCAAGCCCGGGTTCCAGCCGCGGGGTTGGCGCCCGGTCAGGGTGCCCACCACGGTGGTCAGCGCGCTGGTAAAGGACAAAGTTCTGCCCGACCCTTACTTTGGGATGAATCTGCGTAAATTTCCCGGGGTGAGCTATCCCATCGGCGCGAACTTCTCGAACCTGACCATGCCACCCGACAGCCCCTACCTGGTTTCATGGTGGTATCGCAAGAGCTTCGTGGTGCCGGCCGATTACCGAGGCAAGGCGCTGTGGCTGAACTTTCGCGGCATCAACTACCGTGCCAACATCTGGCTGAACGGGAAGCAGATCGCGAACTCCAACGAGGTAGCGGGCGCCTGGCGGACGTACGAGTTCAATGTCACGGGTGCGGCGAAACCGGGGGCAGAAAACGCCCTGGCCGTCGAGGTTTTCGCGCCGACGGAGACCGACCTTGCCATCACCTTCGTGGACTGGAACCCGGCGCCGCCGGACAAGAACATGGGACTGTGGCGGGAAGTGTACCTGACGGCGGGCGGGCCGGTGGCGCTTCGCTACCCGGCGGTTGTTTCCCACGTCGACGACTCCGGCAATGCCCAGCTCACGGTTACCGCGCTCCTCAAGAACTCCACGAAGCAGCCGGTGAAAGGAAAGCTGAAGGGAAGAATCGAGACGGTGGAATTCTCCCAGGACGTCGAACTCGCGGCTGGGGAAAGCAAGGACGTAGCCTTCGAACCCGAGCAATTCTCGCAGCTCAACTTTACGAAACCGAGACTGTGGTGGCCCGCACAAATGGGCAAGCCGGAGCTCTACCCGCTCAGCCTGGGGTTCGAAGTGGATGGCAAAACGTCGGATCACGCGGAGATTCAGTTTGGCATCCGCGAGGTGACGTCGGAACTCGACCAGAACAAGAGCCGGGTGTTCTCCATCAACCACAAGAGGATCCTGATTCGCGGGGGCGGCTGGTCCCCCGACATGATGCTGCGGGAGAATTCCCAGCGGCTGCAGGACGAATTCCGCTACGTGCAGGACATGGGGCTCAACACGATTCGGCTCGAGGGCAAGCTGGAGACCGAAGAATTCTTCGAGCTTGCCGACCGCAAAGGCATTCTCATCATGGCCGGGTGGTGCTGCTGCGACCACTGGGAACACTGGGCGAAATGGAAGCCGGAGGACTTCGAGATCGCGAAAGCTTCGCTCACGGACCAGTTGTACCGTATGCGCCGGCATCCCAGCCTGGTCATGTGGTTGAACGGCAGCGACGGGCCGCCGCCGCCGGACGTCGAACAGACCTACCTCGACGTCGAAAAACAACTGCGCTTTCCGAATCCCACCGTCTCCTCGGCTTCGGGCGGATCGACTACCATCACGGGACCGAGCGGCGTAAAGATGAGCGGGCCCTACGAATACGTCGCCCCTTCGTACTGGACGGAAGACGCGCTGGGCGGCACGAACAAATGCAAGCTGGGCCAGTGCGGCGGCGCGCATGGGTTCAACACCGAAACCAGCCCGGGGCCGGCAGTTCCGCCCATCGAAAGCCTGCGCACAATGCTTCCCAAGGAGCATCTGTGGCCCATCGATGACTGGTGGAATTTTCACGCGGGCGGCGGCGAGTTTAAAGACCTGCACGTCTACAACGAAGCTCTTGCGACGCGCTATGGCAAAGCCGACACGCTCGAGGACTACACGCTGAAAGCGCAACTGATGAACTACGAAGGCATCCGCGCGATGTTCGAGGCCTACAGCCGCAATAAGTACACCTCGACCGGGGTCATCCAGTGGATGCTGAACAACGCCTGGCCCTCGATGATCTGGCACCTCTATGACTTCTATCTCAGGCCGGCCGGCGGATACTTCGGCGCTAAACGCGCCATGGAAGCAGTGCACCCGATCTATGGATACGACGACCGCTCGGTTTGGGTCGTCAGCAGCCAGTACGAGGACGCGAAGGGGCTGAAACTTATCACCAAGGTTTACAACCTCGACATGACGGAGAAATTCTCGCAGGAGTCTGCGGTCGATGCGGCGGCTGACAGTAGCAACAAGGTGCTGACACTTCCGGCATTGCCGGAAGCGAGTGCTGTCTATTTTCTTGTGCTGCGCCTGCAGGATGGGAACGGTAAATTGGTTGGCTCCAATTTTTACTGGCTCTCGAGCAAGCCGGAGACGCTGGATTGGGAGAAGTCGAACTGGTACATGACGCCCACATCCGAATTCGCCGACTACACGGCGCTCAGCCAGTTGCCCAAGGCAAGCCTGAAGACCGCCAGCCACACCGAACGCCGTGCGGAGCAGGCCATCACCCACGTTACGGTGGAGAATCCCAGCAAAGCGCTGGCATTTTTCGTGCGGCTAAAAGTCAACAAGGGTGCGGGAGGCGAAGAGATTCTGCCAGTGATCTGGGAGGACAATTATTTCTCGCTGCTGCCCGGGGAGAAGCGCGAGGTGAGCGCGAGTTACCGGGGCGCGGCGCTGGGAAGCGCGAAACCGTCGGTGGAAGTCAGCGGCTGGAATGTACACTGAGGGGCGCTGCTGAGATCGGCAGGACTAACGCATCCCAACTTCGAATTCGCAAGGAGTTGAATGGCAACCAATCCGAACACGGCGACTGCCAGCGCGCCACGACTGCGGCGTACGCTGACGCTCTGGGACCTGATCCTGTACGGCGTGATTGTGATTCAGCCAGTGGCGCCGATGTCGGTGTTCGGCGTGCTCAGCGACCGCGGCCGCGGCCATGTGGTCACAACCATTCTGATCGCCATGGTGGCCATGCTCTTCACCGCCATCAGCTACGGGCGTATGGCGCGCGCCTACCCCAGCGCCGGGTCCGCCTTCACCTACGTGGGGCAGGAGATCAACCCTGCGCTCGGCTACGTGACCGGGTGGAGCATGGTCATGGACTACATGCTCAATCCCATGATCTGCATCGTGTGGTGCAGCCAGCAAGCGCACGTGTTTGCGCCCAACGTACCCTATGCGATCTGGGCGATTTTCTTCGCCGGGGTATTCACCTTCATGAATATCCAAGGCGTGAAAACGTCGGCCCGGGTAAACACGCTGCTGGCGACCGGGATGGGGGTAGTGATCACGATTTTTTTCGTGGCCGCGGCGCGCTACATTTTTGGACATCCTCACGAAGGCGCAGGCTTCTTCACGCGCCCGTTCTATGATCCGCAGACCTGGGACATGCGGGCGGTGCTGGGCGGCACGTCGATCGCGGTCCTCACTTATATTGGGTTCGACGGCATCTCGACCCTGTCCGAAGAAGCGGAGAACCCGCGCCGGAACATCCTGTTCGCGACGGTGCTGGTGTGTGTGGTGATCGGGATACTTTCGGCGGTCGAGGTGTATGCAGCGCAACTGGTTTGGCCGGCCAGCCAGCCGTTTCCCAACAGCGACACCGCGTTCACGTTCGTCGCGGGACGCACCTGGCCTCCACTGTTTGCGATCATGGGGTTCACGCTGCTGGTAGCCAACTTCGGCTCGGGACTGGGCGCGCAAATTGGGGCGGCGCGGCTGCTCTACGGCATGGGACGCAGCAATGCGCTGCCCAAGTCTTTCTTCGGAGCGATCGACCCAAAACACCGGGTGCCGCGCAATAACGTGATCTTCGTCGGGATGATCGCGCTCGCGGCTGCCTTGCTGGTCAGCGTCGGATGGTTCAGCTACGGCCTGGGCGCCGAGATGCTGAACTTTGGCGCGCTCATCGCTTTCATGGGCGTGAATTTCGCCGCCTTCATGCGCTACTACGTGCGGGGCTCCGAGAAGAAGCTGACCCACTTGATCCCACCGGTGGCGGGATTCCTGATCTGTCTGCTGCTGTGGTTGAACCTGAGCCGGCCGGCGAAGATTGCCGGGACGATCTGGATGGCGGTGGGAATTGCCTTCGGAGCGTGGAAGACGCGGGGCTTCCGCGGCGACCTGGTGAATTTCGATTTGCCTCCGGAAGAGGCGTAGTTTTCGGGGCAATGAAAGAGTTGGAACCGACGGTGCCTTACGTTCGCGCGCTCTTTGCGCTAGCTGCACGGCGTATCGTGATGCACGATCGCAGGCCGCTGTGGTGAACCCAGGTTAGCGCCCAAAGAACGGGCGCGAACCTGGGGCACCTGGCACCTGGCACCTGGCTGCCGCGCTGGAGGCATCACGAACCAGGAGAGACTCATGCGCACTCTTACCAGGTTACAAATTTTCTGCTTCGCTCTCGCAGTTTGCGTTCACACGCAACGCCCAAACCCCGCTCAAATCTGTGCAGGAGCGCCTGGGCTACCCTGCCAGCGCGCGACTGCTGATACTTCACGCTGACGACTACGGCATGAATCACTCCGTCAACCGCGCGATTTCGGAAGCGCTCGAGCATCACTGGATCACGTCGGCCAGCATTTTGGTTCCGTGCCCGTGGTTTCTCGAGGCGGCGGCTTATGCGAAGGCGCATCCCGAGGCAGACCTGGGCATTCACCAGGCGCTCAACAGTGAATGGACAACTTTCCGCTGGGGACCGGTCACATCCAAAGACCAGGTTCCTTCGTTGCTCGACGCAGACGGGTATCTGCCGCTGGACACTCCCGAGGTTGGGAAGAACGCCAAGGTCAGCGAAGTGGAGACCGAACTGCGGGCGCAGATTGATCGGGCGCAGAAGTTCGGGGTCCACGTCACCCATCTCGATACCCACATGGCCGCGCTGTTCCGCTCACCGGACCTGGATAAGGTCTACATGAAGATGGGCCACTCGTACCGGGTACCGATCCTGGAAGAATGGGCGGGAACCCATGGGCCGCTGGGTGTGGCGCCGCCCGCGGACGAAGTCCTCGTCCAGAAAGTGGTCTCGATCGACCCGGGCATCGATGCGAAAGATTGGACGGGATGGTACGAAAAGCAGCTTGCGCCGCTCGGGCCCGGGGTCTACGAGGTCATCGTTCACCTCGCCTACGACGACGATGAGATGCGCGGCGCTACCTTTGACCATCCCGATTGGGGCGCGGCCTGGCGTCAGCATGACTTCGACATGGTGAAGAGTCCTGAGTTCCAGAAATTTCTAAAAGACCAGGGATTCATCCTGGTGGGATGGAAAGATCTGGCGAAGGCCCTGCCGCAAAATTACGGGACCACGCCATAGGAACTGCGGTTACGGGCTGCGAGCGAGGCCGGCTCGACAACTGTCCGATGCCGGCAAAATAACCGTACCGACACGAGCTGACGGTTGTCTTTCTGCGTCTTTTTTCTAGTGTTCTTGACCCTGCTTCTTCGGATACTGATAGGAATAGCCTGTCGCCTCGTTGCCTGACACATGGCGCGTGTTGTATTCGAGCAGGTAATCAAGGTGTGCCCGATCGAGCGGATAAGACTGCTTGTACGGATATCCCTTCATCGCCTTGAACGGTAGCGGTTCCACCGTGAAGCCGTCGGCCGCATAGAAATCCATATCTTTCTCGTAGCCATTCACCAGGAAGAAGTAGTCGCGGGCCCATCCTGAGGGGAGCAGCGGCAGTTTCGACGGATCAAACTCCAGCGCGATCTCATCTCCCGTACCGATCACGACCATGCGGTCATCGAACGACGTCAGCAGGGGCAAGCACGTCTCCGTAGCGGGTGTAGTCGCCAGATTGACGCGCGAAGGGTCCGGTCGGGCTTACTTCTTCATACACGTATTTCACATTACCCCTTGGTTCGCCTTCGATCTGCCGGGGATGCCCGTAGAAATCGAGCTGGGCGCTGGCGGGGGATACTCGCGTCAGTCGAACCTGCCCATCCTGCGAACTGCGATCGATGGAAATGCTGTCCCAATAAACCTGCAGGTTGGTGGTGATGCGAATCCGGCGCGTACCCGGCGGCAACTTGCCGGTGAGATCGGGCGTGATGGTGCGCGGGCCGCCGGCGGGGAAACCCATGTCGTCGAGCACGCGCTTCCACTTGCCATGTGCGTCGAGGGCCTCGACGTAGGGTGCGATTGCCTCCACTTTTGCCTGGTGGGCTGCGTAGACGCTGGTCGCGGTGAAGTATTCCGTCTCGCCGTGCATCAGCAGCACGAGGGGCCCGCCGCGATAGGGTTCACCGAGATCGAGCTCCAGGGAGTGGGTTTTGGTGAATCCATGGAAGGGCAGCAGTTCGAAGTCGCCAAAGTATTTGTGGGCTCGCAGAGCCGGCATGAGATCGTGGCCATGCTCGTCGCGGGCGGCAAAGGGTAAGTGCGCGCCCCGGCTCTGGATTACGCGAAATGCGGGGAACGGCGGATTGCTGGCGAAATACTCGTTGGGATAGACGTCAAATCCCGCGGGGTGATCGACCGCCACCAATTGCACTTCGTCGAGATAGACCGCTTCCTCCATCGGCTCCATCAGCCGGAAGCTGAGCTTTCCCTGTTTCGGATGGATCGTGTTGCGATCCAGCTTGATGTACTCGGCGGGACGCGGCAGGTTGCGCTCATTCGGGCCAACCCAGTGGCCGACAACGCCCGCGCCAATCATGTCCCCGACCAGTTCGTAGTGGTGGCCGTCCCACACGAACAGGGTGGGACAGGAACTGCCACGGCGATCGAGTTCGAGATAGGGCTGCTCGTGGTTGGCGGCGACTTCAATTTCGTCCTGGAGCACGCCCGTGGGCCAGAGCATGCGCACCACGTCGGCTTGCCGGGCCTGTCCGAGGCCAACCGTCAGGAAGGGAGAGTTCTGTCCCAGGTAGCCCGACGATCCGTAGATTTCAAACTTCTGGCGGTTCGCGCCGGCGAAGACCTCGACCTTGGTGCCGATGGCCGACTTGTTGTCGTTCAGGCCTTTCAGGTTCAGACGGAGCCAGTTGTTCTTGTTGCCACCCTGATTGCGAAGCAAAACCGCCACGCCATCATTCTGCGTGATGAGCAGATCGGTGGCGCCGTCGCCGTCGTAGTCGCCGGTGATGAGGGCGCGCGGATCTTTCAGCGCGATCTTGTCCAAGCCGACATCGGCAGTTACATCCTTAAATCCATCCGGCCCAAGATTGCGAAACAGCCTGATCTCGGCCTTGCCGTCTTTGGTCATGCCGACGGCCGCGAGATCCACCCAGCCATCGTTGTCGTAATCGATGGCGGCCACGCCAAAGGCCTGGACCCAATCGAGCTTCGGAAGAGGGACGGCCTCGAACCGCTTGCCCGCCACACTGCGCCAGAGCGAAACCGCGGGGCCTTCGCCGGCATGCGTGAAGACCAGGTCCATCCATCCGTCGTGATTGAAATCAAGAACGGCGGTACCGGTGGGATGGCCGGGCATGCCACGATCCCAAGGCTCGCGCTTAAGGAACTTCCCTTCGCGCGGGTTCTCGAAAACAGCGGGAACTTTTGAGGAAACCACGATGTCTACCGCGCGGTCGTTGTTGTAATCGGTGCCCAGTGCGCCGAAGCTGGGACCGATTTCGCCCAGGCCGGTGGCTTCGGATACGTCGGTGAAGGTAGCGTCCCCATTGTTGCGCCACATCACACTGCCGGATGCCTGATCGACGACCGAGGCGTAGGCCCAGTAACTGCGCCCCGGCATGGAATCGGAGGCGGCGTCCCTGACCATTTTGAATCTGGTCACGAAGAGGTCAAGATCGCCATCGTGATCGTAGTCGACAAAGGTCAGGGCAACGTTGAAGCCTTCACTCTTGATGCTGGATTTCTCAGTCGCATCGGAGAACAGCCCGTTTTTCTCGTTATGCAGCAGCAAGACACGGCCGGTGACGGTCACGGCGAGATCCGTGGCGCCATCATTGTCATAGTCGGCTGCGGCACAGCCAATGCCATGCAGTCTTGGGTTGAGGGCCGCCTTCCTGGTTACGTCCTCGAACTTGCCATTGCCCAGATTGTGATACAAGGCCATGCCGCCGCCGGGACCGCCGTCGGCGAGAAATACGTCGAGCTTGCCGTCGCCATCGAAATCGAGAAAGCAGGCGCCCGAGCCTAACCAAGGAGGCCGATCGGTCACATGCCGGTCGGAGGGCCCCGAAAGCAGGGCCGACTCCGCCGTCACATCCACAAACTTCACCGGAATCGCCGGCGGCACCTTCTGCACGGCGCCCACTGACTCTTCCGCGCGCGAATATTGACCCTGCTCGCCGTAGGCCAAGCTCATGGGCGAGCCCAGCTTGTTGTCCTTGATGTACTGAAACTTTTTCAGATGCTCGCGCGAAGTATCGGTTTTTCCGGACTGCTGGTAGGCGCGCGAGATTCCAAACTCGGCCGAGGCGTGCAGGGGATTGAGCTTGAGCGCGTGCTCGAACGCATCGATCGCCTGGGGATACTGCCTGGCCTGGGCGTACACCGAGCCGAGGAAATACCAGGTGTCGGCGTCATCGGGATCGATATCGGTTACGTGCCTGAAGGCGGCGGCGGCGGCATCGGTTTCGTTGGTGTTTTTGTAGAAGAGCCCGAGGTTGTACCAGGCGTGCGCGTCTTTCGGGGCCTGCCTGGCGACGTCTTCGAGCAGGGCCTTGGCCTCGTCGACCTTCTGCAGGTTGAGCAGTGCGACGCCCCGGTTCAGCCGCGCGACCATGGACGAAGGATCCTGGGCACTGGCGGCCTCAAACTCCTTGAGCGCTTTCTCGAACAACTGCTGGTTCATGTAGGCGACGCCGATGTTGTTGAGGCGGGCCGCCTCCGCAGCTTTGGCGGCCGCGTTCGCCTCCGACGCACGGTGTGGAGCAGCCGCAAAAATACCCGCTGCCAGCACCAGAAGGACAGCTAGAAACACAACCCGAGAAAGTTTCATGATCGAGTGATTCATCCCGGCCTTCAGCGCCTGCGGCTCTTTTCAAGAAGCCGTTGCAGTCCCCATCCCACGCAGAAGCCGACTGCGCCTCCCAATGCCGCGCCCAGCAGTTGTGTAACGGGATTTTGTACCGCTCCGCGACCGGCGAGTGCGTAGCCCACGAAGGCCAAGCCGAGCGTCCAGATCCAAACTCTTGGTTTCATGGTCGATGAGGCGGACTGCAAGCGGCGCCGGCCTTCCAAGTTGTCGCAAGCCGCAAGCGAGCCACACCATCCTACTACTCCGTCGCAGGACGGGGCATGACCGAGCCCGCCGCGTCACTCGAGTGCGACGGGGCTGGCCCCTAGCTGCTCGGGGGCTTGACCGCGGGACCGGTTGGGGTTGGCTTGCGGAAAGCGCGATTGCCCACCACGCCCTTCCCTTCCTGCACGGTCACGGTCTGATCCGCGGCGACGCCGGCGAGTTTATCGACCTGTCCGCTCGGCCATTGCACCTCGACGGTTTCCGCGGTGGTCGCGTTCGCCAGGCCGAACGTCAGCACCAGTTCGCTCTGCGAGAGGTAGCTGGAACCACTGCGCAACATGAGCCACTGTTTAGCGCCACCGGAGGTGACCCGCACCACCGCACCAATGCCATCGCGGTTCGATTTGGTCCCCACCAGCTTGACGCGCAGGCTGTGATTGGTGCCGCCCAGGTTATGAAACAGCCAGGGGCGGCCACCGTTTGTGGTCACCAGCAGGTCGAGCGCGCCGTCGTTATCGATATCCGCGTAGGCGGCGCCGCGCCCAACCTTGGGGCTGGCAAAGGCCGCACCCATTTGCGGAGTCACTTCCTGAAACTTTCCGGCTCCCAGGTTGCGAAACAAATGCGGGGGCTCGGCATAGGAGACGCGCTTTTGCACGCGCTCGATTTCATTTTCGATGTGCCCATCGGAGACGAAGATGTCGGGCCAGCCGTCGTTGTCGTAGTCGAAGAAGAAGCAGCCGAAGCCGAGCGTGACCAGGGTGTTGCGTCCGACCTCGGAGCGCGGCGCCTCGTCCACGAACAGGCCGTTGCCCTCGTTGTGATAGAGGGAGATCATCTGGTTGGCGAAGTTGGTAATCATCAGGCTGGGCCGGCCGGAGCGGTCGTAGTCGGCCGCATCCACGCCCATGCCGGCGCGGGCCACGCCATCCTCGCTGAACGCGATTCCGGCCGCAACGGCTTTCTCCTCGAAAGTTCCGTTCTGCCTGTTCAGGTAGAGCTTATTGGGCTGGGTGTCATTGGCGAGCAGGATATCGGGCCAGCCGTCGCCGTTGTAGTCGAGGATCGCGACGCCCAGGCTCTTCGAAGTTGGATCGCTGAGTCCGGCTTTCTGGGTGGCATCCTCAAATTTTCCGTTTCCCAGGTTGTGCCAGACGCGCGCCGATACTCCTTTGTACGATTCGGGCGTGCAGTAGGACTTGTGCGCACCATCCAGCGTGCAATAGATGTCAGTCTGAGGCGACCACTGCACGTAGTTCGCGACCACCAGATCGAGTTTCCCATCGCGATCGTAGTCGACCCAGGCGGCGCTGGTGGAAAGCTCGCTCGGCCCCCACAAGCCGGCAGATTTGGTCACATCGGTGAAGGTGCCATTGCCATTGTTATGGAACAGGCGGCTCTGGCCGAGTGCGGTTACAAATAGATCGTCGTGTCCATCATTGTCGTAGTCTCCGACCGCCACGCCCATGCCGAACAGGGAGACGGCGAGGCCGGCTTTGCGGGTCACGTCGGTAAAGGTTCCGTCGTGATTGTTGTGATAGAGCTTCAGCGTGGAGGGAGTCTTGGCGTGCCCGGGCCAGTCTTCGCCATTCACCAGCACGATGTCGGGATAGCCGTCGTTGTCGTAATCGATGAAGGCGCAGCCTGGGCCCAAGGTCTCCGGCAGCCACTTCTTTCCGAAAGCGGCGTTGTTATGAGCGAAATGAATTCCGGCCTGGGCGGTGATGTCGTGAAACTGCACGCCCTGCGGGAACGCGGACGCCGTGCCAGCCAGCAGCAAAATGAAAAAGGTTGTGATTTTGTTCATGGGGCTCGAAAGTTATTGGGATGCGCGTGCCACGGTTGCCGGGTGGGGCGAGCGCCGGTAGGCAGCAGCCTTACCAGCGAGACCACTCAGCGCGACGGATCCATGCTCGTGGATCGACTGCCGTTCATTGTTGTCCTCGGGATGAAGCTGGCGGTACTTGCCGGTAATGGTCTGGGAGGCTTCATCAGCCTTGAAGCGCAGATAGCGCTCCTGATGCTGCCTGGCCATCGGCTCGTTGCCCAACCCGTTGTAGCAGAGCATCAGGTTGTAATGGGCCTGCAGGTCCTCGGGATCGATGGCGAGCACGGCCTGCAGCACTTTCACGGCGTCGTCATACTTGCGCTCCAAGAACAGGATTCTGCCCAGGTCATTCAAAGCGACGCGGTCGCGGGGATATTGAGCGAGCACCTTGCGCAAATGGCCGGCCGCTTCCTCATATTTTCCGTCCGCGCGCAAAACCCGGGCATAGAAATAATGGGCGCGCGCCAGGTCGGGACTGGCCGCCAGGGCTTTCTCCAGCACCGTGCGGGCGGCGTCCATGTCGCCTTCCTGCACGGCCGTGCGTCCCAGATTGACCCAGCCGTCCGGATTCTTAGGATCAATTTCCGTAATCTTGTGGAAGGCCGCCTGCGCCGCTTTCAGGTCACCCTGCAAAAACAGACCGATGCCGTAGTCATTCCAGCGCTGCCAATCTTCGGCCTTGAGTTCGACCTGGGGTGGTGCAACCGGCGCGTTGCTGGCGGCAACCACCAGAGTTACCTGGTCCTCAGCAAGCGCGACGATGGGAACATCCGGAATTTTTTCTGCTTTTGCCGAAACGCCGCTCAAAGGAGCGTCGAGGGAGAACTTGCGATCGTCGTAGTTCGGAGTCACCAACTCCGGGTGCTGTGCATCGGGCTGTCCAACAAAGGAGAACTGCGTGCCCCACCAGGAGAATTTGCGATAACACAAGCGGGCGTGCAGGGTGATGCGATTGCCGGCATTCTCCGGAATATGCACGCGATAGTGAACCGTGTCGGCTGCGCCCGGGGGAATCAGGCGCACATAGACCACGGAGCGGGTGGCCCAGGCATTGCGCTTGTTGATGGGATTGCCATGTTCATCGATCTGGAGTGAGCGGTAGAAATGGGCGCCCTTCTCTACCGGACCCTTGCCTCCATCTTCGGCCATGCCGCTCCAGAAAACCGTCTGGCCGCGGTCGTCGGTGCCTTTCAATTCGAGCCAGGTATCGTAGGCATCGACGGTGCCGCCAGGGAAAAAGTGCCCGATCTTTTTTGTACGCACCACGACGTCGACGCGGACGGTATCGCCGCGCCGCAGCAACGGCTGGACGCGATTCAGCGGAGCGGTGACGGGGACGGCGTCTCCGGCTGCGCCGGGAGTGATTTTTGCTTCAGCCTCTTCGCCGACGGCAAAGGTAGTCGCTAGGTCTGCCTGGCCGGTTGCCCCGGGCCTGGCTACGGCTTGCGCCGGGGATAAGGCGAAGATATCGACGCTCAGGATGCCCGCCTTGAGGAAAGCTTCGGTGACCTGCAACTGCGTGGCATCGTCATTCGCGGTGGGCAAGGCGGTGTTGGCGGCGGGAAAGCGATGCGAGTGCACGCTGCCGGCTACATTGCCCATGTCCTGGGAGCGCTCGAGCGGCATGTGGCAATCGGCGCACTGTTGCGGGTTCTTGGGGTAGTAGAAGGAGCGAGCGCCTTGCCCCGAGACGCCGCTGGCCTGCCAGTTGTCATACTCGTTAAAGCCGCGGATCCAGCGGTAACGGTTCACGGGCACGTCGAGATGCACCTTGTGACAGGAGGAGCAGAATTCAGCGGTCTGAGTCTTCATGAACGGCTTAAGAAATGCGCGCCGGTGGGGTTCGGGATTGAGCTTGACGAGAAAATCGTGCATGGTCCGCACGAATCGATTCTGGCTGGCGGCGAGTTCATGCAGTTCGGGATACTCGAGGTAGAAATCGCCCTGCCCCATGGTCGACTTCACGGCGGCAATCGAGTGGCACATCATGCAGCCGAGTCCAGCCTGCGCGGGCGGCGTGTGCACGATCTGCTTGATGGGAGTATCCATCAAGCCGGCGTACAGCACGGCGGGATCGTGACATCCTCCGCACCACTTGGAAGGCTTGGTCCCGATGGTGTCCTGCATGTACTCGATGCTCTTGCGGTACCACTGATTATTGAATGAGGAAAAATGATGGGCCGAACTGAACCACTGGTTATAGATATCCTCATGGCAGCGCTTGCAGGATTCCGACTCCATGAAAAACTTACTGGGAATCTTGCGGTGGCCGTAGACCTGGGCGGAACTGGGGAAAAATGGACCCTGGGGTCCATCACCTTCCTGATCCATGTTCAGCGGGGGCAGTTCCGGATTTTCGATGCGGGCGCGGTTGGCCCAGCGGGCTTCACGCACATAGCGCAAGCCGGCGCCCAGCCCGGCCAGAATCAGAAGACAGCATGCCAGGCGCAGCACGGCGGCGCCCCTTCCGGAACCCAGCCATCCATGTCGACCGACAGACTCGGCGATCAGGAAAGCTAAGGCCGCTGCACAGACCAACATGTGCGCGTACATCCACTTCCACTCGGATCGAAGGGTTCCGGTACGAACCAGCCAAAAGCCGATGGCAGCGCCTGCCAGGAACAGAGACCAACCTGCCCGGCTCAACCACGTGCCTTCGCGCAAGAGCCGGCCAAGCAGGGGAAGGAGCAGGAGAGTCCCCGCAACTCCGGCGGCGAGGTGAAGCAAGACCACGACGGCATACAAGACATTCGTCTGAGGAAAGGCGTACAGGTAGACGGCGGACGCGGTCAGAAAGACGACCAGCCCAAGCAGCAGTTTTTGCCCGACCGAACGCGGAGGAGATGCCATGCTGAAGTTTTAACCCGGGAACTGCTCGTCGCGCCCACAACGAGACGAATGCAAATTGATGATCCCGGAGAGGATAAAGCCGCGTGCGGAGAGGGGTAATAGTACAAAAATACTAGTTCGGGCTGGCCGATTTATTCCGGGGGGAGTGCACCGTCGTCAGCTTCGGGATTTGAAAATCAATCCAGGGAGGGCGGCCGAAAGCCGGCGCATTCTTGCTCCAATTTCGCGGCGACGGAAAGCACGAGTTCCTCCTGCCAGGGACGGCCGACAATCTGCACGCCGAGGGGCAATCCCGCGGCCGAGTGTCCCACCGGAACCACCGCTGCCGGATTCCCCAGAAGGTTGAACCACTCGGTGTAGCTCCACGCATCGAGATAGTTGACCGTCTTGCCCTCAATCACCCAACTGCGCTCGCCGTGTCGAAATGCGGGAATCGCCGCTGCCGGACATAAGAGGATGGGAAAGTTCTGCATCTGCGCCAGGATGCGGCCGCGCACGGCATCGCGATCGAGCCAGGTGGAGAGCAATGTCTGGCCAGTGTGCGCGGGTTCGGCCCTCACCCAGCCCAGAAATTCCTGCAACAGGGGCGACAGTTCCGCTTCGTGGCCCTTGGTGAAGGGTTCCAGAACCATGCCGCCGGCCGTGCCGAAGAGCCTCCACCAGAGCTGGCGCGCTTGCTCAAGACCTTCGGGACGAAATGGAATGACCTCGAGGCCTGCACGGCGCAAGGCTTCGGCAGCGGCTTGCACGGTGGCTCGTGTTTCAGGAGTTACCGGGGTCCGGCCGTCGTCCTCGAAGTATCCAATCCGAACCTGCTTCAAATCTTCCCGCGTGATGTTGCGCAGCGGCACGGGCGCTGATAAAGGATCGCCATCGTCCGCGCCGGCCATTGCTTCAAACAACGCCTGCAGATCGGCCACCGTGCGGGCCATCGGACCAACGACTCCCAGCAGGGCGAACGGCCCCGCTGAGACCGGGAAGTGTCCCGTGGAAGGAATGCGCCCCGGGGTGGGCTTGAGGCCGCAGATGCCGCTGAAGTGGGCCGGGACCCGGATGGATCCGCCGCCATCGCTGCCAACCCCGCCGGCTGAACATCCGGATGAAATGGCTGCGGCCTCTCCGCCGCTCGACCCGCCCGGGGTGCGTGCCAGGTCCCAGGGGTTGTTGGTGCGTCCATAAAGAAGGTTGTCGGTCTCCCACGCCATGAGCAGTTCCGGCGTGTTGGTCACTCCCAGGACGATGGCTCCGGCCGCGCGGAGCCGCGAGACCAGCGGCGCATCGTTGGCCGCAACGTAGCCGGCGCGTAACCGAGTTCCAGCTTCACAGGGGAGCCCGGCGGTATCAATCGAACTCTTGATGCTGATGGGAACCCCGTGCAAAGCACCGCGAACTTCACCGCGCACGGCAGCCGCTTCCAGGGTGCGGGCATCGCGCCGCGCGCGCTCCTCATCCAGCGCGACAAACGCATGCAAACGAGGATTCAGTTTCGCGATCCGCACCAGGTGAGCGTCGACGAGTTCTACAGGAGAAATCTTCTTGTTGCGGACTTGCTCCGCCATCGCCACGGCGGAGAGGGAGGTCAACTCGCTCATGTGAGTATTACAACAGGTCTCGGGTGGCAGATTTCAGGTTTCAGATTCAGATTTCAGATTTCAGATTTCAGATTCAGATTTCAGATTGCAGATTTCAGATTTTCAGATTTTGCAGATTTCAGACGGCAGATTTCAGGGTTGGCTTTTGCCATGATCGACCAGGGCAAGGGGAAGCAGTGAGGGATGCGACTGCGTATGACAGCAGTGAGGCTGCGAACCGAGATACTGGGAACCTGGGGAACGATTTTCAGTGAGCCGCAGCGGCGACGGTGTGGGTCCTGGCGCGGGCCGGTGCAAGCCCTTGGGATCGAGACTTGCGCTTGTCCCGCTTGGACAACCATGCTTTCAACTGGCGGCGAGCGGCCGGGGTGAGTTTGCTGAAGAAGATTCCTGCCCGCCCGCTGTCGTCTGCCCAGGTGACTTCGCCGCTGCCCTCGATCATGTAAGTGGTTCCCGGCAAGATGAAGCGCAGGGGCAATTCCGCCGCGGGCAATGGCTCGGAAGCCTGCACGGAGAGACCGTCCTGGCTGACTTCGAGCACCAGGGCGGGGACCGGGCAAACGTCTCCGAAGCGCAGGTAGACGAGGGCCTGGGTCTTCTGGCGCGCCGATTGCCGACGATCGGGCCGCATAAAGGCCCTTCCGGCGCGCAGAGAACGCAACAGCTGATCGCGCACCAGCGGTTTGTAAAGCACAAAATTTGCGCCTGCCTGGAAGGCGCTGGCCACGTCGGTCAAGGCATTGATCATCGCGAACACGACCGGGCGGCGTTGCGCCGGGGCGAGGCGTGCCATGCGAGCCAACTGGGCGGCGCCGGGCAAATCAAAGTCGACCACCAGGGCGGAATAGTGGCCGAGAGCAAGCAACTCCATCGCTTCGGTTTCGGAAACGCAAACCTCCTCGTCGATGGCGAGTTGCTCCAGAGCGCCCACCAGCATTTGCAGGGACTCATGCTCGCGGCACATCAGCAGCGCATTCAGCTTCATAGGCCGCAGCTTATGCCCGCACTTCCAGCGGGTAAAGTAACGCCAGTAATCCGCAGATTCTTACCAAAGGTGAGTGGGATGAAGGGAAGGAAGGAGAAGCTAACTTTCGATCAGCTTTTCCATGCCGGGCTTATCGAGGATGAGCAGGGTGGAGCCGCGCAACTGTGCCAGCTTTTTCTGGCGGAACTCGCTGAGCACGCGTGTCACCGTCTCCCGTGATGTGCCGATCAGCTGGGCGATCTCCTCGTGGGTCAGCGACACTTTGATGCGGATACCCTCGGCCGTGGTATCGCCATCGGCGGCCCATTCCAAAAGCAGGCGGGCCAGCTTCTCCGACACGGAATGGGACAAGCCCAGCGAGCGAATCATTTCGTAGGCACTCTGGCAGTTTTGGCTCAAATGCTGGGCCGCGTTCAGGCAGGCATCGGCATGATGTTGCAGGAAGCGAAGGAAGTCGTCGCGGCGCACAAAATTGAGCTGACAGGGTTGCAGGGTCTCGCCGGTAAGCTCGTACGGTTTGCCCGAGACGGTGGCGTGCAGGCCGAGGACTTCGCCGGCCTGGGCGATGCGCAGGATGAGGGTCTTGCCATCCCGGGAAGTAGTCGAGAGTTTCACGCGCCCGCTGCAGATCACGTAGACGCCGCGCGGGGCCTGGCCTTCGACAAACAGGACGGCGCCCTGGGGATAGGCGCTGGCGTATTTCACTTTTTCCAGTTCGTCCAGAGCGGGCTTCGGCATCTCGCAAAAGAAGCCATGCTGCCGCAGTTTGCAGAGCAGGCAATTTTCGGTGATCTGGATGCCGTAGGGTGTGCTCATGGTCTATCCCACTGCGGGCACTATAGCAAAGGATAATCACTCAGACCTGTGATCTGGGTCACACCAGGAGGTGCCCGGGCGCACGTCCGGACAGGAGCCCGGGGGCCGGCCTCAGGTAACCCACAAGCGGAGGCGGGCAGGCTGCCGAGCTAGGGTGGAGGGGCCTAAAATCTGGGGTGCGGCTAGGACGCCGCCTGGGCCTCGGCTTCGGGGTAGAACTCGTCCATGGGGTAGCCCTGGTTTTCCCAAGCCTGCAACCCGCCCATCAGCGGCCGCACGCGGGTGATTCCGATCTGTTTCAAGTCCATGGCCACCTTGGCACTGGTCGCCTCGCTGGGACAGGTGCAGTAGAGCACGACCTCACGATCGCGGGGAATCTCGGCATGGCGCAAGGAAAGCTCGTCGGGGGAGATGCGCACCGCGGTCGAGACGGTACGGGGATTCACCAGGAATTCCAGGCGGTGGCGGAGGTCGACCACGAAGGGCCGGTCTCCGTGATCGATGGCGGCTTTCAATTCCTGGACTGTCATCCGCGACACCCGCAAGGAGCGGATAAATTTTTGCCGCTGCACATACTTCCACACCACGTTCGCGACCAGGGCAACGACCAGCAAAAGCAGGAGCCAACCCGCGGCCTCCACCAGCAATACGTCGATGGGAAGCTTCCGGGCGGGAATATATCCCACCAGCGCGAAGACCGCGGCCCAAAGCAGGGACCCGAGCGCATTCAGGATCAAAAAGCGAGCGCGGCCCAAGCCCGACATGCCGGCGACGGGTCCGGCGAGCCGGCCGACGCCAGGAACAAATTTGGAGTAGAGCAACGAACTGGTGGTGTGCCGGGCAAAAGCATCTTCGGAGCGGCGCACGCACGAATCCGGCTCCAGGGAAATCCTGCAGAGGAGGCGGAGTACGGACGAACCCTGGCGCCGTCCGAGTTCGTACCAGATCAAGTCGCCGATCTCAGAGGCAACGACCGCAACCAGGATGATGGCCAGCAGGCTGAGGTTGCCGATCCCGGCCACCGCGCCCGCGGCCACCATCACCGGCGTCACCAGCAGCGGCAGCCCGAGCCGTTCCAGCAGGGTGGCGAGAAACAGCCAAACGTATCCGTGCCGAATGATGTCCTGGACTTGTGGATTCACAGAAGCATCCTCAACGGTTCCTGGAAACTTCAACTCTGTGAAGCAGTCCGCTTCCCATCTGGAAGCCCGACCGCAAAGCTTGCGATCCGTCTATGGTCAATCCGGTGTCAATCCGGCCGACTGCAGCGAGGAGAGCGGAAGAGCCCGCTCACTTCACCTTGCCGAGATACTGGTGCACCATCTGCACGGTGATCGATCCCTCCCCCACCGCAGAGGCCACTCGTTTGATGGAAGAATGGCGGGTATCGCCTGCGGCAAACACGCCGGGAATGATGCTTTCAAAAATAAACGGGTCCCGTTCCTCTTTCCAGCCCCTGGGACGGTCGCCATCCTTGGGCAAGAGCGTGCCGGTGAGCAGATAGCCACGCTCATCCATGGGAAGCATTCCGCGCAGCCAGGCGGTGCAAGGCACGGCGCCGATAAAAATAAAGAGCGCGCTGGTGGGCTCGGTGCGGATGGTTTCGTTGGCGTGATTGGCGATGGTGATCGACTCGAGGTGGCCGTTGCCAAGCACCTCTACAACTTCCGCCTGGGTTTCTACCCGGATGTTGGGGATCTCGCGAATCTGATCGATCAGATATTGCGACATGCCCTTCTGGAGTGAATCGCCGCGCACGAGCATGGTGACGGAGCGAGCGAACTGAGCGAAATATACGGCGGCCTGGCCGGCGGAATTGGCGCCGCCGATCAGGTAAACGTCCTCGCCGCTGCACAACTGGGCTTCGGTCATGGCGGCGCCATAGTAGACGCCTGCTTCCTGGAAGCGTTCGACGCCGGGGATATCCAGTTTCTTCCACGAAAGGCCGCTGGCAATCAGGAGCGCGTGGCAGCTGATCTCGTTGCCATCCCGCAATTTCACGAAACGGTAGGGGCCATCGACTCTGAGCCCGACCACCTCCTGAGGCGACAGGATCTCAGCGCCGAAGCGCTTGGCCTGGGTGAAAGCTCGCCGGGCGAGGTCGGCGCCGGTCAGGCCGGAAGGAAATCCCAGGTAGTTTTCGATGCGCGAGCTCATCCCTGCCTGGCCGCCGGGAGCGGAACGCTCGACCAGCAGGGTTTTCAAGCCTTCGGAGGCACCATAGACCGCGGCCGCCAGGCCGGCGGGGCCGCCACCAACAATGACGAAATCGTAGAACGTAGTCTCGGCCCGGGTCCGCAGGCCGATCCGGGCCGCCAACTCGGCGACCGGGGGATTGGAAAGAATCTCGCCCCCAGGCAAAACGACCAGCGGCAAGGACGCCGACTTCAAGTCGACATTGGGGATCAGTTGCTGCACTTCCTGATCGGGAGACGCGATCTCCACGTCGGTCCACTGATAGGGAACCTGATTCCGTCCCAGAAAATCTTTTAGCTGGTGGCTGGCCGGGGACCAGCGCGAGCCCAACACGCGCAGGCCGTTGTAGGGAGCCTTGTATTCCGCCTGCCAATCCTCCAGCAAATCATCGAGCACGGGATACAGTTTCTCTTCCGGAGGATCCCAGGGCTTGAGCAGGTAGTAATGAACTTTCGCGGTGTTAATGGCGGCAATCGCGGCGTTGGTATCGGCGTAGGCGGTCAACAGGGCGCGCTTGGCTTGCGGGAACAGTTGCATGGATTCGCCTAACACGTCCAGCCCGGATATATGGGGCATGCGCTGGTCGGCCAAGGTGAGCGCGAGGCTGTCACCGCGGGTCTTGAGCTGCTTCAAGAGATCCACCGCGCCGCTGCCGGAGTCGGTACCGAGAACGCGATAGTCCTTGCCATACTTGCGGCGCAGATCGCGCTCTACCGCCCGCAATACTTCGGGTTCATCGTCGACGGTGATAATTGCCGGGGCTGCCATCAGAAATGATCCTTAGGTTCTCGCTAGAATAACGACCGGAAGCAACTACAGCCCGAACGCGCCAGCTGCTTTAGACGACGCGAGCGGTCGTTTGGATTCGAAGGTTGGGCTGCCCTGCGGTTCTGGTCCTGACTGTCTATGGTACCGCAGCCACGGAGCCATGCGCAGCCCTCCCGCAGCCAGTCTGAGTTGGTTTTCGGTAAAATACAGTTCCGATTCACAATCGATTTCCGGGAGGTCTCTTATGGCAGTGCAACATCCCCCTCGCTTCCTGAAAATAGTCGAAGACGCAAAGAGCCGGGTGGGCGAAACCACGGTGGATGAGGTGAAGACGCGGATGGATCGCGGCGACAAGTTCGTGCTGGTGGACGTACGCGAAGAAAGCGAATTCGAGAAGGATCATCTTCCCGGCGCGATCCACATGGGTAAGGGTGTGATCGAGCGGGATATCGAGCAGAAGGTGCCCGACTTGAATACACCCCTGGTACTCTACTGTGGCGGAGGCTTCCGTTCGGCGCTGGCTGCCGACAACCTGCAAAAGATGGGGTACACCAACGTCATCTCGATGGACGGTGGAGTGCGGGACTGGCGCGAAAAGGGCTATCCCTTCACAAAGGGTTAACGCCGGCCGGAGGAGTCCTGCTCACTCCGCGCGGGACGCTGGCATGCCGGTGATGCCACGATCGAGCGCCAATTTTTCTTCACGGGTGAGCGCCCGCACTTCTCCCTTCGCCAGGTCTCCCAAAATAACATCGCCGATAGAGACCCGGACGAGGCGCAACACTTCGGTGCCGAGGCCGTCGAAAATTCTTCGGATGTGCCGGTTCTTGCCTTCATCGAGAACCACCTCCAACCAGGTGTTCTTCTCGCCACCGCGAAGCCGGCGTGCCCGCTTGACGCGCAGGATCTCACCCGTCCTGGTGGGAACGCCCCGCCCGAGGCGGCCGAGCAGGTCTTCGTCGGCCCGGGTGCCAATTTGCACGTGATAGGTCTTGTCGAGGTGGGTTTGTGGAGCGATCAGTTTTGCGGACCACTCCGAATCGTTGGTCAGAAGCAACAAGCCTTCGCTGGCCTGGTCGAGCCGCCCGACCGGTCCCAGCCACGGCAAATCCTTCTGCAAGCAGTCATAGACGGTCTTTCGTCCCTTTTCATCGGAGGCGGTCGTCACCACTCCACGGGGCTTATTCATCATCAGATAAACGCGAGCTGCGGCTTCGATTGGTTCTCCATCTACCTCAATACGGTCCTGGCCAAGACGCACAGGAGTCTCCGGATTGCGCGCGAGTTTGCCATTCAGGCGAACGCGCCCGCCGCGGGTCAGTTCGAATGCCTGGGCGCGCGAGCAGTATCCCAGCTTCGACAGGGCGCGCGCCAACCCGACCGACCGGGATTTTGGGTTGCGATTCACACAGCCATCGTAATGCACAGAAAATGCAGGAGGAGGGCTTTCGCCGGCGAGACTGCGACAGGTTTGCGACCACGCTCGTCTATAATGTTGGCTTCGAAGCGCAGCCGACTCCGCCAGACTCGCTGGACAGAAGCGGCACGAGACGGATCACTCTCCCGTGCTGCGCCCGTGCAGATAAACGATTTTCAGATCGCGGGCGGAGTTGCAGAACCGCAACCCCGGTGATGCATTGATTGTCTTCTTATGAAGCCACGGATTAAATCTCCGAACATCGCTTACTTTTCCATGGAGATCGCGCTGGACGCGAACATGCCGACGTATAGCGGCGGTTTGGGAATGCTGGCGGGGGATACGCTGCGCTCCGCGGCCGACCTGGGAGCAGCGCTGGTGGCGGTCACACTGGTCTACCGCAACGGATATTTCCGGCAGTACCTGGACGCATCGGGCCGGCAAAGCGAACAGCCGCAACAGTGGGAGCCGGAGCGGGTTCTGAAGGCAGTCGAGGGCCGGATCAGCATCGAGATCGAGCAGCGCCAGGTCTGGATCCGCGCGTGGCAGTACGATGTCGTCGGGATCGACGGCGACATCGTGGCGGTTTATCTGCTCGATACCAACCTGTCGGAAAATGAGGAGTGGGATCGGCATCTCACCGACTCGCTGTACGGGGGCGATGAACGCTACCGCCTGGCTCAAGAGATCATTCTCGGGTTGGGTGGACTGAAGCTTCTGCAGAAGCTCGGCCATGACAAGATCCAGGCCTACCATATGAACGAAGGGCACTCCGCCCTGCTGGCTCTGGGCATGCTGGAGCGCCGACTGGACCAGAGTTTTGCGGGGCGAGTGAAGCAACTCGACATCGACGGCGTCCGCCGCATGTGCATCTTCACGACCCATACGCCCGTGCCGGCTGGACACGACCAGTTCCCCAAGCCGCTGGTGCGCCAACTGCTGGGCGATGAGCGCGTCACGCTACTGGAGGAGACCCAGGCGCTGCACGACGACTCGCTCAACATGACTTACCTTGCGTTGCGTTTTTCCGGGTACGTCAACGGGGTCGCGATGCGCCACGGGGAAGTATCGCGCGGCATGTTCCCGAACTACGACATCAACGCCATCACCAATGGAGTGCACGCACTCACCTGGACGTCGGCGGCGTTCGGGGAACTGTTTGACAACTACATTTCCGGATGGCGCACGGACAACAACTACTTGCGCTACGCCATCAGCATTCCACTGGCAGACATCCGCGAGGCGCACGCCAAAGCCAAGAGCGAACTGTTCGCCGAAATTCGACACCGCACGGGAGTTGCACTCGACCCGAAAGTGTTTACCATGGGCTTCGCGCGCCGGGCCAGTACGTACAAGCGCGCCGACTTGCTGTTCCACGACCGGGAGCGGCTGAAGCGCATTGCGCGCGACGTGGGACCGATCCAGTTGGTCTATGCCGGCAAGGCGCATCCGCGCGACGACGGCGGAAAGAAGATCATCCGCCAGGTCTTCGAAGGCGCCGCATCGCTTTCCGACGTCATCCGCACCGTCTACGTGGAGAACTACGACATGCACTGGGGAAGGCTGATCACCAGCGGCGTCGATTTATGGCTCAACACACCCATGCGCCCGCAAGAGGCCTCGGGCACCAGCGGGATGAAAGCCGCGCTCAACGGTGTCCCCAGTTTCAGCGTGATCGACGGATGGTGGGCGGAAGGCTGGATCGAAGGGATCACCGGGTGGGCTATCGGCAACACCGACATGGTGGAGGATACCGACTCCGAGGTCTCCACGCTCTACGACAAGCTGGAGCGGCAAATTCTGCCCATGTTCTACGGAACTCCGAACCGCTACACGGAGGTAATGCGCTCGGCAATCGCCCTGAATGGATCGTTCTTCAACACCCAGCGCATGGTCCAGCAATACCTGGCGAACGCTTACATGCTGCGCGAAGTACAACCCGCGACGACGCGCCCGAAACAAGCCATCCCCGCGTTGACCAGCGAGTAGCCAGGGCACGTCCTGCGAGCGCTCGGGGTCCGCTGCGGTCAGGCGCTTTTCTTCAACCGCGCTGCCAACTCTGCTCGTGGTACGGAAACCTGCTCTCCGGTCTCCTGGTTTTTCAGGGCGAACATCTCCGACTTCACTTCGTTTTCGCCGACGATCAACACGTAGCGCGCGCCCAGCCTGGCCGCGGCTTCGAATGACTTCTTCAGGCGAAAGCTCTCGTCACCCAGCTCCGTCACGAGGTCCTGACGGCGCAACTCCCGCGCCAGGCGGGCCGCCTCGCGGTTCATTCCATCGCCCAGCGGCGCGATATAGACGTCCGGCTTCGGTTCGACCGGGGGAGCCGAGGCGGCCAGCGACATCACGAGCCGATCCTCGCCAATGGCGAAGCCGATTCCGGGAGCCGCCGGACCCCCCAGCGCCTCCGACAAGCCGTCATACCTGCCGCCACCAAGAATCGCGTTCTGCGCGCCCAGCGCCCCGTGGGTGAACTCGAAGGCAGTGCGGGTGTAGTAGTCGAGCCCGCGTACCAGACGGTCGTTCAAAGTAAAAGGCACGCCCACCGATGTCAGGATTGCCTGCACCTGTTCGAAGTGCTTCCGGCAACCTTCATCGAGAAACTGGCTGATGCGGGGCAGTTGATCGATGATGGGTTGATCCTCGGGCACCTTGCAGTCGAATACGCGGAGGGGATTGGTGACGGCGCGGCGCTGGCAGTCGGCGCACATCCGGGCCGTCACCGGTTGCAGCGCGGTGCGCAAGGCGTCGTTGAAGCGCGCCCGGTCCGCGGGGCAGCCCACCGAATTCAACTGCAGGTTCCAGTCCTTGATTCCCACCCGGTCCAGCAAGGTCGCGAGCATCTCGAGGATCTCGGCGTCGCGGGCCGGCGACTCGCTGCCGGCAGTGGACGGCCCAATGACTTCGGCGCCGATCTGGTAGAACTGGCGGTACCGCCCCTTCTGCGGGCGCTCGCGCCGGAACTGGGGCCCGATGTAGAAGAGCTTGTTGAGTCCTCTGTCCCACAGCTTGTGCTCGATATAGGCGCGCACCACGCCCGCGGTATTTTCGGGACGCAGGGTGAGCGACTGACCCTGATCCGATTGCGCCCGCCCGCGATCCTCCCAGGTGTACATCTCTTTGGCGACGATGTCGGTGTCCTCGCCGACGCCGCGCGCGAACAGTTCGGTGGATTCGAAGATCGGTGTCCGAATTTCCTGGAAGTTGTAGGCGCGAAACACCTCGCGCACCCTGGCCTCGACGAAGTTCCATAACCCCGTCTCCGGCGGTAAAAGATCCCGAGTTCCGCGCACAGCCTTAACCACTTTAGTCATGAATTCCGTTTCCCAGCCAGCTCGCAGCAGTTAACCATGGGCTGCGTTGCTGCCCGCACTACCCCGCAAACGCGAGCAGTCGCTCTGCAGGAGCGACAGGCTAGGCGCCGCTCTCGGCCAGATACGACTCCTTGTACTCCAAGTAATTCCGCGCGTAGCGCAGGATGGTGTCCGCATCTTCCGGTCCGAGTTTCCTCCGGAACCGGCCCGGCGAGCCCATCCAAAGCGAGCCCGGCTCGATCACCGTCTTCTCGGGAATCAGGGTACCAGCCGCGATAATCGATCCCGCCCCAATGCGTGCGCCATTCAAAATAGTCGACCCCATGCCGATGAGGCAGCGATCCTCGATCACGCAGCCATGCAAAGTGACCGAGTGCCCGACGGTGACGTACTCGCCCAGGTAGACGCCGTACTGCTGCTTCATTCCGTGCAGCACCGAGCAATCCTGCACATTGGAATGGGCTCCGACGCGGATTTCATGGACGTCCCCGCGCAGCACGGCATTCATCCAAACGCTGGCATGCTCGCCCAGCACGACGTCTCCAATCAATTGCGCCGAGGCATCCACGTAACAGGAGGCGGGAACTTTTGGATGCATTCCCTTGTACGAACGAATCATGGCGGCGTTGGCCCCTGCGGAAAAGAGTCACTCCCGGAAGCGAAGTTAATGAACATACCATGCACGCCACCGGAGGCGCGAGCCATCGGGCGCGAACCGGCCAGCGGCAGAGGCTGAGCATAGGAACCGGGAATTGAGAACTTCCACTTAAAAAACTCCAGGCTGGTTCTTTCGAGGAGTATATTTCTCTTTTTCAACTGCACATGCTGCCCGGAGCGGCTGAGCACCGGTCGCAAAAGAACCATGAAGTCGCCTCTTCGGAGTACTCTGCTCCTCGGCGTCGTTGTGGGCCTGCTAATCGGGCTCGGCGGATACACCTTTATTTATTCCAAGGGCTACTCCTACCTGACCAACAATCCAGCCGCCTGCGCCAACTGTCATGTAATGCGGGCTCAATATGACGCGTGGTTGAAGTCAAGCCACCGCATGGCGGCCACCTGTAACGATTGCCACACGCCTCACAACCTTATCGGGAAGTACGCGGTCAAGGCCAACAACGGCTTCTGGCATTCCTTCTACTTCACCACCGGGTGGTACCCCGACACCATCGAGATTACGAAGTTCGATCATAAAATCACGGAGAACGCGTGCCGATACTGCCACGAGAACATCACCGCGGCCATCGACGGAAATGTGGTGCACGGCCGGGCGCAGGGCCTCGAGTGCACGCGTTGCCACGCCTCGGTGGGGCACTCCGAAGCAGCCGCGTCCTTACCCCACACCACGCTGGTAGGAAGCAATCATGAATGATACGGATACTCACGGAACGACACCTTCACGCCGCATGCTGGCGCTGGTAGTGGCCCTGGCGGCACTGAGCACGGTGGCCATCGCGGCGCTGCTGGTCAACATTTTCGAACGCAAGCAGGAAGCCAGGAACCCGTTCTACCGGGTGGTGGAGCTAAACGAGACCATCGACGATCCCGCCGTGTGGGGAAAGAACTTCCCCATGCAATACGATCTCTACCTGCGGACGGTCGACATGCAGCGCACCAAGTACGGGGGAAGCGAGGCCATGCCGCACTCCCCGACGCAGGCGGATCCCCGCTCGGTGGTGGCGCGCTCGAAGCTGGAGCAGGATCCCCGCCTGAAAACCATCTGGGCGGGATATTCGTTCTCCGCGGATTATCGCGAACGGCGCGGGCATGCCTACATGCTGGACGATCAAACCTTCACCGAGCGGCAGAAATTCGCTCCTCCGGCCATGTGCATCAACTGCCACGCGTCCATGGTGCCGACCTACCTGAAACTGGGGGAGGGCGACATCGTGAAGGGATTCAACGTGATCAGCGACACCCACATGACCTATGCCCAGATCCGGCAGACGGTGAAGCACGCGGTCGCGTGCATCGATTGCCATGACCCGGCCACGATGCAGTTGCGGGTCACGCGTCCCGCGTTCATCGAAGGCATCCGGGCACTCAAGGCAGCGCAAGGCGTCCCCAACTACGACGTCAATAGCATGGCGACGCGGCAGGAAATGCGGTCCTACGTGTGCGGGCAGTGTCATGTCACGTACTACTTCCAGCCGCCCAACAAGCGGCTGACATTTCCCTGGGCAAAAGGCATCAAGGTCGAGGACATCATCGCCCTCGAAGGCGAACAGAAAATCAACGAGTGGACGCATCCCGACGCGGGGACGCAGTTGATTAAAGCGCGCCATCCGGAATTTGAGATGTGGAACCAGGGGGTGCACTCGCGTTCGGGAGTGGCTTGCGCCGACTGCCACATGCCCTACATGCGGCAAGGGGGACTGAAGATCAGCGACCACCAGATCAACAGCCCGCTGCTGAAAGTCAACCGCTCCTGCCAGACCTGCCACCACTTTCCGGAAGAAGAACTGAAGGCGCGGGTCGAAGACATCCAGGACCGTTTCTTCAGCCTGCGGAACACGGCGTTGGATGCCCTGGTCGATCTCATCAATGACCTGAAGACCGCCAAGCAGAGCGGCGCGAGCGATGCCCAACTGGCCGTGGCCCGCGATTATCACCGTCGCGGACAGTTCATGATCGACTTCGTGATGTCGGAGAACTCGATGGGCTTCCATGCCCCGCAGGAAGCGATGCGCATCCTGGGAGACGCCATCAATCTGTGCCGGCTGGGCCAGTTGAGCCTGCATGGAGGTGCGGCTCCAAGCCACAATCCGCCCCATACCGCGGAGTCGTCGCCCATGAAAAAAGGCGAGGGTGCAATCGAGAAGAGTGGTGGAATGAATTAGCGGCCTGGAAAATCACCACGGACGAACCGAAGGAGAGCAACCGAAATGGGTTTATGCACTTGGGTGTCTCTGGGCGAGGTCTTCGTCTAAATTCCCCTTCCGGGCACAAATTACCAAAGCGCACACCGCCTTGTGCGCTCGAACACATCGCGGGTGCCCCTTCCAGTGTTAAAACTCTCCTGTTTCCCATTCCCTTCCGAGCCCCATTCCAATCCAGGTGGGACTCATGCCTACGACTCTGCGCCGCGCCGTTCGCCTCTTGGTTCTGATTGCCTCGTTAGTGCTAGTCCCACCCCTTTACTCGCAGGACGCCTCCACCGGCGCTTTCCGGGGTACGGTGCTCGGTCCGGACGGACAGCCCCTGGTGGAGGCCACGGTCGCGGTCGTGAGCACGAAAACTGGTCAGACCCGTTCCTCGCTTACGGATAGGGAAGGCCGCTTCGCGATCGAACTGCTGCCGCCCGGCGATTACTCCGCCCGCGCTGAAGTCAGGGGCATGTCGCCGCAAGTGAGCCCGCCGGTTCACGTCGATGTCGGCGGCACGCTTGAACTGCAGTTCCGCCTGAGCATGGCGGGTGCCAGCGAAACCGTCACCGTCTCAGGGGCGCCTCCGGTGGTCGAAACCGCTCCCAGTTCGGTCTCAACGGTTATCGACGAGAGGGCTATCAGCGATCTACCGCTGAACGGGCGGCGTTTCACCGACCTGTCGATGCTCGCCCCGGGAGTGACGCAAGACCCTCGCGGGCTCACGTCGGCATCGAATGGCGACCTCGCGTTCGGGGGGATTCGCGGTTACCAGTCCAGCTACCTGGTGGACGGCACGGACAATAACAACGCTTTCTTCTCCCAGGCGCGGGGGCGCTACCGGGCGCCCTACCAGTTCTCGAACGAAGTGGTGCAGGAGTTCCGCGTGTCGTCGAACACTTACGGCGCGGAACTGGGACGCGCCGGAGGGGCGGTGGTGAACGTGGTCACCAAGTCGGGGTCGAATCACTTGCACGGCACCGCCTTCTATTTCATCCGCGACAGTTCCTTCGGCGCACAGCCCGCATTTCTGGACTTTAAGCCGAACCACCGCCAGCACCAGTTCGGGGGCACGCTGGGGGGACCGATCCGGTCGAATCGCATTTTCTTCTTTGCGGGCTACGATCAGCACATCTTCCGTGTGCCCACGGTCGTCAACTACGTCAGAGGAGGGGCAGTGCTGGTCCCACAAGCGGGGACCGGCCCACTGGAACATGGCGACTATGAGGAGAATGACAAGGCCCAGGTGTTCGCCACCGCGGCCCAACTGAACCGGCTGGCGGGAAACTTTCGATCCGAACTTTTGGGCAACACCGCTTTCTTCAAAGTGGACGCGACCCTCAGCGCCCGGCACCATCTTTCCGCGCGGCTTAACACCTCGCGCTACTACGGCACGAACAACGTGTTTTTTGATCCCGCCAGTCCCATCACCAATTCCACACTCAGTTCGAATGGTCAGGAAGACGTTACGACCGAATCCGCGTCGATTGCCCTGACCAGCGGGGTGTCGGCGCACCTTATCAGCCACCTTCGCGCCCAGTTCTCGCGGGACCTGCAGGCCTCGAGCGCAAATTCCACCGAGGTGCGCACCCACATCAGCGATGTGTTCGACGGGATGGGGCGCTCAACCATCCTGCCGCGCGAGACCCGCGAGCATCGCCTGCACCTGGCTGAGACCTTGAGCTACGAGCAGGGCCGGAACTCCTGGAAGTTCGGCGGGGATGCGCTGTTTTCCTGGATCTACAATTTCTTTCCTTCCATGTTTGGCGGCGAGTATTACTACGACACCATCCCGGTCGATCCGTGGACGTTCGAACCGATGCGCTATGGACTGAAGCTGACCCCATTACGGGCGTATGCGCACCAGGTACCGCGCTACTACATCCAGAACTTCGGCTCGGCCGTTTCCCATCCCGACAGCAACGAGTACGCGGCGTTCCTGCAGGACACGGTGCGCGTGACCGGAAGGCTGGCCGTGAGCCTCGGAGTGCGCTACGACCTGCAGACTTTCTCCACCAAGAACCTGGTCAGCAACCGGTTGTGGCCGCAGGCGGGCAAAGTCCCGTTCCAGGACCGCAATTTTTCTCCGCGCATCGGCCTCGCCTACTCGCTGGGCCAGCGCCGCCCGCTGGTCGTGCGGGCCGGCTACGGGCTCTTCTATACCCGTATTCCGCAGATCTACACCTCCACCATCGCCACCGATAATGGACTCAGCTCTGCGAACCTGATTCTCGACAACATGAACTACTACGAGCACCAGGTGTTTCCCACCTACCCGGCGCCGCTCGCAAGCTGCGCGGTAAAATCCACGTTTTGCGCGCCTCCGGCGACGGTGGCGAGCTATCTGAGTTCCGAGGTGGCGGCCTTCGCGCCCAACTTCGTGACCCCGCGCGTGCACCAGGCAAGCCTGAACCTCGAGCGTGAACTGGTTGACCGCTTTGCCGCCGGCGTCTCATATATGTATGTTCACGGGCAGAACCTGATTCGGGCTCGCGACGTCAATCTTCCCGTCCCGGTGGATGTGACCTATCCGGTCTACGATGAAAGCGGCACCAATTTCCTGGGGGCTTATTACAATGTCCCCACATTTTCCAGTTGGCAGATGACGCGGTCGATGACCTGCCCATATCCGCCCTGCATCAATCCGCTGGCGCGACCGATGGCGGAGCTGGGCGCGATAAACCAATTCGACAGCGCTGTCTCCAGCGTGTACCAGGGTGTCACGGTTTCTCTGCGTCGCCGAATGACCAGCGGTCTGTACTTCCGATTGGGGTACACGTTCGCACACGCCTTCGACGACGGCCAGGACGCGCTGGTAGCGGGCCGCCCGGTGAACGTGCAGAATTCCTATTCCGCTTCCTCCGAGCGCGGTCCCAGCGTGACCGATCAGCGTCACCGCTTTGTGCTGTCGGCGATTGAAGAAATAAAACCTTTCGGGCGGGATCGCGCCCTGCTGGCGAAGATTTTTAACGACTGGAAGATCTCGGGCGTCGTCACGATCGGCAGCGGCCGCCCGGTGGACGCCAAAGTTTTTGGCGACCCCAATCGGGACGGCAACACTTACAACGACCGGCTCCCCGGCTACGGACGCAATGCCTTCCTCGGACCCGACTATGCGACCACGGACTTACGACTAACACGACGCATCTATTTGCGAGCCCGGTACAAACTCGAACTGGTTGCCGAGGCGTTCAATGCGCTGAACCGGGACAACCAGCGAGTGATGATCAGCGACGACGGCTTCACCAGCACCGCGACCGACTTCGTCCAGATCGATAAAGCTATTGGAATCAATCATTTTCCGGCATACTATCAACGGCCGGCCAATTTAACGAGGGCGACCAGCGCCTACGCGCCGCGCCAGGTGCAGTTCGCGCTCAAACTGATTTTCTAGTGCAAATGAATGAGGAAGACGCGTCTCGGAGATAGAGAAACAGCGGCTATCTATGCCCAAACCTTGACATTCCCACTTGACTTGCCTCGGGAACCTTGCAATAACTATCGAGTCCAACGGGACGAGTTTGGGGGTGTAGTTAGTTGGCGGAAGTCAGACTTCAAGAGGGCGAATCCCTCGAAAACGCATTGCGACGTTTTAAGCGCAAGGTGCAACAGGAAGACATCATCAAGGAGGTGAAGCGCCACTCCTTTTACCTGAAGCCCGGCGAAAAAAAGCGTGTCAAGGAAGCCCTCGCACGCAAACGCAGTCGCAAGAAAGCTCGTAAAGAGCAAGATTAATCACCAATAGGCCGCGGCCTTCAAGGCGGCGGCCTATTCTCTTCCCCACGTCCCGCGTTTTAAAGAAGTGTGAGCGCCGTTCGTCATTCTGGCATCTCTAGTTTCTTTCCGCTGTAGACCTGCGTGACCGCGCAGGTGGGCCGAATCCAAGGGTAACTGTTTGAGGGGGGGTGCGTAACGACTCTGGACGCACTCGCGCGTAAGGAAGGCCGCGGGCTTTCCCAAGCGAGCGGGATGTGTGCGGGGAATGGGGTGAGGGATGGACTTCCAGGACAAGGTGTTGAAGTGCATCGACTGCGGCTCTGACTTTATCTTTACCGCAGGCGAACAATTGTTCTTCCACGACAAGCAGTTCAAGAACGAACCTAAACGTTGTAAAGCATGCAAGGCGAAGCGCATTGCTGTTTTGGGAGCCGCGATTCCCGGGCAGGCGCCCGCGAAGACCGAAACCCGGACGACATGTTCCCAGTGCGGCAAGGAAACTACGGTTCCCTTCAAGCCCACACAAGGCAGGCCGGTTTTCTGCCGGGAATGTTTTCAGCAAAAGCGGCAACAGGCGGCCACAGCCTGAGATCCGAGGGTTTGAAGACGGCCGGCAAGCTCGAGGCGGAGTACCCGGCTAAGTAAACTCCAGGGAAACTGCAACTTCCCCCTGTTTTTCCTGGCCTCTCCCTAAGATCTACGTTCGGCTTACGAAGCGGTTTCTCCGCGCTGCGGGGTTGGTGTGCGCGCGCGGCGAGCGAGCAGGGTTTCCAGTTGGTGCACCAGTTGCCGGGTTCCGATCGGCTTCACCAGCAAGGACTCGACCGCTTGCTGTCTCCAGCTGTCGTCGCTGGGGGGATAGGCGGTCAGGATCGCGGTGGCGGGGCGGTTGCGCTGCTCACGCGCCAGGCGCAAAACACCCAGGCCCGCGTCTTCCGTTTCCATACGAATGTCGGTGATCACGACGTCGAACTCGGCGGCCTTGAGTTTGTCGCGGGCCTCGGCTCCCGAAGCAGCGGTTTCCACGTCAAAGCCGTTGAGTTCCAACACAGCTTTCAGGGTCAGCAACACCGGCTTATCGTCATCCACCAACAACACGCGCCGCATAGTTTCCTAGCAAAAAGATGAAGGCCGCGAAAGGGCAGGCGGAACCCCCGGAGGATCGCACCGGCACAGCGGCGGGATTCATGGCTGCCGTCATCGAGGCCCGGTAGCGCTGCTACTATAGTATGGTGGCAAGTTTTTACGTACAAAATTTTGGCTGCCGGGCGACGCAAGCGGATGGTGCGGCCATCGAGCGCCAGTTTGAAGAGCGCGGCCTCGAACGGGCGTCTGCGATCGCAGAGGCCGAAATCGTCGTTCTGAACACTTGTACGGTCACTGCGTCCGCCGACCAGGACGCGCGCGCCGCAATCCGCCGTGTCCACCGGGAAAATCCGCAGGCTCGCATCGTAGTGACGGGGTGCTATGCGCAACGTTCCCCCGAGGAAGTGGCTGCGCTTCCAGGCGTAAGCCGAGTCATTGGAAACTCCCACAAACATCAGTTAGCGGAAATCGCAACCCCACGTCCGGCGGCCGATCCAGCATTCATCCCGCTTTCATCTCTGAGAACCGACCCGGAGGTGAGAACTGCTTCCGGGATTTACGTCTCCGACATCTTTGCCCACACCGAACTGCTAGCCGCGCCGGTGTTTGATGCAGCCAATGAACGCACCCGGCCTAATCTCAAAGTTCAAGACGGCTGCGACAATCGCTGCTCGTTCTGCGTGATTCCATACGTCCGCGGACAGAGCCGGTCATTGCGACTCGACCAGGTGCTGCAAGAGGTCACGACCCTGGTGGAGGCGGGCTATCGCGAATTGGTGATATCGGGAATCAATCTGGGAAGATGGGGCAGGGATTTAGAGGCGGGTGTCCGTCCTCAGGTCCAAGGTGTCAGTGCTCAGGGGCCGGCAGGAGGTGAGTTCGCCGGGATCGTGGAGCGCAGGCCAAGGGGCAACGACCGTCCGCGATCAGCCAGGTCCTGACGAGCGAGGACTGGTCATGCTGGTGCGCGCGATCCTCGATCACACCTCGCTCGAGAAGCTCCGCATCAGTTCGGTGGAGCCGATGGACTGGAGCGAAGAACTGATCTCGCTGGTGGCGAGTTCTCCGGCGCATCGCCCAGCATGCGCACGTGCCCATGCAGTCGGGCAGCGATGCGGTACTCCGCCGTATGCATCGGAAGTATCGCCCCTGGCATTACCGCGAGAAGATCGAACAGATTCGGGCTGCAATGCCGGCGGCCGCCATCGGTGCCGACGTGATGGTGGGCTTCCCGGGGGAGACCGAAAGCGAATTCGAAGAAACTCGGCGCATGATCGAAGATCTTCCCTTCACCTACCTGCACGTGTTCACGTATTCGGCTCGGCCGGGCACGCCAGCGGCGGACATGCCGCGACAGGTGCCCGTCCAGGTGGCTCGAGAACGCAACCGGGTATTGCGGGAACTGGCGGAAGAAAAGAAGCTGGCCTTCATGCGGGGCTTTCTAGGGAAAACCGTCGAGGCCATCACATTGGCTTGGGACAGCCGCACTCCGGTAGGCGGCGCGCGGGACTGCACGGAGGCTCTTACCGATAATTACCTGAAGTTGCGCCTGCCGGGGCGGCACGAAGCCAACCGCTGGATCCGTGCTTCGGTCGAAAGCGTAGTCGAAGGCGCGCTGGTCGCCGCCGAGCCCCCCCAGGCACTTGACGAGGCAATGCTGCGCGGCTCATCGGCTTGATGCAGGATAGGGTTTCCCTTCACCTGAGCGTCGGTTCCTCATGACACATGGGATTGGCGATGTACGATGACGGCGTTTCGGCTCCAGCACCACTTCCCGCACTCCGGGCAGCGGAAGGCGAACCGGGAATGCGATGAGCGTTTGTGCTGGAGGGCGCTTTTCCCGGCGAGATCTTCTCGCGCCTGCAGGCAATTGGCGCAGGCAATGCGGATCAGGAGTTCGCTCTTGACCTGGGTCATAGACTGGAGGCAGTCAGCGCACTCCATCGGCGTGAATTCGACCATAAGAGAAAACCCTCCACAGGGAGAACCGGGAGGGGAGGGACTCTGCAAGACTGTACAGGCCGGTCTACCCAAAAGCAGTGACATCAGTCACGATCGCCAGTGACTCCTCGAGGGCGTGCAGGGTCGGGCCTTGCAGGAGTTCAGCGCTGGCCCATCAGGGCCATTCCCTTCCAGCGCTTCCGGGGTCTAGTTTAAAAGCTGGTCGTCTCTGCAGGCACTTATGATTCATCCTGCCATAACCGATCTTGTGCGCGCGTTCCCGCAGCTTGCCCGCTGGGAGGCGACGGAGAACTCCGGCGATCACGATGCCCAGTGGAACGAGTTTGCGGGGCTGATTGCAGGGCTGTATCAGGGCAAGGACTATCCCCGGGTGCAGTACGCGTTCGACCGGCTGGAAGATATTCTTGCCGACGGATCTGCCGACCTTCGCAGCTGGGTGGCAGGGGTTCTGCACGCTCTGCAGGAGGTCGCTTCCTGGAGCTTTTCCGGCAACGGCGACGTGTTCCGAGGCTTCCTCGGCCCGGATGCACGGCGGGTGTGGGAAACGCTGGATACGATTCGCTTCGACTTAGCTAGCTGTTCAATCCTCGAAGCCGAAATCCTGATGTGGCGGGTTGTCCACCACGGCGACTCGCGCGCCGTTAGCGATACCGGGCGATTGGCCTGAGTCGGTCGGTTGCGCGACTAAGACGCGGCTCATCGCGGCCGGCGAACAGGGTTTCCAAATTCTGTAATGTTGAAGAATCCAGCCGGGACGCGAGTAGTGCGGAGCTATGCCCGGTTGACCGGGGAAGAGGTTGGCTGGGAGGGCGATTCCGGCAAAGCCTGGGGAGAGACGTCCCGTCCCGCAAACCCTTCCAGTTCCGACAAAGTGGTGGCAATCGCCTTGAGGGTGGCGTTCGATCTTTCCATCACAGTCAAAAGGTACTTGCGGGCGACGGCTCGGTCCGCCGGTTGTACCAGACACCACCAGCGAGCAATGCACTCCACGATGTCGCTTTCCGTCTTGGCACCCTCTACGGCCGCATCCATGAGACGGTGGACCTTGGTCTTAACGGCCTGGTAGGAAACGGACAACTCCTGAGGCATGCGTGGGTGCTCCTGGCGAGGTGGGAAGCAAACTAGCCTCCAAACTCTGGGGAGTGATTTCCAGTGATTTAGTGGCTCTTGAAATTCCAGTTGTTGTAGAAATGCAGCGCGTCCTATGAAACGACGTATTCTCACGCGGGGGGAGCGCAACTCCAGAAAAAGACAAGCACATGGCGGGTTGGAGGCTGCGCGCCCCATGTTATAATTTTGGCTCTAGTTTCTGCCGAAACTGCACTGGAGGATGGTATCGATAAAAGGTTTATCCGCACCAATGACCGCATACGCGCCCGCGAAATCCGCGTGATCGACGACGAAGGGAATCAGATAGGGATTCTGGCCCCCTTCGAGGCGCTAAAGATGGCTCGCGAGAAGAATCTGGATCTGGTTGAAATCTCGCCCACCGCCACCCCTCCCGTTTGCCGCATCATGGATTATGGGAAATTCCTGTACCAGCAGGAAAAGAAGGAACGGGAAGCCAAGAAGCATCAGAAGCAGATCGTGGTCAAGGAAGTGAAGTTCCGCATCAACGTGGACGACCACGATTATGAAACCAAGAAGAATCACGTGCTGCGTTTCCTCGACGAGGGAGACAAGGTGAAAGCGACCATCTTCTTCCGCGGCCGGGAGATGACGCGCACCAACCTGGGACGACAGATCCTGGAACGATTGATCAAAGACGTCCAGGAGAAGAGCATCGTGGAGTTCCGCCCCCGGCAGGAAGGCAACACGCTGCACGCCATCCTGGCCCCGAAGAAAGTCGAGGGCGGGAAGGAAAAGGAAAAAGAAAAGCCGCGATCGACTCCACCACCGCAAGTGCAGGCGAAACAAGCCTGAACAGCGATTAGCACTTAGTGGTTAGCCCATAGCCTGCCTGTATCGAATCTTGCGCCCGGGAACTTGCGCTGGGTCGATGAGGGATCGCCTGTGCATGGAAGCTGCTAACTGGTAGAAGCTAAAAGCTGAATTCAAGAACTGAGAACTTATTATGCCTAAACTAAAAACACACAAAGGCGCCGCTAAGCGCTTTAAGAAAACGGCAACCGGCAAAGTGATGCGGCACCATTCGCACCTACGCCACATGCTCACTTCCAAGGGCCAGAAACGCAAAGACAGGCTGGCCAAGTCGGTGTTGGTCAGCGACGCCGATACCCCCAAGGTGCTTCGGATGATTCCCTACGCGTAGGGGATCGACCGCCTTCCCGGCCCCGGGCGTGCTCGCGAGCTGTAGAGAGCGCGATCGTAAGGGAGGGAAGGAAGGGCGCAGGGTACCGTGCCCGGGCGTGTGAAGAGGTCAAATCGTCAAAGACGATCCTTACCTCCAGCCGCCAGTGGATGAGAGAAAAAAAAGGAGAAAGCAATGCCTCGCGTAAAACGTGGAACCAAACGCCGCGCCAAGCGGAAAAAGATATTAAATCGGGCCAGCGGTTATTTCCTCACTAAATCAAAACTGTATCGCTCCGCGAAAGAAGCGGTCGAACGCGGCCTGAAGTTCGCCTACTCGGGACGAAAACAGCGCAAGCGGCAGTTCCGGTCGTTGTGGATCGTGCGCATCGGCGCCGGCGCCAAGGCGAACGGCCTGAGCTACTCGAAGTTCATCAACGGCCTGAAGAAGGCGGGCGTAGAACTGGATCGCAAGATTCTTGCGGACCTGGCGGTGAAGGATCCGGGCGCGTTCAAGAGCCTTGCCGAGCAAGCGAAGACCGCCCTGGAAGCAGCCTAGACTGGTTCGAGCTTCGCACGCTGAGCGAAAGCGTGCCGGCCATCAGCCATCCGCTCTCTGCTTTTTGACAGCCACCCGGATGTGCGGGGAACGCCAGTCTAATCAGCTTTGAAGGGGTGCGGCTTCATTCGCGCCGTTTCAATACTCTTTCATCCATCGTGATTCCGGGCCGGCTTTCAGCCGGCAAGGGACCTGCTTTGGCAGTGACGGCACGAATCCTGGCAAACTCATGTACACGGTTCCTAAATTAACGGACTACTCCGCGGCAGCGCTGGAGGCGGCGTCGCGGGAGTTGCTGTCCGCGCTGGAATCGGAGGCGGCTGGCATCGGCGGCGAGGGTGAGCACAAGGTTTTCCGCGACCGCTGGATGGCGCGCAAGGATGGGATTGCGACCCAGATCAACGATGTGTGGCTGAAGGCTGCGCCGAAAGATGCCAAGCGTGAGGCGGGGCAGCGCGTCAACGAACTCAAGAGCAGGATCGAAACTGTGATCGATGCCACGCTGGCGCGTCTCAAGGACGGCGCTTCGGGGGGTCGGTTGGCGGCGGAGCGCGTTGACATTACCCTTCCCGGCACGCGCCGGCCTCTGGGAGTGGAGCATCCGGTCATCCGGACGATGAACGAGGTTGTCGGCGTATTCCGCAATCTGGGATACTCCGTGTCGGAAGGTCCCGAGATCGAGACCGATTATTACAACTTTGAGTCGCTGAATTTCCCGCCGAATCATCCCGCGCGCGACATGCAAGACACGCTGTTTCTCGCGGGGCAAGACAAGAAAGCCCTGCGCGACCGGCTGCTGCTGCGCACGCACACTTCTCCGGTGCAGATTCGCACCATGGAGAAGATGAAGCCGCCCTTGCGCATCGTGATTCCGGGCAAGGTGTACCGCAACGATCCGCCGGACGCGAGCCACTCGCCGGTGTTCCACCAGATCGAAGGGCTCGCCGTCGACACGAACATTACATTCGGCGATTTGAAGGGGACGCTTGATCACGCCATGAAGGCTCTGTTCGGATCAAGCGTGAAGACGCAGTTCCGGCCGTCGTTCTTTCCGTTCACCGAGCCCAGCGCCGAAATGATGGTGAGCTGCTTCATCTGTGGTGGAAGCGGGCGGCGCGGGAGCGAGCCCTGCCGGCCCTGCAAGACCACGGGTTGGATCGAGATTCTCGGCTGCGGCATGGTCGATCCCAATGTGTTCGAGTTCGTGAAGGACAATGGGTACGATCCGAGGAAAGTTTCAGGATTTGCGTTTGGCATGGGCGCGGACCGGATTGCGATCTTGAAATATGGCGTTGATGACATCCAGTTGTTCTTCCAGGGGGACGTCAGGTTTTTGGAACAGTTTGGGTAGGGCGCTCTTAGCGCTTAGCCATGAGCCTTTGGCTGCTAGCAGAACGGACCGGACTCAGAGACAAAATCTTAACCGCAGAGGGCGCGGAGGGTTCGCAGAGGACGCGGAGGGCTCGCACGGGACGCGGAGGTTGCACGAAAGCTGCGCGGGCAGGCACGGAGGCAGGATCGCCCGGCACGCCAGCTTAAGCCAGTGGCAAAGAGTTAACAGCTGACTTCATGAAAATCTCACCCCAATGGCTGCGCGATTTTGTTGACCTCTCCGACGACGACCGTCGTCTTGCGGAAGAGCTGACTTCGATTGGGATGGCCGTCGAGGGGATTGCCGGCGAGGGCGATGCCACCGTCTTCGAGATGGAGATCGGCACCAACCGTCCGGACGCGATGAATCATTACGGCGTGGCGCGCGAGGCTTCGGCGTTTTATGACGTGCCTTTGAAAGCTGTTGCTCCCGAAGCTGCCGCCTGCTCATGGGCTGGCGGGGGTGACGATTACCGTCGAGGATGGGCGGTATTGTCCGCGCTTCACGGCCCGCGTACTGCGCGATGTCACCATCCAACCTTCTCCGGCGAAGATTGCGCAACGCCTGGCCCTGCTTGATCAACGCCCGATCAACAACGCGGTCGATGCCACCAACTACGTTCTTTGGGAGATCGGCAAGCCCACCCACGTGTTCGATCTCGATCTGCTGGAGGGCGGACGGATCATTGTGCGCTTTGCGCGAGCCGGCGAGACGCTAAAGACTCTCGACGGAGTCGAGCGCAAGTTGACCAGCGAGGATCTCGTGGTTGCCGATGCGAAAAAGCCGGTCGGGCTGGCCGGGGTGATGGGCGGGTTCGACACCATGATTACCGAGAAGACGCGGAACATCCTTATCGAATCGGCATGGTGGGACCCGGCGACCATCCGCAAGGCGTCCAAGCGGCACGGGCTGCATACCGACGCGTCGCACCGGTTCGAACGCGGCGCCGATTTTGAGTCCACCATCGTGTCTACCGACCGCGTGGCCGAGTTGATCCTGGCTTCCGGGGGCGGCGCGCTGACGGGCGACGTGATGGACGTGGTGGTCGGAGGGCGGGACCAGGCTCCGATCGTTCTCAACCTTTCTGAAGTGCACCGCATTCTCGGGAAGGCCCTCTCCACGCAGGAAGTCCTGCGAGTTCTTTCGCGGCTGGGATTCGAGGTGATCGCGGGCCGGCATGAGGGCGAAGAATTTGAAGTCACGGTTCCCTCGTGGCGGCTGGACGTAGAGCGCGAGATCGACCTCATCGAGGAAATCGCGCGGCTGCATGGTTACGACCGGTTTCCGAACACGCTGCCCGCCTATGCCGGGGCGGTCGTCGAACTGCCCGACGCGCGCAAGGATGCGAGGGTGCGCGCTTCCCTGCTCGGGCTCGGCTATAACGAGGCCGTCTCCCTGACCTTCATTTCGGCGGACGACGCGAAGCGGTTTTCAGCCGCTGCCGCGCTGGCGCTCGCGAATCCACTGAGCGAAGAAGCCTCGGTCATGCGGACGTCGCTGGTGCCCGGCATGCTGGACATGATGGCCTACAACCTCAACCGCGGGACCGACGACGTGCGGCTATTCGAGGCGGGACATGTGTACGAAGCAGACGGCACGCAGTCGGCGGAGCCGAAGCGGATCTGTCTGGGAGCCACCGGGCGCGCGCTGCCGGGGAACGTGAACCGGCCGGCGGAGACGCGGGCGCTCACCTTCTTCGATGTGAAGGGCGATGTTGAGAATGTGCTGGCTGCATTTACCGCAGAAAAGCTGCACTATGACCCGGAGACGCCGGATTACTACCACCCGGGACGATCGGCGCGGGCGGTGATGGACGGGACGGTGGTCGCGCAGTTCGGGCAGTTGCACCCCGACGTGGCGGCGGGGCGCAAGTTGCGACAGGACGTACATCTGGCAGAGTTCTATCTCGACCGGCTGTACGAGCACGAACTGCGCGAGCCGCGCTACCGGGCCTTGCCGCGTTACCCGGCCGTGGAGCGCGATTTTTCGTTCGTCTTCCCGGATAGCGTGACGTTCGAGCAGATCGAGCAGGCCGTGAACCAGCTGCGCCTGAGCGAATTGCGCAGCTTTGTTCCAGTGGAAGTGTTTCGCGGCGGAAACACTCCGGCGGGAAAGTACTCGATCCTGCTGCGTGCGGTCTGGCAATCGGGCGATCGCACCCTGCGCGAGGACGAGGTATCGCAGTGGTCGGGAAGCATCCTCAATGCCTCGCAGGGGCTGGGCGGGATACTGCGAAGCTGAAAGCCAGGGGCAGATCTCATTCTGACGGAGCGCACTAATTCTGCATTTACGAACTGGGGGACGGATCGTCAGGCGTGTGGGGGATTTCTTCGTCTTTGGCGCGATCGTACTTTTCGGCTAACAAGCGAGTGATCTCCCGGACCAGTTCCATCAGTTTCCTGGGATCCTGCTCGACCGCGGCTTGCGCGCACAACTGCCTCCAACGCTCTTCAGTTCTGTCCATGAAAAACATTTTTCTCCCTGACTTACAGGTCAGCGGGTTCTGGATTGCGGCAGAAAAGTGAAGGTAGCTGAGCGGCGCGGGCACGTCGGTCGTATTCCTTACGGAAGAAAACGCTATCCCAGTCCAAGTTCAAAATTAAATTTCCGCATGGCCGCATAACATTCGCAGGCCTGCAGTTCGAGTTTGTGCCGGTCGATGACCAGGATGGAGCCGCGACTGTGGCCGATGATGCCGTCCTGCTCGAGTTCGGCGACCGCCACGCTCACAGTCGGGCGATCGGTGCCAATCATTTTCGACAGGAATTCGTGGGTGGTGCGAATGACGTCGGAATTCAGGCGGTCGCGGGTTACGAGCAACCAGCGGGCCAGGCGCTGTTTGACATTATGCAATCGATTGCACGCGGCATTCTGCTCCAGTTGGGCCAGACGGACCCCGAGTCGCAGCAAGAGCATTCGCCTCATCTCAGGTAAAGAGGCCAGCACACGCTTCATGATGGGACCTTCGATCTGGAAACCGTCGCCCGGCACCTGCACAATCACGCTATGGGTGTGGGTATCGAGACCGGCAGCCAGGCCGAGGCCAACCATATCTTCCCGGCCGCAGATTCCGACTTCGACGCTGCGCCCGTCGGCGGTTTGCACCAGCATCGAAGCAATGCCGCGATTCATGAAATACACGCTACGAATGGCCTCGTGCTCCCGTTGCAGGCAACTGGATAGTTCCAGGGGAAGGAACTTGAGATGAGGCTGAAGGGCCTGAAACTCGCCGTCGGGAATCTGCATGAGTATGGTGTTCTGCACCGACTGCCCGCCGGCGCTGCGCTCGTCCGTATTCGTAACTGGCAACTTTGTGCTCACGTAGTCTGAGATGTTCCCGGCACGCCTCCGAACCTACTGATTTCCCTGTAGCCCCCATTCGCTTATCGGGTAGAACCCGCGCATGAACATGGCGGATCGAAAGCGGCCGACAGTGCGCGAGAACCGGATCGAGCACAGGAAGGGCTTGCAGCGAATCGCATGGGAGATTCCCCTATGCTAGTCTGGCGCCATTATGTCGGAGATAGCGGCAGCGAAAAAACATTTTCTCAGCGACCGGGTTTCGCATTTTACCGAGTCGGTGATTCGGGAGATGACGCGGCAGGCGATGCTGCATGGGGCGATCAACCTGGCGCAAGGCTTTCCGGACTTTCCGGCGCCGGCGGAGATCAAGCAGGCCGCGCAAGAGGCGATTGGCGCGGATGTGAACCAGTATGCGATCACCTGGGGCGCACGCAGCCTGCGCGGGGCCATCGCGCGGCAGATGCAGGCCTGCCAGGGGGTAGCGGTCGATCCCGAAAAGCAGGTGACGGTGTGCTGCGGTTCGACCGAAGCGATGATCTCGACCCTGCTCGCGGTATGCAATACGGGCGATGAGGTCGTGATTTTTGAGCCTTACTACGAAAACTACGGGCCGGATTCGATTCTGAGCGGGGCGAAGCCGCGCTTCGTGAAGTTGCTGCCGCCGACGGAGCCGGGAGGTGAGTGGACTTTCGATGAGAGGGAGTTGCGGGCGGCCTTCCACAAACATACCAAGGCCATCATCGTGAACACGCCCAACAACCCGACCGGCAAGGTGTTCACGCGGGGGGAACTGGAACTGATCCGCGATCTGTGCGTGGAATTTGATGTGCTCGCCATTACGGACGAGATTTACGAGCACATTCTGTATGACGGGAGAAAGCACATCGCGATGGCATCGTTGCCCGGGATGGAAGATCGAACCATCACCATCAATGGCATGTCGAAGACTTACAGTGTCACGGGGTGGCGGGTGGGGTGGACGATTGCGCCGCCGCCGATCACGGACGCGATCCGCAAGGTGCACGACTTTCTCACGGTGGGCGCGCCCGCCCCGTTGCAGGAGGCCGGGGCCTCGGCGCTCAGCATGCCGGAAAGCTACTATACGAAACTGGCGGAAGGATATCGCAAGCGGCGCGATCGGCTGGTGCCGGCGCTCGAGGCAGCCGGGTTCCGATGCTACCTTCCGCGGGGCGCTTACTACGTGATGACCGATATCAGCGGGTTCGGGTACGGGGACGACCTGGCGTTCACGAAGTACCTGGTCAGCGAGATTGGGGTGGCGGCGGTGCCGGGGTCGAGTTTCTATCGCGACGCCAAGGACGGAGCGCAGCAAGTACGGTTTGCGTTCTGCAAGCGGGACGAGACGCTGGATGAAGCGGCGAAGCGCTTGAAGAAAGTTCGTCCGGCGCGGAGAGCGACGTCGAGTGGGTAGCGATTGCGAGCGGTTCGTGGTGCTGACGGGCGGGCCTGGATCGGGGAAGAGCTCGCTGATTGATGCGCTGGAACGCGTCGGGTTCGGCAGGACGGTGGAGGCAGGGCGCGGAATTATCCAGGATCAGGTCGCGATCGGCGGACGCGCGTTGCCGTGGATCGATCCCGCATTATTTGCCGAAATGATGCTGGCGTGGGAGATGCGCTCGTATCGCGAGGCTGGAGAACGGGCAGGAACGATTTTCTTTGACCGCGGAGTTCCTGATGTCGCGGGGTATTTGCGACTGATGAAGCTGCCCGTGCGGGAATCGGTGGAGAAGGCAGTCGCAAGGTTCCGGTACCACTCGCGCGTGTTCATCGCGCCGCCTTGGGAAGAAATCTTCCAGCAGGATCGTGAACGGAAGCAGGATTTCGCGGAGGCGGTGCGGAGCTATGAAATGCTGGCGGAGACCTACACGAAGTGCGGGTATGAGCTGGTGGCACTGCCGCGAGCGAGCGTGCAGGAGCGCGTAGGATTTGTTCGGGAGAGGATTCGGGGTTGAGGGAAGAGCGGCGGACAAGAATGTCCGCTCTACACGATTTTTGCGCACAAGAGTGTGGGTTCCACGCGGGCAGTTCTGGGGTATACTGCGATCAAGTTGGTCCTAATTCTCTCGGGAAGAAGTGAGTCATGGCTCTAAAAGCGGTTGACGAGGTATCTGCTGAGGTTCCCACCGACGATTTCCAGGCGCTGGAAGACAAGGTTTATCGCACTATTGAGATGTACAAGGCGGCGCGCGAAGCCAAAACTGCGGCGGAGCGCGAAGCGCAGCGCGCTCGCCAGCAACTGAAAGACCGCGAAGAAGAAATTGAAACGCTGCGCAGGGAAGCAGTGCAGTTACGCAGGGACCGCGAAGAGGTACGCCGCCGGGTGGAAAAGATGATGCGCCAGATCGACACGGTGGGCGAAGAGCAGGTAGCCAGTTAAGCTGCGGCAAGCGGATTGACCGGAACGGGACGAGAGAGGGTATCCATCATGGCAACGGCAACGCGACAAAATCCGGCGAAAGACGCGAACAATCTGAGCGTACGGGTGGAGATCTTCGACCAGGCCTACAACCTGCGGGGCTCGGATCCGGATTACATTTTGAAACTCGCTGAGTATGTCGATGCCAAGATGCGCGCGGTCGCGGAGCAGACGAACACCATTGATACCGTGCGCCTGGCGGTACTGGCGGCCTTGAATATTGCCGACGAGTATCACCTGCTCAAGCGCAACAGCCATGCCGGGTCTTCCGGATATATGCAGCGCGCCAACCGCCTGGCGACTGCCCTGGACGAAGTACTGGAAGATTCGCCGCGGGCGGGCTGACGGCGCTCGCACACCAAAGTAATGAGAGGATTGCAGGAGTCGGAAGCCGCGTAAGCGGCTTTTTCTGTGTCCACGGGTGAACGGTTGGCTTAAGAATTCCCGCGAAATTCCTGCAGGGATGTTGGGTGTAAGCGATGCCCAAGGATGCAGGCGAGATCCAAACAATCGCCGGAAACGAGGTGCCAGCCGAAAGCTGCTGGCAAGCGAAATGCCAACTTTTTACAGGTTGCCTCTTGCGCATCGCGGAAAGTTTCCCTAGCATCCAATCCTGAAAGCCGGCCTGCGGCGTTGGTGATGGTGGTCACCGATTTTTGAACCAACACCGAATGAACGGGGACTTGACTCGAAAATATGATCCGGTGTGCGATGCTCCGCCATGCGGAGATGCCTAAAGGGTCTCGGCGGGTTCCCACCGTCTAGGACGGGTTCATTCTCGGCCCACCGCACGGCTCAGCGGGTCGGCTTTTACTAATGTGGTTGGCTTGCGATCGCTGGTGGTCAGCGCACCTGAGCCGATTCTGACCGCAGTTCCCTCCTCGATCCATTCGTCCTGTTAAACTGGTCATGACGGGAGCAACCTTCCCGGCATCTAATTACAACGTGTATCCACAACTATTTCATCTTGGGCGGTTTTTCCTGCCGACCTATGGGTTACTGGTCGCCACCGGCGTGCTTATTGGCCTGTGGATCAGCGTGCGCAATTCGGCGCGGCAGGGGATCGATCCGGAAAAAGCCTGGAATCTGGGCATCCTGGTGGTGCTGTGCGGTATTGTGGGCGCAAAGATTCTGTATGTGGCCTACGACTGGAATACTTATGCGCACTGGACGGACATCTTCAGCCTGGGCACCCTGCAGGCGGGTGGGGTGTTCTCGGGAGGGCTGATCGGAGCGCTGCTGGCGGCCGCGTGGTACATCCGCAAGAATCGCATGCCAGCGCTGGCGACCTGCGACGCCTTCGCGCCCGGGCTGGCGTTGGGACATGCCATCGGACGGGTGGGATGTTTTGCCGCAGGCTGTTGCTACGGCAAGCCGACGACCTCCTGGTGGGGAGTGACGTTCAAGAGTGACGTGGCGCACGACCTGGTAGGTACGCCTCTAGGCCATCCGCTCGAGCCGACTCAGCTGTTTGAAGCGGCGGTCGAGCTGGCAAATTTCTTTTTGCTGATGTGGATGTTCAAGCGGAAGAAGTTTGATGGCCAGGTGTTTGGGGCTTATTTGATCCTATACGGGGTGGCGCGGTTCTTCCTGGAATTTTTGCGCGACGATCCCGGCCGCGGGCTGGTATTCGGTGGAATCATGAGCGGCACGCAGCTGATCGCGATCGGGCTGGTGATTCTGGGCGGCGTGATCTGGTGGCTGAAGGGCGGAGCGCACAAGGCGGTCACAGTACAGGTTTAGCCCAGGCTCCCAGTGGCTACCAAGCCGTTCGTCCTCCGTTACGCATTCCAGTCGAGGGGGTACCCGGTACGCCCTTGCATTAGACTTCCTTCCCGATGCCTGATCGATTCCCTGTTGTTTTCTCCGTGTCATCCGAAGACGCCGGCAGCCGGCTGGACCAGTTCCTGGTTGCGAAGATCCCTGAGGTCAGCCGGGCGCGGGTGCAGCAACTGATCGAACAGGAGCTTGTGAGGGTGAATGACACCACGGCCAAAGCTTCGCTCCGGCTGCGGGGCGGCGAGCAGGTGATGGTGCTGGGGCCGGCGAAAGTTGAGCCATTGCGGGCGATTCCCGAGAATATTCCGCTCGACATCGTTTTCGAAGATGCGGATCTGGCGGTCATCAACAAGCCCGCCGGGATGATGGTGCATGCGGGGGCAGGGGCCACCGAGGATGAACGTAATCGCGGGACGCTGGTGAATGCATTGCTCTACCGCTTTGGGCAGCTTTCCGAGGTGGGGGGCGAGTTGCGGCCGGGGATTGTGCATCGTCTGGACAAGGAGACCAGCGGGCTGATTGTGGTGGCCAAGAATGATGAAGCGCATCGCAAGCTGGCGGCACAGTTTGCCAAGCGACAGGTGAAAAAGACCTACGTCGCGCTGGTGCATGGATGGTTGAAGGCGGATCGCGGTACGATCAACTCGAGCATCAGCCGGGACAGCGTGCGCCGGGTTCGCATGACCACGCGGCGGGAAGGCGGACGGGAAGCGATCACGCATTACCGGGTGCAGAAACGAATTGAGTCGGAGTTCGGCAAGTTCACCTTGCTGGAGGTGAGGATTGATACCGGGCGGACCCATCAGATCCGCGTGCACCTTGCTTCTCTCGGGCACCCGGTCGTGGGGGACCGGGTGTATGGCGCCCCAGCCCAAGTGAAAGCGCCCGGCCAGGCGGTTTCGCTGCCGAGGAATTTTCTGCATGCGGGGGCGTTGGAGTTTCGGCATCCTCGCACCGGGGAGATGTTGTCGTTCAGGCGGGAGCTTCCTGGGGAGTTGGCGGGGTTTTTGCGGGGGATTGGGGATTAGAAAATCTTAAACCGCAGAGGGCGCGGAGAACGGCCGCAGAGGACGCAGAGGGGATGCTCTAGGACGCAGAGGGGGGATACTCTAGGACGCAGAGGGATGCTCTACGGCGCAGAGGGGATGCTCTAGGGCGCAGAGGGGATGCTCTAGGACGCAGAGAGGATGCTCTAGGACGCAGAGAGGATGCTCTAGGACGCAGAGAGGATGCTCTAGGACGCAGAGGGGATGCTCTAGGACGCGGAGGGGATGCTCTAGGACGCGGAGGGGATGCTCTAGGACGCGGAGGGATACTCGAGGACTCAGAGGGATGCTCGACGCGGAGGAAACACGTGAAACACTCAGTGCTAAATACCGGGTGCTGAATTTTGCCTACAGGCTTCGCGCAAAATCCGGGCTTTTCAAAGCTTATAATGATGGCAATGGTACGGCATCTTGTCTTCCTACTCGTGACCGCCGTGGTCTGGGCGGCGATAGCTGTTGCGCAAACGGCGAATGCGCCGGGTTCCAGTCAGGGACAGCCCACCACTGCGATTCAGCCGCAGGCGGTCTCCAGTCAGGCTGGATCGGCTTCGGCAACGCCCCCGGTCCCTTCTTCGACGGCCGATGCCAAGCCGGCCGTGCAGCAGAGTTCTACGCAGGATGACGACTCGGTCACCACCATCCGCAAGACGGTGAACGAAGTGAATGTGGTCTTCACGGTGACCGACAAGCATGGCCGGTACGTGAAAGACTTGAGGAAGGACGACTTCAAGTTCATCGACGACGCGAAGCCGGCGGAAGAGGTGAAGGACTTCCGCAACCAGACGGATTTGCCGCTGCAAGTAGGCCTGCTGGTGGATGCCAGCAATTCGGTGCGCGACCGATTCAAGTTCGAGCAAGAGTCGGCGATCGAATTTCTCAACCAGACGATCCGGCCGAAATACGATGCCGCCTTCATTGTCGGGTTCGACGTGACACCGGAAGTAACGCAGGATTTCACCGACAATACCGAGAACCTGTCGCGGGGAGTACGGCTGCTGCGGCCGGGCGGAGGTACCGCGATGTTCGACGCGCTGTATTTCTCCTGCCGCGACAAGTTGCTGAAAGCGGCGCGGCGCGGGCCCCTGCGGCGTGCCATCGTTCTGCTCAGTGATGGCGAAGACAACCAGAGCCACGTCACCCGCGAAGAGGCGATCGAGATGGCGCAGCGTGCCGAGGTGATCGTCTACACCATCAGCACGAACATCTCCGGAACCAAGGGTAAAGGCGACAAGGTCCTGGAGCGGATTGCGGATGCGACCGGCGGCCGGGCGTTCTTCCCTTTCCAGATTCGCGATGTTGCCAACGCGTTTGCCGAGATCCAGGACGAGTTGCGCAGCCAGTACGCAGTTTCCTACAAGCCGGCGGACTTCCACGCCGACGGACGCTACCGTACCATCGAAATTGTCGCCTCGGATCATAAGAACCTGCATGTCCGCTCCCGGCGCGGTTACTTCGCGCCGGCACAGTAAGCGGCGATGGAGGGATATTCCGCCATTCCCCTTTCCAAGAAACTTGGCATCCAGGAAAAATTCCGCATGACGTTCGCCGGTTTGCCCGCGGACGGATGCGGAGCCTCCGGTGCCACAGCAGCGGACATCTCTGGATGACATACATTGCACCAAGACTCCGAAGACTTCCGATCGCGTTAGTTTTGCTGTGCCTCGCAGCAGCGGCGCTGTTTGCCCAGGAGAAAGTTCCCGAGTGGTGCCGCCCGTTACCGCGTCCGGAATACAAGGCGCTGCAGCGGGTGCCCAGCAGCGATGCGTGGTTTGAAGTCTACAAGGTCGCCCCCGCGGTCTTCGCCATCTATGAGCCACATCAATCCGAAGAAACGATCAGTTATCTCATCGTCGGGAAAAAGAAGGCGATGCTGTTCGACACCGGCATGGGAATTGGGGACCTGAGAAGAGTGACGGCTGAGTTGACCCGGCTACCGATACTGGTGCTGAACTCCCACACCCATGACGATCACGTCGGGGATAACTGGCAGTTCAAAACGATCTACGGCATGAACACGGACTTCACCCGGCAGAACGCTCGGGGCTCGCGCGCCGACGCGCAGGCCGAAGTCGCGCCCGGGGAGATCTGTGGGCAATTGCCAAAAGGGTTCGATCCGAAGACGTACACGACCCGGCCGTGGAAGATCGCGTTATACCTCAAGGACGGAGACCACATCGAGTTGGGAGGGCGCTCGCTCGAAGTCCTGGCCACGCCGGGGCACACACCGGACGCGATCTCTGTACTCGATCGGGCCAACGGACTGCTCTTTACCGGGGACACCTACTACCCCGCCACCATCTGGCTGTACCGTCCTGAGACCAACTTTGACGACTATGCCTCCTCGATTCGCCGCCTGGCAGCGCTGACGCCGCAGATAAAAATGGTCCTCGGCGCACATAACATTCCGGTGGCTGCGCCCTCGGTGCTTCCGCGCCTGGTGCTTGCGTTCACGGCAGTCCACACGGGCAAAATCGCGCCCACTCCAGCCGCCCCGGGCGAAGTAATCTACAAGGTGAACGACATCTCCTTCCGAATGCGCGACCCAGAATCCAAGCGCTGAGACGGCGTGTCATGGTCGCCATTCCCAAAGCAGAAAAACAAATCCAGCGCAGCGAAAAAAGAGTGGCTTCGGAGTGCAGTGTCCGTGCTACGTTGCTCTCGGAGCGGCACAGCGGTGGGAGCCGATACGCGCGTTGCGGGGAAATGGGTCGCAGCCGCCTACATCCAAAGATTATGAAATTCTGTCCGAACTACCGATGCGCAGCCTACGGGCGGGTGGTCTATACGCAATCGACCCGGTGCGGTTTTTGCCGCTGGGACCTAAGGCCTCCGCGAATGAAGAGCGAGACAGTGGCGGACGAGAACGCGTTTGCGGATACGATGCAGAAGTCCGTGATTACAGAAGCACCGGCCACGGCCGAGGGATCGCCCGCACACCGCAAAGGTTCCCCGCTACGACACACCGCGTAAGCTGCTTTGACGTAACCCGATACACACACTCCAGTAACTTGTGAGGCCCCGCAGGCTGGCCTACGCTTTGCCGCATGGGCTTCGATCCATGGCATCTGCAGAGCCCCGGGAGCGGCTCGCCGAACACCGACGCCCATTTCAGGCCGGCGGATGAAGACGTAATCCGCACCCTGGCGGAAATCGAAAAAGCTTCGACCAGCAGGCCGTCCGCGACCACCAATACGCCCATTGGACCGGGAACTCCGGGTACCGGGTTTCTTCGGACCGCGCCTCCGTCGGTATTCATCGCGGCGGCGATTTCGGTCGGGCTGGCGGTGCTGGGTCTCAACTTCGCTGGAAAACAGCTGGCGTCATCGGGGAAGCAAAACCGGGGACGCCGAGGCGTGGCATCGCGTTCGGCGGTGAACTCGGCCGCGCAAGCAGAGGCGGAACAACTGCTGCAGAAACTGGGTTCTGGCGATTCGAGCGCAGCGGACCAGATCCTGGGGCAGTCGGCCAGTTGGACTGGCAAGACGCAGCGGACCTCCAGTGCCACCCAATGGATCACGATTGCGCTGAACCTTCCCGACCTGCATGCCCGACAAGCGGCCCTGCAGGCGGAACTCGCGCTGGACGGCGTATCGCAAGACGATGCGGGGCTGAAGGGGTTGGAGCAGGCGGTCGGAAACCCGAGCCAGCGCGCCTGGGCACTGTGGATGCTGGGAGCGCTGGGGAACCGAGGGGTCGACCCGGTGCATGCCGCGAAAATTATCGGGGCGTATTTGTCGGATCCCGAGGTCGAGGTGCGAGCGGCGGCGGTGAACGGACTGTCGCTGGTGGGAACGGATGAAACCATTCCGATGATGTTGGACAGGTTCCGCAACGACACGTCGCCGGTGGTGCAGGAGCGGGCCGCGTGCGCGCTCGCGGAGTCGGGCATGTACACGCACGAACAGCGCATGAGCGCGGCCGCGAGTCTGGTGGCATGGCTGGATGATTCGTTGATTACCGGGCAACAGCGGACGTGGACGCTGCAGGCCTTGCGCGATATTTCCGGGCAAAACCTGGGGTCGGATTCCGCCGCCTGGCGGGATTGGTATGCGGGAACACGCTGAGGTTCCGGTGCCGGCTCCGCCCTTTCGAGCCAAGCCCGACCAGGCTCCGCGCTCTTACCCCGTCACCCCAGAGATCGCGATCCAGTAAGTCTTGAATCCGGGGCAGACGGGAGCGAGCCTACGCGGGAAGTACACGGCCTCAGTCTGGTTTATGGGCGATGGCGTAGTAGCCGCTGCGGGTCTGAACCTTGTAGCCCTTCTTGGAGCGTAGCTCGATCTTGCGGAAAGTTCCGTCCTGAGTGTTGTTGGTAGGGGTGTAACCGACGTTGTACTGGCTGCGCAGCTCTCTGGCGATCTGTTCGAAAGCGTCCTTCAGCTTGTCAAACTTGTTGCCGACCTCGATGACGCGGCCGCCGGTCTCATTGGCAAGCTTCTTCATCTCGGAGTCGCCGGAGTAACCAAATCCGCCATAGAAACCGCGGTCGGCGATGAGCAGGACATAGACGATGGAATCGGATTTCTGGGCAGCTTCAATGGCATCCCTGACGCGAAGCTGGCTGCCCTGATCTTCGCCGTCGGTAAGCAGGATCATCGCCTTGCGTCCGACTTCGTGGGCGAGCTGGTCGTGGGCAGCAAGATAGACGGCATCGTAGAGCAGGGTGCCGCGCGGGTTGCTGGTGGGAATGGGGCCGCCACCGAGGCCGGGGAGGGAGCCGCCACCGCCTCCGGTGTTAATCCTGGCCTTATTCAAAGCGGCTTTCAGGCGACGGACATCGTTGGTGAAATCCTGTAACAGGTCCACGTTCACATCGAAATCAATGACGAAAGCTTCATCCTTGTCGCGCAGGATGTCATTGAGAAATGCGCCGCCCACTTCTTTCTCCATTTCGAGGACGCGCGCCTGGCTGCCGCTGGAATCGATGAGGATGCCGAGCGTGAGAGGCAGATTGCTTTCGGCGGTGAAGTACTTGATGGTCTGGGGCTTGCCATCTTCGAGGATCTCGAAGTCGTCTTTGGTCTGGCTGGGGATGAGGCCGCCCTTTTTGTCCTTCACGTTGAAGAACAGTTGTACGACGTTGACCCGCACCTTCAGGGTCTCCATGGATTGGTCCTGCGACCGGTCCGGGTCTGCCGGAGCGGATTGCTGGGCGGCAGCGCCGGGGGTGGAGGCGAGGGAGAACGCCACCGCCAGGCACGACGAAAGGGTAAGAGCTTTAAGCATCAGGGAATTCTCGTGGGACTTTTGTTAGTCTATTCCTGTAAGGTTAGATGCACCAATTTACACGGTTTGAGCATCCCAAGCCTCATACGGTTGCCTGTAAGGGAGAAGAAGACCTTGAGTCAGCGGATTTGGAGGCGGTTTTGGACAGGGACGTCGCTTCTGGCCGCGTTTCTGACGGTGGGGTCGGTGGTGGCCCAGGAACCGGGGCAAGCGCCGCAGAAAGGTCAACCAGATATCCCGGATGCGCCGTCGGCGGTGCGCCCGGTGCAGCCCTTTCCCACCAACGTGCCCCCTAGCCGGCCGCAGCCGCAACCGGAAAAGGCCCCTCCGCCGCCGGCAAATCAGCCTCCTCCCTCCAGCAGCAATCCTCCGTCCATGCCTCCGATCAAAACGGTTCCGCCGGGCGGAGCAAGCGGGGAAGAGCTGAGTTCCCGGGATGAACTCTACAAATTCAAGACGGTGGTGAATTTTGTATTGGTCCCGGTTACGGTGAAGGACGAGGCGGGTCACATGGTGGATGGGCTTCTGCCGCGGGACTTCAACGTCTACGAGGACGGGAAGAAGCAGGAGCTCAAGTTCTTTACCAGCGATCCCTTCCCGCTTTCGGCGGCGGTGGTACTCGATACCGGAATGCCCGATACGGCGGTACAGAAGATCAATCAGACCTACTCAGCGCTGTCGGGGGCGTTCAGCCCGTACGACGAGGTCTCGCTCTACACCTACAGCTCGACGGTCAGCCAGGTCTCTGACTTTTCCTCGGCCGGACAGAAGCTGACGGCGGTGTTGAACCAGATGAAACTGGAGCGCGGCAGCAACAACGGCGTACCCGTGATGAACGGGCCGCTGGGACCGCAAGGGCCGAGCGTGAATGGAATTCCGATCGAGCGTCCGGGAGCGCAGCCGAACATCGCGCCTCCCAAGGATGTGCGGGTGCTGAATGACGCGATTCTGAAAGCTGCGCTTGATCTGGGCAAGCGCGACCGGGCCCGGCGCAAGATCATCTTCGTCATCAGCGATGGGCGGGAATACGGGAGCCGGGTATCGTACAGTGATGTGCTGAAGGTTCTGCTGTCTCGGGACATCACGGTGTACGCGATTGGGGTGGAGGCCTCGGCCATACCCATTTACAGCAAGCTGCAGAAGCTGCATCTTCCCCACTACGGGTACGGCGACATCCTCCCAAAGTACTCGGCGGCAACGGGCGGGGAGGTGTTCACCGAGCTCACGCGGGATAACATTGAAGTCGCGTATGCGCGCGCGACCGGCGACGCGCGCAACCAGTACACCCTGGGATACACGACGCGGGCGACGCCCAGCAGTTCCTATCGCGACATTGAGGTGCGGGTGGGGCGGCCAGGGCTGAAAATCAACGCCAAGACCGGCTATTATCCGCTGCCCACGAGCAAATGAGGGCAGGGCCCGAAGAGCAGTAACGGGCGTAACCTGTTGGGAATCATGGGCCGTGTGGTATAAAAGCCAGCAGTACCCAAGGGAAATCTTCGTGCGTTGGCAGTCCAGCGGGTCGGAGTGCCTCAGCAACCGGTTCCTCTAGAGGAAATTCTTGAGTTTCATCAACTTTGCAGCCCGCGAGATCAACTGCAAGATCGTGTATTACGGTGCCGGATTAGGCGGCAAGACCACGAATCTGCAGCACATTTACCAGAAAACCGCGGAACAACAGAAGGGCAAGATGATCTCGCTCGCGACCGAGACCGAGCGCACCCTGTTCTTCGACTTCCTGCCGCTGGACTTAGGGTCGGTGCGCGGTTTCAAGACCCGAATTCACCTTTACACCGTGCCCGGGCAGGTGTTCTACGATGCCAGCCGCAAGCTGATCCTGCGCGGAGTCGACGGGATCGTGTTCGTGGCCGACTCGCAGGAAGAGCGCATGGATGCCAACGTCGAGGCGCTGGATAACCTGATGGCGAACTTGAAAGAGCACGGGTATGACTTCTTCAAGATTCCCTATGTCCTCCAACTGAACAAGCGCGATCTGCCCAACGTCTTGCCGGTAGACACCCTAACGAAAGAACTGCGACGGAAGAATGAGCCGGTGATTGAAGCAGTGGCGTTTCAAGGGGGCGGAGTGTTTGAAACGCTGAAAGAGATCGCGCGACAGGTTTTGACGGAGCTGAAGCAGGGGGGTTAGGGCTTCTGGTCTCCAGGGTCGGTCAGGCTCCGGGTTCGGGCTCTAGGCTCTAGGATCTAGGCTCAGGCTCTGGGCCTTCTCAACTTTAGGCTCTGGGATTCAGGCCAACGAAATCTGGTTTGGTCGCGGACGGGGTCGCCTACACCGCAAACGTCGCCGCGCAAACCTCTGGTCCCTTCCTCATCATCCACATCTCTGAGCGCAGGTCGGGCGAGACCCTTGCTTGCCCGGCAATATCTTTTCCCAACGGACAGCGGAGAACATGGAAAAAGGGCGCCGGTGGGCGCCCTTGGTGGAACAGGAGGTCGGCTCAGCCGGCCCGCTATTTGGTCTCTGCGATCGGGCTGGCGCCGAATTCGCGCCGGCCATTGACGGTTTTAGCGGCACGGGCCGCTGCCGGCGGAGGCGCGGCGGCCGCTCCGTAGCGCTCGAGCAGCACCGGGACCATGGCACCTTCGGCTTCCTTGACGAAGGTGAGGCGGCTTTCGCCGGCGATGTCGATGCGGACGAAATCGCCCAGCTTGACCTGTCCGGTGGCCACCAGGTTGGCGAGCGGGAACACGATATTGCGTTCGATGGCGCGCTTGAGATGACGAGCGCCGTAACGCGGGTCCGTGCCTTCGGCGAGCAGGTATTCCTTCACCTTTTGGGTGCAGGTGAAGACGAACTGGTTCGCACCGGCGGCCTGCAGGATGCGTTGCTGCACCATGCCCAGCTCGATCTCCAGGATCTGGGTGAGGTGTTCGGGCCGCAGGGTCTTGAAGACGACCACCTTGTCGATGCGGTTCATGAACTCGGGCGTGAACTTGCGCCGGGCGGCTTCGACGGCGGTGCGGGAAATCTTCTCGTCGAACTTCGCGTCCACCTCGGTCACATGGGTGGCAAAACCCATGCCACCATCCACCAGGCCGGTCATTTCGCCGGCGCCGAGGTTGGAGGTCATGATGATGATGCACTGCGACAAGTCCACGCGGCGGTTGTCGCCCAGAGTGAGGGTTGCCTTATCCAGGATGCCGAGCAGCAACTGCCAGAGGGAGTCGCTGGCCTTCTCAATCTCGTCGAATAAGAGGATGGAGAGCTTGAGCTTGTCCGTATGCCACTGGTTCAAGGCTTCCTGGGTGAGAAGCGGGTGGGTTTCACGGTGCCCCAGGTAGCCCGGAGGCGACCCGATCAGCTTGGCGATTTCGTGGGAGTGCTGGAACTCGGCGCAGTCGATCTTGATGCAGGCGCGCGCGTCGCCGAACAGAGACTCGGCCAGAGCCTCGACGACCCGGGTTTTACCCGACCCGGTGGGTCCCAGGAACAGGAGATTGCCTACCGGGCGGCCTGGCGGATTCAGCCCGGCCAGGAACATCTGGTAGATCTCCACAACTTTTTCAACGGCTTGATCCTGTCCGACAATCTTTCGGCGCAGGGCATTGTCGAAGTCCTTGGCATCGCTGCTTCGACGATTCGGATCGAGCACAGTGGCGAGATTCGTTCTCATAGGGTCTAAGAGCCCTCTCCAACTTTCGGGGCCGATTGGTACTTTCCGGGACGAGGTGATTTTTGGCCTATCACGGAGAGCGACAAATTTTGTTACTTGCTACCCGCGTCTGGGGTACTGCAAGCCGTTCGCCATCCCTAAAGTAACCTCGGTCACCCGTTTCATGATGCGTTAGATGCTCCTAAACGCTCCAAGAGAGTTATCCGCAAGGCGGGGGCAAGCTGCGAAAGCGAAATTGTTTGCGCATCAAGGTTGGTTTCGTGGAGCCTTCTGTTCCTCTTCCGTCCTATCTGGCGCTGGCCCGACGTAACTTTCAGCCGCAAAAAACGCGGGGTAACATCCGCCCCAGAAGCACTTTCTGGAGAAAACTTTGCGTCGTTCTGGTGGGTTTGCCATCATCCTTGGGGTCCTTGCTGTCTTGACCCTGGTCGTCCTTAACCGCTCTTCGATCTCCATGACCGCAAGCGCGGCCGGGCAGCAGTCCGCGCATGCCCCAAAAATTGTGCGCAGCAGCGTCTCGGCCTCGGTGCCTACAGCCAAGCCTGCAGACCTGCCGCCGCCCCAGTTGGCTCCGCCGGGCAGCGAGTTCTACCAGGCGAAGCGCGGCGACAGCGTTGGATCGGTCGCCCGCCAATATTTGAAGCGGACATCGTACCTTACTTCGAGTGAATTGGCGGAGGCGATTCGCACGGCGAACGGGAATCGCTCGGGAAATAACCTGAAGGCGGGGGAGCAGGTGATCGTGCCCGGGATTCTGGCGGCACCGGTGGTGGAAAAAACCATTCCGGTGGCCAAAGATTTTGAGGTACGGGCGATCTACCTGACGGGGATAATGGCGGGAAGTGACCACGGGATACGAATCATCAAGCACTGGCGCGAAGTGGGCGGCAACGCCGTGGTGTTCGACATCAAGGACAGCGACGGCAGCGTGAACATTCCGTTCGATCATCCGCTGGCCGGCCGGCAGCATGTCTACATTCGTGACGTGCCCAAGCTGGCGCACTTCCTCCACGCGCAAGGCATGCACGCCATTGCCCGCATCGCCATCTTCCGCGATCAGCGCCTGGTCGAGACCCATCCCGAGCTGGCCGTGCAGTCGCACCGCACCGGCCAGGCCTGGCGCGAAAACGGCAAGCTGGTCTGGACCGACACTTCGAATCCGAAAGTGCAGGAATACAACATTGCGCTCGCGAAATACGTGGCCGACATGGGCGTCGACGAGATCCAGTTCGACTACGTCCGCTTCCCTGCTGAAGGCGACCAGAAAGACGCGACCTTCCATTTTCAGACTGAGCACCCGACCTGGCATCGCTCGGACGTGATCAACGACTTCCTGAAGCATGCCTACGCCGAGTTGCACCCCAAGGGCGTGCTGCTGTCGCTGGATGTGTTTGGCGTGATGGCGTGGCAGCGACCGGTGGACCTGTCGCACACCGGGCAGGACATCGTGGGCATGGCGAGATACTGCGATGTGCTCTCGCCCATGATCTACCCCTCGCACTTCTTCGGCATGGACGGTTATGCGCACCCGGGCGACGCGCCGGAACATTTCATCGGAGAGTCCATGGACCGCTTCAGGCTGATCACCAAAGACAGCAATGCGGTGATCCGTCCCTGGCTGCAAGCCTTCCGCTGGAGAACCAAGACGTATTCGCCGGAGTACATCCAGACGCAGGTACGTGTCGCCAAGGAAAAGGGTGGAGTGGGATTCTTGTTCTGGAATGCGGGGAATGACTACTCGAAACCGTATGCGGCGATGCCCGTGATGAAGGCGGGGAAGGCGAAATATTTCCGCGGGGATGAGATGCCGGGCGTGGCGGGGGTGCCCGCTACAACGGCGAGTGTACCGGCGGGCGGGGCTCAATAACTGGGTGCCCCAGGTTCGCGTCCGCTTTCTGGACGCTAACCTGGGTTCGACGGTATGGACAAAGACCGCCCTTCTGCTTACTGGGAGAGCACCGAGGTCCCAGGTTAGCGCCAAAGGGCGGCGCGAACCTGGGGCACCATGCACCGTGCACCATGCACCGTGCCGTGCACCGCAGCATGTACTGGCCACGCAGCAATCCGGAACCGCTGCACATTCGTCTACTTGGATTCGGTTGGCTCGGCGGCAACGGCTGCGTGCGGCCAGCCATCTTCCCAGGAAAGCGTAGAAATCTGCAGCCAGGGCTCTCCGGTCTTTCCGTCATAGGCGTGATAGACGATCAAGTCCCCATCTTTTTGTTGAAGAAGAGACGCTCCCCCCGGGCCGATCCAACGTTTGTTACCGTCGAGCAGTAAAGTCCGTCCGCCATCCAGCATTGGTGTGCCGTTTGCGTCCAGGTAGGTGCCGGTTACATTGCGGGATCGGCCCACCATCGTTTTGTAGTTGCTTTTTGTGCCGCGGCAGCAGAGATCGAACGAAACGAAAAGGTAGTAGAACGCGTCGTGGTGTATCACAAATGGGGCCTCGATGGCCTGCCAATCGCCGGGAAGACCGGGCTTCGGCGGAGGAACTTTTTCGGGCTTTTTTCGGGCGGCCAGGGAGTAGAGCTTGGAATCTTCGCTGGATAGCAGGCCGGTTTTCGGATCGATGCGCCGCATTTTGATTCCCGACCAAAAACTTCCGAAACTCAGCCAGGCGTTTCCCTGCTCATCCATGACAAGGTTTGGATCGATGGCGTTGAAATCGTCCTCGGCGCGCGATCGCAGCACCAGCCCGCGATCCACCCAGCGGAAGTTTGGACTGGCCGGATCCAGCGTCTTATTCGTCGCCAGGGCGATCCCGGAAGTGTTCTTTCCAAACAACGAGAACGCATAGTAGAGATGGAACTCCCCGTTGAAATAGGAAATATCGGGAGCCCACAGCTCCTTGGTTCCGGGACTCTCTTTCTGAATCCATTCGGGGATGCGGGGAAAGACATAACCGCAGCGCTTCCACCGGTGCAAGTCGCGCGAGCAACGGATGGGAAGTTCTCCCGTACGTTCCGGCCCGTTATTCGTGCTAAAGACGTACCAGGTGCTGCCATCCTTCGCGATGGAGGGATCGTGTGTGTACTCGACATCACCATCGATTTTCAGAACAGCGGGCTTTTGTTGCGCAAGGGCGGCGTGCGACCCGAGCAACAGCAGACTGAGGAGGAAGGCGGAAATCAAAGGGCGATGCACAGTTTTCCTTTTTCCCAGCAGGGATAGGGTGGACTCTTTCCTAACTCATTCTCAGTCGCTCGTCCACTGCTTTGCGGTCTTCCAGGCATTAGGGCAAGAAATCCAGCCCCGTGTTCCAGACTCGCGTCCGGCCTTGGGACGCTAATCTGGATGGACCCGCGAGGTCGCTTCGGCCTACCGACCGTCCGGCAAGTGGACTTGAGGCTGCACTCCTCACTTGTCTACGGATCGTAAAATCTGCGCTCACAATGCTCGGGCGCATGGTTTTACTCGGTATAATCGGTGGTAATTTTGCTGGGGTCCGAGCGCACTGGATTGCGAAAAGCTGCGCCGCGTGCCGAAGGTACTGCATCCAACCCGACTGGTGAGGAGTCTCGATGGCGATTCAGAAGACCGAGAAGATCTGGCATAACGGCAAGCTCATAGCCTGGGACGACGCGCGCATCCACGTGATGTCGCACGTGATTCACTACGGATCGTCGGTGTTCGAAGGCGTGCGCTGCTATGCCTTGCCGAGCGGGCCGGCGATTTTCCGAGCGCAAGAGCATGCCCAGCGCCTGCTGGACTCGGCCAAGGTCTATCGCATCGACGTGGACTTCACCCGCGATGAAATCGTCACGGCCATGTCGGACGTGATCGCCAACAACGGCGTGTGGCCCTGCTATATCCGGCCGGTGGTGCTGCGCGGCTACGGCGAGGCGGGCGTCAATCCGTTTAATTCGCCGACCGAAGTCTATGTCGTCAACTATCCGTGGGGAAAGTATCTGGGATCGGATGCGGACACGGGTTGCGACGTTTGCGTATCGTCGTGGACGCGGCTGGCGCCGAACACTCTGCCCGCGATGGCGAAGGCGGGGGCGAATTACATGAATTCCCAGCTCATCAAGATGGAAGCCATCGTAAACGGCTACGCCGAGGGCATCGCGCTCGACACCAACGGCTACGTAAGCGAGGGCTCGGGCGAGAACGTCTTTATCGTGCGCAACGGCACTCTGCAGACGGCTCCCTTGGGCAACTCCGTGCTGCCTGGCATCACGCGCGACTCGGTTCTCCAGATCGCGCGCGACTTGGGCATTCCGGTGGTCGAGAGCGTGATTCCGCGTGAGATGCTGTACCTGGCGGACGAAGCTTTCTTCAGCGGTACCGCCGCCGAAGTCACTCCCATCCGCTCCGTCGACAAGATCAGTGTGGGCAAAGGTGTCACCGGACCGGTTACGAAAGCCGTCCAGAAGGAATTTTACGCGATCGTGAAAGGCGAAAAAGCCGACCGCCACGGTTGGCTCACGCCCGTCCCGGTACGCAGCAAGCAGCCGGTGAGTGTCTAGACCGAACAACAAGTCTGGATTTCGGTTGGGGCGCGGGATGCGCCCCTTCTCTTTTTGCATCGCAGGTTGACCCTCGTGTCGCCCGCGCGTCTGACGGTTCGGGAGACATCATGCGCCTGGGGTTGGGGTGGGGAATTCTGTTTTCTTCCGTCTTGCTATGGGCCCAAGCCCAGCCGCACGGATCTCCCGAGCAGATTCGCGAAGAATTGATCCAGATTGAGCGCAGGATCGGCCAGGCAAACCTGGATTGCGACTACCAGTACTTCCAGCAGATCGAAGCCGACGACTTCCTGTTTACCGACGCGGCCGGCGGCACGACCACGAAAAAAGAAGATCTCGCCGGGGAAAAGGATTGCCACAAGTTTGCAGGTACATACGATCTGGACCAGGCCCTGGTCCGACTCTATGGCAACGTGGCGGTCGTAAGCGGGCGCGTCACCATCAAGGGCACGAGCCGCGAGGGAAAGCCAGTGCACCGCCTCAGCCGCTTTACGGACGTCTTTGTATGGCGCAATAACAATTGGCAGATCGTGGCGGGACACGCCTCGCGCATCCCCGAGCCCACGAAATGATGCGCAGGCATCCCGGATCCCAGGGCCTTCGGCGATGGCCGTTGATGAGCAGATCGCGGAGCCCGGTACGTAGCGCAGCCGCCTGATCGGGCGTATAGTTTGGACGCCCGAGTTGAAAGTAGTTTGTGGGCCCAGTAATTCATTCACGCCGCAAATGCAACTGCATTTCTTGAAAGTGGGAGGATTCTCATGGCAGCAGAACGTGCAGTAACTCCGGAATTTGCCTCCGCCTATCGCGACATGATGCTCGCAGGCCTGGCCAACGAAGCGCAAACCACCCGCAATGTCCTGTCGGCAATTCCCGACGGAAAGAAGGACTATCGCCCCGATCCCAACGGGCGTACGGCCTGGGAACTGGCATGGCATCTGGCCAACACGGACGTTCAATTTCTGGACGGGATCGCGGACGGGAAATTCAACATGGAAAGTCCGGACGAGGAACATAAGCCCAAGACGGTGGCGGAACTGGCGGCATGGTATGAAGAGAACATGGCGCGCGCGAGCGCGCGGGTGCGGGCGCTGACGGCGGAACAACTGGTGAGCCCGATTGATTTCTTCGGCGCCTTCAACCTTCCCGCGGCCTTTTACCTGGGCTTTCTGAACAATCACAGTATCCATCATCGCGGGGCGCTGGCGACCTACCTGAGGCCGATGGGAGCGAAGTGTCCATCGATTTACGGAGGAAGCTACGACCAGCCATGGGAGGCAGCGGAGGCCTCGAGCGCCGCGTAGCCGGGTCAGCGGAAAAAACAGAAAGCCGCCCGATTCTGGGCGGCTTTTTTGCTGCGCTGTAGTCCCTTGTCCGGCGGCCTGACCATCCTCTGCTGACTGCGGGCTGCATGGAAGGTCGAAGCGATGGCGAAACCGCAAAGCCTGAGAGCTGAGCACCCATTACTTAGGTCATCTTGGGGAAGGTGACGTTTCGCGCCATGATACCCCTGTGGTGCGCTGAGGTCCCGTACGCCTGGCGAGGGATTTCAGCAGCAGGCTCGCGCCTGCCAGACGCCTCAAATTGGGGGTCGTGTCGAATGAACATTGATGATCTGCTGCGTATTGCCATGGAGCGACGGGCGTCGGACTTGCACCTGAAGGTCGGCAACTATCCTCACCTGCGGGTTGACGGCGAACTGCTTCCGCTCACCGACCAGCCCCGCATCACGGCCGAGGATATGCTGACCATGGCGTTCAGCATGATGTCGGCGCGGCAAAAGCAGAAATTCAAAGAGACCACGGAAATCGATATGGCCTACGGGGTGGCCGGACTGGGGCGCTTCCGTGTGAACGTGTTTCAGCAGCGCGGCAACGTGGGACTGGTACTGCGCGTCATCCCGACCAAGATTCGCGCGCTGGACGAACTTTACCTGCCCAAAGTGGTTGAGCAGGTTTGCGACATGCCGCGCGGACTGGTACTGGTCACGGGCGTGACCGGTTCGGGCAAATCGACGACGCTGGCGGCGATGGTGGACCGCGTGAACGCGACGCGCGCCGAACACATCATCACCATTGAGGACCCGATCGAATTTCTGCATCGCGACAAGAAAGGGTACGTCAACCAGCGCGAGATCGAAGTGGATACGCCCTCGTTCTCAGCAGCATTGCGCGCTTCTCTCCGTCAGGATCCGGACGTGATCCTGGTGGGCGAAATGCGCGATCTCGAAACCATTGGCACCGCCATCCACGCGGCCGAAACCGGGCACATGGTGTTCTCCACCTTGCACACCCTGGATGCGGTCGAAACCATCAACCGTATCATCGCAGTGTTCCCGCCGCCCGAGCAGAAGCAGGTACGACTGCAACTGGCGGCCATTCTGCGCGCGATCATCAGTCAACGCCTGGTGCGGCGCGCCGATACCGAGGGGCGGGTGCCCGCGGTCGAGGTCATGATCAATACCGCGTTCATCCGCGAATGTATTCTGGTACCGGAAAAGACACGCTCGATCCGCGACGCGATCGCGGCCGGCACCTCGCAATACGGCATGCAGACCTTCGACCAGTCCTTGTGGGACCTGTTCCAGGCTGGCCTGGTTGGTTACGAAACGGCACTTGAGAACGCGTCGAATGCCGACGACTTCAAGCTGCGTATGCAGGGCATTGCTTCGACCGCGGATATTTCACGGCAGGCAATGCAATCGGCTGGATTTGGCGGGCGTTAATTTCGATCAGCAGGTGCTGTCCTCTTGAACTCCGGGCGCGCGCGTAAAGCGCGCCCTTTTTTTTGAGGGCAGGCGTCAGGTCTCAAGTGTCAGGTCTCAAGAGGCAGTCGCGCTTGAGCGCTTTTCTGTGCATGAGGCCCACAGTCGACCGCCATCAAGCCGGGCACGATCCCTACCTTTCCATCGCACCCGCATTGCGCTAAGGTGATGGCGATGCCCTTTGCCCGCCCCAAGAAGGTTTATACGGAAGCAGAACTGTACGAATACGCCGTCGGCGCGCTGGGCCGCCGCATGCGCACGGTCGCGGAATTGAAGCGACTCCTTCGCCGGAAGGTCGAGGCGGAAACGGAATTCGGGCAGACGCTGGTCGAGTTGATCATCCGGAAGCTGAAAGATCAGGGATATCTCAACGACGCGAAATACGCCGCCGCATTTTCTTCGCTTCGCCGGGACAATGAGAAATTTGGCCGCATGCGGGTTATCACGGACCTGAAGATCAAGGGAGTGCATGGGGACGTGATCGATACCGCGGTTTCGGCGGCGTTCGACGAACTAAGCGACGAGAAGCAGGCGCGCGCCTACCTGCAGCGCAAGCGCCTGGTGAAGCCCAAAGATCAGAAGCAGGCGGCGCGCATCTTCAGGCAACTGACGAGGGCGGGATTCCGGGCAAAAACGATCTTCACGATTTTGAAGAAGTGGGATGTGGATGAGGAGATGCTTAGCGCACTGGAGGGCGAAACCGCTGAGTAACCGCAAGCCAAAGGCGTCTTACCACGAGGGACACGAAGGTGGATCGAAGCGGGGGCGCGAAAGGCTTGCCGAGCATCCCTGGTTACGCGTTCTTCGCTCTCGGTAGTTTAAAATGAAGGCTTGGCGTTCACATATTATCGCGCCTACCCATCGAGGCTTTCTAAACACACATGCTGACCGGTTCTCAAGTTCGCCGTAAGTTCCTGGACTTTTTCATCGAAAAGGGGCATCGCGAGGTGCACTCCTCCTCGCTGGTACCGCAGAACGATCCCACCCTGCTGTTCACCAATGCGGGCATGAACCAGTTCAAGGACGTGTTTCTCGGGCTTGAGAAGCGAGACTACGCGCGGGCTACGACTTCGCAGAAGTGTGTGCGGGCAGGCGGCAAGCACAATGACCTGGAAAACGTCGGGTTCACCAACCGGCATCACACCTTTTTCGAGATGCTGGGCAATTTTTCGTTTGGCGACTACTTCAAGAAGGACGCGATCGCGTATGCGTGGGAATTGATCACGTCTGCCCAGTGGTTTGGGATTCCGAAGGAAAAGCTTTACGCCACCATTTTCAAAGGGGAGAACGGAGTGGAGAGAGATGCGGAGGCATACGACCTGTGGCTGGCGCAGGGCGTGGCGAAGGATCGCATCTACGAGTTCGGCGCCAAGGACAACTTCTGGCAGATGGGCGACACCGGGCCCTGCGGTCCCTGCAGCGAACTTCACTACGACATGGGCCCTATCGCGAGCGACCAGGGGCATACCGATTGCGAGTTTGGCTGCGATTGCGGACGTTATGTCGAGATCTGGAACCTGGTGTTCATGCAATTCGATCGCGATGCGAGCGGAAAGCTGACGCCACTGCCCAAGCCATCGATCGACACCGGAGCCGGTCTGGAGCGCGTGACCTCGGTGTTACAGGGTGTCATTTCGAACTATGACACCGATTTGTTCACCCCTCTTATCGGGCGCGCGGCGGAGTTGACCGGGACCTCGTTGAAGAAAGAAATCGAGAAAGCGACGCACGCAAAATCGGCGGCATCGCTGCGCGTGATTGCGGACCACTCGCGAGCGGCGACGTTTCTGATTTCCGACGGGGTGCTGCCCTCGAATGAGGGACGCGGCTATGTGCTGCGGAAGATCATCCGGCGGGCAATTACGCACGGACGCTTGCTGGGCCAGAGCAAGCCCTTCCTTTCCGAGATGGTTTTCTCGGTGAGGGACTTGATGCAGGATGCCTACCCGGAACTGAAGGAGACTGCGGATCGGGTTTCGAAAGCGGTGCTGGCAGAGGAGACGCGGTTCGCGCATACGCTCGATCTGGGGCTGAAGAAGCTGGAAGACGATCTTCAGCCACTCGTGGAGGCGGTGCGCAAAGATCCCAGCAACCGCTCCATCTACGCCGGGGATAAAGCTTTCAAGCTCTATGACACTTTCGGGATGCCACTTGACTTCATGCAGGATGCAGCCCGGGACCAGGGTGTGGTGTTCGACCAGAAAGGCTTTGACGCGGCGATGGACGAACAGCGCCAGCGGGCACGGGCTTCCTGGAGGGGTGCGGCCAAGCAAACGGCCAATCCTGAATACCAAAAGCTGCCAACCTCGGAGTTTGAAGGTTATCGCCAAACCCGTTCGGAAGGCTCGAACGTGCTCGCATTGCTGAAAGGCGGACGGGGTACAGGCGAACTCAAACCGGGAGATGAGGGTGAGGTCATCCTGGATCACACTCCGTTTTATGCGGAGGCTGGCGGCCAAGTGGGCGATCGGGGCTCGCTCTACAGTGACGATCACAACACGGTCGTCGCGGAGGTCACGGGCTGCTACTACCCGATCCAGGGGGTGCGTGCTCACAAGATCACTGCCAAGCAGGCAATTCGTGTGGGCGACAAGGTGGACGCGGTCGTCGATACCGGCATCCGCGGAGCCACCATGCGGAACCATACCGCTACCCATCTGCTGCAGGCGGGATTGCGCGAGGTCCTGGGCAAGCACGTGAAACAGGCCGGGTCGCTGGTGGCGCCGAATCACCTGCGATTTGACTTCTCGCATTTCACTTCGGTCGAAGACGAAGAACTGCAGGATATCGAGGACTTGATCAACCAGGAAGTCTTGCGTAACCAGCGCGTCGAGGTCATCGAGAACGTGCCCATTGACGTCGCGGTGAATGACTACCATGCGATGGCGCTGTTCGGCGAGAAGTATGGCGACAAGGTGCGGGTGATCCGGATCGGGGACTTCTCGACCGAACTGTGCGGCGGCACGCACACGGCCGCCACCGGCGAGATTGGGTTGATCAAGATTCTGAAGGAAGGCAGCGTGTCGTCGGGCGTGCGGCGGGTGGAAGCCGTCACGGGAGAGGGGTCACTGTGGCACTTCCGAAAGGATCATCAGCTGGAAAACGTCGTAGCCAGCCTGGCAGCTCATGCGGACGGGGTGAGTCCGGCAGAAGCCTTGAAGCTGGAACTAGACAAGAGGGACTCGGAGATCAAGCGACTGGGGCGCGAACTGGACCAGGCGCGGATGAAGTCGGCTTCGTCTTCGGTGGCATCGGCGAACGAAAAGATCAAAGAGGTGAAGGGCGTGAAAGTGCTCGCGCACCGCGTGGACAACCTTGATCGTTCACAGATGAGGACCCTGGTCGATCAACTGCGCGAAAAGGTGGGGTCAGGCGTGGTGGTGCTGGGGTCGGCGACGGACGGAAAGGTTGCCCTGATCGCGGGCGTCACCAAAGACCTGACGGGGCGCATCCAAGCCGGCAAAATAATTGGACAGGTGGCGCTGAAGGTGGGCGGGAAGGGCGGCGGACGTCCGGACATGGCCGAGGCGGGCGGTGATAAGCCCGAGGCTCTGGACGGTGCGTTAAGCGAAGTCTACAAGCTTGTCGAGTCGATGCTCTAGGGGCGAGTCTCAGGTGTCTGTTCGCAGGGGTCAGGGGGCAAGCTCAACTTTCAGCTTTGCTTGGAAACTTTTATGGATGAGCGCATTTCGTTTGTCACCCACCAGGGCAAGATGATCATGCTGATCGACTTCAGCCACCTTGAGCCGAAGGAACTGCTTCTGCTGCTGGAAGAGATTCAGCAAGTGGTGGCGCGGCATGCACGCGACTCACTTCTCACGCTGGCCGATCTGACCGGAGCGCACATTGATCGCAGTGTGGCCACGCGCATGAAAGAAGTGCTGGTCCATGACCGCCCATACGTGAAACGCTCCGCATGGGTGGGCGTCGACAGTGTGCCCCACGTCTACTACGAAAACATCAAGAGTTTCTCGCAGCGGGATTTTCCGCCCTTCAAGACGCGGGAAGAAGCGATGGACTGGCTGGTCGAAGAATAGGCATCAACTACGAGTTCTTTCACTTGCGCCCGGGCTGCCGAAATTCCACCGAAAAATTCTGGGAAGCTCAGCGGCCAATGCTTACGACAACGGTGCAGTGAGCCGTTGCGGCCTTCGAAAGCGCAGAAACAGCAATCCGATGACCGCGCTGACAATAATCAACTCGACCACACTGCCCTCAGGACCTACCGTTCCACCGGTCATCCACTTGTTTCCCGTGAATACCGTGTTTAGCAGGTGTCCGTTCGCGGTCATCCCGCTGTCGGGCACCCCGAAGAAGTAGGTTTCCGCCCAATCACCGGCAGCATGCATCCCGATCGCGAACCAAAGATTCCCCGTCAGTCGCAGAGAGACGCAAACCGCCAGGGCGAAGATCACGATCGAGACAATACCGACCCACGTCTCCCCGGTATTGCCCATGTGCCCGAGCCCAAAAAGTCCGGAGAGCAAAAACGCGGCCGGCCAGAAACCAATTCCAGAGGCCAGCGTGAACTGGGCATAGCCGCGGAACAGGAATTCCTCGAAAAATCCAACCAAAAGAAACGCGGCAGCCCAGAGCGCGGCATATCGAACAGCTTCTCCACCGGTAAGAGCGAAACCGCGGAAGGTCGCGTTTCCAGTCAGGAAGAGTACGACGACCGTTCCACTTACCGCCAAAAAGCCCCAGGCCATCCCTTCGAAAAACCGACTTCCAAAAGCGCCACGCAAGGGCAAGCCGTAGTCCCCGAGCGAGCGCTTTTCGAACGCTCCCATAATGAGGGTGGCCGCCAATACACAAAGGAAGGCCAAGCCATCTTGTACCAATACCTTCTGAGCACTTAAATTAATGATCGCTGACGGCGCGCTAACCAAGTGCAGCAGGTGCAGAATTCGGCTTATTCCCAGGCGAAGTCCGACGATAAGGCCGATGAAAGTGGCAAGGCGCCAAAACGCACGCAAGCCGTTCGGCCCCAGGAAAATCCATAGCAGGCGGTTGGGTGGCGGTGCGACCGGCACCTCCAGGGCGGGGGTAGGAAGTTGCCCGATGGTTTGAACTTCTGCAGGCTGCATAGACATAAATTACGTAGACGGAAGCGCTGAAGTTCCGTCAGCGCTCACTGCGTTTCCTACGAATCCTCTGACAAGGAGTCTTCGCCGCTCACATCGCGTTCGATTCCCCGCTCAACTTCGCCACTTCAGCGTGACCGGGCCTGCCATGGGGTGCTGGAAGGCGGCACCGGCGCGACGCGATTCGAGCCACGCCTGCTTCAGCTGGAAGTACCATTTGGCGGGGCGGTCGGCGTCGTCAATGAGCATCAGATGTGGGTTGTACTTCAGGCCTTCGGCCTGGTCCGCCATCGTTTTGCGATCCTGCTCGACAAACTTGGCGAAGACAAATTTCAAAAGTTGGGCACCGAAAGGGAGCCAGCGAAACAGGTTCCAGGCGGCCACCACATCGATGCGGCACTGGCTGCGGGTGATCGGCGTGACGGTGGTCAGGCTGGAGAACCAGTAGTTCCCGGCACGAATGGTTTCCCAGCGCATATTGGGAAGCGTGAAGTCGATGGTGGTCGTGATGGAATCCGCATCGGCGTAGAGCTTGAGCAATTTGTAGGGCGCGCTGTTCGAACTGGGCGTGTGCGCGCTCATGCGAAAGCCCTGCGGGATCGGTTCGAACGACTTCTGCTTCTCGTGAATGGAATTGCGGCTGCGCCACCACCAGGCCTGGTGGACGAATGGGCCGTGCGCCGGATCCATGAGCCCAATGATGCCGTGGTCGACGCTGCAGGGCAGGTGGGACGATAAATAGGCGAGCTTGTACTTCTGGCTGAAAGTGGGCACGCGCGGCGCGATGGCGGTCGCATCGGCGCGGCGGGTAAATCCTCCACCGGCGGGAACCGCTTCCGGGATGAAGACCCAGACGAAGCCGTCCTGCTCTTCGCAGGCGTAGCTGCCGGCGTAGATGCGGTCGACCTTGAGTTTCTGGTCAGCAGTCAGAGACGGGATTAACTGGCACTGTCCGCTGTGGGAGTCGAAGCGCCAACCGTGATAGCTGCATTCGAGTTGGGCGCCGTCGAAGTGTCCGCACGAGAGCGGCATGCCGCGGTGCGGGCAGGCGTCCTGAAGAGCGAAGGGGCGGCCCTGGCGATCTCGCCCCAGGACCAGCGGGGTTTCGAGCAACATGGCCTTGTCGAGGCGGTTACGGCCCAGGCGGTCGCTGGGCAGGGCGCGATACCAGAAGCCGCGGAGCATCAGGGAGTCGGGGGTTTGGCGTTGGGGGGAGTCGTCGGACATGGGACGAGGGGAGGGTACTACAGGGCGGGAGGCAGGGCAAAGGAGCGGCTTGCGGGTTGGGGCAGGGGATCATGCGGAAGGAGCGCCGCGACAGTAACAAGTGTTTTCAGTAACTTGGGGCGATTACCTTTGGTGGTTCTATGACCTTCGGATTGATTGCCCGCCGCCCATAACCACCCTATAATCAATCCACTCTGGTAGAAGTTCTCCGTCAGGTTCCGGGTAGATCACGTTGAGGACTTCGTGTCTCTGCGACGAGGATAGACCCGGATATGCGAAAGCACCTGCAAATCGCGCTGATGGCTAGTTCTGTAGTCGCGGCCTCCCTTTCCTTTAGCTCGTCCTACGCGCACGCAGCGGCTGGCGCGGAGGGCAGCGCCAGCAAGCTTGTGGCGACTACCGACGACAATGGGCGCACCATCTACACGAATGAATATGTTGCGGTGGCCGCGTCGAAAGGCGCGCGCGGCAGCGAAAGCGGAGCGCCGCGGCAGAGCCACCTGGTGTATTGGAGCGTGAAGGAAAACCGCTACAAGCCGGTGCCTTCGGCCAAGATGGGTGCGGCACGGTCGGCGGCAGCGGAGGTAAGTCAGTATCTGGGCAGGGGATCGGACGGCGAGGGCTCGGCGGCGAATGCCGGCTTCCTGCGCAGCAATGCCCCCGTGAGCCAGCAGGATGTGGACGCGGCGATTGAGCAAGCGGCGTTGCGGCACAATGTGGACCCGAACCTGGTGCGGTCGGTCATCAAGGTGGAATCGAATTTCAATCCCAACGCGGTTTCGCGCAAGGGAGCCATGGGGCTGATGCAGCTGATGCCGAGCACGGCGCGGTCGCTGCACGTGACCAACCCGTTTGATCCGCAACAAAACGTGGACGCCGGGGTTCGCCATCTTAAGAAGCTGCTGGAAAGCTACGGTGGGAACGTAAAATTGAGCCTGGCAGCCTACAACGCGGGCGCGGGCGCGGTGGCGCGCAGTTCAGGCATTCCGCACTTTTCTGAGACCCAGAACTATGTGCGGCGCATCACAAACTTGTATTACGGCGGTCCGGAACCGGGGGCGCACGTGGTCGGCAACGCAGTCCACGATCCGGTGCGGGTACAACGGGATGCGCGGGGCATGCTGTATATCAGCAACACGGACTGAGATTCGGCAACACCGCCAGTGATTTGGGCATCTCTCAGGTAGCGTTCGAACAGGCAGTTGCGGGCTGGAAACGTTGAAGACCCTACATCGAAACCAGCGCGGGTTGCGTCTGGGCGCAGTATTGCTACTGATGCTGCTTCCAGGGCTGCCGGGACACGCCCGTGCCCGGCATGGAGACGCGTGGGCGCGCGACAATTTCGCCCGAGCGGAACGCATGCGGGAAGCGCTGAACGGCCGTCCCGCCCGGCAACGCAATCGCCACGACTACCAGCGCGTGATCGACTCCTACCGCCGGGTTTACTTCGGAGCTCCGACGTCATCGAAAGCCGATGCCAGCGTGGTTGCGGTGGCGGAATTGCAGGTGGAGATGGGCCGGCGCTTCGACGATAACCAGGTCCTGCAAGGCGCCGTCAAGCAGTACGAATTCCTCCGCAAGGAATACCCCGGCAGCAAGTATCGCTTCGACGCGCTATTCACGATTGGAGAAATCTACAAGGACGATCTGGGCGATCCGGAAGAAGCGCACGCCGCGTTCGAAGAATTCCTGCGCCGGTATCCGCGCAACCGGCTGGCCGATGCGGCTAAGCAAGCCATCGCCGAATTGAAGCAAGATGCGGCCAGCCTGCAGAAAGAAGCGGCCAAGCGCGAGGCCGAGAAGTATCAGAAGGCAGCGGACGTAGCCGGCAAGCCGACGAAGTTCGCGAACAAGCCAGAAGCTCGGAACGATCCGGATGAGGATGCCAAGGGAGACGCAGCGAGCCTGGCGAGCGGGGAAACCGACAAAATTCCGCGCCTGACCAGCATCCGGCACTGGTCGACCCCGGACTACACTCGAGTGGCGATTGATCTCGAGCAGGACGTCAAGTTCGACTCGATGCGCATTGACCATCCTGACCGGATCTTTTTCGATCTGTACGACACCAAGCTGGCGTCCACCCTGGTAGGCAAGAGTTTCGATGTGGACGACGGCTTCCTGAAGAAAATCCGGGTGGCCCAATTCAAGCCGGGCAAGACGCGAGTCGTACTCGAAGTGGACGACCTGTCGGATTACGACGCGTTTCTGCTGCCGAATCCCTCGCGGTTGATTATCGATATTCACGGGAAGCAGTCCCCGAAAAGCGATTCAGAAAAGAAGGGGCTCCAGGCCGCCGAAGCGAAGGCGAACGTCAAGGAGGTGCTGGCCCTTACGGAGAAACGGGCATCCAGCAAACCTCGTGCAACGGCCACGCCGATGGATGGGGAATCCGCTGGGCTGGCGGCAGACCAGGACGAGTTGGTGACGGGGGCAGCCGAAAACACGAAACCCCGGGTCGAGACCGTAAAAATTGGTAAGAACCCGGTGAAGAAAATCATCGAGGCCGGGGATGAAGGGGTCGCGACTCGGAAGCCAACCACCCCGGCGGGTTCAGTAGAGGATCTGAGACCGGATGTCCCGGCTAGCCAAACGGCGGACGGCAGTGTCGCCGCCGACGGTGACGTGCCGGATGCTCCTCCTCGAGAGAAGAAAGTTGGGGCAGCACGCGGAAAAGGAAAGCGCAAGTCGCTGCGGACGGCAGAGGATCTTGACGTGCGGGAAGCGCGGCCGACCGCGGCTGGAGATCGTTCACTAATTCGCGCACTGGGGCTGAAGATCGGCAAGATCGTCATTGATCCCGGGCACGGCGGGCATGACACCGGGACCATCGGCCCGGACGGGCTCCTCGAAAAAGACCTGGTGGTCGACGTGGGACGGCGTTTGGGCAAGCTGCTGGTGGCACACCTGGGCGCGGAGGTCATCTACACGCGCAAGGATGACACCTTCATTCCGCTGGAGACGCGCACCGCCATCGCGAACCAGGAACAGGCCGACCTGTTCGTCTCAATCCATGCCAACTCCAGCCGCGATCCGAATGCGCGCGGAGTGGAGACCTACTACCTGAACTTCACTTCCTCGGCCGATGCGCTGGAAGTGGCCGCGCGCGAGAATGCAGTTTCGGAGAAGTCGATTCACGAACTTGGGGACCTGGTCAAAAAGATTGCGCTGAAGGAGAAGATCGAGGAATCGCACGAGTTCGCCAGCAATGTACAGGAAGCGCTGCACAGCGGGCTGGCCACGAAGAACTCAGGGATCCGCAACCGGGGCGTAAAGAAAGCGCCGTTCATTGTGCTGATCGGGGCCAATATGCCATCGATTCTTGCGGAAATTTCCTTCGTCAGCAATCCCGGCGACGAGCGCAGACTCCAGACGCCGGAGTACCGGCAACGCATCGCTGAATCGCTGTACCGGGGCATCGCGAAGTACGTTAGCGGATTGAGTGGGGTGAAACTGGCGAGCCGGGTAACGAAGGACGAAGCGCAATAGGACTCGGAACCAGTTGCGAGCACCGCGCGCAGCAAGCTCTAGGACTCCCCCCAAAAGGCCAGAGCCTCAAGGATCGTCCGGGCAGCGGCGCATCTGATCCATTCGCTCGACACAAGGCGAATGTGGAGTGCCGCGATAAGGTTGGCCGGGACGGTAGGCCGGCAGGTCCGACCGTTGGAGTCGGGTTCGAGGCGCCCCGGCGAGCTTCTGGAAACTTTCCGGCCCACCCTGTAGTCTAATAAGCACAGAGATTGCTGGTCGGTGTCGTGTTTCCCATGATGCGTTTTCGAGTGGTTCTTCCGATATTGGTGGTTTGTCTTGCGCAGACGGTATTTGCGGCTGCACCCGCAACTCCCGTGAACTCCGCGCCAGAGGCCGTGCTGCCGCAGGAATTTGGCGGGTGGCGACTGCAGGGCGCAGCGCAAACGAGCAGGGACGCTGCGGTGGCGGATGCTGCCAATCCTGGCGTACTGAAAGAATATGGGTTTACGGACTTCTCCACGGGAGTCTTCACGCGAGAAGACGGACGCAAGCTCACGGTGCGGGCGGCACGCTTCGTTGATGCGAGCGGGGCCTACGGGGCGTTCACGTACTACAAACAGCCTGAGATGTTGAACGAAAAAATTGGCGATCAGGCGTCATCGCTGAACAACCGTGTGCTGTTCTATCGCGGCAATGTGCTGGTAGAAGCGCTCTTCGACAAGCTCAGCGTCATGTCAGCAGCGGAACTGCGGGACCTGGCAGCCGTGATTCCCCTGCCGCAAGGCGGCGCGCGAAACCTCCCTTCTCTTCCAACTTATCTACCCAAAGAGACCTATATCAAGAACACCGCCAAGTACATCATGGGCCCGGCAACACTCGATAAAATAGGATCGCCGCTGCCGGCAGAGTTGATCGATTTCGGCTCGGGCGCGGAAGTCGTCGAAGGTACGTATCACGGCGCCGGTGGCGAAGGGACGTTGCTTCTGATCTCCTATCCAACGCCGCAGATTGCCGCCGAACACCTGAAGCGGATCGAGGCGGCCCGCCAGCCGAATGCGCAGGGGCAGGGAGCCGCGATCGTGGAAGTGGGGACGTTCGCGCAGAAACGTAGCGGGCCGATCGTGGCGATTGCAGCCGGACCGCTGTCTGATAGCGAGGCGAACTCGCTGGTGGCATCCGTGCACTACGACGCCGAAGTAACCTGGAACGAGAACACCTACTTCGACAAGAAGAACAACGTTGCGAACCTGTTGTGGAATGTCGTGGTGCTGTGTGGCGTGCTGATGGGAATCACCCTGGCTGCGGGAGTTGCTTTCGGGGGTTTTCGCGTGGCGCTGCAGCGACTTTTGCCCAAGAGAAATCGCAGCACCGAGAACGAGTTCATCGCGCTCAATATCGACGAAACCATTCGGGACCCGAAAGCCGGCGTTCCCTTCTGAGCAGGGCCCGCCCAGCCTTAGGGAGGACGCCCTAGACCGCAAGTAGAACAATCCTGACAGGTTAGAGCGCCTACCAGCTTTCTGCATCTCAAGATGATACGCTTTGCGCGCTTGTTGCCTGTTTTTATAAACTGTTGAAAACAAAGACATTTATTATCTAAAATTTCCTTGACACCCCCCTTTTTCGGCCCATAAGATTTCGCCAGAAAGTTTTGACGGACTTTGCCTTCCGTTAGAACTATTCTCCCTTGAAAGAAAAGGCCGCCCTGTTGCCAGGGTGGCCTTTTCGTTTCCAAGAGCAGTTCCCCGCTCCTCGTCAAGCGACGTTCACGGCTTCACGATCAAGGGCCGCATCATATCGTGCTCTTGTGCTCCAGGATGTGGCAGTGCCAGACGTACTCGTAGCCGCGGGTGCGAGGACTGACAGGCAGGTCGTAGGGTACCTTGGGATGAAGTATCTCGTTTCCTGTTTTGGATCCCCGCGTTAATCGTCTTGTACTTGAGCATCCACCAGGAAATCGTGGCGGAAAGAGACCGGGGGGTTGCCCGCGAGAAGCCGCGAGTGGCGAGGCATGCGGGGCACTCACAGCAACAGACGTAGGGTATGTACCTTCAGCGCTCGGGCTTGGGGTTGCGGTGAGGACAGCTTGAGGCGTTGATGCAATCGTCGGGCAACATGAGGCGTGCGACCGGGTTGCCGTTGACGATGTGGGATTCGATGATCTCATCGACATCGGCGGGGGTGACCCGCCCGTACCAAACGCCATCGGGATAGACGACCACGGTGGGCCCGTGTTCGCACTGATCCAGGCACCCGGACATATTGGCGCGCACTCTTTTCTTGAATCCACGCAACGCGAGTTTCTGTTTGAACAGGTATTGCAGCTGGGCCTGGCCGGAAGGATCGCAGCACCCGCGCGGATGTCCGGGCTCGCGCTGGTTGCAGCAGATGAAAAGGTGTTTCTCAAACTTCGGCATGCCTTCAATTTACAGGATCGGGGGCGCCCTTTGCCTTCCGGAAGACGGCGCCGGCGAGGCTTTCGGGGTCGGGAAATCGCAAGGCGGCGGGTTCGAAGGCAGTGGAATGCTGTGGAGTCGACTTCCCCTGGAGCCGGGTCAGAGGGCGACCGGCTGGTCCTTTCGACAGACTAGTCCTTCAAGGGGACCATGGGCTGGTCGTTCTGGCAGAAGGTCGCAACCCGCTGCAAACCGCCCTGCGCCTCGGTCACGTACATGACCGGACCATAGCAGAACACGGCGTGGCCATTGGCTGCGAAGTACCACTTCCCACCCTTCCGGGGATGCCGTGCGGCAGTTTCCACGGGCGAGTGGGACGGTGGCGCAAACCTAGGGACGGGCAACGAAAGCAGTAGGGCTAGGGTCAGTGCATTCATATCGTTCTCACAGGCCCCGGGAGACGGAGTCGGGGAATTAGATCGACATCAAACTTCTGCGGGCATCTGCAATGTCAGAGGCCGGTACCGGCGGCTTTTCGCGCAGGGGTCTCTGCGCCTTGCCGTGGTTCTGAGCGGTATTGGCTTTCTCGGACGGTGTTGCCTGGGTCGACGGAGTCTGAACCGGGGGATTCTTTTGAACTTCCTGCGCTTTGGATGCCTGAGCCTGCTGGACTGCCTTGCCCTTCATGGCCGACAGCTCAGTGCTGTCGCCGAGCAACTGCCGGATCAGGGTCCGCTGCGACTGAATGGTGGTGCCTTGTTCCACGATCAGAAGGGTCATCAGACCGTAGGAAATCAGAAACAGAACGGTTAGGATCGGCAGCATGGTGTGCTTCGATCTGGGTTGAACTTCCGGAGTACCGAAAAGTGTCGTCACTTGCGCCCCCAGCGAAATCGCCCCGGTTGCAGGCACATAGAGAATTGCAGCTACGACGCCAATAGAGGGCAATGCTGCAACTATCTGAAAGACAATGATTTAGGCGCAATTTCGAGAACCAGCAAAAAAGGGCAAACTGCAACTCGCTGCACATATTGGTAACTAGGGATGGATTACTGGGGTGACTTGCCTTACCCAAACGCCGCGCCTGGCAAGGTTCTGCGGCCGAGGGACAGGGTAGGATGGGCGCTTTCGGCCGCGCCCGGAAGTATCTATTTGCCGCCCATGACCAGTTTGGCGATGGTAGCCAGTTGCATGTTGGAGGTGCCCTCGTAGATCTTGCCGATCTTGGAATCGCGCCAGTATTTTTCGACGGGATAATCCCTGGTAAACCCGTAGCCGCCGTAAATCTCAATGGCCAGCGAGGTCACGCGTTCGGCTACTTGGGAGCAGAAAAGTTTCGTCATGGCGGCTTCTTTGACGAAGCTGATACCGGCATCTTTCATGCGCGCGGCGTTGTAGACCAGCAGGCGGGCAGCTTCGATATCGGTCGCCATTTGGGCGATTTGGAATTGAATGCCCTGGAAGTCCGCGAGCGGCTTGCCGAACTGTTTGCGCTCCTGGGCATACTTGGCCGCGTATTCCCAGGCGCCGCGCGCTACGCCGAGCATCTGGGCGCCGATTCCGATGCGGCCTTCGTTCAGGGTTTCGATGGCGATCTTGTAGCCTTTGCCGACTTCGCCGAGTACGTTTGCCTTGGGCACGCGGCAATCTTCCAGGATCAGCTCACAAGTGGAAGAGGCGCGGATGCCGAGCTTATCCTCCTTCTTCCCCACGGTAAAACCGGGGAAGTCTTTTTCGATAATGAAGGCGGTGATGCCCTTGTAGCCGGCGGAAGCATCGACGGTGGCGAACAGGATGAACACGCCGGCTTCCTTGCCGTTGGTGATCCAGAGTTTGCGGCCGTTCAGCACATAGTCACTGCCCTTGAGCTGAGCCTTGGTCTGCAACGCGAATGCATCGGAACCGGAACCGGCTTCGCTCAGCGCATAAGCGCCGACGGTATCGGCGACCATGCGAGGAAGGTAGTGCTTGCGCTGTTCCTCGGTGGTCCAACGGACAAGCGCATTGTTCACGAGGGTATTCTGCACGTCCACGATGACGCCGGCGGACGCGTCGGCGCGGGAGAGTTCCTCAACCGCGAGGATGGCCTCAAAGAACTTGCCACCGCCACCGCCATATTGTTCAGGGACCTCGATGCCCATCAGGCCGAGCTGGAAGAATTGCTGAATCAGTTCATGATCGAAAACGCCCTTCTCGTCCATTTCCTTGGCCAAGGGACGAACACGCTCCTCGGCGAACTGGCGGATGTTGTCACGGAAGAGGATCTCGTCTTCCGACAGTGAGGTCAGCGGCGCGGGGTTTGCAGCAGGGGCGATCGCTTCCGGCATACGAAATCCTTCAGAAAGAGAATGGCAAAGTTGTAATTTTAGCTTGTTCTCAAGCCCCGTGCCACAAACCGCGGTGGCTCCGCCCAGGCATGCGCGTCGAGGCTAGCGCTCTCCAAGATGGCGTTTGGGGTACGGCGGGTGCGCCGGCAGGAAAACCCCGGAAATCAAGAACGCTCTTGGCGGTAAACCAGCTTCAGTCCGTCACTCTGCAGGATGCGTCGAATCTGGTTCCGGGCGTGGACAGCCCAGGGGCTGGCCGTGTCCAACTTGACGTAGGCACGCCAGTGCGGCAGAGCCTTGCGAGGCTGCTTCAGTTTCTCGTACGCGAGAGCGAGATTGTAATGCGCATCCGCGTAGGTGGGAGCAAGTTGGAGGGCGGTCTTATAGGTTTGAATCGCTTCCAGCACCCGCCCGGTTTCGTCGAGGACATTGCCCAGATCGAAGTAGGCCAGCGCGTAGCGCGGGTCGGATTCAATAGCCGCGCGATAGTGCTTTTCGGCCAGTCCGTAGTCCTGCCGGTTGTAGTAGAGCGTCCCCACATTAATGTGCGCCGCGGCGTGAGTAGGTTCCCGCTCAATTACCTTGAGGTAAACGGCGATCGCGTCGGTCTGGGATTGGGGATCTTCTTCGAGGGAAATGCCGCGCGAGAAAAGTGCGGCCACATCGGGCTCTTCGCGCTCGGGACGCAGCGGCATAACCGGGGTACGGGAGATCACCTTCTGACCCGGAGAGAAATCAAGCACGAACTGCCCGGCGATCGGCTCAAGCAGCCTGCCATCGTGGCGGAAGGCGACGCGGTGCCCGGTAGAGAAGGCGGTTGCCTCGAGCAAGGGATTGTCCATGCCCGCAACCTGCTTCTGCATGGCCTCGAGCGATTGGCGGATGACCGCCGGACGCACTTTCTTGGCGCACAGATCGCGCACCTTCTTGATTTGCAGGAGGTCAAAAAAGGAATAGGTCTCGGCGGCGCCCACCAGTCCGGCTTTTTCCCAACTCGCCAACTGGCGCGCCGTGAGCCGCAGAATGCGAAGCAGGTCCGCTCGACTGTATCGGTACACGGTTGTATGGAGTCTCGCCAAGGCCATTATCCAGAAGCGACCTTGGCGATTGCAAGTAGAAAGAAGAACTCCGCGAATCCAGGACAATACTGCAACGGGATCTGTGCAGCCACGGTGGAAAACCGCTCGCGCAAGTGGACGAACGTGGCGGTTCCAATCCATCTTCGGCTGGCGCGGCGATTACGGGGCTAGCGCTTTTTCAATCGCGTCCACCACTTGCGGCGAGTCCGGCGTCACGTCAGGTTCGAAACGGGCGATGATATTGCCATTGCGGTCCACCAGAAACTTGGTGAAGTTCCACTTGATCTCACCGCCTGTCTTGGGGTGCAGCGAAGAGTCGGTGAGGTATTGGTACAGGGGAGTCGTATCGGAGCCCTTGACCGAAACTTTCGACATCATGGGAAACTGCACATTGTACTTGCGGGTGCAGAAGGTCTTGATTTCTTCGTTGGTGCCGGGCTCCTGTGCGCCGAAATTGTTGGCCGGCACTCCGACCATCACGAAGCCGCGGTCCTTGTACTTCTCGTAAATGGATTCCAGGGCGGAATACTGGGGTGTGTAGCCGCAACGGCTGGCGACATTCACCAACATCAGGACCTTCCCCTTGTAGGCGCCGAACGAGGCCGGCTGGCCATCGATGGACTTCAGGGTGTAGTCGTAAACCGATTTGTCCGCGGCGAATGCGATCATGACGAATAAGAACAGAAAGCACACCAACTTGCGCACACAGCCTCCATGACATACATCGAGAAAGTGAACAAAACGTTCGAGGGAGCCCAAAACTGGAGCCGACGACCAAACTTGAACTGGTGACCTGCCGATTACGAATTACCGCTCGACTCTAGATTTGCAACCTCCAAATGTAATGCAGTGAAGGAGTCTAACAAATTTCAGCCCGCAGGGAAGGAAGTTCAGCCTGTGGCGAGTCAGCGGACAGGTATCCTGAGAGAGATGCGGCGATCGATGCTTGAAAGTAGTCCATCAACGAACCTCGGCCACCGTGGGCGGAATGTCCCCAAGACTGCTGAGAGCAACCCCACGAATCCCCAGAGTCACACGCGGTTAGGCCCAACGGGTCAGTTGTCGTCAGAGGCTCATCTGCAACATAGGCGTACCGATTCCACGTCTGCGGACGAGTGGGATCGACAGCCTGGAGCCCTGCAGGGTCAGGAGAAATCCATCGTCCCTGTACGGGGTGAAGTTCTCTAGCTTCAAAACCGTATTCCGTGCGGGCATAGGTGCACCCGTCACAGATCGAATCGGGTTGACCAAAATCGGAGAGAAGTTGCGACGGCTAGAGGTTAGGTGAGGGGAGGGCCACCTTGTCCTGGATGCCGCGTCCTTCCACCAACTTGTAGATATAGTCCGCGGGGACGTCGTGCAGGGTGTCAACCGCTCCGTCCGGCCAGCGAATCGTAAGCTCATTGATCGTGTCGTAGGCCTCCAGGCCGAAATGCTGGCGAAGATCGCTCTGGGAGATATAACTCGAGCCGCCTTTCACCTCGCTCATCTGCATCAGTTTTCCGGTGCGAACTGAAACCCTGGCGCCAATGGCTAACCGGTTACTCTTGCTTCCCAGCAACTGGAAGAGCACGCGGTGGTTGCCGTTCTGGCAGTGGTTCAGCAGCAACGACGGCGGAGCGCCCACGTTGAGGGCAACGATGTCGACGCATCCATCGTTGTTGATATCACCGAATGCCACGCCCCTGCGGGATTCAAGCGGGATGTCGGCCAACTCAGCGGCCTTCGAGACCTCCTCGAACGAGCCGTTGCGTCGGTTGCGGAACAGCAGCATGGGCTGGCGAAAATGAGCGGCGTTCGGAATCGCGTCGAATTGCGGATAGACGTGCCCGTTGGCGACAAAGATGTCCAGCCAGCCATCATTGTCCATGTCGAAAAAGCCGGTGCCCCACCCGACATAGGGGTGGCTGGGGTGGCCGATCTGCGAAGTCCAGGTGACATCCTCGAAGCTTTCCGGCCGACTGTGATAGAGCGTCGCGGATTGATCCACGAACTCGCTCACCAAGATATCAAGACGTCCATCTCGGTCGTAGTCACCCATATCGACGCCCATGGACCCGAGTTCCTGGCCTTCCCCGCTCAGATCGGCTCCCAGCACCAGCCCTTCTTCTTTAAATGTCCCGTCGTGTTTGTTCCGGTAAAGATAGTTCGGACCGGCATCGTTCGCCACATAGAGGTCGGGCCATCCGTCGTTGTCGTAGTCACCCCACACCACCCCCATCCCGTAGTAATGGCGCGAATCATCCACTCCGGCCTTCTTTGAAACATCTTCGAAAGTACCGTCACCCCGATTGTGGAACAGGAAATCTGATTCACCTTGCATCCCCCAAGGGCCGCATTGCACGAGCACGCCGCGGAACCGGCAGAACTGGTCGTTACTCCCCAACTCCGGCAGCCGGTTGATGTCGACGTGGACGTAGCGGGATACGAACAGATCGACATTTCCATCGCGGTCATAGTCGCCCCAGGCCGCGCCGAGGCTCAGACCACCCACTGCCAGGCCGGCCTTGCTGGTGACATCCTCGAACTTGCAGTTGCCCAGGTTGTGGTAAAGAACGTTGCCGCCATAGCCTGTCACGTAGAGATCGGGCAACCCGTCGTTGTCATAGTCCGCGACAGCCAGGCCCATGCCCCAGCCCTTATGCACGGGCACCGCCTGGCGGGTGATGTCGGTGAATTTCAGATCCGATCCTTGGTGATAGAGCGTAATCATGGGGTCCCCGCCCTGGGCACGGTATCGGTCCACATTCGACCCGTTCACCGCGACGATGTCCAGTTTGCCATCATTGTCGCAGTCGAACAGGCCGATCCCACCGCTGACCGACTCGATGATGTAGCGCTTTTCGGGAGAAGAGATGTGCGCGACTGAGAGCCCGGCCTGCGGGGCAATGTCTTTGAACCGTGGGGTGGATGGCGCGACCGTTTTGCCGGACGGGACTGGCTCCCCGGCCTGGGCAGACGCCAGCGCCGCGTAGAGAAGGACCGAAAAGAAAAGTCGGCGCATGATATCAGCGACCTTAAGATTATAGCCCGTGGCACACGCAAAGGAGCTCAGCTACCGCCCCAACCACTTCGCCCAGTCACTGCGTTCGAAACGCAGCCACACCGTCGGGGTCATGGTTTTCGACATGACCGATCCCTACTGCACTCTGGTTTTGCTCGGCATCGAAAACACGCTGTATCAGTCCTCCCACCTGGTGATGTTGCGAAGGTAAATTCGGCAACCTATGGAGGAGAGGGAGCCGTCGCCGCAGGTATCGTAATTGATGGTATCAACGCCGTGCTGGAGAAGAGGGGGGTCTGCATTCCACTGCAAGGTAGTTCCGGAACTCATGGTTCGCGAATCGACTCGTAGCCCTGGGTAGGGCGCCCCACCGAGATTGCGGAGGGCGATGTGCAGTTGTTTTCTCGTCGGTAGAACTTTCCGCTTGACAAGCATTGTGGACTGCAGCTTAATGTTCGCACTTAGTATTAAATCGTTACAATATGGGGACGAAATCGATTTCAATGTGATGTGGGGAGGCAAGTATGTATAGGAGCTTGCGGCTTGTTGGCTTGGTGTGCTTTGCCCTCTGTCTTCCGAGCGTGGCCCAAAAAGCGACGGGCACAATTCGTGGCAATGTCACTGATCCCTCCGGGGCCATGGTGGCAGGCGCCCAAGTGACGGTGACGAGCCCCAGCACCGGACAGTCCCGCACCGCTACCACCAACGGTGAGGGCGGATACGTTGTGCCCGAGTTACAGCCGGGCATCTACGAGGTGCGACGTCAAGCACCCGAACTTTAAGGAGTACGTCGGCAAAAACGTGGAGGTGTTCGTCTCCAGTACCGCGGTCGTCAACGTCACACTGGAGGTGGGCAGTACTACGGAAACGATCACGGTCGAAGCCCAGGAAGTGCAGGTGGAGACCACGACCGGCGCGGTGGGCAACGTGGTGGAGGGCCGCGAGGTCCGCGAGTTGCCCCTCAACGGCCGCAGCTTCGTGCAGTTGACCCAATTGATGCCCGGCGTTTCCCCGCAGGCGGCCTTCGATTCCAAGAACAAGGGCCTCATGGCCGGCGTCGACTTCTCGGTCAATGGCAACAACACCACCGGCAACGTTTTCAACGTCGACGGTGTCAACAATAACGACGTCGGATCCAATCGCACCATCCTGGTGTATCCCTCCATCGACGCCATCCAGGAATTCAAGATCCTGCGCAACAGCTACGGCCCGGAATACGGCCAGGCCATGGGCGCGATCGTCAATCTCGTGACCCGGGCGGCACGAACGCCTTCCATGGCGGCGCCTACTATTTCGGACGCAACGACGCGCTGAACGCCACCGACTACTTCAATTCCCTCAACGGCATTCCCAAAGACACCCTGCGCCGCAACGACTGGGGCTACAACATCGGCGGGCCGATCGTCAAAGACAAGCTGTTCTTCTTCTGGTCCGAGGAGTGGAACCGCGAGCTGCGCGGCGGCGCCCGGTCCGCGAACGTGCCCACGGAAGCGGAGCGACAGGGAGATTTTTCTCAGCTACGTGTGGCCAGCGACGGAACGCCCTGCGAAAACACCCCAGAGATTGGAGGGGTGCCAGTCACGTCGGTTCCCGCGAATGAAAGGTCGGCTGCCGGAGCCTGCTGGTTCAGCTCTTTCCGCTTCCCAATCTTGCCCCAGTCCACGGTCATTCCCGAGACCTTGCAACAACTGGGCGGAATCACTGACCTCTCCCATCTACTGGCGGGAAGAAAGCATTCGCGTCGATTACAACATCGGCACCAAGTGGAAGATCATGGGTCGCTACACCCATGATTCCTGGTCTCAGCCCTTTCCCAGCACTCTGGGCTTCTGGGGCGATGACCGCTATCCCTCCGTCGAAAGCAGCTGGATTCAACCCGGCGAGCAGGCCACGATTAAAGTGTCGCGCCTGTTCGGCGGCAACGCTGTCAACGATTTCCAGGTGTCGTATGCGGCCAACCGGATCACCGCAAAGCGCGCAGGAACCAATCCCGGTCTGAATGATCAGATCACGCAGGCGTTGCCGCCCGACTATCCGCTGTCCGGTAAAGAGTCGGGTGCCAACCTCGGCTACCCCATCTTCTGGGGTGGTCTGGGAAACGGCGCCGAATCCGATGACCTCTGGACGCAAGCCCCCTGGCACAATAACGAGCAACTGCTTATTCTCAAGGACGACTTCTCGCAAGTGTTCCGCAACCACACTTTCAAGTTCGGCGTCCTGTTTAGCAACAATCAGAAGAACGAACTGTTCAACGGCTCGTCCGGCGAAGCGCCGAATTTCGGAGGTATCACAACCACTCCTGCAGAAGGCGTCACCGGTCCTGACAGCACGAACGGTACTTTCAATGCCCTGTGGAGCGCAGGTATGGTGGAATGCTTCGGAGTTGCAGACCAACCCGTTCGCCCAGCAGCGTTGGCACGACCTCGAGTTTTACTTCGGGGATACCTGGAAAATACGTCGCAATATCAGCTTCGAATACGGCGTGCGCTGGTCCTTGCTGCGGCAGCCCTATCTCGCCGACGACAAGGGAGGCAGCTTCCAACCTTCGGCCTACGATCCCGCTCTGGGGAACGATCCCTGCAATGGGGTGTTCATCGTGCCCGGCTCCAACTTCTGCAAAGCCGCCGGTTTTCTCGGAGGCACCTTCGGTCCCAATCGTGCGCTGAAAAAGAACAATAACCACGCGTTCGCTCCTCGCCTCGGTATCGCATGGGATCCAAAGAATAATGGCAAGATGTCCATTCGTGCGGGCGTGGGCCAGTTCTTCCAGCGCGAGCGCCTCAGCAACGGATTGTCCATGGCTAACAATCCCCCGTTCTCGCTCCTCGCTCCCAGTATCAATCGCAAGCTCGATATACCTGTACCCCAGAGCGGCGGTACGGGCGCGCCCAGCTTCGGCGTGGATCCCGGAGGCGCCGTTCCCAACACCTGGCAGTGGAATCTCACCTTCGAACGAGAAGTGTTCCGGGATAGCAAGCTGGAAGTGGCCTACGTTGGAAACCGCGGTATCCATCTGCTCCGTTACAACGATGCGAATTTCGTTAATCCAAGCCGATGGTTGGAGTACTCGCTGAGTGAAGGCCCCGACAACACATTACGTCCTTACGGCGCTGGTGACTTTGGACAGATTGACTACGCGGAGTGGAAGGGAGGCTCGAACTACAACGCGCTTCAGGCACTGTACCGCGTTCGTGTAAAAGCCGTCGATGCCCAGTTTGCCTATACCTTCTCCAAGTCGCTCTCGGACACTTCCCTTACCAGTAGCGGCGGTTCGGCGAACAGCACCGCCCTGCTCGATCCGTTGAACCCCAGGTTGAATTACGGTCCCAGCTACATCAACCGGCCGCACACGCTGGTGGGCAACATCGTGTATACCGCACCGGATTTCGTAGGTCAGAATACCTTGGTGCGGCACGGACTGGGCGGATGGGAGCTGGCCGCCATCCTGGATTACTCCAGTGGACCGTCGCTCACCGTGTTCGCGAACGGCGAAGTCACTGGCGCTGCCGGCGGCTTCACCGGGACCGGTGCGCGACAGGACGCTGCGCGTCCCAACCGCGTGCCCGGTCAGGGGTGTCGTGCGCCTTCTGGATCCCCCAAGTTCCAATGGCTCAACCAGGCGGCCTGGACCGTGGATAACTACCAACTCACCACTTTCGGCACCGCTGGTGTGGGCCAGTGCCTTGGGCCCGGCATCGCCAACACCGACTTCTCCATCCATAAGAACTTCAAAATCGGCGAGCGTGTGAAGTTGCAGTTCCGCATGGAGTTCTTCAACATTTTCAACAAGGTCCAGTTCCGCAGCAATTCCGAGGATATTACCGGCGTCGACAACAACCTGATCAGCAGCGCCGTTTCCTGCAACGGCTCGGCAGATCCGGTTTGCGCAGGGCATGCGGCCAATACGGTCGGTTGGAATTTCGCAGAGTTCGGGAACCCGAACCTTCGGACAGGTCCAGCACGACAAAGGCCCGCGCGAGATCCAGTACTCGCTGAAAATCGAGTTCTAGATCCTGCTCGTGGGGGTGAGGCTTGACTTGTATCGGGCCTCACCCCCTATCCTTGTAAAATATGGGCTCTCGCAGCAGTAGTTGCGCACTTGGATTTGTAATCATTTTGAGTGCTCAACTGTTGGTTTTCGTTTCCGCGCAAACATCGCCATCCCTGCAAAAGCCTCATCCTTCCCAGACCCCGTCCGACACGCTCCAGGAACACTACGACGCAGCGCGCAAGTTTCAAAAGGCGGGCGAACAGGAGCAGGCGGTCGCAGAGTACAAGGCATTCTTGACCGAGGCCCTGCGGCGGATCGCGAATGCCTGTGCGCACAGCGGCGATTTTGAAGGTGCTGTCGAGTTCTTCGAAGAGGCGCTTAGTTTTTCGCCCAATGCCGCTGACCTTTACGTCGATTACTCCGCACTCCGCGTGCAGCAAGCTAAGCTGCCTGAAGCCAGGGCACTCGCGGAAAAGGCCCTGCGGCTGGCGCCGAACAATACGGCCGCTCATTCCGCGCTGGGCCGAATCCTGTTCCATCAGGGAGACTACAAGGCTGCCAAGGAGCACCTGGAAAAGGCAACCGCCGCGGCGGCCAACTTCGACAACGGGTACATGCTTGGGGATGACCTATATCAGGCTCAATGATTTGAATCGGGCCGCGCTGTTGTTTCAAGAAATGGCCACGGGGTTGGGTGACACAGCACAGATCCACCTGTACTTTGCTCGTGCTTATCGTGACGGGCAACAGTTCGACCAGGCGATTGAGGAACTCAAGAAGGCGGCTGCCCAGGACCCCCGGTTACCCCAGGTTCACTACTTCCAGGGGCTGGCGCACCTGGAGCGCGATGGTGAATCGGGATTCCCCGTGGCCGTGCCCGAGCTTCGGGCCGAGCTTAAAAACAATTCCGAGGATGCTCGCACACACTACCTGCTGGGCTACATCCTGCTGCGCCAGCACAACCTGGAGGAAGCGGAAGGCGAATTTGTCCGGGCCGGGGAACTGGACCCGCAAAACCCTGATCCCTTCATCTATCTCGGGCAAGTGTATCTGGAGACCAGCCGGCTTAAAGAGGCGGAAACCGCCGCCCGCAAGGCCATTGCGCTTACCAAGGATGTCTCGCGGAACGGATACCAACTCAACCGATCCCACTACGTGTTGGCCCGTGTCATGCTGAGTACCGGCCGCCCCGAAGAAGCGGCTAAGGAAATGGGGCTGTCGGAGGAGTTGCGCAATCGCCTCAGCCGGCCAGAACTGGCAGGTAAGGAGAAGTTTCCGGACTCACCCAACCTACCCGGTGAGGAAGAGCCCAATCGCCCGGGGTCCTCCGCGCCCTCAATTTCGTCGGAGGAGCGGCGCAAACTGGAGGCATATGAGAACCAACTGAAGCCCGCGCTCGCAGACGCGTACAACAACCTCGGTGTGGCCGCTGCCGCCCGAAACGATTTCGCGAGCGCCTACGCGCTTTTCCAGAAGGCCTCCCGCTGGAATCCCTCGCTGGAGACGCTTGACCGCAATCTGGGGATGGCCGCCTTCTACGGAGGCCAGTATGCGCAAGCGGTCGAGCCGTTGGAGCGCCACTTGCAAAGTTACGCAGATGACACTCGTGTCCGGGCCGCCCTTGGCCTCAGTTTTTTTGATCTGAAGGATTATTCCAAGGTGCTTGAGACCCTGCACCCAATAGAAACCAAGGTAGCAGGAGATCCGGGACTGGCCTATGCCTTTGCGGTTTCGTTGATCAAGACGGGTGATTATACGCAAGGAGTGGATCGTCTCAAGGAGTTGGAGAAGGTCAGCCCCAATTCGGCGGACATCCATCTAATGTTGGGCGATGCTTTCGCCGACCAGGGAGTGTATCCAACGGCGTTGGAAGAATTTCGAAAAGCTCTGGCCATCGATCCCAACCAGGCCCGCACCCATTTTCTGATCGGCCTCGCCTTGATTCATCAGGGCAATCCGGCCGAAGCCACGTCCGAATTGCGCAGGTCACTGAAACTCGATCCTTCCGATTTGAAGACAAGGTACCATCTGGCCTTCGCGCTACTGCAGGTCCAACAGAAAGAAGAGGCCCGGACTCTGCTGCAGGAAATCATCCAGCAGGATCCCAAGAATGCTGATGCCTACTATCAATTGGGTAAACTGCAACTGGAGCAGGGGGAGACGAGGGCGGCTATCTCAAATCTTGAGATGGGTACGAAGATAAGTCCCGACAGCGATTACGTTCACTATCAGTTGTCACTCGCCTACCGTCGTGATTCACGTGCCGAAGATGCGGAACGCGAAATGAAGCTATACCAGGCATTAAAGGATCGGCACCGGGGCAGGAGCGCTCCGCAATCCAATTGATCCTGCTGCATATTCTGGCCGCAGAAAGGCCCGGCTAACACGAGTGGGTTCGATCTCGACATTTCTCGGTCGCGCGGCTGGCTGCCTTTTGCTGTTCTGCGTTTTGGCCCAATTCACGCTTCCGGCACAGGTCCACACAAAAAGGCCGCAGCCCGCTCCTGTCTTCCACTTTGCCGATATTACAGAGTCCGCCGGCATCCGCTTTCACCATGCCGTCTCTCCGGAAAAAAGGTATCTCGTCGAATCGATGAGTGGCGGCGTCTTGCTCGTGGACTACGACCAGGACGGCTGGCAGGACATTTACTTCACAAATGCACCCAGTGTGGACATGGCGCAGCATGGACAAAAAGCCAGGAGCGCGCTCTACCACAACAATCAGAACGGCACCTTTAGCGACGTCACCGACAAAGCGGGCGTGGCTTACCCGTGCTGGGCGATGGGCGGCGCGGTGGCCGACTACAACAACGATGGTTGGCCCGACATTCTTGTCACTTGTGCGGAAGGAGTCGTGCTCTACCGCAACAATGGCAATGGCTCCTTCACGGACGTGACTCGGCAAGCTCACCTGGTTGACCCACGCTGGGCAACCGGTGCTGCTTTTGCCGACTACGACGGCGACGGTTTTGTGGACCTCATGATCACCCGTTACGTGGAGCTCGATCTCAAGAACTTGCCCAAGTTCGGTGCGGGACCCACGTGCCACTATCGAGGGATTGCGGTGCAATGCGGGCCCCGCGGCATGAAAGGGCTGGGCGATAGTCTCTATCACAACAACGGGGATGGAACTTTCACCGAGGTATCCAAGTCCGCTGGGGTAGACGATGCCCACGGCCGTTACGGATTGGGCCTAAGCTGGAGCGATTTCAATGACGACGGGCGCATCGACCTATTCGTCGCCAATGATTCCACCCCCAACTATCTTTATCGCAACGACGGAAACGGGCATTTCGCGGACGTGAGCTTTGCGTCCGGAACTGCGCTGGGGTCAGATGGCGGTGAAATGGCGGGCATGGGTGTAGCGGTCTGTGACTACAATCACAGTGGCCGCTTCTCCATTCACGTTACCAACTTCGAAGATCAGAACAATTCTCTCTATCGCAATGACGGAAATCTAAGCTTTACGGAGGACTCTTATGCCGCCGGAATCGGAACGGCTACGGTGCCTTACCTTGGCTGGGGCACGGGATGCGTGGATCTTGACAACGACGGCTGGCCCGACTTGTTTGTCGTCAACGGCCATGTGTATCCACAGGTGGACAGGCTTGCGGTGGGTGCCAAGTACCAGGAACGCAAGTTAGTTTTTCTGAATCAACACGACGGCACCTTTCAGGATGTGAGCGCGCTGGTGGGGCCAGCACTGGCCACGCCGCAGGCCAGTCGTGGCGCTGCTTTTGGCGATCTCGACAACGATGGCGCCCTCGATGTGGTCGTAGAAAACATTGATGGAACTCCCCTCATCTTACGCAACATCGGCGGGAACCAGAAACACTGGGTCACTCTAGAATTGATAGGCGGAAAAAGTAATCGGCTCGCGATCGGTTCCAAAGTGAAGGCCGTGGCCGGACCGCTCATCCAGGTGGACGAGGTTAGGAGCGGTGGAAGCTACCTTTCACAAAGCGACCTGCGCATTCATTTCGGTTTGGGAGAAGCGGACAAGCTGAACCGGGTCGAGATTCGTTGGCCCTCCGGACGGACCGAAACCCTGCAAAATCTGGCGGCTGACCAGTTCTACCTGATCCAAGAAGGGGAAGGGATCGTGCGCGGGAGAGGACACGTCCCACGGCCTCGCGAGCAGCCGTGACTGCGTTAGGGTTCGGGCGAAACTAGACGTCGCTGAGAGACTATCCCGTCCTTCCTCCCCTTGCCAGCGGCCGCCAAGCGTCGACCCAGGGTTCACATTCTGAGCCATTTTCTTTTTGTTCAGAACTGAACCGACTAGGGACACCGGGGTTCACTCATCGACTTCGGCGGCTAGATGTCACAACCGTGCCCGGAAGGCCATTGACCATCGCCACTCACGTCACAATCCACCTCACAGTGAAGTGAGGGTCCAATGAAGAATGTCGGTAGGTGTCTGAAAAGAATGGAGCCGACGACCAGAGTTGAACTGGTGACCTGCCGATTACGAATCGGCTGCTCTACCAACTGAGCTACGTCGGCTTTCGCCCATAAATATGGAGATGAGGATAGCGTAATGGAGAATCGGATTGTCCGCAACGGCTTCGGTTGCGTGGCGATGGCGGCCGCTGCAGATCGCTTCCACCGCCAGGGATTGGTTACGGCCAGCCGACCGAAGGCGGCAAGTGGTCCGCGTTCGCCAGCAAGATGCTGACTTGCCAGGCCTGGGTGTCCGAAAGGTTTCCTCTGAAACCTGGCATGCCGGTGAGACGAATTCCGTGCACGACCTTCCAGTAGGTTTCGCCGGCGGGATCATCGGTGACGCCCTTGCCCTGCATCAACTCCGGCGGCTTGGGAAACATGCCTTTGGCAATCGCCGTCATGGGTTTGCCGGGAAGCCCGTGGCAAACCGCGCAGTTCTCCTTGTATACCTGAGCACCGGCCATGTAATTGGCTTCGTCCAGGGGAATGGGAACCGTGTGCGGCATCTCGCGATCCAGAACCTTGTGCAGGGCTTTTTTTGCCAGGTATTTTTCAAAGGGCATCGGTGAGGCATCGGTTGCGACCGGAGCTTGCCCTGCGAGGAAGTAACCGAACACGCCCAAGCAGAGCAGCAACACGCCCACAATCAAGCCAACGATGAACGATCTCATATGTAGGGTCCTCGGGTTATTGCCGCCTCAAACTGAGACCAGTTCACCATTACGAACAGGTAGCAAGCCGAGGGGGTACATATTGCCACAAGCGAGGCGCGGTCCCAAGTCCCTGGGTAGGGCGGCGCGTGGCGAATTTGATCCGCGAAACATCCTCTGAGACGGCGACACCCGGCGCCGCGCTCCCCGCACGTATCCCCCAAACGTGCCATGATCAGGCGCAAGATCGAGGATTGCTCCTCCGTCCCACCTTTGTGCCATGGACCCTAAGGTTCACTTCCCTGACAATCATGAAGTAGTCACGAAGTAGCAGTTCCGGAGTCGATTTCGGCTTCTGATGCACGAGACGCGAGAAACTCAGGCGCCCCCCCAGACGAGGAGAAAATGGTTCGATGTTCGGAAAGTTCTGGGAACGAATTCGAAAAGACGAGGGTCAGGGCGTCAGTGAGTACGCGATGCTATTGGTGCTGCTGGTGCTGATCGTGGTGGCGACCGTTCATGCCCTCGGCACAAACGCGCAACAGGTGATCGACCGGGTCAACACCGCTCTACACGGTTAGCGCCAGCCAGTTCCGCTTAGCCCCCCATGTCGATGTGCATGTTTCAGCGCTTTGTTCTGGGCCTTCGCTGACTTCTTTATCGCCTTCCGCTGTTGCCTGGAATACCTTTGCATGTCCTTCTGGGCTTTTTTGGCCGCCTTACGGTAGGCGCGCGTCTGCTGGCTGGAACGATCGAAAGCGGTCGCGCGGGCTGGAACAATCAATAAGAGGCCTAAGAAAGCAACTGATAAGCCAGCGGCAAGTCGTCTCATTAAGTCTCCACGGGGATCACGTCTGGCGGCTATTTTAACCCCGAGCGCGGCGTTTTCCTAAGATGTTAGCGAGGCAGCACAGGTCTGCGGAAGCCGACAGGTAAAAATTAAGGTACGGCGCCACCCAAACTTCTCCGCGGTTCCGTTCAAATCAGGTGGCGAGCGATGTGTCGGCGGGAAGGGGCTTGATTCCCTTCCGATAAAATTCCCCATAAAATAAACCATGCCCGATCCTTCGTTGTGGAGCGAGGAAGACCAGTCCACCCGGCTGGCCGAACTCACCGCGGATACCACTAACCCCGCCAAGGAACTGCCTCTGCGGCGTGACGTACGTTCCCTCGGCACGCTCCTGGGGCGGGTTCTGGTGGAACAGGAGGGGGAGGCGTTTTTCGGGGTGGTGGAGCGCCTGCGGCGCGTGCTCATCCAACACCGCGAGCAACCGGCCACAGGCGCCGTAGCCGAAGAGGTCGAGGCTGGGGTGGAAGCCCGCGAGTTGATCAGCAGCCTCTCGGTGGACGATGCTTACCGCATCACCAAGGCGTTCGCGGTGTATTTCGAGCTCACCAACCTGGCTGAGACAAATCACCGGAAGCGCCGCCGCCGCGCCGCCCGGTTGCGCCAGGGACACGCTCCCATCGAAGGCTCGTTCCGGGGGACGCTTTTCCGGTTACGTGGCGCCGGACTCCCCCTGCACAGCGTCCTTGAAGGGTTGCGCCAAGTTCGGGTTACACCGGTTTTCACCGCCCACCCGACGGAAATCACGCGGCACACCATTCGCCTCAAGCGCCGGCGCATCGCGCGCCTGCTGGAGCGTCTCGATCAGGTCCCACTTTCGCCGGCGGATGCGCTCGAATATGAAGGGCAGATTCTCGCGGAAATCACGGCCCTGTGGCAGACCGACGAAGTCCGTCTGAAGAAACCAACCGTACGCGACGAGATCCACATGGGACTCGACTATTTTCCGATGGTGCTGTTTGAGACCGTGCCCCGGCTGTACGCCGAGCTCGAAGAGTCCGTCGAACAGGTGTACGGAACCAGACCGGGCGAGGTAATGGTTCCCGATGTGTTGCATTTCGGGTCCTGGATTGGTGGGGACCGCGATGGCAATCCATACGTGACCTCTGACTGCGTGAGCGAAGCCTTGCAGATCGCGCGCCGCCTCATGATCGACCACTATCTCGCGGAAGTGATCCGGCTGGTCAGCCAGCTCAGCATGTCGTCCCGCCGGATCGGGACATCGCAAGCACTGGGCCATCGCGCGCGCTTGTACGAGATCAATCTCGGCGAGCAACATTCGCGCTGGAAGCGCATTACCGAGGCCGAACTCTACCGGCACTTCCTCGATTTCATGACAGCGCGACTGCGCTACAGCCGGGATTCGTCCACTCATGAACATGCCTACAAGTCGGCGCGCGAATTCGAAAGCGACCTGGTACTGGTGCGTGAAAGTTTGTGCGCGAATCGCGGCGAACGCCTGGTGGCACTGCAGATCGATCCGCTGCTGCGGAAAGTTCGGACATTTGGCTTTCACCTCCACACGCTTGACATCCGCCAGCATGCGCGGGTGCTGTCGCAAGCCTTGTCAGACTCAGCCTCGGGAAATGTTCCGGCCAAGCCGCCGGCGGAGGAGGATCTGCTTCCGCCGTCCGCGGAGGTGCTCGCGACCTTCCGCACGATCGCTGAACTGAAAAAGACGCACGAGCCAGAGGCGGTGCGCTACTTCATCGTGAGCGATACCCAGTCGGAAGAAGACATTCTCAACCTTGTCCGACTGGCTGGCATTTGCGGAGTATCGGCGGGAGGCACGGAGCAAGATCCCGGACTCAGGCCGGTGCCCCTTTTCGAGTCGATCGGCGCATTGCGTGCGGCCAGTTCGATCATGAAGCGGCTTTGGAACTCGAGTGAATACCGGCCTTTGCTCGATTCCTGGGGACGCGTGCAGGAGGTCATGCTCGGCTACTCCGATTCCAACAAGGACGGCGGCATGCTCACCAGCACGTGGGAACTGCACAAAGCGCAACGCGACCTTCACCGGGCGGCGCGCGAGCAGGGCGTGAACCTGCATCTCTTCCACGGACGAGGCGGGACGGTCGGGCGGGGCGGCGGTCCTACGCACGCTGCCATTCTCGCCCAGCCGCCGGGTGACTTTTCGGGGGAAATCCGCGTCACCGAGCAGGGTGAAGTGCTTACCTGGAAGTATTCGGATCCGGTACTGGCGGAGTGGAACCTGGAAATCATGATAGCCGCCTGCCTGGAAGCTGTGGTCAGTCCGAATCGTCCTCCGCAGGAGACGGGACAGCGATGGGACGAAGCCATGGAGACGATGTCGCTGAACGCCTATGCCTTTTATCGTGAACACATCGCCGAAAATCCTGAGATCCTCGAGTATTTCGAAGAGGCTACGCCGGTGAACGAACTGGAACACGCCCGCATCGGGTCGCGTCCGGCGCGTCGCTCCCAGAGTCGGCGACTTGAAGAACTGCGTGCCATCCCCTGGGTCTTTGGCTGGATGCAGAGCCGGCACGCAGTTCCTGCCTGGTTCGGGGTGGGGCATGCGCTGGCAGAGTTTGCCGCGGGTGATTCGGGAAATCCCGAGCTGCTGCGGGAGATGATGAGCGCATTCCCCTTGTTTTCGAGCCTGGTGCGCAATGTAGAAATTGCCATGGCCAAAGCGGACATGGCGATTGCCCGTCTCTACGCTGGACTGGTCACCGACCGGGACCTCCGCGATCGGGTGTATGGCATGCTGTGGGAAGAATTCGAGCGCACGCGAAGAGTTATCCTGTCGGTGACCGGGCAAAACGAGCTGCTGGAGAAAAATGCCGTGCTGTTCCGGTCGATCCGGCTGCGTAATCCCTATGTAGATCCAATGAGCCTGATCCAGGTAGATCTCTTGCGCCGCAAGCGAAAAGGAGGCGGCGGGAGCGCGCTCGATTACGCCATCGGCACAACGATGAACGGAATCGCCGCGGGGCTGCACAACACCGGGTAAGACAGGAGAGACCTTCGGGCTTCGGCTCCAGGCGTTAGACTCTGAGCTCGAACTGGATAGCGATGAGAATCAGCCCAGGGGCGTACACACCTTCTAGATTGCGGGCCTGTGCGAGAACAGGACATGTTCCCGGTTCCGCGGGAACGTCGCTTCACTACCATCGCCATGTCATCCAAAGCCGACCTTACTCAAACATTCGACGGGCACCTGAGACTCTTCGTGTATCGCCACATCCTGCGGCACGAAAAATCTCCCACGGTGGCGCAGATGGCAAAAGCACTCGCGAGTTCCACGGGGAAAGTTCGCGCGGGATTTGCACGCCTCAGCGAAAGTCATGCCTTCATGCTGCAGGAAAACGGAGAGCTGTGGCGGGCAGCGCCTTTTTCCTGCATCCCCACCGGGTTTCCGGTGAAGGTCGGCAGGCGCTCGTGGTACGGCAATTGCATCTGGGATGCGCTCGGCATCCCCGCCATGCTGGGCAAGGATGCGCGCATTGAGGCGTCGTGCGGCTGCTGTAACGACGACATGCCGGTCGAGGTCAAAGCGGGGAAGCTTCGATCCGACCCGGGCGTGATCCACATCGCCGTACCCGCTCGCGAGTGGTACAAGGATGTTGTCTTCACCTGACGAACCATGCTCCTGTTCCGGTCGGAACAGCATGTCGGTCGGTGGTGCCGACAATGGAAACGGCCGCGCGGCGGAATCCTCTCCTGACCCAGGGCTGGAAACTAGCCCAGCTCTGGTATGGCGACCGGCTACAGCCGCAATGGCGGCCCAAGACGGCGGTTGAAGCAGAATCGGTGTTCCGGGAAGTCGGACTTATGGGAGAATTCTGGAAGCTCACGGAGTAAGCATCTTGATGCGCTTCGGGCTGCATCGGAGTAATTGAGCAGGCTATGCGGCGTTTCCTCATTGTTCCCGCAGCAACCTTTCTGGCGTACCTGGGGGTCGTGCTATTCGCCTCCGGAGCCATGCAAGCGCAGGATCGCGCCAAGCGCCTGATGCTGAAAGACGGTTCGTATCAGTCGGTCAGCAAATATGAAATCAAGGGTGACCGCGTCCGCTACCTGAGTGCCGAGCGCGGCGAATGGGAAGAATTGCCCAAGTCGCTGGTGGACTGGCCGGCCACGGAGAAATACGAGAAAGAGCGGGCAGCGGGCGCCCCCAGCCCGGAAGCGGCTGAGTTGGACAAGGAACTCGAAGCGGACCAGCAGGCAGAAGAAGCCCGCTCCCCGCACGTCGTGCCCGGGCTGCAACTCCCCGAAGAAGGCGGAGTCTTCCTGCTGGATACTTACGAGAACCGGCCGGAACTAGTGCCGATTGACCAGCGCAGCGGCGGCGTCAACAAGAACACGAAAGGAAACATTCTGCGGGCGGCGGTGAATCCGATTGCGAGCGCGCATCAGACCGTGGAGGTTCCGGGCAAACATGCTCCGGTGCAGTCGCACGTCACGGTGCCGGCGCTGTACGTCAACATTGATCGCGGAGAGGAGACCGAAGCCGATGCGGCCATCTCCCAGGCAAAGAAACAAGACGCAAAGCAGGAAAGCCCCGTGCCGCCAATCGATCGCTTTCGCATCGTGCGCCTTACGCCGAAGGGGGACAAGCGGGTGGTGGGAGATATCAAGATTGCGGTTTACGGCAAGATTTCTCAGGATGCAAAGTTCGTTCCCACCACCACCCAACCGATGACGGGAGGTTGGGTAAAGGTCACGCCCCGCGAGAGCCTGGCGACAGGAGAGTACGCGGTCGTCGAAATGCTCGGCAAAGAGGGGATGAATCTCTACGTATGGGACTTCGGAGTGGATCCGGGTGCGCCCGCAAACTCGGTGGCTTTCAAGGCTGACCCGTCGGGCACACAATTGAAGCCGGACGCCATTGAGCTGCAGAAGAGGAAGAAGGAGAAATAAGGCCTGAGGTCCTGGTTTCTCTACTTCATCACTCCCCGCTGTGCAATTCCTATGTTGTCGCGGGTGGTGTTTTTTACCAGGTACATCATCTCGTCGGCCTGGCGGATGACGTCGTGCGGAGACTTGGCGTCGTGCGGGTAAGTCGCGAGCCCGATCGAGGCGCGGACGTTCAGGTTCAAGCCTTCCTCTTTGCAGAACATGCTGACGCGCAGGGCGTCGCGCAGGCGCTTTGCCACGGTCAGAGCCTGATCCTTGCCGGTCTGCGGAAGCAGCACGACAAACTCATCGCCACCGTAGCGAAACGCGTAATCGATGAGCCGGAGCTGGGCCTTGATCAGGTACCCGATCTCAGCCAGCAGCTTGCTGCCGATCAGGTGCCCATGGGTGTCATTGACCTGCTTGAAATGATCAAGATCGATAAACAGGATGCTGAACTCATAGCCGAAGCGCGAGGAGCGATAGACCTCGGTCTCGAGGGTCTTATACAGGTGACGCGCGTTATAAAGGCCGGTGCAGTCATCGGTGATGGTGAGTTCCTGGATTTTCTCGACCGCGCGTGAGTTTTCGATCGCAATCGCGGCGTAGTCACACAGGGCCTGCAGGAAAAAGATTTCCTGATCCCCGAAGCCCTTCATATCGACGTTGACCAGCTGGATCACGCCCAGAACACGGTGCTTGGAGTTCAAGGGAACGCAGATGATGGAGCGGGTTTCCCACTGGGTCACTTCGTCGATGCGTTTGGCGAAGCGGGGATCGGTGTAGACATCGGGTACGATCAGTTGTTCGCCATTCTTGGCGACCCAGCCGGCGATGCCTTCGCCCACTTTCAGGCGCACGTCCTTGAGCGCTTCCGCGGCATCCCCTACCGCGATGGCGAAATACAGTTCGTTGTGCTCTTCGTCAACCATGAGCAACGACCAAGTGTCTGGCCGGAAATATTCCGCCATCTTTTCCATGATGGTTTGCAGAATGGAGTCGAGGTCCAGCGACGACGTGAGAGCCTTGGCCACATCGTGAAAGATGTTGAGCTCTTGACTTTGCCGTTTTCGGTCGGCGCCGGTCGCCTCGGGCATGTACGAAATCCTTCGATTTTCGGGAAGAAGTAGACAAATTATATGCGGCGCCGAGAAGGCCGGGCAACGACCTTAAGTAACGAGTACCCGCAAAGCCACGTACGGCAAGGACCTTGGGATGTTCCAACGCGCCGGGGCCGGTCCGGGTCTCGCAGGACGACGGCCCTGGTCCCGGTCGGGCAAATTCTGTCAACACCCTTCCCGAGGGCCTAACATATGTTTAGTATTCGGTGGTCCGACGGACTTCTGGAGAAAGCATCGATGGGATCGTTCGGCGACAGGCTGAGAAAGGAGCGGGAACAGCGCAGCATCTCACTCGATGATATTGCGCTGAGCACCAAGATCGGAACCCGCATGCTTCGAGCTCTGGAAGAAGAAAAGTTCGACCAACTGCCGGGTGGAATCTTTAACAAAGGATTCGTGCGGGCCTACGCCCGACATGTCGGGCTGGACGAAGAACAGGCCATTGCGGATTACATGGCGGCGCTGAACCAGGTGAAAGCGTCGGCGGAGAATGCGGTGGCGGGCCAGCCCGCAACCGTTCCAGAGCGACGCGAGCCCGTGGCGCGCGAGCGCCGGGAAGACCAACCGAGCGCGGAGATTCCCTGGGGTTTGCTGGCTCTTCTGCTTTTGCTGGTGGCACTCGCCTTCGCCAGTTGGAGCTACTATCATCGCGATCAGCATCTCGACTCCCGCAATGAGGCAGCCCCGACGGCAAGCGGAAATACAACCGGCGGGGAGTCTTCTCCGGCGGGCGAGTCTGCAGGAAGGGGCAGGCCGGGTGTGGCCCCAGCCGCACCGGCGGCATCGCCAGCCCAATCCTCCCAGCAGCCACTTTCCCAACGGTCGGCTGCAGGCCAACCGGCTCCGCCGGCCACGGCCGCGTCATTGGTTTCGCCTTCCCCAACAGGCATGTTTACGGTCCTGCTGAAAGGCAACGAAGAGTCCGAGGAGTCGTGGGTGTCGATCGCGATCGACGGCCAGCCGCCCGTCGAGGCAATGCTGAGTGCTCCCAAACAAAGGGAGGTACAAGCCAACCGGGAAGTTGTGATCAGAGCGGGGAACGTGGGCGCGTTGGATTTTTTCTTCAACGGGAAGAAACTGCCGTCCCAAGGTGAGTATGGAACGGTGAAGACGCTCACATTCCATTCCGATGGCCTTCAGCCTGGGCCTCCCAAAGCTGCGGCGCCGGTCTCCAGATAGGCACCGTTCAACCCGTTTCTGCTGCCGTCTGAAGGCTTTACACGACGTCTAAGCTGTGGAACCGCCAGCTTGGCCCAAAAACATTGCCTCGGCTGAGGTTTGTCTGGTAGCTTTTTAAAGACGCAAAGACGCGAAGAACGCGCGAAAATACGGCCATAGGCGCCCTGATTTTCCCGCCAAAGAGAGCGTTCTAACCAAGCTGCAAGGAGAGCCAGAATTTGCCATCCAAGAATCCTTACCTGTTTACTTCGGAGTCTGTAACCGAAGGCCATCCCGACAAGATCGCCGACCAGATCTCTGATGCCATTCTCGACGCCTGCCTGGCGGAAGATTCCACCAGCCGCGTCGCCTGCGAGACATTGACCGCGACCGGCCTGGTCGTCATCGCCGGAGAAATTACCACCAAAGCTTACGTGGACTTTCAGTCACTGGTGCGCGGCGTCATCCAGTCGATCGGCTACGACAACGCTCTCTACGGTTTCGATTGCAACACCTGCGCCGTGATTTCCAGCATCAACAAGCAATCCGGGGACATCGCGATGGGTGTCGACACGGGCGGCGCCGGGGACCAGGGCATGATGTTCGGTTTCGCGGTCAACGAGAACCCCGAACTCATGCCAACCCCGATCCTGCTGGCTCACAAGCTCACTCAACGGCTGACCGAAGTGCGCAAAAACGGCACCTGCCCTTATTTACGTCCCGACGGGAAATCACAGGTTACGGTCGAATACGACAAGGCGGGGAAGCCAGTGCGTGTCGATGCGGTGGTGATTTCGACGCAGCACGCGGAGACGGTGGGCAATGATCAGTTGCGCGCGGAAATTCTGAAGCACGTGATCCAGGCGGTAATTCCGAGCAACCTGCTCGATGCAGACACCAAGTATCATATTAATCCGACCGGACGTTTCGTCATCGGCGGACCGATGGGCGACACCGGCCTGACGGGACGCAAGATCATTGTCGACACCTACGGCGGCATGGGACGACACGGCGGGGGCGCTTTCAGCGGCAAGGATCCGACCAAGGTGGATCGCTCCGCCGCCTACATGGCGCGTCACATCGCCAAGAACATTGTGGCGGCCGGTCTGGCCGGCAAGTGCGAGGTTCAATTAGCCTATGCGATCGGGGTGGCCAACCCGGTCAGCGTGCTGGTCGAGACGTTCGGAACCGAAAAGGTGGATCCCTCGATCATCCCGGATCTGGTGCGCGCGAATTTCCAGCTGACTCCAAAGGGCATCATCGAGGCGCTTGACCTGCGGCGTCCGATTTACCGCAAAACTGCCGCGTATGGCCACTTTGGCCGAACGGACAAGGATTTTACCTGGGAAGCCACCGATAAGGCGGCCAAGCTGGCTAGCGAGGCTGGCTTGCGGGAACCGGCTCTGCAGACAGCGAAACGGTAAGACGCAACCAAGGGGGACGCCAGGCGGCGTCCCCGCAGTCCTTCCGCACAATTCGGTGTATTCTGATCTTCCAGCCGCGAGGCCGGAAATTCAGGATTTCACCGCCATCATGAATCAGGAGAAGTATGTCAACGACACCGACGCAAGTGAACTGCGACGTTAAGAATCTGGATCTCGCGGACATGGGGAAAAAGCGCATCGACTGGGCCAACCAATCGATGAACGTCCTGCAGATCATCCGCAAAGAGTTCATTAAGAACCAGCCGCTGAAAGGCATACGGATCTCCGCCTGCCTCCACGTCACCGCGGAGACTGCAAACCTGGCCATCTGCCTGCGGGACGGCGGAGCCGACGTAGTGTTGTGCGCGTCGAATCCGCTTTCCACCCAGGACGATGTCGCCGCCAGCCTGGTGCGCGACTATAACATTCCGGTGTATGCCATCAAGGGCGAGGACAACGAGACCTATTACCAGCACATCATCGCGGCCATTGATCACAAGCCGCACATCACCATGGATGACGGCGCGGACCTGGTGAGCGTGCTGCATACCAAGCGGACCGACGTGCTCGACGGCGTGATCGGCGGCACGGAAGAAACCACCACGGGCGTCATCCGGCTGCGCGCGATGGCGAAGGAAGGCGTACTGCGCTACCCGATCGTTGCCGTGAACGACGCAGACACCAAGCATCTGTTCGACAACCGGTACGGCACGGGACAATCGACCCTCGACGGCATTATCCGGGCCACGAATTTCCTGCTTGCCGGGTCCAAGTTCGTCATTGCCGGCTATGGCTGGTGTGGCCGCGGGCTGGCCAGTCGCGCACGGGGCGCGGGCGCGGAAGTCCTCATCACCGAAGTGGATCCGACCAAGGCGCTTGAGGCGGTCATGGACGGTTTCCGGGTCATGTCGATGAGCGAAGCCGCCAAGATCGGTGATGTTTTCTGCACGGTTACCGGCAACAAGAACGTGCTGGGCAAAGAACATTTTGAAGTCATGAAGAACGGAGCGATCATTTCGAACTCGGGCCACTTCAACGTGGAAATCGACATTCCGACGCTCGACAAGATGGCCTCGTCCAAGCGCACGACCCGCAACTTCGTGGAAGAGTACTCCATGAAAGACGGCCGCAAGATCAACCTGCTGGGTGAGGGCCGGCTGATTAACCTGGCCGCCGCCGAAGGGCACCCGCCTTCGGTGATGGACATGAGCTTTGCGGACCAGGCGCTCTCGGTTGAGTACATGGTGAAGAATTACGCCAAGCTGGAAAAAGCGGTCTACACCGTTCCCGTCGATCTCGACAAGCGAGTCGCGAAGTTGAAACTGGAATCGATGGGCATCAAGATCGACCGACTCACGCCGGAGCAGGAAGAGTATCTGGCAGGCTGGTCGGAAGGTACCTAGGGATTCACGGCGATCATTTCCGAGCCTGCTGGGCTCGGGACAACATCGAATGGGCGGCGCTCCAGCCGCCCATTTTTATTGATCGCCACTCTATGCCACGAACAGCCAGGAGGACTACAAGGGATAGTCCACTTGGTAAAGCGGGGTCCCGAAGCTCTACCCGTTGCCGACGATCTGGCCGCACCGCGACGAATCCACATCCCAGATGTAGGGCTCCTCGGGAAGCCGTTCCAGCCCGAGTTCGCCGGCTTCCATGGTGCCGGGCTGGCCGGTCCAAACCACGCGAAACTGGGCTTTCACACCGTCGTACTGTACGTCCAGAATCTCGCCCGGTTTGATCTGGGCGCGGACATTCTGCAGAACCGCTCCCAGGCTGCTGATATTGCGCACGCTGGCCAGTTGCATGAACGGCCGGCAATAGCTGTCCACGCCCCAGATGCGCACCGGCAGAGCTGTATCGATTCGTGTTTCGCGGCGACGGTCCATTCGTAGGTGTTCCCCCCCAAAAGACCAGCTCGAATATCGACCGAGGATACGCACTTTTCGCGGTCTCGCCTAGTAACAGCGGTTACTCCCCCTGGTTTCCGAAGTCACCGAACAAGCGACGGGCCGGCAGGCGCCGGCCCCAGGCAAAAAATCCTTTTCGGGGATGTGTCACTGCACCTGGATCGAGGAGATCCGGTCGTTCCAGGTGCGCGATGGATCGTCGCGAGTACGCCAGGCCTTCAAGTTGACAATGTCTCTCCGGGTCGAGCCGCGCCGCCCGCCATAGTTGGAGTCGTTGTATACGGTGACGGTGGACCCTCCCAGAATCTTGATCGAAGAGATCCGGTCGTTGTAGCCGGGAGGAAGGTTGGAATAGCTCTCACCACGGCGCATGCAGAAGTACTCGCCGGCATAGTGGATTTCCTTGTAAAAACACGCGCCACTCTTGCCCCAGTCGGGACCTCCCGGCCTGGGTGGACGATGTCCGGGGCCAGCATAACCCCAGTTGGGAATTCCGCTGTACGCATTCACCTGAAATTCTGCCCGGCATCCCGATTGAACCCAGATGCCGCGAGCGTCGAATCCCCATGTGCGCCCCTGGACGCATTGTGCCTGGCTGAGTTGCCGCGCCAGAACCACGCCGCCGCGAGTGTCCGCGGCGCAATAGCGGCGGCGATTGCCCTGCGACTCGCACCTCAGCACAGGTCCCTGCCTTTGCGGAGGCTGGCCGGGATAATTCATTTGTCGGGAAAGACCGGGCGTCAGCGTCAGGGCCAGAAGGCCGAGCAACTGGATAGGTCGCGTCGCTTGCATGGCTGATTCTCCTTTCGCGTTGGATGATTGGTGGTGGAAAGGCTCGCCTCGGGCCTGGACCAGACGCGCACACCACGCGAGGTGTAGTGTCTGGCGGGTGTGCCAGGGCGTTAGTTTACATCGCGCAATGAGCAGGCACCCGGACCGCGCGGGTCCCCGCAGGAACCGCAGGCTCCGCCTGAGGGCGATGGCTGGCTGGCGAGGGAACCCTTACTGGAGACCGCAAAGGTTGAAAGTTGAGGCGCCAGTTTTTTGCTTTGGCACTTCGGACATTGCGCTTTTTCGCTGCCATACACAAGCGCTTCGAAGGGATGATCGCATTCCTTGCAGATGTACTCGAAAATCGGCATGACCCGCTCCTGAGGAGGAAACAACTGAAGGATATAACGGCACGAAGGCCCGCCTGTATTTAAAATCAAAGGGTGGGCCCCACGCAAATTGACTTGGAACCTGGTGCTTTCGCGCCCCGGCGCTTCTTGCGCGGAGGCCACCTGCAAACCCTGGGTGGGTTCTTCCTGCTGCGCAGTTCCCGATTGCCGCCCGCCGAGAATCGCTATGTTGAAGTGGAAGCGGGCGTCAAGATCCTGTGCCATTGCCACTGGCAGGAAGATCGTCAGAACGCCTTGACAGTTTTGGTGGTCCACGGACTGGAAGGCTCGAGCGATTCCGGTTACGTCATAGGCGTGACGCAAAAGGGCTTGGCCGCCGGGATGAACATGGTGCGGGTGAATCAGCGCAACTGCGGCGGCACCGACCACCTGGCCCCTACGCTCTACAACTCCAGCCTCTCCGGGGATATTGCTGCGGTGGCTCGCAACGTAGTCGAACAGGATCAAGTATCCCGCTTTGCGCTGGCTGGTTTCTCGATGGGCGGGAACCTGGTGTTGAAGGCTGCCGGGGAGTGGGGCCGCGAGGCGCCCGGTGAATTCCGCGCGGTCGCTGCGGTGTGCCCGGCGATGGATCTTGCGGCCTCGGCCGACGCGCTGCATCTGCCCGGCAACCGGATCTATGAAGAGTACTTCATGCTCAAGTTGCGCCGGCGGTTCCGCGACAAGGCAAGGCTGTTTCCCAATCATTTCGACTTGTCCCGCTTGCGCGGGGTGAGGAGCCTGCGGGAGTTCGACGACAAGATCACAGCCTACTACTGCGGATTTGAGGGCGCGGTCGACTACTACGCGCGGGCCGCCGCCTCGAACACCGTTGATCGTATCGCGGTTCCGGGATTGATCCTGCATGCGGCCAATGATCCCTTCGTCCATCTCATCCCGGAGACGCGCCGCAAGATTGCGGGGAATCCAAATCTGAGGTTTATCGAGGCGGCCGATGGCGGCCACTGCTCGTTCATCGCGGAGGCTAACGGCTATGACGGGCGCTGGGCGGAACGGCAGATTGTGGAATTCCTGCGACGGTTCTGAATCCTGCGAGCCAGCGATGCCTCGATCGTCACTCGGGCTGCGCGACCGGTGCGGCCTTAAGCATTCCTGTACAATTTCTGCGATGCGGCTGCGCCTGCAATTTTTTTCGCGTGTTCTTGCGCTAGTCGCATGCGCTGCCGCCCTGGCGTTCGCCGAACCGGTTTCGTCCCTCAAGTCCACGGATTGCGTCAACGATTTCGCGTCTGTCTTGAGTCCCGCGATCAGCACGCAACTGAAGGAAATGTGTCGCCAGGTCCTCGACAAGGCACAGGCTTCGCTGGTGGTCGTCACGATCAAGTCGACCGACGGGGAGGAGATTGCCGCCTACGCGGTGGACCTCTACCAGAAATGGGGCATCGGCCAAAAGGGCAAAGATCGAGGCGTCCTGATTCTTCTGGCAGTTCAGGATCGCAGATACTACGTCAGCGTGGGCTATGGCCTGGAGGCAATCCTCCCTGACGGGAGGGTGGGTGGCTTCGGACGCGAGGCGGTCCCTTACCTGAAACAGGGCGATTATGATGGCGCCGTCAGCCTATTAGCCTCGCGGGTCGCGGACGTCATTGCAAAAGACGCGGGGGTTGAGATTACGACCTCGCAGCCGCGCCGTATTGAGCCGTTAGCGTCTCGCCCAGGGCCGCGCCAAACGGAACTTTCTCCCGGCGCCATCCTGGCGCTGATTGCACTCGTCATCATCGTGCTGGCGGTACCGCCTCTGCGGCGACTTCTCTTTTATATGTTCCTGTTTGGAGGTGGAGGAGGGTATCGTGGCGGCGGGGGATGGGGCGGAGGCGGCAGTTTTGGGGGTGGCGGTGGAGGTTTCGGCGGATTCGGCGGCGGCAGCACCGGCGGTGGCGGCGCCGGTGGCAGTTGGTAGCATGACAGGATCGAGGAACCTTATGGCCTCTGAAAACGCGGTTCCAGAGAAACAGATCAGCGAGTTCGTCACCCAGTTGCGGCAGGCGGCTGAGACTAACCTGGAGAGCGTGATTCTGTACGGCTCAGCCGCCTCCGGCGAGTATGAGGCGGACTACTCCAACGTCAACCTGCTGGCTGTTCTGAAAGACACTTCGCTGCCCAAGCTGCTGGTTCTGGCGGACGCCATTATGGGCTGGACGGAGCAAAAACATCCCGCGCCTCTTCTTATCACTCGCGAGGAACTGGAGCGGTCGGCGGACGTGTTCTCGATTGAACTGATGGACATGCGCCGCCAGCATCGCGTTCTATTCGGCCCCGACGTGGTGGCAGACCTGCAGATACCGATGCATCTGCACCGGGTGCAGGTCGAATACGAACTCCGGGAGAAACTCATTTTGCTACGGCAGCGGTTGATCCTGGACGCGGCCGACGAAAAACGGACGTGGCATCTGTTGTTACGTTCCTTGCCGGCTTTTGCGACCCTGTTCCGACACGCCCTGATAGCGCAGGGCGAGCCAGTGCCGGCAACCAAGCGCGACTCCGTAAAGGCGCTGGCCGCTATTCTTGCCTTCGATGCCAGCCCGTTTGAGCATCTGCTGGACATCCGTGAACACCGGGCAGATCCCAAGCAGTTTCAGGTACGGGAACTCGCGGGACGCTACCTGGCAGCAGTCGAACAAGTGACCGCGGCGGTGGATAAAATGCTGGATTCCCCCCGGCGCTGAGAATGATTTGAGACTTTTGTTTTGAGGAGGCCAATATGGGTAAAGGGCTAATCGTGGTAATCATCCTGGCGCTGCTCGCGCTGGTCATCTTCGGACAGTACATTGGAGTCCGCAACACGCTGGTCACCAAGAATGAGTCCGTGAAAGCGGCATGGTCGCAGGTGGACATCGTGTTGCAGCGCCGGGCTGACCTCATCCCCAACCTGGTGGAGACGGTCAAGGCCTACGCGAAACAGGAGCAGACGGTGTTTGGCGACATCGCAAAAGCGCGTTCCGCGTTGCTCTCGGCGCAATCCCCATCGGACAAGATCGCGGCCAACAATCAATTGGACGGGGCGATCGGCCGCCTGCTGGTAATCGTGGAGAATTATCCCCAGTTGAAATCGAACGAGAATTTCCTGCGATTGCAGGACGAGCTGGCGGGCACCGAAAATCGGATTGCGGTCGAGCGCAAGCGCTATAACGACGCGCTGCAGGATTACAACACCTATGTGCAGCAGTTCCCGGCCAGCCTGTTCGCCAGTTGGGCGGGGTTCAAGCCCAACGACGCCTACTTCAAGGCCGCCGAAGGGTCACGCGAAGTGCCGAAGGTGAATTTCGGTACTCCAGCTCCGCAAGCCACCCCCCAACCGGCCCCGGCCAAGTAAGCATGTAATGAAACCAGGGGACTGGTGGGCATGCCGGAGGGCTGCCCCCGGTCCCTTGCTGTTTTGAGGTCTGGATGCAGGTCGACTTTGCCGTTGAATTGGGCCGTGACGACGAGACCCTGGACTTTCCCTGGAGTACCTCGGACGGCGGTCCGCAGTATTACAACTTGAAGCGCGACCCGGAAGGCCTCGATCGGATCGAGGAAGCCGCGCGGACCGAGGAGTTGGGTGACTTTCTGAGAGCGGTGAACGCTCCCCGGTCCCTGGTCGAGAGCGCGAAGTGCGATACGTGGGTCACGGACGAGATTAACCCGGAGGAGGAGATCTTCGGCGCGCCCTGGAAATTCGGCTGCTATGTTGACTTGCTGTTTACAAACCCGGAGTCCCGGTTTGTATTCGAGGAGCACGAGAAACTGCTCAAAGAGCTTACCCAGCTTCTGCAGCGGGTTCCGGATATTCCCGCCGCAGTGGAATTTCTTCTGCGGCGCTGCCGCTACCACGGCAATGCGGACCTTCGCGACGGTTTCTACGTCACCGTTTATGTCTTCGGCTACGGCGAAGACGAGTCCAAAAGCCGCCAGCAATGGGGGACCGCCCTTAAGCTTGTGAGCAACGCGGTAGCCCAGTTCTCTTCCCTGCACTTTCGTGCGTAATAGTTTTGTATTTTCTCCTCTTGCTCACTTACAGATGCCGACACGACCCGTAGGCTGGATGCATAGGAGCGTGACACAGGATGACGGTCCACCCCAAAGGCACGCGAGCGCGCGTGCTGCTAACTTCTGTTTTTGGCCCGTACGCACAAGACGATGAATTCGGCAGCCGCTCCATCAATCCCATGGAGCTTTACCACAACCAGGTCACGCGCGCGCAAGGCGCTTTTTCGCTGCGCATGTTCCACCGCTCGTGGGGGATCATGATGATTCAAGCGAACATCTCGGCGCCCTGTGCGGTGCTCGACTTTCCCACCCTGGAAGGGTTCGCGCGCGAACTGGCGGCCAACGAGTATGACGTCGTGGGCATCTCCTCGATCATCGTAAATGTTGGCAAGGTGCGCGAAATGTGCCGATTGGTGCGCCAGCTATCCCCGGGTTCAGTGATCGTGGTGGGTGGCCATGTCAGCGCGACACCACAAATCGAGGCCATGATCGATGCGGATCACATCGTGCGCGGCGAAGGCATACGCTGGATGCGCGAATACCTGGGCGAGGATCCGGAGGCACCCATCCGCCATCCCGAAATCGTTTCCGGTATCGAGACCCGGATCCTGGGGGTACGTCTGCCGGACCGCAAGGGCGCCACTGCCGCGACCGTCATCCCGTCGGTGGGTTGCCCCATGGGCTGCAACTTCTGCACGACATCGTCCTTCTTTGGGGGCAAAGGCAAGTTCGTCAACTTCTACGAAACCGGCGACGAACTGTTCGACGTGATGAATCACATGGAAGCGTCCTTGAAGGTTCAGACCTTCTTCGTGATGGACGAGAATTTTCTGTTGCACCGCGAACGCGCGATGCAATTGCTTCATCGCATGAAGGAAACGAGGAAAAGCTGGGGTCTCGCCGTGTTCGCTTCGGCGAATGCCATTCGCAAATACACGGTCCAGGAACTGGTGGAACTCGGCATCTCCTGGCTGTGGATGGGGCTGGAGTCTCCCCGCTCCAATTACGCGAAACTCACAGGGATCGGACACTCGTCAGCTCGTCCGCGAACTGCGTGAACATGGGATTCGAGTACAAGGCTCAACCATCATTGGCCTCGAGCACCACACGCCGGGAAAATATCGCACAGGAAATCGACTACGCGATCGATCACCGCACTGACTTCCACCAGTTCATGCTCTACACACCGGTGCCAGGAACTCCGCTATACCAGCAGATGTCTGAGCAAGGCCGCATGCTGGAGGATGTCAACCTTGCCGACATTCACGGACAGCACAAGTTCAACTTCCGGCACGCAGCTATTTCTCGCGACGATTCAAAACGCTTTCTGGATTGGGCCTTCCGGCGCGACTTCGAGCGGAACGGTCCCAGCCTCTACCGCATGTGCCAGACCATGCTGCAAGGATGGCGACGCTACAAGGACTATCCCGACATGCGAGTTCGGGAGCGCTTTGCCCGCGAATCGGCAAAACTGCAAACCGCCTACAGCGCGGCTCTGTGGGCAATGGAAAAGCAGTTTCGCGACGTGAATCGAAGCGTCAGTGAGGAAATTCGCGCGCTGCGCCACGAAGTCGAAAGAGAATTCGGCACGGTCGCCTGGGTCGCTGCACGCGTGGCAGGCCCGGTTCTGCTGTGGACCACCCGCCGCGAAGAACGCCGACTGGCCGCGGGGCGCACCTATGAACCACCCATGTTTCTCGAACGCACTCACTGGCCGAGAACGCAGACGCTCGCGGCGTGCGCCACCCGGGATACGAGCTTGCCGGTGCACCGACAGAGTGAGGCAAAGGGAGGACCGTCAGTGAATGCAGAAGTGACGAAACGCGGTTGCTGGCAGACAATGAGTAGGCGACTCACATCCAACACGAATGCGAAGTCGCGGCGAGTCCGGCGCGTCGCCGTACCCATCCCCACAGGTCAGGACCGCGCCCTTTGAGCTTCGTCCTGGCAACCGACAGCGCCAGCATCATCAAGAAGATCATCACCAGCCCGGACGTTGCGCCCGCGATAGTCTCTACGTGCTTCGGCAGGATCGAAAACCGTCCGTACACCAATTCGATATGCACCCAGTACACCAGTAGCGAGGTCCGGCCCATTTGAATCAGCGGGCTGAATCCCCATCGGGCGGGTCCCCACCGGCACCACGCGTAACTCGCGGCCAAGATGATCAGCAGTAAGCCAACCCGAATCAGGAAGAAGTTGGGGCTGGTGTGCCAGAAGTCATAGGCCGCATACAGCCGTCGCGGCTGGGCGTCGAGCCAGCGAGCGCATGGAATCAAAAGAAAACCTGCACAGCCAGCGAACAAGAAGCAACCCGCTTCGGCTCGCCGGGTCCACTCACTCCGCAGGAAGAACCCAAGCGCCAGCCCCACAAATGCGAAAGCTGACCACGGAAAGATGGGAAAGAGCCAGGCTTGCGGGTTCCCCAGGTTGTGGACGCCGTTTACGTAGGACTGAAGAGGCCAAGGAAGCCATTGCGGACGCCAGGTGGTCCACAGCGGCGGGGTCAGCAAAGATATGCCTAACCCGGCCGCAGCGGCCGCGATCCCGAGCCTGGCGCGAGCACTTTCGCTCCCAAAGCCGGACAGTACGATCCAGCACAGCAGGCCCATTCCGATCATGGAAACGCCAATGGTGTTGAGAATGTCTACGCGAAACAGGTCGCTCCATGGCGCCCATCCAAAGGCAATCAGGTATTCCTGCAAGCGGAATAGCAGTCCGAAGGCGAGGATCTCTGCGCCTCGCCGTATCGTGGTGCGCGCAATCTGCGCGGGAGGTACGGCCTTTCGGACTAATCCGTCGGTCACCAGGGCGAAAGAAATTCCGGTTAGAAAAAGAAATAACGGGGCGGGTAGCGTTCCGAGCAACTGCGAGTACATGAAGAAGGTGGACTTGCGCGCGCTCGGCGAAAGCCACGCATCGTAGCAATGGGTCTGGAACATGAGCGCGCAGGCCAGGCCGCGCATCCAGTCAATGTAGGCGAGGCGAGATGTTCTGGCGGGTTGGATCGGAAATGAAATGACAATCGCCTTAAGCGCGCGCTTCTTTTTCCAGGATTCGCCGCAAGCTCTGGAGGTCCCCTAAGTCATTGGGCACTTGAAGCGGGGATTATCCACCAGCCAGGGCTGCGAAGGCAAAGCCGGTTCCACAGTGCGGCGCTTGGATATGGGGATCGATCTTCAACCTACGGGCGTGCTCCGGTGTCTCCTGTAGCGAGCCTATGTGCGACATCGTCCCGAATAGAGGTGTCACGCTGGTTCGAAAGAGCATCCAAGCGACGTGACCCGACACGCGTTCACGATGGCCTTGTCTCAAACTTTCCGAGACGCCTGCCAGAACCATACCCTTCAGATGGCGGCAGCGCTGTCGTACTACTTCGTGATGTCACTGTTTCCCGCACTCATCTGTCTGTCCGCGATCCTGGCCTATCTGATGGTGCCGGGTGTCTTCGGAGGAGTGATCGAGTGGATCAGCCAGTTCGTCCCGTCGGACGGGATGAGTCTTATACGTCACATTCTGTCCGACGCAATCACGCCCAACCGGGGAGCGTTCTTGTCCCTGGGTGCGCTTGCGACCGTCTGGATTGCATCCGGAGGGGTCTCGGCGGCTATCGAGGCTCTGAACATGGCCTACGACGTGGAGGACACCAGGCCCTACTGGAAGGTTAAGCTGCGCGCGATGTGGCTAACGCTGCTGATTGGAGGGGTGATGATGGCCGCCTTCGGCGTCATGATGGTAGGTCCGCATTTTGGATATTGGCTGGCGTACCGGATGCACCTTTCGAGACTCTGGCTCTGGGCTTGGCCATTTCTTCACTGGTCGGCGGCTTTCGGTTTCACGGTTCTGGGAGTCGAAACGCTCTATTACTTCGGTCCAAACGTCAAGCAGCGCTTCGGTGCGACGGTTCCAGGCGCTCTATTGTCCGTGGGCTGCTGGATGGGCCTCTCCTATCTGCTGGGGCTTTACTTCCGATCTTTCGCGAATCTCAATAAGATCTACGGCACATTTGGGGCTGGCATCGCATTGATGATGTGGTTGTACTGGACGGGCTTTTCCATGTTGTTGGGCGCGGAACTGAACGCAGAACTCGCAAAGAGGACAACGGAAGGTCCGGTCGAGCAGAAACCCACCCCAAGCCAGGAAAATCTGAAGTTAAGCGCTTGAGTCTCCGAGGGAAATTAAAAGTTCCAGCGGAAAAAGCATGAGGGTGGGCTGATTGGCGATGAAAAAACACGAAAAAGACGAAAAGCCGGAATTGTTGAAGGGATGGCAACAGATCGCAGAATATCTGGGACAGCCGGTTTCGGTTGCCGAGCGTTGGGAACATGAAGGCATGCCGGTCGAACGCAAGGGCCGCAATGTATTTGCCACGCGGGAAGAACTGGGCCGCTGGCTGGGACGGGAATCTGCCGGCGAACCAGTTCAGATCGCGACTGAGGACATCGACCTGGGTGCGGAACTCAAAAGGGGTCTCTCCTACGTTCGAAAGTCAAAACAAAGGAGCTAATTCCTGGCTGTCAGCCCATCCTGGCGAGCCATTCTGTCAGCGTGGAAGCCGCACATCCCGTGTACTCCGCCACCCGGCGGCGTGGATGCCGAACAAATGTAAACACCCCTTTCAGAAGTCGCGTAGTGCCGCCAGCCAGGCCGAAACAGAAATTGGCGAAGGCCATGATTCCGCCTGAAATGTCGCTGCCTACGAGGTTCGCATCCATGCGTTCTTGAATCTGAATTGCGCATTTTTTTCGCACAACCGCACCTGAGGAAAGGAGCTCTAATCGGCAGGAGAAGCTCATGCCAGCGAAGAAGAAATCGAGTGGTCGCCGATATAGCAAGTCCGCAGGAAAAACTGTTGCCAGCGCGATGCGCCGCAAGAAGAGCGGCACCCTCAGATCGGGCAAAGGCGGTAAGGGTGGCAAGGTGAAGAGCCGGAAGCAAGCCATCGCGATCGGGCTGTCCGAAGCGCGCAAGAAGGGCGCTAAGGTGCCGAAAAAGAAGGCTGCTTAGAAAGCGGCGCAAGTCGGACGGGCGTTCCGTCACAACAAGTCGAGTGCAGACCGGTTCTCCCGTTCCACTTGCTTCCGTGTGCAAGCTCGAGGGGCCTTCTCAGGCCGCCAGCGCAGGAATCGAGTTCCGTGCCGGAAGCGGCCGCCGGTGAAGTGGTCAAACTGCACTTCTGCGACCAGCTTTGGCGCCAGCGGTTCCCATTCCGTCGAACGCTTGGTGCTCCAGCGGCTGGGGCCTCCGGGAGCCTTTCCGGTGAAGCCCGGAGGCTGAATCATCGCTTTCAGCTTTTTGGTCAATGCCGGCCGATCTTTTTCCTGGATCGACGACGTAAACCCCACGTGATCGAGCTTGCCGTTCCCGTCATAGAGGCCCAGAAGCAAGGAGCCGACCACGGGCTTTTTGGCGAGGTAACGAAAGCCTCCGATGACGCAGTCGGCGGTGCGCTGTTTCTTGATCTTCTGCATGCCAGTGCGCTCGCCGGATTGGTAGGGAAGGTCACGGCGTTTTGCGATCACACCATCCAGCGCGATGCCCATGCGGAACCATTTGCGCGCCACCGATAAATCCTGGGTCACTGGCGAAAGACGAATGCTTGGCTTGCCCTTCAGGTATCTCTTCGCAAAATCTTCGAACTTTTGACGGCGTTTCTGGAGCGGCATCTCCACCAGCGATTTGCCTTCGTCGTCGACCAGGAGATCAAAGACGATCATGGTTGCAGGGGTTGATTCACTCAACTTCTGAATCCGGCTGGCGGCGGGGTGAATTCGCATCAGCAAGTGATCAAACGAAAGGCTGCCATCGAGTGGAATAACAATTTCACCATCCAGAACAAACCGCTGGGCCGCCAGGGATGCAAGGACCGCAGCCAGTTCGGGAAAATACCTGGTCAATGGCTTGGCGGATTTTGATATCAGGTCAACCTGATTTCGGTCGCGGAAGGCGAGACAGCGGAAACCATCCCACTTAGGCTCATATTGCCATTCGGGGCCGACTGGCAGTTCAGCGGCCGGCATCGCTTCCATCGGTTCGTATTGCTGGTTCAGCGGCAATGACATGATCGTTCCGAGAGTGCGCTCTTGCCTACGATGCATTCCGTCGGCCGTTCGTTCGGCTTGGATTTTTACATAGAACCGGAGGATGAGGATTATCCATCCACCGCTCGGTCTATGCCCGCTTCACGCTGCTGCAACTGGAGCGAGCGCACTAAAGCGGGCCGGGCGAATCCAAGTACAGGATTTCCTGCCACAGCTTACAGCCGCTGGTCTATGGGATTCCGGTGAGTAAGCGGCTATATCTCAGTAGAGAAACCTTCGGCGTCGACCGTGGAGCGATCCACGCCGCATACCAAACACCCTCGAGTCCTCAGGAGAGTCCGTCATGACCGTCGTCGAACGGGCCCCAAGGAATGCAACCATCTCCAGCCTGCGACGTGCAGCAAGCGGCTGCCGAGCCTGCGACTTGTGGAAAACGGCAACCCAGACTGTGTTTGGCGAAGGCGCGCCCAAAGCTACGATCGTACTGGTAGGAGAGCAACCCGGGGACCAGGAGGATCGAGTCGGGCGGCCCTTCGTGGGCCCGGCGGGCAGGCTGCTAGACCAGGCGTTGGCCGAGGCCGGCATTGACCGCTCCGAAGTTTACATTACGAACGTGGTGAAGCATTTCAAGTGGTCCGCGGCTGAACGTGGAAAGCGGCGCATTCATAAGAAACCTCGTAATTCGGAGATCCAGGCATGCCGTCCCTGGTTAGACGCGGAATTGGAAGCCGTCAAACCCCAGGTCCTGGTTTGCCTGGGTGCGAGCGCTGCCCAGGCGCTGCTGGGAAAAGATTTTCGGGTCACGCGTGAACGGGGCAAGCTGATCCCGTCGGCGCTGGCTCCGAATGTGATTGCGACGGTGCATCCGTCGTCGATTCTGCGCGCGCGAGACGAAGAGTCCAGGCACTCACAGCTGAGGGCCTTCATTGACGATCTCAGCCAGGTGCAGCGCGTAGTCAAAAAGAAACGTCCCGCTCATTGACCTTGTCAGGGTCGCCCCACTCAATTCACAGATCTCTCGGCGGGCCACGTAGACAAACTCGGCCCGCCCATTCAGGAGGCACAGCAATGAATCGACGCTCCAAACCAACCCGCAAGCTTCGTTACGCCGTGGTGGGACTGGGACACATCGCGCAGGTGGCGGTTCTGCCCGCATTCCGCACCACGGGCCACTCCGAACTGGTGTCGGTGGTTTCGGGAGACCCCGAGAAGCGGCAAAAACTGCGCAAGAAATATCACCTGGAGGAAGTCTATTCCTACGAAGAGTATGATCGCGCCCTTTCTCAGGTTGACGCCGTTTATCTGGCGCTCCCGAATCATCTGCATTGCGAGTATGCGGTTCGAGCTGCGCAGGCGGGAGTGCATGTGCTTTGCGAAAAACCGATGGCCGTCACCGAAGAAGAATGCCGCGAGATGATCGACGCCGCCGAGCAAAACGGTGTGAAGCTGATGATCGCCTATCGTCTGCACTTCGAGGAAGGCAATCTCGAGGCGATCCGGTTGGCCGAGAGCGGAAGACTGGGAGAATGCGCGAATATTTTCCTCGGACTTCGCCCAACAGGTTGCGGAAGACAATGTCCGCGTTACGGAATCCTCTTCCCGCGGTGGCGGGCCAGTCTACGACATGGGAGTTTATTGCATAAATGCGGCGCGCTACCTGTTTCGGAGCGAGCCGACCCAGATTTTTGCGGCAACTTCCGCCAAGAATGAGAAGAGATTCCAGAAAGCAGGGGAGATGACGTCAGTGGTTATGCGTTTTCCCGAAGAGCGTCTGGCGACGTTTACATGCAGCTTTGGCGCTGCGGATGTGAGCCGCTACACGTTAGTCGGAACCAAAGGTAGTTTGGTCGCAGAGCCCGCCTACGAATACGCCGAAGCAATCAAGCATCGTGTCACGATCGGGGAAAAGGCAAAGACGAAGACGTTTCCCAAGCGCGATCAATTCGCTGCCGAGCTGGCCTATTTTTCCGATTGCATTCTTCAGAATAAGGATCCCGAACCATCCGGACTCGAAGGCCTGGCGGATGTGCGCATCGTACAGGCGATTTACGAATCGGCGAGCGCCGGAAAAGTTGTTGAATTGCCGGACCTGCCCGACAAAAAGCGGCCGACGAAGCGTCAGGAAATTCATCGGCCGGCTCACGAAAAGCCGAAGACGGTGCGTACTAAATCGCCTTCCGGGGAAGCCGCCTAGAGAGCATGGGCGCGCGCTAAAGCGAGCTGCCGCCGGCGGGCATGGTCGCACAGACCGGCAAACGGGCCTGCGGCGCAGGCTGCTCTGCCCCACTGTTTATGCGAGAATGGGTCAGACGAAATTTGCCTACCACGCGGGCGCGTAGCTCAAACGGATAGAGCATTGGATTTCTAATCCAAGGGTTGCAGGTTCGATTCCTGCCGCGCCTACCAGACTCGCGCAGCCACCGGCGGGCGAAACAGTCTCGCATTTAAGCTGCACTTCGGATGGGCTGCGGAGCGCGAGCAACGACGACCGTTTCCGGGTTTGCAACTTGAATCTTTTCTGGCATAATTGATCGTGCACCCCAGCCTGCACAATCTTCCAACCCAAAATAAAGTGAGGAAGCGATGTCGGCAAAGTACATCTTTGTGACGGGCGGAGTTGTGTCTTCATTGGGCAAGGGCTTGGCCGCGGCCTCGATCGGATGCCTGCTTGAGAGCCGCGGGCTCAAAGTCAACCTCATGAAGTTTGACCCCTACCTCAACGTCGACCCGGGCACCATGTCGCCCTTTCAACACGGCGAAGTCTTCGTCACCGACGACGGCGCTGAAACCGACCTCGATCTCGGACATTACGAGCGCTTCACTCACGCTAAGCTTTCCCGCGACAACAACTGGACCACCGGCCGCATTTACGAACAGATCATCGCGAAGGAGCGCCGCGGCGACTACCTGGGCAAGACCGTGCAGGTCATCCCGCACGTGACCAACGAAATCAAGGCCGCCATGAAGAAGGTGGCGCAAGACGTTGACCTGGCCATCGTGGAGATTGGCGGCACGGTGGGCGATATCGAATCGCTGCCCTTCATGGAAGCCATCCGCCAGATGCGCCAGGAACTGGGCCGCGAACATACCCTGTTCGTGCACGTCACGCTGGTGCCGTTCATCGCCGCGGCGCAGGAATTGAAGACCAAGCCCACGCAGCACTCCGTGAAAGAACTGCTCAGCATTGGAATTCAGCCCGACATTCTGCTTTGCCGCACCGACCGTTTTCTCGCCAAGGAGATCAAGTCAAAGATCGCTCTGTTCTGCAACGTGGAAGAAGAAGCCGTCATCACGGCCAAGGACGTGGCTTCGATCTACGAGGTGCCGCTGGTATTCGCGCGCGAGAATGTCGACACGCTGGCCCTGAAATACCTGCACCTGGAAGCCAAAGAACGCGACCTCTCGAAGTGGGAAGACATTGTTCACCGGGTATATAACCCGAAAGCGGACGTGACCATCGGAATTGTCGGGAAGTACGTCGAATACGAGGATTCCTACAAATCGCTGAAAGAAGCGCTGGTCCACGGCGCGCTGGCCCACAACCTGAAATTGCAGGTGAACTGGATCGAGGCAGAAGGGCTGGAAGCGAGCGATGCCAGTTATGAAGCGCAACTGGAGGACTACGACGGCCTGCTCGTGCCCGGCGGCTTCGGCAAACGCGGGATCGAAGGCATGCTGGTGGCAATCCGCTACGCCCGTGAGAAGAAGGTTCCCTATTTCGGCATCTGCCTCGGGATGCAGACCGCCTGTATTGAATTCGCCCGCAATGTCTGCGGACTGGCTGAGGCGAACTCAAGCGAGTTTGATCCGGCCACTCCACACCGGGTCATCTACAAATTGCGAGAGTTGCGCGGCGTCGAAGAACTGGGCGGCACCATGCGGCTGGGAGCATGGCCGTGCAAGATCGAGCCCGCTACCCTGGCGTTCCAGGTATACGGCAAAACCGAGATCAGCGAGCGGCACCGGCATCGTTACGAGTTCAACCGTGAATATGAGAGCACTCTGACTGCGGGGGGCTTGCGGATTTCCGGATCCACTCCGGACGGAACCTACGTCGAGATGGTCGAGATTCCCGATCACCCTTATTTCATCGGCTGCCAGTTCCACCCCGAGTTCAAATCGAAACCGCTCGAGCCGCATCCTTTGTTCAAGGCGTTCATTGGCGCGGCCTATGAAAACGGCCTGAAGCGGCGCGCGGAGAAAGCCGCCGCGGATGTCGAAATGTTCCACCGCCCTGAAAAGGTGGGCAGGCGGTAAAAAAAAGCAATCACCCCGTAGGGCGCGAAGCCTCACGAAGATTTCTATCGGACTTCCCTTCGGGTTCCTTCGCGTCCTTTGTGGTTTAAGATTCTTGCGGCATCCGCCATGGCCGTTTCCTTCCAATTCGATAATGTTCGCGTAGGCTCGGGAAGCCTGTTCCTGATCGCTGGTCCGTGCGTTATCGAAAGCGAAGATCACGCTATTCGCATGGCGGAGATCATCAAGGGGGTCACGCGCTCGCTCAACCTCCCGTTTATCTTCAAGGCCTCTTACGACAAGGCGAATCGGACCTCGCTGAACAGTTTCCGCGGGCCGGGATTGAAGGAAGGGCTGCGCATTCTGAAAAAGGTGAAAGACACGGTCCGGGTGCCGATTCTCACCGATGTGCACGAGGCCGGCGACGTATCGACCGTCGCCGAAGTGGCCGATATCCTGCAAATTCCCGCATTTCTGTGCAGGCAGACCGACCTGATCGTGGCGGCCGCGCTCAGCGAACGCGTGGTCAACATCAAGAAGGGCCAGTTCGTCTCCCCCTGGGACATGAAACACGCAGTTGAAAAATGTCATGCCTCCGGCAACAAACGCGTGGTCCTGACGGAGCGAGGGTCGAGTTTCGGCTATAACAACCTGGTGGTTGACATGCGTTCACTGGCAATCATGCGGAAGTTCGCCCCGGTGGTGTTCGACGCGACTCATTCGGTGCAGTTGCCCTCGGCGACTCACGGTGACGAGAATGGCGGCGCGACCAGTGGGGGCCAGCCTGAGTTCATTCCGGTGCTGGCGCGAGCGGCCGTGGCCGCCGGCGTCGATGGCGTCTTCCTCGAAGTGCACGACAATCCCAAGGAAGCCAAATCCGACGGCGCCAATGCATTGGACTCCCGCAAACTGCGGGGCCTCCTGAAAGAGTTGCTGGTCATACACAAAGGGCTGGCGAAGGCGCACGCTACGCCCTGAGCCTCCACCCGATCGCGGTCCCGGCGCGCTCTCAGTCGTGTTTGGCCCGGAAGACCGAAAACCCCACGTAGAAAACGCCCGAGTCGATTCCCGGATTCAGGTGAGCCTGGTAATTGTTGGAGAGGTGGTGATACTTCCACCCTGCCGTAAAACTGCGGCCAGCGCGGGGGAAGACCTGAACTCCAAACCCGAAGGTGATGGTGTAGTTGAACTGGGACGCGCCGAGGATCGGTACCTGGCGGTTGAAGTAGAGGAAACCCAGACTGCAATTCGCGAATGGCTGCACCCTCTTCGCCCCGAAGTTACCCTGCATGCCGATCGGACTGGCACCGGCACCGTAGACTGTTGCAGCGGGATTCGTGAGTAGCTTTCCGTCGACTATGTACCGCTGCCTGGGTTGGATCTCGAATGCCACCGGCACAGCTTCCGCCGTGTATTTGAACGTCAACCGTCGATTGGCAACCAGCACTCTTGCATATTGCAGATTGAGCAGGAAGAGTTCCCGATCTTTGGCCGTTCCCTTCAGCACGAACGAGAAGGGCGAATAGCCCGTCCATACTCCAAACTCGTTGACACCCCGCCCCAAAGGAGGCTCGCCCTTGTCGGCCGCGAGAGATCGAGCCGACTGCGAGGACGAACGGTCGCCCTGCGCGTGGGAAACACCGCACCAAAGCAGGAGAACGCCTAACAAGACGTAAAGATGATCTGGTAGGAAAGGCTGTGGGCGAGGGGAATGGACGCTTGAGACCATCGTTGTGAACCGGTAGACTACCACCCGAACCGCAAGATCGAGCGCGGACTTTGATCCCTGGCGGCTCGGACGTTACGACCGCGCCCGCTGAATCTGTTACCATCCTGCCCTCATCTGACGCACCAGGCTATGCGCATCCTCGCCGCCATTCTCGGGCTCTTGATCATCCTTTCGGTACTCCTGGATGCGTTTGAAACCATCGTTCTGCCGCGTCGCGTGCAGCGGACATTCCGATTGACTTCGTGGTTTTACCGGAATACCTGGGTTCCGTGGGTGAAGATAGCGCGGCACATTCGTGCCACCAACTGGCGGGAAAGTTTTCTGGGATACTTCGGGCCGCTTTCGTTGATTCTCCTGCTGGTGTTCTGGGCGATCGGGCTGATCTTTGGATTTGCACTGATGCAGTTCGGGTTAGGGGAGCACGTACGATTAGGGAGCGAACCGATCACGTTCGGCATTCTTGTGTATCACAGTGGCGAGACCTTCTTCACGCTCGGCTATGGCGATATCACGCCGATCTCCCCACTGGCACGCACCCTGGCGGTGATGGAAGCGGGCATGGGGTTTGCATTCCTGGGAGTCGTGGTGGGCTATCTCCCCGTGATTTATTCGTCGTTTTCCGCGCGCGAGCTAGAGATTTCGCTGCTCGACTCGCGAGCGGGGTCTCCGCCCTCGGCTACCGAAATGCTGGCGCGACTCGGATGCTGCCCGGAACCCGCCGTCCTGGACCGCATCTTTCGCGACTGGGAGCGCTGGTCTGCGGATTTGCTTTCGAGCCATATCTCTTACCCTGTCCTCTGCTTCTTCCGTTCCCAGCACAGCAATCAGTCATGGCTGGGAGCTCTCACCGCCATGCTCGACGTGACCTCGCTGGTGCTTGCCGGGATTGACGGTATCCCGAAGGAGCAAGCCAAGCTGACGTTTGCGATGGCGCGGCATGCGGTCGTCGATCTGGCCCAGGTGGTGAGCGCACAGTATGACCCGCATATGACGGACCGCTTACCGCCACCGGACCTCGAAAAGCTGCGGAAGACCCTGGCCGCCGCCGGGATGCGCCTGCGCCAGGATGAAGACGCGGACAAGAAATTGCTCAAGCTGCGATCTCTATATGAACCTTACAGCGAAGCACTTGGGCGACGCCTGCTTCTATTCGTGCCACCTTGGCTTCACGATCAGGCGAAGAAAGACAACTGGCAGAGCGGCCCCTGGGACCGCGCCATTCTGGCCAAGGGCCTGGGCGAAGGTGTGCACGTCGTCGATGACCACTTCTAAGCGCGCCCGGGCCCGGTAAAGCGCAGTTTTGGTAACATCCTCCTTCCCATGAAACACATCGGCGAAAACGTGGTGCGGATCGAAGCCGAGGCGTTGCGGGCGCTCGCCGACCGCATTGCGGGACCGATGGCGGAGGCGTTCGAGCAAGCCGTTGAGTTAATGGATTGCTGCCGCGGTCGCGTGGTCGTCACCGGCATGGGCAAGAGCGGAATCATCGCCCGCAAGATTGCAGCCACTCTAAGTTCCATCGGAACGCCCGCACTCTTCATGCATCCGGTAGATGCGGTGCACGGAGACCTGGGCATGGTCGTTCGAGGAGACGTCGTATTGGCTCTTTCGGCCAGCGGCGAGACGGAAGAGATTCTCCGCCTGCTCGCCACCATCAAGCGCTTGCAGGTACCTCTTATCAGCATGACTGGAGATTTCATTTGCGCCACTGAAGCCGGTAAGGCCAGGCCCACCCAGCTCTCCACCCTGGCCGAGGCAGCCGAGATAGCGCTCGACTGTTCGGTCGCCAAGGAGGCCTGCTCCCTTGGCCTTGCGCCCACCGCATCCACCACCACCATGCTCGCTCTCGGCGATGCGCTGGCCGTCACCCTTTCCGAGAAGCGCGGCTTCAAAGAAGAAGACTTCGCGAACCTCCATCCCGGCGGAAAACTGGGCAAGAAACTGGCCCGGGTTGCGTCGCTGATGCACACCGGGGACGCCATCCCGCGGGTTGCTCCCGCGACGACCATGTCTGATGTAATTTATGAAATGTCTCGCAAGAAACTGGGCATGACGACGGTGGTCGAAGGCGAAAAGCTGCTCGGCGTGATCAGCGATGGCGATCTCCGGCGCCTACTGGAGAAGCGCGGCAAGGATGTGCTGGATATGACCGCCAGCGCCTGCATGACGCGCGACCCGAAAACCATCTCAGCCCATGAATTCGCCGCGACCGCTCTCGCTCAGATGGAAGAAAGGAAGATCACTTCGCTGGTGGTTATTGACGGACAGCGAAGGCTGGAAGGGGTCGTCCACCTACACGATTTGTGGGGCACGGAAATGGTGTAGAAATTGAGTAATTGGGAAATCTGGTAATTGTGCAATTGAAAATCGCACCATTTACGCCACACGGTTTTAAATTACTCAATTACCACATTACCGAATTACCAAATTCGTTGGAGGTCTCATGTACCACTACGATCCATCCACCGCGCTCGATGAACTCCGCGAAGAAGCTACCTTGCCCAATCCCGTCCACCTGCGCGACATGATCTTGCGCAAGCGCCTGAAGCCGGAGGAGTCACTAGGGTTGAACCGGCTGTTCACCGAGTATCAGAAGTTCTTCGGCGAGACGCAGAAGTTGGGCAAGCAGATTCTGGGAGAGTTGTCTACGAAGTAGATCCCAGTCTGTGCTGGCTTGCGGCGCCCGCACCTTAGGTTTCCACTCGCAGGCCATGCCCGCGACTGAGGCAAAATCGAGAACCGTGAGACTCTGATTCCCTGCCCACCGCTGGGTGGCGTTCCTCTCTGGGAAATTTAGGGCTTTGACATGGTTGCTGTTGCCGGAGCTGCATTGTTCTTCTACCTGTTCTTCCGTTAGCCGATTGGAAATTCAGATGACCTCCAACTGAGCCGGGCGACTCCGGCCGAACCACAACTGGCTGTTACAATAATTAATTCCTGACTCAAGGAAATCCCTGACTATGCATCGTTGGTCCGAACTGTTTATCCCTACACTGCGCGAAGCCCCGGCGGATGCCGAAGTCGCCAGCCACAAGTTCCTGGTTCGCGCTGGCTACGTCCGCCAGCTTGCAGCCGGCATCTATTCCTACCTCTTCATGGGGCAACGCTCGTTTAACAAGATCATGAACATCGTGCGCCACGAGATGGACACGATCGGCCAGGAGTTTTTTTTACCGGCCATTCACCCCCGCGAGATCTGGGAGGCCAGCGGACGGTGGGCTCTTATGGGCGACAACATGTTTCGTCTCAAGGACCGCAAGGGGGCGGAACTGGCTTTGGGCATGACCCATGAAGAAGTCATGACCGATATCGCCCGCAAGGAACTACGCAGTTACAAGCAGCTTCCCCAGATCTGGTACCAGATTCAGACCAAGTTCCGCGATGAGCCCCGCCCGAAGTCGGGCTTGCTGCGCGTGCGGCAATTCACCATGAAGGACGCGTACTCGTTCGACATCGACGCGGCTGGTCTCGATGTTTCCTACAAAAAGCACTATGACGTTTACTGCCGCATCTTCGATCGCTGTGGTTTGAAGTACATGGTGGTGGAGGCGCACTCGGGAGCCATGGGCGGGTCGCAGTCGCACGAGTTTATGGTGCGTACCCCCGCAGGCGAGGATTTGATCGTCAGCTGCGAGCAGTGTAACTACGCCGCCAACATGGAGAAGGCCACTTCAAAACTGGAACCGGTCGAGGATTTAAAGCCCGAGGGTGACGGCAAACCGCTGCTGGTGCACACCCCCGGTCAGAAGACGATCGAAGATGTTGCGCGCTTTCTGGGAGTGTCCCCGAAAAACAAGATTAAGACTTTGGCCCTGATGGCAAACGAAGTCGAGGCCAAGACCGGCAAAACCAGGCTGCGCGCGGTTGTTCTGCTGATGCGGGGCGACCACCAGATGAACGAAGCAAAGCTCTCGACAGCGGTGGCAGGGCGCGAGACCCGTGCCATGCAGGAAGAGGAAATCCAGGCGCTGTTTCACTCGCCCGCGGGATTTCTGGGACCAATCGGCATCGACTGGGCCAAAAAAATGGACGATGGGGACAAGCCCATCCTGATCGTCGACGCGGCCCTCCAGGGCCGCAAGAACCTGATCTGCGGCGCCAATAAAGAGGACTACCACGTCAAGAATGTGACGGCAGAAGTCAACTTTCATCCCACCCAATACGCCGATCTGCGCAGCGTGTCGGCCGGGGAGGCATGTCCGAATTGCGGGGCGCCCTTGCGCATCGACACCGCGGTGGAGATCGGGCACATTTTCAAGCTGGGCTACAAGTATTCGGAATCGATGGGTGCCCGCGTGCTCGATCGCAACGGCAAGGAAGTTACCCCGATCATGGGCAGCTATGGGATCGGAATCGAGCGTATCCTGACCGCCATCGTGGAGCAAAACAACGATGAGAACGGGTTCTGGCTGCCGCCCCAGGTGGCGCCCTTCGAGATCGTGGTTGTGCCCACCAATGTGTCCGACGACAGGGTCCGGACCACGGCCGAAGACATTGCCCGTCGACTCGAGGATGCCGGGTTCGACGTATTACTGGACGACAGGGACGAACGGCCAGGGGTGAAGTTCAAAGATGCCGACCTAGTGGGCATACCCTTTCGTGTCACCGTAGGGAAAAAGGTTACCGAAGGCACTGTCGAGGTCGTTCAGCGCTCGACTCGCCAAATGCAGGATGCTAGCATCGGCGCAATAACCGAATATTTTCAGAATTTGCTGAGGCCCGCGCTCTGAAGCTTTGTCTTCGGCCGCGTGGCCGCAGGCGGAAAGCATCATGGGCACGATCAAACTGATTCTCGTTCTCGGCTTGTTAGGCGGCCTGGGGTATGTGTGCGCGGAAGTCATTCCCCCATATTTCGCGAACTACGAATTCCAGGATACCCTCGACAGCGAAGCGCGGCTGGGCACGTACAGCACCAAGGGCGACGAGGTGATCCGCGATGCGGTCTTCAAGCGGGCTCAGGAGCTGGAGCTTCCTCTTACCCGGGAACAGATCAAGGTCCAGCGCACCGGCGGCCCGGGAACGGGCAGCGTTTTGATCGAGACCTCGTATTCGGTGCACGTCGACCTTCCCGGCTACCCGATGGATATTGAGTTTCATCCCCAAAGCAAAAATAAAGGTGCGTTCTAGCTCGAGCGGAACGCTCTGCAAGGAAGGCGCGCGAGTTCCCGCGGCACCCGCGTTCGCCCTTTGTTTCAGGCACTCCTGAGCTAGGTCAACCGTGCGTTACCCCTATGGTTACTAATTGTCCGCGACATGCGTAACTTTGTTACCCCCGGCCTGCTGCCCTAATATCCGCACTGAGCCGTCGGACCGCAGCCCGTTTCGGTGCGGACGTCCACGGTTCCCATCGCCGGACCCAGTGAGTTCTCCGAAGGTCAGACGCAAGAGCGGAACAAATAGTTCGCCTCGTCTGTGTCCTTCGGTAGGGAGAGTGGAATGAGATACGTGAAACACACATCGTTATTGCTGATCGTAGTAGCGTCTTTGCTGGTCCTCGCGGGCTGCGGTCAGGCTGCTAACTGCAACGGTATCACTTTCGGTGGCTCCGGGAGCGGGAGCGGCGGCGGCGGCCTGAATGGTCCTGGTTCGGTGTGCGGCCCGGGCTCAAATGGCGGGGGGGGCGGCGGCGGCGCAACCGACATTCTCTATTACCTCGGAGGCGGTACGGTCATCGACGCGGCGAACCTGACCAGCAGCACGTTTGCCAACGTGGTTGGCTACACCCCAGTTGGATTTGCGAATGGCACTCAACTCGGCGAGAATTTCTGGATCGTGAACAAAAAATACCTGTATGTACCAACGACTGCGCCTACGGGCGGGGGAGTCTTGGCGTACGCTATTACGCGCGCAACCGCGGCGCTGACGCCGCTCACTTCGAGTCCATTCGCGACCTCCACGATCAATGCAGATATAGCCGTCAGCGATCCGCAAGAGCGTTTCCTGTTCGTCTCGGACACGATCTCGGCCAGCATCGCCGTGTTTAAAATTGACCTGACGACGGGAAGTCTGACCGCTAGTGGTTCCCCGGCGAGCACGGGTGGGGCCCCCAATCACTTGCTCGTCGACGGTACCGGAACATATCTTTATTTTCCTAATGGGGGGATGGTGTACGGGTTCAGTATTGACCAGACCTCGGGCGCTCTGACACCCCTGTTCAACAGCCCGTTCAACCTGCCCATGACCTCGCTCCAAGCGGATCCAACAGGGCAATTCCTGCTGGGCGTGACGGGCTCCTCCGGCGATAACAATGTGTATGTCATTCCGATCGGAGCGGGCACCGGGACCCTGGGGGTGCCAACAGCAGTCGCGACCGTGTCTGTTCCGCAGAATCTGGCCCTGTCCCCGAACGGAAAGTTTCTCTTCACGTTTGCGGTGAACACCACCAACCAGCCTCTCCCGATCGAAGGCTTCACATTCGATGCGACGATGGGAACGCTGACCGCAATGGCGAACTCGCCGTTCCTGACCCTGCCCAAGGTAGCCGCTGGGCAGTTCGATCAGAACGGGACCGCGCTGATTGGCCTTACGGTTACGAGCTTCACGGCTTATTCAATCGACGCGGTCACGGGAGCACCTACCAGCCCGACTCCGAGCCTGGGTGTCGCGCACGACGAGAGGTTCGCAGTCACCAACTAGATTAAGTTAGGTGGGAGCTCCTCGGTACCTGTTACAGCCCTCTGGCTGCCGGGGGGGTGTGCTTTTTCCAGGCAGGGCAAAACCGTTGAGGCCGGGGTAGAATGGGGTCGTCCTTCCAGAGACTGGCAGCGGACGAGATGGGTTCCACGCTCTGGCCGGGAGGACGATTTGCACGCCGGTGTTATTGGCAAGCGTGACTCCGCCCATCGAACGTGGCTATCAAACTTAAGATTCCGAATACGTCGGGTAGCGGCAGCAAGGGGATCAGGGCCTTTCCCCGCGACCCTGTCGTCCGCGCGGTCCTTATCGTATTTCTGACCCTCTGCTTGCTGGTCGTGGGGACCTCCTCGTTTTTCTATGTGAAGTATGACCGGGTGATCGCCAAGCGGTTTAGCAGCCCGATTTTCAGCAACTCAGCCCAGATCTACGCCATTCCCAAAACCGTGCGTCCCGGTCAGACGTTGCAGGCGAAAACCATCGCTGCGGAGCTCCGCCACGCCGGCTATTCGGAAAAGGCCGACCAGTCCCCCTTAGGCAGCTATCGCCTGCTTGCCGAGGGCATCGAGATCACGCCCGGCCCAGAGTCCTACCACAGCCCGGATCCCGCCCGCATCCTCATGCGCGGCGGCAAAGTCGACAGCATTACCAGTCGCGGCAGTGAACTTTCCGCCTATGAGCTGGAGCCCCAGCTGGTGACCGCGCTGTTTGACGCCGAACAGCGCTCCAAGCGGCAACTGGTTAAGTATGACGAGATTCCCAAGGTGATGGTCGACGCCGTCCTGGCGATCGAAGACCGCCGTTTCTTTCAGCATGGAGGCGTCAATTTCCTTCGCCTCGCGGAAGCCTTCTGGATTGATGTCACCCGGCAACGGCACGAGCAGGGCGGTTCCACGATCACGATGCAGCTTTCGCGCGCATTTTTCCTGACGCCCGAAAAGACGGTCAAGCGCAAGCTGTCGGAGATCATGATTGCGCTCGAACTCGAGCAGAAATTCAGTAAACAGCAGATTTTCGAGTTCTACGGAAACCGCGTGGATCTTGGTCAGCGCGGTTCGTTCACGATCAGCGGCTTCGCCGAAGCTTCGCGATCGTATTTCAACAAGGATCTCAAGGACATCACGCTTCCGGAAGCCGCCCTGCTGGCGGGCCTGATCCAGGCGCCAAGCTACCTGTCCCCTTACCGTCATCCCGAGCGCGCGCTGGAGCGCCGCAACGTCGTGCTCGACGCAATGTCGGATACGCATGCCATCACCCGGGCCGAAGCCGATAAGGCCAAAGCGTCTCCGCTAAAGCTGGCGCCGCCCAATGTCGAAGCCAGTGACGCACCTTACTTCGTGGACATGGTGCGCGACACTTTGGTCAACAAGTTCAACGAGCGCGAAGTGAACGACCAGGCTTACCGCATCTACACCACGCTCGATCCCGACCTGCAACGAGCCGCGGCCCAGTCGGTCGAAATGGGCATCAAGCTGGTGGACGACCAGATCACTCGGATGCGCACCCGCAAGGTGAAAGTCGGAAAAGGAAAATTCGAGACTCACGTGGCGGCGGGGCCTCAAGCCCAGGTCGCACTGGTCGCGCTCGATCCTCATACCGGTGCGGTTCTGGCGCTGGTTGGCGGACGCAACTACGGCTTTAGCCAGCTGAATCACGCCATCGCGAAACGTCCCACGGGATCGATCTTCAAACCCTTCGTCTACGCGGCCGCGATGAACACCGCGCTCGACGGCACCACCAGCGTTCTTACCCCGGCGTCGATGGTGGACGATTCAGCCACCACCTTCGCCTATGGCGATCAGATCTACGAGCCCAGAAACTACAAAGAGGAGTACCACGGCCCGGTTACCTTGCGCTACGCCCTGGCCATGTCCTTGAACAACGCTACCGTGAAGCTCGCTGAGCAGGTCGGTTACGACAAAGTTGCCGACCTTGCCAAAAACGCCGGCATTGCCTCCGTCAAAGCCACACCCGCGATGGCTCTGGGAGCGTACGATGCGACCCCGCTCGAAATGGCCGGAGCCTACACCTCATTCGCGAATGAGGGCACGCGGATTTCGCCGATCTTCATCAGTTCCGTGCGCAATGCCAAGGGCGACATTGTCCAGGACTTCAGTCCGGACAAGCGGTCGATCATGGATCCCCGAATTGCCTTCGTCATGACCGACATGATGCAGGGCGTCGTGAATTTTGGACTTGGGTTTTCGGCGGTTCGGGGCCGAGGCTTCCAGGCCCCCGCGGCAGGCAAGACCGGCAGTTCGCATGACGGATGGTTCGCCGGATACACCAGCAACCTGCTCTGCATCATTTGGGTTGGGTACGACGACTACAGCGATCTGCACCTTAGCGGGGCCCAAACGGCCGCTCCAATCTGGACCGAATTCATGAAGAAGGCTGCGGTCCTGCCCCAGTACTCTGACATGAAGTCCTTCAATCAGCCCTCCGGGGTGGTCGATGTGCAACTCGATAAGACCACGAATCGGCTGGCAACTCCTTCGTGTCCACAAACTTACACTGCCGCGTTCGTGGCTGGCACCGAGCCTCGGGAGACCTGTGATCAATCCACCGGGGCAGCCGGCTTCTTCTCGCGCCTTCTGGGTCTGGGCGACAAACCCCTACCCCCTCCCCCCCCGGGGGCCCAACCCGCCACCGACGCGCAAGGGGGAACGGACGCCGAGAAAAAGAAAAAAGGACTTTTTGGCAAAATTGTGGGAATCTTTAAAGACGACAAAGCGTCGTCCAAGCCGTCCAAACCACCGGATAGCGGGGGAACCGAGCCCCAGTAACGGACGACGAAGTCAGCGCCCGAGACCTGGGCGAACGACATCTCCGGGGACTGGGACGCTGCCCTTTCAGGAGGTACCGTCATGTCTCCTCGCCGAGCCTGGATCCTCTGTTTCATGTTGCCGGTTGTTCTGGCCGGTCTCTCTGGAATCAGTTTTGGTTCTCACACGGCCTTCGCCGATCAGGTTCAGGCCAGTCCGGCGCCGATTCGCGGCGTAGAGCCGCCCCCCAACGACGCCACGTCGGAGACGCTCGAGGAGCGGGGAGACGCCCTGCGCGCTCAAAAGCTGTACCTGGACGCGCTGGACTACTATCGGGCAGCGTTAGCGAAGAAGCCGAATGCCGCGATTCTGTACAACAAGATCGGCATTGTCGAGCTCCTGATGCAACGCTGGCCCGACGCAAAAAAGAGCTTCGAACACGCCATCCACGCCGATCGTGACTATGCCGACGCCTACAACAATCTGGGAGTGATCTTCTACATCGGAAAGAAGTACGGCAAAGCCATCGATCGCTACAATCACGCGATTCGTTGCCGCGATGACGCTGCCTCGTATTACAGCAATCTGGGAGCGGCATTCTTCTCCAAGAAGGAATTTGATAAGTCGGTCGCCGCTTACGGCCACGCCTTGCAACTGGACCCTGATGTTTTTGAGCGCACCTCGCGTACCGGGGTCGCGGCGCAGATGTCGAAACCGGAGGACCGCGCACACTATGATTACGTCGTCGCCAAGCTCTACGCCAAGATGGGTATAACCGAGCGGTCGCTGGAGTATCTGCGCCGCGCCATGGAAGAGGGCTACAAGAGCATCGACAGCGTGTACAAGGACCAGGAGTTTGCCGGGCTGCGAAAGGACCCGCGTTTCACCGAACTGATGTCAGCGCGTCCCCCGGCGATCACCGACTAATGTGCGGCTCGATCGGGCCCAAGGTAAAGTTTTGTAAAACCCGAAGCGGACGTGGGCTCGACGGATTAGAGTGTGGCAATTACTCCTGAAAACAACAGGGTGAGTAAGGAGAAACGGTAACCCACTGATTGCCGACCCGAGCACGCCCCAAGCAGGCAATCAGTGGGTTTTTAGTGTCAGGTCTTAGATTCCGGCCTTCAGTTGTCAACGCTGCAGCCCTAAGTTCGCCCGCGCTGGTGGGCGAAATTCAAAAGGACATACGCTTTCCGACCTGTTCGAAATTCTTTACCCATGCACAACCAAGCTAAAGGCCCAGGGATGGCTAGGAGTTCCTCCTGCCCGGACTCCGTTCGCAGATGTATTCGCTCACCACGTGCTTCCACTTGCCTTGCGCTTTCAGAATGTATTCCACGGCATCGCGGGCGGCCCCGTCTCCCCCGGCGTGTTCCGTGACCAAATGCGCCTCTTTCTTCACTTCTTTGCGGGCGTTCGCGACCGCGATCGCAAAGCCGCAATTGCGCATAACTGGTAGATCGATCACATCGTCGCCCACGAACGCCGCTTCCGCCGGCTTGAGGCTTAATTCTCTGAGGATGCTCTCAAAACAAGTGAGCTTGTCCTGGATTCCCTGATGAACATGTTCCAGCTTTAGGTCTCGCGCGCGCAGCGCAACCGTTTCAGATATTCGCTTGGTGATCAGGCCGGTCTTGATCCCGGCCAGACGAGCGAGTGAAAAAGCTGTGCCATCATGCGCGTTAAACCCCTTAGCCTCGATCATGGAATGGCTCCGCAAGCCGAATCCGCCCTTATCCTCGTACCTCGAGGCGTGTTCACGCGTGCTCTGCTCGGCCCCGGCGGGGGCGGGAAAAATCCAGATTTTGCCGTCGGTCAATACCCCGTCGACGTCGAAAAGAATGAGCTTAATTTTCCTGGCACGCGCTTGCGGGGTAACTGTCGTTGTCATCGCCGGATTCTAGCATTGGAGGGTAGACGGCTGGCCCGATCCCGACTGCTGGCGAGGCGAATGTTTTACGAAAGTCCGAAATCTCGATAGAATATAAATCCCGATGTCTCTTCCTGTTCCTCCATCGCTGGCGTGGGCGCATCCCCTGGTACAGGAGTGGTTCGTCCACCGCTTTGGAACGCCTACAGAACCGCAGGAACAGGGGTGGCCACACATCCTGGCTGGACGAACGACACTGATTTCGGCTCCGACGGGGTCCGGCAAGACGCTGGCTGCCTTCCTCGCCTGTATTGACCGCCTGGTGCGGAAAGCACTTTCCGGAGAACTGCAGGATCGCACCGAGGTTCTCTACGTTTCTCCTCTGAAGGCTCTGGGCAACGACATCCAGAAGAACCTGGAGATTCCGCTCGGCGAAATACTGCAGATGGCGGGCGAGCGCGGCCTGCTGATGCCCGAAATCCGCACGGCGGTGCGCACCGGCGACACCCTGATGCACGAGCGCCGCGCCATGCTGAAGAGGCCGCCGCACATTCTGGTTACGACTCCTGAGTCGCTTTACATCCTGCTGACCGCAGAGAAGAGTCGGGCCATTCTGCACGACGTCGAAACGGTGATCGTCGATGAAATCCACGCGGTGGCCGATGACAAGCGCGGCGCCCACCTCGCGATTTCGTTAGAGCGGCTGGAAGCATTGACTCACAGACCGCCAGTGCGCATCGGCTTGTCGGCCACCCAGAAACCCATCGAAGCGGTGGCGCACTTTCTGACCGGCAATGAGCGCAACGATCCCGTAATCGTCAACATAGGGCACAAACGGCAGCTTGATGTCGGGGTAGAAGTGCCTCCCAGCCCACTCGGCCCGGTAGCGTCCAACGAGATGTGGGACGAGATCTACACCCGGGCGATTGAACTGGTCGAGCAACATCGCTCGACCCTGCTCTTCGTCAACACCCGCCGGATGGCGGAACGTGTCGCTCACCAATTGGGCGAGCGCATTGGCGAAGACAACGTCGCGACACACCACGGGAGCCTGTCGCGAAAATTGAGGCTGGCCGCAGAAAAGAAATTGAAAGAAGGTCAGGTCAAGGTGCTGGTGGCGACCGCGTCGCTCGAACTCGGCATCGACATCGGGACGGTTGACCTCGTGATTCAGATCAATTCCCCGCGAGCGATCGCTGTGGGCCTGCAACGGGTTGGGCGCTCGGGACACTGGCGGGGAGCCGTGCCGAAAGGCAGATTCTTCACCACCACGCGCGATGACTTGCTGGAATGCGCCGCGCTGGCGCATGCCATCCGGAAGGGCGATTTGGACCGGTTGATCATTCCAGACTGTCCGCTGGACGTCCTGGCGCAGCAGATCGTTGCGACCTGTGCCGCCGAAGAGTGCAGCGAGGTGGAGTTATTTCAACTGATCCGCCGCGCGTACCCCTATCGAAATCTTTCCCTTGAAACTTACTACTCCATCCTCGAAATGCTGGCCGAGGGAATTGCCGCGCGGCGCGGCCGCTACGGTGCCTACCTGCACCGAGACCGGGTGAATGGGAAACTGCGCGCGCGCCGGGGCAGCCGGATCGCCGCGATTACCAGCGGCGGCGCGATTCCGGACAATGCCTTGTTCACGGTGGTGGCGGAACCGGAAGGTATTGTGGTCGGTACGGTCGATGAGGACTTCGCCGTCGAAAGCAACAAAGGCGACATCATGTTGCTGGGCAATACCTCGTGGATGATTCGCCGGGTCGAGTCGAACTCCGGCCGGGTGCTGGTCCAGGACGCACACGGCGCTCCCCCCAGTGTTCCATTCTGGCGTGGTGAAGCGCCGGCAAGGACGGAGGAACTCTCCGCACACGTCGCCGAGTTGCGACAAAAAGTGAGCGACCTCCTGGCAGACACTCCTCCCGTAAATGTTTCGCAGAACAACCCCAAAGTAGCGGTGGCGGTGGCCTGGTTGAAGCAGGAGTGTGGCTTGGACGACTCCGGCGCCGAACAGGTCGTGGAGTACATGCTGCAAGGACGCGCGGTGTTAGGCGCGGTGCCTACGCAGAACACCGTCATTGCCGAGCGATTTTTCGACGAAGGCGGTGGCATGCAGCTCGTGATTCACGCTCCCTTCGGAGGAAGAATCAACAAGGCCTGGGGGCTCGCACTGCGCAAGCGATTCTGCCGCAGTTTCAACTTCGAGTTGCAGGCCGCGGCGACCGACAACGGATTGAACATCGCACTGGCAGAACAGCACAGCTTTCCGCTGGCCGAGGTATTCCAATTCCTGCAAGCGGAAACCGTGCAGCCGATTCTGGAGCAGGCAGCGCTGGCCTCGCCGATCTTCGCGACGCGCTGGCGTTGGGACGCCTCGCGCGCCCTCGCCCTGTTGCGTTTCCAGAATGGCAAGAAGGTTCCGCCGCAGATTCAACGGATCCGCTCGGATGATTTGCTGGCCTCGGTATTTCCCGACGTGGCGGCCTGCCAGGAAAACATTGAAGGCGACATCCAGATTCCGGACCACCCGCTGGTGCACGAGGTTATGAAAGACGTGCTCACCGAGGCGATGGACATTGAAGGTCTGAAGAAGTTGCTGACCGGCATTTCCGATGGCAGCATTCGCTGCATCGCCGTCGATACCCCGGTGCCTTCGCAGTTTTCGCACGAGATTCTCAATGCGAACCCGTATGCCTATCTCGATGATGCGCCCCTCGAAGAGCGCCGGGCGCGTGCGGTGGAGATGCGACGGGTCCTGCCGGAATCGGTTCTGGAGGAAGTCGGCAAGCTGGAACCGGCAGCCATCGCGCAAGTCCGCGACGAAGCTTGGCCCGATGTGCGGGATGCGGATGAATTGCACGACGTCCTGCATACCCTGGGCGCCGTGCCAGAGGATTGTCCGAGTCCCGCAGGCGCAGTCAATGAAAATGCCCTAGTCGCTACGATCGCGAAAGCCACCGATCCGTGGGGTCAATTCTTCGAGCAACTGGGCTTCCAGGGTCGTGCCGGTGTGGCGACGGTGGCGGAGGGTGAGACGGCCTCCGGACAGCCGGCAAGAAGCCGGCGCTATTGGGTCGCGGCTGAGAAGGCACAAAGCTTTTGCTTGCTCTTTCCCGCTGCGCGCTTCGAGCCTGCGCTGCCCGAAGTGGAGGGAGCAGTTCCCTCCCACGAGGATGCGCTCTTGTCGATGGTCACTGGATGGATGTCACACCTCGGACCGGCCAGCGCGTCGCAACTGGGAAACATGCTGGGGCTTCCCGCAACGGAGATCGAGAAGGCCCTGCTGCGCATGGAAGCTGGTGGCAGTGTGTTACGCGGTAAATTCACCGATCCGAAGGTCGAAGAAACCGAATGGTGCGATCGGCGGCTGCTGGCGCGAATTCACCGCCTCACCGTTGCCACGCTCCGCAAACAGATCGAGCCGGTTACAGCGGCACAATTCATGCGCTGGCTATTGCGCTGGCAACACATTGCTCCCGGAACGCAAGTTGGGGGCGAGCGAGGAACGCTGGAGCTTCTGCGGCAACTGCAAGGCTTTGAGATTCCGGCGAACGCATGGGAGCGTCACATCCTGGCTCGGCGGGTTGCCGACTACGATCCTAAATGGCTTGACCAGCTTTGCCTGACAGGAGCGGTCGGCTGGGGCCGGCTCTCGCCTCATCCGGCCACCCTGGAAGATTCCGCTGAGGGAAAGCGGCGCGTCATCCCGACCAGCGTAGCGCCCATTACCTTCTTCATTCGCGAGGAGGCCGACTGGATGATCCCGCGACACCCCGGCGCCGACCAACCGGACGCCCGAGGTCTCAGTCCGGGGGCGCGACAAGTCCTCGATTTTCTGCGGCAGCGCGGCGCCTCTTTCTTTGCGGACGTCGTCCGCGGAACCGGCAAACTCAAAGCTGAAATCGAGACCGCCCTCTGGGAACTGGTGGCTGGAGGCCTGCTCACAGCGGATGGCTTCGATAACTTGCGGGCGTTGATCGATCCCAAACGTCGCGCCGGACAAGGCAGCGGCCGGACCTCCCGCCCCCGGCACAGCAGTGGACGCTGGGCCCTGCTGCACACCGGCGACGTGGTCGAGAAGAATCGCTCGCTCGAGGCCACTTGCTGGATGCTGCTGAAACGATACGGGATCGTTTTCCGAGACGTGATCGCCCGCGAAGCCAACCTGCCGACTTGGCGGGAGCTTCTGATAGCGTTCCGCCGGCTGGAAGATCGCGGAGAGATCCGCGGAGGCCGCTTCATCGACGGATTTCTGGGTGAGCAATTTGCACTGCCCGTCGCGGTTGAATCCGTACGCGCCATGCGGAAGTTACCCGCGTCGGGCGAGACCATAACAATTTCCGCCGCGGACCCGCTCAATTTAGTGGGAATTCTGGTTCCAGGCGAGCGGGTGCCTGCGATCTCGGGCAAGACAGTGACTTTTCGGGACGGAGTGGCTGAGGTCGCAGAGGCGCAGGGAAGTCCGCGCAACGAAATAGCAGCGGCCGGGTAAGCGACCTCTGGAGCATCCCAGAACCAGAGTTGGACCTCGCAGAAAAAAACAGGGAATCGCGGATCCGATGAGGGGGTCCCTCGGTGTCCTCGATTCCCACCACCGCCCAGCTAGATAGTTAAGCGCTTCCCCCGTCGCTTTTGCCAGGCCAGTCGTCGCCCAACTACAAAGCAAGCCGACTGCCAAGGCGGAATTGCGAACGAGAGAATTCCCCAGCCAGATCGTAACCATATGATACTGATAGGTTTATATTTATTTTGAAATGTCGTGAAGCGGCCGGGCTGTTCACCTCACTTATAAGAAAACACTATCCGATCGGATAGTCGACTATCCTGTCGGATAGCCGATGCCTTATACGGACGGCCCATGGCGACGAACCCCATGAACGATAGCGCAACTGGAATTAGAAATCGGCTGAACCCAAGGTTGGTAGCGGTTGCCGGACCTCTTCGGGATTCCGTCTTCGCCTTGCCCATGGCAGAGTTGTCGCTGGGTCGCGACGCCTCCAACGGATTGCCCATCAGCGACCCTTCGGTGTCTCGTCGGCATTGCCTCATCCACCCGGAAGGCGGCGGCTTCAAAGTTCGCGATCTTGACAGCCGCAACGGCACGCTTGTGAATGGCGAACCGGCGCAGGACCACTGGCTGCACCATCTCGATGAAATCGCGGTCGGAGATTCGGTGTTCCGGTTCCTGATCGAGGACGATGCGGACGAGACTTCCGGCTCCAGTCGGGTGGTCGAGTTCGAAGACGAAAAGCTGACGCATGCTACGGCGGAAATCCGGCCAGAGGATGTTCTCTACCTCCAACCCGACAAAATTCTGAGCGAACTGCCGGCTACCTCTCGGCTGGCGCGAAACCTGAATGCCCTCCTGAAAATCAGCGGGGTCGTGCACTCGATCCGCGACCTCGACGAATTGCAGGCCCAGATTCTCGATCTAATTTTCGACGTTGCGCCGGCGGAACGGGGGGCCATCCTGCTGGACGGCAGCCACAGGCGGGAGTTCAACTCGGTCTTTGCACGCCACCGGGACGCGGCGAACGAACGACCCGTCCGCGTCAGTCGGACGATTGCGGAGCGAGTCCTCGAACAAGGTCTGGCCATCCTCGGCTCCGACGTGCCCGGCAGCGGCCACCTGGGAGCGGTTGAGAGCCTGATTGCCTCACAGGTACGCTCTTTGCTCTGTGTGCCGCTCACGGTTTTCCAGCGCACCATCGGCTGCATCTATCTGGACACGATCAGTATCGCCGACCGTTTCAACCAGGACCACCTGCAACTGGTGTCGGCCATTGCGGGGATTTCAGCGGTGGCGCTGGAGAATGCGCGCAGACTGCAATGGCTGGAGCAGGAAAATCAGCGCCTGATGAACGAGATCACCCTGGATCGCACATTGGTGGGCGAAAGCGCCGGGATGAAAGACGTATTCCACTTTCTGGCGCGCGTGGCGCCGAGTGACGCCACCGTCCTGATCGGCGGGGAAAGCGGCACCGGTAAGGAACTTGCCGCCCGCGCCATTCATCGCAAGAGTCCGCGGGCGACCAAGCCGTTCGTGGCCATCAATTGTGCCGCGATTCCCGAGAACCTGCTGGAAAGCGAGCTTTTCGGATACGAAAGAGGCGCATTCACCGGCGCGGTCGCGCAGAAAAAAGGCCGTCTTGAGGTCGCTGATGGGGGGGTGTTATTCCTCGACGAGGTCGGTGAACTGGCTCCATCCTTGCAGGTCAAATTGCTGCGTGTCCTGCAGGAACGTGAGTTCGAGCGCGTAGGGGGCAACCGTCCCATCCACGTCGATATCCGGCTGATCGCAGCGACGAATCGCGACCTTCAGGAAGCTGCCCGCAAGGGAGATTTCCGGCAGGACCTTTATTTTCGTCTCAACGTGGTCAGCATCACGATGCCGCCCCTGCGCGAACACAAAGAAGACATCCCGATGCTGGTCAGCTTCCTGGTAGAGAAGCATTGCAAGAAGTGTGGCGCCAAACCAAAGCCACTCTCGCGGGAAGCGCTCGCCTGCCTGTCAAACTACGACTGGCCGGGGAACGTTCGGGAACTGGAAAACGTGATTGAGAGGGCCCTGGTGCTGGGATCTTCCGATGACATCCTGCTGGAAGATTTGCCCGAAAACCTGCTCGAGCGTGATCCCGCCCCGGGAGTGGGAGAGGCCAAATATCATGCCGCGGTGAAAGATCTGAAGAAGCGGCTGATTCAGAGTGCTCTCGAGGAAGCTCGAGGCAGTTGCACTGAGGCCGCGAAGACGCTGGGGGTGCATCCGAACTATCTGCACCGGTTGATCCGCAACCTGGATTTGAAAGAATCGACGAAAGGGACCACGAACGCTCGCCCGCCTGCGAAATCCCCGGGGGCACGACTCTAGGTCACGGTTGCGTGCGGGCACTTCTTGACCCGGTATCCGGCAAGGGAAGCATCAGAAGGGCCGCTGGATTCAGATAGACACCTTGCCAGCGGACAGCCAGATGCAGATGTGGACCCGTCGCCCTTCCCGTGGCTCCGCTTAAGCCAATCTGCGTCCCGCGCTCGACCTGCTCGCCTTCCTTCACCTTGAGTTCTGAAAGATGCAAGTAAAGGCTGAGTAGTCCCTGGCCGTGATCGATTACGACGCAGTTTCCTTCAAAGTAGAGCGGGCGCGCCAAGATCACCGTGCCACGATTCACCGCCGACACGGGTGTGCTGGATGGGACCCGATAGTCAAGGCCCTGGTGGACGCTCTTGGTTACGCCATTGAAGACCCGGCGCGTGCCGAAGACATCGGAGGTTTCTGCGCTCACCGGCGGCGAGAACGGACCCGTCCACTCGCGTTCAGGCGACACACGGCCAAAAGCCTCATGTTTTACATCCTGATCTGCCTTGATTTTTTGCTGTTGCTCGGGATTGGGAGCGGTGTATTGCTTCGAGACGGTCAGTTGCACGGTCGGATATTTTGCGGCGCTCACCCGCAAGGTGTGCGCGAAGCGGATCGGTTCCCCGCCCACAGTCACTGCGTCCAGCCGAAGAGGGTAGGTCCCGGGCTTGGTTTCCAAGCTTACTCCCGCCAAAACGAACCAAGACTTGCCGTCGGTCTGATCAAAGACCAACTCGTGCCCCAACCAAGTTGCCGTCAAGGATTTGAGCGCCGCGGGAGGGGTCACCTCGAGCAGAACGGGCGCGCCGTTCAACACCTTCACGGGATTCACTCGGACGGACCAGGAGGCCGCGCGTTTTGCAGCGACTACCTCGGTCGGCGCGGCTGATGCGGCCGCGCCCAACCAAACCGCGAGCACCACACAAACCCCTAAGATACGAACCGGAGCCATACCCAGCAGCCTAGCACCCCGGCGCATCCGCAGCTATAATCCGCTTCCTCTAAGCTGGTTCTGACGTGGAGGATGGTTCGCCATGTTCCACCGAACACTCTCCAGCGTACGGTTGGATGGGGGGCACGCATCGTTCCCGAGACTGGACCGACGGATGCATCGCGGTCACGGATGAGGAGATGGACGAGATCTGGCGAACCGTGCCGAATGGTACGCCCATCGAGATTCTTCCTTAAATACGGGCACCTGAGTCTTGGCCGGTCGAAAAAATCACACTATGACGACTCGATTTCTGCCGCAATCTTTAGCCTGATACAAGGCTTTATCTGCGGCAGCAAGGATGTCCTTATCCGAGATCGCGTCGGGACCTGCCACGGTTGCGCCAATGCTGACGCTCACGGGAATCTCCAGATCGGCATCGAGGACGGGAGCGGACGCAATGGCCAAGCGAATTCTCTGGGCGCTAATCTCGCCTTCGGTTTGGTTACATCCGGGAAGCACTACCAGGAATTCCTCACCTCCGTATCGCCCGACCGAGTCATAGGAGCGGACACTCTGCGCGATACGCTCGGCCACCTCCCGCAAGACAATATCTCCGGTCAAGTGTCCATAAGTGTCGTTGATCTCCTTAAAGTGATCCAGGTCGAGCATCAGGACCGAGGTCAAGGTTCGGGCTCGGGCTGCGCGTTCCAGTTCGCGGTGCAGGAGGTCCAAAACGGCTCCCCGGTTCCATATGCCGGTGAGGACATCGTGCGTCGCCTGGAAGCGCAGCTCGTCACGCGCGTTAATAAGGCCTTCCTGCAGCGCGAGAATGCGGCGCCCCACTCGCAGACGTGCCCGCAGTTCGTCGCGGTCAAATGGCTTGGTTAAGTAATCGTCCGCTCCTGCCTCAAGCCCCCGGACCACATCTTGCTTGGCGTCTTTTCCGGTGGCGAGCAAGATGTATGGATAACGGACTTGTTGACGTTTGCGGATCCTGCGACATAATTCGATGCCGTCAATCTCAGGCATCACCCAATCCAGGATGAGCAACCCGGGAGGATGTTCTTGCTGCAAGATGCTCCAGGCCATGCCGCCATCTTTGGCAACAATGACCTCGTAGCCCCAGCTCTCCAGCCAACTCTGCAATATCCTGCGGAACATGGCATCATCCTCGGCGATGAGCACCTGCCCATAGGAACTATCTGCCAGTGGTTCGATAAAAGGAAGCGTGCCCGGTGTTGCGGTGTTCATGGCTCCGCTCCTGCCGCCGCGGCCAGCGAATTTTCAAATAAACTCGCGCGCATACCCTCTCAGAAATCCTGCTCTCGAAAGCGCTGAAGATTCGGGATGCCTGCTCGAGGCCCGGTTTCCCGCCAAATGCTTCGAGCCGTTTGCGATCGGACGGAGCGTACCTCGATTCATATGTCTTCGAGCTTCAGTTGGGTCAGGTGCGGCGGGGATGCCTGCGAAAACGCGGCCTAACACACCTGCGCAAGGAGTAGGAACTTCAAGCTCGTAATTTTCGCGAAGCGTAGATTCATCCGGCTGACTCCGTCCCCTCAACACAACCACCGTTAAGAGAAAGGACTGCTTATTTCCTTTCACACCAGACAACAAAAAGGTTTGCCGCAAGGATAGTTTTGCGCCCCGTCTCCACTCTGACAGCCGGAGAGCTCGCGGGATATGATTCAGATTCAGGGGCGAGACCTTTGGTAACGATCAAACCCTGTTACGGCAAGGGTGCCAATCTGGCACAGGCTGCATTGAGCGCCGCCCATTTCCGCCGCTCTCCATTAGCGAAGAGCGGCAAAAGAAGCTCGTCGCACCTAATGTCATGCGCGTGAAGGGAGGCACGAAACGGCGCAATCGGGTCATGAAGAATGCCGACGGTGAGGGTAATTACGAGGAGTCGCAGCTGCTAAAGGGAGACTTCCAAACTCAAAAAAAGTGGACGTAACTGGTGGAAAATATGGTGGACCTGGTCGGGTTCGAACCGACGACCTCTTCCATGCCATGGAAGCGCGCTCCCAACTGCGCCACAGGCCCACACGACGCGCGCAGACCGCGTCCCGAGATAGCTGCAACCCTTTTATTGTCCCGCAGCTCTTAGAGATAGTCAAACTTGGACGGGGATGAATTTTGAGAATGCAGGGAAAATTAGTATTCTGAACGGGAGGCTGCCGTTTCACCCAATGAACCTCGACCTGGTCCGAGCTGCGATTCTCTTCCCCGTGCTCTTTTACGCGCCTTTTCTGAGCGCGCAAATCACGCCCGCCGGTCCGCCGGTGCCCTATACATCCGTGAGTCAATTGAATGCGATCCTGGCGCCTTTGCAGCAGGCTTCCGAAACCATCCAGGGCGATCTGGGGAAATTGCGTATCGAGAAGTGGAAGATGGACTCGGGTTACAAGAAACAAACTTTGAGCAACGTCGATTCCATCAAAAGAAATCTCCAGTCCGCGCTGCCCGAAATCATCTCGCAAGTGCAAAACTCCCCCGAGGACCTGAGCGCAACCTTCAAGCTTTACCGAAATCTCGATGTGCTGTATGACGTATTCGGCAGTGTCGCAGAATCGGCGGGAGCCTTCGGTTCCAAGGACGAATTCCAGGCTCTTTCTAACGATCTGAATGCCATTGAGAGGTCGCGCCACTCCCTGGGCGAGCGCCTGGAAAATCTCACGGCCTCGAAGGAAACTGAACTGAACCAGCTGCGAACCCAGCTCAAGAACCTCCAGGCAGCCACCGCAGCCGCACCCCCCAAGAAGATCGTGGTGGACGACAACGAACCCAAAAAGCCTACCCCGAAGAAAAAGCCAGTGCCCCGGCCGCCGAAGCCGGCCGCAACTCCGGCGCAGCCAACCCCGCCGCAGCCGTAGAGTTTTCCCATAGGGGGACGCCCAAATTGGAACGCCCGTGAACGGGGGTTCCACACGCTCACCGCGTATTGTAAACAAAGCACTTACGTCTGGGAACTCCCAGGCAGGTTTCGGGGTCTATGTAAGGTAGGTGTCGATTCTACTTTCGGACTCGGGACTGCTGGACGTGGCAGATCAGTTTTCCGTGGGGTTTGCTGCGTGAAATCCTATAATACGGGGTGCGCCGTGAGGGTCATGGCGGGAGCAGCCACGTTGGGTGAACTAGCGAGTGCGATCGGGACACGGGACTTGGAAGCCGCCATCGTTGCGGACCTGAAGTCCGGGTCTGAGGAAGCATATGTCTGGCTGATAGGCGAGTTCCACCAGCCCATCTACTCGCTGGTATACCGGATCCTGACTGACCCAGCGGACGCGGACGACACCACTCAGGAAGTTTTCCTCAAGGTTTTTCGTGGGATGAAACATTTCCACGGACAGTCGAGTTTGAAGACCTGGATTTACCGGATCGCCGTACACGAGGCTTCCAATCGCCGGCGCTGGTGGTTCCGCCATAAGGCGCGCGAAACCTCGATCGAACCGGTTGAGAACGATGCCGCACAGGGCAGCGGGTTGGCCATGAGAGAAAGCCTCGTGGACGAGGGAGAATCGCCTTTCGAGAATCTGGCCCATGAGGAGGTTCGGGCGCATGTCGAGCAAGAATTGCGCAAGATACCCGAACCCTATCGCAGCACGGTGATTCTGCGCGATCTGGAAGAAATGTCCTACGAGGAAATTGCGGAAGTGCTGGAAATTTCTCTGGGCACGGTGAAGTCGCGTTTAACGCGCGGCCGCGATGCACTGCGGCGGCGCCTGACCGAGTACATCCGGGAAGTCGGGCCGGAGCTTGGTCTGCTGAGCCCGGAGGAATCCGAGAACAAGGCTGATTGCCGGCTGGGTCGTTCTGGAGAAGGACTTGAGGTGACGTCATGAAGTGCGCCGAGGCAAAGTTGATGTTCTCGCCGTACCTTGACGGAGCGGTTTCGGGAACTGAGATGCACTCCTTGGGGTCGCATCTCAACGAGTGTTCTCATTGCCACAGGGAGTATGCGCTGCTCCGTCAGACTCAGGAACTGCTGGCCAAGGTGGGACGCCCAAAGGCGCCCGCTGATCTGGCCTTGAAACTTCGAGTCGCCATTTCCCGGGAAGCGGCCGCCACCAGACATCCACGGCTCGAGGGCTTGCTGGTCCGTCTGGAGAATGCATTGCATGCTTTCATGGTTCCCGCGACCGCGGGAACGATTGCAGCCATCGCCATCTTCGGCTTCGTCATGGGGCTGACCCTACCCGAACTGCAGGCTCGCAATACCAACGATGTGCCCCTCATGCTGTACACCGGCCCCGAACTGCAGGAGAGCTTTTTTCCGGCTACGCTGAGCACGGTAAATGAGGACTCGCTAGTTATCGAAGCGTACGTCGACGCCAACGGTCGGGTGCAGGATTACCGCATCATCTCGGACCCCGACAGCTCCCAGCAACTTCTGCCGGAGGTAAAGAGAATGCTGATCTTCACGACCTTCCGCCCGGCCATGTCGATGGGCCGGCCCACTCCGGGCCATGCCGTGCTTTCGTTCTCGAAGATCAGCGTGCGCGGCTGACAGCATAACGGCTTTGGATCGCTTCCTCCGGCCGAGTGCGGCTCGTTCCGCATTGCGGATGTTTGACCCTCCGCGCAGAACCTCTTAAACTATGTTGTAGTCTCTCCCACAGCTTACCGCCCGGTTGGAGGTTTTCCTGGGTTTCCGGTTGCGATACTCGATATTTGGCGTGTGCTTCGCGCTGCTGGCCTCGGTGTGTCTGGGGCAGAATGCTCCCAAGGTTACGCTCGACACCAGCGAAACTCTTTTTACCATCCTGGCCTCGATCAATGCGTGCGGATATGACCAGGACTTGAATGTTTCGGACCCGGTTCGAAAGCAGATTCGCAGCGAGATGGCCAGGGCGGCTCACGACTCCGACTATGCCCTGGAAAGCACCAACCTGATGTGCCAGTACTACCACGAGCATGTGAGGCCCGATTCCTCACGGGACCTGGCGCAATACATCTCCCTGGCCCTGTATTTAGGCGATCCTCCGAATTTTCTGCCTAAGGTAAAAGAGGGCGAGCTGCCGCCGGACGCGGCGAACGTGATCGCGTTCGCCAGGCTGGCGTCGAGTTTCTATGACAAGGCGGGCCTGCACGCCATCTGGCAGAAACATCGGGATGCATACTCTCGCCTGACCGACCGGTACCACGAACCACTCTCCAAGACCTTGTTTGATACCGAGATCTATCTCAAGCTGCCGTCCGCTGGTTATCTGGGCCGCGGCTTTACGGTTTACCTGGAGCCCATGGGCGCACCCGGTCAAGTCAACGCCCGGAACTACGCCAACGACTATTATGTGGTGATCTCACCGGCGGGCTCGGAACTGAAAATGGATCAGATCCGGCACACCTACTTGCACTACCTGCTGGATCCTTTGTCGCTAAAATATCCTGCTACGGTCAAGCGGCTTGAGCCTCTTCTTGATTCCGTCAAGAGGGCTCCGATGGAGGAGCTATTTAAGACCGACATGTCTCTGCTGGTGACCGAGTGCCTGGTTCGAGCGGTCGAGATCCGCATTCAGGGCACCGGCAAGACTCCCGAAGCGGTGCGCGCCGATGCGGTCGAGAAATCCATGCAGCAAGGTTTCGTCCTGACCCGTTATTTCTACGATTCACTGGCCCAGTTCGAGAAGGATCCGGCAGGCATCCGCAATGCTTACATTGACTTATTGGGCAACGTGGATCTCAGGAAAGAAGAAAAGCGTGCCGCTGAAACCCAGTTCGCCAGCGATGCTTCGCCCGAGTTACTGCGCTTTTCGCGTCCCAAGGATCAACATTTCCTTGCACTTGCCGAGAAACGGCTGGCCGCCGGGGACGTTAAGGCCGCCCAGGAATTAGCCGATCAGGCATTGCGCGATGGCCACGAAGATCCAGGCCGCGCCCTGTTCATCCTGGCGCAGGTCGCGGCCGCTAACAAAGACATGGCCGGGGCTACCGGGTATTTTGAACGCGCCCTCAAAGTGGCCCAGGAACCTAAGGTGATTGCCTGGTCGCACATTTATCTGGGTAGAATTTTTGATCTGCAGGAGCAGCGCGAGAACGCTCTGGATCAGTACCATGCGGCGCTCAACACAGGTGGTACCCTGCCCGAAGTGAAAGCGGCAGCGGAGCGCGGTCTACAGCGGCCGTACGAGCCACCCGCGCCCCGGCAATAGCTTTACCAGGAAAGTACCTCGATTCTCCCACACGAGAGTCGCAACTCAAGGAGAGAGCATGAAGCAAGTAGCGATGATCGGTGCTGTGCTGGTAGTTGCGACTTGGAGTTTGGCGCAGTCCAACAGCAAGCCGACCACCCAAAACCCGCCGGCTGCACAGACGGGAGCGCCGGCCGCAGCCCCATTGAGCAAGCGCCCTCCGCAGGCCAAGACGCAACCAGAGTATGAAGCTTACAAGACGGCCGTCGCCCTGACCGACGCGGCCGCAGCCGAAAAAGCGGCGGATGATTTCGCCGCGAAATTTCCCGACAGTGAATTGCGGGTGATGCTGTATAAGGCCGCGATGCGCGGCTACCAGCGCGCCGGTAATTCCGACAAGATTGTCGAAATGGGACGCAAGGGCCTCGCGCTCGACGGGGATGATCCCGAACTGCTCGTAACCGTCTCCAGCGAACTCGCCGAAAAAACGCATGACACTGATCTCGACAAGGACCAGCGTCTGGACGAGGCGATGAAGATGTCTCAGAAAGCTCTTCAGACGGTCGATACCGATGTTTCGATTCCGCCCAACACTCCCCAGGATCAGATCGATGCCTATAAAGGCCAACTGCGTTCCTTCGCTTACTCCATCATCGGAACCCTGGAATTCAAGAAGGACAATTTCGCAGGCGCCGAGACGGACCTGCGAAAGTCGGTCGACGCATATCCTGCGCAACCCGATCCGGTGGTGGTCCTCAGGCTGGCAATTTCCCTGGATCGCCAGGGTAAATATCCCGAAGCGCTCAAAGAAGCCAATCACGCGGTCGAACTCACCCAGGAGGGCACAGGACCTGGCAAGCTGGCTCGCCAGGAGCGCGACCGTCTGAATCAACTGGTAGGCGGCGGCGGAACCGCCCCTAAGCCAGCGACTCCTGATCAGCCGAAGAACTGACAGGCGATTGACGACCCAGAAATTGGCGGGGCCCGGGACTCTGGAACATTGGCGGCCGGACCCTGAATCTGCATGAAAGCGAATGAAATCGCGGCGCTGGAAGAACTGTTGGGATATCACTTCCAGCGTCCTGAACTTCTCGACCAAGCGCTCACGCACAGTTCTCAGGCGCGAGAACTCGAGGCCCTGCAAGCTGCCAAGGATGGTCTGCGCAGCGGCGATAACGAACAGCTTGAGTTTCTTGGCGATGCGGTGCTGGCGCTAGTCACCGGCGAAGAACTGTTCCGCCGTTTTCCGGCATTTCGGGAAGGGGAACTGTCCAAGTTGCGTGCCCATTTGGTGAGCGAAAGGCATCTGATTCAGGTGGCGCAAAGCCTGGGTCTTGGTACCTATTTGCGACTGGGGCGTGGCGAGGAAAAAAGTGGAGGGCGAGGCAAAACGGCTCTCCTGGTGGACGCTTTGGAAGCGATCCTGGCAGCACTCTACCTGGATGGCGGTCTCGAGACCGCCCGCAAGTTCATTCTGCAAACTGTCATTACTCCCGAGCTTTCGCGCATGAATCCCGAAAGCGCGGGCGTGCCGGTTATGGATTTCAAGTCGGCCCTGCAAGAAACTTTGCAGGCCACCGGCCGTCCCCAAGCATCGTATGTCCTGGTGAAAGAAGCCGGCCCGGAGCACAGCAAGACTTTCACCGTGGAGGTCAGGCTGTCCTCTGCAGGGCAGACGAAGGTTGAGTTTATCGGACGAGCCGAGGGCTCCACGAAGAAGAAAGCGGAACAGGATGCGGCCCGGCAGGTGCTTCAATATCTGGACTCGCTGCCGGCCGTGACCGAAGAAAGAGTCACCCCCAAATCGCCGGCACGCCAGCCCCAATGACGACTCCGACCAATCCCTCCAGGGAGCCGACCCCCGACTGGTTGACTTCGCTGCAATCTTTGCTGGCCACGATTGTGATTGCTGTCTTCGTCATTACCTACATTGTGCAAGCGTTTCAGATCCCTTCGCCGTCGATGGAAAATACCCTGCTGACCGGCGACTACCTGCTGGTCGACAAACTCTGCTACGGCGGAGGTGGGTTCGCCGATCCCATCATTCCTTATCGTCCCATCCGCCGCGGCGACATTATCGTGTTTCACTATCCCGTGAACCCGGCGCAGCATTTCGTCAAGCGAGTGGTAGGGGTTCCCGGCGACCGGGTGCACCTGGTGAACAAGCGCGTCTTCGTCAACGGCATTCCGGTTGCCGAACCCTATGTCCGGTACTTCAAGACGGAGCGCAATCCTTTTCGGGATGATTTCCCACGTCTCGACGTTCTGGATCCCGGAATCAATGCCGACTGGTGGGTGCAGATGCCCAAACTGGTGGAGAGCGGTCAACTCATTGTGCCGGAAGGTCACTATTTCGCGATGGGAGACAATCGGGATGACAGCTCCGACAGCCGCTATTGGGGCTTCGTACCGCGCGAAAATATCATTGGGCGGCCTTTACTCATCTACTGGTCGATTCGCAATACCGACAACGACCTGCCAATCCCGGCCTCGGTGGGTGATAAACTCTACCACTTCGCCTATGCGGTGACTCACTTCTTCCAGATCACTCGCTGGGACCGAACCTTTCACGTTGTCAGCTGAAGCAATCAAGATCACGGATCCAAACGAATGGCAAAGAAAGACAACCCTCCCGTAGAGAAACAAAGTGAAACCACGGTGGAGTTCCTCGCCTCGCTGGCCGCGGTGCTGGTCACCGGCCTTTTCATTATCACGTTCATTCTTCAAGCCTTCGAAATTCCTTCGAGTTCCATGGAAGATACCCTCCTGATCGGGGATCATGTGTTCGTAAACCGGGAACAGTTCGCTCCTCGAACGAAGTGGATGGGTCCCCTGCTTCCCTACCGGGATATCAAGCGTGGCGACATTGTGGTGTTCCTGTCCCCAGCCGAACCGGGCCTGTACGTCGTGAAGAGGATCATGGGGATCCCCGGCGACCGAATCCACCTGCGCGATGGCGCCGTCTACCGCAACGGACAAAAACTCACCGAGCCTTACGTGATGCACAAGGGGCCCGTATTTTACGACCCCTACCGCGACAACTTTCCCGCGGTTCCCGCGTCCGATGCTTACAACGTGTCTCCGGACTGGCAGTTGCAGATGCGCTCCCACATCGAAGGCGACGATATCGTTATCCCGAACGACAGCTACTTCGGCATGGGAGACAATCGCGACGTGAGTCTCGATAGCCGTTATTGGGGCTTCATCCCGAAGGAAAATGTGATCGGCCGGCCCATGTTCGTGTACTGGTCCTTTAATACTCCGCCGGACCAGTACCGGCACACCGATTTCAGCGAGCGGATTGGCTTCCTGGTGCACGTGGTGATCCATTTCTTTGACGAGACGCGCTGGCGTCGAACTTTCCGGGTAGTCCAGTGAAGTTTCGCTCCAAGCGCGGTGTGCTCCTCGTCTGCGCCGCGCTGATCCTCGCCTTGTTTCTGGTGAGGCCAGGAGCGACCCGCCTCAAGGCCCGCATCGCCGGCTCTATTGGCATGGCTCTGCAACGGCAGGTTGACATCAGCCGCGTGCGCTTGAGGCTGCTTCCCCAACCGGCTTTTGACCTGGAAGGCTTCGTGGTTCATGACGATCCTGCCTTCGGCGCGGAACCCGTTCTGCGTGCTCCGGACGTCACTGCCTCTCTCCGTCTTAGTTCGCTGCTTCGCGGCCGGCTTGAGATTTCACGTCTGAACCTTTCCGAGCCCAGCTTGAATCTAGTTCGCCGGGACGACGGCCGCTGGAACGTTGAAACCTTTCTGGAGCGCAGTGCCAGCATTGCGGTCGCGCCCACCAGCAAGACGCGCTCCGAGTCGCGCCCCGCCTTCCCCTATATCGAGGCTGATCGCGCCCGTATCAACTTCAAGTTTGGTCCCGAAAAAAAACCGTTCGCCGTGACCGACGCCGAATATTCGCTCTGGCAGGATTCGGAAAACGAGTGGGGCATGCGCCTCAAAGGCCAGCCCGTCCGCACCGACTTCAACTCGAGCGATACCGGGCAGCTCACGGTGGACGGAACCTGGCAGAGGGCCGCCACGCTGCGCGAAACGCCGATCCAGTTCCACCTGCAATGGGATGGAGGCCAGCTTGGACAACTGACCAAACTGCTTTCCGGGGAGGATCGAGGGTGGCGGGGAACGGTGCGTCTCTCAGTCGCCTTGACGGGAGCACCTGCAGATCTTCAGGTTCGGAGCGATGGCTTTCTGCAGGACTTCCACCGCTACGACATCACTGACAGCCGGCCACTGGATCTCAAGAGCCATTGCGACGCCCACTACAGCCTGGCGGATCGCAGCCTTCGCCAGTTGCTCTGCCAGACGCGGGTCGGCGGCGGCGTGGTCTCTCTCACGGGGGAAGCAACCAACCTGCTCGGTCCACGCCATTTCGCACTGCAGTTGACCGCGGACAAAATTCCTCTCGATGCCATGCTCGCCGTCGTCCGCCGGGCCAAGAAGAATCTCCCGGACGATCTGCGGGCGACCGGTACGCTACAGGCCAAACTCAAGGCGAGCGCGAGCGGACCCTCCAGTGCAATCTCATTCGAGGGAGGAGGCCAGACCAGCAACTTCCGCCTGCAGTCCGAATCGGCGAAAACCGATTTGGCGGTGGAGGTTGTTCCGTTCTCGCTGGTGTCGGCCTCCGCCGCCAAACCGGCAAGAAAAGTTGGCGCTCGGCGCGATGTCTTCCCGATACATGGACTGGACGAACCGTATTTGTCCTTCGGTCCGGTTTTTCTCAAGCTCGGGCACCCATCCCCGGTTGCAGTGCAGGGCTGGGTGGCTCGGGCCGGGTACAGTATTTCGGTAACCGGCGAGGCAGAACTCCAGCGGCTGCTGCAGGTCTCTCGGATCTCCGGAATCCCGGCAGCACATCCAGCGGCGACGGGCTCCGCCAAGATCGACCTGCTGGTCGCCGGAAAATGGAGAGGATTCGCAAGTCCGGGAACCACGGGAACAGCCGAACTCCATTCGGTGCGGGCCGAGATCCGCGGGTTGGATGGGCCGGTGGAAATCGCCTCGGCCCGAATTAAGCTGGAAGAGTCGGCGACCCAGGTTGAAGGGGTCACTGCTTCGTTCGCAGGTGCACGGTGGACGGGGGTTCTGTCTTTGCCGCGCCCGTGCTCGCCCGCCTCCGCATGCGCGTTGACATTCGATCTCCACGCCGACGAGATCTCGACGGACCGACTGAACGATTGGCTGAATCCAAATCCTCAACAGCGGCCCTGGTATCGCTTCTCCTCGGCGACCTCTCCCAGCAGCCGCTCCTTCCTGGCGGGAATCCGCGCCAGCGGCACCCTGGCCGCCGACCGCGTGGTGGTGCGGAATCTGGTGGCCACACGAGTCACCGCGAAGTTGGCCCTGGACCAGGGCAAGGTGCGCTTGTTTGAGTTGGGAGCGGACGTATTGGGCGGGAAACATCGCGGCGAATGGCGTGCCGATTTCACGACCAAGCCCCCGGCATACTCCGGCAGCGGAACGCTGGATGGCATTTCTTTGGCCCAAGTGGGCGACGTCATGCATGACAATTGGATCACCGGCGCTGCGAACGGCAGGTATCAGATTGACTTGAACGGTTTTTCCGCTGCGGATCTGCTGGCGTCCGCGAAGGGCGGCCTGCACTTTGATATGCGAGACGGGGCGTTTCCCCACCTGGTGCTCACCACCACACCGCTGCGGGTCCGGCGCTTCGCTGGATTTCTGGCGCTCCACCAGGGCGAAGTCGAGTTGCAGGAAGCGATTTTGGAATCACCCATCGTCACCTATGCAGTGGTCGGAAAAGTCTCGCTGAGCCGTAAACTCGATTTCAAGCTGGTTCCCGAGGGCTCTCCCGGAGTGGCCGTCACCGGCACACTTTCCGGCCCGCGCGTAGCTCCCGTTCACCGCCCGGAAACCGAAGCCTCTCTCAAGCGCTGAATTCCTCAGGCCACCGTTCCGCTCAGTTCCGGAAGGTGGCGCTCTGGAGCGGGATTGCGATGGTCGTTTTCTGTCATAATCGACCTCTGAGTTCATGGACCTCTCTTACGCAGCGCTGCAAACCAGGTTGGCCCTGCGAGGCCTTTGGCCACGCACTCGTGTGGCACGGGGTGCCTGGTACGCCTTGGGGCTGGCGCTGTTTCTTTTCCTGCTCCAGCAGCTCTTTGCCGTCCTGAAACTTGCCTGGGGCGAAAGCCTGGGCGGTTGGGTCAGCTTCCTCAGTTTCATTGCAATCCTGTTCTTCGGCGTTCTGGCTTTTCGCTGGCTGAGGAAAAAGATTCTATGGCGCCTGCGTAACCGCCTCATCGTCACCTATGTATTCATCGGAGTGATTCCCACCCTGCTGTTGTTCGCGATGGCTTTTGCGACTCTTTACCTTTTCGCCGGGCAATTTGCGAATTTCATTGTGACATCGGAGATCCATCTGCAACTACAAAACGTAGAAGCGGTGAACTCTGCGATTGCGAACGAGCTGGCTGTCCGCCTACGGCGCTCGGAATCGCCCACCGTGGCTCTGCTCGAAAGCTTGCGGAAAACCGACGTGATCTGGAAACATCGCGACGTTTGCGCCTGGCTGGGCGCAAAAACTCTGCCGGTGTGCGGCGACACCAAGGGCCAGACTCCCTTTGCACAGCCTTCTTTCGTCCGCGGTCCCTTCAGTGAGATCGTCCGCGATCATGGCAACCTCTACTTGCGAACGGCCACGGTGCTGCCGGTGCGCTCGGAAAAGCTGACGGTTGTCTCCAGCGAAGCGCTCGACCAGGACCTGGTGCAGGAGATTGCGAACAATCTCGGCGAAATCACTCTTTACGGCAGCGGATTGCCCGTGCAAGAGCCCTCTCGACCCGAGACTGACCATAGCCCCGCGAACTCTGCGGGCGGCTCAAAGGCGTCAGGTCTGCACGTTGCGGTTCGAGATGACAAAGGCGCCATCAGCAACGAGAGCAGTGAAGGGCCGCATACGACTTTCACCGCGGGTGGCGTTCCGGCTTCCGCCAGCCTGTTCGATCACCAGATCACTTTCGGCACACCCTTGCCGGTGATCAACTGGGAAACGGGCGATCGTGAGCAACACTCCCCGTTAGTGAAAGTGCAAACTCGGCCTTCGGTGCTGTACAACCGCCTATTTGCCGCCCTCGGGGACTTTGCCAAGGGCGTGGAGTTGATTCTTCTGGCCATCGCCATCGTACTGGCCGTCATTGAATTGCTGGCACTGGTCATTGGCACCAGCCTCACCCGGTCCATTACGGGAGCGGTTGCGCAACTGTACCGCGCCACGCAACACATCGACCGCGGGGACTTCAGTCATCGAATTCCAGTGAAATCGAGCGACCAGCTTGCAGAGTTGGCGAACTCCTTCAATGCGATGACGGCGTCCATCGAAAGGCTGATTCTTGAACAAAAGGAAAAGCAGCGGCTCGAAAACGAGCTCGTGATCGCACAGGAGGTCCAGGCTCAGCTTTTCCCCAAAGAGGTTTCCCAACTGGAATCTCTGGAAGTTCACGGCTTCTGCCGCCCGGCGCGGACGGTCAGTGGCGACTACTACGATTTTCTGACCCTGAACACCGACAAGCTGATCCTCGCCGCCGGGGATGTCAGCGGAAAAGGGATTTCCGCCGCTCTGCTGATGGCCACGATCCACTCCGCCGTGCGTGCCTATAGCATGGAAGGCATGCCCCTGCTGCGTGAAGCGGCGGCAGTGGGAGCGGCGGTGGGTTCCGCGAGGATGTTGGCCTCCGGAGTCGAAGGCGTCGAGGTTTCTCCCGGCGCGCTCCTTTCCCTGCTGAACCACCAGCTCTACGAGAGCACCCCGCAAGAAAAGTATGCGACGCTGTTCCTGGCAGTTTATGAGGGAAGTTCGCGGAAATTGACCTACAGCAATGGCGGGCACCTGCCCCCCTTCATCATCAGCGCGGAGGGTTCGACCCGCCGGCTTGAAGCCGGCGGCATGGTCGTGGGGCTGTTTGACGGTCTCTCCTTCGAGGAAGGCTCCGAGCAACTCAAGCCGGGCGAGATTTTCGTCGCCTATAGCGACGGCATCACCGAGCCGGAGAACGAGTTCGGGGAGTTCGGCGAGCAAAGACTCGTCGATCTGGTCCGGGAACATAGCCACCGGCCGCTGGTGGAAATCACCGAGCTCGTGACTGCTGCCGTCGATGACTGGATCGGCGAGCAGGAGCAGCCCGACGACATCACCCTGGTGCTGGCACGAGCGCGTTAGCGGCTTGGACTAAATTGATACAGCGAATTGGGGCGGGGAGGACGGCTTCGAACCGCCATCTCCGGGATGGTCTCCCGGCGCATTACCGAGCCTATGCTACCCCCGCATCGTGAACGGCACAGAAATCGATCCAAACGAGACCAACGAACGCCTCACCATCGATCACCCCGCAGGCGTTCGAAATTAATTGAGCCCCGCTGCGCTGTCAATAGAGGGCTGGAACGCCTCTTCCTGTTAACTATATATACGGATTTGTGAGGTAGCTCACCACCTCGTGTGGTTCGAATCACTGCCGCAAATCACTCCGGACCGTCTAATCGCCTATGGGCCGGGCTTCCGTTCGCCCTCCCCGGGACCCCCAAGGTCCCCTCGAGGCAGGCAAATCATGAGTGAGCATCGTGACATGTTGAAGTGCCCGGTGTGCGAGGGGCATGGAGAAGTTCGCCGCTTTCAGCTAATTGACTTTTTCTCCGATCTCGAGCTCAAATCCAAAATCGACGCCTACCTGGCGAGCATCATCCCGGCAGTTGAAGAGACCACCGAACTGGTTGGGGTTGACCGGGAATCACGCGACTTCCAAAAAGACGTCCACAGCTGGAACCCGCAGCTCCCCATGTGGCGCAGGAGCCCGAAAGAGTGAATAGGCCTTCGTTTAGCCTGCGGGCCCGAAGCGGGTCGCCAAGCGCAGTATCAAGATGTAGAGTTACTAACCGCAGCCCTTATAAATCAAGGAGGTTTTCGATATGAGTGCAGGTACGTTGACGCCGTCCGAGACCCGAATCTCGGGTGATTACATTGAACAAGTCATGACTCAGGTGAAAGCAAAAAACCCCGCCGAGCCTGAGTTCCACCAAGCTGTACACGAGGTCTTCGAGTCCCTGCGACTGGTTCTGCAGCGGCATCCCGAGTATCGTGACGCCCGGATTCTGGAGCGCGTGGTCGAGCCCGAGCGGGTCATCATGTTCCGCGTTCCCTGGTTCGACGATCAAGGAAAAGTCCAGGTCAATCGTGGATTCCGAATCGAGATGAACAGCGCAATCGGCCCCTACAAGGGCGGCCTCCGTTTTCATCCGTCGGTCACGCTCGGCATCCTGAAGTTTCTGGCATTTGAACAGGTCTTCAAGAACTCGCTCACCACGCTGCCCATGGGCGGCGGCAAGGGCGGCTCGGATTTCGATCCCAAGGGCAAGAGTGACAACGAAGTCATGCGTTTCTGCCAAAGTTTCATGACTGAGCTCTATCGCCATATCGGTCCCGACACCGACGTTCCGGCGGGCGATATCGGCGTGGGTGGACGCGAAATCGGGTTCCTGTTCGGACAGTACAAGCGGCTGGCCAACGAATTCACGGGCGTGCTCACCGGCAAGGGCTTGAACTGGGGCGGCTCGCTCATTCGTCCCGAAGCCACCGGCTACGGTTGCGTCTATTTCGCCGCCGAGATGCTGAAAACGCGCAAGGACTCCCTGGAAGGCAAGCTCTGCCTGGTCTCCGGCAGCGGCAACGTTTCCCAGTACACCATCGAGAAACTGCTTGATCTGGGCGCCAAGCCCCTCACCGTATCCGACTCCAACGGGGTTATTTGCGATCCGGATGGCATCGACCGCGAGAAGCTGGCCTATGTCATGGAACTCAAGAACTCGCGCCGCGGCCGAATTCGCGAATACGCGGACAAATTCAAGAAGGCGCTCTTCATGGCCACCGATGTGAAGGCCGATCACAACCCACTTTGGAACATCAAAGCGGACTGCGCTTTCCCCAGCGCGACCCAGAATGAGATCAACGCCAAGGATGCGGCGAATCTCATCAAGAACGGCGTCAAGGTTGTCGCCGAGGGCGCGAACATGCCGAGCACGCTCGAGGCCACCAAGCTATTCCTGGAAAACGGGATTCTCTATGGTCCCGCCAAGGCCGCGAATGCCGGTGGGGTCGCAACCTCCGGTCTCGAGATGGCGCAGAACAGCGCCCGCTTGAGCTGGACGCGCGCAGAAGTCGACGATCGCCTGCACAAGATCATGATCGCGATCCACGACAATTGCTTCCGAACTGCCGAAAAATACGGCACGCCCGGCAATCTGGTAAATGGCGCGAATATCGGCGGCTTCCTGAAAGTGGCCGATTCCATGCTGGACCAGGGGCTCGTCTAGGCTTCTGGTTGCCAGAACATCGTCAGGCGGGGTGGACGAACTCCTCCCCGCCTGTTTTTATATACAGCGAACGACATACTGGAACCGGCCCATGAGCTCGAAACCGGTACTCGATACAGCGATGGACGCGCAGCGGCTCTTTGAGGGATTCGAGAACCTCATGCCCTTTCGCGTGCGCGACATCCTGCTGGTTTCCAGCCTCTACGACTCCTTCATTCTCAAAGAAGACGGCCGTCTCAATGAACTCCTGATTGGGGAGTCACTGGAACTCAATCTCCAGCAGATTCCCAGCATCGCGCAGGTTTCCACGGGAAGCGAAGCGCTGGCAGTGCTCCGCTCGCAGCCCCGATTCAACCTGGTTGTCACCAACCTTGAGGTCGGCGACATGGACGCCGCGCGGCTAGCGCGGGAAATCAAGCAGTCCGGCCTGGACATTCCCATCGTTGTACTTGCTTACGACTACCGCGAGCTCAAGAACTTTGTGGTGCGCAATCCCGCGAGTGACATTGAGCGCGTATTCCTGTGGCAGGGCAACGTGCGCATGCTCATCGCCATCGTCAAGTACGTAGAGGACAAGCGCAACGCTCCGCACGACACCGCTGCCATCGGAGTGCCGATCATCCTGGTCGTCGAAGACAACATTCGCTATTACTCTTCGTTTTTGCCGGTCATCTACACGGAACTGATTTCCCAGTCGCGCCGAGTCATCCAGGAAGGCATCAATGTTGCCCACAAGCTTCTGCGGATGCGGGCACGACCCAAAATTCTGCTGGCTTCTAATTACGAGGAAGCAGAGCAGCTGGTGATGCGGTACAAGGACTACCTGCTGGGCGTGGTGTCCGACGTGGAGTTCCCGCGCCGCGGCGAACTAACCGCCGAAGCCGGCTTCGAACTGGCGCACCTGATCCGGGAAGCGGTTCCGGACGTGCCCATCGTCTTGCAGTCCAGCCGTACCCAGTTTCGAGAGCGCGCGCTCGCGGAACGTCTTTCCTTCTTGCGCAAGCGTTCGCCCACCCTGCTGGCAGACTTGCGCCGGGTGCTCACCGAGCAGTTCGGATTTGGCGATTTCGTTTTTCGGCTTGAAGATCTCTCGGAGGTGGGCCGGGCCAGCGACCTGGGCGCTCTCGAAACCATGCTTCGGCAAGTGCCGGCGGAAAGTATCGCCTACCATGCCCAGAGTAACCACTTCTCGCACTGGCTCATGGCCAGAACGGAATTCGCGCTCGCGCAGAAGCTCCGCCCTCGCAAGGTTTCTGATTTCGCCAGCACCGAGCACCTGCGCAACGACCTGATTGCCTCCATCGCGGACTATCGCAGCGAGCAGAGCGAAGTCCTGATCGGAGATTTCAGCCCTGCTGCCCTGGCCTCGACCGACGCCTTTTTTCTGCGCATCGGCGTGGGATCGCTGGGTGGAAAGGCGCGTGGTCTGGCTTTCATGCGCCATCTCTTGCGCAAACACCGTTTCTCCCGCCTGTTCCCTAATGTCCGGGTGACGGTTCCGCCCGCAGTGGTACTGGCGACCGATGTCTTTGACCGTTTCCTGAGCGAGAACGAACTCGCCGACTTCGCGCTCAACTGTGCCGACGATGCGCAGATCGAACGCCGATTCCTCGAAGCCTCGCTGCCGGCTTCTGTGCGAAACCATCTCCTGGAGTTCCTGGGGGAGGTCCGCTATCCGCTCGCGGTGCGTTCTTCCAGCTTGCTCGAGGACTCGCAGTACCAGCCCTTCACGGGGGTTTACGAAACGTTCATGCTGGGCAATCAGCACCGGGAACTGTCGCTGCGCCTTGAGCAACTCATGGAAGCGATCAAACGAGTCTACGCGTCCACTTTCAGCCAGCACGCAAAGGCGTATGTGCGAGCTACCCCTTACCGCCTGGAGGAAGAAAAGATGGCGGTCATCCTGCAGCAGGTGGTGGGCGCTCCGCACCATAACCGTTTTTACCCGGATTTTTCCGGGGTCGCGCGCTCCTACAACTTCTATCCCGTACCGCCCATGAACTTTTGCGATGGAATTGCCGCAGTCGCCCTGGGGCTTGGTCGCACGGTCGTGGATGGTGGCAAATGTCTGACCTTTTGCCCGCGCTATCCCCACCACATTCTCCAGTTTTCGTCGGTAGAGGATATTCTGACAAATTCGCAATCGGATTTCTGGGCTCTGGAATTGAACCACGCAGAACATGGCAACCACGACCCGACCGCAGATCTGCGAGAAGCCCGGTTCGGGCTGGATGCCGCCGAGACGGACGGCACGTTGTACGCCCTGGCATCGACCTACTCCGCGGACAATCATGTCGTCTATGACGGCGTCAGCCGCCCGGGCGCTCGTCTGGTGAGTTTCGCTCCCGTCCTGAAGCACGACGTTTTTCCATTGGCCCCGCTCCTCGAGCAACTCACGAAAATGGGGGAAGACGCCTTCGGGCGGCCCGTGGAAATGGAGTTCGCGGTCCGTCTTCCGCAAAGTCCTGGCCAGGCTGCTGACTTTGGATTTCTGCAAGTCCGGCCGCTTGTTCTGTCGCGCGAAGGTGAAGAACTTCGCTGGGATGAGGTCGATCCCGTTCGCCTGGTTTGTCAGAGTTCCAAGGTTCTGGGCAATGGTCGAATCACGGATCTGCGTGATGTGGTCGTGGTCGATTTTCATCGTTTCGAGCGGGCCCGGAGCCAAGAGGTGGCCCGCGGCGTAGCCCATTTCAACGCGCTGTTGAGCGGCCAGGGTCGTCCTTACCTTTTGATCGGTGTGGGCCGCTGGGGATCAACCGAGCCCTGGCTCGGGATCCCGGTGGAGTGGGACGAGATCTCCGGAGCCCGGGTCATCGTGGAAGCGGGATTCCGCGATTTTCGCGTCACCCCCTCGCAAGGCAGCCATTTCTTCCAGAATCTGACCGCCTTCCAAGTCGGCTACTTCACCGTGAACCCGGACGCGGGCGAGGGCTTCGTCGACTGGAGGTGGTTGACGTCAAGCCCCCCCGTGGATGAGGAGGGTTGCGTCCGCCACCTCCGCTTCGAAACCCCGCTTGTCGTAGTCATGAACGGCCGAACCAGCCAAGGCCTGATTTTTAAGCCGGCCGACGCCACCGAGTCGTAGACAACCTCGTCGGGGTAGCGAACGCCACTCGGCAGGATTTAGCTGATTGAGCCGCCTCAAGATAGCCGGGCGACAAGCCGTTCGCCCAACGTGACCCAACTCGCCCTTCCGCGTGATGTACATCACAGCCCAGGCTGACATGACTCCCTGACAATCAATTCGAGTACTTACGGGGTGTCTGTGTTCAAGATCATTCACGCAGCCTTTATTGCCCCTGGAATCAAGCGTTTTGTCGTCGAAGCCCCGCGCATTGCCCGCAAGCAGAGGCCGGGGCAGTTCGTCATCCTGCGCCTCTACGAACAGGGCGAACGCATCCCGCTGACCATTGAGCGCTCTGATCCCGAGCGCGGCACCATCAACCTCGTGGTCCAGTCGGCCGGGAAAACCACCCACCTGCTTAACTCCTTTGAGACCGGCGATCGCATCCTCGATGTCGTTGGCCCGTTAGGCAAACCTTCGGAGATCGGGAAGTTTGGCACCGTGGTGGTCATGGGTGGCGGAGTGGGCACGGCTATGGCTTATCCCACGGCGGCAGCCCTGAAGAAAGCCGGGAACCGGGTCATCTCGATCGTGGGTGCGCGCAACAAAGAGTTGGTCATTCTCGAGAGCGAGATGGCGGAAGTCAGCGACACGCTGATGATCACCACCGATGACGGGAGCTACTCCGATAAGGGCTTCGTCACCGACAAGCTTCGCCAACTCATCAACAACGGCACGCGCATCGATCTGGTGTTGGCGGTGGGTCCGATTCCCATGATGAAGGCGGTCGCCGATGTCACGCGCCAAGAGCGCATTCGGACGATCGTGAGCCTCAATCCCATCATGATCGACGGTACCGGCATGTGCGGCGGCTGCCGGGTACTGATTGACAACAAGAGCGAGTTCGCCTGCGTCGACGGCCCGGAATTCGACGCGCACCGCGTGAACTTTGAAGTACTGGTCCAGCGCAACGCGATGTACCGCGAGGCGGAGCGCAAGTCGATGGCAGACTTTGAGAGCGAGATCAATTGCAAGCGCGATTCGGTGCGGAAGGAACTTGACCAGCTTTGCGCTTTAAGTGGAGGCCGGCCATGACGACCCCTGTCAAAATAGCGTCGGCCAATCCGCTGCCTCTCAAAGAGCGCATGAAGGTGCCGCGCCAGCACATGCCGGAGCAACTGGCGCAGCTGCGGGCCACCAACTTTACCGAAGTCAATCTAGGCTACTCGACGGAACTGGCTCGCCAGGAAGCGCTACGCTGTCTGGAATGCGCCAAGCCTGCCTGCACGGACAAGTGCCCGGTGGGGGTTAAAGTTCGGGAATTCGTGCAACTGATTGTGGCGGGTGACTTCCTGGGAGCCGCTGCCAAGATTCGCGAGGACAATGTTCTTCCCGCGGTCACGGGACGGGTCTGCCCGCAAGAGGATCACTGCGAGGGCGGCTGTCTCATGGGCAAGAAAGTACAATCGCTCGGCATTGGCTACCTCGAGCGCTTCGTCGCCGACTACGAGCAGCAGCACCTCGATTTCTCCAAGATCCAAAAGGCTCCGCCCACTGGCAAGAAGGTCGCCATTGTCGGCAGCGGCCCGTCGGGTCTTACCGCGGCGGGTGACCTGGTTCAGAAAGGCCACCAGGTCCACGTTTTCGAGGCGCTGCACGAAGTCGGGGGAGTTCTGATCTATGGGATTCCCGAATTCCGCCTGCCTAAACAGATCATCCGGGAGCAGGTCGACTACATGCGCGCCATGGGCGTCGAGTTCGAGACCGACGTCGTTGTGGGACGTACGGTGACCATTGATGACCTGATGGAAGAAGAAGGCTATGACGCAGTCTTCATCGGCACCGGAGCCGGATTGCCGCAGTTCATGGGCATCCCGGGCGAGCACTGGAACGGCGTCTATTCCGCCAACGAATTCCTCACCCGCATCAACCTGATGCACGCCTACGAATTCCCGCGCTACGACGAGCCCATGGTCGATCTGGCGGGCAAGAACGTCGCCGTCATCGGCGGCGGAAACACTGCGCTCGATGCGATTCGCTCCGCACTTCGGCTGGGCGCAGGTAAAGCGACCGTGCTCTACCGTCGCAGCGAGGCCGAGATGCCCGCGCGCGCCGAAGAAGTCAAACATGCGAAGCAGGAAGGCATCGACTTCCAGGTGCTGACCGCGCCTGTGGAATTCGTTTCGGATGGCCGAGGCTGGCTGAAGGCTGCCCGCTGCGTGCGCATGGAACTAGGCGAACCGGACGCTTCCGGTCGTCGCCGCCCGGTCCCAATCCCGGGCTCAGAATTTGACCTGCCATTGTCAGTGGCGGTGATGGCCATCGGCACCAGTGCGAACCCCATCATCCAGAGCACCACCCCGGGCCTTGAGACCAGCAAGCGCGGCTACATCAATGCGAATGCAGACACGCAGCGCACGTCCCGCAAGGGGGTCTTCGCCGGCGGCGACATCGTAACCGGCAGCGCGACCGTGATTCTGGCCATGGGAGCGGGACGCCGCGCCGCCAAGTCGATCGATGAGTATCTGACGACAGGCGCCTGGTGAAAATCCCGGGCGACGAATCGAGTTTGATTTTTGACATGATCGCGAGGTACAAGATGAGAAACCAACTGTCTTTCGCTACGTTCGATCCACTGTTTTCCGACGCTCCCACCCTCTGCGATATCTGCGAGACGAAGCCATCGGTTTTCCAATTCGAGAATTGCAGTGCTGAACAGAACCCCGCATGTCGCCCGGTGAAAGGTTTCTGTTGCGCAGCCTGTGCGACCCAGCTCCTGGATCAATTGCGGGATGCGGAGTCTCTCGCGTGGGCGGAAGAGGAAGCTTCTGTGCAAAAAGATGGAATCGATGTCGCCGAGTTCCACACCCGCCGGCTGGCAACTTTTGGGACGTCTGGACGGAACTGACCTGCGCCATGATGGGCACTTTCATGAGAAAAGGCGGGCCGCTTTCGCGGTCCGCCCTTTCCCATCAGGAGGCTTGGTTCTTTTCTTTCCTGATCCTACGAAGCTTCGCCGTCAGCCGCCAGATCACCTAGGGACGTATCGCTTACCTCCACTCACTTACGCGGAATCACCTTCACGTTTGCAGATACCTGTTGACCCTTTTCCATTCCTCCCACCAGTACCAGTCCTTCGCGGGTGACCAGCAGTCCGCGATGGTCCATGGTCGGATCGGGAGTATCTTCATTGACGGTCTGCCATTGCCCGCTCCGCACATCGAAGGCAAACGTAAACGGGGATGGCTCCGCCGGATGCCCGTCATAACCGATTCCGTTGTAGTCGTAAGGGTTGTCGCTCCCGCCCGAGAAGTAGATCTTGTGCTCCTTCTCCGCCACACCCGCAGCCGTTCGGTACCGTGCCGTTCCGGGATGCTCCGGCAATTTCGTCCATTGGATCTTGGTAATGTCCTTGTGATCGATCTTGCCGACCCAACATTCGTCGGAAGCCACGTAAGACTGAGTTCCTTCTGCATTTCTATGCACACCGTCTACGTAGACAATGGTGTCGTCAAGGACCCCGCCGGCGTGCCCGAACACCGGCGACCCGGGAGTCGCAGTGGCTGATTGCCACTTGTCCTTCGCAATGTCGTAGACCTGCACATTCGAAACGACGCCCTGTCTGGACTCGCCGCCAATTACGTACAAATAACGATCGCGGTAGACCCCGACGACGGCGTCATGGACGGGCACCGGCAGATCGGTGCCGCGGTACCATACCTGGCGCGCTGGTTCGTAGACCGAGACGTCGGAAACTGTAATTTCCCCGCCGCGGCCGTCGACGGTGTAGCCGCCTAGCAGCACGACCTGGCCGCGAGCGCCGATCGCCGACGCTCCAATCCTGCCTGCGGGCCCGGGGACCGGACGAAGTTCACTCCATTTCCCGGTACTCAGATCCAGCGCGAAAGCCCGGTTTGTGATTGAATCCCAGGTCTTCTTCGCGCCGATACCCATGAACGAATAGATGCCTTCATGCTTGCCGGTTTTCGCGCTAGCCACCGCATTGCCGGAGACGGGAGCAGGAAGTGGTGCCAATTGCGCGAACGCCGGAGGCGTGGCAGGTGCGAGGCACGCGGCCGCAATGGTCAAGAGACACTGAATTATTCTGCGCATGGCCACCGCGAAGCTTACACTCCCAGAGCAAATTTTGAGAAGTGCTGTTAAGAATTAGAACCAGGTCTGGCTGCGGTAGGCGCGGTACTGGTCTCCAAATTTCGCTTCGAGCACACCCGCTTCCTTGCGGGCGCGAAAGATCTGGAGCAACACCAGCAGCCCAAGCAACACCCACAAACGCGGGATCTGCAGAATCAGGAACATGCCCAGAATGGCAACCGCGCCGAAGACGTAGATGGGATTCCGTATCTTCGAATACAAACCGTGCGTCACCAGTTTTTTCGCGCGGGGAACTACCGAGAACGACTCTCCCAACTGGAACCTTGCAGTGAACACAAATGCCATGCCCACCACCAGCAGCACGGCCCCTATGATCCTTTGCGGGTTCCAGGCCCCCGGCCAGAGCGCCAGCAGGACGAGCAACCCCAGGGTGGCCACCGCTTGCGAGCCCAGAAACAGATACCGCTTCAGGTCCGCCATGATGCGGGTTAATCGACCAGTCCCTGCCGAACGCCGTGGATGAAATCCGTGTATGCCGGGACATAACCGGCCTGCCGCATATCGGTCGCAATCTGGCCCCGGTGGTATGCCGAGTGCATGAATACGTGAGTCAGGATATCGCGCGCCGAACTGGTCCAGGGCTCTCCCTTGCTGTTCTTGTAGGACACGCTGCGATCGAGTGAATCGGGTGAGTCATCGGAGAGGTAGTCCCGCCAGGAAAACGAAAGCAGCCGCGCCTGCTCCTCGCATTGTTCCAGCGCGAGTTCGGGCCACACCGGAAAGGGAGACTGCCTTTGCAGCAGGCGCGCCAGCCAGACGTGTTCAGCAGCCACGACATGGGCCAGGAGTTTCACCGACCGCGCCGGAGGGCTGCCGGCCGCGCGAAACGAGCGAACCACCTCCAGATTCGCCCACTCGTCGTAGTTGACCAGCTGCCGGTAATGTTGAAGCAGGTTCATAGCGAAGATCTTTTACGCTTATTTGCGGCTGGACTTCGCGATCTTCTCCACTTGCTGCAGGTGATTCAAATCGTGCCCGGCGAACATCCGCACCACATGGGCAATCGTTTCCTTGCCGCGTTCCGAATGCATCCCGTGGTTTTCCCAGAGCTTGCGCGGCACCGACTTTAGTAGCGACAAGTTGTTCTCCCGCAGTACCCGAAAGACTTTGAGGGAATGCTTCGGATCCTGCTCCGCGTAGCCGAATCTTTCCGCCCAGACATCCTGATCAAATGCCTGGATCGGCGAACCGTCAGCGCCCAGAATCAGCCGCATCCGCCAGCTACCCACTACTTCAGCATCGGCAAGATGAGCCAGGATCTCCGCGATCGACCATTGGCCGGGCGCTGGCCGCCGTCGGATTTGTTTCTTGCTAAGCGGCTTGATCAGCTTCTCGATCTTCTTTGCAGTACTCTTCTGGATCTTCAGGGGATCTTTTCCCTTCACGTGCCCAAGAATCCGCTGGATGTACTGCTGCGCGGTTTCATTCATGGATGGATTGGTCCTTTCAGACTTTTCGTCGGGCGATTTCAGGTTCCGGAACCTCGGCGTTGCCTTTACCCAACGCGGCAACTCCGTCCCAGGAACGAAAAATTATACAGCGTGGCCGGCAGAGTCGTTCCGGCATGCCTGCCGGAATCGTTCCCACCTCGCGCATGCCTTTTAACAGCCTATTCACATTCGCCATTTACAATGGATTGTCGAGCTGCGCTTTCCGCTGCGATCGATCACTTCAAATGATGCCTCCGAAACCAGCCCGCGCAGGAAAACCCACAGCAGAAACCAAAGCTGCGCGGCCCAAGACCAAAGCAAAGAACGGCGCCGCTAGATCCAAGGCCATCGGGACACAGGCCGAACTCATGCGCATGGCTCTCAAGGCGTGTCTCATCGCTCGCGATGCAACCTTCAATATCCAGGACTTGTTGACCAACTCTTCCCGCATGGCGTTTCTCGCCATTCGCGATTGCGAGAAAGAACTGGATCAGCTCGAACGCCTGATTGACGAGCAACTCCCCGGCGCCATTACCCGTGTCAACGAACGAAAAGCGCGCCAGTTGCTGGCTTGTTTGAAGTGCATCACGGATCTTGAGCGCATCGGCGACCTGCTCATGGGTGTGGCTCAGCGAGTGCAGGCCCGCAGTGGCCAGGTCCCCGGCAGCGACGTGCGTCACCTCGTACAGATGTCCTCCATTCTGCATGACATGCTGGAGGACATCCATCGTGGCTTTGTTTCCCTCGAGGTGGAAAATGCGCGCAAGGTGCTGCGTATGGATGCAGAACTGGACCGCATTTGCCACGCCATGTTCCAGCGGCACCTGGCCGACAATACCCGCGCGAAGGATTCTTTAGCTTTCGACGTGCTCTTGATGGCCCAGGCTCTGGAACGCTGCGGCGATCACACCAAGAACCTGGCCGAGGAACTCTACGGCCTGATCGAGGGGCACACTCTCCGCCACCCGCCTAAGAGAGTCCTGGCTTCCTAGGGCCGTCAACCCAATCTCTCGAACGCCTTGTCGGCCCGCCGACCTCCTGGGAGAACTTTCTTCGACCTGCCCACAAATTAATGCTCCGTTAACAGTCACGCAACACTGATGCAACATTCGAGCTTTAGAGTCGAAATCGGGCGCGTGCCGCCGTTTCTTGAGCCGCGCTGCGGCACTGATTGATTCGCTCTCGACGAACACGATGCAACCCGTGACTGAAGCTAGCGAGATGCAGGTGGCTCCGAACGCGCGCCATCGCATCTTCGTCGTGGAAGACGAAGAAGACATCGCTCGCCTGATCCGGCACAATCTCGAAGCCGCCGGCTACGATGTCCACACCTTTCTGAGTGGATCCACCGTCCTCGCGTACGCACTCCGCGAGCAGCCGTCACTGTTTGTCCTGGATGTCATGCTGCCGGGAGCAAACGGTTTCGACCTGTGCCGCCAGATTCGATTGACGGCGACGCTGGCCAGGACCCCGGTAATTTTTCTCACCGCGAAGACCGACGAGTCCGACCGCGTCAAGGGTCTCGAACTCGGTGGCGACGACTACATCACCAAACCCTTCAGTCCCCGTGAACTGGTCGCTCGGGTTCGTACCGTGCTCCGTACTCCACGCGAAACCCTGCCACCGGAAATTCTGAAAGTCGGCGATCTTGAGATCGATGCTTCATCCCTGACAGTCAGGATCGACGGCCGAACCATCCTGACCACGGTGCGCGAATTTCGCCTGCTCGAGTACCTCGCAGCCCACCGTGGCCGTGTATTCACCCGCGACCAACTGCTCGATGCCGTGTGGAAGGAAACAGCATTTGTCACCCCGCGATCGGTGGATGTCTACGTCCGCCGCCTGCGCGAGAAAATCGAGGCCGACCCCCGTCATCCCCGCTACCTGAAGACCTTGCGGGGAATTGGCTATCGTCTGGAGTCCTTGAAGTAGCGCCCCTTAACTCGTTCACGCCCGGCTACACCGCGACCGGCCACGCTTTCCCACGGATACGTGGCCGGCCCAGCCTTTGCTATAATTTAGCTCTGCCAAGTGGCGCTATCGTCTAGGGGTTAGGACGGAAGATTCTCAATCTTCAAACCCGGGTTCGATTCCCGGTAGCGCTACCAAGACCTCATGCCGGTGAACCTTCCTGTTGCTACCCAGGGGGTCTCTTTTTCAACTGTAGAAACGGGGCATCCCCGGGGATTGGATCGGCAATGATCGGTGGAGCGCCCACCATTACGGGCGTAACGTTGCACCCCTGTATGTGCGACGGTACGCTGACCATTGCCTTCATTTCCACGAGTTTATGAAGAAGAGCGGTTTCATTTCGAAGGGTGAGTTCATCTCCACCACCCAGATGCCGGGCTGTGTTTTCCGGCCAGGGGCAAGTGGACGATGAGTGCAGGGACGACTCCGGCATACTCCTCGGGAACCGCGTCCACACGAAGCGTCCCTCGCTACAAGCTGACTGTACCTTTAGATCTCACCGTATTGCGCTCGGGCATCCCTGACCGTGTTCCCGGCCGCACGATGGAGATCGGCGAGGGCGGGATTGGGGTAGTTGTCGCCTCCCAGTTGCTTTTAGGGGAATCGGTTCGCGTTGAATTTCTGCTTCCGCACATGAGCACGCCGGTGCGCGCCACGGCCGTAGTGCGCTATCAGCGCGCACAGCGCTTTGGCCTCCAATTCCTCCGTTTGCCCGACGAACAGCAGTCGATCATCCGTTATTGGACGCGCCACGAAGCCGAGATTCTGTTAGGCGCCCGCAAGCGCCATGGTGCCGCGGCAGGCACCGCTGCGCCCGAGACGGCGGCCAAACCCTCACCGCTTTCGAGTTCCGAAGGCTCCGGGGAAGCAAACCGCACCTCCCGCATCCGGCTCATTGTTGCGTTCGCCGTCCCCATAGTCATGATTGCAGTGCTGGGATGGTGGCGATGGCAACAGGGATGGACGGAGTTGGAAGCACCGGTTCCGGCAAAGGTAGCCGTGGTCGCAAAGCCACAGTTGAAAGTCTCGGCCGACGCAATGCAGCGGCGGATCAAACACGAGGTCGCACCCGAGTACCCGGAGAACGCCCGACGTGCGGGACTGCAAGGCACAGTGGTGTTGGATGCCGTCGTGAGTGGGGAGGGTGCCGTAACCCAAGTGAAGGTTGTCAGCGGGCCCGAGGCCCTATCGCTCGCAGCCATCGATGCAGTGCGGTGGTGGCGCTATGAGCCTTACCTTGTGAATGGAGAACCGGCGACCGTGGAAACCACTATTGCCGTGAACTTCCGGCTGGCGAACTAGTCTCGTGTTAGGGTGATTCGAATTTGAGCCGCAGACCTGTTCTTACGCCCACGAACAGCACTGCCTTGGCTTTTTAGTGAGCTTGACCCTCCAGATTCCGCGAACCTCCTCATGAAATTAGAGAACCTGTCGATGCCTCAGCATGCGACGCTCAAGCGGCATAGTCTCCCGGCCGGTCAGTCCCCTGCGGTTGGGCTAGTTGTGCCTTTGATTCTTCCTGCTGGCGCAGCTCTTCGAGGCGCTTTCGCATTTCCTGACCCCAACATTCGTCCAGGACAGCACAATGCTCACAATCTGGGCGATGCATTCGCAGGACCAGTAGCGCCTTGCAGAGTCCGCTCCTCAAACTCAAGCACCACCGCCAAGGAACGACAGGCTATATTCCCGTTCGCGCATTTCGCCTTCTTGCATATCGGATTCTTACGCCTGGTTCTGCCGTCGGCAGTGAATGCGATCACAGATCACTGTGACTGCTTCTTCCGCTATGTCATTCGGAAGGTTCGGTTGGACGCATGGGGAAGCCGGGCCAGCGACTGTTTTCCCCAAGAATCGAACCTGCGCATTCGGTCATCGAAATAAGCCGAGGATGACGTGCCGACCATGACGAACCTGAAGAAGTTCACCGACGAAATCTCCGCGTGGCCGCATATTTCGGAGCATCCACACCGCTTCGGTGGAAAGGAATTCCGTTTCGGAAGCGCAGAAGTCGGACATGTCCATGTGGGCGGGATCGTTGACATTCCCTTCCCGCGCGCGGTCCGCGACGCCCTCCTCGACGAAGGCCTTGCGGAGAAACACCCCTGGGTTCCGGATTCCGGCTGGATCACTTTTCGCGTCCGCAGCGCAGAAGACTTCAGCCATGCCTTGTGGCTCATGAGACTGTCCTACTTGCGTTACGTCTTGAAGACCGTCCCTGACGCTTGCACGCTGCTTGACCGAGAGAGCAGGAGGCTACAGCTCAATGCCCGCCTCCGGTCCTTACTGGAACAGTTCGTACCTCGTGAAAAAGCAGCGTCGTAATGGGTCCTCGCGGCATATTCCCAGGGGAGAGTGTATGACTCATTTGTGTGTGACTTGTGGAACGCAGTTTCCTCCGGCCGATCAACCGCCAAAGCACTGCCCCATTTGCGAGGACGAGCGCCAATTTGTGGGATTGCAAGGACAGCAGTGGACCACGCTGGACAAATTGCAGCAGTCGCACCGGAACGCGCTGTATCAGGAAGCAGAAGGAATTTGGGGTATTGCGACCGCGCCCCAGTTTGGCATCGGACAACGGGCGCTGCTGGTGCGAACCGCGAAGGGCAATATCCTCTGGGACTGCGTCAGCCTGATCAATCCCGATACGGCCGCTCTGATCAATTCTCTGGGCGGTATTTCCGCCATCGCCATCTCCCATCCGCACTACTACACTTCCATGGTCGAGTGGAGTCGAGCCTTCGGCGGCGTCCCGATTTATCTCCACGAGGAGGATCGGAAATGGGTGCAGCGGCCGGATCCCGCCATTATTTTCTGGCGAGGCGACACCTATTCCCTGGGGCACGGCCTGACTCTGATCCGTGTGGGCGGGCATTTCCCCGGCTTCCAGGTCTTACATTCTTCTGAAGCCGAGAATGGGCAAGGCGCCCTGTTCACCGGTGACCAACCCCAGGTGTGTCCTGACAAACGCTACGTCAGCTTCATGTATAGCTATCCGAACTTCATCCCTCTGAGCGCGGCCAGTGTGCGCCGGATTATTTCGATGCTCGAGCCGTTTGCATTTAAGAAATTGTATGGCGCCTGGCCTAATTTTGTGGTGCATGGGGACGCCAAGCACGCCCTTCGCCGTTCGGCCGAGCGTTATCTCCAAGCCCTTGAGAATGTCCCATCGATTCAAAATCGATAGAGCCCTGAGGTCGCACGGGTTACGGTTCTAGAAATCAGGCGGAGTCCTGCCGGTTATCTCAGCGGCCGACATTCCCCAAGTTCAGTTTGCGCTTCATGGAGTAAGGGGTGGTTGGGACAAAAGTGTTCCTTAGCTAAACCATGTATTTTCAGGCATTTCCTCACCCTCTTGACAATCCTCCTTTGCAGGAGCAGACTTTTCAAAAGGCGAATAAAAAGCGAATATAAATTGGCTTTTTTCGCCCCGATCAGGAGCCACGGCCTTCCCTGAATCTCGAGGATTCCATGTCTTTCCCGCTTCTCAATATCGACGCCACCGGCCATTTTCCTTTTGTCCGCGGACTCAAGTCTGCGGCACTTTTAAAACAATTTTTAGGAACACCTCAGTTGTCGGGCGTAAGTCCAGCATCCCGCCTGGAGGTTCGGCCCGTACCCGACACTGCTTCCAGCGGAGTTTCGCAGATCGATACCCTGACCGGAGGCTTCCCCCGCGGTTGCCTTACCGAAATTTGCGGCCCTGACTCTTCCGGACGCACCAGCCTGATGCTCTCAGCCCTGGCCGCGGCCACCCGGCGCGAAGAAATCTGCACGCTGATTGACGCCAGCGACGCCTTCGATCCCCATTCCGCCGCAGCCGCCGGCGTGAACCTCGAACGTCTTCTCTGGATACGCTGCGGCGCGCATTTGCCGTCCTCAGCTTTGTCGCGCAAACGCCGCTATGCTACCAGCCTGGAGGAATGGGAACGGCGCCGAATGGAGGATCCCGTAGAACAGGCCCTGCGCGCCACCGATCTGCTTCTGCAAAGCAGTGGCTTTGGCCTGGTAGCCATCGATCTTGCTGGGGTTCCATTGAGGATGGCACGCCGCATTCCGCTTACAACCTGGTTCCGCTTCCGCCGCGCCGTGGAAAACACCCCCACGTTATTGCTGGTTATCGGCACACAACCTTGCGCGCAATCTTGCGCCTCGTTGTCGTTGCAATTGGGAAGTCGTCACCAGGATTCAATTCTCAGTTCCCGGTTCTCAGCTCCCGCTGAGTGCCAGCCGAGCCATGACAACCGCAACCAACAACGCCCATCGCACGCCGAACTGCTGAGCGGCATGGAAATCCAAGCCGAGCTCATACGTTCCCGCACCGAACGCAAACCAGTGCAGTCCGTAAACACCGCTTTTCACACGAAAGCCGCCTGGACGGGATAAAGGTTTTTGCTGATAGCCAATGGCTGACACTGCGACTGAGAACCGAGAAGTGCTCCTCTATGCCTTTCGCCTGCATCTTCGTTCCCGACTTTCCCGCAGAAGCCATTCTCCGCGCGGAACCTGAACTGCGTTCGCAAGCCGTAGTCGTGCTCGAAGGCAAGCCTCCGTTGCAGAAGGTGTTCGCCGTCAATGAAAAAGCACGCCGCGCCGGCATCGAGCCCGGCATGACGAAGATTCAGGTCGAGCCCTGCAACGAAATCGTGTTGCGCCCACGCTCTTCTCTGCAGGAAACTGCCGCCCATGCCGCCCTGCTTGACTGTGCACAATCGTTTTCTCCGCGCATCGAGGATACGGCGCCTGACACAGTTCTTCTCGATCTTTCCGGACTCGAATCTCTATTCGGTTCGCTTCCCAAGATCGCGCGCGACATTGCCCGCCGCACTTCCGACCTCGGCCTCGAAGCCAACGTAGCCACCGCATTTAATCCCGACACAGCCCACTTCGCTGCGCGCGGTTTCTCCGGTGTCACCGTGGTGCCGGAAGGCAAAGAAGCCGAGCGGCTGGGAAATCTTCCGCTGGATGTCTTGTTCCCCGAACTCACTTTCCCGAATGTCTCCAAAGAAACCGCGCGCTTCCTCGAGACTTTCGACCTGTGGGGCGTGCGCAATCTCCGCGCGCTGTGCGCACTTCCCGAGGTCGCTCTCAGCGAACGTCTCGGCCAGCTTGGCATCCGCCTGCAGCAGCTCGCCCGCGGTGTAATTTCACGAACACTGGTCCCGGTCGAGCCGCCGCTGATTTTCGAGGAAGCCATGGAGCTCGATCATCCGCTGGTATTGCTCGAACCTCTGGCGTTTCTGCTCGCGCACATGCTCGACCAACTCTGTGCCCGCCTCGCCGCACGCGCGCTGGCCGCGCAAGAACTGTGCCTGCAGTTGAATCTCGACAACGGCTTCCACTTCCTGGAGGACGTTCCTCCGGAAGAAACCACCGGCCCGGCAAAGACGTCGGCACCCAATCCAGGCCACGTGGAGACAGACGCTCGCGGGATCCTGCAACCAGCGGGGTCGAGGTGTCCAGACCGAGCGGCGACTCGGCACCCCGACGATGACTCCCCGTTGCAGCCTGCTATCCCTCATTCCTCAAAATTTACCCGCACTCTCCAACTCCCCATCCCCATGCTCGACGCAAAAGTCTTCCTTAAGCTTCTGCAACTCGATCTCAAAGCACATCCCCCGGGCGCTCCGATCCTGAAAGTGCATCTCTCCGCCACGCCGGCACAACCGCGCACCACGCAGGGAGGTCTGTTCCTGCCGCCCACGCCCGAACCTGAAAAACTTGAACTCACCCTGGCTCGCATTGCCGGCATGGTCGGCGAAGATAAAGTCGGCTCGCTGCAATTGCTGGACTCCCATCGCCCCCAGGCGTTCCGCATGCAGCGCTTCGTGCCCACTGAGCCGGAAGGCGAAAAAGAAAACTCAGACAGCACTGCTGCTCGCGCTCCCGTCACCGCGCTGCGCAGGTTCCGTCCACCCGTGCGCGCCACGGTCACGTTACGAGATGGCAAGCCCGCTTATCTTGCATGTCCCAAACGAAAAGAGATTCAGGGAGAAATTCTCTGGATGGCCGGTCCCTGGCGCTCCTCAGGAGACTGGTGGGAACAAGATGGCTGGTCCCGCGACGAATGGGATATCGCGATGACAACCGTCGCCAGTCGCCAGTCGTCAGTCGCCGGCAATTCATTGTCTTTATATCGCTTGGTGCACGATTTGCTCAGCGGACATTGGTTCGTGGAGGGAACGTATGACTAAGGCAGGTTGCGGATCTCAGGAAAACATTTGATTTAGAAAACGTAACGGGTTGCAGGGGCAAAAGTTTTAATTCTGGGATCCTTCGGTTTTTCCCTGACTCTCTGTCTCTGTGGTGAATTGGTTTTTTAAACTGAAACTTGTACGTAGAATTCCACGCCCGCTCTGCATTCAGCTTCCTCGAAGGCGCCACTTTGCCCGAGGATCTGATTTCTGTTTGCGCCAGCCGAGGTATGTCTGCCATGGCCCTGCTCGACCGCGACGGCCTTTACGGTTCCCCGCGCTTTTACCTGGCTGCCCAACGGGCTGGCCTGAAAGCGCACATCGGAGCCGAGGTAGGCTGCGAATTTTTCCCATCGCAGGAGCAGGCAAATTTTCCGGCACAGAGTTCCACTCCGCTCAGGACAGGCTCCGATGCAGAGAAAACCAGGAAAACAGATTCTGATTCCGTTCCCGCATCGCGCTCAAGCAATCTGCAATCTGCAATCCCAAATCTGAAATCCCCATCCCTTCATGGTGACTTCCGCCTCCCTCTCTTGGTCGCTTCCCGTGCCGGCTACCAGAACCTCTGCCAGCTCATCACCCGCATGAAGCTTCGTGCCCGGAGAAAAGAAGAAGGCGCCGTCCTCGAGCCCGAACTGCAACAGCACGCTTCCGGCCTAATCTGCCTCACCGGAGGCGAGGAAGGCCCCCTGGCGACCGCATTAAGAAAAGGAGGCATCGCCGAAGCCCGCCACTGCATTGATCATCTCACCGGCATCTTCGGCCGCAACAATGTCTATGTCGAACTCCAGCGTCACCTGCACCGCGAGGAAGAAGCTCGTAATCGCGTCGCCATCCAGATTGCTCGAGAACTCCATCTTCCGCTGCTTGCCACCAACGGTGTCTGCTATGCCACCCCGCACGACCGTGCACTCTGTGATGTCTTCACCGCCATTCGTCACCATCGCACCCTGATGACCGCCGGGCGCCTGCTGGCGCGCAATTGCGAGCGGCACCTGAAGTCGCCAGAAGAAATGTCCCAGTTGTTCGCCGACCTGCCGGAAGCCATCGCCAACACGGTTGATCTTTCCGCCCGTCTCCAATTCAAGCTCAGTGACCTGGGCTACGAATTTCCACGCTACCCCGTGCCCGAAGGCGAAAGCATGATGTCGTTTCTGCGCCAGCGCACCGACGAAGGCGCCCGCTGGCGTTATGGCATCTCGCTCTCCGGGCCGGCTCTTCCGCTGAGCGGTTTTTCTAATAAAGACTTGCAACAGCGTGCCCGCCGCCAGATCGAACGCGAACTCCAACTCATCGGGAAACTCGACCTCGCGGGTTATTTCCTCATCGTATGGGACATCGTCCGTTTCTGCCGCGAGCAGAATATCCTTGCCCAGGGTCGCGGTTCCGCTGCCAACAGTGCCGTCTGTTATTCCCTTGGTATCACCGCGGTCGATCCCGTCGGCATGGAACTCCTCTTCGAGCGCTTCCTCTCCGAGCAGCGCGGGGAGTGGCCCGACATCGACATCGACCTGCCTTCCGGCGACCAGCGGGAACGCGTCATCCAGCACATTTACCAGCGCTACGGCCAGCGCGGCGCCGCCATGACCGCCAACGTGATTACCTACCGCAACCGCATGGCGGCCCGCGAAATGGGCAAGGCGATGGGCTTCGATCCGGACACCTTGAACAAAATCTCGGCTGCGGTCGCCACTTGGGAATATAAGGACGCCAACGACGCCCTCGATTGCCGCCTTCAGGACGCCGGCCTCGATCTCAACCACCCCCGCCTGCGCAAATATTTCGAACTCTGCACCGCGGTGCAGGACCTGCCCCGCCATCTCGGCCAACATTCCGGCGGGATGGTCATCTGCCAGGGACAACTCGATTCCGTCGTCCCGCTCGAACCTGCCTCCATGCCCGGCCGCGTCGTGGTGCAATGGGATAAAGAAGATTGCGCCGACATGGGCATCATCAAGGTCGATCTGCTTGGCCTCGGCATGATGGCCGTGCTGGAAGATTCCATCCAACTCATCCGCAACGACTATCACCAGGAAGTCGACCTGGCCCATCTGCCCCCCGACGATCCCATGGTTTACTCCACGCTGCAGAAAGCCGACACCGTCGGCATGTTCCAGATCGAAAGCCGCGCGCAGATGTCCTGTCTTCCACGCCTGCGCCCGCGCTGCTTTTACGACATCGTGGTCCAGGTCGCCATCATTCGTCCCGGCCCCATCGTCGGCCAGATGGTGAATCCCTTTCTGCAGCGCCGCCAGGGGCGCGAAGTCGTCACCTACCCGCATCCCTCGCTGGAACCCGTGCTGGCGCGCACGCTGGGTGTCCCACTTTTTCAGGAGCAGTTGCTGCGCATTGCCATGATCAGCGCAAATTTTACCGGGGGGGAAGCCGAAGAACTGCGCCGCGCCATGGGATTCAAACGCTCGCAGGCGCGCATGAAAGAAATCGAAGCCCGTTTGCGCGCAGGCATGACCCGCAACGGGATCGCGCAGCAAGCGCAGGAGCAGATTATTCTCTCGATCACTTCCTTCGCGCTCTACGGCTTTCCCGAATCCCATGCTGCCAGCTTCGCCCTGATTGCCTATGCCAGCGCATGGCTGAAATGTCATTACCTTGGCGCATTCACCGCCGCCCTGCTGAACAACCAGCCGATGGGGTTCTATCACCCGGCTACGATTGTGAAAGACGCCCAGTTACACGGCTTGAAAATTCTGCCGGTCGACGTGACGAAATCGGATTGGTTGTGCACGTTGGAGCAAGTAGTCAGTCGCGAGACACCCAGCCGTCAGTCGTCAACTGTCAGGAAAGAGACGCTCGCAAGCCAACCTCAGCCATCCGCAATCAGCCCACGAAATGATGCTGTCGCGCAAATTCCCTGGAACGAAATCGGCGCCTACACCCGATCGAATATCGACCCCGCCGCGACGGGGCAAAATGAAAGCCACCCGAGTCCCCTTTCGGCTGCGCTCAGGACAGATTCCGGCGGGGAGAGAATCGAGTCCAGGAATCCCTCCGCGCCTGTGTGTCTCTGTGATGAAAAAAAACAAGCCGAACTCGCCCTCCGCCTCGGCCTGAAATATGTTCGCGGACTGCGCGAGTCCGCCGCCCAGGCTCTTGTCCGCGAGCGCAGCCTTACTCGTTTCCAATCCATTCACGACCTCACCCGCCGCGTCCCCGAACTCCGCAAAGACGAACTCACTACCTTGGCCGAAATTGGCGCTCTGAATTCAGTCTCCAGTTCCCGGTTTCCAGTTTCGAATATCCCCAATACTCCGACCGTGCAGGTTCACCCGAAACTCGGAACTCAAAACTCGAAACTGTCTTTCCACCGCCGCGATGCCCTCTGGCAGATCGAAAAAGCGGTTCGCCGCTCCGGCCCGTTGCTTGAGGAATTCCCGGAGTCCGATTCTGCCTCTCCCCTCGCCCCCATGACCCATGAAGAACGGCTGGTCGCCGACTTCCACGGCACGGGTCTGACCGTCGGGCCGCATCCCATGGCCTACCGTCGTGCCGAAATGAAGGCACTCGGCATCCATCCCGCTGCGAGCCTCAAATCCATCCCCAGCGGGCGCCGCCTTCGTATCGGCGGATGCGTCATCGCACGCCAGCGTCCCGGCACCGCCAAAGGATTCGTCTTCCTTAGCCTGGAGGATGAAACTGGCATCGCCAACGCAATCGTCACCCCCGATCTGCTCCAGAAGAACCGTATCCTTCTCATCTCGGGACGTTTCCTGATGATTGAGGGCATCCTGCAAAATCAGGACAACGTGATTTCAGTGAAAGCTGAGCGCGTCCTTCCACTCTCCATTACCCAAGCGGAAACCATTTCCCACGATTTCCACTGACGTCTTTCCCCCTGGATGTGAAGAAAATCCTCTCCTCAATCCTTCACCATTTCTTTCCACAACTTTTTCTCCCATCCCCTGTCCGATCCCCGCAAGAAGGTTTATAGTTAGAACATCATCCGCTTTACAGCAACATTCATCCATCAGACAAAGTTGAAGTATAAGAATGTGGCTCATTCATCAGTTCGACTCATTTCTTAACTTAGGAATCTGTAAGGAGTATCCGATCATGGCTAGAGCAAAAAACTCCCGCAACAACACCGGCAAACCGAACGGTGAAACCCTCGCAACCCCTGTGGCCTCCGTTTCACCCGAGAGCATTTCGGAATTCAGAGAAGTCCGCAGAACCCAGCCCGATGCCCGTAAAAACATCCTGCCCATTAATCTGGACGAGGAGATCCGCCGTCGTGCCTATGAACTCTGGGAGCAGCACGGGCGCGTGTCCGGGCAAGAAGATGAACACTGGCTGCGGGCTGAGCGCGAAGTTCGAGAACGCTACCGCGCACAGCACCAGCAATCCGCGTAGGCGGGAAATCGTTTCTCTGCAGGACCGGCGCAACCGGCGGAAGTCTCGTGCCTGAAGTCCTCCTGATTGACGACAATACAATCCACTTGCGCATCCGCGAAACGCTGCTGCGCGACTGCGGCATTTCTGTGGCACAAGCCAGCTCATCGGAGGAGGCGCTCGCCTTTCTGTGTTCGCTCCCGGGAGAGGTAAGGCTTGTAGTGACCGACCACGTCATGCCCGGTGCCAGTGGCTCGGTCTTCGTCACCCAGTTGCGCCGGTTGCGGCCTCGCGTTCCCGTCCTGGTAATCAGTGGGATGGCCGGAGTCGAGGACGAATATCGAGGCCTTAACGTGATCTTCCTGCCCAAACCCTGCCCGCCTGAGTCGCTGATTCGGCAGGTACAGATCTGCCTCCAGCTCCACGGCTAGCCTCGCCCGGGTATAACTCCCATGCACCCGGCAGGCGATTTGGAGCGATGCCGAGTTGCACTTCTGGCACTTGTCCCCGGCCGAGCTATCAGACACGATGGACAGTATAAGATACCGTTAAGATAGTCGTACGACGCCGTTTGCCCGTGTCGAGCCCGCTCGGCGTGACTGATCCCGGAATGGCGAGAAGGTCCATTTGGGTGTTCCGGGTTGCTCTGGCCACGCGTTTCTGAAAAGATAGGAGAGGGTTCCCCCAAATGTCCCAATTCAGCAGCTTGGCACTGCCGCAAATCGGTAGTTTTGCGCTCTTGTTGGCGCTTGGCCTAGCCTCATACTCGTTCGTAGTAGGAGCGCTTGCCTTATTCCTCAGCGGCCCGGGTTCCGAGCGCCTTGGGGAAACCGCCCGCCGCGCCGGCATCGCCGCCTTCGGCACCATCCTGCTGGCATCGGTCGTGCTTGTAACCGCGGCCTTCACTGACGACTTCTCGGTTGCCTACATCTTTCATCACAGCAACAAGGATCTCCCCGGGCCCTATAAATTCGCCGTGCTCTGGTCCGGTCAGGAAGGTTCGTTGCTGTTCTGGTCTCTCCTGCTGGCAACCTACGGCTTCGTCCTGCGCCTCCGGTACAAGACGGATCCCCGCCTCTTCGCCTACGCCTCGGTCGTGATCGCCGCGGTCCAGGTTTTCTTCCTTCTTCTCTTGAACGTAGCCGCTCATCCTTTTGCCATTCTCGAAGGCCAAGTGCCTCCCGATGGCAGCGGTCTCAATCCACTCCTGCAATACCCGGAGATGGTCATTCACCCGCCCATGCTCTACCTGGGCTACGTCGGATTCACCGTCCCGTTCGCCTTCGCGCTTGGCGCCTTGATCATGCGCTACCCGGGCGAAAAGTGGATTCAGATCACGCGCCGATGGACCATGGTGACGTGGGGATTTCTCACGATTGGAATTTTCCTGGGCGCGCATTGGGCGTATTCGGTCCTCGGCTGGGGCGGTTATTGGGGATGGGATCCGGTCGAAAATGCATCCCTGATGCCGTGGCTTACCGGCACCGCCTTCCTGCATTCGGTGATGATGCAGGAGAAGCGCGGCATGCTGAAGACGTGGAACATGTGGCTGGTTTTCTCCACCTTCTGGCTCGCGATTCTCGGAACATTCCTCACTCGCAGCGGAATCATCAGCTCCGTCCACGCCTTTGCGCAGTCCTCGATCGGAGCGTGGTTTTTCTGGTTCCTGATTGTGTCCCTCGCCACCTTTGCGGGATTTTACGTGGCCAATAAGTCGCACCTGCGCAGTGAACACAAGCTGGAATCGATCATCTCGCGCGAGTCGAGTTTCCTGTTCAACAACCTGCTCTTCGTCGTGGCCTGCTTCGTGGTGCTGTGGGGCACCTGGTTCCCGAAAATTTCTGAACTGGTGCAAGGCAACAAGGTCACGGTCGGCGCACCCTTCTATAACAACGTCGCCGTTCCGGTCGCGCTCTTTCTCCTGCTGCTCACCGCCCTCGGCCCCTTACTGGCCTGGCGGCGCACCTCGTTTGAGAGCCTCAAGCGCAACTTCATGTGGCCCGCCATCGGCGCCCTGGCGCTCGGCGTCCTGATGATGGTCCTCGGCGTGCGCCCCTGGAAAGACATCGCGTACTTCTATTCCCTGATGGCCGCCATGCTGGCCGCGCTTGTCATCTTTACCGTGATCTCGGAGTTCGTCCGTGGCGGCCGCGTCATCTCGCGCCATACCGGGTTCAGTCTCTTCGGCTCGATGCTTCACCTCTGGCATCGCAACACCCGCCGCTACGGCGGCTACATCGTGCACTTCGGCGTTGCAGTGGTCATCATCGGGATTCTGGGCACTCCTTTCAATCGCGACGCGGAAAAAGAAATGGGCTTTGGGGACAAGATCAATATCGGTCCCTACACCCTGGTCTGCCAGTCGTACACCCAGGACGATAACCCCAACTTCAGCAACGAGTGGGCGATTATCAACGTCTTCAAAGGCAACGAGCAGATCACCACCATGTATCCCGAGCGGCGGCTCTACAAGGCCAGTTCTCAGCCACAAACGATTCCCCGTATCTACCCGACCTGGGCACAGGATTTGTTCCTGGTCAACGATCTTTACGTGGTCTACGAAGGCCGCAATGAAGATAGCGGACGCCCCATCATCAAGGCTCACCTCAATCCCATGGTGCCCTGGATCTGGGCCGGCCTGATGATCATGATCTTCGGAACGATAACCGCCCTTGTGCCCAATGCTGCGCCGCTGCCCGCTCGAGTACCGGCGCGCGTGCAAACCGCTCCTGCGGTCGGAGCCGGGGACTGATGTCATTTCGTTCTAACTCGAATCTGAAGCGGGTCGCACAACTGCTGCTCCTTGTGCTGGCCTTATTCACCTTTTTGGGCGTGGGCGATGAGGACGCGCGCTTTCGCGAACTCGGCCACCATCTGATGTGCGTCTGCGGTTGCAACCAGATTCTGCTCGAGTGCAATCACGTGGGCTGCCAGTATTCCGACCGTATGCGCGGCGAACTGGCGGCCGCGCTGGACCGCGGTGACAACGACGACCTCGCTCTCCAGTCGTTTATCCAGAAGTACGGCACCACGGTGGTGGCTGCGCCCAGCACCAAGGGTTTTGGGCGGGTCGCCTGGGTCATGCCCTTTGTTGCATTGGCCGCAGGCCTAGCGACAGTGGTTCTGGTAGTGCGCTCCTGGCGGCTACGTCCGACACCCGCTTTTGCCGATGGCCTTCAGCCGTTGCGTGGCCCCGACCGGGAACGCTTCCGCGACCAAGCTGACAAGGAGACAGATCTGTGACCGTCTTTCTGATTTGCGCTCTGCTCACGCTGGGCTCGCTGGTATACGTGTTCTACATTCCCGGGCAGATCTACACCGGCCCGGTGAAAACCCGTCTCATTTATCTGCGCGAGCGCAAGGAGGCGGTCTACGACAACCTGCGCGACCTCAATTTCGAATACAAGGCGGGCAAGTTTCCCGATTCCGACTACCAGGAGATGAAAACCTCCCTGGAAGACGAAGCCGGCGCGATCCTGGCGGAAATCGCCCGCCTCGAACAGGCCGCAGCCGCCGCGGCTTCTGCACTTCACGACAGGAAAGGAGCGAGGGTTTGAACCTCACTCTCAAATCTGTAGCACTCCTTCTGAGTCTGACTCTCGGTGGGTTCGCCTCCGCCGAGACCCTCACCGGTACCGTGAAAAACGGGACTACCGGCAAACCCGCCGCCGGCGACGAAATCGTCCTCATCAAGCTCGCCAATGGCATGGAGGAAGCCGCCCGCACCAAGGCTGATTCCAAGGGCAACTTCAAGTTCAATTACGACGACGCAGGCTCTCCTCACCTCATTCGTGGCATTCACGGAGGCGTCACCTATCACCGCATGGCCCCTCCCGGAACCACTTCGGTTGAGTTAGAGGTTTTCGACGTGGGCAAGAAAGTCGAAGGCATTTCCGTGACCGCCGACGTCATGCGCTTCCAAGTAGAAAACGGGCAACTGGAAGTCGTTCGCCTGTTCGCTGTCGACAATGAGTCGAAACCGCCTCGGACGCAGATGAACGAACGCAACTTCGAGTTTTACCTTCCCGACGGCGCCAAGATTACGCAGAGCATGGCCAAAACTGCCAATGGCAATCCTCTGAATTCTGCTCCCGTGCCGCAATCGGAGAAGAATCGCTATGCCTTCCTGTTTCCCTTGCGTCCGGGGGAAACGCAATTCCAGGTGCAGTACACCCTGCCCTATTCCGGCTCCGCCACCATTGATCCCAAGGCTGTCTACGGCATGCAGCATTTTGTCGTCATGATTCCGAAGTCCATGCAGTTCGAGCCCGGCTCCGGCGCTCATTTCGATTCCATGAACGACCCCCAGCAGCCTGACGCGAATGTTCAGGTAGCTACCATGACCCAGCCCGGGCAGCCGCTCAGCTTCAAGGTTTCGGGCTCCGGGGTGCTCGCCGCAAGTAGCGCTCCGGAAGGCAGCACCAACGGCGGCGCCATGGGCGGGCCCTCCAATGCCAATGAACCCCGTCCCGGTGGAGGCCTTGGCCCCCCGATCGACGCTCCCGATCCTTTGCAGAAATATCGCTGGTGGATTATCGGCGGATTCGCAGTTGCTCTATGCGGCGGCGCCTACTACGTCACCACGCGGCAACGAACCGCATTCACTCCCGCCGACGGAAACGCCACCGAAGTCGAGACTTCGGAAGCTTCACGTGCGCCGCTCACGTCTCGTATCCCCCGGCCCACCGCCCCGGTACAAACCCAGCGCGCACCCACAGCGACGGCCATGGGGGCGGCTGCGCCCGCTCGACCCTCGATGCTGCTCGAGGCTCTGAAAGACGAGTTGTTCGAACTCGAGGTCGAACACAAGCAGGGCAAGATCACCCAGCAGGAATACGAGAAAGCTAAAGCCGCCCTCGACGGAACTTTAGAGCGAGCGATCAGACGCGACGCCCAAAAGGTCTGACGCCCTGAGCGAATTCTGGAGGCGGTCTCGGGAACAGTTTGTCATCCGGTGCGGCTGAAGCGTCAGCCAAAGACAGTCCAACCAGCAGGCACGCTTGCCTTTACTCAAAGCTGAAAGGGAATTCTCTCGTTAAGACCAAAAGCCGCCGAAGCATTCCTCCCCGCAGCCTCCTTGCCCATAGCGCTTGGCGGAGCGATGATGGAAAGGTCAATATCCCTCTGATTCCTCTAGGCTTACGCTCAACCCTAAAGTCTCCGAGGGCGCGTGCTGGGCGCGCACGCATCCCCGGCGCTTCTACGACATCCAATTAACTACGGGAAAAACATTATGGGAAACACTTTCAAAACCGCATTTCTCCTCACCGGCCTCACGCTTTTGCTGATGGGGATTGGTAGCTACTTCGGCGGCCAGCGAGGAATGCTTACTGCCCTCATCATTGCCGGAGGGATGAACTTCGTCTCTTATTTCTTTTCCGACAAGATTGCGCTCGCAACCTACCGCGCCCAAGCCGTCACGCGCGAGCAATTGCCGCGCGTCTACCAGGTCGTGGAGCGCCTGACTCAGAAGGCCGGCCTGCCGATGCCGAAGATTTACGTTATCCCAACCGACTCGCCTAACGCCTTTGCAACCGGACGCAACCCGCGGCACGCCTCCGTGGCTGTGACGCAAGGCATCCTGAATCTTCTGAATGACGACGAACTCGAAGGCGTACTCGCGCACGAACTCGGTCACGTCAACAATCGCGACATCCTGATCAGCTCGATCGCGGCAACGCTGGCGGGCGCTATCACCTACGCCGCCCGCTTCGCAATGTTTTTCGGTGGCGGGCGGGACGAACGTCGTGGCGGTGGCCTGGGGGCCCTGGCCATGATGATCGTTGCCCCGCTGGCAGCCATGCTAATCCAGTTGGCGGTTTCGCGTTCCCGGGAGTATCAGGCCGATGAGAGCGGCGCTCACTTGACCGGCAACCCCTACGCGCTGGCGAGCGCTCTGGCAAAACTTGACGCTTACTCCAAGCGCGTCCCGATGCAGGCCACTCCGTCTACCGCGCACCTCTTCATCATTCAGCCGCTGTTGGGCGTCAACGTCGGCAGCCTGTTCTCGACGCATCCTCCGGTTGCGAAACGCATTGAGCGCTTGACCGGACGCCCCTCCGAATTTCAGCAGGTGGGCTGAGGAAGCGTCGGCTTGCGGTTAGCAGCCATCGTCACCACAGCAGCCACGGGCACGCACGAAGGCGATCCCGCCTTCGGTTGTGCCGTTTGTGGTTCAGGTTCAATGCAAGAAGCCGTTCCCCTGCCGTTCCAAACATCAGAGAGGGTGGGCCAACAGCAGAGAGCGCCAACGGTTAACGCTGCCCTTCCGTGACGTTGGTAACAGATTCCGCCCCTGACCACATAGTAGAATCACTTTTGAATGTCCCCGGAAACTGCCACCGCCGCCACCCATCGCGCCACGCAACTGGAAGCTACCCTTCGTAAGGTCATCCGTGGCAAGGACGATGTCATCCGGTTGGCGCTGGTGTCGATCTTTGCCCGCGGGCACCTGCTGATTGAAGGCGTCCCCGGCGTGGGCAAGACAACTCTGGGACAAGCTCTCGCCCGTGCCTTGGACTGCGGCTTTCAGCGCATCCAGTTCACCAGTGACATGCTGCCCTCCGACGTTCTGGGCATCTCGATCTACTCGGCAATCGAACAGCAATTCGAATTCAAGCGTGGTCCAGTGTTTACCAATATCCTGCTGGCCGACGAGATCAACCGCACCACTCCCAAAACGCAATCGGCGTTGCTCGAAGCCATGAATGACGGCCAGGTGACGATCGACGTGCACTCCTACCCTCTACCCCAACCTTTCCTGGTTCTCGCGACCCAGAACCCAGTAGAACATCACGGCACCTACCCCCTACCGGAATCACAACTCGATCGGTTCTTGATGCGCGTGCACATGGGGTACCCCGACGCCGAGGCGGAGCGTGAAATTTTGCGATCCGCGGCTGGTGCGGCGCAACTCGACACCCTGAAACCGGTTCTCACCGGCGCCGACGTCCTCGAAATGCAGGAGGCGGCAGCGAAAGTTCGCGTGGACGATTCCCTGGTCAGCTATGCCTTGGCGATCGTCCGCAAAACGCGGGAATCTGAGTTCCTGTCGCTGGGCGTTTCCCCGCGCGGATCGCAAATGCTCTATCGCGCCGCCCAGGCCATGGCGTTTCTGGAGGGCCGCACCTATTGCACCCCGGAAGACTTCAAGCCGCTGGTCGTTCCTGTCTTCGCTCACCGTGTGGTGGTCAGTGGCTCTTACTCATCCACTCTCAAAAAGTCGGACCAAGCCGAGCAGGTCATGCGCGAGATCGCCGACAGTGTCGCCGTACCGGTGTAGCACCACTAAGATGACTCGGCGTCCCTTTTCCCTGGCGGCTGTCACTGCTACTTCTGTTCACTTCCGACGCCCCCGGAATGCTATGCGGGTGATTGTGAACAAGAGGCATTTATAATGCTTCCCGCCATGTCTTTCTTGCGTTTCCTCATGTTCCTCTCCCTCACGGTCTGGGTCGGCGGCATCATCTTCCTTTCTTTTGTGGAAGCACCGACTGCATTTTCGGTAGCGCCGACACGCCATATGGCAGGCACTCTGGTAGGGCATTCGCTGGGAATCCTGCACTGGATGGGCCTTTTCGCTGGCGTTGTCTTCCTCGGCAGTTCGATGTTACTCGCCAGCCTGAGCACCGGCTCGGCTCATCCCCTTGCCGCTCGCCACGTCTTGATTTGTGCCATGTTGCTGCTCACCGCCGTCTCGCAGTTCGGAATCTCTCCGAAGATGGCAGCCCTGCGCACTCAGTTCGGCGACATCGACACCGTCCCCGCCACCGATCCCGGCCGCGTGCAGTTCGACGCCTTGCACGTATGGTCCGTACGACTGGAAGTCGTGGTGTTAATTCTGGGCTTGGCCGTGATATTCCTCAGCGCACGTCAGTTGACCTGAACGGGATCGGACGGAAAAATCCAGATTGGACACTTCGATCCCGATGCATCATTTATTCTGATTGGTTCTTCATACCTCGCCGTCGTCATCTGAGCGAAGCTAACGACCGACGGCTGAAAGCTGACTCATGAAATCTGGAATCATTGGCTTGCCCCAGGTAGGCAAAACATCTCTATTCCGCATGCTCACGAAAGCGGCGCTTTCGGCGCACGCTCTCGCGAACCCCCGGGAGGCGCACATCGGGGTCGCCAAGGTTCCCGACGACCGACTGGATCGCCTCGCGGCGGTGTACAAGCCAAAAAAGCTGACCCACGCTTCCATTGAGTACGTCGACGTCGGCGCGATTGGACAGGATGCGCTGAAGGAGACAGCCTACATTGGCCACCTGCGCCAGGTTGACGCCCTGGTGCACGTCCTCCGCGCCTTCGAAGACGACTCCATCCCCCATGTGGGTCCTATCGATCCGCTGCGCGACATCAAGAACGTTGAGTTTGACTTGATGGTCAGCGACCTCGGCCAGATCGAAAAGCGGCTGGAGCGCCTCGTCAAAGATCTCAAGAAAATGCGCTCCCCCGAGCTCGAAAAGGAAAACGAACTGCTCATTAAGGCCAAGGCGCATCTGGAAACCGAAAAGCCTCTCCGTGAAATGGAAATGACGCCCGAAGACAAGAAACGACTCCGCGGCTTCATGTTCCTGAGTGAAAAGCCGATGCTCTACGTTTTGAACGTGAGCGAGACTCAGGAACTGGGCAAGGCCCTCGAAGCCGCGGTCGCCAAGCACAACCTGGCTGAAGTCGCCGCACGTCCCAATGCCGGAGCCACTGCGGTCTGCGCCAAGGTCGAGGCCGAACTGGCCGAGATGAGCGACGCCGATGCCGCCGAATTCCTCTCCAGCTACGGCCTGACCGAGAGCGGCCTGGTACGGCTGATCCGCAACACCTACCACCTCCTCGGCCTGATCTCATTCCTCACGATTGGCGAAGACGAATGCCGGGCCTGGACGATTCCCGTCCGCACCCGCGCCGTCGAAGCCGCCGGCGCCATCCACTCCGACCTCGAAAAGCACTTCATCCGCGCCGAAACCATCCGCTGGGATCAATTGCTCGAAGCGGGTTCCGAAGCCAATGCCCGCGCCAAGGGCCAACTCCGCCTCGAAGGCAAAGACTACATCGTGCAAGATGGGGATGTGCTGCACATCCGGCATAGCGGGTGACAACAGGGCTCACGGCTCTCCGTTCTGTTTAGAGCAACCACCACAAAGACAATACGACTACCAGAATGCCTCGTTGAGAGCAGGCGGTCCGGAGCAGGTTCGCTTCAAGAAGTCGGTGCGCGGTCCGCGAGTTCTCGGGAAAGCGTTTTGACCCCAGATCGTGACGATCTGGACACGGGGTCGGGTCATCACGCGACGAGCTTAGCCGGCTCATTCACAAAGTCCTGTCCGCCAACTGGGAGCAGAGAAAGAGAGAACCAGTCTGCTATCATCGCCGAGCAAATGAGCCCCATCCTCACCAGCATCCTGCTGGGCCTCACCGCCGCTGGCGCCAATATCTTCGGCGGCACCATCATCGTCCAGAGAAATTGGGAGCGCCGTTATCTCAAATACTTTGTCGCACTGGGCGCCGGTTTCATGCTGTCAACCGCCCTGGTCGAGGTTGTCCCTACCAGCCTGGAGTTGGGAGGCCGGTACGCCGCCTTCCTCATTCTGCTCGGGTACCTGATCATTCATTTCTTCGAGCATACCGTCACGCCCCATTTCCACTTCGGCGAAGAAACTCACGAGGACGAATTCGTCCACCCGCATAAAGGTTTTTCCGTCCTCATCGGCCTCATCATTCACACGTTTTTCGACGGCATCGCGATCGCAGCCGGCTTTCTGGTTTCGAATTGGCTGGGCTGGGTTATCTTCCTGGCTGTCTTCCTGCACAAGATTCCAGAAGGCTTCACCGTGGCCTCCGTCATGCTGGCCAGCGGCCGCACCCGGGCCTTTGCGTGGAGCGCATCGGTGTTTCTGGGAGCCGCTACCCTGGCAGGCGTGCTCACCATGGCGCTGTTCCGCCATCAGGTCAACGAAGGTTTACCTCTGGCAGCAGGCGTAACTATCTACGTCGCCGCCTCGGACCTCATTCCGGAAGTCAACAAGGAGCCGGGGGTAAAAATGGCGCTGGTGGTTTTTCTGGGAGTCGCGTGCCTATTCGTGCTGGATCACTTCTTTCACGCACCTTGAGCAGCAACGGTCGGGTAAAGAACGGTACCAGGGTGGCATCCGAAAACCACCGCCTGATCGTTTGCTCAAGACCTGTCCGCCCAAATGGGGACTTACTGCCAGCCGATTATTCCACTTGATGCTTCGCGGTATATCCGTCCCGCGCATAGATCTGGACTTTCACATCCTTACCCTTCTGATCCCTGACCTTCAGCGGACCGCCGTCGGGCGCCACCAGTTCGACTTTCAGTTTGCGGTAGGTCCCGTCCAGCTTGGGGTTTGTCGAGTGATAGGCGATGGTGTACTGGTTTCGGATGTCACTTCCGATGTCATGGAAAATCTCCGGCAGTTCCCCATCAAATCTCGGGAAGTAGGCGCGGCCTCCCGTCATGTGCGCAAACGTGTTCATCTGGTTGTCTGCCTGCAACCAGTCGGTCGTCATGATCCCCCCGGCCCCACCCATTCGCGCATCGATCATTTCCCGCAGGGCGCGCCCAATGCTGATCGCATAAATCGTGACGTTCTGCGTGTTCTTCAGTTTCTTCAGGATCTGGTCGAGATTGAGCTTGCTGAAGGTGTCGCGACCCGAGGACACCAGGATGATGTACTTGCGGCCCTCAATGGTCTCGACCCGGTCGATGGTGTCGTACAGCGCGTCAAACAGGTTGCGCTCCGAAAAGCCCGGGATACGCAACATGTTCAGCGCTCCCAGCACCGCACGCTTGTCTTGCGTGAAGTCGGTAAGAATCTGCGGCTTCATGTCATACGACACGACCGCGATCCAGTCTTCCGGCTTCAGCGTGGCTGCAAAGTTGTAGGAAGCGTTCAGCGCCTCGTACATGTAGTTGTAGTTGGTGGAGGCGTACTCGACCAGCAGCACCGCCGTGATCGGCGCGTTCGACTGGTTGAAGTTCGAAATGGCCTGGGGTGCTCCGTCTTCGAAAATACGGAAATTTTCTTTCTTCAAGTTGGGCACGAACTGCCCGTCCTTCGTCGTGACCAGCACGTCCAGATTGACAAGGGGTACGTCCACCTTGATCGAGTAGTCCGGCATGCCCTCAATCTTCTTGGGTTTCTCTGGCGGCGGAGGCGGCGGCGGTTCGTCCTTCTTTTTCGGGATGGCGTACGGTCCTACGTCACCTCCCGGGCCGCCCGCACCGGCCGGTGCGTCCTGCTGGTTCGGGTTTTGCGAACCGGCAGGCGGCGGTTGCTGCGGGGCATCTTGGGCGCGCAGCTCGGGCACGCTTCGCAGAAGGAAGCATAAGGTAAATATTAACAGTAACTTACGAGGGAAACCGTTGCCCATAACTCCTCACCACATTTGTCGGTCGGTGGCACGAAAGTAACATTATGCAGAAATATTGTTGATGATAGTATAGACGCACAGCTTCGCGATTGGGATGTTTTGCTAGGTCCTAAAGCTTGTTTCCTCCCCGGCAACTACTCGCCATCGTTCGGAGTCTAAAATTTATTCTGTCAGTCGGGAGCCCGGTTGGCAGGCTCTCCAGGGCAAATTGAATGAGAAAAGTGGTCCTCTCGCTCGCCGCCATCTCCTGTTTCTTAACTCTCTTTACGTTCGCCGCCGAAGTTCCCGCTTCCCAGCCGCCTAAGACGACGGAAACGATTCCGGTCAGTCAGATTCACACCGGCATGCGCGGCGTCGCCTACACGGTATTTCAGGGCACGAAGCCCGAAGCCATGGATGTTGAAGTCCTGGGTGTCTTGAAGAACATGAACGGACCCAAGGGCGACATCATCCTAGTACGCCTGCATGGCGCGAAAGCGGAGTACACGGGCGTCGTCGCGGGCATGAGTGGCAGCCCCGTCTACTTCGACGGAAAACTCGCAGGAGCGCTCGCCTTTCGTATTGGCGAATTCTCCAAGGAACCGATTGCGGGCGTGACTCCGATTGCCGACATGCTCGAGATCAATGCCCTCGATAAGAGTCCCGGTGGAGCGCCGTCTGCAGCGCGCGCTGGTTCCAATAGTGTGGCGACCAAGACGTCAGGCCCCGGCGAGCCTTCTGCTCTTCCCGTTCAAAACGTGGCCAATTACCTGAAGCCCATCGAAGCTCCGCTGGTTTTCAATGGTTTCAGCGAAGAGGCCGTAAAGCTATTCGCTCCTCAATTCGCGGCCAGTGGCATCGTTCCCGTGATGGGTGCTGGTTCCTCCAGCGATCAGAAGCAGCCTGAACCGCTCGAACCTGGTTCCGCAGTCAGCGCTGTGCTGGTGAGGGGCGATATGGACATCGCCGCGACCTGCACCGTCACCTACATCGATCCCCAGCGCTTGCTGGCGTGCGGCCATCCCCTTCTGCAATTTGGCAGCGTCGATTTGCCCATGACCAAAGCCGACGTCCTCGCGACGTTGCCCTCACCGCTGAACGCCTTCAAAATCGTCAACACTACGGAAGCGGCGGGCGCATTCGTTCAGGATCGCCACACCGGCATCATGGGTATCCTCAACAAAGAGCCCGAGATGATTCCGGTGACGCTGAACATTCACAACGGCGCCGCCACCAAAGAGATTCACTACGAAGTGCTGAACAATCCGCGGCTCAGCCCAGTTGCCATGATGGCGACGGTCTTCAACGCGCTGCATGGCATCAATGATTACGGCGAGGAAACCACCTACCGCCTGAATGGCGTCATCCGGGTGAAGGGCTACCCCGAGGTGAAGTTGCAGAACATGTTTGCGCCCACCGATACCGGCCAGCCCGCTGCATTTCTGGCAGCCCTTTCGCTGGGCGACCGCTTCGGCCGGATTTACGACAATCCGTTCGATGTGCCCACCGTTAAAGCGGTGAAACTCGACTTCGACCTCGTCAAGGAACGCCGCCAGGCACGTCTGGAGAGCGCCCGCACCGACTTGACGGAAGCTCGACCCGGCGACGAAATCACCGTCGAAACCGTTCTCGCCCCCTATCGCGGTGAGCGCATCGTCCGTCAGATCTCAATCAAGATCCCGACCTCCGCCTCCAAGGGTCCTCTTCGCATCCTGGTGAGCGACGGCGATACCCTCGACCGGATGCGCCGTGGAATGCCGATGATGGCCCGCAAGCTTGACCTCGCTTCCACCATTGCCCTGCTGAATAAAGAGCACTCGAATAACCGGGTCTACGTATCCCTGCTCGAGGCTGACCCTGAAGCCATGGTCGCCGACAAGGTTATGCCGACCTTGCCTCTTTCCGTGATGAACGTCATGGACGGCATGCGCGGCACCCAGGAAATGGTTGTGCTGGGCGAATCCTCGGTTAACGAGGTTGCCACCCCGCCGCTCGATCTTGTCGTGGCCGGCGCACAGATCCTGACAATCACGATCAAATAGCACGAGAGAGCAGAGGGGGTGCCGCTTCCCGTAAGCAGCACCCTCCCGGAACCTCCGCGTCTCGCCACCCCTGGGGGGCGTGTTACCCTGAAATTTCCCGCGCCACAGATCACACTATCGAGGTGCAAGACTTGCAGATCCATCCCCGGAAGTTGACTGTCCTCCTTGCTCTTTGCCTTGCGCAGATCGTCTTTGCCGAAGGTACCCGGACCTGGGAACAATCCAAGTTTGAGGAACTCACCAAGGGTACAGCCATCGGAGTCGCCATTCGCAGCACGGGGGGATTAGAGCTGGCGCCCGCCTTCAAGACCCTCTACATCGCGCCCTCCACCTACATCTGGTCCATCGCATCCGACGATGCTGGCAACATCTACGCCGCCGCCGGTGCCCCCGCGCGCGTCTACCGCATCACGCCCGACGGACAAGCCGTCACGATCTTCGAGCCCACCGAATTGCAGGTCCAGGCTCTGGTCGTGAACAACGGAGTGGTCTACGCCGGCACCGCCCCCGACGGCAAGGTCTACAAGATCGAGAACCGACGCACTGGCAAAACTGACGCCGCAAAGTCCAGCCCTCCCGACAAGTCCAAGGGACAAGTCGACCCCAACTGGACCTCTTCCGTTTACTTTGATCCCGGCACCAAGTACATCTGGGATCTGACCTTCGATTCTTCCGGCAATCTTTACGTCGCCACCGGTGATCGTGGAGAAATCTATAAGGTCGCGCCCAATGGCGATCACTCCGTATTTTTCAAGAGCGATGAGTCCCACATCCGCGTGCTCGCGCTCGATCCCAAGGGCAACCTGATCGCCGGCTCCGACGGGAGCGGACTGGTGTATCGCATCGCGCCCTCCGGCGAAGCCTTCGTGCTCTACAGCGCTGCGAAGAAAGAAATCACGGCCCTGGCGCTCGATGCCGCCGGAAACATTTATGCGGCAGGCGTGGGTGAAAAGCGTCCCGGCCAGAACATCGGCCCGGGATTCGGCCAACCCACTGGCCCCACCCCATCTCCGTCGCAATCGATGGTGGGCCCGACCGGCGGAATCGTGATCACCCCGACCCAACCCATGATGTCGCCCATGATGAACTTTCCCGCGCCTGGGGTCGGAGCCACGGGCGGCTCCGAAATTTACCGCATCGCTCCCGACGGCTCCCCCACCCGCATGTGGACCTCGCGGGAAGACATCGTCTACGCACTGGCCTTCGATACCCAGGGCCGGTTGGTCGCAGGCAGCGGGAACCGCGGTCACATCTTTGCGATGAAGAGCGAAGACGACTTCAGCGACTTACTGAAGGTCGGCGCTTCCCAGGTCACCGCGTTCGCGAAAGCACCGGGCGGAGGCCTTTACGCGTCCGGCAGCAACCTCGGGAAAGTCTTCGTCCTCGGCCCCTCGCCCCAGACCGAGGGTCGTTACGAAAGCGATGTCTACGATGCCAAGATATTTTCCCGCTGGGGCCGCGCTGAATTTCGTGGTACGGGCAATGTCGAACTGTTCACCCGCAGTGGGAATGTCGACAACCCCGACCGTAACTGGAGTTCCTGGAAGAAAGTCGATACCCAGAAGGGTGGCGAGACTGGAATTCCTCCGGCCCGCTTCGTACAGTGGAGAGCGATTCTCCACTCCGGCAGTCCCGCACCGCGCGTCGATAACGTGACCCTGAACTATCTGTCGAAGAATGTCGCTCCCGATATTGACGATGTCGGAATCCAGATCGGCGTGCGCTACCAGCCCTTACCCAGACCGATGAATCCCGTTCCCGACATGAGCGGCGGCGCTTCTGGAATGAATACCGGCCAGCCGCGCTTCGAGGCTCCCGTGCCCACCACGCACGATCGCGACTCCATCGGCGTGAAGTGGGTCGCGCACGATGACAATGATGACCAGTTGGTGTACTCCCTCTATTACCGGGGCGACGGTGAATCGCGCTGGCTTCTCCTGAAAGACAGCCTGACCGACAAGTTCTATTCCTTTGACGCCAGTCTCCTTCCGGACGGCGGATACACTTTCAAAGTCGTTGCCTCCGATTCGCCCTCGCATTCTCCCGGCGAAGAACTCACTGCCGAGAAAGAGAGTGCCCGCGTCGAGGTCGACACTACCGCTCCCAATATCGAAAACCTTCACGCCGTCGTGGAGGGCGACAATATCCACGTCACCTTCCGCGCTACCGACAGTTTCTCTCCCCTCAAGCGCGCCGAGTACTCCCTGGACGCGAATGATTGGCAGTACGTCGAACCCGTTGGCCAGATCGCTGACTCGAAGACGGAGACTTACGATTTTAAGATTTCCATCCCGGCAGAGAGTCTGGCGACTCAAGCGGCCGCGGCCAAGGCAAGGAAGAACGACTCCGGACAAGTCGAGCACGTCATCGTCATGCGCGTCTACGATCGCTTCGACAACATGAGCGCCGCCAAGACGGTCATTCGGGGGAAATAGCGACGGCAGTCGGTCCGGCGAGGCAGGGCGGATCAAGCCTTGTCATCCGGAGCGCAGCAAAGGACCCACGCACTTTGCGCGTGATGGGCACCCGCTGAACGGCGAGTGAAGGGCGCTTCTCTGCACATTCAGCGGTCACTCGCGCTCTCTGCCGCTTAGGACTTCAAGCTAGATCTTGGGGGCGGGATGCAGTTGGTCCACATTCCGCAACTCCGGAAACCGCCAGGCCCACAACGCGATTACAACCAGCGTTCCCACCCCGCCCAGCACCACTGCCGGGACGGTGCCGAACCAGTGCGCCGTCAAACCGGACTCGAACTCGCCTAACTCGTTCGAGGCCCCGATAAAAAGCATATCCACCGCGTTGACGCGTCCCCGCATCTCATCCGGAGTCGCAAACTGGACCAGGGTCGCCCGGATGATGACGCTGACCATGTCGGTCGCACCCACCAGTAGAAGTGCTACCATAGAAAGCACCAGGCTGCGCGACACTCCAAACAAGATCGTGAACACCCCGAATCCGCCCACGCACCACAGCATGATCAACCCGGCGCGTCCCCGAATCGGCCGTTTTGCCAGAATGATCGCCATCACCGCGGCGCCCACACCAGGCGCGCTGCGCAGCAACCCCAGGCCCCAGGGACCCGTCTTGAGAATCTCGCTGGCATACACCGGAAGCAGTGCCACTGCGCCTCCCAGCAACACCGCAAACATATCGAGCGAGATCGATCCCAAAACCACCTTCTCGCGCCACACATAGCGAAAACCCGCCATGACGGTGTGCAGGCTTATCTCCTCGGGCGGACGTTCCTGACTCTTGGACCGGATCCGCAGGGTCGCCAACAACGCAAACGCGCTGCACACGGTGGCCGCGCCATAGACGACTTCCGGACCGCGAGCGGCCGCGTACAGCACGCCGCCGAGGGCAGGTCCGAGGATAGTCGCGGTCTGGAACGTGGTGGCGTTCCACGCTACCGCCTTCGAGAAATATTCCGCAGGCACAAGTTGGGGCAACAGCGCCCGGCTCGCCGGCCAATTGAAGGAGCGCACCGTCCCAAGGACAAGCAGCACCAGGTAGATCAGGTGGACAGAACGGGATCCCCGCATGGTCAGTGCCAACAGCAATCCCGAACACACGATGAACCCGCAGTAGCAAATGTTGAGCAGACGCCGCCGGTCGTGGCGGTCTGCGGCATGACCCGCCACCAGGAATAGAAAAACTCCGGGCAGAAATTGCGCCAGCCCCACGAATCCAAGATCCAGCGGTCGCCGCGTGATCTCGTAAACCTGCCATCCCACCGCCACCGACTGCATCTCGAGCCCGGCTACGATGAAGAAGCGAGCCACCTGGTACAGCGCAAGGTCTGGATACGCAGCCGCGCCCGTCCTCTGCAACAGCGTCTCGGATTCCCCCATCTGCCTTCTACTCTGCCACAGAAGAGCCATCGACGCGACGGGCCACCTGGGCGAACCATCCGGAACAGTGCTTGCGGAGCATGATCGCCACCACGACCGCGTGGAGCGATGGGCGGCTGTTAGCCGGAATTGACCAGCTAAAATGTATTCGTGCTGCAAACCCTGCGGACGATAGGATGGCTGGTTTGCGCCGCCTACTCGACCATCCCACCCTACTGGCTGCTGATCCACCCGCGAGCCAGTTATTGGAGGGCGCAGACGCGTTCGCCTTATCGAACACTCATGCCCCTTTGGGCCATCATGTGGGTCGTCATCGTGTTGGCCACCGCGCCCTGGCGGAGGGTTGCACTCTACCAGCATGGCTGGACGTGGATTCCCGCTGCCGGCCTGTTCGCCCTTGGCTTCTGGCTTTACCGAACCGGGGGCGCGCACTTCAGCATGAAACAGCTCAGTGGAATGCCCGAACTCCGAGCGGAAAGCCCGGAACAACACCTCGTGACCACCGGTATCCGAGCCCGGATCCGCCATCCTGTCTATCTCGCGCACCTCTGCGAGATGCTTGCCTGGAGCTTCGGAACCGGTCTGGCGACGTGCTTCGCGCTGACGACCTTCGCAATATTCACGGGCGTGTTCATGATTTGCACCGAGGATGCGGAACTCGAACGGCGTTTCGGTGACGCCTACCGCTCCTATCGTAAATCGGTTCCCGCGGTCGTTCCCAAATTCAGATAGCCGGCGTCCCGTCTATAATCCGTCTTGGCAAAGAGCGAACGGCTAAGAGCTGATAGCTGCTTCTCGTATGCGTTTTGAACTGTTCATCGCTACCCGTTACTTGCGCGCGAAGCGTCGCCAGGCCTTCATCGGCGTAATCACCGCTATCTCCATCCTCGGAGTCGCCGCCGGCGTCGCGTCGCTCATCGTCGCTCTTGCCATCAACAACGGATTCCGCCAGGACCTGCAGCAGCGGCTGCTCGGCTCTACCTCGCATGTGAGCTTGCAACGAGTGCAGAGCGACGGCATCAAGGATTGGCCTGCGCTGCTCGAGCGTCTCAGCCACGAGCCCCACGTGGTCGCAGCCGCTCCCGCCATCTACGAGCAGGTACTTATCTCGCGCGGCCCGCGCGCTCGGGGCGCTGTGCTGAAGGGACTGATCCCAGCCTACGAGCGCAAGGTCAGCGACCTGCTCGGCACTGTCCGATTCGGGTCAGCCGACCCCTTGAACGACACTGCAGCCGAACTCAAGCCGACGCCTTCGCCCGCTCCCGGCAGCACCCGGCCCGCGCCGTCCTCGGCTACCGTGCCCGAGTCAACCGACTCCCTTGCCGATGTACACGAGCGCGTTGCGGCGATGCCGCCCATCATTCTTGGCAAGGATATGGCCGACGAGCTGGGCGCCACCGTCGGCTCGGTCGTCCTCGTCACCAGCCCGCAGGGCGAACTCACGCCCTTCGGCATGGTTCCCAAATACAGCCGTTTTCGGGTCGTCGGAATTTTCAACTCGGGCTTCTTCGACTACGACACCTCGTGGTCGTTCACCCGCCTCTCGGACGCGCAACGACTTTTCGGGCTCGGCGATCTCATCTCCGTGATCCAATTCAAAGTTGACGACATCTACCAAGCCGACCGCGTGGCCAAGGACCTTGAACAAGCCGCCGGCAAAGGCTTCATGGCCACCAGTTGGATGGAGCAGAATAAGGCCCTGTTCCGTGCCTTGCGCCTGGAACGCGTGGTCACTTTCATCACCATCGGCCTGATTGTCTTCGTGGCCGCTCTCAACATCCTCATTTCTCTCACCATGATGGTCATGGAAAAGACTAAGGACATCGCCGTGCTCCTTTCCATGGGCACGCGCAAATCACAAATTCGCCGGCTGTTCGTGGCTCAGGGTCTCCTCATCGGACTGATCGGCACCGCCATCGGCCTGGTACTGGGCTATGCCCTGTCATGGATGGGCGCCCACTACCATCTCATCTCGCTTGCCCCCGAGGTTTACTCCATCGACTATGTGCCCTTCGCCCCGCGCCTGTTCGACGGAGTTCTGGTTGCCCTGGTCGCGATCGGCATCTCGTTCGTAGCTACCGTGTACCCGTCCTGGTCCGCCGCGCGCATCCTGCCCGCCGAGGCCTTGCGTTATGAGTAATGCCGCCTACAGTGACTGCGGTGGAAAAATCCCCTGAATTACCCCTTATTCTCCGCGATTTTGGGTGGTCGGCCTACCCCTGTGACCATCGTCACATTGCAGCGTTTGGGAACGGGTATACAGTTTGCCTCATGCGGCCTTCCGGAATTGGGAATCGCCGCCGCCCGGCGCGCCTCATGATCTAATGGATGAGGCAACCCGGACGCATCTAAGATTGGGCCCCCTGTTCCTGGGCCGGTTCGCGGGTTGCAACTGCTCTCTGTATCGAAGGAGAAGCTGGTTGCATCTAATTGCGCAGGACCCGATGGTGCGGGTCGTAGATTTGAAAAAGGTCTTTCGCTCAGGCGAGTCTGACCTTGTGCTCTTTGAGAATTTGTCCTTCGAAGTACGCAAGGGAGAGTTGTTGGCCATCGTCGGCGAATCCGGCGCAGGCAAGAGCACCTTACTTCACATCCTGGGCGCTCTTGAACGCGCTTCTTTCGGTGACGTATACTGCGCCAACTTGCAGCTGAGTTCGCTGGCGGATGATGCCGCCGCGGATTTTCGCAACCGTGAGATCGGGTTTGTCTGGCAGTTCCATTACCTGCTCCCCGAGTTCACGGCACTGGAGAACGTGGCCATGCCGCTGCTGTTGCGTCAGCAGCCTTGGCCCTCAATTCAGGGGGAAGCGGCTCACTGGCTGCGCGAGGTCGGATTGGAACCTCGCGGACATCATCGTTCCGGGGAGCTTTCCGGCGGTGAACAACAGAGGGTGGCTCTGGCCCGGGCGCTCATCACCAAGCCTAAGCTCCTGTTGGCGGATGAGCCTACCGGGGACCTCGACGGCCGTACGGCCGAGGCAGTTTTCGAATTGATCGCCAGGCTACATCGCGACTATCAACTCACCTCTCTCATCGCGACTCACAATCTTGCCTTCGCGCGTCGCTGCCACCGTGTCCTGCGTTTGCATCACGGGCACATGGAAGAGATAGCACCGGAGTCGCTGCCGGTATGAGCAAAAATTTTGACGAGGCGGCCACGTGGCGAAGGACAGATCAGTGCTGGGGGAAAACGGTAACAAAAATTGTGCCGAGTCCATGGCACGGGAGTGCCATTAGTAACTCGCCCCTTAAGAAAAACGTTTCAGGGGGTTGGGTTTCGTGGCCTCTTGATTGCATAATGTGGTTAGGGCCAAGGAGTTTCCTGGGGGTTGGGTGGCTTGCTTCTGACTCCCCGGCGAACTCAAGGGGGAAGGGGCTATATGTTCGAACGTTATACGGAGAAAGCTAGGCGCGTCATTTTTTTCGCGCGTTACGAAGCCAGCCAGTTCGGCTCTCCTTACATTGAGACCGAGCATCTTTTGCTGGGGCTTCTGCGCGAAGATAAGGCCCTGACCAACCGTTTCTTGCGCTCTCATGCCTCGGTGGAATCTATCCGCAAGCAGATTGAAGGACATACCACGATCCGGGAGAAAGTCTCTACCTCCGTCGACCTGCCTTTAAGCAATGAATGCAAGCGGGTTCTCGCCTACGCGGCGGAAGAAGCCGAACGTCTGTCTCATAAACACATCGGAACCGAACACCTTCTTTTAGGACTGCTGCGGGAAGAAAAATGCTTTGCTGCGGAAATTTTGCATGAACGCGGCCTGCGCCTGCCTACGATTCGCGAGGAATTAGCCCGGACCAGCCAGGAAAAGGCACAGCCCCAGCGGCAGCGTGAATCTTCCCTGCTGGCCGAATTTTCCCGAGATCTGACCCAGGCGGCCATGGACAGCCAACTCGATCCGCTGGTCGGTCGCGAAGGCGAAGTCGACCGCGTCATCCAGATCCTCTGCCGCCGCACCAAGAACAATCCGGTACTGATCGGAGAGCCCGGCGTTGGCAAGACCGCCATCGTGGAAGGACTGGCGCAGCGCATCGCCGATGGCGAGGTTCCGTCGTTCCTGGCGGACAAGCGCATCCTGGCCCTCGACTTGTCCCTGATCGTCGCCGGCACCAAGTACCGCGGACAGTTCGAAGAGCGTCTCAAGACCATCATGAAGGAGCTGATGGAGTCACAGAATTCCATCATCTTCATCGATGAGTTGCATACGCTGGTGGGCGCAGGCTCGGCGGAAGGTTCGCTCGATGCGGCTAACATCCTGAAGCCCGCCCTGTCTCGCGGCGAGATTCAGTGCATCGGCGCCACCACGCCGGGCGAGTACCGCAAGTCCATCGAGAAGGACCGTTCGCTGGAGCGCCGCTTCCAGGCCGTGAAAGTACCGCCACCGAACGAAGCCGACGCCACCAAGATTCTGTTCGGGATTAAGGATCGCTACGAGAAGTTCCACGCCGTCACCTACACCGACGACGCCATCAACTTCTCCGTATCGCACTCGAACCGCTACATCCCGGACCGCTTCCTGCCCGACAAGGCTATCGACCTCATCGACGAAGCCGGCGCCCGAGTGAAACTACGCCAGACTTCTCTCCCGGAGGAGATCACCGAAGTCCAGAAGCGCATCAAGTTCATCGTTCACCGCATGGAGAACGCCATCGCGAATCATGAGTTCGAGAAGGCGCGCTTCTACTCGGACGAGGAACGCAAAGAGCGCGAGAACCTGCGCGCTCTTCGCGAAAAATATCATCTCGACGAATCTTCCACCGGGGTGGTTGGCCGCGAGGACATCGAGGACGTCGTCTCCCGCTGGACCGGCGTGCCCATCATGTCCATCAAGGAAGAGGAGTCGGCGAAACTGCTGCGCATCGAAGAAGAACTGCACAAGCGGATCATCTCACAGGATAAGTCAATCGTTGCCCTGGCCCGTGCGATCCGCCGCAGCCGCGCCGGCCTCAAGAGCCCGAACCGGCCCATCGGCTCGTTTTTGTTCCTCGGCCCAACCGGCGTCGGCAAAACCGAAGTCGCCCGCACCCTCGCGCAGTTCATGTTTGGCAGCGAGAAGTCGCTGGTCCGTTTCGATATGTCCGAGTTCATGGAAAAGCACTCGGTCTCGAAGCTGATCGGTTCGCCTCCGGGATACGTGGGCTACGAAGAAGGCGGCCAGCTCACCGAGCGCGTCAAGCGTGCCCCCTACTCGGTCGTCCTGCTGGACGAAATCGAGAAGGCGCACCCCGACGTCTTCAACATCCTGCTGCAGGTTTTTGAAGATGGCCAGCTCAGCGACGGCCTCGGCAACACGGTGGACTTCAAGAACACCATCATCATCATGACTTCGAATATCGGCGCGCGGCACTTGCAACGGCGCGAGGGCCTGGGTTTCCAGTCGTCGAAGGAAGACATGGTGTCGGAGAAGGTTGAAGACCTGGTCAAGAACGAAGTCAAGCGCACTTTCAATCCGGAGTTCTTGAACCGCCTGGACGAAATCATCCTGTTCAGCGCCCTGAGCGAGCAGGACTTGATCCAGATCCTCGAACTCATGGTCAACCAGCTGAATCAGAATCTGGCGCAGCGTTCGATCACGGTGACCGTGGCCGACGAAGCCAAGCGGTGGATCCTCAACCAGACTCTGACCGACCGCAGCTACGGGGCTCGCCCGCTGCGTCGCGCGCTGCAGAAGTACATCGAGGATCCGCTGTCGGAAGCGCTGATCCAGGGCACCATCACAACCCGCCCCGCGTTCATCGAAGTCTTCCTGGACGGCGACAAGCTGTACTACCGGCCCGTGGACTCAGAGAAAACGGAAGGGGTCCTGCTGTACGAGAATTAAGGCGCATGTGGGACGCCTCGGCGTTCGAAAGCTCTAGCCGCCAGCGAAAACTGGCGGCTTTTTCTTGCTCGCGTTAGACTCGACCGGCACAGCCACCAGTCTCTTCTGAATCATGCTCCACAAACGCTTCCGAAGCTTCCAGTACTCGACGACTGCCGGCAGCGGATCGTTCCATGCAAACACATCCGAATGCACATTCGGTGCGAACCCGCTCAGGTACTGCAATGCGGCCTCCGCCTTGCTCGGCGTAGTCCCGGTTGCCGGAATCTCTCCGCCTCGCCAGTAGTTCAGCAGGGCCATCAAATCCCCTAGCCGCCAGCACGTCAAGCTGCCAACCCGGATTGGCCCTGGACTGGGACGTTGCCCGTGCAGGAAATACTGGTATACCCAATACGGAAAGTCCCACCCCGCATGCACCGAACCCTGAATGGACGCCCAGAACCGCCCGTTCGTCTCCATGTACCACACCCGGTTCCGTTTCTTATCGACAAAGAAGCCAAGATGCGCAACCCCATCCCATCGCAACGCGCCCAGCAGAGCGCGGGCATGCTGCAGCAGGTCCGGGCTCGGGGCAATAATCTTGCGGAATACGCCCGCCCCTTCCAATCGCCGGATCGACTGATATTCGTGGGCAGCCAAGACTTCCCCTTCCGCCGCGAAGCAGCACACATTGTGAATCTCCCCCGTCGCCCTCTCCTGAAACAAGGGATACTGCCCGTCCTTGCAGTGCTCCGCCAGGTATCCGCGTAGTTGCTGCTCGTCGTGTGCATACAGCACCCGAAAGGAGAACGCCGGCACGGTCTTGTCCACCGGGTCCCCGGGTCTTTTCAGCACGATGGGGAAACCAAGAGTGTCGATCATCTCCGGGATCTGTTTGAGACTGGTCAACTCAAATTGCTTTGCGCACGGAACGCCCAGTTGGACGGCCAAGGCAAGGTTGACGCGCTTGTCGAGCGCCGAGCGCAATGCCGTGGGTGCAGCCATCGCCACCCGCGTCAGGTTCTCGAGTTCCGCTCGATGTTGATCGAACACCAGCAGCGCCTGATCGGTGATCGGAATGGCCAATGCGATCTGGTGTCTGCGAATCAGCTGCAACGTAAATTCAACGAAAGCCTCCGGTTCGCGCATCGCGGAGGGAGACTGGACGACGTTGCCCAGAATTCGCGAATGAAATGCGGGACTTCCAGCCTCGGAACACAAGCCCAGGACGCGAACCCCACGGCGTGCCAGCGATCGCGCCACCGCCAGTCCAGCCCGGGTCTGGCAGTCGGTGACCAAGACCTCAAATGCAGTTGCAGTCTCGCTCATAAGGACTCCACCAAGTCGGCAAATCGACCGCGGCGCCGGGGCGATGGCTTGCGCGTGCGCAAATACACGTACGAAAAGGGGGAGTTGCTTGAATTCTAGAATGGAACTGAAGCGAGGAAAGTAACCAGATGACCAACCACTAAAGTCACGACCGACGGTCCGGAAGCGAGGCATCCGCGGTCCCGGCCGCAAGAACTTCCTGCGACCTTTGGCCGCACCGGCGAATCAACAAGCTAGTCCAGCGATCCGCCCCTGAACACAAGGAGAAATCATGGAAAAGGTCAATCTTGCCGACAAGTTCGCGAAAATCGCCGAATACTGGAAACCCTACATCGCCGGGGAACTCAATGGCCAACTCGTGAAGCTCGACAAGTTGAAGGGAGAGTTCGTCTGGCATCATCATGACCACGAAGACGAATTGTTCCTCGTCGTCAAGGGACGCTTTCGCATGGAGCTTCGTGATCGCCATATCTGGCTTGAGGAAGGCGAGTTCCTGGTCGTCCCGCGCGGTGTCGAACACCGTCCCGTCGCCGATGAAGAAGCCTGGATCCTCCTGTTCGAGCCAGCATCCACTCTGAATACCGGCAATGTACGCAACGAGCGGACGCTCGATGCACTGGAGCGCGTTTAGTCCACGGGCCCCGAGAGGGGCGCGGCTCTCCTCGCCCGCCCGCATGGCTCGCTATCATTCCGCAAAACCGAGTAAGCTGGAGTGGAATCCAGCCTCCAGCTATGGAACTCCTCGTCTACTCCGCTTTCTGGTGCTCCGACTGCCGCATCGCGAAGCGCTTTCTCGCCGAGCACAACATCCCCTACAAGGAAATCGATATCGAGACCACTCCCGGGGCGGCCGAAGAGGTCATCCGGCGAACCGGTAAGCGAGCCATTCCCCAGTTCGTCATCGACGGCGAGTGGGTTCAGCCCTACCGCCCGGGCGAAGGGTTCCTCTACCGGGAGATGGCCAAACGTCTCGGAATCAAGGAACCATTGCGTTAGTCAAAACCGGGCAACGGTTACCCGCTTCCCGCAGCTAAGCCATTGTATTGCTTGAAAATAGGTGCTACCTGCTGCTTTGAGAAACGGCCCGGCCCTGCCTTGGGTACATCACCTTCCGTGCCCTTGGGGAAACCCATTCCACCCGGCAAGATAGGAGCGTACGAAGCAGTTTGCCCTCTGGGCCTCTTTTCTCCCCCCCACAGAGTGCTGATCGAGCCCAACCACAATGTCAGAGCAATATCCCAATGCTGAGGTAGACCAAGCCGGGGAGAGTTGGACCTGGCTCATCCAAACCGCGGCAGCTTTGCTCTTGCTGGCTGGCACTGGTCTGCTCGTTCGCTACTACGCCCCCGCCCCCACCAGCGATCTGCAGGAACAGGTGCAAGAACTGAACCAGCAGGTCCAGTTGCTAAAACAGGAACAGGCCATGCCGGTCATGGTCCTGAACCGCTATCGCAATTCCATCTGTTACGTTTTCGGAGTCTACCAGGTGGGATTTCCGAACCAGCCGGCACGCCTGCGCGCGCGGGTATCTGGAACAGGATTCATCGTCGCCAAAGGCTTGATGGCAACCAACCGCCACGTATCCGAGCCCTGGTACGGCGACCCGGAAGCGGATGCCTTGATTCGCCGTGGAGCCACCCCGTCCCTCGAAAAGCTGGTGGCGTTCTTCCCTGGTTCTCCGACGGCCTTTGAACTTACGCCCACGGTCGTGTCCGCACGCAGCGACCTGGCCATTCTCCATGTCGAGTTTTCGCCAACCACTCGCACTCTCGAGCCGTTGCCCCTGGCCATGCGTCCCACGCCCCCAGGCGAACTGGTGACCGTCATTGGGTACCCCATGGGTGTTGCTGGGATGGTTGCGAAGTCTCCGACTGAGGTGTACGAACGCCTGGCCTATCGTCACGACGACATCGGCGCCGCCAGCGAACTGGCAGCGCTTTCCCTGATCCGCCCTTCGGCCACCGTCGGGCATCTCGGCGACGTGGTCGGCGACAAGCTCATCTATGACGCGCCCACCGCCCACGGCGGCAGTGGCGGCCCCGTCTTCAATTCCGAAGGCCAAGTCATCGGCATCAATTCCGCCTACATCGACGGCTTCTCCGGAGGAACTCTCGGCATCTCCGTCGACGCGCTGCGCCCGCTGATTGATGCAGCCCAGCAGCGCACTCCTGCCAGTGATATGCATGTCACTGAGGCACGCACCCGGAAATAGTACTTCACCACTCTGAATCATCAACCGGCCGCTGCGAAGCGATCGGTCGAAACTCGAATTGACACTCACGTATTCGTAGTGACTGGTCGCGGGGCTCGGCGGCTTTTTCCCTCTTTGCGCTTAAAAGGCTTCCGCGTCACTGGCGGTCCTTCTCAACCATCTCTGCAGCAAATGCTTTTGCTCTTAACGCCGCCATCCCCGAACCCATCCCGGCTCGCGCACATGTTCTTCGTGCAACCGGCGTAATCGTGCTGCCATCACCCCGTGCCGTCCCAAGTAGCCAATCAACTGGCGCGGATCGGCTCGCTCCACCACCGGGAGCCGGCCGATATTGTTGTGCAGCATTTTGTCCGACGCCTCAGAAATTACCTCGTCCGGAAAAGCCACAATCAGATCGCGCGACCCCGCCTCCAACACGGTGAGACTCCCGCTAGGATCCTCATCCAGCGCTCGCAAGACGTCGCCTCGTGTGATCAGCCCCTCCAGCTTCCCTTCCGGATTCACAATGAACAGGCCTTGATGGTGGCTAACCTCCGGATCATGCTTGGCAATCCGCTCGGCAAGCTCTCCTACTCGCATGGCAGCCGGAATCTTCGGGACATCCCGATCCATTGTCTCCGCCACCGCGACCTGCTGCAGCACGTCCGTTTCGTAATCCTGGTGGATCCGGAACCCCCGCCGCGCCAGCTTCTCCGTCATGATCGACGAGGTCGGCATAAACAGCATCGCAACCCCATCTGCGATCACGCTGACCAGCATCAGCGGCAGTACCGCGTTGTAATCCCGCGTAATCTCGAACGCGAAAATGATGAACGTAAACGTTGCCCTCGATGCCGCTCCGAAGACCGCGCCCATGGCCACCAGAGCGAACGCACCTGCCGCCAGATTCGCCGAGGGAAACATCCGGTTCACCGTCATCGCGAAGACGCCGCCCAGCGCGGCGCTCGACATGAACATCGGTGCCAGCAGTCCACCCGACGTGCCCGACCCGAGCGAGATGACCAGCGCGACAGCTTTCGCGATCATGACCACCAGCAACAGCTTGAACGCCAGTTGCGCGTTCAGAATGTCGCCGATCGTGTCATAACCCACTCCCAGTACGCGCGGCACAAAGTATCCGATGATGCCTAGTCCCAGCGCACCGATCGCCGGCCACCACAATGGGTCAAGCGGCAGCTTTTCGAACTGATCCTCCACCCAATACAGCAGCTTGCTGAATCCCACCGCCGCCAACCCGCAAATTCCGCCCAGCACCAGATAAAACGGCAAAGCCCGCGGGATACCGAAATCAACCGGAGCCACCGTGAACATCGGGCCCGCGCCCAGGGTCTTCATGTGCACCGCGGTCGCCAGTGTGCTCGCGATCACCAGCGGGATAAACGACCGGGACTTGAACTCAAACAGCAGAAGCTCGATCGCCAGGATCACTCCCGCGATCGGCGTGTTAAAGGTCGCCGACATTCCCGCCGCGGCCCCGCAAGCCAGTAACACCTTGCGCTCTGACGCGGTGGTGTGGAATAGCTGCCCTACCAAGGAGCCGACAGCGCCGCCCGTCTGGATGATCGGTCCTTCGGCGCCAAACGGTCCGCCGGTCCCAATGGCGATGGCTGCCGAAATCGGTTTCAGGATCGCAACCCGCGGCTGGATCCGGCTGCGATTGAAAAGCACCGCTTCCATCGCCTCCGGGATCCCGTGTCCCTTGATTTTCGCGGACCCGTATTTGGCCATGACGCCGACGATGAGTCCGCCGATGACTGGCGTCACGATCACCCACAGTCCCAGTTCATTCAGCCGCGCGCTTCTGAAGGTTGAGTCCCAGCGATGATAAAAAAAAAGGTTGGTGAACAGCCCGATCAGGTTGTACAGCACGAACGCGATTGCGCCCGCTACTAAGCCGATCGCGCCGGCCAGGCATGACACCAGCAGTAATCGGAATTGGGCCCGTGTCTCCGTCGATGCTGATCGCGGGCCCATCGTTCCCAGGCCAGGCCGGGTTGCGCCTGTCCCGGCCGAGGAGCCGCCGTTCCCGTCCGATCCATCTCCAAGATTCATGTGAACTTGACCTAGTTAGGAGCGTTTGCTCTTTCCCGCGGCCGCCTGCGCGCGCGTTCCATTTCCCGTCCGTGCCCCCCGCATGGCCCGACGGAGCGCCTTCACCAGGGTTGGGCCCGCCAAGCGCAATTCCGCGCGGTGGTGCAAGGACAGGTTCCGCAATACCTTTGCCCCCTTGGCAGTCAGGGACACAAGCACCTCGCGCCGGTCCCCGCCGCCGCGCCTCCGCCGGACATACCCCGCGGCCGCCAGCCGGTTCACTAGTTCCACCGCGCTGTGGTGCTGAATCTGAAGACGCTCAGCCAATTCCCCGATCGTGGGCCGCACATCTCGCGGCAGCCCTTTCAAACCGAGCATCAGTTGGTGTTGCCTTGGCTCCAGGCCCGCAGCCCGCGCCGCCTGTTCGCTGAACGAGAGGAAGCACCGTATCTGGTACCGCAGCTCCGCTAGAGATTCGTAGTCCGACAGGGTGAGTGTTTCCATGCCGCGAATTATATCGTAGCAAGACAAAAACCTCTGTAATCCACGCATCTATCGTATCACGATATGTTTGATCTTTTCGAACCCCTCCGTTGGCATACAAAACCCCAAACAAGAAGCCCGTCTGCTATGCGCGCCGGGTTCGACGGGTACGCTGCGGGCCGGCGTGGCACCCGGAGTCCAGGGATCCCGCAGGCGGCCCCCGGTATCCTGTCGGCGGGCCGTTTCATAGACGTTCGTTGCTCGCTCAATTTACAATTCTCGGTTCCCGGATTTTCACCGAGATGGGAGAAACCACCCCTTGATCCCCCGATACACCCGTCCCGAAATGGGGCGCATCTGGAGCGACGATAACCGCTTCCGTACCTGGCTCACCGTCGAGGTCGCCGCCACCGAAACGCTCGCCGAAGCCGGCCTCGTGCCCAGGCAGGCCGCCAAAGCCATCCGCGAGCGCGCCGGCTTCAAACTCGAGCGTATCCAGGAAATCGAAGCTGAGGTCCGTCACGACGTCATCGCTTTCACCACGGCCGTGGCCGAGATCGTCGGCCCCGATGCCCGCTGGTTCCATTACGGTCTCACTTCGAACGATGTCGTCGATACCGCGCAGGCCTTGCTCATCGGTCAGGCCTCGGGCATCATCGTCGAGGACCTCGAGCGCCTCGCCGAGGTTCTAAAGCGCCGCGCCTGGGAGTTCAAGGACACTCCCCAGATCGGTCGTACTCACGGCATTCACGCCGAACCCATCACCTTCGGATTCAAGCTGGCCAACTGGTATTCGGAGACGCAAAGGAACATCGAGCGCTTCAAGTCAGCAGCGGAGGGACTCCGCGTTGGCAAATTCTCAGGAGCCGTGGGAACGTTCGCCCATCTGTCGCCTGAACTCGAACAGAGCATCTGCTCCCGCTTGGGACTGAAAGCCGCCGACATCTCCTCCCAGGTCATCCAGCGCGATCGCCACGCCCATTACCTTGCAACTCTGGCACTCATTGCCTCCACCCTGGACAAGATCGCCACCGAGATTCGCCACCTGCAACGCACTGAAGTCCGAGAGGCGGAAGAGTTCTTCAGCGAAAAACAGAAGGGCTCCTCGGCGATGCCCCACAAGCGCAACCCCGTCACCAGCGAACAGATTAGCGGCCTCGCCCGCGTGGTGCGTTCCAATGCCCAGGCTGGCTTCGAAAACGTTCCCCTTTGGCATGAGCGCGACATCTCCCACTCGTCGGTCGAGCGCATCATCGTCCCCGACTCCACCACCCTCGTGGACTACCTCCTCCACAAGACCAGCAACCTCGTCGACACCATGTTCGTCTACCCGGAAAGAATGCAAGCCAACCTCGAGAGCACCCGCGGCCTGGTTTTCAGCGGCCAACTGTTGCTTGACTTGGTCGAGCATGGCGTCTCCCGCGAGGACGCATACCGCTTGGTGCAGGCGCACGCGATGCGCGCCTGGAAGGAGGGTTTGGACTTTCGCCAGCTCGTGATCAGGGACAAGGACATCACCAGCCGTGTCCCCGCCAAACAGCTCGAACACGCTTTCGACCTGAAACGCCAGCTGAGGAACATCGACAAGATCTTCGCCCGCGTCTTCCCGGAACAGAAATCGAAGCGCCCAAGTTCAAAGCCCGGGCATCCAAGAAAACCGTAATCTCGGCCCTTTGATTCACGGCCACGCGTTGGACAGGCCTCGTTATTGTTGACGGAGGCTCCGCGGTTCACGCCTCGTCTGTAGAAGGCCGCCTCCGAAGGAGAAGAGATGCGTTGGAGTTCAAGTACGCGGGGCTCGGTGCTGCCGGCGACATGAGCCATGGCTTTGAATATCCTGCAGCAACCCTATTAGCCTCTCGATCTGTTGCAGGCCCAGGCGATCCATCAGGTGTCGTACTCCGTCGCTAACCGGTCGATCCAGTCGCTCCAAAAGATTGAGCCCGGTTGAGGTGATGCTCGCGCGAATCACTCGCCGGTCTGCTTTGCCGCGGCTGCGCCTCACGAACCCGCGCTTCTCCAACCGGTCCATCAGCCGGGTGATATCCGGATCCCGATTGATCATCCGCGCCCCTACCTCGCTGCACGGCAGGCCTTCCGCGCCGGCGCCACGCAGGATGCGCAGCGCGTTGTATTGCGTCGGCGAAAGCCCGTGCGGCTTTAGCAATCCGCCGACTGCTTCCTCGAGCCGGTACGCCGTGCGCAGCAGGGCGAGATAGGCAGCCTCTTCTTTGCTATCGCGAAGGTCTGCTGGCGGACCAGCGCGCGCCGCATCGCGAGCCATGAAATCATATTATTCGTTACAACAACCATCGTCAAACGTTTAAGTCATTGATAACAAATGGGTTCCCAGACAGCCCGTCCTGGGGCAAAGTTGAGGCATCCCCGCCAACCCTTCGCTCATCCAATAATTAACCAAACAGTTAGTTAATTGAGGATGGAGATAGAAACGTATGAAGAACACCAGAAACTTTCTTTCAGCGACGCTGATGGTGGGGTTGCTCAGCGCAAGCCTGTTCGCGCAAGCGTCGGGTTCGGCGCGTTACGACGCCACCATCCAGACCAGCGTGACTCACAAACTGGCTGACAATCAGAAGTTCCAGGATGTGAAGGCCGTAGTGGAAGACGGAATCGTGACCCTGAGCGGCACGGTTAATCTCTACCAGGACAAACTGGATGCCGCCAAAGCCGCGAAGAAGCAGAAGAACGTCCAGGGTGTCCGCAATCTGATTGAAGTCGCCGGCGCTGCGGTCCCCGACGCGCAACTGCACGAGCAACTGGCCAAAAAGCTCTATTACGACCGTGTGGGCTGGTACGACGCCGCCTTCAACTACTACACGTTGAGCGTAAAGGACGGCGTGGCCACGATCGGTGGTCAGACTTACAACGACGTGGGCCGTGATTCGGCGCTGGCGATTGCCTACCGCATGCCGGGCGTGAAGGACGTCGTAAACGAAATCAAGATTTCACCGGTTTCGAACTTTGACGACGGCCTCCGGCTGCGCACTTTGCGCGCAGTGTACGGGTACTCCGCGCTCGGCAAGTACGCGATTGATCCCGCTCGGCCGATCCGCATCATCATCGACGGCGGTCATGTCAGCTTGTACGGCGCGGTGAATAGCCCGATGGACAAGCAGATCGCCGGTATGCGCGTCAGCCAGATTCCGGGCGTGTTCAGCGTCGAAAACAACCTGATCGTCGACAACGGCTCCAAACAGGGTTTGTAAGGTCCACTTCTCTCCTCGAGGCACGGCGCAAGCCGTGCCTCTTTTTTCTGGCTGAACGGGAAGCATTCTTAGACCTCTGGTAGGTGCGGACTAGGCCCGGTTAATCAGCGACGCCACATAACCGGCCCCAAAGCCGTTATCGATATTGACGACGCTCACGTTCGATGCACACGAGTTCATCATCCCCAGTAGCGCCGCCAATCCTTTGAAAGCGGCGCCGTAGCCCACGCTGGTCGGCACTGCAATTACGGGCACTCCTACCAGGCCTCCCACCACGCTTGGCAAAGCACCTTCCATGCCTGCGCAGACAATCAACACACGCGCCTTGGCCAGGGTTTCGCGGTTCGCCAGCAATCGGTGGACCCCTGCCACTCCCACGTCGTACAGGTGCTGGACGTCATTTCCCATCAGTTCGGCCGTAACCACCGCCTCCTCCGCCACCGGGATATCGCCCGTCCCCGCCGACACCACCGTGATGATTCCCTTTCCATATTTTTTCGGGTCGCGCTGCAGCACAATCGCCCGCGCCATCTCTTTGTACTCGACACCACGCACTTTTCTCTTCACCGCGGCGAACTGCTTTTCATCGGCGCGGGTGGCCAGGACGTTTCCTCCATGCTTTGCGAGCTTTGCGAAGATCGCCGCCACCTGCGCCGGAGTTTTCCGCTCGCCGAAAATCACCTCCGGCATGCCGGCGCGCAAGGCGCGATGATGATCCACCTTGGCAAACCCCAGGTCTTCAAATGGCAAATGCCGCAGGCGCGCCACGGCATCATCCGGCGAGAGTCTTCCCCGCCGCACGTCCTCGAACAATTTACGGATGGATTCGGCGTTCAATGGAGGCATCCAGCACGAGCCGTCCGGCCTGCCGGATCTCTAGATTAGCACCCCGGCTGAACCCTTCCACGGCGCAGGTATCCCGCTGGCCCCTAGTATGCCAGCTCGTTTACTCGGAACAGCGGCCCGGGGGTTTTTCCTTCGGCGGCCGCCTTCAGCTGGTACATCAGTTCGCCCCATGTGGATCCGGGGCCGGTTCGAGGGTTGTCAGGGCTTGTGGATGAAGCTCGCGGGAGAGACTCGCCCAACAAAATGCGGCGCAAGCAGTCTTTACGGAGACACCAACTCGGCTTTGGGCCGTGGTGGCCGCACATCGACCGCGGACCGCGAAAGGCGTGCCTTGTCCGCCGCCCGGGCCGAGGTCCGCAATTCGATCGCCTTGACGATGCGCTCCGCGTCTCTTCCCACTCCGGTCAGTGTCGCGGATGTCATCGAATAGAGATAGTGCAAGCCGACAAAGTACACTCCGGGCACGCCGCTCACAATTCCGCGCTCATGTGCCGGCCTTCCCTCCTCCCCAAAAATCGGGAGATCGATCCACGAAAAACCAGGCTGGTAGCCCGTGCACCAGATCACATTGGCCACATCGAGAGTTCTCCCGCCCGACAGCAGCGGCTGTCCATCCTGAACGCCCACGACCCGGGAAACGCGCTCGATCCCCGCATTGATGAGCTCTTTAGGCCTGACCCGAATCAGTGGCGTCGCGCCCGACAACAGCTTAGGACGGACCTTCCGCCCAATCGGCGTGCTCAAGGTAAGCACATGATGACCGATAAATCTGACGATGCGTATCAGCAGGAAACGCCCCAGAACACTCTCGATGGCGAACGGAATATGCCCGGACTCCTGCCCCGACATCCAGGTCGGATGGGTCTTCGCAACCTCGATCGCGATGTCAGCACCTGAGTTGCCGGCCCCTACGATCAGCACTCCTCCCTTCTGCAATTGCGAGGGATTGCGATAATTGTGCGAGTGAAGCTGCACGATCCCTGGACTCAGATCTGGGGCAAACTCGGGTACCCGGGGAGTTTGATAGTTTGCCATGGCAATAACGATTTGTTCGGATTCGAACTGTCCTTGGCTCGTCTCCACCACAAAGCGGTCGCCTTGCTTCGATACCCGTTCTACCTTGACGCCCGTTTGCACGGGCAGGCGAAAGTGTTGTGCGTAAGCCTCGAGGTAGTCCGCCATCTGTTCCTTGGTCGGGAATGCATCACCCCGAGCCGGGAAAGGAAGCCCGGGAAGGCCCGCGTAACGAGCCGGAGTGAATAGCCGGAGCGAGTCCCAACGCTTGCGCCACGCGTCCCCGATGTCCAGGTTCGCGTCGAGAATCTGGAAGGGAAGCCGTCGTTTGGCCAGGTGATACCCGACTGCCAGTCCCGCTTGGCCTCCCCCGATCACAATCGTTGAAATCTTTCTTACTGCGCTGAATTCGTTCATCATCAACCTCGCTCCCCAAACAATAGGACAAACCCCGGCAGCGCCGCATCGGCCGAACTACCCAGTGGTCACGCCGGTCGAATGGGTAATTATATGTAGGCAGAGATCAGATCAGGCGGTGCTGGTAAACGTATGCTGTCACCGCCGCTCGCGACGACAAGTCGAGCTTGTTGAAGATATTGCTCAGGTGGCGCGCCACCGTTTTCTCGCTGATTCTCAGCTTTTCGGCGATCTCGCGGTTGGTCACCCCCGACGCCACCAGTTGTGCGACTTGCACCTCGCGCGGGCTCAGCGGTCCCGCCGGCGACAACGCTTTTTTGCGCGCCAGGGCCTCCAGGCGTGCCAAGTCAGGCACAGCTCCCAGTTTCTGGAAAATCTCGCGCGCTCGTGCGAACTCGACCTCTGCGGACTCTGCATTCCCCTGCTTTCCATAGGCACATGCTAGCAATACCTCGACCCGAGCCGCATCATAGGGCGCCTCGAGTTGCAGGAAGCAAGCCAGCGCTCGCCGCAGCACCATGACCGCACCCTGCAGGTCCTCCTCGGCCAAAAGCACCGCGCCGTTCGCGAAGGCAGACAAGCCGTCAAGAAACTCTGCATCGATCCGGCCTGCGATCCCCAGAAGCTCGTCCGCAGCGCTGCGCGCGCCCGCCAAATCGTTGGCCGCAAGCGCAATTTCAACATAAGCGCTGAGCGTCTCCGCTCGTTTGCCCGGCGCTGCCACCTCATCCGCCACTTGACGAATGCCGGCATGGGCGGCCTCCACTCGTCCTTGAGCCAAACGCAGTAACGCCAGCCCCGGTCTTGGCACCCGCTCCCACCGGCTCGCCTCTCCATAGGCTTTCTCGGCTTCTGCAAAATCGCCGCGTAAGCGGTGCATCTCAGCCATGCAATAAAAGGCCGGCCCCACCGCTGGTTTGGGCGCCGGTTGCGAGAGACGTTCGCATGCGCTTTGAGCTTCCAACAGCGCATCCCGCCAGGCCCCTTGCATCTGCATAATCTCGGCGCGGCGAATCAGGCAATGACCTCGATAGGGAACCAGGTCTTGCTGCGAACGGCACCACCGCTCCAGCGCCGATGTCCATTCTTGCGCCCGGCGCAGATCGAAGATTTCTCCACAGGCTTCAATCACACTGCAATAAATTCCACCCGCGACGATCGGAGAAACTTCCCCCGCCATCACCGCAACCATCGCCTCGTCGAGCAATGACACCCCGCGCGCCGTTTCTCCCTGCCGCATCAGGGTGCGTCCCTGACCTTGCAGGCCTAGCGAGGCGAGGTCCCGGTCGCCGAATCGCTGTCCTGCAGCTGCGACTTCGAGGAAAGCCGCATGGGCCCCGCCGAGATCGCCATCCCGGACCGAGCCCATCGCAGCCGCCAGGAGCAGATAACCGTGTTCCACGCAGTCGGGTTCGTTTTCCAGCAAACGACGGGCGCGCGCAAGCCATCCGCTGGCCTGCGCCCGGTCGCCTCTGAGCATTAACACGAAACTGAGCCAACACGCACAGCGTGCCGCCGACCGCTTTTCCCCACGGCTCAGAAAGCCCTGATGAGCCCGCGCCAGCGCTTCTCCGCTCTCGGCATCTTTCCCAATCAGGTGACCGGCTACTGAAAGAAGTTGAAGATCTTCGGGATCAAGCGGCGACTGGAGATCCGCTTCCGAGAGCCGGGAGAAAGCCGCGCCCCATGCCTGCTTTCGCGCCAATTCCCGGCCTTGCTCAAGCGCCCGCGCCCTCGGAAATGAGTCTTTCACCGCCAGGGTATTCATAGGATGGACTGAGGTTTTTCAAGTCTAGCACTCTCACTGGGCGCGATGTGGCAGCTTCGGACGACGTCCCGGCCGCTCACTGAAGACGACACCGCAAGCAGCAAGCCTGCCAAGTCTGGGCTTGAGACAGCAGTTCTTGTGTGGAAGGGAGTAAGAAATAAAGCGAATTCTTGACGGCGATTGCTTATCTGGGGTTCCGCACCGAGTGCGGTCTCCGCCGCACCCCGCGTAGCCGATGCACCAGTGTGAAGTATGCTTCTCGGGCCGCCCCCGGCTCTTCCACATGCATAAGAAACAATCCGCGCACGAAACCCGGTGTGACGCGCCCTTCCAGGTAGCCGTCGTAAAGGTCACATCCCAGCAGGTATCCCAGCTTCCGCGTGATGAATTCGAACTTCGCTCCGCTGCTGCGGATACCCTCGTCCAGCGATCCCCGCACCCGCTCGCATTGCTTCACATCCACTTCCAACAGCCGGTGCAACAATAGAAGATCGAGCGCGCGCATCGACTCGGCAAATCCCAGACCCGTTTGCCGCTCCACATCCTCGCGGGTCTGTTCGCTTAAGTCGCGCAAGTCTGCCTCGCGAACCGCCGCACGTGCCGGATACAGCACGCGCGATCCGAAGTACGCCAGCGCGTTCTCCAGCACCCGGCCGTAGAAAAAGTCCGCCGGCTCATCTGCCGCTTCCTCGCGCGCCGTCACGCGGGCAGGCAATCCCCGGCAGGCATGATGCAAGAAGCGTGTGGCTTCCTCCGACGCGTGCACCATTTGAAAATCGTGCATGTAGAAGGCGTTCACCTGTGGCAGGTAAGCGCAGCCGCGATCTTCCACCCGCTGCAGCATCGCCTGGCGCTCTTCCTCGCTGACTCCTTTTCGGGACAGCAGCCTCCGCAACAGCCCATCCGAAGACCGGTAGTAGACTTCAGGCAGCAAATCGACCAGGAACTTGGGTTGGGTGGTGTTATGCGGCGAGTAGCGGTTGATTCCGAGAAAGCGCACCAGCCCGTCGATCAGGTTATAGACGGTGGGCCCAAGATCCGGCTGGTCTGATTCTTCCCGCTTCCACCGATCCAGGCACAGCCGGTAATTCTCGTATTTCTCGAGCGGCGTCGCATTGAACACGCAGACCACGTCTTCCGCCACCCGCACCGCCTCCACCCGCTCATGTCGTTCCCCGGCTGCCCGCCAGTACAGCGCGTCGACGTTCTGCAGTACCGTCAGCACCCGCTCCTCGGGCAGCGCCATTCGCACTTCGCGCGGCAAGTGAGCAGGCGCCAGGTGGGACTCGCCAAACAACACCAGGACCACCGCGCTGGGATGTCGCCGCCGGATCTCCGCAATCTTTTCCGCCGCGTGCCGGTCGCGAGCCCCGATCTTGCGCAGGTCTTCCCGCGGCATGCAATCCAGGCCGTAAATCGCGTCGCCATGTTCCCGTGCCGTCACCAGCAGTTCATAAAATGGAGCCCAGTCGTAACCCCAATCCAGTTGGAAGCGCATGCGCTCCCTTAGTTCGTCCTCATCGATCTCCCGCCGCCACCATTCATCCAGGATGTGCTGGTCACGCGCGAAGACTGTCTCCACCCCCAGAACCACCGGACGATCTCCCACAATCGCCTGCTGTTCCAGCAGCGTGCTGGCAAACCGCTGGCAAGCCGGCAGCGCATGGTAGTCGCCGATCAGCACCAAGTCCGCTGCAGCCACCGCGTCCTGCACTCGCGCAGAATCCAACACTGTCTCGTACGTGCGGTACGCTGCGCTGAAGTCTTTCAGGTACTTCCGCCGCCCATTGGGATCATTGGCGCGAATTTCGCGCTCCACTCCCTCGAGCGCGTGCAACTGCGCCGCCGAGCGTCGCGATCGCAAGTGAGAAAGATTGGCCATTACGATTCCAAAAATGCTCTGCACCGGTCCAAGGCTTTTCCGAACTTGCCTTGACTTCCCGTCCGCAGCCTCCCTATGCTCGAAACTCCAGGGCCATTGCCCAAGGAGCCTGCTTGCCCCATCCGCCCCAAAACCTCACAGTCGCTACCACCGGGGCCAGCGGTTCGCTCTTCCTCAAACACTTCCTGCTCGCGGTCGAGCGGGACGCCCGCATCAAAACCGTAAACTTCATCGCCTCCGACAGCGGCTTGCGTGTGCTCGCCGAAGAGCTGGGACTTCGCGGACGCAGCAACCTGGTCCGACAACTGCTTGGCAAGTCTTCCCGCAAAATCCATCCCCAGGCCAACAACGACATCGGCGCCAACGTAGCCAGCGGTTCTTATCCCGCCGATGGGATGGTCATTCTCCCCTGCAGTGTTGGTACCCTGGCGCGCATTGCCAATGGCATTGCTTCTCAACTGATCGAGCGCGCCGCCGATGTAAGTCTCAAAGAACGAAGGCCGCTGGTGCTCTGCGTGCGTGAAACCCCACTGAATAAGGTTCACATTCGCAACATGTACAGAGCAGCCGACGCTGGGGCTACCGTCTTCCCCTTGATCCCGACCTTTTACAACCGTCCCACCGGCCTCGACGCCATGGCGCTTGAATTCGCCTACCGGGTGCTTGCCCATATTGGCCTGCCGCAACCCGACGCGTACCGCTGGAAATCCTTATAAAACAATAACTTACCGGGAAACCAGATTTCCCTGAGGGGAGAGTTCCAGTCTAGGCAGGAGAAAGGTCAACGGCTAGATAGCCGGGGGACATGTCCTGTCGTGGGCGACAGGAAACGAGCTTACCTCAGAAGCGAAGGCCTAGCGTCGGTGGCATTGGCCCGGTGTCATCGTGCCGTCAGAGCAACACTCCGGAACTCAAACTCGATTCGCGGCGGTTGCAGCAACGTGTTGTGAATGAGGCAACGGTGCACAGCTTCTTCAACCCCTGCCCGGTGCGCCTCGTTCAACGGTGCGGGTATCTCGACCTCGATCCGGAAATGGTCCAGACGCGCCGGATTCTTCTCCTTCTCCGCTACCACCCGCACGCGCGTGCCCTCCGTCGCCAAATTGTGCTTGCGCAAGTACTGCGCTGCATAAAAAGCCGCACACGATCCGAGCGACGCCAGCAGCAACTCCGGTGGCGTCATTCCTTCGTCGTAGCCGCCATTCTCCCGAGGCTGGTCCGATACGATCACGTGCTCTCGCGCCTTGATTTCAAATTGCACCGCTCCCAAATGTTCGATCACCACTTCCATGCCAGCCTCCGTTCCACTTGAGCCGTCGTTCGCCTTGACGCCACCATCCTCTAACATAGTCCGGCTCTATCGAAGGCACTCAAGGAAACGGGGGAATCCGGAAGCTTTCCAAAAGAACTTTCCCGATCCGGGAAGCAAGCCCCCGCAACCTCGCGCTGGCATCCTGCCCGGAGCAGGGCCAAGTGGTTTTGCCCTCAGCGACTCACGTCCAATCCCAGCCCGAATGGTATCTTTGTCATGCCACAACCGACATCCATGGACGTTCTTAACGCCCTCTTCGAACAGCAGTTCCAACATCCACCCACACGTGTCGTCCAGTTGCAGGGCGAACTGGGAGGATCCGGCCGCAAGATCGTCCGACTCTCCGACGATCAGCGCAGCGTCATCGGCATTCTGCACGACGTTCGTGAAGAAAACGCCGCCTTCCTCGCATTCACGCGCCACTTTCACCGCCACCAACTCCCGGTACCGCAGATCTACGCACAAGATCTCGACCACGGTGCCTACCTCGAAGAAGACCTGGGCGATACCTCGCTCTTTGAGTTTCTCTCCGGGAATCGCTCCGCTGAAACCATTTCCCCCACAGTGGTTGAGGCTTACCACAAGGCAGTCGCGATCCTGCCCCGTTTTCAGGTTGAAGCTGGACGCGATCTCGACTACAGCGTCTGCTACCCGCGCGCCCGTTTCGACCGTCAGTCCATCTCCTGGGACTTGAACTACTTCAAGTACTATTTCCTCCGGCTGGCGGGCATCCCCTTCAACGAGCAGGCACTCGAAGACGATTTCGACCGTCTGACCGGGCTCCTGCTGGGCGCTCCGCAGGATTATTTTCTCTACCGCGATTTCCAATCCCGCAACATCATGCTGCGCGATGGCCAGCCCTTCTTTCTTGATTACCAGGGTGGCCGTAAGGGCGCCCTGCAATATGACATTGCTTCGCTGCTTTACGATGCGAAAGCGGATCTTCCACCCGACTTGCGTCAGGGTTTGCTCGACCACTACCTTGAGCAGCTGGGCAGCTTCCTGCGGCTCGACCGCGACGACTTCCTGCGCTATTACTATTCCTTCGTCTACGTGCGCATCATGCAGGCACTGGGCGCCTATGGATTTCGCGGCTTCTACGAGCGCAAACCGCACTTCCTGCAAAGCGTGCCTTACGCCCTCAAGAATCTCCGCTGGTTACAGCACAATGTTGAATTGCCGATCGCTCTGCCCACGCTGCTGGGCGCCTTCAACAGCATGCTGGGCTCGGAAAAGCTGCAGGGCCTCGCCTCCAGCGCGGACAATCTCACCGTGCGCATCATCAGTTTTTCGTTCCACCGTGGTTGGCCCAAGGACGAGACCGGCAATGGCGGCGGCTTCGTGTTCGATGGCCGCAGTTTGCCCAATCCCGGCCGCGAGGAGCGTTTCAAAGCCCTCACCGGCAGGGATGCCCCGGTCATCGAATACCTGAACCAGCAAGAAAGTGTGCACCAGTTTTTCGCCAGCGCCCTCTCCTTGGTTGACGCCAGCATTCACGAATACCAGCGCCGCGGCTTCCGGCACCTGATGGTGTCGTTCGGCTGTACCGGCGGTCAGCATCGCTCCGTCTACCTCGCCGAGCAGTTGGCGAAGCGGCTGCGCGCCCGCAACAGTCTTCACGTAGTTCTGCAGCACCGCGAGTTGGAGAGCCGGGCTGAATGAAAGCCATGATCCTGGCCGCCGGTCTCGGTACCCGCCTGCGTCCGCTCACCGACACCCGCCCCAAAGCCCTCGTCGAAGTCGCCGGTCGCACCTTGCTCGAGATCACGCTCACCCGCCTGCGCACGTTCGGGATCCGTGACGTCATCATCAACGTTCACCATTTCGCGGATATGGTCATCGACTACCTGAGGACCCACGACAACTTCGAAATGCGCATCGAGATTTCCCGCGAGGATGTCCTGCTCGACACTGGCGGCGGCCTGAAAAAAGCGGCTCCGTTCTTCCTCGATTCTCCCAATGCCCCAAACGAGCCCTTCATCGTGCACAACGTCGACGTCCTCAGTACCATTGACCTGCGACGCCTGATCGAATTTCACGCCGAAAACGATGCCCTAGCCACTTTGGCGGTCCAGGATCGAGAGACTTCCCGCTACCTGCTGTTCGATCGATCGCTGCAGCTTTGCGGCCGTCGCGCCGGACGAGATAGCACACCGGAACTGCTTCGCCCCACCTTGGAGTTTGCGGCTTTAGCATTCTCCGGCATCCACGTCATCTCCCCGAGACTGCTGACCATGCTCACCGAAAGCGGCGCGTTCTCGATCGTTACGGCGTACCTGCGCCTGGCCGCAGATGCAGAAAGGATCCTCGCCTTCCGCGCCGACGACTACTACTGGCGCGATCTGGGCAAACCGGAAAGCATCGCGCAAGCTGCGCAAGAGATCTCGACGATCAGCCCACGGAAGAACTCAAACGCTTAACCACCGGGGACACGAACAGTACACAAAGGGTTTCGCTTAAGAGCCTTCGTGGTGCCTTCTTGTCCGTTTGTGGTTGCTTTTGCTTTTGACTGTTGACCATGCCGGAACCCACTTTCGTGCCGGTTGACGCGGACGCCCCTTCCGTACTAGTCTGCGATTACACCGGAAAGGAGGTGGTCGGATGACAAGTTCAGATGGCAGTTGTAGAGGGTGCAAAAGACCAGGTGAGGTGGCTGCGACTTAGAGCGGTCGCTCTAAGCGGGGCTCCCGCCGGAACCACAAGGTTCCTCGGGATGCTACAGCCCGCACACTACCGGTGAGTTAGGGTTGCGATCCGCCCAGTTGCAGGTCGAACTGGGACCCGGAGTTGCCGAAGAGGCCACGTAGAGTGACCACCTCTTGGTCAATCCCAACAGTACCACCGGCGGCCCGCGTACTTAACCGTGCGCGGGCCGTTTTATTTCGTATTTTTGCTTTCGTGGACGCGAGAATCTCCCCCCACGCCTTCCGTCCGAGGTCCGCATGAAGGGTCCAGCAAAGAAAAATCCGGCCGGCGAGGAGCACATTCGCCGGGTTCACCGCCTCTGTTCCGCCTTGCCCGAGACTACAGAGAAACTCTCCCACGGCGAGCCGACATTCTTCGTGAAGAAGAAGGTCTACGCGATGTTCGCCAACGACCACCACGACGAGGGGCACATCGCCGTGTGGATCCCGGTGCCGCCCGGCGCCCAGGCCAGCTTGATAAGGACCGAGCCTGACAAGTTCTTCCTGCCGCCATACGTGGGCGTCCGCGGCTGGATCGGCATTGAACTTCCGCAAATCGACGACGAAGAACTCGGCACCTGCCTGCTCGAAGCCTGGCGCCTGATTGCGCCGACAAAACGTGCGCACTAACCCTCGCTGAGAATTCCTTTGCGCGACTCAGCTACCGCTTGCGACCGTTCAACCTCTACTTCAATCGCGCCTTCCACTTCCCTTCTCCGGCTCCAGAAATAAATCGCAAACCCCACGGCAACAATCGGCAGTACCGCACCAAACTCGTCGATGAACCAGGCGGTCTTGCCTCGGTTCTGCGTCAGCGGGGTGAAGATGGCCTGAACGTAGAGGTTATGGCTGGCGTGCAGGATTGCCCCTGTCCACAAGCTGCCTGACTTCAGCCGCAGCCAGGCGAAGACCACGGCAATCGCCACCACCATCACCGTAAAGCAACTCAGCCCGTACCAGCTCGGGGTGCCCGCGTTGTAATCTCCCCAGATCAGCACCGGATAATGCCAGCACGCCCACACGATTCCGCTGATCAGCGCCGTGCTCGTGAATCCCGTGGTTTTCGAAAGCTCTGGCACCAGAAAGCCGCGCCAGCCTATCTCCTCCCCCAGCGCCCTTGCCAGACTGCCGACCAGTCCGAAACTTCCTGTTAGGACCACGTAGAGTACGGTGGACGCAGCCGGCGAAATCCTCAACCCCATTCGCCCTACCAGGCCGTCCATGAATTCGTGATTGGGAAACCCTCCCAGTCCCGATATCCAGACAATCAGGTACGCAATTCCGCCGTACATCAGGGGGACATACCAACTCATCGCAGCATACTTACGCTCGGGCCACTTCCACCCGAGTTCCGCCGCTCGCCGTCCGTTCAGCCGCAACGTCACGAAGGCCGCCAGCGCGGGGCACCACATGATCCCGAGCACGTACAGCCCTCCGCTTCCAGCCAGCGTGTGCGCTCGTAACATCAAAAAATAAAAAACTGCACTGAACAGGAACACGAAGCCCAAATACATCCCCACCTGACTATGCGACGTTCGAGTCTGTGCCATGGGCGCTCCTTCGATCGGAAACTGTTCCTGCCTTGCATCGCGCGGCCGATCGGTTATCCGGCCGTTCCAGCCTTCTCAAAGCCCTTGAGAATCACTTCTTCGGTCTCTGTTGCCAAGTCCAAACCAGCCAACTCCTCGCGTTGGAACCAGCGCACTTGGTCCGCGTCATCCCCTGCCACAAGCTGTCCGGTCACTCTTCGGCACAGGAAATCAATCAGCACATAGTGATACTTCATCCGACCCTGCTCATCGGGCACTACGCGCTCAAATACTCCCAGCAACTCCCCTGGCTCAACCACCAGGCCGGTCTCTTCACTCACCTCGCGCACCACCGCCTTGCGCAAGGTCTCCCCCACTTCGAGCACGCCTCCTGGAATCGACCATTTCCCTATTAGCGGCGCCCGCCCGCGCTTCACCAGCACGACGCGATTCCCATCAATGATGATCGCTCCCACGCCCACCAACGGCGCATCTGGATATTCTCGTTTCATGCGATGGCCCGATTCCGCGCTTTGACGTTTCTGAATACCTCGCACCACGCATTCCCCGGCGGTCAGTTCTTGGGGTTCTTGCGCCACACCCCCGCCGACGCTTTACTTTAGCTACAATAAGCTTATGTCGCTTGAGGAATACAAGCGTAAACGGCGTTTCGAAGCCACACCTGAGCCCCCGCCCAAACTCGAGACCAAGACCGGTCACCGCTTCGTCGTGCAGAAGCATCGTGCCTCGCATCTGCATTACGACTTCCGACTCGAACTCGACGGAGTCCTAAAATCCTGGGCCGTCCCCAAAGGTCCCTCTCTCGATCCCGCCGACAAGCGCCTTGCCATGCAGGTCGAAGATCATCCCGTCTCCTACTTCGACTTCGAAGGCAATATTCCCGCCGACAACTACGGCGCTGGCTCCGTGATGGTCTGGGACGTCGGTACCTGGCAACCCCTCTCCCCGGTTCTGGTCGATGGCAAGTACGTGCCTGCGACCGACGAAGAAGCCCGTGCCATGCTAGCCAAGGGCGACCTGAAGTTCCGTCTCAACGGCAAGCGCCTGAAGGGCGACCTCGCCCTCGTCAAGATGAAAGGCCGCCGCCCGGGAAGCAAGGGCAATGAGTGGCTCCTCATCAAGAAGCACGACCAGCACGAGGTCGAAGACTACGACATCGACCAATACGACAGCTCCGTGCTCACCAAGCGCAGCATGGACGAGATCGCCGGCGACCAAGCCTCCGCCGAATGGCGCAGCCGCCCCGCCGGCCGCGGCAAACTCAAGGCCGCCTGGCTCGCCGACGCCGTCGCCAAGCACGACCAGCAGAAGGCTTCTGCGAATCAGTCCAGGTCAAAAGCATCGGCGACAAAAGGGTCTGCTGGAAAAACATCCCCCGGCAAAACGAAGGCCAAACAGCCCCTTTCCGCCACTAAAGCAAAGTCCAGCAAGCAAGAACCAATTCCCATTGCGCCCTCCGCCGCGGAAAAAAAAACAAAGAAACGGCGCCTGAAGTCCGCGTAGCCAACGGACCGGCACCAGAGTCCACCAAGTCCCCGCACTCCGGCAGCGGGCCCCGGCTCGAGTCCTTCGCCCAAGCCAAAGCCACCCGCTCCGATCAACATTCCGCCGCATCCCGGGAGTCCTACCCGGTGAAAAGCCCTCCTCCACGTCCTCTGCGGCCAGCCTCCGCTTCCTCTGCGGCTCAAGCTGTTCCCAAGAATCTCACCGGAGCTGTTCGCGCCCCCATGCCCACGGCGATCTACCCCATGCTGGCCACCTCGGTCGAGAGCCCCTTCGACAATCCCGACTGGCTCTTCGAAATTAAATGGGACGGCTACCGCGCCATCGCTTTCATCGACCAGGGCAAACTTCGCCTCGTCTCCCGAAATCAGAACGATCTCACCGCGCAATATGCCGACCTTCACGACCTGCCAAAATTCGTAAGCGCCAAAATCGCCATTCTGGACGGCGAAATCGTCGCCCTCGACGAGCACGGCCACTCCTCCTTCAGCTTGATGCAGCAACGCACCGGTTTTCGCGACCGCAACCGCCGGGTCGCTCCCCGGTCCGAAATCTCCGTCCTCTACTACGTTTTCGACCTGCTCTACCTTGACGGTTACGATCTGCGCCGCGTGCCACTGGAAGACCGGAAAGAAGCTCTGGCCTCGATCCTGGTCGCTCCCAGCGACACCATCCGCCTCTCCGATCATTTCGTCGCCAACGGAAAAAGCTTATTCGACGTCGCTCGCCAAAAGGACCTCGAAGGCATCCTCGCCAAGAAGCGAAATAGTTGCTATGAAGAGCGCCGTACTCGAGAATGGCTCAAAATCAAGATCACCCGCCGCCTCGAGGCCGTCATCGGCGGCTACACCGAACCGGAAGGCACCCGCCAGTATTTCGGTTCGCTCGTGCTGGGTCTTTACGACCGGAAAGGCAATCTCATCCACGTCGGCCAGGCCGGAAGCGGCTTCGATCACAAAACCCTCGCGGCACTGTGGAAACTTCTCAAGCCGCTCGAGACCAATTCCACTCCCTTCACCGGCAAGGTCGAAGCCCTGAAAAAAGTCCACTGGCTCAAGCCCCAGTTTGTCGCGGAAATACAGTTTTCAGAGTGGACCCACATGACCGAAGAGGGTGGTCCCAAGCTGCGCGCCCCGGTTTTTCTGGGATTGCGTGACGACAAGGATCCGAAGGAATGTGTGTTCGAGCAGGAGACGTGAAAAGTTATTCTCAGTTCTTATGACGAGGCGTCAGCCGCGAACTGAGAGCTGATAACCGAGACCGCTACTTAATATCCTTCACCGCCACCATGGTCCCGTAATCTTTTCCCGATGGTTCCACCGCCCGCGCGATGATGGCGGCAAATCCCTCCCGGTACTCCGGGTATTTCGCCACCAGCGCTCGGATCGCCGCCAGGTTGTCCTGGTAAGCCTGCGCCGTGTTCGCCACGCTGGGACTTTGATACTTAACCACCAGGTCTACGTCACCCTCGATCCCCACCGGGAAGATGCTCGTGACACGATATATCTTTCCTTCCCCGGACAGCTCCACCGGCGTTTCCGCCGAGGGCGTATCGGGGGGCTGTACAGCCTGTGACTCGTCATAAATCCGGTCCGTCTCCAGCGTGCTCATGAAGGGCACCGGAGCCATCAGGTCCCGTGCTTTCACGTAATACAACCAGGCATTGCGATTTTGTCCTTTCTTCTTGAACGCCCGTGCTTGATCCCGGAACCAGGTTCCGTCATGCCCTCCAAGTTGGGTCGGCCGGGCATAAAACCCTCCCAGCTTCCAGTCGTTCCCAGTCTTCTGCAAGACCAGCGACAGCGTGGTCGGCATCTTCGCCGCCACATCCAGGATCACCACGCCATATTCGCCCGGCGGCAGATTCGGAATGACAAATACGGCGCTGTTCCCGGTTTGCCCCGCCCTGCCGAACACCCCGCACAGAAACTCCGCCCGCGGCAATGCCTCCTTGCCCTCGGCCTTCAACAGAAACGGGAGCCGCGTCGTCGCCTGCGCTCCCGAGAAATTCGTTTGGCTGTCTTTGACTGCCGCTTCGATGCCGGCGAAGTCCGCCGCCACACTCGGAATCGCATTTTGCCGCATGGTCGCCACATCTCCCTTGGCGGTCCAGTCAAAGTACTGCCGGCCTGCGGCGGTTAGCCCGTTGCGGGTTCCCGGATCCATTTCATCCGACGTCAGGCAACTCTGCCCAACCGCCGTCCCAACCCACACCAGCACGGCGGTCGTGGCCCAAAACAACCGGCGCCTGCGAGCGCAAGAGATGGATTCCTGAGCGTTCTCAATGAAATGCATAAATTCTCCGCCCCTGGCCGAGGTTTCGCGCAGTACGGGCAACTTATTCGTTGGCGGCCCTGGCCGTCAAGGAGTGTACCGTGGTTCGATGCGCCCCGCGGGGACGGCGCCAGACACGATGTTATAATCTGGTTATCGCATGGTGTGGGTGACCGCCCTCGGAAAGCAACTGCCGAGCCAGGGTCCAGCGCAGTTATGTCAGTTTTTTCGCGGCAATTCGCATCATTCTTGCTCACGGCGTGCCTCTGCGCGACCGGGTTGGTTTCGACCTCCCTCGCCCAAAAAGGGGGGATTCGCAAGCCTTCCAAAAAACAGGCCAAGCAGGAACAATCAGTGCCGCCTTTGCCCGCGTACACGCCCGCTCCCCTGCAGCCTCTCCCCCTCGACCAGGTGCCCGCCGTGGCCCCCCGCGTTCAGTACTCCGGCGGTGAGTTGACCATCGTGGCCCACAACTCCACCCTGTCCGACGTGCTCAAGGCCGTCCGCCAGCAAACCGGTGCCGATCTCGACATTCCGCCCAATGCCAGCGAACGAGTGGTCGCCGACCTTGGACCTGGTCCGGCTCGCGACGTGATTGCCGAACTTCTGAACGGCACCCATTTCAACTACGTGATGGTGGGTTCGGCCACCGATCCAACCGCAGTTAACACCATCGTGCTGACGGCGAAAACCGGCACCGCAGACACCACCACCACCGCCGCGGCCAACCGTCCTGGCTCTCCCCAGCGGGGCTTCCCGGGAGCTTCGGCCGTCGTTCCGCCTCCGTCCGCTGACGCTACGCCGGCCGCGGACAATGACGGGAGCGACGACGCAGACGCCACCGACGAACAGGCAGAGCAGACCGACCAGCAAAACCAGCAGAATCCAGCTCAGCAGACGCCCAAGACTCCCGAGCAGTTGTTACAGGAACTGCAGCGCCAGCAGCAACAACAGCAGCAAAATCCCCAATCCGGACAGGCCCCGCAAGGCGTCCTTCCGAACCAGCCTCCCACCGCCGCGCCACCCAATCCCAACAAGCCGGACTAAAACTTTCTCGCGATTTTCGCCAGACCTACTCTTCCACCCAGTGCTTCAAAATACTGCTCTCTCGAGATAGTGCTCTCGTGTGTGCCACGAGGGGAAAGCAGATACCTCTTGGCACATACGAACCGGACCAATTCCAGCCAATGACTCAGGCTGGCCCTGGAAGAACCAGGGTCGAGTCCTAAAAGCCCAGACCTTAAACTTCGCCCTTTACCGTTTTTCAAGGAATTCTAAGAACAACAGGAAGGATTCTCGGGGAATGGAACTGCAGCCGCCCGGCTGCCGCGACCACCAGGTCGGCGCCGCCCGGCTAGTCGCCGCTGGCGTGGGTTTGACTGGGAACCAGCAGGGGCGCTGGTTCTTGCTGCGTCCGGCTGCCGAACGCATCCAGGATGCCGTTCACCACCCAGCCCGCCGCCCATACACCCAGCCCAACTGCCGCGACCACCGTCGAGAAAAGCACCAAGGTTGCCACTAACGCGTTCAAGGTTCGGCCCGCCTTACTTTATTCGCTCCGCCTTCTACTCAGGCCCGGTTTTGCTCCAACTTCGCCGCGGTCCAACCTCTCAATGTACCCCGCGTTGACGCTGGTCGCTGTTGACCGATAAGATACCTATGTAGAAGTGCGCACTCCTACTTTCCAACAATTCTGAGCACCCGTCCACGTTACGAAGGGACATTACTTTTCGGGCTTTTAGATGGCGATCACTAAGATTTCAGTACGTGGGGCGCGCCAGCATAACCTCAAAAACATTGACGTAGAAATCCCCCGGAACACCCTTACTGTCATCACCGGCCTGAGCGGATCCGGCAAGTCTTCCCTCGCCTTCGACACCATCTACGCCGAAGGGCAGCGTCGCTACGTGGAAACCCTTTCCGCTTACGCCCGCCAATTTCTTGACCAGATGGAACGCCCGGACGTCGACTCCATCGATGGACTCAGCCCCGCTATTTCCATCGAGCAGAAAACTACCAGCCGCAGCCCTCGCTCCACCGTCGGCACCATCACCGAGATCTACGATTATCTTCGCCTTCTCTACGCCTCGATCGGCATCCCCCACTGTCCGAAGTGCGGCCGGCCCATCACCCGCCAGTCCGCCGAGCAGATCGTCCAGCGGGTTCTGTCCCTGACCCCGGAAGATCGCGTGATGGTGATGGCGCCGATCGCTCGCGGCCGCAAAGGCGAGTTCAAAAAAGAAATGGAGAAGTTAGTTCAGCATGGCTTCACCCGCGCCCGCGTCGATGGCGAACTGGTCAACCTTGAAGACGAGATTAATCTTGATAAACGCAAAAACCACACTATCGAAGTCGTCATCGACCGTCTGCTGGTCAAACCTGGCATCGAACATCGTCTGGAGATGTCCGTCGGACTTGCGATGAAGCTTGCCGGCGGCCTCGTGCAGGTCGCGGTGGTCGGCGGTGAAGAGACCCTTTACTCCTCGCGCCTCGCCTGTCCCGATTGCGGCATCAACGTCCCGCAACTGGAACCGCGCTCGTTCTCCTTCAACAGTTCCTACGGCGCCTGCCCGGAGTGCCACGGACTGGGCAGCAAGTACGATTTCGATCCCGCCAAGATCATTGTGGACTGGTCCAAGCCCCTGCTCGACGGCGGACTCGGCCCCGGCTCCGGCTCGCAGAACTTGCAGCACATGCTCCACATCGCTGCGGCCGCCCATGGCTTCGAACTCAGCACCCCCTTCGAAAAATTCTCCGAGAAGATCCAAACCCTTCTCCTCTACGGCGAAGCCGGCAAGGGCGGGAAGACGGGATTCAAGGGCATTCTCGGCTACCTGAAGCAGTGTCTCGAAGAATCCACCTCCGACAGCTACCGGGAGTGGCTTCTCGACTTCATGTCCGCAACCCAGTGTCCCGCCTGCCACGGCAGGCGCCTGCGCCCCGAGAGCCTGGCCGTCAAGGTCAACGGCATGTCCATCGCCGACTTCACTGGACTTCCCATCACCCGTTCTTTCGAAGTCGCCAAGAAAATCAAACTGAAGGGCCGCGAAGAACTTATCGCCGGCCGCATCATGCATGAAATTGTCGAGCGCCTGCAATTCCTCAATGCTGTCGGCCTGGGTTACATTTCCCTCGACCGCTCCGCCGCGACCCTGTCCGGCGGGGAAGGCCAGCGCATCCGCCTGGCCACCCAGATCGGCTCCAAGCTGCGCGGCGTTCTCTATGTCCTCGACGAGCCCTCCATCGGGCTGCACCACCGCGACAATGATCGGCTGCTGCTCGCGCTCGAAAATCTCCGCGATCTGGGCAACACCGTTCTCGTCGTCGAGCACGATGAAGACACGATCCGGCGGGCCGACTATGTGATCGACCTCGGCCCCGGCGCCGGCCGCCATGGCGGCAGCCTGGTCGCCCAAGGCACACCCGCCGACATCATGCATGCCCCTGATTCCCTGACCGGCGCCTACATCTCCGGCAAGGTCCAGATCGAGATGCGCTCCCAGCGCCGCCACACCAATGGCAACGCGATCTCCATCCTGGGCGCTCGCGAAAACAATCTCAAGAATCTTGATATCACTTTTCCCCTCGGCGTCATGACCGTGGTGACCGGCGTCTCCGGTTCGGGAAAATCGACGCTGGTCAACGACATCCTGTACCGCGCTCTGGCCCGCCAACTCTACCGCTCGCGCGAGGAACCGGGCCACCATAAGGCGATCTCCGGCGCCGACGCCATCGACAAGGTCATCCGCATTGACCAGTCCCCCATCGGCCGTACCCCGCGCTCCAACCCGGCTACCTACACCGGAGTGTTCGCCCAGATCCGTGACCTGTATGCCATGCTGCCCGAGTCGCGCGAACGCGGCTACAAGCCCGGCCGCTTCTCCTTCAATGTTTCCGGCGGACGCTGCGAAGCCTGTCAGGGTGAAGGCCAGCGCCGCATCGAGATGAATTTCCTCCCCGACGTCTACGTGGTCTGCGAGCTCTGCAACGGTCGCCGCTATAACCACGAAACCCTGTCGGTGAAGTACAAGGGCTATTCGATTGCGGACCTGCTCGAAACGCCGGTCTCCGATGCCCTGCAGATTCTCGAAAACATTCCACAGGTCAAGCAGAAGCTGCAAACCCTCGTCGACGTCGGTCTGGGCTACGTCCATCTCGGCCAGTCTGCCGTCACGCTCTCCGGCGGCGAAGCCCAGCGCATCAAGCTGGCCCGCGAACTCTCCAAGCGCCAGACCGGCAAAACCCTCTACCTGCTCGACGAACCCACCACCGGGCTGCATTTCGACGACGTCAAGAAACTGCTCGACGTATTGCACCGCCTCACCGACCTTGGCAATACCGTCATCATCATCGAGCACAACCTCGACGTCATCCGCAATGCCGATTGGCTGATCGACCTTGGCCCCGAAGGTGGCGAAGATGGCGGCCGCCTGGTCGCGCAAGGCACGCCTGAGCAGGTCGCCCGCGTCAAGAAGTCCTACACCGGACAGGCGCTCGCCCACTACTTCAACGGCAACGAAACCCGCCGCAAGGCCTAGCCAAATAGCCGACACCGTCAAACCTGTAGGTCCTTTTGGCGTTATGGGTTATATTGCGGCGGGTCTTGGAACTCTAGCTTGGGGGAGTTGATGGTAACTGCAACCGCGCCACTCGAGCGCAGTGTTTGGCAGCGCCCAAAATACCTCGTCTTTGCCTTCATAGGCCTGATGGTGGCCTATGTTCTTCGTCACAACGAAAGCTTTCTTATCCATCAAACCGACCCGGTATGGCAGCATTACCAGCCGTTCAAGTGGTGGCTCTTGCCGCACGGGATCGCGGGAGCGTGCGCGCTGCTCCTTGGCCCCATGCAGTTTTCCGACCGCCTCCGCCGGCGTTTCGCAAAGCTCCATCGCGTCGTCGGCCGAATCTATGTCGGGGGCGTGTTCGTGGCCGGCCCGCTCGGCTTCTACATCCAATTCTTCCAGGAACGCTTCGGCCAAACCCGTTCCTTCAGCATCGCGGGCGCGGTCGACGCCGCGCTCTGGATGACGACCACGGCCATTGCGCTGGCATTCATCCTCCGCGGCAATGTGAACCTGCATCGCCAGTGGATGACCCGCAGCTTCGCGGTCGCAATCGTCTTTCTTGAGGTGAGGGTCATCGGGGGCGTAACCGGCTGGGAGACTCTCGGCCCAAAGGCCATCGAGACGATCGTATGGTGCTGCCTCGCCTTCGCAGTCCTCTCGGCCGATATCGTCATTCAATGGCAGGACCTCCGGCGCACTCGTCCCGCCCTTCCCAGATCCAGGGTGGCAGTCCCGCTGGAAGCAGCCGCTGTGGCCTAGACGGCACACTGTTCGGGTTGCTGGGCGCCCCATCCTAAGTTTTTTGCGCTCCTTACAAAAAACTTGGGGTGGATACTTTGCCGCGCTCGACTCCACCCCTGTTCTTCTTCCCGTTTCTCACAGTTTGGAACTCCAGCCGGCTCTCGCCCCCCATTTCTCGTGTACATTCAAAGAAAAGAAAGGTGCGTCTGTAGCCCCGAACACCGTGTCCGCTCCCCATAACCCGATCTCCGATTCTCAGCCGACGACACAACCGCAACTCGAACCGCCCTCCACCGTCCTCCCTCTACCGCCGCGGATCGAGAATCCACCCTGGACCGGTTGGGATGTTGTCGCCCTCTGTTTCATCACGTTCTTCGCCATCGTCGTCTGCGTTTTCGCCACTGCCTATTTCGTTCACGTCCGCTTTTCTCCTGCTTCGCCGTGGATCGAGTCCCTGAAGCGTCCCGAAGTCGTGGTTGGCGGTCAACTGCTCGCCTACGTATTCATTCTTGTCCTCATGTACAAGTTGCTGCAGTCCCGCAGTGGAGGAAAAGCCCTCGATGCACTACGCTGGAACTGGCCTACGTTCTGGACTTCCTACCTCCTCGCCGGAGTTGTCCTGGAATTGGCCCTGCTCCCCTTCGCCTACCTCCTGCCGATGCCCAAGAACGTTCCCATCGACCAATTCTTCCGCACGGCGCGGGACGCCTACATGCTCTCCTTCTTCGGCGTCCTCTTCGCGCCACTCTTCGAGGAGCTGTTGTTCCGCGGTTTCCTCTACCCGGTTCTGGCCCGCCGCTTTGGCCGAGCTCCTTCCGTGGTCCTGACATCACTGGCGTTTGCCTTCATCCACGCCTCCCAACTCAAGTATTCCTGGGGACCGGTCCTGGTCATCTTCATGGTCGGCCTCGCCCTCACCACGGTCCGCGCCGTGAAAAAGTCGGTCGCTGCCACCGTCCTCATGCACATGGCCTACAACGCCACCATTTTCATCGTGACCTACATTGCCACCGACCGCTTCCAGCACATGGAACGATTCAACCAGTAAAGCGAAGAGCCGTCCCCTACGAGAATCCACCCCCGAACAAGATGAAAAACTTCCTTACAATCTCGCCAAGCTGAGACCTGAGAGCTAAGCCCTGGCACTTGCTCTCCCCGTGTTATCTTTAACTTTCAACATGCCCTCCGCCCGCCAGGAACTAGTCCGCCTCCTCGCCCATAAGTCTTTCAAATTGGGCGAGTTCCAGCTCTCCTCGGGTGCTACCAGTGACTACTACATCGACTGCCGCACGACAACCCTGGACGCCCGCGGTTCCCAGCTTACCGGCCAGGTCTTCCTCGAAGAGATCCGCCAGCGCGCCTGGAAGCCGCAAGCCATTGGAGGCCTCACCATGGGTGCTGACCCCATCGTGGTCGCGGTCTCTGTCACCAGCGGTGAGCTCAGCGGCTTTCTGGTCCGCAAGTCCGAAAAGCAACATGGCACCGGTCAACGCATCGAAGGGTTCCGCCAGAAAGGCGCAAAAGTTGTCATCGTCGACGATGTCTGCACCACCGGCGCCTCCACCATCCAGGCCATCGAAGCCGCTCGCGAGTTCGGATTCGAGCTCGTCGGTGCCATGTGCCTGGTCGAGCGCCAGGAAGCTGGTGGACGCCCCCAGGTGGAGAAGGCCGCATCGCCGGCTCCCTTCATTTCGATTTTTACCGCCGCCGACGTGCGCAAGGAACACGTGCTCCAGACCGACGACACCAACGAGTTCGTCGCCGTAAGCACCACCTGCGAAGTCTGCGGCCAGCCCGCGGTCGTGTACCACCCGCGCAGCCGCTGCAAAGAGCATAAAATTTAGCTCCAGGTTGTTACGTCGTGAATGCTGAGGGACGAACCTCAAGATCGGAATCCGAAACCAGAAGCTTGCATGCCAACTGAGACCCGAGATCCCAACGACTGACCATGATCCAAACCCTCGAATGGACCGACAAGGGCATCCGCTTCATCGACCAGACGAAGCTGCCCACCGAAGAAACCTACGTCACGGCGACCACCTACCAGCAAGTCGCCGATGTCATTCGCACCATGGTCGTGCGCGGTGCACCCGCCATCGGCGTGGCTGCCGCCATGGGGATCGCCCTAGGCGTAAAGAACTCCAAGGCCGAGACCGTCGGCGACCTGAAGAAAGACTTCGACGAGATCTGCAAGACGATCGGCGAAACCCGGCCTACCGCCGTCAACCTTTTTTGGGCTATCCGCCGCATGCAGGGCAAGTTCGAGAGCCTCCGTATCCGCCCCTTATCCCAGATTAGGCAGGCGCTCATCGAAGAGTCCCAGCGCATGCACGCCGAAGACATCGCCGCCAACCAGGCCATGGGGCGATACGGTGCGACCCTGATGCCGGCAAGCGGCGGAGTCCTCACTCATTGCAACGCCGGCGCCCTCGCCACCGCCGGGTATGGCACCGCTCTGGGCGTAATCCGGGCCGCCGTCGAACAGGGCAAGAAGATTCACGTGTATGCCGATGAGACCCGGCCTTTCTTGCAAGGCTCGCGCCTTACCGCCTGGGAACTGATGAAAGATGGAATCCCCACGACGGTCATTTCCGACAACATGGCGGGCGCCATGATGAAGCAGGGAAAAATCAGCGCAATCGTCGTCGGCGCCGACCGCATCGCCGCCAACGGCGACGTCGCCAACAAGATCGGTACCTATACGGTCGCCGTGCTAGCGAAAGAACATGGTATCCCGTTCTACGTCGCCGCCCCAATCTCGACCGTCGATCTCGCAACTGCCGACGGCAGTGGCATCCCGATCGAGCAGAGAAATAGCAAAGAGGTCACGCACATTGCCGGCAGACAGATGGTTCCCGACGGAGTTGAGGTCGAAAACCCCGCCTTCGACGTCACCCCGGCAAAGTACATCGCCGCGATCATCACCGAACTTGGCATCGCACGAGCGCCGTACGAGGAATCTTTGAAGAAGCTGGCAGGAGAGTTAGTCGTTGGACGGTAATCGTTGATCGATAGTCGTTGGTCCTGGACCGGAAGGTCTCGGCTATCAGAAGTGTCGAATTCAAGTAATAACGCTGCCGATCGTGACCGTAACCTCAGAAACCTTGAACGCGAAGCTCGGAACTTGAAACTAACGGAGAACCTTCCAACCGCCAACTGACGAACACCAGCGAAAAGCCATGCTCCCCATCACCCAATCCCGTTTCACCTTCGACTCTGGCGGCCAATCCATCGCCTGCGACGCCTTTGTTCCCGAGGCCAATGGCCGGCATTTCCCGGCTATCGTTGGCCTGCACGGATCGGCCGGAGGCCACGCCACCATGTCCGACCCGGCGGCCATGCTGGCTGCGCAAGGCTTCGCCGTGTACGTATTGCATTACTTTGACCGTACTGGCACCACCGGCATCGCGGACAAACAGACTGCCATTCGGCATTTCCCCTTGTGGGGGAAGACCGTCTGGGACGCGATCACCCACGTGGAACGCCAGCCCGCAGTCGATCCGCAAAGCATTGGCCTGCTCGGCTTCTCGCTCGGTGCTTACCTCGCCCTCTCGGTCGCCGCGGTTGACCAGCGCGTGAAGGCGGTAGTCGACTTCTTCGGCGGGTTCCCCAAGGAAATGAAATTTTTCATGCGCCGCCTCTGCCCCACTCTCATTCTCCATGGCGACGCCGATCCTACAGTCCCGGTCGCCGAGGCCTATCACCTTCAGCAGATTCTCGAGAGAAAAGCCATTCCGTACGAGATACAGATCTATCCGGGCGCCGGACATGGATTCACCGGCGAGATATGGCAGGACGCCCGCCGCCGTACGCTTGCCTTTTTGCAGAAGCACCTCGGTGCAGATCTACCTCGCGCCCTCTAGGAAGGGTCTGGCCTTGCTCCACGATTGTCATCCTGAGCGCAGCCAAGGGCCTCCGTACTTTTTCCTCGCTCCTCTCGGCGGCCACCGCAGGTAGCACTCGACCATCGGCATGTGATAGCGGAACTTTGCCACCCGCCCCGCCGTACCTTAAACTGGAGATGCACCGGAGGTACTCCCATGTTCACATTCCTGGCCTGGTGCCTTCTGTTCGTGGTCTGCTGGCCTGTCGCCTTGCTGGCCTTGATCGCCTACCCATTTATTTGGCTGATACTCTTGCCGTTCCGGATCGTCGGAATTGCCGTTCACGGGGTTTTGGCCCTTATGGCCGCGGCCATTATGTTCCCTGCTCGTCTGCTAAGTGCTCCCTTCCGCCTCTAGCTCGCGGAGCCGCCCACTCTCCGTGTGCCTGGAGCTTTCCGAAGGGGCTCCCGCCGGCTGTCCCCGTCTGTCCTGGACCTGCCCTCAGGCCATTTCCTACAAGCCTCTCAGATGCTCAATGCATACGCGAACCAATCGACACTCCGGCCGACCCGCTGGGCGTGACAAAGAATTCTTCGATCCGCGTTCAAAATTCCGAATGTGAGTGCCCGCGCGACACGTGCACCGGGTCGATTCGACTCAGGGAAGTGGTCGCGACCGTGCAGCGCACAGCGTCCCCCCACCCCGAAGGCCCATTACCCTCAAAGAGTTGCGGGAATCTACGCCGGAATCGATCCCGATCCACCAAGTGGCAGACGATTTGCATTATCGCTCCCGAAAGGTGTCGCCTCCCGAAACGTTTCAATGAACCGGTTCCGTCCAACCTGCGACCGTCACACCAATTTGCAGATGATGCCGTGCTGGGTTCAGCGCGCGAAAGCTGTAGCCGCCGCGCATGTCTGCCCAGTGCCGGGCTGCGCGCGCTACCACGTAGATGACGTTTACCTGGAAGCGACCGAAGTCGAACTGGTGGTGGGCCCCAAAACGGCGACACCCCCAAAAAGCATGTCCACGAAAAGTGGTTCCATCAAGACCGGGCCCGACAAGCCGATGAACCGGCATACCGCGGCTCGCGCGGCCATCTTAAAGGCCATCGAAGAGAAGTCACGGCCGTAGACGGGTCAACAGTTTGTTCGCCTCCCTCCTCCAGCCCTCCCTTCGCGGCTGCCTTGATCAGGTGGTTGGCAGCCGCGGGGCCAATGAACCCAGGCCCAGAGCCCTTGCAGGCCGAACCCCGCCGCTAAGCTTTCCTCCGGTTACGGCCAGCAAAACCGCACTTCCCCGCACATCAATTCACAGATAGCGAAACAAGGTGTTGTCTCGCCACCCGAAATTTATCGTGGACTTAGGTTGCGGTTTCGTCGCACACGAAATGCGACTAAGATAGCCCGGGCCCCAGGCAAGCAAAACTACGGAGGAACCAATCGCATGACAAAAGCAGCGTGGATGGTGGCACTCATTCTTACGGCGACGCTTGCAGCACGCGCTCAGGACGCACCCAAGAAAGACGCCGCTCCCAAGCCGGCGGTAAGCTCCTCGCAGGCCGTGCTCGACTCGTGGAACGAAGTCGCCCGTAAGCTCAATACCATGGCCGAGGATTTCCCCGAGGACAAGTATGACTTCAAGCCCACACCCTCGCAGCGCAGCTTCGCCGAGCAACTGCTGCACGCCGCCGGAGCGAATTATTTCTTTACGAATCTCGCCAAGGGCGAGAAGCCGCCCACGGAGGAAGAACCCAAGCGCAGCAGTTTCAAAAGCAAGGCCGAAATTGTCGCGTACGTGAAAAAGTCCATGGCCGACGGCGCCGCTGCCATCACAGCAAAAGGGGATTCAGGAATGAGTGACCTTATACTCGATCCCTTTGCCAACCAGCAGGTCCGGGTTTCGGACGCTGCTTACGGTTTCGCCGAGCACATGGGAGAGCACTACGGCCAGCTCGCGGTCTACTACCGCGTGGCCGGGCTGGTACCACCCGAGTCGCGTCCCAAGAAGTAACATGTGCGGGAAGTCTTCGACGTGGCGCGCCCCGTACTGTTTCTGGCATTCGGTGACCACCATGTCCACGAAAGGCGCGGTCGAGCATGGTCCCGTGCCCGCAAGAATCCCGAACGCTCGAAGTCTCATATTGGTCCTGGTAGCGACAGCGGATCCGGAAGTTGATCTGGACCGCTTCTTAGGAAGTTGATCTGCACCGCTTCTCAGATGGCGGCCCACAAGCACGGTTTCAAATTCCTGAACGGCCAACCGCCCAGCCCGTAGCCCTTCGAGGCTGGTTAGTGCATTCGCAGACAGCGAAGACAACAACAAGAGGCATTTATTTTGTCCCCGCCATCACAACCCCGAACGGCAAGACAAAGCCGCAATAGGGATTTTGGAACCATTGCGGCAAATACATTGCAGAGCCACGAAGCCACCTGCGTCCATGAGGCATGCGATCAGTTTCTCCCGGCAAGTGTGATGCTTCGTTGCATGAGATGTCGTGTAGACTGCCGTGATCATGAAGCCCCTCCTCCGACTCGGGCGGTATTTTTTCTCGATCCCGATGGTCTTTTTCGGCATTCAATATTTCCGGTACGGCCGCTTCGTGGGAGGTCTGCCGCCCGTCCCGCCTTGGGCTCCCGGAGGGGTCGCGGGCGCTTACGTAGCCGGCATTCTCCTGGTTGCCGGCGGGCTGAGCATCCTGACCGGAAAAATGGCACGCTGCGGAGCCGCCCTCATCGGGATTTTCTTCCTACTGTGTGTGGTCGTGCTTCACGGGCCGCGGATCCATGGCATTCTCTACAGCGGCGTAGACCGAACCCGCGCTTTTGAGCCCTTGGCCCTGTGCGGCGCCGCCTTCGCACTCATCTCGACCGTGCCTCGCGATCGCAAGATCTCTGCTCCATCTGTATCCACCTCCGACTGGGTCACTCCCATGGGCCGCTGGCTGTTTGCCCTCTCGATGATCGTCTTCGGCGTGCAGCATTTTTTGTATGCCCCGTTCATCGCCGCCCTGATCCCATCTTGGATTCCAGCCCACCTGTTCTGTGTCTATTTCACCGGCACCGGCATGATCGTCGTAGGTTTGGCGATCATCGTGAAAGTACTCGGACGGCTCGCTGCTACCTGGCTCGGAATCATGTTCCTGCTCTGGGTCGTGGTCTTGCATGTGCCTCGGGCGGCGGCCGCTCTCCACAACGGAGACGAATGGAACAGCGCTTTCGTTGCCCTGGCTATCAGTGGCGCATCCTTCATTGTGGCTCAAACGCTGCGCGACAGCTCGTCAACCTGAGCATTCGACGGGTCGCTGCGCCGCCGCAACTTCTTCGGACAACACTGTCATGAGAATTCTGATTCTGGTCCTCGTTCTGCTCCTGCTCGCCGCCTGCGCCGTTGCTGCTGATCCAACGGTCGATCTTCTTCGCGCCAAAGACCAGGCGCTGCTCGACACCATTGCGCCGGGCGATCGCAAGGTGTGGGACGGCACCGCCGTCTACGTGGACGAGAATGGCGTCATCCTGGACCGCGCCGAGTTCATGAAGCAGCTCGAGCCTCTGCCTCCCGGCGCCTGGGGCACACTTCGCATCGCCTCCTACTCAGCGCACATTAACGGAGATCTCGCCACCATCATCCACACCGGCGACGAGCAGGAGAACTATCACGGCCAGATGCTCTCGACGCGTTACCTGATGACCGAAACCTGGCGCCGCGACGCCGGCGAGTGGAAGCTGCACATGGTGCACGCCTATCCCATCCTCAAAGACCCGCCTCCGATGACGCTGCCGGCGAAAGGCCTGCAGGAGTATGCCGGGCGCTATTCAGGCGGCTCGGATCTCGTCTACATCATTCAATGGGATGGAAAGCGGCTGGTCGGCGGTCGCCTCGGCCGCTCATTGACACCCCTCGAGGTGGATATCCGGGATGTGTTGTTCGTCGCGGGTCAACCCCGCACTCGCAAGATCTTCCGGCGCGATGCCAACGGCTAGGTTACCGGATTCGTCGATCGCCGCGAAGGCGAAGATCTGGTCTGGCGCCGCGACGCGGCGGGCGGCTCCTAAGCAGCAACCATCGGCTGTGAGTCGTGGGATTAATCGATCGGACGAGAAAGATGGCAAGCAATCAACATGGGAAGTAGCGACGTCACCGGTTAAGCGAACTCAATCAAAACGATCTCAGGATGTGTTCCCACCCGCATCGGGGGTCCCCATGTGCCTGCCCCGGTCGTGGTGTAGACCAGCATCTTCCCGAAACGTTGCAGGCCGTAGGTATTCGCGCCGAAAATGCGCTGTGTGAACCAAGTGAACGGGAAAATCTGTCCCCCGTGGGTGTGTCCGGAAAGCTGCATCGAGATCCCCGCTTCCGCCGCGATCGACAGCGCGTGGGGCGCATGGGAAAGCAAAATGCTCGCCCGCTCCTGCTCAATGGCCGCTTTCTTCAGAACCGACCGGAAGCGATCAGCGTCCGTGGATTCGTGGAAATGAACTCCCACAATCTGCAGGCCATCGACCACCACCTTTTCGTTCTGCAAAACGCGCACTCCAGATCGCCGGACTGCGTCCAGGTATCCGGAAGGGTCGGAGAACTCTTCATGATTCCCGGTGATGAAGTACGCACCCCAGGTCGGCGAAATGTCTTTCCAGGGCGCCGCCATCTCGGCCGCATTCACTTTCGTACCGTCGTACAGATCCCCCGTGAGGAACACCACGTCCGGCTTGAGTCGCGTCAGCCGCGCGACGATGCGCCGCATGAATTCGACTCCGTTGACATGGCCCAGGTGAACGTCAGAAACCAGTGCTGCGACGCGTCCGCGCCACGATGCTGGAAGGTCGGGCAGCTTGACCGTGACTCGCCGGATGCGAGTTAAGCGCGCGTTCAGTATCCCGTAGAGGCTCGCGAGCATCGCGAGTCCAAAGATGGCTCCTGCCAACACGGAGCGCTCCGGGTGCAATCCCACCAAGGGGACGATGAGGTAAATCGCCCAGCACAGGCACGCTGCCAGGAACAAGAAGTTCACCATCCCCAACCAGACGGCAGCGATTTTGTAAAACATCCCTACCACCGGATTGAAGAATCGAAACGCCAGCAGGGAAGCAGCCACGAAGCTGAACGACAACACCGCCAGCGTCCACTGCAGCGCCGTAAATCCGGCAGCATCGGGAACGGCGCGGAAGGTCGCCCAGGTGTCGTAAATGAACCAGTGGGCCAGTAGAAGGATCGATTGAACAATGCCAACGAATACCGCGATTCTCGCCCGCAAACTGAAGGCCCCTGGCTGGTGAACTTGTGTGTCGCGTCCGCAATCCCTGTCATGGTCCCTGCCTGTCCCGAATTACTCTCATTGCATTCGATGTCAGCCACGTCCCGCGGATGCAGAAGCGGCGGAAATACCGTTGGTGTCCCGCGACTCGAGCACCCGCCGCGAAGGTCCTTGCTTGGCAAGCCCCAACCGTGGATGATAATTATGGGCAAACCTGGATGGAAGCCAAGTCCACGTCTAAAATAAGAGAATACTGAAACGTGGAAACGAAAGGGGAAGGCCATGAAGCGTCGGGAATTTGTTCTGGGTACAGCGCGGGCAGCAGGAGCAGCATGGCTGGCGTCCCAAGGGTTAGCGCGAGCGATGCATGCCCTCCCAACTCTGCCCCGCAGATTTGCCGCTTCCGACACCGTCACGCTGGGCAGGACCGGCATCCAGACCAGCCGACTAGCGATGGGGACCGGCACGGCTGGATCCGGCCACCACTCCCATCAAACGGCATTGGGAGTGAAGGGGCTCTCCGACCTCCTGTTGAACGGATATGACCGAGGACTCCTCTTCTTCGATTCGGCGGACTCCTACGGCAGCCATCCTCATGTCGCCGAAGCTCTCAAGCACGTGTCCCGCGACAAAGTCACCGTCCTCACCAAGACCTGGGCTCGCGACCCCGCCTCCGCCCGCGCCGACCTCGATCGCTTCCGGAAAGAACTGGGCACCGACTACCTCGACATCTGCTTGATGCACTGCCTTACCGAAGCCGACTGGACGGAGCGCTACCGGGGCGTGATGGACGTGCTCTCCGAAGCAAAGGAAAACGGTATCATCCGCGCTCACGGCTGCTCCTGCCACAGCATTGAAGCCTTGCGCGCAGCGGCAAAATCGCCCTGGGTCGAGATTGACCTGGTGCGGATCAACCCCATCGGCTCCCACATGGATGCCGACCCCGGTACGGTCACAACCGTCTTGCGCGAGATGAAAGCGGCAGGAAAAGGAATTGTGGGAATGAAAATCCTTGGGCAGGGTGACTTGGCCTCCCGTCAGGATGAAGCCCTCAAGTACGCCTTATCGCTGGGCGTCCTCGACGCGTTCACCATCGGGGCCGAAAGCAAGTCCCAGCAGGAGGATCTGATTCGCAGGATTGCGGCCGCCGCATAAAGCACGTCGAGCGAAACGGCCCCCGTTCCCAGACGCTCTCATTCTGAGCGCAGCGAAGAACCTCTGGACGTTCTGAATAAGAACAGCCGTTCGTCTCGAGCTTACCTCAGCCGCTTGAGTTCCTCTAAGAATGCTTTCCCAGTCGCGGCCAGCTTCTTCTCGAGCCGTTCCGTACAATCGCATTCCCCGCACGACCAGGGCTGGGAGCCGTTCTGGTCGCGGCAGCGCCGCCGATCATGCGCGTCTTGTACCCGGGTAAGTTCGAAATGCTCTTCCCAGTAGGGCCGCTCTTCCAGCAGCGGCGTCGGGCAATAGCAAACTTCCACCCAGCGCGCACTGCCATCGGCATAGAGCCGCGCATCTTTCATGTTCCGCAAATATTCACCTTTGGCCACCGACCCCAGTCCCAACGTCTCATTCTCGATGGCATGCAGTAGTCTCTGCTCGCCGCCAGCCTTCACTTTCGCTCGCACCAGATAACGCATAGTGTTCCCATTTTACCGGGCCCAAGGAATCGCAGCGCTGCATCCTCGACCGATCAGACCCGGCACCTGCCCGGCAAGCATCGCGTCGCACGGCGTTTCACTTCTTCACCACCGCCACCGCCTCCACCTCGATCAGCCATTCCGGCCGCACCAGGCGCTTCACTACCACGAACGTGCTTGTCGGAGGACTCGCGATGTTGACGTACTTGTCCCGTATCTCCCGCACCACCGGCACCTGCGCCGGATCCACGCTCTCCGCGCAGTAGTAATTCAGCTTGATTATGTTGTTGAAATCTCCGCCGGCCGCTTCAATCGCTGCCTTCAGATTCTCGAAGACCTGCTGCACCTGAGCGTGAAAATCATCTTTCCCCACCAGGTTCCCGGCGCGGTCAAGTGCGACTTGCCCCGCGATGTACACGACCTTTCCATCGTGAACTTCAGCCACTTGGGAATATCCCGCGGTCGGTTTCCCCATGCTCTCGGGGTTGAAGATTCGGAACAGCGAAGTTCCTGGCGTTGTCTGTGCCCTCTTCGCCCTGGCTGGTTTTTCTTGTGGAACCACATGGCCCGCTTGCAACACTGCGGTAAGCAATGCCACTGCGAACACAAGATGGGATGCGAGTCGCATATTGCCTCCATGAAAGAACTAGACGGCCAATCCTGCCGGCGCTCGCTCAGTACGGTGGCGGTTCCGGTTCCGCGGATCCGTCCGCTCGCGGGTCGGAAGCGCCATAGTTAACGCCGGTCTTGGAATCGTGCACCACTGCCTGTCCGCGCCCCATGCTGGTGGAATATTCTCGATCGACCTGGAAGATGTGCCCCATGGACGCCAGCTTGTCGCGAACCTCCGCCTTCACCCGCGACTCAATCACAACATTGCACCCGCCCTGCGGGCTGACGGTGAAGCGCGGGTTCTCGAGCGCCGCTTGGATGTTCATGCCATAGTCGACGATATTCGACACGAACTGCGCATGCGCCAGCGGTTGGTTAGCGCCGCCCATGATTCCGAATCCGATGTGCTGGTCCCCCTTTTCCATGAAAGCCGGGATGATGGTGTGAAAGGGCCGCTTACGAGGCGCCAGAACATTGGGCGAAGCTGGATCAAGCGAGAACAGCGCGCCGCGGTCCTGCAGAGCAAAACCCATCCCGCGAACCGTGATTCCCGAACCAAATTCTTCGTAGTTGCTCTGGATCAGGGAAACAATGTTTCCCTCGCGGTCCACCACCGACAGATACGTGGTCTCGCTGAATGGCGGATTGCCCGCTTCCGCCGCACAGTTTGCTTTGTTGGGATCGATCCGCTGGGCTCGCTCCCGGGCGTAGTCCTTCGAAAGCAGGCCGTGAACCGGAACCTTGGCGAAACGCGGATCGGCATCGTAGCGGTGAAGATCGGCATAGGCCAGCCTCATGGCCTCGATTTTCTTATGTAACTCAGCAACGCTGGAGGGACCGTCCGGGGAAGCGGGCGTCGTTTCCATGATATTGAGCATTTCGAGCGCCGCCATGCCCTGCCCGTTGGGGGGAAGTTCGTAAATCTTCCAGCCGCGATACGTCGTCGAGATGGGCTCAACCCACTCGGGCGCAAACTCTGACAGATCTTCCGCCGACATGGCACCGCCCAACTCGTGAGAGGTGGCGAGAATCGCGCGGCCGACTTCTCCCTTGTAGAAAGCTTCCGCTCCCTCGCTCGCTATCAGCCGAAGCGCCTTGGCCAGATCCGGATTGCGGAAAATCTGCCCGACCCCCGGAGCTTTGCCGTTGGGAAGATAGACGCGGCGGCTTTCCGGGTCAGCCGAGATTGTTTCAACCGCACTTTCCCAGAACGCGTGAATCAGTTCCGGCACGGGATATCCGTGGTCCGCGTAATAAATTGCTGGCTGAAAAACCTCCTTCCATGCCAGCTTGCCGAACCGGGCGTGCAACCCATTCCAGCCCGCCACCGCCCCCGGCACCGTGACCGCCTCAATCCCGGCCGATGGCATCTGGGTGGCACCTTTTCCCCTCAGTCGCTCAACCGTCAGACCGCTCGGTGCCCACCCGCTCGAGTTCAAGCCATACAATTTGCCGGACTTCGCATCCCAGTAGATGGCAAACAGGTCCCCGCCCATTCCGTTCATCATGGGCTCAGTGACGCCCAACACGGCATTCGCGGCAATTGCGGCGTCGACCGCCGAGCCGCCTTTGGCAAGCATCTGCGCGCCGGCCACCGATGCCTGCACGTGGCTGGTCGCGACAATGCCGTCGCGCGTAATGACCATGGAACGGGCATGGGAGCGATCCTGTGCATAGACAGCTACCGTGACGAACACTAATACGATCGCGAGCTTGAGCAGCATTGGGAACCTTTCCAACAGTGAATGAATTTCGGGAAAGGATACTTTGACGCGGCTAAGACTTCCAGCCGTGACGAACAAATAACCTCGAATCTCACTACCACACCGATTCCGCGTCACCAGGCTTTTTTTACGTCCAGGAGGGTTATGACGACATACCCGAAAGCCGGTTTCTCTTCTATCAGCGTCGCCATCACCTTGCTGTGCGCTTCGTCCTTGGCAGCCCAGACGAAATCCAAGGTTGCAGCGGCGCCGATCCCCGTACAGATCAGCGCAGCGAAGAAGGCATTTGTCGCCAATGCCGTTGGAGAAGAGCGGGCCTACGATGAGCCCTTCTTCGGCGGGGGACCCAGTCGCGCCTACAACCAGTTTTTTGCGGCGATGCAATCCTCGGGACGGTTTAAACTCGTCCCCGCTCCCGCCGGAGCGGACATCCTGCTCGAAATTCGTTTCACCGTGGCCCAGGCGGAGCAGTCTGTGATGAAAGGAGGCAGTATCGGAACCCCGTACGATCCCCGGTTTCGCCTCGAGATCCGCGACCCCAAGTCAAATGCCCTGCTGTGGGGACTGACTCAGCATGCCCAATGGGCCATTCTGCAAGGAAATCGTGACCGGAACTTTGACCAGGCTCTAGCCCGAGTTGTCGCTGAGGTGGAAAGAGTAGCCGCCCAATCTCAACTCCCGGCCGACAACGCCAAGAAACCATAACCAGCTGCCACAAGTCACCGACCGGCCGAAGCGAAGGCACTACAAGCGCGACACAATCAACAACCCGAGCCCGATCGCGACCAGATCTTCTGGAATCGCGATGGCCGCGTCCCGCACCCCCGACCCGCGCAGCAACCGTGTCCGCGCCTGGTAGCCTGCGAAAGCGCCCAACCCCGCTCCTAGCCCGCCCAGCAGGGCCCCCAACCATGCCGAACTTCCCGTGGCCACCAATACGCAAGCGCCGCACAATCCACCCATCACCACCCGTGCCGCCAGCGGGCCGGGCTTGGTCCGCGCCGGCGTGTTTGGGAGTTGATCCGCAATCATTTCGGCCGCGGCAGCCAGCGTAAAAATCGCCACCGCCCACATCGATCCCATGAAGGCCAGGGATGAGCCTTTCAGGTTTAGCCATCCGAGATGCGCAGCCCACACCGTCACGGCAGGCGCGGTCATGGCGCGGAGGCCGGCGATTACGCCAATTCCAAAGGCCAAAAGCAAAGCAGCGTTCGCATTCATTGCAGAGAAGTCCCTTCAATATGGAGAGGAGGCCGGTGCCCCGGCGGCAAATGGTGCCGCATCGATGAAAAAGACTTTAGTGATGCCAGAAGAAGCCGCCAATCAATACAACGACCTCAGCGGCAAAGAGCACCATCAGGAACCGTTCGCGGCGACGAGAGCGCCGGAGGTCCCGCAGCATGTCGCGCTCCAGGTCATACACAAACGCCACTTTCTCGGGATCCGGCGCCATCGCCTCCGGTAGAGCCAGTCCCGACGAGGCAGCCGTAAGGACCGGCTTCACTTTATCCGGCAAAAACACCTTGGGGGTACTGATCACGTTCGACCACGAGGTTAGCAGCAGCGCCTCCGACGGGATGATCGGGTTGGCTGGTTCCCAGGTTATCTCCAGCGGCGGAAGCTTCTCGGGGGCGACCGAGTCGGCGAGACTTCGCAGCAGAGAACTCCACCATGCGTGCGCCATCATGTCCCCTACCAGTTCACCCACATCCACCGGACGCGATTCCAGTTGCAATGGAGGCTGAGTCTCGGGAGAAATAACATCGCCCAGGTTGGTAAACACCGTTCGGTACCAGGGCAGGTTCAGAAAATCCCCCAGCAGCATGCCGAGGTTTACGGGTCGCGACGTAAGATAGAGCGGAGGCAGGTGGTCAGGCAGAAACCGGTCCCGAAAATTCCGGATCAGTGATTTCCACAGGGGGCGGCTGAGATCTTCAGGAGGAGCTAAATCGAGTTCACTATCGGTCGCCATTGGGTGTAGTTGCTCAACCCGCACGAACCATTCGCCAGGGTGCAAACTGAGTCCCTCTAGGGTATCACTCCTCCGCCAGACACGGTTGCAGGATAGAAGCCCGATCTCCATACCCCGGCAATCCTGCGATCCCACTCAATAAAAGCCACTTCTTTATATCGTAGTGAAAATCAACAGTGGCGTTCAAGCCTTTGAAAAACTTCCCCTATCTTGTTCGAAATTTTGCGCTACAATTCCACCCAATGTGGGTGCGCCCCTCGTTTTGGTGTGTCAGAACGAACGTCGCGCACGGCCTTCCTCCCAGGAGGTAGTTTGATGTATCGCCCTTACTCCAGTCCCGTCGGGGGATCAGGTTCCCCCATGGATGTTGGGTCAACCATTCGCGGCCTCACTCAAGATTTCAGCATGAATTTCAACACCGGCAACTATGACCAGGTCGGTGCGTTGTTCGCTTCCGATGGGCTGTTCATGGCTCCCCATCACGAATCCGCGGTCGGCCCGAAGGCAATCGAGCGCAAACTCCGCGAGGTCGGCGAGTCCGGCTACCAGAATCTTCGCCTCGAGACCATTCGTGTCGATTCTTCTGGAGATATGGCGATGGAAATCGGCCGCTACTCAGTTTCGATCGCCAGCGAGAGCGGGAGTTCGGTGGACGATCGCGGCAAGTATCTGAAAGTCTGGCGGCGCCTGGGCGCGTGGCGTATTGTGGCCGATTGCTGGAGCAGCAACCTCCCGTCGTCCTCCGTTCACCAGTCCGAGGGACAATCTCTGCCGTCCAAGGACAAAATCACGGTGATCTCGAGCGATGTGCCCAAGTCAGCCTAGGGTCCCGGAGACTCTGATGCGCAAGCGCCGGAGCGGCCACGCTTCGTCCGCCTGCCGCCGCAAATCGCTGCCGACGGTTCGCGTTTTTGTCCCAACGGTTCCACCCAACTGACAGAGCAGCGCTGCAACATGAGCTGTCCACAGTGCGGCCTCTACCTCATCTGTTTTGACTTCTACTAGGGGTTATGGCCGCATAACGTCCCTCTCGAATCTACCTACCCGTTTTGCCGGATACCTCAACGGGCTGTTGCGGCTCTATTATGAGAAGGTGTGCAGGCGGGCGCGGTACAGGTTTTTGCCGTTTCCCCTGTTTCAGGTCCGGCCGGAGCGGAACGGCGGCAGGCGGACCACGCGCCTTGCCGCACATCCAGCCAGCAGTTTCCGTCCTGTCCCGGCAACCTGACACGCCCTTTCCCAACGTCTACAATGGCTTTGCGGCATTCACTCCATTCATTTATGAGGGACGACTATGCAAAGAAAAGCCAGTGCAGTGTGGAAGGGCGGTTTGAAAGATGGCAAGGGAAGCATCTCCGCTCCCGGGGGAGTGCTCTCGAATACCCCGTATTCCTTTACCACCCGGTTTGAGAACGCTCCCGGAACCAATCCCGAAGAGCTCATCGCGGCCGCCCATGCCGCCTGCTTCTCGATGGCACTTTCGGCTCAGCTCGGCGGCGCAAACCTCACCCCGGAAAGCATCAACACCAACGTCACCCTGAGCCTCGAAAAACTCGATTCCGGCTGGACCATCACCGCTAGCCACCTCGACGTCGTGGGTCGCGTTCCGGGCGCCGACGCTGCGACTTTTCAGAAGTTCGCGGAAGCGGCCGAGAAAGGCTGCCCCGTCTCCAAAGTCCTCAATGCCAAAATTTCCATGACAGCCAAGTTGGAAGGATAGGCTCCTCCGGCTGGTCGCGAGTGGCAGCGGCCGGTTAGCCTGAGAATCCAGAGATTGCAGCGGTGGAGCAACGGGCAGACTGCCCTGGGCAGGGCCAGGGCTTCTCGCCCGTCGACCGCCTGCCGATTTCGGAGGGCTCGGATCGCTCAACGGGTACGACCTTTTCAACTCACGCTTAGCCCAGGGATATATCGATACCCGACCCTTAAGACCTGAACCCGACGCGCGAGACCCGTCAATTCAATGCGACCCGTCTACCCCCGCAGGACCTCGCGGATTTGCCGGTTAATCCGTGCCGCGTCCTGTGCGGCCTCTTCAGTCAACTCGACCCACTTATTCCCCGGCGGCTCGAGCTTCAACTGTCCGAGCAGGTACGAAGCCTGCATGATGGTTTCGATCGAGTTGCTGAGGTCGTGCGCCAACTCGCGTAAGCGGCTGACCACCTCCGGAGGCAGCTTCGATGGATTCGCCATGACGGATTCCCTGTGCGAGCAACAAAAGTTTCGTCCTCCGATTGTACGTGGTCCCACCAACCTCGGCGGCGGCTCAGCCGAGCTTTTTCTGCGATCCAAATCCGCGGCGGGAAGTTTGACAGTGCCCACACTCTCTGTAGAATAGTAAGGTTGTTCTTCCTGCTCGGCGCCCCGCAGGGGGCGTTACGCTACGAAAGTCACTCGCCGAAGTGGCGGAATTGGCAGACGCGCATGGTTCAGGTCCATGTACCCGCAAGGGTGTGGGGGTTCGAGTCCCTTCTTCGGCACCAGGTCTTTATTCGCTTTGACTCCTGTCTGCAGGACAAGTCCAGACGTTGCCAGTACATATCGGGGCGAAGATCCCAAACCCCTGCATCGGGAAGCCCATCGCGTACCCCTCCTCCATGGCCGCTGTCTGGATAAGCCCCATCCCCCACTTCCGTGGGGGTGTCCAAACAAATAACCTCCGGCAAAACTGCTCTCCTCTGCATTACAATGAGGTGCAGCGACTCGCAATTGAGTCCACTCCCCTTTTTGCTTCCTATCCGAGATTGCCATGATGAAGGTAGCCAGGGGAATTGTGTTGCTTGCCGCCGTCGCGCTCCTCTCCACCAGCGCAACCAGCGGCATCTTTTCTCCCACCCAGCCTGTGGTTTCCGTCACTCCCAGAACGCCTTGGGAAGGTCTCGCGATCGTGGTCAATCCCAAGAACCCGACCGCCAACCTTACGCTGGCGCAGTTGCGCGCCGTTTTTTTGGGCGAGCGAAAATGGTGGCCCAACCATCGCCGAGTTTTGCCCTCCACTATGCGCCGCGGAACGCCAGAACGCCAAACGGTGCTCCGTGTGATTTACAGGATGGATGACCGCGACCTCGATAACTATTTGCTCTACCAGGCTTTCAAGGGCGAGGCTTCCGCATCTCCCGCAACCTTGCAGACTCCAGCCGACGTTCGAAAGTTCGTGGGCACCAAGCCGGGCGCGGTCGGCTACCTCCGTACCTCCGATGTCGACGACTCCGTCAAGGTCGTGCGTGTGAACGGACTGCTTCCCGGCGACGACGGCTACCCGATGCGCTTGCGGGCCAGGCCACCGAAGGAACCGAGGTCCGCTTCATCTCACTGACCAGCGATAATCCAACCATCGGGTGTACCTACACCGACGGCGATTAGAATGCCCTTTAAGGGCACATTCGCTGGCGCTGTTGTTTTTGGATTTGGGTTGCGATCGAGCGTCGCTAACACCGTCCTGCTCTGATGCGGCCCCTTCAGGCAGGATTACGGTTACGTGCTTCATACTTCACTATGGCCGAAACTAAGCAAATCACTGCGCAAAAGACTCTCTACCTGGCTGGATTGCTCGCTTGTTTTCGCCGCCTTCCAGGGTAGAGATTTCCGATCGCGTAGGTCGCTCCCAGGAACACATGACGGTGCGGCCCTCCCGCAGTAAGTCCCATTTCAAAGCCGCCGTCAATCACCAGCCTCGGAACAACGGTGTAAGTCAGTGCCCACAACGACGAAACGTATCCCGGTGTCGTTGGATTGAGCTGGGTATCGCCGTAAAACTCCCCGGTGAACTGAAGCCCGCCGCGGATGCCGTGTGAAAATGCCAGGTTCAATTGCTGATTCTTGTCAAAGCCCGGCGTATCCGTCCGTCCGATAAAAAGTTGGCTGACGTTGAAATCGAAATGAAATTTCGCAAAATCTTTGCTCGCCAGAAACGTGAACGCGTGATCCACGTGCCCCGTCCCCAAGCCGTCTTCCGTGCGCGCCGAGGGTATTTTGACGGCATAGCCGAAGGCCAGCGATGGTACTCGCTTCGTCTGCCGGTACACTCGGATCTGCGGACCAAGCCAATTGTCTCCGAAACTCCGGTGCGTGCCGGCCGCGTCCCTCTGTGACAGAAACGAAGTCGTGCTCCACCGCAGCTCGATGTCGCACAGCATGGCAAACTTCAAGAGACCGCCGGCAGACGTCTGCTGCACGCCTTCCGCGGGCCACAGCCGATCCCAGCCATACTCCAGTTCTAATACTCCGTATTGCGTGATGTCGGCGGGATCGGCCACCGTGGGCCGGTTCGGATTTGCGGCGATGGAATCCGCATAGCAGCCGGTCTGCTTTCCCATCCATTGGCCAGATGCATGAGGGCTCGTGAGCAACGTCGCCAAGGCGACCAGGGCAAATCGCACGAGGTCTCCACCCCGACCGCGACAGACAAGCTTCCGGACTTTCCACCCTGCGTTGGCGCTACGGGTCTCGATTCTTCACTCCGTTCAGCGATGTGAAAAGTCTGCGTCTTGGGCTTGTCCTGGCCGAGGCGCTCACCAGCCTCTTTCGGCTTGCTACGCTACTTCACGCCCTTCTCCGGGTTCCAGGAGCCTTGCAGCCTGCGCACAAAAATGATCTGCCCCACGTGATACGCATTGTGGGTGCCGATGCGGGCGATTTCCGAAGCCCACGCTTGCAGTTTCTTGTCGTCCGCGGTTTCGACTAGTTTCTCAAGCTCGCTCATCACCTGGTCGAGCTGCTTGACCGTATCCTGCCACTTTTTGCTGTCGAAGTTATTAAAGGTTTCTTCATTGTTGCCGCTGTATTTCTCTTCCGGCTCGCCCTTGAACTTGGCCAGTTCCCGCCGGTTCCAGAACAGCAGGTGATTGGTCAGTTGTCCCACCGAGTGGTTCCCGCTGCTGTCCTTCCAGCTGGCCTGCTCGGCGGTGACCCCTTCCACCGCTACATCGATGGGCACGAACCAGTCTTTCTCGTTGTGCGTGGTGCGCAACTGATCGAGCAATATGCTTCTCAGCGTCGTCGCTTTAGCGGTCTGCGCGTAGCCCTGAAACGACAGACACAGAACGAAAAATACCACCAGACTCTTCATAGCCGAAGTCCTCCAGACAATGGTTAATGGCTAAAGGGGATTAAACGTGATCCGCGCTTGTTTGACTAGCGAAACGGTCGCGCCCTTTCCGGCTTTAGGTGCCCTCGGTGAAACAGCCTTGGCCGCAGTCCGGTCCAGTCCAGGGCGAAGGCCATGCCTCGCCGCCCCGTCAACCCGCCCCTTGGCTCGACTTTATTCTTATCCGCTCCGTCCCCGCGACGCGTACAATAGAGATGGTGATAAAAACTAAGTTCCTTGTGAAACTGAACCGTATCGGCGCCCGCGCTCCGGAATACGTGCAGCGCCTTGATCGCACCCCCATTCAGACCACGACCAATCGCAAGCTTGCCCTTGCAATGGGGAGACTCACGGCTGAAGACGCCGCGAAATCGCTTCAAACCATCCGCTGCAATCCGGAGCTATTGTCCATACACATTCATCCGTGAATGGATGATGTCACCGGCAGCCAACAGCAAATTCCGGCGCGCTTGTCCCTGATCAGCAGGGCGACTTATCCCCATCCCTCCGTGGGCCATGCGCTGACAAGCATCGGCCTCAAAAACAAGCCTACGCCCTGAATCCAGATCTCTGGCGCACCTTCAGCGCCCGTTGACGCCCATGTTCACCGAGGCCCACTGCGCCATCCCATCGGGCACTGCCCGCTTTGCCCCCATTCCGCCAGCAATCCTCTTACACTGCTTATGCCGAAGGTTGGGCTCTCTATTCCGAGAGCCTCGGCAAGGATATCGGCTTCTACCAGGACCCTTACTCCGACTTTGGCCGCCTCTCCGACGAACTGCTCTGCGCACTCCCCACCTCGGCCTTCCCTCGGGTTCTGCTGGAACATGATTTCCCGATGGGTCCCGTATAATGAAGCTCTTCTTTATGCCCGCCACGCTTGACCAGATCATGGCCGCCACCCGGCGCCGCCTCTCGACGAAGCGCCGCGCCGCCGATCTGCGTGCTGTCGAGCGCCTCGCCGCCGAGCACACTCCTCGCGGATTCCGGCGCGCCCTCGCCTCTGTGGCAGCCAGCGCCGTCGCCGTGATTGCTGAGTTAAAGAAGGCATCCCCCTCTAGAGGCCTGATCCGGCCGGCGTTCGATCCCGCGCAACTGGCACGTGAACTTGAGCAAGGCGGAGCGGCTGCGCTTTCCGTGCTGACAGAACCCGAGTTCTTCCAAGGTTCGCTTGAAAATCTGTGCCTCGCGTCCGACAACACCAACCTCCCGTGCCTCCGCAAAGACTTCATCGTCGATGAACTCCAAATCGTCGAGGCCCGCGCCCACCGTGCCGATGCAATCCTTCTCATCGTCGCCGCGCTCGCGCAACCCGACCTCGAGGGCCTCGCCACCAAGGCCCGCCAGCATAACCTCGACGTCCTCTGCGAAGCGCACGACGAAGAGGAGTTGGCACGCGCGCTCGATGCCGGATGTGACCTGATCGGCGTTAATTCCCGCAACCTGCGCACCTTCCAGGTGGACCTGAATACGGCTTTCCGGATGGCGAAAAAATTCCCGCGCGGAGTTTTCCCGGTGGCCGAAAGCGGCATCGGCTCCGCCAGCGATATCGCCGAACTCCGGTCGGCAGGCTACCAGGCCTTCCTCATCGGCGAATCCCTCATGAAAGCCGCCTTCCCCGGCAGCGCCCTGCGTCGCTTGCTGGAAGCCGCGGCGGTACCCAGCGAGTGAATCGATGGCCCCCTTTCCTTTGGCGAGACAAGCTATACCCCGCTCTGCTTCTCTTCCCTGACGACTAATGACGGACGCCTCCTTCATGACCTGGATCAAAATCTGCGGGATTACGAACCTTGAAGACGCCCAGGCGGCGGTCGAAGCCGGCGCCGACGCCCTCGGCTTCGTGTTCGCCGACCAGAGCCCTCGCAGAGTCGATGCCCGGACCGCCCGTGACATCGTGGCGCACTTGCCCGGGAACGTGGAGAAGGTCGGCGTCTTCGTCGATCCCTCGGCTGAAGCAGTTCGCGCAGTTGCTGGCGAGGCTCGCTTGACCGCCGTCCAGATCCACTCGACCGTCGCCACTTCGTGTCTCTTTGAAGACCTGGAAAATGTCGAAGATCGCTTCGGAGTCGCCAAATTAATTACCGTCATCCCAGGGAACGTCCTCGCCCAAAGCGGTTTGGTTCTGAGTGACAGGGCGAAACAAACCATTTATGCCATTCTGGTGGACTCCGGATCAGGGGGGACTGGGGGAACCGGAAAAACGTTTGACTGGAAAAATGCGCAGGCCATGGCGCAGCACATCAGCCTCACTCTGCCCGTAATCATTGCCGGCGGCCTGAACTCCGAAAACGTTGGCGAGGCCATCGAGGTGTTTCGCCCCTACGGCGTCGACGTCTCCTCCGGCGTCGAAGCTCGCCCCGGCAAGAAGGATCCCAGCAAAATCCGCGCCTTCGTCCAGGCCGTCCGCAAGCCGCGGGAAAGTTAATGAGTCCTCAATCTGCAATCTCGAATCTGAAATCTGAAGTGACCCCTCTGATTTCAGATTGCAGATTTATGATTGCAGATTTACCAGGCGATCTGTGCTCACAAACCCAAAGTCGCGCAGAACATGAGTAAAGCATCAATTTGAAATCTGACATTTGAGATCTGAATCTTGAAATCCGAAATCTGAAAATGGCCCTCTAACATGGCAACCGCAAAACTAAACCCTGCGACGGACAGAACCCGATCCCGCGCCGCGCTCGCCGCTGCGCCCTCCAGGCCGCAGCCTGGCCGCTTCGGCGTCTACGGCGGCCGCTACGTCCCCGAGACTCTCATGGCAGCCCTCGAGGAACTCGAGCGCGCTTACACGAAGGCCAAGCGCGATCCCAAATTCCAGCAACGCCTCACTCTTCTCCTCCGCACCTTCGCCGGCCGGCCTACTCCCTTGTTTTTCGCCCGGCGCCTCACCGGGAAACTCGGCGGCGCGAAGATTTACCTCAAGCGCGAAGACCTGCTCCATACCGGCGCTCACAAGATCAACAACTGCATCGGCCAGGCGCTGCTGGTCGAGCGCATGGGCAAGCATCGGGTCATCGCCGAAACCGGCGCCGGTCAGCACGGCGTCGCCACCGCCACCGTTTGTGCGCTCCTCGGCTTCGAGTGCGTCGTCTACATGGGCACCGAGGACATGCGTCGCCAGGAACTCAACGTTTTCCGCATGCGCTTGCTGGGCGCCGAAGTCCGCGGTGTCTCTTCCGGGTCCCGCACCTTGAAGGATGCCATCAACGAAGCCATGCGCGATTGGGTCACCAACGTTCGCACCACCCACTACCTCCTGGGCAGCGTACTCGGAGCGCATCCTTACCCCACCATGGTGCGAGATTTTCATCGTGTTATCGGCCGCGAGGCGCGCGCCCAGATCCTCAAAGCCGAAGGCAAGTTGCCCACATCGATCATCGCCTGCGTAGGCGGCGGCTCCAATTCCATCGGCATCTTCTACGACTTTCTCCAGGACAAGAAGGTTCGCCTGATCGGGGTCGAAGCCGGTGGCCGAGGCGAGCAACTGGGCGACCATGCCGCCCGCTTTCGCGGTGGCTCTCCCGGAGTTCTCCAAGGCACCTACTCCTACGTCCTGCAGGATCGTGCCGGACAGATCGCGACCACCCACTCGGTTTCCGCCGGTCTCGACTATCCCTCGATCGGCCCCGAGCACGCCTGGCTCAAAGATATGGGCCGGGCCGAGTATGTTCCCGCTTCCGATCAGGAAGCACTGGAAGCGACCACGCTCCTGGCCAGAACCGAAGGCATCATCCCCGCGCTGGAATCTGCACACGCAGTCGCCGAACTGATCAAGCGCGCACCCAAAATGAAGAAGTCCGAAATCGTGCTGGTGAACATTTCCGGCCGAGGTGACAAAGACATCGGAATCCTGCGTGAGAACTTGAGGATTGACGGATGAAACCGATTTCAAAGAACAGAAATGCCATTGCAGGTTTTAGATTGCAGATGGTGATTCGATTTGACAAGCTTGGATGTTCGCCTCTCGATTGCTGCTACCCTGATCGAAGGAAACGATCCTCCGTGTAAGATCTTCAATCTGAAACCGGGAAATCTGAACTCTACAATCTCCCCATGCCCTTTCATTTCGAAAAGAAGCCGTCGCTGGTAGCTTACGTCACGTCCGGCGACCCCGATCTCGCGACCACCCGGGATGTGGTCCTGGCCGCCATCGCGGCTGGAGCCAGCATCATCGAGCTAGGCGTACCTTTCAGCGATCCCCTGGCCGACGGGCCGGTCATCCAGCGCGCCAGCGAGCGCGCTCTCAAGCACGGAACCTCATTGGAGCAGGTGCTGAAGCTGGCCGCGGAAGTCCGCGAGCAATCCCAATCGGTAGGCCTCATCATCTTCTCGTATCTCAACCCGATTCTGCAGATGGGTCTCGACAAGTTCTGCAAGATTGCCCGGCTGGCCGGCATCGACGGTGTCCTCGTCACCGATCTTCCCGTCGAGGAAGCGGATTCCTATCTGGCCGAAATGAAGAAAAACGACCTTGCTCCCATATTTCTCGCCGCCCCAACCAGCACCGACGAACGCTTGCAGCGAATCGCGCGGGCCTCCAGGGGCTTTGTTTACGCGGTTTCGCGCACAGGCGTGACGGGTGCGCGAAAACAACTCCCCGAAGACGCCCAGTCCCTTGTCCGCCGCTTGCGCAAATTTACGAAGCTACCCATTGCCGTGGGCTTCGGCATCTCGACTCCCGCACAGTTTGCCGCCGTGGGCGGCTACGCCGACGCCGCCGTAGTAGGCAGCGCCATCGTCGAGATGATCGAACGCAATCCCGGGCAGGAAGCCCAGAGCGTGGGAGAATTTGCAAAACGTCTACTAGCCGTCAGTTCATAGCTGCTGGCTTCCAGTTCCCATCGCTGCAGCGCCCGGTAGTGCGGAAATCAGGAGATGAGTCCCATAGTTGCACCCCGCTCCCTGCGGATCCGGGACCTCTGCCCCGATCTGGCTTCCCTTACTTCACGATGCTGTAAGATTGGCAATTGTTAATTGCAGCCGCAGCCCGATGGCTGCAGGCAGTTTCGCGACCGAGGCCCGGCAACCGCATTCGCCGACGACAATTTAGCTGACGACTGGAAGGCGACGACGGTCCGTGCCGCCCTCCGCCCTGAACGCAATGGACATCGCAGACTGGCGTAAGAAAATCGACGAGATCGACCAGCAGCTGGTGGAAATCCTGAACCAACGTGCGCAGGCGGCCCAGGAAATCGGCCGTCTGAAGCGCCAGACCAGCATGCCGATCTACGAACCGGACCGCGAGCGCATCGTACTTGAGCAGGTTCAGCAGCAAAACCGCGGCCCCTTGCACCATCGTCACCTGATGCAGATCTATGAGCGCATCATGGACGTGATGCGCAATATCCAAAAGGACGAGATCGTAGACGCGGATGTCTCCGGAGCAGAACGGAAACTCGAACAGGACCCGAAGGGCTAAGCGCTTTAAAATTGTTGCAGAACATTGGTGTCGTGCGCGGCTGGAGACTCGCAACACGGAAGCCGCGAGCCTCAGCCAACGACTATCAGCCATGAGCCGCTTCCTATGATCGTAGCCATGCAAGACCTAGCGACGGAAGACCAGATTCAGGCGGTCATCGACCACCTCGTCACCCTGGGCTTCGAAGTGCATCGTTCCACCGGGGCCCGGCAGACCGTACTGGGCGCCGTGGGGGCGCGCCCCGAAGTGGATATCGCCATCTTTGAAGTGCTGCCCGGTGTGCAGGAGGTACACCGGATCTCTTCTCCCTACAAATTGGCGGGAAAATCCTTCCGGCCAGAGGGCACCGTGGTCCGCCTCGCCAATGGTGTCGAGATCGGCGGCAAGGAAGTCATCGTGATGGCTGGCCCCTGCTCGGTCGAGTCGCGCGACCAGATTTTTCTCGTGGCGCAGCAGGTGGCTGAAGCCGGTGCCCGCGTGCTTCGCGGAGGTGCTTTTAAACCCCGCTCGTCCCCTTATTCCTTCCAGGGCATGGGGGAGGAAGGTCTCAAGCTCCTTCGAGAGGCCGCGGACAAACACGCCTTGCTTGTCATCAGCGAGGTCATGGAAATCTCGCAGATTCCCCTCATGCTCCCTTACGTCGATATTTTCCAGGTGGGCGCGCGCAACATGCAGAACTTCAACCTGCTGCGCGAACTTGGAAAGGCGCGCAAGGCGGTTCTTCTTAAACGCGGCATCGCCGCCACCATCGAGGAACTCCTCCTGTCCGCCGAATACATCATGTCCGGCGGCAACTACGACGTTATCCTCTGCGAGCGCGGCATCCGCACTTTCGAAACTTACACCCGCAACACCATGGACATCTCAGCCATCCCGATCGTCCACAAACTGTCGCATCTTCCCATGACCGCGGATCCGTCCCACGGCACGGGCCGCCGCGACAAGGTGGCGCCCATGGCCCGTGCGTCGGTAGCTGCGGGCGCCGACGCCCTCCTGATCGAAGTTCACAGTAATCCCGATAAAGCATTTTCCGATGGCGCACAGTCCCTGTTCCCCGAGCAGTTTTCGACGTTAATGAAGGAGCTGCGCCTGATCGCCCCGGCCGTGCAACGCACCATTCGCTAAGCACGGTGTCAAGGGTCAGGGCCTTGGCTTTTAGCTCGAAGCTCCAGGCTCATGTCCGAAGAGATTTTTCAGATGCAGACATCAACGTGCCATCGGCCCAGGACGCGCCCGAACATTCATGATCGATCAATCTGCAATCAAAACTCTGCAATCTGAAATGATCTCTTAATGCCTATCCGCCAGATCACCATCATCGGCACTGGCCTTGTCGGCGGTTCCCTCGCGCTTGCCCTGAAGAAACGCAAGTTTACCGGTCGCATCATCGGATGCGATCGCCCCCTGGTCCTCGAGCGCGCGCAGGAAAAAGGTGCTATCGACGCCGGGTTCACGAACCCCGCCGACGGCGTTCGGGGCAGCTCCGTAGTGATCCTGGCCGCCCCCGTGATCGCCATCATCGATCTAATCCAGCGCCTCGGCCCGGCGCTCCCCGCAAAAACATTGCTCACCGACGTGGGCAGCACAAAGAGTGAAGTCGCAGCCCGCGCCCAGAAAGTCTTCGGCAAAGCCGCAGCGCAGCGCTTTCTCGCCGGACACCCCATGGCCGGCAAGGAGCAATCCGGCGTCGAATTCGCCGACGCCGACCTCTTCGAGGGCGCCGCCTGGTTCGTCACCCCATTCCCTGGACAAGACGTCTACAGTGGCCTGAGCGGCGAGTTCCTTGACTGGGTTGAAAAGCTGGGTGCCCGCATCGCGAATCTCCCTCCCCAGGAGCATGACCAGCTGTGCGCATGGATCAGTCATCTTCCGCAAATGATCTCGACCGCTCTCGCCGCCTCGCTGGTCGACGAGTTCGGAGACGCCTCTCTCCTCGAAGCCGGAGGCCGCGCCCTGCGCGAGATGACCCGCACTTCCTCCAGCCCCTACTCCATGTGGCGCGACATCGCCATCACCAACAAGAAAAATATCAGCGATGCTCTCCTGAAGCTCGAACAGCGCCTGGCCCACATCCGCGAAAACCTCGACTCTCGCGAATTGGCCGCCGAATTCGAGCGCGCCCACGAACTCAAGAAAGAGAAACTGCAAAAACCGGGCGCTTCACACCCTCGCCGTTCCACCCGCTGATCCGCCATCGCCACGTATGCGCCGTCCCCGCCGACGCTCATAATCGTGGAGTTTCCTCCAGGCTCCGCAGTCGAACGACCAGCGCACCTCTGGCTTCCGCGGCGAGCCTCACAGCGAGTTCTCGCGAATCCCTCACTTTGAAACCTTGAAACTTTTTCCTTCCGCTGATCTACAATCTCCCTGCTATGAACAAGCTTGTCTCCAGCGCTGAAGAAGCTATTCAGGATGTCTTCGACGGCGCCACCATCATGGTCGGAGGCTTCGGCCTCTGCGGGATGCCAGAGAATTTAATCCGCGCCCTGGCGCACAAGGGCGTCCAGAATCTCACCACCATCAGCAACAACGCTGGGGTCGACGGCTACGGCATGGGCCTGCTCCTTGCCAACCGCCAGATCCGGCGCCATATCGGCACTTACGTAGGGGAGAACAAACTGCTCGAGGAAATGGTCCTCAAAGGCACGGTCCAGCTCGACCTGGTTCCGCAAGGCACTTTTTCGGAGCGCATCCGTGCCGGCGGGGCCGGCATCCCCGCCTTCTTCACCCCAACCGGGGTGGGTACCATCGTCGCCGAAGGCAAGGAGACGCGCGAATTCGATGGCCGCACCTACGTAATGGAGCGCGCACTCAGGGCTGACTTTGCTTTCATCAAAGCCTGGAAGGGCGACCCTTGGGGCAACCTCGTCTACCGCAAGACCGCTCGCAATTTCAATCCCATGATGGCGACCGCCGCCAAAGTTACCATCGCAGAAGTTGAGCACATGGTGGAAATCGGAGACCTTGACCCCGACATGGTGCACACCCCTAGCGTCTTCGTGAACCGCATCTTCCAGGGAGAGGTCTTCGAAAAGCGGATCGAACGCCGTACGGTAAGGAAGGTGGCGCTGAATGCCGGCTAGCTCGCGCCATGCCGCCGCGATCCGCCAGCACCAGCGACATCGCACCAAGCAAACGCCGTCATGGAAAGCTAATAGCTAGTCCAATGCCAACGACCAACGACCCACGACCCACGACCAAAGTGCCCAAGGATACCGAAAAACGTGATCGCATCGTCAAGCGCATAGCCCAGGAACTCCGTGACGGCTTCTACGTCAACCTGGGCATCGGCCTGCCCACCCTGGTAGCCAACTGCGTCCCCCCGGGAATGCACGTCGTCTTGCAGAGTGAGAACGGCATGCTCGGCATCGGCCCGTTCCCCATCGAAGGCCAGGAGGATGCCGATCTGATCAATGCGGGCAAGGAAACCGTCAGCGAACTGCCCGGCACCGCTTACTTCTCGAGCGCCGATTCTTTCGCCATGATCCGCGGCGGACACATCGATCTCAGCGTCCTCGGCGCCATGGAAGTCGACCAGCAAGGCAACCTGGCCAATTGGATGATCCCCGGCAAGATGGTCAAAGGCATGGGCGGCGCCATGGACCTGGTCGCCGGCGCCCGCCGAGTAGTCGTCGCCATGGAACACACCACCCGCGACGGCCAGCCCAAAATTCTTCGCCAATGCACGCTCCCGCTAACCGGCGTGCGCGTGGTCAACACCATCGTCACTGAGATGGCTTATCTCGAAGTCACGCCCGCCGGCCTCGTCCTTGCCGAAATCGCCCCCGGACTCACTCCCGAAGACGTCCAGCGAGCTACCCAGCCCACCCTGATTCTCAGCCCCACCCTGAAAATAATGGACAGCTAGCCCAGCGGGAAAAGCCTGAAGCCTGTCATCCTGCGCGAAGCGAAGGAACGGCGCACTGAACATCGCCGGCTGCATTCCTACAGCCTTCACCCGATGTCCCGGCTTCCGCCCGCACCCTACACTCGGTGAGCGATCAACGTCAATTCAGGAGAACAACGTGAAGCGTTTTGTAACGTGGATGGGGCTATCCCTGGTCCTGCTGCTGGGAACATCGTTCGCCCAAGACAGCGCCAAGCAGGACATGAAAGATGCGGGTCACGAAACCAAGCAGGCGGCCAAGGACGCGGGCCACGCCACGAAAAAGACTGCCAAAAAGACCGGCCACACGATTAAGCGGGGCACGAAGAAGGCTACCCACAAAGCCGCGCACAAGACTGAGGAGGGCGCACAGAAGGTTGAAGACAAGACCCGCCCGCAGTAAATCAACGCCTGCACAGCGAAGGGCGCCGAAACGCGCCCTTTGGTTCTGGTGCGAAGCGCAGCCGCCCTTCCCCGCCAGGTCGTGCGCTTCGGGTCCTGCAGTCGAGGACAGCCAATTCTAATCACCGCCTCTGCAGCGGAATCTCTACGTGACTCTGAGCGCCAGCGTTGACCTGAACTCGGTACAGCAGGTTGGCGCCTTGCGACACCTCCAGCAAGTACCGGCCCGGTTTCAGTTGCGAAAACCGGAACTGCCCGTTCTGATCCGTGCTTGCCAGGCGAATGGGAAGGCTGGCTCCACTCGGCGGAGTGACCTTCACCTCCAGATTTTCGAGACCTCGCCCGTTCGCCTGGTCGAACACATGCCCATCCATATCGCTGGCCTGTTGTGTCCAGGCAGTCGCTACCAGGATCCAGCTTAGAAGCGAAACCGCTAGTGCAATCTTGCAATACCTCGCCATAACTCCCTCCTCTACCGGTACTCCGCCGGTACCGGGTCGATCTTTCCGGCATATTGGGCAGGCTCTACCACCGGTGGCTTGAATTCCAGCTTGATCTCATCGCCATTCCCCTTGGCAGAAGCCTTCTGATAGTCGAGCACGTGCCCGTTCACAATCAGCATCACCTGATATTCTTCCGTCCCTCGGATCACCGGGACTTCCAGTGAAAATTCCTCTCCCGACTTGACCAGCGGGTAAGCCGGCAACTGCGCCGCGTAGACAACCGTAGCAACGTCGGGCTGCAGCACGTCGTGCACGCCGTCGGAATGAATCAACCCTCGGATCTGGACATTCTTCACCCGCTTGTATTCGTCCAGCGTCGGCAGTTCGTGAAATGGGTAGACCAGCGGGAAAAATCCCAGGACGAACAAAGCTAACGCCGGATAATTACTGGAGAAGCTGAGGCTGCCCGGCAGCTCAACCTTGATGGGCTGTTTCGACTCACGGTCGATGTAGATCTTTTCCTTGTAGATCAGCCACATTCCGCCGACCACCATCACGAACCCGGCGATTGTGCTGAGAAAGAACAGGACCATTCGGCTGTCCATGAGCGCCTCCCGAAGCCGGCCCTATCAAGACCGGGCTACTGGATGGTGAGGGGCACGCTGGATCCGTTTCACGCCTGGTACGAATTCCCTTCACTCCACAGCCTCGGCAGATTGGAGCAAATGGGCCTCGCCCATCGGCTCTCCGCCGAACTACCGCATATTTTGGGATCTTGCAGAATTCCGATTGCAGGAAGATGTGGCTCTATACCTTGGACTCGCTCTGTGTCTGCTAGCCTGTCCTGGCGTCCCGTCATCGCGCCACGATGAAAATCTCAGCCCGCGACAGTCTCGACAAACCAATGAATGTTTGAAAGGGGGCATGGCCTTCTCCATCCCCCATGTCACGACTAACTTTTACCTTCGCTCCCGATTTCAAACGACCCCTTACTTCAACACAATCTCCTGCAGCAGCTCCGAACTGATAATCTCCCGGATCTCCGACCGCTTGTCATTCAGATCCAACATCGGCTGCTTGCCGCCCATGACCTTGTCGCGCACCGCCTCGCCCTTGGCCGCCGCCCCGTCCAGCGCTGCCCAGTTCTTGAACTGCACGGCCACGCAAATGTCCCAGTCCTCAGGATTGTTCTTCGTCTGCTTCAGAAAAATCTTGTAGTCGGTCACCAGCCCCTGCTTCTTCTCTTCGTCAATAAACGGCTTGGTGGACTGCCGCAAGCTGGTCAGGTACGCATCCATTTTGGTCGGCTTCACGCGAATCAGCTGAATCCGCCATACCGGGCCTTCCGTGTAATGCTCTTGCGCAAATACGGCCGGAGCGGCCACCACCAACAGCAGTAGCAACCCACACACTTTCTTCATATCGATTCTCTCCCCCAAGTGAAGTTTGAACGGCGGGGAGGATCATACGCTCTTTGCGTCGCCTTACATGCCCGGCAAGTTTCTTTTTCTGCGGAAGATGTGAAACGTCACAACCCCACTCCTTCGCGTTTTTTGATGAGTGGGACTCAAGTACTGCATCTGGGTGACAAAAAAGCCCTCGCCGAAGCGAGGGCTAGGTCCCCGAGGAGGAGCACTGAGACAACGTATCTGAGGATTCCCGCAAGCCTGGGTTTTTGGCCCACCCACACTCGCGAACGAGCGGGCCCCGTCCACCTACGAGCAGCCGCTCGTCGATCCGCACGACATGCAGCGGTAGCACGACCCGTTCCGCGTCATGATGGCGCCGCAGTAGTGGCAGCTGGGAGCGTCGCCCATCTCTACGATCGACGACAGTGCATCGGCGGCGTGGACTGAACCTGGCCGCGGCTCCGGATTCCGCCCTCCCGTCTCCGCCGACCCGTTGAGATCGCCTGCACTATCAGCCGAGGGAGCCGTGTGAGGGGCCCCACCCGCCTTCAGACGCAGATTCTCGAACAGCATCTGCTGTTGCCCGGTAAGGAAGCGCAGCTGCAGCCAGCGGAAGATGTAATCCATGATCGACTTGGCAAAACCGATCTCGGGATTGTGCGTCCAGCCGCTGGGCTCGAAGCGCGTGTGTGCAAACTTCTCGCAGAACAGTTTCAGCGGCACGCCGTGCTGTAACGCGATCGACACGGCCAGGGCAAAGCTGTCCATGAGGCCGCTGACCGTCGAGCCTTCTTTCGCCATGGTGATGAAGAGTTCGCCCGGTTCGCCGTCGGGATAGAGCCCCACCGTGATATAGCCCTCGTGCCCGCCCACATTGAACTTGTGTGTGATCGAAGCACGCTCTTCCTGCAGCTTATGCCGCACCGCCCGCGGCGGTGCATTCAGATTTTCCTCTTCCTGAGGCGCTACCGCCCGCCCGGCATCTTCTTTCTTCGACAACGCCGTAGCCGACCCCGCCGCGGACAATGGCTGCGACTGTTTGCAACCGTCGCGATAGACCGCCACCGCCTTCAATCCCAGCTTCCACGCCTGGAGATACGCTTCCATGATGTCTTCGACCGACGCAGTATTTGGAAGATTCACCGTCTTCGATATGGCTCCCGAGATAAACGGCTGCGCAGCCGCCATCATCCGCAGGTGCCCCATGTAGGAAATCGAGCGCGTCCCCTTCGACGGCTTGAACGAACAGTCAAACACTGCCAGGTGGTCATCCTTAACCAGGGGCGCGCCTTCAATTGTTCCGGTCGCGTCAATATAAGAAACGATCGCGTCCGCTTGCTCGTGCGTATACCCCAGCTTGAACAATGCCGTAGGCACGGTGTTGTTCACAATCTTGATCATTCCCCCGCCCACCAGCTTCTTGTACTTCACCAGCGCCAGGTCCGGCTCCACTCCCGTCGTATCGCAGTCCATCATGAACCCGATCGTGCCGGTCGGTGCGAGAACCGTGACTTGGCTGTTGCGATAGCCGTGTTTCTCGCCGTGGGCGAGGGCCTCGTCCCAGCACTGCTTGCTGGCTTCGTAGAGCGGAGTGGGCACGTTTGCCTTATTGATGTTGTTGACCGAAGCGCGGTGCATGCGGATTACGTCCAGGAATGGCTCGCGGTTGATGTACCAGCCGGGGCAGGCAGCCCCGGGCATCACATTCGAGCCCAGGTTGGTCTCCGACAGATTCTTCTTTGTGGGCTCGGTGGCCGGGGCCAGCGGCTCGCAGAGTTCGGCGATGCGTGAGCTTTGCAGGTAAGCTTCACCGCACATGATCGCGGTCACGCACGCGGCATAGTCGCGGCCGGCATCGGAGTCGTACGGCAATCCCGCGGCCATCAACAGCGCGCCCAGGTTCGCATACCCCAGGCCCAGCGGCCGGTAGTCGTGCGAGTTTTTTCCGATCAAGTCCGTCGGATATCCGGCGTTGTCGACCAGAATTTCCTGTGCCGTGATCAACACGTCGACCGCATGACGGTAAGAATTCACATCGAACGTTCCATTCGGTGCGAACTTGAGCAGGTTCAGGCTCGCCAGGTTGCAGGCCGAGTCATCAAGAAACATGTACTCGCTGCACGGGTTGCTGGCATTGATGCGTGCCGTGTTCTTCGACGTGTGCCAGCGGTTCACGGTGGTGTCAAATTGCATGCCGGGATCGCCGCAGTGCCACGTAGCTTCACTGATTTTCTTGAGCAGGTCCTTGGCTTTATAGGTGGTGACGACCGAGCCGTCGCGAATCGCTTTGGTGGAAAAGTCGGTGTCGCGAACCACCGCGTACATGAAGTCATCGGTCACGCGCACGCTGTTGTTGGCATTCTGGAAAAAAATGGAGCTGTAGGCTTCCGAGTCCGGCGAGGAGCCGTCGTATCCCGCCTGCACTAATGACCACGCCTTGGCTTCTTCCTTGGCCTTGCAGTCGATGAAGTCGACGATATCTGGATGCTCGATGTTGAGAATGACCATCTTGGCCGCGCGGCGAGTCTTGCCGCCCGACTTGATGACCCCAGCGAAAGCATCAAAGCCCTTCATGAAGCTGAGCGGGCCGCTGGCCGTCCCGCCGCCACTGAGCCCTTCGGTCGAGGAACGCAGAGGAGAGAGATTGGTGCCCGTGCCGCTTCCCCACTTGAACAGCATGCCCTCAGTTTTCGCGAGCGTCAGAATCGAATCGAGCGAGTCCTTCACCGAGTTGATGAAGCAGGCCGAGCATTGCGGCGTCTTGTATCCGGTGACGCTGAATTCGACCCGGGCCGTCTGCTGATTCCAGTGCCAGTTCTGCGCGTCTGAGTTGGGCTCAATTCTGTCGCAGCCCACGTTGAACCAGACGGGTGAGTTGAAGGCGGCGTACTGGCGCAGCAGGATATGCGCTAGTTCATCGTGAAAGACGGCCGCGTCTTCGTCGCTGCGGAAGTAACCATCTGCCTTACCCCAGTCGCGGATGGTCTCAGCGACCCGGGTGACAAGCTGCCGCACCCCGGTCTCCCGATCGGGGGTTCCGACAGTACCGTGCAGGTATTTCGAGGCCACGATGTTGGTGGCGGTCACGGACCAGTCTTTCGGGACCTCGACGTCTTTTTGCTCGAAGATCACGTTGCCCTGGGCATCGGTGATCTGAGCGAGACGGAGTTCCCATTCGATCTCGTCGTAAGGTGAGCCACCGGGCTTGCTGAAGAGGCGGCGAAACTGCAGGCCGGGAGCCTTCTTCTTGTTGGCAGCCATCGGCGGGGCCGCGGATTCGGTCGATTTCGTTTTTTCAGTGACTTCGGGCATCATTCTCTCTCCTACATTAGATTCTTCAGAACCGCGATCGATCTTTGGCCAGCCCACTGCAGCGCATGGCTTTCACTTCTTGAACACGCCGAAAGCGCGCCTCTCCTACGAACCTTTTGGGCTCGTAAGCGCTCAACCATGGCGATCCTCATGCTAGGACCCGACCACGGGGCGTTAGAAGCCGGCGGGAAGCGGCGGGGGGCCGCTATCGGACGCGGCGGTCCGGGATTGTGTCGGCTTGGCCGTAGGCAAAGCCTGCAAATCCAGTGGGGGACAGAAATCCTTCGCCATTCCGATCACCGCTTCCGCGGAGGACGCCAGCCAAAGGTTGAGGGCCCTCGCCGCTGCCTGGCGAGTGACCGGATCCGTAACCTGGGCGAAACGCACGAAACAACGACCCGACGAAAGCCGCTCGCTGAGCGGGTTGCGCGGAGCGAAATGGCGGCTCAGGGCGATACACAGGTCGTCCGTCTCTGAAACCTGAAAAACCGCCAACATTCGCTTCCCGCCGGGAATTTCACCGGGTGCGATGATTTCTTCGCCCAGCGTATAGATCCCCGCGGCGCTCGGGACCAGCACGAGGCTGAAGCTGGATTCCCACCGAAACCAGTCCGACCACTCCAAGCGCCGATGATTTCCGGCGAGATCGAAGCCATGACGAGCCATGGAGTTATCGACGAGGCGGGTTAAATCTTCCATCTTGGGCTCCGGAAAGCTGGTGTCGGGTCTCAAATCCTGGGCGACACGCTATGACTCTACGAGCCAAGCGCTACGGGCCCGAGGCCTTCAGGTCCGATTTCCCTTGGGGTTGCCCGGTCGCCGGCCCTGGCGCAGGGACACCGAGCATTGACCCCTCCATCCAAATGCAATGACCAGGTGGCCGTCTGTGATGCTTGAACAACGGCCTGCCTTCGCTCCCTTGATCTCGGAAAGCTCGAACCGGAAACCGCAGATCTTCAATTTTCAAGCTGTGCGTTCCCCCAGGGGATGTCCGGTTCGGACCGAACGAGGGAACGGCCACCGCACAGGCTCACCCGCCGGTAAGACGGGCATCGTTGAAGCCCCCGGTTCCGACCAAACGGACTGGGGAACTTGGTTTTCAAAGAGGGGCGAAGCGGGTCACCTCGGCCACGATCCACCCCTGGTTTCTTCCCTGACTTGCCGCCGTCTCCGGAGGCAAATATCGCTTATGGGAGTGCAACAGTACGCCCGTATGTTGGGGCTGTCAAGAGTCTACTACTACCTATTGTAGCCCTAGCAATTAACCCTGCGGATGCCTCGTATTTCCACAGGAGCTTGACCACCTTCCCCACCGGCCTTTTTGAAGGCTAAGCGAAAGGCCCTAGGCCCTTTTCCGCCGTTGTTCCTTATCCCGAAATGCCACCGAATACCCAACACCCTCTAACCCTGTGGCGCCTGCGACTGCGACGGCTGTGACCGGGGCGCCTGGTTCTGCAAGGCTCGCGGTTGCGGACATTTGCGACCGCAGTTCTCGCCCGTCTATCTGCGTTCGCTCGGCTTGTGGAGGAGACGCTTGTACCGGCGCTGGCCAGTGATCGCCGGTTTCGCTCATGGGCACGTAGATGTCCTCGAAGATTTCACGAGGCGCGATGCGGCGCGATCCGTCCGAAGACAGGACGAGATAATCACCTTTTTGTCCGGAGTGTTCCCGCCCGATACAGTCGACGAAGGTGAGCGGCGCGTTCAGCTGGTGGGCTTTGATTAGGAAGCGAGTTCGATACGTTGTCCATTCACTGGCCATTTCATTCACTGCTCTTCATCCTTCGGGGGAGGAGGATGGATCTGCTGATTTTTCCGGGTTGAGTCTGGTCTCGCTTGCTGTTTCGCTTATCGACTTCTGCTATGCCAAGTGCCGATCTGCACGCTCGTGTTGGAGTTGCCTGGCTGGGGCGGCTCACTGGGCAGCAGGAATTAACATTTAAAGTGTGGCGAATGTACTCGCCGTCCCCATGAGGGTCAATTCCATATGTTTGGTGCAGTGTCATAAAAACAGCCTGAGAATTCTGTGGAAGAGCGGACATGAAGAAAGACTTCACCGCGCCTCGCCAAAAGTGCGCTATAGCAGCGTTTCCTTGGAATCCGGGTATGCCTCCGGTAAATCTGGTAGACTCGCGCGCCGGATTTCCACAAGAGAAACACAGGAAATGCAGAAAAGTCCTCGGCCGCGCCTGCTGGTTCGGTCGTCAGCCGGCTTGGGAAGGCGCCGAAGAAGGGCTGAACCATGCAAGACGCGAGAGAAGAGTCGGTGTCGTCTCCGTTGATTGTGTAAAAAGGCTTGAACCTCAAAGGGCCAGGGGATTGAAATCGTTTGTTGTTCGTCAGGACTTCGAGCGGAGGGTTCGATGAGACTACGGTTTGTCGTGGCTGCTGTCTGTTTGGTTGCGATTGGATGCGATGGCGCGAGTGCGCAGCCGGCGAAGGTTTTGTTTCTCCGGTGCGGCGTCCTGCTCGATGGGAAGTCCGAGACGGCACGCAAAAACGTTGTGATCGCCATTCAAGGGGACAAGATCAGCGAGGTGGGAGGAAATCCCTCACCAGCCGCGGGCACCGACGTCATCGACTTGTCTCGCGAGACTTGCCTGCCCGGATTGATCGATACCCATACCCACGTTCTGCTGCAAGGGGATATTACGGCTGCCGACTACGACGAACAGCTGCTGAAACAATCGCCGGAATATCGCGCAATTCTTGCCACCGTAAATGCGCGGCGGGCGCTCGAGTACGGCTTTACCACGATTCGCGACGTGGAAACGGAAGGCGCGGGATACGCCGATGTCGACCTGAAAAATGCCATCAACCGGAGTGTGATTCCCGGGCCGCGCATGCAGGTGGCGACGCGGGCCATGGATGTGACCGGAGCTTATCCGCTCTCCGGCTATGCGCCCAACGTGCCGGTGCCGCATGGAGTGCAGGTGGTCGATGGCGCAGATGCGGCGCGCAAGGCGGTGCGCGAGCAGATTTCCTATGGCGCCGACTGGATCAAGGTATACAGCGACCGCGGGTACCGCGTGCGCGAGGACGGGGTCCTCGATGATGTCCCGACTTTTACGCTCGAGGAACTGAAAGCCATCGTGGACGAGGCCCACCGCGAGCGGCACAAGGTGGCGTCCCACGCCATGGCGCTGTACGGAGTCCACAATTCGGTCGAAGCCGGTGTGGATTCGATCGAGCACGGAAACTACATCTCCGAAGAGGACATGAAGACCATGGTTGCCCATGGAATCTTTTATGTGCCGACCATCTATGTGGGAGCCTACGTCGCCGAGGGGCGCTCTGCGGCCGGAGCTCCGGTATGGGTGAAGATGCTGGCCATTCACGAAGACACCTTTCGGCGGGCCTTAAAGGCGGGTGTGAAAATTGCATTCGGGACCGATGCCGGCGGCTTTGCCTGGACCGTAAACCCGGCCAAGGAATTCGCCTATATGGTGAAGTGGGGGATGACCCCAAGGCAGGCTCTGCGTTCCGCCACTACTTCAGCCGCCGAGTTGCTGGGATGGTCGGATCAGGTCGGATCGATTGAGTCGGGGAAATTTGCGGATATCGTGGCGGTTCCCGGAGATCCGGTCGCGGACATAACGCTGCTGGAGAAGGTGGACTTTGTGATGAAGGGCGGGCAGGTTTACAGAAAACCCTAAGCATTCACAGCCTGTCATTGCGCCGCTCTTGGAGCTCAGGAATCGCTGGCACTGCGAGTTTCCCGCGCCTGGGCACGCACCTCGAGCGCTTCCAGAAGCTCTTCCAGCAGAACATCGATGCGGTCTCTATCCGTCTCTCGCAACACTTGCTCGCAGATGGCACGCCAGTCTTGATCCGTTTCCGGGCTCATGGCAATTCCTCCCTTTCTGGCGCTTACCGCTGCTTGAAAAAGCACTCCTCGTGCCAAATTTGTAAGTCCTTGCACATGGGTGTGAACCGATCCCCGCAGCGTGTAGTTTGCTCTGGAGTACAGGGCACAAATGGGAATCGTCGGGAGATTCTGGGACCGCTTCCGTTCCATGAAAACGCTTCGAAATCAGGAAATTCGGAGTCCGAAGTAGGGACTTTCTGGTATTGAACACATTCAACGACTTAGGGAGATGGTGGCTTCCCGGCCCGACGGCCCCATCGGCGCAACACCGACTGACGATATACTTCGAGACATCGCGAAACTGCTTGCGTCGTGCAAACACAAAGCCCCAACCTGGAAGGCTGGGGCTCTCGGTTTTTCCCGGTGTCGGGGATCGTTAAGTCCGCGGAAAGTAGCCTACCGGTGAGCCATGGCAGGTTCCTTCGCTCCCTTAAAGGCTTGGTAGCGCTTGTTGACTTCGTCCCAGTTGATGACGTTCCACCAGGCTTGCAGATACTCAGGACGTCGATTGTTGTACTTGAGATAGTAGGCGTGCTCCCAGACGTCGTTCCCGAAGATCGGATGAAGGCCTTGGCTGACGGGATTGTCCTGGTTGGGAGTGCTTAAAATCTGGACTTCGCCTTTGGCATTCCCTGCGAGCCATACCCAGCCGCTGCCGAACTGCTTGACGCCGGCATCGTTGAACTTGGACTGGAAATCCTTGAAGTTGCCGAAGGCCTTGCTGATGGCTTCGGCGATGGGACCGCTGGGATCGCCGCCGCCCTTCGGTTTCATGATCTGCCAGAACATGGTGTGATTGACGTGGCCACCACCGTTGTTGCGGACCGCGCCGCGAATCTCTTCGGGGATGGAATTCAGGTCGCGAATCAAGTCTTCCGCGCTCTTGGATTGTAGGTTGGGATACTTTTCGAGGGCGGCGTTCAGGTTCTTTACGTAGGCCGCGTGATGCATATCGTGATGCAGATGCATCGTTTTCTCATCGATGACCGGCTCAAGGGCCGTGTAGTCATACGGCAGGGCGGGTAGTTCGTGCGCCATGATTTTTCCTCCAAAACCTTAAGGATGACGGGAAAGGGAACGGGGATTCAGTGAAGATGATTATATATGGATCTGACTGCCGAATACCGCTGGCGTTGGAAAGCGCCCGTCTATCCCGGTTCGCTTCTCCAGGCTTGCATCGTCGTCCCTAAAGTCAGTGCAACCGCGAGGCTGTGATGGTTTGCGGGGCAGGGTTAGCTTGGGACGCCACATAAATCGGGTTGGCGAAGATCCAAAGCGTCCAGCGGTGCCATCCCGTGAGACCGGGTTGCCGCAGGTAGGCCTCCGTGCGATAGCGCCCCGGACCTGGGACCGGCAGGTCCAGCGACCGCGCTTCCTGCTCGGCGATCTGGTGGCCATCGCGGAGCACGCGGATCATCGCCCGGTCAACTCCCGCAGGTACGTGGACGTGGAAAACCTCGCCCGGGCGCCATTCAATCGAGTTGCCCGGGCCGACCGTCATGTTCGCCGCAGTCACCGTCTGCGTAAATCCATCCGCGGGAAAAAGGGCATCCACGGCGCAGAATGAATTGCCCGATTGAATAGCGGCCAGGATGGCATCCCCCCCGGCCCGGTCGGGATCCTGGCCGGGTTGATTGCTCAACAAAACGTGCTGCCGGGCAAGGCTGAAAACCGAGAGGTAGCTGGGAAAGCGGGCGACACTCCAGCGGTTGAAGAGAAGGTTGGCGTGCGCGTCGGAGCCGCAGATTCCCGCCACTGGACGCCGTGCGAGCAGTTCGTCCCATTTGGCGAAATTTTCATTGGGCGTGCGCGCCAGCCGCAACAGTGCCAGGCGCGAATTCACCGGATACAGCAGGGCGGCTATGGCGATATCGAAGACCGTGTTCTTGCGCCAGACTGCGTCATCGTTGAAGATTTCGATGCCGTCGTAGTCCTTCGCGCCCCAGTCCGACCAGCGATCCCGCAGGCCAAATGGATGAGCGATGAAGTTGACTGCACCATGGCCGCGGGAAGAAGCCATCAGCGAGCGCGCGTCAAAACCCGAGCCTCGCTGCCAGCGGCTATCGGAGACGCCTAGCGCAAGATAGTGTCCCGACGCGGTGCTCACTTCCTCGCCATCAATGACAGCGAACTCGGGCGGATCGGCGGCGGCCACTTCCGCGTCTGTAAGCGTAAGGTTGTGGTCGGTGATGGCGAGAAAGGAAAGATCGGCTTCCTTCCCCGCGGCAATCACCTGCGGAAGTGAACCGCTTCCACAGGAAGCTTTGGTGTGAACATGGATCACACCGATACGTTCGCCCCGGGACGGAACTCCGCCCAGGCTGGGCAGCCGCGTGACCACCCCATCGAGCCACACGGTGAGAACGAAAGCCGAAAACAGCAAGCCGACAAAATACAGGACGCGACGAAGCGTCTTTCTTTTCGATGCAAGATTAGGGTAGGCTCCGGCGTCAGGTTGGAACGGAGCCGAAGTCGGAGTCGAGACACATACGTCCTGGGCGGTGGAACTCAATTGCCGCCGAGTTTGACCTCGTGCTTGGTTGGTGTCAAGGGAAAAACGGCTTGGATTGTGCGTGCTACTGACAGGAGGCATGACGTGAAAAAAGCTGCTTTGCTTTGGGGTTGGATGACCTTGGCCGCTGCTGGGCTGCATGGGCAGGTTATGGCCGACCCGGAATTGGCCGCGGAAATCGACCAGATCATGGCGATCGACAATCATACCCATGTGAGCAAAGTCGTGGCCCCGGGTGAATCGGATCGCGATTTCGACGCCCTGCCCTGTGACGTTATCGAGGGCGGCGCCGACACCCTGTCCGCGCGCCCCGACAACCCGCAGTTCCTCGAAGCCTGGCAGAAGCTCTACGGCTATAAACACAATGACCGTGAGCGCGCACACGTCCAGGACTTGATCGCGGCCCGCGACAAAGTCATGCGCGAGCAGGGGGACAACTTTCCATCCTGGGTACTCGACCACCTGAAAATCGAATACATGCTCGCGAACCGCGTGGCCATGGGCCGCGGCTTGAACCCGCCACGCTTTCTCTGGGTACCGTTCGACGATGCGTTGATGTCACCTCTGGACGCCGCCTCGGTCGCGGATACGCCAGACAAGAAGGTCTTCTACGGACAAGAAGCGAAGATCCTGAAAACTTACATGTCGCAAGCAGGCCTGGCGAACCTGCCGGACAGCCTGGACGATTACATTGCTAAGCTGGTGACTCCCACCCTGGAAGCGCAGAAAAAAGCAGGCGCTCCGGCGATTAAGTTTGAGGCTGCCTATCTTCGCCCGTTAAATTTCGGCCATCCGCCCGGAGCCGACGACGAAGCCGAGGCGAAGAGAATTTACTCGCGCTTCGCAAAAGCTGGCGCGGCTTCGCGCGTGGCGGTGCTGCAGGTACAGGATTTCCTGTTTCGTGTGATTGCGCGTGAAGCGGGACGGATCGGGATGGCTGTTCATATCCACACCGGACAGGGTTGCGGAAACTATTTTGACCTGGCCGGGTCGCGACCCACCGAACTGGAATCGATCCTCGATGACCCCTCTCTGAGGAAAACCAACTTCGTACTTCTCCATGGCGGCGCTGGGCCCTATACGCACGAGGTCGCGGTATTGCTGGCGAAGCCGAACGTCTACGCCGATTTTTCCGAGCAGGACGCGCTGCTTCCTCCACGTGCGGTCAGCGCTGTCATTCGGGAGTGGCTGGAGTGGTATCCGGAAAAGGTCCTGTACGGCACCGACCTGGCGCCCGGTCCCCCGGAACAGGATTGGGACGTGATCGGATACGCCACGAATCAGACTGCGCGTCGAGCCCTGGCCATCGCCTTGACCGGCATGGTGAACGATGGCGAGATTACGCGAACCCGCGCCCTCGAGCTGGGTCGCATGGTGCTACGCGAAAATGCCGCGAACTTATACGGACTCAAAAAGTGAGGGGCAAAAGCAGTACATGAAAAAATTAGGGCGACCTCGGTCGCCCTAAGCCCTGCTAACTTCTGCTCTGCTAGTAGCGGAGCAGAAGTCCCGTTGAGATTCGCATGTTGTTGTTATCAGACGATCCATTAGCATGCAGCGAGAGCCAGTCAAACTGGATGGCACGCACCGCCACACGTTTGGTCGCTTTGACATCGACTCCACCACCGAACATCATCGCAAATCCGTTGTCCGATCCAGACAGGCCACCGAACGCAGCCGAGGCCCGGAAGCCTCCCGCCAGGAAGTGCGCAAAGGGGGTGAAGGTCTCGTTCTGACGATAGGAGACCACCGGCCCGAAGGTGTAGGTGTAGTTATTGAAACTCACACCGTTTTGAGACTTGTACGCGCCGCTGAAGTCTGCGGCGATGCCGAACCAATGGTTAAGATTTCCCGTAAGGGATGTATCCCATCCATTTGCGTTCACGCCCCCGTCGAATCGGGTGTACTGATAGCCACCGAAGATTTCCGCCTTTGGCGTATTTCCAGTTTCCTGCGCGAACGCCGCCAGCGAAACCATGCACAACAACAATGCCAACCCGATAAAGTTACGCATCTACCGTAATCCTCCAAACTGAATTTGCACTCCTCTCCGGACGAGGGACCCAGCGGCCCGCAGGGGCCAGGCAAACTGAGGCTTCTGCCTGTGCTGAAGTCAAAGTGCTCCGTACAGTGAAATTCACTACGGGATGGCAGGCAAGTAACTGAAGACAGAGGACTGTCGGCCTTTGGTAACGATGGGTGAACTGGCGACCCGGTTGTCCTGCTGTGAGCTTTCCAACGGCTGCCGGTGCAGTACCGGACCCTTGGGAGGCCCGTCTCCGGCGCGGCTTCGCCGGAGAATCGGTCGATCGTCCCACGCGAGCTTGGCCTTCACAGCCTGGAATTCGCTGGTATCGAAGATGTAGTCACTGCGGTCAGGGAGAAAAGTGGCAATCTCTGATTGCACTTTCTGAATGCGCTCTTCCGTCGGGGGGTAATTGGAGAATACGTGCGCAATCTGGTCACGTAGCGGCACCTTGCCAGCCACCGGCAGAGCTTTGGCGATGCGTGCACGCACCTGCATGTCCTTGCTGTGTAATTTTTCCAGCGCCTCGAGAAATGCCTGCGGATCGTAGCCCGCGGCATACTGATATTCGATTCCGAGCAAATCGGCTTCAATCTCGCAGTCCCGGCTAAACTTCTTTAAGGTCATGGGGACGATCTGTTTTGTTCCAATGGCGGCCGGGCCGCTGAGGTAAGCCAACGGAATCGACAGCATATTCCACGCATACTTTCGGGTGGTGAAGCGGGTCGCGTGCCGGGCTGCGACGTGTGCAATCTCGTGGGCCATCAGACCCGCCAACTCCGCCTCGCTGTCGACTTCCATAAGCAGTCCCTTGTCGACATACAGGAAGCCGCCCGGTAGGGCAAAGATCTTGAGATCTGGAGTATCGATCACCTTAATCGTGAAAACCACCTGGGCGTCGGAGTTCCGGGCGATCTTCTGGGCGAGCTTGCGAACGTACTCGTTGATCTCCGGATCGGCGACAAATTTCGAGCCGCGATCCACCACTGACGCCATCGCCTCTCCCAGGGCACGCTCTTTCTGCAGCGAGTACAGATTCACTCCCTGGCCAATGCTCCGTTGTCCTATGCGGGTAACATCGTACTTCCCGGATTTCTCTGTTTTTTCTGCGGGGCTGGACGCGGTCTGCAAGGTCGAGGATGCGGACGTGGAGGCTTCCTCGTCAGCACCCAATATGCGAGAGCCTTGAACCTCCGAAGCCCACATCCCCGGCACACAGAAAACCAAGCTGGCCGTGCAGATCACCACCCCTGCGTAGTAGCCGAGGGCAGAAGGAAAGCGCGCTTCGACCGGGATGGGGCGCGAACCGCGAGCTAGGACTGACTTAACCACAGCCAGCGTACTGCCGCCTGTGAAACTCTTTTCACAGATTGGTAAAGTTCTTGGCTCGGGCGGCGGCGTGGCATGGCATGAGGAAACCCCGAGAGGAACGTCGCCATGACCCTCTACGGCCACAGGCCCTTGGAAAGGCAGCAAATCGACGCCGCGAAGAGCCACTTGTTCACCCCAACGCCAGGCTCCATGCCTCTCTGAAGATCCCGACGCGTCGCCTGGGATAGAGCACGGATAAGTCCAAAGTGCTGTGCGCCTCTCGGGCCAGACTCCGAATCAGCCGGCTCGGGGTTTGCGCCGCCCGATTCAAGAGACTTGCAGGACGCCGGCCCGTCGAACCGGCTGTATTTCAGATCCTGCAGGGCGCGGTTTGCCTCGGCCAGCGGGTAGAGTTGGGTGCGGGGCACAACCGGAATTTCCGCGGTCAGGCGGAGAAATTCGCGACAACCCTCACGAGTGCCCGTTGGCGACGCTGCGGACGATGCGCTCGTGATAAAGCAGATCGTCCTCGCCTCCTCTCATGGCTGCTTTGAGCGAGGAAACGCCCTCCGACGGCTGGCAGGTTCGGACGCTGCCTCAACCGGGCGTCGATTCGCGGGCCGGCCGTCCGACCTTGCCAAGCGCATCCTTTCCTGTTGGCTCTAGAGGTACATGACCTTTCTGCGGTTGAGCACGGCGGGAACTTCGACGAAAATCAGCACCAGATCATCGCGGGATTACCGCCGGAGACCGCCGTGTTAGTTCGACGTGGACTGATCGTTGCCCTCCTCATCGTGGGCGGAACTACGCTGGCGCTGGCTAAAGACGTCGCCTTGATTTCCAATAAAGGCAGCGCCGTGAGTTCGGTCACCATGCCGGACCTGGTGAAGCTCTGTAAAGCGCAAACGGCGCGCTGGCCGGATGGCAAAACTGTGACCCTGGTGGTGCGAGATCCCGCGTCCGCCGATATGAGGATGGTGCTCGAGAAAGTTTACGGAATGACACCGCAGGCCGTCAGTGAACTGATCGCCACCGCCAACCACGGGCACGCAAGTCATCCGGCAATTGTCGTCGTGCCCTCCGACGAGGACGTCGTCCACAAAGTCGCCTCCACCCCCGGAGCCGTCGGCCTGGTAGACGTGTATGCCATTAACAGCTCGGTCGATGTCATGAAAGTCGCCGGAAAGTTGCCGTTTGAGCCAGGCTATCCGTTGCACGGAAATTAGCTTTTGAATTTCGCTTGTGATTTTCGCTTCTAACTTTCATTCTTGGCTTTCGCTTTTGGCTCTTTCGCTTTTCACTTTCATTTTGGCATTCAGACTTCCGGCTCGCGGCGCATTCCGTCAGGGACGATTGCTCATAGCCCGCCACTTCAGTAGGCGGAACAGCGGGTCAACCGTGCGCGTCCCGTACGGACGCCTGAAATCGCATTTTGGACCGGCGTCCCCTAAGGTTCACCGTGGGACGTCGGCGCTAGACTCAAACTTGCGGGAAGCATCAACTGATGACCAGCAGCGCGCCAGGACGGAAGAAGACTGCCCCTTACACGCGGCGCTATCCGCGGCACCCCATGGACGCCCGCATGAATGTGCAGGTTTTCCGTGCGGGAGCGGTGAGCTATTTGTGGGGGCGCTCCACCGAGTTAGGTCTCGACGGCATCGGCGGGACTCTGACCGGGGAACTGGAACCGGGCGAAGTCGTGTCGATGGAGTTCCCGCTGCCCCTGAGTCCGTATCCCTTGAAGTTGCGTGCGATTGTCCGCTACCGCATCGGGCTGCACTACGGATTTGAGTTCCTTACGCCCACTCCGGAGCAGCGGGCCTCTCTGGATCGCGTTTGCCAGATGCTGGCGGCGGGTGGCTAGCCGTCGCGCGAGCCCACAGTTCAGCTCTCCCTGCGCCGCCTGCCGACCTTTCCGGGCGTCATCCCGAATCTTTTGAGGCCTTCACTTGTTTGCTAATACGCACCGCTCCTCCTCACCGGCAACGCCCACATTGAAATTACCTCGGTAACTTTCCGCTCACAGCTGCGCCTTCTAAGATTTGCTCGAGTCCGTTCATGGGGAAGACCTGAATGGGTGATGACCTCACCCAGCCCACTCAGCCCGCGGGGTTTGTGCGCGCGAAGTATTTGCAGGAAGCGCTGCGGCGCGGTTCTGCGCCCACGCTAAGCACGCCGGGGAACCTCATTCAGGAGTGGGCTCCAGCCTGGAACGAAGACGATCCCGCTATCCAAAAAGCCTATCTGGATCAACTGGTGGAGTGCGCGCCCGAGGCCATCACCATTCTCGACACCTGCCACCAGGTAACCCGCATCAACTCGGAATTCTCGCGCATCTTTGGATTCGCCCTGGAAGAAGCTCTGGGGAGGCCGCTCGATGAATTGATCGTGCCTCCGGACCGCACTGCCGAGAGCGACTGGATCCAGGAGGCGGTGGAGAAGGGACAGAGAGTAACGCTGGAGACCAAGCGGCAAAGGAAAGACGGCTCGCTGGTAGATGTGTCGGTCTCGTGCGCGCCCGTACTGGTGGGCGCGAAGCAAGTCGGCATCTGCGTGCTGTACCGCGATATCGAGGAACACAAGCGCGCCCAGACCCTCAGCTCCGCTCTATACCGCATCGCCGAGCGGACCAGTTCCGCGTCCCACCTGCAAGGCTTTTACGCGTCGATTCACAATATCGTGGGCGAATTGATGAATGCGCGCAATTTTTATATCGCGCTGTACGACCCCGCGAGCCAGTTGCTCACCTTCCCCCATTTCGTCGACGAACAGGATCCCGCCCCACTCCCAAAGCGCCTGGGACGTGGCCTCACGGAGTATGTTCTGCGCACCGGCGAGCCCCTGCTGGCGACTCCCAAAGTCTTTGAGGAACTGGTGGCGCGCGGTGAAGTGGAATTGATTGGCGCGCCCTCGCTCGACTGGATGGGAGTGCCGCTGCGCGCGGGCAGCCAAACCTTCGGCGTGCTGGTGGTGCAGAGTTACCGCGAGGATGTCCGCTTCGGTGAGCGAGATAAGGAGATCCTGACCTTCGTCTCGCAACAGCTCGCCAGCGCCATCGACCACAAGCGGCACGAGGAAGCCTTGCGCCAGTCCGAAGCGCGTTACCGTTCCCTGGTGCAGAGCGCGGTCTACGGCATCTACCGCTCCAGCGTGGACGGCCGCTTTCTGGATGTGAACCCAGCGCTCATTCACATGCTGGGATACGACTCGCCGGAAGAGGTTGTGAAGCTGGACCCGCAGCGCGAAGTGTTCGTGGAGGCCGCCGAGCATGACCGCCTCATGCAGGAATTTCAGCGCACCGGGCAGCTCGACAGCGCCGAGGTTCGCTGGAAACGCAAGGATGGAAGCGCGATCACCGTACGTCTCAGCGGGCGCGGCGCAACCGGCCTCGAAGAATCGGACCAGGTGCTTGAAATCATTGCCGAGGACGTGACCGAACGGCGGGCGTTGGAGGACCAGTTCCGCCAGGCGCAGAAGATGGAGGCCGTGGGCCGACTGGCGGGCGGCGTGGCGCACGACTTCAACAACCTGCTGATGGTTGTCAGTGGCTACACCGAAGTGCTGCTCGAGGAGTTGAGCGAGAACCATCCTTTGTTGGCCAAGGTGCAAGCCATCCAGCAAGCCGCCGACCGGGCAACCACCTTGACCCGGCAACTGCTGGCCTTCAGTCGAAAGCAGCTGCTCGAACTGAAAGTGGTGGACGTCAATGCGATCGTGGCTGACATGGAGCGCTTACTCTGTCCGCTGATCGGCGAGAATATCGAGCTTACGACCCGGCTGACCCCCAATGCGGGACACACCCGTGCCGACGCCGGGCAATTGGAACAGGTCATCATGAACCTGGTGGTCAATGCCAAGGACGCGATGCCCAATGGCGGCAAGATCCTGATCCAGACCAGCGAGGCGGACCTGGATGCGGTTCGCCGCGAGCAGTCCCTCATTCAGCCCGGAACTTACATCTTGCTTTCTGTCTCCGACACCGGCGCGGGCATGGACAAGGAGACCAGGTCGCGTATCTTCGAACCGTTTTTCACGACCAAGGAAAAGGGCAAAGGTACGGGATTGGGCCTGTCGACGGTCTACGGAATCGTGAAGCAGAGCGGAGGCTACATCTTTGCGACCAGCGACCCCGGCTGCGGCTCGACGTTCCAGATCTATTTACCCCGGGTGACGGATCCGGCTGAGCAACCCGGCCCCGACAAACATGCGCAAGGTCCCACTGGCGGATCGGAAACCGTTCTGTTGGTGGAAGATGAGGATTCCGTGCGCGAACTGGTGCGCGAAACCCTGAAGGGCAAGGGATACAAGGTGATGGAGGCCAGCGACGGCTTGCTCGGCCTGAACGTAGCTCAGGCATATGAGGAAACCATTGACATTCTCATCACCGACGTCGTGATGCCGGGGATGAGCGGCCGTGACCTGGCCAAGCGGGTCGCGGCCGCGCGACCTGACATCAAGGTACTTTATTTATCGGGATACACCGAGGATGCCATCATTCACGAAGGCGTCCTTGAGACCGGTACTGCCTTCCTTCAAAAACCGTTCACCCTGCATGCTCTCGCGCGGAAAGTGCGGGAAGTTTTGCGCGGTGAGTCTTCCTGATCCGCTTTCGATTCATCTTATATAATTTCAACCGGCTTGCGACCTCGGCCGTGCAACTTTTGGACAGCATTTGCGTCCTATCCATAGGAGACTCGTCCGTTGGCCGCTGCCGTCCATCCAACCCGGCCTCCGGATGCGTACCTACGCTGAGGTTCCTTTGTCATGCTGATTAAGAAGACAGGCGAAATTTTTTCGTCGGAAGTCACGCCCAGGAGGCTCTACCTGAACCGGCGCTCGTTTCTCGCGGGTGTCGGCATCGCCGGCGCCGCCGCGGTGGCGGGATTTCGCTTGCACGATATGGCGGCACCCGACGCAAAAGCCGACGCCAACTCGAAGATCGATGGAATTCAGAAGAGTCCGTTTTCGACAACTGAAACCATCACTCCTTATAAAGACGTCACCAACTACAACAACTATTACGAGTTCTCGACCGACAAGTATGAGCCGGCCGGGCTGGCGAAAAATTTCCGGACGCGTCCCTGGACGGTGTCTGTCGAAGGCTTGGTCCAGAAAAAGCAGACCTTCGATGTCGAAAGCATCTTGAAAATGGCGTCCCCCGAGGAACGCATTTACCGCCATCGTTGCGTGGAGGGTTGGTCGATCGTGGTGCCGTGGGTTGGCTTCCCGCTGAGCGTGCTCCTGAAAAAAGTCGAACCCCTCGGCAAAGCGAAGTTCGTGGAATTCACCACCGTGAATGATCCCAGCCAGATGCCGGGATTACGGACACAGGTCCTGTACTGGCCGTACCTGGAGGGATTACGCCTGGACGAGGCCATGCACCCATTGACTCTACTGACCTTCGGCATGTACGGCGAGGTTTTGCCGAATCAGGATGGAGCGCCTCTTCGTTTGGTCGTGCCCTGGAAGTACGGGTTCAAGAGCGCGAAAGCCATCGTCCGGATACGTTTTGTCGAAAAGCAACCGATCAACAGTTGGAGCCTGGCGGGACCCAATGAATACGGTTTCTATTCGAATGTGAACCCGACCGTCGATCATCCGCGCTGGAGTCAGGCGACCGAGCGCCGCTTGGGAGAATTCCGTAAGCGCCCGACTTTGATGTTCAATGGGTACGGCGACCAGGTGGCGAATCTTTACAGCGGCATGGATTTGAAAAAGAATTTCTGACCCCATGAAGCTGCGCTTTCTCAAAGTTTTGGTATTTCTCGGATGCCTGGTGCCTCTAGCGCGACTGGGATGGAAGGCCTATCAGCAAGCCCTGGGAGCGAACCCGATCGAGGTCATTACCCACTCGACCGGTGACTGGACGCTGATTCTGTTGCTGGCGACCCTCAGCATTACGCCCCTGCGTCGCATAACCCATCAATATTGGATCATTGGCGTGCGCCGCATGCTCGGCTTGTTCGCATTCTTCTACGGGTGCTTGCATTTCACGACCTACATTTGGCTCGACAAGTTTTTCAATTGGCATGAGATGCTAGCCGACATCGCCAAGCGGAAATTCATCACGGTGGGCTTTCTCGCCTTCGTGCTCCTGATTCCCCTGGCACTCACCTCGACCGCGGGATGGATTCGGCGGCTCGGCGGAAAGCGCTGGCAGGCACTCCATCGCCTGATTTATGTCAGCGCGGCGGCGGGCGTCATCCATTATGTGTGGCTCGTAAAAGCCGATCTGCGGAAGCCCTTGCAGTATGCCGCGGTGCTCGCACTCCTGCTGGGCTCCCGCGGCATCCTGTGGCTACGATCGGCGACCGGCCCGGCGCAAGGGACCGCGTCCGCGCTGCGAGTGCCGGAGGGATGAAGCACCCATCGCACCCCGTCATGGGAACCGGCGTCCGCCGCCCGAGCCGAACTAACAAAACTCAACTCACGATGGCATCAGCGCTGCGCCACCATCCCGGGCAAAGCATTTCGCCCGCCGGCATTGCCGCCGCCCACCACTGGACAAACGAAAGCGAACGATATAAAAAGAAATGCCAAGCAAGCGTGTCCCAAGCGTCTCGCCTTAGGAGTGTTTCTTGCTCAATGAAGAGCGGCGGAGGGCTATCCTCGAAATTCTGAACCGGGACGGCCGCGTTCTGGTTCTGGATCTGGCGAGGCATTTCGAAACCTCCCAGGTTACGATTCGGAAAGACCTGGAAACTCTGCACGCGCACGGTTTGGTTCACCGCACCCACGGCGGCGCGCTGCCGGCGCGGGAAGGCGCCCTGGAAGATCCGACGCTCCGCGAGAAGGAGAAACTGCACCACAAGGAGAAGTTGCGCATCGCCGCCGCCGCCGCCGCGATGGTGAAGGAGGGCCAGGTCATAATCCTCGACTCCGGCACCACCACCACCGCAATCGCGCGCGCCCTTCGCAAGTTTCGCAACCTCACGATTGTCACCAACGCCGTGAACATTGCCGCCGAACTGTCGGGGACCGCGGTAGAAGTGATTCTGACCGGCGGCACGCTGCGCAAGAATTCGTTCTCGCTTGTCGGTCCCATCGCCGAAGAGACCCTGCACCGGCTGAGCGCGGATCTTCTCTTTCTGGGCGTGGACGGCTTCGATGTCCACTACGGGTTGAGCACCCCCAACCTGCTTGAGGCCAAGGTGAACCGCGTCATGGTGGAGATTGCCAAGCGGAAGGTGGTGGTGTGCGACGCCAGTAAGTTCGGACGGAGAAGCCTTTCGCTGATTGCTCCCCCTTCCGCGCTGGACGAGGTGATCACGGACCGCAGAGCGCCCAAAGCCGACGCGCGCGCGCTCCGCAAGGCGGGCATTGAGTTGACCCTTGTCTAACCTGAATTCACGCGACACCGCCGTGGCCGTCCACCAGGACAAGTGGGAACCGGTCCCTGAGCATCAAACAGATTTGTGCTGTGCGGAAATAGGATTCTTCACCCTGAAATAGGATTCTTCAGAAAGAAGTCTTCCAGAACATCCGAATATGCCGCAATTTGACGTCACGCTGGCCGGGGAACTCAACCTTGATCTGATTTTGTACGGGCTGCCCGCTGCCCTTCCGCCGGAGCGCGAGCTTCTGGCCCAGCAAATGATGATTACTCTGGGGAGCTCGACCGCCATCGTCGCCCATAACCTCGCTGCCCTGGGCTGCCGGGTGGGATTCGTGTCGCGCATCGGCGACGACCCGCTAGGCAGCATCGCGCTCGAGCGACTCGCAGCTGGCGGTGTCGATGTCGGAAAAGTGCTCCGTGTGCCCGGTGAGACCAAGACCGGCCTGACGGTCATCCTGCAGCGGGAACGTGAGCGCAATATTCTGACCTACCCCGGCACCATTTTTGATTTGACGCTCGAGGATATGGACTTCGATTACTTGACCGACTCGGGCCACTTTCATCTGTCCTCGTACTACTTGCAGCGCGGGCTGAGGCCGCAGGTTGGGGAGTTATTCCGCAGGCTGAAGGCGGAAGGAATGACCCTTTCGCTCGATACCAACGACGACCCGGACGGGCGCTGGGAGGGCGGCTTGTTGGACGTGCTCCGCTTTGTGGACGTGTTTCTGCCCAATGCCCGCGAGGCGCGCCTCATTACCGGCTGCGATGACCTGGAAACGGCGGTCGCCCGGCTGGCCGAACGAGTGCCGCTCGTGGTCATCAAGCTGGGCGAGGAAGGCGCAATGGCCCAGCGCGGAGGGGAACGGTTCCGCAGTCCCGCGGTGAAGGTGGAGTTTGTCGATCCCGTCGGCGCCGGCGACAGCTTCGACGCCGGATTTCTTTCCCAATATGTGCGCGGCGCGGATTTGTCTACCTGCCTGAGTTGGGGAAATCTGGCAGGCGCCTTCTCCACCACCATGGCAGGAGGCACCGAGGCATTCCGTGATCGGGCCGCGCGGGAAAAGTTTTGGCAAGCAAGATCTCAGGCACGCTGACAACAACTTTGCGTTCAAATGCGAAATCTTAAACCAAAACCCCTGACTTCAGACTTCCCGTTTCAATCTGAAATCGTCACTCTCAAATCTCCCATCTGCCGATCGTGCATCAGCTTCAGCGTCCTTCCGCAGCGCATGGCTTCTCGCAGCCGAACCCCTCCCGTTGTCCTCATCGCGACATGGTTACTTTCGGACAATGGTCATTACGCCTCCTGTACTGGCCGTCTGAAACCTGGATGGGTTCGTCGTCGCGCAACCTTTTCGGAAGATGTCCACTCTATATAGAGGACGTTGGGCACAACCAGGACCCGGGGCGTGTCATCCTGAATCCCTGCGCGCAACTTTGAGCTAAGCTTCGGGTTACACCAAAATACTGGTACTTCAAGAAAGTGGAGGCGCCTTCGTGTCCGTCCTTCGTGCGTCAGAATCTTCCTGCGGAATCTTTCCTTCAAACTTCAGCAATCGAATATGGTTGGGCGGCGTGGTGGCGGCTCTCGTACTTGCGCTCGGCTGCGGCTCAAGCAGCACGTCAAGCGGTACTGGACCATTCAGCAACGCCAGCCTGAACGGATCCTACGTTTGCCGGTTGTCCGGAAGTGACTCGTTCATCGACTCCAACAACAATTTGCAGAACGAGTCGTACACCGAGACCCTGGTATTTACCGCCGATGGCTCAGGCAAGCTGACCGGGACAGAAGATTTCAACTCCGACTTACCCACTTCCGGCTTCACTGCGGGTACCGCTTTCACCGGGACCTACTCGATCGGTCGAGACGGCAATGGCTCGATGACCATCAACTTCAGCGCTCCCTCGACCGGGCAGATCAACTTGTCCATCACCATGGCGAATACCTCCAGGTTTTACGTGGCGGAAGCGGATGCGTTTGCGAACTTCAGCGCGAATGCGGCTGGAGAGGGCGTGAAGCAGTCCGCGAGCGCATTCCAAGTGCCGACGGGAACGTTCGTAACCCGCGTGCACCAGGTCTTCCCGACCACCGTGTCTTCGGCGACCGTGGGGGTGTTGACTTCCAACGGCACCACCGTGACCGGAACCGTGGACGTTCTGCGAAACGACACCCTGCTGCCGCAACTGACACTGACGGGCGGGTCTTTTTCAGTTCCCGATTCAAATGGCCGAGGCACCCTGGTCTACACCGACAACGCTTCCCCAGCCGTGACGACCCACTATCAATATTATGAGATTGACGCCAACACGTTCTGGCTGATGGAGTCAGATTCCGCCGGATTAGGAACGGGCAGCGCCGAGATCCAGGCTAGCGGTACATTGGCGCTGTCCGGCAACTACGCTTTCGGCAGCAGCGGCGACACCGACAGCTTCATCGGAGGCGTGCGCAGCGTGGGTGTGTTCACGGCGGCCGGCGGAGCGATTACCGGGGGCGCGCTGGATTCTGTGCAGGATGGCGGGTCGATTCTGAACTCCTCCTTCAGCGGCACCTATACCCAGAGCGCCAACGGGCGGGTGGACGTGAACCTGACTCCTGCCAGCGGACCGGCCATCGCGGAAGTGTTCTGGATGGTCAGCCCGTCGCGGGCATTCTTCCTGGTGGCGGCAACCAACAAAGTGGAAGACGGAACCATCGACCTGCAACAGCGGAACACTTTCGCGGCCACGGACCTCAAAGGCCAGTATGCCCTCTTGATGGACGGTTATAACTCCAGCAACCTCCTGACACGGATTGGAACATTGATTTCAGATGGAAACGGCAATTTGCAGCTCAACGAAGAGGCCAATTCGTTTGTGCACGGAACTCTGCCCGGACTTATCAATGATCCGGCTACGCTTTCCGGGACCTACACCATGGACGCGAACGGGCGAGCGACGGCCGCGTTAACCTCACTCTCGAGTAACCTGGTGATCTACATGGTCTCTCCCGGTCAGGCGTATATCTTGCAGAACGATCCGGGAGTTGAGGTCTCCGGACAGACCACCTTGCAGAGTTCCCCCTAGAACGGGTGCAGGCGAACCGGGCACCTCGGCTGTGCCAACCGTCACTCGGTCCGGTATGGAGCATCACTGCGGGCGCCTTGAAGTTAGAACATACTGACGGAGCCTCCGAACCGGAGACCGGGCTACTCCGCCTTGGAAAGTGGCAAAGAGGAGCAATTTCACTCGCTCAACTTCCGCCCCTCAAGGCGTGCTCTGTATTCAGGCGGATGGTACGGTCAAAATCTCGCTTGGCTTCGGGTTAAGCCCGGCCAAGCAAGAGAGGAATTCCCGAAACCTCGGCGGCCCAGCCGGGGTTTTCGGTTTTCGCTCCCCTTCCCCTTAAGTTCTACGCTCCCGAAAAACTGAACAATCGCATCCGGCCGTCGTTCGCGATACCGCCAGAATTCAGCGGCTGACCTCCAGCAACAAGTGATCTCTGAAATTTGCCGGAACTTGCGGGCTCTTGCCTGTCTCCGCTTCGACCGTGCCAAGATCCTTGCCGTCGGCATAGTCGTGGACGTGATAGGTGCCCGGCTGCAGGCCGCGCAGTTCGACTTCCCCTTTCCATGCCTCTGTAGCCCGCGGAGCAAAGAACGCGTAGTACATTTTGCCGTCTTTCGCGATGGCATACCCTTCCGGCGTGTCATACCCATAGTTGTACAAGTTGAGGAATGTCCCTTTGGACAGCATTTTGCTGTTGTACAGGGCAATCCATTTTTTCCAGACTTCATCCTTGTGCTCTGTGAGATTGACTTCTTTGTAGTGTGGGCCAAGTTCGGGCCAGACAAACTTGGTGCCGACTACACCCCCGGTGCCGATCGTGGAGGCAAAGTCTTCTCCGTGCTCCCGCCAGTTGTTTCCGATCCGGTCCATCGCTGGACAGTTCCACGTGATCGCCGTACACCGCGGAATCGGGACCGAGCAGCGCCTTGTACATCTTGATCCGCCGGCGGACCTGCACCGCGCCCACCGGGTCTGCGGTCACCGCCTGATCCATGTAGGGGAGCCAGGCTAGTGACGGCGGGGTGCCGCACGGGCAACTTTGGGTCACGCTGTTGGGCTTGATCGCGCGCGTCGTCTGAAAGATGGTCTTGTAAACCTCGGCAACCGCGTTGACCGAATCCTGCGGCGACTTGTGATGGTGCGCCGGGTTGTAGCACATCGGCACCGAATAGATGTTGTCCAGCTTGGACCCGTCGTATCCCCAGTCGCGAATGAATTTCTCCGTAAGCTGCTTGTAGTACGCCTGCACTTCCGGCACCGCCGGACAAAGCGCCGCCAGATTGCGCGTCATGCGCCCGTGCTTGCCCTGCTTGTCAAGGATCAGCCACTCGGGATGTTCCTGCGCAACTTTCGACACGATGTACTTGTGGGACTCCCACTTGCCTTCCCCGTCCTCCACTCCCAGCGGCAGCCACCAGAGCTGCACCAGCATGTTTTCCTTGTGGAAATCGTCCGCCATTTTCTTGATGGAGTCGCCGGGAAAGGTGTCAGCGCGAGCGTTCCAGTCCCCGTAAGTATCGAACCAGCGATCGTCAAGCGTAGCCCACTTGATGCCGAGTTCCTTCAGTTTCGGAATGGTGCCTTCCATCAGTGCAGGCGTGACATTGAACTCGTAACCCCATCCGCACCAGCTCACGTTGTAAGCCTCGCCCGAAGGCTTGGGAAGATTCCATCCTTCCTTCTGCAGAACCCCCGACCACATGCGTAGAGGCTCGTAAAAATCTCCCGCGTACACCGCAACGAAGCTGCGCGGGGTTGAGTAGGTGCCGCCCGGCTTCAAAGTCGTCTGCCCGGCAATTGCCACCGCGGCGGTGACCCGACCGTCGCTGTCGACCTTCACCGGCAGCGCAAGGGTTAGGGGAAGAGTCTCAACATGCCCGATCGCCTCTCCCACCGTTGCCGTCCAAAATGCGACTACCGGGATTCCTCCGCCGTAGCCGCCTTTAATAACTTGTCCCATGGCGTTGGGCTGGGAAGTAGCGCGCGTCATTTTGAAGATGTCGTCCTTGCCCCAATCGTAGCTTGCGCCTTGGTACGACCACATGTCCCACGGTTGGGCCTTGGGATCGGCAAGCGTTGCGCTGAAGCGATGCTGCTGTTCGACGACCCGATCGATGGTGACGTCGCTGCTGCCATTGTTCTTGTAGTCCACGGTGGAGATCAGCAGGTTGGGAAAATCGTCATAGGCCTCGATCGTGAGGGTGCGCTGAATGGAGGGGCCGGAAGGAACGAGGGGATGCGCCGGAATCTCGATGTGCTTGCCACGACCCAGCTTGCCGACGGATTCGAGCACCTTGGCCTGATCGAAGTCCAGCACGAAGTGGACTTCCTTGTTGCCCTGGACAAGATAATCGCTCCCGGCGGGCTGGCCGGCTTTAGGATCGTCGAGGGTAAGTCGCTTGCCGTCACGCACCAGAAAAGCTTGGACGTAGCCCGAAGGCGCAACTTCGAACGCTGCGGCGGGGGTGCTGAGCACCAGCGGACCGCCGGGGTTGACCTCGACCTTAATCGCAGAGGGTTGGGATGGCGCCTCCTGGCGTGCCGCCGGCGGTGGGGTGCGAGTGCAGGCGATTGTGACGACGAGGAGCGCGATGGCGAAGGACAGTAATTTGTATCCGGGCATGTGGTCCCCCATGAGGGCTTGGCCTCCAGTGAATTCAGCCGTCCCTGCGGGACGGATGCGTTTCGCAGTTTTGCGCTTCCGCGGGGCACTGCACCGTCACGGAAGGCGTGAACCCGCGGACTCGGTTCGACTCGGTCCGCGAAATTTTTGGAACAGGCGCTCGGCGTTCTTATGGTAGATCTTTTCCAGAACCTCATCCGGCAGCGCCAGCCCCCCGATTTCGAAGCGGCCCTGCCCGGGAGCGCCCCAGTAGTCAAAATATTCGTCGCCGGTTTCCAGCCAGCGGAAATTGTTTCGGTACATAGCTTCCGCGACTTCGTTGTCCGTGCCGAACATCACCCGGTCCTGATATTTCAGAAAAAGATCGCGCGTGCGCCGCGGCTGGCGTCCCAGTTCGGCTTCCCGGGCGCCGAATTCCACCATCACGTTGGGATGCCCCTCCAGCATCGCCTGCACCCAGTCCAGGTTTTCCGGCCAGCCCATGTGCAGCGACACGAACGTCGTGTGCGGGTGTTTGGCAAACACGCGGTTGCGCGCTTCGAGGAGCGCTTCGAAGCTCGGGTAGTCCCGTCCGTAAAAGCTCCAGTCGGGATGCTCGATCAGCTCTTCATAGCGTTCGTTGCTGGCGTCGATGGGATGGAAGAAGGCTTCTGGGTCGCCGGTATGAATGAAGACTGGGATCCCTTCCCGTCCGCATTCTTCCCAGACGGGATCGAGCCGCGGATCATCGACTGCGATCAGTTTGCCCGTCTTGTCGCGAACCCCGAGTCCCAAGTCTTTCAGTAGCTTCAACCCGCGTGCCCCGCGGCCGACCGAGTCCCGAATCTGCGCCGCCATTTCCCCGCCGAAATTGGCGTCGTCGATTTTGGTCCAGTCCAGTTGCGTGAAAACCATGAAGCGCCCCGGGTAGGGCTTGACCATTTCATCGATGACTGCCTGCAGCTTATCTCCCCACAAGCCAGTAAGAATGACAATGGTCTTCACGTTGGTATTGTTCATCACCTCTATGACGCGGCCGGGATCCTTGTGCTCGTCGATTCCAGCCGCATCATTCACGTGGTTGTGCACATCGATGACATAGAACTTCGCCTTGTCAACCGTGTGGACCGCCGCGTGCAGCCTGGAAATCGGCTTGAAGTCCTTGAGCAGCAAGGTCTTTTTCTGGTCGGCGTCCGCGGCTGATTTGTAACCGATTTGAGCCGACGGGGATGTCTGGCCGAAGCTCAAGACCCCACATAACACCACGACAGCAGCGATCGATCGTTTCATCACACCCTCGCCCACCCCTAGTTTCGAATAGTTTCTATTTCTTACGAGCGCTCCCCGAAAAGGCGGACCCAACCCCCCGGTCGGGGTGGGAACCCGACTCGACCCGGCTCGGACCAGCGCCTGCCTTTCGATTCGCCTTGTTGTTTCGCGCTTCCCAAGGCGTACCTACAAAGCCCTCGGGCGGTCCATTTCGCGCTTGACAACCGTACAGAACGAAAGTAAAAGTAAGCGTTCGTAACTATACAGCATACGCGCCTCGTATGCCTCCGGAAAAAACAGGAGGTCGTCATGTCCCGTCTTCTGCGGAACGTTCTTCTCTCTAGCGCCTGGTCGATCGTGGGCGTTCTTCTGATTGCCTCGGCAGCTTATGGGCAGGCCAGTTATACCGCGCAGGTCCGGGGAATCGTCGCCGACCAGACGGGCGCGCTTGTGCAAAATGCCCAGGTTACGATCACGAATGACGGCACTGGGATCTCGACCACCTCCCACAGTGACGATCACGGGCTGTATACATTCACCGGCTTGCGTCCCGACGTCTACACCATCAAGTGCGAGGCCAAGGGCTTTCAAAGCAGCGAGCGCAAGGGGATCGTCCTGCAGGTGAGCCAGCAGACGACCATCGACTTCTCGCTGAAGCCGCCCGGCGTGCTGGCGACCATCGATGTGACCGCGGCCACGCCCCCGCTCGATACCGAGAGCGCGGCACTCGGCACCGACATTTCCAACGAATATGTGCGCGATATTCCTCTCTACAACCGCAGCATTTTCGGCCTGGCTTTTCTCGCCGGGGGGGTGACGGAGACGACCGGCTCCGGAATCAACGACAACTACCCGAGTGGCACGAATTTTGTCTCGAACGGCCAGCGCAACGCCACCGCCCAAATCACCCTCGACGGCAGCCCTATCAGTGCGCCCGAACAAGGCGAGGGCGGGAACTCGAACGTCTACTACGAGCCCTCGGTTGAGATTGTTCAGGAATTTAAGGTTCAGAACAACAGTTTCTCGGCGGAGTTCGGCAACAACGGTGGAACCATCGTCAACATTGTTTTGAAGCAAGGCACCAACCAGTTTCATGGCAGCGGATGGTGGTACGGGCAGCGCTCGGCCACCGATGCGCGCGATTTCTTCAACACCGGCGCGAAGCCGGATCACCTGCGCGATCAATACGGTTTTGCGGTGGGCGGGCCGGTCATCAAGAACCGCACATTCTTCTTCGCCGACTTCGAAAAGACTCGTGTCCAGGATCCCGTAAACATTGAAGGTGTCGTGCCCACGGATTTGGAGCGCGCCGGGGACTTTTCGCAGAGTCCCACGAACCTGCCTGATCCCGATCCCAACAACCCCAACGATACCAGTAACGCGGGTATCTATGATCCTTGTGCCGGCAGAGTCGACACGGATCCTGCATGTCCGCACGCTCAATTTCCAGACAACAAAATCCCGGACGCGATCAGTCCCATCACGGGCAGGCCCTACATTGATCCGATCGGCCAGGCGATCCTGAACCTGTACCCGCATGCCAATGTTCCGGGCGCAGTCTTTCCCGCCCCAAACTTCCGCAAGGTGACCCTCGACACGCGTCCTGCATGGCAGTTTGATGTGAAACTCGATCACCAGATCACCGATAAACATAAAATTAGCGGACGCTATTCTCGGCATCACGATCAAGAGACCGCGCCAACTGTCGTGGGCAACGGGGATTTCACTGATGGAGTCATCTACACGACGAATGTGCAGAACGCCAACCTTGAGTACAACTGGGCGATCAAGCCAACGGCGCTTTGGACGAGCCGTTTCAGCATCGACCGGGTACACGCGCCCGGCCAAAGCAATCACTATCCGACGTTGAGCGACGTGGGCCTGCCGGCCATTTTGAATCAGAACGGATTGGACCGGATCCCCGCCATCAACGTGGGAGACTCTTTCCTCTCCATGTTCACCCAATGCTGCGTCGACACGGCCTTCGCGCACACTCTGTATAGCTACTCTTCGGGCCTCCAGTGGGTAAAGGGGCCGCATTCGATCAAGTTCGGCGGCGAGCAGCGCGTGTTCTTCAACAATTTCCGGCAGCCGGACAATCCCACCGGTATCTTCAATTTCACACGAGATGTCACCACCCAGGACCCCAACGCCGGCCTGGGCGATAACAATCAGGGAAATCCGTTTGCCACCATGCTGCTTGGTTTTCCATCACCCGAGGACTCCAGCCTGCACATCGTTCCGTCCGTGGCGGATAAATCGGTCGACTCTGCTTTCTACGTGCAGGATGACTGGAAGGTCACGCCGAGACTGACGGTGAATCTGGGTTTGCGATATGAATGGAGCAACCCTTATACGGAGCGCACCAATCAGCTCCAACTCAGCGATTTCAGTGGAAATACAGGATTCACCATTCCGGTCGATCGGAACCTTGACCCTACCCATCCCGAACTCGACTTCGGGCAGATCGGGAATCTGATTGGAACCACGGTGTTCGCGACCTCCGGACATCGCAGCTCGCGCGTGGATCGCAACAACTTCGCGCCCCGCCTGGGATTTGCCTTCCAGTTAGCTTCCAACACAGTCCTTCGCGGGGGAGCGGGAGTCTTCTATGGCATGAACGTGGCCACCAACTATCAGTACGCCGGTCCTTCCTTCTCGAAGACTGCGCCGGTTTATTTCACGAAGGACAACTTTGAGACCCAGTACGCGACCCTCGCCAATCCCTTCCCAGCGGGGCTGGCGCCACCGCAAGGGAGAACCTACGGAAAGTTGGCGAATTGGGGATTCGACAACGGCAGTGACCTGGACACAGGCGTCGCCCGCAATGCTGAAATTTACCAGTGGAATCTGGGAGTACAGCATCTGTTACCGGGACAAATCGTGGTCGCGGCGGACTACGTCGCGAACCGCGCCACCCACCTTCCCTGGGCGGGCGCATCGGTTTCCACCCGGGAGCGGAATTTCCTGCCCTCCAGCATTCGCAATGCGCTGGTGGCGTCATTGAATCCCACCCACGATCCCGACAATACTGCGGTCAGCGATTATCTCGGCGGCGAGGTTGACAATCCGTTTCAGTGTTTCTTTGCCGCCGTCGCATCTCCCGCCTCGTACTGTCCCGCCGCCCCCATCTTCAATGCCGCGGACGTCGCCGACTCGCTTTATGTCAATCCCCAGATACCGCAGGGGCTTCTGTTACGGCCATATCCGCAGTTTGCCGGCGGCTTCGCCGGCCTACCGCGGCTGGTTGCAACCTCCTGGTACAACTCCCTGCAGATTCGATTCCAGAAGCGGGCCAGCCACTACATAAGCTTCGAGGGCAACTACACGCTCTCCAAGTCAACCGACGATTCCTCGTCGGGACGAAATGCGTGGCTCACGAATCTCGAGTTTGACAATCCCCAATTGCTCGACGATCTGAAGGCAGAGCATGGCATCAGTTCGAATGACGCAACCCATCGCCTGACGACGGCGTTCATCCTGGATCTCCCCATCGGGCGTGGGCGATGGATTGGGCGTGGTATGAACAACGTGGTCGATGCGATCGTGGGCGGCTGGTCGCTGGACAGTTTCTTCACCCTGCAGACCGGACAGCCGATTGCCATCATTGACAACAACTCCCGGCTCACCGATGGCAACCAACGACCCAACGTCGTCTGCTCCCAACTGACAACCGGCATCAGCTATCACGAGGCCGCTCGGACCGGACTGCCATACTTGAACCAGAATTGCTTTGCCGACCCCGGGGACAACATTCCCGGCAACGCGCCGCGGCACTTCTCCAATTTGCGCGGGGACGGGATTCGCAATATCGACATGTCGCTCACCAAAGAATTCCACATTCGCGAGCGCGCACAGCTGCAGATTCGCGCCGAGATGTTCAACGTTGCCAATCACCAGAGATTTGCATTCCCAGACAATGCGGCCGGGGCTGACGGTTTTGGCACGGTGACTGAAACCCGAAACAATTACCGCCGCATGCAATTCGGCGCCCGGCTGCAGTTCTGAGCTTGCACAGTGGATCCTCTAGGGAATTCGCGCTATACCATCTCGCTCAGTGCCGTCGGCTTGCTTCTGCTGGCGGCGCTGGCTCTTTCGGAAAACCTTCCCACCGACCAGAACTGGACCAACTACGTCCGCATTGGCGCCTATGGCCTCGGGAACAGCAACCCCGAGAAAATCGTAGCCGACGCCACCGCCAGCAAGGTGTTCGGGATTGAAATCGACAACGATATCACTGGCCGCTACGAGAGTTTCCTCGACCCCACCGAGAAACTGAAGGCAATCCGCGCTGTGGCCGACAAGGCTCACCGGGTGGGCAATCACGCCTTCGTCTATATCGCGGGCACTGAGTGCATCACGGCGAACGCCGCCCAGACCCCGCACACCCTGGCCAAGGACCATCCCGACTGGCTGCAGCGCAACATTACCGGCGATCCGGCGGTCTTCGGAGGCGGCTCCGCATTCTGGATCAAAAAGGGCGACGAGGACGTGTGGATCAGTCCCTACGCGGCCGAATGGCGCAAGGTCTACATGGAACGTGTGCGCCAGATCGCAGCCACCGGAATCGACGGAATCTACGTGGACATCCCTTACTGGATGACTCACTTCGATGGCTGGGAGAACACCTGGGCCAGCTTCGACGACTCCACCGTCTCGGAGTTTCGCAAGCGCACCGGACTCGATGCGCGTCATGACTTGAAGCTGGGTGACTTTGCGGATCCGAACTTCCGCAAGTGGGTGGACTTCCGGATCGAAACCATTACGGATTTCCTGCGCGAAATCGATCAGTCCGCCAAGGCCGTCAATCCTGACATCAAGACGATTCCTGAAATTTACCCGGGCATTGAAGAGGAGTCGACACGCGTGGGTGCCGACGTCTATAGCCTTTATCCCGTCGTGGATGCGGTTGCCCACGAATACGAATTCGGCAATGGCGATCACATGGCGTCCTCGCGTACGCCGCTCGCCTGGTTTGAGTACCAGGTCGGCATGCATTCCTTTCGCGCCTTTGCACAAGGGAAGGCAACCTGGATTCTGAACTACTCGTGGGACGGCGACCGCAAGGTCGATGCCCGCGAAGCTATGCGGAACCTCGCCATGTCGCAAATAATGGCGGGCGCGAACTTCTGGGACGCCCCCGGCCACTCCATGGCTGGCTCCAATGACCTTCCGACGCGCAAGCTGATCTTCGGGTGGATCGCCGCACATCAGGCGACGTTTTACCGGCCCCGGCAGCCGATCCAGCCCGTGGGCGTGTACTTTTCCCCAAAGACACGCGATTATTACGCGCGCGACTTTGTGTCCTCCTATCGCGGATGCCTCATCCTGCTCATGCAGACGCACCGGGAGTTCCTCGTCGTGACTCCGAGGACGCTGGCGAACTTCAAGGGTGAAGTTCTCATTCTTCCCGATGTGCGGGAAATGAGCGAGGCGGAACGCGGAGCCTTGAAGATCCTGAGCGCTACCGGAACGCGGATAGTCGTCACTGGGCAAAACGGGGCGGGGCTGGCGGCGCAACCGAACTTGACGGTCTTCCCGGATTGCCCTTGCCGGCGCTACGAGCATTCGCTGGATCCGAATCTGGAGAAGGCCGACCCCACCCAGGCCAAGGAGTTCCTGGATGCCCTCCAGCATCAGGGTGAAATCGAAATTACCGCTTCGCCGCTGGTGGCGACCTCGATCGCCATGGTCGATGGCAAGCCTCATATCTTTCTTGCGAACTTCGACGGCCTGCGCGGCGGAAAGAATCCTGTGCCCACGCCCCAGACCGGCATCACTCTGCGGCTGCGCAGCCGCGCCACGGTTCGCTACCTCCCGTTTCTCGGAAACGTGCAGGACATCCGCGGAGCGCGTGAGGGCGATCGCTTCGTTTACAAGTTGCCCCAAGTTGCTCGCGGCGGGGTTGCGTGGATTGAAAAATAGAGGACGGGCGAGCCTAACGTCTTGGTCACCGGTGGGTCACAGAAGCACGGAGAAACCTTTTCCCTCCACTAAAGAACGGAAGAAACGATCCGAAGGGAACGTGGCTGTGCCTCGCAGTGTTTTCGCTTCCGGCTAAGACCTACAAGCTGATTTCCTACCCCACTTGCCACACCGTATCGAGCACGGTTCCGTCCACCCATTTCACCACCGCCACTGGACGATCGCCAAGTTTCGGGCGAGTCGGCTTTCCCCCGCAAATCTGCTCGACTTCCGCCTTGATGTCCTGGATGGAGCGGATGGGAAGCTTCGATCCTTGCACGGCTTCGAGCAGATCCTTGCGCAGGGGGTTGATGGCGATGCCTCGCTCGGTGACCACGACATCGATCATTTCGCCCGGTCCCGTGAGAGTCGTCACTTCGTCCACGATGACCGGGATCCGATCGCGGAAGGACGGCACCGCCAGAATACTGCAGCCGGAAAACAGGCAGTTCTGCCATCCTCCGATGCCATGCAGCAGTCGGCCGTCGGAGTGGGTCACAACATTGGCGTTGAAGTGGATGTCGACTTCGGTAGCGCCCAGCACCACCGCATCGACCATCGACGCAAAGTTGCCCTTACCGTGGTAGTTGTAGGACGTGAAGGGCGACGTCGCCACGTGCCGCGGATTGCTGGCCATGGACTTTACTCCGTCCAGGTCAAAGGTCTGGCCGTCGAGAATGTAGTCGGTTAATCCTTCCTGCAGCAACTCCACCAGATATTTTGTCGATCCTCCGCGCACGAAGCGAGCTTTCACCCCGTCTTCTTTCATCATGCGGCGCAGGTAGTCAACGAAGGCGAGAGCAATCCCCCCGGCGCCCGCCTGGAACGAGAACCCGTTTTTCATGATGCCCGCCTCGCGCAGGAAGCGGGCGACAAATTCGGCGATCCGCAGCCGGTCGGGAGAGCGTGTGATCTGCGTGGTGCCGGAAACGATCTTGGCCGGATCCCCGATGGATTCCACTTCGACTACGTAGTCGACGTTGTTGCCCTGGATTTGCCAGGGCACGCAGGGGAATGGAACGAGATTGTCGGTCACCACGATGACCTGGTCGGCATAGCTCGAGTCGGCGAGCGCGAAACCCAGGGAGCCGCACGCGGACTTCCCATGGGACCCGTCGGCGTTGCCGAACATGTCCGCGGTCGGCGCGGCGATTACCGCGATGTCGATGTGCACTTCGCCATCCTGGATCGCCTGCCAGCGTCCCCCGTGAGAGCGCAGCACCCCCATGCCACGCATCTTGCCTTGCGTGCAATAGTCACCCAGCGGGCCGTTCATCGAGCCTTCGATATGGTGGATAACGCCCTTTTCCATGAGGTCGATGGCCGGCTTTTGCGACGGAAACGAGGCGCTCGGAAACCAGAGAAGATCCTTAACTCCGATCTTCGCCGCTGCCTCGAGCATCATCAGCGCGACCTTGTCGCCGTCGCGCAGGTGATGATGATTGGAAATGACCATGCCATCCCGCACTCCGCACTTGCGTAGTGCGGTTTCCAGGTCAGGCACGCGTTTGTCGCCGTTCTCCGGGTAGTCCTTGCTGGAACGGACAGGCGGAGCCTGTTTTCGCACGCGGGGCTGGTACTTGCCCACGCCCAGGTAGGGAATCTGCGGCTTGCCGTTCACCATGGTAGGCACGCGCCGTTGCGCAGCATTGTGGGCGAGTTCAACGCGTTCGGTCATGAAGTTCGTTTCAACACAGAGTCACCCGGACACAAAAAACTGATTAACCACAAGCACACAAAAGATCATCAAGAGAATTCATGTCCGTCATGCACGGTATTCCCGAATGCCCATCGCTTTCGAAGGTGCCCTATCGCGTGGGTCTTTTCCTCACACCAATCCCATCGCCTTCGCGCGAGCCACCAACTTCAAAGCTCGCTGCACGACTGGCGGATCAATCATCTTCGATCCCAGGCTCACGACTCCCGCCCCCCGCTGCTGGGCTTCTTCGAACGCGCCCACGATCTTTTGCGCTTTATCAATTTCAGCGGCGGAAGGCGCGAAGGCTGCATGAATCACCGGGATCTGCGCCGGATGGATGCACCCCATCCCTTCGAAGCCCAGCGCGCGGGCATTCTCCCCCCAGCGCCTGAGCCCGTCCAGGTCTCCGACATCCCCGTATACCGAATCAATGGCCTGTACTCCGGCGGCCTTCGCCGCGTTCACCAGGCGCGTCCGCGCGTACAGCGACTCGCGGCCTTCCGAAGTCTTCGCGACCCCCAGATCGGCGGTGTAGTCTTCCAATCCGATGGTCAATGCCGCCACGTTCGCGCTCGCCGCGGCGATTGCAGCGGCGTTTTCGATCCCCAGGCCCGACTCCAGGATCGGCATCAGCCAGATCATGCGGTTGATCTGGTGGCGCACCTTCAGTTCCCCGATCATGTTATCCACCTGCGTCACTTGGCCGGGATGTTCGACCTTGGGAATAAGAATAAGGTCGGGAGCTTCGGGGACGATCTCGGCAAGGTCTTCGAGGCCCAGCGGGAGTTGGTTGATCCGCACCATGCGCTCGCAGGCGCCAAAGTTGACGGCGCGCAGCGTGTTGCGCGTCAGAATGCGCGCTGAGTCCTTTTCCGCCGGGTGAACTGAATCTTCAAGGTCGAGAATGATCGCGTCGGGACCGTGCAATCCCGCGTTGATGGCATACTTCGGCTCGGTACCGGGCAGGTACAGCCGCGACCGGCGCAGGCGGTCTTTGGTGGAAGCTGCGGGCAACGCGATTTTCTCGGGCAGCGCCTTGTTGTTGTTGGCCAACCCGGCGCGGCGCACCGCCGTTTCGATGCGTGCAGCAATTACGTACGGCAGCGCGCCTTCGTCGTGGATTGAAATTTTGCTGTTCTTCACGCCCAGCGCGTCGAGAACCTGTCGAGCCTGGGCTAGGATCGCTTCTCCATAATAGGGAGCGACGCGCGATTCGAAGCCCAGTTCAATGCCTCCCGCATCGCGTGGTTCGATGGCCACATGCAGGTCCGAGCGGATGTCTTTGCCCCAGTGTCCGGCTTCAGCGGCTCGGCTTTTGTTCTGCTCGGCGCTCATTTGATAAACACCTAGACCACCAAGGACACAAACTCTCCTCAACGACTCCTAATGTTACGGCATTTGCTGGTCGGGTCTTCGTGCCCTCCGTGGTTCCTCAGAGCCTGGCCAGGATGGCGTCGGTCATCTGCACGGTCGAGGCCGCGCCTTGGCCGATCGACTTGGCCCCGCCCGGGATCCGCATCATGTCGTACGTGCGAACCTTGCCTTCCTTGACTACGGCCGCGACCGCGGTGCGAATGCGGTCGGCTTTGTCGCTTTCGCCCACGTGCTCGACCATCATGGCCGCCGAGAGAATCATGGCGATTGGATTCACGATCGGCGGGTTCAATTCCGCATACTTGGGCGCGGAGCCATGCGTAGGTTCGAACACCGCTACCGTGTCGCCGATGTTGCCCGAGGCGGCGAAGCCCAGCCCGCCCACCAGCCCGGCAAACGCGTCGGAGAGAATATCGCCAAAAAGGTTCGAGGCGACGATCACGTTGTAGTCTTCCGGATTCTTGTTCAGCCACATCAACTGCGCATCGATGTTGGTCGACCACAACTGGATTTCGGGATAGCTCTTCTGCACTTCCTTGGCGGTCTCTTCCATCATCCCGGAGGTTTCGCGGACCACGTTCGGCTTCTCGCAGATGGTCACCCCCTTGAATTTCTTTTTCTTGGCATATTCGAACGCGGCCGTGACGATTCGGCGCGCCGCCGGACGGGTGATGATCCGCACGCTGGCGGCAAGGTCGGGACCCGGGACATTGGCGAACGCCTTGAATTTCGCATGAGAGTTGAGTGCGGCCCTCACTATTTCGGGCGGGTTCGTCCATTCAATCCCGGCGTACATGCCTTCGGTGCCCTGGCGGAAGATGGTGGTATTGATCTGCGGCTCGTCGAAGCCACCGTCAGTGCGCTTGCGGATGTAGTTCAGCGGGTTACCGATGAAGCCGACGCAGGGACGCATGCAAATGTCGAGGTTAAACTTCTGCCGCATGGTCACGATGGGCGAGTAGTAGACGTACCCTTTGCCGCGCAGCTCCGGCTTCAGCTCGGCCTGGGCTTCTTTGTTGGGCTTCGACGTGATCGCACCGAACAGCCCCAGCTTGTGCTTGGTAAGCAGGTCGATGGTGCGCTCGGGCAGCGCGTTGCCCTGGTCGCACCAGCAGTCCCAGCCGATGTCGGCGGGGATATATTCGACATCAAAGCCGACGGCCTTGAGAACGCGGAGGGATTCCGGAAGGACCTGGTTGCCGATGCCGTCGCCGGGCATCGTGACTACGGTATGTTTCGCCATGAGAGCTCCTGGAAATCTTGAACCTGCAAAAGACACGAAAAAAATCAAATGGAATCACGATGCGAGGCCCAGCCGCTTTGCCACCAGGTTCTCCACCCCTTCGGCAATCACAAGTGATTGCGGCACACTCCCCAGTGCGGGGAATGGAAATTTCTCTCCGCGCCAGCCGATCACGCTGCTCGTGAAATCAACGTCGATCTCGTCGCCCGGGATCACGGTCTTCTCTTTCGCTGCGATTTCTTTCGCGAATTGCTCCCGCAGCCGCTTCACCAGCTCCGGAACTTCCACGCACAGGAAGCCATTGTTATACGCGTTGCGCAGGTAGGTTTGCGAAAAGCTTGCGGCGATCACCAGCGGGATGCCTTTCGCCTTCAGGCAGGTTACGGCCTGCTCACGGCTGGAGCCGGTGCCAAAGTTGAAGCCGCTCACGATCACATCACCCGCCTTGGTATTCGAGGCAAATTGCGGATCATAGTTTTCCATGACCACCTTGGCCATCATCTCCTTCGTCATATCGTCGCGGTAGGTGTAGTCCTTGCCGTAGATGGCGTCAGTGTTCACGTTATCTTGCGGCATGAAGACCATGCGGCCTTTCACCCGCGCCGGAAATCCCTTGAGGATTTCTACCTTCTCCGCCCCGGCGCCGTCTGCCGCCGCGACCTCGCTGTAGCGCCTCTCCGGATTACGGTCGGCGAACTCGTGCGGCCCTCGGATGTACCCCGCAAGCGCGGACGCAGCGACTACTTCCGGACTGGCCAGGTAGCACTGCGCATCGCGCGATCCCATCCGACCCTTGAAGTTGCGATTGGTTGCCGAGATGCCAACTTCGCCCTTCTCCAGCAGGCCCACGCCCAGGCCAATACACGGGCCGCAACCGGCTGGCAGCGGGCGAGCACCGGCGTCCATCAGGGTCTGCCAGATGCCGCTCTTCTCGGCCTCTTCCTGCACCCATTTGCTGGCGGCGCTTAGATAGAACTGCACCCCCGCGGCGACCTTCTTCCCTTTCAAAACCTTCGCGGCTGCATCGAGATCTTCCAACCGCGAGTTCACACACGAGACCAGGTACGCCTTCTGGATCGCAACTTTCTTGCGCTCCATCGCGGCGAGCGACTGCATGACCTGCACCGTGTCGGGGCCGGAGACGTGCGGCGTAACCTGCGCCAGGTCGAGCGTGATCCGGGCGGCGTACACGGCATCGGAATCAGCGCGCGGCGGATCCTTCGTCCACTTCTGCACATCGGCTTCGGTGAAGCGCTCAATGCCCTGTGCCTTCAGTCGCTGCTGGACCCCGCGGAGATACTCGATGGTGACCTTATCAACCGGGAACCACCCCACCAACGGGCCCCATTCGGTCGTCATGTTCGAAATGGAGAGCCGCGCGTCCATGGAAAGTGACGCGACCCCCGGGCCGGTGAATTCGATTGCAGCGTTCAATACTTCATCGTGGTTATAGAGGCCGCAAAGCGTGATGATCACGTCCTTGCCGGTAGCGCCTTCGGGAAGCTTGCCTTCGAGACGTACCTCAATGGATCGCGGGATCTGCCACCAGAATTCCCCCGTCGCCCAGACCGCCGCCGCGTCGGTGCGAACGATGGGAGTGCCGATCGCCCCCAGCGCGCCGTACATGTTGGAGTGCGAGTCCGAAGCGACCACGAACGATCCGGGCACCACGTAGCCGCGCTCCACCATGATCTGGTGGCCAATGCCGGAGCCGGCCGGATAAAAGTCGACCCCCTGTTCTTTCGCAAACGCTTCAATCGCCCGGTATTTCTTCTGGTTCGATTCGTCCTGATTCTGGATGTCATGGTCGAGCGCGAAGACGAGTTGCTGCGGATCCTGAATCTTCTTCGCACCGATGCCCTTGAATTTGCTCATGACCGCCGATGTGTTGTCATGCGTCATGACGCGGTGCGGCCGGATGGAGAGGAAGTCTCCGGTGCGGAGGGGGCGCGAGGGGCCCTCGGCCATGTGGGTCTGAGCGATTTTTTCAACGATGGTCTGGGGCATGGAGGTCTCCGGTTAAAATGGCGTGCGTGGCTCGCCTGCACAGGCGAGGTCGCCTGTGCCTACCTGGTTCGTGGTCGTGCTTTTGCATTTTCTCGCCCCGGCTTTTTGGCGCGGACATCCGCTTTCATCAGGGCCATTAGTTTCGAGACCGAACCGATTTTCTCCAGATTCCAGATGGCGTCTCTGAGTTTCTGTTGCGCCTTCACCGAAAGCACACCTTCGGCCAGCGCGGCGAATTTCTCTTCGATCTCCTGATCGGTAAGCGGGTTTCTGGGGTCGCCTTTCGGGTAATCGAGTTGCTCGGTGAAGTTGCGGCCGTCGCTGGTTGTAATGGTCACGATCACGCGCTGCAGCGCCGGAAATACCTTCTCGATTTCAGGGTCGGCGACCACCTCGACTTTCTTGAGTTGGGCTCGAATCGTCGGGTCCATGATCTTACCCATCTCAAACTGCGCCGGGGTCACCTGCCGGTCAACCAATGCCGTGGCGATCACGTACGGCAGTGAATGGTCGGCGGTCTCCTTCGTGTGCGGATCGTACTTGCTCGGATCGGACAGAATGTCGGCCGCCCGCGCCAGCGAGCGAATCTGGATTTTCGCCACCTGCTCGGGATGCAGGTCGTTCTTCTTCACCAGGTCGAGAACCGCGGATATCGGCGCGTGCGTCAGTGCTTCCGTGGGAAAGAACTTCATGCCGCATTGCGTGATACGCCACGTTTCTCCCAGCCCATCGGTCAGAATGTTCAGCTTCCATTCGGGGCCGAAGCAATGAACCAGCCCTTCTTTTCCGTCGATCACGTGCTCCGGGCCGGTATATCCCTTTTCCGCCAGCAGCGCGGCGAACATCCCGCTTTGCGTCGCCATGGGATCGACCGTGTTCTTCATCATGGTCAGTTTTCCGGCAGTGACCGCGCCCAGCGTCGAGTGACGGCTGGCGGAAATTCCAACCGCGTGCTGGATCTGTTCCCAGGTCAGACCCAGGCCGCGCCCCGCGACAAAAGGCGAAACAAACGCCGTCAGCGTCGCATGGTGCCAGCCTCGTTCGCGGATGCCCGGGAAAGCTGCCTCGCACAGGCGCATTTCAAATTCGTGGCCCAGCACGAAGCCGACGATAAGTTCCTTGCCGCCCGACTTCGCCCGCTCGCAGGCCGCCATGGCCGCTGGAAAGATATCGGATGGGTGCGACGGGTCCTGCTTCCAGTAGATGTCGTTGTAGTCCATGCAACGGATCATCAATGCATTGGCCAGCGCGGCCGAGACCGCGTCGACCTTCTTGCCGGTCCCGATCACCGTCGCCGGACCACGGGCGGCGATCTCGTCGAGAACTTCAAGGGCGATCTTCACATCGTGTTGCTGGTAGCCGCCCAAGGCGCAGCCGGCCGAATCGAGCAGAAAGCGCTTAGCCTGGTAGATTGCGTCTTGGGAAAGATGTTTGTAGTCGAGCGCGGCGGCCCAGCGCGCCATTTTCGCGGTGATGGTTTCTTTGGTGGCTTCTTTGGGGGCGGACAAGTCTGGCTCCTAGCGGGTCTTGGTCTTCACGTTCTTGGGATTCTTGAAGGGTAAATACGCCATAAAATCGGCATGATGGACGATGTATGCCTCCGTCGTGCGCTTCACCTGGTCGCCTTCAGCGGCGTGCGCGGCAATGATGTGGCAAACGTCGTCGGGCACACCGCATTCCAGCGCGAGCGCCACTCCCGTAAAAGGATGGCGCAGCGCTTCGCCCCGTTCGCTCTGCCGGGCCGTGCCGTCGGATCCAATCTCGTATTCCAGAAGCTTGCCGACGTCAGCCAGAATCGCGCCCGCGATCACCGTATCGACCTTCACCGGCAACGCCCGGCCCATGAATTCGTTCATCGATTCGGCGCTTTTGCGCGCTATGTGCACCACACAGCGCTTGTGCTCCATGAATGTAATGGGGCAGTTCGGCACCAGCAGGGTAAACGGGATCGTGTTCAAGTCCTCCGGCTTCAGTGGGCTGCGCTCAAGCGCCTTGCCCCAGGTCATCGTGACCTGTTCGCGCAGCTTGGCGTCCTGGATCCATTCAATTTCGGGCCAGAGTTTCGTGACCGCCTCTCGCATGGTGCGCTCCTCCCGCATTCCCAAAACTATCCAGCTTAGCGCGTACAAAGGGTGGGCGTCGAGAGCGGGCTGGATCTCAGACCTGCACACAGTCCCGAAAGGGGTCTTAGTGCCCGGGATTGAACAATGCCATGGACCAGAAGCGGGTAATGATCCCGCAAAGATCCACTCCGACGACAAACAGGAGCCAGCGGTATTTCTGCCACACTCCGCGAAAGCCTGATACTTGGGCGAAGATGTCGACGACGTAAGCCGCGCAATACGCGACGTTAGCCAGAACCGCCAGCAGAAACAGGAAGAGCACGAAATTGAGGGTGATCAGTCCCTTGGAAATGGGCAGCGCGAGGACGAAATCAGGCAAGCACGATCGGCGGCCAGAACGAGGTTATAGAGGATGCGCCGTGGTTCCCAGTAACGGATGGCGTCGGTGGCCCATTCGCGGATGGTGGCTGTCTCCATGGTGCGACGCCTTATTTTTGCACACGGGTGGTTCGGACGGACATCCACTTTGCGCTCCCGACAGTGTGCAACAATTGAGAGGATCGCGGCGAACCCTGTGCGATTTTGCGGCCGCCAGATCCCTTTGGAGAAAACGGGCTGCTCTGTTGGCTCCCGAAACGCATCCAAGGGGCAGAAAGAGGCAAAGATGCCTGCAAGGCGCGCAGCTCGGCACGCGGTTCTCATTTCGATCGTTTTGCTGGCCGCCGCGACGCTGGGTCAGCAGGCCACCGACCCCGCGAACCTGGCGCTTGACGCTGCTTCCCTGCCCACGGGCTCGGCCCGTCACCCGTACAAGTTTCAGTTCCAGACGCATGGCGGTATTCCTCCCCTGAAGTACACGCTAGCCGCAGGCAGCACCCTGCCTGCCGGAATGACGCTGAGCGAGGATGGTTTGCTGACGGGAGCGCCGCCGGCGATTGGCGAGTTTCGCTTCACCGTGTCTGTGACCGACAGTAGCCGACCGCCGCAAACCGCGACCCGAGCGTTTGCGCTGCGCGTGGTGGCCCCCTTGCTGATGGAATGGAAGAGATACGCCAAGGTTTCGGGACACCGGGTGGATGGCTCCGTCGTGGTCAGCAATAGCACCGAGGACGAGTTCGACTTCACGTTCATCGTTCTGGCTGTCGCCGAGAACGGGCGGGCAACGGCCGTCGGCTATCAGCATTTTCCGCTGAAGAGCGGCGTTGACTCGCTCGAAATTCCCTTTGGTGAGAATCTTCCCAAGGGGGTATACGCGGTGCATGTGGATGCGGTCGCGGAAGTGCCAGCCAAGTACACAATCTTCCGGGCACGGTTGCAGACGAAAGAAAAGCTGCAGGTCACGGTGGGTCCTTAATGACAAGTAATGGGCGGCGGTTCTGAGCAGGAGTGAGACTGAGGCAATGGCATCGGGCCGCAGCTCAGGCCAACGGGCGGAACCCAAAAAGGAGACGCGGGGGCGAGCCGCGTCTCCAACCAGGAGGTTGCATTTGGCCTTTTACGACTAGCACACTTGGGGGAGAGCCTAGCCGCAGCGGGTTGGAAGTCCTTGCCGCAGCCAAAACATTAAGAGTCCCGAGGTGATGTTGATCTCATTCATCTCGGCCAGTAGCTCGCTTTTAGACCCTTACCGACCTGCTCTCGTCGCTCCCTTGCGAGTTGCAACGCGCGATCTGGCTCGGGCTCCGGGCTCACCGCCAACCGGATAAACCAGTCCAACGCCTCGGGACTCTATCTTGCCTTCAACGTGTCGTCCCTGTTCTCCTCGACCAGCGCTTAGCTATAGACCCTCGCTCGCCCTCCTTCAAATCTTGCGATTCGAAAGTGACTTCGCTTGAGCCCCGGACGCCGCACCAACCGGCAAAACTGAGAACGTTGTCGAAGAACGATTGCCTTTGTACGCTTCCTAATTTTACAGTCAATGGAAACTGTGCGACTTTATCCCCCTTAGAATCAATCGACTGCAGACCGTTCACAGGCCGATGACAAGTTTTGGTGCAGTCCGGCAAACCCGCTTGTGCTCGCTTGCCGCAGCTTCCCCCGTTCTCTGCGGATTCCCCGAAATCCGGATCGCTTCGTAGCAGTGAATCACTCCCGTTTGGCGCTGTGGAAATCTCGTCACAATGCAGCAATCGCGCGGCCTTTGCGGATCCCGCGTCAAATTTCACGCGGCTGCAATTTAATGATGGGCGCGAGCCGGCCACTCGCGAAATCATATTGAACCATATCGATCTCGAAAAAAACTGACCGTGGGTCGCGTGCATTCCATGCTGCGGAAGGCCTTCACGTCTTCCGGAACAATGTTGCCAGCCTGTACAATTCGGCTTTCCCCAACCACAGGAGGAACAGTCGATGAGCCTCAAGGCTCGTTGCGTGGTCTTGTTGGTATTGTCACTGCTGATCACTGCGTCCGCGCAGACTCCTGAGAAGCGGGCCGGGCTCCGTCTGGATTCCGTTCGAAAAAATCCTTCCCTGCTGCTGGCTTTCCTCGCCGGGATGCCCAAGGGTGGTGATCTGCACAATCATTTGGCGGGCGCGATTTACGCCGAGAGCTGGATTGATTTCGCCGCCCATGACAACCTGTGCGTGGACCGCAGCACCTCGACCCTGCTGGCACCCCCCTGCGATCCCGCCTGCACAAGGTTTTCCAACAAACCCTCCCTCCAGTGTGCCTATGGCGATCTGGTGCTCTACAACCAGTTAGTGGATGCCTGGTCGATGAGGAATTGGAATCCGGGCGAAGGATCCGGGCACGATCACTTCTTCGCGTCCTTCGACAAATTTTTCCTGGCCTCTATCAACAGCGTCGGGGAGCAATTGGCCGAGGTCGCTGCCCGCGCCGCCGACGACAACCTCCAGTACGTCGAACTCATGCATACGGCCGACGGCATGGCCGCCGCCGAACTTGGCTCCAGGCTCGGCTGGGATGATGACTTGAATAAAATGCGCGACCGCTTGCTGGCAGCCGGATTAAAAGACTTAATCGCGGCGACGCGCGCCCACCTCGACCGCGATGAGGCCAGACAGCGCCAACTCCTCCGCTGCGGCACCCCCCACGCCGGACCCGGCTGTCAGGTCACGATCCATTATCTCTACCAGGTCTTGCGCGGCCTGCCCCGCGAAATGGTGTTTGCCCAGATCGTGCTCGGGTTCGAACTGGCGCAAAGCGATCCCCGCTTCGTCGGCCTGAACCTGGTTATGCCGGAGGATTGGTATGTGCCCATGCACGATTTCGATCTGCACATGAAGGTGCTTGACACTTTGCATGGCACCTATCCCAAGGTGCACATCAGTTTGCATGCCGGCGAACTCGCGATGGGCCTGGTTCCCCCGGAAGGCTTGCGCTTCCATATTCGCGATTCGATCGAGCGTGGCCATGCGGAACGGATTGGCCACGGTGTATCGGTGATGAACGAGCACGGCGCCCTCGGCTTGTTGAAGGAGATGGCGGCCCGCAAGGTGCTCGTCGAAATCTGCTTGACCAGCAATGCCGGGATCCTGGGGATTGAGGGCGTGAACCATCCCCTGCCCACCTATCTGCAATATGGCGTGCCGGTCGCGCTGGCGACCGATGACCAGGGCGTGTCGCGCTCTGACATGACCCACGAGTATCTGCGCGCCGTCCAAACCTACGGCTTTACCTATACCCAGATGAAGCGCATGTCGCGGCTTAGCCTGGAGCACAGCTTCCTGCCCGGAGAAAGCTTGTGGCAAGGTGATTTTCGCAGGGTCGCGCAGTGTGCCGCCGACAGGGCAGACGCTGATCGAGTTTCTACTGCATGCCACAATTTTCTCGATCTCAATGAGAAGGCCCGGGTGCAATGGCAACTGGAGAAAGCGTTCGCAGCTTTTGAAAATATGGACTGAAAGCTGACGGCTGTCAGCCCTTGGCTCGCAGCTTTCGATCTCTCCGGCAGAAATGCATTTCAGGATTCAACTATGACGAGTGACGACCTGTTCTTACGAGCCGAATCGGCTGCACAATTCCTGCTCTCGCGGACGATGCTCCGTCCAACGATCGGTCTGATCCTGGGCTCGGGCCTGGGAGCTTTCGCAGATTCTCTCTCCGGCTCTACCCGCGTCCCCTACGTACAAATCCCCGCATTCCCCCGCTCGACCGCCATTGGACATGCTGGGCAGATGGTGATTGGCAACGCCGGGGCCGTCCCTGTGGCCGCCATGCAGGGACGCGTGCATCTCTACGAAGGCTACTCCGCACAGGAAGTCGCCTTTCCCATTCGGGTGTTCGGACGGATGGGCGTGCGGGCCGTCATCCTCACCAACGCGGCCGGTGGAATCAATTTGAAGTATCAGCAGGGAGCGCTGGTCCTGATCAAAGATCACATTAACCTGCAGGGTCAGAACCCGCTGACCGGCCCGAATGACGACCGCTTCGGCGTGCGCTTCCCCGACATGACTCATGCCTATTCCAGGCTCTACGGCAAGGCCGCACAGGAAGAGGCCGCTAAGGTGGGCATTGCGCTGCAAGACGGCGTGTACGCCGGGCTCCTGGGGCCCAGCTACGAGACGCCGGCAGAGATCCGCTACCTTCGCACCATCGGAGCGGACCTGGTAGGGATGTCGACCATCGCGGAAGTAATTGCCGCCCGTCATATGGGCATCAAGGTGTTGGCAATTTCTTGTGTAACCAATATGGCGGCGGGCATCCTCGACCAGGTCCTGTCGCACCAGGAAGTGATGGAGACCGGGGAGAAAGTGCGCGGGCAGTTCGAAGCTCTCCTCCGCGCCGTGCTGCCGCGGATCTCCGCCGACCTGGCAGCCTGACTTGCGCCATTCACGAGCCATCCCGCTGCTAGAACAATAACTTCAACCCCAGTTGCACAACGCGCGGGCCACCACCGCCCAGTCCAGGATTGGTCTGTGCCTGGTCGGGAGTCTGCGTAATCAGCCCTTGCTGGGTTGAGCCCGGGTCCACGAAGAAATTCGGCAAAGCGAAGTTCGGGTGATTAAAAATGTTGAAGAACTCCGCCCGGAATTGCAGGGTGAGGTGCTCGAAAATCCGCGTGCTCTTCGCCACCGCAAAATCCACGTTCCAGAACTTGGGGCCGAAGATTGCATTCCGGCCAAGATTTCCAAACGTGCCATCCGGCGGCTGCGAAAAGGCATTCCCGTTCAGATAGCCGATGACGTCGGGCGCCGATTCCCAGCCGGAGTTAACCACCGGCTGGCCGGGCACAACATTAGGCCGCTGGTGGAAGTTTGAACGCGTATTGAAATTCGCATTGAAAAACGCGCTGGTGTCGTTGGCACTGACGATCGGGACGGGCCGCCCACTTTGTGCCGTGATGATCGTGTTGAGCTGCCACCCCTCCGCCAGCCCTGTGGGACCGAAGAGTTTCGGCAGCTGGTACGTGAACGCCGCGGTGAAGCGGTGCCGCGTGTCGAAGTTCGACGGGCCATGCTCGGCTTGCAGGTTCGTGGAATCCTGCGGAAAGGCGACCGTGGCAAAGTTGAAGTCGATGGCATCGGAGGCATCGTCGAGGGACTTCGACCAGGTATATCCGGCGAACCCGCTGAGGCCGTTCCAGGTCTTGGTGCGCAACGTCGCCTGTAGCGCGTGATAGGTAGAGCCGCTCACGGTAGCGAATTCGTCAACCGCGCCGTATTGCGGAAACACCGTGCGGTCTCCGTTCACATCCGGCTGGTTGGCATCGAGCAAACGGGTGAGGCGCGTTCCTTTGCTTCCTACGTAACCGAGTTGAAAGGCCAAACTCTGGCTGAACTGGTGTTCGACATTAAGGTTCCAGTTCTGCACGTAAGGTGTGGCTAGATTTCGCGGAGTAATGAAGAGGTTGGCGCCATCCGGCGGATAGGGCGTGCCCGGCGCGGTGAATACCGGGGCGGAGGTTGTGCCCACGAAGGCCTCGGAATCAAAGTTCAAAGGAAGCACCGGCTGTGGACCGATCGGGTTGGTAGCCAAGCCGGCCGATGACGTGAAGTTCGCGATCAGCAAATCCTGCGGAATGTAGTCGTAGTAGACGCCGTAAGACCCGCGCACGACGGTTGACGCCCGGGCACTCCACGCGAAGCCAAGACGAGGGCCAAAGTTATTCAGGTCGCGCTGGTAGGCGCCGTTCAAGCCGTCGCTGCCGACCATGGCGAGTTGGCCGTCGCGTCCCAGGTTGGACAGCAGATTGTGCTCTTCGCTCAAGGGGCCGAAATACTCCCACCGCATCCCCACGTTCAGGGTGAAGTTGGGCCGGACACGAATGTCGTCCTGGGCAAAGAAGCTCAGCCCTTTGTTGAACGTGTTGCGGTTGGTGTTGCCGGTGTTGGCGAGGGTAAAAGCATTTCCGATGTAGTAATTGGCAAGCACAACCGCCCCCGAGTCATCGCAGGAAGCTGGAGGATTGGGACCAAGGCACAGGTCGAGGCTGGAGTTGTCCGGGCTGAAGGTGATCAGGCCGCGCTCCAGGTTGTCGTTAAAGTTCTTGATCGCGGCGCGCCGGAATTCGCCGCCAAACTTGAGGTGGTGCCGGCCTCGCACCCAGGTGAAATTGTCGAGGACCTGAAAACTCTGGCTGGTGCGACCGCGCGGAATACTGAACGCCGTGGCTCCCAGGTTCTCGAACACACCCCCGAAATCGAACTCCGGAAGGCTAAGTTTGCCGGTCCCGAAATCGATGCCCAGCGAGCTGGGGTCAAAGTTCGCGTCCGTGGAACTAAACGAGGTGCGGTAGCGGCTGTAGCCGAAGCGGACTTCATTGATTTTCGATGGTCCCAGCACCGAGAGCAGGCTGAGAGAAACCAGTTGCACCCGGGTGGGCGAGGTTTGCGCGAACTGCGCCAGGCGGGAGCCCGCGCCGAAACCCAATCCTCCCAGGGGAAACACTTGCTCACTGCGTGCAAACGCGTAGCGGCCGGTCAGGGACTCTGACGAGCTGATTTGGTGATCGAGCTTCGCAATCAAGCTGTCCACATCGTTCTTGTCGGCCACATGGCCGGGCAAATTTCCCGTAGCCGATGGAGGATAAAAGCCCAGTACGGAGGTGAGTGCCGGGCTGGGAGGAACGCCATTTCCGGCAGCCAAGGCTTGTGCGTCGCTGATCTGCTGCTGCGTCGGGACCGCCAGCGCAAAATCCGAAGTCACCCGCTCACGCTGGCCTTCATAGGCCCCGAAGAAAAAGGTTTTGTCTTCAATGATGGGGCCGCCCACCGAGGCGCCAAAATTGTTATTGCGGAAGGGGCTCTTCCGGGCCGGCAAGCCGGTATCGGGATTGATGGCCCGATTGAAATAGTTGCGGGCATCCATGACATCGTTCCGCAGGAATTCAAACGCGGATCCGTGAAACTGGTTCGTGCCTGAGCGGGTGATGATGTTGACGATCGAACCGCTGTTGCGCCCGTATTCCGCGGCAAACTGCGATTGCAGATTGAACTCCTGGATGGCATCAATCGGCAATAAGGATGCCGGCGCCCCTCCGATCCCGGTCTGATTGAAAGCAGAGTTATTGAAGAACGGGTCGTTGTTGTCGGTGCCGTCGAGGGTGTAGTTGTTGGAGCGGTCGCGGTTGCCGTTGATGGCGAATTGACCAAAGCCGCTCTGGATGGCCGCCACCCCGGAAGGTTCGACCGTGGCGCCGGGCACGAGCGCCACCAGTTTGCCAAAGTCGCGGCCGTTGAGCGGCAACTCCGTGACCAGTTTGCGGTCGACCACTTCACCCAGGACGTCGCGCTCGGCATCCACCAGCGGTGCCGCCTCCGTTACGGTGAGAGATTCCGTGTGCTTCTGTACCTGGGTTACGTCGAAATCTGCGGTGGTGTCGAGGCCAACGTTGACGACCACGTTCTGGGCGACCGGGGACAAACCAGTAGCCTCGGCGGTAACGACATACACGCCGGCGGGGAGTTCGGCCACCACGTAGCCCCCGTCTCCGCCCGTTTGAGCCTCACGCACGAGACCGTTGGCGATGTTCTTTGCCTTGACCTTGGCGCCCGTGAGCAGCGCGCCGCTGGCGTCGCGCACGCTCCCGCGGATAGATCCGCGGAAGCTTTGGGCAAACAGTAGCGTGGAAAACAGCAGCATGGTGACAACCGCGAATGTCCAAGGTAAAAAAATACGCGCTCTTGAGAATGCCATCGGACTACGCATGAACGGGAACCTCCAGACATCGCTAAGTGGCTCGGTCGAAGTGAGAGTAAAGATGCCTGAAAACAGCCGGGTGATTCTGAAACATCCGCTGCGATTCTGTTACTTTTTCCGCGGGATCGTGAATTTCACCGGCGGCGTGATGCCATAGGTTGCTGCAAAACTTGCCTGGTTGACGGCCAGCCCGAAGCGGCCGCGCGAGTCGATGTAGATAAGGGGTTTCTTCAACGGCACATCGCTGAAGGTCTTCACGAACGGCAACTCGAGTTTCTTGTCGCCGATGGAGAGAGAAACGGTCTGGCCGCGCTGGTAGCCGAGTTTGAGGAACTCTTCGGCGTCCACGTTCGTGACCAGATTGCCGAAGGGACCGTCGGTGGCGATGACTTCGCCGTGCAAACCCTGGGCATCAACCTTGGGCGCTTCGAGATCGAGGCGAACCAGCGACTCAACCCTGAGCTCGGGGCCGACCTGCGTCCAGTCATCGCCGCGTGCGAGGTGTGCGCTCGCCGGGGAGAAAATGTCGCGGCCGTGGAAAGTCGAGGAGAGTGCCTTGCCGATCATCCACTCCGGGTTGGTGATCTCGCGCGCAGCTTCAAGGCCATCGCGATCCGCCACCAGCGTGATCAGCCCATTGTCGGGCAGGACAAAGTACTGGCCGCGCTTTGACCGGATGACGACCGCCTTGCGCGTGCTGCCTACGGTTGGATCGACCACCACCGTGAACACGGTCCCCGCTGGATAATAAGGGCTCGCCCCGAACAGGAAGCGCGCGCCATCCAGAATCGAAAAGGGCCTGACCTGGTGCGAAAGATCCACGATCCGCACCTCGGGCGCGATCGAATACATCACACCCTTGCAGATGGGTACGGAGTCGTCCACCGTGCCGAAGTCGGTCATGAAAACAATTGTCTGAGGATATTTCTGGGCCGCACTGTTTTGGGCAGGCGCGAGGGCCCACAGCCCGGTGACGATGACCCAAACCGCCAAAACCGCCGACACTTTTCGCTTGCAAACGGACACCTTCACCATAAGGCGTATCACTCCGGCTAAAGTCTACTGTTTTACTTGAGTTTAGCGAGGTCGAACCGCCAACGCGGCCTTCCCAGACCTCGGGACGATCTCCGCATATTTTCAGTAAGCTGGTTATTGTAGCGGTAGCGAAGGAAGGCTGCAAAAAGGACCGCCGCGGAGAAGCGGTTCTGCCCGGCGGCGCGACGGGCTGCAGCGAATCCGTCCCCCGTCTATAATCCTGCGTGCCGTAATCCCTCAATCTTCAGGAGGCCTTTCATGGCCGGTGCCATCCCCGAAAAATACACCGATCTGTTTGAGAAGCGCGCGTTCGCGAACCTGGGAACGCTGATGCCGGACGGCCGTCCCCAAGTCACCCCGGTGTGGGTCGACTATGATGGCCAGCACGTCATCTTCAACTCCGCCAAAGGCCGGCAGAAGGATCGCAATGTCCGGCGCGATCCGCGCGTGTCGCTGGCCATCAGCGATCCCGACAATCCCTACCGCTACCTCGAGATTCGCGGACGCGTCGCTGAGATCAGTGAGCAGGGAGCCGACGAGCACATCGATAAGATGGCCAAAAAATACCTGGGCGTCGACAAGTATCCGTACGGTCAGCCCGGCGAAGTGCGCGTTATCTACAAAGTGACACCTGAGCACACGACTACCATGGGTTGAGCACTCTGAAGACAGCCATTCATTCCTACAATTTGTGTTTGCTCGGCTTCGGCAACGTGAACCGGACGCTGGTACGCTTGCTCGCCGATCGGGAAGCGGAACTGCAAGCCCGCGGCATCGCATGCCGGATCACCGGCCTGGCGTCGCGCCGCCTGGGCTGGATCGCGGACGCGGGCGGGCTGGATCTGGCCCTGTTGCGCCGGGAGCGAAGCCTGCAGGGGAAAGACTTCCCACCCACCACCAACCGGAGCACGAACGTGCGCGAATGGCTCCATACCGCGCGCGCCGATGTCCTGTTCGAAGCCACCTCCCTCAACGTCGACCATGGGGAACCGGCGGTGGACCACCTGCGCGCCGCTCTCGAACTGGGAGCGCACGCGATCACCGCCAACAAGGGGCCCATCGTCCATGCCTACGACGAACTGCGCCAACTTGCGCAGCAAAGGGGCAAGCACTTCCTGTTTGAATCGACCGTCATGGATGGCGTGCCCATCTTTTCCCTCTTTCAGCAGAACCTGCCTGCGATTCAACTCAAGGGCTTTCGGGGCATTCTCAATTCCACCACCAACGTGATTCTTGCCGGCATGGAAGAAGGCCTGAGCTTCGACGCGGCCCTCAAAAAAGCGCAGGCCCTTGGCGTCGCCGAAACCGATGCCCGCCATGACATCGACGGGTGGGACGCGGCGGTCAAGGTCGCCGCCCTGGTCATCGTGCTCATGGGAGAGAACATCCGCCTGACAGATATACAGCGCGACGGCATTGGCAAGTTGACAGGGGACCAGGTACAGGCCGCGCGTGCCGCAGGAACTCCTTATAAGCTGGTCTGCAGCGCCCGCCGGACCGACAAAGGAGTCGTCGCGCGCGTCGGGCCCGATAAGCTTCCCTGGAGCGATCCGCTGGCCTGGGTCTCCGGCACGTCGTCCATCGTATATTTTGAGACCGACATTTTTCCGGGCCTCTGCATCACCGAAGACAATCCCGGTTTGTACGCGACCGCCTACGGCATGCTCGCCGACTTTATTCGTGCGGTTGGAAATTAGCCCGGCTCGCAGCCAACGCCTCTCATAGTTGACAGCTTCTTGTCGTGGTTCAATGCGAGCCTTCTCCCCCTGATTTAAGATGTCTTGAGGCACGGTCTCTACCGCCAACTTCCCAGTGGACACTGCCGAACCACCCTCGTCAACGACAGCCGCCAGCAGCAAACCGCTGGGCGTCTGGAAACCCGCAATCCGCGAAGATCGCCTTTTTCTGGCACTCTCCGTGGTCATTGGCATTCTCTCGGGCTTGGCGGTGGTTGCCTTCCGCAAAGCCATTGATCACTGCACTCTGCTGCTTCTCGGGTCATCTCCCTCAGGTTTGCGGCTGCTTCTGGCGCCTGCACTCACTGGAGTCGTGATTGCGTTGCTGGTAGTCCACGTCTTCCCCCGGGTCCGCGGAAGTGGAGTGAATCAGACCAAGGCGGCGCTCTATGTTTACAACGGCTATATTCCCTTGCGTACGGCGGTGGGTAAGTTCATTACCGCTGCGCTGGCGATTGGTTCGGGGCATTCGTTGGGGCCCGAGGACCCATCTCTCCAGATTGGCGCGAGCCTTGCCTCGGCCTTGGGTCGGCGCATCCACCTCTCACGCCAGAACCTCCGTCTGCTTGCGCCGGTCGGAGCTGCGGCAGGTCTGGCCGCGGCGTTCAATGCTCCCATTTCCGCGGTGCTGTTCGTAATCGAGGAAGTGATTGGCCGTTGGAGTGCCGCCATTCTGGGATCAGTGGTGCTCTCCGCCGTCGCCAGCGTGGTGGTAATGCGGTCTTTCTTCGGCCCTCAGACCCTGTTTCATATTCCTGAGGTGGCATTGCTGCGACCTGAAGAATTGCTCGCTTACATCGTGCTGGGGGTGGCAGGAGGATTGGCCGCGGTGGTATTCGCACGGGCGATCGGCTACCTCCGCCCGCGCCTGAAAGCTGCTCCGCGCTGGACCCAATACTTGCAACCGGGGCTTGCCGGTCTTCTAGTGGGGCTGATCGGATACCTCGGCGCTCCGCAGGTGATGGGCGCTGGCTATCAGTTTATTGATCAAGCCATGCACGATCGCTTCACCTGGGAGATGCTGGGGGCGCTGACTGGGTTGAAGATTCTCTCTACCACACTGTCGTTTGTCAGCGGTACCCCTGGCGGGATGTTTGCACCCACGCTGTTTATCGGCGCTATGCTGGGTGGCGCGGTGGGCGGTATCGAGCGCCATTTCTTTCCCCATTTAACCGGCTCCACCGCCACCTATGCTCTGGTAGGCATGGGAGTGTTGTTCGCGGGATTCTTGCGGGTGCCCATGACTTCGGTGTTCATGGCGCTTGAGGTCAGCGGCAACTACTCGATAATTGTGCCGGTGCTCGTAGCCAACACCTTTGCCTACGTCATTTCGCGTAGCCTCCAGCCCACTCCGATCTTCGATCTGCTCACCAGGCAGGACGGCCTCGACCTGCCCTCAATGGAAGAGCAGCGCGAGGAACGCCTCCTGCGCGTCGAGGATGCCATGCAGCCTGTTCCCCAAATCGTTTTGGATTCGGGTGAGACTGTGTCCCAAGCCAACCGAAGAATTCAGAACGCAGATGGCGACATTTTTCTTGTGCGCCTGAGTCCAACCGGCTGGGGAAGCATTACCCAGGAAATGCTTGGCCGCTTCGCCCGGGAAGGTAAACAGGAAATTACATTAGGCTCGTTGTGCGCAGACCGTTTGCCTTATCTGCATCCCGACCTGCCCTTGGAGACGGCGCTGCGCTATGGGCACACGTCACCGCTGATTCCTGTCCTCAGTCGGGCCGATTTTCGCAAGCTGGAAGGAGTCATTTCCCGCGACGCAGTGCTCAGCAAGTACACCATGTCCAGCACCGACGAGGTGCCCTTGTCTTAAGCATCCTTTTCTTTGCCACCCAGCGTTTTGCCGCAGGCTGCCGCCAGTGGAAATCGTAACCGTCCATAACAGGCGTTAGCACAAGCTTGCGCCGTTCGTTGCCGAAATCCCGCTCGCTGCAAGTCAAAAGACGATATCTTGCTGGCAGCGGAGAACGGTTAAGATATCGGAGGCCGGGTTTGTGCCCAATCTTTGCGACACGCTTCGCGACGTGAGCAACGCGGTTCCAGCTTTTAGCGAAAAACTTCAGAGCGCCTTTAGGCGCTACGGACATTATGCCTACAACCCAAGACGACGTTACCACCGCACTCGATCTTCCATGGATTCGCGCGCAGTTCCCTTCCTTTGCGGAAAAAGTGAACGGGCACCCGGCCGCCTATCTCGACGGCCCCGGTGGAACCCAGGTTCCGCAATCCGTCATCGACGCGATCGCCCACTACCTCAAGCACGCCAATGCCAATACCTCCGGCGCCTACCTCACCAGCCAGCGCACCAATGAAATCATTGCTGGCGCGCGCGCTGCCATGGCAGATTTTTTTGGCTGCGACGCCGATGAGGTGGTGTTCGGCTTCAACATGACCTCCCTCACATTTGCCATGAGCCGCGCCATCGGCCGCGACCTGGGCCCAGGCGACGAGATCGTCATCACCCTGCTCGATCACGATGCCAACTTCGCTCCCTGGGAGGCGCTCGCGGAACGTGGAGTCACCATTCAGCGAGTCGCAATCCGCGAAGCGGACTGCACGCTGGACATGGACGACCTGGCGCGCAAGATCAACCGCCGCACCAAACTGGTGGCGGTCGGCTATGCCTCGAATGCGGTGGGAACCATCAACCCCGTGAAGGAAGTGGTGCGCCTGGCCCACGCATCCGGGGCGCTGGCTTACATCGACGCCGTCCACTACGCCCCTCACGGGCCGATCGACGTGCGCGCCCTCGATTGCGACTTCCTCGTCTGCTCCAGCTACAAGTTCTTCGGCCCACACATGGGCGTGCTCTACGGAAAGCGCGAGCACTTGCAGGCCCTGCATCCTTACAAGGTTCGCGCCAACACGAACCAAAGCCCCAACCGCTGGGAGTGGGGCACCTTGAATCACGAGGGCATCGCGGGCATCACCGCGTGCGTCGATTACATTGCCAGCCTCGGCCGGCGGCTCCAGCCTTCTCTGCCGTCACGCCGCGCCGCCATCCAGGCCGCTTACGCCGAAATCGTCACATACGAGCGTGGCTTGTGCGAGCGGCTCCTGCAAGGCTTGCATGCCATGCCCGGCGTGACCGTCTATGGCATCACCGCTCCACAACGGTTCTCGGAACGCTGTCCCACCATTGCTCTGCGCGCACAGGGTCATACCCCGCTTGAACTCGCGACCAAGCTCGGCGAGCGTGGCTTCTTTACCTGGGATGGCAACTACTACGCCTTGAATCTTACCGAGCAGTTGGATGTGGAAAAAGATGGCGGCTTTCTGCGCATTGGGCTGTTTCACTACAACACGGTGGATGAAGTGGATCGGCTGCTCGCCGCTTTGCGCGAGATTCTCCGGAAGTGATGTCGAGACGGTTCCCCTGGCGGTTCTGATCCGCGCTTCGCAATGGGGATGGGCCGCTGGGGTGTCGTCCTTTGTGTCACCGCTGCTGGCAGAATTTCATGAACCTGCGATTCTCTTTCAATCGAATTATTGTTAGCGTGACGACCCTGTTGCTCATCGCGTGCCACTCGTCGGCCGACGAGTGGAAGCCCCGCCACGATCTTGTCTCTCATACCGGGATCTTGAATCTTCCCGAACCTCCGCAGCCCGCCGAAGTTTTCCTGGCTGGGCCCGCGAGTCCCGCCGACCACTCCGCCTGGCTCGATGGTCTGAAGGCCTGGCGCAATGATCGCCGAACCCTGCTTCGTTACAGCCCTTCGCAATACGAACGCTCCGACCTGGAATGGACACAATACGTTTTCTCGCAGGTCCAGCTGCTCATCTGGGACCGCAGCCTGTACGATCCTGAAAAAGGCGACTACACCGTCGATCGCTTTCTTTCTGAAACCGAAAATCGTATCGGTGCGATCGATGCTGTGCTCATCTGGCATGTCTATCCCAACCTCGGAGTGGACGATAGAAATCAATTCGATCTGCTGCGTGATTTGCCCGGAGGCATCCCTGGGCTGCGCCGCCTGGTCGAGCAATTTCATAATCACGGCGTGAAAGTGTTTTTTCCGTTTCTCGCCTGGGATACCGGTACCCGCGAGCAGGACGCCGCTCCCTGGACGGCGATCTCTCAACTGCTCAAGCAGGTGGGCGCCGACGGAATCAATTTCGACACTTTGGAGAGCGTTCCCCCGCAATTCCGTCAGGCGGCAGACGCGGCCGGGCATCCGCTTGCCCTCGAACCCCAATTCCAGCCCCGCGACGAGTCTTTGGCCTGGACAAACATCAGTTGGAACGACTGGGTGACCTGGGAGGGAAAACCGTATCCATTTATACCCATGGTCAGCAAAGATAAGTGGCTGGAGACTCGCCATACCGTCAATGTTACGGACCGTTTTACGCGGGATAAAACCGATAGCTTGCAGCACGCCTTTTTCAACGGCCAGGGCTATGCGACGCTCGAGAATCTGTGGGGATTCTGGTATGGCAGCACGCCACGCGATGCCGAAGCTATTCTTCGAATCACGCGGATTGAGCGTGCCCTCGCCCCATGGCTGCGCAGCCCTGACTGGGAACCGCACGCTCCCGTTGTCCAAGCCGGTGTCTTCGCCAGCCGCTTTCCCGGGCCGCACGGAACTCTTTGGACCCTGGTCAACCGCAACGAATATAGCGTCAGCGGCCCTCTTCTCGCCGTCCCACAAAAAGCAGGAATGCATTTCTACGACTTGTGGCATGGCACGGAGTTGACCCCGCCGGTGGCGAACGACAAAGCTACTCTGAGCTTTGAATTGGAGGGCTTGGGATTTGGCGCGGTCCTCGCCACGGAACAGAATCCGGCACCTTCAGACCTACGCAAGCTCCTGCAGTTCATGGCCGAGCGCTCCCAGCGCCCGCTTGCTGGTTATTCTCGGGAGTGGAAACCTGTGCCCCAGAGTCTGGTGGAAATCTCTCCCACCAAACCCGCGCCAACCGTGCCTCCCGGCATGGTCCGCATCCCGGCCGGAGATTTCGATTTTCAGGTAAGCGGCATTGAGGTCGAAGGCGGCAACGATCCCGGCGTCGACGTGCAATATCCCTGGGAGGATGAGCCCCGACGCTATCACCGCCATACCTTGCACCTGCATGAGTTCTATCTCGATCGCACCCTCGTAACCAATGGTCAATTCAAGAAGTTTCTGGAAGCAACCCGGTATCGACCGGGCGACGACCACAACTTTCTGCGTTCCTGGAAGGACGGCACCTTTCCCGAGGGCTGGGAGAACAAACCCGTAACCTGGGTGTCAATCGAAGACGCTCGCGCCTATGCTGCTTGGGTCGGTAAGCGCCTCCCGCATGAGTGGGAATGGCAGTATGCCGCGCAGTCCGCCGATCATCGTCTCTACCCGTGGGGAAACGACTGGCACGCGGATGCGCTCCCGCCTGTCGATCCAGGTCCGGCGATGCATCCACCCGCCAATGTCAGTGATTTCCCCAACGGCGCCAGTCCGTTCGGCGTCCTTGACCTCGAGGGCAACGTCTCGCAGTGGACTGACGAATACCGCGATCCTCACACCCGTGCCGCCATCATTCGCGGCGGAGCCGCCTATCACCCGCTCGGCTCGATCTGGTACTTCCCGCAAACCTACCGGCTCGACGAGCATCAAAAGTATCTTCTGATGGCTCCCGGACGAGACCGTGCCGGAACCATAGGTTTTCGCTGCGCCGCCGATGCTCCTTAACCCGAGGTTCCAGGACTTCCCAGATCGCCTGGAGCGATCGCCTGCTCCCCGGGTCCGATGTCGGCAAATCTTCCTGGCTTTCTAAGCCCGCCGGAATTCTTTGACCTCGCCCGCTTTCGCCAGCACAACCACGGAAGCCATCCCAACGAACAGTCCGTGCTCGACTACGCCGGGCATCTCGCTGAGTTCGCACGCCAGCGCTGGCGGGTCGGGAATCTGGCCGAAATGGCAGTCAAGGATGTGGTGCCCTTCGTCCGTGACATAGGGCTTCCCGGAGCTATCCCGGCGCTGCACAACCCTCGCCCCACGATCGTTAATCCTCTTCGCCAGCAGCGGCTCGGCGAAGGTAATGACTTCCACCGGAACCGGAAATTTGCCAAGCATCGGCACTTGCTTCGAAGAGTCCGTCACGATGACCAGTTGTCTGCTCGCGAACGCAACGATTTTCTCGCGCAGCATGGCCCCGCCGCCGCCCTTGATGAGATTGAGCGCGGGATCGAATTCATCTGCCCCGTCAATGGTCACATCGATCTGCTGGACCTCGTCGAAGCTGGTGAGCGGGATGCCGAGTTCGGTCGCCAGGTCCCGGGAAGCGATGGAGGTAGGAATGCCGCGGATCTTCAGGCCCGCGCGCACCCACTCCCCGATCAGACGGATGGCCATCGTCGCCGTCGACCCCGTCCCCAGCCCGACGATCTGGCCATCGTGCACGTATTTCAGGCTGGCGCGCGCTGCCAACTCCTTTTCCGCATCATTGCCCATGTTTCACTGGAACCCCATTTCAATGTAGAGCAGATAACCGCCCAGGCTGAGCCCGAAAATCGCAGTCAGAATCGCTACCAGGTCGATCACAAATCCTGCCGGCTCGAAGATGCCGCGTTCCAATTGCCGGCGGGTCTGACGGTAGCGTAACAACCCCGCCGCCGTCAGCACCACTCCGGCCAGGATGGCGATCAGCCCGAACCAGACCGAAAGTCCGCCCGAATGAAGTTGCTTGCCTTGCACCAGGCTGAACTGCCGAATCGCGATCGAGAACCGGCCGATGGCGAACCCGAACACCACCACCGCCACGCCGGTGCGCACCCATGCCAGGAAGGTTCGTTCATTCGCGAGGTGATCGCGGGCTCGGTTGGGATCGTCGGGCATGCGGAATAGCCGGATGATTATTCCACAGCTTTTTGAATCAGCGCGGCCGCGCCCGCAATATTCTTGACCAGATCTGGCGGGATGCCGTGCCGCTGCTCGAGATATTCAGCGCTGTTGTGGCTAACCCAGACCTTGCCCTGCGCATCTTCCCAGACCAGCGCTTTCAGCGGTAAATCAATCGCTACCGTGGCCGCCGCCACCATCACCGGAGTGCCGCTTTTCGGGCTGCCGAAGATCAGAAGCTGCGTGGGACGCATCTCCATGCCGACCTTCGCAGCCTCGCCGCTGTGATCGATCAGGGCAAATATGTGAAGCCCCTTGGATTCCACAAGCGTGCGCAGGCGCTGCAAGGTGTCCGCCACGGAGCGTGGGCTGGAGGTGTGGATCAACCCGCCGTCTGGCCGCCGCCACACTCGGCGTGCCCTGCCTTCACGACGCCTGACCCGCCGTTATGTCTTTACGGGCAATTGCATGCCATCAGCATCTTGCCAAGCAATTCTTTGAGAATCTTGCCCGCCACGGTGGCGGTCAGTTCGCAGACATCACGGCTGGGGTTGTACTCCACAATATCGGCGCCCACGATGGTGGCCGTGATCGAGTGCAGATGCTCCAGCACCTCGCGCACCGACATGCCGCCCGGCTCGCGATGTGATACGCCAGGGGCAAACGCCGGATCCAGCACGTCCATGTCGAACGAGACGTATACCGGACACCAGGTCTTCACCTCTTCGAGCGCGCGCTTGCGTCCGATTTCAAATACCTCCACCCCAAACCGCGCCGCCTGTTTTTTCTGTTGCGGGTTCATGGTGCGGATACCCACCTGGATCAGCCGCTTGGCCAGTTTCTCTTCCATGATGCGCGCGAACGGCGAGGCGTGCGAATGCCGGTTGCCCTGAAAATCTTCGTACAGATCCGGATGAGCGTCGAAGTGAATGAGCGTCAGCTCCTTGAACCGTCGTCCAAAGGCTCGCAGGATCGGGTACGTGATGGAATGGTCACCCCCCAGAACCACGGGCCGCTGCCGTTTGTCGAGTAACCCATCCACCGCCTGCTCGATGGCGGGAAACGGATCGCCCTCCGGCAAGCTCAGTTCCCCGGCGTCTTCGTATGCCCCCTCGGCGCCCACGTCCACCCCCAGTTCGGTCCACATGTTCGAGGAGTCGCTGCGCAGCGCATCTCGAATCAGTGGGGGAGCGGCAGCCGCGCCTCGTTTGAAAGAGGAGTTTTCGTCGACGGGAACTCCCAGCAGTGTGGGCGCTCCCCAGGGTCCTTTGCCGGATGCAGTGCTCGCCATGGGGCCTCGAATCCCATACCTTACACCTTTTCGCGGGCCGCAGGCTCGGGGCAACAGACGCAGCTCCAATGCAAATCGGCGCCAGCCGTTGCTAAACGTCTGACGCCGCTCGCAGTTCGTCGCTCCCAGCTCGCTGTCTTCTTACTTGTCGCCACCAAAGCTGAACAGGTCCATCATGTCCCCAATGGCAGGGCTGTTCAGCGGGACATAGGGGTTTCTGCGGCTGGCCCGCGGGTTCGGAAAATTGTCGCGGCTGCGCTTGGTCAGCGGAGACAATCCCCAGTTCGCTTCGATGAACTTCAAAATCGAAACGTGGTCGGTGTAGCTGTGTGAAATGTGTCCCGCCCGGGTCCAGGGCGAAACCACCAGCGTCGGAATCCTGGTGCCGTCGCCGAAAAAGTCCACGGGCTGGATGTAGCCGGAGTCATAGTATCCGCCGCCCTCGTCGAACGTCACGATGATCGCCGTGCTCGCCCATAGTTTCGGGTTTGCCTTGACGCCGTCCACGATTTTCTTCACGAAGCCTTCGAACAGGTTCAGCTTCGAAGAGGCCGGGTGGCCGTCCAGCCAGCCGTCCGGTTTCACGTAAGAGACCGCCGGCAGCGTTCCGCTCTTGATCGCGTCATAGAGCGCTGCCGTGTCCTGATTATGGGCGCGTCCGGCAGCGCTCGTCATGATTGACGTCGAATACTGGAACGGGTTGCAGATGTTGCAATAGGTATTGTCCGCGGTGACGTAGTTGCCGTCCGGATTGGCCAGGTAAGTGTTCCACTGGTCGCCGTAATAGGCCCAGGAGATGTTCTTCTCGCTCAGCGCGTCGCCGACTGTACGCAGGGTTGACGGCGGTATCGTGAACACGGTTTCGTTCGGGTTGGTGATGTCGTCGTAAGCATTGCGCCCGTCCCCGTAGTAGCCGGGAGCGTAGTTGTTCAGCAGGTAGTAGTGTCCGCGCTCGCAATTCGGATTGATCGGGCGGCGCAACGATTGCAGGTAGTTCACCACCGCGCTCGCCCCCGCAGCATTTCTGTCGGAACAGTTGCTGTACGTGCCTCCGCCGGAAGATGCCGAGCCGTAGGAGCCGCCGCCGTAACCATCCTGCGTGTACCAGTTGTTGGTGCCGGCCTGCGGGTTGGGATTTTCGATTTCATCGACCACCCCGGCGTTCGGACTGCCCGCCGCGACCAGTTCTTGGTGCGGCGGCCGCCGGGCGTGCCCGTTGCCGTCGCTGAACCAGATCGCGTCCCCCGATCCAAACATCACGTGATTGGCGCCCGTTCCTCCCATTACCGACTGGTGGAAGTTGTCGCTCATTGCATAGTTGTCAGCCAGGAACTTGAGATACGGCGCATCTCCCTGCAGCATGTTGTAGAAGCTCATTGCCGTCGAGCCTTCTCCCGTGCTGGTGTCGTTGAAACCCGCCGCCTGCGGCCTTCCATTCGATCCCGCCCCGATGGTAGTTTCCACCCACGGCCACAGGTCGTTCTTGCATCCGCTCGGGTCCTTGCGCGTCGCGTTGGCCGCACTGCAATCGAACTGCTGCCACATCTGGTAGAAGCGATGCACCGGGCTGGCCGTGTAGGAATCGTAAGGCAGCCTCGCGGAGGTCAGTTGGAAAGGACCATTGGGCAGCTTGTCAGCGTTGGGAATGCGCGTATCCAGCGCACCGTGCGCCAGGCCCGTCCCGCCCGTCGTCATATACAGGTAGTAATCGTCGGGAAGGCCATTCTCGAAGGACTTGGCGGTTGCGACGTCGGGGAAGGGCGCGGTGGAATACCCGCCCGCCAGTGCCGGCGGAAGAATTGAATAGGGCGTGTTGCCCGATGGACTCATCTGGAACCCGTCGGCGCTGCTGTCGATCGCCGATGACTGGCTCGCCCGCGAAAAGTTTGGCCCGGGCGTTCCGTCCTCGTTGACGATGCCTTCAGAGAGCAGGTTGTTGACGCTCTCGCCCTGCTTGGGCTTGTAGGTCGCAAACACGTGATCAAAAGTGCGATTCTCGCCGATGATGACGATCACATGCTGGATGGGAGTTCGGGTTTGTCGGGAGTGGTCTTCGGCCGCCGCAATGGCGGGTGATAGCAGTTGCACTACCAACGTGGTGATCCCGGCCACCGCGGCCGCGCGCCACTTAAGGGAGACGAATTGCGTTGACACCATTTCACTGCCCTCCTTTGAAGGTAGGGGCAGCCTACTGGCGGTGTATTTCACGCGGGTGAATACTCGGTAACGTCTTCGTGAAAAGTTTTCCAGAGGGACCGAAACTCCGAGCAGCAGCTTTAAGCTACGGGCACGAGTCTCAGAGCACGCTGGCCTTCGGTTACACTCTAGGGCACTCGCAGTGTCAGGTGGAGCGCCTCTCCACGGCCAGGCTCGCGGCTCATGGTTGACAGCTTGGCCTGACACCTGAGACCTGACACCTGGCTTCCCATGACTGCCGAAACCACCTTCTATCGCGATCTGGCCTACGTCTTCGGCGCCGCCGTCGTCGGTGGAACGGTCGCACGCCTCCTGCGCCAGCCCCTCATCCTCGGCTACGTTCTGGGTGGTATTCTCATCGGCCCGTTCACGCCCGGTCTCACCGTCACCGATATTCACGAATTCGAGTTGCTCGCCGAGGTCGGCGTCATCTTGCTGATGTACTCCATCGGCCTGGAGTTTTCCTTCCAGGATCTCCTGCGGGTGAAGTGGGTGGCGATCGTCGGAGGCCCGCTCGGGATCGTCTTGTCTGTCGCGCTGGGCCTGGGCGTGGGATCCCTGCTGGGCTGGAGTTGGCAGCAGGGCGTGGCCGTCGGCGCAATCGTCTCGGTCGCCAGCACCATGGTGCTATCGCGATTCCTCAGCCAACGCGGCGAACTCCGCTCCGACCAGGGCCAGGTCATGATCGGCATCACTCTGGTCGAAGACCTCGCCGTCGTCGTGCTTACCATCCTGTTGCCTTCGCTCGGCGACCTGAATCGCGGACGCCTGATCGCACTCGCCATCGCGATGGGCAAGGCCTTTTTGATCCTCGTACCCGTAACCCTGGTCGCGCATAAATTGATCCCTCCGCTTATGCGCCGCGTCGTCAAAGCCGCCAATCCGGAGTTCTTCGTCCTGGTGGCGCTTGCCCTCGGATTCGTCACGGCCGCGCTGACCCAGGCTGTCGGATTATCGCTGGCCCTGGGCGCGTTCCTGGCCGGCCTGCTGGTGAGCGAGTCTCAAGCCGCTCATCAGACCATGCAACACCTGCTCCCCCTCCGCGATGCATTCGTCGCCTTGTTCTTCGTGACCATGGGCATTCTGGTGAACCCGCGCATCATTGTTTCGAACCCTTCCCTGTTGCTGGTCATCGTCGCACTGGTGATCATCGGCAAGTTTGTGATTTGGGCAGTCGTGGTCAAGCTGTTCCGCTACCCGACCCGCACCGCCTTGATGGTGGGCCTCGGCCTGACTCAGATCGGCGAATTCTCCTACGTCCTGGTCCGGGTCGCCCGCGATGCCCACCTCGTCGGCGACGACATGTACAACGCGGTACTGGCCGCCTCGATCATCACCATCCTCATCAACGGCCTCCTGCTCCGTTTCGCTCCGGCCCGTTCGGGTGCCCGGCAGGCAGCCTGACCAGATTTGCCCGCCAAAACCTCCGCACCGCGCTATCGCTTGGCTCGAAACCCCGGTGCCCGCCGGCGCTGAATCTGGCCCACTTCCCGCCGCATCCATTATCCTAGTACTTACCTTTATGGCTACCCGAGATCCTAAAACTTCTACCTCCACCAGCCTGATGGAAGCGCCCAATTCCGACCGGGAGCGCGTATTCGATCTTTTCCGTCATTGGGGCTACCTCGAGGCCGACCTTGATCCCATCGGCCTTCTCCCCCCTCAGACCATGCCCGATCTCCAAATCGACAGCGACTATGCCCGCGAGGCACGCCATTTCTACTGCGGCACGGTGGGCGTGGAATTCATGCACATCACCGACCCAGACCGCCGGCGCTGGATCGAGGAACATATCGAGGCTGAACCCGGAGCGGTCGACCAGCAGCGCGTGTTCGACCTGCTCGTCCGTGCCGACATCTTTGAACAGGTTCTGCAGCAGCGCTACCTCGGCACCAAGCGTTTTTCCCTCGAGGGCAATACCGCCCTGTTGCCCTTGGTTGACGAAATCCTCGACAGCGCAGCCCAACGTGGTGCTATCAATCTGGTTATGGGGATGAGTCACCGCGGCCGCCTGAATGTCATGCTCCACGTGGCGCGCCGCACTCCCGAGGAAATTTTCGCCGCCTTTGAAGACGTCGATCCCCGCAGCGTCCTCGGCTCCGGCGACGTGAAGTACCACTTGGGCGCGACCGGCGAATACCTCACCCGCAGCCGTGCCAAGGTCAATATCCACCTGGTCTCAAATCCCAGCCACCTCGAAGCGGTCGATCCGGTCACAGTGGGACGCACCCGCGCCAAGCAGGACCGCGCCGGCCAGGGTGGCCGCGAAAAGTATCTTCCCTTGCTGGTTCACGGCGATGCCGCTTTCGCCGGGCAGGGCATTACCGCTGAGACCATGAACTTCGCCGATCTGCCCGGTTACACCGTGGGTGGCACCATCCACATCATTGTCAACAACCTGGTCGGCTTCACCACCAGCTATCGCGAAGAACAGTCCGAACGCTTCTCCGCCGACCTCGCCCGCCGCCAGTCGATCCCCATCTTCCACGTGAACGCGGAAGACGTCGACGCGGTCGTTCGCGTCGGCCGCATGGCGCTCGAATACCGCTATACCTTCGGCACCGACGTCGTCATCGACCTGATCGGCTACCGCCGCCACGGCCATAGCGAAGTCGACGATCCGACCGTCACCCAGCCCCTGCTCTACAAAGCCATCAAAGCACATCCCCCGCTGTGGGAAATCTATGCCGAAGATGCCGGCCTCCAGGCCGAGGCTCCCGCCAGAGCTGCCGAAGTGAAGGCCGAATACGAGGCGGGGCAGAAAAATGCCGGCTCAATCACCAAAAAGCCCACCATGCGCGAGCTGCCCGGCTACTGGAATGGATACTTCGGCGGCCGCTACAAGCCTGAATTTGAAAAGCGAGACCGGCATCTCGACCGAAGAACTCACCGAGCTGACCCAAAAGCTCACCACCTATCCAGCCGGATTCCACATTCATCCCAAGGTCAAGAAGCTGCTCGAGCAGCGCGCCGAGATGGGCACGGGCAAGCGCGACGTTGACTACGGTATGGCCGAAGCACTGGCCTTTGCGAGCTTGTTAAAAGCAGGCATCCCCATCCGCATGAGCGGCCAGGATTCCCGCCGCGGTACCTTCAACCAGCGGCACTCCGTCCTGCTGGATATCGAGAATGAAACCGAATACGTTCCCCTCGAGAACATCGCCCCCGGACAAGCCCGCTGCGGAATCTATAACTCGACCCTCTCCGAAGCCGGCGTGATGGGCTTCGAGTACGGTTACAGCCGCGACTATCCCGAGGCGCTCGTGTTATGGGAAGCGCAGTTCGGAGACTTCGCCAACGTCGCTCAGGCAGTCATCGATCAGTTCGTCAGTGCGGGCGAAGACAAGTGGGGCCTGCTCTCCGGCTTGGTCCTGCTCCTGCCCCACGGCTACGAAGGCCAAGGCCCGGAACATTCCAGTGCCCGCATCGAGCGCTTCCTGCAGTTGGCCGCGCGCGACAATTTCCAGATCTGCCAGCCTTCCAACGCGGCCCAGTACTTCCACCTCCTGCGCAGACAGGCGCTGCGCCACTGGCGAAAGCCGCTCGTCGTTTTCACCCCCAAGAGCATGCTGCGCCATCCCGACGCGAACTCGCCCATCGCGGACTTTACCCACCAGCGCTTTCTGCCCGTTTTCCCGGATACGGGCGCCGCGGATGCCAGGCGCATCCTGATCTGCACCGGCAAGATCGGACACGAACTCCGCGTCGAACGCCAGCGCCGCAAGGATCAGGCCACGGCCATTATCTTCCTCGACCAGATGTATCCCTTCCCGGAAGCGGAGTTGAAATCGGCCATCGACCAGCATCCCACCGCGCGCGAGATCGTGTGGGTGCAGGAAGAGCCCGCCAACATGGGCGCCCTCTTCTACATGATGCCGCGCCTCCGACACATGGCCGGCGAACGCGCCGTCCTCTCGGTCAAGCGCTCAGCCAGTGCGAGCCCCTCAACCGGCTCGGCGGGCGCCCACGAAGTCGAGCAGAAAACCCTGCTCACCCTGGCCTTCACCGGCGCGAAAAACTAGGTCGCCGCAAAAATGTTCGGGCCGGGTCCGCCTCAGTCGTGCCGGGTCGGACCTCCCGTCGCATCGACCAACTGCTGCACCGCCGCCACCGGCATGAGCAGCAAGCCAGCTTTGGGTTTCTTGGCTTCTTCAATCCGGGCCGCGGTCTGTGTCCTCCACGAGTCCGGCGGTGGCTGGGACTTGTCGAGATACTCCAGCGCCTCCAAACCCGCCGCGCCCATCGCGGACAGGTCGGCTGAGAGGGGCGCGTCTTCCTGCAGAAGCAACGACTGCTCCAGCAACGCATGCAGCTTCGCATCGTTATCTCGCCAGGATGTCAGCCAGGCCCGGATCTGCGCCTCGGCGACCTTGTCTTTGTAGCCGCTCTTCACAAACTCCTCGACCGCATCGCTGAACTGCCGGGCCACAGCGCTCTCAGGATGAACCGCGTCGATCATTCGGTTCAAAGGCGCGTGGAAGTCGATCGGGCCCTTTGAATCATCCCAACGGTCGTAATCCTTCACCGGTTCGACTACGTCGGCGAGAACATCCAACGCCGAAACATCCGCAGTGCCTGCCATCCGTTGCAGCATGAGCGGGCCGGCTGATCTGTGGGTCAGCCCCAGCTCTTCGAGATACAGACTCACGGCATTCAGCCGCGTGTACATCGATTGGACGTCTTTCACTCCCTCCGGAGACCAAAGCCGCTCGGCCACCACCGCGTTGCGCGGCCAGATGTGGGAATCGACATTTTCCGGTGTGACCCACTCCGCCCAGATACAAGACTCGCCCCCCAGGATGCGGCGCTTCTCTTCGGGACTCAAGGTTGAGGCCGCGTCGCTCATCGGATCGACCGCATAATGCCGCGCCGCCGGCCACATCAAGTCAAGGTAGTACCCGAACGAAAGCAAGCCGCTGTAGCCTTGTTTCGCCGCGTCGGCCAGCGATTTCTGTCCCCGCCACGATTGCACCACGATTGTCTTCGGCAAGTCGGGATGCAGGATCTCGTCCCAGCCCACCATGATCTTGTGGTTCTTGGCCACGATCTTCTGCAGCTTCTGGTTAAAGTACGCCTGCAGGTCCTGATTGTTTTTCATGCCGTGGGCCTGCATGAACGCTTGTATTTTCGGATTCGCGTCCCACTGCTTGCCGTTGACCTCATCGCCTCCAATATGGAAGTAGTCGTCGGGAAAAAGCTTGGCCATTTCCTTGATAAATTTCTCCAGGAACTTGTAAGTCTCCTCTCGCGTCGGATCCATGATCGGACTGTCCTTGTCGCCTTCCAGCGTGTACGGCCCCGGACCGCTGGACAATTCCGGATATCCCAGAAACCACGAGCGGCTGTGACCCGGCATGTCGAATTCAGGAATCACGCGGATTCCCCGATCGTGCGCATAGGCAATGAAATCGCGGATCTCCGCTTGCGTGTAATACAAGCCCTCCGATCCCATCCCGTGCAGTTTGGGAAACTTCTTGCTCTCCACGCGGAAGCCCTGGTCATCGGAAAGGTGCCAGTGCAGAACATTCATCTTCACTGCGGCCATTCCGTCGAGATTGCGCTTGAGCACGTCGAGGGGAATGAAGTGGCGGCTGACATCGACGAGCATGCCCCGCCACGGAAACCGCGGCTGATCCCGGATCGTGACGGCGGGAACCGCGAATCCCTTCGCGGTGATGTGTACCAGTTGAAGAAACGTCTCGAGGCCATGCAGAATGCCCAGCGGGTTGGCTGCGCTGAGCGTTGCGCCGGAATCGGCCACGGTCAGCTCGTACGACTCATCCTCGCCGACTTTCTGTACCGCTTCGCGTCCTCGATCGGCGTGGATCTTCAGCGTCGGAGCGGCAGCCTTCGCTCGCAACGGGATGCCGGTTAGCCGGGCAACCCGGCCCACGAAGCTTTGAACCTCGCGGTCCAGCGACGCATCGTGAAACCCCGTGACCGCAACCGAAAACGACTGGTCGATCAGCAGTTGCCCTGTGCCCGCCTGCACCGTGGAGGGCATCGGCATCAGCTTCAATTGAGGTTGGGTTTGGGCCGGCGCTAAGCATCCCAAAAACGAAATTGCACTGAGCAAGAGAAGGTTTCGCATAAGTTTCACAAAAAGTATGCACCAGCGTCCCCGGAATCGCGGGCTTTCCTGGAAATTTAGTTCTAGACCAGGCGGCGGCCAAACTTCGAAACGGCTTAGCCTGGGCTGCCCTGCAAATTGCCCCAGATGCTACCCTAACCTTCCGTCCAGATTGCCATGCCCCAACCCGCACCCATCCTTCGCATCGCTATCGACACCGGTGGCACCTTCACCGACTGCGTGTGGGTGGAGCACGGTCGGGTGCGCCTGCTGAAAGTATTCTCGACGCCCACCGACCCTGCCCAGGCCATCGCCCAAGCCGTTCGCCAGATTGCGGGCGACGCCAGCATCGTTCTTCTCCATGGCACAACCGTCGGCACCAACACCATTCTCCAGCGTAAGGGTGCGCGGGTCGCGCTGGTCACCACGGCGGGCTTCGAAGACGCCATCGAAATCGGCCGCCAGGCCCGGCCTAAGCTCTATGACTTCTTCTTCGACCGCGTCGAGCCCCTGGTTCCCTCCGAACTCCGCTTCGGCATTGCGGAACGAACGGACAGCGAAGGACACATCCTCGAGACACCAACCACTCAGCAACTCGACACCTTGAAACACAACCTTGCCGTTCAACGCGCCGGCGCGATTGCTATTTCTCTGTTGTTCTCCTTCGCCAATCCGGCCAACGAGCGTGCCGTCGAGGCGGCCCTCAAAAATTTGGCCGTTCCCCTTTCCGTTTCGCACCAGATTCTCCCCGAATTCCGCGAATACGAACGCACCAGTACGGTCGTCGTGAACGCCTACCTGCAACCGGTCATGCAGCGCTACCTCGAAAGCCTTGACCAGCGCCTGCACAAGCCGCCCGTTCCGCGAACAAACAGCATCTTCGTGATGCAGTCCAGCGGCGGCATCACCACCCTCGCCACCGCCATTCGTGAACCCGTACGCACCGTACTTTCCGGGCCTGCCGGCGGCGTGGTCGGCGCCACTGCCACCGCCCGCCTGAGCGGCCTGGAAAAGATCATCTCTTTCGACATGGGGGGCACATCCACCGACGTCTCCCTTGTGGATCGGGTTGCCAAAGCCAGTAGCCAATCCGAGGTGGCTGGTTTGCCCGTCGGCGTGCCCATGCTCGACATACACACCGTCGGTGCCGGCGGAGGCTCACTCGCCCGTTTCGACGCCGCCGGTGCCCTGCGGGTCGGTCCGGAGTCGGCCGGCGCCGATCCCGGACCCATCTGCTACGGCCGCGGCACCCTGCCCACCGTCACCGACGCCAATCTCCTGCTCGGCCGCCTTCAGCCAAGTCGATTCCTGGGCGGAAACTTTCAGCTCGATCTCGACCGCACCCGCCGCCTCACCGCGGAATGGCTCAAGCAACAAGCATCCGCTTTATCCCTCGAACAATTTGCCGCTGGAGTGGTCCGCGTGGTCAATGCCACCATGGAGAAAGCCATTCGCGTGGTTTCCATCGAGCGCGGCCACGATCCCCGCCACTTCGCCATGGTCGCGTTCGGCGGTGCGGGCGGTCTGCACGCCTGCGATCTGGCCCAGGCCCTTAGCATCCCGCGCGTGATTGTGCCTGCACTGCCCGGCGCTCTCTCCGCCTACGGCATCCTGGTCAGCAACGTGATCAAGGACTACTCCCGCACCATCCTCTGGCGCGCCACCGCGCAACTTCCGTTCGCAAAGTTGGAAGCAGAGTTGCGCCAGCTCTCGCACTCCGCCCGGCATGATTTTCGGTCCGAAGGCTGGCAAGGCGTGATCCACGAGCAGCGCAGCATCGACACCCGCTATCGCGGTCAAGGCTACGAACTCTCCGTTCCCTTCTCCCGCAGACTCATTGCTGATTTTCACCAGGCGCATGTCCAGCGCTACGGCTACAGCCATCCCGACCGGGAGATTGAGTTGGTGACGATCCGCTTGCGAGCCACCCTGAAGTCGCCGCAAGCCAGTCTAACGCACCAGGGTTCCGCACCCGACCAGAGCGCTCGCGCCAGTCTTCCAAAGTTGTGCAACAACCGGTAGCCTTCGACGGCAAGCCCCACGCAACCCGCATCTACGACCGCGAGCAACTCGCCATCGGCAAATCCTACTCCGGCCCCGCCGTCGTCACCGAGTACAGTGCAACCACGATCATTCCCCCGGGCACATCGTTCCGCCGGGACGCCGCCGGCAACCTGCTGATCAAAGTCGGCTAGCAGAACCACTGCACCTCCCCCGCGATCTCCTCGGCATTTCATACCACTGCACCTCCTCCGCGATCTCTGCGGCATTTCTCCGCGGCCTCTGCGGTAAAGTCTTCACCACGCGAAACGCCGCCGGCAACCTGCTGATCAAAGTCAGATAGCAGAGCCAAGGCATCTCCTCCGCCATCTCCTCGGCATTTCAAACCACCGCACTTCCTCGGCGATCTCTGCGGCATCTCTCCGCGCCCTCTGCGGTAAAGCCTTCACCGAAGCGTTGATCTAGAATAGCTCTCCATGCTCCGGTTCCTTCGTGAGCCCTTGGTGGTAATGCTCCGCCTCGCCCCGCTCGATCCGCCGGCCTTACTTCTTAGCCTTCATCTTCTGCCTTGAATCTTCTGTTTTCCAGCCGGCAAACCCAGCTCAAAGCTGAGCAGCATTTCTATCTTCACGATTTGGCAAGCTCCCAGCCGCTAAGGGCTGACGCCCAGGGCTGAGCGCCGGCGCCGGGCCCCTCGAAGCTGTATCCGGTATCACTGTCTCAAATTCCCGCCCTGTTCTACACTATCCGGTTTGTTTGCGGAGGAACGTATGCGCCGTCTTCTCATCCTGATCTTTACACTTCTTTACGTTGTTCCCGCCTTCACCCAATCGAAGCACCCGTTCACCTTCGAAGACATGATGGCGCTTAAGCGGGTAGGCGAACCCGTGCCTTCGCCCGACGGCAAGTGGGTGCTGTTCAGCGCAGTTGATGTTGATCTAGCCGCCAACAAAAAAACGCCGCACATCTGGATCGTGCCCCTGGCAGCAACCGCCAGTGCCGGTGAAGCGAAGGGCGTCGCGGCCGTCGACGCGCGTGAGCGCGTTTTGATTCCCGACCAGGACGCCGACCGCCCGCGCTGGGCGCCGGACGGGAAGAGCTTCGCGTTCATCTCGACAAAAGAAGGCGGATCGCAAGTATGGATCGCTGACTTCGACAGCGCGGCGGGCAATGTCACCGGCGTGCACAAACTGACAGCCATCGCAACCGAAGCCAGCGGCGAACTCTGGTCACCCGATGGAAAGAACATCCTCTTTACCTCCGACGTTTATCCCGAGTGCGATGGAGCGCCCGCAGCCGAACAGGAATGCAATGCGAAGAAACTCGAAGAGCACGAAAAATCCAAAGTCAAAGCGCTGATCTTTGAGCGCCTGCTCTACCGCCATTGGAACGCCTACAAGGAAGGCAAGCGCAGCCACATCTTCGTCGTGCCCGATGTCCTCGCCTCTGCGCGCTCCGGCGAGCCCGGATCCGGAATCGCGCCGCCTCCTCCGCGCGACCTGACACCCGGCGACTTCGACGCACCCGTCTTTTCTCTCGGCGGCCAGGACAACTATGCCTTCTCGCCCGACGGACAGGAAGTCTGCTACACCTCGAACCACGACAAGGTTGAAGCGACATCGACCAACAACGATCTGTGGATCGTGCCTGTGAAATGGCGGCACGGCGAAGAACATCACCGCCGACAATCCCGCCAGCGACTCGACACCGCTGTACTCGCCCGATGGAAAGTACATCGCTTACCGCGCGCAGCAGCGGCCGGGGTATGAGAGCGACCAGTTCCGGCTAGTGCTCTATGACAGGCACACGGGCCGGAGAACACAGTTCGCTCCGATGTCCAGAACCGATCTTTGGGTAGGCACATTCACATGGTCCCACGATTCGTCGAAGATCTATTTTGTCGCGGAGGACAAGGGAGAATCTCCCATTTACTCCGTCTCATTCAAGATTCGCCCGCCGGAGCGCGAGCCTGGGTATGACATTTCAATCGGTGAGACCAATCTGAATTACAGCGAAATTACGCGAGGCTTCAATGATGACCTGGCTGTGAGTGCCGACAGCAACACAATGTTGCTCACCCGAATGGCAATCAATCACCCGAACGAGATCTATCGACAACCGCTGCAGTCTGTGGGCTTAGAACGGAATGAATCTGGTTCATTCCCGCGGCCGCTCACGCACCTGAACGATTCCCTCCTCTCCCAAGTCGCCATGTCCCCCCTCGAATCCTTCTGGTTCGAAGGCGCCAAGGGCGACAAAGTCCAGGGCCTCCTCGTCAAGCCGCCCAACTTCGACGCCAACAAGAAATATCCCGTGAAATTCCTCATCCACGGCGGACCGCAGGGCGCCTGGGGAGACGACTGGTCCTACCGCTGGAATCCGGAACTGTTCGCCGCGAGCGGCTACGTGGTTATCATGATCAACTTCCACGGATCGACCGGCTACGGACAGAAGTTCATCGACGCGATCAACGGCGACTGGGGCGGCGCGCCGTACGAAGACTTGATGAAAGGCCTCGACTACGCCGAGAAGACCTACCCGTTTATCGATAAGGACCGCGAGTGCGCCATGGGCGCGAGCTACGGCGGATACGCGACCAACTGGATCCTTGGCCACACCGACCGCTTCAAGTGCATCGTGACCCACGACGGCATGTTCAACTCGACCTCGGCCTGGGGCACGACCGAAGAACTGTGGTTTAACGAGTGGGAGTTCAAGGGCACGCCCTACACCAACCGCGCCATGTACGACAAGTGGTCGCCGCACATGTACGCCACGAATTTCAAGACGCCGACGCTGGTCGTGCACGGCCAGCTCGACTACCGTCTCGACGTCAGCGAAGGCTTTCAGCTCTTCACCACGCTGCAGCGCCAGAACATCCCGTCAAAGATGCTCTATTTCCCCGACGAAGGCCATTGGGTGCTGAAGCCGCAAAACTCGCAGCTCTGGTACAAGACGGTGAACGCCTGGGTCGATCAGTGGACGAATAAGTAGTCCTCGGCATGAAGGACCGCTTTGCCCCTGGCCCTATGGCTGCGACGCTGTACCGCCTGGTGTGGCGTCACATGGTTGCTCCGGTTCCTCCTTCCGGAGCACGGAAGCTGCAGAAGGCCCGGGTTGTTCTGCTTGACTGGCGCCAGACTTCGGATGCACCGCGCTGCAATCGATGTTGTCATCTCCCATCTGAGCTGGGATCGTCCAGTTCCAAAGCCCTGTCTCCCTGAAAGCGCCGTCAAAGCCCCGCGGATTCCCATTCCAACCCATCCCTCCTCCTGCGATCCGTGCCGGGGATCGCGTCCGAAGCCGTGCCCTGCCTGTGCTCGCCCCGGGATCAGGCGCACGCCCCGCCAGCATCGGTAGCTCGAACGCCAGCCTCGCACTACTTCCCGCCGTCGCCGTGACTTCGATTTCCAGCGGGCGCCCCAGCCCGGCGGTCGATGGCAAGAGGCTGGCGAGGCCGTTGACCTCCGTGACTGGGGTGTTCAGTGAGGAGGCCAGCAGCACTTTCATCGCATGCTGCGAACTGCCTGCATCCCCATCGCTCCCTGTCTCTACGGGTGCGTCCTCGTCCGGCAGGAAAACTAGGCTTTGGAAAGCGACCGGCACACCCATAACCGGATTCGGCGGCGTAGCGGAATTGGTTACCCGCACCCAGATCGGTTGAAACGATTGCCCAACCCGAATCGTCTGCAGGCTGCCCGCCACCGCTTGCAGCTTGAGCGCCGTGGCCGCCACCTGCATCACGTAAAACGTCTGGCATGGACTATTTCCCGGGCCCACGCACACCGTGCCCTGAACGTCACCCCCCATGGCGTTGATGTGCAAAGTCGAGCGGCCTTTGCCGTCGCCATCGCTGGTTACCGTCCGCGGGCTCATTGTTCCCGACCCGATGCCGACCTGCCAGGTCAGACTCTGTCCGCTCTGCGGCACGCCATTCGCCAGCAGGCGCGCCGTGAAGGGCACGTCGAGCGTCGCCCCTTGCAGGGCCCACACCTTCGGGGATGCCAGCGTGAGGTCCTTGGCGGAAGTGGTCCCGTTGATCGAGACCTGCACCGATTTCGGAGGCGTGTAAGACGCGGGCGCTAGCGTCGCGGTCACCGTAGTCGTGCCGACTGCCGCGATCGTGACTCCCGTCTCTGCCTGGCCGCTCTCATCCGTAACCACCGAACACGTGCTGGCGCCACCACACGCCGACAGCCCTGCCCGGTTGGTGACATTCCACTGCACCGTCGCGCCACCCACTGCGGTTGAGCCATCTGCGGTCGCCACTGTGATCCGGACCGGATAGGCGACGTCGCCTCCAACCGGCGTGGCCGAGTTCGTTCCCTGCGCCAGCCGGATGATGTCGTTCGGCCCAGCCCCGAATGTGAGGCCATCTGTGAGGACTGATGAGGCGCCGGTCGCCGGATCCGTAATCGTAACCGTCCGCACACCGTCCGCGAGCGCAGGGACGGTAGCGACCAATTGGTTGGCGGAAACCGCGAGTTGCGTAGCCGTCGTGCCGCCAACCGCCAACCTCATTCCCGGCCTGAACCCGAGACCCTCCACCAGAATCGGCGTACCGCCGCGCACCCCCACGCGGGCGGGCCTGACCGAATCTCCGTACAGGACACGCGCGTGATAACGGAAATCGGGCCGGCCATCCCCGCGCAAGTCCGCTATGCCAATCCGAAACTGGGTGGAACTCAGCAGCTGTGCGTTCAGTTGTGTCACTCCAAAATTCGTCGAGTTGAACGATGAGGGTGTAGCCGCCGGTGGCAGCGTTCCCTCCGGGGCCGCCAACGACCACATGCCCACCACCGGCTGCGCCTTCCTCACCGTGGCTTGGCCGCCTTCATCCAGCGCCGTTACTTCTACCGTCAGGGTGCGGTTCGTTTGTCCGTTCAGCAAAAAGTAGTCGTCATCCCCGTAACCCGTTAGCCTCCCCATCCAGTCTCCGCTCTTGGGCAGCAAGCGAGGCGACGCAAAATTGCCCGGCTCTCCCGGTTCCGGCATTGCAACCGCGCTGTCCTCCATCAAAACGTCCTGCTGCAGGTCGCTACCCTTGGTGACGGTGACGAGCATCGCCTGCCGTGCACCCGAAGGAAGCACCTGCCAGGGCCCGTATGGCCCGACATTCTGCGACAAGGTGTCGTCGATCGCCTCCACCGAGAGCTGGTATTGCGCGCTGTTTCCGCTCGGTATCTCCAGACCCGCCAGGTCGAAGAAGCCCTCCAGCGCCGCATCCCTCGAACCGAACCGGTTGTAGACATTCCCCAGCGCGTCGCTGTACCCAGTGACGGGGTTTCCGGCATTTCCCGCAAAAAGGAAGCCCGAGACCGAGGCAGCCGCATAGCGTCCCGATGGCTGACCGGTGCCCGGATCCACCCATCGGGCTACCACATTCACGCCTTGCATCGGCTGGGTGGGATTCCCACTCGCATCCGTGAACTCGACTGACCCGTGAATTCGCCCTGTGCTGGCTGCAAAAACTTGTTTGCCGGAAAACTCGCCGATATTCTCGCTGGTCACCGGGTAGAGCCGCGAGAGCGCCGCCCGATCGTCCATCTTTGGCTGGTCAGCGTTCGGGTAGCACGTGGAGATGGGAACGCAACTGGCCAGGTCCTGTTCATGCATGATCGGGAGGCCTGCCAGATCGTCCGCCGTGGGACGTGGGGAACCCGTAACCGCATTCAGATTCAACTGCGACCAGCCCAGCCCAAAGATCTGGCCCAGCACTCGGACCAGCCGATACTTCAGGTCGGGCAGGCTGTTGGAACTCAGGGCACACTTGCCATTCACCACCACCAGCGCGTGTCCGAAATGCCCATCCGCCGTGAACGCATCCACTCCTCCGAACGCGGCGTTCATGAAACAATCGCTGCTTGCCCCTTTGCCGATAAGAGCGTCGGTAACCTGTCCGTCCGCGTCGTAGACCACACCTACCGGCGCGGTCGCAGTGGGCTGGATGTCGGCAGGCATGGTGATTGTCCCATCCGGGTTGAGGATCACGTTCGCCCCATTGACATCCTCGGCTAATTGACCGGCGCGGGTGGCCGAAACCGCGGCCGTCGCAATCGTCGTCCAGCGTGAAAACGCGTCAGCCACAAATGCGTCGGCATTCGGCCCCGTAAGCATCGAGCTCAAGTTTCCCTGGTCCGTGTAATAGCGAATCGCTCCTCCCCTCCAGGTGACGGGTTGGCCTGCGACTCCGGCATTGAAGTAACCTACCCCCGCTGTATACTCCGGACCACCCGCCCACGCCCATACCACCAGCACGATCAGGACAACCAGCGCTACGGCGGCGACGTAGAGTATGATGCGCCCTTCACTCCAGATCCGTGCCTGCACCCGCTTCGGGCTCGGATCCGCAGCCCTCACCTCGGTTGCACTCCCGCGACGCTGGTGAAAATGGAATGCCTTCGTCATGGCTCACTCCTCGCCCATGCCGCGCAGGACGCGCGCGAAATCCCGCAACGCAATGCCCTCGCTGGGCACGCTGCGAACGGGACCCGGCAACCCCCGAATGGTCTGCTGCTGTGACGGGGTCAGAAGGATTCGGCCGCCCTCATCGATAGGAAATCGGCCGGCGCTACCGCCTACCGGGCTGGTGAGCCCGAGCGCGCTGGAAGGGTATAGAAACAAAAACAAGCGTTGCCCCACCCGGTAACGCTCCCCGGCCGACCACAGTCCGGCCCACTCGCGGAAGATTACCTGCTCTCCCCTGCTTGCGCCCCGGATGCCCTGTTCCACCTGCACCGTAATCTGCAAGCTCGCGACCTGGTCCGACGAGGCCAGGTGCACGGGCTTGACCGCAACTACTCTTCCCGCAAAGATGAGTCCCGCCCGGTCCATCAACTGGCGCAGATCCGTCGGTTCACGTGCAGCACCCGTCGTGCGTACTTGCGCACACAAGGAGGAAAGGAACACCACCAACCATAGGACAAGCAGATACCTGAAAAGACTGCGATGCACAGTGCACCTGCCTTCGGGTTTCGATATCTGCTCGGAAGGAAGAACGGGGAAACGACTAAATACTACGTGTGCACGGGACGCAGAACCGTGTCCGCAATCACAAGATCGCGTGACAGACCGCGCCCGCCTTTTGCCTCGGGCGCCCGCTTCATCTCATTTAATCCCGACGTGCCCCTGCGCCGACAAGTGCGCTCCCGTGAGCAGCAGCAGTCCCGAGAGAAACGCCCAGAACATCAAGCTGACCGAAAGCGAGAACGGGCCGTATACCTCGGCGAAGTTCAGCCAGGGCAGTGCCAGAATATAGGCATACTTCAACGCTTCAAACAGCAACCCCATGACGATCGCGGTCGGCAGTACTGCGCGAACCGGTATTTTTCCATTGGGCAACAGCCAGTACACCAGAAAGAAGATCGCTATGCTCGCCAGGATCGCGAACACCTTCATCATCAGAAAGCCGGCCAAACGCACGATCATGGTGCCATGTCCGTGCAGCAACGACTCCAGGAACGCCACGTTGCCCGCCGTCATCCCAATTGACAGCAAGGCCAGTACGCCGCACCAGAATGCCAGCCCCAACGAAATCAGTTGGTTGCCGAAGTATGAGCGATTTTCCTGGAAACCCCAGATCCGGTTCAGTGCCACTTCCAGCGGCATAAAAATCCCGGTGGAGGTGATCAGCAAAATGGCCAGCGACGCCAACTGTGCCGGGTGCCGCGCCCCCACCAGCGCGTTCAGATTCCGAATCATGAAGTCCTGCCCGGCCGGAAGGTAGTCGCGCAGCAGTTCCACCACCACCTCGTACATCACCCGCGAATGAAATACCCGCCGGATGAGGGTCATGAGCAGCACTACGAAAGGGAAGAACGAGAGAATCGCATTGGCCGCTACCGAAAAGGCGAAGGTGTGCACTTCGGTCCGCAACAAGTAACGAATCGTCGACAGAACCAGTCCGGTGTAACTGGCCTTGGGGCGCACTCCCAGCCTCTTGGCAGACGTGGGAACCGTGGCTGTGATGGGGCTGGACACCGACTTGCCCTCAATCGTATCAAACCGATGCATTCCAGGCGGCAACGGAAGGTCAGCACTCTCGATTGACCATCGGTCACGTTGAGCTCCTGCGCCTCACCACGCAAGCCTATGACTCTAAGCGGTTTGTCTGAATTTCTTTACTTGCCAAGAAGGTGCGACCTGAATATTATCTGGGGCCACTGCCGAATCATCGGCAGCGATCTAGGCCCGATAAGGTTGACGTTTCTGTGTTAGGCAGTCGAAATTCCCGCCAGCAATCTCGGGCTCCTGAGCTCGGTGCCGTCCTTTCTTCGCACGGCTTCAAGCTCAGGGGCTCTTTTGCTTTCGGCGAAAATTCTTCCGCCGGCAGTAACGCGACCTGTCTTCCGATCCTTTGAGGGGGGGCCACCGGTACGCCCGGGGCTTCAACAGGGGACGGCAAGATGAATTCTTCGCGACAAGGCGAAAGGAGTTTCTCTGTGAGAGAGAAGGGAACTGTGAAGTGGTTTAACGGAGCGAAGGGGTATGGATTTATCCAGCGCTCCACTGGCGAGGACGTGTTCGTCCATTTCTCGGCAATCCAGGAAAACGGTTACCGCACGCTCAACGAAGGCGAAACTGTAGAGTTCGATTTGCTCAAGGGCCCCAAGGGCTTCCAGGCGGCGAACGTCACTCGTCTCTAACCTGCTCCCAACCAATTCTCACCCTCCTGGTCCCCCAGGAGGGTTTTTTACTTCTGCGCCTTAATCGTTGGCTCTTGGTTAAGACCTTAAGACCTGATACCCGGAACCTGGGATCTCACAACTTTCTTCCTACTGTACTTCCAGCGAAATCAAATCCCCATCGGCTACGCCACCCGCGCGATAGTTCACTGCAACTCTTCGATTCTTCCATTCGCACGACAGCGCATCTTCTCCGATGACCAGCAGGGATTTGTAGTCGCTTGCGCGCAGCTTCATGTTCTTGACTCCGGTGTTCACCAGCAGGATCGCCGCCGGAGCGCGGGAACAATCCACGCTTACCAGGATTCCCTTCGCAAATTGCGTAGGCCGCTTGTCGGGCGTGGTCGAATCCGCCTGCTGCTGGGCACGCTTCTGCGCTTCCTGCTCCAGTTCGTCAAAGGGCGAAGTTTGCGCCACCCGCTTGGGAGCGCTCGGCGAGATCCCATATTTTCGCACCGTGGGCAACTCCTCCAGTCGGTGGCGGGCGGCGGCTGCGATTTGCGGATTGTTGCTGTCCTTCAACCGTTCGAAGACGGCTTGCGCCGCGTCCCATTTCTTGGCGCCCTCATGGATCTGGCCCAGGTTTAACAGGTATTGCTCGTTCCTTGGACTGAGCGCGATCGCCTGCTTGATCGACTCCATCGCTGACGCCGCCCCTCCTCCCTCGATCCGGGCCATCGCCAGCATGTTGTAAGCCTCGGCGAAGTCCGGATACCAGTCCAGCGTTACCTTCAAGTCGATCATCATGTTCGCCAGGCCTTGTATCTCCTCGTGGCCCGCTTGCGCGGTCTTGTACTTCAGCAACGCCAGGTAGTACCGGTTCCACACATCCTTGGGATCGAGGGCCGCCGCGTTGCCAAGTTCCTCGGCAGCCTGCGGAAATTCCTTCCGCTCCATGTGCACCCAGGCCAGCCCGCGATGCGCTATCTCATTGTCCAGCGGCCGCTCGTTCTTGTCGGTAAGTTTCAGAATCCGGTCAATCTCTTTCAGCCCCTGCTCGCGCCGCTCCGGCAACCGCAGCATTACTTCCGCCAGTTGCGCATCGGCATCGCTCTCGAGCACGGGTTTGGCTTGGATCGCAACCTCGTCCGGCGCAAGCGGCGCCGCCAAGTGGTAAATCTGCGGACCGTTTGCGTTCCACCCAGGCTGCCGCGCGGCGTCCTGTTCCTGCTTGAGTTGGGTCAGCGAGTGGAAGTAGTCCTTCACCGCCTTGTCGAGTTGCGCCGGCGTCATGCCGTACGCCTGCTGAATGGCTTCCTCCACCGGGACGTGCTGCAGTTGCACCAGCCCGAAATACGTGCCGGTTTCGCTGAGCTTGTCCTTGTTCAGCAGGTAGTGCATCGTCATCCACGATTGCGCGTAGAACAGCGTCCGGTGCGTGCCCTCCTGGTAGCTGGACGTGTCGTGCCGCATCGTGAACAAGTCGGGGAGTGACAGCCACACCCACCCGCTCAACAATTCAGTCAGGGATTTCGGCGGGTTGCGGACTTCGTTCTGATTGCCCAGCAGGTCTTCAGCGTAGCTCGAACCCAGTTCTGGATCCCTGCCCGCCTCGACCTGCTTGTTGTCCACCCGCATCGAAGAAAAATACTCCGCGAATCCTTCGTCAAACCATCCCTGGGTCGGTGGATAGTTGTAGTTGAGCAGCAGGTGAGCAAACTCGTGCGCCACCGCCCGCCAGGGCTCCTCTTCCGATGCATTCAGCACGATGAATTGATGATCTTCTCCGGGAACGAAGAAGCCCGGCGCGCTGATCGCTTGCCCGTTGTGCAGCGGCGCCATCTGGTAAAAGCGCTTGTCGTCCTTCAACCCAAAAATGGTCAAGGGTACCGGCATCTTTACCTTCTTGCGCGACAGCAGTTGCTCGAATTCAGCACGCATCTGTTCGAAGCGCACCACGATCTCGTTCCCTTTATTGGCGCCCGCGTCGGTAATCACCGTGAAGTGCGCGGACCGGAATTCCTGCCATTGCGGCTCCGCGGCATGCAGCGCGCTCGGCCGCAAGCTCACCGTGAACAGAACCAGCAAGCCAGCCGCGAAGACTCGTCCCTTGATAAAAAAGCGTGCCATGGGTGGCGGAAGGGACATGGGAATAAGGAAATGCTATCACGCGGGGAAAAGCTTCCGCGGCTCAGCTTTCTGAATGCCGGGTTGCATGTGAATCCGCGTCGCTTCTGGACGTGCCGCGCGTCGTGACCGCGCAAAAAAACATCGGCACCGATTCATTCGCGAATTTCTCCGGCCACGCTCGTCACCACCCGCAAACATCTTTTGACAAACAAGTGACACGGCTCGCGCATCCATCTTCGCGCTGCGGAATCAAACCTTTCAAATGGATTGAAGACAGTCTTCAAGAACCCGCCGCGGTCTTTGGCTAGTGAGCAAGTAAAGCAACTTGGGGCGAGCCCGGATTCAGATTTCCATGCGGTCTGGAATCTGATCGAACGGAACGCTCGAAGGTCAGACACCAGACACGAACGACTCGTCAACCGTAAGGCTGTTCTGTGCAGGCAGCAATTGCCCCGAACAGCTTCGAGCCAGTCGTGTGTCTGTCAACCTCAACCCGTTCGTAACCGAGCTAACAAATAAAACTGGAGATCAAAAAATGAAATACCACTTTAGTCAGATTGTGCGGGTTCGCAGCCTGTTGGCCGCCGCTCTCGTGCTTGCATGTGCGTTCGGCACAGTCACTCTTGCGGGGGCGCAAGTCACGCCTCCAACCACTCCTGACACCATTGCCGTACCGCAGGGAAACTCTGCATTCCTGGTCGGCCACGCCTTCGGAAGTCAGGGCTATACTTGCCTGCCTACCGCCACCGGTGGCACTGCCTGGAACCCCTCCGCCCGCCCCGAAGCTACCCTCTTTACCGATCTCTTCGGGTCGCAGTTCCAGATCATCACTCACTTCCAGAGCATCAATGAAAACCCCAAGCCGGGCGTCATCGTCCCCCTCAGTGGGAACGCGACCTGGCAGAGTTCCCTCGATAGCAGCAGGGTGTGGATGGTAAAGAACAAAGGGATCGACCCTGACCCCAGCGACGCGAGTTGCCCGAATGCCGGCTCGATTCAATGCCTCTTGTTGCAGTCCGTCGGGAACAAGAAGGGGCCCACCGGCGGTAACTTCCTGTTCAAGGCCACTTTCATCCAACGTCTGAACACCAGGGGCGGAGCTGTTCCTACTTCCGCCTGCACTGCGGGTCAGACTCAGCTGGTGCCGTACACGGCTGATTATTACTTCTTCCGCGCCGACAACCAGTAGGTTCATCTTCCTTAATCGAGGAAGCAGTCGTTCATTTTCCTTAACCGAGGAAACGGTTGGTGCACGCGAAGTGGCACCAGAGGTGAGTGCGCTTCGCGTGCGCAGCCGCGAATCATGGCCAGCGATGGCCCCCGCCATGTGGGTGCTGTCGTCCAAACGAGGCGGCTGGCGAATCATCCTTCAAAGCGACGTTTGATTTGGCAGTGAGTGCCCGCTCAAGGAAAGTTTACCGGCGGTGACGTACTGCGCGAGTACCCCTAACGGTTCGTTACTGTTTTTCCCAGGCGCGCGGTGAGGACGCGCAATGCAGCCTGCGTCTCGGGTGCCCACCAGCTTGCGGCAACGCCCTGCAATTCAGCCTCGATATTCTGGTCAAAGTATGTGACCAGATCAGACCGGGCTTCGCGACGCGTCCCGCTCATCGCTTCGCGCGGCAGAGCCACCAGTGTCCGGCACCATTCGATTGCGCGCTCGATCACCCGGTCTCCCGGGGCCAGTTCGTCCACCAGGCCAACCGCGAGGGCTTCCGAAGGCGAGACCAGCGCGCCGCTGACCGCCAGCCGCTCGGCTTGGCGCGCCCCGATCAGCCGGCGCAACGCGGCCACGATCACCGGCGGCAAAACCAGCCCGACCTGCACTTCGTTCAGACCAATCTTGAAATCTCCCTCCGCCATGACACGCCAGTCGCAGAACAAGGGAAGCACGGTTCCGCCCGCCGGAGCGTGGCCGGTAATGGCGGCGGCGATCGGAATCGGCGAACCCGCAAGGGCTTTCAGCAATGCATAGAATTCGCGCCACAGTGTGGCGATGGCGGCGTGGTCGTAGGCCAGCAGAAGCGGCACATCCAGTCCCCCCGAAAATCTGCCCGGCGTGCCCGACAGAACCAGCGCCCGTCTGCCGTCGTGCGGAGCGGCTTCAATCGCCTCCCGCAGCGCGACAATCAACTCGCGCGACAGCGCATTGGCCGGAGGGCGGTTAAGTCGCACTTCGCGGATCGGGCCATGATCGAAGGTCAGCATCATGGAAATGAATCTAAGTATATAGGCTGATCGTCAGGGTCACCTTGTGCCTGCCAGATTGGGGAAGCGAAGCCAGGGTTGCTGCCGCAGTCTCCGAAAGTTAGCGTTCCCCGAGTTTCCCCAGCGCCCACGCGGCGCTCTCCGCCACCACGGCATCCTCGTCCTCGCGTAACTTCTCCAGTGTCGGAAGAAAATCCCGATTCCCACTGTTCCCCATCGCGATCACCGCATTGCGGCGCAGGCCACTCAGCTTGGCCCGCCGCACCGGCGAACCCCGAAAGCTCTCGCGAAACCCCTCCGCCTCCATCTCGGCCAGCCACTCCAGCGCAGGATTCACCAGCCCTTCCCGTGGCTGGAACTCGCCAGCCTCGGTAGCCGGAGCCTTGCGATTCCACGGGCAAACATCCTGGCAGATGTCGCAGCCAAACACATGTCTGCCCATCCTGCCGCGCAGTTCCTCGGGGATCGAACCGCGCTTCTCAATGGTGAGATAGGAAATGCACTTGTTCGCGTCCAGTTGGTAAGGCCCGGGGAAGGCGTCTGTCGGACACGCGTCCAGACAGCGTGTGCAGGTGCCGCAACGGTCCGCAGGCGGCAGGTCGGGCACAAGTTCCAGCGACGTGACGATCACTCCCAGAAACAACCACGAACCCATCTGCTGATTCAGTACGCAGGTATTCTTACCGATCCAACCCACGCCCGCATACTTCGCGTAAATTCGTTCCACGATGGGCCCGGTATCGACGTAGCAGCGTGTTTGGACCGCCCGCACTTGCCCCGGATAAGTTCGAAAAGTCTCGCCGGCCGCCAAAGAGGCTTGCCCCTGCTCAGCACTTGCGGCCGCTAAGAGCCGTCCTTCAACCACCCGCAATTTCCGCAAAACCGAGTCGTGGTAATCCTCCCGGCTCCAGGCGTAGCGCGAAATCCATCCGCGCCGCGCATCGTTTACCTGGGTGGAGTACGGCTGCGCCGTGTTGTAGTTCATCGCGCAAACGACCACACTGCGCGCCCAAGGCAGAGCTTTGCGCAAGGACTCCCGTTTCAACCCGCCTGCCTCATCGCGGCCTTCCAGGTATTTCATGTCGCCGGCGTATCCGTTGGCAATCCATTGCGCGAAATAAGCCAGCTCCGCAAAGTCGCGAACCGGCGCAATTCCGGCCAGCTCGAATCCGGCCTCGTGCGAGGCGCGCTTCACAAGCAATGTGATTTCTTGCATTCCCGGCATGGCGAGGGCAAATATATGCTGATACGCAATCGTACCAACGATCAGGCGATGAATCCTCGCCCAAAAGAAAAACGGTGGCCTCTAGCCACCGCCCATGATTCTGATTTACTCAGCCAGCAGCGACCAACCACAACGACGCCTTATATCCCCAGCTTCTTCACTTCCTCGTTGTAGTACTTGCGGTAAAGAATCTCCCATTCCTGGCTGCCCTCCAGGATGGTTCGCTTCTGGCTCTCGATCTTCAGGCGTGCCGACTGGTCGATCTTCGCTTCCTGGTTCAGCAACTCCTCCAGAACTTTGCGCGCTTCCAGCCGGATAGTGTTGCGGTCCTCCAGGAAATCCACCTGGGGCGTGTCCGCCAGCGCGTCGCTGACGACGTGGGCAAGCTTGTTTACTTTATCGCGGCTTAGTCGCACTGCATTTCCTTAATCAAAGTTGACGACTAACGGCGTCACCGAGAAAATCCAGCACCGGTCTTCACCATCGCTGTGCCTCTGTGTCTCTGGGATGATGAAGAACGCCGATTTGCTCACAGCACCGCTTTGTACTTCTTCACCAGTTCGCTTTTCACCTTGCGAAACATCTCCTGGTAGTTTGCCCCGCTGCGCTGCATCTCGTCGGAGTAAGCCTCCAGAATCACGCGCACCTCGTCGTTGATCCGGTCCTCCAGCGACATTTCTTCCAGCAGCGCGCTATGCACGCGCTCCGTGACCGCGGCGGCGTTTTCGGTTTCGATAAACTCGCCAGAGATCAGCTTTTTTGTGAGTTCGCGGGCCAGATAGCCTACATATTCTTTGGAGAAAAGCATTGTCTCGTTCGGGGGCTCGTTGTGAAACAAACAGTCTAGCATACGAACAACGCTCCCTACCCCGCCGTGACCGCTTCTTGTCCCTCGCTTATCCACGAGACCAGAACGCCGCGATCTTGCCGCTGGGTGCCGCTCGCTCACGATGCACTTGCTAGTCCCGAGCCTCTATTCCCGCTACCCGAAAAAAGCATACAATGCTGAGTCAGCGAGAGCCCAGGATGACTTCCGCCACCGACGACCTTTCCAGTCTGAAAGATGACATGATCGCCTTCATTGAAGGCCACGGCCTCCGCCGCTTTCACGGCTATGTCGACTACGAAGAGGTTCAGGCCATCATGTGGAAGTCCGAAGAGAACGCGGATGGCTGGAAAGACTTCGTTGAACTCGCCAAGTCTTCCGGCGTGCCCTTCCTCACCATGGATTCCTGGACCCTGAAGCGCGACGAACTGGAAGAACTCATCCAGCGCCTCGGCAACGCCGAGTACACCAATGACGAGGATATTGAAGACGCCCGCTGGCTCCGCACCTACGTCGGCAAGACGGGCTTCGTCCAGCTCGGTTGGCCATTCCAGGGCAGCATCTTCCTTTACGAATCCAGCACCGATTGGTACGACCGGTATCAACGGCTGATGGAACTCGCTGAGGATTTTGGCGGCATCCCGATTGACGAACCCGGATCGGACGAGGAAGACTGAATTGCATAGCCACAGTGCTGTGCCGGGACAGATACCCCGTCTCTCCAGCCAAGTCCCCCTCCGCCCTTCCGGTCATCTAGCCGGCTGCTGACTTTTTAAGTTTGATCGTGCACCAGGCCCAGCCACAAACAGAAGCCGTGCCAATCTTGAGCCGCGCAGCCGTGGAAATCTACACCCCCAAGCCGTGGGTACGTCAGAGAGGACCGAACCTCGTAGGTGCGAAAGAGTCTCGGCTCGCTGTTATGCTGAAACCGCCGACCCATCTCGACTGGCGATTATGAAATGGCTGCCAAAATCCGTTGAACAGCAGCAAACCGCCGCCCTCGCCCGCGCTCTCCTTTCGACTCCGGCGCTCGGCCTCAAAGGCGATCGCAATCTGGCCTCCACCCTCGCCCGCCTTCTCCTCATGCGCGGCATTCAGGATGCTGAATCCGCACAACGCTATCTGTCTCCCTCTCTGGCGGATCTCCACTCGCCCTACCTTATGGCCGGGATGCAGACCGCCGTCGACCGCCTCGACGCCGCGATCGAACGCAAGGAAGGCATCCTCATTTACGGTGACTATGATGTCGATGGCACCACTGCCATCGTTATTTTGAAGACAGCCATCGAACTCTCCGGCGGCGCTGCCGACTTTCACGTCCCCCATCGCATCCGCGAGGGCTACGGCATGAGGGACGAGGTAATCGAGCGCGCCGCTGCCGCCGGCATTCGCCTCATCATCAGCGTCGACACCGGCATCCGCGCCTTCGCCGCCGCCGAAACCGCCGAACGTCTCGGCGTCGATCTCATCGTGACCGACCATCACCTCCCGGGAAGCGAAGGCACCCCCAAAGCACTTTCCGTTTTGAACCCGAATCAGCCCGGCTGCGCCTATCCCTGTAAGGCTCTGTGCGGCGCCGGCGTGGCCTTTAAGCTCGCGCAGGCCCTCATGCAGAAGCGCTTGCCCGACAAAGATCACTCGCGGCTGCTGATGTCATTCATGAAAGTAGTCGCCATTGCGACCATTGCCGACGCTGTACCCCTGACCGGCGAGAATCGGGTCTTCACCAAGCTCGGCCTCGATGCCCTGCGCCGCACCGTCAATCCCGGCCTGAAGGCCTTGCTCGAGATGGCACAGATCCCCGCTACCCGTCCGCCTACCTCTGGGGAGATCGCGTTCCGCATCGCTCCCCGCTTGAACGCGGCCGGCCGCATGGATGTCGCCCGCGATGTCATTGAACTGTTCAGCGTAAAGGATCCGGTGCGAGCCCGCGAGATCGCCGCGCGCCTCGATCAGCTCAACGGCGATCGCCAGGAGGAAGAGCGCCGCATCCTGCAGGCCATCGACACCCGCTTCGATCAGGAACCCGGCCTGCGCGACGCGTATTGCGTCGTCATCGATGGCGAGGGCTGGCACCGGGGCGTCATCGGCATTACCGCAACCCGGGTGGTTGAGCGCTATGGACGGCCCGCGCTCGTCCTTTCTCATGATGGTGGCGAGGCTCACGGCTCGGGCCGTTCCATTCGCGCCTTCCATCTGCTCGATGCCCTCGAATCCTGCCGCGACCTGTTTACCCGCTACGGAGGCCACGCGCATGCCGTCGGCTTCTCCCTGCCTTCCTCGCGCGTACCCGAATTGCGCGCCCATCTTGACCACTACGCCCGCCTTCACCTGACACCGGCTGATTTTGAGCCTATTCTCGACCTCGACGACGAACTTGATCTCAACCAGGTCATCCCCGACCTGTTTCAAGCGCTCCACCTCCTCGAGCCATTCGGCCAGGGAAATCCGGAACCGGTCTTCTCCGCCCGGGGCGTGCGCCTGATGGCTCCCCCCAAAATCCTCAAGGACAAGCACGTGAAGCTGAAACTGGCAGCCGCCCTCGCTTCCCTGTCGAGCCCGGTTGCGGAGCAATTGACCGAAGTCGCCATCTCCACCACGCCGCGTTGTCATCCGGAGGGCGCCGCCATACGCCGCGACGAACTCCGCTCCGCAAATGAAAATCGTCCATCCCGCACAACCAGCCCTGGCGATGCGTCACCCGCGACTGGCAGTTGGCGCCGAAATATCACTTTCGATGCCCTCGGGTGGCAGATGGCCGAACGCCTGCAAACCGCAAAGTGTCTCGCCGGAGACACCCTCGACATCGCCTTCACCATCGGCCACAACGACCACCCCGAATACGGCGGTCTCGAGCTGTCTCTGCGCGACTTCCGCTCGCGCTCCTAGCTCACGTCCCGGCGGCCCCTCTTCCGGGAACCCAAAATCCTCTCCATGGCATCAAGTACACTGAACCCCAATGCCGCTGCAGATTCCCCGACTTCGCCGTTCGCTCGTGCTCGCCGCCTGTCTGCTCAGTCTTGTGGTCGCAGGGGCCTACATCCATCGGCGCCGTCAGGCTCGCGATGTCCTGAAGCAAATCCCTGCCCGCATGAACCTCAACATCCAGCAGACCGCCGAGGGCTTCAAAGTCTCCAAATCCGAACAGGGCCGCACGCTCTTCACCATTCAGGCCAGCAAGGCGGTTCAGTTCAAACTCGGTGGTCGCGCCGAACTCCACGACGTTAAGATCACGCTCTACGGACGCGACTCCAGCCGCTACGACCAGATTTCCGGCGACGATTTCGCCTATGACCCGCAGAGCGGCGACGTGACCGCTAAGGGCGAAGTGCGCATTGACCTCGAAGCCAATCCCGAAGGCCTGCTCAAGCCCGACCAGGCGAAGCCCAGCATCTTGAAAAATCCGATTCACCTCGTGACCCGCGACCTCGTCTTCAATCAGAAGACCGGCAATGCATTTACCCCGGCGCAAGTTGAGCTGCGCATGCCCCAGGCCACCGGCTCCGCCATTGGCGTGCATTACACCACTCGCGACAACGTCCTCACCCTCGATTCCCACGTGGATCTCTCCATGGTCGCCTCTGCCGACACAAAACTCCGCGCCGATCGTGCCATCATTACCAAGTCTCTCCGGCAAATCGTCCTCGAAGGAACCCGCCTGACCCGCGGAGCCGAGCAAATGGCCGCCCAGAAAGCGATCGTGTACTTGCGCCAGGACAATACCGTGGACCATGTCGCAGCCACCAACGGCATTCAGGCCTCATGGACCGCAGATTCGCCCATCGAAGCCCGCGCAGCCCAGGCCGAATTCACGGTCAACCAGGCTCAGGATGGCCTGTCCCGCGCCATTTTCAGCGGCGACGTGCAAATAGATTCCGGCGGCGACCGCCCGACACGTGCCAACGCGGGTCGCGTTCAGCTCGATTTTTCTCGCCGAAATCAGATCAGCAAGATCCATGCCGACGACAAAGTCAAGCTGGTCGAGCTTCCCTCCTCTACCGCCAGGGCATCGGCCAACCCGCAACCGGTCGAAGTCACCGCCTCCGCCATGGATTTCTTGATGGCCAAGGGCAAACATCTCGATCGCGCAGAGACCTCCTCTGCGGGGCGCATCGCGATTTTCCCGGTGGCAGCACAGGGCTCTCTTACTATCGTTACCGCCGGAAAATTCCGTGCGAAGTTCGACGATCGTGGTCGGCTTGCCTCGATCCAGGGCACGCCCGATGCCAGGATTGTCAATACTGTGCCGGGTCAGCCCGATCGCGTCAGCACCAGCAGGGCCATCGAGGTGGCCTTCCGTCCAGCCGGAGGCATCGACGCCATCCTGCAGCATGGCGATGTCAACTACACCGACGGGGAGCGTCAGGCCCGTGCCGATCATGCCCGCTACACTCCCGGCGATCAAATGCTGGAATTGACCGGCTCGCCGCGCATTACCGACAAGGGGCTCCTCACCACCGCGCGCACCCTCCGCATGGACCGTTCCACCGGGGACGCCGCAGCCGACGGCAGCGTCAAGAGCACCTACAGCGATCTGCATGAGCAACCGACCGGCGCCCTGCTGGCCGCTGCCTCCCCAATCCACGTCACCGCCCATACCATGACGGTCCGGCGCACCTCGGCCGTCGCTACCTATTCCGGCGACGCTCGTATCTGGCAGGACGCCAATGTCGTCGAAGCCCCTACCATCCAGTTTGATCGCGATCACCGCTCCATCCTGGCCCAGGGAGACGGTCAGCCCGTTTCGACAGTCTTGGTGCAGGTCGACAAGCATGGCAACGCTACGCCCCTCTCCATCACCTCTCGGCACCTGACCTACACCGACGATGAGCACCGTGCGCATTTTGAAGGAGGCGTCACCGCCCGCGGCGCGGATGTGACCGTCACCGCCGACCACCTCGACGCCTTTCTAGTCCCGCGTAGCCAAGGCTCTAAAAATCAATCGTTTAAGGGGCAAGGCCAGCTCGACCGTATCCTCGCGCAAGGCCACGTCGTCATCCAGGAGGCGGTGCGGCGGGCGACCGGCGACAGCCTGGTCTACACCGTGGCGGAGGACAAATTCGTTCTCACCGGCGGATCGCCTAGCATTTTTGATGCCGAACACGGCAAAATCAGGGGTGATTCGTTGACTTTCTTTAGACGCGATGATAGGGTGCTCGTGGAAGGCAGGGACACTTCCCCGACTGTTACGCAGACGCGAGTGGCACGTTAAATGCACTCATTGGCCACCGACGAAATTGGCAAAACGTACCGCGGCCGCCGGGTTGTGAAGGGTGTCAGTCTGCGGGTGGACCAGGGCGAAGTTGTTGGTTTACTTGGTCCTAACGGCGCCGGGAAGACCACTTCCTTCTACGCGATCGTCGGCCTCGTCCCTCCTGATACCGGCCGCGTCCTCTACGACGACGACGACATCACTGACGTCCCCATGTATCTGCGGGCGCGCCAGTTCGGCATCAGCTACCTCCCGCAGGAGCCCTCGGTCTTTCGCAAACTGACGGTCGAGGAGAACATCCTCGCCGTCCTTGAGGCTCAACCCATCTCCTGGCACGAACGTCGGGAGAAGATGGAGAAGCTGATCGAGCAGTTGGGCTTGGACCATATCCGCCAGAATCGCGGCTACGCCCTGTCGGGCGGCGAGCGTCGGCGCGTCGAAATTGCGCGCTGCCTCTGCATCAACCCGACCTTTATTTTGCTGGACGAGCCGTTTTCGGGCATCGATCCCATTGCCGTGCTCGACCTGCAAAAAATCATCTCTGACCTCAAGGCTGGCGGCATCGGAATTCTCATCACCGATCACAACGTCCGCGAGACCCTGTCGGTCACTGATCGGGCCTACATCATCAACGAAGGGCGCATTTTCCGGTCTGGCACCCCGGAAGCCCTCGGCAGCGACCCCGAGGTGCGCCGGGTATACCTGGGAGACAGCTTTTCCCTGGTTTAGCACACCGTGGGACAGTCGGTTCCGGCGGGTGGCCTGCCGGTTCCGGCAACAAGCAGTGCCCGCAGCGCAGTGCTGGGTCGCGGTGCGAATTTAGAGTCGCGGTGAGGTTCCCCCAGAGGCCGGGTGGGGCGTGAGGTTACGGCTGTAATGTAGCCGGAATGCGGTTTTGCTTTGATACTTGCACTTGGGGCCTCCAGTTGCCGTACGGCTCCGGTAACCACGGGACCGTTGATATTTCAGAGGGTTAGGAAAGAGCACGCCATCGCATGGTAATGCTGCAGCACAAACTGAACGTCAAACTGTCGCAGCGGCAGATCCTGACCCCGGGCCTCGTCCAGATGGTGTCCGTCCTCGCGCTCAACAAGATCGAGCTCAAGGACATGATCAATTCCGAGATGGTCGAGAACCCGGTTCTCGAGGAACTGGAAGACTCCGTCCCCTTAATCGACGAAGTCGGCCGCCGCGAAGAAGAGCGCGACCGCCTCGCATCCGTGACCTCGGCGGAAGAGCCTCCCATCCCGGCCGAAGAAAAGAAAGATCCCTTCGACGAAATTGATTTTGGCTCTTTCTTTCAGGAATACCTCGATCCCGGCTATCGCAGCCAGGGTGAGATGGAGGACATCGAGCGTCCGTCCTTCGAAAATTTCCTTTCCAAGCCCACCACCCTGACCGATCACCTCATGTGGCAATTGGGCGCGCTGTCGGTGAGCCGGTCGGTCCAGGAGGCCGGGGAACTGATTATCGGTAACCTGAACGAGGACGGCTATCTCATCGCCAGCGACGACGAATTAATGGGTGTTGCCGCCCCCGCTGCTCCCGAAGCCGACGCCGCCGTGCAGAAAAACCTCATGCAAGAGGCGGAAGCGCTGGGCTTGGCCGCCACCGTCGAGGGCAAAGAACAGCCTCTCCCGGACGATTTTCCGGCCGCTTGGGACGAGTCTCCAAATTCGTTGACCGAGCTCAGCGGCGTTTCGACCGCCGCTGCCGTGGCTCCGGCCCAGGAACCGGCCCTCGAGGTTGCCTCCACTCCGGTCTTGCCGGTCCAACGTCCTCCGCGCCCCGTCTATCAACCAACATTTACCCTGGGCGAATTGCACGAGGCGCTGGAACTTGTTCGCCAGCTCGATCCTCCCGGTGTCGCTTGCCGCGACCTCCGCGAGTGCCTGCTCTACCAGTTGCGCTATATCCAGCTGCAACATGCTCAGCAGAAGAACGGCAACGGCACTGCCCAGGTTCTCACCGACGCCCTCGCCATCGTCGATCAGCATCTGCGGGCCGTGCAGATGAAGCAGCATAAGGAAATCGCCAAGGCCATCGGTCGCCCCCTCGAGGCCATCCCGGCTGCTCTCGAATTCATCAAGACGCTCGATCCCCGTCCCGGCCTGCGCTATAACAAGAGCACCACGCGCCTCATCGAGCCCGATGTCGCTTTCATCAAGCACGGTGACGAGTGGCTCTGCCTGATGAACGACGATGACGTGCCCCAGCTTCGCCTCAACCCGGCCTACAAGCGCCTTCTGACCAAGGATACCAACGACAAAGACACCCGGAACTACGTCAAGGAGCGCTACAAGAGCGCCATCCAGCTCATCAAGAACATCGAGCAGCGCAAGCAGACCATCATGAAAGTCTGCTACTCGATCGTCGCGCGCCAGCAGGATTTCCTCGAAAAGGGCATCGACCAGCTGAAGCCCATGATGATCAAGGAGGTGGCCGAAGAAATCGGCGTCCATCCCTCCACCGTCAGCCGCGCGGTGGCAAACAAATACGCTCACACTCCGCAAGGCGTATTCGAATTGCGGTACTTCTTCTCTGAAAGCGTGCAAGGCCCCGAAGGTGGCAACACCTCGTTGCTGATCCTGAAGCGCCGCGTGAAGAAGCTTATCGAAGAGGAAGACCCAGCCCGGCCGTTGACCGACGAGCAGATCACCCGCATCCTTCAGTCGCAGGGTATCCAGGTCACTCGCCGCACGGTTGCGAAATACCGGGAGGACATGCGCATCCCGAGTACCCACCAGCGCAGGGTCAAGAAGTAGCGGGTCGTGTCAGGGCATGCCTTCAGGCGTGCCGGAGAGGTCGATCCGTGAGATCGGCTTTAGCCGCTGAACCAGCAGCACCTGCAGCACCGGTTGTTTGAGCCCAGATCGTGGAAGTACGAATCCCAGGAGGGTGCTCAATGAACGTCGAATACACCGGCAGGCAATACGAAATCACCCCCGCCATCCGCAAGGAAGTTGAATCCGGCCTTGCAAAAATCCGCAAAATCTTAGGCGACAGGTTCGAAGCCAAGGTCATTCTCGCAGTCGAGAAACACCGTCATAAAGCAGAAATTACCATCAGCCCGCGCAACGGTCCCATCGTCGGCCTCGCTCAGTCGACCGACATGAAATTGGCCGTCAGCGAAGCCCTTGGCCATATCGAAAAACAAGCCGTCAAATATAAAACGCGCATCATTTCGAAAAAACGCAAGTCCCACAAAAAGTGGAATGGCGAAGGCAAGCAGGACGACCTCCAGACGGTGGTTGGACTCAGCGAAACTACTGCGGTTCCGGTCGTCGTCCACAAGTTCCCCGCCGTGGCCAAGACCACAGAAGTGCACCTGAGTCATTCCTCCGAGGCCGTCGCCCTCCGCCCCATGACGCTTGAGGAAGCCATCAAGGAATGCCACTTCCGCGATCGCGACGTCTTCGTCTTCCGCGATCCCAAGGGCAAGGTAATGGTCCTGCACCGGACGCGCGATGGCAAGATGGAATTGATCGAAGCGCCGTAGAAGCACCTGTCAGCTATCCGCTTTCAGCAACCCCGGATTCGAACGGGGGCGCGCCCTAGCGTGCCCTTTTGTCCTTCCGCCAAGACGTTTGAGCACCGTCACCGGACCTCCTTCCTAAAGAAAGACTCCGTGAGAAAAGCATCCCCTTAAAAAGCGCGCCGTGAAAAAGGACCGCGTGAAAATGACCCCGCAAAAAATGATCCCGTGAAAAAACGTCCTGATAGAACCGACCACGCCCCCTAACTAAACTTCGAACCCTGCAACTCCCACTCTGCGATCTCTGCGGAAACCTCCGCGCCCTCTGCGGTTTAAGATTTTCCTCTACGAGCTCCCAATCAGAATTCCGGTCATAAACACCAGTGCCCCGCCCAGCCCCACCTGCGGCGCAGCGGATGGAATCAGCGTATCCATGTACCGGTGCCGGATCCAGGTGATTAAACCCAACTCACCGGCACCACCGCGATTGCCACCCCCATGGCATACCGAAAATCGCGAATCAAAAATGGCAGCGTGTGCCCGACCCCGCCCAGCGCCGTCATTGCCCCGCAAACCACGCCGCGGATCCACGGATGCCCGCGCCCCCTAAGACTGCCATCGTCCGACAGCGCCTCCGCAAACCCCATGCTGATGCCCGCGCCGATCGACGCCGCCCGCCCCATCACGAAAGCGTCCCACCTGCCTATCCCCGCGCTGGCCGCCCACGCTGATACAGAGTCGGACTTGTGACTGCATTTGGCGTACTGGTAGCCGCTTACATATGTTTCGGTATCGCTGCTACTTCGCTGATTCTGCGTAGCCAAATGACCTTGGGACTAGCACGCCCTCGTAGCTGTCGTAACATCGCAACTTCACTCATGGACCGCCTGAACGGAAGAGCGAATGGCCCTATTGTTCGACCGACTCGCAGCACGCCTTCATCTCTCGGTCGTCCCGTCCCCCGTCCCCACGACATCCACCACCAGTTCCTGTCGCCGCTTCCCATGCTTCCGCGTCTCCAGCACCCGCACCCGCCGCGCCGCTATGCTCACCGGGTGAATCTTCACGATCCGCTCATCGCTGACCTCGGTCCGGAACCGGAACCAGTCCGTGCGGAATAGCCGTCCCGAAACATAGAACGTGATCGATACCGCCACCACCCCCGCGTAGTTTTCTCCCGTGCACTCAAAGAAGCGCTTGCCCAGTTCGTCCGTCCAGGTCGTGCCGCCTACCAGTGGCTCATTCAGAAAGTAACGCAGCGAGGGCACCCCCATCGAAAGCTTGCGCAGTTGCACCATCTGCAGCAGCACGGAGATCTTCGCGAGGTTGGTCACCACCAGCTTCGCCTCGCGCCCGGAAATCTGCTCCAGCTTCAGGTGCAGCTCCGGCGACCACTCGCGCTCAAACTCCTCGCGCGCCAGCGCCAGGCTCTTGTCGCTGGCCGCGGCGTAGCGCAGCGTCGCCCGCGCCAGTACCAGGCTCAACACGGTTGTCACCACCGTCCCCATCAGCGGGATGTAGGCGATCAACAGCGTCAGAAAGCTGTGCTGGTTGAACCACTGCAGAACATTCATGAAAGCCTGGCCCTCCTGCGGCCTACGCTCGAGGCGGGATGGCAAGAGTCTAGCGAGCGAATCCAGTCCCGGACAGTGGCCGAAGGTCTAGTCCGGGTGAGGCTGGCCTTTGGTGATCTGGCGAGATACACAACTGGTTTGAAGTGCTGTGCTGAAGTCAGAAGCAAACGCCCCAGGCGGGCGTGGGAACTGCCCCCGCCAATCGGCATGGTTACCTTTAACTCCAACGTAACCCGTGCCCTGCCATACCACCCGCGCAACCGCGACTTTCCTTCTCCTTCCGGGTTTCATTTATCAAAGACGGAGGTGGCAAATGTTGAAGAAAAGTTTCCTGGCGGTGTTTGGATTATTGCTCGCCCTGGCTTTCATGACTCCCCCGAAAGCGGACGCCCAAGTGGCGATTGGCGTGACTATTGGCGGACCCATTTACGCGCGCCCGATCTACCCCTATGGCTACGGTTACGTGCGGCCGGTATACCCAAGGCCTTACATTTACGCGGGGCCTGCTTACTACGCCCGCGCGTACGAACGACCCTATTGGCGTGGTGAGCGCTTTCAGCGCCGCGACTACTTCGAGCATCGCGGTCGCTTTGACCACGACCGTTTCGGCCGGGACCGCTACGGCCGCGATCGCCGCTAATATACCGTCATCCTGAAACCACAGACCTTGCGGGCGGCGTCGAGCCGCCTGCTTTCTTGGTCGCCGGTGACCCGACCAGCGGGCTGCATCGCGCGTCGAAGAATCCTCGCCGCTTCCTGCCACTCCCTAGGCACTCAACCGCTCTTCCGAACTCTGCTACCATCCCAGCTAGATGGCAGCGAAAGCCAATGCCTCCAAGCGCCGCGCCAAGAAATCGCCGGGCGCGGCCGCATCCCGCGAAGTCCGTCCTCGCTCTGAGCTCGTCATCATCACCGGTCTCAGCGGATCCGGGAAAGCTTCCGCTCTCAAAGCATTCGAAGACCTGGGCTACTACTGCGTCGACAATCTTCCCGTTGACCTGATCCCCCGTTTCGCCGAACTCGCCGTCCAATCGCTCGAAACCCGCCGCACCGCCCTGGTCGTCGACGTGCGCGAGGGCTCCAAGCTGGAGAAACTTCCGGCCATCGTGAAAGCGGTTCGGCGCATGATCCCCACCATGGTGATCTATCTCGAGGCCACCGACGCCTCGCTGCTTCGCCGTTTCAGCGAGACTCGCCGCCCTCATCCCTTCGGCTCCGATTCCCCTGTGCGCTCTTCCCTGGGCGCCGAACGTCGCCGCCTGAAACCTATTCGTGCCATCGCCGATTGGGTGGTTGACACTTCCAAGTTCAACGTCCATGAGTTGCGCGCGCATTTGACCGAACGCTTCCAGAAGAAATCCCACGAGAAGAACATCCTGGTATCCTGCGTGAGCTTCGGTTTCAAACATGGTGTGCCCGAAGACGCCGACCTGGTCTTCGACGTCCGGTTTCTTCCGAACCCCCACTTTGTTCCGGAATTCCGTCCTCTTACCGGACGTGACCCCGGCGTCGCAAAATACATCCGGTCGTTTCCTCAAACGCAGGAGTTCATCAACCGCATCTCGGAGTTGCTGGTCTACCTCCTGCCGCATTATGTGCGCGAGGGAAAAAGCTATTTAACCATCAGCTTCGGCTGCACCGGAGGCCAGCATCGCTCCGTGATGATTGCCGAAGACGTCAGCAAACACCTGCGCAAGGCCGGCTACCGCGTGAAAGTAGTGCACCGCGACATGCCGAAGTGACAACATCCCCGTCGGTCATTGGCCGTTAGCCCGTATCAATCCCTTCCTCGGAACGAGACTTTCGCCGGCAGCCAACAATTCGTTGCTGCGCAGACTTTTCCGCGCCCTCTCCGCGCTCCCCGCCGCCCTCCGCACGCCGTTCTCAGCGCCCTCTCTGCACACAGTTCTCAGCGCCCCTCTGCACGCCGTTCCCAGCGCCCCTCTGCACGCAGTTCTCAGCGCCCTCTGCGCGCCGTTCTCCGCGCCCTCTGCGGTCAAAGATTTTTCGCCACCGGCCCCTGACCAACAGCCAACGACCAACCAGCTTTTCCGCCCCCACTGCCCCCAAACCCCTATTTCCGCTAAAATGCCAACTTGCGCCCATTCCATGGCATCCTGACGCCGACCCGGCATAATTCGGACCGGGAACTCCTTCTTCGGGAAGGTGTATGCGGCAACTGACCCGGCTTCTGCGGTACGCGGCCCCCTACTGGTGGCAAGTCCTGGCCTCGGTCGTCCTCATGGCCGCCGTCGGTTTTCTTGACGCCTTCCGCCTCCTGCTCATCGGCCCCATCCTCGACCGCGTCCTCAACCCGGGAGCCTCTTCGCACGAGATGAAGTTGCTTCCCATCCCCGGCACCCACCAATCCCTCCACCTCGAACAGTTTGTTCCTTCCAGCTTCCAGAATCCCTGGGCGATCGTTGCCTTCGCCCTGGTGACTTCCACGCTGCTCAAAGGAATTTTCGACTACGCCGGAACCTACCTAATCAGCTACGCCGGCTTCGGCATGATTACCGACCTGCGCGACGCCATGTACAACGCCATCCTTCGGCGCTCGGCGGCCTTCTTCCAGAAACACACTACCGGCACCCTGCTCTCCACCCTCATCAACGATCTTGAGCGTGTGCAGTTCTCCTTGTCGAGCGTGCTGGGCGAATTCCTGCAGCAGATCTTTACCCTGATCTTCACCGTCGCCGCCGTCATCCTGCTCGGCGGCAAGCTCGCCTGGGTGCTGCTTCTGTTCCTGCCCGCGATTCTGTTTTCGGCCACCAAGATCGGCCGCCGCGTGCGTCACACCACCCGCCGCGGCCAGGACAAACTTGCCGAAATCCAGAACATCCTCCACGAAACCATCACCGGGAACCGCATCGTCAAGGCGTTCGGGATGGAGTCGTGGGAGGTCGCGCGCTTCCGCACCGCTGCCCGGCGCCTGCTCCGTGCAAACCTGCGTTCCGTGGCCGCCGCCGCCGTCAGTTCTCCCCTGATGGATACCTTCGGCGCGATCGCCATCGCGTTGCTGCTGCTGCTCGGCCGCAACGAGATCCGTCACGGATCCTTCACGCCCGGCACCTACCTGGCCTTCATCGCCCTGGTTTTCAAGCTGTACGATCCCATCCGGAAATTTGCCCTGTTCAATAACAGCTTCCAGCAGGCCGTGGGCGCTTCCTCTGAAATCTTCAAGTTCACGGACAGCGAGGACGACGTGCGCGAGAAGCCCGGCGCCCAGCGCCTCCCCTCCTTCTCCAAGAACATCGTCTTTGAGCGCGCGACCTTCTCCTACGTGGGCGACGGCGAGGGCGCCCGCGAGATCCTGCGTGCCATCGACCTCGAAGTGAAAGCCGGCGAAGTGCTCGCCATTGTCGGCTCCAGTGGTGCCGGCAAGAGCACCATGGTCCACCTGATCCCTCGTTTCTTCGATGTGACCGCTGGCCGCCTCCTGATCGATGGCTACGACGTCCGGGACGTGACCCTCGCCTCGCTGCGCGCACAGATCGGCATCGTCACCCAGGAAACCGTGTTGTTCAACGACACCGTGCGCAACAACATCGCCTATGGCCAGCCCCACGTTTCGCAAAGGGACGTGGAGTCGGCTGCCCGCGCCGCTCTCGCCCACGAATTCATTTCGGAGATGCCCCATGGCTACGAGACCATCATCGGCGAACGCGGCCTGCGTCTCTCCGGTGGTGAGCGCCAGCGCATTGCCATCGCCCGCGCCATCCTCAAAAATGCGCCCATCCTGATCCTCGATGAGGCCACCTCGGCCCTTGACAGCGAGTCCGAATCCCTTGTCCAATCGGCCCTGCAGAACCTGGTGGTCGGCCGAACCGTATTCGTCATTGCCCACCGCCTCTCGACCGTCCGCCGCGCCGATCGCATCGTAGTCCTCGAAAATGGCACGATCAGCGACGTCGGCGCCCACGAAGATCTGATGAAAAAGCTCGGCACCTACCGGAGGCTGTATGATCTGCAGTTCCTGGAAGTCGATCACCCGAGAACTGCTCCGGTTGGCGACTGAAAGCGGCTGAGAACCGGCCCGAGGCCTAAGACCCGAGAACCGAGAACCAACCCATGCCCATCCGCTCCATGACCGGCTTCGCCCAGGTGAAAGGCCAGATTAACGGGAAGCTCAGCTTCAGCGTGACCCTCAAGTCCGTAAACCACCGCTTCCTCGACCTGCACTTTCGCATGCCCTCCGACAATGACGGGCTCGAAATGAAGCTGCGCCGCCTGCTCAAGGAAAAGATTGCCCGCGGCCATGTGGAACTGACCCTGAGCATCGATCGCGGCACAAGCGAAGGCTTTGCCCTCAACCGGGAACTGGTGGGCGGCTACGTTAAAGCATTTCGTGCCGCCGCCGCCGAGTTCGGCTTGGCCGCCGAACCTGACCTCAACGTCATTCTGCGCATGCCCGGCGCCATGGATGCCTCCGCCGCCGCTGCCGGCGGCGAACTCGAGAGCGCCGTCCTCGGCCAGATCGAGGAGGCACTGGCACGGCTGAACCAGATGCGCGACGAGGAAGGCCGCGGCATCGAACGCGAACTACGCGACCGCATGGAGCATATTCAGAAGGCCAGCGCCGGTGTCGATCGCCACCGCCACGCCATTCTGCAGGGCTACGTCGAAAAGCTTCGCGCCCGCATGCAGGAGTTGATCGGTGCCCAGGTCGATCCCGAGCGCCTCTTGCAGGAAGCTGCCCTGCTGGTCGACCGCAGCGATATTCAGGAGGAACTCGTCCGCCTTCAGACCCATATCAAGCATTTCCTCGGCCTGCTCGATGAAAAGGGCGAGGTCGGCAAGAAGCTCGACTTCCTCCTTCAAGAGATGAATCGCGAGGCGAACACCCTGCTTTCCAAAACCTCCGGCCTTGCCGGCGACGCCCTCAAAATCACCGAAATGGGCCTGGTCATGAAGTCGGAAATCGAGAAGTTGCGCGAGCAGGTTCAGAACGTAGAATGACCACCGTCTACATCATCTCCGCACCCTCCGGCTCCGGAAAATCCACGCTCGTCAATGAAGTCCGTAAAATCGTCCCCGGCCTGGATTTCTCGATCTCCTACACCACCCGTCTGCCCCGCGGCAGTGAGCACAATGGCCGCGAGTATTTCTTTGTACAACGGCCAGAATTCGAGGCCATGATCAGCCGGGACGAATTCCTCGAATATGCCGAGGTCTTTGGCAACGGAGATTGCTATGGAACCGCCCGCCGCTTTCTGCGCGAAGCTCAGGAACACGCGCACGACCTGCTGCTTGACATCGACGTGCAAGGCGCCGCTCAGATCAAGCGAAAAATTCCGGAGGCTGCCAGCATCTTTGTGCTTCCCCCCGACCGGCAGGCTCTGGAGTGGCGTCTCCGCAACCGCGGCCTCGATTCCGAGCGAGTCATCCTTCGCCGGCTGGTCACGGCCCGCGGGGAGATTGAGAATTATGACAAGTACGACTATATTTTAGTGAACGACCGCCTGGAACAGTCGACCGACCAACTGAAGGCTATCCTGCTTTCGGAACGTCTGCGACGCTCGGGACGCACGCTGACGGACGAGGAACAGGCCAAGCTCGCGGTAGCGGAACGAATACCGCCTGGGTAATATGCGCGATCGAATTCAGCCCATCCTCGATTCTTTTCGCGACGACCAGAGCCAGGGCTAGGCGGCGGTTTGAGGGAGAAGAGTATGAAGTTGATCGAAGGCTTCGACAGCAACTACCGTTACATCCTCGTGGCCGCTCGCCGTGCCCGCCAGCTTCAGGGCGGCGCGCCCCCGGTCGTCGAGACCAGTTCCCGCAAGCCTTGCCGCATCGCGCAGGATGAAATCCGCGCCGGCAAGGTCAAGTGGGTCATCCCGGAGACGCCTAAGTCGGCAGTCGAAGCCGCCAGCGAAGCGCTGGATTCGACCGGTCAAACCGACGCCTGATACCGGACGGCGCCCACATCGGAACGTCTAACCGCCAGGTGCGGTTCAGCTTTCTTTCTACGTCCGGATTTACGTCTGCCGTCATCTAATAAGGACAACGTCCATGAAGGTGGCTCTGGGTGTGAGCGGCGGGATCGCGGCCTATAAGGCGGCAGAAATTGTTCGTCTCCTGCAGGATCGTGAGATCCGCGTGCAGGTCATCATGACCCAGGCGGCCCAGGAGTTCGTGCGGCCACTCACCTTCGCCGCCCTCTCCGGCGAGAAAGTCATCACCGGCATGTTCGATGATGCCGGCAACGCCGGGCCCAACATCGAGTCCGCCATCGAACACATTGCGGTGGCCCAGTCGATCGACTCCCTCCTGGTCGCCCCCGCTACCTCCGACATACTGGCTAAGTTCGCCCACGGCGTCGCCAATGATTTTCTGACCACGCTCTACCTCGCCACCACCGCCCCGGTCGTCGTGGCTCCCGCCATGAATGTCAACATGTGGAATCATCCGGCGACCCAGGCGAATCTTGAAATCCTGCGCAGCCGTGGCGTGAAGGTCGTCGAACCCGATAGCGGGTATCTGGCCTGTGGCATGATGGGTCCCGGGCGGCTCGCCGCCAACGAAACCATCGTCGCGGCTGTCATGCAGGCCCTGGGCGCCGCCCAGGATCTCGCCGGAGAAACCGTCCTCGTCACCGCCGGCCCCACGCGCGAGAAGATTGATCCGGTTCGCTACCTTACCAACCGTTCCAGCGGCCGCATGGGGTACGCGATCGCCGAAGCCGCCCTGCGGCGCGGCGCACACGTGTTGCTGGTAACCGGCCCAACCGTCATTATGCCGCCAGACGCCGCGATCGTTACCCGGGTTGAGACCGCTGAGCAGATGCGCGAGGCCGCCCTGAAACTTTTGTCCCAGGCCACCATCGTGATTAAAACCGCGGCGGTTTCCGACTATCGCCCCATCTCCGCCGCCAGCCAGAAGCTCAAGCGCTCGGGGCCCATCTCGCTCGAACTCGAGCCCACCACCGATATCCTCGCCGAACTGGCCGCAAAGAAGAACTACTCAGCTGCTCGTCGGTTTCGCCGCCGAAACCGAAAATGTCCTCGAAAATGCCCGCCGGAAGCTTGCCCGCAAGGCGCTCGATGCCATCGTCGTCAACGATGTCTCGCGCGATGGCATCGGCTTCGATTCCGACCGCAATGCAGTCACCATCCTTACCCAGCACGATACCGTCGAAGTGCCCGAGACTACCAAGTGGGAAGTCGCCCAGCGCGTCCTCGATGTGATCGTCAAGTTGCGTTCCCGCAGCCGGGTGGTTGCCACCTAGGAGACTCATGTACATGGCCCGGGTAAGCAGCCTGCTGCTCGCGCTGGTAGGGCTTTCCACCGCGCAGGAAAAACCGCTGCCCGTCGACCAGGAGCCGCACCACAAGGTCGTGCTGAACAATGACCTCGTAGTGGTCATGCACGTAACCTTGGCGCCCGGCGAGCGCACTCTCTATCACACCCACAGCCACGACCGCGCCGCGGTTGAGCTCAGCCATAGTTCCATTACCCAGCAGAAGGTCGGCGAAGCTGAGGGACCTCGCGGGCCAACCCAGCCCGGGGACTTGTCGGTGACAACCTTGCCCGCCGGTGGTTACTCTCACCGTGTGCACAATGTTGGATCCAGCGTGTTCGAAGTACTCGACGTCGAATTCCTGCAGCGTCCCGAAAAATTATCCGAGGCCGTCGCCGCTCCCCTGGCAGGTGAGAATCCCAGCGCCCGCGCCTACCACTGGAGCCTTCCGCCCGGCGCCAAAACCCCGCAGCATACCCATCACCGCCCGTACCTGGTGGTAGCCGCCACACCCATGCAGTTGAAGATGACCTCGCCTGATGGACAGTCGTTCACCCACGACGTCAAGGCCGGCGATTTTCACTGGGTCGATACGCCGGTTACGCACGTGCTCTTGAACAACGGCACAACCCCTGGCGAGATTGTCGAGCTGGAACTGAAATAGCAGGCCGCGTCTCAACCCCTGCCGATGGTATTCTGATCGTCAATGCCCCAGGCTATTTCTCCCGATCTGCGCCGCGCCCTTGCCGAGCGCATCCGCTATTATCAGGAACTCGGTATCTATGACTTCTACCGGCGAGAGACGGCTTTCTCCGGGGCGGCGGATGATCGCGCTTCTGCCGGAGTGCCGCCGGCCTCTGTCCATCCACAAGAGCGAGAGGAAATGTCGCCCAGAAAATCAGCCGCTGCTCCGGTCGCACCACAATCGAATGTCTTCGAAGTCATCACTCCCAAACCGGAGTACGGCGTGTCCGACCCGGTCAAAGCTTTGCGCATCATTCGCGAAGACCTGGGCGACTGTACTCGCTGCGTCCTCCACAAACAGGGGCGCAAACAAATCGTCTTCGGTGTCGGCAATCCCAGCGCCGACTTGATGTTCATCGGCGAAGCACCTGGCGCCGATGAAGATCAGCAGGGCGAGCCTTTCGTCGGTCGGGCCGGACAACTGCTCACCAACATGATCAAGGCCATGGGCCTCGACCGCGATCAGGTCTACATCGCCAACATCATCAAGTGCCGTCCCCCCAACAACCGCACCCCCGAACGCGACGAGTGTGAAACCTGTTCCCCATTCCTGATGCGCCAGATCACCGCGATCAAGCCCAAAGTCGTCGTGGCTCTGGGCGCCGTCGCCGCCAAGACCCTGCTGGCGATCAACGATTCCATGGCCAATCTCCGCGGCCGCTGGTATGACTTCAAGCCCACCGGCGCGCGCAGCAACGATCCCAACTGGACCAGCGCCAAGCTGGCCGTCACCTACCACCCCGCGTTCCTGCTGCGCGATCCCGCGCCAGAAGAAGGAAGCCTGGAAAGACTTGCAGATGGTGATGAAAGAGTTGGGCCTGAAGCCGCCCGCGAAGACCGCGGAATAACCCACAAGCTGGATCGCCGCGCTCCCCGCCGTCGAGGCAGTGGCGAGCGACCAAAAGTTGAATGACTACCGAGACTGCCTTACCCCATCCGTCCCGTAGCAATGCCCTGCGCCCAGTCGTCCCGCCCGCGCGTCCGTGCATACTCCGCGGCAGCCTGGTGGTTGTAGGCCACGCGTTCCAGCGAAACGTTCCAGCCCGCGCGATTCCTCTCGAGAATGGCGTAGCAGGCATGCGGAGAAAATGTCTGCATGCGATAGCGCACCGGGTCGACGTCGTCGTAGGCGGGCACGCCGATACTCCCGGGATTCACCACCAGCTGCCCGTGCGACAACTCGACCACGCGCGGAATATGCGTGTGCCCGCACAGCACCACGGGTTGGCGAACGCCCTGAAGCAGTTCGCGGATTGCGCCCTCGGAACGCACCTCGGGCAGACCCTTCCATGACATCTTCCAGCAGGTAGATCGTGTCGCTCCCCGGCGTTCCGTGGCACAGAAAAATGTCCTTCTCCACATACCGCTGTCCGAGGCAATTCACTGAGCCAGTGGATAGGCTCCTCGCCCTAGATCGCGGATCACGTATGCCAGGGTGGGAATCGACGCCAGATCGCGTTCGTTGGCTTCGTAGATCAGCCGGTCTTGGTTGCCCTGAATCGTCACCAGCACATCCTCTTGCATCGAGCCGTTCATAAGTCGCATGCGGCTTGAGAGGACCGTACAATGAGTCGCCCAGATTCACGAACCCATCAACGCCGAGGCTCTTCGCATGCGCGAGGACAGCCTCCAGCGCCCAGACATTGGCGTGAATATCAGCGAGGATGGCAAGACGGGCAGTCACGTTGTTGTCGACACGAACGGCTAATCAGCCTATCAGAGCCAGGTCTCAGGTGTCAGGTCTCTGGTGGCAGACGTCAGCGTCGGATCCGGTGTCGTCCTGCCGTGAGCCTGGCATTCTTTCGCGGCCTCGTGCCCTGGGATCCTTGGCGCGACATCGTCCTGATACTCTAACCATGTCCAAGACCCACAGGTTCAAGGAACAGGTCTACCGGAGACCTGAAACGCCAAGACCCAAGACCAAGACCTGAGACCTGAGTCTCAAGACCCGACACCCGAGAACCTGACACCTGAGACCTGCTTTTCAATTCTGCGACGTAGCCTCCCCGGTCCCACTCGACACCGCGTTCTCCTATCGCGTGCCTGACGGAATGGAACCGGCAGTGGGCGGGCGCGTGCTTGTGCCCTTCCGGCAGCAGCGCATGAGCGGCATTGTCGTCGACCTGCACGACCGCCAGCCTTCGGTGCAGACCAAGAACGTCGTCAGCGTGCTCGATCCAGCTCCCGGTGCTCGACGAGCAACTCATGCGTCTCGGCAAGTGGATCGCCGATTATTATCTCGCGCTCCGCTCGGCGAAGTCTTCCGCACCATGCTCCCCCTGAGCGCGGAGTTCCAGCGCACCATCACCTACGTCATCACCGAACCGGCCACCTGGCACTGCATTTCGGCGGCATGTCGGGGTCGTCGAACCGTGCGCGCCGGCACTCCTGAGGAGCAGTTGGTCGAGTTCCGCGTGCTCGATTACCTGGCCAATCGCGACGATCCGGTGCGGGAAAATCGCCTGCGCAGCGCCACCCGAGTCAGCCGCGTCGGTGCTCGCCGGAATGGTGCGCAAGAAGTGGTTAGTGCGCGAGGACGTCTCGGCCGCGCGCGACGCCGCCCGTACCGTCAAGGTCGCAATGTTGCGCCGTGATGTTGAACCGGTTGCTTCGGTGGATGAGGACGCCCCGGCTTCGACCGCCGTTCCTTAGACTTCGCTCCGGGCAACTCCCGCACGTCAAGCAAAGCTCAACGCCGAATCAGCAGACACTGATCGACACGCTCACCACCGCCGGAGGTCGCGCCGAAGTCGCAGTTCTCCACAATCTCGACGTCCCGCGTACGACGCTGAACACGCTGGTCAAGCGTGGCCTCGTCGAAATCATCGAGGAACCCGCCGAATTCCACGTCTCCCGCGTAAAAGCCCGGCCCTCGCCCTTCGACTTCGAATTCAATCTCGCGCAGCAGCAGGCCCTCCTGCGATTCAGGACGGAATCGCCGCTCGCCAGTTCAGCGGCATCCTGCTGCATGGCGTCACCGGCTCCGGCAAGACCGCCGTCTATCTCGCCGCCATGCGCACCGTGCTCGAGGCCGGCCGTTCCGCCATCCTGCTCGTTCCCGAAATCGGTCTGACCCCCACCGTCGCCGCCGATCTGCACCAGGTCTTCGGCGAGCAGGTCGCCATACTGCACTCCGCGCTTTCCAATCAGGAACGCGCCGAGCAGTGGCATCGCATCAAGCGCGGAGACGCGCGCATGGTGGTCGGCACTCGTTCCGCAATCTTTGCCCCCGTCTCCGACCTCGCGCTGATCATCGTCGATGAAGAGCAGGACTCCTCCTACAAGCAGGAAGAAACACCCCGCTACAACGCCCGCGACGTGGCCGTCATGCGCGCCAAGATGGCGAATGCCGTCGCGTCGTGCTCGGCTCGGCCACTCCTTCGCTGGAGTCCTATTACAACGCCACCAGGCACAAGTACTCGCTGCTCGAGTTGCCCGATCGCGTCGAGCAGCGCCCCTTGCCCGAAGTCGAACTCATCGACATGAAGCAGGAATTTCAGGAGACCGGGCAGGAGCAGGTCATCTCGCGCAAGCTGGCGGAAGAAATCCGCGATCGTCTCCAGCGCCAGGAGCAGGTGATGATCCTGCTGAACCGGCGTGGCTACTCTCCCGTGGCTCTCTGTCGCACCTGTGGCAAGACCCTCGAGTGCAAGCATTGCGCCATCGCCATGACCCACCACAAACGTGCCCGCAAAATGGAGTGCCACTACTGCGGCTACACCGCCCCCGTGCCCGAAAAGTGCGCCCACTGCGGCAGTGAGTACGTCTACTTCCTGGGTACGGGCTCGGAGAAGTTGGAAGAATTCCTGCACGCGCTATTTCCCACCGCGCGCATCGGCCGGCTCGATCGCGACACCGTCCGCGGCAAGCTGAAGACTTTGAGCGAGCGCTCACTGCTCTCAATGAAGGCGAACTCGATCTGCTGGTCGGCACCCAGATGATCGCCAAGGGCCACGACGTTCATGGCGTCACGCTGGTGGGCGTCGTCGGCGCCGATATTGCCCTTGGCCTTCCCGACTTTCGCGCTGCCGAGCGCACCTTCCAGTTGCTAACCCAGGTCGCCGGCCGCGCCGGTCGCGGCCAGACCCCGGGCAAGGTCGTCCTGCAAACCTATTTTCCCGATCACTACGCCGTGCAATACGCCGCGCACCATGACTTCACCGGCTTTCTACGACAAGGAACTCCGCTTCCGTAGCTGGATGCACTACCCGCCATATTCCGCGCTGGCCAACGTGCTCATCCGCAGCGACCAGCTGGAGGAAGCCTTGCAGTGGTCGGGCATTTTGGGGAAGTGGTTCGACAAGACACGCCACGAAGGAATTCGCGTCCTGGGACCCGCTGCCGCCCCCATCCTCCGCCTCAAGCGCGACTACCGCTATCACTTCGTTCTGAAATCGGCCAGCCGCGAAAAGCTGAACGCCCTGCTGCGAACCATGCTGGCCTATGCCACGTCACAAAAAATCCCCCGCACCCAGGTGATCGTCGACGTTGACGCGCTGTGGTTGATGTAAAAGCAGTTGATGTAGAAACAAAGAAACCATTCCCGCGCAACTCTTCGGTGAGAGTCTCCGATAAGTCACTAAGGGGGACACCATGGGAAGACTGGCGATCAACGGATCCGGTTGGCCCACTTTCTCTCCTGACACCGCCTCGCCCAACACCGTAATCGTCAAGCAAGGCGACACGTTGGAAAAAATTGCCCGGAGCTTGAATACCGATTTGAAGGATCTGATGGCTGCCAATGGCATCAAGGGTCCAAACCAGACAATCCTCGCAGGTCAGGAACTCAAGATCCCGTTGCCGAACACTGGCGCCGTGCCCGCGCCGAAAGAGCCTTTACAGGTCCATTCCTCTCCCATGGGAGGAACGGTAGACCCGGCATGGGAGGGCAAACACCAACTTAGGAACGCCACCATCCATGACCTCATCGACAAAGCCGGCGCCGCCGGATTGGACGCGAGCACCGTTGACGCAATGGTCGCGAAACTGGGCGCCATGCCGGACTCACAGCTCGTTCGCTCGGCAAGTTTGCTGCATCATTCGCTCAACTCCGCAAATGCTCGCGAGCAGTTTATAAACACTTTGGGCGGCTTGGGCGTCCAGGTTGCCGGAGCGCGCAGCGGTGTTGGCGAAGCGGCTGCGGGAGCAGGCGCGGCAGCCGCAGGTGGAGCAGCCGAAGCCGGGAAAGCTGGAGCGAGTGCGGGCGCGAGCCCAGGGTCTGCTGCGGGAGCAGTCGGTGCAGCCGCGGGTGGAGCAGCCGCAGGTGGAGGGGCCGAAGCCGGGAAAGCCGGAGCGAGTGCGGGCGCGAGCCCGGGGTCTGCTGCGGGAGCGGGCGGCGCAGCCGCGAGATGGCGCAGCCGCGGGCGGAGCAGCCGCAGGTGGAGCAGCCGAAGCCGGGAAAGCTGGAGCGAGTGCGGGCGCGAGCCCAGGGTCTGCTGCGGGAGCAGGTGGAGCAGGGGGGAGCGGCCGCAGGTGGAGCGGCCGAAGCAGGGAAAGCTGGAGCGAGTGCGGGCGCGAGCCCAGGGTCTGCTGCGGGAGCAGGCGGAGCAGCCGCGGGTGGAGCAGCCGAAGCCGGGAAAGCTGGAGCGAGTGCGGGCGCGAGCCGGGCGCTGCGAGCGGGAGCAGCGCGGGCGCAGCCGCAGGTGGAGCAGCCGCAGGTGGAGCGGCCGAAGCCGGGAAAGCTGGAGCAAGTGTGGGCGCGAGCGCGGGGCTCTGCGGGAGCGGTGGAGCAGCGGCGGGTGGAGCAGCCGGCGGGAAGCTGGAGCCGCAGGTGGAGCGGCCGAAGCCGGGAAAGCTGGAGCGAGTGCGGGCGCGAGCCCGGGGTCTGCTGCGGGAGCAGGCGGTGCAGCCGCAGGTGGAGCAGCCGAAGCGGGAAAGCGGAGCGAGGCGGGCGCGAGCCCGGGGTCAGCTGCGGGAGTGGTGCAGCCGCAGGTGGAGCGGCCGAAGCCGGGAAAGCTGGAGCGAGTGCGGGCGCGAGCCCGGGGTCTGCTGCGGGAGCAGGCGGTGCAGCCGCAGGTGGGGCAGCCGAAGCCGGGAAAGCCGGAGCGAGTGCGAGCGCGAGCCCAGGATCGGCTGCAGCGGACGGCGCCACGGCCGGTGCAATTGCCGACGACAAGTAAAGCTGCTGCCGAACCCCTTCGCCGACGTCCCTTGGATTGAATCTGCCGTCCGAGCCGCAGGGTGGAGCTTCTGGTTGCTTGCAACCCGACGAAACTCGAGTGCCCCGAGCCTAGTCTCCCAAAGCCTCCGCCATCTCGAGTAGCTTGGTGACGCTGTTCCAGTTCCGCCCGGTTCCCGGCGTCTTCAGCATGCGCTCGATGGCCGGTGTCGAAACCCTCGATCGGCCCATTCCGTTTGGGAAGTAGATGTACAGCTCCCGGCCATCGAGGCGCAATTCTTCCGCATCCGCCTTGATGCCGAGAACTTTCTGTCGAGCCTCCTCCCCCGGGTCGCCGCCAAAGAAAAGCACGATCAACCGGTTGGGCTCGATCCCGCTGCGTTTCGCAAAAGGATTGCGTGCGATCACGTCGCGCATCTCCGCCACCGTACGCACGATCACGTCGGTCCGAAAGCCAAAATCCCGCTCGATCCCGTCCCCAATCTTCTTGGCCACGCGCGCCACTTCCCGTTCACTCGTGCCGAAAAACCACGTTGCCGCTCTGCACGTAGGTCTGCGGGTCGCGCAGCTTCAGGGCTGTGCACAGCGTACACAGCGCCTCCATCTTGATCCGGTTATGGCTCCCCAGGTTCACCGCCCGGAGCATGGCAATCATGGCTGGCATAGGCAACGCTGCAGAAAAGGCCCAAAGCCTGGACTGAATTCCTTCGTGAACCTTAGTGTCCTTTGTGGTTGATCAAGCTCTAGTGTCCGCCAAACACATGCACGACTTCCTTCAGAGAACTGTGCGCGAACGGTGCCGGTGTCAGAGTGAGCACCAGCATGATCAGCCCGAACACCGCCAGTCCCGTGCGCACTCCGGAAACCTTCGGCCATTCCGGCACCTGCGGATGACGGAAGCTGCTGATCTCGAGCAGAATCGCCCACACCAGCCATCCCGTCCACAGATACACCGCCATGGGAATCAGAATGAGGATGGTCAGGCGTGAGACTACCTTGTGCAGGCGCGGCGCGATCGAGAACACGATGTGTCCCCCATCGAGTTGCCCGCCCGGCAACAGGTTCAGCGAGGTGGCGAACATTCCTACCCACGCGGCAATCGCCATGGGGTGCAGGTAGAGCCTTGTCCAGTGGTACCGTGGCGAAGCCGTGCACCAGCCCCAGAGACGTCAAAACCCGGTGCAGCGAGCTGAAAAATCAGCGGGTAGTGGATCTCGACAATGTCCTGCGCCCCAGCCCCTGCCGGGATCCCACGCGAAAGTCCCAGCGACATCCCCAGCACACCACAAGCCACCACGAAGCCCGCGATCGGTCCCGCGATCCCAATGTCAAACAGCGCCGGACGCGAACGGATCGGCGAACGGATCCGGATGAACGCTCCCATCGTGCCGATCAGCGTCGGAAACGGAATGAAGAACGGCAACGTCGCGTACACGCCGTAGCGCACGCAATAGAGATAGTGTCCCATCTCGTGCGCCAGCAGGATCAGCATCAGCGAGGCCGAGAAGGGAATTCCCAGCAGCAGCCGCGACGGATGTTGCAGGACTACATCGATCGGGAAAAATGGAATGTAGCTGTCTTCCGCCGACAGCGGCGAGAGCCCCTGCTGGAAGTTGTGTTGCATGTGCGACCCGACCACCAGCGTGGTAAAGATCGTCGCCAGCAGCAGGACCCCGTGCAGCCAGTAGCGCTGCGTGGGCGCCGGCGCCAGGTAGACCGGCATCGGCCCGTAATACTCTGTCGTAGACGTAGGGATCGAACGTATTGGGTCAGACATCGGGACAGCAATGATTGTATGGCAGTCGGAGATTGTTGACGCGTTCGAAGCCTGAAGCGCCCTGAGCTCCAAGCAAACCGAAGCCTAAGCCGAGAGCCTAGAGCCTAGAGCCTAGAGCCTAGAGCCTGTCCTCAATCAATCGACTGCAGTTCCTTGCCCGGCTTGAACCGCACGGCCTTCCCGGGCGGAATCGAGACTTCGGCCCCGGTGCGCGGATTGCGTCCGATGCCGGTCTTGCGCGGCCGCACGTTGAACACGCCAAAGCCCCGCAGCTCAATGCGGTCACCCTTGGCCAGCGACTTCTTCATGCTTTCAAAGACGGTCTCAACCGCGAGCTCGGCTTTGGTCTTGGTGATGCCGGTCTTGTTGACCACTTCGTTGATGATGTCGAGTTTAATCACGGTCGGCTCCCGTCGGCAGTCTGCGGAAATACCACCAAGTGCTTGATGCTAAGGGAGATATCAGAGATTGTCAACGGCAGCCAGTGTCTCGTAAGATGACTGCAACGAACCGCCAGCCGCGATTCCAGCCAGAACACCAGTTTTGATGGCGTAATTGGGAAATTGAGTAACTGTGTAATTTTCCCGGACGCATGACCATGGAGTGGGCCTATGCCCGTAAATTTCCCAATTACCAAATTACCCAATCACCAAATTCCTAAAAGGAGTTCCATGCTGAAGAGTGACCGCTGGATCCGCAAGATGGCCCACGAGCACGACATGATCAACCCCTTCTCTGAAAAGCAAGTGCGGGAAGGCGTCGTCTCGTATGGCTTGTCCTCTTACGGATACGACCTCCGCGTCGCCGACGAATTCAAGATCTTCACCAATGTCAATTCCTCCATCGTCGATCCCAAGCATTTCGACGAGAAATCTTTCGTGACCATCCGTTCCGATGTCGCCATCGTCCCGCCCAACTCGTTTGCCCTGGCACGCTCGGTCGAGTACTTCAAGATTCCCCGCGACGTACTCACCATCTGCGTCGGCAAATCGACCTACGCGCGCTGCGGCATCATCGTCAACGTCACTCCCTTCGAACCCGAGTGGGAAGGTTTCGTGACCCTCGAGATCTCCAACACGACGCCGCTGCCTGCCCGCATCTACGCCAACGAAGGCCTGTGCCAGATCATCTTCTTCCAGTCCGACGAGGTCTGCGAAGTCAGCTACGCCGATCGCAAAGGAAAGTACCAGTCCCAGAAGGGAATCGTGCTGCCCAAGCTCTGAAACGGTCGTTGGCGGTTGGCAAGTACTAGGCCGCCGGGTGGCCCATCCTTGCGAGCTCTGCGCAAGGGTGGGATTCCACCGCGTCATCCCGCTTGGGATCTTCGCCAACGACCACCGACCAACGACTAGATCTTGCCCCCGACCAACGCCGGTTCCAAAAACACCACGGCCCGGGATTTCTCCCGGGCCGCTTTCTTCGAACTTGATGGAATGGGTCCTGATCTGCTTTCTCCTGCAAATCAGTCGCCCAGGCAGCCGGCGATTCTAGGGCCAGCGCTTGGCGGTTTCTTCCCAGCCCGCCGCGCGTGCCGGCTGCGGGTTCTGATTGACAGCTGCTTGTTGTGGAATCCGGATAGTTTGGGTCGCTTGGCTACTCGCCAGTGTGGGTTTCGGGCTTTCCGCCCCCATTTCCTTGGCATCTTCGGGGGATAGCAGGGGAGCTACGACCCGCAACGCCTCAACTTCTTTTTCCAGCCGCGCGAGCTCCAGCTCTTTCTGCCTAAGTACTTCATAAACATTCTTCATATCCTGGGCACCTGTAGCTCCTCAAAAGGGAGCATTTATCCGCACTCTAGGCAGGCCTTCCAGTTTTGTCAAGCACCTAGAAAGTGACAAGGGCACGCCCCTGCAGAAAAACTGGGACGCACAGAAAATCCGATCGCAGTTTCCCGCACCGGAACCAGACCCTCCACGCCTAGCGAACCAGCATCACCACCACAATTCCCACCACCGCCACCACGATCGCTACCACCATCAGCTTGTGCGTAGCCAGCCACGAGGCCTCCTCCTCTTCCCCCATTAAGAACAAGGACAGCTCGCTCGCAGCTGTCTCCTTCGGAGGAGCCGTCGCAGCCGCCTTGGAACTTCTGCTTGCGCCTTGTGGGCTGCTGGCTGGAGCCTTTGCTGCCACGGGCGTCTCCGGCTACTTTCTTCTTCTTCTCGCAATCCAGGCAGAGTCGCCGCCCCTCCGACACCGGGAATCCGCATACCTCGCACTTCCCCAGGTTGGCGATCGCGCCACGCGACGCTACCTCGGGAACAACCGGATCCACCGCGGAACCGGCCTTGTCGGCTTCCGAGGGCAGGGGCACTGAGACCCGCGCGGTTTCCTCCACCGCAAGCGGCGAAACCCCCAGCACTCCCCCGACGGCAACATCGGGAAGCGCCGCAGGCACCGGAACCGGTAGCACTTCGGGATTGTTCTCCTCGGCGAGCACTTCTTCTTCCGCCGGGCCCGTCACGCTGGCCTCAGAGCCGATCGCCTCTGTCTCCACCCCAATCTCCAGGATATCCGGATCTTCCTTGACGACCGCAAGCGTTTCCGTGACCGCTGACTCGTCTGCGCCGATCGGTTCCGCCGCCCGGCCCGGGGTGGCTGGGGTTGCCTCGCTTGGCACTTCGACGGAAGCCACCGTTGCTGGTGTGGCGCTTGCCGGGCGAGACGCCGGGATCGCGTTGTCCGCAGCCGGCACTCGCCTGTGAAATGCAATCCCGGGCCGGGCAGCTGCCAGGGCTTCAATCCGTCCCATCGGCGCACCCGACTGCGCCTCGGAACCCGGCATCGTCTCGACCGGCGGCGGTTCGCTGAGAGCTGCATCCGAGCTGGATTCCGCAGCCCTCTCCTCGGTGGCCGGCGGCGCTGCCGCCTGCTCTTTGGCCTCGGGTCCAAGTCCGAGCGCCGCTGCCGAGTGCTCAACCGCGGTGTGTACCATTGCCCCCATCCGCTCCAGTGCGGTTAGGTCGCGCGCCTCAAAGATGTTCGGCTTGTCTGAGAACAGCTCAAACACCCCGATCACGTCCTCGCCCTCCAACAGCGGCATGACGACCACCGAACGGATCCCCAGCGCCTCGCAACTCTCGCGATTGACGCGCTCATCCGTGAGCGCGTCATCGCAGCGCAGCGTCTGCCGCGTCCGCACGCTCTCACCCGAAAGCCCGGAATTGACTTGCAGTTGAGCTCCCACCTCCGGTGCCGAAGGTCCCGCGCTCGCCCGGCATACCATTTCCTCGTGATCGCGTAGCGCGATTGCCGCCCCCGTCGCCCCGGTTATGTACTGCGCACGCTCGGCGAGCAGTTGCAGGGCGGCGCTGAGATCCCGTTCCGCCATTCCGGCCAGCGATCTGCCGCCATCTTCCCCTGGAAAACGCACTTCTCCCGGCGTTCCTTCCCCCGCGGTTCCGGGCCACTCGCGTTGCGGTGGTTCGGCCGGCAACCGCCCGTCGCCGCTGTCCTTGTCGAGGATGGAGTGCGGATCCATAAAATCTCAGCTTTCGGCTCTCTGCCGTCAGCCCTCAGCCAGACCGCCCCGGTTCACACCGAGGCCAGTCCCTGAAAACCATTACCTGCCCTATATAAGCTAACTCCCAGCTTCGCGCCCGCCGCATCGTGCTGTCAAGCACGCCCGCGGACCGAGGTTCTACCCCCAAAGTCACCTAAGCTGAATCTAGCTGATGCCCGACCGCTTACCAGCCACCACCCACCAGCCAAGCTCACTTCTTCTTCGGCGGCAAAAATTTCTTCTCGATCGATGCCACCACCACATAATTCGGATCCACCATTTCCGCCAGCCGGATCTTCGCCACTTTACCCAGCAGCTCGTAAGCGTCCAGTTGCGACAGCCCGTAGTCGTCGTGAATCCAGCCCACCAGTTCGGTGAACGCGATCCGCAGCGCGTCGTCCACCGGCCGGTAAGCGCCCACCGCCATAATCGCCTGCTCGTTTTCGAAGCGCGGCCAGTTGATCTTGTGACCCTTGATCAGTTCGACCTGCACCCGCGCCCGCAGTGGAACTTCGATCGCCGCCCCTGCCACCTCGCCGTCTCCCATCGCCGCATGCCCGTCGCCCATGTAGAGCAGGCCGCCCTTCACGTTGACCGGAAAATACACCGTGTTCCCCATAGTCGCCTCGGGCGCATCCATATTCCCGCCAAACTCCGCCGGAACAATCGAGCTGCGCGCCTCGCCACCCGCTGGCGCCACTCCGATGCATCCCAAAAACGGGTGTATGGGAATTTTCACCTCGAACTTTGAATCGAGTGCCTTGAAGGTCGCCATATTGGTCGCATGGTCGATCGGATAGAACCAGATCTTTTCCGGCAGGGGCGCATTGAGCATGGGCGTGTAGTTCGTGGCATTCAGCGCCCCGAACCCTGCCTCCATCGACCCCAGGCCCTGGTCGCTGTTGACTGCAAGGTCGAGAATCTTCACCGCCAGCGTGTCGCCCGGCTCTGCGCCTTCAACGTAAAACGGCCCGACCAGCGGATTGTCTCCCCGCACCATGCTCAGCGTGTCGCCCGCCTTCTTGATCGCGTCGCCGTAGCAGTCAAGCGTGTTGGTATCGAGAATATCTCCCGGCTTCAGCCGCGCCACCGGCTCCGCCGTGGCATACACATACTTCACATTGTGGATGTTGCCCTCGTATTTCACCACGTTGCCCTGCGCCACCGAGGTGCCGCATGTCATGCTAACCACTGTCGCCAGAAGAAACCTCGAACACCACCCCTCATCCGGAATTCCCATTTGCGCTCCTTCGTGTAAACTTCGTGCCTTTTGCGGTTGTCGTCTTTCAAATCGGCGCGTCGCTGCCGCGCAGTCATGTGTGCCGGCAGCCAGTAGCCAGACCGCCGCTATCTTATCGTGTCCCTCAGATTTAGAAGATCAATTCAGGAGTGATGCAGAAGCAATCCAATCGCCGCCGTCGGCCCATCCATAGGCAATGGAACGCCTCCCCAGCACGACCACGGCCCCAGCGATCGCTCCCGTCGCCGCCGCCGTCACTCCGCGCACGAAAGCGTTGAGTTGCGGATTCTTTGCCCACTTCTTATACGACGGCGCCAGCGCAACCACCACAAGGTAAACCGGCAGGAAAACTCCCAGCCCCGCCGCCGTGGCTCCCGCGACCCCCGCCACCAGGTATCCGATAAACGCCACCGTGATGACGACCGGCCCCGGCGTAATCATCGCGACCGCTACCGCATCCAGGAACTGACGATCATTCAGCCAGTGATGTCCCTGGACTACGCCCCCATACAGAAAAGGCAGAATCGCCAACCCGCTGCCGAACACGAACATTCCCGCCTTCGCGAAGTAAAGGAAGATTCCCACCAGCGGGCTGCTTCCCGGAAGAGTCGTCAGCAGTGCGCCGAAACCCATCGCGTGCCCAGCCGCGAGCTTTCGTGGAAACACCTTCGCCGCCAGCGCCACCAACCCTCCCAGCACCACCAGCCAGACAATCTCCCGTGAAGTCACCGCCGTCGAGACCGCGAGCACCGCGAAGATCGCCCACAGCAGCGCATCTTTCTTCAACGTCAGCTTGGTCAGCTTGACCGTCGATCTTGCAATGATCGCAATCACCGCCGCGCCGATCCCGTAAAACATCCCTTGCATCCAGGGCAGCCCGCCAACCCGGACATACGCCCAGGATAGTGCGAGCACCATGAGAAACGACGGCAACACAAACGCGATCCCTACCAGCGTTGCCCCCAACAGTCCGGCTCGCACGTAGCCCAGGTAAATGGCGAGTTGTGCCGCCAACGGCCCCGGCGCGAGTTGCGCCAGCGCCAGCCCTTCCACGTAATCCTCGCTGCTGACCCAATGCCGCTTGTCCACCAGGTCCTGCTGCATGTGCCCGGCGAGCGCGATCGGTCCGCCGAACCCGACCGTCCCCAGCCACAGGAAGTACCCCACGAACTGCGCCAGGGACACAGGCGTGCTCGCTGTCTTTGCCGCGTCGGACTCAGGGGGCATATCCATCCATTCGCGCTGCGCTCGCATCTTGACCGCGAACTTACTTCCTGGAATTCGTCAGATCCAGCGCAGCCCTCAATCCCTTCGCCAGCTTGGCGGCATCCTCATTCCCCCAGAAATGCATAAAGAAGAGCCGGGGCTCTTCCGTCAGCATGTGGCTGTGCAGCGCCGTCACATCGATCCCGTGTTCTCGCAGCGCCTTCGCTACCGGATTCACTTCCTTTCCCAGCAGTACGAAGTCGCCGGTGATGGCGGCCTTGCCTTCCCCGGTGGGCTGGAAGTTGATCGCCGTCGCGACCCCCATCGACGGAGGCACCACCATGGCTGCGTCCGTGATGGTCTCCGCGCGCGGCACCCCGAACTGCAAAATTCCCCCGTTCACTTTGCCCGATCGTCCCAGAATTTCTTCAATCTTCTTTTGGTCGAGTCCACTCAATTCTCCGGAGGCTGGCGCCCCGAGCGCGTCCGGCCCCGGAGTTTTGCTGAGCGCGAGCGCATCATGAATCACCCTGGCCATCTTGACCGCATCGCCGCGGCTGGCAATATGCATGTAGAGAATCTTCGGTTGCTCCCCCAGCAGGTGGTTGTGGATGGCCGCGATCTCGACCCCGCCTTCCTGAAGCTTGCGCATCACCGGTTCGATCTCCTCTTCCGTCAGCACCAGGTCGCCCATCACCATCGCATCCTTGTCCATCTTCTTGAACGCTGCCCACGACCCTAATGCCAGCCCCGGCTTGATCGCCGTCCCGTGCACCATCACATGCAGGTCCTTGCGGGGCATCCCAAAGCGGATGACCTCGCCCATCACGGTTCCCGGCCTGCCCATCGCATCCTCCACCGGCTTCCAGGCGCTGCCGGCGCCGGATTGTGCCCAGCCTTGCCCCACGACGCTGAGCAGCAAACAAAGTGCCCCCGCCGCGACCCGCCACCCCTTGCCCATGAAAACTTCTCGCATTCCTGATCGGATCATTCCCGTTTTCCTCCAATTCGCATTGAATGTGTGTTGCGTCCCGCTATGCCGCGAAGTCCACCGACATACCCCAGTCCGCTGCCCTTGCCTTTTCGCAGGTGGCCGCCTTGCCCGCCCCAGAAAATCTCGTATTTCACTTTCAGCGTGGTCCAGATACCCGCTGCCATGGAGAGTCGAATTGCTGATCAAAAGAACGGGTTTTGCGGGACTGATTCCGAACCGTCTCTCGGGCCGGGCTGGCTCCTGGAGGTTGCCCTGCTATCGCACCCAGGTCAGCCATGCCCAGCCGATGAGCAGGGTCAGAATCGTGATGGGCGCCCCCGCCCGCAGGTAGTCACGAAATTCAATCTCCACCTCCGGCTTCGCCGATTCCACTACGATGATGTTGGCCACGCTTCCGGTGATGGTCAAATTCCCCGCCAGCGTCGAGGCCATCGCGAGCAGAAGCCATGCCTTGTGCGGATCGGCCAAGCCCGGTACCAGCGACTTCACCAGCATCACCGCCGGCACGTTGTTCACGATATTGCACAACCCTGCCACCGCCAACGTGAAAACCCACGTTCGTTGCAGGTTCCAGTGCTGCGCCACATTCAGAAGCCGCGTGGTGAGGCCCGCATTTTCCGCCCCGCCCACGATCAGGAACAATCCTACAAAGAACACCAGCAATCCCCAGTCCACTTCCTTGTAGAGATTCTTCGGCTCCAGCGTTCGCGAGATCAGCAGCACCGCCGCCCCCAACGCTGCCATCAGGGCCGGATCGACACCCAGGAAGAAACCGGTCACCACCGCGCTCGCCACGATCACCGGCTTGGTCAGCTTCGAGAGGTCGAGCGCGGGCAGCGGAATCTCGCTGCGATCCGCGGCCGCCATGGTCACCTCTCGCATGTGAATCCAGTGCAGCACGCCCCAGTCGATGAACAACCCCACTACCGCGACCGGTCCCAGGTGCGCCAGAAAATCACGGTAATGAATTCCGGAAAATGAGCCGATCAGCATGTTTTGAGGATTCCCGGTAATGGTCGCCACGCTCCCGATATTTGACGCCGTCGCCACCGCCAGCAGGTAGGGAAGCGGCTGCAGTTGCACCTTCCGCGTGATGCTCAGCACAAATGGCACCATCACCAGGCACACAATGTCGTTGACGAAAAATGCCGACATGCATCCGCAAGTGAAAATTACCGCGGGCAGGAGTTGGTGTGGCTTGAGCCGCCGCAGCACCGCCTCTGCGTTCCATTCAAAAAAGCCCACCAGGTGCAGGTTCCCGACGATGAGCATCATCGAAAACAGCAGCACAATCGTCTGGAAGTTGATATGGCGCACCGCATCGCCGGGCCGCACGATCCGGAACGCCACCATGCCGACCGCCCCGATGATCGCTGCCCCCGTGCGGTCGATCTTCAGCCCGGGAAACTTCCCCAGCGCAAATACCACGTAGCTGGCCAGAAAGATTACGTAGGCCGCCAGGATCCGGGCGTCCGACAGCGCGGCGGGAGACAGGGCGGTCATGGGCCCTCAGCATAGCAAGCCGCGCCCCGCACGCAAAAACCCCTTCACCTGTATCTCGGTCTCGGAGGACGATTTCTATCGCGGGCTTACTGCAGGCTTCTGGAGCGGCCGGTCACTCGCGGACGCGCTGCCCCCCAGCTTGGTCGGCAGTCCGAGCATCCGCAGCCGGATGGTATCGAGAAGCGAATCCGGCAAAATCCTCGACAATGTGGCCAGTAGCTTGGCATCTTTGCCCGGCTGGTATCGAATCCGGGGCCGCCGGGCGGTCAGCGCGTGCTCGACGTCGCGCGCCACCACATCGGGGGAGCTCCCATTCATTTCCCGCGCATACGCCCGGCTGGCGAACGTTTTCAGCATGTCCCCGTAATCGGCCGCGCCTCGGGCCGGAAGATTACCCACCACGGTCTCAATGTTGCCCAGGGTCTTGTCGACCGCGGGTGTTTTAATCGCTCCTGGCTCGACCGTGCACACCAGGATTCCGAATGGGCGCAACTCCATCCGCAGCGTATCGCTGAAGGATCCGAACGCACTTTTGCTCGCATTGAGCAATGCGCCGAACGGTATCGCAATGTGCGCGCCCACCGAAGTGATGTTCACGATCCGGCCGCGCGCTTTCCGCAGCAGCGGAAGCAACGCCTGCGTCACTGCGATCTGTCCAAAAAGGTTAACCTCAAACATTTCTTGCAGCTCGTCGGCAGTAACATATTCCACCGGCCGCACCATGCCCATACCTGCCACGTTGACCAACCCGTCCAGGCCACGTCCCTGCAGTCGATCCGTCACCGCGCCTGCCGCTGACCTGATCGAGGCTCGATCTCGAACGTCCATGATCACCGCCGTCAGATCCGCGCCGAAATCCGTCCGCAACTTATCGCCGTCTTCTGCTTTGCGCACCGTCGCGAATACCCGCCATCCCGACCGTATCAGTCGCGCAACGCTCGCCCGTCCGATACCGCTCGATGCACCCGTAATGAGCACAGTCTTCTTTTCGATGGCGTTCATAAGGAATCCTCCAGTAGAAATTTCCAGCACCCGTTCATGCGCATCAATGCTGGACAGCGCCCGGTCCATCGCCCATCTTGATTCGAACTCGTCAGGCACCTCTACTTGTTGGATTAGGCTCCCCAGCGCCCAGATTCCCAAACCTTCAATTATTATTTATTGCCATCCCGCGTTGCCTCACAACCGGTCCGCCATCCCTCACACCCACGACGTAAACAAATTATTCAACCCTTCGGCCAGCGTGGGATGCGCAAAAATTCCCTCGCGCAGCGCCGTGTAAGGCAGCCTTCCCATCATCGCCACTTCGAATACCGCCATGACTTCACCGCCCTCAATTCCAAGCACGGTCGCGCCGAGAATCTGATCGCGTCTCCGCGTCCACCATCGCCTTTATAAATCCGCGGCTCTCGTCCATCTCCTGCGCTCGTGCTACCGAACTCATTGCCATCTTCGCTACCCGAATCTTCCTTCCCTGCCGCCGCGCCTCTTCCTCGCTCAATCCCACGTGCCCAAGTTGCGGATCGATGAAGCACGTGTACGGCACCAGCCGCCCATCGATCGTGACATCCTTCTTCTCAATCACATTCGCCCGGATGATTCGGAAATCGTCATAGGAGATATGCGTAAACGCCGGCCCGCCCTTGATGTCGCCCAGCGCATACACTCCCGCAACCTTGGTTTCCAACCGGTTGTTCGTCGTGATGAAGCCTTTCGCGTCCGTCTCGATCCCCGCCGCCGCCAGGTTCAGCGTGTCGGAGTTCGGCGTGCGCCCGATTGCCACCAGCAGGTGTGAGCCCTCGAGCGTGCGCCCGTCTCTCACTTCCAACCGGATCCGCTCGCCCGCCGAGCTTACTCGCTCCGCCTTCGCGCTGAGCAGTACTTCGATGCCATCTTCCCGCAGAATCTTGGCCACCTCTCCTGCCACATCGGCGTCCTCGCGCCCTAGCAGTTGCTTTGCCGATTGCACGATCGTCACCCGGCTTCCGAATCGACGGAAAATCTGTCCAAACTCCAGCCCGATGTAGCCGCCGCCCAGAATCAGCAGGTGCTCCGGAACTGCATCCAACTCCATGATCGAAGCGTTATCGAGAAAGGGGACCGCATCGAGGCCTTCCAGTCGAGGCTTCGCCGCTCGCGTGCCCGCATTAATAAAGATCTGCTCGGCGCTCAATCTCCTCTCCTGCCCATCCTTGAGGCGGACCGCTAGTGTCTTTGGACCTGTGAAGCTTGCCGTCCCGAAAATTAAGTCGAGATTCGCAGTCTTTTCGATCCGTGCCTGGCTGCCATTCCGAAAGCTGTTCACGATGTCGCGCTTGCGTTGCCGTACCCGCTTCCAGTCCACACTCACCGGTCCGGCCTGCACTCCGTAATTCGCCCCGCGTCGTGCCAGGTACGCCACCCGCGCGCTCGCCACCAGCGTCTTGGTGGGCGTGCATCCTTCATTCACGCAGGTTCCACCCACGTGTTCGCGCTCCACCAGCGCAGTTCGCCGGCCCGATTCGGCCAGGGCCCGGCACAACGGCGTCCCCCCTTGTCCGGAGCCCACCACGATCGCGTCATATTGTTCCCTGCTCACGAACGCCTCCTCGCGCCACTCGTTCTGATTCCATTCAAGCCAGAAGGTTCCACAGTCTGCGAAATGATTGCCCTGTTGTTTCCGCCGGTCTCGTGCACTTCACCCGTGCCGGACCTCCCTCGATTGGAAGGTTCGCCGAATCCCAAAGCCCGTCTGCCGAATCTTATGCCTGATGACCCTCATTTCGGTGAACGTTGGCCGGCCCCGCCTGGTGTCTTGGAAGGGAACGCAGGTTTCCACCGCCATCTTCAAAAGTGCAGTCGCGGGCCCGGTCGAGGTGAAGCGGCTCAACCTGTACGGCGACCGCCAGGCTGACCTCTCCGTGCACGGCGGCCCGGAGAAAGCCATCTACGCCTACCCCTCGGAACACTATCCTTACTGGCGCACCGAGCTCCCGCAGGCCGACCTCCCCTGGGGAGCGTTCGGCGAGAATCTCACCACCGAAGGCCTGTTCGAAGACGCTCTGCACATTGGTGACCGCCTGCGCATCGGTACTGCGCTCCTGATGGTCACGCAGCCCCGTGTCCCCTGTTACAAGCTCACCATTCGCTTTGACCGCGACGACATGATCAAGCGCTTCATCGCCAGCAACACCAGCGGATTTTATTTCTCGGTTCTCGAGGAAGGCCACTTGACTGCCGGAGACAAGATCGAACTCGCCCATCGCGACCCCGCCGCCGTCTCGGTCACCGACATCAACCACCTCTTTTATGGCAAGCCGCATACCTCGGAGTTGTTGCGCCGCGCGGTCGATCTGGAGGCCCTGCCTGAAAATTGGCGCGACCATCTCCGCCAGCGGGTGTCATGAATTAAGCCATCGGCAAGCCCTGGGTTGCCGCAAAAATGCGTGCGGAAAACAACTGGTTGTCACCCAACAACTCCAATACCCAGTTGACGCGCCCACACGTCCGGGCGTAAGCCTGAAGGCCGATTCATGGGCAAGCCCCACAAACCCGTGCACCCCTCTCCCATCCCCACGATCAACCTCGAAATGGGCATGCCGCCTGTCGACCAGGCCCTGGCCCGGCTCGATCGCGAACTCACCCTCGCCCGCCAACAACGCCGTTCCATCATCAAGCTCATTCACGGATACGGCTCCAGCGGCAGGGGTGGCGACATCCGCATCGCCGTCCAGAAGCGCCTCCGTGAATTGCAGGATCAAGGTTCCATCCGAGCTTGCATCTTCGGAGAAGACTGGTCCGCCTCCGACGCTCACGCCTGGGCCCTCCTCAAACTCCAACCTGCCTTGAAAGCCGACCCGGACTTGGGAAAGCGCAACCCCGGCATTACCATCGTCGTCCTCTAAGCACGTCATTCCCTGCAATCGTCGCCAGCGGCAATCGAGCTTGCTCCCCACAATTGACTTCGCCCCAACCCGCCAATAAGATGACTCCGTCTGAACCGCACCCGAACATGATTGGCCAAACCATCTCCCACTACCGCGTCGTCGAAAAGCTGGGCGGTGGCGGCATGGGGGTGGTTTACAAGGCCGAGGACACGCGCCTCCACCGCTTCGTCGCCCTCAAGTTCCTGCCCGACGAAGTCGCCCGCAATCCCCAGGCGCTGAGCCGCTTCCAGCGCGAGGCTCAAGCCGCCTCCGCCCTCAATCATCCCAATATCTGCACCATCCACGACATTGGCGAGCAGGACGGCCGCGCCTACATCGTCATGGAGTTTCTCGACGGTTCCACCCTGAAGCACATGATCGCCGGCCGCGCCATGGAGCTTGAAACCCTGCTCTCGCTCGGCATCGAGATCGCCGATGCCCTCGACGCCGCCCATCTCAAAGGCATCGTCCATCGCGACATCAAGCCGGCCAACATCTTCGTCACCAGCCGCGGCCACGCCAAGGTCCTCGACTTCGGTCTCGCTAAGCTCTCGCCCCTGAGCAACAGTTACGCCGAGCCCGCCGCCCTCACTGCCCAAGAGACCGCGATGAGCGAGCAGCACCTCACCAGTCCCGGCTCGACCCTCGGCACCGTCGCTTACATGTCCCCCGAGCAGGCCAAGGGCAAGGAACTCGACGGCCGCACCGACCTGTTCTCCTTCGGTGCTGTGCTCTACGAGATGGCCACCGGCAACCTGCCTTTTCGCGGCGATACTTCCGCGCTCATCTTTCAGGCGATTCTCGACCGCGCCCCCACGCCACCCATCCGCCTCAATCCCGATCTCCCGCCCAAGCTGGAAGACATCATCGGCAAGGCCCTCGAGAAAGATCGCAACCTCCGTTACCAGCATGCCGCCGACATTCGTACCGACCTGCAGCGCCTCAAGCGGGACACCGACACCGGACGCGCCGTGGCTGCCAGTTCCGGCTCCGTTCCCATAGCCCAGGAATCCGCCGCGCCTCCGCCCCCTGCTTCGCCGTCTGCCCCTTCATCCGCATCTGCGCCCGCGGCCGTCTCGTCCTCTGCGGTCAGCCCCGCCCTCCCCGTCCCCGCAGCAAAAAAATCCCGCACCCCGCTATTCATCGCAGCCGCAGTCCTCGTCGCCCTCCTGATTGCTGGCGCCCTCTACTTCCGCTCGCGCCCATCTGCGAAGCTCACCGAAAAGGACGCCGTCCTGCTCACCGACTTCGTCAACACCACTGGCGACAGCGTCTTCGACGGCACCCTGAAGCAGGCGCTCGCGACCCAGCTCGAGCAGTCTCCCTATTTCAACATCCTGCCCGAGTCGCGTATCCGCGAGGCCTTGCGCTTCATGGGACGCCCCGAGGATCAGCGGATCACCAGCGATGTGGCGCGAGAAATTTGCGCGCGCGAAAACGCCAAGGCCATGCTCACTGGATCCATCGCCTCCCTGGGCAGCCATTACGTCATCAGCCTCGCTGCCGTCAACGCCCTGACCGGCGACTCCCTCGCCAGCGAGCAGGCCGAATCCGAAAGCAAGGAGCAGGTCCTCAAGTCGCTCGACAAAGCCGCCACCAACTTGCGCTCTAAGTTAGGCGAGTCCTTGCCCTCGGTCCAGAAATTCGCCACGCCGCTCGAGCAGGCCACTACTTCTTCCCTCGAGGCCCTGCAGGCCTTTACCCTCGGCCATGCCTTGCACCAGCATTTCGACGACGAGGGCGCCATTCCCCACTTCAAGAAAGCCGTCCAACTCGATCCCAACTTCGCCATCGCTTGGGCTGAACTGGGCGTCTCTTCCGGGAATATCGGCCAGAACCGGGACATGGAAGACTCCATCAAAAAGGCCTTCGAATTGAAAGACCGCGCCAGCGAGCATGAGAAACTTTACATCGCCGCCCATTACTACGATGAAGTCGCCGGCAACTCCGACAAAATCATAGAAATCTACGAACAGTGGAAGCGCACCTATCCCCGCGAGACTCTCCCCTGGGATAACCTGGCTCTGCGCTACGGTGGTTTGGGCCAGCCGGACAAAGCGTTGGAGAATGCTTCCGAGGCGCTTCGTCTCGATCCCCAGGACAACTTCGCCTACCAGAATCTTGCGGATGCCTACCTGGGCCTCAATCGCTTCGACGAAGCCCAGGCGGTAGTGGACCAGGCAGCCGCGAAGAAAATGGCACCCCGCACCACCCGGTTCATGCGCTACCAACTTGCTTTTCTGCGCGGTGACCAGGCCGCACAACAACGTATCGCCGCCGAAGGCGCAGGCTCCCTCGATGAACCACTGGTCCTTTTTCAGCGTGCACGCGGCTTGGCCGCGATGGGTAGGATTAAGGACGAGCGCGCCACCTTCGACCGTTCCGTGGAACTCTGCCGCAAGCAAAACAATGCGGATTTCGCCGCCGTGGTGCGCGCCGTGCAAGCCGCACTCGAAGCAGAATTGGGTTATGTCAATGAACCCAGGCATGCGCTCTCTGAGGCCCTGAGCCTGGCGCTGAATCGAGACACGAAATCCATTGCTGCGTGGCCCCTGGCCCGCATCGGCGACCTGGCCCGAGCCCAAAAATTCAACGACGAACTCAATGCTCAATTTCCTGACAACACGCTTCTGGTGAAGGTATCAGTGCCGGTCAACCAGTCGATCATCGAACTCCAGCGCAACCAGCCCCAGAAGGCCATCACCGCTTTGCAAGCCGCAATTCCCTACGAGATGGGTGGCGGTCCTGCGGGCGCAAATCTTATGCCTATGTATTACCGCGCCGCCGCCTACTTGAAATTAGGCGACGGCAGCAAGGCCCTGACGGAGTATAAAAAAATTCTCGACCATCACGGCATTGATGCTCTGGGACTCTTCTATCCCCTGGCACACCTGGGGGCGGGACGCGCCTACATCCTTCAAAAGGACAGCGCCCATGCCCGCACCGCCTACCAGGATTTCTTCGCCGCCTGGAAAGATGCCGATCCCGACATCCCCATCCTCAAACAAGCCCACACTGAATACGCCGCCCTGCAGTAATCTTCCAGCAGAGTTGTGCTGGAGCGACCCGCGTCCTCGCCCGTCGAGCGTCATCTGTCAGTCAGTCCTCGTCAATCTAGCCACGCTGTGTCGGCCATTCTGTAGGGTCCAACCGCTCCTTTCCCGATCTCATCCCAACCCCACAACTTGATAGGGAAGTTGAATCACAATCAAAGTTTAGGGAGTGTTTGATCATGGAAGTTAAATACCGTACTTCTGGTGAGCCTGAGGGAAACCTCACCGGCGCCATTGAATCGCAAACCGCTAAAATTTCTTCCTCCGGCTACCTGGCTGCTGCTTTGGCTTCGATGGCTACTTCGGCCGTTCTGAAGGTGCTCGGCCGTGATCAGTGGGCGTTGTTCGTGGGACAGTGGGCGCCCGCCTTCCTCATCATGGGTGTGTACAACAAGATGGTCAAGCAGCACGGAACCGACACTTACAGCAAGGCCGCCTGAGCATCGCGCTTCGCTCAAAAGGGGATCCCTCCTTCAGAACTTCCGCGACTGAGGGATCCCTTTTCCTAACTGGCTGCCCCTCCAAGCCGAGAGCCCAGCCGCAAGCCGAAGCCCAAAGCCCCAAGCCAAAGCTTGGCGCAAAACTTCGACCCCTTCCGGGGAACGACACCCCCATGTCCCACGATCTGTGCCGACGGTCACAGAATCTACTCCCCGCCACCTGATACCTTTTTCTCATCATTTGAGGTGTGTTCTTATGAACATCCGCATAGCCGCGCTGGCTTTCGCCATGCTTGCCGTGGCGTGGTTCGCCACCAACTCTCCAGCCCCAATCGTCCGGGCTGACACCAACTCCGTCATCCTTCCCGTGGGCCAGCCCGTTGCTATCAAAACTCCACTCGGACTTCGGCCCGTCCCCATTCCCGTCGACAATCCTCCCACTCGTGAAACCATCGCGCTTGGCCGCCGCCTGTATTACGATCCGAAACTCTCCGCCGACGGCACCATTTCCTGCGCCTCCTGCCACGCCCCCCAGTTCGGGTTCGGCGATCCCCGGAAGGTCTCGGTCGGTGTCGGCGGCAAGACCGGAAACCGCCACTCTCCCACCGTGATCAACTCCGCCTACAACGCTTACCAGTTCTGGGACGGCCGCTCTCCCTCGCTCGAAGATCAGGCCAAGGGGCCCATGGCCAACCCGGTCGAAATGGCGCACTCGCTCGACGGCGTCGTGAACCGCCTCCAGGCCGATCCCAAATACCGCGAGCTTTTCAAGAAGGCCTGGGGCACCGATCAGATCGGGATTGACATGGTTGCCAAGTCCATTGCATCGTTCGAACGCACCCTGATCGCGGGCAACTCGCCCTTCGACCGCTTTTACTTCGGCCACGACAAGAAGGCGCTCTCGCCCGCCGCCCAGCGCGGATTCCGCCTCTTCACCAACCCGGAAAAGGCCAACTGCGCGGTTTGCCACACCATCGGCAAGACCGATGCACTCTTCACCGACAACAAGTTCCATAACCTCGGCATCGGCGCCGATACCCGCGGCAACCTCGATGACCCCGGCCGCTTCGCCGTCACCAAGCAACCCGCGGACATGGGCTGCTTCAAGACGCCCACCCTCCGCAATCTTGCCCACCGCGGTCCCTACATGCACGACGGCAGTTTCCCCACCGTCAAAGACTCGCTTGCCCACTACATCGGCGGCGGCAACATGAACGACCACCTTGACAAGGAAATCCGCGCCCTCGACTTTCTGACCTTTGATGAGCGCGACGATCTCCTCCAGTTCCTTGACTCCCTGAATGGACCTTTACCCCAGGACGTCGGTCCACCCGCGGACCTTGCTGAGGTGCAACCCTCCAGCCAGAAGGCCGTCAACTGAATCCCACGACAAACAACCAAAGGGCCGCGTGAGCGGCCCTCTGTGCACATCTGACTTGTCTCGTCATCCGGAGCGAAGCGAAGGACCTATGCATTCTCGCTGCGTTCCGAACCGCCACCCCATTTCTCCGGATGCTCGACTTGAAGACTATCCAGCTTTCTGCCGTCCCAGGATCGGACGGCATGATCTTTCCTGCCTGCTCCCCCGATGGTCGTTACATTGCCCCCACGAAAGCAGCCGGCCCTCACGAAGTGGCTGGTGGTATGAAGTCAGCACTCAGCGGTGGACCCGTTAGCCTTTTCCGGTCTGTGCTCTTGGTCGCGCGATAGTCAATCCATCAATTGCGAGCGGCGATCGCATGGTGAGCGCGCGGTGCTACGGCTGCGAATGGACAGCCGCCAGATTGAGAGCTAGCCCGCTGGAAACCCATCCGTCGTGCCAATGGTGCCCCACAGCTTTATGCCGAGAGCGGACAGCCGAGAGCCGAGAGCCGCGAAACTTGTCTAAGTCCCGATTTATCCGCGTCTGACTTCGCGGACGCCCCACACCCTGCTCCCGAAATGGAACCCCCTCAAAACTATTCCGGCTTTTCCTGTCCCTTTCCACAGTGTTCCCCGTGGAACACTCGGCCCCAAGCCGACCGCCTGGAGCTAAAACAAAGCCCCCGGAAGCGTCCGCTCTCGGGGGCTGAGGTGAATGGTCTAGGAGGTCACGCCGCAGCACCATTCACCATCCACCGACGCTGCGGTGAATTCTTCGGCAGAATATCCAGGTAGATCACCGCGTACCGGAACGCCATCACCACTGCGGTCAGCACCATCAGCGATGGCCGCGAACTCCGTCCACTTCGGCACGTAGTAAATGCCCGCGCTGGCCTGCAGCCCGGTGATGGAGACGTTTAGCCGGTTCGCCATGAATCCCATCACCACCAGGCTGCAGGTCCAGTACAGGTGTTGAGGATTGTTCCGCACCTTGTCGATGCTCAGCAGCACCAGCGGCGCCAGCACGAACAATCCAATCTCCACCCAGAACGATAGCGTCTCTTCCCGCCACATGAACATGTAGGGCAGCGCGCCGTGCGTCACCAGGTCCACGCCGCGAAAGATCCCGTACAGCGCCAGCAGGGGTGCGATCACCCGGCTCAACTCGCTCAGGATCCGCATGTCGAGCTTTACGTTCAGCGAGCGCACACACAGGTACAGCGCCATCATCGTCACCGCCAGCCCCGCCGGAATCGCCGACAGGTAAAACAGCGTGGTCAGGTACGGGCTGTACCAGAGTGGATCGAGCTTGCCCTTGGTCAGCAGGTAGAGTCCGCCCAGAAACGACTGGTGCAGCGATGACAGCACGCATCCCACCAGCACCAGCCCGATCAGGATGCGATGCTGCTGCTCCAGGTACCACGTCCGCAATCCCGCCCAGGGAATCTTCTCGACCAGCGCCGGCGAGAACTCCAGCGCCAGCACCGTCGAGTACAGCATCACGCACCACGACACTTCGAACAGCATCGAGTGCCGGTTCCACATCACGATCGGGTGCCAGATCCGCCACGGCAACCCCAGTTCATACATCATGCCGGCAATCACGCTCATGTAGCCCAGGAACGATACCAGCACCGCCGTGCGCAGCACCGGCCGGTAGCGCTCAAAGCCCAGCAGGTACACCGCTGCCGCGATGCCGAACCCGCCCGCCGAAAGTCCCACGCCGCACAGCGTTCCCAGGCCCACCCACAGTCCCCAGGGCTGCGGATCGGTCAGGTGCGTCGACTGGCTGAACCCCAGCGCGAATCGCGCGTAGGTGGCATACAACCCCGCGGCAAAAATCACCGCAACGATCACCCGCCACATCGTAATTTTAGGAACCTGTGTGCCCGTCATGATTCTGCTCCTTCCCGCGTCTCGCGCGCTTCTGCCAGCGCCACTTCATTCCGCCGCTCGGTGATCCAGTAAATTCCCGCGAGCAACGATCCGCCCACCAGCACCACGGTCGGCACGTCGGCCAGCGCCGCCGCGCTCAGCGCCGGCATCGGCTGCCGGGGTGCAGCCACGAATCCCAGTTTCTCGAAGGGTACATCCGAGATAAAGAACACCGACGTGCCGCCCGCTTCCTCGTTGCCGTAGATATGCTTCACATACTTGGAATCATTCAGCACGCGGCGCTGGGCTTCTTCCAGAATTTCGTCGCGCCAGCCCACGATCGACGCGTTCGTCGGGCAGGCCTCCACGCATGCCGGCGCCGCGCCCTTCTCCTGCCGTGCCGCGCACATATCGCACTTCTTCACGTACGGCACCAGCTTGCTCCATTCATAGCGTGGAACACTGAACGGGCATGCCACCAGGCAATAGCGGCAGCCGATGCACTTCGAGCCGTCATAGGTCACCGGACCCAGGGCCGTCTTCTGCAAGCGCGCCCACCAGGCAGGCCGACAGCGCATGCCGGATCCTGGCAGTGCATGCACATCCGCCTCACGTACTTGTCGCCGTGGTCTTCGATCACCGTCAGCGCGGTCGGCGAGAGCTTCACTTCGGTCTCTTTCGGGAAGCCGTGCAGTTCCTTGCAGGCCTGCTCGCAGCTCCGGCAGCCGATGCACTTCGTGATATCCACCAGGATGGCTCGTGTGCGTTCCATGACTTTCTCCTTCGTTGAACTTCCGGCCCTTGTCGAGTGCAGCGACCCCTGAGCGCAGCCCCTGGGTCCGCCGAACCCTTGCGGCTGCTACGCCAACAAGAATTCCTTCGCCAGCTTCTCGCGCACATCCGGGGTCACTCGCGTCAGCAAGCCTGCGAGCGGCAAGCCTCCGTCGGCAGCCATGGTTGGCGCCAGCTGGGTGACCATGGCATTGAGCCGCGTCACGCTGTTCTGCATCCACGGCGCCACCATGCTTTCCTGCACCAGGTTCTTCTTGTTGATCTGCAGATCCGGCGACTTCACCATCGCAATCCATCCGTTCTGGTAAGGCTCGCGCCCGATTACGCTGGGATCCTGCACCGCATCCTGGTTCACCGCCGTGACCACGCCTTCTACCGGCGACACCAGCTCGAACGTCTGGCCACCGCTGTGGACCGTCATGAGTTTCTGCCCCTGCCGCACCCAACGGTTCAGGCCCATCACGTCAATGTGATCGATCTTGCCGAGCAGGTTGGCGGCAAAACTGTCGATGCCCACGCGCGCGTTCTCGCCGGCTTCCTTCAGTACCCAGGTGTGTCCCGGATGAAAGCAATATCCTTCCGGAATAGAGACGCCATACTCGCGCTGCACGCGCGGAGCCCGCGGCCCGGTCCACACCTCGGGTTGCACCGGAACTTCGTTGCGCGTCCGGATGTAGCTGATCGACATCACCAGCAAAAACATCAGAAGGACGAACAGGATCGACATAACCACCTCCCCGCCGGTTCTTTCTGCACGTCTGAAGATCGCGTGCCACGCCCGACTCGACCCCTACAAATGCACGCCGATGACAAATCGTGGCCCTGTCGCAAGTATTGACAGCAGGCTAGTTACGCAATTTGCGGAAGTTACGAAAGGCGCAGGCGCCGCTGCGTTTTGCAGGAGCACTGCATTTTGCAGGGGTCGCGTTTCTTGCGGGCCAAGGGATCGGTACGGTTCCATACCGCCCGACCCCACTTCTATTTGAGGGTGAGAGCTTTTCTCGCGGATTCGGCAAAGCGTTTAAGATAGCGCCCCCATGCAACTCTGGTTCGCGCACGGCAGCGACGTCCCCATCCGGGAACAGTTGGTCACGCAGGTCATCCTCGGCATTCTCAGCGACGATCTCGCGCCCGGCCAGCGCTTGCCCAGCACTCGTGAACTGGCACGCCGTTTTCACGTGCATCCCAACACCATCAGCGCGGGCTACCACCAACTGGAACGCGAGCGCTTACAACGGAACCACCACGCGCAGCGGCGGAGCGCTCCTGATCGGACCCATCGGCGAGGCTGCCGAGATATCGACACTTATAAAGTCACGTCTGAGTCGATGCAAGGAGCAAGAAATTCACGTCATGTGACCGGGATCACGGACAGAGGTCCCATGGCCTGCGAGGATGTAGCACCAGAGGTTACTTAGCCGGCATCCCAAATAGCACTCATTCAGAGGTGATAACGGGATGCCGTTTCCTTTTCGTACAATTTGACTCTTCCTGGCCGCGGGCCTCATTACTGATGTTGTAAGAGATCCACGGTGCCTCTTCTTGCTCCTCTACAAATCTAACCAGATGCGACTCTGACATCCTTGTCATGTTACTGACGTGATATCGACCTGTGACGAGTGTCACAGGAAAAGTTGCGACCGGGAGCGAAACTCTAGCAGTAACAGTCGAGTGCCCGAGGAATAGTTGTGCAACTGGCGAATGATCATCCCGAACCCAGGCCACCAGAACGCCGGCGTGCGGTTCGCATTCGGATCAGCGTTCCTACCGAACTACGCCTGGAAGGATCGGATGTTCCCATGCGAACGGAAACCTCGGACTTGAGTTCGGGAGGATGTTACGTGGAGATGAACCTCACCCTCGCAAAGGGGACTCGACTGGACGTTGTCTTGTGGCTGGGCGACCAGAAGACAATTGCGAAGGGAGTGGTGGTTACGTGCCATCCTCAATTCGGCAATGGGATTGAGTTCGTAGTAATGTCGCCCGCGGATCGGGACCGCCTGGAATCGTTTCTGGAAACCGGAGCACACCCGTAGCCCGACTTAGCCCTAAGCGCCCGCTGACTGCGATCTTCGACCAACCTTACTGACATTGGATGGCGTGGAGGCCGCTCACGCCTGGGCGGGCGCGAAGCTATGCCGCTGGAAGTAGAAAGCCACGTTGACCAGCGCGATCATGACAGGCACTTCTACCAAGGGGCCGATGACGGCGGCGAAGGCGGCGCCGGAGTTGATCCCGAAAACCGACACTGCGACCGCAATTGCCAACTCGAAGTTGTTGGAAGCAGCGGTAAAGGCCAGGGTAGTTGTCTTGGAGTAGTCCGCGCCCAGCTTCTTGCCCATGTAGAACGACACCAGGAACATCACCACGAAGTAGATCAGCAGCGGGGCGGCGATTCGCAGGACATCGAGCGGCAGGCGGACGATGTACTCGCCTTTCAGGGAGAACATCACCACGATGGTGAACAGCAGGGCGATCAGGGTCAGTGGGGATACGCGGGGAACAAACTGGCGTTCGTACCACTCGCGGCCCTTGGCTCGAATGAGCAAAGTGCGGGTCAGGAAGCCGGCTAGAAACGGGATTCCCAGATAGATGAAGACGCTTTGCGCGATCTGGACAATGGAGATGTTGACGACGGCGCCTTTCAGGCCGAGCCGGGCAGGAAGGACGGTGATGAACACCCAGGCGTATACCGAATAGAAGAGAACCTGGAACAGCGAATTGAAGGCGACAAGGCCGGCAGCGTATTGCGTGTCCCCTTTGGCCAGTTCGTTCCAGACGATGACCATCGCGATGCAGCGGGCCAGGCCAATCAGGATGAGTCCGGCCATATATTCCGGGTAGTTGCGCAGGAATAGGACCGCCAGAATAAACATCAGGATGGGACCGACCACCCAGTTCTGCAGAAGTGAGAGGCCGAGGATGCGCTGGTTGCGGAAAACTTCGTGTAGTTCTTCGTAGCGCACTTTGGTGAACGGGGGATACATCATCACGATCAAACCGATGGCAATGGGGATGGAGGTGGTGCCGACGCTGAAGCGATTCAGGAAGGGCACGGTGCCGGGGACCAGCCATCCCAGCAAGACTCCGGCGGCCATGGCGGCAAAGATCCAGGCGGTGAGATAACGATCGAGGAAGCTGAGACGGCCGGTCGCGGTCATTTTGATTTCCCCTTGGGCAGGCGGCCCCGCGGGAGGCGGCCTGCTACTTGTGATCGACGGGCATCACGGTCCTGCCGATGTGGTCCAGTTCGCGCTGGAGGGCGAGCTGGTCGAGAGTTTTCAGGGGAAGGCAGAGAAACAGGCTGATTCTGCGATCCAAGATAACGAACGCTTCGCGGAAGGCGCGCTCGATGTGGGCTGGGCTTCCGCGAACTGCCGCCGGGTCGGGAACGCCCCAGTGGGCGGTTACCGGCTGGCCGGGCCATAGGGGACAGATTTCATTCGCGGCGTTGTCACACACGGTGAAGACGAAGTCGAGATGGGGAGCGGCTGGAATGGCGAACTCGTCCCAACTTTTGCTGCGCAGGCCGTGGCTGGGGATGTGCGCGAGTTCGAGTTGCCGCAAAGCTTCGGGGCGGACGGTTCCGGAGGGATGACTTCCGGCGCTGTAAGCGGTGAAATTGGGTTGGTGTCTGGCGTTGAGAATCGCCTCCGCCATGATGGAGCGAGCGGAGTTTCCGGTGCACAGGAAGAGAATGTTGTAGGGAGGCACGCGATTTCCTCGAGTTTGAAAAAGTTACTGGAGCCGAGTACCTAACTGCTGCAACAGGTCGGGGCGCAGCAGGTTTTCGTTTCGGACGTGGTGCTGGTGGTTTTGGCGGCAGGTTTGACGGCGCGCAGGAAGGCGCTCATGAACTTCTCGTCGGCGGCGCGGGCGAGGGCGTCGACGTCGAGACCCTGAGCGGCGAGGAATTCGCGGGCGTCGTCGACCCGGTAGATGCGGGTCGGTTCGAGTTCGATCTGCTCGAAGCCGGCGGCGGCCAGCTTGGCGAGGTAGTCGTTCTCCTCGAGGGCGCCGGCGATGCAGCCGACCCAGAGCAGGATGCTCTGGCGGATTTCAGGCGCGATCTCGCCGCGGGTCACGACGTCGGACACGGCGAAACGGCCGCCGGGCTTGAGCACGCGGAAAGCTTCCCGCAGAACGCGATCCTTGTCGGCGGAAAGGTTGATGACGCAGTTGGAGATGATGACGTCGACGGAGTTGTCGGGCAGGGGGATGTTTTCGATCTCGCCGCGCAGGAATTCGACGTTGCCGATGCCAGCCTTCTGCTTGTTTTCATTGGCGAGGGCCAGCATTTCGTCGGTCATGTCGAGGCCGTAGGCCTTGCCGGTGGGGCCGACGCGGCGGGCCGAGAGCAGCACGTCGATGCCGCCGCCGGAGCCGAGGTCGAGCACGACTTCGCCGGGATTCAACTGGGCGAGCGCGGTGGGATTGCCGCAGCCGAGCGAGGCTTTCAGGGCGTCTTCCGGGATGAGCGCGGCTTGTGCGGAATCGTACAGGTTGGTGGTGATGGGGTCGCAGCAGGAATCACTGGCTGGGGTGGCGCCGCAGCAGGTGCTGCCGCCGCTCTTCACGCGCAGGGCGGCTTGTCCGTACTTCTCCTTGACGAACTCTTTAAGGTCTGACTTAGTGGCGGTATCCGGCATGGCTGGTCTCCTATTTACAGATTTGTACGATGTCGCGAGGGCGCACGGCCTGGTTGCGGGTGCAGCACTCGGCGTAAAGGAATCGCAGGATTTCCTGAAGGGCCTCAGTGTTGGCGGTGTAGCGCAGGAAAGTGCTCTCCCGGGATACGCGGACCAGGTCTTCGTTGCGGAGTTTGTCGAGATGATGGGAGAGGGTGGAGTTGGGGATGTCGAGTTCCTGCTGGATTTCGCCGACGACCAAGCCATCGGGATGAGCCTTGAGCAGCAGTTGCATGATGCGCAGGCGGGCCTCGGTGCCCATGGCGGAAAACATGTCGGCGTAGCGGGCAACCTGGTCGAGATTCGACTTGGCGGCGGCTGGCATATTTCGATAATTGCAGAAATATGGGATGGCGTCAAGTGAAAAATGCCTTGCCGGGCGGCTGCGTGAGATTTGCCTTAGTAAATCCGGAAATCCATTTTGCCCTTGATAGAGACGGGGAAGGTGGCCGTCCTCACCAGCGCCCGTGATCGCAGTCCTTGCGGTGGGCTCGCCGGAGCGGTATGCATTCAACTGGAGTAACCCGTCATGAAAATCGTATGCGTGCTGCATGAAGATGAGCGCATTCTGGACGTGATGCGGGATGCGGAGCGGTACACGATCCGGGAATGGGAAGGCGGACAGCGGCAGGAGATTCGACTGAGCGAAAACGAGGCCAGCCGGATTGTCCAGGCCATCATGGAACTGCAGCGGGAGCGGCGACTGGGCGACAAGAGCCCGGAAATCGCAGGTGTGCAACTGGAGCCCGCGGGTCGGTTTGGAATGGAGCGGTATTGACCCGCAGAGCGTTTGGGGCGGGGCAGGAAAGAGCCGTAGCTGCATCGCGGGGGTAGACTTCCGGGTCCGATGGGGGGAGAGGTATGCGTCGATTCCTGTCGGTTTTGCTGGCGCTTTCATTGCTGCGGCTTTCGCTCGCGCAGGCGGTACCGCCGGCCGACCTGATCCCGCTCGGGACAGGAGTCGAGATCGAATTGCTGGATTCCCTCTCCTCGGAAACTCTTCAGGCGGGACAGACGGTGCCCTTCAAACTGGTGAATGCACTGGAAGCGCATGGGGTAAGGCTGCTTGCGGCGGACACACCGTTCAGCGGGAGGGTGACGGCAGCGAATCGTTCCGGGCATTGGGGCAAGGCGGGCGCTTTTGATCTGAAGCTGGAAGCGCTGAAGCTGGGGGACGGGACTGAGGTGCGCCTGGATTTTCACCGGCCGACGCGGCTGAACGCGCGCGGCGAAAAGACGGGAGAGGCGATCGGCTCCGCGCTGGTGATGACCTACTATTTCCCGCTGATTCCGGTGGCGCTGATTGCGGGGTCGCGGAAGGGGAAGCCATTCAAGATACGCGCGGGCGAGCGCTACCTGGTTTACGTGACCGGGGTGGAAAGGCAGCCGGAAGCTAGGGACTCGGAGTCGCCGAAGCCGTAGTTTCTTTCTCGAGCACAAGAAATCCTTCCGCCGTCCAGCCCGCGTGCCAAACGAAACCCCGCGGCGCGTAGCCTTCCTGATCGGCGGCGTTAAGGGCATGTTCGAGGCCAGCGGCGTCCTTGGAATTGAGGACACGGTAGGCGAAGGTTCGTTTCGCGCTGGTATCGCGCTCGAGCAGGTGCGGTCGATCGTTGAGGGCGCCGGGCAGCACCTGGAAACCGTCGTGGCCGAGGGCATTCAGATTGCGCTCGATCTGGGGCGCATCCTTGGCGTCGAAATAGCGGTATTCGTAACGGCCGGCGCAATCGTCGCGGCATTTTTCCATCATGACGGCGATGCCGCCGCCCTTGTTGGAACCGTGCGGGCTCAGAAAGCGGTAGCCCTGCTTTGCCAGTTGGTCCACGCGCTTCATCACGTTGCCGGCGCGCATGGCGTCGGCAACCCGGATCTCGCTGCCCGGCGGGAGGGTTGAGGCGTAGGCCGGCTGCCCCACTTCATGCTCGAAGTACATTTCATTGGTACCGGCGCCGAGGGCATGGGAGAAGTACGCGCTCGCGACCGGACGGTAGCCTTCCTCGAGCAAGGACGAAAGCTCCCTGCCTTTCGAAGGGCCCAAAGCGCCGTGCGGCGAGTTTCGGTATTCGTAGTTTTTGGGATGAGGGGCTTTCTCGAGCAAGGCGGCGGAGGCCATCCAGCGGTAGCCATGGGCGCCCTGGTCGTTAATCCAGTTGCTGAACTGGGCGGGACCGCCTTTGCCTTCGAGGCGAAGGTAGCGGTAGGTGTCTGGCGGAGTGGCTTCGAGACGGAGAATGGTGAACTGGCCCCCGAGGAGGACGCGGTAGCCCTGGTCGGAGAGGTGGTTCACGCTGGCCAAGTAGGCATCTCCGCCTTCGGTTTTGAGCACTGCGTATTTAGGGGGCTGGGCCTGGGCGTACGCGGAGAGGAGGAGGAGGAAGAAGACGAAGGAGCGCAGCCGAGATTTCATAGCGCGTTGCCTCCACCGAGATACGAGCTACGTGATTACGGAATGCGGGCACACGCGGGGCGAGCGCGTCCGCCGCGGAATTCCAGGATTCCTCGCGGAAAGTATCCCGCCGGGAGGTGTGGTCCGACAAGGTTTCCGGTCACGAAGCATTGTGAGGCCGGGGATTGTTAGGCTGTTATGTAGGCCGGCCAACGGCGGATTTCCAGACGCGCCCTGCTATCCAAACCGGAGCGCTGCCGTCTAGCCACAGGGACTTTCATCGAAGCCCTGCGTCCCGGGTTTCCGCTCCAGATTCAACCAATACATTTTCGAAGGAGAAATTCCATGTGCGCAAAGGAATCGACACGGACAGTTTGGATTGCAGTGCTGGTGCTCAGCGCGGCCACCTGGATTGCGTGCAATAAATCGGGCAGCGACGTGGCGGCTTCCTCAGACGGCGGGAAGATCCCGGTCACGACCACATCGGAAGAAGCGCGGAAGGAGTTTCTGGCGGGGCGCGATCTTTCGGAGCGGCTGCTGGGGCAGGAGTCGCTGCAACACTTTGATAAGGCATTGGCGCTGGATTCGGAGTTCGCCTCCGCGGAGCTGGCGCGCGCCAACAACTCTCCGACGGCCAAGGAGTTCTTTGAACACCTGAAAAAGGCGGTGGCGCTCGCACCCAAGACGTCGAATGGCGAGAGGTTGCTGATCCTGGCGAACCAGGCTGGGGCGAACGGCGTGACCGAGATGCAAAAGGAGTATCTGGACCAGCTGGTGACGGCTTACCCGAACGATGAACGGGCGCACTTCACGCTGGGAAATTATTATTTCGGGCAGCAGGAACTGGACCAGGCCCTGACGCACTACAAGAAAGCAGCGGAACTGGCTCCCAACTACTCGCAGGTATACAACCTGTTGGGATACTGCTATCGGCAGAAGCGTGACTACGGGAATGCAGAAGAGGCGTTCAAGAAATACATCGCGCTGATTCCGAATGATCCCAATCCCTACGATTCGTACGCCGAGCTGTTGCTGAAGATGGGGCGCTACGACGAGTCGATCGCGCAGTATCGCAAGGCGCTTTCGATTGATCCGCATTTTAACCCGTCGCACTTTGGCATCTCGGCCGACTACATGTATAGCGGCAAGGAGAAAGAGGCGGCTGCAGAATTGCAGGCCATGGCTGAGCAGGCGCGTAATGATGGCGAACTGCGGACGGCATTTTTTGGGATGGCGGTGATGGCGGCCGACAGCGGCAAGCTGGACCAGGCGCTGGCAGCGATGGACAAGGAATTCGCGGTCGCCGAGAAGAAGGGGGATAAAGCATCGATGGCGGCGGATCTGCAGGCCAAGGGCAACATCCTGCAACAGATGCAGAAGTACGACGCGGCAGCGAAGGAGTTCGATCAGTCCCTGCAGTTGGTGGCGGATTCCAGCTTGTCGCAGGAAATCAAGAACAATGCCACGCTGCTGCACCACTTCAACTCGGCGGCGGTGGCCATCGGGAAAAAAAATCTGTCCGGGGCGAAGAAGCATGCGGAAGAATTCCGCAAGGGCGCGGAAGCTTCGCGGAACGATGCGCAAGTCAAGCAGGCGCATGAGTTGGAAGGCAGGATTGCGCTGGCGGAGAAAGATTATGGCAAGGCGATCGCGGAACTGGGACAGGCCAACCAACAAAATCCGCAGAACCTGTACCGGCTGAGCCAGGCGTATCGGGCCCAGGGGGACACGGCGAAGGCGCAGGATTATCTAAAGCGGGCCGCGGAATTCAATTCGCTGCCGGCGTTGCCCTATGCGTTCATCCGGACGAAAGCGCAGAAGGAAGCCGGGCAGATTTCGGCAAGCATGTAGGCGATTCCCTGATACCAACAGATGGTGTAGTGAGGGCGAGGAGGCCCTCGCTACGACCGGTGGGCCGCGTGTTCCTGATGGAATTCGGGTTTTTCGGGACGGCTTTCGCCAGGTGCCGGTGGGACAATTGCGGGCATGAAGCATCGCGACCGGCAGCGGCACCCGGGTGTTTTTCGTGTCATGCAAGTGGACGCGGAAGTTGCCGGTGTGCTGATTGCGCTTGGCTTCGTGTTCATGGGGTTTGTCAGCGGGGTCCCGATCGCGAAGTGGTTCCTGCTGGGAGCGTTCCTGCTCGGCGGGGGAGTTGCTCTGCTACTGCGCCTTACCCGGAAATCGAATTAGCAGCGATCCTCATAACATTCCTGTGTCGCCGAGTGGAGAAGAAAGTTGGCCGTTGAACTAGGCCTTGCCGCGGACCTTGGCCGCCCACCAGCGCGTGCCTACCAGCAGGAAGCGCCAGTCGGAGAGGAATTCGGGGGGCTTGCCTTCGAAGGCGTGCCCGACGAACTGGAAGATCCAGCCCAGGACAAATAGTCCAACCGCGATTGGCCAGAAGCGATGGACGAAGAGGGTCACGACAAGGAATAGCAGCGAGAGCACGATGAGGGGGATGCCGATGGTGTGGCAGACGCGGTTTACCGGGTTCTGGTGGCTGGTCGAGTACTGGGCAATCCAGTCGTCCCAAGAGCGGTTGCCGAGCATGGGGCTGCCTCCCAAGGGGAGGATAGGTTTGGCGGCGGTGTGAGTCAAGGAGGACGGCTATCTCGAATACCTCGGGCAAGGCCTTAACCGCAGAGGAGGGGGAGAGGAGCCGCAGGGGCGCGGAGCAGGGCCTGAAGGGACGCTGCCAGGGTTTGCGGTGCGAGCCTGCGATCCTCGTTTGCGAGCTTCGCTGCAAAGGCTCTTGGCTTGTATCCATTTACCCACTCCTTGCGGGATGCGCTAGAGCGGGCCGGGGAAATCAATCTCGCCGGTCGAGACGTGGGCGTGCAGGCGGTACCTGCCGGGGCCTTTCTGGTCGAAGGATCGGAATAAGCCACCTTTGGAAATGTCGAAGGCGGAGGCTTCGATGCTGCCGGCGCGGACGGAGGCATCGCGGTGTCCGTATTGCTCGGGATGGGGAACCCGGACTTCGATGCGGCCGGCTCCGACCTCCACATCCTTGTCGCCTTCCACGTCGCCGATGATGACCTCGCCGGCGAACAGGCGGACGCGGAGATGGGAGCGACGGGGGACCGAGATGGTCGCCTGGAAGTTGTTGTGAGGCGTGTCGGTAATGGAGACGTCGGCGCTGGAGGCGCTGGTGCGAATCTGGACCTTCACCTGCTTGAGGCGGTCGGAATTTGCGGCCTGGCAGGTGACCTGGATCGTATCCGAATCGTTGCCCGTGATGGTGTAGCCGCCGGGACTCAGGTGGAGACGGATGTAACCGCCGGGAGCGAATTTTTCCTGGGCCTGGGGCGCAGCAGAAGGGTCGGGTTCGGCTGCCTCGACGGCCCAGGGGACAAGGACGAGCAGGAAAGCAGCGAGATATTTCATCACGGGATTCTCCTGAGATGGTGTACGGCGAAATCGGAGAAGAAGTTCCCGCCTAGACCAGCGCCTTGGTCATCTGCACAAAGAGGAAGGGCAGCTTCACGCGGTGATTCACGGCAGCTTCCTTGACGCCGGTTGCGACGAAACCCATACGGGTATAGAAGCGCTCGAGTTCGGTGCGACGGTTGATGAAGCGCAGCTCCATCTCCCGAAAGCCGTTGGCGCGGCAATGGGCTTCGGCGGCCGCCATGAGGTTTGACCCGAGCCCATTCCCTTGGCGGACGGGGTCAACGGACACGAGTCCCAGGTGAGCACGTTCTCCCCGCGGTTCCACGAAGATGCATGCGGCCAGGACAGCGTTTTCTTCGCCCAGCAGAAACGTTCCTTTGGGCCAGAGCTCGCGAACGCCGTCGGCATTGATGCGTTCCCCTTCGATGTAAGGAGACTCGGCAACAAAGGCGCGATTCACCAGGCTGACAATGGCGTCGACGTCGTTGACTTCGGCGGGGCGCATGTGGAGTTGGAGCACAGAAGTATTTTAGGACGAGAGGGCGAGATTGGGACTCTGGCTTCGGTCTTTGGGTCTGGGCTGTGGGTCTGGGCTGTGCTGGAGCCTATTCCCCCTGCTCCTTCTTTAGCCGTCTCAGGAGCGAGGTGGGATGGATGCCGAGAATGCGGGCGGCGTGGGTTTTGTTGTTGCCGGTGGCGGCCAGGACCTCCTGAATGTAGTCGTCTTCGAGTTCGCGCAGGCTGACCAACTGGCGGCCGGTAGGGGAGACATCCATGTCGGCGGTGATGGGCTCTCCGCGGCGATCTTTGGGGCTGCGACGAGCGTAATCGCGAATTTCTTCGGGCAAGGCGGAGGCGTCGATGTCGCCTTCGGCGACGAGAATCATGGTTCGTTCAATCACGTTCTTCAACTCGCGGATGTTGCCCGGCCAAGGATAGTTCTGGAGCAACTCGGCAGCTCCGGGGGTAAAGCCGGTGAAGCGCTTATTCAGTTCGCGATTGAAATGCTGCATGAGATCGAGTGCCAGGGGCACGATGTCTTCCTTGCGATCGCGAAGCGGGGGAAGGAAGAGGGGAACGACGTTGAGGCGGTAATAAAGATCTTCGCGGAAAATGCCCCGGGCGACGGCATCCTTGAGGTCGGCATTGGTGGCGGCGATCAAGCGGACGTTGATTTTGATGGGATGGGTGCCGCCCAGGCGCATGAAGGTGCTCTCTTCGAGCACGCGCAACAGCTTGGCCTGCACACTGGCGGTCATGGTGGCAATCTCGTCGAGAAACAGGGTGCCGCCGTGGGCACGCTCGAGCAGGCCTTCCTTGCGGCGGCGGGCGTCGGTGAAGGCACCGGGCTCGAAACCGAAGAGTTCGCTTTCGAGCAGGGAATCGGGGAGGGCGGCACAATTGAGTTCGAGCAAAGGCATGGCCGCGCGCGGGCTGGCGTAATGAATGGCCTTGGCGAAGACGCTCTTACCGGTACCGCTCTCACCCTGGAGCAGGATGGTGGTGTGATCGGATTCGGCGGCCTTGCGCGCAACTTCCAGAATGCGGCGGGTGGCTTCGTTGTGGGTGACGACCTTGCCAAAGTCGTAGCGGCCACGGGCCATTTCCACGTTATCGCGCACGCGGACGCGCAGGGCCAACATTTCGCCGGCGCGGTGCAGGGTGGCAATCAGGTCGGCGAGGTGGAAGGGTTTGATGAGGTAGTCGTAGGCGCCCAGCTTCATGGCTTCGACGGCCCGGTCCACCATGTGGTAGGCGCTCATCATGAGGATGATGGCGGCGGGGTTGGCAGCCTTCATGCGGCGCAGCACTTCCACGCCATCGATGCCGGGAAGCACGATGTCGAGCAAGGTGAGGTCGGGCTTTTCCTCCGCGAAGACGCGGAGCGCATCTTCGCCGGAGGCGGCGGTGAAAACTTCAAACCCCTCCTGGCGCAGCCCACGGGAGACGGTGCGCAGGGTAAGGTCTTCGTCGTCGATGACCAGGACGGTGTAGGACATAAAATCTCGGAAGCTCACGTGTCAGCGACCAGGTCCGGAAGCTTGGCGACAGCCCAGAGCCTGGAGCCTGCGGTTCACACCACTATTTCCGATTCCTCCTTTGCGTTTTCGCTGGATTCTTCCTGGCGAATGGGCAGCGTAAGGGTCACGGTGGTGCCGTGATGCAGGACGCTGTCTACGCGAACTTCGCCGTTATGGCTGCGCACATAAGCCTGGCTGATGCTGAGGCCGAGGCCGGTGCCGCGGCCTTTCTTGGTGGTAAAGAACGGTTCAAAGACGTGGACGAGGATGTCGGGGGGAATCCCGCAGCCGGTATCACTGACACGAAGCTCTATCATGTCGACGAAGGTCAGCTTGCTGGCGGTGATGGCGATGCGGCCACCCTCGGGGGTTGCTTCGGCGGCATTCAGCAACAGGTTCATCAGGACCTGCGAGAGCTGGTTTGCGTCCGCGCGGATGTTGGGAAGATCGCGAGGGATAAGGTTCTCGAGTTGCTTTCCGCGCAGCATGGGCTGGTGCTCGAGGAAAGCGAGGGTGTCGGCAACCAGGCGCTGCAGGCTGATTTTGCTGAGCACCAGCGGGCCGGGACGCGCATAGTTCACCAAGCCGTGCAAGGTAGACGAGATGCGCCTGGCGCCGGCGATGCACTGCTCGATCTCCTGGCGGGCTTCGGGATCGGCGGCGTCCTTGAGCTCAAGTTCGAGGTGAGAGAGAATGCCGAGCAGGGGATTGTTGATCTCGTGGGCAGCTCCCAACGCCAACTGGGCCAGAGCGGCGTACTTTTCATACTCGGCGAGCTGCGACTGGAACTGGGTTTTCTCCTTGTTGAGTTCGCGCTCCTCATAGAGGCGGCGGAAGAGTTCTTCCTGGGCGAGGTCGCGCTCGTGTTGCCGTTGCTCAACCAGGCTTCGCGCCTGGTCAAGTTCGCGGGTGAGCGCGCCGACGTCCTTGGTGTGCCGGCGCCAGATCACGAACATCACGGCCGCCGCCGCCACCGCGAAGGGGACGATGTAGAGCACTACGGCGCTCTCCCATGAATTCGCTAAGCCATTTGGAAACAGCAAGATGCAGGCTGCCGGGGTGGCGGCGAGGAGTTTGTGTCCTGGGGCTGGAGCGAACCTTTTCATCCAGTTACAACCATGACGGGGGATGTCTCAGAAAGCTGTGATGTGGATCACGAGAGCAGGTGTCGGAGGATCAGGGGTCAGGGGTGAGGTCCTGGCTCGCAGGAGAGAGCGAAGCCAGGAGTAGAGAGACCGATGTTGAGGAAGGATGACCGCGGAGCGGGGACTGAAACTTACATAGGAAGCCTGAAGGCTGAGGTCGTGAAGAGCTGACCCCCGAAACCTGACAGTTGAGAAGCGGGACTTCGGTCTAGCGCGGTTCGGCATCCTTCGCGCGCAGCCATTCGATGAACATCTGCTCGATGGGCTTGTCGTAGGCCATCAGGACGTGACGGACGGTGTGGCCGCTGACGAAGTGGCAGACTTCCTCGGCGAGGTTTTTGGCGTGGTCGCCGGCACGCTCGAGCGACTGAGTCATGAAGATGACTTGCAGGCTGGCCTGGTGGGAGATGTTCTCGGGGTTCTCGATGTGGCGCAGGAAGATGAGGTTGCGCAAGCGGTCCATCTCGGCGTCGGCGCGGAGCACGTCGATGGCTTTCTTGACGTCGCGGCCGGAGAAGGAATCGCCGACATCGGTCAGCATTTTTTCGAGGAGGGTTGCCATCTGGGTGAGTTCGCGGACATCCTGGGGATCGAGGCGTCCGCCGGCGGCATGGGCGCTGTTGGCGAAACTGAGCAGCAGGTCGCCGATGCGCTCGAGGCTGATCATGAACTTCATGCAGGCGAGCAGTTCGCGGGCTTCGGAGGCGCCCACCCGGGTGATCGCGTCGGTGACGCCATCGTCGATTTCCATGTCGAGCCGGTCGAGTTCTTTCTCGCGCTGCCGCAAGGAATTAAGGAGAACCTCCGAACCGGTGGCGATGCCTTCGGCGGCGGCTCCGGCCGCGTCTTTCGCCAAGCGGCACGCTTGCACAGTGAGCTGCACCAGGTGGCGGTAGTCAGGCTGGGGCGCGGGATTCTTTGCGAGGGCGGTACTCATGCGCACATTTCTCCGAGGCCGTGCGGTAGAGGGGGTCGGGGCTGCATCGCCTTTCTTTCGCTTGTAGGGATGGATGTCCAAGTAAGGAGGATAGGCGCTTTTTGCGGGGTGCGGGTTAAAAGCATGTAAATTTCGCAATCAAAATGGTGCAAGCGGAAGTCCCCAGGAAATGGGGCCACGGAGATTGCAAGCCGGGGATGGGCAGAAGGCGGTGCGAAAACGGAGATGGCGGACGCCGGGATCCAGAACTGCCTTTACAATATCGATTTTGTTGTCTAGGGTAGGGGCTGCGACGAGTGCCCGATCCGGCGCATGGACGGGCAGTGTGCCTTTCGTTCTCCAGGAGGCCCTTTTGACGAGCCGACTTTTGCGTTGCTTGGCGATGTTAGTCCCGGTCGCTGCATCCTTTGCCTGGGCCGGCGACTCCCAAAAAAGCTTCGAGACCGTTGTCTATATACCGGTGGCCGGCACGGTCAAGATGAAAGATCAGCAGTGGCTGAAGAGCAGTTGGGCGACGATCAGCGGGCAGCTTCATGTGGACAAGGTCTACATTGAAACCTATCGCAGCCGGGTGCTGGCCGACGACCAGGTTCTTGAAGACGCGAAGAGATTCTTTCTCAACCATGGCGTCAAGGTTGCGGGGGCGATCTGCTATTCCGACAGCGACAACGGGCAATTTGCCTCGTTCACCTACACCAAGCCTGCCGATCGCGAGTATGTGAAGCAGGTGGCGGAATTCACCGCGAAGCATTTCGATGAAGTCATCCTGGACGATTTCTTTTTCGCCAACACCAAGACGCCCTCTGACATCGCTGCCAAGGGCGAGCAGAGCTGGACGGATTTCCGGCTGACGACCATGAACGAAGTTTCGCGAGACCTGGTGGTCGAGCCGGCGCGCGCGGTGAATCCCAAGGTGACGATCACCATCAAGTTTCCCAACTGGTATGAGCATTTCCAGGGCAATGGGTATGACCTGGAGCAGCAGCCGAAGATTTTCGACGCCATTTATGCGGGAACGGAGACGCGCGATCCGATTATCACCGACCAGAACCTGCAGCAGTACGAGGGCTATTCCATCGTGCGCTACTTCGAGAACATTGCGCCGGCGCGGGTAGGCGGCGGGTGGGTCGACACCTACGACATTACCTATCTCGACCGCTATTGCGAGCAGTTGTGGCTGACGGTTTTCGCCAAGGCGAAGGAGATGACGCTGTTCAACTACCTCGATCTGCTGGGCGAACCCAAGCTGGGCGAGCGTCCCTGGCAGGATAGAGCCACGAGCGTCAATTGGAAGAAAATCGTGGAGCGCGGCAAGGGCAAGCCCACTTTCGCGTCCGTCGCCGGGGAAGCACTGGACCAGGTGAAGCCCTTCATCGACCGGCTCGGCAAACCCATCGGCATCGCCAGCTATCGTCCCCCGCATGCGGTGGGCGAGGATTTCCTGCATAACTTTCTGGGCATGATCGGCATCCCGATCGAGCTTTACGCCAGCTTCCCGAATGAGGCTGCCGTGATCCTGCTAACCGAGTCGGCCGCGTCGGATCCGAAGGTGTTGGCCAATGTGAAGGCGCAACTGGAGGCCGGCAAGACGGTCGTGCTTACCTCCGGGCTGCTGCGGGCGCTGGAGGGCAAAGGGATCGAGGATCTGGTCGAGCTGCGTACGACCGGTATGCACGAACCGGTCACCAGTTTTATTGGAGCTTTCGGGCCGGGTGCGGGCACTGCGCTGGGAAAGGCGAGCAGGCAAATCCTTTTCCCGCAGATCCGCTTTCTCACCAATGATGCGTGGCCGGTGGTCCGCGGCATCGCCGACGACAACGGGTTTCCGATTCTGCTGATGAACCAGTATGGTAAAGGCAAACTCTTCGTGCTGACCGTGCCTGACAATTTCACGGACCTGTACGAGATTCCAGAAGCAGCTTTGAATGCGGTGCGGAGCTATGTGATGGGAGACTTTCCGGTTCGCATTGAGGCCCCCGCAAAAGTGAGCTTATTTGCTTACGACAATGGCAGCTTCGTTGTCGAGTCCTTCCGCGACCAACCGGTGGACGTCACGGTACTTCTACCGCCAGGCTCGGCGGTGACCAATCTGGTGACGGGAGCCCGTCTTACGGAACTGCCATCCGGGAAGCGTCCGCAGAATGCGAACGGGCCTCAGCGGGCAGCTTACGAGGTGAAGGTACAACCGCACAGCTATCTGGCTTTCACGACCAAGCAGTGAACGGGCGGCAGCCTAATTCCTCGCGGCCAATGGCAGGGTGAAGAGGAACTCCGAGCCGTGATTCATTTCGCTCTCGGCGCGAATGGCGCCGGAATGGGCCAGCACGATGTGCTTCGCGATTGCCAGCCCGAGGCCGGTGCCTCCGGACTCGCGGGAGCGTGCCTTGTCGACGCGGTAGAAGCGCTCGAAGATGCGGGGCAGGTGCTCGGAGGCGATGCCGGGACCGAAGTCGCGCACGTAGAACTGGACCCCGCGTTCGGCGGGGCGTGCACCCAGCACGATGCGTTTGCCGGATCCTGCGTACTTGATCGCGTTCTCGACCAGGTTGGAGAACACCTGGTGGATAGCTTCGCGATCTGCGTTGACGGGAGTGTCGACGGTTTCTTCGATGGCGAGTTCCATGCCTTGGGCGTGAACCATTCCCTGGAAGCTTTCGACCGCATCGTTGAGCAGTTCGGCGGGAGCGACGGGCTGCGGGTCAAAGCGCTGTTCTCCGGACTCGACGCGCGCCAGGGTCAACAGGTCTTCGGTCAGACGCGACATGCGGGCGGCGTTTTTGCGGACGATTTCCAGGAATTCGCGGGTGTGGCCATTGTCGGCGGTGGTATCGAGGAGGGTCTCGGTGTAGCCCTGAATGGAAGTCAGGGGGGTGCGCAGTTCGTGGGAAACGTTGGCGATAAAATCGCGGCGGGTTTTTTCGACGCGCTCGGTCTCGGTGAGATCGCGCAGCACGGCGACGGCGCCGCCGCCGGGTAGAGGAGCGGCGGTGACGTCAAAGGTTCGCCCGGCAAGAATAGAAGTGGCCCGAGCCGAGGCGATTTTTTTGCCGTCGGTCGCAGCGCGGACGGCAGCCAGGAATTGTGGATCGCGGACCGTCTCCACGACCGGGGCATGCAGGCGGGCGCCCTGGCGAGCCAACCCTTCCATGCGGTGGTTGGCCCATTGCACGCGGCCGTCGGCACCCACGGCGATGACCGCGTCCTGCATGGAGTTGAGCAGGGTCTCGAGCTGGCGCTGGCTGGTTTGCACGGCAAGAAAGCTTTCCTCGACCTTGCGGGCGGTTTTATCGAGGGCGGTGGCGACCTGGCCGATTTCATCAACCGAAGTCGCGGAAATGCGGGCGGTGAGATCCCCGGCTGCGATGCGCTCGGCAAAATACACGATGCGCTGCAAACGCCGGGCGGTGTACTGCGCGCCGACGGCAGCCAGCAGCATCACGATGACGAACGCCATCAGAGAGCCGAGCAGCAAGGCGCGATGAACCCGCCGGGATGCGGCTTCGACGTCTGACAAGGGGTAGGCGAGACGGACGGCGCCGCCGGAGACGGGCGCGGCGACGTACATGAAGGGAATGCCGATGGTGTGGCTGCGGCGTTCATCAATCCCGATGTTGCCCGCGAGAGCGGAAGCAAATTCCTTGCGAGTGCGATGATTTTCCATGCTGGCGGGATCGGCTTCGGAGTCAGCCAGCACCTGGCCGGTAGGATCGATGATGGTGGCGCGGGCGCCGGCGGCCAGAGCCTCCTGCGAGGTGATGTCCTGGAGTGAACGCTGGCGATCGATTTCTACGCGGTTTGCGAAGAGGCGAGTTCTGGCGGTCAGGCCCCGCTGGATCTCGTCGCGCAGGGAACTTTCCCAGACCCGCCGGATGGTGACGTCCATGGTGATGGCGGCTACGACCACGACCAGGGCCGAGGCGGCCAGCATCTTGAAGAAAATCCGATTTCTCACTTCGGGGCCTCGAAGCGGTAGCCGGCGCCTCGCACGGTTTTCAGGTAGCGGGGATTCTCGGGGTCGGGCTCAATCTTTTCGCGAATGCGGCGGACATAGACGTCGACGGAACGCGGCGTCACGTAGGAGGTATCGCGCCAGACGGAATCAAGGAGCTGGTCGCGGGTGAAGACCCGGCCCAAGTGCCGTACAAAGTAGTCGAGCAAGCGAAACTCAGTCGCGGTGGTGGTCACCGGCTTGCCGTCCACTTGCAGGGTCATGGCGGAGGGGTCGATCTCGATGCCGGCAACCCGTATGGGACCGGAGGCCAGCGGGCGCTCAAATCGCCGGAGCACGGCCTTCACCCGGGCGACCAGTTCGCGCGGGCTGAAAGGCTTCGGGATATAGTCATCGGCGCCCAGTTCGAGGCCGAGCACGCGATCGGATTCGCCGCTCTTGGCGGTCAGGAAAATCACGGGGATCATGGCTAAGGCTTGCGTCTGGCGGATCTGGCGGCATAGTTCCAGGCCGTCCTTGCCGGGAACCATGATATCGAGAAGAAAAAGTGCGGGACGCTGCCGCTCGGCTTCAGCAAGAATTGTATTTCCCGAGGGATAGATTTTGACAGCGAAGCCGGCACCCTCGAGATGATGGCGGACTAAACGGGAAATATCCTGGTCGTCTTCGACGACAGAGATCTGCGGTTTCACGGGGATATTGTAGCTGCATCAGAGGGTGGGACCTAGCGCCGCGGGGTGGGCGAGGGCGGCAATCGGTGTTCCGGCTCGAAGTTTAACAGTCCTGTAACAATTCCTCATTACCACCAAGGGCACGAAGGGCTCAACCGGGGGCGTGGAGAGCTATTTTCAATGAATGCTTCGGTGACGGCTTTACCGCAGAGGGCGCGGAGAATGCCGCAGAGATCGCGGAGGAAGTGCAGCGGTTTGAAATGCCGCGGAGATGGCGGAGGAAGTGCTGTGGTTTGAAGTGCCGCGGAGATGGCGGAGGAAGTGCTGTGGTTTGAAGTGCCGCGGAGATGGCGGAGGCGGTGACGTGGTTCTGTTAGCTTACTTTGATCAGCAGGGTGGCCGGCGGCGTCCGCGTGGGCCTCGCGGCGGAATTTTGTTTTCCAAAGCTGGCTTGCAACCCCAGAGCGCCTCTCATCGTCTAATCAGACAGGCAGAAACTGCAGTCTTCCCTACCCTCCGGACTCCCTGAGCGGAGAGGGTCCGGGGGTAGGAAGGCAGCAGTTCGGCCTCTTCTTGCGTGCCAATTTCTTCTACACTATTCCTATGAAATTCTCAGCGCGCCCGGTGCTCTCCATTGTGGTCTTCGCTTTCCTGCTGGCCGGGGTTGCGGCCGCCGAGGAAGGCCCGCTCGACAAGTCCCAGCCCAAGGGAATGACACCGGAAGAGATCATCAAGCGCTTCGCGGCCAAGGAAAAAGAATTCAAGGAAGCCCGCGACCAGTACACCTACCGGCAGGATGTCAAAGTTCAAGTGCTCGATGGGGACACGGTCAAGGGGGAATACCACGAAGTATTCGACGTGGTGTTCGACAACAACAGCAAGCGCCTGGAGAACGTTGTGTTCGCGCCGCAGTCGAGCCTTGACCAGGCGGGGCTGTCGATGGACCAGGGGGATTTCGACGACATCCGCAACCGCTTGCCTTTCGTGCTGACCAGCGATGAAGTCGGCGAATACGACGTGTTGTATGTGGGGCAGCAGCAGGAAGACGACCTGCACTGCTATGTTTTCGACATCGCGCCCAAGCAGATCGTGGGGAAGAAGCGCTATTTCCAGGGACGCATCTGGGTCGATGACCATGATTTTCAGATCGTGAAAACCTACGGCAAGACCGTGCCGCAGATTTACGGGGGCAAGAAGAAGAACAAGGAAGAACATCTGTACCCGAACTTCACCACCTGGCGCGAGCAGATTGATAAGGTTTACTGGTTCCCGACTTACACGAAAGCCGACGACACATTGCATTTCTACACCGGCGACATCCACATTCGGGAAATCGTGAGGTACGAGAACTACAAGAAATTCGGGTCGAAGACGAGAATTACGTACGAGGGCAAGGAACTGCCGCCAGGGGAAAAGAAGGAGCCGCAGGTGCAGCCACAGCCACAGAAGTAGTTTCGGGTTTCAAGTTTCATGTGGAGAGGGCCGGGGATTGATCCCCGGCCCTCGCGTTTGTTGGCTGTTCGCGAAACTCGGAATTAGTAAAACAGGTACTTCCTCCACTTATCATCCGACCGGCCCATCAAGCGCATGATGTGGCGGCTGGTATGGAGGTTGAAGGCGCGGGGCTCGCGCAGGAGTTTCATGCCGGCTTCGAGCGGGGTCTGATTGCCCTTCTGGCGGTTGCAGGGATGGCAGCAGGCGACCAGATTCTCCCAGGTAGACAAGCCTCCACGGGAGCGCGGAGTGACGTGGTCGAGTGTCAGTTCGCCGGAAGCGAGCACCAGCGAGCAGTACTGGCAGGTGTTGCGATCGCGCAGCAGGATGTTCTTGCGGGAAAGCGCGCGGGTCTGGTGGGGGATGCGGCGGTACTCGAGCAGGCGGATGACGGAGGGAACGCGCATGGCGACCCGGGCTGCATGCAGGAAATGGCCGTTCTCTTCCTCGGCCATGGCGACACCCTTCAGCACCAGCACGATGGCGCGTCGGGCGGCACACACGTTGATGGGTTCGTAGGAAGCGTTCAGCACCAGCACGGGCGCATGCAGGGCATGGGAGTTCCCGTAGGAACCGGTAGCCACGGCGAGGACGCCGGCGGCGGAGCGGCCGATCATCGCGCGCATCGAATTGTCGATCTTTGCTCCCATAAAACTCTGCTCAGCCGTGCGCCGCCATGGTCATCGAAGGATTTTCATCGGGCTCGAATTGAACACCTTGCACGTCGGTTTTCAGGGTTCGAGCCACGGTCGCCACCCAGACCCGAGCCGCGCCTGCGCGGCGCAACACGCGGGCACATTCCGAAGCGGTGGCGCCGGTCGTAAAAATGTCGTCCACCAAAAGAACCTCGCGTCCCGATATTTCCTTACGATCCCGCACCTGGAACGCACCCCGCAAATTCTCGCGTCGCTGGTGAGGGGTGAGCCCGGCTTGGGATGCGGTGTCGCGAGAACGATCCAGCAGATCGATGCAAAGCGTGTATCGCGGGCGCGACGGAGACAACTTCAGCGCCATCCTGGCAATCAGTTCGGACTGGTTGAACCCACGGCGGCGCAGCTTCGAGGGAAACAGCGGGACGGGAACCACCAGCAGGTGCGCATCGGGCCAGGAGGGTTCCAGGGCGGCAAGGACCTCCGCCAGCATGCGGCCCAGGACATTCGCCGCTGGACGGACCCCCTGGTACTTGAGCATGTGGATCAGGTCGCGCAGACCGCTTTCGTAGCTGCCGTAGGCGACGGCCTTGACGAAGGGCTGCTCCAGGCGCCGGCACACGCCACAGCGAGGTTCCCCGGCTTCACCGCGGAAGGCATGGGGCGATACTAAGCGCTGGCCGCAAATCGAGCACACGCCGCCGGTCATCGGTTGAATCGAAGCCAGGCAATTTTCGCAAACCGGAAGGCGCGAGATTCGTATTAAGGGTTCGCCGCAGATGCGGCAATCGGCGGGGAACAACGTGGCGAAGAGACTTTCGGCCAGCAGCGCGGCCCGCGAAACAAAAGCAGTCCCTCTGCCCACGGTACCAACCTGCATGGCCCGAGCTCGGTCCCAGCTACTGCTGAAGACGACCTCCTGTCATCCGGAGGGTACAAGCGGGCTCCCGCCAGACGAATCCTATTCAGTATAGCGGGGACGGCCATGCTCATGCAATGCGCCGGCGTTCTTCCCGATGGTCCCGGGTTTGCCTGCGCGCTTGGCTGGAATCAGCCGTCTTGGCGGATGCCACCATGGCCTCGGCATCAAATTGCATCGCATCCATCCGTGGCAAGAGGCGAACTCGAAGGGGGCGCCAGGAGCGGCGATAACACTCCCCGCAACGGGCGGGACGGAGATAGAGATGGGGCAAAACATAGGTCTCGAAAGAATTTCGCGGGCGGGACACATAGCCTTCGCGGCCGCCGCAGTGTTCACAACGGAACTGAGTAAAGAAGAGAGCCCAGAATTGGGGTCGGGCAAAGGGGAACATCGGAGTAACTCCTGGGGGCCCGCACCTTTCAGCCCAAGTTATTGATTTCATTGTAACCCGGTTCCGCACCGAAAGTTCCCCCGAATGGGAATTCTCGAGCGCTTCGGTGGCAGGGTTTCCGACGGCCACGCTCACACCGACCCGCGCGTCATGTACTTGTAATCGTCAGGTGCCGCATGCTAACGTGCGCGGTCGCGGCAACTTTCGAACATATCTAGCTGCAGGAATCACTTGCGAGGATCTCATGAGCACTCCATCTAGCGTTCTACCGGAGAAGAAGTTCCGCCCGTACGTGCCCGAGAACATGGAGATGAAGGAATTCACCTTCCGGGCGGTGCTGATCGGGTTGATGCTGACCGTGATTTTAGGCGCTGCGAACGCTTATCTGGGCTTGCGCGCCGGTATGACGATCGCGGCCACGTATCCGGCTGCGGTCATTGGCATGGCCCTTTTGCGGCTGATGAAGGGGTCGCTGCTAGAAGAGAACATTGCGCGAACCGTCGGTTCGATTGGCGAATCGGTCGCAGCGGGAGCGGTGTTCACGATTCCGGCATTCCTCATTTCGGGCGCCTGGAGTTCGTTTGGATTCCGTGACGCATATTGGAAATCGGTTGCGCTGATGGCGGTGGGAGGATCGCTGGGCATTTTATTTGTGACATTACTCCGACGCGTAATGGTGGAAGATCCTGAGCTTCCCTTCCCGGAGTCGGTGGCGGCATCGGAAATTCACAAAGCGGGGCAACAGGGGGCGGGCGCGGCGAAGTTGCTGTTTGCCAACATGGGATTGGGCGGCCTGATCTACCTGCTGGGCGCATTCCAGTTGTTTAACGCGAGCAAGGCGTTCGTCATCCACGTCGGGAAGATCGGCAGCAGCGTGTTAAAGCTGGGAAGGACGAGCACGGCGCCCATCGTAAGCGTGGGCGGAGTCACGACGTTTCAAGCTCCGGCGATCAGCCCGGCGTACCTGGGTGTGGGATACATCATTGGGCCTCGACTGGCATCGCTCAACTTTGCCGGAGGGGTGGTGGCGTGGGGGCTGCTGGTTCCGTTGATCATCTACTTCCTGGGACCGACGCTGCAAGCCACGATGGCGCCTGGGACGGAGGGGAACCTGGCTGGGGCGGTCTGGTACAACATCGTGCGGCCCATTGCGGTGGGAGGCATGATGGTGGGCGCGGGATGGACGCTGTTCCGCATGCGCAAGAGCCTCGCCATCGGCATGAGGCGAGCGGTTTCTGACTTGAAGAAATCGGCGGCGGTTCACGCGGCAACCAACCGTACGGAGCGCGACCTGAACGGCAAGGTAGTGTTTGGGGGATTGGGCGCGGCCTTTCTCTGCATGATCGTGTTGTATTACCACTTCTCGGGGACACTGAGCGGCGCCCTCACGGCCGCGCTGGTAATGATCGTGGTTGGCTTCTTCTTTGCGGCGGTTTCCGGAAACCTGGTGGGCATGATCGGCTCATCCAATAATCCGGTGTCGGGACTGACGCTGTGCACGCTCATCATTGCAGCCTTGCTGATGGTGGCCATCGGAGTGTCGGGAATGAGCGGGGTTGCGGCGGTATTGGGGGTTGCCGCGGTGGTCTGCGTCTCCTCGGCGGTCGCAGGCGAAATGCTGCAAGACCTCAAAGTCGGGCACATTCTGGGAGGCACGCCCGCGAAGATGCAGTTGGGGGATTTTCTGGGAGTTGCGGTCGCCAGCCTCGCTTTGTACTTTCCGTTGCTGGTACTGCACCAGGGAAACATCAACCGCGGCGGGATCGGCTTCGGCGATCCGCAATTGTCCGCGCCGCAGGCTGGATTGATGGCTTCTCTGGCCCAGGGCATCGTTGGGCATAACATGCCGTGGCCGCTGGTAATGGCGGGCGTGCTGATGGGCTTTGCCATGATCATGCTGGAAGTTAAAAGCGTGATGCTGTTCGCGGTGGGAATGTACTTGCCGCTGGAGACGACGTTCGCAATCTTTTTGGGCGGCGTGATTCGCTGGCTTACCGACCGGATGCGCGACAAACGCGGTTTCAATGATGCGCAGAAGGCTCGGGTAGAGAATGCGGGCGTGCTCACCGCTTCCGGCATGATCGCCGGCGAAGCTATTCTCGGGCTGGTGGTGGCGGCCTTCTATTTCTTCAACAAGCCGTTGCCGGTGATCTTTGCCACGCCGGCGACGTATTCCGGGTTTATCGTCCTGGCGATCATCGCGTTCGTCATGGTCCGCGTGCCGATAGCCAACGCGGGCCGCCCGGATGAACCGGCGCCACCGACGGCGATCATGTAAGCGCGCTTGGCCGGCCTGTGGTCACCAAAGTCATTATGGGGCGCGGACATTCCAGCCCGCGCCTTCCTTCGTGGTACTTTGTGTCCTTCGTGGTATCCGACGCTGCATGTCCATAGGCGAAAACATTGCCGAAATCCGCGAACGCATTGGGATGGCCGCGGTGCGCGCCGGACGCTCGCCCGAGGAAATCACGCTGATGGCGGTCAGCAAGACGTTTCAGGCGGGGACGATACGGGAGGCGTACGAGGCAGGCATCCGGATCTTTGGCGAGAACCGCGTGCAGGAATTCGCCGGCAAGGCCGATGCCTTGCGTGATCTCGAACAGGCCCGTTGGCACATGATCGGCCACTTGCAGAGCAACAAGGCGGTTAAGTGCGCCGAGTTGTTTCACGCGATCGACTCGGTCGACTCGCTCAAACTTGCGGAGAAGCTTAACGACGCAGCGCGCAGCGCCGGGAAGAGGCTGGCGGTTTTAATCGAGGTCAACGTGGGTGGGGAGGCGGCGAAGTCGGGCATGACTCCCGACTCAGCGGATCTCGAGCATCTTCTCCCCGCAGCGCCGCAGTTCGGCCATCTGGAAATCCGGGGCCTCATGACAATCCCGCCGTACACCGAGGACCCTCAAGCAGCGCGCCCTTATTTTCGGAAGCTGCGGGAGTTGCGCGATCAGATTCGCAATCGCAACCTTCCCGCCGTGGGTATGGAAGTGCTTTCCATGGGCATGTCCCACGATTTCGAGGTTGCGATTGAAGAAGGTTCGACGTGCGTGCGGGTGGGTACAGCCATCTTCGGAGCACGGAGTCAAAAGCTATGAGGCTAGTCGATCGCGGGTGCGCTGGAGCGCTTTTCCTTGTGGCGGTGGTCGAGTGCTGGCTGGTCCCGCGGACTTATAGCGGACGACTGTGGATTCTGGGCACCGGATTGGCGCTGCTTTTCACCGCAATGCTGAACCTGCTGCGACTCCGCAACGGGTATGGCGTGCGCGGACTGAGGCTGTTCTGCATCGGTGCCAACGTAATGATGCTGGCCTGGGTGGTCGCGTTAATAGCAACCATCGGGTGGAGAACCACGGTGGCCAATCTCCAAGTGCTGCTGACGGCTGCGCTCCTGGCGGTAGAAACCGCCTTCTCATTGGCGAGAAATCCGTGATCCCGATTCACGAAGACGGCCGTGGCGTGTCCTTCGCCGTGAAGGTGCATCCTCGGGCCAAGAAAAACGCGATCACGGGCGAACTGGGCGATGCGCTGAAAGTCGCACTTACTGCTCCGCCGGTAGAGGGGAAAGCCAACGGGGCCTGCATCGACTTCTTCGCGAATCTTTTGAAGGTACCGCGCTCCTCCGTTACTATTGCTGCCGGTCAGACCAGCCGGAACAAAGTCCTTCGAGTGGATGGCCTGTCTGCAGTGGAACTTCGAAAGCGCCTGCACCCCGGGAGCCCTTTTTGACCTTTGCCGAACGCCTGCAGGAAATACGCACCGGTTTCGAGCGACCCTTCTGGATCGCGAACCTGAGCGAGATTTTTGAGCGCCTTTCCTACTATGGCGCGTTCGCATCCCTAGCCCTGTATTTGCAGGAGAAGCTGAACTTCTCGACCGAACAAACCGGGACCCTGACCGGGATCTTTGGCGGTATGGTGTGGTTTCTGGCGATTTTTGGCGGGGCCGCCGCCGATCGCCTGGGTTTTCGGCGGGCGCTTTCAATCGCCTACCTCATTTTGTCGGTCGCGTACTTCCTGATCGGATCCATTGGGGCAACGTGGCTGGCGCCGGTACGCAATGCGGTGCCACTCGGGCTGTTCGTTGGTTTCATTCTGATGCTCCCCGCGCTGGGGATCTCGCTGGTCAAGCCCTGCGTGGTGGGAACTACGGCGCGCGCGTCCAAGGAGAATGTCCGCTCCATCGGCTATTCGATCTACTACACGATGGTCAATATTGGCGGCGCTCTCGGACCCCTTTTTGCGTCCTGGGCACATGAGCACCTGGGGGTCGAGAATGTGTACCGGATCTCTGCACTCAGCGTGTTCGCGATGTTTTTCGTGGTGCTGTTCTTTTTTCGGGAGCCGCGCAAGCCTGGGGACACGCCTCCGCCCACGATAGCGGAAGTTGCGCGGAACTTCTGCGTGGTGGTCGGCAACTACCGGATCGTTCTGTCCGCGCTGGCAATTGCGTTGCTGCTTGGGATTGGAGTGGCGTTCTATCCGGGATTCACAGTGCCGTGGTGGGTTTGGGCTGCGATCACAGCCACCGTGCTGGCTGGCTTGAGCCGGTTTATGTGGTTCCTGGTCATTTTTACGGGGTACTGGATCGTGTTCTGGCAGCAGTACATCAGCCTGCCCGGATACATCCACGCATACATCAACCGGAACGCTAACGTGGAACTCATCCTGGTGACCGACGGTTTGACGGTGATCACGCTGACCCTGGCGGTGAACTACCTGACCCGGAGAATTGCTGCGTTTCAAGCCGTCATTGTGGGGACCCTGATCACGGCGGCATCGTGGTTGATTCTTGCCTTGCGGCCTACCGTGGGGGGCGCGATCATTTCGCTGTTTGTGCTGGCGTTGGGAGAGATCATCCAGTCGCCGCGGTACTACGAATACATTTCGCGGCTCGCGCCGCCGGGGCAGCAGGGCACGTACATGGGCTTCGCGTTTCTGCCGATCGGCATCGGATCGCTAATCGGCGGGCGGTTTGGGGGCGTGCTCATGCACCACTTCGGAGAGATCCAGCACCGCCCGGAGCGCATTTGGTGGACGGTCACTGCCGTGGGCGTGGTTACCGCCGCAGGCTTGTGGGCCTATGACAAGATTCTGAAGATCTCTTCGCCGGTTGCGGGAGAATAAAGTGAAAAGCTTTTACCGCAGAGATCGCCGAGAGCGGCGCAGAGGTCGCGGAGAATGATTTGCAGATCTCGGGAGGAATTCTTTCGTTCTGACATCTCTTCGCCGGTTGCGGGAGAATAAAGTGAAAAGCTTTTACCGCAGAGATCGCTGAGAGCGGCGCAGAGGTCGCGGAGAATGATTTGCAGATCTCGGGAGGAATTCTTTCGTGAGGATATCCATCCTGAGGGCTGCTTTCGAGGATATCTGTCCTGAGAGCTCGTTTCGTGACTGCGTCACTGCGCACAATCGCGCTTTTGCGGTATTCTTTTGCGCTCTGATGCGAGCGCCTCGATGGCAAAACGCAGAATTACTGCCACTTACATTGCCGATCATATCCGGCGGGTGCTGAAGGATGGCGGCTCCGCGCCTCATGCCGAGGGCGTGCAGCGGTTCTTCAAGGAAGAGGTTCGATCGCGCGGATGGCATACCGCACAACTGCGCCAAGTCGCTGTGCGTTTTCGGCGGACGATCGTGCGCGAACAGGGCACCGGCTTCCTGCTCCAGGTCTGCGACAAACTCTTCCGGGGGTCCGTCCTCGAGGAGAAAGCCTTTGCCGTATTGCTGCTGGAAAGACTGGTCGGCGAGTTTGGGGAAGAGGAATTTCGATTGTTCCAATCATGGCTGCCACGAATCAGCAGTTGGGCGGATCACGATGCGCTGGTGCACGACCTGGTCGCACCGATGATCGCGGCAAAGCCATCCCGGGTGAAGCGTGTCTTTGTATGGGCGAAATCTCCACATCGCTGGCATCGCAGAGCGGCCTGCGTGGCGCTCATCCGCGGGACCCGGCGGAAAATGTTCCTGGGCCAGATCAAGCGGCTTTCAAACCTTCTTTTGCATGACGAGGATGACATGGTGCAGAAGGGGCTGGGCTGGCTGCTGCGGGAAACTACAAAGTACGCTGCGCCGATGGCGGTTCCCTACCTGCTCGAGATTCGGAGGCGCGCGCCACGCCTGGTGCTGCGAACTGCGTGCGAAACGCTGCCGCTTACAACGCGCAGAAAGATTCTGGCGGCATGAACAGTCTCAGCGCGTTTGGACTTTTTGCCGTCACCGCCATGCTGGTTTGTTATGCGCTGGAAGAACGCAATCGGGGGTACATCCTGGCATTCGCGTTTTCCTGTGCGCTGGGCTCGGTGTACGGCTTCCTGCAAGGCGCATGGCCTTTTGGAATTGTCGAGGCAATTTGGGCTCTGGTTGCCGTGCGGCGCTGGCGGAGAAGTGCGCGCGTGGCGTAAAGGGGCGTTCTGGTCCAGGTTCGCGCAAAAACGCGGGCTTGTTTACAATAGAAGCTTGCCATGAACCTGCCTGCCATTCAAGCCGCGCTGCGCGAGCGCAACATCGATGCCTGGCTGTTCTACGACCATCATCACAGAGATCCAATCGCTTACCGGGTCTTGGGACTTCCCACGTCGCTGATGGTTACGCGGCGATGGTTCTACCTGATTCCGGCGACAGGCGAACCGGTCAAACTGGTGCACAAGATCGAGGCGGGGCACCTCGACAGCCTGCCCGGCTCCAAACACCAGTACGCGGGTTGGCAGGAACTATTCGACAAGATCAAGGTTCTGCTCGCCGACTACCGCGACATCGCGATGCAGTACTCGCCGAATAATCTGGTTTTCACGGTTTCGCTGGTCGATGCGGGGACGGTTGACATTATTCGGGGCCTGGGCAAGAACGTCGTGAGCGCCGCCGACCTGATCGCGCAGTTCGAAGCCACGTGGACGGAGGAGCAGATCCAGACCCATTTTGCGGCGCGGGATGCGGTTGACAACATCACAGCGGCGGCGTTCCCGGAAATCGGGCGGCGCGTCCGCAATGGCGGCGCCACCGAATATGCGATTCAGCAATGGTTCATGGAGGCGTTCCGGCGGGAGAATCTTGTGACCGACGATCCACCGGTTGTCGCGGTGAATGCCAACAGCGGCAATCCGCATTATGAGCCGCATGCGGAGGGGTCGGCGCCCATCCGGGAGGGAGATTTTGTCCTGCTGGACGTGTGGGCCAAGAAGAACACACCGGGCGCGGTTTACTACGACATTACGTGGACGGGATACATTGGGAAGGCGCCCTCGGACAAGCAGCGCGACATTTTTCAGGTTGTGCGGGACGCGCGGGATGCGGGCGTAAAGACGGTGCTGGATGCGACCGCGGCGGGGCAGCGCATTGCCGGCTGGCAGGTCGACCGGGCCACGCGCGACCACATCAACCGGGCGGGATACGGCGATTATTTCATTCATCGCACGGGCCACTCCATCGGCACCGAGGTGCATTCGAACGGCGCTAACATGGATGATCTGGAAATTCATGACGAGCGACAAATCCTGCCCAACTCATGCTTTTCCATTGAGCCGGGCATCTACCTGCCGGAATTCGGCGTGCGCAGCGAAGTAAACGTGCTGGTGCGTCCCGACCGTGCCGAAGTGACCGGAAAAATCCAACGCGAGATCGTGATCATCTGAATGGCAAATTCCTCCACAGCTAAAACGAAGTCGACGGAACCCCTGGTTGACGCTTCTCCGATCACACCCATGTCGGTGGTGGCGCCGGCGATTGGCTGGCTGATCCCGGGCGCCGGGCACCTGATCCAGAAACGCTGGGTGCGTGGGGCGCTGCTCATGTTTTCGATTGTGGCCATGTTCCTGCTGGGGCTGGCCATGCAGGGTCGTATCTACAAGCCCAACGGAGGAGACATCCTCGACATGCTGGGCTTCGTCGGCAACGTGGGGGGAGGCGGATTGTATATCCTGACCCGCGCCCTGGACTGGGGACACGGCGCCATAGCGCATGCGACTGCCGATTATGGAACCAAGTTCCTGATTGTCGCGGGACTGCTCAATTTCATCGCGGTCGCCGACGCTTACCATATCGCCATCGGAAAGAAGCCATGACGATTCAACTCTCTCATTTCAGCAGCGCGATTCTGTTCGGCTTGTTCGCGTCCGTGGTATTCGGCATCACGCAGCGCAACGATACGCGCGAAATGGTCCGCTATGGCATGTACTGCTTCGCCATGTTTGCGGGTGGAGTGATACTGGCCGGTTGGGTGATGTGGGTGATCCGGAGGTAGTCGTCAGGCAGTCAGTCTTCCGCAAGATCCCGGTGACAGGCCGCAGAGAAGTATTCCGACAGATGCGCGGCCTTCGCTCTCATACCTGCTGTGAGTTCCGCGCTCGACAATGAAGCAGAGTGTCAGGCGACTGAAGCCTGACCACTGGCGACTATCTTTCCTCCCACACAAAGGCATCAAACACCCGCTGGGCGTTAAAGCCGAGGCGCCGATAGAGATCCACGGCGCGGGAGTTCGCTTCGGTCACAGTGAGAGACAGCAGCGAAAACTTGCGTTTGCGCAGCGCGCTCGCGGTGCAGGCCAGCAAGGCTTCCCCGAGGCCGCGGGAGCGGTACTCCGGGAGGACACAGATTTGGGTGACATGGCCAACATCGGCTCGCACTCGCGAACACAGAATCAGGCCAGCAACGTGCCGGCTCGCCTTATGGGTCACGATGAAGGAAGAGTCGGCATCGAATAGGCCGCATCCGGGAAAACGCACGATGTTGTTCAGGAAGCGCAGCGAACCGCTCAAGGTGCGGTACTGGTCGTTAATCTCAGCGTCGACATGACCACGATAAGCGGCGGTAATCACGGCAGCAGCCGTCTGGTAGTCACTATCCAACCAGCCCCGGATCTCGTAGTCGGGAAACACCGAAGGGGCTGGGCGGGAGGGACGATTCAAAGGCATGGCCATAAAGAGCCGGGGGTGCCGCCGAAATCCCTGCTCAAGGAACGGCCTCGCCAGCACGCCCGCTTCGTGGACCAACAATTGCGCCTCGACCCGATGGATGCCCGGGGACTGCTGCAGCGTCTCGATGACATGGGTGAGCAGGCGGGTTTCGACCTCGTGCGCTTCCGGCAAACGCGTTCCGTTGGTCACGAACAAATCGCCGATGACGCCCTTGCTGCCTTCGTACACGAAGAACGCGTAGCCGAAGATTCGACCTCGATCGATGGCCGCATATCCCGGAAGAATTTTGGCATCCACATAGCGCAGGATCATGTCCGACGAACTGCTGTAGTCCCAGGAGAGCAGGCGCGACCATAGCTGGGTCTCGTCGTCCAGCAGGGGGCGTAGATCAACGGAAGAGAAATGCCTGAGGTCGAGAATCTCCACGGGACTCCAGCGGCGCGCCTCGGCCAGACCGCGCGACATGAGGGGCGTGAAGCAAGCAGTCTAGTGCTTCTCACCGGGCGAGGGCAAACGGCGAAAATCGGGACGGTTGACGATGCAGGTTCGTGAATACCGCATGCGGGGCTCAGGGATCGGGTATTTTCGGTAGTGGCGCAAGGCTGGTCGTTGGGAAAGCCCAACAACCACGAGAGTGCAGGACGCTAGTGCGCCGCTTTCGCGGCGGAGACCCAGTAGAAATCCAGTTTCTGCGCGGGAAAATTCCCGAGGTATGAAACCCTTCTATCTCCGAGGAGTTGGGTGATTGCGCCTTTGGTGCCTTGGGGGGCGACCAGCATGTGTTCCGGGAACGGGACCTGGCTGGATTCGTAGCGGCTGACCGTCTGGTTGCGATAAAAAGCCAGACCGAACTCGGTCTCGCGCGGCACCCCCAGGACTGCGACCGGGAGTGGTTTCATTTCCATCGCCGACAATTGAATGGCAACGGGACGCGCGGAGAGGGTTTGGTCCATGACCGGCGCCCCGATCCGGAGCAGCGCCGCCACGACGAGCACGACCGGAACCAGGGTCACAAAGTAGAGCAACCGCAATCCGAGCTTGCCCGCGAGCGTAATCGCAATTCCCACCGCGAGAGCCAAGGCGATGGCGGAGGCAATCATCGTTGCCGCACCCCAGGGCAGGCGATGCTGCAGCACCAGGTACGCGATGTTGAGTGCAGGAACCAGCGGGGCGGCTGCCACCAAAGCGTGCAGCGTATTCAGCGAGATCGAGGGCCGGTCCTGGGCGGTAACGTGACGGCGCACGTATTCCGCCACCAGCAATGGTCCCGCAGGAACAGCGAGCAAAATGTAGCCTGGAAGTTTCGAGTGGGACAAGGAGAAGAAGACGACCGGAACGACGAGCCAAAGAACAAGAAAGAAGTTCAGCGCGTTCGCGGTATGGAATGAAGTTTTGCGTTCGGCCCACCCGGCTCGCAGCACGTCGAACACGGCAGCGCCCGCAAACGCGCTCCAGGGAACGAGGGCGAGCGCGGTCACCGGCAGGTAGAACCAGAACGGCTGCTGGTGATGATAGAGGTTGCTGCCGAAACGAGCGAGGTTATGCTCGAGAACGAATACCCGGAAAAATTCCGGATGACGAGCTTCGATGAATACGTACCAGGGCAGCGCAACCAGGAAAAACATCAGCAGCCCCGGAACCCACAAGGTCTGGAGGATAATGCGCGGTTTCTTCGCCGCGATGGCAAAAAGCGCGATCACGATGGCGGCGAGAGCCGGTGCTACCGGGCCTTTGGCCAGGACGGCCAGAGCCAGAAAAATGTAGAACCCGGACAGATAGGTTTTTTGCGACGTTTCCCACCACGCGTACCACGCCAGCATGGAGAGGGAGAACATCGCGGCAAGGGGCATGTCCGTCGAGGCGGAATGGGCAAATCCCACCAGGCCTGCCGCGGAAGCCGTCATCAGGGCGCCGTCCAGGTGGAAACCCGGCCGCAACTTGCGGAGGAAAAAATAGACGCCTAACACGATGAGCGAAGCGTCCATCGCAGAAGGCAAACGTGCGGCCCAGTCGCGCACGCCGAAGATGCGGTAGGCCAACATGGCCTGCCAGTAGTAGAGGGGCGGCTTTTCGAGCCAAGGCCTTCCGCCCAAGGTTGGCGTGACCCAGTCCTGGTGGTCGAGCATTTCGCGGGCGACCTGCGCGTAGCGCGGCTCGTCGGCGCCCACCAGTCCGAATTGTCCAAGACCATAGAAGAACAGGAAGATGCAAAAGCCTGCGAGGAGGAGCGCTTCGCGGGTGCGCTGGTTCACAGGCAAATCCCGGTCACCCGAAGAGCCCGAACCGGCATCGCCCTCATCCTTCTGCCTGCCGGCGCAGCAATGCGTAGAGGCTGATCAAAGTCCAGGCGACTTCGAGAATGACGAAGCCAATCTGAAATGGGTGGAAAGCAATGTAGCCGAGAATTGCGGACCCGATCGCATTGAGGAGGTTGTAGGCAGCCTTGCGAGGATTCATCCAGCCCATCTGATGGCCGGCATAGGCGACAAGGATCAGCATCGCTCCCACGAAGGACGCAGACTGTCGCCACATCGAAATGTTCATAGGAAAGTATTCTACCGGGAATCCGGACGAATCATTTCGAGCATGCGGGCTACGGCAACGGAGAGAGGGCCATCCATGGAACAGCCGCTGGCGCACTCGTGGCCGCCACCACCGAAAAGCTCGGCGATCTCGGCGACATTGAGCTTGCCCTTGCTGCGCAGGCTTACGCGATAATGACCGTCGGGCATTTCGCGAAAAAATGCGGCCACTTCCACATCCCCGATGGAGAGCGCATAGTTCACGAGACCTTCGCAGTCTTCTTCCTTCGCCTGGCTGCGTTCCATTTGTTCGCGGGTAACCCATATCCATGCCAGCGGGCCTTCGCGGTGCAGGTTGGAAAGAGCCGCTCCGAGCAGGCGCATCTTGGCGGTGGAGTGGGCGAAGTAAATATTCTGCGCGCAATGGGCGGGGTCGGCGCCGGCCAGGACCAACTCCCGGGCGAGGGCAAAGGTGTGTTCGTTGGTCCCGCGAAACATGAAGGATCCGGTGTCGGTCATGAGCGCGGTGTAGAGACAGGTTGCAATTTCTGGTGAAATCTCGACGCCGGCTTCGCGGGCCAGCCGGTAGACAAGTTCGGCGGTCGCGGTGGCGCTGGGATCGATCCAGTTCACATCCGCGAACGGGCGGCCACTCAGGTGATGATCGATGCTGATCAGAAAACGGTTTTCGAGGCCTGCGAGGCGGGTGCGCTGAATGCTGTCGCATTCCAGGATGATGGCCGCTTCGTAGTTGCCGTTGACGCGGTCCGCCTGAACCACGCGGTCGGCAAAGGGCAGGGGCTGGTAGATGCGCGGGACGGGGTCATGGAGCACGACGTCGGCATGCTTGCCGAGGCGGCGGAGAAATTCGCAGCAAGCCAGGACCGATCCGATGGCGTCGCCATCGGGGCGCGCATGGGACGTCAAAACGAAGCGCTCGCGCCGTTGGATGTGTTCGAGTACTTCCCTCAACATGGTCTATGCTCGGCGAGCGGGCCGACTTCTTTTCTTCGAACGGCCCAGTAGCTCGTCGATCCTCGCTTTATACTGCTGCGATCGATCCTGAATGAAGATGAGTTCCGGGGGACGGCGGAGATGCAAGCGCGCGACCAGTTCCCGGCGAACATACCCGCTGGCAGCCTGCAGCCCTTCCATGGTCTCGAGGGCGGCGTTGTCGTCTCCCTCGACCACGACCATCACGCGGGCAGAGCGGGAATCGGGCGCGAGAAGGACTTCGCTCACATTGGCCAGACCAATGCGAGGATCTCCCAGTTCTCCCTCGAGAATGGTTTCGATCTCCTCGCGCAGGGCTTCGCCCAGCCGTTCCCGATGATACTTTTGACCGCGCCGTTCCAACTGGATCACCTCAAGTAAAACGGATGAGAATATCAAATATTGCGCTGCCCGGGGAGGATGAGGCAGGGGCAGTCCTCAGGGACAGATTCTAAAAGAATTCCACAAAAGAATCTGTGACGTCGGCACCACCATTGTTGGCGATGCGAGCCGCCAACCGCTCCACGTTTTTCATCAAACCATCCAGATAATCACGCGAATCGGAAACGCCGACTACTCCAATGGTGGCACGGTTCCAGATCCCACTGGCATCTAATTCGGCGACGGCCACGTTGAAACGAGCCCGCAGGCGATCCTTGACGCTGCGCACCACCTGCCGTTTGTCTTTGAGCGACTGGGCCGCTTCGATGCTGAGCTCGAGAGTGAGAAAAGCTATCATCGGTCGCTGGCCATGGGCCGATGGTGGTTCGCAAAAACAGGACTGGCCAACAACCAATGACCGACAGGCAACCTACGCAATTACTTCGGCGGCGATGCGCTCGGTCACGAACGCCTCGATCACGTCACCCACCTTGATGTCGGCGTAGTTGGCGATCGCGATACCGCACTCCATGCCGTTGCGCACCTCGCTGGCATCGTCCTTGAAGCGCTTGAGCGAAGCGATTTTGCCTTTGAAGATGACCACGTTATCCCGCAACAAGCGAACTTCAGAATCGCGCTTGATGAGGCCGTCGCTGACCTGACAGCCGGCAATCGTGCCCACCTTGGGAATGCGGAACGTGTCTTTCACGTCGGCGCGGCCCTGGTAGGTTTCCTTGATCGTGGGCTCGAGCAAGCCGGTCATGGCGCGCTTGATCTCATCCTGCAATTCGTAAATGATGGAGTGCAAGCGGATGTCGACCTTGTCCTGATCGGCGAGTTCCTGCGCTTTGCGCTCCGGCCGGACGTTGAAGCCGATGATGATCGCGTTGGACGCGGAAGCCAGCAGCACGTCGGATTCGGTGATGGCACCCACTCCGGCCCGCAGCACCTTGAGCCGGACCTTGTCGTTGGAAAGTTTCGCGAGCAGGTCGGTCAGCACTTCGACCGAGCCACCGACGTCGCCCTTGAGAATGATGTTGAGTTCCTTGGTGCCGGCGGTCTTGAGCTGCTCCGCCAGACCTTCGAGCGAGACGCGCGAACTTTTCGCGAGTTGGGCTTCGCGGGCTTTCTGCTCGCGGTATTCGGAAATTCCGCGAGCCTTGTCGCGATCGGCGACGACCACGAACTGGTCTCCCGCTTGCGGCAGGCCTTCCATGCCGAGAATCTCGACGGGAGTCGAAGGCGGCGCCTGCAACAACTGGGCTCCGCGATCATCGAACATGGCTCGGACTTTGCCGTACACGTTCCCCACAACGAAATTGTCACTGGTGCTCAGGGTGCCGTCCTGCACGAGAACCGTGGCAACCGGGCCGCGTCCGCGGTCGAGCTTGGCCTCGAGGACGACGCCGCTGGCGGAGCGCGCGGGGTTGGCGCGCAGCTCCTGCAGGTCCGCGACCAGGCAGATCATCTCCATCAGCAGGTTGAGGTTGGTCTTCTTTTTCGCGGATACGTCAACAAACACGGTGGTTCCGCCCCAATCTTCCGGCATCAGGCCACGATCGGCGAGTTGCTTTTTGACGCGGTCGGGCATGGCCTCGGGCTTGTCGATCTTGTTGACCGCAACGATGATCGGCACCTCAGCCGCGTGGGCGTGGTCAATTGCCTCCAGGGTTTGCGGCATCACGCCGTCGTCGGCGGCCACAACCAGGACCACGATGTCGGTTGACTTGGCGCCGCGCGCACGCATGCGGGTGAAGGCCTCGTGACCAGGGGTATCGAGGAACACAATCTCGCGACCGTAGGCCGGAGATTCGGTGTCCATGACCCGAACCTTGTAGGCACCGATATGCTGCGTGATTCCGCCGGCTTCGCCCTGCGCAACAGTGGTCGAGCGAATCGAATCGAGGAGCGTGGTCTTACCATGATCGACGTGACCCATGATGGTGACGACGGGAGGCCTGGGCACGGCTTCGGCGGCACCCTCTTCGCCAGTGCCGGCGGCGTCGGCGATTTCCTTCTGAGCTTGCTCCTCAAAGGTGATGATGTTGGTGTCGGCTCCAAAGAAGCGGGCCATCTCGCTGGCTAATTCGGTATCGAGGGTCTGGTTGATGGTGGCAAAGACGCCACGCGAGAGCAGCCGAGCGATCAGGTCTTTGGCGCGAATGTCCAGCTTTTCCGCCAGATCTTTCACGCTGACGCCTTCGGTGATGGTGATGTTCCGGGTAATCGGCTGCGGCTCATTGGAGAGCGAGAGACGCGGCGGCGGAACATAGCCCTTCATCGGGCCTTCCTTCACGCCACGGGGTACGTAACGCTGGCCGGGACGACGCGAAGGACCGCCCGGACGGCTTCCGGGACGGGACGGTCCGGGAGGAGCCATGGGCGCGCCTGGACCTACGCCAAGCGGACGAGCACCCGTGGGTGACTGGCGGGTGGGATGCATGGGACGGCGCTCTCCGGGACGAAGGGGGGGACGCGGGGCTCCGGGGACCTGCGGACGGGGACGCTGGAAGATGGGTTGACCGGGCACGGGACGTCCGGGCGCGGGCCGGGATGCGATGGGCACGCCTGGCTGTACGGGCTTGGGCGGCGGAGCTTTGTAAACCGGGCGCGGGCCGGTTTGCGGGACGATCATGCGCGGCGGCGGCGCTACGGGAGCAGCCGGCCTGGCAGGCGCAGCCGATACGGGCGCTGCCGGCGGAGCCGATGGGGCAACCGGCGGCGCAGCAGCCTGTACGACCGATTCTGTCGGGTAGGCGGCCGGCGGGGGCGCTGGCCGAACGGGCGATGGCACCGATGGCGCCGATGCAGCAGGCGGCGGAGGAACGGCCGGCTTCACCGCAGGCGGCGCGGGCGGCGGCGCTGGCACCGGTGGCCTGACCACGGGACGGGCCACGCTTTGGGGTGTAATAAATCGGGGCGCGGGAGGCGGAGGCGCGGCCGGCTTGGCTGCGGGAGGTGCTGGTGCAGCGGCTGCAGGCGGAGCCGCGGCAACCGGCTTAGTCTCAACCGGCGGGGCCACTGGACGTGCGGGCGGAGCCGGAGGGGTCGCGGCGGTATGCTGTTGTTGGGTGATCAGCTTCAGGACATCCCCAGGTTTGGAGATGTGGGAAAGATCAATCTTGGTCTTGATTTCGTCGCCCTCACGCCCGGAACGCGCAGACCGGGCCGGCGCGGCTTGTGCCTCAGCAGCAGCGCGGAAGTGAGCCCGCACTTTTTCTGCTTCGTGTTCTTCGACCGAACTGGAATGCGTCTTCTTCTCGGTGACGCCGACTACTACCAGGACATCGAGAATCGCTCTACTTTTAACTTCCAGCTCCCTGGCCAGATCGTTGATTCGAATCTTACTCATCCGCCCTTTCTTTGCCCCGCACCGCTCCTTAAGTCTTCATAGCATCCTCACGGAGTCAGCGTTGCACACCGCCTCGACGCATGGGCGCCGAGCGCGGAAAATCCTGGTCATTCTTTTGGTTTGGCGGAGGTGTCTTCCTCCCCGCCCTCGGTCTGCGCGGCCACTTCCCCGGCAGAGCCCGCCTCCGCCTGATCAGCCGCTGCTGCTACGTCCTCAATCACGTCTTCGACCGGAGCATCGACGGCCGAGGCTTCGCCCGCCACTTCTTCGGCGGGCAGTTCCGCGGCCTCGCTCTCGGAAACCGGGACCGCGTCTTCTCCGCCTTCCAGGCTCAAGAAGTAATTATTCACCGCCAAGCTGATTTTTTCCACCGTTTTGGGGCCAATGCCCTCGATCGCTTCCAGTTGCTCGGGGGTCATATCGGCGAGGGCCTCGACGGTCGTGATGCCGGAAGCCGCCAACTTCTCGATCAGTCCCTCACCTAACCCAGGCACGCTCTCCAGCGGAGTGGCGGTCTGGGAGACCAGCGCGGACATCTGCTGCTCGACTTCCTGGCGCTTTTCTTCCTCGCTCTTGATGTCGATTTTCCAGCCGAGCAACTTGGCCGCCAGCCGGACATTCTGTCCCTTCTTGCCGATGGCAAGAGAAAGCTGGGTGTCGTCGACGACGACTTCGAGGTGCTTCTCGCCCGCATCCACGACGGTGACGCGGCTGACCTTGGCCGGTTGCAGGGCTTTTTCCGCGAAGGTCACTGAATCTTCGTGGTACTCGATGATGTCGATTTTCTCCCCGCGCAACTCGCGAATGATGGACTGAACCCGCATGCCCTTCATGCCCACGCACGCGCCCACGGCATCGACGTCTTTGTCTTTCGACATCACAGCGATCTTGGTGCGCTCGCCGGCTTCGCGGGCGATGGCGCGGATGACCACGGTGCCGTCATAAATTTCGGGGACTTCCGTCTGGAAGAGGTTTTGCACCAGCTCGGGCGCGGCACGAGAGACCACCACCTGGGGACCCTTGGAGGCTTTTTCCACGCGGGCGATGACGACGCGCACGCGTTCGCCGATGGCGAACGATTCGAGCCGCGACTGCTCCTTACGGGGCATGCGGGATTCGGCCTTGCCGATGTCGAAAATCACATCCGGACCCTCGACCCGCTTCACCGTGGCATTCACAATCTCGCCGACCCGGGTGATGTATTCGTTGTAGACCGTGTCACGTTCGGCTTCGCGGACCTTCTGGAAAATGACCTGCTTGGCGAGCTGAGCGGCGATCCTGCCCAAAATGCCTTCCGTTACTTTCGGAATCTGCAGCTCGCCGCCGATCTCGATGTTGGGGTCGAGCTTACGCGCATCTTCCAACGTGACTTGCAGAACCGGATCTTCGACCTGCTCGGGAGTTTCGACGACGGTCTTAACCGCAAAGGCGCGAATCTTGCCAGATTCCTTATCCAATTGCGCGCGCAGATTCTCCTGCGTCTTGTAGTATTTGCGGGTCGCGACCACAATCGCGTCTTCCACCGCGCTGACCACAATCTGCGGATCAATCCCTTTTTCCCGGCTCAGCGCGTCAATCGTGTTATAGAGCTCACTTGCCATAAGAAAATTCCGTTATCAAGTCGTTCTAAATCTCGGGTACCAAGTTCGCCTTCTCGATATTCGACAGTTCAATCTCGAGCTTCTGCGATGTTCCAGCCGGCGGACGGCGCTTTCCGCGGGCCTCGCTTAGATCCAGCTTTACGCGGCCGTCATGAAAACTTTCCAGCCGTCCTTCGAAATGGCGGTTGCCGTTCACCGGTTCGCGCGTCATCAACTTCACTTTGCTGCCGGCGAAGCGTTCGTAGTCGGCAGGCTGATTCAGCTTCCGATCCAGGCCCGGCGACGAAACTTCCAAAACATAAGTACCGCCCGGGACAGCATCCTCGACGTCGAGGATGGTCCCAAACTCACGGCTAAAGAGCGCACAGTCCTGGTGCGTCACGCCGACAGGCTTGTCGAGGAAGACCCGAAGCATCCGGCTCTTGCCACTCCCGCGAAACTCGATCTCGACGACCTCCAGCCCACTCGAGGCCGCCACACGGTCGGCGATTCCGCGCACCTGCTCTTCGTCGAATGCCATGAAACCAAGTCAAATGCCATGAAACCAATAGCTTACATGGAACCCGCGGACCGGCATTTGGCCCCAAACTAAAAAGTGGGCTTGCGCCCACTGGTGTGCTTCGCCAAATGCTGGTACTACACAACAGTTTCCAATACTTGAATATACGCCGCCCCAGCGCAAAAGACAAACCTTGGAATGGGCGCCGGGCGCGCGGTTTCCAAGCGAGATTCTACCCGTACACGCTTCTTGTTAGATGCGCGACTGGAGGGACAAGTTGCGGAGGCAGCTACTGGAAGTTAGAAATCAGCACGACATTACTGTTGGGGTTGCCGCGGGACAATACCAACTGCTTGCCGTCGTGGGACCATGCGAAGTCCAAAATTTGCTCGGTCTTGAAGCGGGTGAGTTGTTTGGGAGGTCCACCGGTCAGAGGTTGTTCCCAAAGGTTACTGATGCCTTCGCGGGTCAGAGCGTAGTGGAACGCCTTGCCGTCCGGCGACCAGGCGAGGCCAAACATCCCTGGCGGAGCGTCGAAACGGTAGAGCGGTTCGCCACCTAGCGCGGGGATTGCCGCGAGGACGGAGGGGCTGGTTGCGGTTTTTCCCCACAGGTGCACTGCGACCATGTTTCCATCGGGCGAGATCGCGATCCGGGGCCGATCAATATTGTCGATCAGCTTGGTGCCGGGTCCACCGTCAATGGGAACACGCCATGCACTCACGCCGGCGGCAGGGTTGTTCACCAAAAATGCCGCCCATTTGCCGTCGGGTGAGCAGGCAATCCTGGATCTGCCGTTCATGGTCGCGGAACCAAGGTGCGTAATCTGGGTTGGGTTTGCACCGTCGGCGGCATCCACCCGCCACACATCCGAGGTGGCTCCGGTGCGCACGCCATACACAAGGTAGCGCCCGTCTCCACAAGCGACCGGAAGAGTCTGCGCCGGCTCACGCAGCGACAAATGGACAGCATTTCCCCGCTCCGGCGCCATCGTCTCCACGTGTCCGTCGGAGCCTGCCGTGAGCACTTTCCCGTCCGTCGTCCAACCCGCCAGAGCATGCGGCTCGCCAGAACTAATCTGCTGAGCCTCGTCCAGGGCTCCAGCGCGCGTCACCCAGAGGTTGGCGGTCGGGCTGTCCTGCATCACGGCAAGAGTCTTCCCATCCTGTGTCAGGCTCAGACAACAGGTCGAATAGTCGGTTGGATCGTTGGTGAAGTGCCGGACTTCGCCGCTGGGATAACGGATATACCAGATTTGCCCGCGTGCACCGGGGTTTCCCGCACGGACAGTCAACAACAAGCCACTTCCGTCCGGGAGCCACACGGGATGACCGAGAGCCGATCCCGGTTCGGGGGTATACAGGTTCCGAGAGCTGCCGTCGGCGGTCGACACAATTTTCAGGACGGGATGCTGACCTTGGCCCACTTCCCACAAGGACAAAGCGATCGTCTTCCCATCCGGAGACCAGGCGGGAGCGGCGATATAACCGAAGCTCACCACCGATTGAATGCTCGTCAACTGGCGTTCTCCGGCGCCATCGGCGGAGGCGATCATCAACTTCCAGACGCCGGCGTCGGGAGCGCCGCGCATGTAGGAGATCTGTTTTCCATCCGGTGAAAAAGTGACTCCTGTATCCACGTCCCTGACGAGTTGCGTGGCGGCGCCTCCTAAAGAGGCCATCTTGTACAGGTAGGAGTAGTTGAAAGTCGCCTTGTCGGCACGGACAAAGTACAGGTAGTTTCCATCCGGAGAGAAACCCAGGCCATTGAAAGGAAGATTGTCGGAGGGTAGGACCTGAACGTCGCTGCCGGTGGCGACCTGTCGCACCCACAAACTTTCCTTTTCTCCATCGCGAACAATCCAGCCTACGTATCTTCCGTCGGGCGAGATGGTGAGATCCGCAGCCTTGCCGTTTTGAGTCAGGGGCGTGATCTGCATGTTCTGCAGATTGAAACTTGCGCCCCCACTGTGCGGCGCCAACCGGTAGATGCCGAATCCCGCACCTGCCACCAGCAACGCCGCCAGAGCCGCGATCACCTTCTTTCCGATACCGCTACGCTTTTCCTGGGCTGCATAGACGGCGACTGAACTGGCCGAGGAACCGGCGCCTGCAGACGAGCTTGCCGCCGAGCTGCTTGAGACCTGGCGGACTTTGTCCGAACTGGTGTCACGCTTCAGGCGCTTTAGTTCGGCACGCATTTCATTCGCGCCCTGATAACGCAGGTCCCGGTCCTTTTCGAGGGCGGTGCGGATGATCTCCCCCAGTTTGGGGGGAAGGGCGGGATTGATCTCGGAAACGGGCACAGGATCGTGGTTCAGAATGCCATCGAAGATGACTGCCGAGGTATCACCGGCAAACGGCAGGCGCCCGGTGGCCATTTCATAAAGCACGGCGCCAAAGGAAAACAGATCGCTGCGCGCGTCTAGATCCTTTCCTTTCGCCTGTTCAGGTGACATATAAGCCACCGTTCCGACGGCGGTACCGGGACTGGTCAGATGCGGCTCCACGTCTCCGGTCTGGGTCGCGTCAATGCCGCTGCCACCCGCCGCCGAACCGAGTTTTGCCAGGCCGAAGTCGAGGACCTTCGCGTGCCCGCGCTTGGTGACAAAGATGTTGGCGGGCTTGATGTCGCGGTGAATGATACCGGAGGAGTGCGCGGCATCCAGCGCGTCGGCGATGTCGATTGCCAGAGAGAGTAACGACTCCAGATCCAGGGGCCGTCCTGCGATGCGGTGCTTGAGCGTCACCCCGTCCAGGAATTCCATGGCGATGAAGGCTTGCCCGTCTTCTTCGCCAACGTCGTAGATAGTGCAGATGTTGGGGTGGTTTAAGGCCGACGCCGACTGCGCCTCGCGCTGGAAGCGGGCCAGCGCCTGCGGGTCTTTGGCGACATCGTCGGGCAGGAATTTGAGGGCGACAAAACGATGGAGCCGCGTGTCTTCGGCCTTGTAGACGACGCCCATGCCGCCGCCACCGAGCTTTTCAACGATCTGGTAGTGCGAGATGTTCCGACCAATCATGTAGTGGAGAGCCAAAGGGCAATAGGATGGTAGTCGCAACCGGGCGGTGCGTCAAAAGCTTTAGATGCCCGGTTCGAGGCGCGTGCCGAAGCTGGAAGAAGCGACCCACCGCGCTGGCGCGAACGTACCCACCCGCATCATCATGCCCCCTGAGCACAAGGCAAACGCTGCCGGTTCCAACGAAAAAAGCGGAGTGGCGGCGCTATTGGAGCGCGGATTGCGTCAGTTTCACGGCGCAGTAAGGGTTGGGTATGCCGCCCGACACGCTGCAATTTTGCCCGTTCACCCCTCCGGGGGCGATGGTAGAGAAATAAATATTCGTGCCCCCGTTCGATACCTGGTTATCGATAACAATGCCGCTCGTGCCACCCAGGGCATGCGGCGCGGTGACGCAACTCGAAGTCGGGGGACCAGCACAGCTTGGCTGCGAGGCGGTGGCGGTGAGGGTGGAGCTTTCTATGAAGCCATCGCTCGAGGATCCAACTCCAAAAAACATGCGGTCGGTGGTTCCATTGAAAAACTCCGTCAGCGGGGAACACTCATCCCCCCTCGTGTTGTTGATCACCCAACCGCTCGCCCCTGTAGAGGTGATGAGGTGACTGCTATTAAAGGGGAACATATACATCCTGGGATTTGAGGGAATCAGCGAATTGCCCGCCGTGCCTGACACGAAACCACATCCCAGGATGTGGCCGCTGGTCGTGCCATTGATCCAGAACTGATTGTCAAACGTACCCGCATGGAGATTTTGAGTTGTACAGTCGCCGCTGCCGCTAGCGGACCCCAAATCCACAGTGGTGTACGCGGCATTGTTGGCGAAGTTTGCCGGGATCTGACTGATTGCGCCACCGATTCCCAGAACGTTGCTGCAACCCGTAAATGCAAAGACCTGGTCGGTGGCAGGATTGGCGGAGTCATTCACGACAACCGGAGCATCCACCAGGCCCGTGCCCTTACCGTGGCCGACCCATCCGATGGGGACGCGCGCGGCAGTAGCCTTGGCGGGAGCGCTCAAGTTGATGGCGTAGAGGTAGCCGTTGCCATCGCCCATGAATATGCGGCCTGCACGGTCGTCGACGATGGGGTCCGTGAGCACTTTGCTGGCGCCGCTGGTCACCACCGTCACGGGCCAATTCGTATCGGCGGCAACTACGGGCGCACCGCCCCCAAAAACCGGCCTGACCTTGTAAAGGAAGCCGTCGTCGGTCCCAACATATGCGGTATCAGTGTTGTAGTCGATCCAGGGAGACGAATCGGTGTTGGCTCCATTGGAAATCCTTACCGTCGACATGCAGCCGGCGGTAATCGGATTGGCGCAACTGGAAGGGAGTTGAGGACTGCGCACCGTGCCGACTGAGGACGCGGGTGGGCTCGGAATCGGATTCGGAAGAACCAGGACGTGGAAATAAGACCCGCTGTTGGTGCTCTCGACGAACGCGATCTTCGTGCCGTCGACGGAAAGGGTGGGTGAGGTGCGAATTTGCCCACCGTTGGTGACGGTGTTGTAGGCGAACGACACGAACGGCACCCCGCCATTGCAGGGGGTTGATGCCTGAGCGTAGAGATTGTTGATCCCGACGAGATTCGCTTGCGTAGCCAAATTGACAGTCAGGCCAAACACCACGTAGTCTCCGCTGCAACTCTGCGCGGACACGTCAAACCGGTACTTCGCGGGAAACTGATTGGCGGGAACGAATCCATTCTCGAGGGATACCGCCCAATCCACCTTCATCGCGTGGCGGGGACGTTTGGGATGGCGGCGGGCTTCTCGGATTGCATTCTCGCGCATCACCCGGTTGTAGACATGGCGGGGTTCCCGGGAGCCCGAAGCGAGCGGATCCTTCGCGTCGTCACCGGTGATGACCAGATGCCGCGAACTCCAGTCCTGGGGATAGCCCATGTGGGAACTCGTTCCATCCTCGCGGGGATTCTGGCGAGCGCTCACCTCGCGCTCCTGGCTTCGCGCTGGAGTCGCCAGCCCGACCGACAACAGAAGCAGAAAAAGACCGGTTTGTCTCTTGGCCAACTTCATGGACCACCACCTCGAACAGGTTCCTGCGTAGGTACCGCGATCATTACCCCGGGGTTCGTGCACGCCTGTGGCTTCCCCGGAACGCAAGCCGGCAGGCAAAGCCCTAGTGTATGTCGGTCCGTGATGATCGCGGACGCAGCATTTCGAGCGCGAGGCTCACTTTCGTAACCGTTCTAACGCACTCCCGGTCGGGCTGACGCAGGGCAACGGTACGCATCAGGTCCAGATTTTGAATCTCGCCCGGGCATGGTACTAATTGGTAACTACCCCTGCACTACGAACTCTTCCGGATGAACTGACAATGTTTTTGGGTGGGACTCACTTTTCCGCAGGCCAGGGCCATCGTCTCGAAAACCCGTTCGAAACGGAATTTCGGCTTCTGATAAGGCTTTCGCGGTGCTTCGGACTGGATCTTCGAAGCTTGTGCCTCGGGTTTTGCGGCATCGCTCATGCGAACGTACGGTCCCCATTGATCATTTTAGGGAATGATGGCGTAAATTCTGAGAACCGTTTTAGCACAGCGGTTAACGCTTAAGGTACCTCTGAGAAAGGCGTGGGACGGTTGCGGACAGCAAGCCAGAGTACGGCGACGAAGGGAAGTATCCAGTCGGGTGATTGACGAAAAATTCGCGGCGAGTTGGGGGGACGCAGGGCCCTGTCCTGGGCCCATTTGCCACTGCGCGCTGATTCTCCCTACAATACAGAGTTAAGCTGAATTCGGAATTTATCTATGATCCATTTTCCCGTTCCCGAGGCGCTGACTTTCGATGACGTGTTGCTACTGCCGTGTCGTTCCGACGTGGTTCCGGCGATGGCCAGCACACAAACACAACTGACCCGCGAGATCCAGCTCAACATTCCCATTGTCAGTGCGGCTATGGACACGGTTACGCAATCACACATGGCGATCGCCCTGGCGCAGCAGGGCGGAATTGGCATTATTCATCGTAATTTGACGATCGAGCAGCAGGCCAACGAGGTGGACAAGGTAAAACGATCGGAGAGCGGCATGATTGTCGATCCGGTCACGATGTCGCCCGATGCCAAGGTGTCGGATGCACTCGAAGTGATGCGCAAGTATAAAATCTCCGGCGTTCCGATCACTCAAAAAGACGGGCGGCTGGTGGGCATCCTCACCAATCGCGATCTGCGCTTCGAGACGCGCTTCGACGTGCCCATTCGTAATGTCATGACCAAGGATCATCTGATCACGGTTCCAGTGGGCACCACCCTGGAAGAGGCCGAGAAAATTCTGCACGAGCACCGCGTTGAGAAACTGCTGGTGGTGGATGACAAGTACAACCTCAAGGGCCTGATCACGGTAAAAGACATTCAGAAGAAGCTGAAATATCCCAATGCCGCCAAGGATTCGCAAGGGCGCCTGCGGGTGGGTGCGGCCCTGGGAGCGACCGGGGATTTCCTGGAGCGCGCGCAGGAGTTGGCCAAAGCGAAGGTCGACGTGGTTGCCATCGACAGCGCTCATGGACACTCCACGCGGGTGCTGGAAGCGATCCAGGCTGTAAAAGCGAAGCTTCCAGAAATCCAACTGCTGGCTGGCAACGTAGCCACCTTCGACGGAGCCTGTGAACTGACAAAAGCCGGGGCCGACGGGATCAAGGTCGGGATCGGACCGGGCTCGATCTGCACGACGCGCGTGGTCACGGGCGCGGGCGTGCCGCAGATTACCGCGATCGCGGAAGCGTTCCGCGCCACCAAGGACTCGCAGGTTCCGATCATCGCGGATGGCGGCATCAAGTACTCCGGCGACATTACTAAGGCGCTGGCAGCGGGTGCCAGCGCGGTAATGATCGGATCCCTGTTCGCGGGCACCGATGAGAGCCCGGGCGAGCTGATCCTCTATCAAGGGCGCACGTTCAAGTCCTACCGCGGCATGGGATCGCTGGGCGCCATGGCACAAGGGTCGAGCGAGCGGTATTTCCAGAATACCGACGACGCCTCTTCTGCCATGCCCAACCTGGGTGATGGAGATGGCAACCGGCTGAACAAACTCGTTCCTGAGGGAATTGAGGGACGGGTGCCTTATCGCGGTTCGGTCGCCATGATCGTGCACCAGATGGTAGGCGGCCTGAAATCCGGCATGGGCTACTGTGGCTGCGCCACCATCCCGGAGTTACAGCAGAAGACGCGCTTCGTACGCATCAGCGGAGCAGGCTTGCGCGAAAGCCATGTACACGACGTCATCATCACCCGCGAGGCGCCTAACTATGCGCTCGAGTAGTGCGGGGATGCGGCGGGACTCGGGATTCAGGGGCCAGGCGTTTTGAACGACCTCGGCAAGACGGGTCCCAGGGTCTGGAAAGCATGGATCCCAGCAGTGGTGTGGTTGGGATTCATCGCTATTGAATCTACCAGCGCGCTGTCGTCGGAAAACACCGCCAAGTTCTTGTACCCCGTGCTTCACTTCCTTCTAGGGTTGGACCCTCTGCGATTCCTTACGTGGCACTTCGTGTTGCGTAAGACTGGCCACGTGCTCGGATACGGAATCCTGAGCATCCTGCTGTTTCGCGCGTGGCGAGCGACGAAGCCACAAAGACAGGACCCGCGCTGGTCGGTGGTGTGGGCAAGAACCGCGCTGGTCGGAACCGCGCTGGTTGCCAGCCTGGACGAATGGCATCAGAGTTTCCTGCACTCTCGCACCGGCAATATTCGCGACGTGGTGCTCGACAGCGTTGCCGGACTAGCCGCGCAGGTTCTGATTTTTGTGTGGATGCGAGGATGGCGCAGCCCCACTCCCGGTGCCCCAGCAGATCGCGCTCCTTTCCCCACCTATTCAAAACATTCCGACGCCCAGGCGCCCACTTCCGTGGGCGATTAAGCGCCGTTTGCCCAGGCTGCCTCGAAGCGTAGAGGTTGGGTGGAGTACTTTGCCGGTTGGCGGCGCGACGTTCGGCATGAAGAGGGTTTATCAGGCAGGGCTTGGGAGATGTGGGTCCGGTGAAGAATGGAGACTGGCGGCTGACAACTCTCAATACATTGCGTCGTACTTGGTCACGTCCCAGTGGCCCAGTTTTCTTTCCAGCGTGACGGAGAGCAAACTGGTGTAGGTAGTCGAGTCGCCGGGGGCATTCAGGCGTTTGCCTCGATAGTGCAGAATTCGCAGAGGAGGCTGATCTTCCCAGTCCACCAACTGCCAACCGATCAGGGGATGCTTGTCTTCGGACTCGCAAATGAAAGCCGCATACTTCCTACGATAATCACGCTCCCAGCCAGAAAGCTCCTGGCGACAGCGGCCGTCTTTCATGGAGCGGATGAAGTTGGCCGCCATCTTCTCAGAAGAGTGATCGCGCAAGGGATTGAGACTGATCGAAGTCGGAATCCCGGTCAGGGTATCCCGGTCTTCGGACTTCGACAATACGGGTCCCTGGTTGTTGAGCCAGGCCAGATAGCCGAAGAAGATCAGCACCAGCAACATGCCGGCGCCGATTGCGATATAGAGATGCTTCCTGGTGAAGTCCATGAGGCAGGTTAAGTGTAGGCACACAACTTGGGGGCAACAAGGTTACCCTCGTCAGATGCAGGAGTACATGTACCGTAGGTGGAGGCGGAGCACCCAAAGAACAACGCACCCAAAATTTGGGATGCGTTTCAGCCTTGCCGCGGGCGTGGTGGCGCCTGATTGCAGCTACTTCTCTTCTGCTTTTTCCGGCTTCTCAGCGTCTTCTGGAGCGCCCTGAGGGGGTGCCTGAGCCTCGGCCTCTTCCATGGCCTTCTTGGCTTCGGCAACCCGTTTGGCACGGACTTCGGCGCGTTTTTCGCGCTTCTCGTCGAGCACCTTCTCACTGCCAAGAAGTTCGACGAAGGCCTTCTCGGCACCGTCGCCCTTCTGCCAGGTGGTGCGCACGATGCGCAGGTAGCCGCCGTTGCGGTCGCCAAATCGCGGAGCAATCGTGTCGAAAAGCTTAACGACCGATTCGTTGGTCATCAGGTAGGAGGCCGCCAGGCGGCGTGCTGCCAGATCGCCCCGTTTGCCGAGAGTGATCATTTTCTCGACATGGGGGCGCATGGCTTTCGCCTTGGGGATCGTAGTTTCGATCCGCTCTTCGACGATCAGCGAAGTGACCAGGTTCCGCAGCAAGGAACGGCGGTGGGCGGTGTTCCGTCCGAGTTTCCAACCAGCTACTTTGTGACGCATGGCAAACCCTCAAAAAGTTTCGAGATTCAGGTTTCAAGTTTCGGGCCGGTCGCGCAAGGCCAATGCAGCCAGCGCTTGCGAAACCCAAGACCCGAAACTGCAATTCCTACAGTTCGTCATCCGCGCCGTAAGCCGACGCCGGCAGCACCTGGTTCGAAGTGGGCCCGGGCACAGCATTGCCATGCTCGTCGATCTTCATGCCCAGACTGAGGCCCATTGAGGAGAGAATCTCCTTGATCTCGTTGAGCGACTTGCGGCCGAAGTTCTTGGTCTTCAGCATTTCGGCTTCAGTCTTCTGCACGAGTTCTCCGATGGTCTGGATATTCGCGTTCTTCAGGCAGTTGTAGCTGCGCACGCTCAGTTCGAGTTCTTCCACGGACCGGTTCAGGTTCTCGTTCTTGATCTCAGGCTTGCGGTCATCGGAGGATGCGGCAGTCTCGATCTCTTCCTCGAAGTTGATGAAGATATTCATGTGATCCTTCACCAGCTTCGCGGCCAAGCCAAGCGAATCCGCGGGAGTGATGGAGCCGTTGGTCCACACTTCCAGGGTCAGCTTGTCGTAGTCGGTGATCTGTCCGAGACGGGCTGCCTCCACCGTGTAATTGCACTTGCGGACGGGGGAATGGACCGAGTCAATCGGAATGAAGCCGATGCCCAGATCCTCATCGAAATTCTTGTCGGCCGCCACATAGCCACGGCCACGCTTCAGGCGCATTTCCATATCGAGCTTGCCGCCCTCGCTGACCGTCGCAATGTAGACATCCTTATCCAGTACTTCGACGTCGCCATCCGCCTCGACCATTCCGGAGGTCACCACACCGGGCTGATCCGCACGCAGGTAAATTGCTTTGGGCGCATCGCCGGCAAGCTTGAACGGAATCTGCTTCAGGTTGAGGATGATGTCGGTAGCGTCCTCCACCACCCCGGGGATGGACTGGAACTCGTGCAGCACGCCTTCGATCTTCACGGCGGTGACGGCGGCGCCTTCGATCGAGCTCAACAGCACCCGGCGAAGAGCATTGCCAATGGTGGTACCGAAGCCGCGTTCAAAGGGCTGCGCCCAGAACATTCCGTACTTATCGGTGAGGCTGGCGGTATCGGTGGCGAGACGTTTCGGTTTCTGAAAACCCTTCCAAAGCATTTGTTTCTCCTTCGGCCATTTAGCTCAATGCCGGCTCCCGGAACCGGTCCTGGTTCAGGTCAATCGCCGGCAAAGGCGGGTCTGGCACGAAAAACGGACCACAAACACCGGCCGTTGGCTGTGGGTCGTTAGCTAAAACTGTGGCCTAGCCAACAACTGGCAACCAACGAACGACTACTTGCTGTACAACTCCACGATCAGCTGCTCATTCACGGGCAGCTGGATTTCTTCGCGCTTGGGCAGAGACAGCACGCGGCCCTTGTAGTTGTCGCGATCGATCTCAAGCCAAGTGGGCGCGTTCTGGTGGCTGGCGAAATCCTTTGCCAGTTCCAGCATGGGCAGCTTGCGACTGCCGTCGCGCACGGCGATTTCCTGGCCAACGACAACCTCGAAGGACGGGATGTTCACCTTGCGGCCGTTGACCGCGACGTGTCCGTGGCGCACCAACTGGCGCGCCTGGCGGCGCGACATCGCGAAGCCCAGGCGGTACACGACGTTGTCCAGCCGGCGCTCGAGTTGTTGCAGCAAGATTTCGCCGGTTACGCCCCGGGTGCGCGCCGCTTTTTCAAAGTAGTTGCGGAACTGCCCTTCCTGGGTGAAGTACATCCGCTTGGCTTTTTGTTTTTCACGCAACTGGAGACCGTAGCCAACGATTTTGGCTTTGCGGTCTTTCCCGTGTTGTCCGGGAGCAAAGTTACGTTTTTCGATGGGGCACTTGTCGCTGAAGCACTTGGTACCCTTCAGAAACAACTTGATGCCTTCACGACGGCATAGACGGCAAACTGCATCGGTATAACGTGCCAAGTTTCTTCTCCTCGATTAGATGACCGGTTTACAGGTTTGGCTTCACCCTTCGTCCCGGACAAAAATCAGTGGTCGGTCATTGATCATTGATCGTCAGTCGTGGACTATGCGCCCGCGTCCGACGGAGGAGGCTCTCGCCGCCTCTCAATTTTCAGGCCCAAGGCCGACCTATTTCTGGGCCTGAGATGCTGCTAAACCCGGCGTCTTTTCGGAGGCCGGCAACCGTTATGCGGAATCGGAGTGAAATCCTTAATGGAGCGGACCTCAATTCCGGAGGCGGCCAGCGCACGGATGGCCGATTCGCGCCCCGATCCTGGGCCGCTGACCCGAACATCGACCGAGCGTACGCCATGATCGCGCGCCATGTTAGCGGCATTCGATGCGGCCTGCTGCGCGGCAAAGGGCGTGCCCTTACGCGATCCACGGAAGCCGAGCGAGCCGGAACTCTTCCACGAAATCACGTTCCCCGCCATATCGGTGATGGTCACGATGGTGTTGTTGAAGGAAGCCTGCACATGCACGAGACCATGGGGGACGTGCTTGCGCTCCTTCTTCTTAAACGTCTTCTTCTTGCCTTTTTTCTCGGGGGCGGCTGCGCCGCCCGCTGCTGCTGGTTTTGCCATAAAACCTCAGGTCTCAGGTGTCAGGTCTTGGGTCCCAGGTTCTCAGTTGTCAGGCCGTGGGTTAACCCCGGACCTGACGCCCAACCTGACACCTCGTTCTCAGCTCATTCTTAGGTCTTGGCGGCTGCCTTCTTCTTATTCGCGACCGTTCCCTTGCGCGGTCCCTTGCGGGTGCGCGCGTTGGTGTGAGTGCGCTGTCCGCGGACCGGCAGGTTGCGGCGGTGACGGTATCCGCGGTAGGAACCGATTTCGATGAGGCGCTTGATGTTCATCGAAACTTCCTTGCGCAGATCGCCTTCCACCATGCCCTCGGCTTCGATGACCTGGCGGATCCGGTTGACTTCGTCCTCGCTCAGATCCTGAACCTTTTTGTTCGGGTCAACCTTGGCCTGCTCCAGAATGCGGGCGGCGCGGGGGTTGCCGATGCCGTAGATGTAAGTGAGCGCGATATTCGCGTGCTTGTTGCGCGGAAGATCGACGCCTGCAATACGTGCCATGGTGCTCCTTAAAGTCAGCCTTGACGCTGTTTGTGTTTCGAATTCTCGCAGATCACGCGCACTACACCCTTGCGGTGAATGACCTTGCACTTGTCACAGATTTTCTTTACCGATGCCCGTACTTTCATAATTCAGTCCTTAGTCGTGAGTCGTTGGCTGTTGGCAACCCCGACCCATTCATTTGTAGCGATACACAATGCGGCCGCGATTCAGGTCGTACGGCGAAAGCTCGACAGCGACCTTGTCGCCAGGCAGGATGCGGATAAAATTCTTGCGCATCTTGCCGGATACATGCGCCAGCACCTGGTGCTTGTTCTCGAGTTCCACCTTGAACATCGCGTTGGGCAGGGGCTCCACCACCACTGCCATGACTTCAATCGCGTCTTCTTTGCTCATGCACTCCTTAGGTTCTCAGTTGCCGGTTCTCAGTCATAGTGATCACCGGTTCGACTGAGAACTGGGAACCGGGAACTGAAAACTGTTTTCTTACTGCGTCAAGATCACCGGCCCGTCTTTGGTGACCGCGACGCAATGTTCAAAATGCGCGCTGTAGCTGCCATCCGCGGTGACTGCGGTCCACTTATCGCTCAACACGCGCGTTTCCGGCTTGCCATAATTCACCATCGGTTCGATTGCGAGCACCATGCCTTCCCGCAATCTCGGGTTCGGTCCGCCGGAGCGGTAGTTCGGGATCTGCGGCTCTTCGTGCAACCTGGTGCCGATGCCATGTCCCACAAACTCGCGGACCACGCTGAAGCCGGCGGCTTCCACGTACTCCTGCACGGCTCCGCCGATGTCGCTCACCGAGTTGCCGATGCGCGCCTTCTCAATCGCCCGGTACAGCGATTGCTCGGTGACCTGGAGCAGTTTGCGCAATTCCGCGGTAATCTCATCCCCCACCGGCACCGTGATCGCTGCATCGCCGTAATATCCATCGAGGACCACGCCGCAATCGACGGAAACGATATCCCCGGCATTCAGGGTCCGCTGATCCGACGGGATGCCATGGACGATCTCTTCATTAACCGAGGTGCAAAGCACGCAAGGGTAATCGTAATAGCCCTTAAAGGCCGGCTTCGCGCCGAGATCCTTCATCTTCTGTTCGGCCGCGCGTTCCAGATCCATGGTGGTCACGCCCGGAGCGACCAGAGTGCGGAGATGATCGAGCACCTGCCGCACGACGTGGCCACTGTGCCGCATCTTCTCGATCTCCGCCGGAGATTTGCAAACGATCGCCATCCTAGACGTGGTTATCAATAATGCAAAAAATCTGCGCGCTCACCTGATCCATGGGCAAATCACCATTCACGGTCATCAAACGTCCCTTGGCGCGGTAGTAATCCGCCACCGGGCGAGTCTGCAGGTCAAACTCGTGCAGGCGTTCCCGAATCACTTCCTCGCGGTCGTCCTCGCGAACGATCAGCTTGGTTCCGTCAACATCACAAAGCTCATCTACCTTTGGAGGTTGCAGGTGAACGTTGTAGGTGCGGCCACAGGTGGGACACGAACGACGCCCGGTAAGCCGGCGCAACAATTCATTATAGTCCACGTCCAGCCGGATCACAATTGGCAACCTGTTGCAGCCACTTGACTTGTCAAAGAACTCATTTTCCAGGAAGGCATCCAGCCAGCCTGCCTGGGCCGCGGTTCGCGGGAATCCGTCGAGGATAAAGCCGCGTTCGCAATCGACTTCACGAAGCCGGTCGGCCACCATGGGGCAAACCAGATCGTCGGGCACCAACTGTCCCCGCTCCATGACGGCCTTGGCCGCACGACCGAGGGGGGTGCCGGTTTTCACGTTCTGCCGCAGGGTGTCTCCAGTGGAGATCTGCGGGATGCTGTAATGCTGCTCGATCCGCTTAGCCTGAGTGCCTTTACCGGCTCCCGGGGGGCCCAGCAAGATCACGGGTCCAATGCTGCGCGAGGTTTCCTGGGCCATCGAGGTGGCCACCTCCCTCGATTTCTGTTTGCCCGTGCGATCTCGACCGGGCCGTATTTTCGCGAGCCTTCTGACCATGCAACGAAGCGCGCAGCGCTGCTACCAGCGGCGGCCCTTGATGCGTCCGCTGCGCGGCGTGAACCCATCATAGTGGCGCATGATCAGTTGCGCCTCGATCTGGGTGACAGTGTCCATGGCTACGCCCACGACGATCAGCAGCGAAGTTCCTCCGAAGTAGAAACTCACGCCCAGACCGTTGGTGACCCACGTGGGAAGCTTCTCAAACATGCTGCCTCCCAGCCACCAGGGCAGATGGTTGAGGTGAATGCCGGTGATCATCCATTCCGGAATAAAGGAAATGATGATCAGATATAAGGCGCCTACCAGGGTTATGTGGGTCAGGACCTCATTGATGTAGTCGGCCGTGCGCTTGCCGGGGCGAATGCCGGGAATGAAACCTCCATACTTCCGCATGTTGTCGGCAACCTCGCTGGGGTTGAAGACAATGGAGACGTAGAAGTAGGCGAAGAAAATGATACCCACCGCGTACAGGAAGGTGTACATGGGCTCGCCCCAACCAAGTGCGTGGATCAACGGGGCAAAGAAGCGATTATCTTTCAGCCCGTAGCCGACAGTCTGTGGCAAGGTGAGAATTGATGAGGCGAAGATGACCGGCATCACGCCGCCCGCATTGACGCGCAACGGAAGGTGGGTGGATTGGCCGCCCATCACCTTACGCCCAACGACACGCTTGGCGTATTGCACCGGAATTCGGCGTTCACTGCGCTCGACGTAGACGATGAAGGCGACCACCACAACCATGACGGCCAGCAACATCGCAATCGCCACCGGGGTGAACGCTCCCCAGGCGTTGGTGCGGACCTTATCGTACAAATCGGCCACGCCGCGGGGAAGTCCAACGACGATGCCGGCAAAAATCAGCAGGGACATGCCGTTTCCGACGCCGCGCTCGGTAATCTGTTCGCCCAACCACATGATGAAAGCGCTCCCCGTGGTCAGCGTGAGCATGGTCATCAGGATGAAGCGAGGCCCCGGGGTCAACACGAAATCCTGGTTGCCCTTGGTAAGACTGAAGGCAATCCCGAAGGATTGCAGAGCACTCAGGATCACCGTGAGGTAGCGTGTCCACTGGGTAATCTTTTTGCGGCCGAGTTCGCCTTCCTTCTGCAGTTTCGCCAGGGGCTCGTAGACGACGGTCAACAACTGCAGAATGATCGACGCGGTGATGTAGGGCATGATGCCCAAGGCGAAAATCGTGAGGCGGCGCAATTGCCCGCCGGAAAACAGGTCGACAAAACCGAGAAACGATCCCCGGTTCTGCTCGAAGAATTGCGCCAGCTTGTCGGCGTTGATGCCCGGAGTCGGAATGTGGCCGCCGAGACGATACACGGCCAGCATGGCCAGCGTGAACAGAATGCGCTTGCGCAGATCCGGGATGCGAAAGACGTTGGCCAGTTTCTCGAACATTACTGCAAGACCTCGAACTTGCCGCCGGCCTTGGTGATCTTCTCTTGCGCCGACTTGGAGAATTTGTGAGCATGCACGGTGAGTGCGCTCTTCAGTTCACCATCCCCGAGAATCTTCACGGGATGCTTGGTTTTGATCACACCGGCCTTGCGCAACACGTCGGGGGTGATGGTGGTTTCCCCCAGCGCCGCCAGCGAGTCCAGGTTCACAATCGAGTATTCCTTGCGGAAGATATTGGTGAAGCCGCGCTTGGGCATGCGCCGGTGCAACGGCATCTGACCGCCTTCAAAGCCGCGCATCATGCGCGAACCGCTGCGGGAGCGCTGGCCCTTGTGGCCGCGCGCGGAGGTCTTGCCCATGCCGGAGCCCATACCACGGCCTACCCGCTTGCGCTTTTCCGACGACTTCCTGGGTGCTCGAATATTCGACAGATTCATGACTTTTTCCAATCGGCCTTAGCTTGCGACCTTAGATGTCGATGACGTTATTGCACGATCTCGACCAGGTGGGGCACTTTCTTGACCATGCCGCGAATGCCGGGCGTGTCAGGACGCTCGATCACCTGATTCAGCCGGGTAAAGCCCAGGCCCTTGATGACGAGCTTGTGTTTGACGGGGGAGCAAATCGCCGACCGCACCCACTTGAGGTGCAACTTCCCCGCAACCGCCTTCGATGTAGTTTTGCCAGCCATCCTAGTTCCTTCCTGGTAGCGCCGGCACCGCCGGCAGTCCGGTGGGCATCTTGCCCGCCTCGCAGGCTAGACCCTGTTGAAAGCTCTTGCCTACAGCTCTTGCGCGCTCTTTCCGCGCAACGCCGCTACCGCTTCCTTGTTCTTCAGCTTCTTCAACGCATCGAACGTGGCCTTGATCACGTTGTGCGGGTTGGTGGTTCCGATGGACTTGGTCAGCACGTTTTGAATGCCGACAGAAGTCATCACTGCGCGCACTGCGCCGCCCGCGATCACGCCGGTGCCTTCCGGGGCAGGCTTCAGGAGCACGTGTCCGGAACCGAATCGACCCAGGACCAGGTGGGGGATGGAAGTCTGTGTCAGGTTGACTTTGACCAGATTCTTCTTCGCCGACTCAATGCCCTTGCGAATGGCCTGCGGAACTTCCTTGGCCTTTCCCGAGCCGTAACCGACAACGGCGGCACTGGGATCGCCGACCACAACCAGGGCGGCGAACGAAAGGTTCTTGCCGCCCTTGACGACCTTGGTGACGCGGTTAATCGCCACCACCTGATCTTTCAGCTGGTAACGTCCTGCATCAAGCTTCTTGATAACTGTTGGCATCAAACCCTCAAATTCAATCTGCAATTTTGTAATTTCGTAATCTGGTAATTTTCCGGAGTTGCGCGCCTGTTTTCAAATTACACAATCATCCGATGACCAGATTACCCAATGTCTTCAGAACTGCAACCCGCCTTCGCGGGCGGCATCGGCCAGCGCTTTCACGCGACCGTGATAGATGTAGCCACCCCGGTCGAATACGATCTGGGTGATCCCCTTCGCTTTGGCCCGGTCGGCGATCAATTTGCCGACGTCTTTCGCCGCCGCCACGTTTCCACCGGTGCGCCGATCGGCCTTCTTGCCTTCGGCGCTGCTGGCCGAGACCAGCGTCTTGCCGTGCAGGTCATCGACTACCTGTACATAAATATGGTTCAGCGAACGGTAGACGTTCAGCCGGGGACGCTCCGCCGTTCCCTGAAGCTTCTTGCGAATCCGGTCATGAACGCGCTGCCTGGTTTTGTTCTTGCCTGCTCTATTCAGCATGTTTTCTTCGTCCTCATCCCGGGGTTCTATGCCGGGGACCAGTCGTCGTTCGCTGATTGGCCTGTGGTCGTCCACTGGCGGCCACTCCCGAATAGCACGATCGCACTGGCCAAATCTTTTCAGTCACTGCCGGCAGCACGTCGTTTTTGCGAACGACCAACGACTGCCGGCTAACGACCGTTATTTCGCTCCCGTTTTGCCGACCTTCTTCTTCAGGCGTTCGCCCGCGTAGCGCACGCCCTTGTTCTTGTAAGGATCGGGCGGACGCAGCGAGCGCATTTCCGCGGAAACCTGTCCGACTTTCTGCCGATCGATGCCGGTCACACTCAGCTTAGTCTGCTTGGGGTCGACCGCGACTTCGATGCCGGAAGGCAAGGGATATTCGATCGGGTGCGAGTAGCCCAAGGTGAACACAACCGTGCCCTTGCCTTTCATCTCGGCGCGATACCCGATGCCGACGATTTCGAGGTCCTTCGTCCAGCCTTTGGTGACGCCTTCGACCGCGTTATTGACGAGCGCGCGGGCGAGGCCATGCAAGGCAGCCTGCGAATCGTTCTCGCGGACCGCGAGCAGGTGTCCGTCTTTCTGTTCCACCTTGATGCCCAACGGAAGGGGAGTTTCCAGCCTGCCCTTGGGTCCCTGGACGGCAACGGTGTTGCCTTCGACTTTGACCGTCACGCCCTTCGGGATAACGATCGGCTTTTTTCCAATTCGTGACATAGTTTCAGCTCTTAGCCTTCAGTTCCTGGCACCGCGCTGCGCAGATCGCGGGAAATGGCGCGGCGTGGTGCAGCCTCTACCATACCTGGCAGAGAAGTTCGCCGCCCAGGCCCTGCTTGCGCGCCTGGCGTCCCGTCATCACGCCCTTCGGAGTGGTGAGGATATTGATCCCGAGCCCGCCCAACACACGGGGAATCTCGGTGCGGCGTACGTACACGCGGCATCCCGGCCGCGACACGCGCTCGACATTCGAGATGGCCGCCTCGTTGTTCGACCCGTACTTCAGGTACACACGAATAACCTTGTGACCTTCCTCTTCGGTGGCCTTGTAGTTGGAGATGTAGCCTTCTTCTTTCAGAATGCGGGCAATCTCCACCTTCAGCTTGGAAGCCGGAATATCCACTTTCTGGTGGCGAGCGTTAATCGCATTGCGAATGCGCGCCAGCATGTCTGCGACCGGATCGGTCAACCTCATCGTCTGCTTCTCCTCAGATCGCCCGTTTGCCTGGCCCGTGTTGCCTGGGGCCGAGGAACCAGCGGCGACGTCGTCTTGCCACCGCGCTGCTCTGCGGCGCGGTCTTGCTCATTCACAGCCCGGCACATTGCGGGCTGGTTTGCTACCAGGATGACTTCGAAACGCCAGGAATCTCTCCTCGTAGTGCCAAGCCGCGGAAGCAAAGCCGGCAAAGGCCGAACTTGCGCAGGAAGGCGCGCGGGCGTCCGCAAATCTTGCAGCGGTTATGCTTGCGCGAAGAGAACTTGGGTTTCTTGGCGTCCTTTACTCGTTTTGCTGTAGTTGCCACTTAGCTTTTTGCTCCTATACCTCTGGCTGTCGGCGGTCGGCTTTCAGCTCTTAAGTAGTGCTGTTTATGAACCTGCAAAACCTTCTTATGCCCGGAACGGCATACCCAGATGCTTCAGCAGCGAGCGGGCCTGATCGTCCGAACCCGCCGTGGTCACGATGGTGACGTTCATGCCCTTCATCTTGTCCACCTTCGCGTAGTCGATTTCCGGGAAGATCAACTGGTCATGCAAACCGAGCGTGTAATTGCCGCGGCCGTCAAAGGACTTGGTGGAAACACCGCGGAAGTCGCGCACGCGTGGAAGCACCACGCTGACCAGCCGGTCCATGAACTCGTACATGCGGTCGCCGCGCAGGGTGACCATCGCGCCGATCGGCATGCCTTCGCGAACCTTGAAAGCGGCAATCGATTTTTTGGCCCGGGTCACCACCGGCTTCTGTCCGGTAATCTGGCCCAGTTCGTTGACGGCCGGATCGAGGATCTTGGCGTTCTGAGTCGCTTCTCCGACGCCCATGTTCACCACGATCTTGTGCAGTCGCGGTACGGCCATGGTGTTATCCAAGTCCAGTTCCTTCATCAGGGCCGGAGCGATTTCTTTCTCGAACCTCGAGCGAAGTCGCGGGCGTTCCTTGGCGCTGTGCCGGGCGACTTGAGCGACGCGCGATTCCTGCTTCTCGGCCTGCTTGCCCTTCTTCTCTTTTTCCTTAGCCATGTCTCAATTACTTTCTCTCACGGTTTCGGGGACGCCCGTGCTGGAGCAATTCTTCCCGGTTCGTGAGCCTTTGCCAACGGCCAACAGCCAACCACTACTTATCCAGCGTCGTTCCGCACTTCCTGCAAACGCGCACCTTGCGGTCGCCGCGAACTTCGTGCCCGATGCGAACCGGTCCACAGGTCGAACAGACCAATTGCACGTTGGAAATCGCGATCCGGCTTTCCTGCTCCGCAATGCCGCCCTGGATGTTGCGCTGCGGGTTGGGGCGCACGTGTTTTTTCACCATCATCACGTGCTCGACCAGAACCTTCGCATCGGCGGGAAACACGCGGAGTACGCGGCCTTCCTTGCCCTTGTCCCGGCCGGTGATCACTTTCACAGTGTCATTGCGCCGGATATCAACTCGAATATGTGCTGTACTCGCTACTTTTGGCATATCTTCAGAACCTTAATATTCCTGATATTCCTGCTCGATGGCTCCGGATTTCGATTTGCAACCCTTCTAAAGAACTTCCGGTGCCAGGGAGACAATCTTCAAGAACTTTTTCTCGCGCAGCTCGCGGGCCACGGGCCCGAAAACGCGCGTTCCTACGGGCTCACCGGTTTCATTGATCAGCACGGCAGCGTTCTGGTCGAAGCGGATATAAGTCCCGTCGCGGCGGCGATGCTCCTTGCGGGTGCGCACGATGACGGCCTTCACCACCTTGCCCTTCTGCACCTGCCCATCGGGCGAAGCTTCCTTCACGCTGGCGGTGATCACATCGCCGAGACCGGCCCGCAGACCGGTGGAACCGCCGAGCGGCAGGATCATCTGCAGCTTGCGGGCGCCGGAGTTATCGGCAACCTCGAGCATCGTTCTCATCATCACGGCCATAATTCAATCTCCCTGTATGGCGATACCGCTACTGGGCGCTATTAATTTCGGCAATGGCGGCCACTTCCGGCACCAGAGCCGTCTTGCGAACGATCTCTTTCAGGCGCCAGCGCTTCAACTTCGAGAGCGGCCGGGTTTCCTCGAGCCGCACCACGTCGCCCACGTGGGCTTCGTTCTTCTCGTCGTGCGCATAGAACTTCTTGTCGGTGGAGATGACACGACCGTAGAGCGGATGCGACTTTTTGCGCGTGACCGCGACCACGATCGTCTTGCTCATCTTGTTGGAGACGACTTCTCCCACAACTTCCTTGCGCCGTCCCTGCGGTTTAGTTTCAGCCATTACTTCTTCTCCGTTGCTGCCTGCGAAGTACGGGCCCGCTCACCCATGATGGTCTTGACCCGGGCAATGTCTTTGCGCAAGCCGCGTATCTTCTTCAGGCTCTCGGTCTGCCCCATGTTGAGCTGGAACTTCAGCTTGAACAACTGGTCCGCGAGCTGATGCTCCTGGTCCTGCAACTCGGCATCGGTCTGGTTACGAATTTTGTCCGCTTTCATAAGTTCTCGCTTTATCCACTCTCAGTGCGCGGTTTCGCGCTTCACGAAGGAAGTGCGCAAGGGCAGCTTGTGCGAGGCCAGACGCATGGCCTCGGCGGCCTCGGTCGCGGTGACCCCTTCCATCTCGAACAGGATCTTGCCGGGGCGCACCACCGCGACCCAGTGATCGGGCGCACCCTTGCCCTTGCCCATACGGGTTTCAGCCGGCTTCTTGGTGACCGGCTTGTCCGGGAACAGGCGGATCCAGATTTTGCCGCCACGTTTCACGAAGCGGGTCATGGCCACGCGGCTGGCCTCGATCTGGCGGTCGGTGATCCAGCCGGGCTCGAGCACCTTCAACCCGAAATCGCCGAAAGCGAGCTGGCTGCCGCGCCAGGCCTTACCAGTCATGCGGCCGCGCTGCTGCTTGCGGTACTTCACTTTCTTTGGCATCAACATAAGATCAGCCCTTAGTCGTTAGTGGGTTGCTAAAACGCTCCGCTGGGGGCCGCGTTCTGCAACTCGCGCTTTTTCTGCGGAAAAATCTCGCCCTTGTAGATCCAGCACTTCACGCCGATCACGCCGTAAGTGGTGCGCGCTTCCGAGAAGCCATATTCGATGTCGGCGCGCAGGGTATGCAAGGGCAAGCGGCCTTGCAGGTACCACTCGGAACGGGCAATTTCATTCCCGTTCAGGCGGCCGCTGACGCGGACCTTGATCCCCTTGCAGCCGAAACGCAGCGCTGAATCCACCGACTTGCGCATCGCCCGCCGGAACCCGACGCGCTTTTCGAGTTGCAGCGCAATCGACTCCGAGACCAGCTGCGCATCCAGTTCCGGCTTGTGAACTTCCTGGATGTCGATGAACACTTCGCGGGAAGTGCGCTTCTGCAATTCCAGTTTCAGCTTATCGATCTCAGCGCCCTTGCGGCCGATGATGATGCCTGGACGCGCCGTCTTGATGATGATCCGGATCTTGTTGCCCGGACGCTCGATCTCAACCGCGCTGATGCCGGCCGACTTCAGCTTGTCCTTCAGCTCAGCCTTGAGCTTGACGTCCTCAAGCAGCAGTTTGTCGTAATCCCGCTCGACAAACCAGCGCGACTTCCAGGGCTTGGTGTAGCCAAGGCGAAATCCGTATGGATGAACTTTCTGTCCCATGATGCTCCTTGTGTAGCGCCGGCCTGCGGACAGGTCAGCGGCGCCAGCAAACTACTTTTTCGCTCCAGCAGCCTTCTTGCCCGCCGCCTTTTTCTTTACCGACTTCTTGGCCTTGGCTTTTGCCGGAGCCTTAGCTGCCACCTTCTTCTCTTCTCCGACTACGGTGGCGACCGATTGGCTGTTCCGGTTGCGCTCGGCGAGCACGATCTCGAGATGCGAAATCCGCCGCACATAGCGGAACGCACGCCCCATCGGAGCCGGGCGAATTCTCTTCATGCGCGGGCCGTCGTTGGCCACCGCACTCTTCACGTACAACTGATCGAGATCGACGTCGATGCCCTTCTCGGTGCTCAGGAAGTTGGCATTGTCGATGGCGGACTGCAGCAGCTTTCCGACGGTCGCCGCCACGCGCTTCTTGGTGAACAGCAGCGTGTTGCGGGCCTCTTCCACCCTCCGTCCCTTAATCAGCTCCAACACCAGGCGAGCCTTCTGAGGCGACACGCGCATGTAACGGGCTTCAGCTCGGAATTCCATAGTTGCGTGTCTCCTTTATGCCTTCGGCGCCGGTGCGCCGGCCGCGGGGACGGGTGCTCCGGGACCACCCGGCACGCCAGCGGGACGCGCCGCGGTTTCCGTCGCGGCCTTCATGGAGTGCCCCTTGAAGCTGCGCGTGAAACTGAATTCGCCCAGCTTGTGGCCCACCATGTTTTCGGTGATGTACACCGGGATAAATTTCTTGCCATTGTGCACGGCAATGGTGTGTCCCACCATCTCAGGAATAATGGTCGAACGGCGCGACCAGGTGCGCAGCACTTTCTTCTCGCTGCGCGCGTTCATTCCGTCCACCTTGGTCTGCAGGTGGGCGTCGATAAACGGGCCTTTCTTGGTTGAACGTGCCATAAATTTCAGCTCTCAGCTTTCAGCTCCCAGTCCCTCTGTAAAAGCAGGCCTGAGGCATTGTCACTTGCTCGCACGCAAGCTACGATTTTTTCCGGCGCCCGACGATGAACGCGTCGGTACGCTTGTTATTACGAGTCTTGAAGCCGCGTGTGGGCTGGCCCCAGGGAGTCACCGGGTGACGTCCGCCCGAAGTCTTGCCTTCGCCGCCTCCGTGCGGGTGATCGACCGGGTTCATGGAAACACCGCGGTTATGCGGACGGCGTCCCAGCCAGCGCATGCGCCCGGCCTTGCCGATGGTGACGTTCTCGTGATCGGTGTTACCCACCTGACCGATGGTCGCCATGCAATCCTGCAGCACCTTGCGGGTTTCTCCGGAAGGCAGCTTGATCAACGCGTAGTCGCCTTCTTTCGCAACCAGCTGGGCCGAGCCACCCGCCGAACGCACCATCTGCGCGCCCTTGCCGGGACGCAGTTCGATGTTGTGCACAGTCGTGCCGGGCGGGATATTCCGCAGCGGCAGTGCATTGCCAACCAGGATGTCGGCGTCCGGCCCGCTCACGATCTTCTGACCCATCTTCAGCCCGTCGGGCTGCACGATGTAGCGCTTCTCGCCGTCGGCATAGCTCAAGAGCGCAATGCGCGCCGAACGGTTGGGATCGTATTCGATCGAAATCACGGTCGCCGGAATTCCGGCCTTGTCGCGCTTGAAGTCGATCAGGCGCAACTTGCGTTTGTTCCCGCCTCCACGAAAACGGCTCGTGGTGTCGCCCGAATTCCGGCGCCCGCCGGTCTTCTGCTTGGGCTCGACCAGCGGCTTGTGCGGCTTGTTGGTCGTGATGTCGTCATTGACCAGCGTCGTCCGGTAGCGCAACGTCTGCGTCGTCGGTCTGTAAGTCTTGATTGGCATAAGTCAACTCTTTAGCTTGTAACTCTTAGCGGTCAGCTTGCTCGGCTCACGACTAAAGATTTTGCGCGTACTCCGGCATTTTTTCGCCGGCCTTCAGGCGCACGTACGCTTTCTTCCAATCCGGGCGATAGCCCGCGAAACGCCCGCGGCGGCGTTCTTTGCCGGGGTAGTTGGCGGTGCGCACCGAATCTACCTTCACTTTGAAAATTGACTGCACAGCCTGCTTAATCTCAGTTTTGGTTGCTTCCTTGGCCACCTGGAAAACGAGCGTATTCTCGTTTTCCTTGATGGTCAGGCCTTTTTCCGTGATCACCGGACGGCGAAGAATTTCATAAGCCGATTTCATTAGGCCACCTCCGCCGCTTTTTCATGACGAGTACGCCGGCGAGCTACTCGCGTAGCTTTCTTCTCGCCTTCGCCTGCTTCCGGCTTGTGCTCGCGCCGGGATGACGACTTGGTCAGCGTCAGCTGCAGTTTCTCGATCGCGGGCTGCGTGAAAATTACCCGCTCATAGCGCAGCAGGTGATAGGGATGAACCGCGTTGCTCTCCACCAGTTCGGCCCCTTCGATATTGCGCGCACTCAACTCAAGATTGCGGTTGCCGTGCCGGGGCACTTCCACCAACAACACGGTCTTGTCCACCTTCAGCTTGTCGAGCGCTTCGCGAAACGCCTTGGTCTTAGGCTCTTTCACGTCGAAAGCATTGACGACGACAAGCTTGCCGTCGGCGAACTTCGACGCCAGCGCCGAGCGCAACGCCCCCAGCAGCTTCTTCCGGGGGAAGGTGTAGTCATAGGAGCGGGGCTGCGGGCCATGCACGGTGCCGCCGTGGCGCCAGAGCGGCGAACGGATCGAGCCGACGCGGGCCCGTCCGGTACCTTTCTGCTTCCAAAGCTTCTTGCCGGATCCCGACACCAGCTTTTTGTTCTTGGTGGCGTGCGTGCCAGCGCGCTGGGATGCGCGGTAGTGCTTCACCGCTTCCCACAGCAGATCCTCGTTCACCGCACCAAAAACCTCGTCGGCGAGATCCATCGTGCCGACCTTGGCGCCGCTCAGGTTGTAGATATCAATGGTTGCCATAGATCTCTCATCTTCACGTTGGCAACTCGCCAACGACTAACGACTCACGACTGACTTAACCCTTCTTGGCGGCGCGCTTGGCCGCCTTCAACGGGTCAACGGTAGCGGCACCGGCGAATCCGCGACGCTCTCTGGGCGGCTTCTTGGCACGGGTGATCACGACATATCCGCCGTTTGCACCCGGCACGCTGCCTTCGACGACCAACAGGTTTTCATCCTTATCCACGCCAAGGATGCGCAGATTGCGCGCCGTAACGCGGTCGGTTCCCATGTGTCCCGACATGCGCATGCCTTTAAACACACGCGACGGAAACGCCGAAGAACCAATCGAACCGGTGATCTGGAACATGGAACCGTGCGACTTAGGGCCACCGGCGAAATGATGCCGCCGGACAACGCCTGCAAAGCCACGCCCCTTGCTGATGCCCACGATGTCCACAAAGCGGTCGCCTTCAAAAATATCGACCAGGACGCGCTGGCCAACCTTCAGACCATTCGCCGGGGCCTCCGGGGCGGGCGTTTCATCAATTTCAACGGGAACTTCACGGAGGAACTTCATGGGCGGGAGATTGTTCTTGGCGAAGTGGCCGCGCATCGGCTTGGTGAGTCGCTTTTCCTTAACGAATTCGACCAGCCCGATCTGAGCCGACTCGTAACCGTCGCGAATTGCGGTCTTGTGCTGCGTGACCACACACGGACCGGCCTGGAGCACGGTCGCCGGGCGAACCTCGCCCTTCGAGTCGAACAGCTGCGTCATGCCGACTTTTTTTCCGAGAATCCCTGCTACCCTTGCCATTTCCTTCTCCGTTCCCAGCGTGGCCCGTGGCTATTGGCTGGGGAGCTTCGGCTTGCGCCCTCGCTCGTTATGTCGTCCCTACTGGACTCGTGCCGTCAGAACCTGGAGCCCTAACCCTACTTGTGTTCCTTCCCAAAAGCCTTGATCTCGACATCGACGCCCGCGGGAAGGTCGAGCTTCATCAACGCATCCACGGTCTGCTGGGTCGGTTCGAGGATGTCGAGCAGACGCTTGTGCGTCCGAATCTCGAAAGCCTCGCGCGACTTCTTGTCCACGTGCGGCGAACGCAGCACGCAGTATTTGTTTTTCATCGTGGGCAATGGAATCGGGCCAGCGATCTGTGCGCCGGTGCGCCGAGCCGTCTCGACGATCTCCCCTGTGGACTGGTCCAGGATGCGATAGTCGTAGGCTTTCAACCGGATCCGAATTCTTTCTTTTCCAATCACGTTTCACTCTCTCGCCCCTCCCGGCTCGCCCGGAAGGTAAAGAACTGGCGGCAAGCTGCAGGCCGCTGAATTTAACTGTTAGCTGCTAGCTCTTAGCCTCTAGCAACCGAAGTCCTGTCTGAGTGCGTCGCCGTCCCCGGGTCGTGGGCATTTGCCAACGACCGACGACCGACGACGGTTTACTGCACTATCTCCGCAATCGTGCCGGCGCCCACCGTGTGGCCGCCTTCACGAATCGCGAACCGCAAACCTTTTTCCATGGCCACCGGCGTGATCAGCTCAATCACCAGGCTCACGTTGTCCCCCGGCATCACCATCTCCGTGCCCGCCGGCAACTCCGCCACCCCGGTCACGTCCGTTGTGCGCAGGTAAAACTGCGGCCGGTATCCCTTGAAGAACGGCGTATGCCGCCCGCCCTCTTCCTTGGTCAGGATGTAGACCTCGGCCTTGAACTTCGTGTGCGGCGTGATCGAGCCCGGCTTGGCCAGCACCATCCCGCGCTCCACATCATCCTTGCCAATGCCGCGCAAGAGCAACCCGGCGTTGTCGCCCGCCATGCCTTCATCCAGCTGCTTCTTGAACATCTCCACACCCGTCACCACTGTTTTCCGGGTGTCGCGGAAGCCCACAATTTCCACTTCCTCGCCCACCTTCACCTTGCCGCGCTCGATGCGGCCCGTCACTACCGTGCCGCGGCCCGAGATCGAGAAAATGTCTTCGATCGGCATCAGGAAAGGCTTGTCCAACTCGCGCGCCGGCTGCGGCACGCTCTTGTCCACCGCCTCCATCAGCGCGTCGATCTGCTTTTCCCACTTCTCTTCCCCGTTCAGGGCTCCAAGAGCTGACAGCCGGATCACCGGCACGTCGTCGCCCGGAAACTGGTAGCTCTTCAAAAGCTCGCGCACTTCCAGTTCAACCAGGTCGAGCAGTTCCGGATCATCCACCGCATCGCACTTGTTCAGCGCCACCACGATGTACGGCACCCCGACCTGGCGGGCCAAAAGCACGTGCTCGCGGGTCTGCGGCATCGGACCGTCGGTAGCCGCCACCACCAGGATCGCGCCATCCATCTGGGCCGCGCCCGTGATCATGTTCTTGATGTAATCCGCGTGCCCGGGACAGTCCACGTGCGCGTAGTGCCGGTTGGGCGTCTCGTACTCGACGTGCGCGGTGGCAATCGTGATCCCGCGCGCCTTCTCTTCCGGCGCGTTATCGATCGAGTCAAACGAGCGGAACACGATCTTCGGGTTGTGCTTCTGCAACACCTTCGTGATCGCCGCCGTCAACGTCGTCTTGCCATGGTCAATGTGACCAATCGTCCCTACGTTGCAGTGCGGCTTATTACGCTCAAATTTTTCCTTCGCCATTTCTCTTTCTTCTCCTCAGCTCTCGGCAGGGATCAGGCCGTCTCCTTCACTACTCTCGTAGTAGGCTCCGACGACTTCCTGCCTCTCTACCAAACCTTCGGCCGAGACTAACTGGTTAAACCGGTCGTACTCGGCCGCAAACATCTCGCGAAAGCTCTCGAACTTCGAGTGCGAGGTCCAGAAATCCAGAACTCCCCGCAGTCATTTCGCCGTGCCCTGCACCTTGGCGATGATCTCTTCCGCCACCGAGCGCGGCGCTTCTTCGTAACGCGCGAAGTGCATGGAGTACTCGGCGCGACCCTGCGTACTTGAACGCATGTGGGTGGCATAGCCGAACATCTCCGAAAGCGGGACGATAGCCTTGATCACCTGCGAGCCCGCGCGGTGCTCCATGCCTTCGATCCGGCCGCGGCGAGCACTCAGGTCACCCATAATCGCGCCCGCGAAATCTTCAGGCGTAACTACTTCGACTGCCATCACCGGCTCAAGAATGACCGGGCTAGCCTTGCGGGCGGCTTCCTTGAACGCCATCGATCCGGCGATCTTGAATGCCATTTCGTTCGAATCGACATCGTGGTAGCTGCCGTCGTAGAGTGTCGCCTTTACGTCGACCATGGGATAGCCGGCGAGCACGCCGCCCTCCATAGCTTCCCGAATGCCCTGATCGATCGGCTTGATGTACTCCTTGGGAACCACACCGCCGACGATGTCATTGATGAACTCGTAACCTTTGCCGGGCTCATTCGGATCCAGCTGAATCTTGGCGTGGCCGTACTGACCACGGCCACCGGTCTGGCGAATGTACTTGCCTTCCGCTTCGGCATGCCTGCGGATGGTCTCGCGATACGCAACCTGGGGCTTGCCGACGTTGGCCTCAACCTTGTACTCGCGCATCATGCGATCGACAATGATTTCAAGGTGCAGCTCGCCCATGCCGCTGATGATGGTCTGGGCGCTGTCGGGATCGGTGTGAACCTTGAAAGTAGGATCTTCCTGGGCGAGCCGCCCCAGCGCCATACCCATCTTTTCCTGGTCGGCCTTGGTCTTGGGTTCGACGGCGACCGAGATCACGGGTACGGCAAAGGTGATCGACTCGAGCGTGATGGGATGCTGATCGTCGCAGATCGTGTCGCCGGTGCTGACGTTCTTCAGCCCGACCACCGCGCAGATGTCGCCCGCCAGAATTTCCTGGATGTCTTCGCGCTTATTGGCATGCATCTTGAGCAAGCGGCCGATGCGCTCGGTCTTCTGGGTGCGCGAGATCAAGACCGATTCGCCGGACTTCAGTTGCCCCGAGTACACGCGGATGAAAGTCAGCTGGCCGACGAACGGGTCCGCCATAATCTTGAAGGCTAGCGCCGAGAAGGGTTCCTTGTCGTTCGCTTTGCGCGTGACCGGCTCCGCGGTGTCGGGATTGATGCCCTTGGTCTCGGCCGTGTCCAGCGGCGACGGCAGAAAATCCACCACCGCATCGAGCAGCGGCTGCACGCCCTTATTCTTGAAAGCCGTTCCGAGGACGACCGGGAACAGCTTGAGCGCAATGGTCGACTTGCGCAGCGAGTTCCGCAGTTCCGCCGCGGTGATTTCTTCGCCTTCGAGGAACTTGTGCAGGATGTCGTCGTCGTTTTCGGCAACCGTCTCGACGAGTTGGGTATGAAACGCTTCGGCTTTCTTCTGCAACTCGGCCGGAATCGACTCGGTAACGTACTCCGCGCCCATGGTCTCGTCGTTCCAGACGATTGCCTTCATGTTGATGAGGTCAATCACCCCTCGAAACTTGTCTTCCTGTCCGATGGGGATCTGGATGGCGACAGGCTTGGCATTGAGGCGTTTACGGATGGTATCGATGGCATGCTCGAAGTCGGCACCCATCTTGTCGATCTTGTTGATGAAGCAAATTCGCGGGACACCGTATTTATCGGCTTGGCGCCATACTTTTTCAGATTGCGGCTGGACGCCATGCACCGCGTCGAACACCGCGACGGCGCCGTCAAGCACACGGAGAGAGCGTTCGACCTCGGCCGTGAAATCGACGTGGCCGGGCGTATCAATAATGTTGATGCGGATATCGCGCCAGGTGCAAGTGGTGGCGGCGGAAGTGATGGTGATGCCGCGCTCCTGCTCCTGCTCCATCCAATCCATCGTAGCCGTGCCCTCGTGCACCTCTCCGATGCGGTGCGTCCTCCCGGTATAGAAAAGGATGCGCTCCGTCGTAGTGGTCTTGCCGGCATCGATGTGGGCCATGATGCCGATGTTCCTGCAACGCTCTAATGGGACGGTACGGGCCACTTGTTCTCAGCTCTTTCTTAGGGTCGAAAAATCGGTAATTTTGTAATCGGGTAATTTGGTAATTGAAAAACCCGCAAACTTAATGCCGGAGGAATTCAGATTACAAATTCCCCGATTACCAAATTACAAATTGCCTCACCACCGGTAATGCGCGAACGCTTTATTAGCTTCCGCCATGCGGTGCACGTCTTCCTTCTTCTTGATGGCCGCGCCGCGATTGTTGGCGGCGTCGAGCAGTTCATTGGTCAGCTTCTCGGTCATGCCTTTTTCGCCGCGGCCACGCGCGTACGTGATCAGCCAGCGAATGGCGAGCGAGGTACGCCGGTCGGCGTTGACCTCAACCGGCACCTGATAGTTCGCACCGCCTACGCGGCGGGTCTTCACTTCAAGCAGAGGCTTGGCATTCTCGACGGCCTTCTTGAAAAGCTTTAAGGCTTCGTCGCCGCCCTTGGCCTGCAACTGGGTGAGCGCTTCGTAGAAGATGCCCTGGGCAGTGGACTTCTTGCCCTGCCACATCATCGAGTTCACAAACTTGGTTACCAGGTCCGATCCATAGACCGGATCCATAGCAACTCCGCGCTTGGCGATATGTCCTTTACGAGGCATGGAACTTCAGCTCCTGGCTTTTAGCTCGCAGCGGTCAGCTCGAGCCGTGCCGAGTGAGACGTTTTCGCTCACCCTGAATTCTGCGGCGCTGTATGCGCCCATTTGCTTTCAGCCACCGGCTGTCAGCTAACAGCGGTTTTACGCCTTCTTCGGTCGTTTCGCTCCATACTTTGAGCGTCCCTGGTTACGGCCAGCAACCCCAACCGCATCCAGGGTCCCGCGCACTACGTGATAGCGCACGCCCGGAAGATCTTTCACGCGGCCCCCGCGGATCAGCACGATCGAGTGCTCCTGCAGGTTGTGTCCAATGCCAGGGATATAGGTCGTCACTTCAATGCCGTTGGTGAGCCGTACCCGAGCGACCTTGCGTAGAGCCGAGTTCGGCTTCTTGGGCGTCTGGGTGTAAACCCGGGTGCAGACGCCGCGCTTTTGCGGGCAGGACTGCAGCGCCGGACTCGCGGTCTTATAGCGAGGCTTTTTGCGACCGGAACGAACGAGTTGATTGAACGTAGGCACTCTTTGCCGCTCCTTCAGCACGCCGCTGGTCGGCTGCGCCCAACAGGCGTCACCAGACACACCGCGATGCTTCTGCTTTTCCCGTCTCCGGGGCTGGCTGGCAGACCCTCGTCCAGCCATATTTCTCGCCGGGCACAACATCGCCGGGGAGAAGATTCTTGATTTCCCGATCAGACTAACGGCGACGACGGTGGCACCAAGCCCAACCTCGGAGGTGCTCCGTTTCGCCAGCCTTGCCTCGCATAGCCCCTTGCCGGGGTGAGCGCGAAGCATTTCAGCGAGGAAGTTTCTGAACTCTCAACTCGGTTCAGGAACGCGTATTTCTAAAGCTCAGCCGCTATCTTCGGAGGCACCGCGCACAAAAAAACGCGCGGCGATAGAACCCACCGCTTCCAGGCAAGCCAGAATTAACTCGCGGAACCTTTTAAATATAACAAGTGGCGGCGCACATCGTCAACCACTGGATGCGGCATCTGAGTGCAGGCGAAGCCACCAGGGCCACCCCTTGCTGAAATTGAGGTTGGCCTCTACACTGAGGGTTTTCCAAGAGATACAGAGACTCGCCAGGCAGACAGGAAGTTTGCCGAGGCGGGGAGGATGCATGCGTCGGTTGCTTTCCTGGATGTTTGCGGTCTTATCCATAACTTTGTCATTCGGCGGCCTGGTGGGTTGCGGGGGATACAAGAGCAATTCTTCCAACACCCCCACTCCGACCAGCGTCAGTCTTTCAGCCTCCAGCACTAGCGTGGATCTGGGCGCGACGGTCCAGTTCACTCCCGTCTTGAAGCCGGCGGTCACGGTGCCCATTACATTCACATCCAGCAACCCCAGTGTGCTGAGTTTCGTTCCGGCCGCCGGGGGCCTGGCGTGTGCCGGCAAATGGGACACGGCCAGCCGGGTTTGCACTCCCCAAGGGGCGGGTTTGACGCAAGTCACGGCAACTGCGAATGGAGTGTCCAGCCCCCCCGTCACGATCTACGTTCACCAGCATATCGACACGATCACTCTCACGCTGATCAACCCGCCCATCCCGCAGCCCGACTGCATCACTCTGGCAGAGGCGCCGGGCGTCCAGAACTACCTCGATTTTCAGGCACACGCGTTCAGCAACAACGTCGAGATCACGAACACGGTAGGCTCATTCACCTTCTCCGAAACCAGTCCAGTGGTTGCGAAGGTGACGACGTCAGGCCCCGGGCTCAACAACAACAACGGAACCCAGATCACGCAAGCGCGCTTCACGGCCGCCACCCCAGGGCGGACACAGATTTCCGCGAACCTGTCGAGTGTCAGCAGCCTGCCAGCCGAAATTCCCGATAGTAAGGGCCAGGTGCATCCCTACTTTGAGACCTGTCTGGTGCAATCGATCAACCTGCAGGTCGGCAATGCGGCCACGAACACCTCGTTTGCGATTGCGAATAACACTTCGGGCATCAACATCACGCCCACGGTGGTGGACCGGTTGGGAAACACACTGACAAATCCGGTCCCAACCCTTACTTGGATCTCGTTGTCCCCGGCAAATGCCACCCTGAACCCGGTGGCGTCCACTCCCCCCAGCTCAAAGGCGGGGACGGCCGCGGTGAACACCCGGGCGCCGGGAGGAGTGAGCATCGTCGCCACCTGTGCAGCGCCAACTTGCAACGTCGGGCTCGAGCCAGTCCAGCCGGTTTATTCCTCGACCACGCCTGCTGATCAGACGCATGTTGGGGACCCGATCGTCGGCCTGATCACGGGCTCGCCGGTGACGACGGGAAGTGTCTACGTTACAACCTCGCAATGCGGCCCGATCACGGGGTGCCAGCCATTGCTGTTCGCGATTCCCATCAAGACGAACACGCCGGGCGCGAGCATCACGCTCCCGAGTTCTCCGAACTCGTTCGTTTTTTCTCCCACTGGGAACAAGGCATACCTGGGCAGCTCAGCGGGCTTGATGATCTTCGATCCAGCCGCCGCAGCGGGAACGAACGCGGTAACGCAAATGAATGGCGTGCCCGGAAAGGTGCTGGCGGTCTCACTTGAGGGCAACAAGGTGGTGGTTTCGGATACCCTGTCGAGCCCAAACCAGGTCTACATCGTGGACCAAGGCAGCGGTGGAACTGCAGTGGTGACGCCGCTGCTGGTTCCGGGGGCGACTGCGGCCGCATTTTCGCCGGATGGCTTGAAGGCCTTCATTACAGCCGGCAGTACGTTGTACGTCTACTCCTCGGTCCAGGCACTCAAGACGATATCGTTGTCGGCAGCCGCAAATGCGGTGTCATTCTATGCAAACGGAGCCTTGGCATACCTGTCGGGGCCTAACTCGGTCACCCTTCGAAATGCGTGCGACACCAGCTACGCGCAAGCAGCCGCGTTCCCGGGAAGAAGCCCCGCTTTGTTTCAGGCGTTGCCGGACGGGGTGCACGCGCTCGGAGTTGAGTCACCAGGCATCGATGTTTTTAATGTCGCAGTCAGTGCGCCACCGGTGGCCACCAGCAACCCGCCCACTCCGCCGGCGACTTGCCCTTTCCCAGTGACGACGGCCGATTCCAGTTTTGTGAACCTTGGGCAAGGCGAATTCACTCCGCTGAAGTTGATCGTTGCATCCGATAATTCCCGCGCGTACATATTGGCGAGTAACCTCGGCAGCGTGTTTGTGCTTGAACTGGGCGTGAACACGGTTTCTGCAATTCCTTTGACGGGGAATCCTGTACCCCTCGATGCCAGCTTAACCGCCGATGGAACGACCCTGTACGTGGGCGCGAACGATGGTTCCGTTCACGTGGTCAGCACCGTTTCCGGCGGCGACCTTGAGCAAATCACCTTCACCAACAATAACAGCAGCAATAAGACCAGCCTCTGCAGCAACATTCCGCAAACCTGCAATCCGGACCTGGTGGCTGTACAGCCTTAGGTGTCGGGTGTCGGGCTGAAACGCAAGCAAGTGGGCGCTGGAAACCAGAGAGGTGTCAGTTCAGATAAGGCCCTTTTGCGAGCCGCAGCTTGCAGAGGGGAAAAGATCGCGGGCGGGCACGGATGGATTCAGGATTGTCGGGGCGAGATCAGGATCGGGCCTTCTCCAGATCCCGGCCAACACTGTCGAGCACTCCGTTAATGAACTGTACCGATTCCGGGCTGGAAAACTTCCGAGCAATCTCAATGGCCTCATTGATGATTACAGCGCGCGGGGTGTCCGGGTAACCCAAAAATTCTGCGACGGCGCCGCGCAGGATGTTGCGATCGACGGCCGCCATGCGCTCCATGCGCCAGTGTTCCGCGTGTCCCTCGATCAACTTGTCGATGTCAGTGGTGCGATCCGAGGCAGTGCGGAACAGATCGTCGGCAAAGCCACGAACGTCCTCGCCCACTTCCTTGCGCTCGGCCCAGAAGGTGCGGCGCACGTCGTCGGGCCCCTGCCGGCCCATATCGGCCTGGAAGAGCATCTGCAAGCACAACTCGCGGGATTTTCTTCGGGTACCCATAAGACAGTGGTTGGTCGCCAGTCGTCAGTCTTCAGCTATTGGTCATTCGCTGCTGGTTGTCGGGCTGTTAGCCGCTATTTCTTCGACCAGGCGATGCGGCGACTGGACTCATTTTACAGGAAGAGATTCGGCCATTTGGTGATTCAGCGAGCGCAGTGATTCGACGCTCAACGATTGCGGCGACGCTTAGGTCTTGATTTGGGAGAGGTAACGGGCCGCGATCGGGCTGAGATTTTGCTGGCGACGGATGACCGACGACTGACGGCTGCCTTCAGATTCGCCATCTCCACCGCTGTCAGCGCGGCCTCCAGTCCTTTGTTGCCCATTTTCAATCCGGCGCGATCGATAGCCTGTTCCAGAGTGTCGCAGGTAAGCACGCCGAATGCGTGGGGAATACCAGTCTCCTGCGCGGACTGCCCGATGCCGCGCGCACATTCGTTCACGATCACGTCGTAGTGGGCGGTATCGCCGCGCAGCAGGCATCCGAGGCAGATCATCGCGTCGTACTTCCCGGTCTCAGCGAGCAGGCGGGCAGCCGCCGGAATTTCAAAGCTGCCGGGCACGCGCATGATCTCGATATCTTCGGGACGCACTCCTGTCCGCCGCAAACCGTCGAGTGAGCCCTGCAACAAACGTTCGGTGATGAACGCGTTAAACCGGCTTACAACGATGGCGAACCGCTTCCCGTGCCCCTTCAGTTCTCCTTCCGTGCCGGCGGGCAAATCTTCCGACTTGCCGTGCACGGTGACGATGATGTCGCCGGGCAGCGCGAGCGAGAAACTGCGCTCGCCGGACTTCGGCGAAGCCGATTCCATCAACACCTTGAGTTTTTTCTTCTGCGCGATCGCAAACACGTCGTCCGGGTTGCTCACTTCGAGTACGATCAGCCGGTTCACGTCCTTCAGATGATCGAGCATCTCCTTCGGGTACTCGGAGGGCAGCGCGTTCACACTGAGCAGACCCACCGGAGCGGAGAACACTGCCGAGCGCCCATCCGCCGCCGCGATCTGCACAAACCCAATCGCCTCCAGAAAAGTCCGCAGGGCCCGCAGATCTCCGGGCTTGGTCACGTAGCGGCCGATATGGAGAGACTTCAGCATGATCCGTTCCGGGTAACACCGGTCTTTTCACCACAGAGACGCAGAGTCACAGAAAAGCATAACTAAACTTCTCATTGCCTCTATGCAATCGGTTAAGAATAATTTTCAGATTGCAGATTTAAGATTTCAGATTGGAGTAAGGGTATCGGGACGCCAGCAATCTGAAATCTGAACTCACGAATCTGAGATTGCTCTACTTTCCTTTGAAGGCCGCAGCGCGCTTTTCCAGAAACGCGGTGGTGCCTTCGGTTTTGTCCTCGGTCGCGCAGCAAACCCCGAACAACGTTGCCTCCAGATACAGGCCTTCTGCCAGCGGCAAGTTCAGCCCGTGGTTGACGGCCTCCATCGCGTACTGGATTGCCAAGGGAGCATTGGCGACAATTTTCTGTGCAATGGCTTCGGCGCGCGCGATCAGCTCACCGGGTGCGATGACTTCGTTTACCAACCCGATCCGATGGGCCTCGTCGGCGGTAATGATCTCACCGGTCAGCACCAACTGCATCGCAATGCCTTTGCCTACCAGTCGGGGCAGCCGCTGGGTGCCACCGTAGCCGGGGATAATGCCGAGTTTCACTTCCGGTTGTCCCAGGCGGGCGCTCGAACTGGCGAGACGCATGGTGCAGGCCATGGCAATCTCGCACCCACCGCCGAGCGCGAATCCGTTAATGCAGGCGATCACCGGCTTGCCCAGGTTCTCGATCAGGTCGAGGACGGACTGGCCGCGATGGGTGTACTCCTTGCCCGAGACGGCATCGTGCTTCGCGAGTTCGCTGATGTCGGCACCCGCGATGAAGGCCTTTTCACCCGCTCCGGAGAGAATGGCCACGCGAACGGTTGGGTCGTTCTGTATATCCGTGAACACCGCACGCAGCTCTTCCATGGTCGCCATGTTGAGTGCGTTGAGCACCTTGGGCCGGTTGACGGTGACATAGGCGATGGCGTTTTTCTTTTCGAGGAGAATGTTTTCGTAGGCCATAGATTCATTTCCGACTGCTCTGCCGTTCCAAGGTGGGACGGGTTTTACTATTTAGTATCAGGCACCTCTCCCCATAAGAAAATCGCCCCAGATAAGTTTAGAACTTGCCGGCCACCGGATTCGCCGGGTCGGCGTAATCGTAAAACCCGCGGCCTGACTTTCTTCCGTACCAGCCCGCCATCACCAGCCGCTTGAGCAAGGGAGGCGAGGCAAAGCGCCGTTCCTTGAATTCGTCGTACATGACGTGCGTGATGTAGTAGGTGGTATCGAGGCCCACGAAATCGAGCAGCGTGAACGGACCCATGGGATAGCCGCAACCCAGCTTCATGGCGTTGTCGATGTCTTCGATCGATCCGACACCCTCTTCGTAGGCGCGAATCGCGTCCAGCATGTAGGGCACCAGCAGGCGGTTCACGATAAAGCCGGTCTTGTCAGAGGTTCGCACCGGAACCTTGCCGAGCTGCTTCGCGAACTCGTAGGCCGTGTCGTAGACGTCGGGGGCGGTAGCGATGGTCTTCACCACCTCGACCAACTTCATCAGTGGAACGGGATTGAAAAAGTGCAGTCCGATGAAGCGCTCCGGCCGCTTGACCGCGGTCAGCAGTTCGGTCACCGAGATCGACGAAGTATTGGAGGCAAAGATTGCGTCCTTTTTCACGATCGGGTCGAGCGAGGCGTACATTTTCTTCTTATCCTCGACGTTTTCGATGATGGCCTCGATGACGATGTCGCAGTTCGCCAGATCCTGCTTGCTGGTCGTGCCCTTCAAACGGGCGCGCACTGCCAGGGGCGTTTCCTTAAGCGTGCCCTTTTCGGCAAACTTGGCGAGCGACTTCTCGATTCCGGCAAAGCCCTTGTCGAGAAATCTCTGTTCCACTTCGAGGACTGTTACATCGAACCCGGCCGTCGCCGCCACTTGCGCGATGCCGGAGCCCATCAAGCCACAACCTAAAACACCGACTGTCTTTATCTCCATATAAGTCCCTTTATGAACGATCACGAACACGGAGGATCACAGGGGAATCGAGATCAGGGAACCTCCGTGTTTTTTAAATCCTTTGCGGTTAAAGCGCATTCTGCTATTGAAAGCTTTCGACTACCATCGCGATCCCCTGCCCTCCGCCAATGCAAGCCGTCGCCAGCCCGTACTTCTTCTTGCGCCGCTTCAATTCGTAGAGCAGCGTAATGACAAGCCGCGTCCCGGTGGCGCCCAGCGGATGCCCGAGAGCGATGGCTCCCCCGTTCACATTGACCTTGCTGCGATCGAGTCCCAATTCCTTCTCGACCGCGAGGTACTGCGCAGCGAAGGCCTCATTGACTTCGATCAAATCGATGTAGTCGAGCGTCAGCCCGGCGCGTTGCAGAGCGACTTTCGTCGCCGGCACGGGCCCGCGTCCCATCACCTTCGGATCAACGCCGGCGACACCCCAGTTCACGATGCGACCGAGGGGATTCAAATCACGCTTCTGCGCCTGCTCCACCGACATGACGACGACCGCCGCTCCACCATCGACGATCCCGCTGGCATTCCCCGCGGTGACGGTTCCGTTTTTGCCGAATGCCGGACGCAGCTTCGCCAGCCCTTCCATCGTGGTCTGGGGGCGCCGGTGATCGTCCTCGGCAAATACCTCCCCGGTCAGTTCGCCCTTAGAATTGCGGAGGGGCACCGGAACTAATTCCTCCTGGAGCCGTCCTTCTTTGTAGGCCGCATCCGCCGCCTGCTGCGAACGCAGGGAAAACTCGTCCTGCATCTGACGCGTGATCCCCTGCTGTTCACCGTACAACTGGGCGGTCTCCGCCATGTACGATCCGCAGAGAGAATCGAATAACGCGACCATAAGCGAGTCTTCCAGTTTGCCGCCGGGTGCGAGGGTGAAGCCGTCACGGCCGCGGATCACGAAGGGTGCCTGCGACATGGCCTCCATTCCGCCCGCCAGCACCATTTTCGCTTCGTCGGTCTGCACCATCTGCGCCGCGTTGACGATGGCCTGCATGCCCGAACCGCACAGGCGGTTCACGGTGAGCGCTGGCGTCTCAATGGGCAGACCGGCGCGCAGCCCCACGTGACGCGCACCATAGAGAGCATCTCCCGAAGTCTGCTGCGCGTTGCCAAACACAACGTGATCGAACTCCTTGGGATCGACACCGGAGCGCTCAATTGCTCCTTTGGCCGCGATCGCGCCCAGTTCCTGTGCTGTGAAGTCTTTCAGTTTGCCGCAGTACCGCCCCATCGGCGTGCGCGCGCCGCTTACGATGGCAATGTCCCCGGGTTTCAACATGAAGTCCTTCTATGATAGGTCCGACGTTGAGAGCGAAACTAATCAGTCTATCAGCGGGAAAGAGGGGACTCAAATGGAAGGAGATGGGCTCAGGTTTCAGTTCTCAAGCGCCGCGCATTCGTTTGGGAGTGGGGAGGCCGCGGCTGAGCTTTAGCAGATTGACAATGGTTATGGCTGCCAAGACCAGGTGGAACTGAAAGGGGAACCGCGATTTCTAAGCTACCGCGGCCGAGGCCAGAGTGGGCGCCAGCGACAATACGTTTCCCGCACCCTGGGCGAGCGCATCGTGCAGGGCTTGCTCCGCGCGATTGATTACTTCCGTGACGATATCCACCGGATCGTATGCGGTCCGCATGACCGCCTCGGCCAGTCCTGCAGTGAAGGGGAGTGGGTGATCTTTTCCCGGCAGGCGCACGTCGGCCACCAGTTTGCGGAGCTTCTCGACCGCCAAAAGCGCTTCCTTCTCGGCGGTGTCTCCGAGAATAATGGCGACGGTGGTGGTGTCGTAGCGGAAGGCCAGGTCGTTCGAGCGGATGTTCGCGGTGAACAGCTGACCAACTTGTTCCATGGCCGCCTCCACCACGGGCTCGCCAAATTCCTTGATCATGGCTGTGCTCCGGCCAAAATGCATGAGCAGGATGGTGAGCGGGGTGGCTTGTTGGGTGGCGCGCTGTGCCTCGGCGAGCACCAGGTCGAGATAAGAAGCGCGCTTCAGCAAGCCTGACTTCTCGTCGGTTACGGAGAGGTTCCGCACCAGGCGGCGCAGGCCAGCATTGTTCAATGCAATCACGACTTGTTCGGCGAGCGTCTTCAGCACCACGATCTCCGATGGATGCCAGTTACGCTCCGAGGCCTGCATAAACACCAAAATTCCGATGTGATCTTCGCCGTCGACCAGGGGCAAAGCCAGCAGCGAAGTTACCCCGAGTTCTGCGAGCGCACGCCGAACCGGTTGAGCTTCCGGCGCGCTGAGGGTGTCGGGAAGATTGACGGTCCCCCGGCTCACGGCCAAATCCTGGCATGCAGTGACCACGGCTGCCAGCGCCGCTGAGTCCCCGGCACTGGATCCATCGACATGAAATTCCTGCACCGCGGTAGGGGAGAGACCGGGTTTGCGCATGGCAGCCACGCAGCGCGTGACCTTCCACTGGCTGCCGATTTCGTTGGCCGCGGTCGCCAGCACGGCGGTCGCATTATTCTGGTGATAGAGTTTGCGCGTGATCTCGGCGACCCGGGTAAAACTGCTGACGTCAGCCTGCTCGCCGTTCATGGCTGATGAGGCCATCATGGGCAGCGCTGCCGGGGACGCGGAGGCGGGAGCAACCGGGGCCGGCGGCACCGGCGCCGAGCCGGCGTAGCGGGGCGTGATTCCCGCCGCCATATACAAACGCTGCAAGTCTTCGTTGCGCTCTTCCTCGCGGGGAAAAAGTTCCTGAATTCGCTGCAGCCGTTCGACCGCCTTGGTCCGCATGCCATACTGCACCAGGATCTCGGCTTGCAGCATCAGGTCTTGCAGGGCTGCGGCGCCAAGGGTTGGCTCCTCGGCACGTCCCTGGTCCGGCACCGACTTGTTCAACTGGCTCAGGCGCGAGGCAATCACCTTGAAGCGATCGTCGGGAATTTTGCCGCGCAAAATTTCCAGGCGCTTCTGATGACCGTGCTCGTAGGGATCGACGTCCGCAGCGCGATCGAGGCATTCCCCGGCCTTCTGGAAATTGCCGGTGCTGACATACAGATCAAAAAGCTTGAGCAGAGTCTGACAGTAGTCGTTCTCGCGATTGGAAGAATTGAACAACTCGCTCAGAAACTCGAGCATCTCAGGCGACGAGCGGTGCCCGCCGATCAGATCCTGCATAGTCGCGACGAAAGCGCGCCGCTCTCCCCGTCGTCGCTGGAAAGCTTCCAGTTTGCGAGCCAGGCCGACAGCCTCGGCATCCTGCTGGCCATCGATCAGCATTCCGATCAGGTCGACGACTTGCTGTAATCTTCCCGGATTCTGTTCGAACAGCTGCCATACCAGAGGCTCCGCCTCCGCCAGCCGGTTCGCCGCCAGCAGAGCCTGGCTGTAGAAATCGCGCAACTCCAGTGATGGATTGCCCGCGATCACATGGGGCTCGAAAATGAAAATTGCGGCGCCGATCTGCCCCTGAGTGAGCAGGCTCCTGCCATAGGCAAGCGCAATTCCAGGATCGCTGGGGTCCTCGCCGTAAGCCCGTTCGAAGTATTGAGAAGCGTCCGCCCCCGCCGCCTCGGCGAGTTGCGCCGACTTGAGAAAGGCTGCTGCGGACGGCTTGTTTTCACCCAGATCAGAACACAGTTCCGCCATGCGCAGGTAGTTCCCCTGCGTGGGCTCGAGGGCCACGATGCGGCTCAGAACCTGTAGCGACTCGGCTTTCTTGCGCTGCTTGGCGAGATCATCCAGCGCATTCTCGTAGGTGCCAATGGCCAGCTTCTTGTTGGGATTTTCCAGCAGCTGCCCGAAGCGGAATTTCTGCTGCCAGGTCGGATTGCCATGCCGTGCCAGCTTCTTGTAGGTCAGGCTGGCCCGAGTTGCATCCCCCAGCGCGACCTGGCGCTCGAAAAGATCTCCCAGCAGTGAGACTGCCTCGGCCGTGCGGCTCAGCGAGAGACATAGATCGGAGGCCATCGAACGGACGTTGTCGTTCTCCGGATCTTCCAGAAGCACCTGGAGATACTCTTCCAGGGCGTCGCTGGTCTTGCCTCTTTGGAGAAGCTTCTCCGCTTGCGCGACGCGTTTCGCGATTTCGGCTCGATCCGACATGGATGGTAATTGCGGAGTAACCTGCATGGTGATTCTAGGAGGTGGCGGTAAATAGCGGCAATGAGGTAACGGGCAGCCACGGTTACGAAGGTCATTGCTTTGTGAGCCTTGGGACAGGGTCCCATTTCTGGTATACGTGCAAGATGTCTGAGACGCGCAACCCGCAGGAAGAACAAGGACTTCGCCACGAACTGAGCGCCGGTCAGATGGCCATGGTCGCGGTTGGAGGTTCGATCGGCACCGGATTGCTGCTGGGTTCGGCGAGCGCCATCGGACTGGCGGGCCCAGCCGTCATTTTGAGCTTCGTGCTGGCCGCTTTCATCAACTTCACGGTCGCCTGCGCCCTGGGAGAACTGGCCTGTGCGCATCCGGCGGCTGGTTCGTTTCGGCGTCTATGGGGACCTCTACCTCAACGACTGGGCGGGATTTCTTTCGCGCGGCGGTTACTGGGCCGCCATTGCTGTGTCAATCGGCGCCGAGATGGTTGCCTCGGCTGTCTACATGGCCCACTGGTTTCCGCGCATCCCGGCGATCGTGTGGATTGCGCTGTTCTCCATAGTGCTTTTGCTGGTCAACCTGCTGGACGTGGGCGAGTACGGGCGCTTCGAGTTCTGGTTCGCCATGGTGAAAGTTGTCACCATCGGCGCCTTCGTCGTGCTAGGCGCGGGCTTGCTGCTCACTGGACACGTAGCCCCGCAGTACACCGCGCAAGGCGGATTTTTTCCGATGGGAATCCTAGCGCCCTTTCTGGCCATGACCTTCGCGATTTACACCTTCGGAGGGATCGAGTTTGTGGCGGTTTCGTCCGGGGAGGCACGGTCTCCGAAGGAGATCGCGAAGGCGACCCGCATCACTTTCGCCATGCTCACGCTGCTTTACCTGGGGGCGATCGCGGTGCTGGTCGGAGTCATGCCATGGAATCGCGCAGGGGTGAGCGGAGAGTCCGTTCGTGACCGTGTTCCGTTTGGTGAACATCCCGGCGGCGAGCCATGTGATGAACTTTGTCGTGTTGACGGCGGCTCTCTCGGGAGCGAATGCTGCACTGTACGTCTCTTCCCGAATGCTTTTTTCCATGGCGCGCACCGGGTGGGCGCCGGCCCGGCTCGGACGACTGAATGCGCACGGTTCACCGAAATTGGCCGTGCTGGTCTCCTCGTACGGAATTCTGGTCGCCCTCGTTCTTGAGAAGTGGGCGCCGCACAATGCTTTCGAATTCATCCTGCGCGCCGCTTTCTTCGGCATGATTCTCTCCTGGGTGGTCTCGCTGGCTGCGCATATCTCGTTTCGCCGCCGCACCGACCCCGAACAGGTTCGCGCGCTTCCGCTGCGCTCACCTTTGGGCATTTGGGGCTCCATCGTCGGCTTCACCGTGATCTGCGCGGATGATCCTGAAAGGCTGGTATGACTCCCGCGTGAACCTGATCAGTGGAGTTCTGTACGTGGTGTTGCTGACGACGGCATGGTGGGCCATCAAGAAGACCCAGAGGTAGACAAGCGCCCGCCTACGAACTTGCTGGCCTTCTCGTACAATATCCCCATGCTGGACGCATTACTTCGCTACCGCGCCGAGTTTCCCATCCTTGAGCGGACCAATTACCTCATCAGCAATTCGCTGGGCGCCATGCCGCGCGGCGTCTACGACGCGCTGAAGGGCTACGCCGACACCTGGGCGACGCGGGGCGTGCGTGCCTGGGAAGAACGGTGGTGGATGCTCGCGGCCGAGGTCGGCAACGAACTGGGCGCGCTGATGAATGCGCCGCAGGGCAGCGTTTCGACGCATCAGAACGTTACCACCTGCCAGGCAGTGATCGCGTCCTGCCTCGACTTTTCCGGCAAGCGCAACAAGGTGGTCTACACCGATATGAACTTCCCATCGGTGATGTATTTCTGGGAGGCACAACAGACCACCGGCGCCCGCGTTCACATGGTTAAGACTGACGACGGAATTAGCGTTCCGACCGAGCGCCTGCTCGACGCCATTGACGAGCAGACACTGGTGGTCCCGATCTCGCACGTAATTTTCCGCAGTTCCTTCATCAACGACGCCAAGGCCATTGTCGAGAAGGCGCAGAAGGTCGGCGCCTATGTCGTGCTGGACACCTTCCAGTCTCTCGGATCGGTTCCGGTTGATGTCCATGAGCTGAACGTGGATTTCGCTTGCGGCGGCGTTCTGAAGTGGCTGTGCGGCGGACCCGGCGTCGCCTATCTCTATGTCCGTCCGGATCTCGGCAACAAGCTCCGTCCGCGATTTACGGGATGGACCGCGCACCAGGATCCTTTCAATTTCGAAACCGGTCCCATCCGCTACACTGATCCACCTTACCGGTTCATGAATGGGACGCCGCACATACCTTCGCTGGAAGCGGCACGGCCCGGGATCCGGATCATTGCCGAAGTTGGGGTCGAGAAGATCCGCGAGAAATCGCGGCGGCAGACTGCCCGGCTCATCGAACTCGCGGAGCAGCGTGGATGGCGGGTGAACACCCCGCGCGATCCGGAACAGAGGGGCGGCACCGTCTCGATCGATATGTCCGATTCGCAGCAGGTCTGCGGCGAACTCCTCCAGCGCGACATCCTGGTCGACTGGCGTCCGAAAGCAGGCGTGCGCTTCTCGCCCCACTTCTACACCAAGGATGAGGAGCTCGACAGCGCGATCGCGGCGGTGGACACAATTCTGAGAGAGCGCGCTCTGGCCGCACGATAAGCTCGAAACAGGCGCGTCCTCGCGCGCGTAACGTTACCGACGTAAGCCCAATTTTCACTTTTCAGCTGCCTCCATTCTGCGCCGACCGCTATGCTCGATTGCAGGCCCCGGTGCACGAACTGCACGATGCCTGGACGCGCCAGCTTGAATTCCTATCTGCCATTTCCATCGTCCCAGTCCGACATTCTGATGATCGTCGCCGCTCTGGGCGCGATCGCGGGCCTGTTTTTCTTCTTTCATGGGTTTTCGCTTTTGCAGGAACTGCGACTCGCGCCTGGACGGGTTGTTTCGAAGGAACCGACGCCCACCGCCACGATCACCTCCACGACCATCTTCTCGACTAAAGGTGGGGAAACGCTAAGGCGCGACTCGCATGCCGAAGTCATACAATTGAGTCCGGCAGAAGGCCAGCCAAACGGGTCGGCGTCGATGACCCAACAGGGAAAAATTGCGGCTGCGCTCCTGAAGGCCGGTATTCCGAACCCGGTTACACGATCGGACAATCGCATCCAAACCGCTGTTCGGGTGGCGGATTCGCCTGCCGAAGACCAAGCAGCGGCACGAGGGCAAGAGGTCGCAGTGGCGCGCGTATTGCAACAGGGGGCGAACGCTGCTGCGTTGGGATTGCCCGCGCTTCACCAGAATTCCCGCAGTTCGGTGACATGGAAGACGTACCTCATGATCTGGGGCGGCCCCACGCTGACCCTGGCATGTATCTACGTGCTCGCAGCCCATTTTGGTTGGCTGTGAACCGGGTGGTATCCGATCGCCCTTTGCGGGTAAGCGTCCATCAAGAATGTGCCACTCGCCACAAGCCCACGACCAACTGCTAAGCAAGGCATCTTCCTTCTAACCCATCCGCCGGGATTCCTGTCTGCATCCATGCTCGATTGATTAGAATGACGCTGTGGCCGACACCGTTCGCATTGGGATCCTGGGTGACTTCAATCCTGAGTTCCGCTCCCATCACGCAACCAACGACGCGCTCCAGCATGCCGCTGCCAAGCTCAACCTGAAAGTTGAGTCCGAGTGGCTGTCGACTCCATCGTTGATGGATGCCGGGGCGAAGAAAATCCTCGAAAGCTTTGACGGCTTGTGGGCTTCGCCTGGAAGTCCCTACAAAAGCATGGAGGGCATGCTGAAGGGCATCGAGTTTGCACGCCGCCGGGACTGGCCCTTTCTCGGCACCTGCGGAGGATTTCAATACGCCGTGATCGAATGTGCCCGCAATGTGCTGGGGATAAAAGACGCCGACACGGCCGAGAACAATTCGGGCTCGAAGAACATCATCATTTACCCGGTGGCCTGCGCGGTTCCCAATCGCGGCGCCAACGCTCCAAAATTGTCAGGGGTAGGTCCGGATATCCGCATCCGCCCAGGCTCCTACCTGCAGACGTTCTACGGCAAGGACATTATCCGGGAAGAGTTCTTCTGCAATTTTGAACTCAACCCGGACTACGAGTGGTGCTCGATCGAAGCGGGATTTCCCATTGCTGCTCGTGGCCCGGAAGGCGAAGTCCGCGCGATCGAATCGCCCACCCACCGTTTTTTCATTGCCACTCTATTCCAGCCGCAGCTGAGTTCCACGCAAGAGGAGCCGCATCCGCTGGTAATCGCCTTCGTCCAGGCCGCCATGGACTGGGGAAGAAAGAAACTCGACGATAGCGTGTTGGAGTAGCACCTGGTCTCAGGAAAAGTGCGGACCGGAAGCTTTGGAGCGCAGGGATCGCAAAGGCAGGCCACACAGCATGCCGAGCAAAGCGTTGAACCTCAAAAGCTGCGGAAGCACGACCTAACTCCTACAGATGATTTTTTGGGCTCTTCCTTGCGTCTTCCGAAGGGCTTCTGCGTGAGTTCTGCGGGGTAGGCGCTCTCTACCTTCGTAATTCGATACTCGCAACGGCCGGCTCCCTTCCGCTATCCTTGGTGAATTCATGGCCACCCCGACAGCCGCCCAGGAAAAGCGAGCCTTCCTCTCAGGCGGGATGCCCACGGTTCTTGCCCTGTCCGCCGCTCTGCTAGTGGTGCACTGGATTTTTAACAACCGATACGATTTTTTTCGTGATGAATTCAACTACCTGGCCTGCGCACGCCATCTGGGCTGGGGATACGTGGACCAGCCTCCACTGATCCCCTGGCTTGCTCGCCTCTCACTTGCAACGCTGGGCAGCTCCCTGCGCGCCATTCGGTTTCTGCCCGCGTTGTTCATGTCGCTGACCGTCGTGCTTACCGCACAGATCGCGCGCGATCTTGGCGGCCGGGCCTTCGCCATGATCTGCGCGGCGACGGCGGTTATCGCCGCGCCCTCGTATCTCAACGACGGCAGCATGCTGACGACCAACTGCCTTGAGCCACTCCTGTGGACGGGCTGCGCCTACTTCGCAATTCTTGCCGCCAAGCACGATCAGCCGCGCTACTGGCTGTGGTTTGGCGTGGTTGCCGGGATCGGCATCGAGGAGAAATACTCCATTGCAGTCTTCGGCTTCGCGGTGGTTGTCGGACTCCTACTCACCGGGCAACGACGCGTGCTCTTTAAAAAGTGGATTTGGATCGGCGGGCTCGCGGCTTTCGTGATCTTTCTTCCGAATCTCCTCTGGAACATCCACTACCACTTTCCGTTCGTCGAACTCATGCGCAATATCAAGGCTGAGGGCCGCGACATAGGGTTGAGCCCGCTCGAATATTTCCTGCAGCAATGCCTGCTCTTGCAGCCCATCGTCGCGCCTCTCTGGATCGCTGGGGTGCTGGCCCTGCTTTTCTGGCGACCCTTCCGCGCCTACCGTTTTCTGGGGTGGGCCTACCTGGTCAGTCTTGGCGTCTTCATCTTGCTTCACGGGAAGAATTACTATCTGGCTCCGATTTACCCGATGCTGTTGGCTGCCGGTTCGGTTCTCTTCGAGCATGCGGTCGATCGGCCGCGCCTGCGTTGGCTGATGCCGGTATCTGTGATGGTGATTTTCGCCGGAGGCGCCTGGCTTGCCCCGCTTGCGATGCCCGTGCTCCCGGTCGACAAATTCATCGCCTACCAGGAAAAGCTCCCTGTCAAGGTGCCCCATACCGAGCACAGCCACCTGGCTGCGGTTCTTCCGCAGCACTATGCGGACCAGTTTGGCTGGCATGAAATCGTGAGCGAAGTCGCCGTCGCCTGGAACCGCATCCCTGCCGGGGAGCGGCCGGACTGCGGCATCTTCGCACAGGATTACGGCGCTGCCGGCGCCATCGACTGGTACGGACCGGCTTACGGGCTCCCGCCTTCCTTAAGCGGGCACCAGACGTGGTTTCTATGGGGACCGCGGAACTATTCCGGCAACTGCCTGATCGTGCTGGACGACACGCGGGAGAGACTTGAGGGCATGTTTACCCACGTTGAATTTGTCGGCAATTCCCCCGACAATCCCTATGCCCTGGAAAAGAATCTCCCGGTATTCATTTGTACAGGGAAGAAGTGGACTGGAAGCTTTGCGCAAGTTTGGCCTCTCCTGAAGCATTGGCGCTAGAGTGGGCGCCAGGGCTGTTCGTGCACCCGTGGTCGATTTCTAAGAAATGGTGTTCTCATGCGCCTACGTTTGTCTTGGTTGTTAGTCTGCTTACTCGGGGTCTCGGCACAAGGCGCCGAGCACGCCGACCGCATCTTTTTCAACGGCAAGATCTGGACCGGCGACGACGTCAAACCTTCGGCCCAAGCCTTGGCGGTCAGCGGGGACAAAATCATCGCGGTCGGGTCCAACGCCGAAGTAAAAACGCTGCAAACCTCCGACACCGCGATGGTCGACCTTCACGGCCGCTTCATGGCTCCGGGCTTTCAGGATTCGCATCTTCATTTTCCTGGGCCGTCGGTGAACGAAGTCGACCTGGTCGGCGCCGAGACTCTGGAGAATTTTCAGCAGCGCATTGCGGACTTCGCAAAAGCACATTCTGCGCTTCCCTGGATTCTGGGCAGCGGCTGGGGCTATGCGATCTTCCCCGGCAAAAGTCCCGACAAAAAGTATCTCGACGCGACCGTCCCCGACCGTCCGGTCTATGTCAGCGAACGCGATGGGCACATGGGCATCGCCAACTCGAAAGCCCTGGCGATCGCCGGTATCGATCGCAATACGCCGGATCCGCCGAACGGGCATATCATGCGCGACGCTCAGGGCGAACCCACTGGAGAACTGAAAGAGGCGGCTCAGGAGTTGATCGAGAAGCACATTCCAGCGCCCACCTCGGACGATCGCTACCAAGCGTTGCTCCAGCACATGGGGGAGGCCGCGGCTGCCGGCATCACCTCGGTCCAGAATGCTTCCTGGAGCTCGGAAACCTGGCCGGCTTACCTGCGCGCGACTTCCTCGGGCAACCTTAAGCTGCGCTTCCGCTTTGCTCCAATTATCTTGCCCAAGGAGGGGGGATCTCCGAAGCAGCACAAGCTGAAGACCCTGCTCACCGCCGCGGACCTGAACGATTACAAGGAACTGCGCGACACCTTTCGCGGCCCCCTATTGCAATTTGGGGCGATCAAGGGATTCCTTGACGGCACCATCGACGCGAAAACCGCCGCAATGTTCGAACCCTACGTCGGCGGCGGCACCGGCATTCCCTTCTGGGATCAGGATGATCTGAACCAAATGGTCGCACTTTACGATCGTGAAGGCTTCCAAATCATGCTGCACGCGATTGGCGACAAGGCGATTCACATGGCGCTCGACGCCTACGAGTACGCCGCCAGAACGAACGGAACCTCGGGACGGCGCCATCGGATCGAGCACGCGGAACTTCCCCGCCTCACAGACCTCCCCCGCTTCAAGCAACTGGGCGTAATCGCGTCGACGCAGGCGATGTTCGCCAGTCCGGATCCGACCACGCTGGGAAATTTTGCGGTGATCCTCGGCCCCGAGCGCGCGGCGCATGCCGACGCTTTCAAACTTTATGATGATGCGGGAGCCACGCAGGCGTTCGGCAGTGATTGGCCAGTATTTCCTTTCGCCCCGCTCCTGGGCATCTACACGGCAACCACGCGCATGACGCCTGAGGGAACTCCCCGGGGCGGCTGGTATCCAGAACATCGCATCTCGGTTGCGGCGGCCTTGCGGCACTACACTCGCGACGGCGCCTATGCGAGTTTTGATGAAAGAGTGCGAGGCAGTTTGACCGTCGGGAAGCTGGCTGATTTCGTGGTGCTCTCCGCAGACATACTGACGACTCCGCCGGAACAGATTCTGAAGACCAAGGTTCTGCTGACCGTCATGGGAGGAAAGGACACTTTCCGCTCCCCCGACTTCTGAGTGAGGAATCGGTCCACCGGGCAACGCGCATTCCGGTTTAGAAAGGGCGAAAAGGACGATCGGGCCGCGGCTCTGCGGCGGAACTACTTCTTCAGCAAGCTGGTGTGGCTGGCGACACACAACCACTTGCCATTCTCGAAAATCCAGGTGTCCGTGAAGCGGCCGAGATGCTCGTAGGGTTTGCCGCCGTATGTGCCTTTGGTGTGGTAGATCCCGGTAACAACCGCAGTCTCGCGATAGACGTTCACTTGCACATCCCGGATGTTCATCACACTGGGCTTAAATTCTGGATCCTTGATGTCGGCCAGAAATTTATCCCGGTCGCTGACGTCGCCGTCGTACTCGGTGTTAACGAAGCGATCGGCAACCATGGCCTCCAGCGCGCGCGCATCTCGGTGCACCTGAGCATCATTCCAGAGGTGCTCCAGCACGACGAGTTTGGCCTGCTGGGCGGCGGCGTCGGGATTGCCGCTCTGTGCGCAGGCCAAGGCCGCGAAAAGTACAGTGCACATGGCCGGCCCCAGCGTGAACGATTTCATAAGCAATCGCCCTCGAGCGATGACAGATACTCGCCAAGATACCAATCGGCCCAGGGTCGTTCCATAGAAAGCAGACCAGCAATGTTACGAATGTCACTGAGGCCAGATTTCAACAGCTCTCTTTCTATATGAGGGATGGCTGTATGCAGGGATGGCGGCATGAAGCACGCAGACAACGGAGCCTGGATCGAGAGTTGCCGTCTTGACGACTTTTGCGACCCGCGACTTCTTCAGCCGCTCCCCGTCGTCCGAAAACTCAACAATGGTCACTCGCCGGGCGTTTGCGGCCCCGTCGTCGCGGCCGCCAGCATTACTGGCTTGCGCAACGACCAGTACAAGGCTGCCCCGGCCGCACTGCCAGAGAGAGCCAGAAACGTCCTGCGCTGCAATTTTCCCGAATTCTTATCCAGATCCGCTTCGAACATCATGTCGCCTCAGGCTTTCGCTGTCCGCAGGCCCCGTCGAATCACTTCCCTAGCCTGAGGTTGGGAGATTCGCGGTATACCTGTGGAAAATCCTGCTTCAGATTTTCCACTTTCGGGGCATCGTTGGAAATGATGTACATGCTGTCGGGATGCAGCGTGGCATAGTTCTGGTGGTACGGCTCCGCTGGGTAGAATCCCTTCAAGGGCACTACCTGGGTCACGATCGCGTGCTTGAATATGTGTGCCTTCTCCAGTTGCTCGATGTAGGCCTGTGTAATCCTCAGCTGATCGGGCGTGGTGTAGAACACCGCTGAGCGGTACTGGCTACCTTCGTCTGGTCCTTGCCGGTTCAATTCTGTGGGATCGTGTGCCACGGAAAAGAAAACGTGCAGAAGCTGGCCGTAGGTGACCTGGGAAGGATCGAACACGACCTTGACCGACTCGGCATGCCCGCTTCTTCCCAGGCTGACGGTCTCGTACTCCGCCGTCCGGGCTTCCCCACCGGAGTACCCTGAAGTGGCGCTGACCACCCCCTTCATATGCTGAAAGACTGCCTGTATTCCCCAAAAGCAGCCGCCGGCAAATATCACGGACTCCTCGCCACGCGTGGCCGCCACAGTGGCATCGGTGGCGGGTGCTGGAATTTCCTTTCCTTTGCTCGCGCTCGCCACCGTGGTCGAGAGCAGCGTTCCGGCCACCAGCGCGACGCCTGCCAGCCCGTGAATCCACGATAATTTCAGCATACTTCCCTCCATAAGAACGGAGACGCCCGCCCATTGGATTGGAGTTCCGAGATCCTCAAAAGTTTCGCCGAATTCCAGGCTCATGCCTAAAGACTTCCCCAGCTTAGCCCTCCTTCGAGCGGCCGGCGACATGCGTTGGCATTTGTGCTGATACGAGCAGGAAAGAATCGTTCCGTGCGAAGACGCGCGGCGGAGAGTTTCATCCTGACATGCCTGCTCCGTGCAAATAATTCCCCATCGCAAGCGTGTTCTACTTCCACGTCCGCTACGGCGATACCTGTAGCTTTTCTTCGGGCATCCCTGACATACGGGTGCCGGGTCGCAGCCGCATTTTTCACAATCCGCCCTAAGGCATTCATCTCAAACGACCCAGCGTGGCCGACGGAAAGCGGATTATCCCGTGGAAAGAAAGGCGGAGTCGTTGGCCACGTGTTTGCTATAGAAGCGTAGAGCCGCAAACATTCTTCGGAGGAAGACATGACCAAAACTACCCAATCTCTGTGGATCATGGGGTCGCTCGCGCTGGCACTGAGCGCCGCCCCACTTTACGCGCAGCAAACTGGCACGCAATCCCCGGACTCGTCGCAGACGCAGACGCAGCAGCAACCACAGCAACCCGATACCCAAGCTCCACCCTCGCAGCAGCAACCCGATCAGGCACAGCCACCTGCCGGCCAGCCCGGAAACGATGCACAGGCGTCCGCCGATGGCCAGACCTTCAGTGGCACAATCGCAAAGTCGGGCGAGAAGTACGTTCTGCAAGACGCCAGCGGAAAAACCTATGACGTCGACCACCAGGAAGCGCTGAAGCAGTACGAAGGCAAGAAGGTTCGGATCAAGGGCACGCTGGACGCCGACGGCAAGACGATTCATATCAAATAAACAGGCCGTCACCGCGCGAGCAAAAACCAAGGGACCAGAATACTGGTCCCTTTTCATTGCCTGGGGAAAGACCACTTCGTTTTCCAGTCGTGTAGGCTCGTCATCGGAAGCTTGCTCGACGACCCAGCGCCATTGTGTTTGCACCGGCGCCGTCTTCTGATAGTTTGTAACCTCGCTTCCAGAGCTTGATCCCTAAGGAGAACGCCGCTTTGAACTATCGACACCCCGTGCTGGCCATTATTGTTCTGGTGCTCGTCACATGTTCGGTCTCCCACAGCCAGATCGACGAGACCACGCGACAGGTTTCGCACGATATTTTCAAGCAGCTGATCGATATCAATACGACGGACTCAGTCGGGAGCGTGACCGACGCCGCCGAGGCAATGGCGAAGCGGCTACGAGACGCGGGGTTTGCGGAGGCCGACGTGCAAGTGATCGGGCCCAACGATCGCAAGAAAAACATGGTGGCTCGGCTGCGCGGAAGCGGCAAACATAAACCTGTGCTGTTGATCGGACACCTGGACGTTGTGGAAGCGCGCCGGGAAGACTGGACGACCGATCCCTTTCAGTTCATCGAGAAGGATGGATTTTTCTACGGTCGCGGGACGCAGGATATGAAGAGCGGCGATGCGATCATGGTGACGACTCTCATCCGTATGAAGAAGGAAGGATACAAGCCCTCCCGCGACATCATCCTGGCACTGACGGCGGATGAGGAGGGCGGGAAATCGAACGGCGTGGACTGGCTGCTGAAGAATCATCGAGAGCTGGTCGATGCCGAGTTCGTGCTGAATCACGACGGGGGCGGAATCGTGAGCGAGCATGGCAAGCCGGTCCTGATGGATGTGGACGCCTCCGAGAAGTTGTACGCGGATTACCAGCTGACGGTAACCAATCCGGGCGGGCACAGCTCTCTGCCGGTACCGGATAACGCGATTTACCACCTGACGGATGGGCTGGGGAGGCTGGAGCGGTACGAATTCCCGATGGAGTTGAACAGTGTCACGCGGGCGTACTACGAGCGCATGGCAAGGGTGGTGGGCGGGCAGCGCGCGGAGGATATGAAGGCGATCCTCAAGCATCCAGCGGACGCGGCGGCCATCGAACGACTGTCCAAGGATCCGATTGATCATTCGAAGTTGCGGACAACCTGCGTGGCCACGCGACTGGAGGCCGGCCATGCCAACAACGCTCTGCCACAAATGGCGCGGGCCAATGTGAACTGCCGCATCGCACCGGGACATTCCGCGGAAGATATCCGGAAAACACTGGTGGAGGTATTGGCTGATCCGAAGATCACGGTGAAGTACGTGGGCGCAATCGGAGAAGTGACGGAGCACGGATCGGACAGGCAGTCGTATGCACCGCCGCCACTGCGAGCGGACGTGTTCCAGCCGCTCGAGAAAGTAGCAGGGGAGATGTGGCCGGGAGTACCGGTGATTCCCACCATGGCAACGGGCGCGTCTGACGGCGTGTATACGAATGCAGCGCAGTTACCCACGTATGGGATCAGCGGGGTGGCGATTGACCGGGATGACGTGCGCGCGCACGGCAAGGATGAGCGGCTGGGGGTGGAGTCGTATTACAAGGGCGTGGATTTTTACTACCGGTTCTTGAAGGCGGTGACGGAGAAGTAGAGCAGCGCACTCTGAACCACGTATGTGTTCGATTGGCCGGACTAGATCCGGTGCGTTTTTGGCGGCTGTTTACACAATGTTTACTAAGTCCAAAAGTCCTGTGCTCTCCACGAACTGAAGCCGCCGCCCGACCGCTAGCCCACACCACATTACTTCGGTTACATTCCCCTACTTTTGTTTCCTCAACGACAATCGCCCAAGTCGCACGTGGGGTTCTCAGTTGTTTTGTCAGTACATGAAGTCGAGTCTCCGGCGCGGATGGCGCACCGCCATGCCGCGGCTGGTTGGTCTGTTTCTACTGCAATTTTTCGCGCCCGCTCACGGGCACTCTCAGACAGCAGCGAATCCAGAGAAGCCCGTTCCTATTCTCAGTGGAACCGCACTGCATCGAGCATCCAGGTGGGAGCTTGGTGTTATCGGCGGGCAAAGACGTCTACCGGCTGGATCGGCCCGACCTGGTGCACGGATACGAAGGCCAGAAGGTGAAGATCACAGGTACCCTGGATCTCAAGATCAACCAGCTCCACGTCGTTAAGATTGAGCTGGAGAGCCAGTAGTAGGTCAACTGTTCACCATCGCCGGCTCCAGGAGATGAGACTCTCCGGCATTTCTCTGGACTCGGCCAGTGTGCGACGCGGCGGACGTGATGCCGGCGGGCAAGCCATCCCCGGTGTTCGACAATCTTCCTTGACATTCGCCTTTTATTCGCTCACAATCCGCCTATGGCCATCACGCGTCGACAACGGGAGCTGTACGACTTCATTTCGCGGTTTGTGGCAGAGAAGGGATACTCCCCGTCGTTTGAGGAGATCGCCGAGGGTCTGGGGTTGAATTCACTGGCGACCGTGCATAAGCACGTCTCGAACCTGGAGAAGAAGGGGCTGCTGACGCGCGACTACAATCGCAGCCGGTCGATTGATCTCGTCGCGCCCAAGGGCAAACTAAAGCAGTCCATGGCGGTCAACACCGGGCTGGTCCTGCCGATTGTGGGACGCATTGCTGCCGGCTTGCCCATCGAGTCGATGCAGCAGAATGACGGAAACACCATTTCGCTGGCCGACTTCGTTCGCTCCAAGGAGGTGTTTGTCCTCGAAGTGCGCGGCGAGTCGATGCAGGACGAGCACATCATGGACGGGGATTACGTGCTGGTTGAGAAGACCAGGGTGGCGCGCAATGGGGAACTGGTGGTCGCCCTGGTCAACGGCGACGAGACCACGTTAAAGCGCTTTTATAAAGAAGGAGAGAACATCCGGCTGCAGCCATCGAACGCGGCCATGCAACCAATCATCATTCCCGCCGCGGCAGTGGAGTTGCAGGGGAAGGTCATCGGGGTGTTGAGGAAGTACTAGGAGCGGCTTCAGGCGCTAGGAGCTGCAAGGACGATAGCGCAGATTGAGGAAAGAAAAGGCCCGGCTGGGTCGCCGGGCGTTTGTGCTTTACAAATAAAATCCGAACTTAGCCGACATGCTTGTCGAGCGCTTTCTGGAGCTGTTCCTTGGGGACGTAACCCACGATCTCCTCCTTCACCTGGCCGTCTTTGAAGACGAGCAGGGTGGGGATGCTTCGCACGCCGTAGCGCATCGGGGTAGCGGAGTTGCGGTCGACATCCATCTTGCCGACCTTCACTTTTCCCTCGTACTCGGCCGCCAACTCGTCCACGATCGGAGCAATGGCGCGGCAGGGGCCGCACCAGGTTGCCCAGAAATCGATCAGGACGGGCTTGTCCGATTTCAATACATCGGCGTCGAAGTTCGCATCAGTCACTTCGACGATTCCATTGCTTGCCATTGTTCCTCCCAGATACCTCGTTCCGGCCCCGGTTTTCACTTGCCGGCCGTGGCACCGGTATGAGTGCTACCACTTCGGTGGTAAGAAATTCTAACACTCACATTAGATGCGCGGCAGTGACGGAGGGTGCAACGGGGAAAATCCGGCTTTGGGCCTTGAGCCCGGTGCTTGGTGCTTCGGGCACTGGACGCCGCATCAGGGCTGGAAACTGGGGGGATGACATCTACGACCTGAGAGGCGGTTAAGAAATTGATCCCCCCAAAGTTAAAAGCGTCCCGAACCAGGTTCAGGACGCCTCGGCAGCCCTCCCCCAGGAACTGCCAACTACGGAGTGGATACTACGGCGGGGCACGCAGAGCGTAAATATCACCGTGGTAATTCGCATCGTTGACGCGTAACTCCTCGCAGTCTGACTAAGGTAACGTTTTGGACGGTTGGCCACAGACTTCCGTCGAACCTCATAAATTTCTGAAAGCACATGGGAAAAGGTCCACGCGACCGCCAACCATAATGCTGGTCACTCTGCGCCTCCGCGGGCGGTGCAGAGCGAAGAATCGGTTCAATGCCAGATCGAAAACAAGAGTGGGATCCGAAGGGAGGTTCGATGGTCGAAGCTCAGTTTCAGCTGCGGTCTGGATCGAGAGTTTGATCGAGGTAAATCCAAAGTACGCGCGAGAAGTACGTAATCGCCGGCGCCAGGGGTAGGAACAATGCGACCGCCCAGATCGTGTCTTTGGTGATCCACCATCCCGTGATCGCCCAAAGGAGGCCGGCGATCAATGTGATGATCACCAACGCCAGGCCGTAGCTGATGTACATGGCGCCGAGGAAGTATCCCGCTTCGCGTTCAAACCGGAGATCGCAAGCTGGGCAGCGCGGGTACATTTTGGGGAAGCCGAGGAAGACGGAGGACTGAAAGATGTTTCCAGATCGGCACCGCGGGCAGCGCTGGCGGAAAATATCCACGATCGTCGAGTGGTTCGTCGCCATCGGAATGCGTGATCATCTTAGCGCCAGCAGGGGCGTACAGCACAACCCTGCCAGCACCGTCGATCCGGTGTTAAGTGACTTCGAGAAGTGCCCCAGTTGACATCCGCACGCCCGACACAGGAACATGGCCGGTTCCTAAGACTCCACAGAACGAGGCGCTTCATGCGGATCCGGATCGTCTTCCTGTTGTGTTGCGTGTTGGTTGCTGAGACGGCAGGCCAGAACCGGGCCCCCAAGTCTCCGAAGCTCTTACCCTGGTCCCAGCAGATCGCGGTGAGGGAACAATGGCTGGCGAAGCGCCACGAGATGATTCTGCCCATGATGCGGGCGCATGGGATCGACATGTGGATCGTGGTCAATGAGGAGTTTCACGATGATCCACTGACCCAGTACATTGCTCCGCCGCGACCCTATGCCGGCGGGCGCGATTTTTTTGTATTCGTGGACACGGGGGAGAAAGGACTGCGCAAGATCGCCATCACTGGTTTCTCCGAAGAGAATCTGAAGCAGTTTTTCGAATCTCCCGACGAGCCTCGTCCCGCCGACAAAGTGCTGCCGGAGTTGTACGAGCAGTACAAACCGAAGAAGATTGCGCTCAGTTTCGGCGCCCGGCGCGGAGTACAGCGCAGCCTGACCTACGATACTTACAATCTCATCGCCGAGAAGATGGGCCAGGAAGCGGTGCAACACTTCGTTCCCGCGGCTGATCTGATCGAGGATTATCTGGACACGCGCATTCCGGAGGAGTTCGCAACCTACCAGGCCATGGTGCAACTCACCGACGCGCTCACTCGCCGGTCGTTGTCGAGTGAGGTGATTCATCCCGGCAAGACCACGGTCGGAGATGTACGCCGCTGGCTCTATGACCAACTGGGCGAGAATCACGTGGGAACGTGGTTTCAACCCGATTTGCGAGTGCAACGCAAGGGGACGAAGAACGATACCTCGCGCGGCTTCCTGGCGGTGGCGGCGGAAAGCACGGTAATTGAGCGCGGCGACGTGGTGCACCTCGATTTCGGCATCACCTACATGGGACTGAACACGGACTGGCAAAAGATGGCGTACGTGTTGCTTCCGGGCGAGAAGGAGGCGCCGGCCGGCCTGAGAAATGCGATGAAAAACACGAATGCCCTGCAGGACGCGCTCACCCTGCGCGCTGCGCGACCGGGCCGGCCCGCGGGCGAGGTTTACAACCAGACGATGGAGGAGATGAAGCAGAAGGGCATCGAGGCGCAGATTTACAGCCACCCGATCGGCAACCAGGGCCATGGGCTCGGCCCCAGCATCGATTTTCGTGCAACCAAACGCGATGACATTGGAGCCACTCAGGCCAAGCCACTGCGCAAGGGATCCTATTTGTCCGTGGAACTCAATACGCAGACGGCGGTTCCCGAGTGGAGCCAGCAGAAGGTGTACATCATGATGGAGGACGATGCCTACCTGACGGATGATGGGTACAAATTTTTCGTGCCGCGGCAGGAGGCATTTTACCTGGTTAAGTAAGTGCTGCGGCTGAGGAATGCACAGGTCCTTCGCTTCGCTCAGGATGACAGACCTGGATCGATGACGGACTTGGACAGATGACAGGTTTGAATAAAGTTACGGATCTCTCAGGGCTGCTTGTGCCAGGTTTGGCCCGCGTCTTCGGTTAGCCACACTTCACCGTTCGCGGCGGTGATTTTGCCCTGGCGAGCATCGGTGAATTCAATCGCGGCAATGTCAGCCGTAAGGCTCGACTCGGCGGTCGCCGGCTTGACCTGGGTCCAGCGGGCGCCGGCGTCGATCGAATGATAGAGCATTCCAGAGGCGCCGCCGACCCAGAGGTCCGGGCCATTTGCCGAGAGCGCACGGAACGTGGCGTGGTCGGCAACCGCGACCGGCTGCCAGGTCTTTCCGGAATCGATGGAGTGCTGGAGTTGGCCATCCGAAGAAATGGTCCACCGGGAGACGGGCGCACGCATTAAGGAAGCACGCTCCCGATTGGCCCTGGTGGCGCCTTCCTCCGACCGAACGGTCTGACCGGCGGTTACCGTCTCAGGGGTGGGCACCTCGGTAACGCGATCGTACATTGCAGTGCCTGACGGGGACTTGGCCTTGCCCAGCGTTTCGTGCCTCTCTGGGGTGTCCACGGGAGCAGCGGCATCGGTCTCGAGAGCGGGCGCCCCTGCCTGGACTTCAACCGTCTCTGACATTTTTGGCACGATGGTCAAATCCGAGACGTTGCGTGACTGCACGTCCAGCTTGTTTGTCTGATCGTTTGGCGGTGCGGCTGCAGGCGCTTGCCGGGCTTGATCGGTTGTAGAAGCCATGGCGCCAAAGGTTGTTCCGTGGGCGCGCCCTCCGCCGGCGGCTAATGCCATCTTTTTTTCCGAAACGTCAGGAGGGGGAGCCGCCACGGGTTGTTTAAAAGGTGAAGCCCGTTTCAAAGTTTTGGCTTGTGCTGGTGCGGCCAAGTCTTCCCTGGGCGTCTCCACGGCACTGCCCATGGAGGCTTGGTCACGCGCCTTGGGAACTGGGGCCGCCGCGCGCGATGCCGAGCTTGGGGCATAGCCGGCCTGGTCGCCGCGCGCGTCGCTCTGAATCACCGCCGTCTGCTCATTCCGCGTCATCATAAGATCGCGCTTCATGAGTACGGCTGAGCCCACGACCACCACGCAGGCGGCAATAGCTCCCCAGCGCAGCATCGGCCAGCGAAACCAGGGAACAGGGTTCGCGGTGTCTAATGAGGCAGGCGCAGATCCGGCGGGGGGCATCGCGAGGGCGAGCACATCGCGGCAATCGGCGCAGCGCGAAAGGTGCCGCAGCAGCGGCGCGCGCTCACGCTCGGGGAGGGCCTGTTCAGCGAACGCAGCGAGCTGATCGGCATCAGGATGATCGCCGGCCAATTCGGTATTCAGCCGCGCACGCACGATTTTGGGCAGTTCATTCATTGGTCAGTCACGAAAACGCAGTATCCCTTCGAAAGCTACGTACTTCCGTCGCCCGCCGGGGCCCCTACCCTCTTCTTAGGGAACGCCTCGCCGGGGGAATCTTGCGCCAAGCGATGCCGGAGGTTCAAGTTCAAGTCTCGCACGTCGACTGCCATGGCCTCTTCGGCTTGGCGGCGACTCATGCCCCTGCGGGCTAAACCCGCAAGAATCTGTTTTCGCAACAACTTAGCCAGCTTGTCCAGTTTCCGGCTAATGGTGGATTCGTGCACCGACAGCATCCGAGCGATCTCGGCCAGGGTGCGGCCATCGAGATAGTAGGCGGCCAGGGCAAAGCGTTCATCCGGGGATAGTGCGAGCAGGGCTTCGTCGGTCGCGGACTCGAGACGCGGGTCGACTGCCGGAGTGAGGTCCGGTTGGGGGGCCGCGAACTGCGCGCCTTCCTCGGATTCTTCATCCAGGCTCACCATGCGCTTCTGCCGGCGGTAGCGGTTGACGTGCTCCTGCGCCATGACTGTGCGCAACCAGCCTTCGAGCGAGCCCCGTCCGGTGTAGGAGGAAAGCTTCGAGACGCGGGCCCCGTCGCGGGCAAGGTTCCCATAGAGGTCGGCGTAGAGCGAATCGGAGAGTTCGCGGCCGGTGGAGTCCTCGCGCGTGATCTGCATCCCGATTTCGTAAAGCTTCTCGCGGTAACGAAGCATGAAGACTTCCCATGCCCGTTCATTTCCAGCGGCGCAGGCGCGGGCAAGAACGAGTTCTTCGATCTTCAATGAACCGCAGAATTCGCGGGCCTGCGCGGGGCCGGCGCCGGCAAAATATTTGCGCGTGATTTCGCTGAGGATACGGGCCAGGTCGTCGCAACTGATACCAAATTGTGCGGCCGAACACTTCGCGTGGAGTTCGCTCGCGAGGTCCTGGATTTCCGACGCAGGCGCAGCTACGGGTTGAGTGGCGCGATCCATCGAGTCGCCGTCTTTGGCGATGCTACTCATTTTATTTGATGCAAGGAAGAACGAATTTTCCGTTCCTCCAACAATCAGGGAAGCAAGGGCGCCCCGAAAATAGGATGCGCTCAGCAGCCGGGGTGTCGCTTCGCTCCGGGAGGATGCCATGAAGGTCACTGTGTTTTTGGGCACGATGGTCCTGGCAGTTGCGGCGGATTTGGTGGCAGGCGGAGGGCATGAGGCCCGGGCCGGGCAGCCCTCGGCCTCCTCCGATTACAGGGTGCTGGCACCGCTCCGGCACGGCAACCTGACGGTCTTTCCAGTGGTGGCGGCGGTGTCGCATGACACTGCTGGTTTCCTGACACTGGACGAGGGCTTGAAGTCCGGCGAGGTAGAAGTGACTGAATCGGGCAGCATACGGGGGATGGTCCGGAGGCCGCCACGGGGTGGCGTCATTCGCCCCGACAACCCCGCTCGAGATGGGGCACAGGTAAACAAGTTGCTGTTAATCAACAATTCCAAGCGACCCCTGTTATTGCTGGCGGGCGAGATTGTAACCGGGGGAAAACAGGATCGAGTGATTGCGAAGGACCGCATCGTGCCGGCGGAGAGCGATCCGATTGACCTGGATGTGTTCTGCGTTGAGCCGGGACGTTGGGTCGGAACCAGCGAAAAGTTCCAACTGGGATCGATCAACTCCGCGATGGCGTCGCCTTCGGTGCGTGGCAGTGCAATGGCGGACAAGAACCAGGCTAAGGTCTGGTCCCAGGTGGGCAGAGCAAAAGAACAGATGACGGTCCAGGTCCAGGCCGGTGCACCCGCGATCAATACAGAACTGTCGGACACCACTTCGTATGCCAAGGTGATGCAGAACGAAGAGGTGAAAAAGAAGGTGGATTCGGTAGCCGGGTCGATCGAGAAGGAGTACGCAAGCACGATCCAGCAATTACGCGAGCGGAACGCGGTCGGGGTAGTGGTGGCGGTGAATGGTGAGATCGTGTGGGCGGACATTTTCGCAAGCACGAACCTGCTGGAGAAATACTGGCCGAAGCTGGTGCGTTCCTATGCAACCGAGGCGGTTGTAACCAGGGCCAAGGGTGCGCAGGTCAGCGAGAAGGCCGCGCAGTCCTTTCTGGAAAATCTGCATGGACGACACGAGACCGTGGACAGCGAACCAGGGCTGTATCGCCATACGGAAGTGAACGGAGACGGCTTCAAGGCGTTCGAGCTGACGTCGTTGCTTCCGAAAACCGGGTTCGCGGTGCATGTGGCGAAGATGACGGAGTGAGGAGTGAGGAATGCGGGTCTCGGTCGCGGGCCTCAGGCTACAGATATGCAGCCGGGTCTCAAGTGTCGGTGTCGCACCTGGGACCTGAAATGAATCCCTCCCTCAAGGCGGGGAGAGCTTCGGCTCTCCCCTTATCTTCTCGTAAGGTTCGTCGCATCGAGTAGCCCGCGCGACCCCAGAAAAACTCATCTTCCTTTCAGAATCCTCTTATAAGCTATGGGGGGCTCAATCTGGACTGGCGAGGAGATTATGAAGATCAGGAGAGGTACGCTGGCGGCAGGATGTGTGGCTCTGGTTGCGGCAGCGACTGTGGCAGCGTCGGCGCCCGGCTATCACATCGTGAACAGCTGGAAGCTGGGCGGGGACGGCGGCTGGGATTATCTCAAGGTCGATAGTGCCGCGCGCCGACTGTACATCTCGCGCGCGACGAAAGTGGTGGTCATTGATGCAGATTCCGGCAAACCCGTGGGCGAAATTGCCGACACGCCGGGCGTGCATGGGATTGCACTCGTCCCCGAGATCGGCAAAGGGTTCACCAGCAATGGGCGAGAGGACACGGTGAGCGTGTTCGACCTCCAGACTTTGAAGACGCTCAACAAAGTTAAGGTGGGAAATCGTCCAGACGCCATCTGGTACGATCCGGCAACCAAGCGTGTATTCACATTCAACGCGGGAAGCCAGGATGCCACGGCGCTCGACGCAGCCAAGGGAGAGGTGGTGGGAACTGTTCCACTCGGCGGCAAACCAGAGTTTGCGGCGAGCGATGGCAAGGGAACTGTGTTCGTCAATCTGGAAGACAAGAACGAGTTATTCGCAGTGGATGCGAACAAACTTACGGTGAAAGAGCGTTGGCCGCTTCCCGGGTGCGACGAACCCAGCGGCTTGGCGATGGACCAGAAGAATCGAAGATTATTTGTCGGCTGCGGGAACAAAGTGATGCCGGTGGTAAATGCGGATAACGGGAAGGTTGTCGCGACGCTGCCGATTGGCGACGGCGTGGACGCCACCGGGTTTGACGATGAAACCGGGTTGGCATTTGCCTCCTGTGGTGAGGGCGTGCTGACCGTCGTCCGCGAAGAGTCTCCCGATAAGTTCAGCGTTGCTGAAAATGTTCCCACGCAGAAAGGCGCACGCACGATGGCGCTCGACAGCAAGACGCATCAGGTATATACGGTGACGGCAAAGTTTGGGCCGCTTCCAGCGCCAAGCGCGGCGCAACCGCGGCCCCGGCCGACGATCCTGCCCGACTCTTTCGTGGTGCTGGTGTTGGGCAAATAAAACCTGCCAGAGACTGCCCCAAGCCGCATCTAAACGGTTTGCGCCGGTTCGATCGCGATTTAGGGCATGAATTTGATCTCACCCCAATCCGTCCGGCGGATGAGCCCAGTACGCTCCCTGTTGGCTGTTTTTCTTTTCCTGGTTTTTTTGTTTACGGTTCCGCTGTGCCCCGCCTATTCGGTTCTCTCCCACGAGGAAATTGTCGATCTGCTGTGGAAGGACCAAATCCAGCCCTTGCTGAAGAAGCGATTCCCCGCGGCAACTGAAGAGGACTTGCGCAAGGCGCATGCTTACGCGTACGGGGGCTGCCTCATCCAGGACATGGGGTACTACCCTTTCGGGAACAAATACTTCAGTGACCTCACGCACTATGTCCGAAGCGGCGACTTTGTGGACAATCTGATTCAGGAATCGTCGGACCTCAATGAATTTGCATTCGCGCTGGGCGCGTTGTCCCACTACTCGGCCGACAACATCGGGCACCCCACCATCAACCGCGTGGTAACCATTGAATTCCCAAAACTAAAGAAGAAGTACGGGGAACGCGCCACCTATGCCGACAATCCGAAAGCACATATTCGGACGGAGTTCGGATTCGACATGGTGCAAGTGGCGAAAAACCGGTACACCTCCGACCGTTATCACGATTTCATTGGGTTCGAAGTTTCAGAGGACTTGCTCAACCGGGCTTTCCTCAAGACGTATGGCCTGGAACTAAAGGATGTGTTCGGCGATCCCGATCTTGCGATCGGCACTTATCGAAGGGGCGTCAGCCTCGTGATCCCTGAGATGACCCGGGTGGCCTTGCTCGCGCGTAAGCAGTCGATCGTCAAGGACACACCAAACTTCAACAAGAAGAAGTTTCTGTACTACCTGTCCCGCAAGAATTACGAGAAGGAGTGGGGTAAAGGTTACCGGCAACCGGGAGTTGGCACGCGCATCCTCGCCTTTTTCTTGCGCCTGATGCCCAAGGTGGGGCCGTTCAGCGCGCTGGCTTTCAAGATTCCCACGCAACAAACGGAGGACATGTACATCAAGAGCGTCAACACCACCGTAGAGGACTACAGCAAGCGGTTGCTCGACGCGCGAGTACAAGACTTGCGGCTGCCCAACAAGGATTTCGATACCGGCAAGGACACACGAGCCGGCGAATATCCCCTGACCGACAAGGCCTACGAGCGCCTGCTCAACCAGTTGGCGGAAAGGAAATTCGAGCACCTGACTCCACAACTGCAGGAAAACATCCTGGAGTTTTATTCGGACCTGAAGGCCCCCATCCGCACCAAGCGCAGCCAGAAAGCATGGGCTCAGACATTGGCGAATCTGGAGCGATTGCGAGCGGCTCAGCCGACATCCGAGGAAGCGGTAAAAACGACACAGGATGGGGCTCAAATTCCTGGCGAAAATCGCGACAATCAGCCCCAGTAGCGGGCCGTGTACTTCTGTTTATTCGGCGAAGATGTTCCAAACCTTGTTGGGACCCGCCTTTGTCCTGTTTCCGGGCTAAAAACTCCGGCCGACCCGCACAAATTGGCCTTTTGATTGCAAATTGTTCTGTAATATATGACATCTTTTGCGAATACCTTAGCTTCTGTAGGAAGAACCATGACCACCGTGGATGACAAGCACCATCGCGCCAGAATCACCAAGCGGGTCGATTTGGCGCCCGAGCTGTGGATGATCCGGATCGATCCCGGGGCGGAGTTCAAGTTCACCCCGGGCCAGTACGCGACCTTGGGCGTGGAGGGCGAAGACAAGCGTTCGGAACGGCCTTATTCCATCGCGTCCTCTCCTTACGAAAAGGAAATTGAATTTTTCTTTGAACTGGTGCCGAACGGCGAGCTTACCCCCAAGATCTATTCCCTGAAAGCCGGGGATGAACTGCTGATGCGCAAGGCGTCGAAGGGCCGTTTTGTGCTCGACACTGTAAGCGGACGCAAAAATCACCTGCTGGTCTGCACCGTGACCGGAGTAGCGCCCTATGTGAGTTTTGTACGCACTCTCTACAAAGACTGGAAGGAAGGGAAATTCAAAGGCGATCACACGCTCTTCTTGTTGAACGGCGCCAGCCGCTCCTGGGAATTCGGCTACTCGGAAGAGTTGCAGAAGTATGCGCAGGAGGTGCCGTGGTTGAAGTATGTGCCGACGGTCAGCCGTCCCTGGGACGATCCAAATTGGACGGGCGAAATGGGACGCGTGGACGAGTTAATCCGCAAATACGCCGATACCTGGGGTGTTACGGGACAGAACGGAGTCGGCTACTTGTGCGGGCATCCGGAAATGATTGAACACGGGAAAGGCATTTTGAAGCGGATCGGGTTCACCAAGGAGTATTTGCGCGAGGAAGTTTACTGGATTCCTTCCAAGGAGACGGCGGCGGAAGTACGGGGTTAATGGGCAGGCGTGGACGGCAGTGGCGGTGGGGCTGAGCTTTCAGATTCGGCGAGAGATTTCATTTTCTTTCCGGCTACCAAGTCAATTCGAAAGTCGGCGGGATGTCCGCCGCTAGGAATTGCAGACCCGAATCAGCGCTCAGGAAGTCTCGGCCGGGGCGAAAAACACAAGTACCTCGAGTTCTTCGCTGATGTCGAAAAAGCGGTGTTCAACTATGGCGGCGACGAAGATCACGCTTCCCGTTTTGACGACCTGTTCTTCGGAGCCAATGCGCATGCGGGCGCGGCCCCGAACCACGTAATAAACCTCATCTTCCTGGTGCGGCTTTTGCGAGTCGGTTCCACCAGCGGGCAGTACATAGACGCCCACACTGAGAGCAGGGACGCGCAGAAATTCCTGGTAAAGCCTCCCGGCTTGGGCACGCTCGGCGGAGATGGTAGGGAGGTCGTAGAAGTTTTTCAGTTCCATGGTTTCCAATTGCCGTTGGCGGCGACGACGCCCTGCGTTGCGGATTCTTTCGCCCTTCCCATTGGGCCGTCGGCTAAGCTTATGCCGTGGGCCCATTCTGCTTCGCCGTTCTCCGACCCTGAATATGCCGCCTCGGCCCCGGTCGCCCCGTTCTACGGAGCCGAGATGGACAACTGCGCTACTGGAAAGCGCCCGCGAACAACAGCTCGGTATATTGCGGGATCAGGTCCTGTGCCTGCAGCCGGCCTTCGGGTTTATACCATTGGTAAATCCAGTTGATCATGCCGAGCAAAGCCAGGGCGGCGGCTCGAGCCGACACGATCCCCTTTGAGCCTTTTTGGCGCTGCACATCGGCAATCAGCGCCTCCACGAAGTGGATGTAGTCCTTCTTCCGCTGATTGATCTGCTTACGAAGAGACGGCGGGAGAGGGTGATTTTCATGCAACATGACCGTGATCTCGCGGTCGCGCACGCTCAACACCACTTCGATGTGCAAGCTGATCAGCATGCGCAAACGTTCTTCCGGACCTTGGACGCCACGTACCACCTTGACCACGCGCTCTTCAGTGATGTCGAGGGCATGGTTCATGATGTGAAACAGCATCTCGTCCTTGCTCTGAAAGTGATGGTAGAGACCACCCTTACTGAGCTTGAGGGCAGCGGCCACGTCGTTCATGGAGGTGGCGTCGTACCCACGCTGTTGGAAGAGACGAGCAGCAGTGCGCAAGATGTCCTGGCGGGAGTCAACGGCTTCTCGAGTCACGCCCGCCATGGTAACGGGGACGCATAGGGAATGCCAAATCCGACATTAGGCTCGGGCTCCAGAAGCATATTGCTGTCCTCTGGAGCTTTAGACCAAGGATGCCTTCTTTTGCGGGGTCTTCGGCTCTTGGAGCCATGAGGCCAGGCTAACGCCCGGGAGCCTGAAATCTGGCGCACACTTGACAGAGGGGAAGCCCGTTCGTAGGATATTTTAACCGACCGACCGGTCGGTTTTCGGCTGAAGCGCAGCCCGTCTGTTACCCTGACCGGATACCCCACAAGGGTTCTCGCCCTTGTCATGAAAAGAGGAGTTTCCTGTGGCTACTGTTTTTTACGAAAAAGACGCGAATCCGAACGCATTGAAGGGCAAGACCATTGCCGTGCTGGGCTACGGGAGTCAAGGACATGCCCAAGCCCAGAACCTGCGCGACAGCGGATACAAGGTCATCGTCGGGCTCGATCCGGACCGGCCTTCGGCCCAGCAGGCCAAGGCCGACGGAATGGTTGTGGTCGCTCCCGGCGAGGCGGCCAAACGGGCGGACTGGATCCAGATTCTTACGCCGGACGAGACGCAGGGGGAGTTGTACGAATCGCAGATCAAGCCCTACCTGCATCCCGGTAAAGTGCTGGGTGTTTCCCACGGGTTCAGCATTCACTTCAAGACCATTCAACCTCCCAGCGACGTTGATGTGGTCATGATCGCGCCCAAGAGCCCGGGGCACCTGGTCCGGCGCATTTACACCGAAGGCCGGGGAGTCCCTTCCCTGCTGGCGATCCATCAAGATGCGACCGGGCACGCGCAAGAATCGGCGTTGTGCTATGCATACGGCATCGGCTCGACGCGGGCCGGCGTGCTGCAGACCACTTTCAAGGAAGAAACCGAGAGCGACCTGTTTGGGGAGCAGGCCGTGCTCTGCGGCGGGCTGACGTCGCTGATCAAAAAGGGGTTCGAGACCCTGGTGGAGGCGGGCTACCAGCCCGAAGTCGCCTACTTCGAATGCCTGCACGAGATGAAGCTGATCGTGGACCTGATCTACGAGGGTGGGTTGGCGCGGATGCGCGATTCGATCTCGAATACCGCCGAGTACGGTGACCTGACGCGCGGCAACCAGGTGGTGGGGGATGAAACGCGCACCAAGATGAAGGAAATCCTGGCACGCATTCAGGACGGTACATTCGCCCGCGAGTGGATTGAGGAAAACAAGAGCGGCGGCAAGAAGTTCGCAGCTCTGCGCGAAGCCGAAAAGAGGCACCCGATCGAGGCTGTGGGAGCGAAGCTGCGCGGCATGATGTCGTGGCTGCCCAAGGACGCGAAGAAGGCGAAGCCGGTGGCGGAGGCGGAGCCCAAGGTGGTGAATGCGTAAGGCTCCCAGATCGTTCTGGACTGCTTGCGGGCAGAGGGTAGTGGACCTAACATCAGGGGCCGACTGTAAGGCAGGCAGGGAAACTCCGTACGTGCGCCTAAAAAGGAGGCGACACTCTCCGTATAGGAAGGTTTGTGCAGGAAAACTAAGCGGTTTCTCTACCCAGGGAGTCTGGCGGACTCTGTGCATCGGGGATCGGAAGGGTAGCCGCTATCACGGTGCCGGTGTCATCGGAATGGATGTCCAAGTCTCCGCCGAGCTGTCGCAAGCGCTCCCGCATACCGCGAAATCCGATTCCGGTTCTCCCCGAGGCGGCGAGTTCCAATTGCTTTTCGAGCGAGATCCCTTTGCCCGCGTCTTTGACACGAACGAGAATGCGGTCCCGTTCCTGGCGAATCACAATCCCTGCGGTACCACTGCCGGAATGACGGTGGATGTTCGTGAGGCACTCCTGGACCATGCGGAAAATCGCAATTTCCATTTCACTCGACAGGCGACGAAATGCATCGGGAATCTCCACATCGACTTTGATCTGGCTGCGCTCCGAAAAGCCGTCGGCGTACCAGCGAATTGCCGATGCAAGACCTGCCACATCGAGCAGAGGGGGATGCAGGAGATAGGAGATGGTGCGAACCTCGCGCAAAATCTGCTGCACCAGCTGGCTGCTATCCGAAACTGCCCTGGCCACGGCAGGCTCAAGTTTGTCGCCTTGGCTCAGCACGATTTCAATGTTCATGTTCAAGGCGGCGAGCAGCTGCCCGACACTGTCGTGTAGTTCGCGGGCTATGCTTCTGCGTTCCTCGTCCCGCATCTGTTGCAGTCGGCCGGAGAGCTCGCGCAAACCATCATTGGCCGCTTGCAGCTGTACGGTTCGGTCTTTGACCTTCTGCCCCAGCTCCGCATGGGCCGTCCGCAGTTGTTCTTCCGCCCGCCGGCTCCGGGTAAGAGCACGGCGGTTGCTTTCACCCAGGGCAATAATGAAGCATGAGAAGATGAGGAAGCCCAGCATTCCCGAGATTTCAGCCCTGGGATCGGCAAGCTGAATCGACATCTGTGGCGACAAGAACCAATACCAGATACCGACTACCTCCACCAGAACGGTGACGATGGACGGGCCCAGCCCGCAATACCAAGCCGAAAAGACCACCGCGGCCCACGCGGTGTGATACGGGTTCTGCTGCCCGAGAACAGGGCCGAGCAGCTTCCTCAGAAACAGCGCAGCAACGGCCGCCAGTATGGCGAAACCGTAGCGACGCAAGACATTCTGCCGGGACTCTGCGGTTCGATCCATCCTTGGCTAGATCCTACCGCAAGACCCAGACAAATGCTTCGGCCCGGCAAGAACGCCCGTTTACCAAACACCGGTGTCCAGGCAGAGGCTCCATGGGAGCGGTGGGTGGGTGGACCCGGCCTAGCCTCATGCCGTGCGCCTGATGTGGATGGTCAACGCCAGGCCGCCACTCAGCGCCAACGTCCCTGCAATCACCAGCAGCCCGCCTTTGAAATGTCCGGTGGAGGTGCGCAAAACTCCGATGATGTAGGGGCCGAAAAATCCTCCGAGATTACCCACGGAGTTTATGAAGGCGATTCCAACCGCGGCCGCCGTACCCGACAGCAAGGCGGTCGGCATAGACCAAAAGGGGCCCACCATGGAGAAGACGCCGAGGACCGCGACGCTGATCAAGAAGATGGTAGGGGCCACCGAATTCAGGTGGGCGGCAACTGCTAAAGCACCCGCCCCTGCAAACGCCGGGACGGCCGTATGCCACCGGCGCTCGCCGGTCCGATCGGAATGTAACCCGACCCGTACCATGATCAGGGCCGCCGCCACATAGGGAATTGCGGAGAGCAGCCCGATCAGCAGATTGCTCACTCCCGACAGACTCTTAATCAGGTTGGGCAGCCACATGCTCACCCCGTAGGACACGGTATTCAGCCCAAAGTAAACCAGCGCCAGTATCCAGATGCTCCGCATGCGAAAGGCGGCGAATACGTCCGGCGCAGATGCATTTGCGGTATCTATCGTCTCTTGCCGCAATGCCCGTTCCAACCACTCGCGCTGCTGTTTACCCAGCCAGGGCGCGAGTGCTGGGCGGTCCACCAGATAGAACCAGACCGTAGCGCCCAGCACGATCGCAGGGATTCCCTCCATCAGAAACATCCACTGCCACCCGGCTAAGCCGGCCTTTTGATGCAAGCCGAGCAAGGCGCCCGAGAGCGGTCCTCCCAAAACCCCTGAGAGCGGTGCGGCTGTCATGAACCTCGCCACGGTGCGCGCACGCGCCTTGGCCGGGAACCAGGTCTTCAGATAGAGGATGACTCCGGGGAAAAACCCGGCTTCTGCCGCGCCCAGCAAAAAACGCACGGTATAAAAACTTCGCACACTGCCGACCATGCACATCGATGCAGAAATGATGCCCCACATCACCATCAGGACCGCAATCCAGCGGCGAGCCCCCACCCGCTCAAGCAGAAGATTGCTGGGCACCTGAAAGAAGAAGTACCCTGCAAAGAAGATCCCGGCGCCCAAGCCATAGACTGCGTCTGTGAAGCCCAGTTGCTTTTGCATCTGCAAGGCGGCAAACCCGAGATTGATGCGGTCAAGGTACGCCACGATATAGAGGACAAACAGAAACGGGACGATCCGCCAGGTCAGGGTTCGCACCACGCCGGCTTCCAGTTGGTGCGGGTCGGTACTGATTCCGGTTGGGTTTGTCACAAGCAGCATCGTGCTCCTATGCCAGCCCTAAATGTGCTCGAATATCGCGCACGATTTGTTCCGGTGTTCCGTTGGCATTCACGGTGAGTGCATTCTCCGGTTCTTCGAGCGTGGCCAGTTGGCTTGCAAGCATCGCTTGCTTCATATAGTGATCGCGCCGCTCGAGAAGGCGCTGGGACAGCAATTCACTGCTTGCCTTCAGGTATACCAGCCGCACCGCGTGGTCCACGCGCAATCTCTCGCGGTACGCTTCTCTCAGCGCCGAACACGCTAACACGGCGTTGCTTCCGGCGCTCATCCAGCTCGCAACTAAAGAGCGAAGGGCATCCAGCCACGACTCCCGATCCGCATCGGTCAGCGGAGTGCCGTTGCGCATCTTATTCACGTTAGCGGGCGAATGATAGTCGTCTGCGTCCGCGAATTCCCATCCCAGTTGCCGCGCCAGCCGCGATCCCACCGTGGTCTTTCCCGAGCCCGACACCCCCATCACCACAATGACCATGACCGTTCCCGCTCATTGAAGCCGCCGCGCACTCGCCATCGGTACGGTCCCTCCGGTCAGCCGCACCCGGACGGCCTCCGCTGCTCGTCAGGTTGGCGATGTAATCCTGCCGAACGGAAACCTACCGAATCGAGCATCCTAGCAGACTGTCGCTGAGCAGATTGGCTGCCCTTCCGCAGGCGCAGCCGATCCATTGAGGAATCTGAGTGTGTTGGTGAACTGAAGATCAGGCAAGAGCGCAAATCGAGGATCAAACTCCAAATAGCGCGACATCTCCCCGAACTCGCAGGACAATCCACCTCGGCGGGCTCTGGAGCGAGCGCTCGCGGCCATGAGGAAACGGATCGTGATTGTCGGGCGCAGTGGCGCGACGAGATTTCCTACAGGGCAGCCACTCCACGTTCGTGATTCCGAATGCGGATCGCTTCCTCCACTTTGCTGAGAAAAATCTTTCCATCTCCAATTTTGCCGGTAGCTGCCGTTTCCAGGATGACGGCTACCGCCGCGTCGACCAGGCTATCGTCCATGACTGATTCGATCTTGATTTTGGGCAGCAAATCCACGGAGTATTCCCGTCCACGGTACATCTCGGTGTGGCCCTTCTGCCGGCCGTGTCCGCGCACTTCCGAGATGGTGAGCCCGTCCACGCCGAGCCCCGAGAGAGCTTCCTTTACGGCGTCCAGTTTGGTTGGTTGGATGATCGCTTCCACCTTGGTCATCATTGATTTTTCCTTCGTGTTACTGAGGATTTGTATTTTTCATCTCGTGCCAAAATCATTGACGTAATGTGGTTCGCACTGCTCGCGAAATGGCCACAGAAGCGGCACTCCACCCCGCAGCAAAGCGTTTTGCGGGCGAGGGTGGAGGCCGAGACCGCTCTCGGCCTCCGATCACAACCCCCGTCACCCATTCACAGTGCGCGGCACGGTGCTAGGGGCGAGGACGGGCTTGGGCTCCGGTCGCGGTATTTGCTGAGTCAGGCCGGAGGGCGCACCCAGCGTGGATATCACATATTCGGGATATGCTGAAATACCGTGCTCATGCAGATCGAGGCCGTAGAGTTCGCCTTCCTCGGACACGCGCAGCAGACCGGTGGCGTTTACGAGATACATGAGTGCCAGGGCCACGGCGAACGTGGAAATCGTGATCACCAAACTTCCTATCAACTGCGCCATCAGGACCTGGGTTCCGCCGCCGTAGAAAAGGCCTTTCAGGGGGGCGGAGTTGTCCGGAGACACGGGACCGGTGGCGCCGTATTTGCCGCAGGCAAACAGGCCGAGAGAAAGCGTTCCCCAGATGCCGCATATGCCATGAACGGGAACGGCTCCGATCGGATCATCGATGCGTAGCCATTCCAGCAATTCGACCCCGAGCACGACAATCACGCCGGCAATACCTCCGAGAAGAATCGCGCCCGTCGGACTGACCCAATAACATGGGCAAGTGATGGCCACGAGACCTGCGAGAAACCCGTTGGTAGTGAAGCCCGCATCCCATTTCTTGCTGGACATGTAAGCCCAGAACATTGCGGTCAATCCTGCCGCGCAGGCCGCAAGCGTCGTATTGGCGGCGACGCGGCCGATACCCTGAAAATCCATCGCCGACAGCGTGCTGCCTGGATTGAACCCGTACCAGCCAAACCACAGAATCAATCCGCCGCTTACCGCGATGGTCAGATCGTGCGGAAGCATGGGCGCTCCGCCATCCCGTTTGAAGGTTCTTCCCAGGCGTGGACCGAGAACAATGGCGCCCGCCAGGGCAATAAAACCTCCGATGGTATGGACGACGGTAGATCCCGCGAAATCGTGGAACCCCATGCCGAGTGAGCGAAAGAAATGGCCGTCGCTGCCCATCAGCGCGAGCCAGCCGTCCGGGCCCCAGGCCCAGTGGCCGATAATCGGGTAGATAAAGCCAGAAACGCCGACACTGTAGATCAGGTCGCCGACGAAGCCGGTTCGCCCAATCATCGCCCCTGACGTGATCGTGGAACAGGTGTCGGCGAACGCGAATTGGAAGAGCCAGAACGCAAGGAACGCGACGCCGGTGGATTCATACGTGTCGGGAACTCCCTGTAGGAAGAACCAGTGATAGCCGATGAAGCCATTGCCATGGCTGAACATGAAGGCGAAGCCAAAGGCGTAAAACAGGAGGCCACACAGGCACGTGTCGACCACGCATTCCATAAGAACGTTGACGGTTTCCCGAGAACGGCAAAAGCCGGCTTCCAACATGGTGAAGCCAACTTGCATGCCGAAGACGAGGAATGCGGCAAGCAACGTCCACGCGGTATTCACTGGGTTTACCACATCCGCTGCTTTGACTTCCGCATCGGCCGCGAAGACGTGCGCGAAGAACAGACCCGAGAACACGGTAATGATCAACATCAGGACGGCGATCCCGAGAGCCTTGCCACCGACCAGCAGGCTGGCATAGCGCCGCCATTCCGGATCCTTCATCCGGACCGTCAATCGGGAGAGTTTTTGCGAGAAAGACAGCCTCATTCCTCTTCCTCGAATGCCAGACTTCATGTTCTGCTCCTTTTCCATTGGAAAATTGATTTCGACCGCAGCCGCCTTACGATTCTTGTCATCCCATTCACCTGTCCTAAACGAGCCATGCTTCCCACGGTTTACATCAGCAGTCAATGCGTTCGGCTGGAGCGTGTACGGCTCGCATAGCCCTCCTCCTGCCAACCGCCGACCATCCGCTGCTCTCCGCACACTGCGGCGGCCAGCCGCAGCGACAACCCCATGTCGCCCAGCAACAGCAACACTGCAGCGATTGGATGGGCCGATAGCGCAAGCAGGCCGGCGAGCAGTGCGATGAAGGCGAACGGCAACGCGGCCAGACAGATTGCTTGTTGTTGCCTCACGAGTCCTGGCCTCCTCCGCTATCGTGAGTAACCGGAAGCCCGCAGATAAAACAGTGAGGCCCGGGGCCAATTTCACGGTTCCATGTGCCGGTTCCGGCTTCGGCCACATACGGGAGCGGGGAGCGGCTCGGGTGCTGACACCAGGGGTTAGTTGGGTTTGTGCCCAAGCCGCTGATCCCCACATAACGAGCAACCCAGGTTCTGGCTGCTCGAACAAAATCAAATATGCTGGCGGCGTCGGAGCCCATTCCTTACTTTGCCTCCCGGCTGTCAAAAGTGAAGACCAGTCCGGCGGTGAGTGTGTTCTGGTCCAGCACCGGATTGCTGCCCTTCAGAAATACCGGTTGATTCGACATGTCACGCCGGAATTCGAAGCGGCTGATGATGTGGTGTGCCAGAAGCCGCTCGAATGTGGTGGTGAACTCGTTGAAATGAGTTGGAACCAGCGTGCCGGTCGTGAAGCCGTCATGGTCGTCGTAATACTCGTAACGCGCCGCGATGGCCGAGGTGGTGTTGAAGGCATACTTGATGTAGCCAGCAGCGCCCGTCCAGAACACTGGATGTGAAAAGGTATTTGTTACCGGGTCGGTGGTGAATCGGTCGCCTCGTCCGTAGTCGCCATTCACAATGAACGACAGCCTGCGGGTGGGCGAATATGTGATGACGGTATCGCTGAGCTGGCGCAAGTTGCTGTTGAGGCTGTTCTGCTCCGGTCCGACCATGTAATTCTGGGCAACGCCGAATTTCTTGTTTGGATTCCATCCGAAGCTGATGCCGTAGGTCTTCCCGGTATTGTTATCCACGACATTGTTCCAGCCATTCACGAAAAACCCGCTGAGCGAGTACTTGTCATTGAATGCGTACTTCGCCCGCATCCCGAAGTGGTAGTAAGGAATGGCATAGGAGAAGAGCAGTCCGCGAGAGTAGTTCCAGTTATCCTTGGTCTCGATGACTTCCGCTCCATGCGGCGTGACGAACTTGCCGACATCCACTTGCAGGCCCTTGCCCACGGGTGCGAGGTAGGAGAAGTAGGCTTCCTTCAGATACTGATCGAAGCCCAGGCCGCCGTGATCGGACCCGTTCACTGCATTTATTGCCTGCCCGAAACCGAAAGCCAGGTGGTACCCTGTGCGGCTGTTGGTAACTTCGGCAGTCTTGTCTACGACGAGTTCCACCAGGTTCAAGCCAAACTGATTCGTGCCTCCGTCAAAAAAACGCAAGCTGTTCGTCTGCGATGCGGGATTGTTGAAATTCTGGCCGTAGTAGACATCCACAAATCCGCTCAACGTGGTCGGGCCGAGCAGTCCGGCAAGAGAGGGAGGAACTGCGGGCGCTGTGCCGGGTGTACTCGCCGCACTGCTTACCAGATTACTTTGCACAGGCACAGGCGAACTGGGTTCTACCTTGGCGCTTTCTTTGCCGCTTTCTTTTTCTTTGTCCCGATCCTTGAGGGTCGCAACTTCCAAGCGGAGTTCCTTTACCTGCTGTTCGAGTTCTTCCATGTGGTGGATGACCGCGTCGTTGGACGGAGCCGGACTAGCCTCTTGTCCTCGACTCGCGGATACAAACATCAGACTGGCAAAAGCAATCACGGCCCCTTTGTGGGAGCGATTCCTCATCTTGGCCTCCAGCTTTCTCCCCTGGTACATACAACGAATGACCGTGCACATCCGCTGTCAGCACCGCGACCTTAGCGACGGATAAGTTCTTAGTCCAACGCATACTTTTGCTGCCGCGCATCGAAAATTTCTTAAAAACAAAAACTTATGGGACCGATAAGGCGGGCTTATCGCAAAAGCATCACTCGACCGGTCCGCGCCGCCGAGTTCACCACATTGCGGGAGGCGCGTATCGAGCCATTACTGGTGAATTTCACTCGTTCGAGACAACCGATGGGCGCAAACGCCACCAACAACACTTGCGGATCGGGACGAGGCGAGGAATGCATGGCGATGTTTCACAGAGGTATCCACATTGCCCTCGCTTATAGGGTCGATTGATATTTTTCATGAGCGCGAGCTATTGGCGGGTGTAAGTGACTCGTTATTCTGTCGCCCATCTTGCCGGTGCGGAAAAGCGTCGCTGGGACCGGCACTATTTGAAGGAGAGGCATGGCCACAGAGCTGCGGGATTTTCTGGCTCTCTGGTATGACGAAATCGATCGCTGGTCGCAGCCAGGTTTTTTCGCGCAGGGACGCATCCGGCGCAATCCGGCGGTCGTGCAATCGGAGCTCGCTACTGAAGGAGGAGAACGCCCGGCTACGGTCGATGGGCTACGGAGCGCTATGACCGTTACACTGCAGCACCCCGAGATAGGCGCTCCACGGGCCAACGGCGTCGCGATACTGGTGGGCCATAACGCGGGACAATTGATGCACGTGAGTAAGATCGTGCACGGCCCACGCTGCAAGAAGTTCCGACAGCGTCACGACTCCCAGCCTTGGATGTTTCCCTCGCCGCCGCAGATCTTCCGGCTGTAAATTCAGCGCTTGCAGGGCAACCAGATTCTCGCCCCGCAGATGGGCGAATGCGTCCAGGAGTTGATCCAGGGTCTTGCCTTGGCTCTCTTTCGCCTGCGCAAAGCGGTCGAAGGGATCAAATGGTCTTGCTTCGCCACTCTCCAGGATGATCCGTGCCCGCGGCATCCAGTCGGTGCGCTCTCCGGAGATCAGGTGACCCACGATATCGAAGGCACTCCAGGTACCTTTGCCTTCGTTGCGCTGCAGCCAGATGTCGGGCAACCCGCGCAACAGCACATTCAGGGTTGCAGGAGTGCGGGTAAGGACGGCGATGGTCTCGGACAGGCTGAATTCCGTCGAACTTGCCATGCGTACGTAGATGCGGGGCTGCTGATTTTGGACTCAGCGGACGAAAACGGCTGATTGTCCTCAAAAACTTCGAAGGAACAAAGGCTTGGGACGACACGGGTAGGGATGGCAGGTTACGTCACCAAATCCCGCGACTTGAACAGCTCGCCACCAAGCGTGTACTTTTAGGTACCAACCTGGGACATTCGGCTTTGATCCACACCCCACCTTCCCGGTCTTCGAACGTCATTCTCTGGAGACGGTCTGCGCGTGGCGCGTGCCTTTTCCTGCTTGCCGTTCTGGGGTGCCTGCAAGCCAGCGCGCAACAGAAGCCCGCGTCACCACTCGACGAATTTGAGCGGCGATTTGCCGCTGCGAACTCGGCGAAGGAGGCGGGTGACTTGCCCGCTGCCGCTGCCGCCAGCGAGAAGATAGTCGCCCTCGGACTCCGCGAAATGGGAAAGTTGCGCCTCTTTGAAGCCGCATATCCCGAGGCCGCCAGGTTCTCCCGCAGGTCCCTCGAGTTCGAGGATGTTGCAGATGCGCACGTCGATCTCGCTGCTGCCAACTTGTTTACCAGCCGGTTGGACGAAGCACTCAAAGAGATCAGCCAGGCTCTTGCCGCCGATCCGCGCAACGCCACGGCCTGGACCATTCAGGGCCAGGCGCAGATCAAGAAAAAGGACTACCGCGCCGCGGTGGAGTCTTTCCAGAAGTCCCTCGAGATTCGTCCCGACCGCGAAACCAGCTACGGTCTCGCCAGTTGTTTGCTCCGATTGAAAGAGAAGGAAAAGGCCGCGGCCATTTTCCAGCAGATGACGGTGGCGTCCGGTGATCGCAGCAGCCTGCATCTCTTGTTCGGCGACGCTTATCGAAATGCCACCCTGTACGGCGACGCTATCCGGGAGTTCCAGCGTGCGCTCTCACTCGATCCCAAAGTTCCAAACGGCCACTACTTTCTCGGCCTGACCTACTTGATGCGGAACGAATGGGTGCTCACGCCGGAGGCCCGCCGGCAATTTCTCGAGCAACTGCGAGTCGACCCTGGAAATTTTTTTGCGAACTATCTCCTGGGCTATATGGCGTTCAGTTCGAACCAGCCGCAGGAGGCGGATCACTATCTGGGGGAGGCGGCGAGATTGAATCCGTCTTCATCGGAAGCCTGGCTGTACTTGGGACTGAATGCCTACCGCCGCAAGGAAAATCAGCGCGCGGAGCGGCTCTTCCGGAAGGCAATTGCACTCGCCGAACGTAGCGGCGTAGACGCTCACAACGATATCCGGAAGGCCTACACCAGTCTTGGCCGGATCCTCATTGCTTCCGGAAGAGCAGCGGAAGGGGAGCGATACTTCGAAAAGGCGCGCGCGATTCAGCAAAACATCATCGCCGACAACCAGGAAGGGAGTGGCATGGGTGATTCGGGTGGATCCGGAGTTTCTTCAGCCGATGTCCCCAGCCTTCCGCAAAACGAGCCGCCGGTTCCTCTGGGGGGGACGGGCAAGGATGCGGCCACGCCGTTAGGCAGCAACGCGCTGTCGCACGCCAAGCTGACGCAGGGCCAGGAGAGACAGGCAGCGGCCCAGGAAGAATTCTTGCGTTCTGTTCTGGGCGGCGCCTTCAATGATCTGGCCACGGTCGAAGCAATGCAGGAGCAGTATGCCGTAGCTCTCGGACACTACCAGGAAGCGGAGGGATGGGATCCCAAAGTACCCAACCTGATGCGCAATCTCGGGTTCACGGCCTATCGCGCCGGGAACCAGCCGGAAGCAATCCGGGCATTGCGAAAGGCGCTGGCACTTGCCCCGGGTGATGATGCGGCTCGCGCGGTTCTGCGAGAACTGGGGACTACTGTCCCCGGGCAGGTTCCGCAAAAGAAGGAAGACAAGAAGCCATGAACTTGAGCGCGACGGACAGCAATTGAATCCGCAACCATTACTTTGCATTCGCGTCCTGCTCGTCGGCGCAGCGGTGCTGCTTGCACCGATGGCTTTGAGTCAGGAGCAGCATCCGGCCGCGCCTCCTCCTCCGCCGAACGCCAGGAAGGTTCAGTGCAAAGGACGTCCGGTACCGCAGCTGGAGGACGTCACGGAGAAGGCAGGTATCCGTTTCCGCCATATCGCCAATCCGCTGAGCACATACATTGTCGAGTCGATGAGCGGCGGCGTCATTCTGTGGGATTACGATCGCGATGGCTGGCTGGACATCTATTTCACGAACGCGCCTACCATCGAGATGGCCCTGCGCAAGGAATCGGCTCGCGGAGCACTCTACCATAACAACCACAACGGCACATTTAGCGATGCGACGGACAAGTCAGGCCTGGCGGCGCCTTGCTTCGCCATGGGCGGCGCAGTGGCCGACTACAACAACGACGGCTGGCCAGATCTGTACCTGACGTGTCTCGGCGGAAATGTTCTGTTTCGCAACAATGGGGATGGCACGTTCACGGATGTCACCGCGAAAGCCGGCGTTGCGGACGGTCGCATGTCTGTTGGTGCGGCTTTCGGAGATTACGACCGCGACGGATTCGTGGACCTGATGGTGGCCAACTATGTCGACTTCCAACTCGACCATCTGCCCCCGTTTGGCGGCAAGTCACTCTGCAAATATCGCGGTATCGATGTCTATTGCGGACCGCGCGGATTGAAGGGCGCAGGCGATTCGCTGTTCCACAACAACGGCGATGGCACGTTTACCGACGTTTCCAAGGCCGCCGGCGTGGATGACCCGCACGGTTACTACGGTCTCGGTGTCGTTTGGGCCGACTTCAACAACACCGGCTGGCCTGACATCTACGTGGCCAACGACACGCTGCCTAACTTTCTTTACCGCAACGACGGCAAAGGCAAGTTCACCGAGATTGGCCTCGAATCCGGCACCGCGTTGAGCGAGACGGGCTCTGAGCAAGCCTCCATGGGAGTTGCCCTCGGCGACTACCTGCACAATGGACGTCCTTCCATCTACGTGACAAATTTCGGCGACGACTATAGCGACCTGTATCGCAACGACGGGAACTGGATGTTTACGGATGTCTCTTATGCGTCAGGGGTAGCCTTGCCCTCCTTTCCTCTTGTGAAGTGGGGCGATGCATTCGTGGATCTCGACAACGATGGCTGGCTGGATCTGGTGGCGGTGAGCGGTCATGTCTATCCGCAAATGGAAAAGGTGCCTGCCAGCGGTGGTTACGCGCAGACCAAGCTGCTCCACATGAACCAGAAAGATGGCACCTTCTGTGATGCCGGCAATCTGGCCGGACCGGCTCTGGAAGAAAGACGCGTGTCACGGGGCCTGGCGGTCGGGGATCTGTTCAACGACGGCAATGTGGACGTCGTGGTCGAGGATCTCGATAGCGCGCCGATGATCCTACAGAACCACGGTGTTTCCGGCCGCCACTGGGTGAGTCTGGAATTGGCGGGTACCAGGAGCAATCGCATGGCAATCGGGGCGCGCGTTAAGATCGTGGCCGGAGGGATGACGCAGACCGACGAGGTTCGCAGTGGCGGTAGTTACATCTCCCAGAGCGATTTCCGTTTGCACTTTGGGCTAGGGTCGGCAGAGAAGATTGAGTCGCTGGAGGTCCGCTGGCCTTCCGGGAAAGTTGAGACGTTCAAGAACCTCGCAGCCGATCGCTTCTATGCCCTGCTGGAAGGGGAAGGGGTCGTTCCAGCAGAGCGGATTCGGCCGGTTTCCCACATACCGCGCTGACAAGTAAACCTAATGCCGCGGGAACTTCGATGTTGCTCGACCGGCCAATTCCTAAAGCGCTCTTCTACTCGCATGTGCGGCTGGAAGCCAAGCGCAACGCATTGGACGCGCTGTCTTGCTTCGGTACCGACCGGCAAAACCGGGTCAAAGAGTGTAATCGCCTGTTTTCAATACCTATTCAATTAAAATAGAAATTGTCGCCATATTTTTCAGGAGCTTACCTATCCATGAAGCTCTTTCGTCACATCACGGTCATCTCCATCAGTGAACAGGAAAAAGCAGATTTTCTCGAAGCTGGGGTTGCGTTCAAGAAGGTCACAAAGGGACCGCGGGGTGAATGTGCCATCTTTGAAATCGGAGAGGATGATTCCCGTTGGGAGAGGGTTGCTGTGCTAATAGCCTCGCTTGAAGAACGAGACGGGATACCGAAGAAATACAGAGTGCAGAGTCTTTCCATGACGGCACCCACCATGGAAGAGTGTATTCGGCAGGCTGGGGAACGCATTGCCGCCCGGAAGAAAGTCGCAGCCGGGCCCAAATGGCTGGAATATTCGGGTGAAAGCGCGGACCAGCTACTCTCCCTCGAAGGCAAGTATCGAATCGACTCGTTAGTCGTGGCATTTGAGCAGGCCATCGGTCAAAAGGCTCAACGCGGCGGTGTGCAGAGCCTAACTGACGAAGAACGCGTTGTGCTTGCGGTCGAAGCATTAGAACGCGAAGTGAATAACGGCGGGTACGATCAGTTCTTTGTCAACTCGTCTCGGGAGTTTGCCCCAACAATCGTGGGTGCTCTCAAACGCATCGGCTGCAAGTTGACCGCAACTATCACTCAGAGGGCCATAGCAGCACTTGGCGTATCTGAACTAACCTCAGAGTCAATCGACGCAGCGATGGCCGGGGATAATGAACAGCGTCTCGCGAAACTTAATCGCTGTGACGATTCGTACCACAAAAGCGCGGAGCCGATCGCAGAGCGGCTTTTTGCGTTCATCAAGGCAAACAAGGCGGGCATCAGGTTCTAACTGGCGACA
>CAWGSE010000008.1:0-280629 GCA_963825205.1 uncultured Acidobacteriota bacterium
TGACGCGGACATGACCGCCCTTGCACACAAACCTAGTAGGCAGAGCGCCCCCCGAAAGCTTGCAACGCCTACCTTGCTTCAGATGATTGTGGCGGGCAGGGCGAAAAGTGTCGAATGCAACTATCGGCGCAGATCGGCACGTGATCGAGCGCATTGACCGATTGAAGGTTCTCACTATCGAGATCAACGGCGCGCGGATCTGGCGCGAAAGCCAGACGACAGTACAAGGAGTTGAACGATTCGGCGCCCTATGCAATCAGCAAGTTGCTGATTACACAATGGACACAAGGGACACGGCGGGCAGCAAAGACGGCTATTGTGTGCGTTTTGTGTGCGGTTTTTCAGCCAACATACCGTTGCGATTCGCCGCCAGCGTATGGTCGCGTGACTACACGCGTGATCCGCACGTCTTCAATGCGCTCTTCCGCTAGGTGGCGCCAACGGCGTTTCAAAGCGCGTTTCAGGACGCGCCGCACGGTCGCAGGCGCGTCAGTTTTCTTGGATTTGTACCCGGGTTGGCGAGGGCGACTTCATATCCGTCGATCATTTGTTCGAGCATGAGCGCGGTCGTAACCCCGGCAAATCCGATCCCCGGATGGCGGTTGCCAGCGATAGCCCGAGGCGAATGAGATCGTGGGCAGGATTTCCGATAACTGTCTGGTCCAAGTCCCTGATAGCGATCTTGACGTGGCCTTTGGCGTCGGCGACCGGACCTAGGTTTCCCAGATGACAATCGCCGCAGATCCAGACGGGTGGACCCTGCGGGAGAGATCGCGCTGTAGACGAATCCAGCCACTCGTAAAATTTAAGGGTGCTGCCACGGACGTACGCATGCGCGGAGCAGGCCATCTTCAGTCGGCGCCGCTCCGTCAGTACGGCCTGCCGGCGTTGTGGCGGGCAAATTCCTAAGCTCGTGGGCATCAACCTAATCATACGAGCGGGCCTGGCGAATGCCTAATTCAGCGCTTGGGAGGGGGCCCTCTACGTCAACTGCAAAGGAGGACTGCCGATGGGGACGCATTTTAGAGTGCTAGTTATGTGTTTGACTTAAATGACACTTCTCGTAGTCAGTTGGTCGTCCGAGACTCAAGCTCCGCAGACTGGCAAGCAGCCTGTCAAAGGCACCAAGGCTGCTTAGAGCGTCTAACAAAACCCGCTTTCCCTGGAGCCGAAAGAGTGAAGTTAGTGTGGGCCTACCCCCGGAAAGTTCATGCGCCGCACCAGGTCCCGGAAGCGTGAGTCGGACCGCAAGGTTTCAAGGCGAGGGTCCCTATTCATCCACACCATCCATGCTGCCCTTTCGCGGTAGCCGGCCTCCAATTGAGCAAGGGCTCTATCCGTCTGTTTCATGGCGGCGAATACCAACGAAGTAACATAAGGAGAGACGTATCGGACCGTGGAGAGCTCGGCCAATTCACTCAAGAGTTTCTCTGCCTCTTGCCCGCGCTCGGCCGCCGCGTAGGCCCCTGCCAGAAACGCAACTGACATGGGAGTTCGCCCGGTTAACTGAAGCGCCGTTTCCATCTCGGCTATCGCCGCATCGTAAATACGGCTCGCCAGATAAGATATTCCAACTCCCCAGTGGAGTTGAAAAGAGGCGGGGTCCAGATCGGACGCCTTCTTGTACTGATCCAGCGATGCGTCGTATTGGCCCCCAAACCAATAGACCAACCCTAACATGCCGTTGATGATGGACGAGGCCGGATCCAGCCGTACGGCCTGTTTCGCTTCGGCCAATGCTTCCTCGTAACCGCCTATCATCGACAGAGTGAGGCCATGCCATCCCCGCGCCGTTGCGTAATTTGGATTCAGTTCAATCGCTAGCCTGAATTCTCGTTCGCACTTCGGGAAGTCGTAATCGTAATACGCCGTCGACCACGCCAATGAGGTGTGGGCCTCGGGCAGGTTCGGATCGAACTCTAGGGCTTTCAAGGCCAGCACCTTCCCCTTGCCACAACCGTGCTCCGGAGAGACAAAGCCCCACCAGCCGAGAATGGAAACGCAATCGGCTAAACCTGCGTAGGCGGCGGCGTAGGTAGAATCACTCGCGATGGCCTGCTGGAAGTGCTGAGTAGCCTTTCCAAGTCCGTCCCCACTGCGCCGGTTCCAGTGATACCGCCCCTTCAGATAAGCTTCATACGCTTCAGGGTCGACAGCGCGCGTTTGTGCCAAATGTTTCCGCTCTTGAGGAGTAAGCTTGACTTGGACTTCCTGGGCGATGGCTTGAGCCAATTCGGATTGGAGAGCAAGCACATTGCGCAGGTCTCGCTCGTAGCTTTCCGCCCAGAGGTGGGTCTCTTTGGGCGCGTCAATGAGCTGCGCCGTGATGCGCACACGGCGCCCCACGCGGAGCACCGTACCTTCCACCACGAAGTCCACCTCCAATGCCCGCGCTATCTCGCGCAGTGGTTTGTGGACTGCCTTGTATTGCATAATGGAAGTGCGCGACACCACTCGTAACATTCCAATCTTCGCCAGGGCGGTAATCAGCGCCTCGGTCAGACCTTCGGAGAAATATTCCTGCTCCGGGTCTCGTGACAAATTTTCCAGTGGCAGAACGGCCAGCGATGGAATGGCGGCAGGTTGATCTACGGCAGCCAGGCTTCCGATGAACCGATACCCGCGGCGCGCCACGGTTTCGATGTAGTGAGGAGTATTTGCTGAGTCACCCAGCGACTCACGCAGTCGTTTGATGGCATTGTTAATTCCGTGGTCGAAGTCCACGAAGGTGTCGGTTGGCCATACCCGCTTTCGCAAGGCCTCCCGGGACACTAACTCGCCGGGGTGTTCCAGCAGGATTTGCAGGATTTGGAGAGGTTGATCCTGTAAGCGAACTTTTATCCCATCTTTGCAGAGTTCTCCCGTGCGTTCATCCATCTCAAATGGGCCAAAGCGGACGGGAAGAGGTCGTCGAAACATGCTACTTCCATCCCCGGCTGATCAAAATCTCGCCGAAACGACCGTCCTTGCGCAAGTCTGCAAAATCTGGCCAGTATTTGGCAGCGGTCAAAGAAGGATCGCCAATCGCATGAGCTTCTTGTCCGTATCGAATCGCTTCGTCCTGCTCCCCGGCTGCGCAAGCTGCCCAGGCCAAAATGGCAGGCGCCACATACTCTTGTTTTGACCGCCAGCGCAGTTCCATGTACAGAGCTTCCGAATCTGCGCTCCTTCCGAGGAGGGCATACGTTCGAGCAAGGGAAGCCAACATCCACACAGATCTGCCCAGTAGTTTGATCACGGACTCTCCCACCTCCGCAGCTTCCTTGAAACGTCCCTGTAAGTTGAGGGCGGTAAGCTGAGCCCAATGGCCGAGATACGAGTTGGGTTCGATCTGCAGTGTTTTCAGGGCCGTCGCCAGCGACCTGTCTACATCAACAGGTACATAGGTGAACGCTTGGATCGCCCTGGCATATGGCGAAAGGGGATCGATCTGAACCGCCTGCGTGGCCTGGGCAAGGCCTTCTTCGAAGCGCCCTTCCGCCCATTGGAGGTAGTACAGCCCGTACCAACTTCGCGTCAATGAGTTACGAGGTTTCAACTCCAGAGAATGTAGAAATTCCCGCTCCGCACTTGGCCGATCCCAATCATGGAAGAGATGAGACATCGCCAAGGAAGTATGCGCCTCCGCCACTGAGGGATCGAGCGCGATAGCCTGCTGCGCGGCTTCCTTGGCATGTGGCAGGCAGGATTCCGGTCGAGCCAAGCCGTAAAAACCGACCATATTGTAGGCGTCCGCCAGCCCCGACCACGCTAACGCATACTTCGGGTCAAGGGCGACCGCTTGGGTGCAACGCTCAACCGAGCGTATGAGATGCGGCCCTCTTTGAAAGAATAGTGATCGCCCCTGCGTGTAAAACTTGAATGCCTCAAGGTTATCCGTGCCTGCTCTGAAAAGGGGACGCTCTTCAGAATCCAGCGTTACTTCCAAACGTTGCGCAATCGACTTGGCGATCTCTTCCTGGATCGCAAACACGTCCTTCATTTCTCGGTCGTACGTCTCCGACCAGAGATGGTAACCGTCTGCCGCGTTTACTAACTGGGCCGTAATCCTAAGGCGGTTCCCTGACTTACGGACGCTACCCTCCAAGACAGTTCGCACATTCAGCTGTTCTCCAATCACCCGCAGATCAACATGCTTTCCCTTGAAGGCAAAGGAAGATGTCCTTGCGGTCACGTGAAGGTTCTTGAGTTGCGCAAGGGAGCTAATAATTTCTTCGCACATTCCATCAGCGAAGATCTCATTTTCAGGGTCGGCGCTAAGACTCAGGAACGGCAGCACCGCAATTGAAGCCTCTGGGATTGTTGTTGCCACGGCGTGCAGAAACCTATACCCGCGGCGCGGCAGGGTCTCAATGTAGCGCGGTGTTTCGCCGGTATCACCTAACGATTCCCGCAGCCGCTTGATAGCGTTGTTAATCCCATGATCGAAGTCCACGAAGGTGTCGGTCGGCCAGACGCGCTTTCGCAGTTCATCCCGTGCAACCAACTCGCCCGGGTGTTCCAACAAGATTTGAAGGATTTGGAGAGGTTGTTCCTGTAAACGAATCTTCGTCCCGTCTTTGCGCAGTTCTCCCGTTTTTTCATCAATCTCAAACGGGCCAAAACGGACGCGCCGAGCGGAACCCGTGCTCTCCATCGGAGGCTAACCCCTTTAGGCGACAGAGTTTAACACTAAATCTTTCCGCGGCATAGCGAGGCACGACTGAAATCGGGCAGCGCTCGGATACCTGCTAGAGCGTAACAAGAGAGACGCGCGGTGTTGATGCCGCGAACGGTCGATGGCATAACACCGTCTGCTCAGCCGTGCTCAGAAAATTGCTAACAGCCGAGTGCAAGTTCAATCCAGTCTCCAACGGAGAAACCCTTATGAAACCCGCGAAGCTTTTGGTGTTCATGATGCTCTCGATGTTTGTTGTCACCTCCGGCGTCCATGCAGCTTGTACAAAACTCAACAGCTCCGGAAAGTGGGGATTTAGTACGACCGGATCCATACCGGCCATCGGAGCGGTCGCAGCCACCGGTGTATTCAATCAGGACGCTTCGGGAAACATTAGGGGGACTCAGACGCGGAGTTTGAATGGCGACATTGCGGATGAGACCTTTACGGGAACTGCCTCAGTGAATCCAGACTGCACGGGCACCGACACGATTCAGGTGTTCGAAAGTGGAGTTCTGGTCCGCACGACCACTCTGCATGTGGTCTATGACGACAATGGACGCGAAGCCCGTGCGGTCTTCACTTCTCTCGTGCTATCCGACGGTACCAGCCTTCCGAGCATCATCACTATCGAGGCTAGAAGGCTGTTCCCTGGGAGATCAGACTAGCAGTTGTGGGTGCCGAAGCAGCAGGGGAGCGCTGGCGGCCGTCTGGGCAGCGCGATCCTGCTGCAAGCTCCTTCGAGTGATCAAATAAGCCTTCGTGAAAGGAGTGTCATGATGCTCGGAAAACTCGGTTTCTTTGCCGTCACGTTGCTGGTGCTCTTGCCGCTTGGATACTCGGCAAAGGCAACCGTTGGATTCAAGCCAGCGGCGACCTACCCGGTTGGAACAGCGCCTCGGTTGGTAGCCATCGCCGACTTTAACGCTGACGGGAAGCCGGATCTTGCTGTTGTCAATTTCGGTTTCTCTGACACCGGGGATAATGGAAGCGTAAGCATACTGTTGGGCAATGGTGATGGGAGCTTTCAGCCGGCAACAAACTTCAGCGCAGGAAAGATGCCCGAGTCGATTGCCATCGCCGACTTCAACGGAGATAGCAAACTCGACATAGTAGCTGTCTCTGAGGGCGCGAATGTCCTAAACCTGCTGTATGGCAATGGCGATGGCACATTCCAGGCGCCTGCCACGGTGGCGCTCGATGTCGATCCTTATTACGTGGTCGCAGGAGACTTCAACAATGATCACAAACCGGATCTCGCTCTCTCCGGGCTAGGCCGCGATCTTGACGGCGACGGAATCAGAGACTCAGCAGGCGGGACGACCGTGCTTCTCGGTAACGGCGACGGCACTTTTCAGAATGGTGGCCCGTTGTTGCCACTCAGCCTATCCCTGGCCGTGGACTTCAACCAGGACGGCAGGCTCGATTTGGCAGTGGCATCGTCTCCAGGTTTTGACACATTTTTCGGCAATGGCGATGGCAGCTTTCAGACACCTAAAAGCAATGCTGGACCAGGCGGTGCCGTCGCGGTCGGGGATTTCAACGGGGATGGAAAGCTAGATATCGTGGCGCTACTGTCCGCACATGTTTGTGGCTGGCCGCCCAAGTTATGTGACGGACAAATACACGTCTTTCTAGGAGATGCTGGTGGAAGCTTTTCTTCATCCTTCAGCGTGAGTGGGCCCTATTACACGCTTACCGTGGAAGACTTCGATGCAGATGGAAATCTTGACTTGGCAGTCGCGGGAACCAGTAATCTTGTGTTCCGCGGAGATGGCACGGGAAAGTTCACTCCCGACGGAACATTCAGTGTTAACAACCATACCGTCGGCTTCCTGCGTCTCTTGGCCGCGGACCTTAACGGCGACAAGTTGGCTGACCTGGTGTCCACCCGTGATGATAACAAGATAGCTGTCCAACTTAACGCAACAGTGCCCGAAGCATCCTTCTCTATTTCAGCATCCGCGCCCAGTCCGGCGATTGTCAGTCGTGGCCAGAGTTCCAGTTCGACTGTTACCCTGAGTTCGCTGAATGCATTCAATAACCCAGTTGCGCTTACGTGTTCAGTGCAGCCAGCAAAATCGGCACCGATCTGCTCGCTCGATCCGAACTCAGTAACTTTCGATGCGAACGGGAATGCAATCGCGACGTTAGCGATCAGCACCGGCACATCAATCTCTTCGCTCATTCCGCCTGCTTTGCACTATGATCCGCGTCTGCTCCAGTTTCTGTGGCTCCCAGTGGCAGGCTCTGCATTAATGGGAGCAGGTTTTAGCTCCAGTCGGTCTGTCAGGAAGAAGTTAACGGTGTACTTATTGGGTGGCACATTATTCGCTGCGCTGATCCTGCAGGTTGCTTGTGGCGGGGGAAGCAGTGGGGGTACGAGCAGCACTGGTCCTCAATCCACCAGCTATACGATAGTAGTCACGGGCACGTCGGGATCGACACAGCATTCCACGACCACGAGGCTGACGGTTCAATAGATATCAGCGTTGCGTTGGAAGACCTGCCAACGGCAGCAGTATTTTCGATGTACTTTACGGTGCCAATCCCTTGGACCTCCTTAGCGCCACAAATCAGATCTTCGCCCGTTAGTTACAGAAGAAAGTCGTGATTACTATGCCGAAGACGGAGTCACACTGCTGGGGGTGTTCGGTGACTGTCAGCGGGGGAAAGGCATACCGTCTGGTATTGAATTGAGGTAGAGGCTGGTTTCCACTGGCCGGCGGCTCACTTTCCGAGGCAGCGCGCCGTCCGAATCGGCTTAAATAGTCGGGAGGAGCCATGAAACGAAACGCTTTTCTTGCATGCGCACTACTGTCCGCGCTCGTATCCCAGAGGCTTTGGGCGCAGGGTGTGGGTGCCTCAGGCGATATCAAAGGCACGGTCGTCGATTCCTCAGGTGCAATGATGCCCCGAGCGAACATAATCGCGACCGAAACTGCCAAAGGAGTGCGTCGCGTAGCATCAACCGATGGCAGCGGAAGTTTCCAGATTAGCGGTCTAGAGCCGGCGACCTACGATGTCAGCGTGCAGATGGCGGGCTTTGCGACCGAGATCCGAAAAAGTGTAGCGGTGGCCATCGGGCAAACCGTGACATTGGATTTTCAGTTGAAAGTTTCGGAGGTGGCTACCGCCATCGAAGTCTCGGATGTACCTCCAGTGGTGGAGACACAACGCGCCAGCCAAGCGGACACAGTCGCCGAACGATACATCGACGATCTTCCGATTTCACGCCGCGATTACCTCACCTTTACTCTGCTCATGCCGGGCGTCAGCAACTCCAATACGATTGCCGACAATGCCGATTTTCGTGTCAAGCAGACACCCCAAAGCGGGCTGTCATTCTATGGCAGCAACGGGAGAGGTAACAGCGTAACTGTGGACGGCGGCGAAGCCAACGATGACGCCGGTGGTGTCCGCCTGACCCTTAGCCAGGATGCGGTTCAGGAATTTCAAATTAACCGCAGCAACTACCCCGCCGAGCTAGGTGGAGCCGGGGCCGCCTCCGTCAACATTGTCACCAAGTCTGGCACTAACACCGTGCACGCCGGGCTCTTCGGCTTTTTCCGAAACGACGCCTTCGACGCCCGCGATCCGTTTGCGTTTAGCCCGGCGCTAACTCTGGACCCGACGTTCGCCAATTTCAGCCTCAAAGCCACAGGTTCGCCCATCAAGAATTCGTTGAGTCGCCAACAATTTGGCGGAAGTCTGGGGTTTCCCATTCATCGGGACAAAACGTTTATGTTAGTCGCCTACGAAGGCTTGCGCTCCGATGCGCAGGACTCCGTGCCTTTGCTCACCCACAGTAGTATCTTCGCTCCGACCGCAGGACAGCAGTCTATTGCGGGAGGCCTGACGGCCCAAGGCAACGGCACTCAGGTTCCGTGCCTGAGTGGCCCTATAGGCGCCGCGGTAGCAGCGGAGTTAGGATTTCCAGCGCCGAATCCCGCCACTCCACTGCCTGCGGCGACGTGTGCGGCGGTACTGGGCGGAGTTTTGACTGTGAACCCAAACGCCAGCCCGCTTAACGCTTTCGTCGTGAGTCAATTTGAGAAAGACGGCGGCTTATTTCCTTTTCCAACGCGTCAACACGAGGCATCGGCCCGTCTCGATCACCGCTTCAGCGATAGGGATCAGGTTTCCATCCGGTACAGCTTTGCGCACCTCAACGAGTCTGACCCTGACGTGCAGGCTTTGATCGGCTTCTCCCGAGGTACTTCGGTGCTCAACTGGGATAGTACGCTGCAGGGTTCGTGGTTTCATCAGTTCAGCCCACATTCTGTAAACGAAGCGCGCGTGCAATGGAACTGGTACCAGTTCAACGTGGACACCAATGATCGTGGCGGGCCAGGATTGGATGTGCAGGGATATGGATTCTTTGGCCGAGGGATCTTTCTGCCCAGTCATACAACGGCACGCCGTTACGAGTTCGCTGACAACCTCACCCTCATTCGTGGCCGCCATTCCATGAGAATGGGCTTCTACGAATTAATTCGTGGCAACAACACCGTCTCCGATACCTTCTTCCCCGGCCGTTTCGAGTTTCTGGAGTTGCCTGGCAATCTGCTCAGCCCTTGCCTGGAGGCGCCTACATTTTGCAATCTTCCTACCACCAGTCCATCTCCCATCAGTACTCTCCAATCCTGGGGTTTTGGTTTGCCCGCTTTTTATGAGCAGGGGTTTGGGAACCCCGACTATGTGGAGACCCGGCCGTTTACAGCTGGCTACTGGCAGGACGCATGGCAAATTCGTCACAATTTCACCGTGAATTACGGGCTGCGCTACGAACTGGACTCGCAGTACGGCCCTCTCAATACTTATAAGAAGGACTTTGCTCCGAGGGTTTCGTTCGCCTGGGATCCGTTCGATAACCACCGGACCGTACTGCGGGGCGGATACGGGATTTTCTATTCCCCAATTTATGCCCAGATTCCCAACGTGGTAAAAACCCTTGGCAACGTGAACGGTACGAGGCAAATTGCCAACACACTGGTATCGATCCTGGGTGTCCCCGAAGGCTCAAATCCCTTCCAGAATTCCGTCGCGATCTATCAAATATTATTTGCGCAAGGGAAGATCCTGTGCGGCACACCTCCGGCAGGGCAGAACGCCTGCATCTCGGCTGCAGATATAGGCGCTCCTCCTATCGGCCTGCAAGTCAGCAACACTGGAAAGCTTCCGCCGGGAACTGTGCTCTTCTTTGGTCAGCCCGATTATAGAAGCCCACAATCACAACAGGCTTCATTGGGAATCGAGCGTGAGATTGGAAACGGCTTGTCTATCTCGCTCAACTACATCTACGTCCACACCACCCACCTACCGTGGGCAGTTGACAACAACTTGCTGCCCGGAGCGCCGATCGTAAGCGGCGTGGCCGGCGCAAATGGCCTTCCGACGAACGGGCTTCCTTTTCAGGATTGGGAAGCACAAGAATGTGTGACCACTCCTGCCCTTTGCTTCGCAGATCCGACGCACACTATTCTCCAGAACAACCAATACAGCTCTATCGCAAATGCGGTCTACCATGGCGGCATTCTACAAGTGAAAAAGCGTTTCAGTGATCACTTCACTCTCATGGCGAACTATACCTACAGTAAAGCGCTTGATGACTCGACAGATTTCAATAGTGATTACGCAGCGTTCAACGAAGTGAACCTCGCAGCGGAACGATCCTTATCGGACTTTGACCAACGCCACAAAGCAGTGATCGCAGCCGTTGTGGACAGCCCATGGGAACACTCGCGTCTGTTGTCAGGTTTTCAGCTCGCTCCGATTGTCAGCTACAACAGCAGCCATCCTTTTAATCTGCTGGCTGGCGCTGATATCAATGGCGATAGTCATTTCACCAACGACCGTCCGCCCGGCGCCGGAAGGAATAGCGGGATCGGACCCAACTACGTCACTTTCGATATGCGGGTGAGTCGTTCGATCACATTTGCCGACAGGTACAAGCTTCAGATCATCGCGGAGGGATTTAACCTCACCAACCGAACAAACTATGCGAGCGTGAACAACATCGTCGGAGCCTCGTTTAGACCGCCATTCAGCGTACACGGAACTGCCATCAACTCACCCAGCCAGCCGCTGGGTTTTACAGCGGCTTTTCCAAAACGTGAGATTCAGGTTGGCATCCACTTCGATTTCTGAACAAAGCCGGAGCCGAACCCGCGAACAGACCTTGGTCGGGAGCCCCACCATTCTGTGGGGCATTTGCAACTCATGATCCTCCAGGCACCTCCTACGGCGGCAACAGCATAGGTGTGTTGTGCTGCGAGAAGTTTCGTCACGTGGCGGTACTGAAGGCTGGAAAGGAAGGATGAGTTTGGGGGTGATAAGGTGGCGTATCACTGTCTCGCAAAAACCGTCGTAGTGGTGACGCCGGTCAGACGACTCAGTCTCGTTCCGTGCCCTTCTTCTGTCCAAGCATCACGCAGAACAAGCGGGGGCTCTGAGTCACTCCAGCGACCAGTTCCGGTCGGGTTCCAATCAGCGTCACAACCAGAATTTCGGCAACGTAAGGAAAGCGTGAGCCCGGTCAATGCATCCCGGCCAATTGCTTGAACACTTCAGGGTCGTCACAGAAGATTGAATCTGGGTCTGCGCTAGTCGTGAAGGAATTCGAAGAGAGCCTCTGAAGTTTAATCCCCGACGCTCACTTTGGGGGTGTAAACTCTCCTGACTTGGGGAACTGGCTTCCATGGATTCCTTCCATCCGCCGCCTCGTATAGTTCGGTTCGGATCTTTTGAACTGGATGAGGACGCCAGAGAACTGCGCCGGGACGGAAGTAAGATCCGGCTACAGGAACAACCTCTCCAAATTCTTCAAGTCCTGTTGGAAAACCCTGGCAAAGTCATTTCCAGGAAAGATCTTCGGCAGAAAATCTGGCCTTCCGAAACTTTCGTAGACTTCGATCACGGGATAAATAATGCTGTTAAACGGCTGCGTGAAGCATTGGGTGACACAGCCGAGACACCGCGTTACGTCGAGACCATACCGCGCCGCGGCTATCGCTTCCTTGTGTCCGTCGACGGCTCGCAGGACGTAGTCCCCAAACCTGGCGACCCTATAGACTCCGTTGCCGTTTTTCCGCTTGCGAACAGCGTCGCGGATCCAGACACGGATTACCTCGCTGTTGGCATTCCCGGCAGCATCATCCAAAGCCTTTCCCAAATTCCCGGGTTGCGAGTAATAGCATGGAGCAGCCTCTCAAGCAGCAGGGACGCCAACATCAATCCGCTCGCGATGGGGCGTAGGCTTCACGCTAAGGCGGTGCTCATCGGCAGAATATGGGAACGCGGCTCGAGGTTACGCCTGCAGGTAGATTTAGTACATACGGCAACCGGGCAAGAATTATGGGGAGATCAATATGACTGTGATCTTAAGGAACTTTTCAAATTGCAGGATGAAGTCTCCACTGAAGTGTCGCGCCAGCTTCGGCTGAAGCTCTCGGGCGACGATCAAACACGTCTAACCAGACGCTACACCGACGACATTGAGGCATACCGGCTTTATTTGCAGGGCCGTCGGTGCGGGGAGATGAGGAGCGTCGAAGGGTTCAAAAAAGGGGTGGAATATCTGATGGATGCCGTTCGCAAGGATCCCGGATATGCGCTCGCCTACGCGGAATTGGCACAAGTTTTGCACACTCCTGCTTACTACGGTTCCGTATCACCACACCAAGCGTATCCAAAAGCCAAGGCAGTTGCTCTGCAAGCATTGGAAATGGACGACAGTTTAGCCGAAGCTCATGATGCTCTCGCGACTGTAATGCAGAACTATGACCGGAACTGGATGGGCTCAGAGAAGGAATACAAGCGGGCCATCGAATTGAACCCCAACTATCCCGTCGCGCGCTTCCATTATGCGATGCATTTGGCGATGTTGGCTCGATTCGAGGAAGCAATCAAGCAAGCGAGAGAGGGACAAAGCCGCGATCCCATGTCGGGAATCATGAATGCCGGGTTGGCATGGGTTCTGGTAGCTGCGCGTGAGTTTGATTGGTGTATCGATCAGTCCCATACCACCATCGCTCTAGACCCAACTGTGACCCTGACTTATGTTGCGCTTGGAACGGCATACGAACAAAAGAAGATGTACCCGGAAGCTATCACGTTTTACGAGAAGGGCATCGCGATTGGAGGCGCCGTTGCGCTTCAAAAAGCCTTCTTAGGCCATGTTTACGGTTCGGCGGGCGATCATGATAAAGCGCGCCATCTCTTGGAAGAGCTGCAAGAGATGTCGCATCACGCCTACGTGCCGTCATTAAATATGGCAATCATTTACGACGGACTTGGCGAAAAGGACCTGGCGATCGAATCACTTGAAAAAGCATACGACAACCGCGACGCTCTGCTTGTAGCAATCAAAGTCTGGCCCCATTTCGACAATTTGCGTGGGGAATCTCGCTTCCACGACATCGAGCGCCGGCTCGGCTTGCTCCGTTGACCGCACCCCAAGATACAGTTTTCGAGACGTTTCCAATAGCTTCCAATGCAGGAAACACTTGGCCGATCTTGCAAGGGCAGACTCTCAACAATTATGCCCGCAAGAAATCGAGCCAGGGTACTTCATAGTAGTGTGTAGCTTTACGCCAAGGGTCTATGACGACCTCACGGTCACCAGTCTTCTTGATTGCGCTGGCTTTCTTGTTGCCCTGTTGCGGCAATGCCGACGCTCAGAAGGTCGGCATGTCGTCGACAAGCATCGAGCAACGGGTACTGTCACTCAACTTCACGAACAATGGACAACACTTGGCCGCCACTGTAGGTCAACAAATTGAGATAACCCTCGGAGCAGTCGGCGGTCCGCAATACGGCACACCGCAGGTTTCTTCGCCTGCAATCCGACTCGCAAGCGTCGCGCTGGCATTGCCACCGAACCCGGGCGGCCCGACGTTTGTCTACATTTTCGAGGCAACTGCCAAAGGAAAGGCGCAGGTCACAATTCCCCTTATCAATTCAGAAAACCCAAGTGCGGCGAAGCGGCGTACTTTCACGGTGACGATTCATGTCGAATCAGGTCCCGGCAACACGCTCGCTTCGCACACATCCATGACGCTGGACCAAGCAAACACCGCGCCTTGGAAGAACGCATGGACGAACCTTCTCAACGACGTGCGGCAGACGTTTACGCCGTCGTTGCCGAGGCTGACCCGTGTCGAAGTGGAACTCGTGGTGGCAAACCCGGGCCCATCCGAGGGCGAGGTCACGATGTTCTTGGGAAATGAACGGGGAGAAGTGCTGGCGGATGTGTCAAAAATCGTGCCGGTAGCCGACTGCGGGCACGTTCAGTTCGTTTTGCCCAACGGCGGTTTGCCAGTTTCGCCCGGGCAGGTTTACAGCATCCGGCTGAGCGGTGGCAGCCTCTTTGGATGGAAGTATGTCGTAGGCGGCTACGCGACTGGGGCTGCGTCTTTCAATGATGGGAGACCTCTTTTGCCGAATTCCCGAACTACGTTTTTGTTCCGGACATTTGGCACGAATTAGCATCCCACTGTCATCCTCGAATGCTCTCCTTCGCCGCCTCGGCCATACTTCCGGCAGGCGATAGCAGCCTAACGATGTTACTTTGCTGAAAGGATCATCGCACCGGAGAATCTGGCAATCTTTCAGCCAGACAGGGGTGCGGAGCGATGGTTTCTGCACTGATCTCCGACGATTTGTGTCGCTGGAATGCGCTCTGATCTGCTGGCACTTCCTGGAGTCCGTTTGGATGACCGATTAGTTGTCTCCGCTTGTTGATTTGGGACCCTACCGCTTGTCACTTTAATTCACTCTAAGCTCTCAGCTTAAATTTCTGTTTCAGCCTATTACGCTCGCTGATCCCGCGCTCGCGCTTGGGGCAAACACTCGAGGCGTTCCTGTTTTGGTATTGACCTCCGCACGCAGCGTCGCAAGAGATGGGCAATCGGCATGGAAGTGGCCGTGCCAGATAAATAGCGGCACCAAGAAATACAATTAGCGCAGAAAGTACCACTCCACAGCGGAGCAGGTCGCCGATACCAATGTCCATCCGTCGGCCACCGGGGCGCTAAAACTTGATGTTGACCTCTCGATGCGCGAGGAAATTGAGCCGGGCTCACATCAATGTGTGCGCTGCATCACTGAAAACCTACGCTAATGCGTTAGTTTATAGGCATGACAATCGAATACCGGTTGAGCCGCGAGAAAGCGCCGATATACCGGCTTAACGCGCCGCCCACGGCGGAGATGATCGCAGCAAATGCGGAGGCAATTGCTGCTTGGCTGGAAGAGATTCACCAGCGCCACGTCGAAATCGCGCGCTTGGGTGGGCTCGCAACGAAGGGCATTAGCACCATAACGAAGCGCCGATCGTCGAAGGAAAACGGGAAGAAGGGCGGCAGGCCCCGGAAGGTCAAGTAATGGTTCATACAATTAAGCGCCAACGCTGGCGACCTATGCGAGGAGACCAGCGTAATGATCTCGAAACAGGAAGAAGCAGTTTTGATCGCTTTAGCTGAACTGATAAAAGACATCTTCATCCAACAACAAACTCACTCGGCGCGCCCCGTGGACCAGAATCCCGCGAGGCCCTTGACCGACCGGGTACAGTAACGAAATGAAAACTACTGAGACTGGTGCGGTTGTCTACCTGAGGGTGAGCACGGACGAGCAGGCACGAGAGGCGTTGAACATCTCGAATCAGGAGCAGCGTTGCCGCAGTTTCTGCACAGCGCGCCACTTCAACGTCCTTCAGATCTTCACCGATCCGGGCGAGTCTGCACGTTCCGCTGACCGCCCAGAGTTTCAGCGGATGCTCGGCTTTTGTAAGGCGCATCGCCGCGAAGTCGGCTTCGTCGTCGTTTACGATCTGTCGCGCTTTGCGCGGAACGTGCGCGATCAGGCGGATGCCATTGCAATTCTCTCCGAGATCGGTGTATGCGTACGCTCGACGCTGGAACCGAACGTCGACGAATCCGCAGCCGGAAAGCTGGCTGCGAACATTCATGGCAGCTTCAACCAGTTCTTTAGCGACAGCTTGAGCGAACGCATGAAGGAACGGTCGAGGTTAGCCGTACTTGCGGGCCGCTGGCCTTGGGCGGCGCCACTCGGTTACAAGAACATCGACTGCCGCGATGGTGCGAACATCGTGCCCGACCCGGATACCGCCCCTCATATCCGCAATGCCTTCGAACTCATGGCGACGGGCCTCTACAGTCGCGCCGCGGTGCTGCGCAAGATCACGGAGGCTGGGCTGCGGACTCGCGCGGGAAACGAACTGACCTCGCAGACGTTTTACGAAACGCTCCGAAAGACTGTGTACATCGGCCTCATCAAATCCAGTGCAGTGGCGGAGCCAGTTCCTGGATTGCATACCCCCATCATCTCGCGCAGCGTTTTCGACCACGTTCAGGACGTGCTCGACGGCAAGAAACTCCGCCCGGCGAAGAAGTACAAAAATAACGCCGCTTTCCCATTGAAGCCTTTCATCCGGTGCGAGGTTTGCGGCCGGCCACTTACCGGAGGCTTTGCGAGATCGCATACCGGGCGGACCTATCCGCGCTACTGGTGCCCGACCAAAGGATGCCGAGTCGGTGTATCGCGCGAAGAACTTGAGACAAGGTTCACGGATCTGCTGGCTCGGCTGTCGCCGAGTGCAGAGGCGTTGGGCGAGTTCCCGAAGATCGCTGTGCGGGTGTGGGAAGCTGGCAAGGGCGACGCTGAATTGAAGACGAAGAAAGCTAGCGCCCAGGTGGAAAAGCTAAAGGCTCTGAAGAAGAAGCTGTTGACTTCCTACCTGGAAGGCAAGGTGCCGGAGGCCGACTACCAGGAGGCAACCGCTGACTATACATCGCAGATGGCCGTCTGGGAGCGCGAGCTGCGAGACCTGTCCGGCGTCACCGCCAGCACTGACGCTTTCGTCGGCTTTGCCGAGCTGCAGCTGTCCGATTTGTCGGGACTCTGGAAGGCCGCCAACGATGACCAACGGCGCCGAGTTCAAACAATTCTCTTTAACAAGGGTTTGAGCTACTCCGCAAAAACGAAGAGTTTGAACCCCGATAACTCCACGCTGTTCAATGTCTTGCAGCAAATGAACCCGAAGAATTTACGGTTGGCGTCCCCGACGGGATTTGAACCCGTGTTACCGCCGTGAAAGGGCGATGTCCTAGGCCGGGCTAGACGACGGGGACCAGGTGGCGCGAGGCAGGCGTCGTTTCTGAACTTCTGATAGTAACAAGCAGCTCCTCGCACTGTCAAAGCTCCCGCCCCAGTCCACGCCAGCCTCGGCGAGTACTCCGTGCACGCCTCGCCTACCGAAAGCCGGCCCGTCCCGCAAATTCATCTCCCTCCCTCATTGCGCGCAATCCTCACCATTTACAATGCTTCCAGACGCGCACTACTTCCAGTTGCGAGGACGCCGTGGCTGATCCACTTTATCTGAGCTTGTGGTTTCCAAGCTTCAGCGAGCAGGACATGATGGCGCATACCTTGTCGGTACTGCGTCAGTTTCCGTTTTCCGACCAGCGTCCCGGTGTGACCTACGTTGCGGTCCAGCCCGTTTCATGGAACGAACCCACGATTCTGGAACGCAAGTTCCAGCCCGGCGTCTCTCCGGAAGATGCCATCCACGTAGCCTCTGACCTGCTGCACGACGACTATGGGTATGTCTTTGACGTTGATTGGGACTTGTGGACACCCGATTCCACCGGCCGGCAATGGGCACTGTCACCCAACCACGTCCGGCTCATCACCCAGGGCCCCGAGTTCGACGAGCGCGCCTCCGAGGCCACTGGACAAATCGAAATCGACTTCGGCCTCGACACCGCTTTCCTCCAGGAGCAATTGCAACTGGACGCCGAAACCGAGGAGCGCGTGCGCGCCAACGTTCACAAGTTGGTGGATTTCACAAACAAGGTGGAGAAAAACGCCCATGCCAATGGGCGGCTCTTGTGGTCCGATTCGGAAGACAATCTCGCGCAGAAACTCATCGCACGCCTCCAGAAGGTGCAGTGACCGGAAGGCGCGGAGCGCTTGCCGGAATTCACAGCTTGCCCGACCGCGATCGAGGATTTCGGCCGCCCGCAAGAAAGCCCGAGGCTCCCGTGCCTCGGGCTTTTGTGTGAACTGGAACCGGGCTACTTCGTGCGCCCGCCCTCCACTTTTAGCTGATCCGCAGCCGCTGCCTGTGCCGCCGCCAACCGGGCCGTCAGCACGCGGAACGGCGAGCAGGACACGTAGTTCAGCCCCACGCGGTGACAGAACTCCACCGACGACGGTTCGCCGCCGTGTTCGCCGCAGATGCCCACCTTGAGGTCGGGCCGCGTTTTGCGTCCGCGCTCGGTGGCCATTTTCACCAGTTGCCCGACTCCTTCCTGGTCGAGAGCCGCGAACGGATCCTGCTTCAAAATGCCCTCCTCCAGATAAGTGGGCAGAATCTTGTTCACGTCGTCGCGCGAAAAGCCGAAGGTTGTCTGCGTCAGGTCGTTGGTGCCGAAGGAGAAGAATTGCGCTTCCTTCGCAATCTCATCCGCCACCAGCGCAGCTCGCGGTAACTCGATCATCGTGCCCACCAGGTAATCAACTTTGTGTTCCTTCTCTTTGAACACTTCGGCAGCAACCCGATTCACGATCGCCGCCTGATTCGCCATCTCCTTCAGCGTAGCGGTCAGAGGAATCATTACCTCGGGAAACACCTTCACGCCCTGCTTGGAAACAGCGACTGCCGCCTCAAAGATCGCGCGCACCTGCATCTCGGTGATTTCCGGGTAGGTAATGCCCAGGCGGCAGCCACGGTGCCCCAGCATGGGATTCATTTCGTGCAACTCCTCCACCCGCCGCAAAAGCGTCGGAATCACTTTCTTCAGGTCGGCCGCGCCCTTCGCGCCGAAACGCTTGTATCTTTCAACCAACTCTTTCTTGTGTTTCGCGTCCGCATACGGAAGGATCGCGATATCCACCATCAGCTCTTCGCGCCGCGGCAGAAATTCGTGCAGCGGCGGGTCGAGCGTCCGGATGGTTACCGGGTAGCCGTCCATCGCCTTGAACACGCCGGCAAAATCGGCACGCTGCATGGGCAGCAACTTCTTCAATGCCGCTCGCCGATCTTTTTCGTTGTTGGCGAGAATCATGGCCTGCATGTGCGGGATCCGGTCCTCCGCAAAGAACATGTGCTCCGTGCGGCACAGCCCGATTCCCTCCGCTCCAAACGTGCGGGCCTGGATGGCGTCCCGCGGAATATCCGCGTTGGCGCGCACCTTCAGCTTGCGGAACGGATCCGCCCACTTCATGAACGTCTGTAGCTCCTTGTCATCGGGCGATGGCGGCAGGGTATTGAGCTGTCCCTTGATCACCCGCCCCGTAGTTCCATCCAGAGAAATCCAATCGCCCGCCTTGAATACCTGACCCTTGACCCGCATTTCCCGGGCCTTCTCATTCACCTCAATGTCGCCTGCGCCCGCCACGCAGCATTTTCCCATGCCGCGGGTAACAACCGCTGCGTGACTGGTCATGCCGCCGCGCGAGGTCAGAATCCCCGACGCGACTTCCATGCCGTGAATGTCTTCCGGAGTGGTCTCGCCGCGCACCAAAATCACCGATGCCTTTTTCCCATGCCCAGCCTTCTCGACCGCTTCATCCGCCGTGAAGACAATCTGTCCGACCGCGGCCCCCGGCGACGCCGGAAGCCCCTTGGCCAGCACCTCGACCTTCACCCCCTTCTCGTCGAGACGCGGAACCAGGAAGTCATATAACTGGTTCGGTTCCACCCGGAAGATCGCTTCTTCCTTGGTGATGAGTCCTTCTTCCACCATCTGCAGCGCGATTCGCACCGCTGCCAGGCCCGTCCGCTTGCCATTGCGGGTTTGCAGCATGTAGAGCTTGCCGTCCTGGATCGTGAACTCGAAATCCTGCATGTCCTTGTAGTGCTTTTCCAGCCGGGTGGTGATGCCGCGCAGCTGGTTGTACACGTCGGGCATGATCTTCTCGAGCTCCAGAATGTGGACGGGCGTGCGTACCCCCGAAACCACGTCCTCGCCTTGCGCGTTCAGCAGGAACTCGCCATAAAATTCCTTCGTGCCGATCGCCGGGTTCCGCGTGAAGCCCACGCCCGTGCCGCTGGTCTCTCCCAGGTTGCCAAATACCATGGCCTGCACATTCACCGCTGTCCCCAGCATGTCATCGATGTTGTTGATGCGACGATAGTGCTTCGCGCGGTTGTTCTGCCAGGAGCGGAATACCGCGTCCCTCGCCATCACCAGCTGCTCGTGCGGCTCCTGCGGGAACTCCCGCTTGGCGTGTTTCTTGACCACCTTCTTGTAGTCCTCGATGACTTCCTGCAAGGCCTTCGCGTCCAGGTCGGTGTCGAGTTTCGCTTTTTTCTGCTTCTTCTTGGCGTCAAATACTTCTTCAAACGCCGACTTCTCGATCTCGAGCACCACGCTGCCGAACATCTGGATCAGACGCCGGTAGGAGTCGTAGGCGAACCGGGCGTCCGCGCGCTTGGCGAGCGCTTCCACGCTCTGGTCGTTCAGTCCGAGGTTCAAAATCGTATCCATCATCCCCGGCATGGAGAACTTCGCCCCCGAGCGCACGCTCACCAGCAGCGGGTTCTCCCCCTTGCCCAGGGTTTGCCCCTGCAGTTGCTGCAGCTGTTCCAGGGCGGCTTCCATCTGCCGCTCGACTTCCTTCGACACCGCGTTGTGCCGCATGAATTCGCGGCACGCCTCCGTCTGGATCGTGAACCCCGGAGGCACGGGCAGGCCGGCATTCGTCATCTCTGCCAGGCCCGCGCCTTTGCCGCCCAGCACATCCTTCATCTTGCCGTTGCCGTCGGCCTTGCCGCCGCCGAAGAAATATACGTACTTCACGTCGCTTTTCTTGCCGGTGCTGACTTCCACTTCGTTTTCGGGGAGAGTTGTCGTCGCCATAATGAGTCCTTTACTGTTTCGGAGATTCTTTGGATTCTTTGCCTTCGGTCACGATCTCGGAGAAGTCCGCGATCGTCGAAAATTCCTTGAGCAATGTCTGCAATAGCGCCAGCCGGTTGGCGCGAAGTTTCGCGTCCTCCGCCATCACCATTACTTTGTCGAAAAAGTGATCTATCGCCGGACGAAGTTTCGCAATCTCGAGCAGCGCTGCTTCGTAGTTGCGCTCGGCACGGAGAGCCTCCACTTTTTTCGCCGTGGTGGGAACCTGTGCGGCCAGATCTCGCTCCGCCTCTTCCTGCAGTAGCGCTGGGTCAACCTGCGGCGCCACTTCCCGTCCCGCCTCCCCCGCCTGCCGCAGGATATTTTTCATGCGCTTGCATGCCACCGAGATGGACTCGAAGTCCGGAGACGGCCTGACTTTCGCGACCGCCTCGGCTCGCGCCAGCGCATCGACCACGTCATCGGCATCGGCCGCCACCACCGCGTTGACCACGTCGTACGCAAACCCGTGCACGTCCCGCAGGTAAAACTCCAACCGCTCGCGGAAGAACAGGCGAATCGCTTCCTCAAACTTGGCATCCGCGGAAAACTTCTTCTCCGCCTCGGAACCGCGGTAACGGATCCTGGCATCCTCCATCAGCGCCTTCAGTTGCACCGGCAGCTTGTGCTCCGCGAGGGTCTTCACGATGCCGTTTGCCTGCCGCCGCAGCCCGAATGGATCTTTGGACCCGCTCGGAACCAGCCCCAGCGCGAACATGCCGGCAATGCTGTCGGCCTTGTCCGCGATCGAAAGCACCGCTCCTTCAAGGGTACGCGGCACCGAGTCATCCATCGACTCCGGCTTGTAGTGATCGTAGATGGCGGTCGAGATCGCCTGCCGGACATCCTCATTCAGGTTCTCGTCCAGCACCTGCACCCGTGCGTACAGCCCGCCCACAATTCCTTGCAGTTCGGTGAATTCCTTGACCAGTTCCGTAGTCAGATCAGCCTTTGCCAGGCATGCCGCCTTGTGAATTACCCCGGGCCGGATGCTCATCCCAGCCTGCTTCACCGTCTCTGACAGCCAGCTTGCCAGGCGCTGCGTCCGGATCGTCTTGTCGTAATAGCTGCCCAGGTCTTTTTGAAAGGTCACATGCTTGAGAAGTTCGAGGCGGTCGCGCAGCGACTGTTTCTGGTCGGTCCGCCAAAAGAAGCGGGCATCGTTGAAGCGCGCTCGCAATACCCGCTCATTGCCGTGCTGAATCGTGCCCTCTCGGTCTCCCTCGGTATTCAGCACCGCCAGGAAATGCGGCGCCAGCCTGCCGCTCGTATCCTCGACCGCAAAATATTTCTGATGATCGCGCATCACCGTGACCAGCACTTCCTCGGGCAGTTCCAGAAATTGCGGATCGAAGTTCCCCAGGATCGCCGAGGGATACTCGGTGAGGTTCACCACCGTATCGAGCAGTTCCTTGTCCTCGCGCCAGCGCGCTCCCGCAATCTTTCGCGTCGCGGCGTCCAGCTCCTTGCGGATCTGTTCTTCCCGTTTCCCGCGGCCCAGCACTTTCGCAGTTGCCAGCGCATTCACGTAAGCCACGCCCGCCTTCGGAATCGATACCGCCCCATCCGCAAGAAGCCGGTGCCCGCGAGACGTGCTTCCCGCGCGCACCCCATCGAATTCCAGCGGGATCACATCCCCGTCCACCAGCGCGACCAACCAGCGCACCGGCCGCACAAAGCGTTCCCCTGCCTTGCGCCAGTACATGTTCTTGGACCAGTAGATTGAGGAGATTTCTTTCGGAAGAAGTTCGGCCAGTATTTCGCTCGCGGCCCTTCCCTTCTTAGTCACCTTCGCCGAGAGATACTCGCCCTTTGAGGTACTCGCCTTCTCAAGTTGCGAGACTTCGACGCCCGCCTTCTTGGCGAAGGCATGCGCGGCCGGCGTAGGCTGACCGTCTTTGTACGCCACCGCGACCGAGGGACCGGTAATCTGCTCGGTGACATCCGGTTGCGCCGCCGGAATGCCCGAGGCCAGAACCGCCAGCCGCCGTGGACTATCGAAACCGGTGACCGCCCCGGATGGGGCGAGCCGTTCCCGCTCCAGCAGCTTTCCCACTCGCTCCCGCAATTCCAGCGAGCCCGCATCAATCATGCGCGCCGGAATTTCTTCGCAACCGATTTCAAGCAGAAAGTCAGGCATCGATCAATCTATCCATCTTCCCAAAACCCCAACCTCGTGGATGTGACTGCAGTCACAGTGTGGCGCGGACACTCCGGTCCGCCTGCCTCCGGCCCTTATGCCACCGGCATGGTCTCTTTCTTCCCACGCTTCGGCTTGCGCTCCGCGATCTCGACCATCTCCGGTTCTTCCTTACCTGCCTCCTGCTCTTCGCTCGACTGCTGCTGCAGGTAGGTCTTCGCGATCCCCACCGCCAATGCCCTCACGCGCGCAATCACCCCTACTCGCTCGGTGACCGAAATCGCGCCGCGGGCATCCAGAATGTTAAAAAGATGCGAGCACTTCAGGCACAGGTCGTACGCCCCCAGGAGCGGGAATCGCTTCACTTCCGCGATCGCATTTGCCTTCAGCTTGTCCGCCTTGCTCAACTCAGCGTAGCGATCCAGCAGCCCCCGGCATTCCGCCTCGTAAAGCTCGAAATGCTTCCACGTCCTCTCCACATCGGCGGCCTCGAAGTTGTACACCGAAAATTGCAACTCCTCCGCCAGCCGAACGTCGCCATACGTCGTCGCCCGCCCGTTCTCCGGATCCCGCGCCCACACAATGTCGTAAATCGAGTCGACATCCTGCAGAAATGCCGCAATGCGTTCCAGCCCGTAGGTCAGCTCCGCCGAAATCGGCAGCAGGTCTACGCCGCCGCACTGCTGAAAGTACGTGAACTGCGTGATCTCGAGCCCGTCGAGCATCACCTGCCAGCCGATGCCCCACGCCCCCAGCGTCGGCGATTCCCAATTGTCCTCTTCAAACTTGATGTCGTGCTGGCGCAGGTCAATCCCGATCGCGCCCAGTGACTGGAGATACATTTCCTGCACGTCGTCTGGCGGTGGTTTCAGAATGACCTGCAGCTGCGTGTGTTTGAACAACCGGTTAGGATTTTCGCCGTACCGCCCGTCCGCGGGGCGCCGCGATGGCTGCAGGTACGCCACCTTGTAAGGCTGCGGCCCGAGCACCCGCAGAAAAGTCTCAGGCGCCATCGTCCCCGCGCCGACTTCAACATCATACGGCTGCTGCAGCACGCACCCGCGCTGCGCCCAAAAAGTCTGCAGCTTCAGAATCAACTCCTGAAACGTCGGCGGATTGGGTTTGATTGAATTCATGAACCCAGCTCTTGGCGGCTAGCCTTTACCTCTTAGCCCTTTCTTCCCCGCCATCCGATTGAAACATGATCCCCGTTTGCATCCTGAGCGAAGCTCGGGACCTGGGCACACGGTTCGCATCATCGAATCTTTAGCCTCTCCCCACAAAGCTGACTCCAGGGTCGTAGCCACCAGCCAACGACCATCCGCTAAGAGCTGATCTTCTCCAGCATCCCCGCCGTCACCAGCTTCTTCTCCACGTGCCGCTCGAGAATTTGCACCAGAAACTTGCGCAGGTCCGAAGCCTTCGCCTTCGGCCACTCCATCCCCACAAATCCTTCGACCGGTGCGCGAAACATCTGTGCTGCCAGAATGCGCGACTCGCTCGATATCTCCGACGACGCCAGCCGTTTGTCGTCAACGCACATCAGCCCGTCGGCCAGCGCGTGAAAAAATGCCCGGCTCCCGTTGAGCGTCCTCCCGCAAACCGTGCACTCGGAAAGATCCGGCAAAAAACCTACCAGCCGCGTCATCCAGAGCTCGAAATACGTGACCGGCATCCAGACCTCAGGTCCGCGCAGCGCCGCCAGCACCGACAGCGTCAGCCGGAAGACCGCATCGTTCGCTTCCCGGTCCGGCAACAACTCGTCCAGCAGTTCCGCCAGGTGAGCCAGCGCGACCGCGCGCGGATACCCAACCTCGCTGGCCAGCGGAGACTCCAGCACCTCCAGCGCATCCAGTCGCGCCAGTTCTTGCCGCTCGCGATCCTCGTAAAAAGCCCGCACAAACGTCAGCGGCTCAAGCGCGCCACCAAATCGTTTTCTGGACTTCTTGGCCGCGCGCGCCACTCCGCGCACCTTGCCTTCGATCCGCGTAAAAAAGGTGACCAGCAGGTCGGCCTCGCGCAGTGGATACGTACGCAGGACGATTGCTTCCGACTCCTTCAGTGCCATGGAAGCCCAAGAGGCTAAGTGTTGATTGTAATGGAAGGAGGCACAACCCGTCAGCCGCGAGCTCCGGCTTTCGCCCTGGCGCTCCGGGCCTTGGCCCTCAGGCTCTGGGAACTGCAAGGCCTTCGGAGGGCCGGTCGCTTTTGAGGTCGCAATTTGCGGCCTCAAAGCCAAAAGCGCCCATCGGAATGAGCGCCTCCGTTTGAATCGAGCTGCACGAGCCGTGGCTCGCAGCCCGAAGTTCGCCGCTGTTTCCCTACCGCCCGAAATACTTCGCGTTCCGCTCCGTAAACGAACTCCACTTTTCCGGCAGGTCGTCGAGCGCGAAAATGGCCGACACCGGGCAAACCGGTACGCACGCGCCGCAGTCAATGCACTCCACCGGATCGATATAGAGCATTTCCTCGGTCGCATGCTTGGGGTCGTCCTTCTTCGGGTGGATACAATCCACCGGGCACGCGTCCACGCAGGCCGTGTCCTTCGTCCCGATGCAGGGTTCTGCGATTACATAGGTCATGGTGTGTCTGTCTCCTGAGATGCTCTGCGGGTCTTAAAAGAACCACAGATTCTAACAAGAATCACGCTGACGGTACAGCGTAGAACTCCTGCGACTGCTCTTCTCAGCCAACCCGCCGATTCGCGCAGCCAACCCGCTTTCCCAGCATTTGCTGGGCGTCTTAGCCGCGGCTCCCGGCCAGTTCCCGGGCCGGACTCGGCTCGTATTCCACGATATATCCGGCCACCGCGCTGGCGGCCACGGTCAGCGGGCTGGCCAGATACATCTGTCCCGGTCCACTGCGCCCCGGAAAATTCCGGTTCTGCGCGCTGATCACGATCTGATCGGGACGCGTCGAAACGCCCGGCCCGGCATTGATGCAAGCCCCACAACTGGGCTCAATCACGCGCGCTCCAGCTCTCTGAAAAATCTCCAGGTAGCCTTTCTCGATACAGTACTCGCGCGTGTCCTGCGAACCGAACTGGATATAGAACTCCACCGAGTCCGCCACCCGTTTCCCCTGTTTCAGGGCGTCGGCCAGCACCTCGGCGTACATATCCATATCTTCATTTTTCCCGGCAGTACAGGTTCCACCGTACGCCAGCTCCACCGGCACGGGCGTGTTCAGATCACGAATGAACTTGCCATTCCCCGGATCCCCTGGCGTCGCCACCATGGGCGCGATGTCAGCCGCCTCCAGTTCGATCACTTGCGCATACTCGGCATCGCTATCACTCTGCAACCCTCGCACCAGGTCCGCCGCCTCACGACGACTCATCCCCCGCCGATCGACCAGAAACTCGACAACTTTGTCATCCGGAGCAACGATCCCGGTAAACCCGCCAATCTCAGCCGCCATGTTGGTCATGGTTGCCCGCTCATCCACGCTGAGCGCCTCGACCGCCTCGCCTGCATACTCCATGACCTTGGCCAGCGCCTTCCCGCTGCGCACATAATCCAAACTCAGGATCTTCAGGATGAAGTCTTTCGCGGTCACGTTCGGCTGCTTCGGTCCGCGAATCACGATCTTCACCGACTCCGGCACCTTCACCCGCACATCCTTCGTGATCCAGCTGTTGAAGACGTCGGTGGTACCGATCCCAAACGCCACGCACCCGATCGCGCCCACGTGCGGCGTATGCGAGTCCGAGCCTACATTCACCTGCCCCGGCAGCGCATAGGACTCCAGCATCACCGAGTGGCAGATTCCCTCCGAACCCTTCCGATCCTTCAATTCCCCATGCAGCTTGATGCCCTGCGCTTTTGCAAAGTCTTCCTGCTTCAGCTTCAGCTGGGTCGCCAGGTCGAGCAATCCCATCTTCTTTTTCTCTTCCGAGATCACCTCATCCAGAAACGTCAGATGGTCGCGGAAAAAGCGAATGCTGGACGCATCGTTGACCAGCTCGCCTTTGCCAACATAATGCTCGTAAAAGATCGCCGCCATGGGCGTGACGTACTCGTGGCTGAATCGCAGGTCGACCCGCGTGAATCCCGTGTCCCCCGGCTTCACCGCTTCCACCCCAACATTTCCGTCGGGCGTGACCATGTGCTTTGCGAAGATCTTTTCCGCCACGGTCATCGGCCGTTTCGCGGTCTGCACCGGCGGCAGAAACACCTTCTTTTGCAGGCGCGCAACATTAAACGGAAACAGCCCGCCGTATTCGATCACCTGGCGCGTGATGTCGTCCTCGCCCGCGGTAAATTCGCTGAGGGCAATCTCCTCGCCCGCCCGGATCCTGTCGATCATGGAGAAGTCCGTCGAGGTCAAAACCCCGAGGTTCTGGCAATTCTGCTTGTAAATACGCTCGATGTTCTCCGCGATCACGACCTTGATCCCGGCCGACATTTCCGCGTAGGGCGACTGTTCCCGGCTCGAGCCCTTGCCTCGCCGTTTTCCGCTCACCGAGCACACAAACCCGCCTCGCTTCACATCACCCCGGCCAATCGGCATCACATTCCCACACTTCAACCCCATGTAAGGAATCTCTCCCAGCGTCTGGTCGAAATAAAAACAGTAGTGCGCCGGCGTGATTTCGTCGGTCGAGATGTCATCCCGCAGCTTGGGATTATTCGCCGGATTCTTCGAGTCCCAGGGCAGATCTTCTCCGGCCAGTTGACCCCGGATCAGTTCCGGGTCTTCCGTAAGAAAAAGGATGCGGCCCGACAGGCGCACCCGGTCAGGGCGCTTGGCGATTTTACGTTCGAGTAATGGCTGAATCACGATAGGAACCTGTATGCGAGGGCTTTGAAAACCGCCTCAAGACTTGCAGCAAACCCGGCCGGCGTCTGACCCTTTTCCCTTATTTTACGCTTCGTGACGGCCCAGCGCCCGGGCAAGGGCGAAAATCCCGGCGTGTAAGGTCTATCCCCCAGGCGGAGCCAAAGCGAACTACTTCGAATATTCTCTCGGATCGGGCAGCGGCTCCAGCCCGCGTCCGGCAAAAATCTCTTTGAACTCGTGCAGCAGTTCGGAGTGGATCAGTCCATTGGTCGCCACCACATCTCGATCCGTAACCGCCAGCCCCTGCCCGTCAACCCCGGTCACCTTGCCCCCGGCCTCTTCTACGATGAGTATTCCCGCCGCCGTGTCCCATGCATTTAAGTTAAATTCCCAGAAGCCATCCAGCCGGCCGGCCGCGACCGACGCGAGATCGAGCGCAGCCGATCCTGCCCTCCGCACGCCGTGGCTTCGCAACGTAAGCTGGTGATAAAAGTAAATGTTCGGATTCTTGTGCCGCTTGTGGCTCGGAAATCCTGTGCCCACCAGGCTCTGCGCCAGCTTCGCAGTTTTCGAAACCGCCATTGCCTCCCCGTTCAAAAAGGCTCCCTTGCCTTTCTCCGCGGCAAATAACTCGTCGCGCGTGGGGTCGTACAGCACCGCCGCCGTTCGCGTCCCTCGAAACGCCAGCCCCAGAGACACGCAGAACACCGGAAACGCATGGGCGAAATTCGTCGTCCCGTCCAGCGGATCCACATACCACTTGTAATCGCCGCCAGTTTCGACCCTCGCGCCCTCTTCCCCGATCACATCATGCGATGGCCAGTGCGCCCGAATCCGCTCCAGGATCAGCTTTTCCGACGCTCGATCGGCTTCCGTCACCAGGTCGGCTTCCCCCTTGTATTCGATCTTCACGCGCCGCCGGAAATATTCCATCAGCAGCGCTCCCGCCTCGCGGGCAATCTCCGACATCAATGGCACGAATTCGAAGTTTGGGAGTGACTGTGACATGAGAGTAGCCTGCAAATATTTTCCTGCGGGCAATAGCTGGGCATACCACGCCTGCTACCCGCGCGCCGCGCGCCCGGAATCGCGTGCTCAGCTCGCCGCTACTTGCGTTTCCCTGAGTCTTCCGCGATGTACATAATGTCGTGTTTGAAGATGAACAGGTTAGGCGCCCCTTCGCGTGTCAGGCGCACCATGTTCCTGTCGTAATACTCGATCCAGCCACGCACCACTTCGCCGTCCGCCAACTTGATGCTCACCGGCTTCTGTTTCTCGCCCAGCAGTTTCAGGTAAGCGGCTTCCTCGAATGTCTCATCCGGCGGTGGAGTTTTCCCGCCCCGTCGCGCGGTCCCTGGAGCACTTGCATTGAAAGGCATGCTGGCCATTTTACACGCCCCATCCGCCGCGCGGGCACGTAAAGCTTGTACTTCTTCCGCCTGTCGACCGCGCGGTGAGCAAAGTCCGGACCGCGCAAGCCAAAGAAAAACCGCCCTTTTCAGGGGCGGCTTCGCCTTCTCTCCCGCTGCAGCTAAAACGTGATTTTCACGCCGACTTCCATCTGCCGCGGCGCACCGTAGTTGTAAACCCCTGAACCGCTCCCCAGGCGGAGCACATCGCGCGCTGACCCCGGAGGCGTGCCATTCGCCGATCCCGCCCCCGCCGTCCCGGGCTGTCCCGGTCCCGGATAGTAGGACGCTAACGAACCCGACATGGGCTGGAAATTTGCAAAGTTCAGTACGTTATAAAAACTCGCCCGGGGTTCGATATTCAGCCGCTCCCCGATCTTCAGCGGCCAGCTGACGGCAACATCCAGAGACCTGAACCCCGGGTTGCTGAATTGCCCCGCCGGGGGCACAACAATGAATGGCGTGGTCGCCCGCAGGGTCGTCAATTGCGACCTGGTGAACAGGTTGGCCGACACCAACGCCGCGCCGGCTGGCGTCAACGACCCCGCTTGCGTGCTGTTGTACGTTTTGATCGTGCTCGAAAGGTTGCTCGCCGACAGCGCGCTGAACGATCCTGCCTTCGCAAATGGGACCAGGCTCGCCGGCGTTCCATCCCCATTAAAATCCGTGCGGAAAATTTCCCCCGGCGTCGCCTGCGCGTTGCCCGATGGCACCAGCAACGACGCCACCGTCGCGGTCGGCGTGGCATACCGCCCTATAAACGAGATCTTCGGTCCCCAGACTGACTCCAGGGTCCAGCCCCCGGTAAACTGGTGCCGGTGATCCAGCGGAGACGGCCCCTTGTAGCGTTCCGGGTTCTGGAAATCGTAGGCCACTGCGCTCTGCGTCGGATTGTCCCCGCCGTTTGAGACGAACTTCGAATAGTTGTAGGACAACAACAGATCGCCGCCCCGAAAAACGAAATACTGATGGCCCACATTCTGTCTCAGGGCAATGTGCACGCCGTTGTAAACCGCCTGTCCGATCGAACTCTGAAACTCTCCCTGCCCCATCAGTGCATTCACGCCCGGAAAGGCCGCTCCGAAATTCCTGGCGTCGGCTGCCGGGATTGGCGGAACCTGCACCCCGATCGATGCCGGAAGTCCTTTTAGATACGCAACTCCTGAGTCCAGGCCGTTGACCGCAAAATCACTGATGTTAGCGTTCGGCACGGCGGATATATAACAGCTGACCGCGTTCTGCACCAGCGCTCCCGGCGCCAGTGCCTGAGACACGCACTGGGGAGCCCTTTGCGTGATCGTGTTGGTGATGGCGTTCAGCGCCGCGGTCGGTATCCCATTGGAATCGACGTATAAGTACCGCGAATCGCCCACGTGATTCTTGTCCACAATCAGCCCGAACCGCTGGCTCATATTGCGAACGTAATCGATCGTCAAAACGCCTCCGCCCCACAACTCGCGCTGCAGGCCGACACTGATCTGGTAGGACCGCGGGGTTCGATAGTTCGGATCAAACCCTGCCAGCCCGTTCACCGGTACGCTGAGAGAAAGCGTATTGCCTACAAAGTCAGGGTTGCTCGCCGATCCCGCCGCCACCACCGCTGCCTGGTAGGCAGCCTGCAATGCGGCTACGTCGGCGCCCGCCGTGCCCACCGGGGTACCGCACACTTCGGTCGCCAGGTCGTGCCCGTTGATCGCCCGAACCGGTGTCGGGAGTCCGCCCGCATTCGGGAAATACACGGCCACCGTACCCGCCGCCGCTCCCGGAGCACAGGTCAACACATTGGTCGCCGAGTACAACCCCTGGCTCAATCGCCCGGGCCGGTCCAGCCGCATGTTGCTGAATAGCGAATTGTCGTAGAACACGCCCGCCCCGGCCCTTATCACCGTTCGCCCATTATGGAAAGGATCCCAGGCGAATCCAAGTTGCGGAGCGAAGTTGTAGTCTGGCTGGGTTACGGCTTTTCCCAGCCCCGCAACCGTCGAAAACTGCGCCAGCAGATTTGGACCCGAACAAGGCAACAGGTTCCCCGGGACGCCCGGATTGACCGCCGAACACGGAATCGCTCCCAGGTCGCTATCGACCCGGCCGGTATCTCGCAGGTAGTGCACGCCCAAGGTTATGGTGAGATTCGGAAACATTCTCCACGAGTCTCCCAGGTACCCCTGAAGCCGATTATCCTCTTGCCCGCCGTGCGGCAAACCGAATCCCGACTTTTCCGTCGCGAACCCCTGCCCGTTGCTCAGAGTTGCGAATAAGACCGGATAATCCAGCGGATTCGGATCTGTCCCGCCGGCCAGCGCCGTGGTCACTTGCGGAGCAAGTCCGTAGGACCTAGCGTATCCTCCGATCTTGATCCGGTTCACACTCGCACCAAACCGGAACGTGTGCGCGCCCGCACTGTGAACTCCGTCATAACGGAATTCCGTGTTTTCCTGAAACGTTTCCTGGGGCGCGAACCGGCTGGGCCCGAATTGCACCTGGCCGCCGGCCAGGTCGCTGAACTGAACATTTACCGGGGAAGCGAACACCCCCGACGAACTCACTGGGCGGCTCCCGTCCTGCAGCGAATTGTGGTAACGCAAAAACCCGAAGCGCAAGGTGTGAACAGATTTGCCCCGCGTCAGATCCAGCCCAACCGCGTGCGATGGAGAATTGTCGTGGTTCTCGTAAATCGAGTAATCATCGCCGAAGTTATCCACCGACTTGTTAAGGTTGTAGGCAAACCGGTAAAAGGCATGCGTATCCTTCGAAACCTGCCAGTCCAGCTTGCCCGAAGCGGAGGTGTTGCGAAACGGCGATGAAAACGATCCCGTCTGCGCCTGAAACGGAAACGGCAGCACCACCGCCCGGTGCGCATCCTGGGTCACATGTTCCGCGTCCACAAAGAAAAATGCCTTGTCCTGGATGAGGGTCCCGCCCAGCTTGCCGCCAAAATCCGTCCGCTGAAACGCCAGATCCTGTCCCCCGGGCGCCTTCGCGAACCCGATGCTCTTGTCCCGAAAGAACCCAAATCCCTCTCCGTGAAGCCCGTTGCCTCCCGAACCGGTCAGCAGGTTCACGGCTCCCGTAGAGGTCGGCCCGGTCGCGAGGTCGAACATCGCCCGGCTCACCACCATCTCCCGCACCGAACTCAGCCCTACATTCTGCGTCGTGTCACCCTTGTTCTCGTCGTTCAGATCAACCCCGTCCAGCATGTACAGAGTTGCCTGCCCGCTCTCCTTGTGGACGGACACGCCGAAATTACCCGTCTTCGTCGGGTCCAGAGACCGCCCATCTTGAATCGCCACTCCGGGCTCGAACTGCGCGGTATTGAAAACGTTTCTGCCGTCCACCGGCAGTTCTGCAACTTTCTCCGGAACCACTTTGCTCTGCAGCGTGGGCGTTCCCGGATCAACCCTCACCAGCTTCCGGTCCCCATTCGAGGTCTGCCCGTTGCGAACCGTCACGAAAAAGCGGTTGCTTTTGAAATCCCTCATCTCGATTTCAACGGTATAGGTGCCCGCATTCAGAGCGCCCGTCGTGTACTTCCCGTCTTTGTCGGTGGTGAGGGAGAGGGGCACCTCTGCGGCCCGCGAATTGATGGCGACCTTTGCCCCGGCAACGGGCGCGCCCGAGGCATCAATCACGGTTCCTTCCATGGAGCCCTTGGGCAGTTCTTCCTGCGCGAACCCCGTGGTTCCCATCAAGACCAGAAAAGCTGTAAAGAGAATGAAGACCAGATTGAGGCGTTGTCGCCCGTGACCACCCGAAGCGCGCAATTTCAACAAACGCTTTCTCCTTCCCGCTCCTGAACGAACGGGTATTGCCACATGGAATCGCTTCCCGCAGGAATGGTTGCTTCCGCCTTACAAAGTCGGGTTCCCTATCTTACTAAACATGTTGAAAATCTGCGCGTAGCGGCTGCCAACCGCGATGGAATGCGCTCCGGTTACCCAATAAAAAAGGGGCCGGTCGCCCGGCCCCTCGCGATAACCGCAAACTCAAGCTAGAACGTAAACTGCACCGCCAGACGCATGCTGCGCGGCGTCTGGAAAATGAACGGCTTGCCATACTGGCTGTTCCCCCGAAGCGGATCGCCGGCCGCATTGCCGGTGTTCGCCAGCAAACCCTTCCAATCGTAGGAGTGTTCGAACGCCGAGTACGAGAACTGCCCACCCGGCTGCAGGAAGCTCTGGAAGAAGGCAGAGTCCAGTTGCGAGTAGATTCCAGTGGCCGCCTGCCGGTTGAACAGGTTCAGCACGTTCGCTTCGAACGTCAGCACCTGCGCTTCGTTGTTCTTGTTGACCTTGAACACCTGCTTAAAGCTGGCATCCGACTGGATGTACCAGGGAGTCCTGCAGTTGCACATCCCGGTGATGGTTGGAATCAGCACGCCTGACCCATTCCGAACCAGCGCCGTCTTGACGAACTTGCCGCGATCTTCGGGGAAGACCGGGAAGCCGCCCGAGAACGGAGGCTGCGAGAACGAGTTCCCCACATCGACATAAGTGCTCAGAGGCGTTCCGCTGTACAGCGTCTGGAACCAGCCGATATTGGACTCGGTGCGCCAGCCTTTCCACGGAATACGATAGTACGCATATCCCTTGAATGCATTCGGTCGGTCCGTTTGCAGCGGCCCGCTCGAAGATCGCCCGTACGCGTCGTACTGGAAGTAGGACTCGTCAAACGACCGGCTGTTGTTGGGAGCATTCCGGCCGCCGCCTCCGTCCGCCAGATCGGTGCTGGTCAGCCCGGAATAGTTGCCGCGCAGCTTGCTATACGTGTAAGAGAACATCCCGAACCAGTGCTTGCTGGTAGCCTTGGTCAGGCGGAACTCCAATCCGTCGTAGCTGCGTGCCGCTTTGATGTTTGGCGGGCAGCCCAATGGGGCGATCACCGGATTGGTGCACGAGTCGGCCAGATTCACTGCATTCGGACCGAACCCCGGGTTCACGATCAGGAAGGTTTCGCTGCCCGTGGAATCGAAAATGGCAGAGTCTTCGATCGCGCGGTCCAGGCGGCGACGATCCCATCGCGCTTCGAATGCCAGGCTCTTGGTGATGGCGTAGTCCGCTCCGAATACGCTTTCGTGTTGACGATAGGGCTTCAGGCCCTTCATCACACCTTCTGTACCGCGGAAGTTCTGGTTCTCGAGGAACGTCAACCCCGCCGGCGTTACTCCCCCCGCGAAATTCGCCGTCCCCGTGCTGTCTCCCGTGCAATAACGTTGTCCAGGTCCGAACTGCACATTGATCGTGCTCAGGTCGGCCGTATCCAGTGCATAGAAGCAGTTCTGCCAGTACTGGCCGCCGAACGAACTGATCGCCAGGTTCAGCTTCATCAGGTCGTTGTAAACGCCGTAGCTGCCAAACAGCTTCAGCCGTCCGTCCTGGAACACATCCCAGGCTGCTCCCAGGCGCGGTGCGATCTTGTCGCCCCATCCGAAACTGATTGGTTGCGACGGGAAACCACCCGCCGTAGTCTCACTCGGGATGGATTCCTTCTCGATGCGCACACCCGCGTTGATGGTCAAACCCCGGCCAATCGTCCATGAATCCTGCGCGTAGAAGCTATGGTTGTAGCTCGACGCCTTGCCTAGCGAGCCCAGGTCTTGCACGTTGAGAAAACCGTACTGCCCCGTGCACCCTCCGTATACTCTTGGCGCTTGCTGCGCCGCCAGCGCTGCGCAGTTGTCCTGTCCGGTCGTGCCGCCCGGCGAGAAGAATTGCTGCCCGACATACAGCTGCACTGCCGGGGCATTCCAGTGCTGGAAGATGTCGTTGGAGACGTGATTGAGTTGGTATCCAAACTTGAAGTTGTGGGTTCCCAACAATCCGCCTTTGTACCACGCCACGTCCTGATCGAGTTGGTGATGCTTGTTGGCGTTGCGCAGCGTGTAGGTCTGATCGTTGCCGGTTGTGAAATATCCCGCAATCTGCTGCAGCGACGTCGGCAGCGCTTGATTGTTGTTGTCGAGCACAGCCTCGGGGGGCGCATCGTGAAATACCTTGATGCCCGGCGCTAACCATGTGAACAGCGAGCCCGCCGTCGGATACCCGAAGTCGTGATAGTTCTCAAAGAAGTATCCGAACCGCGTGGTGAGCACCAGCTTCGGCGTCACCGCGAAATCCGCCCCCACGTTCAGCGTCTGGTTTGGCGCCACATAACCATAGCCATGCTGATACAGCGACAGTAAAAACTGCGAGCTTGGATTCAACAAGCCATTGGTCGAATCGCCAATCGGAAGCACCGCGCCGCTCTGCCGCTGCAACTGGTACAGCCACGAGGCAAACACCCGCAGCTTCTGGGTTACCGTCGCATCCACCCGCGCGGTCGTGAAATAGGTCTGCTGATCCGAACTCAGCACTTGCACCCCGGCGTTGTTGTTGGTCGCCCCAAAATCCACCGAACGGCTCAGCGATGTGAATTTCGGATCAACCCCCAGGTGAATCCAGAGACGATCCCTTACGATCGGCCCGCCAATGGTGAAGTAGGGCTGGACGTACCGGTACCGGTCGGCATGTTGCTGGTAGGTCAGAGCCGCCGGATCTTCTCCCAGCAACTGGTTGCCGGTGCCAATCGGATCGTAGTAGAGGAATGGGCTGTTCTGGTTCGCGTTCATTGCATTGGCCGAATACTGTGCGCCGGTCGTGCCATGCCAGTTGTTGCTGCCCCGCTTCAGGATTACGTTCACCACACCGCCCATGGCGCCGCCATGTTCGGCTTCGATACCCGAAGTTTTTACTTCCACTTGGTCCACGAACTCAAACGGCACATCCGTGTGCGAGTACCCGCCAATGACGTTCGCCGTGTCCTGTCCCTCCACCAGGTAACGGTTCTCGCTGTCGGCGCCGCCGGCGACTTGGAATCCGAATCCGCCGCCATTCGATGTGCTCCCCGGCGCACCACCGCCGATTCCAGGCCGCGAAAACGATCCTGCGCCCGTCCCCGCGATGGCGTTGTTCCCCATCAGCGGTTCATTGCGCGCCGAAGGTGCAAATTGAATCACGGATTGAAACGAAATCCCGTGCGGCACTTCCGCCACCACATCCGGAGAAATCGTGGTCACGCTGTGCGAACTCGTGGTGTCAATCAAGGGCGCTTCGCCGGTCACTTCCACCACCGTGCCCGTTGCCCCTACCTGTAACTGCAGGTCCAGCGTTGGCAGGCGTCCCACGGCGATGAGGATGTTATCGCGCTTCAACTGGGTGAAGCCTGGGGCAGACACTCTTATCGAGTAAGTACCCGGCGGCAGATTGGCAAAGCGGTAGTAGCCGCTCGAATCGGTCTCTAGTTTCTTGGAGCCGACCATCGACGACCCGATCAGCTCGACCGACGCCCCCGAAACCAGCGCACCGCTTTGATCTTTTACCGTTCCCTGAAGTCCGCCGGTCGTCTCTTGCGCGAGCACGACCGAAATCGAAAGGAAAATAACGAAACTACACAGCACGGCGATTAAACCGCACATCCTGCGCCCGATGCCTGCACCCATTGGCTGATTCATGCGTCCTCTCTTCTTGGAAGCTCGAACAGGTGCGAAGGAACCCTTGGCTTTCCGCCACCGGATAGCCAGGCCTCCACCTTCACACTCTGTCGTGTTTGGGAGCCATGTGAGTCGCTGTCCGCTCGACCCCGTTGTCAATCTGCGACCGCTGCTTCACTGGCTGTCTTTGTCCTCTTATGCAAGGAGAGGTCCATCGACGAATGTCAATGTCTAGAAGCGAAAGAGAGAACTTAGGGACGGGAAACGAAACATCACAAAAATGTGTCACGCAGTTTTACGGAGAATGCGCTGCCCGGGCGCTTCCACTTTTAATAAAAGCACTCTCGCCGAAACGTCGCCGGAGTGTTCGCTGAAGAACACTTGAGAGGGACGACGACAAAACAAAAACACGCCAGACAGCCGGCCTTGTTGTACAAGGAATGGAAAACACAATTTGGAAGATTACGGAAAGTGGGAAATGGAATTGGTTCCAGAATCGGGCGGGTGTCGCTCATCGATTGCGGTGCGGCCCGCAAACCCCCGCTCAGAAGTCCGATTTCGAACTGTAGTAGCCGGCCCGGTGTCGAACCTTATAGTCCGTCCCATCGGAAATTCCGCTGATGTTCACTTGCAGTCGCCGGAATTCTGAACTGGAGAAGCGCCTCGAAGGATAGTACGCCAGCAGGTACTGGGTTCGCAGTTCGTCGCTGATTTGCCGGAATGCGCTGTCCAACTGGGCAAGCGAACTGGCGTAGTAATACTTGCCCCCGGTGTCTTCGGAAAGCTGGATCAGCGCATGCTCCCCGCCGGTATCGCGACCGGCACTTGCTTCCACCGGCACCACGATCAGGCTGTACACGATGGCCTCCGCCTCCTGCGCGGCACGCACCGCATCGCGGTAGTCCACCTTGCTCACCGTGTCGCCGCCATCCGTGATCACCACCATCACCTTCCGTCCCTGCCGCCTCGCCAGCGCCCGTGACCCAAGATACAGCGCGTCGTAGAGCGCCGTCGCCGAACCGACCCGGATACGATCAATGCCCCGGTCGATACTCTTGATGTCGGGAGTGAACGGCACTACCTCGTTGACAATCTCGCTGAACTGGTAGACCGACAAGCCATCCACCGGCCTCAGAATCGCATGCGCAAAGCGGCGCGCCGATGCCAGCTCCAGCGGCAAATCCTTCTTCGTGCTCAGGCTGGTATCCACCGCCAGGATGATCGAAAGCGGCAGCGCCGATTCCTTGTCGAAGACCGCGATCTTCTGCTCGATCCCGTCCTCGCTCAGCCGGAAATTATCCTTGGTCAGACGCGCGATCGGTGCCCCATGCGGGTCGGTGACCGTTACAAAAACATTTACCAGCCGCACGTCGATTTTCAGCGTGGTCGAAGGTTCCTCCTGCGCAGGGCAGAAGCTCGCGGCACAGACCATGAGCAGTAGGCACAGGGCGGCAGGTTTCATCGCTGGTCGCATCATTTAGATGCAACTTCTCCGCTGGGGCTGCCTTGCGCGCGCGGAATCTCCGCCGGAAATGGCTCCCCGTCCGCCCACACGGCGCCGTCCACGAAATACTCCTTCTTCCAGATCGGCACCTTCTTTTTCAGGGTGTCAATCAGCCAGCGGCTCGCTTCGAACGCGGCCCCCCGGTGCGCCGAGGCCACCACGATCAGCACGCTCGTCTCTCCGATCTCCAGCCGCCCCAGCCGGTGCACGATCGCGACCTCGCGCACCTTGAATTCCTCCACGGCCCCCGCGGCCAACTCCTCCATCTGCTTGACCGCCATTTCTTCGTAGGCCTCGTAGTCCAGGTAGAGAGTTTGCCTCCCGCGCGTGTGGTTCCGCACCACTCCCTCGAAAACCACCGCCGCTCCGTCTTCCGGGCGTTTGATCTTTTCGAGAACACTCCCGGTATCGATCGGCTCGTGCACCATGGCAGCACGCGTCATCCGCCGGCACCTCCGCTCACCGGCGGCAGCAACCCCACTTCATCGTTGGGACCCAAAACCGCTCCCGGCCCCGCATAATGCTGGTTTACTGACAGTGCCACCGACGGCAGAACTTCCCGCATCTTCGGGATCCGCGACTCGTAATGATTCAGGACATCCGCAACCGTCGCCCCTTCGGGGAGTTCGAGGGATTCCTCCGCCCGCCCCACCAAATCCTTCAGAATCCCGAAAAACAAAACCTGCACCTGCATGCGCCCTAGTGTATCCGTTCAAGGACTCGGCAGAGAAGAAAGGAGAAACCCCTCACCCCATTTAAAAAACTGCCAGTCAAGAAAGACTGGCAGTTTGATTTCGCCAAGGACCAACGACCCACAACCCACGACCAGAAACGGAAGACCGCTCTTAAGCCGGCTGCCCGCTGAGCACTTTCTCCCGCTCCTCCGCGTCTTGTTTCTCTTCCCGCGGCGATGTGGGCAGGGCGATCTCGAGCACTTCCTCGATGTTCTTCACGTAGTGCACCGTCAGATTCTCCAGCTGCTCGGGCGTCAGGTCTTCCTCCACGTTCGCCTTGTTATCCGCCGGAAGGCTTACATCCCGCACGCCGGCGCGCTTGGCGGCCAGCACCTTTTCCTTGATGCCGCCCACCGGCAGCACGTTCCCGCTCAGCGTGATTTCCCCGGTCATGGCCAGGTACGGCCGCACCGGGCGATCCGTGAGCAGCGAAACCAGGGTGGTTGCCATGGTCACGCCTGCCGATGGCCCGTCCTTCGGAATCGCTCCCGCCGGTACGTGCATGTGAATATCGTGGTCCGCGAAGAAACTCTCCTGGATTCCGAGTCGCGTCGCATTCGAACGCACCCACGTCAGCGCGGCTTGCATCGATTCCTGCATCACCTGCCCGATCTGCCCGGTCATGGTGAAGCCACCCTTGCCCTTCATGGTGTTCGCTTCCACGAACAGGATGTCTCCGCCGGTCGGCGTCCAGGCCAGCCCAACCGCCACCCCTGCCCGCTTCGTCCGTTCCGCAATCTCGCCTTCGGTCCGGATCTTGATTCCGCCCAGAAATTCCTGAATGACCTCCGGCGTCACCACCAGCTTGTCCGTCTTCCCTTCCGCCAGCCGGCGCGCCTGCTTGCGGCAGATCGTGCCAATCGTGCGCTCCAGGTTACGAACCCCGGCTTCCCGCGTGTAGTGCCGGATTACGTGCCGTATCCCTTCTTCCGGAAATTCGATCTGCTCCGCCGTCACCCCGTTCTCTTCTTCCTGCCGCGGAATCAGATACTGGAACGCGATATGAACTTTCTCTTCTTCGGTGTAGCCCTGCAGTTCGATGATTTCCATGCGGTCACGCAACGGCTCCGCCACCGGATCCAGCATGTTCGCCGTCGTGATAAACAGTACCTTCGACAGGTCAAACGGAACGTCGAGGTAGTTGTCCCGGAACGTCGAGTTCTGTTCGGGATCGAGCGCTTCGAGCAACGCCGATCCCGGGTCTCCCCGGAAATCCCGCCCAACTTTGTCGATCTCGTCCAGCATGAATACCGGATCTTTCGTCTCGGCGCGCCGGATTCCCTGGATGATCTGTCCCGGCAGCGCCCCGATATAGGTGCGGCGATGCCCGCGGATCTCAGCTTCATCATGCACGCCGCCTAAAGAGATGCGGACGAACTTGCGTCCCAGCGCCCGCGCGATCGATTTCCCCAGCGAGGTCTTGCCCACGCCCGGAGGTCCCACGAAGCACAGGATCGGCCCTTTCATGTTCGGCTTCAAACGCCGCACCGAAAGGTAGTCCAGAATGCGGTCTTTTACCTTCTTTAAGTCGTAGTGGTCCGCATCCAGAATCTCCTTCGCTTTCGGGATGTCCACTTCTCCGCCCGAAGCCTTCGCCCAGGGCAGCACCGACAACCACTCAATGTAGTTGCGCGTCACTCCGTAGTCGGCCGCCATCGGCGACATCCGCGAAAGCCGCCCCAGTTCCTTCAGGGCTTCTTTCTTCACCTCGTCCGGCATGCCGGCCGCTTCGATCTTCTGCTTGAAATCGTCGAGGTCGCGCTGCCCTTCGTCCTGCTCTCCCAGTTCTTTCTGGATGGCCTTCATCTGCTCGCGCAGGTAGTACTCGCGCTGCGTCTGCTGTACCTTGTCCTGCACTTCCGATTGGATCTTGTTCCGCAGTTGCTGGACTTCCAGTTCCTTCGCCAGGTGCTGGTTGATTTTTTCCAGGCGCACGTTCACGTCGGTGGTTTCCAGCGTCTCCTGCTTGTCGGAAGTCGACAGCGAGGGCAACGACGAGGCAATAAAATCCACCAGCCGGCCCGGTTCCTCGATATTCATCGCCACCGTCGAAAGCTCGTCCGACAAGGTCGGCGACCCAGCCACAATTTGCTGGAACAAGGTCAGCACGTTGCGCTGCAACGCTTCGATTTCCGAAGTCTTCGGCGGCACCGTCTCCGCTATCGAGGTAAACCCGGCCCGCATGAACGGGGTCAACTGCGTGAACTCAGCAAGTTTTACGCGTTCCAGGCCTTCGGCAAACACAAACAGGCTCTGGTTGGGCATCTTGACTACTTTGTGCACTACCGCCAGGGTGCCGACGCTGTACAAATCCGTAGGCTGAGGCGAATCCACGCGCGCTTCCCGCTGCGCCACCACCACAATCGTCTTATCCTCGCCCAGAGAATTGATCAGCTGAACGGAACTCTCGCGCCCAACCGTGAGAGGCAATACCGCATGCGGGAACAGAACCGTATCCCGCACCGGTAATACCGGCAGGGATCGCCCTTCCTGCTCCACTTTCTCTTCTTTCTCTTCTTTGGCTTTGATGGGGCGCTCAGGGCGCGGCTGCTGTGCCATTTTTCTCCTTGAGTGTATCTCGCTCAAGTTTTGATGTTTCCCAGACTCAAAAAGATGCAGGTCGGACGGAATCTTCTCCGTACCGCGTTGGATTGTAAACCCCTTCGAGCATCTTTGCATTGTGTCTATGGTACAGGTTACTCCTTCGGCGAACCTCGTAGGGATGGATCTGCGTCCGGAATCCTTCCGGGGCCAGAACGGTTCGCCCGCATCCGCCGTCGAAGCGCCAAGGCTGGGAGAAACGGAGCTCGCCCTCCGCCTTGAGTGACCCACGCGACCCCGCTTCTAGGCCGCCGGATACACTCCAAGCACCTTGACCAGGTCCGCAACCTCGCCCAGATGCCGCAGCGCATTCCGGGCCGGTTCGTCGTCTCCCCGCAGGATGTCGACGTAAAACACGTACTCCCAGGGCCGGCCCCGCACCGGGCGAGACTCGATCTTGCTCAGGCTGATATCCCGCAGGGCGAACACGCTCAGCGCTTTGAACAGCGCCCCCGGAATATTTTTCACGCTGAAGGCCAGCGAGGTCTTGTTCGCTCCCCGCCGTACCCGCCGGCCTTTGCGAATGTGGAAGAACCGCGTGAAGTTCTGTTTGTCATCTTCGATTCCGGCTTTCAGGATTGCGCCGCCGTACACCCGCGCCGCCTGTTTCCCCGCGATTCCCGCCGCGTTCCGCACCTTCCGCTCGACCACATGCTTCACGCTTCCCGCCGTATCATAAAAAGCCACCGGTTCAATCTGCGGATGCCGCCGGAAAAAGTCGCGGCACTGGTCAAGGGCCACCGGATGCGAGAACACCTGCCGCACATCCCGGAACTTCACCCCCGGCGCCGCGATGAGGTTGTGCACAATCCGCAGCGGATACTCGCTCTGGATAAACACGTCCTGGCTCAGCAGCAGATCGAAGTGCTCGGCCACCGATCCGGCCAGCGAATTCTCGATCGGGATGACCGCCCCGGCCACCGAACCTCTCACCACCCGGTCGAATACCTCCGCCGAACGTGCGCATGGAACGATGGCGCATCGCGGCACCATCCGCAGCGCAGCTTCGTGACTGAACGCTCCCCGCTCCCCTTGAATCGCAATCTTCATGCCGTAACCATCACACCCAGCCCTTGGCAGTCACCATCACCCGGCCGTTTGCTGTCGTATCCATAGCCCGGCCGCTGCTGGCGAGAAATTCATGAGCCCAGCGGGCAGCGCTGGGTAAGGCAAAAATACAGGGCGAGCTGCAGAGGGACGACACTCGGCTCGCGCTTGACCGCCTGACCGCCAATGACGTCGCCTCGCAGGACCCTGACCTTATCCGGTCGCCCCCGGCGGGAGCAAATCTTTTTTCAAGACAAACGCGTCCACCCCGGTTGCGTAATACCCCGGAAGGGTCTTCACCAGGAAGTACTGGTGCCGCTTGTAAAACGCCAGTGCCGCGGCATTGTCCACTGCGGTCTCCAGAAAAACCGACTCGCAGCCTTGCGCCTTCAAACGCTTCTCCGCCGCCGCCAGCAGGCTCGACCCGACGCCGCTCCCCCGCGCCTCCTCCACCACATCGATGGTGATGATGTGCCCGCTATGTTTCCGCTCCCCCTCCGCCACGATGAAGCCCACCGCATGCGGCGCCGGCTGCTCAGCCCCGCTCGGCACCGGTCCCTCGCCGTCGCGCTCCGCCACCATCGTGAATGCCCTTGGCCGCCGCATGTAAGAGAGCAGTTCCAGTTGAGAATAAGAAATCCCCGGCTGAAAGCACTGCTGGTCGATTTCCCACAGCCGCAGGAAGTCGCTGCGCCGGAATTCCCGGATTGTGAAATCTACCGGTCCCATCCCGAAACGATTCTAGGGGAAGACAGGATTTTCGGCCGCTTCGTAAAAAAGAACCCTTCTCATAACGCACCGACCCGCCAGCCGGCGGGACGAAGACTCAGGGTCGATCTGCGTCCACAGAATGAACCCGTGCTGTCAGGCTGCTGTCGCGCCAGAATGCCGCCGAAACCTGAGTTCCCGGCGACCGCCCGGCCCGCCGGAAAAATTTGCTCCTCCGGCCTTGCCCTCCCTCCTCATTCGGACGTACCATCTCAGTAACGAGGAACCTCTGTGGGGCGCCTGTTACTGATCGACGCTTTGGGTGCCATCTTCTCCCTGGGCATCTGGTACTACGCCTTCGCGCGCTACAACCGGCGCAAAGGTGCGGCTGCGCTCCGTTGGGTTCAGGTTGCCTGCCGGGGGCGCGGCAAAGTCGTCGGAACCCACTGGTCCGGCAGTTCCCGCCTGCAAGCCCGCTTTCAGTTTCCTTCCCGCTGGTTTGAGAATGCCCGCCTGACTTTGGATCTCCGCCCTCGTCCCCTGCCCGTGCAATGGCTGCTCAGCCACTGGCGCAAACAGAAAGAGACCCTCACTTTCGAAGCCGACCTCGATTGCCGCCCCAGTTTCCGCCTCGAAGTCATGAATCACCGCTGGTGCGGCCACAGCAATGGCAAAAGTTCCGACGATTCCCGTGCCTGGGAAATCTCCCGCCCCGGCCCGGTCGTGCTGACCACCCGCGCTCAGTGGACCCAGGAACTCAGCCCCGTCGTCAATGCCCTGATGGCCTCCCGCGAACACAATTTCCTCAAAGTCCACTTCCGCCCCGACTCCCCAAACTTCTCCGCCACGGTTGACCTCGAAGCCCTTGCCGATCCCGAAGCCGCCTTGGGATTTTTCACGGTCCTGCGGGAATTGGCGGCCGGGGCGTCAGCAAAGCAGCTTTAACCAGGTCCCAACTCGTCCTGTCATCGGATATTCTTCGCCGCGCAACGCTCTCGAACAGACGCCGCTCGTTTTTTTGAGCTGCTGCAGGTAACCAGGGGGCGTTCCTTCCCTGTGGAGACTCTGCGGTGAGACGCGCTCTCACACCTCCGGCTCCGCCAAAAACCGATACCCCACTCCCCGGACCGTCAGCAGATGCTGCGGCCGCGCCGGATCATCCTCGATGTACCGCCGCAGCCGCACCACAAAATTGTCGATGGCCCGCGTGTCGGTGTCTTCTTTCAGGTCCCACACTTCTTCGAGTATCGACTTCCGCGAAACCACCCGCCCGCCGCTGCGGATCAGGTGCCGCAGCAGGTCCGCCTCCATCAGCGTCATCTGAACCTTTCCCCGGGTCGTGCTCAGTTCGAGAGTCGAGAAGTCGATCGACTTGCCGCGAAAGCTGAATACGTCTCCGAACCCGGTGGCCGGACCACCCGTTTCAGCCCCCGCCGAACCTGCCCCCGAACTCCGGCTCGCCTGCAGCCACTCGCTCCGCCGCAGCAACCCTTTCAGGCGCGCCAGTAGGATCGTCAGATCGAAAGGTTTGGGCAGGTAATCGTCCGCGCCCGAAGCAAACCCCTTCAGAACGTCCTCCGGGCGTCCCCGCGCCGTCAGCATCAGCACCGGCACGAAGTTCTGATTCGCGCGCAGCTCGGTCGCCACTTCGAACCCATCCTTGCCCGGCAGCATGACATCGAGCACCACCGCGTCGAAGCTTTCCTTGTTTGCCAGCAGCCGCTCCAGCGCCGACTCGCCGTCGCCCACCACTTCCACCGAATGACCCTCGGCCTCCAGGTTGTACGACAACCCGTTCGCGAGATGACTTTCGTCCTCCACCACCAGCACCCGGCTCATGCAAGCTCCATCTATGCCAACCTCCGCGGCAATTCCAGCCTTACCGTGGTTCCCTGCCCTTCGCCCGCGCTTTCCGCCGACACCTTCCCGCCATGCTTGCTGGCTATCGAGCGCACGATAAACAATCCCAGCCCCGTGCCCTTCACGTGCGCCAGCGAGCGGTTCGATACCCGGTAGAAGCGCCTGAAGATTCGCTTCAGCTCCTCCGGCGGAATTCCTACCCCGAGGTCGCGCACCTCGAGCACCACGTTTTTCTCCCCGGTTTCAACCCGCACCGCCACGTCCACTTTGCCGCCGGAATACTTCACCGCGTTGTCGAGCACGTTAGCTACGGCCGTGCGCAGTTCTTCGGCGTTCCCAAACACTCGCGCCCCTGCTCCATTGCTGCCGGCCGCCTCGTAGTGCAACGCGTCGGGCTCGAGGTGATGCCGCGTGCGCACTAGGTCCATGCATTCCCGCACCAGTTCGTCGAAATCAACTTCGACCCGCTGATGCTTCGGAGTGCGCTGCCCGGCCTGCCCCGCCTTCAGCACCTGCTCGACCGTGCCCAGCAGCCGGTCGGTGTCGCCCAGCATGAGCCGGTAAAATTCCTGCCGCCTGCTCTCGCCCACGTCGCGCGTCTGCAGCGTCTCCAGATAAAGCCGCATGGAAGCAATCGGAGTCTTCAACTCGTGGGTCACCGCGTTGATGAAGCTGTCATGCTGCTCGTTGCGCCGGACCTCGCGCACCAGGAAGATGGTGTTCAGAATGATGCCGGCGGCAATCGCGCAGAAGAAAACGAATCCCAGCACGACCTTCACGCCTTCCTGCCAGTTCAGGATGATCCACCCGCTGCCCACCGCCAGCGCCAGCGCCGCCAGCCCGACGCCCAGCGTCAGGAAGAACGCAATCGTTTTGCGGCGGGAGGTTATGCGCATGGATCACATATCCGAGACGATTGTATCTCGGGTGCGCAGCGGGCAGGCAAGCTTGTCTAGTGGAAGCGCGCGCGCCTCGCCCGCAGACGACATGCGAGGATGCCCGTCGCTCCATTCGTGAATCCAAAATAAAAAGGGCGGCCTCCACCGAGGCCGCCTCTACTTTAACCACTTATAAAACTAATCCGAAAACTGCGGAGCTCCCAGGCTTCCGTTCGGCGCTGCCACCAGCCCTTGCTTGATTTCGGTCAGGTTGACCTTGCGGATATCCCAGGCCAGTCCCAGCGTCTTCAGCGCCCAGATTCCATACCAGTTCAAATCAATCTCGTACCAGGTCAATCCGTGGCGCGCCGAGGTCGGGTGCGCGTGGTGATTGTTGTGCCAGCCCTCGCCAAAGGTGAGGATGGCCACCAGTAAATTGTTGGTCGACAGATCGCGTGTCGTAAAGCGCCGCGAGCCCCACATATGGGTGATGGAATTCACCATCCAGGTCGCGTGCAGGCCGACTACCGTCCGCATGAAGATGCCCCACAGCAGAAACGGCAATCCGCCGGTCGCGAACAGGATCCCGCCCAGAACGATCATGGGCACGTAGTGATACTTGGTGAGCCAGACGTGGAATTTATCTTTGGCAAGATCGGGAACGTAGCGCGCCAGGGTGGTCGTGTCGTGGTGCATCGACTTGCCCATCAGGATCCAGCCCATGTGCGCCCACCAGGTGCCGTCGATCGGGGAATGCGGATCGCCTTCCTGGTCGGAGAACTTGTGATGAATGCGGTGCGTCGCCACCCAGAAAATCGGCCCGCCTTCCAGCGCCAGCGTGGCGCACACCGTCAGGAAGTATTCCACCCACTTGGGCGTCTTGTACCCGCGGTGCGTGAGCAGCCGGTGATAACTCATCCCGATGCCCAGCGAACCCGACACCCACCACAGGAAGCAAGCCACCAACAGAGCTTTCCAGGTGAAGAAAAACAGCGCCGCTATGGCGCCCACGTGAAACAGACCCATAAAGATTGCGGTGACCCAGTTAATCTGATCGTCGCCGGCGTGGTTGCGCCCGATCGCTTCCAGTTCCATTGAAATGTCCCCGTTCGAAAAGATGTTATTCGTAAGGTATCAGGGGACAGCGACAGGCCTCTGTAATACTTCTGTAATAGCAACTACTTAGGTCATTACGAGGGTAACGGAAAGGCCCAGGAGTGCCATTGCGATTTCGCGGTCGTCGCGGCCTTTAAGGGTTCGCGGCGGATTCCCGGGTCGAAGGCGTCATTGCATCGTCCATCGCGCTCGCGGTGTCTTGAGAACACTAATTCACCGCGTACAAATTTCCATCGGTGCTGCCAAAGTAGACCACATCGTCCACCACCACCGGCGATGACAGAATGGCGCCCACCGACATCATCTTCTGCACCCCAATCACGATGTCTTCGTAGAAATCATCGCTGAATGCCGCCTCGTACTTCGGCGTTCCGTCCGGCTTGGTGTATGTGGAACCGTTCTGCTGTGAGCCCTCAGTCTGAAATACCCAGGCCGGCTTGTGACTGGCCAGGTCGAGCGCGATCAGCTTGCCCTCATGGGTTCCCACATACAGCATCCCGCCCGCGATTGCCGGCGAGGAAAACATCGGCCAGTGCTGGTTTTCGAACGAAAACAGCTGCGCTCCCGATAGCGCGTCCACGCCATACAGCAATCCGGTATCGGAGGTCGCAAAATAAACTTTGCCGTCCTCGACCGCCGCCGAACCGATCACCCACGATCCTTTATTGTTAAACGCCCACTTCTTTTGCCCCGTCCTGGCATCGACCGCATAGAAATTCGAATCGCGGCATCCTACATACACCACCCCATCGGCAATCACGGGCGAGGCCTGCAGCCCCTCCTGGTTATGAGTCTCATGGTCTTCGCCCGTCTTGAAGCGCCAGCGTTGTTTTCCAGTGGCGGCATCGAGCGCGTACAGGTAACTGTCCCAGCTGCCGACAAAGACCATGCCCTCCGCGACCGCCGGCGAAGCATGCACCACGTTGCCGGTCTGGAACTTCCACTTCAGGTTGCCGGAGGCCGCATCCAGCGCGTAGACGTTGCCATCTCCGCCGCCGAAGTACACTACACCCGCGCTCACCGCCGGGGACGACAGATAAAAGTCAAAGGGATCCGGCATGCTTTCCGATACCGGCTGCGCGCCGTGCAGATGTTTGTCCGTAAAGCGATGTTCCCCGCCGGTCGTGAATTTCCATCGCACCTTGCCGCTTGCGGCTTCCACCGCATAAAACAACCCATCGTAGCTTCCGAAATAGACTAATCCGTCCGCGACCGCGGGCGATGAATTCACCCGGCTGCCGGTCTCGAACTTCCACTTCACCGCGCCCGTGCCCCGATCGATGGCATAGAGGTTGTGATCGGTGCTGCCCACGTACACCGTGTCCCCCACCACTGCGGGCGAGGAAAGCAACTGCCCGCGGGAATGAAACTTCCACTTCACTCCGTGAAGTTGCCGAACCCCCGCGGCCTTATACACACCGCTATGACGGGCATCGCCGCGGAACATGAAAGCATCTTCGCCAAACACCGGCAGGCAGAGCAGGAGCAATAAGCCGCAGAGTGGTTTCATGAGTTTGTGGTGGATCGCTGAGAAAGTGGCAACCAACGCCTTAGACGACGGCCAGAAAAGAAGGTCACAAAAAGCAGCCGCGATTTCACCAGCGCTTTTCCGCTGCATCGCCACCCTTACCCGCGATACAAAAACCGCGCCCCGACGAGAATCAGCACGCTTCCCAGAACCCGGCGCAACACCGGCAGGGGCAGATGCTGCGCCCAACTGGCCCCGAAATAACTCCCCACGCAAATTCCCACTGCGATCAGCAACCCCAGGCGCAAATCGAAATGCTGCGAGCGCGCGTAGGGAATGAACGCGATGAACCAGATGGGCAGTGAGGAAATCAGCAGCGCGGTTCCTTGCGCGCGCAACTGGTCCATACGAAACACATAGATCAGTGCGGGAATCACGAAGGCACCACCCGTTCCGGTGATGCCCACCAGGATTCCCACGACCGCGCCAACCAGAAGCTGCAGCAGAACATTCATGCTCGTCGACCCGTCGAGGCAGAATTGGCCGGAGCAATTTCCGGCGGTCCGTGATTGTAAATGCCGTCTGCGGGGCAAGTCTCGCCCAATCTAGAAGCTATAACAAATTTAGGGAGAGGAAGGGGTCGGTGGGGCAACAACCTGGTGCGGGCGCCCTGTAGAATGCCCCGCCGTGGCGACTGGAGGCCCGTAGGCGCTCAGTTAGGCCTCGCCCGATGGTTTGGGTCCACCTGGCGGCTGGCTGGCTCTGGTACGCGATCCTCGGCCGTTTGTTAGCTGCAGGCTAATCTTAAATGGAACCCAGCTTGGCTTAAGCAAGAAAAGGGAACTCCTGCAACCCTTTGTTCAGGCCACGCCCTTCACTTCCACCCCAGCCCATTTCTCCAGCAAGGTGAGCGTGGCCGCGTAGTCCAGATCCTGATGCCCCTCTTCGGCAGCCATCTCATACACTTCGCCGACGGTTTCAAGCGCCGGCAACTTCACGCGTGCTTCTTTGGCTGCGTCGAGTGCGAGATGGATGTCCTTCAGCATCAGGCGCAAAGGGAAATTCGGCGTGAAGTCGCGCTTCAGGACGAAGGGCGCCTTGTACTCCACCACTCCCGACTTCACCATCGAGGCCTGAATCAGCGGCAGCAGCCTGTCGACGTTCACGCCCAGTTTGGTCGCGAGCGTGAGCGCCTCCGCAAATCCCTGGTAGATGAGCGCAATCTGCAGGTTCATGACGAGCTTAGCCGCCTGCCCCTTGCTGGTCTCACCCATTCGGAAGACTTGCTTGCCCATGGCGTTAAAAAGCGGGGCGAGTTTCGCCAGCACGCCTTCCTCGCCGCCCACCATGAAGATCAAACTTCCATTTTCAGCGGCCACTTTGGATCCCGTAACCGGAGCGTCTACGTACTCAACTCCTTTGGCACGAAGCCGTTCCGCAAAATGCTGTTCGGCAGACGGCGAAATCGTGCTGGAATCCACCACCATCGCACCCGCGCCGATGCTGGACTCGACGCCCTGGGGACCAAACAGCACCGTTTCCACCGCCTTGGTGTCAGACACGCACATCCAAACCACTTCGGCGCCAGCCGCCGCGTCGGCGGGAGACTCCGCGCTCCGCGCGCCCTCCACGACTTTGCCGGGCGTGCGGTTCCAGACTGCAACTTCGTTTCCTGCTTTCACGAGGTTAGCCGCCATCGGCCGTCCCATGATTCCCAATCCTAAAAACGCAACGCGCATTGCGGCATTCTCCCGTGTCGCTTCGTGGTCATAAGGACGCGGGCGGCCGCGTCACGTGTCATCCCAACCAGGCGGGGTATGTCCCGTCTGTACTTGATTTACAGGTATTTGAATTAGATATGACGATCGTAACGGTGGTCAAGCAATCTGGCATGGACTTGCCGTAAAATGGAGTTAAGGTTTCTCTGATTTCAGAATCCGGGCCGGCGACCGGGGTCAGCCGCCTGTGCGCATGGGATCCAAAGGACCAGGGGCAATCCGCGGTTGTAGTCGACTGCATGATTAAAGCGACTCTTCGAAATCCTGCCCTGCGAAAACGGGCACAACAATTCGGACGGCTGGTCCGCCATTCCGCGGTCACCCCGCGTGCCGGCAGCACCTACAAGCCACTGCTGGTGCGCAATGGCGAATTGGGCGTCACCTTCATCGGGCACGCCGCCTTCTTCGTGCAGATGGGCGGGCAGAATGTGACCATCGACCCAAACTTTGCCCGCTGGCTTTTTCTTTTGAAGCGGGTTCGCAAGCCCGGCCTCCGCATCAACGATCTTCCCCCCATCGATCTGGTGCTGGTCACGCACGCCCATTTCGATCACCTGCACCGTCCCTCGCTGCGCGCCATTGTGAACCACACCCGGCGGCAGACCGGACGCGCGCCCACCCTGGTAATTCCGCATCACGTTTTTGACCTGGTCTCCGATCTGGGATTCGACCAGATCATCGAACTCGACTGGTGGAATCACTATCGCCATGCGGGATTGACCGTGACGCACGTGCCTTCACGGCATTGGGGAGCACGCATCCTGAAAGACTCGCACCGCGGCTACGGCGGCTACGTGATCCGCTCGGAGAAGCATTCCGTCTACCATGCTGGAGACACCGCCTACTTCGCCGGCTTCCGCGAGATCGGCCAGCGGCTGTCCCCCGAAGTCGCACTGCTTCCCATCGGCGCCTACAATCCCGAGCAGTTCCGCAACGTGCATACCAATCCGGAAGACGCCACCCGCGCCTTTCTTGATCTGCACGCCCGCTGGATGGTGCCGATGCACTACGGCAGCTTCCGCCTCTCCCATGAACCGGTCGACGAACCGCTGCAGCTTCTGGAAAAAGAAGCCCGGAGCGCAGGCATCGAAGATCAGGTAGTGGTGCTGGAAGAGGGTGTTACGAAGTTTTTCTAAAGCAGCGGTCAGGACTCAGGGTGTCAGGCTGCTTCATTGCGCGTTACTTTTTCGTTGATGCTTGATTTGTAAACAACGTCCTGCTTTAAGTTTCTCACCCAACTTCCGCTGCCCATTGACATAACAAAACTGCTTGCCCTTCTGAGTGGCGGGGTCGCTTGAACTGCGTTTCGTGCGGAGAGTAGACTTTTAGCTTCGGTTTCCGCTTCGAACCATTCCAATTCTTTCCAGGAGGTTCTTATGCCCAGCACAGCAAAACCCATTCCTGAAGGTTTTCACACCCTCACGCCGCACATTACGGTGCGGGATGCCGCGGGTGCCATCGAGTTCTACAAGAAAGCTCTCAATGCCGAGGTGTTGCGGGTCAGCCACGCGCCGAATGGCAAAGTGATGCACGCCTCGCTGAAGATTGGCGATTCGATGCTTATGCTGAATGACGAGTTTCCGGAATGGGGCGGCTCGCTCGGGCCCCGGGGGGAAGCCACCGGCTTCGCGATCAACGTTTACGTAAAAGACGTTGACAAGGTGTTCGCGCAGGCTGTGGCCGCGGGCGCGGTCGTAAAAATGCCGCTCATGGATCAGTTCTGGGGCGACCGCTACGGTCATGTCGTCGATCCCTACGGGTTCCGGTGGGCCTTAGCCACCCACGTGCGCGATGTCTCTCCGGCAGAGATGGAGAAAGCACAAGCCGAGATGGCCCAGCAGATGCAGCACAAGAAGACGGCCTAGGCGCGGAATCATTCACTCCTCGGATCATTCGCCCCAGGGGTACAGAGGAAGGAAAGGCAATTGCCGACCGGCGGTTTCAGGGTCGGGCGCCGGTGGCCGCAGATCTTTAAAGTCTACGATCTTTGAATCTACGACCAGCAGTCTTCTGTAACTCTGGGGTGAAGGGCTCTTCAGTAAGCCAGCAGGATGCGCAAGTCGCGTACATTGTTGCCGGTCGGGCCGGTCATGATGGTATCGCCCAGCGCGTCCAGCAGCGGGTACGCATTGAAATTTTCAAGGGCCGCCGCGGGATCAAGGCTGGCGGCTCTTGCTCTTGCCACGGTTCCGCCATCCACCACCGCGCCGGCGGCTGGACTGTTGCCATCGATGCCGTCGGTCCCAGCGCTCAGCACTGTGATGTTCTCGCCTGCGATCATTTGCGCGCAGTAGAGGGCAAACTGCTGGTTTCGTCCGCCGGCGCCGCCGTTGGTGACTTTCACCGTGACCTCGCCCCCCGAGATCAGGCACACCCGGGAGACGCTCTGGCGTAGTTTCCGTAGCCGTTCCAACAGGTAGTCAGCGGCGCGCCGGTAGTCCCAATCATCGCAACGGTTGTCGACCTCGACCGCAAAACCCTGGCGAGTCGCCAGGACGCCCGCCTCCTCGATGGCGGTCTGGTTCGAAAGCACTGGCCACCAGCGCGCGCGCAGAAACGCCGGATCATCCGACTTGGGGGTTTCTTCCAGCGCGTGGCGCTGGAACAATTCCCGGACCGACTGCGGGAATTGTTCCAGCAGGTGATGCTTTTCGAGAAGCGCGTAACAATCGGCGACGCTGGTCGAGTCCGGCATGGTCGGGCCGGAGGCAAGCGCATCGGGAGTGCTGTCGGGGACATCGGAGACCATCAGCGAAACCTGCTGTGCCGGATAGGCGGCCCGCGCCAGGCGTCCGCCCTTGACCGCGGAAAGATGCTTGCGGATGGCGTTGATCTCCGCAATGGGCGCTCCCGAGAGCACCAGGGCGCGGTAAGTCGCGATCAGATCGGCGAGCGAGATTTCATCGTCAATGGGCTTTTCCGCGATGGCCGAACCGCCGCCGCTGAGCATGAAGATGACCAGCGAAGATGCCGTCTGGGCATTGAGCGACTTTAGAATCGCTTCCGCCGCGCGCAGCGAATCCGGGTTGGGCGTGGGATGGCCGCCGCGAAAATAGCGGAAGCCGCGCACCTGCGACGAAGGGTCGACGGAACTGGCGACAATGCCCTCCAGCCGGCTGCCCACTTGTCCTTCCAGCGCCTCGACCAGGGTGTGGCCCGCCTTGCCGATGGAAACCACGAACACGCGCGCATATGCATTCAGGTCGTAAAGGTCGTCGCACACCCGCAGAATTCCACGCTCACAATGCACATTGCGGCCGAAGGCTTTGGGGATCGAAGCTTCCTGCAGAGCGTGCTGGAAAATTTCACGGGCAGTTTCGCGCATGGACAGGCTGGAATCGGAGGACATGCTGATGTGAGAGTATCAGGTGGCGAAACCGGTTGGCAGGGCTCACTCCCCACCAAGTCGCAGAGACCGAGGGGAATTCATAAATTGTTTTCTCTCGATGAGTCGGGAGTGAGTACGCGGTTCGGTCCTGAGCTCCTGGGCGCGGGCACCTCACTGCGCTCAAGAGGACAGAGTCGTTGCGAGCGCCCAGGTCTCGACGGCCTCGCGCATCTCCCGCAACCTGCCTTCAAAGAAGTGATCGGCGGCTTCGATGATGACCAGCTTCTTCGGATCGGGGAAGGACGCCACCACCGCTTCGAGCTTCGTTTTGGGTGCAAACTGGTCGCGGGATCCGCTGACGAACAGCTTCGGTTTCGCGCAGGTCTTCATGAAATCGTAATCGTAGGAGCGATTGTCGACTGGGGAGATGGGGGTCCCGAGGCTGATGATGGCCGGCACCCTGGGATCGGGACAGGTGGCGCGAAGTCCTACCGCCGCTCCGAAGGAAAACCCGGTAAAGAGGATGGGCAGATGGAATTCCTGGTCGAGCCAGTCGAGTGCGGTGCGGACGTCGTCAACTTCTCCAGCGCCATTATCGTGCTCGCCCTGGCTGAGGCCGGCGCCGCGAAAGTTGAAGCGCAGGGTGGGCATGCCGAGATGGTTGAGCGCCTTCATCGCGTGAAAGACGACTTTGTTGTGCAGGGTTCCGCCGTACACGGGATGGGGATGGCATACCAGTGCGGCATGGGTTGCATCGGGGGAGCCGGCGTTCAGCAGCGCTTCCAGTTGACCCGCGGGGCCGTTCAGGAAAAATGAGCGGATGGCGGAGGAGGTGGGTTGCACCACTACAGGGTACAACGAGGAGAGGTGCGAGGCGCTGCGCGGCCGCAGTCTTCGCAGACAGAAAAACCCGCCGCATCCCCGCGGCGGGTCTTCGTATTCAGGAGTGTTTTCAGACTAGACGAGGTTCAGTTTGCGCCGGATGATTCCAGCCAGACCGATCAAGCCAGTACCGAACAAGCTCAAGGTACCCGGTTCGGGAACCGAGAGGTTGGTGTCGCCGCTCGACAGGTTCGCGCTTCCGTTGAAGAAGCCCTTGCCGGTGTTCACGGTCAACTGAACCGTCGCCCCAACCTGCCCGCTCGGGCTCACCAAGCCGCCCGTGAGGGTGTAGACGTGGGTGCCATTGGCAAGCGTCGTCAGATCCCACTTGGCTGAGGTGAAGGTGCCGCTGAAAATCACGCCGTTCGGAACGCCATTGGTGCCGTTCCCGGTGATGGTGAAGTTTCCGCCAGGTGCCAGTACGCCGCCCGCCTGAGCGTCGCCGCTCGTGAAGGCGCCCGTGCTGAAGCTGACCGTTCCGAGGTTTGATCCCACCGCGCTCCCGTACTTGAACAGGGTAGAGCCGGTAAGGGTCAGGCCACTCGAATTCCCCGAGACTACGCCCCCAGCGTTCGAGATGTCGATGCTGCTATCCGCAAAAGCTGCCAATGGCAGGGCCAGTGCCAGAACAGCCAGCAATACAAGTTTTTTAACCATGCAGTTACTGCCTCCTAGGAAGGTTCCGAATCCTTGGCCTCCGGGGGATGAGACCATTTTTGGGGGTAAGCATCTCTTGGGGAGAAGAGGATACGTACACCCACACCTGCTAAAGCATCTGACGTGCCAAAAGGGCTGCTAAAGAAGCAACATCTTATCATGCTCTTAGGGAGGGTAACGTTACTTATTTGAAACTCGTGGTGCAAAGCCATGCGCATGAATATAACTTCTCTTCGTAGTACAGAAAATTTGGCGCGCCCGGAGACTCGAGCGCGCCAAACCGTTTGCCTGCAAATCCGAGGCCGGTGATGACGATCGAAGCTGGCAGAAGCCTGCGCCCAGCTAGTCTGCGGCCACCCCGCTGCTGGCATTCTCGCGCCGGCGCACGGTGCGGTTGGAAGGCAGCCCCGCGTCGCGGATCTTGTAGAGCAGGGCGCGATAGCTGATGCTCAGCGCGCGCGCGGCCTGCTTGCGATTCCAGTGATTGGCCTGCAGCACCTTGAGGATGACTTTGCGTTCCAGTTCACGCGTGGCCTCTCGCGTGAGTTTCTTGAGCGAAATGGGCCCGTCCAGATTGATATCGGGATTGAAATAATCTTGCGGGCGGGTGACCAGGTCGCTGGAGATGACCTCTTCCGAACCCAGGATTACATAGCGCTTGACCAGGTTTTCGAGTTCGCGGATGTTGCCGGGCCAGTGATATTTCTGTAACACGGCCATGAGTTCGGCCGAAACCGCCTTGGCGCGGCAGTTGTACTTGCGGTTGTAGTACTCGAGGAAATAAATGACCAGATCCTCGATGTCGCCGCGACGCTCGCGCAACGGAGGCAGGGCCAGGTTCACCACGTTGATGCGGTAAAACAAGTCCTGGCGAAAGGTGCCATTTTCGATTTCGTTTTCGAGAATGCGGTTGGTGGCGCAAACCACGCGCACCTCGACCTTCTTGTCTTCCTGCGCGCCGATACGGCAGAACTGGCCGTCCTGGAGAAGCTGCAGAAGCTTGGACTGCAGCGCCAGGTCCAGTTCCGAGATTTCATCGAGAAACAGGGTGCCGCGGTGGGCCAGCTCGACCCGGCCGGGCTTCATGCCATACGCTCCGGTGAACGCGCCCTTCTCGTAGCCAAAGAGCTCACTTTCCAGCAGGGTCCCGGGAATGGCCGGGCAGTTGACCTTTACGTAGGGCCCGGTTCTCCAAGGGGAGCACCCATGGATCATGCGGGCAATAATGTCCTTGCCGGTGCCGCTCTCGCCCTGGATGAGGACAGGCACATTGGCGGCCGCGACTTTGTCCATACGTGCACGGAGCGCCTGCATGGCGTCGGAGTGCCCAAAAACGATGGACTCGGGAGGAATCTCGCCGATGGATTGCACTAGGGAACTGACTGAATTTGCGATTGTCATGATCTTTGTAGCGGGCCGGGCCCGCGAATATCCCTGTATGTGCACCCTGGGCACCAAACCCGCCGCGGCCGTCCGCGCACCGGCGAATTACCATCTATGTCTTTAAGTTTAAGTTATTTAGCTTAGTGTCGAAGGCGGGACGGTGCAGGCGGCTGGCGGTCCAAACACTCCCAGCCTACGGGTAAAAAGGTAGGAAAACATTTTCACATTGCAGAAGCAAGTTTCCTACGAACCAGGCGCACCCGGGAAGCGCCACTCAGGAGCGGGCGGAAAAATTTGAGGCCGAGAAGGTGATAGCCCTCGGCATGAATGACGCGCGTAGCCCGCGCCCGAAGCGTGCGAGAGGCCCGCGGAAGTCCGGCGGTCGCCGCCAGGGGCGCGCTGGGAATCTCGAGTAAGACCTGCGCCGCCTTGGGCAAAGAGCGACGTAACGCCACCAGGGCTCCGCCAGCACTGATGTTCAGGGCGGTGGCAAACTCGAGGAATTCCTTGCCCTTGTCATCCCGGCTGCGAACAAACACCGGGATCGCCAAGGGCAGTCGAGTCCACTTCCGACGTTCATTTTCGGGTCTTCGTCGAATCAAGGGTTACCCCGGTGCCATGCGATTTACACTATCATGGTTGGCATCTAAGGGGCCAAATCCGAGAAGGTGCCCGGAAACGCGCGGCCGTGCTCGAAAGGAACCCTATTTTGGCTGGGAAATGGCGCTTCCAGTACCGGATTGGGCGGTTTTGTGGGATTTCACCGGCATTTCTCCGGCAATCCCGGCCATCCAAATCTAACCTGTGGAAAAGTGCAATCATTTACCCTAGAGTGGCAATTCCGGTGCATTTTTCGTTGACATCTTAGCACTCCCATCCTACGATTTATAGACGTTCATCCCCAAACGTGTCTTTTTGAGATTCAGTTCCCCTCCCCGTTCGTTAAGCCACACGTGTCTCTGACTATGGCGGCTAACCCGGATAATTCGTTTGTTCCTCTACCAGCGCAGGGGAAGACCGCTGGGGAGCCGGGGTCCGGGAATGGCTCGGCTGCCGACTATCCGCAGGATCTGCTTCAGAACTACAACCAGCTGGCGGAACGATACCGGCGCACCACCAATGCGCTGGCGTCGGCTGCCCATGACCTCAAGACACCGCTGGCGATTCTGAATGGCTACGTCGAATTACTGCAAAGCGAGAAGCTCGGTCCCTTGAACGAGCGGCAGCGCGACGTGATCGGCGATATGCAGGCCAGCGGGCAGAGGCTACACCACTTCATCCAGGACTTCCTCTCCTACACGGTGCTGGAAACCGGCGAATTGCGCATGCGGTACGAGCAGGGCGACATCAACGCGTGCTTGTCCGAGGTATGTCGCTTGTGGTCGCAACGGTTTCAGCAGAGGGGTCTGGCGCTGTATTTCCTGGCGAATGAAAAGCTGGTGCCGTTTGCCTTCGATTCCGCAAAAATTCAACGGGTGATTTCCAATCTGCTGGAAAATGCCTGCAAGTTCACGCCAGCAGGGGGAACGGTTTGGCTGCATGCCGAGCCTTACATGTGGGAGCGCCGTGGTACCCCGAAGCCGGGCGTGGAGCGGGAACGCCGCCGCCATGCGCTGTCTACCCCCAATGCCGTGAAGGTGAGCGTCGCCGATACCGGTCCCGGGATTCCACCCGAGTATCACGTGGAAGTGTTCGACGATTTTTTTCGTCTGCCGAGCAATGAAAACCAATCTGAGGGTATGGGGCTGGGGCTGGCCATCGCCCGCCGGTTGGTGAGTGCTATGGGGGGGAAACTTTGGGTAGAAAGCGAGCCCGGCGCCGGCTGCAAGTTTTCCTTTCTCGTTCCTATGAAACCTTTCATTAACAACATGCCAAAAGGGAAATCGAAATGAGCGAAGCGACCAACATTCTGCTGGTCGATGATGAACCGGGAATGCTCCGGTACATCCGGACCCTGCTTGAGGTAGATGACTACAAGGTGGAAACCGCCTCGACCGGCGAGGAAGCCTTGCAGCGGATCGAGAAAGGCCTCGAGCCCGACATGGTGTTGCTGGACGTGCTTATGCCCGGCATTGATGGCCTGGAAACGCTGGAGCAGTTGCGCCAGATGCGGCCCGGGGTGAAGGTGGTGATGCTGTCCTGCGTCAGCGATACCCGCAAAGTGGTGCAGGCCATGCGGCTGGGCGCGCAGGATTACCTCACCAAGCCCTTCCAGAAGGCGGAACTGGATGCGGTCATCGATCAGTGCCTGGGGAAGAACCAGCAGGCGTATGCCGGGGAAGTCGAAGAACTCTGTGACGACGTATTTTTCGTGGCTGCCAGCCCGGCGATGAGGAAGATCCGCTCGCAAGCCGCCCTGGTGGCCAATGTGGATATTCCGGTGCTCATGCTGGGCGAAAGCGGAACCGGCAAGGAAGTACTGGCGCGGCTGGTGCACAAGCTTTCGCCTCGGGCCCACCGTACTTTCCTCAAGGTGAACTGCGCGGCCGTGCCCGCCGATCTGCTGGAGAGCGAGCTGTTCGGATATGAAGCGGGGGCTTTCACCGGCGCCACGCACGCCAAGCCGGGGAAGTTCGAATTGTGCAACAAGGGAACAATTTTGCTGGACGAAATTGGGGAAATGCCTCCCGTCCTGCAGGCCAAGCTGCTGCATGTCTTGCAGGACCAGCAATTCTCGCGCCTGGGCAGCCGCACGGTGGTGAAGGTGGATGTCCGCATCCTGGCGGCGACCAACATCAACATCCCCGAGGCGCTGGCGACCAAGCGCCTGCGCGAAGACCTGTACTACCGGCTCAACGCTTTCACGCTCAGCTTGCCGCCTTTGCGCGAGCGGAAGGAAGAAGTTCCGATCCTGCTCAAGCATTTCATGTCGCGCATGGCCGAACAGTATGCCCGGCCGCCGTTGCCGCTTTCTCCGACGCTGATGGCGGCGTGCCTGGAATATTCCTGGCCCGGCAATCTGCGCGAGCTCAGCAACTTCATCAAGCGCTACCTGATTCTGGGCGACGAGAAGCTGGCGATTGCCGAGCTCAACCCGAGGAGCGATGTCAGTGGCGGGCAGCGAGGCGAGGCTGGAAGCAAGACCGGAACGGAGTCGGGTGGGGGCGGATTGAAATCTCTGTCGCGCAGCGCCAAGGACGAGGCGGAGGCGGCGGCCATCACCCAGGCCCTGGAACAAACCAACTGGAACCGCAAGCAGGCGGCGGCGCTGCTCCAGATCAGCTACAAGGCGCTGCTGTACAAGATCCGCCAGTATGGAATCGCCGAGGCGCGAAGCCACCACAAGCTCTCTGCCGGAGCCTGAGACAGACTCTCTCACGCACGCGGAATCGACCTTCGCTTTACTCGGGGCGCCATCTCAGGCTAGAGTAACTGGCACACCGATCGGGGTCGATGTTTGCATGCCCAGTAAGCCTTCGGGTAAAGACAATTCCCAGTCGGCGCTTTCGTCCCAAGCCATGGGCGAGGTGCTGCTCTCCAGCCAGTTCCTGGAAACCATTCCCGATGCCATCGTAGCCGTGGAGAGCGACGGGACCATAGTCCAGGTCAATTCCCAAACCGAGGCCTTGTTCGGCTACCGGCGGGGCGAGTTGATTGGACAAAAAATCGAAATCCTCATTCCTCGCCGTTACCACGGCCAGCACCACCAGCATCGCGCCTCCTACACACACTCTCCGAAGGTCCGGCGAATGGGTGCGGGGCTGGACCTTCAGGGCAGGCGGCGCGACGGCTCGGAGTTTGCCGTCGAGATCAGCTTGAGTCCGGTGTCGATGGGGAATGGAACCCTGGTGCTGAGCGCGATCCGCGACATCAGCGACCGCAAGCGCATTGAAGAACAACTGCGGCGCGCAAACCAGGAACTCGATCGCAAGAGCGCCCAGGAAATCGGAGAAACCCGGGCACGCATGGCCTCCATTGTCGATTCTTCCGCCGACGCCATCATCGGTAAGGATCTGGACGGCATCATTACCACCTGGAACCGGGGCGCCGAAGCCATGTATGGCTATAGCGCCGACGAAGTGATCGGAAAAAATATTGCCCTGCTTACTTCCAAGGATCGTCCGGACGAAATCCCCCAGCTCCTGGCAAGGATTGCGAATGGGGAAAGCATCGAGCATTACGAATCGGTGCGCGTCAGCAAGGACGGGCGCCACCTGAATGTTTCGATTTCCATTTCGCCGATCCGTGAGGCGGGTGGGCGAATCGTAGGTGCATCCGCCATTGCGCGCGACATTACGGCGCAGAGGCACGCCGAGGAACATCTTCGCCAGGCTCAAAAGATGGAGGCGGTCGGAAGACTGGCCGGTGGCGTTGCCCACGACTTCAATAACATTTTAGGGATCATCAGCGCTTGCGTCGAGTTGCTGCGGGACCGCACCCAGCCGGGCAGCGATGCCTCGCAGTACATAGGCAACATCCGCAAGGCGGTTGAGCGGGGAACTTCCCTGACGCGGCAGTTGCTGGCCTTCACCCGGAAGTCCACCGTGCAACGGCAACTCGTCGACCTGAACGTCCAGCTTAAGAATGTTGCGAAGCTCGTCCGCCCGCTGATGGGCGACGATGTCGAGATCGTGGTCGCTCCCCGCGGTGACTCTGCCATCATCGAGATCGATCCCGGCCAACTGGATCAGATCGTTCTGAACCTCGCGGTGAATTCGCGGGACGCGATGCCGCGGGGCGGAAGATTTATTCTCGAAACCGCCCTGGTCGAACTGGACGAGATTTTCATCGCCCAACATCGACCCATGAAAGCGGGCCACTACATCCTGCTGGCCGTCAGTGACACCGGTATCGGCATGGATCAAGCTACCGTAGCCAGGATCTTCGAGCCGTTCTTCACCACGAAGGAGGTCGGCAAGGGCACCGGCCTGGGACTGGCCACGGTTTACGGCATCGTGCAACAAAACGGTGGGCACGTCTGGGTCTATAGCGAACCTGGAAAAGGGACTACGTTCAGGATTTACCTGCCCAGCGCGCAGGACAAGGTGGCCCCCCAAGCGGAGCCCGAAATCGAGATTACCCATCCGCGCCGCGAAGGCACCACCGTCCTGCTGGTCGAAGATGACGAGATCATGCTCGGCTTGACGCGCCAACTGCTGGAGCAAAATGGCTACCGGGTGCTGGAAGCGAAAGATGGAAGCTCCGCGCTGGAGTTGATGCGCTCCCACGACGGGTCGATTGACGTGCTGCTGACCGACGTCGTGATGCGGGGCATGAGCGGGCCGGAACTGGTCTCCAAAGCAACCCTCTCTCACCCTGGCATCAAGCCGGTTTTCATGTCGGGCTACACCGGGGAATTGATCGCGCAGCACCAGGACATGAACCCAGACGTTCCCCTGCTCGAGAAACCCTTCACCCGCGCAGCCCTGCTGAACATCCTCGAAACCGCATTGGCGTAGCGGCCCCAAATCACAGCCCGTTGGTGATTGAGATCACACAGAACTGTGTTAAATCACCCACCTCAGCGCCCGTCGGGCCCTCCCGGGAGATGGCGGCACTGCCAGGGAACCGCCACTAAGTTATTTATTTTAAAGCACTTGCTATTAAGACGAAAGCAGCGGTCAGCTCCTGGCCAGATGGCGTGCCGCTTGCCTTAGTAAGGCTGTTCGACAGGAGGCAGAAATGGCCACTCAACCGATGAGACCCCCCCAAAAGCCCGCAGCAGCCCACTCGGCATTTGGCGAGTTGTCCCCCACCGTCGTCCGGGAACTGGAAACGGTGAGCCTCACAAATCATTATCCCAGCGGGGCGGTTCTTTTCTCTGAGGGGCTAGCGCCGCGAGGAATTTACATCGTGCAAAGCGGGCTGGTGAAACTGTCCGTTTGCGCGAGCGACGGCCGCACGCTGATTCTGCGAATCGCCCAGGCGGGCGACGCACTGGGCGTCGCTTCTACGATCGGTGGACGGGACTACGAAGCCACTGCCGAGGCGCAACAACCGTGCGATGTCACCTTCATCCGCCAAAGCGATGTGCTGCGCATGATGCGGGTACACGGTGAATTTGCGCTGTGGGTCACCCAACTGCTCAGCCGGGACTACAACTTTACCTGCCGCGAGATTCGCACGCTCATGCTCTCCGGGTCCGCCAGCGAGAAATTGGCTCGACTGCTGGTGGGCTGGCTGGACGACCGAACGGGATGCCCGAATCCTACCCGCATGAAGGTTCCTCTGACCCACGAGGAGATCGGACAGATGATTGGCACTTCCCGCGAGACGGTGACGCGATTGATGGCTGGGTTCCGCAAGCAGCGAATGATTGAGCAGGAGGGCGCAACCTTGGTGGTCTCCAACCGGGTTTTGTTGGAGCAACTGATTACCGCGTAAGCACGCAACGACGGGTTACGGGCAAAAAAATAGACCCCGCGTCAGAAGAATTCCCGTTCAATAGTTCCCCTGACGTGGGGTCTGCGCCACTTCGTCTGCGGTTACCCTATTGGCTTCTGCGGAATCGAACAATACAGAAAAATCCGTAGAGGGTAGAGCGAAAGACTCCAGAAATTTCCTGCCTGCACATTTCAAAACCTTCTGCTGAGCACTAGGGAAGAGCGCGCGGAGAGGCGCGGGAAATCAGCCATCCTAGGCGGGGACAAAAGCGGCGACCGCCTCGGCCAGGGTAGCGTGGAACGGGACGATGGTGGGGATGTGCGAGGTTTGCGCGATTTCTTCGACCATACCCGTTGCGCCCACCACCCGTAGCTGCCCGCCAGCATTTTTGAGTTTCTGCGAACACTGCACCACGGTTCCGAAGCCGGTGCTATCCACCCGTTGCACTTCCGTCAGGTCCAGAATCACCTTCGTCACTCGCTCGCGGACCAGCTCGTCGACCTGGGCTTCGATGTCCTGACAGGGACGGCCCATGGCAATACGGCCCGAGCAATGCAACACGGCAATATCGGGATCGACGACCTCTTTCCTGATCTCGAGCATCGAGCACGGGCCTCCAGCAGTGGCGTTCATAGTGGGCAGTGGCAGTTCAATGTAGCAGACTCTGGAAAAGACAAAACGTCATCGCGGAGTCATTGGGACCGCTTTCAGAGACGAATGGCTACTGGAGTTTGCTGTGCGCGGGATAGAAACGCTCAATCATCCGCCCGGTCATGAGCCCGCCTTCGTACTCCGGGATGACCACTTCATCCGCGCCCGAGGTGCGGATCGCCTGGGCGTAGCGCTGCTGGCCGGCTCGCGTGATGATCTTCAGCCTGGAGTTGAGGGAGCGCGCGGTGACGGTGATATACAAGTTATCGGCATCGTTATCGATGACGATACAAATCCCGCGCGCGCGTTGGATTCCGGCGGCCAGCAAAACATCATGGCGTTTCGCGTCACCCTGGATCACGGCAACACCGTTGGCCAGAAGTTGGCGGTAGAGACCTTCGTCGGTTTCAATCAAAACCATCGGAATCTCCAGGCGCTGCAACTGGTCGACTACCGTGCGCCCCACCTGCCCGTAGCCACAAACGATGAAATGGTCCCGAGCCTTTTCGAGACTAATGTCGTTCATCATGGATTTCCAGGCCTCCATACCCTGTCGGCGAAAAATCGTTACCAGCACCCGCTCTGCGATCCAGATTTGAAAGGCAAATACGCAAAAATAAACAAACACGGCGAAGAACTTGGTGGAGTCATGAATCTGGCGGTAGTCGATGGAATGAGGGTGGGTGATCCAGAAGAACGCATCTTGCCAATGCAGCCCTTCCAGCCGCCGGTACACCAGGACGCAAAGGACATTGAATCCGGCAAAGAGCACCGCGGGCAGCGCCAGCCGGCGCAGGAACACGATGGCGAGATGTGAGAAGGAGGCGCGCATCGGAAATCACCCCGGAGCAAAACTACCGCTGTTTTTAGAGACCGACCGGTCGGTTGGTTTGCATTATACAGAACTTACCCTTGCTTCCCTATCCCAATGAGATTTCTCGATCGTTCCAGGCGAGAGCCTGAACGGAAAAGCTCAAGGCGCAGGGGAACGCGCGACAGGGGTAGATGGTCGAACGGCCAGCCTTTGCCCAACACTATTACCGCGCTGGCGAGCCGGATTGGCGAGCCGCGGTTTACTGCACGACCAGCGTGATCGGAATGGTTTGTGAGAACGACCCCGAAGTGGCCGAAACGTTGATGGTGTAGGTGCCGGCGGGGGTGCCGGTGGTGGTGGTGCTCGAACTGTGCCCGCCGCACGCGGGCTGCAGCAAGATCAGCGTGGTCAGCGCGAGGAAGAACAGCACACCCAGAATGCGCCGCCGCCGACTCAAGCGGCTGCCGATGCCCACTCCCAAAAATGCCAGCCCGGTCAGGGGAAGCCAGCTCGCGTAGAAATTTCCTCCGGCGGGGTGGAGGCCAGCGGTAGTGGTAACCCGGGGAAACGTGCTGATGACGAGGGTGACGGTGGATGGGCTCGAATTTTGCAAGGTAACCGGGTTGGTGGAGGGGGTGCAGGTTGTGCCGCCTCCCGGGAGCCCGGACGAACAGGCAATCGAAATGGAGGCCGTGAAGGTCGACAGAGGAGTGAGCTGGATCGGATAGCTGGCGGGATTTCCGGCCACCACGGTTTGACTCTTGCGAAGGGCGGTGAGCACGAACGAATTCACGGTGACCGGCGAAGCGATGGCGGTTTTCGCGAACGCGCCCACCGATACGGTGCCGGTGTTCGCGATCGTGCCCGGACCGGTCGGTGTCAGGTTCACCGTGACCGTCGTGCTCTGCCCGCCGTTGATGGTGCCCAGGTTACACAGCACCTTGTTGTCGGTCGGAGTGGTGGGACAGGTACCGCCTGACGCGGAGGCCGAAACAAAGGTCACTGGGGCGCTGCCGCTGCCTGCGGAAAGATTGTCCGCAAAGGCGACGTTGGCAGTGGTGTCGCCGGTATTCTTGATGGTGTAGGTGAAAGCAATCTGGTTGCCGGCGTTGACCGAGTTGGCGGTCGGCGAAGCTACCGTGAGATCGAAATTAAGAGTGGGGCCAAGCTTGGAAACGAAGACATCCTGGGCGCCCTTCAGGGCCGGCTGCTTGGCGTTCGCGGTTGTCGGGAAATCGGACGAGGTGGTTTCCCCGGTCACATAACTGTTCGAGTCGGTATCGATCGCAATGCTGGTGCCAGTGTCGGTTCCGGAACCACCGAGGAAGGTCACAAACTGGCTGGTGGTGGCGGTAGTGCCGAGCGTGTCAAGGCGCGCCACAAAAGCATCTTCAGGACCTTTGAGACTGCCCCCTCCAGTGATGGGGTTCAAGGCTACGAGGTTTGAGGAAGCAGTGGTGCCGACAATTCTAGCGCCTTGCACGCTGTCGACGGCGATGCCGTTGCCCACGTCATCCCCGGAACCGCCCAGGTAGCTGAAATAGGTCAGCAGCACGTTGGTGGTGCCGGTCCCGGTTGCGGGGTTATTGATTTTCCCGATGAATGCATCGGTTCCACCACCCCGGGTCGCCTGGTAGCCGTGGATTCCTCCGCTGACCGTGGGGAAGGCATCCGAATTCGTCGAGCCCGTTACATAGGCATTTCCGGACGCGTCCAGCCCGATCCCGAGCCCCACATCCGTTTGAGTTCCTCCCAGGTAGGTGCAGTAGAGCAATTGCGCCCCGGTGGTGGTCCCCGGATTCAGCTTGGCAACGAACGCATCCATGGGCGCCAGCCCGGTAGTGGTGCAAGGAGTCGAAGACGACTGGGTGGGCCCGTCGAGACAGGCGCCGCCGGGATTGATGGCATTCTTGATGGGGAAATCGGTGGTGGCGTTATTGCCCGTATAAAGGAAGTTCGTCCCGCCGGTGATATAGATGTTCGATCCATTCGCGTTGTTGTCGACTGCAATCGCGCCCCCGGCCACGCTGCCGTTCGCAGGAATACCGCCTCCAAAATAGGTGGAGAACACCAGGCTGTTGGCCCCGGAACTGGCGGGTGCAATTTTGCTGATGAAAAACGCGTTCGAGCCCTGCAGGGTCGACTGGAACGTACCCGCGGTCGGCGCCAGCGGGAAATCGGTCGAGTCGGTGATTCCGATCACGTAGACGAAGCCTTTATTGTCGAGCGTCATGCCCTTGGCAGTATCGGTGTGGGTGCCGGAAAAATAACTGGAATATTTCAGGGTCGCGCCCGTGGAATCGAGTTCGGTTACGAAGGTGTGCGGGTTGCCGGGCGCGAGTGGTGCCGCCTGGAACGCGCTGGTGGAGGTGGTGGGGAAATTGGTCGAGGTCGTGGTTCCAGCCACGTATACGTTGGTCGCCGCATCCACCGCGATGCCCACACTCACATCGGCGCCGGAACCACCCAGATAGGTTGCAAAGACCAGCGTCGCACCGGTGGGATCGTATTTAGCAACGAACACGTTGGAGGTCGCGCCCGGCTTAAAGGCGGAGGAGTCGGTGACCGGGAAATCGGTCGAGGTAGTTGCACCCGTCACGTAGATGTTCGGACCCGAATCGACCGTGATGGATGGGAGCATCTCCGTGTTCGTGCCACCCAGGTAGGTCGAGTAACTCAGCACGGGATCAATAACCAGGGTCCGGCTGCGGTCATATTGGCCGATCTCGAAGCCGACCCGGTTCTGGGCAAGCAGCACGAAGCGACCGTCCACCGCGGTCTGAGTGGACCCTTGCTGCTGGTACACGCGCGGGGCTTCGAGACGAAGGGCGCCATCGGCAGTTTCAACCACCAGGTCGCCCGCATCGAGGTTCAGCCTGCGCGATCCCTCGAAGCTGAGCTGAATGTTGGCGGGGTCGGCGCCGGGCGCGATCTGGAAGTCGTATTCCAGTTGTCCCTGCTTGCCGTAGTAGACCAGATCAACGCCAGGATAAACCTGGCTGTAGCGCACGCGCGCGAACTGGGGAATATTGCGACGCCACTGGGCAGCGTCGTTGCCGATCAGGTAGTTACTCTTGCCGGGGAGTGCGTCCGCGCCCGCGACGAAAGGCTTCGGGTTCGAACCGGCCAACTTCATGCGAACCACCGAGGGTGGAGGGTTCTTTTGGTCGGCCACCCGGCCGGAGTGTCGAAGGGAGAGCACGGCATCCTGGTCTGTGAGGAACAAGCCGTAACCGCTTCCCCGGGCGATAAAGCGGACGCGCGAGTCCGTTTGCCCCTGGTTGGGCTCAAACATCAGAGGAAGCTGTCCATAGCGGGTGAGCGCGGGCTGGGAGTCGACGTGCGCGGGTTGCGCCCCAAAGGCGGCAACTGGGGCGACTGGGCCGGCACCGGTCTCCCTGGGATGGTAGCCCGGCGACAGAAGCGCCGCCCCGGCGACCACCAGCAGCAAGGCTGCCGGGAGAATTCGGCTCCATAACAGGCCTGTACCCACCTCACGACGATTCAATCTCACGAGTTCCTCCGAAGTATTCAATTCAGGTGGAGAGGGATGAAGAACAGCACAAAAATTTCCCCGCAGCTCCGGGCGTGCGGAGTAGCAGGTAGTATCTCCAAGTCCGGTGAAAAATAAGTAACTACTTAAACATCCGGCGGATAGCAGTGTCAAGCGAACGCAGCCCTGCCCGCCCGCTCAAGCGTGGTGAGATGCGGAAAGCCGCCACGCGAGATGCCGCCGACTGCACAAAAGTGATGCGCCACAGGAAATGTTTGTCGGCAAAGAAGAAACGAATTGCATTGCGGCGGTGGTGCCGGAGAATTGAAATCCAGTCGAAGCCGCTTCAACCTGATTGTTTTCCACACACGATTCGAAAAGAGGATGGTCAGCGGTTGGCAGCGCGATTGCTTTGCTGACGTCGAGCGCACCACGCGTGGTGCGTCCCCCCAAACGCCGTCGGGTTGGACCGCGACCATGCAGGCCGCCAAGTTGCAGGCGTTTACCGAGTCAGTTCCCGGCGCTTTTTGCTGTTGCAAACTGCTGATAAATAAGTAAATTAACTGCACTGGGACGATAGTTTTGCACCCTCTCTGATAAGAGGATTCGGCCAGAAGAGGCTCGGCTGTTGAATGGATTGATCCAGTTCCGGGGTTGGGTAGGACTGGCTTTTGTATCAAGATTCGCCACGGAGAAAGCGCTTGATGCTGCAAGAATCCTCAGACCGCCGTTCCATGAGACGTTTCGACATGCGCCTGCCAGCCGCCATCCGTCTGGCGGGCAACGCTGCGAGCGAATTCCTCACCGAGACCCAGAATGTCAGCGCGCGTGGCGTCTTTTTCTACCTTGACCGAATCGTGGATTCCGGATCGCGGATCGAGGTGACGCTCACGTTTCCGCCTCATGTCACCCTGACCGACCCGGTCCGGGTGCGCTTTGCGGCGCGCGTGATCCGGGTGGAAACACCGTTACCATCGTCGCGGATCGGGGTCGCGGCCATGATTGAAGAGTACGAATTCCTGCGCACCAGCCCGAACCCAGATTTCGCCGCCGCTTTTGCCCCACAATGGAAGATCGGGAGTTAGTCTCTGAGAAGTTGTGGCGCGCCGGCCTCTGCCCGGAGCGCAAGCGAAGGGCCTGCCGGTTCCGCGAAGGGGTCCTCGCGAGCCAGAACCAGCCGTGATCTTAGTTAGTTTTCTTGTTCATCTCTTCGACTTCCCGCTTCAGGCGGGAGTAGCGCCGAACCACCGTAATCAGGTAGGCAATGTGGATCGCCCAGGTGGCGGCGTAGGCGATGTAAAGGTAGGTCATCGAAGTGCGCTCCTCGGCTCAAGCAAGGCTTCGAGGGCCTGGGTGTCCTCGACCTCGCGCTTCATACGTTCCAGGCGATAGCGCGACCAGCACACCAGGTACGCGAAAGCCAGAAACGCCAGCCAGTTGATCAGCAGCACATGCAACATGCGGGGATCAATGGATCCTCCCCCTCCGATCACCGGCTGCGGATGCTGGGTGCGGAAGAACCAGATGGAGAAGTACACCAGGGGAACATCGAGCGCGCCGAACACTGCCAGGGCCGCGGCCAGCACGGGGGTCTGACCGCTGGAGGAGAAACGCCTCAGCACCAGATAGCTGACATAGATCAGCCACAGCACCAGAGTCGAGGTAAGACGCACGTCCCACGTCCACCAGATACCCCAGACGGGCCGAGCCCATAGCGGACCCGTCACCAGTACGACGGTGCAGAAGACCACGCCGACTTCCGCGGTGGTCAGCGCCAGCATATCGGTCTGCTCTTCCGAGAAATACTTTTTGATGAGGAAGTAGAGCGCGACCAGCGCGATCCCGGTGGTCACAATCGAGGACGGGCGCACCCCCGGGGGCAGAAGGCTGGGGATTACGTAGGGCGCCAGGCAAGTCAAAATGCCGATCGCGATCACAAACCAGTTGGCAATCTTGTCGGTCTTGGGATCGCGCCGGACCAGGTACTGCAGCGACGCCAGAAAGTTGATGAAGAACAGCAGGAACGCGGTCCATGCCGAGGGCACGTGATAATAGAAGATACGCTGCACGTCGCCCATGGTCTGTTCGGTAGGGGCCACGATCAGGGCCTGGTAGAGGGCGTAGCTGAGCAACGCGGCGGTCAGCAGTCCGAAGATGGGGAAGGCTTTTTTCATTCGGCGTGCAAAATGGTTTCGAACAGTGCCAGACAGCCAGTAGTAAACACCACATCGTAGGTCGCAAGCAACACGATCCAGAACTTCGCCGAGGTGGACGGGTCGCCTACCAGGATCGTCGTGGTAGCTTCCACCATGGATAGTAACGCCGGGATGGTGATGGGAAATAGTAAAAGGGGCAACATGATCTCGCGGCTGCGGGTCCGCAAGGACATGGCCGCAAAGAACGTTCCGTTCACCACGATGGCCCAGGTGCCCAAAATGGCCACCGGGAGCAGTTGCCATGCCGGACCGAGCACCCGCAGCTTGTAAAAGACCACGAACAATGGGGTCATCAGCGCTTCCAGCACGCCGACAAAGAGGAAATTGCCCATCGCCTTGGCGAGGAACAGGGCATTGGCGGGCGCCGGCGACACCCGGTAGGCGTCCAGCACTTGATTTCGCAGTTCACGCGCCCAGGTTTGATTGAGCGCGACCACCGCGGCAAACAGGAACGCTACCCAGACCAGGCCGCCGGCGATCTGGCGCGACTCTTCCGCGACCGGATCGAACGAAAAGCTGAATACCACCACCACCAGCAGGGCGAAAAACAGCATGGAGTTGATGGCATCCTTGGAGCGCCACTCCAGGCGGATGTCCTTGGCCAGCGTGGCCCGCAAGATGCCCGGGGGCGCGCTCATGCAGTCTCCATAAATTTCAAGTCCGGGGTGCGATTGATGATTTGCCCATTGTCCATCCAGACGAACTCATCGGCGCTGCCCTCGAGCAAAGAAGCCTGGTGGGTCACCACGAAGATCGTCTTGCCCTGGTCGCGCATGCGGGCCAGCAGCTTCACCATTTCGCGAGCGGAACGGATATCGACATTGGAGAAAGGTTCGTCGAGCAGCAGAAGCGTGGGATCGTTCAGCAGTGCCCGTGCCAGCGACATCCGTTGCCGCATGCCCTGGGAATATTGTCCTACCGGCCGTTCGAGTTCGGGATCGAGACCCACCGCCTTGATGGTCTGAGCGCAGCCCGCATCGCCCTGCAGCCCGTAGAGCCGCGCAAAGTAGCACAGGTTCTCCATGCCGCTCATCTCGTCGTACAGCAGCGAAGGATGCGCCATGTAGCCGAATTCGCGACAGACCTCGCGGGGATTGTTCTTGCCCAGGATGGTGATCTGGCCGCGCGTGGCCGGCACCAGCCCGGCAAGGATGCGAAGCAGGGTTGTCTTCCCGGCCCCGTTGTCACCGAGAATGCCGTACATGCGGCGAGCCCGGAAGGAGGCGCTCACGCCGCGCAAGGCGGCAAAGCGTCCGAATTGCTTGACGAGATTCGCAACCGCAATGATGGGTTCGGCTTCGGTGGGCGCCGCGTTGGGGTCGTTCACAGTCGAATTGGTTTCGTCAGAGAAGCCAACCGCGTGCTACAGGGTTACGCCCTTCGAAGAACCTTGCGACTCGGTCATGCTCTTGGGCGGAGCCGTGTTGGGAGTGCCGCTTGCGGGATCCCCAGGCTTGGCCGGAGCGTACTTCGACGCGCACTTGGCCTGCAACGCTTTGGCGCGGAAAACGCCGTCTTTTCCAAAGCTGCCTTCGGCCAGCGCCTGCGAGTTGTCCTTGAAGGTATCGGGCGGCGGCTCGGTCCCGGCATAGCTGACGGGCAGGGTCAGGTCCTGCTCGATCAGGATGAAATCCACGTGCGTGCCGTTGCGCTTGATCGATCCCGCCTGAACGTTGCCGGCGACCCGCAACCGCTTGGTATAAGCGCTATCCCCGAGGCCCCGCAGCTCTTTGATGGTGACGTAATAGCTCTTGCTTTCCTGCACGCCGGTATAAGCAAGGTAGCCGAGCATCAACAGAATGACGGCCGTGGCACCACCGAATTTCAGGTATTTGCTGGTTTCACTGGACATAAGTAATTTCCCCGAGGCTTGTAACTCAAACTCTACGCGTAGCCCGCGCCCCGGTCAAGCCACAATCGCGCACCGGCGGCACGACCATTTGCCGCCAAAGCATTGAACCAAAACGACTAAATGACCTCCTCCGGACGGGCTCGACGGGGCCCTGCTGGTAGAATGCCAGCTTGCTTTTCTTTTCCCCTGGAGCGCTCTCTTCATGATCCATCCCTGGCACGATGTGACCCCGGGCGACAAATTGCCCGCCGAATTCAGCAGCGTCATCGAAATCCCCTTCGGGTCCAGCGTGAAGTACGAGTTGGACAAGGCGAGCGGGCTGATCAAACTGGACCGCGTGCTCTACTCCGCGGTTTATTATCCCGCGAACTACGGCTTCATTCCGCAAACCCTCGCCGAGGATGACGATCCGCTCGATGTTTTGGTGCTCTGCCAGGAAACCGTGGTGCCGCTGACCATCATTCACGCGCGGGCGATCGGGTTGATGACCATGATTGATTCCGGCAAGAAGGACCACAAGATCATCGCGGTCGCGACGGAAGATCCCGAGTTCAACAGCTACCACGAAGCCAACGAGATGCCGCCGCACCGCCTGCTCATGCTGCGGCGCTTTTTTCAGGACTACAAGCAACTGGAAGGCAAGGCGGTCGAAGTCGACGAAATTCGTCCCGCCGCCGAAGCGTTCCCCATCATCACCGACGCCCTGCACGGCTACAGCGAGCAGCGCCGCAAAGGCTTCCGGGAACTGCAAAGCAGGCACTAAGCTTTCTGGCAGCCGCACCGTTTCCTGAACCGCCGCGGCGGTCTGGGTCTTCGCGGGCACGAAAGCGGCCGCCAAACCGAGGGGACCGCGCGCAGATTCGCTACCAAACGTGGCAAGCGTTCTCCGCCACCATCGCCTGCCCGGCCTTGCAGCCCCAGGTTTTTTGGAATTCCGGCATGTTCTGCACCACGCCGTTGATGCGGTACTTTCCCGGCGAGTGCGGATCGACTCCTACCAACATGCGGGAGAACTCCGGGCGGCGCTTCTCGCACCACACCCGGCCGAAGCCCAGGAAGAAGCGCTGTTCGGGGGTGTAGCCGTCGATCTTTTCCGCGGCCTTGCCGGTCTTGTCCTGGGCGATCAGTTGTTCGAGGGCGGCCAGCGCGATGCGCGCGCCGCCATTGTCGGCCGTGTTTTCTCCCAGGGTCAGCTTGCCGTTGAGCTTCAGGTCATCGATGGCGACGAAGTTGCCATATTCGCTGGCAACGCAGCCCGCGCGCTTTTCGAATTCCTTGCCGTCCTGCTCCGTCCACCAGTCGCGCAGGTTCCCTTGCGGATCGTACTTGCGTCCCTGGTCGTCGAATCCATGGGTCAGTTCGTGGCCGATGACGACGCCGATGCCGCCCAGGTTCACGGCATCGTCCATTTTCTTATCGAAGAAGGGCGGCTGCAGGATGCCGGCGGGGAAAACGATTTCATTTCTGGGAGGGCTGTAGTAGGCATTCACGGTCGGCGGTGTCATCCCCCACTCCTTGCGATCGAGGGGCTTGCCGATTTTGGCAACTTGACGCCGCGACTCAAATTCAGTGGCACGCAGGAAGTTGCCCAGCAGGTCGCCGGGCTCAATTTTCAGCGAACTGTAGTCCCGCCAGACCTCGGGATAGCCGATTTTGTTGCGGATCCCGTCCAGCTTGATCTTCGCCTGTTTCTTGGTGTCCTCGCTCATCCAGGGCAGGGACCGAATGTCCTGGTCGAGCGAAACTTCGAGGGCATCCACCATCTTGAGCATGCGCTGTTTGCCGTCGGCGCCGAAAGTTTCTTCCACGTATTTCTGCCCCAGCGCCTCGCCCAAGGCACCATCGGTCGAGTCTACGCACCGCTTCCAGCGCGCCTGGATTTCCGACTGCCCGGTGAGTTGCTGCTGCATCTTGAAATTGGCGTCAACGAACGGCTTGGATAGCCAGGGAGCGGCCGTGTCCAGCAGGTGCCAGCTCACGTAGGTCTTCAATGCCTCCAGCGGCTCGCTTGTGATGACGGAGTTGACCTGCTTGAAGAATTCCGGGTTGCCTACATTCAATTCCGAGAAGTCCGGCGCCTGGATCGCCGAGAAGTAACGGTTCAGAGAAAAGTTCGGCGCCAGGGAGAGGACTTCATCGCGTTTCATCTTGTGGTCGCGATTCCTGGGATCACGCCGCAGGGTGCGGTCCATCTCGGCCTTGGCCAGGGCGGTCTCGATGCGCAACACTGCTTGCGCCGAATCGGCAGCCTGTTGCGGAGATCTCCCCGCCAGGGTGAACATCTGGGTCGCGTACTCGACCAGGTGCTGGCGCATCTCCGCGTGCTTGGGATCGTCCTTGATGTAGTAGTCGCGATCGGGCAAGGTGAGGCCGCCCTGATCGACATAAGCGATGACCAGGTCCGCGTTGTGCAGATCGGGCGCGGAATAAAAAACGAACAGCGAGTTTGCCCCCACGATGTGCGAGCGGGCAATCACGTCGATCAGGGCTGGCTTATCCTTCGCGGCCGCCACCCGATCAAGCTCCGGCTTCAGTGGATCCAGGCCTTTGGCGTCGGCGGTTTTCTCGTCGATGCAGGCGCCGTAATAGTCGCCAATCTTCTGGTCGACCGCGCTCCTGCGTGCCCCGGCCGCGGACGCCTTCTCCAGAATTCCTCGCAGGGTGAGCAGGTTGCGTTCATACAATTCGGTGAAACTCGCCCATTCCGTCTGGTCGGCCGGGATATCAGTCTGCTTCAGCCAATTTCCGCAGGCATATTGGTAGAAGTCGGTGCAGGGATCGATGGTCTTGTCGATCGCCTCAATGCTGAAGCCGCCCGCCGGTTGGGCTGCATCCGAAGTCTGCGCAACCGCCAATAGTCCTAACAGAGCAACCGCAGCCAACAGAATTCCAAATTTTTGCATTGCGACCTCGCAGGCATAACAGAGGATTGTATGTGCAACCTTTGTTAGACGGAGTAGACCAGAGAACGTGAACACCGGTTTTCTTGCCACATTTGGGCTCGCGTTCCTCGCACCATTCCGGCCTTCTCCGCGCCCTCTGCGGCTTTTCTTCGCGATCTCAGCGGTTAAGCATTCCCCTTCCCGGCCCCAATGTCGGGCCGCCAGCATGGTTTGTGCAGCGTATAATCGTGGAAATAAATCCCAGTGAGGTTGCGCAGTCCATGACTCCCACGAAGGACACGCCCGGAAACGGTACCCATGCAAACGGCTCCAACGGCAAAGTTGCGCAGCCCCGCGCCGAGTGGCTGGCCCGTCGCAAAGCCGAAAATCAGGATGGCAATTTCTCGCAGATGCACTACGCCCGGCAGGGCCGGGTGACCGAGGAGATGGTCTACGTCGCCGGGCGCGAGAAGATCACCCCGGAACTGGTGCGCGACGAGGTCGCCCGGGGCCGCATGATTATCCCGGCCAACATCAACCATCCGGAACTGGAGCCGATGTGCATTGGCGTAGCCTCGCTGTGCAAAATCAACTCCAACATCGGCAATTCGGCGGTGACCTCCAACATCGATGAGGAACTGAAGAAGCTGCACACCTCGGTGCATTACGGCGCCGATACGGTGATGGACCTTTCGACCGGCGGCGACATTCACGAAATCCGAGAAGCCATCCTCCGTCATTCGCCCGTTCCGATCGGCACGGTTCCGATCTACGAGGCCATCGCGCGGGTGAAGCGCGTCGAAGACCTCTCGGCCCAGGTCATGCTGGAAGTGATCGAGGAACAGGCTGCGCAAGGCGTGGACTATATGACCATCCACGCCGGAGTGCTGATCCAGTACCTGCCCCTGGTTTCCAAGCGTATCACCGGCATCGTGAGCCGCGGGGGCGCGATCCTGGCCCAATGGATGGCCTTCAACCACAAGCAGAATTTCCTGTACGAATGCTTTGAAGACATCTGCAAGATCCTCAAGAAATACGATGTCAGCTTTTCGCTGGGCGACGGCCTGCGCCCCGGCTGCATTGCCGACGCCAGCGACGAAGCCCAGTTCGCGGAACTGAAGACGCTGGGCGAACTCACCAAGATTGCCTGGAAGCACGACGTGCAGGTGATGATCGAGGGTCCCGGCCACGTTCCGCTCGACAAGATCAAGGAGCAGGTGGACAAGGAAAATGAGCTTTGCTATGAAGCTCCCTTCTACACTCTGGGGCCGCTGGTGACCGACATCGCGCCCGGCTACGACCACATCACATCGGCGATCGGGGCCGCCATGATCGGCTGGTACGGAGCCGCCATGCTCTGCTACGTTACGCCCAAAGAGCACCTCGGGCTGCCCAATGACAAAGACGTGAAAGACGGCATCATCGCCTACAAGATCGCCGCCCATGCGGCCGACGTCGCACGCCACCGCCCCGGCGCCCGGGATCGCGACGACGCCCTCAGCTATGCGCGCTACAAGTTCGACTGGGAAAAGCAGTTCGCGTTATCGCTCGACCCCGAGACCGCCCGTGCCATGCACGACGAGACCCTGCCCGACGACTATTACAAAGAGGCCGCCTTCTGCTCGATGTGCGGCCCGAAGTTCTGCTCGATGAACTATTCGGCGAAAGTGGACGAGTACAACAAAGAAGTCCACGGGCTGGAGAAGAAAGACTATTCGGAACTGGTCGAAAAGTTGGTCACGCTGAAATAGCACACGACGGTCAAGCCATCGAATGGGGGCGGCATCTACGGCGCGCGGGAGGGATCTCCGCCCGTCTCCCCCACGGCTGCGGGTAGCGTCGATAATAGCCGGACGTAGTCAGCGACACACGGCATCGCTCTCGAACAATACTTTAAAGATCAGCTCTGGATGAGGCCAGCCAGCCCAGGCTGGAATTCAGTCTTTCTACATTCCCATCCCTCCGCCACCCTCTATTCCGTCATCCATATCTGGACATACTCTGAGTATGTATCTTCGGGACTTCCGGAAGTACGCATGCATGCCCAAGGGGTTCACTGTGCCGCTATTGCGTGCAATCGGGATTTTGCAACAGTTACCCTGCAGCACGCAAATGCGCGTGGGGGCTCAGAAGTTGTACCCGATAATCAGGCGCAACTTCGGTGCAGGCCCGGAATACAAGCTGGTCTTCAATTCAACGAAGGTGCCTTTCCGGGACTGTATTCCTGCCAGAACGTTCAGTCCGGTTTCGTAGTCGAAGTTGCTGAAACTAATATCTCGCCCTTCACCAAGACCCTGGTGGATGAAAATCATAGCCGGTCCACCGCCAATATAGGGTGTCCAATTGCCGCTCCGACGCGCCCCCGAGAATCGGTAAATCGCCTCGAAGTTCAAGGCGATCAGGTCGGTGACCTCTCCAAAAGCGAATTCGGCGTTTGGCCGGAACAACACCCGCGGATGCAAAATCGGCCCGATCTGACTTTGAACGCCAAAGGTAAAGAGTTCGGGGTCAAACGCGGCGCCCGCGCGTACGCCCAGGCGCCAACGCCGGCTCTCGCGTTTGATGTCGCTTTCAATATCGCGAACCTTCTCGGGCACGGGAGCCGCCTGAGCGCCCTTGTCCACGGACGTACCAGAGGGTGCCGACACCACGGTGACATTGCTGGCGACTCGGACGCCGTTTTCATCGGCAGGCCCGGCTGCCACCCGAACTCGGGCGCCTGCTACAAGCGATCCCGACCGAACAGCGCCCCGGTCGTAGGTGAATAACTGGTACTGGTTGTCGTCGGTGCGCACGACCAGCGTATTGCGGGTCGAGGACACCACCGTGCCCTCTACCGCACCGTTATTTGCAGACTGGGAAGATGAAGCACTTTCCTGGCATTGAGCTGGAATCGTGACAAAGGTTGGGACAAATAAGACAGAGAAGGCCATTATCAGGGCGGCGCGCATATTTCTCCTTTATTGCTGCTGGACCGCTTTACAAGGATCCAATCCGGCGAACTGCAGATGTTCGAAGAGTAAGCGGGCACCCGCGCCTGAGTCGATAGGGTGCCTACCCGATTTATGGTCAACGCGAGGGGTAGCTAACTGTTGTTAACAGGCGTGGCTGTTGAAAAACTCGCTCCCAGAAAAGTGTTCAGAAAACTTTGCGTTCGGAAGCCCTACAAGCGACGGGACTTCGACAGTATCGCGCATTGCCGTATGGGAAACTTGAATCGTCATTCATTGATATGTCATCTATTCTGGGCGTGATGGACCGGGGCCCTCAAAAACGGAAAACGCTTCGCGAAGAAATTCGGCAGAGTAAGCCCTTCGAGTCGCCGGCGCAAGAAGCCATGCTCGGCTTGTTTCGTACCACTGACCTGCTGAAAAGAATTTTCGCCCAACTGGTCGAACCCCACGGCATCTCGCTGCAACAGTACAACGTGCTGCGAATTTTGCGGGAAGCCGGAAAGGAAGGCACACCGACCCTGGAAATCGCAGACCGAATGGTCGAAAGAGCTCCGGGCATCACGCGCCTTCTGGACAAGCTCGAGGCCAAGCAACTGGTGCGGCGCGAGCGCTGCCCCGAAGATCGCCGCCAGGTTCTCTGCTGGATCACGAACCGCGGGCTGCGCTTGCTGGCCGATCTGGAGAAGCCGTTGGCGGCCCGGGGGGCACAGGCCATGGAACCGTTGACAAGCGAAACGCTGCGCTCGCTCATCCTGAACCTGGAAACGATTCGAGCCCATCTGGAATGACTTTTTTGGGGCAAATAGTTGACGAGTCAAGCAATTCTCGCACGCGCCAGAAATCGGACAGATTGATCGGCTAAAGGAGGATTTTTCATGTTTCGCAAACTGCTGGCAACCTCGAATGATGGCACGCTGACCTGGCTTCGTCTGATACTCGGCGTGATCTTTTTTGCGCACGGTGCGCAGAAAGCGCTGGGCTGGTTTGGGGGTTACGGTTTTTCCGGCACCATGGGCTTCTTCACCAACATGATGCACATCCCGGCTCCCTTTGCCTTCCTGGCAATCTGCGCGGAGTTTCTGGGAGGCATCGGACTCATCCTGGGAGCGCTCGGACGGGTTGCCGCATTCGGCATCGCATGCAACATGCTGGTCGCGGTCGTCATGGTGCACTCCCAGTTCGGGCTCTTCATGAACTGGACGGGAGAGCAGAAAGGTGAGGGCTTTGAATATCACTTGCTGGTGCTGGCGATCGCGGTCACGTTGATGGTCCGGGGCAGCGGCGCCTACTCGGCCGATCGGGCCCTGGCCGCCCGATTCGAATGACCGGCTGACTCAGTTCTCGTCGGAATTGCGCTTCACGTCTGCCCGGGGCGGGGCTTTTGCCGTAGACGGAACAGGCTTGCGGTCGTAGAAAACTACGGTATCTTCGGCAACCATCCCGTCGTCGGAAGACGAAGCCCGGCGGCGTGGAGGCTCCACTTTAGGGGGAGCCTTCGCGGTCACGGGTGCGGGCTTGGGTGGCGCAGGGGCCACGGAAGTTTTCGGGGGCGCCTTGGCAACGGCGGGCGCTGGAGACGGGGTAGCGGGGGAGCGTGAAACCTGCGGCGCACGCGACGGCGGGGCCGCGGGAGAGGCCGCAGGTGAAGCTGTCGTGGGCTTGCCCGCCGCAGGCAACCGAGGCCGCAGACCAACCACCGCCGCCAGAAGCCCGACCATCACCACCAGCACCGCCGAAACCGCGGCCCGCTTCCAGAACAAGGGCCCGGTTCGAAACGCAATCTTGTAAGGTCCGACGGATCGTCTTCGGGCCAGAGGCGGCACCGTGGCCGAAACCAAATTTACCGGCTGCGCGCGCTGCGGAACATCGGGAATCTGCGGGGGCTCGGGCAGTTTCGGAAGCACCACCACCTTCACCTTGTTGGACGGAAGCGGCGCGGGCGTCGGTGGCGCGGGGATCAGCGGCGCGACGGTCGGCGGTGATAGCAGCGTCGCACTGCCCGAGTGCAGAGCATCGCTGTTGGCTTCGGCAGGCGTCGCGAGAATTGCCGGCTGCGGTGCCCCGTGGGGAGTTTCCTCAGGGCGCGCTGCCACCAGTTCGGACAAAATAAAATCGTCCTCGGGCATTTCCCGTGGAATTTCTACCGTCGATTGGCGGTCGGCCCGCAAGGCTGGCACTGGCGCAGCGGGCGCTTCCATGACCTGTGGCACGAGCGGAATCGTCCGCATCGGTCGAGCCCTGTCGTCCAATGCTCCTGGCGCTACGAAGACCCACAGGTCTTCACTTTCCTTGACGTGAGCGGCTTTGGTCAGCACTTCTTCGGGAGCGCACTCTTCCAGGCGTACTTCAAGGTCCGCGGGCGTGTCGGGAATTTGATCGGGAGTCACCGTTTCCACTCGAAACCCACGCGCACGCAACTGCATGCTGAGTTCCAGGGAGTCATCTACGGAGTCCGTAATGATGCGTGCCAGCGGCATCGGCCCTCGGTGCGGCGGAACGAAGAAGCAAGAATTTTTCAGTAGAAGAGCGATCCAGCACGGCGTGAAAGCGCCCGTCCACGGCCACTTCGATGCGAAGCAAGCAAGCCGTTGCCGCATTTGAAGTTTAACCTAAAGCACTGCAATCGGCGTGAGCTTTGCGAATGTGCAAATTCTTGCATCCTGTCAGCGGTAGCTCTCCAGGATCGCCGCGGCACGCTGCAGAGCCTCTGCCAGGGCGGCGAGCTGCTTTCGCGTGCGCTCCAGATCGCCCGCGTCGATGGCTTCATTCACCCCGGGAATGACGACCGCGGCGTAGCCGGTGTATTGTCCGGGCGCATAGATGGCGTGCCGATACCAGGGACGGTTCGGCAATCCTTCGGGTAAGAGCAGGGCGCGCTCGGCCTCGCGCAGCGCGCGATTCAGCCGGGCGGCATCTGGCGGCGGCTTCCTCTGCTTTGCGAGAATCTTTGCTCCGGCCTCCTCGAAGTGCCTGGCGGCTTCGCCCGCCGGGGCGAAATCCGGAACCTTGCTGCCGAACTTACCCTCAGCCTTTTTCTTGGCACCGTCGATGTAGGCCCTGATTTCTTTGCCGTACTCCTCATAATCAAACGGCAAAACGTCGGCATCCGCCATGCGCACTGCTTCCAGACCGTACACGCGCGCCATCTGCTGCTCATAGGCGAAGTCCGGATCGCCGAATTTCTTGAACCACTGAAAATTGTCGAAGACCGAGTGATATACGCCATACGAACCGGTCGAGCCGACGTCCGCCGAAGGGACGCCCAGGTGTTGCAGAAAAACCGTGTAGTCAGAGCCGCTCCCCAAGTCCCCCACGGGAACATCGGGATGCGCCTGGGCGGCGGGTGGACGGAACGTGCTGCTGGATGTCTCCTGGGGATTGAATGAATCGCCGCCCGGTTGATTGGCCTTTCGCCACGCCTCGTAGACGGTGCCGCCTTGCGGACTCTGCACGGCCTTGGTTACATCGCGCAGAAACTGTTTCAGGCTGGGCACGGACGAGGCGCCAAATCTGGGGCCAGAAACGGCGACGTCCACATTGAAATAAGCGGCCGCCTGCGTGAGTTCCTCGGCGTGCTGCTCGCCCCACTCGGTTGATCCGATCAGGCCTTCCTCCTCCGCATCCCAACTCCCGAACACCAGCGTGCGTTTGGGCTGCCACCCGGACTTAAGAAGTTCGCCGATCCCGTGGACGGCTTCCAGCATCGCCGCCGTCCCGCTGTTGGGATCGACCGCGCCGTATACCCAGGCATCGCGATGGTTGCCGGAAACGACCCACTCGTCCGGCGCTTCGCTGCCGCGCAGCCGGCCGATCACGTCCCAGATGGTGCGGTACTGGTAGTCCTGCTTGAGGTGCATCTTCACTTTTGCCGGACCCGGGCCGACGTGGTAGGTAAACGGCAACGCGCCTTGCCACTCGCGCGGCGATTCCGGGCCGGCAAGGTGTTCGAGAATGGGCCAGGCATCGGCGTAAGAAAGCGGGGTGGTCGGAATTTTCGGCATCTGCGGGGATTGTTCCGGAGGGGTACGTTTGGAATCCGGCAATGACGGCAGGGCAGCCACGCCCGGCGTCGTCGGATCGCCGGGAAACTGGAACATATATCCGACCGAGCCCCGTTGCGCTCCCGTGTCCGGGCGCCATGGGCCCTGGGGATACTTGTCGCCGCGCTTCCAGCCATCATCGGCGGGATCGGAGAAAATAATGACGCCGGCGGCTCCGCGTTCCTGCGCCACAAATGATTTGACTCCCCGGAAGTTCTGCCCGTAGCGGACCAGGACGATCTTGCCGCGCACGTCGATCTTCATCTGCGCCAGCTTCTGAAAGTCTTCGAGCGAGCCGTAGTTCGCGTACACCACCTCGGCCTCGGCGTCGCCCGAAGGCGACATGCCGTTGTAGGGCGTGGTCACGCGCGGATCGTCCTGAAAAGGATCGTTCGCCACGTGTTCGCGCGAGGGTCCGTGCATTCCGACGCCCGCTGGAGCCGTCATGTCCAAACTGATCTCCAGGGGGTAGTTGAACCACACCCGGTATTCGACAATTTCGGTCTCGAGACCGGCGTCGCGGAATTGAGCGGCCACGTAGTCGGCAGTCGCCTTGTCTTCCGGAGACCCCGCGATGTGCGGCGCCTGGGTAAGAATGCGCAAATGCTCTTCGGCGCGCTTGGCGTCGGGCACGGCCAGAAAGCGCGACTCGGCGTTCAGTTCCGGGGCGGCATCGCGAAACCCGAATAAAGAAGGTCCGGCCTTGACGCTCTCCGGCGACTCCGCGCCGTTGGAACCGAACAGGAACAGGGAACAGGCCAGAACACTACCGAAGAAAATCTTCATGAAGCTCCTGGAAACAAATGACAGGGGGAAGACCGGTCACTGCCGGGTGGGCGCTTTCGGCTGCACATTTCACAGTTTGAGCAGCGCCTCGAGTACATCGGAAAGCGGGGGTAACTCGCTGGGATCGTACTTTCTGCTCAATGCGATTTTCCCGCTGCGTTCTACAACGAAGAGCGCTCGCTCGCTGGAACCGGCCTGGGGACCAGCCTCGCGAAAGGTGCCATAGGATCGGCTCACTTGCCCGTGCGGCCAGAAATCACTGCACAGGGTGAATTCAAGCGGTCCGATGTCCCGCTCCCACACGGTGGTATTCATGATGGAGTCGACACTGATCGCCACGACCTCGGCGCGGGGCGCAAGCTTTTCCCGCTGAGCCTGGTACTCGGCCAGTTGCCGCGCGCTGACGCCTTCCCAGTTCAGCGGATAAAAAGCGAGGACAACATTTGTCCGGGATAGCTGCTCGCGCAAATGAAAGCGTTTCTTCACGCCGCCGACGAGGGCCGGCAGATCGAAGTCGGGCGCCACTTCCCCAACGGGAAGAACGGTTCTGGTTGCTTCGGAAGAAACCCCTCTCACACGGCACCTGGCAGATGAATTAAGAATTGTACCGCGAATGCCGATCGATCACGCGCCGCCATGCAGCAGCGTGTGAACTTAGCCAGGCGGTTTGGCGCCGGGTTCGTCGAGGAATTGCACACGGTGCCGCGGGGACGACCTGCCGGGGAATCTTGCTACTGACCGCGCACCTGACCGCTCCCGATTACCTCGTACTTCGAGGACGTCAACTCGGCCAGCGCGAACGGCCCGCGGCAATGCAGTTTCTGGGTGCTGATACCCATCTCGGCGCCGAACCCGAACTCCCCGCCGTCGGAGAAGCGCGTCGAGGCATTCCAGTAGACCGCGGCCGAATCGACTGCCCGCAGAAAGCGGCGCGCGTTCCCTTCATTCTCGGTCACGATGGCATCCGAATTCCTGGTGGAATGACGGTTGATGTGCGCGATCGCCTCGTCCACTCCCGAAACCACCCGGATGGCGATGCACAGGCGCAGATATTCTTCCTTCCAATCCTCTTGGGTGGCGGGTTGAACGTCGAACGATGGCGTGAAACGAAGAGTCGCCGGGTCGCCGCGCAGTTCCACCCCGTGCGCGCGCAACTTCTCCGCAATGCGCGGCAGGTAGGCAGCCGCGATGGCTTCGTGAACGAGCAATTTTTCCGCCGCGTTGCAGACCGAGGGCCGCTGCGTCTTGGCGTTGATGACGATCCGATCCGCCATGTCGAGGTCGGCAGACTCGTCCACGAAAACATGACAGTTCCCGGCGCCGGTCTCGATCACCGGGACGATCGAATTCTCGACCACAAAGTCGATCAGCCCGGCGCCACCGCGCGGAATGATTACATCCACCAGGCCGCGTCCCTGGATCAACTCCTGCACCGAATCGCGGGTGGTCGAGTCGAGCAACTGGATGGAGCCGGGCGGCAAGCCCGGCACCCTGCTCAGAATCTCAACCAGGCGCTGGTTGCTGTGCACGGCTTCCTTGCCGCCACGCAACACGATGGCATTGCCCGTCTTGAGCGCGAGCGCAACCGTGTCGACGGTGACGTTGGGCCGCGATTCGTAGATGATCCCGATCACGCCCAAGGGAACGCGTACCTTGCGGATCAGCAGGCCGTTCGGCCGCTTCCATTCGACGATGATTTCTCCCACCGGGTCGGGCAGGGACGCAACCTCCCGTATCCCGGCGGCCATCGCGCCGATTCGCTCCGGGGTGAGCAGCAAGCGATCGCGCATGGCGCCGGCGATCGCGCTGGACTCCAGATCTTTCTGGTTTGCCGCAACAATGCCCGCCGCCTGGGCTTCGATCGCATCCGCCATCGCCAGCAGCAACTCATTCTTCTTCGCGGTCGAGAGTTCCGCCACGAGCGGCGCCGCATCACGGGCACGCTCCAGCCTTTCGAGGGTGGAAAGCGTCGGGTTGACGGTGGTAGTCATGTCAGTGCCGGGCTTGCTGCGCCGGAAAATATGTGCCGATCTTGCGGGCAACGGCCCACTCGATCGCGTGGGGATGCCGTCCGTTCACAATCGCCACGTGCACGCCCGCTTCGCTGGCGGCTTTGGCGGCCCGCAGTTTCGAGCGCATGCCGCCGGTTCCCAGCTTGCCTTTGCCGTTGCAGAGGTCTTCCATTGCGGGCGTCAGCTTTCGCACGGTGCGCACCAGCCGCCGGGACTGGCGGCCCTGGGGGACAAAAAAGCCATCCACATCGGTGAGCAGCAGCAGCCAATCCGCGTGCACCGCGGTGGCCAGCAGCGCGCTGAGTTCGTCGTTATCCCCGAACGCGCCCACCAGTTCGCGCACCGAGACGCTGTCGTTTTCATTGACGATGGGTACCACGCCCAGCTTCACCAGTTCATGCAGCGCGTTCTGCAAGTTCTTGTAGCGGATCGTGGAAGTAAAATCGTCGCTCGACAATAACAGCTGGGCCACTACTTTCTTGCCGAAGAATAACTGCTCGTAGGTGTGCATCAGCAAGCTCTGCCCCACGGCGGCGCAGGCCTGCATGCGGGGCACGCTGGTCGGACGCTCCCCCAGCCGCAAATTCGACATGCCGGAAGCGATCGCTCCGGAGCTGACGATCAGATATTCGTGCCGCGACAGATCGAGCTGATCGACCAGCGCACGCATGCGCTCGGTATCGATGCGCCCTCCCGGCGCAATCAGGCTGGTTCCGACTTTGATGACAAGCCGCATGGTCCCGTTAGTTTAGCAAGCCGACGGTGAAGCGGGCCGTAAACCGCGGTTTGCTTCGGATAAACTGGGACCTATGGCGCACGCCGACCCCACGCTTCGCTTCTCTGCCCGGGTTGAAAACTACATTCGCTACCGCCCCGGCTACCCATCCCAAGTGCTCGAAACTCTGCGCACCGAGTGCGGACTGAGTTCCGCCGCCGTGGTCGCCGACATTGCCTGCGGTACCGGCATCTTTACCCGCATGTTGCTCAGGAACGGCAACCCCGTTTACGGAGTCGAGCCGAACCGCGACATGCGTGAGGCCGCCGAACGCCTGCTGGCCGACCACCGCAACTTTACCAGCGTGACCGGAACCGCGGAAGCGACCACGCTTCCCAAGCAAAGCGTTGACTTCGCCACCGCTGCGCAAGCAGCCCACTGGTTCGATCTCCCCATGGCGCGCAAGGAATTTGCGCGCATCCTCAAACCGGGGGGCTGGGCGGTGCTGATCTGGAACGAGCGCAGCTCCGACAGCTCGCCTTTCCTCCGCGCCTATGAAAAGCTGTTGCTGACCTACGGCACCGACTACGAGCAGGTGCGGCACGAATACACTACCGACAACATCGGGGATTTCTTTACCCCGACTCCCTTCGAAACCCGCGTGTTCGCCATGCGCCAGGATTTCGACTATGCCCAACTCGAGGGCCGGCTGCTCTCTTCGTCCTACGCGCCCATGCCGGGACACGCCAATTACGAACCGATGTTGCAGCAACTCCGTCGTATTTTTGATGAGCACAAGAAAGACGGCAGCGTTGCCATGGAATATTTGACACGTGTGTACTACGGCCGGCTTACCTAGATTTTTTTGGCCTCGAGTTTTCGGGCAAACCGTTGGCGGGGTCGATGGTGGAAGGACAGGCAGCTGGCCCTGAGTGGCGCAGCGCGTCGAGGGAACCTCGCCATCCAATCAGCCACAAGCATTGCGGCCGCAGCCCGCCGCATGGCCGGGAAAGGAACAGCGTGAACGACGAGAAAACATTCCACATGACCCCGGACGAATTTCGCCGGCACGGCCACGCCGTGGTCGATTGGATTGCCGACTACTACAAGAAGATCGAATCCCTGCCGGTGCTCTCCCCGGCAAAGCCCGGCCAGATCCGCGCCTCACTCCCTCGGAGCGCACCGGCGCAAGGGGAGAGCTTCGACACCATCCTCGCCGACATCGAGAAGCTGATCCTGCCCGGCATCACCCACTGGCAGTCGCCCAATTTCTTTGCCTACTTTCCCTGCAACGCGTCGGGCCCGGCGATCCTGGGCGACCTGCTGTCCTCCGGCCTGGGCGTGCAAGGGATGCTGTGGGCGACCAGCCCGGCGTGCACGGAACTCGAAACCCACGTGCTCGACTGGCTGGTGCCGATGCTCGGCTTACCCGAAAAATTCCTCTCGACCAGCAGCGGCGGAGGCGTCATCCAGGACACCGCCTCCAGCGCCTCGCTGTGCGCGCTGCTTGCGGGGCGTGAACGCGCCACGAATTACGCGAGCAATGCCAAGGGATGCGACGGCAAACTCGTCGCCTACTGTTCGACCCAGACCCATTCTTCCGTGGAGAAAGCCGCCAAGATCGCAGGCCTGGGGGCCGCCAACCTGCGCGCCATCGCGGTCGACGGGAACTTCGCCCTGCGAGCCGATCAGCTCGCCCGCCAGATCGCGCAGGATAAAGCCGCGGGCCTCATCCCCTGCTTTGTGTGCTCCACGGTGGGCACGACATCTTCCAATGCCATCGATCCCGTGGCCGAAATCGCGCGCATCTGCCAGGAGCATTGCATCTGGCTGCATGTAGACGCCGCCATGTCCGGGACCGCCGCGCTCTGCCCCGAGTTTCGCCACATTCACGCCGGCGTCGAACTCGCCGACAGCTATTGCTTCAACCCGCACAAGTGGATGTTCACCAATTTCGATTGCGACGTCTTTTACGTGGCCGACCGCAAGGCGCTCATCCAGACCCTCAGCGTGCTGCCCGAATACCTGCGCAACCAGGCCACCGAGTCGGGCGCCGTCATCGACTACCGCGACTGGCAGATTCCGCTCGGCCGCCGCTTCCGCGCGCTGAAGCTCTGGTTCGTCCTCCGCCACTACGGCATCCAGGGATTGCAGCATCACATCCGCGAGCACGTTGCGCTCGCCCAGCAATTCGTCGAATGGGTGCGGAACGACGATCGCTTCGAACTGGCCGCTCCTGCTCCGCTCAATCTGGTCTGCTTCCGCCTCAAGGCTGGAGACGCCGCCAACCAATCCCTGATGGAGCGCCTGAACCGGTCCGGGGATCTCTACCTCACGCACACCAAACTCAACGACCGTTTCACGCTGCGCTTTTGCGTGGGACAGACAAACACTGAGCCAAGGCATGTGCAGCGTGCATGGCAGAGAATCCAAGCGGAGGCAGGAACGGTAAGCAAAATGTAGTGGTCAAATTCAGGCAACCGGCTCACGCCTCACGCGACCAACACCGCGGCTAACTCCCCAAACTATTTCTTCAGTTCAACCAGAATCAGGTCCAACCCCTTTTCCCCGGTATTCTCCGGCAAGTGGGTGCCGGCCGGGGTGAACTGCGCCTCGCCTGGCTTGCTGGTCAAGGGCAGCTTCTTCCCATCCGGAAGGGTGAATTGCCCCGTCGAGTCGGTAAGGAACACGGCAACGGATGCGGGATGGCTGTGCATGACCGACTTCTCGTGCGGCCCGTAGTGCACTTTCAAGATTCTGACCTGATCGTTTTCGCTGACCACGGAGTAATGCTTGGGATCGACTTTCACGGCATCTTGCGCCGACAACAAGGGGGCGACACACGCACACAACAACACGCCATAAAGCGCCACCGGCACTCGCATAGGGTCTCCTTGATGTTTGGTGAATTTTTGTTCTGAAAAGCGCCCTAAGCTACTCCGGCGGGCGAACGATGTCAATTCCGCGAACGGACTTCAATCGGCCGGCATGGTCGCGGCCTGTACCAGCGCGCGAGCGGCTTTCGCTTGCCCCAGGGGCTGCCGGCTCTCAAGCCATTTCCGCAACGCCGGGAGCGCCTGCCGCGTGGCCACTTCCCCCGCCTTGATGAGCGCGGTGGTGTGCATGAAGGCGTCGTACTCAAAACCATTTACATCCGGCTCAATGACCAGGTCAGCGGCTTCTTTCCAGTGGCTCGAACACATGTCCTGCGCGATCGCGAAACACTGCCCGATCACATCGAACAAATGGCGAGGCGCCCGGCCATTGGACCAGCGGCCCTTCAGGTGCACCGCCAGGACGCGCTTCGCTCCCATCTCCACCAGCGGCCGGGTCGGCACCGCGTGCGCCAGCATGCCATCGACCAGCCAGCGCCCGCGAATGTTCACCGGCAAAAACATTCCCGGATAGGCGCAGCTGGCGCGCACGGGCTCCACCAGTGGCCCGGAATGAAACACCACGCCCTCGCCCGTACTGAGATCGGTCGCGGTCACGGCCAGCGGGATACGCAGTTCTTCGAACGACTTCACCTTCAGAATGCTCTGCAGGAATCCAATCATGCGCTCGTTGGTGGCAAAGCCATGGCGTGAAAGCGTCCAGCGGGCAAAGGTTTTGAAGCGCACGCGCAGGGCAATGACTTCCAGTTCCGCGGGCGTCACGCCGCTGCAATAAGCGGCGCCAATCAGCGCGCCCACGCTGGTGCCGGCAATAAAATCAATGGGAATTTTTTCTTCTTCGAGAACTTTCAGAACGCCGACATGCGCAATGCCGCGCGCAAACCCTCCGCCCAGTGCGATCCCGATTCCGGGCGTGCCGGACTGGGTTTGGGGCGGCGCCGAGAAACGCGACAGCTCGCGTCCGAACGCCTGTACCGACCGGATAATCTTCTTAACCGACTTCACTGGAGCCCCACATCCGGTCGCCCGGAAAAACCAGCTTCCTCACTTACTCAACTAAGATGCCATTTCGGGAGGGTATGGAGCAGACCACTTTGGTGCTACCTTTTGTCACCCTTGTTACCTTCGAGACATTACTGAGGCAGGCTTCCGGCGCCCTCGAGACAGGCGGCGGGACTTCCGGTAGGTCCGGCCAGCCCTGAAACCGGCCCCGGTGACGAACTTCTTTATTCCTGATAACTTGAGTGCGCATGGTACGCGAGTTCTCTGCGGGTGGGGTCGTCCTCCGGCGCATGTCCGACGACTGGTGCATCGCGGCCATTGAGCCTCAAAAAGAAGACTCCGGGCCTGCCGCCCGGCCCACCGCCGCCCGCCGCAAGACCGCCCGCAAGGTAGTTTTCGCCCTTCCCAAGGGCCTGGTCGACGAAGGCGAAAAGCCGGAGCAGACGGCCATCCGCGAGGTTCGCGAGGAAACCGGCGTCACCGCCAGCCTGCTCACCAAGCTCACCGACATCAAGTACGTCTACGTACGTTCCTGGGGCGACAAGCAGCGCGTGTTCAAAATTGTAAGTTTCTATCTCCTGCGTTACCTGTCGGGAAACATCGACGACATTGCGCCGGAGATGCGCATCGAGGTGCGCCGGGCACTTTGGCTTCCGCTGGAAGAGGCGCTCGTCAAGCTTGCCTACAGCGGGGAGCGCCAGGTGGTGCGCAAGGCCCAGGAGTATCTCAAAATTCATCCCGAGGTCTGAAACCGCGATGCCGATTACTCCGCACGTAGAAAAGCATTTCACTGCCGGACTGTTTGTACGCGATGTCGTGATCGGCATGGCCGACGGCCTGACCGTGCCCTTCGCCCTCGCCGCCGGCCTTTCCGGCGCGGTCAGTGTCACGCGCCTGATCGTGATTGGCGGCGTCGCCGAAATCGCCGCCGGATCGATCGCGATGGGACTGGGTGGATATCTTGCCGCCAAGGGCGATGCTGAACACTACGATCAGGAGAAGCTCCGCGAAGAGCGCGAGATCGTCGAGATTCCGGAAGCCGAAAAAGAAGAAGTGAAGGAACTGTTCGAGCAGTATGGTCTGACCACCGAGGAAGCCACGCCCGTGGTGGAGGCCTTGAGCAAACGCCCCAAGGAATGGGTGGACTTCATGATGCGCTTTGAGTTGGGCCTGGAAGCGCCCGACCCGAAGCGGGCAATCACGAGCGCTGCGACGATTGCGTTTTCTTACGTGGCCGGCGGTTTCATTCCACTGTCGCCCTACATGATCCTTGCGAACGTCGCGCATGGTTTGCTGTGGTCGGCCGTGGTGACGCTGGCCGCTTTGGGAGTGTTCGGCTACCTGAAAGCACGCTTCACCGGCACCGCGCCCCTCCGGGGCGCGTCACAAACAATGGTGATCGGTGGCCTTGCGGCCGGCACCGCTTTTGTGATCGCAAAACTGATCTCATAGGCCCTACTAAAACGATTTTCCTTGACATCGAGCCGAAGCGGTTCTAGGCTTGATTCAACTTAATAGGGCGCGTACCGATGCCATCCTCACCCCACATCTAATTCGGTACGCGCCTGTCGTGTTTTTGGGGTGCCCCCGCTCTTCGTCCTCCCATTGATCTTTGCCCGCATTCACGAACCACTGCCCCGGTTACGCAATCACCAGCGCCACCGTCCCAGGCATTTCAACCTCGGACCGCGCAGAATCCCGCGCATCTCCTTTGTCATTCCGTGGCGGCGCGCCCCGTGCTAAGAAGGACAGTGCTCCCCCATTCCTGGCGCAGAAGGAAGTTTCCGCCGTTGATTCGGACCCTGGCAACGTTCTGGCTGCTTGCCGTGCTGGCGATCCCATCTCCGGGCAAGTCCAAACCCCCAGCCCCGCCGGTCGATCCGGACTACATCTACGCCCTGGGCACCGCCAACCATTTTCTCCATGCGTGGCAAACGCAGGACCAGGAAACCGCCATCCTGCTGCTTTCCGATCGGCTCAAGCAGAGCACCGCTGACATCGCTCTGGACGGCTTCCTCACCTGCAAGGGATCGAAGCCGCAGAGCTTCGAAATTGGACGCGGCAAGAAGCTCGCGACCGGCCGCTACCGCTTTCCCATTGCTCTCTTTCAGAATCCCGCGAACTCAACCAGCAAGCGGCTGCACCCGCAAAGCAGCGCTCTGGTCGTTCTGAAAACCGGCAAGAATGAGTGGGCCATCGACCAACTGCCCTGATCGTTCCGACGAGCAGCGAAACTGGCACGCTCTCCGATCGCGTTCCCATACGAGAATCTCCCGGTCTTTTTGCGGTGTAGGAATTTGTGGGCACAAGCGCAAGCACTGCGGACCTAGTGGGAGAGCGGGCCTGCGCGCCATGTCCTTATCACAGTCGCGCCTTCCCCGATTCCTTTAGAATAATGTCCTCCATACCCTGGGTCGTGAAGTGGTCTGCCTAGCCATGCCTTTGAACGGCGAGTCACCGGAGTCATCCTTAGTATGAAGCGCATCCATAAAGTCGCAATCCTCGGCGCCGGAACCATGGGCGCCCGCATCGCCGCGCACTTTGCCAACGCCGGCGTTCCCAGCTACCTTCTGGATATCGTTCCCCCCGACGCCGACGGCCCCGCGCGCAACCAGATCGCCCATGCCGGCCTTGACGCCGCCAGAAAATCCAGGCCCGCCGCGTTCTTCGAACCTTCGCTTGCGAAGCTCGTCACCATCGGCAACTTCGAGGACAACCTCAACCAGCTTGCCGACGTCGACTGGATCGTCGAAGCCGTGGTCGAGAACCTCGACCTCAAGCGCGCCCTGCTCAAGAAAGTCGATGCGGTTCGCAAGCCCGGCACCATCATCACCACCAACACCAGCGGCCTGCCCGTGGGCAAAATCGCCGAAGGCTTTCCCGACGATTTTCGCCGTTCCTGGTTTGGCACCCACTTCTTCAATCCGCCGCGTTACATGCGCCTGCTGGAGCTGATTCCCACGCCCGACACCGACCGCGCCCTCATCGAGGCAGTGACCTGGTTCAGCGACGTGCGGCTGGGCAAGGGTGTGGTGTTCGCCAAGGACACCCCTAACTTCATCGGCAACCGCATCGGCACGTTCTCGGTGCTCAATGTGATTCGCCTGATGCAGGAGATGGACCTCACCATCGAAGACGTCGATGCGCTTACCGGCGCTCCCGTGGGCTGGCCCAAGTCCGCCACCTTCCGCACCATTGATCTGGTGGGCCTCGACATTCTCGGCCACGTGGTCGGCAACATGACGGCCCACGTGCACGACGAGCGCAGCGACCTCAAGTTGCCCGATTTCTACAAAAAAATGCTCGAGCACAAATGGCTGGGCGACAAAACCCGGGGCGGGTTTTACAAGAAATCAAGAGGCGCCGACGGCAAGGAAGAGCGCCTCGCCCTGGACTGGAAGACGCTCGAATACCATCCCCGGCACAAGCCCAAATTCCCCGCCCTCGATATGGCCAAGAACGTAGAGGAGACGGGCGCGCGCGTGCGCATGCTGCTCGGCCTCGAAGGCAGCGGACCTCAGAAGGGGGATAAAGCGGGGGCGTTTTTATGGGCCGCACTTTCCGATCTCTGGACTTACTCCGCCAATCGCATCCCTGAAATTTCTGACACGGTGGTCGAGATCGATCGCGCCATGAAGCTGGGCTTCAATTGGGAGATGGGCCCCTTCGAACTATGGGACGCCGCCGGCCTCGAAGCCACGGTCGCGCGCATGAAAAAAGAAAACCAGCCGGTCGCGGCCAACGTCGAGAAGTTGCTCGCCTCCGGCAAGAAGAGCTGGTATGAAGACGAACCGAAGGCGGCCTCGGGACGTAAATTTTGGGATCTGGCAAGCGGCAGCTGGCAGCCGGTGGTCGTTCCAAAGGGTGTGTGGTCGGTCAGCGTCGCGAAAAAGTCCAACGGCGTGGTCAAGAAGAACTCGGGCGCCTCGCTGGTCGATCTGGGCGACGGCGTCGGCTGCCTCGAGTTCCACTCCAAGATGAACTCGCTGGGCGCTGACATTATCCAGCTCATCACGCAAACCCTGAAGCCTGGCGGCCCGGGGGATGCCTTCGAGGCGTTCGTGATTACCAACGACGCCCAGAATTTCTCGGTGGGCGCGAACCTCATGCTGCTGCTGATGGCGGTGCAGGAGGAGGAATGGGACGACGTCGACCTGGTCATCCGCCAGTTCCAGGGCATGACGCAGGCCATCAAGTTCTCAGCCAAGCCGGTGGTGGTGGGCGCATTCGGCCTCACGCTCGGAGGCGGGACGGAGATCTCACTGCACGCGCCTGCCCGCCAGCCGCACGCAGAACTCTACACCGGGCTGGTCGAAGTCGGTGTCGGCCTGCTGCCTGGTGGTGGCGGCTGCAAAGAAATGCTGCTGCGCGCCCTCGACAGCGCGACCTCGATCCGCCCCGACGGCCGCGGCGAATCGGTTGAACTCATGGAAGCCATGAAGAAGGCGTTCGAGACCATCGCGATGGCAAAAGTCGCAACCTCGGCGCACGAAGCGCGCGCGCTCGGTTTTCTATCCGACTCCGACAGCATCACCATGAACCGCGAACGGGTGCTGGCGGACGCGAAAGCGCGCGCTCTCGAATTGCTCCGCGGGGGCTACGAGGCTCCCGTGATGCGCACCCACCTGCCCGCGCCGGGGGAGAATATTCTGGCCACTTTGAAGTTGGGCGTCTACCTGATGCGTCAGGGCGACTACATCAGCGATCACGAAGTCAAGATCGGCAACAAAGTCGCCGAGGTGATCTGCGGCGGCAATGTAACTCCCGGCACACCCGTGAGCGAGCAGTACATCCTCGACCTGGAGCGCGAAGCGTTCAAATCGCTGTGTGGCGAAAAGAAGACGCAGGAACGAATCCAGTTCACGCTGAAGACGGGAAAGACGCTGAGGAATTGACCAGGCGGCGCGGGCAAGTGTTCCACGTGGAACATTCCCAAGTGCGAAGTCACTGTCAGGCCGAGGGTTACGATGCGCCGACCGTGGCGGCGATGTGCTTTTCCAGCCCGAGAGGGGCAGGTTGCTGTTGTCGAATTATTGGACGGAACTGCATCGAACGAGCAGGGGAATGGAAGATGCTGTTCTCAACTTAGAGCTTGCCAGCTAACGCTGCATAGAGGTTGATTTATGAGAGACGTGGTTATCGTATCGGCTGTTCGCACTCCCGTGGGACGCGCTTTCAAAGGCACTCTGCGGGCAACCCGTCCTGATGAACTGGCTGCGGTCGCAATCAAGGGAGCACTGGAGCGCGTGCCGCAGGTCGATCTTAAGGAAATCGAAGATGTGATTCTGGGCTGCGCGATGCCCGAGGGAGAGCAAGGGATGAACGTAGCGCGAATCGCGTCGCTGCGGGCCGGTTTGCCGGTTGAGGTGTCGGCGCTGACCATCAATCGATTCTGCTCGTCGGGGCTGCAGTCGATTGCGATGGCCGCCGAGCGCATCCTGTCGGGGGGCGCGGAGATCATAGTCGCGGGCGGCACGGAATCGATGTCGATGATCCCGATGGGGGGCAACAAAATTTCGCCGAACCCGTGGCTGGTCGAGCACCACCCCGGGGCTTATCTTTCGATGGGATTAACGGCCGAGCGCGTGGGACAGCGTTTCGGAATCACGCGCGAGCAGAGCGACGAGTTCTCGCTGGGCAGCCACCAGAAGGCGCTGGCCGCGATCCAGGCGGGCAAGTTTGCGGACGAAACCGTCGCGGTGCCGGTCAGCTTCACGACGCCCAACGGCAAGAAGCCGGTGCGGCACGAGATCTCGTTCAAGGTGGACGAAGGGCCGCGCGCCGATACGTCGCTGGAGGCGCTGCTCGCGCTTAAACCGGCGTTTCACGTGAAGGGTATCGTGACGGCGGGCAACTCCTCGCAGATGTCGGACGGTGCAGCGGCGGCGGTGGTGATGTCAGGGGAGCGCGCCAAAGCGCTTGGCCTGAAGCCCCTCGCGCGCTACGTGTCGTTCGCGACCGCCGGATACAAGCCCGAAGAAATGGGGCTGGGTCCGGTGTTCGCGATTCCGAAAGCCCTGAAGCTTGCTGGGCTGAAGCTGTCCGACATGGATGTGTTCGAACTGAACGAAGCTTTCGCTGCGCAAGCGCTGGCGGTGATCAGGGAGGCTGCTCTCGACCCGGCGAAGGTTAATCCCAACGGCGGGGCGATCGCTCTGGGGCATCCTTTGGGATGTACCGGGGCCAAGCTGACGGCCTCGATCATTCGGGAGCTTAAGCGCCGGAAGGCTCGTTATGGAATGGTGACCATGTGCGTAGGCGGCGGGATGGGCGCGGCGGGGATCTTTGAGAATCTGAACTAATCCAAGAACCTTTACCACAAAGGACACCAAGGGTTCGGTGCCTACACTCTGCAGGCGGCCATTGCGGCGGTTCACGCCGGGAGTGCCTCCGTGGCATCCACGGACTGGCGCGAGATTACGCTGCTCTACGACCGGTTGCTTCAGGTTCATCCCTCCCCGGTGGTCGAACTGAACCGCGCCGTGGCCATTGCCATGTGCGAAGGTCCGGAGCAGGGGCTTCGTCTGATTGATGACTTGCTGGCGCGCAAGGAGCTCTCCGAATATCACCTCGCGCACTCGGCCCGTGCGGATTTGTGTCGCAGATTAGGACGGATTCCGGAGGCCCGTGCTTCGTATGAGAAGGCGCTCGCCCTGGCACGGCAGGAAGTGGAGCGCCGTTTCCTGGCGAGGCGGATTGAGGAGTTGAAATAGAACCTTGCCAGAAGAAATCGTGGGTTAGTAGCGGCTGGTGAACGTCCCGTCTGTCCCCAGTTTTGTCCCCACATTCCGTCTGTCCCCACATTCCCCTCGGTTCTGTGGGCCACCCGCCGCCACAAAGCTAAAGGGTCTTGGCTCGTAAGGTTGCAACGCGCGTCAGCAGTTCCGATATGTAGCCGAGCGTGATGTTCATATCCGGGAAGAAGTCGTTAGGATGGGCGCATTCATTCCGTTTGTTCAGCATCCCGTGCAGAGCCTTCATCTCCGTGTTTGAACACAGTCCTAACTTCTTAGCTGCTTGGATAAGCTGGAATTCCACGACGGCTTCCCTTAGTTCCTCGATGCTTCCAGCGTTAGCAGCCCATGCTGGGTAAGCGGCTCTGATCTTTACTAAGCCATCAGAGGCAAGCTTTTCCTCCAACAAATCCATGAAGCCAGCCCACGCAAGCACATGAGCCGCTCGAAACAATTGATGCTCTACACAGCGTAATGCTTGTCGGAAAAGTTCGTCCTGCTTCAATGTGAGCTTGGTCAGTTTGTCGTAGGACTCTTCGAGGATGACCACACGGGAGCCGGAGGTCTCGTGCGTCGCGAGCAGCCCGTGCGCTTCCCGCTCGAAACCTTTGACCTTCGCCAGTAGAAGTTTCAGTTCATTCACGACAGTAAGTGTTTCTTCATGGCCGCGAAGAAACTGTCGTAAACGTCAGCCCTATCCGTGGCTGGAATTTGAAGCTGGATGTTGATGTTCACCGCCATCCCGCCAGGAGTGGCAGCGATTCCTTTGCGTTTCACAGCCGCCGCGCCACCTCCCCCTTTTTCTTCCACCTCCTCTGGCTCCTCAGCTTTGACTTCAACTTCGGACAAGTCAGCGGGAGAATCGAAGTTGCCCATATCGGCCATCGTCTTGAAGGTGCGCACCATCAACGTCACGGTGTTTTCCGCGACAGACGTGTGGCTGCTAAAGAAGTTCCGGAGTGCCTCGTTGTCCTTTCGATTGGCATCGGGATATGTGTCAAAGAGAGTTGGATAAGCCTTCTTGAGCGCACCAGCTAGCACCTTTTGCGACTGGTTCTTGACGCGATAGGCTCGCCACAGTTCGGTCGGGACACCGGAGTTATCGACAAACTTGATGAACTTCAACACCGTGAGAATCGCTCGGTCGTTCTTGCTTTTGAAACCGACCGAAGTTATGTATTGAAACGTGATCTTAGTTGGGACGCCGGCACTTTGGATGTGCTCCAAGAACTTCTTCACGTTGGCGGCGTTGACGTGATACGGGTAGTTGTCAGCCACTAATCGGCTCCTGTACAAACGTCGTCGGGGAAGTACTCAATTCTACGCCTGCGCAGCAAAAGAAAGACGGAAAACCGGGGACAGACGGAACGTTCCCCAGTTTCTTCCGTCCCCAGTTTTTATCTCGTCACGAAGATGACTAGAGTGATGTACCCGGCGCAGAAACAGAAGAGCGAACTGAACCCCAAAGTCTCGCTGAAAGCGTACGCACGACGCGTGTGCGGGTTGCCGTGCTGGTGCTCTTCGTAATTGAAGATAAGCCAGACCATGAACGCGACGCCGTAGATGACACACCACGCGAGCAATAGCAGCGGTGAGGCGTAGAACCAAGGAAGATGGCCACCCTGTGAGTGAAACGCCGACGAGCCGACGAGCAGAACGATAGAGCCAGTCGCCAGGCCGATCATAAATTCAGCTAATCGAATATACTTCGCGAGAAACGGCTCGAAAGCCCCCGGTCTGGCTTGCGGGTCGAGATTGTAGTGCGCGTGTTCCTTGGTCAGGTATGAAGCTAGTCCGATGCATGTAAACGCGAGTGGACCGAGAACGAGACCGGTGAAGCCAGGAAACGGGTGATACATATCTCGTCTAGTCCTCCTCCAATTCGCAAGCCTCTGACAGCTCTTCCAGAAAATCGGGCTTTAGATAGCGAACAAAGTCCTTGATCTGTTTTAGCCTGTCCCGCAGTTCATCGAAGGAAATGTACCGGCATATTTCAGCGAGTCGGGGGTCAAGCCGAGAAAACGTAGGCCGGTTGACCTCCGCGACGACTTTTTCACGCCTTTCTTCGGGAGCAACGAGATAGAGAGGGATTTTTAGATTCGGCTGCATCGCAACGAGATCGCCCATTCGCAGGAGCCCTGAATAGATAGACGTGGTGCTCTCAATCTCGAACGCAGCAACGATGGAGTTTTTCGACAGCCAGAGAACGTCAATCAGCTCAATCGTCTTGTTAGTGGCATCGTCAAATTGAAGCGGCAGACTCGATCTGATGGCAGGAAGATCAGAGAAGCGCTTTCCGTCGAATGAGCGGCTGCGGTCGTTCCGTGCGACCCAAACATCGAAACCCATTTCAGCGCCGAGCTTCAAAAGCAGCCATTGAATCTCGGTGTGGGCAGCAGGCTCTTTCGTCGTTGGATGCTGCTCTTCTTCTGCCGGCTCAGATTCGGGAACAGTAACGATTCCGATCTTCGCTTGGAATCCTTTGGGCCTATATTTCAACCTAGCAGGATCAATGGGTCGCACGACCGGTGACTCAGCCGCTTTCATAACCTCTTTAACGACAGCTTCGCCATCAGGAGCTTTCCACTTCGTGGGAGACCCGCGAAAGTGGCCTGTCCATGCGCCATCGGGTCTCTGAAAAACGGAAAGTTGATCTCTCATCTCCTTCACTGGTATGCCAGTCTCAGGAGTGAGTTTCGCGAGTACCTTAACCTTGACGCGGCAGGGGAAACTGTCATCCTTCCAGATCGTGCTCGTGTCGCGAAAAGCTGCAGAAGTCACTTCCAGAAGACCAATCCATCGTGACACACCTGTTAGATAGCAAAGAAAATAGTCCCCGATCTTCACTTTCTGAAGCGTATTCCACCTTGACTCACGGAAACCTGATACGGTCGCTCCTGCATCAAGAAACTCTTTCCAAGTGACTGCTGTGAATAGATCAAGCCAATAGTTACGGTCAGCCATTCCAGTCTCTCCCAGAGTGGGTAGTCACGTTTCGAAGTGTACCCCTGTTTCTGCTAATAAGTCCGGACGGGTGGCCCAGGTTCGCGTCCTGATTTTGGGCGCTAACCCTTCGGCTTCGCTCAGGGCAGGCTCTGGGATCAAGAATGTCCTTTCCGCGCTGCCTGCCGCTGGCCTCTCCCGATGCCGCGCCGTCCACTCTTACTCGATTTCTACGAATCCTTTTTCTTGCAGTGCATAATGACGAAAGCTGCTCCACTGCCAGTCTTCCGGACGGTCGCATAATCCCGTCTTCACCGGATTTCGATGAATGTAGCGCAGCTTCTCCACGAACTCGCGCTCATCGCGCAGGTTGCGATCGTAGTAGCGCTTTTGCCAGAAGACGCCGCGGGGAGCTCCCAGGTTAGCGCCCAAAAGCGGGGCGCGAACCTGGGCCACCTTAGCGCTCAAAATCGGGGCGCGAACCTGGGCCACCTGACTAACCTGGGCCACCAGACGCTTGGCGAAGGATAACTTCAAGTAGTGCATGGCATCGGCCAGAAGCCCACGCCGCGGCTCGCTCAATGACAAGTGTACGTGCTCGGGCATGACTACATATCCGTAGATGCAGAGGGCGAAGCGGCGGCGCATTTGCTCCAGAACCTGGACGAAGAGGTCGTAGACGGCGGGCGAGTCGAACCCTCGCCGCCGATGGTAACAAGTGAACGTCACGAAGTGGGACTGTCCGGATTGCTGAAAACGTCTCAGGCCATGCGGCATGGAGAAACGTTAGGAGGATTCTTGCCTGCCTGCAGTGATGGATGACCCAGGTTAGCGCCCAAAACCACGGCGCGAACCTGGGCCACCCACGGCGCGAACCTGGGGCACCAGGCCTCAATAAAATCCGTAATTTAGACCATTCTTCGTCTCCCCGAAAAATAATTAATTAAAATCCGTTCTCATGTCGATTCGGCCACACCCCGTTCGACGTATCAGCAGGGAGCCAGTAGGAAAGCGAGCAACAGCGCCCCAACTGCGCTCTCAATCTGAGTTCACCGGTTAGCCAACAAATAGCTAAACCCGAAAACAAGCCACCATCGCTCAACCCAAAGGAGATTTCGCAATGCGATTCATGGTCATCGGCAAAGCAACCGCAGAGACAGAAAAAAAAGGCGCCCTCCCCGATCCACAGCTCCTGATCGAGATGGGCAAGTACAACGAAGAGCTCATGAAGGCTGGCGTCCTGCTCGCCCTCGATGGCCTCCATCCCAGCTCCAAAGGCGCACGCGTCAAATTCTCGGGCAAGTCTCGTACCGTCATCGACGGCCCCTTCACCGAGGCCAAGGAACTCATCGCCGGCTTCTCGATCTTGCAGGTCAAGTCCCTCGAAGAGGCCATCGAGTGGGTCAAGCGTGCCCCCAACTGCCAGGCCGGCGACTACGAAGTCGAAATCCGCCAGGTCTTTGAGATGGAAGACTTCGCACCCATCCTGTCCGAAGAGCAGATCCAGCACAAGGTAGAGCGCCGGGCTGAGCTGCCCAATCAGACCGCCAACAAATAGCCGCTCTTGCATCCACGGATTGAAAGCTGGTGTGATCGGTAGCAGGGTCCGCTACCGATCCACATCAGGTCTTCCATCGCACCATCGAAGCCGTATGGCGCATCGAGTCCGCGCGCATCATCGCCGGGCTCACCCGCCTCACCCGCGACTTAGACCTGGCCGAAGAATCAGAATGGACGGCGCGGAATCGGGATAGGCAAACGCAGGGCAGGGTGGAGAGAACATTCTTGATCCCAGGTTAGCGCCCAAAACCGGCGCGAACCTGGGCCACCAGCCACCAGCCCCGCCTCACCCGCGACTTAGACCTGGCCGAAGAATCAGAGTACCGGCTGGTGAACGTCCCGTCTGTCCCCAGTTTTCCCACCCCCAGTTTTCCCATCCGGTTCCCGAAACGAACCTCGGAACCAGGGGATATTCTTGCCGGGTGAGATGAAAGCGAGCAAGCAGCGCTAGATAATAGGGATCGACTCCGAATTCTTCGAATTCCCAGGAGGCACGATCATGAACCGATCCCTCGCAATTGTCTTACTTGTGTGTTTTTGCTTTGAGGCTGTGTGGGCAGGCGTGGACGGCCAAAAGACGATGTACGTCGGAGGCACTGTCACCTCCATCAAAGAGCAAACCGAAGGAGTTTCATCCACCAGCGACGAGAAGGTTTTCCTGTTTGAATACGAAAAGGGCAAACTGCAGATTCCTTACGATCGAATCGAGAGCCTCGAGTATGGGCAGAAGGTTGGCAGACGTGGCGGGGTTGTCAGTCGATGGGTTATCACGAAGAAGCGCAAGCATTTCCTGACGATCGGTTACAAAGACGAAAACGGCCAGCAGCAGTCGGCGGTGCTGGAGCTCGGTAAGGACATTGTTCGCGTAACGCTCGCTGCCCTGGAAGCGCGCAGTGGCCACAAGATTGAATACCAGGACGACGAAGCGCGGAAGACTGGCAGCGGAGATTAGCGCCCCTAGACTCGGTTGTGGACAGCTGGAGGGTCGCCCCATTCAATCGCGTTCTGTGCGATTGAGTGGGGCAGGCAGACGGCTTGCGGCATACGCTTTTCCCGCAGCTCATCGACTACGCACGTGATCTTACAGCCGGTTGCCAGGTGAAGATCAATACGGAAACGAGAGCCGTTTGGGCAGTCCTCGGCTGCATCCCGACCCGACTCAATCGCAGAGTGCGCGGTAAACCGGGGACAGACGGAACGTTCCCAATTTTCTATCAGGAATAACAGAAAACGTAGCGTCAATCCCGGGTTTCCCGTCTCATTTTTCCTGAAATAAAAAAGTTCGCCTGCTGTCGATTTTCTCCCTCCGCGACGACTATAGGATGAACCATCCAGCGCGCAAGGCTGTGCTGCTGGCTCCCACCCAGGGGAGAAGACCGTTATTAGGAGAAGTCATGACGCAATATTTGGTTGCGATTCACCACCCCGACAACTACGACCCGTCACGCGAGGACGAAGCGATGGGCCGCGATATCGACGTGCTCAACGAAGAGATGATGGCCGCCGGTGTCAGGATCTTCGCTGGCGGCCTGCGCCCGGCAAGCAGCGCGAAGTCGCTGCGGGCGCAGCCCGGTGGCAAGGTGCTCATCACCGACGGGCCGTACCTGGAGACCAAGGAGCACATCGGCGGTTTTTGGATACTGGAAGCCGCTGATCTGGACGAGGCGCTGGCGTGGGGACGAAAGGCCGCCGTCGCCTGTCGGGCGCCGGTCGAGGTGCGCCCGTTTCACTGAATCTTCCGAGAACTTTCGGCAAATCTTGACCCCACTCAACCGCACAGAACGCGGGCCAGCCGGCAATTCCCAGGTTAGCGTGCAAAAGGCGCACGCGAACCTGGGGCACCCGGCCTTGACAGAAACTTCGCTCTTATCGAGGGCCACCAAGAGGAGAACAATGCGGAAAAAGAAGGTTGGCGCAATCGCAATCAAAAGCTTCGCACTGCTGGTGGTGCTCGGCACGGCGTACCAGGCGATGGCACAGGATGCCACGACACCTTATCCGAACATGGCCCCGATCGACCAATACCTCATGACGGATCAGGCTGCGGAAATAGCCCTGGCGCGCAGTGCGGCGCCGGAGTCCATTGCACGCGATGCAGAGGTCCGGGTTCTTGGACGTCATGGTTTCGAAACCGCGATCAAAGGCAAAAACGGTTTCGTGTGCATCGTGGAACGTTCGTGGACTTCCGCACCTGATCCTGACTTTTGGAATCCGAAAGTGCGGGTCCCGATGTGTCTGAATGCGGCAGCCGCGCGTTCCTACCTTTTACGCTATCATGAAAAGGACCGACTTGATCCTGGCGGGACGCACGCAAGCTCAGACGGACGAGACCATCGTGGCCGCGATCGACAAAAAAGAACTGCCGGCGATGGAACCCGGGGCGATGTGCTACATGCTGTCGAAGCAAGGATACGGCGGCGACAGCGTCGAACACTGGCCTCCCCACCTCATGTTTTTCTATTCGCAGACCGACCCCGCAACCTGGGGAGCGGGCCTGCCGGATTCTCCCGTCCTTGCTATGAACGACCCCGAGGAACACATGACGTACGTTCGCGATTGCCGTGCAACGGTGGTCAGACGGAACGGAAGCTCGCAGCCGTCGCCAAGGGCGGATAAGGAAGCCCGCCAGCGCGCAAGCTGCGCTCAGGCCGCAGGAGAAGAACCATGAAATACATCTGTTTGGGATACCTGAAGCCAGGAATATTCGAAGGAATGACCGAGGACGAGCGCCACGCAGTGCTCGACGAATGCTTTGAGCACAACGATAATCTGCGCGCCAACGGGCATCTGGTTGCCGAAGTACCGCTTCAGCCTCCGGAGACCGGGTTGACCCTGTATTGGAAAAACGGCAAAGTCGCGACGACCGACGGTCCCTATGCGGAAACCAAGGAACAGCTCGGCGGCATTCAAATCCTTGAGGCGCGAGACCTCAATCACGCCATTCAGCTTGTCACCCAGCAACCAGGCTTTAAGTATGGACTTGGACCGATTGAGATACGGCCGATCGCGGATTTGAGCGAAATCATGAAGGCAAGCGTGCGGCGGCGGCGAAAGGATACCTCGGGATGAGGGCGGCCCACGTGCATCACCACGCAATCGAGGCATCGCACCTGAGCTCCCGCATGGCAACCCGAGTGGTCTGCGCCTGTCCATCAGGCCCAAAGCCTTTCGTACCTGAAACTGAGTGGCAAATCCCTGGGACTGCTTATAAACTTTAAGCTTGTTCACCTTAAGGATGGCATCCGGCGCTTCGTGAACGGAACAGGCTGGAAATAAAAAGGCATCCACCACAAAGGACACGGGGTGCACGAAGGTGTCCGGAATTTCCTTCGTGTTCCTTCGTGCCCTTTGTGGCTAAACGGGGTTTTCTCGAATGGCAACGACTGCGGTTCCCAAATCCAGGATCTCCGGCGGCAGCTTTCTGCTCGAAGAACGCCAGACTTCGGAAGTGTTTACTCCGGAAGATTTCACGGAGCAGCATCATCTCATCGGCCAGACCACGGAAGAATTCGCGGTGAACGAGATTGTTCCCAACATCGAGAAGATCGAGCACAAGGAATTCCAGGTTACCCGCGATCTGTTGAAGAAGGCGGGCGACCTCGGCCTCTCGGGGGTGGAGATTCCCGAAGCCTATGGCGGGCTTGAAATGGATAAGGTCACGGCGGCGGTCATCGCCGACCACATCGCCAAGTACGCCGGCTTCGCCACCACCTGGGGTGGGCACTCGGGCATCGGCACGCTGCCGATCGTCTACTTCGGTACCGAAGAGCAGAAGAAGAAGTACCTGCCCAAGCTCGCGTCCGGCGAGACGGTTGGAGCTTACGCGCTTTCGGAATCGACATCCGGGTCAGATGCCATGAACTGCCGGGCGCGGGCGGAACTTTCCAAGGACGGCAAGCACTACATCCTGAATGGGGAGAAGATGTGGATCACCAACGCGGGCTTCGCCGACCTGTTCACGGTGTTCGCCAAGATCGATGGGGAAAAATTCTCGGCCTTCCTGGTGGAGCGCAACTATCCCGGTTTCTCGGTGGGCGCCGAGGAGCACAAGATGGGCATTCGCGGATCGTCCACCTGCGCGATCATTCTGAACGACTGCAAGGTGCCGGTCGAGAACCTGCTGGGCGAAATCGGGAAGGGGCACGTCATCGCCTTTAACATCCTGAACGTCGGCCGCTTCAAGCTGGGAGCGATGTGCGTGGGTGGGGCGCGCGTGTCACTCGAGAATGCCGTCGGCTACGCCAAGCAGCGCAAGGCCTTCAACAAAGTCATCGCCGACTTCGGCCTGATCCGCGAGAAGATCGCCAACATGGCGACCCTCATCTACGTGGGCGAGTCGCTGGTCTACCGCACGGTCGGCATGATGGACGTGGCGCTCAACGAAGTCGATAAATCGGGCGCCGACGCTCTCAAGGAGACCCGCAAGGCCATCGAGGAATACGCCGTCGAGTGCTCCATCATCAAGGTGTGGGGCTCGGAGATGATTGACTACGTGGTCGACGAGACGATGCAGATCTATGCCGGCTACGGTTTCGTCGAGGAGTATCCGGCCGAGCGCGCCTACCGCGACGCCCGCATCAACCGCATCTTTGAAGGCACCAACGAAATCAACCGGCTGATCATTACCGGGTTCCTGCTGAAGCGCGCCATGAGCGGGCAGCTTGCGCTGATGCCCGCCATCAAGAGGCTGATGGATGAAGTGCTTTCCGGGCCGAGTACGGGCGACGAAATCGAAGGCCCGCTGGCCGAGGAGCGCAAACTGGTGGGACAGGCTAAGAAGCTTGGCCTGTTTGCCGCCGGAGCGGCTACCCAGAAATACATGCAGGCCATTCAGGACCAGCAGGAAGTGATGGGGGCCATCGCTGACATGACGATCGAGACCTACGCCATGGAGTCGGCGGTGCTGCGCGCGCAAAAGCTGGTGGAAGCGAAGGGCGAAAAGCAAGCTGCGCTGGCCATCGCGATGACGCGTGTGTATTTGACACAAGGCATGGAGAAGATCGAAGCGGCGGCCAAGCGTGTCATTGCCGCGGTGGCAGAAGGCGACATGCTGCGCACGCAGCTTGCAATTCTGCGGCGGCTCGCGAAGTACGAGCCGTTCAATACCATCGAACTGCGGCAGCAGATTGCGCGGCGGGTGATTGAAGTGGGGAAATATTCTTTGGCATAGCCGAGGCTGTTTGATCGGGGGGAATGCCCGTGGCTCTACGGCGCGGTAGTGGAAGAGTCGCACAGCTCGCGGGTAAGCGCGCTTCCGCCGTCACCTTACCCCAGGTTAGCGTCCAGAGAGCGGACGCGAACCTGGGGCACCCTGCTTTTCTGCGGCGGCTGGCGAAGTACGAGCCGTGCCGCGCTACCAGCAAGCCCTTTCGTTCGGGTCCCTTCCTTTGGTACAACTGTCAGCACAATTCTATGAAAACGACTGCACGCTGCCTCCTGCTCGCCGTCCTTCTTGCCTGCGCGGCTGCCCTGTGTGGGCAAGAAAAACCATCCCCGTCCGCCAACCTCGCCCTCACTCCTCCCATGGGATGGAACTCCTGGAACAAGTTTGCCTGCAATGTGAGCGAGGACATGATCAAGGGCATGGCCGATGCGATGGTGAAATCGGGCATGAAGGACGCCGGGTACCAGTACGTGGTTATCGACGACTGCTGGCAGGTTTCGCGGGACGCGGACGGCAACATTGTCGCCGACCCGCAGCGCTTCCCTTCCGGCATTAAAGCGCTGGCCGATTACGTCCACTCGCTGGGCTTGAAGTTCGGCATTTACTCCGATGCGGGCTCGAAAACGTGCGCGGGACGGCCGGGCGGGCTGGGCCACGAGTATCAGGACGCGCTCAAGTACGCTGCCTGGGGCGTCGATTATTTGAAATACGACTGGTGCAACACGACCACGCAGGAAGCGCGCGCGTCGTATGCCAACATGCGGGCGGCGCTCGATGCTGCCGGACGGCCGATTGTGCTCAGCATCTGCGAGTGGGGTACCGCCAAGCCGTGGTTGTGGGGAAAGGAAGTGGGCGGCAACCTGTGGCGCACGACCGGCGACATTCAGGATCGCTGGTCGGGTAAGAAGGAATGGAAGCCGGGCGACTGCTGCTCCTATGGCGTGGTCGATATCGTCGATGCCGAGGACGCGATCTACGCCTACGCGGGCCCGGGACACTGGAACGATCCCGACATGCTCGAAGTGGGCAATGGCGGAATGACAACCAACGAGTACCGCTCGCACTTCAGCCTGTGGGCCCTGCTGGCAGCGCCGCTCATTGCGGGCAACGATTTACGCGACATGAAACCTGAGATTCACGACATCCTCACCAACAAGGAAGTGATCGCGGTCAACCAGGACGCGCTCGGCCGCCAGGGACGGCGCGTGTGGAAGAACGGCGATTTGGAAGTTTGGTCGAAAGCGCTGGCGGGCGGTGGGCGGGCAGTAATTCTGCTCAATCGCGGCGATGCAGAGAAGGAGATCACAGCGAACTGGGTAGACCTCGACTATCCGGCTTCCTTGTCCGCGTCGGTACGCGACCTGTGGCAGAAGAAGGAACTGGGCAAGTTTACGGGAAAGTTCTCGGCGCCGGTGGCGTCGCATGCGGTCGTGGTGGTAGTGGTCAAGCCCTAAAAGAGCGTCACACCTTTGGCTTGTTCCAGGGCGCAAGCCGAAGCGTTCGGCTGCAATTGCCAGCAGCATCCTGCCCCTGTCTGAGACTTTCAGGGGCGAGCCCGATCGACCTAAAGTACCGGATTACTTTGGTCTGGACTCTTGTGATCCGCGTCACCAACCAGGTAGCGCACGCGGGTTGACAATGAGGCGATGGCGAGCGGCAATCGGGCCGCGGGTCCGACTCCGGCGCAAGATGTGATGGGAAGAGTGAGCCGTTTCAATCTACGAAATTTCGCGAAAGTTCCGGACTGGGTCTCGCCGAAGACAACCATGGTGGCGGCGGGTTGCCTACTGGTGGCCCAGACGGCTGTCCTGGCCGGTGTCGCCAATCAGGCACTTGGTGCGATCCTCTCCGAACTGATCCAGTTGGCACTCGGGTTCATATGCCTGCTGACATGCATACAGGCGTTTCGCCGTTCGGGGAATGCGGCCCGCTACTACTGGCGCTGGCTCTCGTTCACGTTTTGCGTCTGGATCGTCGCTCAAGGTTTTGGAGTTTATATCGATTGGTCTTCGAACCGCTCACTTGATCCGCTGGACGACTTGCTGTTCTTCCTTTCCGTGATTCCATTCGGGATGCTGATATTTTTGGATCCGGACCACGAGTCGAACCGATTTGACCGCTTGCACCTGCTGGATTTTCTGCAAGTGTGCATCTTCTGGCTGGCAGTCTACCTTTACTTTTCCGAGGGCCATGGAGCCATCGAACTGGGCTCGCTTACCTGGACCCGCACCCTGGCTTACGATGCCATGCTGACCGGCTCCTTCCTGCTGCGTGCTTTTCTTACCGACTCCCGAGTGGTCCGCGCATTTTTTGGGCGAATGGCGCTGTTCTTATTGTTTTCCGGAGTGGCCGATGCGTATGCCGCGCCCACGGGAAAAATCCTTCCGGGCAACTGGTTTGACCTGGTTTGGAGCCTTCTGCTGCTGATTCCGATCGTGATCGCCGCCACCTGGCATCAGGAGGACTCGGTCATTTCTACGATTTCGCTCCGGGCGCAGCGGGTGGTCACTAACGAAATCTTCCCTCTGCTGTATCCGCTGTTCAGTTTTCTGATGCTGGCCCAGGTGGCGCGGACGCGGACGATGCTGGCGTCCTGGATTGTGCTGCTCAGCTTCGCGGCAGTCGGCGGCCGCATGCTGATCATTCAACACCGGCTGCTGCGCGCGCAACAGGAACTGCAATTTGAGGCCGCCCATGACGCGTTGACCGGCCTGTGGAACCACGGCGCCATCCTCGATCTTCTGCACCGGGAAGTCGAACGCCACGGGCGCAATGGTGAGCCGCTGGGTTTGATGATGGTTGACCTCGACCACTTCAAGAGAGTCAACGACTCCTACGGCCACATGATTGGAGACCTGGTGTTGCAGGAAGTGGCCTTCCGGCTGGGTGCCTCGGTGCGTGTCTACGACGCCATCGGCCGCTACGGGGGAGAAGAATTCCTGGTCATTCTCCCCGGGTGTGCAGCAGCAGATCTTTCCCTAAGCGGAGAGCGGCTACGGAACGCAATTTGTGAACGACCGATCGAAACCATGTTGGGCGCGATTCCAGTCACGGTAAGCATCGGGCTGGTTTCTTCGAGCGTGGCGGAAGCCCAATCCCATTGCATGAACTTGCTGCGTGTCGCCGATACTGCGCTCTATCGCGCCAAGAGCAGCGGCCGAAACCGGGTCGAACACGCCGACTGGCCGGTGACGCCGGCGGGAGCCTGACCCGGCATGGAAACGCCAGCCCAAATTCCGAAACTTTTCCCGCACGAACTGGAACGCTTCGGCTTCGATCGCAGCGACACTCCGATGTGGGTCTATGACACGCACACTTTCGCTTTCCTGGCGGTCAATGACTCCGCGGTGCGTCACTACGGGTACTCTCGAGAAGAATTCCTAGCCATGACGATTCTCGATATACGGCCTGCCGAGGACATTACGCCGTTGCTGCGGGAAGTGCTCCGTGATGGCAGGCGTAACTCGGACAGAGACCTTTGGAGGCACCGTAGAAAGGATGGCAGCCTGGTCGAGGTAGAGATTTCGACCCAGGCAGTGATCTTCAGTGGGCAAGAGGCCGAAGTGGTAGCCGCGGAGGATGTGACGGAGAGGATGGCTCACAGTGGTCAAGAACGCGGAACCATTGTCTCTGCTGCTTCGAATACCCACCCGGGCAGGTACTAGCCAGTCGCACACGAATCCTTTTTCCTTAACTCCTCCATCACGCTCTGAATCAATTCCTTCGCGTCCGCCAGGCTCTTCATCACCATCTGCACATCCATCACGGGCTTGCCTGGCCAGCGCTGGCTTTGGCAGTAGACGCCGTGCTGGCCGACCAGCGCCATCGCGTCGGTGACGAGATCCATGGTCACGGCGAGTCGTCCGCGGGGGACGCCCATCATGGTCTCGAAATGGTCCAGTTCTTCCTGCTTGTCGTCGAATACCGGCATGGCTCGATTGTAACGTGGGCGGTCCGTGGGGGATAATTGGCGGGCAAAAGCCAGCATTCAGCCATCGGCAGTCAAGCCGTCAATCCGCAGTCAGCAGCTTGAGACGATTACACTATGACACCTGGAACGTCAAACGACTGAGACCTGAGTGCCGAGTGCTGAGTGCTGAATGTTTTTTCACAAGGAGACGTCATGCAGAAACGTATCGCAATCCTGACGTGTGTAGTTTTAGCCCTGTCGATCTTCGCCGCAGCCCAGATGGGCGGCGGGAAACCGCGTCCCAGCCCAGCGGCAAACGCGCAATGCAAGTTTGCGGATGGCAAAACGATCAAGGTGGACTATTCCAGCCCGCGGACCAAGGGGCGCAAGATTTATGGCGAACTGGTGCCCTACGGCCAGGTCTGGCGGACGGGCGCGAACGAGGCGACCACGTTTGTCACCGATGCTAACCTGAGCATCGGCGGCAAAGATATTCCTGCCGGCAGCTACACCCTTTTCACCGTCCCCAACCAGGACAAGTGGACACTCGTCATCAGCAAGAAAACAGGTGAATGGGGCATACCCTATCCGGAGGGCCAAGACTTGGTGCGCGCGGATATGAGCGCCTCCAAGACGGCGGCTCCGGTGGAAAACTTCACGATCTCCTTCCACGAGATGGGCACCGGTTGCCACATGTACATCGACTGGGAGAACACGCGGGCGACCGTCGAGATCTCGGAAAAGAAGTAGCCGACCTGGCGTTTCCACAGAGGCGCACGGGGGTTTTGAGCTGCGAACTACGGGCTTCGCGCCCGGAACCCCCGTGGTCCTCTGGGGCCTCGGTGGTGGAGTCGAACATCACCGCTTTCCCTGCCCGAAAGGGACTACAATTCCTCCAGATTTTCTACCGGTTCAGCGGGAGGTCCCCCATGCCCGTGTACGACTACCTCTGCAACAACTGCCAGAAAGAATTTGAGAAAGTCCTGAGCCTGAACCAGCACGACCACGATGAGATTCGCTGTCCGCACTGCGGCAGCAAGAACGTGGAACAGGAAGCCAGGGCGTTCTTCGCCGTAACCTCGAAGAAAAGCTGAAAGGCAAGAACAGCCACAAAGGACACGAAGGCTACGCGAAGGATCTGGAGATAAGGCCAGGGTTCGTGAGGCTGGGCTCTCTTATGCCCTGCCTCCTCCGTGTCCTCTGCGGTTAATCTTTTCTGGTTTTCAGGCAGGCTTCCAGCGCAGCACCGGCTTGCGCGCGGCGGCGGTCTCATCCAGACGCGACACGCGCGTGCTGTGAGGCGCGTCCAGCACGGTCTGCGGATCTTCTTCCACTTCCTGCGCGATCGACTTCATCGCTTCGACGAAGAGGTCCATCTCTGCTTTATCTTCGCTTTCGGTGGGCTCGATCATGAGGGCGCCGGGGACAATGAGCGGGAACGCGGTGGTGTAGGGATGGAAGCCGTAATCGATGAGGCGCTTGGCGATGTCCATCGTCTTGACGCCTTTTCTGGCCTGCAGCTTGTCGCTGAAGACGACCTCGTGCATGCTGGGCGTGGAGTAGGGCAGGTCGTACACGCCTTCGAGGCCCTTGCGGATGTAGTTGGCGTTGAGGACGGCATCCTCGGTGGTCTGACGCAGACCATCGGGTCCATTGGCCATGATGTAGGCCAAGGCGCGCACGAACATTCCGAAGTTTCCATAGAAGGAACGCACGCGGCCTACCGATTGCGGCCGGTTGTATTCGAAGCCCAGCGTGCCGTCGTTCTTCGTGATCACGACCGGGGTGGGCAGGAAGGGCTCCAGCGCCCGCTTAATCGCCACCGGACCCGAACCGGGGCCGCCGCCGCCATGCGGCGTCGAAAAAGTCTTGTGCAGGTTGAGGTGCATCACGTCGACGCCGAAGTCGCCCGGGCGCACCTTTCCGACCAGAGCATTCATGTTGGCGCCGTCCATGTAGAGAAGGCCGCCCTTGGCGTGCATCAGCTTCGCGATCTTGTCGATTTCCTGCTCGAAGACGCCCAGGGTATTGGGATTGGTCAGCATGAGCGCGGCCACGTCATCGTTCATCTGCGCTTCGAGGGCGGAGACCTCGACCATGCCGCGCGCATTGGACTTCAGATTTTCGACCGCGTAGCCGACCATGGCGGCGGTTGCGGGATTGGTGCCGTGGGCCGAGTCCGGAATCAGCACTTTCTTTCGCGGATTGCCCTTGGAGTGGTGATAGGCCCGGACCAGGAGCAGGCCGGTGAGCTCTCCGTGCGCGCCGGCGGCGGGCTGCATCGTGATCGCATCCATGCCCGTGATCTCGATCAGGCAGTCGCTGAGCGTCTTGATGATGCGAAGCGCTCCCTGCGAGATCTTCTCCGGCTGATAAGGATGCCCGTTCGCAAGACCTTCCAGGCGCGCCACCACTTCATTCACCCGCGGGTTGTACTTCATGGTGCACGAGCCCAGGGGATACATGCCCAGATCGATCGCGTAATTCCAGGTGGAAAGTCGCGTGAAATGGCGGATGATTTCAATTTCGCTGACTTCGGGCATCACGCCCAGGTCCTTGCGCTCGGAGGCACCCAGCAGCTTGGCCGTGTCCACTTCGGGGACATCGAGGGGCGGCAGTTTCCACGCGGCCTTGCCGGACGACGACTTTTCGAAAATCAAGCCCTCGTTCTGGTTGACGTGGCGAGTGGCCTTGGGAGTGGGATGCTTCATCGCGCCACCTCCTCGACCGCGTGCTCACCCTTGGGTTCCGCGGCTTCGCTTTCGGCGAGCATTCCGACCGCGGTATCGATGGCGCTGCGGGTGGTCATCTCGGTGCAGCACCACAGCGCCGCATTGCCCAATTCCGGATAGAACTTTTTGAGCGGGAGCCCGCCGACCAGTTTGTGGCCCAGCAGGCGGCTGTTGATCACGTAGGGATCCTCGCCAGTCTGCACCACAAATTCGTTGAAGCGGGGCGCGCCCGGAAACAGGATTCGCGCATGCTTGCCGAACTGATCCGCAGCATAGGCGGTCTTGGCCAGGTTTTGCCGGGCAAGTTCCCGAAGGCCGACTTTGCCGTACACGGTCATGAAGATGTTGACCATGAGCGCGACCAGCGCCTGGTTGGTGCAGATGTTCGAAGTCGCCTTCTCGCGCCGAATGTGTTGCTCGCGGGTGGCAAGGGTGAGCACGAAGCCGCGTTTTCCGTTGCGGTCGGTGGTCTGCCCGGCGAGACGCCCAGGCATCTGCCGGACGAATTTGTCCCTGGTCGCGATCACCCCGCAATACGGTCCGCCGAACCCGAGGGGCACGCCAAACGACTGCGCTTCCATGGCAACGATGTCGGCCTGCCGGGGTGGCTCCACGATCCCCAGCGAAACCGCCTCGGCAATCGAAACCACGAGCAAGGCTCCGTGCTTATGAGCGATGTCGGCAATGGCGGCTACGTCCTCGACGGTCCCGAAGAAGTTGGGCGACTGAATCAGCACGGCAGCCGTATCCGGCGTCATGGCCTGTTCCAGCTCTTTCAGGTTGACGCGACCGGTCTCAGTAAACCCGGCTATGGCCAGGGGCATACCCTGGTGGTGGGCGTAGGTCGCGAGCACTTCGCGATACTCCGGATGCAGGCTCTTCGCAACCACGACGGAATTGCGCCCAGTCACGCGCACCGCCATCATGGCGGCCTCGGCCGCCGCAGTCGAGCCGTCATACATGGAAGCGTTTGCCACTTCCATCCCGGTCAATTCGCAGATCATGGTCTGGAATTCAAAGATGGCCTGCAGAGTTCCCTGGGAAATTTCGGCCTGGTAAGGCGTATACGCGGTGAGGAACTCGCCCCGGGAGATCAGCGAATCGATGATCACGGGCCGGTAGTGCAGGTAGGCGCCCGCGCCCAGAAAACTGGTGTACTCAATCCCATTTTCCTGGGAACGCTGGCGGAACCAGTCCACGATTTCGGATTCAGCCATCTGGCGCGGGACTTTCAAGTCCCGGTCGAGGCGGTATTCGGCGGGAATTGGCGCAAACAGCTCGTCGATAGAGCGCGCCCCGATGGCCTTGAGCATTGCCTGGCGGTCTGCGGGTGACTTGGGTAAATAACGCATAGGAAGTTATATAGATGGTACAAACAGCCGGAACGATTGCTGGTCGCTGACAGTGGATTGCCGGCAGCGGCAAACCAGATCGGGGATTTGCCCTTCAGTCAGACCGACACGTCCAAACATCCCACTAATGCCCGCTTTCTTCACTCACGAACTTGTCATAGTCTGCGGCGGAAAGCAGGCTGTTCAATTCGGCCGGATTCTTGAGCGTCATCTTGATCATCCAGGTGTGGTTCGCATCCTGGTTAATTTTTTCCGGCGCCGTAGCCAGCTCTCCGTTGACTTCTGTGACCGATCCCGAGGCGGGCGCAAACAGGTCGGACACAGCCTTCACCGATTCTACGGTTCCGAAGGTCTTGCCCGCTGTGATCTCTGAACCTGGCTTGGGCAGGTCGACAAAGACAATGTCGCCCAGCGAACCCTGCGCGTAGTCGGTGATGCCGACGGTGGCGCTGGAACCGTCGACTTTGATCCACTCGTGTTCCTTGGTGTATTTCAGGTCGGTTGGATAGGGCATCTAGCTTGTGGCTCCTGGCTGCTGGCTTTTAGCGATTCGCTGGCGGCTTTAACTGCTTTCGCCTGCTTGGTGGCTGCGTCACGTTTTCTTCGGGCGCTTGTAAAACGGAGTTGGCACCACTTGGGCTCCAACCCCCTGCCCGCGGATCTCTACTTTCAACCTGGTGCCAAGCGGGGAGAGCGCCGGGGGCACATAGGCGAGCGCAATATTTTTCTTCAGAAACGGCGCCGGCGATCCGCTGGTCACATAACCGACTTCCCTGCCGGCCTCATCCCGCACCTTGTAGCCGTCGCGGGCAATGCCGCGCTCGACCATCTCGAGGCCGACCAAGGCCTGTTTCAGTCCAGCCGCCCTGGCGCTTTCGAGTGCGGCACGTCCGATGAACTCCGGCTTCTCCATCTTGATGAAGCGATCCAGGCCCGCTTCCCACACGTTGATCGAGTCTGGAAATCTCGTGGCCGTAAAGCGGAAGCTTTGCTTCCAGGCGGAGCGTGTTGCGCGCACCCAAGCCGCAGGGCACTACGCTGAACTCCCGGCCCGCCGCAAGAATTTCATTCCATACCCGAACGCCGGTCGCCTCGTCCGCCGGGATGTAGATCTCAAAACCGTCTTCCCCGGTGTAGCCGGTGCGAGCAATCAGAATGTTCTTCAAGCCGCACACGGTTCCGTGAGTCAGCCAGTAAAATTTTACGGCCGAGAGATTCGCGTCGGTAAGCTTCTGCAGCAGATCCACACCTTTTGGGCCCTGAATCGCGATTTGCGTGAAATCATCCGACAGGTGATCAACCTTGCAGTTGAAGTCGCGGGTGTTGTCACGCACCCATTGGAAATCCTTCTCGCGGGTCCCGGCGTTGATCACCAGCAGGTAGTCGTCCTCGCCTAAGCGATGGACGATCACGTCATCGACAAATGTTCCCTGCGGATAGAGCAGGGCCGAATACTGCGCCTGTCCGACCGCCAGCCGGGTGGCATCGTTCATGGAAATGTGCTGCACGGCCGCCAGTGCCTGCGATCCGGATAACCGGATGTCGCCCATGTGGCTGACGTCGAAAATTCCCACGCCGGTGCGTACCGCATTGTGCTCGGCCATGATGCCGCCGGCAGAGGGATACTCCACCGGCATGTCCCAGCCATTGAATTCGACCATCTTCGCGCCCATCTGGCGATGGACGGCATTCAGCGCGGTCTTGCGGATGGTCGGCGTGGTCGCCTCGACGGCAGGCAAGTGGAATCCTCGATCAGATGCGCAGTTGGCTGGGCTGCGGAGTCGCGGAACCCATAACCCTATCATGCGGTTTTTCGGGCGGTCAAACCGGGACGCAGGCTCTGAGTTCCGGGCTCTGGGCCCTCGCCTGAGTTGCTTGTCAGAGAGCCTAGCCGGAGGCTCAGCGCTCGCAGCGTGTTTGCTAGAACCTGGAGCCTAAAGCCCAGAGCCGGTTTTGTTACCAACGGAACATTCCCCTGCTTCCTGAGCCGCGCTAAAGTGGCGCTATGGCCACCAAAACGAAAGTCCGCTGCAACCAGTGTGAGCAGATTGAAGAACGCTGTGATTGCGAGAAATATTGCGTGTTCTGCCAGGGACAGCTCGACGTCCGGCTCTGCGAAGACGGCCTTTACTACTGCAGCCCTTGCCGTGAGGCTGCCGGCTACCAGGTATCGAAGTAGGGTAAGCCGGCGCGCAAAGCGGGGATGGGCAGGGGGAGTTCGGACAAGTTCAAGAATGGAATCGCGCCGCCCGGATTGCCTTTCCGCGAGCGCCGATCCCGCCACTGCCAGCCGCTTCCGGGCGCGATAATTTAAAGTCCCCCTTCAGATGCGGTCGATCTTGTTCCCGGCGCGGTTCGATCCTGGTCGATCCAAGCAGCCATGATGGGAACCGGGCAAAATCGCCCTCCGTCCGCTTGGGCGAATTTCGCCTACCGTTGGCTGTGGAATTTTCCCATTTTCAGGATGTGCTAAAGCCCGCAGAAGAGATGGCCGCTCGTAACTTCGAACCCGCTATTTTGTGGGCTAGACTCGCAATACTGTGACCACGACCATGCAGACGATTGCTCAAGTACCACTGGTACCCGTGCCGGTGAAGCCAGATTGTCTGGTCTGGTATGCGGGCGATCCCTGCGATGACCTGATCCAGCAATACCACCGGGCGGCGGATGCGCGGCAGCAGGAGGAAAGGCAACTCTCGGTGTCCGTACCTCTACAGAAACAGATTGTCGAGCAGCAAAAACAGATTGCGGAGCAGCAAACTCAGATTAAGGCGCTGCAACTGAGGATCGAATCGCAAACCGTCGAGGCGGTGCAGAACCAGGCGCGCAATGATGCTCTTCTGAACGGGATTGGGGCAGGTCTGGGCGCGGCGCTGGCGTTCCTGGTGGCAGTGGCCAGTTTTCGCCGCCTGGCCCGCACCTCCACCACCCCGCGACGTGAACAGGAACGGGCCGCGTCGGCCTGAATCTCAACGCTTCACGATTCGAATCTGCGTCCCCTGCCAAACCCGATCAGCCAAGCGATCTCGTCAGTAAAATTTCTGGCCCGTAATCACGGCAGCGTCAAGGTGTCGGGAGTGAAAGCGGGCCCGCGCTATTCCGAGCGTGGCTTCCGGCGTCCTACCCGCCCGAGGATACGTCGAACTTTTTTGGGCGACATGGAGAGTCGAGTCGCCACCCGCGAGACCTTGCGCCCTTCCCGTTCCCAGACCTTGGGAATGATGAGTTCCGCGAATTGCTCGGTGATCTGCTGAAAGGTCTTATCCCCGACCGACCCCTGCGACCAGGCGCGCAATACCGGGTCGACACGGCCGCCGCGCACGACCTTTGCCTTCAGAGCCTCCAGTTCGTCCCAGGTGCCGTCCGCGTGGGTGCCTTTGGATAGGGTGACGGCCTGATCGTAGGAGCGGCGCGCCGATTCGGGATCGTCAAAGAAGCGGTTGCAGCAGGTCAGGCCCTGCCAGATATAGGCGTCGGCCAGCAAGCGGCGATTCTGGGTTTGTTGCGCCAGTTCGATGGCCTCGTGCGCGCAGTCCTGGGCAAGCCTCGCATGGCCGCCCGGTTCGGCACTTTCGCCGATCTCTTCTTCGACGCGGACGTTTTCAATCATGCAGTCCAGCAGGCGCGCCCGCGCCATCAGGATGTGGTCCCCTTTTTCTTCGCCCAGGCGAAAAGCGGTTTTGGCCTCGGCCTCCGCATATTCCAGGTCGCCATTGTCGAGATGAAGATAGCCGTAGTTCAGGTGAACGGTCCCCAGGCCATGGTGATTGCGATACTCCGTATAGATGGCGGCAGCTTCGCCCAGTTCCGCCAAGGCCTCCTGGCGAAGTTGCTCGAAGCGGCTGCGTTGCTGAGGCTTGCCGCCATTTTCGCTGGCCCGGCCGCGGGTCGCTGCTTTTCGCCGGCGCGCCGCGTCGGCATCGATCTTGCGGCGCAGTTGCAGCGCAATCAGGCGCTTGACGGAGGCAAGGTTGCTGAGCGAGCGGGCGACGTTGCGATGCCGGGGATCGCGCTGCCGGTAGTGCGCGATGGCAGCGGTGAAGTGCTCGAATGGCGTGCTGGTAGCGTCCCTGGCGGCGGGCAATCCTCCCGTAGGAAGAATGAATGTTTCCCAGGGTCAGGTGGTCATCGGTCTCATTGAGCACGGTTTCGGCGCCCTGCAGAATCTGCAGCGCCTGCTTGGCGTTGCCCTTCTGGAAAAACAGCCAGCTCTCCAGCACCCGCATGACGGCGGCCATGGCCTCGTGACCCAGTTGGATGGCCAGTTCCCTGCCTTTGACCGCATAGGCAAGGGCCTGATCGTACTCGCCTTTCATGCGCAGGCAGCGGGCCTTCCAGAAGTTGGCGATCGACAATAGTTCCTTGTCGTCGTTTTGTTCCTCGAGGCCGAGCACAAAATCCAGGTGCCGGATGGCTTCTTCCTTGGCTTCCTCCGACATCGCGATCATGCCCTCCGCGAGCCGCAGATACAGGTAATCCTGCAAGGGCAGATGGGAGCGGACAGAGCGCGTAAAGAGCGCGACGATGCCTTTCACCAGCGCGGGACGCTGAAAGCCGATGTCAACCCATTGGGCCAGGTAGCCGGCGAAGCAGGCGGCATTTTTCTGTTGCGGGTCAAACGAGGTAAACAGGTCGCGATGTTCTGCCAGGCGCGCCATCCCATGGCCGACGCGCCGGCATACCAGATCCTGCTTGAGCTGCGCTAGAAAATCGTCGCTGATCTCGCGAGTTTCCGGGCTCATTGTTCGGCGGTTCGCCGTGCCTCAGTCGATGTAATCATAAGCGACCAGCGTGAGGAATTCCGCGAAATCCGCATCGGTCATCATGCGATCGAAAATGGCGCCCGCTTCTTTCATGCGTGGTCCCTGCAGCCGCTTCTGCTGCTCGCCGATAAACCCTCGCACCATGGCTTGCGTAACCGGACGACCGTCATCGCTCAGCCTGGCGCCGTGCCGTACCCACTGCCAAACCTGCGCCCGACAGATTTCGGCGGTCGCAGCATCTTCCATCAGGTTGTAGATGGGCACGCAGCCTCCGCCGCGCAGCCACGCCTCCAGGTATTGCAGCCCCACATCGATGTTCCACTTCAGGCCTTCTTCCGTGATCTTGCCCTCCGGCACGGCCAGCAGATCCTTCGCGGTAACCCGCACGTCTCCGAGAGGACGCTGAAGCTGGTTCGCGCCTTTCATGTGGGCATCGAATATTTCTTTCGCGATCGGCACCAGGCCGGGATGCGCGACCCAGGTACCGTCGTGGCCGGCCTGCACCTCGCGCAACTTGTCCTGGCGTACTTTATCCAGCGCCTTCTCGTTGGCGGCCGGGTCATTCTTGATTGGAATCTGCGCCGCCATGCCGCCCATGGCGTGAATGCCCCGCCGGTGACAGGTGCGGATCAGCAAGTCGACGTAAGACTTGAGGAAATGCTTCTCCATGGTCACCGTCGCGCGATCCGGCAAAACGAAGTCGGGGCGGTTTCTGAATTTCTTGATGAAGCTGAAAATGTAGTCCCAGCGGCCGCAATTCAGCCCGGAGGAATGTTCCCGCAATTCATAAAGGATTTCATCCATCTCGAAGGCGGCAAGAATGGTCTCGATCAAGACGGTCGCGCGAATCGAGCCGCGCGGAATGCCGAGCTTGTCCTGCGCGAAACAAAAAACGTCATTCCAGAGTCGCGCCTCCAGATGGCTCTCCATCTTCGGCAGATAGAAGTACGGGCCGGTGCCCCTGCCGATCAGTTCCTGCGCATTGTGAAAGAAGTAGAGCCCGAAATCGAACAGCGAGGCCGAAATCGGCTTCCCATCCACCTGAAAATGTCTTTCGTCCAGATGCCAGCCCCGGGGACGAACCAGTAAGGTCGCCACTCGCTGATTCAGTGTGTAGCGCTTGCCGTCGGGGCTGACATAGCTGATCGTGCCCCGGACGGCATCCCGCAAGTTGGCCTGTCCTTCCAGGTTGTTTTGCCAAGTCGGGGAATTGGAGTCCTCGAAGTCCGCCATGAAGACGTTGGCGCCGGAATTCAGCGCATTGATGATCATTTTGCGCTCGACCGGGCCCGTGATCTCGACGCGCCGGTCCAGCAAATCCGCCGGTATGGGCGCAACCTTCCAGTTCCCTTCGCGGACCGAAACCGTTTCGGGGAGGAAGTCGGGCAACTGGCCGGCATCAATTTCCTTCTGGCGGACACGACGGCGCGCCAGCAGTTCCTGGCGACGTATTTCAAAGTTTCTCGACAGATCGGCAAGGAATGTCCGGGCTTCGGGGCTCAAGATCTGAGACTCGACTGCAGCGAGGGGCAGGGTAGCGCTGGTCATAGAGCCTATGATAAGCGCCCGCGCGGCCGGCTGCCAGAAGGGTTTTCTCCTACTAGGACAAATCGGACTACTTGCCCGGGACGGACCAGCCAGCTTGTTCCTCGGGCGCGGAGAGTGTGTACTGACATCAGAACGTGAACCGGGAGGACTTTGTAATATGAGCACGCACACCGCATCCGAAATCACCCGACAATGGCAGGCCGACGCACGCTGGAACGGCATTCTGCGCCCTTACAGCGGCGAGGATGTGGCGAAGCTGCGGGGCTCGATTCAGGTCGAACACACCCTGGCGCGACTGGGGGCCGAGCGCCTCTGGTGGCTGCTGCATCACGAATCTTACGTGCCGGCGCTGGGCGCTCTCACCGGCAACCAGGCAGTCCAGCAGGTCAAGGCGGGCCTGAAGGCCATTTACCTTAGCGGCTGGCAGGTGGCCGCCGACGCCAATGACGCTGGCCAGATGTATCCCGACCAGAGTTTGTACCCGGCGGACAGCGTACCGAACGTGGTGCGCAAGATTAACAACTCGCTGACCCGCGCCGACCAGGTCCATCACCTGGATGGCAACGACGCGACCTACTGGTTCGCGCCCATCGTGGCCGACGCGGAAGCCGGCTTTGGCGGCACCTTGAATGCTTTTGAACTGATGAAGGCGATGATCGAGGCGGGCGCAGCCTGCGTGCATTTCGAAGACCAGCTTTCTTCCGCGAAAAAGTGCGGACACCTGGGCGGCAAAGTTCTGGTCCCTACCGCGGAAGCGATTCAGAAACTGGTGGCGGCTCGCCTGGCTGCGGATGTGCTCGGCGTGCCCACCCTGATCATGGCGCGCACCGATGCCGACAGCGCCCAATTGATCACCAGCGACATCGACCCGCGGGATCGCGAATTCATCACCGGAGAACGCACCTCGGAAGGCTTCTTCCGCATTCGTGGCGGATTGGATGCCGCCATTGCCCGGGGCCTGGCGTATGCCCCGTACGCAGACCTGATCTGGTGCGAAACCTCCGAACCGAACCTGGAGGAGGCGCGCCGCTTCGCCGAAGCCATTCATGCCAAGTTCCCCGGCAAGCTGCTGGCGTACAACTGCTCTCCTTCTTTCAACTGGAAGAAGAAGCTGGATGACGCGACCATTGCCAGCTTTCAGGGAGAATTGGCACGCATGGGATACAAGTTCCAGTTCGTAACCCTGGCGGGATTCCACGCTCTGAACCTGAGCATGTTCGAGTTGGCGCGCGGCTACCAGGAGACCGGCATGACGGCCTACTCCCGGCTGCAGGAAAAAGAGTTTGCGCGCGAAGCGCAGTACGGCTACCAGGCCGTCAAGCATCAGCGCTTCGTGGGTACGGGATACTTCGACGCGCTCACCCAGGTCATTGCGGGAGGCCTGGCCTCAACCACTGCGCTCGAGGGATCGACGGAGCAGGCCCAGTTCGGCGAGATCAAGACCCAGAGACGCCCCAAGTATGGTCCGGACGCCGGGTGTATGCCGGTCTTAGGCGACTGCCCGTCCCTGGTGTCAGAAGTGATGCCCGCGGAAGAATCACTCCTGCCCTCAGGAGACTAGCCCCAACTAGCCCAGCGATGGACGAACCCCTTCCGTCCGTCGCTGGGATTTTTTTCACTTCACAAATGTCAGACCGTGCGGCACGAGATGGGGGAACGTGTAGGCGTACAGCATCACGATGACGCCTACGATGGCCCCCAACGCGACGGAGTGCCACACCACAAACCGGAAAATGGTGCCTTCGTTGCCGACTTGTTCGGTGGCGGCGGTTGCGATGGTGATGGATTGCGCATCCACCATCTTCCCCATCACTCCACCGGCACTATTGGCCGCACACATCAGAACGGGATCGATGCCGAGTTGCTGGGAAGTGATGCGCTGCAGGCTTCCAAACAGCGCGTTGGAGGAGGTATCGCTGCCGGTCAAAGCAACCCCCAGCCAACCCAGGAACGTCCCAAAGAACGGGTAAGCCCAACCGGTGCGCGTGAAAGCCAGCCCCAGCACGGCGTCGAGTCCGGAGTAGCGAGTGACGTAGCCCAGGCCGAGCATGAAAGAAATCGCGATGACGGCCAGTCGCATGCGCGAGAGCGTATGCCAGAAAATTTTTCCCAATCGCATCGGACTCAAGCCCAGCAGCAAGCCGGAAACAATCGCGGCCAGAAAGCATCCGGTTCCGGTCGCTGAAAGCCAGTTGAAGTCGTATCGTGCCGCCTCCGGAGTCGGTTTCGCGACTACCGGAGCCGACCGATAGACCGCGTTGTGCAGATAAGGCACATTCCAACCGGGCGGGCCGGGCCGAACTTTGCCGTCGGGAAGCATGACCTTGAATGCCGGCGTAGTGGACTGGTTGAGGGCCAGCTTGATTTTTGGCAGACCCCAGAGAAGAACGAACAGGGATAGAACCGCGAATGGCATCCAGGCTTTCAACACTTGCCGCGGCGGGTAGGAGCGCACCTTCGCCAGGCCATCGAAGTCACTCGGAGTCCATTCCGCGCCGAACTGATCGCTGATTCGCGCCGTCGGCGGGGTTATGGCCACCTCGGTTTGATCGTAGTCGAAGCGCCAGATCGTCTTGGGTTTCCAGAGATGGAGAAATCCGACAGTCGCCACAATCGAAACCACACCGCCCATGATGTCGACCAAATTGCTGTCGACAAAATTCGACCAGAAAAACTGGGTGAGGCCGAAGGAGATGCCCACTACCAGGATTGCGGGCAGCACCTCAAAGGTCTCGCTCCAGCCGACCATGGTCCGCACCAGCCAGAACGGAACAATGACGGCGGTGAAGGGAAGAATCCGGCCAATCATCGCGTTCAGGTCGGATTCCGGAAGGCCTGACACCGCGGCCAGGGTATGAACCGGGGTGCCGATCGCGCCCCATGCGACCGGAGCGGTATTCGCAATGAGGTTCAACGCGGCGGCGTGGAAGGGCCGGAATCCGAGTCCAATCATGAAGGCTCCGGCAATGGCGACCGGTGCGCCAAACCCGGCCGCTCCCTCGATGAAGGCGCCGAAGCAGAATGCGACCAGCAGCACCTGCAGACGGCGGTCCGCCGTGATGCTCGCGATCGATTCCTTCATGATCTCGAATTGCCCCGTCTCTACCGAGATGTCATAGAGATAAACGGCGGCGAGCACGATCCATGCAATTTTCAAGAGGCCAAAGGCAACGCCGTATCCGAAACTCACGGCTGCCAGGGTCACCGGCATTTTGAAGAAGAGCACGGCTACGCCCATCGCAGTCAACGCCCCGGCAATCGCGCAAAGATGGGGCTTCACCTTCAGGCCTGCGAGGAGGCCGAACAGAACCAGAATCGGCAAGGATGCAACCAGCGTAGAAAGCCACCAGTGACCGAAGGGGTCATAAACCTGGGTCCAGTTCATGTTTCTCCCTCACCGCCCCGCAAGGACCTTTGCTCCTGCTTTGGTCCCAAGGGGACAATCGTGCAACCGTCCGTCGAGTGCCGTCCGCTTCGAATAAACCTGGAGCCGATGGGTCCGGCGCAAAGAGACGGCGCCCGAGTGAACAGCCTGCCATCGCTCTACTTACCTATGAACAGGGTGATTGCGGTCGAGGTGTGGCGTGGGGCCCTCCCCAAGATCGGGAGAGAATACCACCAGCGATGCGGATGGCAAGTACAAACGACCGCCCGTGACTTCTCTTTTTCGAGCGGGGTTGGCGGGGACTTTTTGGCGGCTATGGGCTGCCAGGGGCGCGGAAAATTAGCAGAATCCGCCGCCGTCCAGTGCTAGAATGGCCGCACTCGCTTTGCGATAGCGTGGTTATCAAAGCAATCGGGATCTGAGCCGCACCGAAAAAGCGGTCCGATCTCCAACTTCGGCCGCGCGTCCAACGCATCCTTCGCATTTTTCATTAATTTAGGAGTATTGATGGATTCAGGCCACTTGGTGAGGGGGACGACCTCGACGATCCGCGAGGTTCCGCCCACCGGTTCCTACGAGTTTGGTCCGTCCGGGCCATTCCAGGCGTGGCTTCCGCCGCAGGAGTCGGCGCTCCGCGAGTACTTCCGGGTCCTCATCAAGCGCAAGTGGACAGTTCTGGGCTGCCTGATCGTCATCTTCACCATAGTGGCCATCGCCAGTTTCAAGATGACCCCGATTTACGAAGCCGTGGGGCGCATCGCCATCAACAAGCCCGACTCGAATCTGGTGAATTTCAAAGATTCCCAGAACGGTGGCGCCGATTTCTCTGATCCCACCGACCTCGACACAGAGGTGGCGATTCTGCAGAGTGATCTGCTGGCCCTGCAAGTCATTAAGGCTCTCAATCTTGACAAGATGGCGGAGTACGGAGGCAAGCCGGGGCCCACCGACAATCTTGCCCCGGATCCCCTGCAAGGCGACACCTCGCGCACTTCGGTACTGCTGGGCGGGTTCAAGGGAGGCTTGCGGGTAGCTCTCAAGCCCAACACCCGGATCGTAGAGATACGGTACGTCAGCACCAACCCACAATTGGCGGCTTCCATCGTCAACACTCTCGCCAGCACTTACGTGGAGCAGAACTTCAAGACCAAGTTCGAATCCACCATGCAGGCCTCGGACTGGTTGTCGAAGCAACTCGTTGATTTGCAGATGAAGGTCGAGACTTCGCAGGAAAAACTCGTACGGTTTCAGAAAGAACACGAAATCTTCGGAACCGACGAAAAGCAGAACATCATCACGGAAAAACTGGCCGAGTTGAACAAGGAACTGACCGCGGCCGAGTCGGCCCGCATGGAGAAAGAATCGCTCTACAGCCTGGTGCAGTCGGGCGACCCGGAAGTGGTGGCGGCGACCGCGGGCGCATTAGAAGCCGGTGGCGCGGGCGGATCCGGTGGGCTTGCGCCTCTGGTGAGTGGACTGCGTTCCAAGGAAGCGGAACTCAAAATCCAGGTAGCTGAGTTAAGCACGCAATTTGGCCCGTCCTACCCCAAGGTTGCGCAGCTGACCAACCAGCTCAAAGAAGTGGATGCGCAAATCCAGCTCGAATTGAAGAAGGTCGCCAATCGGGTGCGCGGCCAGTTTCTGGCTGCTCAGCAGCAGGAAACCATGCTGCGCGATGAATTCGAGAAGCAGAAGCAGGAGGCGAACAAGCTCAATGAAAGCGCCATCGAGTACACCCTGCTGAAACGGGATGTAGACGTTAACCGGCAACTGTACGAGGGGCTGCTCGAAAAGCTGAAAGAAGCAGGCGTAACTGCCGGCCTGAAATCGAACAACATCCGATTGGTCGACGTAGCCCGCACCCCAACTTACCCGACCGAACCCAACATCCCGCGCAACCTGGCATTCGCCCTGGTCCTGGGGCTCACGACCGGGATCGGGCTGGCGTTCCTGCTCGAAAACATGGACAACACCGTTCGCACCACGGAGCAGGCGCAAATCATTTCCGGCCTGCCCGCCTTGGGAATGATCCCGATGGGCTCAAAGAACGGTCTGGATAGCACGGGGAAGAAGCTGCTCACGCTGGCATCCTCGCGGGAGGCGGTCGAACTCGTAACCCAGGCGCGGCCCCAGTCCCAGATGGCAGAGTCTTATCGCGCGTTACGAACATCGTTGCTGCTTTCCAGCCTGGGGACGCCGCCCAAGATCATCATGATCACCAGCGCGCGCCCGCAGGAGGGCAAGACCACCACCAGCATCAATACCGCGATCGTGCTGGCGCAGAAGGGTGTGCGGGTGTTGCTGATCGACGCCGATTTACGCCGGCCGAGCGTTCACAAGACTCTGGGCATGGGCCCGCGCAGCGGCCTCAGCAACGTGCTGACCGGAAGCGTGACCCTCGACCAGGTCATCACGCGCTCCCCAATCCTGTCCAACCTGTTTGTGCTTCCCGCGGGCACACCGCCACCCAATCCGGCGGAATTGCTTGCCTCTTCCAATATGCGGGACTTGCTCGCCGATTTGCGCGATAAGTACGATCACATCGTGATCGACACGCCGCCCACCCTGTCGGTGACCGACGCGGTGGTGCTTTCCCAGCGAGTGGATGCGATCATTCTTGTCATCCGCTCCAGCAAGACCACCAAGCAGGCCCTGCGGCGTGCGCGCGACATCCTCATGCAGGTCAATGCCAAGATCACGGGCGTGCTCTTGAACGCCGTGGACCTCACCTCCCCCGACTACTATTACTATTACGAGTATCAAGGGAAATATCACGACAGTTATTACCGCGAAGACAGCGAGCCGGCTGACGTTGGTTCCGAGGACCGCACGGCCGGGGACTGAGTCCTCACTTGCGGCAGATGCGAGCCCATGCTGTCACGAGGCGGATGAACGAAGACATCCATGCCAAGCGTGCTGGATTCACCGGGTAAAAAACGTGCGTTGATCTTTGTATTTTTGTGCTGCACCGCGATTTATCTCGCGCTGGTGACCGCGCAGTTTGTGGCCGAGTGGCTCGGAGCTCGGCCTCAGCTCGGCAGCCTGGTCGCTGCCACCAAGCTTGACCGGGGCAACGCCGACTATCATCACCGGCTGGCCCGCTACTACGATCTGGTGGCGCGCGATCCCGCAGCCGCCCTCCAGCAATACCAGTCCGCGGTTCATTTAAACCCGCATGCTGCGCATTATTGGCTGGAACTTGCGGACGCTTACCAGGTTCTGGGCGACCTGAACCGCCAGACGCAAGCACTCGAGCAGGCGGTGCAAGCGGACCCAACCACTCCCGACGTGGCCTGGGAAGCGGCCAACCTGTTCCTGGTGCAGGGCGAAACGGATCGAGGGTTGCGAGAGTTTCGCGTCGTCATGGAAGGGGCGCCCAACATGGCTGGCATGGCCATGCAACTCTGCTGGCGCGTCCGCCCGGATGCCGATGTGCTTTTGCGCGAAGTCATTCCCGCCCGGCCGGATTCCTACATCGCCTTTCTCGGTTTACTGATGTCGAAAGAGAACACCGAAGCCACGACCAAGGTCTGGGACGCGCTCATACGCCTGCATCAACCCACCGATGTTCAGCGCGTCTTCGAATACATCCGCTACCTGCTGCTGCACAAGGAAGTGGATGAGGCAAAACTGGTGTGGCGCGAGGCTGCTTCCCTGCTCGCGCTGAATGCCTACCTCCCCTCGTCCAACAACCTGATTGTGAACGGCGACTTTCACCTCGACGTGTTGAATGGGGGATTCGACTGGCAATACCGGAAACAATCGGCCGTGTCGCTTACCCTGGATAGCAGTGATTTCCACGCCGGTCACCGTTCCCTGGCAATCGGTTTTGACGGGCCCGGCGTGGAGGAGGCCGGCATTTACCAGTTGGTGGCGGTTCAGCCCCATACCACGTACCAGTTCTCCGGCTACTACAAGAACGGCGAAATTGAAGGGGCGGGCGCTCCGCACTTCGCCCTGCAGGATCTCTACACCGCGAAAACATTCTTCCTGAGCGACGACCTCAAGTACGGGTCAGCGTGGAAAAATGTGGCGGGAGAGTTTACGACGGACGACGACACCCAGCTCCTGGTTCTGCGCGTACTGCGAGTACCCGCGGGAAGTGCGATTCGAGGCAAGCTTTGGATCGACGATTTGCAGTTGGTCGAAAAGCCGGCAAGTGAGGGCCATTCCTGATGTCGTCTGCGCTGGCCTCCTCTAGCCTGAAACTCCCCTCGGTTCGCCAGGAACGAAAGATGGGGACCGACTCGCTGATTCTGTTCGGCGTCTTCGGAGTGCTGTTTCTGGGGCCTCTGGCTTTCGGCGCCGTCGAACCCTGGGCCATTTTCGTGCTGGAAGCGAGCACTGCCCTCTTGTTTGCGCTATGGCTGTGGCGGCAGCGGGCGGCCGAGGGATGGGCGGTTCGCGAGAATCCTCTTTTCGCCCCGATGCTGCTGTTCGGAACCGTCATTGTCGTGCAGCTTGTTTTCGGATGGACAGCCTATCGTCACGACACCTTTTCGCTGGCGCTACTCTACTTGACCTACGGATTGCTCGCCTTCCTGGCCAACCAGTGTTTGCGAAAGAGCTCCCAGGCGAAGATGCTGGCTGTGGCCGTCTCTGTTTATGGAATCGGCTTCGCCAGCTTTGCCCTTTTGCAGGGCCTGTCGCCCAACGGAAAACTTTACTGGATTCGTACCCCCCGATTCGGTGGTTGGATCTATGGACCCTACGTCAACCACAACCACTACGCCGGGTTGATTGAGATGCTGGTGCCGGTTCCGCTGGTGTTCTGTCTGACTCGCTATGCTCACGGACAGGTGCGAACCGTGGCCGCGGCGGGAGCAGCCGTCATGGCCGGAACCATATTCTTCTCCGGCTCGCGCGGGGGAATGATCGCTTTTGTTGTGGAATTGATCCTGCTGGGCATCGTGCTGGTGAGATTACAGAAAGGAGCAAAGCTGGCGGCAGGATTCGGCCTCTTCGCCGTGCTGACGCTCGCGTTGCTGACCTGGATCGGCGGAGTTGAACTCACCAAGCGCGTGACCACGATCGGCACCGAAACCAAGCAGGAACTTTCCGGAGGCTTGCGCTGGAACGTGGATAAGGACGGCATCAGGATGTTTGCCCGGAAGCCCGTGCTCGGCTGGGGCCTGGGGACATTTCCCATCGTCTATCCGCAATTTCGGAGTTTCTACACCAATTTTTTCGTCAACGAAGCCCACAACGACTACCTGCAACTGCTGGTGGAAACGGGGCTCGCGGGCTTCGCGATGCTTGTCTGGTTCCTGGTTCTTCTCTTCCGTAACGCCTTCCGGAAGCTCGGGAATTGGCCCGACGATATCAATGGCGCCGTGACCCTGGCGTGCCTGCTCGGCTGCACCGGAATCCTGGTACATAGTTTCGTCGACTTCAACCTGCAAGTACCCGCCAACGCTGCCTGGTTTTACGTGCTGTGCGCGGTGGCAGCCTCTCCTTACCCGCTGGAATCCAGGCAACGCATGCGGCGTCGTACTCGCTCGCTGATTACCGACCCGGGCCAGCTTGAACTCGATCGGGATTCACCCGTGGACGCGAACGGCGCCACGCCAGATTCGTAGCCTGCCAAGAAAAATGGATAAGCCAATCGTGACAATGTCCGGGATATCTGTGTCAACCGGGCATGAATGAGTTGGCGCCGGCCTTCTCCCGATGGAGCGAACGCTCTACCTGCCGGGCCATCCCCGCGACGTCAAGGCATTTGCCCAGGAAAGTTGAGATGCGGGCAGCTTCTTGCGGAGGATTTCTTAGAACGGCCCCGTGTTCGACCCGGAGGACCGTTCCCGGTGGCCTCTTCGCGAGCCAGCCCTCGATCTGGTGAAGGTGCTTCTCGAAGGCGGAAATCACACTGCCGATCGGGGTCTGCGGTACGGGTCTTCCCAGCCGCTGCAGCATCTTGTTCTGAGACGCGACCACCTCTTCGAGCGGCCGGATCATAAAGACAACCCGGTACGGATGGGCGTCGGGCAAGAGCGGCAAAAGCGCCGAAATAATCTTAACGACCTTGCCCTCGCCGGCCGCAATCGCTTCCGGATGCTGCTTCAGAGATTTTGCCGGCTCCCACTCGAAGTATCCCTTGGGATTGTTCTCGTCGGCGGAGCGCAGCCCGTCGGTCAATGCCGGGATGCCGCCAGCAACAATCATTTGCATCATCAGGGAGGTGCCCGATCGCGGCAGGCCCGATACGACGGTGATCAATGGGATATCGACCTCAAGTTCGGGATGGAGGCACAGGACAAACCCGGGCGTTACGCTGCGACGGGGGCGCTTCGAACTACGCCGCTGCGCCGATCTCTTTTGCCCCTTCCACTTCGATCAGCTTCCCGGAACGTACATCATAAATGAAGCCGTGGATGGGAATCGATTTCGGGACCAGCGGATGGATACGAATGCGCTCGACATCGTCCAAAACTGCCTGCGCCTGATCTTTAATCGTCAGCCACTCGACGTACTCCCCGGCATGGGACCCGGGGCCGCTGCCGACGTCGCGAAACCCTTGGCTGGTCAGCTCCGCGGTTTCGAGGCTCGAAGCCAGCAACTCCCGCATCACTTCGTTGGAGAAGAATTCCATGCCGCAATCGGTGTGGTGTATGACAAAAAATTCCTTCGTGCCCAGCAGCTTGTAGCTGATGACCAGCGAACGGATAGCATCATCGCTGGCGCGGCCACCGGCGTTTCGGATGACATGAGCATCGCCTTCCGCCAGCCCGGCATACTTTGCCGGATCAAGCCGCGCGTCCATACAGGTCAGAATCGCGAAACCCCGGGCGGGCGGCAGCGCCAGATTCCCTTTCTTCCCGAAATTCGCAGTGTATTTCTGATTAGCTTCGAGCACTTCGGTTAGAACCCGGCTCATGAGACCTCCTTGGTCAGTTAGTGAATGGGTATTCGATGCTCTCAGCCAGCTCCGGGACTCGAATCGCGAGACGCCGGCACCCATAGCATCATTGACACTGGCGCCGTGTTGGGGTAGCTTTTGCCTCGACTTCTCCTTTTATTCCGGTCCCCGTGGGAGCGCGGGCGCATGGTCAAATGCCCCTCTGAATGCGTGGGGATGTTACCACCGTGATCTAGGTTGCCGAAAAAGTCCGCGATAGTCTTGGCCTCGGTTCAACCCTATGAAAATGACGAAATCGAGTTTCCGAACCCTGATGGGCGGCTGTCTGGCCCTGTCCACCTTTGCCGCACCCATTGCGCAGTCGCAAAACAAAGCAACGCCCCAGGCCGAGCGGCCCAGCGCCATCGCCACCATGGAGACGCGTTCCGGCTTTGCTACCAGCATCGAAAACCAGTTGCGGCAGCGTGGCGCGGATGCGCGGGTGCAGCTGGACGGGGATCGCCGCGACGTATTGCGGGTTGAATGGCAGGGCGCCCGCAGAAGCGACATCTACCAATTCGTAAACTCCAGTGCGGCTCAGGCCGCCCGGCAGATGGGATTCAGCAGCTTCGTCTTCACCCGCGGAAATCTGCGGTGGGATTACAAGCTGGCCACGGAATCAATGGTCTGGAGTCCCGCACAGCTCTAGTCGCCAGGCGACTTCGCGCAAATCAAACGGCGGCCGCGGAGGCAGAATGCTCCGCGCCGCCGAATTTCCGTCGCTACCATTGCATCCCGCGGGACTACCGCTGCAAATTGTCCCGTGTAATCAGTTCAGGCGAGCCCGAGTTTGCGCCGAACAACGCCCGCCACGCCAATCAAGCCGATGCCCAATAAGCTCAGGGTACCCGGTTCGGGAACCGAGAGGTTGGTGTCGCCGCTCGACAGGTCCGCGCTTCCGTTGAAGAAGCCCTTGCCGGTGTTGACGGTCAACTGAATCGTCGCCCCAACCTGCCCGCTCGGGCTCACCAACCCGCCCGTGAGGGTGTAGGAGTGGGTGCCATTGGCAAGCGTCGTCAGATCCCACTTCGCGGTGCTGAAGGTGCCGCTGAAAATCACGCCGTTCGGAACGCCACTAGTGCCGTTCCCCGTGATGGTGAAGTTTCCGCCAGCTGCCAGTACGCCGCCCGCCTGAGCGTCGCCGCTCGTGAAGGCGCCTGTGCTGAAGCTGACCGTTCCGAGGTTTGATCCCACTATGCTCCCGTACTTGAACAGGGTAGAGCCGGTAAGGGTCAGGCCACTCGAATTCCCCGAGACTACGCCCCCAGCGTTCGAGATGTCGATGCTGCTACTCGCAAAAGCTGCCAACGGCAGGGCCAGTGCCAAAATGAGCAGCAATGCAATTTTCTTAAGCATACGTCAGTGTCTCCTGGTCGATTCCGAACAAGCTTACGATCAAGGCTGAATCATAGGGCTATCGGGCACGCCGGGACTGATCACATTTGCTCATATTTGTAATTAACTGGAGGGAAAGCCTTGTCCCTCGCGGGTTACGAGGGAACGGCTGCTTATGCCCGGGTTCCAGTGCCTGGGCAATTTTTCGGTGATCCCCTGGTATGAGCGGCTTCTGAACGTCGAAGTCGATCGATTCCCCTGGTATCAGACGAGACAAGGAGAAAGCTAGTTCCTGCCAAACACTTGCTTCAGCAATGAAGTGGTTTGCGCTGCCGGGTCTTTCCGGATTTTCTTCTCTTCATCGCCCAGCATCAGAAACAGGCCGTCGAGCGTTTTGCCGACCACGTACCTGTTCAGGTCGAACTGTCCCGCCAGAGCGTTGCCGCCAGGAGCGCTCGCCAGCACACGGTTGTACTGTTGCACCACTCCAACCCGTTGCATGGACCGGTCGACAATCGGAGAGAATGCCGCCGTCAGATCCTCGGAACTGGCATGCCTGAAATATTCGGTGGCCGAGGTATCGCCGCCGGTGAGAATTTTACGAGCATCGTCGAAAGTCATCTTCTTGACCGCCGCGAGGAAAATCTGTTTCGCTTCGGGTGTAGCCTGCTCTGCGGCACGGTTCATGCCCACTTCCAACTCGTCTACCTGCTGGCCCATTCCGAACATGCGCAGGCCCCTTCCCACCGTCTGTAGTTTGGGCGGCAACAGAATCTTGATGGCCTCATTTTTCAGAAAGCCGTCCGGCCTGCCCGCCAGCGCAACCGCCTTGCCGGTGCTGATCCGCAGCGCTTCTTTGAGTCCCGCGATGATCTTGTCGTTACTGAGTCCCGCGGTGCCGCGCTGGTTCAGAGTCTCGTCGGCCTTCTTGAAGATTTCCGTCCACTGGGCCTGCGCCAGGCAGGAAGAAAGAAGAACCGCGGTAAGCAGAGCAGAGCGCATAATCCCTCCGAGCCTGCGACCGATCTGGTCGCGAGAAATGACGTCCAGCAATTTACGGTTGCCCGATGGCAACCTGACCGCGGGTCGCGATGAACAATGGATCGCTCCCTGGCACACAACCCATCATCGGACCAATGTTCCGCGCGGCCCTCAACGAGACTGCGACGGGCTTGCAGAGTAGGGTTCGCCGTCTCTGTTGGGATGATCCTGGGGAGCGTCGGAGGAATGCAGGACGATTCTACCGAGGTCGTTGTCCCCGGAAACCACTTCGACTTCCTTCGCCTGCGAAGTTAATTCCTCCTCGGGCGTCTGTTCATACCACACTGCCAGCTTGTATCGTCCAGGAGGTACATGGCTGATCTGAAAATTTCCCTCCGCGTCGCTGAGCGCAAAGTAGCGGGTTCGCAAGACCACCACGACGGCGCTCATTTGAGGATGAATATTGCAGAAAATGTAGGAGACGCCCGCTTGACTGAACCGCACTTTCCGCGCCGCGCCACTCTCGTATAAACCCAAGTCAAGAGTCTTGCCTTGATGAATGGAAAACACGTTGTGAAAAAACAGGTCCTGGTTGGGAAACTCGATCTGGGTGCCTTGGGTGACGACCACCACGTGGGGGATGAACTTCTTGTTCTTCTGCAGCAAGCGGGCGGTAGGACTGGGAGGGACGGGCGCGCTGGACTGCGTCGGCGCCAGCCAGAGGACCACGTCTCCACTATCCGAATCGCTTCCAGAATGGTGCAAAACGCGCACTGTCCCGTGCACGCTGGCGTCCTGCGCGGTGAGCGGGTTGCTCGCCAGCAGCATCAGGGCCAGGGAGCCCCCGGAAAGGATCCGCGCCCATCCCGCGGTCGAGCCTCTGCGGTCCAGGCGTGCTTTGCCCCCTGCATTTTCCCGTGGAATCATGCCTGCCCGATTGTCGGCAACCCAAGGTACTCAGCGCAATGTTACTCGTGTGTGGGCAGGTTACTAAAGTGTTTAGCGCTATACAAAAGATGACCGTTAAGCTGCTCTTTACGCATGTTTACGCACTCCTTTGAACATCTGCGGACGAAGCTGCTTCTGTCGATGCTGGCGGTGGTGTTTCTGTTGACCGCTGCCGTCCTGGCGCTGGTTCAGGTGCGCATGCGTGCCCACGTTTCCGAAGATCTGGCTTCCACATTGCGCACCGAATCATCGGTATATAGCAAGGTGGAGCAAGCCCGTCGTCAACAATCCGAGCAGAGCGCGGCCCTCATCGCGAACCTTCCCAGCCTGAAGGCGCTGATGTCGACCCACGATCCGCTGACCATCCAGGACGGTTCCGAATACTTTTTGCAGACCAGCGGCGCCGATGTTCTGATTCTGGAAGACTCATCCGGCAAAGTGATGGGCCTGCATGCCAAATCCTTGCAGGTAGCCGCTTCCAGCGAGCGCCTCTTGCTGTTTCACTCCGGCGGACGGCACGATTGGTGGTTTGTAAACGGCCACCTGTACGATTTGAGTTTTGCGCCCATTACCGCCGGAGCCGGGTCCGAACTCAATTCTCTGGGCCGGGTTGCGCTGGGCCGGGAGGTCACTCCGCAATCCATCGCCGGAACCGACGCCCTGCGCGACAGCCCCGTGATTTTTGAGAGGGGAGGCCGGGTGCTGCTGAGTTCGCTCGACCCCATGCTGTCGGGCGATTTCCAAACCTGGCTGGCAAAATCCTCCCGCCCTCCGGGTTCCATCCATGAAATCGAGATCGGGGGCGAGCGCTATCTCGGCAGCTTCATTGAGCTGCCCGGGGACCACCCCATACGCCTGTATTGCCTGAGATCCTACGATCAGGCAACCGACTTTTTGCGCCTGTTGAATCACATGCTGCTGGCCCTGGGTGCGATCGCCGTGCTGACGGGAGCGCTGGTAGGTTTCGTGCTGTCCCGCCAGATTACCCGGCCCCTGGAAGACCTGGTTCACGCCAGCCGCCAGATAGAAATGGGTGACTTCGAATTTCCTATCGTGGTGCAAGGCAGGGACGAAGTTGCCGAACTGACTCGCGCTTTCGAAGAAATGCGGAAAAGCCTCCGCCTCTCCCGCGAAGGCATGTTGCGTTCAGCGCGTCTGGAAGCGGTCGGACGCTTGGCGGGCGGCATTGCCCATGACTTCAATAACCTGGTGATGATCATCAAGGGCTACAGCGACCTGTTGCTGGAAACAGCGCTGCCTGAAAATCGTGCGCACATCGAGGAGATCAAGCGCGCCGGGGATCGCGCCAGCGGACTCACGCGCCAGTTGCTGGCTTTCAGTCGCAAGCAGGTTCTCGAACCTCAGGTGCTGGACTTGAACCACACCGTCCGCGGCATGCTGAAGATGCTTCGCCTGCTGCTGGGAGAAGACGTCGAGTTGCTCACCAGCCTTTCCGAGCAGATTGGTCGCGTGAAGGCGGATCCCGGTCAACTCGAGCAGGTCATCATGAATCTGGCCGTCAATGCCCGCGACGCTCTGCCTGGCCGCGGCAAGGTGATCATCGAAACCCATTGCTGCAACCTGGATGAAACCTACGCCCAGAGCCACAACGAGGTGACGCCCGGCCCCTACGTCCTGCTGGCCGTGACGGACACCGGCTGCGGCATGAACAGCGAGACTCTTACCCAGATCTTCGAGCCTTTCTTCACCACCAAGGAGCCCGGCAGAGGCACGGGGCTCGGCCTGGCCACCGTGTACGGCATCGTGAAACAGAGCCGCGGGCACATTACCGTTTACAGCGAGGTGGGCGTCGGGACCACCTTCAAGATCTACCTTCCCGCCATCGACAAGCCCGCCCTGTCGTCGCACATCCAGCCCGCCACCGCGTTGCCCACGGGGAACGGCACCGTGCTTCTGGTGGAGGACGAAGCTCCTCTGCGCGCGCTGGCGGCAGAGGCTCTCAAGCGGCTCGGGTATCAGATTCTGCAGGCCGGAAACGGACTGGAAGCCCTCGTGGTCGCCGAGCAGCACCCGGGCCCCATCCACATCGTGGTCACCGACATCGTGATGCCCCGCATGGGCGGTCCCGAACTGGTGGAGAAACTGCGTCGCAAACGCACGGGCTTTTCCGTGGTTTTCATGTCGGGTTACACCGAGGCCGCGGTGCTCGAAAACGCCAACATCGGCAAGGATTCGATCCTGCTCAACAAGCCCTTCTCGACCGAAACCCTGGTGTGCAAAATGCGCGAGGTACAAGACTGCGCTGCGCCGGTGGAAGCTTCCGTTCCGTCCGTCGAACTCTGATCGCTCACTCGCGCCCACCGCCAGCCCGGGCTTTCCCGGCGCCATCGAGTTAGGCCTTGCCCTGACTGGCGCTTGGATGTTATTTGTTCTCAGCCTCCCGCACACGAATTGAGCAGGTTCACTTCGAGACATATCCGTGGCCGACCCGGGAACCGCCGACCCACCGAAAAGCGCGCCGTTGCTGGGCTCCGGCCTCTCCATTGCCGAGGCCGAAGACCCCAACCGGCCAAAACGGGCAATGGGCTTCCGCGACCTGTTTCTGTTTTACGTGGTAACCGGCATTAGCCTTCGCTGGATCGCCACCGCCGCCGCGGCAGGTCCGAGCTCGATCGTGATCTGGATCGGCGCGTGGCTTGCCTTTTACACTCCACTCGCCTTGTCCGTGATTGAACTCTCGTCCCGTTACCCCAACGAGGGCGGGATTTATGTCTGGAGCAAGCGGGCCTTTGGCGATTTCGCCGGCTTCCTCACGGCATGGACCTACTGGACCTGCAACCTTCCGTACTTCCCCGCCGTACTCTATTTCGCCGCCAGCAACGCACTCTATATCCGGCATGACTCATGGGGGCACCTGGCGAACAGCACGGCCTTTTACATCTGGTTTTCCCTGATCGCACTCGCCATCGCCACGCTGCTGAATATTCTTGGCCTTGATGTTGGCACCTGGCTGCATAACCTGGGGGCGCTTGCGATGTGGATTCCGGTGGGCATCATCATCGTGATGGGCGCCGTAGCCTGGCATCGGTACGGATCGGCCACGACGTTCACCGCTCACTCCCTGATTCCACTCACCCATATCAAGGACATTATTTTCTGGTCCGTGCTGGTCTTCGCCTTCGCCGGCTGCGAGACGGCTTCGCTCATGGGCGACGAAATCAAGAACGCGCGCCGTGCGATCCCCCTGGCCCTGTTTCTGGGCGGGATCACGGTCACCTTTTGCTATGTTTTGGGCACGGTCGGGGTGCTGCTGGCACTGCCATCGGCGGAAGTCGGCAATCTCCAGGGACTGATGCAGGCCATCTCCAGCACTGCCCACCGGGTGGGCTTCGAGAGCATCATTCCGTTTACCGCGTTTCTGATCGCGTTGAGTAATGTGGGGGCGGCCGGCGCCTATCTGGCTGCGGTCGCGCGATTGCCGTTTGTGGCTGGTATCGACCGCTTTCTTCCGCCTGCGTTTGGGGCCCTGCATCCCCGCTGGAAAACCCCCTGGGTCGGTCTTCTTACGCAGTTCGCTTTTGGCGCGCTGTTCATTTTTCTGGGCCAGGCTGGAACCAGCATCAAGGGCGCTTATGACGTGCTCGTAAGTATGGGTGTGATCACCTACTTCATTCCGTTCCTTTACCTGTTCGCCGCGATGTTTAAGCTGCAATCGGAACCCGCCGGGCCGGATGTCATTCGCGTGCCCGGGGGCAAGCCGGTCGCCCGGGTGATTGCGGTCATCGGGTTTATCACCACCACATTGACGATCGCGATTTCTCTTCTGCCGCCGCCCGACGAACCCAACAAGCCGCTCGCCGTGCTGAAGGTCGTCGGCCTATCCGGGCTGCTGGTGTTGATCGGAGTAGTGATTTTCTACCGCCCCAGAATTCGCAGCGCGCTGGCTCAGTTCCGCAGGACTTCCTGAATTCCCCTGGACGGTCAGTTCGCTCCCGGCGGCCCGCTGCCTGGCTTCGCCGCCGACTTGAGTCCCAGATTCCGAATCAGCCGGAGCAGTGAATTCGGATGGAGGCCAAGGATTTCGGCCGCATCCACGTAATAGCCATTGGCTTGCTCCATGGCCTGCAAAACCAGCGTCTTCTTGTTCTGCTTCACCGCGCAACGAAATTTTGCGCCCAGATCCGAGCCCGGACGGGCTTCCTCGAGCAATGGGTCAGGTAAATCCCCCGGCAGAATTTCGGCTGATGTTCCCAGCACGACCGCACGCTCAATGGCGTTCTCCAGTTCGCGCACGTTGCCGGGCCAGTCATAGTGCAGCAGGACGGCGCAGGCCGCTGGGGACAGGCTCTTCGGCGCGACTTTGCACTTTTTGCTGACCTTCGCGACGAAACTCTCCGCCAGAGCCGGAATGTCGTCGCGCCGCTCTCGTAACGGCGGGGTGGTAATGCTTACCACGTTCAACCGGTAGTACAAGTCGTTTCGAAAACGGCCCGCCTGAACCTCATCCTGCAGGTTCCGGTTGGTCGCCGCGATGACCCGCACATCGACTTTGATCGCCCGCGTTCCTCCGACCGGCTCGAACTCGCGTTCCTGCAAGACCCGCAGCAGCTTGGCCTGCATCTCCGGAGCTAACTCGCTGACTTCATCGAGAAACAGGGTGCCGCCCTCCGCACTCTCGATTTTTCCCTTTTTCTGCGCAACCGCGCCGGTAAACGCGCCCTTCTCGTGTCCAAACAATTCAGTTTCGAGCAGCGAGTCGGCCAACGCCGCGCAATTAATCGCCACGAACGGCCGGTCCGCGCGCGGACTGTTGACGTGAATGGCGCGGGCCACCAATTCCTTGCCCGTGCCGCTTTCTCCCTGGATCAACACCGTCGATGCGGTCGGGGCGACGCGCTGCACCAACTCGAGCACCGCGCGCATCCGCCCGCTCGCGCCCACCATATTGTGTTCGAGGTTGATCTCCGGTCGAAGGGCGCGAGGTTCTTCCCGCGGGACTTCACAGACATTCTCCAGCGCAAGGCTGACAAGATTGGCAATTGCGGTCAGAATTTCCAGATGATTTCGGTCAAAGGGCTCGGCCGCATTCTGTCCGTCCAGGTAAATCGCGCCCGTAATCCTGCCCCTCTCGAGCACCGGCACGCACAGCACAAAGGCTGCGGTTAACGACGTTTCAGCGAGCCCATGGGATTCGGCCAGATCTGAGCTGGGCGAAAGTATTCCCGCGCGCTCGCGCAATACGCGTTGCAGCACCGCTGGGGGCACGCTCACCGCGGTTCCCGGCCCCAGCACGCGATCCCACGCGACCACCGACTCCACGCAGGCCTGGCCATCGCGGAAGTGCACAATGGCCGCGCGATCCGCGGGGATCACATCGAACACCAGCCCGAGCAATTGCCAATCCAGCGCCTCGCGGTTTCGAATACGTCCAATTCCATTTGCGATTTTGAGAAGCGTGTTCAGGTCGCGAGCCAGACGGTCGCCCTTTGGCAGGGCGGCCAGAACCCGCTCCGGCCGTGCATCGAACGCATCGCTCGGACGCTGGGTTGCGCCCGTGACTTGCGTTTTCGCCGCTGCCATCCATTGCACTGGGCTCCCCCCGAAGATAGGTTTCTTCTCGTTCCAGGAAAATCGGAACCGGTCGCCAATCGATATTTACCCCGGCCGCCTGACACCGTCGTTTTTTCAAACCTAACGGCGAGACGCACTAACTGTTTGGTTAGTGAATCGGACGAAGGGATCGTTGCAGACTTTAGCGTTATATCTGTGCTCCTGCGAGAACAGGACGGCGAATCAGCGACTTGTGTTCGCCACGGCGCTCACCCAAGCCACTCACTTTGCTTTGGCAGGGAGCTTGCATAAGCAAGGTGGCATACGGTGATCAACACCGTAGTGGGGTGTAGAGACGGCAACACACGGGCTAAAACGTCCGGGCGTTGAAGAAGGGTCGATCGTGCTTGGCTTCCACCGTTCTCAACACGAAGGAGATGATATGAAAAAGCAAGCTCTTACTCTCGTCGGCGTGCTGAGCCTGCTGTTGGTGGCCGGATCAGCACTCGCACAGTCGCGCGGCAACATTACCGCCGATGTGCCATTCAACTTCACCGTCAACCACACGACTATGCCTGCCGGTCCCTATCGGATCTCGACCTTGGGCAACGGCAACAGCACTCTGCTGATTCAGAGCCGGGACGCCAAGGTAGTGAAGTTGGTCTCTCCGAATGCGGTGGAATCCTTGAAGCCAGCGAATAAAACCAAGCTGGTCTTTCACTGCTACGGCGGAGATCACTGCTTCCTCTATCAGATTTGGGTGAGCGGAGCGGTCCGCGGGCAGCAACTGCCCAAGAGCGACGTCGAGCGCGAAGTCGCAGCGAACACTAACTCGCGAAATATGGATGTGATTGCCTCCACCCGCTGAATGAACCCGGCTGGAGCACTACAACCAACGCTCGGGAAAACGGGCACATCCTCACTCCGGGATGTGCCCGCTTTCCATGAAATCGAAGATGCTTCGGGAACTCGCCGCGTCCTTACTACGGAGGCAACGCGGCGCAGCCGTGAACCCAGGCCGCCGGCTGCGGATACGAACCGCAAAACGACCAGGTCCAAAAGAAGACTTCTACACCGGAACGGCTGTCTTCCGTGCCGGATTAAAGAAGGGCAGCTTCACCACCGTGGCCGTCGTCTTCAAGCGCCGCGACTCAATGGTGAGTTCCATCTGCAGCTTGCTGCCGGGCTTCGAATAGGCCGTTTCCACACTCGCCATGGCGATCAATTTTTTCAGTAATGGGGAGAAGGTCGTGGTCGTCGCCTTGCCCACGTGCTTGTCGCCGACGTAGATGGGGACGGCGACGCGCGAAGCCTGGGAAGGCGCCGCCGGGGTCAATCCATACTTGTCGTGCTGCTCTTCCACTTCCACCCAATCCACTTCGAGACCGACCAGTTGGCGCGGCACACCCTGCTTCAGGTCCTGCTCAAGTGCCCGTTTCCCGACGAAATTCTCCTTGTCGAGGTGCACCATCTTTCCAAACCCCAGCTCGTAGGGAGAATACTTCTGCGATGGGATCAGCGCCTTCTTCGAGCTGGTGTAGTCCACTTCGATCAGCAACAAACCTGCCTCGACACGCGAGACATCCAGCGCCAGCATGCCAGCGGCGTGGATGTCGAACTGTTTTCCCTTGGCCATAAGCGCGTCCCACACCTTGACTGCGTCGTGCCACGGCGCCCATATCTCGTAACCCAGGTCGCCGGTGTATCCGGTGCGCGAAATGTCGACCGGAACGCCGTTGATCTTGCCTCGCGTCACCCGAAAATACTTCAGGTTCGCGATATCAGCTTCAGCCGCCACCTTGAGAAGCTGCCCCGATGTCGGCCCCTGCAGCGCGAGCGCCGCCACTTTCTCGGAGATGTCCTCGATCTGCACATCCATGTTCAGCCCATTCTGCTTGAACCAGCGCAGGCTGGGATCGGCGGCCGTCCAGCGATACACGTTCTCTTCGAGCCGCGAGATGGTTCCGTCGTCGATTACCTTGCCGTCTTCATCACACCAGCAGCAGTAGATGACCTGCCCGACTTTCACCTTGTTGATGTCGCGGGTGATGACGCGATTGACCAGTTTGGTCGCATCTTTCCCGGTGACCAGGTACTTGTAGAGCGGCGAGATATCGATCATCGCGCAAGCATTGCGGATGGCGTTGTACTCGTGCTCGTGATGCACCTCGTACACGCTGACCGTGTAGTATCCCGACCACTCCCGGTAGTTCAGGCTGTGACAAAGAGGAAAAGTACGCTCGTGAAATGCGGTTCCGATAGGCAAAGCAGTCCCCCGCAGTGAAATGTCGAAGGCGGATTATAGCAGCGAATCAAAGTATCCCAATCTACAGGTACAATCCCTCAGGCAGGGTAAGTGTGGATTGGAATAGCCTAGTCGCCGGGTCGTGTCGAAAACATATCGTGACAGCGGGCATGGTTGCGATTGCGTGCATGCTCTTCGGCTGTTCGAGAGCGCAGACAAAGAAGGAGTCAGGGCCAGTTCCTGACGTACGAATCGACCTCTCGCCTCTGGGTCTGCCGAAGAACTTCTTTTCGACGAAAGATGGAGGGCCCAGGACAATCATCGGGTATCGCTTTGTCGTTTGGCTGAATGACGATGAGGTAGCGGTTGGGTTTAACACAAGCCCAAGTTCCAGGGTGGCGCCTGAGCGGAAGGTCGACGGCTCTGCTCGAATCCTGGTCTTCGGTGTGGACGGTAAGTTGGAAGCTAAGCGCGACGTCGGCTATCTCGCCGATGGATACGGTGAAATTGTGGCCGAGGGCGAGGCGACCGCAGGTCCAAAGCACACCCTTCTTTTCAGAGTACAGTCGCTGAACCTTGACAAGGAAGGTAGGAATGAATCGAAGTCGGGAATCCTGCTACTCGATGCGAAGTTGCAAGACATTGCTCGCATCGATCGCTTTCTCGAGCAAACAACGTTTGTGGATCACGCCCTTGTATTCCAAGAGGGCTTTGCCTTAGGTCAATCTCGTACCTATGACGTCTTGGATGGCTCCCCGCCGGTTCAAGTGCGCCGCTGGCAGCAGGAGTGGCCCATTGATGCGAGAGACCGAAAATTCGGGGAACATGGGCTGGCCTACATGGTTTGCCAACAAGAGCTACGACCAAACGAGTACGTCTCGACGGGCGTGGTCTACGCACGTGCGAAGCAGCGTTGCGAAATGCGAGCAGAAGGTGAAGACCGAAGCAATTGGGCGATTTCGCTCACAGACGGTGAGACAGCAGCCATAGTCGGTCTATTGGCAGATGGCAGTGTTGCCGCCCAGATTAGTGGAAAGGGGAAAGGAAACAACGCAGGCCAACTGGTCCTGTGGAAGAAGGACAAGTCAACAGTCGCTTTGCCATGGATTCCGCCAGAGGCGTGCGGATCAGTTGAAAGCGCCACCCCAGACATGTCGCGCTATGCGGCGTTCGCAACGTGCGATGACCGCAGCGACAATGGTCGCTTGATAATCTTTGATCGAAGGTCGCCGGCTCCGCTTGTGAATCAAACCCTCCCAAAGAATGGGCGTGCCGCGTTGTCCCCAGACGGGCTGCATTACGCCACTTTCGAAGGAGGAGAACTCCGCGTTTACTCGTTACCGAAGATAGATTGAAGTTGCTGTTGAAAATTGCGTTTTCACGAACCGCGTCAGCGTGGGACTGTGCCGGTTCGATCCCCCGACTGCCGTCTTCCATTCCCCCCGAGACAAATCCCCCACCCTCAGCTAGAATGCTCCCTTGTTTCTCATGCGCCGCACCCTCATAGCATGGTCGGTTCTTCCCAGCGGTCTCTGATCCGCGCCTACTGCGCATTTCTCTGCCTTCATTTTTTCATTCTTCAACGACTGCTCGCAGCTGCTCGGAACCGGCTAAGAGCTAAAGGCTAAAAGCGAATGGCTACCAAATACGACGTCATCGTGATCGGCGGAGGCCACAACGGCCTGGTCAACGCCGCCTACCTGGCCAAGGCCGGCAAGAAAGTTCTCGTGCTCGAACGCCGCCACGTGCTTGGCGGAGCCGCCGTTACCGAGGAGGTCTATCCCGGGTTCAAGTTCTCGGTGTGCTCCTACGTGGTGTCGCTGCTGCGGCCGGAAATCATCCGCGACCTCGATCTGCCGCGCCATGGCCTGGAGATCCTGCCGCTCGACGGCACCTTCACTCCCATGCCCAGCGGCGATTACCTCTGGCGGGTGAACGATCATGGCAAGACTCACCGCGAAATTGCGCGCCACTCGAAGTCTGACGCCGAGGCTTACGACGAGTTCGGTAAGGCCATGCAGGCCATGTGTCGTTTCGTCAAACCAATCCTCGGCATGGTTCCACCCGATCCCGCCACGCTCAACCCGCGCGAACTGATGAAGCTGCTGTTCATCGGCCGCCGCTTCCAGGACCTTCCGAGCGGCGACAAATACAACCAGGTTCAGCTCATGACCATGAGCGCCATCGACTTCCTCGACCAGTGGTTCGAGACCGACGTGCTCAAGGCCACCATGTCGGCCTCGGGCATCATTGGGACTTTTCTCGGCGTGCGCTCTCCGGGAACCGCCTACGTCTTGCTTCATCACTACATGGGCGAAATCGATGGAGCCTTCCGGGCCTGGGGATTCGCTCGCGGCGGCACGGGCGCGATCTCGAACGCGATCGCCGATGCGGCCCGAGAAGCCGGAGTCGAAATTCGCACGCAGGCTCCGACCGCAAGAATCGTGGTTAAGAACGGCCGCGCCAAAGGCGTAATCCTCGCCAACGGCGACGAGATCGAGGCCGACATTGTTTCCTCCAGCGTCGATCCCAAGCACACCTTCATCGACTTCATCGAGCCCGGCAACATCGCCGACGACTTCCTGGAAGAGATTCGCCGCTACAAGTACCGAGGTTCCTCCGGCAAAGTGAATCTCGCGCTCGACGGCCTGCCGAACTTCAAGTGCATGCCGGGCGAAGGTGCCCACCTCCGGGGCGCGATGTCGTTCTCACCCAGTGTGGAATACATGGAGCGCGCCTACGACGACGCGAAATACGGACACTTCTCCTGCCGTCCCTACATCGACACGGTGATTCCGTCGTTGACGGACCCGTCGGTTGCGCCTCCCGGCAAACATGTCATGTCCTGCTTCGTTCAGTACGCGCCCTACAAGCTCGCGCCCGGACTGCACTGGGACACCGAGAAGGAAAAATTCGGCGACACCGTCATCGACACCATTGCCGAATACGCGCCCAACATCCGGGACATCATCGTGCACCGCCAGGTGGTCACGCCGCTCGATCTGGAGCGCGAGTTCGGCCTCACCGAAGGCAACATCTTCCAGGGCGAGCTTTCGCTCGAGCAACTCTTCTTCCTGCGTCCGGTCGCCGGCTGGGCACAATTCCGCACGCCGATTAAGAACCTGTACATGTGCGGCTCGGCCACGCATCCCGGTGGCGGCATCATGGGCGCCCCGGGCCGGCTATCGGCGCTCGAGATTCTCAAAGACGTCAAGGGGGCTGCCTAGACCATGGCCGACAAACGCGACGTCGTCATCATTGGTGGCGGGCATAACGGGCTGGTCACCGCCTTTTACCTGGCAAAAAGCGGCTTCAAACCGCTGGTGCTCGAACGCCGCGTGCAAACCGGCGGCGCCGCCATTACGGAGGAATTCCATCCCGGCTTCCGGTGCTCTACCCTCGCACACACGGCGGGACCGATCCGTCCTGACATCGTGCGCGACATGCAACTCGAACGCTACGGCCTGAAGCTGATCAATCCGGAAACCAGCGTGGTCTCGCTGACGCCCGACGGCCGCGCACTCATCCTCTACAACGATACCCAAAAGTCGACCGCGGAAATCGCAAAGTTCTCCCAGAAGGACGCCGCCAAATATCCCGCGTTGCAGGAATCCCTGCGCAAGATGGGCGGTGTCATTGCGGATGCCCTGAAACTGGCGCCGCCGGACATCGATAACCCCAACAAGACCGATTTGTGGGGAATGCTCCAGACCGGCCGCGCCTTGCGCAAGCTTGGCAAGAAGGATCTGTACCGGCTGCTGCGCTGGGGACCGATGGCGGTCGCAGACCTGGTCGCCGAATACTTCGAGACAGACTTGTTGCGCGGGACCGTTGCCGCGCGCGGCATCTTCGGAACGTTTCTCGGGCCCTGGTCGGCGGGTAGCGCGCTGGTCCTGCTGATTCGCGGCGCGGGCGATGCTCATCCCGCAGGCTCGGCGAACTTCGCCGCCGGGGGAATGGGCGCTATCACCCAGGCAATGACATCGGCGGCAAAAGCGGCGGGTGCCGAAATCCGCACTAACGCGGAAGTCGCGGAGATTCGCGTCAAGGATGGCGTCGCCGTTTCGGTCGTTCTGAAATCGGGGGATGAGATTGCAGCCAATGCCATCATTTCGAACGCCGACCCGAAACGAACCCTGCTGAAGCTGGTCGATCCTACCCATCTGTCGCCGGGCTTTGCCGAAAAGCTTCAGCACTACCGGATGATGGGCACCGTGGCCAAGGTTAACCTGGCGCTCGACCGGCTGCCTGACTTTACCGCCCTCAAGAACGGGAACGCGGCCGCGCTCTCGGGACGCATCCAGATCAGCCATGGCATTGATTACCTGGAGCGCGCCTTCGACGAGTCGAAATACGGGAACTTCTCCAAACAGCCTTATCTCGAAGTCACGATTCCTTCGCTCACCGATCCCTCTCTTGCCCCGAACGGCAAACACGTAATGTCGATCTACATGCAATACGCGCCCTACAAGCTGAAGGGGGACTGGGAGGCACAGCGTGGCGCGCTCGGGGATACGGTGGTGAGGACGCTCGCACAGTACGCGCCGAACCTGCCCGAGCTCGTGCTCGAGGGTCAGATCATCACGCCCAAGGATCTGGAAGACACTTACGGACTTACCGGAGGTCAGATCTTCCACGGAGAGCTGGCTCTGGACCAGTTCTTTACCATGCGTCCACTGCTGGATTGGGCACGCTACCGCACGCCAATTGCGAACCTGTACTTGTGCGGCAGCGGCACCCATCCGGGCGCGGGCCTGACCGGCGGATCCGGGGCAAACGCCGCACGCGAAATCCTGAAGGACCTGAAGAAGTAGTAGTCGCAGCCTGGAAGAGCGCGCAAGCCGCGTCTTTGGGCCGGGCCTCAGAAGCACTGCACACACCATGCGAACCAGCGCAGTCTTGTTGATCAGTTGTCCCGACCAGAAGGGTCTGGTCGCGGCGGTCTCGGATTTTATCTTCCGGCACGGCGGCAACATCCTGCACACCGACGAGCACACCGACGCCGATTCGTCCTGGTTCCTGATGCGGGTGGAATTCGACCCTGCCGGTATGGATCTGCCGCTGGGCCAGCTCGCGCGACATTTCGAACCAATCGCCAAGAAGTTTGACATGGAGTGGCGCCTCGCCCAGCCGGGCGAACGCAAAAAGATGGCGATCATGGTTTCCAAGTACGACCATTGCCTGGTGGATTTGCTCTACCGGCACAAGATTGGTGAACTGAACGCTGACATCCCGCTGATCATTTCCAATCACCCCGACAACCAGTCCATTGCCGACTTTTACCAGATTCCCTTTGTCATCGTTCCGGTGACCCGGGAAAACAAACGCTCCGCCGAGCAGCAGCAGATCGCGCTCATCCGCGAACACCAAGCGGACTTCACCGTGCTCGCACGTTACATGCAGGTGTTATCCAACGAATTCGTGGCGACATTTCCGCACCGCATCATCAACATTCACCACTCTTTCTTGCCCGCATTCGTGGGTGCGAAGCCTTATCACCAGGCATTTCAGCGGGGCGTCAAGTTGATCGGAGCCACCAGCCACTACGTTACCGAAGTACTCGACGACGGCCCTATCATTGAGCAGGACGTGACCCGCATCTCCCACCGCGATTCGGTCGAGGACCTCATCCAGAAGGGGCGCGACCTCGAAAAGGTGGTGCTCTCCCGCGCCGTACGCTGGCACATCGACGACCGCGTTCTGCTGTACGGAAACCGCAAGACCGTGGTGTTCGATTAGGCGAACCCTTCCCCGGGATAAGCCTTCAGCCTGCGCCGTGCCTGGTGACACCAGGCTGCCGGAATGAGCTTCCGCAATCCACCGCAGGACGGCTCATGATTACGCTCTTCTAACTACCTTTGTTTCAGTCATTTGTGATGTTGTTCCCCGCTCAGACCTGGAGTTCATAGGCTCCTGCGGAAGGGCTTCCCATGGATACCTCTCTGGTTAATAGAGGCTCGGTTCCACGCGAAATTTCTGCCTCCGTCCATCTCGAAGTGCAGCAGGGCTTTCGCCGTGGAAGTGCATGGCACGGAAGTAAGGTTTCGATTTTTTCAACCTCGGTTACCCTAACGTTACCGGTCTTGGAGAGCGGAATCTTTTTTCCGTAAAGGGAGCTCGTTTTGGTCGAGGACCCAAAGTGGGAGTTGTCGATCCTGGCGAACGTGAGCGGCTTCTATCAGAAGCTACTGAGCGATTACCTCCAGGGCGAACTACCGGTGCATCCCGGCCTCGAGGATGAGGCGATTCATCAGGCCAATTCCAACCTGCGGGAAGTTCTCGGCAAGATGCACCGCTGGTTACAGTTGCTGGACATGGCCATCACGCCTGCGATGGTACGCCAGGCGTTAAGCACAGACACCGATGCCGAGATTGCCGAGGCGCTATTGCGTTATTACACGCGCAAGCGCGACTTCACCGAAGCCGACCGCGATAAGACTGACCTGGTCGCGACCTTTTTGTACCGGCATCCCCGAGTTGCGGGACAGTGGGAACGTCGCGGTTACGGCCTCGATGGAACGCTTCCCCTATCGCCTTTTGAGATCGCGCTGATTGAGATTCTGGCGGACTCTGACGCTCCTATGCTGCCTGAGGAGCACGTGCAGCTCCTGCGGGAATTTGAGCCTCTGCGCGAGCAAATCCAGGGCTTCCAGAATTTCAATGCGCTGGTCGATTCCGGCATCCTCTCGCGCGTGCGCGACCTCAAGCAGTCGTTTGGGCGGTCGTTTTATCATCCCGGAGTGTTGGCCACAATCGCTCCTCATAATGTCGTCTTCGGAGGGCGCTTCAGCGAACTGTTCGGGGCTGCGATTGGAGAGATCAAGAGCTTTGCCAAGGCGGTCGAGGAACTGGGCGGAAGCATTCTGAGCAACATCGATGGCGTGGATGTAACGGTCGAACATGTGCAGGCGCTGCAAGAGGGAGAACTGCTGAAGATCGATTACATTGAGGCTCTCGACAAGTTCCGCCGGGTATCCAAGCTCAAGAAAGAAATCGATAAACGGCCGCGAATCCGGCGCGCCGCCAATGATGCGGCGATTCCAGTCGGCTCCGGCGGCGCAGCTGCCAAGCCGGCCCGCACCCGGCCCACACCGGCCCCGGTGAAGCATGTCGCGCTCCCGGTCACGGCCCAGCAACTTTCGATGGAAGAAGCCAAGCTGCGGAGGGTGGAGGAATCCATCCGCATTTTCGTGCGCGTGGCGGATCCCAAGTTTCGCCAAGTCGTGCCCATGCGGTTCTTCAACTTGAATTTGACGCCCGCCGAAGTGGAGGCATACTGCGCCGATTATCTGGAAGAAAAGAGCCTCCGAGCGCGGGTGGGGCGCACTCTGCTGCGCAGCGTGGCCGCCATCGGACGCATCCAGACCGAACTCGAAGAATTGAAACGTTGCCAGCCCGCCACGTCATTATGGAAGCTGCGGGCGGATGCGCTGGTGGTCCTGCTGGAAGTTGCCCGGTCGGCCTACGAGGCGGGCAGCCATGTGATTACCAACGCCCAGGAGTCCAACGAACCGGCAGTGGCGGACGCCGTGCAAACCTCGATGCGGAAACTGCGGGAGCGCGCCGAGTTCGTGGTAAAGACGCTGGCGGGAGCCTGACCAACCTTTCGTCGCCTCAGGAAGACCACTCAACTTACCGGGCCGCAACCATTGCGATGTGGACCGGAGTTCACTCTTGCATTGCACCTGCAACTTCCCGGTCAAAGTCCCCAGTTCGATACGGCAGTGAAGGCCTTAGTGCAAAAGACGCGCAACGAGGGGGCACCCGCCTCTATTTCACTTCATGCTCAGCGAGGAATTTGCGGGCAAATTCGGCATTCGGATATTTCGGATCGAGTGCAAGAGCCCTGGCGTAGGTGGCGCGGCCCTGGGCGACGTCGCCCGACTTCACCAGCGCTTCGGCGAGGCTGTCGAAGGCGTTGGCAGACGCGGGAAAGTCTTCGGTGTTCATGCGCAGCACGGCAATCGCCTCGGAATTTCGGTTTTCGGCGAGCAGGAAGTAACCGAGGGTGTTGATGCCGGCTTCCGAAACCAGCTTTGATTGGGGATTTGCCTGGCGAGTCTTCACCACGAACGGGTGAAAGCTCGCCGGGCCTTGCGAATGGAATCGGGCGGTGAGGGCCGCGATGCCCAGAGTTCGGAGCGGATCGTGGTTCGTGAGATACAGTTCGGCTTCCGCCGGCTTGCTTTCCAGATCGTTTTCAACCTGACGCAATTCGGCCTGGTATGCTGCCGGCATTTCCCGAACGCGGTCCGCGAGTTCCTTCCTGGACAGCCATTTTCCACGCACCATGACGCCGACGATCGCGCGGGTGTGCGAAATATCGGCTAAGGGATTGGACTCAAGCAGGACCAAATCGGCGCGCTTTCCAGCTTCGATGGCGCCGAATTCATCGAGCTTTCGGAAATAACGCGCCGGGTTAACCGTGGCGGTCTGGAGAGCCTGAAATCGCGTCAGGCCGTCGTTGACCAGTTCCTGCAACTCATCGTGAATGCCGAAACCCGCCATGGGCCCGACGTCGGGCGCATCCGTGCCCGCCATCAGCGGGACGCCCTCGTCGAACAGGGCCTTTACCAGTTTCCGCTGGAAGGCCAGGGAGGTTCGAAGGCGCGGGTGTTGTTCAGGCGTAAAACCGTTTTTGTAATGGTTGAGTGCGGGCTGAAACTGCTCGAGCGCCCAGGGCGGCAGGTGGCGCAGGTCGGGATTCTCGAGAAACGTTCCAAGGTCGGTCGCCTGTTGCACAATGGTCGCGTAGGTGAACAGAGTGGGAATAACGTAGATACCGGCTTCCGCCGTCTCTTTGGCGACCACGGGGATTTTCGATTCGTCGAAGACAATGTGATCGTCGTTACCGTCGTGCTGCGGATTGAAGTAGGTGTACAGAAATTCTTCCAGATGGGCGATGGACTGGCCGGAGCGGATCGTGAGTTCGAACCCTGGGGCGCGGGCAACGTGGCCCATGATCAGGAGATTGCGGCGCTTGGCCTCGGCGATCAACGCCGGGTATTCCTCTTTGGACACGGGATTGTAGATCTTGACCGCGTCGTAACCCGCGTCGGCCTGTTCGTCGACCAGGTGAACGGCCTCGTCCGCGGTGTGAGCGCGTCCAAACAATGGTCCAGCGGTGAAGATCGTCGGGCCCAGCAGCGCGCCGCTCGTAACTTGCTTGCGCCAGAGCAGGTGGGCCGGGCGGCCATCGAGATTAAAGACCGTGGTGACGCCGTTGGCGAGATAAAGAGGAAATTCGGTCGCCGAGTAAAGGTGCACGTGAGCATCGGTGAAGCCGGGGATGAGGTATTTTCCCCGGGCGTCGATGCGGCGCGCGCCAGCAGGAACCCTGACGTTTTGCGATAGCCCGATCTCGGCAATCCTTCCGTCTTTGACGACTACCGTCTGGTCGTCGAGGATTCGCTCGCGGTCCATTGGGATGACGTGCACGTGAAGAAAGGCTGTGGCCTGCGACGCCACCCCTGGTTCCGGGCCCGCGGCAACCAGCGCGGAGGACAGCAGGAAGAGCATCGCCAAGAGCGCGGCTGATTGTTCGGGAAGTCGCCTGAGCATCGTTTCTTAGACGGACAAGACCGCAAAACAGGTTAGGCAGGGCGGGAAAAGAAAAAAGCGACGGGCGCGATGCCCGTCGCTCCAGGTTGTAGTCGCGCCGCTGCTAGTTGATGTCGAATTGCTCCTCGTGCAAGCTCGCGTCTGACTTGATGATGATGGTGCGCTTGGTGAGTTCTTCCAGTTCGGTCAGCCAGCGTCCGTTCTGAGCCTTCAGGGCCTTTCCGACTTCCGGGTTAACCCGCAAGAGGATGTCCTGGCGCTCGAGGTGCTTGGCCATCTTGCGCATCTCGACGTAGATCTCATTGCAAATGGTGGTTACCGACTTTACGAAACCGGTGGCCTCGCAATGCGGACAGGGCGAACCGATGGTGCGCTCGAGCGACTGCTTCACGCGCTTGCGGGTGATTGCCACCAGTCCGAAATCATTGAATTGGAGAACTTTGGAAGGTGCCCGGTCGTTGCGCAGCTCTTCTTCGAGAGCTTGCATCACTTTCTGACGATTGCGGCGCTCATCCATGTCGATGAAGTCGATCACGATGATGCCTCCGAGGTCGCGCAGGCGGATCTGGCGAACGATTTCCTTGATGGCGTCTACGTTGGTCTTCACGATGGTGTCTTCGAGACGGGCGGTCTTACCGACGTACTTGCCGGTGTTGATATCAATTGCGACCAGAGCTTCGGTCTGGTTGATGACGATGTAGCCGCCACTCTTCAGCCAGACTTTCGATTTGAGCGCCTTGTCGATTTCCTCCTTGAGGCCGAACTGATCGAACAGGGGCGTCTCCTTGGTGTAGAGCTTCACGCGCCGCACCAGCGCAGGCTGGAAGCGGTTGGCGAAGCGCAAGATGCGCTCGTATTCCGTCTCGGAGTCAACCCAGATGGCGGAGAAATCGGAGGTTACCTGATCGCGCAGCACGCGCTCCACCACATTGAGGTCGTGGTAGATCAGCGCCGGGGCCTTCCCTTCCTCGGAACGAGTCTTGATCTCATGCCAGAGGTTCTTCAGGAAGCGGATATCCGCGCGGAGATCTTCTTCCGAGGCTCCGGAGGCGGCGGTGCGGACGATGAAGCCACCCTGGCCGTTTTCGCGCTCGCTCACAATGATGCGCTTGAGCCGCTGGCGTTCTTCCTCCGACGAAATCTTCCGCGAAACCCCGGTGTGATTTACCGTCGGCATGTAGACCAGGAAGCGCCCCGGAAGCGCGATATGACTGGTGATGCGGGCGCCTTTCTTGCCGATCGGTTCTTTCGCGATCTGAATGAGAACTTCCTGGCCTTCTTTCAGCAGGTCGCTGATTAAAGGTACCGAGGTATTCTCACGACGCGGCGCGCCACCACCGCCGCCACCGGAACGGAAGCGGCGTCCGCCACGCCGTCCACGGCGACGATCGAAGGCCGGTCGCTGGGCACGTTGCGTGTAGCCGGCCGTGCCGGCAGGAGCGCGCACTTCCACGCGCGCATCGACACTGCCGTTGCCACGGGCTTCGGCATCGAGCAGGGCTTCGGCTTCCGCCTGGGCATCCTCGATCTCGGCGTCGACGCCCTCCTCTTCGCCTTCGTCTTCAGTTTCAGCCTCTCCGGCAAGAACCTCACCGGACGCAAGCGCTGCCGGTTCCTCGCCCGCAGAAAGTTGCTCTGCGGTTTCCGAGGAATAGGCTGGCGGCTCACCGGTAGCGGCAATTTCAAGCGCGCGCGGAGACTGGTAGTCCCCGGCTGCGCTGGTTTCCTCTTCCATTTCCTCGAACACTGCGTCTTCTTCCAGCTCTTCCACGTAGTGCGTGAGGTCGGTTTCGTCTTCCTCGATGAGCTCTTCCTCGATCGTGCCCATCGGCTCGGCATACGCGGGCGCGGATCCGGCTACAGCCGAAGATTCGACGATCGCAGCAGGGAATACGGAGGCCTGTGCTTCCAACTTGCTTCCGGTGTGACGCTCCTCTACTTCTTCCACATCGTGCACCGGTTCGCGGGCGAAGGCAGCGGTGAGGTTCATGCGGTCCTGAAGGGCATGCTCCCGCTCCCACTCCTGGTGGGCGGCTTCGTCCTTGTGCGGCTCGAGATCGCCGTGCTGTTCGTGCAGCGGCTCGGTCAGGCCGGTGGCGAATAAGGGCTCGTCGTCGGGAAAGCTGTTTGTTATGCCGGCAGGTGCAACTCCTGCACCCGTGGGCAAAGAACCCTGGTCCTGACCAGCGGTGGCTGGAGCGAAGGGCTGCGCGGCCCGGCCCTTGTACTTTGAGATCGATTCGCCCGGAAGAATAATTGGCTGATATCCGGGAGGTGGACCGTAGTCGGATGTACGCGGGCGAGAACGGCCGGAGGTTGGCGCAGGAGCGGCCGGCTGCGATTCCACTGCCTCCGGGCGCGTGAAGCGCGGCTCCGGCGCAGGACGATCATTTCGATCACCGCGCTCGCTGCGGTCTTCGTTATCCGAGCGGCCGCGTCCCCGGCGCCGGCGGCGGCCACGAAAACCTCCGCGCTCGCGCGGCTGTTCATCCCCATTGCCCGGCTCGGCGAGCGGTGTGGCTTCAGAGGTGGAAAGCGGGCTGGCCGCCTGCTCCTCGGTGAAGGGCTCGGACTCAATTACGTACGACCCAGCTTCCGCGGCCGCTGGGGCCACGAAGCGCGCCGGTTGCGGCCGGCTCTCCGGCTGCGGGCGGCTCTCCGGCTGCGGGCGACTCTCCTGCTGGGACCGGCTTTCCTGCAAGGGCGGGCGGTTGGTGGGGACAACGTCGGTAAGGTCGTCGTCCTGTTCCTCGAGGTCCATGAAATCGGAAACGTAGAGGAAGGCGTCGCGTTCCAGGCCGATGTCGACGAAGGCTGACTGCATGCCGGGAAGCACGCGGGTGACGCGTCCTTTGTAGATGGATCCGGCTAAGGTGTATTCGTTCTCGCGTTCGAGGTAAATCTCAGCGAGCAAGTCATCCTCGACCAGCCCCACCTTGGTTTCGTGGGGCGTCGAGGTCACAAACAATTCTTTCGTCATGCATACTCCGGGTTCTGTGGCCGATTGGGGCTACAGGATCACCGGGGCGAAGACAGCGAGAGAAGGGGAGGAATGAGCGTCGCGATGGGTACCGGTCCACGTACAAGTAGACCTGCCTCCTGGAAAGCTCCAGAAGCGAATCCTTTGCGGAAGCTTGGGAATCTTTTGCACTTATCGCAATTTGCGCTGGCTCCAGGGTGGTGGCCGCTCTCTCCTCAGTGGGGAGGGGGCCGTTTCCCGCCCGGCAGCGCCGGCTGCAATCCTACCCGGCCTCCAACTCTCTTTCTGGCCGGTGAGTGCCCTCTTTACGCGAGGGCGATCGTAATCTTGTTTTTTGCCGCGCCTATGAGGCGCGGGTACTGCACACTTGCCGGGCCTCGTCCTGCTTCAGTTCACGAAACGGCGCATGCGGACATTCATCACCATGCCCAGCGCCAGAAACATAAACAGGACGGATGACCCTCCGTAACTCATTAGTGGCAAGGGTATTCCAGTAACCGGCATAAAACCGACAACCATGCCCACGTTGACCAGGATATGGAAGCTAAGCACAGCTACCACACCCATCACCACGAACGTTCCAGCGCGGTCGGGCGCTGTTTGAGCGTTCTGCGTCAAACGCATTAGCACAATGAAGTATAGCAGGAGCACCCCCAAAGCTCCTACGAAACCATGTTCCTCCGCGAACGCCGCGAAAATGAAATCCGTTTGCGGCACAGGCAGATAGGAAAGATGGGTCTGAGTGCCGGTGCCTCCCCAGATGCCTCCCGAGCCGACCGCGATTTTGGACTGGATGACCTGGTAGCCGGAGCCCTGCTTGTCGGCTTCCGGTTCCATGAAGCTGATGAGACGGTCTTTCTGATAAGGCTTCAGCTTGTGCCAGGCCAGGGGCATGATCAGCCCGGCCAGGAGCAAGACGATGAGGGCCTGCTTGAGACGGACACCTCCCAGGAAAAGGCCCATGAGAGCGATTGGCATGTAGGTGAGGGCAGTGCCCAGATCAGGCTGGACGAGCACCATGAGCATGGGCACGCCCACAATCGCACCCGCCTTGATGAAATCGGACCAGGAAAGCTCGCGGTGGTGCAGGTCGGCAAAATACTTGGCCACCGCCAGGATCAGGATCAGCTTGACCCACTCGGAAGGCTGGAAGTGCTGGCCGCCAGGCATCCTGATCCAGCGGCGCGCCCCCAGGTATTTCTGGCCGAAGATCATGACCGACATCAGCGAGCCGATGGCGCCGATGTACATCCAATGAACCTTGTCGAGCATGGCCTGGTAGTTCAACAGGCTGACCAGCAGCATGCCGATCACGCCGGCGCCGATCCAGTACAACTGCTTGATGTGAGCCCCGGCGAACTTGGTGTGTACCGTGGCGCTATGAATCTCCATGACGCCGAGGCCGCACAGCATGAGCACAAAGATCAGCAGCAGCCAGTCGAAGTCGCGGTATGAGACGTATCTAGACATCGGTCGTTGGTCGTCGGTCGTTGGTCGTTGGCGAAAGCAAAACCTCTGGTCTCGTTCTCATTGCAGCCCCGGTGCCGCTGCGGCGAGCCGCAGTTTCGTTTTCGAGGCTGAGACTACCAAGTGTCCGGCACCGATGCCGTTGTTCTCTTTTCCGTCTTCGTCCGGAGTGGTCCACAGAGCACCCACGTCGATCTTACCGCCGTCTTTCGCCATCTTGGTGGGCTGACGATTTTGCTTGTCCACGTAGGCCTTGATGACCTGGGTCGCCAGGCGCGCTGCCAGCTTGCCGTGCTCGCCGCCTTCGAACAGGACGCAGACGATGACTTCCGGATTCCGGCGCGGCGCGAAGCCCACAAACCATCCATTCTGGGCGAACGCCTCGTTATTTTCGTGCTTGGCCCGCATGGCCAGCGACACAATCTGGGCCGATCCCGTCTTCCCCGCGATGTCAATTCCAGGGATGTGAGCCGACGGCGCCGTGCCCTCGGGCAACAGGACCCGCGCCATGGCATCGGTGATCAGCGTGTACCCGTTGCTATCGATGGGAATGGTCTTCACTTCGGTGTAGCGCTGCACGTCGACCACCCCGGGCGGCAACTCGGTGGGGTTCACGACATGCGGGACCACCATGCGTCCATCCATCGAAATGGCGGCGATGGCGCGCATCAATTGCACCGGCGTGGTCGCTACCGCACCCTGCCCGATGCCCACCGAAATGGTCTCGCCGGCAAACCACTTTTGCTTGAAGTTCCGGATCTTCCATTCTTCCGACGGCATCACGCCGCTGACTTCGTTGGGCAGGTCGATGCCGGTTTTTTGTCCCAGCCCCAGCAACGTTGCATATTTCGCAATCCGATCGATCCCCAGTTTTTCCGCCAGGGTGTAGAAGAAAACGTCGCACGACTGGTAGATGGCCTTGGGCAGATCGACAGCACCGTGCCCGCCCTTCACCCAACAACCAAACCGCCGCCCGTAAAAGCTCGCGCCTCCATTGCAATGGATGTTCAGCGTCTGCGCGATGCCTTCTTCCCATCCCGCCACCGACATCAGGATCTTGAACGTCGAACCGGGCGCCAATTGCGCCTGAATCGCCTTATTCAGAAGGGGCTTGTCGGGATCGTTCACCAGCCGGCTCCATTCCCCGCGGGAGACCCGGACGGCAAAATCGTTGGGATCGAAGGTGGGACGGCTGACCATGGCGAGGATCTCGCCGTTGCGCGGATTCATGGCAAGCACCGCGCCATTCTTTTCCGCGAGCGCTTCTTCGGCGGCAATCTGCATGTCCACATCGATGGTGAGCTTGAGTTGCTTGCCGGGCACCGCCGGAGTTTCGTCGAGACGCCCGACTTCCTTCCCGCGACTATCGACCAGCGCCCGCCGCGACCCGTTCTGCCCCATCAGGAACTGGTTGTACTGCTTCTCGACTCCCGAGACACCCACCACGTCGCCCGGGTTGTAGAACTCGAACTGCGGCTGGTTGAGCATGGTTTCGGTGACTTCCCCGACATAGCCGACCAGGTGCGCCATGAAACCGTTCCGCGGGTAGAGGCGGCGGTGCGCCATGATGGTGTCGAGTTCCGGCAATTCATTCTTGTGCGCTTCGATGAACGCCAGTTCGTCGGGCGTTATGTCGTCCTTCAGGAAGATGGGCTGGTACTGCGGCATCGACATGAACTTGCGGATACGCTCGCGGACTTCGTGCGCGTCCAGGTGCAGGCCCTGCGCAATCACATCGGCATCGGCATTCAGGTCACGAGTGGAATCCCGCAGCAGCAGCGCCGAAAAGGACGGGTAGTTGTCGACGATGGTGCGGCCTTCGCGATCCAGGATCTTTCCGCGCGGGGCCAGGATAGGGACATTGCGGATGCGGTTCTTCTCGGCAAGCTGGGCGTAGAAATCGCTCTGCATCACCTGAAGGCGCCACAGCCCGTAGGCCAGGATCATGAAGATGACGAGGATGACGTACTGCACCGCCGTCAGGCGAATTGAGGAAACTTTTTCGTCGCGACCAAACATGAAAATCAGCTCTTAGCTCTTCGCTGCTAGCCTGGAACCCGTCCGGCGTTCTGATCGCCGCCGTCGTCTTCCTGCTAACCCAACCACCTGTACCATTGTCTACCCGCTTGGCAGCCCCCGCCAACCAACGCTGAGGCCCCCGGACCAGCCACTGCCCTTCACGTTCTCTGCTTGAACCGGTCGAGCGCAAAAAACAGGAACACTCCCACGATGGCGTTTATGAACGCCGACCATAACTCGTGCGGCCAGATCCATTGCACGGCCTGGTTCACCAGGCCCCGAGCCACCATGAAATAGACGATCTTGTTGGCGACACAAAACACCAGCGTGACCAGGAAGCGCGCACCCGCGTTCTCGACGTCCAGCTTCACACCCAGGGAAGACGCGCCATAGCCCACTACCGTCTTGGCGATGCCGTTAATCCCGATGGGAAAGCCCGTCAACGCGTCCTGGAACACGCCGATCACGCCGCCGGTCAGCAGTCCAGAGACGGGATTGCGCCGGGAAATCGCGAAGAAAATCGTCACCAGCAGCGGCAGATCCAGCATTGCGAAAAATGCGAACTGCTGGGGCAGCCACGCTTGCAGAAACAGAGCCGTCGCCGGAACCCCGATCGTGATCAGCCAGTTGAACCGGTAAACCTCTACCTGCTCCCCGGAGGTGTAGGTAATGGGCACGTTATTGCGGTCCGTTCTGAGACTGGGTCGGCTGCGCACCGGCGGCCGGCGGCGTCACCGGCTTTGGTTTCGGCTGGCGCGGATCGGGATCCGCAATATTCACGGGAGACGGGGCCGGGCCTTTCTCGGTCGCGGGCTTCAACCCGCTGGGCCCAGTTCCGGCGGCCCGGGGCGCTGGCGAATTCGGAGGCACGGGCTTGGCCGGAGCGGCTGCCTGGGCACCGGGAGACGCCTTCTGATCCGTCTTGGGCGGATTCCCGGCCGTGGTATTCGGCGGCGTCGCCGTTCCCGAGGGCTTGCCGGCAGCAGGCGCGGTAGGACTCACGCTCTCCTTGGTTTTGGCCGCATCGGTGATCGCCGGCTTGTCGGGAACCGACGGCAGGCGCTGGGCGAGGATGTCGACCGCGCGGACCTGACCGGATTCAACCTGCGCCGGCTCCTGCTCGGCCAGCTTGGTGACCACCAGCACTTCTTCGAGTTTGCTCAGGTTCGCGAACGGCTTAATACGAATGTTCAGGAACAAGTCAGGCCCATTGTTCACCCGGGTCACGGTCCCAACCGGCAAGCCCTTGGGGAAAACTCGATCGCCCCCGCTGGTGCGGATGACTTCGCCCGGTTGCACGGCTTCGTCCGTCATAATCCGCTCGAGCACCACCTCGCCCGCCGGGGTTCCGCGCACGATGCCCTGCAAGCGAGACTTCTCCAGGATCGCGCCCACCCCGCTGCTTTGATCGTCGATCAGAAGTATTTGCGAGCTCGAGTGGAACACCTTCAACACCTTGCCCACAATGCCATCGACGGTGATGACGGCCATATCGGGCTTGAGGCCGTTGCGTTCCCCCTTGTCGATGTAGACGATGCGGGCCTGTTCGCTGCCGCCCGAGCCAATGACCTGTGCCGCCAGCGTCTGCGCGATAAATTGCTCTTTAAACGACAGCAGGGCCTGCAGCCGGTGCGCCTGCGCCGCGTCCTCATTGAGCCGGACCTGCTCCAGCCGCAAGCGCTCGATCTCCTGCTTGAGCCCGCGATTTTCCGCGCGCACTCCGCGCAAATAGAAGTAGTTATGCCAGAGGTTGCCGCTGGAGGTGTGAATCCAGCCCAGCGCTTTCTCGAACGGGGTTACCGAGCTGACCGCCCAGATGCGGATCAGGCGGGAGGATTGCGTATCGGTGGTGCGCTTGACCTGGACAGCCAGGCCCAAGACCTGAGCAAACAGGACGCCTACCAGGACGATCAGGTTTTTATAGCGGCCGAGGACGGATTCCATAACCCCAGTTTCAAGTTTCCAGTTTCAGGTTTCGAGTTTCCAGAGCGGAGTACCCGTCCATCATCGAGTGGTTCGGGCCATAACCGGCTACGCAGCACACCAGAAACTTGAAACCCGAAACTCGAAACCTCTACTCAATCGAAATCTTGCGCAGCAGTTTGAAGTCGCTCAGCATTTTGCCGGTGCCGAGCACGACGCTGCACAACGGATCGTCGGCGATCGAGACCGGCAAGCCGGTTTCTTCGCGAATACGCTTGTCGAGATTCTTCAGCAAGGCGCCCCCGCCGGTCAGCACGATGCCGCGGTCGCTGATGTCGGCGGACAGCTCCGGGGGAGTGCGCTCGAGCGCGACCCGCACCGCATTCATGATGGTCGAGACGCACTCGCTCAGCGCCTCGCGGATTTCGCTGTCGTCCACCGTGATCGTCTTGGGCACGCCTTCAATCAGGTTCCGTCCCTTGATTTCCATGGTCAGCGGCTTGTCGAGCGGATAGGCGCTGCCGATTTCGATCTTGATCTGCTCGGCGGTGCGTTCCCCGATCAGCAGGTTATATTTCCGCTTCAGGTAGTTCATGATGGCTTCGTCCATCTGGTTGCCGGCCATGCGCACGGAACGCGAGTAGACGATGCCGCTCAAAGAAATGACTGCGATGTCGGTGGTACCGCCGCCGATATCGACCACCATGTTGCCGCTGGGCTCGGTGATCGGAAGCCCGGCGCCGATGGCGGCGACCATGGCCTGCTCCACCAGGTATACTTCGCTGGCCTTGGCGCGGTAGGCCGAATCCATCACCGCGCGCTTTTCCACCTGCGTGATCTCCGAAGGCACACCGATCACGATGCGCGGGTGCACCAGCATTTTGCGGTTATGCGCCTTCTGGATGAAATAGTTCAGCATCTTCTCGGTCACCTTGAAGTCGGCGATGACGCCATCCTTCATGGGCTTGATGGCGACGATATTACCCGGCGTGCGGCCGAGCATTTCCTTCGCCTCTTTGCCGACCGCTTCGACTTCCGAGGTGTTCTTGTTGATGGCCACGATGGAAGGCTCGTTCACGACAATACCCTTGCCACGCGCGTACACCAGCGTGTTGGCGGTGCCGAGATCGATGGCCAGGTCGCTGGAGAAAATGCTGAACAGCGACCGGAGGTTGTGAAAGCGCCCTGCGCTGGAATGGAATCCGTTCGATGACATACGGGTTGACTTCTCTCTCGCTCGAGTCGGACGACCGCCTGTCCGGTGAAAGCTGCGTTATTCACTTGTCCGGTCAGGGGGTTCTTCCTTTGATTCTATGGGATATTCCCCATCCCTGCCGTACACGAAAGGTCTTGAACCCCGGTAAACCTCTTCGGGATGCTTACTGGATGACAACCTTCTGCTGCTTGGTGTTGACCCCACCCTGCGCATTCTGCGCGGTGACGGTGATCAAGCTCCCCCCGGTCGGCAACGGGGGAGTGAAATAGTGGAACGTGCCGTCGGTGGTCACAATCGGAACTTCATGCCCGTTCACCATCACACGGGCCCCCAGTTCGGTCTTGCCGGTGACTTCGATGACGTGCCCGTGCTGAATCAAGGGGTCGATTTCAAGGTCGATGGCCACCGCATCCTTGCCCTTGGGGATGATGGTGAAGCGATTCTTCTCGCTCTCCACCGACTCTTTGCCGCTGGCGTCGAGCGACTGCACCATCCAGTAATAAGCTCCCAGGCCCAGGCCGGTCACCGTGACATCCGCCGTACTCACGGACTTGTCCACAATGGTGGAGGAGAAATAGGGGTTGTGGGAGATACGCAACCGGTAGCCGGCGGCGTTGGCCATCGGCGTCCAGGAGAACTCGACATCCTTGGTTTTCGCGCCCCCCGTGGTGAACAGCGGCAGCATGTTTGCCGGAGAAATTGAGGTGGGCGGCCCGATTTCCTTGACCTTGGCGATCTTTTGCGACTCCGCCTTAAAGGTCGCGCGTTCCCAGTCGGACAGGCGGACGGTCTCGCCGTTGCGGGTCACCTCGCCCGTGCCCTTCTTCATCAGGATTTCATGCTGGTCGCTCTTGGGGTCATTGTGGACCATGGCTGCGCTTTCGGGCGCCAGCGAGGCCGTGGCCCCGGCCACGATGACTTGCGACTTCGATCCCTGGGTGTAGGTGGCGGTAGACAGATCGACGGTTCCGGTGCTGACCGCCACCGCCACGTTGGTCTGTTGCTGGTCGTTGGCGGAGTTTTCCTCGATCACGATCAGCGAGTCCTGCTTCACCGTGTAGTTGGTGCCGTCGTTGAACACCACCTTGGCCATGCCTTCGGAACCGGTCTGCACCACGTCGCCCTTTTCCAGCGGGATGTTGTAGTCGGCGGTAATCCAGGTGTTGCTGCTGGACTTCTTGATCTTCACGGTACCGTCGAGAGCGGTAAACCGGGCCTGCTTCTCGGTGGCGGAAGAGGACCGGTCGGGGGGCGGAGCAATGCCGGCAATGCGCTCCAGCAGGTTGGTCGTCACATTTCCCGCCGCTTTGACCGTGCTATCGGTGAACTGCGGGAAGACAAAGTGCATCGCCGCCCCGCAGACGAGCGCCACTACCAGCATCGCCAGCAGCACGCTGCGATAGGTGACGGTCGTCCAGGCGATGTAGACACCCGGCTTGCGTTTCGACGACACGGAGGCCACTAAAAACCAGCCAAACCTAGAGAATATGGGGTAATTCCAACACTACCACAAGCCTTGGCGGGCTGAAACGGGGTATCAAGCTGGGTTCAGGTCCGAGAGAACATGTCCCCCCGTGCCAAAAACCGTGGCTTCCGGAACCCTCTTCACCGCAGAGGTCGCGGAGAACGGCTGCAGAGCGCGGAAACAAGAAAACCTGCCGGTCCCCGGAGACTTCACCATTGGGCTGGCGGCATTTGCCTCCCCGAGGCATTCTGACAATTTTGCATCCTGAAGATGCTGGCTCTGGTCAGGGAAGGACGACTGGATCGCCGGTCTGGTGCTCGCGAATCTGGAAAGTCAGGAAGTCGTGAATCGCATCGACGGCTTCGGGGGACCGGCTTGAAAGCACCACCTGCCCGCCAGCGTCCTTTTCCTCGAACCGGTACTGAATGCTTTTGGACAGGCGCTTCATGACGGAGACGCCGGGCGGCACCTGGTCGTGGACAAACATGGGAATATCGAAATCTCCCTCGGCGAACGCGTGAGCGATATGTGACAGGTGCATGCGAATCTGGTCCCGGCTGCCGGCATCCTTGGGATCGTTGGCAGACACCGCGATGATGCCGCCGTCCGGTTTCAGCAGGAAATGATGGGTGGTCGTCGAGGCGGAGAAACCCATTCCTTTTTCACCCCGGCCCATCATGGCTGCATGGCCGGCGGCTGCATGGCCGGCGGGAGAGGAGTCTGGGCTGCTCGTGTGATCGCATTGCTGCTTCCTCGGCTGGTTCTGCTGGGCTCGGGTGGCGGAGGCCATCAGCAGCAGGCCTCCAGCGAGCACAGCCGGCAATAGGGCGGAGAACATTCGGGATGTCATCGTCGGGTCTCCTGGGTGATGGCGGCGTAGAAGTGAGGAGGCAGGCGAGCACTTTTTCCGGCCGCGGTAGCGGCGAGCGCTTCGAGCAGCCCGGCACGCTTTGGTTGCGGAGTGTGCTCCAGCAGCAGTCCCCAGGCGGCGAGCACTTCACGGAGCTGATCGCGCAAGCTTGCGAGCTGCTCGATGTGTTGTTCCAGCGCTTGCAGCTTGGCGGCGGCCAGATCGCGCACCTTGTGACAAGGAATGCCGCCGGCGTCGCGGATTTTCAATATTCTGGCGAGCTCGTCGAGCGTGAAACCGATCGAGAGCGCAGCGCGGATCAGGCACACTCTTTCGACGGAGTCTGGGGAATAGCAGCGGTATCCGTTGGAGGAACGTGCCGGGGGACGGAGAAGTTTTTTCCGTTCGTAGAGTCGCAGCGTGTCTGGACTCACGCCCAGCAGCCGGGCCAGGGCCCCGGAACGAAGCGGCGTGGAAGGTTGCGATGTCACGGGTTCAGTGTAGACCCCGGAGGATGATCCAGGGTCAACGGGTTTTTTGCCTCGGGGCGAGAGCTTCACGACAGGATTGCGGTTGGTCGATGGAGAGACATCCTCCCAGCTTCTATTCTCCTGGCCTCACTTGCCCGCCCTTCATTCGGGGCTGTAGCATGGATTGTTTGGTCTGATTGATCAGGAGGCATTATGGCGACTGAGACCGTGGGTAGCCCGGCCATCATGGCTAGCGGAAACACTAGGGTTTTCAAGAATTTCATAGACGGAGAGTGGGTCGAATCCTCGACCGGGGAAAGCTTCGAAGACCGCAATCCCGCCGATACCCGGGAAGTGGTCGCAATCTTCCAGAAGTCCGGGAAAGACGATGTGAATGCTGCCGTGGGGGCCGCCAAGCAGGCCTTCGAGCGCTGGCGGCTGGTACCGGCACCGCGGCGCGCCGAGATCGTGTTTCGGGCCGCCGAGATGCTGGCGGAGCGCAAGGAGGAGTACTCGCGCGACATGACGCGCGAGATGGGCAAGGTCATCAAGGAGACGCGCGGCGACACCCAGGAAGCCATCGACACGGCCTATTACATGGCGGGCGAGGGGCGCCGGTTGTTTGGGCCGACCACCCCCTCCGAGCTGCCGAACAAGTTCGCCATGGCGATCCGGCAACCGGTGGGCGTTTGCGGCATGATCACACCCTGGAATTTCCCGATGGCCATCCCGTCGTGGAAGCTCCTGCCGGCCATCGTGTGCGGCAATACCTGCGTCATCAAGCCCGCGCAGGACACGCCGCTTTCCACCTTCAACCTGGTGCGGACGCTGGTCGACGCGGGCGTGCCCAAGGGCGTCATCAACGTGGTGAGCGGATTTGGCTCCAGCGTCGGCGCGCCGTTGACCGAGCATCCGGACGTGCGGGCGATTTCCTTGACCGGCTCGACCGCGGTCGGCCGAACCGTGGGTACGACGGCGGCGAAGAGCTTCAAACATTGCTCGCTCGAGTTGGGCGGCAAGAATCCCATGATCGTGCTCGATGACGCCAACCTGGATCTGGCGATTGAGGGTGGGCTGTGGGGCGGCTTCGGCACGACCGGGCAACGCTGCACCGCCACCAGCCGCATCATCGTGCAGAAGGGCGTGTACCGGGAGTTCGTGGAGCGCTACGTGGCGCGCGCCAAGGGCCTGAAGGTCGGAAACGGACTCGATGAGTCGGTCGATATGGGGCCCGCCGTCAACGAAGCCCAATTGAAGACGGACCTGAGCTATGTCGACATCGGCAGGGACGAGGGCGCAAGGCTGGCGTGCGGCGGAAACCGGCTCGACAAGGGCGCATATCAGCACGGATATTTCATGGAACCCACGGTGTTTACCGACGTCGATCCCAAGATGCGCATCGCGCAGGAAGAAATCTTCGGGCCGGTGGTTTCGATCATCCCGTGCGATGGACTGGAAGACGGCATCGCGATCGCCAACGGCATCGAGTATGGCTTGTCATCCTCGCTGTACACCAGGGATGTCAACAAGGCTTTCGTCGCCATGCGCGACTTGTATGCCGGAATTACTTACATCAACGCGCCCACGATCGGCGCCGAGGTGCATCTGCCGTTTGGTGGAACCAAGGCCACCGGCAACGGGCACCGTGAGGGTGGAATCGGGGCCATCGACTTCTACACCGAGTGGAAGTCGGTATACATCGATTATTCCGACAAGCTGCAGAAGGCGCAGATCGATCGGGTGGATTGAAGCGCTGTCAGTCGCGGGTCGTCAACTGAGAGTCTGACGTCGTGAAGGCCTCGGCCCTCCGCGATCGGTACGGGAGTTCTCCGCACCCTCTGCGGTCAGGGTTTTTGACCTGACTTCCGCGAGACCCGCGCACGGAAGCCTTTGAGTCTTGCTTTGTGATCTTTGCGGTAGTGCTTTGCGATTTGTGCCGGAGTTTGCGAGCTGTACGGAAGTTCTCCGCGATCTCTGCGGAAGTTCTCCGCGCCCTCTGCGGTCAGGGTTTTGACCTGACTTCCGCGAGACCCGCACACGGAAGCTTTTGAGTCTTGCTTTGTGATCTTTGCGGTAGTGCTTTGCGGGCTTTGCGGTTAAGCTTTTTGTGAGCTTCCACCCAACGCTTTAAGTACTTAGATCCGTCAATCGTCGAAGTCGGAGTCGAAATGCCAGCCACCCAGGTTCGTCAAGTTGCTGCCGCCCAACGTCTGGAAAATGTCCGCTACGCCATTCGGGATCTTGCTTGTGTCGCCGACGAGGTCGCTAGAAAGGGACACAAGATTCTGCCCTTGAACATCGGCGACCCGATCAACTTCGACTTCCAGACGCCTGCCCACCTGATTGAAGCCGTCTACAAAGCGATGAAGGATGGAAAGAATGGCTATGCCCCTTCTCCCGGCATCAAAGAGGCGCTGGATGCGATTCGGGGCGAAGCTGAGCGCAAGGGCATCTCCAGCGTGCAGGATGTTTTCGTGACCTCGGGCGTGAGCGAGACCGTAGACATCTGCTTGACCGCCCTTCTGAACCCGGGCGATAACCTGCTGACGCCCAGTCCCGACTATCCGCTGTACTCTGCCGTACTGGCCAAGCTGGGAATCGAACTGAACACCTACTCGCTGAACGAGGACGACAGCTGGCAACCGGACCTGATCGATGTGCACAAAAAAATTGGGCCGCGTACCCGCGGAATCGTGCTCATCAACCCGAATAATCCCACCGGGGCGGTGTGTTCGCGCCGCATGCTGGAAGCGATTGCCGAACTGGCGCGCCGCAACAACCTGGTCATTTTTGCGGATGAGATTTACGACAAGCTGATTCTCGACGACGATCCCCACATCTGCCTGGCTTCGATTGCCCCGGACGTGCCGGTGGTGACGTTTGGCGGGCTGTCCAAGAATTACCTCGCCCCGGGATGGCGCATCGGATGGGGAGTCGTGAGCGGCGACGCCGCCGCGGTCAAGCCCTACGTCGAAGGCATCGGGCGTCTGCTACGGGCACGTCTGTGTGCGAATCACCCCGAGCAGTATGCCATCAAGGCCGCGCTGGCAGGCCCCCAGGGTCACTTGACAGAGGTCGCCCAGAAACTGCGCTCGCGCCGCGACCTCACCATGAAATGGTGCAACGCGACCCCCCGGGTAAGTTGCGTTTCCCCCAAGGGAGCTTTTTATGCCTACCCCCGCCTGGATATCCCGGAAGAGGATGGCGTTTTCGTAAAAGAGTTGCTGGTCCAAAAATACGTGCTCGTCGTACACGGTTCCGGCTTCGGGCAGAAGCCGGGAACCAGGCACTTCCGGATCGTGTTTCTTCCCGACGAGCAAACGCTCACCGCCGCCTATGCCGCCATCGCCGACTTCATGAAGGCGCGCTATAAGTAGGGCGCTCGGGCCGCCAGGTGGCAGGCCATGGCCGTACCGGCGGGGATGGGGAGTTCGACGAAACGACCGCACCCCCGCCAGTAAAGATCCAGCCCTTCTGCCGCTGATTCTGGAACCGGACGCTGGCGCTCAGCGTCCCGGCACATTTCCAAAGGTAGCCAGCCTCCTTTTTTGCAGGTCAGTTACATCCATTGCGTCGGCTTCGAGTTCGGCCTCCTCGTCCGCCCACTCCCGGGCTTCCCGTCCAGCCAGTTTCTGAAGCAGGCCCGCGGCGCACGCCGTGCAACAAAAGCCCTTGATGTAGTGGCGCTTCCCGTCGTCCTGCTCGAGGCAATACTCGTAGTTGAAGGCCGGCGGCTGAGCAATGCAGAGATTGCAGGCCTCCGGAGCGTTGACGTATAGGGGATCGAAGGTTGCGAAGAAGAGGCTGTCATTCATGACCCACCTCGCAATAAATTAGATTATCTGTTCATCCCATATTTCGCGGAATCGTGCAGTGACCGGGGTCACCATGACTTGTCCGGGCGCGGCGTTATTCCTTTCCCAGCAAGCAGTTCCCCTAACTGAATGAGCTTTTCTTGTTGCTTGGCCGCGGAATCTGTTTAAATCCAGGCATTGAATTACTCCGGACGGGGCGCGTGATCGACATCCACAGCCACATCCTGCCTGAGGTCGACGACGGCGCCAAGTCCTGGGAAGTTTCGGTCGCCATGTGCCGATTGGCGGCGGCGGACGGCATCACCCACATGGTGGCCACGCCCCATTCCAACGACCGCTATCACTACGATCATGACTACCTGATGGGAAGCCTGAGGCGGCTGCAGGAACTGGCGGGCCCCTCACCTATGCTAAGCCTGGGCTGCGACTTCCACCTCTCGTATGACAACCTGCAGAACGTGCTCGCCAACCCGCATCGCTACACCATCGGCGGCGGCAACTACCTACTGGTGGAATTGAGCGATTACAGCATCCCGGCCCAGATCGCGGATTGCTTTTTGAAGCTGGGAGACCGTGGGGTGACCGCGGTGATCACCCACCCGGAGCGCAACGCGATTCTCCGCCAGACACCGCTGCGGGTGATCGAGTTTGTGGAACTGGGGTGCGCGGTTCAGATCACCGCCAATGCCCTGACCGGCTTCTGGGGACAGCGGGTGGGCCGGGTCGCGACGTGGCTGCTGGAGCACGAGGCCGTCCATGTCATCGCCAGCGACGCGCATGACGCCCGCCACCGCACTCCCATTCTTTCTGCGGCACGCGATGTGGCTGCCGGCATCTGCGGCTCCGAGATCGCGAACGCTCTGGTCGAGGAAAACCCCCGCGCCATTCTCAACGGGCTGCCCCTGCCGTATTCCCCGAAACCGGCCCTCAAGGGCTAGCTCTTACCGGTTGTAGCGGTCCATGAGCGCGAGCGTCTCTTCCCCCCACAGGGAAGCTTGCGACTTGCCGAATGCCAAAATCGGCAAACTCCGGAACGGACTTTTCCCGGGTTTCCCCGTCTAAGCATCTGTTCCCTGGCTCATGCTTTGCATGACCTCGACACCATTCGGCCCACAGGGAGCGCGATAGAGCAGGCGAATCATTCCTGGAGATCGAAATGCCATTCCATTGCAATTCACCGCGACTGCGCCGGATCGCTATTTCGATCGCCGTTTGCGTGACTGGTTTTCTCTTCGAGTCCGCGGCCCATTCCCAGACGCCGCAGACCCTCTCGATTCCGCCGGACTCCCCCCGTTGGGAGCTTCAAGGCGAGGCCAAGGCAGCTGAATACCTAGACCGCAAGTGCCTCGCCCTCGATGGCGGAGCCGCAGTTTTGAAAGACTTTGAAATGCGCGATGGCGTGGTCGATGTGGATGTCGCAACCTCCGCCAGGCGCGGGTTTTTCGGCTTTCAGTTTCGCATCGCGAACGACGGCGCCAACGCCGAAGAGGTTTATCTCCGCCAGCACAAGTCCGGACTCCCCGACGCCATGCAATATACGCCGGTTCTCAATACCGGCCGCAACTGGCAAATCTATAATGGGCCCGGCTTCACGGGCGCGGTCGATATTCCGAAAGATGTCTGGTTCCACCTGCGCCTCGAGGTAGCCGGCGCGCAGGCCAAGCTCTATGTCAAGGACATGGACAGGCCCGCGCTCGTGATGAACGATCTGAAAAGCGGCGTTCAGAAAGGCCAGGTCGCCCTGTATGTCTTGACCGGCGCGACCTGTTTCTCGAATTTCGAAGTAAGGACAACTCCCGATGCGATCTGGGAGCGCCACCTGCCGCCCACGCCGCCCGACACTCTGACCAAGTGGAGACTGTCCCCTTCCTACGACGCGCTCGCACGGAACCTGGAGCGTCCGCTCCCGCGGTCCGAAAGCGATCCCATTCGCTGGCAGGAGGTGGAGGCGGAGCCACCCGGCTTTGTCGTCCTCTATCGTTATCGCGAAGCTCCGCATCCGAGGGTCTCGTTTCAGGGTGACTTTTCGAAGCGTCTGGAGCCCCAGCCGGGCATGAAGGTCGTGTATGCGCGGACTACCATCGACTCTGACCGCGATCAGGTGAAGAAGCTCTACATCGGCTATAGCGACGACGTCAGCGTCTTCCTGAATGGCAAAATTCTCTACCGCGGCCGTAGCGCCCAGGGTTTTCGCGACCCCGGGTTCCTCGGCATCGTGAACCCGGAAAACGACGCTGTCTATCTTCCATTGAAAAAGGGCAGCAACGAACTGATGCTGGCAGTCAGTGAACTGGGCGGTGGATGGGGATTCATTTGCCGCTTGGCCGACTTGGAAAACTAGCTTGGTTCAGCCCTGACCGTCCAACCTCGAGAAACACTCCACTGGGAAGAACGCGCAGGCCGTGCAGTTTCAAAGTATCGACTGGCTTACCGCTGCGGTTGGTTCGGAGTAGCGGACGAACCGTTCGGGGCGGGAGATGATGCCGGGGTGGTGGTCGCGTGCGGCATGTCGGGAGCGGTGGTCATCGCGCTTTCCGGGTTCAACAGGTGGTCGTGGCTGGGCCCGAGCCCGAGTTTGATCAGGGCGCGCGCGTCGGGGACGGTCTTGTTCTGCCAGCCGTTGTCGGCCTGGAACTTACGGAGAGCCTCCTCGGTGGAGGCATCCCACTTCCCGGTCGCATCACCGGTCATGTAGTGCTGGCGAATCAGGGCTTCCTGGATCTGATGGGTGCGCTCAGAATCAATCTTCTGCTGGCCCCGGACCTTCTTCGAACGCTTTCCCTTGTGCGAAGCGGTTCGGCTGGAAGTGGTTCGCGAAGCGGAAGATTTCGATTTCTTGCTGGCATGGGCGGAAACCGGCTTCTTGGCCTTGCCCGCAGCCTTGTGTACTGAAGTTGATTTACCCGACGGCACAGAGGCCGTCTCCGAGAAGGCGAGCGAGCCTAGTAACACGGCCACCCCGGCCACTCCCAGCAAACTCTTCAGCCATGACGACGGAAATCTCATGCGAAAATTGTTTGCCCTCTAAACCGAAAACTGTCCCCCAGCCGCTAATCCAACCCGGGAGCGGCCAGCAGAGACACGCTCTCAAAGACGCGAGCCCATCGACCGGCACTGGAATCATCCCTGAATCGGGACGCCAGTGCCAGTGACCGATGGGTGGTAACCAGGTTACGGAAGTGTGCCTGCGATAAAGATGGTCCCATCCTGACGGCCCGCGCCCCGCGGACGCACCAGGAATACGACGTCCTGCCCGCTCTTCAACGTGCCTTCGATGCGGCCAAAGTCTTCCGCCGAATTCACGGGCTGCTTGTTGATTTCCAGAACCACGTCGCCGCGGTTCAGGCCGACATCATCGGCGAAGGAACCGCCCTTCACGTCCTGGACGATCACGCCCTTGCCGGCGGGTACATCGAGCCGCTCGGCCAGATCCGAAGTGAGGGCGCGGACGGTGAGGCCCAGCTTGCTTTCCTTGGGCTGCTGCTCGTCATTGCCCTGCTGATCCTCTCCCAGGCGTGCGGCGAAGAGCTTAGAGCGGTCGGCGATGGTGACCGATGCGTCTTCCTTCTTGCCGTTGCGCACGAAGCCGAGTTTCGCCTTCGATCCGGGTTTGCGGCCGGCAATATCGGCCACCAGTTCGTCCCCGTTCTTCACGTCCTTGCCGTCGACCGAGGTAATGGTGTCGCCGACCTTCAGGCCCGCCGAGTCGGCCGGGCTGCCGGGAACGACATTGGAGATGGTGACCCCCGACTGCACGCCGTAGACGCGTGCGATTGCCGGAACCGGCTGCGCCGCAAATTCCACCCCGATCGAGCCCCGCGTCACCTTGTGTTCGGGCCCGATAATCTGGTTATAGACCTGAACGACGGTGTTCGAGGGCATGGCAAAACCGACGCCGGCGTACGCATTGGTTTCGGTCAGAATCGCGGTGTTGATGCCGATGACTTCTCCCGCCATATTCACCAGCGGGCCGCCGGAATTTCCCGGATTGATGGCGGCATCGGTCTGCACAAACGACTGAAACTGACGGCCGGGCACGATGTTGCGGCCCTTGGCCGAAACGATGCCGGCGGTAACCGTGGCCTGTAGCCCGAAGGGACTGCCGATCGCCAGCACCCAGTCGCCCACCTGCATGCTGTCGGAGTTGCCGATTTTCGCGGTCGGCAACCCATTCCCGCCTTCAATCTTGATGACGGCCAGATCCGTTTCCTGGTCGGAGCCGACGACCTTGGCGTCGTGCTGCACGCCGGGAGGATCATCCTGCAGGCGAACGCGGATGCGGTCGGCCTTTTCGATTACGTGCCGATTGGTAACGATATAACCCTTCTGGTCCACCAGTACGCCCGAACCCAGAGACCGTTCCTTGATGTCGCCACCGCCACCCGGGCCGCCCTGTCCGCCGAAAAAGCGGTCGAAAAAGTCGTCAAAGGGGCTGCCGCCTCCCGCACCGCCGCCATTGTCTTCATCATCCGGCCCAGGGCGCGTGCCCCGGCGCGGCCTGTGCGGATTCTTGATGGTCGATTCGGTATTGATGTTGACCACCGCGGGTTCCAGTTGCTTGGCGATCTGTGAGAAGGCATTCGATAATTGCTGCGGGGAAGGGATCGAGAGGGGCGTCGCATCGGCGGTCTTTTGCCCTTCTTTGCCCTTCACGCCGTAGGAAACTACCGAGCCGATCAGGATGCCTACCGTCAACGTTGCCAGAATGCTCAGGGTGTAGACCCAGCGATTGGCCTTCAGACTCACCCAAAAAGCGCTTGCGCGCGGTTCCATATCGTTACTTCCTCCGGAAAACTCTTCGCCCGCTAAATTATACCTGTTCGGCGGGTTCGGGCAGTTTTAGGGCTGGTGATCAAGGCGACTGACTTTTAGACGCTGGGAAGCAGCAAACCGTTTTACCAGGTACCTAAATTTTCCCGGCCGCGGCCCCTTCCACGTGCCGGGCAACCACCTGGGGCACTCCCGCGTGGTCCGGACTGACCGCCATCGATTCGGCGCCGCCTTTTTCCTCGGAGATGACAACCCCGGCAAGGATCAGGATTGCACCCCAGGCGCTTCGCGAACCCAACCTTTCCCCCAGGAAAACGAAGGAAGTCAAAGCGGCGAACACCGGTTCGAGCGAAAAAATGAGGGCGGTGTGCGTGGCTGGGGTGAATTGCTGCGCCCAGGCCTGGATGGTGAAGGCCAGCGCGAGGCTCAGAAAGCCCGTGATCAGGATTCCCCAGATCACGCCTGCGGACCAGACCGCGTATGACGGCGGCCCCAGAGGAACGGCCGCGATCATCAGCGCTGCGCAGGTCGCGGTCTGCAGCACGGCGATCTGCTGCCAACGGTAGGCTTGCGTCGCGCGCCCGATAAAGATGATGTGGAAGGCGAACACGACCGCCCCGGCCAGCGTGAGCAGGTCGCCGCGGCTGATGCTGTCAAAACTCATTCTCACCCCGGCAGAAGCCGGCACCGTGAGCAGGTACAAGCCCACGAAGGCTAACGCAACCCCGGCCGCACTCCAGCGCGCGATCCGCCGTTTCCAGAAAATCGCCAGGAATAATGGCACCAGAACCACCGCGACGCCTGTCAGGAACGCGGACTTTGACGGCATGGTGTTCTTCAGCCCCAAAATTTGTAGTTCGCTGCCCAGCCATAACAGGAAGCCGAGGAGCATGCCGTAGAGCACACTTCCGCGAGAGATCCGTGGAAGCTCTCGATGAAAAACCACCGCCAGGGTAACGGCCGCCAAGCTCAGCCGTATGGCGTTGAAGAAAAGCACAGAGATATCGGCCAGCGCGTTCTTGATGACCACAAAGGTCGCTCCCCAGATCAGGGTGATCATCACCAGCAGCAGATGAGCTTTGAGGGAGCGCGACATCGCCTTAGGGTAGCAAACCGCCGCTGCCCGGATGGGTTTGCGTGGGGTGGCGATTCCCGGTCACATACGTTGACTTAAGGCGGCCAGGAAAACTCCCGTATACGTTGCGATGACCAGCAGGGCCAGCATCGCCCCGAAAGACAAGATCGTGAGCAGGTTGAACGGACGCTGGACGCAGCCTTGCACCAGCTTGAAAACGCCCACGAACTCCGCCAGCGCCAGCACAGGAAACAATACGATGGCCCAGGCGGTTGCATGCCGAAGGCTGGGCTGGAAGACGAGAACGACGAATGCCGGCAGAAATGCCAGCGCGGGAACAATGGCAAGGGCAGAACCCCAATAGAAGAGACGTTCCCGCTGCCGCCAGTCCATGTGGGCAGTGTAGCAACCGGGAAACGGGTCGTTTACTTGGCTTCGTAAACGGTCTTGCCGCCGACCACGGTGCGCAGCACCTTGGTCTCAAGAACTTTTTGAGGAATGACGGCGGTAATGTCGCGATCCAGCACAACGAAGTCGGCGAACATGCCGGGAGCGAGCTGGCCTTTTTGTTTCTCCTCGAATTCGGCGAAGGCCGAGCCGGTGGTGTAGGCGGCGATCGCCTGATCCATGAAGATTTTCTGCTCGGGGAAATATTCGTCCTTGCCGTTCTCGCTCTTGCGGGTGGTGGCGGCGTAAAGCCCGCGGAATGGCGTGATGGGTTCCACCGGATAATCAGTGCCAAACGCCAAGGTCGCGCCCCGCTTAAGGAATTCCGCCCAGGCGTAGGAATGAGCGGCGCGCTTTTCCCCCAGGCGAGCTTGCGCCCATCGCATGTCGGTGAGCAGGTGACAGGGCTGCATCGATGCGATGACCTTCAGGTCGCGGAATTTCACCATCTGCAGAGGCGTGACAACCTGGGCATGCTCGATGCGCAGGCGATAGTCCTCGCCTCCATTCACGGCTTTGATTTTTTTGTCTTTGGCCGCTTTTTCGGCCTCGGCGAAGGCGTCGAGCGCCAGCTGCGTTCCCTTGTCGCCAATCGCATGGAAGCCGATTTGATATCCGGCCAGTACCCGTTCCTTCGTCATGTCGGTCAACTTGACCGGGTCGTATTGCGGCAAGCCGACATTCTTGGGATCATCCGCATAGGGCTCGAGCAACGCCGCGGTATGCGAACCCAGGGACCCATCCATGAATCCCTTCAGCATGCCGGTGTGGAGCATGGAGTCGGACTGGGGGTGCTGCTTGCGCTTGCCCTCGAGTTGATCGAGGGAATCGTCGAAGGGCAGCCACTCCGAAACACGCGCGGTAAGCTTGCCGTCCTTCTCGATTTCCTCGAGCACCTTGAAATCTTCCCAACTCTGCGAGTTGTCCTGCACAGAGGTGACGCCCCATTGGGCCGCTTCGGCCAGGGCGGATTCCATTCCCTGGCGACGCTTGTCGTGAGTGGGTTCCGGAATCGCATTGAAAACCGCGCTGCGGGCCGTTTCCCGCAAAATCCCGTTGGGCTGGCCGTTGGAATCGCGGTCAATCTTTCCTCCCTTGGGATCGCGGCTGGCGATGGTGATGCTCGCCCGTTGCAGGGCGCGAGTATTGGCGACCGCGATGTGGCCGTCGACGCGCTGCAGAAAGATAGGATGGTCGCCGGAGACTTCGTCAACGTCCCAGCGGGTCGGAACGGTTTTTACCGGCCACAGGTTTTCATCCCAGCCACCGCCCAGGATCCAGTCGCCCGGTGAAGCGCTTGCAACCTTGGCCCGAATGCGGTCGCGAAATTCTTCCAGGGATCGTACCCCCGTGAGATTGACATTCAGACGTTCGGCGCCGCCAGCCGAGAGGTGGGCGTGGGCATCGTTGAAGCCGGGCATGAGGAACTTTCCGCCCAGCTCGACAACGACGGTACTGGGGCCCTTCAATTTCAGAATATCTGCGTTCTCACCGACTGCCTCGATGCGGTCTCCGCGGACCGCGATCGCCTGTGCGCGCTTGATCGACCTGAACGAGGAGGTCTCGGCCACGCCCGTGTAGACGTTCCCGTGGATGAAAATGGCATCCGCTTTGGGCATGGACGGTTGCTCCTGAGCTCGCGCGGCGCAGATCGAAAGCCACAGCAGCAGAATGGTACGCAGTTTCATTCCCCGACTCCGGCCAACACCAGTAGCGTGAGCAGAATCCTCTTCAAACCCAGTTCACGCCCGGTACAGTCGAACCATTCCTGCAGCGTGTGGGCGCCACCGCCCGAACCGCCGCCGCCGATGGCGATGGCCTCGCGTCCCAGGGACAAAGGAATGTTGGCATCGGTGGAGGCGCGCTGCACCTGGGCTACGTTGCCCAGCTGGGCGTCGACGGCGCGAATCACTTGCAGCATGCGCGCGTTCGGGTCCAACTCGCCGGCGGGGCGATCTCCGATCACGACCACTTCGCAGGTTACGGAATGGGTCTTGCGCTGGATGGAGCCTCGTCCATCCGGGGCCCGCTGCTCGGCTTCGACGGCCTGATCGAGGGAGACACGCAGGGAACGCTCAAGACGTTCCAGTTCGGTGGATGAGGTCGAGCGCAGGTCAACCCGCATGCTGGCCGACTCGGGAATGGAATTGACCGAAGTACCTCCCCGAATGACTCCGATGTTAAAGGTGCTCTTGGGTGCCGCCGACACCGGCGTCTGACAGAAGCGTTCAATGGCCCGGGCCAGGATGACGATGGGGTTGGGCGCACCGAAATCGCTCCAGGAATGGCCGCCCGGCCCGCGCACGATGATTTCGAACCGGCGGCTACCCAGGGCTTCGGCGACGATCGTATCGGACCCGGCACCGTCGAGGATCAAGCTGTAGGCGATCGAATCTTTCCAGCGGGGCGTGGCGAAAATGTGCCGCATGCCGCGCAGGTCGCCTTCGCCTTCCTCGCCCACGTTGCCGATAAACAGAAACGGCATGGCGTGGCGGATGCGAACCGATCGCAGCAGCGCCGCGATGCCCAGCATCGCCGTAACCCCGGCTCCATTATCGGAAACGCCCGGCCCGTAGAGGCGAGTTCCCTGCTGCCGGATGTTGAGAGGCGTGCCGGTGGGAAAGACGGTGTCGATGTGAGCGGTGAGCGCGATGTAGCGTTTCCCGAAACCGGGATGAATGCCGAAGACGTTGCCCACGTCGTCCACCCGGACATCGTCCAGCGCGAGTTCACGAAACCGCTCCGACAGCCACTCGGCGCGTGCGCCTTCTCCAAACGGAGGCGCCGCGATGCGCGCCATTTCTGACTGCCAGTGGGCCAGTTGCGGCTCCTGCGCCCGGAACCAGTTGAAGGCGGAGCGCACTTCCGGCGCGGCCGACAGGCGCACTACTTCGTCCTGCACGGTGGGATAGATATCCGACTCTTCGGCTCGGGAACTAGGAGGCATGAGATGGTTTCGTCATCTTACAACGGTCAATGGACTGGTTGGGTTGCTTTTGGAGGGTACCGCGATTACGGTCGGAGCACGACATTTGTCACGTCGGGATCCGCCTGCGGGCAAAGCGGGCCAGGATGGCACGCCCTCGCGGCCGCCTCCTACCTGCGATGCAGGCTAGTGCCGGGGATGCGCCGGCGACTTCACGCATGCCAGGATCTCCGCATCCGTCAAGGTATGGTCGGATTGCTTGGCGCGGGCGTAGACACGATCCACGATGTCGTCCGTCGCCGGAATTCCACGCCGCTCCAGCCAGAAATGCACGTTGGACTTGCCGCTCATGGGGCCGATGTCGATGATCTGCTCCAGTCCAAACACGTGCGACGGAACGCCGGAGTAGACCGCATTGGCCAGTTCCACGTCATTTTTCTTGAAGGCCTTTACCAGGGCCGCCGCGTGCACCCCCGTGGCCGTGCGGAATGCGTCTTCCCCAACCACCGGATAGTTCGCCGGGATCGGAATACCGGTCGCACGCGCAACCGCCACGCAGTAATCCTTGAGGCGGGTAAGGTCCTGGGTGTCCCAGGGCGGGATACCCATCAAGCGCAGATTCACCAGCATCAGGTCCATCTGGGTGTTGCCCACGCGCTCGCCGACGCCCAGCGCCGAGGCATGCACGCAGTCGGCACCCGCTACCAGCGCCGCCATGGCATTAGCGATGCCGAGCCCACGGTCGCAGTGACCGTGCCAGTCCACCCGAATCTTTTCTCCCGAAGGCTTCACCACCTGTTCGAGCACGAAGCGCACCAGGGCGAACGCCCCCATCGGGGTGGCGTGCCCGGCGGTATCGCAGATCACGATCGCGCGGGCGCCATGCCGGATCGCGGTGGAGTAAAGCTTCTTCACCATCTCGGGATCACAACGAGTTGTGTCCTCGGTGACATACATGGGATCGAGACCCAGGGACACGGCGTAGGTCACCGCTTTCTCCGTCGTCTGCAGCAGGAAATCGTCGCTCCAGCCTTCGGTGTAGCGCCGGATGGGGCTTGAGCCGATGAAAGTGGCCGCCTCGATACGCAGCCCCGTCTTCTGCGAAATCTCGGCGATGGGGCGGATGTCGTTCTCGTGAGTCCGGGCCGCGCAGTTGGCGCGGATCTTCATCTTGTGATCAACGATCTCTCGCGCCAATGCGCTGACGTGCTCGACCGCGCGCGGGCCGGCGCCGGGTAATCCCAGGTTCACCGAGTTGATGCCCAACGACTCCATCAGGTGCAGGATGGTGATTTTGTCGTGGATCAGGGGATCGCGGACCGAAGGAGACTGCAGTCCGTCCCGCAGGGTCTCGTCGTTCAGCAGCACCTGTCCCGCCGGCCGCAGCGAGCCCGGGTGGATGGTGTTCCAGTCGTAGATGAGATCGGAATTCAAAGCAGTCGCCAGCCTTCGCTCTTCGCGCCCTACTGATGGGTCGTGGGTTGTGGGTCGGTTCGCTGTGAGCCAGAACTCCTTTGTGCTCGCGAGCTTTTGCTGATTACCGTTCTATTTCTTCTCTTCTTTCGCCGGTATGGTCAAACCGAATATGGAGAGCTGGCCTTCGCCGGCGACGTTAATGCCGCGCGCTTCTTCGGGATTGGGCAGATACAGGGTCTTGCAAATTTCGCAGCGATAGACTTCGGCATTGGGGCCCCATGCTTTGGCGATGCAGCCGCACTCCTGCTCGACGGCATCCGTCATGTAAAACCAGCGTTTCAGGTGGCCGCCGCAGAACTTGCCCTTTTCGTTCTTCTCGTTGCAGGCACGCTGGCCGAGCTTCTTGGTTTTGACTTTGTGGTTGGGAAGCTGCTGAAGAGCGTGCGGGATTGTGGTTTCGCCGGCTGCCAAGAGAAATCCTCTCTGTCACACAAAGTGCCGGACGCCCGCGTCGGCTCCCGGCGGCTTCATTTTACTTGAAGGAGAATGATGGGACCAACCAATTGCAGCCTGCAAACGCACCGCGGCGCCAACCGTGGGACGGTGGACTGCTGCTGCCATGCACCTTAGCGGCACTTGGTGGGCGTTCTAAAACACCACGACCCGATGGCCCCATTCTTCAGGCAAGGCCTGGGCAGATCGTTTTGGTGAAATCTCCAGCTACCCTACGACGCCGTACCCCGGCTTTGCCTGCAGCCGGCTAGATGACGATCAGGGGCCGCATCATGTCGTGTTCCTCGTGCTCCAGAATGTGGCAATGCCACACGTATTCGGCCGCATTGATGCCGTACGCCGCCTGCAGCCGTGGACTCGGTGGAACGTTGAAGGGCACGCTGGGAAGGTCCAGTTTCATAATGACGATGGTGACTTCCCCGGGATTGCAGCGCACCGTCTCCTTCCACCCAGACTCGTTCGCATCGGGCGGGCTTACGGACCCGATCCGGGCAAAGTCCGGAGTGCTCGCATCGAATGGGGCGCGTCCCAGTATCTGTGCGTTGCTCAAGTGGAAGTGAATCGGATGACAATCCCCGGTCAAGTTGAAAATTCGCCAGATCTCGACGCTGCCGTTGCGGACGATTTCGGTGGGTGCATCGGTGTAGTCGCGTCCCCAATTGGAATGCCCCTCGTTGTCAAAACCATTCTGCACGGTGGTGCCGAGGCGTTGCCGCAATCGACCGTACTCGTCGAAATCCTCGTTCAGGGTCAGGTCCCGGGTGACCACCGCACTGGCAGGATCCAAAAATTCCGCGGCCAAGGGTGCAAGCGCGGACTGCAGAGCCTGGAAGGTGCCTTGCAGATCGAGGGGATCGCGTGCGCTCACCGCGGGCACTACGCGAAATTGCAGCACACTCCTGGTATTGGGCGCCGCGTTGGGCTCCCAATGGTCGTTGCTGGCTTCCCCCGAGGGAAACGGCGAGGGCGCGTCGTTATAAAGAATCAGCCGCGCCCCGACAGGCACGTTCGAAAAGTCGATGATTACATCGGCGCGTTCGGCGGGTGCCAGCAGCAGGTTGAATGGTCCATCCGGAGATGCCTCATCGGGCGCCAACCAGGGAGTCGGCACCGGAGGGGCGTTGAGCAGTACCGGCGCCGGAAGAAATCCGCCTTCGGTGCCGAACTGCACCCATGGGGGCCCCGGGTTGGCAAGGTCCGCCGCCGTCCCGCCGGAATCGGCATAGTACAACTGCAGGTTAAAGAAGCGCGCCTGCGATCCATTCAGAATGCGGAAACGGTAGCGTCTGGGCTCGACGTTCAAATAGGGGGAAGGGGCTCCGTTGACCAGGATGGTGTCTGCAAAAAATTCCGGAACGATCGACTCGGAAGGCAGAGTCAGCAGGTTGGATCCACCCCGGTCCCATTTCCCGCTGTCGTACACGTAGGGATACCACAAATCGCCCGCCTTGCCCCAGAGGTAGTCGGGATCGGTGCCATCGCAAAATGTCTTGTCCTGAATGATCAGAGGAACTTCCCGGGTTGGAAGAATGCCCGCGCTGATCAGCGTGTCTTCGAAATCATCCCGAATCACATAGCCGCTCGCCAGGCCGGCATAGGCATTCAGCCGCGTGGTCCCCATGGCGTGGTCGTGATACCAGAGCAAGCGCGCACTCTGCGCGTTGGGATAGTAGTAGACCGCCTGTCCGGGATTCGCTCCAGCATTCAGAAACGACGGTCCGGCACCTTGATTGGGCGCCGTGGCCGAAGGCGTAAACCACGAAAACGGCCCGCCGTCCGATGTCCAGGGCACGAGCCCGCCATGCAGATGAACGGTGGTGCGGTTGGCCTGCAACTCGGCTCCCATGATCGATGTGTCGACCGGAAGCGGATGAACCTCCGGAAGGGCGTTCGTGACCTCGAGCCGCACCGGCCGGTCTTTTCGGGCCACAATCACCCCGCCCAGATATTTGTGCACCGGATGGGTGGCATCCGCATAGCCCCAAAGCGTGGTGGGTCCCGGCAGGTCGGGATGCAGTACCTGCTGAAACTCTTTCATGACGATCTTGTAGGAATCAATTCCCGGAAATGAGCGCGTGTCCGGAGTCGCCACCGGGATGAAGTTTCCCAGTTCATTGGCTCCCGAGGGCCCGAGACCCGGCAAGCCCACCGTGAACAGCCGGGGCGGAGCGAAGCGAAAGAGCGAGGCGCCGGAGCTTCCCGACCCGCAGGAGGAAAGCGCCACGCCTCCGCAAGCTAAGGCGCTCATCTTCAAAAACGTTCGACGGTTCATTCCGGCAAGCCTCATTTCCCTTGGGTTCCGAAGGGGACAACCTGCAAGCGGAATGTCCCAAATCGGCGCTGCTTGACGAGTCTCGCCCCTATTTGGGAACCGCCTCTGTGATCTCAGACACGCGTGCCCAAACCAAAGTAATGAAAACGCCGGCACTCTACGCCGCCAGAACACCCCGCGTGGCGAGGCGGTTCGAGGGCCGCGCAAGCAATGGTTCAGGTAAGGGCATAGTTGGGTGGGCAGGGCTGTGGAGGGACAGGCGCTTCCGGACGTGACGTGAGGTTTTCCGAACCTGCTAGCGTTTCCGCGCTGCCAGGACTCCTGCTGATTTCAAGGCGCCGCGGAGCCGCTCTGTGATACGGCGGGCAAACTGCAGGTCGATGAAGCCTTCCATCTGCTGCGTGAACTTCCCGCCATAGCCGTACCACCATAGCTTTTTCATGCGCGGCAGGCGGTCGCTGTCGAGATACTTCACCCGCACCATCTCCTCCAGGCCAAAACGGCCATGGGCGCGGCCGATGCCGCTGGCCTTGACCCCGCCGTGCGGGGCCTCACTGATCCCGAAGCAGGAGATCACATCGTTCACCATAACCGTTCCCGCGTTGATCCGCCGGGCGATCGCTTCTCCGCGCCGGGTGTCGCGCGTCCAGACGCTGGCAGCCAGCCCGAACTCGGAGTCGTTTGCCAGCCGAATCGCTTCCGCATCAGATGTAAACGGTGCGACGGAAAGCACGGGACCAAAGGTTTCTTCGCGCATGACGCGCATGTCATGGGTCACATCGGCAAGGATGGTGGGCGCATAAAAGTTCGGCCCCAGCTCCGGGAGCCGCGAACCGCCGGCGAGTACGCGTGCGCCCCGCGCCCTGGCCTCTTCCACCTGATCCTCGACGATCCCCAACTGGCGTTCGTGAATCATCGGCCCCACATCGGTCTCCGCTTTCTCCCCGTTCCCGATGTGCAACTGGCTCGTCTTCGCGACGCAGGCATCGAGAAAGGCTGCGTACAGCGACTGCTGAACATAGCAGCGCTCAACCGACAGACACGCCTGGCCGGCATTCACGAACGAGCCCCACACCGCTGCGCTCGATGCCACGTCAATGTCGGCGTCGTCAAGCACCAGCATCGGGTCTTTGCCTCCCAGTTCGAGCACGACCGGCAAGAGACGGCTGGCGGCGGTTTGCGCAATTCGTTTTCCTGTCGGAACGCTGCCCGTAAATATGAGCTTGTCGATTGCGGAGTTGAGCAGCGCCGCTCCGGTCCCGCCGTCACCTACAAGCACCTGAAAGATTTCCTTCGGAACCCCGGCCGCGTGCAACAAGGATTCCAGTTTCAAAGCGATCAGCGAGGTGAATTCCGAGGGCTTCAGCACGACCGCGTTGCCGGTTACCAGGGCTGCCAGAGTATCCACGGCAGGAATCGAAAGCGGGTAGTTCCAGGGCGAAACAATCGCGATCACGCCCTGCGGTTCGCGCAGAATGCGGCCCGCCTTGGCTTTCATCGCGACGCTGCCATGCCGGACGGGTTGCTCGCGCAGAAACGATACGGCGTTTTCGATGAGGAAGCGGGTCGCGTCCAGAACCACCAGCACTTCGGTGAGCAGCGCCTCCACGTAAGGCTTGCCGGCCTCACGCGTGATCAGCATGGCGACTTCGGACTTGTCCTGGTGCAGCAGGCGCTGGAATTCGCGAAGGATGCCCACGCGGTCGCCCACGCTGCGCGCTGCCCAGGCCGGCTGTGCCCCGCGAGCCTGCTCGACGGCGGCGAGGACTTCGACTTCCGATGCGCTGGGTAGTTCGCCAAGCAACTCGCCGGTGGCGGGATTGCTCGAGACCACCCTCCGGGCCGCGACTTGGACATCGGTTGCCATCGCTACAAAGGAAGTTTACGCGGGCCGGCCGGCCAGCGCTAGGACGGGCGCGCGGTTGTCAGTATTCGACATTCACCAGAAACAGTCCGCTGGCCGGGACGGTTGCGCCCGCCGCGGAACGATCCCGCGCTTCGAGAATCCGTCGAATGTCGTGCGGCTGCACGGTTCCTTTACCCACCAGCATGAACGTCCCCAGCAGGTTCCGCACCATGTGGTGCAGGAAGCCACTCCCGCGAACCCCATAAAGCAGTTCCTCACCTTGCCGCTGGAAGGCAGAGGAGAAAATTGTGCGCACGTTCGAGACTTCAGGATTCTCGCGGCCGCGCTCCGGATCGACCGCCGCAAACGAAGTGAAATCGTGTTCGCCCACAATCGAGCCGGCCGCCTCGGCCATGGCATCTTCCCGCAGCGGGTACGGAAAGTGCCACACGTACCTGGCCAGGAATGGCGAGCAGACGGGACCGCGATAGATGTGATAGCGATAGGTTTTGGCTTTGGCCGACCTCCTGGCATGAAACTCAACCGCAACCTCTCGCACCTCGAGAATGCGAATGGCAGGCGGCAGGACGTCGTTGAGAGCCTTCTGGAAATTTTCCAGCGGGATCGGCGACTCCGTGGTGAAGGTCGCCACCTGGGCCAGCGCATGCACGCCCGCGTCGGTTCTCCCCGAACCCTGGGGCAACACGTTTTCGCCCGTCAACCGTCCAATCGCTGACGCCAGCGTGCCTTGCACCGTGCCGGCATCCGGCTGCACCTGCCAGCCCGAGAATTCCGTGCCATCGTAGGACAACGTCAATTTGAGATTGCGGATCACTTTTGTTTGGAGTCCTCGGCCGCGGTCGCTTCATCTAACGCTTTTTGTGGTGCGCGTTTACAAACTTTTACCTGTTTTGGCGGGCTACGTCACCGGAAACCGGAAAAAGCTTCGGATATACTGACGACTTCCCGGCACACCCCAAGTCTTTTTGAGCGTTTTTGGGCCGGCCGGACCTGCAAGCAAGGAACCTTCAACCCGCGCTTTGCGTATCAGGTTGTGGGAATCGGATGTCAGGATCACGCACCCGCACTTGCCATTTATTCATGCACACTAAAATAAAGAGCTTCAGCGGACGGAGAATGCGAATGCAATTACCTTGTTTAAAATCTGCCGCCAGCGCATTTTGCGCACTTAGCATCGCCACCAGCCTGCTCCCCGGGGCATGGGCGCAGGATACCCAACCAACCTCCATGCCACAGGCGCCTTCGGCGACTCGCCCCGCCCCTGCCGCGCAGCCCTTCAAGGTGGAGGACTTCACCAAGGCGCATTCGCATTTTCCCAATCTGATTGCGCCTTACACGCCCCACCGGCTCGCTGCTCCCAATCTTACAAACACGCCCAGAATCGACGCCCTCCTGCAGAATGGCAAGCTCATGCTCTCGATGAATGACGCGGTCGCGCTGGCGCTGGAGAACAACATGGATATCGCGATCCAGCGCTACAACATGAGCGTCGCCGATACCGATATCTTGCGCACCAAGGCGGGAGCCGCCTTCCTGGGCACGAATTTCGGCGTGGTGCAGAACACGCCCGGGGGAACAACCGGGGGGTTGGGATCGAGCGTGGGCAGCGGGCCTGGGGGAACCAGCGCCGGTGCCGCCGGCGCCGGTGCCGGCCTGGGAGGGATTGTCACCAGCACCCTCGGGGCTGGACCCGCGGTCACCAGTTTCGATCCGATTGTCACGGCGAACCTGCAGATGGATCGCAACTACACCCAGTCCAGCAGCATCTTCAGCCCTGAGCCGGTGGGAAATACCAACACCGGGTCGGCGACTTTTTCTTACCTGCAGGGCTTCCAGTGGGGTTCGAACATCTCCGTGGGATTCAATAACACCCACATCACCTCGAACAATCCGACCAATACCTATACTCCGTTCCTCAGCTCAAACTTCCAGTTCAGGTTTACCCAACACCTGCTGCAAGGCTTTGGATTCGCGCCCAACCGGCGCTTCATTCAGATTGCCAAGACGAACCGGGAAATCTCCGACGTCGTCTTCCGCTTGCAGGTCACCACCACGGTCGACCAGATCGAAAATATGTACTGGGACCTGGTGAACGCATACGAAAATGTAAAGGTTCAGCAGGACGCTCTCGGACTCGCCAACAAGACTCTATCCGACAACAAGAAGCAGGTAGAGATCGGAACCCTGGCTCCCATCGAGGTAGTACGCGCCGAAAGCACAGTGGCTACTGATCAGCAACAGTTAACCGTGGCGCAGACCAACCTTGAGCTGCAGCAATTGCTCATGAAGAATGCGCTGAGCCGCACCTTGGTCGACCCCGTGCTGGCGGATGCGGAAGTGATTCCCACCGACACCATGGTGCTGCCCGAGACCGAGCCCGTAATACCGATTCAGGATCTGGTGAACTCCGGTCTCAGCCGTCGCCCGGAACTTGCCGAGGCGCGCATGAGTTTGACCAACACCGCGACCAGCAATAAGGCGATCCGCAACAATCTCCTGCCCAGCCTCGATCTGTTTGCCTATTACGGGGGCTCGGGCATTGGCGGCAATGTGAATCCGATTCTCAGCACCTGCCAGCCGGGGCAGAACCCCATCTCGGACTTCTGCTTCGATCCGAACCGGGCGGCGCCGCCGTTCCGCAGCACCAACACCGTCGGCTACGGCAGCGCGTTGAACCAGCTGGTCAATTCCTCGGCCCCGGACAAGGGCGTGGGCGTGAGCCTCTCCATCCCCATCCGGAATCGCGCTGCGCAGGCCTTGCAGATTCGTTCGGAACTGGAATACCGGCAGGCGCAAATGCGCTTGCAGCAGATCGAAAACCAGATCCGCATTGAAGTCCGCAATGCCCAGTTCGCGGTGCAGCAGAACCGCGCCGGGGTCGCCGCCGCGCAGGCCGCCGTCGACCTCGCCCAGCAATCGCTGGAGGCGGAACAGAAGAAGTACGCTCTGGGGGCTTCCACCACCACCCTTGTGCTTCAGCAGTCGAGCGCTTTGACCCAGAGCCGCTCCAGCCTGGTGGGCGCGCGGGCGGCCTACGAGAAGGCCCGCGTCGAACTCGACCGCGCAACCGGCCTCCTGCTCGAACACAATGGCATTGACTTGGCCGATGCGCAGTCGGGCGTGGTCAATAAGATGCCTCGCGTACCCTATGTCCAGCCCCGCTCTGAAGTGAAGCCCGAGGTGGTTCCACAGTTGCCTACTCAGTCGGTTCCGGATACGCAGGCACCTCCCAACAATTAGTGCCAGGCTGTCGTTTTTCCGGCCTCACTTTTGCCTTGACGGCGGGTGGGGCCTTTTGTTTTTGGATTTCAAGTATCCTAGTAGGCCTTGCGGAGCCGGCCTCCGCCCTCTAAGGCGCTGGGCGAAAGATTGCAGGCCCATGCGGGGCGGGCTCCTGAACACGAACAGATCGCCTACGCAGCGTTATGTATTGGCATGGCACTGCCATCACCGGGTTTGCGGGAGTGATGCTCGAGCAAAAACGGTGATTTTTGCACCCAATTGTTCCCAGCGGAATCCGTAGTAGGGAGGACGAGTATTCATGAAAATCGCCAATGACGTGACGGAGTTGATCGGCCGCACCCCTCTGGTTTATCTCAACAAGGTCACCGCGGGATGCCACGCCCGCATCGCCGCCAAGCTGGAGAGTTTCAACCCTTGCGCCAGCGTCAAGGACCGCATTGGCGTCAGCATGATTGAAGAGGCCGAACGGGCAGGCAAGATTCAGCCGGGGAAAACCGTTCTGATCGAGCCCACCAGCGGGAACACCGGCATCGGTCTGGCCTTCGTGGCGGCCGTGAAAGGATACCGCCTGATTCTCACGATGCCCGATACGATGAGCTTGGAACGCCGGGTACTGCTGCGCGCTTTCGGCGCAGAAATCGTTTTGACTCCCGGCCCCAAGGGCATGAAGGCAGCCATGGCCAAGGCGGACGAGATACTCGCGCAGACTCCCGACGGCTTCATGCTTCAGCAATTCGCGAATCCCGCCAACCCCAGGATCCATCTGCAAACCACCGGACCCGAAATCTGGGAAGACACCGACGGCAAGGTCGACTTCCTGGTATCGGGAGTGGGCACCGGGGGAACCATCACCGGCGTGACGGAGTACATCCGCCCTCGAAAGCCGGAGTTCAAGGCCATTGCGGTAGAGCCTAAGGAAAGCGCGGTGTTGTCGGGTGGCGCCCCAAACCCTCATAAGATCCAGGGCATTGGAGCGGGCTTCATTCCGGAGATTCTCCGCACCGACTATATTTCCGAGGTGATTCAGATCTCCAGCGAAGACGCGGTCGTGATGGCGCGTCGCCTGGCGAAGGAAGAAGGTCTGCTGATGGGGATTTCTTCGGGCGCCGCGGTTCTGGCCGCGATCCAGATCGCGCAACGGCCCGAAAATGCCGGCAAGCTCATCGTGACCGTTCTGCCCAGCTTCGGCGAGCGTTACCTCAGCAGCGTGCTCTTCGATCAACTGCGGAAAGAATCGATGGAGATGACCGCCGTCGCTGTCTGAGTTGAAGAAAGGATGAATGACCGCCCTCCTGGAATCTGTCCGCGAAGACATTGCGACCGTATTTGACAGCGATCCAGCCGCGCGTTCGTACCTGGAAGTCTTGCTCTGCTATCCGGGACTGCACGCGGTTTGGGCTTACCGCATCAACCACTGGTTCTGGACCCACAACCTGAACCTGCTGGCACGCTGGCTCTCGCAAGTGGCCCGCCTCTTCACCGGCGTCGAAATTCACCCGGGCGCACAAATCGGGCGCCGCATCTTCATCGACCACGGCATGGCGGTCGTCATCGGCGAGACCAGCATCGTGGGCGACCGCGTGGTCATGTACCAGGGCGTCACTCTGGGCGGCACCGGCAAAGAAAAGGGCAAGCGCCATCCCACCATCGGCAACGACGTGATCATCGGGTCCGGCGCCAAGGTTCTGGGCAACATTACCGTCGGAAACAACTGCCGCGTGGGCGCGGGCTCGGTCGTGCTGCGCAGCATCCCCGACAATTCCACCATCGTCGGCGTTCCCGGGCACATCGTGCTGCGCAACGGCAAGCGGGTCGTCATCAGTGATCCGAAAGAGATCAGCGACCCGATGTCGGACGTGTTCGTTCGGCTGGCAGCGGAAGTGCACCAGATCCGCGAGCAATTGCAGCAGCACACGCAGGCCACCCTCGCTCCCGAACCCAACCTCACCCTCGATCAGGAATGGGACACGTACTCGGACGGCGGCGGCATCTAGGCCCTCACCGTCTGCCCTTTTCGCTGTGAGACAATACGCGCTTCACATCTCAGTTCAGCTATTCATTACTCTCGACCTATGAGTCTTTCCGTGGCCATCGTGGCGATGGATGAGGAGGCCAATATCGGCCGCACCCTGGCCAGTGTGCGCTGGGCCGATGAAATCGTGCTGGTTGACTCCGGATCGAAGGACCGCACTTGCGAAATCGCCCGCGCGCACGGCGCCCGGGTAATTGTGGAACCTTGGCGAGGCTATGTCGCACAGAAGCAATACGCGATCGAGCTGTGCACCAAGGATTGGGTATTGCTGCTGGATGCGGACGAGGAAGTCAGCCCTGCCCTGGCGGATGAGATTCGCGGCGCCTTGGCCGACCCGGGCGCCATCAATGGCTTTTGGCTTCCCCGTAAGAACCTCTTCCTCGGCCGCTGGATTCGTCACGGCGGTTTCTACCCCGACCCTAAGCTGCGTTTGTTTCGGAACGGGATGGGATTCGTCACCGGCCACGATCCCCACGACCGCTGCGAACTGAAGCAGGATGTTCCCCAGCGCACCCGCCAGTTCGACCACCCGATGGTGCACTACACCTACCCGACCCTGAGCTACTACATCGCGCACATGAACCGCTACTCTTCCCTCGGGGCAGAACTGGCGGTCGCCAACCGGCAAAGCAGTTTCAGCGTGGCCAACATCGCAATCCGCCCCATAGCCACTTTCATCTACAACTATGGGTTTCGCCTCGGCTTCCTCGACGGGCGTGAAGGATTGCTCCTGCACCTTTACCACGCGGTGTATGTTTCGTGGAAATATGCGAAGGCGTGGGAATTGGCGCGGCAACAATCAAGAACTCAGATGTCATCCTGAGCGGAGCGATTCGAAGCCGGGCGCACTCGAAGATCCCGCGCCGGTTGACGCTCAACCCGTAACCTTGCCGGGCGTGACAACGGAGACTCTCCTCGATCCCCAACCAACCACCCGGTTGGCTGACTTCTGCGTGCCTTGTTCCGCCCGCGTCACTCCTCTATCATCGATCTCGAGGATGTGGGAAACGCATGCCCGATTTGAAGAAGCCATACTCCAAGCCGCAGGTTGCCGAGAGCCCGATTGACGACGTGTTTGAGGGACGCCACCCCTCGCCGCGCGAAAAACAGTGGGCCGAGAAGACCCTGGCACCTACGCTCGAGAAGGCTCCCGAAAAACCCATCGGCGCCCCGACTGGGACCAACCTCGACGATCACGGACAGGCGCGCTTCAGCACGATTTCGAATGTTCCGGTGCGCCGTTTGTACACCCCCGCCGATCTGCCCGCGGATTGGAGCGAGGAAACATACCTGGGCTATCCGGGCGAAGCGCCCTACACCCGCGGCATTCACGCGACCGGGTACCGCGGCAGACTCTGGACCATGCGTATGTTCTCCGGCTTCGCCTCGCCGGAGGAAACCAACCAGCGCTACAAGTACTTGCTGGAACACGGAGGCGGCGGGCTCTCGGTGGCATTCGATCTGCCCACGCTGATGGGCTACGACTCCGATCACCCCGCCAGCGAGGGCGAGGTCGGCAAGTGCGGCGTCGCCATCGATTCCCTCGAGGACATGGAGATCCTGTTTGCCGGGATCGACCTCGAGAAGACCACGGTATCGATGACCATCAATTCCCCAGCCAGCGTTCTCTGGGCCATGTACCTGGTGGTCGCGGAAAAACAGGGCGCCGACTGGAAGAAAATTTCCGGCACCATTCAGAACGACATTCTCAAGGAATACATCGCGCAGAAGGAATACATTTATCCGCCCGCGCCCAGCATGCGCCTGGTCATTGACACCTTCGAGTTCGGCTCCAGGTTCACCCCCAAATTCAACACCATTTCCATCAGCGGCTACCACATTCGGGAAGCCGGATCGACGGCGCTGCAGGAACTGGCATTCACGATCTACGATGGCGTCGAGTACGTCGAGTGGGCCCGGCAACGCGGCTTGGAGGTCGACGAGTTCGGACCGCGCCTCAGCTTTTTCTTCAACGCCCACAACGACTTCTTCGAAGAGATCGCCAAGTACCGCGCGGCGCGCAAGATCTGGTACCGGCTGATGAAAGACCGGTTTGGCGCCAAGCAGGCGCGTACCTGGCTGATGCGCTTCCACACGCAGACAGCCGGGGTTTCTCTGCCCGCACAGCAGCCCAGGAACAACATCGCGCGCGTCGCGCTGCAGGCTTTAGCGGCCGTTCTCGGCGGCACGCAGTCCTTGCATACCGACGCCTATGACGAAGCCCTCGCTCTTCCTACCGAAGAGGCCGCTCGTATCGCACTCCGCACGCAGCAGATCATCGCCTACGAGTCGGGCGTGGCCCAGACGGTGGATCCTTTGGGCGGATCTTATTTCGTAGAAAAGCTTACCCTCGACATGGAAAAGGGCGCCTTCGACTACTTCGGCAAACTCGATCAGATGGGTGGCATGGTGAAGGCCATCGAGCGTGGCTATCCGCAGAAGGAAATCGCCGAGGCATCCTATCAATACCAGCGCGCTGCTGAGGCCCGCGAAAAGGTCATCGTCGGCGTCAACGAGTTCGTGATCGAGGAAGAATCACCCCGGACCCTGTACATCGATGAAACCGTCGCCCGCCGGCAGACTGCCAAGCTGAAGTCCTTGCGCGAGCGCCGCTCGAATGACGAGGTAAAGCGACGCCTGGAGGCCCTGAAGAAGGCCGCGGCCCAGGAACCGAAGGCGGGGACGGACGGCAAGGTGTCCGCAGTCAATACCATGCCCTATATCGTGGATGCGGTGCGCGCCTACGCGACCGTCGGCGAGATCTGCGAAGCTCTTCGCGAAGTTTATGGGACGTACACAGAAGTGAGCGTCACCTAAAACCGTCGTCAACCGTCAGCCGAAAATGGCCCGCGCCCGAAGCCTCCACCTGCTCTCCAGCATCTAACCCGCAATCAAGAAACTCTGGGGTCTTTTCGTGAAAGAACTTTTGCTCGAAGCCGGGCGCCGCGCCCAACTCTACACCTCGAACGTCAACCGGCAACGGGTTGCTCCCACTCCGGAACAGGTCGCTCGCCTCGAAGATCTCGCGGGACCGCTTCCCGAAGAACCGACCGATCCCCGGCAGGTGCTGGCACTGCTCGATGATTACGGCTCGCCCGCGACCGTGGCCTCGACGGGAGGGCGCTATTTCGGATTTGTTACGGGCGGAACCCTGCCCGCTGCGCTGGCCGCGAGCTGGTTGGCGGCTGCCTGGGATCAGAACTCAGCCCTGCGAGTCATGTCTCCCGTAGCTGCAAGGGCTGAAGAGATCGCATCGGGCTGGCTGCTCGATCTGTTCGGCTTGCCTCCGCAGTGCGGCTGTGGATTCGTGAGCGGCGCCACCATGGCAAATTTCGCCGCGCTCGCTGCCGCTCGCCATGCCCTGCTCGCCCGCGCAGGTTGGAATGTCGAAGACCGCGGCCTTTTCGGTGCTCCCGAGATCAAAGTCGTGGTCGGCGCCGAGGTGCACATCTCCCTCTTAAAGGCGCTCTCGCTGGTCGGATTCGGAAAAGCTCGTTTGATCACCGTTCCGGCTGACGAACAAGGTCGCATGCGCGCTGAACAGTTGCCCCCTCTGGACGATCGGACACTGGTCTGCATCCAGGCTGGCAATGTGAATACCGGAGCGTTTGATCCGGCATCTGTTATTTGTGAGCGCGCTCACCAGGCCGGGGCCTGGGTGCATGTCGACGGAGCCTTCGGCTTGTGGGCCGCCGCTGCCCCGGCACGAGCCCATTTGGCTGCCGGCCTTGCCCAGGCCGACTCGCTCGCCACCGACTGCCATAAATGGCTGAATGTCTCTTACGATTGCGGCCTTACCTTCGTGCGAGACCCCGCTAGTCTTCGCAATGCCATGACTTTCAACGCCGCCTATTTGCAGACCACGGCTTCCAGGGAACCATGGCAATTCACCCCGGAAGCATCCCGTCGCGCTCGCGGCATCGAGGTCTGGGCAGCGCTGCGGTCGCTGGGACGCAAGGGGCTGGCCGAAATGATCGAGCGCAACTGCCGCCAGGCTGCATGCTTTGCCGACGGCCTCCGCTCCGCTGGCTTCACCATCTTGAACGATGTTGTTCTGAACCAGGTGCTGGTGTCGTTCGGCAACGCTGCACAAACGCAACGCGTGATCGACGAAGTTCAAAAAGATGGAACCTGTTGGTGCGGCGGAACCCAGTGGCACGGCCACACTGCAATGCGTATCAGCGTGTCCTGCTGGGCGACCACCGATGACGACGTTCAGCAGAGTCTGGCGGCGATCGTGCGCATAGCGCGGAACGTCTTGTCTGGCTCGTGAAAACACCCCAAGCCGGCGATGATCTCGCTCCAGTTGCGCCGATCCCCGGAGAAACCCTTGTACTTCCGATTTATCTTTGAGGCAGCAATTTGCGACCTCAAACCCACCCGGGCGAACTAGAATTTCCCTGCCATGTCCAAACCCCAGACGGCTCTTTCGGTCCCGGTCGAATCCCGCATTCTTGTCCTTCGTCAGCAAAAAGTTATTCTGGATAGCGATTTAGCTGAGCTTTATGGCGTGTCCGCGAAGCGCCTGAACGAGCAGGTCAAGCGCAACCGCGAGCGCTTCCCCGCCGATTTCATGTTCCAACTGAATGAGACGGAGCTGGATTCTTTGAGGTCGCAATTTGCGACCTCAAAACAGGGTCGCGGGGGCCGCCGCTACGCGCCCTACGCTTTCACCGAGCACGGGGCCATTATGGCGGCCACCGTGCTGAACTCCGAACGTGCCGTCGAAATGAGCGTTTTCGTGGTCCGGGCCTTTGTGCGCCTGCGGGAACTGCTGGCCACCAGCCAGCAACTGGCCGGCAAGATTGATGAACTGGAACAGCGCCTCGATACCCATGATGCCTCCATCCAGGAAATCATCGAAGCAATCCGGGAACTGATGGCTCCTGAGCAGCCCTCGGGACGCAAAATCGGGTTCAACCTGCCGGCCGGGAAAAATCCCTCTTAGTCTCAGCCAGGCGGGCCCGTTGGGAAGCAGTTGGCTCCCTGCTGCCTTCCCGGGCCAATACACGCCCCTGACAAGGGCGCGATGTTTCGTTTTTTGTTCGCCTCAGGACAGTTTTGTGGTACAACCGTGGGCCATGCGGAAGGCAATCAACCATCTCAAGAAATCGGACCCGGTGCTGCGCGCCATTATCGAGCGAGTGGGGCCGTGTCGCATGGAATTCGGCGAGCCAACCTTCCACCATCTGGCGGAAGCGATCGTCTACCAGCAACTCAATGGCAAGGCTGCGGTTACGATCTTCCAGCGCTTTACCGATGCAGCCGGTGCGCCGGTCACGCCGGAGGGCATCTTGAAGCTGTCGGAGCAGCAGTTGCGTGCGGTCGGGTTGTCCAGGCAGAAGTCGTCTTACCTGCGCGATCTGGCCGCGAAGACGCAGGCCGGGCTGCTGAATTTCGAAAAACTCGCCGCCATGCCGGAAGCCGAAGTCATTGCACACCTCACCCAGGTGAAGGGCATCGGGGTGTGGACCGCCCACATGTTCCTGATGTTCACCCTGCGGCGACCCGACGTGTTGCCGACCGGGGATTATGGGGTGCAAGTGGCCATGAAGAAGCATTACCGGAGGCGCAAACTGCCCAAGCCGAAGGACATGGAGAAGATTGCGAAGGCTTGGTCCCCGTACCGCTCGGTCGCTTGCTGGTATCTGTGGCGCAGCCTGGATATCAAGACGGTTTAACCACAGGGCAGACAAAGGGCGCCAAGCCGGCAAGCCTTGAGATCTGGTTCGTGACCCATGGTGCCCTTTGTGGTTAAATGGCTTTCGTGGCCGACGACCACAAAATCCGCGTGCTGGTGGCGAAACCCGGTCTTGACGGGCATGATCGCGGGGCCAAGGTGATTGCCCGCGCCCTGCGCGATGCGGGCATGGAAGTCATCTACACCGGGCTGCGGCAGACTCCGGAAATGGTGGTCAGCGCCGCGCTTCAGGAAGATGTGGATGTGATCGGCCTGTCGATTCTTTCCGGGGCGCACAACGCCATTGTGCCGCGCGTCGCCGACCTCCTCAAGCACAACAAGATGGACGACGTGTTGCTCCTGGTCGGCGGCATTATTCCCGATCAGGATGTCGCCGGCTTGAAGCAAAACGGGGTGGCGGCGATTTTTCAGCCCGGCACCGCCATGGACGACATCGTGAAGTTCATCCGGGAGCATGTAAAGCCGCGCGGCGTCCCGGCTGTTTAGAAGCAGGTAAGAAGCGGTACGTACTCTGCGGTTCCAGTCCTCGAAAGCGATTTTCCCCAGGGTCCTTCCGAGCACTCCAATCTCATGACCGACATGTCCGCAACTCGCTTGCGAGAAGTTCTCGCGCCCACCATCGGGCCCGCGCCTTGGTACTGGCAGACCTTTCCCGCCATCACCTCGGTGGCCCGGCAGCGCTTTGACTGGAACCATCAGGGCGAAGAAGGGCCGGTCGGCTACGTGGTCACCCTGGGACTCGAACAGGAACCGGCAAAGCCGCGCCTGGCTTTGAATACCTATTGCCGGCCATTTTTCGTGCCGCCCTCCCTCCTTGGGATCTGGTGTCCCGAAGGGCGCAGCATTCGGGTGGCCGCTTTCGATCCGGACACGCTGCAGGCGTTCGAGATGGCCGAGATTGCCGGATGGTTCAAACAGTCCAGTGACCGCATCTACTCACATACCGAGCCGGTGGCGGAATTTGAGGTGCCTCTCGACCTGGGGCCGGGCACGCACACCCTCGAGGTTCCTCGCGAATTTGCGGATGTGGAGGAGTTGATTGTTCCCACCAGCTACAAGGCGATGACGCAGGATGATCCCGCCTTTGCCTTGTTCGTGTTTTACCTGCACGCCGGGCTGGTTGAGGTGTTGCCCCAGAAATGGTTCACGGCGGCGCGGTACCAGGTGGGCCAGCAATGGATTACCCGGGCGGCACGCGATGCGGATTCGCACCGTATCGTGGGCGAGTGTTTCGGGGTGGGCACGTTCTTGCTGGAAGAGGACGGCTGTCACCTGGACCGGTGGCTGCACCAGACAGAGGGTTAGCCGTGGCTAAAACCGCGGAACGCCCGGAATTCGCACCATGAAGCGCATACTCCACGTCGCCGCGACCATCGCACTGCTGGCAATATTCGCGTTGCCGGCGCATGCCGGCGGATTCCTGGGGCCCATCATCCTGCATCCCATTCGCCGGCCACTCACCGCCCCGGAAATTGCCCAGGCCGAGCAATCCTTCGCCCGCCTGCATGCTGCCCGCGAGGACTTTGACGTTTCCGCTCCCGACGGCGTTTTGCTGCGGGGTTGGAAGGTCCACTCCCCCGATCCCAATGGCGATTGGGTGTTGCTGCTGCATGGCAGGTCTCAGAACCGGCTCAGCATGATGGGTTACGCAACCTTCCTGCTGGCCAGTGGCTACAACGTGGTGTTGATGGACGCGCGCGCGCACGGCGAGAGCGGCGGCACCATCTCCACCTACGGCTACCTGGAGCGCCACGATTCCCAAGCCATCCTGGATGCCTTGGCGGCCAGCGAAAATGTCAACCGGGTATTCGCCCTCGGGGAATCCATGGGAGCCGCGGTTGCCCTGCAGTCGGCCGCCATCGATGCGCGCATTGCCGCGGTGGTCGCGGAAGGCGCCTTTCGCAACCTGCACGAGGTCATCTTCGACTATGCCGGATTGCGCTGGAGCGCTTTTCTGGGAAAGACCCTCTTCCGTCCCGCGGCGATCATGGCCGTCCACGAAGCGGAGCAACAAGGCGGGTTCCGCTTCGACGACGTGTCCCCGGAGGAATCGGTCGCGGTGCGAACCTTTCCTGTGCTCATCATCTCGGGATTGTCCGATCACAACGTTCCCCGCCGCCACGCCGAGGCTATCTTCCTCGCGGCCAAGGGGCCCAAAGAACTCTGGCTGGTGCCGGGAGCGCGTCACCAGAAAGCAATCCAGACGGCTCCGCACGAATTTCAGCAGCGGGTGCTCCGGGTTTTCTCCGCCACGCACAGCGTGCATTGATTCCCCGAGACCCATGCGGAATCATTTCCAAATCGATCAACTCGACGGGCACTGCGAGTTGCGGCTCTTGTCGCAGGATGGAACCAACCGCCTGACCCGGGCATGCGTGCTGGCGCTGACCGATGCGCTGCTCGCACTCAGAATGCATCCCCAGCCCATCATCCTCGCTGGCAACCAGAGATTCTTTTCCGCCGGCGCGGACCTGCTGGAAATTCAGTCGCTCCATGGGCCGTGCGCGTACGCTTTCGCCAAAATGGGGCAGACCTTGATGGGCGCGATCGAACAGTTTCCCGCTCCCGTCTATGCCGCCATCCACGGCTACTGTATGGGGGGCGGATTGGACCTGGCCTTGGCCTGTCACCAGCGCATTGCCTCTCCTCACGCGGCGTTCGGACATCGCGGGGCCGCCCTGGGCCTGATGACCGGATGGGGAGGCACGCAACGCCTCCCGCGGCTGGTCGGCCAGCCGCGCGCGCTCGCCATGTTCCTCGCCGCCGAGAAGCTTTCCGCGAAAGATGCGCTTAGGATCCGGTTGATCGATGCGATGGCGGACGATCCCGTGGCGGAGGCCGCGCGTCGGATTCGAAGCGCTGCGGAAGTGGCCCGGCTTACCTCCGCGCCCGGAATTGCTGGGTAGCCCAGGGCACGGTTCCTTCGTATTTTCCGCCGCCTTGGCGGCGTAGAGCATCTTTGAAGGGAAAGCTGGTTTCGCGGGTTTGCGCCCGCGCGCTCGGCTGGTATACCGTAGTCCGTTTGCAGTCATCGACCCATGGCCGACCGTAATCAAGTCTCCGAATCGAGCGCCTCCTCCAGCCTGCTGCCTTCTAGGATCGATCCCACCTCGGCCCGGTTTGAAGCCAACATGCGCTTCATGGCCGACCTGGTCTCCCGGGTGCGGAACGAAGAGGAAAAGATTCGGGAAGGTGGCGGGGCGAAGGCGATCGAAAGCCAGCATGCCAAGAAGCGGCTGACCGCGCGCGAGCGCATTCACCTGCTGGCGGATCCGGGCAGCTTCTTCGAACTGGGCAGCTATGCTGCTTTTGGAATGTACGAGGACTGGGGCGGCGCGCCCTCGGCGGGCGTGGTCACGGGTCTCGCGCGGGTCCACACCCGCCTCGTGATGATCATTGCCAACGACGCGACCGTCAAGGCGGGCGCGTTCTTCCCGATGACTTCCAAAAAAGTGATCCGGGCCCAGAATATTGCCATTGAAAACCGCGTTCCCACAATCTACCTGGTGGATTCGGCGGGGGTATTTTTGCCGTTGCAGGAAGACGTGTTCCCCGACACCGACGACTTCGGCCGGGTGTTTCGCAACAACGCGGTGATGTCCGCCTTGGGTATTCCCCAGATTGCCGCGATTATGGGAATGTGTGTGGCCGGCGGCGGCTATCTCCCGGTGATGTGCGACCACGTGCTGATGACCGACGGCAGCGGCTTGTTTCTGGCCGGGCCCGCGCTCGTGCAGGCGGCCATTGGACAGAAATATTCCGCCGAGGAACTGGGCGGCGCGGAAATGCACGCCGCCATCAGCGGAACCGTCGACTTTCGCGAACCCAACGACGAAGCTTGCATCGCACGCATGCGATCCATGGTCGAGAAGTGGGGTTATCGCCGGCAATCGCCCTGGGATCGTAAGCAACCCGAAGATCCCGCGCTGGCCGCCGAGGAGATTTACGGCATCTACGATCCCTCGCCGGGGCGTCCTTACGACATGAAAGAAGTGCTGGCGCGGGTGGTCGACGCCGGCCGCTTCGATGAGTACAAGCCGGAATACGGCAAGACCATGATCTGCGGCTACGCCCGCATTGGCGGGTTCGCGGTGGGGATCGTCGCCAACCAGAAACTCCATGCCCAGCAAACCGATCACGAGGGCCACAAGCGCATGGAGTTCGGCGGCGTCATTTACACCGAGTCGGCCGAAAAAGCCGCGCGCTTTATCATGGACTGCAACCAGAATCTCATCCCGCTGGTCTTCTTCCACGACGTGAACGGCTTCATGGTCGGCCGCGACGCGGAGTGGAGCGGCATCATTAAGGCCGGCGCCAAGCTGGTGAATGCGGTTTCGAACTCGGTGGTGCCCAAGATCACCGTCATCGTGGGCGGCTCGTTTGGCGCCGGGCACTATGCCATGTGCGGAAAAGCCTACGACCCACGGTTTGTCTTTGCGTGGCCCTCGGCAAAGTACGCGGTGATGAGCGGCGACTCGGCGGCCGGGACCCTGGTGGAAATCAAGATCAAGCAGTTGGAGCGCACCGGGAAGAAGCTGAGCGAGGAAGAGCGCAAGGAGTTGTTCGAATCCGTGAAGCAGACCTACGACCTGCAAACCGATCCGCGTTACGGCGCCGCCCGCCTCTGGATCGACAAGATCATCGATCCGGTTGAAACCCGGGATGCCATCGCGCAAGCGCTCGAAGCGGCCGCACTGAATCCGGATGTGCCGGAGTTCAAGGTGGGAGTCTTGCAAACATAGATTGGGGGATTGGGAAGATGTGTAATTTGGTAATTTCGTAATTTGTAATTTGGAAACCACCGCTGATGACTCGGACGTTGGCAAATTGCGAAATTACCCGGCTACAAAATTACCAATTGCTCAATTAATAAATTTCCCAATTACTCAGTTTCCAACATGTCTTCGCCCGTCAAACTCGTCGAGTGTCCCCGCGATGCCTGGCAAGGGCTTCAGGGCCAGATCCCTGCCTACATCAAGACCGAGTACCTGAAGGCTTTGATCAGCGTGGGCTTCAAAAACATCGACGCGGTCTCTTTTGTATCGCCCAAAGCCGTGCCCCAGATGGCAGACTCCGAGGAGGTCCTCAAGGAACTTACTCCACCCGACGATGTCGAGATCATCGGGATCGTGGTCAACGCACAGGGCGCGCAGCGCGCGGTCCAGACAGAGAAGGTGAGCACGCTCGGCTTTCCCTACTCCATCTCGCCGACATTCCTTCAGAATAATCAGCGGCAGACTCTGGAAGAAGCGATCGAGGAACTGGAAAAAATTGGCAAGATCGGTGGCGACGCGGGGCTCGATACCGTCGTCTACATTTCGATGGCATTTGGAAATCCCTACGGCGACTTATGGAATGTAGACGAACTGGTCGAGGCGGTAGGCCTGCTGGAGGCTGAGAGCGTGCACGCGATCTCGCTCGCCGACACGGTGGGGATGGCAACCCCGCAACAGGTTCGCGAGGTGGTTTCGGCCGTGCTCGACAAGTACGGCTACCTCGAAATCGGCGTGCACTTGCACAGCCGTCCGGAGCATGCGGCTGAGAAGGTTCTGGCCGCGTATGATGCAGGCTGCCGCCGATTTGATTCCGCCATCGGCGGCCTGGGAGGCTGTCCCTTTGCGCAGGACGCGCTGGTCGGCAACATCCCGACCGAAAAAGTGCTGGCAGCGCTCCAGCAGCGCGCCATCGAACCGCCCATCACCCGGTCCCTGGATTCGCTGCTGAAGGCAACCGCCGGAATTGTGGCGAAGTACTCTGATTCAGCCGCGGCCGATTGACGCCGACGGCGCTGATTTCTTGATCATGGGCTTCAACACCATCCAACTCGCGCACCACGGCAGCGTCGCTACCATCACCTTGAATCGTCCGGACAAGCGCAATGCCATCAGCTACGAATTGATTCAGGATCTGCTCGCCGCCCTGGCCGAAGTCGCCAAGTCTCCGGCGCTGGTCCTGATTCTGACCGGAGCGGGCAAAGCCTTCTGCTCGGGCATGGATCTGGAGAACCTGAAGACTCTCATCGGCCGCTCGCCCGAGCAGAGTCTCGCCGATTCCCAGATCATGGCGCGCCTGTTTCGCACGCTTTACGACTTTCCCAAGCCGACCATCGCGGCCGTCAATGGAGCCGCCATCGCCGGCGGGACGGGCTTGGCCACGCTTTGCGACTTCACCCTGGCCGTGCCCGACGCGAAATTCGGATACACCGAGGTCCGCATCGGATTCGTTCCGGCGATCGTTTCGACGTTTCTCCTGCGCCAGGTGGGAGAGAAAATCGCTCGCGATCTTCTCCTGACCGGAAGGCTGTTCGACGCCGAAGAAGCTTTGCGCCTCGGGCTCCTCAATGAGATCGTGCCCCCGGAAAACCTGCTGCCGCGAGCGCGAGATCTGGCGGCGCTGCTGATGGAGAACAGCCCGGCTTCCCTGTCCTATACCAAGCGGCTGCTCAGCGAAGCGGCCCGCGCTCCCATGGACGCACAGATCGACGCCGCCGTCCGTGAGAATGCGGCGATCCGGGCTACGCCGGATTTTCACGAGGGAATTTCGTCCTTCCTCGAGAAGCGCAAGCCCAAGTGGAGTTCGCGACCATGAGCGAGACTGGCGCGCACGTCGCCAACCCGGCCACCGGCCTGCCGTCGATGGTGAATGAGACCAGGCTTCGCGTGCGCTACGCCGAGACCGACCAGATGGGCGTGGTCTACCATGCCAACCATTTCATCTGGTTTGAGGTCGGCCGAGTCGAATTGCTTCGCCAATTGGGATTCTCCTACAAGGACATGGAGCAGCAGGATAACTGCTTCATCGCGGTCGTCGACGCCCGCTGCCGCTACAAGGCGCCGGCGGTTTACGATGATGAGATCATCGTGCGGACCCGGCTGAAAAATATTCGCGAGTCAATGATTCATTTTGGGTACGAACTGGTGCGGGTGGTGGATGGAACGCTGCTCGCCGAGGGCGAGACCACGCACATCGTCGCCGACGCGCAGATGCAGAAGACCACCCTGCCCGAGAAGTACATGAAAGTATTTCGCGAGGCGGTGAGACGGTGAAGAGGTCGCTTACGATTGTCTTCACCACTGAGCCGCAGAAACATAGAGACCTGTGCAAATGAATGCTGGCGCTGCGGCTCGACAAAGAAGGTTCCAAGAACTGACTTGACAACTGGAGTCGGAGACTAAAATCAGAGCCTAGAGCCTAGAGCCTAGAGCCACCTAACACCCGAGACCTGCCTCTTGAACGCCCTCCACATCAACGGAAACGATTTGACGCTCGAGGCGGTGCGCGAGGTTGCCCTCGAGCGCCGCCCCGTCCTGCTCGCCCCTGATGCTCGCGAACGCGTGGATGCCGCCCGCGCGGTGGTCGACACCCTCGTCGCCAACCACCAGGTTTCCTATGCCATCACCACCGGCGTCGGCAAGCTGAGCGATGTCCACATCGCCGGCGACCAGATCCGCGAACTGCAGATCAACCTGGTGCGCTCCCATGCCGTTGGTGTCGGGGAACCACTCTCGATCCCCGAGACCCGCGCCATGATGGTGCTGCGCGCCAACTCCCTTTCCAAGGGCTTCTCGGGCGTGCGGGCCGAGGTGATCGACGCGATCTGCTCGCTGCTTACCCGCGGCGTGACGCCCTGGGTACCGTCGCAAGGCAGCGTGGGCGCCTCGGGCGACCTGGCTCCCCTGGCCCATCTTGCGCTTCTTCTCGTGGGCGAAGGCGAGTGCCACGACGGCAAAGGCGGCCGCATGGCCGGCGCCGACGCGCTCAAGAGCGCGGGCATCAAGCCCGTTGTGCTGGAAGCCAAGGAAGCAGTCTCGCTGATCAACGGCACGCAGGCCATGTTGGCGGTCGGAACTCTTTCCCTGCTGGCCGCCGAGACTTTAGTCGACTCCGCCGACGTGATCGGAGCCATGGCCTGCGACGCTCTGAAAGGGACCGACGCAGCCTTCGATGAGCGCATCCACAAGGCGCGCCCGCATAGCGGTCAGATCGCCACCGCAGCCAACCTGCGCAGACTGCTCGAAGGCAGCGCCATCCGCGAATCCCACCGCGATTGCGGCCGCGTGCAGGATGCCTACTCTCTGCGCTGCATGCCGCAGGTGCACGGCGCCGTGCGCGACACGCTGGCGCATTGCCGCGCGGTGTTTGAGATCGAAACCAACTCTGCCGTCGACAACCCGCTCGTCTTCCGCGATCCCAAATCGAAAGACGATACTGCTGACGTCATCTCTGGCGGTAACTTCCACGGCGAGCCGGTCGCCTTCGCCCTCGACTTTCTCGGAATTGCGCTCAGCGCGCTGGCCGGGATCAGCGAACGCCGCCTCGAGCGCATGGTCAATCCCGCGCTCAGCGAAGGTCTGCCCCCATTTCTCGCACCCGGCGCCGGCCTGAACTCCGGCTTCATGATGCCGCAAGTGACGGCGGCCGCTCTGGTCAGCGAAAACAAGGTGCTCGCCCACCCGGCCTCGGTCGATTCCATCACCACCTCCGGCAACAAGGAAGACTACGTTTCCATGGGGATGACGGCCGCCATCAAGCTGAAGAAGATCGTCGAAAACACCCGCAATGCGCTGGCCATTGAGGCGATGGCCGCGGCCCAGGCGCTCGATCTGCTGGCCCCGCTCAAAACCTCGAAGCGCCTGCAACAGGCCCTGCTTGCCATCCGTGCCGTGTCTGCGAAAGTAGAGAAAGATCGGGTCATGTATCAGGACTTCGCGCGCATCGCAGAGGTCATCGCCAGCGGAAAGCTTGCGGCAGCCTTGAGATAAGCGTCTTCCCCACGGAGACACAGAGCGGCAGAGCGGAACTGTGCTCAAAGCGCTTAGGCCGTTTCCTCTCACGCGGCGAGGGAAACACCTACCACGAGACTTTCCGCCGCTAAGGTCGGTTGCCAGCGGGCCGTTACCCCTTGGGTTTCAATTACCCAATTACAGAATTCCCCAATGACTCAATGAACTCTGTGCCTCTGTGGTAAACAGATCTTTAAGCGCTCTTCGCCGCACTCCCATCCAGCCCCAACTCACCCGCGATCCCCTTCATCGCCTCAATGCAGAAAGCAATGTGCTGCTCCAGATCGACGCCCAACTCCGCCGCCCCGTTCACGACGTCCGCTCGATTCACGTTGCGGGCGAAGGCCTTGTCCTTCATTTTCCTCTTCACTGACGCGGCTTCCACCTCCGCCAGCGACTTCCCCGGCTTCACCAGCGCGCAGGCGGTGATGAATCCCGCCAGTTCGTCGCACGCGAAAAGCGCTTTCTCCATCGGAGTATCGCGCGTCACGCCGGTGTACTCGGCATGCGACATGATCGCCTTGCGGATCTCGTCGGAGTAGCCGCGCTCTTTCAGAATCTCGTTCCCCCGGTAGGGATGGTCTTCCAGGCTGGGATACTTCTCGTAATCGAAGTCGTGCAGCAGGCCAACGACGCCCCACAGGTCCTCATCGCCGGCAAATTTTTGCGCGTAGGCACGCATGCACGCTTCGACCGCAAGCGCATGCTTACGCAAACTTTCTGATTGGGTGAACTCAGTTAGTAAACACCAGGCGGAAGCGCGATCGTTCATGGGTTCTTACCTGTTTTCTCCTGTTTTTCGCCAGTTAGTTTTGGTTTTTGTGGACGCTGTTGCCTGTTTCGCCCGAGAAATTTCTTGACATCCACAGGCCTTGTGCCCCAGATTACCCTCCAGATCGGAGCCTGACCACCGGTTCCTCGGAGTGCCCCGCTCTGGCACCTCCCAAACCTAGATGGCCACGACTCTTGCCCCAGTAGATTCAAGGGAAGTCGTTCGTTGCGACCACTGCCTGCTCGTTCAGTTCCGTACCACCAACGATCTTTGCCGCCGCTGCCATGCTTCCTTGGATGAAGAGGAGCCGGAAATTGTAGCGCCCGTGCCCCTGCCGCCGGCAATCCCTGTCCATGGGAATGGAAGGGGCCATCTCAACCTCGCGGCCTCCATCCGCTCCCTGCGCCTGCGCAATGGCTTGAGCCAGCGCCAGCTCGCGACCCGCATGTCGGTGCCGCGAACTTACGTCTCCAAGATCGAGAACGAAAAGGCAACCCCGACACTTTCCTCACTCGAACGCCTGGCACGCGCTCTGGAAGTCACTGTGCCCGACCTGCTGACCGGGGGCGAGCGCAATCGCCAGGAAGAGATCCGCGACCTGGTGCAGGATCAGTTCGTCGCCGAGATTTTACCGTTTCTCGCGCAACTGAATGGCATGCAGATGTCGAGCATCCTCGCCCAGGTGCGCGACCTGACGGTGCGTCCAAGAAGGACGGCCTAGTAATCTTTCTGGCTGAAGGACGCCTTCCGCGCATCGAAGATGGGCGCGAATGGAACGCGCTCAATCGTTTTCGAGTTTTATCCGGGCAACCAGCCAACTGCAGCCGAGGTCTTCGGACCTCGGCTTTTTTATTGCAGGGTCGCTTTCCGGCAAGGGTCCTGGAAGATTGACGACTGCGAGCTTAGCGCACGTCCAACAGAACGTTGAGCCAGCGCGCCAGCTGCACTTTCTGATTGGCTTGCAGGTTGGAATCGGCCGAATCGTCGGTCAGAGCTGCCAGCTGTTGCGCCAGGATGTGGACCGCAGGCTCGCGCGGGATATAGGTCGCATCCGCGGGTAAAGCGAGTTCCCACGTGTCGTCGCCGACGCGATGCAGCAACCAGCGCTGCACTTCAGCTTTCTTCCTGGGGCGCTTGTCGGCACCCGCAATGACCACCGCGCCCCGGATCGCGACCTGCGCCCATCCCTGGTCGCCCTTGAGTTGCACCTTCTGCACATCCAGTCGGTCGAAAGCGATCAGCGCGGGATAGAGGGCGAGGATGTTGCGGGTTTCGAGCGACTCGCCGGCCTGTCGGAATTGCTGGTCGAGCGCCGCCCTTACCTGATCCGGCTTGGGCCGAGATGAGTTTACGGTAACCGTTGCCGGCAATTTCGCGGCGGCATTATCCGCATCCCTCAGTGGGCCGGCCTTGTCCACGGATTCCCCGGCGCTGCGGGTTGACGTATCGCCGCCGTCGGGACGAAATCCAGTGGGCTTCAGCGTGGCTGCGCGGCTGGCGGCAGCCTGAAGCGGGGGCGCCGGCAACGACCCTTTCACGTATCGAAAGAAACGTGGGCGGCCGCGACCCTTCCAGTAGAACGAATCGTAGGGCTGAACCCCAAAGCCGCTGCGCAACGAGCTGTAGAAAGTACGCTGCGCGGGATTCACCACCACGCCCGCGTGTCCGGGCCACACGATCAGGTCGCCCGGCTGGGGCTGGCTGACCCGCCGAAAATCAGGAGCGTTGCCAGCGAATAGATCCCGCGAAGTCTGGTACTGGTATGGAAAGCCCGCCTTTTCGTAGATCGCGTGGATCAGGTGGGAGCAGTCGGAACGACGCTCCGCCTTGTGACGAGTCTCCAAGGCTGATCCCAAAATGGCCAGACCATCGTCCAGGTCCAGCAAATTGGTTCCCACCGTGGGTTGCGGGGCCTGCGCTAGCGCCTGCCGTGGCTCTCCCGCGGTTGTTTGTGCCGATAGCACGCACGACGCACAAAGCAACAACCCGCTCGCCATGAACCCGTGAAAGCGCATTTCCCTTTGTATCTTCCATTTCCGCACCCGCACAGGTCACCGTGGTGCAATGCAGGCTGCGCCAAGTCTCCCTACTCCGATGCACCTTCGGAGCACAGCAGTTGGGCAACTTCGTACGCCTCAGGGGTTAGCCCGAGGCTCTGGCCGGAACTGACCTCATCCTCAGAGGCCTACGCAGCTCGGGAACCCCGCCTCACCAGCCCCGGCGTCCCACGATAGTCGGCCCTGGTGGGCACAGCCCTGTCTCGCCCACCCTGTCATCCAGAGCGGAGCGAGGCGCCAGTCGAGGCGATGGACCCCTTCGCGAGGTGCGCACTCCGAGGAAACCCCGCAAGCCATTTCTGACCGGGACCGCCGCTGGCCTTCCATCGTCGCCCCGTCTGAATCCACATCATGCCTGCACTCATCTATGTGCCATGAACTCGGATTTCGGTTTTGATTTTGTGTCCGCTGTACCCGATGCCTCCGGCGCCCAGGGGGCAGTTGCCGGCACTAGCTTGCCCGACGATTCCCTTCTGCTCGATGCCTACTCGCGAGCCGTCATCGGGGCGGTGGAGAAGGTCAGCCCGTCGGTCGTAAACATTGAAGTGCATCAATCTGTCCGTTCGGGACGCCGCGCTGAACCGCAAGAACGCCGCGGCGGCGGGTCAGGATTCATTTTTACCCCCGATGGCCTGATTCTTACCAACAGCCACGTGGTGCACGACGCCAGCCGTATCGAAGTCACGGTCGCCGATGGACGACGGTTCCCCGCACGGACCGTCGGGGACGATCCCGCAACCGACCTGGCGGTCGTTCAAATGGACGGCGCCGGCCTGGTGGCTGCCTCGCTCGGCGATTCCCAGGCATTGCGCGTAGGCCAGCTGGTCATGGCCATCGGCAGTCCTTACGGATTTCAGTCGACCGTAACCGCCGGCGTCGTCAGCGCTCTGGGACGATCCCTGCGCTCCTATTCGGGACGTCTCATCGAGGACGTCATTCAGACCGACGCATCGCTGAATCCCGGCAATTCCGGTGGTCCCCTGGTCGCTTCCGATGGCCGGGTGGTCGGAGTCAACACCGCAACCATTCTCCCCGCGCAGGGAATCTGCTTTGCCATCGGGATCAACACCGCGAAGTTTGTCGCCGGCCGGTTGCTGCGCGATGGCCTTATCCGGCGCAGCTACATTGGGGTGTCGGCGCAGACTGCGCCCATCCACCGGCGCCTGGTGCGCTACTACGAGTTGCCGAAGGAGACCGGTGTCATCGTGCTCTCCACCGAACCCAACAGTCCGGCACAGCGCGCCGCGCTGCGGGAGGGAGACGTCATCATCGCACTCGAAGGCCAGCCGGTGGCGGGTGTAGACGACCTGCACCGCGTACTCAGCGATGTGCGCGGCGGGAGAAAAGCGGAACTCACAATTCTTCGTGGCACCGGGAAGCTGACCCTGGCAATCGTCCCGGAGGAAGCCGGCAACACCCACTGAATCGTGGTGGCGCGGACACTCGTGCCCGCGCCAGCTTGCCCTCTCACTCGGTTGTGGAATAACACCTCCTCCGCGATCTCCGCGGCATTTCAAACCACTTCGCTCTCCTCCGCCATCTCTGCGGCATTTCAAACCACTTCGCTCTCCTCCGCGATCTCTGCGGCATTTCTCCGCGCCCTCTGCGGTAAAGCCTCCATGCGGGCATCGCGGCCGCGCTCAGCGTCCCGCCGTTCCCACTTCACCGGCTCAATCGGCCCCACGATGAAGATCCATGACAACGCTCCCAGCCACAGGAACAGCGCAACAATCAGGAATGGCCAGAAGAAGTGTCCGGTTCGGTCGAGCAGGAATCCGGCAACGGCTGGAGCCACCACCCCGGAGGAATTTCCGATGAATAGCTGAAGACCGCACCACCGTCCTACCGCTTGCGGACCTGCCAGACGCTGGGTGATCGCCCACATATTCGAACTCGTAAGCCCGAACGAGAGGCCAGCAAGCATCAGCAACACCACAGAAAGCCTCGTGGGAGCCATCACGCAGCCCAGCAGAAAGATTCCCGAGCTCATGGCGCCGCAAACCATGAATGTCTTGCGCACCCGTGTGGGAGTGCCGCCCGAGCGAATCCATCGATCTGACAGCCACCCGCAAAGGCTCGCCGAGAAGGCTGCCAGCAGAAAGAAGCCGCCGCCGATCTTGGCCATCCCGGTCATCGAGAAGTGCCGCTCCCGCACCAGGTAGAAGGGCAGCCACGTGACCATGAAATACAGGAAATAATTCGCACAAAAAAGAGCGATGCAGGTGCCCCACGCCGAGCGTTGCCGCAGAATCTCGCGCATCCCCGGACCATCCTTGATTTCCGGTAATGCCGCCATGTCGGTTGCGGGCATCCAGCGCAACCAAGGCACCAGCCACAGAAGACACACCGACCCGAGGCCGACAAAGAATGGGCGCCAGCCGTAGTGTGCTACCAGCGTGCCGCCGAACAACAATCCGAAACTCGGGCCGAGGGCCAGGCCCGCCGCGATGATCGAGTTCGCAAACCCGCGCCTGCCTTCCGGACAATGCGCCGCCAGAATCTTCGAATATCCCGGGTATGCCACCGACTCGCCGATGCCGAGCACCACCCGCACAACCATCAGGAAGCCCAGCGAATGGACCAGTCCTGTGACTGCGGTCGCGCTCGACCACAGGAAGAACCCCGCCGCGAACACCCACTTCACATCGAAGCGGTCCACCAGCCAGCCGGAAACCAGCTGGCAGCAGGAATAGGTCCAGAAGAAGGCGGAAAGCAAAATCCCCAGCTGCGAGCCCGAGATACCCAGTTCATCTTTGATCAGCGGAGCGGCAATCGAGAGGTTGCTGCGGTCGATGTAGTTGATGAAGACCGAAAGAAACAGCAGCACCAGCACGCGCGAGAATGCCGGACTGAGCCGCGAGTTGTCGGTTGTCGGTGGCACGGCGCGAGGCGGGGGCGGCTCATTGTCAGCGAGGAATCGGTAAATTGCAACCTCCTCCACCACAGAGGCACAGCAACACGGAAGCGCTTTGTCACCCTTCTTCAGCGTGCCTTTGTATTGGACTCAGCGACGGCCGCGACACTTCCCCTGATTTGGCTTCCTCCGTGGCGGGGCTGAACTCACTGGACAAGTGCGCCGGAGAGCCGTCATTGCCAACTCAGGGTGCGTATGTTAGCGTCTTGAATCAGAAGGGGATAGCGTTGCAGGCGACAATTCCCGCCGGACTGGATCGCAAGGAAGCAGACCTTTATAAGCAGCTTGATCCGGGACGGCTCCCAAAACACATCGCCATCATCATGGACGGCAACGGGCGCTGGGCGCGTCGTCGTCATATGCCGCGCATTGCCGGACATCGGGCAGGCGTGACGGCGGTGCGTTCCACCGTCGAGACCGCTGCCCGCATCCACATCCCTGCCCTTACGCTGTACGCCTTCTCCGAAGAAAACTGGAAGAAGCGGCCCAGGAGCGAAGTCGATTTCCTGATGCGCCTGCTCAGCCGCTATCTCAAGCTGGAAGTACCGATCCTGAACAAGAACAACATTCGTCTCGAATACATCGGGCGCCAGCAGGAACTGCCCCAGGCCGTGCAGGAGCGAATGGAGAGCGCCCGGCAGGCGACCGAGAAGAACACCGGAATGGTGCTCACGCTGGCCCTCAACTACAGCGCGCGCAGCGAGATCGTTGACGCCTTCCGGTCCCTGGCGCGGGCGGCGGCTCAGAATGGCGGACTCGATCACCTCGAAGTAGATGAAGAAGCCATCGGCCGGCACCTCTATACCAGCCACTTGCCAGATCCCGACCTGGTGGTCCGCACCAGCGGCGAAATGCGGCTCAGCAACTTCCTGCTATGGCAGTTGGCCTATGCCGAGATTTATGTGACTCCCACGCTGTGGCCGGATTTTCGCGGGCATCATCTGCTCGAGGGCATCGGCGAATACCAGAAGCGCGAACGCCGCTACGGCGGCCTGAATAACGAAGACCATTCCCATCATCCTCTCCCCTCGAAGGTTGCGCGGGGCTAAGGCGACTACTCTTTGATCAAACGCATTGCGACGGCAGTGGTCCTGATCCCCATTGTCCTGCTGCTGGTGCTGCGCGCGCCGATTTTCCTGGTGGCACTCGTGACCGCCGCGGTGGCGCTGGTCACGGTTCACGAATTCCTCAAGCTGACCGAATCCTACGGCGTACAACCGCTGCGCCAGCCTACTTACGGCGCGGTCGCGCTGTTCTTCCTGCTGCTCATGCTGAACGCCGGCCAGGAGAAGCCTTTGCTCTCCACCGACATCTTTGGCATCGCGGCCGCGTTCGCCGCCGCCATCGCGACCTTCGTCTTTCTGACCATCGCCATGCGCCGGGAAAATCTGGCCAGCGCCTACCCCGCAGCCGCCGCTTCCGCCTTCGCGTTCTCCTATATCGCCCTGCCCCTCGCCATGCTGGTGCAGCTGCGCCAACAGTGGGCCGGCGCCTTCCTCATCCTGTACCTGCTGTTGGTGGTGTGGGCCGGGGACATCTTCGCGTACTTCGTGGGACGTTCTCTCGGACGGCACCTCATGGCCCCGCGGATCAGCCCGAAAAAGACCTGGGAGGGAGCCGCGGCCTCGCTGCTGGCAAGCCTCGCCATTGGCGGCGCTCTCTTCTACTACTCCGCCTCGCTCAGCACCACGTTGCTGCACTGGGGACTCATCCAGCGCCGCGATGGCATGTTTGGATTGGAGCGCCCTGCTGTGCTGCCGGTCCTGGTTCTGACCGCTGGCTTGAACATCGCGGCCCAGCTCGGCGATCTGGTGGAATCGCTGATCAAGCGCGGCGCTGGAGTCAAGGATTCCGGAGCCATCCTTCCCGGCCACGGCGGCATGCTCGATCGGATTGATGCTCTGCTCTTCGCGGCCCCGGTGTTATGGATTTGGGCAGCCTGGCGGGTCACGCAATAGCGACCTCGCTCCCCAGTCAAACAGACACAGAGTTCATTGAGATTAAATTGAGTAATTGGGAAATTGAGTAATTGGGAGATTGAGTAATTGGGAAGTTGCAGATGCAGGTCTGCCGGAATGCTGATTCTAAAATTACCAGTTACAAATTACCGATTACAAATTACCCAATTACAAATTACCCGATGACAAGTACCAAATTGGGCCGCCTGAAACCAACGTGGTGGCCCATGGCACCATCGGGTAGCTAGCGCACCTGCTGTCCCCCGCGTAAGATAAAGATTCCCATGCGACGCATTGCCATTCTGGGTTCGACCGGCTCGATCGGCCGGAGCACTCTCAGTGTGGCTGAGTCTTACCCGGAGCGTTTTCAGATCGTTGCCTTGGCTGCCGGCTCCAACCTGGAAGCTGCTTTCGAGCAAGCCGCGCGCTGGCGGCCGCAAGTTCTCTCGGTGGCCAGGGAAGCCGATGCCGCCGCCCTGCGCAAGAAACTTAAAGCCCGGGATTGCGGGGAAATCGAAGTCGTCCACGGCTCGGCGGGAACAGTGCGTGTTTCCACTCACCCGGAAGCGGATTTTGTGGTCAGCGCCATCGTGGGGGTGGCCGGGCTCGAAGCCACTTATGAAGCCGTGCGCGCGGGCAAAACCGTGGGCCTGGCCAACAAGGAGTGCCTGGTGGCCGCAGGTGAGCTGCTTACCGCCGAGGCCCGCAAGCAAGGCAAGCCTCTGCTGCCCATCGATAGTGAACATAACGCTGTACATCAGTGCTTGCGCGGCGGGCGGATGGAGGAAGTGCAGCGCATTTGGCTCACCGCCTCGGGCGGTCCATTCCTAAAAACCCCGAAATCCGAATTTCCCTCGATTACCGTATCGCAAGCCTTGAATCATCCTACCTGGAAGATGGGAAAACGGATCACGATCGACTCGGCCACGTTGATGAACAAGGGTTTCGAAGTCATCGAGGCCTGCCGCTTGTTCCACGTCCCTGCCAGCCAAGTGGAAGTCATCGTGCACCCCCAGTCTACGATCCATTCCATGGTGGAATTCATCGATGGCAGCATACTTGCTCAGTTCTCGGTCACAGACATGAGGCTGCCGATTTTGTATGCTTTAACGTATCCCGAACGGATTCAATCAGATCTGCGCTTCCCGGTCATGGACTTAAGGCAGCTGGACTTCTATCCCCCGGATATGCAGAAATTTAGATGCCTGGCACTGGCTTACGAGGCTGCCGAAGCCGGCGGGGCCAAACCGGTTGCCTTGAATGCTGCGGACGAGGTGGCGGTCGCAGCCTTTCTGAACGGTCAAATTCGCTTCGACGAGATTCCCAGCATCATCGAGGACGTGCTTTCTGCAACAAAAGCTGGGAAAATGGAATCTATTCAAATGGTGCTTGCGACAGACCTGGAAGCGCGCCGCGCTGCTCAAGAGCGCGTACAGAAATTGCATCGCGGTACGTCCCCCATGCCGCACGCGACTTCCGTTTCCTGTCCGGGGGAGTAATCAGAACTTATGGCGCATTTTCTTTTAACCGCGGTAACGATGGCCATCGTGTTGGGCGTAATGATCCTGGTTCACGAGTGGGGCCATTACGCGGCCGCCAAGTTTTTTAAGGTCCGGGTCGAGGTATTCTCCATCGGCTTTGGCAAGCGCCTGCTCGGCTTCCGTAAAAACGAAACCGACTACCGCATCAGCGCTATTCCCCTGGGCGGTTACGTAAAGATGTCGGGCGAGAACCCGATGGATCAGCGCACCGGGGATCCCGGCGAGTTCATGTCGCACCCGCGCTGGCAGCGCTTCGTGATCGCGATTGCCGGGCCCTTCATGAATGTGGTGCTGGCCGTGGGCTTGTTGACCGTCGTGTACATGGTCCACTACGAGTATCCCGCCTTCGTCGACCAGCCGGGCGTGATCGCTTACGTGAAGCCGAACTCGGCCGCCGCGCAGACCGGGTTCCAGGCCGGGGACCGGATCGTTCGCATTGCCGGCATCGACAACCCCACCTGGGAACAGATTCAGCTTAAGGTGATGCTCAATCCCAACGAGTCGCTGCCCGTCACCATCAACCGCGCCGGACAGTCGCTCGAGAAAACCGTCACTCCCAAGCCAATCACCAGCTCCGAAGTCGGTTCGGCAGGATGGAGCCCGGAACAATCCATTGTCGTGGCCGACGTTGATCCCGGAATGCCCGCCGCCAAGGCGGGTCTGAAGGAAGGCGACGAGATCGTGGCCGTCGACGGCAAGCCCGTCCGCGTGATTGACGCGCTCATCGACAACTTGCAGGAAAGCAAGGACCGGGTCGTGGACGTCGAGGTCGTGCGCGGCAATCAGCATGTCACTTTCAAGCTGCAGCCCATCCTGGCCGAGACTGAAGACAAGCAGAAACGCTACCGGGTCGGGTTTGAGAGCACCGCGCGGATGAAGGTCGGCAAGCTGCCCCCCATCGCTGCCTTCCAGCGCTCGCTCGACGACAACAAGCGCTATTCCCTGGTCTTGCTCGAACTTATCCAGAAGATGGTGCAGCGCAAAGTTTCCATGCGCCAGGTCGAAGGCCCCATCGGGATCGGCAGCGCCATCGGCCACGCCGTCACCGAAAAGGGCTGGACGCCGCTGCTGGGACTGACCGCAGGCATTAGTCTAAACCTCGGGATTTTCAATTTGCTGCCGATTCCGATCCTGGACGGCGGCGTGATCCTGCTGCTGCTGATCGAGGGCCTTATGCGCCGCGACATCAGCCTTCATATTAAGGAACGCATCTACCAGGCTGCCTTCGTTTTCCTGGTCCTTTTCGCCGTAACCGTCATCTACAACGACATTGTGAAGCGGCTGCCGCTGGGGAGTTGAGAAAAACTGCGGCTGAACCCCAGTCCCCTTGTAGGATAGGAAACCACTATGGCGGAGGAACCCTCGAACGGCTGCAGTTTCGATCCCGGCAAGCTCGTCCTGAAACTGAAGGTTACCCTCGCGGCCGATAAGGACGCCATCGATCCCGTCGTCCAGGGCATCATGGGCGTGGTGCGCGATACACAATGCGCCGCCGGCAAGGAAGACGCGATCGAGCTTGCCCTCAGTGAAGCTTTGGCCAATGCGGTGGTGCACGGTGCGAAAGGCGACTCGAAGAAAGTCGTCGAATGCGATGTGATTTGTGATGAAACCTCTGGAATGCTGATCGTGGTGCGAGACCCCGGCCCCGGCTTCGATCCTGCCGCGATCCCCAGCCCCCTGGTCGGGCAAAATATCTACTCCAATCACGGCCGCGGTATCTTCCTCATCAACCAGCTCATGGATGAAGTGCAGTTCAAGAACAACGGCAAAGAAATCCACATGCTCAAACGCTAGGTTTTCACCGAAAACCAGCGCACCCGATTTCGAAATCTGTCCCTCTCACCCTTCCTTCGCCGCAATCCCCAGGGCCTTCATTTTCCGGTACAGGTGACTTCGTTCCAGGCCGAGCATTTCCGCGGTTCGGCTGACGTTCCCATGATTTTCGTCCAGCTTCTTCAGGATGTAGTCCCGCTCATAAGCATCCCGCGCCTGATGGAGGGTTGAGAATTCGCCGCCTACCGCCCGGCGGCTGCCATCCCGATAAATGAGCGGCGGCAGATGCTTGCGCTCGAACCGCGTAGTGGTGGGATTCATGATCACGATGCGCTCCATCACGTTGCGCAACTCACGCACGTTGCCCGGCCAGGAGTAGCGCATCAGCATCTGGATCGCGTCGTCGGTAATCTCCCGCGAGCGCCTTCCATAAGCGGCCGCAAACTCCTTCAGGAAGTGACGCGCCAGCAGGGTTACATCTTCCTTACGCTCCCGCAGGGGCGGAACAAAAAAGGGGATGACGTTCAGCCGATAAAACAGGTCTTCGCGAAAATTGCCCTTCGAAATCTCTTCCTCCAGATCCTTGTTGGTGGACGCGATGACCCTCACATCCACGGTGATGGTGTCTGAGCTGCCGACCGGCGTGAAGCGCTGTTCATCCAGCGTCCGCAATACCTTCGATTGCGTCTTCAGGCTCATATCTCCGACTTCGTCGAGAAACAGCGTTCCCCCGCTGGCCTTCTGAAATTTACCTTCCTTCTCGCTGCTGGCGCCCGGAAACGAGCCCTGGCGATGGCCGAACAGCTCGCTCTCAATCAGGTCTTCGGGAATCGCGGCGCAGTTGACCTCTACGAACATCTCCTCCTTGCGGAGGCTTTGCGCGTGAATGGCGTGGGCCACCAGTTCCTTGCCCGTGCCCGATTCGCCATAAATCAGAACCCGGCCATTCGTCGGCGCCATGATGGCAGTCTGCTGGCGCAGCGCCTTCATCGGAACACTATCGCCCACGATCACGCTCTTGGACTGCAACTGCTTCTTCAGATCGCGGTTTTCGTGACGCAATTTCTTGGCGTCGATCGCGTGCCGGATCAGCATCAGCGTCCGGTCAATGGAAAGCGGCTTCTCCAGAAAATCGTACGCCCCCAGTTTGGTGGCGCGCACCGCGGTTTCAATGGTGCCGTGCCCGGAGATCATGATGACTTCCGGAGGACTATCCAGTTCGCGGATTTTCTGCAGCGTGTCCAGGCCGTCGATCCCCGGCAACCACACATCCAGCAGGACCACGTCAAACGCCTGTCTCTCCAGCAGTCGAAGACACGCCTCCCCGCTTTCCGCCTGGTCGGTACGGAAGCCTTCATCATCCAGAACGCCTTTCAGCGACTCGCGGATGCCGGATTCGTCATCGACGATCAATATGCTAGACATGCGATACGGGGTCGGAAGCGGCGGCGGGTTCCGGGGCAAGCGGCAATTCTACGATGAACCGCGTACCCACCGGCTGGTTCTCCTCCACCCGGATCGATCCGTGGTGATCTTCCACGATCCGGCTCACGATCGCCAGCCCCAGTCCGGTGCCCCGTTTCTTGGTGGAAAAGTACGGCAGGAAGAGCTTCTCTTTCAGTTCCTGGGTAACCCCGTGGCCGGTGTCGGTCACCAGAATCTCGACCGCGTCCCGGCTCGTCACCAGGCTGGTGCTGACCCGGATTTCCCGCAACCGCGATCCTTCCATGGCCTCGGCGGCGTTGTCCACCAGGTTGGCCAGAGCGCGCTTGATGGCATCGGAATCCGCCATGACTTTGGGCAGGTCGGGCGCCAGGTTCTTCCGCACGGTGATCCCCTCAAGCCGCCCTTCAAACATGTTCAGCGCGTTCTCCACGATCGCGTTGATGCTGGCCGGGTTCGGGTGCGACGCGGGAAACCTGGCCAGGGTCGAGAACTCATCCACCAGCATGCGCACCGTGTCCACCGAGGCCGCTATGGTCTCCGAGCACTGCCGGATGACCTCCAGCGAGGCCGTATCCGGCCGCGTGCCGCGGTCCAGGTGCCGCCGGATCCGGTCGGCGGACAGCGCAATCGGGGTCAACGGATTCTTGATCTCGTGAGCGATCCGGCGCGCCACTTCCCGCCACGCAGCCTGTTTTTGTGCCTTCAACAGGTCCGACAGATCTTCGAAGATCAGCACGTAGCCGAGACGCTCGCCTTCGTGTTTGAGCGTAGCCACCGTCAGCGCGGCATTCAGCTTGGTGCGGTGCAGCGCGATTTCCGTCTGACTGGTCGTGATGCCCATGCGATCGGCGCGCCGCAGCAGCACGACCAGGTCTTCCACCACATCGGGCGGAAACACGTCCTGAAGTTCCGCATCGATCATGCCGCGGGTCTGGCCATCGCCGGGCCCGTTGGGGTGGAACATCCGGAGCAGCGCCTGGTTGACGTGGGTAATGCGGCGTTGGGCGTCCAGCGACAGAACTCCCGTCGGAATACTCTCCAGAATGGTTTCGATGTGGCGCCGTCGTTGCTCGAGTGCGGTATTCGCGGCGCTCAGTTCCCGGCTGGCCGCGTCGATCTGATGACGGCTGGTCTCGAGTTCTTCGGCCATGCGGTTGAACGATCGGACCAGGTCGCCGATCTCGTCGGCAGCGTGCACTTCCACGCGGTAGTCCAGGCGTCCGCGCGATATCTCCTGCGTCGCCTCGGCCAGGGCTGCGACCGGGCGCGTGACCAGTTTCGAAAGGAACAGGGCCAGCCACGTAGTGGTGAACAACACCAGCACCGTCAGCAGCAGCAGCAGGCTCATGTAGGTGCGGCGAACCAGCCGCTTTTGCCGGTAAAGTTCAAAGTAACGCTTCTGGCTGGCTTCCAGTTGTTTCACCGTGGCCGAGAATTTCTGCGGCAACGGCATGGCTACCAGGATTAGTCCCTCATTCCCTACTGGTGCTGTGGCCAGAATGTACTCGGTCTGGTCCCAGGTCAGCGGCGCGGGCGCCGGGCCGGTGAGCTGCGCGGGCGCGGCCTTCGACCGGATCAGGTCCCACGACGCCGGGGCGTGAAAGGCGGCTTGGGCATTGCCATTGAGCAGCGCAAATGCGAATCCCCCTTGCAGCGTGGTTTCGTGACGCTGGAACTCGCTTTCCACTGCGGAAAAGTTGTGGCTGGTATAGGCTCGCGTCGTTTCCGCAGACCCGGCGATCGCGCTCGCCTCCGCGCTGGCGTTTTGTTGCGCGTAGGTCGCCAGCAGCGACGCCATGGCGCGCGTGTCTTCGCGTACTTCCTCTACCGGACGCGAGAACCACCGGTCGATGGTCCGGTTCATCAGTCCGTAGGCGAACCAGAACATCACGATCACCGGCAGAAATGAAAGCAGCAGCCCGGTCACCACCAGGCGAGTCCGAAACTTCGAGCCCAGCACCCCCAGCCGGCGTTCCGCAAACAGCTTCAGCAGATTTCGCGCCAGCACGAACGTGAGCGCCACAAAGAGAAGAAAGATCAGCGCCGATAGCGCGGCGAAAAACAGCAGCTGCTGGTTGTTGTCCGGATTCAAAAACGCCGGTTGATCGAATGAGGATTGCGATAGCAGGATCCCGAACAGCAACGCGATTCCCGCGGCAAGCGGAACAATCACGCGCTTGCGGTTGCGCTCCGGGTCCGGGGTTGGTCTGGATTTGGACACTGCTCTTGGAGCCAGGCTGAGCTGACCTTGCGCGGTCAAAGCAGCCGGCAGACGTCATTATAGCCGCACTGCAAACCGGCATTCGCCTTACTCCTCGAGGACGGGCCGCGCTCTCTTCGCACCCTCCCTCAGCGCCTCCCGCAAGCTCTCGTACCCCGGCTTGGGCGCGTATTTCCGGTCGAAAGGAAGAGCGGCACCCTTGCTCCCTCTGCTCTTGGAGCCGATCCACGAGTACTTGTCGGTAAAGCCCCAGGTCTGGATCGCAGTACAGCCCGGGTGGGCCAAACAGAGCGACGCGATCCGCCCGTAGATTTCTGCCTGCCTCGCCAGGTCTGCCGGGCTGGCGTTTCCTTCCCCATCGACCGGAAGCGCGACATCCATCTCCGTGATGTGCACCTGGATTCCCAGCTTGCTGAGCCGCGCGATGTTGGCACCGATGCCGGCAAGGTCCGGCTGAAGATTGAAAATGTGCATCTGCAAGCCGACGCCGTCGATCGGCACACCGCGCCGCTTGAAATCCGCCACCATCGCGTAGATGGCATCCGATTTGACGTTCACCCCTTCGGCCTCCGCGTCGTTATAAAAAAGAAGCGCCTTGGGATCGGCTGCGTGCGCCCACCGGAACACTTGCTCAATATAGGCGGTCGATTGACCGGCAAGACCGATTCCCGGTTGGTCATACCAGATGGATGGCCTGATTCCGCCGCGCTCGTCAAAGGCTTCGTTGACCACGTCCCACGCGAAAACCTTCCCGCGATAGCGCGTCACAACCGTAGTGATGTGCTCCCGCAGCAATTGCGACAGTTGTTCCGCCGTGAAGCCTGCGCCCGTCAGCCAGGCAGGGTTTGTCCGGCCCCAGACCAACGTGTGGCCGCGCACTTTCAGGCGGTGCGCTTCTGCAAAAGCCACCACCTGGTCTGCTTGCGTGAAATCGAAGGTCGCTCGATCCGGGCGGAGCACCCACCACTTCATCGCATCCTCGGCCTCCACCATATTGAATTCGCGCGCCAGCGTCGCTGCATAGGCATTCTCCGGGAACTGCGCGGGACGGACCGCCGTTCCGATCTGCACGCCAATCGAATCGGCCCGATCGCGCAGCGCTTGCCCCGAGCCTGGGGTCGCCGCCAGACAAACCAACCACGAGAGTGCAAGATTCCGCCAGCTTGCGCGCATGCAACCCACTCGAGCTAGCGTCCCTTGCGCCTGCGGGTCGCGCCAAGGAACGTCGTCACACCCCAGGTGTGATATCTGCCGCTTAGGCGCTCGAATCCAGCCCTGGAACGGTGCCCGGGCAGTCTCGTTATTTGTACGAAGGTGCATGTCCGTCGGAGGAGAATTGGCAGCCAACTCATGAATTCGCCGCAGAATCCGCGGTTTTCCCACTCCCTGTTTTTGCCGGGCATCGCCACCGCTGAGGTCAAGTACCAAAGTTACTGGTGCCGTAACCCGTCTCCGTTGACAATTTGTGTCAACGCGAAAGACGCTGTCGTCTCCCCCCTGAAAACAAGCGCTTTCGCGTACAACGACGACGCGGTCCAACGCTATTTCTCCGTCGATCGATAGGAGATCGAACGTATGTCGCAACGGCTGGGCGATCTTCTCGTAAAAGAGAAGGTCATCACCCCAGAGCAGTTGACACAGGCAACCAAGGTTCAGAAAGACACCAACTGCCGCCTCGGCTCGGCCCTGGTGAAGCTGGGCTTTCTGACCGACGAGGATGTCACGAATTTCCTCTCGCGCCAGTACGGTGTGCCCGCGATCAATCTCTCCTATTTCGAAATCGATCCCGCCGTCGTCAAACTGATTCCCTTCGAGACCGCCAAGCGCTATCAGATCCTGCCCCTCAGCCGCGTGGGCGCCTCGCTCACCATCGCCATGGTCGATCCCACCAACGTGTTCGCCATGGACGATATCAAGTTCATGACCGGCTTCAACATCGAGCCCGTCGTGGCTTCCGAAAGCTCCATCGCCAGCGGCATTGAGAAAGCCTACGGCACGGCCAAAGAGGAAGACCTCGAACAGGTCATGCAGTCCATGACCGAACTGGGCGATGCCGACGTCGAACTGCAGGCCGAAGAGCAGGAGATGGATCTCAACGAGCTGGAGAAGGCGGCCGACGAGGCCCCCATCGTCAAGCTCGTAAACCTGGTGCTGACCGACGCCGTCAAGCGCGGGGCCAGCGACATTCACATGGAACCCTACGAAAAGGAGTTCCGCGTCCGCTTCCGCATTGACGGCATCCTGCAGACCATCATGACTCCGCCGCTCAAGCTCAAGGACGCCATCACCTCGCGCCTGAAGATCATGGCGAAACTCGACATCAGCGAGAAGCGTCTTCCCCAGGACGGCCGCATCATGCTGAAGATGGCCATAGGCGGCAAGAAAAAACAACTCGATTTCCGCGTCAGCACCCTGCCCACGTTGTGGGGCGAGAAGATCGTCATGCGGTTGCTCGACAAGGAGAACTTGCGCCTCGACATGACCAAGCTGGGTTTCGAGCCCGAGTCCCTGGTCAAGTTTGAGAAAGCCATCCTGAAACCCTACGGCATGGTGCTGGTGACCGGCCCCACCGGATCGGGCAAGACCAACACCTTGTATTCCTCGATTGCCCGGCTCAACCAGCCCGATACCAACATCATGACCGCCGAAGACCCGGTTGAGTTTCAGTTGCAGGGCGTAAACCAGGTGCAGATGAAGGAGCAGATCGGCCTCAACTTCGCGGCCGCCTTGCGCGCCTTCCTGCGCCAGGACCCCAACATCATCCTGGTGGGCGAAATTCGAGACTTCGAGACCGCCGAAATTGCCATCAAGGCCGCCCTTACCGGCCACCTGGTGCTTTCCACCCTGCACACCAACGGCGCTCCGGAAACCATTACCCGTTTGATGAACATGGGCATCGAGCCTTTCCTGGTCGCGACTTCCGTACACCTGATCTGTGCCCAGCGCCTGGTCCGGCGCATTTGCAAAGAGTGTACCGAGATCGTGGATGTGCCCCACCAGACGCTGCTCGAAGAGGGGTACACCCCGGAAGAAGCCAAGACCGTCAAAATTCAGAAGGGCCGGGGCTGCGGCATCTGCAACAACACCGGCTACAAGGGCCGGACCGGTTTGTACGAGGTCATGGAAGTGGACGACGAAATCCGGGAACTCGTGCTGGTGGGCGCCTCCGCCGTCGAGCTCAAGAAAAAGGCGATTGAGCGAGGCATGATCACGCTGCGCCGCAGCGGCTTGATTAAGGTCGGCCTCGGCATGACCACGCTCGAAGAAGTGGCCCGCGAGACCATTCACTAAGTGTTGGTTTGAGGGGAAGGGGAAAGAAAAGTTATGGCGCTCTCGTTAAGCGATCTGCTCAAGAGGATGCTGGAGATGTCAGGCAGCGACCTGCACATCACCACCAACTCACCGCCGCAGGTCCGTGTCCACGGACACCTGGTTCCGCTCGACCTGCCGCAGTTGACCCCGGCCGAGACCAAGCAGCTGGCCTATAGTGTGATGACCGATTCGCAGAAGCACCGCTTCGAAGAAAATCTCGAGCTCGACTTCTCTTTCGGTCTCAAGGGCCTGGCCCGCTTCCGCGCCAACTGTTTCAACCAGCGCGGCGCCACTGCTGCCGTCTTCCGTGTCATTCCCTTCGAGATCAAGTCCTTCAACCAGCTGGGTCTGCCCGCCGTGGTCAGCAAGCTCTGCGACAAACCGCGCGGCTTGGTCCTGGTGACCGGGCCCACCGGTTCCGGCAAGTCCACCACCCTGGCCGCCATGATTGACAAGATCAATACCGAACGCCACGACCATATCCTCACCATCGAGGATCCGATCGAGTTCGTGCACATGAACAAGAATTGCCTGGTCAACCAGCGCGAGTTGCACGCCGACACCAAGAGCTTCACCGACGCCTTGCGCGCCGCGCTGCGTGAAGATCCCGACGTGGTGCTCATCGGCGAAATGCGCGATCTCGAAACCATCGAGTCCGCCCTGCGCATCGCCGAAACCGGCCACTTGACTTTCGGAACCCTGCACACCAACTCCGCCTCTTCGACCATCAACCGCATCATCGACGTCTTCCCCGCTCACCAGCAACCCCAGATCCGCGCCCAGCTTTCGCTGGTCCTGGAAGGCATCATGTGCCAAAGCTTGCTGGCCAAGAGTGACGGCAAGGGCCGGGCCATGTGCATGGAAATCATGGTTCCGAACGCCGCCATCCGCAACCTCATCCGCGAAGACAAAATTCACCAGATTTATTCCGCCATGCAGTCCGGCCAGGAGAAATTCGGAATGCAGACCTTCAACCAGTCGCTGGCCACCGCCTATTTCCAGAAACAGATCACGCTGGAGACCGCCCTGATGCGCTCCAGCAACCAGGATGAATTGCAGGAGATGATCAATCGCGGTGCCGGCTTGATGAATCGCGGCACCACTACACCGGGGATGGCCAAGGCCGCCACACCCACCAAGCGCTAGGCGCACCCATCGGCCGGGCTGGGCACCAAGAGCACGCCCGGACACAAGTCGCAGACCGTAAGCGGGGAAGTAAGGAGAGAGTCACATGCCAGTCTTCACATTTTCAGGCAAGAGCGCATCCGGCGAGAAAGTTTCCGGAGAACGGGTGGCTGCCAACAAAGATGTCCTGGTGCAACAATTGCGCCGGGAACGGATTACCCCGGGCTCGGTAAGGGAAAAGGGCAAGGAATTCTCCATGCCCACCTTCGGGACCAGCAAGGTCAAGACCAAGGACATTGCCATCTTCTTCCGCCAGTTCTCGGTCATGATCGATGCCGGACTCCCCCTGGTGCAGTGCCTCGAGATTCTGGGGGCAAACCAGGAGAATCCCACTTTCCAGAAAACCCTCACCGGGGTCCGCACCACGGTGGAAGGCGGCGCCACGCTGGCCAATGCCATGCGCCAGTATCCCGCCGTGTTCGACGACCTCACCACCAACATGATCGAGGCGGGCGAAACCGGCGGCATCCTGGACGTCATCTTGCAGCGCCTGGCGCTCTACGTCGAAAAGGCCGTGCGCCTGCGCTCCGCCATCAAGTCCGCCCTGATTTACCCGGTCGCGGTGGTCTCCATCGCCGTGCTGATCGTCGGCGCCTTGCTGAAGTGGGTCGTCCCCATCTTCACCAACCTGTTTACCGGACTGGGCGTGGCCTTGCCCCTGCCCACCCGCATGGTCATGGGCCTGAGCACCTTCGTCGGCCACTTCTGGTGGTTTTTCATCGGCGGCCTCATCGCCGCATTCTTCGGCATCAAGCAACTCCGCAAGCATCCCCAGGGCTTGTACTTCACCGACAAGCTCATGCTCCACGTGCCCATCATCGGCATGTTGCTGCGCAAGATCGCGGTGGCCCGCTTTACCCGGACCCTGGGTACGCTCATCACCTCCGGCGTGCCCATTCTGGAAGGTCTCGCCATTACCGCCCGTACTTCGGGGAACGCGGTCTTGCAGGAAGCCCTGATGAAAGTCCGGAAAGCGATTGAAGAAGGCCGCACCATTGTCGACCCGCTCAAGGAAAGCGGAGTCTTTCCGAACATGGTCACGCAGATGATCGGCGTCGGCGAAGCCACCGGCGCCATGGACAACATGCTGCAGAAAATCGCCGACTTCTACGAAGACGAAGTCGACGCCGCCACCCGCGACATGATGGCCATGCTCGAGCCCGCCATCATCGGCATCCTGGGCGTGTCTGTCGGCGGCATCGTGATTTCGCTGTACATGCCCCTGTTCGCCATGATCGGCAAGTTGGCGGGCTAGTTCGACCCATCCGGAGTTCGGCCGGGCGCATACCACGCCTGGCCGTCTTCCGGCCACAAATGTTCTTTCGCCCGCGTACTAAAGCCTTCTCCACCGCGAGCATTCCGGGTGGAAGCGACGCGTGAAACCTGGACCCGAGCATGCAATCGACGTTCGATGAGCGGAACTGGCTGGGATGGCTGGTAAAGATCCGCGTCATCATTCTCACCGTTCTCTTCGGAATCGAGCTGGCGGTCACGCGCCTCGCGGACAGCCCCCTGCCCCTGCGCGCCTTCATCAGCACCATGCTGCTCTGGTATGCGCTCTCGCTCTTCTATATCCTCCTGCTTTCGTTCTGGCAGGAACAGCGTGTCCAGGCGGTCCTGCAAGTGGTGACCGACCTGGCCATGGTCAGCCTGGTCGTCCATTTGACCGGCGGCTGGGATAGCTCGCTCAACTTCCTCTACCCCCTGGTCATCATTGTCGCTTGTATCCTGCTTCCCAAAACCTGGGCTTATCTCACTTCGGCCCTGGCCTTCATCCTGTACGGCTGCGTGCTCGACCTGAACTACTATGCGGTCGTCCCTTCGTTTGCCATAACTCATCCCGAGCTGAAAGCCCTGGAAGCGATCATCTTTGTCAATTTGTTCGCATACCTGGCGGTGGCGTACCTCGCCGGACTGCTGGCCGCCAAGCTCCGCCAGGTCGACGTTCAGCTCAAGGACGCCAGCGGCGCGCTCGAGAGCCTGCAGGCTTTGCACGAAAACATCATCCAGTGCATGAGCGGCGGCCTGATCACCGCCGATGTCGACGGCCGCATCACCCTGGTCAATATGGCCGCCAGGGCCATGCTGGGCTGCGGGGACGAGCTGATCGCAAAATCCGTCAATGAACTTTTCCTGGATCCCCTGCCCCACCTGGGTTCGGAACGAGCGCATGGCGAAGTCCGTTTCCAGCCGGTCAACGGTTTTCGCAAAACCTTTCGCGTGATCGTTTCTACCCTGAACGTTCCCGGCCGCGGCGCTTCCGGCTGCGTCTATACCTTCGATGATCTGACCGAGATCCGCCGCCTGGAACGGGAAGTGCGCATCCAGGACCGCTTGGCGGCGGTCGGCAGGCTGGCGGCCGCCATTGCGCACGAGATCCGCAATCCCCTCACCTCCATCGCCGGTTCGGTCAGCATGCTCTCCGGCGCCGCCGAGATGACGGAGGAACAGCGTCAACTCCTTCAGATCGTCACCCGCGAGTCGGAACGGCTGAACAATATCATCACCGATTTCCTCGCCTATTCCCGCGGCAAGCAGTACCGCTTTGACCGGGTTGACCTGGTGCTCTTGCTGGAAGACACCCTCACCCTGCTCGAACATCGCCTGGTCGCGGAGAATACCGGGATTCGCATTGAGCGCAATCTCGGGTTCCGCGAGGCCCCCACCCTCGCCGATGGCGACAAGATCAAGCAGGTGTTCTGGAACTTTTGCCAGAACGCCGTGCGCGCCATGAACAATGGCGGCACTCTGACTGTCTCTTTGGAATCCATCGGAGAAGACTGGCAAATCAACTTCGCCGACACCGGGCATGGCATGTCCCCGCAACAATCAGAGAAAATCTTCGAACCCTTCCAGTCCGGCTTCGACGGCGGCACCGGACTCGGGCTGGCGATCGTGTACCAGATCGTGCAGGCCCACGAGGGCAAGGTCTGGGCCCGGTCCAGGATGGGCGAGGGCACCACCTTCGTGATGCGCCTCCGGCGCCATGGCCCCGGGGTGCGCCAGCCGGCCACTGCCGGCAGCGGAAACAAGATGCTGGCCGCAAGCGGGTCCGGGTCCGGATCCCACAGCGTAACCGCAGCAGGAGGGAGAGCGCATGGGTAATATCCTGGTGTGCGACGACGAGCGCTCTATTTGCGAAATGCTCGACATCGCCTTGCGGCGCGAGGGCCACAAGATTGAGACCGTCAATTCCGGCGAGGCCGCAAAGCGCAAGATCGACGGCGCTCTCTACGACCTCATCATTACCGACATCAAGATGCCCAATATCGACGGCATCGAGGTGCTGCGCCACGCCCACGCCACCTCCCCGGAATCCGCCGTCATCCTGATCACCGCCGTCGATGACTATGAAGCTGCCGTCCAGGCCGTCAAGGCCGGAGGCGCGTCCGACTACATTCGCAAGAGCCCCGGCCTGGTCGATGAAATCAAGCTGGCCATCAACCGCTCGCTCGAGAAGGCCTCGCTCAGCAAGCAAAACTTCGCCTTCCGCCGCGATGCCGCCGCCCGCAATTCCCTCGACAACATTATCGGCATCAGTGCTGCCATGGAGAAGCTGAAGCAGACCATCCGGACGGTTGCTTCCACGGGCAGCACCATCCTGGTATACGGCGAGAGCGGCACCGGCAAGGAACTGGTCGCCCGCGCCGTGCATGTCTGTTCCCCGCGGGTCACCCAACCCTTCGTGTCCGTCAATTGCGGCGCTTTTCCCGAAACCCTGCTGGAGAGCGAACTCTTTGGCTACGTGAAAGGCGCGTTTACCGGCGCCAATCAGAACAAGCGCGGTTTATTCGAAGTCGCCGATGGCGGCACCATTTTCCTCGATGAGATCGGCGAGATGACCCTGGCCATGCAGGTCAAGCTCCTGCGCGTACTCCAGGAACGCACCGTCCGCCCGGTGGGCAGCGCCACCGAAATTCCTATCGACGTGCGCGTGATTGCGGCCACCAACCGCGATCTCGATAAGCAGGTCGCCGAGAACACCTTCCGCGAGGATCTCTACTATCGTCTCAGCGTGATTCCCATCCGGGTTCCGGGGCTGCGCGAGCGCCGCGAGGATATTCCGCTCCTGGTGAACCACTTTCTCAAGAAATATGCGCCGGCTGCCGGAAAGAGCATCGAGCGCGTGGACGCTCCTTCCCTGGCGGCGCTGTGCGACTACGAATGGCCGGGCAATGTGCGCCAGCTGGAAAACACCGTGGAGCGCGCCGTTGCCCTGGAAATGACCAGCCAGTTGCACGTGGAGTTGCCCGCCGAGCGGCCCAAGGCGAAAGCCGCCGCCGCTGCCGCCGGAGTTCCCGGCCTGCCCGATGGGTCTGGTTCGGGCGCCATCCTGCCCGAAGGTTTGGACATGGAAAAGTACGTGGCCCAAATCGAGCGCTCCCTGCTGCAGGCCGCTCTCAATCAGTCCCACGGAGTCCAGACCAAGGCCGCCGACGTGCTTGGCATCTCCTATCGCTCGTTCCGGCATTTGATGAAGAAGTATGAGCTGTGAGAGGCAGGTCCTGGGCCAGTCACAGATCCTGATTGCAGATTTTAGATTGCAGATTTTAGATTGCGGATTGCAGATTGCAGACTTCAGATTTTAGATTACACATTTCAGATGGCTGATTTTTTTGACTGAAGGTTCTCGGCCGGCCTAGCCGGTGACTTGAAGTCTGATCCCTGATCCCTAGTTCTTTTTCAACTGCTGCTTCCATCCCAGCACCCGTGCCTTGTTGCCTTCCGCCTCGGCTTCCGGGATCATGCCTTTTTTCTGATACAGCACCGAGAGGCTGGTATGGGCCAGCACGTCGTCGGGATCAAGCTCGGCAATCCGGTTCGCTACTGCGATGGCTTCGTCGAGGCGGTTCAGGTCCTGTAAGGCGCGCGCCAGGCCGTGCATGGCTTCGGTGAAGCCGGGGTCGGCGGCCAGGGACTTTTGATACTGCTCGACCGCCTGTTCGTGATGTCCTTCGGCTACCTGATCGAGGGCCGCGTAGTAGTAATTTTCGGCGGCCTGGCGCGCTTTTTCATCGGACATCGAAACCGGAATCCCCTCGGTAGACGTTTGATTCTAGCATGCGCTTTCCGGGGCTTCGGGCCGCGTGCGCGGGCTATACTACGGCCATTCATGCGCCATATCTTTCGCTTTTTGTGGAACGCGACCAAGGGCCACCACCTCACCCCGTGGCGCAGCCCCTATCTCCTCTGGCGCATCGAGACCTATACCGGCGTGAAGATGACGCAGATTGGCTTTGTGGAGTTCTGGAGCTTCAGTTGGCGGGAGCGCCACCACTTGTGGCAGTTTCTGAAGTGGACGGGAGAGATGGAACGTTACGCCCACCCGAAAGCAAAGAGCTGATCAGGTGTCAGGTCTCGCGGGTCAGCCGGATGGCGGATTTAGATTGCAGACCTCAGATGGATTGTTTCAGATTGTCAGATTTCAGATTGCAGATTGCAGATTGCAGATCTATTGGACTATAGGTCTCAACCGGCCCCGCCGGTGGCTTGAAGCTTGACGCCCAAGGCCTAAGACCCGACACCGCTGACCGGCCCTACTGCCCGTTTCCCGCCGCAGCCGCTTCGCCCAGCACGATGTTCACATCGGTGCCCTTGCCGACCCCCAGCAACTGAGTCGCGGCTCCGCGGTTGGCGGCAACTTCGAGGTATCCCATGCTGCCCAGGATGCCGAAGATCTCCCCGGGTGCGCCCAGCGCGTACGCATTTTTCATTTCCGTGATCTCACGCTGCCCCACCACGATCTTGAACGCGCTCGGATTCTCCCCGAACAGCATGGGAGCATCCTGCGGAGTGATATTGGTGATCAGGTTGCCGAAGCGGTCAACCTTCAGCACCACCCCGCGCAAGGTGTTCTCATTCACGGCCTTGGGCTTGGGCGCGGAGAAGCGCACAAAGTCCGTAACTTCTTCGCCGAACTTCGCCGGATCCACTCCTTTGGCCAGGTACGCGGCGATGGGAGCGAACACGTCCCGCGCGTGAAAGGTATTGCTGACCGGCTGCAGGAAATAGTGTTCCCCGGTGACGTGCCGCGCCGAGAGACGTTCTTCCCGCTGGTAAATCAGCGAAAGCACTCCATTATCGGGCGCGACGAAGAAGTGGCGCTCGCTGGTCACCAGCAGCGGACGCCGCGCCGTGCCCACGCCCGGGTCCACGATGACCATGTGCACCGTGCCCGTCGGATAATACGAATACGCCTGCGAGATGGTCAGCGCTCCATCCAGCACGTCGAAAGCCTGCACCGAGTGGCAGATGTCGATGATCTGCGCATCCGGCTCTATCGACAAAATGACGCCCTTCATGGTGCCGATGAAATGATCGTTGAGTCCGAAATCCGTAGTCAGCGTGATGATGGGTGTTCGAGCCACGGTTCCCTCGCTGCCCCGGCACACCTCCCCGGCGCAGATTCTTTCCTAGAGAACGAAAGTAACCCTCCGAAGCGCCAGGGTCAAGGCACGGAGGTAATGGCTGGGAGCAAGGTCGAAACCATCGCCCCGGCGGACCCGTCGCGCCGGTTACTCGTAGTGCAGCGCCTCCACCGGGTCCATCCGTGCCGCCTTCAGCGCCGGAAAAAATCCCGAGACGATTCCCACCATCGACAGAATGATGAACGATACCAGCATCACCGTGGCCGAAGCGTGCAGGTAAATGTCGCCTTCATGGTTTGAAGTTTTGAAGATCTCGCCGTACAGCGGCATGGGCGGGATCACCCAGGTCAGGACCACCGCCAGCCCCATGCCGACGATCCCTCCCGCGAACGTCAGCACCAGCGCTTCCAGCAGAAATTGCACCAGGATGTGACGCGGCCTGGCTCCCAGCGCCTTGCGCAGCCCGATCTCGCGCGTGCGCTCGGTCACCGAGACCAGCATGATGTTCATCACCCCAACGCCGCCCACCGCCAGCGTGACCGCCCCGATCAGCCCCAGCACCGCCTGCAGCCCCAGGGAAAAGCCGTTGATCATTTCCCGGTTCTCGATCGTATCCCATACCGGCGTCGCTTTATCATCCCTGGGATCGAAGTGATGCCGGCGCGCAATTACTTCCCGCACCGCTGCAATGGCCTTGTGGTTCAACTCCGCCGCTTGCGGCTGGATGATAATCATGTCCGGGTCGCGCTCCTGCTTCAGTTCCCGGTAGACCTGGAACGGGATGAAACCGTCTTCGTTATCCGGTCCCTGGTACATCGAGTCCTGGATCTTGTTGCGCAGGGTGCCGATCACTTCGAATTCCTGCCCCCCGATGATGACACCCTGGCCAACCGCGGGCGCTCCCTGGAAGGCTTTTTTTGCGGCCTTGTACCCCAGGATCAACACCCGCCGGTGGTCCAGAAAATCACCTTCGTTGAAATAGCGTCCGTCTTCGACGTCCAGCTTCCGCATCTGGCCGTAGGGAAGCTCGACGCCCCGGGTCTGGATCGACACCACCCGGGTGCCTACTTTGTACCCAAGTCCACTGCACGACTCCGCGCTCACCGCGCGCACCAGCGGGACCTCGTCGCGCACCGCCTCCACGTCTTCGTACTCGTACGTCACTTTCTTGCCGGCGCGCTGCCCCCCGGCCTGCATGCTGGTCTGCCCCGGCCAAAAAACGATGACATTGTTTCCCATGTTCAGGAACGCATGCAGCACGCTCCCGCCCAGCCCTTGCCCGTACGCCAGCAGGATCACCACCGACGCCAGGCCCCAGACGATCCCCAGCATGGTCAGCACCGAGCGCATCCGGTTGCGCATCAGCGCCTGCCAGCCTTGCGAGATGAGTTCCTTCAGGTACATGTTGTGTGCTTCGCTGTGGAGCGACATGGGGTCCTCGCCCGTCCGCCCACCCAACCGACAACCTCGCCCGATCCCCTAATCATCGTCTCCGCCAACGACCAACGACCGACGACCCTCTCATCAGTCCACATGCACATCGCCCGAGCCCGTGTGCACGCTGACCTCGGGCCCGCCTCCGCGGACCTTCCCGCGAATCGATTTCCGGGAATCTTCCACCCGGCCCTGCACCGTGGTCGTCACCGGGTGGTTCACCACCACGCTTCCCGAGCTGGTGGAAACGTCGAGATCGAACGCTGCCTGCTGCGACAACTGCAGCTGCGCGTTCCCGGAGCCCGTCTTTACCGACCAACTGCTCGCCGGAACGCCATCGACGCGCACATCGCCGCTTCCCGTGCTGGCGCGTAAGCCGCCATCGACGCCCCGCACCTCGATGTTCCCCGATCCGGTCTCCAGACGTACGTCCCCCTTGCTCTTCTCCTCGATGCTGATGTCTCCGCTGCCGGCGCGCGCCTCGAACGGCCCGGCCGCACCCTTCGCCTCCACGTTTCCCGAGCCGGTGTGGATCCGGATGTCGCCCGCCAGGTCGCGCAGCCGGACATCGCCGGACCCGGTTTCGATATCCACCCCCGCGTGCATCCCTTCCATCGTCTGATCGCCCGAACCCGACTTGGTGTGGATCTTGGTATCCGGCGGCGCGGTGATCTCGTAATCAATCGCAATGTTCTGACGGTTCACGTAGTCGATCCGCACATTGTTTCCGCTCTGCTGAATGGGCGGATTCTTTTCGATTTCCTCCACCTCCGTCTTCCTGCTGCCGCTGAACCAGCGGTCTCCGACGTGGATGCGGCCCGTGATGGCAATGCTGCCCGCCGGGCCGCTCCGGACGGTTACATCCCCGGAGCGGGTAAATACCTGCAGATCCGCCGCTCCGCTCACCGGGAGAGTCTTTTCGAAGCGTCCCTGCTCCGACGCCAAGGCTAAGCTGCTGGCTGCCACAACCGCGATCACCACCGCTGATAATTTGGCGAGTCCTGTCCGCATTTCTTCCTCCTGGTGCGAATTTATTCGTAGCGCAGCGACTCGACCGGGGTCATGTCGGCCGCGCGTTGTGCCGGATACATTCCGGCGGTCAGGGTTATGATCGAGAGTGTGACGATGGATATCACGATCGAAATCGGGGAAATGACCGGATGCGGCACGAAGTCGGGTAAGGGAAGATTCGAGAGCGCCAGGCACGTTCCCATGCCGAACGTCAGCCCTAGCAGGCCGCTGACTGCCGTGAGCAGCACCGACTCGGCAAAAAACTGCTTCAGAATGTCGCCCCGCGTCGCCCCTATCGCCTTGCGCACCCCGATTTCCCGCGTTCGCTCCGTAACCGACACCAGCATGATATTCATGACCCCGATGCCGCCCAGCCCTAGCGTCACGATGGCCACACAGCTGAAGAACAGCGTCACCACCTGGAAAATCCCCGCAATCATTTTCGCGCCTTCCATCGTGTCCCAGATAAAAAGCGCATCCTTGTCCGTGGCATCGAAGTGATGCGCCCGTCCCAGGGTGCGGCGCACCTGCATCACCGCGTCGTCATGCTTTTCCGCATCCGCCACTTCAAAAACGATGTTGTCCAGGTATCCCCGGACAATCCCCTTTTTCAGCGGCGGAGGAAAATCCCGCGCCACCGATGAGTAGGGCGCAAACAGATAGTCGTTATCGGGTCCATCATAGTTGGAGTTCTGCTTCTTCTCCCGCAGCACCCCGATCACCGTGTACGGCACGCTCTTGATCAGCACGTTCGCTCCCACCGCCGGCTGGCCCGGAAACAACTGCCGCCGCGCCGCGAAGCCCAATATCACCACGCGATTGGAGTCCCGCTCGTCTTCCTCCGTGATCAGCCGCCCTTCCCCCAGCAGCAGCGATCGGAAATCCTGGTACGACGGCCAGATTCCCACCACCCCCCGGCTCGCCGAGTTGAACTGGCTTACTTCCGGCACCGTGCGCCGCAATTCCGGGCTCACGTTTTTGACCAGGTAGCACTCTTTCCGGATCAGCCGGGCGTCGTCGACTACCAGCGGAATTTCTCGCCCCGCCGCCAACCCTCCCACTTGCGAACTCGTGCGCCCGCCCCACACGATCACCAGGTCCTTGCCCAGCGTCTGCATCCGGCGCTTCTGGTCGGCGCTGAAGCCCCGTCCCAGGCCCACCAGCAGGATCACCGACGAGATCCCCCACACGATCCCGAACATCGTCAGGAAAATCCGCAGCTTATGCGACCGGAAGGTGGCTATCGTCTGACGCAGGATTTCGACCAGATTCATGGTTTGTCCCAGGCTTGATCCGCCTGCAAATGAGGTGCTGCGTTCCACTGCTTAGACGGCCATCCCTCAGCCGGGATAGCCCTCAAGGGTCTATACGGAGAAAGGGAGCAAAATGTTCGAAAGCCAGGTGTCAGTGCCGGGTGCCCCACGTTTCGTGCTTTTCGAAACGTGGGATTCCACGCATCTGTCCCTCTTGGGCTTCGGGGAGTGGCTGGTCTTAAGATCTTAGGGATTAGTCAGAGGTCTGCGGCGAGAAGCATGGAGGACCCGTTTCAGTTCGGTCAGGCCTCGGTGCCCCACGTTTCGTGCTTTTCGAAACGTGGGATTCCACGCATCTGTCCCTCTTGGGCCTCGGGGAGCGGCACGTCTTAAGATCTTAGGGATTAGTCAGAGGAGAGACCCGTTTCAGTTCGGTCAGGCCTCGGTGCCCCACGTTTCGTGCTTTTCGAAACGTGGGATTCCACGCATCTGTCCCTCTTGGGCTTCGGGGAGCGGCAGGTCTTAAGATCTTAGGGATTAGTCAGAGGAGGACCCGTTTCAGTTCGGTCAGGCCTCGGTGCCCCACGTTTCGTGCTTTTCGAAACGTGGGATTCCACGCATCTGTCCCTCTTGGGCTTCGGGGAGCGGCACGTCTTAAGATCTTAGGGATTAGTCAGAGGAGGACCCGTTTCAGTTCGGTCAGGCCTCGGTGCCCCACGTTTCGTGCTTTTCGAAACGTGGGATTCCACGCATCTGTCCCTCTTGGGCTTCGGGGAGCGGCAGGTCTTAAGATCTTAGGGATTAGTCAGAGGAGGACCCGTTTCAGTTCGGTCAGGGCGCGCCTGCCAGGACCTCATTGTTCTTCCCCTACTCCCCCGAGTAATCTGCTGCCTTGCCAATGGCATGGGTTAGCGAGTCTGCCAACTCGGTCGGCACCGACAGCACGATCTCGCCCGATTGCGGCGTCACCGGGAGCGACGCAATGATGTAGAACCGCCCCGCCCCGCCCTGTTGGATCCGCAGCTCAACCTTGCCTGCCGGGCTCGGCAACTCGAATATCCGTTCGTAGCGTAACGTGTCATGCACATCTGCCATATTACAGAGATGATCCGGCAGGTCCAAGAGTCGCAGGGAGGGGGCTGGACGGAAAAAGGGACACGGACCAAGGTCCGCGTCCCTCGTCAGGTTGAAGATCCTCGGGCGGAGGCTTCAACCAATCTTTATTGCCTTTTTTAATTACTGCAGCACTACCTGGTCGCCTTCCTTCAATCCGCCCAATACTTCGGTCTTGGCGCCGTTGGAGATTCCAATGTTGACGGCCACCTTGTTCTTGCCTTCCTTGCCCTTGGGATCAGGCACTTCGACCGACGCCTTCTTGTCCTTATCGTAAAGAATCGAGCCTTCCGGAATCTGCAGCACGCCCTTGTGTTCTTCCAGGATAATTTCGGCGTTGGCCGTCATGGCCGCTTTCAATTCGCCGCCCGGATTGTTGATGGACACGCGCACTTCGAAGGTCGTTACGTTGTCCTTCTCAACCCCCATCGGCGAGATCTTTGTCACCTTGCCGTTGAAGCTCTTGTCCTTGAACGATTCCACCTTGATTCGCGCCGGCTGTCCCATGTAGACCTTGCCGATGTCGCTCTCGTCTACCTTGCCCTTTACATATACCTCGCTGGTGTCGCCCAAGGTCATGATCAGCGTGGCGGATGATCCCAGCACCAGGATCGAGCTCACCGCATCGCCCACTTCCACGTCGCGCGAAAGAATGATTCCGTCGATCGGCGAAGTCACCGTGGTGTAGCCGTACTGCTCTTCCAGTTGCTTCAAGTTGGCGCGATCTTGCGCCACTTGTGCCTGGGCCTGTCCGATCTTGGCCCGCAAAACCTGTAATTGCGCCTTGGCTACATTCTGTTTGTTCAACGACATCTCGTAGTTCTTTTGCGCATCGTCGAGCGCCGAGGCCGACACCACCCCTTCTTTCGCCATGCCCTGCGCGCGATCATAGGCGCGCTTCAGCATGGGCAAATCCGGCCCTTCGGCATCCACCTTGGCGCGTTCCATGTCCGCCTCGGTGCCTCGCAAGCTGGCCTCCGCCGCCTCTGCCTGCGCTTTCGCCTGCGCCACGTGCGCCTCAATCTCTTCCTTGTCCAGTTCGGCCAGCAACTGCCCCTTCTTCACCCGGTCGCCTGCATCGACGTACAGCTTCTTCACGATCCCGCTGGCCTTCGATTTGATCTCTACTTTCGTGATGGGCTCAACCTTGCCCGTCGCCACCACGCTCTTGGCCAGATCGCCCCGCTCAACCTTCGCCAGCTTGGTGGGGTCGATTTTGGTGCCGCCACGCGCCGCTGCAATCAGCCCTCCCACCGCGGCCAGGACAACGACTACACCAATCACCACGTAAATGATTCGCCGGTTGCGCTTCTTCTTGCCATTACCGTTGCCGTTCACATCTGCCTCCTACTACGGGAAACTGGTCTGGGTAGCCTTGCATTCAATCTTACGGATTTGGCATGAGTTTTGTTCCCTGCCGTCCTGAGATTCGCCGATTCGGGGGCAAATATTTCCCTCTCTGGGCCGGCTCACAAAACTCACTCACCCGCTTAGACCCCCGTGGCCAAAGAAAAGAAAGCACGGACCTTGCAGATTTTCGACCGCCGTTCCGGTTCCTCAATACCTTCAGCGTGGAACCAAAATTGCCCCAAAAAACGCCGCCCGCTTCGAACTCAAAGCTGCTTTACGCCCTTTGGAATGTTAGAATTAGGCTTCCATGATTGCTTTTGTGCTGCTCCGGGTGTTTTTGATTCTGCTCCTGGTTGCAGCCAACGCCTTCTTTGCCGCCGCCGAGTTCGCCTTAGTGAGCGTGCGCGACACGCGCATTCAGCAGCTCATCGAAGCGCGCCGCATCGGCGCCCGCACGGTGTTGCGCCTTCATCAACACCTGGACGAGGTGGTGAATGGCGTCCAGCTCGGAATCACCCTGACCAGCCTTACCCTCGGCTGGGTTGGCGAGCCTACCTTGGCCCGCATCATGGAGCCCCTGCTCGTCCGGGTGCCGCACGCCGCCATCTACGCGCACACCTTCGGCATCGTCCTCACTTTCACTCTGATCACCTACCTGCACGTGATTCTGGGGGAACTCGTTCCCAAGACGCTGGCCCTGCAGCAAGCCGAGCGTGTCGCCCTGGCCGTGGCCGCCCCTATGGATGTTTTCCTCACCGTCGCCAAGCCTTTCCTCTACTTCATGCGCAAGTCGGGAGGCTTCGTGCTGCGCCTGTTCGGATCGCGTGAAATGCGTCGCGGCGCCATCCATTCGCCGGATGAACTCAAGCTGATCGTCACCGCCAGCCGCCAGTTCGGCCAGATTCCCGAGTTCCAGGAAGAGATGATCCACAGCGCCCTCGAACTCGACAGCATCACCGTCCGCCAGGTCATGGTTCCGCGCCCCGACATCTTTTCTGTGCCCGCCGACCTGACCCTCGACGAAGCCCTCGCGCGAGTCGTCGAAGAGCAGCACTCCCGCGTCCCGGTCTTTGATCCGCAGCGCGGTCCGGAACACATCATCGGCGTGCTCTACTCCAAGGACTTGACCCGCTGGATGCGTCTGCGCCTCACCCTCACCCCCAACCAGGCGGTCTCGTCCCGCATCGCCCGGATGCAGGTTAGCCAGATCATGCGCAACGTGCTGGTGGTTCCGGAAACGATGGCGCTCACCGACCTGCTCGCCGAATTCAAAACCCGCAAGCGTCACTTGGCCGTGGTTGTCGATGAGTTCGGTTCCACCGCCGGCGTCATCACGGTCGAGGATGTTCTGGAGCAGGTTGTCGGCGAAATTGAGGATGAATTCGACGTCCCCCCGGGCACTCAGCCCGGCCTCGACCAGGACACCTCGCTGCTGCTGGACGGTTCGACCAATATCCGCGACCTCGAATCCCAGTACCAGCTCATCCTTCCCAACGAAGCCGGTTTCGAGACCTTAGCCGGTTTCGTGCTGGCCCGCCTGCAGAAGATCCCGGCCATCGCCGACACCTTCGAGTTTGAGGGCCGCCGCTACACCGTGGAAGAGATGGAAGGCCACCGCATCGCCAAGGTGAAGATTGAGATGCTGGAGACCGCAACCTTGCAGCAGGTGGGGGACTAGAAGGCGGCGCCCGTGGATCCCGCGGCCCGCGGAGTACGCGCCACGGTTACCGCCGCGTCCAGGCGCGCCGCGAGCGCGGCGAAGGCCGGGAGCGGACCATTCCAGCGCAACTGATCCACATTGTCAAAAAGGGCGAGGTCGGTCCGCAGTGTGGCCAGCGTTCGAAACAGCAACGCTTGTTCCCGGTCCTGCGCCAGTGTGCTCGCCAGCGCGCTCGCGTTTGCGGCCTTCACCTGCCACTCACGACTGTCCAGCGGAATTGATTCAAGGTGAAGAAATTTCGCCAGCACCGCAGCCGACGACTTCGCGCCCCAGCCTTTCAGGCCCGGATACCCGTCGGCCGAATCTCCTACCAGCGCCAGGTAGTCGGGGATCGAGGCCGGCGAGACGCCAAACTTTTCGACAATCCCCCTTTCGTCGAGCGTCACCCGCGTCCTGCGATTTAATTGCACGACGCGCGTGCCCTGCACACATTGGCCAAGATCCTTGTCGGGGGTACAGATGACCACGCGCTCCACCCGCTCATCGCGTGCCGCCGCCACCGCCCCGGCAGCCAGCGCATCATCGGCCTCGAATTCCACCATGGGCCACACCACGATTCCCGCCGCCGAAAGCACTTCTTCCAGCAGCGGAAATTGCGCCAACAGGTCGGGTTCGACACCTTCGGCGGTCTTGTAGCCGGGCCACAACCCGTTCCGGAAAGACTCGATCACGTGATCGGTCGCCACCGCGATGTGCGTCGCGCCCCCCTTGATCATGCCCAGCATCGACGCGAGCACGCCCCGTACGGCGCCTACTTCCCGCCCCTCTGCATCCCGTGCCGAGGGCAGCGCGTAGTAGTGCCGGAACAATTCGTACGTGCCGTCAACCAGATAGACGTCCAAATGCCCAAACTCCGACACCACCCTACAGGACCGCCGTTGATTTGATCAATGCGCCCGGAAGCGTCCTACGCGGTCTTGCCGCAGATTTCACCATGAGTCCAAATCGCTAACGGCGCATTATGAAAGACTAGTGCTAATCTAACCAGCGCCGATGCGTCCCGAGTGCCCCCGGCCTGGCAACGCGAATGAACGAAGCCGGAGATCTAATATCTGAGATCTAAAATCTGAAATCTGAGATCTAAAATCTGAAATCTAAAATCTAAAATCTGAAGATCTGAAATCTGAGACCTAAGATCTGAAATCTGATATCTGAAATCTGAAATCTGAAATCTGAAATCTAAAATCCGACACCCGAGACCTGACACCCGACGCCTCCTTTGCTCCGATACTTACTAACCCGCATCCTCTATACCCTTCCGGTCATCTGGCTGGTAGTCTCGCTCGTGTTTCTGTTGATCCACCTCGTCCCCGGCGATCCCATCCAGCAGATGCTTGGTGAAGGAATTCCGGCGGCCGATCTGCAGGCGGCCCGCCACGCCTACGGCCTGGACCTTCCCCTCAGCCAGCAATATCTCAACTATTGGAAGGGTGTGGTGCGCGGCAATCTGGGAGTCTCGTTGCGCTATAACCAGAGCGTCAGCAAACTTCTGGCCCAGCGCTATCCCTACACCTTGCAACTCACCCTCGCCGCGCTGCTGGTTGCCATTCTGCTGTCCATTCCCGCCGGGGTTCATTCCGCCCGCCAGCGCAATCTCTGGGACGACCGCACCCTCAGCGTGCTCAGTCTCTTCGGGCTCTCGTTCCCGAACTTCGCCCTTGGCCCTATTCTGATTTTGTTGTTCTCGATCAAACTCGGTTTGCTGCCGGTCTCCGGCTCCGGCACTTTTGCGAACCTGGTATTGCCCGCGCTCACCATGGGCAGCGCCCTGGCCGCCATCCTCACCCGCATGGTGCGTACCTCCATGCTCGAGGAACTCGGCCAGGACTACATTCGCACCGCTCGGGCCAAAGGACTGCCCGAAACGACCATCGTCTATCGCCACGCCCTGCGCAATGCCATGATCCCGGTGATCACCGTGCTCGGCCTGCAGTTCGGCGCTCTGCTGGCCGGCGCCATTGTCACCGAGAAAATTTTTTCCTGGCCCGGTATCGGCCGCTTGACCATCGATGCGATCTCGAATCGCGACTATTACGTGGTCCAGGGCTGCATTCTGGCGATCGGATTAACCTACGTCGCCGTCAACTTCATGACCGACTTAGTGTATTCAGTTCTGAATCCCAGGATCAGGCAATGACAAGCCGCAACCCGCAAAGTGTGCACCCCGAGTTGACCCCGCGGCCGTTCTTTGCCGTTGTCCTCTGTGCACTCTGCGGCCGTTCTCTGCGAACTCTGCGGTCGTACTGTGGTCGTATTCTGCGCACTCTGCGGTCGTACTGTGGTCGTACTCGGCGCACTCTGCGGCCGTTCTCTGCGCCCTCTGCGGTCGTCCTTGTCGTACTGTGGTCGTACTCGCGTTCTCTGCGGCCGTTCTCGGCGCACTCTGCGGTTAAGCTTTTCTGACCAATGTCCACAACCACCATCTCGCTTCCCCGCGTAGCCCGCCACAATCCGCTGGCGGCCGCAGGCATTCTTCTGGTCGTGATCTTCGTCCTATGCGCGATCTTTGCCCCATGGCTCGCCCCGCATGACCCGGCCCAGATCTCCCTGCCGGACCGTCTCAACCCGCCCGGCGCCTCCCACTGGTGCGGCACCGACGAACTCGGCCGCGACATCTGCTCTCGCCTCATCTATGGCGCGCGCATCTCGATGCTGGTGGGCAGCTGCGTGGTGCTCGCCTCGCTCTCTCTGGGTCTCATCATCGGCTCGATAGCCGGCTACTACGGCGGCCGCATCGACCGCTTCGTCAACGTGGTCGTCATGAATGCTTTCCTGTCATTCCCCGGCATCCTGCTGGCGATCGCCTTCGTTGCCTTTCGGGGCCCCGGCATCTTCAACCTCGTGCTCGCTCTCTCCCTCGGTGGCTGGGTCGGATACGCCCGCCTGGTCCGTGCCCAGGTCCTTGCCGCCCGCGAGAAGGAATTCGTGGAGGCTGCCCGCGCCCTCGGCGCCAGCGACCTGCGCGTGATCACACGCCACATCCTGCCCAACATCATTCAACCCGTGGTGGTGCAGTCCGCCATCGGCATGGCCGGCGCCATCCTCGCAGAAGCCACCATGAGCTTCCTCGGACTGGGTGTGCCTCCGCCCACCGCCAGTTGGGGCTCGATGTTGAACGACGGCCGTGCCCACCTCTTCGACGCCCCGCACCTGGTGCTGTTCCCTGCCGCCACCGTGATGCTCGCCGTGCTCTCGTTCAATTTCATCGGAGACGCCCTGCGCGACCTGCTGGATCCCCGCTCGCGGATCGAAGCCGGCCTGTAATTGCGACCATCGAACGACCAGCAGCCCGCCTGAGACCTCGAAGCGTCCTTCCTCGGCGAGCAATGGCGAGCACGCAACTCACGTAGCTCATCACCTCGCCCCTGGCCTGCCTCCCCCATCAACCTTGGCAGTCGGTCAATGCGCGTAAATAAGGATAATCATCACGCCGCTCTCTGACCCGCGTGGGCGAGATCTCCATGCGGAAATCCTCCAGCCATTTCGAGTCAGGGTCACCACGCAACCGGACGTCGCGTTATCCCGATAATTAAGGTGAGGAGCACGCCATGACACGAATCAATAGCGGGTTTGACTCACTGCCAATTCAGAATCTGGAAGCGCCAACCGGGAATCCGGCAGCCACCCGGCAACCCGCCTCGCAAGACCCGCTTCAGAACGAGGTCGCGAGCCCGACAACTACACTGTCTGAGCTGGCGCCGGCACCATTAACCGATCCCCTGACCAAAAATTTCATTCAGGAACAACTTTCGGCCGCCGACAAGAAAAAGGACCCAACCACGCTCGCCGACGAACTCCCAAAAGAATCTCTGGCGCCGAACTTCACCACGCTCGCCGAGGAACTGCCAAAAGAATCTCTGGCGTCGAACTTTGCCAAAGTCGCCGACGAACTGCCAAAAGAATCCGTGGCGCTGAACTTTACCAAAATTGCAACCAACTAATCCGCTTCGATTGGGGCTCATCGTTTGGCTGTAGCTTTTGCCAACAGCTTTCGCAGGGGCGCTCCTGCAGCGCGATGGTGACCACGCGCAGCATGTCATCCCAGGGCGCGGGCTTGCCCCGCGGAAACTGGCTGCCAGGGCTGCTTAAAAACCAGCTTGGATAGACCTTCGTGGGGTTCTTGTCCATCCAGCCACGCGTGTTATCGGCAGCGGCCCAGGATTACTAAGAGAACTCCAGCGACGACCGCAAAAAGCGTTTCGCCCAGGACGCTACCCATTAGCGGCGGCGAACTGAAAGCGGCAATCGGTCGCCAAAACACAACTCAATCCGTCTTAACGTCGATAACAGCGTTCTCGCCAGCCTGCGCCGTTTGTTCGCCAAAATCATGATCAATTGGTGCAATAGCGATCTTCCACCAGTATCCTAATTTCTCCATCCTGTGCCCAGTGCGTCAGCACAACATCTAAGAGTTATAATCTCGGGCCAATGAATTTTTTCGCTGACGAACCGGGCCGCGTTGCAGAACAGTGCAGAGAATCCACCTCTTGGGGAAGCAAATGCGAAAGTCACGAATGAGCTGGTGCACCTTGGGTTTCTGTCTTTTCGCTGGATTTCTGACCAATCTTGCAGATGCCCAGACCACCGTCATCAGGCACGCTCGCGTGATCGATGGCAGCGGGAGCCCTGCCACCGACAACAGAACAATCCTGATCGAAGGTCGCATCATCAAGGCAGTAGGAGGCCCCGACCTCGAGTACCCCTCAGGCGCACACGTGATCGATGCAAACGGCAAAACTGCAATGCCGGGTCTTTCAGATATGCATGTCCACCTGGTTGGCGGATGGGACGGCGAGAGGTCCGACTTATTGGGCTACCAGAATTATATGAACTCGTTTTTATATGCCGGGGTGACTACGGTTCTGGATACCGGGAATGTTCCTCTCTTCGTTTTGCAGCTTCGCCAATCCATTGCGTCGGGCATGGTACAAGGGCCCCGGGTTTACTGCGTCGGTCCACTTCTTGACGGAGCTGATCCGGAGTGGGGATCAATCGCAGTAAACGTCAGCTCGAAGTACCAAGTTCCCTCAATCATCGAGGAGCTCAAAGCCGAGGACGTCGATCTGGTCAAACTCTACGTCGGACTTTCGGATCGGCTCGTGCGTACGATTTCCGCCGAGGCAAAAAAAAACAGCTGCGGACGATTATTGACCAATGGGATCGGAATGGATCGATCGATCTGATGGACTCTGGAATCTCTGGTTTCGCGCACTTGCCTGGGCACCGAATCTCCGAAGATGCGGTTCATCATGCGAAGGAAACCGGGATGTTCTTTATCAGTACTCTTGCCGTCCATGAGGCATTTAGTCGTCGTCGTCTCCGCAATTTGAACTTTCTCAGTGACCCGCTCATCGCCGATGTCGTACCACCGTCGCAATTGAAGGGATTGCGAGAGTTTGCGCAAAAATCTATCTCTCCCGATCGACAAGAAGAGCTAAAGCAGGCTCTCTTGGATTTCGAGGGCGCTGAAAGCAATGTAAAACCGCTCTGGGACTCTGGAGTTCTTATTGCCACAGGAACGGACGCCCCGTACCCCGGCGATTTTCAGGGTGAAGGAATCCACCACGAGATGGAGCTTCTTGTGGAATCTGGACTGACGCCTCTGCAAGCCATTACGGCTGCCACCAAGAACGCAGCAGCCATTGTGAACGCCGACAAGGAATGGGGCACGCTGGAGTCGGGTAAACTTGCGAACATTCTCCTCATCGACGGCAAACCAGACCAGAACATCACTGATGCACGCCGCATTACACTGATGATCAAGCAAGGCGAAATAATTCACCGAGAGGAACTGAAATTCCGCTCGTCTTCCAAAGACTTTCCGGCTACCGGAACCGGTTCCACCCAATAGGTCGCGAAATCAAAAATTCATGAGATGGAGATCGGCCGGAATTGATTCGCAACCGTGACTGTCGTAAACAGCGTTCGCTCCAGCGTGCGCCGTTTGTTCGCCAACCTCAGCAACCACAGGTGTAAAGTTCATGTTCGTCCACCGTGCAAGGGCAACTCAACTCGTGACCGCTTTCCTCCTAGTCATGGTCACAATGGTGGTGGTGCCGAGGGCAGATATTTCAGAAACACTGTTCGACGAAGCCAACACTCCAATAAACGAGATCGTAGTAGTCGAGAAGGCTGTTTCTTCACGGGAACATCGACAGTCGGTCACAGCGTTTGTGCCGAGAATATTCGCGCAGCCGCTGAAGACGCCTGCCCGCAAAATGTTGCAGGTTTACGCAGCCCGGTTGACTGACTCTCGCACGTTTCGGGAACTCTTCTGTTCTCTCCTCTGCTAACCCCACTGTCGCGACACTACTGACTTGTGGTTTGAATGTCTTGCCCATTAGAGACCGCCCCCAAGGCCGGCATTGGGCCGTACTAACGCCATCTAAGCTTCAAAAATGGCTCGGTCGGGGCTTCAAGAGCTGAGGAGGATTGTCATGTTTGGGAGCGAGAAAACAAACACAATGAAGAGGCCTGAGATGACGGATTCATCGCTTGACAGGCGACACCATGAGCCATAGAGGCAAGGCACTCCCGCAGTCGTCTCCAGGCAATCCGAGGGGTCGCCTCTCCGATCAACAGACTAACTAATGAACACAACAAAAAAAGGAGGCTCTTATGAAAAAGATACTAGTTCTACTTCTCGTCCTGGGTTGGTCAGGACTTGCCAAGGCTGATGCTGTCCTTGATTGGAACGTGACCGCCGCCAACGCCGCCTTCGCTGCTGGCCTGGACAATTCGGATGGGTGTGTAGACGCTCTCCATGAATCGCGGATTTTTGCCATGATGCACGCCGCAACCCATGATGCGCTGAATTCGATCGAGCGTCGGTTCCAGCCTTACGCCCTGGACGCCCACGCGTCAGCGGGGTCCTCCCCCGAAGCTGCAGTGGCCGCGGCTGCACACGACGTGCTCCTCGCGGTCTTCCCTCAGCTTCCTGGTGATCTTGGTTTCACCCCAGAATCGTGGTCAATTGGCGTAACGAACAGCTGGCGGCCGCAAAGCCTCTGACAAATCGCTTCCGCGTGACCACTTCGACGGCAACGCTCCCCGAGCCTAACCAGCAATTGACTTGCACCGCCTCGAGCCGCACTCCTGTCCCTCTTTTCCCAGCTCGCCGGAATGCAAGTCCGCTTCTCTAAGGCCAAATGACAGCCGGCGCGCGCGATGTAGACACCGGGCTCGGCACCGTCACCACCGCCGCCGAGACCAGCCGGCACGAAATCGATCCACCGGATGTCTCTCGGGCAAGTGGACCTAACTCGTCTGTTCTGAGCCGCATCGTCCTGTTGAACAACAGTTAAACAAAAATTGAAGCGCGATCGATTGCCTCTACGCCCGATCTGCAGGACTGTGTTCCCCTGGCGGCGGCCCTTCGATCCTTGCACCCGAGACGGAGTGCAACGGCCGGATCGTGGGCGGCGCCATCGGGTATAGGAAAACAAAACATGCGACTCAAGGAGACTGCAATGCAGGCAACATTGAAGAAAGTGACCGCAGCTCTGGGCCTGAGGATGAGGCAAAGGGCCACCGTTTTTGCGTTCTTTCTGTTGGTGGCCATTGGGACGGCAAGCCCCCGGGCCCAGGCAGCGAACCTAACCGTAAATTGCGCCAAAAAAGAAACCATTCGCCAGGCCGTGAAGCTTTTGGCCAGGAGCAATCCACAAGGGCCGAATACGATAACCGTCTTCGGCAACTGCCGAGACAACATAGTAGTTCAAAGCATGGATCGACTTACGCTGATTGCCAGGAATGGCGCCTCCATCTCCGATCGTTCCAGCGGAAGCTTGACGGTCGTCGATATTGAGGACTCCCACAGTGTCACCCTGCAGGGATTCACCATCAACGGTGGAGCCCAGGGGGTTCAATGCGGTACCGCAAGCATCTGCTTCCTGACTGGCAACACCATTCAGGATGCTGCAGCGAACGGTCTAGTGGTGGGTGGTGGCTCCCATGCCTTTCTTGAAAGCAATGTGATCCAGAACAACGGGCTCAGCGGTTCAGTCGTGAGCGATTTCTCGCAAATGTTCAGCAGTAATGATGTGTTCCAGGGCAATGCGGATGAAGGCGTAGACGTACGCGTGGCCTCACTCTCATCTTCCAATTCCAGCTTTCTCAACAACACCATTGGCGTTCGGGTGGGCGCGAGCTCCGTGACCCTCATCGGCGGTACCATCACCGGCAGCGGCGCCGATGGCATGGTCCTTCGCGGCAATAGCACCGCCGGTTTCTTCGGACCCACAATCACCGGCAACGGCGGCAACGGTGTCCACCTCGAAGACGGCTCTTTTGCCGGTTTCGTCTTGGCCAATGTAACCGGAAACTTAAGTGGTACCGACGTAGATTGTGCTCCCCAATTTCCCATCACTCGCTTTGTCGAAAGGACAGGCGGTACTACAAACTGCGTTGAGCCTGCTGCTAATTTGCAGCGAAAAACCTTGGAGTAAAATCATCCACCCTGCTACGACATCAGCCGCCCGCTGTTTTGGGCGGCTTCTCTTTGCATGACGCGAAAGCCACGTGACCAGCCAATCTCAAAACGGACTCGCAGATCAGAATTATTCTTCGAGAGCAGCACGTCTCACAGCCCCGAAATAGGCACTCACACACGTCGTCGCCGACCCGTGTTTACGCGGTAGAGGCTTAGGTCAGACTCTTCCCCCACCCCGACCCACCCATCCTCGGCCAGGCAAGTAACGTTACCCTCTCATCTCAGCCCGTCGAAACCAACTTTTGCCCACCGCAACAATCCCGGCAAGCCCGTGTTCAATCCCACTGAGCGGCCGCAGGGCTGCAGCAGTTCAGATCACGGCAGAGGAGATATCCATGAAAATCAATGTTCGCATCGCAGTATGCAGCGCGGCCCTCGGGGTCCTGATTTTGCCGGCGGCGGCCCAGGTCAACCAGCGCAAAGAAAACCAGCAGGACCGCATCGCCCAGGGCGTGGCCAGCGGAGAGTTGACCGCCCGGGAAACCGGCAAGCTCGAGAAGAAGGAAGCGAATCTCAACCGGGAAGAAAAGCTGATGCGCAGCGAGGACCATGGCAAGCTGACCAGCGCCGATCGCAAGGTCCTCAACCAGCAGCAGAACCAGCTTTCCAAGCAGATCTACAATCAGAAGCACGACGCTCAGACACAGAACACGACGCCGAAGAGCGAAGTTGGCAAGCGCGCCGAGAACCAGCAGGACCGCATCGCCCAGGGCGTAAAGAGCGGTCAGTTGACGGCCGGAGAAGCCTCGAAGCTCGAGCACAAGGAGGCCGCCATCAACCACGAAGTGCGCACCGAGCGCGCCGCCAACGGTGGCACGTTGACCCCCGCCGAGCGCCGCCAGGTCAACCGCCAGCAGAACCGAGTCTCGGGCCAGATCTACAACAAGAAACACAACGGCCGCAAACAGTAAGCACGCCCGCCACATTCGTCGTCCGAAACGAAACGTTTTCGATTGTGGCCCATCCTAAGCGCGCTTTTTGCGCTTAGGGTGGGATTCCACAACCCCCGCGATCATGGGATTTTCGTCCATAGACGAAGAGAACCACCGGCTCCAGGCAACTCGCACATCAAGGCAACCATCCGCCCGAACCCCATTGTGCTATCGTTACCGACTTACTCTGGACCCCGAATCTCAAAAATTTCCGGAGCATTGATGATTCCCCGCCACCTCGTCTGTTTCGTCTTTCTGGCGATTTGCATCTCCACGGTCTGCCGCGGCGAAACCGCGCCCCCGCCCAGCCTCGAAATCCCCGTCGCCGCTCGCCCCGGCCCGAACTTCGACGTCAGGGCCGCGACCGACGCCTGGCTCGCCACCATTCCGCCCGACAAGCGGGCGCGCTCCGACTCGTACTTCGAAGGCGGCTACTGGCTGCAACTCTGGGACTTCGTGGTCTCCGCCGCTATCATGCTTTTGCTGTTGCAGACCCGGCTTTCCGCGCGCATGCGCGAATGGGCGGCCCGCGTGACCAACCGTAAGAATCTCCAGACGCTTCTCTATTTTGTTCCGTTCTTTCTCCTCACAGCCCTGCTGCAATTTCCGCTCACGGTTTACGAGGGATACATCCGCGAGCATCAATATGACTTGTCCACCCAGACCTTCGGATCCTGGTTTCGCGATCAGGCAGTCGGATTGGCCATCGGCCTGGTGCTGGGCGCGATCGCCATCGTGATCCTGTTCGCGATCGTGCGCCGCCTGGGTGCCAGCTGGTGGGTGTGGGGCGCGCTGGCCAGTATCGTACTGCTCGTCATCGTGGTCCTGATCGCCCCCGTCTACATTGCGCCGCTGTTCAATACCTATACGAAACTAAACGATCCCAAAATCAAAGATCCTATCCTCAGCATGGCGCGCGCCAACGGCATTCCTGCCAGCGACGTCTATGAAGTCGACGAGTCCCGCCAGTCCAACCGCGTTAGCGCCAACGTCAGCGGCTTCGGGAAGACCATGCGCATTTCGCTCAACGACAACCTGCTCCAGCGCTGCACCCCGGAAGAAATCGCGACCACCATGGGCCACGAGATGGGCCACTACGTCCTGAACCACATCTATAAAAGCATCCTCTTCTTTTCCCTGGTGTTTCTTGCCGGCTTTGCCTTCCTCAACTGGAGTCTCGACTGGTCCCTCGCGCGCTGGGGAGAACGCTGGGGAATCACCGCCATCACCGACGTCGCGGTTCTCCCGCTGGCCACCCTGCTGCTCTCGATTTTCTTCCTGGTCACCACTCCCCTGAGCAATACCTGGACCCGCACCGAGGAATACGAAGCGGACATCTTCGGCCTCAATGCCGCCCGCCAGCCCGACGGCGAAGCCGCCGTCGATCTGAAACTCGGCGAATACCGCAAACTCGATCCCGGTGCCATCGAGGAATTCCTGTTCTACGACCATCCCAGCGGCCGCACCCGCATCACCGCCGCTATGCGCTGGAAAATGGAGAACATGCATCAGCTCGACGAGCCCTCCGTGACGCGGCCTGAATCCTCGGCTGCTCCCGCTCATCCTTAATACAACTTCGACCTTTGAGGAGGGATTGATGATCGCTCGCATCTGGCGCGGAACGGTTCGTGAGTCCGACCAGGACACCTACTACGCTTATCTCGTCAAAACCGGGTTGAAGGAGTACGCCGAGACCCCCGGCAACCGCGGAGTCCACACCCTGCGCCGGGTCGCCGACGGCAAGTGCGAATTCTTTCTCCTGACCCTGTGGGATTCCTGGGACGCCATTAAAGCTTTCGCCGGACCGGACTACGAAAAGGCCGTCTACTACCCGGAGGACGACAAGTTCCTGCTCGATCGCGGCCCGCGGGTCGAGCACTACGAAGTTCTCGAATCCTAGCTGGTTCGCGTGGAACACCCGCTCAACTGCGTCGGGATGCTCGCTCCGTTAATCCCGAAACCGCCGTTGCTCCCCTGCTGCCACCATTCGTTTCCCCATCCTCGACGATAAAACCGCCCTGCGACGATGATCGCCCGAAGTGCGGGCGACAAGGCCCCCTGTGACGCGCACCCGCGGAAAGCTGCGTCAACTGATAGACAACACAGGTATATACAGCGCTTGACAAAATATTACATATTGCAATATATATATAGCGATTTGGAATATGACACTCGGCGAAAAAATCCGCTACCTCCGCGAAGTCGAGGGCTCCCTGCGCGAACTGGGACGCCCCATGACCCAGCAGGAGATCGTCCGCGCGGTCAAGGCAGAGCTGCGCAAGAGCATCAGCCAGTCCTACCTCTCCCAGATCGAGCGCGGCTCCCGTCGTCACATGACCCAATCCTCGCGCACCTTGCTGGCGAAGTTCTTCAAGGTGCACCCCGGCTTCTTAGTCGACGACCCCGAGGGCTATCACACCGAGCTCACCTCCGACTTGCGCACCACCGAAGGCAAGCTCGACGTCTGGTTGCTGCAGGGTTCGGAGCGCTTCGTGAGTGACCGCCAAGTCAGCAACGTGCTGATCCAATGCGCACGCCACCAGGACACGCGCAGCTGCTTTCTGCTGCTGGGCGCGATTCTCGACACGCCCGGATTGGCCGAGCGCCTGCTCGAAGCGCTCGATCCCGATGCCCTGCGCAACCACCGCAGCCGCAAAGCGGCCAACGGGAGGCGAACGCCATGACCTGGGCTAACTTCTACTTGATCTGCTTCGCGGTCGGCTTTGCCTTCAGCCTGCTCTCCTTTCTCGCCGGCGGCACCCATTGGCGCGTTCACGTGCCGCAGTTGCCCCATGGTCTCGGCCACGGGCCTGCCGGATTGGGCCACGGCGTCGGCCTGCACTCGCCCGTTGCCGCAGGACATGCGCCCGCCTCCGCGGACGCCGCTCACACTCCGCCAGCCGGATCGATTTCGCCGTTTAACTTCGTGACCTTGACCGCATTCCTGGCCTGGTTCGGCGGCACCGGCTACCTCCTGACCCGCTACTCGAGTCTGTGGTTTGTGATCGGCCTCGGCATCGCATTAATCAGTGGTACGGCCGGCGGCGGCATCGTGTTTCTCTTCCTCAGCAAGGTGCTCACCTCCGAGGAGGAAACCATGGATCCCGCCGACTACCTCATGGTGGGCGTGCTGGGCCGAACCTCGATCCCGATCCGCGCTGGCGGCACCGGCGAGATTATCTATTCGCAAGCCGGCACCCGCCGCACCTGCGGCGCCCGCAGCGAGCAAGGCGCTCCGATCCCCAAGGGAACCGAGGTCGTCGTGACCCGCTACGAAAGGGGCATTGCTTACGTGCAATTGTGGACGGAGATGGCGGGCGAGGAAACGCCCGCGGCTGATCCTCTGCCCTAGATGTTGGGGCGAGGGGCGTCGCGCCCGTCGGCGGCCGAAGGCCGCAGATGACCCTCGACGAAGTCCGTGAGGCGAAGGCTTTGGCTAGGCAACACCCTGTAATGGGAGAGAGCATATGAATCGCAAATCATTCACCATCCTGGTCGCGCTGATGTGGATCGCCCTCCCACTCACCGCCTTGCGTTACGCGCAAGTCTGGGACCGTCTCCCGGCCCGCATGGCCACCCACTTCGCCGCCAACGGCCAGCCCAACGGCTGGATGCCGCGCATGACCTCGTTGTATTTCGCACTCGGCCTCACCGCCTTCGTGCTGATCATCTTCACCGGAATCGCTCTCGTGATTCGGAAACAAGAAGCCACTCCCCAGGCTTCTTCCACTGCCATCCTGGCCTTCTTCTATCTCATGCTCGGCTGCGTGTTCTATGTGAACAACAGCATCCTTGCGCACAACTTGACGGGCAGTCCTGTTGCGGTTGCCCCCGTCCTGTTGGGCGTGCCGCTCGCGATCGTCGGGTTCGCCCTCGTGTACCTGCGCGCGCAGCGCGGTGAGGCACTGCCCGAAGCGCCGAGCCTGGCGGAAGAGACCCACGGTTCCAAGGCGTTCGCGGCGCTGTTTCTGGTGCTGGCGGCCATCGAGCTTGCGATCGCCTTCGCCATCCCGCAGGCAGGCGTTCGCGCCGGCACCAGCCTTCTCGGTGCGTTCTTTCTACTGATCGCCGCGCACACCTGGAGCGGGTTTCATTATCGCTTCACCCCCGAAGGTCTGGAGATCCGAACCCTCGGTTTCCGCCTGCGCTCGATTCCCCAGTCACAGATCGCCCGCTACCGGATCGAGGAATGGATGGCGTTGCGCGGCTATGGCATCCGCGGCATGGGCAATACCCGCGCCTACGTTTGGGGCAACCGGGTCGTTCATATCACCACCCTCGAAGGCGAAGTCTTTCTTGGACACAGCGATCCGGCGCGCATCGTGCGCGACTTGGACACCATGAAGCAGTATGCACATTCTTAACCGTCTGAACCGTTCGTTCCAATTGTGTGAGGAGGCGATATGTCGTTAGGTTTACCAGTTGAGGGTTGGGTCATTATCGGGCTGGGCGTGCTGGCGGTCATGCTCCTGATGAGCATGCTGGCCCGGCTGTACCGCAAGGCTGGCCCGCACGAAGCGCTCATTATTTACGGCTTCGGTGGCACCCGCGTCGTGAAGGGCCACGGAGCCATCGTTTGGCCGATGGTGCAAATCTGTCGTGAGCTTTCCCTGGAGCTCATGTCCTTCGACGTAGCCCCGCAACAGGATCTCTACACCAAGCAGGGCGTGGCGGTGACCGTCGAGGCCGTGGCGCAGATCAAGGTGAAGTCCGACGTGGAATCGATCCTCACCGCGTCCGAGCAATTTCTGACCAAAAGCGACCAGGAACGCGAAGGCCTGATCCGTCTGGTGATGGAAGGCCACCTGCGCGGCATCATCGGTCAGCTTACGGTGGAAGAAATCGTCAAGCAGCCCGAGATGGTGGGCGAGCGCATGCGCGCCACCTGCGCCGACGACATGAGCAAGATGGGACTGGAAGTCATTTCCTTCACCATCAAGGAAGTCCGCGACAAAAACGAATACATCAGCAATATGGGCAAGCCCGATGTTGCCCGCATCAAGCGTGACGCCGACGTGGCCACCGCCGAAGCCGAGCGCGACACCGCCATCAAACGCGCCGTGGCCACTCGCGAATCCGCGGTCGCCAAAGCGCAAGCCGACCAGGAACGCGTTCTGGCCGAGACCCTGTCCCAGGCCAAGCAGGCCGAAGCCCAGCGCGATCTCGAGGTCAAGCGCGCGCAGTACCTCGAAGTCACCAAAAAACAACAGGCCCAGGCCGACAAGGCCTACGACATCCAGGCCAACGTCATGCAGCAGCAGGTCATCGCCGAAAGCGTGCGCGTGCAGCAGGTCGAGAAAGAAGGTCAGGTCAAGGTGCAGGAGGCCGAGATCATGCGCCGCGAGAAGGAACTCATTGCCACTGTGCTCAAGCAGGCCGAGATCGAGCGGCAGCGCATCGAGACCCTCGCCCAGGCCGAAAAGCAGCGCCTCATGTCTGAGGCCGAAGGTCACGCCTCTTCCATTCGCCAGCAAGGCGAGGCCGAAGCCGAAATCATCTTCAAGAAAGGCGAAGCCGAAGCCAAGGCGATGAACGTGAAGGCCGAGGCGTTCCAGGAATACAACCAGGCCGCGGTCATCGACAAACTGCTGACCGGCCTGCCGGAAGTCGTCCGCGCCCTCGCCAGTCCGCTGGCCAACGTCGACAGGATCACCGTCGTCTCCACCGGCAACGGCGACGCCGCCGGCTTGAACAAGATCACCGGCGATCTCACCAAGATGGCCGCGCAGGTCCCCGCACTGTTCGAGACCCTCACCGGGATGAACATGGGTGACATGCTCGGCAAAGTCCGCCAGATCGGAGACAAGGCGGAGAAGCCATCGGAAAACGGCGGCAAGAAGTGACCCAACGAACCTGGCGCCGCGTCCCGCCGGACTGAGAACGGACGACGGCGCTAACGACGGTGTATACGACGGTCAATGACGACGGTGATAACGACGGTGCCCCAGGTTCGCGTCCGTCCTTTGGACGCTAACCTGGGCCATGCGAAAACTTGCCACGAAAGAAGCTGCGATCCCGCAGCCCAAAGCGAAATTTGCGAGGTGTGTTATGGCATTACTCGAGCGAGTTTCCACATTAGTCCGGGCCAATCTCAACGACCTGATCGACAAGGCCGAAGACCCGGAAAAGATGATCAAGCAAGTCATCCTCGACATGCAGAACCAGCTTCTGCAGGTCAAGACGCAGGTGGCCATCGCCATTGCCGACCAGCACCTGCTCGAAAAGAAGCAGAAAGAGAACGAGGACAAGGTAGCGGAGTGGATGCGCAAGGCCGAACTCTCGGTCGACAAGAAGCAGGACGACCTGGCGCGCGCCTCGCTGCAGCGGGTGGAAAGCTATCGCGAGCTGAGCACCAGCTTCGCGCAGCAGGTGACCGATCAGAAAGCTCAGGTCGAGAACCTGAAGACCGCCTTGCGCCAGCTCGATCAGAAATTGACCGAAGCCAATGCCAAGGCCGACCTGCTGCTCGCGCAGCATCGCCGTGCCCGCGCCGTGGGCAAAGCCAGCGACGCGAAGATCCGTATCGGGGACGGCTCAAAAGCCGCAGCCTTCGATCGCATGAAACACAAAGTCACGCGCGAGGAAGCCGTCAGCCAGGCCAAGGCCGAGATCGCCATCGACGACGTCGAAGACCGCCTCGCCGCCCTCGAAAAAGAAGACCGCATCGAGCAGTTGCTGGGCGAGTTGAAGGCCAAGCGCGGGGCATAGCAAAGCGCTGTCCACGATTAGGGAGGTGATTAGCATGGGGCTGGATAGCCTGCTCCCCGTTGTCGTTTCTTGTTCAACTGTTGGCCTCGCGTTTCTGGGAGGATATGTTGCGCTCTATCCTCCTCCCGATCGTTGGAAGAGTCTTTACGTTTCGTGTTTTGTTCTTCTCGCCATCGTCGGCATTAGCTCGGACACTGGGCAAAGGGCCATTGAAAATTCAAAGCGGCAGAAATTGCAGGACGCCCAGACGAAGGCCGAAGAGCGTTTCTCGGAAGACTTGAAGGCCGTGAGGAGGTCAAGCGACAAGTCGACCGATGCGATCTTGAGATTCGTTGCTAATCCGCCAAAGGGGATCACTATAGGGCAGCTGTCATCCTTTGCGGAGGGTCTATTAAGGAGGCGAGATGCATCATCAATACCCCCATCGGCACCGTCTATAGCGCCCCAACGCAGCGAAACTCACCCCGCGGCTGCGCAGCCAGACCCCTTACCTCCATTGATCCTAGCGGCACCGAAAATGTTTAGAGACGGCGAAATTAGAGGCGTCAATTTTGGAAATGCGCGCGGACAGATCTCGATTCACCTTCGGGTTAGGCCATCGAAGCGGTCCGGACCCTACGAGCAATTAGGAGACATGTTGATCGGAAATTTAAGAGCGTCGAATTTCCAAAATTTAGACGATAAGTTTATCCAACAATGGAGCGACACCAGCATCCAATTAGTATTCCCATCTGGATACAAGGATTTCGTTATTTCAAACATTACTCAAAAAGCAGAGAGTCGAGCCTTAAAACCTCCCGCAGAGGAGGATGTGGAAGTTGGCTTCCAAATTATGGGTCAGAACGGACAGTCCGATTGGTTCTATCCATAGTCCTGATTTTTTTCGGACGTTCGTTGATAGATGTTTGCCCTACGCTGCAAAGCGGCGGCACAGGATAAACCCCGGGCGGTAAGCCCGGGGTTAAGTCAAACCAACGACCGAGTCCCGCAGGGGGACCACCCCGCGTGACGAGGTGTTCGCCCGCGTCCCTGAAAATTTTGTCAAGCCCTCAAGCATCCCGATTTCTTCGCATCTCGCTCAATCCACACCAAAATATAATTCCAGCAACCCTGTCCCAATCACCCTGCCCAAATTGCTATTCTAAAATTAGGCCAGAGATGGCAACGATCCGCCCGTCCTAGGCAGAACCAGGCGGTCGCTTACCGGTCAAAAGGACCCGAGGGAGACCATACCGGACATCTGGGCGGCCAGAGCCTCGCCGGTTGCGACCGGCGGTAGCCGTGGCGGGAGTGATCACTCCACTCGCTGCAGACGCAGCGATGAAGCATAAGGAGCAACAGGCCAAGAGAGGTTTGGGAAGCCACAAAAAAGAAGTGAAAGCAAAGCCAATCTAAATCAAGGAGCGACGGGCCTTCCCGGTCGAACGACACCACAATCTCCGTCTGCCCGCGATAATCCAACATCGCCCGGCCGATCAGCCGAGGGCGGCTGTCCTGCGCGGACCGGATTCGTCAAATCGCACGTTACAATGGCACCGGCGACTCATTTATGCGCAAGATCTTCCATTTCGACTCCCCAGCCGATCCCTACGTCGCCGACGCCGCCGTGCTGTGCTGCTTCGACCACCGCATCAGCCAGGCGGTGCGGAAGTTTCTACGCAAGCAGAACATCGAGCGGCCCGACCTGATCATTGTGGCCGGCGGCGCCAAGACCCTGGCCTCGCCGCGCAATGACTTTGAGCAGGATTTCATCCTCGAACAAGTTCGCATGTCGATCCGCCTGCACCAGACCAAGCGGGTGCTTGTCATGAGCCATTCCGACTGCGCCACCTACGGCGGGCTTGCGCACTTCAACGGCGACTCCGCTGCCGAAGCCGAGCATCATCGCTCCGAGCTGCAGCGAGCGGCGCAGTTGCTGACCACGCACTTCCCCGATCTTTCGGTCGAGCCCTACTTCGTGAAGTTCGATGGAGTTTGGCAGGTACTGCCCGAGTCCGGGGAGAAAAATGCGCTTGCGGGGGAACGAGCCAGCTAGAGCGATCGCCTTTCGTGATCGCATCCCTTCCGAAGATCAGCATCAAGGACACCAAGGCAACACCAAGACCCGCTCAGCAACCTTCGTGCCTAATTTCGTGTCCTGAGTGGTTGCTTTTGGTTTGGTTCGCGAGCAGGATCTACTCGTCCTTCTCGGACGCCGGCGGCGCCAGCGGAAGTTCCGCGGTAACTTCCTCGCCCCAGTCGAGCGAGAGCGTGCGCGTGGTGGTCTCGATCTGGTCGAGTTCGGGAATCTCGTCCGTGATCGCCGCGCCTAGTTCCGGGAACTTGCGCGCGGTCACCATCACGCGGCTTTCCATCGATCCGGCGGCCTTGTTGTAGGCCTCCACCGCGCGATCCAGGCCTTTCCTTAAATTGTCCATGTGCACCGACATGCTGCGCAGCCGGTCGTGCAGTTCCTTTCCCAGCGCGCTGATCTGCTGCGCGTTGCGCGCCAGCTTTTCCTGATTCCATCCATAGGCGACCGCCTTCAGCAATGCAATCAGGGTTGTCGGCGAAGCCACGATCACGCGCTGGCTCACGCCTTGCTCGATCAGTCCGGGATCCTGCTCGAGCGCCGCGCTGAAAAAAGTTTCTCCCGGCAGAAACATCACCACGAATTCCGGAGTCGATTCGAACTGCTCCCAGTACGACTTCGATGCCAGGGCGCGCATGTGCTCGCGCACCTGGCGCGCGTGCTCGGCCAGTTTGTCGCGCCGGAGCCCGTCGTCGCTCGCTTCCACCGCTTCCAGATATGCCTGCAGCGGCGTCTTTGCGTCCACCACCACGTTTTTTCCGCCCGGCAGCTTCACGATCAGGTCTGGCCGCAGGCGTCCGTCCGCAGTGGTCACCGTGACCTGCTCATCGAAATCGCAATACGCCTGCATGCCCGCGATTTCCACCACCCGCTTCAACTGGATTTCTCCCCAGCGCCCGCGCACCGAAGGTGTCCGCAGCGCCTTCACCAGGTTGCCGGTCTCGGCCTGCAGCGCCTTCTGGGTCCCGATCAGCGATTGCACTTGCTCGGTCAGCGTGCCATAAGCCTGGCTGCGCTCTTTTTCCATCTGCTGGATCTGGTTGTCGACCTTGCTCAGGGAATCTTTGATGGGCGCGACCAGCGTCTCCACGGCTTTTTGCCGCGACTCCAGGTCGCCTTTGGCTTCGCTCTGAAATTTCTCGAGACTCGCTTTCGCCAGTTGCAGGAAAGACTGGTTATTGCTGCGCAGCGCCTCGGATGCCAGCGCCTGAAAGGCTTCCCGCAACTCGTTGGTCGCGTGGTTGATCAGCTCCAGCTTGTCGGCGGCCGATCGCCGCTCGTGCTGCAGGGTAGAGTCGAGCCCGGCCGCCAGTTCCCGCAGCCTGGCATTGGCTTCCTGCTGTCCCGCCAGCTCGGCGCGGGTCTCCCCTAAGTCCTTCTCGGTAAAGGACAAGCGTGCTTCCGCTCCGGCTGAGCGCGAACGCAGCCCGAGCCAGGCAAGCGCACTGCCAATCAGCGCGCCCAGAAGTACCGCGGTCCACAGATCAATGGCCATGGGTAATTAGCTGACTGCGATTCTAGAGGCTAGAGTGGGCAGAGCAAAGCAGAAGTTTGCGCCCGGCTGAAACCCTCCCAGGGCTGACGCGTAGGCACATTTAGTATGCTTCGGGTCCTGATCACCATCGCGCTCGTTCTCGGCACCGTGGCCACGCCGGAGCAAGCTAAAATCAAGCCGGCGGCGGCCAAAACCTCCGATCGCCCCGTTGCTTCCGATCACCAGAGCTCCCCAATTTACGACGAACAGGCCGAGCAGCAGCTGCTCGCCATGGCCAATCAAGCCCGCACCCGAGTCGGAGCCCCTCCCCTGCATTTTGATCTAAGGCTTGATCCTGGCCGCCCGCGCCCATGCCGACGTCATGGCCCAGCAGCAGCAACTCTCCCACCAGTTCAATGGCGAGCCTTCCCTCCCCCACCGCCTGTCCGCGGCCAGTTCGCTGCATCTGGATCGTGCCGGAGAAAACGTGGCGCTCGACACCAGCGTGGATCAGGCGCACCAGCACCTGATGCTGTCGCCGCCTCATCGCGAAAACCTGCTCGACACCACCTATAACGTGGCCGGCTTTGGCGTGATACGCAGCGGAGAACATCTTTACGTGGTTCAGGATTTTGGCCACAGCGTGCCCGCCTACTCGACCGAACAGACCGAAGACGCCATCGCCGCCGCCGTCAGCCGCGCCCGGGTGGCCGCACATCTCCCTGGGCTTACCCGCAAATCCGACGCGGCCCTGCGCGAGGCGGTCTGCTCCATGGCCAAGCAGGATCGGCTGGCCACTCGCTCCATGCACGAATTGGCGCAACGCTACTCCGTGCTCAGCTATACCAACCTCCACCCGGAGGTGCTGCCCGCGTCGGCCAACCGCCTGATCGCAGACCGTAACCTCACAAACGCGGCCGTGGGCGTGTGTTTTGCCCGCACTCAAACCTACCCTGGCGGCGTATATTGGGTAGGATTACTCTTCTACTGAACGGCGGAGCGACCGGGATAGCCGCAGCCGTGCTCTTTCCGGTTCACCCCGCTGGGCTGCAAACTAGTTTGGTTCCTGGGGGCAAGCTCGCCTCCTTAGCGTTTCGCGGAAACATTCCGCCGGGTTAAGATTGAGATATGGCCAAGAAAACCGGAATGAGTGATTCATCCCTTTGGATCTTCGCGGTTGTTCTGATCGCCCTCGCCGCGTGGATGTACTTCAAGTAGACCGCCAAAGGGATCGTGATCACGGTCCAACAGAGCGCTGCATTTCCAGAGTATCTATAGAGCCAGGTGGCCGCGATCCGTGTCCGGACGCGCCCGGGATGCGGCCGTGCGCCTTTCCAGCGCCCCGACACGTCCCCGCTGTTCCGGCTTCTTTGTGCTACTCTCGAGGCAAGCCTGCCCGCCACTTCGCCCTGTCTCCATGGAAGACGCGCCCAAGATCCGCATCGGCACCGCCGGATGGTCCTACAAGGACTGGGACGGCGTGTTTTATCCGCCGGAGGTCCAGCGTAAAAAGCTGCACCCGCTGGAATATCTGGCGCATTTCTTCGACGTGGTCGAGATCAACACTTCCTTCTACGGCCACATCAAGCCGGAACTGGCCAAGCTCTGGTTGCGCAGAATCGCGTTTAATCCCAACTTCGTATTCACCGCCAAACTGCACCGATCGTTTACCCATTCGCCGCTGGCGGCTACCGAGCCCACCTCGGCGGCTTCCATCCGTCCCAACGATGAGGATGAGGCCCGGGCCCGGGAAGGGCTGGACACACTCGCGGGCGCGGGAAAGTTAGGCGCGCTTCTCATCCAGTTTCCGGTTTCTTTCAAAAACACCAGCTTGAATCGTGAGTACCTGGAGCACTTGCTGCGCCAGTTCATCGAGTATCCGCGGGTTGTGGAAGTGCGCCACGACACCTGGGACAACCCGGAGACGCTGGCATTGTTTGCCCGTGGAAACGTCACCTTCTGCAATATCGATCAGCCCACCATCGGCCGGTCGCTCGCTCCCACCGAACACGTCACCTCGAAACTCGGCTATATCCGCCTGCACGGCCGCAACTACAAGGATTGGTTTGACAGCGACGATCGTAACGATCGTTACAACTATCTCTACAGCGAGAGCGAACTGGGCGGGTGGAAAGAGAAGATTCAGAACGTCGCCGAAAAGACCGAGACCACCTACGTCATCGCCAACAATCACTATCAGGGCCGCGCCGGCGCGAACGCGCTGGAGTTGAAATCCATGCTGAGCGGCAAACGCGTCAAAGCACCGCCGGGCTTGCTGGAAAATTATCCGGAACTGAAGAAATTCGCAGACCCCGATTACGAGGCCGCCGATCCGAATTTATCGCTGCTGGCTTGAAGGGAATTTCCAGGCGAGCTGGTGACGCAGCGACGCGGTTCCGATGCCCCGCTCTCCGACTCTGCGTGCAGCGCAACCCCAGCGGATTCTCCCATCGACTACGGTTTGCGCTCCCCGCCGACAATCGCGACCGAGATCACGCAATTCTCCGCGGACCGGTTGTGCCATGCGTGGCGCGTCCCGTTCTGAATGACGCAGTCACCCGCCTTGAGCAGGACCTCAACTCCATCGTCCAACTCGAGATACACTTCACCCGATACGATGACGTCGAAGTCCACCGTATCGGTGGTGTGCATTCCCGGATGATCCAGTTCCAAAACCTCCATCATCCCGGGCAGCTTCTGCTGAATTTCCTGGAGAGCCGATACGATGCCGGCCGGATCAACGCTTCTCGCGGTGTCCGGCGGTATCGTGAAAAACGCGAAGCGGAAACCACCCTTGGGGGGAAAGTAGTGCGGTTGCGGTGGCGGAGTCCCGTCGGACGGAAGTTCAGGGCTGGAATCGCTTCCCCATAAGCGGTGAAATTCGTAGCCCGGAAGGAGCGCAAGGCTGACCGGCCGGATGGGCGTGTCGCGCACAATGACCGACTTGCCGGATTCGTTCTGCCCCGTCACTACGCAGTGAATGTCCATAAAAGAGGCCTTTCCGTTGAATGAGCGTTGGCACCCACGCCAGGCTGCACGGTTGTCAGGCCGATTTCTTCACCGGCGTTGGGAACTGGACGATCTTTCCACGTAGTTCCGGGGAAATCCACTTCAGTTTTTTCCAGAAGTTGTTTGGTATATAGAACTCAATTACTTTTGCACGGTGCCCCAGGTTCGCGTTGGCACGGTGCCCCAGGTTCGCGTCCGTTCTTTGGACGCTAACCTGGGTAAGCGCAAGTACGGATAGGTGCGCGGAATCCCACGTTCCGAAAGGCGCGAAACGTGGGGCGCACCCGCTTCGCTGCGCTCAGCATGACAAGTTTGAGATTTGAGAGTTTCTAACAGTACGCTCGGGCTTCTCTTGCGGATTTCGAAAGTGGACGTCCGGACGATTGATACCAAAATTTCCGGACTAATAAACTTCCCAATTACCAAATTACTCAATTTCTTCTGTGTCTCTGTATCTCTGTGGTGAAGAGGTGTTCTACTTCGCCGCGACTGCCTCTTTGGCCGCGTAGTGTGACTCGACGTACTCATCCAAAATCGCGATGAACTCGGCCACGATCTTGTCTCCCTTGAGCGTGGTGAACAGGCGTCCATCCACATAGACAGGAGCTTTCGGCTCTTCGAAGGTGCCGGGAAGGGAAATCCCCAGGCTGGCGTGTTTCGATTCCCCAGGCCCATTGACGACGCACCCCATCACCGCGACTTTCATTTCCTCGACCCCGGTGTAGCGGTCTTTCCAGATGACCATCTGCTCGCGCAAGTAGGTCTGAATCTGCTGGGCCATTTCCTGGAAGAAAGTACTGGTGGTGCGCCCGCAGCCCGGGCAGGCCGTGACCTGCGGGGTAAAGCTGCGGATGCCCAGCGACTGCAGAATCTGTTGGCCGACGCGAACTTCCTCGGTGCGATCGCCGCCCGGCGCAGGCGTCAGCGAGACCCGAATGGTGTCGCCGATGCCTTCCTGCAGCACAACCCCAAGCGCGGCGGCCGAGGCCACAATTCCTTTTGCGCCCATGCCGGCTTCGGTGAGTCCCAGGTGCAGCGGGTAGTGGCAGCGTGCCGCGAGCGACCGGTAAACGTCGATCAAGTCCTGCACCCCGCTGACTTTCGCGCTGAGAATGATCTGATCCGGGCGGAGTCCGTACTTTTCCGCCAGCGCCGCCGAGTTCAGAGCGCTCACGACCATCGCCTCCATGGTGACTTCGCGAGCCTCTTTCGGTTCCGGCAGCAGCGAGTTCTCGTCCATCATCTTGGTCAGCAGCGCGCTGTCGAGCGATCCCCAGTTGACGCCAATGCGCACCGGCTTCTGATTCTTGACCGCCACCTCGATCATGGTGCGGAAGTTGTCGTCGTTCTTGCGGCCGAGGCTGACATTGCCGGGATTGATACGGTACTTGGCCAGCGCGCGGGCGCACTCCGGATATTTGGTCAGCAGAAGATGCCCGTTGTAGTGGAAGTCGCCGATGATCGGTACCCGGATTCCCTGCTGCTCGAGTTGATCGACGATGGGCGCGACCGCGGCCGCCGCTTCTTCATTGTTCACGGTCACGCGCACCAGCTCGGACCCCGCCCGGGCAAGCGCCGCCACCTGTTTTACGGTGGAGGGAATGTCGGCAGTGTCGGTATTCGTCATCGACTGCACCACGACCGGTGCATCACTGCCCACCCGCACGCCCCCAATGGACGCGGTAACCGTCTTTCTACGCTGAATATAGGCCATGGGAAGTATTAGTTTAACATGCGGAAACCCGGCGGCAGCTTCCCCGGAGACCTGGAATGCGAAGCTAGATCCATGATTAGCCTGGGCCAATCACTACAGTTCCGACCAACTGGGAGAAGAAACCATGCCCGCATCCTCGTCGCTGCCCCGACCAGCCCGCGTGGCATTTTCGATTCTGGAGAAATAGCGGGGATCGCGCGGCGCTCCGACAGGTTTCAACCACGCCCGGTGCGGCCGGGAGGACCGGCCAGTAACTCAAGTTGCCTCCGCCAGTCCAGTTCATCCACGAACGCCCGGGAATCGCGCCATCCCGGCTGAACCTTCACAAAAAGTTCCAGAAAGACCTTGGTTCCCAGCATTCGTTCCAGGTTGAGGCGGGCGGCGGTGCCGATCTTTTTGAGCATCTGGCCACCCTTGCCGACCAGGATGGCTTTCTGTCCTTCCCGTTCACAGAAAATCGTGGCCGTCACCACGGTAAGCTTCGGTTTTTCCTCGAACTGTTCCACGATCACGGTGGTGGCGTGCGGGACTTCTTCTTTGGTGTCGAGCAGGACGCGCTCGCGGATGATTTCCGCGGCCATGAAGCGAGTGGGCTGGTCGGTGGTTTGATCCTCGGGGAAATATCGCGGACCCACCGGCAACGCCGCCACCACTTTTTCCAGCAGCAGGTCGAGACCTTCCTTCTTGACCGCCGACAGCGGAATCACTTCCTTGAAATCCTGCCGCTTGCGGTAGTCCTCGATGATGGGCAACAGCGTCTTCTTGTCCCGCAGCAGGTCAATCTTGTTGAGCAGCAGGAAAACCGGCGTGCCCGCCTGCTGGGCCATCCTGAGGGCAAAGTCGTCTTCCCGGCTAAGCCGCTTGGTGACGTCGACAATCAGCAGGATCAGGTCGCAGCCTTCCAGGGCTTCCCGCACTTCGACCATCATCTTCCGGCCCAGCGAGCTGTCGGGTTTGTGCACACCGGGCGTGTCGATGAGGACGACTTGCGCGCCCGGCCGTTTCCCTTGCTTGGGGATATGCACGATCCCCTGGATGCGGTTCCGGGTGGTCTGCGGCTTGGGGCTGATGATGGCGAGCCGCTCCCCAACCAGCGCGTTCAGCAGGGTGGACTTGCCCGCATTCGGGCGGCCAAGGATGCATGCGAATCCGGAGTGAAAGGCCATAAAGATTATCGGAAGCTGGATTGAACAATCGCGGTGCGCGTGGAGTCTGACACTATATCAGCTTCATTTGCCGAGGCTCGACCGATGCGATCCGCACTCGTTCGACGCGACGGTCGGTGGATTCCAAAACCTCAAAGCGTAAACCGTCTTCCTCGATCACTTCGCCCTTCTGCGGGATGCGCCCCGCCAACTCCGTGACCAGGCCGGCCACGGTCGCCGCTTCTTTTCCCTCGAGCCGAATGCCGAACAACTCGTCCAGATGATCGACATCCATGTTGCCGGGAACGATATAAGAACGGTCGCTCTCCTTGACCACCTGGGATTTCTCATGCTCGTCGCGAATCTCGCCCACGATTTCCTCGACCAGGTCCTCGATGGTGACCAGGCCCGCCACCCCGCCGTACTCGTCGACGGCGATGGCCATGCGGATATTGTTTCTGCGCATCTCCCGCAGCAGGTCGCTGCCGAGCTTGCTCTCGGGAACGAAATAGACGTCCTTGCGCATCAGCGATTCGACCGGGCGGGTGTGGGCTTCGGTGTCGGGAACCTGCAGCACGTCCTGGGCGTAGACGACGCCGACGATGTTGTGGATCGAGTCGCGATACACCGGCACCCGCGAGAACGGCTTGGTGCGCAGCAGTTCGATGAACTTTTCGACCGTCGTATCCGCCGGCACCGCCATCATTTCGGGTCGCGGCTTCATGGCCTCGCGCACGGTCTTGGCGCTGAACTCGACCACCGACTGGATCAAGTCGCGATCACTGGCCTGGATGATGCCTTCTTCCTGGCCGGCTTCAATCAGGGCATCGACCGCCTCGGCAGGACTCTCGGGCTCTTCTTCGGACTGGCGCTTGGTCAACGCTGCCACCGACTGCAGGAAGCCCAGCATTAACGTGACCGGCAGCACGATGTAGGTCAGAACCCGCAGCAATGGAATCCAGCGCACCAGCCACAGGCCGGTGGTTCGCGAGAAAAAGACGAACGGCAAAAAACGATTGAAGACCACGATGATCAGCACCAGGCTGAGCGTCGCCTGCAGGATCTCCTGGATGCTCCACGCCTTGTCGCTGAAGACGGTGAACCCCACCGACATCGCGATCGCCGCCATGATCACTTGCACCAGAATTGCCATCGACAGCGATGCGCGCGAGCGGCCCACCCGCAGCATGGGCTCGACCTTCTGCTCGAACGAGTCAATATTGTCCTGGAATTCGCGCGACAGAAACTTGCCGATCTCGGCGTAGAGCCGATCGACGTAGGAGACCAGCGTGAGGAGTCCGACCAGCAGCAGCAGGCCAAAAGCGACGCCGTAGTTCATCGTGCGCGCCTCCGCGAATACCGCTTCGAAGGCAGCCCGGAGTCACTGCTCCGCGGTCTCTGCGGCGCGTCTCCGCGAAGCCGGCGGTTTAGGCTTGTCGACGTGGTGGCTTCGCTCCTCTCAATCAGCGCCACCGGCAGGCCAAGCTGCGCGCGCAATTGCCGTTCCTTGCGGCCCATCTTGCCGGTATCGGTTTCGTGATCGTAGCCGGATAGATGCAAGACGCCGTGCAGGGTCAGGATTTTGATTTCTTCGGCGGGCGAGTGCCCGAGCCGGCGCGCATTTTGCGCGGCCATTTCCGCGGAAATGGCGATGTCGCCGGCGAAGCCTCTGGCCGCCAGCTGTTCCGGCGGAAACGAGAGCACGTCGGTAGGCTTGTCCTTGCCGCGGAAGCGGTGATTCAGGCCTCGCAACTCCTGGCTGCTGGTCACCAGCACGGTCACGCTTCCCCGCAATCCGGCAGCGCGCTTGGCGCGCGTCACGAAGCGCTCGAGCGCGCCTTCCGTCAAGCCTGCCACCCGCTTTTGTAAGATCACCATTGCACTCCCGGACAGCGCCTTTGCGTACGCGACGGCTGCAATCCCGAACGCTCCCCGAAAGAAAAACAGGAGGGCAACGGATGCCCTCCCGAACAGGAACGTGGATTATTCCGCGCCGCGGCTTCCCGGATAAGACGTCTCGCTCTTTCCAGGAGAGAAACCCTCAGCGCTTCTCCCCTCCGGGATGGGTCGAGAGTCGGCCGGCCTGGTCTCGCTCGCCCGTAGTTCGGCCGTTTTTGCCTCCAGGGACAGCGGCATCTGCTGCTCGGCGGCACGGGCTTTGTGATCGTCGTAGGCCCGGATGATGCGCTGCACCAGGTGGTGGCGCACCACGTCGGACTCGTCGAAGTAGACGAAGGCCAGACCTTCCACCGGCTTCAGGATGTCGATCGCTTCCACCAGCCCGCTGCGGCGCGCGTTGGGAAGATCGATCTGGGTGATGTCGCCCGTGATCACCGCCTTCGAATTGAAGCCCAGGCGGGTGACAAACATTTTCATTTGCTCCGAAGTCGTGTTCTGGGCCTCGTCCATGATCACGAAGGAATCATTCAAAGTGCGCCCGCGCATGAACGCAATGGGAGCAATCTCGATGACGTTTTTCTCGAGGTAGCGGTCCACCTTCTCGGGATCGAGCATGTCATACAGGGCGTCGTACAAGGGACGGAGGTAGGGATCGATCTTGTCCTGCAGGGTGCCCGGCAGGAAACCGAGTCGCTCGCCCGCCTCCACCGCGGGACGGGCCAGGATAATGCGATTCACCCGCTTGGCGAGCAGCGCGGAAATGGCCATGGCCACGGCGAGGTAGGTTTTGCCCGTGCCCGCCGGACCCACCCCGAACACCATGTCATATTTTTCGATCGCTTCCAGGTAGCGCCGCTGGTTGGAACTCTTCGGCTGCACCGTGCGCCGCCCAAACGAGCGCTGCTTGCCGGCTTCGGCGAGTCCACGCAACGTCACTTTGGGATCGGTTGTGAGCACCCGCAACATGCTGTTCAGGTCGCCGTTGTTGAAACTGAAACCGGAGCGCTGCAGGTGGTCGTAATCGGCGAACACCTGCTCGGCGCGAGCAACATCGCGGGGTGCTCCTTCGACTTCGACGCCATTGGATCGCAGGTCGATGCTGATGTTGAGCCCATCTTCCAGCACGTGTAGATTTTCATCGCGCGTGCCGAACAAGGTCTCGATGTTCGAGCTGACTTCAATGCTCTTCTTCATTCAGGAAGCCAATGTTTTCCTCTCTGGGGCCCGTATGGAAGCAGACGGGATTGCCTGCCCGGCCGATTCGCAAGAAATCGGCCTTACCATCCTTTGCTCAGCTATCGCAAAGTGTCTGACACCAATACACTTCTTCACGAACGGCAATCCGGCAGCCATCCCGCGGTCAGGCAAAAAATTATCTTGCGTGGAGGTGGAGACCAGCCGAAATGCTCGCCCTGGGGTGCAAGCAACTACCATTAGGTTTAGCGTACCCCGCGGGCTGGTGGGAGTCAATGGGATCGAAACCGGAGGAGCTTGGGCTTGCTTCGCCTCAAGGGAAAACTACTGCGAGTGTGACATGGCCCGCTGAAAGGCGTCCGCGGTCGTGCTGTAACAGTGTAGCTTCGTGTTCTTGTCGCCAACCTCGGCGGCAAGTTTGGTGGCCTCCGCCTGGGTCTGCGGATCCGGCAGATCCTTTCCCTCCGGCCACATCATGTTCATCAGGGATTCGTCACATCGCGGATCGGGAGTCGCGCGCAGTTTGTAAATCCTGGTGGTATTCCAATCGTACTCTGACAGTCGTTTTTGATAGGGAAGGGAGATGTACACCAGCTTGATCAGTTCGGTCTGGTGCGGGTTGATGTTGCGCACCGCAAGAACGACTTCGAAATTTGAGAAGAACGAGGTTCGGGTTGAGGCCCCCGGCACCGAGATGATGCGCAGCGGAACGTCTTCCCCCGGACCCGCAGCATTGTCCGCCATGGATGGCGCCGACTGTCCGGTCTGGGGCACATCGGTCAAGGGCTCCATCTGTTCCAACGGGCCGGTCGAACCTGAACCGTTTCCACCCGGAGGCGCGCCCGCTCCCAGATTTCCTCCCGGAAGGTCGCCGGCTCGGCCGCCGGAACCCGAGCCATTTCCACCCAACCCGCCGCCCCCCTCAGTGGACGGAGGAGGCGCAACCACATTTCCGTCCCTCGCCAGCAAGGCGCCGCCATGACCACGGCTTCCATTCCCGGCACCCTGCAGCCCCGGAGGCGGAGGGACGACTTGATTTCCTGAGCCAGCCAGTGAGCCGACCCGGCTACCCGCACCTGCGCCGCTTCCGGTTCCAGATACGCCTTGCACCGAGGGCGGTGGCGGCACCACTTCCACACCACCAGCGGACAGCGATCCCGCTCGTCCGCCGCCCCCCAGTCCCTTACCCGAACCGTTGCCTACGCCTGCCAACGAAGGCGGCGGAGCCACTACGCCAGAACCGCCACCCGAAAGCGATCCGCCCAACCCGCCGCGACCCGTGGCCGCGCCGCCCGCGCCTGAAAAAGTTGGTGGAGGTGGCACGATCTCGGAGCCACCGGTGCCTAACGAGGTGATCCGCCCTCGCCCGGTTCCACCACCCGCTTGCACGGCCGGCGGCGGAGGAACGACTCCCGCTCCTCCATCCAACGAGCCCACCCGGCTGCCATTGCCTGAGCCATTTCCCGAACCTTGCAGCGTGGGAGGCGGTGGAACGATCTTGGATGAGCCTCCAGAAAACAGGGAGCTCAAAGCGCCCAGCACGCCACCGCCACTCATTCCCGCACCCTGGAGCGCCGGGGGCGGAGGAACCACTGCGACTCCCGGTCCGGACATGGAACCTGCGCGCCCCGAGTGTTCGACTGACGGGGGCGGCGGCACTACCCCGGCAGAGCCCGATGCCAGCGCTCGCGGCCCCATTCCCAAGCCGGCTCGCAAACCCTGGCCCGGCAACTGCGGCGGAGGCTCGATCACGCTTGCACCCGGTGCCCGCACGGCGCGCCGGCCGCCAATTCCTCCTAGATCAGCCGGTGGGGCCACGGCTGAGGCTTGCGGAAGACCACCGAGCCGGTTCGCGTGGCCATTCACGTCGGGAGGAGGAGCGACCACGGAGCTCAGCCCTCCCAAGGCCGACTGTTCCCGCGAAGTCGCAGACAAGGGCACGGCAGGCATGGCAGGAGTGGAGCCAAGATTCGGTGCACGCGGCCCTTCAGCCAGCTTCAAATCTGGAGGCACAACCAGCTTGGGCGTCCCGGTGTGCTCGGCCGCCACCGGCATCGCTTTCGATCCACGCGAGGCAGCAGCTGCCGACTTTTTGGGCTGCGCTTTGGTCCTGGGCGGACTGCTGCGAGCCGCGGGGTAAGCCCTCGACGGCGAATAGTAAATCGACTCCGAAGCCCGGTACGACTCTCTTACATGCGGGTGCGGACGGCTCACCCATGCCTGAGTGAGGCCCCAGGCAGCAAGGAATACCACCAGATGCCAGAGCATGGATTCCTGGAACGACCGCCAGGGCAGCTCGGTGGGAACGAAGACGTCGTCCCAGAATTCGGCTGGGGACGAAGTTATCTGGACCGTCGGCGCGGCACGCAAGGTAATCGTGTCGACTAAATTGCTGAAAAAGACCTGGTGCGCGGGCTCCAGTTCGAGCAGCAATTTCAGACGAGGAGCGACCCGATGGGCAACACTCGTTCTCGAACTAAGGAGCTCCAAGGCTTTTTCCATTGGGTCCACGCGGCGGGGGAAACTTTGGTTCATTATAGGCCAGTTACCGCAAAATCCGGGCCCGGATAAGAATCAAAAGTTCACGTTCGCCAACATTTTTTGTACGACGATGCTTGCCGAACGGCGGCCTGGTCTGAGGGCTGCGCTAGCGATGCCCTCGAACTCCATGCTCCTCAAGAGGTTGTCCGATCCGCCCTCGACCGCTCCTCGGCCATCCCCGGGCTCAGGGTCGCCCCAGGCTTTCGAAACTTTCTAAGCTCCCTCAGCCTTGACGTCCGGGATAGACGCCGGGACGGCCCGCTTGGCAGCCCATTCCCGCAGCGCTTCAATTTCCTCGGCCCGGGTGGTCGATAGCGGCACCGTGGCCTGGATCGCCTCCAGCATGTGCTGGTCGGCAAGTTGTTGCTTTTGGGAGTACGCCGCATACAGGGCGGTCTGCACCACCGACTCAATTTCGGCGCCCGAATATCCTCGCGCGGCGGCCGCGACCCGGTCGAGGGTGAACTCCGCCGGATTCCGTTTCCTCTTTGTGAGTTGGATGGCGAAAATCTGCTTGCGCTCCGCCTGGTTGGGCAAGTCCACGAAAAACAATTCATCGAACCGGCCCTTGCGAATCAACTCTGGCGGAAGAGCGCTGACGTTGTTGCAGGTTGCGGCCACAAAAACCGGCGCCTTCCGATCCTGCATCCATGACAAAAACGAAGCCAACAGACGCGACGAAACACCCGGCGTCGGCCGAAGCTGAGTCCGGACCGCTTCCGGCAAAAACTTTTTCCAGCTCGTCGATCCACAGCACGCACGGCGCCAGCCCTTCAGCGACCTGAAAAACTTTTTGAATGCGCTTTTCGGTCTCGCCGATGTATTTGTCGTAGACGGCAGCCGTATCGAACTTCACCAGGGGCAATTTCCACTCGCCTGCAATGGCGCGCGCGCACATGCTCTTTCCGCAACCCTGCACACCCAGAATGATGACGCCGCGCGGGGGATCGAGGCCGAAGGCCCGCGCCTGCTCTTCCCACGAACCCCGGCGCTGGGCCAGAAAACGTTTCAGGTTGTCGAGGCCGCCCAGGTTCGAGAGCGTGTCGGAGACTTCGACGAATTCCAGCATCTCCGAGCGCCGCAGCAGCGCTTTCTTGGCCTCGAGCACGTCGGTGACGGTCTCAGGACACAGCGCGTAGCGAGCCACCAGAGCTTGCGAGATGGCCCGCTCCGCTTCTTCTTCGGTCAGGCCGCGCAGGTTGTCGGCCATGGTGTCAACGCCGGCCGGTTCCAGACGTCTTTGCAGCGTATGAGTCCTGGAGATACGAACCAGGACTTCGTCGATAATTTGGCGGAGCCGTTGCCGGTCCGGCAAGGGCAGTACGAGGAATTCGACGAGGCTCGCCAGTTCCGCAGGAATCGAAATCTTCGGAGCCGTCAGAATCACGGTGCGGCGATTGGTGGCGAACTTCTGTCCTACATCGCGCAGCCGCCGCACCACCACGGGATCGTCCATGTGACGATGAAGGTCTTTCAGAATGAAGGCGGCTTCAATGGAGATGCCCTCAAGGTTGGCCAGCATTTTCGCGGGCTCCCGGCTGTCATACAGAGCCTTCGCGCTTTCGGCAAGCTCGTTGACCTCGCCGCCCCGGTAGCCTCCTGGAGGGAAGGCTCCGCCCTCGATGGCGGCCACGGTGGTAACTCCGGAGCGGGCCAGGCCGCTGGCGATGGTCCATTCAAAGGCCGCCAGATTGAGCGCGGCGCAGGCGGCGCGCACCATGCGCACGGCGCGCGTCTCTTCCACCGTCTCCATCACCACGATGGGGGTGGAGGAGTCGATGAGCACTTTCAGCCGATCCAGGACTTTGTCCATATCCGTTTGACCAGTCAGGACTTGCTCCCGTACAATAACGTATTCGGTACCCACCGGAACATCTCTCTAGTAGAAACGAAGGTAACCAAAGAGCATGGCGAATCATTCATCGGCGCTGAAGCGCGCCCGGCAGACGGTCAAGCGGACGGCAACCAACCGGACTAACACCTCGATCTTGCGCGGCGTTCTGCGCGATCTGCGCGAAACCATCGCCAAGGGCGACAAGGCCGCGGCCGAGAAGAGCTATCGGGAGACGGTTTCCGCCCTCGACAAGGCCATTCAGAAGGGCGTGATTCACAAGAATACGGCCGGCCGCTACAAGTCGCGCCTGGCAGCGCGCGTGCGCGCCGTCGGCAGCAAGTAGGCTTTCGTTCGACTTTCCGGATTCCTGTCACGGACGGCAAACCTTGTGGGTTTGCCGTTTTGCTTTGGCGCTCCCGCACGCGAGTTGAAGTTGACAATGTCCGGCGCGGGTAGAGACTCCCCCGCGCGGCGGCGTCACCGCGACGTTGAAATACCAGTCGAAGACGAAAAAATCGATGCCGAAGTTGCCGGAACGCCGCTACGGCGAGGGCTTGTCGCTGACTTTCCTGCAGGGATAATCCCCGTTCCAGAGAAGAGCTTCAATCCGGCCCGCTTTATCTCGCCGGAAGCCGACCTTTACATAGAGCTGCCGGTAGAAGAAGGTGTCCTTGCCGGTGGGCTCAAGCGGCAAGTAGTCCCCGCCGGTGCCGCGCAGGTAGACGTCCGACCCCTCGACCCTCAAATCCAGCAGGAAGGTAGGACTCACCTCGTAACGTCCGGCATAGTCGTTGGCGGACTGCGGAGAAGAAATTGATTTCGCGCGGGACGCCGGTGGTGGTGGACTTTCCCCCAAAGCAATTTCGGCTAGATCATCCGCCATCACGTTGACCGCGGCATCCTCGAGATTGCCCAGGACAATGACCGCGAGGTTGTCGTCGAGGAACAAAGAGACGTGGGAGGCGAAGCCGGGATCGCGCCCATCTTGCTCGATGTATTTGTGCTTGCTCCTGGTCTCGCGCGCACTCCAGCCGTACGGCGAAGGCAGCTTGCGAACGTCAAAAAACCTGCTCGACTGCAGCGCGCGGCACCACGCGTAAAGATCGCCGGTCGTCGAATACAGCGAACCGGAGCCGGTGAGGATGGTCTTGTCATAGAACGGCGCATTGCGCACGCCCTGATCACCCAGCGCGGGCTGGTATCCGGTCGCACGCTCGGAAATCAGCGTGTCATCCCGGAAGGTGCCGGTGTTTTGCATCCCCGCAGGTTTCAGGATCTCGTCCGCCAGGAACTGCTCGTAAGGTTTCCCGGATACCTGCTCAATGATGTAGGCGAGAAAACCGTACCCGGTGTTGCTGTAACTGTTCTTGCTGCCGGGCAGGAAATCGAGAGGCTTGGTCTTCACCCAGGCGATCAGGTCAGGCAAGCTCACCCGCTGATACTTCCGCGCCGCGTACTCGGGAAGCGAATAGTAATCGGGGAGTCCGGAACTGTGGGCCAGCATCTGCTCGATGCGGATGCGGTCACCGTTCAGAAAATCGGGAACGTACCTGCTGAGCGGGTCGCTGAGCTTGAGCTTCCCTTCCTGTTCCAGCTTGAGGATGGCGGCCGCAGTGAAGGTCTTGGTCACAGAAGCGATGTGAAACTTCGTCTTCTCCGAGTTGGGAATGCCCCACTCGGAATTCGCCATGCCATAGGACTTCTGAAACAGGATGCGCCCGTCCTTGGCAACCAGGATGGAACCGCTGAAGTCCCCGTTTCGGACGTAAGCCTGCACTTGCCGGTCGAACCGGGTTGCACCGGGCTGTGCCGCAAGCAACGGGACGAGCAGCAGGATCGATGTCAGACCCCAGGCCCGGGTTGCAAGGAGTGGGCTGGCCTTCACAGGCGCACTCCAAAATGTTCGAGCAGCGCGGCCCGCCAGGCATCTTCATCCGGCAACATGCGCTCCTGACGGTACGGCCCGATGGTGCGAATAAGTTTGAGGTCCGAAAGGGTAATCCGGCCGTTGCGCGTGGGTAGGGTGCAGATTCGCTGCTGGGTGAAGTGCGAGTCCGGCGAAGTCTGTTGGAACTGGCAGCGGGCTTCGAATTCGGCCAAGCGACGCGGGGTCAGGGTGAACTGGTATTGCGATTTCCAGACTTCGTCAGCAGCTCGGCCTTGTACGATCATTACGTCACCCACAGCAACAATACGGAATTGGCGTCCGTCTTGTTCCTGTTCGATTTCGGGCTCCAGGCGCAAGGGCTCAAGGAAGGAATCGCCAAAGCCAACGTCGGCCAGCCATGGCTCACCAAGATCGACCCGCAGCGTCAGGTGATCGAATTCCACCGAGGCACTGCCATCCTGACGGGAAACCCGCGCGGAAAGCAGCGTGACCTGGAATCCAAGCTGGCGGAGCAGGGCCGCAAAAGCGCCGTTCAACTCGTAGCAAAAGCCGCCGCGGCGCGACTCGACGATCTTGTGAAAGAAACGCTCTTCGTCGCACACAATCTTGCGTCCGAGCGAGATATCCAGGTTCTCGAAGGGGACGGTGTAGAGGTGAGCGACATGCAGGCGGCGAAGGGTTTCGGCATTGGGATGGGCCAGACCGGTGAACCCAATGCGCGCGAGGTAGGCAGCGATATCCATCCGAGCTATTGGATGTTGTCTCTCTTCTCGAGATTGTGTCTAGCACAGAGGATCTGAATGTTGGCTGCGTCTTTCGAAGACCCTCCTTGCGAATACGGGATGATGTGATCGAAATGAAGATTTTCCTTGGAGCCACACTGAATGCAGCTTCCCTTATCCCTCTTCCAGACCTCAACTTTGACTGCGCTGGGAATTACTCGATCATTATCGATTTCAAAACGAACGGCTGCAGGCGAGAACTCCGGAGAAATCTCATCCAACATTTGTAGTCTGAACTTGAAGACTTGCCTTCGGTCATTCGTTTCCTGCCACCCGTCTACCAATTCAAAGAGGCCGTTGTACACCCAAATACCATCACGGATCTTTTCGAACACCCGCACTTGTTCGGCTGGTGCCTTACCGGATTTGAATCGACGGACAGCATCGATGAAGAGGCCATTCTGTGTGAAGCGACCGTTCGGCTGAAATTCTGGTTGATCGACAAACTTCGGATCAGGACCATCTTTGCGTCTCGGTGCGTCATGACCTTCGTACACCACAACCCGTCCGCCTTGCTCAACGCGGTCTTCGTAAGGGGCTCCTGGACGAATACTCATTAGGATGAGGCTCTCAGAGTTTCGGAGACGGAAATTCATCCCCCGCTGTAGACTGATCCCGTAGAGGTCGCACATTTCGCGGTAAGAGACTACATCTTGGCGCAAGCATGGGCCCATCAGTGACAGCAGTGTATGTGTGTCTTAGCTGGCGACCAGCGGCCGATGACTATACCGGCAACTCGTCCTGCGACCAGGCCGACTCCGGGCGTGGCTCGGCGGTGAGGTCGAGCACCAGTTTTTCCAGCACCAGCCGTTTCGTTGGCGGGTTGGAGCGCAGGGCCAGGTCGGATTTTGCGACCAGGCGGATCGCACTGGTCAGTTCGCGCTTTGACTTGTAGCGCCGCGCCTGCCGGATGATGTCTTCAGCCGCAAACGGAGGCACGCGGAATCCCTGCCACAACGCCGCCCACAACGCCCGCTGGTCGCGCACGTTGCGCTCGAGAATCACCAGCATCTGCCGGAACGTCTTGGCGAGCATGTACAGATGGCCGATGGCGGCCTCGTCCCCCTCGCCGGTGGAGAGGATGGCATCCAGCACTTCCAAGGCGCGCACCCGGTCTTTGGAGGAGATGGCGTCGGTCAGTTCGTACAGGGAACGCTGCTTGGCGGCGAGAACCATGGTTTCCACGTCGCCCAGCGTGACCCGCTTTTTCTCGCCCGCGTACAGAATCAGCTTCTCCAGTTCATTGGAGATCATCATCATGTCGCCGCCCAGCGCGTCGACCAGTTCGCGAGCGCCGTCGGTTTCCATCTTCACGTCACGAGAGGCGCAGTATTCGCTGATCCAGCGTACCGCCTCGCTTTCTTCCACGCGCGCCAGTTCAACGATGCCGCAGAACTGGCCCAGGGTCTCGCGAATGCGCTCGTAGCGCTCCTTGTCGGTGAGGTCCATGCGGCGGACATCGGCGGGAATGCTGATGTGATCGGCGACGAACACCAGCAAGGCGTCGGGATTCGGGTTCCTGCAATATTGCTCGATTGCCGCCAGCTTTTCTTCATTGGATGCGCGGCCGAAGAGGGTTTTCACGCCGCGCACAAAAAACACCTGGAAGGGCGCCATCAGGGAAGGGGTTCGCGCCCGGTCGAGAACTTCGGTCAGGTCAGTGTCGGCAAGGTCGAAATCAAACAGGCTGAAGTCCCGCACATCGCTCGGCACCAGGTGCTCGAGGATCGCTTCCCGGAAGCGCTTGCGGAAGAAAACTTCATCGCCCACAAAAACGTACGCGGCCCGCAGCTTCTTTCCCTCCACCTCGGAAACGAAGCGCTGGGCTTGGCCAAAGGCCTTCATTAGAAACCCTCCAGGACGCTGCTGACCAGGGTCTGCGCGAAGTCGCGGGAAAGCCGCCCCATGGCCGGCGAGTCTTCCTCGAAGAAGCTGCTGGGCTCCTGCGAAACCTGGTATTGCTCGCGAAACACGTATGCAGGATTCTGAAAAAGGATCTTCCCCTGGCGATCCACCAGAGACACTCTTATGCTGACCACGACCAGGATACTTTCCGCCCTTCCGGTCTTCGAATCATATGTCAGCGGGGACGTGCTGGTGGTGAGAACAGTTCCGCGCAGGGTGGCATCGGCCGCTTCATTGGCCTCGTTGAGAATCTGGTAATGGGTGCGGGTGGTGAATTCGTGGACCACGGCGGAGGTCAGGGTTTGCTCGATCCGGTAAGTCTGCGATTGATTGAGAAAGGCCGGGATGGCCAGCGTCTTCACATTCTCCGGCAAGGTGACGACCCGACCGGCCGTATGATAACCGCACCCAACACTGGCAACTCCAAGGGAGGCAAGCGCGAGGCACAGGCAGACGAGGGGGACCTGCGCGCGCGGCCGATTCATCGGGCTGCTCCGCGATCGCCGCCGGCGTAGCCAAGGACGCGCATGGTTCTCACTGAATCTGGCCCCGAGGCCGGGTCGGCGTCATGGTCTCGGCGCACTCCACCGCACTGACCGCCGCGATTCGCAGATTATCGGCCGCCGCCCACAACCAAACGCCATTCGGATGGTTCTCATCGCCCGTCAATGACATCAGGATATCTCCCTGGCCGGCGGCATTGACGTTACTCGGAGAGTCCTCCGCCTGGCGGGTAATGGTGATGTGCTCGCCCGCCAGTGCCTGGGAAAGGTCGCCCAACGCGATGGCCTGTTCCATCTCCAAGTAAATCGAAAAAGCATGGCCGTGAAAAATCGGCGCCTGGATCAACTGAACCGAAGGCTGCAGCGCGTCCGCACCCGCAATCCGCTGGTAGTGCTTCAAAATCCGCTGCCTGGTCGATTGCAGCGTGGGAGTGGCATTCGGCCCGTAGGTTTCCGACAGGTTGAAAGCAACTTGGGTGTCGAAAACGGTTTTCGGGAGTTCCTGGAACGAGAGCAGATTGACGGTTTGCTCGTGCAGTTCGTCCATGCCCTTCTGGCCGTGTTCGGAAGCAGGCTGCAGCACGGTGCAGGCCACGCGATGAATCTTGCCAACCTTGGCCGCCCGCAAAACCAGCAGGGCCAGGCCCACCGCCGCCGGATGCGCGACCACGCACGGTCCGGGTTGCAACTCCAGCGCGGGCGTCTGTCCGAGTTGGCGCTCAATCCAGGGAGAACGGATGGCGGCCGTGGGTTCATCTTCCAGCGCGTAGGAAAGATCCACGATGGCGCTGCCGGCATCGCGGGCAGTCTTCCAGTTCTTGCGGGTGGAAGCCGGATCGGAGGCGAAGAAAGTGAAATCCAGGTGATCGAACTGTTCGTTGCGCACTCTCTGGATGAAGGTCACTTCGTCGCCCATGGTTTCCAGCTGGCCCAAGGCCTCGTCGTCGTCGAGCAACTTCACATCGACGGCAGGAAAGTTGCGGTCGTTGAGGACCTCAGCCACTTCCTTGCCGCGCAGCGCAGCGGCGCCCACGATCGCCACCCGATAGGGCTTGGCACGCATGGTGTCGATGGTGGGAACGGAGGCCGGTTTGAAAGGCGTGCTCATGAGGGCTGGGAAGCCTCCTTGTAGACGGGCGGAGCCGGTGGCCTGGGCTTGCGCCGGACAATCCACTGCAAGCGCCACCATACCCCCGAGAACGTGTAGAGGAGCGCGATTCCGAAAAGGACCCAGCGAGACCAGAACCAGATCGACACAAAAATCGCGGCGAGCAGCATCATCACTCGAAAGGGCTGTCGCGAGCTGAAGTGAATGTCCTTGAAACTATAGAACCGCCAGGTGCTCACCATCAAATAGGCGACGGTCAGAACGAGCAGAAGCCAGGTGATCACCAAGGAGGGAGCGTTGAGGGGAATTCCAAGGGTAAAGTGCACGACCGCGGCAATGACACCCGCGCCGGCGGGAATCGGCATGCCGACGAAATACTTCTTGTCGGGCCGCCCGGGATTGGAAGGCTGCGGGTTGACCTGGATGTTGAATCGCGCCAGCCGGCTGGCTCCTGCCACCAGAAAAAGAAAACTTGCCACCGCGCCGAATTGCCCCAGCTTGGTACGCAATTCCGGGTAAACCCAGGGCGGGAGCAGATGGAAGCCCCACATATACGCAAGCAAAGCGGGAGCGACGCCGAAGGTAATGACGTCGGCCAGGGAATCCAGCTCGCGGCCAAAGTCGCTGCTGGTTTTTGTCATGCGCGCAATGCGGCCGTCGACGCCGTCGAACAGGACCGCGAATCCGATCGCCTTGGCGGCAAAGTCGAAGTGCCAGGGCTCGGCCAGGGTGCCGTGCATGGTCTGCAGGATCGCATAGTAGCCGGCCGCGAGATTTGCGGTAGTAAACAGCGATGGCAGAATGTACATGCCCTTGCGCTGACGGCGTGGCGGACGGTCTTCCTTGCGACGCTTGGGAACCTCTACCAGCTCGCGCTCAACCAGGTCATCCATCACTGCGCTCCTTCGCTGCTGGTTTGCGCGCCGGCATTGGCTAACTCCCGGCGGGCCTTGGCATAGGCGAGGATGGTCGCTGCGCCTTTCACGTGATCCCCCACTTTCACGGCGGCCTCCACACCCGGGTCCATCAGCACATCGACGCGGGAGCCGAACTTGATCAGTCCGACGCGCTCGCCTCGTGCCACCCGGTCGCCGACCTTCTTGTAGAACACGATGCGGCGCGCGATCAGTCCGGCAATCTGTTTAAAGACGACCGTCTGCCCTTCGCCTTCGACGGTCACAATATTCTGCTCGTTCTGCTCGGCGGAGTTTGCGGCCATCGCATTCAGAAATTTTCCTCTCTGGTAGCGCGCGTCGCGAATCACGCCTGCGATGGGCGAGCGATTCACGTGCACGTTGAAGACGTTCAGAAAGATACTGATGCGCAGCCACTGGGAGCCGTTGAGAAGAATGTTCGAGATGTCGGTGACTTTGCCATCGCCCGGAGAAACGATGGCGCCGGCTGCCTCGGGGACCACGCGTTCCGGGTCCCGGAAAAACCACAGGCAAAAGAGCGCGAGCAGGCAGGCGGGCACGCCCCACAACGGGCTGGCCAGCCAACCGATGAGCAATCCTGCCAGCAGCAGCGGCAGGGCGTAGTAATAGCCGTCGCGAACCATGGGAAACTTTTAGAATTATAGTGCAGCCGGAGCGTGAGCCGCTTTTATGTTAACTGCAATAAAAAAAGGCGCTTACAAGCGCCGTTCTGAAGAAACATTTCCCCCTTCACGGCTACGCCGTGTGTGGTTGGCGAGGGATTACGCTACCTGATGCTGGACCCGCTGGCGAAACTGGCGCTCGATGGACTCCATCTGGTCCTTCAGGCGCAGCTTCAGCTTTTTCAGCCGGACCTCTTCCAGTTTTTCGTCTTCGGTGAGATATCGTTTTTCGGTGAGTGATTCGAGTCGCTGTGCGTACTGCGTATGCTCCACGGCCAGTTTGCGGAATTCGTCGTGACTGGCCAGGAGTTGGTCTCTCGGAGTCATCCAGCAGACCTCCTACCCGATTTGAGAACTAAAAATTAACACAGGCCTCCGGGGGCAGCAATCCTATTTTCTACTGAGGGGGTTTCTCAGTCACATAGCCGGGGGGACGTTAGTTGCACCGCGGGCGGGGCAGTCAGGCAAAGGAAAGTCGATAAACGACTGCATCTTCTTCCGGTTGCGTGTAGTAACGGGCACGCCGGCCGCTTTCCGTAAACGCCCATTTCTCGTACAAAGAGCGGGCTGCGCGATTCGACTCGCGCACCTCCAGAAAGACGGCGGTGGCGCCTTCCGATCTTGCCTGGTCCAGAAACTGTCCTAACAAGCGTGTGCCCAGGCCGCGTCTGCGCGCCGCACCCGCGACCGCGATGTTCTCGATTTCCCATTCGGCCGCCACCTGGTGCGCGACCAGAAAACCCTGCATGCCGACGGCTTCCTCAATCACAAGTGCCATCCGGCGAGGCGAGGTTTCCTCGAACACGCGTTCATACTGCTCGCGCGACCAGTGCGCGGCGGTCGCGGAGTGGTTCACCAGACGCATCATGGCGGGAATATCAGCGGGGGTGGCGGCGCGCAGGTTCATGAAAAGCGAGGTGTCAGGTCTCAGGTCCTCAGGTGTTGGCTCGGAGCTCGTCGCTCGTAGCCCGTGGCTCGAAGCGCGTCGCTTCCATTCACTGCTCTTCCTAGTCCCGCGCCGGACGTTGCAAGCACGGAGCCGGCAGCCACACCGACAGCGGTCGCGTCTCAGCAGGAAGTAGCTAGCGGGTGAGCGTGAAGGTCTTGGTTGCGAGGATGGGGTGCTTCCCGGTTGGTGTGAACGTGCCGCTGGCGGTAAGTCTTATGCTCCGTGAGTGTCGGAGGAGCCGTTTACCCGCTGGTGTGATCTTGAGCTTGAGGTTGCGTGTTCCGGCGTTGGGGAACCTGCGCTTGCCGGTCGCGACGAGCGGGGGCTTTCTGTTCTTGCCCATCGTCAGACGGGCGTGTGGCGGACCGACGTACCAATGGATTTCCGCGTCTCCGCGCGCGAGTGCTCTGAATGAGACCGTGTAGCCGCCCGCCCGGAGGATCGCGCCGATCTTTGCCGACGTTCCGTGCGGGACCAACGCCGCCGATAGCGACTTCTTGATCTGCGCTGCCGACGGCGTGACCGGCGGCACCACCCCCGCGGTGATCGCTGAGAAGAAGGTGTCAGCGATCAGCTGGTGGCCAAGGCCGTTCGCATGCAGATCAAAGCCGTGATCGCAGCCGCCGGTGAGCCGGCAGATCACCGCCACATCCTCCGGGACCATGCCGTGGTTCGGCGTGCTGACGATGTCCTTCATGTCGTCGGTCGAGAAGGCCTTGGCGACATCGGCCACAACGAATCGCGGCCCGAAAGCCCTGACGAGCGCTCCATTCAGGGAATCGACGGTCGGCAAGCTCTGCCGAGCGATCGTTTGTCCGCTCACGCCGGTCACCCAGTACTCGAGAAACGGGTCGTAGTAGGTCATCATCGCGAACCGGGTCTCGGGTCCGGCGCCGGCAGTCAGACCAGCCACAATCATCGGAACGTTCCTATCGATCGCGGCGAGCCCAGCCGCGAGGCAGGACGCGTTACCGGGCGCGCATCCGCCGACATCATTGCCGCCAATATCGATCGTCACGAACGGCACATGACCGCGGTTCGCCCTCAGGAACGCCTCAGCCGCAGCGAGCTGCCCACCCACAAATGACGTCGTCGTCTCGCCCGGGACGGCCATGTTCTTGAGCTGGACCCCGGGATCGACGGTCTGCATGTGCACGGCCAGCCGGTTCACATAGCCCCCGCCAGCGACGCTCGGCTGAGATTGGAAGCCTGCGGCGAGCGAGTCACCGAGCGCCAGATACCAGTCGCCGCTCGCAGCATGCGCGGTGCTGACCGAGCCACCCCAGAACGTCGCAGCGAGGATCAGCCCCAACGTCCTCAAGAACGGCACCCTCACGACAAGCACTGGCTCCCTCCGGTGATCGACATTCCCAAACCCCAACCCACGCCCGCATCGTCACGGAACCCGCAAACCACGCGCAGGCAATTCACGCCCCAGAACTCGAGGTGTCGGCGTGCGCCGCTCGACATGATCGCCGCTGATCTCGGGTCGGCAACAGCACGCCGCCAGCCCCACAAGACAGCACTCCGACGGCGCACATAGTCCCGACGCATCGTTACTCAGACGTCCCGCCAGCTCAGAAGTTGCGCACCTTCGCGGCAGCAGCCCAGAAACGACCACCCGCTCAAGCACCTCGCCCTCGCGCCGATCCAAGAACGGATTCCGGGTCGGTCCCCTCCCGGCGCTCTCCCCCGTGGCGAGAAACGCGCGTGCCATATCGTGAAGGGTCAGAAGACCGCAGCGTTCGCGGACTCGGGACGTGCAGCGCCGCAACTGCCGCGTGGCTACGGGAGTATCTATCCCTCGGTCGTGTCTCGGGTCTGGTGCGGCCGGGTCCGGGCCGGGGGTGGTGTAGTCAGCGCTTGAGAGTGAGCCTCTCGGTCGCGGTGACGCTTCCGTAACCCGTCGCGGTATAGGTGCCTTTGGCGGTCAATTCCAGGCTCCTGGCTTGTTTGAGTATGCGCTTGCCGCTCTTGGTGAGCTTCATCGTGACTTCTCACGGCGGCCGGTTTGGTGAAGCGGGTGTTGCCCGCAGCGGCCAGTATGGGCTTTGGCTTGCGGTTGGGCCTGTTGAGGGTGGCGGCCTTGGGCAGGTAGTACCAGGCGATGGTCATCCGCCCGCCGCTGAGGGTCCCACAACGAGTAGGTGTAGCCGCCGTGCTTCAGCAGCGCCCCGATTCTCGCGGCGGACCACTCACGGCTTCGCCTCGCCCGAAAGGTGTGGTCCGGTCCCACTCTTGGGTGGGTAGGCGGCAGAGGCGATTCGGCTCAGCATGACGGTCACGCAGCCGGCGAAGGATCCGGCGTCACGACAGACCGACTGGAGCAGAAGGAATGAACAGCCACATGTCATACGCAATCGTCCAAGCGAGGGTCGCCGATCTGGCGCGAGGCGATCATCGAGCGCGGCATGCCGAACGTATGTCGGAGACTGACGACCGCAACGCATCCAGCGCGCTGTCCGACGGCGCCTTCGTGCGCCTCCGGCGCTGGGTTGTCGGAACCGGTCGGACACGAGGCGTTGAATCTCGTGGGTCTGCCGCGGCGTGATGAGCGCCGGTATTGGTGTGGCGCAGCAGGGCGACGCACCAGACAGTCGGATTGCCACTGGGTGCCGGTCTCGACGACATCCGACGCTGACGAGATCCGATCGGACGCCCGTCCGGCCGGGTCGCCTCAGACTGCTGGTCCTCGTCCAAGGAGCAGCGGAAGCAGCTCGGCATCGGCGGTGACACCCTCGCGATGCCTTCCAACGCGGCCGACGCTGTAAGGTCGCGCGATGAGCGATAGGTACGAAACCTTCTATGCGACGAGTCGGAACATCGCCGAGGTTGCCCAGTACGTTGAGAAGACGCTCAACGGGGTCAGCCCAGATCGGATCGTCTCTATCTCTCATTCATCGGCAATGGACTCCGGAGGACCGAGGCCGTTTTCGTGGTACTCGGTCATGGTCGTCCTGAGGCGCGGCGGTGGTAGATCCGCCACCGGTCGTGTCGTAGACGCACGGTGGGTGCCACGACGATTTCGGCGATCCGGCTGATGTTCGATGCCCAACTGGTTCGGACGCATCTGCGGGCGTGCACCCTCGCCCGCGGCACGACGTTGGCGACCGCGCCGGCCCGAAGCAACCGCTGCCGCAGTTCGTCCATGCGGCAGACTTCGGGTCGTCGCCCACGTCGGCGATTGACGCCTATACGGGTCATGGCCGTAGAGTTCCTCGACGAGCGCGTTGGCGACGTACACGGTGCTGATGCTCTCCCACCGGGAGGTCGTGCTGACGAGCGGTCTGGTGCCGGGCAACTGCCTCGGGGATACTCGGAGGCAGGCCCCAGAGCCCGAGAAGGTACGCGCCGATCTCGGCGTGTGTGGCACCGAGTTGCTCGATCTCGACGTGTGCGATGTATCCGTTGCGTTCGCGGGAGGCAGCCAGGATCGCGACGAGGTCCCTGGGGCTCTCCGCGGCGAGAACAAGCAGCCCGACATCGTGCAGCAGGCCGGCGGCGAATGCGTCGTCCTGGCTCTCGCGGTTGGCGGCCTGGCGGGCCAGCCGGGCGACGTGGAGGCTGTGCTGTTGGAGGTGTTCTGGATCGAACCCGTCGAGTGTTGGGTTGACGCGAAACGCTTCGAACGTTTCCGTTTGGAGCACGAGCGCGCGGAGCACGTCGAGGCCGAGGTATG
>CAWGSE010000009.1:0-231531 GCA_963825205.1 uncultured Acidobacteriota bacterium
ACCTCGTAATTGCTGGACCTGATGATGAAGGTTTTCGGAGGATAATACATTCTCTCTTCGAACCATTTGGGCAAGCCGTTACTTGGACCGGAGAACTTGGTACCGATGATAAATGGGCTCTATTGCACGATTCCACGATGCTGATTGTGTGCTCCGACTCGGAAAGCTTTGGCGTAAGCGTGGTCGAAGCAATGGCAGCCGGGATCCCGGTCGTGGTCACGCGAAGTTGCCCATGGAAGGAAGTGGAGAGTGTTCGCTGCGGATTTTGGGTAGAGCAGAATGCCACCGAGATCTCCGCTGCATTGGAGTGGATTGTCGCTAACCCTATAGAAGCTGCGGAAATGGGTTCGCGCGGAAAGGACTTCGCATATCATAAATACGACTGGGGCGCTATCGGAGCGGCTATGATGGAGTATTATCGAGAAATTCTTTGTGAGAGGAGAGCGTGACCAGGAACTGCTTTCAGGAACTGGCCAATGGCTCTAATGCCAGCCTTCTCTCTGCCGACCGACGTGTGTTGGTTGTCACTCCGAAGCTGACCGGGATGGATGGCATCTCGAATGTTTCGAGGCAAGTTGTCACTGTTCTCTCCGAGAACAGCCACAAAAGGATCGAAAATACGGGTTTGGTCATTAGCTGATGAGGCGTGTTCCTTCGGGTCAGTTCCCATTGAGGGCTTCTCAAATGCAAAACAGAAGCTCTGCGCGAGAGCGGCGGGTACGTACTTTTCCTCCTGCTCACGACCTCACCATATTTGTGTTGCATTTGCACCTCGGCCCCTTAGTTCTGCCGATTACCCTGCGAGGAGCCAAACTGGTCACGTTTCTTCATGGAGTGGAGTGTTGGAAACGAGTAAGACTGCTGCAGAAAGCTGCTTTGTTGCGCTCCTCGGTGCTGATTGCGTGTTCTCAGTACACGAAAGAGCGGTTCACGTCCTGCAATCCAGCTTTTGTAGAACAGGACATTCAGGTATGCCACCCGGGAACTCATAACGAACTTCGAACCGTAGCACATGCTGAGAGGCCCGGCGCTTTTGCCTTGATTGTCGGCCGTATGGACTCGCGTGAGAGATACAAGGGCCATGATCTGCTTTTGGAGCTGTGGTCCAATCTTGTTTCTGAGGTACCAGGTCTCGGTCCATCGTCGTGGGAGAGGGTGACGATCTTCCGAGGCTGCAGTTCAAAGCATCGTCGCTTGGGCTGGCGAATGTAGTCGAATTTCCGGGGCGAGTCTCCGATGAGTACCTGAATGGTTTGTATCGTGATTGTGCGTTCTTAGTCATGCCCAGTCAGGGAGAGGGGTTTGGATTGGTCTTCTTGGAAGCCATGCGAGCTGGAAAGCCCTGCATTGCTGCACCTGGTGCTGCCGAGGAAATTATCAGGCATGGGGTTTCCGGATACATCGTCGATCCCATGAATCGCACCAGGTTGTGCCATTGTATGAAGCGCCTCTTCCAGGACTCAGGCTTACGTGCACAGATGGGCGCTGCTGCTTCCCAACGATTTCGCTCCTATTTTACGGTCGAACATTTTAGGGAGCGCTTGTTTTCAGCCCTGGCGTGTCGTAAGGAGCAACTATGTGCGGACTAGCTGGCATGTCATTTGGTCGAGGCGGGGACCTGAATAGGCTCCGTGCGGCGCTAGTCCAGATGAATGAGGCGATGAAACATCGCGGACCGGACGACTGTGGGGATGCGCTGATGGAAACAGAGGGTTCTACGCCGCAGTGCCTATTGGCTCATCGGCGACTTTCCATCCTCGATCTGAGTTCCTCTGGACATCAGCCAATGTGGGACAACTCCACAGGCAACTGCATAGTGCTTAACGGGGAGATCTACAACCATCTTGAGATTCGTCACCAGCTGGCTGCGCCAGATGGCGGTTGGAAGTCAACTACTGATACCGAAACTCTTCTTCAAGCCTTTGCTCACTGGGGTATTCGATGCATTGAGAAGCTTCGTGGCATGTTTGCTTTTGCCATTTGGGACGCAGCTGCTGGCGTGGTGTGGTGTGTTAGGGATCGCCTGGGGATCAAACCCCTATATTTCTTTGAGGCTCCAGGCTTGATCTTGTTTGCGTCCGAAGTCAGAGCGCTGATTTCTTCAGGGTTAGTTGCCCGACAAGTAGATCCACAGGGACTCGCGGGATTTGTACGCTTCGGCTCGGTTCCGGGAGCCCTTTACACTTATTGACGGCGTGTTTTCTCTTCCTGGTGGACACGCGGCGCGAGTTCGTCGTGGCACGGTCGAAGAAATTGTGACCTTATGGCGACTAAGGGGTGCCCGTCCCTTACGATGAATTCTCGCCGTGGGCACCACCTCGAAAGGCTTGCTGCGGAGCTGGAGCGCGCTGTCCGCGAGCACCGTATCTCCGACGTGCCCGTTGCATCTTTCCTCAGCGGTGGCCTTGATTCCTCGGTCATTACTGCGCTCGCTGCTCAGCACTCTCAGGAGTCTCTTCGGACATTTACCGTGGGTTTTCACGAGAGAGACTATGACGAATCCATGCCAGCGCAAAGAGTCGCGGAACGAGATGAACCGGGCATACGCCCGTCGTTCTGTCTGAAGTAGAAGTCATCTCGAAAATATCTGCGGGCGTTCGGAGCATGGATGTTCCCAGCGCCGACGGGTTGAATACGTTTGTGATATCTCAGGCTGTTGCGCAGACCGGTACTAAGGTTGTGCTATCCGGGCTAGGCGGTGACGAGTTGTTCGGCGGGTACCGCAGTTTTAGGGTACTTTCACGAATGGAAAAGGCTTCTTGGCTATTCAGTGTCGTACCTGATGTGTTTACGAGCAGATTGTTGGGAAAGCGGGCTGCGCAACTTGTACACCAGGATCTGGATCTGCGTGAGCGTTATGAGCTCTTACGCGCATTTTGGTCAAAGCAGGAGTTGAGTCAGCTGGGCATCGAGGATGAAATACCTTTTCGTACGAGCGATCCGGGTTTGCAATTTTCCACACTCACCCGTATTAGCGTGCTGGAACTGGGGGGGTACATGCAGAGCACATTGTTGCGCGACGGGGACGCCATGAGCATGGCCAACTCGTTAGAAATGCGCGTTCCTTTTCTTGACCATAATTTCGTTGAGTTGTGCCTCTCTGGGAGAGTGGCTGGGCGGGGCGTGAAACACGTCCTAATGCGACTCGCAAGTGACCTGCTAGATCCGGAACTGATAAACCGACGCAAACAAGGCTTTGTTTTGCCGTTGGACAAATGGATGCGTGGTCCTTTGCGGAGTTTTGTCAATGATGGCCTGCACAGGCTCGCTGAGTCGGGAATAGTTCGACAGGATGTACTCAGTGTCCTCTACAGCCATTTCGAGAGTCGCCGTCTCTCTTGGGCGCGCCTTTGGCAGTTTGTGGTGCTGGGCCACTGGATTCAGGATCATGTTTGTGATGACAGCAGCACGCGTCACCCCGGCTGCTTAGTCCACTCAAAGAACGGCGTCGCGAAACCTATGGGCGTAGGAAGTTACCACTAATCTATGTGACTGCTTGGCCACAAGGGACTGTCTTCGAAAGGGCCTTAAGAAATGAACATTCTCGGACTTAACGCGTTCCACGGCGATGCATCAGCGGCGTTGCTGCGGGACGGACAACTGGTGGCGGCGCTCGAGGAGGAGCGGCTGAATCGCATCAAGCACTGGGCGGGGTTGCCTGTGCTTGCTGCAAAGGCATGTCTCCAGGGAGCGCAACCGGACCATATCGCGATTTCGCGCAATCCCAAGGCTCATCTGACGGACAAACTGTTGCGGGTGGCATTGCGGCCGCACCGATGGTTGAACCTCACTTCCCGTGCCGCCAACAGCGTGCGCATCGCGCAGGTAGGCGAGGCGCTCGCCGCCGAGGGAATTGTGCCTCGGGAGACGCGACAGGTGCACTTCGTCGAGCATCACCGAGCGCATCTCGCCAGCGCATTCTTCGCATCGCCCTTTGAGGAGGCCGCCGTCATCTCCATCGACGGCTTCGGTGATTTCAGCAGCGTGATGTGGGGAGTGGGAAGGGCAATCAGATCGAAGTACGAGGCTCCGTCTCCTTCCCGCATTCGCTGGGCATTTTCTATACCGCGTTCACGCAATTCCTCGGCTTCCCCAAGTACGGCGACGAGTACAAGATGATGGGTCTCTCCGCCTATGGCGAGCCTCGGTTTGCCGAACAGGTGCGGCGCGTGGTCCGCACCGAGAGCGATCAGTGCCGGCTCAATCTGGACTACTTCACCCATCACAGCAAGGGCGTGGAGATGACCTGGTACGGCGGGGAGCCGGTGCTGGGCGCGGTCTTTTCGCACAAGATGGCTGAGGAGTTTGGCGAACCGCGCGTGCCGCGGTCCGAGATCCAGCAAAGAGACAAGGACCTGGCGGCTTCCGTGCAGTTGGTGCTGGAGGAGAATTACTTCGCGCTGTTGAATTTTGTCCAGAAGCAGACGGGCGCGACCGCGGTTTGCCTGGCAGGCGGCGTGGCGCTGAATTGCGTGGCCAACGGCATGATCTTCGAGCGTACGAACTTCCGGGACGTGTACGTACAGCCGGCGGCGCACGACGCCGGGACCTCGATTGGCGCGGCGCTCTATGTGCAGCATCAAGAGTTGAAGCTGCCGCGGTGCTTTGAGATGCGCCACGTGTACTACGGGCCCGAGTATTCGGACAGTGAGATCCTCCGCGACCTGGAGGCCGCCGGATGCAAGTATCACAAGCTCGCGGAGGAGGATCTGATTGGCCGCACGGTGGAGGCGATTGCCGAAGGCAAGATTGTGGGCTGGTTTCAGGGCCGCATGGAGTTTGGGCCGCGCGCGCTGGGGAACAGAAGCATTCTTGCGGACCCGCGCCGCAAGGATATGAAGGAGATTCTCAACAGCCGCATCAAGTATCGCGAGCCGTTCCGGCCGTTCTGCCCGTCGATTCTGGCGGAGAGGGTGGGCGAGTATTTCGAGACCGACTACCCGTCGCCGTTCATGGTGATGGCGTACAAGATCAAGCCGGAGCAACGCGAGCGGATTCCGGCGGTGACGCACGGGGACGGGACGGGGAGGCTCCAGACGGTGGAGCGCGAAGTGAATCCGCTGTATTGGAAGCTGATTCACAAGTTCGAGGAAGTGACGGGCGTGCCGGTGCTGCTGAACACGTCGTTCAATGAGAACGAGCCGATCGTCCAAACGCCGGCCCAGGCGATCGATTGCTTCCTGCGGACGCAGATGGATGTGCTGTCGATCGGCGGGTTCCTATTGCACAAGGAAGAAAACGTGCATCTGAGCGAGAACCGCTGCGGAGGTGCAGAGTTGAGTGCTTAGCGATTGAGTACGTCCCTGCAGACTGCAAGAAATGAGTGTTAAGCTGGAACACGCGAGTGTGAATATTCTGGCATCCCAGCAATCATGAAGATCTTGCTTCTGAACCAGGCCTTTTATCCGGACGTTGTCTCGACCGCTCAGCATGCGAGTGACTTGGCGGTCGCTCTGACGCAGGCTGGACACGAAGTCACGGTAGTCTGCAGTTCCCGAGGTTACGACGATCCCAAGATTCGATTCCCAAAGACGGGAAACCTGGAACGAAGTCAAAATCATTCGCGTACGCATCGACTGGATTCGGCAAGAGTTCGAAATGGCGTCGTGCAACCGACTTCGGCACATTCATGGCAAGTCTGCGCCCTTCGTTTGTGGTCATTGCCGCGCTTCGATGTGGTGATGGCCATGACCTCTCCGCCTCTTATTTCTTTTCTTGCGAGTTTGGCTGTGCCGAGAAGGGCTAGCCGCCTCGTGTTTTGGTCCATGGATCTCAATCCGGATGAGGCTATTGCTGCCGGATGGTTGCGGAGAATTCTCTGCTTGCACGTGTGTTGTCCGCATGTTGCTGTACAGCTTGAAACGAGCCGATCTCATCGTAGCGCTCGATCGGTTCATGAAAGAGCGCATTCGAGCGAAGGGTATTAGCGCAGAGAAGATTCTGGTTGTGCCCCCTTGGTCACACGATGACCGCGTTAGGTTCGATCCAGCCGGCAGGGAAGAGTTTCGAAAGAACCACAAGCTTTCGGATAAGTTTGTCGTTATGTATTCGGGGAATCACAGTCCATGCCATCCCTTAGAAACGCTGCTTCAGGCAGCTGAGCGACTGGCGGACCACGACGATATCGCTTTTTGCTTTGTTGGCGGGGGAAGCGAGTTTCGGAAGGTGCAGGAGCGTGCGCGAGAGCGCGGCATGCGGAATGTCTTGTGCCTTCCTTACCAGCCAATAGGAAGGCTTGTCGGCGTCCTTGTCCGCGGCCGATTTGCAAGTTGTAGTGATGGGAGAACAGTATGTTGGTATTGTTCATCCCTGCAAGATCTACAATGTCTTGGCTGCGGACAGGGCCTTTCTCTACATTGGTCCAAAGGAAAGCCACATGAGTGACATCATTGGGCAGGCTGGCGCGGCGGCATACGCCTCGCAGCATGGTGATGTGGACGGGATTGTGACGAATATTTCCCGTGCCAAGAAAAGTGCAGAAAATGTCCCAGCTCAGACTGTTGAGCTTGTGAAGCGATTTTCGAAGGAATTGCTGGTTCCTCAGATGGTCAGCGCCATTGAACAGAGCGGAGAGCCACGTGGTAATCAGGTCGCCGGTCGGGGTGCTTCCGGTCATTCAGAGTTGGGCAGACTTCTTTAGATACACATCCTCTGCCTGCAAATCCATACGATCCACTAGCTGGGAGGAAACGGGAGCCGCAGGTCCCGATGGAATATAATCAGGTGCCTCAGCGTTATTGGACGGGAAAGCCAAAGATGTAAGCTTCGCACTTTACTCAGGAGCCTGTTGGAGAGGTGCATTTTGAAACTGTGCCGATTACAGGAGTCGCTGGAATCACTGAAATAACAACGGGCCGCTGCGGGAGCTATGCTTGAGTAATGAATTCGATTTTTGGAAGCACAAGACGGTCCTGGTGACCGGAGGCGGTGGGTTTCTCGGCCAGCATGTTCTGGCGAAGTTGAGGGCCGCTGGTTGCGCGAAGGTCATCGCCCCGACAAAGGGCGAGTACGATTTGCGAGAACGGGATCAAATTGTCCGACTCCTCGACAGTGCGGGACCCGATTTGGTTATTCACTTGGCGGCAGTCGTGGGTGGTATTGGCGCTAACCGGTCACACCCCGGCGAGTTCTTCTATGACAACGCCATTATGGGTATTGAACTCATCGAATATGCAAGGCGCATGAATGTTCCCAAACTTGTGTGTTTGGGAACAATTTGTGCTTATCCAAAGATTGTTCCACTGCCGTTTCAGGAACAGGATCTGTGGAATGGTTATCCAGAGGAGACCAACGCACCTTACGCACTGGCGAAGAAAATGTTACTGGTCCAGGCGCAGGCGTACCGGCAGGAGTACGGGTTCAATTGTATTTATCTCTTGCCTGTAAACCTGTATGGCCCGAAAGACAACTTCGATCTGCAAACGTCGCATGTAATTCCGGGGTTGATAAGAAAGTTGCTGGAGGCGAGAGCACGTGGCGAACGCACCGTTACGTGTTGGGGATCAGGGTCAGCGTCGCGTGAATTCCTTTACGTGGAAGATGCTGCAGAAGCTGTTTTGCTTGCGGCGGAGCATTACAACAAGCCCGCTCCGGTGAACATCGGATCAGGACATGAGGTCACCATTCGGGATCTAGCGGGACTGCTATGTGAGCTGACGGAGTTTGACGGCGAACTCATCTGGGACACTACGCAGCCCGATGGCCAACCCCGACGGTGCGTCGATGTCACTCGTGCTGAGCGAGAGTTCGGCTTTCTGAGCCAAAACTTCTCTCCTAGATGGGCTTCGGCGTACCGTCCAGTGGTATCAGAGCCAGCACCACCCAGTGGTACGCAGGCAGAACCGAGATCGAATTGCGACTTGAGCGAACATCTCTCGAGCCGCAACACGCAAACTGGTGCCATTCGCTATCAAGTTCACCCCGGTCTCCACAGATTCCTTCCACTTCTATGTACAGTCGAGTGGCAGACGCCCCAGAGCGTTGTCAGGTTTTGCTCGGAGTCAAGTCCCGATTGACTGCGAAATTGCTTGTGATGAACTTGGAGGTTCATCGGGCTCCCGCAGGAGGTTGCACAATGGAAGTGCTCCCCCACTCTTCACGCCAGCTTGGCTAGCTTTCAGGCCCAGTCTAACCTGTCCCCGCGAAGACGTTTTGCGCCATGGAAGAGGGGCACATTATTCTCTTTAATAAACGTGGTATACGGCCGCGGTCGCAGCGCTGGTCGCCACCACTGTACTAGCAGTGACAATCGCCTTCATGCGGCTGCTCGGAACGAAGAGTATGTCCTCAGCCGAGACTGGAATATCTGGACCTTTACCGCGCAGAAGGTTCTTCAGGGGAACTGGGCAGCTCCTGCAACCCGTTCGGGGTCCGCCGGATCATTTTAGTGCCGCCCACAGCAGCAGAGCGCGTTGGTCCTCCTGCCGCGGCGACTACCCGCAACACCGTCACGGCGCCGGTGGAGTTTAGGACGTATCCGCCCGGTTTATTCACTTCTCCCAAGACATAGACGATCGCTGCTGGCGAAGAACACGGTGTCACCGGGAAGTAATTCGACATTGCTGCGTCGCCATCTCCGCCGGGTCTTTCGAAAGCTCAACCGTGAGGGATTGCTTTCGTCGCCTCGGTGCGAGATGACCACCTGAGCCGAGCTTTTTCCGTGAGCCCGCCAGCGGCTTGCAGTACGTCGAAGAGGCGGTGCGGCCCGAGAGCAGAATAGACCCCTGGCTTGGCGACCTCGCCGGCCACGGAAATGCCGCCGCTCGTGTATTCCTTGACGTACAACGAGACTTGCGGATCGTTAAGAATGTTGTTTTGGCGTAGCTGGCTCTCAATCGCTCCTTCAGCTTCGCTACTAGTGAGGCCGGCCATTCGAACGTAACCGATCAGCGGCATTGAGATGTTTCCCTCGGCGCTCACTCGAGTGTGCTCGGAAAGGTCAGGCGCGCCATACACCGTGATCTCCACCTCGTCACCCGGGCCGAGGACGAGTGCGGAAGAATCGGCCTGCTGAGGGTTCTTTTGTCCCGAGGAATTGCCCGGTGGCCGACTGACAATTCCTGTTGGTTCCTTTGTTGCATCCTGTGGATGTGTGGTTTCTTGTGTGGCGAGGTTGTTCTGTGCCGAGCCCACTTGGAACAAGACAGCGACGCCAAGCACGACAAGCAGGTACGAGCGGCGAGAGAGGAAATTCAAAATGCGCAGCATGACCTGAGAGAATTCTAAGCCGTGCGACGGATGTGCACAACTTGAATCTGCTCGGTACAAAGGACTCGGGAACCCACGCACTTTGTTCAGTTTTTCCACGACTGGAATTCGGTTGCGATTCCCGCGGGCGTATCGAAAAACAGATTGGCACTTTTCCTTCAGAGTTGCTATAGTTCGCTAACCTGCCACTTCGAAAATGTTTAGCTTTATTCGGCTTCTGGCTAAATCGCCGAAGCAGTTCGCTTGGCGCGAAGAGTCAGTCTGCCTGACGGCACTTCTTCGGCTCTGGCTGCGGAGACTCGGTTGACGCCTTTTTATTTGGTCGTTTTCGGATCGTCGATCTTCTTTTCGTTCCTCCTTACATGGTTCGTTCGCAACCTCGCCATGGGCCGTGGGTGGGTGGCACCTCCACTTCAGGAACGTGACCTCCACGAGATCCCACTACCTCGCTTGGGAGGCATAGCCATATTCCTCGCCTTCCTGATGAGTGTCACTGTCGCGTGTTTGGCCAATCTTTATTTGCCCTCCTTGGGTCTGGACGCTCCAATTCGGACGCTCCTGACGGTTCTTGTACCCGCGACGATTGTTTTCCTGCTCGGCGTCTATGACGATATTTTCACGGTCGGCCCGTACGTTAAGTTCGCTGTTGAAGGCGTTGCTGCCACGATGCTCTTTGTCGGGGGTCTCAGGATTCTCGACCTGCCCGTGTTGTTCGGTGCCCGGCATTTCGGTTGGACTATCGGCCTTCCGCTCACGATCCTATGGGTTATTGGAATTACCAACGCCTTCAACCTAATTGATGGTTTGGACGGGCTTGCCGCGGGTTCTGCATTGTTTTCGACGGTGGTTGTTTTTGGCGCGGCAATTTTCAGCAATGCATCTCTGGTTTCGTTACTTAGCATCGCACTTGGCTGGCGCGATCCTCGGATTCCTGAAGTTCAACTTTAATCCGGCAACGATCTTTCTCGGTGATTGCGGCAGCCTGTTCATCGGTTTCATGCTGAGCGCACTTGCCTTGCAGGGTGCCGAGAAATCACCCACGATCGTTGCCGTCGCTATTCCGGTGGTTTCTTTTGGCCTTCCAATTTTGGAGACCGTTCTTTCGGTGCTTCGTCGTCTTAATCAGCGGTCGACCAGTGTTCACCGCCGATCGTGAGCACATCCATCACAAACTTCTCGAGCGCGGGATGTCGCACCGCCAAGTCGTGATCGTGTTGTACGCGGTGTCGGCCGTTTTCGCTCTGCTCAGCTTGTTTCTGCTTTGGCCCACGGGAAGTACGCTGGGACTGATTCTGGCAGTTTTGGGTACAGGCGTGTGGCTTGGTGTGCAGCACCTGGGATATCTCGAGTTTGGAGAACTCCGGCGGGTTGCCCAGCGTACGATGGAGCAGAGAAGCGTATTTGTCAGCAATCTCGCGATCCGCCGCGCTACCGAGAAGTTGAAGACTACGCGCGACTACATTCAATTGTGCCACCTCCTCCAGGAAGCCTTTTCCGGCAACGATTTTGACGGATTTGACCTCAGGGTGAAACTCCTGCCTAAGGATTGGAACCACCCGGACTTGCCGACGGTGTTAACCACCTCAGGGGAGGTGCTGGACTATAAGTGGAATAAGCTAGAGCATCTGAGGTGGCGCAACGATACTCCGGCTTGGAATCTGACACTCGACTTGGTGACCACGAAGAATGAGCATCGCGGATCGCTGAACCTCTATCGGCTTCACAGAGATACTGCGATTTTGGTAGACATCAATCTCCTGACTTCGGAGTTTCCGGTTGTTCTCGCCGACGCGCTCGAACGGATCCTCTTTACTGCTAACGTGGGAATGCTCCCTGAAGCAGAAGCAGGCACAGACCTCAGCGTCGGCCGAGGCCGGATGACGTTTTCAACTTCTGCGTCCAAGCCGAGCGAACGACAACGCACCTATGCCTTGTCGACAAAAACCTGGTGATACGGGTTGCTCGGTGGCTTCAGGACCCTCCTGTGACCGTGCGTTGAACGTCTGACGGACGGAAAGTGAGCTCGAAGATAGGATGGATGGGAATCACGGTGTGTCTCTTGCTCGCGATGCACCCTCGCGTGACATGCGGCACAGAGCGTGATTAGGTTCTGCTCGGAATCGTCTCCGGCCTGGCTTCGATGTTGTTTATGGTGGACCTCAAGGTTTACCCTCGCGCCGCATGCCTGGCATCTCCAGCCGTCCCTCCGCAAGACTTGTCGACAGAGTTGCTTGTACGATTCAGGATCCAGCCGCAGACGCTGGACGTTTTGGTCGGATAGAACTCACGAAGCCCGCCCGTTCACCTGCTCCAGGAATGCGTGCTTCTGCTCGCCAGGAAGGAACTTGAAGAACTGCTGGATAGACTGCAACAATATTTCCGGATTTCCGTCCTCGAGGTGCGCTCCCGCAAGGAAATCCGCGCAAATCATTTCCAGGCAGTAGCCGCGGGACTTGTCCGTGCCCAGCATCAGCGCCGCGGTCTCAAGGGCCTGCTCGATCACCGGGATCTGAGCTCTTGTAGATCTTGAAGTAGATGATCTCGTGCGGTTCTGAGTCTCCGTCCCGGTTAGTTCCTTCTCCACTTCTCGCTTGAACTCTTCCTTCGGCATCTCTCGGGCTTTGTGCAACCAGGTTGCACAATCGAAGTCCTGACCCTCCGCCCGCGCCACTTTCGCCAGCTCTAACCCCTTCGTCCAGCCGACTTCCTTCAGGTCCTTCCTCGCCTGCGGCGGCAGGTGCTCGTGTATGGACATCAGGTAGTACGCCTTCCTTCTCGATTCCGGGAACCGCCGTTCCAGGAACTCGTCGAACGACTTCAGATTCTCCAGCCTCCAGTACTGCCCCGCCCGTACCTCGCACAGATACCTTCCTAGTTCCACGAACCGGGTATCCCGCTCCGCCTCGCTTTTTCGCTCCCACGCCAGGATCTCGTCGATCTTCGTGAGCACGAACAAGGCGCGCTTCTTGTTCAGCTTCGGCGGCATGGGCGGATTCCTAGAAATCAAGTTCGTCAAGCCAACCAAGGTTGTCTCCCGGACGGCGTACTAGAGTTGGCGTCGACCAGTTCCTGTTGTCCCAGGCACAGGCCGACATACGGGCAACTGGTGCAGGGGTTCTGCGGGAACCGGACGCCGCTGTGCGGCAGGAACTGGGCTGATTCGATCCGTCGGATGGTGTCGTCGACCAGCCGGCCGAATTCCTCGCGTTGCTCGTCGGTGATGGTGGTCCGGAAGTACTGGATCTCGACCAGTCGCTTGCGAACGAAAACGACCTGAGCGACGTCAGAGATGCCGGTCATCCAGCTGTAGCAGACCAGCTGAGGATCCAGCATCAGCAGTCCCTGCGGTTCTTCCGGATACCGACTGGAAGTGGTCTTCCACTCGAGCAGGCAGGGGGTACCGTCCAGGTGTCCGATCGCGTCAACGTAGGCGACGAAGTCATTCCCCTTCGGCAGAGACCGCGTGAACTTGATCTGCAGGTTCTTCCTGGGCTGGCGGACGCGGATGCGGTCGTCCTGGGCAAAGCGCTCGAGCAGCTGGATGCCCTGCTGCAGCATGCGATCCCACGTCGTTCCGTTCGAATACTCGAGTTTGCTGTCCTTGTGGGCGGCCCATTCGCGAAACAGCACCGCTCCGGGATCGTCTCGCTGGAAGTAGGCGGACAGGGCCTGCTCGAAGGCGCGACCGAACAGCATCGCTGCCCGGGTGTCTTTTTCTTTCCAGCCGTCCAAGTAGCGATACCGGTAGCGGCGCGGGCAGCCGAGGTACTGGCTGATCTGGGTGTAGCTGTACGTCATCAGGCCACCTCGGATCCGCCGTTCTTCAAGGAGGAAGCGGAGGACAGTTCCGCCCACTGGCTGGCAGGAGCGAATCCGTCGAAGTTGAGCAGGGAAGTGCCGTTGACGGTGGTGTGGCTGATCTTCACCACGCCGCGGAGTCCGGAGAGTGCTTTCTCGTCGACTTCTTCGCGCCCGAGCAAGTCCGGGTCATAGAGGAAATCGCGCAGGAACCAGCCGAGCTTCCACAGGGCCTTTGCGGTGCAGTAGACCCGCCCGGAGATCACCCGTCCGGCCAGTTCGTGCGGTTCAAGGACGGAGAGGCGCAGGATGTAGAAGGGTTTCGCTGGATGCCAGCGGTACTGGGCGCGGTCGACGCGGACGAGGAACACGCCGTCGGGCACAGCATCGGCGGCAAGGTTGGGCCGTCTCGCTCAAGCCTTGGATTCGGCGTTTCATGCGGCACCTTCCTTCTCCTTGCTCCCGAGGTAGCTGTTGAGCTGGCAGAGCAGGGCATTGCGGTCTTTTTCGGCCCAGTCGGCCAAGTACACGACGAAGTTCTCGACCTGCTCGCGCGTTGCCTCACGCAGACTCTTCACCCCACAGAAGTCAGTGGCGTAGGACTTCACCAAGGTGGCATCGAGCTGGTGCTGGCGAATGATCTGACAGAGTCGGTCGCGGACTTTGGGACCGCCATAGTTACCGTTAGCAGGCTGTGGCGGAAGCTTCTTCGAGTCACTCGGCGAGCTGCCGATTCGGCAACGGAACCAATCTCCTCGATTGAGCAGATACCGATGCCGTAGGCCTTGCGCAGAGCGCGGTTCACAGCTCGTGTTTCGGCAACCCGCATCTCGGCGCCATGAACCAACGCAGAAACATTGGACGGGTCAGCATCACCATGCCCGACGAAACCCTGGCAAGAGCGCGATTTATAGACAGTCGCCTTGAATGCATATCGAGCGTTTGTTGCATCAGAGAATTCCGGAATCGGCTGAACCTGAATACCTTTGCACCGTCGACGAGCTGCCAGACGAAGCAAACCAGTGTGGGTCACGTACCACCCACCGCTGAGAAGTAGTAGGTCACCACACCGCAATGACAGTGAAGAATTGCGGCTGAGTTCGCGCAATTGTTCAAGCAAAACACTCGACAAAGTCTGAGAGATGAATCTTTTCGCGAAACGTAGGTTTTCAGAGGCCAAATCACGCTTCCTGGAGTGCTGAGGCTTCATCGCAGTGCCCTTTCACCAAATATCAACGATGTGGATGTTCTAGTCATGTACTAGAATCTCATACATAAGCATACATTCGCATTTGTCAGAGTGTCAATCGCATCAATAGGCAAAGAGATGACCTTTTCTTACAATGTCTGCAATGCCAGCAAAAAAAGACACACCGCTCGCTTTCCGCATTCCTGCTGACCTTAAGCGGAAACTCCAGCAGGTGGCCGACAGGGAAGTTCGAAGCGTCTCCCAAATCTGCGAGATTCTCTTGCGAATCGGGGCGGAGCAGTATGGAAAGGAGGGACCGAGATTTCTCCAGCGGTTCCTTGATCGAGAGAAGGCAGAGGACTGAGGGGCCTGCATATCTGCTGCCAAGCGCGGGCCCCTTGTTAAGCACTAATTCGGTTCAAGGCCAGCGACTCCATTCGAAGCTCCTGGCTCGCCTTCACCCCGACAAGTAAGCTCCGCCGCCACGGGAGAGAGGAAACGACATCTGGACCAGTCACTTGGTGAAGAGAGACACCACCAAAGAAAGGCCGATTTGGGACTCAGGTGTGCAACCGGATTGCACCGTTGCTCGGACCCAGCCTTCGCTGCTTTTGGCAGGAGCGAGTTTGGGAGAATTCGCTTCCTAAACGAAGGCCGAGAATCGGCCCAAAACCGAGGGTCCGGGGTCCCATCCTGCCCTGACTGAAAACGAGCATGGGGCGCGGAGGCCGGAGTATAAAAGATAATTTCTTTGTATAAATATATTTCCAAGTGGCTTTAGTCGGAGGTAGTGATTGCTCGCCTATATCCAACTAGACTCGCCAGGCTGTGCCAATGCCTGGGATGCGGACGGCGTTTTCCTGAGCGGATGAAGGCAGCGTAGGGCTGTGAGACTTGTAGTACTTCCGCTATTTCCCGAACTTTGATCGGTCGGAGTCGAGGCTGAATTTCTTGGAGATAGCACTCTTCGTTGAGCCAGACAGGTAAACTGGCCGGTGACCACCAGGAGATTGCGACGGCGTGGTTGCTCTGGATCTTAGAGATTCGAGTTTTGGCTCGCGGGGTTTTTGGTTTTGTACGACCCATCGATGCAACTCTCATCATATTCTCCCTTGAGACTTCAACTGCGCACGACCGACAATAGCGATTCTTCACCCCCTCAGAGCCAAAAACCATGCAGATTTTCTTCCGACTAGGTACGGGACCAAGCTGCACTGCGAAATTGCTTCCCCTGCCTTCGCTTCTGCGACGTTGCGTGAGTCGAGTCGGAATGACGTCTTTCTTGTTGGTGGGCCTAAGCGAAGAACTCCAGAAGGCTTGTGCTACCCATTCAGCATTCGGCGCGACAGCGCGAGCCCAGTTGACTGCTGTCTCCGACAGGCGTGCTGCGAATGGACCCATTAGTCGGCAATTCCCGTTCCTCTCTTCGAAAAACCATTCGCGCTTCAGGGCCTGTCGGGTAATCCATTCCACCAAGTAAGCGTCAACCTGCGGGCGAGCTGCTTCCATCAAATCGCAGGCAGGGCTGTCCCGTGCCTGGGCATCGGCGTGTAGCACACCCAAGCCTGGGTCAAGCCCGAGCGCGGCGACGGCCAGTCGAGCTTCGGCCTCAAGCACTGCATACAGATAGTTCAGGATTGCGTTCGGAGGATTCACAGCCAATCGAGGCGATCCTCTCAAAGGTGAAATTCGGGGTCCAAACCTACGCCAATGATCAGGCACGCGCTTCAGACCGTTGTTCGGGAAACTGATGGGAAGACCGTGCCAGGTAGACCAATAAGCCGAGGCAGCTTGTGCTTCGATAAGGCGAAGGCCAGGGACCTCTTCAGCGGTTGGAACCTCCGCGCAAAATTTAGCGATTGCATCGGCAGTCGAGGAATTGAGTAGTTTGTTCCGAGCGACCACCTCCTGCCCGGCGAGCTTTTGCCTGATCAGTTCCTTCGCGATTCGCAGAGCAGCCCCGGACGAATGCGCGAGGGCTTGGGCCCGCCGCAGCCGTGCGTCGGACGGGCGGACCGGACCGGTTGTTGCGAGAACGGTTCCATCGCGCTCAAGCATCACAAAACTTGCCTTTTGATCGGCCAACCAGCGCAACGCTGCCAGAGACAAAAATCCGTCAGAGCCGACAACGACTAGCCTTTTCAGGCCGTGGCCAACCCGAGGCAGTCGCATGAATCGCCGGTCCGCACCGATGCCGTCTTCGATAACGAGATGGCCTCGGTCGACACGGATTACGATGCCGTAGCCGAAAAGGGTTACAACTCCATGCCTTGATGAGAGTGCAGTCGAAACATTCCCCGGTGCAACATGCGAGGATTTACCGCTCAGCTTCTCTTCGCCATAATTCGTCAGAAGGTTTCCCATCCTAAAGATTTCGCACGACACGAAAAAAGACCACCCTCAACGGGCGGTCTTCCATTCTTGGTGGCCGGGCTGCCGAAATAACAGCCTTCAGCCTGGGAGTCACTTCAAAGGTTTTGCTACTCCATATATTCTTCCGGGAAAACCTCGACCACGAGACGCTCCGAGTCGTAACCCTGTGACTTATTTTCTCTTGCTGGCTATTCGCACCACGAACTAGGGGCTGTCTTTATGCGGCCTTGCCGTGCCCCTTGGCTTCGAGGGTCTTCTCGCTACCGACATTAACCTTGATCTGCTTGGGTTTGGCTTCCGCCTTCTTGGCGAGTTTGATCTTCAGCACGCCCTTTTCATAGTCGGCGCTCACTTGCGCCGGATCCACAGAACTGGGCAGCGTGAACGAGCGGGTGAAGCTTCCGTACTGCCGCTCGACGCGACGGAAATTCTCCTCTTTTTCTTCCTTCTCGAACTTGCGCTCGCCGTGGACGATAAGGGTGGTGTTCTCGATACGGACATCAATGTCCTTTTCGTCGATGCCCGGAACTTCAATTTTCAGGATGATGTGGTGCTCGTCTTCATAGACGTCCAGCGGCGGTGCGAAGCTGGAGGTCGTCAGCGTGTCCTCTGGGCCTTCAGGACTGTAGGACTCGCGGACAAAACGGTTTAAGCGGTTTTGCAAGGTGGCCAAATCACGGAGAGGCTCCCAACGAGTCAAAACTGTCATAACGAAATTCCTCCTTCAGAGGGAAGCTAAGGTGGGAGAACTTCAGATGGGCTGACTTAGTTCAGGGTACCTGAAAGAGTAAGAGAAGGTAGCTCGCTCAACTTTGATGCTAGTCTTCCGCGAAACCGATGTCAAAGGGAGCGTAAGAACGGCAGTGCCCTCAACTAGGGATTTTTGCGTGGCGGGGAAAAGAGAAAGGCTGCGGCATTGGTTACGCTCTAGCTGCCAACTCTTGCGAGGGAGTTAGCAGCGTGGATGCGTGTACCGTCGCAGCCCTCTGATGCGATCACCGCTTTTGCGGTTCCAAACCCCAACTGCTCCTCGCAGACTCAGTCGGTTTTTTCGGGTTTGGTGGCTCGACGAGTTGCCTCGCCAAGTGGATCACCCAGCCTACTTCGGATCAGCGACGTTTTATTTTCGCTGACCCTTTCAGCCGTCGACGCTGGTAACCTTAGTCCTCCGAAATCAGGAATACAGTGACGTGCGTCACAAATGTTTTGAACAGGCATGCTCTTTTCTGTTGAAAAAGGGGGTGATGCCGGAAGTCGCCCCGCTCAAGCCCGCCGGATAGCGCAAGTGCTGAGCGTTCACTCTCGGACCACTCCCGGCCTGATTTTCTTTTACTCCTCTTCGCGTTCTATTTCAGAGATGTTGCCCTTGCCTTTTGGCGGAATGGAAAAGCCCGCCGTGTGGGTGAAGCGGTTGTTGGCTGGCAACCGGGATTTCGAAGCAGAGCATCACTGGGGCTTCTTCTCGGCGGGCGGAGGTGAAGGAAGACCGCCCATGTCGGGACCCATCATGCCGGGCATGGACTCCATATGCTTTTGCATCTGCTCCATGTGTCCAACCATCGTTTCCCACATTTCCACATTGTTCCGCCAGCGTGCTATCTCATTCGTATCCTTGATCGTGAGAAGGTTAGCCTTCATCTGCGCGAGAGAGGATTTCATCTTCTCCACGTCGGCTTTCATGGCCTCCATCTGTTGCTTGTGCATCTCCATCATCTTTTGGCGTTGCTCGGCGCGCATCTGGCCCCGGCCCCCTGGGCCGCTCGGGGACGCAGGTGCTTGCTGTGCCCACGACACAGACATCAGCGTGAAGAGCAGGATGAGTAGTAGGCTTTTGTACTTCATTGATTTCTCCCTTCTGAAAAGTTCATTTCGTGAACTACGTCTCTTGTACTGTGATTCGGCGTCTGGTGTCAGTGATGTCACCGCTGGCTTTTGGCGCGTCATTTTCATCGCCGCCATACGAAGCCTCCCAGCGCTGTAGAATGAGTTTGCGGAGTTCGATCGGAGGGTCGTCATGCCTCCTTACGAAGTTTTCTGCGAAGATTGCAACAAGCCATTCGAAATCATCCTCACGCTTGCGGAATACGAAAAGTAAAAGATCCAGTGTCCGAAATGCGGCGGCAAACACGTGCATCAAGAGGCCGCCGCCTTCTTTGCGGTGACGTCGAAGAAGAGCTAAAAAGGACCGCAACGCACCAGAGTTTACTTCCCTGCGTTGGGTGAAATGAAAGTGGCTGCCTGTCGAGGCGGCCTTGGGCGGTTTTCCGGTTACTACAAGCTGCTTGGGCGAAGAAAGGAATCCCGCGCTGCGGGCGCGGGTTTTGCCTCCGCTAGGCTGCTTTGACGGTGACCTCTTTGGGCGCCGTGATTCGGCTCGAAACCATCCATATATCCCCAGGGTCAGCAGCATTATGTCGAATCAGGTCAGAAATGCCCACGATCCCCCGGACGCGATTGTCCTGATCGACCACCGGGAGTCGACGAATCTGATGTTCCGCCATCGTTGCCAAGATCTCTCGGGTGTCCCTATCCGGAGTGCAGGTGACCAGATCGGTCGCCACACAGTCCTCAACCGTGGTCAAGGTCGGATCGTGCAGTTCCCCTAACGCCGCGAGACACAGGTCGCGGTCAGTAACAACGCCGATGAGCTTTCGTGTCGTCGGGGCGTCGATGACCAGCAGAAATCCGATATCGAATTCTCGCAGCATGCGTACAGCATTGATTACGCTAGTCGTGCGAATGCAACAGACTGGATTGTGCGTCATAACTTCGCTGACTCGCATAAATCTACCTCCTTGCCAGCCACGTTCAGCTGCTTTTCGACGATCTTAATTCCATGCTACGGCGGTGAAGAAAGATGGGGTCACCGCCTGGCGCGAAACACTCTTCCACCTTCCCAAAACGGGAGGCCGAGCGAACATCGGCGTGTGGCATACTCAAGAGATCCGAGGCGATTGGGCCCGGACAGGCGTGTGGTGCGAGCTAGGTTTTTGCCTTGGGCGAAAAAAGAATCCCGCGCTGCGGGCGCGGGGCCTACCTGCCTTTGGCTGATTCCTATAGATGGAGAAGATTGCCTATCGTAAGCACAATGGTGAGCAACTCGATAAGCACGCCGGTCAGCAAGGGACATTGGCACTACAGGGTACAATGCTGTCGGCCAAACAATTTCTTGGAGGAAATACCGAACGGAGGTAACCCTTGAACACAGAAACACGCGGAGAGAAAATGAAGATAAAGATCGAGCAGCATACCTTCATGGGAACCGTGTGGATTGGGGCCTGGCTTTTTACGATCGGGTTTCTACACCTGGAGTTTTGGAAGGGTGTTCTCGCGATAGTGTTGTGGCCGTACTATCTGGGTCTTCACTTCAGCTCGTTGGCGCGCTGACAGTAGGAAGATCACAATCCTGCGATTTTGCGATAACCAGGAATTAAACGCACCTCCACTTCCCGTTTCGGGAGCCGGGCGCACTCGTTATTTTTTCAAATCCTTGCTCTTGTGCAAATCTTCCGGTTCTCAAAGACTACACTGGCAGACGAAATCTGGATCGACATTAACTTGCAATCCCGCCCCGCCCCTCTCACGGGTCGCGGCTCGGCCTTTGTGATTTCTTTTTCCTTGATTTTCATTCCAACGCTTCACTTGCGAAGCATGAAAAGGAGAACATCATGTTTGCACGCATGCTTGAATTCGTCCCTAAGATGGAGAAGAAAGAGGAGTTTATCAAGGTAATGAAGAACGAAGTATTCCCGATCCTGAAGAAGCAGACAGGGTTCCTTGAGATCCTGCCATTCTTCCCCGAGGTCAAGACCGAGAAGGCTCGGTTCGTAAGCCTTTGGACGGAGAAGAAACACTTTGAGAAGTATGAGAGAGAGTGGTTCCCGAAGGTGGAGGAGATCATAAAGCCCTATCTGACAACTCCAGTCACCTATACCTTCTACACGGTTGAGACCACTCTCTGCGAGCAGTTTGAGAAGGCCATGATTGCCTAGTGAAGCGCATCCGGCGGGAGCGGCGGAGGCCTCTCCCGCTCTATCGCGCCAGTTGCGTTCGTTTTGAATCAGGCGCCCTTGAAGCCTACAAGCTTTCTTGTCCACTTTTGACCGGGAGGCAATATGCCTCACTACGAATTCCTTTGCCATGACTGCAAGAAAGTCTTCTCGACGATCCTGTCTCTCGTCGACTACGAGGAGGGCGAGGTTGTGTGCCCAAAATGCGGCAGCACGGACGTCGAGCAGCGCTGGTCCGCCTTTACGGTCATCACCTCGAAAAAGAGTGCGTGAATGTGCGCCGAGATGCCTATGCGCTTCGACAAGTTTGCCTTCCGTTCCATCCGAATCAATGGTGTCACCCGCTTCAGATCCAGGTGCCTTTTTTCGAGCGCGCTGTTCGCCGTGAGGCGGTCTGCTTCGCCGAGTTCGGCGATGGCTCCGATCGTGGAGACGCGATCCAGCATCTGATCTGTTCGTACACGGATGGCTGACTCAGCAGGTTCCAATGGTTCATGCCATAACCAACCCATTGCCGAGATCGAGCGAAAGACAATGTCCGTCCAGGATCTTCGTGGCGGCCCAGCGCGCTGTTTACGGGCACAATCCCATCACCCAAAAGATCGCCGGCCTTTTTCCCGACGTTGGCAGCAACGGCATAACACCCTACTCCTTCCGGCAAGGGCACCGGATGTCGCATGTCTCCCGCATGGTCGAAGCGGTCAAACCCTTGCCAATCTTCGTCGAGCCGATTGCCGTAGCGCAGGTCGGTGATGCCAGCGCTGCGCAGTTTACCCAAGCGAGCGAATGGGGCCGTGTACGGGCTTAGACCCAGGCAGACGTGTACCCAATTGCCCCCACGCTCCAGCAGCGCACCATGATGCGGCGTGCCCAGGAAGACGAGCTTGCGCAAATGTTGCGGCCACGCTTGGCCTGCGGCCACGCCATAATAATATGCACTACGGGATACCAGCCCTCCCATGCTGTGGGCAAGGATCGCGAGCTCTTTTAACGGCTCCGGCCACTGCTGGAGAAGTTTCTCAATCAAAGCGGCAAACGCGCGCCCGTTGGTGAGGTATGCAAACCGCTGTTGTAATGCAGGTGGACCGGCGTATATCCCAGGTCACGGGCAAGTGCCGCCCCAAAATCGCTACCCTTCCGCGTCCATTGCAGATCATTCATGCACAGACCATGTACTAAGACGAGCAGCTTGTTGCGTGGCCGAGGAACCGCCACGGACAGGGCCTTCCTTTCGAGTGTCAACGGTTGGCCTTTGCGGCGTAGCTGCATGGGAATCGCGAGCGGATTGCCCGTTGCGGCGAGGTAGTCCCCCATCATCCCGTTTAGCGCCGCTAGTACAGACTCACGTTCCCGGGAACTGGTCTTGTCCAGGATGGGCGCGATTTGCGCGAGAATGGGATCGGCAGTGTTACCCACTAATCTGGTCACTTCGCGAATGCTCTCGTATACCAGACCCGCGATGGCGCTCGAACCTTCTTGCATGGGCGTGCCGAGAATGCCAGGGGTACAAGCGATGCTGTTGTGCAGCGCCTCCGCCAAGTCAGTCAGTTGCGTAGTAACGTCAGTCGCCAGGCGATTAAGTCCGACAATCATTTCGTCAAAGGAATTGCCAGTGGGCGAGCCAGAAACGTTGAATGCCCAAGCACATTCGGAGCAACCAAAACCGCGAAAATGTTTTTCGTCGATCCATACAAGGCCGCGGGGCAGCCTTCTTTTAGGGCCGGTTTGTGACACGAGCCACGCTTTCTCGGCAGCAAAGGTCGTTAGCGTCCTTCTCGGGAGAGCAATTCCAGACGGCCCGACATCGCTAGTTTTGCAAAGACGGAATCGAGAGCCGCCCTGAGCTGGATTTCCCCTAACTCCAGGTGCCGTGTTATGAAGTGGGGACTCGCGCAATCGGCTACCATTCGAATCATCTCTCGTTCTTTACCGGTAAGAACAATTCTGGGCGGCGCTCCGGCGGCGGAAGGACGCGACCCGCAGTTTTTACCTTCGAACGTTTTCACGCTCTGTTCCTCGTACCAAAACAGTGTGATCGAAGACGCTAACCCCACCAAAGACCATTTGTTTCGGCCTAAGATCTAGGCTGTTGTCGAATATTCCGTGCTCAGCTCTCCGCCCAAGTCGGCACAGCAGACATTGACGGGGAATCCGGCCAGGTGTGGGGCGTAAACGGGGTCCCAGTCCGGTTCGATCGAGCGCAGGATAAAGGCCAGAAAAAACGCCGGAGCGCCTGAACGAAGTCCATCGGGTCCGCGGGAGGAGGGACTGCGAATCGTTGTGGCACGGGCAACCGCAGACGCGCTCCTCGCCGTTGACCCTTCAATTACGAGCGCCAGAAATCGTGGGTACCAGCTGAGCAGGCGAACGAAACGGTGGGTGTCTTCATTATCGGGGTAAGAGTTCAAGCCCCGTAGCTTGAATAGCAGGAAGGAAACTGAGAATCCTGAAGCCTGGTCGTTTCCTCCGCAAAATTGATTGCGGCGAGCAGCTAGAATATGTGGTATGGCGACCAGAAACGGGTCTGGTAGAAGAGAACCCCATCCATGGAGAAGCAACAGCCTTGACGTTTACGCGCCGCGCCTTTGTGCGATTTTCCCTCGGTTCCGCAGTCCTGGTAGCAACTCCACGACTCCTCGCGCAAGGTGTTTCCGCGCACACAGTGAAGCCCTTAGCCCGACCAGCGCCTTCGGGACGGCCCTTTAATACCTATTTCGTGGATGTGGCCTCGGAGGCAGGATTACAAGCTCCCGTGCTCTATGGCGGCGTCGAGAGCAAGAAATACATTCTGGAAGCGACCGGTTGTGGTTGTGCCTCCATCGACTACGACAACGACGGTTGGATGGATATTTTTCTGCTCTCGGGTACGCGTCTGACAGGAGATCCGCCGGGTGCCACGAATCGCCTTTACAAGAATAATCGCAATGGCACATTCACGGATGTGACGGAGAAGGCGGGACTGAAGCAGGCGGGCTGGGCGTCCAGCGTCTGCATCGGCGACTACAACAACGACGGATTCGAGGACATCTTTTGCAGCTACTATGGCCAAAACCACCTCTATCGCAACAACGGGGATGGAACCTTTACCGACGTCACCAAGAGCGCCGGTCTTTGGAACGATCAGCCGCGCTGGGGGGCCGGATGCAGTTTCCTCGACTATAACCGGGATGGGAACCTCGATTCATCCCGCAACCGGCCGTTGAAGCTTTCGACATAGACGTTCTGTACGGGCTTGCCGGGCTGGATGAACTCTAGCCTCACACCACGTTCTTCGCTCCAGGCCGCCAGCGCCCGACCGCGAAACTCTGGCCGATTGTCCAGAACGATTGCTTCTGGTAGTCCGCGCTCCAGCGCGATCCGATCCAGCACCCGGCGCACTCGTAATCCACCCAGCGAGGTATCGACCTCGATGGCCGGACATTCCCGCGTGCAATCGTCCACCAGGGTCAACATCCGAATCACCTTCCCCGTGCTTACGCAATCACTCACGAAATCCATCGACCAACGTTCGTTCGGCATCGTGGCGGCTGGGCTCGTGACTGCGCCATTCCAGCGGATCCGCCGCCGCTGCCGAATCCTCATCGCCAACCCTTCCTCGCGGTACAGCCGGTACACCCGCTTGTGATTGGCCGGCATCCCTTCGCGCAGCAGCATCGCCGTCAATCGCCGATAGCCAAACCGCATGCGCCTGGCCGCCAGCTCTTTCAAGCGGGTTCGCAGTTCGCTGTCCCGCTCCGCTTTCCGCGCCCCATAGCGATGCGTCGATCGTCCCAATCCCATCAGCCTGCAGGCGTGCCGCTCGCTCATCTGGTACTCCACCGCGACATAGCTCACGACTGCCCGAAGTCCCGCAGGCGCTACCAGTTTTTTGAGAGCACGTCTTTTAGCGCCCGGTTATCCAGCGTCAGCTCCGCCACCACATGCTTCAGCTTCCGGTTCTCGTCTTCCAGTTGCTTCAGCCGTTTCGCCTCGCCGCTGTCCATCCCGCCGTACTTCGCCTTCCAGCGGTAATAAGTCTGCTCGGTGATCCCGTGCTGTCGGCATAACTCCGCCGTGGTTAATCCCGCCTCGCCTTGCTTCAAGATGGCAATGTCTGCTCTTCGCTGTGTCGCGTGCCCTTCATGGCAGTTCTCTTCGCCTCACATTCTAAGCGGTTCAGTTTTCGGGGGCTTAGGTCACAAGGGCGGGAAGCCGGGACATAGATACGTTGGGATTGACGGATCGTGAGTTTTCATGCCTCGACGCAATACTGGGACACAAGCGGAGGGGCATCAAGGCGAACGCTGCCTTCGGGACCAAGATCCCGGCCCAAGATATGCGTATCTCCAACTACCTTTAAGGTGACTTAGGCAGCCGCATAAGACCTGCTAAGTCGTTGTAGATGATCATTAACGCTAGTCTGAAAAGGCTGCGCGTCGGGGTTCAACTCCCTCCAACATGTATCCCTTGTTTTGAACCTGTTACGCTCTTCCCAATACGTTAAGAGGCGTGTCCGGATTGTTCTGCCTTTGCTGAATAGCGGCACGCAGCACTCCGCTAATTGTTCGTGTTTCTTGCATCAACGGTTCTATTGTCGGCCGTTCTTGGTCCATCGATCGCTGGGTGGATCTAGCTTGGGTCGGGGTCAATCCCAGGTATTCGGCCAATGACGGATTCGCTTCCGGCCGGGCTTTGTCTGAATTTCAGACAATTTGACTTGTAATTGCAAAACGCGACACCATCAGTCACGAAGGTATGAAGAATACCTAAGTGGTTAATAGTGGCGAGCCGAACCCAATGCTATAAGTGTTAAAAAATGGCCTAATCGTAATTCAGTTGGTATTCGAGTGTGCAGCATGCAGTCACCTCTGCCCGGGAACGAAGCCGGCAGGTTGGGAGCCCTCTGGAGTTATCGGATACTGGATACGCCTCCGGAAGAGCGGTTCGACGACCTCGCTCGGCTGGCCGCCTATGTGTGTGGCACACCCATTGGACTGATCGGTCTCATCGACAGCAGCCGGGAATGGTTCAAATCAAGAGTCGGGTGGGATGTAAGTGAGATCCCGCGGGAAGTCTCCTTCGGCACCCACACCATCCTGCAACACGATGTACTCATCGTTTCTGACACCCTGAACGACAAACGTTTCGCCAGGAATCAGCTGGCCACGCGGGCGGGAGTCCGTTTCTATGCCGGGGCCCCCCTGCTGACGCCCGAGGGGTACGCGCTGGGAACACTGTGCGTGATGGATCATGTTCCGCGCGCTTTGACCGAAGGACAGGGGCGCATCCTGTGGGCCCTGGCGCGGCAGGTGATGGCACATCTGGAAGATCAGCGCGAGCTCGGGATCGAATCCCGGAAGGGAGCTCGCATGAGCGTTACCGGCGGTTCTTCGAATCGAGCGTGGTGGGATTTTACCGTACTACCCTGGACGGCCAGGTGCTCGACTGCAATCCGGCGTTTGTGCGCATCATGGGTTATGCGTCGCGGGAGGAGTTGCTAGCCTGCCATGCCTTGGAGTTCTACTTTTCTCCCAGCGACCGGCAAGACTTCCTGGAACAATGCCGGAGTCTCGGCTCCCTGACCAATTTCGCGTCGCGGTTGCGACGCAAGGACGGCAGTGCGGTGTGGGTGCTGGAGAACGTCAAGCCAGTGCTGGGGCCGGATGGGACACCGGCCATGATCGAAGGCACACTGGTAGACATCTCGCAGCAGAAGTTCGCTGAGGCGGCACACAATCAAGCGCAACAGGCGCTGGAAGACTCCGAGACTCGCTACCGGCGGCTCTTTGAAACCGCCAAAGATGGAATATTGATTCTCGATTTCAAGACTGGGCAGATCGCCGACGTAAACCCATTTTTGATTGAGATGTTGGGCTATACGCACAGTGAGTTCGTGGGCAAGAAACTCTGGGAAATCGGCCCGTTTAAGGATATTCCCGCCTCCCGGTCCGCTTTTGGTGAGCTCCAAACGAAGGGGGTTATCCGCTACGAGGATTTGCCGCTTGAAACCAAAGACGGGCGGCGAATTAACGTAGAGTTTGTCAGCAACGTCTACCCGGTTGATGGAACCCAGGTGGTTCAGTGCAATATCCGTGACATCACCGAGCGCGTACGGGCCGAAGCAGCGCTGAAGATATCGGAAACTCACCACCGGTCGGTCTTCGAAGGCGCGGTCCATGGCATCTACCGGGGCACTCTGGACGGTCGCTTCGTGGATGTGAATCCTGCCCTGGTGGCCATGCTGGGTTACAGCTCAGCGGAAGAGGTTCTGAAATTGAGCGTGGCCCAGGATGTTTTCGCCGAACCGGAAGAAGGGCTGCGTCTGTTGCACAAGTGGCAGCTGACCGGGGAGATTGAAGAAGAAGTGCAGTGGAGGCGGCGGGATCAGCGTCTGATCACGGTACGGCTGAGTGGCCGGGTCTTAGGCACCGAGCACCAGAGGGCCGCTGGGCTCGAGGTGATCGCCGAAGACGTCACCGAACGGCGGGCGCTGGAAGAGCAGTTGCGCCAGGCGCAGAAGATCGAAGCGGTGGGGCAATTGGCTGGCGGGATGGCCCACGAGTTCAACAATTATCTTGGAATCGTCCTGGGATACAGCGAATTGTTGTTGGAAGAAGCCGGCACAACTGAAGGCCTGCGCCGGAACGTGGCTGAGATCAAGGCGGCTACTCAGAGGGCCGCTTCACTGACGCGACAACTGCTGGCCCTCAGCCGGCGGCAGGTGCTCGAGCCAAAAGTTCTGGACGTCAATGCCGTGGTGTGGGAGACACACAAGCTCCTGCGCCGCCTCATCCCCGGGAACATCGACCTGGTTCCGGTTCTGGAGCCGAACCTGCAACCGGTCAAAGTGGACCCTGCACAGATCCAGCAAATCCTCATCAACCTGGTGGTGAACGCTCGCGACGCCATGCCGCAGGGCGGCAAAGTGGTGATTGAAACGGCCAACGTGGAACTGGATGAGGAATACGCCGGTCGCCACATCGAGGTGCAGCCCGGACGCTACGTGATGCTGGCGGTGAGCGACAACGGCTCTGGCATAGATGAACAAACCCAGGCCCGAATCTTCGAGCCTTTCTTTACCACCAAACAGGAGGGCAAAGGGACGGGACTGGGGCTGTCGACGGTTTACGGCATCGTACGGCAGAGCGGGGGGCACATCACCGTTGAGAGCGCCTTGCGAGAGGGCACCAGGTTCCGCATTTACCTGCCTCCGACGGCAGTGACCGAACTGAAGGTAGAAGATGAGACGCCACCGATGCAAACCGAGATCCTCTCCGGCACCGAAACGGTGCTCGTGGTCGAGGACGAACCAGCTCTGCGCAGATTGATTTCCGTGTCTTTGGAGAAACGCGGCTACACCGTACTTGCGGCGGAGGACGGCACTGAGGCGATCCGGATTTTGGAGAACAATCCCGGCGAGATTGACCTCGTGGTCAGCGATATCATGATGCCTAAGCTGAATGGACTGGAGTTGAGGAAAAAAGCAATCTTGCTGCGGCCAGAGATGCGGTTCTTGTTCATCTCTGGCTACGCGGAAGACACAATCGGCCAGACAGCGCACCTCCCGCAAGACGCTGGCTACCTGGAAAAGCCATTTCTTCCAATTGAATTGGCGCGCAAGGTCCGCGCACTGTTGAACGAGAGTGACGCGGGAAGAGGTAGTACCGACAAGACCGCATAGAGAACTCGGCTCTTGAATGATCGCATGATCGATTACACCATGGGATTCCTGTTGCGAAATTCCCATGTCACAAGTGGTGCGCTTATACGCGAAGCGGAGATAGCTAGCCGCCTTGTGTTTAGGAATCGCCTTGCGGTAGCCAGGGATTCCGTCCGTGAAACGGGCTATTGGCTATATGAGAGAATGAGAGTGTAAAATGCGCGCGCCTGCTTCAAGTTCTTGTCCAGGCCTTGGCGGATGCTCTCCGGATTAGATCCAGCAGTGCCTGATTTACTCAGGCTGTCTTGGAGCTTTGTTGTGTGGGATTGCGGCGCGGAAGCTAGTCGTGGAGAACGACGCTTAGAAGTGAACTATGAACCTGCAGCCCGCTCTCGCCATAGTCAACGAAGCCTAACTTTCTGAATCTATTCATGCGGACCCCAGTCGGCCAGGGCCCGCGACCGCAGTTCTGCGCGGAAAAGGAGGGAAGGGAACTGGTCCGCCGCTGCGCGTCACTTTAGTGGGGCTCTCCCGATCCGATCCAACGGCCGGGTAAACGGAGGGTAAACGAACATAACCAAGGCACGGAGCCTAGAACCGGACTCCCAGTCCGGTTCGATGGGGTTCAGCAGATCGATCGATTGGCTGCCGACTGGGGAGAACCCAAGGTGCTCGTGAACACAGCCAAGTCAGTCGCTCGCAGCCACCTGGTTTGGTGTAGCTGGGCTTTATGGATCGGGAGGAGTTCACGAGATCCCGCCCTTTCGCGAATACAGCGATCGACCGAATCTTGCGGTTCCAGGCGATGATCAATAGTCAGCTCTATCAGGCCATGAACCAGCTCGAGAGATTGCAGCGACTGCGCAAGGGTAACCATGTGGCGGCCCGGCTCAACTTGCAGCTATTGCAGGACACTCCGACAATTTCGGAGGAAGAAAACCCCGAACGATGAGTGCGACCCGCAGATTATGAAGCGAAGCGCCGGTACGGACTGGGTGCAACAAAGGGGCCAGCATCGTCGCTAGCCCCACAGAAGCTTGCCGAGGCGACGCTACTTGCAAGTGGCGCTGATCATCTTCAAGCTCGTAACGCGAATATCTCCATACTCCTCCTTCTTTGTTGCCTTCTCGACCTCTCCTTCTTCTTTCTTTTCTTTCATCTCTTCAGCTTTTGACTCTTCACTTGCTGAACCCTTCACGCTCACCTTGTGGCCGACGTGTTCTTCCAGCTTAACGCTACTACTCCGCAGGCCCCAGACTTTTGCCATCTTCTCCCTGAATGGAAAACTCATCCGGCTCGTCCCCTTTCTGCAAGCAACCGGTCACAGTCTTCTTGTTTTTTGCGGATTTCTGAGCTTGCTTCTCTTGTGCGTCCGTTTTTGCCCGGTTTTCCTGCCCGTACTGAGCAAGGGCATGGAGGGACAAAAGAAGCACAAACGCGATCCACCAAGCATTAGCTTCTTCATACGCGGACTCCTTTGGGCCAGATCTCTTGTGTGATTTAGCGGCTATTCGATGCGGATTCTGCTCCGAAGAGGAGTGAGGCGCCAATGTTCTTGGCAGCACGAGTGTGCTCTCGTCTGACGTTCGTCGCCAAGCGCGCGATGTAGGACAAGGCCAGAGGGCCGCTTCAACATGTCTCTCACTGATCTGAGTCAAATCCTGACATCTGAAGGCAGTTCGGAGTGATCTGGCCATTCGCTCATACCTGCGCAGCGCATCCGTTCCGCCAGACATCAGGGATGGCCCTTTGCATTAGGAAGGACGAAATCGGAAGGGCCCTACTTCCCCAGCGGAACATGCGAAGTCGAGTGCAGATCAACGACCCTGTTCCAGATACACGCCCAAAACCAAAAGCTGGCGAGCAGCAGGCCGATCCCAGCCTGCCCCCCGGCACCCTGAATAGCAATCGTCACCATACAAACAGCTTCGTCCAACCGGCGGCCGCCGCTCTATGATCTCAATCCAGAGAGCATGACCTTGGTAACGAGCGGACTGCCTCGTGTGCTCCTCCCCCAAGGTTGCTGATGGAACGTCTTCCCGTAGCTCTCTGCGAGAACCCTCAGCAAGACACTAGCAGCCCAGCGGTGCATCGCCCGTAACCGCTAAAAGCGAAACTCGGATGTCTTGAAACTAGGCCCTGAGAGAAATCGACTGCGAACTCCGGTATTTAGGGCCTCGGGGGAAGTGTGCTACATTGCGCGACAGTAGTTCGGCTAGCGGTCGCGTGTCGGTGACAAGAGTCACCTCCGAGAGTGATCCAAAGGGAGAACGAGCGTTCAATATTGATCAGCGTAGGAACGTAGGATGGCACGGTCGTTGTCGGTGTGCACTCGGGGGAGGACGCACCGTTCACCGTCTCGGGCCTGCTGCAATCAACGGCACGCCCGTTTGCAGGACGACGTTGCTGGCGCTGCTCTTGTCGTTTGACACGGGCATTGGTCAAGGACCCGATTTTCTCGCCACGGGCAGTTGATTTGGCGATTCCTTGGTAGACAAACTTCCCGCACAGCGCAAAAGGCCTTCTATCGTGGGTGGAACAACTCACTCGGTGCCCGACATGTAGAGTTTCATATGCCGCTCTGTGATCTCAATCCAGAGAGAATGACCTTGGTAACGGACGGCCCGATGACGAACGGTATGCCAACCGTGACTCGCATCACTGCTGCGTGGCAGGCAACGACCGTACTCTCGTGGAAGTACTCCTCCCCGACATTCTTGACGTAACGCTCCCCCGAAAGAGCGTGCGCAATGCGCGAGTCGATTCTTTTCTCTGCCTGGCAGGACGCGGACAAGACGCCGGAGATCTGCCCGCTCTGCCAAGAGCGGCCACCCATCTTCGAATACCGAATGACGCCGGAGGAGGGGACAGCGGAGCAAGGTCAGGGCCTGCATGGTCACTGCTGCGTGCAGTGTGGCCAACAGCTATTGGCGACTTTGGAGGTACTGACGTTGGCACGGTGGGCAGAAGAGTCCGCCGAAGATCCCAAAAAAGACTTGGAATAGACAACAGCGTCCAGCAACCAATGCACACCGTTCCCAGCACTCTAAATGACGAAACGCCCCAAAACTCTATCGGCCAGAGTTTCTGGGACGTTCGTCCGAGCAACCCTCCCCCCCAGGGAGTTGCTCGCGACTTGGCAGCCCCGAATGGCCCCTGTTCAAGAGTCGCGTCGGCTCACCGCAGCCTCCCAACTCCAGAACCACTCTTCGGGGAGGCAAGCCATCGAACCTTAGCTGCTTGTTGGATGTTGGTGTAATAGCCCAGACGGGCGAGCACCCTGGCACAGGAGTGCCATCCAAGACATTTAGGGTGGGTTGACCGTATGGACAGGAGTGTGGACGGGGCTGTTCGAGCAGCGTGCCATTTTTGCCCAAGAATCCGGCTAAGAAGCTTTATGCTGGGTTCTAGACTCACCGTCAATTAGTTCAGGCCGCACTGCCCGCGGCGTTACGCACCGTGCGCTGCGGGCGGTTCGGCCTGTGTCTCCACCACAGAAGACGAAGGAACACCATCAGGCTGTAGCACCCTTGTCTGTTTGTCGCAACCGTATATACCAAGGGCGTATTCGGTGAGGCCCACCGACCGAAGACTCGCATTCAAGTTCACTACGGTACCCTTACGACGGTAACGGCCACGAACGAGCTATTGTGCTACCGGTGCTTCCGCCGCAATCTGGTGAAGATTACGGTAGGACCAACATGATTCAGTCGCTTAGCCGATTGTGGTTTCAAGAAGACGGACAAGACGTAGCGGAATATGCAGTGATGCTGGCGGTTGTGTTGATAATTGCCCTCGGCACGATCCGAATGATTGGCTCGAGTGCAAATACGGTGTTCTCGAGCTTAGGAAGCGCTATCCAATAGCCAAGCATCGATGCGACTCAGGGCCGCTATCTGCTCATAGTCTTCTGTGCTAGCTGCGTCGAACTTCTTGCCCTGATGAGTCTCATAACATCAACTCCTGCATGTCGAACAGTGAGACGGGCCAGTTCTGAGCCTATCCAACTCTATTTGAATCTCATTCAATCTCATGCGACGTGCTTGCCAGGCCGTCCTGCCAATCTCATCCTGCGTCTGCCATAGAGAGTCGTGTCGGTCCCAAACGCAGATCGCCCAAAGTTCGGCCCATAGCTCGTCGATCCGATCGCGCGCTCCCGTGTCTTCGGTGCGGGGCCCATATATCCACTCCAACCCAACAGACCGAGTGAGAACGTCAAAGGGGTCTTTGCCTCTATCTATGTCGCCCCGGGGGACATCGGCCTGAGTGTCAACTAGATGAAGTACCGCATATGTGCGCCACGACTTCATAAGATCTACCCCCGCGTCCGAGTTTTCGTCCGAGCATTCAAGGAGGATACCTAGCCACAGGATGACTGCACGTGGGTGTCCAGAGTAGCTTCGACTTCGTTTCTGATTCCGGAGGACTTATGTTCCGGACACGACAATGGGGTGCCGACATGTCGCACAACGCCGAAATATCGACGAAAGGACGAAAGGGCGTTCTTGAGTTGTGAGCATCCCATCGTCGGAAGGTCGACGCACCGTAAAATGCTCTGACACACCCGGGAACTCAGCCAAAGGTAATCAGCAGTGATGTCGGGCGTAACGGTACGCTATCGAGATTCTTGCGACTGTGCTCACAGAACCCAGTGAGGCACGGCTGGCAAAATCGAGAAGACTCAAACACGCTGGTCATGAGCCGAGCGTGGGTAGCACAGCGATGAGAGGCAGAACGGAGGAACTCATGGGTAACGAACTGATTAGAATCGTTGCGGAAGCGGGTGAAGTCAAGGAAGGAAAGCGGCCGCCTTCTTAGCCGTCATTCTCCTTGGGCTTTTCATAGGTCTTGCGATCAGTCCAACTAAGGGAGTGCCAACTCCACACCAACGGGCGAGTTGCATGGATGATCGGCCACGCTTTCTTGACAAACGCGGCGAAGTCGCTCGCCAGCCTGTCAGCCAGCAAAGAGCGCAGCGCCGCCGCTCGCTCGATCTGTCGCCCACTGGTGGTGTCAGTTGCCATCGCATGCTCCCTCCGCCAGAATGCCAGGCTCAGCGTCGATTATTGGTAGAACCCGTTCCGGACTATCGCAAAGCATTATTTTGATATAGCTTATGCTCGCTGCCGAAGGGAGGCTCCGATGACTCCGGCCCGCCTGACCGCAATCGCCTTTCAATCGTCGATCTCCGCACTGTTCACCCTCTGGTTGTTTGCTCCCAACGCGCGCGCCCAGAGCGCCGCCATCAACGGCGTTTACAACGGCACTTACACCTGTGCGATAGGCCCGAGAACTTTGAAACTTTCTCTGCTCGCATCCGGCAATGGATCGGTGACTGGTCTGTTCATGTTCTATCTGCCTCCCAACTCCCATACCCAGGCTTTCAGCTATCGCGTCAGTGGAACGTTCGACGCGAGGTCCAGAAAATTCAAGTTAAGCCCCGTCAACTGGGAAGTGCAGCCGCCCCTAGCATATTCAATGGTGGGATTGGACGGTGTGCTCGATCCCAACGCCGGCCAGGTTACCGGCAAGGTCGCTGCCCCGCTCTGTGGCGCCTTCCAGGCGACGCGGGACCTCGCCGAGTCGGCAAATATCGATAGCGTCATGGCGGCACTGAGAACCCCCCCTACGAATCAGCGAACTTCGGCCCAGCCGCCGCAGCCGCCCGCGCCACAGAACGCCTCTACCCAGTCGGCCGCCTGCGGCCTCATTAGCCAGGCGGACGCCGAGTCGGTCGTTGGTTTCCCACTTCGAGCCATGCCACCCCTGGATCAGAGCAAGTGCAACTTTCTGGGATCTCGCCCCGGCCTGATGTCCGGTATAAGAATACAAGTGATCGTGGAGGTAAGGTACTCTGCGACTCCCAATCCCGGTGCTGTGAACCAACGGCGCCAGTTGTTCAACGACTCGGTGCGCGCCGGCGTGCTCAAGGATATCCCAGATGTCGCCGACTTTGCGCTCTGGGATTGGACCAACGACTACGACGGAACCGGAAGGCTCGTTGCGTACAAAGGCGGAACTACTGAACTCTTCATAACGATTGAAGGCATGCCGGAAAATACTGCCCTCCCAGGCGCCAAGAAACTGGCGGCACGAGCTCTCGGGCCAAAGACCGGCTTCGTTTACACTGCTGCTGCTCCTCCCGAGAAAGCCTGCGAAACCGCCGATTTCCACAACATTTCGGGATGCCTGACGGCAGCCAAAGCTCTTGAGGACTTGGGGCTCACAGGACTCACAGCAGACTCGCGACAGAAGGCAGACATGGGCGGGCCCGCGATGGTGGAGCTTGTGAAGGCGCGAGCCGAATTTTGGGCGACATATCCGAATCCGAAGAGCGACCGCCACGCCAAGGCGGTGGTTAGATTGCGGAGAGCCCTGTCCGCAGTAGATTTCACTTACCTATTCACCCACTTCTATTCGCTGAATTTCGGCGTACCGCCGGATGGGCATGGACAACAAAGACAGAACTTATATCAAGTGGTCCTAGGCACTCCCCCGGAGGAAAATGTAATTCACGAATCGGCACGGAAGCAATTTGACGCCTGGATCTCGGCTGTCTACAACCGGCTCAACGGTGGTCTCGGTGACATTCTGAATATCCAGAGCCGGCTCCCCCAGGCCTTAGATGAGACCGAAGTAGTATACGAGCGCTACCGTGCCGCCCGGGACAACGCGGAGTTGCAGGGCCCGGCAGTTGCCGCCGAGCAGCGCAAGAGGCGCGAGGAAATGCAAGCGGAAGAGGCAGTGCAGGAGGTAGCGCGGGCTGGGGCAAGCGTGAGACAAAATGTTTGCATATCGGATGACCTGACGACAGAATGGAGAAATCCTTCCGCAGGCGGAAAAATGGAAACTCTCAAACGACTTCTCATCCAATCTCTTCGCGAGCGTGCGAACGCCCCCGGCTATGATCAAACGCGTTGGATCGCGGTGGATTCTCGTTATTTTTCCGCATCGAATCCAGATACATGGGTGTGGAGCAAACTTGTATCCACGATACCTGGTGGGAGTTGCGGCGCCGCCGGACATCGCGAAATCCTGCCACTTGCTCCCTAGCAGGCTGCGGAAAAACTCGATTCGCGAACGCCCGCGTAGGCGGCGGGACCTGCATCAAACACCACTCCGACATTCATCTGCCGAACAGGCGTCTCCAAAGGGGCTTTCGTTTGGGGATTCGCGACTGAATTCGTCTCCAAACTTCGATGGGAGGTCCGTCAACGGAGACTCCAAGACCAAGAGACTGCACGTAGGCCTCTGAATGCATCTGAGAGCGACATTGAATGATCACATCGCGTGATTTGGTCAATCGCATCACGCGCCACCGACACGCGGGCTTCCTGCCCCTGTCGAATCCCAGAACAGGTATTCGTCGTTCTCGATGTCGATAGCTTCCAAGTGATAGAGGAGTCGATCAGGTCTCTCAATAAGGAGCATCGAGCGATCATCCTTCTCAAACACGAACAAGGGGAACTCAACGTTCATGTGCGCATTCTAGCCGACGAAGTACCAGAAAACTCTCTTGTTTCCACAGAGCAAACTGATAAGAAGATGACATGCGCGGAAAAGACGAGCAACAGTTGGATGTGTTCAGCTACATCAGTCCCGAGCAGCGCGTTCCACAAGACCACCCACTTCGTTTGCTACGTGTTATGACCGACGAGGCACTGAGGAACCTGCAGCCACGTTTTAACAAGTTGTACGCCAAAACAGGAAGACCCTCGATAGCACCGGAGAAACTGTTGCGAGCGCTCCTGCTGCAAGCGCTTTACTCCGTGCGCAGCGAACGGATGCTGATGGAACAACTCGACTACAACTTGCTGTTCCGCTGGTTCGTGGACTTGAACATGGATGACTCGGTTTGGGACGTGACCGTATTCACCAAGAACCGCGAGCGGTTGCTGGATGGGGACATTGCCGAAGCCTTCTTTCAAGCCGTGCTCCAGCAGGCACGCGAGCGGAGTCTGCTCTCGGACGAGCACTTCAGGTGGATGGAACGCTACTGGAAGCTTGGGCGAGTGTGAAGAGTTATCAACGCAAGGATACGAAGAACGACGTTCCGCCGGACGATCCCGGCAATGCGACGGTGGACTTCCACGGGGAGAAGCGGTCGAATCAGACGCATGCATCAAAGACGGACCCAGATGCGAAGATGGCACGCAAAGGCAAGGGCAAGGAAGCCAAGCTGAGTTACAACGGGAATCTGTTGGTAGAGAACCGCAACGGACTGATCGTGAACACAGAGGTGTTCGAGGCCAACGGAACGGCGGAGCGCGATGCCGCGCTGGTGATGCTGGAACAGATCACTGGCACGAAACAGGTCACGGTGGGAGGCGACAAGGGATACGACACAGCGGACTTCGTGGCCGAGTGCCGAAACCTAAAGGTCACACCGCACGTGGCACAAAACCTGGAGCGGCCAGGTGGGAGCGCCATTGATGCTCGCACGACGCACCACGCCGGATATGCGATCAGTCAGAGGAAAAGGAAACGCGTGGAAGAATGCTTCGGCTGGCTGAAGACGATCGCGCTGTTGCGGAAGGTTCGGCATCGTGGAATCTTCAAGGTGGGATGGGTCTTCACCTTCGCAGCCGCAGCCTACAACTCAGTCCGTATGAGGAATCTGGCGGTTCAAGCGACGTAAGCCGAGTTCGCAGTGTGCTCGCAGGACCGAAAATGAATCCGCGGGACACCAGCGGATGCAGTCAAAACCTTTCCCAAATCACAAAATCACGAAGACTCGGAGAATCTAAGTCGCGGCGTCCCTTTTTCCGCAGCCTGCTAGAGCAATCGCCTTCACCTTTACCGAACGCTTTCGCGGGTCATGAAACGCGACTTGGGTTATATTCACGGGAATCGTCTTCTCGCGAGCCCAGCCGTTCACGGCTTGTCTCGCCACGCCTCCATCCGGGTGTTTCGGTGTCCGGGACTTCCTCAGCAAGGAAAGTGGGGCACGTTTTTCAGCGGCCGCGGGAGGCCGAGACTGGCCGTTGAGCGGGAGGGACGTGGCATCCGGACGCGCCCGTCTGGCTCGACTTCTAGCCCACATGTAACCGAGCACCGCGAGTGCGAGCAGTATATACATCAGATCCAGTCTAGGACTTTCGGGTCACTTGGTTCTGTGATTTGGAGGCGCACATCAGTAACGAAAGTAAGCGCGACGGGAGCCTGCGAATAGTGCTTATCACGCTTAAAGGTCCTCAGCGTGAAACGCAAGCAGATGCATGACCTGAGGAGTCTCCGGACTGCTGTGCGCTCTCATGCGACTATTCTCGTCGCAGGTCCAGCACGACAGAGGGGACTGTTGCAAAGCAGGTGGTTGTAGCCAGCGCGTCGTCCCCCGGGGCCATGCAGCGGACTACCGTATGACAGCCGTCAGTGTCAGGCCCGGCCCGCGAGATCAGAGTAGAGTATTTGTAGCAAGAGTTATATCTGCAGTGCCGATATATCGGCACTGCATAGCGCAAGAATGATCGCGTTTAGATCAGCGGCTAACACTGTACAAAAGTAACGTGCTATTGTGTTGATAATCACAACAGCGCGATCACCGCAGTGTTACGCTGATCCCGGCTCGCGCCGAGGCTCCCCCAGGCCCGGAGCCCACCTGCCTTGAGGTACCTGTAGTGAGCAGTCGCGTTACACAACTTAACTCACCGAACATCCGATCCTTATCGATCAGTTCAAGCGTAACTCTGTCAGCAGCTATAGCACTCCTTGTCTTTGAGACTCTGGCCTTGTTAACGCGCGGCACGTTTAGCCCGTCGTCCTTTCAGCACTATCGAATCGGATGCGAGCTTCTTATCGCCACAGGCGCCATCATCGCCTTTAAGAAACGCGGTGACTCTGCCGGCGAGACGGATATCGGGTTCCCGGGCGAGGCTCCACAGGTAGAGTCGCGGTATGGCATGGCCATGGAGGCAGCACAAATCGGCTGCTGGGGCTGGGACATCAGGACGGATACTCAGACCTGCTCGGACACATACCAAGCATTGCTCGGCCTGCCGCCGCAGAGCTCAGCCGACTTTCAGGCGTTTCTGCAGAGGGTGCATACCGAGGATCGAGACACGGTCATAGCGGCGATCGATTCTGCCGTGCAGACCAAGGGCCAGTATTCCTGTGATTACCGTGTCATATGGCCAGATGGCAGTTTGCATTGGCATTCGGGAAGAGGACGCGTATTCAATGATGATCTAGGAGCTTGTTGAAATACCCTTCACCTATGTGCGGATCGTTCTGCGAGTCGCACGGTCCGATTGAGTTTCGTTATTTGAGCTTCCGCTCTGCTCCCCAGAGCCACGGAGCAGAAGGTTGGGTCGGTGGTTTCATGTGCTCTGCGCCCGCAGTTTCGGGATACGAAACAGGTTAAAGGCCGCGCAACTGAACACGAACAACCAGTCCACCTTCGCTAGACCGCGCAGTTTCACCTTTCTTAAGGGTCCGATCTGCTTCAGCCAGCCGAAAGGTTTCTCCACCAACCAGCGTTTGCTGAGACTGACCGAGTAACCTGGATGCCGGCTCGTTCGCTCGTCAATCGCTCCGTTGTGTCGTCGGGCCACGTGCGCCGTCACGCCTAATTCGCGAACCGTGCTGACGAAGTCTCGCGTGTCATAGGCTTTGTCAGCTCCCGCCGTAATCCGACCTCTTCGTCCCCGAGTCAATTCGTGCAACATTAATAGAGCCGCATCGCGCTCTGCCCGGCCATCGGCCTGCGTGGTCATCGCCGCCGCGATCAACCCGTTCCGGTTCTCCACCAAGGTATGCCCCAGATAGCTCAGCTTGGCTTCTTGCCCGGCAGACTTCTTATAAAGCCGTGCTTCCGGGTCCGTTCTGGATGCGTGGGTGTCGTTACGGCGCGGCTCCCCGTGAAAATCTCCTCGCCCCTTGGGCCCGTCGTCTTCGTCTTTACGGCGAAAGCTTTTTTGCCCTGCCCAGGCCTCGATCAGTGTGCCATCCACCGTGAAGTGCTCGTCCGACATCAACCCCGCCGCCTGCTCTTTCACATGAGCGAAAAACTTCTGGGCCAAATCTTGATTCAACAACCGATCGCGGTTCTTGCTGAACACGGCGTGGTTCCACACTTCATCGTCGATCTCTAATCCCACGAACCAGCGAAACAGCAGGTTGTAGTTCAGTTGCTCCATCAGCAGCCGCTCGCTGCGTACCGAATAGAACACCTGCAGCAGCCATGCCCGCAGCAACCGCTCCGGCGCTATCGATGGCCGTCCCACCTCCGAGTACAGCCCGTCGAACTCCTTGGACATCCCGCCCAATACCACATCCGCCAGCTTCCTCACCCCACGCAGCGGATGATCCGCTGGAATCCGTTCCTCCAACGCTACATAGCTGAACATCCCGGTTTGCAGCTGTTGATCGTCTCCTCGCATCCCTGCTTCTTACCACACTTCTCCGCGCCACCGACAGTGGCTTTTTCAACAAGCTCCTAAAGCCTCTCGGTCGGCACCTCAAACGCTACCGGAGCTTCTGCTGCGAGGAGACTATGTAATTGATTGCTGGAGGAACGAAGTTGTACCGTTCGCAGCACCAGTGTTGCTGCCCGCATCCGTGCTATCTGGAACTAGGTAGACAATCGCGCGGCGCAGATCGTGAGCCGCGGTTTTGCAAAGAGCGGTCCGTGCACACGGACATGCTACAGAGCACGGGCGATCAACAGCGTCATATCGTCTGCTTGCTCGCCTACCCTGAATTGCTCGGCCGCGTTCTGCACGCTCCGCAACATGCATGACGCCTCAAGGTTCCGATTCGTGCGCAGCGCATCCACGAGTCCGGTTTCGCCGAAATCTTCTCCACTGTTACCGGTCGTCTCTGTGATCCCATCGGTATAGAGGGCCAAGACATCTCCGTTTTCCAACCGGCATTCGGCCACCGAACACTCCCACTCCGAGAACAGGCCGAGTACCGTGGCAGTGGCGTCAAGTCGCTCCACCGCCCCTCGCTTGCGCAGCAGTATGGGAGCGTTGTGCCCACAATTTACATAGTGGAGAGATCGTGTTGCATCGCAATACCGTCCGAAAAACAAAGTGGCATAGCGGTCTTGAGCGGTGTGCTTGTAGAAATGACGATTCACCGCGGCGAGCAATTGGGGAATATCTTGCGAGCCAGCGCTGTGCTGGCTGCTGTACTGACTATAAAGGCTGCCCTGCAAACTTGCCATCAGAAGGGCAGCGGGGATGCCTTTTCCTGCAACATCCGCCATTACGAACCCGACTTCTCCCGGACCCATATCGATAAAATCGTAGTAGTCGCCACCTATCGTGCGTGCCTGCACGCATCCCGCAGCATAATCGAGGGTTTCTAAGCGCGGTTTCTCCTGCGGCAGAAGTCCCCGCTGTACTTCGCGAGCACGCATCAGAGGTTTATCATCCTTCACTTGAGTCAGGTCTACCTTCCAGAGGTCGGAGTCCGCCGCGAGGCACTCAAGTCCGGCTTGGCCCTCTCGAGCGGTGCCGCGAGCACCAGCCCAGACCACCCGGAAAGGTGCCTCGTGCCGACCGCATGCAAGCTTGATCACTTCCCCTGTTTCCAGCAACCCGGCGAGCCCAGTAAGGCGCGCTCCCGAGTTGGAGATATCGAGGGTTCGGGCCGACAGAGGCTTCAGACCCGCGGCCGCCCGGTACAAACGCACAGGTAGCTCAATCGGTACTCGCTCTTCTTTTCGTTCGCGGTAACACTCCAGCGCCTTTGTGATTACTTCCAACAGTACGGATTTTTCACAAGGCTTGGTAAGCAGGCGGAAGACAGATCCTTCATTAATCGCATCGACTGCGCCGTTCAGATCGAGGTGCCCCGTCAGTAGAAGTCTTACTGTGCTTGGGGAAACTTGGCGTACTCGCTTGAGGAATTGCACTCCATCCATGCCGGCCATCTTCAGCTCGGAAATAACGACTCCAAAGGGACCGTGATTGCGGAGCGATTCTAGGCCTTCGCTGCCACTGGCAGCGGTCGCAATGTCAAATTCGCTTGCCAGCATCCCCTGATAGCAATTCAAAGCTGCTGGTTCATCGTCCACGAACAATATCTTCTTATTCACTAGACGATCCTTTCTAGAATCTCAGTTTTCGAAAGCCGCTTTCAGGGTCCTAGCGTCGGAGCGCGTGGCTGTAGTTGGGAGTAAATCACCCTCCCATTCTTCGCCTTTTGTCTCGGACGGGCTGTGATTTCAAGTTGTTGTTCGTTACCGAAGTGTCACTGGTGTCCCTGGGTACCCCGAAGGATGCACTTGCCGCAACAAATCGCGGCAGGAGGCGACCCCCTGGTAAAGTGACAGGATGGTATGCGTTGCTGTCAGCAGAAAGGCATGCCGCAGAATCCGCTAAGCCGAAGAGCATCTCGTGTTTGTTCTGTCCAGCCATAAATCACGCCTCGCTGTTTACGGGTAAAGCTTTCACTCCTGTACCTCGCAGTTTGGCGGCAGTACCCTCGGTAGTTAGGGGCTTACTGAAGTAGTATCCTTGAATCTCGTCACAGCGATGTTTCCGCAGGAATGACATCTGCGCTTCGTCTTCGACGCCTTCGGCAATAACCTTGAGCCGCAGGCTTTTTGCCATGCTGATGATCGCGGCCGTGATCGCTGCGTCATCGGGATTCACCGCGACATCACGGATGAATGAGCGATCGATTTTGAGCTTGCTGGCTCGAAACTGTCTCAAGTAACTGAAGCTGGAATATCCAGTCCCGAAATCGTCAATCGCCAGTGTCAACCCTGTCGCCGTTAATTCTTGGACAATCGACAACACCAATTCCGCATTGGCGAGGAGCAGGCTTTCTGTTAGCTCCAGTTCAAGGTATTTCGGGGCAAGACCGGTCTCGTGGAGTACCCTCTTGACCAGTTCACAAAAGCCTTTTTGGCGAACCTGGACCGCCGATACATTAACGGCCACCGAAACGGCGGGAAGACCTTCGTCTTGCCATTTCTTCGCCTGACGGCAGGCGGCTATCAACACCCATTCACCGATCGGCAGGATCATGCCGCTGTTCTCTGCAATTCGGATAAACTTGTCGGGGGGCACGAGTCCCAAATCAGGGTGCTGCCAGCGCAGGAGTGCTTCCAATCCGGTTATCCTTCCGCTAGCAATCTCCATCTGCGGTTGGTACACGAGAAAGAGCTCCTTTTTGTCGAGGGCCAGTCGTAAGCCGCTCTCCAAGGTCAACCGTTCCACGACCTGGGCGTTCATGTCCTCTGTGAAGAACCGAAAGTTGTTACGACCATGATCTTTGGCGCTATACATGGCGGCGTCGGCATGCCGGATCAGGGTTTCGGCGTCGGCACCGTGGTCCGGAAAGATGCTGATCCCCAGACTGCAGCCAATACTCAGGGAGTGGCCCTGAACGGCGAGCTCGCCGGTCATTGTGTTCATCAGTCGCTCAGCGGCAACGGCTGTGTCGGGAACGTCCTTTACGTCGTTCAGCAGGATGAGGAATTCGTCACCTCCGATGCGGGCCACAGTGTCTTGTTCGCGGGTCCATTGCTTCAGGCGCTCTGCAACGCCCTGCAGGAAGAGGTCGCCCACTGAGTGTCCAAGGGAGTCATTGATGTTCTTAAACTGGTCGAGATCGAGGAAGAAAAGCGCGACTTTGTCCTTGTGCCGACGGGCACGGGCCAGTGCTTTCGACAATCGATCCTGGAGAAGAGCCCGATTGGGCAGTCCCGTCAAAGGATCGTAGTAGGCCAAAAATTGGACTCTTTCCTCGGCGAGCTTGCGATCTGTGATATCGCGAAAGTACCAGATCCTCCCCCGACGGCAACCTTTCGGGTCGACGAGAGGCGCAGAGTACCGGTCGAAGATCTTTCCATTCTTGAGTCTGAGCTCATCTCTGCTCTTGTCATCCGGATGGTTATAGAGATACTCGACCCTCTCCACGAAAGCGCCGGGGGCTTCGACTTTATCCGTCACATATTGGCGCACGATAACATCGTCTCGTGTGTCCAGCACTTCGTCCGGTATCCCGAAGAGCAGTGCAAATTGCTTGTTTGCGAGAACGATGTGATTAGACTCGTCGACGACCAGGATGCCATCAATCGTTGTCTCTGCCTGCGCCTCCAGGAGCGCGGTTTTAAACAGCAGCTCTTCCTCGGATCGCTTTCGCTCAGTTACGTCCTGCTTGATCGCAATGTAGTATCGATTCGCGGGATTGCTCACATCCCGCATTACAGGAGTGATTGTCATTTCTTCGGTGTAGGTTGTGCCGTTTTTCCGCCTGTTGACAATCTCACCTTTCCAGACTCTGCCTGAAGAGATGGTCGACCACAGCTCCGCATAATATCCTTGGGACTGCTCTCCGGATTTCAGCACTCGAGGGTTCTTGCCCAACACTTCTTCCGAGCTGTAGCCCGTCATAGCCGTGAACGCCCGATTTACCCACACTATTGCGCCTTCGTAGTCTGTAATGACGATTGCATTGGCAGCCGTATCCAGAGCCGTTGATTGTAATTTCAGTCGTTCCTCATCACGTTTACGCGAAGTGATATCGCGCGCGATGGCCGAGGCTCCCGTGATTCGTCCGGCTGCGTCCTTTATCGGAGAAATGGACACGGACACGTCTAGCAGTAAGCCTGCCTTCGTGAGTCGTTGAGTTTCCAGGCACTCCACTGAAAGCCCACTTTGTACGCGCTCCATCGTGGCCTGTGTCTCCGCAAGCTTTTCTGCGGGTAACAAGATGGACAAGTCGCGTCCTAACGCTTCCGTCGCCGTATAGCCATACATCTTCTCCGCTGCTCGGTTCCAACTTGTGATCGCGCCATCCATATTCTTCCCGATAATGGCGTCTTCCGAAAACTCCACTATCGATGCCAGCCGGAGTAGTGACTCTTCCGCTTGTCTGAGCTTTCTAAGGTCGACGGCGATTCCAAGGACGCAGGGTGCGTCATTCAGGACGACGCGAACACCCGTAAGAAGAGTGGGAATCCGGGTACCGTCTTTTGACACCAAGATGGACTCGGCTTTGGCCATTCCATCAGCAAGCACGGTCGTAATGGTTTGTCGTATGGCTTCTCGATGGTCTTCGGCAATTGTGTCAAAAACGCTGATCTTCGAAATCTCTTCAGCTGTGTAACCAAGTGCCGTTTCCAGGTTGCGGTTCCACTGGCTGAACCGCCCGCCATCGCCGATGATACAGGCAATCTCAGGTAGGTTCGCGATGATGTTTTCCGGGAACTTCTCCGGCCGAGTCTTTCGCCGGCAGAACATCCAGAAACTCTGAAGGAAAACAACGGAGGCGCAAAGGAAGATTGCGGCAATGTGCCATAGGGAATGAGCAGGAAAGGCAATACGCCCAAGCCCATCAAGAACGGCCGCGAGCAGCGCTGCCATGGTCGCGCAACCAAGTGCCCGAACAAATTGGTACTGGTTCGACATGGTACATATGTAGGGCGGGCCGCCGGAGGGCATGCTTCTACGATCTAGTCTAGCCCCAGAGCTTGTTCCGGGTCTTGCGTGTCGATGACCTCGTAGCCTTCGGACAAGCAGGCTCGCAGCAGATCGCACGTCGCCTTATCATCGTCCACGATCAGGATTTTGTGCACGCACACACCTCCATTTGAAACAACTTGCGCCACCGCTTGGAAACGTTTGCCCATGGTCTGCTACACCACGCGAACTTCTTTGGTGCGCAGGATGAGACTCGTTTTTTATCCCCTCGATGCTTTTGCTTTGCCCACAACCTGCGTGACGGTGTGAATCAAAGCTACAGAATCGTTTTCGAATAGTTTGTCCGACTTTTCCACGCAAGCTGCGGCACCCTCACTTAATAGCTCTTTCTTGGTTGGTTCTGAAAGTGCCGCGAGGACGATCACGGGAATGCTCTTTGTGATGGCATCCCTCTTCAGCGCTTTGAGTACGTCGAGGCCTGAGATTGTCGGTAACACGTGATCCAAGAGGATCAAATCAGGTAGTGTCTCGCGGGCTGCCCGTAGACCCGCCTCACCGTGGTTGGCGGTGTGGACGATGTATCCCGCTCCGTTGAGTGCTCTCTGAACTGCGACTCGCATGAATTTGCTGTCCTCGATAAGAAGTATTTCTCGATTCTTATCTAATAGCGATCTGACGGTACGAGCCAAGGCGTCGAAACTAAATGGTTTTTGCAGGAACTTTCCGAAACTTATCGCTTCGCGGTCTAACTGGCGGTCTGTGTATCCGGACACGAGAACGACGGCAAGCGCTGGCCGCAGTTCCAATGCGGATTTGGCCAGTTCCAATCCTCCCAAGCCAGGCATCACGATATCCGTGATTAGCACGTGAATCGGGCGATCATGGCTCTGGCAAATTTTCATCGCTTCTTTCGCATTGCCGGCCTCCAACACCGTGTAACCTTTGGACTCCAAGTACACTCGGCATACGTTGCGGAGGACGGCTTCATCCTCCACCAAGAGGATTGTCTCAGTCCCTGTGGACGGCACCTGGACTAGTTGGAGGCCCTCGTCGGAATCCGCAGGAGCATCGACACGGGGAAGATAAATCTTGAAAATGCTGCCTTTGTCCGGTTCACTGTAAACCCAGATAAATCCGTTGCTCTGCTTCACAATTCCGTAGACCGTCGCCAACCCCAACCCCGTGCCTTTTTCTGCTCCTTTGGTCGTGAAGAACGGTTCGAAGATATGAACCTGAGTCTCGGCGTCCATGCCAGCGCCTGTGTCGCTCACCGCCAACAAGACGTACTGTCCCGGCGGGACGACGACCCCTTGGTAGTAAGAAGCGTCCAGTGCCACGTTACTCGTCGCGATGGTGAGACGCCCACCTTGTGGCATCGCATCCCTTGCGTTCACCGCCAGGTTCATGATGACCTGCTCAATCTGACCTCGATCAGCCCGCACTGCACCGACCTGAGGATCGAGCTCCATCACTGTTTCGACATCTTCTCCCAACAAACGTGGCAACATTTTCGCCAGGTCCTTCACGACATAGCTAAGATCGAGGACAGTTGGTTCGAGCACTTGTTTCCGACTGAAAGCCAATAATTGGCGAGTCACGGTGGCGGCTTTGGAGCTGGCATCTTGGATGCGGGTGGCGTATTCAACCACCTTCTTAGGGTTAGCAGAGGACTCATCCAGAAGCTGTGCGTACCCGCTGATAATCATGAGCAGGTTGTTGAAATCGTGGGCGACTCCGCCCGCCAATCGGCCAACGGCCTCCATCTTTTGGGCGTGCTCAAACTGCTTCTGGAGAGATCGATGTTCGGTAATATCTTCAACAAAGACTTCGAACCCGCCCGGAAGCTCGTCATCATCTGGCAGGCGCCGCCCACCGAGTCGCACTGTTATCGTCTTTCCATCTTTACGCTTCCACTTGGTCTCGTAACCAATCCTGGAATCTTCGGATGCATAATCACGAGCGCGTTGCTGCTCCATCGGATTGAGATAAACGTCCGCACCGGTGTGGAGGCCCAGCACCTCGTTTGGAGACTGGTACCCAAGCATAGTGGCGAAGGCTGAATTTGCCATGACGATGCGACCACTCTGATCAACGCGACAAACGCCATAAGGTGCGCTTTCAATAATTGAGCGATGCCTCGATTCCGATCGCCTCAGAGCTTCCTCGGACTTCTTGCGCTGAGTAATATCGAAAAAGGTGACGACGCTGCCTACAACCCGACTGTTGTGGCGTACGGGATAAGACCAGTACTCGGCGGGGAAGCTGGTTCCGTCCGCGCGCCAAAGAACTTCATCCGCCACGTGCGTCCCCTTCCCCTGCCGGAAAGCTTGGAAAATCTTGCATTCCTCCTCCGGGTAGGTGCGCCCATCCGGCCGGGTGTGGTGCATCAGCGCATGCATGTTCTTTGCAAGTAGTTCCGAGTCGCGACTGTAACCCAACAACCGAAGACACGCTGCATTGCAGAGTGTGCAAGCTCCATCAACATCAATGGAGTAGATCGCCTCCGCCGTGGAGTCGAGCAACAATTGCAACTGCTCTTTGGCCTGCAGTTCTAAATTTAGCTTGTGAATCTGGTCCTCTATGCGTTTCGTTTCGCTGATGTCGCGAATCGCGGCCGTAACCAGAACGCCCTCAGCAGTCTTTAAAGGACTAAGACTGATTTCGACGGGAAACTCTTGGCCGTCCTTGCGAATAGCGTAGAGTTCCAGGCCTGCCCCCATCGGTCGTACGCGGGGATTACTCAAATATGCTGCCCTGTGGTCTAGATGTCGATCTTGAAAGCGGGCAGGAATCAGTCGCTCGACCGAATAACCAATTAGGTCCTCACGGTCGTATCCGAACAGTTTTTCTGTCTGAGAATTGATGAGGACGATTTGCCCAGATTCATTGACGATGACCATCGCGTCGGGCGCCGCCTCAAGCAGCTCACGGAAGGGTTGGAGGATTTTGGTCTTCACAGCAAGACCTGACATACAACGAAGGTAGCGCCGCGCACGGTGATGATCCACTTCTCGTTAGTAAAGACGGGCTTGACTTAGCGAAGATGAGCTCTCAGAGGGTAAAGACGGGCTCGACATTAGTAGTGAGGATGAGTGTTACAGGTTCAGGGCCGCTTCGGAATCGGAATCCCCATTTTCTCAGCCATCCTGACCAAGTCAGCTACGGAGTCCGCAGCCATCTTTCGCATGAGTTGGCTACGATGGACCTTGACGGAGGCTTCGCTTGTTCCGATGGCGTCGGCTATCTGTTTGCTCAGGAGGCCGGAAACGACCCAAGGCAGCACTTCTCGTTCACGAGGTGTCAGCGATTCGAAGCGCCCCCTTAACACTGCAATTTCTGCCTCTCGCTGGCGTCTTATCCGATCCCTTTCCAGCGCGAGCTGAATGGCGTCCAGCAGATCCTGATCGTGGAATGGCTTGGTGAGAAACTCCACGGCACCCGCCTTCATGGCCCGTACCGTCATCGGGATGTCGCCGTGCGCGGTAATGAAAATGATCGGAATCTGAATATTGGCTTTGGCCAGCTGGCTCTGCAACTTGAGCCCGCTGATTCCCGGCAACCTGATATCGAGCACGAGGCAACTGGGCACGTTCGCAAGCTTGCTTGCTAGGAACTCCTGCGCGGACCCGAACAGCTTGACTTGCAAGCCTACCGTTCCGATGAGGCGCTCGATCGCACAACGAACCGAGGGATCGTCATCGACAACGAAAACTATGGACTCGGCTTCGCTCATGAAACACCAGCGTCAATCGGTGGGGAGAGTGAATTCGAACAGCGCCCCAGTAGAACTGGGCGCGATCCCGAGACGGCCACCATGGGACTCTATGATGGAATGGCTGATCGACAGCCCCATTCCGATGCCCTTCGCTTTCGTGGTAAAGAACGGCTCAAAGATGCGATGGGCTAATTCGGGCTTGATTCCTGGCCCAGAATCTTGAACCTGGACCAAGACATCATCTGGGTTCTTTGCCGACCGGATCAGAATTTCCCGCCTCCCGTTTGTGGACGTACTCGTTGCTTCGATAGCATTCATGATCAGGTTAATCAATACCTGTTGCAACTGGACCGGGTCGCCGGTAACGCGCGGCAGGTCAGATGGCAGCTCGGTACGTAAGGAAACACGGTTTCGCGTGAACTCATTGCGCAGGAGAATGGTTACGTCTTGAATAATCTGATTGATGTCCAGGTCCGTCCTGTTTGGAGACCCCTTCATCAGCAAGCCACGAATCCGCGAAATGACGCCGCTGGCGCGAGTTCCGTCGTTCACAATTGCCGTAATCGCCGCCCCCAATTCATCGGGGTTCGAGGTCGCACTGCCGAGCGTGCGCAAACAGAAGTTGCCGTTCGTGACGATTGCAGTAAGCGGTTGGTTGACCTCGTGAGCAATCGTCGCGGCCAGTTCTCCCATCGCAACCACGCGGGTCACTCGGGCTAGGTCCTCCTGTGAGTGACGCAGCTGTTCTTCGGCTCGCCTACGGTCGGTCACGTCAATACACGAGCCAATATAGCCGGCAAAAGACCCGTCAGGATTGAATCGCGGCACCCCGATGTCGAGAACCCATCGAAATTCGCCATCGTGCCGGCGGAAGCGACACTCTATCCGGAATTCCTCGCGACGATCAAAAGCTTGTTTGTAGGTATCCATGCAGATCTGTAAATCCTCAGCATGGACCCCCTCCGCCCAGCCGTTGCCAAGCTCGCGGTCGATGGATCGGCCGGTGAAGTCCAGCCAGGGCTTGTTGACGTAGGTACAGAGCCTGTCAGTCCCCGTAATCCAGATCATCACTGGGGCGCTATCGGCCACGAACCTAAAACGTGCCTCACTCTCACGCAGTCGTGCTTCCGCTGCGCTTTCGCTCGGTGATGTCCCCCGCTATGAAAAGCGTCGAACCGTCGGAGAGATGTACGAAAGTGCTCGCCAGATCTATGACCCGCCCGTCCCTCGCTGTTAGTTGGATGTCGTTCCACTGACCAGTGGACGCCGCAATCAGATCCCGGATTACTTGGCGATAATGCGGATCAGGGAAAAATTCGGCTAATATGTCCCGATTTTGTTCACGTATCTCTTCCAGCTTCCAACCCGTCGCACGCTCCCATTCTGGATTGACTAACTGCAGTTCGCGGTCCTTCCCTCTAAAGGCTATTAAGAGAGGCAATATTCTCGAATATCTTTTGGAACACCTCCTTCTGTTTTCGCAATTCATCTTCGGCGCGCTTCTTTTCGCTGATATCGCGGATAAAGCCGATAAATACCTTGTGCCCGTTACTCGTTATTTCTCCGAATGACGCTTCTACCGGAAACTCCTGGTCATTCTTGCGCAGGGCTGTAAGTTCTGCGCCCTGCCAATTAAGATGCCGCTCGCCAGTCGCCAAATATCGTCTGAACCCAGCCTCATGCAGCTTCCGCATGAATTCTGGCATGAGTACGGTCAGGGGCTTCCCGATCAACTCGACCGGGTCATAACCAAAGATTCTCGCCGTGGCGGGGTTAGCAAGCAGGATGCTGCCACTTTCATCCATGCTGATCACAACATCGCTGGCTGCTTCGACAATAACGCGATGCTTCTCTTCGCTGACCTTGAGCTCCTGCTCGGCACGGTTGCGATCCTCGATATCGGTAGCGGAGCCGTACCATTTGACTATGCTGCCCGCTTCGTCGCGTAACGGCACCATTCGAAGAAGCATCAGACGGTATTCTTCATCAGCCCGCCGAAGCCGTGCTTCAGCTTCGAAGGGTCGGCCGGTCGCTAACGATGAGCGCCACCCGTCCACTACGTCCTCGACGTCCGCGGGGTGAATTACATTGGTCCATCGCCATCCCGCAATTTCTTCGAAAGAAGCACCCAGGTATTCCAGCCAGCGCCTATTGAAGAAATCGACGTAGCCGTCGGGGCGAGAGCTATGTAGCAACCAGGGAGCTGTATCGATCACGAGTCGAAGGCGGTGTTCACTTCGCCGCCTGTCCACAGATGATGTTGTGATGGCGGCCACAATCACGATCAAGGTCACAATGGCAATTCCATTGTTGGCGAGGGGAGAGATAGTCACCGCATGAGAAAGGTCCGCAGGCGAAGCGGGGATGAAACTTGCGGCAGCCATTCCGGTGTAATGCATTGCGGAGACAGCCACTCCCATCACTGTGGCGCTGCCCAGCCTTCGCGGAACACTCCATCGGGTCTCCTCGCGTAGATCAAACGCCATCAATAACGCGATTAGAGAAAACAAGATTGCGAGCAAGATGGAACACGTCACTAAAAGGGGGGAGTATCGGGTAATGGCCGGTAATCTCATTGCGGCCATGCCGATGTAGTGCATGCCGGCGATGCCCGTGGCCATAAATATGCTCCCGGTCGACGCCGCAACGAGACCCATTTGCCGGCAACTCGCCACATACAGCGCGACACCGGACGCGAGGATGGCCACCAGGAGTGACACCAGAACTGTCGGCCAGTGATATTCGACGGGCACCGGCAGGCGCAGCGCCAGCATCCCCGTGAAGTGCATCGCCCAGATGCCGATGCCCATCGCAATCGCCCCAGCGCTCAACCAAGCTAGTCGAACCCGGCCTCTTGCAGCGGTTACACGACCTGTAAGATCGAGCGCGGCATAGGACGCGACGATGGCGATCAACACTGAGCGCGCCACTTCGTTGTAGTCGTAGGAGCCAGTTAAAGCCGCGCTTGCAGAGATCATAATGAAGAATCTCCTCTGCCGGTTTGGGAGAGCCCCTTAAGTCGTCGCAAATCAGCAGCTAGATTCTCTTACAGCGTGCGCTCCCAATCTTGCACAGGCCAAACCCACGTTGGGGACAGTTTACGCCTCGTCCATCGGGGCTGCATACAAACAGAGGATTTCAGACGCAGGCTATTCGGAACGGTCTTCAGGCTCAGAGTAGCGCAACCGCAACACTAGCTAGCTGGGGCAGTTGTGCGACCTGCGCGGTTTGTCGGGCTTCTGCATTAGAACGCCGGGCAACGCGGCAAGGAGCCAGCGCGTCAGCGTCGTTTGGTAGGAAGAAGAAGCTGTCTTGCTTTTGCCCCTTAAGTTAGCGCTTATGGGGGGACGCCCCGGGCAGCGCCACAACGAAGATGGCTCATTTCGGGTCGTAGCGGCCGAGGTTACAAATTGTTTCGTGCTTGCATCCCTCACAATGGAGATTTACGAAATCCGTTATTCGGCAGCCATGTGCCAACACATGCAGGAACAAGCGCAGTCTTGTCAGCAATTTCATCCAGGACAGGATTTCAGAGCATTGGGTGCATGTCACGGTTACGAAGGGTCTGCTTCTGGTCGAGCCCTCCCGGGTGATCCGTGTCACACGGCGAAACTCCGATCCAGACTACTCTCAAGCAGATGGTTTCCGAGGGAGTTGTATATGGCTGGCTACACTGGTTCGGCTGATCTGCAAATCGCCCTTCAACGGGGCTGCAAGAAAATAAGGAAGGCCAAATCCAGCGTCCTCTTCCGGCGCGGAGAGAGAGCGTCGGGCATGTTTATTGTGCTCAGTGGCACAGTGCTTTTGGATTTCGGAGCTGATGGTTCTCTGGCGGTGAACCACACCTACGGCCGAGGTGCTTTGGTGGGCCTGCCTGCCGCTCTGACGAAGCGCAGCTACAGCATGACCGCTACTGTTGTCCAGGATGCCGAACTCGGCTTTTGGCCTGCCGAAGCGCTTAATACTCTGTTGAGGAAGCGGCCTGACCTTTGCCGCCAGTTGCTGGCGGTTCTAGGGGAGAGGATTGCGGAGTCGCGACAAGTGGCGAAGGCATCCCTGAATAAAGAAAAGCCAAGCGCGCAACATTCCAATGTCGTCTGAGTTATCCTCCGGTAACGTTGCCGGGCAAACTTCGGTAACGACGGTGTGATGCCCATCACTTTCCCAGCGGAAGGCAGCGCGTACTTTCTTCCCATGACGTACCGCATCAGCAGAGACCAGCGCGGAGTGACCTTGGTCTGCCTTGCCTGCACTCACACCGAGCGCGTCGAAGACTTTGACGGAAAAAGTGGAAACCGACGAACGTTAGCCGCTCACGCAATGCTGAGGCACGTCCACGCCGAGCACAGCCGTGAAACTCACGTACGTGCAATTTCGATGTCAATGGATCGACAGATCGCGAACCGATAGCATTCCCGTAGTAAGAAGAGAATGGCCCAAAGGAGAACCCGCCTTGGGCCATTCTTTTGAAAGGATTGCGTGCGTGTTCCGGCGGGATCGCGGAGTCCGGTGCAGTGAAGCGATAGTGATCTCCCACGACAATGCCGCCTGAATTGCACTGGTGCGGATCGTGATCCAGTGTTGTACGTCGCAATCGAGACAACCCGTGCCATTCAGTTTTTCCTGGGAAGCGACCACCTGGCGTTGATCGACTCGTATGTGAATGATTTCCACTGCACAGCGGTCACAGGTGCGTGCACCGATGCTCAGACGATCGCCGGAACCAATGGAGGTGCCACGATCAAAATTGTGAACAACTTTCTCGAAGCCTCCGGAGAGAACATCCTTTTCGGCGGGGGACCCGGGCAGGTACTCACAACCGATGTCGAGGTCCGGCGCAACCATATGTTCAAGCCGCTCACTTGGAGTCCTAGCGACCCAAAGTTTCTCGGCACCAAGTTCATAGTCAAGAATCTGCTTGAATTGAAGGAAGGCAAGCGGGTCTTCTTCGAAGGTAACCTCTTGGAGAACACCTGGGGTGGCTTCACCCAGACAGGCAGCGCAATCTTGTTGACCCCGAAGAACGCGGGCACCTGTTCCGTCTGCGAGCTGAGCGACGTGATCATCCGCTAGAACTACATCTCGCATACCGGGGCCGCAATGCAGATTGGTAACAGAATGAGTGACACAGGGTACTGGAGTGCCGGCTCGCACGACTATAGCCTGCACGACATGATCTTCGACGGCCTTCATTACAGCGGGTGCTACGCCTGTGGATCGTACACACTACAGATCGGCCCCGGTTACTCTTCGGCCAGTCCGCCGCCCAGTGTGCTGCACGACTTGGCCTTGGACCACATCACCATGATTACCGCGAACAAGCCTTCGCTCACCTGGATGCTCATCGGCGGACCACCAGCCAACAATGTGACCGGCTCTCCACAGGTCTACAACGTGTCGTTAACCAACTTCATCGTCTCGTCGGGCCCGAACGGGCTCTATTCGACCGGTGGCGGGTCAACAACTGCGCCGTCTCGGGCACAAGTGACTATGCCAGGATGGTTTCCACCTGTTGGATCGGTCGCAGCCAACTGACCAATAACTTGGTCACAATGGAGTTTGCCGACGCCAGATATAAGCGGACCTGGCCAGCGGGCAACCTGTTCATTCCAGATTCTTCCGGTATTGGTTTCGCAAACTTGGGGACGGAGGGGGGAGACTATCACCTGGTTGCCACCAGCCCGTTCAAGAATGCCGGGACAGATGGCAAGGACCTGGGCGCCGACGTTGACGCCGTGATGGGGCACATCGAAGGCGTCCGCTAACCACAATAGTCCCGGCAACGACGAGAAGTCATTCCTCGTTGTTACCGGGGCTTTAGATTCATTGTCTGGAGAATAAGAGCGCCATCTAGCTTTCCGGATGGTGCTGGAAGGAACGGAAGGGAACTAGTCGATCGAAGCGCATGCCACCTTGATCGTAGGTTTTCCCGGTCCCACCCGCATGCTTGGGAACGAACGGTAAGGGCTGCGGCGCGATCGCCACAGAATGTGCAATCTGTTCTGGAAAAACGTCGCCTTGTTCGATGTCGATGTTGCGGAAGTTGCAAGCAGGCAACTCCACCATGTGGAGAAGCTCTCCTTTGCATCCAGAAGAGTCGGCACGACCGTTTACGTCGAGAAGTACAAAGAGCACCTTGCTAGGCTCGGAGAACAAGACACCCAAACACAGGTGCCGAAAGTAACCGACTAGAACGTGAAACGGAGGTTCCGGCGGCCTTGGGCGCACCCTCAGACAGATTGTTGGCGGATGACGAGCAAGCCGGAGATCGGCAGGATAAACCATTTGGTGCAAATTGCTTATGTCAGCCAGTTCGGCGCGAGGCGAGAAATGCGGCCAGATCGGCTGGATCAAACTTGAGTTTGGAGCCCACGCGGATGGCTGTTAATGATCCCTTCTTCACCCATTGGTACAGTGTCTTCTCGTGACAGCGCAGGATAGCGCAGACCTCGCTGACCGTTAACAGCTCCAGTCGATGCCGGGCTGTCCCAAGGGGCAAAGGAATTGGACGAGACCGGGGGAACCTATTTTGACACTGATTTTCACGAAGAAATTCGGTAAGAATACCGTTAGGAGGCGGGAGGCCTCCGGGAATCTTCTTGTTTCGGTACGACTCGGGAAGGTCCTGCAGCAACCTCAACTGAAGCCCCGGCGGGATGCCGGATAGCCAATAACTCTTACCCGGATGTTGGACGGGATGTCTGACTGAAGGCCACGACAGCACACTCAGTGCGACGAGGGCTTCATGTTCAGAGCTGTGCCCGTTCAGCGTCGAATCGAATCCACCCCCCAATACCATAGAAAAGCTGCGGCAACCCCAGCCGCCACCTTTCGTTCCCCAGTAGCACTCTTCCTGCAAAACTTTGAGTCCGCTATAGAGGCAGCGTCGGTGCCTCCACGCAACGACGTTGGCCAATTGCCATGTGCCGGCCGTGGCGCGGTCAGAGTGGGCGCCAACTCAGAGCGGGGAGGGCGACAGCTGTGCGTCCAATCGGCTGGCTCTCTCGGTTCCAAACCCCGCAGCCTTGATCCAAGCACATGCAGCATACGCAACGAGATCAGTGGTGAAACCACGAGAGAGGTTTCATGCAGCTGAGAACAATACAAAAGCGTGTGGGGCAACTCGAGAATGCGCTGACGCGCTTAGGGCCACGCTCGACAGACGGCCAAGATCACCACGACCTCCCCGCCTTGATACGCGAACTTTCGGCGCTTACACAGCACGCAACGCAGATTGAGAAGCGAGCATTTGCTCGCGGAGACGATGGCACAGCCCTCGCTGCTATGCGGGAGGCTTGTCGCATCGTGGAGCTGATTGCGAGGCTTGGTGGGGAGTTAGACGACAAAAGCATCACTAACATCGTAAATGTGAACATCGACCCTGAGACCGCTCAACGTATTGCAGAAATCTACGTTAAACGAAATAAGACCATAGAACAGGAGGAAACATGAAGATCACCGACATCTATAAACTGGCTTCTGACGACTTAGCATGCTACGCCACAGCGCTGCGACCAGAATTTGAGCTTGCCCGCCACCATGACCTTATCATACGCGCGCTAGAAAGCGTAGAGCGGGGTGAGCGAGACCGAGAGATAATCTGCCTGCCGCCACGCCACGGTAAGAGTTATCTTGGCACCGAACTCTTTCCTGCCCACTATCTTGGCCGATACCCTAATCGGTCAGTCGTCGTCATTGGCTATGAGCAAGAGCTAGCGAATGACTTCGGAAGGAAAGTTCGTAACTTAGTAAATGACCCCTTACACGCTGCGATCTTTCCAGGATGTAAAATAACTCGCGACTCAAACAGTGTCCACCGTTTCAATACGACGGCTGGTGGATCATTCTATGCAGTGGGGCGTGGGGGCCCAATCACTGGCCGCGGCGGACACATATTGATTATCGATGACCCCATAAAAAATGCTGCTGAGGCGCGAAGCGAAACAATTCGTCGCACAAACTATGAATGGTATTGTGAAGTTGTCCGCACTCGCCTCCAAAGCGGAGGAGCGATTGTTCAGATCTCCACGCGCTGGCACGAAGACGACCTCGTCGGGCGGATAAAACGACAAGCCCAGAGCAAACCCTGGGACGAACTCTGCCTCCCGGCGATTGCCGAACGCGACGAAAGTTTCCGCCGAGCGGGAGATGCGTTGTGGCCCGAGCGCTACCCCCTTTCGGAACTCGAAAAGATTCGTAACGAGATCGGTTCCGCGGCTTTTATGTCCTTGTACCAACAAAGGCCTTCTGCTGCGGTAGGGGTAATATTCCGCCGTGAGTGGTGGCGCACTTATCGCGACCAACCCACTTGTTGGCGCATTGTGCAATCGTGGGATACCGGTTTCAAAAGCGGCTGTGACAATGACTTCAGCGTGTGTACTACATGGGGTGTGAATTCTGCAGGATACTTTTTGCTTTCGCTCTGGCGTGGCAAAGTCGAATTTCCCGAATTGAAGCGACGAGTTGCCTGGCTCGCTGCTGAGTGGAAGCCCAACGTGATTCTGATTGAAGACAGGGCTTCGGGACAAAGCCTCGTCCAAGAACTTAAGAATGCGAGTCGGTATCCGATCCTTCCTATCAAAGTCGACAGCGATAAAGAAACACGCGCTCACGCTGTGACGCCGCTTATCGAAGCGGGCAAGGTATTTCTGCCGGAATCTGCTCCTTGGTTGACTATCTTTATAGATGAACTAGCAGTGTTTCCCAATGGGACTAACGACGACATAGTCGATAGTGTGACACAGGCTCTCAACTATCTTCGCAAACTACCGAATAATGAAGTGTGGGTCATTCCCGTTAGGCTGTGACAATAGACTTACTGAAGGTGGGAAATAGAGTGGAGAGAACACGCACACTATGAAATATTGTAGCGGTAAGACAAAAACCGGCGCTGCCTGCCGAGCGCCAGCCGGTCCGGATGGGCTGTGCTTTTTTCATGCTCATCCGGATTTAGCACGAAATCTCGGACACATCGGCGGCCTGAAGAACCGATCTCCGGTACGTGAATTGTCAACCCACGAACCTTTGAGTGGAGCGAACTTGCAACACATACTGTCGGAAGCGATTCGAGAGGTTGGCTCCAGGAAGATGACGCCGCGCAATGCCGCGGCATTGGCGCAGCTTAGCAATTCTTTGCACCGTGTTTTGCCAACCGCGGATCTCGAACGTCGCTTGGCAAGAATCGAGCAGCAGTTGGCTGATCACGAAAGCCGGCAATCAGCAGATCCAAATCCATCGGAGCCGCCGAAGTCAAGCGAAACGGCAGAACAGCATGCAGGATCAGGGGAGAAGGAGAAAGCGCAAACTGAAGACCGCGCAGAGAGTGACAACGATGACCCTCTCGAGGGAGGAAGCTCGTAGCAGCTGTAATCGGAGCTAGACATTGCATTGTTTGTGGCTTGGCTGGCTTGAAGCTGGGGGATTCGAGAAGGCACCTAAGGCACCCGGTCATACGTGCTCCTGTGGCGGGTGGCACGTCCGATGTGTGATGAAAAACGTGATTGTATACGTGGAGCGCTTTCGAAACAGAGGGCGATAGCAAGCCGGGTTCGGCCCTGGGAGCAGCGCATATTGCAAGTGCTCACCGGATTCTGAAGGCCCTGCAAGACGAAGATCGGAAAGCATGCAGAACTCGGCGAGGCCACTACGAAACTGGAGAGGGCGTTGGATGACCTTGCGGTACAGACGGGCGGGATGAAGTAACAAGGACCGCCGGAATGGGAGGCAGGCGTGCCATATCTAAAGCCGGTTTTGGCCGGACTGCTCGCGTCGGCAATAACCTACCTTTGCTTTCTCACCTGGCTGCACTGGAAGGCTGTTTCTCTCGTCAAGGAACAAGGAGCGACGGGGTTAATCGCTGTCACAGGTGCGCAGGTCTACGTACTGCATTCGCCGTCATTTTGGGCACTGGCGATCATTGCGTTCGGAGTTGTCTTTTTCTTGTTTCGTAACGCGTAGATCCCCGGGGTTGCGTGGGGACTCCTCAGAATTTCAGGTAAGTAATCTTGTGCGGGTTTGAACAGGGACGGCGTAAATTTGACAACAGCAAATGAGTGCCGCTGCCTCCCCAAGGTGCGCTGCTATTTTTCCTGTCTAAAGGGGAGTCGTTCAGGTGAGGACATCGAGGATCTCACGAAGCGAGAATTGAGTGTGCCATGACGTTAGATGACCGTACCTATCAGCTAGTCTTATACGACGCCACAACCGGCAAGGAGATCAGACGAGCAACCGTACTTGACACGCACCGGCTGAACGTCGGAGACGACATTGGAGGATATCGGATCATCCGCGTTCGACCGGAGAGCACTCGCGAAGTGGGTCACGTTGATGTCGTACAAACGGACGGCGATTACGTTGCAGGGCAAAAGTAGCTACTAAGCCGCATCAGTCTCTGTCCGTTGATCGTGCAAAAAACCAGGTCGAAAGATTCAACATGCGCAGCAAGGCTCTGGCGGAATGAGAACCCGTTGGTCGAGCAAGCCGGAGAAGGTTCTCGCTGGAATAAAAGATGTTCACCGGAAGTTGGCGAGGCGGGGGGCGTAAACCGAATCCCAGCCTGGTTCGATGGGGTCCGGATGAAGGCTAGAAGAATGCGCCGGTGGCATGCTCAAGGATTTCTTCAAGACTACTCTGCATATTTGCCCCTGCCGAACTCACCTCGCAAATGGCGCTGAACGGTCTTCTTGGCAATTCCGAGAATCTTCGCAACCTTACGACTGCTTAGAGTTTTGCTCAGTTCTTCGATTCTGCCGGGATTGGCACGAGTGTGGGGGTTCCGGCTGCCAATGACCGCCTGACTGTGCCGGATTCGTGAGTACTGCGAGACGAGTCGCCCGCGGCCGTTGGCGCAATTCAGACCGCCATCGTTTTCTGAACTCTTGAATTTCTCGATTAGCGCGGTTTTGCGGGCTGCGGCACGGCTAGCAGAAACGACCTCAAGAACTTCAACCTTCCATTGTGAACGGCGAGACTTTTGCATGGTCCGGCCAAGTAACGATAAGGAGCGTTTTTTGTGAATCCAATACGATGCGAAGGCATCACTAACCGCCTGTTCCGCCGACGAACAATCGGCCCGCCAAACGCAGTAGCCGATGTAGTTCTGCCCTTTGGGAGATTGGAATCTATACAAAACCCTCTGGCGGCGCGGTCTACGCATTGTCGCCCTCCGGCGCAACTCTGGCTAATCTTCCTGCACCTCGCTGAGCGTGTCGCTTTCGTTATACTTGGTAAAGATCTTGACCTTCTCAATACTAAACCCCGCGCATTTAAGAAAACGTTCGAGGGGCCGCGTACGAAAATAATGTTAATTTGTTGTACCTTACGCAAGTTTAGGAGAGAAGACATTGGGCAAGTCAGTTAGGGTCTTGGTAACCGGCGCAGGCGGGTTCATCGGTCATCACCTCGTTTCGTTTCTGCGGGCGCAAGGCTACTGGGTGCGGGGAGCCGACCTCAAGCCTCCGGAGTTTGGTGTCAGCGACGCCAATGAATTTAAGCTGCTTGACCTACGCAGACACGAGGACTGCGTGCGGGCGACGACGGGAATCCACGAGGTGTTCGCATTGGCCGCAGAGACAGGCGGAATGGGGTTCGTCTCCAGCAACCTTGCTCATGTCCCACATGGTAATTCTCTCATCGACCTTCACTGCATCGAAGCATCAAAGCAAAATGGCGTGACCAGATATCTGTACGCGTCGTCTGCATCCGTTTATCCGGAACTCAGGCAAATGGCAAACTGCTGTGTTCCATTAAAGGAAGAGGAGGCCGCTGCAGCTTCCCCTCAGGGTGCCTACGGCCTGCAAAAACTTGCTGGTGAACGACTTTGCATTCAATATCGCCAGGACTACGGGATTGAAACACGGATAGCTAGGCTTCATAGCATCTTCGGTCCCTGTGGAGCGTGGCAGGGTGGAAGAGAAAAAGCACCCGCCGCGTTGTGTCGAAAGATTGCAGCCGCACAACTCGAAGGCATCAATGAAATTGAGATTTGGGGGGATGGTGAGCAAACGCGATCCTTCTGTTATATCGATGACTGCGTTACGGGTTTGTACAAGCTGATGAGATCTGATTGGCGCGAGCCGTTGAACCTGGGCCAGGATCGAATGGTGTCCATCAATCAACTGGCTAACATGATCGCCAACATCGCCGGGGTTGAGGTGAACAAGAAGCACGTTCCAGGCCCACAAGGTGTACGCGGCGGCAATTCAGATAACACCCGGCCCAAAGAGGCGTTGCGTTGGGAGCCACAGATCTCGCTGGAAGATGGGGCTCAAACGCACCTATCTATGGGTCGAAAAACAGGTCAGGGAAGCGGCCTTGGAGTACAGTTTCGGCGTGGCAACTTTCCCTCGACCTCCCAGGGGCGAGTGAGCCACGATTCAAAGTTTCGCCGCGAAAGTCCACGGGCATAAATCCCGCATCGCCGCATCTGGTTGATATCCATTGTCTGCTCGCTGGCAGGCCCTAGCGGCTAGAGTTACCCACAGCCCGGGGACGTTGAGGGGCAGCGCGCGCATCCTGGGTATCAGCACCAATTTAGCGTACACCCACCGCCGTCGGAGCTTGCCGGATCCCCGCATCAAGGCTATAGTTGCCCGGCAAAACTCCGGACGATCCACCTCTCCCCCGAGGAGGCCGCGTTGAAGAAGGTCGCCATTCTGTTCCTCGTCTTGCTGTCCTGCATCGCCTGGACGCAGCGAATGTCCCACCGCATGACCAACCAGGATGTGATCGAAATGGTAACGCTGGGGCTCTCGGATGACGTGATCATCACGAAGATTCACAGTGCGTCCAAGCCTGAGGACCTCGCTTTCGATACCAGCACCGAAGGTTTGAAGGTGCTGAAGGCGGGCAAGGTTTCCGACGCGGTGTTGAAAGTGATGATCAACCCGGCGCCCGCTCCGTCGGTCGCGAGCGTCGCACCTGGCGCAGTTGCCGTGACCAACGATCCGAACCTGCCTCCGGCGGAAGTCGGTGTCTACTGGAAGAATGGCTACTCCTTCATGCGCGTGGAAGGCGAGATCATGAGTCAGGCCAAGGTGGGCGGGCGTGCAGGCAGTATGTTCACCTACGGCCTTCGCTCGCAGCACTGGGATGCTTACGTCAATGGCCCGACATCCAAGAACCGGATCAAGGAACGCCGACCGCTTTTCTATTTCTATGTTCCGGAGGGCGCCAGCGCCTCCGACTTTATCCTCGTCAAGATGGAGAAGAAGGGCGATCGGCGGGAATTCCAGGTGGGTTCCTTCGGCGGCCTGACCGCCGGGAAATCCGGCGTGAAGCGCGATAAGGAAGTGCCTTTCAAGGCCGAACACGTGGCCGTCCGCACCTACCGCATCTCAGTCGAGGAGGACCTCAAGGCGGGCGAATACGCTTTCTTCATGGGTACCGGGCAGCAATCCATGATGTCGAGCAACCGGGGCGGCACCTCGGGCGGCAGTGCCACCGGTCGCATCTACGACTTCACAATTCCCGACTGAACGGCCGAACTACCTCGCGTGTTTCTCGACCTCTTTCTTCGCGGAACGCGTTCACGTGGAACAGCATCGGCCCGCGACGGCCGGTGGATGTCGTTCGCTGCCTTGTGATAACGTAGCCGTTCGGCAAACAACTACACTCCTCACTTCCTACGGGGATGGCTATTTTATTGACTGGGAGACGACACGCGTGACCCTGGCAGGTTTCCTGCTGCTATTGTTGACTGCGGCCTGCATGGCTGTCGCCAACGTGCTGATGAAGAACGGAATCGCTGAAGCCGGTGGCTTTAGCCCATCTCTCTCGGCGGTGCTTGGGTTGCTCCGACAGCCGGCGTTCGTGGTTGGCTTTCTTTTGACTGGTATTGCCGCGCTCATGTGGTTCCGCATTCTGGCGACGCAGAAATTGTCCACCTGCTACCCGCTCTTTGTGAGCCTCACCTATAGCCTGATCACGATCGGGGCGGTTTACTTTCTGCACGAGAAAGTCTCCACGCAAAAGCTTCTGGGACTGCTCATCATCATCGTGGGCATCACCACCGTCGCGCGCGGATAATCGAGAATGAGTGTGGACCCGCAGATTCAACGCCAGCATCCGGGAGACGCGCGAGATCTGCGGCCCGGTCTGTCCGTGGTCGTCCCGGTCTATCGCAGCGAAGCGATTCTGCCGGACCTGGCAGGACGTCTGGGCAAAGTGCTCCCCGGCCTGGCCACCAGCTTCGAGCTGGTGCTGGTCAACGACTGCAGTCCCGACGGAAGCTGGGAGGTCATCTGCCGTCTGGCCGAGCAATACCCCTGGATCCGTGCCGTCAATCTGATGCGCAACTATGGCCAGCACAATGCCCTGCTGTGCGGAATTCGCACCGTGCGGCACAGTGTCATTGTCACCATGGACGACGACTTGCAGCATCCGCCGGAAGAAATTTCGAAACTCCTGGCGGTGCTCGACCAGGGCTATGACGTGGTGTACGGACGGCCCGCGCAGGAGCAGCATGGACTGCTCCGCGATCTGGCATCGCTCACCACCAAGTTAGCCCTGCAAAGCGTGATGGGCGCCGAGATTGCTCGCCAGGTGAGCGCTTTCCGAGCCTTTCGGACAGAGGTGGCAAAGGCCTTCAGTCACTATGAAGGGGCATTTGTCTCCATCGATGTCCTGTTAACCTGGGGTACGAATCGCTTCGCGGCCACGCCAGTGCGTCACGAGCCGCGCAGTCAGGGCACGTCGGGCTACACTTTCCGCAAGCTGGTGACACACGCCCTGAACATGATGACCGGCTTCAGCACGAAGCCTTTGCAGATAGCGAGCTTGATCGGATTCACGTTCACCCTGTTTGGGTTTGGCGTGCTCTGTTATGTTCTGGTGCGATACTTTCTGCAGGGCACTCCGGTACCGGGTTTCCCATTTCTCGCCTCCATCGTGGCGTTGTTTTCCGGGGCCCAGTTGTTTGCCCTTGGGATCATGGGCGAGTACCTGGCGCGCATGCATTTCCGCAGCATGCAGAAGCCACCGTACGTGGTGCGAAGCGAGGGTGGCCGCGACGGCCAAGGGACATGACCATTTCAATTCCCTTTAACCGGCCGTGTCTCGCGGGCAACGAATACAAATACATTGCCGAGGCGATTGCCAACGGGCACGCTTCCGGGGATGGTCCCTTCACGGGGCGCTGTCACGAATTGCTGGAGCGGGAACTAGGGGTTCCCAAGGTACTGCTGACGACTTCCTGCACGCACGCGCTGGAGATGGCTGCCATCCTGCTCGACTGCGGACCGGGGGACGAAGTGATCATGCCCTCGTTCACCTTCGTCTCGACCGCAAATGCGTTTGTGCTGCGGGGGGCCAGGATCGTGTTCTGCGATATCCGTCCCGACACACTGAACCTCGACGAGCGCCAGCTCGAAGGGTTGATCACACCCCGCACCAAGGCGATCGTTCCCGTGCACTACGCCGGTGTCCCGTGCGAAATGGACGCCATCTGCGCGATAGCGCGCCGCCGGAATGTGCGGGTGGTGGAAGACAACGCGCACGCTCTGTTTGCTCGTTATAAGGGCAAATACACGGGAACTTTCGGATGCCTCGCCACCCAGAGCTTTCACGAGACCAAGAATGTCACCTGCGGCGAAGGGGGCGCCCTGATTGTGAACGATCACGGACTGGTGGAACGCGCCCTGATCATTCGTGAAAAGGGAACCAACCGGAGCCAGTTTTTCCGCGGGCAAGTTGATAAATACACCTGGGTCGATATCGGCTCAAGCTACCTGCCGTCGGATCTGCTGGCTGCCTTCCTGCTCGCGCAACTCGAGGGCCGTCATGAAATTCAGCGCAAGCGGCAACGCATCTGGGAGACTTACCGGCAGCGCCTCGAGGAGTGGGCTGCGCAGCGTGGCGTCCGCCTGCCGGTGGTGCCCGGGGAGTGCGAGCAAGCGTTCCACATGTTCTACCTGATCCTGCCATCTCTGAAATACCGGCAGGGCCTGATCGTGCACCTGAAGGCACAAGGAATTCTGAGCGTGTTTCACTACGTACCCCTGAACTTGTCGGACATGGGGCGCAAATGCGCCCAGGAAACCCTTTGTCCGGTGACGGAAGATCTCAGCCTTCGCCTGCTGCGACTGCCGTTTTACAACGACTTGACGGAGGCGGAACAGGCTCGCGTGATCGCTGCCGTAACTTCGTTTGAGCCGTGTTGTTGATATTTTGGCGCGACCTACGACCATCATGAACTCATCCGGAGAGCGCGACCCGGTTTGCACCTACCTCGAATGGGACTCGAAATTCTTTGACCTCCGGATTGCGCGCCTGAACCGTCCACGCCTGGATGAGAAAACGATCGCTGACAGCAGGGCTTGGTGTGACAGCAATCGCATCGCCTGCCTTTACTTCCTCGCGGATTCAGATCATCCCGAAACCGTTCGACTGGCCGAGACCAATGGTTTCCTGCTGACCGATGTCCGGGTGACGCTCGAGAGGACCATTGCGCAGAACGATAGGGTGCCGGTGGAATGCGACGGAATTCGCCTGGCCCGCGAAAGCGACCTGGACATCCTGCGTGCAATTGCTCGCACGGTGCACCGGGATACGCGCTTTTATTTCGATGGGCATTTCGAACGGACGAAATGCGATCTGCTGTACGAAAGCTGGATCGAAAACAGCCTCCGGGGGTTCGCGCAAGCTGTTCTGGTGGCCGAGGTTGACGCGAAACCCGCGGCCTATCTGACCTGCCACCTCAAGGACCGGGAGTCTCAAATCGGCCTGGTCGGCGTGGGCGAGTGGCAACGCGGACAGGGTCTGGGAACGAAACTGGTGCGTTACTTCTGCGGTTGGTCTCGCGAACGGGATGCGGGGCGGGCGACCGTGGTTACACAGGGTCGGAACCTTGCCGCCCAGCGCCTTTATCAACGCAGCGGATTTGTAACCGCATCCCTCCAGTTGTGGTATCACCGCTGGTTTCCAGGCTGATTGCTGAGCAGTATGTCGTGGAAACTCCAGGTCCCGCAGGAGTATAATGACTCGTGTAGGCCTCATTCCTTGCAGCACTCATAAGCGCAGTAGTTGGGCTATTCCTTCCATAAGTCAAGAGCTCGTCCCATAGCGGACAGGCTCGTTTCAAGGAGGATCCATGTCGATCTGGCTGCGCCGTTTGCTGCAAGCCTTGTTGTCCGTGGTGACCCTGGTGGCTGCCAGTGCTCTGCCGATGAGTGGTCCAGCCACTGCTCCCAAGTACGATGTTGCCACGGAAGCGAAAATGAAGGTCACCGTCGAAGAGCTCAAGCTGCCCGCCAAGGGCAATGAGAAAGATGCGGCCCATCTGGTTGTGAAGAGCGGTGCCGACAGCATCGATATCTACCTTTGCCCCAAGTCGTTCCTCGACGACATGGGTGCCAACTTTGCCAAGGGTGACGAGCTCACAGTGACGGGATCGAAGATTAAGCAGGACGGGACGGACCTGATCCTGGCCCGCGAAGTGGTGAAGGGCACGGATACGCTCATGCTCCGCGATGACAAGGGCAAACCGGTATGGAATTGGCACCACTGAGTCGGGCTGGAGCGCGGTTTTGCCCGTAGCCGTGCGCCCCTGATGCGCCGGCCCCTCCTGGCAGAAGTCCCTCCGAATGCGCCGCGGCATCGCCCTCCCGGGCATCGCTTATACTGATGCGAATCAGGGGACGTGCAAACTCTTTCTGCTGCCTGCCGTCCAATACCAATCGATCTTGATTTCAGGGAGAACTGATGATCATTTGGCGCGTTCTGGCGCTTTTCCTAATATTTTCCTTGCGGGCAGCAGCCCAAGCAGCACCCCAACCCGACCCTCCCCGGCAGGCGCCCAAAGCGGACGATCGGATGAAGGCCGACGTGCTCCTGATCGTGGCGCATCCGGATGACGAGACCGGAGTCTCCGGCTATCTCGCGCAGTTGCTGGATCAGGGCAAGCGGGTCGCGGCGGTCTACCTGACGCACGGGGAAGCCGGGCACAACAACATGGGCCGGGAGCGCGGCGCGTCGCTGGGCGCCGTGCGCGAAATGGAGCTTCGCCATGCGATGACGCAATTGGGCATCCAGAATGTGTGGTTTCTAGAGGGAAAGGACACGCCCACCCAGGATGTTCTGCAATCACTCGCCAACTGGCGTCATGGCACCAACCTTGAAGACGTCGTGCGCATTGTCCGCCTTACCCGCGCGGATATCATTCTCAGCTGGCTGCCCGGGATTTTCATTGGCGAAAATCATGGCGACCACCAGGCCGCAGGGGTACTGGCGGTGGAAGCTTTCGACAGCGCCGGGGACCCCGCGGTTTTCCCGGCGCAGCTCACCCCAGCGCGCAAGGTCAATGAAACTCTGCTCGAAGGCTTGCAGCCCTGGCAGCCGCAGAAGATCTACTTCTTCTCCGACGCCAGCGATGACAAGCTCATTAAAGGAAAAGGGCCGAACTATCCCACCACCGCGATTTCCCCATCCCGTCATATGCCCTACTGGCGCGTTTCCATGGATGTGTTCCGCTTTCACCTGACGCAGTACCGCACGTATATCGAAAAGCTGCAGTCATTGAATGACGAGCAATTGGAGAAGCTGGCGGGGGCTGATCAGGACAGCTGGTCGACACCGGTGGAACTGATTTTTGGAAAATCCCTTGTGCAGGGAACGGCTACGGGGGATGTGTTCGAAGGCATCCAGGCGCAACCCCTGCCATTCGACCGACTGCCGAGCCCGAATCCCAAGGCGCACAAGGGACTCGCCATCGAGATTGGCGGCCCATGGAATTTCTATGAGGATTTCCGGGCTGCACACGACCTTACCGAACTTCCCAAGGCGGAAATTCCAGAGATCGCGGTGGCGGCTGGAACCATTTTGCAGCTGCCGGTGATTCTGCGCGACGACGACAAGGATCCGGCGGAAGTGACCCTGTCCATGACCCTGCCGGAAGGATGGGCGCTGAAGAATCCGCTGCCGCATTACAAGCTATCGCCCGGCGACCTGTTTCCAATTGAAATCGAACTCACAACGCCGGCAAAGAAGTCGGATCAGATCAGCGAACTGAGTTGCCGTGCAGAAGCGGCCGGACATGAGATCGGAGTCGTGAAATTGCGAGTACGCATCAGCGCCGGAGGTCTGCCCCAATAGGTTGGGATGCTACAGGCGGGAATTGACTCGGCGGGAGCGGCAACCCGTCCCGGCCGTAGTCAAGCGTCCCCGCCCACCGGCTCGGCAGCCGCCTTCCGGGTTTGACGTTTCCAATATAGATAGCCCGGAACTCCCAACAACACGATGATGGTGCCGGCGAGGGCTTCCTTCGGACGTTCGACAATCGTGTTAATCGTCCACCAGGCGCCCAGCAGGATATAGATAGCGGGCAGCCAGGGATAGCCGGTGCAGCGATAGGGGCGCGGTAGATCCGGACGTTTCCAGCGCAGCACGAATAGGCCGATCACGGTCAGCGTATAGGAAAGTACCATCCCGTAAATTACGTAGGTATAGAGCTGATCGTAGCGGCCACTCACGGTGAGCAGGCAAGCCCAGATACCCTGTCCGATCAGGCTGAGCGCCGGGGTGCGCCACTTGGGATGAACTTGCGCCATGCGCCGGAAGAAGACGCCATCGCGGGCCATGGCGTAATAGACGCGCGCGCCGGAAAGGGTGCAGCTGGCCATTGCTCCAAAGCACGAAAGCGCAATGACGGCGGAAAGCCAGTTCGCGGCCCTCGGAGAAAACATAGACTCGGCAGCGGCGGCTGCAATGGTTTCGTGCTGCGCTACCTCGGTCAGGGGCATGGCATACACATAGGTCATGTTCATCGCGATATAAACGATGGCGACGACGATGATGCCAAGCACCATGGCGCGCGGGACGTTGCGACGCGGATCCTTCACCTCTCCCGCGACCCAGGTGATGTACACCCAGCCGTCATAGGCCCAGAACACGGCAATCAGGCCGATGCCCAGCGCCGAGATCAATTGGCCGGTGCTCATATTCATGGTGATTCCGGCAGCAGCGTTTCCCCCGTGGCGAGTGAAGTTTCCCCAGCTGCCTTTGCCCACCGTAAAACCCAGGATCACGAACGCGGCCATGGCTACAAACTTGGCCCAGGTGGCAACATTTTGCAGGAGCGCGCCCTTCCGCAGCCCGACAACATTGATCCAGGTGACTACCATGATCGAGATCAATCCGGCGACGTGCGTCCGAGTCAACGTGATGCCGGCGGCCGTGAGTACCACGTGCTCTTGGGAAATTACTGGGAAAATTGCGCTCAAATAGGCAGCCGAGGCGACAGAAAGAGCAGCAATCGTTCCCCCGTTCGCGACTGCAAACAGCATCCACCCGTAGAGGAAGGCCACCAGGTCCCCGAAGGCCTCGCGCAGGTAGACATACTGGCCGCCGGAATCGGGAAACATCGAACCTAACTCGGCGAACGCGAACGCCGCGCACATCGAAATCAACGCGCCCATCACCCACACCAGCAAAAACAGGGCGGGATGCGGCAACGGGCCTGCAATATCCTTTGCCGTGAGGAAGATCGAAGAGCCGATGATCCCGCCCGCCAGCAGCAGAACCGAATCGAGCAGCGAGAGCCCTCGCACCAGGCTGGGTTTTGCATCGGACGCGGAGGGAGCCACTTCCTGGGGGGCGGTGGGCGATTCCATTGGTTATCCAATCCCCAGTTCGTCGGGAGATTCCAACGGTGAGCCACAGCGCCGGCAGATGACCGCGGCACAATCACCGCAGGTGAGGGGATCGGTCACCTCGCGGGCGCACTGGGGACAATAGAGCAGGGAAGGCTGGGGGTCCGGTTGTGGAGCCGACTGCTGGCTTGGTGCCATGTGGATGGCAAATGTAGCATAGGGATGGGGCTACGAGCTATGAGCTGCGAACAACGAGCATCTGCTGGCCTTGCCCGGTCGGGGCTATGAGCCCGTAGCTGGGAGATCGAAGCTTATTAAGAGAGGACTACGGTAATGGCTGAAAAGCAACGCACTCCCGACGAAAATCTGCAGCAGGAATTCAATCGCTGGGCCGAAGCGGGCGAAGGCGAGAAGATGGAGAACCATCATCTCGACATCACGGAAAAGACACTCCGCCACATGAATCTTCGACCGGGGGAACGGGTCCTGGATCTGGGATGCGGCTCGGGATGGGCGACGAGGATGATCGCAAGGCTCGTGGGTGAGGGGCCTGAAGGCTTCGGCCAGGTGGTCGGGGTAGACATCTCCGACGAAATGATTCGCCAGGCGCGGGCCGCCTCGAAGGAATTCGATAATGTGATGTACGTCTGGGGATCAGCGACGCAGATCCCATGGGAAGAGAACTTTTTCGAGAAGGTACTCTCGGTCGAATCCTTCTACTACTATCCCGACCAGGACCGCGCACTGGCGGAGCTTTTTCGCGTGATGGCGCCCAAGGGCCGCATGTTCATCCTCATCAACCTTTACCGGGATAATCCATACTCTTTGCAGTGGGTCGATAAACTGAAAGTTCCCGTCCACGTGCGTTCCGCAGCCGAGTATGTGGCATTGCTGAAGAAACATTCCTTCGAGAGCGTCGAATACCTGCAGATTCCCGACGATACTCCCACCCCGGAGAACTACGTTACGAAATCATTTCATAGCCTTGAGGATCTGAAAGCCAGCAAGAGGGCGGGTGCTTTGCTGCTTATGGCGACTAAGCCGGACTTTCGTACGCCAGCGCCGGGCTACACTGTGTACTAAAAGAGCAGGGAACAGGGCGAAGGCGCCGCTCAAATCGTGTCGTCGTCGTCGTCGTTGTCCCGGTCGTCATTCTCACGATTCAAGCTTTTGCCCGGACTCAAGGGCCGATTGTCATTCGCGTGCCGAATTTCAATTCTGCCGTTCACATTACTGACGCGAACGCTCGGTCCGCCGCCACCCAGCTCTCCGTTCAGTTCGTGACCAACCCAGCGATGGTTCGCAACCGCGATTCCAAAATCATTTGAAATTGATCCGGAGACTGTGCTCACTTCGAGGTTTGCTTTGGCATCGGAAGGCAAGGTCAGAAGCACCGGGGCGTTGACGGAAGAGACATCGACCGGAGAGGCCAATCGGTCGAGACTGGCTTCCAGCTTACCGTTCACCGTGGAGAGTTCGGCGCGCCCGCCCAGCTTGCGGGCTGAAAGGCGGCCGTTCACACACGAGACGCGCACCTGGCCGTTCACGCCTTCGATGTCAAGATCCCCGTTCACAAGGTCAATATCTGCGAGGCGCGCATTGCGCGGCACCATCAGCCTGTATTCGACGCTGGCCGGCTGGTCATGCTTGCGGTCGTTCCAGAACGTATGGTCGTGGTCAGGGTATTCCGTCCGGATAGAGAGCGAATCGCTGGTCGCGTCTACCTTGATGGTCGCTTCCCGCAAGCGTTCCTTGCTGCCCGCGTGCTTAATCGCATCGACTTTGACCTCGTTGCGGTCCCACGCTTTGATCTCGACCGAGCCGTTAATGTTCTGCAGTTCGACCCGGCCATTCGCGGAAAGCGGGTAGCTCTGATGGAATTCTTCGGTTTCCGAACCTGACCAGTCGGAGGCATGAGCCTGGATGGCAAGAGCAAGAAATGCCGCCAGGGAACCCAAAATCGCGCCCGTCCAGGTTGCGCGCCGGCGAAGCTGCCTCATAATGACCTCCTTTTCCATCTACGGGCTTAGACGGGGCACCGCGGTTTTGGTGAGTGCAGCCGAAAACCATTTCGGAGCCCAGGGGCGCTGTGCTCGAACCGCCTAAAATATTGCAAACACCGGAAGATAAATGGCCATGATGACAGTCCGGCAGGCACAGCTTTCAGATCGAAATGAATTAGCGAAGATGCGGGCATTGCTCTGGCCCGACACCGCTCCCGACGAGCACCTCAAAGAGCTCGACGACGCCCTGCACAACGGAAGTAATGGGACTTTGCCCATGATGATTCTGGTTTTATCCGACGAGGGCGGCGCGTTGTTCGGCTTCCTCGAAGTTGGGCTGCGATCCCACGCGGACGGATGCAATCCTGCGCGCCCGGTCGGATTTGTGGAAGGTTGGTTCGTCCACCAGGAATTCCGAAATCGCGGTCTGGGCCGCGAAATGATGCGTTCAGCAGAAGACTGGGCGCGTGCGCAAGGCTGTCTTGAGATGGCGTCGGACGCGTTGATCGATAACCTGGGATCGCAGCGAGCCCATGAGGCGCTGGGCTTCGAAGTGGTGGACCGATGCGTCCATTTTCGCAAAGGGCTGCGCGGTAATCCGCATGCTAATCGCAGCCAATGAACCTCCGTAATCTTCCCCCCGCGAACGTCCCCCTTATACCTTGTCTTTACTGGCGTACCGGATGATTCTCAAGCCCAACCTAAACCAGGACAGGCGTCGGCGGCGACGCCAATTGCTGAACACCTCCGTGCATGTGTTCGCCGGATCGGCCCAGCTGGATGCTCTTGGCATCAATATGAGCGATGTCGGCATGTGCCTGTTTACCATCGCGAATCTGGCCTTGGGCGCTCAAATCCAAATCGAATTCCTTCCTCCCCGGGCCAAGGAACGGGTTCGAGTGCGTGGCACGGTTCGCCATCGCGCTCTATACCTGTATGGAATTGAGTTTCTGGGAAATTCATCAGACGTTGGGGTAGTTGGGCAGTTCTAGGGCAAACCAAGCGCCTCACAATCCTACTGTCGTGCGGGACGTGTGGTCCGAAATGCTGAGCCGCGAAGCAATCTCTGCCGAATCCTTGGGCCATCATCCGGTTACGCTCGGCATTCGTATGGGATTAATTCTGCTGTAAAGCAAGAATTGACGGTTGGGTGTCGGCCCGGAGTCCGCCACCTTCAGGATGGCGATGTCGGTGCTGGGGTCGCGACCGGCAAGGGTACCCTTCCAGGTCTTTCCTCGTTCACTGACTACGCTGATATCCTCTTCCCGGCGGATGGTGTGATGCGCGGTAACGATGACTCCCTTACGCCATTGGATGCCGCTCCAGGGCATCCCGCGCCGTCCGTAGATCGCGACCACGGATCCTCCGACAGCCTCGGCGGCCGCCGCAAACTCGCTCGACAGTGTTTCCAGTACAGATGACGCCATTTCTTTTCTCCTGCTGCACTCGCAACTCTGTGGTTGGGTGCATTCCTAGAATGAAGTCAAAAGGCCGGCGCCGCATCCGCCAAACGGGCAGGGCAGACCCAGATGATCGGGGAGGTACAGCGCGCCGTGACGTGCGTCCTGGGGCTGAGGACTACGCATGTGCTATAGTGCCGCGATTTTCGGAAGGAAGGGAGTCACTCATGCTCTCACTTCTCGGCTGGGTTCGCCATGGCTTCATCGTGAGTATGGTGGCGATAGCATTCCACTCGGCGTGGCCCCAGGGTCAAGCCACACTTGCTCCCCAATTGCGCGAGAAGATCGACCGGGCGACACAGGATGTATTGGCGCAGACCGGCGTCCCCAGCGCATCCGTGGCCGTTGTCAAGGATGGCAGTATCGCCTACCTCCAGGCCTTCGGTGCTGCGCGGATGAATCCGAAAACTCCAGCGCGCTCCGAAATGCGTTACAGCATCGGCTCCATCAGCAAGCAATTCACCGCGGCAGCGATTCTCCTGCTGCAGGAAGAAGGGAAGCTCTCTCTGGATGATAAAGTCTCGAAGTACATTCCCGCGTTAACCCGGGCCAATGAAGTAAGCATTCGGCAGTTACTTTCACACACCTCGGGCTACCAGGACTACTGGCCCCAGGATTACGTGCCCCCGTTCATGCTGCAGCCGATCACGTCGGAAAGGATTCTGGAACTGTGGGCCCATAAGCCGCTGGACTTCGATCCGGGGACGAAGTGGCAGTACAGCAACACGAACTATGTCATCGTCGGCATCATCATTGAGAAAGTCAGTGGCGAGCCTCTGCTGAAATTCCTGCAGGAGCGCGTGTTCAGCCCGCTCGACATGAAGAGCGTCGCCAACATCGATCAGGAAAAATTGGGGGACACTGACGCGACCGGCTATCAGCGGTACGCTCTCGGACCGCTGCGCGAGGCGCCGAAGGAAGGGAAGGGCTGGCTGTTCGCGATGGGCGAACTGGCGATGCCGGCCGGCGATCTCGCTCGCTGGGACATTTCGATCATCGAGCACAAACTGCTGAAGCCCGCCTCCTATGATGAGTTCGAAACCGAAGTGCGGCTCAAGAACGGCTTGGGGACGCAATATGGGCTCGGTATCGACGTCTCCTCCCAGTCGGATCGCCGGGCGCTTGCGCACGGCGGCGAAGTGTCGGGATTCACCGCCGAGAACATCGTCTTTCCCGATGACCGGGCCGCGGTCGTCGTGCTGACCAATCAGGACGCTGCCCGGGCCTCAGGAGAGATTGCCCGCCGAATTTCCGCCCTCCTGTTCACAAACCAGGATGCAGCCACCAGCAGCAAGACGGAACAAGCGCGCAAAATCTTCGAGGGCCTGCAGCGGGCGACTCTCGATCGCCCCTTGTTCACGGACAATGCCAACAGCTATTTCGACGAGCAGGCATTAAAAGACTTCGCCGAGGGTCTCGCCCCTCTGGGTGCGCCCCAGGAATTCGTGCAAACCCGCCAGGTTCTTCGAGGCGGGATGATCCTGCGCGTCTACCACTTGAAGTTTCCCAAGCAAGCGCTGAGGATTTGGACCTACGAGATGCCCGACGGCAAGCTGGAACAGTACCTGGTGTCTACGGAATGAGATCGGGTGACCGGAGTGGGAAGGGCCCTTGGCTGCATAGATAAGTGGATGGGCTGCACTTCCGGGCGCGGGGGTAACCTGTCCGGGACAAGCCCTTCCGTAACCTTCTTTTTGAGGTTAATCCGGAACATACTCACTCCTGCAATATGAGCGCCCTCCCCCAACAACAATCCGCCCCGCGGACTCCGCGGGTGCACCTTGACCGCAGTACCCCAGCGGTCGTTCGCTTCGAGGGTGGTGAAAGTGTCTCAGGCGAACTCCAGGTCGTCTCTCTAACCGGTGGACTGCTCGCGCTTCCTGGCCCTCTCGAGCAGGGATCACACGTCAAACTGATGTTCCTGATTCGTGCGGGATCGGTGCTGGCCGGCGCGGAAATGTTGAACCCGGTCTCCTCGACCTTGCAGCCTTTCCGTTTTGTTTCGCTGGGCCAAAAGGAACGGCGCAAACTTGAAGCCATCCTTCCCCTGTCGGTATACCAGGACATCACGGAACCGAACTGGATGAAAAAGCTGCGGGTGGCTTCCGATCAGCGCTATGAGCCCCGGCGCTGGCGCTTCCGTTGGTTTGCGGGTGCGGTCGGACTTCTCACCCTGGTACTGATCGGCACTATGTATCTACGGCACTTTCAGGTTCTGAAATAGCAGAAGGGACATGACGGAAGCCAGTTCCAGCCCACGGAACCTGATCAATACCCGGCGTTGGCCCCGGTTTCATGTTCACCTGCCCGTTTTTATCGCGGCGGAAACCGCCGATTCGCAGATTGCGATTCCGGGAATGGTGAGCGCGATCAGCCGCGCCGGAATGGAAGTGTATGGGGGCGTGCCGCTGCGACTGGGCGACCTGATGGAGGTCGAGTTCCGGGCGCCGGGCACGGTGCGGGTTGCGGGTATCGTCCGCAACCGCTCCGGCTATTGTTTTGGCTTGGAATTTCTACGCCTGACAGCCGTGGAAGATTCGCCGAATAACATCCTTGCATCCGAATTTGTTCCCGAAGCCGCGCTCCCCGAGTGGCCGGGCCTCGATATCGCCGAACTGGGTAGCGGCCTCTTCGGCCCCGAGTTGGGCGAAGCCGCGTCGGCGGACGAAACCCTGGCCGCGCTGTTCATCGAGCGCCACCAGTCTTTCCTGCGGGCCAGTCAGAAGGAGATTGACCGGCTCCGCCGCGGGGCCCTGCAGATCCGGACGATGCGGGAAGCCATGGAGCGACTGCTCGAGCGGCACGCATCGGGTCAATAAGGCAAGCCTTCACTACGGAGTTTTGGGCAGCGGAAGCGAGGACTGCCCAAAAACGTAGCGCCATCCGGCAGGCGTTCGCACGTAGGTGTCGCTGAACCACACCGTGTAGTCAAATGGCTTACCACCGGTGGATCCTTTCTCCCACAACTTCGCCGTGACGACGGCGGTGTCACCCCAGACCCGAACGGTCTGATCGGTGTCCTCTTGATGTTCGTACTGATCGAGGCCGGAACGGGCATCCCTGAGCAAATCGGCCTTGGTATAGGTCTTGCCACGGCCTGTCACAAGGACGAAGTCGTCGGCCAGAATGCGATCCATGCTGGCTGCATCGTTTTGCTTCACGGCTGCCTGAAATTGAGTATCCAGCGCGGCCACGGCTTTCTGATCGTCTCCAGCTGACGAGTGCGTGTCGGAGTGAGGCCGGAACAGAAGGTCGAACCACGGGATCCATGTTTTTCCGCCGTCCATCGAAGTCACAGCGGTTTCGCGAACGCCTTCTGCAAGCGGCTTCCAGACGCCGCGAATCAGTTTTGCCTTTCCTTCCGCACTGGTCTCAGTGGCACTGAGAACCATGTCACCAGCCTCCAGGCCGCCGTCGAGCAGCAACAATTCCCCTCGACTCGTTACCCAACTCTGGTGCCACATTTTCTTTCCTGCGTCATAAATGCTGAAGCTCTGACCCTTGTGACCGTCGGCGTCCTGATAATCTTCCCGCAAAACGCAGCCGTCGAGGATGCGATCCACGTGGACTCGCGCTACCGGGTTGGCCGGATGATCCGCGTCAAACACGTCCCAATTTCCGATCCAGAAATCCCATTGGAGATGCTCCGCTGACAGGCAAACGCCGGTTTTCGCGGGCTCTGCCGCCAGAAATTGAGAGGCGACGCCGAGCAAAGCCGCGGAAAGCACCGTCGTGAAAACCACGCGAGGACGGAGCCACCGAAGAATCATTTTCATTTCCGTTTCCTTTGCGACACCGGCTGTGAATCGAACCACTCATCTCCTGCGGTTCCTGCTTTGATGTGTGACGGCGATCTCCTCAGCCGTTCCGAAGCCACGATCATGAGCCGCTTTCGAGACCGCGCAGTTGTCTACCTCGTACCACTGCCATCGGCTGGCGAAGGCTGGACGCGCACAGGAGCAATACAGGATGTACTCCTCAGACGAGGCCGGCACCGTGGGTAGCAGTAGTGATCCGTTGCAGTAAGGGCTAAACGCAAATATGTACCAGATGCGGCACTTCGGACACTGCACGCAATGGCGAATGCGATTGCTCATGAGCAGGCTGAATCAAGAAGATGGCAGTCAAATCGTGACAGCGCGGTCTGGCCCCACATCCCCGTACCGCTCCGTCCGAGTGGAAGTCAACGTCTTTGGCTCGCGTCCCGCGCGAAGGGCCGCTGACGCGTCGGCACCTCTTACGCTCGTGCCAGTCACCATAGTTCCGTCGCGAAAACAGGGTTGGACGTTTGCGGACGTGTATCGGTGGATCGGACATTTGCGGACGCCTTCCGGGCCGAAGAACACGGAGGCGGAGCGTAGTCCGAAAACGTCCAGTTTGGGTGGTGGGAGCGGCTATCATGGTGAAACCGGTATGGAATTGGACTTGCAGGTCTGTTCGCGGGCACGGCTTTCGCGCGATCCGCGATTCGACGGAAAATTCTTCATTGGCGTGCTCGGCAGCCGTGTCTACTGCCGCTCGATCTGTCCTGCACCCACCGCTAAAGAGAAAAATGTTCGATACTTTCCGAGTGCTGCCGCGGCTGCGGAGGCGGGATTCCGTCCGTGCCTGCGGTGCCGCCCGGAATGCTCGCCGGGAACGCCCGCCTGGCTGGGAACTCCCAACACGGTGTCCCGGGCCCTGCGATTGATTGCCGAGAGCGGGCTTGAAGACGGGGGTGTTGAGGGCCTGGCCGAGCGCTTGGGAGTGGGCTCGCGCCATTTGCGTCGCCTGTTCATTCAACACCTGGGTGCAACTCCGAGTGCGGTGGCGCAGACCAGGCGCTTGCACTTTGCGAAAAAACTCATCGATGAAACGAAATTGCCGATGGGTGAAGTTGCGCTGGCGTCAGGCTTCGGCTGCGTGCGGCGCTTCAACGCGGCGATTCGCAAGGTGTATAGCAGAACCCCTGTGCAAATCCGTCGACTCTCGCGACTGGCGGGCTTTCAACCCGAGAACCAGTATCTCTTCAGGCTTCGTTTCCGGCCGCCTTATCACTGGGAGGGCATGCTGAAGTTTCTGGCGGCCCGCGCCACCCCCGGCGTCGAGTCGGTTGCGGGAGGCCGCTACCGGCGCTCGATTTCGGTGAACGGCAAGCATGGCTATGTGGACGTCAGCCTTGATGAAGAACACGACGCTCTGTTGGTGCGTGTGCAATTCGGCGATCCGCGCTCGCTGTTTTTCATTGTCGAGCGACTGCGCGCCATGTTTGACCTGAGCGCGGATTGGGCCGCAATCGTCCCCAGCCTGAAAGATGACCCGACACTTGCGAAGCTGGTTGAGGCTGAGCCGGGACTGCGAGTTCCGGGCTGCTGGAGCGGGTTCGAACTCGCGATCCGGGCGATCCTGGGCCAACAGATCACCGTGAAGGGGGCCACCACGCTTGCGGGCGTGCTGGTCCGGACCCTTGGGCAGCCGATCGCAGGTGCGGGCGTTCTCACCCATCTTTTTCCTACGCCTGAGGTTCTCGCAGAGTCTGACTTCGTCGGCATCGGCATGCCCAAAGCACGAATCGAAACCATCCGCGCCTTCGCCCGCGCCGTTTGTCATGGCCGTATTCGCTTCGAAGGGATCGTAGCTTCTGACGAGTTTCTGAAGAGCTTGTGCGAGGTTCCTGGAATCGGGAAGTGGACCGCTCAATACGTTGCCATGCGGGCACTCGGTGAACCCGACGCGTTTCCATGCGGCGATCTTGGTCTGCTGCGCGCCCTGGGATTAGAGAGTCCACGGGAACTCGAGCGACGCGCGGAAGCCTGGCGGCCTTGGCGCGCGTACGCGACCATGTATCTCTGGAGCGGTGCCGGTGAGGGCAGAGTTCGGCTTCGCGGGTCGCTGTCGTCGAATGGGCAAAAAGCGTCAGCGGCGGAGAGCGCCTCTCAGCTGAGTGAACCGCTGTCGCTTTCCTGAAACGACGGAGAGAGCGCGAGGAGTCCGCACGCTGGCGTCCTTGGTTCAGTTCCTGGCTTGCGTGGTCAGGGTAGCCAGCTCCCGCCGCGCTTCTTGTGCGGGAATGAAGTCCGGGTCGGCTCCCTTCCAGGTGTCCAGCAGTTGCTGGTAGCTCCGCGTCGCCGCGGCGCGGTCGAACTGCGCCTGGGCTCTCGCCGTTCCCAGCAGGCAGAGCGTGTAGTCGGGAGCTTGTGCCGCTCCGGTGGCTCCCTCACTCAGAGCGAGGGCACGGTAACGAATTCCGGCCTCAAAATCGGTTACCGCCTGTTGTCCGTGCTTCAAGTCAAGCGATGCCCGGCCCAGCAACTGGGGCGCCTTGCTCACCAGCATGTAGGGACCAGCGGAGGTCAGCAGAGGGGCGACCTGGTCGGGATGATGCTGCAGCATGGCTGCAATGGCCTTCACTTCGGGCAGATAGATATCGTGGACCAAGGTGTTCGCGGGGGCTTCCGCAGCCAAGCGTTCGATTGCATTGAGCGCCGGGCCAGAATCGCCGCACAGAGCGAGCGCCAGGGCGGCATCCGGGACGGTCGCAACGGAATGGTCGATGGCCAGCCCGTGGCGGGCCGCGTCGCGGGCGGCATTGCAGTTGGACGTAAGGGCGTCGTGTACCGCTTTAACGGCATAGAGCCCGCCCGCCGCATCGGACAGGTGTTGCTGTTCCGCCTTCAGCGCACCCTGGGTCCATTGCTGGTCGGCGTTGTGCATCTTGCCCAGGAACAGATAGATGGTGGCCGCGGTCGCTTGCAACGTGAATCCATCGGGGCGGCTGGCGGCCCATTGCAGGTGCTTTTCCCAATCGGGTTTTCCGGTCAGAAACTCGTCCACCATCGCGTTTTGATGGTAGAAGGCGTCGGTGCCGCCGCTTTGGTCAAGCGCTTCCTTCAGGTATCGCTCTGCTTCGGGGATGCGGTCGATGGCGAACAAGGTGCCGGCGGCGTTGTTGGCGGCCACGTTGTCCCAGCGAGCGATCTCCCAGGTCTTCTCGAACCCGGCGGCGGCCTGCTCGAAATCACCCACCGTCTGATATGTCGAGGCAAGATTATTCCAGGCAGCGGCGTCTCGGGGATAGGTCGCTACAAACAGTTTGTAGGACTGGAGTGCCTTGGGCAGATCGTACTGCTGTAACGCATACTGCGATTCGATGTACATGCGCTCGCGCTCAGTGACGCGTTCGCGCAGTTCATAGGCCTTCTTCAAGTGCTCCAGGGCTTTTGCGACGGCTCCCTGGTTCCCATACGCGACGCCCAGGCGCGCATAGGCCATGGCGAAACTGGGATCGAGCCGGATGGCTTCCTGGTAGAAGGACACACCCTGGGGGAAGTCCCGGCCCATGCGGTGCTCTTCCTCGCCCAGGGAGAACGCATGAAACGCCTGCAGCGAGGTCGTGGTGACGTTGGTATAGGGCGTAGTCAGCTTCTGAATCGATGCCATCGACTCGCCCAGGCGCGCTCGCATCGCGGTGGCCGCGCTCGATACCGCCTGCAGCACGCCGGTCTTGTCCGGGGCGGTCACCTGTTCCCGCGCAAAGACTTCGCCGGTCGCGCAGTTCACGCCATTGATGGAAATCACGTAGGACGAGCCCAGGCTCGCGATCGTTCCCGCCAGGTAAGCTTTGACTCCCAGCCGCTGGCCGAGTTGCTGGGCCAACTCGGGCGTGATTTTCTGCTCGCGGGCCTGGCCCAGGTACTGAAGGTTGCTGTGCAGTTCCGCGTCGCTAACCAGCTGCAGCATGGGCGATTGTTCCAGCTGGATCGCCAGTGCCTCTTTCAGGGTCGAGTCGAAAACCTGGTCGCCGGTTTGATTGGTGAAGTCCGCGAGGATGAGCAGGTCTTTGTCGGTGAGCTGTACAGCCTGGTGCTTGCGGAAGAAAAATGAACCCACAATCGCTGCCAGCACAATGATTGCGGCCAGCGGAATCGACCATTGCCACCAGGGCCGGTGAGAACCCGGAACTGCCGCGGGCACGCTGCCGGATGGATCGGAGACGACTGCTCGCGCTGAACCGCTGGTTTTCTGCGCGGCCGAGGATCCCGCCTCACCCGGAGAAGCGCCCGCACTGTGGGCGGCTTGAGAGGGTGAGCTGGAAATTGCCGCACTGTGGCCGGAGTCCATATCCCGCTTCAGCCGCAGCAACTCCGACTTGATATCGACCGCGTGCTGGTAGCGCAGATCACGGTCTTTTTCGAGCGCCCGGTTGATGATGTCTTCCAGTTTATTAGGCAGGTTTGGATTCAGCCGGATCGGCGCCAGCGGCGCACGGTTCATGATCGCGTCAAAAATTACGCCGGAAGTTTCCCCCCGGAAGGGCACGGCGCCGGTCGCCATTTCGTACAAAACGATGCCGAAGGAAAACAGGTCCGTGCGCACATCGAGCGGCTTGCCTCGTACCTGTTCCGGGGACATGTAGGCGACTGTGCCCAGCGCCGATCCTGGACTGGTCAAATGCTGCGGGTTTTGTCCGTCCGTCCTGGTGGCTTCCGAGGCATCGAGCACCGGATGAGCCTCGGCTGCGACCTTGGCCAACCCAAAGTCGAGGATCTTGGCGGCGCCGCGCTGGGTGACGAAAATGTTTGCCGGCTTGATGTCGCGGTGCACGATGCCCTTGGAATGCGCGGCATCCAACGCATCGGCCACATCAATCGCGATCGACAACAGCCGGTCCATCTCCAGCGGCCGGTTCGCAATCAGGTGCTTCAGGGTTTCGCCTTCCAGGTACTCCATGACGATGAAGGCCTGGTCGCTGACCTCGCCAATGTCGTAGACGGTGCAGATGTTGGGATGATTGAGGGCGGACGCGGCCTGAGCCTCGCGTCGAAAGCGGCTGAGTGCGGCCGCGTCGCGAGTTACGTCTTCCGGAAGGAACTTCAGGGCAACAAAACGGCGCAGCCGGGTGTCTTCGGCTTTGTAAACGACACCCATCCCCCCACCGCCGAGTTTCTCGACCACCTTGTAGTGTGAGACGTTTTGGCCGATCATTTTTTGGGTGTGAGATGCTACCTGCGAGGTCCCGGGGGTAGACCGCAGGTGAGCCATCTTAGGGGCCGGATGGAAGCAAAGTCAACGCAGGAAAGTCGGCTGGCAGCGCGGGCCCCTATCCGAGGAAATCGCCGGGTGGGCGCTGGGTGCTCCGCCGCGGCGCCCGGTCTTGTCAAGCACGTCGCTGCCACAGTCTTCGGATGCGGCGGGATTTTCGCAGCGCCACGACCAGCCAACCAATGCCGGCCCCAAACAACAGTATTGCTGCACCCGCGACGAACATTTCGGTCTCATTCATGGCGAACCTCTGGTAAGCGAGAATTGTGGGAAAGGTTTCGGCAAAAGGGCCTTACTGAGTCTTTTCCTTGGCCGCATTGACCTTCAGAGATCGGCCACCAAGGCTGGTCCCGGTTAGTGCGGTGGATGCTTTGTCGGCTTCTTCCGGATTCGTCATTTCGACGAAAGCGAAACCGCGCGGTCGTCCCGTTTGCTGATCGGTGACGATACTTACGCGTTCGACCGCGCCGTGAGTTTCAAACAGGCTTCGCAGTTCTTGTTCCGTCGTCGTGAACGCGAGATTGCCAACGTAAAGATTCTTCATGTTTTCCTCGTCTATCCTGCAAATCGGCGGTGAATGTTCATGCCGCGCTGTGATCGAGTCGAACTCGACATCCAGCGTGGACCTAGCTGTCAGTGATTGTGCGACAGCTTCCGTGCGCTGAAAGCCTCAAGCCGCTGCCCAGTCGGAGGCCGTCTTGCCGAGCTGACGCGCCCGCGGATCATCGAGAAAGCAGCTCTGCTGAATGTGGCGCGAATGTGCGGAGACGGTGACGTAGGGTATGCCCATGAAATGCCTTGCCGCGATGCCCGTCACTTCCAGACAGTTAAAGTCTTTTCTGCGGACCTGGGAAAAGATGCGTTGCAAGGCCGAGCGAACGCTGCCCTCCTGGATCGAACCGAAGGCGCTGGCCGTGATCGTCCCTGCCATAAAAAATGAATTACATCCGGCGGCCCGAACCTTGCGGTCCAGCGAAAAGCCGTTCATAGATCGGACCAGGCTCCAGTTTCGCGAATAAGCAGCTGGTTCCAGACCCAGCCGTTGCGACATAAGAGGGCGGTCCTGCATCAGGATGGACCCGATTCGAATATTAAAAGTCATGATGTTTTTCTTGGTGAACGTAACCGCGACAGACCACTCGATGGCCGATTAAACAAATCGCTTAAACGGACTCGAGTACCGCGGTTATCTAAGAGGGGGGAACTTCAGAGAGGCTGACTTAGTTCAGTGACCTGAAAGAGCGGAAGACGTTCTCACTCAGCTTCGACCCTAGTCTCATTGGACCGGATAGTCAAGGAACTAAAGGGGGTGCGCCCCCGCCGGGGGCCACGATTCTGAGTGCTTCTATCTGCGAAACGATGAAACTGAAGCCCTTGGCTCCATGACCGCTTCTCGTGTGCCGGAGTGGTTAGAGGCTGGAAATGGGGAAGCTTCGTGGACCGGTCCAGTCGCCCATCCCTGGCCCCAATTGACACCCGGTTCCGGCGAGCCCTAGACTGGGGCCAGTTACATTCGGGCGGCATACGATTGAGGACCCATGAGTTGGCTTCAGAACAAGTTTGAGAAGAACTTCATGATTTCCACGGTGGACTACGTCTTCAACTGGGCGCGGAAGTCCGCCGTCTGGCCGATGACGTTCGGCCTGGCCTGCTGCGCAATCGAGATGATCGCCTCCTCGACGGCGCGGTTCGACATTGCGCGCTTCGGTTCGGAGGTGTTCCGCCCCAGCCCGCGTCAAGCAGACCTGATGATCGTGTCGGGCACCGTCACGCTGAAGATGGCACCCGTGGTGAAGCGCATCTACGATCAGATGCCGGATCCGAAGTGGGTGATCTCGATGGGAGCGTGTTCCTCGGTGGGCGGTCCGTTCAACACCTATGCGGTTCTGCAGGGGGTCGACAAGATTGTGCCGGTGGACGTGTACGTAATCGGTTGCCCGCCGCGCCCGGAAAACCTCTTCTACGCGCTGCTCAAACTGCAGGACAAGATCGACACTATGACGCTCGCCAAGAAGCCGACCGAAGTGCGGCTCGAGGAGAACATGGTGGAGAGTTTCAAGCGCCAGGTGATGATCGCGCAGACCCTGCAGCCGAAATAGCTGACAGCTCTTGGCTTTTGGCCCTTAGCCCGTAGTAAGAATGGAGCGACCGGGAGCTCTTGCCCGTCGGCTATGCTAAACGTCGCCTGATCCTCACCATCATGAGCGCGGGCAAGTCAAGCGACCGTTGCATCCTGTGCACACATGCCATTCGTAAAGATCGCCTCCCAATCCGAGCTTCCCCCAAACAACGAAGCCAAAGAGTTTCCCTGCGGCGAGAAAATGATTTGTGTCGCCAACGTGAACGGCAAAATCACTGCCATGGATAACGTCTGCCTGCATCGCGGCGGTCCCTTGGGACAGGGTGTCATCGAGAAGGGAAAAGTCGTGTGTCCCTGGCACGGGTGGGCATGGGACCCGCGGACCGGCCAGGCAGTGCACAACCCGAACGCTAAACTCGCCGTCTATCCTTTGAAAATTGAAAATGGCGACGCGCTGATCGATATCGAGTAGCGGGATGCGCAAGTTTATCGCCTATCCGCTGATGGTAGCACCGCTAATTTCGATGCGGGACGCCTTTGTCTGAACGGTCATCACATATCGCCACTAGCGAAATTTTGTGAAGACTGTGGTGCCCCGGCGAGGGTCAATTCGAACTAGCCCAACACTCTCAAGAAGCGGTCTGAGTGATCTTGAAAGCCAGGGAACACCAGATCGAGATCCGTATTGCCCAGATGTCGCGATAGCGCTTCCCCCAGCACCCGGCGAAAATCAGTTGTGACCGCAAGGTCCCGCCCTTCGTACAGCTGGGATGTTTCGAGCCCGGGCCACTGGCCGTAAACTTTGCCGCCCTTCACCGGGCCTCCCATGACAAACATGACATTCGCATGGCCGTGGTCAGTGCCGCGATTGCCGTTTTCGCGAGCCGTCCGTCCGAATTCCGACATCGTGATGACGACCGTATCGTCAGCCAAGTCTCCGAGGTCAAGCCAGAACGCGGACAGCGACTGCGAGAACTCTCGCAGCACGTTGGCGATCTGCCCCTGCGTGCTGCCTTCATTGACGTGGTGATCCCAGCCGCCAATGTCGGCGAATGCGACCTGTACGCCGAGATTTGCCTTAATGAGCTGGGCGAGTTGCTTGAGGCTGTCACCGAATCGTCCCCGCGGATAATCCGCCCCGGCCGCCGGCTTGTACTGAGCCGGATCTGCCGCTTTCAGCATTTTCACCGCGTCAAATGTCTCCTGGCCGGTGCCATGCAAGACAGCGTCGACGGACTGGTCATACATTGCCTCAAAAGTATTGGCCATGGGGGTCGCTTTCGGATTGTGGCCACCCACTCCAAAGTCGCTGATGCTATTCACGGCCAGGGCCCGCTCAGCACCGGTCAGAATGCGGGGCAGGGCAGGGCCCAGCGCGATCGCCCGAAATGCCGATTTGTCGACCGCCGCGGGCAATGCGTGCAGAGCGCGGTTAAGCCAGCCGTCTGCGGTTGCCTTCAGGCCTGGAGTTCCGGACTCCATGAAATCCTGTGCGTCGAAATGCGAGCGCGTAGGATCGGGCGAACCCGCCGCATGCACGATGGCGAGCTGCCGCTGTTTCCAGATCGGGAGCAACGAAGCCATGGACGGATGCAGTCCGAAGAAGCCATCGAGGTCGAGAACGTCCTGGCGCGGAATATTGATGCTCGGGCGCATGGCATAGTAAGCACGTTCACCATGCGGTACCACGATGTTCAGGCCATCGGCAGCACCGCGTTGAAAAATCACAACCAGGCGCTTGCCGTGGGCACCAGCCTCGACTGAGCCGAGTGCTGCCCGGGTCAGAAAACTCGGGACAGCGGCCGTGCCAACGACCGCAAGGGCGCTGTTGCGAAGGAATACGCGGCGGGTGACGGGCATAAAAGACTCCAATTCTCCGATGCAGTTCCTGGGTGGCATCAGCCCCTGTTGCAGAATGAAGGCTAACAGCTGACAGCCAGCCCGCTATCTCCTCTGAAATTCTGGGGACCCTAAAATCAGGCCAGTGATGGTGCCCGCGCTTGAAGCTTGCGCGGGCTTGTCATTCTTGCGTGTCGCCGCAGTAGTCTCCAATTCCTTGCTGATCGCATCGTGGGTCTGCCTGGAGACATTGCCCCCAAGCAATGTGGCTTCCAGAACGGCCAGACTTCGAGCCGGGTCCCGAGACAGGTTGTTTGTCGCATTCGCCGCAGCGGCTCCGCTATCCATCAAATGATCCGCGTCCACTTGCACGCCCTTTACTTTCCCCGCCATCAGCGCCAGGGAAAAATTCATTCTGCTCAGCAACGCGGAGGAGTTTACCCAGGCATCGGGCTTCATTGAATAGCCGGTGGGCGGCTGCATACCGTACAGAGGCATGCCCAACGTGTTCAGTTGACGAGCGAGGGGAAGCGCGTCCGAAACCTCGGCTCCGGTGGCCCGCAGGGCCGACACCACGAACTCGAGGGGCGTCTTCAATTTCACCCGGTATACGTCGTTCCCCCAGAACGCGGGCGATTGGAACATGGTCTTGAGCACTTCACGTATGTCGCCATTTTTTTCCCGGAAGGTCTGCGCCATGTCGTCCACCAGGAGCGGCGGTGGATCGTCGGAAACAAAACGCATCGCGAGCTTCGTAGAGATGAAGCGCGCGGTGGAAGGATGGTGCGCCAGCAGGTACAGCACCTCCATACCCTCTTTTTCTCCGTGCTGCTTGATCTTGTGGCCCAGCACAATCTTGGTTCCGGGGTCGTGCATCCTCTCCTCGAACTTGAAACTACCGCCCTTTTGCGGCGGATCAATGGTCCAGCCCGTCAACACGCGCGCGACCTCGGTAACATCCTTCTGGGTGTAGCCGCCATTCACGCCCAGCGTATGGAGTTCCATCAGTTCGCGGCCGTAGTTCTCATTGAGGCCGCTCTTGCGCTTTCCTTTGCCGCCAGCCCGATTAGGATTGGACGGAAAGCGTCCGCGCCGCCGGTGCGGATACGGACTCTTGCGGACCCCCAGCCCGACCTCCGACTCCGGACCCACACTTAGCCAGTTGTCCAGGTAGAACAGCATCGCGGGGCTTTTCGTGGTTGCCACCAGCAGGTCCTCGAACTTCCCCAGTGCATGCCGGCGGATCACATCCCGTTCGTAACTGGTGAGCAGGTAGCGATCGGCGCCCTTTCCCAGGAAAACGTTGAAGTGGTTAAACCAGAAATCGGTCATCACTTCGTCGAGTTGGCGCTCGCTGTAAATCGCACGCAGCAGCTTTGCCTGCATCAGTTCATCGCCAACCACCTGTTCCGGATGGTTCAGGGCCTTCAGCGTTTCTTTCTGCTTCGGATTCATTCCCTCCATGAACTCGTCGCCCTTTTGACCTTTGAGCGAGACGGAGAGAGCGCGCTGCTCCTCCGGCGGCATTTCGAGGACTTGCTTCATCCGCTGCTCGGGCGGCAGATCAAGCAGTTCCTGGGCTTTCAGCTCCGCGTACAGGCGATCCTCGCGCCGCTTCGCCCGGCGTTCGTCTTCGATCTCCGTCTTGCCGGCTGAAACATCACTGATCGCGGCTGCCGCAGGCTGATCTCCCGGACTCTCTTCGGTGCTCGACTTCGTCGCCGGCGGTGGGCTGGCGGCGGCTGCCTCCTGCTTGCGTTCCTGCTTCTGCTGCAGGCGCTCGATCTGTGCCTGGTAAACGGCTCGCTGTACCGGGTCGGATGGCATCGGCCGGCGCCCCTCCATCACGGCCTTGATAATCGGCCGCGGAGGAAAATTCTCCACGATCTCGCGGGTATTCATGTGAAGCGTGCGGAACGGCGCCAGACGCGCGTCCAGGTTGGTGTCGTCGATCTTGTCGGGATGCAATTGCAGATCGATCCATTTGTCCACGCCCATCGCGGCCACGCGTTCCACCTCTCCCGGGCCTGGACCGAAAGTCAGCCGCTGCAGCGCGTGCAAGGCGCGCTTCGACTCGTCCATCTGCGTTGCAGTTTTTGGGTCTTTCTTCTTGCTGGAGGCGACCGCGGCCAAGCAGGCAAGCCCAAGCAAGACCAAAGCAACGATGACAGATTTCTGTTGACGCTGAGATGGCATGGTTCACCCGCGGGCGAGTTGCAGCCTATTTGATAACAACCCAGGGTACGGCAAAAGTTGCTCGAAAGGTCTGTGTTTGGCTGTCCAACGATCAACCGCAAACAGGGAACGGAAAGCGTAACCATCGACGGCGCGCTAGAAATTAAGCCAGTTAATATCAATAAATTACGATGGCGGCGAGGCGAGAAAGAGGCGGTTGCGGCTGATTTTGTGCTGCAAACTGGCGGCCAGTTGATCGATGTCCCCGGGCGCAATGTTCAGCGCCATTCGCTCATCCAGCAGCGGGGTACGGCTGCTGCCCACAGCATCCCGGCGCACCTGGATCAGCAGAGCCTGCACCGCATTAGGATCATATTTCTGAGGAGCCAGTCGCACCAGTTCACTGAGTGTGCCGCCCACTGACATGGGTTCGCGATACGGGCGCGCGCTGGTCATGGCGTCAAAAGTATCAGCGATGCCGATGATGCGCGCCGACATTGGTACCTCGTCCATCTGCAGGCCATCGGGATAGCCCGATCCGTCGCCCCGTTCGTGATGCCAGCGCACGATTTCGGGAATCATCGGCCAGGGGAACTGAATGCCGCTGACGATCTGGTGACCGACCGTGGTGTGATCTGCCATCGCGCGAAATTCATCCGGATCGAGCGCCGTCGGTTTGCCGAAGAGATACTTGTCGACGGCGACCTTACCGATGTCGTGCAGGTATCCGGCTGAGCGGAGGGCCGCCACCTCAGTGGGGTCGAGGCCCAGGGCTTCACCGATGGCGGCGGCGTAGCGCGCCACCCGCAACGAGTGCCCGTGAATGTTGACGTGCTTGACGTCGATCGCCGTCGCAAATGCTTCCAGGGCATTGTCGTAAAAACCATGCAGCGAGGCGAGCAGGCGCAGGTTTTCCGAAACCCGCTGCGATAAGGTCTGGGCCAGGGCGTAGTTGTGGACCGCGAGAGCCACGTAACTGGACAGGATGACCAGGGCATCCAGTTCCTCGTCCACGTAGAGCGACTCACCCTCACGTCTTCCCAGCGCGAGCAGACCCGCTAACTTGCCGCCAACCTTGAGTGGAGCGATGCACTTGAAGAGTTCCGGTGCCACGTTACCGTTCGAACTGAAAAAGACATCGTAGGTCGATTCATTCAGGACAACCGGGCCACGCGCCGCGGTCAAGGCATGAACGTGTTTGGGAAGCAGGGGAATAACCGCTGGATCGGGAAGGAGGGCAAATCCATGGGACGCGGCGGAACTGAGCAGCGAAGGCTTGTCGCTGAAGGTGAAGAGTGCGCCTTCGCGCGCGCCGGCCGCCTCCATGAGGGCGGAAAGCATAAGCTGCGCGGTGTGCGAGAAATCGCGCTCCGCCGTCAGCTCAGGGCCGAGGTCGGAGAGCGTTTCCACCGTGCGCAGCAATCGCCGCAAATTGTTTTTCTGCACCGCCACGTGTTCAGGCAGCGGAAAACCAGAGCAGAATGAGAGTACCATGCACGAAAAATGCGGGGGAGAGCCATTGTTGGTTAGTTTGGTGCGGAAAGAGCTGGCCGTCCGCCCTTGGCCTGTCCACCGGCTTGCGCTCGTGCTCCCACCCGTCGCTCCCAGGGATGAAACATTCCACTAGAAGTGGTCGCGCAGCTTGGCGAAGCCCTCCACTGTGAGGAGGCGGCTGGGCGGAGTGGGTTCGGACACTTCGTCGTGCTCGAGGATCCAGGTATTTCCGTGGGGAACGAACACCGCGTTGAGTCCGGCGGAAAGCGCGGGGTTGATATCCGATTTCGGGCTGTTGCCGATCATCCAGGTGCTGTCGTTGGCGAGTTCGTACTTCGCGACGACCGAACGATACACGGCTTCATCCTTTTCCGCGACGATCTCCACGGCGGCGAAGTAATCCTTCAATCCTGAACGCTCCACCTTGCCCGATTGCTCCGCAAACGCTCCCTTGGTCATCATGATCAAATGATGGCGGCTTGCCAGGTACTCGAGCGTAGCGGGAACTTCGGGCAGGATTTCGACGGGATGATCGGCGATGGTGTGCGCGAAACTGTGGATCCTGGCGTGCAGTTCGGGCGTAACCGGGTCGGCCGAGAGACGTTCAAAGCAGGTTACCAGGGCGTGCGCGAAGCTGTGCAGCCCATAGCCGTGCGTCACGATGTTTTCCCGCTCTACCTCATTCAGGATTTCGCGGACCTGTTCCGGGGAGTATTCGTGGTGATTCAGAAAGGAGATGAAGCGCGCGATGGCGCGTTCAAAATAGATGTTGTTCTCCCACAGCGTGTCGTCCGCATCAATGAGCAGCGTTTGCGCGCCGTTGGAATCAGACCCCATCCCCATGCCTTCCATGATAACGGTTTGGTTTCTCGATCCGCGAGCCTTCCGGGTAAAAATTGAGATAACCAGCTCTGCTAAGATTCATATTGATCTTATGGGGACCCGGACTCGTACGCACAACGCATTTCTCCTGTTTGTATTCGTCATATTCATGGCGATTTCGACCTCAGCACAAAAGACGCGCGGCTTGTTGGTTGGCACGGCCGCCAAGTCGGCGGAGCCCGCCAACGTCAAGGTGGTGCCCGATCTTGCCAGGCGTCTCGCCCGATTTCGTTCGGTCCAGATGCCGCTGAGAACGGATCTCAGCGCAAACGAGCGGATGATGGTCCATAAGCTCGTGGAAGCCTGCCAATCCCTGGAGAGCATTTACTGGCGGCAGATGGATCCGGATGCGCTCTCTCTCTACCAGTCCTTGCGGGACAGCAAGGTGCCGCGCGATGTTCAGCTGCGCCGCTACCTTTGGATCAATGCATCGCGGTTCGACCTGATTGACGAGAACAAGCCGTTCGTGGGCCGGGAATCCATGTTTCCGGGGCGCGGCTTCTACCCGCCGGGCTTGACCCGCGAGAAGATCGAGAAGTATGTCGCGGAATATCCCGACAAGAAGGCGGAACTTTACAACGTAACCACGGTGGTGAGGTGGCACGCGGACCAATTGGAAGGACTGCCGTATCACATCGCGTACCGGCCATTTCTGGAGCCTGCCGCGAAGGCTTTACAGGAGGCGGCGAAACTCAGCGCGGACCCGGCCTTCGCAAACTACCTGCGCCTGCGCGCCGACGCGCTTCTTACCGACGATTATTACGCAAGCGACCTTGCCTGGCTCGACCTGAAAAATCCCAAGTTCGACCTCATCTTCGCGCCCTACGAGACGTATTCAGACGAACTGTTGGGCGTGAAGGCCACCTACGGTGCCGCACTTCTGATCCGCAACGAAACGGAAAGCCGCAAGCTGGAAATGTTTCAGCAGTACGTGCCGCAGATCCAGGACGCGCTCCCGCTGGCGGCAGAGGATCGTCCCTCGAAACAGGGCCTTGAGACCCCCATGGAAGTCATGGATACCCCGTTCCGCTCGGCCGACTTGACGCACGGGTATCAAGCTGTCGCCGATAACCTGCCCAACGATCCCCGGGTTCACGAAAAGAAGGGTAGCAAAAAACTTTTCTTCAAGAATTTCATGGATGCGCGCGTGAACTATGTGATCATCCCGGTCGCTCGGCAGATGCTACGCGCGGACCAGGCCGCCAAGGTGTCAGGCGACAGCTACCTGTTGGCCACCATCATGCATGAGATCGCACATGGGCTGGGCCCGGCATTTGCGCGCACCGCAGCTGGCAAGGTCAGCATCCGCGAGTCGATTGGCCCGCTCTATGCCGGACTGGAGGAGGCCAAGGCAGACGCCACCGGCATGTTCGGATTGAAGTGGTTGGTCGATCACTCTGCACTCCCGAAGGAAAAGCTGGAGGAGTTTTACGCCTCCTATGTCGGCGGAATTTTCCGCACCATGCGTTTCGGGATTGCCGAAGCGCACGGGCAGGCGGAAATGATGGAGTTCAATTATTTGAGCTCGCGCGGAGGGATCCAACGCGAAGCTTCGGGACGCTATGCGATCGATTACGAGAAAATGCCTGAGGCGATGGCGGATCTCGCCAAAGAATTGCTCGAAATGGAAGCCACCGGGGATCGCCAGCGGACCGAGAACTGGTTTCAGAAATATGGCGCGATGCCTGCAGAATTGAAGGTTGCCCTGAAAAGCATGACTTCCAGCATTCCAGTGGATGTGGATCCGGTGTTTTCGTTCAAGCGAATTGTGAGGTAGGAACCCTGCGCCTCAGCCGACAAACTCCACGTTGGCGGCGTGGGGAATGATGCCGGCCTTGTGGCCCATGTCGAGCAACCGGCGCACGGCTTCTCGCCCATCGGGGCCATAATCCAGAGTACGCTCGTTCACATACATTCCGACGAACTTGTCGGCGAGTTGCGAGTCCAGATCGCGCGCGAACTGCATGGCGTAGGCGAGCGCCTCCTCCCGGTGATCGAGGGCGTACTGAATGCTGTCGCGCAAGGCCGTGCTCACGCTCAGCATCAGTGATGGGCCCAGGGCCCGGCGGATCGCGTTGCCTCCCAGAGGAAGTGGGAGGCCAGTAACTTTCTGCCACCACTTGCCTAGATCAACCACCCGGTGCAGCCCTGCTTTGGTGTAGGAGAGCTGGCCTTCATGAATGATGAGACCGGCCTCGTACTTGCCTTCGACTACCTGCGGAATGATCTGGTCGAAGGGAACCACTTCGACTTCGATGCTGGGCGCGAACAGCTTCAGGGCGAGATACGCAGTCGTGAGCTTTCCCGGCACCGCGATGCGCTTCTTCTTGACTTCGCTTTGCGAAAAGGCGCGCGGCGCAACAATCATGGGGCCGTAGCCCTCACCCACGCTGCCGCCGCTGGGCAACAGCGCGTAATGGTCCTGGATGTATGGATAGGCGTGAAACGAGATCGCGGTGACATCGTATACACCCTCTTGCGCCTTGCGGTTGAGGGTCTCGATGTCGCAGAGGGTGTGCGTAAAACGTAGTCCGGGCACGCGCACCTTGTTGGTGGCGAGCCCGTAGAACATGAAGGCGTCGTCGGAGTCGGGACTGTGCGCAACCGAGATCTCGCGCGTCGCGGTCTCGCCGAAGCTGTGCGCAGTCAAATTCTCAGAGGCGCTGGTGGGCGTCATGCCTGCCTCTTGGGAGTGCGGCGCACGCGTACCGCCACCGCGGCGGCGATCAGGACTTTGATTACCTCAGCGAACAGGAACCAGTACAGTCCGAACTGCACCGCCTTCTTGATCGAACCTGTCCAGATCCCAAGCCAGGCCAAGCCGCTTGCGAACAACAGGACTTCCGCCAGCAATCCCGCAATGGCGGCGCCGGCGAAGGTCTTCCGTCCACGCTCCATCACGTATCCGGCAAGTCCCGCCACCAGGGGATAGGCCATCAAGAAGCCGCCCGTCGGCCCAAGCAATTGCGCGATTCCCCCCGGCCCGGTGGGATTAAATACGGGAAGGCCCATGGCCCCTTCGGCCAGGTACAGGGCGAGCGCAGCGAATCCGCGACGACTGCCCAGCAGCAGGCCGACCAGAAGGACTCCGCAATTCTGCAGGGTCAAAGGAACAGGAGTAAAGGGCAGTGGAACCGTGACCCGAGCACAGAGCGCTACGAACAGGCTCGCACCCACTACGATGCCGACCTGTTTGGTCCACTCGATTGCCCGCTCTTGGGGGAGATTCAGGGCATGCGTTGCCAGCTTTGCCATAAGTGCCTCACTTCGTACCGCCTGTTTGTCAAACCTTCCCGGAACCCGGGCGTTCGACTGCGTCCGGATCATCCCGCAGCGCCGCCTTCGAAGCGTTCATGTGGCGACGCACCCGCAGGTAGAGGGCAATTGCCACGCACACGACTACCAGCGCACTGCAGCCCAGGATGATGAACCACCAAGTCATCCGCACGATAGCTTAGGATATCAAAAGGAAGTAGCGCGCGCCGTGACGTGCAACCCTTTCGCAAATTACTTTCCCGACATGGCACGCTCGACTTCGTCCGCCGTGTGCGGCAGGGCGGCGCCCAGATTGATCAGTTTGCCGCTCGCGTCCACATAAAGGGTGTCCTCGATGCGCACGCCCAGCTTTTCCTCAGGAATGTAGACCCCAGGTTCGATTGTAAACACCGCCCCCGGCCCGAGCGGCACCGAGTAGTCGTCGGGATCATGCACGCCCAAGCCAACGTAGTGCCCCAGCCCGTGAATGAAGTACTTGCCCAGGGAGTCCCCCTGCTTATCCTTGCCATGGGTGTTGATGTACTCATAAGCGGCCTGGAAAAGGGAGTTGGGGTCCTCTTTCCTGAGAGACGACTTTCCGGACCGGAACGCCGCAATCGCCGCCTGCTGGGCACCGAGCACAACTTCGTAGATCTCGCGCTGGCGAGCCGTGAATTTTCCATTCGCCGGCAAGGTGCGCGTGATGTCGGATGCGTACATGGAGTATTCCCCGGCGGCATCAATCACGACGACGTCTCCCGACTGAATGGTGGCGGAATCGTCGGAATAGTGAAGAACGGTAGAATTGAATCCCGATCCGACAATAGGCGAGTACGACGGTCGCTCACATCCGCGCTTTCCCCACTCGTATTGCAGGAGCGCGGAGATTTCCCGCTCATTGCCGCCGGGCCTCATCGCCCGCATGGCCGCCAGGTGTGCCGCGACCGTCGCGTCCGTGGCCTTGCGGATGAGGGCGATCTCGCCGCTGTCCTTGTAGGTGCGCAGGGAAGAGAGCAGTGGTTTTACATCCTGGTACGCCGCGAACGGAATGAAAGCGTTCGCGCGCTTGAGCCAGTCGAGGCCGGTGGTGGAAGCCGAATCGTGTCCGTAAGCGGGCAGATCGGTGTAGACCGTAGGCCGCTCGGGTAGAAGCCGGACCAGTTCGTCGCGCAGCTTGTCGAGAACTTCGACGTGATCAAACCCGGTGGCTTTCGATGATTCGGGGTCGGTGGGATTTAACTTCGGACCGGTCCATTTTTCCTCGACCTTATTATTGGGGGCCAGAAACAAGATCTCGCTGTAGGAGCGCGCCGGTTTCTCCCCCGAGGCTTCGGCGGCGGGCACGATCAGCAGGACTGCGCCCGGCTCAACCCAGCCGGATAAATAGAAGAAATTGTCGTCCTGTCGAAAGCCATAGACGGCGTTGGGTCCTTCCGCCTCCATGGGCGCGAACATCAGTACCGCTGCTCCGGAGGTCTTTTTGGATAAGGCTTCGCGGCGCGCGCGATAGTCCGCATTCGCCTGCCGTTCGAGGGGCCAAACCCTGGGTACGGTACAAACCACGAGCAGCAGGATCAAAACTTTCTTCATGATGACCTCGGTTCGACGCGCGATAGGGCGCACTCTGGGAAGACTCAAAATGCCGGAAAAATCCTAGACCCCGACAGGGAATGGCTTGGTGTGCGTCTCGGCACTGAGCGCCAGGCCGGTGAACCGCCCCTGCAGCAGGGACATCAAGCCCGTATACCAGTAACCGATAACAAAAAGCAGCAGGAAAGGTACCGTAATGTAGTTCTCGTTGTCGAGCGCGTAGTAAACGGTCAGGGCAAAGTAGGATCCAATCAGCAACTCGACCCAAGGAATCCAGCCCAGGCGCCGCCGGTACTTGGATTTCGCTCCCACATTATGTTTCTTGGTTTCGACCCCGTATTTCGGAGTGCGCGCAAACGGGCTTTGCTGGCCGATCAGCGCTTCCAGCACCGCCTTGGTGTTGGTAATGGTGAGCCCGATGCCGAGCGCCATCAGAAATGGCAGATACAGAAGCGCCCGCGGCCAGGTCTTCGGAAACAACTCGCGCTGCGACACCAGGTAGAAGCTCGAGATCGAGAAGGTGGATGCCATGAAGAGCGGCAAATCGATGTACAGCATCTGGAACCAGCCCTGGTAAAACCGGATAATCATGGCCGGCAGCAACAGCACCGAAAGCACGATCATGAGTGGATAGCTGAGATTCGCGGTCAGGTGATACCAGGCTTCAATCTTGGTGTGCAGGGGGGCGTCGCTCTTCATTACCTGCGGCAGAATCTTCTTGCCCGTCTGGATCAGTCCCTTCGCCCAGCGTGCTTGTTGCGTCTTGAAAGCGGTCATTTCCACGGGAAGTTCGGCGGGGCACTCGACATCCTGCAGGTAAATGAATTTCCAGCCCTTCAATTGCGCACGGTAGGAGAGATCGGTATCCTCGGTAAGGGTATCGTGTTGCCAGCCGCCGGCTTCTTCAATGGCGCGCTTGCGCCACACGCCCGCCGTGCCATTGAAATTGAAGAAGACTCCACTGCGCGCGCGCCCGGAGTGCTCCAGTACAAAATGCCCGTCGAGCAGGATCGCTTCCACTTCGGTCAGGAATGAGTAGTTGCGATTGATGTGGGTCCAGCGCGTCTGCACCATGCCGATGTTCGGATCGGTAAAGTGGTGGATGGTCCGCAGCAGGAAGTTCTCGGGCGGAGTGAAGTCGGCATCGAAAATTGTGATGTACTCACCCTGAGCCGTCTTCATGCCTTCCGCCAGCGCACCCGCCTTGAACCCTTCACGATTGCTTCGGTGGTGATACGTGATGGGATGGCCGAGCGCAGCGTATCGCTCCACCAGGTTCCTCACCACTTCAACCGTCTCGTCCGTGGAATCGTCGAGCACCTGGATGTCGAGCTTCTCCCGCGGGTACTTCAGCTTGCAGATGCAGTCGATGAGCCGTTCGGCCACGAACTGCTCGTTAAACATGGGCAACTGCACCGTGATGTGCGGCAACTCCTCGAACAATGTGGCGGGTTCCGTGGTGTGGTTCTTCCGATTCTTGTAGTAGAGATAGACCAGGACGTAGCGATGCATCCCGTAGGAGGCCAGCAGGATCAATACGATGAAATAAGGAACAAGCAGGGCGATGTCGAACGAATTCGCGTGGTAGAGGCCCTGGAAGGTCCGGTCAAGAAAGTGCTGCCGGATGTACGAGCCAATGCCCTTGTTGGCAAAGAGGGCAAGAAACGATGCCAGGTTCGTAATGAACAGACTAGTCAGCCAGAGCTCTCTGGGGGTGGTTCCCCCCGGTACCGGTAAACCACTCATTTTACCTGAAGGGTATACAAGGGCCGGTGCCTAGGATGGTTTGAGGAAAAATTAGGGTTGGTCGACGGAAACGGGAATGATCTTCAACCCAACACTTTGGTGGCTGGATTTCTCCACTTTGATGCCTGTGCCCTGGGTTTCGACGGCTCTCAGGAAGTCCGGGTCCATATAGTCGTCGCCTTCGAGAGCCTCCCAAGCGTAGAGCGTGTACTCGCCGGGATGTAAGCCATGCATCGTGAAATGGCCATCCTGGTCTGTTGTGGCCTTCTGATACCGGCTTTGTCGTTTCCGGTAGGCCGCCTCGGGAACAGCGACCACCACGGCGTTGGCGACCGGCTCTTTCTTGTCGTTCACAGCCGTGCCGTCGACTACGCCCGCTGCAGAGCTTAGCGTGACGTCCAGGGCAAGCATGCCGCCGTTGACGTTCAGGCCTGCGTCCGAGACTTCCTTGGTGCCGACCATGACCGACTCCACGAAACAGTCGGCCAACGCGCTGGTGTCACCGGAGATTGCGATCTCGTACAGTCCCGGTGGAACATTTTTCAATTCGAAAGTGCCGTCGGCCTTCGCACGCCCCATGGTCGAGGTCGAGCTGCTGCCATCGTCGGTGACCACCATCCCGTCGCCAGTATCTTCCTCGCCGTCGATGCGCGCCAAAGAGATGAACGGCAAGGAGTCGTTCCTCTTCGCGGGAAAATGAACCCGTCCCCGGAGGGTTGCCCCAATCGTTGGCACAAGACGCAGGCCCTCAATATTGGCATCGGTCACCTCGATGTTCCGGCGGGCGCTGCGGGGAGTGTCAGCCATGAAGGTTGTCGCCACTACCGTATAAGCGCCCGGAGAGACGTGGGCGATTTCGAACTTGCCATCCTTATCGACCTCGCTACCCAACATGGAGTTTGAGTCGCGGGCTCGCAGCATGACCACCGCCTTCGTTCCCGGGAGAAGATCAGCCACCGAACCCCGGATGCTCGCGGTGTGGGTGCGGACCATCGCGAAGTCGACCGGCGTTTCATCCCCGGCATGCAGTTCGATCGCCGTAGCCTGCGAGCGCTCGACGGTATTGGGATAGTAGGTGGTCACGTAGGCCGTATTCGCGAGCGCGGCCGTCCGCTCCTCCGTGCTTTTTTGGGCGGGCACGAGGCTCTGAAAGTTCACCGGAGGAGTAGAGGACACGAAATATTTTCCAGCCAGCAGCCCCCCGATCCGGTACTCACCCAAATCGTTTGTTTGCGCAGTTCCAGAGGGCTCGAACTTGACACGGTCGGCAGCGAACTTGCGGCGCAGTACGGTCACGTCCACGTTGGGCATGGGGTCCCCATCTTCGTCCAGCACACGCCCGGTAATGATCGCAGCCGTCAGCATGTGCAGGGTTTGATCTTTTTGTTCCTGCCCAGCCTTGAATGACAAAGCCGTGCCTGGTGAGCGACGCCGTTTCTGGTCAACCTCGAGATAGCCGGGGCGCTCGACGAACATCCGGTAACGGCCGGGCTGAATATCGACGATTTTGAATCGGCCATCCTGATCCGAGGTAGCGGTGTAGTTGCCGCCTTCCTCCTGATTTTCCGCGATCAATTCAATAATGGCCTTCTTGAGGGGTTCTCCACCCGGTTCCTTGATCACGCTGCCCTGGAGAGATGCTTTGGCAGGTTCTTTTGCGGCGGAAGGGCTCTGGGCGGCCACGGGCGTAGCGAGCGCGAGCAGGCACACGGCAATGATTCCCAGTCTCATTCGCATTCCGACTTTACCGCAGGGAGGGCTCAGTTCAGGAAGTATGTCCGGTACAGCGTGTCGCGCTGGACGGGCTTGAAACCGGCATCGCGGATGATGCGGCGGAGTTCCTCTTCGGTGGTGCAGTTCGTGACACCCGCCGCCCGCACCACGTTCTCCTCGAGCATGACAGACCCCACATCGTTTCCCCCGAAGCGAAGCCCCATCTGGCAGACTTTCAAGCCTTGCGTCACCCAGCTTGACTGCACGTTGAGGAAGTTCGTCAGGTACTGCCGCGAAATCGCCAGCACCTTCAGGTATTCGACCGACGTGGCTTCATCCCAATGACGCCCGCCCAGCGCCGTATTCGCCGGCTGAAAGCTCCACGGAATGAACGCCGTGAATCCCCCAGTCTCGTCCTGCAATTCGTAAAGGCGCTGCAGGTGGTTGACGCGGTTCTCAATACTTTCTCCGACGCCGAACATCATGGTGGCGGTGGTCCGCATGCCGAGCTGGTGGGCCGTCCGGTGCACACTGATCCAGTCTTCCGTCAGGCACTTCAAGCGGGCGATCTTGTAGCGCACCTCGTCGTCAAGAATCTCGGCTCCGCCCCCGGGGATCGAATCAAGACCGGCATCGCGCAGGCGGACGATGGTATCGCGCAAACTCAGGTTGCTGTACTCCGCGATCGCCAGAATTTCCGAGGCGGAATAGCAGTGCAGGTGGACCTCCGGAAAACGCTCACGGATGCCGCGCAGCATTTTCTCGTGCCACTCGATCTTCAAATCGGGATGCAAGCCGCCCTGCATCAGCACGCCCGTGCCGCCCAGTTCGACGGTCTCGCGAATTTTTTCGTAGATCGTCTCGAACTCGAGAATGTATCCCTCTTTGGCCGCCGGCCCCTTCAAAGGCCGGTAGAAGGCACAGAAGGTGCAGTATTCCGTACAGAAGTTCGTGTAATTGATGTTCCGATCGATGATGTAGGTGACCACACCTTCCGGGTGCAGCTTGCGGCGTACGGCGTCCGCTTCCATCCCGATGCCGATCAGGTCATCGGAACGGAACATCTCGACGGCTTGTTGCTTGGTCAGGGACATAGTCGACCGACGCTTTTATTCTAACGTTCGCGGCAACGATCGTCCAAGAGGCCCCCGGGAAGGGTAGGACTATGGCTTCGCGGGCGTCTGCACCGGGGTCGATCGCCAAGCTGTGTATGCCGCTAGTGTGACCACGATCAGGTTCGCGGCAACTACCGGCGTCGCATGCAGCAGAATGCCGTAGATCATCCAGCACACCGCCGCACAGGCTTGTACCCAGCGCATGGTTGCGGGATTGCGCACGAAGTAGGAGACGGCGAATATCGTAGTAGCCAACCACCCGACGACATCAGACACGAGCGCCCTCCGGTTGGATGATCGGAATCCTCACACTCACGGGGCTGTTGTCGCGGATAGTCACGACATCGGTGGATACCTTGTCCCACTCCTGAATCACGAAACCTTGGGATTCGAGGAACGCGCGGATCTGTACCCGCTCCCAGCCTACGATTTCCTCGAGGATGGGAATCAGCACCCCCAGGGCGTTGGAGCTCAGCACGGTGCGCTTGGCTATCGGAGCGAGGTGCTCGTTCTCCGACACTGCGATGGTGAAGCCGTCGCGCCGGTTGACGTGCAACATAACGTGAACATCAGAGCTGCCGTCGCCGACGTAGACGATCCGATCGGAGCTGATCTGCAGGTCGGTCTGCAGCCGGTCAAGCGCGGCCACCTTGCCATACCCGGCGGTGACTTGTTCAATGGCCGCAATCTCGCCGGAAGGGTGGTAGCGGAATTGAGTCCCGAAAATATGATCCGCCGGGATAATGTTCTCGAGCGCCGACTGGATGACCTCGACCGGCGCCGCCGAAACCACGTAAAACTCGAAGCGGTGCCCGACGATTCCCTTATCCAGAACCCGGTGCAGGAAGTCGATGTTTTCTTTCAGGCGAATGCGCTTGCCGGTCTCGCGCAAGTGCTCTGGCCGCACCCGGTCATGAAACTCCGGGTCGTGCAGCAGTAGGTAAGCCAACTCGCCTCCTTGCTGCACGAGATTAAGTTTGGCCATGCCTTGGGCTTTGCGCTCAAATTCTTTCGTAGAAATGCCGAGCAACTCGCTGAGCACGTACCCGGAGTCGTTGTAGCTCAGGGTCTGGTCGAAGTCGCTGGCGAAGATATAGTGCTTAGTAGGAAACTTTTGCATAGTTCATTAGATCGAAGGAGTTCGGAAAAGGCTAGTAAAAATCTGGTGAATAGTATCTAAGCGGTTGATTCTGCGATAGTAATCAAAAAACTGCTAAGCGTTATCAGCCCGCAGGCTGCTTGGACGCGGCGAGAGGAAGGTCATCCTCTCCGTCCTCTTGCTTGCGATAGCGGTAATAGGTCACCAGCGCTCCGATTCCGGCAAGCACTGATAGGCCAATCAGTACGAACATCGTGGGCTTGGTGTACTTGTTGAAAAAGCGCAGGAAATGGCGTCCGTAGACCACGCCCAGGTACGCAAGTATCCCGTAGCGCAGGCCTCTTCCCAAGACTAGCGCCGCCAGAAATTTCTTACGCGAATACTGGAGTGCCCCTGCCGCCAAAAGGAACGGAACGAAAGGAAAAGGCGGCGGCAAGAGGGCAGGAACAAAAACACCCCAGAAACCCCAGCGTTCGAACCTGCTCGAAAACGACTTGGTGCCGCTCGGCCCCAGCCTATGTTGCAGCGCTTTCTTACCACCCTTGCGAGCCAGGCGGTAGGTTAGATAGCCACCGGCCACCGCGCCCGTAGTTGCCATCGCCGCGTAGTAAAACCACTGCTTGTGGTGATGAACCGCGAACCAGATAGTAAGTACGTCCATGCTTCCGGGCAGCGGAATGATGGAATTGTCCGCGAGCCCAAGCAGCAGCAGCCCGGGGCCGCCGAGTTGACGCAGCCAGGTCCACAACTTGGAAGCGAGAAGCAGCCCGAGAGGCATCATCATCAAGTATCGTACCCGGAGACCCCGAAGCATGCCCCGTGGCCAATCGGGCTACCCCAGTGTTCCTGCACTCTCCCCAGCCCTGCTCTGCAACCTCTGCGGTTCAAGCTTGTTCCGCCTTTGCTCCCGAGCGCTTCCTGTCGAATGGGGAGGAGACAATGGAGGAGACAATTGAATGCAAGGAATTGCTCAACCGGGATGCTCAAGTCGTCGCAAACTTTGCTGTCTCCAGGAATTGAAGCGCCGGTGCCACCGGCAGGGCCCCGCACTCTGCGGCATAGCGATAGAAAAGCTCCAAGCCTTCAAGGCAGCCCGAATCCAATTGGTAATGAATGTTCTCGGTCAGGTAAGAACGGATCTCCGCCTCGGAGAGGCCGATCCGGGCCGTCCACGCGCGCGCGATCGCTGCAATATTCTCGGATTGCACGCCGTGGTCGCGCGACCTCCGAAAAATCGCCGCCAACTCTGGCGGAGCATTGCTCAGCGCCGCCCGGCGAATAGCCCAAAACGCGAACACAAACGGCTTCCCGGTAAAGCGAATCCATTCTTCTGCCAGATCGAGGGTAAGGTACTTGAAGCGATCGACCCGCAGTGCCGTGTCACCGATGACCAGGCAGGCATCGTGATTCCGCAGCATGCCATCCACATCCGGCGCCATTGCCGTAAAAGCTCGTCCTCCCCCCAGCCAGCGCTCGAACAGCACTCTGGTGAGCGCGACCGAAGTCATTGAGGAGGTGTCGAGCGCCACGCTGCGCACATTTTCGATCGGAACTTTGCTGACCAGCAGGATAGAGCGCACCGGGCGCCGGGCCGCGATGGCAACGTCGGGAAGGATCGCAAGGTCCGAGATCTGAGCATATGCCGCCGCGGGAATGATGCCGATGTCAGCCGTCCCTGCCTGCAACTCGGCTGCGCACGCAGAGGGAACCGTGTAGGCAATGTCAAAATCCGCGCCCGTGGTTCCGTGTTCGAAATCCCACATCAACGGCACTGTATTCAGGAAGGAAATGGCGGAAATTCGAAGACGGCTCATAGTCATTATGTTTGATTCTAACAAAGGCCTGTGCGGCTCTCCCTTGACAGGGTTTTTTGACGAAGCGTAGACCGGAGGTGGAGGCACTCCGTGTCTACACTGACTTCGGTAGCGGGCCAGGCGGCAAGCGAGCTCGTTTTGCAGTGGCTCGCGCTGGAATTGACCCTGGGCTTGGGCCCTACTCGCGGCCGCCGGCTGGTGGAGCATTTTGGTAGCATCGCCGCAGTTTTTCGGGCGTCTCTGACCGAGCTTGAGGCCACCGGCCTGCTAGCCGTCTCTGCACAGTCCCTCGGGACAGGGAAGTCGCTCGAATTGGCGCAGGACGAGCTGGCCAAAACGCAAGCCGGCGGCGTGACCGTCGTGCCACTGGACGATCCCTTGTATCCGCCGCGTCTCCAGCAGATTTATGACCCGCCGGTGGTGCTCTATGTTCGCGGCGATACCAGCCTCTTGTCGCAGCCCGGCCTCGCCGTGGTGGGCACTCGCCATCCCACGCCCTACGGTTCGGGCATGGCCGAACGGCTGGCGATCGATCTGGCCGCGCGCGGACTCACCATTATTAGTGGGATGGCGCGCGGCATCGACACGGCGTCCCACCGCGGCGCGATTGCGGCCCGCGGCAAGACGATCGCTGTCTTTGGAACCGGCGTCGACGTTCTTTATCCCAAGGAGAACAGCCGCCTTGCGGAACAGATTCTCAGTCTGGGAGGAACCCTGGTTTCGGAATTTCCGATGGGCACTTTTCCGGCACCCCAGAATTTTCCGCTTCGCAACCGCATCATCAGCGGCATGGCGATGGGCGTTCTGGTGGTCGAGGCCGCCGAATATAGCGGCACGCGCATCACCGCCCGCTGCGCCCTGGAGCAGAATCGCGAGGTCTTCGCGGTGCCCGGCAACGTGACCAACAAAAATTCCTGGGGCCCCAACACGTTAATCAAACAGGGCGCGAAGCTGGTCGCCACCTGGGAGGATGTTTGGGAGGAAATGCCCGAGAATGTTCGGCTTGCGCTTACTCCCGCCAAGCCGGATGAATCGCAGGAGGGGCAAACCGCATCTTTATTCCCAAGCGCCGACAACCCTCCTAGTCCGCACGAGCGCAAGATTCTTGCCTTGCTCAAGGCGGACGAAGCCACCCAGATCGACGAAATCGTGGAGCGGTTGGAGTACGAAATGTCCTCGTCTGAAATCTTCGCAGCTCTTTTTGAACTCGAGTTGGCGGGAAAGGTGAGGCAGTTGCCAGGGAAGAATTTTGTAAAGAGCTTTTAGCTCTTGGCCCTTAGCTTTTAGCTTCCACCTCAGTGCAGTAGCTGAGGAGCTTTCACGTCGTAACTTGTTGAGAGCTTGCCATTCGTGCTAGCTTCGAAACCAGAAAACCACTAAAGAGGAAACATTGTCAAAGGGTTTAGTCATCGTTGAGTCGCCCGCCAAGGCGAAAACTATTCAGAAATATCTGGGCAAGGGTTTTACCGTGGAGGCCTCTCTGGGCCACGTCAAGGACCTGCCCAAGAGCACGCTTGGCGTCGATACCGACAACGAATTCGATACGGAATACATCGTCATTCCTGGTAAAGAGAAAGTCCTTGCCAAGCTGAAAAAGCTGGCCGAGTCGGCCGACTACATCTTTCTGGCGCCAGACCCGGACCGCGAAGGCGAGGCCATCGCTGCGCATCTTGCCGACGAGCTCGACAACAACGGCGCCAAGAAGAAGAAGGGCAAGAAAGACAAAGCTAAAGTTAAGGATGGCGACGCGCCCCGTATCCAGCGCGTGACTTTCAACGAGATCACGCAGCGGGCGGTGCGCGAGGCCTTTGAGCATCCCCGCGAAATCGATCAGAACCTGGTCGACGCGCAGCAAGCCCGGCGAGTACTCGACCGTTTGGTGGGCTACCAGGTATCGCCGCTGCTCTGGGATAAGGTCCGACGTGGGCTTTCCGCTGGGCGTGTCCAGACCGTGGCGCTCCGGCTGATTGTCGAGCGCGAACGCGAGATTAAGGCCTTCGAGAAGAAGGAGTACTGGACCATCGACGCGCACCTGGCGGCCGCGAAGCCGCCCGCCTTCGATGCGCGCTTCGTCGGCAAGGGCGAAGAGAGGATCGAAGTTGGCGACGGGGAAGACGCCGAAAAGATTCGCGCCTTCGTCGAGAATGCGGACTGGCTGGTGCGCTCGGTGGATCGCAAGGAACGCCGCCGCAACGCGGCCCCGCCGTTCACAACCAGCAAGCTGCAGCAGGATTCCGCCCGCAAGCTTCGGTTCAGCGTGAAGCGCACGATGATGATCGCGCAACGCCTGTATGAAGGCGTGGAGTTGGGCGAAGAGGGTCTGGTCGGCCTCATTACTTATATGCGTACCGATTCGACCCGCGTTTCCAACGAAGCGCTGGCCGAGGTCCGAGAGATGGTAGGGAAGGAATACGGCCCGCAGTACCTGCCCGAGCAGCCCAACACCTTCAAATCGAAGAAGGGCGCGCAGGAAGCTCACGAAGCGATTCGTCCCACTTCGGTAGCCCACAATCCCGACTCGGTCAAGCAGTACCTGAAAGAGGATGAATTCAAGGTCTACAAGCTGATCTGGCAGCGCTTCGTCGCGTCTCAGATCAACCCGGCCGTTTTCGATCAGACTACTGTTGACATCGATGCCAAGCAGGGAAATGAGAGCTACTGGTTCCGCGTGACCGGATCCATCTTGAAATTCGACGGCTTCCTCAAAGTCTACGAAGAGTCCAAGGAAGGGAAGGACGAAGAAGACGAGGAACTCAAGCACAAGCTGCCGCCGCTCGAAGCCGGCCAGAAGATGACGCTGCGGGAGGTTAAGCCCGAGCAGCATTTCACCGAGCCGCCGCCACGCTACAACGAAGCGTCGCTGGTCAAGGAACTGGAAGAACGCGGCATCGGGCGGCCCTCGACGTATGCCACCATTCTGACCACCATCCAGGAGCGCCAGTACGTCACCAAGCTGGGCGGGAAGTTCGCGCCCACGGAAATCGGCTTGGTCGTCACCGATCTCCTGGTCGAGAACTTCCGCGACATCTTTGACGTGGCCTACACGGCGCGCCTCGAAGAAGAGCTCGACGAGGTCGAAGACGGCAAGGAGAAGTGGACTGACGCGCTGGCCGAGTTCTACAAGAAGTTCCAGAAGGATCTCAAATACGCTGAGAAACACATGGAGAACATCAAGCGTATGGAGAAGCCCACGGACGAGAAGTGTGAGCGCTGCGGGTCGCCGCTCGTCATCAAGTGGGGCAAGCACGGGTCCTTCTACGCTTGCAGTTCTTACGACAAGGAAAACCCGGAAAGCTGCACCTTCACCAAGGAAAATCCCATCAACTTGCCCGACCTCGATTCGGCCGACATGCAGGAGACGCCGCAGGAAGAATATTGCGAGAACTGCGGCCGGCTGATGGTATTGAAACGCGGGCGCTTTGGCCAGTTCATGGCCTGCACTGGCTATCCCGACTGCAAGACCACTCGCCGTCTGGACCAGGGCAAGCGCGTGCCTGATATCCCGCTCGATGAACCGTGCCCGAAGTGTGGACGCAATCTTATGATCCGCCACGGGCGCTACGGCGAATTCACCGCGTGCTCCGGATACCCGGAATGCAAGTTCGTAAAGCAGAATTTTATTGGGATGAAGTGCCCGCTTTGCAAGGACGGGGACCTGGTCGAGAAGAAGGCCCGCAAGGGCAACACCTTCTACGGGTGCTCGAATTATCCGAAATGCAAATTCACCGCGGCCAACAAGCCTCTGGACGAAAAGTGCCCGAGCTGCGGCCATGAGTTTCTGGTCGAAAAGAACCTGAAAGCTGGGCCCGTGATTGCCTGCCCGAACAAGGAGTGCGATTATGAACGGCCTGCGCCAGCACCGGAGGTGGGAGCCGCGGAAGCCGGCGCCTAAAGGCGGAACCGGCAGCTAGATTTCTGAGGGGGGAGGAACCCGCTCGAAGCCGTCGAACGGGTTTCGGCCATTCAGCCGAGCATGGCTGCCGGGCTCGCTACCGCCCCATTCGTCCCCAGGGCCGCTGATCCTCCCGAGCCTGTCCCGCCGCGAAGCTTCGGAAATGTCCTCACCTTTTGTTGCTTCCATGAATCTGCCATCATCTAAGGTGTCAGCCGTTCAATCCAGCAGTCTGGGAGGTTTTCCATGGCGCAACCCACTCACGCCGACGCCGATCTGATCCTTAAGCTCTACGACGCTCGTCGCGAACCCGAAATTCGCAAGGCCCGTCAATGGTGGACCGCAACGTTCTGGCCCGAGAACGCCGACGACGTGCTCAAGATCATACGCGCTGCCGGAACCCCGGAAAACGCCTGGCTGCGCCAGGTGCTTGGATACTGGAGCATGGCGAGTTCGTTTGTCAGTCATGGAGTTCTCAACGAGGATCTCTTCCTCGAGCCCAGCTTCAGCGGCGAAATGTTCTTCATCTACGCGAAGGTTGAGCCCTTCCTCAAAGAATTGCGCGAGAAAACTCAGAACCCGCTTCTTCTGGCCAACCTGGAAAAACTCATCCACACGGAGAAGGGCCAGGAGCGCTACAAGGTAATCTCCAGGAATGTTGAAAACGCACGCAAGGCTCGAGCCGAGAACCTGGCCAAGGCCAGCTAGCGATTCGTCAATCCGGCGGGAGCGGCCTTCATCACAGCAAGCCAGCCGCGCTCCGCCGGATCACGTCTTCTTCCACCGAAAATATATTTTTCGGTTCCCGGTCAAAACGGGCAGCCAACTCGTAGGCCTGGCGCTCGAGCGGAATTCCCCGGTAGCCACCTCGCTCCAGAAAACCTCTCACATACAGTTCCGCAAAACGCTTCAGACTCAGTACACGATATTGAACAACGTGCACCAGTTCGTGAAAGAGCGTGCTGCAATCGAGTCGCACGGGATAGGCGACCACGTCCACCAGCGTGATCGCGCCAATGGACGACATCTCCAGCAGTCCTTGAATGCCGAAAACCTTCACCAGCGGATAGAGCATTGGTTCGGGCATGACCGCCCGGATGATCCGGGTTTCCGCGAGCACGCTGTCAGGGAAAAAGCCCCGCAGTTGGGCTTGAGTCTCGCCCTGAATGGTCGCGGAGTTGCGAACCAGTCGCTTTCGGTGATGAGCGATGTAGCGGGCCGTCATCCACGAGATCACAGGAATCATCGGCCCGACCATGCGCGGGATGGGCTCCGCCGACCCCATCTAGGAGATGTATTCCCGAATGTAGTCGTCCCTGGATCTCACCAGTTCCTGCAGTTCGCCGTCGAAAATCACCTTGCCATCGCGCAAAATCAGAAATGTCAGGGGAACTTCCACGCGGCCGCCGGGTGGAACGGGCTTCATATGGTTTGTTTTCGCATCAAAGCAGTGGGTTGCCATCGTAAATGCGTCCTGCAAGCGATGGGTCACCAGCAGGGAACTGGTTTTATATACGTCGCGCTGTTTCACGATCAGTTCGACGATGGTGGTCGAGGTAACCGGGTCGAGGCCGCCCGTGGGCGAGTCGTAAAGCAGAGTCTCAGGCTGCGTGATGATGGCCCGCGCGATGGCCACGCGCCGTCGCATGCCCCCCGAGAGCTCCGCCGGGAACATGTCGACCGTATGTTCCAACTCGACGAAACGCAACGCTTCCCGCACCCGGCGTTCAATTTCCTCCGTCGACACCTTGCCTTCTTCCATCAACCGAAAGGCCACGTTGTTCCGGACGGTCAGGGAGTCGAACAGCGCACTCTCCTGGAACACGATGCCAACCTTGCGCCGGAGTTCGAACAGTTGCTCCTCCCTCATTTGGGTGACGTCCTCGCCCAAAGTGTAGATATGCCCGCTGTCCGGCTTCAACAGTCCCAGTGACAGCTTCAGGATGGTGCTTTTGCCGGAGCCAGCGACGCCGAGCAATGCCTTGGTTTCTCCACGGGGCAGCTGGAACGAGATCCCATCCAGCACGACTTTGTCTTCAAAGGAGATGGAGACGTCATCAAACACAATCACTGCACCGGCCGGATGCTCGGCCGTCGCGGTTGGAGCCTCGACCGGGAGGGAAGGGGTGGCCATGCTCAGGATCCCAGCAGCACCATCAGCAGCCGGGTGACGAAGACGTCGACCACGATGATCAATATCATCGCCGCCACCACGGCCTCGGTTGTAGAACGGCCAACCCCCTGGGTGCCGCCCTTGGTGGAGAGGCCGTAATAACAGCCCACGGTGGCAACGATAAATCCGAAGACCAGCGGCTTCATCAGCCCCATGAAAACGTCAGAGAAAACCAGCGTCTGCCAGGCGTTGCTCCAGTACTCGTGTGCATCGAGGCCCAGCAGCAGGCTCGCGACGAAGCTTCCCCCCAGCAGGCCCATGAAATCGCCCAGGATCGTCAAGAAGAAGAGCATGACGACCGTGGCCACGACTCGCGGGGTCACCAGCTTCTTCATGGGATCGGTGCCCAGCGCCCGCATGGCGTCGATCTGTTCGGTGACGATCATGGAGCCCAATTCGCTGGCCATCCCGGAGGAGTTGCGGCCGGCCACGACCAGCCCGGCCAGCACGGGCCCCAGTTCCCGAACGATGCCGATCGAGACCAACTGGCCGATCACCGTCGTAGCCCCAAAGCGGCTCAGGGTGGTAGCGCTGTTGAGTGCCAGCGCTGCCCCCGTGAAGAACACTGACGCCAGCACGATCTGCAAAGACCCGAACCCGATCAGGTCCATTTGCTGAATCGTGTCGGCCCAGTAGCGGGGATGGCGGAACAGGTTAGATACCGACTCGGCCGCCAGAAGGGAGTAATCCTGCAGGGACTGGATCTTCTTCTTGGCAAATTCCGTGGGTGAGATCAGTTCGATACCGCTCAGGAAATCTCCGGCTGCCATTCCTCGCTCCGTCGGACCCTAGACGGCACTATAGCAGGAGCTGCGAGCCGCGAGCTATGAGCTTCGAGCTACCGGGCCAAGAGTCGAGAGCCAAGAGCTTGCCCTACTCTCTACCCTTTTTCTTAATCTCGATACTGAGGCGTTTGATCTTCTGATTAAGAGTCGAGAGCGGCACGCGGAACCGCTCGGCCGCTTCGGTCTGGTTCCAATTGCACTTCTCCAGCATGTCGGTGATGATTCGCCGTTCACAGTCTTCCAGAATGTCGAACAAGGACGAATCCGGACGATGTTCCATGACCGGGAAGGTGCTACCGCGCCCGACCATCTGATCGGGCAGAAGGTCGGTCCCGATATCGGTGCCCGAGGACAGAACCACCGCCCGTTCAATCACGTTTTCGAGTTCGCGAACATTGCCCGGCCAGGAGTACCCCACCAAGGGGCGCAATGCCTCGGGCGTGATGCGGCGGGCCCCCCTTTCGTTCTCCAGAGAGTACTTCCGCAGGAAGTGCTCCACCAGCAGCGGAATGTCTTCCTTGCGTTGCCGCAGCGGGGGCAGGTCGATAGAAATCACGTTGAGCCGGTAGAAAAGGTCTTCGCGGAATTTTCCTTCGCGCACCAGTTGCCGCAGATCGACGTTGGTCGCGGCAATGATACGTACATCCACCTGGAGCTCGTGAATCCCACCCAGGTGCATGAATTTGCGATCCTGGAGCACACGCAGAATCTTGCTCTGCGTGTCCATGCTCATGGTGCCGATTTCATCGAGGAATAGCGTGCCCTTGTCCGCGACTTCGAACAGGCCCTTCTTGGAAGCTATCGCGCTCGTGAAGGCTCCCTTGACATGCCCGAAGAGAGTGGACTCGAGCAGGTCCGGTGGCATCGAGCCGGTGTTCACGGGCACAAAAGGCCGCTCGCGTCGCTGCGAATTCAAGTGGATGGCCTTGGCAATCAGTTCCTTGCCCGTGCCGCTCTCACCCTGCAAGAGCACGGTAGAGCGGCTGGGCGCGACCTGCGCCACCAGATCGAAAATCTTCAGCATGGGCTCGCTCTTGCCCACGATGTGCTCGAAGTTGTAGCGCTGCTTCAGGGCGCGTTTCAGCTGTACGTTTTCTTCTTCCGCTCGATGGCGGGCGACGGCGGCGCGCACATCCGCCAGCAGTTTTTCGTTGTCCCAGGGTTTCTGGACGAAATTCGATGCGCCCGACTGCATCGCCTTCACGGCATTCTCGACCGTGCCATAGGCGGTAATCATGATGATGGAGAGTCCTGGGTCCTGCGCGCGAACATCCGCCAGGATGTCCATGCCATTGCGATCGGGGAGCGCGAGGTCCAGCAGGATCAGATCGAAGGCGCGCTGGCCGATGCGGTTCATGCCTTGCTGTCCGGTCGCGGCCGTCTCCACGTCGTAGCTTTCCATTTCCAGCAAGGTTTGCAGGGATTCCCGAATCTCGGCTTCGTCATCGATGATGAGTACGGAGCCGGCCATCGGCACGGAATCGGCATCGTTCAATTTGCTGCGCGTGATGACCGCGGCTTCAGACATGAACCGCCTTCCTGGTCAGCGGAAAATCCAGGTGGAACGTGGTTCCTTCGCCGGGCCTGCTTTCCACGCGAATCTTCCCCGCATGCTCCTGGATGATGCCGTAGCTGACCGAGAGGCCCAGCCCGGTGCCCCGCTTCTGCCCGGCCTCCGGTGTCGTTTTCGTGGTGAAGAATGGATCGTAGATGCGCGCAATGTTTTCCGGCGCGATCCCGCTGCCAGTATCGGTAACACTCACCGTGACCCCGTTCCCGTTCGCGGTTGCGACCCGCAGGACACCGCCGGCAGGCATCGCATCTTTCGCGTTCAGGAAGAGGTTCAGGAACACTTGCTGCAAGCGCCCGTTGTTGCCCTGAATGCGCGGCAACGGCGAAGCAAGTTCGCGCTCGACCGTAATCCGCGAAGTGCGGAACTGGTGCTCCAGCAAGGCTAGCGTGTCGGTGACGATCCGGTTCACATCGACGTCGGCGAACTCCGTGCCGCTCGTGCGCGAGAAGTTCAGCAGGTTGCTGACGATTTCCGACGCCCGGAAGGTCTGCCGCGTGATTTTTTCCAGCAGGCTGGCCTTTTGCGGATCCGATTTGAGTTGCTTCGAGAGCATCTGCGTGTACGACGAAATCACCGCCAGCGGCGTGTTGACTTCATGTGCCACGCCAGCAGCCAGCAATCCAATGGAGGATAGCTTGTCCGCCTGCGAAAGCTGCGCTTCCAGTTCCATGCGCTCGGTGATGTCGTCCATGATGATCAGCCGCCCGATCACGTTGAACTTCTTGGTGACCAGGGGGGCGATCGCTGCATTGATGGTGCGTACCTCGCCCGCCGGCGTGCTCAAGCGGAACTTGTACAGGTTATGTATGCCGGGATTCTGCCGCACCCGGTAGAACTCCTCGACAAACTCCGCCGGGAAGACTTCGCTCAGCGGGCGGGTCAGCGCCTGCCAGCGGGGCAGGGCGTACATGACTTCCATCTGCGAGTTCCACGACTCGATCCGGTCCGCAAGATCGACCGCCAGCACGCCCACGTTGATCGACTCGACGATGTTTTCGTTGAAGTCCTTCAGGCGCTCGTACTCGGCAACCTTCTGCTCGAGCGAGGCGTACAGGCGTGCGTTCTGGATGGCAATGCCGATGTAGCCGGCCAGTGTTTCCAGCAACTCGACGTCTTCGCTGGTCAGGAAGTCGCCTTCCATGGTCTTGCCCAGGCCGAGCACGGCGATGGGCCTGCGCTGCGCACGGCAGGGAATGTAGTAATTCAAATCCAGCCGCGCGATGCTGTTCTGCGCACTCGGATTTTCCCGCGGCACCTGGTGCGTGTTGTCGAAGAACAGGTGACCTTCCATTTCGGGCCGCTGCGCGCTCAGAAATCCAAGGTCAAGGCCGCTGGTTTGCGCCATCCCGAAAGACTTCGCGATCACGAAATGGTCGCCTTGCTCTCCGGTCGCCAAAAAGATTGCCATACGATCCACCAGCAGCGTGCGCGACAGGCGATCGACCACCGAGGTGAGCATCTCGTCCAGATCGGTTTCTGAACTCAGTTCGCGGCCAAATTCAATCAGCGTCTTGCGGTAGTCGTAGCGGGTGCGATAGAAGAATTGGTCTACGCCATCCTGGATCCACTTGCGGACCGGATCGAACAGCAGCGCCGTGACCACCATGGCCAGGATCAAGCCGTACGGCCCGCTGCTGGGAATGCGGGTGTGCACCAGTTCCGCCACGCCCGCCACCAGCGCGAAATACAGCATGACCACCGCCGCCGCAGCCAGCGTATAGACCATCCCGCGCTTGAAGATCAGGTCGACATCCATCAAGCGGTAGCGGAAGATCGCATAGCCGAATGTCAGCGGCAGCAGGCCCAGCGACAGCGCCGATGCCTGCATCCAGACCGGCGGAACGTAGTGGAACAGGTAGGGTCCGATATAGAACAGCGTGAATGGAACAATTGCCAGAATCGTACCGCGTGTGACCCACTTCAACTGCTGCCGCAGGATCGGGGTGCTCGCCTTCCGGTAGCTGTACCAGAGCACGCCGGCAGAAGCGGCGAACAACAGCGCCAGATACGACCACCACAGCCGGTCCAGGTTCCAGCGCCGCAGTTCATTCGCCTGCACGAAGCGAAGGGTCAGGACGTGAACCCCCAGCAGCGCCAGGCCCGGAACATACACCAGCGGCAACGCCCAGCGATACTTCTGTACAAAATAGCGCTTTTCCGGAAAGGTCAGCACGAAGTGCAGGAACAGCGCGGGCTGCAGCATCCAGGCAACCACGTTGCACCAGTAGATGCTCCAGTCGAAAACGTTCAGCTTGCCGGTGTAATGGAACGAGTAAAAAATGAACGAAATCAGGCAGAAAATGTAGAAGTGCGTCGAACTGGGTGCGGTCCACCGGCGCAGCAGGACATAGATTCCGATTCCCAGGTAGATCAGCGCGATCAACCGCAGCCAGTCGTTCAGCGGCCGTTCCGCCGGGACCAGGATGACCACGGAATCCACCGGAACGGAATGTCGAATCACGGAGTAGTTTGCTTTCGACCACACACCCGTGGCATACAGTTGCCGCTCCAGGCCAGGCGTACTCTTTACTTCGCGCCCATTGACGCTCGCCAACTGGTCGCCCATCCGGATTCCGGCCTTATCCGCCGGCCCATTGTGCTCCACTCGGTCGGCGATCAGATGTCCGCCCCGCTCGACCCACCACGCACCGTCGTAAGGAATCTGGAACTCGTGCTCTTTTTGGAAGTTGATCCATGCAAAAACACACGCGGCCACGGTCAGCAGAAACAGGAAACCCGCCGTGAAGCGAACTTGAAAATCCTTGTTCATGGACTTGGGGGAAGACGCGATTGCAACCGGCCGCGATGAACCCGTGCTTCCCGTAGAAGGTATTAGCAACTTCGCTGCCATGATCGAAAACTTCCACAAGCGACCTAACTTACTTACTATAAGCGACTTCCAGCATTATAAGGGCTTCGGCCAAGCCTGGATACGGGTTTTGGAAGGTTTCTCCGCGATCTTGTATGTCTCTGTTAGATTTGGTATTTAGCCGGTAAGGCGCATTCGTTGTACAGGAATTCCCCCGTCCACAGGCCGCTCGGGTAAAATCCTGTTTTCCATGACAAACTTTGAGCAGATCACCGATCTTGAGCGACGCTATCTTCTCCAGACCTACAACCGCTACCCGGTCGCCTTCGAACGGGGCAAGGGTGTTTTCCTCTACGACGTCGATGGCAAGAAGTACCTGGATTTCGTATCCGGGCTGGGAGTGAACGCGCTGGGGCACGCTCACCCCAGGATTGTGAAGACGATTCGCGAGCAAGCCGCCCGCCTGCTGCACGTTTCAAATCTCTACTACCACGAATATCAGGGACGGCTGGCCGAGAAACTGGCCACGCTGTCGGGCCTCGACCGTGTGTTCTTCTCCAACAGCGGCACGGAGGCGATCGAGGGCTCCATTAAGCTGGCTCGGCTCGCCAGTCACCGCGTCGGCGGCGCCGAGAAAAGCCGCCTGATCGGGCTGGAAGGCTCCTACCACGGGCGCACGTTCGGGGCGATGTCGCTGACTGGCCAGGACAAGTACCGCAAAGGTTTCGAGCCCCTGCTCGAAGAAGTCACCTTCGTTCCTCGCAACGACCTGGAAGCTTTGCGTGCCGCCGTCAACGACCAGACCTGCGCCATCGTGCTTGAGCCAATTTTCGGCGAGGGCGGAATTTTGGAATGTTCGGTCGAGTTTTTGCAGGAATGCCGCGCCCTGGCAGACCGTCATCGGGTCGCACTCATTTTCGATGAAATCCAGTGCGGCCTGGGCAGGACCGGCAACCTGTTTGCCTTCCAGAGCTTCGGGGTGAAGCCCGATATCGTGGCCGTCGCCAAACCGATTGCAGCCGGCCTGCCGCTCGGGGCATTTCTGGCGCGGGAGGAATTCGCCTCCGCGATTTCCGCCGGACAACACGGCACCACCTTCGGTGGTGGACCGCTTGCCTGCCGCGTCGCGCTCGAATACCTGGCGATTGTGGAAGAAGAAAATCTTCTGGCCAATGTCGCGAAGGTGGGCGCCTACCTGCAACACGAATTGCAGCAACTGGTCGACAACTATGCGGCCGCCAAAGAAGTGCGCGGCCGCGGATTCATACAAGGCATCGACCTCGATATGCCCACGCGGCCGATCGTCGAGCAGGGCCTGGCCCAGGGCGTCCTGTTCAATAGCACCCAGGACACGGTGCTGCGGTTTCTTCCGCCATTCCTCTTACAGGAGCAGCATGTCGACAAAGGCATCCGTGTTCTGCGCAAATTCCTGGGCAGAAAACGCAGGCGGGCTGCCTGAAAAAAGGGGGAGCCGAAGCTCCCCAGAAGCGACAGAGGCGATATCACTTACATAGAGTCCGGCGCGCACCACAAAGGTTGTCCGCCCGCCTACAAGAAAGCACCGTGGATTCGAAGACCACGCAAAAATTTCAATCGCCTCCAGTTCCAGCTGCAGTGGAGCGATTCGCCACGGTAGATGGCGCTCGCATGCGCTACCTCCAAGCTGGTTCCGGACCGCCTGTCATTCTCTTGCATGGTCTGATGGGATATTCGTTTTCGTGGCGCTTCAACATACCCGTTTTGTCGCAACACGCGACCGTCTACGCCGTCGATCTTTTGGGTACCGGGTTTTCCGATCGCCCGGCAGAACTCGACTGCCGCCTGCGTTCAATCGCGGGACGGGTTCTGAAATTTTTGGACGCGGTGGGCGTCGCTTCTTTCGATCTCTTGGGGACTTCGCACGGCGGGGCCGTCGCCATGATGGCCGCGTCGTTGTGTGCGCAGCGCCCCGACCTGCGCCTGCGCAAACTCATCCTGGTTGCCCCCGTGAATCCCTGGTCCCCGCACGGGCGCCGTCTCGCGCCGTTTTTGGGCAGTTCGCTGGGCTCTGCCCTGTTTCGGCATAGCGTCAACCACATGCGCTGGACATTTCCCTACTGGCTGGCCCGGCTCTACGGCAATTCCAAACGTATTCCCGAGGGCACGCTGGAAGGTTACCAGGCTCCCGTCTTGTCCATCCCCGGAAGTTTTGAGTACGGCATCCGCATTGTGCGCCATTGGACCGAGGATCTTCGCGAACTCGAGCGGATCATCCCGGAACTCGCTGAATTTCCCACGCTGCTGATCTGGGGAAGCGCCGATGTTGCCGTGTATGCCGAATCCGCCGAGCGCCTTCGCCGGCACTTCAAACAATGTGAAGTCGTCGTGTATCCCGGAGTAGGGCACCTTCCTTACGAAGAAGCGCCTGATCAGTTTAACGAGACCCTGCTCGAGTTTCTTGCCCGGGCAGTGTGAGCGCGAACACAAGAAGTATTCAACCCAAAAAAATGGTTCTTCTCAGGTCATCGCAGGTGCCGACCCACCTACCTTGTGATGACTGGCGACGGCATCATCCAGCGCCGAATTGTCGGCATGAATCCACAGAGGACGATTGTCCACCAGTTCAAAGAGACCCTGCTTTCGATGCCTGCGCTCGAGGGCGAACTGCGCAAATAGGTTTCCCACCGTCGTTGTTCTGCATATACGTGTAATGGCGGGATAAGATACACGCTGCAGTTGCTGATTCCGACATGGGGCAAGACATCCTCGATTTTCTTCGCAATCTCATCGCCCAATATGGCTACTGGGCCGTGGGCGCCGCCCTGCTGGTGGAAAACACCGGCATTCCCGTGCCCGGCGAAACCATTCTGCTGTTGGCCAGCTTCCTCGCCTACTCGCGGGACGAGCTGCAACTTTCCTACATCATCATCATTGGTGTCTGCGCCGCTACCCTGGGCGATAACCTGGGATTCTTTTTGGGGTATCGTGGCGGTCGCCGGCTTCTGGATCGTTATCGCAGCGCGTTTCACATTCAGCTCGGCACCATCGAACGCGGGGAGCGGCTGTTCGAGCAGTATGGAGCCATCACCATTTTTTTCGCGCGCTTCATTTTCGGGCTGCGCGTGATCGCGGGGCCTCTGGCCGGTGTTTTGCAGATGCCCTGGAAGCGTTTCGTCATTTTCAATTTCCTCGGCGCCCTGCTGTGGGTTACCGTCATCTCGATCGTGGGCTACAAGTTCGGCAAACATTGGGATCTGCTGATGGACAATGTCGAGAAGCTCAACATTGGCATCGTGGTGGTTCTCGGGGTTGGAATCTTCGTCCTTTGGCGCTGGCGGAGAGCTCATATTGGAAAGCAATGAAGGCATGCGGGCGATCAAGCGAATTACGACCACGCCAATTGCGCTGACAGCAAACCTCGGCGATAAGAACGGGTAGTGGGGCAGCTACATTGGGGTAAGGTGCTGCAGAGTGCACGCTGCTGGCCGGTTTTGCTCCAGCTGTCCGGCACAATCTGTGATACCGCAATGGGCTTTCGGAGGTTACGAAAGCTTCCCTGCTGGGGGCTTGCGTGATTGCTGGCGGTGCGGCGCGGTGCTACGCTCAAGGCTGGCTCCCACATGAGCAGTCCCAACCACGATAAACAGGCGGCTGGTGGGCGACTCGCGAGATGGGTGGCTCTTGCCCGCCTCGAACATGCCGACCTCTGGTTGAAGTTCCTGCTGGCGCTGCTGGGACTCGCCCTGGCTTTTGCTGCCGCCTTGTTTTCCACCGTATCGCGCGAAGCCGGCCATGTCTGGGCAACGCTCATTCTGGCTTCCGCCGCTTTGATCCTCGCCACCCTCGTGGGATTGACCACCGTCCCTCACCTGGCGCGCCGGGTCGCTGTTACTCGCTTGCGCGATGCCGTCGATTACGAAGTCACACGCGCCGGAATCATTTACGTCATTAGCACGTTGTTGATTGGAATTGCCGCGTTGAATACCGGCAATAACCTGCTCTACATCGTGGTCGCCGCAATGCTGGCGGCGATTCTGGTTTCGGGCATCGTCTCGGCACTCGTGTTGCGGGACCTGCAACTCGACGTGCGCTTGCCGGAACACGTTTTTGCGGGCAGGCCGGTTCTCGGCCGGATCCTCTTGCGGAATCCGCGCCGGCGTCTTCCCTCGTTCTCGATTCACGTGGTTCCCTCCAAGCGAAAAAAAGCGGTCAGTCAATGGCTATGGGAACCGGCCACCTTCGGTTTTCCTCCCAAAAGACCGCCGGAGCAGCAATGGGTGCGATTGCCGGACCGCCGCGTCCGCCGTATCGTGAACGACGGCACGACTCCTGGTATCTTCGACGGGTCCGCTTACTTTCCTTATTTGGCAGCCCAGGCGGAACTGTCGGCAGATCTAGAGTTGCGCTTTCAGCGCCGCGGACGCTACTCCGAAAATAGTTTCGGCCTGGCCACTCGTTTCCCGTTCGCCTTCCTGACCAAAACTCGCCGCGTCCCCCTGAACCGCACCGTCCTGGTCTATCCGGCGGTAGAGCCCACCGATGAGTTCCTCGACGTTCTCCCCATGATCACCGGCGAACTCGAATCCTTCGTGCGTGGCCGCGGCTATGACCTTTACCGCATACGGGAATACATGCCGGAAGATTCCGCGCGGCACGTCGACTGGAAGGCGACCGCCAAGTCCGGTTCGCTGAAGGTGCGCGAGTTCAGCCGCGAGGACGAGCGTAAGGTGCGCCTGGTCCTCGATAATCCGGCGCCCGCCGTGCTCGCGTCCGAAGCCTACGAACGGGCCGTGGCGCTGGCAGCCTCGCTGGCCTGGCACTTCGCCAATGCCGACGCCGACCTGTCGTTCGCGGTTCAGGGCTACTCGGGTGACCCTGATGTCTATAAGTTTCTCGCCTACCTCGCGCTGCTCGAGCCGCAGTCGCAGGCTTCCATCATCGATGCCCTCCCCGTGACCGGCGACTACAACATTGTGCTTACCAGCCGTGCGCGGGGAAGCATCCCCACCGCGCTCTGGAACCGCTCGTACCTGATCTTTCTGACAGAAACCGTGACCCCGCAGCCGGTTCGCCAGCCCGGCATTCCGGAAAAATTATTGCGCGCGCGTTCCTGAACCCATCAGCTAACCAGTCGTGATAGCTATCCTCGTCGGGCGCATCTTTAACTGTGATACAAGACCGTTGCCGGGTCGCTTCTTCCCGGAAATGTATAAGTCGGAGGCATCGTGGAAAAAAGGCCGCAAGCGGGCGGCAGAATGGGCCAAAAGCCATCCTGCCCTGGGCTTGAAGGACAGAACCCCGCCGCCCAACTAGGCGAACGGACCCTCTCCCGCTCAAAATCGCCTGAGATTCGCGGGGTAGATACCTGATTCCTTGCTCGAGCGCCCTTCTTTCGTCGTATACTCCGGCACGCAAGCGCCCTTCGCCTCGGCCAGTTGACGGTTGACCTTTGTCTCTGGAGGTGCAGCATGTCGTGCATCCACGACCTCGTGAAGAATCAGGAAACTTACTGCGCTGACCCCGGTCAGAGCGTCCTGGAAGTGGCTCAGGCTATGGTCGAGCGCAACATTGGAGCCGTGCCCGTCGTGCGCGACGGCACCCTCGTAGGGGTTTTCTCAGAACGCGATCTCATGCGCCGCGTGGTGGTGGAAGGACGCGACCCGGCACGCACGCTGGTGGCTGAAGTTATGACCGAGAATCCGCTGACCGTAGAGCCCGGTGCGGATCTGGAGACCTGCATCTTCCTGATGCGGCGCCACGGGTTCCGCCACCTGCCGATATGTCAAGAGCAGCAATTACGCGGCATGGTCTCCATGCGTGACATCATCCTGCACGATCTCTCCGAGAAGGATGATGAGGTGCGCATGATGCGCGCCTATATACACTCCGCCTAAGCGCGCAAAAGGAACTGCCCCAGAGGTTACTTCCGGGCCGTAGTTTCTCCCGAATCCGATCTGAGCTACGGTATTTAACGTATTTGCTTGCAAGGTCTTGCTAGCGCAAGAGAGTAATGGTTACCTTGGGTTACTTTGGTACATTGATCCGTCGAGCAGAACTGCTAAGGTTGAACGGCAAAAGAATTCTTTCAGCCGGGTCGTAGTGTCCGCCGTTTCATGTCTCTGGATGGGACGGCGGAATAACAGAGAACGCTGATGAGTCCGACCGCCAATTTCGCGTACTACGCGCTCTGGTTCGCGCACCCTGCGCTCCAGGCGTCTTTGGTCGCCATCATGCTTTGGCGCAAGTTGCATCGCACGTTCCCGATGTTCTTCGGTTACGTCGTCTTTCAACTCATGGTATTCGCGCTCACGTTTCCCCTGCGTGGCCCCCGTTTTTACGCCGTTTTCTTCTATGCCTATTGGGCGACCACGACGATCAGCGTGATCCTGGGCTTCCGCGTAATCCACGAAATTTTTCTCGACGTGTTCCGGCCCTATGACACCCTGCGCGATCTCGGTTCGGTCCTGTTCAAATGGGCCGGCCTGGTCATGCTGATGGTCGCAGGCGTGGTGGCGGCGTCCGCAGCTTCGGGAACTGGGAATCCGCTGGAGACCGGTATCATGACGTTGGAACGCAGCGTTCGCGTCGTGCAGTGCGGGTTGATCCTGTTCCTGTTGGTCTTCTCCCGCTACCTGGGAACGAACTGGCGGCAGAAGACCTTCGGCATCGCACTTGGTTTCGGCACCTTCGCCGGGGTTGAACTTTCTCTGGTCGCGTTAAATGGGTCCAGCGTCTTCAATCAGGTTCTTAGCAGCTTTATTAACATGACCGCGTACAACATCACGATTTTCATCTGGATGGGATACATGCTGGTGAAGAGTCCGGCGCGCGCACCGGCGACTCACATGCTGCGGCCGCAGCGATGGGAGGAGGGCCTGAGCGCGATCCAGCATCCCCAGTCGCCCGACTCGTTGATTCCGATGTTTGAGAGTATGGTGGATCGCGCCTTATCCCGCACCAATGGCGAACCTGCTCCGACAAGCGCCGATGTCGAAGAGGTTCCTGCCCCCGAAAATGGGTCGCGCCGCGTTAAGTTCGACTACCCAGCCTTGCCGCGACGCATGGTGTCGAAGAGCTAGTCGCAATTCCAACCGTCCCGCGCGCACCTTCAGCAACAGTTAGCTAGGCTGCCCATCTGCCGCAGCCTTGATATTTTAGCGAAGACTTGTGGAAGCCTCGCCCGCCTGAGTCCGCGGGGAAAACCGCCGGGTATCTTGTCCAGCCGAAAGCAGACTTCACCAGGCGTCGCCCTTGGACGCCCCGCGGCGCCGAGCGCGAAATATCCTCTCGGAATCGCTATAGAACCGCGAAAAACCTGGCTATCTGAGCAAAACCGACGGGCGAACGCCGAACGGTTCGCCTGCGTACGGATATCAAGTTGAGACGGTTTTGAGACGCGCCTACGGAATTATCTGTAGTTATGCTTGACAGGGGCCGTATAATTCGGGGCGCACGCAGGTACCCCCTTCAGTAGAGGGCACTTACGCGCAAGGAGAGAACCCAATGAAACGAACGGTCAGGGCGATGTTCCTGATGTTGGCGTTCGTGAGCACATACGTAGCAGCTGCCGCCCCTAGAGTTCCCGCTCCGGACGGTGGACCGCTACCCATGTGCCCACCCAGTAGACCAAGTTGCAGCTTAAAGTAGAAAACTGCAAGGTCACCAAAGTAACCTCTGGGTAACACGCCGTATCGAAATCTTGAGATCTGGGGCCGGCTCGAGCAGAAAACTCGTACCGGCCCTCTTTTTTTGTACAGGAATTTATGTAGGGCCGGGGGCGCGGATGCCCGCCCGCAGAATTTTTTCCAGCTGTTCCGGATCGGATACCGGTGGCTGGCAGCTGAAACCAGAACAGACGATGGCGATCGCGGCGCTTGCGCGTGTGACGGGCAAGCCGGGGATGGTCGCGGCGAGGGCCGGAGGCAGGTTCTGTGCAACCGCCTCGTTGGGTGTGAGCTGGAGTGCCGTTAAGTTAAATGCGAATACTTTGGCAGCCGCCTGCTGCAAGCGTTCCGCATCGTCCCCTTCGCCCACGATGATCACTTGAGTGTGCGGCTGCGAGAAATGTATCGCTGCGATGCCATAGGTGGCCCCGAAAATTCCATACTGACCCGCCACGCCCGCGAAGACTTCCACGGTTTCCTCAGCCTTGTCGCGGTAGCCCTGTTCGTTTGTGTAGCTGTGCATGCGCAACAGCGCAATCGCCGCTACGGAGTTGCCCGCCGGCGTGGGTGAATCCTGGAATGGCTTGCGCCGGGTCGACAGGACGCCCAGAGCTTCGGTCGCGTCCTGGGTCTCGGTGTCGAAGAACCCGCCGGACGTCGGATCGAAAAACTTTTCGACCATCGCATCCGTGATTGCCCTGGCAAACTTGAAATAGGAAAGGTCCGCCGTTGCCTCGTAGGCGTCGAGGCAGGCCACGGCCGTGAATGCGTAGTCGTCAAGCAGGCCGCGGACCTCGCGCCGCACAGCTTTCGGATCGGAATACGCAAGCACGTGCAGCAGCCCCTGGCCGGGCCGCCAGCCTTCCGCCAGGACGCGGTCCAGCGAGCGCAGCGCGAAGTGGCGGGCTTCGTCCAGTCCCAGCACGTTTGCGGCCTGCAGATATGCCGAGACGCACAAGCCGTTCCAGCCCACGTACACCGTCTTGTCGATATAGGGAGTTGGCCGCTCGAGCCGGGCGGCATACATTTTCTTCTTCGCCGAGGCAAGCAGTTGCGCCACCTTTTCCGGCGCCAAGCGCAAGCGCGAGGCGATTTCCTCGACCGGAGCGCGCGCGTACAGCACGTTCTTCGCCGGGTCGTGGTGCATCTCACCGACTTCGTTGATGTCGAAGTGCAGCATGGCGGCTTCGGCTTCTTCCGAACTGAGGATTGCCTTGGTCTCAGCCACCGTCCAGGTGAAGTAATCGCCGTCGTCCTCCATTGAGTGATCCGCGTCCTGCGAAGCATAGAAGCCACCGTGTTCGCGGTCACTGAGCCACTCATCCATCCAGCGAACGATGTCCCGGGCTATGCTCGCGAAGAACTCAGAGCCGGTCGCCTGATAGGCGTGCACGTAGTTCTTGAGCAGTTCGGAATTGTCGTAGCACATCTTCTCGAAGTGTGGGACCACCCAGCGCTCGTCCACCGAATAGCGATGGAAGCCCCCCGCGAGCTGGTCGTAGATGCCGCCCTGCGCCATGTGCTCGAGCGTGGTCACGAAGACGTGCCTGACGCGTTCATCCCCGGTGCGTGCGTAGTGCTCCATCAGAAGATCGAGCGCGGCGGGATGCGGAAATTTCGGAGCCTGTCCGAAGCCTCCGTTTTTCTCGTCGAACATGCCTAGGGCCGCGTTCACCATGCCGGCAATCACGCCCGGCGAGAAACGTCCGCTGCGCCCACTGAACGATTCGGCTTGCGTGATGGCCTGCTCGACCATCTTCGATTGTTCGCTGACATCCGCATGTTTGTCGCGGTAGGCGGCCGCGATGGATGTCAAAACCCGCTTGAAGCTCGGACGTCCCCACTGGTCCTGGGGCGGAAAATACGTTCCCCCGTAAAAGGGTTTCCCCTCGGGAGTAAGAAATGCAGTGAGCGGCCATCCTCCCTGTCCGCTGATCGCGCTCACTGCCGCCTGGTAGCGGCTGTCGATGTCAGGCCGTTCATCGCGATCCACCTTCACCGCGATGAAATTGTCATTCACAATCTGCGCGACTTCGGGATCGTCGTACGACTCCCGATCCATGACGTGGCACCAGTGGCACCACACCGCACCTATATCGAGCAGCATTGGTTTGTTCTCGCGCTGAGCCGTGGCGAACGCCTGGGCTCCCCACTCTTGCCAGCGGATCGGCTGGTGCATCGCGGAACGCAGGTATGCGGAGGAGGCTTGAGCGAGGGAGTTTGGGGAGTGGGAACTCATCACATCTATAAGTGTAATTGCTTTGCAGGTGCCCAAGGGCCCGGGCTGACCGCGCCTGATATATCCTTCGAGACGACGGTCGGAGGACCTACGATGAAGACGCTCGGAAGGTGGCTGCTGATCGGTGCGGTGACGTTAGCGGTCCTGTTGCTCCTTGCCGTCACCCTGACGATCGGCTGGCGTCCGTTCCTCGGTCCCAGAGCGCGTCCGCTCACCCAACGCACCTTCGAGCGCACGCCGCAGCGACTGGAGCGGGGTCGCTACATTGCGACCGCTTTAAGCGGTTGCTCCTACTGCCATTCGCCGCACGACTGGGCCGCCCCAGGCATGCCCCTGAATCCCGGCATGGAAGGTGCTGGAGAGATCGAGCCCTATGCCGATCTTCCCGGACGCGTCGTCGCGCCCAATCTCACGCCGGACCCGGAGACAGGCGCCGGCCGTTGGACGGATGACCAATTCGCCCGCGCCATCCGTGAAGGCGTCGGTCATGATGGCCGCACCCTGTTTCCGTTGATGCCCTACGCCCGCTACCACCAGATGTCTGACGAAGACGTGGCGTCGGCGGTGGTCTACCTGCGGTCCTTGCCGGCGGTTCGCAACCCGCTGCCAAAAACCGAAATCATTTTCCCCGTGAAATATTTGATCCGCAATGCACCCCAGCCTCTGACATCACCAGTCGCGCAAGTCGCCTCCTCTGATCCCGTCCAGCGTGGCGCTTATCTCGTCAATCTGGCCGGTTGCGTCGACTGTCATACCGCGCAGGTAAAGGGAGAGAACGTGCCCGGCATGGAGTTTGCCGGCGGGTTTCCGTTCCGGGGCCCCTGGGGTGATGTAGCCACCGCAAATATCACGCCGCATGCCTCGGGAATTTCCTACTACGACGAAGCCCTGTTCCTCGAAGTCATGCGCACCGGCCAGGTCAAAGCGCGCAAACTCAATTCCGTCATGCCCATCAGCGTCTACAAAAACCTGACCGACGACGACTTGAAGGCGATGTTTGCCTACTTGCGCACAGTCAAGCCGGTGAAGCACCGAGTAGACAACTCGCAGCCACCCACTGAGTGCAAGTTGTGCAAACAGAAACACGGTGCGGGGGCGGAAAACTAAGATCGACAGTGGAGCACCGGGTCGAAGGGCTCTCGCACGCTGGACGGGCCAGATGCCTGGGCTCTCCAACGGTCAGCGCTGCAGCAGCTTCTTCGTAATTCCGTAATACAACTCTACCGCTTCGGCCAATTGCTTCTTGTCCACGTATTCCGCATCGGTATGCGCGACATGGATCGACCCCGGGCCGACGAGCAGGGGTTCACCCCACTTCGTCAGCGCCGGAATGTCGGTGGTGAAGGCAGCGACCATGGTCGGCCAGCCATCCAGCGCGCGAAAGCGCATGAACGGAATCTCGAGATAGAAGTCCACCCGGGCAAGGTTGCCCACGCTTTCCAAAATCTGCCGCCGCAATTCTTCGCTGGGCCCCACCAGCCGATACAGCAAGTGCGCCTTGGCATGATCGGGAATCACGTTGGGGGCGCGCCCGCCCTCGATCAACCCGATGTTGAACGTGCAGGGGCCAACGTCCTCCACTGCGGGGAGTGGCATCGCACGCAGCCGGGTCAGAGCCTTGATCAGTTTGTCGATCGCCGATTCTCCCAGCTCCGGATATGCGGAGTGCGCCATCCGGCCCGAAGCGGTCAGTTCGATTCGCAGTGTCCCTTTGGACGCGAGCGCAAGATGATTCTCTGTAGGTTCTCCATTGATCAAGAACCGCGCTCCGATAGGCTGCTCGTTCGCCTTCTTGGCGCCCTGGCTGTCCCTTTCCTCGCCCACCAGAAACAGCAGTCCAACGTGAATCCCCTGTTGTCGTAGCCTTTCGGCCGCCGCCATCTGGATGGCGATAATCCCCTTCGCATCGCACGATCCCCGGCCGTAAATACGGCTCGCATCTTCCGACGAAGGAATGAAGGGGGGCACGGTATCCATGTGTGTGGAAAACACGACTGCAGGGTGTGGCTGTTCCGGCGGAGTGGCCAGCACGTTGAAGCGCTTGCCTTCGACGGTCATCTTGCTGGCCTGGTAGCCCAGCCGGCACAACTCGCGGTAGATCGCCTCACCTACCGCGACTTCATTTCCGGTAATGGACTCGATGTCGACCAGTTGACGTGTGAGCGCGATGACGTCCATGGGGAAAAGCATACCGCATCAGCAGTGGAGCGACGTGCCGTCAGGCTGGGACAGCGTGCGAAGGGCCGGCTGGACATCGTTGGGTATCGACCCAGCCGGATGTGGCATTCGCGTAGCCGGCGATGACCGTACGCCGGACATGTGCCTGCAAGAAAACCTCGCCGGCATGGTTGAACGGCCGGTCCGTCTCCCCTTGCGCTAGGTTCCCGGTTGTTGCGGCGCCTGCTGCTGGGCTTTCTTCAAATGATCCTGGAAGGTCGGATCATTGGGAACTTTTTTCAGCGCCTCTTTGAACAAATCGATGGCGGTTGGATAGAGGCCCTTCTGGTAATATGCCCAACCCAGGGTGTCCGCGGCGTTCGGACTATCGGGCATCAAGCGACGCGCGGTTTGGGCAAGGGAGATGGCAACGTCCACATTCCCGCCGGTCTGCAGCATGACGTAAGCGAGATTGTTCGAGGCTACCGGATTGTCCGGCTGGATCTGCAGAGCTTTCTGGTACATGCCCTTGGCAGCGTCCCAATTCTTCTGCCCTTCATAGAGCTCGCCCAGAAGAATATAGAATGAGATTTCGCCGGGATTGTCCTTGATCGATTGTTGGAAGGTCGCGATCGCCTGATCAACGGATCCCTCGGCTCGCAACGCCTGGCCGAGCTTCAGCAGAGCATCAGAGTTCTTCTTGTCGAGTTCGGCGGCCTTGCGGAGCGCGGTCTCGGCTGCCCTGTAATCCTTCTTGTTGTTGAAAAGAGCCGTGCCCAGCAGGTCGTAGAACGCGCTGCTGTTGGGTACCTTGGCGATCTGCGCCTGGGCAGCCTCAATGGCCTTATCGGTCTGCTTCTGCAACAGGTAGGCGTTCATCAATCCGCTGAGGGCGTCAGAGTTGGCAGGCTCGACGTCCAGCCCCTTCTGGTAAGCCTTGATGGCCTCCGGGAATTGCTTTTGCAGAAGGCGCAAGTTCCCTAGCTGCACGTAACCAACGGCACTCTGCGGAGCGACTTCGATGGCCTTGTTGACATCCTGATCAGCCTTCGAAAATTGTTTCAGATTAACACTTGCGATCGACCGCATGGCATAGCCATCGGCCGCAGTGGGCTGGGCTTTGATGATCGTCGACGCGATCTGGTACAGGCTGTCCCAATCATTCTTGCGGATGGAGACGGCCGCCAGGGCTCGCTGCGCTTCCATCAGGTCCGGCTTGAGGCGCACCGCAGCCCGCCATTCCGTCTCGGCGCGCGCCAGATTGCCCTGCTGGTCGAAAGCCAGACCCAGATGATAGTGAGCGATCCCGTTGTCGGGATCGCCCTTGAGCGCCGATTGCAGCGCGGATACCGCTTCGTCCAGGTGACCGTCGCGCAATTTGATCTGGCCGCGGAAAATCAGAGCGTCATTGTCCTGCGGGCTGGCCTTCAGAATTTCATCATTCAGCTTGCGCGCCTCGTCCAGACGGTTCTTCACAATCAGGAGCTGGATGTAATTTTTCTTGGTTTGCAGATCCTTGGGATGCTCTTTGTGGATGGACTCGTACTCCGCGACCGCCTTGTCCAGATCCGCGTTTGCGAAGTAGTAGTCCCCTAACATGCGGTAGGCGGAAGGATTGTCGGAAAGATCCTGCTTGGTTTGGCGAAGGAAGGACTCCGCCTCCGATTTCTTGCCCTCCATCATATAGAGGCGGGCGAGGCCGGATCGGGCATCGGAATTCTTCGGGTCCACTGTGACGGCGTGTTTAAACTGTTCTTCCGCTTCCGGCAGCCGGCCGCGCGATTGATAGAAGCCGCCCAGCGCAAGCTGCGCGTTCATGGCTTTCGGATCCAGCGAGATCGCCTTCTTCAGGCTGGCTTCGGCCGCGTCATACTGTTGGGCCTGCATCTGCATGATGGCGTAGTTCAGGAAACCTTCGGAACGGGTTGGATCGAGCGAGATGGCTTTCTGCATCTCTTGCATCGCTCCCGGGAGGTCGCCCTGGCGTTCTTTGAAATTCGCGATCGCCATGTGGACGTCCGGATTGTTAGGCTGCTTGGCGGTCAGCGTATCCAGCTGTTCCTGCGCTTCCTTGAAAAATTTCGCCGCGATCAACATGTTTGCGATGTCCACCCGCGCGGCATAGTTCTCAGGCTCGATTTCGACCGTGCGCTGAAGTTCCTGATACGCGCGATTCGCTTCTCCCAGACGCAGATACGTCAGAGCCAGCCGATAGTGGGCCTGGGCAAAGCGGGGGTCGACCTGGATCGCGTTGCTATACTGGATCGCGGCCTCGCGGTACTTGCTCTTTTCAAAGAAGCGCTGGCCGCTTTCAAAATACTTCTGCTTGCGCACGTTGGGGTCGCGCGAACAGCCGGTCAGCAGGCTGGCAGCAACAGTCAATACGAAGAACAAGCGGAATGCCGGAGCACGCCTCATGGCTAGGTCTCCCAATCGGGGCGCGTCGAAGGCGCCGAGTTGTGTGGAATGGTGACGATCTTTCCCGGTGCAATCGCGAACTGTGCGAACCTTGCCGGATAGCTGAAATTGCAGGCAAAGCAACTGGAACCAGGTGCAAGGATTTTGCTCATGTCATTTGGGCCAGAAGATGGGCTCGAAGAGTACTCACAAATGATCAGATGGCTCATTGGGGGATGTACTGATTCAGCAAGGGAACGACATCTCCGACAAAGGGATGCAGTCGACCCATCGCGGCCTCGACCGATTCTCCGGGAACCATCGGCGTAGTCAGGCGCACCAGCGCGCCATCGCTGCGATTCATGCGGATCGAGTCGGTGACAAGGTATACCTTAGCCCAGTACTCACTGGCTAGCGCGCGGTCGTGGGCCCAGTACCAATACAGGACCAGTAAACGGTCGGAACCCTTTGCGATCACATAACGGTTCGCTGGAAAAGGCGCGTGACCCCCAACCGAAACGGTGACGCGCGCGGTATCGATGGGCGTCCATCCCGCCCCGGGCAGGCAATTCTTGGGAGAGTGAATGGTGTCACCGGCACGCTGGGTCGGAAAATAGGCGATAAAGAGATCCGTGCTCGGTTGTCGTTTGGTCTCGGCGCGATAAACGCGCAGCAGAAAATCGCCTGGTCCCAGTATGTCTCGGATCTCCTTGGTAATCTCGACGTCGGTCCCGGTCCAGTCTCCCAGTTGTTCCGGAAATGCTGACAGCGGCTGGCGGGCGGGGAAGACCTCACCCCGGTTGCGCGCCTGGAGAAACAAGGCGGTGCCGAGCAACAATACCAGCGCCATCGCAAAGCGCGCATGAGCATTCATGTTCGCGACTCTCCTTTCGTCCCAAACAGCTGCTGAAGAGCGCGATGCAACAGAAATAACAAAATCAGCGACACGACGAAGATCAACCAGCCGGAAAAGGCATGAAAGAAGCCCTCTGCCTTGTCCGGATCCCAGTACTGCACCAGTAGTCCCGTACCGATGATGCGGAGGCTGTTGGCGATGACCGCGATCGGGACCGAGGCAATGGCCAGGACCACCCGGATCCAGGTCCGCGGTTCCATCAAATACCCGAAGATGATCGCCAGGGTAGCCAGGGACATCAACGAGCGTATTCCGCTGCAGGCTTCCGCGACTTCAAGCGCCATGGCGGGCAATTGGATAATGTTTCCCTCGCGCAATACCGGCACGCCCATCCAGGGAAGGGCATGGGCCGCCGCCCGGGACGCTACCAACTGCAGCGGGAATGTAATTTGATTAAACACGATGGTTGGAATTGGAATCATGAATAACAAAAACAGCCACGGGAAGAAAATAGCGCGCATGTGGTTCCACCCGTAGGTAAGCACGACCAATCCAGCAATCGCAAGGAGGAGAGAAAAGCGGGACAAGAACAGCTCGGCGCCGAGGATGCCGGCGGTCAGAACGATCAGAGCGAATGCCAGCACCACCAGCCCTGACCAGGACGGTTCCAGCGGCAAGGTTCGCAGCCGATCCCTTTCGTTCCAAATGACGTACAAAGAAAAAGCCGGAACAAAGAAGCCGTGCGAGTAATTTGGGTCCCGCAGCCACTGCCCGACAAGATGACTCAGGACTGGAGCGTACAGCCATACCAGCGTGCCCGATAGAACGAGCATCTGCCAAACCGGCATTCGCGGGGGCGACACAGGTTTTGATCCGACGGTCAAAGGCGCGGTTTGGACGGCTTGGCTCAAAACGTGAATTGTGGGAGGAGTATGGGAAAAGGATATTCGAACTGGGGGCGCCGCGCAATCAGTGAATGCTCGGGTGTGACTTTGGTTTGCTAGCCCTCATGCATTAGGTTGGCTGCGCTCTCAGTGGCTTATTTGTATGGATTTACAGAGCATTCCTGGCGTTTTCGGCCTTTCCCAGGCAAGGGTTTCCAAGAATTTGAGCCGCAGCCCTGCGCATTTGCAACCAAGAGTGGTATGGACAGGGCCAACCCCAGACGCCGCACCTTGCCTCGCAACCATACTAGAGGAACCCCAAGTGCCAAGGACAGCCAGCAAAACCTGCGCTATCCTGAAAAGGCATAGATGTGGCCCATCGCCGCAAGGTTTCCAATCCACTACCCCATAGCTCACGATGCTTTTTGACACCCCGATCTTTGTTCTGTTTCTCTGCATAGTAGCGCTCTGCTACTGGCGGCTGGGCTTCCGAAACCAGAATCGATTTCTGCTTGCCGCGAGCTATTTGTTTTACGGCTGGTGGGACTGGCGGTTTCTGCTGCTGATGATCGGTTCTACCGTCATCGACTATTTCATTGCCATCAAGATCGGCGAGGCAAAGGATCCACGGGTTCGAAAATCTCTCCTGGTCTTGTCGCTGGTCATTAACTTCTCCATCCTGGGATTTTTCAAGTACTTTAACTTTTTCGCGGACTCGCTGGGGCACGTCTTGGCCGGGGTGGGTATCACCGCCTCGCTCCCCGTTCTGCTCATCATTCTTCCCCCCGGGATTTCGTTCTATACGTTTCAGGAAGTCGCCTACATCGTCGACGTCTATTCCGGGAAGTTGCCACCGTCCCGCTCGTTCCTGGATTATGGCTTGTTCATCAGCCTGTTTCCCCATCTGATTGCCGGTCCTATCCAGCGCCCGGCGCACCTGCTGCCCCAGGTGCAAAGGCCCAGGCACTGGGATTCAGACAAGGCTTTTGACGGTCTGCTCCTCATCCTGGAAGGCTTGTTCCGCAAGTGTGTGATCGCCGATAACTGCGCTCTGATTGCGAACGCTGCCTTTAGCGGAGCTTTCGGCCGGCCAAGCTTGCCGGTCACTCTCTTGGGGATGTACGCGTTCGCCTGGCAGATTTATGGCGATTTCAGCGGTTACAGCGACATTGCCCGCGGAAGCGCGCAGTTGCTGGGTTTCCATTTCATGGTCAACTTCCGGCAGCCTTATTTTGCCGACAGCATTCAGGATTTCTGGCGCCGGTGGCATGTCAGTCTCAGCACTTGGCTGCGAGATTACCTGTACATCCCGCTGGGCGGAAACCGGAACGGCGAACGCGCCACCTACCGAAACCTCTTGCTTACCATGCTTCTCGGCGGACTCTGGCATGGGGCGAACTGGACCTTCGTCGTTTGGGGTGGACAGCATGGGGCTAGCTTGGCGGTGGAACGGAAGCTGACCCGGGAGAAGCCCGTGATTTCGGGGGCTCTTCGGAAGCTGCTCAAGCAGATCTTCATTTTCCATGTGGTGTGCATCAGCTGGATCTTTTTCCGGGCTCCCTCGCTGCGGGCGGCTTGGGAGATGTTAAAAGGTCTCGGCACGTGGGCGTGGCGACCGGAGTTCCCGGCCGCGTTCCTGTTTCTTGCGGTTTTTTCCATTCCGTTGTTGCTCCTGGACATCTATCTGGAGGCGACTGGAGCGGAGTATTGTTTAGCTTTTGCACCGGTTCGCTGGCGGGTTGCGTTCGGGCTGGCATGCGCGATGGTGATTGCCCTTATGGGAGCGAATCAGGCGAATGCATTCATCTACTTCCAGTTCTGAGAAACTCGAATTCGACAAGCCGCTGGGACCTTCGGGTCTCGCAACCAGCGCCCGCGCGGGCCTCATCGCCCTGGTGGTTGGCCTGGCGGCAATACTGCTGGGATTGGAACTGGGCTCGCCCCTGATTCTGCAACACCTCAGCCGCACCGAGCGGCGAGTTGAAAGCGAACTTCAGGCTGCAAAGCGCCTGCCCCCAATTACTCCCGACGGTCGCCCGACCGTGCTTCTGGCCGGAAATTCTTTGCTGCTTGAGGGAGTTCAACTGGACCTTCTGCACGACACCCTGGCTTCGGAATATGAAGTGAGCCGGCTCGGCATCGAGCAGACCCACTACCTCGACTGGTATTTCGGCCTGCGCCGCCTGCTGCAAGAGGGTTCGCGTCCCAGCTTAATTGTGCTGGCTCTCGCCACCGATCAGCTAGCCTCGAGATTCACCCTGGGGGAAGAGTTTGCTCACCGGCAAATGAGCGCCCAGGATTTCCCGCTTGCGATCCGGGAGAGCAAGCTCGATCGGACCACGGCCAGCACCTATCTTTTTGCCCATTGGAGCAATTGGCTGGCAGACAAAGGCGTCATCCGCCAGCGCGTTCTGATCCTGCTCGTGCCCAACTTCCGCGAGTTGGCGGGCCGCATCGCGGATCACGCACCACATATAAATAATCGAGACGTCTTAATCGGCGCCGCCCGGCAACGGTTGCCCGAATTGAAGAACCTCGCACAAACCTACGGCGTGAAAATCGTTTTGTTGGTTCCTCCTACGTTACGCGACGATCATTCACGGGAAATCCAGGCGTTGGCAGCTGACACCGGGGTGCCGGTCTGGGTTTTGTCCCCGCCGGGCGAGTTTCCCCGAAGTCTCTACCGCGATGGTTTTCATTTGAATGACCAGGGCTCGGAGATCTTCACAAATCGCCTGGCCCAGCAGATCCGCCAGCGTGCCTGGTAACTGCGCGTTGCCATTGATCCTGAAATTGCGTCTTTAAATGGACGCTTTTGACCCCTCCAGTCCGCAGATTTGGGGAAACAGGGCAGCGCACCCCATTGCGGATTAGAGTGACAGCATCCAAATTTTCCTTTACCGCTGGCACCCTCAAGGCTCATTTCGCAGGTATTGGATGGGAAAAACTTTAGCCAACCAGGCAGGGTCAAATGCCCCTCGCGCAAGCCCCTGCTCCCGCCAGCACCGGTCGATTACTTCATTTGGAAACAGTAGTTTAGAGGTCACCTCAAGAATTTTGGGGAAAAGTAACCCGATTCGGTTACCTTAGACTAGGCAAAAACTTTCCCTCTCTGAGTCTCTGTTGTAGGCTACGAACAGATTCGAGAGCTCGCAGCCAAGTTGAGGATCGTTTTCCAAGCTGCTGAAAAAAATAGAGATATCCCCTGCCGACGAGCTGAGATTCCGTGGTCACGGATGGCAGTAGCCGTGCTCCAGACCATGGCAGCATCGGCATCCGACTCACTGGCGATATTCCCCTGACGACGAACTAAAGCCAATATGGCAAAAGATTTCCCGGAATTTGGCGAGGCAAGAGACACCCTGCGCGATCTGGATGCGCTGGGGGGAACTTTCGTTGAGGGGCTGGGCCAAAGTATGAAAGCCCTGGAGGTAGTGACGCGCGAGTTGGCTAGGAGCGAAGTCCCGGTGCTGCTTCTTGCAGAGAGGGGTGCCGGCAAACGCGCCACCGCGGAACGGATTCACCAGATGTCGGCCCACCAGGCAGAGCCTTTTCGGGTGGTCGTCTGCGCGGACATAAACGAGGAGATGTTGGCAGAGGGCAGGCAGGGAATCGCCGGCCTTTTTGGCAGCGGGACGGTCTATCTGGACGAGCTCGCCGACCTTACTTCGAGCTGCCAGGAAGCCCTGCTTGACGTATTAGCGATCCAGAGCAATGGCCACGGCAATGGAAATCGAGCCCGCTTGATCTGCGGCAGCGCGCGCGACCTGGAGGCGGAGGTAAAAGCTGCCCGCTTTCGTGAGGACACCTATTACCGGATCAGCGGCGTGTGTCTTCGCTTGCCGCCACTACGGCAGCGGCGCGAAGACATTCCCTCGCTGGTGAATTTTTTTCTGATCAAGTACGCGCACGATTTCCGTCGTCCTGTGCCGCAGCTGAGCGTTGCCACCCAGCGTTTGTTCCAGGAGTACGCCTGGCCCGGAAACATACGCGAACTGGAGGATGCAGCCAAAGCGATCGTGGCGCTGGGAGACGAGTCCGTTGCCATGGGCGGATTGCGTTCGTTATTGATGATGAAGTCGGAGCGCGGAGGAAATGGAGAGCGGATCTCATTGAAGCAAGCCTCGCGCGCGGCTTCCCGAGAGGCGGAGAAGGAATTGATCCTGAAAGTGTTGAACAAGACGCGCTGGAACCGCAGACGCGCGGCTCAGGAACTTCAAATCAGCTACAAGGCCCTGCTCTATAAATTGAAACAGATCGGGTATCACGATTACGGGGCTTCATAGGAATCAGGAGAGGAAATGATCAGGAATATTGGACTTGTTTTACTAGCAGGGGTCTTGGCCACAAGTGCGTCGGGCCAGGCGACTGCCAATGCCAGCGGCGAGCCGAAGCCGGCAACCGATAGGGCGCAGCCGGCAACCGACAAGGCGGCGCAGCGCGAACCCGCTTCGGTGGCCGGTCCGGACTATGTGATCGGGGCCGATGACATGTTGCACATTTCGGTATGGAAGGAGCCCGACCTGACGGAATCGCTGCCGGTGCGCCCCGACGGGAAAATCTCCCTGCCGCTTTTGAATGACGTGGTTGCAGCGGGCCTGACCCCCACTCAACTGGCCGATTCGATTACCACCCGGCTGAAGAAGTACATCGCGGATCCGCGCGTGACCGTGGTGGTCACGGCCATGAACAGCCAGAAATTCTACGTTTTAGGAGAAGTCTCGCATCCGGGGAGCACGGTTTTGCAACCAAACATGACGGTGTTGCAGGCGTTGGCCAGTGCGGGGTTCACCCAGTTTGCGAATACAAAGGGGATTTACATCCTGCGTACAGAAAATGGCAAGCAGCAGAAGATTCCAGTGCATTACCGGTCTCTGCTGAAAGGCGAGTCCATCGACCAGAACCTCATCCTGAAACCGGGAGACACCATTGTTGTCCCGTAAGGATCGCGCGATGCAGACAAGGAAAAAACTCGGGGTGGTAGTGCTCTGGCTGGGCATCGGCACCGTGGCCGCATGGGGGCAGGCCGACCCGGGTCAGGTTCCCGACGATGCGCAGAGAAATGCGCCGCCCGCTGCCTTCGGGCAGGAGGCTCCGCCCGTGGTGGTGAATGACAATCCGCCGATTTCGGGGCTGGACCAGCCATCGCTCGAACCGAACATTCAACCGCGCAGCATGCTCCTGGGTGGCATCGAGGCCAGCGAGTCTCTCGATTCCAACATCGGCAGCGATGCTCGGCCGGCGCTCCATACCGTGACTCGCGGTCTGGCCGGGCTGACCATGCAAAGACTCTGGAGCCGCTACCAACTGGCGGCGGCCTACGTCGGCGGCGTCGGTTACTACAACCGGGCCGGCGCTGGATTAAAGCAAATCCAGGAATTGCAGGCGCAACAGACCGTGCTGTGGAGGACGGGGCAGCTTTCCATGCGCGATTCCTTCAGTTACCTCCCCGAGGGCGCCTTTGGATACGGCTCCTATGGAGGAGCCGGAGGATTTCAACTGGGTCTGGGCGGGCTCGGCCAGGGCATGGGGATGATGGGCAGCGGGTTTGGGGGCCAAAGCGGCATCTTGGGGTCAGGACAGGTTGGATCCCTTGGCCAGTCGCCGCGCATCACAAACGTCGCCGTGGTGGATGCGGTGCAGGGCGTGAACCCTCGTTCCTCCGTGACCGCCGCTGGTTCCTATGGAATCGTCCATTTTATGGACGAGTCCCCGGGATTTATCAACAGCCGGCAAGCCAGCGCGCAGGTCGGGTACAACTACACCCTCAATCGCAAAGATCAGGTTGCCCTGAGCTACGGGTTCCAGTCGTTTCAGTTTCCCGCTGTGGTTGGAGCCGAGAACGTGACCTCCCATGTCGTGCAAGGCATGTATGGGCACCGCGTTTCCGGTCGCATGGACTTCGTGATTGGTGCCGGGCCGCAATGGACTCGGATTGGGGATCCCCTGACGGGAAGCACAACCCGGCTGACGATTGCTGGTCGATTTTCGTTGCGCTACCGGTTCCGACTGACCTCCGCCTCGCTCGGCTTCGAACGCTTCGATACGAATGGGTCGGGATTCTTTGCAGGCTCCCAGAGCAACATTGCGCAACTCCAGCTGTCGCGGCCGTTGGGACGGAAATACACCGCCCAGGCCAACCTCGGATTTGCCCACAACCAGCGCCTGCAGTCCAGCCTCCTCGGGGTGGCGGCTACCTCTTATAACTATGGGTTCGCCGGCTTCGGCGTGCGCCGCCAATTTAGCTACAACTGGGGCGCCTTCCTCGGATATCAGTGGAACGACCAGATTTTCGATACCTGCCCGGTAGTCGGAACGTTCTGCAACCGGATTTCGGTAAGACATGTGCTCACGATCGGCGTGGATTGGCACTTCCGCCCGATCAGGATCGATTAATTCAAGGCTATCCAGGATGGTAGCCAGAACGGAAACACTGGAATGATTGAAAATCGCGATCTCACACTTGATGACTATCTGTCGATGTTGCGCCGGCGGATGAAGGTCATCCTGATTCCGGCGCTGCTGGCGCCGCTGGTCGGCTTCCTGATCTCCTACGCATTTACGGCCAAGTACACTTCGCAGTCGCTGGTGCTGGTCGAAGGTCAGAAGGTGCCGGAGGGTGTGGTGCAGCCGGTCGTCACCTCCGACCTGGCACAACGCATTGCCACCATGCAGCAACAGGTGCTGGGACGCAACCGCCTGCAGCCCATCGTCGAGAAGCGGCCTGGACTGTTCAAGGGTGGCAAGAGCTTGGAGGACGTGCTGGAGGACGTTCGGGCTGGAGTGCAGATCGAGCCAGTCGTCACTGACATGAGCCAGATCGCTAACACCGGAGGCGGGAGGAGGCGGCCGGGGCAGGGCAGCGGCGTACCTGGGTTCTATGTGAACTTCACGACCGCCAACGCGCACGATGCGCAGGATGTCTGCAACGATCTGACTTCTGCGATTCTGACCGAGTTTCAGAGTTCCCGCGAGCAGGTGGCGGTGAGCACGACAGAGTTCATCAGCCGCCAACTCGACGAAGCCAAGCGGAAACTGGACGACCAGGACTCCAAGCTGGCCGCTTTCAAACGCCAGTATTCCGGACAACTGCCCGGAGATGAAGACAACAATTTGAAGGTCCTGGGCGCCCTCAACTCCCAGTTGGACGCCAATACCCAGACCGTCAATCGCGCTCAGCAGGACAAGTCGTACACCGAATCCCTGCTCGCCCAGCAAATCGCGGCGTGGAAATCGTCGCAGGGGTCCAGCAATCCGCAGAGCCTGGAGACCCAGCTCACCACTTTGCAAGGCCAGCTTCTCTCGCTGCAGGCGCGTTACACCGAAGACCATCCCGACGTGATCAAGACCAAGGCTGATATCGCGGAGGTGAAAAAACGGCTGGCCGAAGTCAACGACGCCGCCGCCAAGGGCCCAGATGCGGCGGTGAAAGCCAGCGCGAGCGAACCCGCCGAAATACGGCAGCTGCGGCTCCAGGTCCACCAGTATGAAGCGGTGCTGGCCCAGGCCACGCGCGAGCAGAAGCGCGTCGGCGATCAGATTCGCCTGTATCAAAGCCGGGTCGCGATCAGTCCGGAAGTGGAGGAAAAGTACAAGCAGCTGACCCGGGACTACGACACGGCTCAGAAGTTTTACGCCGACTTGCTGGCCAAGAAGAGCACCTCGGAAATGGCAACCGACATGGAACGGCGCCAGCAGGGGGAACAGATGCATCTGCTGAACCAGGCGAATCTGCCTGAGTCGCCCAGCTTTCCGAACCGGCTGCTGTTTGCCGCGGGTGGTTTGGGTTCCGGCCTGGTAATCGGCATGGGGCTCGCGTTGTGGCTGGAAATGAGAGACAAGTCGATTCGGAATGAAGCCGATGTGCTGGCCAGTTTACAGATGCCCGTGCTGGTGTCGTTGCCCTGGGTGACCGAAGAAACAGACGGCAATGGCAACGGGAAATTCTGGAATCGGTACAAGGGCGGAGCGGAATCGACCAAAGAGAAAGTCGGGGTCTAGGCGACCGGTATGTATAAAGAGTTTTTTGGATTACGGGCCAACCCGTTCAATGTGAATCCGGACCCGCGTTACCTGTTTTTGACGCGGCACACGGAAGAAGCCCTGGCTTGCCTGACTTATGGCATCCAGAGTCGCAAGGGTTTCGTTCTGCTGACCGGGGAAGTGGGCACCGGCAAAACTACGCTCATCAACAAGCTGCTGGAGTGGTTGCGGCTGCAGCAGGTCGCAACCGCCTTCATCTTTAACTCCCGCATGAACGTCCCGCAGTTCCTGGACTACATGATGGCCGATTTCGCCATCCCGTGTGATTCCAAGTCGAAGAGCCAGATCCTGCAGAGGCTCTACAACTGGCTTCTGGACCGCTACCGCGCGGGCGAGACCGCGGTGCTCATCGTGGATGAAGCCCAGAACCTTACCGAAGAAGTGCTCGAAGAGATTCGCATGCTGACCAATCTGGAGACCTTCACGGAGAAGCTTCTGCAAATCGTGCTGGTCGGCCAGCCGGAACTCGAAACCAAGCTGAAGCAGCCCCAGTTGCGTCAGTTGCGCCAGCGCTTGACCCTGCGCGCGAAAACGCATCCCCTGACGCTCGAAGAGACCAAGGCGTATGTTCAGCAGCGCCTGCGTATCGCCGGTTCCGACGGGCGGCAGATTTTCGAGGGCGAAGCTCTGAATGCCATCCACAAGTATTCCAGCGGGATTCCGCGCGTCGTGAACCTGCTGTGCGAGCACTGCCTGGTAAGCGCTTTTGTCGATCAGAAGCCCACCATCAACGAGGGAATCGTGGACGCCGTGGCACGGGATTTCGATTTGAGCGACAGCATCGCCTCGGGAGCGATGACGGTGGCAGCGGCGCCCGCGCCCAGCGCCGAAAAGTTTGACCTGGTAGACGCTTTACGCACGCTGGCCACGTTGGCGGACCGGCTGCGGCAATCCGAACAAGACCTGCCCAAAGAGAGGAAATCATGAGCCGAATTCATGAAGCACTGAAGCGAGCAGAACAGGAAAGGGCCGCATCGCAGGGAGGCCGTGCCGAGTCCGCACCCGTCATGGACCTGCCCGCAACCGAACCCTTGCCTGCGATGCCGGAAACGGCTCATGCCGTTCGTACTCCCGCTATCCCCGGCAACGCTCCGGTGAATGGCCCGGGGGCCCCCTCCTTCGCAAGTTCTTTTACGTTCGATACCCTGCTGGCGCGCTGCGCGCAGTGCGACTGGAAGCCCGATACCACGACCATGTTGTTCTTCAACCAGGAAGAAAACGGGTTGGGGACGGAGCAGTTCCGGACGCTGCGGTCGCGGCTCTACCAGATGCGCGAGAAAGCGTCTCTCAAAAGGATTCTGGTTACCAGTGCTCTGCCCCAGGAAGGGAAATCCTTCGTGGCCGCCAACCTGGCCCAGGTACTCGTGCGGCAACACGGGCGGCGGGTACTGCTGATTGACGGCGACCTTCGGGTGGCACGCCTGCATACCGCCCTCGGCACCACTTCATCGCCCGGGCTGGCAGACTACCTGCTTGGCGAGAGCGATGAGTTTTCCATCATGCAGCGCGGGTCCATGGAGAACCTTTTCTTCCTCCCCAGTGGCCGCACCGTGACCCATCCCGCCGAACTCATTGCGAATGGGCGACTGAAGGTGCTGTTGCAACGAGTAGAACAATTGTTCGACTGGATCATCATCGACTCCCCGCCGGCAGTCCCGGTTTCCGATGCCAGCCAGCTGGCGAATTTCTGCGACGGTGTCCTGATGGTGGTTCGCTCCAATGCGACTCCTTATGACACGGCCCAGAAGGCGCGTCAGGAGTTTCAAGGCAAAACTCTGGTGGGGGTCGTGCTGAACGGCATCACCCGTTCGGATTCCTACTCCCGCTACTACTACGAGTCGTACGAGAAGACCGCGAAGCAAAAGGTGTAACAAGGCCCCGTGATCCGACTCTTCAATGTCTACTACCCAGTCCGCACGCTGGTGCTGCTGGCCGTGGAAACGACCGTGGTGTTCCTGTCGTTTCTGCTGGGCGTGCTGCTGGCGTTTCCGGATGATCGCTACATCGTCCTGAACTACCAGGGCGGCTACATCAAGGTTCTGATCGCGACCGGGGTAGTGTTGATCTGTTCGCACTGGTTCGACCTGTACGATTCTCAGCAATTCGACGCCAAGGGCGAGATGTATTTCCGGCTGTTTCTGGTGCCCGGACTCTTTGCCCTGTTTCTGGCGGTCGTCGGGTTTTTCTTTCCCAACGTGCTGCCGGGCAATAACGCGTCGCTGATTGCGCTCGTACTCCTGACCTTCGGGCTGGTGGGCTGGCGCGCGGCCTACGGCTGGCTGGTGCAACAGCCCTTCATGCAGGAGAAAGTGTACGTGCTCGGAACCGGCGAGCGCGCCCAGCGGTTGGTGCTGGGCTTGCGGCAACGCAGGGAATTGGGCGTGGAAGTGATCGGCTGGAGTGGCAACGTTGAGGGTGCGCTCACCCGCGAGTCGGCTGCGGCCCACCTGATGGAACTGGCGAAGGCCCACCGCGTCCACCGCGTGATCGTGGCCATGCCCGATCGCCGGGGTACGTTCCCTGTGCAGGAACTGCTGCAACTGCGCTTGAACGGCGTGCGCATTGAGGAAGCGACATCATGGCTGGAGAAGATCTCGGGACGAATCGAAGTCGAGCAGCTTTATCCGAGCTGGCTCATTTTTGCGGACGGATTCCGCTTCAGTACCAGCTTCAACCTCATGCGACGGGGGCTGTCCACCCTGATGTCACTCGGCTTACTTCTTGTTGTCTTGCCGTTTTTGCCGTTCGTGATTCTAGCCATCAAGCTGGATTCCAGGGGGCCGGTGGTCTACCGGCAGAAGCGCGTGGGCCGCGCCGGGCATACTTTCTTCTGCTACAAATTTCGCACCATGCGGCAGGACGCAGAGGCCGATACCGGACCGACCTGGGCCGGGGACGACGACCCGCGAATCACTCGAGTCGGAAAGTTCTTGCGCACCTCGCGCATTGATGAGATTCCGCAACTCTGGTGCGTGTTGAAGGGAGATATGGCATTCGTCGGGCCGCGGCCGGAGCGCCCCGAATTCGTCGAGTGGCTGACCCGGGAGATTCCTTATTACGGTGTGCGTCACGCCGTGCGTCCCGGAATCACCGGTTGGGCGCAGGTGCGCTACAAGTACGGCAACACCGTGGAAGACGCAAAAGAGAAGCTGCAGTATGACCTCTTCTACATCAAAAACGCCTCCCTCGGGCTGGACATTCTGATCATGTTTCAGACGATCAAGATTGTCTTGCTTGGCCGGGGCGCGCAATGACATGGATTTTCTGGGGAGCGGTGATTCTGATCGGCTACACCTATGCCGGGTATCCCCTGTGGTTGTGGATGCGCAGCCGCTTGCGACCGCAGCCGGTGCAATCCGGCCCGGTGCAGCAGCCCTTTGTGTCTTTTGTAATGGTGGTGCGCAATGAAGAGCGCGTGCTTGCGCGGAAGCTGGAAAACCTGTTGCGACTGGATTATCCCGCCACGCACCTGGAAATCGTCGTAGTTTCTGACGGGTCGACGGATCGCACTGAGGCCATCTTGCGGGAATATGGACGCAATCCGCAGGTCCAGGTGGTATTGAACCAACTTTCGCTGGGCAAAGCTTCTGGCTTGAACGATGCCTTCAGCGTAGCGCGTGGGGAGATTGTTGTCTTTACGGATGCGCGGCAAACGATCGAAGCAGGCGGGTTGAGGTTTCTGCTGGAGGATTTCGCCGATCCGCAGGTGGGATGTGTCAGCGGTGAGCTGATGCTGGGAGATCCTGGCGCGGGCGAAAAAAGCCAGGGCATGGGCTTGTATTGGAGGGTCGAGAAGAAAGTGCGGGAACTGGAGTCGGCGTCCGGATCGGTCGTCGGCGCTACCGGCGCGTTTTACGGCGTGCGGCGCGAACTGTTGCAGCCGATTCCGCCCGAGACCTTGCTCGACGACGTCTATATCCCGATGCAGGTGGTGCGCGTCGGCAAACGGGTGATCTTCGAACCACGCGCGCGCGCCTGGGATCTTCCTGACTTGGGGGCGGAACGCGAATTTGCCCGAAAGGTGCGCACCCTGAGCGGCAATTACCAGCTCTTGCAGATGCACCCCTGGTTATGGACGGCAGCGAACCCGATTCGCTTCGAATTCCTCAGCCACAAGATTCTGCGGTTGGTCGTTCCATTCGCCCTGCTGGCCGCGTTGCTGGCGTGCGCGTTTTTGCCGCGGACCTTCTACCGCTCGGCATTCTGGCTGCAGCTCGCCTTCTACGGGCTCAGCCTGGTGGGGATGGCGCGAGTCAAGATGGGACCGATCGCGCGTGCCGGGGATGCTGCTTTCACCTTTGTGGTCTTGAATACCGCTGCGGTAGTGGCCTTCGCAAATTTCGTAACCCGAAGGAAAGTGGCGTGGACACGATGAAGGGAAAGCGATGCCGCTGTGGTCAGGGCGGTGCAGGAAGGGAACTGGGTCAACTATGAACACGCAGCTGCAGGTTGAGACTCCCGGCTCGGTCGCGCCCCCTCCCGCGTCCCGCCGGACCACTTTGGCTTATCGGGCTCTGCTGTTGTTTTCCTTGGTTTATTTTTTTCGTCCGGAAGATTTCATTCCCGGGCTCACTTCACGTCCCGATTGGGAAGATTTCAGGCGGAATCGCGCTGGCAGCACTGATCTTCGGAGTCAAGCGGAAAGAGCGCGGCAGGATCGCGCTGGAGGGCAAGATTCTGCTGGTCCTGCTGGTGCACATGTGTCTGACCATCTTTACCGCGTTCTGGAGGGGCGGGGCGTTCGACACGGTGGTGAACAAATTCTCCAAGGGCGTCATCATTGCGTTGCTCATTCCGCTGGTGGTTACGAAATTGAGCGAGTTGCGCAAGCTTCTTTACGTCCAGGCGGGGGCAGTCGCGCTGGTCACCATCGCTTCGCTGATTGTCCACCACACGGAGGATGGTCGCTTGATGGGTATCCAGAAAGGAATTCTGGAAAACCCGAACGACCTGGCGATGAATATTGCGATCAATTTTCCTTTGTGTATGGGCTTTATGTTTGCGGCCAAGGCCGGCCTGCGGAAGGCGATGTGGGCGGTCGCTCTGATTGTGCTCATGTATGGCGTGGTCGCTACCTATTCCCGTAGCGGGATGATCGCACTGATAATCACGGCGATGATCTGTTTGTGGGAGTTTGGCGTAAAAGGCCGGAGATTCATGCTGCTGGCCACCACCGTGATTCTCGGGGTTCTGGCAGTGGGTGCCTTGCTGGCTTCTCCGCGATACCTGGGGCGAATGGGGAGCCTGTTTATTCGGCCTGATCCGAATTCGCTGGTCGCGGGAACGATGGAGTCTCATGGAGAAGGATCGCTGGAAGCACGTTCCGAGTTACTGAAACAGAGTCACGAGTCTGATGTTGCACCACCCGATTTTCGGGGTCGGGCCGGGGAATTTTCCCGCGATTACCCACAGCTGGCGAGTGGCGCACAATACCTACACCGAGCTCGGAGCTGAGGCAGGGGTTCCGGCGCTGGTTCTATTTCTTGCGTTGCTGTTTACTTCGGCGCGGCGAATCCGGCGGGTCTACAAGTTGCCGGGCTATGCCAGCGACCCGGCGATTCAAATCTGGGCGAGCGCCCTCTGGGCCGCATTGGCTGGGTATGCCGCGGGAGCAATGTTCGCGTCGACCGAATACAACCTGTTCCCCTATTTCCTGGTGGGCTACATCTGTGCGCTCGACCAGATCGTGGCCAGAACCGTACCGGACCCCAATGGACCGGGCAATTCGCCGCAAAACGGAGGTCGGGAAGAACTTGGGCATGCTGGAAACACAGAACGTGAACTTGCCTGGAGTCGCTGAGGAAGTTCGTGCGATTCTTCGCTGCCTCGATTGTCAGGGCACATTGGCCCGCGGTTCGAATGGGTTGGTGTGCGCCAACTGCCGGCGCGAGTATCCCTTGCTGCATGGTGTGCTCCGGTTCGTTGACGCGCAGAACTATGCCGGCAGCTTCGGTTTTCAGTGGAAACTTTACTCCCGCACCCAGTTGGATGACGCCAGCAGCCAGAGGTCCGAGCGCGCCTTCCGCCGGCGAACCGGTTTCCGGCCGGAGGATTTGGCGGGCAAACTGGTCCTCGACGTCGGCTGTGGGATGGGCCGCTTTGCAGAAGTGGCCACACGCTGGGGCGCGCACGTCGTGGGGATTGACTTGAGCCTGGCCTCCGAGGTGGCGGCCAGGAACCTGGCTGATCGGACAGCCACGATTTTCCAGGCCGACGTCTTCAAGTTACCGTTTGCGCCCGAGAGCTTTGACTACATCTATAGCATCGGTGTGCTGCATCATACTCCCGACTGCGAGCAGGCTTTCAAGGTGCTGTCCAAGGCTGTTGAAACCAGGGGGACGAATTGCGATCTGGCTTTACAGTTCTTACAACCCCTGGTATCGGATGAGCGATCTGTACCGCAACTGGACCCGGCGCATGGCGCCTGAGACACTGCACCGGCTCTGCGGAGCCGTGGTGCCCCTGTATGGGGCCCACCAGGTGCTGAAAAAGATCCCGCTCTTCGGCAAACTGGCCAGCAGCGCGCTGGCGTGGATGATTCCCATGTCGCACAACCAGGATGCGACCTGGCGTGTTCTCGACACCTTCGACTGGTACTCGCCCTGGTACCAGTCCAAGCACACCTATGAAGAGGTCTTTCGCTGGTTCGAGAGTTGCGGACTTGAAGATCTGAGGGTCATCGAGCAGCCAATTGCGGTGCAGGGGACGCGGCCCAAACTGAGTCCAGAACATTCCGCAAGGGAAACCCCGGGGGTGGCACAGTGTGCGGAATAGCTGGAATGATCGGGCGGCGCGACGAGGTGGTGGAAGCCGCTCAGGTGCACCGCATGTGCCAGACCATCGTCCACCGCGGCCCGGATGATGAAGGCATCTATGCGCAGGGTCCGGTGGGTCTCGGGATGCGCCGGCTCAGCATCATTGACCTCTCCGGCGGGCACCAGCCCATCCATAACGAAGACAAAACCGTCTGGATCGTCTACAACGGCGAAATCTACAACTTTCCGGAATTGCGGCGCGGGCTCGAGCAGCGCGGGCACACGTTTTATACCCACGCCGATACCGAAGTCATCGTCCATCTCTACGAGGAGATGGGCGCCGACTGTGTGAAGAAATTGCGCGGGATGTTTGCGCTTGCGTTGTACGACGAGCGGCGCCAGTCTTTGCTGCTGGCGCGGGATCGGCTCGGGAAAAAGCCTCTGCACTATGCTCTGCATCAGGGGCGCCTGCTGTTCGGTTCAGAGATCAAAACGATTCTGTCAGTGGCCCCGGAACTGGCGGAGGTCAATCCCGAAGGGCTGCTCCAGTACTTTTACTTCGGCTACATTCCCGATCCCCACACCGCCTTTCGCCGCATCCACAAGCTGCCGCCGGGCCACTTGATGGAGTACGCCGGCGGCAAAACCAGCATTCGTGAGTTCTGGGATGTTCCCGAGTACGGGACGCACCCGGCAATGTCGGAAGAGGAATGTCTGCAGGAACTCGAGCGGCGGCTGGAAGAGGCCGTTCGTATCCGTTTGATCAGCGACGTCCCCCTGGGCGCGCTGCTGAGCGGCGGAGTCGATTCCTCCATCATCGTTGCCCTGATGGCGCGTGCCAGTGGAACGCCGGTGAAGACCTTTTCGATCGGCTTCGAAGCGGAAAAGTTCAACGAGGCGGAGTACGCCCGGCTGGTTTCAAAAAAGTTCGGTACCGATCATCACGAACTGATCCTCGATCCCAACCTGGAAGAGACTTTGACGTTTCTTTCCGGAATGCTCGAAGAACCGTTTGGCGATTCCTCCATGCTGCCGACCTACTATGTGAGCCGGATGGCGCGGCAACACGTGACGGTGGCTCTTTCCGGGGATGGCGGCGATGAATTGTTCGCCGGTTACGATCGCTACCTGATCGCCATGGAGCGGCGCAATTTCGATCGCGTTCCCGACTGGGTGGGTCGAATTTATCGCGATCGCGTGCACCCGCGGGTCCCCAACGCCATGTACGGCAGGAATCTGGCATGGAATGCGTCCTTGACGCCCCGGGACCGCTATTTGGATGACGTGTCCTATCTCCCGGTCCTGCACCGCGAGCGCAGCCTCTTCTCCAAAGATTTCCTGGAGAGTGCCGCCCAGCTGCCCAATCCCCTGGAGCAGTGGCAGCACTATTACGACAACGCGCCCGCCCACGATCCGTTGAGCCGCCTGCTTTACCTTGACACCAAAACCTACCTGACCGCGGATATTCTCGCCAAGGTGGATCGTATGAGCATGGCCAGCTCGCTTGAGGTTCGCGTGCCGATGCTCGATCACGAGTTTGTGGAGTGGGTGGCAGCTTTGCCGGTCGACTGGAAATTTCGGACCGGCACCCGGAAATTTATTTTGAAGAAGCTGGCGGAGCGTCTGGGGATTCCACCCGCCCTCCTGCACCGGCGCAAACAGGGCTTCCAGTTACCTCTGGTCGACTGGATGCGCGACAGCATGAAGGATCAGTTCTTGCGGGTGCTGTTGGAGCCCCGCACCTTGCAGCGCGGCTACTTTAAGCCGGAAGCCGTGCGCGCTTTGATTGATGAGCATACGCGAGGCAGGCGAAATCGGTCCGGAATTCTCTGGAGAATGCTGGTGCTCGAGCTATGGCACCGGAATTTTATGGAAACGGGAGCGGCGAGGGGCACTGCGGCGCCCCCAAGCATGACTTCGACGCATGTGAGCCGCGCCCAGGCCGGTTCCTCCATCGAGACTGCTTCGGGCGTGCACGGCGTACACCTTCAGTAGGAACTCCGAGGACAGTCGGCAAATACCAGGAATGGAAACCATCGACACCAGTCACACGGTAGCTACCGCCGCTGGGTTTAGCTCACGGAGCAAGGCCCCGGTCTTTGTGCTGGGGTCCCCGCGCTCGGGCACGACCCTGCTGTACCACATGCTGCTCTCGGCGGGAAATTTTGCCGTGTACCGGGCCGAATCCCAGGTGTTCAATCTGCTGGAACCGCGCTTTGGAGATTTGGGTGTCGACCGCAACAAGCGCGCCCTGCTCCGAGCCTGGGAGCACAGCTCTCTCTTCAGAAAAACCGGGCTGGATGCGGTTGAGATCGAAAATGAAGTCATGGCGAATTGCCGGAACGCGGGTGACTTCTTGCGCATTGTCATGGAAGCTATGGCGCGCAAGCAAGGCGTGGAGCGATGGGCTGACTGTACGCCCGATCATCTGTTGGCAATGCCCCGAATTAAACAAACCATTCCCAATGCCTTGGTCATTCACATCATTCGCGATGGCCGGGATGTGGCGCTTTCCCTGGAAAAACAACACTGGATTCGACCTTTGCCTTGGGATCAGGGCAAGGGACTTTTGACGGCTGCGCTTTACTGGGAGTGGGTGGTGAACCAGGGCCGGGAAAATGGCAGGCGCTTGGGCGCGGACTACTGCGAAGTTCACTATGAAGCCCTGGTGGAAAATCCCCAGCGGACTTTGTCTGGACTCGGCGAATTTATTGGCCAGGAACTGGACTACACCCATATCGCGCGGGTGGGCATCGGTTCGGTGAGTCGGCCCAACAGTTCGTTCGAAGATCCCACGGTTTCCGGAGGTTTTCATCCGGTGGCGCGCTGGAAGGCTTCTTTGTCGCCGCAACAGTTAAAGGATGTCGAAGCCCTGATCGGCAACACGTTGCTTGCCTTAGGATACGATCTCGGGGCAGTGCAGGCTGGGAGGGAACCTCAGATCGGCCCCCGGCGAATGCGGACGCTTTACCGTTCGTACTTCAACGCGAAATTGGCATTGAAGACCAGGACTCCGCTGGGGCGCTGGCTCGCCAGCAGCGAACTCGAGCTTGCGAGCATGCCGGCGGAAAGTTCCAACCATGCCGCCGACACCGTTCGGCAAGCCGCGCGCATTCTGCAGATTGGAAACTACCCTCCGCCCATGTGCGGCTGGGCCATCCAGTTGAAACTGGTCACGGAGGAATTGCGACGCCGGGGCCATATCTGCGAGGTGCTGAAGATCAATGAGGGTCGCCAGGTAAAGAGCCCGGATTACGTTGATGTGCAGAGTGGTCCTGACTACCTGAAGAAATTATGGTCGTACTCGCTGCGCGGCTATCGCTTGAACGTGCACGTCAACGGGATGTCGAAGAAGGGCTTCTGGCTGGCCCTGGCAGCAGCCTTGGCAGGTCGCCTGGTGAACCGGCCCGCCCTGATAACCTTTCACGGCGGACTATCCCAGGACTATTTCCCGCGCATCGATCACAGCCTTGCCCACAGGGCCTTCTATATGCTCTTTCGCCTGGCGGGCGATATTGCGTGCGACAGCGAGCCCATTCGAGATGCCATTGTAGGGTACGGCATTCGTCCCCAGAAAGTCCGCTCGATCGCCACTTTTTCCCCGCAATATCTGCAATTTACTCGAGTGCCTCTACCCGACCCTATCGAGTCTTTTCTCGGGAAACATGCCCGAGTATTTTTGTCGTACGTCTCATTCCGGCCGGAATATCGCCTGGAGGTGCTCCGCGAGGGAATGAAGCAATACCGGGAGCAGGATCCGGGTGCGGCTTTCATCTGGCTTGGGTTCCCCGACAAAGAAATGCGCGCTGCCGAGGATTTTGTCAGCGCGTGGCTGCCCGATGAGCGCACGAGCCTGTTGCTGCTTGGCAATCTGACCCACGACCAGTTTCTTACCCTGTTGAGCCGGTGCTTCGTGTACCTGAGAACCCCCGCGTGCGACGGGGTTGCGGCATCCGTGCTGGAATCGCTGGCGCTGGGCGTTCCCGTGGTTGCCAGTGAAAATGGTCGACGCCCCACTGGGGTTGTCACGTATAACGACATGAACGCCGCCGACATGGTCGACAAGCTATGCTTCGTCCACCATCACTATGCGGAGGTGAAGGCAGGAATCGAATTCGAAATGAGCGATGACAATATTGGCCGAATGGCCGATTGGCTTGCAGGAAATCCCCTGGGAGAACCGAGCCAAAACACAGCAGGATAGTGGCTCCGGCGCTCCGGCCGGTTCTGGAGGTGGTAGTGCGCAGTTTCATTCTTCGAGCAATCCGCATGGTTGTTTTTGTTTCCCTGGCCAGTTGCCTGGTTCATTGGGCATACGCGAAGGAAGACGCCGGTCGCTTTGACGGTCCTGCCGAATTGCCGCGTGAGCACGTTATGAGCGCTTTGTCCGATACCCCCGCCCCGGGTAAGTCGGTCCAGGTGCGGACCGCAGCGGAGTTGAGCGCCGCCATCGACAAGGCCGCCTGCGGCGATACGATTCGACTGCAGGCCGGCGCTGAATTTGCCGGCTTCTTCACATTCCCCGCCAAGCCCTGCGACGACGCCCATTGGATCGTGCTACGCACCAGCGCCGCCGATGCCGATCTTCCGCCGGAGGGTACCCGCATCACGCCCTGCTATGCGGGCGTCCCGTCCCTTCCCGGGCGTCCTGACTACCGGTGCACCTCGCCCAGCAATGTGATGGCACGAATCATCTTTGACAAGAAAGGAAGAGGTCCGCTTAACTTCACCGAAGGCGCGAACCACTACCGTTTTATCGGTCTCGAAATCACACGCAGTTCCCCCGGGGCCACGATCTACAACCTGGCTGGATTTGCGGGAGCAGGAAACCACGTGGTGTTTGACCGGGTGTGGATGCACGGTACCGCCCAGGACGAAACCACCAGGGGGGTTGCGCTGGGCGGCAGCCGGTACGTGGCGATCGTCGATTCTTACTTCAATGACTTCCATTGCGTCGCCAGCACCGGGGCCTGTGTTGATTCGCAGACGATTGCGGGCGGACTTGGTTCCCGCGAAATGGGGCCCTACAAAATCGCCAATAACTTTCTGGAGGCAGCCGGCGAAAATGTGATGTTTGGCGGCGGCGCCGCGACCTTGAGCCCCGCAGATATCGAGATTCGCCACAATCACATGTTCAAGCCCATCACCTGGAGGCCAGGAGCCGATCACTTTGTGGGGGGCACGTCGGGCAAACCCTTTATCGTCAAGAATCTATTCGAGCTTAAAAATGCCCAACGAGTGTTGTTCGAAGGCAATGTCTTGGAAAATGTCTGGGCTGGTTTTACCCAGGCTGGCTTCGCGGTATTGCTGACGCCGAAAAATCAGAATAACCAATGTCCAAGCTGCAAGGTCACTGACGTCGTGATGCGTTTTAATCGGATTAGTCACATGGCCAGCGGTATGCAAATGGGCACCGGTCTCTCCGATGCGGGAGGCGCAGCCAGTGGCGGAGAGCGCTACAGCATCCATGACAACATCTTTGACGATATCGACGGCAAGGAATATGGAGGGTTTGGGGCCTTCTCACAGGTGACCTCGACCCAGCCGACGCTGCGCGACATCCGCATCAGCCACAACACTGCTTTCGCACCGAAGGCTCTGTTACTGCTGGGCGTCGGCACCGACCGCGAGAAGATCATCAACTTCGTGTTTACCGATAACCTGGTTGGCGTGGGCGAGAACGACATCTTTTCGACTGGTGGCGGCGATAAGAATTGCGCTTTCCAGCCGCGCGGTCAAGGGCCGGCGAGCGTTCTAAAGAAATGCTTCGCCAATGCGGTGGTGACGGGCAATGTTTTTATCGGCTCGAACAAAGGTTGGCCGGAAGGAAATTTCTATTCCAAGGATGCCGACTCGGTGCTGGAAGACTTTCGGGGCGGCAAGGCCGGGAATTATCGCATTTGTCGGAACAAACAATCGCACTGCAAAAAAGCCGCGCCCTTCCTCGGCGCCGCATCTGAAGGAAAGGACCCGGGAGCGGATTTGGACGCAGTGCGCGCCGCAACCGCGGGCGTCGATTAGGCATCCAATTCTCTCGAACACCTCTCAGTGGTCTCTAGGATCATCTGCGGGTAAACGCCGCCAGAGTGGTATTCACGGTGTGCATGAAAATCCAGATGAGGACCATCAGCGCCGAACCTGCCTTCGGGTAAAATCGGCGAGTATTTCAGGTCTTGAAGGGATTTTTTTTACGCTCTGGAACCGCTACCATTTTCTCTATGGCAGACGCGGTTCGTAGTTTCGATGCCCGCAAGGCATTGTCGCACCGTGGCCGGCGACGATTAAGACGATAGCGACGAATGAAGGCGAAGTCTGCGTTCGCAGTCAGCATCCTGGTGGTCCCTTTATCCTGGACATTCACCTCCATGGTTCGGAGTTTTCGAGCACCTGTCAAACGACATCCCCTTTGAACGTAATCGAGTTCCTGGTAGAAAAAATTGGTTGTGGCGGCCTGGCGGCCTTCATCAAGAGACACGATGACAAGGGTGTGCCCGAAGTGCTAAAGGTTCAATTGCTGAATTATTTCCGCCCAGAAGATTTCAAAGGTAAGCGGTTATTGGATTTTGGATGTGGTTTGGGGGCGTCTACCTTCGGTCTGACAAAACTTCTTCCCGAAACCGATGTCGTGGGAATTGACCTTGGTTGTGATCGGATTGAAGTCGCACAAACTATGGCTGCCCTTAAGAGAATCGAAAATGTCCGATTGCTGTGCTCCCCGACAGGGGATCGGCTTCCGGACGGCATTGGGCAGTTCGATTTCGTGATGCTAAGTGCCGTCTGTGAGCACCTGCTGCCTCACGAGAGACGAACCGTGTTGCCTCTGATCGGGTCCGTGATGAAAGAAGGAGCCTCGATCTTCATAAACCAGACCCCTTATCGTTATTTCCAGTTCGAGCATCACAGTTCCGGCCTGTGGTTCATCAATTACATGCCCGATCGGATGGCGCATTTCGTAGCTCGCCACTTTTCCAGGAACGATCCTTCGAATTACAATCCAGCCATCCAGAAGTCCCTCGATTGGGAAACCCATTTGCGCGGAGGCCTGCGCGGCGCGACTGAATGGGAGATCATTCGTAACCTGACCAGAGGGAACAAGCTTGAAGCGCGCATTATGCAACCGCGCCGGAGTGTGCTCGCGACCGTGCAGACTACTGGCTCCGCAGGACCGGAAAAGGTCGGTACCGTTCTTTGAAAAAAGCGATCGCCGGAGTACTACGGGTCACGGACAAGTTGCTCGGCACCGTGCCGAGTATGAATATCGACGTGGTAATCCGCAAGGAAGCTCACCTCAACCCCAAAAGCAGCTGAATGGAATGCCTGGACAGGATCTGGATAAAGACCAGGTCTGACACGATCATCCTAGCGTTCTGCGGCAACCATTCCGGGTGGCATGAGCCATCTTCTTTGGAGAGGGTTGGTTCGGTCATGAGAATCGCGGAATGAACTTTGGGATCGTACTCTGCCAGCGTCCACGTTAGCGCAGTGCGGAGCCCCACGGGGCAGCGCGGAACCTGGATTCCCGACCCTTGCGGGTGCGCAAGGTAGGCGACGAGGAGACTTAGATAGATTGCCGCCAGAATCCACACTTCCCGGCGACGTTCTCGCTCCATGAAGAGTGCGTATCCTGCCAAAAGGTAGGTAAAAGGGAATACGCCGATCAAGCTTTCCTCAAAGGTTTGATGTCCGTACTCGGCAATACCCCGCAGGATTCGGGATGGTCGAAACGAAAGCTCGGGAGGAGCGGTTTCTCCGGCGGCTAAAGCATAGGGAGATACGAGCCACCTTCCAGTGTAAACGCGGTTGTAGGAAAGCACAGTGCTTACGGCAATCGCACCAATCAAGCAACCCGTGGCGAATATACGAACACAGGGGGCGCGGTTCGCCCGCATTCCCCAGAGCGCGGCCACGGTCATGACCACTGCCAGAACGAATGCAGTGTAGGGACGTACCTGCAGCGCGTACCCTAGAGATGCAAACATTCCCCAGAAGTACCCGAGGCGGCCGGTCTCAAGCCCGCGCAGCAGACAGAAACAAGCGAACGCCGATAGCAGTCCACACAGTGCGTGGGACATGAGCCCGATCGAATTCACTAAATAAAACGAAGAGAGAATGGCGAACCAAGCCGCGAGTATTCCTGTAGCCGGCGAAAACAGCTGGCGGCCGATCGTTGCAACAATCAGGAGAGAAAGAATGCCAAGAATTGGGGTAACCACCCACGGGGCATCAATCGCGTAAGCGCTGGTAAGTAAAGCCGGCCAACCCGGAGGAAACTTGGGGAACCATCCGTCCGGCTGTAGGACGTGGTTGGCGAAAAATAGCTCCCCTGGCGTATTCCGCACATTGGGGGTTGCGCCCACCAGGGGGCGAGCTTTCAGGTGTCCGCTCAGGAAAATGCGTGCCCCAAAGGAATAACCCGATTCGTCGGGATTGAGCAGCCCCCGTGTACTAAGCCAACTTAGCGGAAAAGTGACCAGCGCGAACAGAAGTGCGATCGAGCATAGTGTCGGAAAGGTGCTTTGCTCCTCTGCTGACTTATCTTTGTCCGCACGCAGATAGGCGAGAATGGCCGGCAGAATGAAGATGTACTGAACAGCCAGCAGAAGAACGTGTAGGTGGGTGTAGGAATGAAGAACGCCAATCCACAGCGAGACAGTGTAGAGGACTACGAGAACGACTAAGGTGAGTAACATCGCGCGCTAAGAGCCGGGTTACCCGCGGCAGCTCTCGGATAAGCCGAAGCCGGGAGTATGGCAATCGTCAAACGATATGTCAAGTCCCGGCTCTCGCGATAAGAGAGGTGTTAGGGAGCTACGCCCGCAATAGCCGCCGCGACGCCGCTTACATCCGCGCCCGGATTCTTGCCGTCGGTGCCCATTCCCCGGAAGGGACTGACGGCCTGCAGTTGGAAACTGCTCAAAGCCTGATGAATTGTACTAGCGAACATGACACTGGTCTGGTTCGCCGCCGATTGGTTGTCCTTTGGCCAGGCGCCGGTTGCACCAATCAGGACGTTGCCGCTGAAATCGTAGTCTTTGAAGCAGCGCTCGAGCTTGCCGAGGGGACCACCGCCAAATCCAGGATAGGCACAATTTGCGCTGCCGCCGCCGGTCGTGATAATCCCGGAGTTTGGCGCTGCCAGAATGTTGTTGGTCCAACTGAAACCGGCCAGGGGGTGGTTCAACGCATTGCCCAACACCAGCATGCCCGCAGTGGGATCGTCGCCAATGGCGGTCACGTGGCTGATCGCTACATTGTGTAGCGGGTTCTCCGGGTTGGAGTTCCCTTGCTGGAAGATGTGGCCGCCTCCGACGTAAAGCTTGCCGTCCACGTGCGTTATGACCAGGTCATGGATACTCTCATTCCATGCGCCCAGAGACAGGTCGCCGGAATCCGATTTCCCGTTTCCAATCGTGATGCCGTTGCCCACGTTGGTGATGGTGCCGTAGCGGATGGTTACGTCGTGTAAAACGCACAGTGGGCATTGACCGTTCTGATTTTTCGGGGTCAGCAAGATGGAGAACCCGAACTGCGAGAAGCCGCCCCAGGAATTTTCCATCACGTTGCCTTCGACCAGCACGCGCGCGGCATTCTTGAATTCCAGGTGATTCTTCACGATGAAGGGATGACCGTCGCGTCCCCCAACAAAGCCCGCAGTCCCTTTCATCCAGATGAGAGGTTTGAAAAAGTAGTTGCGGCGAATCTCGATATCCTCCGGAGTGCGGGTAGCTGCCCCGCCGCCGAAAATGATGTTTTCACCCGCCGCTTCCAGGTAGTTATTGACGATCTTGAAGGGGCCCATGGCGTGGTTGCCCATTCCTCCGGCAATCGCCTGCGAGTCCCCGCAAGAACCGGTTATGGCCACGCAGTGAAAGTCGCTGAAGAAGGAGTCGACGACTGCAAAGTTGGTGCTTGCGGTCAGCGTGATGCCGCGCGCGGTTTCGTCGTGGGCCGTTCCGTGTAGCCAGGAGCGATCGATGACGATGCGATCGGTCGTCCCGCCGTGCTCGTTAATGACCAGGTTGTATACCGTCGCCTTCGAAGCAGGGCGGGTAACTTCCAGGCCTAGCAGACGATAGTGATTCGCGCCGTCGGCCATCACGATCGGGCCACTGCCCGCGGCGCCTGTGAATACGACCTTGGCAAGCACGTTGCTGGTGGACGAACATTTGAAGGCGGGCCTCCCCGGAAGAGAGGTCACGCCGGCGTAGCACGGACTGATCCGGGTCCCTTCGGGCGGAAGCGCACTATTGGGAGCACTGGTACGAATAACAATCCAGTGGTTGTCATCGCAATTCTTGGCCGGCAAGACCATCGTGCCTTCAAAGGTTGCACCCGCTTGCAGCAGAATCGTGTCTCCGCACCGGGCGGCGTCGAGGGCCGGCTGCAGTGCAGCACTGGTTTTTACCGTGTGAACAGCTCCTGGAGCGGGTGTATCCGCCAGGGAACTCTTGATGTAGACGCGGGGCAGTTCTGCCGGACCATCGAGATTGCCGGTGCTCGCCGGCGAAACGTTGATCATGAATTGGCGCGAAACACTCTGCCCGGCAGCGTCCATCGCCTGGATGGTAACCGGAAAGGGACCATTCTGAGTCGCGACTCCGCTAACCCCGCCTCCAGCTGCGTCGAACGCGAAACCTGCGGGCAAGGAACCAGCAGCAATCTTCCAACGGTAAGGCGAAGTGCCACCAGTCGCACGGAGTCCGGCCGAATAGGGAACTCCTTCGGTCGCGTTCGGAAGTGCGGCGCTCGCCAGGGTCAGGCTGCTGGACTGTACTGCCCCGGCATTCACGCTTACCGAAACGAAGGCGTTCTTGCTGAGGTCCGCCTTGCTGGTCGCGATGATCTCGACATTAGCCGGCGCGTTCACCTTCGGCGCCGTGAACAGACCCGCGGCAGTGATCTTGCCGGCTGAGGCCCACCACGTAACCGCGTGATTGGTGGTGTTGGAGACCTGGGCTGCAAACTGATGGCTTGCGCCCGAAGCAATCGTCAAACTTTGCGGCGATACCGCCACTTGCACCGCAGGCTTCGTGGCTGGCTTTACGGTGAGGGCAAACTTCTGCACTCCCTCGGCCGTATGCGCATGGTCGAGCACGGAAACGAGAAATGCATAGGTGCCCGCGCGCAGCGGCTGACCGGCGATCGCTCCCGTGCTCGCATTGATGTAGAGGCCGGGAGGGAAACTTCCGCCGCGAATACTGAAATTGTAAGGCGCGGAACCGCCGCTCACCGACATCGCTGCGGTGTAGGCATTTCCCACCGTGGCCGGCGGCAATTGGGCAGCGATCGCGATCTGCTGCGCGGGTTTACTCGTCGTCGAAGCAGTGCTCCCTGCGTTCAGCGAGGCACAACCCGTGGTCGCTGCCATCAAGGCCAGCAGGCACATGAGGGGAAACGAGACGGCACGTTGATCTCTTGGGAAGGTTGGGGAAACTCTGGATCGGGGGCAAGCCAGGTACAACATCACACCGTCCTTAGGAGCGGATTTTGACGGACTTCAACGCTGCAAGTCCTGTTGCGAAACTTTAGTGACTGCGTCTCGAATTACATAGATAACCTTAGGGCAATGGCCCGTCGAGACACAGAAGTACATCTTGGTCACTTTTGGAAGCGTCACATCTCGAACGGTTACTGGTTCCAGCCGGGACCCGCGCAGCGCGGGCGTTGCGAGGCAGCAATCTCCGCTTGCTGGGCGAAGACTCTCCGCAAACCAGGCGGTTCGGGACGCGAAGTTAAAACCAGTGCGGAAGGCGGCGGAATAGGCAGGGGCGGTGAGAATTTCAGAAGGTCATGACCTTTCGATTTACTCGGAGGTCGGCGAGGTGGCGCTCGGCCACGCTCCCTCTGCATCGCCACCGCCCGGGACCTGCTGCAATGATCTGGCAGATGGCTTCTGGGCTTAAGCTCTCGTCCCGGCTGCGTTCCGAAGGCCGGGACCTCCTGCGTGAGCAGCGTCGATCGTTTTCTGCAGGACTTCCACGAACTGGCGCGTGATTCCGGACCAGTCGTACTTGCGGGCCGTGGTGGCGGCGGCCACTTCGTACCGGTGCCGGACATCCCCGTCCTGCAAAAATGTCACTACCGCGTTAGCGAACCCAGCCGGCGAATCTTCGAGCAGAATGTCGCGTCCGTGCTGCACGTCCAACCCTTCCGCACCGACCGTGGTCGAAACCGTCGCCTTGCCCATGGCCATTCCTTCATAAATCTTGATGCGTGTCCCACCGCCGATTCTTAAGGGCACGACGAAAACGGCCGCCTCGCGCAGGTGCTCAACGATGGAAGGGACAGTTCCGGTGACCTCGACCGTTTCGGAGGCCAGCGACTTCACTCGCGGGTGAGGGTCACGTCCCACGATGCGAAAGCGTGCATCAGGAATCTTCGCCACCACCAGCGGCCAGATTTCCTTGCAGAAGAATTCCACGCCATCGACGTTTGCCGCCCAGTCCATCGACCCGGTAAATACGACCAGGGGAGCGGAAGCGCGGACATCAGGATCGTATTGGTACTTGCTGAGGTCAACGCCCGTCGGCACCACGCTGATACGGGCCGGATCCACCATCGAACTCATGGCGTCGCGGTCAGTTTCGGAAACTGCGATGACATGATGGAAGCGTCGAGTCTGCTCGGGTTCGAAGCGCTGCATTTTGGCAGACTCGATTTTGGAAACGGTGCGGTCCAGCCACTTCACTTCGAACTCTGCCTTCCGCTTCCATAAGACGCTTTCAACGTTGTGCTGGAACAGCGCCGTGGGGGTGAGCAGACGTCCCGGAAAATTTAACGCGCTCGCCAGAAAATCGCAGACCGCCACGTCGAATCTTCGTTGCGGGATCCACTCGCGCAGCAGTTCTTGCACTTGCGGGTCAGTGAACTTGCTGATCGAGTAAGGTGAGCGTTTTGGAAAGTGGCGCAGGTAGTCAAGATAACGCGCGTATCCGGTTGCATCGGAAGCCCCGGTGCAGATCGACACGGTTCCGGGTAGCTGGTTCACGACTTCGCGTTCATAGGAGTCGTCCCGTTGGCCGCCATAATACGAGAGGTAGGTCAGATCGTGAGTGGCCGAGAGATGGCGAAGAATGTTGTAGGTGCGCAGCTTCCCGCCGGTATCGAGGGGCAGAAGCTTGCCCGGTTTGACCCAGAGAATCTTCATGGACAGTTACCAGCAGATTCCCTGGTAGGAGCCTTGGTGTTCGATGCGCCTCGATTTTTCAAGGTTCACCAGATCGATGACGACCTGGGACGGACGTATCTGACGGCTCAGGGTGGCTCGGTCGATGCCGCGCGTGCCGATGACTACGACCTCGGCCTCGGCCAGCGCCGTTTCGAGATCCTGACAGAGCAGGGAACCGATGTGGGGGATCACTTCCTCGATGTATTGACGGTTGGAGCCGATGAGATGACCCAGCGAAACATTGTCATCCCAGATCTTCAATTCCCGGCCTTCGCCCAGCAGTCGCTTGGCGAGTTGCACCTGGGGGCTCTCCCGCAGGTCGTCGGTGGCGGCCTTGAAACTCAAGCCGAGAAGCGCGACCTTTTTCTTGCCGCACGCCAGCACCATTTCGACCGCGCGCTCCAGATGCTCGTGGTTGCTGAGCATGACCGACTGGAAAAGGGGTAGATCGAGATCGAGTTCCTTGGCGCGATAGTTGAGCGCCCGCACATCTTTGGGAAGGCAGGAGCCGCCAAAGGCAAAGCCGGGTTTTAGATAGGTGGCAGAAATATTGAGCTTGGTGTCGGCGGTGAAGATTTCAACGACAGATTCCGCATCGACACCTAATTCCTTGGCCAGCGTTCCGACTTCATTGGCGAACGATACCTTTACCGCATGCCAGGCATTGCAAACGTATTTGGTCATCTCGGCGGCCCGGAAGGAGGTTTCGAAGATGCGCCCGGGCGCCCACTTGTAGATTTCCCGCAGCAGCCCGCTGTGGTAGGCATCGGCGGCGCCGATGATGGTCATCGCCGGCTCCAGAAAATCGGCGACCGCGGTTCCTTCCCGCATGAATTCGGGATTCACGCATACGCCGAAGTCCTTGCCTATCTTTTTGCCGCTGGCTTTCTCGAGCGCCGGCACGACCAGCGTTTCTGCGGTCCCCGGCAAAACCGTGCTGCGCAGCACAACCAGGTGGAACGCGTCCTTGCCTTTCAATACTTGGCCAATGTCGCGGCAAACCGGTTCGATATGGCCGAGGTCGAGTTTGCCATTCCGCAAGCTGGGCGTGCCCACGCACAAGAATGAAATCTCGGAGTTCTTCACCGCAGACTCGGAATTCGAGGTGGCGTGCAGCCGGCCGGCGGAATGGGCTTCGGCAATGAGCGTGCCCACGCGCGGCTCGACGATCGGGCTCCGACCGGCCTCCATAGCTTCCACCTTGGCAGGGCTGAGGTCGACACCGATTACATTGTGTCCCATGTGCGCGAGGCAAGCCGCAGTCACAGTGCCCACGTATCCAAGCCCGAAGACGCTAATCGACCGACTCATGCGGATCCGTTATCCCCTTTCGATCAAACGAGTGATGGTTGAGAATTCTGTTCTTGGCTTTCCCGTCGCCGCTGCACGCGGTCCGGCTGCCGAACACGACTGGGCCACTTGGAAATCCGCACCGACTAAATCCCGGCTGATGAACAGCATACGCGACGACCGCCGCGATCGGGGAAGCTTACAAAAACCGGTTTCCCTCCGGCTTCCCGTTTTTCTACAGCGTCCTGCCAGATTCTCGCGCCGCGACCGAAAAACTCACATCCTATTAAAACTCACGAGCACCGCTTTGGAAAGCTGATCGCTTCACTCTTTAGTAACTAAGTCGAGGCGATTCAATAGGATGACATCGGTACAATAGATGGAATGCAAATCACCCCAGCGGCGGACCCGGCATTGAGCATGGTGCCGCCTGGTTTGAGCGCGCGCAGAAAAGTCTTCTTTCTGGTCGACTCGTTGAACGTGGGCGGAACCGAGACGCAGGCGGTGGAATTGGCGTTGCGCATGCCTCTTTCCGAATACCAGGTCACACTGGGATGCTTACGCGCGCAGGGGCCGTTGGTCGACAAACTAAAGGGTTCCGCAGTCAAGGTGCTGGAGTTCCATCCCAAAGGTGGGCTCGATTCTGCGGCCGGACTGTATCAGTTGGGGCGACTGGCCGCTTTTCTTCGGCGAGAGAAGGTCGATGTAGTGCACACCCACGATTTGTGGTCGAACCTCATGGGTATTCCAGCAGCGCGGCTCGCCGGGGTGCCGGCAATTATTTCCAGCCGGCGCGACCTGGCGCATTTCGACTGGTACCAGGGCAAGAAACGGCGCTGGCTGCGAAGAATCCAGAATCTCTCAAGCGTGGTGCTGGCCAACGCGACCCCCATCCGGGACGCGCTGATCGCAGAAGACGGTTTTGCGCCGGAGAAGCTGCGCGTGATTCACAATGGAGTGGACACCGCGAAGTTCCAGTCCGGCAAGCGGGATCGCTCGCGCCTGTCTCCGGGAACTGACGATGGCACGCTGGTCGTGCTGGTAGGAAACATGCACTCCGACGTCAAGGGGCATCCCTGGCTGATCGCGGCGGCTCCCGCGGTCATCGCGGAATTCCCTGATACACGCTTCGTCTTTGCCGGAGATGGCCAATGCCGAGCAGCCTTTGAGGCCCAGGTCGCGCAACTGGGCCTGCAGCGCAACTTCCTGTTTCTGGGACGGCGCAGCGACATTCCGGACGTGCTGGCGAGTTGCGACATCGCGGTCCTTCCATCCCGGGCCGAGGGCTTGCCGAATGCCATTCTGGAGTACATGGCAGCAGGCCTGCCCACGATCGCGAGCAATGTAGGCGGCAACCGCGAACTCGTCGAGGACGGGGTCACCGGAGTGCTCGTGCCGCCCGAGAATTCTCAGGCAATCACGGCGGCGTTGCTACGATTGTTGGGCAATCCAGAGCTGTCTCGTCAGATTGCAGGCAACGGACAGCGTCTGGCGACCGAGAATTTCAGTTTCGAACGGCTGATCCGGGAAGTCGATGAGCTTTACACGGAGCTGCTGCAGCGGCACAAGGGGAAGCACTAGCGCATGGCCAGGCAGTCACAATGGGCGCAACGGTTCGCGCGGCTCAGTGCAATGAGCCGGAACGAACTTGTGGATCGTGTGCGCCAGCACATCAGCGCTCGACTCGACGCCTTTCGCTACCGGCGCGGCTACTCCTTCAGCGACCATGGAGTGGGCAATTTTGACGGCAGGAAGGGGCGCTTCTTCTTCGGCCAGATCGAACTGCTGAGCCTTTGTGAGTTGCTGAAGCAGCGGTTTCCGTCGTCGGTCACAGCCATCATGGCGCGTGCAGTACAGATCTGCCAACATCACTTTGACTTGCTCGGATATGAAAATCTTGACTATGGACCTGAAATTGACTGGCATCTCGACCTCGTTCATGACAAGCGAGGTCCCCGAAAACCGTGGTTCGATATCCGTTATCTGGATTTTGAGGAAGTGGGCGACTCGAAGGTTACGTGGGAACTGAACCGGCACCAGCACCTGGTCACGCTGGCGAAGGCCTACCGGCTAAGCGGCGACGATGCATTTGCCGCCGAGATCGTGGCGCAATGGAAGCACTGGCAAACCGAAAATCCTTATCCCATCGGCATGAACTGGGCGAGCAGCCTGGAAGTAGCGTTCCGGACCCTGTCATGGATCTGGACGTATTTCCTTCTGGAGACCTCTCCGGCAATGAAGCCCGAACTGCGACGAGATTGGCTGCGGGCCTTGGCGCTGAACGGGCGGCACATCGAAACCTATCTCTCCACGTATTTTTCGCCGAACACGCACCTGCTGGGAGAGGGGGTAGCATTATTCTTCCTGGGCACTCTGTTTCCGGACTTCCCCTCGGCACCGCGTTGGAGGCAGCGTGGATGGGAAGTAGTTGTCGACTCGGCGCGAAAACAAGTTCAGGCTGACGGGTTTTATTTCGAGCAATCGACCTACTACCACGTGTACGCCCTGGACCTGTTCCTGCATGCGCGCGTCCTGGCTGCGCTCAATGAGGTTCAGGTGCCCCCGGACTACGATGCCATCCTCATCAAGATGCTGGACGCACTGTGCCTGCTGGGCCGGGCCGGAGTTGTGTCGAGCCTCGGCGACGATGACGGCGGCAGACTTTTTGACCCCGCGAGGAACCGCGCGGAGCATCTGCTCGATCCGCTGACTACCGGCGCGGTTCTTTTTCAACGGGGCGACTTCAAGTTTGTTGCGGGCGCGCCCCGGGAAGAAACCTTGTGGCTCCTCGGAGCCTCCGGACTTGCTGCGTTTGACGAACTGGACAGCGCACAACCTTCAGACAGATCCGTTGCTCTTAAGGATAGTGGGCTTCACCTGATGGCGGACGCCGAGACCGGGCAACAAGTGCTGATTGACTGCGGTCCGCAAGGGCCCGGGACAGCCGGCCACGGCCACGCGGATGCTTTAAGTCTCAATCTGGCGAGTAATGGCCGGTCCCTGCTCATGGATCCCGGCACCCTGGAATACATTGGCGAGAGTCAGAAGGATCGGGTGCTCTTCCGCGGCACAGCCGCTCACAATACCATGCGTGTGGATGAGCTGGACCAAGCCGAGAGCACGGGACCATTCGCTTGGGCAAAACTGCCCACCGTACGAACCGAGCGGTGGATCACCGGTAAGCAATTTAACCTCTTCGTGGGCAGTCATGACGGGTACGAACGGCTGAGCGCCCCGGTAACTCACCGGCGCTGGGTCTTTCATCGGAAATCCGGCTTCTGGTTGGTGCGGGACCTGGCGACCGGAGAGGGCCAGCACTCGCTGGAGCTGTCGTGGCATATCGGTGCCCACTTGTCACCTGCGTCCGCCAGGGACTACTTATTTGGAGACGGGCAGGAGAGCCTGGGCCTGGTGACTGCCGCCGGGCATGGGTGGTCCCAAAGCGCGCATCGCGGGCCTTGGTCTCCGGCGTACGGACGACAGGAACGCGCCACGGTCGTCACCTTCGGCGCGACGCTGAACCTGCCCGCGGAATTTGTCACGCTGCTGTTGCCAAATGCCAGCCTGCAATCTGGAGTTGGGCGGCTGGAGCGGCTGGCGAGCGACCCCGGGGTGCAAGGCTATCGCTACACGCGAAGCGGACAAGAACACTATTTTTTCTTCGCGAATACTCCCAAGCCCTGGACATTCGGAGGGTGGAACAGCGATGCACAATTTGTTTACTGGGCGTCCGATCGCGATCGCGGGCAGCAGGTCCTGGTTTTCTGTCACGGCACTTACGCCGGAGTCGGGAGCATGCGCGTACTCGCAAGCAGGGGGCCAGTAGATTATGCTGAGGTGGTGGGATTGGCTGGCAAGACGGAACTGTTTTCCTCAGATCCCGAACTCGTGCAACTGGAGGGATCGCCGGACCGGGTGGAAGCGGAGTTGACCGCTCCCGCAAGCGACCCTCAAGGATAGGCGTGTAGGTATGTGCGGAATCTGCGGAATTTTTTATAGTGACCGGGCTCGGGCGGTGCAGCGTGGCACGCTGGCGGAAATGAACCAGCGGATTGTTCACCGCGGTCCCGACGACGACGGCTTCTTCGTGGAAGCGAACGTTGGCCTCGCCATGCGCCGGTTAAGCATTATCGACATTCAAACCGGGCAACAGCCAATTTGCAACGAGGATGAGAACCTCTGGATCGTCTATAACGGCGAACTCTACAACCACCAGGATCTGCGCCAGGATCTCGAAGCCCGCGGACACCGCTATCGCACCAGGAGCGACACCGAGACCATTGTTCATCTGTTCGAAGAGTTCGGGCGCGATTGCGTGAAATACCTCCGCGGCATGTTCGCATTTGCCATCTGGGACCGCCGCAAGCGCGAACTCTTCATCGCGCGGGACCGGCTCGGAATCAAGCCGCTCTATTACTGGTACGACGGCAAGACCTTGCTGTTCGGGTCCGAGATCAAGGCGATTCTTGCGTATCCGGGCGTCAACCCCGAGTTCAATCGCGCCACGCTCTCGGAATATCTTGCTTTCGGTTACATTCCCGAACCGGAGACGATGTACGCGGGAATCAAAAAACTGCTTCCCGGGCACACGCTCGTCATTGGGGAAACGGGAGAGCCGTCGATCTCTTCTTATTGGGATCTGAGAGTGCAAGCCGACGATGGGAGCCTGCCCCGCCAGCACTATGTCGAGCGCTACCGTGAGCTCCTGGAAGGGTGCGTCTCCAGCCACCTCATGAGTGATGTGCCACTCGGAGTATTTCTGAGCGGCGGGTTGGATTCCAGCGCGGTGGCAGCCCTTACCACGAAAATCCGGCGCGAACCGATCGAGACCTTTGCTGTCGGCTACGGCGAAGAGGAGTTCAGCGAACTTCCGTTCGCCCGGCTCGTGGCCAACCACATCGGATCGAAACACCACGAAGTGTGCTTGAGCCGCGACGAATTTTTCCAGGCTCTTCCCCGCCTGATCTGGCACGAAGACGAGCCCATCGTGTGGCCTTCGAGCGTCTCCTTGTATTTCGTGGCGCGCCTCGCTCGGGAACGCGTCACCGTTGTCCTCACCGGCGAAGGCAGTGACGAGACTCTGGCCGGCTACACCCGCTACCCGTGGACTCTTCTCAACTCCCGCATGGACGACCTCTATCGCATGCTGGTTCCCGAATTCGGCCGAAACATGGTGCGGCGCGCAATCGGACGAGGTCCCTTTTCAGGCGCCCTGCATCGCAAGCTGGAGCATACCTTCCTGGTCCGTGACGGCTCCTCCTGGCCGTCCTTCTATTTCGACAACTTCTATTCGGCATTCTCGGCAGCGGAACAGGACCGATTGCTGACTCCCCAGGCCAAGGCGCTGTCCGGCGATCCCTATGCCGGCTCCATGCACTACTGGAATTCATCTTCGGGCGACTTGTTGCACCGAATGCTCTATACGGATATCAGGACTTATCTGGTCGAGCTGCTGATGAAGCAGGACCAGATGAGTATGGCGGCTTCCATCGAGAGCCGCGTCCCCTTCCTGGACCACGAGCTGGTGGAATTTACCGCGAGTATCCCCGCAAGATACGATACCCAGGGTCTGGCCGGGAAATTCATCTTGAAGTCGGCAGTCGAAGATCTTTTGCCGCGCGAGGTTGTGTACCGTCAGAAAATGGGATTTCCCACGCCCTGGGCTTACTGGCTGGCGGGACCGCAACTTGACCGGCTGGAGCAATTGCTGCTCGAGCCTCGCACCGTGGAGCGCGCATACTTTAACCCCAACGTGGTGAAGGCCCTGTTTGCCGAGCATCGCAACGGCAATCGCGACCATGGGAATCGAATCTGGCGTCTGCTGAACCTGGAACTCTGGGAGCGGGTGTGCCTCGAAGGGGAGCCTGTCGGCGAGGTTGCACAGCCGCAAAGTGCCGCCGCCGTGCGATGAGGATTTCGAGGAGCTGAGACCGCCAGTATTGTTGTGCCAAACCTTACATGCTTAGAGACCTCAAGCTCGCGATTCTTCGCGTTCTTAAGACCGCCGGAGTCTTCAGCCTCGTGGCCAACAGCTCCTGGCGCCGGAACAGGCTGTTGATTCTTTGCTATCACGGCACTTCGCTGGATGATGAAAGCCAGTGGCGCCCGGCGTTGTACATGACTCCGCAGTTGCTCCAGCAGCGACTGGAGATGCTGAAGCAGGGCGGGTACTCTGTCCTGCCCCTGGGTGAGGGACTTCAACGCTTGCGGGCCGGCACCTTGCCTCCGCGCAGCGTGGTCATCACTTTTGACGACGGAACCTACGACTTCTATTGCCAGGCTTTCCCCCTTCTTAAGCTCTACGGATTTCCAGTCACGGTCTACCAGACAACCTATTACCTGGGTTATCAGCGTCCGATTTTCAATCTCATTTGCTCCTACATGCTCTGGAAAAGACGGGGCATTGTGATTGCCGATGGAAGTGCGCTCGGTCTCACCGATCCCCTCGATCTGCGTACTGAGGGTGGTCGTCACGAGGTGGTTCGGGAGTTGGTCGATCGTGCCGACCGTGAGCATCTGACGGGCCGGCAAAAGGATGACTTGGCGGCCCGCCTGGCTCGGCTCCTGGAGATAGATTACGAGGCGCTGGTGGCCAAACGGATTCTGCACATGATGAATGCGCAGGAGTTGCAGGAGATCGCCCGCAATGGCGTCGACGTTCAACTGCATACCCATCGCCATCGCACGCCCGAAAGCGAGGCTTTGTTCCGGCAGGAAGTCCGGGATAATCGTGAGCGGATCCAGGCACTGGTTTCGTCCAAGCCGGTGCATTTCTGCTATCCCTCCGGCGTATACCGTTCCAAGTTTTTCGATTGGCTTGCGCAAGAACAGGTGGTTTCGGCGACCACATGTGATGCTGGGCTGGCGACTCCCAGCAGCCAGAGTTTGCTCATTCCACGCTACATCGATAATCAGTACCGTACTCCGCTTGAGTTTGAAAGCTGGCTGTCTGGCGTAGGAGATTTGCTGGGCTTTCGGAGGGTGTCTCCCCAGAAATACATTCCACTCGAGACCTAGCTGTGGGGTGCGGCCTGATTACGGAAGGGGACTACTAGCGGGCCGGGAGGGTTGCCGGTGAAGATGTGGCTCCAGCAGAGACAGTAGCTCGGACCGCAGGTGAGGCCCGCCGGCAATCAAGCCCGGAATCAACGGGTTCTTGTTGTTGGCTTGGAACCTGGTGTTTTCCAGCGTGGTTACAAAGCCTCCGGAACTGATTACCAGGGCAGCGCCCGCGGCCACATCCCATTCGTTCTTCGGCGTCAGCGTGAAGGTGACGTCGGCCAGACCCGCCGACACCAGCGCCGAGCTTGTAGGCCACCGATCCCATCGCACGAATCTGCAGGGGACCATTTTCAAAGGCTTTCCACTCGCCGCGCTTCACTTCGCTGCGGCTGGCCAGCGTGAGCGCGCCCTGCAGGCTTCTACGATCACTCGACAGTGCCAGTTTTCGGTTGTACCTGACGCCGCTATCGATCGAGCCGATGAAGGTCTCGTCAGTTGCAGGATTGTAAATCCCTCCTGCCACCGGGTTTCCGTTCTCCACAAAGCCGATGGAGACACAGAACTCCGGAATGCCCTTGACGAACTCCCGCGTGCCATCAAGCGGATCGACTATCCACACCCGCTGCCTGTCCAGGCGAGCGAGGTCATCGACGCTCTCCTCCGATAGCCAGCCTTCTCCATCCCGAAGCAGGTTGCTGCGAAGCACGGCGTCGAGGCCGCGATCAGCCTCGGTGACCGGATCGTGGCCGGCCTTGAACTCCGCCTCGATGGCTCCCGGGGTAAAGCGGCTAAAGACGATCCGAGCGGCGGCCAGCGCCGCCTCGATACGCTGCAGGATGTCCGCGTAGGCAGAAGTCATGCGTTCCTTTGAGCTGCGGCCATGCTCAAGCCCACAGCATCCGAGCGCCGGTGACCAGCAGCACGAAGCAGAGAATACGGCGCAGCCACAGCACCGGCACCCGCGTGCTCAAGTGAGAACCGATCAGCCCTCCTGGAATCGAGCCAATCAACAGTGCCATCACCAGGCTCGGCTCCACGTTGCCCAGCCGGAAATGCAGAAATCCCGTGACTCCAGTCAATACAACCGCGTGCACGATGTCGGTTCCCACATTTACTTTCGGAGGATAGCTGTAAAAAAGCAGGAGCATCATCATGATGATGCTGCCGGAACCCACCGACGTCATCCCGACCAGAAAGCCCGAGCACAAGCCGATGGCTGTCATCCCGGCGAAGGATTTCAGGGTTGGCGGCCGGTTCACCATGCGCTCTTCGATTCGAGTCTGGAAGATCAGCAGCATCGGAATGCATACCAGCAAAATGCCGATCGCCATTTTGATGACATCATTCACGCCATTGCCGTAGAGATGGCGGAGATGAGTCAGGTAGGTGACACCCAGCGCGGATCCGGGCACGCTGCCCACCGCGAGCGCCAGCACCACCTTGCGCCGCACCGTGCCTTTCCTCAGGTGAACAATGCTGGCCGGAATCTTCGTAAAAAAGTTGAAGACGGCGTCCGAACCCACGGCGACGATCGCAGGTATCTTCAGGCCGAAGATCAGGATGGGCAGCAGCAGAACGCCGCCGCCCAGCCCGGTCAGGCCGATGAGAGTGCCTACCAGGAAGCCAACGAGGATTTTGCCAGCAATCAAGGGCATTACGATTCCTGCGCGATCCTCGGCGTGTGAATTCGATCACCCATTACGCGGAAGGTCCGTTGACCCCGATGTAGCCTTGCTGTTCCAGATGTAGGATGATCTCCTGGGCAGCTTCTTCCGGGGAGAGTTCCGCGGTGTTGATTACGACCTCGGCTTTCTGCGGCGCTTCGTAGGGATCCGAGATTCCCGTAAACTCCTTGACGATTCCGGCACGCGCCTTGGCGTAAAGTCCCTTGCGGTCGCGTTGCTCGCAGGTCTCCAGCGGCGTGGCCACGTGCACCAGAACGAACCCGCCCACTGGTTCGACCATTTCCCGAACCTGCTTGCGCACGGCTTCGTAGGGAGCGATGGGGGCACAGATGGCGATCCCGCCGTTCTTGGTAATTTCTGACGCCACGTAGCCGATGCGCCGGATGTTGATGTCGCGGTGCTCCTTGGAGAATCCCAGTTCCGAAGAGAGATGCTTACGTACCAGATCGCCGTCCAGAATCGTTACCGGACGGCCGCCGGTTTCGAGGAACTTGGTCAAAAGCACATTGGCGATGGTCGATTTGCCAGATCCCGAAAGCCCCGTGAAAAAGATCGTCACGCCCTGCTTATGGCGGGGGGGATAGCTGCGCCGCAATTCCTGGACAACTTCGGGATAGGTAAACCAGGTTGGAATCTCGCGGCCTTCATTGAGCCGCTGGCGCAACTCCGTCCCGGAAATGTTCAGCACCCGCGAACCCTTGGGCACTTCGTTGTCGGGCACGTATTTGTCCTGATCTTCCAGGTAGACCATCATGTTGAAGGGCACCATGCTCACATCCAGGTCGGCTTCGTGCTTTTTGAAGAGTTCCTGGGCGTCATAGGGACCGTAAAAGGGCTTGCCGTCGGTGTCGTTGCCCGGTCCGGCATGGTCGCGCCCCACGATGAAGTGGCTGCACCCGTGATTTTTCCGAATCAGGCCGTGCCAGATCGCCTCGCGCGGCCCGCCCATGCGCATCGCGAGAGGCAGCATCGCCAGCCGCACGGTTCCTTGGGGATACTTCGAGAGCAGAAGTTGGTAACAGCGTACGCGGGTGAAGTAATCCACATCGCCGGGTTTCGTCATGCCGACGGACGGGTGCAATAGCAGGTTCGCTTCCACTTGCTTGGCCGCGCGGAAGGTGAGTTCCTGGTGGGCGCGGTGCATGGGATTCCGCGTCTGGAACGCAACCACGCGTCGCCAGCCGAGACGCGAGAATTCGGCGCGCAACTCAGCCGGCGTGAGCCGCAAAGAACGGAAATCATAGTGCGAAGGAAGCTGCAGTCCTTCGAGTTTGCCGCCTACATACCACGGGTTGGCCTTGTTGATGGCATAATCCGCGCCGGGATGCGCCTTGCTGGTCGTCCCAAACACGCTCTTCGCCTCGGCCGAACGGTCTGGCTGCCAAACGTCCTCGACGCTTAATACCGCGAGCATGACGCCTTCGCCGTCGCGCAATGCGACCTTGCTGGTCCCCGGCTTCAAAGTCTTGGCAAATTCCTCCGTCACGTCGAGCGTGATCGGCATCGGCCAGACCACGCCGCTGCTCAGCCGCATGTTGTGACAGACGCCCTCATAGTCGGCGCGATTCATGAAGCCGCGCAAGGGCGAGAAGCCGCCGCTCAACAGCAGTTCGACGTCGCAAACCTGCCGCACCGTCAGGTCCCACGACGGCCACTCTTTCGAGTGAGCTTTCAACTCTACTGTTCGGGCGGACTCGACGATAAGATTGATCAATTCCCCGCCGTGCGGGGCGATAAGGTGGCTGGTCGAAGTCAAATCTGTGAACCTCCTGGGTTCCGTGGTCTTTGTGCGTTCCCAAACTCCGGCGACAAAACTTCCGGGTGTGCCAGCAAAAACTTAATAAGGTAAAGAGAGAGCAGGATCCCCACACTCAGTTGGAATTAAAGGGGGCAAACCTTTATGCTCAGCAATTGGGGTTCCTTGTGCTCGCTGCGACCGGTCCTAAACCATTGATACGTAGTCGTTTACAAGTGTATCCATCCTGACGCTCGCTGGCAATGCGTCAAGCTGAAAATCTTTGCGCAAGGGAGTACGCTACTGCCTCACCTTGCAACCCTTCAATTGTTACATATTGATCGTGCGACGACCCCGGCCGATTCGAAAGGTTACGATGGTTTTCCTGGTTCCGAGCGTTGTGTCCATTTCGCGTCGTTTAGACTGAAAGCCGAAGCGTGTTAATTTGGGTTTCCCCGCCGTGCCAACTTGCTCTGACCGCGGAGAGATGGCCCCACTTTCGAGGCTGCAGTTACAGATTGGGAATGATCAAGCGACAGATGAAACGGGCGCTGCTGGCCAGCGGAATTCTGCGCCTCGCGGGGCGATTGCAGGGCAAGGGCGCTGCTATTCTCATGTATCACTCTGTCCTGGAGGACCCGGCCCGCGTGTCCGACTCGCTCGGTGGCATGATCCATCCGCGCGCGGTCTTCGAAGGACAAATGGAACTCATCGCCCGGGAGTTCAACCCGCTGACCCTGGATCAGGTGGCTCAGTTTGTGCGGGCGGAGCAGGATATTCCGGAACGATCCGTAGTCGTCACCTTTGACGATGGCTACGTGGATAACTACGAGATGGCCATGCCCATCCTGGATCGCATGGGAGTGCCTGCAACATTTTATGTAACCGTGGATTGTGTAGAGAATCGGCGACTGCCCTGGCCCAGCCGGCTACGTTTTTCCTTCCGCAAAACTGTGACGCAAAACTGGAATGACGAAACCGGCAAGCTTTGGACCCTGGGCAGCCCGCAAGAGCGCGAACTGGCATATCTCGCGGTCTGTGACCGGGTGGCTGTATTAGCCGGCGCGGATCTGGAGCGCAGGCTGGCCCAGATCGAGTCGGAGTTGGACGCGAGGCTGCCCGACGATGCCGGGCAGTTGATGATGACGTGGGATCAAGTCCAAGCCTTGGCAAGCCACGGGCACCTGGTTGGTTCGCACACCATGACACACCCAAACATGGCGCATGTGCGCAGGCAGGAGGCCCGGCGGGAATTCGTGGACTCGAAGCATCGGATGGAAGCGCACATCAATACCGAAATCACCCATTTCTCCTATCCCTGTCCGGCGCTTTCGCCCAATTGGACTGAGCAGACAGCGGAAGAGAGTCGGCGGGCCGGCTATAAAACCGCCGTCACGACCAGTCCGGGACTCGCCCGCAAAGGGGATAATCCTCTGGCCCTGAAACGTGTGCGTCCTACCAAGTCAGTCGATGGATTACGCTGGAATCTGGAGACAGCATTCGCAGGAAGAGTGGTCTAGCATTTCTAATGCGTTGCTCGATCGACCGGAGCGATCCTGAATTTGGCGAGAATACTGGTTCTGGACGGACATAACTCGGCGGCGCTGGCCTTCACACGATCCGCCGGGCGTGCCGGGCACTGGGTCGCGGTCGGCGCCAATCAGGCACTGTTTGCCGCCGCAAAACTCTCGCGCTACTGTCAGCTCAGTTTCGACTATCCAATTTCAACCGATGACCCGGACGCGTTCGTGCTCGCGGTCCGGGAGTTTGCCCTCCAGCATTCCATTGACCTGATAGTGCCGACTGCAGACTGGACCCTGCAGCCGCTCTCGGAACAGCGTTCCCGATTCGAAGGGATCTGCACCGTCGCATTACCACCGCACGATGCGATGGTTGCCGCCTCCGACAAAATTGGAACCGTCGAACTCGCAAAAAGCTTGGGCATTGCCGTGCCGCGTACATGGCTGATAGGAAGCCTCGCCGATCTGGCGGCTTTGCCCCAGTTGCGCTATCCGCAGGTAGTCAAAGATCGGTTCTCGGTGCGGTGGGTGAATGGCAAAGCACTTTTCGGCACGGTGGACTACGCCTTCGGGAAGGAAGAACTGGAGCGCAAAGTGAACGAACGCCTGCACCGGGCGGGCGACGTATTGATCCAGGAATTTGTTTCCGGCACCGGCATCGGGCTGTCCTTCTTCATCGCCGAAGACCGCGTCTATTTGCCATTCGCGTGGGAGCGGATCCGGGAAGTCGATCCGCGCGGTTCGGCCAGCAGTTGCCGAAAATCGATCGCGATTGACGAGGAGTTGGCGACCCTGAGCAGTCGCCTGATCCGTGCCATCGGTTTTCAGGGAATTGCCATGGTCGAGTACAAGCAGCCGAAGAGTGGCTCCGCAGTCCTTATGGAGATCAATGGGCGACCGTGGGGTTCGATCGGGCTCCCCATCGCGAGTGGCATCGACTATCCGCGCTATCTGATCGACTGGTGCCTGACGCGCTCCCTGCCTCCCAAGACGTTGCCTTACCGCACAGACATTACTTGTCGCCGCCTGGTTGGCGAGTTGACTCATCTGAGCAATCTCCGGAATGGAAAGCCGGCGCATTGGCCCACGGAATATCCAGAGTTTTGGAGCAGCCTCGCCAGGGTAGCCATTCCCTGGTATCCCGGTATGCGCTACGACGATGTGTGGTTCTCTGACCTTCGTCCAGGACTGGCCCAGATCAAAAACTGGTTTCGCATCCGTCGCAGCAGGTGAGCCTCACGGGTACTGGTTCGGAGCGCCGGACTTCGCCGAGGCCTTCGCGGGAGCTTCTGCTGTGACTGCAGCAGCCGGGGTGCCGCCGATTTCGTAACCCAGGCTCAGCATCAGGGGCCCCCACGCCTCTTCAATGCGGCCCACCGATTCCGCCGAGAGGGTTGATTTCCATCCCCCGGCTTTGGCGGTTCGGACAAAGGGCTTGTCGAGCCGCGTGTTTTTCGTAAGCACCCAGTTCGCGCTCTCGGTTTTTTCCAGACTGCGCATCCGCTCCGGAGAACTCAGGTCAACCGCTCGCTGCAGCTTTTCAGGACTGCTATCGATCTTCCGGAAAGAATTTTGCTCGAGAAAAGCGCTTACCCGCAGGAGTTCTTGAACCGGATTCGCCTTCATGCTTTCGTAACGCAGCAGAATGAACCCGGGATGGTTCTGCCGAAGCGATAGCCAACTCATCACGCTATCGGACCAGGAGCCCCACCTGGTATCGAATTCCGCGGCGATAAATCGTGGAATGAACGCTTCCATGGGGTAGTCTTCCGAAACGTTTCCGGCTTTCACATTGTGATGGTAAAACGACACGGCGACGTCACGCGGATCTCGCACAATGTAGATGATGCGTGGATATTGCGGTTGAAAGCATTCGTGACTTTTCAAAATGCGTGGCCTCGAAAGCCTGCGCAGACGACGATCCGGGTTGAAGTAAATCTCCGGAATCCGTGATTCAATGTTGGAGAAAGTAACCGGATCATCCTGGTAAATCAGATTTCCGATCAGAAACCGCGTCCAGGTGTTGCCCGACCGCGGGTAGGAAGTAAGGAAAACGTCGTCCGGAAATACCGTGAGGTTGCGTCCCGCCAACTGCTTGCCTGTCAGAATCCGGCCGGCTTGCACCAAGGCCTGCGCCGCCCTCCACATGGTTTCATTCCCGGTGTGCTTCATGATCGTTGCCTCAACCAACGGCTGAAAGTGGCTCACCCGGAGAATCTGCCCGAACCCTCAGAGTGATACCGATTCCGCGGCTGCGCGGCGGTGCGCCGCCAGGGCCATCGTCAAATTCCGAATGCAGGTTCGTAAGAGGGCATAGCAGCGCCGGGTCGCTTCCAGATCGCCAAAATATGGATCGGAAATTTCGCGGTTACGCTCCCGACCCTCGGCGTAGGCGCTCAGCATCAGGGTCTTGTTCCTGGCCTCGGGATACAGGGCCAGCATTTCCGCCTGGTTCTGAAAGTCCATCACGAAGATCGCGTCCGCTCGCGACACCACATCGGCGGTAAGCAGCCTGGCGCGGTGTGGGGTAAGCGGAAGCCCGATTTCTTCCGACGCAGTGATGGCCCTGGGGTGAGCCGTGTTGCCGGAAACGGCGTGCAGGCCCGCCGACCCCACTACCAGGTTGGGCAAGCCAGCTTCCGTCACAGACTCCCGGAACATCATCTCTGCCATGGGGCTTCTCATGATGTTCCCGAAGCACACAAACAGAAACGATCGTGCATCGGCGTGAATTTTCTCCATGTTGTTCGAATGCACTCCCAGGTAAGCGAGCAGGCGCAGCCGCGCATAAATAGCGCCGGGTTTCGGTCCGAGGCGAAGGAAAACCTGACGCTCGCGCCGGACACTATCCGGCACAATCCTTCGGAAAACTTCCCTGAATCCCGGTTTCGGCTGATTTGCTTCCATGTTGGCGATATTGCAGCGGCCAGCTCAACCCCTCGAGCCTTCCGCGTACGAACCGAAACTTCGACCGGTTCAACTACGATTCCTCCTGGTAAGTTTCGATCAGCGCCACCGCAACCTCGTCCATTTGTGCGCCTGATAATTCGCCGACCTGCCACAGACGCTTCGTCCAAAACGCCCAGAATGCACCCGCACTGTAAGGAAGCAGTCCGAGAAGAATCTGCAGCCCGAGTTCCGGATAAGTGTGGGCGAAGAACCAGTGTCGCATTAGAAGCAGAGTGACGACCAGCGGAATGGCAAGCAGGAGGGGCAAGGTGTACGCTTCGCGCAGAAATGTCCGAATGCGGAGGCCCAGGAGACGGCACAGGTGGCGCGGCAGAAAAAACAAGCAGGTGCACATCAATGGAATCGCGGTTCCCATGGCATCTCCGACGATACCGAAGGGCCGAATGAGCACGATGCTCAAAATCAGGTTGGCCACGCTCTCCATCAACATGACCCAGGCCAGCGACTTGTGTTTCGCCATGCCGTAAAGGATGCGGTTCGACGCGGACTGGGCCAGCGCGAATGTCAGGGGAACAGCCAGAACCACCAGCACCGGATAGCTCGCGGGTACGTACCGGGCGCCCACCCAGGCCGTGATGACCGACTTTCCCAGGATGATGAGAACCGCCGTCATCGGAAAAATAATCAGAGCGCATGCCCGGTTGCCCGCGACCAGGATCGTCCGCAGGCGGTTGATGTCCCCCTTGGCGTGCGATTGGCCCGACATGGGCACGAAGATTTGCGCAAGACTGCTTACAACTTCCGACGCGTAATCCAGCAGCCGGTCGCCAATGGAAAAATACGTAATCGCAGTGACTGAGAGAAAGCTCCCGATCACAATTTCGTCCGTCTTGAACCGGAGTTTGTAGGCAATCATCAGGATGAAGCTGACCGCGCTATAGCTGGCAATCTCGCGAAGAGAAGTACGATCCACATATTTCCAGCCGAAGCCAATCGGCAGGATTCGCAGCACAAAACCGGCCCGCACCAAGGATCCCAGAATGGGCAGCACCACGGTGATGAGCGCCACCGTAAGCAGGCCGTAGCCATGGGTCAGAGCCAGCACGATGAGCGCGGCGCGCACCAGGGTGGCCACCAGATTGGTGACATTGACCAGGTAGAAGCGCTGCATTCCTTCCAGAATGCCGCCAAAGACGCCGGTCGGAAAACCCAGGGCCACGGCGCCTCCGACCATGAGGAAAAGCCAGCGTGCGGTCGCCAGAAACTCGGGCGGAATACGAAACAGGCGGTCCACGAACAAGCTGCCCACCAGCGTGACCACCATTGCCACCGCCGCGATGCCAGTGTAGGTGGCGAGACTGGTGTTGATCAGTTTGGCCAGACCAGCCTCGTCTCCGGTCGCGGTGTACGTCGAAACATATCGGATTACCGATGAACGGATGCCGAGATCGAACAGTCCGTAGTAGCCCGTGACCGAGAAAATCAGAACCCAGATGCCGAATGCGGTGTCCCCCAGCCGATGCAGAATGAACGGCGAAAGGAAAATGCCTACTAGAACACTGACCCCAAGGCTGAACCAGCTGGAGCCGACGTTTTTGACGATTTCAGACTTGCGCATCAGCGTACGGGTTCGGGTCGAGTGCTTCCCTCGACGGCAGGAAGGATGCTGAAAATGACGTTGAGGCCGTGTAGTTCGGTGTCAAATTCGGCCAGGCACTTCCGGTCTACGATGTCGTAGAGGGCGATATGGGTTGGTCTCTCCCCCATGCCTTCGCGAAAGACTTTCTTGACCCAGAGAACGTTCTCATTGAACTGGGTCTTGCGAACGCGGGTAAAGGCGACCCAGATTCGGCGCTCATCCACGGGCAACAACCCGCGACACCAGCCCAGCAGATCTTTTTGCCCGCTAATCTGCTGCAGGTCGATTACCTGGTCGACCTGCAGCGTCTTGCGGTCGGCGATCACGATCCGTCCGTCGACGGTAGTGAAATAGATTCGATCCCCGCACACCAGGCCGTCGTGCGGGGTTTGCACCGCAATGTCGATGCGTTTCTCGGGGTGATCCAGGCACATCGCGTCCCGCTGCTTAAAGCGGGTGACCCAGGGATCGCCATCCAGTTCGAACACAAAATTCGGATGTGAGTAATGAGGCTTCGTGCTCCCCACTTTTCGGTAATCCACCGTTTGCGAAAAGCGCGACCAGGGATCTTCGTTCAAAACCTGCCACACTTTGAGCACTGCGCCTCCAGGAGTGCACTTCACGACCATGTCCAGCCCGGTGCTGGCTACCAGCAGGTTGCCGTCGGCTGAGGGAGTGACGTGGTGCAGGTCGTTAAAGCAAGGAAGTGAAACATAGCCGGCCTGCTCAAACTTGGGCAAATCAAAGGATCAGCACCTCGGTTGAGGTGCAGGCATACAACGCGCGGTTCGAGATCGTGCCTGCTTTGAAAACATGGGAGGCATTATCGCTGGCGCGTGCATTGGCCGGTGTCTGGTATTCAACGCGAGGCCACACCTTCCCGGTTTCAGCGTCCAATTCCAGAATCAGGGCGGCCTCGTATAAATTCCACTCGTCTTCGGTCAGGAGCCGCCGTTTCTTCTGTCGGGCTCCCAGCACGTAAAGGCGACTCATCGGACGGACTCTCCTCGAGTATTTCCTTGGTTACGACCGAGGCCGGCGCAGAGCGCCAGACCAGGCAAAACTCTTTCCGCCGACGCCTTGTCAGAAGGGATCGCAGCGCTGATCAACCCAGGAATCTCCGGAATACGCGGCTCTCCCAGCGCAAAACATGGCTCGGCGTCAGCTTCATCGAAACTCGGTTCGCCATGTTCGGCCGGAGTGTGCGGGTGCGACGAAATTCATTGGGCGCCCAGCCTGAATAGTACGTCACCTTGACGCTGTTCCACGTTCGTTTCAAGCCGAACCCGAGTGCAACTTTGATTCCCTCGCGCCTGGGCCCGCTGACGGCATCTTCATGAGTGAGGAAGGTTTACACAGCCTTCCCGCTCCTGCTGCCGGCGCATACGCAGTTTCTTGCAACTCGGCGGGAACAAAATGGCACTTTCCAAGCAGGCACCCGCCTTCTAGTCGGCAGGAGGCTTCGAAATCGGGCAAACTTCCTGCGGTCGGTGCGGGCCGGCCGGTCCGTCCGCCGCAGATTCCTACAATCCTGTCCGTGAGTGTAATTGGTTCCATGGGCCGTACTCACCTCGGGAACTTTTGTCCTAAGGTCTTGACCCTAGTGTTAGCTAAGGACCTTAATTTCAACAATAAAAGCGCCTTAGGGGCGTGGGCTTGTGCTGTTACCTCGGGTCATGGCCTGAGGATTGTAGGGGTACGGACCCGAGGCCGGCGTGAACTTGCAAGGCACAGGACCCCATGGAAATAACTAGTTCATTATTAACTATTTACATTGAACACAACGTTCCGGCGCAGGCAGCTGGCAAGTTAATTACGGGCTTCCTGATCTTGTGTGAAATTCTCCTTCCGAAATGGTCGAGCAGCCGCCGGACTGCCCGTGCTCCGTGGAAAATCGCAGCTTTTAATCACAGTGGCGATTTGTAACGGGTTGGCACTGTGGGTGCTATGGTTTTCGGTAAGAACACTCACTTCAATCCAAATCCAGTGAACGGCCTGGCCGTGCCGTCGTCGTCAACTAGGGGCGCCGGGCGCCACAGGTTTGGTCAATTCACCAGCACATTTGAGGGGGAACTCAATGAGCGAAAGACCCGTCCGGCTGGGACAACGCGAGCAACAGATCGTCGAATTGCTCCTACAAGGCTGCGACAACGACGAAATCGCTCGGCAACTCAAAATGGCTCGTCGAACTGTGAAAGCACATTTCAACCGGCTGTTTCTGCGTTTCGGCATTACCAGCGGCATCAAGCGAGTCAAGCTCGCAACACTCTTGTACCGGAGGCAATTATGTTTGGAGGCGAACGTTACGGAAAGCGAATCCCCAGCGAACGAGAAAGCAAAGTCATTGAACTCGTTGCTCAAGGACTTAAAAACAAAGAGGTCGCCGACGAAATCGGAACCACCGAACACGTCGTCAAGAATTACCTCCGAGTCATCTACGACAAGCTTGGACTCTGGAATCGAGTCGAACTTGCCCTCTGGTATGAGGCACGAAGATACGAGCAAATCGCACGAGCTTGATCAACCCGAGGCCTGGGAGCACAGCATCCTGGGTCTGGACGAGCCTTCGCCTGCCGGTACTCACCACCGGTAAGCGCATGCACGCATGTCCAAAACACGGCGAAGATGGATCTGTGGGGGAAAGGGAACTAGTCTAGCGGCATCCTGACATCTGCAGGTTACGAAGCTTCTGGGCGGCCTGGGGGACATTCTTCCGGGCCGCAGCGTTTAGAAGTAAACGGGCCTGATCGCAACTCTTCGGCACCCCGTCGCCGACCAAATACATATCCGACAACAAGAGGATGGCGGATGGGTTTTCCTTGCCCACCGCCTTCCAGAGAAACTTGGCTGCCTCCACGCTGTCGCGGGGACCCCGTTTGCCATTCAGATAATCCATTGCCAACACAAGTTCCTCAGAACCATTGGTAGCGCTGCTAACCTCAGTTTCTGGTGGTGGCGCTGAAACTCTCGAGCTCTGCGGAACTGGTCGGCTTGGCGCAGCAACAACCGGCGCGTGTTTTTCCGCTGCGATCATCGCCTTGGGCGGTGTGGCGCGAGCAGTTCCGTTCGCGGCCGCCGGCCCGGGGATCGCAGCTGCAGGGTTCGCAGTTGCAGGCTCCCCATTCGCAGCGGGATTCGACGGCACGGCTTCCGGTGCAGGAGCGGGAGCCGAGGGCGCATTGCTTGGCTGCGACGTCGGCCCAGCCCTCTCGACACGCGCAGGGGCACTGGTCGAAGTAGCGGGGCGCGTATCGGAACCTTGGGGCCGCGACTGGGCGTAGATTAAAACCCCGATCGCCACAATGGCCAGCAATGCGGGAGCATATCTGCGGGCAGCGGACGAACGCGAAGCTTCCGAGGCGAGATTCTTTTCCCGCAACCACGCAATCTCGGTGCCGTCATCGAACGTCGCTTGCTGAACCGGCGGTGCGATCATCGAAAACAGCGGGGCCTCTTCAACTCCGGGAGCCAGTTCAGCTTCCCGTAGTGAATCCGGGTGGACCGGTTGCCTCGCTCGATACTCTGCCGAGGTCCGCTCTTCCGTGCCGAGAGGGATGCCGCACATGCCGCAAAAACGCTGCGCGTGATCGTGGTGATGCCCACACACGGCGCACTGGGTCCCGGCGACGATTTCGGACGTTTCAAAATTGTGGGGCGTGTCCTCTTCGCGATCACTGGGCTCCGAAACCGGTTCTGCTTTCAGTTCGCGAAGCAGTTCGCCAACCGCTTCTTCGCGTTTCTCCGGAGGGCTGGTGAAATACACCTCCGCCCAGCGGCCAAGATTGCGGCCCAGCATCGGGTTCAGCAGCGGGTTCAACTCCGGATTCGGCAGTTCGGTGATCCCGTCCGGAGTCTTTTCCTGCGGTTGAGGCACAGACAGTTCTCCCAAGACTTCTCGAAGATAATTCCACTCCCGCGCACGCCGGTTGTCAAATCCAGATCTGAGGAAAATCCTGTAGGTGAGAACGGGAAATCATGGTGTCGACCTCAGTCGCATGCCTTACGGGACGCGGGTTCGAATTGGTCCAGTTGCGCATCGTGCTGGCTGGCTATTTTCCCTTGCGGGGTTTTCCCGTAAAACTCCGAGCCCGGGCAGTAGTACAAAGCGGTGTGCACGTCGACCCAGACAGGGATGTCCGGATTTCCGCTGGATGAAGGCACCGGGGGTGGCTCTGCCAGCCCGACGTTGACCAGAAACTCCTCGAACGCGCTCAGTTTTGCCTGGCTCGGGGCCGGGCGACGCTTGGGTTTTGCCGGGGCGCTCGCCGCCGCCGCTGCAGGATGTCCCGAGTCCGCGGACGTGGTCGGATGGTCCGACGAGACCGCCCATAAAATTGTGATCAGAAACAAGACGAAAGAGCCCGCCAAGGCAAGGTCCCCTCGATGCTTGCGGGCAAACACCGTGCTCTTTTTCCAAAAGCCTCGCAGCTGCACGGCGGGCGGCGACACCGCGATGGAGCGCAGCCATACGCGAGCCTCGGCCGGCTTCCCCTCAGGGCTGGCATCCGGTTCTTCGGGAGATTCCCCGGCCAAACTGTCTTCTTTCGGAATCGCAGACGCAGGTGGAAGGTTGCCGCTTGCCTCCCGGGCGGCAATGGCGGATGCCTCCAGGCTCGTTGTTTGCGGGGCGGCCTCGGTGACCTTCTCTGGCGCCGCGAACTCTCCTGTCGCCAGGCCCGACCAGACGATTGAATCGGGGTCCTTCTGCACGCTATCTGAATCCATCAACCCGTGCGCTGGCTCGGTCTCGGATTCCTTTTTTAAATTCCAGAGAGTGGCCCATTTACTCTGCAAGTCATTGCGGGAAGTGGAGGCGCGGGACATGCCGCACGAACCACAAAAGGCTTCTCCCGGTTCCAGTTCGCTGCCACAACTTTGGCACTTCCCCTCTTCGGCAGCGATCTCGGCGGGCTCGGGCACCGCCTTCGACAATGCCAGGGCCGCCTCCGGCGTGTTCGCCAAACGGGCGAGCTGAGGTTTGATCTTCTCCAACACTTCCAGCATCGAAGCCCGTTCCGCCGCTAAGCCTTTTCGCCAATCTTCTTCGGCGGTGCGAGTTAAGGTTTCGGTTACCAGTCCCGCCATGAGCTGGCACGTCCGCACGTCCTGATCGTGAAAGGCATCAGGCTTCGTATAAACCAGCTCCAGCGCCCCGCCGGTTTTTCCGTTATGGAATACCGGCACCGAAATCAGAGATCCGATCCCCAGCCGCTTGGTGATCTCAGGATTTACGCGGAAATCCGTTCCAGCGTCGGGACAACGCAGAATAACGTCATGCAGCAGGGTCGAGGCCGACAGAGTGGCCTCTGGCCGAGCTGTCTGGCCCACCTGGCGCGTCAGTATGCCGCTACCAGATCGGTATGCGACCTTCTCCTCGTCCACGATCCCGACTGCGGCGCCTTGGGCTCCCGTGATCTTGAGGATCCGCTCCACCACCAGATTCGCGGTGCTGGCCAGATCGAGATGACCGCTTTGGATCTCGTGCTGGGTCTCTACAATTTGGGCCAGGATACTGGTGTCGGAGTCGGTGTCGGGATTCTCGGTTTTGCTCTCCAACGGAGCAGTTTGCCGCGTCCGATCGTGATGCTCCTGCAAGACGTACGCGGCCGCCAGCAACTTCTGGAAAGTTGCTTCGTCGAGCACCGGGCCACCACTCTTGCTGAAAGATGTATTCATTACGCCCGAAAGAATCCCTTCCAATGGGAAAGGAGCGATCAGCGCCCATTGTAGTGCAATTCTGGCTCCAAACGTAATGCAATGGATTGCGCACGGACAAGCCACAAACGCTGTAGGAGGCTCGTCGGGACGGCCGCAAGCATCGGCGTCTGCGTGTTGTAAGTCTATGTGTGCAAGGGTGATAGCGTTTCACCCCGTAGAATCCCGTTGCGGGCTCACCGGCGGGCTCGGGGCGGCATTCTGGCCTCGGCTGCAATTAAATGCACTCCGCACCGCCGCCTTGGAACGCCCAGCTTCCTCAGGCGGGAGCGACGGGATCCAGCCTGGATTCTCGTGCACCTTCGCGGCTCAGGTAGAAGTGGACGGCCGGCGTAATGATCAGTGACAAAACCATGGAGATCAGGATGCCGCCAATCACCGCGATGGCGAGCGGTTGCAGCATTTGCGAGCCGGCTCCCAGGGCGAATGCCAAGGGCAACATGCCCGCCATTGTGGCCAGGGCGGTCATGACGATTGGACGCAACCGCCGCCGGCTGGATTGCAGCATCGCGTCCTCGGAGGACATTCCCAGACCACGGAACTTCTGATCCGCGTCCAGCAACAAAATCCCATTCTTGGCGACGATGCCCACCACCATGATCATGCCCATGAACGAAGAGATATTGAAGGTCGTGTGCGTGATCAGGAGCGCGATAAATACCCCCGAGGTGGAAAGCAGGGCGGAAGCGAGAATTGCAAGCGGCGCGGCAAAGGTTCCGAACTCGAACAGCAGCACGATGAACACCAGCAGGATGGCGAGCACAAACACCATCACAAGATCATGGAAGGACTTCTGCTGTTCCTGGTAGGTGCCGCCATATTCGACGCGGATGCTCGCGGGCAGATGGAGGTGTGCGATGTTCTTCTGCACAGCGGACATCCCGGTGCCAAGATCGGTGCCCTCCAGGCGGGCCGTAACCGCAGCGTCGCGCTGCAGATTCTCGCGGCGAATCTCGGTCTGCCCTGGAAGTTCTGTAATGGTTGCTAGAGCGCCCAGCGTCGCAGTCTTCCCCGTGCTGCTGGTGAGCAGGGTGTCGCGCATCGCTTCCAGCGACGCGCGATTCCGTTCTGGAAAGCGCACCCGCAGGGTGTAGGCCCGTTCGTTCACGATCACGGGAGTGGGTGCCGGTTCGCCTTCCAGAATCGCGGCTGCGTCGGTGGCGACTTCTTCCGCGGTGAATCCTGCGCGGGCTGCCGTCGTCGGGTCAACCTGAAAGACGACTGCCGGCCCGCTGATGGTGTTGTCGATCCCGTTCAGCACGTCCACCACTCCGTGGATTTTCTGAATCGCATCCGCGACCTTGGGAGCCCACTCTTCCAGCACCTTGGGGTCCTGCGCGAACAGCTTGATCTGAATCGGTTCCGGGGCGCTGGTCAGATCGCCGATCATATCTTGCAGCACCTGGATGAATTCCACATCGAGCGCGGGTTCCCTATCCTTGATCTCGGCGCGGACATCGGCAATCACCTCATCGATGCCACGCTTGCGCTTGCTCTTCAGCTTCACGGAAACGTCTCCCGTGTTGGCCTCGGTGACGGCCGCCAGCCCCAGTTGCAGGCCGGTCCGGCGCGAGGTGCTTTCCACCTCGGCAGTATCGCGCAGGATCTGCTCCACATGGCTGATGACGCGGTTGGTTTCAGCCAGCGAGCTGCCCGCCGGCATGATGTAGTCCACCACAAAGCCACCCTCGTCCATCTCCGGAAGCAGATCCGAGCCCGAGAAGCGATAGCAGATGTAGGAAAGTGCGATGAGCACGAGGCTGAGACCCGCGAGCCACAACGGCCGGGCCACCGCTTTTCTTAACCAGCGTTCGTGGAAAGACACAACCTTCTGGAAGAAGCCGCTCAGGTGGGCATCCTCGGCGGCCAGAAGACGTGAGATCGATTCCTCCTCGTCGTCGACCGCATGGTTTGCGCCCGAGTCCTTGCGGTTTCGCCCGATGAAGTACAGGCTGAGATTTGGAGTCCAGGTCAAGGCCAGTGCCAGCGACGTTAACAGCGAAACCGTCATCGTCACCGCCAGCGCCCGGAAGAAAGTACCGGTTACGCCCGTGATTGAAATCAGGGGAAGAAAGACCACCACCGGGGTCACGGTCGACCCGATCAGAGGCACCGTGATCTCGTGCAGCGCGCTGTGAATCGCCTGGGCCCGGCTTTGTCCCGCGTCGCGATGCAGCACGATGTTTTCAACCACCACGATGGCGTCATCGATGACCAGGCCGACCGCCGCGGCCAGACCGCCTAACGTCATCAGGTCGAAACTTTCCCCCATGACTTTCAATGCGATGAAGGTCACCATCACCGTGACCGGAATCACCAGTCCTGCGACCACCGACGTGCCCCAATCCCGCAGGAACACGACCAGGATGATGGATGCCAGGATAAGCCCCAGCAGGATTGCATCGCGCACGCTCTTGATGGACTCGCCGACGATGATTGACTGGTCGTAGAACGGCCGGAGCTCGATTCCGGGCGGCAAGGACTTCTGGATGCGGTCGACCTCAGCGTGCACTTCGTCTGCAACCTGCACCGTGTTGCTGTCGGGCTGGCGATTGATGTTCAGCAGGATGGCTGGTTTTCCGTTCGCGTTGACGATGGTATACACCGGCTTGACGCCCGGTGTGATGCTGGCGATGTCCCCGACCCGGACCGGAATCCCGGTCGGGGTTGTCTTGATCACCGTGCTGGCGATCTGCTCGGGCGTTCGCACCTGGGCATTGATGAGGCCGAGCACTAGTTGATGATTGCGTTCGATCAGTCCGGGAGAATCGACCAGATTGGTCCGCCGAACGGCTTCCAGAATGTCCGGCACCGTGATTCCGGCGAGCTGCAACTTCGCCGGATCGGGAGTGATGTAGAATTCGGGCTCCTGGCCGCCCTGCACCAGCACCGTTGAAACCCCTTCCAGCCGATTGAGGCGCGGCTTGATTTCATAGGTAGCCATCTCCCATAACTTGGTCGGTGGAACGTTCTGGGAGGCGAGGCTATAGCCCAGGATCGGGAAGCTGGCAAACGTCATGCGGTGTGCCTCGATTTTCGCGGTGTTCGGAAGCTCTGGCTGGACGCGCGAAATCGCCGCATTGACATATTGCAGGGTCTGGAACATATCGATGTCCCAGCGGAAGAACAAGTCCACTTCGGCCGAGCCGCGGCTGGTGATGGAACGCACCTGCAGCAAGCCGGGGACGCTATTGACCGTCTCTTCGATCGGCCGCGTGATGGTGACCATCATCTGGTCGATTGGCATCACGCCGTTGTCGACCGCGATGAGAATGCGCGGAAAATTGGTCGACGGGAAAACCGATACCGGGATCGTGAACGCCAGGTACCCTCCCAGCAACGCGAGCGTCAGGATCAGGAAAATAACCGAGCGCGAGTGCCGGGTGAACCAGTACGAGTTGTCGGGAGGATGCAACGGTGATCTCCGGAGGCACTAGTCTTTCTTGTCGTCCTTCTTGTCGTCCTTGTCGTCGGAGCCGGCGCTGGGCTTCCTTCCCGCGGGCTCCGCGGCTGCCTCAATCGTGACCTTGGTCTTGTCGGGAAGCGCGTACGCCCCGGAGACGATGACCTTGACCCCGGGTGAAACGCCCTCCACGATCTGCACGCGGTCTCCATCGCGGACCCCAACCTTCACCGGCGTTTGATGCGCCCGACTGTCGGGACCGATGACCATTACCGTGATGGCTCCATCCTGCCCCGTGAGGACGGAGGCAGCCGGCACTGCCACGGCATCGTCCACGGTTTGCGCCAGCATGGAAACTTGCACGCTGGTCCCGGGCTTCAATCGTTTCTTCGGATTCGCAGCCTGTACCCAGACCTCGACCGTGGTGCTGTTGGGGTCGAGAGCCGGGCTGATGACGGTCACCTTGCCTTCCACCGGTTCTTCTTCGCCCGGCACCGTCAGGGTTGCTTGGTCGCCGAGCTTCAGCAGGGCAGCGTCGGGCTGAGGAATGTGCGCCTTTGCGATAACGCGCGACGTATCCATGACGGTGATCAGGGGAGTTCCTGCAGCGGCCATCTCACCGGGGTAGAGCGGACGCTCCGTGACGAACCCGTCAATCGGGCTGCGAATTTCCGAGTAGCTGAGCTGCGCCTCGGCTCCCATGTACTTGCCTTTGGCGGCCTGTAATTGTCCGGCCGCAGACTTCAACTCCTGCTGTCTGCCAATCGCCTGCAGCGCGTCGTAGTGCTTTTGGGCGATGTTGTACTGATTGCGTGCTTGCGTAACATCGACGCCCGCCTGGTCCAGTTCCTTGCGCGGCAGAGCGCCCTGCTGGAACAGTTCCTGGCGGCTCTGGTAGACCTTTTCCTGCGCCTCGAGCATCTTCTTGGAGCCTTCAGTCTCGAGTTGAGCTTTCTGCATCTCCTCCGGAAGACTTGCGGCGGTGGTAGTCTCATAGGCAGCTTGCGCTTGTTCCAGCCCGCCTTTGTTCTCCTCGCTGGACGCCATCAGATCCCGGTTTTCGAGAACTGCCAGCAGTTGTCCCTGGTGGACCTTCCCGCCGCGATTCACCAGAAATTTCTTCACCGGCGCGCTGATCTTGGGCGTGATCGCAGCCTGCTGAAGAGGGAAGAGAACTGCTTGCGCCGTTACCCTCTGCCGCAGCGTCGTCTTTTCCGCCGCCACGGCCTGCACCGCCACCGTCGGCTCTTTCTCGCCCGGTTCCTTCGAGCACCCGGAGGACAGCAACAAAGCTGCGATGGCAAGCAGCGCCGTCGACCAGCGGACGGCCGGGCGCTGCACTTGCTTTCGCATCCATCGATTCGCGAAGATCATTGCTTTAAAAGCTCCCCGTCACGGTTTGCAACGTCGCCAAAGCGGCCCGGTAACGAGCTTGGCCGTCAGCATACGCGTTGCGCGCCTGGGTAAGAGTGTTCTGTGCGTCCACGACCTCGAGCACAGTGGATTCTCCCGCTTGGTAACGCAGCGTGATAAGCCGAAGGCTTTCGGTCGCCAGTTCTGCCGACTGCTGGAGCGAGTCAAGTTCCGAACGGGAGGTTTCGGCTTCGTCGTAAAACGTCCGCAGGTTCGCCAGCAGTTGGCGTTGCGCGAAACTCAACTCCACCCGCGCCTGGTTGCGGCGCAGGTCCGCCTGTTTGAGCTTGCTCCGGTTCGCACCCCAATTCCAGAGAGGAACCTGCACGCTCGCCACAATGGAGGAGCCCAGATTGTTCACGAACTGGCCGGCCACGGGATCGAATTGCCGGGTAGCGAAGCGACTGGCGTCGATTCCGTAGAAATAGTCGACGCTGGCCGAGGGCAGCAGGCTGCCCCATGCGCTGGTAACTTCGCGGTTCGCTGCCTGCACCGAGGCCAGGGCGGCGCGCAGGTCAGGATTCTTCCGCCCCGCCAGGGCCTGCGCTTCCGAAAATTGGGGCAGGGCTTGCGGCATTTGCAGATCGTCGACCACGCTGAAATTCTCGTTAAAATCGGGGAACAGCAGGACTGCAAGTTCGAGCCGGCTCTTTCCCATCTCCAGCCGCGCTTCCTGCAGGTCGCGTGCCTGCTGCTCGAATTGGATGTGGGCCTTGATCACATCGGAGTGCGCCACCTCGCCCCCCTTCTCGAGTTTCTGGCTGATATCAAGAAATTTCCGCGACTCTTCGGCCGCCAGTTGCTCGGTGCCGTATTTGCGTTGCGCCACTACCAGCGCGTAATACGCTTTCACAACGCTTACGACCAGACCTCGGGCGGCGATCTCGGCGCGCGCCTTGGCGACCGCCTCCAACGCCGCTGCCTTCCGATAGTTGCCGTAGGTGGTGAGTGAAATCTCCTGGTGGACATTGCCCTGGCCGATGTATTCATGCACGCCGTTGTTCGCAATGTACGCGGGGGTGTTCGAGCGAGTGTTGTTGCCCTCGGTGTAGATGAGATCAGTGTTGAAATTCACGTTGGGAAGCATCCCGGCGCGACCTTGCACTTTATCTTCATGGGCCAGGCCCAGGTCCGTCAGCGCGGAACGAAACTCCGGGCTGTTGACCCGTGCGCGCTCCAGCGCATCCTGCAAGGTCAGGGTGACGGGCGCGCCCGTATTCGATGGCGGATTCGCACCGCTCGCGGGCACAGGCTGATTGGATTGCGCCAAGGCCGCCGCGCTGAAGAGCATCAGCGAAAGCCAAAGCAATCGTACGCACCCGGAAGCTCTGCCCGAAGGCGTGAAGGTCCTCATAGTCCACCCCGCGAAATCAGCGCCCTAGAATACCGAAGTGAACATTAAGAAAAGCTGAAAGGCGTGGGAAAGGCCCGAAAATGAGGGGCTCTTTAACTACCGACTCCCGTTCCGGGACCTCGGGACGCGACCTTTGGCCCAAAACGGAAGTCCAGTGCTTCACCGCTCGCGAACGCGTTATCGCTAAGCTCCTTGATCCATGGATTCTAGTCCGACGATTCGCGGGAGCGAAGCTTTGGCGAAAGGCGTGCTTACGCAAAAGCATGTTCGTCATCCAAGTTCGGGAGTAGGGAGCGCCAATGATCAATCTCGATGCCATCAAAATTACGCCCCGCGATGAGGAGGTCCTTCGCCTGCTCGCGCAAGGATGCAGCAATAAGGAAATTGCCGGCAGTCTGCACATCAGCCCGCGTACCGTCAAGCAACACCTGCGCACGCTGTTCCTGCGAGCCGGCATCACCCAGGGCCGCAAGCGGGTCAAACTGGCGACCGCAGTGTTCGCCAAGGAGCAGATGGAATCATGCAGCCATGCGATCAGCTAACCGTAAAGGAAATTCAGGTCTGCACCCTGGTATGGGAGGGCCTGACGAACCGGGAAATCGCAAAAATCATCGGTACCACCGAGCAGGTCGTCAAGAACTACCTGCGCACTGCTTTTGACAAGCTGGGTGTCTGGAGCCGCCTGGAACTTGCCCTCTATGTTGCCAATCACGGAGGGTCCGAGTGGGCTACGGCAAAGGAATTGAAACTCGACTCCAATCGGTCGGCCAGTGGGTCTCCCAGTCTGGCGTACGCCGAACGCTAGAGCGAGTCGAACATCGCGGATGTGCCCGTCGCCTCCAGAAGTCCGTCGTGTTCCGCCGTGTTTCCACACGGGCACCTCCCAGAAAGCGGCGAGCCTGATGGAATCTGGTATGGCCCCTGTCGCCCAACCAAAGCCGGGTGGGCTGGGGCCTTTCGCAGTCGGGAGCGGACGGGAAGAAGCCATTGCCGGAAATATTCTGCAAATTGTTGCATTTAAGATAATTTCCTGACAGCTACCACCGGCTGAATTGGCTGTGGCGACAATGCTTTTCGACATGGTCGAAGCGGCATTCCAATTGCATCTCTTAAGACAACGTTCCCGATAGTCGGTTTTGGCTGACGGGTTCCGATCTGAAGACCCGGCGAGGTAGGCAATGGCTTACAAAGAATCTTTCTGGATGGCTTGCGACTCCACCGACCAGTTGCGGGCCGAATACGGGCCATTCCATACCCGCATCGAGGCTGAAGCCGAGGCCCGTAAATTGGGATTTGGCTACCTTTTGCGCTACGAACATCTGATCGGACCCAACGAAGAAATTGAAGAGGTTCGCTGCATCTTTATCGAGTTGCCGGCAGGACCCAGAGCAGTTCCCGCCCCGGCAGGCCTTGCCACCCGGTTGCACACTCGTTGCGCCACCTGTGGCGAATCAGCCACTCATGAGCTGCCATGGCAGGCTGAGGTCTGGGCCGATATCCACGAGTTCGAACACTCGCGGCATATGGTTCGCCTGTTCGAGCACACCTTCGGGGACGGGTTGAAGGAAATCGGGGACTGGCGCGGTAGCGCCGCCTAAGGGCGCGGCGCCGACAAAGCCGAAGCCGCTGATTGATCGATCACCCAAATCAATTTGCCGTTCGTGGGGCGAACCAGCTTTGAGGGGAACATCTCCGCCGGCTGGCTCCCTTCCAGAACCTCTTTCAGGGGTTGCGCTTTGTCCTCACCGCTCACCAAAAACATCACCACTGCGGCATGGTTCAGGACCGGCAATGTGAATGTAATGCGGTGGGTCTTGAGCTTCTCGACCCAATCCGCCACCACCCGGCGGGACCTTTCCTGCAATGCTTTCCCACCCGGGAACAGCGACGCCGTGTGACCGTCCGGGCCCATCCCCAGCAGGATCAGGTCGAATCGCGGGAAGGTGCCCGCCGACGTCTTGAAAAACTGGCCTAGCGTCTGCTCATAACTCTCGGCGGCATGACCGGCATCAGGATCCTCCGCCGGAACCCGAAACACGTTGCCGGCCGGAATGGGCAGTTTTGACAACATCGCCTCGCGAGCCATCCTGTAATTGCTCTCGGGATCGTCCGGCGGAACGTGGCGCTCATCTCCAAAGAAAAAATAAACCTTATCCCAGGCTACTGCGGTATTCGTCGCGAGGAGGCTGTAGAGGCCTTTGGGAGTGGAACCGCCCGCCAAGGCCACCGTGAACCGGCCGTTCGATTGGATCGCCGCCCTCGCCAGGCGAACAAATTCTTCCTCCGCCGCTTGGAATAATGTGGGACGATCGGGGAAGATCCTGAGATCGGGCGACGTGCTCATATTCTGTTAGCCTCGCGGCATTCCTTTCGCGACGGCATAGCGTGCCGCGCCAAACAGAGCAATCTTTTCGTTGGTGATGACCTTGACCGGAATCGATTCCAGCAGGGCTTGCATGCGTCCCTTGCTGACGAATGCTTGCATAAACAGCGGCCCGGAGAGTTTGGAAACAAGCTTGGGAGCGATGCCGCCACCTAGAAAGACACCGCCGGTAGCCATCAGCTTCAGCGCGAGATTGCCGGCTTCCGCCCCATAGATCGAGATCCAGAGGTCCAGCGCACGTTCCGCCAGAGCGCTTTTACCAGACACGGCAGCTCGCGAGATGGTAGCCGCTGCATCGCCATGGGCCAACTCCTCGGTCATCCCCTGGGATTCTTCCCCGCGGTGAGTATCGCGCAGAAAATGGTAGACGTTCACCAGGCCGGGACCCGATACAATGCGCTCGAAGCTGACGTGCCCAAAGCGGGCGACCAGGTAGCGATGAAGATCGATCTCTAGCTCGGTGCGGGGCGCAAAATCGCAGTGTCCCCCTTCCGAGGCGAAGATGTCGTATTCCTTTCCGTCCCAGAAAAGACCGGCTTCGCCCAGCCCGGTTCCGGCGGAGATCACGGCCTGGTTTCCCACCGGTGTGGACTTTACCCGGTTGAGCGGCACCAGGTCCTGTTCTCGCAAGCTTGCGATACCCCAGGCGTTGGCCTCGAGATCGTTGATCAGCATGGTGGCAGGGAGATTGAGTTCACTGGCGAGCCGGCTAGCTTCTACCGTCCACGGCAGGTTCGACGTTTCGACCCGGCCGTTGCGAACCGGTCCGGCGACTCCAAAGCAAGCCACGTCGGGGCGAGCGCCTTGTGCGCCCACGAATTGCGCCACGATTTCATCCAGGCCGCTGTGCTCGCGGCTGGGAAAGACATCCTCCGCCACCAGCGTGAGGTGTCCGTTTTGAGACTGAAAGTAAGCCAGGCGCGCGTGCGTGCCGCCAATATCGCCGGCGAGGATCATTTTTCGAAGTTCCTCCAGCGCCGGCCTTCGCGCCCGAGCAGTTCGTCAGCTTCCTTGGGCCCCCAGGTGCCTGCGGGGTAGTTGGGAAAGTTTCTCGGCGGCAGAGCCTTCCAGACATCCAACACCGGACTGACCACGCACCAGCCGGCTTCGACCATGTCGGCACGCTGAAACAGCGTCTGGTCACCGATCATGCAGTCATGCAGCAGGCGTTCATACCCGGTGCTGGGCTGTACCCCGAAATAGTCCGCGTACTCGAAATTCATGTCCACGCTGCCCAGGCGCATCAACGCGCCCGGGGTTTTGGCCGCGAAACGCAGCGAGATGCCCTCCTCCGGCTGAATGTGCAGCACCAGCTGGTTGGGCATCAGGTTCTCGACCGAGGTGTCGCGGAAAAGAACAAAAGGCGCGCGCCGAAACTCGATCACGATATGCGTGTTGCGTGCCGGCATCCGCTTGCCAGTGCGCAGGTAGAAGGGAACGTCCGCCCAGCGCCAGTTGTCGATCAGCAGCTTCATGGCAACGAAGGTTTCGGTCTTGGAATCGGGAGGAACACCCGGCTCGGCACGATAGGCAGGAACACGCTGGCCGCCGATTACGCCCTCTCCATACTGACCGCGAACCGTGCGGGTCAGAACCTCCTCCGCGCTGAGCGGCTGGATGGCATGCAGAATTTTCGACTGCTCGTCCCGAACCGCATCCGCGCGGAATGAAACCGGGGGCTCCATCGCGGTCAGCGTGATCAGTTGCATGATGTGATTGGGTACCATGTCCCGGAGCGCGCCGGCCGTATCGTAGTAGCCGCCCCTTTTTTCCACGCCCACGGTTTCGGCCACCGAGATCTCAATGTGATCGATGTAACGGCGATTCCAGATGGGCTCGAAAATTCCATTCGCGAAGCGCAGCGCCAGGATGTTCTGGACGGTCTCTTTGCCCAGGTAGTGATCGATGCGGTAAATCTGTTTTTCTTCCGCAACCTTGAGTAACTGCTGGTTCAACGCGCGGGCGCTCTCGAGGTCATGCCCAAAGGGTTTCTCCACGATCACCCGGCGCCAGTGCTGGTTCTCCTGTTGCATCAGGCCCGCTTCGGCGAGGCGCTCCACAATCGGCCCGAATGCGTCGGGCGCGGTGGCGAGATAAAAAAAATAATTTTCGTGCGAGGAGAATTCTTTGTCGATTTTGGCCAGCAGTTCCTTGAGGTTCGCGTAGGTTTGCTGGTCGTCGAAGTTGCCCGACATGTAATGCATGCGACGCACGAACCATTCCCACAGATCGGGAGCCACGTCCCCGGTGGCAAACTGTTTCATGTCTTCGGAGACCTTTTTGCGATAATCCTCGGTGGACATGGGGCTGCGGGCGATGCCAATCACGGCGAAATCGCGCGACAGCAGTTGCGCCCGCGCCAGGTTATAGAGAGCGGGAATCAGCTTCCGCCGGGTGAGATCTCCGGATGCTCCGAAGATGACCATGACACAGGGGTCCGCGGTCTTTCCGGGCGGCTGTGTGCTGGGGCCGGGCGCGATTTCGGTTCGGGGCATAAGTCTTTCGTCTTGGCTCAGTCAAGCGAAGCTTGGGGCCGCGTCAGGCGTTTTTCTTCGCTGCTTTTGGTTCCACATGGCCGCCGAATTTCTGGCGCATCGCCGAGAGCATCTTTTCCGCAAAGGTGTGCTCCTGGCGCGAGCGGAAGCGGACGAACAGCGCTGCCGAGAGCACGTCCACCGGCACCGCTTCGTCGATAGCCGCCTGGATCGTCCAGCGGCCTTCGCCGGAGTCCTGCACGAACCCGCTGTATTCCGCCAGCGTCGGACTTTCCGTAAGCGCCATCGCTGTCAGGTCAAGCAACCACGAACTCACCACGCTGCCCCGGCGCCAGACTTCCGCAATATCCGGGAGATTCAGGTCGTAGCGCAGATCCTCGGGCAATTCTTTGCTGGTGGCGTTCTTGAAAATGTCGAAGCCCTCCGCATAGGCCTGCATCATCCCGTACTCGATGCCGTTGTGAACCATTTTCACGAAGTGTCCGGCGCCGGACGGCCCGCAGTGAATGTAGCCGTCCTCGGCCGTGCCCCCGAGTTTCTCGCGGCCGGGCGTGCGCGGAATGTCTCCAATTCCCGGCGCCAGGGTCTTGAAGATCGGATCCAGTCGCTGCACCGCCTCCTTGGGGCCTCCGATCATCATGCAGTAGCCGCGATCGAGCCCCCACACGCCGCCGCTGGTACCGACATCGACGTAATGAATCCCCTTCTCCTTGAGACCGTTTGAGCGGCGCACGTCGTCCTTGAAATAGGAATTGCCGCCGTCAATGATGGTGTCGCCCGCCTGCAGGTACTGCGCCAGGGTCTGCACGGTTTGCTCGGTGGGGCCGCCCGCAGGCACCATGATCCACACCGCCCGCGGCGCTTTCAACTTGCTGACCAGATCTTGTGGCGAGGTGGAGGCGACGGCGCCTTCCCCCGCCAGACCCTTCACCGCGTCTGCACTCAAATCGGAGACGACTAGCTGGTGCCCGCCCCGCATCAGACGGCGCGTCATGTTCGCGCCCATTTTTCCCAACCCCACCATTCCCAGTTGCATACACTTCTCCTTGAAGAAACGTACCTGCCCCTGCCGTGCGATGGAGAATCTCCGTCGCGACGCACCCGCCTGCAGTGTGAAAGTTGTGTTTAGCCCAGGGCTGCTTGTACGGCTGCTTGCAACATCCTTAGACCGGAGTCCAGATCGGCCCCCAGATGCACGCGTAGCGCGCGCCGGCCCCGCTCCGCCAGCACCTGGAAGTCCCCGCGAGCCTGCGCCGCTTTTACGACTCCAAACGTGTATTTCTGACCCGGCACCTGCAGATCATGGGCGTCATCGCACGTCAGTTGGAGAAATACTCCAGAGTTCGGCCCGCCTTTGTAGGCCTGCCCGGTGGAATGCAGAAAACGCGGCCCGAATCCCAAGCAGGTCGCGACATGTTTTTTGTCCCGCACCAGGTGTCGAATCGCCTGCAGGTGCTGCTCGTGTGCTTCATTCATCTCGATATAACCCAGCAGCGCGAAGTAGTCCCCCGCCTTGATCCGACCAAGATGGGCTTTCAAAAACGAGACCAGAGTCTGGTCCGCTCCGGCGGACTTTGCGAGCTCGGCGCCGTTCTTTTCGTCGGTGAAGAGCTTTACACCCTTGTCTTCCAGGATCGGTTTCTCGGCCGGCAGGGAACCGGTCTTCTCGTATTCGGAAGTCAGGCTCTTGGTGGCGATCTTGCTGGCCTCGACGTCGGGCTGGTTGAATGCGTTAATGCCAAGCACCGAGCCGGCTACGGCGGTGGCAATCTCCCAGCGGAAAAATTCCTGGCCCAGATCGTACGTGTCCCCAATCGCGATCCGCACCACCGGGTGTCCGGCTTTTTCAAGTGCCATCACTTTCACGTCCTGCTGTGCGTCGGGAGCAGATTCCAGCCGCAGGTAGGCGAACACGCGATCGTTCCCGTAAACCTCGGGCCCACCGATCGACTCGCGATCGACCGGAATGATTCCCTTGCCTTGCTTGCCAGTGGACTCGGCGAGCAACTGCTCGAGCCATGCGCCCAGGTCGAAGATGCCGGGCGAGGTAATAATCGTGACCTTGTCCCGGCCCGCTCTGGCCGCTGTCCCAAGGATGAGCCCCAGGAACACTCCCGGATTCTCTTCCACCGCAACGCAAGAAGCGCAGGCCTGTACCATTTCCTCCGTGCGCTCGAGAAACTTCTTGGTATCGAGTCCCATTCCGGCGGCGGGCACCATGCCAAAATTCGACAGCGCCGAATAGCGGCCCCCGATGCTGGGCAATCCCAAGAAGATGTGGCGGAATTTGTCAGCCTCGGCCACCTGCTGCATCTTGGAGCCGGGATCTGTGATCGCGATAAAGCGGCTGCCTGCTTTGTCGGCGCCCACCGCTTGCTTCACTTTTTCAAAGAAATACTGTTTGAAAATATTTGGTTCCAGCGTGCTGCCCGACTTGCTGGAGACAATAAACAACGTCTTTGCGACGTCAATCTTATGGTCGAACGACTTGACCTGCGCCGGATCGGTCGAGTCGAGCACGTGCAAATCCGGGTAGCCCGCGATCTTGCCATAGGTCATGCGGAGAACTTCCGGACACAGGCTGGACCCGCCCATGCCGAGCAGCAGCACGTCCGAGAAGCCGGCTTTCTTTGCGTCTTCGGCGACTTTGCGCAGATTTTCGTGTTCCGCCAGTTGGGCTTCGGTGATATCCAGCCACCCCAGCCAATTCGCTTCATCGGTGCCGGTCCACAGCGTCGCGTCGCGCTGCCACAGCCGGCGGACCTTTCCGTTGGCGCGCCAGTCATCGGTAGCAGTCTTGACCGAGGCCGCCAGCTCCTGCGGAAGGGTGTAGGTCTGTTTACTTACCTTGGGTGTAATCTCTGACCTGCTCGATTTCTCCACCGCCGCCAGCAGCTGATCGAATGCGTCCGCGAACAGCTTCACTCCGTCCTTGGTCAGCTTGTCGGTCACTTCCTTCATGGAAATGCCGGCTTTCGGCAACGAGTCCATGGTGTCGTGAGCAGCCTCAATATTCTCGGTGAGACTGTTGCGCAATCTTCCGTGATCCCGGAAAGCATCGAAGGTGGCCGGAGGAATCGTGTTGACCGTGTCTTTGCCGATCAGTTCCTCCACATAGAGCACATCGCGGTAATTAGGGTTCTTGGTGCTGGTGCTGGCCCACAGGACACGCTGCGTTTGTGCACCCTTGTTGGCCAGTGCGTCCCAGCGCGGACCACTGAAGATGGCCAGGTAGCCCTGGTAGGTCAGCTTCCCGTTCGCGATCGCGACCTTCCCCAGAATGCTCTTGAGCAATGCTTGTTTAGAGGGATCCTTTTCGGTCTTGAGTTTGTCGCCCACGATCGAATCGACCAGTGTGTCGATGCGGCTGATGAAGAAGCTGGCCACGCTCGCTACCCGGCTCAGATCGCCACCCTTGGCCGCGAGCTGCTCCAGTCCGGCAATGTAAGCATCCGCCACCTGTTCATAGACCTGCTGCGAAAACAGCAAGGTCACGTTGATGTTGATGCCCTCGCTGATCAACTGCTTGATCGCCGGCAGACCCTCCGGTGTGCCCGGCACCTTGATCATCACGTTGTCGCGGCTTACCGCCTTCCACAGTCGCCTTGCCTCGGCGATGGTTCCGTCGGTGTCGTGGGCGAGATAAGGCGAGACTTCCAGACTGACGAACCCGTCTTTCCGCTTGGCTTCGTCATACACCGGGCGCATCAGGTCGGTCGCATCCTGGATGTCGCGAATGGCAAGCAACTCGTAGCGGGCCTTCGCATCCAGATCGGTTCTTCCTTTCATGGAATGCAGGAAGTCGGTGTAGTCGGTGCTGCCCGCAATCGCCTTTTCAAAGATCGATGGATTCGACGTCATCCCCCGCAACCCGTCTTGTTCGATCAGGCGCTTTAATTCGCCGCTGGTAATCAGATTGCGCCGAATATAGTCGAGCCACACCGACTGGCCGTACTGCAGCAGCTGTTTAAGAGGGTTGACGGCCTTGCCGGTTTCGATCGTTTCAACGGGGTTCATGACGGTCCTCCAAAGTGAAAACTTGCTGGATGTTGACGTTGGGCAGCAGCGCGGCAGAAGCTGTCGGGAAAGTTGGACGGATCTACTTGGATCCAGTCAAGGCCTTTCGGGCTGCAGATACAACAGCTTCCGTGGTAAACCCAAAGTGTTTCTGCAGATCCTTCCAGGGTGCCGAGGCGCCAAATGTGCGCATTGCGATGATCTGTCCCTTGGGACCAACATATCTCTCCCAACCGAGCGCCGAGGCCATTTCGACCGAAACTCGCGCCGTCACGCTGGGTGGAAATACGCTGTCCTTGTAGGTCTGATCCTGCTTTTCAAAAACCTCCCAGGAGGGCATGCTGACCACGCGCGCCTGAATGCCTTCCGCCTTCAGCTTCTCGTAAGCCTCCACGCACAGGGGCACCTCGCTACCGGACCCCATCAGGATGACATCCGGCTTGCCTCCCGGCGCGTCGGCCACCACATACGCTCCCTTGGCCACGCCCGTCGCTGAGGCGTACTTGGTGCGGTCCAGAGTAGGAACCGCCTGCCGCGAGAGCACCAACAACACCGGGCCATGGTTGACCTGCAATGCGATCTTCCAGCACTCCACTACTTCGTTGGCATCTCCCGGTCGCAGCACCGTGATGTTGGGCACCGCGCGCAACGACGCTAGCTGCTCGATCGGTTGATGCGTTGGCCCATCCTCGCCCAGTCCAATCGAATCGTGGGTGAAGACGTAGATGACCGGAGTCTCCATCAGAGCGGCCAGTCGGATCGTGGGACGCAGATAGTCGCTGAAGTTAAAGAACGTGCCGCCGAATGGCCGCAGTTTCGAAACTGACATGCCATTCATCGCCGCCCCCATGGCATGTTCGCGCACTCCAAAATGTAAATTGCGTCCGCCGTAATTGCCCGCGCTGAAATTCCCCGCGCCCTCGAACTTCAACGTCGTTTTGTTGGAGTTCCCCAGATCGGCGGACCCTCCGACCAGCCAGGGAATATTCTGCGCGAGCACATTCAGAACCTTGCCGGCACTCTCGCGAGTTCCCGCGCCCTTGGCATCGGCAGGGAAAGTGGGAAGACTCTTATCCCACCCGGAAGGCAATTCCCGGCGCTGCATAAGCTTCAATTGTTCAGCGAGTTGCGGGTATTGCTTCGCGTAATCGGCGAACATGCGAGCCCACTGCTCGTGCAGTTCATGACCGCGCTTTCCAATGCCTTCGCGGAAGTGTTCCAGCACGCCTTCTGGCACGAGGAACTTGGCATCCTCGGGCCAGCCGTAATTGCGCTTGGTCAGGCGCACCTCTTCTTCCCCCAGAGGCTCACCATGGGCATCGCTGCTGTCATGTTTATGCGGAGACCCGTAGCCAATATGACTGTCGACGACGATCAGCGTCGGTCTGTCTTTGGTGTCGAGGAAAGTCTGAAACGCCCGGCTCAGCATGTCGAGGTCGTTCGCGTCGCTCACACGGGTCACGTTCCAACCGTAGGCGACGAAGCGGGTCATCACATCCTCGCTGAAGGACCAGGAGGCGGGGCCGTCGAGCGTCACTTTATTGTTGTCGTAGATCCAGCAGAGATTGCTGAGCTTAAGGTGGCCGGCAAGCGAGGCGGCCTCGGCTGATACGCCCTCCATCAGGTCGCCGTCTCCGCAGATGTTGTAGACGTTGTAATCGAAGATTTCAAAGCCCGGGCGATTGTAGGTTGCACCCAGCCAGCGTCCCGCAATAGCGATGCCCACGCTGTTTCCGCAACCCTGACCGAGCGGTCCCGTTGTCGTTTCCACCCCGGTGGTGATGTGGGACTCGGGGTGTCCGGGCGTGCGGCTGCCCAGCTGCCGGAATCGTTTGATTTCTTCCAACGACACCGACAATTCCTTCGTGACCTGGTCGTCGCCTTGGACCCTGCGCACACCGGAAAGATAAAGAAGCGCGTACAGCAGCATCGACGCGTGGCCGGCGGACAGCACAAACCGGTCGCGGTTTGGCCATACAGGGTTTTCGGGATCGTACCGCAGATACCGCTGCCAGAGCTCGTAGGCTACCGGCGCCAGTCCCATGGGCGCGCCGGGATGGCCGGAATTCGCTTGTTGTACCGCATCGATTGCCAGGGTGCGGATGGTGTTGACTGATAGCGTGTCCAACTGCACACCGGACACAACTGTTTGCTCACTAGCCACCATGCGGTGCTCCTCCTGTGAAGCGCAACGGGATCGTGCTAATCCAAGTCGCTGAGAAAAGTGCCTAACCCATTGGATTACTGACGAGTGACGGAGGTTTCAACCCAACTGGAGCTATGAGTGTATCAATTTCTCGGACGCCTGTGGGCGCGCTTGCGGATCCTGCGACGGAGTGCAACTGAAATTGTGCAGTGTTCAGGAGGGAAGATTGCTGGCCAACGCATTGCCTGGCGGAGGTGCTATTTCTGCAGCTTCTGAAGATAACTGTGTTCGCTGTGCTGGGCCTTGGTGCTGTTTTCCACAAACTTTACGAATTGCTTTAAACTCTCGCGCACGGAAGGTTCCAGCTCGAACTTTACGCGCACGCCAAAACATGGATTGCTCTTGATCACGATGCCGTTCAGCGCGAATCCCTTCACCCAGACCTTGCCGCTCGCGACCCAGAGCCCGATCTGAACGTCGGCTCCGCTCTTGATCGGAGTGACCGTCTCCACGTAACAACCGCCCATGCTGGTATTCGACAGATTCCCCCAAATGGGCGTCTCCGAGCCGTCTACTTTCAATTCGACCGCGACGAAGCACTTGATTCGCGGGAAACGTCGTCGGTCATCCACCCAGGAAGGCGTGTAAGTAGCCGGCTCAAAGGGTGGAATTTCTGCGGCCGCGACCGGAGTCGGACCCTGCATCGGCATGGAATTCGCGGGACCGGCGGCCGGACTGGCTGCAGTCGCGTTCGCTTGACTCTTGATCTCCCGCATGGCCGCAAGCAAAGCTTCCTCACGCTTTTCCGGTGGGGCTTCGCGATAGGTTTGCAGCAGCGAACCCAGATGTCCGACCAGATCCGGATCGGTCAACAGCCGGGTCCAATCCGTGCCCGGTGCACTGTTCGTTTTGGATTCACTCATAGATTTCGGGTCTGTACCCTTAATGGCGGGTCAGCCTCTAGGTTGACGCAGGATTCATTCTGAAACAAGATCACCGAGGTTACGGTGGTAAGTAACCGATGGGGCACGTAGTCGATTAGCCCGGGAGCGCCAAGCCTTCGCAAAACCTGTCAATGGTGGCTTGCTGCTGGCTCGACAGCCCCAGAAACTCCAGGCCGTGCACGAACCCTTTACAGTAGCGCACAATGGCCCGCACCTGAAAAAGCTCGGCCTGTTCGGGCAGGTGGAATTCCACTGCCACAACTTCCCCTTTCGCGATTTCTGAGGTCAACACCGTGCCCATCCCGCCGCGCCCGATGTCCCCGCAACGGCCCTCGATTTCGAGGTACCCGTCCTCCCGCAGCACGGTGGCTTTCAGGGGAAAGTCCGCGCGATGTCGCGGGTGGCGTCGCCGCCAGCTGCGTTGCTTGAGTTGCAGAGCCTTTTCCAGATAAGACGAACTCATGAGTCGAACCGGGTCTGAGACGAGAGATACACAGTCACTTTCCGATCAGCTTCCTTGCAGATTAGCTGTTTTCGTCAAACTGGCCCGCCTGTCCTGTTTCGCGGAACTCGGTTTGTTTCCACCATGCGAGGATGATGTGAGTTTGACGAACCTCTGAAAAACAACGCCTGCGGCTCGCTAAGGCACCGCGCCGCACGCAGGGTTACAGAGGGGCGCTACCACCGCAATACCTGGGACAGTGACCCGCAATTGGATTCCGCATGGCGAGACACGTCTCCACCCCAGAATATTCGTCCGCGCAGCCGGCAGAAAGTATCGAAGGTAACGGAGGAGTCAAAAATTCCCGGCGACCATCCCTCTGCGGGCAAAGTGCGTCCTAGTGGCGGCTGGTGGTGGCCTCCGTTTTTGCATCACCTTCCAGCCTATGTGAATCAAGATGCACATGTTATCCGTCCAAGCCGGTGCCAGTTGTTGTACGATGTCGCTCGCGATAAAGCAGTCCTCAGACAGCGATCATGCCTATTAAGCGTCCACGAAGCCTGGCGTTTGCTCTTCTCATACTCTCTTGCGCAGCTGCTTCCATGCCGGCGGACGGCCAAACCACAGGCGCGTCGGCGCCCTCGACCTCGGTGAACGTGATCATTCCGCAGTCGGTGGTCCAGAACGGCTTCACGGGGAGCGTCCCGTCCAAGCCTAGCGCTGAAGTCTTGGCGATCTCTTTCCTGGACGCAATTGATCGCGGCCTCAAGCAGAATCTCGGGGTATTGCTCTCCGACGCCAACACCCTGGCCGCCCGCGGCGCCAAGTGGAAGGAACTTAGCAACCTGCTGCCCAACGTGGTTGCCAAGGGCCAGGAGACGGTGCAGCAGACCAGCATCGCCGCGCTGGGATTTCGTATTCCGGGCGTGCCGCGCGTCATTGGGCCATTCAATTACTTCGACGTGCGCGCCTCCCTGAACCAGTCGGTGTTCAACTGGAACTACATCCAGAAGGAGCGCTCGGCCGCACAGAGTCTGAAAGCGGCGGAATACTCCTACAAAGATGCCCGCGAGCTGGTGGTCCTCGTGACCGGCAACGCCTACTTGCAGGCGATCGCCGGCGGGGCCCGGGTCGAGACTGCCGAAGCTCAGGTGCAGACGGCACAGACGCTCTCCGACCGCTCCGCCGATCAGCAGAAAGCGGGAGTCATCCCGGCTATTGATGCGCTTCGTGCCCGCGTGGAACTGCAAAGTCGCCAGCAGCAACTGATCGCCGCGCGCAATGAATTCGCGAAACAGAAGCTGGCCTTGGCCCGCATCATAGGACTCGGGCTCGGCCAGGAATTTGCTCTCTCCGACAAGGCCCCCTACGACCTCCTTGTCCCACCCACCCTGGAGGAAGGGCTCCGCCGCGCTTATGCGTCCCGCGCCGACTATCAAGCGGCCTTGGCCCAGGCCCGGGCCGCCGAACTATCGCGACGTGCCGCCAGCGCGGAGCGCTATCCCAGTCTCGATCTGGAAGGCGACTATGGCGACATCGGCGTGAATCCCGCGACTTCGAATGGCACCTTCCACGTCGCTGGAACCCTCACGGTTCCGATTTTTCAGGGGGGACGAGCCCACGCCGACATCCTGCAGGCGGAGGCGGAGTTGCGACAGGCCAAAGCCCGGCTCGAGGATCTGCGCGGGCAGATCGATAGCGATTTGCGAACCGCCCTGCTCGATCTGAACGCCGCCGCCGACCAGGTGCAAGTCGCGCGCAGTTCTGTCGATCTTGCCGAGCAGGCGTTCACCCAGGCCCAGGACCGCTTTGCCGCCGGCGTCACTGACAACCTTGAAGTCGTGCAGGCTCAGGAATCCGTCGCCAGCGCCCATGAGAGCTACATTTCCAGCCTTTACGCCCACAACCTTGCTAAGGTTGAACTGGCCCGCGCACTCGGCAACGCCGAGCAAGGCGTGAAGCAGTACTTGAAAGGCAAATAGACATGGAGACACCCACCAAAACCATGCCTGAAAAAGAACCTTCGGCCGCGCCCGCGGCTCCCTCGCCGGCTTCTGAAAACAACCTGCATGCTCGCCTTGCCCGGCGCCATGATCCCCGCTTTCGGATGTTTCTGATTCTCAGCGCCATCGTACTGCTCATTGCCGCGGTCTTCCTGTGGCGCTATTTCACCAGCTATGAATCCACCGATGATGCCCAGGTCGATGGCCACGTCAATTCCATCAGCGCGCGCATTTCCGGCCACGTGACTAGACTGAATGTCCAGGACAACCAGTACGTTGAGGCCGGCACGGTGCTGGTCGAAATCGATCCCAGTGACTACCGCATTGCCGTCGAGCGGGCGCAGGCCGATTACAACGACGCCCGAGCCACAGCCGAAGCCGCATCCGTGAATGTTCCCGTCACCTCGGTCAATACCGAAAGCCAGGTTTCCTCGGCGGACGCGGATGTGTCGAATGCGGTCGCCGGTATCAAGGCGGCCCGGCAACAACTGGAAGCAGCCAAGGCCAATCTCCAGCAGGCCGACGCCAACAATGTGAAGGCACAGAACGATCTCGGCCGCTACAAGCAACTGGTCGATAAACAGGAAATCTCGCAGCAGCAATTCGATCAGGCGGTGGCTGCCGCGAGGGCCGGAGAGGCAACCGTCGGGGCGGCGCGCGCCAACGCCGATGCGGCTGCCTCGCAAGTCACCCAGGCGCAAAGCAAGCTGGCGCAGGCCGAGGCCGGCCAACGAGCCGCCGGCACCGGACCGAACCAGATTGCCATCGTGCGCTCGCGCGCCCAGTCCGCACTGGCGGCAGCAGCCCGCAAGAAGGCGGACCTCGACCAGGCGCATCTCAATCTCTCCTACACGAAAATCGTCGCGCCCGTCGCCGGCATCGTCAGTGATCGCACCGTGGAGGTTGGACAAAACGTTCAGGCCGGGCAGGAATTGCTCAAAATCATTCCCCTCGAGGGCAATGACATCTGGGTTACCGCCAACCTTAAAGAGACCCAGCTGCGCGACCTGAAGCCGGGACAGAAAGTAACCCTCTCCGTCGATGCAACCGGACGAAAGTACAAGGGCCACGTCGACAGCATCGCCGGGGCTAGCGGCGCCCGCTTCAGTCTCCTGCCGCCGGAGAACGCCACTGGCAACTACGTCAAAGTTGTTCAGCGTATTCCTGTCAAGATTGTCTTCGAGCCGGGTGAGACCAAGGGCCACGAGCTGCGCCCCGGGATGTCGGTCGAACCGAAAGTCTGGATTCGGGAATGAGTTCTGCCGCTCTCACCATGAACCAGGCCGACGAGTGGCGTCCGGCGGTCAATCCCTGGATTATTGCCATCGCGGTGACGCTGGCCACTTTCATGGAGGTGCTCGACACGAGCATCGCTAACGTCGCCCTGCCCCACATCGCAGGGGGCCTCTCCGCGGGACAGGATGAAAGCACCTGGGTACTGACCTCCTACCTGGTTTCGAATGCGATCGTGCTGCCGCTCAGCGGGTGGCTGTCTTCCATCGTCGGGCGCAAGCACTTTTACATGGGCTGCGTAGCCCTGTTCACCGTGAGCTCATTTCTGTGCGGCTTTGCGCCCAATCTGCCCGCACTCATTATCTTTCGCATCCTCCAGGGAATCGGCGGCGGCGGCCTGCAACCCAGCGAGCAGGCCATTCTCGCCGATACCTTCCCGCCTGCGAAAAGGGGCATGGCTTTTGCGGTATACGGAATTGCGGTCGTGATGGCGCCCGCCATCGGGCCCACGCTGGGCGGCTGGATCACGGATAACTACACCTGGCGCTGGATTTTCTTCATCAATATTCCGGTTGGCATCCTTTCCCTTCTGCTCACCTCGCGCCTCATTCAGGACCCGCCCTACTTAAGGCGCCGCAAGCTGAGTGAGACCCGCATTGACTACATCGGGCTGGGCTTTATCGCTCTCGGCCTGGGTAGCCTGCAAATCGTCCTCGATAAGGGCCAGCGCGATGACTGGTTCGACTCGCGCTTCATCCTCGGCCTGGCCATCATATCGGCGGCGTCCATCGTTTTTGTGATCTGGTGGGAGTGGCAGCATAACGATCCCATCGTTGATCTGCACTTATTCCGGGAACGCACCTTCGCCGTCTCCAACCTGCTGATGTTCATGCTGGGTTTTGCCTTGCTGGGAAGTACGTTGTTGCTCCCGCTGTTTTTGCAGACCTTGCTGGGATATACCGCGCAACTCTCCGGGATGGCCCTGTCTCCGGGTGGGTTTGCCATTATGGTGCTGATGCCGATTGTCGGCTGGCTGCTGTCCCGCTATGACGCCCGCTATTTGCTGGTCTTCGGCTTGTCGATGCTGTCGTTCTCGCTGTTTCATATGACCAGTTTCAACCTGGAGATTGACTTCAAGACCGCCGTCCTGGCCCGCGTGTACCAGGCCGTGGGACTCGCCTTCTTGTTTGTTCCGATCAACACGTCCGCCTACGCCTACCTACCCCGGGAAAAGAACAACGCCGCTTCTGGCCTTATGAACCTGGCGCGCAATATCGGCGGCAGCGTCGGGATTTCCTTTGTCACCACCATGCTGGATCGGCGAACCCAAAAGCACCTCAGCGACCTGACCAGCCATCTCACCGCTGCCAATGCACAGTTCCAGGCCATGCTAAGAGGCACCGCGCAGCAGTTGATCGCTCACGGCACCAGTCCCGCGGACGCGACCAAGCAGGCCTATTTCGTGGTGCAGGGCATGTTGCAGCGGCAGGCTACTATGCTCGCCTACCTGGACAACTTCCACCTCCTCGCTTACGTCATTCTGGCCATGATCCCGACCGTGTTTCTGATGAAGAGGACGAAGTCGAGCGGCGGGATGGCGGTACACTAATTCCGGGAGGATGGCATGTTCCGCATCATTACGCTGGAACGCGAATACGGCTGTGGCTGCGCTGGCATCGCCCGCGAACTTGCCGACCGCCTGCATTGGAAGTTGTGGGATCATTTGCTCACCGAAGAGATCGCCAGGCAGGCGAATGTCGACTGCGGGACCGTGGAGCAGCGCGAAGAGAGAATGGACGGCGCGTTGTACCGCCTCGCGAAGGCATTCTGGCGCGGAAGTTACGAACGCAGCATGCCCTTGAACGAGGCGCAGACGTTCGACGCCGACTGCATGGTAAGAATGATGGAAGACATCACGGCCAAGATCGCCCAGGAAGGCAATGCCGTGGTCGTAGGCCGGGGTTCGCCCTACTTCCTGCGCGAACGCGGCGACACTTTTCGAGTGTTCCTCTACGCGCCCCGTCCGGAGAAGATCCGCCGGTTAGTGGCGAGCGGAACCCATCAGTCGGAAGCGGAAGACCTGGTCGATACCGTCGATCGGGAACGCATGGCCTTCATCAAGCACTACTTCAATGCGGACTGGCCAACCCGCTCCCTGTATCACCTCATGATCAATACTGCCGCCGGCGATGAAAAGGTGATCGCAACCATCCTGGGTACGATGGATCTGCTGCAACCGCAATCTCCCAACGCGCCATCCGACATGCGGGGTGTTGCCTTGAAGTAGCGTTTCTCCGAAGCGTTACCCGCCCGAAGTTGCCCCCGGACGATGCGGTGCGGGACAACAATTCTCCGGGCACACGTCATGGCTTGCTCCCATCCCTCCCAACGCAATCCGCACCGGGCTCTCATACATTCTTTCCACGATTAATTCTCGGATCATCCCGACAAACTCCGGATGGGTGCCCGCGGTCCCGGCGCGGACCATCGGAAGTTCGAGGTCGGCGCACAATTGCCCGGCCTCGGTATCAAGGTCGTACAGAACCTCCATATGGTCCGAAATGAATCCAATCGGGGCGAGTACCACGCTTGCGGCCAGATTGCCCTGGTTCACTTTGCGTAGCGCGTCAAGCACGTCCGGTTCGAGCCACGGCTGGGTGGCGGGCCCGCTGCGGCTCTGAAACACCAACGGGTCGCCGGTGCGCCCAAGCGCTGCCGAAACCACCCGGCACGCCTCGCCGAGTTGCTTCACGTAGTCGCAGGACTGCGCCATCGAAACCGGGATGCTGTGCGCGGTGTAGAGCACGCGGGAACGCCCGCGAACCTCCTCTGGCAGCTCTTGAAGGGCGGCCCGCACACGATCCACCATGGCGGCGATGAAGCCAGGGTGGTTGTAAAAGGCACGCAGCTTGTCCACATGGGGCGCGCCCGCTCCCACTTGCGCCTGGGCTTGAGCGACGTTTTCCCGGTACTGCCGGCAGCCGGAGTAGGAACTGAATGCGGAAGTCACAAAGGCCAATGCCCGCCGGATGCCATCGCGCTTCATCTGCTCGAGCGTTTCCCCCAGCAGGGGATGCCAGTTGCGATTGCCCCAATAGATGGGGAGCTTGGGTCCGTGCTGGTCGAGTTCTGCCTGAAGCGCTGCAATCAACTTGCGATTCTGTTCGTTGATGGGACTCTTGCCCCCGAAATGGTGGTAGTGCTCAGCCACGGCCAGCATTCGTTCACGCGGCACATTCTTTCCCCGCAATACATTCTCGAGGAAGGGAAGTACCTCCGCGGGCGCTTCCGGCCCGCCGAAGGACACCACTAAGAGTGCGTCATATTGCATAAGACATCATTGTGCTTGCGGGGGCGACTGCAGCACAAGGCGAGAGCAGGCCTTTCCACCGATGCCCAGCCAGCCGCGTCTCCCGCCGGGCCGGGTTTCTTCCGGAATGATGGGTGCTGCGGAGGACTTGGCGATCGGTGGCTTCGCCGCTTTCATCCAAATATGGCTGATTGCTCTGGAGTCACCCTTTTAAGGCTGATTCTGTTGCTGTCATCCATAATTGGATGATTGCTTGAAAGTTACCCATTTATGGGTGACAATAGCGACGCACGTACGTTTCCGGAGGGACGCAAGAAACGTCCCCCAGGGGGTTCTTTGTCCCGTCGGGCTCAATGCTACATCGCCGTGATTGGCGACATGGTGAGGTCGCGCGAACTGCCCAGTGCGCAGCGTGGAATGGTCCAGAAGCATTTTCAGGACCTGATCGCCGGGTTGAACAAAGAGTACCGTGATGCGACTGCGTCCAAATTCGCCATCACCCTGGGCGATGAATTTCAGGGCCTTCTGAACACCTCCCGGCTGCTCCCGGACCTGATCTGGCGACTGGAAGAAAGCTTTCCGGACAGAGAGCTTCGGGTTGGCATCGGCATCGGCAGGCTGGATACCCCGCTCCAGAAATCTGCCATTAATATCGATGGACCGGCTCTGCACGCGGCCCGCGAGGCGCTCGAGACCGCCAAGAAAAGCGCTGTCCTGGGAGGCGTTTTCAAGAGCTTTGGCTCGCTGGACGACGTGTTGAATGGAATCGCCCGCCTGCTATGGTTCCAGCGTTCCAATTGGACGCAGGCGCAGCGTAAGATCGCCAACCTGCTGCGCAAGGGAATGTCGCAAAGCGAGGTAGCGGAGCGCTTCGGCATCAAGCGGCAAGTGGTTTCCAAGCAAGTGGCGGCTTCCGGTTGGGTGCCATACGCCGGTGCGGAAAGCGCATGGCGTATCATTCTGCAAGATTATGTCGATCCCATGATTGGCAGGAAATCATGAGCGCTCCCAAGATCGTCACCCCGGAATTCCTCCTGTGGACGGAGTGCCTCCTGCTATGGGGTGTCGTCTCGTACGCGGTGGCGGCCGATCCTCTTAAAGAAGAAGCCCAGCGATTCCACTGGAAGCTCTGGCGCTGGTTGTCAGCCCTACGGGCAGTCCTGATCGGGACACTGTCCTATGCGTTGGGCCGCTCGCTCGGGCTGTCTCTCTTCTTGCTTCTCATCGTGCTGGTACAACCCATTCTTCGCTATCGACTGCCGATGCGCTGGGTGGCGGAGTTCGAATGTCTTTGCGTTGTCGCGCTGATGGTTTTTCCCTTGGCGTACATCCGGCATTTTCAGCTCGCTTCGGACTGGCGTCCCACAGCCCTTACCGACGCTCAAACCGGCGCCCTGTGCCTTGCAGGAACCATCCTGCTTTTCATCATCCGGGGAGGAACCTATATCGTTCGAGGAATCTTGAGGAAGGCAGGAACCTTGCCGTCTACCCGACCCGCCAAACCCGTCCCGGAAGAAGCCGCCGCCCGGGCGACGAGTCCAGCAGTGCCACTCGATCCCTCAGCACAAATCCCCGCACCCGCCACTGCGCTCACGGCGAGAACGACTGCGCTTTCGGAATTCAGGGTGGACGTTGAAGAACTGAATCGCGGCCGTCTAATCGGCAACCTTGAGCGGATTGTTCTCACCCTCGTGGTGGCGGCGGGAAGCTATTCTGCGCTCGCCTTCCTGATTGCCGCCAAGGGCCTGGTGCGGTCCGAGGAATTCGAGAAGAGCAGGGAATTTACGGAATATTTCCTGGTCGGGTCATTGTCGAGCGTGCTGGTTGCACTCTGCGCGGGCCTGGTGCTTCGCCATGCCTTGCTGGTACTTTGGCCCGAACTGCTCGCGTTCCAGATGCAGTCCTGAGCCGAGGGATAAACAATGATAGGGATGAGGAAAGAAAACTGGTGCGCCCGGAGAGATTCGAACTCCCGACCTACAGCTCCGGAGGCTGCCGCTCTATCCAGCTGAGCTACGGGCGCGCGACCTCCAGTTTACATCCGGACTCCAATGCCATCAAATGCAGGAGACGGTCCGAGGGCTGCGAAACTTCGGTTGGACTTCCCTCGAGGCAACTACCAGCGACCGCGACCGCCGCCTCCGCCGCTGCGTTCGCGACCACGCCCGCCACCACCGCCCCCACCACCACCCGTGCGTTCCGGTTTCGGACGCGCTTCGTTCACGTTCAACGTGCGTCCACCGACCTGGGAACCATTCAGTGCTGCGATCGCCTTCTCTCCATCCTCGGCGCTTGCCATTTCAACAAAGCCGAAGCCGCGCGAGCGTCCCGTATCCCGGTCGGTCATGATGCTGACGCGATCCACCTGTCCGTGTACTTCAAAGAGCTGTTTCAATTCCTCTTCTGACGTGTTGAAATCCAGGTTTCCAACAAAGATGTTCTTCAAGCGAGTGCCTCGGGGGTGAGCTATTTGAGTGTGAGCTACTTCGGCAGGGAAGCAGGTAGCGCCTGAGCCCTTCCTGGAATCGAGGCCGGAGCGACGAACAGTCAAATGCGGGGGAAGTATAGCAGGAATTGCCCGGAAGAGAGGTTTTGTGTGTCTGCCCGGCGGTTGTCCAAGACCGTCAAATTCCAGACACCGCAAGCCATGCCCGGGGCTCGACGTCCTGCCGTTTTTAGCAGTCATCAACGCCCCAATAGCCTTCGCGATGGTACCCGAGCTGAAGCAGCCGGTTCTTCGGATCATGGCGCTTGCCGCAACCCGGACACACCAGGAAACGGCTCCATTGCGTGCCCTGGCGATCATAATTTTCTGAAACCGCGAAGGTGACCCCGCAACTGCACGGGACCAGATACATGCGCAGAGACTCGGCAGGGGGGATCGGCCGACCATCTCCCCGCTTGGCCACTACCGGGTCTCCTCCGCCATGACGGCGCCGGTGCTCTTCTTGCGCTTGTTCGACTGCAGCACTTTCTTCCGCAGGCGGAGAGACTTGGGAGTGATTTCGACGAATTCGTCGTCCGCAATGAATTCAATCGCCTGCTCCAGGTTCAGTTGGCGGAAGGGCACCAGCCGGATCGCCTCATCGGAAGTCGAGGCCCGCATGTTGGTCAGCTTTTTCTCGCGCACCACGTTGACGTCGAGATCATTGTCCTTGGCGTTCTCGCCGATGATCATCCCTTCATACACATCCACGCCCGGTCCGATGAAAAGCTCGCCTCGTTCCTGCAGGTTGTAGAGTGCATGCGAGGTCGAGAGCCCGCCCCGATCCGCGACCAGTACTCCCGTCGGCCGGTGCGGAATCTCGCCTTGCCATTCCGTGTAGCCATGAAACAGGGAGTTCATCACGATGGTGCCGCGCGTGTCAGTGAGCAGCTGGCTGCGCAATCCGATCAAGCCCCGGCTGGGCACGCGAAATTCGATGCGCACCCGGCCATAGCCGTGGTTGTGCATGTTGGCGACTTCGCCCTTGCGGGTGCCGAGCTGTTCCATCACCACGCCGACGAACTCCTCCGGAACATCCACGGTCAAATATTCCACCGGCTCCATCAGCTTGCCGTCCATGCGCTTGGTCACGATCTCGGGCTTGCCCACCATCAGCTCGAAGCCTTCTCGGCGCATCATTTCAATCAGGATGGAAAGCTGCAGTTCTCCCCGCCCCAGAACCTTGAAGGCATCCGTGCTGCCGGAGTCTTCCACGCGCAGCGATACGTTGGTCAGAAGTTCCTTGGCCAGCCGGTCGCGCAGATTGCGCGAGGTCACGTAGGTGCCATCCCGTCCCGAGAAAGGCGACGTATTCACCGTGAACATCATCGCGATGGTAGGCTCGTCAATCACGATCGGCGGCAGCGGAACCGGGTTCTCTGCGTTCGTGATCGTCTCGCCAATGGTGATTCCTTCCACCCCGGCGACCGCGACGATGTCCCCGAGTTCGGTCTCGGTGATGTCCACACGCTTCAGGCCGGAAAACGAAAACAGCTTGGTGATCTTGGTTTTCTGGAACGAACCATCGCGCTTGGCGATGCTGACTTCTTCTCCGGTCCACATCTTGCCGTTGAATACCCGCGCAATGGCCAGCCGTCCAAGGTAGTCGCTGTAGTCCAGGTTCGCGACCAGGATTTGCAGCGGCCCCGCCACATCGCCTTGCGGATGCGGAATGGTTTTCACGATGGCATCGAACAGCGGGCCCAGGTTCTGGCCGCCGCCCTGGATGTCCGTGGACGCAGTGCCCGTCTTGGCGTTGGTATAAAGCACCGGAAATTCGAGCTGGTCTTCCTTTGCGTCCAGGTCAATGAACAGATCATAGATCTCGTTGAGCACTTCCTGGGGCCGCGCGTCCGCGCGGTCAATCTTATTAATAACCACGATGGGCGGAAGCTTGGCTTCCAGCGCCTTGCCCAGCACGTACCGGGTCTGCGGCAGGGGACCTTCGCTGGCATCAACCAGCAGCATGACGCCGTCCACCATTTTGAGTGCGCGCTCCACTTCTCCGCCGAAGTCACTGTGGCCCGGGGTGTCCACAATGTTGATTTTGACCCCGTGATAAAAGACGGACGTATTCTTGGCCAGGATCGTGATACCCCGCTCGCGCTCCAGTTCGTTCGAATCCATAATGCGATCTACATGGGCTTCGTTCGAGCGAAACGTGCCGCTCTGTTGCAGCATGGCATCGACCAGCGTGGTCTTGCCGTGGTCGACGTGCGCGATGATGGCGATGTTGCGAATACTTGCACTCAAAATAAGACAGTCCTTTGTCCAAAAGATGCCAAGAGGAAAGACCTGCGTGGGCGCCTCTACTACTTTACTATGCCGAGCTGGATTTGGCGGACAGACTCGACGCCGGACGGTAGTTCCAGGCCCTCTGACGGCACCACACAAATCAGCCGGTAAACGCCGGTCGATCGTGGAATTCCGGTGCGTGCCGGCCGGCCAGCCGGTGCTCCACCTCCTGCGCCACACGTCGCGCCCCAACAATCGCTTGAGTAGTGCTGGAAACCGGGCCCTCGGAGTCGGTATTGGCGAAGAACACGCGGTCCATGGGCGTGCGCAGCAGCGGTTGCACCTTGGTGTACAAGCCGGGCGTCGTCATGTACATGGGATGCCCGCGCCGGTAGAGATGGACCTCGATCGGATCCACGTTCGTGGCAGGCAGAAGTTTCTGGAAATCCTTCAGAACGTCCCCCGCGAGTTTGCGAGCGGTTGGCTCGGTCAGCAAGAGCCGTCGTTGCTCCTCGTGCAGCGGCGTGTAACAACTCAGGATGTTGAATTTCGGGTGATATTCCGGCTGCTTGCGGACGACCCAATCGGCCACAATAAAGTCGGTAAAGGAGCATCCCGGACACCAATTGTCATAACCCTTGCGGTATACCTCTTTGTCGAAAATAAGATTCACCAGCGCATAGGGGATGTAGCGCATCTGTTGCATCGCTTCATCCTGCTTCTCCGGGATACCTTCTACAACTCGTCGCGTGATGAACTTGGGCGTCGCCATGATGACGGCTTTTGCCGCCACCGTCTTCAGTTCCGTGCCTTGCAGGTACGTGACGTTGACCGCATTCTTTTCCGTCGTTACCGCCACGATGGTAGCGCCCGTCTGCATGCGTTCGTTGTTCTTGGGCTGCAGTATGTCGACCAGATGTTTGCTGAGCGCGCCCAGTCCGCCGGGCCAGGTGTAGCGGTCGTCTTTGCGATTGGGCCCGGCCATCCATTGCATTTCAGCAACTCCGATGGCGGCCGGCGAATCTTCCGAACGGCTGCCCCAACTGGAAGCGCCAAAGCCGTCCCACCAGAGCTTGATTTCCGGCGGATAGTCCTTCATGAGATCAGTAAGGGCGATATTGGCGAGTTCCACCTTCCGCTTTTCAAGGTCGATCGCAAGCAATTCCTTGCGAAACTTCTTAAACGCTTCCCGGACGGCCGGTGGGTAGGGAAGCTTGTCGATGCCGTCGCCCCAGGTGTCTGCCACGAACTCGCCGTTGACAATCGTGGGATCGAAATTGTTTACGGGCAGCGGTTCGAGGCCGACTTCCTTGGAGAAGGCAACCACTACCTCGTTGTCCCCAAACGCCGAGCCGGTGGCGTACGCCTGGCCCTGGTATTCCATCAGGTACGCGTTGCCGCCAAAGTGCGGTTCCTTCTCGAGCAGCAGGAAATCGCGTTTCTGCAGGAGGTAGGCCGCGGTCAGGCCGCTCATGCCCCCGCCCACGATCACCACATCGTGGGTCGCGGAGGCAGGCGGCCGGGAGAAAACTTTGCCGTCCCGCACCTGGTGGCAGATCTTGTTCTCTTCGCCCTCGATGGTGGGCGCCACATCGGCGGGCGCCGCAAACAAAGTTGCATCCAGCGGGCATCCCGAGGCGACCGCTCCCGCTACCACAAACTTGATGAAGTCCCGGCGATTCGCACTCACAATTAGTCTCCTTGGACCACGGCTTCCATTAGTTCTGCAGCGACCTCCGGCGGCCCTTCGGCGCTCCTGCGCAAGCGGTACCAAAGAACAATCGCCGCCAACGAAAACACGAAGATGATGGTTGAGATGGCATTGATCTCGGGCGTGATGCCTCGCCGCAACCGGCCCCAGATTTCCAGCGGCAGCGTGTTGTCCCGCCCAATCAGGAAGAAGCTGACTGCAATCTCATCCATCGACAGCGTGAAAATCAGCAGGCCAGCCCCGATAATCGACAGCTTGAGATTCGGCAGGGTTATGCGCAGGAAGGTCTGCCAGTAGTTCGCGCCCAGATCGAGAGAGGCTTCTTCCTGGGCCCGGTCCAGTTTCTGCAGGCCGGCGAAGACCTCTGTGGTTGCCACCGAGATCAACGCCGTCCCGTGCCCCAGGACGATGGTCAGCAAACTGAGCTTGATCTTGGCCTCGTTGACCAGCATCAACAGCGACAGGCCAGTGATGATTCCCGGCAGAATCAACGGCAAAAGCACCAGGCGGCGGAACAGCGCTTTGCCCGGGAACTGCGCGCGATCCAGAGCCAGGGCTGCCGGGATGCCAAGGGCCAATGCGATCGCAACCGCCGCGGCCGCCACCAGCAGACTATTCCCCACCGATTCCCAGATGGCCCCATCGGCAAATAGCGTGCGGTACCAATCGAACGTCAGGTTTCGCGGCGGAAATCCTCCCACGCCCGCGCCGTTGAACGAATAAATAATGAGGACCGCGATGGGCAAGTATAGAAACGCGAATACCAGGACGGTGTGGCAAAGCAGCCAGCGCGAGCCGCCGGCACGGGCGTTCGTCGCGCTCATGAGAAGCTCCATTTCTTCTCGAGCCGCTCGGAAACGAACAGCAAGCTCACCACCAACACCAGCATGCACAGCGAAATTGCCGCCCCCAGCGGCCAGTTGTAAGCCGCGCCAAAGAGGCTGACGACGATATTCGAAATCATGATCCCGCTGGGTCCCCCGAGCAGCAACGGCGCCAGGAAGTCGCCCAGGCTCAGCACGAACGCGAACGTCGCTCCCGCCAGCACGCCCGGAATCGAGAGCGGAAAGATCACCCGCCAGAAAGTCTGCGCCGGCGAAGCGCCCAGGTCATTCGAGGCTTCGACCAGGTTCCGCGGAATGTGTTCCAGCGCAGCGTAAATCGGAAGAAACGCGAAGGGCGTGTAGATGTGCGTGAGCGTGAGCACGACCGCGAACGGGCTGTAAAGCAGGAATTCAACCGGATGCCGGGTCAGGTGCACATATTGCAACAGCGTATTCAGAACCCCGTCGCTGCCCAGGATCGTCTTCCAGGCGTACGCCCGTACCAGGTAACTCACCCACAGCGGAATAATGACCAACTGGTAGAGGAGGTCTTTCCTCGCGCCCCCATAAAACGACAGGAAATACGCCAGCGGATAGCCCAGCAGAAGCGAGAACAGCATCACCCGCCCTGCGATCCACATGGAGCGCAACAGCGTCTGCCAGTACACCTCCACGCTGATGAGCTGTCGGTAGTTGGCAAATGTCCAGGCGTGCACGATGTTCTGCGATGTAGAGACCGACCAGAAGCTGTAACAGAACATCAGCAGATACGGAACCAGCAGGAAGACGGTGACCCACAGCAGGGGAGGCACCGTGACCACGGCTCTGTAAGCGCGCGAAAACATTTGCTAGGCTCTCTCCGTCGACTCGCGTACCCTCACCGCGTCTGCTGGATCAAATTCGAATTCTGGTTCGCCCTGCCAATCAGCTCGCGCGCCGGTTCGCACCGAGAACACCAGCCCGTCCGAGCATGCGATTTGCAGCAGTTCGGTTGCGCCATGAAAGGCCTGGTGCCGGAGTTGCCCGCGAAACCGTACCAGGCTGCCCGGCCCAGATCCCGTGGACGCGGCCGGGCGGATGTTCTCCGGGCGCAGCGAAAGCAGCGCCGCTCCGTCAGGGAGTTGCCCTCTCCACGACAGGGAATGGCAATGCACCATGCCGCCTCTGACATCGACTCGCAACAGGTTCGTATGGCCGATGAACTGGGCGGTGTACGCCGTCGCCGGTCTGCGATAGATCTCGCGCGGCGTCGCGACCTGCTCCAGGTCCCCCAGGCGCAGCAGCGCGATGCGGTCCGACATCACCATGGCCTCTTCCTGGTCATGGGTGACAAAGACAAACGAGATGCCTACCTCACGCTGCAGGGACTTCAGTTCCACCTGCATCTGGCGCCGCAGGTTTGCGTCCAATGCCGACAAAGGTTCGTCCAGCAGCAGAAGCTGGGGTCGCTTCACCAGCGCACGTGCCAGTGCCACCCGCTGTTGCTGCCCGCCACTTATCTTCGACGGTTTGGCCTTCGCGTGAACCGTCATCTTCACCCGGGCCAGGGCTTGCTCCACTTGCGCATGAATCTCTGAGGCGGGCCGCTTGGCTACCCGTAGCCCGTAACCGACGTTCTGTTCCACCGTGAGGTGCGGAAATAAGGCGTAATGCTGGAAGACGGTGTTCACCCGCCTCTTATAGGGAGGCAGACGATCCAGCCGTTCTCCGCCCATCCATAACTCTCCCGTAGTCGCGGTCTCGAATCCGGCAATGATCCGCAGCAGCGTCGTCTTGCCGGATCCGCTTTCGCCCAGAATCGTGAGGAACTCGCCCTCGGCAACTTGCAGGGATATGTCCCGGAGCACAACATTCTTCCCGAAGCTCTTGGCAACTTTCCGAATGTCGAGCAGCGCAGGCGCGGCCGCCGCACCCACATCGGTTCTGGCGGATTGTTCGCTGGTGAGCATCTTTCAGTTTCAAACCGGCGTCCTGCTCGCGCGATGCCAGGCGGGCCCTCGAGTGCCGGCAATGGATTCCACTACTGGGCGGCTTTCACCTCGTTCCAGATCTCGTTGTACTTGGCGCGCCGCGGCACATCCTGCCAGAAATAAATGCGCTTCTGGTAATTGTCCACATCATCAAGGTGCAGGACTTGTCGCTGCTGCCCCGTCATCAGCTGTCCAGCCTCTGGATTGGCGGTTACGTAGTTGGTCACGTCGGCCACGAGTTTCTGCGTCTTCGCTTCCACCATGTACTCCAGAAACTGGTAGGCAAGTTCCTTGTTCTCGCTGGCGGAGGTGATCATCAAATGGTCGATCCACCCCGTCGTGTTTTCCTTGGGAATGGTTTCGCCGACTGGAAAATTCTTCTTCTTCAACTCGACCGTGTTGAGAGGCCAGCCCATGGCGGCAACCACCTCGTGATTCTGAAACAGGTTCGTGAGCTCGCCGCCGGTGGTCCACATCTTGCGGACGTTGGGTTTGAGCTCGAGTAACTTTTTCTTCACCGCTTGCAGTTGTTCGTCGCTCAGGTTGTAGAGCTGGTTCGGATCGGGCTTGTCGTATCCAAGAATCTGGGCGGCCATGTAAACCGTAGAGAGATCATCCCACACCGAGATCTTGCCGCGATACTTCGGATCCCACAGCACTTCCCAGCTAGCCGGCGGTTGTGGGAAGACGCTGGTGTCATAGAGGAGCGGGTTGGGTCCCCACGTGAACGGAACCCCGTACACCTTGCCATTTACCCGCACCAGGGGAAGGGAGGTGAGCTTCGAAGAGAGCTGGCTATAGCTCGGGATTTTAGACAGGTCGAGCGCTGCGGCCAGCCCCGCCGACGAAATCATGGTGGCTACATCGCTCGACGGCGAGATCACGTCGTAATTGCTGGCGCTGCCGCCCCGCAATTTGGCCACCAGTTCATCGCTCGATCCCATGTACGACGCCGAGACTTTGCACTTGCACTGCTCTTCAAATCCCCGCACAAACAGCGGGTCGGCATAACCTTCCCACACCAGCAGGTTCAGCGTAGGCGCCTTCTTGGCGCACGATCCCAGGATGAGAACCACGAGCAATAGGCACGCGAAAATCGCCGGTCTCTTCATTCCTGCTTAGCCTCCGCGGACGGGGGATGGGTGGCAGCGTTCCAGCCCGGCGACTCATAGACCACTTTGCCGCCAACTATGGTCAGGAGCACTTCGGTTTTACTAATTTCGTTGGACTTGATCTGGAACAGATCCTGGGAGACGACGATCAGGTCCGCCAGTTTTCCCGGCTCCAGCGACCCTTCCGCCTGCTCGCGGCGCCCGCCGATGGCGGCGCCCAGCGTGTAGCCCCGGATCGCTTCTTCCAGGCTGATTCGTTCCTGGGGAACGAACCCTCCAGGCGGATTGCCCTCCTGAGTCTGCCGGGTGACCGCATTCTGCACGCCTTCCCACGGATTCAGTGTGACGACTGGCCAATCGCTGCCGAAAGCCAGCACTCCTCCCGAGTTTTCCACGCTGTGCCAGGGCCACGCCCGCTGGGTGCGCTCAGGACCCGCATTGCGCGCCCACACCAGAAGGGTGTCGTCATCCGGATAGGCATGCAGCGGTTGAAAGCTGGCAATCACTCCCAGTTTTCCAAAGCGCGGGATGTCTTGTGCGGTAATGGTTTCAATGTGCTCGACGCGATGGCGCCGGTCGTGGGTGCCATTCTTGTTGGCGGCATTCTCATAAGCGTCCAGCGTCACCCGCACGGCGCGGTCGCCGATCGCGTGGGTGAAAATCTGGATGCCGCGTTTGTCCAGCTCCGCGACCGCGCGCTGGTACGACTCCGGATCCCATAGCAGGCTGCCAACCAGTTTCGGATCGTCGCTGTAAGGCGTCAGCATTGCGGCCGTGTGCGACTCCACCACCCCGTCCATGAAAAACTTCACCGCGCCCGCAGAAATCCATTCGTCGTGGTATTTCCTGCGCGCTTCGTCGATCTCTTCCAACTGCGCGGGCGTAACCGTCGGTGGCTGGGCGCGGTACGCAAGGTACATCCGCACGGTCAACTGGCCCGATTTTCGGAGTTCGTCGAGCAGGTCGGCATTCTGCAGGTCGCTGCTCGCAATACCGACTCCGCTCGCGCTGTGCACCCGCACCAATCCCGCGCGATTGGCTTCCTTCAGGCCTGCTCGGAACGCTGCCAGCTTTTCCTCGCGGGAATGCAGCGGAATCACCTTGGTTACAAGTGCGTCCGCCGTGTCCTCCTTCAGTGCGCCCGTGGGCTCCCCGGTCTTCGGATCGCGCACAATTTCGCCGCCTTCGGGATTGGCCGTGTTCCGGGTGATGTGGGCCAGTTGCAGTGCCTTCGAATTCGCCCACCAGGTGTGGCCGTCAAAGGCCTCCAGGTAAACCGGCCGGTCCGGGATGATCTCGTCGAGATATTTCTTGTCTGGAAGATTGCTTGGTCCGACCGACGGATACGTCCAACCGCCACCCAGCACCCAGGGTTCATTGGGATGGGCGTCAGCGTATGCTTTCACGCGCCTCTGGATCTCGGGAACATCCTTGGCACCGCCCAGCTGCACCAGCTGCAAGCTGTAAGCGCCGTCAAGGAAGTGAATGTGGCAGTCTGTGAAGCCCGGCAAGACCAGCCGGCCGCCGGCGTCCACCACCTTGGTCGCCGGACCGCGATAAGCTTCGATATCCTTGGCACCACCCACCGCGACGATCTTGTCGCCTCGGATCGCGACCGCTTCCGCCCAGGGCTGCTTGGAATTCACGGTGTACACCCGCCCATGGACAACGACGGTGTCGGCCGCGGTCGGTTGTGCTCGCGCCTCGACCGGTTGACTCATGGTTACTAAAGCGACAGCTGCCAATCCCGTACTCCACCCGATTCCTGTCCACGACCTAGCCCGTTGATTCAAGTTCCCTCCAGTTCGCCGCGATTGGGTGGAGCGTACCCGCTAAAAGGTAGGCGGAGTGTTCACCCACAGCACCCAGGTCTCCGAGCGCCCCGGATTCTTCCAACGATGCGGGGTCGCACTCTCGAAGTAAAAGCTGTCCCCGGACTTGAGGCGGAACTCCTGGCTGTCGAGTGCCAGGTGCAGTTCGCCGCGCAGTACCAGCAGGAACTCTTCGCCTTCATGCGTGTACGATTCGCCGCTGCCAGCCTTGGGCGCGATGCGAAACAGGTGTGGTTCCATTACCGTATTGCCCCAGGCCAGCAACTCCATACGTACCCCGGGGCCGGCCTCAAGGACCTTGCGCTCGCCCGGGCGCACCAGTCGCCTGCTGGCTTCGGCCGGATCAAAAAAATCGAAGATGTTGGTCTTGTAGAAGCGCGCCAGCCGGCGCAGGGTGCTGATGGAGGCGCTCATCTGCGAGCGCTCGATCGCGCTCAGAAACCCCACTGAGATTCCGGCCGCCTTCGCCACCCTTGCCAGCGACAGGCCTTGCCGCGTGCGCAGTTGCCGCAGGCGTGCCCCGATCGCTCCGGCGGCTCCATCGGGCGTGGTTCGCACCAATCCTTCGCGCTTCAGAACCTCGACGATGGCGGGCGCATTAAGCCCGCGCACACGCCGGAGAAAGCGCGCCCGCTTGAGCAGCCTTACGTCCCCGGCCGTGTACAGCCGGTACTTGCTCTCGGTGCGGTGCGGCCGCGTCAGCCCGAGACTTTCCCAGGAGCGGATCACCGAGGGCGAAACGCCCACCATGCGAGCCACGTCTCCGATTTTCAAGTAAGGTTTAGCTCCCTCGGCCTTCATTGCCTGAGCGGTCCGTTTTCTAGCGTTAGCGGTCCGTTTTCTATCGTTTCGCTGCTCTGGGGATCACTATTTTTCGCTTGACAGTGCGTGGCTGGTTCTCTAACCTTGCGCGATTATAGCAAGGTTTGTGTTCTGTGCAAGCGCATCTGTTTGCGAAATCAGTTGGCAAAAATTCTCTTCTGACCGGCGGAGGTCTTATGCGTTCGTTGCAAGCGACGCGAGTTCTGGTTGCACTGTTCTGTCTCCTCGGTTCCTCCTTGCTTTCGGCTCAGAGTACGGGCGGCCGTATTCTGGGACACGTGTCAGACGCCAGCGGCGCGAGCGTGGTGGGCGCAAAGGTTACGCTAAGTAATGAGGCGACGGGTGTGACCCGGGATGTCAAGACCAATGACAGTGGCGACTACGTTTTACTGGAAGTCCAGCCCGGACAATACAACATAAAAGTAGAGCAGCAGGGCTTCACAACCATCTTGCGCAAGGGTGTCACTCTTGAGGTCAACCAGGTTGTGACTCTCAACCTGACATTGCAGGTCGGGCAAACCAAGGAAGTGGTAGAAGTCACCTCGGAAGCTCCGCTTGTAGATACCACGAGCACCCAGCTGGGTGCGGTCGTCAACGACCGATCGATCAGTCAACTTCCACTCAATGCGCGGGACACCTACCAGTTCTTGCAGCTCCAGCCCGGCGTGATGTCTACCGTCGGATCTTCCAACTCGGTCGTTTACGGAAACGACAAAGCTGGCGCGGTATCCGTCAATGGGGGCCGCGGACGCTCCAACAACTTCAGCGTAAACGGCGGCGACGCCAATGACCAGTTTGTTAACCTGCCGACCGTACAGCCCGCCCCCGACAGCATTGAGGAGTTCCGCGTTCTCACCAACACATTCGACGCCGAATATGGCCGTAATTCCGGCTCAGTAGTTAATGTCGTTACAAAATCGGGAACCAACGATATGCACGGCAACGTGTATGAGTTCTTCCGGAACACGAAGCTCAATGCGAACGCCTACTGCTTCACGGCTCTACAGGGAATTCCGTGCGATAAGCCGCAATTCAATCAAAATCAGTTTGGCGGAACGTTTGGTGGGCCCATCAAGAAAGACCGGACTTTCTTCTTTACTTCGTACGAAGGTCGCCGCATCCGTCAGGGTATCCCGTCGCCAGCTGTAACCGTTCCTACCGCGGCGGAGCGTCCGGACCCTTCGAACCCAACAGTGAACGACGGACAGAGTGGGATCGTGGCTGACTTCTCGAGCGAAAGTCCTTTCGCTGGAAGCCTTGCTGACACCTACGCGCTCTTGCAGCGCCCAGGTTGCGCGTCAGCTATTTCTGGCCTATCAGGAGTTGCTTTGCCAGCGGCGCACACGGATTCCGTGCCCTATGGAGGGACATACGATCAGTCGGGAAATCTCGTCAGCCCTGGAATCTTTACAGACGTTGCCGGTGGTCGGGAAAATATTATCCCCTTGGAATGCCTGGACGCTACTGCTGTCGATCTCCTTCAGTACGTCCCTACTCCAGGGGCGGGGGCCAACATCATTCAGACTGTACCCGTACAGCCTGACCGCGGCGATCAGTTCACAATAAAGCTTGACCACCGGATCAACGACAAGCAGAACCTGAGCTTCTATTTTTATTTCGACGATCACCACGTAGTCTCGCCCTTTGCGCAGTTTCAGGCAGCGGGCGCCAACGTGCCTGGTTTCGGATCCATTACCAACGAACGATTCCAACAGTGGAACATCAGCCACACTTGGACCATCAACAACAGTACCGTGAACGAATTGCGCTTCAACTACAATCGTGAAGCGCAGAAAACCTTCCAGCATCCGGTATTTACTACTACCGTGCAGAACTCGTGTCCACCTGCTCCTGCGTGGCTAACCAACGTCCTGGGGCCGGTGCCTTGCTTCTCTGATGGCACGCCGGACAACGCCTTGGGGATTCACCCCAATCTTGGGGCAGCGCGAGAGGGTGTGCCTTTTGTCCAGGTGAGCGGCGGATTCACCATTGGGAACAATGGCGAGGGTGAAGTGCCGCAGGTAGGCAACTCACTGCAATGGTCCGACAGCCTGAGCAAAGTGGTGGGGCATCATTCCCTGAAGTTCGGAACCGACGTCCGCCGCCAGAAGTTTGACCAGACTTTGTTTTTTGATGTCAACGGCGAATTCTTTGTGGACGGCACTTCCACCAATAGCACGGTTGGGGATACGGTATTCTCCGATTACATGCTGGGATTTCCGGGCTCCTACGGTCAGGGCTCCGCGCAGGTGGAACATGTTCGCAGTACGGCACTGTATCTGTACGCCCAGGACAGTTGGAAGATCAAACCCAACTTGACCTTGAATTATGGCCTTCGCTGGGAACTCAACACACCTCTTGCCGATGTCAGCAAGCACGTACAGACGTTCCGGCCGGGACAAACGAGCTCGGTTTATCCCTGCCTGGATACTGCCAATACCGACTGTTCATCGATGACCCCGGTCGGCTTGGTTGTGGCCGGAGATAAAGGTGTTCCCACTGCCATGACCCAGACCTACTACAAGGCCTTCGCTCCCCGCATTGGAGTTGCGTGGAGCCCCGGGACCTCGGGCAAAACTAGTATTAAGGCTGGATGGGGACTGTTCTACAACCCGATTGAGCAGCTTGTTCTGGAACAGTTCAGCGCCGAGCCGCCATTTGGCGGCAGCACCTTTCCATTCAACACTTTCTTCAATACTCCTTTCCTTGACCAGAGTGGCGGATTCTCTTACCCCAACCCATTCGGCCTGGACTCGCTCTCCGGTACTAACGGCATTCTGAATCCGGCGCGAAATCAGCCGGTGGACTGGGGAATGTTCCGCCCCATTCTCTTATTCGGTCAGTTTCAGCCACACCTGAGAAGTCAGTACTCGGCGCAATACAACTTCACCATCGAGCGTGAACTAACCAGAGATCTGAAACTGCAGGTCGGCTATGTGGGGTCGCAGGGCCACCGGCTACTCGCTACTCACGATCTGAACTATGGAAATCCGCAGACTTGCCTGGATCTGAATGCCGTGCTCGGCGACGGTACGTGCGGCCAGTACTTCGCCGACAGTACTTTCACGATTGACCCAGGAACTGTCCTTCCCGTGGACTTTCACTTGCCCTACGCCCAAAACAATTCGGTGATCCCCGCGGGGACGACCCTGACGAATGGCCTTACTCTTGTAGGCCTTCGTCGCTATTCCTCCCCGCAATGCGATCCCCTTACTGGCGCCGGGTGTCCGGCCGACGGAATTCCGGTTTTCAGCAGCATCTTTGCCCAGGACACGATTGCGAATTCGGCGTACAACTCTTTGCAGGTATCCCTGGATAAACGCTTTTCGCATGGATTGCAGTTCACCACGGCTTACACCTTCAGCAAATCCTTCGATGAAGCCTCCAGTTTTGAAGGTATCTTGAATCCGATCGATCCTCGTATCAGCCGGTCTCTGTCTAACTTTGATGCGCGCCATCGCATTGTTTTCAGCTATTACTGGGAGCTGCCCGTTCGCCACTACGATGGTTTTGCCGGGAAATTGCTGAACGGTTGGGCGGTTTCCGGCATCACGACTTTCCAGACCGGTTTTCCGATTCGCATCCAATCAGTGGCAGACAACGAGTTGATGTATAGCTTCGACTTCGAACTGCCGGGCGAACCCAACCAGATCGCGCCCTTCCACACCATGAGGCCTCAGTCCAACGGCAACTACTTTTTTGACCCCAACAGCTTCACCGAGAATGCGTCAGATCCTTCGCAGCCGCCTTGCAGTCAGGGCGCGGTATATGGATGTTATGATCCATCATTGTTCGGGTCACTTGGCAATGCTCGCCGCACCATCTGCTGCGGGCCGCATATCAGCCAGACGGACTTGGCGGTGCTGAAGACGATCCGATTGTCGGAAACGAAGCACTTTGATTTCCGCGCCGAGTTCTTCAATCTTTTCAACCACACCCAGTTCTATACTCCCGACGGCAATACGTCGGATGGCTCTCAGTTCGGCCAGGTCACCCAGGCTCGCGACCCCCGGCTGGTACAATTTGCTTTGAAGTTCTTTTTTTAGTCTGAGGTTTTTTCGATCCCCGGGCGGCCTTGCGCCGCCCAGGAACCCAATCTAATGGCCAATCTGGCCTGAGCATTCTTGGAGACTCCCGATGTACCCCGAATTGCAGAAGGAGCTCGAAACTTTCGAGCGCCGCACGCCGAAATCCGCCGAAGCCCACAAGCGCAACCTGAAGCGTCTTCCTTTAGGCGTCGCCAGCAACTACCGCGCCTACGATCCCTATCCCATCTTCGTGAAGGAAGGCCAGGGGTCGCATTTCCGCGATCTCGATGGCAATGACTACGTCGATCACAACCTGTGCTTTGGCGCGCTCATGGCCGGGCATTGCCATCCCGCCGTGATGAAGGCCGTCGAGAAACGGCTTTCCGCCGGCACCATGTTCGGCATGCCGCACGACATGGAGTGGCAACTCGCGGAAGAAATCTGCAAGCGCTTTCCGGTCGAGATGGTGCGCTTCGGTTCCAGCGGCACCGAGGCGACCATGCATGCGGTTCGTCTCGCCCGCGCTGCCACCGGTCGCGACAAGATCGTCAAATTCGAGGGCGGCTATCACGGGCTGCACGACTCCGCGCTGGTCAGCGTCAAGCCGCACGCGCCCGATTTCGGCGACATCAAGAATCCCGTCTCCGTTCCCGGCGGCCTGGGTGTGCCCAAGGCATCGATCGCCAACGTCGTGATCGCCACCTTCAATGACCTGCTCACGGTGGAGCGTCGTTTCCAGGAAAATCCCGGACAGATCGCCGCCATCATTCTTGAGCCCATCCTGATGAATGTCGGCCTCTGCATGCCCCAACCCGGCTTCCTCCAGGGCTTGCGCGATATCGCGACCAAAAACGGCGCGCTCCTGATCTTCGACGAAGTGAAGACCGGCGCGAAACTGGGCTGGGGTGGCGCGTCGGAATATTACGGCGTCCGCCCGGACATGATCTGCCTGGCCAAGTCCATCGGCGGAGGCTTCCCGCTGGCCGCCTTTGGCGCCCACACCTCGGTCATGGACCTGATCTCCCAGCACAAGGTTTTCCACGGCGGCACCTACAACACCAACCCCGTTTCCATGGCGGCGGGACTGGCCACTTTTGCCGAGGTTCTCACCCGCGACAATTACGCGCTCGTCGAGAAACTCAGCCAGAAGCTAGTCGATGGCTATAAGAAGATCATCGCAAAAGTCGGCCTGCAGGCCTACATCGCCCAGGCCGGAGCAAATGGCGCGCTGATGCTTTACCCGCGGGAAATTCGCAACTACCGCGACTGGCTGGGCGTCGACGTCGATCTCTGGCGCCACTACTGGTTTGGCATGGTCAATCGCGGCGTGATGGCGCAACCTTACTGGCAGGATGAGCAGTGGACCATGTCGGTGCAGCACACGGAAGCCGACATCGATAAGCACATCGCCGCGTTTGACGATATTGCGGTTTCGCTCGCGAAGGCCCAGCAGGAGCGTGCCGGCAAAGCTCCGGCTCTGGCCGCGCATTAGAGCAGTTCAGGCGGACGGGTCGGTGTGGGAAATTTTGTGTGGGGCGGACACTGCTGTCCGCCTCCCACCTCCCGCATCGACAGTTCCGTGCGGAGATCCCGCGATGTCCTATGCACGAATGAATCCGATCTGAGCAACACCCATTTGGGAGTTTGAAATTTGTCCGATCAACCGTCCGAGGCCGGGCAGCCGCACCTGAAGCGGGTTTTAGGACGCTGGGATCTGGTACTGCTGTTCGTGGTCGCGGTCTTCAACTTAAACGTCGTCCCCTCAATCGCCGCCAACGGCGGCGTGACCGTCTGGCTATGGCTGATCTCGCTCCTCCTCTTCTTCTGGCCGCAGGGTATTGCCGTGATTGAGCTCGCGCAACGATATCCCGGCGAGGGTGGAGTCTACCTTTGGGCCAAGGAAGTCTTCGGCGATTTTCACGGGTTTCTCTCCGGCTGGTGCTACTGGACCAACAACATGCTCTACGTGCCGACGGTAATGCTCTATTTCGTCGGCGTGTCGGTGTTTGCCATGGGCCCAGGACACGCGGGCCTCGCCGATAACAAGAATTTTGCCATGGTGACGTCGCTGGTCCTGCTGGCCGTGTTGACGATTTTTAATATCGTCGGGCTGGGTGTCGGCAAGTGGCTGAATAACGCCGGCGCGATTGGTACCTTCATCGCTGCCACCGTCCTCATCGGCCTCGGCTTGACCATCTACTTCCGCTTCGGCACCACCGTCACCGCCAGCGACTTCCGCATTCCGGCCGATCCCCGCTTTGTCCTGAATTCCTTCGGCGTAATCTGTTTTGGCTTGGTTGGCCTCGAACTCGCCTCCATCATGGGCGACGAGATCCGCGACCCGCAGCGCACCCTGCCCGGCGCCGTCGCCTGGGGAGGAGTCATTTCCGGGGCCCTCTACATTGGCGCCACCCTGACCCTCTTGTTTGCCGTGCGTAAAGACGAGATCAGTGTGCTGCAGGGCATCGTTCAGGCCGTGAGCCACATGGCTACCAAGGTCGGCGTCGGCTGGATCATCGCGCCCTTCGCGGTCATGCTGAGTTTGTCCATCGCGGGCATCGGGTCGGCTTGGATGGGCGGCTCGGCGCGCATTCCCTTCGTCGCTGGACTCGACTCCTACATGCCTTCGTGGCTGGGCAAGGTTCATCCCAAATACGCCACACCGTACGCGGCACTCATCGTCCAGGCCATCGTTTCTCTCATCCTTGTGGTCATCAACTTCTACGCTTCCGGGGGAGTGCAGGAAGCGTTTCAGAGAATGCTTTCGCTCGCGGTGGTTCTGCAACTGGTTCCTTTTTTGTATGTGTTCGCCGCACTGCTGCGCTTCGCCCTGCGCAAGCCCTTCGAGAGCCGGCGCTACCGTCGCGGCACGCTGTTGTTTGCGGGCGCGGCGGGCTTTGTAACCACCACGCTCGGCATCGCGCTCGCCTTTTTCCCGGCGAAGCAGATCACCTCGGTGTGGAAATACGAAGTCACCATGATTGGCATTACGGCGGCATTTCTTTTGCTGGCGGTCTTCTTCTTTTTCGTCTATGGCCGCCTGAAGCCGCCGCGCCCGGTAGCGGTCGAGCCCGTGGAAGTAGCCAGATCCTCGTAGGCACAGACGCCCTCGTCGGTCGGGCCCGGGCACAGGCCGGCAGCGCTTTTGATCAGGCGAGCGGCACTCGCCTACCCCGGGCAAAATCCGGGTCCACATCGTTCGCGGAGGTTCGTATGCCTAGTGGAGTCCAGACAGAAGTGAAGACCTACCAGATGCACATCAACGGCGAATGGGTCGACAGCAAGTCGGCGAAAACATTTCCGGTCTATGACCCAGCCTCGGAAGAAATCATCGCGCAAGTCCCGGACGCCACGGCCGAAGATGTGAGCCGCGCCGTCGCAGCCGCCAGAGCGGCGTTCGAAGAAGGTCCGTGGGCAACCACAACCGCGCAGGAGCGCGGCCGCGTCCTCTTTCGTCTGGCTGATAAAGTCCGCCAGCACTTGCCCGCGCTCGCCGAACTCGAGTGCCGCAACACCGGCAAGCCCATCGTCGAAGCCGAATACGATCTCAACGACGTTGCCACCTGCTTCGAGTACTACGGTGGCCTCGCCACCAAGATTCTCGGCTACGTCAACCCCGTGCCCGACAATGCCGTCAGTCTTACTCTAAAAGAGCCGATCGGCGTCGCCGGACAGATCATTCCCTGGAACTATCCTCTCCTGATGGCCGCCTGGAAGCTCGCCCCTGCACTGGCCGCAGGTTGCACTTGCGTGCTGAAGCCGGCTGAGCAGACTCCGCTCACCGCGCTCGAATTCGCAAAGTGGTTTGCCGAGGTCGGACTTCCACCCGGAGTGGTCAACGTCATCACCGGCTTCGGCGAGACCGCCGGCGCTCCCCTGGTGCAGCATCGCGACGTGAACAAGATTGCCTTCACCGGCAGTGCCGCCGTAGGCAAGATCATCGTGAAGCAGGCGGCCGACACGGTTAAGCGCGTCACGCTCGAGCTCGGCGGCAAGTCGCCCAATATTTTCTTCGCCGACGCCGACTTCGAAGCCGCCATCGACGGTGCGCTCTTCGGCGTGTTCATCAATCAGGGCGAAGTCTGTTCCGCCGGAAGCCGCATCCTGGTTCAGAAATCGATCTACAAGAAGTTCGTCGACGCCATGGCCGAGAAGGCCAAGAAGATCAAGCTGGGCGCGCCCCTGGACCGCGACACCAAGATGGGGCCCCTCGTAAGCAAAGATCAGTATGACCGCGTCCGCTCCTACCAGGAGATTGGCAAAAAAGAAGCCAAGCTCGCGTTCGGAGGCGGACGCGCAGAGCAGTTTGCCAAGGGCTACTACGTGCAGCCCACTATCTTCTACGACGTCGACAACAGCGCCCGCATCGCGCGCGAAGAAATTTTCGGTCCGGTCGCCGCCGTCATTCCGTTCGAAGACGAGAAAGACGCGGTCAAGATTGCCAACGATTCCCTCTACGGTCTGGCCGCGGCCGTTTGGACCCGTGACATCTTCAAAGCCTTCCGCACGGTGAAAGCTCTGCGCGCCGGAGTCGTGTGGGTCAACCACATGCAGCCCACCTACGTCGAAGCGCCCTGGGGCGGCTACAAGCAGTCCGGCTTCGGCCGGGAACTCGGTCCCTGGGGCATCGAAGAATACCTTGAGACCAAGCAGGTCCATATCAATCTCAATGAAGCTCCAATCGGATGGTACTGAGATGGCGACGATACAACTGAAGACGTCGATCCCCGGGCCCAAATCGAAGGCGCTTTCCGAGCGCCGTTCCAACGCCGTGCCCCGCGGCCTCTCCCACGCCACTCCAATTTATGTGGCCAGGACGGAAGGCGCAATTCTCGAAGATGTGGACGGCAACCGCTACATCGATTTCGCCGGCGGCATTGGCTGCCTGAACACCGGGCATCGTGCTCCCGGCGTCCTCACAGCCATCGAGCGGCAACTCGACAAATTCCTGCACACCTGCATCCAGGTGACGCCCTACGAAAGTTACGTGCGCCTGGCCGAGCGCCTGAACCAGATCACCCCCGGAAACTTTCCCAAGAAAACTCTGTTCGTGAACACCGGCGCCGAAGCGGTTGAGAACGCCGTGAAAATTGCCCGCGCGGCTACCGGGCGTCCCGGCATCATTGCCTTCGAAGACGCCTTCCACGGGCGCACCATGATGGCGCTGTCTCTCACCAGCAAGACCCATCCTTACAAAGCGGGATTCCAGCCCTTTCCGGGCGAGGTTTATCGCATTCCCTATGCGTACTGCTACCGCTGCTCCTACTCGCTGAAATATCCCTCGTGCGATTTGTACTGCGCGCGTCACCTCGAAGACACTTTCAAGCGCGTGGTCGCTCATGAGGGTGTCGCCGCTGTGATCGCTGAGCCGGTGTTGGGCGAAGGCGGCTTCGTGGCGCCGCCGCAGGATTACTTCCGCACCTTGATTGAAATTTGCCACAAGCATGGCGTGCTGTTTATCGCTGATGAAGTGCAGACCGGGTTCGGCCGCACGGGAGCGCTTTTCGCCAGCGAACGCTACGGCATCGAGCCCGACATTATCGTCACCGCCAAGTCGATCGGCGGAGGCCTCCCACTCGCGGCCATCACCGGGCGCGCCGAGATTATGGATGCCCCGGGTCCCGGCGGCTTGGGCGGTACATTCGCCGGCAATCCGGTTGCCTGCGAAGCCGCACTGGCCGTGCTCGACATGTTCGAGCAGCAGGATTTGAACGCGCGCGCCAATGCGCTGGGGGACCGCTTTCAGAAGCGCGCCCGAGACTGGCAGAAGCGCTGGCCGCTGATCGGTGAAGTCCGCGGCCTGGGTGCCATGCAGGCTCTCGAACTTATCCAGTCGCAAGATAAGCGCGAGCCGGCTGCTGCAGAAACCAAGCAGATCACGCAGTACTGCTACGAGCACGGTGTGATTACCATTTCCGCCGGGTCCTATGGCAACGTGATTCGCTTGCTCATGCCGCTGGTGATCACCGACGAACAGATGGACGAGGCGCTCGATGTCCTGGAGGGCGCGCTGAAGGCCGTTTACGAAAGAAAGCACGAAGCCGCGGCGCAGCCGGTGTAAGCTGATTACCAGCGAAACAACTGTGCGCGATGGGCTTTCAGGCCTGTCGGGACCCGATATTCTTCACGACTTCTGAGGCAAGCTGCCATGAGCACCGCGATCATTACCGAAGCCAAGGTTCCTCATTTCATCGACGGCCAGTGGGTTGAGTCCAGCGCCCGTGAGTGGTCCGAAATCGTAAATCCCGCAACCGGCGAGAGTCTTGGGAAAGTCCCCATTTCCGATGCCGCCGAGGTCACTAAGGCCATCGACGCCGCGGCCGCGGCATATCCCGCGTGGCGCCGCACTCCGCCTGAGGACCGCATTCAGCCGCTCTTCAAGTTGAAGGTGTTGCTCGAAGATCACCTCGACGATATCAGCCGCCTCATCACCCAGGAAAATGGCAAGACCTTCACCGAAGCGAAGGCCGAGATGCGCCGTGCGATCGAGAATGTCGAAGTCGCCTGTGGCATCCCCATCATGATGCAGGGCTACAACCTCGAAGATGTTGCCCGCGGCATCGACGAGATGATGATCCGGCAGCCGCTGGGCGTAACCGCTGCCATCGTTCCCTTCAACTTTCCGGGGATGATTGCCTTTTGGTTTCTCCCCTACGCGATTGCGACCGGAAATACTTTCATCCTGAAACCCTCCGAGCGCGTTCCGCTCACCATGCGCTACGTCTACGAACTGCTCGAGAAGACCGGGCTGCCCAAGGGCGTGGTAAATCTGGTGAACGGAGGCAAGGTTGCGGTTGACACTCTGATCGACGACCCGCGGGTGCGCGCCATCAGTTTCGTCGGGTCCACTCCGGTCGCGCGCTACATTTATGCCCGTGCTGGAGCGGCCGGCAAGCGCGCGCAATGCCAGGGCGGAGCCAAAAACCCGGTCATTGTGTTGCCCGACGCCGACATGCAGATGGCGACGCAGATCATCTCTGACAGCGCCTTTGGCTGTGCCGGCCAGCGCTGCCTCGCGGTCTCCGTCGCGGTAACCATCGGCGAGGCGCAGAAAACCTTCCGTGAAGCGATTGCCGATGCCGCCGCGAAGCTCCGCGTCGGAAACGGTCTCGAGGACGGAGTCCAGATGGGGCCGGTGATCACCCGCCAAAGCAAAGAGCGGATCGAGTCGCTCATCGGCGCGGGCGAAAAACAGGGCGCGAAAGTTCTGGTCGACGGCCGCAACCCAAAAATTCCTAAACACGAGAAGGGAAATTTCGTGAAGCCCACCATTCTGGATGGCGTGCCTGCGGCCAGCGATTTGTCGCACACCGAAATCTTCGGCCCCGTGCTCAGCCTGGTCCATGCCAATGACATGGATGAAGCGCTCGCGTTTCTGGAGCGCAATCCCTACGGCAACCAGGCGTCGCTGTTTACCTCGAGCGGTGCCGCGGCGCGCCGCTTCCGCTACGAAGCGCCGGCGGGAAACATTGGCATCAATATCGGCGTGGCTGCTCCCATGGCGTACTTCCCGTTCAGCGGCTGGAAAGACAGCTTTTTCGGCATCATGCACGGCCAGGGACGCGACTCCGTCGAGTTTTACACTGAAAAGAAAGTGGTGGTCGAGCGCTGGGCGAAAGAGCACTCGAGAAAGTTCTGATCACGAGCCTGCAGTTGCTCACAGATTCAAACTTCTCGGGAAAGCGCGTCGGCCTTCTGATCAATTTCAATCTGGCGCGACTGACCCGGAGAATTGTTCGAAGAGTTCTCTAGTTCCTCTGTGTCTCTGTGCCTCTGTGGTGAAAATTAAAGTAGGATCGGGAAGCGAGGGCAGTATGACCACGACCGCTGTAAATCCAACTCTCACCGGCCAGGAAATTGTCGATCTCACCAGGAAACACACCCTGTTCGAGTGGTCCGCCCAATCGAAGGTTGATCCTATCCCGGTCGCGCGCGCCAAGGGCATTTACTTCTGGACGCCGGAAGGGAAGCGCTTCATCGACTTCAACAGCCAGCTGATGAGCGTCAACATCGGCCACGGCGATGAACGAGTCATTCGCGCGATCAACCAGCAGGCTGCGACGCTGGCCTACGCGAACCCGTTCATGGCCACCGAACCGCGCGCGCGCCTGGGCGCGAAACTGGCCGAAATCACCCCCGGCGACATCGACACCTTCTTCTTCACCAACGGCGGCGCTGAGGCCAACGAGAACGCCATCAAGATCGCCCGTTTCTTCACCGGGCGCCACAAGATCATGGCCCGCTATCGCTCTTATCATGGCGCGACCGCTGGCAGCATCACCTTGACTGGCGACCCGCGCCGCTGGGCTGCCGAACCGGGC
>CAWGSE010000010.1:0-164979 GCA_963825205.1 uncultured Acidobacteriota bacterium
ATTCCGGGCGTGGTACGGGTGCTCGATCCCTATCACGGCATCGAGCGCGGCTGGGAGTCGGCGGAGACTTCCCTCGCCATGATCGAGGAGGTCATCCAACTCGAAGGCTCGCACACCATCGCCGCCTTCATTCTCGAAACTGTAGTCGGAACCAATGGCATTCTCATTCCTCCGGATGGCTACATGCAGGGCGTCCGCAAGCTTTGCGACAAGTACGGCATCCTGATGATCGCCGATGAAGTGATGGCCGGCTTTGGCCGCACCGGCGAGTGGTTCGCCATTGATCATTGGAAAGTTGTGCCTGACCTGATCTCGATGGCCAAGGGCCTCACCTCGAGCTACCTGCCGCTGGGCGCGGTTGGCATGCGGCATCACATCGCGCAGCACTTCCAGGACAAAGTCTTTTACGGCGGGCTTACTTACAACAGCCATCCCATGGGATGCGCCGCTGCCCTGGCTACCATCAGCGTGTACGAAGAAGATCGTCTCATTGAGAACACCCGCAAGATGGGCGCGATCCTCAAAGCCTGGGGAGCGGAGATGCAGGCCAAGCACCCGTCGGTGGGTGCGGTGCGGTCGATTGGCCTGTTCGGCATCTTCGAGTTGATCCGCAATCGCAAAACGAAGCAGCCCATGGCTCCCTTCAACGGCGCCTCCGAGGAGATGGCGGCACTGGGAAAATTCTTCCGCGAAAACGGGCTCTACACGCTGGTGCGCTGGAACACCTTCTATACCAACCCGCCGCTGTGCATCAACGAGCAGCAGCTGCGGGAAGCATTCGCAATCATCGATAAGGGGCTCGAGATCACCGACAAGGCGGTGACCTCGTAATCTTCCCAGCTGAACCGACCCCGGCGGCACATCCCGAACCTCTATCCAGGCACTGGCAGCGCCGGCCGGGCTCCTCTCAGCTTTCTGTTTGCCCTGTGATTGAGATCACACAGACCTGTGACAGCAGCGACTGAGCCCCCGCCGCACTCGCACCATACTCCCCGTAGAAAGCAGACCGGAGAGTCCACTTTGGACCATCCCCGGTTGGCGGGGGAGTCGAGTATGACGGCACTGAAGATTGTCCGAAGGAATCCGAAGGCGACGCCCCGAAAACGGCGCTGGCACGAGTTGGCCTGTGGTGTGGGCCGGCGCCTGTACGTGGTCGAGGAACTCGTGCCGCAAGGTGCCAAGAAGGGCTGGGCGCAATCGCTTGCGTTCGAAGTCATCACCTTTGGCCCCGTGGTAACGAAAACGAAAAAGACGAACTGGATGCAGCACCTCCTTCAAGGTGCTGGCTCAGGCGGCTGATAGAGGTCCGGTATGCCGGCGATCACCTTCGCGTCCGGCGCCTTGAGCCCCAACTGCTCACACAGGAACACGACACGATCCCGCCGTGCCTCCGCGTTCAGGGCGTGAGGCGCATCGTAGAGTTTGAACTGCTTCGGTTCGCTCACCAGGTCGGCATACTTCCGCGCGTGCTCCGGTCTCAGAAACTTTTCCTGCGAGGCATATTGCAGGAAAACCGTGGCCGGGGCCGCGTGGGAGACAAACAAGCCAGGATCCAGCCAGGAACTTTTAGTGACAAAGGCGTCAAATTTCTCCGGCCCTACCTTCTGCCGGTACTGCTTGAGCTCATCCCTTTGCAGATCCAATGCATCGGACAAGCTTCCCGCCATCAGCACGAAGGCCTTGAAGCGCTTGTCGACCCCACTCAGGAAGCCGCCTACGGTCGCGTTGTAGCTGTGACCCACATATGCCAGCCGGCTGCGATCGACGTCACTCCGGGCCAGCAGCAGATCGGCTCCCCGCCGCATGTCGACGATTGCCTGCACTAAATCGCTGATCTGCTCCTCGCTGACGGGATCTTTGTTGTCCACGTGACCCGCACGGGCGATTGGGCCGTCGGGAAGCAGTGAAACCACTCCTGCGTGCGCCAGCACAATGGCTTCATCCAGAAATTCGGAACGGTTGCGCATCGACGAGTTCGACCAGTACCAGTGGCCCCAGAGCATGGCGGCAAATGGACCCTTGCCTTCGGGAACGACCAGGTAGGCAGGGACGCGGCCTCCCTTTGGGCTGGCATACGAGAGGTCGTGGACCGAGATCGTGCCCCACTTCTCGACCGAGTTCTCCTTGATGTCGAAAGGGGCGTCGTGATCGTAGTCCAATCGCTTGCGCGACTCGGAATCTTGACCCAGCAATGGCATCGTGATCAGCAGGAACGCAGCCAACAGGTATGGCATGGGATGCCCCCCTTCCGAACGCGGCGAGGCGTTCGCGCTACCGTGACATTTCGTTCATTTCGTCAGCCGATTGTACTTCTTCAGCACTTCCCGCAGGCGATCATGCGGCAGCGCCATCACCTCGAAATCGTTGATCCCCTTCATCGTCTCCGCGGCCACCATCGCATTGATCACGGCTTCCTCCGTGGCCTGAACCGTCGCCAAAAATAGCGGGTCCAGCTGTTCGTTCGGAAGCATCGTGATTTGCCGCATGCTCTTGGTGTTGGCGGCTTGCGGGTTAGCGGTCGAGAATGCTGCGAAAATGTCTCCCGAGCCGTCGCCGGAGAAACTGCCATCCCGGCCCAGACCGAGCGCGACCCGCCGCACCAGCCGTTTAAGTTGCGTGGGAATCAGGGGGGCGTCGGTAGCCACCACCACGATGATGGATCCGACATCGTTGTCGCGGACTTTGTGGTCCGATATCTCGCGCCCCACCGGAACGCCTGCGATCCGCAACTGGCTTCGCCACCCATAATTGCATTGCACCAATACGCCCACGGTGTAGCCACCGTACTTGGCCTCGAGCACCCGGGACGACGTCCCGATACCACCCTTAAACTCATTGCAGACCATGCCCGTGCCGCCACCGACGTTGCCTTCCTCCACCGCTCCGCCATGCGCCGTGTCTAGCGCATGCCAGGCGTGCTCGGGCTTCACGTGAAAGCCATTTATGTCATTGAGATCGCCGTCATAGGTCTCGGCCACCACCGGCAATGACCAGTCATAGCCCTCCTGATCCGGCGGTGCCTTCTTCACTCGCCACGCAATCACCGCATCGCGGACGACGCCGACGCTGTGCGTGTTCGTTATCATGACCGGACCATCCAGAAAGCCCGAATCTTCCAGCCAGGTCGTGCCTGTCATCTCACCGTTGCCATTGAGCGTGAACCAGGCGCCGAAAACGGGATCCAGCGAATCCTTGCCACGGGGCAGAACGGCAGTCACCCCAGTCCGCACCGGACCTTCGCCCACCTTCAGTTTGCCTGATCCGGAAATCAGAGTGGTGTGGCCGACCTCTACGCCCTTGACGTCCGTGATGGCGTTGTAAGCGCCGGGCGTGCCATCGAAGGGCACTCCGAGATCCCGGGCACGTGGTTTGGATTGCGCCCTCGAAGACGCCGATAGGCCAGCGAGCGCTGCAAGAAGAGCGACAAACAACCGAAACGACTTGTTGGACCGGATTTGCATCTTGTGCATTCGATCTCCGCGGGGTCGGGTCTTGAATCGGAACTCTGATGCCGAAATACAGCCCGCGCAGTATAAAGCAGCCCTGCCACCCTGGGTTAGAATCGCTTCAGGGGGACACTATGGACGGGTGGAAAAGAGCAGTGGTAGCAGGATCGGCCGGCGCGGCGGCCATTCTTTTTCTAAAAAAACGATGGCCGGCGGGTGTGCTCACGGCCGGCGTCGGGCTGGCCGTTCTCGCCTCGGAATATCCCGAGAAATTCGAGAGCCTGCAGGACGAGTTGCCGCATTACTTCAAGAAGGGCATGCGGATGATGGAAATGGTTTCCCGCGCCGGAGAGAGAATCGCCGAAGCGGCCGAGCAGGGAAGCCGCGGGATTTGGGACGAGATCTCTTCCTAGCAACCAGCGAGGGCGCGTCTATACCGGAGCGTTCGCCGGGGCCTTCCCAGCCTTGTCCAGTTCTTCGCACCACGAGCACTCAGGCTGGCTATTCAATTCCCAGTTGCTTGCGCGCATCGGCGCTTAGGCGTTCGGGGGTCCAGGCCGGGGTCCAGACAATGTTCACGTTGGCGGTGCGGACTCCGGGTAGTTGCTCCAGCCGGGAGCGCACCTGGTCGCTGATCTGCACGTGGGCCGGACAACCCTGGGCGGTGAGGGTCATGTCGACGGTTACGTCCTGTTTGTCCTCGGCCGCCGGCGCGAATCGCACTTCGTAAATCAAACCCAGGTCCACGATGTTAACCGGGATTTCCGGGTCGTAGCATTGCTTCAGCGCGCTCAGAACTTCGTCTTGCGTAACCGGCATCCACTCTCCTCAAGGGCATGATCAAAGCGGAGGAACCGCACCTTCCCCTTATCATACCTCACCGAAACAGTGTGCAGCAGTGCACGCTGCATAGGTTTGGAGCCTGCGTGCGGCGGAGGCAACGCGAGCGACCGCACGTATACTGTTATTGTGGCGAGCCGAGATTTCTTAGCCCGCTCGGCTGCCGGGCACTTTTGCGATCCGCCAGAAAAATGACTTCACAGGCAGGGTTGCATTAAGTTCGCCCAGGGCAAGATTGGATGTACACGGCGCTTCGTGGTAACCCACCGAACCGCCATGAGACCGGAGCCCCCAAGATGTCGGAGTACCGTTGTCCCGAGTGCCTGGCACAACTGTCGGACGCAAGCGAATCTCTGCGCTGCACACAATGCAGCCTCGAATATCCTGTGGCCGATGGGGTGCCCCTGCTGTCGCGCAACCATGACTACTACTACGGCCATGAGGTCTCACGCGACGTCATGCGCTCCATTCTCTCGAGATCCGCAGAGGTCGGATGGAAAACAGCCCTTACCGAGCATGCCGACGAATCCGGGGATATGGGCTTCTACGGATATAGTGCGTCGGAGGCGCGCGCCGGATTCAAGTTTCTGCTGGATCGCTTTGAACACGGCGTTGTGCTGGACTACGGCTGCGGATCCGGCGCCAACACGCTCAGTTTGGCCCGCAATTTTTCTCATGTATATGCCACCGACCTCACCCCCGAGCGCGCGCAGTTCACCCGCATCCGGGCTCACCAGGAAAATCTTTCGAATGTGAGCGTGTTCTGCTGCGGAGATACGAAGCACATTCCGCTGCCCGACCGGTCGATCGATGTTGTCATCGTGGACGGGGTGCTGGAGTGGGTTCCGGAAAGCCGCCCGGGGAAACCCTCGGTGGTGCAGATCGATTTCCTGAAGGAGTTGGGCCGTGTCCTCAAGCCCGACGGACACCTTTTCATCACCATTGAGAACCGGTTCGGGGCTGGTTATTTCATGGGCGTCCGGGAGGAGCATACCCGGATGAGATTTGTCTCGCTGCTGCCTCGCCGACTGGGGGATGCGTACTCGCAGTGGGTTCGCGGCAAGCCGGTGCGGACTCATACCTACTCACGTTCCGGATATCGCTCGCTGCTTCATGCTGCCGACCTGAATGTCGTGGATTTCTGGGGACTCTTACCCAGCTACCGAACCATGGAAAAGGCGCTCGCGCTCGATGACCCGCGAATGATGGATGAAGCTCTCAGCGAAGTCAGCTGGAGTAAGCGCCTGAGAAACCGCCTGGTGCGGCCGGTTTTGCCCTGGCTCGTAGGGTCGTTCGGCATCGTGGCGGGACGGGTGCGGGCAAAACCTTACATTGAAGACCTTGCCCGGCATGTGGCCGAGACCTACCTGGCGGGAAGTGAACTCAGGGTACTGCGCTATGGGCAGACCCCGGCCGCGGTGGTCCAGGTACACGTTTCCACCGCCACGGAACGATACCTCCTGGAGTTGCCCCTCGATCCTGCCGCAGAACGGAGGCTGGAGGCGGCGGTGGGAAATATTCGCCAACTGGAAGGCATCGAGGGGGTCTCGTTGAAAGACTTGCGGGTGCCGCGCCCCATCGCTTGGGCGCGTTATCGCGGGCAGGCTTTTCTTCTGGAGCCGGTGCCGGCGGGCCGCAGTCTGAACAGCCAAATCTCCGGCACCGCTTTCGATGAGCTTCTACCGAAGGCCGGCCAATACCTGGCCACGCTGTGCCAAGCCACCCTTCGGCCCGCTGGCTCCTGGCCCGAGATCCTGGGTCAGATGGTTCGCCAATACGGCCTGCCTCTGGCGGAGCGGTATCGCCAAAGAGCTCTGCCGGGTGACATCCAGGACGATATCCTGCAGATCGCAGACTCGGTCACTAAAATCTCTGCCCCGGGTGAAGGATTCTTCTGCTGTATTCATGGTGATTTTCGTCCCGCCAACCTCTTGGTCTCCGGCGACCGCGAAACCGAAATCACAGCCGTTCTCAATTGGGGCTTTTTGGAAATGCAATCCCTGCCCTTCCTGGACTTGTTTCACTTCATCACCGCGCGAGGTCGGCAGGGTTCCTGGGGTGGGCGGGTCGTGAAGCTGCTTCAGGCGTTACGAGCAGAATCGGCCGACACCCGCGTAGTGCGTCAGTATGCGAAGCAAGTGAACGTCGACAAAAGCCTGATCCCTCATTTCTTGATCGTGTATTGGATCAGGGAGTGCCTGCAGAGACTGCAGGCAGACGTACCCCAACTGGGCAAGGTTTTGGAAGAAGGTATTCGTACGCCGCTGGACTATTTCCGGCAGGCTTAACCGGTTTGGTCAACCGGGGACTCGCCCCGGCGTGGACAGCCTCGCGGCCAAAGGCATTAATTTTTTAGTCGGTTTGCACGTTGCCCCAGCAGACACCGGGAGAGATCCGGCCCCTTTTGGTACCTTAGAGCGATGGAAATCAATCCGGAAGTGAAGCAAAGGATTCAGATCGCCCTGGGGTTGGCGATTGCCATTGCAGCCCTGCGGACCGGATATGTTCTTTACGAGCGTCACGCGACCTCCAAAAAGGAAACGCAGTCGCAGGCGGCGCCCTCGCTGAATCCGGATTATTACGTTACTCCCAGGAAGCTGCATCCCTACGATCTGAAATCAGCTCGTGAGCTGACCCGGCAGCCCGTGTGGGTGAAGGAAGGCTACCGCTATCCCTACTATCCTTACAATCCGGCGACGCGGCACATCGATTTCGAGCATGATGCCGGGATGCTCTTACCCATTCAGCGACTCGAGGTCAAGGACGTTGTCACCGATATCGCACCCAATTCGGGCGGGCAGAAGCAGGTGATGGCCGTCTTCGAGCAGGACGGCAAGCCTTTCGCTTTTCAGATCGGGCTGGTCAAGGATGGCGAGTACAAGATTTATTCCGACGAACTGCTCTACGTGCAGGATCCTCGCGAGTTGTACAAGCACTGGTCACCCGACGTTTGGGCTTCGGTGGAGAAACATGAGGTGAAGCCCGGGATGAATGAACTGCAAGCCGACTTCGCCATCGGCATGGGACGGCCCGACAAACAGGACGACCCCTCATGGAAGACGGTGCACTATCCCAACGGCGGGAAGTCCGTGGCCATCACCTACCACGACGGGAAGGCGACCGAGGTCAAGCCGGAGGCCCCCACGAAATAAAGCCCAGTCCCCAGACCCCCGAGCCTATTTCACTTTCGGCGAGCTGCCATCCGCGGCCTTGGTCTCGTCGGCATGAATCACGCCATCTTCTTCCGCATAAAAAGATCGGTGCTGGGCGTCTAGATTTTTTGGCGTCATCGTCAGAACGTATCCGTCCTTTTTTCCCTTGAAGCCCACGGTGTAATCGCCGCGCTCGGAGGTCTTGGCCATGCGGCGAGTAAAGGAGCCGTGATTGACGAGATCCGCGAACGACGTCGCGTACTCGTCATGCTTTTTGTTGTATTCCTTCTGGGCACGTACCACCACCCGCATGAAGCCGAGCGCGCCGGCTTCCGAGTCCGAGCGGGCCGGATCCCCCGGGAATTTGGGCTGATAGGCGGTTGGGGCCGCGCCTGGTTCCTGCGCGGAGCTTTCTGTTGGTGCGGGAACCTCGGCCAGCACGGTGCTGGCTCCGGCGACCGGAAGTATCGACAGGAATAGGGCCAAATTCCGAAGATTCATGCTCTCCTACCGTTTTCGGGGCGTGTACTAATGTTACTCCCGTAATTTCCCTTTTGTTACTTACCCTTTGCAGCGCACCCCAATCCGTCTATGCTGTGGGCAGTTCATCCTAACAAGGACCTGCTATGAAAGCTGCAATGGCGAAAAAGCCTCTCATCCGTATAGCCGTAGTCGAGAGCGACCCTCTGCGGTTCGTGGGCTTCCGGGCCCTGTTTGATTCCGAGTCGGACTTTGAACTCGTGTCGGCCACCTTACCCGACATTAGCTCGCTTCAGGGGATCGATCTGGTCCTTCTGGGCAGCCGTGCCGGCCAGAACTTGTTCGACGTCATGGCGAGCCTCAAAGCCGCCCGGCCAGATCTGCGCATTATCGTGACGGGCTCGGGAATCGACGAGGAGACCATCCTCAAGGCCATCGCTTCGGGCGCGAAAGGATACGTGGATGAGGCCGGCACGCCGGCCGAATTCGTGCAGGCCATCCGCATCGTCAACCAGGGCTCGGTCTGGGCTCCCCGGCGCGTATTGTCCATGTTCATCGAACGGGTCAGTTCTTCGCCAGGACGCATCTTTCCCGCCGGTCGCGTGACCTTCACCGATCGTGAAAAAGAAGTGCTCGAGATGCTGGTGGCGGGCCGCTCCAACAAGGAGATTGGCGCCGCGCTGGGCATCGAAGAGCGCACCGTCAAAGCACACGTTGCCAAGCTGATGCGCAAGGTGGGCGTGCAGAACCGCATTGCGCTGTCGGTGCACGCCATTACACATTCGCTGGTGTCCGCGAAATAGTCCGGGCACCAAGGTTACTTGGGGACAGTGCCCCCGGTAATCTTGTGGGTCGAGCGGATCTACCGCATACTCCGTTCACCTACCACAGAACCTGGGAGACGGGGTTGGGAGTGGAGATTAGGGTCGCCACTGTCAGCCCCGCATTTTTTTTCTGCTCCTGCTTCCCCGCTAACTCCTTGCCAACCAGCTACTTCGATTGCCTTCCTCCCATCCTTGTTGAGCGATTGCCGTACCTGAGGGATGGCCTTTAGAATCAACCTGTTAAACTCCACTGGAACACCAACCTCCTGGAAAGCTGAGAATTGATGAAAAAGACCCTTGTGGTTCTGCTGGTTTTGGCAATGTCGGCGCTGGCTTTTGGCGACGACGAAAACAAAGACGTCAAAGACACCAATAAGGCTGAGGACCGCATTCAGGCCGCTGCCACGGTTTTGGACGAGATCGAGTCTGCCCCGGACAAAGGCATTCCAGAAGAGGTACTGGGCTCGGCGGAATGCGTTGCCGTAGTGCCCTCGCTCTTGAAGGGTGGTTTCATTGTGGCGGCTCGCTACGGACGTGGCGTCGCCAGTTGCCGAACGCCTACGGGATGGAGTGCGCCGGCTTTTATTTTCACCAGTGGCGGCAGTGTCGGGTTTCAGATTGGCGGCCAGGCCATCGACCTGGTCATGCTCATCATGAACCAGGACGGTATGAAGAATCTGCTCTCCAGCAAGTTCCAGCTGGGCGCCGATGCCTCCGTTGCCGCCGGCCCCGTAGGTCGCCACGCGGCTGCCGATACCGACTGGAAGCTGAAAGCCCAGGTGCTGACCTACTCCCGCACTCGCGGAGCATTTGCTGGAATCAGCCTGGCGGGCGCCGTCATCAAGCAGGACAAGGACGCCACTCGCGAGTTCTACAACCGCATGGTGCCTTTTCGGACGTCGTTGACCGGCAAGGTCGAGGCGCCCAAAGCCGCCTACCCGTTCCTGGATACGCTGGCGAAGTGGGCGAAGAGAGCCTCGGCGGATGAAAAACCCGCGGCGCCCAGCAAGCCGCCCGAGAAGAAGGATTAGACGCGCGCGCAGAAGCCAGCTCCCCGATCGGCTTTCCTCAAAGTACAGGTCGGTCGGCGAGTTGAATTCCGGGCCTCTCACGAGACTCGGCAGAAACCTGCCTCCGTCATGGATTCACAAATGCCTCCCATGACCTGCCGAGGCCTGCGCCGCGTAAATTCGCTCTTGCGTTGACACAGAAAAATAGCCGGTGGTACGGTCACCGCTTCGTCCCCATGCGTTTTCGACTCGAGTACGCGCTGGCCTGGGGTGTCGTGAAGACGATGGGTGCGCTTCCGCGCTCGCTGGCCCGGGCGGCCGGCATCGCACTGGCGCAGCTCATCTACCTGCTGCATGGCAAGCTCCGCCGCGTGGGTATGCGCAACCTCGCAATGGCTTTGCCGGAAAAGACCCTGCGCGAGCGGCGCAACATCGTGCGCGGCGTGTTCACTTCTCTCGGGCGGCAATTTGCCGAGATCTGCCTGTTTCCCCGCTACACCCGCGAGAACGTCAGCCGCGTCGTCACTTACGATGGCTTCGAGAATTTTGACCGCGCTTCGGAGCGGGGGAAAGGCGTTCTGTTTCTCACCGCTCACCTGGGCGGCTGGGAACTCTCCGCGTTCGCGCATTCCCTCTATGGCCACCCTCTGCACTTCGTCATGCGTCCGCTGGACAATCCCTACCTGGACGCTCTGGTCCGGCGCTACCGCACCAGATATGGCAACACTCCCATTCTGAAAGACGATCCGGTGCGCGAACTGCTGCGCGCCATGAAGGCGGGCGCCACCGTGGGCATCCTGATGGATACCAACATGACGCCCCCGGAGGGAGTGTTCGTCGATTTCTTCGGCATCCCGGCATGCACGGCCAGCGGCCTGGCCCGGATTGCCCTGCGCACAGATGCGGCCGTCCTCCCCGGCTTCACGATCTGGGATCCGGTCCTCCGCAAATACCGTCTCCGATTTGACCCTGCCGTGAAGCTGGTCCGCACCGGCAACCATGACGCCGACATTGTGGCGAACACCCAGTTGTTCACAAAGATCATCGAGGACTTCGTGCGCCGCTATCCCGACCAGTGGCTGTGGGTACACCGCAGGTGGAAGACCCGTCCACCCGGGCAGCCGCCTTTGTACTAGAACCAGTCGCTGCGGTAGGCCACCCACCACGCGATCCACGCAATGGGAATGATGGCGAAGAGCTGCCACCAGAAGGGCAGCCAGAAAGCGGCAATTTCCAGCGCCACCACCACCAGCCAGAAGATCTTTCGCTGCATGCAGGGATTGTATGGAGGAGATGCTCTGCGGGGGAAACTTTCCTTCCGGGCTCGCGGCTGCTATACAAGAGCCATGCAGCGCGCTCTCCAGGAGCTGGCGGAGTTCCTCAGCGTGTCCCTGCGCGGGGACGGGCAAGCCGTTGTGACCGGCGTCGCCAGCCTCCAGTCGGCGAGAAACGGCGACCTGGTTTTTGTCGAAGACGCCAGCAACCTGCCGCATGCCCTCGCCTCGCCAGCGACCGCCGTGATCGCCGGCGAATTTGCCGCCAGCGGGGCGCACTCGAAACCGCTTTTGATCTCGCCTCAACCCCGTCTGGCCTTCGCCCGGGCAGCCGCCTGGCTAGGCTCCAAAATGAACACTCCCACCGGGACGCATCCCAGCGCTGTCGTGCACCCGCGCTCGAAGCTGTCCCAGAACGTCAGCGTCGAAGAGCGCGCTGTCATTCGCGAGAAGGTGGTGATCGGTGAGGGAACCACCATCGGGGCTGGTTGCGTCGTGGGCCCTGACGTGAAAATCGGCCGCGATTGCCGGCTGTATCCCAATGTGATCCTCTATCCCGGTACGCAACTGGGCGACCGCGTCATCCTCCATGCGGGAGTAGTGCTGGGGAGCGACGGCTTCGGTTATGTGCGTGACGCGGCCACCGGACGCTACGAAAAATTTCCCCAGCTCGGGCGACTCGAGATTGAGGACGACGTCGAGATCGGCGCGAACTCTACTGTGGATCGGGGCGCGCTGGACGTGACCCGCATTCGGCGGGGAACGAAGATCGATAACCTGGTCCATGTCGGACACAACGTGGATGTCGGCGAAGATGTGGTGATCGCCGCCCAATCCGGCCTCTCGGGCAGTGCCGTGATCGAAAATCATGTGATCCTTGGCGGCCAGGTTGGCATTGCCGATCACGTACGCGTCGAAGCGGGCGCGATCCTGGGCGCGCAAAGTGGAGTCCCCACCAGGAAAGTAATTCGCGGGCAGGGCATCGTCTTCTGGGGAACCCCCGCGCGGCCAATCAAGCAGTACTTGCAGGAGCTGGCAGTTCTGGCCCGCCTGGTAAAGAAGGAATCCTCGGAGCCTGAATGAAGGTGGGTTGCGCTGCCAGCCAAAAGCGAATGGCTAACATCTAAAACCCAGTAATCAACGACCAACGACCAGTGTTATGGCAATCGTCGTCATCGGCGGGCATTCGCGCAGCGTGGGCAAGACCAGCGTCGTCGCCGGCCTGATCGCCGCCTTGCCCGAGTTTCGCTGGACCGCTTTGAAGATCACGCAGTATGGCCACGGAGTCTGTTCGGCCGATGGACAAGCGTGCGATTGCGCGACCGACGATCATTCCTGGGCCATTTCCGAAGAGAAAAATCCTGGCGGGGCCTCGGACACCTCGCGCTTTCTGGCCGCCGGTGCGGAGCGCGTGTGGTGGGTACGGACAGAGCAGGGAAGGCTCGCCGAGGCCATGCCTGCCGTGCGCGCGAAGTTGGCCGGAGCCGGGAACGTCATCTTCGAATCGAACAGCGTGCTCAAGTTTATTCGGCCGGAGGTCTACTTGACGGTGCTTGACCCAGCGCAGCCGGACTTCAAGAATTCGGCGCGGGAATTTCTCGATCTCGCCAGCGCGGTAATTTTGCACGAAGCGAAAGGCGACCGGCCCGCCTGGAGCGGCGTTTCGCTCAAGCCCGTTGGCGACAAGCCTATCTTTCGAATCACGCCCCCGCCCTATCTCACTCCGGACATCATCGCATTCGTCCGCGAAAAGCTACATCCCCCGCAACAAAAGTTGCCTCCACCGCAAAAAGGATGAATCTGAATCTGACGCGGCGTCAGAGCCATCAGCTTTTGGCCATCAGCCAATTTGTTATTCTTCCAGCGTGCGACAGATTCGCAAGAAAGCCTGGCTGCTGGTGGTGGTCTCGGCCGCGCTGCAAATCCTGAGCTTTCCCCTCCCAGGCCTCTACGTTCTGTCGTGGATCGCGATTGCCCCGCTGCTGGTGGCGATTTTGCACGCCCGCTCGCCCGATACCCTTCAGCTTGACGAATCCCGCAAGCTGGTTCCGGCGAGCCCCTGGCAGGGGTTTCTGCTGGGATACGCCTGCGGCGTACTGTGGTATCTGGGAACCTGCTACTGGGTCTACGACACGATGCATCAGTACGGCGGCTTGAGCGCGCCCATCGGACTTCTGGTACTTCTTCTATTCGCGCTTTATCTTGGTCTCTACCACGGTTTGTTTGGTTTGCTGGTCAGCCTGCTGGCACGAAGGAATTCCTATCGCCTGGCGCTGGTGTCCGCCCCCGGCCTGTGGGTTGCTGTCGAGTTAGCGCGCACCCGCGTCAGCGGTTTTCCCTGGGACCTGCTGGGCATCACACAGGTGGACAATATCCCGTTGACCCGGATTGCCACCGTGACCGGGGTCTACGGGTTGTCGTTCGAAATCTTGCTGGTGAACGTAGCGTTTGCGGCCGCCTTCCTGTTACATCGCAGCAAGCGGAAGACATTGCTGCTGGCATCATTCGCGGCGGTCGTGTTACTCCAGGCGGGCCGATGGCTCACCCTGCCGCCCTTGCCCGCGGATCGCACCGCCATCCTCCTGCAGCAGAACCTTCCAGTAGCGGAGACGGATGCATGGACCAAAGACTACTTCGAGGGCACGCTGCAGGAATTCTCTTCGCTGAGCACGAATCCGGTCCCGCCTCTCCGGCGCCATCCTGACCTCATCATCTGGCCGGAATCGCCGGCTCCGTTTCAGACCAACGACCCTACCTTCCGCGAAGCGATCAGCCGTCTTGCCCGGCAGTCGCAGGCCTGGCTGGTGGTGGGAGCGATCGGCGTAGACAATCCGCGAACCGTGTTCAACTCCGCAACCCTCGTGAGTCCGGCCGGCGGCTGGGACGGCCGCTACAGCAAGATTCACCTCGTTCCTTTCGGCGAGTACGTGCCCTTCGCCTCCCTGTTCTCCTTTGCCGGCGGCCTTACCCAGGCCGTGGGTAACTTCACCCCGGGCACATCGCGCGCTCCCTTGCAGGCCGGAGACCAGAGGCTGGGAATCTTTATCTGCTACGAATCGATTTTCCCCAATGAGGTTCGCCAGTTGGTGGCCCAGGGAGCCCAGGTGCTCGTCAATATCTCGAACGACGGCTGGTACGGCGACTCGGGAGCCTGGGCGCAGCATCTCAATCAGGCCCGCATGCGCGCTGTCGAGAACAATCGCTGGCTGCTGCGCGACACCAATACCGGCCTTACCGCGGCCATCGATCCCTACGGACGGGTGGTCGCGCACCTGGAGCGCAAGACGCGCGCGGCGCTGCCCGCTCCTTATGCCCTCACCAAGGTAACTACGTTTTACTCCGATCACGGGGACTGGTTCGCCTACCTGTGTGCGATAATTTCAGTAGGCGCGCTGGTCGCGCGCTTTACACTGCATCGAAAAACAGAGCCCTAGTCCATGGTTGAAGAACTCGAACAGCAATACACCGCCCTGAAAGACAAAGTCCGTACTCTCCAGGAGTACCTTTGACGCCGCAAAACTGCGCCAACTGCTGACTGAAATCGAGAAGCAGGCTTCCGACCCCAATCTCTGGTCGAACCCCGAAAGATCGCAGCAGGTGATGCGCGAGAAAAAGCGCATCGAGGACGCGCTCGCCACCGACGCGGAACTGGTGCGCCGCAACGGGGACATCGCCGCTTACTTCGAACTGGCGCACGAAGGCGAGAAGGTCGATGGCGACCTGCAACGCGAGATCGGGGCCTTGCAGCAACTGGTGGATCGCCTCGAAACCGAGACTCTGCTTTCCGGCGACAACGACCGCCGCAATGCCATTGTCACCATCCACGCTGGCGCCGGTGGCGTCGATTCGCAGGACTGGGCCGACATGCTGCTGCGCATGTATCTGCGCTGGGCCGAGCGCCAGGGCTTCCAGACGGTCCTCTACGATTACCAGCCCGCTGAAGAAGCCGGGATCAAGTCGGCCACCTTCGGAGCGAACGGGCAATATGCCTTCGGCCTGCTCACCAGCGAGATCGGCGTGCATCGGCTGGTTCGCATCTCTCCCTTTGATCAGGCGAAGCGGCGGCATACCTCGTTTGCCAGCGTCTTCGTTTCCCCGGAAATCGACGAGAGCATCGAAGTCGTGATCAAGCCGGAGGATATCCGAGTGGATACCTACCGCTCCAGCGGCAAGGGTGGACAGCACGTCAACACCACCGACTCGGCGGTGCGCATCACTCATCTGGCAACCGGACTGGTCTCCAGTTGCCAGAACGAGCGGTCGCAGCACAAGAACCGCGAACGCGCCATGAGCATGCTGCGCTCCAAACTTTACGAGCTCGAATTGGAAAAGAAACGCGAGGCCACCCGCAAAGTCGAGGATTCCAAGCTTGACATCGACTTCGGATCCCAGATCCGCTCCTACGTGCTGCAGCCTTACCGGATGGTGAAAGATCATCGCACCAAGCAGGAAGTGGGCGATGTGGACCGCGTGCTCGACGGCGATCTCCAGCCCTTTATCCGGGCCTATCTGACGATGCGGCGGGCAGAGAAGTTATGAATCACACTCGACCAGCCGGCAAGCTAGGCGCGCGCTTCAACGATGCCTTTCTGTTTGCCGCCGAAAAGCACAACTCGCAGACCCGCAAGAAAACCGACGTGCCTTATATTTCTCATCTCATGAGCGTGGCGGGACTGGTGCTTGAGGCAGGCGGCGGGGAAGACGAAGGCATCGCCGCCCTGCTGCACGACGTCGTCGAAGACTGCGGCGGCCATCCCGTCCTCGTAGAAATCCGGCAGCGTTTCGGAGATCGGGTCGCCGACATCGTGGAAGGATGTACCGATGCCTACACGATTCCCAAGCCGCCGTGGAAGCAGCGCAAGCTTGATTATCTCGATGTGCTGCGCCGGGCGGGCGATGACGTTCGCCTGGTGAGCGCGGCCGACAAGCTCCACAACGTCCGCACCATTCTTGCCGACTACCGCCGCGAGGGGGATTCAGTGTGGGATCGCTTCAGCGGCCGCCGGGAAGGAACCTTGTGGTACTACCGGGCCGTGCTCGACGTGCTTCGCGAAGGCAAAGCGAACCGGCTGGTTAGTGAACTGGAACGCGCAGTTACCGAGTTGGAAAATCTGGCGGCGGAGAGTCGCGCTCAGTCGGCCTCCTTGCCATAATCAGGTTTACTGCTATGCGGCGCATGATCGATATGATTCGTTCGTCCTCCCTATCCGCCACCTTGGTCCAGGCGGCAGCCCGCGGGGCCCTGGCCGTTCCCCCGGCGGAGATCATCGAAATCCTGGTTTACCTCGCAAATCACAACAAGGTGTTCGGGCAGCAGGCGCGCATGACCTTGGCGGGATGGGACGAAAAGGCGTCGCTGGTTGCCGCCGCCGATCCCAACACACCCCGGGAAGTTCTGGATTACTACATTGCCCCGGAAAATCTGCGGCCCCCGTTGTTGCCGGCTCTGCTGGAAAATCCCAGCATCAGTGATGCCACCCTCACGAAATTGGCGGCGCGCGGTTCGCGAGAAGTGGTGGAGGTCATGCGGAAGAGCCCGCGCGTGCTGTGTACGCCCTCGATTGCCAGGGCGGTCGCCGCCAATGCAAATGCGACCGATGTCGAGGCCGCGGCCTTGCAGCGGCAGCTCGCGGCAGCTCTTCCGGAAGAAACCCCGCAACCCTTGGCCGGCGAAGCCCACGCGGAAACAACCTCCGACCCGGAAGTCGAGGAGACCCTCACGGCGTACCTGACTCAGCACGCTCATGAGATCGCGGCCGACCAGGAGAAGCCTTTTCAGCCCCTCGGAGGCTTGCATGGGTTCGAGGGTGCGTCCGGCGAGGTTCCCACACCCGCAATCGCCGTGGAGCCCGTAGCTGCTGAGCCCGCCGTCGCGCCTGCGGCGGTAGCGACCGCGGTGGCTCCCGCGGCGAAGCCCGTCCCCGTGGCACCCGCCGCACAGGCCGTGCCGCACAAGAAAACCCATCTCAGCCACGACGAGGAACGGGGTAGTGCGCTGCAAAAGATTTCCAAGCTCGACATCAAAGGCCGGATTCAGCTGGCCATGAAGGGGACCAAGGAAGATCGCTCCATCCTGATCCGGGACAGCACCAAGCTGGTTGCGCTGGCCGTGCTGGAATCGCCCAAGATCACCGACGGAGAAGTCGAGAAGATCGCGAATCAGAAGAACGTGCTGGAAGCGGTGCTCCGCCAGATCCCGATGAAGCGGCGCTTCATAAAGAACTACGGGGTCGTGCGAAACTTGGTGGCCAATCCGCGAACCCCGATCGACGTGTCCCTCGGCCTTATGAAGAACCTGCTCACCGCCGACTTGCGCAATCTGTCTGCCAACAAGGAAGTGTCCGACACCATCCGCAAGCTGGCTACAAAAATGTTTAAGCAGAAGATGAATACCGCGAAATCCTAGCGCGTCGATGCCTCGCGGAGAGAGAATGTATCCATGGCCTCATCGGTTCAATCCGATCCCATCTTCGATGTCCTGCAGCGGGCCCGTACGATTGCAGTGGTTGGGCTCTCGGATAATCCCTTGCGCCCAAGCCACGGCGTAGCCGCCTATCTTCAGACCCAGGGCTACCGGATCATCCCCGTCAATCCTCAGATTCAGACTGCCCTGGGAGAGAAGGCGTATCCCTCGTTGCTGGAAGTGCCGGAAAAGATCGACATCGTCGACATCTTCCGCCGGCCCGAATTCGTGGAAGAGATCGTCGACGAGGCGATCCAGCTAAAAGTGCCTGCGGTCTGGATGCAGGAAGAAGTGATTCACGAGAAAGCCGCGCAGAAAGCCCGCCGGGCGGGAATTTTCGTGGTCATGGACCGTTGCATCCTGATGGAGCACCGCGCGCGCTTTCGCTGAACCGCACCGAGCCGCATCCCTGGCGGTCGTTACTTCCTGCGCAGCATGATGACGGTGGCATCGTCGTGCAAGCCTGCCCCATTCGCAAATGCTCGCACGTCCTCCAGCAGCGTGTCGGGGCCGGCATCCATGCTCTGTACATAGGCGGCCAGCCGGGCCGGGCCATATTCCTCGTCTTCCGGGTTGGTCGCTTCGGTGATGCCGTCGCTGTAAAGCGCGACCCGGAACTGCTCCGGCAGTTGAACCGTCGTTTCGGAAAACGAACCGTGACGAATTCCCAGCGGTAGGCCCATCTCGGTCTCAAGAAACTTTGCTCCGGAACCTTCCACCAGCAACGGTGGCAGGTGGCCGGCGTTTGCGTAAGTAAATGTTCCTTTGCCCGGATCCAGCACGGCGTACACCATGGTTACAAAGCGGCCGGAAGGGAAGTCTTCGACCAGCAGGTGATTCAACTTGGTGAGAACTTCCGCGGGCGTGCAGGAATTCTCCGCCAGCGAACGCAACACCGCGCGGGTCGCCGACATAAGGAGCGCAGCCGCCGTACCCTTTCCCGAAACGTCGGCCAGTACCAGGCCCCAACGCCCTTCGCCGAGGTCGATGAAGTCATACCAGTCTCCGCCTAACGGCGCCCGCCGAAATGGAAAGGCCTGAGACGGCAAAGCCCGGAATAAAAGGAGAGCTCTTCGGCAGAAGGGCCTGCTGGATTGAGCGTGCTTCCTGGGCCTCGCGGCTCATCTTCTCGCGCTCACTCCGCTCGTGCTGGAAGCGGCGCGCGTTTTGCACGGCGACCGCGATGTGTACGCACAGTCCCTGGAATAGCCACAGCTGATCCGCATCGAAAGCATCGGGTTCGCGATGCGAGGCGGTAAAGACGCCGACCAGTTGCCCATCCACGTGCAGGGGAATCGCAACCTCCGAACGCGTTTCCTGTTCGCAGGCAATGTAGTAGGGATCAAGGGCGACGTCCGGAGCATAGCGCATCTGTCCGGTTGCGGCCACGTATCCCACCAGCCCTTCCTTGCCCACCTTCAGGCGGTGGCCTTTGTGATGCACACTGCATCCGTGCACCCCGGCCAAAACCAGTTCGCTGCGCTCCGCTTCGTGCAGGAAAACGCTAATCTCCACGCATCCGAACGAGCACGCGATGTCATTCACGATCTTGTCGATGAGTTGGTCGAGGTCGAGAATGGAGCTGATCTTCTGTGCGGCCTTTTGCAGTTTCAACAGTTCCTGAACCCGGTCGGTCGGCAAGCCGCCGATCATGTCCGTGCCGGGATGTACGATTGGGCCGGTGCTGGTTGCCATGGCATGTACCCTCAAGGCAGGTAAGCTATTGCAAACACTATAGCTTATTCCTGCATATGAGATGAGGGCAAGTCCTCTTAGGACTCTTTTTTCGGGGCTTTCCGCGGCGGCGCACTGCCGCCGCTGCGCTTCCTGGCGCAGGCGTTTGATTTCTTCCAGCCGCTCGCCAATGCGCCGTTCCACTCCTTCGCGGGTGGGAACGTAATATTCGCGGTCGCGAAGATTGTCCGGCAGGCATTGCATGTCGGCGACTTTGTTTTCAAGCTCGTGCGCGTACTGGTAGTCCTTGCCGTAGCCGATGTTCTTCATGAGTCGCGTGGGGGCATTGCGCAGATGCAGCGGCACGGGCTCCGCCGCGGTCTGTTCTACATCCTGCTGGACATTGGAATAGGCGGCATAGAGCGCGTTCGATTTGGGCGCGACCGACAGATACACGACCGCTTGCGCCAGTGCCAGATTCCCCTCCGGCATGCCGATGAAATCCACCGCGTCGCGGGCTGCCATGCACAGCGCGAGCGCGTTCGGCTCGGCCAGGCCAATGTCCTCGACCGCCATGCGGACCACGCGCCGCGCAATGTACAGAGGGTCTTCGCCCGGCTTCCAGCATCCGTCCCAGCCAATACAAGGCCGCGTCCGGGTCGCTGTTGCGCACCGACTTGTGCAGCGCCGAAATCAGGTTGTAGTGTTCTTCCCCGGCCTTGTCGTAAAGCAGCACGCGCTTCTGCAGGGCGTCGTGCACGATCTCATCGCTGATTTCTGCCCCGGTTTCTTTCCCGGATGTCTGCTTGGCCAGTGCGGCCGCGACTTCCAGCACGTTGTACGCGCTTCTGGCGTCGCCGCTGGAGTAGCTGGCAATCTTCTTCAGGACATCGGCGGACGCGCCCAGCTTCATCGCTCCCAGGCCGCGCTCTTCGTCGGCCAGAGCTTTCTCCAGCAGCAGCACGATCTGCTCTTCGCTGAGCGGCTTCAGAACATAGACCCGGCGTCCGCGAAAGCAGCGCCGAATTAATCTCGAATGACGGGTTTTCCGTGGTGGCGCCGATCAGCCGGATATTGCCCTTCTCCACGTGCGGAAGAAACGCATCCTGCTGCGCCTTGTTGAAGCGGTGAATTTCGTCGATGAAGACGATGGTCCGCGTGCCGTACTGCTTGGCCCGCTCCGCGTCCGCCATCACCTGCTTGATTTCCTTGATTCCCGCCAGCACCGCCGAGAACTCGATGAACTCCGCCTTGGTCATCCCCGCGATGATCTTGGCAAGCGTGGTTTTGCCCGTGCCGGGCGGTCCCCAGAAGATCAAGGATCCCGGATCATCGCGCTCGATCTGCGTGCGCAGTGGCTTGCCCGGACCCACCAGGTGCTCCTGCCCAACGTAGTCGTCGAGCGTGCGCGGACGCATGCGATCGGCCAGCGGACGGCTACCGTCGGAAGGGTTCGTGCCCCCGGGGATCGTTTGGAATAAGCTCATTCCCTCTTTTCACTTCGAGACACAAAGCCTCAGAGAAACCGACAGACAATTACCGCCAATTCAAGACCCGCAATGCTCGCGTTACGAAGCACTCGGTGAGTTGGTGCGGCCACGTTCAGCAGATTTCTTTCTGCCCGGTCTGCTCCGCGCCTCTTTGACTCGGTGGTGAATCGTGTCCCACCTTCTTGCGGGCAATCTCATACAGCACAATGCTTGCCGCCACCCCCGCGTTCAGTGACTCGACCTGCGCGGCGTGCGGGATGGCGACGATTTCATCGGCCTTCGCCAGCACATCGCGCGGGATCCCCGCTCCTTCTCCCCCGATTAGGATTGCTATCGGGCACGAAAGGTTTGCTGCCGGAAGAGGCACACCTTTGTGCGACGAGGTGGCCACCATACGCACGTCTTTCTCGCGAAGCTTCGCAAGGGCCTCCGCCAACTTGACCCGAACCATGGGCAACCTGAAAATTGATCCTGCCGATCCGCGCACGACCTTGGGGTTAAAGGGGCTAACCGTCCCTTCGGCAAGCAGCACTCCTGCCGCCCCAAAGGCCTCGGCCGAGCGCAGGATGGTTCCCAGATTCCCCGGGTCCTGCAAGCCCACCACCAACACCAAAGGGCCTGTCTGCAGCTTCTCAAGCAGCTCCGCCAGGGAGCTCTGACGGTAGCGCACCAGCGCCGCCACACCCTGGGGAGTGTCGCTCGGCACTATGCTGGCGAACAGCTTATCGGGCAGAACGGCGGTGGCAACGTGGGCGCCGAGCTGGGGCATCAGCTTTTGAGCCTGATTTTCCGCTGACTCGCTGAAAACCACCGCATGGAAGCGAAGTCCACTGCGGATGGCCTCTTCCACGATCCGAATCCCCTCGATCGCAAAGTCGCCCGCCTCGGTCAGTTCAGCATGGGAAAAGGCCCGACGCATTTCCTTTACCAGCGAATTGTGACGCCCCTCCACCCGGCGCAGTCTTTCCTGCGCATTTTTAGTGGGGCGGGAGGGAGTGCGAGGCGTGCTCATAGACGGGTTCCGAACCAGCATCATACGCCGTTGGTTGGGCTTGCCGCGCCGCCCCGTGTTATGTTAGCTTTCGCCGTCTCAACCAGAAAAACTGGGAAGGAACCGCTGTGCTCGCCGAAATCGTCAAGATCAATCACCAGAGTCCCGAAGCGTCCTTGGTGAAGTACGTGGCCGAGCAGATCAAAGCGGGACGCGTCCTCGGCATGCCGACCGACACGTTTTATGGGCTGGCCGCCGATCCGCTCAACTTGCGCGCTGTCGAACGCGTCTATGAGATCAAGTCGCGTTCGCGCCACAAGCCGTTGTCGTTGCTCATCGCGAGCGTCGATCAGGCCGAGGATCTGGCTCGTCCCCTGCCCAAGGAGTTTTACGACCTGGCTCGCCGCTTCTGGCCCGGACCTTTGACCATCATCGTGCGCGCCGCCTCCGGACTTCCCTTGAAGGTCACGGCCAATACCGGCAACGTGGCGCTTCGCATCCCTTCCGCCAAGATTCCGCTGGCCGTCATTCAGGCCGCCGGCATTCCCATCACCGCGACCTCGGCCAATCTCAGCGGCGCCTCCGAATGCACCACCGCGGAGCAGGTCCGCGACCAGCTGCAGGATCGTATCTCGATTATTGTCGATGGCGGCACTTCGCCTCGCGACGTCGCATCGACCATTGTCGATCTCAGCAACGGCGATGATCGCTGGCGGGTCATCCGCGAGGGCGCCATTCCCGCCAAGGAGATCTCTACGTTTTTCGCGCAGGGATGATGAACCCGCACGAGCCCCCACGACGGCACTGGCTGCTGTGGACCATGGCGGCTCTGGCGATCTGTCTTACTCTTTTCCTGCCCATCACCAGCCTGCGCATCGTTCGGGAAGCTGGCCGCGAGGAACTTCACCCCGCCGACGTCATTGTCGTTTTTGGCGCGGCCGAGTATGCCGGACACCCTTCTCCGGTTCTCCGGGCGCGCCTCGATCGTGCCTTTGACCTGTTTCGCCAAGGCCTCGCCCCGGTCGTCATTACCACTGGCGGGGCCGGCTCCGACCCCAGCTTCAGCGAAGGCGGCGTCGGCCGCGACTACCTCATGCATCGCGGCATTCCGGAGCGCAATCTCATTGCGGAAACCCTGGGTTCCGATACCGCGCAATCCGCCGAACGCGTCGGCGTCATCATGCGCGCCAATGGCATGCACCGCTGTTTGGCGGTGAGTGACGAGTATCACGTTTTTCGCATCAAGAAACTTTTGCAGCACGAGGGCATCCAGGTGTACGTCGCTCCCCGGGCCGGCTCGCGCCCGCGAGGTCGCTGGCAGCGGATGGTGGCGGTGTTGCGCGAGGCGATGAGTTATCTGGTCTGGAAGCTGAACATTCCAGCCTGAGCCAGTTTCCCGGCAATCTGCAATCTGCAATCTGAAATCTGCAATCTGAAATCTGCAATCTGCAATCCGAAATCTGCAATCTGAAATCTTCATTCTGCAATCCGAAATCCGAAATCTCCAATCCTCCCCTACCACCCCATCCTCTCCCGCAGCGCCGTGACATGCGCCACGTGGTGCCGACCGTGCCAGGCATAGAGCGCGAGCGTTTTCTCCAGGTTCATCGTCCCCGCCTCCGGATGGTGGAAGGTGCGCTTCCATTCCGCTGGACGGATCGCGCGCAGCATCAGCATCCAGCGCTGGTGCAGGTTTTCGAGCAGTGCCAGCGACAGGTCAACCGGCGCCGTTTTCGCTTCCGGTAATTCCGCCCACAGGTTTTCCATGTAAGGGCGGATCGTCGGCTCGTCTTCTGTCAGCGCAAGCTTGAAGCGGACGTAGGAATTCATGTGGCTATCCGGGACGTGGTGTACCACCTGGCGCACGGTCCATCCCTGGTCCCGGTAGGGAGTGTCGAGTTGCTGTTCGGAGAGACCTTTCACCGCCGCGCGCAACCGGTCCGGCGTCTGCTCTACGTCGTCGAGGAACTTGTTTTTCTGATCTTCGGTGAGTGTCCCATCGAACGAAAATTTACCGATGGGATATCGCGGATCCGCCATGCCCGTCCTCCTCGGAGAATTACTTCGTCGGAGAATTAGATCGTGGGAGGCCAGAGAGGATTCGAAAAGAGAAGGTCACGCGGGCTGACCTCCCTTTTCCGATAGCAGGTAAAGCTCTTCCCGATAATCATTCACCATCCGCCGAATCCCATCCCGTAACAGAACCACGTGGAAGTTGATCAGCAACCTAACCTGCAGGCCGAGCAGCCTGAGATGGGAGAGTGATTGCGCCTGCGGACGCCGGAGCCTTTAAAACTCGCAGGAGAGTTCTGACGCCGGAAAGGTCCTAGGAAAGCGCTGGCCTCCTCAGCGCACTCTGCGGCAGTTCTCAGCGCACTCTGCGGTGTGCTCTTTTCTGACTCTACTGAACCGTGATAGACACAGTTGTGGTGTGTGCCGTTCCCCCACCGCTGGGGGTGCCTGTCACCGTGGCGGTATAAGTCCCCGCAGGCGTACCGGCATTACGGGGTGTGGAACTCCCGCCACCACAGCCAGCCGCGGCCGCCATCAATGCAATGACCAGCAGCGCGCCCGCAACCCGGTAGCCGCGTCGCCGTGCTGGAATCCCGAATACAAAAACTCCCGCAAGCAATGTGCCGCTGCTCGCCAACCACAGCGGAGCGTGGCCACGGCCCTGTGCGATTCCCTGGCCGGTGACCACGTGGCTCGCCGTCGTGGAGATGGTCACCGCGGCGGTAGTCGGCGTACTGCTCGCCGAAACCGAGGCGGGATTGACGGTGCAGCCGATTCCGGAGCCGCCAGAAACCATGCTACAGGCCAGCGCCACTGAGCCGGTGAAGCCGTTCATGCCGGTGATGGTGATCGTCGACGACGCGGGCTGACCGGCGGTCGAAATGGTGACCGGCGCGTTCTGGGACAGAACGAAATCCGCTGCCGCCGAGTAGCCGGGAGCCGAGGTGATGAGCACGTCAGCATCCAGCGAACCCAGGCCCGTCACCAGGTCGTATTGGGGGCCCGCGCTGAATCCATACTGCAGGGTGCCGGTCGTGGGGCAGTTCGGAGTCCCGGAGCCGCACGGCACATCGTTATTTCCGGTGGTCACGTCATGGAAGGCCGCCGGGTGCGTAGCGTGCAAAGCGTACAGGGTCGGATTGACGTTGCCTTGTCCGTTCGACAGCGTGGCTTCGTTCAACAGCGCTACGATGCCGGTAAAGGTCGGCGAGCCAAACGAGGTTCCTCCCGCGACTCCAAATCCTCCGCTGCAGCTCCCCTTTGAGCAGAACAGGTACCCATCGTGCTCCGGTGATGCCGCCAGCGCAATATCAGGAACGTCACGCTTGCCGTCTGCCGGTACGCCCGTCGCCACTTGCCAGCTGGGCTTGGGGAAAAATGTGCTTACACCCCCGCCTGTCGCTCTCAGCTTCGCCACCAGAACGGTATCGTTCCAGGTGGTTTCGGGAATGTACTTGATCGCAGAGCCGCGTTTGCCATTGTTGGCGGAGTTCCAGTACGTCGCCGGGCTGCTGACGTCTCCACTGAAAGTCGTGCCGCCCACCGCTGTGACCTCTGGGATCGCTCCGGGCACATCGACGGCGATGCCCCCTTGGCCCGGAAGCCCATCGGACGTGTCGCAGTCCGCGGGACCAAAGTCTCCCGATGCGGCCGCAATGGTCTGGCCCTGCAGGTTAGCCCGCTGCGCCAATTGCTGGAAGGTCGTGAGTTCCGCGTTGGTGAACACTGCCTCGCAGTTTCCGTAACTCACGCTGACAATCGGCGCGACATTGTTGTCCACCGCATAGGTTATCGAATCAAAAACATTGAAGTTTGAGTTGTTTCCCACGTACACGAAGATCTGGGTCGCGCCCTTGGCGATACCGGCCGACCACTCGAGATCCAGGCTGGACTCATCCTGGTCGGCCGCCACGACCGTCGACGCGCCGCTGTTGGGCACAAGCAGTTGCTGAAAGTTGCTGCTGGTCCGGCTGGGCAGGCCAAACGCTGTGCGGAAGGCATCCAGGTCGGCAGTACTGATGGCCGTCTGTCCTACCACGGCCAGCATCTGCCCGTTTCCGTCGATCCCGTTGTTGTAAAGCGGCTGCAGGTTGTAGATGGTGGCGAAATCGTCAGGCGTCAGGTAGTTGTTGCCGTCGCTGCCGCGAAAGTTTGGCTTGAGCGCATCGGCCGCAACCGTACGGCTCTTCACCCGCGCCCTGGGGCGGAAATCATCCAGGTTGTGGACGCCCAGAACCACTTTGCTCAAAGCTGCCGGTACCGCCAGTTCAACCCCATTCGCAAAGTGCGGCTCTTCCTTGACCAGGTAACGGTGCATCTCGGTGCGGAAGGCGGTTTCAATTTGCGTAACCGAACCTGTGAACCAGACCTGGGTGCGCCCGCGAGCTACCCGGTTCACCGTAAAGCCTTCCCCCTGCAGCCAGGCCACTACCTTATCGACGTCCCCCTGGCTCAACCCGAAACCATCCGCGTATTGTTCCGGCGTCAGCCACTTGTGATAGCTCGGGGAGGCCGGGTTCTGCTGGTCCGCCAGCAGTTTTTCGACCGCCGCTTCCTGCGCTGCGGTGCGCTTGAATACCAGCGACACGCCTTCCAGTTGCGTCCCGCCATCCATCCGCCCCTGGTCGGCTGCGCGCTGCAGCAACGGATGCATGTTCCCGCGCAGCTGTCTGGTATCGCCATCGTCGATGGCTTGCAGGATGCGATCCGACGGCTTCGCTTGCGGAAAAGCGCTTAGAGCGGCTCCTATTGTCAAAAGAAGAAAAGCAGGCCTCAAAAGAGAATGCACCGGTTGGCTCCAATGAAAACTGTGTTGCCCAGCTGGATTTTTGCTATTGGGAAATGGATTCATTTTGAAGGGTGAAGGATGCCTCGGCGGCCTTTCCTATTCGCTCCGACCCTGAGAATCGATTCTATGCCACGGAAGGTTTCGTTCCACTCGCCAGAAGGACATACCGGCCCTAACGGCGGGTCAGGGCCAGAATACGCACCGGTCCGTCCACTTGGCCCTCGAGCTTCATGGGCGCTACTACCACCACCGCGCCGGCATCCGGCACCCGTTCCAGGTTCGCAACGTTTTCCAGGTGGTACACGCTATGCGCCAGGGTGTACTGGTGCACCGCCAGCGTGCGAGACGACCCCGGATCCACGCTTAGCGTGTCGATTCCCAGGGCCAGGGCCAGGCGGCCTTCGACCAGAAACTTGGCAGCACCCTCCGAGTATCCCGGGAAATGCATCACGCCTTTCTTATCGGTGTTGCGGTAGTCCTTCGGGGACGTCCAACGCGTACCCCAGCCGGTGCGGCTGAGGACAACGGCGCCGGGCGGAATTTCCCCATGAATCTGTTCCCATTTGGCGATGTCTTCCACCGAGACTTCGTAGTCGGGATTGCGGCGGACTTGCTCGGTCACATCGAGCACGGAGAGCGGCGCGATCAGGCGCTCCGGGGGAATCTGATCGACCGTCCACATCCCCCGTACCAAACGCGCCGGGGCGTCAATGTTGGTGTTCGAGGAGGTGGAGGTCGCAATGCGGCGCAGCGCATCCTTCTGCACCAGTGCTGCGTTGCGCACCGGCGAAGCCGTTCCCTGGTGCGACGACAGGTCCCGGGAACTCAGCGGGTGCGTCAGGTCAACCACCCCGGAGAAGGTGCTGGGCGGCACGGCGTCGGGGCGATGTTGCGCGAACAACAGCAGCGCCAGCGCCAGGGCATATCCGAGAACGAGTGTCTTGATCCGCATTGCTTCTTGCTCACAATCCAATCCGACGTCTTTCCATCGGAATTCCAGCGATGGCTTCGGACAGTAACCTCGGGGGGAGTGACTAAGAATTGTCGCGCGTAGTAACCAGAGCCTCAAGGTACCGTGGGACATGACCAACCGAGGAGGGGCGTCGCAGGGACGAATCAGGGTCGTGCACTTGCCCAGGCAAGGGCCGCGACCGCGGCCAGAATGGTGCTGATGAAGTTGACAGCGTCATTGCTGAGCCCGCCGCGGCGTTCGAACCAGGCTCCGAGGTAGCTGTCTGCCAACATGCCCAGAATGCCCGCTATGCTCGCCACCCACAACCAGCGGCCCGCAACCATCCCGCTCACGACGCACATCAGGCTGACCAGGAATGCCGCCACGGCCCCGGAAAGGGTGCCGGCCATCGTGATTCCGCCGTCGGTGCCGGCGGCCACGGATTGCCAGTTGGTGATCAGGCGGGCGCGGGTGCTGAAGGCCTGTCCGCACTCGCTCGATACCGTGTCGGCGGCCGCCTCGGCGAGGGCCGCCGCCATCGCCAGCAGCATCGACGGGGCGCGCAGGGCCGCGTACAGCACCGCACAAACCGCAGCGATTCCGACATTGGCCAGAACTTGGGAAGCGGTGCGGCCTTCGCCTCGTTCGGCGGTGCCAAGACGTTGTTTCCGGCTGCGTCCGACGCGCGTGGCGACCCAGGTCACCCCGAATACCGAGAGCAGAGCCGCAAAGGCCCCCGGGCCCGCACTCGCGAACAGCGCGAAGCAGACGATTGCACCCGCCACTGCTCCGCTTCGCGTTACCCCCCGAACCAGGTGCCCCAGGGCCGCAAAAGCGACCGTAATGGCGACAATTAGTCCCATTTGCCCAGCGGTCGTCACCCAAAAACCGGGCAGAATCGGTGTTAAGCCTAATGCAATCAGTCGCATAGTAAACTAACCGCAGTTCTCCAATGGCCCGGACTGGGCGGAATCGAACTGGTAACTACCAGCCATGGGGTTGAAATCGGAGTAAGCCCAGCCCGTCGTGCTTTTTCTCTCGATTACCCCACAACGTTCCTGCATCCAAAGAGCTTGTCGTGGGCTAAACTTTCCACGCTGGGCGCGGCTCTGGCGCCTTTCTCGCTTTCGAGGGTGAACTTATGGCGGCCTCCGTGTGGTCTGGGTATCTGACGTTTGGTTTGATTTCCATGCCCGTGCGCTTGTTCTCAGGCGCGCGTAGCAGCGGCATCTCCTTTAACATGCTGCACCGGCCTGACCTGCAGCGGGTCAAGCAGCAATACTACTGCCCCGCCGAAAACCGCGTGGTCGAACGCAGCGAGATCGTCAAAGGCTACGAGTTCCGCAAGGACGAGTACGTCGTGGTCGAGCCCGAAGAAATCAAGAAGATCGAGCCGCAGACCGCCAAGACCATGGAGATCCTCGAGTTCGTGAAGGCCGGCGACGTCGATCCCGTGTACTTCGAGTCTTCCTACTACATGGTGCCCGACGAAGCCGGCCGTCGCCCTTACGCGCTGCTGACCAAAGCTCTGGAGGAGAGCGATTTCGTGGCCATCGCCAAGCTGACCATGCACAATCGCGAATACACGGTCTTCCTCCGGCCGCACTCCGGCGGCATGATGCTGCACACCATGTATTACGCGGAAGAGGTTCGCCAGGTAGAAGGCTTCGGTGCGCCCGACGTCGAACTCAAAGACGCGGAGGTCAAAGTCGCGCACCAGTTGATTGAGGCGCTGGCCGCCGACTGGGACCCCGAGAAATTTCACGACACCTTCCAGGAAAATCTGAAGAAGCTGATTCAGACCAAGCTCGAAGGCGGCAAGGTGGTGGAGATCGACAAGCCCAAGAAGTTGGCGCCGGTCGTCGATCTGATGGCCGCCCTCAAGCAGAGTCTGGCGGAGATGGAAGGAAAGAAAAAGCCGGCGGCGACCTCCAAGGCAGCTCCCGCAGCCGCGGTGGCCGGCGGAAAGTCGCGCCGCGGAAGGTAAATTTTCATCGCCTCCGTTTGTGGAGAGCCAGCCGTCCTCCATTACGCGACTCATTTACGCTGACTTCCTCGTGTTCGAGCCAGGCGAACTCGCCGGCCGCGCCGCACGCCAGAATCCCGTAACATGTGCCGAACAATCCAGTGGCCGCTCGTCCTCTCCATGCTGCCATGGGCAGCGATCGGGCATGCGCAAATCTTCCGCGTGTAGGGCGGCCGCATGCTGCCCGAGCAGAAGGCCTATATCTTTGCCTGGGTGGATGGGATTGTCGCGGCGGGGTTCCGCGCGGGAATCTACTGTTCTGGCATGATTTCAGCGGACGAGGAAAAAAAGGTGGTCACTGCCGAAGACATTCGCCAGAGTGCCGGCTCACGAAAAATTGTGGATTGGGCCAGCAATGACGCATGCCCCCTTCACCCGGATGTGTCCTTCCCCAGGGCCCTCCAAGTTCTACAGCCAGCGGAGTTAGTTTTGCCGAGGTATGGCAGTTTGCGCAATCAGTGCGCGGCGACGTCTTTGCGCCGGGGAGACAGGGGCTGCACCTCGACGTTGCACCAACTACAGTCCCGATAGACAGCGTTGAGTAACGTCGGTATCGCCGCCGAGATCACCTGCCTAACCGCTTGCTGCGTCCAGAGCCCCGTCCTGAGTCATGCAAGCCATTAATCTGCAAGGATTTAGTAGCGCAGAGCCTCTTCTCCCCGAGCCACACACTCTCCCCTTCTGGAAATGGGCTAATACCTCAGTAAGTTTCGTCGGCCTGAGTTTTTTGCTAATAATCAGTTCAGTTCATGTCCTTCCGGATGCGGTGACAGGCGGACCTAGGACGGGCGGAACTAGTCTTCGGCATCATGAAGACAAAAGGGGAAAAATGAACACTCCGAAAGTGGTTCGCATCACAGCAGTCGTGCTCGGGTTAGCCCTGGCCACCTCGATGGCCGCGGCGCAGGCGTTGAACTCCAATGCGCAAACCATCGCGCTGAACGCCACCTTGGCGGAGTCATTCACGGTGAGCCTTTCCGCCAGTGCGGTGAACTTCACTCTGGCAGCGGGTACGGCCGCCAATCCCGGCAGCACCAACATCACAGCGACCACCACGTGGGTTTTGGGGCCGGGACGCACTTCGGTAGGCGTCAATGCCTATTTCGCGAACGCGGCAGCGGCGTTGACCGACGGCGCGGGCAACAACATTCCTTCATCCGCTTTCTTCATTGCTAATAACGCGGGCGCCTCCACGGCCCTGACCTACCGTTGCTTTCGGCGCGGCCAATGGTGGTTTGCAGCTGGCCAACGTGGCGATCACGGGCGCGAATCAGAGCGCCAGTCGTAGCGATGTAATGGCCTTCAATATCAACCTGACGGGCGGCACGTTGCCGCAGCTTCCGGCCGCGACTTACACCGGAACGCTCAACATTCAGGCGCAGGCGACTCCTTAGTTCTTACGTCGACAAGGGCGTGGGGCGGGGAGCTTGGGGCTCCCGCCCTTTCGCCAGTTTGAAGGGTGGATCGGCAGGGGACTGACGCGATGAGCTCGCGGCGACAAATCGGGCGAGTGGGAGCGGTGTTGGTGCTGGCATTCGCCGCACTGGCGGCGCGCTCTCAGGCGCAGGTGCTCAATGCAGGCGCCAGTACGATCACGTTGCAGGAGGTTCTGAGCGATTCGCTCTCGGTATCGTTGTCCGGCAACGCAGTGACGTTCACCTTGACGCCGGGCAGCGCCAGCAATCCAGGAAGTCTGGGCATTACGGCCACGACCTCCTGGGCTCTGAAGCCGAATGTGGGCAGTGTGAAGGTGTATGCGTTCTTTGCCAGTTCGGCGATTGCTCTGGCGGATGGAGCCGGAGACAACATTCCCTCGGCTGACTTCCAGATCTCCAACAATGCCGGGCCTTTTACCGCGCTAACCACCACGGTGCCGTTGGGCGGAGCGAATGCCGGACTGATGCTGTCGAGTACCAGGATTCTCGGGAACAACCGCTCGGGCCCGCACGCGGATTTGATGAATTTCAACATCAATCTCACTACGCTACCCGGCCTCCCCGCAGCCGTGTACACGGGGACTTTGACGATTCGAGCCCAGGCGCTTTGATTTCGTAAAACGAGACGATACGATGACCAGAACTTTTCACACAGCGATCCGGCTGATGGCCGGAGCCTTCTGCGTTTTTGCTATAGCCGCCGCCGCGCAAACCGTGCGGCCGCTCATCAACGAGCTCGGCAATCCTTCCAAGGGACGGGTGGAATACGTCAACGACGGCTTGACGCCGCTCCACGTGGTGCTCGAAGCCAAGAGCTTCACGGTCACGGAGACCGGTGAGATTAACTACCGTCCACTGGATCCTGACATTCACCTCAAATGGTCGGCGACCAGCTTTCGCGTTCAGCCGCAACAGACCTACTACGTCTTTTACGAGGCTAGCTCGCTAAAGAGCCCGCAGTGGTTCGTGATATACGCGGCATTCACCGGATTTAACTTTCGCACAACACAGGGGATGAACGTGCGCCTGCAGTTGCCGCACACCGTCTACCTCTTGCCAAAAGCCGGCATAGAGAAACCCGACATCATCATCGATCGCGCCGAACTCGACCCGGGGGCCAACAAGGTGACGCTCGAGGTCGAAAATCATGGGGACAACTTCGGGCGCGTGATGGAGACGCAGCTTCTCTACAGCAAGAAGAAGCAGGAAGCCCCCGGCTTCCCGGTGTTTCCGCACAGCAAACGCATTCTGGAAATTCCTCTGACCGACAAACCGGAAGCCGAGGACGTCCCGGTCAAAGTCTCGATGCAGTTTCGGAAATTCAAGATCGAGCAGACACTGGAACGCGCGCGGACAGGAGAACCCGTGACCGCCGCGGTCGCAACGCCTGCTCCTTCTTCAACGGCGAACTTGCCGGCCGCGCCGAACGACAGAATCCCGTAACATGTGCCGAACAATCCAGTGGCCGCTCGTCCTCTCCATGCTGCTATGGGTAGCGGTCGGGCACGCGCAAATTTTCCGCGTGCAGGGCGGCCAGTCCACTCTGCTGAACGCCGAAGGCGGGTCGGTCGAGTTCAAGGCTCCCGATTACGACGGCAGCCTAGGCCTGGGTTACTACAACGACAGAATCCAGTTCGGCGGCAATACCCGCTATCAATTTCACGGCTACACATTGCTCGGAGGCGACGAAAATATTCCTTTCACGCTTCCCACCGACGTCTTCGATGCGAGCCACTATTTTTCTGCCCGGGGAGCAGGTGTAACTCGCAAATTTGAAGACAGCCGCTTCTACGCCTTTGCGGGAACGACTTCAACCTGGCTGGGAACGGGATTCTTCAACGCCGCCAGCAGCGATCGAGCAGCGGGAATATTCTTCTACGAGCGAAAACTGAACAGCGACCTGACGCTTTTTTCCCGCGAGATCGTCTCCAACACGCAGACCGCTCTACAGGGATTGGAGTGGAAACCAACAAAGTGGCTGAAGACGGGAATCACCGGCGGGTTGGGATCCAATCAGGGATATTTTGCCTCCAGCTTCGACGTTGAAACTCAGAAGCTCGCCTTGAAAGCCAGCTACGTGCTTACCGGGGATCGTTTCGAGAGGGTTACGGTGATCAGCCCCTTCTCTTCGGAAGTGAATAAAGGCAACGTGCAGATGCTCTACAAACCCAATCCTTACGTGAGCATCACCGCTGGTCACCAGAACATCTTGCAACCGGTCACCGCCGGTGGGCCCATGGAGCAGGCCTCGGTGAACCAGTTGTCGAACGACTTTCACGTGAGCCGGTTTTATTTCGGCAGCGGATTGTTCTGGTCCGACGGCTCGGGAAGAAAAACCCGTGGCGAGAATCTGTACGTTGGCCGGCGCATCGGGCAGAGAATTGAGGTGAACGGCAACTACTTTTCCAGCAAGCCCAATGCGCAGGGAAGCACTGCCGCCGAGAGGACGACAGTTTTCTCGGGTACGGTCCGGGAGAATTTCTCGTCGCGCTTCAGCCTGCTGCAGCTGATTTCGCGCACCGCGGGCCAGACCACGTACGCGTTTGGCGGTGACTTTACCAGCAACCGCTTCCAGTTGCGCGCCGATTACCAGAACGTTTACCTGCCTTTCCGCCCGGACCGCCCGTTTGAGCAGGCTCTGGCTCTCAACGTCACGATTCGGGTCAAGGGTCCGCTGCAGGTCATGGCAGTTTCCAACGTCGCCCCGGATGGGCATCTCCGGTATTCCTTCGGCGCGAGCACGTATCTTTACCGGCTCAGCGGGATGGCCGGCAGCGCGCTTCCGCAAGAGACATTCTCCATGGCCAAATACATGGTCAAGGGCGTGGTGCGGGATGAGTCGGGCAATCCGATCGAAGGCGCGGCGCTGCACATTGGAAAGCAGGTCGCCTACAGCGACAGCGCAGGCCATTTCCAGGTGCGTGCGTCGAAGCACGGGCCCTATGCCCTGACTGTAGTGCCCGACGAGTTTCTTACAAACCTCATCTATGAACCAGTAAGCGCTCCTGCCCAGGTGCGCGCTGACTCCGATGACGCCGCGCAGGAGATCGAAATAATTGTGCGGCAGAAAATTGGGATCAGGGCAAAACCGGGAGCGAATCAATAGCTCGCTAGTGATTCACAACTGACTCCTGGCCGCTGGGTTAAAATGGAGTTGCCACAATGTCTGACCGCACTTTTACCCTTGACGAAGCTCAAGCCTTGCTGCCGGTTCTTGAGTCCTTGCTGCGCATCGCCACCACGCCAAGAAGTTGATGGATGAGGTCGATGCCGAGATGCAGGTGCTTCATCATTGCATTTTCCTGAATGGCGGGATGTTTCTCGAGGTTCTCCCCCTGGCCCGGCGGAAAGCTGAACGCACCCGCGCCGAGCAGCGCGCCAAAGATGCCATCGCCGAGATCGACTCATACAGGGAGCACCGCTGGAATAACGCCGGTTGTGAAGACGCGGGTTGAGTGGGAAAAAATGGAGAGAAAACGACTTCGGCCAAGAACACCGAATGGAAGGTCTGGTGGAGTCTCAAAATTCCCTTCACGGTAGCGGCAGCGGGAAGAAACAAGGCGGAGCGGTGAACGCGACAGAACGAAGTCCGAAGGAGGGTGGCAGGGCGTGAGTGAAAAAGCGCGGTGACTGCCAACCGCGCTTGGGGGTTGGTCTGGCGCGAAACCGGCGCAGACCGGCCGCTTCGAAGCGACCCCTAATGCTTAGTGGGAGGCCCCCACGGGCGTGGGTTGCGCGACGCGGTTCAAGTGGGATACTGCCCGAGACCTGGCACCTGACACCCAGACCATCCCTTCCCCTTACGTCCAGTTCGCGATTACAATGATTAATTCTTCGCAAAACCTTGAAACTTCATGAATGTTCGCGGCGGGGTGCCGATGCGTTTGCCGTATAAGGGCCGGGTAGCGGCCCTCCTGTTGTGTTTTCTGATCTGCGTCGCTTGCGGCGACGTCTACCGTCCCACCATTATTCCCAACCCGGTGCCGACCCCCGACCCGAAGAATTTCCATTCCGTCTTCGCGGTGAATCAGAATGGCTCGTCCGATCCGGGCACCGGTATGCAGCTGGACGTTTCCGGCGATTCCAGCGCGGGCGTGACCCGCGTTGCCCGAATGCCCGTTCACGCCACCTTGCAGGGGACGCGGGTTTGGGTCGCGAATAACCTCTCCGACTCGGTCAGTGCTTTCACCGGGGCGAATGGCGCAGCCGCTCCCATCGGGACCTCCGTCAACATCAACCTTCCTGTCGGGGCCAAGCCGGTCTTTGTGCACAGCACCGAGACCGCGACGATGTACGTCGCCAATTCCGGGCAACTCGTCGACTCCACCCAGGTACCGCCCTTGGCCTACTACTCCGTCGATGCTATCGGCGTCAACACCCACGTAATCACCGCTGAGATCCGGATGCCGCCTGGGACTGCCACGCCCTGGGCGCTGGCCGAAACCCCGGATGGCAAGAAGCTCTTCGTGGTGAATCGGGATAGCAATAACGTGACCTTCGTTGCCACGGTCGACAAGTCCGTCGTGCTGACTCTTCCGGTGGGAGTTTCTCCCAGATGGGCCATCGCCCGCAGCGACGGAGCCCGCGTGTACGTCCTGAGCCACGACGATGGCTTGCTGACCGTGATTGACAGCCTGGCTCCGTCCCCCGCGGTACTCGGCAACGTCGCGGTGGGCGCCGGCGCCGATTTTTTCTACTACGACAGTCACCGCAATCGTCTCTATATTCCCAACCCGACGACTGGACGAGTGGGCATTTACGATGCCAGCACCGACTCGCTGACCAATCTGGGCACCATCGACTTGACCGCCCCGATCCCGGGGGGCGGCGGGACACCTTGCCCGAACACCGGCTGCGCCCCGGTTTCCGTGACCGCTCTTCCGGATGGTACCCGGGCTTACGTCGCGAGTTATTACCTCGACAGCAACTCCGCGAACTGCACCCAGACCCCCTGCCTCCAGGCCCAGGTGACGGTCATTGACCAACTGACGAACCAGGTGACCAAGGCCATCCCGTTGCCCGAGGTTTCGGCGTCTACCGTTGGCGACTGTGCTGCGACGCGTTTTCGGGTCTTCGCGGCCGCTGCCTCCGACAGTTCCCGCGTCTACGTATCGAGTTGTGACGCGGGTAGCGTTGCCAGCATCAATCCCGCCGGCGACCAGTATTTCGCGGTCATTCCCGCGCCCGGGAGTTCGTTCTCGCCCACCATCCTGAACATCACGGCAGCAGTGCAAAACGGCGCCCAGACCACCTATACCTACACCTACGATCCCAATTCCGGTACTCCCATCTTTCTTGGCCTGGTGGTCAACATCACCGGCCTTTCCCAACCCTTGGACAACGGAATCTTTACCGTCATCGGATTGGGCAACGGTACCTTTACCGTGAGCAATCCCACCGGCCAATCGGCCGCCCCTGAGAATGGCACGGGCTTGGGTGTGCCGCCTCCTCAGAACCCGGTCTTCATACTGACGGGTTCGTAGCCGCACCAGAATTCCGGTTCGGCGAAACCGCGCTTCAAATTCGAGGAAATAGAGCGGTGAGGAGGGACAATGAGGGGCGGCGCGATCGCACGCCGGCCGCTCGGGGACTGGTTCGCGCTTCCGGTGCCTACCTGCCGGCGGTTGCCGCGTCTGCGTGACGCTTGCGGTTGTAGCGCAGTGCGATATTCATAAACACATTGCCGATCGGCGTCTCGAAACACATCACCAGCGCTTCGGTGTCTTCGCTGCTCTTGATGCCTTCCGCGGAGGTGTGCATGACCGGAGGGTGCACCCGGAAATGAAATCCCTGGTCATTCAGCGCGGTAATCGCGTTGCCGATGATCTGGTTGGCCAGTTCGCAGGCCGTTTCCTTCACCAGCAGGTCCGACTCGGGTAGATCCGCGCCCGCCATCTTGCTGGCCACGCGCACCGCGGTCTCCGGATCGAGATCAATGATGATGCGCCCCTCGATATCCCCAGTGACCCACACCATGGCCGCCACACCTTTCCGGCGATAGGCTTCCTCCTCCATGTTGAGGCTGCCAATGGAAGTGCGGCACTGCAAGCCCTGTGCCAACACCGCGTCCGCCGAATTGATGAACGGCTGGATCAACTCCATCTTCATGAGATCAGGCCCCCGCTCCGGCGGCGTTCACCACGGCGCCGTCTTCGCCCAGCACGTACTTGATAACCTCGTAAAGCACTTCCGGCTTCACCGGTTTCTGCACGAAGTGACGCGCGCCCCGCTGCAGGGCCGCCACGATGTTTTCCTGGTAGCCCACCGAGGAAACCATCACGATGCGTGCTTCGGGATGGGATTGCACGATCCGCTCCGCGGCTTCGATGCCTTCCATCTGCGGCATGGTGATGTCCATGAGCACGATGTCAGGATGGGTGCGGTCGTACTCGGTGATGGCGGTCAGGCCATCTCCCGCCTCGCCGGCCAGGTGCCCGCCAAACGACTCCACCATGCGGGCCAGGTTCTTGCGCGCAAACACGGAGTCGTCCACGATCAGATAACGGATCGGCTGGCCGTCCTTGCTGCGTTTTACTGGCGCAAACTGCTCCATAACAACCTCCTGTTGCTATTCGGTACTACACGGCGCTGTCGCCGGCTAGATAACCCTAGTTTTGCCCGGCGGTCGCGCCCTTGCCGCTTCCGCCGCGCCCGGACTGCGTTTCCCCTCGCCCAGTCTCCGCGCACTGGGCCATCAATGTGCTCGCCATGGCTTCCAAACCCACCACCCGCGTGGCATAACCGCGATCGATCGCCGCTTTCGGCATCCCGAACACCACGCATGAATCCTCGCTCTGCGCGATGGTCATGCCCCCGGCTGCCTTGACCGTACCCAAGCCTTCCGCGCCGTCATCGCCCATGCCGGTCATGATTACGGCCACCGTCTGCGGCCCGAACTCCTCCGCCGCGCTGCGGAACAGAATGTCCGCCGAGGGCCGATGCCCGCGGATCCTCGGCTCGTCGCTCAGCAAGGCCACGTTGCCCAGCGGCAGGCGCTTGACTTTCAGATGACGGCTGCCCGGACAGACCAGCACCCGTCCCGGCATCAGCAGGTCGCCCGATTGCGCTTCCTTCACCCGCAGCGCGCAGGTCTCGTCCAGTCGCCGCGCGAACATCTCGGTGAAATTCTCCGGCATGTGCTGCACTACCAGAATCGTGCCCGGAAAATCCGCCGGCAACTGCGAGAACACGTACTGCAAGGCATGTGGGCCCCCGGTCGATACCCCAATCGTGACGATCCGGGTGGGCGCCTTGGTGGAAGCCACCGGCGCCTTGCCGGATTGGATGGCGCTTGCCAGCGGTTTCACCGTGACACTCTTGCTGTTGGCCGCGGCCTTGATCTTCGCGATCAGTTCGGCGGCGATCTCGGGCATGCGCGTCGAGACGTCCCTCGGCTTGGCCACGAAATCGAAGGCGCCGAACCCCAGCGCCTTCAACGTGATCGATGCCCCTTCGGTGCTGTGCGAACTCACCACGATGACCGGCACCGGGTAAAGCTTGCGCATGACTTGCCGCAGCATGTCGATTCCGTTCATCCCCGGCATCTCGAGGTCGAGCGTGATGACTTGCGGTTTCAGGTCCTCGATCTTCTTGAGGCCGAAGTTCCCGTCCATGGCCGTCCCGACCACTTCGATCGAACTGTCCCGTTCGAGAATTTGCGGGATCAACTTGCGCATCAGCGCCGAATCGTCGACCACCAGAACCCGAACCCGAGGCGGCGTCATGACAGCCCTCCCGCCGCGCTCTGGTTCAGCCGTGCCCGGTCGGCATGCGAAAGCAGCAGGCCCGAGTTGACTCCCCCGGCTTCGGCCGGACGCGCGCGGGCGAAATGCTCAACCACCGCCGACAGGTTCAGTATCAACACCACTCGCCCATCTCCCAGGATCGAAGCTCCGCTGACCAGGTCGGTCGAGACCGCATGGTCGTCCAACGCCTTGATGACCAACTCTTCCTCACCTTCCAGTTCATCCACGATGAGCCCGAATTTCCTCTCCCCCACGCTGATCACCAGCACAAAAAGCTTATGGGTTCCGCGCTCCGGATCGTCCGACCGGGGACGCCCCAGCCGCACCAGCGGCAGAACCTGGTTGCGCAGTTGCAGAACCTCGAAGTGGTCCACCTGGTGGACCTCGGACTCGCGCGTGCGCGCAATCTCGACCACCGCATTCAAGGGAATCGCATACAGCCGCTGCTGCACCTGGAACAGCAGTGCCTTGATGATGGCCAGGGTGAGCGGCAGCTTCAGTCGGAACGTGGTGCCTTGTCCCGCGTGCGTCTCGATGTGAACCGTCCCCTTCAGTCGATGCAGAACGCTTTGCACCACGTCCATGCCGACTCCGCGACCGGATACTTCCGTCACCTCTTGCGCCGTGCTGAACCCGGGCCGGAAGACGAACTCCAGCGCCTCGGCTTCGCTCAGGCGGGCGGCATCTTCCGCCGTCACCATCCCAAGCTCGATCGCTTTTGCGCGGATCCGGTTTGCGTCCATTCCACGGCCGTCGTCCCGGACTTCGACGATCACCTGGTTGCCCTGGTGATAAGCCCCCAGGCGGAGAGTTCCCTTGGCGGACTTGCCCGCCTTCTGGCGCTCCTCGGCCGGCTCGAGACCATGGCCGATGGCGTTGCGGACCAGATGCGTCAGCGGTTCCGCGATGGCGTCCAGGATGCTCTTGTCAAGGTCGGTATCCTGTCCGCTTACGACCAGTTCGACGTCTTTGCCGCACTGCCGCGCCACATCGCGCACCATCCGCGGGAAGCGGCGGAACAGTTGCTCGACCGGCACCATGCGGATCTTCATCACCGAGCGCTGCAGGTCGTTCAGCACGCGCGCCTGGAAGGCCATGGCGTCGGCGAATTTCCCCCGCAGTGCGTCCTTCGGATAGAACTTGGCAAACTCGTTCAACGCCTGCTGCAGCATAGACTTGCCGATGATCAGCTCGCCCACCAGGTTCAGTACGCTATCGATGCGCTCCGCATCAACCCGCAGAATGTTTTCCGCCAGGGTGGTGTGCGGCTGGTTGGCCGCTTCGCTCCCGCCCTCGCCCGGTGCCGCCTCGTCCGGGTGGGCTTCGGCTGCCACCGGGACTTCCGGCTCATCCGCTTTGGCGATTCGTTTCGCCGAGCGTTTCCCGGATGCGACTTCGCCCGGCAAAAGATCTGCCTTGACGCTGGCCACGATGGTCGGGATCTGGCACTTGGCGGATACTTCCTCGGCGGTCTTCTCAGTGGCGACCAGGAATTCGGCTTGCTTGGTGGCCGCCGGCGCTCCGGCCTCCGGACGCGCCGCCAGCACTTCTCCCAGGGCAGCCAGGGCGTTCTGCACCAACTGGCGCCCCGCGATCGGCATGGCGCAGTGCGGATCGATCTGCGCCTGCACGTGATAGACGAACTTGCCCTCCTGCTGCGCCTTCTGGGTTGCCAGCTTTTCGTACTCGGTCCAGCCCAGCGTTTTGGCCGAGACCGCAGCCTTCTTCCGGCCCGCCTGCTTGGCCGCCGGATCCTGGGTGAGTTTCTTCACCATCTTGCGCAGGAGATCGCGCGCCGGAAGTTTGGCGCGTTTGCGGTACGCGGCCAGCATGGCCGAGAAAAGGTCTGCCGCCGTAAAGGCAACTTCGGCGAGCGTGGCGTGCGCGGCGGCCGACTCCAGCGCCAGCGCGTCTTCCAGTTCGTGCGCGACTTCGCTGAGTTCCCGGTAACCGCACGCCGCGGCGTCGCCTTTCAGCGTGTGCACGATGCGGCGCAGGGTGCGCACAATTTCGGAGTCGCCAGGGTGCTTTTCCAGCTTCAAGGCTTCCTCGTTCAGCGCCTGCAGCAATTCCTGCGCACTTTCGAAGAAGAGCTCGCGAAGTTCCACCATGCGCTCGTCGGACTGGCTCACAGCCTCACCTCGACGCGTTGGTAGGCAGTCCCGCTGTTGCGGTGCACCATCTGGAATTTTTCCGTCAGCCCCAGCAGGCTCTCGGCATGTCCCACAAACAGGTAGCCATCCGGATTCAAGCAGCGGTAGAACTTGTTGATCAGGCGCTTTTGCTCCGCCTCGTCGAAATACATCATGACGTTGCGGCAGAAGATCACATCGTTGCGCTGCGGCAGGTATTCGGTCTTCAGGTTATGGAAGTCGAAGTGAACGACCTCCTTCAGCGCTTTCTTCACCGCGTAGCGCTCGCCGACCTTGTCGAAATAGCGCAGCCGGTAGTTGTAGTCCACCGTCGCCATCTGGTTCTCACTGTAGGTACCGTCCTGGCCGGCACGCAGCACCGAGTAGCTGATGTCGCTGGCCAGGATCTCCACTTTCCAGGGCGCCGGAATCAGCGGCTTGGGCGAAGGCGATTCCACCGGCAGCGGATTGCGCATGTAGTAGTAGGCCAGCGCATCCGCCACCTGCATGGCCATGGTGTAGGCCTCCTGCCCGGTCGAGCAGCCCGCGCTCCAGAAGCGCAGGGAGAAATCCCGCCGCTCCTGCTTGCGCCGCAGCAGGTCTTCCAGCACGTATTTATGAAACAGGTCCAGCTGCGCCCGGTTTCGAAAAAAGCTGGTCTCGTTGACGGTCAGGTTTTCGAGCAACTGCGCCAGTTCGGCCTTGCCGGCATCGCTGATCAGCAGCCGGTAGTAGCTATAGAAGGAGTCGGCCTGGCATTCGCGCAGGCGGCGCAGCAGGCGGTCCTGCAGAAAATGCGTGCGCCGCTCGTCGAAATGCATGCCGCATTCCTGGTAGACCAGGGCCTGCAGGAGTTTCAGTTCGGCTTCGGTGAGGGCGGGTGCCGGTGCTGCGCCTGATGTCCCCATGTGCTTTCCGGTACAGTTCTGCCTTAACGGGCAGAAGCGCCGCGAACCTCCGCCTTCGAAGTGGTTGCCGGCTTGGCTTCCGGCGGCGCCTTCTGCGCGCGCAGGCTGCCGGATTCCAGTAGCTTGGTCGTGTCCAGCAGCATAATCAGCCGCCCCTGGTACTTGCCCAGGCCAGTCACGCAGTTCAGCCCGCCCTCCTGCAGCACGGCCGGAGGCGGTTCAATGTCAGTCGGGGAGATTTTCAGAACTTCCGAAGCCGAGTCCACGATCAGGCCTGACAAGCGCCCGTTGAATTCCACCACCAGGATCCGGTTCCTTCGGGTCGGCGTGGCTTCCTTGATGCCAAAGCGCTTGCGCAGATCGATGACGGAGACGATCTTGCCCCGCAGGTTGATGACCCCTTCCAGATATTCCGGCGCGTCCGGCACCGCCGTGATTTCCGGCACGCGCACGATCTCATGCAGCGCCGTGATGGGCACCCCGTAGGTCTCGTTGCCCACGCGGAACCCCACGATCTGCAATTCGCGGTTGGTGTGCCGCTCCATGCTCATGCTTTATGCCCCCGCCGTGGCGCGGCGCGCTCCTTTTGTCTGCAGCCGGTCGCCGTGTTGCGAACGTTGTTCGACTTCCCCCGTTCGCCCCGCCACGCGCTCCAGGGCATCCAGCAATTCGCGCGACATCTTCGACATCTGTTCCGCCGAGGCCGCCAGTTCGGTCGACCCCGACGTGCTCTGCTGGATCAGCTCCCGCATGCGCTCCATGGCTTTCACCACCGCTTGCGCCCCCGAGGCCTGCTCTTCCACCGCCGAGTTGATCTCGTGGGTGATCTCATTCAGCCGGGTGGTGGCCCGCGCGATCTGCGAGGAGCCATGCGACTGTTCGTTGGTGGCGGCGCCGATCTCCTGCGCGAACTTGTAGACCTCGGTGACCACGTTCGAGATCTTGCGCAGAGCGCCGTTCAGCTCCCCGCCCAGCTCCAGCCCCTCATTGACGATGGTGGTGCTCTCGTCCATGTTCTCGACCGCCTTGCGGGCTTCCTTCTGAATGCTCTGGATCAGCTCGGAAATTTCCTTGGTCGACTGCGCCGATTTTTCGGCCAGCTTGCGCACTTCGTCGGCCACCACCGCGAACCCCAGCCCGTGCTCGCCCGCACGCGCCGCTTCGATGGCCGCGTTCAGCGCCAGCAGGTTGGTCTGCTCCGCCAGGTCGTCGATCACTTCGATGATCTTGCCGATATCGTCGGCGCGCTGCCCCAGCGCGTCGATAATCGCTCCCGAGGAACGGATGGTGTTGTTGATCTTGTTCAGGCCCTCGGTCGCCTTGTCCATGGTGGTAATGCCGCTGTGCACTTCTTCGCGCGACCGGTTCGAAATGTCGAGCAGCACCTTCGCGGTATCAGCCACGCGCTGGATCGAAGCCACCATCTGGTCGATGGAAGCCGAGGTCTCGCTTACGCTCGAGGCCTGGGTCTGCGTACTCTTCACCATGTTCTGCACGTTCACGCTCATCTCGTGCATGGTGCTGGTGACTTCGTCGATGGCCGAAGACCCCTGCAGGCTGATCTTGGCGGATTCATCCGACGCCCCGGCCACCTGGCTGGAGGCGCTGGCCACCTGCGATGCCAGGTCGCGCACGCTGCGCACCAGCCCGCGCAGGCTTTCGACCATCTGCTGGAAGGCATGGCCCAGCGTGTCCTGCTTCGACCGCGGTTCGACCTCGACCATCAGGTCCCCGTTGGCGATGGCCTCCGACACGGCCGCCATCTCCTTCAGGTACGTGACCATGTTGGCAAAAGTCCGCGCCAGCTCGCCAATCTCATCCTGGCGCTGGGTATCGATGTCAATGTTGTGGTCCAGATCCCCGGTATTGCCGATCTTGTGCGCCACCGTCATCAGCTTGGCCAGCGGGTCGGTGATCGAACGGGCCGTCCGGTAGGCGATAAACGACCCAAACAGCAGCGACAGGATCAACCCAGTCACCGAGATCGCGATGGTCCAGGCCGCCGCGCTCTCGTCCGACAGCCGCCGGTCTTCAACAATCTTCTTGTTTTCCTTGTCGGCGACATCCAGGAATTCGGTGGAATTTTTCACCCACGAGGAAGCGTCTTTCTGCAGGTAGAAAATCTGCAACTCCGCAACCGTGGCGTTGCCGCTGTCCACATCTTTCCGCTTGTCCACCAGGGGCTGGGCGAATTCCTTGGACCAGTTCTGTTCCAGTTGTTGAACTTTTTCCAGCGCCGCCTTCTGCTGTTCCGAGTTGGCCAGGGCTTGCGCTTTTTCCAGTTTGCCGGCCAGCAACCGGATCCCTTCGCTCATGCGGTCCACTTCGCGGGTGTCGCCGCTCAGCAGGTAGTTGCTCAGGTACAGGCGGTTCTGCATCATCTGGAACTTCACGGAATCGGTGGCTTCGGCCAGCTGCAGCGATTTGGACGCGGCTTTCTTGGCTTCGTGCTCCCGGCTCACCGCTCTCCAGTTCGCCAAAAACAGAAGCAGGACCGTCAGCAGGACGAGCCCAAAACTGATATAGAGTTTCTTGCCCAGCGTCATCGCTGTTCCTCCGTCAAACTTCAACCTGTTCCGCGCGAACGCCCCGTACAACCGGATGTGGCTACTGCGTGGCTACGTTCGGGTCAAACTTGAACTCCACAATGCCCGTGGTCTCTTCCGAAGCCGCCTCGAACCGCCACTTCTTGATTGCGTCCACGGCGGCATTGACCAGCAGGGGATGTCCGCCCACGATCTTGGTGTTCTTTACGGTCCCGTTGGGCGCGACCACCACCTGCACCTTCACCACCCCGGAAATGGACATCCGCCGCGCCAGTTCCGGGTAGGCCGGCGCTACTTTGCTCTTCACTTTGCGGGTGATTTCCTCTTGTTGCTGGGCACGGCCCGGCAACGGCTGCAGGACAATCGTCACGATGACTGTCCCCAGAATGACCCCAGCGAACCAGCGTTGCATTGCTCCTCGAGACACATCCCCTCCCGTGCACACCAGAAAATCCTACCCCGGGACGTGCAAGGGCCGTGCCAGCTTTATCGTTGGGAACGTTACTTTGGTGACCGAGGATAAGTGTCTGTAGCAGAACAGAATGGGAGAAGCCCGCCCGGCCCCTCTGCAACCCGATTCCCTGAGAAGCGTCTCATGCGACCGCTTGCGCCCCCGCCCTTTCTCATGCTGAGACATCCCGACTGCACCCTCGGGATTTCACACTTCGACACCCCGAACCTTATTCGCTTGACTCAAATTGAGATTGCAAGGTACTTTCCCCTTATATTCAAATAACTTGGGAAGATAATCTAAGGTCGCACACGGTGCCTTTCTAACCATGCACGCGGGAGACACGATGCTCGTCGACGGGCCCAACCCGCGGTCCGACGAAGCCTTCCAGAAACTGCTCCTGCAGTTCTCCGCGGCTGCAGCCCAAGGCAGCGATACTGCCTCGCTGATCCGTCTGTTCTGCCGCGAGACCCGCGAGTTTTTTCAGGTGAGCGGAGTCTACTTCTGGCAGTCCCTTTCGCCCGATGAAATGATTGGGGCGGAAGCTGACGGTATTTTTGCAGAGCGCTTCCGCGGGCTGCATCTGAAGGCGTCCGAAAGCGCGGTTTCCGGCGAAGCCGTCCGGAAGCGACGCACGATTTTCGTGAACTCCCTCGACTCGGCCCGCTATCCTCGGGCTTTCGAGTTCCAGGCCCGGGCCATGATGGCCGCCCCTTTGCTGGTTGCCAACGAGGTTCTTGGGGCCATCGCTTTCCTGCACGACTCCAAGCCCGACTTCTTCAACGACGACCTGGCTGCCAAGGCCACCATCGTGGCGGGACAGCTGGGCAGCCTGCTCGAAACCCGCCGCTTGACCGAGGTTTCCCGCGAAGACCACCGCCGCGCCGAAATCCTGGCCGAGGTGGCGCACGCTCTCCACGGGAATCCCGATGTGGCGGCCGTCATCGAAGCCCTGGCCGACCGCATTCGCATCCTGTTGCGGGCGCGCCTGGTTTGCGTTTTCATGCGCCAGGAAGGGCCCTTCGAACTGCGCGGCGTGGCCGCGGAATCTCCGCAACTGGGCAATTCGGCGCGCGCCCGCCACGACCGCACTGCCCTGCGCTTTGCGGCCGACGTGGCCGCCCGCGCGGTGGCGGCCGGCGAGCCCATCACCGTGACCATCGATCCGGCTTCGCATTCCCTGGGGGATCTGGTGCCCTCCGGCATGTTGCTGGCCGCACCTTTCCGTACCTCGCGCACCCAGGGCGCGATCCTGGTCTATCCCCGTCAGGACGGCCTCTTCACCATCGATGAGCGGTCGCTGGTCGCCGCGGTGGCGGGCTTTGGAGCCGTGGCCGTCGCCAACGCCGAGCTCTACTCAACGGCCCGCAGCCAGGCTCACGAGCTGCATCAACTGTTGGAAATTTCCTCCGAGCTCAGCTCGATCGGTAACCTGGACAAGTTCCTGGAAGCCTTTGTGGTCCGGGCGGCCGATTTCCTGGGCTTCGGCCGCTGCCTGATTGGCCTGCTCGAGGAAGGCGCATTCCGGGTGCGGCTGGGCGCCGAGAAGGGCGCGGCCCGCAAGCTCGATCTCACCTTCCCGGAAGGGATGGCGACCAGGGCGCTCACCGCCAAGGAGGCCTTCTGGACCGACGATGCCGCCCAGCTTCCCGGCGCCAACCTCGAGGCTATCGCGAAATTCGAGGTCAAGCAACTCCTGGCGGTTCCCCTGCTCGGCTCGAATGGCGAGGTCCTGGGCATGTTTGGCGTGCTCGACCGTTTGGATCAGGCCGGCGTCTCCGCCGAAGACATCCGCCGCGCCCGGGCGCTGGCCGCGCAAGTGGCCGTCGCGCTTGAGGTCATGCGAAATCTCCACCTCTCCGATCAGCACCGCAAGCGGGCGGAAGCGCTTATGGGGCTGGCCTTCGAACTCAGCAGCCTGGTGCACCTCCCCGACTTCAACCATCGCTTTGTAAGCCGCGCCGCCGAACTCTCGGGGGCCAGTGCGGCGGCCCTGGCCCTGTTTGAGGACTCCGTTCTTGAAACCGTCGTCTTGCAGGATGGCGCGCGCGGCGGGCCTGCCGACCGCAGCCTGCAGCGCCGTCTCAGCCACGCGCTTGCGGAATCGCTCGCGCAACATCCGGAGCGACTTTATAGCGGCTCCGCGGCCGACCTGCTGGGCTCCGCCCTGGCCACGAGCCTGGGCTGGAAAGATTGCACCCTGCTGCGTCTAAAGGGCGCCGCCGACGAGTCCGTGGGCGTTCTCTGCCTTGCCAATCGCGCCAAATCCAGCACCGGCGCCGATGAACAGTTGCTTCATGCCATTGCCAGCCATGCCTCGGTCGCGCTCGAAAACGCCCGGCTCTTCACCCGCATGGACAAGGCCAACCGCCACTGGATGGAAATCTTCGACGCCATCACCGACTTCATTGTCGTCCACGATGAAACCCAGAACGTGTTGCGCGTCAACCATTCCCTGGCCGATTTTATCGGAGTGCCGCCCAAGGAACTGATCGGTGTGAACATGCGAGCCCTGGTCGCGCTCGCCAGCGAGACCCCCGCCCATGGGTGTCCGTTCTGCCGCTCCTCGGGCGAGGGTCCCGACGAGTACGTGCACCAGGTGCTGGAACGGATGTACCTGGTCTCCACTTCCCGAATTCACGCGTCCGCCAGTGAACGGCAACATACCATTCACGTGCTGAAAGACATTACCGACCGCCGCGAAGCCGAACGGCGTTACCGGGAACTGTTTGACAACATTCAGGAAGGGCTCTTCTTCGCGGTTCCCTCCGGGCATTTCATTGAGGTCAACGACGCGCTAGTCCGGATGCTGGGCTACAACGACCGCGACGAACTGCTGAAGATCGACATCCCCAAGCAGCTTTATTCCTCTCCCGACCGTCTTCGCCACCTGAACGAGGTCATGCAGCAGCACGGCGTCCTGCGCAACCACGAGGAAGTCTTGCGCCGCAAGGATGGCGGCGCGATCCATGTCCTGATCAATGCCTTCGCGGTTCCCGACGCGCACGGCCAGGTGCTGCAATATCGCGGCCTGATGCTCGACATCACCGGCCTCAAGACCTACCAGTCCGAACTTCAACATGCCCGCGATTTCTCCGAGAAGATTCTCAACAATACCCAGAGCCTGATCCTGGTGGTCGACACCGCCGGCCTGATCAGCTATGCCAACCGGCGTTGGTACGACGCCGGCTATGAGCAGCGGCAACTGGTGGGCTGTCCCCTTGCCGAACTGGTTTCCCCCATCCGCCGCCCGGTCTTGGCCGACGCCCTCAATTCGACGCTCTCGGGAATTGCCGTGGATAACCTTGACCTCCAGGTGCTGCGCGGGGACGGTCGCGTCGGGCAGTTCTCCGTCAATCTAAGCCCCATGCGCGACGAGCAGGGCATCGTCACCAGCATCGTGGTGGTGATGACCGACATCACCGATTCCGCCATGCTGCAATCGAAACTGATGCATGCCGAGAAGATGGCGGCCGTCGGCCAGTTGGTCTCGGGCGTGGCCCACGAAGTGAACAACCCGCTGACCGCGATCCTGGGATTTGCCGACCTCCTGATGGAAAACTCCGACGTGCCGGAAAGCGCTCGCAAAGACCTGCGTGTCATCCTGCAGGAGGCGCAACGCACCAAGCAGATCGTGCAGAATCTGCTGAGCTTCGCGCGCCAGATGCCGCCCCAGCGCAAGCCCGTGCAATTGAACGGTATTCTGCGCCGCACCATCCAGTTGCGCGCTTACGATTTCAACAGCCACGGGGTCGAGATCGTCGAACACCTCGATGAAAGCCTGCCCCACGTGGTCGGCGACTCCCATCAACTCCAGCAGGTGTTTCTCAACATTATGAACAATGCCTACGACGCGGTGCGCGAGACCGGGCGCCCGGCGCGCATCGAGATCATGACCGCCAGCCACGGCACTTATGTTGAGGTCTCCTTCTGTGACAATGGCCACGGCATCACCCAGCCGGATCGCATCTTTGATCCTTTCTTTACCACCAAGGAAGTGGGCAAGGGAACCGGCCTGGGCCTGAGCATCTGCTATGGCATTGTGCGCGAACATGGAGGCGAAATCTTATGCCGCAACAATGACGGAGCCCAGGGCGCGACCTTTATCGTCCGCCTGCCCTCCGTTTCTGAGCCGGCCTCCATGGGAGTCGCCGCCGGAGTCGTGCAACGATGAGTCTGCCCGCCATGAAACCTGAACCTCTTCCCATTCTTCTGATCGAAGATGAGCCAGCGGTCATGGCTTATGTATGCGCCACCCTCGAGCGCAGCGGTTACCAGGTAGTCTGCGCGAAATCAGGAGCGGAAGGCCTGCAACGGCTGGAGTCCGGACAATTCCTGGGCGTCGTCTCCGACATGGTGACGCCGGGCGGCGTCAACGGCGCCGACGTGTACGCCTGGATCGCCGGCCATCGCCCGGAATTGACCTCCCGCCTGGTGTTCATTACGGGCGACGTGGCCAACGAAGAAACTGTCGAAACCCTGCGCCGGACCGGCGCTCCATGCGTGGAGAAGCCTTTCCGCGTGCAGCAATTCATCTCAGTCGTGGAAAAGACCATGGGGAAAGCGCTGTGAGTGAAGACCTTCGGATCCGCTTGTTGATTGTCGATGACGAACCGAGCATTCGCCGCCTGTGCGTCACCGTAGGAGAGGCCCTGGGATTTGTCTGTCTGGAGGCGGCCAGCGGCGAAACCGCCATCGCGCTGCTCGAAGAACAACCCGCGCACATGATTCTGACCGACATGGTGATGCCGCACATGTCGGGACTCGAGTTTCTCGAGAAAGTGAAAAAGATGCTGCCCCGCACCGAAGTCGCTGTCATGACCGGCCACGGTTCGGTCGAGACCGCCGTGCAGGCCATGAAACTCGGCGCCTACGACTACATTGCCAAGCCCTTCTCGCCGCTGGAAGAACTGCGCCTGTTCCTCCGCCGCATGGCGGAAAAAATCCGCCTGGTCGAAGAAAACCAGTTCCTCCGCGATCGCATGGACACCGAAACCCAACTGCACGGCATCGTCGGCTCTTCGGCCAAGATTCAGGATGTTCTGCGCATGGTGTCCCGCCTCAAGGACACCCGCACCCCGGTGCTTATCACCGGCGAAAGCGGAACCGGCAAGGAGTTGGTCGCGCGTGCCATCCACTTCCGCGGTTCCTTTGCCAATCGTCCCTTTGTGGCCGTCGATTGCGGCTCGCTCGTTCCCACGCTGATTGAAAGCGAACTGTTTGGCTACGAGAAGGGTGCCTTTACCGGTGCCCTCAAGTCGCGGACCGGCCTGTTTCAGTCCGCCGACGGCGGCACCATTTTCCTCGATGAGATCGGCGAGCTTCCCCTCGAGATGCAGGCCAAGCTGTTGCGCGTGCTGCAGGAAAAGGAAGTGCGTCCGGTCGGCAGCAACCAGCGCGCCAAAGTCGATGTGCGCGTGATCGCCGCCACCAACCGCGACCTGGAACAGGAATACCGCACCGGTACTTTCCGCAAGGATCTCTATTTCCGGTTGAATGTGGTGACCCTGCACGTGCCCGCGCTGCGCGAACGCCGCTCCGATATTCCCATGCTGGCCCATTGGTTTCTGGAGCGCTGCGCACCCGGCCGCAGCGTTCAAGTCACCAACGCCGCCATGAAATCCCTCCTGCAATACGACTGGCCCGGCAACGTCCGCGAGCTCGAGAACTGCATGGAACGCGCGGTCGCTCTTGGCGACCAGCAGGTCATGGATGTCGACGACCTGCCTCCCGCCATCGCATCGGTCTCGCACCCCAGCGAGGTCGCCGTTCCCAGTTCGACCGAGGGCCTTTCCACCACCGATCTTGAGGACATTGAAAGGAACACCATCGAGCGCGTCTTCCAGCAGGTGAAAGGCGATAAGGCTCTGGCCGGAAAGATGCTTGGAATCAGCCGGGCTACGCTGTACCGCAAATTGAAGCGCTACAACATCGGCGGCCGGGTGCATGTGATTTCCAGCCAGGCTTTGCAATAGAGGATGAATCTGGCGCGGACGTCCTACTCCCTGGCCGCGGGAGCGCTCGAGTCCGCCCCGGATTAGAAGAACCTGAGACATTCGTCTCACTCTGAGACGGCGAACGCGAGACCGGGCCAAGCCCGCGGGTTGCGCGACGCGTCCCTCCCTAATATTTTCAAGCATTTGCCTGCACGTACTTCCGGTTCTGGCTTTGGTTTCTCCCGTGCATTCACACCTCCTGTAAACGCGGACCCGACGGCTCCCCAGCACTAAGTCTTTCTAACCGGGAAGAGGGGGGAGCCCTTGACCGCCCTTTGAGGTTCACCTTGGAAGACCGGGGCTTCGCCCTCGCCAGTTCCGCCCTCCCCCCGAAGTTTGCCGACACGCTGCGGCGGTTGAATTCTGCGGGTGCGCTCCATGGCGGGGCATCCCTTGCTCGATGCTGTCCCGGGCGAAACGCGGCGACCGCCGGTTTTGTTCGTGAAGTCCAGAACTGGATTGTGAAACCATGACTGCCACTAACCTGAACCAACTGACCGCCGAGTGGAATGCGGCTCGCGTTCTGTACCCCACCTACTCCGCGCTGGCGCGCGAGTTCGTCATTGACCTCACCCCCTGCAACGACCTCGAGACCGGGGTCGAGCAGCCGCCCCGCGAGTCGGTGGAGCAGTCCCGGCAATGGCTGCAGGAAATGGACGAGCGCATCCAGATTCACCAGTTGCGCCAGTTCCTGCAAACCACCACCTTGATCACGCCCCAGCTGCTGCAGACTCTGCTCCTGCACCATCTTCATAAAGAGGAGAAATCGCCTTCCGACCGCGACAAGATCGACTTCCTGCTGGTGCAGTTGTTCTCCGTGGCCGCGCCTTCGCGCCTGGAAGACAGCTCGGTGACGCTCGAATACGTTGCCCGGACGCTGGCCCCGGTGCTGGGAACGATCGACACCGCCGTTCCGGTCTGGCTCAAGCCCCTCGACAATGTGCTCCACTCCGCGCAAAAGGCTCGCACCCTCAACGAGCTCCTGCACAGCGGCATCCTCGAACAGGGGCGAAGGATTAAGGTCCAAAGCGGTGAGAATTACTTTCTCCCGGTGGCGATGATTTCCTTTGCCCGCTTCAGTTTTCTGATTCGGCGCTCCTTCTTCCGGCTCATGCATCAGGACCTCAACGCGATCTTCGACGGCTTGCGGGAACTCGAACAAAGAGGGGTAGGCACGATCGACTGCCGGCGCGCGCAGTTCTCCGCCGAGGAGCCCATCCTGCGCTTGCGCATGATCTGTCAATCGTGGAAGGTCATGTTTCAGGCGGAATATTCCTCCGGGCAGCCTCTGCGCATGCTGGTGGACTTGCGGGCAGCCATCGACGATGCTCTCGGACGCGGGGGCGCGCAAACGTCTCCCGCTTCCCGCACCGCCGCTGCGGGCGGCAAGAAATCGGCGCTGGCCGCGCGCGCCGGGGCCGCACCCTCGCCAGCCGCGAAATTTAATGTCAGCCCGGACGCAGCCCCGGAGTTTGAAGTGTCCAGCGATGAATGGAATCCGGATGCGTCCGGCGGTAACCACGAAGTTTAAGCAGGCGGGAATCGGAGAGGTCGATCTTGGATCAGCGTACCGTGCTTATGGTCTCCGACGACGCGGAGTTTGCGCGCCTGGTGTCCAGTCGCTGGCAAGCCGAGCGCAGCGTCCCGGCTTTCACCGTGTCGGGCAGCGACCTGCGCCACGGTCTGGATGCCAGCGCGTTCGACCTGGTGATCGTGGGCTCGCTTCGCCGGGAGCTTTTGCGTCCCGCGCTGCGCTCGCTCGACCCCGCCAACCCTCCCGTCATGGTGGTGGCCGAGGATTCCTCCATGGTGTCGGCGGTGCGCCGCGAGTTTCCCGGCATGCTGGCGGTGAACCGGAGCGAAGGCTGGTCGGAAACGGTGGTATTGCTGGGCATCGAAATCTTGCGCCGCGTCGATGCGCTGCGCCGCGCGGAGCTCGCCGAGCAGGCCGGCGCCCGGTTGAGGTGCCATGCCACCCTGGGACAGTACGTGATTGAAATGCGGCACACCCTCAACAACGCCCTGACTTCGGTGCTCGGCAACGCCGAGCTGTTGCTGCTCGAGCCCGGAACTTTCTCGGCCGGGGTGCGCTCGCAGATCGATACCATTCGCAACATGGCGCTGCGCATGCACGAGATTCTGCAGCGCTTCTCCTCGCTGGAGAAGGAATTGACATTTGCGCACGCGCAAGCGGCCAAGGAGCAGAGAGCACAGGCGGCCGCCGTTGGCCAATAAGCTGAAAGGGATAGAAATCGAAGCCAGAGCGGCGGCAGCTCAACTCCCTCTCCCCATTGCCGATGTTCTGCGTAGAAGACGGTTGCGCGTGGCGCCGCCGAACGGAACGGATTCGAGAACGCGATCCGAATGAATACTGGCTTCAATCTCGGCCGCTCGACCCGAGGGCAGAAGGTGCCCTTTACCCTCGTGCTCGACCACGAGCTTTCAGAATTACGTTTGCTCCTCGAGCGGCAGGCCGGAGCTTTGCTCAGCTGCCCACAGGAACTTCTGGGCGTGAAGGTTGGCGAGTACCTGGAGATGCGCCGTCTGGGCTCGGTTGCGGACCTCATGGGACGATTGCAGGCCTCCGATGCGGAGTGCGAACGGCTGCTCGAACGTTTGCTCGACGGGGAGACGGCTTTCTTCCGGCATCCGATTGCCTTCGCGGTATTCGAGAAAGAGATTCTGCCCGAACTGCGCGCGCGCAAGGCAGCCGACAGTCGGCAGAGTCTTCGTATCCTGAGCGCGGGCTGCTCCAGCGGAGAAGAGGCGTACTCGATCGGCCTGACAGTATGTGAAGCCATGACCGAGATCGGGAGTTGGACGATTCACATTCTGGCCAGCGACGTTCGCCAGGATGCGCTCACCTTTGCCGAGCGCGGCCTTTATCCCAGGGATGCGCTGGCGGCTGTCCCGCCCTCGCTGGTGCACAGTTACTTTGCCCGAGTGGACCAGCACTTTCTGGCCAAGCCGCGCTTGCGCAACCTGATCACATTCACGCAGATGAATCTGGCGCGCCCGGCTTATCTGGGCCGCTTCGATTGCATCTTCTGTATGGACGTCCTCCCCCATTTCTCCACCGCGCAGCGCATCGCGCTCACCCAGCGCCTGCATCTTTATCTCGAACCCGGCGGTTATCTCTTGCTGGGCGATGGCGAAAAGCTCTCTACCGCCGACGTCGCCTTCCAATCGGAGTGCCATAAAACTTTTACTTTGTACCGCAAACCGTTCGCGGCGGCAGCCCGCGCCGGCAAGCTGTCTTAGTTCCTTCAGCCTCGCTCTCATCGATATCGATCCTCAGAATCCTCACTGGAACTCCCCGATTTCCCAAATCGGGAGGAGGGAACCGAGTTTCTTCCCATTTTGTGTTGTGCATCACGGCGTCACTTTAGCGCCAAAGTGATGATGTGAGCGTCAAGGTCGACGCTTGAGGTGTTCGACTAGACGCGGAATCTGACGCGCAGTCTCGCTTCACCGGTAGAGTTTTCTGGAAATTGCCATTTCAGGACTCTTCGCGCGCCCATGATCCATGCTCGATCTAAAAGGAGGCGGAATGTATTTCAAGCGAATCCTGATCCCAGTGTTTCTTGTGGCCCTGCTTAGCGCCCTGGCACTGCCCTTATTCGCCCAGGAACAATTCGGCACGATCGCTGGTGTTGTAAGAGACCCAAGCAAAGCGGTGCTGCCTGGGGTCGCGATTACAGTGACCAACCGTGCTACCAGTCGTTCACTCACTATGAGCAGCCGTGCGGATGGTAGTTATACTCTCCCCAACCTTGAGCCCGGCCGCTATTCGGTCGTGTTTGAGAAGACCGGATTCACGCGCAGCGAAGTCCCGGACGTGCTGGTGGTCGTCGGCCAGGCCACGACGGTTGAAATCGCTTTGCAGGTTGGTGCTGTGCAGGAATTGGTAGAAGTCAGCGCAGCCGCGGTGGCGATTGACACCTCCTCTACCATGATCTCGCACAACGTCACGATTGAGGAACTCGACACCCTTCCCAAGGCTCGTGATTTCACCGGCGTCGCTGTTTTTTCTCCCTCGGTGAACACCGGCTACGTCGAGGGCGGCTTTCAGATTAACGGCTCGAGCGGAGCCGAGAACTCCTACTACATTGACGGCGTCTCTACCAACAGCATGATTGATGGCTCGGCGCGTCAGAGTGCGACCTTCGACTACATCCAGGAAGTGCAGGTCAAGACGACCGGCCTGGATGCCGAGTATGGCGGAGCGCTGGGTGGCGTGGTGAGTGCGGTCACCAAGTCGGGTGGCAACGCCTTCCACGGGGACCTTTTCTTTTACTATTCCGGTAACAAGCTCAGCACTGCACAAAGTAAGCGGATGCAAATTAATCCGATCACGCTCGATGCTTTCCAGTACTTCCAGGACAGCAAAATGAAGAGCGACAACTACGAATTCGGAGGCTCGCTGGGCGGCGCCATCATCAAAGACAAGGTGTTCTTTTACACCTCAGCGGTCCCGCGCTGGTCACGCCAGAAGCGAAACATCAACTTCGTCGATGGCAACGGGGATATGAAGCGCAGCGCCAGCCAAATGAACTGGTTCAACAAGCTTTCCGTTGAGCCCTGGCAACGTTTGCGCATGAACTTTACCTGGTTGTACACGCCGCAAAGTCTAACTGGATCCATTTACGCGCTCGACGGTTATGCGCCGAATACCAGTAGCAACTTCCTGGCGGATGCGCGCACGAGTGCTACCCTGGGCTACTTCCAGCCGGAGCAGAGCTACACCGGTCAGGTCGACTACATGCCCAGCGTCAACACCGTGCTGAGTTTTCGCGGTGGCCGCTACTACCTGAACTACATGGATACGGGCGTCCAACAGGCCGGCGAGTACTGGTGGATTACCTCACCGACGGGACTACCCGGAGTTCCAGAGAACCTTCAACTGGGTGCCGGCTATTCCTCACCAGCAGCCGGGCAGGTCGTACATGATTTGACCACCCGAACGTATATTCAGACGGACCTCAGTCAATTCGTACGTTTTGCCGGAACGCACAATTTCAAGTTCGGCATCGGCACTGCGAAAAACGTAAATAACGTGAACAGCTCCGACTACGGTCCCAATGGGCGCGTGGTGCTCTATTGGAATACGGTCGATACTGATGGCAACATCAACCAGAGTTTTTGCACGATCTGCCAGCAGAACGGCGGGCCAGCAATAACCGGAAACTACGGTTACTATGCGGTGCATGAGGGTGGCACGATGGGAACTGCCGGTTCCTCCATCAACCACATCTACGTTCAGGATTCGTGGAAAGTGATTCCGCGCCTGACCATTAACGCCGGCGTTCGTTTTGAGAAAGAGACCATCCCGTCCTTCCGGCCCGATATCAAGAAATATGCCATGCAGTTCGGTTACGGAGATAAGATCGCTCCCCGCCTTGGCGCCAGCTTTGATCTGTTCGGCAACGGCAAGGTGAAGTTGTCCGGCGGTTGGGGCCGGTTCTACGACTGGACCAAGTATGACCTCGCCCGCGGCACGTTCGGAGGGCAGGTCTGGAACGTCTTTTATCGCACGCTCGACACAACCGACGTCTACGGCTTGAACCTCAGCAATATGCCGGGCACCAACATGTGGCCGACGGCGTACCGCGACCGGCGCATCCCGGGTTTCGATCGGATCGATCCGAATGTGAAACCCATGAGCTCCGACACGGTGCACGCCGGGGTCGAGTGGGAAGTGCAGAAGGCCATGGTCTTTACGGGAAGGTATGTGCGCAACAAGCTCAACCGCACCATTGAGGACATGGGCCAGATCGAGCAAGGGAGCGAGGTGTACAACTACGGCAATCCGGGCGAAGGTAGGAACACTGTGGCGCTTTCAGGCGGACTGGCCTGTCCGATCACAATCGACGGCAATTGCTTCGTTTCCATGCCGAAGGCGAAACGCACGTACGACGCGATGGAGTTGTCCCTAGCGAGGCGTTTCGGAGGCGGGTATCTGTTCAATGCCAGCTACGTTTATAGCAGGCTATGGGGCAACTACTCCGGGCTGCAGAGCACGGATGAAATTCGACCGGCTACTCTCGGCTACTCTTTCGGCGGCAATCAAGCCTTCTTCGGGCAAACCTATCGGCCGGGCGGAAACGCCAACCGGTATTTCGACCTCGACGAGGCAGTATTTGACGCTCACGGCCACGACGGTTTGTTTGGCCAGCTGCCCACAGATCGCCCGCACGTTTTCAAATTCTACGGTTCCAAGACATTAAAGTTTGGAACCGAGATCGGCGGGTTTTTCCGCGCCCAGAGCGGTACTCCCATGACGACCCAGGTGAACACCAGCAACGGCATCCCGATGTACGTCGAGGGCCGTGGCGACATGGGCCGCACACCCTTCTTCAATCAGACCGATCTTTTGGTTGCGCACGAATTGAAGCTCGGCAAGAGTGAAGCCAAGAAGCTGCGCTTCGAGTTCAACATCATCAACCTCTTCAATCAAAGAACCAACGTATACACGATGGACCGCTACAACCAGGAGGAGTTGGTGGATTCTGTTGGCATTCCCCTGAGTAACGTTGATCTCACGAAAGGATTTGACTGGAAAGCCCTGACCGCATCTACCGTGGCAGCAAACGGTGGAGTCGGGCTGGATCCCCGCTATGGTCATCCGGCGGCGTTCAACCCGGGTTTCCAGGGAAGACTGCAGGTGAAGTTCATCTTCTAAAAGATCGAGTATCAGACAAACGATTCGGGCCGGCTCTCAAGCCGGCCCTTTTTCTGCGCTGTCACTCAGATCGTCCGCACCGTACCGGGCGCCGCCGCTAATCGGTGGGAACAGCGACCAAGGCGGCATCGGCAACCGGTCGGAATGCGGATCCGATTCCGCTCTGCGCTTCCCGAGAACCGCCTGCCGCAGCCGCGTGAAACAATTTCGCCGCTACGCCGGAGTCTTGCTTCACTCCACTGCCGAGGTAATACAGGAGCCCGAGGTTGTACTGGGCTGTCGCGTCACCCCTCCGGGCTGCTTTACGGAACAACTTGGCAGCCTCCTTGGTATTCGCCGCCACGCCCCGGCCCTGCAGGTACATGAAACCCAGGTTCGACTCAGCCGGAGCGTAGTGCCGAACCACTGCCTTGCGGTACCAGGCGACTGCCGTGATGTCGTTTTGCGGAACACCCTTACCGCGCGCATACATGAGACCAAGATTGTTCTGCGCTGCCGGGAATCCTTCCACCGCAGCCCGCGTGAACCACCGGAGGGCATCGTTGTCGCTCTGCTCGACGCCCAATCCCCTCAAGTACATGCTGGCCAGATTATTCTGCGCCGCCGGGTTGCCATGGTCGGCAGCCTTGCGGTACCAGCGCGCCGCCTCAGCCACATCCGGGCCGGTTCCGATACCCGACTCATACCCAAGTCCAACCTGGAACTGCGCGTCGGAGTCTCCTGCCTCAGCTTTGCTGAGCAGTTTGGAAAAGTCGCGCACTGGCTGGGGCGCACGGTCGAAAACGATACCCACCTTGCAGGACGAACCCGCCCAGCCGGGAAGGGTTCCCGCCAGGAATACGCAAACTGCCAACCAAATTCGATATCGCATGAGCATCCGACCCCACGGTTGCGCGAACATACCGTGCCGTTGACAGCCGGGTCAAAGGAAAAGAACAGCCAACGCGCCTGCCAGGACATATCCTAGTTGCAAAGCGCAACACCGTATTATTTTGCACGGTGACTTCCCGCATCGGACCAGGAAGCCTTTCTGGCTTTTGATGGCTGAATCTTCTGCCGTTCTCTGTGTCGTGAGCCGCCAGTCATCAGTCGTTAGCCATCCGTTGTCAGCCACCAGCCCAACATTCCATTAGCCCCAGCGACTGGCGACAGCTTTTCTCCGGCTCTCTGGCGCGGTATCCTGAAGTCAGGGAAGCGGGAGAAGTACGATGTGGATCCGTAATTTTTGGAAGACGCTCAAAACGCCCGAGCTTCGCCTGGCTTGGGCCATCGCCCTGGCTGCCGACGCGCTACAAATCACCCTTGCGCCGCTATTCGTTGCAGGCGGCATTTCCCCAATCGACACCATTCTCGACGTGCTCGTGGGCGCATTGCTCATCCGCCTGCTCGGTTGGCATTGGGCATTTCTGCCAACGTTTGCGGCCGAACTCCTGCCCGGCTTCGATCTGTTCCCCACCTGGACGGCAGCCGTCTTCTTCGTGACGCGCCCACAACTCAAAGCGGGCGAGCCCGAAATTCTTCCGCCCGGACCTGCGCCCGAGCCGCGACGGTAGGCCCGAATCCAAAGAATGCGCCCGATGGTGTCTCTAGTTGCAGTGGAGGGCACGTTCATCCGTCGCACCAGGACGAAATCCCGAAAATTTTTCGTCCGGTTGCCCGTAAGTGTTAGGCTTTCGGGTGATCTCGGGCATCCCGACGCACTCCGGGCCGTGCCCAGGCCGATTCCAAGCCAGCGAGGGTTTCCGTGTCTGCCAGCAGCCGCGCTGTCCAGTCGCCGCACGTTGTCAGCATTGCTGATTTCCGGCCGCTCGCGCGGCAGCGTCTGCCCAAGTCAGTCTTTGATTACCTGGACGGCGGCGCCGATGGCGAACTCACGCTGCGGGAGAACTGCCGCGCCTTCGATGACATCACCTTCCGTCCCCGCTGTGCGGTGGCGTTTTCCGATTGCGGCATCAATACCAATGTCCTCGGCTACGAGCTGTCCTTTCCCGCGATGCTGGCGCCAGTCGGCTACAGCCGCCTGATGCATCCCGGCGGGGAAGTGGCGGCCGCGAGCGCCGCGGGAAAGGCCGGCACCGGTTACATCCTTTCCACCATTTCCGGACATCCCATGGAAAAGGTGCGGGCTGCCTCCAAGGGTCCGGTGTTTTACCAGCTTTATCTGATGGGAGGGCGCACCGCCGCCGAGGCTGGCATTGAGCGCGCGCGGGCGATCGGCATGTCCGGGCTAGTGGTCACCATCGACACGCCCGTCGCCGGGCTGCGGGAGCGCGACTTTCGCAACGGCATAAAAGAACTGCTGGGCACAAATCCCTTTGCCATGGTTCCGTTTCTGCCCGACGTGTTGATGCGGCCCGGATGGCTGCTCCGTTTTCTGGCCGATGGGGGAGTGCCGAAGCTCGCGAATGTGGTGCCGCCGGGCAAGGGCCCGATGGAAATGATCGACGTCGCGGCCGCGCTGGCGGCGTCGGCGGTGAAGTGGGAAGACCTGCGCTGGATTCGCGAAATGTGGAAGGGGCCGATCGTGGTGAAAGGCGTCCTGACGGGCGAAGACGCTCGCCGCGCGGTCGATGAAGGCGCCGCCGCGGTCAGCGTTTCGAATCATGGCGGCCGCCAGCTCGATGGCGTTCGTCCCTCGATTCGCGCTCTGCCCGAGGTGGTGGCGGCGGTCAAAGGCCAGGCTGAAGTCTGGATGGATGGCGGCGTCCGCCGCGGCTCCGACATCGTGAAAGCGTTGTGCCTGGGCGCCCGCACCGTGCTCTGTGGCCGGGCTTATGCCTATGCGCTTTCTGCCGCCGGCGAAGCCGGGGTCACGCGCGCGCTCGCGATCCTGCGCGCCGACGTGGAGCGCACGGTGCGCCTGCTGGGATGTGCCTCGGTGAGCGCGCTGGATCGCTCCTACGTTGAAGTCCCGGCGACCTGGGGAAGCTAATGCCCAAACCCATTTAAGCCTTTGCCTTTCTCCGTGCCTCTGTGTTGAAAAGGCTCCAGCTCAGGCGAACAAAAACTCCTTGGTTCGCAGTTCTTTAATCGTGTCGCGCAGCTTGGCTGCTTTCTCGAATTCGAATTTCTTCGCCGCCTCGCGCATATCGCTCTCGAGTTTCCCGATGAACGCATCCAGGTCTTCCTGCGATTTGAAGTCCGGAATCCCGCTTTCCTCGACCGAAGTGAGGTCGGCATAGTCGGCCGCCACAATCGACGCCAGCGACATTTCGAGCGGCCGCACGATCGACTCCGGCGTGATGCCGTGCTCTTCGTTGTAAGCCGACTGAATGGCGCGGCGGCGGGTGGTCTCGTCCATGGCGCGCTTCATCGAGTCGGTCATGCGGTCGGCGTAGAGAACCGCGCGCCCGTTCAAGTTGCGCGCGCATCGCCCGATGGTCTGGATCAGGGAACCACTGGAGCGCAGAAAGCCTTCCTTGTCAGCATCGAGAATCGCCACCAGCGAGACTTCGGGCAGATCGAGGCCCTCGCGCAACAGGTTGATGCCGATCAGCACATCGAACTCGCCCTTGCGCAGATCGCGCAAAATCTTCACCCGCTCCAGGGTTTCGATTTCCGAGTGCATGTAGCGGCATTTCACGCCCACCTCGCTGTAGTACTCAGCCAGGTCCTCGGCCATGCGCTTGGTCAGCGTCGTGACCAGCACACGCTCATGTTTGGCCACCCGGTCACGGATCTCGTGCAGCAGGTCGTCAATCTGGCCCTTCACCGGGCGGACTTCGACCGGCGGGTCAATCAGCCCGGTCGGCCGGATGATCTGCTCCACCACCACGCCCGCCGACTTGGTCAGTTCATAGGGCCCAGGCGTTGCCGACACGTAGATCAACTGGTTCATGCGGTGTTCGAACTCTTCGAACGTTAGCGGGCGATTGTCGAGCGCGGAGGGCAGCCGGAAGCCATACTCGACCAGGTTCTCCTTGCGCGACCGATCGCCGGCATGCATCCCGCGCAACTGCGGCACTGTCTGATGCGACTCGTCGATAAACATCAGAAAGTCGCGCGGGAAATAATCGAGCAGGGTCGGTGGCGGTTCGCCGGGCAAGCGGCCGGTGAAGTGCCGCGAATAGTTCTCGATGCCGTGGCAGTAGCCCATCGACTTGATCATTTCGAGGTCGAACATGGTGCGCTGGTGCACGCGCTGCGATTCGACCAACCGTCCCTGCTTTTCCAGTTCGGCCTCCCACCAGGCCAGTTCCTGCTTGATCGACTCGACCGCCGACGCCTTGGTTTCTTCCCTCATCACGTAGTGCGTCTTGGGATAAATCGGCAAGCGAACATAGCGCTGCTTGACCGTACCAAACAGGGGATCGATCTGCGACAGCGCCGAAACTTCATCGCCCCACATCTCCACCCGGTACGCCATGTCGTCGTAGGTGGGGAAGATTTCGATCACGTCGCCCCGCACCCGGAAGGTGCCGCGCCGGAAGTCTCCGTCGGTGCGTTCGTAAAGGATCTCGACCAGCTTGCGGGTGATGTCCTGGCGCTTGATCTTCTGGCCCTTTTCGAGGAAGAGCAGCATGCCGTAGTAGGCTTCCGGCGAGCCCAGGCCGTAGATGCAGCTGACGGACGCGACGATGAGCGCGTCCCGGCGCTCGAACAAGGATTTCGTCGCCGACAGGCGCAACTTGTCCAGTTCGTCGTTGATGGTCGCTTCCTTCTCGATATAGAGGTCCGCGGCGGGCACATACGCTTCCGGCTGGTAATAGTCGTAGTACGACACAAAATATTCGACCGCGTTATGGGGAAAGAAGCTCTTAAACTCGTGGTAAAGCTGCGCGGCCAGGGTCTTGTTATGCGCCATGACAATGGCCGGGCGGTTGGCCGCCTCGATCACCTTGGCCATGGTGTAGGTCTTGCCCGAACCGGTCACTCCCAGCAGCACCTGGTGCTGCTCGCGATCGAGTACGCCCCGGACCAGCGCCTTGATCGCGGTGCCCTGGTCCCCCTGCGGTTTGTAATCACTGACGAGTCGGAAGTCCATAAGCCAGCCGTTAGCGCTTCGTCGTTCGCTTGACCAAAACCCCGGGTGAGGGCTGCCCGGCGCGTCCCGGGCTCCCACAGAGGACGATTTTGGCGATAGCGAATCTTTTTATTATAACTCGACTCAGGAAGGCGCTGAAACGAGTCGGTCTGCCAGCCATCCGTCAACCGCCGCTACTTCACTTCTTCCATGCCTATGATTTTCGATTGGGCGTGAAACTTTCTGTAGTCCCGGAAGGTGACGTCCTGTTCCAGGTTGTAGTTTTTCAGCAGCGCCAGGCGCACGTTGACACGCACCGCGACGTGGCGGGGCAGCCAGACTTCATCGTTGACCCGGGTGGTATCGATCACGATGCGGGAGCCCTTGTGGATGCGCGCCAGGAACAGCCCGAAGGAAACCGTGTCGATACACTGCGCGTCCAGCTTCACCCACTGATTCTCGGCGCGGTCGATCCAGACCCGAAAGCGAAATTTGGGGAGAATCTTCGCCTCTTTCCGTTTCGGCTCAAAGCCCGGCCGCGGTTCGCCATCGATCACATAGGTTTCCCGCCCGTCCAGCGACTCGACCCCCACCAGGGTGAAGTGGTAGGCGTCCGCAATTTCTTTCACGAACTGCCGGGTCTCCTCGCGGTCCTTTTCTTCTTCTTTCAGCCGCTTCTCGCGCTGCGCTTCGGTCTCGTTCTTTCGCTTGTCAATCATCTTCTGGATTTTTTCCTCTTCCTTGGCAGCCTCGTTGGAAGAGAGCGGCTTGTCATCCTTGGAGGTGAGCCGCCGGCATTGCTCGTTATAGATTTCCATGACGTCGTAAGTGCGGATCTCGGTGGACGACACCGCGCCCTTGCGGTTGAGTTTGTGTTCTTCGACGCGCTCGATGTAGGTGTAGTCGTGCTGCCGCTTGTCATTCTCCCCATCTTTTTCGGCCACCTGTCGAATCATGGTCTCGATCTGGGCCTGAGAAAGCGCACCCGGGGACGTGGCCGGATCCTTTTCCGCGGCTGCCGCCGCCGGGCTTGCGGGCGCTACCGCAGACCCAGCCTGGCTGAAGGCCGCCGCGGGAGCGACGGCGAGAATGATCCAGACAATCAGACACTGCATGCGCATGCTTTCCACTATGTAGCCAGAGAACCCGTGGTTCCGGCTAATGTTGCAGGCAGTTGCCCGATACTGTTCCGGGCTCCCGCCGTCAGTCAGTGCCCAGTGGCCGTCCACAAAGGTAAGTCAGTTTATTGCCGAACCTGCAGGCATGGTTTCCTGAGAAGAAAGTTGTGTTGTCAAATTTTACTCGGACGCACACAACTTCACACTTCTTTACAAGCTTTTAACAAGTAGAAATGCGATTTGGTCTACTCTTATTTCTTCAGCGTGCCTTTTGCTGCCGCCAGAAAAGGGGTACCCCTCAATGACGCGCTCCTCACTCCGGATTCTTTGTGTCGACAGTTCCGCGCGGCGCTTGCACGAGTTGCAGGGTGCTCTTGAAAAGGCAGGCTATGAAGTGTGGACGGCGCGCGGCGCCAGCGATGCCGTTTGCCTGGTCTCCGGAATCGACTTCGATGTCGTGGCGATGGATCATATTTCATCGCTCTCACGGCCGGACGTGTGGGAGTGCCTGGCGGAATCGCAACCCGGCTTGCCCATCCTGGTGCATTCCGGAATTCCGAAAATGTCCGCGCTGTGCCGTCACGCGCAGGTGGTCTCCACCGGCCCATCCCAGAATCCTGAAGTCGTGCTGGCCTTGCTGTTGTTGCTGCTCGAAGATGGCCGTCCGCCGCGTCCCCGTACCCAGGAATTCGCGGCTGCCTGACCGGTCCTGACCGGCCGGGCTAGCGCTCGGCCTTGTATTGTTTCCCCAAAGTCTCTGCCTGATAAACCCGCTCATCGACGCGATGCAGCCGGCCGGCAATCCGCTTGCTGAACAGCTTGTAATGCGGGATTTCCAGCAAGTAATAGACGATAAACCAGACCGGTTTTTCGGTGGTCATCCACTGCAGGCGATCGAAGCGTGCCAGGTTTACGGGACGGGAGAAGCGGCGGAGTGTGCGCTCGCGGCGCAGGTTGAAATAAATATTGAAATAGCTGAGCGCCAGCTCGCGCAGAGTGCGGTAAACCGGCTCGCGATACCGGCATCCCGTGTAGTTCGACTTCGCCACCGCGCCCCAGTGCCCGTCAACCCGGTAAACCGCCAGCACGTGGTCGGTGTCGTGGTCGGCTTCGAGGTCGACGAGCAGCGGGGGAAAGCCGTTCGCGCGTAAGGCCGCCGCCGCAAAAATCGCGCCCTCCAGGCAGTGTGAAGTGTTTTCTGCCAGCACGCACCGCGGCGACCATGCGGTGTCGGCCAGATGGTAGGGCATGGCGTCGAGATGCTTCTGAATGCCGTGAGGATCTTTCAGGCGGCGCAGCTTGCGCAATTCTTTCGGAGTGAAGCCGAAGTGGTCGCGATTCATTGTGGAAGCTTTGAGTCTAACGCAAGCGCAGGCCAGTTCCGATTGGCGGACGAGGTGCCGACGGGCCGGCTTCCGGCCCGGCCGTGAGCCCGACCGTGGGGGTTTTTGATGGTTCCCTCAAGGTATTGCATCACGAGGAGGCAACGCTCCATGTCATCAACAACATATCTTATAGATAATGCAAATCTACTACTGTGGGAGGCTGGGGACACCCGAAAACTGGATTGGCAATCGTGCCTACAATGCCTGTCAATTGCGCCAGAATGGCCCAGGATCCAAAGTTGAGGGTGGGGATGAATTGGAGGTCGTCGGAGTCAAGCGGAACGCTGTAATCGCATCCAGCGCGAAAATAGTATCTATAAGCTAATCACAGAAATCCCATCCGGAGGTATGGCGGCTGCCCCGGGTCGGTTCCGGCAGGGTGCTTCACGGCGGGGTTGGATCAGCGAACAGCGCCTGCAACTCTGCCGGCGAGTCCACCAGCACGTCGGGCGGGGTCAATTCAAGAGTCTGCGGCGCGAAACCGTACGTAACCCCTACCGTCCACAAACCCGCGTTGCGGCCGGTGAGGACATCGTTCGACGAATCGCCCACGATGACAGTTTCTTTCGGCCGGCAGCCGGCTTCTGCCAGCAAGGTGCGTGCGCCCAGTGGATCCGGCTTTTTGGTGGGGAAGCTGTTTCCGCCGTACACCTGCCAAAAGAAATGTCCCAGCCCGACGGCGTCCACGATGGCGCGTGAAGGGTGAACCGGTTTGTTCGAAAGCACGGCCATCTGACGCGGCTGCGCGTTCTGCGACTGGCGAACCGAGGTCAGCGCTTCGTGGATCCCGCTATAGACGTGAGTGTGGTCGAGTTTGTGTTCGCGGTAGTAGGAGAGGAAGTAATCCAGCGCCTCGCGAACCACGCGTTCGTCGTCGGGATCGCCCAGAGCACGCCGGACCAGCATGGGCGCCCCGTCGCCGACGTAGGTCGCGATTACGTCGCCCGGTAGTTGCGCACGTCCGAGGTGGCGCAACATCGCGTTCACGGAATGGATCAGGTCGAGGCGGGAATCGATGAGCGTGCCATCCAGGTCGAAGATCAGCAGTTTGATCGAGTTCGGATCGAACCTGCGGTTGATGCGGATCATGCTTTCGATTCAGGATAAATGATTGGCCAGGCTCTCCGCCGTCAGGGCTCAGCGGTCGGCTGATGGCTGCCGCGACCGGACCGGTCGCCTGTCCGGAATGCTGTATTTCCTGAACTCGGACTCTACAGTTACAATGCACTCTGCATATCCCCCCAGCCGAGGGTACTGAATGGCAACGACGAAGACTGACCCCAAGCTGAATGCAGTGGCCGCGGAGGAGAAAAAGGCGAAGACCTACGAAGGACTGACTCGCCAGCAACTGATTGAGGCGTATCGCATTATGTACACCTCGCGGCGGGTGGACGATCGCGAAATCCTGCTCAAGCGGCAGCAAAAGATCTTCTTTCAGATCTCCGGGGCGGGGCATGAGGCTATCGGGGTCGCGGCTGCCTTCTGCCTCAAGCCCGCATACGACTGGTTTTATCCTTATTACCGGGACCGGGCGCTGGTGCTCGCGCTGGGAGCCACGCCCTACGAGATGCTGTTGCAGGCGGTGGGCGCTGCCGATGATCCCAGTTCCGGCGGCCGCCAGATGCCTTCGCATTGGGCCTACCAGCGGCTGAACGTTGTGACCCAGTCTTCCCCGACCGGAACGCAAATCCTGCAGGCGGTGGGATGCGCGGAGGCCGGAGTCTACCTACGCAATCATCCCAACGCGACCCAGAAAGCGACCGGCGACTACCGCCAGTTCAAAGACGTCAGCTTCCGGGGCGACGAGGTTACCTACGTTTCCCTGGGCGACGGTACCACCAGCGAGGGCGAATTTTGGGAGGCGCTGAACACCGCCGCCAACAAAAAGCTGCCAGTGGTGTTCGTGGTGGAAGATAACGAGTACGCGATCTCGGTGCCCGTCGAGGTGCAGACGGCCGGGGGAAACATTTCGCGGCTGGTATCGGGATTTCCCAATTTCCATTTCGAGGAGATCGACGGCACCGATCCGGTGGTCAGCTACGCTGCCATGAAACGGGCGGTCGAACACTGCCGGGCGGGCAAGGGGCCCGGGTTCGTGCACGCGCACGTGATCCGGCCTTACTCGCATTCGCTGTCCGACGATGAGCGCTTATACCGGCCGGACGTGGAACGCCAGCGGGATGCGGCGCGGGATCCGATCAACCGCATGCAGATGTTCCTGCTGCGCGAGGGCATCCTCGACGAAAACGGCATCAACCAACTGGAAAAGCAGGTCGAAGAAGGGATGCAGGTGGCGGTGGATCGCGCGCTGGAAGCGGCCTTTCCCACGCCCGACAGCATCACGAAGTATATCTACTCGCCCGATCTCGACCCTACATCGGAGCAGTTCGAGACCCATCCGGTCTTTCCGCAAGTGGTGGAGGCGCCCGCGGTCGACGGCAAGAAACCGGCGGCGCCCCTGCCCAAGACCATGGCCGAGTTGATCAATACGACCTTGCGCGAGGAGATGAAGCGCGACGAGCGCATCGTGATCTTCGGCGAAGACGTGGCCGACTGCAGCCGCGAAGACCACCTGAAGAAAAAGCTGGTGAAAGGCAAGGGCGGCGTCTTCAAGTTGACCGCCGGTCTGCAAATGGCGTTCGGGTCGGACCGAGTCTTCAATACACCCATCGCGGAAGCGAATATTGTCGGCCGGGCCACGGGCATGGCGACGCGCGGCTTAAAACCGGTGGTGGAGATCCAGTTCTTCGACTACATCTGGCCGGCGATGATGCAACTGCGCGACGAGTTGCCGGTCATCCGGTGGCGTTCCAACAACGCGTTCTCCGCGCCACTGGTTATTCGGGTAGCGATCGGCGGCTACCTGACCGGGGGCGCGCTCTATCACTCGCAGTGCGGCGAGAGTATTTTCACGCACATTCCGGGGCTGCGCGTGGTGTTCCCATCGAACGCGCTGGACGCGGCGGGCCTGCTGCGAACCGCAATCCGTTGCGATGATCCCGTGTTGTTCCTTGAGCACAAGCGCCTTTACCGCGAAACCTACGGGCGCTCCCATTATCCGGGAGGGGACTTCACGATTCCGTTCGGCAAGGCCAGGATCGTGAAACCGGGCACCGACCTCACGGTGATCACCTACGGCGCGGTCATTCCCCGGGCCCTGCAGGCGGCGCAGCGATTGGAACGCGAGCATGGCGTCAAAGTGGAGTTGATCGATCTGCGCACCCTCAATCCTTTTGATTGGGACACAATTGCCGCGTCGGTGAGCAAGACCAACCGCGCGCTGGTGGCGTACGAAGACTCGCTCAGCTGGGGCTATGGCGCGGAGATCGCGGCGCGGATTGCCGACCAGCTCTTCCCCCAACTCGACGCCCCGGTGCGCCGTGTGGCCGCCATGGATGTCTACGTGGCCTACCAGCCGATTCTTGAAGACGCGATTCTGCCTCAGGCTAACGACCTGTTTCGGGGGATGAAGGAATTGGCGGAGTACTGAGAGCGGCCGTTAACTTTTGGTGGTTGCTTTTCGGTCCAATCAAAACCACGTGAGCCCGGTTACACACTATCTATCCATGAAAAAGGAGCAGCCCACAGGCTGCTCCTTTTCGTCTTTCATCCTCGAGTTACTGGCAGGGCGGCCCGGCATCGGTCAGGAATGTGCCATTGTCGGAAAACCATCCGTTCACCCCCACCGACCGCGAGCTATAGAACCACGAGAAGAATGCCATCTCCTGCAAGTGGTAGGTGAAGCCGTTGCGCATCACGATGCGCGGCGCTTCGGTGCCGCTCAACGGGTCGCCGACTTCAAGGTTGCCCTGGCAACCCGGGACTTGTCCGGTGTGTCCCCAGGCCGGGGTCGGGTTGTTGCCGAAGGGATCGTCCATCCATTCGCCGACTTCATGGGAGGCGGTTGCGGCATCGAGCCCGGAAACCCCAAAAAGCCCGGTGGAGTCGAAGTTCATGGGCGAGTAGGTCTGGGTCGAATCGTTGTTCCCGGTGCCGTGATAGCCGAGGATACAGCAATTGTTCAAGTTGGTTGGATCACCATCCGACATGACGGAATTGTAGAGAAACAAAATCGGGAAGGTGCCATGGTTGACGCCGTGGGGGGCCAGCGCGGGCAGAATAGTGTTGTTGATAAAGGCGTCGACCAGATTGATGTCGACGATCGCCATGGGCGCACAAAAAGCGGGCGGTCCCAGGGAGGTCGTCGCCAGAGCCAGCCCGCTGGCGGCGGGGACGTCGATCACGATGGGATCGAATCTCGAGATGGGCCCCAGGGTGACGTGGTAGTCCTCGCGGTCGATGACCTTCCAGAAGTTCGCCCGCTGGAACGCGTCGGTGGTTTGCGTGGTTCCGACATCGACCCCGCCATAGTTGAAGTCCGCGGGTTGCAGGATCGGCGACCGGAGAAACAGCTGGAGCGGATTGTTATTTCGCGAGCCGTAACAGGCGCGGTCGGGCAGGGTGGGATTGAAGGTGGTATTGCCTGGAGTTGTGGTCAGAATTCCCCCGGCGCCCACGCCCGTTCCGATTGTATGGGTTTTGAAGATGATGGGAATGACCTGGGTGGCAACATGGGTATGACCCGATCCTTCGTTGAATGGATTCGTACCCACCATCACGCCGGTGTACTGGTTGCCATCGCGATTCGAATCCACGCTGAACGTCCAAAGCGGTAAGCCGGGTGTGGTCGCGGCCGCGGATGCCTGGGGTGCCGTCGCGCTGGTCTGGCTGGGGGCACGCTTCACGGTGTACTTGGCCGACAATCTCGGCTTCGGCACACGCGCTTGCCCTGGTGCGAACGTCGCAATCAGCGCGACGCACACTGGAACCACCACAGAAAGAAACTGGGACTTCTTGCACTTCATTCGTTCATTCCTCCATGCCGCATACTCGATTGCTTCTGTGCCTGAGCAACAAAAGATCATCGATGGGGCATTGGGGCGCGATTCTATGGGAAGGGATGGTTGAGTTTCAATTCTTCTTTTTGTCGCACGGGCCGGAAAGACGCACGGGACGCGGCTTTCAGGCGAAAGGGAACGGTCGGTCGGGCGGGCGACCAAGATATTTCGGAAGAAGTCTCGGCTTACGCAATGGCGGCGGCTGTTCGAGGCTCGAGCAATGAGCTCAACATTCACAGGCACACAAAGTGTCTACCCGCCAGACATGCGAAGACTGGTGGGGAAAGTTCTTCGGGTCAAGTTCCCGACGCGGCGATCCGGCGTCCCGTCAGCAAGCTGTGATGGCTGGAAATCCACGGTTCGAGCCGAGCGACCCTGCAAAGTTCTGCACTCGATTCGTCTTTCCTCCCTGCCGAGGTACTCGATCGATGTTCAATTTTCTGTGCACGCGAAAATGCATGGCCCGGAATGGGCGCGACCTTGAGACGAAAAGTGAACGGGCGGTCGGTTTGGCATCTGGCCGGAGGCTTCTGAGGACGCGGGATTTAAGCGGCGCCCCGCGTTCTGTTCTTCGACCTGTGAGGTTTTCAGATCATAGGTTTCGCAGATCATCGAAGAGGCTGTCTCTCGACTGCGGATTCCATCAGGAGGGAAAGACTCAACGTCGTATTCACTACATGAAGCGGAGGCATCGGGATGAGACGCCGGACTGCTTGCGCTCCAAAAACCACGTCCGGTGCGGGTTTCAGCGGAGGCGTGACGAAACACCCCAACAAAGAATCCTTGACAAACGATTGTAGGTAGTAGCACCATTCGTCCGCCTCTTGCGGGGCTTACAACCGGGGCCCTCAAATTCATTTTGCGTTGTGGAGAATACTGATGAGTGGAGTTATGAAGGTACGGACAAGTGTGTGGTTAGCCGGCGGGAGCATTGCCGCCCTGGTGCTGGTGGCGGCAGCAGCTATCAGCTTCGTGCCGTCTGGAAATTTCCACGCCGACAAAGTGCGAGCGGATGCGCTGCTTTCCCCGAAACATGATTTTGACGAGATAAAGAAAACCGATCCCGACGCAATGAAAGTGAGCGGCAACATCGAAGCTGCCATTGGGGTTGCGAACGAGCAGCGCAATCCGGACTCTACGCCCGACGTGCAGGCCTATTTGCTGCGGGCCTATCCCGCTAAAGACGTTCCCACCGACGCCTCGTTCGCCGCGCGGAGCGGATGGGCAGACTTGAATAATCAGTCACACTCGGGCGGAACGTGGCAACTCATTGGCCCGAGCCGGTCGGTGCAGCCTGGGGTCTTGAATGGTCTAGGGGACGGCGCCCAGGTGGTCACTGCGGGCCGCGTGACCGCGATGGCAATCGGGCCGTCGTGCACAGAGAGGCGATGCACCATTTATGTAGCCGCCGCGGGCGGTGGGGTGTGGCGTACGCGAAATGCTTTAGCAGGAAGTCCGGACTGGCAATTCCTCTCCGGCAGCTTCGGCACGAACGCCCTGGGATCGCTTCTGATCGACCCAAACGATTCCAGCGGCAACACAATTTATGCCGGGACCGGCGAGCCCAACGCCTCGGCGGATTCCGAGGCTGGCGTAGGTATCTATAAGTCCACCGATGGTGGACAGAGCTGGTCGTTGGTGGCGGGCAGCGACATCTTCTTCCAGCGTTCGATCGGGCAGATGACTCTGGATATGGACGGCAATCTGCTGGTCCCCATCGCCAGCGGTGTACGCGGAATTTCGTCCGCGGACGGCGCCATCTCGAGCGGCTCGACGGACCATCCGCTGGTGACCCGCGGCTTGTACCGGCAGAATGGGAATGCCTTCACGCTCATATGGCCGGCTCCGGCTCCGACGCGTGGTTCGACCTGCGTCAGGCTGGACCCCACGCATCCGGGAATGATTTACGTCAACGCCTTCCAGCAAGGCATCTGGCGCTCTGCCGACAACGGCACGTCCTTCTCCCAGATATTTACACCTCAAGATCCGACGGTTCTCAACAGTGCACTGGACCGCTCCGAGTTCGATCTGACGACGCTACCCAGCGGCGACACCCGGATGTATGTCGGGGAGGGCCAGGGAGGCGGTGCCGGTCATCACTCCAATTTCTTCCGAAGCGACAATGCCAATAGCGCAGCTAGCTTTGTCTCCATGGGAGGAATTCAGGTCGACGACTACTGCGACGGGCAGTGCTGGTATGACAATGTGGTTTTCACCCCGGCGCGCCATCCCGATGTCGTGTACCTGATGGGCTCGTTCAACTATCCCCTGTTCGGTTTCAATAACGGACGGGCTGTGCTGTTATCCACCGATGGCGGCGCCACCTGGAGCGACCTGACCCAGGACGGGAAGCCGAATCACGCCAATGCGACGCACCCCGATCAGCACGCGATCGTGGTGAACCCCAACAATCCCTACCAGTATTGGGAAGGTTCGGACGGCGGAGTCGTGCGCTCGGATGGGCGATTTGCCGATGTCTCCTACAAGTGCGACACCCGTGGTTTGACGGGAGCCGCCAATGCCTACTGCAAGAGCCTCCTCTGGCGGGTGCCGAACTCACTTTCCAGCATGAACAATGGGTTTTCGACGCTGCAGTTCCAAAGCCTCTCCGTCAGCCGTCAGAACCCGCAGAACAACCTTCAGGGCGGAACCCAGGACAACGGCACCTGGCAATACACGGGTTCTTCCGTGGTGTGGACGCAGGAGATCTACGGCGACGGCGGCCAGTCGGGATTCGGCGCGAGCAATGACCGGCTGCGCTTCAACACCTTCACGGGGCAGGCCAACGACGTGAATTTCCGGGGTGGCGATCCGACCAAGTGGGTGATCGGGTCGGGACCCATCATCACCAGTCCGGAAAGCTCCTACTTCTATCCGCCCGTGATTGCGGACCCCAATCCGGCGAATGGGCGCACGATTTTCCAGGGCTCGTTCAGTATCTGGCGCACCCAGGACTGGGCCGGCTCGCAAGCTTTCCTGGAAGCAAATTGTCCCGAGTTCACGACCGCTGCGGCCACGGCCACTTGCGGCGACTTCGTCGTGATCGGGCCGCCGGGGCAGACGGATTTGACGGACTCCGGCACCTACGGTCCTAACCCGGTGTACGGCGCGGACCGCATTGGCGGCGCCGTGTCGGTCATCCAGCGTTCCACGAACTCGAGAGATAGGGGCACGCTGTGGGCCGCGACCGGAGCCGGGCGCATCTTCATCACCCGGAATGCGAACGATGCCGCGGACCAGGTGCAGTGGACGCGTATTGACAACACCTCGGCAGTTCCCCCGAGCCGCTACCCCAGTGGTATTTCCGTCGATGCACGGAACCGAAACCACGCCTGGGTTTCCTACTCGGGCTACAACGTGAATACGCCCTCAACCCCGGGACACGTGTTCGAAGTGAGTTGGAACGGAGCAGTGGCCACGTTCACCGACGTGAGCTACAACTTGCCGGACTTCCCGGTTACCAGCATTGTGCGTGACGACCTGACCGGCGACCTCTACAGCTCGTCGGATTTTGGCGTCATGCGTCTCGCGAGAGGATCGACGACCTGGACGGTCGCAGGGCAGGGCCTCCCCATGGTGGAAGTCCCGAACCTGCAGATCGTGCCAGGGGCGCGCCTGCTCTATGCTGCCACGCACGGACGCAGCGCATGGATGCTGCGGTTGCCGGGTGATTAGTCGCCAGGGGTCGCAGTAAGGAAGAGAGCTTGCGAATTGCTGAGCATGTCAGGGCCGTCCTTCGGGACGGCCTTTTTTGCAAGTTTGCAGGCCGGGCGCGTTCCTTTCTATGTTGGGCCGAAGTCCCTATAACCGCAGCTGCCGCTGCCAGAGTGAGGCGATATGAATCGGCCATTATTTGCCGCCTTGTTGTTCATCCTGGGCCTGCCCTTGCAGGTAAAACACCCACAAGCTTGCGAGCACGCCGCACCACCCCAGGGTATGCGCTGGGCGTGCGTGAAGGAGAATCCGTGCGATTGTCATCTGGAGCCGATCGCAGCGGACGGTTCCGCGGAGCGAGATCCCGCCGACACCACAGAAATGCCCACTGCGCTGGTGGCCCGTGGTTCGTGCGTAACCTGCCGCATCGCTTTCTTTGCTATCCCTGCGTACCCGGAAGCCGCGCGCCGGAGCCAGAAGCAAGGCATCGTGTCAGCTGCGCTGATCTTGGCGGCGGATGGCAGGGTGGAGGAAGTTCGTATTCAATCAGGCGACCCAGAGTTGACGGGCGCGGTGCAATCGGCATTTCAACAATGGCGTTTTACGCCCGGCAAGCGCTCCGAGACCATCCCCGTATCGGTCCGATTCGTGTTATCGGATAGTCCTGGCGGATCGGTGAGCGGAACTTCACTTTTGAACCCAGTGGTGACGGGGCCGCCGCTTCACTGACGCACCCACTCGCCCCGTCAGCGATATCGAGATGTCACATTCTTCGAGAGAAGGGGAAGTAGCGCGGGCGATCCATCAATCGGCCACGGGTGAGAGAGCCAGCGATGGGCCGCGCCTATTTTTATTTGCTGCGAGCCGCCGCGGCCGCCGGTCTTATTTTGACCGGCCGACGCCTCCGCGAAGGGCGTCGATCGAAATCGGTCCGGCTCCAAAGAAGATCAGCGCGAATGCGATGGCGAGTAGCGCCATGGGAAACTCGTAGCCGCCGGCGCCGAGCAGTCCATGCTTCCAGTGCACCTTGGCGATGGCCACCACCATGTCCACGAACAGGGCGAAGGCGGCGAACCGGGTGAGCAGTCCCAGGATCAGCAGAATTCCGCCGCAGAATTCCGCGAAGGCCGAAACGTAGCCCAGCCACGCGGGCAGGCCGAGACTCCCAATGTAGCCGGCAAATTCATGGAGGTGGCCATACACTTTGTGAGAGCCGTGGCCAATCATGACGGTTCCCAACGCCAGCCGCAATGCCACGAGGGCCAGGGGTTGCATTCGATCGAGATAGCGCACCTTGCCTCCAGGAATGAAACGAATAGCGTATCCGGAAAGCTGCCGCCTTTGAAGTGAGAAAGTGGGTGACCGGAAGCATCACCCAGCTTTTGGATGGGCTGATGGCACACGCTGAGCCGGTCAGGTTGCCGGCAGCTTTCGTCCCGACTACTGCATTGCGTACTGGATCTTGATTCCCCGGTTCTCCATCTCATCGAGGAAGGCACCGGCCGGAACATCCCGCTCTTGCAGGACGCCGCCGCGCTTGGTGATCGCGCCCGAAGCCAGCATCTGCAGCACGATCGAGGCGGGGAATGCGGTGGTGCGCATCATGGCGCTCATGTCGGTTTTGGGATCGTAGTGATCGACCAGGGTGAAGGTCGCAACCCGGCCCTGCAGGCGACCGCCGAGCAGGCCGCGCACGCCGGGCGAGCGCACGGATTCATGGGCCTCCAGCCGCATGATGCACACGTCGGGTCCTTTGCTGGCGAATTTCCCTTCGAACACCTTCGACATCATGGCGCGGGGAGCGATCTTTACCTTGCCGATCTGCATCTGCTCGCTGGAAAAGAGGCCGAGCGCCTTCAGTTCACACAACAGGTCGAAGTGCCCGGGGTAGCGCAAGGTCTTTTCAAAACATTCGCCGACGCGGCCGGCGAAGGTTTCGGGCAAGGTGGAGGTTCCGCCCGAGGTGTGGAAGGCGACCAGGGAAGAGAAGCCGGGCATGTGAAATTCTTCCGGTTCGGTGAGCGGCTCGATGGTGACCAGTTTGCCCTTGCGCAGAATGCGGGCGGGCTCGACATACTCGTTGATCAAGCCCTCGACCGAAAAAACCAACTGGTAGTGGAAGGGTGGCATGGGCCGTTCCGGCAGGCCGCCGACGTAGAGTCGAAGAGCATCGGCGCGTCCGCCCAGGCGCTTGACCAGTTCTCCGCCCAGGATTGAGGCCATGCCGGGCGAGAGACCGCAGTCGGGAGCGATGGCGACGCCGCGTTTTTCGGCCTTACTGGAGAGCGCCAGTTCCTGGCGAACCACGGTGTTGTTTCCGCCGAGGTCGGCGAAATGGCAGCGCGCTTCGATCGCCGCCCGGGCCAGGCCCAGGTTCAAGAAGTAGGGAACCGCGGAGAGGGCGGCGACATGACCTCGCATCACCTGCGCAGCGGCTTTTTCACTGGAGGCGTCGAGAGCGACGGCCTTCACCTTCTTGTCGCCGTGGATATGGTTGATGCGGGCGGCGACTTCGCGCGCGCGCTTGAGGTCAGCATCGGCCAGCGTGACGCAGGACACGTCCTGCTGGCGGGCCATGTCGTAGGCCGCGGCCGAGCCCATCATGCCGGAGCCAATCACCAGGAGTTTCATAGAAAGAGCACCTTTCACCAAGACCATGCAGGCCAACTTTTCACACTAACAAAAGCTCCCGGGAGAACGATGTGAGCGACCTCACGTTCGAATTGCAGGGAACACCCCTGAGACCTGGAAGCCGGCCTATGGGGAGTAAGGCCGGCTTTCAGGCGGTTTCGGAGGGGCATTTTGTGGTGCGATAGGCGGTTTCGGAGGCAATCCGGCGGGGGCAGGATGAAGTTTCCGGAGGCAGGGAGGGTCGGTTGGGTTTTCCTAGCGTTTTCAATGACTTTCCTTACGTCGTACTACCTTCGTACCCTCGCTAGTACTTTGGTTATGTTAAACGCGGTAACCGGGCGCCCTGTGAGTAAGCAGCCCCACTAATGGTGGTCACTAAGTAGTTAATCACAATCCATAGCAGTAATCTGCAATTACACCAAAGTAATTTTCCAGGAAACAGGTATAAAACCCAGTAAAACGCGGAGATTTGGCTAGACACCGGGTTTTCCGGGGTTGAGATATGCTCTGCACACCGAAATCCGCTCGAACACGATTTTGAACGAGGGGATTTCCTCCCAAGGTTTGCCATACGGCCGGAGAAGCCGGCAGGCGGGCGTTGATTCTGTGGAAGGGGACTGAACTCTATGGCCGACTCGCGAGAAGTGATGAACATTCGCCAGGCGTCGCAATACCTGGGAGTAAGTCCGGACACGCTCTACAAGTACGTGAATGAGCAAAAGATTCCGGCTTTCAAACTGGGCAACCGCTGGCGCTTCAAGAAATCGAAGCTGGACCAGTGGATGGAAGAGAAGTCGAACCAGATGGAAGTCCGGACGAAACGGAAACCGAAGGCAGCCATGAAGGCGGCCGGGTCACAGTAGGCAAAAAGGGCCGGCAGGACGCCGGCGCTACAAAGGCGGGCACATGTTTGGATTCGGGTCGAAGACGATTGTTGGTCTGGATGTGGGCTCTTCCAGCATCAAGGCAGTGGAGCTGAAGCGGAAGGGACGCGACATCGAGGTGGCGCATCTCGGGCTGGAGCCGCTGGCCCCGGATATCGTGGTCGATTCCATGATCGTGGACTCGGGCACGGTGTCGAGCGCGATCTCGAAGCTGTTCACCGACCATGAAATCAAGGCCAAGAACGTGGCCACGGCGGTGAGCGGGCACTCGGTGATCGTGAAGAAGATCTCGCTGCCCTCGATGAGCGACCAGGAACTGGCCGAAACCATCCAGAAGGAAGCGGCCCAGCACATCCCCTTCGACCTGGGCGATGTCAATCTCGATTACCAGATTCTGTCCGAAGATGCGGGCAACCCGCAGATGGACGTGTTACTGGTTGCGGTCAAGAAGGACAAGATTCTGAACTACACCAACGTACTCTCGATGGCGGGGCGAACCCCGGCTATTGTGGACATCGATGCTCTGGCCCTGCAGAACTGCTACGAGTACAACTACGAGCCCGCGCCGGGGCAGGTGGTGGCGCTTTTGAACCTGGGCGCCAGCGTCATGAACATCAACATCGTGAAGGGTACGACGCCGTTGTTTCCGCGCGACGTCAGCGTGGGCGGGCACCAGTACACCGACTCGCTGCAGAAAGAACTGGACCTGAGCTTCGAGGATGCGGAAGCGCTCAAGCTGGGGCGGAAGGTGGGCACGGTGAGCGAAGACGCCAAGACGCCGATCCTGCAGCAGGTGACGGAAATCATCGTGCTGGAAATCCAGAAGACGTTTGACTTCTTCCGGGCCAGCGCGGCGGGCGAGCACATCGAGAAGATTTACCTGGCGGGGGGCTCGTCGAAGGTGCCGGGGCTGGTGGAAGGGTTGCGGCAGGAGTTTTCGATGCCGGTGGAACTGTTCAATCCGTTCCAGCGGATCGCGCCTCCGGTGGAAGGAATGGGAGCGGAACTGATCGAGCAGAACGCGGGCCAGCTGGCCGTAGCGGTGGGCTTGGCTTTGAGGAGTTTTAGCGACCTATGATCCGAATCAATCTGCTGGAAGCACCGAAACCGAAAAACAAGCGGTCCGCGATGCCTTCGATGCCGACGATGGAAGTCGGCGACCTGGGATCGCCGCGGCTGAAGGTCCTGATCGCATTCGGACTGGCGGCCGTGTTCAACCTCTACACCTGGTACCACCTGGACGCGCAGAAGAAAGCCATCGTGCAGAACATGGCGCAGGCGGAACAGAAGAATCGCGAACTGGCCGACGTCAAAGTGCGCTACATGGCGCGTCAACGCGAGGCGGAGAACTACAAGCGCCGGGTGGATGTGATCGACCAGTTGCGCAACAACCAGACCGGCCCGGTCAACCTGCTGGCCATGGTGGGAGAAACCATCAACAGCACGGAAGCGGTCTGGCTGAACAACATGAAGGATCAGGGCACGAGCGTGGACATTGAGGGCATGGCGCTCAGTGGGGACGCGGTGGCCAACCTGATCTCGAACCTGCAGAAGACGGGATATTTCCGCAACGTCGAGATCAAGGAAAGCATTCAGGACGACACCGTAAAAGACATGCAGGCATTCCAGTTCACGCTGACGTGCGAGAAGAGCAAGTCCTAAAGGCAGGCAACCATGGCGAATTTCGGGGAAATGTCGGGCATCAAGCAGTTGGCGGTGGTGGTCGCAGGGGCAGTCCTGGTCACGGCGGGGTTGTATTACACCGTGTTCAAGAGCCAGCGCGACCAGAACGCGGCGGCGCAGCAGAAGCTGGAAGCCAAGCGCAAAGAAAACGCGGAACTGGAGGCCTACCGGCCCAAGCTGGCGGAAATCGAGCGGCAACTGGCCAGCCTGAAACAGCAGCTGGATATTGAACGGCGGATCGTGCCCGACGAGAAAGAAGTGGACGGGTTCATGCGCATGCTGAACGCGGAAGCCTCGAAGGCGGGCATCGAACTGCGGCGCTATACCGCCAAGCCGGTGGCCCAGAAAGAGTTTTATACCGAAGTGCCTTTTGACGTGGAGTTGGACGGGCCGTACTACTCGATGCTGAATTTCTTTGATCGGGTAGGCAAGCTGGAGCGCATCGTCAACATGTCGGGCCTGCTGGTGGCATCGACGCGCAAGCCCTCGGAGGCGCACCCGAAGAAGACGTACCAGTACGCGCCCAACGAGAGCGTGGTGGCGACGTGCACGGCGACCACATTCTTCAGCCACGATATGGATCCGGCCGGGTCGGCAAAGCCTGGCGCGGCTCCAGTGAAAAGGTAGGACACTTTATGAAGCTGACGACGGGCATCGTTTTACTGGCACTTACCGCGGGCACTGCCTGGGCGCAGAATCCCGCCATCATCCAGAACACGAAGGACACCCTGCAGGGAGTGCAGCAGCAGAAGACCGCTGCCAGCAACGCTGCGCTGCAAGGCACAACTCCGGCCAAGCCTTCGGGCGCGGTGGCGGCGAAGCCAGGCGCGGCCAAGGTGGCCCCGGTGCAGGCAGCGCCGGCCAAAGCGCAGGTGGTTCCGGTGAAAGTTTCCACCGCACCGGTGAAGAGCACGGCGCCTGCGCAGAGCGCAGCTCCGGCGAAGGCGGCGGTTCCGGCGAAGACGCAGGTTGCAGCCAAGGCGCAGGGCGCAGCCGCAACCAAGACGGCGAAGCCGGAAGTCAAGGTTGTAGCCAAGCCGACGGCGAAGGTCGCGGCCAAGGCCGCGCCCAAAGCGACGGGCGAGGCCGGCGCGGAAGCGGATGCCTCGAAGCCGGACAAGCAGGAAGAGAAAAAGTATTCGATGACCGGCAAGCGCGATCCCTTCCTCAGCCCGGTGGTGAACCGGCAGTCGGGATCGGGATGCAGTTCGGGCAAGAAGTGCCTGGACATCGAGCAGATCGCGCTGCACGGGGTGGTGAAGGCGGAAAACGGCATGATCGCGGTGGTGACCAACAGCCTGAACAAGGCGTACTTTCTGCGGGAAAACGATCCGGTATTCAACGGGTACGTCGTGAAGATCACGGTGGATTCGATCGTGTTTAAAGAGACGTTTCAAGACCGGCTGGGAAAAGCGTTCACAAAAGACGTTGTGAAACGCATTCTTACACCGGCGGTATAGAAGACGGGGATCGATTGGCGAGTCCAAATCTGGAAGCGAGCTTGAAGAAAGACACGAGCTGTGCCGAGGGCCGGCGCGTGTGGGGGAGAAGCGAAATGCGAAAGCAACAGCTGGGAGTGATTCTACCGCTGCTCATAGTAGTACTGGTAGCAGCAGCGGCACAGACGCAGAACACGGGGAACGTGGCCACGACGCATGCTGCCCTGCAGCGGCTGAACGTGGTACGAAGCGCGGACGGGATCAGCGTGGAATTCACGGCTCGTGGGCCGGTGACTCCCAAGCTGAGCACGCTCGCCTCGCCGGCGCGCGTCGTGATCGACCTGCCGAACACGGTGGCGCTGACCGATCAGCACCAGATCGCCGTGGACAGCGATGGGGTGAAGGGAGTGCGCGTCGGCATGAGTGGCCAGACGCCGCCCAGCACGCGGGTCGTGGTCGACCTCGACCAGGCTTGCAAGTATGAGCTGGTGCCCGGCAACGACAACCAGTTTTCGGTGAAGCTGCACCCGGGGGTTGCGATGGCGAAGGCGGCGGCGAAGCCAGCCGTCCCAGCCAAGGCAGCAGCGAAGACGGCAGCGTCGGGTGCGAAGCTTCTGACGGTTGCGGCGGTGACGTCCGCGGCTCCGGCAGCGGCGCCTGCGGTTGCCGAGAAGAAGGAAGTGGCGGCGAACCCGCCCACCGCGATCCCGGTGCCGACGACCGCGAAGCCTACGGATTACGTTTTCGTGGAGCCTTCGTACAAGCCGAAGGACGAAACCAAGGCCGAGGAAAAACCAGCGCCCATCGAGCCCTCAGTGCGGGCCCTGGAAGCGGCGGCGAAGTTTGCCGACAAGCCGGCGTCGGAACTGCTCCCGGTCAACGCCAGCGCGGCGATGCAGCCGCAAGCGGCCCAGGCAGCCTCGACAGCGATCCAGCCCGCGGTCAATCTCGCAGCCGAACAGAAGACGCAAATGTCGCAGACCCCCGCGACCAGCGGTCCGAAGTACACGGGCGAGCCAATCTCGGTCAACCTGAAAGATGTCGACTTGAAGGATTTCTTCCGCCTGGTCCACGAAATCAGCGGCCTGAACGTGGTTCTCGATCCTAATGTGCACGGCACCCTGACCATCGTGCTGGATGACGTGCCGTGGGACCAGGCCCTGGACATCGTGCTCAAGAACAACGAGCTGGCGCGCGAGTTGGATGGCAACGTCCTGCGCATCGCCACCGTCGATACATTAAAGAAGGAAGCGGACGCGCGGCGGGCCCAGCAGGAATCGGAAGCCCTGGCGGTGGAAAAAGTCACGGTCACGCGCTTCCTGAGCTACGCCCACTCGAAGGACGTGGTTCCGACCATCAAGAAATTCCTCTCACAGCGCGGCGATGTGATCTCTGACGATCGCACCAACGCGGTCATCATCTCCGATATTCCGAACGTCATTCCGGCGCTGGACCGGCTACTCACGCAGCTGGATCGCAAGACGCAGGAAGTGGAAATTGAAGCCCGCGTGGTGGCAGCCACCCGCAGCTTCGCGCGGGATATCGGTACGCAGTTTGGCTTCGGCTGGGGCAACGGGCACTCGGCAGTGGGAGGCGCGTCGTCGGTGGGCAGCACGCCTACCACGGTGGGCAGCCTGACTCCGACCTACATTACGACGGCCGGATCCGGCAGTTCCGGGTCGACCATTCCCTTGTTCTCGAACCTGCCGGTCACGAGCCCGACCAGCGGTCTTACCTTCATCAATGCGAGCAACAACGTTCGTATCGATGCGGTGCTGACGATGGCCGAGTCCCGCGGGTTGCTGAAGATTCTTTCCCGTCCGCGAGTCGTCACGCAGAACAACATTCAGGCTCTGGTTCGCCAGGGCGTGCGCGTGCCGATCGTGACGCAGGCGCAGCTGGGCGGGCCCCCGACGGTCAGCTACGTGGATGCTTTCCTGCGCTTGACGGTGGTTCCGCAGATCACGTCAGAAGGCACCATCTTCCTGAACGTCGACGTCGAGAACACGACGCCTGACTTTGGCCGGACGGTGCAGGGCAACCCGACACTGATCACGCAGCAGGCCACCACGCAAGTGCTAGTGACGGACGGCGGCACGGTGGTGATTGGCGGCGTCATTCAAACCAATAACTCGCTGAACGTCACGCAGGTTCCGGTGCTGGGCAACATTCCCGCGCTGGGCAACCTGTTCAAGCGGCGCAGCGTGACCACTTCCAACCAGGAACTGATTTTCTTCATTACGCCGCGCATCATCCAGACATAGCGGCCAGGTTGAAGAAAGCATTTCCGCCGGCTCCTCTGCGACGAATCTGTCCAGGAGCCGGTGTTCTTTTGCAGCCCATGTGTGGGGAAAGTGCAGCCACTCCCCCGGGCGAGCATGCCCCTGATACACTCGCTGACGCATGGACTACCTGGGCCGCCAACAGTGCTTGCGCGAAGCTCTGCCCGCGAGCCGGTTGGACGCGCTGCTGCTGACCCATCTTCCTAACATCCGCTACCTCTGCGGCTTCTCCGGCAGCGCCGGAGCGCTTCTGGTCAGCGCCGGGGGCAGCGCATTCTTTACCGACAGCCGATACACGGAGCAAGCCAGGGCCGAGGTGAAAGCCGCGAAGGTAGTGATCGTGCGGAAGGCGCCTTCGAGGGCTGCGGTGGAATGGCTGGGCCGCAAGAGCCGGTCCAACCGGGCGAGGAAATCTCAAACACTGGGGATTGAGGGCCAGTACTTAAGCGTAGCGGCCCGTCGAGGACTTGCCGAAGAGCAGACCAGGCACCTGCGCATGCGGGAGGTGCCGCCGCTTGTAGAGCGAGCGCGGATGGTGAAGGATGCGGAGGAGTTGGCAGCGATTCGGTCGGCGGTCGCGCAAGGCGCCGCGCTGTTCGATCGTGCCTTGCAGGTGATTCGGCCGGGAGCGCGAGAAGTGGATGTGGCCGCCGAGATGGAGTATGCCGCGCGCAAGGCTGGGGCGGATGCGATGTCATTTGAGACCATCATCGCCTCGGGAGTCCGGTCTGCTTTACCGCATGGGAGGGCGTCGGAGGCTTCGATTGCCGGCGGATTCGTAGTCTGTGACTTCGGTGTTATACTCCACGGTTATTGTTCGGACCGAACCCGCACTGTGTATGTGGGGGCTGCGACTGGAGAGGCCCGCCGGATTTATGAAGCGGTGCTGCAGTCGCAGCAGGCAGCGATCGAGGCCGTCCGTCCAGGGGTCAAGGTCAGCCGGGTTGACGGTGCAGCCCGTAAAACTCTGCAACAGAATGGCTTAGCGCGATATTTCACCCATTCGACCGGGCATGGAGTGGGGCTCGAAATTCACGAAGCTCCTCGCGTGGCCAAGGGGCAGCAGGAAATTCTGCGGCCGGGAATGGTAGTCACAATCGAGCCGGGAGTATATCTGCCGGGCAAGTGGGGCGTACGCATCGAAGATATGGTGGTGGTCACGGAACAAGGTTGCGAAGTGCTGGCCCCCACCCAGAAGGACTTCATAGTAATTTGATCGGCGAATCCTGCCCGGGCACTGGAATTGTCCGGAGTTCTCCCGCGCGCCAGATCGTGGCTGCGCGGGTTTGAGAAACGGTCCCACCGCAGACGATGAATCAAAAAGAGATCAAAGAACTCATACGGTTTCTCAAAGCAGAGGGCATTACTGAGTTCGAACTGGAACGCGGTGATGTGAAGATTCACGTGAAGTGGGGAGGTGACGCGGCGTCGGCTCCCCCGGCGGAAGCGCGGTTCTTTGCGGTGCATGGGGCGCCCGGAGTTGCGCCGGAACTGGGTGTGGGAGCGGCAGTGACGCCTGCCGCGCCGCCTGCCGCACCTCCCAAGGAAGTGCCTGAGGAAGAACTGCACCTGGTGCGCTCGCCGATCGTGGGCACATTCTACGAATCTCCTTCTCCGGGCTCGCCGCCTTTCGTGAAGCCGGGCGACACCATCACCGCGGGACAAGTACTGTGCATCGTGGAAGCCATGAAACTGATGAACGAAATCGAGGCTGACGCGACGGGAGAACTGGTGAGGCGCCTGGTGACGAACGGGCAGCCCATCGAGTATGGGCAGGAGTTGTTTGCGATCCGGGTCCAGAAGTGAGGAGTGCGAGCTGGTGCGGGGCGCGGAAGGGTGCCCTGTTTTTGTGTCTGGAGCGGGCGACTCGTCCGCTCGACAGCCGGGCGGTCGCCGGCGCTACGCCTGAGAAAGCATGTTCAAGAAGATCCTGATTGCCAATCGCGGGGAAATCGCCCTGCGAATCATCTGTGCCTGCAAGGAACTGGCCATCCGTACGGTCGCGATCTATAGCGAGGCCGACCGCAATTCATTGCCCGTGCGTTTTGCGGACGAGGCTATCTGCATCGGGCCTCCGCAGCTGGGATTAAGTTATCTGAACATCCCGGCGGTGATCAGCGCGGCCGAGATTGCCAATGCGGATGCCATCCATCCTGGCTACGGGCTGCTTTCCGAGAATGCAAACTTTGCCGAGGTGTGCGAGACCAGCGGGCTGAAATTTATCGGGCCGACTCCCGAGGTGATCCGGTTGATGGGAGAGAAAGAAAAGGCGCGGGCAGCGATGAAGCGACACGGTGTGCCGATCCTGCCGGGATCGGACGGGGTGATCGCCTCCGATGAAGAAGCGCGCGAGTGGGCGCGGCAGGTCGGATACCCGGTGATCATCAAAGCATCAGCGGGCGGCGGTGGCCGCGGAATGCGCATCGTGCGGACGGAGGAAGAGCTGGCCGCACTGTACCGGCAGGCGCAACAGGAGGCCTCCGCCGCGTTCGGCAACGGAGACCTTTACATGGAGAAATATGTAGAGCATCCCCGGCACATCGAGTTTCAGATTCTCGCGGATGAGCACGGCAACGTGGTGAGCCTGGGTGAACGCGAGTGTTCGATTCAACGCCGGCACCAGAAATTGCTGGAGGAGTCGCCGTCATTGCAGGTCAGCCCGCAACTGCGGGATGAGATTGGAGCGGTGCTGAGCAAGACGCTGAGCGCGGTGGGCTACCGGAACGTGGGCACGATCGAATTCCTGATGGACCAGCAGAAGCGGCTGTACTTCATCGAGATGAACACCCGCATCCAGGTCGAGCATCCGGTGACGGAGATGGTTACGGACGTGGATCTGGTGAAAAGCCAGATCATGATCGCCGCCGGGGCGAAGATGCAGGACGTATTGCAGGGGCCGGTGGTACATCGCGGGCACGCGATTGAATGCCGCATCAATGCCGAGCATCCGGAAAAATTCACGCCCTCGGCCGGAAAGATTACCGCGTTCCATCCGCCGGGAGGGACGGGCGTTCGCATCGATACGGCCGCGTACGCGGAGGGCACGATCCCGCCGTATTACGATTCGCTGATTGCGAAGCTGGTGGTGCGCGGGAAGGATCGCAACGAAGCCTGCCAGCGGATGGCGCGCGCGCTGGAGATGTTCATCGTCGAGGGCATCCACACCACGATTCCGCTGCACCGCAGAATCCTGGCGGACCCCGATTTTCGCGCCGGGGAATTCGATACGGGGTTCATTGAGCGCTTTCTCGCAAAGAAAGCGGAACGTGCAGAATGAATGGTGTGCGGCTTATCGGGTGAAGGCCGCGGGCCGTTCATGGCGTTAGCCGGCACGCCCGGACATTGTGCCTCGTGAAGACAACCATCCAACTTCCACGGCTTTACGCGATCCTGGATGCCTCGTGCTTTCCGGAAAGCGCCGCAATGTTTCTGGCCGCCGAGGAATGGATGGCCGGGGGCGTCACCCTGCTGCAGTACCGCAACAAAATAGGTTCCGCGCGCCAGATCCTGGAGCATGCGCGCGAGTTGAAACGGCGGCTGGGAACATCGGTTCACCTGCTCATGAATGACCGCGCGGACCTTTGCATCGTGGCCGGGTTGGATGGAGTGCACGTGGGACAGGATGATTTGTCGCCGGCAGGAGCGCGGCGCGTGATCGGGGATGCGCTGTGGCTGGGGGTGTCGACGCACAACCCGGAACAACTCCGGCAAGCGGAGGAGACGAGCGCCGACTACCTCGCGATTGGGCCGGTGTTTCCGACGACCAGCAAGGAAAGGCCGGATCCAGTGGTTGGGCTCGAGGGAGTCCGAAGGGCGCGGGCGATGACCCGCAAGCCGCTGGTGGCTATTGGCGGGATCACGCGGGGAAATGCCAAGGCGGTGATTGAGGCGGGGGCGGATGCGGTTGCGGTGATATCTGATTTGTTACCCACGCCCGGGAAATCAGCAGAGGAATTTTTTCGTATCTTGGGGTAAAGTCATGGCCACATACCTTTTCCAGCATAGGCAGTGACTTCGACGGGCGGAGCGCTTCGGTTCCACTCCGGGGAAGCTGCCCGCTTCATGAGCAGGAGGGGACCTGAGCACCGATATCAACCAACCACCGCCAGGCGCAACCAGCGACTGGGAGATTCATTCCCATCAAGATAAGGAACTCGTCAAAGCTCTCGGCCTGACCAGTGCCACGATGCTGGTGATGGGCTCGATGATCGGCTCCGGCATCTTTATCGTATCGTCGGAGATCAGCCGGGAAGTGAACTCGCCTGCCCTTTTGATCGGGGCGTGGCTGGTTACCGGGTTCATGACAATCATTGGGGCGCTTTGCTACGGCGAACTGGCCGCGATGATGCCGCGGGCAGGCGGCCAGTACGTATACCTGCGCGAGGCGCTGGGACCGCTGTGGGGCTTTCTCTATGGCTGGACATTGTTCCTGGTCATCCAGACCGGAACGATCGCGGCGGTGGGCGTGGCATTCGGCAAGTTCCTGGGGATTTTTGCTCCTTCGATTTCTTCCTCCCATTGGATTCTGCACCTTTGGAAAGTCCCGGCGATTCACCTGGGGCCGATGGTGCTGGGCAACATGGACGTGGGCCTGAGCACCCAGAACCTGGTGGCGATCATCGTGGTGATGGTGCTCTCGGTGGTGAACATCTTCGGGGTAAAGACCGGAGCCATCATTCAGAATATCTTCACCGTAGCGAAGGTTTCGGCATTGGCGGCGCTGGTTCTTTTCGGCATGTTTGTGGGACGCAACGCGCAGGCGCTGGCGGCCAATTTCAGCGGTCATTTCTGGCAGAACGCCGGGCTGAGCGCGCAGCATGCGGTGCAGGTCGGAGTGGGCGGGCCGACGGTCCTGGTGGGGACGCTGACGATTCTTGCGGTCGCGCAGGTGGGCTCCCTGTTTTCGGCGGATGCCTGGAACAATGTGACTTTTACCGCTGGGGAGGTGAAGAACCCCAGCCGCAACCTTCCGCTTTCGCTGGCGATGGGCACGGGCGTCGTGATCCTGCTGTACGTGCTGTGCAACGTGATTTTTCTGAATGTGCTTCCGCTCGACGGCAGCGCTGCCGGGGCGACGATTCTGGAGCGTGGGATCAAGTACGCCTCCGAGGACCGGGTCGGCACCGCCGTCATGACGCAGATGTTCGGAGCGGCGGGCGGCGCGTTGATGGCGGTCGCCATCATGATCTCCAGCTTCGGATGCAATAACGGCTTGATCCTGTCGGGGGCGCGCGTCTACTACGCCATGGCCAAGGACGGGCTGTTCTTCCGCGGCGTGGCGAAACTGCATCCCAAGTACAAGACGCCCGCCGTTTCGCTAATGGTGCAGATGGTGTGGACTTGCATCCTGTGCATCTCGGGCAGCTACGGGCAACTGCTGGACTACATCGTGTTTGCCGTGCTGGTGTTTTACATTCTCACCATCTTCGCGTTGTTCCGGCTGCGCAAGACGCATCCGGACGCGGCGCGGCCCTACCGGGCAGTGGGTTATCCGGTACTTCCGGCGATTTATATCGTGATGGCTTTGTTCATTGATGTCGTACTATTGCGCTACAAACCGCAATACACGTGGCCGGGACTGATCATCGTGCTGCTGGGCATTCCGGTGTATTTTCTGTGGAGTCGGCGGGTGGGCGAGTCGACCACAGCATAACTTTTAGGAGAAATAAAACACATGGCCGACCTCCTGGCGAAAAAGCCACTGGATCGCCTGATCAACGAGGCGCAAGAGACGGGAGAACACAGTCTGAAGCGCACTCTCGGGGTGTTCCAACTCACCGCCCTGGGCGTGGGCGCCATTATCGGCGCCGGCATCTTTGTGCTGTCGGGACTGGGGGCACATTACGCGGGCCCCGGCCTGATGCTGTCCTTCGTGCTGTCCGGGTTGGGATGTGCGTTCGCGGGCCTGTGCTACGCGGAGTTTGCGGCCATGATCCCGCTGGCCGGCAGCGCGTACACCTACGCTTATGCCACCTTGGGCGAGATCTTCGCGTGGATCATCGGCTGGGACCTCACGCTGGAATACGCGATGGGCGCCAGCACGGTATCTTCGGGCTGGTCGAACCATTTCATTGAGCTGCTTGAAATCTTTCATATCCGGATGCCGCTCTGGCTGGCCTACGATCACTGGACCGGCTTGCGGGCGGCCGAGAGCATCGTGGCCCGCCAGATGGCACAAGCCGCGGATCCAAGCCTGGTGCCGGGTACGCAGGCATTCCTCAACAAGGTAACTGCCATCATGGGGGCGCAATCGTCGGAACTGACGCAGCGCGCGCACGATTTGCTGAATGCGCCCCATTTGTTTGGTTATGAAATTGGACTGAACGTCCCGGCCTTCATCATCGCGCTGATCATCACGGCCATCCTGGTGATCGGCATCAAGGAGAGCGCGCGTTTCAACGCGACCATCGTGGTGATCAAGGTGGCGGTGGTGCTGTTCGTGATCGGCCTGGGATTCCAGTACGTGAGCCGCGGCAACTGGGGACTCGACTGGTCGTCATTTGCACCGTTCGGATTGTCGGGCATCGGAGCCGGGGCGGCGTACATCTTTTTTGCGTATATCGGTTTCGACGCGGTCTCGACCACCGCGCAGGAGGCCAAGAATCCGCAACGGGATTTGCCCATCGGCATCATCGCTTCACTGCTGATTTGCACGGCACTGTATATCGCGGTGGCGGCGGTGCTGACGGGCATGGTGCCGTGGCGGGAAATCAACATCGAAGCGCCGATCGCACGCGCCTTCATGGATCGGGGACTGACAACCGCGTCTCACATCATCACGCTGGGAGCTCTTGCGGGTCTTACCAGTGTGATGCTGGTGATGTTGCTGGGGCAGACGCGCGTGCTGTATTCGATGGCAAAGGATGGACTGCTTCCCAAAAAGTTTTTTGCCGACATCCATCCCAAGTTCCGAACCCCGTGGAAAAACACGATGCTGGTCGGGTTGCTGGCGGCGATCGTGGGCAGCACGACGCCCATCGACGATATCGGGAAGATGGTGAACATTGGAACGCTGCTGGCCTTTGTCATCGTATCGATCGCGGTGCTAGTGCTGCGGCGCACGAACCCGGAGCAGCCGCGTCCGTTCCGGACACCCTGGGTTCCGCTGGTTCCGATCCTGGGCGTGATCTCGAACGGCTACATGATGTACAAGCTGGGCTGGGTAAACTGGGCGCGGCTGTTCATCTGGCTGGGTATTGGACTGGTGGTGTATTTCAGCTATGGTCGCTTTCACAGTCGCGTGCAGGCGGATTTGGCGGCGGCGAAGGCTGCGCCCAACATGGCGGACTGAAACGCGGGTTTCGGACTCACTCAGGCCTTCCGCACTGCGCGGAGGGCCTTTGTGTTTTATAGTCGTTGGTCATTAGCCGTTGGCTGTCGGCAAAGCCTGCCCGTCAGTCGCCATTCGCCAGCTTGTGGTCGCAGAGACGAGAAGGACCTAGCGAACGGCTGAAGGCTAAGGCTGTTCGCCAAGGACCAGCAGCTAACGACGAACGACCATTTTCATGAAAGCTCTGCGCAATCTCCGGATGATCGGTCTCGCGCTCGCGCTGGTGATTCTCGCGGGTACCGTCGGCTTCCACTTCATCGAGGGCTGGCCGTGGTTCGACGGCTTCTACATGGTGGTGACGACCCTGACCACCATCGGGTATCAGGAGACTCATCCGCTATCGCATGCGGGGCGCGTCTTTAATATTTGCGTGATTGTCGCGGGCGTGTCGCTGGTGTTTCTGGCGATCGGGGCGCTCACGCAGGCTTTGCTAGAATTCGAGCTGCGCAGTTTTTTCGGCAGGCGAAAAATGGAACGCGAAATCGACCGGCTTACCGACCACTACATTATTTGTGGGGCGGGACGTGTCGGGCGCAGCGCGGCGCGCGAACTGGCGCGGCGGCCGGCGCCATTCGTCGTCGTCGATAATAACGAGCCGAAAGCAGCTCGCTACCAGAATGAATACCTGGTGATGGTGGGCGATGCCACCAAAGAACAGACGCTGCGCGAGGCGCACATCGAGCGGGCGCGCGGGCTGGTTGCGGCCACGACGACCGATGCCACCAACCTCTATATCATTCTTACTGCACGCGGCCTGAATCCCAAGCTCAAGATCATCGCGCGCGCCAGTGAAGAAGATGCGGAGAAGCACCTGCTGACGGCGGGAGCGGACGCGATCGTTTCACCCTATTCGTTTGCCGGGCAGCGCATCGCGCAGACGTTCCTGCGGCCGCATGTTGTGACCTTCCTCGACACGGCGACGACCCACCTGGGAATTGACCTCGAAATCGGCGAGATTTACGTAGGGCCGGACTCGGGTTTTGCGGGAACGACCATCGAAACCTCGCGGATTCGCCAGGAGCGCGGCGTCATCGTGCTGGCCATCAAGCGCGGCGCGAGCATGCGTTTCAATCCCTCGCCGGACGACCGCATTGAGCCGGGGGATTTCCTGATAGCCATGGGCGAGCCATCCCAACTTCGCCAGATTGAACAAATGGCGGCTTCCCGGCCATGAAAATCGTCAGCGCCGCCGAGATGCGCGAGATCGATCGTGTCACTACGGAGCGCTTCGGCGTGGCTTCGCTCACGCTGATGGAAAACGCGGGCGCGGCGGTGGCGAATTTCGTGCTCGGGCGTTATCCGGACGCCACGCGGATCGGAGTCATTTGCGGGAAAGGGAACAACGGCGGCGATGGCTTCGTGGCGGCCCGGAGGTTGCGGGAAGCGGGCCGGGAAGTGCTCGTGCTTCTGTTGGCGGATCCGGCTGAACTGCGGGGCGATGCGGCGGAGATGTTCAAGAAGATGGCGTTCGCGCCCGTGATCGCAAAGTCTCACGACGAACTGACAGCCGCCAAATCGCGGCTGAGCGAAAGGGAAGTGCTGGTGGATGCGATCCTGGGAACGGGATTTCGGCCGCCGGTAAGCGGGCTCTATGCGGAGGCGATCGCGGCCATCCTTGCCAGCGGGTTGCCGGTGGTGGCGGTCGATATCCCTTCGGGAGCGGACGCGGATGTCATGGGCGGGCAGAGCGGAGCGGTGGCGCCAGGGGACGCGATCGTTACGTTTACGGCGCCACGTCCTGCCCATGTGTTTGGCGCTCTGACGGACGGGCCGACCGTGATTGCGCCCATTGGCTCTCCCGAGGACGCGATTGCGTCGGCGCTCGATCTCAACCTGATTACTCCGCGGGAGATCGCGCCGCTGCTGGGTCCTCGTGCGCGGGAAGCCAACAAGGGCAGCTTCGGGCACGTGCTGGTGATTGGCGGTTCTCTAGGGAAGGCGGGAGCGGCCGCCATGGCTGGCATGTCGGCCTTGCGGAGCGGGGCCGGCCTGGTCACGGTGGCGACACCCAAGTCCGTACTTCCAACGGTGGCGAATTTTCACCCCGAGGTGATGACCGAGCCGTGCGAGGAAACCGAAGCAGGCACGATTTCGCTGCGAGCGCTCGAATACGCGCACCTCGACGATCTCGTGAAGGGCAAGACGGTGCTGGCGGTTGGCCCGGGGATTTCGCGTCACGAAGAGACGTCCGAATTCGTGCGCACGGTCGTGCAGAAGTACTCGATGGCCATGGTGGTCGATGCCGACGGCCTGAATGCCTTCGAGGGAGTGGTGGCGAAACTTGACGGAGGAAGGCGCACGCTGGTGATCACGCCGCATCCCGGCGAGATGGCGCGGCTGACCGGGCTTTCGATTCCGCAAGTGCAACGCGACCGGGTGGGAATCGCGCGATCGTTCGCACGCGAGCATGACGTCGTCGTGGTGCTGAAGGGACACCGGACGCTGGTGGCCCAGCCCGATGGCGCAGTCTGGGTGAACACCACCGGGAATCCGGGCATGGCGACGGGTGGGACCGGAGACATACTGACCGGCATAGTCGCGGGGATGATTGCCCAGAATCCACGGCAGGTGGTCGAGGCGGTGACCAGCGCGGTCTACTTGCACGGTCTCGCTGGAGACATTGCTTCTGAAACGATGGGCGAGCAATCGCTGGTGGCCACCGATCTGATCAAGGCCCTGCCGGAGGCCTTCCGGCGGGTACGGACGCTGAAGGGGCCAGAGGTGTGCTTCAGGTGATAAGAGTGCGGGCCGGATAGTGTGGTCCCGAAGATCCGATAAGCGTTCTCATCCTGGTCCGCGGCATCCTCAGGCGCCGGTCACAGATAGCTTAGCCAAGTCCAATCCCGGTGCCGACTCCGCAGTTTCATAAACCACAGACTGGGCAGATAGAGGATTGCCACGGCCAGAATCCACATCGCGTAAATGAAAGGCAGGCCGTGACCATACCCGAGCGGCCTCTGCGCGAAGTCTGCGATGACGCTGCCGTGCCAGACAGGCTGGTGAAAGGCGAACGAGGCCAAGACCGCCATGATGTGCAGCAGATAGATATGCAGGACATAGTAGAACAGCGGCACCCGGCCATAGACCACGAGAACACGGCTTAGCCCGCGCTCGGCTTTCGCCCCGGCAAGCAGTCCCAGCAGGATGAGTGAAGGCCCCAGTGTCATGAGCAGGTAGTCGAGAGAGGGCGGATACTTGAAGGTGTTGAAGAATGAGATCACCGTCAATGAAAGTGTCGGCTGCACACTCCACGGGCCGGCCGCACGTGGTGAGTACCCGAAGGGGAGCCCGGGGATACCATTTCCGTAAAGATTGAGCCCACGCAGCAAGAAAAACAGCGCGGTCGCGGAGATCCCGAGGGTGAGAATCCATTTGCGGCGGTCAGGGCGAAGCAGCAGGCTGCCAAAAGCAAAACCCGTAGCCATGACGCCGACCCAGGGAAGCAGGACGTACCTCACAGAGAACTGAAAATGAGGGGTCACTGGAATGCGGCCGGGTGAGTGCAGGAGTATCCACACCCAGTAGAAACTTCCGAAGGAGGCTGGATTGATGCGATCGAGCAGATTGTGAGTAGCGATCATGCCCAATCCCAGCACCGCGATCCAGCGCACCGGCAGCCACACGATCAGGGCCATCGCAACCATGCTCCAACCTAAAATCCAGATCACTCCCCCATGAGCCCAGGGGACAAAGCCCCACGCGAAGTCGACAATCGTGAGTTCGAGGAATACGAGCCATAAACCGCGAGTGAAGAAGAAGCGGGAGACCTCTGGTATGGACTTTCCGCGCCTGGTGGCGAGGAATGCGCCGGTTCCAGCCAGAAAAGCGAATACGGGGGCGCAGAAGTGAGTGAGAACGCGGGTGAAGAAAAGCGGCCCGGAGGTATGTGCGACGTCCTCCGGAGCGGCCCGCAGATAAGACATGAAGTCCCGGGTGTGATCCAACGCCATGATGACCATGACGAGACCGCGCAGCACGTCCACCGAAACCAAGCGTGGAAGTTGCGTGAGAAGCGGAGCAGCTTCCGCGCGGATCGTGATAGCGGTCGGGGAACTGGCCGTGGTTACCATGTTCCACAGCTCGGCGCACAAGTCGATATGTCATGCATCGGTCCATCGTAACGGCGATAGAACTTTCGGCCGTCTACAGGATGTCAATAAATTGCAAATAAAAATTACGAAATTCGATACAAGATGAGCGATGCAGAAAAGGGTCCGGCTGCCGGAAAATTGCGCACATGAGAAATCCGCGAGGAGCCGGGAATCGGCGGTACAACCCTGGCTTTCGTTCCAGCCACCAGAGATGTATTGAATCAACTACCCTCCTTGACCCGTTGTGAATGAAAATCGCGGTCCATCGACACGCAACCCATCGCGGCGAGTAACTCCAGTCGCCATTGGTGCCACGACGTTGGCACGTTAGTGCCATTGTGCAGGTACCGCAACCCAGTGCATTGTCCTCGGGGCAGATAGAAATTCGCCGGTTTCCAACGGAAGCCGAGCAATTTGGCCCGAGGTTCTTCGGGGGAGGAAGCCTTGGGCCTGATTTTTTGCCTCTATCCGGCTCTGGCCAGAGTTGCACCGACATCGACTCTTGAAGCCGGGGAGCCGATGGACTTAAACGATGGAGCAGCGAGTAAGTGCCCGAGAATCAGCTGAGGAATACGTTATCTCCTCGTCCTGTTTCTGAATAAGGTGCCAGTGCGATGAGCTGTTTTTGCCTTCCCCACCCGGAGAATGGCTGTGAAGTTCGAGAAGCGCCTCTTTTGGATTTCAATCATCATCGTTGAGCTGGTTCTCTTGTACGGCTGGTGGAGGCCGCACCAGAACCGCGTTATGCGGCCGAAACATCGAATCGCACAAGTCCCTCCGGTGCCTCCGGTGGCGCGACGTCCCGAGAGCAAGCCGACCGCTATTGTTACCGTGCCTCGCAAGCATTGGAAGGCTACGCGTACCCATGCGCTGACGACGGGAGTTGTGAACGCAAGCTTGAAATCGCCAGAGCCTACTCTTACAAAGCCGGTGGTGGCGCCCCAATCTGCCCTGAGCCCGCTGGAAAGTTTCTGGTGCCACATATCGATGATGGACTCAGATTGCGACTGCAAAGCGAAGGGCGAAGAGCGAGCCGACAGCCTGATGCGATAGCCATTTACAATCTTCTTGCGGCACCCCTGCTGGGCTGAAAACAAATCTGTTCCGGTCGCGCAGATTACTCAAGCTGAACTGGTGCGCGGCAATCTGGTGGTGAAGCGACAGGGCAAATGGGTGTCCGCCGTCAGCGTCCGATCAGACAAAGTGCCGAACGTGCTGGTGTTTCTGGAGGTGCTGGAGTCGCTGGCACCCCAGGTGAAGTCGACCGCAGTCGACCCGCTGGCGCGGGTGCGCCAATAGGATTGCGGGGCAGGTTCTGGGCATGCGGCCCCGGCGGCCCCGTACTTCCGGTCATTGGCTAGCCGGTCAATACCCGTATCTCCCACAAGGACAATCACTTCCCGGGAATCCGGACGGTAACCGGGGTGCGAAACAGGACTAGTTCCACCGTAATCTTCCCGTAACCTCGGGCTTGCCTCATAGTCGATTTCGGTTATGACCCACTTCCCCCAACCGCACCCAACGCGGCGCGCGGCCCGGGTACAGCTAGGCGGTTCCGTGCTAGCTGCGATCCGATTCGACGATGGCCAGCGCTCTCGAGCCAAACTCTTTTCCATCTCCGTAACCGGCGGATTGGTGAAACTGGCCAAGCCGTTAAATCAGGGCGACTTCGTCGAGATTGGTTTTCAGACGAAGGTCGGGACTGTAATCGGCATGGCGGAGATGCTCTCACCCACGCGCAAGGCGACGGACGGGACGTTGCAGCCGTTTCGCTTCATCGCGCTGGGCGACGACGATCATCGCAACCTGCGCATGGCGTTACAGTCGGTTGCGGACCAAAGCTACCTGGGCATGAGCACCAGTCAGGTGGCGCCGCCGAAATCCCTGTTCTAGGGCTGCCGCCGGGGCCGACTTCGTCTCCGACCCAACACTCTCGCTATACTTGTGGTTGTGCCGGCACGGGCCATCCTGCGAGAGGTGACGACGCACTCCGCCGAGGAAACGACCGCCTTCGGGCGGACGCTGGCCGAGATGCTCGCGCCTCCGAAGCTGGTTTTGCTGCGTGGCGATCTGGGCGCGGGCAAGACCACCCTTATTAAGGGAATCGCTGCCGGACTCAAGGCGGCGGCGGAAGACGACGTCACCAGTCCCACCTTCACGCTGGTGCATGAGTACCGCGGGGCGCACGCCAACCTCTTTCACGTCGATCTATATCGTGTGGACACTCCCCGACAACTTGAGACCCTGGGGCTGGATGACCTGGTCGGCGAAGACAACATTCTCCTGATAGAGTGGGGAGAGAAGTTTCCGCGCATCGTGCGCGAGCGGGACATCGAGATCACTCTCGAACGGGTGGGGGAAAACGACCGAAAAATCCAAGTCACCAGCCGCTGAAACCGTCATCTATGACCTAGCAACGTAACCATCGGGGGTATGCAGTCGTGAGGAATTCGACGGTTGTTGGGCCGAGTCTGCTGGTGCTGTTTGCCTTACTGACGCCTGCCGCGCAGGCGCAGAGGGCGCTCCACGAAGCCGGGTGGCCGGGCGGTAACGTGGAAACGAGTGAGATTCGCGAAGCACCGCTTGCTCTTCCACAAGCACCCTCTCAGAGCAAAGCTGATCAGGAAAAAGCTGATCGGAAAAAAGCTGATCAGAAAACCGACGCGCAGAAGAAGGAAGAGAAATACCGAGTGCTGGGGATTGTACCCAGATTCGGGACCACCGACCGTCAGGATGCTCCTCCCCTCACGCCCGAAGGGAAATTCCGCCTCTTCGCCCGATCCGCATTTGACCCGGTGACGATTGTCATCGCTGCGGCACAGGCAGGCGTGACCCAGGCAGACAATTCGTTTCCGGGCTACGGGCAGGGAGCTGAAGGATACGGCAAGCGTCTGGGCGCGGCTTTCGCGGACCAGGTATCCAGCGGCTTTTTCAGCAATTTTCTTTATCCGACGATGTTCAAAGACGACCCTCGCTATTTTCGTCTGGGCCACGGAAGCTTCACCCATCGATTTGGATACAGCCTCATCCAGGAAGTCGTTTGCCACACCGACAGCGGCGGACGAGCTTTCAATGTGTCGAACGTTCTGGGGGCGTTCTCGTCGGGTGGACTTTCCAACGTGTATTACCCGTCCGGAGACCGCGGCTTCGCACTCACGATGAGCCGAAGCGCACTGGCAGTAGCCTACGGGGCAGGCGGCAATTTGTTGAACGAGTTCTGGCCCGACGTCCAGCGCCGTTTATTCCACAAGCGTGAGGCAGAGAGCGCACCCAAGCAGGGCCCAGCCCCGACCAATCCTAAGTAACGGGTGAGTTGGATGCCTAGCGGGTGGACACTTGGACTTCGGGATTGAGCAAAGGGCGGGGGCAGGCCACGGGAGCGTTCCATTCCCGAACCATGCACAGCAGGATGGCTGCCGAGAAAACGAGCAGCGCGAAATAGCGATTTGCGATCATGAAAAGCTCAGCCCTGCGAAGCCGCGGCGGGCTTGAATCCCATAATATTATAACCGCAATCGACGTAGATGGTTTCTCCGGTAATGCCGGAACTGGCGTCGGAGGCCAGGAAAACGCCGGTGGAACCGACCTCGGCAACCTCGACGTTGCGCTGCAGGGGCGCGGTCTCGCGATGGGCTTTAAGCATGTCGCTGAGGCCGGCAATGCCTCGTGCCGCGAGAGTCTTGATGGGCCCCGCTGAAATCGCATTCACGCGAATCTTCTTTTTCCCCAGGTCAAACGCGAGGTAGCGAACGGAGCACTCCAGGGCGGCTTTCGCCACCGCCATCACGTTGTAGTGGGGAACGACTTTTTCGGCGCCGTAATAGGTCATAGTAATGATGCTGCCGCCATCCTCCATCAGGGGAGCGGCGGCGCGGGCAACGGCAATCAGGGAATAGACGCTGACGTCATGGGCGACGCGAAAGCCTTCGCGAGAGGTGTTGAGGAATTCGCCCTCCAATTCCGCAGCCGGAGCGTAGGCCACGCTGTGCACTAGAACATGCAGCTTGCCGTAGCGCTCTTTCAGCCTGGCGAAGGTACGTTCGATGTCCTCGTCCCGGGAGACATCGCACATGAAGCCTTCCGCGCCGGGAAGCGAGTCGATGAGATCCCTGGCCTCTTCGGCGAGACGCTCATTCTGGTAGGTGATGGCGAGCTTCATTCCGGCGGCGTGCAGGCCCTGCGCGATCGACCAGGCAATCGAGCGCTTGTTCGCGACTCCAAAGACCACTGCGTTCCGGCCTTCCAGCTGAAAGGACATGGCACTCTCCTGCGGGTCGAGTGAATTGGAAAGGATATCAGAGAGAGGAGAGCGGCGAGGCATGGGCTACAAGCTGTGAGCCAAGGGCGAAGGTTGTCTCTCTGGAGCGCACGAACGGGCTGCACTCAGGGTGCGACGTCGGAAACGGCGGGGGCTGTGGAATCGACCGGCCAGACGGCACTGACAAAGGCGACGAGATATACGGAGCCGATGATCGCAAAGGCTCCCGCCAGGCTCACCTTTTGCGCCACGGACCCGACGACCAGGCTGAGGGCGATCTGCAGGAATGTGCCCGCAAAGTAGAAAGCGTTCTGCACGCGTCCCATGAAGTGTTTGGGGACCTGTTCCATCAGGCTGGTATTGATGGCGATGCCACTGACACCGCGCGCCGAACCCATCACCCCGTAGAGCAGAACCGCCGCGGGCAAGATGCGGGTGTAGGGCGAGAGCGTCATGAAACTTGCGAGGAAGGCCATGGACACGGCGATTGCCATCCGGGATCCAAGCCGGGCAATGAGCTTGGGAGCATAGAGAGCGCTGAGAAATGCACCCACGCCCCAGCCGGCATTCAGCCAGCCATAGCCGACGGCGCCCGCGTGAAAAATGCGGTCGCTCAACGAAGGCGTAACCACCACCCCGGTCAACATCGCCCCCAGGAAGAGCGCCCAGCTTGCACCGAGCAGGACGACGGCGGGGTGGTCTCGCAGAAACTGAATGCCTTCCCAAAGCTCTTGCCAGAAGCGCTTCTCGGCGGTTTCGGCAGCAACCATGTCGGCACGGAGTTCGGCGGGACGCGGCACCACGTGTCTGCCCTTGCGCACGCCGAAGTAGCACAGGAAAGAGACGACGTAAGTGGTGAAGTCAATCAGGAGAACGCCACCCAACCCGATGTGGTTATAAACGAAGCCGACGATGGCGCCGGCCATGAGCCATCCGCCTTGAATGCCGGCGAGCAGGAAGGTATTGGCCTCGACAAACTGGCCTTCGGGAGTGAGTTCCTGGATGAGGGCGGTGATGGTGGGCCAGAACATCCAGAATCCGGCGGCCACGAGCATATTCATGAGGTAGAGCTGCCATATCTGGACCTTGCCACGGAAGGCCAGGATGGAAACGGTCAGGATGATTAGGGCGCGAATCGCATCGAGCATCATGACCAGGCGGCGCCGGTCCTCGCGATCGATAATCACTCCGGTGAAGGGGAGCAAGAGCATGGCGGGGAGAGTCTGCAGAACCGCCAGGGTGCCCAGAGCGATTTCGGAGTGGGTGGCCTGCAAGATGTGCCACGCGACCGCGGCAGCATTCATGCCGCTGCCCAGCATGGATACCACGTTGGCCAGCAGCACAAAACGAAGGGCCCGCTTTTGCAGGATGGCGCGCATGGCCTTCACTTTAAATCAAGGCGCCGTGGAAAAAAGTCTGCTGAATGGGCGGGCGCAGGCGCGAGTCAAGTGTAAGTCGAGAGGCGCCGGGTCAAGGGAGATCGATCACCGGAGTTCGTGATTCTGCCCCTTGTCTTGCCTGGCTTTCGGCGCTAGCATGGCGCGCGTTAGGGTCCATTACGGAGTTCTTTCTCCACTTGTGGAGGTGACATATGAAGCGCACAGTCGGGTTCCCGGCGCTGGCAGTCCTGATTCTTGTTTCGTTCTCGTATGCGCAGCGCGATCAGATCGTGATCGCAGCGGGCACGCCAGAGGACCTGGCCCTGCAGGATATCGCCAAAGAAACGGACCTGCAGAAGAGGGTTCCCATGTACGAAGGTTTCCTGCAGAAGTTTTCGTCGAATCCGGCGGCCGTAGCTTACGGCAATTGGCAAATTTCTCAGTCCTACCAGAGCGGCGGAGACTTGACCAAGGCGCTCGAATATGGAGACAAGGCGCTGATTGCCGCGCCGCATAACCTGGACATCCTGGTTTCGCAGGCGGGGATTGCCCAACAACTGAAAGATGACGCGAAGATCATTGAGTATGCCGAGAAAGGCGGACAAGCTTACGGGGCAATCGGGAAGGGAACCAAGCCGGAGGGTGTCAGCGACGAGGATTTCGCGACGCGCACGACATCGGAGAAGGACTCCGCGAAGGGAGCGCGCGATTTCCTGGAGGGCGTCGGCTTCAATGCGATTGCCGACGAAAAGGATGCCAAGAGCCGTATGTCTTACATTGAGCGCTTCACGTCGGCCTTTCCGAATTCTCAATTCCAGGAGCAGGTTTCGCAGTACGCCATGTACACCCTGGGTCCGGGGCAATTGAACGACCCGGAGCGGCTGGTGGCTTTTGGGGAGAAGAGCCTGGCGGCGAATCCGAACAGCATGCCGGTGCTATTGATGCTGGCGAGTACGTATGTGGAGGAGTCGAAGCCCGCGAGTGTGGCGAAGGCGGCCGCCTACTCGGAAAGAGTGGTGGCGCTGGCCAAGGCCACTGAGCCCGAAGCCGATCGTTCGCGCAAGCTGTCAGCGGGGATCGCGCACTCGACCCTCGGCTACGCCTACATGAAGCAGGAGAAAACTTTGGCCGCGATTCCTGAGCTGAAATCGGGAGCGGTCCTGCTGAAAGGTCAGGACGATATTGCGTACGCGACCGCCTTGTACCGGCTGGGGTACGCGTACGCCAAGGTGAACAAGACGACGGACGCGCGCGAGGTGCTCAACGAGGCAGTGAAAATTGCCGGGCCGCTGCAGGAACCGTCCCGCGCGCTGCTCGAGAAAGTCAATGCGGCGAGAGCCAAGGGGAAATAGACGGATGTTTGAGTTTGCAGCGCGGGTTATGGTTTGGCGAGCGCGTCGGAGAGCAGGTGCGCTTTTACGGCCAGCTTGTAAGCGCGCTCCAGGTCTCCAGCCGCATCGGCGGATTTGACCTGCTCCATGAATTTGCGGATCTGGGTCACGGTGTCCTGCTCGTCCTTGGTCAACTGACGCCCGGAAAGTTTCTCCAGGGACGCGTCGGTCGAAGCCAGCAACTGGTTGGTGTTCTGACGCTGCTGGGCGGCCTGTTCACCGGAGATGCCGGGGGCAAGCTGCGTGGTGGGCTGCTCGGTGCCACCCCGATGCACAACTTTCTTCTCGGAATCCTGGGCCGCTTTCGAGGGAACTCGCCGTTTCTTGGCCGCATGCTTTTTTGAACGGGTTCCGGTTTTGCTGGGTTGAGCTTTCTGGCCGCTCGCAGGCGGGTTGGGGGCGGGAGGCTTCGATGCCTGGGGCGGCTGGGGATTTTCGGCGGGCGCGGCTTCTTGCGAGGGAGGTTGGGAAGCGTCCGGCCGGGGTTGATCCGGCTTGGCTTGATCGGGCTGGGGAGGCTGGGGCGAGGGTTGATCGGGTTTGGCTGGCTCCTGACTGGAATCTTGCCACGAGCAGCCGGTGGAAACAGTGGGCGCGCACGACCAGACACCGCTGCGCACGTCGCCCGAGGCGGGGACGTGAAGCAGCGCCCACAGTCCGAGTATGCCGGCCAGATACATACCAATGCTGTGATGCGCCCCAAGGATGGGCGCACCACCTGATTCTATGCCTGTCGGTTAAGGCTGCCAAATCCCCAATGAGGAAGGGCCAGCCTGGTGGTGGTAATGGGATAGGATCCGGCTGGGCACTAGCTTCGAGTCGCGACTTCGCGCAAGGCACCGAGCCCAGACTCGGCCAGCGGGATGCGCAGGCGAAAGGTTGTGCCTTGGCCCTCGACCGTGTCGAAATCCACCGTGCCATAGTGCCACTGCATGACCTGATAGGTCTGAGCAAGCCCGATGCCGCTGCCTTCTTTTTTGGTGGTGAAGTAGAGTTCGAAGATTTTTTCCTGAACGTCACGAGGAATGCCGCCGCCGGTATCCTGAATTTCGATGGTGACCATTCCCTGGTCGCGGCGGGCGCTGATGGTGAGTTGGCCGGCGTCACTCATGGCCTGGATGCCATTGAGCACGACGTTGAGAATCGCCTGCTTCATGAAATCGAGATCGGCTTTCACGAGGAGGGGATAGTCGGGGAACCTGCGAACCACGGCGACGCCGTGCTGGGCCGCATCGGGTGCGGCCAGGGCGGCCACTTCCTCGAGGAGCCGGCGTAAGTCCACCTCTTCCAGTTTAAGGTCGCGGGGGCGGGTGAAGTCCACCAGGATCTGCACCACGCGATCGAGGCGGTGAATTTCAGTTCCGATGATGTCAACGTGGCGGCGCGTGCCGGGGTCCATCTGTTGCAACTTGTTCTGCAGTAGGTGGAGGTGCAGGACAATCGCGTTGATGGGATTTTTGACTTCGTGGGCTACGCCGCGGGTGAGGCGGCCGCTGGCGGAGAGGCGGCGAGACATCTCAATTTCGTCTTCCAGCCGGCGAACCGACTCGGTATCGCGCATGATCAACAACGCGCCGATCTGGGTCGATTTCTCCTGGATGAAGTCGACCGACAGTTGGACTCTGCGGCCGTTGGCCGACTCCACTTCGCGCTGCATCAAGGGCCGGCGCCGCTCAAAAGCCTCGAGCAACAATGCCCCCAGCGGAGAGCGGGGCGAGAACACCTCCTGGGCGGTACGGCCGAGCATTTCACCGCGCGGGCGGCCCAGGAAGCGCTCGACCGAAGCACTCACCAGCACGACCCGGGAATCGCGGGTGAACAGCATGAGGCCGTCCTGCAGGTTGGCCATGAGCTGATCCACGTTATCTTTGAGGGCCGAGAAGATTTCCTTGGCATCGCGCATCTGGCGCCCGAGGTTGGCGATTTTCAAGGTCACGAGACCGTACTCGTCGTGATCTTCTTCGTCGGTGGCGACGTCGGTGGTGCCGCCGGACGCGTCGTCGAGGTTCCGGGCGATCTCCTTCAAAGGACCCAGGGCCAAACGGGAGATCGAGGCGGAGAGCAGCAGGGAAAGAAATATCGCGGCTACCGAAAACACCATGGCATGCTGCAAGCGTGGCGTGAGATCGCTCTTGAGGAGGACGGTGGATATCCCAACCCGCACCGTGCCGAAGGGAGCGCCGTTCAACTGGAGCGGCAGCTTGACGTCGTAGACGGTTGGCGGGCGGTAAATCATGCGGAGCTGATCAATGAAGCGGGCATGGCGCAAGCTTTCGAAATTGGGGCGTTGAGTTACGAGCTTGCCGTTCAGGTCGGCATTGCTATGCAGCAAGGCGCGGCCATCGAGATCCAGCACGGCGGCGTCATACACGATGGGCACGTTGCCGACGGAGGAATCGAGCAGGTCGTTAAGGTTCGTGTCGGTGGTCAGGTAGCCCTCAATCGCCTTGCGGACCGACTTGGAGTTATCCGTGTCCACCTTGGTGCTGCTGAGATCAAAGACGGCATTGCTGGCGGAAAAGACGATCTGCTGCGCGACCAATTGGGCGGCGTCGCGGGCGTTGTCGAGGCGCTGGCGAAGAAACATGGAAATGTAGAGGTAGGAAAACGCCGACACCATGACCACCACCATGAAGGTGATGGCGAGAACGATTTTCGTTTTCCGACGCATGTATGCGATTGACTAATGTTTCCGGGCGCCCGGCCGGGTGAGGAAAGCTGACAAGGAAGTTTACTCTTCCTTGTCGGGCACCGCATCCGCGGCCGAGTTGCCGTATTCCTTGAGCTTGTTATGCAACGTTTTTAGGCTGATCCCGAGAATGTCGGCGGCACGGGTCTTATTGTTGCTGGTGGCCTCAAGGGTCTTCAGGATCAGCATCTTCTCGGCTTCCCCGACGGTGGTACCGACCCCGAGGCGAACCGCGTCAGGATCGTTGGCCGCCTGCCGCACGGTAACCTGGCCGAAGCCCGGGGGCAGGTGCCGGGTCTCCACCACGGCGCCTTCGCACACGATGACGGCCCGCTCCAGGGTGTTGCGCAGCTCACGCACGTTGCCGGGCCAGGAATAGTTCTTGAACTGGTTCAGCACCGCCTCGCTGACGGTGGCGACCTTGCGATCGTGTTTTGCGTTCATGTCGGCCAGCAGGGTCTGCACCAGGTCGGGCAGGTCTTCCTTGTGTTCCCGCAGGGAGGGCATGTGGATGTTGAAAACGTTCAGGCGGTAGTAGAGGTCGTTGCGAAGCTCGCCGCGAGCCACGGCCTCGTCGGGGATCTTATTGGTCGCTGCGAGCACCCGGACATCCACCGAGGTCTCGACCTTACTGCCGAGGCGGCGTAACTTGTGGTCCTCGAGAACGCGCAAGAGCTTGGCCTGGGTACCAACCGGCATCTCGCCGATTTCATCCAGCAGCAGGGTGCCGCCTTCGGCAAGTTCGAAACAGCCGGTACGGCGCTCGAGGGCGCCGGTGAAGGCGCCTTTTTCATGGCCAAAAATCTCGCTCTCGATGAGCGTTTCCGGAATGGCGGCGCAATTGATCGGCACGAAGGGTTTGGAGCGGCGGGGGCTGAGTTCGTGAATGGTGCGCGCGACCATTTCCTTTCCGGTGCCGCTGGCGCCGGTGATCAGGACCGAGGCGGTGCTGGGCGCAACCATTTCGATGAGGCGAAAGATTTCCTGCATTTTCTTGGAGGGGCCTACCAGCTGGCCGAGCGAGCCCGTATCCCGCAACTTGCGGCGGGTTACTTCGAGCTCCACCTTGGTTCCCAGCAGGGCGCAGGCGTTTTGCAGGATGGTGCGAAGCCGGTTGGTATCGATGGGCTTGGTGATGTAGTCGTAGGCCCCGGTGCGCATGGCTTGCACGGCGCTATCGATGGTGCCTTGCGCAGTCATCACAATGACGGCGACCGCGTGCGGCTGATCGACCAGGCGCTCCAGCAGCTCCATGCCGCCCATGCGCGGCATCTTGAGGTCGGTGACGATGATGGAAGGAGTCCACTGGGTAACTTTGTCCCAGCCTTCCATGCCGTCGGACGCGGTTTCTACACGATATCCCCAAGAAGTGATGACTTCAGCAAGGCCGGTGCGTTCGTTCTCTTCGTCTTCAACAATCAGAACCTTTTCCTGGCTCATAGGGCTGTTCGATAACATTATTTCGTTTCCTGGGACACTCTAGCAAGCCGGAGGGCTGTGGAGGCGGATTTGACGCGGGATCATAAAAAAAAACGCGGCCGGTGCAGTGGTTTCATCGAACCTGCACCCGATTTTGTGGATCCGGAATGTCAAACTGAGACGGCGCTCAGGCCTCGCGGACGGGGCGGGAAGCGGTTGCGATTGCTGGTACGCGCTACCGTAATATTCCAGACGCAAGTTTCACTTTGGGGTAAGGTTGCTGTAGAATCTTCGGTCTTAGCTTGGACTCCCGTCTTCGCGTGGTATGCGCGATCTCATCAGTGCGAGGTCGACCCAGGGTCGAAAGTTGATGGTCTAGTGTCGGAGGATTCCATGTCACTCAGCTGTGGTTTACGAAATGGCCAGCCGGTGCGGCTGGGCCTTTTGTTGACTCTCTGCCTCATTCTAATTTCTAGTACTGCCCTGGCGCAGCAGCCTGCGCCTAAGTTTGACATATTCGCCGGCTACCAGTGGCTGGATCCGAATGGTAATGTTCCCGGCGGACCCGATGGCAGCGGCGGCATTCTGCCCTTCAAACTACCCAGCATGGCCAAAGGCGGCGGTCTGGCTTTTGGGTACAACTTTCATCCGAACTTCGCGCTGGAAGGGGATATTGGGCTGAACCTTAAAGATCAGTTCGATGTGAGCACCTACTCCGTCGGTCCTCGTTTCACCTGGCGTGGTGATGGCATCAACCTTTTTGCACACACGTTGCTGGGGGATAATCACCTGACGGCTCCAGTCGGAGCACGGAATGGTCTGGGAGCGATCCTGGGTGGAGGCATCGATCTTCCCATTGGGAAGCGAATCAGCCTGCGCCTGATTGAAGCGGACTACCAGTGGGCGCGGCAGAACTATGCCAGCGTCGTGCCGGCCAGCCAGCCGGAGCTCCGTCGCTCCAGCTTCGAGGGCACTCGGCTGCGTTCGGGCGTGGTCTTCAACTTTGGCGGTGAACCTGAAGTGCCGCCCGCGGCAACCTGCTCGGTCGATCATGCCGAGGTAATGCAGGGCGAGCCCGTCACTGCGACGGTGGCCACCACCAATTTCAATCCGAAGCATACCCTGACCTACGCCTGGAGCGGGAACGGCGGAACCGTCAACGGTAAGGACACCACCGCGACGATCGACACGAAGGAAGTGGCAGGCGGCAACTATACCGTGACCGCCCACGTCAGCGATCCCAAGACGAAGAAAAACGGCGAGGCGACTTGCACAGCGAACTACACGGTGAAAGAGCCGCCCAAGAATCCTCCGACCATGAGTTGTTCGGCGAATCCGACCACATTGCAGGCGGGCGGAAGCGCCACGGTCACATGCACGTGCACCAGCCCGGATGGAGTGCCGGTGAACGTTGGGGGATGGACGGCCAGCGGAGGGACGGTTTCGGGCAGCGGCAACACCGGGACTCTGAACACCACGGGTGCTTCGCCGGGTCCGATCACGGTGAGCGCGACTTGCACCGACTCGCGGGGCCTGACGGCGAACTCGTCGTCGCAGGTAACGGTCGAGAACCCGCCGCCACCGCCGCCGAAGGCCAGCAAGCTAAGCCAGTGCGACTTCCCCAATGAGAAGAAGCCATGGCGCGTGGACAATACTTGCAAGGCCATCCTCGATGACGTGGCACTGCGGATGCAGCAGGAAGCAGAAGCCAAGCTGGTGATCGTAGGAAATGCGGAGGCCGGGGAGAAACGCAAGAACCTGGCTGCCGAGCGCGCCCTCAATTCGAAGGCGTACTTGTCGGGCGGCGAGGCCAAGCAGGCAATCGACGCCAGCCGGATCGAGGTGCGCACCGGCAACGGTGGCACCAAGACAGCCGAATACTGGGTCGTGCCGGCGGGCGCAAACTTCGACGCGGCGGGAACCGAGTCGGTCGACGAAACCAAGGTGCAACCGGTCCCGGATCACCCGAAACCGGCCGCCAAGAAAAAGGCCGCCAAAAAGGCGCAATAGCGGCTTTTCCAATCGAAAGGCCGGTCGACCCCCGACCGGCCTATTTTTTTGCCTGCCCTTAGGTAACTTGAAGGGGTGGGGAGAGGCTGGCACTCTCAGACCGCAAGGTATACTGTCCGCAACAGGGGCTGACACACACATGATCTTCAAAGCAATGTCGGGTAAACTATTGATTTTATTGGTCATCGCGTTAATTTCCAGCAACGCGCTGGGATCGGGCCAATGGGCGGTGATTGGCCCCGATGGGGGCGACGTGCGCAGCCTGGCCTACGATCCGCACAACCCGGATCGAGTGTTCCTGGGGACGAGCACCGGGGTGATCTTCGTATCCAACAACGGCGGGCAAGATTGGTCGCGCTTTGCTCATCTGGGGATTGGCGATGAGTATGTGCTGGACCACATAGCCTTGAACCCCCAGAACGCGAACGTGATGTTGGTCTCGGCCTGGAGTGCGCAGAGCCAGCAATCGGGTGACCTGTTCCGAACGACGGACGGGGGCAAGAGCTGGCAGGCGCTGCCGGCGATGCATGGGAAATCAATTCGGGCGATGGCGATGGCGGTGTCGAACCCGAATGTGCTGGTGACGGGCGCCCTGGACGGAGTGTTTCGCAGCAAGGACGGGGGAGACAGTTGGGAACGCATGTCGCCGGCAAATCATGGCGAAATCAAGAACATCGAATCGATAGCGATTGATCCCAAGGACCCGAACGTGGTGTACGCGGGGACCTGGCACCTGGCATGGAAAACGGCGGATGGCGGGGCCAACTGGCAGCATATTAATAAAGGGATGATCGACGATTCCGACGTGTTCTCGATCATCGTAGATCACAGCAATCCGGCGAACGTGTTTGCCAGCGCCTGCTCGGGAATCTACAAGAGCGTGAGCGCCGGCGAGCAATTCTCGAAAATCCAGGGCATTCCATTTTCCGCGCGCCGCACTCGCGTGCTGCGTCAGGATCCCGGTAATCCGAACATCGTGTACGCCGGGACTACGGAAGGGTTGTGGAAGACCATGGACCTGGGAAAGACCTGGAAGCGGGTCAGCAATCCAGAGATTGTGGTAAACGATGTTCTGGTAGACCCGCGAAATTCGAGCCGTGTACTGCTTGCGACGGATCGCAGCGGTATTCTGGCTTCCAAGGACGGCACCAGCACGTGGTCGGCTTCGAACCACGGGTACACGCACCGGTACGTCACTTCCATAGTGGCTGACCAGAAAGATGCCAACACAATTTACGTTGGGCTGGTAAACGATCGCGAGTTTGGCGGCGTTTTCTTCTCGCGCGACGGCGGACAGCACTGGCAACAGAAAAGTGCGGGCCTGGGTGGAAAAGATGTTTTCACCTTGAAGCAGGCCGGCAGTGGGGCACTGGTTGCAGGCACGAATCATGGTACGTACCTGCTGGAGCGCAACGGCAGTGAATGGCATCCGATCAACAATGTGGTAGTCGAAAAGACTTCGGTCCGCACGGTAAAGAAGGGCACCAAGAAGACCCAGGTTTCGAGCAAAACCAGTACGCGCTCGGTTCTGGATGCCCGGGTGAATGACATTGAGATCGCAGGAGAGCGCTGGATCGCGGCCACCTCCAATGGTCTTTACTTCAGCAAGGACCAAGGCAAGGCCTGGATGGGTGGCGCGGTGCAGGGGGAAAAGGACTTCGTTTCGGTGCGCAGCAAGGGCGAAACTGTGGTGGCGGCGGCGCGGACGAATATTCTGGTTTCAAACGACAACGGAGCCAGCTTCACCGAGCATAGTCTGAGGCAATACGTGACCAGCATTCGAGGCGTGACCATCACCCCGGAGGCGCACATTTTCGTGGCGTCCCGCGAAGGCGCTTTCGAAAGTGGGGATGGCGGGGTGAGCTGGACGCACGTGCTGACCGGGTTGCCCGACAAGGACATCACCTCGATTCTGTATGACGCGAGCGGCAAAAGGCTGCTGGCGACCAGTCTGCAGACGGGCGTAATCTTTCAAAGCAGAGACAGTGGCCGCACCTGGCAACGTGGGCCGGATTCCGGGTATCCACTCCGCCGGGTGAGCGTGGTCCACGGCCGCTTCATGGGAGCGACTCCGTTCGACGGCGTGATCTCACAGCCGGAGAGCGAACCGCAGAGTGCAGCGGCGGGTTCGGGAGGGGCTGCCAACTAGATCGGCTTCTGCAAGGGAACTGGCCCGGAAGGCAGATGGAAGCCTTCCGGGTTTTGTTTTGCCGGGCGGGTACGGACAAGGGGTAACCCGCCATATTGGGTACGGCGGCCAGCAAAAACTACATATGTGCCGTTCCGGGGCAAGTGGTAAGCCTCCTATTTTCAACTTTCCCAAATGGCATCTCTCTTGCGACTTGTGTAGGTTCCGCCCGCAAGGGAGGATTCCATCACATGAAAACTTCCGTGGGCATCCGCCTTGTGGTACTGGGAGTGGGATTGGCCACGGCGCTGGGATGCGGTCACCAATCGGCCATTCCAGTAGTCACCTCGGGAGCATTGGCTGGGTCCGAGGGGGCCCGGTTGCCCTTCGATCAGGCGGCGCAACGAGATGGCATCTCTCCTACCAGTTCCGTAGTACCTCCAGGAGCGCAGATCCCCGCCGGGACGCCGATAACAATACGGTTGAAGACTGTTCTATCGAGCGCGACGGCAGCCTCCGACGACGTGTTTGAGGCTGTGCTCGACGAGCCGATCGTGGTCAACGGGCAGACGGTCGCCGAAGCGGGGACGAAAGTGACCGGACGGGTGGTGGACGCTAAGGCCATGACCCAGACGCATGCTCCCGGATATCTGCGCCTCGCCCTTTCTTCGCTGGTGATCCACGGGGAAGCGGCTGCCGTTCGCACCTCGAGTAAGTTCCTGAAAGGCTCGGGGCCGGTACGCAGGCGGGCGACGATGCCAGTCGAAGGCAATGGAGCCTTAATTGGTGCGGTGGCTACGAGCAAGGGGCCGCTAATGGGCAACGCTATGGTGGTGGCCGATAGCAGCCCCATGGGCGTGCTCGTGAGTCTCCCCCGGGACGTGAGCCTGGGCCAAGAACGGCGCCTGACCTTCCGGCTGATCGAACCTCTTCCGCTGCGCCCCTGAAAACATCCGAACCTACGCAGGAGATTTGGGACCGCCAGGTCCCAACCAAGGCGGCGGCGTTCCTGCAGAGCCCCGGATGTGCAGACCTCACAAACGGCAGTGACGAGCGTACTTAGCATTCCCAGATTGGACCCCCATAATTGTCCCAAATAGGGAGAAGAGCGCCCGGAAGGCTGGGCGTTCCGGTATTTGGGCCCGGGATCGAAAGAAATGCACCCGGAATTGCCGGGCGGGACAACGACGGATGGGACAGACACTTCCAGTCCAGGGACGCCGCGAGGAAGGTTTCGACCCTGAAATCCTCAGAGCTGCATTTGAAGCGAGTGCCGAGAGCCTGGCTCTGGCCGAGGACGGGCACATCTCATACGCGAATCACGCCTTCGCGAAGCTGCTCGGCTACGAAAATTCCTCCCAGGTCCAGGGGCGTGCACTCACAAGCTTACGTCCCCAGCGCTATCCCTGCGCCCTGAGCAGCGGACGCGAGTGCCGGCAGAAAGCGCCGACCAGCCACGTGTGCCAGTTCGCGACCCATCGTAAGGACGGGACGATCTCCCATTTGGAGTCTTCCTGCTCCAGCTTCAGCAGCCAGGGGCGGGAGTTTCTGGTGCTGATGGTGCGCGATGTAACCGTGCGCGAACGTCGCCGCATGGTGCGCGACGAAGACCTCCGTTTCCGGATTATTTTCGATGCGGCTCCGATGGGAATCGTGCAATGCGATATGGAGGGCCGGGTCCTGGAGACGAATCCAGCGCTTGAGCGGATGTTGGGATATTCCCGCGAAGAATTGCGCGGCATGCATTTTCAGGGCTTTACCCATCCGGAGGATGTCGAGAAGGACGTGCAACTCTTTGGGGAGTTGGTGGACGGAAAGCGGGAGTGGTACGAGTTGGAACTGCGCTATCTGGGGAAGTCTGCGGCCACGGGGTGGGTTCACCTGACGGTCTCGCTGGTGCGAGGGGTAGACGGCCAGCCGCAATTTGTGATCGGCATGACCGAAGACATTACCGAGCGGAAACGGGCTGAGCAGCGCCTTCGAGAAGCCCAGAAGATGGAAGTGGTGGGCCGGTTGGTAGGCGGCGTGGCACATGACTTCAACAATCTGCTTACCGGGATCACGTTGTACTGCGACTTGCTGATTGCAGGCCTGGAGCCGGGAGGCCGTCTGCATCATCACGCGGAAGAGATTCGGATGGCCGGGGAACAGGGGGCCGCGCTGATCCAGCAGTTGCTGGCCATCTCGCGCCAGCAGGTGGTGGAGGCACGGATCGTTTCTCTGAACGATGTCATTGTCCACACGCGAAATCTGCTTTCCCGATTGCTGGGAGGAAAGTTTGAACTGGTCACGGGACTAGACAGCGAACTCGGCCAGGTAAAGATCGATCCGGCACAGGTGCAGCAGATCCTGTTCAACCTGGTGCTGAACGCACGCGACGCGATGGCCGAAGGCGGAAGCATCCTGGTGGAGACGAGGAACGGCTGTATGTGCCCGGCCGAGCCGGCATCGCAAAGGCGAACTCCGGCAGTGATTCTGGCGGTGAGCGACTCGGGTTGCGGAATGAGCGCCGAAACGCGGTCGCATTTATTCGAGCCATTTTTCACAACCAAAGCAGACGGGCGAGGGAATGGGCTGGGACTCGCCACGGTTTACAACATCGTCAAGAACAATGGGGGAACGATCGAGGTAGACAGCGAACTGGCCCGCGGAACTCAATTCCGAGTCAAACTGCCGCGCGTGTCCGGAGCACCAGCAACGGGGAAATTGGAGTCCGCCTATTCGCCGAAGTGCGGGGGCGAGACCATCCTGCTGGTCGAGGACAACTCGGCGGTCCGGCAGGCGGCCAAGAGAATTCTGAGCGAATGCGGCTACGTGGTGCTGGAAGCCGGAAGCGGTGCGGAAGCGCTCGCGGTCTCACGGCAGCATCAGAAGGAAATTCACCTGATGTTGGCGGACGTGGTTATGCCGGGGATGAGCGGGCGCGAACTCGCGCGCCAACTGCTCACCGAGCGGGCAGGGCTGAAGGTTCTGTACATGTCGGGCTACGAACCCGACGGTGGCACAGCGGCCGGCGAGCCCGATCCGGTGGTGTTCTTCAGGAAACCCTTCACAGGCGCGGCGTTGCTCGACAAACTGCAGGAAATTCTAGAGACCAGACATCCCAAGAATTCGAAGAGATCCGGAAAGCGAAAGCGAGAAAAACCATGACTACAGCGGAAGCTCCGTTGCCCGTAATTCCTCAGATTGAGGGCGCCAACTTTCTGAACCTGCTCATCGTGGACGACGAGCGCGCGATTCGCGAGGCCTGCCGGGAGGTGGCGCAATCGCTGGGATTCACCACCTTTGCCGCGGATTCGGCGGAGCACGCCTACCGGCTGCTCGAGTCCCAGGGCATCGACGCGGTGCTGCTGGATCTGCGACTGCCGGGGGCCGGGGGTCTGGAGGCGCTGAACCAGATCAAGAGCCGGCGTCCGGACGCGATCATTGTGGTGGTGACCGGCTACGGCACGGTGCAATCGGCAGTGCAGGCCATGAAAAATGGGGCTTACGATTACGTTACGAAGCCGTTCAGCCTGGAGGAACTGAAGCTGTTGCTGGACCGCGTCGCGAGCCACCTGAAATTGAAGACCGAGAACCGCGTATTGCGGGAGAAGATCAAGTCGAAGCAGGGCTTCGGCGGCATTATTGGCCGGTCGCCGGAGATGGAGAAGCTTTACCGGATCGTCGCCAAGGCCGCACACAGCACGCATCCCGTGCTCATTCTGGGGGAAAGCGGGACAGGCAAAGAGCTGGTGGCGCGCTCCATTCACTTTTCCGGCCCTTTCCGCGACAAGCCGTTCATTCCGGTCGACTGCGGGTCGCTGGTGCCGACGCTGATTGAGAGCGAGTTGTTCGGCTACGTCAAAGGGGCGTTCACAGGAGCGCAACACGCGAAGGATGGGCTGCTGGCGATTGCGGAAGGCGGTACGGTGTTTCTGGACGAGGTGGGCGAGCTTCCGATTGATCTGCAGGCGAAACTGCTGCGCGCAATCCAGGAAAAAGAAATTCGGCCCGTGGGCAGTACCAAACACATTCCCATCAACGTAAGGATATTGGCGGCAACGAACCGGGATCTGGAAGAGGGGGTCGCGCAGGGTACGTTCCGGCGGGATCTGTACTTCCGCCTGAACGTGCTGAGCCTGCGGATTCCTTCTCTGCGAGAAAGAAGGCAGGATATCCCCATCCTGGCGGCGCACTTTCTGGAGCGGCAGTCGCGGACCGCGGGGCAGGAACGAACGCTCAGTGATGATGGGTTGAAAGCCATGCTCGCCTACGATTGGCCGGGAAACGTCAGGGAGCTTGAGAATTGCCTGGAGCGGGCATGCGCCTTCACCACGGGTCCGGTGATTCATCTGGGTGACCTGCCGCGCGAGATCAGCCAACTGGAGGGAGTGACGGCGCCCGGTAACGGAAGCGGCGCGAGCAAGATCGTGCCCATGTCGGAACTGGAGCGGCAGACCATCCTGAACGCCATTGCGCAACTGAATGGAGACAAGCTACAAGCCGCGCGTTTGCTGGGCATCGGCAAGACCACGCTCTATCGAAAATTAAAGGAGTACAGCTCCCGCGCATAAGTCAGGAACTGACGAAGTCACCGTCTACGAAGGGTCGAACGGCTGAGCCTCGGCAGCGAGTACCGTTTACAAGGGAGCGTAGAACGGTGGGGGGGAGAAAAATCAGGGGCGCCATTCCCACTTCCGCACTGGGCATTCCCGATACGAAACCGAAGAGGCGACATTGATCCCGCAAGTTGCTTATTTTCAGCTGGCGAGGGATTGGTGTGCGACGTGCAAGGTGAAGAGCATGATCCTTTTAATCACGCCCTCCGCCCGAGGCTTGGAGTGCGCGCAAGCTCTGCGCGAGGCCACCGGTCAACCTACGCACGTAGCCAGCAGCCTGGAGATCGCCGGCGGCAATTTGCGGGAGCAAGAGTACTCGGCCGTGGTTATCGACCAGTTTCTGCTGGAGACTGAGCCCGCCCAAAGTGATCAGATGCTGCAACATTTAGGAGGCGCGGTGGCGGTGTATGTAAATTGCGGTATCAGTGGGATACCGCGCGTGGTGCGGGAGGTACGCAGCGCCTTAAGGGTGCGGCAGCGTGAGGAGCAAGCCGCTCGCCGCTCCGCCGAACAAGAGGTATGGAGTGAGCTGAAGGAAAGCGTGACGGCGATACTGCTCTCCTGCGAACTGGCGATGAACACGCCGGGGATGCCGGCAGCGGCAGCGGAGAAGATAAGGGCGATCCATCAAATCGCCAATGAGATTCGATCGCGGCTGGAGCATCCGACGACGGTGATGGCGCAACTATGCACGGGTAAGGGAAGCGAATTGGTGCTTTGAGCGGGTTCTTGCCCTGGGTGCCCGGGGACTGGGTGAGCGCCCGGGCAGAGCCTGCAGGAGGGCGGCGGCCCAACCCTCAGGTCCGGGCATCTTGGCTCGCGCGATGCGGGGCATAGCTCGCGTGACTTCGGGAGCGAAGCTGCCATCGGGCTTGGGGATCAGAATGGGGCGGTCCACCAGTCGGAACATGGGCAGATCATTTCCGCTGTCGCCCAGGGCGAAGGTGATGATGCGCGTCTGCCAGGCGGTTCGGAAAAAGCCAATCAGAACACTCAAGGCTAAGCCCTTGTCGCAGCCCCCGGAGAAGTGCCAAAACCGACCTCCGCGGGAAATGGTGTAGCCGCGTTCCTGGGCTTTACGACAGAAGGTGCGAATCGCCGCGGGATTGGCATCTCGAAAAAGAAAGGGCTCGCCAGTTTCGCGCTGCCGGGCCATGCGGGCCTCGCGGAGCGATAGCCCGGTTTCCCGCGCCACTTCTCCATCGTTCATCTGGTGAAAGCCACGCACGGTAATGCCGGTTTCCTGGGCCAGGCGTTTCAGTTCACGAATGAGTTCCTCGTAGGGACGGCCGATGATCATGGTGAAAGCCTTGGCCTTGTTGACGAAGGGAGCGACTTGCGGAAAATACCCAGCCGGGATGACGATGGCGCCACCGTTTTCCACGATGAAGGGATGGACATTTCCCATAGCGCGTCGAAGAGTCTTGACCTCGGTTCGGGTCTTGCTGGTGCAAAACACGAGAGGGATATTCTGCTTGCGCAGACGCTCGAGAGCCTGGGCGGCGTTGGCCCAGGAGTAGGAGTAATGGTCGAGCAAAGCACCGTCGAGATCCGTGAAGACGAGCGTGCGCGTTGGCTTAGAGATGGCGAAAGACCTCTTCTTCCGCGACCGAGGAACGTACTTTGGCCTCAAGCCACTGGCGCGCCATATCGCGAGCGCCCAATCCGAACGCGATGGCGAGAGCAAAGACGATGCCCGCGAAGACGATGGCAAACGCCACCAGCAGCGGCAGGCTTCCGATGTGGAGTTGCTCCAGCGCGATGACGATGGCCAGTGTCATGACCAGAACCCGCACGCCGCCGGCAATCAGCCGGGCAGCCGGCCATTGTGCATTGACCGCAGCGAGCAGGGCGCTGCGGGAGATCATGCGGCTCACCGCGACGCCCAGAAGAAGGACCAGTCCGGCCGCGATCAGGTTCGGGATGTAGTCGACGAAGCGCCGGACCAGTTCGACGCTGGCCGGGGTGTCCGCTGCACTCAGAGCGAAAAGCATGGTGAACAGCCAGACCAGGGCCTGGACAAAGCGGGCGCCCAGGTCGGCAGGGGAACGGAAAACCCCGGTGCGCTCGATCATGCTGGAGAAGCCGGTTCTCTGGACCAGGCGGTCGAATTGAGCCAACTGAAGGAGGCGGTACGTGGCCCAGCGCGCGACGAAGGCGAGAAAGCCGCCCACGATGAGCGTGACCAGAACCATGATGAGCACAGGAACGACATGGGCGGACTGATCCGCCAAACGATTGAAGGGGTCGACCAACATCCGATCAAACAGGCTGCGCATGGAGCTTCTCCTTCCCAACGGTGTCCCATTGTTGAGTGAGGTATGGTTTCTCTGACTCGAATACCTGGCCGAGCCGTTCGATGCGTTCTTCGACCTGGCTGGCGTTACTTTCGGTCACCTCAAGAACGAACGATGCCGTGCGACCCAGGTATAAAGGCACCAGCGATTGCAACAAGTGCTCGCGGTCGAGAAGCCGGTAGCGGTAGGCGGTGGCGGCTTCGTAAATCATGCGGACCCACAGCGCATCTGGAATGTGAAAGCCCTGCCCGTTGCGATGGACAAAATTCGTCAGATCCACGAGCGTTTGGGGAGAGAGGAATGAGCTGTAAATTTCGCGCAAATCGCTGACGCCCTGCTGGGCAGCATGGATCATGCGGTCGGTGTTCACGGTAAGAGGTTCGACGCCGACCTCAAACGGGAAGCCAAACATGGGAATGGGCTCGTAGGAACTGACCTTCTTCCACACATCCTCATAGCTGCCCATCAGGCTGAAGAAGGAACCGACGACTTGGCGGAACATGCTGGTAAGGTCGGCTCCGGGGTCCTTGGCGTCGTGGATTTTCGCCCCCAGATAGGCCTGCCCGACGCGAAAGCCTTCGGCGATGGCGGTGACCGTCATCCAGATATCGATGCCGAAGCGGGCCACGTCGGTGTCCCAGACATCTTTCTCAAGATAGCGAGCGGCCAGGTTGCCGGAAAAACCGAACTCCCCGCCAATGGGCTGGCGAACGGACTTGCCGTACAGGGTACGGGTCATGGGATAGATGATGCCGTTGGTGATGGTGCCGTCGTACTTGTGTCTCTGGTAATAGGGCGCGATGTAGTCGTACCCATGTTCGAGCACGGGGCGGGCCAGCAGTTCGACCCAGGCGGGGGTGATGCTGCGCAAGTCGGAATCGACCACGACGCACGCCTTCGCGTTTAAGCGTTGCGCGACCGCAAAAATGGTGCGAAAGGCGCTGCCCTTGCCGGGAATCCCGTGGTAGGGCGTGCTGATGCGATGGCTGGTGTGAACGGGATGAGAGATCAGGAGAAGATCGTCCGCGCCGCCTTCGGCGTGCATCACGACGTCCTGGGTTTTGTCTTTGGATCCGCCGTCGGAGTTGACGATGACGGAACGGTGACCGGGAAAATACTTTGCCAGTCCCACCGAAACAGCGCGGACGACATGCCCGATAGTGCGCGCATTGTTGTAGCTGGGGATACCAACAACGATGTCGGCATCTCCGATCTGCGACAAACGCGCCTTGAGTTCGCTTGGAAAGAGTTCATCCACGATAGTGTGCGCGGCTCCCGTTCGAGGTGTTACCCATGGGCGGACATTCCGGCGACGCTGGTCACGGCTTCATTGTCGGCGTCCACAGCATCACGGACATCCTCCAGGAAAGCCGGCAGGGCGGCGCTGACCCGCATCCAGTTGGGAATCGGAGGCGTGCCCAGAGGATCGGTGAAAAACTCATCGGCCGCCAGCTTCAAAGCCTGGGAAAAGGTTTCCACCGCGGTCTCCTCTTCGTGGCGGTCGAACATCAGGCCGTTGATCATGGCGTCGGCATGGTATTTGCTGATGCTGTTTTCGGCCATGCGCTGGTAGCGAACCAGCAGGGTCAGCATCATCCCATGATCGAACTTTACGCCTTCCGCAGCCAAGATGCGGAACAGCGATTTGCAAATGTCCATGGCCATTTTCATCAGGCCCTTGGACGGATCGCCGTGGGAAAGCTCCTGGTGCTTGTGCTCATAATTTTCGGCGATGTCGACCTGGCAGATGCGGCGGGTCGAACAGTTGCGGTAGACCTCGGCCAGCACCCCGACTTCAAGGCCCCAATCGGAGGGGAGACGATTTACGCGAGCGAGGTCGGCTTGCATGGCAAACTCGCCAGCCAGGGGATAGCGGAAGCTGTCGAGGTATACCAGGAAGGGAAGAAATCCAACCATGGATTGAAGGGCACGGATGAGAGGCGTCATCAAAAGGCGGGTGACGCGGCCGTGCATCTGGTGGCTAAGGCGGGCATAGTAGCCCTTGCTGAATTCGAAGCCGATGTCGGGGTGAACGACGGGATAACAGAGCCGGGCCAGGATTTCGCGGCTGTAGTTCACGATATCGCAATCGTGCAGAGCGATGACGGAGGCCTTGCGGCTCGCCAGGACGTAGCCGTATGCCATCCAGCATTGCCGACCCTTACCATCGGGGCCGATTTGCAGCCGATTGTCCTCCAGGGTTTTGTAGAGCCGTTGCAAGCGGGGCCCGTCATGCCAGAGCACGCGCACGTCTCCGGGCAGAACGCTGACGCGCTTCTGCACTTCCTCGAATTGCTCGGCGGTGGCCTGTGCCAGGGTCAAGACCACTTGCCGGACATAGGTTGCTCCCCGCAGCTCGCTCAGGATCGTCTCCATTGCGGGCTTCTCAAATTCCGAGTAAAGGGCGGGCAGCACCAGAGCGATGGGTTGTTGCCGGGAGAAATACTCCAACTGGCGCTCGATGATTCCGAGATCTCCGTGGCCGAGCCGATGCAGGGTGGCAATGACCCCGGTTTGATAGAAATCCGCCATGCCCGTGTTCTCCCTTCGCAGAAATTATCGTGCGGAACGGCCGTGCGGTCGAGGAAACACCGACACGCTGAATGTCAGAACGGGTGTTGCGTCTGAACCTCTAGAGAAGTGGCGAGACTGTTCCTCGTGGCGCGAGTGAACGGTAATTACCAATATTCTGTATTTAGCAGCTTATCGACCAACCCGGGCCCCGGGGTGTTTCATTGCCTTCTGTAGTCGGGCGGCCAAGCAAATGGCAGCCGCTTACACTATCGGATGGCCCCGTCATTACCCTAAGCCTACGCCAGAAAGTGGTCAATACAGAATATTTTTCCAACGGAATGCAGTTTTTCCCCAATTGAACATATTGATATCGAAGGGCTTGCTGGATTACCACAGGTGACCGGAGCCGGGCAGTCGCTCCAAGCTGTGCAATTCCTTGCAGACACTGTGCTCGAGGCGCAAAAAGCGTTAAAAGGAAACGGGCATCTCCGTCTAAAATACGCACAATTGTGGAATGGCGTGCCGGGCCGAGTTTCGGCACGCAAGGACCCTAATGCACGTTCTAGTGACCACCGACACGATCTCTGGAGTATGGTCCTACACCCGCGAGCTGGTGAGCGGGCTGGTGAGCCGCGGCCTGCGAGTCACGCTGGTGAGTTTCGGAGAAGTCCCGCTGCCCGACCAGACCTCGTGGATGGAGAGCTTGCACGGTCTGGATTACCGGCCTACCGCTTTCCGCCTGGAATGGATGCACGAGGGTGAGCAGGATTATGGCGACTCAGCTGCGTACCTGGCCTCGATCGTGGAAGAAATACAGCCGGACGTGCTGCATCTGAACCAGTTCTGCTACGGCGATTTGCCGGTTGATGTGCCGCGCGTGGTTGTGGCGCATGGCGACTTGATCACCTGGTGGGTTGCGGTGCACGGGCACGAGCCTAAGTCGGCGCGCTGGTTGAGCCGTTACCGGGATGTAGTGGGACGCGGGCTGTCGGGGGCGTCGGCTCTGGTTGCTCCCTCGGCGTGCATGCTGGAGGCGTTGCGACATTCTTACGTTCCGGCACAGCGCGAACGGGTCATCTACAACGGGCGTAATCCGATCTTCTTCAATCCCTACGTCAGCAAGGAGGACTCAGTTCTCTCGGTGGGACGGTTGCTTGATGCGGGGCGGCAAGTGCACTTGTTAACTCAGCATCAGCATCCGCTTTCGGTGTGCATCGTGGGGTCGGATCAACCGGTGAACGTTCCGCGGATTCCCATTCGAGCGGACGTTAAGGTCTCGACCGACCAGCTCTGTGTGTCGCTGAAGGGACCGCAGACCGAATCGCAGCTGCGCAATCTGTACAGCCGGGCTGCCGTGTATGCGGCGACGGCCCGGTATGAGCCGTTCGGAATGGAGCCACTGGAAGCAGCGCTTTCGCGGTGTGCCATTGTGGCTAACGATATCCCGAGTTTTCGGGAGATCTGGGGCGATGACGCCGTCTATTTCAGCACGAACGATGGAGCTAGCCTGGCGGCTGCGATTCGTGAGCTGAGTGAAGACCGGGAGAAGTGCAGGGTGTATGCGAACCGCGCCTACCAGCGTGCCCGCGACCGCTACAACCACAAGCGCATGATCGACGAGTACCTGCAACTCTACCGCTCTCTGACCTCGACGGCGTGGGCCGCCGCCTGACGGCGCCGTGGTATCTTGACTGAGACGCGCGTCCTGAGGGACGCGCGCAATCATTTCTGGAGGCAATCGTGGCGCAAGTAAAAATCACTATGAGGCCGAACGGACCATATCGCGTGGAAGCTCCCGAAGGAGCGATTGAACTGGTCGATGCGAACGGAACGCCATACGATTTGACCGGGAAGCCGGCATTTTCGTTGTGCCGCTGTGGCGCGAGCGTGAATAAGCCTTTTTGCGACGGTACGCACAGCAAGATCGGATTCCAGGCGGCAGAGGCCGCGGTTCGAGCGGAGAAGAAAGAGTAGTTCGGCGGTCGCCGCCGGCGGAAGCGAAGGTGGCGCAGCGATCGCTGACGTTCCCGTGTTGTGGCCAAGAGAGAACAGCCAACAGCCAGCAGCTAGTGAATCGTCTTCGTCTTGCGCGACATGTAATCCATCAACAGATACTGTCCCAAGGTGTAGGGCGTGGTGAAATAAGCTTTGCCGCGGCACATCTCGGTGACCTTCTGTACGAAGCTGACGAGACCAGCGTCGGAGGCAAGCATGAAGGTATTGATCAGCACGCCGGCGCGCTTGCACTTGGAAACCTCTTCGAGGGTTTGGCTCACCACCAGCGGATCCAGGCCAAAAGCATTCTTATAGATGCGTCCATCCTCCATGGTGAGGGCGGAAGGCTTCCCATCGGTGATCATAACGATCTGCTTCATGTCCTTGCGCTGGCGCTGCAGGATGCGCTGCGCAAGCCGCAGCCCCTCACGAGTGTTGGTGTAGTACGGGCCGACCTTCACCCGCGCCAACTGGGTGAGAGGGACTTCTTCGGCCGAGTCGTGGAAGAGGACGAGGGACAAGGAGTCGCCTGGATACTGGGTGCGGATGAGTTGAGACAGCGCCATGGCTACTTTCTTGGCCGGGGTGAAGCGGTCTTCGCCGTACAGGATCATGGAGTGCGAGCAGTCGAGCATCAACACCGTGGCGCAGGACGACTGGTACTCGCACTGGTGGACATTCAAATCCGAGTACTCGATGTTTAACGGAAGGGTGAGGCCCTCGCGCTGGATTGCGCTGGAGAGGGTGGCGGTGATGTCGAGGTTCAAGGTATCGCCGAATTCATAGAGCTTGGAGGCTCCGCTGGCTTCGATTCCGGTAGCCATATCGCGCGTGTCGTGGCGTCCGAAGCTTGACTTGCCGAGCGATCCCAGCAGATCACGCAAGGCCTTGTAGCCCAGAAAATCGAGGCTTTTGTCCGTGATCTCAAATTTGGTCTGCTGCCCGTCGCCGACCTGCCCGGCGGTGGTCGAGGGCTGCGATGGGTCGGGAGGATCGTCGATGGAGATGAAATCCTCCTGCTCCATGCGTTCGATCAACTGTTCGATCAATTCGTCCAGTTTGCCTTCCATCTGCATTTGTTGCAGACGTTCCCGCATTTCTTCGTCGAAGAGGTCGCTGTCGAGGAGGGCCTGTTCGATGGCTTGCCGGAGCGCGTCGAGGGTCTGCTCGCCTTCGGGCATCTCGTAGTACATGTAATTCTGAAATCCGCTCTGCAGCAGGTAGTCGGACAGTGCGCTGAGCAGATCTTCCATGCTCATTTCGCCGGCGGGATCGGGCACGTATTTGCTGTAACGAATGCGTTTCATAAAGTCGGTCGCTGGTCCTTGGCTGTTGGTTGCTGGCGAAGCATGCTTGCAGGTCTCCTAGGCTTTGCTGCTGCTCCGTTGCCGGTTCAGTGGTTGGACTGGCCGACAGTAACGACTCCCAGCCAACGACTAGTTATAGGGTCTACGATTCCGGAATGGTTCTTCCCGCTCGTACGTTCTTTCCGGTTTCTTGGGCTGCTTTTCGCCGGCGGTAAAGACCCGCTCTTCGGTGCGTCCGATACGCTTGTGGGCGTAGAGGCCCTCGAGCACGAATTCAGCGGCGGAGACCTGCGATTCCATGCTGTCGCTGGAGGACACGTCGAGGGCGCTTATTTTTTCCATGAGGCCCTGAATACCTTTGACGGTCTCGAGCACTTCTTTGGCGCCTGCACTCTCGCTTACCTTGATTTCTCCGCCCAAGTCAAACCACTGGACGATCTGGCGCATGTCGACGCCACTGAAGTATTCGTCGAAGGTCTTGGCGATGGCGGCCCGAATCAATTCGCGACTCACATAATCGGCGCCCTTCATTTCGCCTTCGTACTCCAACTCCAGCTTGCCGGTGATAGCGGGCAAAGCCGCGTAGATGTCGCTGATGCGGGGGACGACGGTCTTCTCGCTGTGCCGGATAGCGCGACGCTCGGCATTGGAAATGACGTTTTCGGTGGCCGAGATGGGCAGGCGCTGGCTGACGCCGGAGCGCTTGTCGATTTTCTTGTCCTCGCGCGCTACGAACGCGACCCGCTCAATTACTTCCTGAACGTACTTCGGGAGGTTGAGTTTGTAGCCGTCGCGCTGGGTCCAGGCTTCCTGAGCGGTGATGGCCATGCCCTCCTCCACCGTGGCCGGGTAGTGAGTGCGAACCTCCGAGCCGATGCGGTCCTTGAGAGGGGTAATGATCTTGCCGCGTGCGGTGTAGTCCTCCGGATTCGCGCTGAACACCATGGCGACATCCAGCGGGAGGCGAACCGGGTATCCCTTAATCTGCACGTCGCCTTCCTGCATGATGTTGAACAGGCCCACCTGGATTTTGCCGGCCAGGTCGGGCAGTTCGTTGATGGCAAAGATGCCGCGATTGGAGCGCGGAAGCAGTCCGTAGTGGACGGTGAGTTCGCTGCTGAGTTCCTGGCCACCGCGCGCAGCCTTGATGGGATCGATGTCGCCGATCAGGTCGGCGATGGTGACGTCCGGGGTAGCCAGCTTTTCGACGTAGCGCTCATCCGGCTTCAGATATGCGATTTGGGTCTGATCGCCATGTTTGGCGATTTCATCGCGGCATCGGCGGCAGATGGGCGCATAGGGATCGTCATGGATCTCGCAGCCGGCGATGTAAGGCGTTTTGGGATCGAGCAGGCTGGTAAGAGCGCGCAGGATGCGGCTCTTGGCCTGTCCTCGCAAGCCCAGCAGGATGAAGTTGTGGCGCGAAAGGATGGCGTTGACGATCTGGGGCACAACCGTGTCGTCGTAGCCAACGATGCCGGGGAATACCGGCCCGGTGGTTCGAAGTTTCGCGATCAGGTTATCGCGCAACTCATCTTTGACCCGGCGGTTCCGCAAACGCTGTTCAGAGAATGGACTTTGCCGCAACTCGCCCAGAGTGCGAGGAAGACTCATGATGGGGACCCCCACAAAAACCGCTCTGAGGGAGATTATACGCCCCGGCATTACGGGCTTCGGGACAGCGCGGCTGCGTGGCTAGTGGGTTTGCACAGGGTTTCAGCGGGAGTCCAAAACTTCTCGCAGCAGGAAGAGTCTGGGCTCAGTGAGAATGTCCGTTGCCGCCAGCCTTTTTGCGAATCAAAACGGCGCGGCGCAAGCTGGGGAGAATTCCCTCGAAATATTCGATCACCGTCTGAATCCTCTGGGCTTCGGAGCGGAGGCCGAGCAGCTTCTGCTTGAAATCGAGATCCAAGGGCAAAGATCCGGCGAGATGGTAGGAAAGGGGCGGGTCCTCGCCTTCGGGGAGGTCTTGCTGGGCGCTCGCCAACGCGAGAATCTGGCGGTGCAGCTCGATGGCGTGCGCACGCTCGTCCGAAGTGGGTTTCTCGGGTTCATCCGCGACGTAAAGGATTTCGCCGCGCAGGAAGGTGCGCTCTTCATTGACCTCGAGCAGTTCAAAGCGCTCGCGGCCCTGCGCGACGATGTCCATGCGCCCGTCTTCGTAGGTCTTGGTGACGGCCAGGATCTCGGCAGTGCAACCGACGTCGGCCAGGCTGCTTTCCTGCGCCCGAATCACGCCGAACACTGTCTTCTGGTCCAGGCATTCGCCAATCATCTCCTTGTAGCGCGGTTCGAAAATGTGGAGCGGCAGCGGCACGCCGGGGAACAGGACTACGTCCAGCGGGAACAGCGCGAGCAGGGAACCCAAGAGACCTCCGAAGGCACGAACGCACGAGCAACAATTCAGAGATTGTACAACTGCAGCTTGACTTGTCGGCGCAGAGCAGACTAAAAGCCAGACATGGAAATCACCGGCAAAGTTGCCGTCATCACAGGCGCCTCGATGGGTATTGGCGAGGCGATCGCCAAGCTTTTTGCGGATCAGGGCGCCAGCGTCGTGCTGGTTTCCCGGGATGCGGGCCGGGTGGAAGCTGCCCGATCGCGGATAGGCTCTGCGGAGCGCACACTTGCTCTTTCCTGCGATGTTCGCCATCGCGAGGAAATTGACCGGGTGATCAGCCTCACGCTGCACCACCTCGGGCACATCGATGTGTGGGTGAACAATGCGGGACATGGATTGATTGATTCGGTGGCCGGCATGGATATGGCAGCGTGCCGGGAGATGTTCGAGACGAATCTATTCGGGGCAATCTCGGCGATGCAGGCGGTGATTCCAGTTATGAAGCAGCAGAACTCGGGCACGATCATTAACATTTCAAGCGTGGCGGGCCACTTACCACTGCCGTACAGCGCAGGCTACTCGGGAACGAAGTTTGCGCTGAACGCGATGGGCAAGGCGGCACGCATCGAACTGAGGAACAGGAATGTTCACGTGCTCACGGTGTGTCCAGGATATGTGCGCACCGAATTCAGCGCCAATGCGGTTCGAGGAGGCGAGTTGAAGAAAGTCCGGCCTGCGAGTGTGCGCGGGATCAGCGCGGAGCGGGTGGCGCGGGCGACGCTGGCGGGTTACCGGAAGCAGAAAAGGGAAGTGATTGTCCCGTGGACGATGCACCCGGTCATCAAGCTCTACCAGCTTTTCCCCGGAATTGTGGAACGAGCGATGTTGCGACTGGCGAAGCCGTCGGACTGAGCGCCGGTTTGCTGCCAGCCCTACCCGGGCGTGACAGGCCGCGACTATCCGAGGCCAGCGAGCATTTCTTCCATTTCGGACTGGGCATGCGCATTGCCGGTGCGCTTGGCGGAGACAATGCCGTCGTGGAGCAGCTTTTTTGCTTCGTCGGGCCGGTTCGCGCGCGCCAGGGTTTGTGCCGCCATGAAGTAACCGGCGGTGTAGTCCGGGTGGGCGCTGAGCAGCTTGGCGAACTCGTCCAGGGCGCGATCGACCGCGCCCTGGTTGGAATATTCCATCGCGAGGCCGTAGCGGGCGAAAGCATCGTGGGGGTTTTCAGCAAGAATCTCGGTCAGCATGGCGACGCGGTCCATGATCAGTCTCAGTTCCTGGCGTTTTAGTTTCCGAAAGTGAGATTACTACACCGGGAACCGGGAGCGTATCCAGAGCTTGGATGCCTGCGGGCCGAGGGCTGGTAGCGACCGCGGCGGTTGCTGAGTACAATGGCTCGTCAGCGCAGATGCCGCGAGCCACGGAAGGAGTCCAGCTTGGCCTGTCCGTTCTTCATGCCTACCCGCAGATTGGATGATGGCGTCTGGCTGCATCCCTCGCGGTTGCCTCTAGGTTGGGGATGGGAGGGACACTGCACTGCTCCCGGTCATGAAGGTACGGTCCCGGCACCGTCACGGCTGCACGAGGAATGCAGCCTTGGATATGCTTCGACCTGTCCTCATTTGCCGGAGGGGCGAGCCTGGGATGCAGTCCGGTTCGCGGTTTCACGCGAACACGAATCCCGAATCCGGGTGGCCTACGTGTGCGAGAGAAACCATCTTCCAGCCGAGCACGGCGATCTGGAATACCGCGTGCATGACGGGCAGTGGACTGGCTGCCATCCCGACCGGCGCATCCAGAAAATGGCGGAGTGCTTCCTGGAATCGTGGATGCAGAGAACCCGCCCTGCAACGGCAAGCGATGGTCAAAGCGAAAAAGTCCATGAACAAGCCTGATGCGTTGGCGCCGCGACCGGTGCGCGAATCGCAATCCGAAATGGTGGAGATCGTGCTGCCCAACGACGCCAACCCGCTCGCCGCCTTGCTGGGTGGCCGTTTGATGCACTGGATCGATCTGGCCGGGGCCATGGCTGCTCATCGACACGCGCGCGGTTACGTGATCACGGCCGCCGTGGACCACATCGATTTCCTGGTGCCGGTACGCGTGGGCTCACTGGTGGTTCTGCGATCTTCGGTGAACCGGGCGTTCCGGACCTCGATGGAAGTGGGCGTGAAAGTCTGGGTGGAAGACTATATGCAGGGCAAGCGGGAGCACGTGGCCTCCGCACACCTGACTTTCGTGGCCGTAGACGGCAAGGGTGGACGGCTGGCGGTGGCGCCGGTCGTTCCTGAGACGGAGGAGGAGAAGCGTCGCTATGAAGATGCGGGCCGGCGGCGCGAGCTCCGGCACGCGGAGGTGGAGCGCCGCAAAAAGATTGTCACCAGATCTGATCTGGTGTGATCGCCGTCACATCTGTGCGTTCCCTCTCCCGGCATAATTCTCTGTTTATCGCCCCACGGAATTGCACTTATGGATAGCGCACTCCTGGTTCACCGCCTGCACTTTGCCTTCACGGTTACCTTTCACTATCTCTTTCCGCAACTGACCATGGGCTTGGCGCCGTTGATTGTGGTGCTCAAGACACTGGCGCTGCGGCGGAACGATGAAATCTATAACCAGGCCGCTCGTTTCTGGGCGCGTATCTTTGGGATTAATTTCATCATGGGCGTGGTGACCGGCATTCCGATGGAATTTCAGTTCGGCACGAACTGGTCCCACTTCTCACGTTTTGCCGGCGGCGTGATCGGACAGACGCTGGGCATGGAAGGCATGTTCGCCTTCTTCCTGGAGTCGGCCTTCCTCGGCCTGTTTCTGTACGGGGAAACGCGGCTGAGCCGGCGCGCGCACTGGTGGTCGGCGGTGGCGGTGTTTCTGGGCTCATGGCTTTCCGGTTTCTTTATCGTTGCGACCGACGCCTGGATGCAGAGTCCGGTGGGCTACACCCGGTCGGCCGATGGCTCCGTGCAACTGAGGAGTTTCTGGGAACTGGTTCTGAATCCCTGGGCGTGGTGGCAATATGCGCACAACATGAGCGGCGCCGTGGTCACGGGTGCGTTTGTGATGGCATCCGTCGGCGCGTTTTACCTGCTATGGGGGAAGTACCAGGAGCATGGGCGGATTTTCGTCCGCGTCGGGGTGCTGGCGGGACTGGTCTTCACGATCCTTCAATTGTTCCCGACGGGCGATGGGCAAGGCCGGCTGGTCGCGCAGAAGCAACCCGCAACCCTGGCCGCCATGGAAGCCCTGTTCGATAGCACGCCGGGAGCGCCCCTGGTCTTGATCGGACAGCCTAACGTGGAGGAGCGCAAGATCGACAATCCCCTGATCATTCCGAGAATGCTGAGCTTCCTGACCTACCGGCGGTGGGAGGCGGAAGTGCGCGGTCTGAATGCCTTTCCACCGGATACCTGGCCCGACAATATTCCACTGCTTTACTACACCTACCACATCATGGTGGGGCTGGGGACGATCTTCATCGCCACGATGGTGGTAGCGGCGTTCCTGCTATGGCGCGGAGCGCTGTTCAACGCGCGCTGGATGCTGTGGATCCTTCTCTTGAGTTTGCCGTTCCCGTACATTGCCAACACCGCGGGGTGGATCACCGCGGAAATCGGCCGCCAGCCTTGGGTGGTCTATGGCATGATGCGCACGGCCGATGGGTACTCCAAGCTGGTTTCCGCGGGCAACGGCCTGTTCACCCTGCTGGGGTTCATGGGGATGTACACGGTGCTCGGCATACTTTTTCTGTTCCTGGTTCGCCGTGAGATTGAAAACGGCCCGGTCGCGCAGCCTTTGGCTGGCCACTAGAGGGAGCTGATGCCAACAGTCTGGTTCATCATTGTTTCGGTCATGATCGCAGCGTACGTGGTGCTCGACGGCTTTGATCTGGGCGCCGGAATTATCTACCTTTTCGCTGGGCGAACGGCGGAAGAACGCCGCAAGATTCTGCGCTCGATTGGTCCGGTGTGGGACGGGAACGAGGTGTGGTTGCTGGCGGCCGGGGGCACTCTGTACTTTGCCTATCCCCAGCTTTACGCGTCGGCGTTCAGCGGCTTTTACCTTCCGCTGATGATGGTGCTATGGCTGCTGATGCTGCGTGGCATTGGGATCGAGCTGCGAGCGCACATGGAAAATCCGGTCTGGCAGGGATTTTTTGATGTCATCTTCTGTGTCTCGAGCGCGCTGCTGGCCATCTTCTTTGGCGCGGCCCTCGGAAACGTAATCCGCGGGGTGCCGCTGGGAGCCGACGGGTACTTCTTCGAGCCGCTGTGGACAAACTTCCGGTTGGGCCCCCACCCTGGCATTCTTGACTGGTACACGGTGATGGCCGGAGTGGTTGCTCTTGTGACCCTGACTACGCACGGGGCGCTCTACGTAACCCTGAAGACGGATGGCGAACTAGGGCGCCGAACACGTGGACTAGTGATTGCGGTGTGGCCGGTGCAGATCGCACTGACTTTAGTGAGCCTGGCGGCGACGTGGTTCGTTCGTCCATCGATTAAAGAGAACTACCTCGCCTATCCGATTGGATTTTTGATCCCGATTGTGGTTTTCGGGAGCCTGGTAATGATTCTGGTCGCGACCCGGCAAGGCAAAGAGCTGCGCGCGTTCCTCGCCTCCTGCGTTTACATTACGGGAATGCTGGTGGGCGCCGTTTTTGCGCTCTATCCGGTGGTGCTGCCCGCGAGCACCGATCCCGCCTACAGCCTGACGATCGGGAACTCCGCCGCCGGCCATCACGGTCTGAGTGTCGGCCTGGTCTGGTGGACGCTGGGAATGATCCTCACCGTCAGCTACTTCGTGTTTGTTTATCGTATGTACCGTGGGAAGGTTCAACTGGAAGGTGGAGGGTACTAAGGCCGGCAGCGAGCCCGTGCACGGGCTGGTTGCGGCACCAATCTCCGGAACTGCTTTTTGCCCGCGCCGCTGGTAGATTAGTCGGCGTGTCCCGCCTTGAGAAGAAAACCGCACTCATCACCGGCGCCGGGACTGGCATCGGCCGCGCCATTGCGCTGGCATACGCCCGCGAAGGCGCGAAGCTGGTATTGGTCGGCCGGCGCAAGAAACCGCTGGAGGCCCTCGCAATGGAAGCGGGCAATTCCCCTCTGGTGCTGGCCGGGGACATCTCCAAACGAGGCGAGATCGATCGGATTCTGACCGACGCCGCTGCCCACTTTGGCGGGCTTAACGTGCTGGTCAACAACGCGGGCATTCTGCACATCGGTACCGCGGAACAGATCACCGAAGAGCAATGGGACGAAACCTTCGCCATCAATGTGCGCGGACTCTGGCTACTGTCGCGCGCGGTCTTGCCGTACATGAGAAAAGCAGGCGGCGGGTCGATCGTGAATGTTGCTTCTGTGCTTGGGGTTAATGGTGCCCGCAACCGGGCGTCGTATGCTCCCTCGAAGGGCGCCGTGATCTTGCTAACCAAATGCATGGCGATCGATCACGGGGCGGAAAACATCCGGGTGAATGCGATTTGCCCGTCGTTCATAGAGACGGAGTTGACCGCCGAGGTGATTCGCCAGGCGCCGGATCCGGGCGCGGTTCGGCGCGAGCGCATCGCGGTGCATCCCATCGGCCGACTGGGGCAGCCGGAAGATATTGCGGGACTTGCCGTTTACCTGGCCAGCGACGAGTCCGCCTGGGTGACGGGCGCGGCCTTGCCGGTCGACGGCGGATACCTCGCGGTCTAGCACGGGCTGAGCCCGCAGCCTCGCAATCCGCCTTGTATAATCGAGGCTTGGGCCGCTTTCCAGCGGCTCCAGTGAAAGGGGTGATTGTTGAGCCACACGCACCAGCATGGTCCGCCGCCGCCGAGTCCGCAGGCACTGCCCGGCGTTTCTAACATCATCGCCGTAGGTTCCGGCAAGGGCGGAGTGGGGAAGACCACGCTTTCGGTGAATCTCGCGCTGGCGATGGCGAAGCTGGGTTACAAGGTGGGTTTGCTGGACGCTGACGTTTACGGTCCGAACGTCCCGCTGATGCTGGGAACAAATGCGCAACCCAAGGCGATCAGCAATGAGCGCATTGACCCGATCCTGGCGCATGGTTTGAAGGTCATTTCCGTGGGCTTCCTGAATCCCGGGGACAAGCCCATCATCTGGCGCGGGCCGATGCTGCACCAGATCATTCGCCAGTTTCTCAATTCAGTCGAGTGGGGACAGCTCGACTACCTGGTGATCGATCTGCCGCCCGGCACCGGCGATGTTGCCTTGTCTTTGATTCAGACTGTGCCGCTGACCGGGGCGGTGGTGGTATCGACCCCGTCGGATGTTTCGTTGCAGGACGGTCGCAAGGCGATCGAGATGTTCCGCCAGATGAAAGTGGACCTGATCGGCATGGTCGAGAACATGAGCTTTTTCGTGTGTCCGCATTGCAATCATGAAATCGACATCTTCTCGCGGGGTGGCGCGGAACGAACCGCGCAGCAGTTCGGAGTGGCGTTCCTGGGAGCGATCCAGTTGGATCCTGAGCTCCGCAAGGCCGGGGACACGGGGAAGCCCGCGGTGCTTGAGGGCGAGAATTCCCCGCATGCCAAGTCTCTGTATGACTTTGCGCGCAAGGTGATCGCGCGCGTGGAAGAGATTCGATCGCAGGCACCCGAGGGCGTGATCCAGATTCAGTAGGGAAGTGAACTCTGGGCTCTGGCTTGCAGGTTCAGGGCTCGAGGGGGCGGCGAAATCGGCCTAGTCTCCAGCAGGCCTCGGGGTCTCGGTCCTTGAGCACCAGGTTTGCGAGCAGTTCTCCGAGTGCGGGACCGTGCTTGAAGCCATGTCCTGAACCTCCGCCGAGCAGCCACACATGATCCGCAGCGGGATGGCGGTCGACGATGAAATGATTGTCCGGGGTTTGTTCATACTGGCAAACCCGGGATTCAAGCAAGGGCGCGTTCTTCATGCCCGGAAAGCGGAAGGCGATGTATTCGCGGGCCAGCCGCAAGCGCTCGTCGCTGATGGTGCGCTCGCCGGTGGTCGGATCAAATTCCGGGCCGCGGGTATCGTCTGCGATCTTGAACCCTCTGCGCTGATTGCCGGGGATGCCGTACATGAATCGGCCACGATGGTCGGCCCAGACCGGCAAGTTCTGCTCATCGAAGCGTGCATCTCCCGCGGGCGTGCCGAAGAAAAACACATCCTGCCGGGTGGACTGAATTCTCTTGCCAATGGTTTGCGGGAAGAGCGTGCCCATCCAAGGCCCGCAGGCGAATACATAACGATCGGCACGAACCTCAGAGCCATCGGAAAGCGTCAGCGCCTTCCATGGGCCGGAATCTAAACCGGCGGAGCACACGGCAGCCTGCCGGTAAGAGCCGCCTTCCCCGATGAACCCGTCGACAATTCCCTGGCAAGATTCGCGTGCCATCAGGAATCCACTCTGGGGCTCGAAGATGCCCCATGCCACCCCTTCAAAATTGATCTGTGGCCAACGCTTGGCGAGTTCCCGGGTGGACAGCCGTTGATGCGGAATCCCTGAGGCCATCAAGGTCTGCAGAGAGCCCTGCTCCCAGGCATCATCTTTGCCCGCTGCCATCCAGAGGACACCGATGCGATGGAGGAATACGCGCTTCCACTTACGCTCGTTCCTTTGCCAAAGCTTTAAAGCGCGAGCGGCGAGCTCGGTGTAGGGCTGGTCCGGCCCATAGGCGCCGCGAATGATTCGGGTTTCGCCTCCGGAGGAAGCTCGCGAATTTCCTGGTCCCCAGGCATCGATCAGGGTGACTCGTGCTCCTGCGCGCAAAAGATAGAGCGCCGACCAGCCGCCGAAGGCCCCGGCGCCAATTACCGCAATATGAATTCTTCGTTTCGTCATGGGTTTCGGGGCGTCAACGGGCTTGCCGGGTTCGCCCGACAGCATATCGCATGAGGTTTATAACAATAGGATGAGAGTCGTGAACGGCAAGCACTCGAGTGCAGGGAGTGCTAACGCTTGACAGTAGTTCACTCAAGTTTCTAGAATCGAATGCAAGGCAACATGTGAATCGAGATGTAAGTTTTTGCATCTAAAGTGGTTAGTGGAAGATGGGGGGACGCCGGATTGATTACTTCCGGTGTCCGGCTCAGAGTGATACAAGGAATTCATGGTACTCCCAGGCAATATTGGTCACCGCGAACGCGAAATTCTCACGGCGATTGTGGAGACGTTCATAGTCACCGGCGAGCCGGTCGGATCGCGGGTGCTTTCGCGTTCGAACCGGGAAGGGCTAAGCCCGGCTACGATTCGCAATGTAATGGCGGATCTATCGGAGGCAGGATTTCTGGAACAGCCGCACACTTCGTCAGGGCGAGTGCCGACCACGGAAGCCTACCGCTACTACGTGGAACAGATCTCGGGCGAGGCGCACCTATCGCCCGGGGACGAGGGCATCATTCGCGATTCACTGTCGGGCATCACGGATACGGCCGAATTTTTGGAACGCACTTCGCGGGTGCTGTCGCTGATTTCGCGGAACGTGGGAGTAGCCGTGGCAGTTCCCGGCGAGAAGAATGCCCTGGAACATGTGTACTTTTCCCGCTTAACCGACCAGAAGGTGCTGGCCGTAGTGGTGACGCGGTCAGGGCTGGTGCGCGACCGGGTGTTGCGCCTCGATATATCCCAGGCCGACCTCGATGTGGCGGCGCGTTACATCAATGAGAACTTCCGCGGCTGGACCATGAACGACATGCGGGCCGAGTTGCAGCGCCGTCTGGAAGCGGAGCGTAGCGAGTACGACCGGTTGATGCAGTCGCTGGAGCAACTCTACCGACAGGGTGCGCTCGCTTCCGAGCCGGGCACGCAAACGGTATACGTGGAAGGCGCATCCAATCTGGTCGCGAATGAACAAGATCGCGAGCGCCTGCAGGAAATGCTCAAGACGCTCGAAGAGAAGGGCAAGATTGTCCATTTGCTGGAAGCGTATCTGGACGCGAAACAAGAAGCGGTGCGCGTGGTGATCGGCCTGGACGAGGCGGTGCCGTCGATGAGCAATTTTGTGCTGATTGGCGCGCCTGCCCGCGTGGGCAGCGAAGTGCGGGGATCGCTGGCAGTGATTGGGCCGACCCGCATCGATTACCAGCACACGATGACAGCCGTGTCTTACATTGCGCGGCTTTTCGACAAGATCCTCAACGAATCGGATTAGGTTAGTTTTATGGCGAAAACGAACGGAAAATCGCAAGTGGATCCCCGCGAGCTCGATCTGGAGCACGAATTGCCTGCTTCGGATGAAGCGGAGGATCCGGAAAAGGGCTCCCGTTCCGAGGCGAGCTCGCCGGCTTCTGAAGCCACCGAGTTACAGAAGGTTCTGGCGGAGCGCGACACGCTGCTGGACCGCCTGGCGCGGTTGCAGGCAGAGTTCGAGAATGCGCGGAAGCGCGCAGCCCGGGAACAGCAGGAGTTTCGGGATTTCGCGACGGCGGATGCCATCAAGGCGTTGTTGCCGGCTCTCGACAGCTTCGAACGAGCGCTGAACGCGCCGGCCAGCCAGCCGAACGAGTTCCGCAACGGAGTGGAGCTCATCTACAAACAGCTGCAGGATGGTCTCACCAAGTTAGGCGTGCGTCCGGTGCCGGCCAAGGGGGAGCGATTTGATCCTCACGTGCATGAGGCTATCGAGATGGTGGAAACCACGGAAGTGCCCGATCACCAGGTGATTGATGAACTGCAGCGCGGCTACAAGCTGAAGGAGCGACTGCTCCGGCCGGCCATGGTGAGGGTTGCGCAGAACTCCAAGCACTGACCCGGGATGACAGAAGGTTTTGAAAAAAGGGGAAGGCGATTCTGACCAGTAACGTTAAACGCGATTACTACGAAATATTGGGTGTCGAACGGCAGTGCGGCGAGCAGGAGATCAAGAGCGCATACCGCAAGCTCGCCATGCAGTTCCACCCGGACCGCAATCCGAACAACCCGGAAGCCGAGGAAAAATTCAAGGAACTTACCGAAGCGTACGCGGTGCTGATCGACGCCGATAAACGGTCGGCGTACGACCGCTTTGGCCATGCAGGGGTTTCCGGAGGCGGAGGTATGGGGGGATTCGACCCCAATGCCTTCCAGGATCTCAGCGACATTTTTGGGGAGTTTTTCGGGATTGGCGACCTGTTTGGCGCGGGAGCGGGAGGCCGCCGCCGGACGCGCGCGCAGCGGGGTGCGGACCTGCGCGAGGACCTGAGTCTCAGCTTCGAAGAAGCGGTCTTCGGGACCGAAACCACGGTGTCGGTGCGGCGGCATGAAGCCTGCGAGGAATGCTCTGGTTCCGGAACGGCTGCGGGCAAGGCTCCGGTCACTTGCCGCTCCTGCCAGGGCAGGGGACAGGTGCGCTACCAGCAAGGGTTTTTCTCGATGGCCCGCACCTGTCCAACCTGCCAAGGATCAGGGAGCGTGATTACCGATCCGTGTCCCAAGTGCAAAGGCGAGGGCCGGGTGCTGCGGCAGCGCACGGTGGAAGCGAAAGTTCCGCCGGGAGTAGAGGATGGGACCCGGATCCGGTTCACGGGATTCGGGGAGGCGGGTGCGTTCGGCGGGCCGGCCGGCGACCTTTACGTGGTGCTCCATGTGAAGGAACATGCTTTCTTCGCGCGCGAGGGGAATGATCTGCATTGCGTGATTCCGATTTCCTTCACGCAGGCTGCCCTGGGAGCGGAAATCAGCGTGCCCACTTTGGAAGGGGAACAAATCCTGAGAATTCCCGAGGGCACGCAATCGGGTACCACGTTCCGCATCAAGAACAAGGGAGTGCCGGTGCTGCAAGGCCGCGGGAAAGGCGACTTGTTCGTCGAAGTTCGCGCGCAGACGCCCAGCAAGCTCAACAAGCGCCAGCGTGAACTGCTGCAGGAACTCGACGGGCTCACGCGCATCGAGAACAAGCCGCAGAGGTCCACCCTGGTCGAGAAGATGAAAGACATCTTCGGATAAGGTGCGCAGGATATAGGGGCGGCCGCGGCCGCCTCATCCCACCATGACGCGCCGCCGCTGGATCGCCGACGAGGTTTCCGGAAACCATGCCGCCCTGGTGGGCGCGCACGCAGAACACCTCGCAGTGGTGCTCCGCGCTCGCATCGGACAGAGGTTTGACATTGCAACCGGGGAAGGGTTGCGCGCTGCCCGCGTCACATCGGTCACTCCGGAACGAGTCGAATTCGAACTAGGCGAGGAACTGGCAGCCGCGACGCTCCCCAAGATCACGCTGCTGCTGGCGATTTTCAAGTTCGACCGCATGGAGTGGGCGATCGAAAAATGCACGGAGCTGGGAGTAGGCCGAATTATCCCGATCATCACGCGACGCACCGACATGCACTTGCTGCGGGCGTCGGCGACGCGCGTGGATCGATGGGAAAAGATTGTGAGGCAAGCGTCGGAGCAAGCTCGCCGGAGTGCTCCTCCGGTTTTTGACCCGCCCCTCAAGCTGAAGGACGCCGCGGCCCTGACCGCTCCGACACGAATCCTGCTGGCGGAATCCGAGCGCCAGCTCCGCCTTCACGACGCGCTGTTGTCGCATTCTCCGAACGACGAATTGCTGCTTGCGGTTGGCCCGGAAGGCGGCTGGACGGCGGATGAACTCGAGCAGTTCTCGCGGGCTGGCTGGACGGTGGCGGCCTTAGGCAACACCATCCTGCGCGCCGAAACGGCTGCCATTGCTGCCACCGCCATCGCCATGTCAGAGCTGACCTGACGGACCGAGATTCGCACAGAACATCCACATCCGCCTCTGCTATCCTCCGATCAATGGCCTCATCGAAGCCCGCTTCCCGCCCTGGCCCCGTAACTCCGGACGAACGCCAGCGGGAAGCCATTGCGCACGTGCGCGGACCCATGCTGGTGGTAGCGGGCGCGGGTACCGGCAAAACGACTGTGTTGACGCGCCGGATCGCCGCGCTGATCCGGGACGGCCACGCGCGTCCCAGCGAGATTCTGTCGCTGACTTACACGGACAATGCCGCGCAGGAAATGCGCGACCGGGTGCAAGGCGAGCTCCGCGGGGCTGATGTGTCCGGACTTCGTGCGACCACTTTTCATGCCTACTGCAACGAATTGCTGAACGGCAATGGCCGGGGATTCGGCGTTCTGGACGACAAGGATCTCTGGATCTATCTCCGCAAACGGATCCGGGACCTGAAGCTGAACTATTTCGTTCGCGCGGCCAACGTTACCCAGTTCCTCGACGACCTGCTCGATTTCATGCGTCGCTGTCACGACGAACTGGTCGGCCCTCAGAAGTACGCCGAGTACGTGAAACGGCTGGAAGGGGGCGAGCTTGCCATCCCCCGGGTTACCAAGTCGAAGGACGCCGGCATGCTCACCGACGAAGAGATCCTGGGGCGGTGCCGGGAAATCGCGGCGGTGTTCGCCGCGGTAGAGCGCATGGTCCAGGAGGAGAATCTCGGGACTTTCAGCCACATGATCACGCGGGCGCACGAGTTGCTGGGAAGCGACTCCGGGTTGCTGGCGAGGGAACGCGAGCATGCCCGCTTCATCCTGGTCGACGAATTTCAGGATGCTAATTTCGCCCAGGTGAAGATTCTGTCCGAGCTGGCAGGAACGGAGCGCAACGTGTTTGCGGTGGGCGACCCTGACCAGGCCATCTACCGCTTCCGGGGCGCGTCCAGCGCAGCTTTCGGCCTCTTTCAACGCCACTTTCCCGGAGGCCGCCTGGTGGTGCTCGAGAAGAACCAGCGATCGACCACGCCCATCCTGCAGTGCGCCTTTGCGCTCATCGACAAGAATCCACCTGTGTTTTCCGGAATCCAGACGGAGGCCGATGTCGTTTATAAACGCTCTCCGCTGCAATCGGCGCGCGAGGAAAGGGCGCTGAAGGAGGGAAAGGATCTCCCGAGGGTTGCAGTGGAAATCGTGCCGCTCAGCGGGCGCGATTATGAATGCGCGGACATTGTGGCAACCGTCGAGGAGAAGCGCCGGCAGCTGCGCGGGCACTGGAGTGATTTCGCCGTGCTCTACCGTTCGCATTTTCATCGGGACGAGATCGCGCGTGAACTCGGAGTCAAAGGAATCCCGTTCACGATCGAGAACATGGATGTGCTCGATACGCCCGAGGTCCGCGACCTGCTGGCGTGCCTGGGTGCGGTGGATGCAACCGCCGACGCGGTCAGCTTATTGCGGGTTGCCGCGCTGCCGCAATTTAAGATCGATCCTGAGAAATTTCGGGCCGCCATGCGGGCGGTACCACGCGAGCAGCGCGATGGGCCGCAGGTTACGCTGGCGGTGCTGCTGCGCGAGGTGGAGGGTGGGCCCGCCGTTCTCGAGGCTTTGCGCAAGGTTCGTGAGGAGATTACGAAAGCCGGCGCGAAGAGTCTCGCAGCCCTCGAAATCCTGGTTGGCAGCTTCGGCTTTGATCGAAACTCTCCGCCGCTGCTAGCGCTGTTGAAGTTCGTCGGTGACTGGGAGAAGAAACCGCTGACCCGCACCGGGGAGGTCGGGGAACTGCTGGAGTACCTGCAGTATTTTCGAGAGGCGCGCGGTGCGGTTTGCCTGCAATCAGAAAATCAGGACGCCGTCCGTCTCATGACGGCGCACGCGGCCAAGGGGCTGGAGTTTCCACACGTGTTCATCCTGCGGGCGACCTCGGGTTCGTTTCCGGCGCAGTACAAGGAACCGCTGGTCGAGTTCCCGCAGGACCTCAGGGACGACGGCTCCCTGGCGGAAGGCGACGGGAAGACGCTGCACGAACAGGAAGAGCGACGCCTTTTTTACGTGGCCATGACACGGGCGCGCGATTCTCTGGTGCTTTACGGCAAGCAGGGAATTGGCAAAGACAAGACTCCCCCGGGCTTGACGCGCGAGTTGCTGAAACATCCGGCCCTCAAAGCCTGGTTGACGCAACGGGCAGCCCGAGAATTTCAAACGGATCTGTTCGGGCACGCGGCGCCTCCTCCGGCGTTCGTTTCCCGCACCGCCGAGTGGCTGGCGATGTCACCCGCCTTCCCGCTGAACCGGCTGAGCGCGACCGCGGTGGAAAGCTATGAGATATGCCCGCTGCAATTCAAGCTTGAGCGGGAATGGAGAATTCCACGCGACCTTCCGGCGGCCATGCACTACGGTGCTTCCATGCACCGGGTACTCAAAACATACTTTGATTCTGTCCGCCTGGAGCGAACGCTTTCCGAGGAAGAAGTGATCGAGTTGTTCCGGGCCGATTTCGGTCAGGCGGTGATCGAGGATTCCTACCAGCGGGAGCTTTACGAGCGCCAGGGCGTCGAGCAACTGCGCGACTTTTTCAGAACCCTTCTGCGTTCGGGCGCACCCAAGGTGCTCCATACGGAGGAGCATTTCGAGATGCGCATCGGGAAGGCGACGGTTGCCGGACGCATTGACCGGGTCGATGACCTGGGCGGCGGGCGGGTCGCCATCATCGATTACAAAACCGGAAAGCCCCGGGCGCAGGAGGATGCCGACGACAGCCTGCAACTCTCGATCTATGCCATCGCGGCGCGGGAGAAGTGGGGATACGAAGCTGAGCGCCTGGTGTTTTACAACCTGCAGGAAAACAGCATGGTTATGACCGTGCGGCACGAGCTGGAACTTGAGCAAGCAAAAGCCAAGGTACTGGATGTGGCCGAACGAATCGAGCAGGGGCAGTTCGATGCGAAGCCCGGCTACCATTGCCGCATGTGTCCCTATCGGAATCTTTGTCCCGCTACGGAAAAGCCTCTGTACAGCGCCGCGCCCGCCAGGAAAGCGGCTACGCACTGAGCGCGGCCTCGCGGTCAGCCCCAAGGTGGTTCGTGTGTCACGGGAAACAGTGAGCGCGGATGGTGCCGCGAAACGCGCCGAGCCATCGGAGTTCACGGGTGACGCAGGGCGAAGTCGGGCGGGAAGAATCTGTTCCCCAAAAACTTAGGGGACGCTTTTGGCGTCCCCCATTTGCCTGTTTCAAAGCTGACTTCTAGTGTTTCTTTTTCTTCTTAGCTGCCTTCTTCTTGGTTGCCATTGATCTATTCTCCCTTTCCATTGTTCATGGACTATGCAACGGTCTTTTGTTGCAACTATTGGAATGTATAGAGTCAATGAAAAATGATGTCAAGAGAAAAATGGTGTTGCATGCGGGCTCAAAGCATGCACTAAAGTCACCGCGAGTCACCTCGCGACAAAAAATCTTCGAGCATCACTTCACCTCGGATCCGTCGGAGGCTGATGAATGCAAGCGATCGCGCATTCTGGCTTCTTGCGATTCGTGCGTTCCATAGAGACGATCACAAATCTGGAATGAGTTCCTCCGCATTCCAATTTTCAACTTTTCATCACCAGCGACATTTATAATTAGAGGTCGGAACGCATAAAGGAGCAGGTTTATGGCGGGTTTGAACGAGGTCGTCATCATCTCCGGATGCCGCACTCCGGTGGGAAAATTTCAAGGGAGCCTCTCGGATTTCACGGCTCCGCAGCTGGGAGCCATTGCGGTACGCGAGGCAGTGAAGCGCGCCAAGCTCGATCCGAAGCAAGTCGACGAGTGCATCATGGGCAATGTGGTGAGTGCCGGACTGGGTCAGAATCCCGCGCGGCAGGCTGCGATCTTCGGTGGATTGGCGCCCGAGGTAGGTGCCATGACAATCAACAAGGTGTGCGGCTCGGGGCTGAAAGCAGTGGCTCTGGCGGCGCAAGCGATCCAGACGGAGAACAGTTCCATCGTGGTCGCGGGGGGCATGGAATCGATGACCAACGCTCCTTACCTTTTACCGCAGGCGCGCAAGGGCTACCGTCTGGGAAATGCGACTATCGTGGACGCCATGGTCCACGACGGACTTTGGGACATCTACAACGACTACCACATGGGCATCACGGGCGAGAATGTCGCGGAGAAGTATGGCATCACGCGGGAAGAGCAGGACGATTTCGCGGTCAATTCCCATCGCAAGGCGATCGCCGCGATCAAGGAGTGCCGGTTTAAGGCGCAGGTTGTTCCGGTCGAACTGCCCGCGAAGAAGAAAGGCGCCCCGGCTGTGATCTTCGACAAGGATGAAGGTCCGCGGGAGGACACGACGATCGAAGTGCTGCGGTCGCTGAAACCGGCCTTCAAAAAAGACGGCACCGTGACCGCCGGAAATGCTCCGGGTGTGAATGACGGGGCGGCCGCGGTGGTGGTGACCAGCGCCCAGCGCGCGAAGGATCTGGGGGCGCAAGCGATGGTTCGCATCGTAGCGCAAGCCACCAGCGGGGTCGAACCCAAATGGGTCATGATGGCCCCGGTGGGCGCCGTGCGCAAAATCTGGGAGAAGACCGGTTGGAAGAACGATGAAGTGGACCTGTACGAATTGAATGAGGCGTTCTCGGTGCAGGCGTTGGGCGTAATCCGGGAACTCGGCCTGGACATGAATAAGGTCAATGTCAATGGAGGAGCGGTTGCCCTCGGCCACCCGATCGGGGCCAGCGGCGCCCGCGTGCTGGTTACGCTCATTTACGAGATGATTCGTCGCGACGTGCATCGCGGCATCGCAGCCCTTTGTTTGGGAGGCGGGAACGCAGTGGCGATGGCGGTGGAGCGCTGAGGACAGGCGACGAGTTCGCTGGGGCTGGCCGGGTCAAACGACAAATCCGCCGCTTACGTTCAGCGACTCGCCGGTGATCCAGTTGGACTCGGGGGAGCAGAGGAAGAACACAACGTCCGCGACTTCGCCGGGAAATCCCAACCGGCCAAAAGGCTGCCGGTCGACCGCGTGCTTCAATCTCTGTGGATGGGCGAAGTATTCCGCCGTCATATCGCTCTCAATGTAGCCGGGAGCCACCGCATTCACTCGAATCTTCCGCGGCGCCAACTCCAAGGCCCAATTCCGCGTGAACGCGTCGACGGCGGCCTTGCTCGCTCCATATACGCTTCGCCCCCCGGCTGTACCGGTGCGGCCCGCAATCGAGGAGACGTTCACGATGCGTGCGCCCTCACGCAGCAGGGGCAGGGCGGCTTGAGTCAGGTAGAAGACGGCTTTCACGTTGATATCCAGCATGGCTTCCAGATCCTCGAGCCGAGTGGAGCCGAGCGGAGTGGGTCCCCAGATGCCTGCATTGTTTACCAGGATGTCGATGGGGGTCTTGCCCAACGAGCGCAGCAGGGCATCCATTTCCCGGCAATCGCAAATCGGCTTGCAGCAAACGGGCCTGTCCACCAGCCTCGCGGGCAACAGATTCCGCGCCAGCCTGATTGCTGTGGTAGTGCAGCAGGAGCTCGGCGCCGGCGCCGGCCAGTCGCAGGGCGATTGCGCGCCCAATGCCGCGGGACGCTCCGGTCACCAGCGCGGTTTGACCCTTCAGCATGGACATAGCGAGGCGGTGAAGCGTCAGTATAAGGCGGGTCAGGCCTTGGGGATGGGCAGGATGACGGTGAACACCGCTCCGCCGCCCGGGGCGGACGCCGCTTCGATGTTTCCGAGGTGTTCCTTGAGGACCGCTTTGCAGATGCTCAATCCCAGGCCGGTGCCACGTCCGGGGCGCTTGGTCGTATAGAAGGGATCGAAAATATTTGGCAGGATATCGGGCGCGATGCCCGGCCCATCATCCTGAAAGGTGACCCAATCGTGGGTTTCGGTGCGGCCCAAGCGGATTCGTAACGTACCCTTGTCGCGGGCTTCGCGAATCGCCTGCTCGGCATTCAGGACCAGGTTCAGGAAGACCTGCATCAACTGATGGGGATCGCCGGTGACGAGAGGCAGGTTGTCCTCTTTCAGGAAGTCCACGGTGATGTTGTTCTTGCGCAGGGAATAGGCGTGGAGGTGAAGAGTTCGATCGACGAGTTCGTTCAGGTTCACCTGGCTCTTGCCGGGTGCCGGGGGGCGGGCGAAGTACATCAGGTTCTGCACGATTTCGGTGGCGCGCCGGGCTTGCTGGTGAAGCATTGTCAACTGGCGGACGCGCGCCTCGTTGGGTTCTCCCTCGCCGAGGAGTTCGCTGACTCCAAGAATGGCGGTTAACGGGTTGTTCAGCTCGTGAGCGAATCCGCCTATCATTTGCCCCATAGCGGCGAGGCGCTCGCTCTGAATGATTTGCTGCTCGAACTTCTTTTCGACGGTAATGTCGCGCACCGAAAAAATCACGCCCGAGAGTTTGTTGTCGGAGTCGAACAACTGGCTGGCGGAAGCGCGCATGGTTCGCCAACTGCCGTCGCGATGCAGGGCGCCGTACTCGGAGGCGGCGAACAGCTGTTTGCCGGACGATACGTCGCGGTACAGCGACAGGAACTCGGGTGAATGGTCCTGCAAGTCTTCGATTTTCTTGCCGACTAACTCTTCCGGGCGGTAGCCGAGCAAATCGCGAATTCGCGAGCTGGCGAAACTGTAACGCTCATTCAGATCGACCACCAGGATCAGGTCCGGGAAGCTTTCCAGGAGTTTCTGACGGAACTGCTCCTGTTGGCGGATCTGCATTTCCATGGTGCGCTTCTCGGTAATGTCGGTGAGGGTGCCCTGGTAGCGGATAATGGCGCCGGCAGTGTCCCAGACCGCGCGCGAAGTATCGAGGCACACGGCGGCGGTCCCGTCATGCCGCCGGAGAGTGACTTCGCGAGTCCGCACGCCGCCGCGGTCATCGGCACTGCGTCCCAGGACAGGGCTCTGGGCAGAGTCAAAGTTCAGGCGGTGGGGGGCGAGCGCGAGGAGTTCTTTCTTGCCGCCATAGCCGAGCATGCTGACCAGGGCCGGATTGACGTCCAGAAGCTGGCCCTCCGGAGTGCTGAAATAGACGCCCTCCTGCAAGGTTTCGAAAAGCTCGGTGAAACGCTTTTCTTTTTCGCGCTCCTCGGTTACGTCGTGTGCCAGCAGGCTCACACCGACCACCTCGTCCCCCTTGACAATGGCATTCAGCACGCAATCGAAATACAGGAGGCGCGAGGTGTTCTTGAGCTTGACGGGAACGAGGCCGGACCAGCGGCGCCGTTCCAGGAATAGTCCGAGGCCAGCTTCGATTTCGTTTCGCGGGGGCGACTCGCAGAACTCGTCGTAGCGGTGGCCGACAATTTCGGCGTACTGCAGGCGAAGCAGGTCCGACAAGCGGCGATTCACCGTGCGAAACGTGCCATCGAGTGAGATCGCACAGGCCACATCGTCGATGGAGTCGATCAATTCCTTAAAGCTGCGCTGCGATCGCAGGATGACCTGGCTGAGCTGGTCGAGCTGCTCTTCGGAGGGCGCGATGCCGACGCGGTCCTGGAGGTCCTTCAGTAAGACCTGGAGCTCGGAAACTTCTCTGCGCCGCCCGTAGGCATAGGACGCGAACAGGACGGCGAGGATCAGCAGGCCGGGAGCGATGGCTCCGAGATGGTAGGGGACGCTTTCGAGGCGCTCCCACAGGAGCACGGCGAGGGCGACCGCCAGCAACACCATGAACCACAGGGCAAGGCGCCACAGCCGGGTTTCTTCCTGCTCCAGGTGGCCCGGGGAGCGCTGCGAACGCGGGGGACGATTCTCTTCCGCAGCCATAAAAAATTCTCCCGCCTCTCCCAGCCACGCGAGATCTGGGAAATCGGGAATCTGCTGTCATCGTAGAGTACTCCGGGCAAAGTGAACAGCACTGCATGTTGGAAGTCTTGGTACGTGCGGACCGAAAGGCGCCCGCCCGCGGGGAGGTCCGGAGCTGGGCTTCCTGTACTGAGCATGGAGGCTCTTGGAGTCACTCCGGCAAGTGACAACAGTCACGTTCAGTTTCGTTGACAGGAGCCTAGGCTGAAACCGGGGTTCGTGAATCCGTGTCGGCTTTCGCAGCCACGAGCCACCGCATGGCCGATTATGCTCTACAAGACCTTCAGCGCCGCGGTTTACGGCGTCGATGCCAATATCATCGAAGTCGAGGTCGATGTTTCGGGCGCGAAGTTGAATGAAGTACATTTCCACACGGTGGGCCTCCCCGACGCCGCCGTGCGCGAGAGCCAGGATCGCGTGCGTTCTGCGCTGCGCAACTGCGGCTACGACGTTCCGCCTACGCACATCACTGTGAATCTCGCCCCGGCGGACATTCGCAAGGAAGGCTCGGGCTTCGACCTGCCCATGGCGCTGGGTATCCTGGGGGCCTACGGGGGCATAAACAAAAAGGAACTTCTCGACAGCGTCTTCGTCGGCGAATTGTCGCTGGACGGAGGCATTCGCGGTATTCGCGGAACCCTCCCCATCGCGATCGAAACTCGCGCCCGGAAGATCCAGCGGCTGATCGTTCCCGACGTCAATGCCCGGGAAGCAGCCATGGTGAGCGGGATCGAGGTCTATCCCGTGAAGTCGCTGCTGGATGTCATTCATTTCGTAAACACCGGCAACGGTATTGCACCGCTCAAAGTCGACGGGGATACGCTGCTGAGTGACTCCCAGCATTATCCAGTTGACTTCAAAGATGTGCGCGGCCAGCAGACGGCCAAGCGGGCGCTCGAGATTTCCTGTGCCGGGGGACACAACATCCTGATGATTGGCCCGCCCGGTTCAGGCAAGACGATGCTCGCCAAGCGCATGCCGACAATCCTGCCGCCGTTCACGTTTGAAGAGGCGCTGGAGACGACGAAGATTCACAGCGTCGCGGGCGTGCTCGATTCGCGGGCAGGGCTGGTGGGCGTGCGCCCCTTTCGTTCTCCGCACCACACGATCTCCGACGCTGGGCTTATCGGTGGAGGGGTGGTGCCGCGCCCGGGGGAAGTCTCGCTGGCCCACAACGGCGTGCTCTTCCTCGATGAGTTGCCCGAATTCCCGACGCAACGTTCTGGAAGTGATGCGTCAACCCCTGGAGGATGGGACGGTTTGCATCGCGCGCGCGGCCATGTCGCTTACCTTTCCGGCGCGCTTCATGCTGGCCACGGCGATGAATCCGTGTCCGTGCGGCTTCCATAACGACCGTACGCGCGAGTGCCGGTGCACGCCGCCGATGATTCAGCGTTATGTCGCGAAAATATCGGGACCGCTGATGGATCGCATCGACATTCACATCGACGTTCCCGCGGTGAACTACAAAGAGATGCGCTCGACCAATGTTCCGGAAGGCTCCGACCAGATTCGGGAACGGGTGATACGCGCTCGCCAGAGCCAATTGCAGCGCCTTTCGTCGAGCCGGCAGAAGATTTACTGCAACGCGCAGATGTCATCCAGCCAGGTGCGCACGTTTTGCGAACTCAGCGCCGATTGCGAGCGGCTGCTGGAGCGGGCCATGACGCAGCAGGGCCTGAGCGCGCGCGCCCACGATCGCATCCTCAAGGTCGCCCGCACGATCGCGGACCTCGAGTCTGTGCCTGCCATACAGCCCAAGCATATTGCTGAGGCCATCCAGTATCGGACGCTGGATCGCACGTACTGGGCATAAGGGTCAGGGAATTGACCAAGGTGCATTCTCCAACATGGCAAGTTGCGCCGTGTCGAATTTCTGCTTAGCCGGCTTGCTTGCGCCCCTCGGCCCGCACCAGGCTCAGGAAATCGTCGGGATGTGCGGCGTATAGCAGTGCGTCTTCGCGATCAATGGCGCCTTGCTGCACCAGTTGCTGCAGGGATTCCTCCTGCGTGACCGACCCTTTATTCTTGGTCATCGTGATTTCCTGGTGAAGGTGCTGGAGCGCATTTCTCCGGATATGCTGGCGGGCCCCATAGCCGAGGATGAGCAACTCGGCCACGGGCACGCGTCCACCATGTCGGCTGGGCAAGAGAATTTGCGTAAGCACGGCGGAAAGCGCCATGGCTAACTCCTGGCGGATGGTGGGCTGGCGCTCGGGCGGAAAGGAATCGGAGATCCGCGAGATGGTGGAGGCAACGTCGGTGGTGTGCAGGGTGGAGAGCACGAGGTGTCCGGTCTCAGCGGCCGCAACCGCGATCCGCATGGTTTCCGGATCGCGCATTTCGCCGACCACGATGACGTCGGGTGCCTGCCGCAAGGCTGCCCGCAACGCGGTCGGGAAATCCGGAGCGTCGACGCCGATCTCGACCTGCTCGACCACGCTGCGCAGATGGGAGTGCTCGTACTCGAGCGGATCCTCGATGGTGATGATGTGACGAGCCTCGCGCCGGTTGATCTCATTGACCAGGGCGGCAACGGTCGTCGATTTGCCGGCGCCTGCCGGGCCGCCGATCAGCACCAGGCCGCGCGGCAAGCGGGACAGCGCTTCCACGGCGGCAGGAAGATGGAGTTCGTCGAGGGACGGGACCTGGGTCGGCAGAGCCCTCACGGCCGCGGCAGCCATGCCTTTTTCCCGGTGGAGGTTGATGCGAAACCGTCCCAGCCCGGGAACCCGGTAAGAGGAGTCGGAGATCTGATGTTCGCGGTACTGCTGGAGGGCGCGCGGAATCAGGGCAGGGAGCACGGCTGCTTCGATTTCCGTGCCAGTCAGAGCCTCGGACCCGATCGCCCGCACATTGCCTTCGACGCGAATGCAAGGCGGCGCACCGCAGATCAGCAGCAAATCACTGCCCCGCTGGGAGACCAGAGCCGACAGCCACTGGTTCAGCCGGCCTGCTTCCGGGGCGCCAGGGGCGGAGCCGGGACTGGATTCGTGACGCGCACTTCGGTCGCCCGACGACTCGCTCATGGATTCCTCACTCACAACGCACCGTAAGCCAAAGATATCAAAAGACCAGCCAAAGATTTGCGGGCCGGGGCTAAGGGGGGCCAAAAACCTTCGCAATTCGGGGGACTTTTTGGCGCTTTTTCGGCCCGTTCCGGCATCAAATAATGAAAGGACGTTGCCGGTCCTGTTCAGGAAATGCTTGACCGGGCGGGGATTTGCCGTTACATTATGCGGTTCCAAAGGATCATGCTTTCGGTTCGCCGTCCATTTGGCAGCGCTCCTGCGTCGAACCCAGGCGATAACCCAGAAAAAAGCAACTTTCAGGGTGGGTCGAGCATCTATAGGGTTGACTCGTGCACTCCGTGTAAACCCATATTAATTCAGTGACTTACGTCTTTTCTGGGAGACGATCTGTCAGAGGGCGGAAGGCCGCAACGAGTCCTCCCAGAAAGCAAAGGAGAAGTTTAAACATGCGTTCAGATCGCGTTTTTGAGGCTTTACATACTTTGCGGAATCGTTATATGCTCTGTCAGCTTGCCTCCAAGGCCACCCGGAAGTTTCACCGGCCTAGCACCCGCATTCAAGAGACCATGAATCAGGTTTTGGACCGGATCGCGGGAGCGGAGCGACAGGCCGTTCTGTCAGAGCCGGAAAATTTTGCCGAGGCACAACGGCGGGCTGCGTAACACCAGCCCCGCCTCCTGCCCCGCAAGTCGCAAGTCTTCCAGCAGCACCCCCCTGTAAATTTCCCGTAGGTGATCAATGACCATCGCTGAACTCAAAGAAAAGAATATTACCGAGCTGACCAAGATCGCCCGATCTCTGGATCTGCCCGGGGCCAGCGGCCTGCGCAAGCAGGATCTGATTTTCAAGATCCTGCAGGCGCAGAGTGAAAAGGAAGGCCACATTTTTGCCGAGGGCGTGCTGGAGATATTGCCCGACGGCTACGGCTTCCTGCGCTCGCCGGATTACAACTACCTTCCCGGGCCGGATGACATCTATGTCTCGCCCTCACAGATCCGCAAGTTCGATCTCAAGACCGGTGACACGATCAGCGGTCAGGTTCGCCCGCCCCACGAAGGCGAAAAATACTTCGCGCTGGTCAAGATCGAAGCGGTCAACTTTGAGTCGCCCGATGAAGCCCGCAACAAGATTCTGTTCGACAACCTGACGCCCCTGTATCCACAAGAGCGTTTGAAGCTTGAAACTACCCGCGAGAATGTCAGCGCCCGGGTCATGGACCTGTTGACGCCCATCGGAAAAGGGCAGCGGGGACTGATCGTTTCGCCGCCACGAGCCGGCAAGACGATGCTGCTGCAGAACATCGCCAACTCCATTACCACCAATCATCCGGAAGTGGTGCTGATCGTTCTGCTGATTGACGAGCGCCCGGAAGAAGTGACGGACATGCAGCGTTCGGTGAAGGGTGAAGTTATTTCGTCAACCTTCGACGAGCCCGCGGCCCGCCACGTGCAAGTCGCGGAGATGGTGATTGAAAAGGCCAAGCGCCTGGTCGAGCATAAACGAGACGTGGTCATCCTGCTCGATTCGATTACACGCCTGGCGCGCGCCTACAACACCATCGTCCCGCCCAGCGGCAAAGTGCTCTCGGGCGGCGTGGATTCGAATGCGCTGCAGCGTCCGAAACGCTTCTTCGGCTCGGCGCGCAACATCGAGGAAGGCGGCTCGCTGACGATTATTGCGACGGCCCTGATCGACACGGGCTCCCGCATGGACGACGTGATCTTTGAAGAGTTCAAGGGCACGGGCAACATGGAAATCATTCTCGACCGCAAACTGGTGGACAAACGCACTTTCCCGGCCATCGATATCCAGCGGTCCGGGACGCGTAAGGAAGAGTTGCTGATCCCGAAAGAGGATTTGACCCGCATCTGGGTACTGCGCAAAGTGCTGAACCCGCTAAGTCCGGTGGAGGCCATGGAATTGCTGATCGAGCGCTTGGCTAAGGCCCTGACCAACAGCGAGTTCCTGGCGAAAATGAGCCAGTTATAGGCGAGGCCCGCGCATAGGGATTCAGGCGGAAAGCGAGGACTTTGTCCTCGCTTTTCTTTTGCTCAGGCGAATCTAGCGAGGCGCCCGTCGGAGGCTGGCAGGAGAAAGGCTCGTCGCTGCAGGAGGCGAGACCGTTCGGGTACTCGGGGCGCTCTCAACTTATAATGAATCGCTGCACATCTTAATCTCTGTAGTAGCGGGGGTGGTCGTGGCGAACAGGACGGTTTTCGCCCTGATTGTCGGTTGTCTTCTTACGATCGGGCCGTGCGCGACGCAGGCGCAGAATCCCCGACTGCCCCCCATGCCCGTGCCGGACACGCAGTCGCCGGAAGACCAAGCCAGGTCGAAGCTCGAACGGGACATGGCGAAGAAAGCCAACCAGGAACGCCAGGCTGCCCTCCGGCGCGATACCGAGAAGCTGCTGAAACTAGCTACGGAACTCAAGGACTACGTCGACAAGACCAATGAGAACGTCCTCTCCTTCGACGTCGTGAAGAAAGCCGAAGAGATCGAGAAACTCGCGCACAGCGTGAAAGAAAAAATGAAGGCAAATTAGGGGGGGCCGATTCCGGGCCAAGAGATGCCCGGAATGGGAGTGCCGCGTATACTAGTTGCAACTGGTTTGCAATTTATCCGGAGAGAATCCCATGCCCCTACCGCAAACCGAAGCTCCCGGGCGTCTGCAGGCGGAACTCATGTCCCGCGGGCTGCGCATGACCCGGCAACGCCGCACCATTCTGAGTGTGGTCGAGACGGCCAAGCAGCATCTGGATGCCAGCCAGATCCTGCGCAAGGCCCACAAACTGGATCCGCAGATCGACCGCGTCACCGTATACCGCACGCTTAACCTGCTGAAGCGCCACGGACTGGTGGACGAACTGGACCTGATGCACTTGCAGGGAGAGAAGCATTACTACGAGCGCCGCCCGCAGCGCGACCACATCCACATGGCGTGCCTGCGTTGCGGCAAAATTACGGAGTTTGAAAGCGATCTGTTTGACCGGCTCAAAGGGCAGATTCAGCGCGATTGCCGGTTCCACATTGTGGTCAGCCGCCTGGAAGTTGGAGGCTATTGTGGTCAGTGCCGCACCGCGACTTCGTGAATGCTCGGTGTTGCAAGTAGTTGCAGAAGTTCTGAAACAGAAAATGCAGGCATCGATTGACCGGCAGGTGGGAAGTTTTCTAGGATAGTTCATCCTATATATGCAACCCAGTTGCAACTAGAGATGAACCCTTGAAGCCTACTTCCTGGCTGGCCCTGTGCTTGCTTAGTTTGAGCCCAATCCTCTGCCGCGCCCAGGAGAGCCCGTACTTCGTCACCTACGATCATCACCTGGAGGAGCCGGGCAACCTGGAAATCGAGACCTATACCACCGCGGGTATCCCGCGCAGTGGGCAACCAGCTTACGTCGCGCCCTACATGGAAATCGAATACGGAGTCACCGGGCGGTGGACAGCGGAGCTTTACCTCGAGGGTCAGGGTACGGCCGGCGACAGTGCGGTTTTTACGGGATGGCGGATCGAGAACCGCTTTCGCCCGTTGAAGCGGGAGCACTGGATCAATCCCGTCCTTTACCTCGAGTACGAGAGTACGAGTGAAGCTACGCGCATCCAGAAGGAGATTGTAGGCGGAGGTCCAGACGTTAGCTCGCCGAATTCGGAGCTGCAGCCGGCCAAGAATCACGAACTGGAGGCCAAGCTAATTCTTTCGGGCACGATTCACGACTGGAACGTCGCGGGAAACTTCATTACCGAGAAGAACCTGTCAGTGGGCGAGGGCTTCGAATTCGGTTACGCGTTGGGAGCCGCGCGGCCGCTGGCCAGGCTCGCCACGGCGGGGCAATGCCGTCTGTGCCGGGAGAACTTTCTGGCCGGGATCGAGTTCTACGGCGGCTTAGGGAGCACGCAGGATGGTTTCAGTGTTCACGAGACCGCACATTATGCTGGGCCGGTGGTTTCCTGGCAGGTCAGCGAGAACGGGTCGCTGCGATTCTCACCGGGCTTCGCGCTTACGCACCAGGGGAGCCCGGTCTTGCTTCGCTTCGGGTACAGTTACGAGATTCGGGGCTTCGGCGACAAGATTGCCCAACTCTTCGGAGGCAAGCACTAATGCGGGCTGAGTTCTTCACGGCCGCTGTGGGAGCTGCGCTTCTTGCCGCTATGTACGGGCAGAATACCGCGTACCAACCTGATCCAGGTTGGCAGGCGCCGGCCGAGGCGGCTGCGCGGCGCAATCCGCTCGCCCACAAGCCCGAGGCTGCGGCGGGAGGCGAGAAGCTTTTCAAGAGGAATTGTGTCGAGTGCCACGGAGAGGACGGAACCGGGCTAAGCAAGAAGCACGCGGCCGATCTACAGCTCCCCGTGGTTCAGCAGCAGAGCGATGGCGCGCTCTTCTGGAAGATTACCAACGGCAATACCGATCGGGGCATGCCGTCGTTCAGTCGCCTGCCGGAATTGCAGCGCTGGCAGTTGGTGCTGTACCTCCGGACTCTCAAAGGTGCCGCCGAAACATCGCCAAAAGAGGCGGGGAAATAGCGGCTACCTCGGGGGGGGCACGGTGCCGGTCTGCTCACCACGCCCAGGGCACAACGATCCACATGACGAGGGTGCCGCACGCCATCGCCTTTATGTTCGTCGGGGTCCCTCCCATCAAGCTGGCAACTTCGCAGGTTCGCGGATCGTCTGGCAGACGAGTCGTTCCCCGGCTCCTCTGCGCTTGGGGGTGCTGATAAAAAATGCCATCCGGTTTTCCGGATGGCAAGAGAAAGTGTCGGATGAATCAAATTTAGTCGGCGGCTGCGTGGGCCGCTTTGGTCGCGGGCTGCTCCGATCCAATCCGCATGCTGTAGAACGAGCGGTACACAAACGAGACCGAAACCAGGAAGAACACGAGCGCGAGAATATGAGTGAGGCCGGAACCCTTCTGCGAGAGCGAAACGGCCAATTCCACCGCCAGCAACCCGAACAAGGTGGTGAACTTGATGACCGGGTTCAGCGCTACCGAGGACGTGTCCTTGAAGGGATCCCCGACGGTGTCGCCGATCACCGTAGCGTCGTGCAGCGGCGTGCCTTTCAGCTTCAGCTTGGTTTCGACAATCTTCTTGGCGTTATCCCATGCCGCGCCGGCGTTCGCCATGAAGATGGCCTGGTAGAGGCCGAAGATGGCAATTGAAATCAGGTAGCCGATAAAGAAGAAGGGTTCCACGAAGGCAAACGCCAGGGTCCCGAAAAAGACGGCGAGAAAGATGTTGAACATACCCTTCTGCGCGTACTTGGTGCAGATCTCGACCACCTTTTTGCTGTCGGCCACGGAAGCCTTCTCCGCGCCCTCGAGTTTGATGTTGGCCTTAATGAACTCCACGGCGCGATAGGCTCCGGTGGTCACAGCCTGCGTGGATGCGCCGGTGAACCAGTAGATCATGGCGCCGCCGGTAATCAGTCCCAGGAAAAACGGAGCGTGCAGCAACGAGAGTTTGTCCACGTTCATGGTCAGCCCGCTGGTCAACGCCATGATGATGGAGAAGATCATGGTGGTGGCGCCCACCACCGCCGTGCCAATCAGCACCGGTTTCGCAGTTGCCTTGAAGGTGTTGCCGGCGCCGTCGTTCTCTTCGAGCAAGTCCTTGGCGCGGTCAAAATTTACGTCAATGTTGAAGTCTTTCTTGATTTCCGCGCGGACGTTGGGCACCTGCTCGATCAGCGACAGCTCATAGACGGACTGCGCGTTGTCGGTGACGGGGCCGTAGGAATCCACGGCGATGGTCACCGGGCCCATCCCCAGGAATCCGAAAGCCACCAGGCCGAAGGCGAATACCGGTGCCGCAATCATGGTGGCCGCCGCGCCCAGGCCCATCAGGCTGAAGAAGTAGGCAATCGACATGAGAATGACCATCGAAAGTCCCAGCCAGTAACCCGAAAAGTTTCCGGCCACGAAACCGGAGAGGATGCCAAGGGAAGCGCCACCCTCTTTAGCCGACGTCACGACTTCGTTCACGTGGCGGGACTCCACCGAAGTGAAGACCTTGACCAGTTCGGGAATCAAGGCGCCAGCAAGCGTTCCGCAGGAGATGATCGAAGCCAGCTTCCACCACTGGGAGGTGTCGCCGGCGGTGTCGGCTCCGAGTGTGGGAATGATGAAGTAGGAAACAATGTAAGTCGCAACGATCGAAACAATCGACGTGATCCAGACCAGCGAAGTCAGCGGCGTTTCAAAATTCATTTCATCCGCATTGCCGAAGCGGGCTTTGGCAATGGCGCCATTGATGAAATAGGCCAGTGCGCTGGCGACCAGCATCATGATGCGCATGACGAAAATCCAGACCAGCAACTGGACCTGCACGGTCGGGTTCTTCACCGCCAGCAGAATGAAAGTGATGAGGGCGACGCCGGTCACTCCGTAGGTTTCGAAGCCGTCGGCGGAGGGCCCCACCGAGTCGCCGGCATTGTCGCCGGTGCAATCGGCAATCACTCCCGGGTTGCGGGCATCGTCTTCCTTGATCTTGAAGACGATCTTCATTAAATCGGAGCCGATGTCGGCGATCTTGGTGAAAATGCCGCCCGCAATCCGCAGCGCGGCTGCGCCCAGGGATTCGCCGATGGCAAAGCCGATGAAGCAAGGCCCAGCGTAGTCACCGGAAACAAACAGCAGAATAAACAGCATGATCAGCAGTTCGACCGAGATCAACATCATGCCGATACTCATGCCGGCTTCGAGCGGAATCTTGTAGATGGGATAGGGCTTGCCGCGCAAGCCGGCGAACGCCGTTCGCGAATTGGCGAAGGTGTTGACGCGAATCCCGAACCATGCCACGCCGTAGCTGCCGGCGATTCCGACCAGGCTGAACAGCAGGATGATGGGGAGCGTGACCCCGATTGACTTTCCGGGAACGGGAGCCAGCCATCCGAAATAAAGCGCAATGATGACCGCAATAAACGCCCAAAGTACCAGGATGAATTTGCCCTGCGTGATCAGGTAAGTCTTGCAGGTTTCGTAAATCAACTCCGAGATCTCGAGCATGGCGCGATGTACGGGGAGGTTTTTGAGCTTGGTATAGATCGTCAACCCAAAAAGCAGCCCGAAGGCGCAGAACAGGAGTCCAACCATGAGGAGCTTGTGCCCATCGATGCCGCCCAGGAAGGTGACATCAGAAAGGTCGGGGAGCTTAAGGGCAGCTTCGCCGCCAACGGTTTCGCTTCCGGGTTGGGCCAGGGCCGTGGCGCAAAGAGCAAGAAGGGTCAGAAGGGAGGCGAAGGGGTTGCGAATTCGACTGCGTAAGGACGTAGCCGTAGCCATCCAGGTGCGCATAGAGGAGTCCTCCGATATGAAGAGCTTCGCGGGATAAGAACGTGTTTAGGTGCCCCATACCGGCGTGCGGTGTCCCCCGAACGCCGATGGATCGGCGCCGGATAAGCGCATTGCCGGTGTTCCGAACACGCTTCCACTGCAAGACGAGAAATAGGAGTGCTGAGCTTGGCCGCGTCGGATTCAGTTCGAGCCGGGCCGGGCCAGGAAGAGGTGCAACTGTTCCCTGGACAGACTTCGGCACAAAACGGGCATTTATAGCATGTCAGGGAAGGCAGGTCAAACCCTCGGAAGTGGACGCGATGGGGCACACTGCACGCGGCCTAGGGGCAAACGTTAAGAAGACACAGACCCGTTCGGGGAAGGAGCGACCGAAGGTAACGCGTGGCACTATTTTCAGATGGCGCAGTGCTTTGGTATGATGACAGTGTCTGTTCGAGGCGGCTTTTCTCTTGGCCGCGCGCGACACTCCTCAGTAGCTCAATGGCAGAGCATCCGGCTGTTAACCGGAGGGTTGTAGGTTCGAGTCCTACCTGAGGAGCCATTCTTTCAGTAGGTTACGAACCCTCACCTGCCGTTCACCTGCCGTTTACTGCGTCTGCAAGGCCAACTGCACAATTTTGCCGTGTGCCTCGCGCATGTCAGCCGATGCCGCGTCACCGTAAATATTCATTGTGGTGCGGATGTCCGCATGCCGCATGAGCTTCTGTTGGACCCCGATTGGGGTGCCCACAGCGTCAATCCACATCCGGTACGAGTGCCGGAACGTGTGTGTGCCGATGTGCCCGATGCCTGCTTCCTTGCCTGCCCGGTCAAGTTCTCGCCAGAATCCAGTATAGGAATACGGCAGTCTGCCGAGCTTCAGAGGGCTAGCGAAAATCCAATCGCTTTCCGCTGAAAACTCGGTGGTCTGCTTCCACAGCTTCAATCGGGTCGAGAAGTTCATCCGCCACAGCCAAAGACTTGCGTGATTCATCGGTTTTCACATCGTCCACGTTCTGCTCCACGATGCCACGCTCGACACGAAGCAAACCGTTGAGCCAATCGACATCCGACCATCGCAACGCAAGACATTCGGAGATCCGAAGGCCGAAGCAGATGCACACCAGAGCCATCGTTCCGAACGGTTCCTTCAGGTGAGACATGAGCAAGCGGAATTGCTCAACGGTTAGACTGCGCGGCTGTCGTATCCGCTTTGACGCGCCTTTGACCGTCACCAAGCCAATCGGATTGACCTGCATCGGGATGTCCTGCTTCCACATCGCGAAATTCCAAAGTGAACTGAGAATGCCGCGAATGTGAGCCCGGCTCTTGGGAGCGAGCGGTAGAGACTCCAACCACATTTCGACAGGCCGCGCCTGTAGATCGGTGATTTGGTTCTGACCCCACTTCGGTAGGATGTGAACACGAATCCACGATTCGTACCCGCGATTCGTGTTCAACCTTCGTGGCATCTTTTCTGCTCGGTACTGCTTAATAAGCGTACTCACTGTTGGTGTGTTGGTGTTGACTGTTACGTGATTCTCTACCGCATCACGGAGCGTCTTTGCTGCCCGCCATGCTGACGCCTTGGTTGGATATTCGCGCAGAGAGCCGATCTGCTTTGACCGCCTCTTGCCGTTCTCCCACCAAAAGAAATTCCATGCGTTAATTCGCTTGTCCAGAACCACACTTCCATCTCTGTTCCGTGCCCTCATTGAATCCTCCGGTTCACAAGAGCAACGGACGGCGAGACAGAGCCTAGCACATCGGTTCCCATGAGCGCAGTGTCAAGATCGCAGTATCGAAAACGCCACGTTTGGCGACGAGTGCCAGAGAGTACGAACCCGCGCACTTTCTTTTGGCGAGCCCACATCAATAGCGTGCGCGGTTCCACTTTCAGATATGCTGCGGCTTCGGCTGCCGTGAGCCATTCTGTGTTGAAGCCGTTCACCGCGTCACCGCCTGCTTATGCGCTGGCTGCCCAACCTTGCGACGCTCGAACTCGGGCACGGTAGACGGATCGACGCGCAACGCTGCACAGAGCTTGAGCACAGAGTCTTGATCGGGAATACGAGCGCCTGACAGGTAGAAATACAGGCTGGCTTTCGACATTCGGGCGCGATCAGCGAGTTCTGACGCGGTCATGCGCTTATCAGAGAGAATGCGTGCGAACCAACGGCTAAAGATTAGATCGGACATGATTAAGAACTCCTTATGAAAGTGAACTTGTAGACGTGAACAGGTATTCGGGGTGAAAAACGGGGTTTTTAGTGTGGCACGGTACAGGATGGCTCCTGAGGTCCACCTGGAGGTCAGCGAGCGTTTCTAGACGCCGGAAGGGCCATCTACAGTGTGTCTCGAAGGCTTAAAACCGACCTTTGCCAGATGGTTCAACTGCTCGGGAGTGACGCGGCGCTTTTCTCGGGCTCCCACAAGCCGAATCGCCAGCTTCGATTGCTTGGTGTCCTGCGGATCGAACAGCAACGTCCCTTCCGTGTCGCCGTCCTGCCCAAGAGTGAATCCTTCCCCTTGAGCCGTTTTCTTGCGGTTGTTCCACTTGCCGACAGTGCCCATCAGAAGACAGATTCCGAACTTCCCGTTTCCGTGCTCGAAGATGTGGCACCGATCTTCCGCCCGCGCGGCGTCGCGTGGCCGTCCTGCGATGACTACCTCACCACACGAGTCCTTCTTGGTTGTGAGTCGGTATTGTTCTTCGAATTCCTGAATCGTCATTGGATGATTGCTCCTTCCGTGATGTTGGCATTGTTGGCTTCGGGTCGTGGTTCGTCGTAGGGCGCGTACCCGCTCTCTCGCATGTAGGGAGTAACGTTCCCGGTCATGCGTTGGATCACGTTGTAGACGGTGCTGTAGTTCACATTCGTCAGCTTTGCGATGTCGTTGTACGTCTCCCCCGCCATGCGAAGGTCGTAGACGCGCCATGCGAGTTCGGGTGACAGGGGCAGGTTCCCATTCAGCAAGTCGCAACCCTCGGAGATGAACTGCGCGATCTCTTCTCGTTCCCACTTGAGTGCTTCGCCTCTTCTCGCGCAGGAGTGCAGCATTAGGATGAACGGTCGGAAGCCTTGTTCCTTGAGATTTGCAATCCATGTGCGCTTACGCTCACATGTATCGCGCTTGCCGTCTCGCCAATCGTCGCAGTGACGCCTCAAGCGGCTGGGTAACGTCTCATGCGTGCTGCCCGCGTAACGCACCTTGCCTGTGATTGGATCGATCAGGACGTAAACCTTGTATGCATAGCGGGCGCTGCGCTCGCGTTCGCGTCGCTCTCGTCTTTGCTCACGTACGAAGCACATCGGACACGTACACTTACTCATTGACTGACTCCTATAAGTAGACTTGTGATTGCTGAAACCGAAACTACAATGCGATCACGTACGGGGAATAACGATGAACACCCGAGTTATACGATGGCTACTAGGTGCAGACTTCGTTAAAACGGCGTGGAACTTGTGAGTGGGGGACGCAGGTAGATAGGTAGTCAAGGCACCCGACCATCATCCGTGTAAGTGCTTACTTCCTTCGTTGCCTTCACTTAGAGGCGTTGTCTCACGTCGTAGTTCGCTGTCCTAACTCGATGGCAAAACTTAGCGTATAACTGCTCGTGTTTGCATCACGCTCCTGAACAAGTGCGTGAAGAAATGGCGAATGACATGCGAGCAAGCCGCATGAACACTGCATGAAACGGATGTTCGAGTGATTTTGTACCTCTCGAGGTACGGGGGGGGCGGGCACTCCCCTTGAAAGCAAGGTTCGTATGAGTGCCCATCATTGCCCATGCGTTGAGTGGCAGGGTGGCAGGGTAGACAGCAACGTGGCGAGGCCATGTTGAACCACGCTTTGAGTAATCCCACGGCAGACGAGTCGCACGTTGCGCAGCGTACTTCCCCGCCTTCCACATTGCTGTCTACTCTACCGCCTGTGCCATCCTGCGCAGGGGCCGATCTACTTACTGTCAATCAAATCCCCGTGTCTGCACCTCTGTAAGTCGATGAATCGACGAAGGTGCAAAACGGGAAATCATACGTCAAGAATGTTGTAATTTGATTGACAGTGCTTGTTAGTGCGAGTACGTTCGCAAGTGAGAGGTGCAGTCATGAAAAGGGCAATCATCTACACACGGATCAGCGACAAGCAACAAAACGACGCGATGCAACTGGCCGACCTTCCTGAGTACGTTCAACGTCGCGGTTGGTCGTTGGTGGACACGTACAGCGACAAAATCACGGGTGCTAAGGACCGCAGACCTGGACTTGACAAGCTCATGTCCGACGCACGCAAACGACACTTCGACGTTGTTGTTGTTTGGAAGTTCGACCGCTTCGCCCGCAGTACCAGTCACCTGCTCAAAGCGCTAGACGAGTTTCTGCGTCGGGATCGACTTCGTGAGCTTGCACGAGAGCATTGATACCTCGACGCCGATGGGGGAAGATGACCTTCACGGTTGATGCCTTCCCGAGTCGCAGGCGGTCGCGTAGCTCGCGCGCTTCGGTGATCGTGCCGAAACAGCCGACCTGCCTGACACCTTGAGGCAGCACGCCGACGCCAACTGAAAAGCGTTCAACGCCGTTTACATTCTTCATGAAAACGAAAAATGATTTCATCACGCTGTCACCGCCTGTTGGCGATCCCGTGCACGACCGCGTGCTAGAGCTTCTGTGTATCTGTCGGGAAACCTACGCCTAGCTGCGCCCGTTGCAGCGGCGTTAGCGGATTCCCGTGTTTGTCGAGCGCTGGCGACAAATGATCGCGCTTCAGATGCACAACGTGCGCGTGTGCTTGTTTGCCCATTCGCTAATCGACCATGACAGGTCGCGTGCTTTGGCAGCTTCGGTCCAGAATGGAATGACCCCGATTCGGTTTCGTAAACAAAAAAGTGCATGGTGTACTCCAGGTGTTTGAAAGGAAGAAAGGGGCGCGGTCGCGACGGCAACCTACGCCCCTGTTTGCGCCCCGTCGCCGATGAAAGGTAAGGAAAGGTCGGTGGGCGCGATGGTGGTGGATTACGGACGACCGTTTACGCGGTATCCCCGTTTTGGTTGATCCGCGTCACGGATCGCGGCTTCGGCGTTTCGGTCGGGTTTCCCAAAACCAGACGGCTTGACCTGCACGGTCGGACGGGCGAGTGCTTTCGTTGGTCTTTTGGTTGACATGTCATTTCCTCCTCAGGATTTGGCTAACGATGTTTTCGCCGTGCTGGCCGACGATTGTGGTTTTTTGTGAATCGACAGTTTTTGCCAGTCGGAACCGTTCATCTTGGAAATATCGGTCGTTGCAGGACGATGTACGGGCAACGCTTCCAACTTCGCCAAGCCGTGCCGACTTATGTATTGCATCTTCTGTTCGCGATGAAATCGTCCTGGGCGACGATGGCGTTTGACCCTTTTCCACGAGGTAGCGCAGGCTTCGACCGTCAAACAGCGTTTTGTTCGCGAGTGCAAACGTTTCAAGGCCCACCGAACTCGACACGCTGACCTTTGACTTCGCGGGATATGATTTCCTTGCCGTCGCGCTGTAACTGATCACGACATCGTCTTGCTTGTTCAAGAGCCGAATGAGGTCTGCTTCCGGCAGATGAGAGCGTAGGCCTGTCGATTCGATAGCCTTTGTGTAGGTGTCTTTGACGTTGTTATCGCGGTCCTTCGCCCGCAGTTCCTCGATGATTTTTTCGTCGGCTACACGCTGACTGCGCAGCGTTCAAGTTCCAGTTGCTGCTCGCCTGTCAACTGCGCCTCGGGCTTTCGATCGGTTTTTTGTCGCCGCCTTCGGCGGAAAATGTCTTTTTCGTCGTCACTCATTGGATTTCTTCCTTTTCGTCAATTTTTGCTGCTGCTTCTGCTCATTTCGTCTGGCGGTGCGGCTGCGTTCGCGCACAGTTTGCCGTTGCGCACGGCTTCGAGCAGCGCCGCTTTGTGCTCGCTCGCTGTTTCCGTGAAACCTTCGCGCACGCGCGTGTACGCCGCTTGAAGAGTCAGCTTCAGGCCCTCGTTTTCCGCGTGCATCCGACGATAAATTTCAGGCGCCACGCCGTTCGTCAGCGAGAGTTGTACGTGCCTCATCGAGTTCGCGTTGGAGTGCCTTGACCTTCCGTTCAAGGCTTTGAATGTCGAGGCTCACGTCGAGCTTGGCGGCAAAAACCGCGCCGTCAACCGCGAGCCGTTCTGCAACTTTCTGCGGATCGACTGGCTGTGGCGTACCGCAGTTTGGGCAGAGTATCGGCGCTGGTCGTGCTGGTGGTGCCGACGCCATCGACATCGGTTGGAGTGGTGTAGTTGCTGTTTGCGAACTCCGCGAAGTTTTGCGAGTGCACGTTTTGATCTGTGCAAAATGATTACTCTCTTTCGATGAGCGCACGATGTGCGCCCCTTTGATTTGACTGCACGACGAGTGCGGCCACGTCGGCAACCCACAAAACCGACGTTTTAGTCGGGAAAGGTACGCGCAATGACGGGCGCGTCGCATCGAGTCCGGCGTCGCCACACGACGTGAACGCGGTTCTTTAAGTTGTCTGGTGATCTAGAACTCAGGCGGACGGGAGGACGGACTTTTCTTGAAACCTCTCTCATTACTTAGATACTCGGCTGTCTAACTGATTGAAAACACTGAAAACGGCGAAAAGTATGTTGTTGGTTCTACAACTTCGGGCCATTTCTACGATTGTTGCGCACTTGACATTCGCGGGGTTGGACGCCGTAAAGCAACGTTCAACCCCGGTCACACGACAGCGCACGATTCGTTTACCCGCCGATCTGCGCTGATGCTCTATGCTTCGATCACTACTTCCTCAGGCACAGCATAGTGAATGACACCACCTAACAAGGTGCTGAAGAATCTCGATTGAACGCGTTCCAGCTCTTCGCGGCTGATTCTCTGGTCCGGGGGATCTGGTATTTGTTTTGATTTCGCCAGGAAACGTGTCGTTCTGGCCGCTTGCGCGCCTTTTAGGCACTCTTCGGCATCAGCGTCCGCATGCGAACCAAGTTGTAGGCCGCCGCTGCCAGCGTGAACATCCAACCCACTCGCTCTAATCCACGGTGTCTTACTTTGCGCAACAGCCCGACCGTCTTCATCCAGCCGAGAACTTTTTCGATTCGCTTCCTCTGGCTTACCTCATAGCCGAGGTGTCGAGTCGTGCGGTGGTCCAGCCGGCTCCGGCGACGACTCTGGTTTTGCGCGGCATGGGGTGTGATTTCCATCTGTCGCAGCTCTTCGATGAACTCCTGCTGGTCGTATCCCTTATCTGCTCCCAACGTCACTCGCCCGCAGCCGGGCAACTGTTCCGCCATCAGCAACCCGGCATGACACTCCGCCGAGCCGTAGGCCGTGGTCACCTGTGCGTTCACCACGAGTCCGTTCCGATTCTCTGTCATCAGGTGTCCGTGGTAGCTCAACTTGGCTTCCTTTCCTTGCCCTTGCGGGCCAGCATGGCTTCCTGATCGGCGGTGGAACAGTGTGTCTGATTGCTGCGTTTCTCGCCGCGATGGTTAATCGTGGGGTTATTCTCGTCCCACCGTGCCGCCGGTGGTTTCGGCTCCTGGTCGTTCTTATCCTTGGCCACAGGATCGAGTGGCCGAAAGCTTTTGTGTGACGCCCAAGCATCCAGCAATGTCCCATCTACCGTGAAGTGTTCGTCACTGAGTAGCTGCCCAGCCCGGGCTTCTCCCAAAACCCCTTGAAAGAACGCTTCGGCGATGTCTCCTTCCAGCATGCGCTCCCGGTTCCGGGAAAACGTGCTGGCATCCGACACCGCGTCATCCATACTCAGTCCCACAAACCAGCGGAATAGCAGGTTGTAATCCAGCTGCTCCATCGGCGGCCGCTCGCTGCGCACCGAGTACAGCAACTGCAGTAACAAGGCCCGCAGCAGCTTCTCCGGAGCGATCGATGGCCGACCCGCTCGTGCATAGAGCTTGTTGAACCGCGGTGAGAGTTGCTCTAGAACCCGATCCACAATGACTCGAATCCGCCGCGACGGATGGTCCTGCGGCACTCTCTTGTCGGGTGAGATATAGCTGAAACATCCCGTCCTGCTGCTGATCGTCTCCTCGCATTCGCAACTACTACCATGTCACCCTGTGGATTGGCAGTAGTTTTTCAGCAGCCTGCTAGTGCGACCTTGCCGAGTGCGTTTCTCAGGATCATCGAGTTCAACACATCGAGGATGGTCGTGGTCTTGCCTTGTACACCTGCCAAGATGTCTTTCTGCGTTGCTGAAGGTATAGCTGCAATCACATCCCAGATTTCTTTCTCGATGCGAGCACGCGTCTCCTGCAAGCGGCGCTCCCGTGCCGAGTCTGCGGCATCTTCTACTAGCTGCCCCAAACTTATCTCACCGCGCTCCTCGTCGAAATGTACGAACGTCGGCTCGATGCCGATGCCCCAACGCTGCTCGGTTTCGAAAGTACGCTCTCCGCCTGGCTTCTTCACGAGGAGCATGTTGGTGTCGGTGCCCCCACGGAAGTTCGTCGCTACCTATCGCAGCGTCCCCTGAGTCGTCGGTCACCCGCTTCTTGGCGTGCGTCAGAAACATGATGTGGACGGCGAACTTCTTCGCAACGTCTTCGAGCTTCTCCAAGTGCCAGCGACACCTCATCGGGGTTGTCGCTGTCGGCTGCGCGCAGGAACTTCTTCACAGGATCGATGATGACCAAGACGAACGTCAGCGTTTTGCGGGAGTGCCAGCGTAGCTTCGAGCTTCTTCAGCCCGAGGTCGCCCCTGGTAAGGCATCGGCTCGTAGACGATGCGAATCTTGTTCTTCGCGCCTGTGTATCCCAGCTTCTTCAGATGGTGGCCTACGACACCCTTCGGGTCCTTCGAGGACGAAGTAGAGCACGTCGCGAGGCGAGTGTCTCGCGTGCGAGAAACTTCAAGCCTTCGGAGACGGCGACACTGAGTTGCCTCACGAATGGTGACTTGTTCCTGTCTTGGGTTTGCCGACCAGCATCGAGAGGCCGACTTCGAGCAGCAAGTTCTCGACGAGCCACGGTATGTGCTCGGGTGCAGCGTTCATCACGTCCAACGCGTCCTCCATCTCGAAGGGTATCAACTTGACCTTCAGTCATGCTACCTATCCTTCCTATCCCTGGGGTTTCTGGTGCGTCTGTCTAGCGGTGTTTCCGACGATGGTTTTGCCTTACTGTCTGCCGGAATCTGCGGGTAGTTCCCTTTGAGGGTCCGCGGGCGGGGAAACAGCGGGAACGAGGAAAATCGCGCACAGCAAAACGCGCATAACGTCCTTATAAAGTAAGTAATTCTTAACTACTCTTCTCCCTGGCTCGGTTTGAGCGCTGTTTTCCATTTCCCTCTTTTCCTGCTCGTCAGGCCGCTCTCCACGCAGAGAGGCAGGAATTTCAACGTCCGGGACGATTTGAGGAGGTAGCGCCGGAGAAAGTGGAGAGAACGGTCACCTGCGCCTTGCCGAACACCTGAGTAGGGGATCGGCCCAGGGGATAGGGGCCTGAGCATCACAATCAGACTCTCTCAGGTGCTCGACAAGACGCAGGCGCAAAGCTAAAACAGCCTCTCCGTCGTGTGCGAGAAGCCGTCGTTGTACCTCGACTCGAGATGTGTCGGGTTGGGCGCTACGTCGTGTGGCGCGGCACTAGTGTTAGCTCCAGAGAGACACGAACACCCCGCCGTCAGTGGGCGAGGTCGGGGTGTCCACACAGTGTGGACAGACGACTTCCATGTAGGTATGGAGTATACACACAACTTGGCTGTGGTCACTACGTCGACTGCTCTTCGTCAAGTACATTGAACGTGCACAGCGTGCGGTGTGTCTAAATTGCCACATCGGCCCCAATTCCCTCCTCTGCCGCAGGGATCTACCATACAGGGATCGATCATAGATGATACCGCGTCAACATGGGACACGCTCGCACCGCGTGCACTTCGTCACTTACATCGCCAGTTTGTCACGCAGCCAGCGCAACATATGGTGGTCTGCACGTCCCAGATACAACGTGTAGACCGCAAGATCTTGTGCATACGTCGTGCGTCGTGGGCACCCCACGACGCAGGACCGCGTACGCCGGAGTAGGACCGAGTTGTTGCAACCGAACAACCGGTTACCCGATGTCTGACGTTGAGGTCGCGCCGTCGAGGACGTGGTCCGAGAAGTACGCTACTTTGGCGTACTCCCCCTGTGTTCGGCCCCTCTTCGGCATGTGTCGCTCTGCGCTTGTCTTGCCCTAGACGGCAGGTCGGATTGGGGGCAAGTTTCTCAGTTGTGCAATCGCAACAAGTATGATGAGGTCGTCGAAAATCAACCGGTCGTAGTGCTCAGCGTGACGACGAGCGTGCCGGTTAGGGTTGTCCGCGTGCTAGCCTGACAAACGCTTTCCACAAATCCTTGGCTGTAGCTCTGGCCGCAGGAGCCATCGTTGTGCTCACGCTTCTATATTCGTCACGGTCAAGGAGCAACAATTTCTCAGAGCAATGCGTTCAAGTACTGGCCTCAATGGCGAAGTCGGAAGGGGCATCAGTCCGCTCATCGGGGGATCGCCTCTGGATAGGTGGTCAGGAAATACGCGTTCATGCGGAAATTGACGACGAGGAGGCAGATCCGGGAAAAGGCTTTTTTGGGATTGGATTGAAAGTAGATGTTTCGGTCGGTGGTGTACCACAGCCGACACTTACAAGCGGCGTGGTAGGTGCGGCAAACAACCAGAGTGATGCAGTCAGACAGGCCGTGGGATCGTGGGCATCCTTGGTAGGCTATGGTCTGCTTAGAAGCCTTGGAGTAGTCAAAGACGAAAGCAAGACAATATCTGTCCCCAATTACACTGTCCATACCGGGCTTTCAATCGTTAGGGGAACGCAAGATGTTGTTAAGTCGTTTCCCAGTGACCAAGACCTCATCAATCGTCTGGGCCTAGTCATCGAAGGCCTCCAGTCATACCCTAGCGAATTCCATCTGATCTCAATGTCTGTGGTCATGAACTCGCACGGTTCAGTACGAGGTGAGTGGCAAGGCGAGTGCCGTGTGGATTTTGCCCTCTCGCCAGAAGCGCTTAAGGCTGTCCAGTCCGTCCCATGGCCTGAAGGAGATTACTTTGTCAAGCAGTACTTCGTTCTCCGGCGAAGATAGGTCTTTTTAACAACCCCTGGAATACTGGCCTGAAGAGCGGGCGCGGATGAGGCGCTGGTGCACCGTGCACCACCGCCTGCATAGGATGCAATGATGATCTTTTCTGAATGGCTCCAACAGC
>CAWGSE010000011.1:0-181627 GCA_963825205.1 uncultured Acidobacteriota bacterium
CCTATCACTTCACGCGCCTGGCGAAATCGGGGGCTACGCCATAATCACTTCAATCTTGGCCCGCCGCAGAGCTTCGCTGAACTCAGCTGGCGCCCGGCTGTCGGTGATCAGTCGGTGAACTCTCGACAGAGGGCATATGCGGGAGACGCTTCTGCGGCCTAACTTGCTGAAGTCGGCAACGACGTTGAGTTCCTTCGAGATGCTCACCATGAGGCCGTTCAGTTGGGCTTCCGCACGTCGGGAGTGGATGGGCCGATTTCCAGGTCGAATCCGTCGACCGCAAGAAAAGACGGTCGGCATGAAATTCCTTGAGCATCGCTTCCGCTTGCGGTCCCACGAAAGAGCAGGACACCGGGCGCAGCAGTCCTCCGATCATGATCACAGAAATGTCCGGAGCGTCTATCAGTTCATAGGCCACGTTCAGAGCGTGGGTGATGACGGTCACCGACTGAAGCCGGCGTGCCTTCAAATGGCGGGCGATCTCGGCGGTGGTGGTTCCGGAATCCAGGATGACGGTCTCATTGTTCTGGATCAGTTCCGCCGCCGCTCGTCCAATGCGAGCCTTTTCCGCGTGATGGAGCGTTTTCTTCAGGCGCAGAGGATATTCCTGACTCGCCTCCACTTGCCGGACGGCGCCACCATGAGAGCGAACCACCATGCCCTGCGACGACAAGGCGTCCAGGTCGGCGCGCGCTGTAACCGCAGAAATCGAGAACTTTTCGACCAAATCCCGAACGGTGATCTGGCTTTTTTGTTCGATGAGATCCAGAATCTTCCGGCGGCGCTGTTCCGACAGCAAACGAGAGTCCTTGGGGCCCCGCATCAATATGCTCCTCGCGATGTTGAATCCATGCAACAAGCGACCGCATGGGTGTGTGGCCTTTTCCTTTATACACTTGCACTGGTCCAAAATAAGAAAGAAAATAGCAGGCAAACGAAAGCCCCGGTATCATCGAGGGAAATTGCCAGCGGCGCCGCGGTTTCATTGATCTATCGTCATGGAGAGTGAGGGAGAAAGGACGGGACACGAGATTTCGGTTTCCTTTTTTTTCTTCCCCTCAATTTCGTCGCGAAGGACCTCGATGGGGGCGTCGTCAGGCGAGGTGGGATTGCCGGCGGAACGGGCACGGTACTGAAGCCATGAGACGACGCGACTTCATTGCGGCATTGGCAGCGTCCGCGCTGGCGTCGGCATGGCCAGCGATCGCCCAGGGACCGGAACGTCGTCCGCGCCTGTTGATCGCAGAGACGGATCCGTTTACCGGTCTCCTCTTGTTGAAGGCGCGTTATGCTGCGGGTCGGCGTCCATCAGAGGACATGGAAGGCTGGGCGCTATCGTGGCAACTGACGGGACAAGACGCCTTCGCGGAACGGGCGCTGGCCGAGATGCGCACCAAGCATGTTGCCGCCGGCGGCAAGCCATCACGGTCCTGGGTGGACTATGCCCGCTGGTCATTGGCGTTCGATTGGCTGTTCACATTCCGCGGTTTCGATCGCGCGCTGAAAGATCGCGTGGCCGGGGAATTGAGGGACGGCGCCGCCGCGATGCTTGCAACTCCTGACTTTGCCGATCCCGGCCAACTCTCCTACCACAATTACGCCTTACGGTATTTGGCTTTAGCCGCATTTCCAGTGGCGGCTGTCGAGGGACTACCCGGATTGCGATGACCGCTGCGGATCCTGGCACGACAAGGTTGCCAAGAGCCTGGCGAACGTGCTCGACATATCGGAGATGGTCGACCCGCAGGGCAGCTACCACGAGTCGATGGACTACATGCGAATCACGTGGGGCTCGCTGGCCTTGCTGGCGGAACTGCAGCGGACCACCACGGGAGTGGATCCTGCCCATCATTTCTCGGTGTTTCGCAACATCGGGGACACGTATCTTTACAAGCTCCTTCCCGACGGCACGCCGTCGCGCGAGGGCGACAATGAATACCCGGTTCTCGATTCGCGAGACACGGCCCTGCTGGGATATGCGGTCAATCGCTTCAAGGATCCTTACAGCGCCTGGCTTCTGCGCAAGAGCGGTTTCTTCGTGAAGCAATGGGTGCTGCCGGTCCTGGAGTTTCTGTGGGACGACCCGGAGGTCACGCCGCGCGATCCGGCCGAGGCCGACGAGAATGAGTTGCCGCGTCAGCGTTACTTTCCCGGCGTCGGGCATCTCGTGATGCGGGATGGCTGGAGACCCGAATCGACCTGGATCGAGTTTGATTGCGGACCGTACTTCGCCAAACACCAGCACCTCGATCAAAACCAGGTCACGATCTACCACCGCGGATATCTGGCGATCGACAGCGGCGCGGACTATACCGACACGGAGAGTCCTCACTATCTCAACTACTACCGCCGCACCGTCGCGCATAATTCCGTGCTGGTTTACGATCCCGCGGAGAAATTCTTCTGGTCCGACAACCTCCTGCCGGCGGCCAACGACGGCGGGCAGCGCATGGATTCTGCCCGCTACTGGAACACAATACGCAGCCGCGAAGACTGGAACCGCACGCGTGATTTGTGGGACCTCGGTTCCATGCGCGTCATGGACTATGTTCCCGGTCAATATCACTACGCGATGGGAGATGCCAGCAACGCATACTCTCGCGACAAGGTCCGCCGCTTCACACGCGAAATCATTTACGTGGCCGAGCATAGCGTTCTCTTTGTTTTTGATCGAGTGGTCAGCACGAATCCGTCCTTTCGCAAGGCCTGGTTGCTTCATGGCGTAAACCAACCGAGCGTTGACCAGGATGGCGGGAAAGGAGTGCCGGGTGCTCAGGACTTTCGCAACGCCAGGACTTTCCGCTTTGTGGAGGGGTCGGGCGAGTTGCTGGTGCATTCGCTGCTTCCCCGGGAACGCGTTGTCACCAGACGTGGCGGGAGCGGCCACGAATTTGTTGCTCCCGGCGATGACCATGGTGGCGCCTGGGGAACGGGCGAGAACTGGCCGCTTGAGCCTGCCGAGGGCGCTCCACTCCCGGAGGATCCAAAGCTTCGCCGGATGTGGAAGCTCTTTTGGGGCGAGGATTTCAATCGGATTCTCAGTTCCAACCGCAAGAACGTGGTTCCAGGTGGGTGGCGGGTTGAGGTATCGCCGTCTGTACCTGCGGAAGAAGACTTCTTCCTTCACGTTTTTGAAATTGGAGATGGCGAGAAGATGGGCCAGAGGCGGGTGAACTTCTCGACGGCGTCAATTTTCAGGGGGCAGCGTTAGAGCGCGGTCCGATGGTGTTGTTCAGTTCGGCCGGTTCGGCGGTCGCCGGCGGCGAAGTATCGTTGCCCGACCTGACTTGTGAGTCGCTGATCCTTACCAGCCTGCAACCAGAGTCGGTTTACGAGCTGAATTTCGGCGGGCTCAATGTGTCAGCTTCGCCCGCAGCCGTACTACCGGGTGTGTCGGCGGGCACGGAGCGGATTCGTACGAACTCCAAGGGCGTCTTGCGAGTTGAAGCGGACGTGCTCTCGGCAATCTTCGCTTGCGGATCGCCCGCGTATGACGTCGTCGTGGCCAGACTCGGGCCTGTTGCAGGGGATTTCGATTTGCAGGAAGCGCCGCTGTACTCTGAACACAGTCATGCGATCACTGAGGGACCTATTTCAGAACCTGCAATCACGCTGAGCCCGGCCGACGTAGATCCCCCGCGCGCCGGCCGATTTCGAATTTACGCTGGTGGATCGGCGGAATTCTGTTTGCTTCCACCATCATTAATTACATCGACCGGCAGACCCTGTCGCTGCTCGCGCCGTACCTGAAACTCGAGTATCACTGGACCAACACGGACTACGCGAACATCGTGATCGCCTTTCGGGTTGCATACTCAGTGGGGCAGACGGTGTTTGGCCGGTTCATGGACCGCATCGGCACGCGTCGCGGCCTGTCGCTGACGGTAATTTTTTATTCGGTCGTTTCGATGCTGACGTCGCTGGCGCGGGGCTTCTACAGTTTTGCAGCGTTTCGTTTCTTGTTGGGTGCAGGCGAATCGGCAACTGGCCGGCCGCGACCAAGGCGGTTTCGGAGTGGTTTCCGAAACGCGAACGCGGACTGGCCACCGCACTCTTCGACAGCGGTTCGTCGGTTGGAGGCGCGGTCGCCGCGTGGCTCATTCTCTGGATTTATTTTCGATGGGGCTGGCGTCCGGCGTTTGCGATTCCCGGCACGCTGGGGTTCTTCTGGCTGATGGTGTGGCGGCGGTTTTATCACCCGCCCGAATCTCATCCCAGAATTAGCGAAGCGGAGCGACAGATGATTCTCGCGGACAAACGGGATCGCGGGCGCAAACTGTGAGCCGGGACCGCTGGGCTGGCGCGTTCTTCTCGGGTTACCGCAAACCTGGGGAGCCATCATCGCGAAAGCTTTGACGGATCCGGTCTGGTTCTTTGTGACCGACTGGTTCCCGATTTACCTGGTAGCCAAGGGTATCGAACTGAGGACGGGCCTGATCGCGATCTGGATTCCGTTCCTGGCGGCGGACCTGGGAAATTTCTTTGGCGGCTGGATCTCCGGCTATCTGATCAAGCGCGGTTGGCCGTTGGGAAGGGCCCGGAAGGCGGTTGTCATCTTCGGAGGGCTGGGCGTCACCATGCTTATGCCCACTGTTTTCACCTCCAACCTTTATCTCATCGCGCTGCTGTTTGCCCTCGCGACATTCTCTTACGCGGCGTTTTCAACGATGGCCAATGTCTTGCCTTCGGACCTCTTTCACAGCCAATCGGTGGCCACGGTGGCGGCATGAGCGGCACGGCGGCGGGACTGGGCACGATTGTGGCCTTTAAACTGATCGGGCACTTTTCCGATGTCGCAGCGCATGGCCGGGCACTCCTTTGATCCGATTGTTATCGTGGCGGGAATCGTTCCGTTTGTGGCGATGATTCTGGTTTTGTTCTGTCCGCAATTCCGAGGCTACTCGGAAGGGACTCGTTCGTCCTGTGTGAGCTTGTGACCCCGTCTCGCCCTGCCGATCCGCCGCTGCCCGAGCAGTTAGGATTTCGGGAATCATCCCACGAGAAGCCCCGGAAGGAAATTGTTTGTTATAGCAGGGAACCACGGGGTCATCATGGACGGAAATGGTGGCGTCTCCCTCCGAATCTGCCGCACTTTCTTCCTCGGGCTGGCTTGAAATTGTTTATACACTAGGGCGGTTCGCGGAGTTGCCGCGACGGAATCTTGCGGGCGGAAAGGGCCCTTGCTTCGGGGGGCTTGCGCCCGTCGCGCGTCGAAGCGAGACAGGAGTGAAGTGAGGGAACATAAGCGAGCCACCGACATTTCGCCCGGGGGGAGCACGGCATTGTCGCCCACCAGCGAGTCGGCGCTGCCCATGAACCGCGAAGGCGTGAAAGTAGCGGCGACCGCGTTTGTGGTTCTGTTTTGCATTGTCGGCCTGGCGCTCTGGGGGCTGCCGTTCTACTACGACTTCATGGTGCAGCAGTTCGGGTGGTCGCGGGCCCAGGTCACCTCCGGAAATGCGCTAAGCAAATTGCTGGTAGGCCCCGCGTTTGGATTCCTGGCGGGCTGGATCGTAGATCGCTTTGGGCCGCGCCACATCATGATGGCGGGAATCCTGATGGCAGGCATCGCGCTCGTGGGCCTGGGCAGTATCTCGACCCTGGGGATGTTCTATTTCTTTTACTTGTTCAACGCGCTTGGCTATGTATGTGGCGGCCCGTTGCCGATTCAGGTTCTGTTGTCGCGCTGGTTCGACAAATCGCGCGGGAAAGCGATGGGTTTTGCTTACCTTGGCATCGGGCTGGGCGGCGCGCTCGTGCCACTGCTCTCGCACGCGCTGGTCGAGCATTTCGGATGGCAATCGGCCCTCCGGATACTGGGAATTCTGATCATCGCGATGGCGTTTCCCCTGGCGTTTTTTGTAAAGGAGGCACCCGCGGGATTTCGCGCCCACGAGACGACTGGACCGTTGGAGGAAAGAAGCGCGTTCAAGAGTCTATCGTTTTATCTACTCATTTTGGGCAGCATGTGTTCGATCGCAGCGGTCAGCGGCACCCAAAATAACCTCGAGCTTTTTCTTAGCCTCGATCGCCACTACGCACAAGCTGCCGCAGCGCACATCCTCTCGTTGGTACTGGCGTTCAGCATCGTCGGCCGCCTGCTGATGGGCTGGCTGTGCGATCGCTATCCCAAGCGCAACGTCATGCTCCTGATCTACCTGCTGGTCGCGGCCGCGATTCCGTTTCTATTCCTCGGTACCGGTCGTGTCGCGATGTACATATTTGCGGTGGTGTTCGGCATCGCACTGGGCGGCGACTACATGATCATTCCACTGATGACCGCGGAAATCTTCGGGGTCAGGGTTCTGGGGCGACTGATGGGCGTGCTCTTGACCGCGGGCGGAATTGCCGAGGCGCTGTCGCCCTGGCTCATCAGCTACCTGCGGGATGCAACCGGCAGCTATTCGTCAGGCTGCTTCGTGCTGGTGGGCATTGCATTGCTGGGCGCTCTCGCCGTGGTGGCGTTACCGAAACAGCGGGCAGCGATATGAGCCCAACCCCGATTCTGCGGCTGGGGAGCGTGAGGAACGTCGCGCATTTCAAGGAGCATCTGGAGGCGCTGCACCTGAACATTCCTTGCGACAGCGAGCTGATCGCTGGGCCGGAATCGCCGCTCCGGCAGCCCTTGGAAAAAGGAGCAATCAGACTTGGGAACCGGATCGCGGTTCAGCCCATGGAAGGCTGGGACGGTATGCCCGACGGTAATCCCACCGCGAGCACCTTCCGCCGCTGGCAGAGATTCGGGCGGAGTGGCGGCAAACTGATTTGGGGCGGAGAAGCGGTTGCCGTCTCGCATGAGGGACGTGCCAATCCGAATCAACTGGTTGCCGCGCCCCAGACTTATGACGGACTCGCGCGGTTGCGCACGACGTTGATCGAAGAACATCGGCGGACCACCGGCTCAGACGACCAGTTGCTGATCGGGTTGCAGTTGACGCACTCAGGGCGCTTCTGCCGTCCCAACGCGCACCATCGCAGTGAGCCCCGGATCCTGTATCGCCACCCACTTCTCGATCCGCGAATGAAGCTGCCGGATGACTATCCTGTCCTCACGGACGCCGAGATTCGCGCCATCATTGAAGATTTTCACCGTGCTGCCCTGATGGCCTCGAGGATGGGCTTTGACTTTGTGGATATCAAGCACTGTCACGGATACCTGGGACACGAATTTCTCAGCGCCCATACCCGGGGAGGGCGGTACGGAGGAAGTTTCGAGAACCGCACCCGCTTCCTGCGTGAGGTGGTGCAGGGCATTCGTTCCATGGCTCCCGGGGTGGAGATTGCGGTGCGGTTTTCGGCGTTCGATACGGTGCCGTATCTGCCCGATCCGGAGCGCTCGTCCAGGGGAAAACAGGGACCGGGGATTCCCGAGGACTTCGGCGGGTTGCTGCCTTATCGCTGGGGATTCGGCGTGGACCCTCTCAAACCCATTGAAGAAGATTGGACGGAGCCCGTTCTTTTCCTGTCGTTGCTGGAACAATTGGGCATTCGGCTCGTGAATCTGACCGCGGGCAGCCCTTACTACAATCCGCACCTTCAACGGCCCGCACTGTACCCACCATCGGACGGATACCAGCCTCCGGAAGACCCGCTCATCGGAGTGGGACGGCAGATGGAAATGACCAGGCGCCTCAAACAGCGTTTTCCCAACCTGATCGTTGTAGGATCGGCGTACAGCTACCTGCAGGATTTTTTGCCCCACGTTGCGCAGGCTGCGCTTCGTGAGGGCTGGGTGGACCTGATAGGGCTCGGGCGGATGGTGTTGACCTATCCCGAACTGCTCTGGGACGCCTCGGCAGGAGACGCCATTCAACACAAACGAATTTGCCGCACTTTCAGCGACTGCACCACGGCGCCGCGGAATGGATTACCCTCCGGCTGCTATCCCCTGGATAGTTATTACAAAACCTCGCAGTTCGCGGAGCAACTCAAAAGTCTGAAGAAGCGTGACGGCGAGGCGGAGCGCGAACCGGCATGAGCCGGGTATGAGCTTACGATCGGAAAGGAACACTCCGAGAATGGACACTGCCTCGCTCGCGGGCCGCAAACAGTTTCGCCGTAAGGTGCAGGGCATCGCAGCCGCTTTGCTGCCATTCGACTCGGAGGGCCACGTTGCCGTCGAGGCTTTTCAGCGGCTGCTCATCGCAACCCATCGTGCGGGTCTGATGAATGCGGTCAATATGGACACCGGGTTTGTGAACTACCTGAGCGAGGCTGAAAAACTCGACGTGCTGCGCTGGACGCGCGAAGCGCTTGGAACCGGCGTTCCGTTTGTGGCAGGAGCCTACATCGAGAGATTGGATGGTGACATCGTCAGTCTTTACCGCCACCAGATCGATGCGATTTCAGGCCTTGGAGGCATTCCAATTTTGTTTCAGACTGCCCGCCTGAAAGGGAAGCCGGGCAATGAACTGGCGGCCGCCTACCAAGCGGTATGCCAAGGTTACGCGAACGTGCTGGCCTTCGAATTAGGAACCATGTTCGCGCCGAATGGCGAGGTTCTTGCGCCAGAGGCCATCGTTCGTCTGATGGATATTCCGGAAATTAAGGGAATGAAGCATTCGTCCCTCGACCGGCTCCTCGAGTTGCAGCGTTTAACGTTGCGCGATCAGCATCGGCCGGACTTTCGCATCTATACGGGAAATGACCTCGGCATCGACATGATCGAATATGGATCGGACTACCTGTTGGGCCTCGCGACATTTGCCCCCGAGAAATTTGCCGAGCGCGATCGCCTGTGGGAAAGTGGCAATCCCGAGTACTACGCCCTTACCGACGCGCTGCAGTATCTGGGCAATGTGTCATTTCGGGAGCCGGTTCCTGCCTACAAGCACTCAGCCGCAGTGTTCCTGCACTTGGTGGGCCGCATACCAAGTGATCGGACCCACGAAAAAAACCCCAGGCGTCCGGTATGGGAGAGGGAGATGTTGCGGGATTGCGCGCGGCGGCTCGGGTACCTTTAGATTTGGGCAAAACACGAAGCTGAGTGAAGAAGGTCCCGTCAAGACCATTCTAGTTGTGCAATGCTGAGTGCTGTCCCGGTCCCAACAGGGCTCGTCCGGGGAACACATCCGCCGCGATCTTGCCGTCCTCAACGACTACAGTTCCGCCAACCACCAGGCAGCGCACGCCGACGCTCGGCTCCATGGGCTTCTGGAAAGTCGCTCGGTCGCTGATGGTCTTCGCATCGAACACGACGATATCGGCGTCCGCACCCTCCTGCAACCTGCCTTTGAGCCGTCCTGCGGGAGTTGAACGCTCCAGCACCTGGGCCGGCATCAGGGTCATCTTGCGGAGAGCATCCATGAGCGTGAGCGTTCCTTTCTCGCGTACGTACTGGGCCAGCACCCGCGAGTAGGTTCCGGCATTACGGGGATGGCCTTCCGCGCCATCGCTGGCGATCATCACCAGAGGGTATGGGATCAACGTGTCCACCACTTCCTGCGTGTTGGCAAAAATCAGCACCGAGCGCGTCGCCTTGGCATTATGGAGCTCGTCAAAACGCTCTTTCGTGAGGTGCTCGCCCGTGTCCGGCAGTACGAGATCGCTGTAGGTGATGTTCCCATTCGTCTGCCACCCAGGGTTGAAAGCAGCCGAGTTGATGGAGGTCATGCCCGCGATGTACGGATACGCTTCTGTGGTTACATCCAAGCCGCGGGCGCGCGCGCCAGCCACCAGTGAGAGACACTCCAGTGAGTCGCGCAGACAGGTGCTGTTGATGTGCACGATGTGCAGCGAAGCGCCGGTGACGGCAGCGGCTCCAATGACTTCGCTCAGCGCCCCGATGCCTGGCTGGACCTGGCCGGTCCCACGCGCGTGGGTGTAGACGGGGACACTCCGCTCGGCGGCGAGACGGAACATCTCGATCACCTCCAGCTGACTTGCTCCGGGCGTATAGGAAAGCCCCATACCGACAGCCAGACCTCCGGCGTCCAGTTCCGCGCGTAGCCGCGCCCGTATCCTCTCAATTTGTTCTGGGGTTGCGGGTTGGTCGGTTGCCGGTCCGCTCTTTGGAAGAATTTCCGGAATACCGGAATGGGTTTTGGCCGGATCCGCGGGGAGCGGCGCGCCAAACACCTGGGCGCGCGCCGCCGGATGACTGGCCGAGGTGCCGTAGTGAATCAGCGAGTGGCCTTCTTTCGCTTGCAAGAAGCGCGCCACGTCGGGAACTCCAATTTCGAGTTCCAGCGCGGTGGTCACGCCGTCCAGCGCCTTGACGCGCTGGCTTTCCATATCCTGGCCGTGCTGATGCAGATCAATAAACCCAGGCGCGATTACCAGCCCGCCCGCATGAACCACGCGGCGGCCGCTTAGCGCCTCGGACGAGATGCGAACAATCTTTCCGTCGCGGATGCCGACGTTGCGCACGGCATCCACGCCGGTTTCGGGATCCATGACGCGCCCGCCTTCCAGCACCAGATCAAACTGCTGTGCTGCAACCATAGTGCTTGATAACAGCAGGAGGCAGAGCGAGAAAGTCCGTTTGCGCATGGTTGCTCCGTTTGGAACCGGCGATATTATCAGGATGAAGCTCCCCTGGAAGCTTACCGTCGATTGCGGTGGATGACGGGCTAACCGAATCTAACAGCGAACCAGCCTGGCGGACCAGGAACTTCAGCGCCCCGGGGATGGCCTGCAGAGGTTTGAAGAATCATGCCGATGAAGATTGGTCGGGGCGATAGGATTTGAACCTACGACCCCCTGCGCCCAAGGCAGGTGCGCTACCAGGCTGCGCTACGCCCCGACGGTCATGCGAGAAGGTCAGTTGCGATTATATCCGAGTGTGATTGCAGGACGCTCTGCCGGGGATGAAAGTCGCTTGCGTGCTGCACCTGGGGCCTGCCCGGACGTGTCCGTCCATCCGCAGCGCGACCGCGGCGGCGCGGTATAATAGTTCCCCGATCATGTCTGGTTTGCGTTATGCCCTGGTAGCGTACGTACGGAATCCGGTCGGGGAATTCGTCGAAAAGCTTCGACGGGAATTGCATCCGGAACTCCCGCATCTGGCGGCCCATCTCACCATCCTGCCACCCCGGTTCCTCACCGGGAGCGAAGCCAGTGCCATCCAGGCACTGAAAGATGCTTGTCGCGAGGCGGAGGCGTTCGAGGTCACGCTGGGAGAAGTGGAGACCTTTATTCCGGTCACGCCCACGGTGTTCATTCGAGTGGCCCATGCGGCGGTGCGCATGCAGGAACTGCATGACCAGCTTAATCGCGACGGTGTCGGTTGCTGCGAGTCCCTGCCCTACATTCCTCACTTGACCATCGCGAAGATGGGGACCGAGGAACTGGCTTGGAAAGCATTTGAGACGGCGCGCCGGCGCTGGGCGAAATATGCGGGCAGCCGGCATATCGTGCTGGAAGAACTCACGTTTGTGCGGGAGAACGAACCGAACCGTTGGGTGGATCTGGCGCCGGTGTCGTTGGGCGGCAAGGTCGGACCACCAGGGGAGTAGATGGTGGCGCCGGACAAAAGCGCGCCGGGGTGAGGTACGAATGAAACGCGCCGGGATGGCCGGCGGGCCGGTCCGGGATAGGCCAATTTCCTGATTTGCACGCCAGACGCCTGCCGGAAGGACATGTACCTGTCATTGCGGGCTAATGGCCCTACGTGCATTGCTTGGGACTCTCGCGGGGCGTTACATAAGGATGTCGAGGCATGGTGTGCTCGGGGATGCGCCCCTCCCCAGGCGAGCTGAGCTGCCCCCTCCAATCGGGAGACATCCTGCATGCATGTCGGGGTATACGGATCGGGATATCTGGGCACGGTGATTTCGGCTTGCCTGGCGGATTTCGGAACCCCGGTGAGCTGCTGTGACACCGACAGCACGCGCATGGTCGAGATGGCGCAGGGCAATATCTGTTTTTTCGAGAAGAACCTCAAGGAAATTGTAAAACGCAACGTGCGCTGCGGCCGGCTGGCGTATTCCACCGATGTTGAGGCGTTTTCGAAGAAGGCACACGTCGTCTTCCTCGCCGAAGATTCCTCGGAGAACCTCGAAGAACTGGTCCTCCGGATCGTCCGGCAGTCGACCCACTCCATCACCTTCTCTCTCGTCACTCCCGTGCCCGTAGGAACCGCAACCAATCTGGAAAAAGCCATCAAGGCCGCGAAGTTGAAGGCGACCATCGTTTCGCAACCCATGTTTTTCACGGATGGTTGTGCGGTCGAGGATTTCAACTGGCCAGATCGCATCATCCTGGGAACGACCTCCAACGAGGCAGTGGCCACGTTGAAGCAGATCTTCCATTCGCTGGTCATGCGCGGGGTTCCGGTGGTGGTGACCAACCACGAGACGGCGGAACTGGTGCGCGAAGGGGCGACCGCGTTTGTGGCCACTAAGATTTCGTTCATCAACGAGCTGGCAACTCTATGCGAGAAGGTCAACGCGGATGCGGTGAGCCTCGCGCTGGCGCTCGGCCTGGATAAGAAAATAGCGCCCCGCTGCTTGCAGCCCGGAGCCGGCATGGGAGGGATTTTTGCTGAGTCGGATATGAACTCTCTGGCCGAGCTGGCGCGCTCGAAGGGCGTGGACCTGAAGGTGCTCAGTGCGGCGCGGGAAGTGAACGCTGCGCTGGCGGAGCGGCTGGTTGCGAAGATTTCCGGGATGATGCAATCGGTTCAGAATAAAGACGTGGGCATTCTGGGGCTCGCGTTTAAGCCGAACACCAATTCGGTAGCGGGATCGTCATCGATTCGCCTCGCCCAGACTCTTCTGGCCCAGGGGGCGCGGGTGCGCGCCTATGACCCAGAAGCTCTTTCCGAGGCGAAGATGCAGTTGAATGGCACGGTGCAGTATTGCGAAACGCCTTACGCGGCTGCCGAGGGTGTGGATGCGCTGGTGGTCGGCACCGGCTGGCCCGAGTTCCGCACACTCGATTTCGCCAAAATCAAACATCTGCTTAAGCGACCCATTATTGTGGACACCAAGAACCTCCTGGATTCAGCGCGGCTCCGTGCCATGGGATTTCAGTACATGGGTGTGGGACGCGGATAAAAAGCGGCACCTCGACCGATTCTCAGCTCAAAAGATGCCATCAAAGTTAATTAACCATTCCTACTGTGGTTCTCAATATCTTGGGTCCTGGGGCCACCGGTCCCCAGATCGCTCTATCTACGAGGCAGGCGCATGCCTATCGGATGGCCAGCGCGGGTGATCGTCTCCTGATACCGGTTTCGCAACGGCAGGCGTACACTCTGACAGCTTCGTCACCCAATTGCTATAATCAAAGGCTGCACAACCCCTCCGCGTGGTGCCTGTAGTTCAGCGGTGGAACGCCGGACTGTGGCTCCGGATGACGTGGGTTCGAATCCCACCAGGCACCCCAGCAATTCCGATTAAATTTTAACCAGCAAGACGGTCGACTGCATCTGAATTTCGTCGGAAGCGGCGGACGTGTGCGCAGGCCGCGAAGCTGCCAAGGTCATGGTTGGAAAGGACTAAGAGTGGAAGCATTCACGAGCAAACGGGTTTGGCGCCACCTGCTCTGGATGGCGGCGGCAATGATCGTGGCAATCGGCATCGGGATTTACGTAGTGGGCAATCACCTCACGCCCATCGTGCGCAATCGGGCGCTGGACATGCTCCGCAGCCGATTCGACAGCGAGGCGGAGATCGGCGACCTGCAGGTATCCGTTCTGCATGGCATCTCGGTTTCCGGCAAAGCGCTGGTTTTGCGGCATCATGGGCGCACGGATGTACCGCCGCTGCTCGAAATCCGCGAGTTCTCCGGTGAAATGGGCTGGCTTAGTCTGGTGGAAAAGCCGTGGCATATCCGGCGAGTCGAGATCAAGGGACTCACAATCCACATTCCACCCAAGGAGAAGCGGCAGTTTGAGACGAAACAGAAGCATCGCGATATCCCGGTCCTCGTGGATGAGTTGGCGTCTGACGACGGGGAGCTTGACCTGCTGCCGAGCAATCCAGACAAGCCCATCCATCAGTTTCTGATTCACAATCTGCTTATGCATTCGGTTGGGTTGGGGCACTCGGCACCTTTCAAGGCCAGCCTGACGAATGCGGTGCCGCCCGGGGAGATCACGACGGAAGGGCATTTCGGGCCATGGCAGGTCGACGATCCACGGCAGACGCCGCTGGCGGCGAAATACACATTCAACGAAGCGGACCTCGGAGTCTTCCACGGGATCGCCGGGATTCTGTCGTCGCAAGGAAAGTTTGGCGGCGTTCTCGAGAACATCGATGTCGATGGCGAGACCACTACGCCGGACTTCTCTCTGTCGATCGCCGGCCATCCGTTGCTGCTCAAAACTGACTATCAGGCGACGGTGGATGGGACGAATGGGGACACCCTGCTGCATCCGGTGATTGCACAATTCCTCAACACCACCCTGGTATGCACCGGTGGCGTTGTCAAAGCATTCAAGGGGCCCGGACGAGAGATTGTGCTGGACGTCAAGACAGACCACGCCCGGCTGGAAGACCTGCTGCAACTGGCGGTAAAAGCGGCACGGCCGCCGATGACAGGCGCCATTCGATTGGCGACCAAGTTTGATTTGCCGCCTGGACCTGGCGAGATCGTGGATCGTCTGCGGCTCAATGGGAACTTCGGGATTGCGGCGGCTGAGTTTGCCGACGTCGGAATTCGTTCAAAACTCGAAAGCCTCAGTCGCCGTGGCCAGGGGAAGCCAAAAGAGGAGGATGCCGGCAGCGCGGTGTCAGCTCTGAAGGGAAGTTTTGTTCTGAAAGATGCTCAGATCAGCTTTCACAACTTGACGTTTGGCGTAACGGGCGCGACCGTGGAACTTGCCGGCACCTACGGTCTGCGCGATGAGAAACTGGATTTCCACGGCACGCTTCGCCTTCAGGCCAAGCTGTCGCAGGCGACTACCGGCTTCAAATCGTTCTTCCTGAAGGCATTCGATCCCTTCTTCCGAAAGAATGGTGTGACGGTGCTTCCTATTAAGGTTACCGGCACACGCGATCAGCCCTCGTTCGGTTTGGATTTCCACAGGAAGAAAGAAGACGTTAAGAGCGAGGCTGGTGACTGACCTTGCGGAGGCCTCCGTCGGCCCGCGATCCGCAAACAAGATAGAGAGAGGCGGCCGAAGCCGCCTCTCTTTAATTATGTCGACCCCGAGTACGGTCGACGGCCGACTACTCCAGCACAAATATGTCTTTCTTTGCGCAGATCTCCTTGAGGATTTTTGGCCACACGGTCACGCTGACTTCGCCCAGGTGAGCTTTGCGGAGCAACAGCATCAGAGTGCGGGATTGGCCGATACCACCGCCGATTGAGAGCGGAATCCGGTCCTCGAGAATTGCTCGGTGGTAAGGGAGGCGCAGGAAATCGAGTTGCTTGGACAGTTCGAGTTGCTGCTTCAGAGTTTCCTTCGTGACTCGAACGCCCATGGATGTCAGTTCGTGACGACGCCTGGTGACCGGGTTCCACACCAGGATGTCACCGTTCAGACCATGGGTCGACGCACCCGTTTCCTTGCCGGTGTCGGTGACCCAGTCATCGTAATCGGCGGCGCGCATCTCGTGCGGATAGCCGTCCTTCAACGGCCAGCCGATTCCGATGATGAAAACAGCCGGGTATTTCTTCAAAACCTCGGTTTCGCGCTGCTTGCGCGGCAGGTCGGGGTACAGGTCGAGAATTTCTTCCGCGTGCAGGAAAATGAGATCCTCAGGAAGGCTGGGATAGCGCGGATCTTTGAGCTGGGGGAACATCTCGAGGGCAAACTGCTCGGCGCCGACGATGACTTTCCATATCTTGCGAACCACGGTTTTGAGAAACTCGAGGTTGCGCTGCTCGGCGGCGATGACGCGCTCCCAGTCCCACTGATCGACATAAGCGCTGTGATCATGATCGAGGAAGTAGTCTTTGCGCACGGCCCGCATGTCGGTGCAGATGCCTTCTCCGAGCTTGCAACTGAACTGCTTGAGGGCGACTCGTTTCCATTTAGTGGCGGCCTGCACGACCTGCGCCTCGACGGGATGTTTTTCGCGATCATTCGAGATGTGGAATTGGATGGGCGTGCGTGAGCCGTCCCGATCGAGCATGTCATTGACGCCGCTTTCTACATCGACGATCAGGGGAACCTCGACCATCATGAGGTTCAGTTCCTTGCACAAGTTATCTTCGATGTGGCGCTTTACACGAAAAATGGCCTGCTGTGTCTCCCTGGGGGTGAGCAGGGAGCGGTAGTCGCGCGGAAGAACGCTTTCCAGTTCGGTGTAATCGCCGATACCCGGTCCGGCCAGGTCGGCTTTCTTGTCGAGAACGACAGAGCTCATGGCTAGTTTCTCCTTTGGCAAACGAATCGCCCAGACCGTCTATTGGAAACCCTGAGCGGCGTCGAAGCAGTGTCCCGCGTCACAAATGGGAGTGAGGCCGCGTTAAGTTCGAGACTTTCCCTGCATTTGGCCTGCACGGTGCCGGGAACTCCGGAGGGCGGACACGGCGGGCCGACCGCTTAGCCATGCGATCGAAACCGCACTAACCAAGCTGGATGGCCGGAGTCTATCCTTGGAGGTGGAATCGCGGGGGAAGCAATGAATTGGCTTCGGATCGTTTTCCTGCTGGCGTGCTTCTGTTGCCCGGCGGTGCCAGCGCAAACTGTTGTCTCTCCGACGAATGCGCAGTCGAACAGCCGCAAGACGAGCGCGCCTTACACGGGAGATCTCACGATCTTCGATTCGCCGGGACGCGAGCAGCGACTGCAGATCGATCGCGTAATGGACATTCTGGGCATTGGGCCGGGCAAGAGCGTGGCCGATATTGGAGCAGGTTCGGGTTGGTTCACAGTGCGAGCCGCTCGCCGAGTGGGCCAGAAGGGAAAAGTCTATGCCGTGGACATCAACCCGGAAGCGGTGCGGTACATCGAAGATCGCGCGCAGAAGGAGCAACTGCACGAGGTCGTAGCGATCCTGGGGCGAGAGGATGATCCGTCGCTGCCGGCGGAGCAGGTGGACGCGGTGCTCCTTCTTAAGACTTATCACGAAGTAGCGAAGCCGGTGATGCTGCTGCGCAATCTACGCCCTGCTTTGCGCCCAGGCGCGAAAGTTGGGATTATTGACCGCAACGGAAACGGTGAGAATCATGGCGTCCAGCGCAGCGTGGTCATCAAGGAGGCAGCCGAGGCGGGCTATGAACTGGCCGGCAGCTATGACTTCGTGAAAGATGACATGAACTATTTCCTGGTATTCATCGCAAAGCCGTAGCGCACCCGCGTCGAAGTGTCTACGGTTCAGTTCGCCGGATCTCTCGCTACGCGTCGGTGTGGTAGATTCTGACTCAAGTCATGAGAGAGATTCTGGGGTGGGCGCTCGATCTTTCCGCGCGAGATGGCGCTTCCTATACAGATGCGCGGGTGGTGGACGAACGCAGTCGATCACTCGCCACCAAAAACGGGAAGGTCGGGCACGCTTCAGACGCGGAATCACAGGGCATCGGCATACGTGTGATTGCCAATGGCGCCTGGGGGTTCGCCGCGTCCAAAGATCTTGGCCGCGCGGCGGTTGAGAGCACCGCCGCCCGAGCACTCGATATCGCCAAGGCGTCGGCGCAGGTAAAACGGGAAAACGTGCGGCTCGCGCCTGAGAAGCCCGTAACCGCGGAGTGGACCACGCCCTGCGAGATCGATCCCTTCACCACCTCCATCGAGCAGAATCTGGATTTGCTGCTCCGAATCGACGGCGAGTTGCGCGCCGTTCGGGGCGTCACACTGGCTGAAACCAACATGAACTTCAAGCGGGAAGAATCGTGGTTTGCGTCCTCGGAAGGCGCAGATATCCACCAGACCAAGTATTCGACCGGGGCTGGTTACGCCGCATATGCGTTCGCGGGCACAGAAATTCTGAAGCGGTCGTATCCGAATTCGTTTGGCGGGCAGTGGCAGAACAAAGGGTACGAACTGATCGAAGAATTGAGGCTGGTGGACAATGCGCGGAGAGTAGCGGAGGAAGCAGTCGCGCTCCACAAGGCGGAGCAGTGCCCGGAGGGCGTTTTCACGATCATTCTCGACAGCTCGCAGTTGGGTCTACAAATTCACGAGTCGATTGGGCATCCAATCGAATTGGACCGGGTGCTGGGCATGGAGGCCAACTTCGCGGGTACATCATTCCTTACGCTGGAAAAGCTGGGCAAATTGCGCTATGGCAGCGACCTGGTCAACGTGGTCGCCGACGCGCGCCAGGAACACGGGCCGGGACTGGGGACTTTCGGTTTTGACGATGAAGGCGTTCCCGCGCAGTGCATCCCGATTATCACCAACGGTCTGTTCACCGGTTACCTGTCGTCTCGCGAAACGGCACACACGATCGGGGCTAGCCGTTCGGGAGGCACGCTACGCGCCGAATGCTGGAACCGCTTGCCGATGATCCGCATGACCAATATCAGCATTCTTCCCGGCGACCAGCCCTTGACGCTGGATCAGTTGATCGCCGGCACCGATGACGGCATTTACATGGAGACGAACAAATCGTGGTCGATCGACGACAAGCGCTATAACTTCCAGTTCGGGTGCGAGGTGGGCTGGGAAATCAAGCACGGCAAGCGCGGCCGCATGCTAAAGAACCCTTCCTATTCGGGCATCACGACAGAGTTCTGGAATTCTATGAATGCGATCTGTTCACGGGATCAATGGATCCTGTGGGGCACGCCGAATTGCGGAAAAGGGCAACCGCAGCAGGTGATGGGCACCGGACACGGAGCGGCGCCGGCGAGGTTCCGGAACATCAAGGTAGGATCGGCCTACAAGGGCAATTGATTCACCACCGAAGAACAGCGCACGTCAGGGGCGGGATGCTGAGCAGAGAAGAAGCTGGCGATATTTTCGATCGCATTCGCAAGTACTCGAACGTCGACGAGGTCGAGGCCCTTTTCTACGGGGGGCAGTCGGCGCTCACACGGTTCGCGAACAATGTGATTCATCAGAACGTCGCGGAGGAAAACTACGGCATATCGGTGCGAACAGCATTTGATGGCCGCACGGCGCGCGCTTCCACCAACAAGCTCGACGAGGAGAGCTTGAAACGGGTGGTACGAGCCTCCGAAGAGCTTGCCAAAGTGCAGCATCCGGATCCGGATTTGCTGCCCATGGCAAGCCCGCAAGAACGTAATGCGGCAAGCCTGGGTCAGGGGCATGCCACGCCACCCTCGCGATATTTTGCGGAGACGGCTGCCATCACTCCTGAAATGCGAGCCGAGGTTGTGGGCCGGATTGTCAGGGCCGCAGAGAAAACTAAACTCAGCACGGCAGGTATCTACTCGAACTCTCACCTCGTCGAAGGTATTTTCAATTCGCGAGGGGTAGAGGACTGGCACGTGCAGACCTCCGCCGAAGTCTCAATCACCATGCTGGGCACAAATTCCTCCGGCTGGCAGAAGGCGAACTCGCCGGACGTACGCAAGATCGATGCGGTCGCACTGGCCGAGATCGCGGCCCGCAAGGCGGTCGAGTCAGCAGCGCCACAAGAGATCGCGGCGGGGAAGTACACGGTGATCCTCGAGCCCGCCGCGGTACTCGATATCGTCGGCTTCATGTTCTGGGATTTCGGGGGACAGGCGATCCTCGATGAACGCTCCTTCCTCAATAATCGTATCGGGACGCAATTGTTCGGCCAGAATGTGAACATATGGGATGACGTCGCAGATCCGCTTCAGTCAGGCGCACCCTTTGATGGCGAAGGGGTACGGCGCCAGCGCGTGCTGCTGGTCGAGAATGGAATCGTGAGGCGCGTGGTATATGCGCGCGGCACAGCGGAACGAATGAAGAAGTCGGAATTTGCCCCCAAGGTTGGCCCGATCGAGCCCACCGGGCATGGGTTCCCCCTGCCCAACGAGATGGGAGAGATGCCGATCCACATCGTGTTTGCCGAGGACCGGAATCCGCAGACGGTCGAGCAGATGATTTCCTCGACCGAGCGAGGCGTGCTGGTGACGCGCTTGTGGTACATCCGTGAAGTCGAGCCCTACGAAAAAATTCTTACCGGCATGACTCGCGATGGCACCTTCCTGGTGGAAAACGGCAAGGTAAAGGCGGGAGTGCGAAATTTTCGTTTCAACGAGAGCCTGATCCACATGCTATCGAACGTGGAGTCGATGGGAACGCCGGTGCGCGCCAGCGGCGAAGAGTCGTTTGACATGGTAGTGCCGGCCATGAAAGTGAAGGACTTCAACTTCACGGAAGTGACGAAGTTCTGAAAAGCGCCCCTTCGCGGCTCGCTCTTGGTTCCTGGCTGCCCCCCACCCCAGCCGTTGCGTCTCTGCAGCGTTTTTCAACCCTATAGCCCGCGATGGGCGGAATGGCGAGTGCTGGGTACTCGCGAGCTGCTTAGAGACTGTTGGGAAACCGCATAATTCCTTGGGAGCCAATAGCTTACACACAGGAAGTTCCATGACTTCGGTAACTTTCACCTGTTGATTCCGGGGTGTAAGCTGCCTTCGAAATGTCCATCTCTGGTTGCGCGGGCGAAAAAAGCTCGGGGACCGGGAAAGAGGCCTCGATCGCCGTGTCATCCGATAGCAGCAAGGACGTGAAGACTGCGAATAACCAAGGTCGCAAGCACTACACGGACGTGCAGAGCGCAGCGCGTTTTCCAGTGAAGCTGCCGATCTCATTGAAATCGGACACGGGAGTACAGTCGGCCGAATCGCAGAACATGTCGGCCAACGGGGTGCTGTTCGAGGTGGATGCGGACATGCCGGTCGGATCACCGGTGGACTTTACGATCTCGCTGCCTGCCGATGTAGTCGGATCCGTGGAGGATGTACGGGTCGATTGCCGGGGTCGGGTGGTGCGTAGTTTTGAAGACGGTGGCCGGCGCGGTGTGGGCGTGGTCATCGACGAGTATCGATTTGAGCGCAGGTAGGGCGCTGCAAGGGAACCGATGGCTAGCATTCCGGTCAGCTTGACAGACAATCTCGACCAGCCGCACGATGGTGGTGGCAACGGCCAGTTCATTCGCGTAATCGTGGCCGATACCCAAGCCATCTTCCGCGCGGGACTGCGCAAGATTTTTGCCCTGGAAGACGACATTCGCGTGATCGGTCAGTCCGAGACGCTAGCCCAGACCTTGGCGGCTGCCAAGAAGTTTTCCGCCGATATCCTGATTTTTGAAGCCGCTCTGACGCCCAATCCCTTGGAAGCAGTTTCCGACCTCTTGCGGCAAGCCCCACAGATGAAGATGGTGGTTGTGACCAACGCGCCCAATGAAGAGCTAACCCTGGAGTTATTCCGCAGGGGAGCCCATGGAATCGTGTCGCGCGAGGTGGAACCGGAAATCCTGGTGGAGTGCCTGCGTAAGGTTGCGCAAGGTGAGCCTTGGCTTGACCGGCAGGGTGTGAATTGGGTGCTCAGCGCGTACCGCAGTCAAACCAGTCGCCCAACCGGCAGCCGGCCCAAGGTGCAGTTGACGCCGAAAGAATCGTTGATCGTATCTTGCGTGACCCAGGGGATGAAGAACAAAGAGATCGCCCTGCGCGTTGGCACTACCGAGCAAGTAGTGAAGAACTACCTTCGCAAGGTTTATGACAAGCTGGGCGTCGCCGATCGCCTGGAACTCGCGCTTTACTGCCTGAACCACCGGGTGGTCGAGAGCGAGAAGAAGCCGGCTGCAACAGAAGAGGCCACAAACGGGCATGGCATTGGGACCGCTACCGCGGATGTCCAGGCCATGGCTGCGAACGCCTCCACCAATAAGATCTCCTAAGCGTCCCACCGGCCAATTCCCGCCTCCTGAACGCTGTCCCCTGGCCAACTGCGGTGATTTGTACACCCGCGGGGCTCGCGGCGACTTTTCCAAGTTTCATGTCAATCCCGTCAGCCAAATTGGGTGTAATATGCATCGGACTCTTCGTCCCTTGATCCGGTTCCTGACTCGGCAAAGGAGGATCAGGCATGAAACTTCTGACGCTTCTGGCGATTGTGTACTCTGGTCTGCAAGCCGCGGAGCATCCCTATGCGTCCTCTGCTCCGATCGCGCCTTTATATGTCGCGCTGGTCACTTTCCTCATGTTTGTCGTCGGCCTGGCGCTCTTAGCGGGTGGAGTGTACCGCTGGCTTTCCATTCGAAAGCGTCGGCGAAGCCTGCGCGGTTGGCAAAGGGACAATCGCCAATTTCGCAATGCAGCCTAGGCCACAACGCTTTAGCTAGCTGGACGATCAACACCGGGAGGAGCCCCGGGGTACGATAATGAGTCGTGTGAATGCGATCGTCGTACCGTCAAGCTACCTGGCGGAGGTGTTTCAGAATTTGGGCTGAAAGTGCTTGTGGTTCCAAACGTAATCGATTCAGATCAGTTTGTGTATCGCCCCCGGCGCTCACCGGAAGCCTCGTTATTGTGCACGCGTAATTTCAAGTCCTGCCATGGCGTCGACCTGGTAGTTCGAGCGTTTGCAGAAATTAAGAAAAGCTTTCCGGGCGCGCGGTTAGTTCTGGTTGGAAAGGGAACCCTGGAAAACGAAAACCGCCGCCTGGTGAACGAACTCGGGACACCGGAGGGAATTTGCGGCCCGATCGCTCCCGGCAGAATGGCCGAGTTTTATGCGGCCGCGAGCGTATTTGTCAATGCGTCATGGATAGACAACATGCCAGTGTCGATCCTTGAGTGTTTCGCTTCCAGTGATCACCACCTCTGCCGGCGGAATTCCTTATCTGGTGCAACACCACGCACGGGACTGCTTGCGAGCCGGCGACTGGGGAAGCCTGGCCACCAACGTTGTAAGAGTTTTGAGTGATAAAGCGCTCGCCTTGGATCTGGCACAGAATGGATTCGAGCAGTCTTCGCAATATCGATCGGAATCGGTCCGAACCGCATGGCTGAATGTATATCAGTCTCTTATTGCTTCCAGCGCTCTGACTCGCGAAGGATGAGTTAACAACTGTCGACTGTCTAGTCGACACCACGAGGTAGAGCTGGCGGAGAGAGTGGGGTGCGAATTCAGCTTATAAAGTAGTTTCAACAACATAGAGACCACGGCGGGCACCGTAAAAGCGATGGAAGAAAGTGGTAAGCAGTGCTAACGGATCACAAACGGATAACGGCTGAGTGATTGCTTGAACGGCGCTTATGGAGACGCGGCCGGAACATTTATGTTCCACGTGTCATCCCCTGTGGAGGCAGGTCGACTCTTTACAGCCTGCGTCTGAGTCAGAGTTCCAACCTCGGATTGCCGACAATTCTGCGGTTGACCGAGACAACCGCTTGTTCGCTGGCCAGGCAGTTATCGTTAGCAAACCCTCCATCAGGTACGCTGAGCGCAGTTGGCGAGCGTCACCGGTCGGAATTCGGGCCGGGGCTCTGACTGCGCTGGTGTGTCTTCTCGGAGATCTGGATTTCGCGTGAAGCTGCCATGCATGAGGCATTCGCTGCTGCTCTGCGTGCTGGCGGTAGTCCGAATATTCGCGCAACTCGCCGCTCTGGCTGACTTCAACGACACGCTTCAAGGCTCTCAAGGCGAGGTAACATATCGAAAGGATTGTGGGAGCCGTTGCAAATGGAACGATGCCAGCAGTGTGGCTCGGAGGTAGAGCGCGCAGCGCCGTTTTGCTCGCAGTGCGGAAGTGCGTTGAGGAAAAGTTCCTCAGGATCGTCCGGCGCTGACGCTGCGACCACGGCCGCGCTCGCCTCGGAGGATGCACCCACGTATTCGTCGCCACGGAAGCCTTCTTGCTTCCGGTCCCCATCGCATCCTTCCGGCGACGAAGGCCGCTTCGCGCCCGGCATTCTGATTGCGGAGCGTTACCGCATCCTTTCGCTGCTCGGACGGGGCGGCATGGGCGAGGTGTTTCGCGCGGACGATCTCACGCTGGGCCAGCCGGTGGCCCTTAAGTTCCTGCCCGACTCGATGATCGATGAGTCTATGCTTGAGCGCTTCCGCAACGAAGTCCGCATCGCGCGCCGCGTCTCGCATCCCAACGTTTGCCGCGTATATGACATAGGCGAGACCAACAACCAGGTTTTCCTGTCCATGGAGTACGTGGACGGCGATGATCTCTCTTCGCTGCTGCGACGTGTTGGCCGGCTTCCCCGCAATAAAGCTCTGGAGATCGCCCGCAAGATTTGTGCCGGGCTGGCGGCGGCACATGACAAGGGCGTGTTACACAGAGATCTGAAGCCCTCAAATATCATGCTCGATGCGCGAGGCGAAGTGCTCATCATGGATTTCGGCTTGGCTGGCTTAGCCCATGAGATTGATGACGTGCGCAGCGGAACTCCGGCCTACATGGCACCGGAGCAGCTTGTGGGCAAAGATGTCACGGCTCGCAGCGATATTTATGCGCTCGGACTGTTGCTCTACGAGCTGTTTACCGGCAAACGGGCATTTGAGGGCAACACGTACGACGAGATTGTACGCGTGCGGCGTGAGAGCACGCCGCATCGTCTCTCCACTCTGGTTCGTGATCTCGACCCGGCTGTGAAACTGGTCATCCTGCGCTGCCTGGAGGAGGAACCTGAGCTTCGTCCGTCATCGGCGTTGATTGTTTCCGCCGCGCTCCCCGGTGGCGAGTATTTGATTGCCATCTACCTCCCCGACGACTACGACCCCTCCGTCGCAACCGAAGCGATGGAACGCGAAATCGACGTGCTCAACGACGAAATGGTGGATGCCGGTGCCAGGGTTTTCGTAGGCGGTCTTTCCTCGCCCAGCAATGCCAGGTCCCTCCGGGCCCAGGGCGATGGCAAGGTACTCGTCACCGACGGCCCGTACACCGAGGGCAAGGAACACATCATGGGTCTTTGGGTGCTGAAAGCCGCCAATCTGGATGAAGCACTTGCGTGGGCCCGCAAGGCTGCGTTGGCTAGTAGAGCGTCGGTCGAGGTGCGGCCGTTTGAGTATCCGAAGTAAGCAACGGAACGGGTCTGGCCGCCCAACGATCACTTGTCGGCCGCTGCCCGAAGTAGGAACTAAGCAGCGAACCTGCAAGCTATGAGCCGCAATCGGCGCGAGGTTCGGTGTGACTTTTTGTTCAGCGCTGCAGAAGCGGACGCATCGACCTGAGTCTGCAAAATTCCTCTTCCGTGATCGAAATTGATTCCCATTCAGCCGGTCTTAGCCTTAACGGCTCGCACCTGCGCCTTGCAGAACCGCATGTCACTCATTCCAAAGACGAAAACAGACTCTGAGAGTGGGTCGATCGAGCTGAGATAACTTGTTTATTTTGAATAATATGGCGGAGAGAGTGGGATTCGAACCCACGTTACCCTTTCGAGTAAACACGCTTTCCAAGCGTGCGCCTTCAGCCACTCGGCCATCTCTCCGGCGAGGTTGCTGCGATTCGAAGCAGATACCAAGGAAGCTGGCGCGGTTGGTCTTCAACGCTTCGGAGCGTCTCCACGAACTTCCCTTTTGATTTTATGGGCGGCGGCGCGGAACCGCAACCCAGGGACGAACCTCAGCGGTAAGAATAGAAAGAGCGAATTAAGGGCGAATCCTTCTGGAGGGCCCCTCAATCTAATTACCCTGCCCACTTCCCAACGTTTTGGACCGAAGAGGAAACGATGGCTAAGAGAATGATTCTAATGTTGTCCGTGACGGTTTTACTGCTCACGGCCCTGGGATTTGTGAAATACCGCCAGGTTGAAACGGCAGTTCATGCTGCCAGCTCGTTTCAACCGCCGCCGGAGGCGGTTACCAGCATAGTTGCCAAACGGGAGCTTTGGCCGGCGACGATGTCGGTCATCGGCACCATGGAGGCGGTCAAGGGCGTGACGGTGAGCGCGGACCTGCCGGGCACGGTCGCACGGATCGGCTTCGAATCGGGCCAGGCCGTGCATCAGGGTGATGTGATCGTCGAACTCGACACCCGCCAGGAGCGCGCCCAGTTGGCCGCCCTCGAGGCGCAGCGTGATCTGGCAAAAGTGAATTACGACCGCATGCAGCAGCTCGTCAAGGAGGGGGTCATCTCCAAGGCGGAGTATGACCAGGCAACCGCGCAGCAACGGCAGACCGAAGCGAACGTGGCCGAAATTCGCGCCACGATCGATCGCAAAACCATCCGTGCACCCTTCAGCGGGGTCCTGGGCATCCGAAAAGTGAACCTCGGGCAATATCTTGCCGCAGGGAATCCGATCGTTTCTCTGCAGGCCCTCAATCCTATTTATGTGGACTTCGGCGTGCCCCAGCAGGCGGCTGGTCAGGTGCGTGTGGGCGGCAATCTTCATGTGACCACGGAGGACCTTGCAGGTCAGATGTTCAACGGGCGCGTCACCGCCCTTGATTCCATCGTCGACGAGGCCACCCGCAACGTGCAGGTGCAGGCGACGCTGACCAATCAACAGGGAAAATTGAAGCCGGGCATGTTCGTGCAGGTATCGCTGGGGTATGGCGCGAACCGCCAGGCCATTACTTTGCCGGCTTCCGCCATCAACTATGCACCCTATGGCGACTCGGTTTTCGTCATCACCGACTTTAAGGATCCCAAGGGCCAGCCTTACCGCGGCGTGCGGCAGCAGTTTGTAAAGATAGACGGCTCGAGAGGGGACCAGGTTGCGGTTGTCTCAGGGGTGAATGCTGGGGATGAAGTCGTGACCTCGGGTGTCTTCAAGCTTCGCAACGGCGCCGCCGTCAAGGTAAACAACAAGGTCCAGCCTGGAGACAATCCAGCTCCCAACCCGCAGGATAGCTAACACGAGGATAGCTCATGAAGTTTACGGATCTTTTTGTTAAGCGACCGGTCCTCGCGATCGTCGTTAATCTGGTCATTCTGATTGCGGGACTGCAATCTATCCGCTCGTTAAGTGTTCGCCAGTACCCGCGAAGCGACATCGCAGTGGTGCAGGTGTCGACGACCTACGTGGGAGCGAATGCGGACCTGGTGCGCGGTTTCATTACTACGCCGTTGGAACGGGTGATCGCCAGCGCCGACGGTATCGATTACATGGAATCGTCGAGCGCCCAGGGGTTGAGTACCATTACCGTCCACCTGAAACTCAACTACGACACCAATGCGGCGCTCACTCAGATTCAAGCCAAGGTCGCGCAGGTGCGCAATGATCTTCCGCCCGAAGCAGAGGCGCCCGTCATTGATCTGCAGACCGCGGACAATCAGTTTGCCGCAATGTATCTCGGTTTCTCCTCGAGTGATCTGGATCAGAACCAGATTACGGATTACCTGACCCGGGTTGTGCAACCGAAACTGAGCGCTGTCAGCGGTGTCCAGCGCGCCGATATCCTCGGCGACCGCACCTTCGCCATGCGGATCTGGCTTAAACCCGACCGGATGGCGGCCTATGGAATCTCGCCTTCCGCGGTGCGCGACGCGTTGGCGCGAAATAACTATCTCTCGGCCATCGGCAGCACCAAAGGCTCCATGGTGTCGGTGAACCTGGTGGCCAACACCAATCTGAAAACGCCGGAAGAATTCAAGCAACTGGTGGTCAAAGAGAATAACGGCGTGGTTGTGCGGTTGGGAGAAATCGCCGACGTAGTCCTGGGCGCGCAGAATTACGATCAGGACGTGCGTTTCAATGGCGAGACGGCGACGTTCATGGGCGTCTGGGTGTTGCCGACATCGAACTCGCTCGAAGTCATCAAGCAAGTTCGGGCGGCGATTCCCGGCATTCAAGCTCAACTGCCCGCGGGAATGAAGGTGGGCATTCCCTACGACTCAACGGCATATATCCAGGACGCGATCAACGAAGTTCTGAGAACCCTGACCGAGACTCTTCTCATCGTCATCGTAGTCATTTTCCTGTTCCTTGGATCGATGCGGTCGGTGCTGATTCCGGTGGTTGCGATCCCGATTTCGCTGATCGGTGCGGTCTCCCTGATGCTGGCGGCGGGCTTCACGATTAACCTGCTGACCTTGCTGGCGATCGTGCTCTCGGTGGGCCTGGTTGTGGATGACGCCATTGTCATGGTGGAAAACGTGGAGCGCCACCTGCACCTGGGCAAGCCTCCGCTGCGCGCGGCCATGGATGCGGCTCGCGAACTGGTGGGCCCGATCATTGCCATGACAATTACACTGGCCGCGGTGTATGCCCCGATCGGCATTCAAGGCGGTCTGACCGGCGCGCTCTTCCGCGAATTCGCATTCACTCTGTCGGGCGCCGTGATCGTCTCGGGCATCGTAGCCCTGACGCTCTCGCCCATGATGGCATCGAGGCTGCTGCGCACCGGAGCCACCGAGCGCGGTTTCGCGGGGGTGGTCAATCGATTGTTCGAGCGAGTGCGCGAGGCTTACTCCCGGAATCTGGCGGGCACGCTTCGCTACCGGCCCGTGGTCCTGACTCTCTGGGCGATTGTGGCCGCGCTCATGATCCCCTTCTATATGTTCTCCCAGCGCGAATTAGCGCCGGCGGAGGACCAGGGCGTGGTGTTCGGAGTCATCCAGGCTTCTCCCAACTCCACCCTCGATCAAACCAATCTGTTCACGAATGAAGTGTACGACGTCTATCACTCGTTTCCGGAGAGTCAAAGCGTCTTTCAGATCACCAGCCCGAACGGAGGTTTCGGTGGAATGGTGACCAAGCCCTGGAGCGAGCGGAAGAAGACCGCGCAGCAATTGCTGGTGGAGTCCACCGGTCCGCTCTCGAAGATATCGGGGATTCGGGTGATCCCGCTGACTCCGCCTCCACTGCCGGGTGGTGGAAATTTCCCGGTAGATTTCGTCATTGCATCCCCGGGTGAACCCGAACAGCTTGTCCAGTTTGCCAATCAACTGGTGCAGAAGGCGATGACCAGCGGCATCTTCATCTTTGCGGATTCTGACCTGAAGTACGATCAGCCGCAAGCCGAGGTCGTCTTCGACCGGGATAAGCTGCGGTCCCAAGGGGTCGACCTCAGCCAGGCCGGACAAGACCTTTCCACTCTGTTAGGCGGCAACTATGTCAACCGGTTCAGCATTAAGGGCCGGAGCTACAAAGTGATTCCGCAGGTCAAGCGCGCGGAGCGCCTGACACCCGAACAACTTTCTCAGATTTATGTCACCGGATCACAGAATAAGCTGGTGCCCTTGTCGACGTTTGCCAGTCTGCGCACTACCACCGAGCCGCGGGAGTTGAAGAAGTTTCAGCAGCTCAATGCGGTGCGCATTCAAGGCGTCGTCCCGCCGGGGGTGCCGCTGGATAAGGCTTTGCGGCTACTGGAAGACGAAGCAAAACGGATTCTGCCGCAGGGCTTCACGGTTGACTATGCCGGCGAATCTCGCCAGCTTCGGGTCGAGGGCAGCAAGTTTCTGGGCACGTTCCTGTTGTCAGGTGTGCTGATCTATCTCGTGCTGGCGGCCCAGTTCGAGAGCTTCCGCGACCCGTTCATCATTCTTGCGGGGTCGGTGCCGCTGGCCATTTCCGGGGCGCTGTTGTTCTCGTTCCTGGGACTGACGACTCTCAACATCTACAGCCAGGTGGGCCTGATCACGCTGGTGGGATTGGTGTCGAAGAACGGCATCTTGATCGTGGAGTTTGCCAACCACCTTCAGGAAACTGGAAAAGAAAAGCTGGCGGCCATCATCGAGGCAGCTACCACCCGTCTGCGGCCGATTTTGATGACGACCGCAGCCACCGTCATCGGCCACTTTCCGCTAGTTCTCGCGACCGGTCCCGGCGCCGGAGCCCGCAATAGCATCGGTATCATGCTGGTCAGCGGCATGATCATCGGTACTGTATTCACATTGTTCGTGGTTCCGTCAATCTACATGCTGGTCGCGAAGACACGCGGACTTGCCTCGGAAAAAGAGATGGAGGTCGAGATCCCCGAAATAGCGGACGCGGTCGCGTAAGTGAGGACAGGGCGGCGCGGAGGACTGTGACTTCGTGCAATTTGAAACAGGCCACAGCATCGCGCCGGCCCCCTGATCAGAGTGAAGACCGAGCGCGATTCTTTGCTGACCCCGCCGTAGAGAATTTGCACTCAGTGCTGCACCGCGGGGGTGTGAAGAATCCTGCACGATCCCTGGGTGATCCGCCAAAAGCCGCGCCCATCAAGCCTTTTGAGCGCCATCGCCGCATCTGCCGCCGGGTATTAACCGCCACGAATTACATGATTCACCTTATCCTACGGGAAGGTTCGCTATGGCAGTGTGTCAACTACGGTTCCCCGCGCAAGAAGAGTGGAAATGCGGAGCGCCTTCAGGAGGCAGCAATCTATGTGGAAGAAAGCGTTATGGCTGGTTCTCGTGGCATTGGCGCTGCCCTGGACGGCCGTCGCGAGTAGCATCGATGTTTCCAATGCCGGGGGGATAATTTCGGGAGGCTCGGCCGGTTTGACCCTTACCGGATCCACCATGTTTAAGTATGGAAATACAGTCGCAGCAAACCTGGGATCGGTAAGCTTCACCACCGGCGCCTTTACCAGCGGCGATGCCCAAATGGGCGGAATTCTGGGAGCGGGGGGCACGTTCACGATTTCAGGAAATGGAACCAATGGCCTTCCCAACGGCGTGATCTTCAGCGGCACCTTTAGCTCGGCCAAGTGGACCCTGGAGACGCTCGCCAACGGTACTCACAACTACGTTTTGACGGGAGCCTTAGAGGGCGCCAACGGGCAGGTTGGAGCCACGTCGCAGTTGACCGTAAACACCGGCAAAGGTTTCTTCGGTGGAAGCGTGGATCTTTCCAGCGGAGATACGAACATCAGTTTGTCAGTTCCGGAGCCGGGCACCCTGAGCCTCTTTGGTACTGGGTTGATCGGGCTAGCCGGGTTCATCCGCCGCAAACGCCGCCCACAGAATCCTTAGAGCAGCATTCGATCCAAGCTAGGAACCCGTCGCGGGATGCGGCGGGTTTTTCTTTTAAGAAGCGGTATCGTGCCGGGGCGATCGGATGGCCCACCAGGGACGCCTGCGCGCTGCTAATAGCCTTTCTCTGCAACGCTTTTCCTAAGAAACCGCGGTATGAGGGGCTTTGCGGAAGGCTGGCCGCGCGCGAATAGCCGCGGGTCGTGCGAAACTAATCTTCCTTCCCAGTGTTCCACACGAATAGTCCTGAGCCTGTTCACGATAGTCTTGGCTGCACCGCCGAGCTACTGACATCGGAGAGCGGACATCACAAAAGGAGTTCCTCCATGCCGTCTCCCACGCGCAGTCTGTCGCTTGCTGCCCTGCTCGCTTTCCTGTTCCTTCCAGGCTGCAGCAACACTCTCAACCCATTTTGCGGCAGTGCCAGGCCGGCACCGCTGATCGGCGCTCTGACGCCCAGCACACTGACCTTCGCCCAGGTTCAGCAGGGCGTTACGCTGGTGATCAAGGGGAGCCAGTTCGTTGCAGCCTCTGTGGTTGTCCTCGACGGTAAACCACTCGCCACTAGCGTTGTGAACAGTCAGCAGTTAAAGGTAATGCTCAACGGTAGTGTGGTCTCCGGCCCTGGGCACTTGAACGTGGCCGTTCAAACTCCGAGTGGGAATTCCGCAGACTTGGGCTGTTCGAGCGGAGGAAAGAGTAGCGTGCTCGTACTGACTGTGAACTAGGGCGCTCGGGAACACTGCGGGATCATCGCCGGCCCACGATCGCCGGCGGTGACTACATCATCGCTGGTATTGTGCGGAGCAGATGGCGAAGGCGAGAATGGGGCTGGCAAGCGAAAACAGCCGGCATCAGCCTTGAAAGGTCCATTGGTATGCACACGGCGAAGGAGAAAGCACGAAGCGGAAAGGGTCGGCGGTGGGTGGCACAGGTCAAGACCGACTCCACGCATCCGCCCGCTGGCCTGTTTACCAAGAGCGCGGCCACGATTGCTCGCGTTTTGGCGTCTCGTAGAGTTTCACCCAAGGGCCGGGCCTCCGGACTGAGAATGCTCACCTATTTCATCAACCGGGCTGGCAAGGGCCTGAGCAAGTCGCGAAGAGCAGAACTTGAACGCGCCAAGCATCTGCTCTCAAAAAGCCGTGCCCTCAATAGAAAGTGACCGCACTCCCAGAATTCGCGGCAGAGAGCTTTCAGAACTTGGTGTGATATCTTCCATCCACGGAAACGCCCCCGAGTTGGTCGCGAGCCACACTTACTGACCAGCGCTTGCTGAATTGATAGTCCCCTTGCACGATTTCGCTGCCGGGTTGCGAGACGTCGGTTGAAAAAGTAAACAGGAAGTTCTTCGTCACGCGCTGTTGAATTGCCAGGCGGGCCGAGGGATTGTGGCCATTTCCGCCAATCAAGGGATCAATTTCCAGACTTGAGATACCAGCGATCTTCTGCACGGTGTTACTGACCTGGCTTGCCGCCTGCGATGCGATCAGGGCGTCGGTGCCCTGCGCGGCTGCGTTGGTTTCCTGGGTGGTGTGTCCGCGAGCCAGCAGGTTGATGATGTCGGCGGTCGCCAGGGGCGGATCCGAAACATACGATGTGGTCAGCTTGTTGAGCGGACCTCGCATGGTCAGTGTCAGGTTGTACTGTTGCACTGTGGTGCCTACCGCGACGTTCATCACCGGGTTGGTTTGCGTCGGATTGTCAAATGTAATGATGCCTCTCTGAAGCTGGTAACGAACGTTTCGGTAAAAGAGTTCACCGCCCGTGAGGTCCGCTCTTCCGATAATTACCGGATTTGCGACCGTGCCAATTGCCTGGAGATTCAGTCGCCCCTCCAAACTGACTTGCGAACTGGTCGCGCTCAACTGGCCGGTCGACTGAATCGCGACCTGCAACTTGATATTGTCAGTGAAGCTCGGCTGGGAGGGCACGGCGCTCTCGAATTGATCGCCAAACTTCGCCAGATCGAAGTCGGGCGTGAACGACAGATTCTCAACAAGTATTTTCCCGTTGAGGGCGGCAGCATCGGTGGTTCCCGTCAGCGCCAGGTTTCCGCCCAGTAGGGTGCGGACACCATCGGGATAGCGGAAGCGAACCGATTTAGCTCGAAGCGCAAGGTTGAACTCCCGCTGTGGCCGGTAGGTGATCGATCCACCCAGGTTGACTTCTCCGCCTCCCACTTCTGCCGTGACCTGTGAGACCTGAATTTTGTCCGAGCTTACGTCGAGGATGCCATTAAGTTTTTCGACTCCCATGGGGGCATCCGGGCTCGAAGCTGCGATGTTCTGCAATCGTATCTGCCCTTGAGTGCCCCAGGTGCTGCCCGATCCAGTGGCGTGGATATCGAGCGAAACCGTGCCCGAGGATTGCAACTCCGGCCGCACGATTCGCAGGATCTGGGCGTCCAGGGTGCCTTTCGCTCTCAGCGTGGCGGGAGTCGTTCCACCCAGGGGAAGATCGCCTTCGATCCGAAGGGAAGTGCCGGTACCTTGTATTTCCGTGGGTTCGATTGTCAACATCGACCGGGAAAGGTTTGCTCGAAGAGGTTTGGCTGTGCCAATCTGGAGGGACTGGTACTGCGCCCGGAAAACTGGCACGTTAATGCTGCCTTGCATTTGCGACTTATCGCTGAGTGGTCCTTTAAACGTTCCGTGAATCTCCACTTGACCTTCAAAGCCGTCGCGAATACTGGGAATGTATCCGGCAAGCAACGGCCCTAGAGGGATCGTTCCGCTATCAACCTGTAATTCTGCCTGATGGTTTGCGGTCAGGTTCACGCTGCCATGCGCCTGAATGGGAGCCCGCGCGATGTCGGAATGCAGGGTGACCTCCGCTCGATGGTCTGCTACGCGAAGGTTAGCTTGTACATCCGAATAGGGTTGCCGGCGCAGCTGCAGCTTGGTCACTTGCAGAGTCGCTGACACTTGGGGATCGTCCAGGGTTCCTTTTCCATCAGCGGAGACGCTAACGATCCCGCCCAGGTCGAGGTTCTTTGCCTGGATGGTATGCAGTTTTTGGAGAGCCAGCGAAGGAGCTTCGAGATGTACAACATAAGACCTGGTTTTCGGGATGTAGCTCAGTTGTGCATTGATATCGCCAGAATTGGAGGCCAGGTTGAGCTTGGAATGGATGGAGCCCCGCTTCCCTTCGAACTCGAGTGAGACCTTGTCGATGGGCTCGCCGTACGCATGCGCGCTGGTGACCGTGAGAGTTCCGGTCCCTGTGGGATCCAGCTGAGAGCCACGGATCGAGAGCGCGCCCGACAAATTACCGTCCACAGGATAGTGCTGGTCGGCGAGCCGCTGCAGGTCCGCGACCGAGGCTTGCTGAACCGAGAGCCGCCCGGAGATCGGATTCGATGCCAGGTAAGACCAGTGTCGCAGTCCCACACTCCCGCTGAAAGAGGCTGTGCCTTGATGGGCACTGACTAGCGTTCCTTGATCAACCACGAATTGCGAGGGGTCAACTCTGAAACGGATGCTCGCGCGACTCCACTCACTGCCTTGTACCTGAAGATGTTGTGCCTCCAATTGGCCCGCAACCTGGGGTAGTTGCATGGCTCCGCGAGCACTTGCGTTCAAGACTGCCGAGCCGGTAATTTCCGGAAGTTGGGACTGTTTCGAGCCGCGCACTGCTGAGGCCAGCATGGTCAGTTGCTTCAGGTCGCTCGTCCGAGCTGTGATTCTCACGTCCGAGGCACGACTCAGTTGCCCTTCGGCCGTGAGCGTGGTCGAGGGAATACTCAGCGTCGTGTGCCGCAGGATAAGTTGCTGACGCGGGCCGTCGTAGGCGGCGTCCACCAGCCCGTTAACCGGGACGGTTGGTGAGGGCATCACTGCACGAGAGTCGGCGCGCAAGCGGAGCACAGCATGTGCGATTGTGCTCTGCAAGGTTCCCGTTGAAGATGCGTCGAGGGTTCCGGACGCCCTGCCTTGCAGCGTGACTCGACCGGCTTCCGCATGCAGGGTTCGCTGCGCGGCCTCAAGCGAGAGATCATGTAAGGCGGCGCGGACACGATAAGCCGGATTGTGGTCAAGATGCTCCACCTGGATGTTACCTTCCACCCGACCTCCCAGAGTCTCCGCTCTTAAATTTCGAGTCTGAAGGGTGCCATTTGATAGATCGTAGGTCCCAGAGAGACTCCGCAGGTCGAGACGCCCCTCAGAGACATTGGCGGTCAATGCAGTGCTCGAAATACTGCCGTTGAGGGACAGGTTACGAATCCACGGTTGATCGTTTGTTCCCTGGTAGTGAATGGCACCGTTGAACGACACATCTCCGGCGGGAGCGAGCTGAGGAGACGCTGCATTGAAATCATTGATGTGGATGCGTAGATCGTACTGCCCTTCGATTTTAGGATGGCTATAGTCAGATATCTGCCCGCGCACGGCCGCCGTCGACCCGCCAACTCTCAGGACGGCGTCGATGGCGAGAAGAGCGGGCGCGAGGCTGAGCTTGGCTGTAAGAGCATGGGCGAGGGAGGGATATTGCAAACCTCCGACTTGACCGCGATCGTAAACGATCTCGCCCATGTACCCGTTGCTTGATGGATCGAAACGAAAGCCGGCTTTCAGGCCGTAAAGGTCCGCTGTCAGCGGAACCGCCCTGTCATCGACGTAGATTTCACCATTTGTAAGGAGGGTGTGTCCGACGGACAGATCAAAGACGTTTCCTTGACTTCCCGGCCGGCTGGCGGCAGGTCGCGGGAGATTGCTTTCGCCCTGTTTATCAACCCGAAGATGCACGATTGGCCGCTCGATCAAAAATTCCCGAAGCGTGATCCTTCGACGGATCAAAGATTGGAGATTGAGGCGGACGGTTAGCTGTTCGATCCGCAAAAGTGGCGGCTCGCCGGGCCCGTCGTTGCCCCGCACGGTCACGCCATCGAGTGTCGCGGTCAGGGTTGCCGGTTGGAAATGAAAGTGTTGAATGTCCGTTCGTCCGCCCGTCGCTTCATTTGTTGCGCGCGCAAGCTTCCGGATGGCATATCTTTCAAAGCCCTGGCTATGCACGAGGAGGTGTGCACCTGCCAGCACCAGAACGAGCGACCCCAGCAATCCCAAAGTCCAACGGACGACCCTTTGCCTGCTCATGAAGTATTCCTAAAATGCCTGACCTAAAGTAATGAAGTACTGAGTTGCGCTGATTCCCGGCACCGGGTTCAAGTTTCTCCCGATGTCGACACGAACTGGACCGATCGGGGTTGTGTAACGAAGGCCAACGCCGATGGTGTTCGTATAGTCGTTCACGAAGCTGGGTAGATTTATGGCCCGGTATACGTTGCCGCCGTCGTAAAAGACCACTCCACCCAGGGCCTTGGTAACTTTCAGTGGGAAGCGAAGCTCGGAGTTCAAGATGAAGAGCTGTCTTCCGCCCACCGGGATGGGCACCTGGACGCACGCGGACTGGCCCTTCAGAACGTTACAGAACGGAACCAGCCGCTGCGGTCCGGCCTGGTCGATCGGAAAACCGCGGAGCGATGTTCCACCGCCTGAGAAGTACGATTGGCTTGTCGGAACGAAGCTGCCGGCAAAGGCCTTTGCCAGACCAAGCCGGATGCTGTTAGCGAATACCATCGAGCGAAACGGCTTGTAGAAGGCGTACTGACCGAATAGCTTCGCAAAATTTGCGCTGGAACCAAGGGCAATCGGCGTGATTCCAAGGTCCAGTGTGGCGAGCACCCCTTGGTGCGCATCGAGCGGTTTGTCGCGCGTGTCGCGGATCAAGGTGCCGGAAAACGTAGAAAGATGAACGTTTCTGTCCTGAGGCAGAACGAGTTCCGGAACGAGGAGGTGGGACAACACAGTCTTGTTGAAGTTGTAGCGAACTTGCAGGCGTGTATTTGTTTTCTGACTGATCAGCCGCTCCAGCTGGAATGACGCGTCTCCCAGACCAGCAGCGAACAGCGGATTCTCGGTGGTGCGCTCGGCCGAGAAACTCGTCAACGAACTCCACTGAGAACGCACAAAGTGCGGCTGCGCGTAGCTGACCAGGGCTCTCTGGTCCAGGCGGGACAAGAGAAGGGAAGTGCTCAGCGTTTCCGCCAGCCCGCGCATATTGCGGCGACTGAACTCAATTAACCCTCGCGGACTGGCGAAGGTCGACTGGCTGGGCGCGATCTGATTCTTACCCAAGCCCACCGTCGGCAGGCCCGGAACAGCCACCGTTCCCGAGGGCGTCTTTCCGCCTCGATGCGATACCTCGAAGCCGAAGCCATACGTGAGTTCGTTACGCTTGGCTTCATGTACCCGGACCAGGACTCCTTCCTGGTTCTGGTCTGTAATCGGCTCCTTGGGGCCTACCGCTGACCAATCGAAAATGTTCAGATCATAGAGACACGTTTCCGCGGCGAGGAGCGAACTCCGGCTCATCACCGATTCGGGCGCAATCTTCGTCGTCTTTTTTAGCAGGGACAACTGCGTGCGCTTCTGTCCGAGGTACAACACCTCATCCACTCGGACCATTTGCCCCTCGGTAATGGCATACGTCACCTGGACGCGGTGAGGATCGGAAGCGTCCCTGCTGACCGCCGTTTTGACCTCGGCATTGAGGAACCCTCTGATCTGGTAGGCGGCGGCGATCTGGTTGCGCCCCTCCATCATGCGCCGCTGAGAGAACGGGAACGAGGCCCGCAAGGGAAGCGGCTTGCCATCGGTCAATCTCTCGAGAGGAACGGTTTGGTTGCCGGTGACCTGCAGGGTTTCCACCCAGGTTTGTGGACCTTCTTCAATCTCGAAGACAACGTCGATGGCCGGTTCGTGGTCGACGAGCTTGGGCTTGACAGTGACATTTTCATACCCGATGTCCTGATAAAGAGCCTTCAGCTTATCGACGCTCTGCTTAAGTTGCTTTTGGCTGACACTGCCGTGCGACAGGAAATGAGCTTTTTTGATAACGACCTGCGACAGCAGGGCTTGATCGGAAACCTGCTGATTTCCGCGGAAGGTTATATTTCGGACTTTGTGTTTCTTGCCGCGGTCGATCTCGTAGACGAGTGAGATTCGATCGGGCTCTCGCTCGAAATTGGTTTTCACGCTGACATCGAAGAACCCCTTCTTTTGGAAGTAGTCGACCAGGTTCTGTTGTCCTTCCTGCACCAGGTCTCGATCAATCGTTCCTTCGGAGTAGACGGGGATTAAGGTCTTGAGTCGCCTGGCAGACAGGAAGGGAACTCGGGAGATTTTCGCTCCGATGATCCGAATCGCAACCACGGGTCCTTCCTCGACTGTGAACGACACATCGACTCGGTTCGTTTCGGAATGGTACTGCGGGGCATCTTGATGGATCGTACTGGCGAGCCGGTGTTGCTGCACGAGAGAACGTTTGATCAAGGCCGTGGCTGCCTTGATCCGTGCGGGGGTGTAGGGCTTTCCGGATTTGAGGAGGGCGCCCGTCAAGCGCGCGCGGAGCGAGCGCAGTGCGCGCACCAGGTTCGCCGAATCGTGCACGGGAGGGCCTTCGATCCGAACGCTACCCACCTTGGCTTGCTTGCCCAGTTGCCCGTAAAAAGTGACATGGACCAACTGGTTCGTATCATCGATTTCCGGCCTGGCATGCACCTCTGCCCGGAAGTACCCAGTCTGATGAAGAAAATCGAGGAGCGCGCTTTCGGCGGCCGGAAGGTGAGCCTGGTTGTAGGGTTCCTCGTCAGAGAGATTCGCGACCTGTAAGAGTCGGGTGTAGGCGAAGCGTCGGCTAAATTCCTGGAAGTCCACGACTCCCAGACGGTAAGCCGGTTCCAGGACAAAGCTGACGCGCAGGCCGGAAGGTTCGGGGGTTACTTGCGCGACGACTTTCGGAAACCTTCCCTTCTGTTCAAGCGCCTGGATGCTCGCCTCGATATCCTGGTGAGAGTATGGAGCACCCGTCTTCTGGACGACCAAGGGACGGAGAGGCTCGATGTCGCGGTGTGGATTGGCGACGAGTTCTACTTCGCTAACCGTTTGTCCCTCATACACTCGAGAAGCCAGGTCGGGGGCCTGCGCCCAAATCAGGACAGGGCACAGCATCACGCCAATCCAGAAAACGAATGCTACGGGGGCGGGGAAAGACACGCCAGATCGGTCTCCACAAATGAATTTCGGCCACGGCCAAACGCGCTTTTATTGACATTAGTCGCTGGCAGCCGGCGAAACACATCGGGTGGGAACCCTACGATTTCAGAGTGTTCACGGTAGTGCGACGAGCGAAGGGCTACAAGAAGATGTGGGGTTTTTTCACAAGGCGCGCCCGAACGCACTGGCAAGCAGCCTCAAATGGCCGCTGCCGTTAAGTTGTTTCATACCTTCCGCGGTTCGGCGCTATTTCCGGTGCAAGTGCGTTGAGGCACCCCAAGTGACACCTAAGGAGTGCAAGATCAAAGTGTCTCCAATCGTCAGCTTGCACGGTTCCAAAATAACCTGATACGCATATTGAACGACTGGGTTGCACGTGATGCACCAAGCTTCGTGTTGAAGCATCTTTCCGCAGTGCTCGCAAATCGCTTCTGCGTTGTACCGATTGGTGTGATGCCACGTGATCGAGCTGCTATGAGCCATAAATGCTCCTCGTGCTGCTGTATTTCCTCGGCGATCCTCATTCCGACAGCGCAGAAAACGAATCGTCAACCGGCGACCTTGTGCGCCGATTCACTTATTCACCAATTAAGATGGCCGGTCGAGTGATCCTTGGCTTAGGTATTTACCCTATTTCCTATGCAAACTTCTGGCCTTCGGCGGGAGCACGGGGCAAGTCGCGCGAGTCTATGCGCTTGCCCACGTAGCTTCTGGTCTTGCTCGTGCGGAGTATTCAGGTAATCAGGGGAGTGAGGGCCGCAATTTCACATAGGCAGAAATTATGCAGGCATGTAGAGATGTCCCCGACGGGGTACCTCGAGGTTTTACCATCTCTGTCGTGGTTGTTCGCTGTCCGCATCACATTTGCAAAAGGTTAGGTTGCAGTTTGGAATACCCGCGCTCTTGTGCCCAGAGGTCGAGCGGAACCGCAGCAATTTCATCAACGACCGGCTCGGCTAAACCATTCTTCGTAAGGTCGACTGTCTTCAGATACGACCTGCATGTGTCGCAGCATTCGACACGCACGTACGCGAGCTCCGCGGCGGTAAACACCGGGAGCCTGGCGTGATCCTCCTCGCCGCAACCCGGACAAAGAATCCGGCGAAACTGCCATTCTGCAAAACAGAAGGAGCACACTAAGGACCGGCTTCCGCCATCGCCTTGTTGTCGCAGCACCCCAACTCCAGGCTTCCGGTTGCAGAACGGGCAAAGCGAATGGGTATAGCCGTTCCATTGAATTCCGGAACGCAATCGCACGAATTCGGCATAGGGTTGCAGAAAGGCGCGAGTCGGGAATTCATTTAAGCCCGAAATCCCGGAGTCGGGTGGTCCACTCCAAAAATCATTCAGCAAGTCAGTGCGGGTCTGTTCGGGTGCGGAACGCAGAGCCCGCGCAAGCTCAGCCAGTTGCGCCGGAGCGTGCTGCTCGATGATCGACAGAAAACGGGGAAAACTGGCCACTAGTTCCGGTAATTCCGGCGGGCCGGAAGCGATTGCGGGGCCGCCGTGCGTGTGGGGTGCAGCAACGCTTTCCAGACGATGGTACAGCTCTCCCTGGAAGCGTGCGATCTGGGCGTAAAACCGAAGAATCTCCGCTGCAAAAGCGTGCTGGCTCGCTAGTTCCTCGGCGCGTTTTACCCGTCGCCGCCAGGCGTCTTGAGGCATCCGCCGATTATCGACTGGTGTCTGGGATCGTGCAATACCAGCCTTTCAGGGCCCAGCCCGATTGACGGGCCGACCGGACCGGGGTAGTATTCTCAGACTTTGGCGTGTAAGCCCGGCCGGTCGTTGACGGCCGCAACATTTCTCCGTCGAAAACAAGCAGCTACGGAGGCCGTGAATGGAACTTTCCCGGCGTACCTTCCTCAAGAGCACGCTTGTGGGAGGGGTAGGCGTCTCCGCCCTCGGTTTTGATCTCACACCTGTCTACGCCCAAACCCAGAGCTTGAAGATTTCCCGCGCGAGCGAAACGCGCAGCACGTGTCCGTATTGCTCGGTCAGTTGCGGCGTCATCATTTACACCTTGGGGGATAAGGCGAAGAACGCGATCCCGCAGGTGGTTCACGTCGAGGGCGATCCCGATCATCCCATCAATCGCGGCACCCTATGCCCAAAAGGATCGTCGCTTGAGCAGGACATCCTCAACGACCGCCGCCTGGTCAAGCCCCAGGTGCGACGGCCTGGCGGGACTGATTGGGAGGACATCTCCTGGGAGCAGGCTTACAGCGAGATTGCCCAGAAGGTAAAGAAGACGCGCGACGATACCTTCCTCGAGAAAGATGCGCAGGACCGCACGGTGAACCGCTGCGAAGGAATTGCGTTCACTGGGGGCTGCACCGACACCAACGAATTCAATTATCTGGTCGTCAAGACCATGCGCAGCTTGGGGGTCTGCTACCTGGAAAACCAGGCCCGTGTTTGACACGGCCCCACGGTCTCCAGTTTGGGGCCAACATTCGGACGCGGGGCGATGACCAATGGCTGGATCGACATCAAGAACACCGACATGATGTTGATCATGGGTGGCAATCCAGCCGAGAACCATCCCTGTGGCTTCAAGTGGGCGATTGAAGCCAAGATTCACCGGAACGCCAAGACCATCGTAGTCGATCCGCGCCTGACGCGGACCGCAGCCACCGCCGACATGTACCTGCAGATCCGCGCGGGAGCCGACATCGCCTTCCTGGGCGGATTGATTCGCTACGCGATCGAGAACAACCGGATCGCGAAAGACTACCTGATCAACTACACCAATGCAGCCTTCATCATCAAGGACGGCTTCAAGCTTCCGGATGACGGTTTGTATTCCGGTTTCGATCCTGAGAAGAAGGTCTACGACAAAGCGACCTGGAACTACGAAGAAGGCGGAGATCTGACGGGCAAGCCGGTCATGGCGACGCCGCCGGGAGACCGCCCAAAGGCGCACTCCCAGACTCAGAGCGATACCGGCGGTGGGCAAGGACACCAGGCCGGTGGACCCGTAGGATCTGCCGGGGGCGCGGGTGCGGCGCCTTCCCTGCCTCCCAAGATTGCCTACGATCTATCGTTGCAGCACCCGCGTTGCGTCTATCAGCTCCTCAAGAAGCAGTACGAACGCTACACGCCGGAAATGGTTGAGCGTATTACCGGCATTCCCAAAGACCAGTTCCTCAAAGCAGCCGATCTGTTCACGTCCGTCCGCAAAGACGGCGACATGAAGAAGGTCGCGACCATCATCTATGCGGTCGGCTGGACGCAGCATAGCTTTGGAACGCAGATCATCCGCGCTGCGGCGATGCTGCAACTGATCATGGGCAACGTTGGACGTGCCGGAGGCGGCGTGAATGCTCTGCGCGGTCACTCCAATATTCAAGGCGCGACCGATCTCGCGGGGATCTTCGATATCCTGCCCGGCTATCTGAAGATGCCCAATCCGTCTGATGTTGATCTCGCCACTTACCTGAAGCGCATCACGCCGGCGCCGTCCAAGCCCGATCCTTGGGATTCGTTCAACTATTGGTCCAATACACCCAAGTTCGCGGTCTCTTTTCTTAAGGCGATGTATGGACCGGCCGCCACGAAGGAAAATGACTTCGCGTTCAACTATCTTCCCAAGATCGATCGCAACTACTCGTGGGTGAATATCTGGAACGACATGTACGAAGGCAAGATCAAAGGCATTTTCGCCTTCGGCATGAACGGCGTCATGATCGGCCCCGACTCCAACAAGAATATCGACGCATTGAAGAAGGCCGACTGGCTGGTGGTCTGCGAGATTTATCCCGACGAGACCAGCGAATTCTGGCGCGCGCCCGGAATCACATCCGAGGAGATGAAGAAGATCAACACGACGGTCTACCGTTTGCCAGGCGCTGGTTTCGCCGAGAAGGATGGCACCTTCGTGAATTCGGCGCGCTGGCTGCAGTGGAAGAACGTCGCCGTGCCCCCGCCGGGGCAAGCCCGCCTCGATCAGGACATTCTTGCGACGATTTACCTCAAGGTTCGCGACCTCTATAAGAAGGAAGGCGGAAAGTTCGCCGATCCGGTCCTGAACGCCTCGTTCTCCTATACCAATCCCTACGCCCCCTCGCTGGCGGAAGTCGCCAAGGAAATTAATGGGAAGGCCCTTGCTGATCTCACCGATCCCAAAACCAACACCACGATCAAAGCAGGTCAGCAACTGCCTGGCTTTGCGTGGCTGAAGGATGACGGCACCACGCTTTGCGGTAACTGGCTCTACTCCGGATCGTGGACCGAAGCGGGGGCGATGATTCAGCGCCGCGGCACGGAAGATCCTTCGGGTATGGGAATCTACCCCAACTGGGCTTGGTCGTGGCCGGCCAACCGGCGCGTAATGTACAACCGCGCATCCTGTGACGCGGCAGGCAAGCCTTGGGATCCGGAGCGCCGCCAGGTGTGGTGGGACGAAGGCAAGCAGTCCTGGGTGGGGAACGATGTCCCCGACTTCAAGGTGGACTCCTCTCCCAAAGATCACATGGGTCCCTTCATCATGAACCCGGAGGGCGTGGGCCGGCTGTTCGTTCCGCTCGGCGCCCTGCAAGACGGCCCGTTCCCCGAATACTACGAGCCGATCGAAAGTCCGGTTGCCAACCCGCTGCATCCGAACCAGTCGAACAATCCTGTCGTCAAGAGATACAAGACCGACCTGGACAAGTACGCTGCGCCCGGACAGGACTACAACGTGGTGTGCACCACGTACCGACTGACGGAGCACTATCACTACTGGACCAAGAACAATCCCATGAACGTGCAGTTGGTGCCCGAGCCGTTCGTCGAGGTTCCCGTCGAACTGGCAGACAAGATAGGCATCCGGGGCGGTGACAAAGTGAAAGTCAGCAGTATCCGCGGTCACTACACGGCTAAGGCGATGGTCACGCGCCGCATCCGCCCGATGAAGATCGACGGTAAGGAGACGTTCCAGATCGGCATCCCTATTCACTGGGGTTTCCGGGGAATTGCTGAGGACGAAGGGAAGACGGCCCGGACTCTGACGAACCAACTTACGCCAACCGTCATTGACCCCAACGCATTTACGCCGGAATTCAAGGGCTTCCTGGTGAAGCTCGAAAAGGCATAGCGAGGGCGACAGATGAGCGATCGAAGAACGCTGCAGATCAAACAGATGTCGGCCCACCCCGGGCCCATAGCGGGAGGCGAACCCGGCCAGGAAGTACAGCGCAACTACGAGGTCTGCAAGCTGGTGGACACGACTACCTGCATCGGCTGTAAGGCGTGCGAGGTTGCCTGCGTGGAATGGAACGATATGCCGTTCAGCGCGACCACCTTCGACAACACTTACCAGACCATGCCGGAAACCCGGTGGAACTTCTGGAACCTCATCAAGTTCAATGAACACCAGCGGGAAGATGGGACGATCCAGTGGCTGATGCGCAAGGATCAGTGCATGCACTGCGCCGACCCGGGATGCCTGCGCGCGTGCCCGGCCGACGGCGCTATCGTGCAATACACGAACGGCATTGTGGACTTCCAGCAGGAAAACTGCATTGGCTGCGAATTCTGCGTCTCAGGCTGTCCCTTCGACATCCCCAAGTTCAACAATTTTTCGAAAAAAGTTTACAAGTGCACGCTGTGCTCCGATCGCGTAGGCCAGGGGCTGGAACCGGCTTGCATCAAGGCCTGTCCGACTGGCTGTCTGAAGTTTGGCTCGAAGGACGACATGAAGTTCATCGCGGGAGAACGGGCGACGCAGCTCCGCGAGAACTTCGGTTTTGAGAAAGCCGGGGTATACGATCCGCAATCCATCGGCGGGACGCACGTGATCTACGTTCTGCACGACGCTACCAACCCGGAACGCTACGGGGGACTGCCCAGCAATCCTCAGATTCCGTGGAGTTACACGATCTGGAAGTGGCTGGCGAAGCCGGTACTGGGCACGTTTGCCCTGTTCGGGTTGCTGGGAGTTTGCCTGCACTACGTAATGGTGGGCCCGCGCCGGCCGCAACCAGATCCGCAAGAGGAGGGCACCCATGGGAACCGCGGTTGAGCGTTTTGACGACAAAGCGCGGCGAGCCTTCGACTCCATCGGACGAACGCAGGTCTATCCGGGTGAGCTCCTGCGTCATCCGGTCTACACGCGTTTCCTGCACTGGATGGTCGCACTCTTCTTCTTCCTTGCCTTGTTCTCCGGGTTTGGCATCTACCTGCCGTGGCTGTTCCGGTGGTTTACACCGATTTTTGGCGGCGGCCCACTGGCGCGCGCGATGCACCCATGGTTCGGCCTGGCCTTCGTAGCATTTTTCGGACTGCAGATGTTGAACTGGCTCACCCCGATGCGGTGGACGGCCGCGGACTCACGCTGGATGCGCAGCATCAAAACAATCATCAACGGCTCCGAGAAGCTGGACCCGCCGGAAACGGGTTTCTTCAACGCCGGCCAGAAAGTCCAGTTCTGGGAAATCGTTGTCGGCTGTGTCGTGTACCTGATTACCGGAATCGTTTTGTGGTTCGGCGCCGGGACGTTTGGAAGGATCACGGTTGCCGTCAGTTATGTCTTGCACGACATCTCAGCCCTGATCATGCTGGGAGGAATTTTCATTCACATCTATCTCAGCACCATCGGCGAGCCCGGCACATTCCACTCCATGACGCGTGGCGCCGTGAGCGAAGCGTGGGCCTGGACCTTCCATCCCGCATGGTACAAGCAGGTCACCGGACGTGATCCGCGACAGGCTTACGAACAAGAACTTCGTCGCATGAAATCGGGCGGGCCCCCCCCGTAGACCAGGCAGCCACGTGTTCGCGCACCATCGTTCTGGCATCGCAGGAGCAGGCTAAATCGATTTCTCCAGTTCTGCTCGCGGCCATTTCCCCAGGTTGGCGCCCACCTCGTATGTGCTCTGCAGGAATTCCAGCAAGGTTTTCTCCGGTTGGGCGGATTTGCGGACGTCTTCGTACATCAATAGAAACTCTCCCAGCGGCGAGTAGAAGGCTTTATCGGGGCCGACCGAGGCAGTCTTGAATCCATCAGGTTCCGGTGCGGCGTACGTGTAAAACGCCGGGCCCTTCACATCGCCTCCGCCCGGCCAGAAACCCGCGCTGATCACTTCATGAGAATAAGCCTCGCGGGTGATCGGATCGGCGCCCGCACGTTCCGGGGCGCGACGTCCGGAGAAGCGAGTGGAAGCCAGATCGAAGCTTCCCCAGAAGAAATGGATGGGGCTGTGCTTGCCGATAAAACGGCTCCGAAATTCCTGGAAGACGGGATCGATCAGGGTCAGAATCCTCCAGAACCGTTGAGCGTACACCGGGTCATAGGAGGCGTGCTCGGTGTCCTGATCGAAACGAATGGGATTCGCAATTTCAACCGGCATTGGCCAGATGCTCACCTCAATCGCAAGCGATCGCAAAGCAGCCATGAATTCTGCGTAGAAGCTTGCGACGGATTGTGGCCGCAGAGGCAGAATCTTTTGCTCGCCAGTACAGGTCGAGATCACGAGTTCGTGTTCCAGGAAATTAAACTGGATTTCGACCACCCGCGTCTTGTAGGGAATTGGAGACGTTGTCAGGCCGACAGCGTTCACGTACAGCGGCACTCCCCACCAGTGGTTAATGCGCGGAGTCAGGGCAAGCCGGACCTTGCCCACCACCTGGGTCCACATGTGCAGAGTGGCATACGTATCTTTCCATGCCTCCAGCGGCAACTCGGGCCAAATGTTATTTTGCATGATCATCTCCACGATCGCTTTGCGCCATCGTACGCTTTTCCCACGCGCCCAGGCCCGCGCGCAGGCCCGCAGCCAGGCCCCTCGCAACAGTCCGCCGTGGGCCCAATTTGACACAATCATTGCAAATTATCTGGCCGGTGGTATTCTCTTTCGCTGATCCTTCTGCAATGATATTCGGCACTCAATTTCGGAGTGGAGACAGCCTCATGCGTGCTCTGGTTGCTTGCGCAGGTTTGCTCTGTTACGTGGTGCTGGTTCCAGTGACAATTGCCCAACAGGCCTCGCAGGGCTCCGAACCCGAAAGCGCGATTTGCGCCTTTGAGGACGGCAAGCAGCTTACCGCGCACTACACACCGATTCCTGCCGGCCGCAGCGACGGGCCTCCCCTGGGCAAGGTCCTGATACCCGGCGGTTCGGCGATGACCTTCTTCACAGAGACCGACCTTGGCTTCGGCGATGTCCATATCCCCACCGGCGGCTACACCATGTATGTCATTCCGGGCAAGAAAGAATGGACTCTCATTGTAAGCAAGAACACCGCCGTCGATGCCAAGTACGACGAGAAGCAGGACCTGGCGCGCGCCAGCATGACAACCGGACAGCTCAGTTCGCCAGCCGACAAACTGGCAATCTACTTCGGCCACACTGGCCCCAAGAAGTGTGAAATCAATATTGATTTCGGAAAAACGCGCGGTTGGGTAGAGTTTAGGGAAAAATAGCAGGACCCAAGCAGGCCACCCCGAACCGCGTTCTCCCACCGCAGAAAAGCCGCCTTGCCCTCGTTCCCATCGCCTGGCCCTGAGCAGTTCGCTAGCTGGCTGTGCTAAACCTAGTATGGTGGTTGAACGAGTTCCTGACCTGTACCTTCACAAGGGAAGACGATCGTGAAATTGTCCCTGTTCCAGGTGGACGCATTTACCTCCAAGGTGTTCTCCGGAAACCCTGCGGCTGTGTGCCCCCTGGAAAACTGGCTCCCAGAGAAGGAAATGCTGGCAATCGCGGCGGAGAACAATCTTTCGGAGACGGCTTTCTTGGTGCCGGAAGACGGGGCTTATCGGCTGCGCTGGTTCACGCCCAGGTCCGAAGTCCAACTCTGCGGGCATGCGACGCTGGCGACCGCATTTGTCATTTTCAATGTGCTGGAACCTGGAACGACGTCCGTTCGATTTCAAACCTGTAGCGGGGAACTGATGGTCCAGCAGGATGGCGACTACTTGGCAATGGACTTTCCTTCAGCACCCGCAACTCCCTGTGTAACGCCTCCGAAGGCACTGTTGGACGGACTGGAGCCGTTTCCCCGGGTGGTGCTGGAGAGCGGCGATACCGCCGCCGAGCGCAACTATTTCGTCGTGTACGAAACCGAAAACGATGTGCGTAATGCGCGCCCCAACCTCGCCATCCTCGAGCGCTTGCATCCCGCCGGAGTCTGTATTACCGCGGTGGGGGAAGAATCCGACTTCGTTTCGCGTTACTTTGCCCCCAGCTATGGCATTCCCGAAGATCCCGTAACCGGTTCCACCCACTGCACACTGGGTCCCTATTGGGCGAATCGCCTGCGCAAGAGCGTGCTGCGCGCCCGGCAGATCTCACAACGAGGGGGGGAACTGGTGGTGGACCCTCGCGGCTCCCGTGTCACGATTAAGGGGAAAGCCGTTTTGTACCTGGCGGGCGCAATCTCGTTTTAAGACCATGCCCGGTCAACTCCGCCATTCACGGGCTTTACCCTCCACAGGCCTACCCAACTCTTCCGGCGCGCTTCGGCAAGGCACCGCCCATCCATTCGATGATGGTCAGATAAGTCATTATATAACAGTAAGATGCCGTGGGAGGTCCAGGTCTACGCAAAGGCAGGGGGCAGCCCATTCCAGTCGAGAAAAGCCTGAGCCTTTTCCGCAATGAGGGCATCTTACCCGAAGGCGTATTGGCGGCGACTGCGCTGAGGGAGGATATCCAGATATGCCCGTAGCACAGCGGGAAGTGGAGCTGCGACACGAACTCCTTGACCGGTTGGTGGAAGCTCGAGCGAACACCGATCGGCTTTTTGATCTCGTTAAACCTGAATTTCTGTACGACCGTCCTATTCCGGAAAGACATCGCATTATTTTTTATGTCGGCCACCTTGAGGCGTTCGACTGGAATCTCTTACGCGAACGGGCTATTGGTCTGGAAGCATTTCACCCCGAGTTCGATCGTCTCTTCGCATTCGGGATCGATCCGGTGGGCGGCGGATTGCCGACCGACCTGCCAAAGGACTGGCCTGCCATCTCCGAGGTGCGTGACTACGTAGCTCACATCCGGCGCAATCTGGATGAAGGCCTGGAAAGCCGGCTCACTGGAGAGCGAGCGCCGGATGAGGGAGAATTTCCTTTAAGCCTGCTTCTACAGGTGGCGATTGAGCATCGCCTGATGCACGCGGAAACCCTTACCTACATGCTGCATCAGCTTCCGGTAGAGCGAAAGGTCCATCCGCAAATCAGGCCGGAATTCGTGCTGGGCCCGGCTATCCCTGCCATGATCGATGTTCCCGCGGGACGCGTCACGCTGGGGTTGCGCCGGGGTGACCCGAACAGCTTTGGCTGGGACAACGAATACCAGCAGCATACCGTCGAAGTGCCCGCGTTCGCGATCGATCAATACAAGGTGACAAATCAGCAGTTTCTCGAATTCCTGGTTGCGGGCGGCTACGACAATCCCGACTTCTGGACTGGCGAGAGCTGGGATTGGAAAACGAAGAACGACATCCGCCATCCCGGTTTCTGGCGCCGGCGCGCAGACGGGTGGTATCTCACCGGAATGTTTGAAGAAATTGCTCTTCCATTGGACTGGCCGGTATATGTGAGCCACGCTGAAGCCAGCGCCTACGCGCGTCGGGCCGGTAAGTCGCTGCCCACGGAGGCGCAATGGCAGCGCGCCGCATACGGCACGCCCGAGGGCCCGGAGCGGCCTTATCCTTGGGGCAGCGAAGCCCCGAGCGCCATCCGCGGCAATTTCGATTTCCAGCGCTGGGATCCAACCCCGGTGGGAGCTTTTCCCGAGGGTCAAAGTGCATTCGGTGTCGCCGATCTGCTGGGTAATGGCTGGGAATGGACGTCGACGCTTTTTGGACCGTTCCCCGGATTCGAACCGTTTCCTTTCTATCGTGGCTATTCTGCGGATTTTTTCGATAACAAGCATTTCGTCATGAAGGGCGGTTCCGCTCGCACCGCCGCCTGCATGCTGCGCCGCTCGTTCCGTAACTGGTTTCAACCTCACTATCCACATGTTTACGCCGGTTTTCGCTGCGTGAGCCACTGAACCAGCTCGCAAGAGCTAAGGGAGCAAGCATGCTGACACACGCTATAACGGCCCAGCCGATTTCGGAGTTCGCTTCCGAAGTGCGTGCGGGCCTTACCAAACCGCAGAAGGAACTGCTGTCGAAGTATCTGTATGACGATGTGGGTTCGGCCCTGTTTGAAGTGATCAGCGTGCTGCCGGAATACGGTTTAACCCGAGCTGACGAGCGGGTTCTGCAGAGAAATGCATATGACATCGTGGAACGGTTGCCCTTGCCCCTCATGGTGGCCGAACTCGGCAGCGGTAGCGGAAAGAAAACGCGTTGGTTGCTGAAAGCACTGGCGCGGCGGCAGCACACAGCCTATTGTCCGATCGAAATCTCACCCACCGCGCTGGCCATGTGCAAGCGGGAGTTGGGGGACATCGATGCCATCAGCATTGTGGGCTTCGAGCGTGAGTACCTGGATGGGCTCGCCGAGGTTGCCGCCCGCCGCAAACACAATCAGTATCTGCTGGTGCTTTTTCTGGGCAGCACCATCGGAAATTTCGACCGTCCCGCCGGCATTGAATTCATGAAGAATCTCCGCGGCAGTTTGCGTCCGGGCGACTCTCTGCTCCTGGGGGCAGACCTGCTGAAGCCCATTCCTCAATTGCTAGAGGCTTATGACGATACCCTGGGGGTCACTGCCGCGTTCAACCGGAATCTGCTGGTTCGAATTAATCGCGAACTGGATGCCGATTTCGTACTCGATCAATTTGAGCACGTTGCGAAATTCAACCCCCGGGCCCGTAGCGTTGAGATGCACCTGCTCTCCAAGTGCGCGCAGACGGTTACCATTCCCGCCGCGGGTTTCTCCGTACGCTTTGCAGCCGGAGAGACCATTTGGACTGAAAGCAGCCATAAATATTCCAAAGAGGAAGTCTGCCAGTTGGCGAAGGATACCGGGTTCCGCTGCGACGCACAGTGGATCGACCAGGAATGGCCGTTTGCGGAAAGCCTGCTTGTAGCCGAGTAAGCCGCGCAGAAGCGCTATTGAAGAAGCAGTTCCTGGGAAATATTCGCAGCGGCCAGCGGAAGCTGCACGCGAAAGATAGACCCCGCGCCCAGTGTACTCTCGACAATAATTTTCCCATGGTGCTGCTGAACAATCCATTGCGCGATGGAGAGGCCGAGTCCGGCGCCCCCCATCTCCCGACTACGGGCCTTGTCAACGCGGTAGAAGCGCTCAAAGATTCGGCCCTGCTCTGACTCGGCGATACCCACACCGTTGTCACGTACGCTGATTACCGCCGCCCCGTCCTTCTCCTCGGCCGACAGACTGACGGTCCCCCCGGGGGTGGGAGTGTACTTGAATGCGTTGTCCAGCAGGATATCGAGCACGCGTCGCAGGGCGGCGCCGTCTCCCAGTACGCGCAACTCCACGTCCAGGATTCTTTCACTGAACTGAAGGCCACGCACGTTCGCCACCTGGCGCCACCCGGAAGCCACCTCCGTCAGCGCTCCCCTTAGGTCCATCGGCTGGATATTCAATGCCTGGCGACCAGAGTCAGCGCGCGCCAGGGCTAACAATTCTTCAATCAGGGAGGTGGTGCGTTCCGCTTCCAGCAGAATGTGGCGCAGGGCTTCGCGGTACTCCTGCTCCCCGCGCGATCGCCGCAAAGCCAGCTCTGCCTCGGTGCGAATCAGGGAGATGGGAGTGCGCAGTTCATGAGACGCGTCCGCGGTGAACTCTGTGACTCGAGTAAATGCGATTTCGATGCGGGCCAGCATTTCGTTCAGGGTATCGGAAAGGCGCTGCAATTCGTCGCCCGTATGAAGCTGCTCGAGGCGGCTGCTCAGCGTATTGCCGGTGATGGTCCGCGCGGTGCGGGTCAAAGCATCGACAGGAGCGAGCGCCCTGCGGCTGAGCCAGTAGCCACCCAGCCCTGCCGTGAGCAGAAGCAAGGGCGCAAACATCATCAGGTAGCGCTGGAAGCGTTCAAGGGTTTCTGCCTCTTCGCGGGTGACGGTGCCGGCCTGCACGGTATAGGCACGGCCATTCACATCAATTCGCTGGCTGACGAAGCGCAATGGCTCATGGCCAGCTCGCCGGTCTTCGTGGATGGGCTTGCGTAGCAGACTCGGTGATATGGCGGGGAATCCTTGTTGTGCGAGGGCGGGAGAGCGGTAGATCCAATTGCCGTCGGCATCCACAATCTGCAGGTAGTCGCCGCCGGTTTCAGCGCTGTACTCCTCGGTGACCTGCTTGCGAAGATCCTCGATCGTCCGGTCTGAGCGTTGGCTCTCGAGGAAGCGCCGCACGTCCTCGACTTCAGTCGCCAGCGTCGTATCGGCGATATCGTGCAGGTTCTCACGCAGGATGAACCACATCCCGACGCCGAAAATCAGCTGAGCCACTGCAAAGATGGCCAGGTACCAAACCGTCAGGCGAAGTCCGATCGAGAGCCGTTTCACGATTGACTCTCCGAGCGGATCATGTAACCCACTCCGCGCACGGTATGAATCAGCTTCGGCTGCGGGTCGCCGTCGATTTTGGTTCGCAGAAGGCGCACGAACGCGTCGAGCGTGTTTTCCTCGATGTCGCGATCAAAGCCCCAAACAGCCTCAATCAGGGAGCGGCGAGGTACGACCTTGCCGGCCCGGTACATAAGCCGCTCGAGCAGGTTGTACTCCGTCCGGGTCAGCAGGATATCCTCGCCGCCGCGAGAAACTTCCCGCGTAGCCGGATCCAGGATCAGATTTCCCACCTGAAGCCTGGTTGCCTGGGGGACGGGCGCCCGTCGTTTGACTGCCCGGAGGCGTGCCAGGAGTTCCTCAAATGCGAAAGGCTTGGTCAGGTAGTCATCGGCGCCCGCGTCCAAGCCACGCACCAGATCGGGAACGGAATCCTTGGCCGTGAGCATCAGCACCGGGGTCGCAATCTTCTCCTGGCGAATCTGCTGGGCCAGTTCGTAGCCACTGAGTTTCGGCAGCATAATATCGAGGATGATCGCATCGAACTCATAGTTTCGGGCAAGATCCAGGCCCTCACTTCCGTCGCCGGCGCACACGACGGTATGGCCCTCTTCCGCCAGTCCCTTGCGCAGGAGTTCGACCATCCGCGCCTCGTCTTCTACCACCAACAACTTCACCGGCACTCCGATTTCATGCTGATTGTTTTACCCTTGCACCCTGAAGAGCAGATGAAAAGGCGGATCTGCTCCGGACCCCTGCATCTTAACCCGACTTTGGCCGCTTGTCGGCCATTCTGTGACATCGGGGCTGGCGGGCAACGCGGGGCCGCAAGCGGCCGTCTAAGCACGGATGGCCAGTCCTACCGCTGGAAAAGGCGCGTGCTCGGCTCCCGGCCTCAATCCGGGATGGAATAGAATAGCTCGATCCTGTTTTCAATCTATATGCAGACTCACGCCCGGCGGTCCGGCGGATAGGATAGCCCGGTGCAAAGGAGCCGAACGGTGTCAACCAGAACGAGCGTCGCGATCCTCACCTTGACTGGTCTCATGGTGGTGGTCGCGTGCGGCAGCAGTCGGCGGCAAACCGCCTACATTACAACTCCCCTCAATAATGGAGTGTCGGCTTTTCGCCTCGACACCAATACCGGCGCCTTTAAGGAGGTACTGGGGTCGCCCTACCCGACCGGGATCTCGCCCACGTCGGTCCGCGTCCACCCGTCTGGGAAATTTGCTTATGTGTCCAACGCGGGGGAGAACACCATTTCACTGTACAAGGTCGGCGGTACTGGAGCACTGACGGAAATCACCCCGCGCACCCCCACCGAAGAACAACCGTCGGACCTTTTGATGGACCCTGCGGGAGCTTTTCTGTTCGCAGTCAACAGCGCCTCCAACACCATTACCAGCTACTCGATTACTGCCAGCAGCGGCGTGCTGGCCGCGACTACCGGGTCTTCATTCCAGACTTCGGGGTTCACTCCTGTCCGGGGAAGCATTTCGCCTTCAGGAAAGTTTCTGTACGTCGCGAATTCGGGCAGTGCCTCAATATCCGGTTTTTCGATTGATTCTTCCGGGGAATTAAGTCCCGTGCCGAACTCACCTATCCCCGTGGGAAACGGGCCGAACTGGATCGCCATCGAGCCGGGAGGAAAGTTTCTGTATGTGGCCAACCTGCTGGACGGAACTTTTTCGGGATTTACGATCGACGCTACCACCGGCGCACTGGCAGCCATGAGTGGATCTCCGTTTGGCGTGGCGAACACTGGTACCACAATTACTCCCCTGAGCTCCCTGATCGTGGATGCATCCGGAAAATACCTGTATGTCACAAGCCTGGCTTCGGGCAGCAATGTCTACGAATTCACAATTGACGGGACTAGCGGTGTTCCGACCGCTGCGGCCAGTAATTTCTCCATCGCTGCCGGTGGTTCGGCTGGCTTTATCGTCGCGGATACCTCCGGGAAACTGTTGTTCGTCGGCAATCAGACTTCAGGGACGATTTCAGGATTCAAGATCACGCCAGCCAGCGGCGCCTTAACATTGGTTTCGACTACCAGCACCACTTCCGCACCAACTTCGATGTTCGTGGTGAAGTAAGAAGTAAAGTAAGGCGCGGGCCACAGCCCTGGCCAGCCGGAACTGGATCATAAGGAGGCACCCTGATCAATCGCCGGAGTTTTCTGGAGATCGCTGCGGCGGGCGCACTGCTGGGCGGTCGCCGAGCGTGGGCCTCAAGTCAAAGAGAGATCCACCTCATCGGAGTCCAGCTTTATACGGTCCGAAAAGCGATGCAACAAGACTTCGATGGAACTCTGGCCAAGGTGGCGGCCATTGGGTATCGCGAGGTGGAGTTCGCGGGCTACTTCGGGCGTGCTCCCAAAGATGTCAAGAACTCTCTCGACCGCGTGGGACTGGTCTCGCCATCTGCCCATTTTGATTACAGCTACTTGGGCGACAAATGGCCTTCCGTGCTCGAATCTGCCAATGTCATCGGGCAGCAGTACCTGGTATGTCCCTGGATCGACGAAAAGATACGGCAGGAGCCGGGCAGTTGGCAGCGTGCCGCTGAGACGTTGAACCGGGCTGGAGATGCCGCTCGCAAAGCCGGCATCCAGTTCGCCTATCACAACCATGCGTTCGAGTTTGAACCGGTGGAGGGAAAGTTACCGTATGAAATTCTGCTGAACGAGACCGATCCCCATCTCGTCAAAATGGAGATGGACATCTTTTGGCTGGTCAAAGGGGGAGCGGACCCGGTGAGGTATTTCAGCCGGTATCCTGGCCGGTTCCCGCTTGTACACCTCAAAGGACGGGATCAGCATGGTGCTATGACCGAGGTTGCTGCTGATAATTCGATAGCCTGGCCGGCGGTCCTGGCTCACTCCGATCAAGCGGGCATTGAGCACTACTTCGTCGAGCAGGACGAGCCGAAGTCCGAGTTCGCCAGCATTCAAGCGAGTTTTCGCTATTTGCACCAGCTCAGGTTCTGAGCCAGTAACCTGGTTCAGGAGCGAACCGTCTGGGTGATTTCCGCTGCTTCAGACATGAATTCTGCCGTGGCGTCCCCGTCGAGCAGAATAAAGACCCAGTCGTTCGGAATCTCCGCCGGGTTTCCGTTGACATCCAGGATGACGGAATCCGGAGTGATCGCTGCCACGCTGCAGTGACGGAGGATGCGCACTTTCTTTTCCCGTTCCGCCGTCTCGATGAGCACGCGGTTGCGGTCGGGGCCGCGCTGGAACTGGTCGCCCCGATAACTCAACGTAACGCGATTCCGTCCAGCATGGCTTAGAGCAACCGCGGCATGAATCGCCCGATCGCCGCCACCCACCACCAAAATATCGTGTTCGGCATACTTGGCTGCGTCATCGAGGCGATAGGCAACCTTGGGGAGTTCTTCTCCTGGAATTCCAAGCCGGGCTCCTGCCGGGTCTTCTTCGGGGACAGCCGGGCGGCCACCCGCCGGCTTTGTATCCGGCTTGGTCGCGACGGCTTTCCGGGAGGCGGCTGCCTGTTTAGCCTCTTCACTGGCATCCTGGGTCATGTCACGGGCTCCGAATCCGACCCCAATCTTCTTCAAGAAATCATTCGGAGGAGTTCCTCCCGCGAAGATCCACACGAAATCATTCGGAATCTCACGAGTTTGCCCCTCCACCTCCATGACTACGGATTGCTCCTTGAATTCGACTGGGTTCGAATTAAAAAATACTTCGACCTTCCCGGACTTCATGCACTCCGCGATTCGTTGCGAGTTGCGTTCCTTGATGCGGCTGAATTGCCCCTGCCGGTACGTGAGTGTGACCTTGTTCCCCACCTGGTGAGCCAGTCCCATGGCCGCCTCGACCGCGCTATCGCCGCCCCCAACCACGAGGATTTTCTTGTTGATGTAGTGGTCTGCTTCGATCAGCCGGTACATCACTTTGGAAAGGTCCTCGCCCTTTACACCGAGCTTCCTCGGGGTCCCGGTTCGACCCAACGCCAGAATGACGGCGTGGGCACGATATTGGGAATCTTGGCTGCTCACCGTGAAGATGCCGTCCGGGCCTCGCTTAATGTCCTCGACCTTCTGGCCGGTCTTGACCTTGAAGTCCGCGCGGTGCAGCACTTTGTCCCAAAACGCCAGCAGGTTCTCCTTGGAAAGCTCCGTCTTTTTGAATTTGCCATACATCGGGAATTCCACCGGGCTGGTCATCACCAGTTTCTGGCGAGGGTACTTGGCGACGGTGCCGCCAATCTCATCGCGCTCCAGTGTGAGGTACTTCAGCTTATGCTGGATGGCACGCAGGGAAGCGGCAATGCCGGCAGGTCCGGCCCCAATGATCAGCACATCAAAGACATCGGGCAGAGTCCTGGCAGTGCCCCTCTCCGTGAACCGATTCAGGACGGTGTCGATGCACTCCCGTCCCTGGTTCACGGCATTTTTGATCAGGGCCAGGCCGCCTAACTCCCCGACGATAAATAGGTTGGGAACCGTAGTTTCGTACTCGGCGGTCAGCGTAGGCATGTCCGCGCCCATGCTGGGGCTGGCCATGACCATGGCAATCGCCCCCACCGGGCAGGCATCCGCACACAGACCGTGCCCTATGCATTTGTAGCCGTTTACAATCACGGCTTTGCCGCCGAGCATGGCCAGCACGTCCCCTTCGGGGCAAACCGTGGTGCAGGTCGCACACCCAATGCAGTAGGCGTTGTCGATGTGGGGGTGTTGCGCCTTGGGCCCCTCGGAAAACAGCTTTCCCTTTTCCGCGGCGGCGCGTGCTTTCGCGTCCCGTTGCTTGATCCCCTTAAGGTAGTTTCTTAGGAAGAAAACGGTAAGGGCGGCAGCGACGATGAAGGCTATCAGTGTATCCATACCACTCTACTAACTCTACCACCGGTAGCCCATCAGAAGGACCGCCCCTATGTGGATCATCGCCAGGAGCGCGAAGGTATAGCTGAACGGCTTATGCACCACGTGCCACAGGTGAAACACCTGCTCCGAGCGTTTAAGGAAGAGAATGCGCTTGGAGAGCGCCGCGTCCTCGCGGGCCACTCCGACCGCCTTCTCGACATCGTGGTTCGAGGTCTTGAGAAAGCCCCCGAGGGTGATGAGTTTCTCTCCCAGGCTTAACGCATGTCGGCGCAGCCTGGCCACTCGAAAGGCCCGAGCGACATCCAGGGCAAACATGTAACCCAGCGCGGTGACCATCGAAAGTCCTTGCACGCGTTCGCGACTGGGCAAAGTAAGGAGTGCCCGCAGATCGCGCTCGGAAACCAGGCGCTGCTGTTTCAGTTGTCCGGCCAACTGCTGATGAAATTCCTGCAATTCCTTCTGGGTCATTTCCGCGGCTTTCAAATTTCGCGGAATCTGGCCATAGAGGTACCGGCCGATGATACCGCTGACCGAAACCGCAAACATGATCCAGAACGCCATGCCCGCAAATCCGCTGAACTTGAAGGAGGAGTGGAAGGCGATCACAAACGGAGCTGCAATCCCCAGGATCACGTGGTAGTCGAGCCAGTGCCGGGAGTTTCCTTTTTTCATCAACCAGGACCAGTGCTTGCGCAACGGGTACAGGAAGATGATCAGAAACATGACCACACCCAGCCAGCCCAGCTTAATGCCGATCGTGCCGCTGGGTTTCAGGGCCAAATACTTAGGCGAAGAAGGGCGATCCGCTGAGCCTAGGGTATAGAAGTCGAACCCGTAGACGGTCAGGGATAGGATCAGGGTCGCGAAAAGAAAATATCCGGCTGCCACCCGGGAGCGATGGCCGCGTTCGCGATCGCGAACCGGCGCAACCGCGGTTGCAACAGAAGCATTCGCACTCATTTCGAAGCAACTTTCTCTTCCGTACTTACAGAGAACTGTTTGTAGTCCGTGAAGTTATGGGTATTGCGCCAGTGCTGACGCGGGGTCTCCACTTCGACGCTGGCCTGGGCAGGAAACCAGTAGATATCCTTGGCATCCTTGAAAGGCACCGGCTGAAACTGCACCTCGGAGCGCATGGTTTTCAGGCCGATGTCTTCCATGTTGGTCGCCAAGCCTGCGTCAATTTTACCAATAACGCCACTTACCGGGTCAATCCAGGCGACCCCAGCCAGATCCAGCGGATACTCGCGGCCTCGTAAGGCGAGCGCCGCCGGGGAACGCATGCCAGGGATGTGCTTGAACTCAACCTTGTCGAATTTGCGGCCGTTGAGCGTATCCTCGCCGAGGTCCGTAAACTGGAACCCGGAGGAGTAGTAGGGGTGGAATACCAGGAACAGAGTTGCGAATCCATTGCTCACCAGCATGGATACGCCTTTCTTCTGGTCCTTCTTCTGCTCATGCACCGCCAGGCGCGACTCGTCCAGGCTGATCTCCCCGCCGGCATTGGTCAAAATCACCAGGTAGTCGTAGGTTGACTCTTCCTTGAGTTCGACCTTGCCGTCGGCCTTTAATTTCTCCTGGGTGACGTGCTCTGTACATTTTACGTCGGAGAACTTTTCCACGAATTTCGCGACTTGATCATTCGCGCGCCCGATCAACTCCTGGAGGGGAGTGGTTTCGGCACTCGACAAAGACGCCGCAATGCAAATGAAGACACTGGCTGTAAAGAGTTTCACAATTAACGTGTTGCACTTAGGATGCCATTTCATTGACCCTTGGCCCTCCGACTATCGAACCGGTAGCCGAGGGTCATCAACCACTGATCGTAGTCCTGAGTCGCGCCGCGGCTCACCGTGAACCCTCCCTGCACGAAATAGTGCGCTCCCATGTTCATTTCCAGATTGCTGGTTACGAATCTGTTATTGCTGTTGTTAGTAAAGCTGGAAACAAAGTTTTGCTTGCCCGCGAGCACTTCCAGGCGGAAGTTGTCGCTTAGGGTTCGCGACAGCGAGACGGACTCATAATAGCCGCTGCCAAACGAGCTGTTGAAGCGCGCATAGTGCCCGTCGGCGCGGACGTGGACCCAGGGAAGCCGTCCAAAGGTCAGACCATACAGCTGGTTCAGGGAATTGCTGGTGTCTCCTGAGCGGTTGCTCCGGCCCAGATTCGTGTACACCCAGACGTTCTTTAGAACCTCCAGCCGGACGCCCCCGCTAAAGCCTTGAAACAAGTACTTGTCGAGCAAAGTAGTGGAGACGAGGGTCGTGTCAAATGTCGGTAAGTCTCTGAAATAACTGTAGTTAGCATCGAATTCGATCCGTGAATGCGGCTGGAAGCGGACCGTCAGGAAATTTCGGCCAATCCCCGCCCCGGGCGACCCGCCTGCCTTGTAGCTGACGGGGCTATCTGCCTGGAGTGAGTCGTAAACTGCCACATACCGCTTGTAGTAAATGCCGTTTTCCATGAACAGGAACGGCCGATCGACCTTCCAGTTAATGGTGCTGAGGCCGATGCCCGAAGTGCTGGTGTAGCGGAAATCATCGAAGCTGCCACCCTCGAAATTTACAAACGCGCCGCCAATGCGACGGTCGGGATTGTAGTTGTAGGAGGTTGGGTCGGGGGTGGAACCGGCAAAAACCCCGAGGGTTGCGCCGTGGCTTACGCGTCTTCCGAAATATCCACCGTCGATCGTATCCAAACTGGATGCCCAAGGCAGGTACATGCGTCCAAAGCCCGCCACCCAAGCCGAGTTGGGATTGTCGTAGGTCATGCTCAGATGGTAGGTGCGGTTAAGCAGATCCTGGACCGTCGGCGTCCCCGCGTAAGAATTCGAATTCAGCCGGCCCCGCCAGTACCCGCTCAGATTCCAGTATGTGCCGCCAATCCGGGTCATATCCATGCGGGCCACCAGGCTCAAGTTTGTGCTGGTCCCACCAGCGGATCCATGGAACGAGGTTCCCATGTAGTCGACGCCGATGCGGCCGCGCGCCCGGTTCACAGACGGCATGGGAGGTCTCGGAATCTGAACCCTGGCCTCTTCGTCGAGGGTGTCTCCCTCGGTGAAAGAGATGACGGTTGGATATTTACGAGTTGCGCTCAACGTGTTCTGCTGGACAAGCGCTTGCTCGTCCTGGGCCGACAGATAGGCCAGATCGCCCGGCTTCACGTCGCGCTTGGGAGTGTGAACATCGGTTACGGCAGAAGCTTCTGCTACGGATGTCACTTCCAACTCAGCTACGATGTCTTCTTCTTTTCCGCCGGCCGCCGCGGCGGCGGAGCCGGTACGCGTTTCACGTACCACTAATTTCATGCCCTCCGAGAGTCCCGCGCCGCGCCCGCCGTCCAGATAAGCGGCTCCGGCGGCAACGTACTTGATGCGAAATGCCGTGCGGAAGTCGGGATGCGTAGCGCGCAGCGCGAGCACCGCGGGCATTTCCGGCTCAAGTTCTGCGACCGCAACCGTTTCTTTGGCGATGTTGTTCTCAGCGGCAGTCTCGTTCCCGGAGGCTGGCGTCGCTTCTTCGAAAACCTCCACCTGAGCCGAAGCTCCAGGTGCGAGGCCGAGCGGATTCGAAACGGTGGCGCCTTGCGGGGCGCTCGGCGTTGAAGACGCCGCTGGGGTAGCTCCATTCTCGGGTAGGCCTAGAGGATTCGCAACTGTCGCCCCCTGTGCGACCGTGGGCGCTTTCGCCGGCTCCGAGGTGGTAGCAGCTGTGGTGGTTGCAGCTGTAGTGGTCGCAGCCGACGTGCCCAGCGGGTTCGCTACCGTCGCAGCCCCTGCAGGGCTTGCCGGCGGGTTCGTGCTAGCCGCGGTCGCTACTGTGGATGGGGGTAACCCCAGTGGGTTTGCCACTGTCGCCACCGGAGCAGACGACGGAGACGGAGCCGCCACGGTTGCCGACAGGACTCTTGCTGTGATGTTCGGAGAGCCGGCAGCACTTGCAGAGGACCCTGCCGAGGCAGGCGTTTCAGCCGAATCCTTCCCCCTCGCTGCTACCGCCGTAGCCTTCGCATTCCCTGCAGAGCTCAAATCGGCCGAGGTAGCAAGCGTTGGCTTGCTTGTCGCGCTCCCGGCGCTGACCGCTGCGGGCGTGCTTGGCTGCGTAGTTGGGGCGGGAGCGATGTTGACGGTTACCGACGCGGGACTTCCGGCGGCGGTTGTAGTGACGGACGGAGCAGCCTGTGCGACCGATACTGGGCCGGTCTGTGCTACGACGGCCGTTGTCGGGATACTGGGCGCCGAAGCGGCGGCACTCTGCCTTGCGGGTGCGCTCTGGGGAACGGGAACCGTGCCCGCTCCCGGCGTACCCATTCCCGGGAATACGGTGCCCTGCTGTAAGCTGCCGACCTTGGGGTGCGTCGCCGATGGCGTCACCGTCGAACTGGCAGCCGCGGGCGGTGCGCTGGCGGCGGGCTGCTTCTCCGGGAAATTGATCGGAGGAAATTTGGGAGGAACAGGAATCGGGGCTTGCGCCGTGGTGGCGGCGTCGCTCGCAGCCGGTTGAGGCTTGCGACGAAATACGCCCATCAGCGGGGCCGATGCGGCCGGAACTGGACCGTTGCGCCGGGCAGCCGAAGCGTTCTCCGCCGCTTGCACCCGCAGCGTGATGGTTTTACCATCCGCGTTCAGCGTATACGTATGGGCTTCATTCAGATCCACCACCACGCGGGTTACGGGTGGATTGGCGCTGTTGAGACCCAGGCGCACGGCGTGCACGCCGTTGGCATCCAGGGGAAAGTGTTTCTGTTTGGCGTCGGAGAGAGTACCGGGGAGCACAAGTACAAGCCGGTCGGGGTTGGTCGCCGTCTCCACCGCCGGCTGTACTGCTCCGGTCAGGATGATCTGGATCGTGACATCGGTCCCGTCGCGCTTAACCTGCAACTGCTCGATCTCGGCCGCGCCACCTGCTGGACTTTGTGCCGCGCTAAGAGACCCCAGGAGCAGGAGCACAACTAGTGGCCGCGTACGCTTCATCACGCCTCATAACTCACGGGGACTGGCCCGCGGGGGGAAGTTATTACTGCTTTTTGGAATGGAGCTAACGCGTCTGCTCGCACTCTCTTTAACTGTTGCAAAACTCTAGCCACCACCGCCGTTTCGGTGACATTGGTAACAATTGATGCTGTTGTAGACATAGCCTCCGACATTGGGGTGCTTGAAATTGGCGGCGTTGTTGCTGCCATGCTCATGGCAAGCAGTGCACGTGAACACGGCGTAGTCGTTCGGGTTTGTATGGCAGGTTGCGCATACTCCGTTCGCGTTCCCGTGATTCGTCGGGAAATAAGTGTGATTGAATGTCGCTCCGGTCCAGGCGGTCGTTGTATGACAGGTGTCGCAAGTCGTCGGGAAGCCGGCCGACTTATGATTCGGATTCGTGGTGTTGTTGTAGTCCGTCTGGTGGCAGCCCACGCACGCGGTTGGCAATGTCGTGTAGTTATTGTTGACGTGGCACATCACGCAGGTCACGGCGGCCGTCGCGTGGAACCCGGTCAGCGGGAAAGTCGTGTTGTTGTGATTGAACGTTGCTCCCGTCCAGTTGGTGGTGCTATGACAGGTGTCGCATGTGGTCGGGAAACCTGAGGACGCATGCGGCGGCGAGTTCGTGCTGTTGTAGTCAGTCTGGTGGCACGAGATGCAGGTGGTGTTCGCGGCCGTTAATCCGTAGTTGCCATTCACGTGGCATTGGCTGCACGCCATGGTGGTATGGAATCCCGTCAGCGTGAATCCCGTGGTCGAGTGATCGAAAGTGCCGTTACCCCAATTGGTCGTGGTATGACACTGATCGCACGTCTGCGGGAAGCCGGCCGACACGTGATTCGGGTTCGTCGTGCCCTGGAAGTCCTTCAGATGGCACTGGACACACGCGCCGCTGGTCAGATTGTAGGCGTTGTTCACGTGGCACTGTGCGCACGTGAGCGAGGTGTGGAATCCGGTCAGTGCAAATCCCGTTGTCGAGTGATCGAAGGTCGCAGATGTCCAGTTCGTCGTGCTATGGCAGGTCTGGCAGGTCTGCGGGAATCCAGCCGCCGCGTGCGGTGGATTATTCGTAGTCTGGAAGTCGTTCAAATGGCAGCTCACGCAAGCCGTGTTTGCCGCCGTGAGATTGTAATTGCCATTCACGTGGCACTGTGTGCACTGCAGCGTCGTATGCGCACCCGTCAGCGGGAATCCGGTAGTCGAGTGATCGAACGTCGCATTCCCCCATGAAGCAGTGGTGTGACACTGCTGGCAGGTCTGCGGGAAATTCGACTGCACGTGATTCGGATTCGTGGTGCCCTGGAAGTCATTCAGGTGGCAGCTCACGCAAGCCGTGTTCGCGGCCGTGAGATTGTAATTGCCATTCACGTGGCACTGCGCGCATTGCAGCGCCGTATGCGCGCCGGTCAACGGGAAGCCAGTGGTCGAGTGATCAAAGGTCGCGCTCGTCCAGGTGGTCGTGCTGTGACACTGCTGGCACGTCTGCGGGAATCCGGAGGTGACGTGATTCGGATTCGTCGTTCCCTGGAAATCCTTCAAGTGGCAGCTCACGCAGGTCGTGTTCGCGCTGGTCAGGTTGTAGTTATTGTTGACGTGGCACTGCGCGCACTGCACGCTGGTATGCGCGCCGGTCAACGGGAAGCCAGTGGTCGAGTGATCAAAGGTCGCGCTCGTCCAGGTCGTGGTGCTGTGGCACTGCTGGCAAGTCTGCGGGAATCCCGAGCTTACGTGATTCGGATTCGTCGTTCCCTGGAAATCCTTCAGGTGGCAACTGACGCAGGTCGTGTTCGCGCTGGTCAGGTTGTAGTTGTTGTTGACGTGGCACTGCGCGCACTGCACGCTCGTATGCGCGCCCGTCAGGGGGAAACCTGTGGTCGAGTGGTCAAAGGTCGCGCTCGTCCAGGTGGTGGTGCTGTGGCACTGCTGGCAAGTCTGCGGGAATCCCGAGCTTACGTGATTCGGATTCGTCGTTCCCTGGAAATCCTTCAGGTGGCAACTGACGCAGCTCGTGTTCGCGCTAGTCAGGTTGTAATTCCCGTTCACGTGACACTGCGCGCATTGCAGCGTGGTGTGTGCCCCCGTCAGCGGGAATCCGGTGGTCGAGTGATCAAAATTCGCACTCATCCACGAGGCCGTGGTATGGCACTGCTGGCAGGTTTGCGGGAATCCGGACTGCACGTGATTCGGCGTCGTAGTTCCCTGGAAATCTTTCAGGTGGCAACTGACGCAGGCCGTGTTGGCGCTGGTCAGATTGTAGTTGCCATTCACGTGGCACTGCGCGCACTGCACGCTGGTGTGCGCGCCCGTCAACGGGAATCCTGTAGTCGAGTGATCAAACGTCGCGCTGGTCCAGGTGGTCGTGCTGTGACACTGCTGACAAGTCTGCGGGAAGCCCGAGCTCACGTGATTCGGGTTCGTCGTTCCCTGGAAATCCTTGAGGTGGCAGCTCACGCATGCCGTATTCGCGCTGGTCAGGTTGTAGTTGCCATTCACGTGGCACTGCGCGCACTGCACGCTGGTGTGTGCACCCGTTAGCGGGAACCCAGTGGTCGAGTGGTCAAAATTCGCACCCATCCATGTCGTCGTCGTGTGACACTGCTGACAAGTCTGCGAGAAGCCCGAGCTCACGTGGTTCGGGTTGGTTGCGCCCTGGAAGTCTTTCAGGTGGCAGCTCACGCAGGCCGTGTTGGCGCTGGTCAGATTGTAGTTGCCATTCACGTGGCACTGCGCGCACTGCACGCTGGTGTGCGCGCCCGTCAACGGGAATCCTGTAGTCGAGTGATCAAACGTCGCGCTGGTCCAGGTGGTCGTGCTGTGACACTGCTGACAAGTCTGCGGGAAGCCCGAGCTCACGTGATTCGGGTTGGTCGTTCCCTGGAAATCCTTCAGGTGGCAGCTCACGCATGCCGTATTCGCGCTGGTGAGGTTGTAGTTGCCATTCACGTGGCACTGCGCGCACTGCACGCTGGTGTGTGCGCCCGTTAGCGGGAAACCAGTGGTCGAGTGGTCAAAATTCGCACCCATCCACGTCGTCGTCGTGTGGCACTGCTGACAAGTCTGCGAGAAGCCCGAGCTCACGTGGTTCGGGTTGGTTGCGCCCTGGAAGTCTTTCAGGTGGCAACTGACGCAGGCCGTGTTGGCGCTGGTCAGATTGTAGTTGCCGTTCACGTGGCACTGCGCGCACTGCACGCTGGTGTGTGCACCTGTCAGCGGGAATCCGGTAGTCGAGTGGTCAAAATTCGCGCCCGTCCAGGTCGTCGTGTTGTGGCATTGCTGGCAGGTTTGCGAAAAACCCGACTGCACGTGGTTCGGAGTGGTTGCGCCCTGGAAATCCTTCAAGTGGCAACTGACGCACGCGGTATTGGCACTTGTCAGGTTGTAATTGCCATTGACGTGGCACTGGGCACATTGCACGGTCGAGTGGGCGCCGGTGAGCGGGAATCCGGTGGTCGAGTGATCAAACGTCGCGGTCGTCCAGGTCGTGGTGTTGTGGCACTGGGTGCAGGTCTGCGGGAAGCCGGACTGCACATGGTTCGGGTTCGTTGTGCCCTGGAAATCTTTCAGGTGACAGCTGATGCACGTGGTATTGGCAGTGGTCAGGTTGTAGTTGCCATTCGCGTGGCACTGGAGGCATTGCACGGTGGCGTGGGCGCCGCTCAACGGGAATCCGGTGGTCGAGTGGTCGAACGTCGCGTTCGTCCAGTTCGCGGTGGTGTGGCACTGTTGGCAGGTCTGCGGGAAGCCGGACTGCACATGGTTCGGGTTGGTCGTCCCGTTAAAGTCCTTGATGTGGCAGGAGGCGCAATCGGTGGCCGTCCCGACGAACTGGCTATTAATGTGGCACTGGGTGCAGCCTACGCTCACGTGCGCGCCCGTCAGCGGAAACTTCGTGAACGTAGTGTGATTAAAAGTTGTCGGATCCCAGGCGCTTGAATTATGGCAAGTCTGGCAGGTGGTCGGGAACCCCGCCTGCGCGTGCGGCGGATTGTTGGTCTTGTTGAAGTCTGCCATGTGGCAGCCCACGCAGGTCGCCGGCGTACCCACGAACTTGCCGCCCGCATGACATGCGTTGCAGTCCAGGGCCGCGTGCGCCCCCGTCAGGGCGAATCCGGTGAACTTGACGTGATCGAACTTTGCGCCCATCCAATTGTCCATCGAATGGCACTGTTCGCAGGTGGTTGGCAGACTCAAAGCGACGTGATCGATGCCAGCGGATTTCGTATTGACGAAATCCCTCTGGTGGCAGGAGTAGCACTGCGTCGAAAGACCCTGAAACTGGCCGACCGCAGCGCCCTTGTGACAGGAGTCGCAGTCCACGCTCGCATGAGCTCCGATCAGCGGGAAACGGTTCAAATGCTGGTTGATCTGCTGAATGGAAACATGCCAGCCTTTGACGGTGTGGCACTGTTCGCAGCTAGCGCCCATCTGCCGCTTGTGAATGTCCGCGTGACAGTCCGCACACTGGGTACCCACATTGGAAAAGACCATCTTGGTGTGGCACTGGGTGCAAGCCACGCCCTCATGCAGTCCGCGCAAGGGGTAACGGGTGGTGTTGTGGTCAAACTCAGGCACCGCCCGGATGGGTTTCCATCCGCTCAAGGTGTGACAGTTCTGGCAGGGAATGCTCAGGCTTCCGTGCGGACTTCGCGAATTGGCAGACGACTGCGACTGTCCACCCGCCGGCTGACCAGCGGGGAACATCGCCAAAGCGACGGCCAAATGAAGCAGAATTGTCGATCCCAAGGTTTGCCCAACCCTTTTGAACAGGAAGTCGACTCAGTAGACGGAAACTTCAGCAAAGTCAGTAAAGTTATGAAAAGAACAGCAATCCAATGTCCAGCAAGCTTATTGAGTTGAGAAATGTTGTGGAAGGTTACACAAGTACATGTTCCGGGGTTGGATTTCGCGAGCGACAATCAGAAGAATGGTTGCCTTTTATTACACTTTAGGAGTGTAAAAAAATGTAACTTATGCAGCGCCCCGCGCAATTTTTCCTCGTTAGGGTGCATGAGACACTGTAATGTCAAAAAAATCGTACAGGCCCGGTTCAATTCAGCCAAGGGAGGCTAGCTTTTCTTCAGTGGTTTGACTTGCGGCCCATGGCAATCAGCGCACGCCGTTGGAGTCGGCGCATAAAAGAGGACCTGTTTGCCATCCACGGCGCGGAAGAGCTTGTGGCAACCAGCGCAAGCGACGTTACGGTGCTCACCCTCCAAAGCGAATTTTGTGCGCTTGTCGTGATCGAACGTGGATGGCTTCCATTTCGTGGCGTTGTGGCAATCGCCGCACTGGGTGACCTGATTTGAGAACAGCTTCGCAAACTGGTCTGCGTGGACGTTTTCATGACAGTCCTCGCACTTTTCAGGTGCCTTCTTGAAGTCCACATTCACCAGTTTGGTCTCCAAATTCGGCGGCTTATGGCAGTCAATACAGGCGACTGCCCGGTGCGCACCTGCCAGCGGAAACGAAGTTGCGCTGTGATCGAACCCGTCCAACTCGCGCCAGGCCTTGGTCGTGTGGCAGGCTTCACAGCCCATCGGTTTTCCGTCCTTGCCGATCTTGGCCATGCGCTCCTGGAACTGGCCGTGGTGTACGTCCTCATGACAACTGGTGCAGGATAGGTTGTCGAAGTGATAGGGAATATTTGATTTTGGTTGATCCTTGTCGGCCAGCTTGTGGCAATCACTGCACGGGACTGCAATGTGGCCGCCGGTGAGCTCGAACCTGGTTTTCTTATGCTGAGCCAGCGTGAAGGTAGACGGACTGTATCCCTTCAGGTTGTGACACTGGTCGCACTGGTTCTCGTAAGGCTTGGCCATAAACTGCTTGTTGTGCTCGTCCCTGTGACAGTCGGTGCAGCGCTTAAAGTTCGCGATCTTGAACACCGTGTCCTTACCCTTTGGGGTATGGCACTTATCGCACTGAACCTTGGCGTGTCCTTCGACTAAGGGGTAGTCGGTCCTGGCGTGGGCCTTTACGTCGAATAGGGAGGGCTTCCAGCCATCGACGTTGTGACAGGTCGCGCACTCGATACCCTCAGGCCGCTTTGCGAATTGACCTTTGTGTTCATCCTTGTGGCAGTCGGTACACTTTGCGAAAGCCAGCTCTTTCTTAAAGTCCCCATTGGCATGACAGCGGAGGCAATCGACGCTGGCGTGTTTTCCCAGCAGGGGATACTTGGTCTTGGAGTGATCGAAGTTCGTGCTCAGTCCCAATGATGAGACTCTCTTCCAACTGCTGGTGTTGTGGCAGGACTGGCAACTCTTATCGGCGAAGCTGCCTTTGTGCGGGTCAGCGTGGCAATCGTTGCATTTACCAAAAGGCAGTCCCTTGTAGCGCGGCGCGCCGTTTGCGTCCAGTGTGTGACACTTCTCACATTTCACTTGTTGGTGCAATCCGGTGAGCGGGTAACGCGTTTTATTGTGATCAAATTTCCCGGAGGTATCTTTCCAGTCGACGAAATTGTGGCACTGGAGACAGTTTTGACCCAGCCGCCCCTCGTGGAAGTCCTTGTGGCAGGCCACGCAGGTTTGCGGTATGCCAAGGAAGGTCTTGCTCAAATCCTTCATCTTGAGGCTGGCACGCTCGGCTGCGGGGATCCTGTCGGGAAGATGACACTTGTTGCAGGCAAGTCCGGCGTGCTTGCCTTCCAGCAGGTAGCCGGTCTCTTTGTGATCGAATTTGTTGGGATCCCACTTGATCAACGGAAAATTCGCCCCATTGTGATCGGAGTGGCAGCGCACGCATTCCTGGCTTGAGCCTGCCGGTATGTGATAGGAGCCGTGCAGTCCGCGCCTGGCGGCCACTCGTGCCCCAATATCGGAGTGACAGCCGATGCATTTGAACTCCGGCTTGCCTCCCCCAATTTTGTGGCAGTCCGTGCAGTGCATGGCTCCATCGAGAAACTGATGCTGGCGAGCAAGGGGTCCGGGCGAAATCTGCGCCGAAGCCGAACCCGCGAACAGGACTGCAACCACCGTCATAAAGAAGAGGGCCAGGAGGAGCGAGCGCTCGAGCTGGGACGGCAGCGGGATGCTCACTCCGCCGGGCAGCCGGTCGCCCTTTGCGAAACTGCGCTGCTTTTGACGAGTTCGAGAATCCAACAAACGAGTTTCGCCCCTCGGGATTTGGCTGGACATCGCTGTGCCCCGCTACCCGCGCACAACTGCAACAGTACCAGAGTCTACCAAGCAAGCGCGCTAAGAGGACAGTCACCGGAAGGGCACGCGCCCGGTCTGCGCACGGTTTGCCAAGCAGCACGACCGAAGGCGGAAGTCACCTCGCTTTTGTGATTTTCGTCACCTGCCAGGTGGTCTGCGTCACATCTGAGGTGGTTTCCCAGGATTTAATATAGAGGACGAGGTGAGACCACGATGTCGACTGCCTGGACGTCGCGTTATGCACAGCGCACCAAAGGGATCCGTAGTTCGGCAATCCGCGAGCTGCTGAAATTTACGCAGCGGCCGGAGGTGATTTCGTTCGCGGGCGGCCTGCCCGCCTCGGAGGTCTTTCCCACCGAGCGCTTCCGCGAAGCTTGCTGCAAGGTTCTCGACCGGCAGCCCCACCTCGCCTTGCAGTACGGCGCGACCGAAGGCTACGAACCCTTACGGGAGATGATCGCCCGGCATATTGCCCGCTACGGAATCAAGGCGAAGTCAGAAAACGTGCTGATCACGTCCGGATCACAGCAGGCCCTGGATCTGATTGGGAAACTCCTCATCAATCCTGGCGACCGGGTCTTGGTGGAAGCGCCTACCTACTTAGGTGCTTTGCAGGCATTTAACGTCTATGGCGCCGACTACGTCAGTGTGCCAAGCGACGAGGACGGCCTGCGTTCCGACCTTTTGGAAGATCCGCTTCGCTCCGGACCGAAGTTCATGTACGTTCTGCCCAATTTTCAGAATCCCGGAGGCACAACCCTGTCCGAAGGGCGCCGGCATGAACTCGTTCTACTGGCCGACAAGTACGGCATTCCCATCGTGGAAGATGACCCCTACGGCCAGTTGCGTTACGAAGGCGAGCATCTTACGCCCCTGGTGGTACTGGACCGCGAAAACCTGCGTTGCGACAACGGCTACTCCATCGGCAACGTCCTTTACTTAAGTACGTTCTCGAAGACCCTGGCGCCGGGATTGCGCCTCGGCTGGATTGTCGCCCCGCCTGACGTCATCAGCAAACTGGTACAGCTGAAACAGGGCGCAGATTTGCATAGCTCGACCTTTGTGCAAATGGTCGCTCACGAAGTCGCCCGTGACAACTTCCTGGACGAACACGTGAAGCTTATCCGCCGGGTGTATCGCGAACGCCGCGACGTGATGCTGGAAGCCCTTACGCAATACTTCCCGCCCGAAGTGACCTGGACCACGCCTAAGGGTGGTCTTTTCCTGTGGGTAACGCTGCCCGAAGGTGCGGACGCACAAAAGCTTTTCGAAGCAGCCGTGCGCGAGAATGTGGCTTTCGTTCCGGGCGATTGCTTCTACGCGCCCAATGGCCACTCGGAGGAGGGGCGTCGCCACATGCGTCTGAACTTTTCTGCCCCTTCACCGGACCAGATCCGCGAAGGCATTCAGCGTTTGAGCGTGGCGGTGAAGCAACAATTGGAAAGCTTGCAACCGTTGCCGGTTAGATCGCGCTAGCCAGCCAAAAGGGCGGCGAGCACGGCGCCAGAAAGTCGTGGGCCTTAGGCCTCTGCCGCGCCTATGCAGTCGCCTCGAACTTTCCAAATGGAAGTTCCAGTGACGGACTCTGGGGCGTGAACAGTTCCGCGCCGTTCTCCGTAATATGCATGTCGTCCTCGAGGCGAACTCCAAATTCGCCGCGAATGTAAATCCCGGGCTCGTCGCTGAAGGTCAGGTTGGGCACAAGCTTCATGGAGTTGCCTCGCACCAGATAGGGCCACTCATGGCCATCCATGCCGATTCCGTGTCCCAGCCGGTGAGTGAAGAAGTTGTAGTCGGGGCCGTACCCCGCATCGGTAATCACTTTGCGCGCTGCGGCGTCGACCGCTCCACACTCTACGCCCGGCCGCGCCGCGGACAACGCCGCGGATTGAGCGCGGTGAACGATTTCAAAGACTTTCCTTACTTTCTCGGAGGGAGTGCCGATCACCAGCATCCGCGTAATATCGGACTGGTAGCCTTCCACCTTGCAGCCGCCGTCGATCAGGATTGGCACACCTTCGCGAATCGTCTGCGGTTGTACGGAGCCGTGGGGGAAGGCGGCATATTCACCGATTTCGACCAGTCCGTCTCCCGGAAATCCCAACTGATCGTGTGCGGCTTCGACCAGGTGGCCTACTTCGAACTGTGTCATGCCGTCGTGGAGGGCCCGGTACACGGCTGCATAAGCAGTAAGGGTCACCCGCGAAGCCAGGCGCATCAAGTCGAGCTCGGACGGACTCTTGATCATGCGGCATCCGGCGGTAACCGGAGTGGCGCTGATCAGCTTGGCTTGCGGAGCCGCTTTCGCGACTCCCTCGGAGAACACAAAGCGAACCGTTTCTTCAATCCCTATTTTTCCGGTAAGTATCCCGCGATCTTTCAACCCCTGGGCGATCCGCTGGTAAGGGCTGTCGTCCTCTTGCCAGATGCGGAGGTCGGGCTGGCGGCCCTCGGGAGCCCTGGCGATCTGTTCGCGGGCCCGGCCTTCCTCAAACGCCGGGCAGACATAGAAAGCCGTTCCCTTGGCGGGAAGCACCATGGCGAACATGCGCTCGCCGCCCCACCAGCGTATGCCGCTGAAGTAGTTTAAGGAGGTCCCTTCCATCAGGAGGATTGCGTCCAGATCATTGGCTTCCATCAGCCCGCGTGCTTTCTCCTGCCGGGCCTGGCGCTCTTCGTTGCCGATGGGATGCGCCTGATCTTTCATCGATTTCAGTTCCGCAATGGACGGCGGCAAAGTCGAAACGGCCGGGTTAGGATTTCCAGCTGAATGCTGGTAGGGCAACCGGGCCGCGCTCACGGCTGCCGTGCAGGCTTCCAGAAAAGTTCGTCGTGTAAACATGGTGGCCTCGAGATTATAAAGCGCGTTCGGTTTTCCACAGCACGCCCCCATCGCGCTTGAACAGGAAAGCCTGCCCTACAAGGCTTTTGCAATTCTGTAACGCGCTTTTAACAATCCTCTAACCGCACTGTAACCTGCCTCGCTTATCAACGTGAAGCGTAGTTGACGGACCTGCTCAGGTTTGAGCATGCCGAATAGATTATAGGGAGGAAGTATGCGCAGGTTTCACTTCGCTTTGCTTTCAGTCGCGCTGTTGTCTACCTTACTCGTGGCCCAGCGGAAGACGGCCGAAGACGGCATCGGCGTCAGCCATGTCCTGTTGATTAGCGTGGATGGGCTGCACGCACTGGATGTGGAGCGATTTGTTGAGGGCCATCCTTACTCTGCCCTGGCCGAACTGTCGCACCATGGAGTCACGTACAGCAACGCGCGCACACCCGCGAACTCGGATTCCTTTCCCGGCCTCCTGGCTCTGCTGACCGGGGGCTCGCCGATCTCGCACGGATTGTTCTACGACGTCAGCTACGATCGTGCGCTGTTCGACCCCACGAATACGACGTGCTCGGGGAAATCCGGGAACAGCATCGTTTTTGACGAAAGCATCGACGTATACAACTCCGCCGGGGTGTCGCTGGACGTGATCGATCCGGCTAAGTTGCCACGCGGTCTGGATCACCACGGAAAGTGCGTTCCCGTTTTTCCGCACAACGCCATTCGCAGCAATACGATCTTCGAGGCAGTAAGGGCCATGGGCGGCGTGACCGCGTGGGCCGACAAGCATCCCGCTTACGATCTCGTGAATGGTCCCTCGGGCAAGGGCGTCGACGACTTATACACGCCAGAAATTACCAACGCGCCGGGCTTCGACAACACCATTAGCGTGGTTTGCACGGCACAAAATGATCTCTTGAAAGTGCAGGGCGTTCTCAACCAGATTCATGGGCTGAGGCACGATGGTACGCCCGGACTGGGGGTCCCGACCGTGTTCGGCATGAATTTCCAGGCCGTGAGTGTTGGACAGAAATTAGCAAAGGACAACGCGAGCGGTGATTGCACCACCGACACCGATCCGAAGATTAATGGGCAGTCGGGCGGGTACCTGGATGGCGCAGGAACTCCGACTGCGGTGCTGGCTTACGGTTTGCAGAAAACCGACGAAGCTCTAGCCGCCATGATATCGGCGCTCAAGGATCAGCATCTTTACGAATCCACGCTGATCATCGTCACCGCCAAGCACGGCCAGTCACCGATCAATCCCACGAAAGTGAACAAGCCAGGACACTTTGCTGACCTGGTGGCTGCCCTGCCGGATGCAGGAACCAATCCAGGCGCAATCGCGATTGCCAACGCAGCGGCCTGCACCACCGGCCCTTGCGGCTTCGTGATGGACGACGACGTGGCGTTAATCTGGCTGCAGGATCAGAGCCAGACCAAGGCGGTTGCCAGCTACCTGAACGCGAATGCCGGTGCCCTTTTCATCGACGAGGTCATGGCTGGCGACGAGCTGAAACTCAGATTCAATAATCCGCTGACGGATAGCCGAGTGCCTGACATCATCGTGCAACCTCAGTACGGAACGATCTACACCGGATCGACAAAAAAGAACGCGGAGCACGGCGGCTTCAGTTTTGGAGATTCGAACGTGGGTCTGATCGTGTCAAACCCGAACTTGCGCTCCGGCGTTGTGAAAACACCCGTAGTGACCTCGCAAGTAGCGCCGACCATCCTTCAGGTCCTGGGCATCGAACCCCAGGTGCTGAAAGCAGTGCGGGTTGAGCGCACCCCGGTGCTGCCGGGGCTGACGGAATGAGGCTGACCGAATAATTCTGTCAAGGACGTGCTGTGGCTCGGACGGGCGACCTCTCTGGCAGCCCGTCCGGTCAATATTCATTCGTCACGTCTGACAGACAGTCTAGGATCCATCTCCGGACCCACATCCACCGCACGGGGACACGAAAGTACTATCCGTCTCCCAGCACCTGTCGCATCTCACTTCTTCTTTCATTCCAACGTAAAGTGGTGAGCTTAGTCGTTCGACACGACTGGGAGCCACTCGTGCAAAAGCCTTTGCCTGTCGCCACCCTGATTTTTGCCGCAAGCATGCTCGCGGTCGCGCAAACCCAAACCGGCGCCTCCGCGGTCGCCACACCCAGCCACGTCGTCCGCGTCACGAAAGCCATGCATTATCGTCAGGCTGGGATGGTGAAGATTGAATTCCAGGGCTCCGATCTGATTCCCAGCGCCTCCGGTGAGGCCAAGGTCGAAGGCAAGAAAACCAACATCGAGATCGATGCGAAGTTCCAGGGCCTCGAGGATTCCACCAAGTTCGGCCTTGAGTATCTGACTTATGTCCTGTGGGCGGTTTCTCCCCAGGGCCGCGCCGTGAACCTCGGCGAAGTTACCCTTGACCATGGAAAGGGCCACCTCAAGACTTTTACGGACATGCAGACGTTCGGAATGATCGTCACCGCCGAGCCCTATTCCGCCGTCTCCCAACCGGGGAACACGGTCGTTCTTGAAAATGTGATACTCGCCGGAACTGGAGAAGATATCGCGGCGAAGTACGAATTGCTCGCAAAGGGCACCTACTCGTCCGTGAACACGCATATCCAGGACGCCATTTTTGGGATTGATCCGAACACGCCTCGCGAACTCTTTGAAGCGCGCAACGCGGTCCGCATCGCGCACCTCGTGGCAGCGGATAAGTACGCCCCAACGATTCTGGCAAGGGCTGACGAGCAGTTGCGTCAGGCCGAGTCCGCGTATCGCGGCAAGCAGGACAAACGTTCCATCGAAGCGGCCGCGCGCGAAGCTGCCCAGACCGCGGAAGAATCGCGCGTCATGGCCGTGAAGCAGAAGGCGGAAGAAGAAGCGCAAGCCCAGGCGGCCGCGGACAAGAAGGCGGCGGATGACCGAGCCGCGCAAGCCCGGGCAGAAGCCGAAGTGCAATCCAAGGCGCGGGCGGACGCCGATGCGGCACGCGCGCAGGCAGAGATCGCTAAAGCGGAAGCACAACAGGCCGCTGCGGAAGCAGCGCGGCAAAAGCAGGAAGCTGAACAAGCCAAGGCCGAGGCGCTGGCCCAGCAACAAGCCCTGGCGGCCGAGGCCGACAAGGCTCGTCAGGCTGCCGCCCAGTCAGACCAACTCCGCCAGCAAGCGGAGAAAGAAAAGCAAGACCTCCGCGCCCGCCTGCTTCAGCAACTGAATACCGTCCTGGCCACTCGCGACAGCGCTCGTGGCTTGATCGCAAACATGTCCGACGTGCTGTTCAAAAGCGGAAGCTTCGAACTGTTGGTAGGCGCGCGTGAGCGTCTGGCCAAGGTTTCCGGGATCGTACTCGCCTATCCAAGCCTCCACCTGTCAGTGGAAGGTCATACCGACAGCATTGGTACCGACGATTACAATCAGCAGCTGTCGGAAAAGCGTGCCCAGGCGGTGCGCGAGTACCTGGTTCAACAGGGCATTTCTGCGGATGCAATCCTGGCCAGTGGATTTGGCAAAACCGCGCCGGTCGCATCGAACGACACCTCCGAAGGCCGACAGCAAAACCGCCGGGTTGAGTTGGTGCTCTCCGGCGATGCCATCGGGGATCTCGCCGGCAGCCGCCCGAGCGAGACCGCGTCCACCCGCTAGTCACCGTCAACACAGGGCCCGGGATACGCGGAAATCGCCCGCTTTGCTTCACGCTTGCCTGCGCTCATCGCGAGCGAGCAATTCTCGAACCACAGAAGCCGCTAGAATCAGTTATGGACACGGGCTTCCAGTGTGCCGGTTGCGGGGAGTGGAACGATACCACCGTCGATGAGTCTGCCGGAACCATCCAGAGTTACGTTGAAGATTGCCAGGTATGCTGCAAGCCCAGCCTGCTTCGCGTTTCCTACGATCCGAGCACGGAGGAGTTCCACGTCACCGCTTGCCAAGCCTGGGTTGGTCCAGGTGGCAAAACAACTGGGAGGATCACAACCAGTATCTCGCCGGTCGCTTCAGGGCGCGCTATAGTTACAGGGTTATCGCGTTTCCGGCCAGCGGAGGCTGCGTCGCAAAGGAGAAAAGGGAAATGTCCACGTACAACGCATCCACCGGACGAATGGTTTCCCACAACATGGTCACTACCCAGTTTGAACTCGATGGATATCGCGTCAGCCGCACGCTCGGCGTGGTGCGTGGCATAGTGGTCCGCTCGCGATCGATTTTCGGTACGATTGGCGCCGGGCTGCAGACCCTGATCGGCGGCAACATTACGTTGCTCACCAACCTGTGCGAGAAGACGCGCTCGGAGGCGTTCGACCTGATGCTCCAGCACGCCGCTGAATTGGGCGGGAACGCTGTCGTCGGTGCGCGCTACGATGCGACCGAGATCATGCAGGGTGTCACCGAGGTTCTCGCATACGGCACCGCCGTCTTTGTCGAACCTAGCAAATAGGCTGGCCCGCCCGGAGATTGCGCTGCTTTCATATCACGTTCGTTGGCTGAATCCGAAACCTTGAACGCGCTCGATATCGAGACTTCTGCCCGAGCGCAAGAATGGACCGGACTGCTTCAGCGATCTGTACCATCACCATAGGCCTCGCGTAACAGCCCTCCCAGGACCTTCTGGCGATGCGCAAAAACCGCCTTCATCTGGCGGCCGACGAATAAGCGCTCGGCGGTTGCCCCCAATGCTCCGAAACCAATCTGGTATTCGATGCGATCCCGAACCAGGGTGCCCGGCACCCCATTCCTCTCCTCCGCCGCAACTTCGTGACGATGAAGCCAACTGGCAAACGGTCCTCGCACCTGCGTGTCCGCGAAATGATGATTCCACTCGAATTCCGTAATCCGGGCAATCCATTGCCCACGAAAGGGCAGCGGAGGCATTACTCGAAACGACGTAACGATCTCGGAGCCCGCTCCGGCAAGTGATTGCAGCGAATTGAAGGAACCCGGCGCCGGTGGAGGCGGCTCCAGCGAGAGATGTTCAATCCGCGTATCGGCCGAGCGAGGCATGATGCGCGGCAAGTTCTTCGGGTCCGCAAAGAACAGAAATACTTGTTCTGGAGTGAACGGAACCCAGTCCGCGAATTCAGATCGGTACGGCATTGCCCATTTTCCCGATCTCGATTTTGCGTTATCCACAGAAATTTTCGGAGGGCAAGAGAAATAGAAGGCGAAGAAAGGCCGAAAGAACCAAATTCCAAAACCCAACATCTTGTGGTCACCACAACAGTAAGCTACAAGCACTCGTGCTTTTCAAAAACGGCATTCTGGGGCCCCCGCCACCTCGAACTTTCTTGTTGACAACAAACCATTTAGGCGTAGGATGTGGGCAAAAGTGGTCGAAAGTGGTCAAGACAGTAGAGGTCGTGGGCAGCGGTGATTCATTTTGAGGCGCCAGTGGAAATTAAGACTGACACCCTGAAAAATAGCCCGAACGAACCCGAAATGACTGCTTTGCAAGCCGCTTTTACCTCCTCCCTGGTTGCTGTAGTAGCAACTGTCAGATGTATCGGACGCCCTTACCGGCGCACACGGACTTATGTTTCGGGGCAATCACCCAACTCGCGTGGACGACAAGGGGCGTCTCAAGGTCCCCGCGGAATTCAAGCGGGTCATCGACGAGAAATACGGCACGCAATTTTACATCACAAGTCTGGATGGAAGGGTTGCCCAGATATATCCCTTCGAGGAATGGGAGCGGATCGAGCAGAAACTGGCGAACTTGTCCACTTTCAATCCCACGAAGAAGAGGTTCTTGTCCCGCGTGAACTACTGGGGACAGCAGGTCGAGATGGACGGTCAGGGAAGGCTGTTGATCCCGCAGTTGCTGCGCGAGAACGCGGCGATCAAGGGCGAAGTGGCCGTGCTCGGGAATCTGACCTATCTGGAAGTGCGCAACCTGGAAGCGCTGCAAAGGGAGATCGAGACCGAGTCTTTCACGGCTGAAGATGAGAAGACGCTCGACGAACTGGGCATCTAGTGGGCGAGGGTTTTGGACAAAATACCCCCGAGCGGGGGCATGGTGGCAAGGCTGGCCATGTACCGGTTCTTTTAAAAGAAGCGATCGATTTTTTAGCCATCCGGCGCGGTGGGACGTATATCGACGCCACGGTGGGCTTGGGCGGGCACAGTTACGAAATCGCAAGACGCCTCGGCGCACCGGGTCATTTGATTGCGCTCGATAAAGACCCAGCAGCGCTGGAAGCGGCTCGCGTGCGACTGCAGTCATCGCCCGAACTTCTCGGCGACTGGCCGAAGCTGACGTTGCGGCAGGGTTCGTTTGCTGAACTAGTCAGCGGCCAACCGCCAACCAGCATCGACGGTTTGTTAGCCGACCTGGGTGTGAGCAGCCTGCAACTCGACAACGCGGGACGCGGATTCAGTTTTCAGGCGGAAGGACCGCTGGACATGCGGATGAACACGCTGTCCGGCGAGACCGCCGAACAAGTGGTAAATCAGGTCGACGAGGTCACACTTGCCAACCTGATTTACGAATTCGGTGAGGAAAGGAGGTCGCGGAGAATCGCCAGAGCCATTGTCCGGTCGCGGCCGATACGAAGCACCGCGCAACTTGCGGATATCGTTTCAGCCGCGGCCCGGCCAATGAACCAGGCTGAGAGGCGAATTCATCCAGCGACCAGAACCTTTCAAGCTCTCCGAATCTTCGTAAACCGCGAATTGGACGATCTGCGGGATTTGCTCAAGGCAACCCCGCAGGTGCTGAAACCGGGAGGTCGCCTGGTGATCATCAGCTTCCACTCGCTGGAGGATCGCATCGTAAAGGATGCCCTCCGCGACGGAGCGAAGCAAAGTGAATACCAGTTGCTGACCAAGAAGCCGGTGACGGCCAGTGCTGAAGAGATTGATCGCAATCCGCGGTCGCGCAGCGCGAAGCTGCGAGCCGCCGAACGAATTTAGAGGTTTTACCCCGGAGAACCCGCCGGGTCCCCAGCGTAACCGTTCTTGCGCTGGGGTGGGTAGTGAAGGGTGACCCGGCACGCATCAGGGAAGGCGTGCCGGGGCAAGGTTTCCCGAATCCAGGTGGAACAGGAGTTAGGCCATGTACACGGGAACATTGATCAAGGAACTGATGGCAATCGTCGAGCGCTCGGAGACTCGCATGCGTGATGCGAATCCGGAGAACGAACTGGAGCACTGGTACGCAACCCAGCACCAGGCCATGCGCGTCGAAGCCGACCTCCTCGGGGTGGCATAAATGGCAGCGGCGGCGACAGCACAGGCAGCCATGATATCCAGCCGGCGCAAGTCCTTCTGGGTCGGAACGCCCGAGATCTACTTCTCCAAGGCGATCGACAACACCCGTCTGGTAAAGGTGGAAGATCCGCGCCGTGGCCGCGAGATGTGGCAGTTCGGGATTGCCCTCTCCTGCCTGTTTCTACTGGTCATGACCTATGCCTGGCAGCACTTCAAAGCCATCGAGTACGGGTATCAGATCGAGTCGCTGAAGATGCAACGCGACAGCATGATTGAGGTGAACCGCGAACTGCATCTGGAAGATGCTTCTCTGCGCAATCCGGAAAGAATTGACCTGATGGCGCGCAAGCTGGGATTGCAGTCCCCGCAGGCAGGACAGGTCGTACGCCTCGACGTTTCCTCCGATGGCGGCGCCCCGGTGATGGCAAGCGTAGCTACGGTTTCTGTGATCTCGGCCCGATAAGCAGCAGCCGAGCGGCTCTCGGCACGGAAGGTAGGTTTGGCCTTCCCCCAGCAAGCACTTTTGGCGGCTTCCCAGACACGGCGAGCCGCCATGTTTGTCTCTGACCTGGATTCGACGAGGAACTGACCTTGGCTACGTCCCGCAGCGGCGCAACCCACCGCCTTTATCTCCTAGGTGGCTTTCTCCTGTTTTGGCTCTGCGTCATTTGTCTGCGCCTGGTCTACCTCCAGATTTTCCGCTACGGTGATTTTCAGCAGCGGGCGGATCATCAGCAGCAACGGGCCATCAATGTTTCAGCGAAGCGAGGAATCATTTTCGATCGCCAGGGCCATGAATTGGCCATGTCGATCCTGGTTGACTCCGCTTTCGCGGTGCCCAGCGAAGTTCCCGACCTTCCCAATGCGGTCGCCTTGATCACGCGCATCACCGGCGAGGATGCCCGCTCGGTGTTGTCGGATTGCCGCGCTCACAAAACGTTCTGCTGGGTGGCGCGCAAAGCGAACGCGGAGACCATCGATCGCATCCGTGCTCTGAACCTGCAGGGAATCCACTTCCAGAAGGAGTCCAAGCGCTTTTATCCCAAGCGTGAACTGGCGGCGCAGGTGCTCGGCTACGTGGGTACCGACGATGGCGGCCTCAGCGGCATTGAACGCCAATACAACGAGCAACTGAAAGGCCAGCCTGGCCGCATGCAGATCTCGGTGGACGCGCGCAAGAAATGGTTTGCTCGCATCGAGAAGGAACCGGAAGCCGGCAATAACGTGGTTCTGACTATCGACGAGAAGATCCAGTACATCGCGGAGCGCGAACTGGAGCAGGCCATCAAGGACACGCGCGCCATCGCCGGTACCGTGGTGGTGGAGAACCCGCACACGGGAGAGATCCTGGCTTTAGCGAACCGCCCGACCTTCAATCCCAACATCAAGAAAGAGATCCGAAACGAAGCGCTGAAAAATCGCGCGGTCAGTGACGTCTACGAGCCAGGATCGACCTTCAAGCTGGTCACCATTTCCGGGGCGCTCGAAGAGAGGGTTACGCGGCCGGAAGAAGTGTTCGACTGCCAGATGGGCTCCATCGTGATCAACGGCATGCGAATCCGCGACAGCAAGCCGCACGGCCTGCTCACGGTATCGGATGTGCTGGCGGAGTCAAGCGACGTGGGCGCGATCAAGATTGCGCTGCGCCTGGGCGAAGACCGATTTTATAAATACATTCGCGCGTTCGGGTTCGGTCAGCAAACCGGAATCGAGTTGCCGGGAGAAACCCGCGGGCTGACCAAGCCTGTGAACCGTTGGTCCAAGGTGTCGATCGGGGCCATCTCGATGGGCCAGGAAATTGGTGTGTCCCCCATTCAGCTGGCTGCCATGGTTTCTACTTTTGCCAACGATGGCGTGTGGGAGGCCCCGCGCATCGTTGCCACGACCACTCCGCCGCAAAGCATGCCCCAAACCGTCGTGTTTCATCCGGAACATGAGAGGCGCGTGATCTCCGCGCTTACGGCCGCGCAAATGCGTCAGATGATGCACCAGGTCGTATTGCACGGTACGGGACGAAAGGCAGTGCTGGAAGCGTATACATCTGCAGGCAAGACCGGGACTGCGCAGAAGGTTGACCCTGCCACGGGAGCCTATTCCCGGACGAAGTACGTGGGTTCGTTCGCCGGCTTTGCCCCCATCAACAACCCCGCCGTAGTGGTGGCCGTCATTCTGGACTCAGCCGTTGGACTCCATCAGGGCGGCCAGGTAGCCGCGCCGGTCTTCCAGCGCATCACCCAACAAGTGCTGGAATACTTGCACGTGCCCCATGATCTGCAGTTGCCGCCCAATCGTCAGGTGTGGTTGGCGCAGAACAGGGTGAAGGATTCCGATCTGGACGAAAGCTCGCCCGATCATCTTGGATCCGCACTCGAAATAGCGGACGCCGGAGATAATAGTCCTCCACCGGCGACCCCGGCACTGAAGCCCTCGGCGGCCCAAGGGCCAGTGGTTGCAGTGGCCCTCCGCGAGAAGGAGACCGCACCACCTGCGCTCGCAACCGCCCCTCCGGCACCCGGCAATGTCGCACAAGCTGCGACGTCCCCCTCCAACGGAACCGTGGTTCTCGACATCGAACAGGGCGGCATCGAAGTGCCCTCCTTTCTTGGAAAGAGCGTCCGTGGCGCACTCGAGGCCGCACAAGACAGCGGGCTGGAACTCAACCCCATTGGCAGCGGTATTGCACGCGAGCAATCTCCCACGCCCGGAATGCACGTCACGGCCGGATCGAGAGTGGTCGTTAAGTTTGGCCGCTAGAACCACGAAGTCCAGGCTCTGCCCAACTGCCCCCTCTTTTCTGGGCGTTCAACATGGCAACATGCGGATACCCCCGCATGCACTAAAATCACAGCAATGACCTTTCAGCAGATCCTGCAAGGAGGAGAGGTCCTCTTCCAGAGCGGAGATTCCGACGTGACAGGCCTCGCGTACGATTCGCGCCAGGTGAAAGCGGGTTACCTTTTTGTCGCCATGCGGGGCGACACTAGCGATGGCAATCAATTTATTGACAGGGCGATCAGCGCCGGCGCGGTCGCGATCGTTACCGATTCCGCAACCGAACAGCCTCGTGCTGGGGTCGCCTGGGCGCGCGTGCCGCATGGCCGTCGTGCTCTCGGCCGTTTGAGTGCCAACTTTTACAAACGACCGGCCGAACGGCTGGCCATCACGGGAGTTACGGGCACCAACGGAAAAAGCACCACCACTTTCTTGCTCGAATCGATATTTTCCTCGGCCGGACGAAAAAGCGTGCTCGTCGGCACGATTGAGTATCATGTCGCCGGCAAAGTACTGCCTGCTCCCCACACCACGCCCGAATCGCTTGAGCTGAATCAAATGCTCGCGGAGGGACTCGCGCGGGGTGTCACTGAGGCGGTCATGGAAGTATCTTCGCACGCGCTGGCCCAGCAGCGTGTGTACACGGTTCCGTTCGATGTAGCGGTCTTTACCAACCTGACCCGCGACCACCTCGACTACCACCAAACTATGGAGCAGTACTTTAACGCTAAGCGGATCCTGTTCGAGGGATGTGGCACCGATGCTCCCCGCAGCGCTCTGATTGGCACCGATGACGAGTATGGGGTAAAGCTGGCGAAGATCAGCAAGAAAGCAGGATCGCAGGTGTTCACCTTCGGCTGGACCGACGGCGACTTTCACGCCCAAAACGTGGAAATCACGTCGCGCGGAACGCGCTTTGACATGGCAACCCCGGGCGGCAGGATCGCCATTTTTTCGCCGCTGATCGGCAAGGTGAACGTCTATAACATTCTCTCGGCCGCTGGAGCGGCAATGGCCAGGGGATGTTCTGCCGATGCGATTGCCCAGGGAGTCGCTGCCTTGGTCCGTGTTCCCGGGCGCTTCGAGCGCGTCGACTGCGGCCAGCCGTTCACGGTGGTCGTGGACTACGCCCACACTGACGATGCCTTGCGGAATTTGACCGCGCTGGCGCGGGAGTTCGTCACCCAGGCAGCACAGAAACGAAGGGTCATCACGGTCTTTGGTTGCGGGGGCGACCGCGATCGCGCCAAGCGCCCGTTGATGGGCGAGGCGGCAGGCAAGGGAAGTGATTTCGTCGTGCTGACTTCCGACAATCCGCGCAGCGAAGACCCGCTGTCGATCATGAATGATGCGGTCGTCGGCCTGCAGCGTTCCAGCGCGAAATACGCCATGGAACCCGACCGGCGCTCGGCCATCGCGCTTGCGGTTCGCGAAGCCGCCCCTGGCGATATCGTGCTGATCGCAGGTAAGGGCCACGAGAAGTTACAAGTTTCACGCGACGGGTCGTTGCCTTTTGACGATGTGGAGGTCGCGCGCGAATTTCTTGCGAAAGCCGGGTATGAGTGCCAGGCCGCAAAAGCCGGCGCGGGGCAAAAGGCATGAAACTGCCTCTTTCGAGGATCGAAGAATTCCTCGGCGCGACCGGAGAATGTGAGCTCAAAGAGGTTACGCAGGGGTACTCGATTGACTCGCGCACCCTTCGCCCTGGCGAACTCTTCTTTGCGGTGCAGGGCGAGCGGCTGGATGGTCACGATTTCGTACAGCAGGCGTTGGAGCGCGGGGCAGTCTCCGCCGTGGTGCGCAAAGATCAACTGGCGCGCTTCCCGGTGAAAACCTGCCTGCTGGCCGTTGACGACACCCTGGTAGCGCTGCAAACCTTAGCCACCGCGGTTCGTCGTTTGTGGGGTAAGCCCGTGGTTGGGGTCACCGGTTCCGCCGGCAAGACCACTACAAAAGAGGCGATTGCGCACGTGCTGGCTGCCCGGTTGCGCGTGTTGAAGTCGGAAGGCAACTTCAATAATCATTTCGGTTTGCCCTTGATGCTGTTGAAATTGGAGCCCGAGCACGACATCGCTGTAATCGAGATGGGCATGTCTCATGCCGGTGAGATCTCGGCCCTGGCGAAAATCGCACAACCGGAATTGGGTGTTGTGACCGTCGTCGCTCCCGTGCACCTCGAATACTTCGATTCGATTGCCGCGATCGCCCGCGCAAAATATGAACTGATTGCATCCCTGCCCGCAGCGGGAACGGCCGTACTGAATGCGGACGATGAATACGTCTCTCAGTTCGGCCGGGATTTCAAGGGGAAGGTTGTGCTCTACGGTACTCGCGGCCCGGCGGACGTGCGCGCGGAGCGAATCCAGTCGCGTGGTGCCGACGGCTCGGTATTCGATGTGGTTGTGAATGGAGTTCGCCAGCAAGCCACTCTGCCGCTGGTGGGCACGCACAATATTTCCAACGCCCTGGCAGCGATTGCGGTGGGACTCGAACGTGCGATTGCGCTGTCGGAGGCAGTCCTGGCTCTAGCAACGTTGCAGCCCTCAGAGAAACGGGGGCAAGTCGTCCAACTGGGTAACATCCGCGTCATCAATGATTGTTACAATTCCAATCCAAAAGCGCTGGAAGCGATGGTGGACGCGCTGGCGACGATGCCCGCAAAACGGCGGATTGTGGTTGCCGGCGAGATGCTGGAATTGGGCCCGGCCGGTGAACAGATGCACCGCGTGGCCGGAGAGCACGTCGCCGAAAAGAAAGTGGACATCCTGGTCGGAGTTCGCGGACTCGCCCGCCCCATGGTGGAAGCTGCGAAGAATAGCGGCATGCGCGCCGAGTTTGTCGACACTGCGGAAGAGGCGGGTGAATGGCTCGCTCGGGAAACCCGCGACGGGGATGTGGTGCTGCTCAAGGCGTCTCGTGGTGTCAAGCTCGAAAGAGCGCTGGAAAAGTGGAAGGAAATTGGCTGATGGTGGTTGGCTGCTGGTCGTAGGCAAAACATGCTGGTTGCATCCGCGCCGGGCAGTAGAGTGTTAATGACCAGGTGACCAGCGATCAAACGACTTTCTCGGAGGCTGATTGCTTTACTGGCTGCTCTTCGTCAAGCTCTACCACTATTTCCCGCCGTTCCGCATTTTTCGCTATCTTACTTTCCGAACTGCGTTCGCCAGCCTCACGGCTCTGTTCACGGGCCTTATCGTCGGGCCGATGGTCATCAATCGCCTGCGCGAATTTCAGATTGGGCAATACATTCGCGAGGAAGGTCCGAAGGCCCACCAAAAGAAGGCCGGCACTCCTACCATGGGCGGGTTGTTGATTGCGATTGCCATTGTGGTTCCGACTCTGCTGTGGGCCGACCTGAGCAACGTTTTTGTGTGGCTTGCGATCGCTTCCACCTGTGCATTCGCGGCCATCGGCTTTGCCGACGACTATATAAAGGTGGTGCAGCGACGCAATCTTGGTCTTACGGCGCGCTCCAAACTTGGGCTGCAATTCCTGACCAGCCTTCTGATTGCCGCCGCTCTTATCGCAATTCAGGCGCGCGGCCTGTATTCCACCAAGTTGATCGTACCGTTCGTCAAACAGTTTCGTCCCGACCTGGTCATCGAACGCTGGGCGCACCATCCGCATTTGTGGCCGCTGGCGTTTTTTCCTTTCGTGGTCTTCGTTTGCATCGTGATCGTCGGCTCCAGCAATGCGGTCAATCTTACCGATGGACTGGATGGGCTGGCGATCGGCTGCACCGTAATCGCCGCCGGGGCCCTTACCGTTCTGACCTATGTCAGTGGTCACGCGACCTTCGCCTCTTACCTGGAGTTGCAGCGCATGCCGCAGATCGGCGAACTCACGATTTTTTGTGGCGCGATGGTCGGCTCCTCGATCGGCTTCCTCTGGTATAACGCCCATCCCGCCGAGGTTTTCATGGGCGATGTGGGCTCGCTGGCCCTGGGAGGCGCGATCGGCACGGTTGCGGTCATGATCAAGCAGGAACTGCTGCTACCCTTCATCGGCGGCGTTTTCGTCATCGAAGCACTCTCCGTAATCCTGCAAGTCGGCTCCTACAAGCTGCGCAAGAAAAGAATCTTCAAGATGGCTCCCATCCATCACCATTTCGAACTGATGGGATGGTCCGAGTCAAAAGTGATTGTCCGCTTTTGGATCGCGTCCCTGGTATTTGCCCTCTTTGCATTGACGACGCTGAAGTTGAGGTAGATAAAGGACTGGGACGATGGACGTCAAAGGCAAACGCGTTCTGGTCGTTGGCTTGGGGAAATCCGGAGTTGCTTCGGCTCTTTTTTTGAAGGAACGTGGAGCCCGGGTCACGGTGTCGGATGCCAAGTCCCCGGACCAGTTGCGTGAGGAGATTCCGGCGCTACTCGACCATGGCATCACGGTGGAAACCGGGGGACACGGCGAGCGCACCTTCCGCGAGCAGGACCTGATCGTCGTTAGCCCGGGCGTGCCGGTCGATGCGGCTCCGCTGGTACAAGCCCGAGCCTCCGGGGAGCCCGTGATCGGCGAGATCGAATTAGCCGCCCGTTACCTGCCTGGACCGATCGTTGCAATCACTGGCTCCAACGGTAAGACCACAACTACGACGCTGGCCGGCGATATCCTTGCCGCTGGCGGCCTGCCGGTTGTAGTCGGGGGGAACATCGGAACTCCGGCGATTTCGCTGGTCAAGCAGGCGACCCCCGACACCGTTGCCGTTCTCGAGGTGTCCAGCTTTCAGTTGGAGACGATCCAGACCTTTCGGCCAAAGGTCGCTGTGATTCTCAACCTCACCCCGGATCACCTCGACCGGCATCGTACCTTTCAAGCGTATGTGGACGCAAAAGTGCGGATCTTTGAGAACCAGCAGCCGTCCGACTTTGCGGTACTGAATGCAGACGATCCCACCTGTCAGACCCTGGGCGATCGTACTCGTGCGCAGGTGTTCTGGTTCAGCCGCAAAAAAGAGGTCTCGCTCGGCGCCCACGTACGCGAGGGGCAGATCTTATTCCGTGATGCCAGCGGCCAGAAAGAAATCATGCTGGTTAGCGAGATTTCGCTGAAAGGCGCGCACAATGTCGAGAACGTGCTGGCTGGGGTTTGCGCCGGCGCGCTCCTGGGATGCGGGCCCGCACAGATCCGCCAGGCAATCCGGAATTTCAAGGCCGTCGAACATCGCCTGGAATACGTGGCTACCATCAAGGGTGTCGAGTACTTCAACGACTCGAAGGCGACCAACGTGGATGCAACCATCAAGGCGCTGGAATCGTTTCCCAAAAATATTCACCTGATTCTCGGGGGCAAAGACAAGGGCAGCGACTATACCGTCCTGAACGATTTGCTTCGCCAGAGGGTGAAGCGGGTGTATACGATCGGCGCTGCGGCCGAGAAGATCGAATCCCACATCAAGGGCGCGGCAGAAATCGTCCATGCCGAAACCCTGGAGCACGCCATACGTCGAGCTTCGGTCGCGGCCCAATCGGGAGACATCGTGTTGCTCGCCCCGGCCTGCGCCAGTTTTGACCAGTTCCAGAGCTACAACCACCGCGGCCGGGTCTTCAAGGAAGTGGTCAAGGCGTTGGACCAGCAAGGGAAATAGATACCGTCCCATGGTGGAACTGGGATCGGCAGAACCAAACTTGCCAATCACCCATCGCAAATCAAGAATCTAAAATTTCCCTGCCTCCCCTCTCCGTGGTCAAATAAAAATTTATGGCGAAGCGAGTCAGTGTCGATCGTTGGCTGTTCGCGGTCACGATGCTGCTCGTTTTCGTTGGACTGGTGATGGTCTTCAGCGCCTCGGCTGTAATGGCCAAGGAGCGCTTCGGATCTCCCTACACCTTCGTCCTGAAGCAATTGTTCTGGGCGGTCGCGGGCATCCTGGCCATGGTCGTGGCCACGAAGATCGACTACCGCCGCTATAAGCATCCGGGAGTGGTTTTCTCGCTGCTGGCGGTTACGACACTATTGCTACTCGCGGTGTTTCTGCTCGACCGCTCGCATAACACCCATCGCTGGATTCGCTGGGGTGGTTTCTCCTTCGAGCCTTCAGAACTGGCCAAGCCTGCGCTGATCCTGTTTCTGGCATTTTTCCTGGAAAGCCGCACCAGGGCGATGGAGGACTGGAAGAACACGCTCCTGCCGGCGGCCGTTCCGACTGTCTTATTTCTGCTGCTGATCGTGGCCCAGCCGGATCTGGGGACGGCCATCGCCTGCGCGGGCATCACGGCCGCCATTCTGTTTGTGGCAGGCATGCAGCTGCGCTATTTTGCTTACGCCTTTGCCGCCTCCCTATTGCCGCTCTACTTCCTCTTGTTTCATGTGAGCTGGCGGCGCGACCGCATGTTGGCCTTCTTAAACCCGTATTCAGATCCGCGGGGTACGGGTTTTCACATTATTCAGTCGCTGATCGCGGTGAGTACCGGCGGCCTGACCGGCCTGGGGCTCATGGAAGGGAAACAAAAACTTTTCTATCTCCCCGAACCGCACACCGACTTCATTTTTGCCGTGACCGCCGAGGAACTCGGGTTGGTGGGAGCATTGTTTGTGGCCGTGCTTTTTGCGGTTTTCCTCTGGCGCGGCATCCGCGTCGCCCTGCGAACGCACGACCTGTTTGGCAGATTCCTGGCCGTGGGCATCACCAGCATGATCATCCTGCAGGCATTCATCAACATCAGCGTCGTACTCGGATTGATGCCCACCAAGGGCATTCCGCTGCCCTTTGTCTCCTATGGCGGATCTTCGTTATTCGTAATGCTGGGATGTGTCGGTGTTCTGCTAAACATTTCGAAGCAAGCGGAGTGAGCCAAGAGCTCCGCCAGCCGGGCTTCGAGCCGGTGCTGAGCCGACTCACTACTGGCAATGAACGCGGCGCGAAGTTTTGTTTGCTCGAAGCTCACAGCCATCGCAGCCATCGACAATCGCCAACTAAAAATTGACAATGACTCCATGCGCGTAGTGTTGGCGGGCGGGGGTACCGGCGGGCACGTGATCCCTGCGCTGGCCATTGCTCAGCAATTGAAGAAGCAATATGCAGCGGACCTGCTTTTCATCGGGACCCCGCGTGGAATGGAGAACCGCTTGGTGCCTGCGGCCGGTTTCCAACTGCGCCTGGTGCAGGTGGGTGCGCTCAAGAATGTCAGCCTCGCCACCCGGATTAAAACGTCCCTGGACCTGCCCCGTGCGATCCGGCACTCGTGGCGCATGCTGGGCGAGTTTCAGCCGGACGTGGTAATCGGCGTCGGTGGATACGCTTCCGGTCCCGCGATGGCAGCCGCGACCCTGCGCCGCGTCCCCACGATTGCCTTCGAGCCCAATGTTGTGCCCGGCTTTGCGAACCGTGTGGTGGCTCGGTGGGTCTCCGCCGCGGCTGTGCATTTCCAGGAAACCTGCCGGTTTTTCCCAAATTGCCGCGTCACCGGTGTTCCCGTGCGCGCTGCATTCTTCCAGATTGTGCCGAAGGTCCCAGGTACGCCGCCGACGCTGCTGGTCTTCGGCGGCAGTCAGGGAGCGCGGGCCATCAACCAGGCTGTGACCGACTCCTTGCCGGGCTTGAGGGAGAAGGCACCGACCCTCCATATCATCCACCAGACCGGCGAGCACGACTTTGAGCGCGTATCCGCAGCCTACGAGCAGGCGGGTATTTCCGGAGAAGTGCATAAGTTCATCGACGACATGCCGGGAATGTTCGCACGCGCCGACCTGCTCGTCTGCCGATCGGGTGCGAGCACCGTCGGCGAGATCACGGCGGCGGGCAAGGCCGCGATCTTTGTGCCCTTCCCACGTGCCGCCGATGACCATCAGAATGTCAACGCCCGGGCTCTTGAACGCGAAGGGGCGGCCGTGGTCATTGAGGAGGCGCAGTTGGAAGCGGCCCGCCTGGTCGAAACCGTGAGCACGCTGATCAACGATTCAGACCGGCTTCAAAGAATGTCCGCGGCGGCTAAAATACTTGCTCACCCACGGGCGGTTGAAGACATTGCAGGCATGGTCGAGGAACTGGCGTCGCGCAACCGGCCTCGACCCTCAAGGTAGAATCTCTTGGTTAGCGGCGCGGCCACGCCCGCGCAAAATGCTTTATGCTAGGGTTTCGTAAGGCCCTCCACCCGAGGGACCCGAGAGGCTAACCGCCAGCAGCCAACAGTTTGTCGCTGACTACCAATGTTCGCCAAAATCCAACGCATCCACTTCGTAGGCATCGGCGGTATCGGCATGAGTGGGATTGCCGAAGTGCTGCTGAATCTAGGCTATAAGGTCTCCGGCTCCGACCTGAGGGCCTCGGCAGTCACGCAGCGCCTCGCCGCCCTGGGTGCGATCACGTGTGAGGGGCATGCAGCCGAAAACGTGCAAGGCTCCGAAGTGGTGGTCACCAGCTCAGCGATCGCAGCTGACAATCCGGAAGTCGCCGAGGCTCGGAGGCTGCATATCCCGGTCATCCAGCGCGCCGAGATGCTAGCGGAACTGATGCGTCTGAAGTACGGCATCGCCATTGCCGGCATGCACGGCAAAACCACCACCACTTCGATGGTTGCGGCCGTGCTCGCCGCGGCTGGACTCGATCCCACGGTCGTGGTTGGCGGACGGGTCGATGCCATGGGCTCCAACGCGCGCCTTGGCAAATCGCAATACCTGGTTGCCGAAGCGGATGAGAGCGATCGCTCCTTCCTGAAGCTCTCCCCAATCTTGTCGGTGATCACCAACATTGACCGCGAGCATATGGATTGCTACCGCAACATGCGCGACGTGCGGCAAACCTTCCTGGAGTTCATGGATCGCGTGCCTTTTTATGGAATGATTGTCGCCTGTAACGATGATCTGCTCCTGCGAAAGCTGTTGCCGCAGGTCCAGAGGCGGGTCGTGACCTACGGCCAGCGTCGCGGTTCCGACTTCCTGATCAAGCCCGGACGGGTCGAGCCGCAGCCCGGCCAACACCGGCCCCTAAGCCACTTCCGCGTCAGCTATCGCGGCAAGCCTCTCGATGCCTTCACGCTCCATGTCCCGGGTGCGCACAACATTCTCAACGCTACCGCCGCGATTGCGGTGGGTATCGGTCTCGACCTTCCAGTCGAGAATATCCGCACTGCTCTGGAAAACTTCCGTGGCGTGGACCGCCGGTTCCAGCTACGTGGCAAAGTCGCGGGCGTCAGCGTGGTCGACGACTACGGGCATCATCCTACCGAGATCAAAGCCACCCTGGCAGCCGCAAGACAGTGCGGTTTCAGCAGGATTCACGTGATTTTTCAGCCACATCGCTACACCCGCACGAAAGCCCTTATGGACGAATTCACTCATGCCTTCCACGACGCCGATACCTTGTGCATCCTCGACATCTACGCGGCGAGTGAAAAACCAATGGAGGGAATCACGGGGGAAGCACTGGCAACTCGCATCCGGGAGACTGCGCAACAAAACGCGCGCTACCTGCCTTCGTTTTCCGAAGTGGTCGAACTGATCTCTCATGAGGCTGAAGATGGTGATGTGATCTTGACCCTTGGGGCGGGAAACGTCTCGCAATTGGGGCCGATGATCCTGGAAAAACTGCAGTCCCGTCAGCCAGTGGGCCGCCCCAACTAGGATGCCGATATTTCGTCACTGCTACCTGGCGGCCGGTCTGTCATTTTTCCAGTCTCAAATCGAGACGGCGTTTTTTTTCGCAACTTTTCCTGCCTCCATGCCGTACTTATCCCTAACAAAGCCAGGGTCCCTTCGTCTAACCAATAATTCACATCGAGGAGCGGCGTATGCGATCGGACAAAGCATGGTATTGGCTGGCGGCAGGGGTTCTTGCCCTGGGACTGAACGGGGCCTATCAGGATGGGAAGATCGATTGGGCTCACTGCCTCGCCGGCCGCGCTGCGAACTTGGCTCAGAGAGTTTCGGATCAGGGTCTGCGCGCGGTTACCACGGCGGAAGTGATGATTGGCCGAAACCCTGGATCTTTCGGTCGCACCCAGGCGGTCCTGCAGAGAGTCGAGAGCAAGCTCGTTTGCCAGCGAGTGGCCATGGCGCAACGCCAGATTGCAATGGCCCAGGTAAGGGGGCAACTGGTTGAGGCTGACCTTCAGAGGAAGATGGATCTGGCCCAAATGAAAATGGACAAGGTCCGCATGATTACAATCGACCGCGCCGAAAAGTTTCGGAATTGTTCCGGTTTGCCAAATGTGTCGGTCACGATGCCGCAAATTCCGCAAGTCGATTTGTCGGATATGCCGGACATCCAGATTCCCGAGCTTCCCGACTTTGAGCCGGGCCATAAGTCTTCCGGGAACGGCCCCATTTAAGGCAGGCTGACACCGGGCAGGGTAGCCCGGCACAAGACTCGTGGAAATTTGCTGAACTGCCAAGTGCAGAGTTTTGAAAATTCCGCGCAGAACCAAGATTTTGTCTATCTCAATCCCCGAAAAGCAATTATAGTAAATTCCGCTCAGCGATTTTCTTCGACAACTACCTGATTTGATGGCGCGGAAAGGCAGTCCCACCATCCTGCAGGAAGAGTTGTATCCTCCGCCGGGCGACCCGGGGCGCGAGTTGGACGACGCGCGCTTGGTCGATCTCGACGCAGAGGAAGAATCCCCTTTCCTGCGTGGCCAAAAGCGGGTTTCCGCCCGGCGCGGCCCGCTTCCCAAGAAAACCATCCATCTGCTGGCCTGGTCTGCGATCGCACTCGTCTTGGCGTGCGTTTCCGGCGTGGCTGGCGCTGCCATTTACCACTACGGCGAGCGCAACTGGCGGTTTCGGATCGAGTCGAGCGACGACATCGACATCAGCGGCACTCATAACGTCCCACACGCCCAAGTCATGGAAGTTCTCGGCGGCGACATCGGCCGTAACATCTTTTTTATTCCCCTGGCGGAACGCAAGGCACAACTGGAGAAGATTCCCTGGGTCGAATCGGCCAGTGTGATGCGGTTCGTCCCCAACCGTCTGCAGGTTGAGATTCATGAGCGCACCCCCATCGCCTTCGCCCGCCTGGGGTCGAGGATCTGGCTCATTGATGCTGGCGGAACTCTGATGGAGTTGCCCGGCGCCGGGAAGCAGAAATACTCATTTCCGGTCATCGTGGGAATGAATCCGGGAGAACCGCTCTCCACCCGGGCTGCGCGCATGAAGCTTTACAACCAATTGCTCCGCGAACTCGACTTCGACGGTGCACACTACTCGCAAGACCTCAGCGAAGTCGACATCTCGGATCAGGACGACGTGAAGGTGCTCACCAACGATTCCGCGGGCGCAGTGTTGGTTCACCTTGGATCCTCTAATTTCCTGAACCGCTACAAGATTTACGTCACGCATGTCCAAGGATGGCGTCAGCAGTTCGACAAACTCGAGTCGGTCGATCTGCGTTATGAGCACCAGATCATCGTCAATCCAGACATGCAGGGCATGGCGCGCGCGTCGCAAATCACCCCTGCCGCGGCCAAGGCCGCCATCGCCGCCGGAGTAAAGCCGGCCGCTCTCATTCATGTAATTTCTCCGGCGAAAGCAGGCGCGTCTGCACCTGCGATTGCCAAGCCCATGGGGCCCAGGCTCAATCCACAGGTCGCGAAACCAGCAACGACGCCGGTCGCCAGGAGGGTTGCCCACTGGAAAGCGAAGCCTAAGGTTCGAGCAAGGAAGGTCGGGCCGAAGAAAGCCGATTCCACCGCGACGAAGACCATCGGTCCAGAGACCGCGGTCAGGTCCCCGATGAATTCAGCTGCGCTCCCCAAGGCGGCGGTCAAGGGCGCGAGCAAGACCGGCCGGAAATCTTCAGCCGCGGACAAGAAAAAACCGAGCGCGGCCATGGCAAGAAATCAAACTCAACAGGATCACCCATAGGCATGCCGAACCAGCAAGGGAATTTTCTGAACGTAATTGATGTGGGCAGCGCCAAGACCTGTGCGCTGGTGGCAGAAGTGACCGAAAACGGACTGCGCTATCGCGGTCACGGAATCGCCGAGTCGCGCGGCACCCGCAAAGGTGTCATCGTCGATCTGGATAAGGCCGTTTCGTCCATTCAGAAGGCGGTGGAAAGGGCCGAAGATACGGCGGGAGCGCCGGTCGAGCACGCCCTCGTAGGCGTGGCGGGCTCGCATGTGCGCGGGCTGAACACCCATGGCGGAGTCACCTTCGGCACCCGCCCGCGCGAAATCGCGCGCGAAGAGATTCGTCTGGCGGTGGACAAGGCGCGTGCCATCCCTCTGCCTCCCGACCGCGAAATTCTCCACCTGCTGCCGCAGGAGTTCATTCTCGACGAGCAGTCGGGAGTCCAGGATCCCTTGGGCATGATGGCGGCTCGCCTGGAAGTGCGCGTGCATATGGTCACCTCGGCTTCCAGCGCCACGCAAAATGTGGTCACGGCGGTGAACCGCGCCGGAGTCCATGTCGATGACACGGTCTTTGAACCACTGGCCTGTGCGGACGCCGTGTTGCGCTCTGACGAACGTGATCTGGGTGTCTGCCTCGCCGATGTGGGCGCAGGGTCCACGGAACTCGCTGTCTTCCACCAGGGCGCAGTGGCGTTCACGGGTGTCATTCCCATTGGCGGCGATCACTTCACCAGCGATCTTTCCGTTGGACTGTGCACCCCGGTGAATGAAGCAGAAAAGCTCAAGAAACTTTACGGGAATGCCATTGTGACCTTGATCCCGGAGGGGAATGAGGTGGAGGTGCCGTCTGTGGGCGACCGTGCTTCCCGTCTGCTACCGCAGCGTTTGCTGGGGGAAATCCTGGAACCGCGGGCGCGCGAACTCTGTGAAATGTTGCGGGAAGCCATGCGGCAGAGCGGCATGTTTGACGCCTGCATCGCCGGGCTGGTTTTGAGCGGCGGAGGATCGCGGCTCCCCGGCCTGCTCGACATCGCCGAATCCGTGCTGCGCAAGCCAGTGCGGCTTTCCTGGCCGGTGCCGCTGGCGAAGATGCCGGCGGAGTTGGCCGAACCTGAATTTGCCACCGCTCTCGGCATGGTCTATTACGGCCACCGCGCGCGCGTCGCTCGCGGTGTTCAGGACGATCGCTGGAGTTCGCGCCTCAAGGCCATGTTCGTAAAAAAAGGCGCCTAGAGATTCGCAGGGATGGCAAGGGACAGAAGGGTCGTTAAAGATCGACGGTCGGAAGATCAGAATCACAAAACTTAAACACGGTGGTGGATATGAAAAAGGAAGAGAGCGGCATACGCATCAGTTTTAACGAAGAAACCCGCAACGATGCCAAGATCAAGGTCATCGGTGTTGGGGGTGGAGGCGGGAACGCCGTTAACCGCATGATCGATGCCGGCATGGAAGGTATCGAGTTTGTAGTCGCCAACACCGACCTGCAGGCTCTGCGCTTGTCGCATGCCCCGGTCAAAATACAACTAGGCGTAAAGCTCACCAATGGATTGGGGGCGGGTGCCAATCCCGAAGTGGGCCGCAAGGCCGCTCTTGAAGACTCCGACAAAATCATCGAAGCCCTCGAAGGCGCCGACATGGTGTTCGTCACCACCGGCCTGGGTGGAGGCACCGGCACCGGCGCCGCCCCGATCATCGCTTCCCTCGCCTGCGAGATGGGCGCCCTGACGGTTGCGGTCGTCACCAAGCCGTTTGCTTTCGAAGGCAAGCGGCGCATGTCGCAAGCCGAGCGCGGCATTGCCGAACTCATGGAGTCGGTCGATACCACCATCGTTATCCCCAATGAAAAGCTTCTGGCCGTCGCCGAGAACGCCGGCTTCTTCGAGTCCTTCCGCGTCGCGGATGACATCCTCCGCCAGGGCGTGCAGGGAATTTCCGACATCATCACCATCCCGGGCATCATCAACCGCGATTTCGCTGACGTGAAAGCCATCATGGCCGCGATGGGTTACGCGGTCATGGGCACGGCCACCGCCAGCGGCGATCATCGCGCCACCGATGCTGCCCAGAAAGCCATCGCGTCGCCTTTGCTGGAAGCCGGTGCGATCGACGGAGCACGCGGCATCCTGATCAACATCACCGGCTCCAACTCGCTGAAGCTGGCGGAAGTCCAGCAGGCGTGCACCATCATCCAGAGCGCGGCCCACGAAGATGCCAACATCATCTTCGGCGCGGTGCTCGACGAAAAGATGAAAGACAACGTGAAAATCACGGTTATCGCGACCGGCTTTCGCGAAGCTCCCGCCATGCGCCAACGCCAGCAGGAGACCCGGTCTTCTTTCGCCAGCACCCACGACGAGCATATGAATTTTCCGGAACCGGAGCCGGCGCCGTTTGAACCCGATCCCGTGCCCGAACGGATCATGCGAGAGGACACTGCGCCGGCTGAGGCTTCGGTGGCTGGTTTGCAGCAGGTCTCTCCGGAAGTGGCGTCCCTCGACGCCTTGCGAACCGCGATGGTCTCGAACTTTGAGCAGAATGATCTGGACGTTCCCGCGTTTCTCCGAAAGCGCGGCGATGTCATGTAGAAGTGCGACGGTGAACTTCACAATTCAGTGAAGCGCTCGCGCGAGAGCTGGGACCCTCAACTTTCGCGCGCGTCCCTCTGCAAGCCGATTTCTCCTGGGGTGATCGGGTTGGTTGTGCTGGCCCCTGGTTGTGCAAAGTTTTGCTCTTCCTTTGCAGGTACCGTCCGAGTAACCATTATTAACGATTACGGAAGGCGCAGCACCGGGGTGCGCCGAGGTTAAACCACTCTCGTGAATGGGGTTACGGACTGGGCGGGCGAAATTAGGCGGAATAAAATTTCAATTGTGAGACCCACCTAAGTCCCCTATTATCGATAAAGATAGAAGCGGGGACCGGACAACGATAGAGCTGGCACGATGCGTGCATCCAAATAGTTGAACGTTTCGCGACGAACAAAGGATCAGATGTCGACGAAGACCAGTAACATCCTCAGGCTCTTGCTGTTAGTAGTCTTGACATGGGCGCTCACTGCACTTGCCAGCGCCGCAAACGTGAACGCTCGAGCACTTACTGGCAAGTCAAAGTCACAAAAAGTGGCAGAGAGTCAGCGCGCGCGCAGGCGAATGACCCGTCTCGCCCGCAGCAGAAGTGTCACCACCGCGGCGCAACGTACCTCAACCCGGCATCGCCGCCATCGTTACTACGAACGGTTCTATACCAGCTCGTATGCCGAAGACATTGCCGAGGGTGACGTCGTTGCAGGCGAGGATGCTGTGGTGCGGCAAGCTGCCATTGACGCGCTCGGGAACATGAACGGCACGGTGGTCGCGATTGAACCGACCAGTGGCCGCATTCTAGCCATGGTGAATCAGAAACTGGCGCTGTCCAGCGGAGCCCAGCCGTGTTCGACGATCAAGGTTTCAGTTGCACTGGCGGCCCTGAGTGAAGGCCTCATCGACAAGGATACCCCCATCGCGCTCGGCCGGCGCAGCCGTATGAATCTTACCCGGGCGCTGGCACGCTCGAACAACGCCTACTTCGAGGCGCTCGGCCGCAAACTCGGATTTGAGAAGGTCAGTTTTTACGCCCACGAATTCGGCCTGGGCGAGTTGGCGGGTTACAACATTGAGGGCGAACACCTCGGAATTTATCCGGAGAAGGAAATTTCCTCCAAGCTTGGGGGCGTTGGAAAGATGTGTTCCTTCGGCGAGGGCGTTTCGATGACTCCGTTGCAACTGGGCGCCATGGTGTCTGCCATCGCCAATGGCGGGACGCTTTACTATGTGCAGCACCCGAGCACGCCAGATGAGGTGGCCAATTTCCAGCCGCGGGTGAAGCGGCACCTGGACATCGCGCCTCTGATACCCGAGATTTCTGACGGCATGGCGGCCGCCGTGCAGTACGGCACCGCCCGCAGCGTGCGCTACAATTTCTCCGAAGAGCAGGTGCTTGGCAAAACCGGGACCTGTTCCCGTGCGGGCACGCGCTATGGTTGGTTTGCTTCCTACGCCAATACCGATGCTGGCCGCATTGTGACGGTAGTCTTTCTGCAAGGTGGCCGTCCGACCTTCGGCCCCAAAGCCGCCGAGATCGCCGGCCGGATGTACCGGAACCTCTACGATCACAATTTCTTTGCCGGCAAACCCACACTTCCCACCAACACTGCTGGCGTGCAATCGGCGACCACGCAATAAGGTTCGCCCCACCTTCGGAGCGCGTGTGCTATTTCTCCCCTCGCGGGCCGGAGTCCGGCTGAAACCCGACAACTCCTGACAAGAATATTGCCCAAACACGACAATTCCGTGACAAACCTCCGTTCCGGCCCAGCGTACGGTTACTCCACTGTCCTAGGATCGCGTCACTTGAACGCGCCCGTCAGAAGATCTCATGTTCAGTGGAGGAAGATGTATGTCGACTTCAGTCGTTCGCCGGCTTGCGTTTGCAAGCACTGTTTTTGTGCTGCTAGTGCCCGGCCTTGCCGGTGCCCAGCAGTATCACCGTACCGACCTCACGGTCGATACATCCACCGTTTCTCCCTCCGCCCCTAACGTCGATTCCCACTTGGTCAATGCCTGGGGAATCTCACGCGGCAGCGGCAGCCCCTGGTGGATTTCCGACAATGGCAAGGGCGTCTCCACTCTCTACAATGCCGCCGGAGTGCCCTTTGTCCCAGCCGGAGCTACGCAACCGCTCGTCGTCACCATTCCCACTCCCGATGGCACCGGTACGTCTGCGCCGACGGGCACCGTTTTCAACCCGACCTCCGGATTTCTGGTCGGTCCAAATGCCAAGGCGATCTTCTTATTCGTCACCGAGGACGGCACCATCGCCGGCTGGAACCCCGGCGTAAACCCGAACGCGGTGATTCTCAAAAATCGATCCGGGAAAGCGGTCTACAAGGGCTGTGCCATTGCGACCATAGGAAGCGGCCCGAGATTCTACGCAACCAATTTTCAGTCCGGCCGAGTTGAAATCTTCAACAGCAGCATGGCTCGTCTGGAACCCAATAATACGGAAGCCTTCCGTATTCCCGGCCTTTCCCCCGATTACGCCCCTTTTAACATTCAGAATGTGGGAGGGAACCTCATAGTCACCTTTGCTCACCGCACGCCAGGCAGTCTTGATGAAGATCACGGTGCCGGTCTGGGCTTTGCGGGGGTTTTCGACGGCACAGGGCGCTTACTCCTGAGGCTCCAGCACGGGCCGTGGTTCAACGCTCCCTGGGGGGTCGCCATGGCGCCGGGCGATTTCGGCAAGTTTTCTCACCGCTTGCTGATTGGCAATTTTGGCGACGGAACCATTCACGCCTTCAATCCGGTAACTGGAAAACACGTGGGCGCGATGCTTGATGACACGACCGGTCAAACTCTGATGATTGGCGGGTTGTGGGGACTCAGTTTTGGTGGGGATTCGACCAACAACGGACTGGCCACCAGCCTCTATTTCACCGCCGGTCCGAACGACGAAGGCGACGGCCTGTTGGGTACCTTGACTGCAGTCTCCTCCGAGCAGCTTGGGAACAGCCAGTAGTCGTGTGATCTGCAAAAGCAGCCCCCTTCGTGCGAAGGGGGCTGCTTTTCGGAGATCTAACCGACGTACTAGGCTGACTTCCTGTCCTTATCCGGCATCTCACCCTGCTGTCCTTGTCCGGGCTTGCGGTCCCGCTGCGGGTCCTGTTGACCATAGCCTTCACGGTCCTTTTGCTGTTGGTCTTTGTCCCTCTGCGTCGGGTCCTGAGGATTGGATTGCTGTCCAGGTTTTTCGGTATTCATAAATCACCTTTCGGTTGAGTTCAATTTTTTCGAAGCTGGCGCTAATGCGGACGATAGGCTCCAAGGTTCGCGTTTCCCATCCGGGGTTTCACGTAGAACGGTTGCGCGCGCGCTGCATCTGCTCGAATGGGCAGGGAAATCTCTTCTACGACGGCAGGGTCACGGGAACAAAACTGACGAACGTCGCTAATCTGACGCTCTTTGCTCGCGTCGAATTGATTCGTTGGGGAGGCTGCCGTCGCGCAGTTAGTGCCGCGATTGTCTTGTTTTAGCTACGACCCGAAGACGTCGGAAAAAGATCAACGCGGCGGTCGGTCTCGCCGGATGTCGGATGGCTTCGTCGCTTTGGATCGCGGAGTTTTGACCGGCAAGCCCAAGCCGGATCGAGGGGCTGGGACTCAACTCTTCTTCTTGAGGACAGGAGTCGAGAAAATACTCCGCCTGCGATTCATCCTGCGGATGAGTTCTCCCAAGGCCTGCGGAAGCCGGTTGGTCCCTTTTTCGGTCATGATCGCACTCTTTTCGAGAAAGTCCTCTGCGTTCGCCTCAATCAGCCTCTGACGGCTTCGCTCCGAGTGCCCGTTGACCGCGATCGCCGGAATCCTGGCTGTGCCGCGGCTATGTTTCAAGCGAGCTGAGACCTCGAACCCGATTACTTTGGGCGGCAACAGATCCAGCAAGATCAGGTCCGGCATTTGCTGCTTCGCGCGGCGCACGCCGGATTCGCCATCTTCCGCGCAAATCACCGCATAGCCCGCCTCGAGCAACGCGCGCTCGTTGCTCAACCGCAAGGTCCCGCTATCCTCAATCAGCAGAATTTTCACGCCGACTCCCGCTCTGGTTTCCCTATCGGCGGGTCGGACCCGGGGCATTAGGCGAATGCTTCGCGGTTTTTTGTCAATCAAAACGCCCAAAAACAGAACGCCCGGCCACTTGGCCGAGCGTTTGGCGGAACCAGCAAAAACTATCTCTTCTTTTCATCTCCGGCAATGACCCCGTCTTTGATGAAGATGACGCGATGCGCGTACTCCGCGATATCGTGCTCGTGGGTTACCAGGACAATCGTATTTCCCTCCGCCTGCAGGCGGTCAAACAGGGCCATGATCTCGTTCCCGGTTTGCGAGTCGAGGTTCCCGGTGGGCTCATCGGCCAAAATAATCGAGGGTTTGTTTACCAGCGCGCGAGCAATAGCGACGCGCTGCCGCTGTCCGCCCGAGAGTTCATTCGGCTTGTGCGTCATGCGCTCTTCCATGCCGACGGCGGCCAGGGCCCCTTCGGCACGCGCGATCCGTTCCTCCGCTGGAACCCCCGCGTAAATCAGCGGCAACTCCACATTGTGCAACGCCGTAGCCCGCGCCAGCAGATTGAAAGTCTGGAACACGAAGCCAATTTCTTTGTTTCGGATGCGGGCCAGTTCGTCGTCGTCGAGTTCGCTGACCAGCTGGTTATTCAGCCAGTAATTGCCCTTGCTGGGAGAATCGAGACAGCCGATCAGATTCATCAGCGTCGATTTACCGGAACCGGACGGACCCATGATCGCAACATACTCGCTTCGGTGGATGCGCAGGTTTACCCCGCGCAGAGCGTGCACTTGCTGCTCGGAACCCATATCGTAGGTCTTCCACAGGTCCTCGGTCGCAATCATGCATTGATCCGGAGGCGCCAACACTGCGGGCTGCGAAATGTTTACGACTTCAGCGGTTGCCATCTTTTTCTCCTGGTCCTTTGGGGACACTTGCTTTTCTCCATCCGGACGGCCCCCCATTGGACGAGCCACCCCAACCTTTGTTAGTTGTCGAGTACCGGAAACTCGACTCTAATTGCTGTCTTCCTTCTTCGGCACCGAATTATCGATTTTGACGCTCGTTCCCGGCTTCATGGTGCGCAGCACTTTGTAGCTTCCGGTCACGATCTCATCCCCCTCCTTCAAGCCGCTCAAGACCTCTATATCCGTCGTGCCTGTGATACCCGTCTGAACCGGCACGAATTGCGCTTTCTTGTCGCGGATTACGAATACGCCCTGCACTTCACTATTTTTCTTGCTGCTTGACGATTCCTTCTGCGGGCCGGCCGCTTGTACCGAGCCTTTTTCCGTGTTCGCCGCCTCCACTTCTCCCTCCCGCCGAATCGTCAGCGCCTGGATCGGGATGGTCACCGCCTGGTTGCGAGTTGCCGTGGTGATCTTTGCAGTCGTCGAAAGTCCAGGCCGCAAGTCTTCCGGAGGATCTTGCAGCGTCACCACTACCTTAAAGTCCTTAGCCTCCTGGCTTGCGCTGGCCTGTTGAGAGGTTGCCACTCCGGTCGAGCGCACAATGGCGTTGTTGCCAATTTCGGTTACGATCGCGTGAAACGTCTTTTTCGGGATGGCATCGATGCCCACTTCCGCCGGTTGCCCAAGTTTCACGTTGACGATGTCGGTCTCGTCGACCTTCACCTCGGCCGTGATTACCGACATGTCGGCCAGTGTCATCAGGGTGCTTCCAGGAGCATTTTGAATCCCGATCACCACCGTCTCGCCCTCGCGCACCGGGAGATTCGTGATCATCCCATCATAGGGCGCCGCATACACTGTCTTCTGCAGAACGTCGGACGCGCGGGTTAACGTCGCATCCGTCTGAGCTATGTGCCGCCCGGCGGAGTTCAGTTGCGCGTTGGCTTGCTCCACCCGCGCATCCGCCTGTGCCAGACCCGCTTCGGCTGATTGCCAGGTAGCCTTGCGGGTCTCATATTCTGCCTTAGAGATCAGCTCTGCCTGGTAGAGGCCTTGCGCTCGATCCCAGTCTTGCCGGGATCTTTCGGCGTCTGCCTTGGCGCGATTCAAGTCGGCCTTGGCCGTGTTCAGGTTCGCTGCCGCTGCTAACGCATCGGTGCGTGAAGCCTCCAGCGAGGCTTTGGTCGCGGCCACATCCGCCGTCGACTGCACGTTCTCCAGTTGTGCCAGCAGTTGGCGCTTCCTGACCCGGTCACCCTCCTTTACGTAGAGGTGGGTGATTTTTCCGAAGGCGTTGGCCCCGATGTTCACATAGGTCTTCGGTTTGATCTCGCCCGAAGCGCTCACAATCGACGCAATGTCCTGCCTTTGCGCTTTCCCCGTCTGAACTGAGACAACACCCTTATTGCTCTCATGAATCGCAACGCTCACCACGATAAGCGCCAGCAGCAGGCCGCCCACCCCGATCAGCGCTTTCTTCCAGGTTTTCATGTGGCCTCGTTCGCCTGAGAACCTCGCCTCAATCGCAGTCGGGCGGCCGTAGGGCCTTCCTGATCTGAGAGTCGTCCGCAAGCGAACGGTCGCACCTTCTCAGATACGGGCGCCGGCACTGGAAAGTTCCCGCCATCCGGCTTGGACCTGAAACGCGGGGCGGGAAGATGGTCCGACCATCCCATGAGGTAAACCCTGAATTATAAATGGTTCACGCGGGTCGGAACATCGGAGTGGGACTTGAAATCTTCTCGGAGAGCAGGCAACCCGGAAGGGCCGGCGCGATTCACAATACACTCTAGGGGCAAGACTTAGCCTTGCCTTGGCGATCTGAAGGACGTACAATTCGCTTACTGGTGTGCGGTTTTAGGAGTGCCCCCGTCATGTTCCTGGTAGGTTTACGTCACCGCGTCCTGGCCCCACTTCTGGCAACTGCCTTCTGCCTGTTGCCGCATTCCGTTTTCGGACAAGACGCCCAACCCAAGACCACGGACGCACCGGCAACCGAATCCTCAAAGGACAAATCCGGTCAGGTTGATCCCCTGAAACGGCCCCTGAACGAGAAGGAAAAGAAGGCCAACGAGAAGCGCTTCAAGCAGGAAGTATCCGGCTCCTACAAGAAATGGCTGGATCAGGACGTCGCCTGGATCATCACTGACGAAGAGCGGTCCGCCTTCAAACAGCTCTCCAATGACGAGGAACGCGATCAGTTCATCGAGGCCTTCTGGCAGCGCCGCGACCCTACTCCTGACACCATCGAAAACGAATTTAAGGAAGAACATTACCGCCGCATCGCCTACGCCAACGAACACTTCGCGGCCGGCATTCCGGGTTGGAAGAGCGACCGCGGCCGCATGTACATCATGTACGGTCCCGCCGACGAGATCGAGTCCCATCCGTCGGGTGGAAGTTATGAGCGTCCGATGGAAGAAGGCGGCGGTTCGACCTCCACGTACCCCTTCGAAGATTGGCGCTACCGCTACATTGAAGGTATCGGGCAGGAAGTGATCATCGAATTTGTGGATACCTGCATGTGCGGCGACTACCACATGACGATGGATCGTTCCGAAAAGGACGCGCTCTTGTATACGCCCAATGCCGGCCTAACCCTGTACGAGCAGATGGGAATGTCGAGCAAGGCCAGTCGCTTTAACGGCGGCATGGAGAGATTGGGCACGGGCCCTTTTTCGCAGGACATGCAGACCAAACAATTTGACCGGTTGGAGCAGTTCGCCAAGCTGAACAAGCCACCGGCTGTAAAATTCAAGGATCTGGAAGAGATCGTGTCGCACAAGATCACGGTTAACCTTATGCCGTTTGACGTGCGCGCAGACTTTGTGAAGGTCACGAGCGATACGGTTCTGACCCCAATTACCATTCAGGTGAAGAATCGCGACATTACCTTCGTAAATAAAGATGGTGTGCAGCGGGGTACGGTGAATATTTTCGGGCGCGTGGCGACCCTAAGCGGACGAATCGCGCAGACCTTCGAGGATACCGTTCAGGTGGACGTGCCTTCGGAATTGCTGCCCAAGACCGCGGAAAACTCACAAGTCTACTGGAAGGCCCTTCCGCTTCGGCCGGGCCATTACCGTCTCGACGTCGTCGTCAAGGATGTCAATGGAGACCGGGTTGGCAACTGGAGCAAGAGCCTGATGGTGCCGGACTTTGGGGACGAGCGGTTGTCGAATTCCTCGCTCATCGTCGCCGACCAGATGTACCCGGTGGCCACCAAGGATATTGGCACCGGCAGTTTCGTGATCGGCACCATGAAGGTGCGTCCCCGGGTTGCGCCGGCGGACGGCAAACCAATCAGCTTCAAACGAAACCAAAAGATGAATTTCTGGATGCAAGTGTATAACCTGAGCATGGACGAGAAAACGCACAAGCCTTCGGCCACATTCGAGTACGACGTGGTCAACACGGCCACCAATAAGGAAGTGGTCCATACGACCGAATCTACCGAACAAATGGGGAATGTCGGCGACCAGGTCACGCTGCAAAAGAGCCTGTCAGCAGGCAACTTGGAACCTGGTTTGTACCGCATCGAAATCAAAGTCAACGACAACATCTCCAAGCAGACCGTCGGTCCCACTGCCACGTTTTCCGTGGAGTGAGGTCGCGCCTGACCCCTGAGGTGGAGTGATGCTGCGAAAGTTCGGATTCTTGATGGTTGCTTTCGGACTGGCGCTCCCTGCGCTGGCGGTGGATAGTCCTGGCACGATTTCCGGCTACGTGCGCAGTGCCGGCGGCGTCCCCCAGATGGGAGCAGCCGTCGAAGTGTTGAGCACGGCGGTTAGCACCTTGAAAGTGTTTACCGACGACCGCGGTTTCTACTCCATTCGCGACCTGCTTCCCGGCACCTACAGCCTCAAAGTGACCGCGCCTTCCTTCCTGCCCGCGTTGCGCGACCGGATTGGTCTGCGCTCCGGTTCGTCGATGGTGGTTAATGTCACGTTGAACACGCTGTTCGAAGCCATACAGTTCGGCCCGTTGCGTGGGCCGGCGGATGATGACGACTGGAAATGGACGCTGCGATCGATGGCGAATCGTCCGGTGCTCCGCGTGCTGGATGACGGAGCACCAGCCATTTCGGTGAAGGCCGAAACTGAAGGAGATGGTCATGACCTCAAAGCGAGCCTGTCGTTCCTGGCAGGGTCGCCCTCCGAGGGTTACGGCACGGTCTCGGATATGAGCACCGGCTTCTCACTCGCGCATAAGATCCTCGTCGATGATGACATTAGCCTGGAGGGAAATGTCGGCTACGGGCAGGGTGCCGGAGCCGCCATTCTCCGCACTTCCTACACTCATCACGCGGCGAGCGGTTCAGAACCCACGATCGCCCTTACCGTCCGTCGATTGGCGCCGCCGGTAGGCAGCTTCCGGGAACAGGGACTGCAGGCATTCAGTCTGACCACCAGCGACAACCTCACATTGGGAGACGTGCTCGAACTCAGGTTCGGCAGTGAACTGCAGACCGTTCAGTTCATGGGACGGTTTACGGCGTTCCAGCCGTTCGGAACGGCCGATCTCCACGTATCGCCCAACACCGTCCTGGAATACCGCTACGCTAGTTCTCGTCCTTCGGGAACCATGGCTCAGGACAGAGACAGCGATGTGCAGAATGTCGGCTTCGGCCAGTCCGGACCACGCGTTAGTATGGCAAGTTTCTCGCCCGCTCTGGAGCGCGCTCACCATCAGGAAGTATCGCTTTCCCAGCGTGTCGGCAAAACCAACCTGCAAGTTGCTTTCTATGCCGACCAGGTTTCCAACACCGTGCTTACGGGGGTTGGCGTAGCCAGCGCCGAGGGTGGCGAAATGTTGCCGGATGTGGATTCGGGCACATTTTCGTATCAGGGAAGGGACTTGGATACCAGTGGTCTGCGCTTGGTTTTGCAGCGAAAACTGACCGCGGACCTGACCGCTACACTCGATTACGGCTACGGTGGCGTGCTTGACCTTGCGCGGCCAGACGTTGAACTCCGCGAGGCTCGGCAATCCCTGTCCACGGTGCGGCGCCACGCTCTTTCGGCGAAGCTGAACGGGAAGCTTCCGGGTTGCCGGACGCATTGGACCACATCCTACGGATGGGTCAGTGGCGAAGCCTTGACCCCGGTAGACATGTTTAATTCCTCAGCCGGCCAGTCGGATCCATTCCTGAATGTTTTCCTCCGGCAGCCCTTGCCCGGATTCAGTTTCCTTCCGTTGCATATGGAGGCCATGCTGGACCTGCGCAACTTGATGGCACAGGGGTACGTCCCGGTGATGGGACAGGACGGCCGCACCGTCTATCTGGTGCAATCGGCGCGCTCGGTGCGCGGCGGTGTCGCCTTCATCTTCTAGTTTTCTGATTCAACTTCAGGCAACGATCTTGCGCCACCATGCCTTCTTGACGGAGGCGCTGGCCTTCTTGTGTAGATCGGTGGGCGATTTAATTGCCGATAATGGGGCGCCCGGCCTCCGCGGCGCAGCTTCCACGACGTTCTTCCGCTGCGAAAAGCGAGCGATCAGCAGTCTGCCGGGGGTCGAGGAGGGAAGTACGATGACCGAGGGGCCCACACTCTGCAAGGCGGCATCGACGGGGCTGTTACTTTGAATCTCGGCAGCTCCCCGGCGCAAGCGGCTGACTACTGCTTCGGCGGTGTCGTCATCGAACGCGATCCAACGAACCATGGGAACTCCCGGGAAGATGCCGCTTTATATCCACAGCCCAAGCTCGGATATTGTACCCTGAGGTTCGTCCCGATGGGCAGCAGTTTCGTAATTGACTCTTTTGGACGGTTTTGTTTAGGCTGAATCGCTCGTCTCAAACAGGTTCATTCCCCAGGATATCGTTGGACAAACCTGGGATTCCGTAAGCCCGTGACCTCGGGTTCACGCACTTGATCGATATTTCAAACCGAAACTTTGTGTGCGCGATCGCGCCGGGTGGCAAGCACAACCCCACTCAGGGGTCGGGCCCTCCTGTCCCCGGCTGCGCACTTCTACGTAAATGCCGGTGCTACTGCTACTTACCAGCGAATAAGCCAGGCGGAGTAGGTCCGCAGGCCAAGGAGATGCACTGTGAAATTACGCATGATTCTGGTCTTTGTAGTGCTCGCGGCAGCCTCACTCTCGGCGCAAACATTTCGTGGGACCATCCTCGGTACGGTGACAGACCCCACGGGGGCAGTGGTCGCAGGCGCAAAAGTCACGGTGCGCAACGTCAGCACGGGGTTGGAACGGACCACCGAGACCAGCGCGGACGGAAGCTTCGCCGTCCCGGAGTTGCCGATCGGCAGCTATAACGTGACGGTCACGCAAAGCGGCTTTCAGACCTTCGCAGCCACTGGCGTAACCGTGAATGTGGCCAGCGAGCGCAGAGTGGACGCGGCCCTAAAGACCGGCGAGGTCAGTCAGCGGGTCGAGGTGTCGGGTGAGTTGCTGCCCCAGGTGGAAACAACCTCCGCGACATTAGGTGGGACGTTGAGTTCCGAAGCGATTACCAACATTCCGGTGAATGGGCGGGATTACACCAAGCTCGTCTACTTGAATCCCGGCGTGGCGGGTTCTCCGGACCAGATATCGGACTCGGCGGGATCGTTTGGAACATTTTCGATGAATGGGTCCCGTGGACGCGCGAATAACTTCCTGCTCGACGGCACCGACATGAACGACGGGTACCGGAACGATCCGGCCATCAACGAGGCGGGCGTGTTCGGGGATCCGGCAACGATTCTCCCCATCGACGCGGTGGCGGAGTTGCGTGTGCTTTCCAATGGTGAAGCCGAATACGGGAGAAACAGCGGAGCCATCGTCAACATCGTCACCAAGAGCGGCACCAACAACTGGCACGGGTCCGCGCTGGAATACTGGAGGAGCGGCCAATTGGGCGCGCGCAATTATTTCAACTTCGCTCCCGATCCGAAAAATTCATTCCACAACAACCAGTTCGGTGGATCGTTTGGCGGGCCGATCGTCAGGGACAAGACCTTCTTCTACCTGAACTACGAGGGGCAGAGGGAGAGTGGAGCGCAATCTGGGCTGAGCTGCGTGCCCACGGGCAGCGCTTCCGACGGATCGTTGAGTCCGAGCGATGCAAGCAACTCGGTTATTCAGGCTCTCCTGGCGCGCCATCCGTGGCCAGCACCCAATATCAATAATGGGGGGAGCTGTCCAAATCTCTCGGCCGCAACGCCGTTCAAGAACCGGGTCGACAGCTTCATCGGGAAGATCGATCAGAACTTTAACGCAAGCAATCTGTTGACGGGGCGCTATTACTTTGGCGACAGCGACCAGAGTTTTCCGTTTGCCCAACTCGCGGCCGGGATTCTTCCGGGATTCAATACGACCACGCCAACCCGCGTCCAGTTGATCTCGCTGTCCTATGTGAAGGTGGTGAACTCAGCACAGGTCAACGAGGCACGTCTGGGATGGAACCGTTTTGCGGAGGGCTTTTTTCCGGAGGATCGCAAGTTCGATCCGGCAACCATTGGCTTGAATACTGGCGTCGGAGGCTATGAAGGCGGGCTGCCAGCAATCAGTGTCTCGGGCTTTTCTCAAATTGGCGCGACCAACGGTGTCCCTCGCAACCGCGTGGACGCGAACTGGCATTTCATTGACAACTACTCCTGGAAGTTCGGGCGGAACGACCTTAAGTTCGGGTACGAGTTCCGGCGCACCACGATCATGCAGGTGCTGGAGAACACGTTTCGCGGGAAGCTGTCATTCGATGACCTGACAGCGTTCCTCGCGGGCGTTCCATCCGACGGCGGCCAGCGGGCCGGGAATACGCGGCGGCACACTTCCGAGAACAGCCACGGGTTTTATGTCCAGGACAGCTTCCGATGGACACCCCGCCTCACCTTGAACTTTGGACTGCGCTGGGACTATTTCGGGGTTGTGCATGAAAAAGACGGCTTGTTCTACCGATTCGACACGGCCGCTGGAGAAGAGGTCCAGGCCAGCCAGCTTTATGGCAAGGACCTGAACAACTTTGCGCCGCGAGTATCTTTCGCTTACGACCTGACGGGCAAGGGTAATACCGTTGTCCGAGGCGGGTGGGGCGTGTTCTACGACGCCTTCGCGCAAGACATTTTCCTCGGACACTTTCCTTGGAATTGCTTCTTCTGTCCGGGGCCAGCTTACGCGGGAGTAGGGCCCGCGGCGATTTCGTCGTTAGGTATCACCGGCGGACCCTTGGATGCGAATACGCCCGTGTTTTCAGGGCCTACGCCATCGGGGGAATTCTTCGGGGCGGACCCACATATGCGTACCCCGTACGTACAAAACTTCAACCTGAATTTGCAGCAGGCAATCGGTCCCCGGACAGTGTTGCAGGTGGGATACGTGGGAACGAAGGGGACGAAGCTATTCCGGTTCCGCGACATTAACCAGCCGAGCCAATCCCAGATTGATACGGCGGATTTAGCCTGTGTCCCCGACGTCCCCAATGGCTCCTACTGTCCTTCCGGGTACGGTGTGCCCAGGCAGTTTCCGAATGCTTTGCCCTTCTACATCAATCTGCAGGAGGCGAAGGCCAACTCGATCTATCACGCGTTGCAGACCAGCCTGAAAGTGAGCGGCTGGCATGGCTTGACGTCGCAGTTGAATTTCGTATGGTCGCACTCCATCGACGATGCCAGCGACAGCGAAGACTTCATCCCCAACCAGGCACAACCGCAGAACAGTTTGAATCCCGCCGCCGAGAAAGGCAACTCGAGTTTCGATCTGCGGCGTCGGCTTTCCTGGAACTTCGGGTACGAGTTCCCCAAAATGGGCGGCGGTATGGCAAAGCTCAAGAACGGATGGGGATTCGATGGAGTCATAAGCCTGCAGGATGGGCAGCCCTTCCATTTCAACTACCTGTTCGAGGGAGACTACTCGGGAGCCGGACAAGGATTTGACCGGCCGGATGTCATCGGGCCAATTCACTATGGGAGCAAGCCTTTCAACTTTATCGACTTGAGTTCCTTCGCCGCGCCATGCACGTGGGGGAATCCCATCAATGATGGCAGCTCGGACGAGAGCAATTGCATACCCGGCACACGACACTTCGGGAACCTCGGCCGCAACTCACTGCGCGGGCCGGCCTTCAAGGAGTTCAACTTCTCGCTTTTCAAGAACACCGCGATCACCGAGAAGGTGAACCTAGCCATCCGTGCGGAATTCTTTAACATTTTCAATCACCCGAATTTTGCCAGCCCCATCCTCCCGGCGTTTGCCGCAGATATCGGATCCCCCGACGCGGCCACCGGACAGCATTCTGGTTCTTACTCGCTGGCGACAACCGGCGACGTCGGCATCGGAAACCCGTTTCTGGGAGGTGGCGGACCCCGCGGGATTCAGTTCTCAGCCCAGATCAAGTTTTAGAGCCTAAGCAAGCATTTCAACTGTCGGACTCCTCCCGCCTGGGCGGGAGGATTTTTTGCCCAAATGAATCTGTTTTGGGCGCCACAACGATGCCTCTTGCCCTGCCCCCAAGGTCCGCATCCACTGGCCCGTTGCGCTGGCGTGCGGCCCCCGCTCCGACCCTGCCTTCTTGCTACTTCGTGCGTCACCCGACCGTCGTAGCGCTTCGGTCACCTTGGTCGAGGTTACTCGGGGTGCTACGCTTTGCGCCATACGTAACAAAATCCGTGTTTCCCTGAGAGAAACCATGCTTCAGCGCCGCGTCCTTACTGTGCTTGCCGTCTGCCTGGCCTTAGGCTCGCTTGTCTCGGCCGCCGACAAGACCTCCAAGAATAAGTCGTCCAAGGCCGCAGCGTGGTCGATGCCGGTCACTGCCTCTTCCGCCCAGGCGCGCGACCTTTACCAGAAGGGAATGCAGGATTACGAAAATCTCTATCTTGAGCGCTGCAATGAGGACTGGCGCGCGGCTGTGAAGGAAGACCCTGGCATCGCGGTGGCGTGGGCATGGATCGCGTTCAACAGCAGGAATCCTGCCGAAGTCAGTGCCGCCCGCGACAAAGCCAAGGCGCTGATTCCCCAGGTTACACCCGGCGAAAAGCTCATGATCCAATGGATTGCCGACGTCCAGGAAGGGAACTACATCCCCGGCATCTCCGCGATGAACGACCTGCTGGCAATGTTCCCGAAAGACAAGCGTCTTCTTTATCTCGCGGGCAACTGGCTGATGGGCGAGAACGGGGATGAGCAAGCCCTCAAACTATTCGAACGCGCGCTGGTTCTCGATAAGAATTACCCCGCCGCCCTCAACGATGCGGCCTATGTCTACGCGCGAACACGCCAGTTTGCGAAGGCTTTCGTGATCATGGATCGTTACGTCGTACTGCTTCCGACAGAGCCCAACCCGCACGATTCCTACGGCGAACTTCTACGGATGGCGGGGCACTTTGACGAGTCGATTACGCACTACCGAATGGCCTTGAAAGTGGATCCGAATTTCACTTCTTCGCAGGTGGGCATTGCCGACACTTACGCGTTGATGGGGAATCAGTCGCAGGCTCGCAACGAGTATGACAAGGCGATTGCCCAGGCCCATAACGACGGAGACCGTATCGATTACATGATGCAGAAGGCGACGACCTGGGTTCGCGACGCCAATCCGACGGAGGCAGACAAAGCCTTTGCCGAGACCGCGCAGACAGCCCACGACCTGGGCCTTGGTCTGCAGGAAGCGCAGGCTCACCAGCGGATGGCAGCCTACCAGGGCGATGACACGGCAGCCTTGAAGCACCTGGATTCGGCCGAGGAGGCCTTGAACCATCGCCAGAATATCTCTCCTCTCGACCATGATGAAGAGCTTTCCCGGATCCTGCGATACCGCACCGTGCGGGCGGCACACGCTGGCAACCAGGAACTGGCGCAAAAGTCCCTTCATGCCCTCGAAACCATGGCATCGAGCAGCCGGAACCTCGTGATTCAAAGCTCGTATCATGGCGCCGCGGGCGCCCTTCTGGTGGCCCAGGAAAAGTGGAAGGAAGCGATTGCGCATCTGGAGGAAGACTCGAGCGATCCCTTTTCCATGCAACTTTTGTCGCGCGCTTACTATGAAGCAGGCGCAAGCCAAAAGATGCACGAGGTAGAAGAGCGCCTCCGAGGAACAAATGTTCCGACCATCGAACAGGCGGTGGTCGTGCCGACGGTTCGTTCGCAGAAGCCCTCGACGACATAGTCGGGCGTACCTGCCTCATGTCGAAGGTCGCTCCGGCATCTTAGATTCTGATTCCAGGGCTCGACTGCGTGGTTCAGCGGGTGCCGTCCGCGGCACCCGTTCCGATCGGCCGTCGATGTGAAAAACTCGTCGCCCCGGATATCGAAGGTCGTGATAGGCTCACACTCCCATGTCGGACTCTAAGACGGACAAGCGCGCAGAATCACGGATTCCGGTGAGCGTTCCTGCCACAGTGCGTAGCACGGAACTGGTGACCGAGGTGTCGGCCGTGACCCGCGATTTGAGTATGGGCGGCGTCTTTCTCTACACCGACCGGCGCATCACCGAAGGCAGCAAACTGGAGATCGTGCTGATTCTGCCGGCCGAATTGGGGCTGGGCGAGAAGCAGTGGGCCTGCTGTCAGGCTTCCGTCGTGCGGGTTGAGGATGGCAAAGGGCAGTTCGGCGTCGCGGCCATCATCGACCGTCTGGACATGCTGCCCGAGATTCCCACCTGAGTTTCAATCTGAGATTGGAACGGCGGGACTCGATCATGAAGACCGTCATCGAGTCCCAGGTGCACTATTTTCAGTGCAAGTTTGCGCCCCGGTATGTTCTTTCGGAAAGCCGCACCTCCGGGTTCAAAAACTCCAAAGATTTTCGTTTCCCTGCCTCACTCGAGGTGCAATAATGCCGCCCTTGCAATGTGCTCAGGCCGTTTGTAAACAATTGGAACCCAGGCAGGCCCGGTATGTGGATCGAAAAACTTGCCGAAGGCGTAGTGCGTATTCTCACGCCCATCGGACCGCGATACATTCGACTTACCTTTTCACAGCGCGTGTACTTTCTGTGGATCTTCCGGCATTTCGAGCAATTACCGCAGCAAGTCCTCAGCGAGCGGCAGCAACGATTCATCGATCGACTGTGCGTCGAGCACCGGTTCATCTCGCTGCCCTCTTCCATCGATGAAGCTCCGATTATCGGAACTCTGGAACGGATTCCACTGATGCAAGTGGAAGAGGGAACTGCCAGACGTCCGGTCGCGAGCGTGAAGGACGCGAACGCACCGCTGGTCGCGGATCTGCAGCAAGGTCCATAATTCTCCCCGCAGGCAGTTCTCCGCCGTCGCAATTCTCCTGTCGACGTGTGCACGCCATGCAAGCGTTCTCGACCAGAACCGCTCCGCACGTGACGTTCTTGGAACTACAGATCGCGTGTTCCCGAAACTTGATGACCTGCGCGTGCCTGGCACGCGATCGGGCCGCATCCCGCGGGGGCAGTAGGTTGCGGCATTTGGTGTCGCTAGGTTAGTATGAATGTTTGCTTGTCGCGCAGCTTTCGCGTCTGGGCGAAGGCGGCCAAAGTTTCAGGTGTCGCAGATTTGTAACCGGTGCTGCGAGCAAATTCCTTGCCAACCCAACCCGGGCGCGTAGCTCAATTGGCAGAGCAACTGACTCTTAATCAGTAGGTTGAAGGTTCGATTCCTTCCGCGCTCACCACTCTTTTCAATCACTTGCATCAACCCGCCAGCCAGTCTCCTGGTTACTTTCTTGGCACTGTGGCTGTTTTTGTGGCTGTTGCTACGTCACGTACTTCTGCTGATTCAAACGATCAATGACGACTTTAATCTGCGCCGTTTCCGGATGCAGATAACCCATCGTCGTTGTGAGACTCTCATGCCCCATGACTTCCATCACCAGCCCCGGATTTTTTGTCTCTGCCATGGCGACCGTGCCAAACGTGTGCCGGGCACAATACAGTTTCAGGGCATCCGGAATTTCGAGCTCGCGAGCAATGCTTCTGAACGCGTGCTCGAGTCCGCTCAGTCCAATGTGACCCGAGCGAGACTTCTTCGAAGGAAAGACCCAACCTTCTCGTCGACGTGACTGTTGCTGCTCAATGTTTCTGAGCAGGGCGATAACGCGCTCGCTCAATGGCACCGGCCGGCGAGCTCTACGCGTCTTGCCCCTGGGATTGAAATAGAAGGCGCTGTCCCAGTTGATCGTTTCCCAGCGCATCCTGATGACTTCCCCGTTTCTCAGTCCAGAGTCCAGCATGATGGTCAGCACATCTTTCAAGGGTCGTTTGCACGCCGCCAAGAGTCGCTTCTCATCTTCGACAGTGACCATTCGGTCTCTGGGGAAGACTTTGACCGTTTTGATCCTTGGCACTTCACGAAGAAGCTTCCAATCTCGGGCTTTACCCAACATGCGGCGCAGCGTCCGAATGGCGCAGTTCCTGCTATGAGGCGATTCGTGAAATTTTGTGGTCTCAACGTCATCGGCCGTGATTTGATCCATTCGCATCCCGGACAACGGGGTCTTCAGGATCAACCGTCGGCCGTTTTTGTAATCAGCCTTTGTGTTCTCGGCAAGCGTCGTTTTGTCGAGCCACTCAACGAATTGCTTGCCGAACTCGCGCACCAACGGTACTCGTTTGGGCCGCAACGACTCTCCTGCCTCTGCCGCGACCCGTTTTCTAGCCTCGACCCGCTCCGCTTGCTTCTGGTTCTTGGTTTTGGTGCTGCCGCGGTAACGCCTTCCATTGACATAGAAGAGGTAGTACCAGACATCACCCCGTGGGTAAATAGACATTCCGTTCCTCCCTGCTTGCGCGCACAGAGGAAACACGGATGCCAGACCGGATGAACTCATCCAGATCTGCAATATCATACAATGCGCGTCCACGGGGTTTGTAGAACGTCGGTCCTCCACCTTGGGATCTCCACACCCGCAGCGTACTGGCTGGAATCCCCGAATATTCGGCTGCCGCCCTTGTGCTCAAGAAGCGCTTCTGTTCATTCCCAACTCTCACTGCCACGGCTGACCTCCATTTGGACTGCTTGTAGAGCAACCCAGGATTTCGGTCAAAATTGGAAACGAGGAGTGCAGCCGCATTCCATCACCCAGACGCTGATTTGACCGACATTTCATTCGAGGTTAAGTTTCTGACGCAGTGCGATCGAAAGCATGGTCCCGGGCGCAGGAGCTCAAAGTGTTTTTGTCGCTTGAAGAAGTCAGCGAACGGCTCAGGTCTACTGGCTATATCGCCGACTCGATAGTCACGACAACCGTCTTCCTTGCGGCGGAACTCCATAAGCCACTGCTACTGGAAGGGCCGGCTGGCAGCGGGAAAACACAATTGGCCTATGCAGTGGCGGAGGCCGCACATACAACCGTGGAACGCCTGCAGTGCTATGCGGGCATCAACGAAGAGAAGGCCATAGGCAAGTTTGATGAGCCTCTCCAGAGGCTCTGCGTTGAACTGAGATCCAAGTCTGCCACCGTCGATTGGGAATCCCTCCAGGCGGAATTGCACGGCCAGCAATTCTTCAGCGCGGGCCCACTTTTGCGTGTGTTGCAGCGCGAAAAAGAGTGTGTCCTGCTGATCGATGAACTGGACAAGGTGGACCACGCGTTTGAGGCCTTGTTGCTGGAATTGTTGAGCGTATGGCAACTCAGCATTCCGAAGCTGGGCACAATGCGGGCCAAAAGCGTTCCATTCGTCGTTCTCACCTCGAACGAAGAGCGGCGAATCGGCGACCCCCTTCGGCGACGCAGTTTTTATTTGCGCGTTGAGCACCCCACTGCGGAGCGGGAGGCGGAGATTGTTGCACTGAGGACACCGGACTCCAGCCACGAATTCCATGCTGGAATGGCGGGGCTCGCCAAGGCATTACGGGGATGGAGTTTGGAGAAGCCGCCATCCATTTCGGAAATTCTGGACCTGGCGCAGGCGCTCAAGGTTCTCGGCGCTGAGCGAGTCACGGCGGAAATGAGAGACATTCTGCTGCCGTTGATTGCCAAGACCGAGGCTGATCGGCGAAAGCTGCTCTTGCGAGATGGTTTTGCCAGTCTCGTGTACGACGCAAAGCAATACTGTGCTGAAACTTTGCGAGGGAGTGTCGCATGAGGCGTGCTCTCTTTTTGCTATTGATGACTGGCGCCGTCTCCAGTTGCTGGGCACAGTCGCGTCAGTATGCGGCGCGGCCCGAGGCTGAATACTTCGTCGCCACCTATGCGCAACACTACCGCGTGCCTATTCCATTGGTACGCGCCATCGTCAAGCGCGAGTCGAATTGGCGCGTGTGCGCTGTTTCCCCGAAGGGCGCGGTAGGCCTGATGCAACTCATGCCCACAACTGCCCAGCGCTTGCGAGTCAGGGACCGTTGCGACATCGATCAAAACGTCTCCGGTGGCGTGCGTTACCTTGCCTGGCTGATGCGGCTGTTTCATGGCGATCTCAGGCTCGTAGCTGCCGCCTACTATGCCGGCGAACGCGTGATCTGCAGGCGCGGACTGGCCTATCGCAATCCGGACGTGCTCGCGTATGTGTCGGGAATCAGAGCGACGTATCTTCGCCAAGTCGAATCCGCAGCCGCGCCTGAGAAAAGCACTTCAGAAAGAGATCTACGATGAAAATCTGTTCGCATTTGGTGCATCTCATAACGCTCACGACCACTCTTGTCCAGACGGCTGCAGCGCAAGCCAGCCTGCCCAAGGCACAAATCGTAACCCTGAATCTGGACACTCAAAATGTCACCATCCTGCACTTGAGACGAGGATTTGTCAGTTCCGTCCGGTTGCCGGAGGAGGTCAGCTCCGTCGTGCTGGGAGATCCCGGAGCATTCAAGGCCGAACACTCCGAGGCGGAGCCGCAGCTGGTGTTCTTCAAACCGACCAACCCAAAGCCGGCCGAAACGAACGCGCTGATTACCACCAAAACCGGGCATGAAGTCTCGTTAAGCCTGGTGAGTGAAGACAATTCAGATCGCGGCGGGGCGGTCGATTATGTCCTGAAATATGAGCACCCACGTAGTTTTCTGATCGGAGCGAGCCATTCCAGCTTCGTTATCGGTGACACAAAGAGCCTCACACAAGAGATCGCGCCAATCAGCAATGCCCAAGGCAAGGTTGTCAGTGACGAACAAGAACTGCTCAGGCAACAAAGACTTGAGGCCCCGCATTGGGAGGGCAAACAGTTACGGGTTGCAGTGGGACGGGCGGCCGGGACCGACGAGCGGATGACAGTAACATTTTCTGTGCTTAATTCTTCTGCCAGAACAGTCGAATTGTTGCCGCCACAAATACAGCTTGCTGGGACATCAAAGGCCCGACACGGGAAGGGGATCAAGTCCGAGCCAGTGGCTATCAAGGATTACCAAATGACCGCACGGCGGCTGGCGCCCGGTGCAAGGGCAGACGGGATTGTCATGTTTGAACGTCCCACCTTCAAGGAATCAAGAGAACGATTGCTACTGCAAGTTGCGCAAGCAGAAGAAGTGGACCGCCCGGTTCTGGCGCCGATTGCTTTCGTGGCTCCGGCTAAGGGAGAAACAAAATGACTCAACCAAATGGCCACAACGGCAACGGAAGCGCAACGATCCCAGAGCCAGCGGTCAGAGAAACAGCCATCGGCACGCCCGCAGTTGGGGACGCACTCGAGCAGCGGCCGGAACTCGCGACAAGAGCAAGGCAGCGCGCCAGAAAGCACATCCAACAGAACCGGTTCGTGATTGTCGGAGCAGGCTCAATTGTGGTCGCTCTGATGATCTTTGTTGCCACATCGTTGCCCGGCAAGCGTCCAGCGCTGAGATCAAAGAATGGTGCCGCCACCACCACGCAGGACGTGGCGTCGGAAAGCAGCGCCACGCCTGGTGACAAGAGCCTGTTTCCCATTACAGATTCTGGCCGGCCCGTCGCACAAAAGACGCACGATGGATTTCTCAACGAGCGAGATCTGCAGCGGACGGCAACCGTGCGGCCAATTTCCAGACCGCCACGCGGAGGGCAAGGAAATACAGACGGAACGCTGGCTTCAATACCGCCCTTCGGAGAGCAGCAGAGCTGGCAAGCTCCGCCTTATCAGCCTGGGACAAGCCTAAACAATGGAGCTGACCTACCTGACCCAGGTAAGGCGGAGCGTGAAGCGATGGAAAGGACTTCGCTGGTGTATGTGCGCAGGATTTCTACGCTCCAAGAAGGCAATTCTCGCCGCGAGAAAATATCCAGTAACCTAGGACCGGAAATTGGCTTAGGGCTGGCCACGGGAACGCGATTGCGTGCGCGCCTCGAATCGGCTGCAAGCACGGCGGTGCGAACTCCGGTGCTGGCTGTGATCGAGTACAACTACGAGCGCGACGGGGAGATCATTGTCCCCGCTGGGGCGAGAGTGGTTGGACACATGCAAGACGCAGACCGCTCAGGCTACGTCCACATTGAGTTCGACTCGCTGATGATGCCCGATGGTGCGGCCATGCCAATCCAAGCCGTCGCCACGGACCTGGAAATGCGTCCACTCAAGGGAAAAGTTGAGGGGAAAAGCAGGGGCAAGAACGTGCTGGTCAGGTCTTTGTCGGGGATCGGACAGGTTGGGGCCACGTTGGTCGGACGCGGCAATTTGAACCAGCCTCTAAGCGAGTCAGATCTTGTACGAGAGAGGGTCAGCAACAACATCGGAGAGGCCGGTGATGAGCAGATATCTAGGATGGCGCTCACACAGCACATCGTGGTCACAATCTCGGCCGATACTCCGATCTACGTTGTGCTGGAGCAGACACCCAAGTCGAAGGCGGCTTGGACCCAGTCAGGGGTGCACAATACCCAACTAGTTGACTCGACGAATGCTGAGGAACTTCGACAGTTATTACAGTTACAGCGCGAACTGAATCAGCAGGCGACAAGCGATCAATGATAGGTAGATCGTCTCGACATCGGGTGGCCCTTGACACAAGCGGGCGAAGAGGTCATGTGAAGGCATCGTTTTGTGGACTTGAACCCCAACAAACCATTCTTGTCTCCGGTACGCTTCCAATTCCTATGTCAGATGCAACAACCGCAAACAAATTGTGAAGTGATAAGTCTTCCGCTTCCGAGCGGGATATCGCGAGTGTTCTAGAGCAAGGCCTTTAGATTCAGTTGCACTCGCGACGCGTCATGTACGGCTCTTCTTTACCGCACACGCTCGCCGCATAAGCCTGCCGTAAGGCTCTCCAGGCGCGACTCTGGATTGCCGCCTTCCACTTGCCCGAAATTTGGAACGAACTTATGTTCTCGCTTGCGACGCGGGAGCTTCGCTAAACGCAAGAGGAGAAGAGGAACCATATGAAATCGTCGAGTTGGGGAAAGAATCGGCAACGCTTCGTTCTTGCCTTTCTTTTGACCATTCTTGTTGCTCAGTTCTTCCCATTGATCTCCTACGCCCAGAACCTAGGAGCCGCTCCGGCGACGGGCCAGGCAGTGCAGGGGCAGACGGCGGCGCAACCGGAAGGCACAGTTTTGAATTTGGTGAACTGGGTGGGCAACGTGATAGCGCCTGTGGGGGCCGCGCTGGCTGTTGTGATGGCTGTGGTGGCCTATTCGCAAGGTCGCGGCGTGGCGCGCTGGGCAGTCACTGCGGGCGGACTGCTGGTGGTCTCGGGTCTCACACGATTGATTGAATTCTGGATCCAAAACGGCACAGCGGGTGTGCAGTAGCAAGAACTAGGGCGCTCAACCAATGACACTGCCGCAAATCCTAGTCGATCTGATGAAGCTGCTGTTCGATATCGCAGTTCCAGCCGCTATGTGCACCATGGTCCTGGCTGGGGTCGCGCTGCGGCAGGAAGGCGGCGTGAACTTTCAAGCCGGTGGGCGTTTCCAACGTTGGGCTCTGTGGTCAGTGATCTTGCTAACCTTGCCGCAATTTCTGTCCTGGTTTGCGGCGCAAGGAATCTCACTGCCACCGCAGAGCGGGAACATCAGTAGTCCGTGGGTCACGAGTGTAGAGACGAGCTTTACGGGTTTTGTCTCAAATGTTGTGCTTGCCAAGCTAACTCCCGTGCTCGCTGCTTTCTGTGTGCTTAAGGCGGCACTTGATGCGGCAGAGGGGCATAGCCCGCTCGGATCCATCATCGCCGCCATTTTTCTGCTGTCTGCATCGGGCATGGTCCAGCTTATGCAGAGTTGGAACAGCGGCACGGAGTTTGCAACCACCGACATGCTGACGTCTGCCTGGAACTTCCTCGCAGGGACGATTCTCCCAGAGGCGGCGGGTCTCGCGGTGGTGGGGGCGATCTTCAACTACGCGCGCCACCGGCCATTCATGCCGCTGGTTGGGTCGGGCCTCGCGTTTTTGAGTGTTTCGGCCATCTGGAAGCTGGTCCTGGCCATGGTCGGCTGATGAAGACAGGAGGTGATCAAAGTGAATTTTGCAAACGGAATGCTCAACCTGACGAACTGGCTGGGCAACGTCATCATGCCGACCGTGGCCGGACTGTTCGCTGCCGCAGCAATTTTTAACTTCACCAAAGGCCGAAGCTATCAACACTTGGCGTATGCGGCGCTGGCTTCGCTGATGTGCTCGGGACTTCTGCGGGCGCTTGAATCATTCAGTAGTCAGGCTTCCTGGAACAATTCGGACCGCTACTGGATTTCGATCCTGACGCTGGTCAATTGGGTCGGTAACGTTCTGCTCCCGCTTTACGGTGTATTGCAAGTAGTGCTGGCGGTGACTCACTACGCCGGCTTGCTCGAACGTATGACGGTGGGCGAGGCTTGGGTACGGAACTTGGTCGCGGCGATGTGCTGCTTCGGGTTGTCGGGCTTGCTGCGCCTAGGGGAGTTCTGGATTCAACATGGCACTGCTGGAGTGCCGTAGGAAAGGAGTTCAAACGATGGCATTGCAGGCTACACCAGTAAACCGGAATTTGCAGACGCGTGTGACGTTCATGTTCCTCGAATTTGAAGACCTGTTCGTCGTGCTTGGGGCAGCGGCGGTGATGAATATCGTCGGCCACTTTGTGGGAGGCGACATCGCCGGCATGCCAATGAACCTTGTCCTGCAGTACGGAGTGCCGTTGTTCATGGTGCCTGTGTTGATGGCTTTCAAGTATGGCAAGCCACGTGGCTATGTCCGCGATCTCGCCTTCTGGTACACGAAACCCCGCGCTTACTGCGCTTTGGCCAGCGACCGGGAAATCAGGACCGCATATTTACGGGAGGAATAGGGCAGTGGCGCTTACGCTCGAAAAGCACGAGAAAAAGCTGCTGGATCCCACATTCTGCGAGCAGCTTCCTGTCCGCGATTACCTGGACAACGTTGTTGTCCGTACAAACGGCGCTTTTGTGGCGGGCTACGAACTTAAAGGATTGACTTCATATTTTGCCAGCGATGAAGGCCGGGATCGCGGCAAGCTGATGCTCGAAGCTTTGCTGCGGTCGCTGCCGGAGCAAAGTATGAGAGTGCAATTCCGCTTCGAGGTGGTGGAAGACCTAGGTGATCTGTTCGAACAGTATGCGGCCGGGCAGCGGTCGGAGCAAAGCGAAGTCGTTGCGCTCGATGCGCTGCGGGTCGAGAGGTGGAGAACGAAACAGATCGCCGGGGCGTACATGCGGCCTCTCTTGCATGTGTATTTCATTTGGGATCCGGTTATGCAGCATCGCATCGCGGGCAAGCCGCTGAAACCAGGAGGCGAGATGTTCAGCCTGTCGGCGCGGAAGTCAATCGAGCGAACGCGGCGGGAGCACCAGGAACTTCTGTCGGAGTTTGAAAGCCTCCTGCGCGGAGTAGAAACGGCGCTCGAAGCGGCCGAACTTGGCGCACGCCGACTGAACGAGGAAGACCTCTTTGTTGAAGCCAAACGGGCACTCAATCCCCTGTATCCGGACAGGCGCCCGTACAGACGCGGAGAAGAGCAACTTTTATACTCAAGCGCCCGCGAACAGATCGCCGATGTGAGCATCGTGGATGAGACGGACTCGTATCTGAACCTCGGCGGGATTCTGTACTCGTTTGTCAGCCTGAAGGACCTGCCGGACGCAACCTTTCCGGGAATCCTGAGAGACTTGGCAACTCTTGATTTCCCGGTCATTGTGAATGCCCAGATCACGATCCCCGATCAGGCGAAAGTGCTCAAAGGCTACAAGAGCCGCTTGCGCAAGATGCAAGCCGCGCAGCGAGATTCGAACGGCGGCCCCCGGATCAATGTTGAGGCACAAGTCGCCGAGGCTCAGCTTGTCCGCGTGCAGCAGGACATTATTTCGAGCTCGGTGAAAGCCGCCAAGTTGAGCCTGGTAATCGGGACGCGCACCTCGCATCCGGCAGTCACAACCTCGGATCTTGAGCAGGCCGAACGCACCATCGACAATCGCCGCCAGCAACTCCTTTATGCCATCGTGCGCATGAACGGCGCCAAGGCTGTGGCTGAGACCCTGGCCAAAAGAAGACTCTTCGTGAGTGCGCTCCCCGCAATGGGAGATGCAGACAAGCGCGACCAGGATCTGCTTACCTCAAACGCCGCCGATCTTGTGCCGGTGGAGATGCCGTGGCGCGGCACGCCGCGCTCGCCGCTCTTCCTGCTCGAAACACCCTACCGCCAGTTGATTCCCTTCTCGCTGTTCGATCCTGGTTTGAGCGACGCCAACATGCTGGTAATGGCAAAGAGCGGTGGCGGCAAAACCTTCATGGTCCAGCAGTTCCTCTTGATGGCGGCCCGCGATAACCCCTTGATCTCGATCATAGAGCGTGGTGACTCTTACCGCCCGCTGGTCGAACTAATGGGCGGGCGGATGATCACAATGTCGCTTGATACCGACCAAACGATCAATCCGTGGGACCTGTCCGAAGGGGAGAAAGAACCGAGCAAAGACCAACTCGCGTTCCTCAAGAACCTCACGCGGCACCTGCTGGGCGAGGGGCGGGCCGAGGACACGGAACTGCTCGATAACATCATCACGGAAGCCGTCCTGAGAACCTACAAGAGGGCGGCGATCCGGCCGTCGAATCCCATTCCAACCTTCTCAGACTTGCGCGACGAGCTGGCACAGTGGCGGGACGAAGAAAAGAACCAGAGGGTGATGGACGAAGCACACCTGGCGGCAATCAAGCTGCGCAGCTGGACCGGCGAAAAGGGTGTGTACGCAAAGCTGTTTGATCGTCCGACCACGATCGCACTCGACAATTCATGGCTGTTTTTTAACGTAGAGCAGTTAAGTAATGACCCGAGGCTTGAGACGGCCATGAGCCTGCTCATTGCCCACGCCACAGCACAGCGGGCAGAGGGCAAGGGGGGCAGAAGAAGCATCATTGTGCTCGATGAGTGCTGGTTCCTGCTCGATTCGCCTCTGCTGGCGCCGGAAGTAGTGCAGCTGTTCCGCACGGCGCGGAAACGTAACGCCAGCGTTTGGGGCATCAGCCAAACGGCAGAAGATTTTGTCGGGACTGAATCGAACCCCAGGGTCCATGGGGCCGGCATCGTCAAGAACACCACAACCAAGATCATCGGCCAACAACCCGGGGACCTGAGTGCTTTGCGGGAGCACTTGCACCTGAACGAGACAGCACTCTACCAGGTCAAGCATTTCAGCGCTCCAGTCAAAGGCAAGAGTGCCGATGCCCTGATCGTCATCGGGGAAAAGGCTGAAACCACGCACACGATCCGGATGTCGTCGACCGCTGTCGACTACTGGATCATGACCACGTACGCGCGGGAGCGGGTCTATCGCTCCTGGTGGCTGGAGCGGCGCAAAGCCGCGCCGCTGATCGACGCGTATATCGAACTGGCAGACAGATTCCCGTTCGGCCTGGCCGACGTCGATGCGCTGCCGGAAGAAGTATCGGGAGAAGTAGCGAGAGGGGCAGTTTTATGAAGAGGCGAATTTCAGAGACGCTCAGTAACTTTAGATTCACAAGCACCAAGCGGCTTTTGCTTGTCTTGGTATGCGCGCTCTCCCTGTTGCCGACAACAGCGAAGGCGGCCGGTATCACTGACATACTGACGTTGTTCCAAACCATTACCAGCACCGTTCAAAACGCGATTGGAGGCGCTCTCAGCGAGATTCAAACGCTGAATTCCACCACCAACACCTTCCGCCAGCAGACCATCTGGCCGGTCGCGGCGATCAATCAGGCTAAAACCTCGGTGACCTCGACCATCGCGCGATACCGCGGGTTGATGTCCCAGATCCAGACCATCAAGAACAACAGTGCGACGCTTGCGAATCCATCCCAGCTGGAATCGGTATTCCGAAACGGCCAGGCGGGATCGATTGCACAGCTTACGTTGATGTACACCAGGGTCTACGCGACAGTCCCTTCCCCAACCGACGCCCGGCCAGTGCACCGCAACATGATGGATATGGACGATGCGCTGGCCATGGGCTCGCTCAAGACCACAATCTTGTCGGACCAGACGACCCAGGGAATGCTGACGCTTGCCGATCAGCTCGAACAGCAGAGCGCGGCGGCGGCGCCCGGATCAGGTCCGATGCTCTCGGCGCAGGCGCAGGTGGCGGACCTCGAGACCCAGGCCTACATGGCCAAGATGCTTGGGGCAGAACTGCGGCAGGAAGCGGCGAAGCTTGCGCATCAGAACACGCTGGTGAAACAGAGCGCGGCATCGACTCGCAGTCTGCAGAACCAAATACAGCAGGTGCTTTCGCACCCATAGGAGCAAACAAGTGACACACAAGTCGTTAACTCGCGCGGCAAAGCTTGTCGGCAACGCGCTGGCTTTTGTGCTCGCGCTCGCGGTTGTAGTCATGATTCTCCCCAGCAAGGCCCGCAGCCAGTTAGGGCTGGATCCCTGCTGCGCCATCATCTCGGCGGGGCTGAGCACCATTTCGAACCTGTTGAGCGGAGTGGTCGCAAAACCCCTGGGCGCGATCCAGCAACTCGAACAGCAATCCGCCAACTTTGAGCAGCAAGTCGTGTTTCCGGTGACCGCTATCAATCAGGCGAGAGGCTTAGCGACGAAGTCGCAGGCGCAATTCGTTCAGATGCGTCAGGTCTTCCACCTCCCAGTGTCGAGCGCCACGCTGCCTACGCCGCAACAACTGGAAAAGACCCTGCTCTCGCGCAATCCCGGCGCGGTGCCCGACGTCACCACCAACTATGCCGCAGTGTACGGCCCGGTCATGCCGGCGACTGATGCCTCCCAACCGGTCCGTGACCTGGTGGACATGACCGATGCCGAAGCCCAGGCCGCGATGAAGAAGTCCGTTGAGATCGACGCGTTGGCCGATCTTGAGTTGCAGGCTGCGGAACAAATCAACCAGCAATTGCAGACCGCAGCACCGGGGAGTGCGGCGATTCTGGAGGCCCAAACATCCGCGTGGCTGGTGCGTGCCCATGCATACACGCAGGCAGCCATGGCGGAATTGGTCCGTGTCCGCTCGATCGAGCTTGCCAGTCAGGGAGGGCAGCTCAAATTCAGCGCTGCTCATGCTTCCACGCTCCACAACAATGGGAGCCAGGTGCTTCAGCAGGGAGCGCATTAGCCGTGTTCTATTTTCAACAGCTCATGAATACAGCTATGGGAGGCATCGATGCCACGAGCATCATTTCCACCGTAAGCAACATCGCATTTGCGATCCTGTTGGTTGGCTTCCTCATCGGTCTGTACCAGGCGGCGTTGCGCGGCGGCGACCTGCAAGCGCTTGCGGTCACAGCAATCAAATATCTGGTCGTCGCCTTGATCATCGCCAACTGGGCGTCGGTCTTTCGGGATGTGAACGGGTCGTTCAATGCGGTCGCGAATTTCATCGGGTCAAGTTCGGGCGCGAGCGACATGTTCCTCAACTGGATGACCCAACTCCAGCAACAGGCCACGAACAACCCCGGCTTGACCTTTTGGGACCTTATCAACGGCGATGCCGCGGGCACGATCACTGTGCTCCTGCTGCTTGTTGCCTATGTGCTGTATGCATTGGCCATCATCGTGTTCTGCTTCTTCTACGTGTTGTTTGGCTCGTTGCTGTACGTCCTCGGTCCTTTGGTGCTGGCGCTCATTCCAGTGTCCGGCATTGGCCAACTGGGGAGGACCTATGCCATCAATGTGATGGTCTGGAACGCATGGGGCATTCTGTATGCCGTCTTCGGCGCACTGATTACCGCGATCCACTTCAATCAAGTCAACGATGTACTGGGCCACGGATTTCTTGGTTTTCTGAAGGGCGCACCGGACTCGCTCATCCTTGGCCTAGTGAGCATCTTCTACGCACTCTCGGTTGCCCTCGTCCCATTCATCGCCAAGCGGATCATTTCCGGCGATGTGGGATCGACCGCGTTCACCTTGGTGCGCGCTGGAGCGGTCGCCGCCGGCGCTGCACTGGCTGGAGTGAGCGGATTTTCTGCCGGGGTGGGCGCAGGGGTCGGAGGCGCAGCGAGTTCGGCTGCAGCTGGCGCAGGCGGCACCTCCACGTCCGTCACTCTCGCCTCTTCAATGCCGCCCCCGTTGCCGGCATCTTCCATGGCGGGGTTTCTGCGCTCAGGAATGGCGAGCGCGATGAACAGCGGCACCAGCCCGGTAGCTCCTCCCCCCAGCACAAACGGTACCGGGAACTCCGGTAATGGCAGTCGCTCTGCGGATTACACGGCAGGGGCCCGGCCTAGCTATCGCCCGCGCTCCGTCGCACAGGTCATTAGCTTCAACGTGGGACGGGCGCTGGGGAAAGCAGCAGGTAACAGAAATGGTGAAGACGGGTAGAACGCAAGGAGTCTTGTATGTGGAGGCAACCGCCGATGTGGGAGCCGGAAGGAACGAGGTTCCGGCCTTACAGCATTACGACGCTCATCTTTTTTTATATCGGCAAATTCTTTGGGCGATTGTTCGGACGACGCTAGGAAACAATGATTAGAGCGGCATCTTTGGGAGCAAGGATCATGTGGTCAATGGCAAGTAAAGACGAAGAGGGCCGCGGCACACCGGAAAAGGTCCGCTACAGCCACTACTACGAGCATGACGGAGCTTTGCGGGCCTATGCCAATCGCGCCATGGTGCTGGCATTCCTGTGCGTGCCGGCGACCATGTTGGCGCTGGGCTTTGCGGTGTACGTTCGCTTACAGCCGCCCACGGTCATTCGCGTGGACGAGAACGGCCTGGCGTTTGTCGTAGGCCAAGCTAGACCGGCGCTCTCCGTGACGCAGGGCGCCGGCTCAGAGCCAAGCGAGTTTGAAAAACGCGCGTTCGTGCGGCTGTTTCTTGAACGCTACTTAAACTTCGCACCCTCGAACGTGAGCCGCAACTGGGCAGATAGCCTCAACATGATGACCGCTAACCTGCGCCGGACAGCCTACGCCGGGATGCAGAAGGAAAACATGGTTGGAAAGATCCAGGACGATCAGGCCAGTTCGGAATTTCAGTTGCGCTCCCTCGAAGCCGCAAAAGACGACCCGCTTACCTTTGCGGCTTTCGGAGTGAAAGAGATTCACCATGTTCACGAGCACAACGAAACCGTCGACAAGGTAGTAAGCGAATTTCATGTTCGGCTGGTCGTGGAGAAAAGGTCCGAGCAGAACCCCAGCGGTCTGCTGGTGGGCGAGTTCTGGGAGCGGGCGATCGAGGGAGAAAAGCGCGACTGGGTTTTGCAGCAGGCTGGACTTAACAGCGTGCAGTGACTCTTGGGCATGACGGTTGGGCAAAGGAGCGGCAGATGGAAACGAGATCAGCAACAGCCACGGCGCCACCATCGGCGGTAGTCGGCGCTGACGCGGTGAAAACGCGGCGCAGAAGACTGGCCACCGATGGCGACAACGTTCGTTTTTTCCTGCCAAAACCTGGATCGACTTCAGACAAGCCGGAGTTGGGACGCGAGATGCCCAATGAGGGCGAAGCACTCATCGAGGCTTTTAAGAGTAGCCAACCGTTCTACGCGTTAACCGTGTGCAAGGCGTCGACGGAGGTAAATGGAGGCGGCAGCCCTGTGATTGTGAGGCAGGCTGTTGCACGCAGCTAGTTTCTTAGTTGGAAGACTCAGCACGAAGAGTTCTCAGATGACCAAACAAGTGATTTGGTCCTTTGAGCGCCCCGCAGCTTTATGTGGGGACATGTGCTGACCGGGCATCTCTGAACTTGAGGGCCTGGCCGAGCGAACCCGAAACGGGGAGCAGCCAGGCGAGAGCAAGGGGAAGCTTGCGGTCACGCAAACTCCTTAACTCTTTCTTGGGTTACTTCTCCGGAAAGAAGAACAGTTAAGGAGAATAAAAATGACGAAAAATGCCACAACGACGAATCAGGTACAGAATCACGGCCGACCGAATCCAGAACCTTGAGATCGACCGCAACGGCAGAATTGCGCCGCGGCTGCACGATCTTGAGCCCATCGAGAACACGCTGCTCAGCGTGCTCTATCCTGGAATCAAGGTTGCCAGCGTCAACGTCCCGACCGAACCTCTCGATGACTTTGAGGAGTCGCAGGTCGAGAACGCCCTGGCAAGGCTCATCTGGAACGGCGTTCACTACAAATTAGTGGGTGCGAGCGGTTCCGCAAAGAAGGGCAAGTTCTACTTTGTGGACCAGGAGCACAGCCGAGCGATCGCTGAACGTTTTCAGCACTGGCCCCAGGCGGCGATCGTCTACTTCGGGATACTCGTTTCATCCTGCAAAGTGATGATGGAGGAGCCTGATGCGCGCGTGCTCGTCGTACCCGACCACAGCCTCGGAACCAATGACTGCCGCGGATGGATCAGGCGTTCGTTGTTCCAGCGGCTCCAACAAAAACACGACGATGAACTCTTGGCGTCGCAGGTAAGCCGTCTGCGCCGCGAGCGGTATGGAAACGCGCGCGACGAAGATATCGACGATCAGGAAAGACTAGCTCTTGTTGATGATGCGAAACACGAGACTGTCAGGAAGCGTCTTCCTGATGGTCGCTTTTACCAGTTCCGCATGGCCTTTGCCGGTACCCAGGCGAAAGGCTCGTTCAAGACCATGGAGGATGAAGTTGCCGACGCGCTGGAGGTGGATTTCGTTCTGCCGGAGAGCGCGGTCAAACCAGCGCTGAAGATACCAGCGGTGATGTACTCGATTTTCGGGTCGGGCAGGAGATTCGCGGGCAACGTTGCAGTTGGTATCCGCGAAGTCTCCCGCCAACTCGAGTTTGAGTCCAGTTACACGCTGGTCGAACATGCTCCTGAAGCCTCAATTCAACTGGAAATGTTGCCACAGGCCATGAAGCAAGTGGCCAAGCTGAGTGAGGCGGTAGGCGAGGGCCGCTACGAAGAACTGTTGGAGATATTGGGCCGGCATCCGGACAAGTCTTCGAATGCCTTGGAACTGGACCCCGACGAAGAATTCAGGGTCGTCGAGGGACTGCTCCTGGCCGACGCAAGCGGCGAAATCGTCCGTCATCCTTACGTCAACAATCAACTCAACAAACTGCTCGCGCGCTGGGCATTCAAGACGGCGACGGGAGGAGGCTTTCGTCTGCCGGCGTTCGCGCTGATGGACGACGGCTATCTCTTTCTTAACGATGGCAAAGTGTTCTGCGGGTCCGACTGGATCGCCGAGCACAAGGCCATCGTGCAACTGGGCTCCAAATACGGCCTATGCGTTCGCTATCCGATACGCATGGTGGACGATCTTCTCCCCTTCGAAAATCTATCCGAGGAGGAGATCCTGGCGCAGCTTAACAAGGACCTTGGCCGACAGCAATGCACGCTAACCCGGCCCGAAGTTCATGACCTGATAGCGCGGCAACTCCGCTTGGACGGTACATACGTCCTGCATTCGGAGACGGCAAAGAAAAACGGCGGCGACTACGACTTCGACTGGATTTGCGTGGTCGAAGAAGACCGGTTCCCGAGGTTCGTGAAGGACCGGTTCTCCAGATGCGTCGGACGGCAACAGGGGAAGAACAAGGCGAACAAGGCCAAGGACCCTTGGTTCAACTTGGAGCACGTGGCCATGAAGGCCCGGGGAAATCACATCGGCTCAATCACCGATCTGATGACCTCTTGCCGTGCGGCGGGTCGTGAAGACCTCGCTGTGCAACTGGCCAAGGAACTCCAGAATGCCCTCGACAGCCTCAAGTGGCAGGTCCAGCCCGACCTCAACTTGGTCGCCGAAATTCGGCAGCAAGTCGGTCAGGCGGCTTGGCTTCGTTACAAAAACGAACGCCGAGTTTCTGATCTCCCGCTGCATCTTGAAACGGAGAAGACCGACCGCATCGGCCATCTCTACAACCATGTTCGCAAGCAGATCGAAGACTTGCTAATCAACAAGGCCCCGATTGAGGCATTCAAGGCGCTCGTGGTGGGCGAACAGGTCACTCGCGAGATGCTGGAGGCTTGCCGGTTCGTCAATCGGGTCTATGCCGCGAAGATCGGCGAGATTGCCGAAAGGCGTGAACAACTCAAAAAGCAACTGGAAGAGGCCAAAGCCGAATGGGACGAAGTTCGGCCGAGTCCCGACAAAGAACTGCGGAGACAGAAGCTGTTCGCAAAGACCCAAGCTTACGCCGCCTGTCATTACGATGAGGAGCGGGGCAAGTATGAGATGACGGCTATTCTGGCCTTTATCCGCATTTGGGCGCAGAACAAGGTAGAGAACCGTATGGGCTGGCTGCAGGCGCTGAACCGAATCGTTTGCAACGGCCAGCGCAGCAGTGGCTCGATTCTCTTCCTTGCTTTTCCGCAGGAAATGGTCGTGAAGCTGGCGGAGCGCACGGGAGGAAAGATGGTCCGCGTGCACATCCCAAGGTTCTACGAGGGATTCGTCCGTATCGATCCATCGGGCCGTACCTTCCTGGTTGATCTACTCAAGGATGGAGGACAGAAACACACCTTCCTGTTCAAGTACTCGGACGGGAAGATCCTCCTCGACGACACACCCGAACAGACCGAGAGCACATCGAGCGAACTTCACGATCCGGCTGACGCTGAAACAGAGTCGGAGAACGCGGCGCGAGCCGCGCTCCCCGATGAAGGCGTGGAGTTTCCACTCATTGTTCCCGATGGGGAGGCGGACGACGCGCCCTGGGTTATGTAAGGGAAGCAACCGGTTTGAGCGGAATCCTCAAAGGATTCCGCTCAGGGCCGGAAAGAGGGACCATGGAACGATTCTTGTCTTTCCTCCTCATTTATTGCGCTTGCACAGGGCCGGCTTTCCCTCAACAGACGGAGCCGCCTGCTCCGGGCGTCGTCCACGTGGCCACCGCCCTGAATCACCTGACCATCCTGGAATTTCAGGAGCCGGTCACTATGGCTGCGGCGGGCAGCGCCGACTTTCAGATCGAGCGTCAGGAGAACAAGGTTTTCGTCAAGCCGATGAAGTCAGGTGCCTCCACTGACCTTTTCGTCTGGACGGCCTCAAGACGATTTACTTACGAACTTGAGACGACCCAAGAGGTGAAGAACATGAACTTTGCGATTGATAATTCAGCGGCGCTGCCGGTCGCTCATCTGGTTGTGAGTCCATCTACCGACCAACTCGCGGACCTGATGCTGACCCGCGCCTTCTTGGGAGCTGTTGAGATCGCCTCGGTCAACAAGCGGCCGCCAAAGAACCAAGTAGGCGTCCGCGTAGAGCAAGTGTTCCGAACCAGGAGCAGTGTCTATATTCACTACACGATCGAGAACAACAGCAAGAGCTCCTACCACGTTACTGCCCCGATCGCATACCAGTTGCAAGGGGATCTTTCGTCCATTTCCTTGTCGAGCTTTGCCCACAAGCAGTTGCCCCCCCGATTATCGGAAAAACTTGCCAGTACCCAAAGTGTCTTTCTTCCTATCGCTCATGCGGAAAGCGCTACCAAAGATCTGGGACCAAGCGAGGCAACCGAGGGAGTGGTTGCCATACGGCAGGATCTGAACTCGCCAGCTATCGTGCATCTGGTGTTTGAGGGCGGGGTGAAGGCCACGTTCGTACTCTAACCATGAAGGAGAACGCACAAGTCGATCGCATGCGCGAACGCCTCAGGGAGTTTCACGTGCAAGAGCCGGAGGCAAGTCTCTTCGCGAGTCTTGTGCGGCAGATTGAAGACCCGCTCAGGCCGCGAGATGAAAATGGAGATTTACGACTTAACCCGATTTTGCTTTTGCTCACGCTGATCCTGGTGCTTGCGGCCAGCACATTTCTGTTCTTCAGTTTTGGTGGCTTGTGACTTCGGACAACGAATATCGGGGGGGCCGGCGCGCTCATCATCAGGACCTCGAAGAAAGCGTTGGCGCTATCCTGGCCGTCGTCGCAATCATCGTACTTGGCGCTGGCTTTTACATCCTGTTGCATCGCTTTCACATGCGCACAGCGCAATTGGTTGAGAGCTCTCTTTATCTGCTCTTTGCCTCGGTAGCCGTGATCGCGGTCGCATGGTATGCGCTCACCTTGCGCAAACGCCGCGGACTCAACTGGCCTCACCCTCCTTTATTTATAAGCCAGGCCAAAGACCAGAAATCCGTCAAAGACGCCAATGAACAGAACGCGATCGTGCTCGGCTATGACGTGCACGGCAAGCCCTGGCTCTGGCCCGATGCGACACGCGTGATGCAATCGGTCGTGTTCGGGGCCACTGGTTCGGGCAAGACCACGCTCCTTAAGAACATCATCACACAGGACCTTTTCCGCTTCGTCGGGCCTCCCGAGAACCGGCACCGGATTCCCATGCTGATTTTCGACGGCAAGGGAGACCAGGAGTTCCTTTCCGATCTTCTCCCAGCCATAGAGACAGCCGGCCGGATGCATCAGTTCAGGGTGCTGAGTCCTTCCCATCCCGACATCTCGGTGCGCTACAACCCCTTCTTCAGCGAGCGTGGCCTATACCAGGAGCACGCGAACTTTGTCTTTGAATCGTTCGATTTGAAAGAAGACTTCTTCCACGGCCACCAGGCGATCTATTTAAGCGACCTCGTCCGTGTGCTGGCGCACGCTGGCAAACGCTTCAACATCCATGACGTGCTGGTGCTGGCGCTCGACCGGCAAGTGTTGCGGGAGCAAATCGCGATTGCCCGCAGCAGTCTTCAGGCGCAGCCCGCAGTCAGCAACCAGCGCCGTTTGAACTTCGAAATGTCGGTCAGGAACTTGCAGCAGTCGTTTGAAGACCGCGACCGCGTGCCTAAGATCCAGGGACTGCTCAACGAGTTGATGACCTTTCTGGAAGATGACCTTTCGGTCATTACCGGAGCCTACGACGAGATGCTTTCGCTCGATGAAGTTATCGACAAGGAGCTGATCCTGTTCGTCTCGCTGAACACCAACAAGAACTCAAAGGCCGTCACGGCCCTGGGTCGAATGCTGCTGCAGAACATGCAGTTGATGATCGGGAAACGCTACGAAAACGAGCGCGAGCGCCGTCGGGAAAATCGGCCAATGGTCAGCGTCATTCTCGACGAGTTCGCCCCGTTTGCGTATTCGAACTTCGCCCAAATCTTGCAGACGGCGCGCGGCACCAACACCGCTTTTCTTTTCGCCCTCCAGGCGCTTCCACAGCTCTTAACAGTGAGCCGCGGCTTCAAAGACGATGTCTCCTCGGCGCCCAATACCAACATGCTGCTGCGCACCAAGGACGAGGAGACCGCCGAGTATTTTCTCAAGGCATCGGCGCGCGTACGGCAGAAGCGGCGCACATTGACCGTTCAGCGCAAGGGAGTATTTGAAGAGCGGTACGAGCCTATCGGATTTGGGAGTGAAACCGACATCAAGGACACTCGGGCGCAGGACGAGCACATCAAGAATCTCCCCGTTGGCCAGATGGAAATCCTGATGACCGACAACCGCCTGGGAACGCTCCATTCTCATCTCCATGTCCGGGTGCCCCGGCAGTACAAGTTCCCCGGACTTGAGCCGAAGATTTATTCCAGGCTCCACGCCATTTCCCATGTCGAAGGCGCAAACCTGCGCTTCAAAGACCCCGAACTCGTCCGGCGCAACGGTCGTCTGGCCGCGCGTTTTAGCCGCTTAGCATGAATCTGAACCGTACATCTCGGATTGCTATTGCTGGCCTCTTCTTGTCTATGGTGTCCACCATCTGCGTCGCCCAGGTTAGCAATCCGAGCTACGACCCTTCGACCCAGCGGCATTCTTTTAAGCAAAAGGACGGCTTCGTCGATTCCACTTTGAAGCGGATCAATCCTTGCGATACCGACTACGGAAAACATCTCGATGAAGGTCGCAGGATAGTGCTCGAAGGGACGATTGAGAGTACGTACTTCTGGTCAAACGTCGTTTCTCTCGGTTTGCTCGGCTGCCTTTTCATCATCATTATTCATCAACACAGGATCGAGAGAGGGCGGGAGTGGGCCGCGGCGGAAATGCTCGCGCAATACGAGCACTCCCTTTCCCTTGCGAATGCGCGGGTGGAGGAGGCCACCCAGAGAAACTACGGCCTGATGGAGGCCTTGACCCTGCTTAAAGAGTCGGCGCTCCGTTCTCAAGCCCTTCCTGCTGACATTCCGGATCATTCCCGACCGCCGGCCCCGCGAAGCCGAGCAGCAAGCGCACCGCCTTTGGCAGCATCGCCAGCGAAGAGCAACTCCGTCCACCCCGTATCTGCGAGCACGGAGAGCGCAGCGACAACGACGCACCTCGGCAATCAAATAGGATTGTTCAAGCCGGAGGTTGACCTGGTTATGAGAGTCAATTCGCTCGAACAGCAGCTTGGGCGTTCGCGGGACGAAACCAAGCTGCTGCGACGCCAGGTGAACGAGGCTGGCCAGCGGGCGCAGGCAGAGGAGCAAAAGAACCGAGCCCTAAAGGGCGAGTAGGGCGCCGGCTAAGTAAGGGAGTCCAAAAACGATGTCGAAAAACGAAAAGAAGGCCCTGTCGGGCAAGGCGGAAGGCCCGCTGGACACGTTCGAGCCGGGCGGCGAATCAGGGCCAATCGAAGACCGCAACGAGTAGGAACAGAGGCTCATTTCTCTGCCTCCGAACCAACAGGAACTCGCTCAGGAAAGCACCAGATTTGCTGATCTTTGCCAGTACTTCTCTCAGCAGAAGATAGACCTTCCCCCTGACCTCCTGGAGCAAGTCGGACGGCTTTCGAGGCTCGCAGTTTCGGAGCGTATTCGCGCCGTGAAGAACATCAATCACGAACTGATGGAGTACCTCAATGATGTTGGTCAAGATCCTGGGATTCGGCAGTAATTGGTGGGCGCGTTTCGGCCGCGACCCCCAGGATCGCTACCGCTACACCAGGCACGCCGCTTACCTCAATTCCACAGGTGTGCGCTGTGGAAACAAGATGAGGCGCTACTGGGTTGTGCCCGGATTGCTTCGGTTCAATGGGGTTGGAGATTTCAATCCTCAGTTTCCGAACCGTGCAGTCGGCAAGACCTTCGAATGTACTGACCTCGTCTTTGCGCTCGGCGGAAACCGTTTGCTCTTCACGAGGAAAGTGGCCCCATCGGCCCCAGATTACTTCCTGTTGGTTGTTTCCAGCGACAGGTTCGGCGGCTTCGACTTTGAGATTCCTGGCTGGAAGTCCGAATCGGCGACGCCGATCGCCGTGAGCCATTTGCGCGAAAAGCAGGAAGCAATGCTGCTCATGAGGGCTGGCGATTGGGTCCGCAGCGCGCTCGGTGTCTGGCAGCTGAAAGTGACCACCGGTCTGTCGCACGGGGCGGCGCTCCAACTGCTCGGAGATGGGATTCCGGACTGAGGATACGGCTTATGCGATACGCCAAGGGCGGCCTGGTCATCAACGCGGAACGCGACATCCCTTTGCTGTGGCAGGTCCGCAATTCACGTTTCGTGAGCCATCGACAGTTGTTCGACTTCATGAAGTTTGGCGGGTTTGACCATTGCCGAAGCAGCTTTAACTGGCGCGCCAGGCGGCTCGTCGGCTCAGGCTACCTTTCAATCTGCGAGGGCGTGTTTGGCGCCGGATCGTTCGTCTATCGGATCACGCGAGAAGGACTTGCTGTGCTTGAACATCATGGCCAGTTCACGACGGTTCTTCATTCCAATACCGCGCATCTTCCGCACATTTCTCAGGTTTTTCATTCGCTCCAGTTGAATGCAATTCAGCTGGCACTTGCGCACAAGAACCTGCTCGCCCGCTGGCAATCGGAGATAGAAATCGCATCCCTTAACACCATCTCGCGGACGCCTTATCAGAAGGACTACGACGCCGTCGTCGAGGTGTGGATCGGAGACAAAAGAGCGTGCTTTGCCCTGGAATATGAGCGCAGTTTGAAGAGCTCCAAGCAATACGAACGCGTGCGTAGAGCACTCGAGTGCGAGCGCCAGATCGGATGCGTCCTGTATCTGACTTCGGGCGTCGAGATCCTGGTTCATCTGGTGCATGAGTTCGAGTCCGTCAACATGAACTTGGCATTCGCCAATGCCAGGGACTTCGCACACCTGCTTCTTGACACGAGAGTCATCACCGGCCGAAATACCTCCGGCATGAGATTCGGGGAAATGCTCCAATGAGGGTCGCCTTCCTAACGACGCCTCTTTGCCTGTTCATTGGCTATTGTTTGCAGCTTTCTCGCCACTTTTATGCCGCGCATTTGCCGCTTTTGGAGGTTCCGTAACATGCCGCCATTCCATGACTTGCGCCCTGACTACCCTCCAACTTTCACTTCGTTCGGATGTCTGGACATGGGTACTTTCAAGCTAAGGCTATCGTGTCGCGGACCGATTCAGTCAATCGTCGGTCACTGGTCGACGGCAAAGTGGGGTTCGTCTCGTGGTTCCTTACGTATGCTGTCGCTTCATATTCAAGTGATGTCCGGAAAGCAGCGTCAATCCTCACTGCTTTCCGCCTGCGAGTCGTACGCACTTGCCTGCACAATTCTGCCCGTCTGCACGAGCAATTGGACGAGAACAGACTGTGTTAATTGCGACAGGCGTGCGCACTCTGTGGGGGGCGAGCAGAACGGAAATCAATAGATATAGAGAAGGAGCACATCATGTTTCAAAGCAGAGGGCTAGTAAGTTTTAACCCATTGTTTACGGCTGAGGACATTGGCCTGCCCAAAGATGCCAGTGTCGAACACGCAATCAAAGTATTCCTACGCATCGGCGAGGCAATCGCGTCGCGCTGGATCCAAATGCCTAAAGGCGTCTTGCTGCTGCAAGCGGTCCCGGACAGCCCTCAGTCCGGAGCGATCTATCTGTACGACCGTGAACGGCAAGTATTCTATTTCGCGTGCTTCGACCAAGGGCATGACGACAGCCTGAGCGTCGAAGAGTTCGAAGAGCTGGTGGCCGAATACGACCTGGTGTCGTGGACCGCGAACCCTGGGCTGCTTGCGACCTTCAACAAGTCGGCAAGAGTGTAAGCGCGAGCGAGGTGAAGTCATGGAGAGACCAGGTCAGGCGAATCTGAAGCCGGCGGCACGGTATTTCAAACTGTTCGTGAACCGCTTGGCCTACACCGTACAGTCTCCGAAGCCGGACAGGAATGGCAAACACTATTACTACCGCCCGAAGGACGGTAGGCGGTTGTCGCTTGAAACCATTCAAGGTCACCTCAGCGGCCAGTTGACTATGGGCCTCTATGCGCTCAACCCCAAGACGCAACGCTCCAAGTGGGTCGCCATTGACGCCGATTATGAGAACGCGCTCAACGATCTACTCAAGCTGCAATGGGAACTGAGCCAGGATGGCGTAGAGGCTGCGCTTGAGAAGTCCCGGCGCGGCGCTCATCTCTGGATCTTTGCCGCGAAACCACTGCTGGCGCGGCATTGCCGAATTTACATCTATAACGTCGCTTGCCGGCTGAGAGTCCCGGTGAAAGGAGGCGCAGGACTGGCAAACGGCATCGAGGTATTCCCTCGCCAGGACGAACTGGGACCGGATGAATTCGGGAATGGGATCAGAGGGCCGCTTGGGGTCCATCGCGCCGTTGAAAGACGGTATTGGTTTTATGGAGCCGACTACAAACTCGACGCGCAGTTGGACTACCTGGAACTGCTTAAGAAAATCACGGAAGCGGAAATGACAGCCTTCGTAGGAGGCCTGGAGATGCCGCAGGAATTCCGACCTAGACCGAAAGTTGAGCTGCCTCCCTACGATCCAGCACGACAGGAGTTTCGAATCCTCGATCACATTCGCCCGGCGCGCAGGCGCTCCGGGAATTATTGGGCACGATGCCCGGCCTGCGCTGAGCAAGGACGAGATCTCGGCGGGGATAATCTGGCGGTTTCGATCTCCGACCCGCGCAAGTACAAATGCTGGGCAGGATGCACCAAAGAGATGATCCGCGCCGCAATAGGGCAACCAATTCGGGCCAGGAGGGCCGGCTGAACATGAAGAATGTTGTGACAACTCAAAGTCATAAGGTGGACCATCGAGAGCTGTTGGCCCGACAGGGACTGCGTCTCCCGCTTGTCATCTTGAAACATCTCCGCAGCGCCGGCATTTACTGCCAGCCGTCCATCTCGATTGAACACCAGCACCTAGCGAAGAAGTACGTCCTTCGCGGGGTCGAATCCGGCGGAGCCGTGGCCGAACTGGGAGCCTATTCGGGTTTTGTGGATGAGCAAGGCGCCGCGCTCTCCTGGCTGCAGCGCATCGACAGCATCGGGATCAACGGCGTACATGGAATCGTGATTGCCCCAGTGCTGGTGCGCGTACAAATGCTGCGGATTGAACGCACGTATGACCTGCTCATCACGCGGCACAGCCTCGCAAATTCAACAAACCAGCAGAGGCCGAGGCTCGAGAGTTCAATTCTCTTCCATGGACGTAGAGGGAGCCTGGAGATGGAGCTTTGGGGAAAAGATGCGGCCTTCAGAGGCGGAGTCTGCCCCGTCTTCTACAGCCGCAGCGGAGAGCCAGTCAGCTTGCCGCACAAACTTCAACCCGCAGCGGCCCGGCTGACAGCTGCGGTTGCGTGTACAGGTTGCCGGCACTGCCATCTGCTCGAACCGAAGCCCATTGCCGTAGACGCCCTAAATGATGTCACCGTGCCCGAAGAGCGAACAACTCAAGACCGTGTTGATATCGGTGCTGCCTGACGTGTTCCGATGGACGAACCGTTTGAAGCAAATGAGCTGCCGGAAATCGACGAAGTCGTTGCGGACTCGTCTGCCTCCTTTTGGCTCAAAGCGGCTCTGCGTTCGGCATTGTCTCGTGATCCAGTTGATGCCGCTAACGATTCGGAGATCCTGGCCCGAGTACTAGAACGAAGATGTCGGCAAATCCTCGAGTCAGCGTCAAAGCATTCCACCCTTCCGGCGGATTGAAGCGAGGTTTTGCGATTCTCTCTGTCCAACCTGTAGCAGGAATCGCTCGTTCTGCCGCCCCAACATGAGACCTAGTCGGCCGTCTGCTTCCTCAATCAGGCTTGAAGACTAATTCGCCAGATCGGTTGAGAAGAGCCGAGCGTACTGCAGTCCCTCCCACTTCTCCAGTGACCATGCCCACAACTTCTCGGTGCGTGCTCAGGAACCCTTTGATGATTGGAGAACAAAATGCCGAAAAGCATAAACAAAGTGATCCTCGTCGGAAACGTAGGCGCGGATCCCGAAGTCAAGTACACGCCGAGTGGTGTCCCAGTTGGGAAATTCAGCGTTGCCACCAATGAACGCTTCAAGAACAAAAGCGGCGAGTGGCAGGACAGGACAGAGTGGCACAACATTGTCGCCTGGCAGAAGCTCGCCGAGATCGTTGGCGAATATGTGTCCAAAGGCTCGAAAGTGTATGTCGAGGGGAAGCTTCAGACCTCAAGCTGGGAGGACCGGCGGAGCGGCGAAAAAAGGTACCGAACGGAGATCGTGGCTCGCGACCTCGTACTACTGGGCTTGCGAGAGAACGGCAACTCGAAAGAGGAACACGCTACCAGCGGCGAACAGCGTGAGCCTGACGTTGCCGGTTCTAACGAAATCACGGACGAAGATATCCCGTTCTAAGACGGACTTGCCAGAACCAGGCGGTTCAGAAACCTACCGAACAGGAGAAAGTCATGAGCCCTGCAAATGGACACGCAAATGGCGGCGCAGTCAGTCAGCCCAGTCAAACCACGGGATCTCTTGCGGCAGAAGTGGTGGATATGCCCGCGACACTACCACTTGCCCCTCAGAAGGTCGAAGAACTGTTCAAAGAATTGGCAGTCCCGTTCGCCCCCTCAGTGATCGAGTGGCGTGTCACCAATACCACGAAAGATAAGGCCCGCGGCCAAGTGATCCCTTATGCAGATCAGAGGGCGTACACCGACCGCCTGAATGCATTGGTTACTCCAGCGGGCTGGACCCGGAAATACGCCATCCATACGAGTGCAAACTTCCAGCGAGGGAACGACCAGAGGGTCGTTGCCAAAATCTTTGTGACATGCGAGCTGACGATTTTTGGTCTCGGTTCTCACTCGGCCACAGGAGAGGAATGGGCGGACGACGACAATGCGGGTACGAGCGCCGAAGCTCAGGCATTCAAGCGAGCTTGCTCCTGCTTTGGCCTGGGTCGGTATCTGTACCACTTCTCAGGAGTGTGGGTCGATCTCGACGAGCGAAAGCGACCCGAGAGCATTCCCCGGCTCTTCGGCTGGGCGACTCCGCAGGGGTGGAGGCAGGGTTTAAGGCCTGGCCAGGAATCGAGCGCTACATCGGCCCATCCAACTCCAAGAGGGAGTGTTGATGGGAATCTCACACCGCAGGGGCGGGACACAAGCCTTGAAGAGACCAATGCCTTGATTTGCCAGATTAAAGCAATGGCAAAACCGCTGGGCAAACGGTTGTACAGGGGAATCTTGAAAACCCTTGCCAGAGCCTGGAATCCATCCGAGATTCGCGAGGCCGACGTGCTCAGCAGAGTCTTGGCGCAGATGCAGTCCGCGGAACGGGGCTTGCGGCGCCTGGAAGCGGCGTTGGACGAGAGTGGGCCCGAGATTCTCGCGCCCATTCTCCGGTCTTTGCGTCTGAATTCAATCGATCAACTGGACAGCTTGGACAGTCTAAAGAGAGTGGTACTCGAAGTGGAACGAGTCGCAGAAAGCACCCGTTGAGGCTCGGTGCAGGACAAATCCGACAGCCGACAACGCCTTTTAGATCAGGGAGATAGGCGGCAGTCATTTGATAGTAAGACCCTTATCAAAAAGGACGCTTGCATTGCAGAGCGTGAGGGGAAAAATCAAGTCTAATATAACAGAATATGTTATATTACTCGTGGTCTGGCACGAAGAAACGGGGGCAATTATGGATGGGAACCGATTGAAGGAGGCACGCTTAGCGAAAGACTGGACGCAAGAAGAGACCGCCCGTGCGCTTGATGTCACCCAAGCCTATTTGTCGATGCTAGAGAAGGGACATCGTCCACTTTCGGAACGATTCGTGCGTAAAGCTCTAAAGGTGTTACATCTGTCGCCTACTGCGCTGCCGTTGCGATCTGAGGCGATGGCAATGCACGCGTCTTCCCGCAAGCGCGATTTCAGCGGGGATCTGGGAGCGCTCGGTTATCCGGGATTCTCATATCTTCCGGCAAGAACGCGACGGAACCCTGCGCAGGTGCTGTTTGAGGCTCTAGACCAACCGAACCTTGATGCAAGAGTTGCGGAGGGGTTGCCGTGGTTAGCATTGACCTACGTTGACATGGACTGGAACTGGCTCGTCCGAAACGCCAAGGTTCATGACCGGCAAAACCGATTGGGGTTTGCTGTTTCTTTGGCGAACGAAGTAGCGGAACAGAAAGGGGAAGGTGCGCGGGCAAGTAAGCTTCGGCAGCGTTTGGAAGATTTGGAGAGTGCGAGGCTTGTGCGCGAAGATACGTTCTGCCACGACTCCATGACCCAAGCTGAAAGAGTGTGGCTGCGAGAGCATCGCTCACCTTCGGCAGCACACTGGAATCTCCTGACCGACATGAGGGGAGAGCACCTTGCCTACGCGTCCAAATAAAGACATTCCGGAGCCTTGGCTCTCGTTCCTGCACGAACTGGATTCATCGGTCCAGGAAGACATTCGGATGGACTGCATGGGAGGGTTCGTCGTCAGCATGGTGTACGGGTTTTCGCGCCCAACCGGGGATCTGGACGTACTGGAGATTGCACCGAGGGAGGCCGGCAGGCCGATGCTAGAACTTGGTATGCAGGGTGGTCCGCTACACAAGAAGTACAAGATTTACCTTGACCACGTTGGCGTGGCCCATGTGCCGGAAAACTACGAAGAACGGCTCAGCGAAATCTCTCCAAAAGCGTTGAAGCATCTTCGACTCTTTGCCCTTGACCCTTACGATCTGGCCTTGTCAAAGCTTGAACGCAACGTGCAACGCGATCGCGACGATGTGATGCATCTGGCCCGCACTGTCCCATTCGATATGGAAGTGCTGAAGGACCGATATCAAAAAGAACTACGCTGGCAGCTTGGTAATCCCGATCGCGAAGACCTCACCTCGCGGCTATGGATTGAAGCCATTCAAGAGGAGAGAGGAAAATAACGTGCGACGTGAGCGATGGAAAACACGGCTAGTGGAGGGCGAGTTCCCTGACCGTTCGTTCGACATCGAGTTTTGGCAGGAGCAGGGAGATGAAGCTATCTTTGCTGCTGCCTGGGAATTGGTGGAGTTGGCGGAAGAACTCAGCCATGGCAGAAAACCCACACTACAGAGAACCGCTACAGCTCTTAAACGAATCTCAGGTTGAATATTTGATCGTTGGCGGCTTCGCAGCCATGAAGTAGGAACTACGCAACGTCATCAGTCGCGATGCTTGAGAAAGTGCCTGCGCTAGTGCCGTTATTAAAGGATAGTCCACTATCCTTGAATGACGGATCTTCTTATTAAGGGATGCAATAGCTTTTGCCCGCACTCAACCTTCTTCGCGCACGCGACCCTCTCCGGCTTCACCAATTTCCGTCGAAATCCCAGGATCCGCACAGCCAATCAAAAGAGGTGTTTCTTCGTGGATGTGCCGATTCTGCGGTCCTTGGGGCTTAGGTCGCTTCACCAGATCAACAACTTGGATCACTTGAGGAAGGTCATCTGCGAACTCGAGAGAGAAACTGGAATTTCCGGAGTCTGACTGTGCGACGGAAGTGACTATAAACTATTGATGCGGCACGGCTTACATGCCCCCCCAAGCTTAGACGCAAAATATACAGTCGAATTGGATATTTAGCATGGACTATTTCCCCCAATCCACTCTCGCTGCAAGGTCACAACCTTGAACAGTACGATTGCTTATTAAAGGATAACCGTCTATCCTTTAATAACGGATTTCCTTATTAAAGGATGATTTCCATCATGCCAGCACCTCACTCGCAGGGCCGGTTGGGCACATATGTGCGCAGTTCCGTATCCGGGGAGAATGTGCGCGCATACATTCCATCCCCTCTACCACCCCTCCCCGGGTTGAAGCTGGAGGGACTGCATCAGCGTCTCGATCATGCGAATCAAGCCTTGGGTCGCCTCAATGGAATGACGAAGCTGCTACCCGACATCCGCTTCCTTCTTTATCTATACGTGCGCAAAGAAGCCCTCGTGTCCTCTCAAATTGAAGGCACGCAGTCATCGTTCACAGATTTGCTCCTGTTTGAGAATGAAGCTGCGCCCCAAGTACCTGTCGAGGACGTGGAAGAAGTCTCAAACTATGTCGCGGCCCTTCAACATGGGTTGCGACGCTTGGCCGGCGAATTTCCGCTGTCTCTTCGTTTAATCCGGGAGATTCACGCCATCTTGCTACGGGGCGGACGTGGCGCGAACAAAACGCCGGGCGAATTTCGCCGTTCGCAGAACTGGATCGGAGGAACACGGCCGGGGAATGCTTCCTTTGTTCCACCACCACCCGAGCGGTTGATGGAGTGCCTCGGCGAATTCGAGAAGTTTCTCCACAATGACCAACACAAACTGCCGGTCTTGGTCCAGGCTGGCCTGGCGCATGTTCAGTTCGAGTCCATTCACCCCTTTCTCGATGGCAATGGCAGGGTCGGGCGATTGCTCATTACCCTCTTGCTATGTGCCAAAGGAGCGTTGAGCGAACCGCTACTCTATCCCAGTCTCTATCTCAAGGCCCATCGAGGTCGGTACTACGATCTATTACAGCGGGTTCGCACCGAAGGTGCCTGGGAAGACTGGCTCGCTTTCTTTCTCGAAGGAGTGGCATCCACGGCTCACGACGCAGCGGAAATAGCGGAACGGACTTTGAAGCTGTTTGCCAAAGATCGGAGCAAGATCGAGACACTGCGCCGGGCATCTGAGTCAGCGATGCGAGTCCATGAACTCATGCAAACGAATCCGTACATTCGCATTCGCACTGCGACCAAAGCGCTAAAGCTTACCGTGCCAACGGTGACAAATGCACTGAACAATCTGGTTCGACTGGGAATCGTCAAAGAGGTTTCTGGGAAGCAAAGAGACCGACTATTCGCCTATTCGCGATATGTCAGCCTGGTCAGCGGAAACACAGAACCCCTCTGATAAACTCACAACTTTAGCTTTCCCCGCATTTACCTTCGAGCATCGCCACTCCTCTCCGTCACCAATTCTGGTCGAAATCCCAAGATCCGCAGCCACTGGAGAAGCAGGCCATCGTGGGAGCGATTGAGACGCTTGGCGGCGACAAGTTGATGGCGGCAAGGTTACTCGGTATTGGCAAGACCACGCTCTACCGCAAGCTGAAGGAATACCAAAACATTTCCTAATTCCTGTTCGACACTCTCTTTGTTCTTTCCTCACGAGTGAATTCCTAAACATCCCAAAACGAAGACAGGAGGTGCTTGTGAGCCCATGCATCTCCGCAATCCAACACCTGCGTCCGCTTCGGGGCGGACCACAATCTCATCTGCTTAGAGCGTCTGACGGCAATGGGTACGTCACCAAATTCCAGAACAATCCTCAACACATCCGCGTGCTTGCCAACGAAATGCTTGCGACACGATTGGATTTGACACTCGGTCTGCCCATGCCGCGCGTGGAAGTCATCGAAGTATCGGACTGGCTGATCGAGCACACGGAGGACCTGCGAATTCGCCTTGGTGGTCAGACGATTCGGTGCCAAGGCGGCAAACAACTGGGATCGATCTACGTGGGCTCTCCCGGCATGACTTTGGATTATTTGCCGCAAGAGCTACTGGCGCGTGTCCGCAACGTAACAGACTTCGCTAGAGTACTCGTTCTGGACAAGGGGACGTGCAACGCCGATGGAAGGCAGCCAATCTACGCTCGCAAAACGCCACGCAGCCGGTATACGGCTACATTCATTGACCAGGGCTACTGCTTCAATGCCGGTGAATGGACATTTCCAGACTATCCGCTGAGGGGAGTGTTCGCCAACAACTGTGTGTACCAAGGAGTAAAAGGCTGGGAGGCATTTGAGCCGGCACTGACCCGAGCAGAAGAGATGGATGCGGACAACATCTGGAAGTGCGCGGTCGACATTCCGGAGGAATGGTACGAAGGAGATCGAGATGGGCTGCATCGGTTGGTGGAGGCGCTGTACACGCGCCGATGTCTCATTCGGCGGCTCATCAGTATGTTTCGTGATTCGGCGCGCAACCCGTTTCCAAACTGGAGAGACGCGCCGCCATTTGTTGGCTTGTCCTCCGTGACGGGGGACGAAGCCGCCGAGATTCGGTAGGATTAGGGGAACCTCATGGAGCTTTACATCATCGCGGGGCCGAACGGCGTCGGCAAAACGACTTTCGCAAGCACATTTCTTCCGAAATACGCCGATTGCAGGAACTTCATCAATGCTGACTTGATTGCCCAGGGAATGTCGCCCTTTTCTCCAGAAGCTGCGGCCGTCCGCGCTGGCAGGTTGATGCTCAGCGAAATCAGGTTTTTCTCGCGGCGGCGCGACACCTTCGCTTTCGAGACAACGTTGTCAGGGCGAAGCTACTTGAGGTTGATTCGGCAGCTCAAGAAGCAGGGATACAAGGTGCACTTTTTCTTTCTTGCGGTGAAGGACGTTGACGTAGCATTGTCGAGGGTTCGGGACCGAGTGTTGAAGGGCGGACACGACGTGCCCGAAGCGGTGATCCGTCGGCGATTCAGTCGCTCCATCAGGAACTTCCTGGCTGAGTATCGACCTTTGGCGGATTCCTGGTATCTATTTGATAATTCAGGCAGAACGCCGATCGTAATCGCTTTGGAAAAGGCGCACAAGCTTCGTATAATAGATGAGCAGAGTTACCAAGCACTGATTGTGCGCTACGGGTGACGAGTGAAAAGAGCCTCCAAACACGTTCTCAGACTGCCGCTCGAGAAAAGGGCCGAAATGGCATTCAAAGAGGCAGTCGAAGAGGTCATTGATGAACACGCTCGCTTGGGACTTCCACTCCATATTTGGCAGAACGGCAAGGTCGTGGAATTGTCGGCGGGAGAAATACGGCACGATTCTGCAGTGACGCGGGGCAAATAAACGAGGGGTCCTTCCTCTCTTTTTCGCTACGATTTATTCCACGTTCGTGATTGCCACACCATAGTACCCGCCCTACCCAATCCCCAATCTGGTCGAGTCCGCCCTCGACAACACTTCTATCGTTGCGTTCGGACAGCGGCCTAATTCGCTGTCAGGAAGAAGGCGCAGAGCAAGGTCCTTCGTTCCCGAGCAGGCGTCGCTGTTCAACCTCAGTTAGCCACTGCGAAATGAAAGTGATTTAGCGAATTTCTTCGTTCTCCCCTCGCTCACAACTTCACAAATCACAACTTAAGGAGGAATCCATGAATACTGGAACGCTTGTTGCCGGCCCTCTGCCCAAAATCGGGCGGCAGGAACTGGAACAAATCCCTGTCCCAGAAGCAACCTTAACCCACAAACCCGTGCCCCACCATGTCATCGTTGAGGCATTGGTTGAAACCCTCAGCTTCCGCCACATCGGCGTGGTGAATGAAGAGTACGCAGTATCTTTAGACGGTATGAAGATGTTTGGCGTGCTCGACCTTGAGACTCAAATGGAAGGATGCCGATTCTCGATTGGCATCCGCAACTCGCATGACAAATCAATCCGCCTCGGGCTGACCTCGGGCTTGCGTGTGTTCGTTTGCTCGAACATGGCGTTCAGCGGCGAATTCACGCCCGTCCTGGCGAAGCATACCAAGAGCTTCAACCTGATCGATACGTTAGCAGTCGGTGTTGACCGGATTCAAAGAAGCTTCGAGCCAATGCGTCGTCAGGTGGAGGAGTGGCGTCAGGCGCAGATCACTGACGAACGAGCGAAGCTGACCCTCTATTCCGCGTTTGTGGATGGCAAACTGGATGCGCCACGGAGTCTTCTCTCCGAGGTGCACCGGCTGTACTTCCAACCACAATACGAGGAGTTCTCGCCACGGACGATGTGGAGCCTGTCGAATGCGTTCACCAGCGCATTCAAGGAGCTCGATCCGGTTCCTCAATTCAAAGCCACGGCGAAGCTGGGAGCGTTCCTCTCTCAACTGCCCGCATGACCCAACCGTCCCCCGTTTGTGACGTAGTTTCTCGCAGACGGGGAGACAGCATTCCATCATCGCGAGCGTTTCATCGCCAGCCGCAGTTCTTTCAACTCATCCAGGCAAGCCGCGCAATGCCGAATATGCTCAAGCAGGGAATCTGAACCGAGTGGCTTTGAATCTTTAGCCAGTACGGTCAGCACGGGCCTCCCCGAACAGCCAGCCCGATCGGGATTGAGATGGTCCTCATGCACCACGCGGTCAAACGCCTCAATCAAATCGTCAATTTCTTCCTCGCGGCCCACGCCTACCCCTCTTGTGATTTCTGCATTCTTGGTCTCGATAGCGACCAGCAATATCACGCTGCCCATTCTTATACGGTCTTCTTCGTGAAAAGCGCTACCTGAATTCGTGAATCTGACAAAAACTGTTTTCACGAACGCGATACTTTCTCTCGACGCAGCCATATATAGACAAGGGGAAAACCTCTTAAATCCCAGCCGAGAGTTTGCAACATGAATGAGGAACAAGCCGGTGGGAGGCGCCGCACCTTTCGCTGGCCGAAGGAAGCCCGAGAACTGGTGAGGATTCATTTGAATGTCCCGCGGGAGCAATCGGGGAAACAGAATCCTGACAAGCTAAGACTGCTGATAACGGGATTGACGGAAGTCTCGGGCAATCCAAGAGATGCCTGTTGGAGATTTGCCAGGCAGCTAGGTGTCAACGGTAAGAGGTCGTATCGCGAATGGCCTGAGCGAGCACAACAGCGGTTGTTGGACTTGATCGCCATCCAATCCTTGCCAGAGGTTGCCGTTGCGATGCGCCGGTCGCCGGGCTCCATCCGCTCCATGCTTCACCGATTGGGGGCAAGCGCCAGAATGGGTCAAGACTGGTTCACCAAATACACGCTGGCGGAGGCGCTGCATATTCGCGCCGATGAAGTTCAGCGATGGATCTCGCTCGGCTGGTTGAAATGCCGCGTAGTGCACACCGGAAAGCTACAACGGGAAATCATCGAGGCAGACGACTTCTCCGAATTCTGCAAGGCACACAGCAGAGAGGTTGTGGGGCACAGACTTAATATTGACAGGCTCAACTTTGTGAAAGACTTTGTGTTTCCCCCAAGCCATGCCGAACTCCTGCCTGTTAGAGAAAGCAAGAAGGAGAGATCTGCTTACAAAGAACAGATGGGCAGGTTGCCACAGTCAGACATTGATGATGAACAGTACGATGAGGGCCTGGCAACTTCCGCGTGACTAGCACAGCGGATCGTTGGTCGCCGCAATGTCCTGCTGACCCTGGCTTTCAGGCCGCAAGGAGTGACCGTCCTTCAGTGCGCTTTTCACTCGGGCCACATCCCGCCAGAAAGCGCTGCGCAACGCGGCCACAGAAGATCCGAGCACTTGCGCAGATTCCTTCCAGGTATAGCCGGCGTAGCGCAGGGCCAAGATCGTCCGGCTCTTTTCGGACAGCAAGCGCACTACTTGATCGAGTTCCAAGTGCGCGTGGACTTGATGTGCCCACGTTCGATCGACGACATGGCGAGACATCTCCCCTGTCCCGCCCCAGTTCTCGACGCGTCTAAGCTTGGCGACGTGACGATAGAGGGATCTCTGGAACGCAAGCATCAGGAGGCCGTCTATCTGCCGCGAGAACACCGCTACGCCACGGCAGTCCAGATAACGAGATACCTGAGCGACGGTGCTCTCCATGATGTCCGCGGCTTGGCTGCTGTCGGAGATGAGGGATTGAGCTTGCCTGCAGGCGCTACCCCAGATTCCGTGTGCAGCGGCTCGGACGTCCAGCCGAAGAGGTCGGCCCGCGCGGTCTGCGTCGCTGTCCCACCAAAGCGCAACTTCAGGGCTGCCCATACTGCACCCACGACCTAACAGTGGAAATGGAGTGCAGGACTAACCAGGGCGTGTCCACTGGTGCAAGTGCAGAACTTTTCGGCGAAGCGGGCTATGAGTCGAGGGCTGGACATAGCAAACGGCCTCCAAAGGAAATCCACGACGGCTGGTGTTCATCGGCTGGACGTCGTGTTTTTGTGTACCTTCCCCACTAGTGCGCAGAAGCAAGGCATACATCCTGAATCAGAGCACCGTTGTGGTCTCACTTTTTCTTTTTCGCGGTCGTTATTCCGGCCACGGGCTTCGGAAGAGTGGTTTCTACCCACAGTCAAACCCCGCTGTCCTCGCGGTTGTTGTGGCTCAAGGACAAAGAATGAAGAGTCTGGGAGTGCCACTAAAAACCGTGCTATACTGGCCTCGAAATGACGATACAGACCAAATCCATTATGAGACGGCGCGTCAATCGCGCTCGGCCCTCGGGATTGGTCTGATCATTCGCTAGATTTCCAAGTTCAGATTCGATTTCCGAGGCTCCGACAAAAGTCGGGGCCTTTCGCTTTTTTACGGATGTTTTTGGCCGGTAGCCAAGCTGGAAAGGCACGTGACTGTTACTCCCGCCATGCGCAGGTTCGAATCCTGCCCGGCCAGCCAATTTTGCAGTGTGAAGCGGCTCGGTTCAGTAGGAAGAACGCGGCTCTCATAAAGCCGTCGCGGATGGTTCGAATCCATCGCGAGCCACCATGGAGGGGCCTCCGGCGAGGGGCAGTGCTTATACCCACTTCGGCGCCAGATTAGCGCGGTCAGACAGGTTCGACTCCTGTACCCTCTACCAATTTTGTTAGCGCCGGTAGTTCAACGGACCAGAATAGTTGGCCTACACCCAACAGATGCGGGTTCAACTCCCGAACGGCGCACCATGACTTGACTAGGCAGGATTAGCTCGAAGGTCGAGCCCGCGGGCGATAACCGCGAGGCGTTGCTTCGATTCCAACATCCTGCACCATTTTGTTGTTGAGCAAGGTTGACTGGCAGAGATGGCTGATGCACTCGCCTCTTAAGCGAGACTAGGCTGCTTCGATTCCGGCGGCACCCACCAGAATTGCGGGATTGGCAGATATGGATATGCACTCGCCTTTTAAGCGAGACGAAGTGGGTTCGAATCCCACTCTCTCCGCCAGTTCTTACTGAAAACAAACGTCTCAAGCGTTGCCGCGTGCTGTTGCGTGCTGTTTGTCCGGGTTTCCTAGTGTCAAAGCGGTAATCTTCGCCAGGGCCTCGGATTCCTGGTTGGTTATGACGTCACCATAGCTCATCGTCGTTCTGATGTCGGCGTGACGCATTAGTTTTTGTTGTACGGCCAGTTCGGTCCCGACAGCATCTAGCCAAGAGCGATAGCTGTGGCGTAGGGTGTGCACTCCAAAGCGAGGGATGCCTGCGCGGTCGGCGGCATTCTGGAACGCGCGCCAGACCCATGGATAGGACATCGGCAGACGACCGAGCTTTACCGGGCTTGCGAAGATGTAATCCTCGGGCGCGGCGAACTCCGTTTGCTCCTTCCAGTTCAGGAGTACATCCAGCAAGCTGGGATCAATCGGCATGGGTCGCTCGGAGCACTCGGTCTTAACGTCGTCCTCGTGCTGGCTAACGATCCCGCGTTCGATTCGGAGCCTACTGCGTAGGCAATCGAGATCAGACCAGCGCAATGCGAGCGTCTCGCTGATTCTGAGGCCCAGACAGCCACAAACGATTGCGATCACGCGGATCACGGGGAAGGTCACAACCTCATCGATGAACTTGCGAAACTCGTCGACGCTGAGAGACCGCGGTCGCTTTCTTCGCTTACTGGCTCCCTCCACGTGTACCAGCTTCATCGGGTTTATCTCTCTCGGCACCCACCCTGCGAACATGGCAAACTCCCACAGTTGGCGGACTAAGCCTTTGATGTGTGCGCGAGATTTGGGTGTCAGGTCGGTCAGGCCGTCCAACCAGAGCTTGACCGGCCTGGGTTGAAGTTCAATCAAGAGATGCCGACCGCCCCATTTGGGGAGGATGTGATTCCTGAACCAGGAGCGATAGCCGCGTCGGGTCGAGAATCGCGTGGACATCTCTTCTTTCATATATGCCTTAAGGACCTTCCGGACCGTCGGCCCGGCGTCTGGTGCCGGTGCCGGTCTGTGGAAAGCTTCGGCGGCTCGTCGGGCCGCCGCTTTCGTTGGGTATTGTTGTTTGCAGCCGATCAGCTTCGACCGCCGCTTGCCGTTTTCATAGAAGTAAAAGTTCCAGGTCTTCCGTCTTTTGTCGAAGACCACGGAACCCGCTGTGTACCTTGTGGCTCTGTTCAATGCATCCTCCTTACTGCACACGAGCCACGGATGAGGAGTCGGACTGTAGCACAGCCGTCGTCAGCGAGGAAGAGAGGTAGAGAGCTGCGTCCCGCCGGATCAGCGAGTGTGCAAGCGCTGCGGTAAAGAAACCGTGGTGATCGGCTACGAGGAGAGTTCCCAGCTGGACGTGGAGCCGGCGAAGTATTTTGTGCTGTTCACGAAACGAGAGAAACGCGCTTGCCGGTCGTGCGAGGAGCTTGGGGTGTCCTCAGCACCGCTGCCACCACGGATTCCAGCCGGTCTCGCGCCCGCCGCACCAGCCACGCCACCGGCTCATCGCCGCAGACGCTGCAGCCTCGCGTCAGTGAGCAACCATCACACCGCCGCCCGTTCGGCCAGCCCATGTTCCGCCTCGTCCCCGCCACGGCGTGACGAGGACCTGTGTCTATACCGTCCTGCCGCGCCAGTGGCAGATTGCGAGCCCGGGTACCTGGGGGTAGCACCCCCACTCCCGCTCGCTGGTCATGACCACGTCCATGTCGAAGGTGGCGAGCAGCCCGAGGCATTTCGCGCGGGAATCATCGTTGACGCCCGCGAAGGCCTCGTCGAGCGCGATCAGCCGTGGCGCATGGGGGTTGGCCGCCGACTTGTAGTGCGAAGACGCCGCGGCGAACAGCGGAACGGAGGCGATCAGGCCCGCTCACCACCCGACGCCGGCCGGTGGCGGGACGCCACTGGCCGCCAGCGAAGCGCTGGATCGTGAACTCATGCCACCTCCGATAGTCCAGCGCGGCCGTCAGCGCCTCGGTCCACCCGGCAGCGGGGTTGTCTGCGTGCTCTGCGGCGATGCGCTGCTGGAGGAAGGCACCTACCGCGGCGCGGTCGTCGGAGGACCACGCGTCGATTGTCTGCCGGAGCTTGTGCCGGATCTTGCCGAGCCCGTCCGGCGCATCCCGGGTCTGTTGCCAGATCAGCCGAACTTCATCCCGGTCCACGTCGGGCGCGATTCCAGCTCCTCGTTCATCTGCCTGACCTCGGCCTCCGCCGCCGTGATCAGCTCGTGCAGCGTCCCTGCCACCTCGTTTAGAAGATGATTCTCCAGGATCTCCCGTTCCCTGGCGGAAAGCAGCCGGGGCTTCCTCGCCGAGCGCCGCGGCGAGCCCGGGGATGTCGTGACTGCGGCCCTGGAACACCACGTTGACCACGATGACGCCTTCGCTCAGTGTCAGCCCGGCCGAATACCCGTGCCGCGCCATCGCGTCGGCGAGCAGCTTGTGCTCCTTCTTGCCACGCGTTCGACCCGGTCCCATGGACCGTCCCCATCGTCCACCGACTCCAGCCCGGCGTTCCACGCGCGGGCCAGCAGCACGGCCGATGTCACTGCCCACGGCTGCATGACGTCAGGAAAGTCAAGCGACGGCAGCGCGACACGCAGCAGCCCGGTGGCGGCGAACGACCGGAACTCAGCCACGGTGGTCTCGCACCCGGCGCAGCCTCGTCGCTTTCCTCGCGAAGCCTCTCCCGCGCACCCTCGGCCTTGCCCCGATCGCCGAGCGCCCGCTGTTCAACGGCACGCGGCTGCTTTCCTCGGCGGCGCCGCGTCGGTCCAGCTCGCGCCGGACGTCCGCAAGCTGGCGGTGCAGCTCGTTGACGGCTGCTCCGGCAGTCTGGAGCAGCGCCTCGGACATCGCCGAGCGCCTGACGCCTCGCCCCGGGCCGCGGCCGCGGCCTCAATCCGTCTCCTCAATGCGTCCCGGCTTTCGGCCAGTTCCGCCGCAGAATCCTCCGCGGCCCCGGGCGGCCTCCCGCGACGCCCCGGAGGCCTGCGACAGCCCCGCGAGCGCCAGCCGGTACGCCGCCACCCCGGCCTTGACATCGGCGAGTTCTCCAGGCTCGGCCGGCAGGCCGACGTCACGGGCGAACTCTTCGGCCTGTGCGACCGCGGCGGTCAGCTCCCCCAGTCTCTGCACCCGCACCGTCACCGCATGCGCATGATGGTCGCGCAGTTCGCCGCGCCGACCTCGCTCGCCGACGGTCACGGTGTGGGCCTCGCGTACCGCAGCATCTGCGGCGGCACCGCACGGTGCTCGAGCCATTGCAGTAGCCGCTCGCGGCGCACGCCCACGTCGTCCAGCGTCGCATCGAGCTCGCCGATCGCCGTCCGCTCCTGCTGGAGCTCCCCGGAAAGCTGTGCGATCCTGGCGCGCCGCGCGGCCTCACGCGCCCCCTCGCCGATGTAGCCGCGTCGTCCTTCCCCCAGCACGGCGCAGGACGCCGTTCGCCCACCTGCCGGCGGTGGTCACCCAGGTCTGGCCGGTGCCCCCCAGGCCGATTGCGCGCAGGAACAGACCGGACCGCCTCGTTGGACAGCAGTCGTGCCTGTGGATCGGCGGAGTCAATCGCCTGGTGTTAGAACCGAGGCGCACGACTGACCGGGTACCGGGGCGAGACCGGACACCACTGTCACGTCGCCATCGACGAGGTTCCCGTCGGGGGTCACCCACGCGTCGAGTATCCCCGCCGCCTCCAACGCGGCCTCAAGCCCCGCGCGGTCCCCTTCCGGCACGTCCAGCGCGAAATCGGTCACCTTCCACAACGGCGCGCCCGGCGGCTGTCCCGGACGCCGTGCTGCCTCGTGTGCGTAGCTGGCGGGGCGTCATGGCCACCCGCGCGCAGCCGGCCGATCTCACCCTCGAATCAATGCGCGCCCGGGTGCCTGCTGGGGCGGACAGTTCGGCGTCGAGACGCCCGAGCTCAGTGCCTGCCGCCCGTGCCGCGTCGCCGACGGCCACGACCGCGGGGTTAGCACCATCCCCGGTCACCGCCCACGCTTGCAGAACTTCGAGCAGACCGGTGCGGGTCGGCGACCCGGAAGCTCGGTGAGGCTGCCCAGGTAGGCCCGGTAGGCACCGGCGAGTTCGGCGCGTTCGGCGGCGGCCTTGCGGCCGGCGACCCGCTCGGTAGCGGCCTGGATCTCCGCGGTGAGCCTCCTCGGCACGTGCCGCTTGCAGCGCTCCGCGCCGTTCACCTCGGTGAGCAGCTGGTCGAAGCCGGTCCACGGCCCGCGCCTGACGGCCGGCGACCGCCTCCGTCTCCCGCCGGGCACGCTCCGGATCCTGCTCCCAGCCGTCCGCGGCCGCGTGGTGGCCCGACGCGCAGCGGGCCGCCACCGCCGCATCCTCGGTTTGGCGCTGCGCGGCAGTCAGCCTGTCCCGCGCCGCCTCGGCCCGCCGCGCGGCCTCCTCGGCCCGCACGGAACGCCGCTGCACCTCTGGAGCCAGCCGGCCGTGATCGCGTTCCTGATGCGCGCCGTCTCGTCCCGCCGCCGCGCCCTGCACCGCATCTGCTCCAGCCGCTCGGCGTCCCGCATCGCGGGGTCCTGCTGGAGTGCTTCGCGCCGCGCAATCCTTCGAGCTGGGTCCGCTGCTGCTCAAGCTGAAACCAGTCCGCGCCGCGCTGTTCCCAGCGCGCCATCCGCGGCCGCGTATGCCTCCTCGACCGCGGCCATGTCCCTGCCCAGGCTGCTCGTACCGGCTCTGCGCCTGCCGTGGTGCCGCCGCCTTGCGCTTGGCCGCGTCATTGCGTAACGGCCGTGGTGAGGAAGTCGTCCGCGGCCTGGCGGGCCTCTGCCAGGGCGCGCAGGGCGTCACGTTCTTCATCCAGGCCGGCAAGGCCTCGGCCACCGTCGTCACTAGGCCGGGGCTGAGCGGCGGCAGCGCCTCCGGGCGCAGCTAGACAGCAGCTTCTCGTCGGGCCTCTTGGACAGTCGCGGCTGCCGGAGCTGGATCAGCAGGTTAATCAGCGCCTCATAGCGGTGCTCACCGAGCCCGAACAGGGCTTCGTCCACCGCGCGCCGGTAGTCTACAGCCCGGTCGTAAACGAGCCCGCGAGAGCCGATCTCCTCGCGGAGCTTCTCCCTGGTCAGCGGAACCCGGCTGGCGGGCAGCAGTTGCAGGTCCTGGCCGACGCGCTGTGCCGTGACGAAATCCAGCGGCGGCTGACGCCGCGCGCCGGGCGACAGCTTTCAGCCCGCATCCGACGGTGCGGAACTCGGTGGTCCCGTCGAGGCGCGGCGGCCGAATTCGAGCCACGTGTACCCGAGGCGCTCCGGATGGGGATGTCTGCCACCGAGAGCAGGTTCCATTCCATCTTCTTCTGCCGGTCGCCGTCCGGCTCCACCCGGTGCGGTGCGATCTTGCGCGGCAGGGTCAGCGCGAGCACTTTGGACTTTCCCGTTCCGTTGTTACCGCGCAGCAGCAGACGGCCGCCGTGAACGACAATCTCGGCGTCGTAGTAAAACATGTTGACCAGGCCTCACCCGCAGCGGCTTCCATCGCTCAGAAGAGGGTGCTGGCAGCATTGGCCGTCGCCTTTCTCGTTTCGCGGATGGTCGGCTCGTCCAGGGCGAAACGCGCGATCGCCGGGCGGCCGCGGACCACGGTATCCGTCCCACCAGGCGGAGCGCGGAGAGTTTCTCCAGCGCGGTCCCGGCCAGTTCCGTCTCCGCGCCCGGTTCTGTCACGCCCTTGCGCCAGTAGGTGGCGTGCTCGGCCGCAACCTGCCGGACGAATGCGTGCAGTTCCTCCAGTGTGGCCTGGTCCCGGGCTGAACGTTCCGCGACAAGCAGCGGCGCTGCTCGGGCATCCGCACGTCGGTCAGCTCGTCGTCCGGGTTCTACGATGGCTATCCCCTCAGCGCGCATTTCGGCCACAAGCCCGGTGGCATCGGCGATCCGCCGGGTGATCGCGTGCCGCTGCGACAGCAGGTAGCCGCGTTCGTCATCGTCAAGCTCGTCGTAGTACAGGACCGGGTCCTCCAGCAGCCGCCGGGTGAGCCGCCTGCGCAGCGCCTGGTTGCGCAGCTCGTCGGTTTCAGCAACCGGTTCCGCTGTCAGCTCCGCGAGTCGCTCCTCGAACGATGAAGCGGCCACCGTGGACGGCCCGCGGATGCCGGAAAGCAGCACACCCAGCACCGGCCTGCGCACGTCGTACAGCACGTCGGTGCGAGCCACAGGTACGCGTCCTCATCCCCGGCGATCCTGTTTAGCACCCCCACGGCAAGCAGCAGCCGGACGACCGCCACCAGATCTGACCGGTCCGCCCGGCTATCCAGGGTCAGCGTGAACCCGGCCGCGGTGAGTTCCGGCTCTGCGGCGGCCGTCGTCGGCGAGGCTGCCGAGCGTAGTCTGCGCGTCCGCGCGCGCGAGAGCCGACAACGCCAGGCACAAGGTGACGTACCGACGCCGACCAAACGGCTCCTTGTTGTGCCCGCGCGCTGGGTGGGACGCGTCAGACAGCGCCGGGGCAGTCTTGAACAGCCGCGCCGTCTCCGAGTCCGCGGCCAGACGCCATCCCGTCTCCCGGTTCAGCCACTCCCGCAGCCCGGGCAGGTGCCGCCGGACGAGGACCAGCATCTCGCCGTCGGTGTCGGCGACCAGCAGCGGCTCGGCGAGCAGGGCTTGGAGCGCGGCCCTGCGCTGGGCCTGTTCCCCGCGGGCGTCATGCGCCGCTGCTCATGATGGCGTCAGGTCGGTGATCTCGATGACGTGCTCCGGGCCGGTGAGCAGCCCGTCGGCAGTGCTGATCGTCGCCGTTCCGCCGTCCGGGACCAGTCGAGAGCCGCACCTCCAGTGAGCCGTCGCTGGTCACGGTCTTCACTTCACTCTCACCCGGCTTACGGGCCGCCAGCGCATCGCCGAGTAGAGCCAGGAAGAGCCGGAATGCCCTCGGGTCTGGCGCGTCGAGGTCGGACAGCAGGGTCGGCCCGCCGGTGCGGAGAGAGCGCCTCGCCGCAGCCGTCTCGGCCGCCTCGCGTTCTGCCTGCCGGCGCAGAAGATCCCGCTCCGCTGACCTGTCCCGTACCTGGCTGGGCTTGCCCCGCCGCTCGTAGCTCCCGGTCTTCCTGAGCTGCGGGGAGATATGGAGGGGCTCGGCGTCCCGCCACGCCATTCCCGGCGGCAAGTCCTGCCAGGCATCGGCGGTTTCGCTGGTGACAGACAGATGCCGGGCCGGGCACAGTCCGAACGCGGCGCGCCACAGGCGATGGGCGGCCTCGTCGTCCGGCGCCTCAGCGAACCACCGGGCGAGCACCCGGAAGTCCGCCGAGCGATCCGACCGCCCCGAGCGCCGCTCGTTGAGCAGGCCTACCGCGTCGATGAGCTGTTTGATCGCGGTCACGGCAGCCTGCCGCAGCAGGCGTGCCTGCGACGGGTGCCCCGATTCCCGCGACGTGAACCAGTCGTCCAGCCCGCGCCACCGGTTCCGCCAGGCGTCCAATGCCTGTTTTTCTGCGTTGGCTAGGGATTCGGCGGCGTCCGCGCCCTCGGGCACCGCGTCGGCCGCCTCCCGCTGCGCGGCCAGTTCCAGCAGCCGCTCGTCGCCGGCGGCTTCCAGGTCGCCCAGCAGCACCGCAATCTCAGCGCCGGAGTTGGCCAGGTCCGCGATGAACCTGTTGATGTAGTCGATCAGCCGTTCCTTGTAGGCGAGGAAACCGTCGACGTCCCCGTCGGAGAAGTCGATCGCGCGGCGCAACGCGGACATAAACGCCTGCGCATTGTCAGCCAGGGAGGAGAACCGCTCGGCTAGGGACAGCAGCAGCAGGTGGGTTTTGGCCGGGTCGGGATGACGATCTGCGGCCAGGACTTTCAGCGATCGGAGCTGATCGGCGATATCGGCCAGGGCCACCGACTGGAGCTGCCCGCGTCGCCCAATAGCCTCTTCGTAGAAGGCGATCGCCTGCTCGGCCGCCTGCCCGGCGGCGGTCAGCTGGTACAGGGAGCGCTTACGGTGGAAATCCTCCACGGTAGTGACGCGGCTGGTGTCCACGTCACCGCGCAGGTTGCCCCAGGCCACGAGTTGCTCCAGGGCCTGGGTCAACTGCTCGTCGGCTTCGGTCCGAAACTCAGCCGCAACGTCCTCCGGCCGCAGGTGCACGATGAAGCGTTCCTTCGCCCGCGCGAAGATGCGCAGCAGGCTCCGGTAAAGGTCGGCGTTCGGGACGCCCAGATGCGTGAACGGCTGTGGCTCACTCTGGCCATGCGCCGGCCTGTGCCCTCCGCTAACCACCAGTACATCCTGCCGCACGCGGCCGACAGAATGGGCGCAACGAGCCGCTTATCACCGCCATGCAGCCCGCCGCCTCCTGTCCCCCGATGATGTCTCCTATCCGACTTGCCGATGGCTGCTCCGCCAGATCCCTTCTCCTGGCGGACACGGGCACTGCCCAGCAGCGCCCCACGGTGCAAGGGGCCTGATCGAGTCGTCCGGACGGCAATGCCACCTGGCCGTTTCCAGCTCGGTGAGGAGGGCGCGGAGGCGGCGCTGGTTGTCGAACCAGGGCTGGTAGTCGGCTAGCTGGTCGTCGGACAGGATCCGGGTGACGGTTTTTGCGCTCAGAGGAGCGAAGGTCACTGCCAGATTCTCTCATTCGGGCGGGCCGTCGCCGACGCCCGAGCGCGCTTCCTCCGTGAGAGTTACTCCTCGCCGATGTCAGCCAGGTTCTGGCGCAGTTCGGTGATCAGCGGATCGCCGTCGGGCAAGATACGCTGCAGGCGGTCGGCCGTGTCGCGTAGCAGGGCCCGGGCGTCGCCGTAGCGCCCGAGCTGGCGGTACACCTGGGCCAGCCCCGCATGGCTTCGCAGCGTCTCAGGGTGACGCGGGCCCAGTACCCGCTCGAACCCGGCCCAGGCCTGCTCGCAGGCCAGCTCCGCCGCCGCTGGCTTACCCGTCTTCTGGTAGGCGGCGCCGAGGTTGTTCCGCGCCCTAAGGGTGTCCAGGTGATCGGGCCCAAGGACGCGTTCCCGGTCGGCCACCACCCGCCTGTAGGCCGCGACCGCCTCTTTTGCCCGGCCGCTGGCCAGGTAAGCGTCGGCCAGGCCGTGGCGCGTAGTCATCGTCTGCGGGTTCCGGGCTCCCTGGGCACGCTCCCGGTCGGCCAACGTACGCCGGTAGAGGGTGATGGCGTCGGAGTACTGGCCCGCAGCCAGGTAGGCGGCGGCGAGCTCGTCCCGCGCGCCGAGCGTGTCGGCATGCCCGGGCCCGCAGACCTTATCGAATTGGGCCACCGCGCGGTCAAGGACGGTGATCGCGGCCGGGACCTGGAGCGCCGCCACCAGAGCGTGGCCCAGGCGGCGCCTCGCCTCGATCACGTCACGGTGATCCGGCCCGAGCTTGCGAGTCAGCCTGTCGAGAAACCATTGGAACCACGGGATGGCGTCGGCCGCGCGCCCGGCCGCAAGATAGGCGTCGGCCAGCCGCTCGGCGACGAGCACCGTATCCGGGTGCTCGCCGCCGAGCAAGCGGTTGCTCGTCGTGGCCAGGTCGCGCCAATGGTCCACTGCAGGTCCGGTCAGGCGGGCGCGGTCGAGGCTGTCCCCGGCCCGCACCAGCACAGGATGGCAGCCGCCCTCCCACAGCCGGTCTCCGGTGATCCGCCGGAGGGTCGCCACGCACGATCGCAGGCCGGAGGCAGGCCAGCCAGGCTGTTCCCGTTCCGGCCAGCCCTGGAGCAGCGCGTCCGCGACTGCACGCCTCGCCTGATCCCGCACGCCTTCGGGTATCGCGGCCCGCAACGCCGCCTGCAGCACTGGGTTGATCCGGACTGCCGGCGGTGCGGTCACTGGTTCGACGGTCAGCAGGCCGGCCTGCTCCAGCGCCGCCAGCGCCCCGCGGGCGCTCTCGCTGCTGGCCGGGGCGTCACCGCCGCCCGCGAGGAAATCGCCTGCCGCAGGAGTCATGAGGATGGTTTCGGGGATGCCGTGCCCGTCCAGCAGGGCGGCCAGGGCCAGCAGCAACTGGGCCGATCGGCCGGCCAGCTGGTCCGCCCGTCCGAGCGAGAACGTCCATGTCACCGCGGCTGCTGAAGGCCGGGCGCTGGACGATTCCGCCAACTGCTCCCTCCTGCGCACGAAATGGGCCCGGTACTCCCGGCACGTCACCGGGGAGTTCGCGATCACCGCGCTGGCCTGTGCCAGCGCGACCGGCTCCGAGTTCAGGTCCTGAGTCAGTTCGATCACACCGTGCCGCTTGTCCGGGTCGGCCGCCAGGCATCCGCTCAGGTAGCTGATGGCCTCACGAAGGCTGAACGGCCCGAGCGGCACGATCCGCATGCCGCTGGGGACGGCCGCAGCCTCGGCGGAGGTCACCAGCACCCGGCCAGCCGGGCCAGCCGGCCACAGACCATCCAGGTCCGCCTGCCCGGACAGGTCGTCGAGTACCACCAGCCATGAACGGCTGGTCTCGCCCAGCCAGCTGAGGAACTGGGCAGCGGCCGACTCACCGCTGCTCGCCCGGTCCCGGCCGGTCACGGCGGCCGTCGCCGCCGCATAGCCGGTCAGCACCGAGGCCCGGCTCGTGGCCTCGATCCAGACCAGCAGGTTGACACCGCCTGATTCCCACAGCGACTCCGCGAAGGCCGCGGCGAGCTGGGTCTTACCCGACGACCTCAGCCAGTCCTGCGCATGGGGAGCCGCCAGCGGGCCGGGGCGGGTAGCCGGTGCGGCCGCCCGATCGGGGACGAGCGCAACTGCGGCCCCGGTCGGCAGCGCAGCCGCCAGGGCCGGGGACGTCTCCGGCCTGGGACTAAAGTTTTCGGCCAGCGACGGCACCGTCCCGGACCGGATGGGCCAGGACGGCCGGCCGGGGGCCGCGGCGCTCATGGCGGGCCGCCGACGGCACGGAGTATGCGGGCCGCGCTGACGGGGCCGCTCTTCAGGCTGGCTGAGCAGATCATGTTATGTGCACGGTCCGCGCACCTGTGGCATGGAGGACCCCGGGCCGGCCGGGGCGCGAAGCCAGATCCGGCTCACTGGCGGCACTTGCACCGGCTGGCCGAGCCGAAGAGGCATGATCCCCCGCTTCCCGCGTTCGAGTCCGCCTTCGCCGGCGAAACCAGGTGGCGGCCAGACTGGCCATCGACGCCTAGCCTGCCAATTACCAGGGCAGATAGGCAATCCCCTCCAGTGCCTGGACCGTCTCCGAGCCAACGGAATCCGGGTGCCGCCCCGCTCCGGCAAGACCCGGCCCGATCTGGGAAGGTGCAAGAGCCCGCCCGGCTCGTCAGGCCGTGGGCCGATGTCGGGCGGCGGCTGACCCAGCGGCGGCCTGGCTCACAACGTGTCCGGGTCAACCACTAGCACCGGAGCGGTTCTGGACAGCGTTTCTTTGCGGAAGAAGGCGGGGCCGGTGACGCGCATGAAGACGAAGCCGATCACTCCGGCCACTGCGGCCAGCACGGCGATGATGAACACACCGCCGATCTGCCAGTGCAGGAGTGGCACCGTCCACGTCGTGTAGCTGTTGGACGCGACCCAGTCGCTCTGCAGGCTGTAGAAGCCAGCCGCGTACATGATCAGGCCGCCCAGCCCAGGCAGGATGCCGCGCATCCACAGATTCCCGGCGCTGCCGGTCAGCGTGGCCCGGTAGTACCAGACACAGGAGAACGCAGTCAGCCCGTAGTAGAACGCGATGTACAGGCCAATCGCGGTGACCGCGTCAGCGATCGGGTTGCCGCCGGAGATGTAGTTCAGCGGGATGTACAGGAGGATCGAGATCGCGCCCATCACGAGGGTGGACACCGTCGGGGTCAGGTACCTGGGGTGGATCTTGGCGAAGGACTCGGGCAGCGCCCCGTAGGCGGCCATCGACAGCGTCGTGCGTGCGGTCGGCAAGATCGTGGTTTGGGTCGAGGCGGCGGCCGAACTGAGCACCATGAGGATCAGGAGCCGGGACAAGACCGTGCCGAGCCCGGAGGTGCCGAAGATCGCGCCCCCTGTTACCGACAGCACGTCGAACTGGTGCGCCGGATTCGTGAGCCCGACACCCTTACCGCCGACGCCGGCGAACGCTTGCACAGCGACGATCACGATTACGTACGTGACGAGCAGCAGGACCGTCGAGATCATCGCCGCTCGACCCGGAGTCTGGGACTTGTTCGCGGTCTCCTCATTCACCGACAAGGCAGTGTCCCAGCCCCAGTAGATGAACAACATCAAGATGATCCCGGTCACAAAGGCCGAGACGGGCAGGTGCGACGGCGACAGCCAGCCGAAGCTCGGGTGCAGGGATCCTGGCGGCGGGTGACTGCCCAGCACCCGGACCAGCGCCGTGACCGACAGGACCAGCAGCAAGATGATCTCGATGGACAGCAGCGCTTTCTGGAAGTTGGCCGAGACCTCGATGCCGCGGTAGCAGATATAGGTCATCAAGACGATCCAGATGACGCCCACCAGCAACACCCAGCCCCCAGACGCGTTCGCGCCGATGGAACTGTTCGGACCCTGGATCAGGAAGAAGAAGTACTGCCCGGCCACCTGAGCCAGACTGGCCATGACCAGGACATCGGCCGCCACGACGCCCCAGCCGCCGGCCCAGCCCGTTTTCGGCCCGAACGCCCGGGCCGCCCAGATGAACGTAGTGCCGCAGTCAGGATCGGCCTTGTTCAGCTCACTGAAGCCAATCGAGCACAGCAGCATCGGTACGAACGCCAACACGGCGACCAGCGGGGACTTCAGCCCGACGGCGGCCACCACAAAGAACAGCGTCGCGGCCAGGCTATAGGCCGGGGCGGTCGAGGCCACCCCCATGACCACGCTAGATACCAGGCCAAGAGCGCCTGTCTTGAGCCCCTTATCCCTAGGCTGCACCACTGGCCGCAGGCCAGATCTAAAGATGGCCACGCCCCCCACCCCATCGTCCTGTGATTCCGCCTGGTCGTGCCCGGGACACGCAAGCGCAGGACGGCCCAGGCTACCTCGGAACACTCCAGGGCAGACGGCAATCCGGACATTATGACCAGGACGGCACCGCCTTGCCGTATAACCATGCACGTGGCAGAACACGACATCCATCCTGATCTGCCGCGATCCGCGTTTGATCAGCCGTGTTGCCTGCGTGCCAGTTCGGCGGCGGCAGGCCCGTGTGCGAGCGTGTCGGCGCGGCCTATCGCGCCGGTCGCGTCTCAACCCCGGTGGAGATGATGACGGGCGTCGGTTCCTTCAAGAGCTACCAACTCAGCGAAGGAAGGACTACGTCCCTGCCGAATCGAGTATCTCCCACTGACAAGATCGGTGCCGAGATCGACGCCCTGTTCGATGGGTCGGGTGAGCTCGGTGAGGTGATCGAGGACGTGGCCCGGCTGGGTGCCCGGCTGATCATCCAGACCGCAGGGGAAGCCGAGGTGGAGGTGTTCCCGGGCCGGGCCCGCTACCAGCGCTCGGCTGCTGCGGAGGATCCCTGGCCGGGGGATGCGTAAGGGGTACTACCCGGCGACGGTCAAGACCACGGCCGGGCCGGTGACTGTGGCGCGGCCGAAGCTGCGGGGCACCACCGGGCGGTTCGCATCAACGCTGTTAGGCAAGTCAGTTACCAGGCCGAATGCATGCCCGCGGCACCGCCGGTCTGCTCCTGCGTGATGCGCTGCAGCTCAAGCTGGTGCGCGTCGGGCGGGGTGGAATGCGCTGCCGCGTAATCATCGATCACTGCATCGATGAACTGGCTCCGCCTGCGAGCGGCCGGTGGAGTCATGCCCGTCCTTCTCCTTCCACGGGTGCCTGCCCAGATCCACCATCGGCATACAGCGCTGCACGGGGCATGCGCTGGCCTGCAGCGCCTATCCAGCCAGGAAGTCCAAGACCCCTGGCAGAGCCAGAAGGGGTATTGCGCTGATGATCATCACAGTGCCGCCCGGCCAGGCAGAGAAGCACGCGTCAAACCACTAGTGTTATGGGCTATGCGATGGCCGGACACGTGCGCACCAGCCTGGTCACCGGCGCCCTGGAGTCCGTCAGGCGGGGCAATCCCCAAGAAGTCGGGGCGACAGGTTGCGGCGCGTCGTCACGTTTGCGGCGTGGCAGGGGGGTACCTTGCTGGGTTGATGACGAACTGGCGTTCGCTGGGGTAGCACGCCGAGATTGCCCCGGGATGCCCGGATGGGTGACATCAGTGCGCGAGACACACGAGATGATTCTCAACGGCTGCGCGGAGTCTAGCGCGGAGGAATGGGTCTGCCCGGACTGCGGGCGGCGCGTTCTGCTGAGGTGGCCGCCGGATTTCGAACGCCTCATCCTCGAGCATGGCGACGACAGAGCCGTCCATGTCGGCGCGAAGGGCGGCGTGCGGATGACCGGCGTCGAGGTCAATCCGTCACCTTCCACCGACCTGGCCAGCGAGGGGCGGCAGTGGCTCGCCAACAACGGCATTGACTGGGATGGAACACCCGCCTGATCGCGCCGCAGCACACATGGGGCCGCCCCTCAGCAGGCCAGGACCTGCAGCATGATCCCCTCAGCCATCGCGGCGATGCCCCCATGGCTAGTGCCTGCTGCTCGCAGGCTTACCGCGGCCTCTAAGAGGTAGGTGCCGGGTGGAAGACCCTCGGCGTCAAGCGTAATGGTTGTGGTGCCCGCTACCTTCACGAATCCGCACGGCTTGGCGAGGGTTCTGCCGGATCTTCCCCCGAGTTGCCTGGCTACGATCACCGCGCTATAGATGAGCCGCTCGCTTTGCGGTGCCTCTTTGGTCAGGTCCAGGCACAGGGTCACCGCGAAGGGCTGCGCCGCGCGGAGCAGCGTGCGATCCGGCCGCAACCTGACGATCGGGACGAGCAGCGCGGGCGGCGAGGACCCCGCGGCCGCGGGGCCGGCTGCCGCTTGGGAGGCTTTGGGCTGAGCCGGCGGCGAAGGTGCGTAGGCGGCCCTGCGGTGACGGGCGGCTGGCTGATGGGGCGGACCTGGGTGGTCGCGCTTGATTCGGTGACTGACTCAGGCACGGATTCTGGATGAGGCTCCGCGTCGGGTGGCCCTAGCGGCGCCGCGAGCAGCACGGGAGGGGCAGCGGGGGCAGCAACCTCCCTGATAAAGCCCAGCATCGCATTGTGCTCCCAGCCGGCCCATCGCTTCACCTTGCCGGTTCCGATGTGCTCCATCCTGGTGTCGCGGATCGGGCCATCGTCGTTGAGCAGAACGCGGACGATGAAGCTTTCGTAGTGCTGCCCGTTTCCTGCCGCAGGACCGCCGCGTTCCGGTGGTATCGCGGTTCCCCTCGCAAGTTCCTGAGCCCTGCGGCGCCAGCCGTCGATACATCTCCAAACGAGCGGGCCGGCGCCGGATAGCGCCATCGCGATCTCGCCGAAGGAACAATCAGCAAGCTCCGCGTATGTCCTGATGCCCGCCTCATCGAGGCGGCGCGCGATGTCCTGCCCGAGCGCGGCGATGCGAGTTAGATCGTCACGCGCAGAGCCGTTGATGGTCCCGGCTATCTCCCCGGACACGGTCCATCTCCCATCGGTGCAGCTTCTGTACTGCCGGTCCGGGGCCCGGGTGGGGCTGCGGCAGCCACGCCCGAGCCCCGCACCTGCGTCAGACTCTTTCTTCTGGAACTCTCGATGAGGAAGATCGACGAGCTCAGTTGATCATGTAAGTCCCCATCTCCACGAACGCTGCGATGTCCGAGAGCACACCGTTGAAGGTAAAGACGGCGACGAGGTTGTACACCATCGAACCCGACGGAGGCGGAGGCGAAGGATCGGACAGGGGCTGTCGAGGTGGCTGGCAGGTCGGTGGGGTAGGTCAGCGTCCAGGGGATTTTCTGTGGTAGCCGATGGATCCGACGGGTTCGCTGTGATGGTGATATCTTTCGAGAGAATCTTTTGGCTATACCCGCCGCCGAGCTGGTCGGCATAGACAGAGACGTTTCCCGTGCCCGACAGCCAGTTCGGGAAATCGATATGACCATTGACCGCGAAGCCCAGGTCAAGGTCGAGGACATTCGCCGGGGCGCCGTTTGGGTCGGTCACCTGGTCGACAGCGAAGTCGGATTGCACGATGGACGGGAACTGGATTTGGCTAGACCCGGGTACGGACATAGTGGTCAGCCTTCCTGCTTCGGGAATGGGCTGGACTGGATCGGCTCTCGCGTGAGTGTCTGAAGCGTGTTCACCTTCACCGGCCCCGTGTCCGATGCGGGAGGGATCCATGGAGCTCACTCTGGTGGGCCGTGCTTAATCGCCGTATGGGCGGACGCTTAATCCCGCAGATTTCGAAATTAAGTGTGCACGGACCGGGTTCCCCGTGCACGGAGAGCTGCAGGCTGGCCGCCCCGGTCACACCGACTCGTGGCTCCGAATTTGGTTGTGCAATTCGACAGTCGCCAAATCAGGTTCGACACCCAGTTCACTCTCGAGCGTGCGGACGCATGCCCGGTACTGAATCAGCGCCAGGTGTGGCTGTCCCTGCCTGCTGTAGCAGCGCATCAGCCGCCGGTAGGCGTCCTCCCGGCAAGGATCTTGTTCGATGATGCGCTGGCACAGGTGTCGCGGAGGCCGCGTATCGCCAGGCATTGAAGTGGAGGTTGCTGAGCCGCCCAAGCGTGTCGAGGTATGCGAGGCGCAGACGTTCACGGATCAGCGCCGCCCAGTCGTCATAAGGGTCGTCCGCAAGGAATTCGCCGCGGTAAAGGCCGGTGGCGAATTCGTACGCGGCCGTCGCCTGGTCGGTCTCGCCCACGTCCTCATGGAGCCGGCCCCGTTCGACCAGCTTGTCGAACTCCTCGACATCAAGCCATAGGCGCACGTCAGGGTGAAGACGGTAGGTGCCACCGGAATAGACGATGACCGGGACGTCTTTGGCCTCCCTCAACACGCACCGCAAACCATGGAGGGCGACGTTAAGGCTGTTCCTCGAGGCCTTTGGCGACTTCTCTGGCCAGAACACCTCCATCAGCACCTCACGCGTCGGCCACGGCTGGCGATGGGTCAGCAGATAGCCGAACAGCGAACGGGTGCGCGCGCTTGACCATGCTTCGACGGGAACGTCATCGATGACGACGCTCAGGGGGCCGAGCAGGTGGACAGAGACCTCTGCCTGGGCATGGATTACGTGCGAGACGCGATCCAGCGCCGTACGGCGCGGCGCCGCGTGACGCGGTGAGGCGACCTTCCGGCACCGCGCGCTCGGGCACAGTGCTGCACTTGTCCGACAGGCCCCGCAGCGCGCGTGCGCCACGCTCGTGAGCCTGCTGATGGCACGGCCATCGCAGCGAACTGGACGGCAGGGAAGACGGGTGATTCGTCGGCGTTCGGCGGCGACGCCGCTCCATTGGAGCCGTTGACATGCGCTCCGTTGGCCTGCCTGCCCGGCAGCAGGCCGCGCAGCCTCGTCCACGACCACCGCCCCACGGCCCCGCCCCGCCAGATTCGGCCAGACCGGGCATCTTTAGCACGGCGGGCGCGTCTGACCAGCGGTCCCCTCCTCGCACGCCACCGTCACGGCCGCCGGGCGCCCGGACGCAGGCGAGCAGTTCACCAAGTACCTGATGCTCGGCGCGGCTGAGCGCGGCCTCGGCCTCGCGGTGCGATTCTTGCTCTCGGCGCAACTTCAGCCACCCGCATGGCGAATTGACCGGCCTTCCGTATCGGCTCGGCCGCGGCGCCGCCTGAGGCGGCCGCGGCCGCCCGGCCGAACGAGGCGAGGGCGTCGTCGGTATCGCCGGTGACGAGCGCCACGCGGCCTTCCTGCCAGGTCGCCCACATCCGGACCATGCCAGCGTTGCGTCGTTCGCCTCACCGGCCGTCTCCACGAGCGAGCGGGCAGCGCGTGCGCGCGCTCGTGCTGTCACGAGATCGCCGGCGTTCGCCGCGGCGGCGCTCGCGCCAAGCATGCTGCGAGAGGCGCCATCTGTGTCATTGCGATCGGCATACCGCGCCGCTGCCGTGTCGTACAAACGGCCCGCGGTGACCGAGTCGCCGCGGGCCGCCGTCATCTCCGCGCGCACGTAATCGAAGTTCGGGTAAACGGCAGACACTTCGGGAGGCAACCGGTCGAGCCACTCCTCTAGGGCTTGCCACCGGCCGAGATCGATGAGATCCTCCGCGCGGCTGGAGATCGCTCGTGCGGCACAGTCATGATCACCGAGCGTGAAATAAACGGAGATTGCCTCGTCGTCCTCGCCCGCCTGGAGCAGCCAGTCCGCTGCCTCGTGCAACGTCTCGCGGCTTGGCATCGACCGCTGCCCCAGCGCGGCACGCAGGGGATCGCGCCAGTTGTTTCTGACGCGCGACCAGCCATCCTCGAGCGACTGGATCCAGGGGCCTGGCGCTAGGCGGCTCTCGCCGGTTACGGCCGATGTCATCGCCGGGTGGGTGTATTCGACCCGCAGCGCGAGCCCGAGTGCGCGGCGGCCGTCCTCGCTGGTACGAGCGAGCAGCACCCCGGCAAGCCGCGTGAGCAAATCTTCCTCGCCATGTGCCCGTGCGAGCATGCTCGCGAGAGTGCGGGGACCGGCAGAGCATCGTGCGGCGCGGATCGCGGCGAGCACAGCCGGCTGCGCCGCGAGCGCCGTCACCCGTTCGGCGTGTGGCGTGACAAGGGCAAACCGATCTCATCGAGAGCCCGCCGCGCCGCAGTAAGCGGCAGGCTCAGGTCGTCGCGTGACCGCCGAACCAATGCGCCGGGCATGGCCGTGCGGTGGGCTGCCGCAGGCGACGAGCACGCACGGGACGGCACAAGCCAGAGCCGGGAGCAGTTCGGTGCTCAGCAGGGTGAAGGTGGCCGTTCGGTCCCATGCATGCTGGACGTTCTCGAGCACGAGGGCGCCGCCTTCGCTCAGCCGCCCGCCCATCTCGGCGCCAAGGCTGGCGAACAGGGACGACCAACCGTACACGGGGCCTGGCTTCGCTCGCATCAACTCCAACGTCACGTTGGCCGCACCGAGACGCGCCGCCGAGGTCGCGAGCGAAACGAGAAACGTGCCGGGATCGCGATCCTGCGGGCCGAGCCGCAGCCAGATCGGACGTCGGTTCTTGCGCACCAGGGCAGCGGCTAGGCCCTCGGTCGGCAGGCTGTCCTCAGCTACATCAAAGAGGGTCAACTCCGGCTCAGCGGCGTCATCAAGAGCCGGGTCCGCTCGCCTGCGGATGATCCTCCAATGGCACCAGCGTTCTCGCCTCGAAAGGCATGGTCCCCCCCATGCTTCACCGCCGTCGCTTCAGGCAGTGACCGGCCCCGTACACCCGGATACAGTTACTACACGGCGAGCATTTGGACGTGTCAAGGTGTCAGAGGTCCCAAGTAGTGCGCGAGATACATGCTGGCGAGCGCTTATCGAACAGGCGATCTTTGGTCGCTAGGTGCTGGACGTTTGTGTCAGCCTTCACGCGGCCGGGTCCTCCGCCCGCAGAGGGCGGGGAGGGGTCGTCAGGCTGCCACATAGGCTCCCCACAAGGCCAATATCAGAATCAGTATCGGGCTCGAACATCTCCCGCTTGGGGGCAGCCGCCAGGATCTGTCCGTTGACGGCTCCGGGACAGAACGTTCGTTACTGAACGTGAGGGTATGCTCACTCCGTGGCTCACCAAATAACTGGAATAAGGCGGGAATAACGGCCGGAGGGGCAAACGGCGAGCTCCCCGACAAACGCGCAAGCCCCCTGCCAGCCGCGGGATTAAACCCCGTCACCTGGTTGACACGGGGCTGGGGAGCACAGATAAGCAGGGCTCGGCGTTGCTGCGCTGGGTCCTCAACCAGGCGGCCCAGACCGCGAAACGGTCCCGGAGTTCTCCGCGACCTACGCCGCGGTCGCGAAGAGACGCGGGAGGAAGATCGCTACCATCGCGATCTCCCGCAAGCTGCTGACCCGCGCCTACCACCTGCTCGCCGCAGCCCAGGCTGCCCAGGCACCGGGCACGGCGGCAACTAGCAGCGCGGCGAGCAGTCCTTCCCTCTTGTGGCGGCCACCCGGGACTCCCCGCGATCGCGGGGGCTCGCTGCCGTCGATGCGCCCGAGCACCGGCCCAACGCCGATCGCAGAGCGTGATTGGCACTCTCGTGCCGACGCGCAAGTAGCCGCCGATGTGGCGCCGAGTCTGGCAGGTCGGCCTAGCCGCCGGTCTCGTACCGAATGGGGAGTTCTGTGTGCGGCCACGTGCGGCCGGCACGGCTGAAGGCCGACGCCCGACTCGATGAGCAGGCAATGCTGGTCCTAGCCAGCCTGGTCGCGGGCCTGCTTGCCAGATGTCATCTGCCGTGCCCGGGGGATGACTTTCGCCTCTGTGGTGGTGCTGGAGGGATGTGCATCGTTGGCTTAAGAACTGGCAGGAGGTGGGCATCATGCCCGAGGGCGTCGTCGGTGTGTTGCCGGGGCTGGCTCGGCGGCAGGGGATCAGCGACATGCTGCATCGCACTGCGTCACGGGTCCCTGGCAAGCTGGCCATTGTCTCTGGCGCTACCCGGCTCACGTTCGCGGAACTGGAGGCGGCGGTGTCGCGGACGGCAGCGGCCCTGGCGGCTGAGGGCCTGAAGAAGGGCGACCGGGTGGCGCTGTTGTCCCACAATTGCTGGCAGTTCGCCGTCTTGTCGTTCGCAACTGCCCGCCTTGGCGTGATCTTGGTGCCGGTCAATTTCATGCTCGGTCCGGGCGAGATCGCCTACATCCTTGGCCACAGCGAGGCGGCAGCGTTCGTGGCCGAGGATGGCTTGGCCGCCACCGCTGACAAGGCAATCGTGGCGGCCGGGCTGGACATCCCGGTGCGCGCGGTGATCCGGCAGGGCGGGGATGAGGTACCGGCCGGGTGGGCCGATGTTCAGCAATGGATCGATCGTGAGGGCACGCCGCCGGAGGTCGATGTCGCCGACGATGACCTGTTGCGGCTGATGTATACCTCCGGCACCGAGTCCCGCCCCAAGGGTGCGATGCTGTCGAGCCGCTCGCTGATGTGGCAGTACGTTTCCTGCATCATTGACGGCGGCATGGACGGCGATGATATCGAGGTGCACGCCATGCCGCTGTATCACTGCGCGCAGCTGGACTGCTTCCTCGGGCCAGACATATACCTGGGTGCCACGAGCATCATACTTCCGGCGCCTGACCCGTCCGCGATCTTGAATACGATCGAGTCGGAGCGTGCGACGAAGCTGTTCTGCCCGCCCACGGTGTGGATCGCTCTCCTGCGGTCACCGCAGTTCGGCCAGGCTGACCTCGGCTCGCTGCGCAAGGGCTACTACGGCGCCTCAGCGATGCCGGTCGAGGTTCTGCGTGAGCTGCAGGAGCGGCTTCCCGCCATCCGCCTGTGGAACTTCTACGGCCAGACCGAGATGGCCCCGCTCGCGACGATCCTCGGGCCGGACGAGCAGGTCAGCCGGGCCGGGTCAGCTGGCCGGGCAGCGCTGAATGTGGAAACGAGATTGGTGGACGACAACGACATGGTGCTGCCGCCGGGCAGGGTCGGCGAGATTGTCCATCGCAGTCCGCACGCCACGCTCGGCTACTACAAGGACGAGGCCATGACCGCGGCGGCCTTCCGCAACGGCTGGTTCCACTCGGGCGACCTGGGGGTCATGACCGAGGACGGCTACCTTACCGTGGTCAACCGCAAGAAGGACATGATCAAGACCGGCGGGGAGAACGTAGCGAGCCGCGAGGTCGAGGAGGCCATTTATCAGATGGACGGAGTGGCCGAAGTCGCGGTCTTCGGCGCTGCCCACCCGCGGTGGGTCGAGGCGGTCGTCGCCGTGGTCGTCCCTAAGCCAGGCGCCTCGCTCACGGAGGAAGCAGTAATCAGGCACACCCGCAGGCTGATGGCAGGGTACAAGACACCCAAGCGCGTCGTCATCGTCGGCGCCATGCCAAAAAACCCCAGCGGCAAAATCCTCAAGCGGCAGCTCCGGGAAGAGCACAAGGACCTCGCCGCGGACGCGTGATGTCTCGGCAGTCCGGGCAGAGCGCCGCGTTAGGCACATTAGGTCCGTTGATCCGGCACGGAACCGCCTGGCAGCGCCGGGCCGACAGCCGGAAACTGAATGCGCCCCCGCGCCCGCGGCGATGGCAGTGGACAGACCCGGTGCGGCCGTCGCGATGCCCCCACCACGGCGCCGAACGCTCGCGCGAATTTGCCTGCTCAGGAAGCCCATGGCATGCCGCTACCCGGCCGGGGAATCGGCAGGGCGCCCTCGGCTACCTCGGGCCGTAGATGCCGACCAGGGCACCCGCGTTCACCGGCCGGGCGCGGGGCGGCTGCCGTGGAGGACCTGACCGGCCGGCCGGAAGGGCCTATATTTCCTTGATGCAGGCGGATCAGGTGGGTATCGATCCTGGACGACCTCTACAACTGACTTTGCATCTGTTCGATACGTGCTTAGCAGCCCGGCTGCTGTGGTCGGGGGCTGCGGCAGGTGCAGAGCGGCACGAGCATTGGAAGGCCGGCGACGTGCCTGGCGACGAGATAGCAGGTCACCAGTTAGCTCGTGGTGGCCCGGCGGGGCACGCCAGCGGGGCGGATCCAGCCCGGCTGGCGGCGAGCACCGGCGAGACCGATGCGATCTCGCCTGTTAGCGCTGCTGCTTCGCCCGGGGGCAGGCTTGCCCGCTCCGGCCTCCGCGGCCGCTTGCGCCACGGTCACGGTCTCTGGTTGTCCATCTTCGGCGTGTCTCTGGGACTTTTCCTTGTCCGCTTCCTGGTCCCCACGCCGGTCGGGCAGGCAGACAACCGTGACGGCCCGCGGCTCATGTGCGGCGTCTTCGGCCTCGGGCCTGTCGTTCCCCGCGGTTACCCCCGGTTCTTCCGCTACACCTACTTCCAGTACGCGCCGACGCGGTGTGGACGCGCGCCGTATGTGACGTCAGAGATCGTGCCGCTGGAAGTGGCCAGGCTGCTGACGCCGGTCTTCGGCCTGTCAGGCACGCTGAACCTGATCGTGCTCGGGGTGCTGATGTGCGTGCTCGCCTCGGTCGCGATCGCCAGCCTGGCAACCGGCCTGCGGGTCAGGCCATGGGGTCAACTGCTGGCGGCGGCCGCCATCTGGCTGATCGTCGCGGACGCGGCGTTCTTCGATCTGTTCGCCAGCCCGATGAGCGAGCCCGCCGTCCTGGTCGGCGTGCTGCTGGTCGCATCCGGCGTGGTCTACCTGGGGCGCGACCGGCGCGCGAGCGCGGGGGGCCTCGTCCTGGCCGGGACGGGAGGTCTCCTCGTTGTCCTTTCCAAGGAGGAATACTTGTTCCTGGCCGTGCCGATCTGCCTAACCCTGGTCCTGGCCAGCGCCAGCCGGGACAGCGGGCCGGGGGTGCGCAGGTTCCGGACGCCACAGGCAGGGGCCGCCCTGGCGGTCGCCACGGTCCTCGCGGTCTCAGCCGCGGGGTACGCCGTATGGAACGCCCATAGTCCCTACGGCCAGCGGACGCAACCCATGCTGGCCGTGGACACGATCTTCGAGCACATCGTGAACGGCCACGACAACGAGCGCGCCGACCTGCGCGCGCTTGGCCTGCCAGCGAGCTGGTCGAGGTACGCCGGGAGCTACTACTGGGCCAGTGATTCAGTCCGAACTGACCCGTTGTACCACCGGTATGAGTCGAAACTGACCGACGGCAACGTCGCGCGCTTCCTGCTGGCGCATCCGGCCCGCATCGTTGACGTCGGGCAGCAGTCAGCGGTCGAGGATGCGAGCTTCCGGGTCACCACCCTGGGCGATTATCCGCCGGCCGCCGGCCACCGGCCAGGCGCCCTTGAATCCCGGGTGATCGTGGTCACCTGGCTGGTGCACCGGCTCCCGCGGCACCTCGGCTTGCTATGGCTGGTTCCGCTGTGGGTGGCGATGGCGGTGGTCGCGCTGCTCGCGCTGCGGCGCCGCCGCGCGCCCTGGCACCGGGACGCCGCGGTGCTCGCGCTGTGCATGACAGGCTGCGCCGTCGTCGCGTTCATCCCGCCCGCCTATTTTGACGGGATCTCAACCGCCAGGCACATGGTCGGCATGAACCTTGCCATAGCCCTGGCGTTCGCGATGACCGTCGCGCTGGCCGGCTCGATGATTCGCCAAGCCTGGCCCGTGCCCGGCAGCCCCCGGAACCGCCCGAGGCAAAAGCCTGCGGAGCGCGGCGCCGCGCGCACCAGCGCCGGCGAAACCTGACCAGGACACAAGGCAGCCAGGATGGCGGCGCCTCGTGCTGAAGATGCCCGGCTGGGCCTCCCGGGCAGACCTGCATTGGTGGACCCGGCTCCCGCAGGGAGGGTCTGGCAGTACCGGGAAAGACCGTCACTGCCGCGGAGACCTGCCGCGGCGTTGCATGGGTGGCGAGGGCGAGGGGGTCCACCCCATCACAGGTCACCCGGCTGCCCGATCACCCGGCCGCCCGGTCACTCGTCCGTCCGGGCGCAGCAGTCGCACAGGCCTCTCACTAGCGTGACGCCTCGAAACGCGGTGATGTCACCAGCTCGAACAGAAAGGTCAATGACATGGAAACCACCATCACTCTCAACAACGGCGTCGAGATGCCCACGCTTGGCCTCGGGGTCTTCCAGACACCCCCGGCCGAAACCCGCGACGCCGTCCGTGCCGCACTCGACACCGGGTACCGCCATATCGACACCGCGGCGGCCTACGGCAACGAACGGCAGGTCGGTGAGGCCGTCCGCAGTTCCGCCCTGGACCGATCGGAGGTCTTCCTGGAGACCAAGATCTGGATCAGTGACTACGGGTACGAGGAGACCCTGCACGGCTTCCAGAAAAGCTCCCGCAAGCTCGGCGTCAACCAGATCGACCTGCTGATCCTGCACCAGGCGCTGCCGTCGGCGTTCGACCGGACCCTGGAGGCTTACCGGGCCCTGGAGACGCTGCTGGCTGACGGCAAGGTCCGCGCGATCGGGGTCAGCAACTTCATGGTCGAGCACCTCACTACGCTGCTCGACCGCACGACAGTGGTGCCGGCGGTCAACCAGATCGAGGTCCACCCCTACTTCGCACAGCAAAAGGTGCAAGACTTCGGCGCTGAGCACGCGATCCTCACCCAGGCTTGGTCACCGATTGGCGGCATCACCTTCTACCGCGACGGTAGCCACGGCAGCACCCTCGACGACCAGGTCATCGGAGCCATCGCCAGGACCCACGGCAAGACCCCCGCCCAGGTGATGCTGCGCTGGGGTCTGCAACACCGACGCTCGGTGATTCCGAAGTCCACCAAGCCCAGCCGCATCGCGGAGAACATCAACGTCTTCGACTTCGAGCTGTCCGCCGACGAGATGACCGCGATCGACGGCCTCGACACCGGCCGTCGCGGCGGCCCCGAGCCCGACGCAATCACCCTCGAGGCCTTCGGCCGCGAGATCCCGGAAGTATGAGAACCCACCGCTCCGCTCAGCACTGCTCTGCCCCACGTGCGCGGCACTGGCGTCGTAGCGGCGCAGCATCTGTGGGGAAGCCTGCCGCCGTCAGGGATGTTCCGCCCCCCAGACCCTGCTCCCAACTCGTCTCCCGCTGGCGGGAACAGCGGCGGCAAGGCCGACTCTTGCTTGACAAATCAAGCAAGAGTGCTTACTATAGAAAGCAGAAGTTGAGACCAGAACCGACAAGACCCCCAAGGAGAAGAAATGACTGAGACCCGTAGCACCGGCCAGGAGATCCAGGCAGAGGTCCTTGGCGCGGTCAGCAAGAGCGAGGATGCACTGGTCAACGCGACCAAGCGCTGGGCCAAGGCAGTCCAGTCGGTAATGCCATCCTTCCCGATGCCCGACCTGCCCTACAGCGACAAGCTGCCCAAGCCCGAGGAATTCGTGGCCAGCGGTTACGACTTCGCCGAGGAGCTGCTCAGCTCCCAGCGGAAGTTCGCTGAGAGGCTGTATGAGGCAATCAAGCCGCTGCTTGGCGCCAGGAACGGCGCGGCAGCCAAGAAGGGTGCCACCAAGTAGCACCACCCGTGCGCGGCGAGCCCGGAATTCCGGCCCGCCGCGCATTTGTGCGTTGGCCTCACTGCCGTACCCGTACCGGGGAATCGGTCACCCGCGCCACCATCGAGTTCACCGGCGCGCAGGCCGTGGACCTGCCCATACCGCAGGGTCCCCAGCCGACACTTCGGCATCCTTTCAAGGGAAACATGGACGTCGCGGCTCTGCGAGCGTGAACGAGTTTTGACGCAGCACAGGCCTTATGGCCCTCGATGAGCGGGACTTGAGCCTCTGGTGCCAACCCTTGGCATCGCCGAGCCTTCGCTCAACGAGGTCGCGTTCCTTGGAAACGGAGGCGACGCCATGTACCGAACCAAGATCACGTGGAGAATCGAGCTACCCCTGCCCGACAATCCGACCAGCCGCGCGCGCTTTCACGACGCCCTCGCCGATCATCCAGTGAGCGCCGCCCGCCTCATACCTCGCGGCACCGACAGAGCCGAGATGATCGGTGAAGTGCTGGTGGATCTAAGGCAGGATGAGGGCCTGGGTGAGCTGCTCAATGCGCTGCATGTCCTCAGCCCGCGGGTGTTCGTAAGCTGCGCAGATCTTGCACTCACGCCAGCCCGAAGCCCAGAAGATTCTGTCCAGCGCTAGGAGCTTGCGCTCCCCCGATCGGCAAAACGTTGTCTATGCCGTGGTGGGGTAACGGGCAGCGTTGGGTCTGCCGATGGGTGCGCATGGACATAGCGCACTGACCGGGATGACTGGCTCAGGTCGGGGCCGCACGCAGGTGATGGCCCTGGATCTGATGGTCATGGTGTGATCGCGATGTCCAAGGGGAGCGAGATGGCGGCCCACCTTGTCCTGGGCTAGGCCCGGCGGGCGGTGTTGTTCCGTTCGCCGTGTTGGTGCGGGACGCACGCGGCTCCGCGACCCGCCGATTCTCAGACCCCGCGTGGAATGAGAACCCGCTAGGCGCGTCTTTCAGGCATACCTGGCGGCAGGGACGGAGGTCCCTGTACAGGTGACAGACGGCCCTAATAAACCGGGCGGCAGGGGAGACATGCTGACATTGCGTAAGGGTGCAGAACACCCATCAGAGGTTGTGAGAGGGGGAGCGACAAATGAGACGCAGCGATTCTCACCGTGACGCGCTAGCTCGCGAGCTTGGCGCTACCGATTACCAGTCCGCCCACAGCGAAGCCGCCGTCAACGCGTCCCGGGCACTCGATCCCGCTGAAGGCCAAGCGCCAGAGCGCAACATTCACGGGCATGCCCGCGGTGAGGGCAACCCACACTACGGGCGATGGCAGCAGCGCGTCGGGGACGTCATGACGACGTCGGTGGTGACTGTTGACCGGCGAACCCCGTACAAGCAGATCGCCGCCCTGCTGGCGCAGCACCAGATTAGCGCCATGCCGGTGTTGGTATTGGGCCGTCATGTTGCCGGGGTGGTGTCGGAGGCCGACTTGCTCAGCTCCCAGGAAAGGCGCCTGCGGGAGGCCTTGCTCGAATCGGGCGGCCACTTTCGCCGGCATGCCGAGGTCAAGAAGCACTGGGGCTTGACCGCGGGAGAGCTGATGACCTCGCCTGCCATCACGATCCACCCGGACGCCACCCTGCCGGTCGCGGCAAGGCTGATGAGTAGTCGGCATATCAAACGGCTGCCGGTGGTGGAGGCCGGCACGGCGTTCGGCGGCAGCGTCGGCGGCAGGCTGACCGGGGTTGTGAGCCGCTGTGACCTGCTCAGCGTCTACCTCCGTCCAGACAATGAGATCGCCAGCGATGTCCGTGAGATGCTCACGCAGATCCCGCAGGCGGATCCGGGTGGCGTCACGGCAGAGGTGCGGAACGGCATCGTGACCTTGGCAGGCCTGCTTGGGTCCGCCGAGGAGCACGACCTGATCCGGGTGGCCGGCCGTCTGACCTGGGACGTTGATGGTGTCGTGGATGTGGTGAACCATCTCGGCGCTACCCAGCCGGTAACCTCGCCTGCCCCTCGGCACAGCGACACGCCGGTCAAGCCTGAAGAGTTCCTGGAGCTGCTGACCAAGCCCGAGGAACTCGTTGGCAGGCTGGCAAAGCCCGGGGAGTTCATCGCCAGCGCCTACGACTTCGCGGAACAGATGCTCACCTCGCAGCGGAAAGTCGTCGAAGGCATGGTCGAGGCGACCAAGCCGCTGCTCGGCGGTACCGAAGGCGCCGGAGCTAAGAAAGGCCGAGCCAAAAAGGACGGCTAGGACCCGGATGGCGGCGGAACGAGGGGATCGCCAGGCAGACGCCGCCCCACGCCAATCGCGCGGTCGGCCCAAGGAAGCGCAGAACTGGCTGATCTGGTCGCGGACGCGCTCATGGCCGGGTCAGTTCTTACGCGCTCCGAATCGGCAGTGAGAGTGCGGAGTGCAGAGTCGGAAGGCTTTCGTCACTCTTCGTAGATCCAGGCGACACGGAGTATCCGCGCTGCGAGAAGCCGGAACATGCTCGGCCCACTTCACCAGCCGGAGCAGGCCCTCCCTGCCGATAATCGGCGTTCTCACACCCAGCTGTCCACCGATGCATGCACTATGGCAAACCGACTGAGCTGGTCTCGTCCCACTTGAAGAGATCGCTGGCCAACCTGGCTGCATCCGGCCAGCCGATTCCAGAGCCGTTGTCGGAACGCACCTATTCGGGCCGGTTCGTGGTGCGTGTCTCGGCAGAGGTTCACCGCCGTCTTGTCCGCGACGCTGCCGAACAGCATGTGAGCCTCAACCGGCTTGTGTCGGATCGGCTTGCTCGCGCCTAACCATGATGATCCCTGGGTACCTGACCTTTATCCCCGTCGCCCGGGATGCATTGGCTAGCCCAGAACTAGATGATCTGCACAGAGCCGTGCTAGGCCCTGACCAGCCCAGACACTGGCTGCCGCCAGCAGACGCTGGCCTCCGCTGGCCCAGACGGGCGGCATTCTGCTCCCTGAACTGCCCCCGAAATGATCTTGACGGAATCATCCTTCCGCGTCTTCAGACCTTCGAGCAGATATTCGCACGTACAGGCAGGAGCCGCGCCCAGGAGAAGTGAGCGGTTTACAGGGAGCGTGCACCACGGAACGAGCCGACCATGGGGCAGGCGCAGCCCTCGCAGCTCACCGTCGAACGGAACCGCTCCCCCAGTCAGCGTCCTACTCTACGGCGCACAGCAGTAGCCGGACGGGGATGCGCAAGTCTGCCGACTAGGAGCCGCGATGGTCGCCCAGTTCTGGGTCAACCTCGCTACGACGCCGCGGCGCCAGCCATAGCCGGGGTCACGATCCGTCACCGCAACGCCGGCCGGAGCGTACGTTACCGATGCCTAAACGCACTGATAGCAACTCTCCGCACACGGGTAAAGCTGTTGACCGTTGAGGCGACGGGAGTCAGCGCAAACTGGTTCAGTTTGCAGGTCCCTGGGCTAGTTCGGCGATGAGGCCCGCGTGGTCTGATGGCCAAAATCCTCCGGGTGTGGAGCGGCTGCCCGGGTCGGCGCCTACGATCTGGTCGCCGGTGGCTTTCAGTCCCCCGCCGCGGCTGAAGATGTAGTCGATCCTTGTCGCGAGCGTTGAGGTGGGGTTCACCAGGGCGTTTTGCAAGGTGGTGTCCTGGCAGCAAGTCAAGCCGGGCTGGCCCGGTTCGGCCTGCAGCCAGGAGTCTTTGAGCCCGGCCCCCGTGAGGATTGCGTAGGTGGCCGTCGTGGGGTCGGCGTTGCAGTCACAGGTCATCATGACCGGGAGATCGGTGCTGAGCGGTCCCTGTACGAGTTCGGTCGCCTGGGCGGCGCCGACAGCGATGCTGCTGTCGGCGAGGTGAGTGGTGACGAAGCGCACGGTGTGGTGGCCGAGGGTGGCATCTACCGAGGCCCATCCTTCTGTGAGCGTGATCGGGCCCTGGAAGGTCTGCAGCACGGTGTTGTGGGTGAAGTTGCCGGTCTGGACGTGGGAGATCGTGAGTGGCACGTCAGTTCGGGCCAGGATCGCGTCCCGGTCGGTGAGCTGGATGTTCATGAGACCGGTTGGGAACAGGCCGGGTCCTTCGACGGTGAAGTCGTTGGTCACCGCCACCGGCGCATAGTGCAGGCCGCGGGCGCTGAGCGCGTCCACGAGGATCTGGACGAAGTCATAGGAAACGGTTGCTGGGGGCGGCACGGGGGGAGAGGCGACCAGGTCTCCGGTCTTCCATAGCGCGGCCTCCTGGATGGCGATCAGATCAGGCGCGGCCGATTGCGCTTCCGCAGCGATCGCTTGCGCTCTTTGGGGGAAGTCCGTTCTCTGAACCTCGCCGTAGTCTTTTGCGGCTGCTGCGAGGAATTCCGTGAGCGACGTCGCGCTGGATGCTTCGGTCAGCTCCGAGCCCTGGAAGAGATTGTAGGTCATCGCCGTTATCTTCAGCTGATTGCCGCTGGCTGCCTGAGCAGCCGCAGGCAACCCGACCGCAGACATCGCGAGCGCAATCGCGAATAAGGCAAGGCCGTATCGCCGGATGCGCCTCGGTGATGAACGAAAGGCTGAACTCTGTCGCTTCACGGTTATCCCCCTTCAGGTATTCGAGGCGGGGGGTTACTCATGTGGCGAATATCGCAATGACTTTTGCAGCCCGGGCACATGGCCGCTAGCCGGCCGGCACCACAGGCTGGTGCCGGCAAGACGCGGTAAGGCGAACCCCTCCCCCACGAAGACAAGATCCCACGCGGGCCGCGACGAGGCAAGACGGCACGAATTCTTTAACTGGCCTTTACTGAAGCCCCGGCGCATGGCTTACCACTGCAGCCGTTGGCGGTGCTCCCGCTGGCCTGGTGCGGTCATCGACGGGGGAGTCGTGGCCACTATCCAGCTGGCCAGCGGACATGTCCTACAGGGCATAGACGGGCATAATGAGATATTTTCAACCGGGTTCAGCGCCTTGCGACGCCTGCCGGGCCAGCCAGCCGCCTGCGCCCTTGACCACGCGAAGGCCCCACCCTAACGGCACAAATCGCCTCGCTCTGAGTGCCCACGTGCTGCCGCTACCGGGAACCCACCGGGCGTCAGCGATTGCAGCCCCGTCATCAGCAACCTGGGAACCCTCCAAGATCCGTCCCAATGTTCTTTGGGTACTGCAGTCACCCGGGTGGCCGCATGAACTGGCTTGGCGCCCGGAGTGGACAGAGAGTTTGTTCTACAGAGACCAAGATGGTTAACACCTGCACCGTCGGCGCCCCAGCAATCCCCTCGACATTCCAGCGTCTCACTCGGCCCTCCTGTCGGCAGTCGTCCCAGCCAGCCTCTTCATATTCTCCCGGCACTCCAACGGCATGCGCATCTGCCGCGATGAGGGATGCCGGAACACTGAGCGCTTGCGGCTGGACCAAGGTGCACGAAAGGCGGGTCTCAGGCTGAACGTCGGCCGGGCCACCACGGACCATCGTGGTGTTGGTGCTGCGGATCTGGGTGTTAATCACGGAGAGTAGGAACTCGGTACGAGTTGCCCGTACAATATCCGCCGCTATGGACGGCTCCGATTCCG
>CAWGSE010000012.1:0-116939 GCA_963825205.1 uncultured Acidobacteriota bacterium
TGCAGATGAAATTAACCGACGACTATGCCGCAGGAAACACTAACGCACACAAAAGCCTGGTCGATGAGCGCTATGGCCTGATTACAATAGTTACGTTTGCGCTTTGCGATGAAGTCGGAGCCGAGTTCATTAATGCTATTCTCGCCCCATGCCCATCCGTGTCGCCGTCATGTGCGAGAGATGCGAACGCATCTACCTGCTGGCACATCCTGACAACGCGAAGCGGATTCGATTCACCCCTCGCTCGGGCACTCATCCTCCATACCGCTTAACGTGTATGTGCAGGGTGAAACGGTATTTCGATAAAGGGCAGACCTTGGCCTACAGGGTGTCGGAGGACACATGCAGTCGGGGCTACGCGGATCGTGCTGAGTACGACGCCATACCGGCTCGTCGCTCATAGGGAGACGGTCGGTCAATGCATTATGAGAGAGCGGCCCTGCTTGAAGGTGGGCAAATCAGGTAAAGGATGACACTGTACCTTGAGGGAAGGACTCCGTTGGATGCGAATGATCTTTCCCTCAAGGAGGCAACTTTATGAGTCGCGACATCCAGTATATCGGCATGGACGTGCACAAGGAAGCGATCGTAATTGCGGTGTTGAATGGCAGTGGCAAGCTGGTGATGGAGTCGATTGTGGAAACCAAAGCCAGCAGCATTCTGCAGTTCATCCACGGTCTGCGGGGCGAGTTGCATGTGACCTGGGAAGAAGGGACCTGGGCGGCTTGGCTCTACGATCTGCTGAAGCCACACCTACACCAAGTCCTGGTATGCGATCCCCGGTGCAATGCCTTATTAAAGGAAGGCAACAAGAGCGACAAGATCGATGCGCGCAAGCTGGCCGACTTGTTGCGCACGGGAATGCTGCGCCCGGTCTATCACGGAGAACACGGACTGCGGACGCTGCGCGAGCTGGGGCGCAGTTATCGGACCATCAGTCAGGATCTGAACCGAGTGATGAATCGGATCAAAGCTCTGTATCGCGGCTGGAGCATTCCCTGTGCGGGTACCCAGGTCTATGCTCCAGGTTATCGCGAGGAATGGCTAGGCAAGATCGAGCATGCAGGGGTACGCCGGCGAGCCGAACTGCTCTATCAGCAGTTGGATGGATTGCAGGCGTTGCGACGAACCCTGCGCCCCGAGTTATTGGCGGAGAGCCGGAAACACAAAGCCTCGAAACTGCTGCGCCAGATTCCCTGCATCGGTCCGATCCGCGCCGCCCGCTTGATCGGGTTGATGCAGACGCCACACCGCTTCCGCAGCAAGCGGCAACTCTGGACCTATAGTGGGCTGGGCATTGAGACCCGCGACAGTGCGCAATATCGCTACGTGCAGGGACAACTGCAACGTGCGAAAAAACCGCAACAGATTCGAGGGCTGAATCAGAATCACAACCACGAGATGAAAGAGATCTTCAAGGGCGCCGCGACCCGAGCCAGCTGTGGGGTGGGGCCGTTGCGGGACTTCTATCTGGCCTTGCTGGCCAAGGGCATGAAGCCTGAGATGGCGCGTCTGACCTTAGCCCGAAAGATTGCGGCGATTGCCTTGACACTTTGGAAGAAGGAGGAACGTTTCGACGCCGAACAACTGAAGCCGCAAGCAGCTTGAGCGTTGCACAGAACGCAGGTGGTCTCCCGGGTTTCACGCCTCGGTGGTGACCCATCGGTTCCGGCGATGCTCGGGTTCGAGGGAGAGTATCCATTCACTCATTAGGCATTCCGGGTGCCGGAATCAGCACCCAGTCTCCGGGTCAATCCTATGCCCCCTCGGATAACCCAAAAAAGCCATAGGCCTCGAGCCTCACATAGGATGATGGTTGGCACTTAAGCCAACGGTTGGCTTGCGCAGCTTCGCAACGATCGGCGTCGGGACCGCTGCATGAAACCACTCCAGGAGACCAGCAACTGCGATCCGTATCCCTGTCGTACTCTGTGCCGCTCCAGCCTCAAAACCCAAATCCTCTCCACGAAGAAGAAGGGGCCTGGATGCAAGCACCGATCGAGGTCTCACGGAGAGCAGTGGAGAAGTGTTTTCGCTTGACATCCTCTCTCATAGGATGAGTGTAATTGATTCCATAACAATGTCGGCTCCGATGCCCGAGTAGACTTCGGTGGTGCCAACCAACCAAAGAAGCTCGGGAGAAAGGAGCCGAACATGCTGATTATAGGTTGTGACTACCACCCGGGTTTCCAACAAATTGCGTTTGTGGATACCGAGACGGGAGAAGTGCAAGAGCGGCGACTGCCACACCGCGAGGAAGCGGAGAAGTTCTACCGCGAGCTCGTGGCCCAGGGAGTGAAGGTGCGGGTGGGAATGGAAGCCAGTGGACAGGCGCGCTGGTTTGAACGGTTGCTCAGTGAGTTGCAGTTTGAACTGTGGATCGGAGACGCCGCCGAGATCCAGAGCAAGCGAGTACGCAAACAGAAAACGGATCGACAAGATGCCCAGCTGATTCTGAAACTCATGGTGAAGGATGACTTTCCGCAAATCTGGGTGCCGAGTAGGGAGAACCGAGATGTGCGGCAACTGCTGTGGCACCGGCACCGCATGGTGCAGGCACGCACCCGCATTATGAATCAACTGCAGGCCCTGGCACTGAACGAAGGAGTGCGCTGCAAGAAAAGGCTGTGGCGGGAACAGGGACGGCAGCAACTGGAGTCATTTCGTCTGGCTCCATGGGCCAGCCGGCGACGCCGCGATCTACTGGAGTTGTTGGATCGACTGAACCCCAGCATCGCGGAACTGAGCCAGGCCATCGAGCAGGAAGCAGAAAAGCACCCCGCAGCGAAACGACTGATGACTCATCCCGGTGTCGGTCCACTCACGGCGCTGGCTTTTGTGCTGATCATCGGGCAAGCCGAGCGCTTTCAGTGCGGCAAGCAAATTGCGAGCTATCTGGGACTGGTGCCGCTGGAAAAATCCAGCGGGAATCGGAGACGGCTGGGTCACATCACCAAACAAGGAAGTTCGATGGTGCGCTTTTTGCTGGTGGAGGCGGCGCAGGTCACAGTGCGCAGTCTTCCCGAGTGGCGTAGCAAGTATGTCCACCTCGTGATGCGGCGCGGACGCAAGATCGCCAAGGTGGCGATGGCGCGGAGACTGGCCGTTGCCCTCTACTGGATGTGGCGCAAGGAGTGGGCTTACGAGCAGTCACAAAGTTCGGTTCGCACGCGGGCCAGCTCGGAACAGGCGATGGTGTGCAGCAGAACACCGAGTAATTGATTGGGCAGCCCGCTCCTCTTCGCGGAGGAGTTCGAAGTAGTAATCATGATCGAGGTTGTGACCGAAGAGATGCATGGGTCGGGCCGAGTTCCCTGACCTGAACTTTGATTACGAGCGAGCCTTGGTTGGATACGGCACTTTTCAACTAGAGCGAAATGGCGCGCTCTTCGGAGTGCACGGGTTGGTACGCTCCAAAAAGCGCTTGACACCGCCGACATTGTTAGAGAGGCCTGTTTACGTCATTTACCAGCCAGGAGCTAGAATTGTTAACGGATGGTCATTGGCGTCCGAACCCGCTTCGTCATTGCGGAGATCGCAATCGGCACTTTCCTGACTCTTGTGATGTCGGTCGCCCACGCTCAGGCTTTTCCACTTGTGGCGCAGGTCACCGTTACCGTCTTCGACGAAAGCGGAGCCGTGATTCCAGATAGCGAACTTGTGTTTAGGAACGATTCAGGGAAGACTGTTTCGCACACAGGCGCAGACGGTTCCGTCAGTATGAGCTTGCAGTACGGAAGTTATTCTTTCACCAGCACTAAACTCGGATTTGCGAAAACCGAGATTCGCGATGTTCAAGTTCCGATGTCGGAAACACTTCGCGTCATAATGAGAGTGGCTCCAACCCCCATCAATCCCCCAGTTCTTGTTGTAGGGCCGTACACCATTACATCTGATCTGCCAAATGTCATAGAGCATGAGCCAACCCGCCGCCCCACGTGGCGCTATCCCGACGACAAGAGCGCCATTCGTTTGCAGAAACCATCAAAGCCTTATTCAGCGAGAGGGCTGCCTGACGGCACACTCGCGGTCCTCACAACATATCGGCTGTCCGGTTTCCGTGTTCCGCGTCCCGAAGGCGGATTCTGGGAATTTCAGGAGGTTGCGAAGCTGTATTACAAGGGGCAGTTATTCGCTCTCGTCGGGAGCGCGATCAGATCATTTCGCCCCCATAAGAGCTGAGCCGCCACTCAAGTCACCTGAAGCAAGGGCTGACTCAATCCGTCTTGAGACGCCGCACGCAATACGGAGTGCCCTCTACGTGCTGCCATTCGTTCAGTTCCGATGCCGGGCACGCCGGGCAGTTCGTGACCAGAACTTTCGCGCTGGTCTTGGCAAATGTTTCGAAAACCTTTCCCCGCACATCGGGTGGCGCTTTCCAGAATTCCTTGGCGTCCATCTGCATGATCTCGGCGACAAAGCGCACGCGAGCCAGTCAATATTCAGATCTGACCCCTTTTTCCTGTTAGCTTGGTCTGATATGCTTATCTGAAGGGCTGAGGCTCGCCCGCCTGTCTAACTCCTTTCCCGAAAACCAATGATATGATCATGGTTGTCGTGGAATGTCGTCAAATCAAACACGCACAGTTGCCCTATAACCTCTTATCGGAACCCAAGGGAGGGCACGCACGGCAGACGACGGCGGTCGGATCCAGAAGATTCGCCGCGGATGAGGCAGCTTATCCCGCCTATCCATTGGAAATGCTTTAAAAGCACTATTATCCTCCCGGAAAGCTCGGTCTGGAGGTAACCGAGTCCGGCAAACTGAACGTTTCCCGGCACACGATGGAGACGATTGAATGGCTAACCAATGCAGAGCCGTCTCCAACTGTTGATGTGGAGACGGCCCTGCGCTATTGATTTTGACATTTAGTAAGCCAAGCTTTGAGAGATAACTGTGATCCTAGTGCGCTAATGGCTTCGCGTTACCCCACGATGTAGCACTTGTCAATCTTCGTGTTTCCCGACGTAGCGACATACACCCTGTACGAACCTACCTGGTATGTGCCGTCCGCGTTGTTGTGGATCGTGAACGTCTTGACGATCTTGTTGCTCGTTCCATCGAACAGCGCCTCGGTCACCGTGATCGTCAGCGTGTTCGTGTTGCCTTTGTCCTTTGTGACTGCCGCAGACGGGCTAGCTGCTATGACCATTGGCGTCCACTTGGCGAACAACGTGATGTCGCCGGTCACAACGTCGGCCTCGAAGTTCCAAGCACTAATCAGCTCGGCTTCCTTGTACCACCCTTCGAATATATATCCATGTCTTGTAGGGTCGGTGGGCTTGAAGACGAGTTTCCCATCTGCTACATGCGCGACGACAACAGCGCTGCCCCCGTTCGAGTCAAAGTTTACAGCACTTGCCCACGGAACTCCACCGAGAGCAGCATAATAAGTTGCCCACGCAGTCCACCGACTCCGGCTGTACACACCTACGTTGTCCAAATAAACACCGTCAAAGCCGGCATCAACAATCCTGTCGATAGAAGATTTCTGGTTATGCCACCCGTTGATTATAATGTCTCTCCACTCGGGATGCCACCATTCTACAACACATTCATCACCGTAACTTCCACCGTAACCATGCGCCAACCATTGCGGGGCGTCTGGACCTGGAGGTGTGTAAATACCAGAACTGCTGCCGGTAGAGAAACCACTATCGCCCGTGCTTGGGTCAACTCCTAACCAGGCAGGATCAACATACCACCGGTAGGTCTCCGCGGAGCCGACACTCAGATACGCGATAACCTGCCGTTTGCCGCCACCCGGCTTATGCTTAAGACTTTCAACCTCGTCCCTGGTGAGAGGAGATTCACCGCTTAAACCGACTACTTCCACTCCCTCGGAGGGGCTTGCACCGATATGCGCGTCAATATAAAGGACATCATAAGGCTGTGCCTGGAGATCCTTAATATACTGAGCTCTGTGTTCCGTCTCGAGGAGGCCCTTAGCGCGCCACCACCAGTCCCAGCCGCCGGTGTAGTCGGGCAGGGGGTTAGTTCCATATGGCTGCAACGGACCACCTTGGCTCGGAACCAGAAAACCCTGATGCTCATTATCATACACATCATTCCTGTAGTTGTTACCGCTTGCTACGTCAGCATCCCAGTCGCTCCAAGGATCGTACGCAGCCGGATTGATATAGTACAAATAGTTTTTCGCGTCAGCCAGACTGTTGATATCGTTGCTGTTTATTGAGAAGGCAAAACCGGTCTTGTCCATACTCCAGATTCTGTTGTACTCACTATTTCCCGCAAAAACTGTAGGATCTAATGCGTTAGAAAAAGGGTAGCCAAACCGCGGATACCCGAGCCAGTTCCACGCCGTGGATCTTGCAATGTAGTTTGTAAGTCCCGTAGCAGTGGTAACAGAGGTGGTATCCGTTATCATTTTCCCTATCGTACGCAAGTTTATGTACCGTTGTTGATTTGCACTTGGTGGATTAGGAACCTGCGCCCCGGCAGTATTGCTGGTGCCCATCGTTCCTTCGATCCCCCAACCGTCGATAACCTCCATGAGGTCCGGGAGCAGGTCATTGACTGTGCTCCCCGTGCCATTTACATAGGCTAGGGGAATTCCGTCTTGCGGAATAATATTGAAGTCGGGATTTCGACTCTTTGCATGAAGGGCTATTTCCATAATAAAGGCCTGCATCTTATTGATACGCGCAGCTGGGCTGGCGTCGTTCGGATTTCCATAAAGCTCCTCCATCTTCGCTCTGAGTGCTGCTACTTCCGCATCATCCGCGGCCTGTGCAAACAGGCCGGCCGGACAAAGGGAGGGCACGAAGATAAGTGCCAGAGCCATCAAAAGAAGTTTCTGTAGTGTTTTTTTCATAAATTCTCCTTGCCTTTATTAAACTAGTTATTCGCGCATTCCTGCCGGCGCCGGAAGAGCGGCTATCGAAGGGGTGAGGATCGCGACGGCCAAGAAAACCAGCATGACGAAACCGCCTTCTTTTTGCTCGTCCTGCATTTCACTCTTTAGGCCAGACCCACGTCAGTGATGTGCGTCACAGTCTAGAATGCCGACCGCAGCGTCAACCGTGGACATCAGATGAAAAAACAACAGCCGAGTGTAAATACCGACTCTACAGATGGGCATTCGGCCCGATTATTATTCTGAGTTCAAGAATGGGTCGGAATGCTTTTTTCCCGTTTCGTGTGGCAACCAGCGCCTTTCGCAAGTGCGGCTACTTCGGTCTCCGGCGTCGTGAACCGCATACTTCAACTGTTGTAACATCGCCATTACACTCATCCTATGAGAGAGGATGTCAAGCGAAAACACTTCTCCACTGCTCTCCGTGAGACCTCGATCGGTGCTTGCATCCAGGCCCCTTCTTCTTCGTGGAGAGGATTTGGGTTTTGAGGCTGGAGCGGCACAGAGTACGACAGGGATACGGATCGCAGTTGCTGGTCTCCTGGAGTGGTTTCATGCAGCGGTCCCGACGCCGATCGTTGCGAAGCTGCGCAAGCCAACCGTTGGCTTAAGTGCCAACCATCATCCTATGTGAGGCTCGAGGCCTATGGCTTTTTTGGGTTATCCGAGGGGGCATAGGATTGACCCGGAGACTGGGTGCTGATTCCGGCACCCGGAATGCCTAATGAGTGAATGGATACTCTCCCTCGAACCCGAGCATCGCCGGAACCGATGGGTCACCACCGAGGCGTGAAACCCGGGAGACCACCTGCGTTCTGTGCAACGCTCAAGCTGCTTGCGGCTTCAGTTGTTCGGCGTCGAAACGTTCCTCCTTCTTCCAAAGTGTCAAGGCAATCGCCGCAATCTTTCGGGCTAAGGTCAGACGCGCCATCTCAGGCTTCATGCCCTTGGCCAGCAAGGCCAGATAGAAGTCCCGCAACGGCCCCACCCCACAGCTGGCTCGGGTCGCGGCGCCCTTGAAGATCTCTTTCATCTCGTGGTTGTGATTCTGATTCAGCCCTCGAATCTGTTGCGGTTTTTTCGCACGTTGCAGTTGTCCCTGCACGTAGCGATATTGCGCACTGTCGCGGGTCTCAATGCCCAGCCCACTATAGGTCCAGAGTTGCCGCTTGCTGCGGAAGCGGTGTGGCGTCTGCATCAACCCGATCAAGCGGGCGGCGCGGATCGGACCGATGCAGGGAATCTGGCGCAGCAGTTTCGAGGCTTTGTGTTTCCGGCTCTCCGCCAATAACTCGGGGCGCAGGGTTCGTCGCAACGCCTGCAATCCATCCAACTGCTGATAGAGCAGTTCGGCTCGCCGGCGTACCCCTGCATGCTCGATCTTGCCTAGCCATTCCTCGCGATAACCTGGAGCATAGACCTGGGTACCCGCACAGGGAATGCTCCAGCCGCGATACAGAGCTTTGATCCGATTCATCACTCGGTTCAGATCCTGACTGATGGTCCGATAACTGCGCCCCAGCTCGCGCAGCGTCCGCAGTCCGTGTTCTCCGTGATAGACCGGGCGCAGCATTCCCGTGCGCAACAAGTCGGCCAGCTTGCGCGCATCGATCTTGTCGCTCTTGTTGCCTTCCTTTAATAAGGCATTGCGCCGGGGATCGCATACCAGGACTTGGTGTAGGTGTGGCTTCAGCAGATCGTAGAGCCAAGCCGCCCAGGTCCCTTCTTCCCAGGTCACATGCAACTCGCCCCGCAGACCGTGGATAAACTGCAGAATGCTGCTGGCTTTGGTTTCCACAATCGACTCCATCACCAGCTTGCCACTGCCATTCAACACCGCAATTACGATCGCTTCCTTGTGCACGTCCATGCCGATATACTGGATGTCGCGACTCATAAAGTTGCCTCCTTGAGGGAAAGATCCTTCGCATCCAACGGAGTCCTTCCCTCAAGGTACAGTGTCATCCTTTACCTGATTTGCCCACCTTCAAGCAGGGCCGCTCTCTCATAATGCATTGACCTCAAAACGGGCCGAGTCGGCCCTCTGGATTCGAGCTTCTTTCGTGTGCCGGAGCTATGCGGGAAAAGCGGGGCTGGAGAGTGGTTCAGCACAAGTTCCGCTTGAATATTTCAGGTGATCGTTCTGCTGAGGAGTTCCGTCAGGGCGGGGATGAAAGGAGCGACGAGCGCCATGTGGTTTGCCGCCGCCGCGATAAAGTCCGCGTACCGCTTGCCGAATGAGGGCGTGCTCTGAGCCTGTTCTAGCTCAGTCAGGCGACTGAGAATGTCGGATCGTTCGTCCCCAGCCGGGATCTTCTCTGCGATCTGCTCGCGAAGGTTGGCGAAGATCTGCTCCGTTTTGGCGTTCACGATATTCACCGAGTTGTCGGTGCCGTTCGTGATCCAGCGCGGCTGGTGTCCGTAGACGTGGTACACGTTCATTTGAGTTGGATCGGATTTCTTGCGCATAAGCCTCCGGCGATCAATCTCGGTTTTGAGTGAGGCGTGCGTCACCGGGATGTGCTGCTCCAAGAGCTGGGCGTAGTGTGGCCCGGAGGCACCCGGCAAATTATCCGCGCCAAGCTTCGCGTCGGTTGAGGCCGCCTTCGCGATCTGCGACGTTCGATATTGCATCACATCCCGCAGTATCTGCTCTGCGACCTGATCGGTAATCTCTACGCCGTGCAACTCGCACCCTTCAAGCAAGAGTTCCAACCGTTTTGTTGTCAGTGCGCTCACTCTCTCCCCGGTGAGTCGAGCCGTCGCGGCGGTCATCGATCCCGTCAATGCGGTTCCGCGGAGCGCAAGTTCAGCCTTCACCGAGCGAAGCTTCGTATTGAACTCTCTGGCCGCGTCATTCATCGCTGCCGAGAAAGCAAGGTCCGCGAACTGGCGAGCTTTCTTGAGTGCTTCGGCTTGATCCACACTGCAATTGTAGGCGCGTTTAATGCGGTCTTTTGACGAATCGCCGCACGTTCCGAAATCGTAACGAACCAGACAATTCACTTCTCTCCGCGACCGCTGCCCGTTGGTGCGAGTGACTATCATCACAGACAGCAGCATTGTTTTGCGGGATTCTGCTCGGGTGAACCGCAAATCTAAATGGCAGTTAACTTCCGGGCCAGAAGACAAGTCTGCTGTGCGACTGTTCTGCGAAGGATTGTTGTCGATTGACTTCAAGACTCTAAAACGGCCAGCTCACCAAGTCGGACAGAATCGCAGTATTAAGGAACTTCGGTGGGGTCTAAGAGTTTTCACTGGTTCATCGATGTGCTTCTTTCGCGACCTACTACGAAGCTACCTCGTTCTGCGCGAAAACAAGTTGGAAGCAGTGTCATTCTTAGTCATCCGAGCCATGTACGAGACCATCTGTGGCGCGCATTACATCAACGGAGAGTACGCTTCACACGTTCGTGCTGGCGACTTCGAGGAAGTTTGGAAAGTGCTCAATAAAGTTTCAACGGGAACAAAAGTACCGAGAGATCACCAACTCAGCGATCCTGAGACCCCCCTGAAGATTGGCGCAACCGTGAATAGCCTTGATAGTCTTTCACCGAACGAGCCAGAGGGATCCTCATACGCGCTATATAGACATCTAAGCGAGTTCTCGCACCCCGACGCGGTCGCGTTTATGCATTACTGTCAGATGGATAAGAACCCGAATCGAGTAGCTTTCTTCACAGAACCAGAACCAGACCAAGGTTTCCTGCGTCACACTGTAGGGACTCTCATCTTGATCTCGGGCATCGTGTACCGAAACCTGTTCACGACAGCTGAGCTTCACACCCCTGAGCGGCAGCTGGACAAATTGATAGCTCAATTCCGAGAGACTGAATCGAAGTATCCGAAGCCGATCCCGCGTTCCTGTGCCTGATAACCGGACGCCAGATTCAACGCGCCACGTTGCTTTCGGCTAACTGTTGAAACATGCCCATCACTTATTGACCGGTGTCTGAACTCTTCAGCGTGATTACCGTCACCACTGTGCTGGCCAAGAGTTGCCGAGTGGACTCTCTAGCCACTAATCGAGATCAGCCGCACGAGAACGGTGACGCCGAAACGGATTTCAGTTGAAGTCACGCGAATCTCAGGGGAGTTCTAGCAGGCTGCGGAAAAAGGGACGCCGCGACTTAGATTCTCTCCAGTCTCCGTGATTTTGTGATTCGGGAAGGGTTTTGGCTGCATCCGCTGGTGTCCCGCGGATTCATTTTCGGGCCTGCGAGCACACTGCGACCTCGGCTTACGTCGCTTGAATCGCCAGATTCCTCATACGGACTAAGTTGTAGGCCGCGGCCGCGAAGGTGAAGACCCATCCCACCTTGAAGATTCCACGATGCCGAACCTTCCGCAACAGCGCGATCGTCTTCAGCCATCCGAAGCACTCTTCAATGCGTTTCCTTTTCCTCTGACTGATGGCATATCCGGCGTGCTGCGTCGTGCGAGCATCAATCGCGCTCCCACCGGGTCGCTCCAGGTTCTGAGCCACGTGCGGCGTGACCTTTAGGTTTCTGCACTCGGCCACGAAATCCGCCGTGTCGTAGGCCTTGTCGCCGCCCACGGTCACTTGTTTCGTGCCCGGAATCTGTTCCAGCATCACCAGCGCGGCATCGCGTTCGGCGGTTCCGTTGGCCTCGAACACCTCGGTGTTCACGATCAGCCCGTGGCGGTTCTCCACCAACAGATTCCCGTTGTAACTCAGCTTGGCTTCCTTGCCCTTGCCTTTGCGTGCCATCTTCGCATCCGGGTCCGTCTTCGATTGGTGCGTCTCGTTGGACCGCTTCTCCCCGTGGAAGTCCACCGTCGCATTGCCAGGATCGTCCGGCGGAACGTCGTTCTTAGCATCCTTGCGCTGATAACTCTTCACACTCGCCCACGCTTCCAGCAGCGTTCCATCCACGGTGAAGTGCTCGTCCGAGAGCAGATTCCGCTCCCGCGCCTGCTGGAGCACGGCTTGGAAGAAGGCTTCGGCAATGTCCCCATCGAGCAGCCGCTCGCGGTTCTTGGTGAACACGGTCACGTCCCAGACGGCGTCATCCATGTTCAAGCCCACGAACCAGCGGAACAGCAGGTTATAGTCGAGCTGTTCCATCAACAGCCGTTCGCTGCGCACCGAGTACAGCGCTTGCAGCAGGAGCGCTCGCAACAACTTCTCTGGCGCGATCGACGGTCGCCCGGTCTTGGCGTACAGCTTGTTGAACCGTGGTTGCAGTTCCCTTAATGCCTCATCGGTCATGACACGAAGAGGACGCAAGGGGTGGTCTTGGGGTACTCGCTGCTCTGGGCTTACGTAGCTGAACACATCCAACTGCTGCTCGTCTTTTCCGCGCATGCCTTCTTCTTATCAGGTTGTGCTGTGGAAACAAGAGAGTTTCGTGGTACTGCGTCCGCTTCAAATCGAGTTTTTCCGCAACCTGCTAGGGGTTGTCCGGGTCAATGAGCGTAATGGGGATTTTTCACCAACAATGCAGGATTCCACTTCCTCTAGGATCGCCAAGTAGCCGGCGAAGGTGTCTAACGGGGGCACCGGCCAAATCATAGAGGAAGCATGGTGCCCTTCGGTTAACAAAACGCCCCGGTGGGAGGGCCGGGGCATCGGGACGTCTTGCGTTGGGTCAGGCGGCGACGGTCAACTTCTTGGGCATGGTCTCGTCGTCGACCTTGCAGAGCTTCACCACGACCGGCATCGTCAGGAACGGCTCGACGATCGTTTTCACCTTGGGAAAGTTCTCCTTCTCATACTTCTCCGCATCGAACTTCTCTTGCCAGAGCGAGATCGCATAGAACTTTGTAGGCTCGGTCTCAACATCCAGCGGGATCAGGACAAAGAAGCCGTTGTACGTTTTGAGAATCGGAAGGATTTCCTCTTTCACTTTCTTCATGAGTTCGGGTTTCTTGTCGGGTTTTACCGTCATTTCGAGGAAACGGGCAAACATATGTGTGCCTCCGTGGGACTCGATCAGAGGGCCTGCCGCCGAAGATTTGGCGGGCAAAATCAACTTCGTAACGAATAAAGTCGGGCGCACGGTTCCGAGACAGTGCAAGCGTCGCGGGCCGGTTCCAGGCCGCTACTGCTGCTGCTTCCTTGCAGCTGCGACAAATACACGGTCCCTTGACATCGGTTCTCTCGCTCTTTCTGAGGTCGCTACTGAATGGAACTCGCTGCCTGCGAGAACACGTTGTTGGCGTTTGAACCGATCAGCCGTATTGTGCCGACGACAAGGACGAGGATCACGGCCAGCATGACGGACGTTTTGACCACTGGTCATTGAGTGCAATGGCGATTTTTCGCCAATTGATGGTCGAAACCACCTACCGCTATTGGTTTACTTGAGCGGGCAGAGTCTATATCGCTAGGGCGGCAGATCAATCAATCTTAACGAAATGCCGTACCCCGCAAGGATCTCAGCTTGACAATCTCAGCCTCGAGTGTATCGTGTGGTCACTCATGGAACCCTTCTCACCAAGCCCCAGTCTGAGTGAGGTCCATTGAGATGGCTCCCAGTTACGAACCCGATTTCGGAACTCCACGGCTAAGAATTCCAGCAGCAACAAAACTAACGGGCCGACCCCCATCCCTGTTCCCAGTTGCCTAAACGAATTGCAGTGGGGCGATTATTCCGTCGCCTCAAAAAAGAGACTTTGCCGAGTAGAAGACTCGGACCTAGTCAACACAAGAACACTCACGGAGAGATGCGCATGAAGATTTCAAGAACGAGTTTCATCGCTGCATGGGCCACCGTTGGTCCCGTCCACGCCCAGACTCGGAAGCCATTCGTTCGGTTCGTAACCGTAATTGTTCTGCTCGCAGCTCTGGCCGGAATGGCCACTGCTCAAACCATCCTGCCCAGGCACAGGTTGGGAGTGACCACACCCCAGCAGATCTCTGCCAATCACCCCCTCATTAGAAACCCCGGTTCGCACTGGACCCCGCTGACCAATCAGCTATGCACGACTGGAAACCCCTGCTTCCCGGCAGGAGTCACCATGTTGCTCACCGATGGGTCAGTCCTCGTTCACCAAGAACAGGATGGCAACCAACAGAACTGGTTCAAGCTCACCCCCGACATTTTCGGCAGCTACGTCAATGGAACTTGGAGCGAGGTGGCGAGCATTCCGCCTGTGCTGAACTATTCGCCATTGTTTTTTGGCTCTTCGGTTCTGGCCGATGGCCGCGTGGCCGTGATCGGTGGTGAAGTGAATTTCAACACATATGTCTGGACCAACCAGGGCGCGATTTACGACCCCGTTGCCGACACGTGGACGAACGTGCCACCACCCGTGGGTTGGACAACCATTGGCGATGCTCAGTCGATGAACCTTGCTAACGGCACCTACATGCAGGCCAATTGCTGTGCCGCCCAATGGGCGTACTTAAACCCCACTACTTTGGCATGGACCCAGTTCTCCGGCAACGGCAAGTTCGATGTCTTCGACGAGGAAGGCTGGAACATGCTTCCCAACGGCAAGGTCCTCACCGTCGATGCTTACGTATTCCAGTACGACCCGGCTGGCATGAACTCCGAGTTGTACGATCCCAAGTCCCGGACTTGGAGCAGCGCTGGCAGCACCATGGTGCAGCTTTGGGACAGCGACTGCGGTGACTCGACTCACGCCACGTTTGAAGTCGGACCTGCTGTACTCAGGCCGAATGGTACCGTGTTTGCCACTGGCGCCAACACCTGCGGTACAGGTCACACGGCGATTTACAACAGTCACAACGGCAAATGGACCGCTGGACCCGATTTCCCGGTCCCCAACGTCAGTATTGCCGATGGTCCGGCGGCGCTTGAGACTAACGGAAAAGTGCTCATGATGGGTAGCGTCAACGAACAGCCGCCTTCAACGTTCTTCGAGTGGGACGGAAAAGACCTCAACGTCATCCCTGGTCCGCCCAACGCTCCCAATGCTGGTTCGTTCTATGGGCACCTGCTCGTGCTGCCCACTGGACAGATCATGTACACCGATTGGCTGTACCCCGGCTTCGGAGCGACGGCTGATGTCGAGCTCTTCACTCCATCAGGGTCCTACAACCCTACCTGGGCGCCAAAGATCCTCGCCGTCCTAGCGACTGAGGAGGCCGAGGGGTACCCTCACGGCAAGGCAGTCAGGCTGACCCGCGGCAAGACGGGCATCGTGTTCGGCTATCGTCTTTCTGGCATGAGCGAGGGTGCCGCCTATGGTGACGACTATCAGCCCAGCACCAATTACGCGCTTGTCCGCGTGACCAACAACGCCACTGGTCATGTCTTCTATTGCCGGACTCACAACCCCAGCAGCTACCTCGTGCAGAACACCGCCTTGGAATACACCAAGTTTGATGTTCCCGCAGGCGCCGAGACTGGCCCCAGCATGCTCGTCGCTGTGACCAACGGTATTCCATCACAACCGATTAGCGTCACGGTCCACTGAGTCCTCCGAACTCGACTTAATCCTCCGCTCTATCTGCCATGGCCTTTTGAGCATGGCAGGTTTTTGTTCACGTCGCACGCGGCCCGAGGGAACTGCTTTTATTGCGAGTGGTTCGTGTCGTATTAGGTCAGGGCGCTGTCGTCGTTGCGAGCGAGACGTTAAAGTTTACGGCGCTGAACTTAGTGTTTGGGCACACTTCCGACGAACGTCGAACGGCTCTGGGGAAGAGTCAGACGTTCGTCATTTTCCAACAAGTCTCATGTATGAAAAAGCCGCGAAATCGATTAGAACCCCCTCCCTTTGAGGTGTTCATGAAGCCCACAGTGCCGTACTTGTCAGAGGCAAGCTACTCAGCCCATTGGAAATGCGCATGCTTTTCTTCGTTTGGCACCGCAGCACTGCCACTAAGCGTGAAATTGTGGGACTCAGGCCCGGATTGGCCTACACAACAATCATGACGACGCTCTATCGTCTTTTCAAGAGAGGGTTACTGCGCAGGGCGCAAGAGGGGCCAGCTTTCAGGTACGAGGCAGTGCTCAGGATTTTTGGAAAGAGATGGCTGTGGACGCATGGCGATCATTGCACGATGCGGCTCCAGACTCCAACTTGGCCCTTTCGTTCTTAGTAAGCAAGGTTAGTGAAGAGGATGCACAGTTGCTGAGTGAGTGGAACGCAAACGGCATGAGATCCGTCAGTTAAAACGGGGGAGACATCTAGCTCCGCCACATCAATACTCGTCAATACCAGAGCGGCTTGGTATCAACTGAATACGACGTAATCCCCATGATGAACCCGGCCCCGGTCGCTGAACATTCGGCCTCAACTCACTCTGACTGACGTAACCAGGCGATTAAACCAAAATCCCCGCTCAGTCGCCACGGAAGGGGTTTTGGTGAAATGGCGATTTTGCGACAGTTACGCGGCGAATGCGGCTCTGTAGGCCAAGACCGCGCCAATTGCAGCGCACGCAAGGCCAACATAAAAAGCTAGGCCAGCGAGCATAAGCCATCCCTCATAGCCGTTTAAATTCGGCGCAATCTTTAGCAGAGGATGATGGATAAGATTGGATGATACACTCCTTCGCAACCGCGAACGGTAGCTGAGTCCCAGTAACGATGCGAATAAAGAGGTATGGTTTCCGCTTTTTAATCTTCCTGCTTTCATGGGCATGCCAGCCGGTGGACGCCCAGAGTCGCGTGCATCAGCTTGCTCGAGATGTTTACTATTGGGCTGGTGACCTCAGCAAGCACGAACAGACCAATGTGGGCTTCGTTGTATTTCGCGACTACGTACTGGTTATTGACGCGAATTTTCCGTGGGCGGCTGAACACATCCTTGCGGACATAAAAACCATCACCTCCAAACCTGTGCGTTTTGTCTTCAACACTCACTACCATGCGGATCACACCATGGGGAACAGTGTGTTCACCGCCCATGGCGCTGCCATTGTAAGTACGGAGGACCTTGCGCTAGAGCTAGGCACAAAAGGAATGGAGGACATCCGAGAGCAGACGAAGATGAAGATGGACCATCTGGAGCTGCCCTCCATTCGCTTCCCGGACCGCCTGCTATTTGACGACGGCCAACATCGGGTCGAGCTGATCAAGTATGCGCAGGCCCACACGAAAGGCGACGGGGTAGCTTATCTGCCGGCGGAAGGCGTTGTTTTTGTCGGAGATTTGGCTGTGAACTGGACCCACGGGAACAATTTCTCTGACCGGGATGTTCGCTACATCGGTTGGATTCGCACCCTCGACAGGATTGCCCAACTTCCCGTCAACACAGTGGTTCCGGCGCATGGCGAGCTGGGCGATGTGGACCTGCTCCGCCGCCAGCGGGACTTTATTGCCGACATGTGGAATCAGGTCAAGCAAGGTCTCAAAGCTGGAAAATCTCCCGCTGAATTGAAGAAGACACTGCAATTTACCAAGCACGGGATCTTCGCGCGCGATGCGAGAGAGACAGAAGACATGATCGAGTCCATGTGCGAGCGCGCACAGACCCAGCCAGATTGGAATCCGGGCCCAGGAGATCCAAAGTAAGAGTCGCGCTACGGGTAGACGCTCTTGCGCGACAGATTCCCGCGCTCAAAAAACTCGCGCTTTCGGTCAATGCATTATGGCATTTGTGCTCCTCGGGTTCTCGGTGCTTGCGGGACACGTGTTTCTAAACCCACACCTTGTGGCACAGCTCAGGCGGCCGGAAACGGCCGCTTGTTTTCATTGGTTTGTGGTGAGCTTGTCGGAACCCCTTTTGGCACACCGGCGAGAACTCGACGGATCGTCGTTCGGGAAGCACGATAGGCTTTCGCCAACTCACCGAGACTGAGACCGCGAGCGCGATCGCGGAGGATCGCCTGGTGGTCCAGATCCAGCGGACGGCCCGATGTGACGCCCTTCCAAGCGCGCGCGACGCATGCCGGAACGCACTCGCTCGGTGATCAAGGACTTTTCCAACTCCGCAATGGCTCCCACGATGGTGATGATGGCTCTCCCGAGCGGGCCCCCGCTGTCGATATTTTCCCGGAGCGAGACGAACTCGATGCCAAGCCTGGTCAGTTCATCGAGAGTTGCGAGCAGATGCCGAACAGATCGAGCCAAGCGATCAAAAGCCCACACCACAACGACGTCGAAGCCGTGCCGCGCGGCGTCGGCCATGAGCTTGTCGAGGCCAGGCCGGCGCGCACGCGTCCCGGAGATGCCGTGATCGATATAGGTTTCGACGATCTCCAAGCCGCGCTGCTCGGCCAACTGGCGCAGGTCGAGCAGTTGAGTAGCGCAGTTTTGATCGAGCGTCGAAACGCGTGCGTACAACGCTGCGCGTTTCACAGGAACTCCTCGACGGCCTCTTCCATCCGGTCCAGTTCCACCATCCGTAAGTGCAAGCCGATGAGATACACCCAGTGGGGCTCTGCGCTCAACAGTTCGGTATGCCAAGCCACTTGGTGCTCGTCCATTACGCACTGCATGTAGCGACGGATTTGGTCGGGCGTTGGCTCGGTTTTCTTTGCTTTGGGGTTAGTCTTCCTCCGGGAGGCGCGCTTCATTGGCGCCCCCCATCCTTCGGCATCATGGCCGGCATGTATTTCTTCACGTACTGTTCGATTGCGTCCAACAGCACATCGGTCATCGTGCGGCCCTGGCTGGCAGCGGCCGCCTTAAAAGCGCGGTACAGCGACATCGACACGTTCAAGTTCATCTTTTGAAACTCCTTTTTCATCTGCGCAATGTTCCTCACCTCCTCTCTGGCTGAAGACTGGGTGTGCTCGGGAAACCGGCGGCCCGGGCTAAAAGCATCTCATACCTACATACTTATATACCTACAAACAGTATAGACCCGCTGTCAAGCTCCTTCAAACGCATCCGTCCCCAGTTCCAGCAGGATTTCAACCTCACCACCGATGCCACCGGCGTCTTCAACTCCACCCTGACCCGGGACATCGCCCTGCCGGTCAACGCCACCATCACCGAACGCGACAACATCCCGTTGTCCGAAGTCCAGGGCTTCAAGGAACCCGCCCTGCCCTGGTACTCCGACCAGATCCTGCCTTTCGACATCACCGTGGCCGCGGCCAACGAATACGGCGCCGCCGCCAGCTGCAAGCTGTTCGGGGTCGAGATCCTGAACGAAGGCTTCGGCTCCTCGGTCGATGACTCCGTGCTCGAGATGCAGGCGACTTTCGTCGCCCGCTCGGTCGCGCCCCTCCAGGCGGTTGGCCGCACGACCCTGCTGAAAGCGTAGTTTTCTTCAGAAGCACAAAGCCTGGGGTCCACGGGGCTGGAATTACGCACTTTACGCAGCTGGATGACCTGGGTTTGTCCCTTCCGGACCTCCTGCCACCCTCTGGAACTACTGTCATTTTTGGCACGTCAGATAGAGTTAAGTGGCTCTGTATAAAAGGCTTGACGGTATATAACTAGTGGCCAGAGCCAGACGAAGATCGCCCCCATCCGCAAATAATCCTCGGCGGGAGCAGGCCTGGGTGCGTAAGGTGCGTAAAGTTCGGGCTGGGAGGTCTGAAGATGATCAGCCAGGAGAGAACGATCGGGCAAGACTGGTTATATAGGAAGAAGAAGATGATGATGATGACGGAACTGGTGGGAGAAGCCTTTCTTTCGGGTAGGGAAATGGGAGGCTTTATTTTGGGCCCCGCCCCAATTCATGCAATGGGTTCCCTCCAGTGTGATGACGCGGACATGACCGCCCTTGCACACAAACCTAGTAGGCAGAGCGCCCCCCGAAAGCTTGCAACGCCTACCTTGATCTTCTGTTATATCAAACACTTACAACGTTCGAATTGCGCCGAAAAGGCCTTCTATTTCCTCACTGCCTAAACGTACGACACCTAGCCAAGAGCCCGCCGGAGAGCGGGGACACCCCCTTATCGATTGGTTGGCGTAGGTTCTCTTTGGCCGGCCATGGCGCTGAATTATGTTGGTCATGAGGCCCTTTGATCTTGCATCGACCTCTGGCGGGAAAAACAATCTCCAAAACCCTATATTAATCAGGAGAGAGGGAAGTTTATTCCAGGTCAATCGAATGCTCACACAAAACCCCGAGACCGCTGAGATCTGGAGACCCCCTTTGGCCGCTTTTCGTCTGACCAGAGCGCAATGCTTGTGGTTGCTGCTTGGGTTGCGCCCCGTGGTGTCCGGATACAGGGTAGCCCTAAAGGTTGGCTGGTTCCCTTGGGACGATTTCTTTCGCGTCCACCCTGAGCTAAGGCCAAAAGGTGACAAGTTCCACGAGGACTTGATGGCTTTGGCGATCGCCCTCCTTCAGAAGCTGGAACTATGGGTGACCGACAATACCACTCAAAGCCATCGTGTTTCATGTTCCGCAATGCAAATTTCCTTGCTTGCTTTTGCGGCCCGCTTTGCGGCCAAGCAGGTCCGCCATGGGCACACCAACCTTCCAAGTGGCATCCCTAAAGTCAATCACAGCTCGTTGCTTTTAAAGCTGGAGCGTCTGCGTCGAACCATCGCCCGACGAGAAAAGGATTGTGAACCGACCATCTATAGGGAGGACCAACGCCGGTTGCACGAGTTTCAGGCTTGGATGCGAAACCGCGCCGCGTACTGCCGATGCAACCGCTCAACCCATTCCATAACGCAACGACGGCAGCGAATGTACGTGAAGGAATGTATGAAGCTGGCAACCTTGATCATCCAAGACGAGCGGTTACCGTTCCCGGAAGAAAAAAAACTGCGAGAATTGGTCCGACTCGCTCTGCGCTACGCGCGACGCAGCCGTCTAGGGGCTACCCTCAAGGATTTCGTATGCGCCACGAGCAGGGGGCGCTACGTGTTGACAGTGTTTCTTTCCAGTCGCCTCAATCTCGAAGCGTAGGCAAGACCGCCAATTTGGCAGAGGGAGTTGCAAAATGAAAGACTTGGATGCTGCAGTGAAAGAAAAATTACGGCAGCTGGTGAACGGCTGGTCAGTTCTTCCGAAATATGATCGTTGTGGCCGGGTCGACGAACTGCTTGCATTCGGAATTTCCCGCCGAGACTTGGGCAAACACTTGAAAATTTCGGAGGGAACAATCCGCAATGAGCTCAAGCGGTACCACGCCGGTCACCCGGAATACGAGAAACCGGTTGCAAGAGACGACAAAGCAGAAATACTGCGGAGGAGCGCAGAGGGCAGAGAAGTTGTATACGCCACGCCGCTACCCGTCGAGACGCTCGAGGGCTGGGTCAAGTCGATCGCTAAGGCCACAAAACAATTCATCATCTCCGATCTGCAGTTGCAGCCGTGGGTTGCTACCCAGGTGCTGTGGTTGGCCAGAATCCGCATGGCCAACTGGCACTTGCAGCGCCGTTTTCCGAAAGGCGATATGTTCGCGAATCCGGAGGATGTTTTCAAAGGTACACGGCGGGCGCGCGCCAATGATGAGGCGATCCCCGCCGCCGTCCAGCGGCTTGCTGGTGGCCTTCTTCAGCTGGTTCCTTTCCCGAACCTGCGCAATGGGATCATTCGGCAGCTTATAGACGACCTTCAGGATCCGGCTGCGACGAAGACCCACTGAAGGGTGACTCCGTCCTGTACCAAAATCCCTGAGGCGCTTTTTGGATGCCGCCGTCCCCCCGAGGGACGCAGGAACAGGCGCAGTCGTGTAAGGGCCGAATGCATGTCGATGCTTGTGGACCTCTTACCCAGGTCTTCTAGTCATTGAAGCTATAAGAGCATCCGAAGACCGCCTGTGTGCTCTACGTTTTGGCCTTAGGGGGCAGGCCGTCTTGTCTCCGAGCACGTAAGCCTTTGCGAATTTGTGCGATTTCCGCCATCAGCAGCTCTGCGTCGCGGAGGGCATGGGCGGGGAGTTCAAACTTGCGAGGAGAGAGGGACGCCAACCATCTAAAGGAATTCGCGTCCTCGGCGGCTTCCTCATAAACTTCGATCCCACGATGGCCGCACGTTTGAGTCTCGAACTTGCAGCCTCTCAATAGAGTATCTAGAAGCCGGCCTCCGCATTCGTACCGGGGAAGCTCGGCTGGAGGCTCACGGAGATTGGCATCCTCAAATGGGCAGGCAGTTGCACGGATCAAATGGCAGGCGGTTGCATCGCAGCGGCTCTTGGAAAAGCTCGCCGTGCATGTGGACGACGCCCTTTGAACCTGCCTGCTCGTGCAGGTCGTCCATTTGGCGCACAAGAGATCTTCAGCCGAGCGTGCGGCTTCTCAAGCGTAGAGATTTATCCATCGCTTGAAGCTTTGCGCCTGGCGATTGCCGATCAATATTGACCATCCGTGCTGCACGAGTGCGAGGAATCGGGCGTCATTGAATGTTGTTCCGGAGTTGCCGGCTCGGCCTGCAGCGGCGCGCACGATTTCCCAGTGAGGTACTCCACACATCCACGGGTGTTACCGACCGTGGTCCCACTCGAGCGCGCCGCCGGGCGTATGACAGACAACGGTAGATTTCAAGCCCGAAGCTACTTTTTGTCCTTCTCCCTAGCTTCCTCTTTCGCTTCAGCTTTCCCTTCGGCTACGGCTTGAGCTTTCGCTCCACGAACTTCGGCAAGGAACGGTTGGGTCGCGGCAGGGGGTGAGATTTTGCCCAACAACAAAGCGCGAGTGGTGACCTTGCGTCCATAAATCGCGCGCCGGGAATCATTGTCCTGGCGGACTGACGCACCTTCCAGGGTGAGCCCCGCGAACACGCCCTTGGCCCGGGAGTAGGTCAGGATCTCTGTATCCATCTTCCAATCCGTCCCGGCCTCGGCATGTCGTCCAACAGGACCCGCCGCTGCCGAAGCATCTGCTCCAACGTGGAAATTACTCTCGAGAAGCTTTTGCATCCCTTTTTCATTCTGAATGATCATGACCAGGTCCACAGCCTGTACGCCGATCTGCAGGCCCCAGCTTCCACCCGAAATGGTGATGAACGCAGGCGCGCTCCAGCCATTTGCGGTGCGGCAGGTGGCTACACCTTTGCCTCCCTTACCGCCGAACACGAAGCCGCCTTTGACCATGTGCGGCACAACGGCGATGCACTTCGCGTGCTCCAGCACTTCTTCCGGGATTCCCTTGTCAGGCATTCCCATAATTTCGTGTAGCACAGTGGTCGCGTTTCCCAGCCGTTCGGTGGCATCTTCCCGCGCCGACCCGGCCCAGCAGAGCGAACCAAGACTTAAGAGCGCAAGAGATAACATTACTTTTTTCATATAAGACAGCCTCATTTCTGACACCGATGCGCAGCCTCTCTGACTTCGTGCGATGTGCCCACTCGCATGAACTCCCAGTAAGATGCCGGACGCACCCAGTCGCTTTCAACCGTAGCAAATCAGGATTCAAGTGGTCTGAGCAATAATGCTCACTCTCGCCACGCCCAGTCGGCGACAAACTGTCATTAAAGAAAATCTATCCTGCCCGGGGGCTTCAGCAGAACCAATTGTCAGAAACCGTGCACTGGGGACCAGTCAAGCTGTTCTCAGGAAAGGCCTAAGCTGTATCTACGGAGGAGACAAGAAGGCGGCAGCGACAGTCGCTGAATGACGCTGGCTACCTGGAAAGAAACAATGAACTTATGACCCAGTTCGCCAGAGATTCGACACGAGCACTGCCAACGGCTCCCCGGCCGCTTCTGTCACACCTGGCGCTACCCCTGACCCTGACCGAGCCAAGAAGCCACGGCTCGCGCGATCCACAAACTGCTTGTGGCGCACGGACAAGTTAAGCAAACAGTCCTCTCTTATCTGCCGAGAGTGGGCGATTGTGACCAGCTTTACGGATGCCGTTGTCCGACAATTGAAATTATGAGGAGTGCAAGGATGCGATCTCTACGACGATCGGCAAGCCGTTCGCACGTCCGTCCTCACGAAGGAGATGGCCGCATGCATCGCCGGCTCAACACCCGCTGCGCACTGATGCCGCCATTGGCTTTGAGGCTGATACAGAGCGCTGCAATCCTCATAGCGACCATCATTTTGCTTGGGTCGACCACACTCTCCCAATCGGATTCTGGGCGCCCGGGATTGTCGGCGAACGAGCTGGCACGGAAGGTAGTTACCAACGAACTGAAATTCCAAAGTGAAGAGTTCGGCCACTGGATGTACCAACTCGAAAAAGAAGAGTCCGGGAGGAAACAGGCCCAGATAATTGTTGAAACAAAAGTTGGATCTCTCAGCCGCCTACTGTCGATTGGCGGCCGCCCACTTAACGCTAAACAGCAATTGAAAGAGAGCCAGCGCATTCAGAGGCTGGTGAGCAACCCAGCTGAGCAGCGGAAATTACAGCAGGCGAGCAGCAAGAATGCAGAACAAGGGGAACGACTGTTCAAGATTCTGGCTGATGTCTTCTTATTCGACTACGCAAGCCGTGAGGGAGATCTTGTACAGCTAACCTTCAGACCAAGTCCGACTTTCGAACCACCTTCGATGGAAGCCCGCGTTTTCCAGCATATGCAAGGTGAGATGACCGTCGATACGAAACAAGAAAGGCTGGTAGCGATTAAGGGTCATCTCGTGGAAGATGTGAAATTCGGAGGCGGACTGTTAGGGCACTTAGACAAGGGGGGCCGCTTTGAAGTCAGGCAGACAGAAGTTGCACCAGGTCAATGGGAAATGACTGTCCTGCTTGTGGACATGAAAGGGAAAGCTCTCCTTTTCAAGACAATCGATGTGCAGCAGGCCGAAAGCCACAGTGATTTTCGCCGAGTGCCCGATAGCCTGACACTGGCGGAGGCGGCGAGCATACTAAACGGCCAAACCGTCGTAGCGGATAATCGCTAAGGCAAAGAAGCGCTGCCGAATTGCGCGCCCGTCAGCGCCACTCTCAAGCAGACCTTTCAGTTTTTCCCTGGACTCCTCACTTCGTAAACGGTCGCGTACGCGCTCCTGCAACGGTCAGCGCAATCCCGCATGCGATCAGCACAACGCTGATGATTGGCGACACACGGTCACTCTGAGTGGTCTACACCCCAAGGTTCACATCTCCAGTTTTAATTCCATGTTTGTCGGGAGACTATTGCAGCACACGAGGCATTCATTCCGATCGCATCACGCGCCAGGACAAAGTGGACCCGCATCATCTGGTAATCCAATTCCACCAGCGCGCTACGTGGGCAACGGCCTACTTGTCACGATGGCTACGCTGCGGGTGACTTCCGCATGGCTTGCATGTATCCAACCGTGTTTTGATCCAACACGACGACTCCGGCGGCGATCAGTTTGGCAGTGGGTTGGTTTTATTGACTGCCCTCAGTTCGACGAACTGGCCTTTTGGTTCTTAATCTGCAGGTCGTTCACTACCTGCTTCACATTTGGAACCGCGGAAGCGATCTGTTCGGCCAGCGCGCGCTTGGATTGTGAGTTGACCTCTCCTGTGAGCGTGACCACACCATTCTTGACATCATATTTGACGATCTTCTGAAGCCTGTTTTGGATGAGAGAGGCGTGCAAGTTCTTCTCAATACCCTGGTCGAGATCAGAGTTCACCGCCTTCGCCTCGCTTTCACCACCCGGAGGCATCACGGCAATCTGATTCGCGACAACCTGCCCAGTTGCGATTGACTTTGCAATCGATTCGGCCTGTGACTTGTCCGCGTCACCTGCGACGTGTCCCCCAAGGGTCACCACACCTTTGTCGCGATCCTGACTCACGGAGACATCTTTGAGGCCGGCTTGATCGAGCGATTTGCGGATGCCGTCAGAAACATCGGGTGACTGCCTGGCCGTCCCCGAGCAACCTACAAGGGTCACGATTCCGAGCAGTGTGAGCAAGCATACGCACAGCTTGAGTGTTTTCATATTTCTCCTTCATTAAGGCGTAGGATTTCGTCCACAAAGACGGCCCAATTCGTCGGTGCCTTGGGCACGTTCGAGCCCTGCAAAACCCTCCAAACTTCAACGGGCCATATGCATTCCGCCGAACACGTAGAAGAGCACCAGAATGATCAGGACCAGCCCAAAGATTCCGACGCCTCCGCCTGTTCCCCACCTCCGATATCCGTAGTAGCCACCACCACCACCGAAAGCAAGCATTAGGATAATAATGAGCAAAATCAGTAACATGGGAATCTCCTCTCAACACCGGGCTGGCTTCGATCTACCACCCGGGTAGTGGTGTGAGTGTCAAATGAACGATGGCCTGTCGCTGGACTATCTGGTTGCGCACTGGCCATCGCCCTGCGGCCGGGCGCCGTCAGCCATGTTCGGCCAGTGATCTTTTCGAAATGGGGGCGCCCGGGTGCGAGCCATCCGTGGGTTATTTTGTTTTGTGCCTGCCCATGGCTACTCACGTTCCGGTTAAGAAACCCTAGTGGCCGAACCTCGTCCAGTCTGAAATCTAAGAAACTTCTTCGCGCCGTGTCTGTTCAAAATGGCTCACTTAGGGGTAGATCACCTCAGAAGCCGAATCTGCCGCGGCGCACCTGGTTCTGTTGTCGAGTTCGAGGAAAGAAATGTCTAGCTTGGCTGGCCTGCCTAGCCGAAAATGTTTAGCGATGAATATTCCGTCCATGCCAGGGGTCTATGATCTTGCCTCCCGGTTTACCGCCGCGCTCGGAATCGGCCTGCTCATCGGTGCGGAGCGGGAACGACGAAAAGGGGAGGGGCCCTCGCGCTCCCCAGCCGGTATCCGGACGTTCATGATTGCTTCTCTGTCAGGTGGAGTGAGCTTCGCATTGGGGAGTGTGCCGCTGCTAGCGATAACCTTTCTTGGAGTAGCTGGCTTGTGTGCGATCGGATACCTGCGCACTGAAGAGCAGGATCCTGGTCTGACTACCGAAACCGCTCTCTTGCTGACCGTACTGCTCGGAGGTTTTGCGCTGAAAGAGCCGGTGACCGCTTCGGCGCTGGCAGTGACGGTAGCGATCGCGCTCATGGCTCGAACCCGGATTCACCATTTCATACGTGATGTGCTCAGCGAAGCGGAACTGACGGACGCTCTAATCTTCGCGGCTGCCGCGCTGGTGGTACTTCCGTTGGTTCCTGATCGATACGTTGGTCCGTTCAGTGCCATTAACCCCCGGACGATCTGGAAGATCGTGATTTTGATCATGTCGATCAGCGCCGGGGGCCATATCGCTGTGCGTCTGCTGGGACCTCGCTTCGGCCTTCCCTTGGCGGGGTTGGCTTCTGGCTTTGTATCGAGTGTGGCCACCATCGCCTCGATGGGGGCACGTACACGAAAGGATCCGGTGGTGTCGCGGCCTGCAGTCGCCGGAGCTGTGCTCTCCACGGTAGCCACGGTGATTCAGTTGGCTGTGGTGTTGGCAGCTACCAGCTGGCCTGCATTTTCGGTGCTGAAGATCTCCCTTGTGGGAGCGGGACTTGCGGCGATCACCTACGGGGCGTTATTCACGTTCAGGAATACTCGAAAAGGCGTGCCGGATGCAATGCAGGTCGGAAGGGTTTTTAGTCTGAAGACGACGTTGATATTCGCAGGCACCATCGCTCTGGTGCAGTTGGCTTCGGCTGCGCTGGACGCGAAGTTCGGCAGAGCCGGGGTGATTGCTGCGGCAGCGGCCGCGGGCTTCGCCGATACGCATTCCGCCGCTGTATCGGTGGCGTCGTTGGTTGCGTCAGGCAAGCTGAGTGCTCAGGAGAGCGTGCTTCCAATCCTAGCCGGGCTGACCACGAATACCGTGACCAAGATGGTAGTTGCCATCAGCAGCGGTGGCAGACTCTTTGCCTTGCAGATCATTCCAGGGCTGATTCTTGTGGTCTTGGGTGCGTGGTTCGGGATGATCTTCTCTCTCTTCCGTTAATTGCCGATTCGTTTCAGAGACACAGTCCAGATTCTGCCGTGTGAAAACAGACGCGTGTCCCGGCAAGATGGGCTGCGGCGCTTACGATGGAATCTTCACAATCTGCACCGAGCAGCGCGCGTGGCGTGCTACGGCTTCAGAAACACTGCCGAGGAGGAAGCGCCCCAGCCCGGTGCGCCCATGAGAGCCCAGAACAATCAAGTCGGCATGCCATTCTGAGGCAGCGTCCAAAATGACGCTCCTCGGGTCGCCTGTGGTGACCGACATGGTCACTTTGAAGCCGGCAGAAGAGAGCGTTTTCGCAGTCCGCTCTGCGACCTCGTGGGCTAGCGGGAGTCGATCCTCCAGTTCCGGATAGTACCCCGGGGACATCTGTGGAGGTGCTGATATCGTAATTGGTTCGACGACATGTAGAACCCGGACCTCGGTATCCTGAGGTCGGAATTGCTCAGCGAGGCTCTTCGCAGCAGCCGCTGAGAACTTGGAATCATCCGTGGCAAATAGAATCTTCATGACTTCCTCCCGTGCTGGCCAAATGTCACATGCACGACTGCAATCAGGTACGCAGACGTAGCGGGTCAGGACTCTCCTGTGTTCTCAGAATCCGTCAGTGCCCGGTACTTTGAGGGTTCGATTCTCCCGCATGGCACCGGCTCTTCCAAGGCTCAGAGTCCACACCCTGGCAATCGGCCCGTGAAGTTTGATGGTTCCACTACAGCGTTGCCGAACGTCACTGAAATGCACGCGCCCGGCTCCACGGAGCTTTTGTGGATCAGTGGCAAGGCGCGGGTTGGAACCTCCGTCTTCAGCGAAGCGACTGGAAGCCGAGAATCTGCCCGAGGGTGATCTCAAGCACGATATACGAGCCGTTCGAATATTGCCCGTATTGGTAGCGGCTGTTGAATCCGTCTTCGTAGCCGTGACGAAAGCCCTGCCGAAAATAGTAGTTGTACTCGTCCTGGTCGACGTAATAGCCCGTGTAGCCATAGTTCGCGTCCTGATAGGCGAACGAGTCCTGGTAGTTGGAACGCCAGCGATCCTGCCGGTCCGCTTCTCCAGCGCGGAAGCCTTGCTCGTAACCGTAGTTCACGGCCTGACGCAGCAAGTCTGCGCCGTACTGATTCGTCTCGTAGTATCTGTCACCGCGATGGTAACGATAGATCGGAGCCGAGTAGAAATACGGATCATGATCGTAATCGTGGTCGCGGTCGCTACGTATGCGTATCTGCTGCTGGCGTATCCGCTCTAAGTAGTCTTGCTGATAACGGTACTGCGCCGCACGGTTTTGTTGCTGTAGCAGCGCCGTCTGCCGCTGTGCGATCTGCAGCTGCTGCTGCTGCTGATCTAGATGTTGACGGTACTGCACGTTGCGCTGCTGCTGCTGTGAAATGAGTTGCTGCTGGCGCTGTTGCGAGAGCCGCGCCTGTTGCTGTTGGGCCTGCTGTTCCCGCTTCTGGCGCTGCACCTGTTGCTGTTGATTCTGTTCTTGCTGCCTCTGCTGCTGGGCTTTTTGCTGCTGGTTCTGCTGTTGCTGCTTCTGCTGCTGGGCCTGTTGCTGCTGATTCTGTTCTTGCTGCCTCTGCTGCTCGGCTTTTTGCTGCTGGTTCTGCTGTTGCCGCTTCTGCTGCTGGGCCTGTTGCTGCTGGTTCTGTTCTTGCTGTTTTTGCTGCTGGGCTTTTTGCTGCTGGTTCTGCTGTTGCTGCTTCTGCTGCTGAGCTTGTTGCTGTTGATTCTGTTCTTGCTGCCTCTGCTGCTGGGCTTTTTGCTGCTGGTTCTGCTGTTGCTGCTTCTGCTGCTGGGCCCGTTGCTGCTGGTTCTGTTCTTGCTGTTTTTGCTGCTGGGCTTTTTGCTGCTGGTTCTGCTGTTGCTGCTTCTGCTGCTGGGCCTGTTGCTGTTGATTCTGCTCTTGCTGCCTCTGCTGCTGGGCTTTTTGCTGCTGGTTCTGCTGTTGCCGCTTCTGCTGCTGGGCCTGTTGCTGCTGGTTCTGTTCTTGCTGTTTTTGCTGCTGGGCTTTTTGCTGCTGGTTCTGCTGTTGCTGCTTCTGCTGCTTCTGCTGCTGGTCGCTCTTATCCTGGCCCGGCTGCATGTCGGGCTGGGCTTGTTCTTTGTGCTTGGTCTGTTTTTCGTCCTGCTGATCCTGCTGCTGAGCATGGGCAGGAGGGGTGATGCCGACGACGCAGAGCAGAACTGCCGTCGCGATGATGAATCCGAATCGTTTCATAAAAGTGACCTCACATTTCCGCTGACGAGCGTTACCTCATGCTTCCAGCGTAAGCGTCGCAAAAGGTGTTTAACTGTCTCGTTTTGACCACCCTGAGAACGCATGATGTTGCAGCGGTGGCTGTAATTGTGCCCAATGTTTCTGCGCGTGCACGACGAACCGCTCTGGGGCGGCCCCGAAAAACGGAAAGCGCAGCCAGGCACCAGTGTGACCGTGGGTTCGGTTGGCGATTGGGGCTGTGCTGGCTTCTGACATTTACAGCCCTTCCAGGGGGGCGGTACAATTGTCTGGACGTGGGGTTAGGGGAGGTGTACATGTCTCCGCCTCGCGAGTCCCAAAGTTCAACGAAAATCGTCCGCCAAACGCCCACTAATCGCATATCCCAAAGAACGCGGAATTCTGCGATTCCGCGTCGAGCTTCCAGGAACAGCCGCGAGTTCGATGCCCAGTCATTCCTAGCCACCATCGGCGAGGGCAGGAAAGCTATGCTCTTTCCGAACAAGCACACCATCTTCACGCAAGGGGATCCGGCAGACGCGGTGTTTTATCTGCAGACGGGTAAGGTAAGACTCACGGTTGTCTCCAAGGCTGGCAAGGAAGCCACGATCGGCATATTGAGTGATGGGAGTTTCTTCGGCGAAGGTTCGCTTGCAGGCCAAGCTTTCCGCATGGGCTCTGCAACGGCCATGACGGATTGCGCTGTTCTAAGAATTGAGAAAAGGGCGATGGTGCAAACCCTCCACCGGGAACGAACACTCTCCGACCTGTTCGTGGCGTATTTGCTGGCACGCAATATCCGTTATGAAGAGGATCTGGTCGACCAACTGTTTAATTCCAGTGAAAAGAGACTGGCCCGAATTCTTCTTCTGCTCGCTCATTTTGGCAAGGAGGGTGTACCTGAAACCGTGGTCCCTGCGATCAGTCAGGAGACCCTGGCAGAGATGATTGGCACGACCCGCTCGCGAGTAAGCTTTTTCATGAACCGGTTCAGAAAATTGGGATTCATTCACTACAACGGCGGGCTGCAGATCCACAGCTCACTTCTCAACGTCGTTCTTCACGATTAGCTTTCCGCACTGAAGTCCCAATGCCGGGCGGCTTTCGCTGAGAAAACTTCAGATGGACTGCCTTAGTGAACCTGAAGGGCGGAGCCGTCAGCGACGCAATAGAGCGGACGAGGATCCATGAAGAATCGTGATTTCAACATCGACTGATCCGATTTGGCACCTCACACTGCACTTCGTCGACCGCTCACCAGATTGATGACCAGAACCACCAACCCCACAACCAGGAGTAAGTGGATCAGGCCTCCGCCTACATGGAGACTGAAACCCAGAAGCCACAGAATCAAAAGGACTACGAGAAGGGTCCAAAGCATATTGAATCTCCTGTGCTCATTCCTGAGCAGCTTACCGAATCGATGATGACAGCGGGGAGCGTTGAGAGTCTGCGCAAGATTGCTCACATACGCCAAGGCGCAACCAGAAACCGGCTTGATCAATTTTGACCAGCATTCAGGGTTGTTACCGTCAAAAATAGTGACGTAGAGCTCTCCTAAGGAGAATAACTATGAAGATCATAAGAATGTTTCTGGCATCCTTTATCGTTCTGGGGACGTCCGCGCTGGCGATGTCTCCTCCATCGCAGTCCCAAGCCGGTTCCATCGACCAGACTACGCAACAGACCCAAACCACAATGGCGGTGGAGCCGATGTCTCCGACGCCCACGTTCCACGTAACCGTTATCAGCCGGACGGCTCGGGCGGTCAACTATAAGCACCGCGGCGGAGCGACCAAGCTAAACTTCGCGGGCACGGACCTTATGCCCAAAGCCAGTGGCGAAGCCAAGGTGGAGAGCAAGCAAGGCTATATCGAAATCGAAGTGGAATTCGATGAACTCCAGAAGCCTACGACTTTTGGCAATGAGTACCTGACCTACGTGATGTGGGCGATAACTCCCGAAGGCCGGGCAGTAAACCTGGGTGAAGTACTGCTGAACGGCAACCGCAGCAAGCTCGACGTTACTACGGATCTTCAGGCCTTCGCCCTGGTCGTTACGGCGGAACCCTATTACGCGGTGCGCCAGCCCAGCAACGTGGTGGTGCTCGAAAACGTCATTCGCGAGGACACCAAGGGAACCACCGAGGCGGTGGAGGCAAAGTACGACCTTCTCGAACGCGGTGGCTACATTCCCACCGGCTACAAATTCGACCCGGTGATCATGAATGCCAAGTTGCCGCTGGAATTCTTTGAGGCGCGAAATGCATTGCGCATCGCTGAATCCGAGGGAGCCGAGAAGTACGCCAGCGACAGCTATCAGCATGCTGTCCGCCTGATGGACCAGGCAGATAAAAACGCCACCAGCAAGCACATCGACAAGAAGTCGCTTGTTGCGGTGTCGCGCGAAGCTGTACAGACAGCAGAAGACGCCCGCGAGATTTCAGTAAAGCGCATAGAAGCGGAGCGGATTGACGCCGAAGCCAGGGCGGCCGCGGACCGCGAGGCCATGGCCAAGGCTCAGACAGTCAGTGCCGAAGCCGATACCGCTGCGGCGCTTCGCGCACGTGACGAGGCCGACCGCCAGAAACGGGAGGCCCAAGCGTCTGCTCTCCAGCAGCAACAGACCGCAGCTGCCGAAGCGGAGCGTGAACGCGCGGCCGCCGCAGCTGCCGCCGCAGAATCGGAGCAGAAACTCCAGCAAGCGGAGCGAGATCGCGAAGAACTCCGCGCCCACCTGCTGCAACAATTCAACGCCGTCCTCGAGACTCGCGACACGGCGCGCGGGCTGGTCGTCAATATGTCTGACGTTCTCTTTGACACCGGCAAGCACACACTTCGCCCGCTGGCGCGCGAGAAGCTGGCCAAGATCAGCGGCATCGTGCTCGCCTATCCCGCACTGACGCTAGGAATTGAAGGCAATACCGATAGCGTTGGTAGCGATGAATACAACCAGGGTCTCTCCGAGAGGCGTGCGGAGGCGGTCCGGTCCTACCTCGCGCAGCAAGGAGTTCCGGAGTCCTCGATGACAGCGAAGGGCTTGGGCGAAGGCCAGCCCATTGGGTCAAACAGTACAGCAGAAGGCCGTCAACAGAATCGACGCGTTGAATTGATAGTGTCAGGCGATGTGATCGGAACCAAGATCGGATCCGTGACACCGTACGAGGTTCAGTAACCGAAGCGCGACCACGCGCAGGTAATCCGTTAACCGAGAGCCGGCTCCCTTGTGAGCCGGCTCTTTATTTCTCTGTGGCTCATCGAGACGGGCCGTGAACTCCTGAAAATTATGTGGAGGATGTAGCGGTGAGCCTTGGCGGCCCCCGTGGAATTGAGGGGTATACGATTTCTGAGTACGATAGAGGGATCTAAGTTCACAACGAGGTTTTAATGGGGAGAATCGGACGCCACGAAGCGTTGTCTTTGAGAATCTTCGCCGGTATGATGGCGCTTGTTCTGTGTCTGGGCTGTCCAAATGAGACCGCGGCCTATGCCGTTCTTGCTCATGAGGCGATCATTGACAGCGCATGGGACACGAACATACGCCCCCTACTGTTAAAGCGTTTTCCCGATGCCACGACAGAAGAACTCAAAGAAGCACACGGCTATGCATACGGCGGGGCGATTATCCAGGACATGGGCTATTACCCGCACGGAAGTTTTTTCTTCAGCGACTTGACACACTATGTGCGGAGCGGAGACTTCGTCCTGGCTCTTCTCCATGATTCCAAGGATCTCGACGGTTATGCCTTCGCACTTGGTGCCCTCGCTCACTACGCCTCGGACAATGAAGGTCACCCCAGGGGCACGAATCGTGCGGTTCCGCTCCTGTATCCCAAGTTGAAAACGAAATACGGCGACTCGGTGACGTACGAAGAGGACAAGCTGGCGCACGTAAAGACAGAATTTGGATTTGACGTTCTGGAAGTAGCACAGGGACGTTACGCTCCCGATGCGTACCACGACTTCATCGGATTTGCAGTTTCGGTTCCTCTACTGGAACAAGCCTTTCAGGAAACCTACGGTTTGGATCTGAAAACCGTTCTAACTAACGAAGACGAGGTCCTCGGTTCCTACCGTCACGCTGTCAGCCAACTCCTTCCCAAAGCCACGCGCGTTGCCTGGAGCCTGAAGAAAGACGAGATATTGAAGGATCAGCCCAGCATGACGAGAAAGAAGTTTCTCTATAATCTTTCTCGCGCGAGCTACCAAAAGAACTGGGGAAAGAACTACCGGCCTCCGACCTGTTGGGAAAGGTTTCTCGCCTTCCTTACTCGGATTCTCCCCAAGGTCGGCCCGCTAAAGGTGCTGCAACTCAAAACACCTACGCCAGCGGCGGAAAAACTATTCCAAGCGAGCTTCAACTCAACTCTGGATCGCTACCGACAGCTGCTAATCCAGGCAGGTGCCGGCCAGCTACACTTGCCTAACGAAAATTTCGACACCGGTGCAATAACCGGGCCGGGAAAATACCGGCTCAACGATGAGACGCATGCAAGGTGGCTGGACGCGCTGGCGAAGGAGAGTTTTAGTGGCGCTTCGCTGGAGGTTCGGGCTGAGCTTCTGGAATTCTATGGACATCCGAATGCTCCTTACGCGACGAAGCGAAAACCAAAGGACTGGGCAAGAGTTCAGGTCGAAGTTGAACAATTGAAGAAAGCAGCTCCGCCCGTGGTCCCGCCGGCCCCGGATGGCCCCATCGGGCCAGGCCTCTCGTCCGAGTAACGGGAAGGTTTTCTGTATTTTTTCAGCCATGGCGGTTGAGGCTGTATGTAGGAGATACGGCATGCAACCGAGTCCACCTAAATTCTCCGCCCGAGCCATGAAGGCCTCCTGGTGGTTGGGGACGGCTTCGCTGGCTTTTGGCCTTTTTATCAAGATCACTTCTGAACTGCTGGAGCGCGAGGTATCCGGCGTGGATCGTACGATTCTGCTTGGTTTCGCGACGGCGCGAACACCCTGGCTGACGGTGGTGGCCGTGGACTTGACGGCATTGGGATCGGTCACGCTCGTGGTACTTATTTCGACCATAGCGTTGTGTGTACTGCTCCTCTTGAAGGACCGGAGGGGGGCACTGCAACTGGTGGGGGCTTCCGTAGGTGCAGGAATTCTAACGACCACAATAAAGGACTACATTGAACGGGCTCGCCCTGAGGTGGTTACACAGCTCGTCGAGGTTTCGGGCTTGTCCTATCCCAGCGGCCACTCACTGGCGGCCGCATCCCTCTATTTGACCGTAGCCATTCTTGTGTGCCGGCATCTTCAAAAAACAGGGCATCAAATCGCGATTCTGGCGATGACGGTTGGGATCATACTGCTGGTGGGAATGACTCGCATCTACCTCGGCGTGCATTACCCAAGCGACGTCGCCAGCGGCATATCGCTTGGGGCGGCCTGGGCGCTTTTGCTGGCCGGGTGCTTTTCGTTTTTCCCTGATCCCCAGGTTGCACGCCGCGGGCAATAGTCCCTTTGAATCGAAGGGTACCGGTTCTATCGCGACTCCCGAACATAACTGAGACACGAACTGGAGAGCAGGCGCAGTTGATTAGTCTCGCTCACTTGCTCTGGCAGTACTGTGCAAAATCGCGCATGTAGTAGACATGGCGAGCATGTGGAACACAGTTGTCCGTAACCCGGTTGCGGCACAAGTGTGATGGAAATCACCCCTTGATGTAAATGTGAGCTGTTTCGTCAGAATTCAATTGCGAAACGGACGTGCCATTCCATTGTTAGCGCCAAGGTTGAACAGGCCCTGATCCTCGTTGAGGGTTCAACGTGGTCTGTACGACGAGCAACCCGGAAGCACTTTTGAGTTCCCGCTTTGCGGGGTACCCCACCGTTCTCGCGCATTTTACGGGAGATGGGCCTTGTTTTCGACCATACCCGACTGCACAGCCCAGTTGTGACATCTGACCTTGTGCCCAAAACGAAATGAGCATAATCAATGTTCTTAAGTCGAAAGATTCCTGCTGCCCGGCCGCAATGAAGCCGAGAGGACAAGGATGACGGTCATGCATAAGTACAACAATCTCAAGATCTGGTTACCAGCATTTCTACTGCTCATTGTCGCCGCCGGCTGCAGCGATCCGGACAAGATCGGCACCAACCCAGGCCTAATCCCGCTGACAGTGATTTCCGAGACGCCCCTTAGTGGTGCGACCGGCCTTTGTACGACGGAAGTGACCGCCACCTTCAGCGTGGCGATGAATACTGCCACGATCAATGGCACGACCTTTACGTTGACGGGGCCGGGCACTACACCCGTGGCCGGTGCAGTTACCTATGATGCATCAAGCATGACTGCGACCTTTACGCCGACCAGCGCTCTCGCGGCGAATACGCTCTATACCGCCACGATTACGACGGGCGCCATCGACGCGTACGGCATTGCGCTCGCGAGTGACTTTGTATGGGCCTTCACAAACGGTAGCTGCGTTCCGCCCACCGTGAGTTCCGTCACGCCTTTTGGTGGTGTGGTCGGAGTCTGTCCCAACACCGTAGTGACCGCCACTTTCAGTCAGGCGATGAATCCCTCCACGATCAACGGCACGACCTTTACGTTGACAGGCCCTGGCACGACCGCCGTGGCAGGAGTAGTCACTTACGCGGCCTCAACCGCGACCTTCACACCGTCGAATCCGCTCGTACTGAATACGGTCTACACCGCCACGATTACGACCGGCGCCAAAGACACAGTCGGCAGTCCGTTAGCGAGTAACTTCATATGGGGGTTCACAACCGGTAGTGCAACCTGCGCTCCGCCCACTGTGATTTCCGTTGCCCCTCCTACTGCTTCAACCGGCATCTGCCCCGACACTCTGGTGACCGCCACCTTCAGCGAAGCCATGAAGTCGTCCACGATCAGTCCGACAACCTTTACATTGACCGGGCCTGGTCTTACGCCGGTGGCAGGAGCAGTTAGTTATGTTGTGTCAAGCGATGTCGCGACATTCACACCGACCAATCCTCTGGAACTCAGCACTACCTATACAGCCACCATTACCACGGGAGCCCAGGATCTCGCTGGCAATGGACTGGCCAGTGACTTTGTGTGGACCTTCACTACGTCTGCCGCGCCATGTCAGGCCACCGTACCGCTGGGAACAGCCTGCACTTTTGGAGGCCTGGGCGGCTCCACGGTCACCAATTCCGGACCGACCAACGTTACCGGAGATGTTGGGGTGTGGTCAGGAAGTGCGATCACTGGATTCGGGCCGGGAGGGGGGACAATAACGGGCGCATTCCACGCGGGTGACGCAGTCGCGCAGACCGCTCAGGGTGACTTAACCACGGCATATAACTTCGCCGCCGCAGCACCAGGAGGCGCCGTGCTAACGGCAGATATAGGAGGACAAACACTCGCTCCTGGGGTCTATAAGACGACGAGCGCCCAGCCCTCGCTGGGAATAACCGGGAACCTTACTCTCAGTGGCAATGGAGTGTACATCTTCCAAATCGTATCCACACTGACGACGGCGGCCACGAACAGCAATGTCATTCTCAGCGGCGGCGCTTTGGCTCAGGACGTGTTCTGGCAGGTCGGCAGTTCGGCGACGCTCGGAACCAGCACAACATTCTCAGGAACCATCATGGCGCAGGCGTCGGTTTCGCTTAGCACCGGCGCAACCCTGAATGGCAGAGCGCTGGCCCGGACGGGTGCTGTTTCATTGCTAAGCAATCAGGTGAATGTACCTTCCTGTCCATGAGGGCATTCGCTAGTGAGATCCGTGTGAGCCTGTCTGCTGGAGAGGCTGGGAGAAATGATTTCACGTTATAGAAGTACGGAGGAATATTCGCATGTCATCTCAATCAAGCAGCAATCCTTGTCGGATATTAACAATGCTGCTGGCAATGATCACTGTCCCCTGCACGCTTGCCACGCTCGCGGCAGCACAGGATCAGCCTGCTCCCAAATGGGAACTTTACGGCGGATACTCTTTCTTCCATCCTGGCGCCGATGTGCACGGCCAGCTTCCCGGAGGAGTGCTCCCGGTGAGCAGCCGCTTGGAACCGAATCCGCGGGGCGCCGGTGCCAGTATCACCTATGACTTCAATCGCTGGTTCGGCCTCACGCTCGATGCCAGTGATCACTGGGGCAGCGGCGAGACTGGGTTGAACAAACGAATTGACGACGCCTCGTTCGCCAACCTCTCCTTCGGGCCAAAAGTCACTTTCCGCAGCGCTCATTTCTCTCCATTTCTTGAGGTTTTAGTGGGCGACCACCGTCTGGGGCCCGCTGCCTTCCACGATATCGACAAATTAGGATTCATGGTCGGCGGCGGGCTTGATGTCAACCTGACCAGGCACGTTGCCTTGCGGCTCCTCAGGGCAGACTACGTAATGTCCAACTACCGGTATGGTCCGTCGGCCACAACTCCAAGCACCGACCTCAGGGGCGTAAGACTGCAGGCTGGTATTGTGTTTAACTTCGGCGGCGAACGGCAGGGAACGCCACCAACGGCAGCCTGCTCCGTAGAGCCCGCCGAGGTCTATGCCGGCGAGCCGGTTACTGCGACGGCTGCAGGATCCAATTTCAATCCCAAGCGTACAGTCGCGTACAAGTGGAGTGGCTCCGCCGTGAAACCTGGAGAGGCCGGTGCGGCTACGCAGATTGACACCACCGGCTTGCAGTCCGGCCCATACCATGTCACCGCCAGTTTGAGCGATGGCAGCAAGAATGGCATTGCCTCCTGCAGTGCCGCGTTCACCGTGAAAGAGGTGCGTCCGCCGGTGATTTCATGCTCGTCGGACCCGGCGAGCGTAGCGACAGGTGGGAGGTCAACCATCCGTTCGAACGCCAGCAGCCCCGATGGACGCAGGTTGACCTACAGTTACACCACCAGCGCCGGAAACATTACGGGCACTACGTCTACAGCAACCCTCGATACCGCGGGCGCTCGGCCTGGGACAATTACCGTGACTTGCAGCGTGGGCGATGACCGCAATCCGCCGCTCATGGCTTCTTCCTCAACCACGGTGAACCTGCAAGCGCCCGATGTCACTGCCATCGAGAAGAGGCTTACGCTTCATAGTGTTTATTTTGCGACGGCGAAGCCAGCGCCCGAGAATCCCGACGCTGGCCTGCTGGCGAGCCAGGAGAAAACACTCATTACGCTCGCCAGTGATTTCAATACCTATCTCCAAAGCAAGCCGGATGCCCGGTTGACTCTTGAAGGTCACGCTGATCCGCGCGGCTCCGTGGAATACAATCAGGAACTCTCTGAGCGGCGAGTGGATCGGGTCAAGCGCTTCCTCGTCGAACGGGGCGTTCCTGCCGCCAACATTCAGAACAAGGCGTTCGGCGCGCAAGAGAACCTCACCGACGCTCAGGTGAAGGATGCGGTTGAACGAAACCCCGAGTTGAGTCCAGAAGACCGGCAGCGGGTGCTCAATCATATGAGAACGATCATCCTGGCCAGCAATCGCCGCGTGGACATCACGCTGAGTAACGCCGGCCAGGCATCCCAGGAGTCCGTCCGCCAGTACCCCTTCAACGCTGCGGATTCATTGACGCTGCTCAAGGAGGAACAAACGAAAAAACCGACCGCGCCAGTCGCAGAGAAAGGGGCAAAGCCGAAGGCTCAGCAATAGGCCAAGTCGAAGGCGCAACACCGGAAAAGGTTGGCTCGATAGCGCTGCATTCAGCCGCCCGTGGTCCCGCCGGCCCCGGATGGCTCCATCCGGCCAGGCCTTTCGTCCGAGTAAGGGGAAGGTTTTCTGTATTTTCTCAGCCAGTCATCCTCCAAAACGCTACTCGTCGAGGGAGGGAGCTCAAAGGCAGAGACCCGAGACCTGTCTTAAGTGTCTGGACTTTGGAGAGCCAACACCCATTGTTCGTTTCGATCTTTTTGTCCGATCTAGCATCTGTCTGGTCCAAAACGGAACGAACGATCCGCAAGCCGGGTTGACAGTCTCGAAGGGAATCTTGAACCTGGCACACGGGACGTTCTGTCTCGGCTGAGGGCGGCGGGCGCAGGCGCCATCGCCGCGGAACCACCAGAGACTTCCCGGCAAAGTACGAACTCTGTGAAGTTGCTGGGTGGCTTTGCCATGGAGAGGGTGGATTCTTCCAGTGCTACTCCCGCAGAGATGGTCAATTGTGCTCAGACCCCAGAGTGCCGCGAGATTAAAAAAGAGACATCCCTCAAACATGCAATCCATGGTTCACAGAGGGTCGAGGTGGAATATGAAAAGCAGCACGAAGGACAAGCTAAAAGGCAGCTTCCACGAAATGAAGGGAACGATCAAGGAAGAGGTCGGAAAGATCACGAATGACCGCGATCTGAAAGCCAAAGGGAAAGCCGAAAAGAAGGGAGGTAAAGTTCAACAGAAGATAGGCCATGCTAAAGAAGCCGTGGCGGATTTGAAAGACAAGCTAACAGAGTTGAAGACTGGATAGGCCATTCAGTGCCGGATCCACAAAGTGGAAGGGGCCATCGAAAACCAAACGACTCAACGTCGAGCCTGGAGAGGTGAGAAATAATGCCACAAACAGTGCTGGAACAAGCCGGCGAGCACATCGCCGAATCTGTGCGCAACGCTTCTAGCGTGACATCTGCGGTTGCCGATGCAATGGAAGATGGTGTCGGAGCGGCGAGGCGTGTTGTGAAACAGGGCGGCGATGCTGCTGAAGAGTTCTTTGATGACACGACCAAGCGCGTGCAACGACATCCGATTGAAACTGTCATAATGTCATTAGCGGCAGGCATGACCGTCGGAATTATGATCGGCTGGATGATGAAACGAAGGTAGGTCTGGCAAATAGCCAGGATGCATGAAGGCAGATGCCTACTAGCCTGTCGGCGAAGCTTTCGTCGAGCGAGATGCTACGGGATACTTGTTCTGGTCATTAATCGGTTGCGGGGACGGCAAAAGCTGGTTTGAAGAAGCGCAGCAGGAGTCCCGGCGTCAGGAGGGACTTGTGTAGCCTCCGCACGCCTCCAGCTTCTGTTCGGTCCCGTTGCGACCGGACCACACTGTTAAGGAGACCGTGATGTCCGAACCGGACCGGTCCAGGAGCTTGCAGCCGAACACCACGGCGCGCACAGCGAGTCCCCTGTTGTTCGGGAAAAGGTCAGCGTCCTCCCATGGGATAGCCGTGCCGCCCTTTCCAATGCGAATAGCGGTTGTCGGGAACCATCTCCCGCGACAGTGTGGAATTGCGACCTTCTCCACAGATTTGTGCGATGCGATTGCTGATGAGTTCGGAGCCGCTGGAGTATTGGTTGTAGCCGTCAACGATCCCCAATCAGGCTACAGCTACCCCGCGCGGGTTCAATTCGAGATAACCGAGAGCGATCTCTCCTCCTATCAGGCAGCCGCCGACTTTCTTAATTCCAGCAACGTCGATCTCGTCTGTCTACAGCACGAGTACGGGATTTTTGGAGGGAAGCGCGGCAGCCATGTCCTGCGACTGCTGCAGCACCTCCAAATGCCAGTGGTGACAACTCTGCATACGGTTCTTCGTGAGCCAGATGCCGACCAACTGATCGTCCTCCAGCAAATCGCCGCACGTTCTGATCGTCTTATTGTTATGAGCGAACACTCTTCGCAGTTCTTACAGGATGTATTTAGGGTCCCGGCGGGGAAGATTGACCTGATTCCACACGGCATCCCCGACTTGCCTTTTGCGGAGCCGGCTCTTCATAGACATTTGCTCTCAGCACAAGGAAAGATCGTCTTACTCACGTTCGGCCTGTTGTCTCCGAACAAGGGATTCGAAACCGTGATTCAGGCCCTGCCACGCATTTTGTCACGGCACAGCAACGTTGTTTATGTCATCGCGGGCTCTACTCACCCACACGTCAGACGTCGCGAAGGTGATCGCTACCGGGTCCAATTGCAGGGCTTAGCCAAGGAGCTGGGAGTTGAGGCGAACGTGGTTTTCCACAACCGGTTTGTCAGCCCTCAGGAGATGGCATCGCTAGTAGGTTCCGCCGACATCTACATCACGCCGTACCGCCACGAGGCACAAGCCGTATCTGGAACGCTGGCGTACGCCCTGGGCGCCGGGAAGGCCATCATCTCGACGCCGTACTGGCACGCCGCCGAACTCCTGGCCGATGGGCGCGGGGAGCTGGTTCCCTTCGAGGATCCAGCGGCTCTTGCAGATGTGGCAATTGAACTCCTGGACAACCAGGCAGCTCGCGAGGCCATGCGCAGACGTGCTTACCTCTATGCACGTCACATGGTCTGGGACCGGGTGGCGCAGTCTTATATGCAGAGCTTCGTACGAGCTTCCGCTGGTCGCAAGCAACCTGCCCGCGCAGCGTTCCCCGTACAGACTGCCCAGAGGAACTCTACAACCCAACTCATAAATGCATGAGTAAAGGAGATCGTGATGACTGAATACGTTGGAGCGATTGAAAAACAAACTTTGGAAAACACATATTTCCGGCAGGTGTTATTCACGGCGCAGCACGCACAGCTTGTCCTGATGTGTTTGCGGCCCGGAGAAGACATCGGAGATGAAGTGCATTCGAATGTCGATCAGTTCTTCCGCATCGAGCAGGGGGAGGCCAAGTTCGTCTTTAACGAGAAGGAGACGCACCTGGTGCACGACGGAGATGCGGTCGTGGTTCCGGCAGGGACTTACCACAACGTGGTGAATACTTCGAAGACGGCACTATTGAAGCTCTATACGATCTATTCTCCGCCAAACCATCCCGATGGGACGGTGCACAAGACTAAAGCCGAGGCAGTGGCCGCAGAATTGGTGGAACACCGCTAAAACGCCGGGCCCTCTCTATCCAGCGAGGAAACTCTTTGTTCCCGGCTGGCGAGGCGTCGTACGAATCACCCCCATGGGACCCTGGTGCGTAGCTTTGTTCGGTGACCCGGTTTGAGGCTGCTGCGGAGCTGGCAAACATGAATGCTCTTCTCGTATATCCGAAATGGCCGGACACTTACTGGAGTTTCAAGCATGCTCTGCCCTTTCAGGGCAAGCGTTCCTCATATCCTCCTCTGGGTCTGCTCACGATTGCAGCTCTGCTGCCTGCCCACTGGGCGAAGCGCCTCGTCGACACCAACGTGCGGGACCTGACAGATTCCGATCTGGCATGGGCTGACGTCGCACTGGTCAGCGGCATGCTGGTGCAAAAAGACAATCTACTCGTCATCCTGGCTCGGTGCCGTGCTCGCGGAATACGTACAGTCGTGGGTGGACCGATCGCCAGCGGTTTCGCGGAACTGCATCGTCACGCCGATCATGTCGTGATCGGGGAGGCCGAGGACCTGATCGCGCCACTTGCCGAAGACCTGGAGCGGGGTACAGCAAAGCCGCAATACAAGGCGGGCGAGATGCCGTCCCTTGATCGCAGTCCCTTGCCCGACTTGAGCTTGATCAATACCCGGCATTACTGCTCGATGGCCATCCAATATTCACGTGGGTGCCCGTTCAACTGCGAGTTCTGCGACATCATTGAGATATACGGGCGTAAGCCCAGAACGAAGTGCGTGGCACAGGTGATTGCTGAATTGGAGCAACTCTATCAGCGGAAATGGAGAGGGGCGGTGTTTCTTGTGGACGACAACTTCATCGGAAACAAGAAGAACGTTAAGCAACTGCTGCCCGCAATGGCCGAGTGGAACAATCGACATCGCCGGCCATTTACATTCTTCACAGAGGCATCCATGAACTTAGCAGATGACGCTGAGATTCTGTCGTTGATGAAAGCCGCTGGTTTCATCCGGGTGTTCCTGGGCATTGAGACCCCGGTGGAGGCGAGCCTAAAAGAAGCGCACAAGCTACAGAACACTCAACGAAGCTTGCTCGACAGCGTACGCTGCATTCAGGAACACGGTATCGAGGTTATGGCCGGCTTTATCGTAGGCTTCGACAGTGATCCGGATGATGTGTTCGACAGGCAGGTTGAGTTCATCGAAGAGAGCGCCATCCCGATCGCAATGGTTGGGCTTCTCCAGGCGCTTCCAGGCACGCAGCTATACCGGCGCCTCGAGAGCGAAGGACGCCTTGTCAGCGACGCAAATGGAAACAACATCGATTGCAATCTGAGTTTCATTCCGACAATGTCTGCACAATGCTTGTTGGATGGGTATCGTTCGATATTGAAGCGAATTTACGCCCCGGACGCCTACTATGATCGGGTCCGGCGGTTTCTGGAGCACTATCAGCCCACCCGCACGCGCAGGTCGCTCTCGGAGTACATCGCGTTGTGTCGTTCCGTCGTGAAGCAAGGCATTCTCGGCGACGCACGCGCAAGCTACTGGAGGTTGCTCATCGATGCCGCCACACGCTACCGCCATGGCTTCGGCACTGCGGTGACCTTGGCGATCCTGGGTTATCACTTCAACGCAGTGACCGAGGAAGCCTGCCGGACTGACTAGCCGTCAGTTCCGAGTCTGCCACAGACCTGGTCAAGAATGCCTGACTGTTCGCCGCCGCCGTCAAATACCGTGCGGATGGCGAACCTCACTCGCACCTCGTGTGCTCCCGGGAAAGCAATGCTCGGTCTTTGGGAGGCGGGATCCATGCCGATGAGTATCAGCCTCCATGTGGCCTTCCAAGTTGCACTCTCTGATCTGCATGAGGCGCCAGCGGTAAACCCAGAAGGTCCTTATAGAAAGCGACGGCCCGATCCAGTTCGCTCACCGTGAGGTGCGCTTCGAACAAGTCAGCAATGGGAATAATACTTTCCGCAGCCATACATTAAGGACAGATGCACGCTCAGCCCCTTAGTGACAAACAAAGGCAGAGCCTCTGGCGGCTGCGGCATTGTGATTCAATCGCAGGTATTGAGCCGAGACTTCGGGGCAGAGCAATCGCCAGAGCTTATGCGGCTTTGCACAAACTGCATCTGTTGCCCAGTCTGCTTAAGGTGTCCGGATTGCTGGCCAATCGGACCGAAGCCGTTAATAAACCGCCAACAGGGAGCTGAGTAAATCGTCGGCAGAAAATTGTCCCAACAGCTGACAGAACACGTAAGCCTGTGTGTTTGCACCGCAACCTGGCAGGGCAGCCAGCCAGACTCTCATCATACGGGCAGGCGGCCCTTGTGATGGGTCGGATCAAACTGGAATCCCCGATCTGACAGGGGAGGGAGCATTGTTGCCGTCCTCTTTTTACTGCTTGTCGTTTTTTGGCTGCGGTCGATAGGCGTGGATGGTGCCGGTTACGGTGACGTTGATCGTGGCTTCTTCCTTGACTTGGACATTCCCTTCCATTCTGGTCGTGGTCGTCTTCCAGGAAGTGTCCTTCGTATAAAGGTCGTTCTTCCGCACCGTTCCGGAAAGCTTTCCGGTGTCGTGATCGAGGACATGCTGCTCGGCGACGGCCATTTTCCCGTCCCCATCATTGGACAGGACCACCGACGTATGTTGGCCACGATTGTAGGGAGTCGAACTTTTATCGATGCTCTGGGTAGAGTGCCCGTCCGGGTAGGTCCTGGTTGTCTTGGTGACGACTTCCTTGACGATTTGGTGGTTCCGAAATTGGAGAATGTCCCCGGGCTTGGCGTCTTTCGGGTCGATCGGGGTGCCCCATTTGTAGTCCTGGTCGCGGGACTTGGTCACCTTTTGAAAGTCGGGTGCGCTCTTCGCGCCAGCGTCCCGCAACACCTGATCCGCGAGGTCGTAGCATTCGCCAGAGCCTACCACTTTTTTCCCGACAAGGTGCCCGGCCGCGGCCCGCACGCCGATGTTGGTGTCGTCACCGGCATCGGCCACTCGCACTGGTGCCGACAGCGGGGCAGGCGTCTCCGTACCCGCACTGCCATCCGGCTTCGCATTCCGGTCGTACAGAATTTGTCCTCCCGGGCGAGGCGAAGCGTTGTCCAGAGCGCCCTTAAAGTACGCGGATTCAAGATCTCTCTCCAGGCGCTTACCGGCCACGGTGCCACTATCGGGAGGCTCCATGGGCGGATCACTGGCGGGGGCCGAAGAAGTTGACGAATGGGTCGCTGCTTGATTCAGATCCGGAGTAACCACGTCGGAGGTGGAATCGAACTGGGTGGTTTTATCGATCGGTCGCATGGCTGATTCCTCTCCTTCTATGCTCGACGATTTCTATGCTCGACGATTTCTATGCTCCACGCAGGATGCCGCCCGTTTCCTGTTTGTCGGGCGTGTGGCTGCCGCGGCAGGGCGGCTCTGTCTCGGCGTAGAACGCTCTCCGATAGAGTTATCGGTGGATTCTGCATGGGGTTGCTGGGTAGGCCTGTGGTTAACAGGAAACGCCGAGAGCTGTCGATCCAGTTCAACCTTGGCTGCCGGGGCTGGTTAACAGTGTTTTACCAACGCCAAACCGCTCACAACCCGAAGCATTCACTCTTGGCCGCGCTCCGAGGACCATTTCCAACGTGTGCCAGCCCGGAAGCGAGAATGTTTGGATGTCGTTGTTCAAAGAATTTCCGGTTTCGCGTCTGCGAGAGGGAGCACGTTTGGAGTTTCGGTTGGAAGCCTTCAATGTATTCAACCACCCCAATTTCGGTCCGGCGGATACCGACCTGGGGGGAGGCAGCTTTGGCACGCTTACGTTTCTGGCCTCTCCGGCGCGCGAGGTGCAGTTGGGCCTGAAGCTGTACTTCTGACTTCAGCCAGATCGGGCCTGGGCTTGGTCTGGCTGCTGTCTTGTCCATTCAGGGCTTCGCCCGGCCGCGGATTGCGATCAGCGATACCTGCTCAAGGTCCGGGTAGTGGCCCGCCTGGTCGGGCTTGCGCTCCGCGGCTGCAATTTGTTGGATGGTAGTGCGCGCCGGAGGTACGGTGCCAAAATATTGCGCGTACACTTCATCAAATGCGGGTAGGTCCGACAGATTGTCGAGATAGACATTTGTGGCCACGACCTGGTCGAAAGTCATGTCGGCTTCTTCCAGATTGTCGAGAAGATTCCGCATAGTCTGACGGACTTGATGCGGGGTAGTGGACGCGTAAACGCCACCGTGTGGCCCGGGAATAAACCCACTCTTGGCCGAACAGTACAAAGTGTCTCCGGCGAAGACGCAGGGGCTGGCGGTGGGGCTGGGCGGCATGTTCTTAGGGCGAATGGCTCGCCGCTGCCGGAGATCGCGCACCGCGACGCCGGTGTACTCGATGTGGGCGCCGCCGGGCAAACTCGATACCTCGATCGTAGCCCGCGCTGGAGTGTTGCCGAATTCAAAGCGCCGGGCATAACGCTCATTCATCACTCGCATCGGGATCTCGGCGGTCAAGTATGGATTGACGAAGACCATATTGCTTAGCTGAAGTCCGGCGGCCTTCACCACGGCTTCAACACGATCAAGCGCCAGGTCGACTTGCGCTGCCGGATCATCGGGAACCTTGCCCGTGAGGGGATCGGTGCCGGGCATGCTGGATATGAAAAGCCGGTCGTGAGTGAGAATGCCGGGAGAGGCTGACTGGTCTGAGTGGTAGTTTGGCGGGTAGACGGCCCGGCGGTCGGCTAAACTGCGCATCGCGACGGCACTGATCTGAACCGGCGACTCGGGAAGGCTGGCAACGCCCAGCACGGCGCGGGCCGGCGGAATCTTTGCGAAATACTCGGCGAAGATTGCGTTCATTTCGCCATACTTGCCGAAGTCCTCCAAATACACTTGGGTGTAGACCACATGCTCCATGGTCAAACCGGCAGATTCGAGGGTCGTCCTCAGGTTATCCAGCGCCTGGCGAACCTGCGCGCCGAAGGTCGCCGGTGAGGTGCCGTCCGGGCGACGAGGTCCCTGTGCGGAGATGTAGATGTAGTCTCCGGCATCGACAGCCGGCGAGTAGAACCGGTTTGGGTGCGCGGGCGTCTGGGCGGGAACGATGGCGCGCACTGGCTCCTGAGGCAAGAGGGTCGATGAAAGCAGAAATCCAGCCAGCAGCAGTCGCATCGGGAAACCTCGGATAGATAATTCGAAAGCAATCGGTTCGGTCGCCTTAGGCTACGGACTTCTTCTGGGCCGAGCCCAGAATGGTGCGCAGTCGCTGCCCGACGACAAGTTCCTCTCCGGGCTTGATGGTCATAGAAACCAATTCGATGTGGTCAGGCACTTTGCGTTCCTTTCGATTCGGATTTCCCTCGCGAACCGCGGTCACCAGGCTGGGATTGTCTACCCCGAGCACTTCGATGACCGGATCGCCCGAGCGCAGTTCTTCGACGCAATCGGAAATACTGAATCGCCAAGCCTGCTGATCCCAGGAAACCTTCAAGGTTGGATAACGATTCCCATCGTCCGGGGTGTAGATGTCGGTCTTGACGCCGGGGACCGTTTCGACCAGCTTCCGAATGCGATCGATGCGGCCATTCCATTCCTGGTAGACCTTTTTCTCATCGAGCTTCAGCCAGGTCTCGAGCGCTGTCAGGCAGCCAATGATTTCTTCCTTCCCGACCTTCATGGGGCGGCACACGGCGCCCTCCCGCGGACTGCAATTGAGGAGAGCGGCCTCGATCAGATCCTTTCGGCCCAGAAGCAAGCCGCTGCATTGGGGCCCGGACAGCCCCTTTCCACCCGAGAAGCAGTAAAGATCAATGCCCATGCGAGCGTATAGCTTCGCGTTGTCGGCGGGTGGTATGCCGGCAGCGTCATCCAGCAACAGTGGAACCTTGTGGTCTTTGGCGATCGCCAATACTTGCCGCAGCTTGTCACCGAGAGCCGTGGTGTAGATCATGGCGGTGTTCTCGTTAATGGCGCTGGCGAGTTCTTCCGGCGAATACGTGAGAATCAATTTGGCGCCGGTGAGACGGATGGCACTGTCAAAGGCGCTCCGGCCTCCCACCATAATCACTTCATGCTTCAGTCCCGTGGTGTCGGGAAGTTGCCAGATGTTTTTGTCATCGGTCCCGGCCATACATGCGGCGCTTGCCGCGGCCATCGCGCCGGCTGCTCCGGAAGTGACAATGCCGGACTCGGCACCCGTCAGTTCCGATAAGCGCTTGCCGACCGCACGCTGGAGTTCCAGCATATTGACGAAATGCTGGGCCGCTTCCAGTTGCGCCTGACGAACTTCGGGGAATTCGAGGGATCCACTGAGATAGGTCCAGGTGCCCCGACAATTGATGACGGTCTTCACTCCGAGCCGGGTATATACATTTTGTCGCGGATCCTTGCCGATCGCCGTGGCGGCTTGCGCATAAAGATCGCCTGCAGCAATCTGGCTCAGCAGCGGAGCAGCCGCCAGCAACTTCACGAAGGACCGCCGGCTGGAATTGCGGATTGCGCATTGCGATACCTCCTCAGAAGACCCACGCAGGTGCGTTGACGCCGCCTGGCTCAATGGCGAAGTTGGTATACCACAGAATGTGCTCCGATGCAAATCGGAAGCTTTCGTTTGATTGGCTTTGATTTCGTTTTAAGAAACCTGCGTTTGAAGATTCTCGCGTGCGTGTTACCCTCGACCCCGACCTCTGTGGAAAAGGGATCATCATGACAGGGCATTCTGTAAACCGGAACTGGACGCGACGTTTCGCCTTGGTTCTTCTCCTCGGTGTGGCCGGACGGACGCGCAGCTTCGCCCAAGCCGGCAATCAGAAGAATCCGCCGAAGCGTGCGCAGTGCCAGGTGGAGGCCGTGGACTATAAGGGCTGGCATGCCGAGCGCATCTCGAATCAATGGGTGCAGTTGATCGTGGTGCCACAGAACGGCGGCCGATTAATGCAGGTCACGTTTGGAGGACATCCCTACCTGTTCGTGAATCCCAAGTTTGCAGGCAAATACCTGCCGCCCAGCGCGGGCGAATGGTTCAACTATGGAGGCGACAAGATCTGGCTCTTGCCGGAGGGGAACAATGACGAACAACACTGGGCGGGAAACTCCGACTTGTTGGACGACGGACCGTTTTCCTTTCGAAAGCTTTCGGAAGGACAGAGTTGCGAGATTGAACTTACGGGACCTGCGGATCCCCAGACCGGGGTGCAAATTAAGCGAACGATGGGTTTGGACGCCGATTCCCCCCGTATCCGTTTTCGGGCGTCTATGCAGAATGTGACGGGGCATACTCTGGAATGGTCGATGCAGTCCGTTTCACAATACGATACGGCCAATCCGGGCTCATCAAGCCCAGGCCCGTCAAGCGGGGGCTCTGCGCGCGGACTTCAACCACGATTTCTGGACGTTCACACCCGCAAACCGAGCGAGCAGTTATCTCAACCGCTACCACGTTCGCTTCGGTCCAGCGGAGAATCCCGCGATTTCAGTCAGGGATGACGGCATCCTTGCCTTGCACTACGTGCACATGGCTGCCGAATTGTGGGTGGACTCGACGGAAGGCTGGCTGGCAGTCGTTGACGGCACCAGCGGGTACGCCATGATCGAGCGCTTCCAGTACGAGGAGAACAAATCCTATCCGGGCAAAGCTTCTGTCATCTTTTGGACGAATGGCCCAGAACTGAGGTTGAATAGCGACGGGATAGTTTCCTTGCGCGCCGATTCCGAAGCCGGCCCTTACTACCTCGAAGCCGAGATCAATAGTCCGATGTGCCGGTTGCGTCCCGGGGAGACCTGCAACCTCGAGACAGAGTGGTTCCCCACGCGAGCCGGGAGCGAGTTCCATGGCGTGACAGACGCGGGGATTGTTATTCGTCCACTTGGCGCGACTGGTCTGGAGAGAGGCAAGATCAAACTATCGGGTTCTTTTGGAGTGTTCTTTTCTGGACGCCTGATCGCGCGCTTCTACGATGAGCGCGGGCGGAGCCTCGGAACCATGCCGGTCGCAGATGTGAGCCCGACCGAACCGGTGTCGCTCGCAGCAGAAATCACGCCTCCGGGAAAACCGGCGCGACTCTCCCTTCACCTAGAAGACGAGAATGGAGTGGACCGCGGATCTCTGCAGGAGGTGCAGGTGGGCACCGGAGACAATCGCTGATATGCAATGGCGTGGGGAAGCATTCATCGTGTTGCTGCTGGTCCTTGCCTGCACCGGCTTGCCCACCACGGGGCAGGAAGGGAAGTCTCCAGTCCCCGTTGAGACCCATGTGAGCGCGGTGGATCTGTTGACCGAGCCGGTTGGCGCGAACTGGACTTCTTATAACGGGGACTACACCGGGCGGCGTTTCAGCAGTTTGCAGGAAATCAATGCTGGAAATGTCGCGCAGCTCCGTGCGGCGTGGGTCTTCCACCCCGGTAACTCGCAGGGGCTCGAAGCGACGCCGGTGGTCATCCGCGGCATCATGTACGTGACTTCCGCGAACGATGTATTCGCACTGGATGCGCGCACGGGGCGGGTCGTGTGGCATCACCAGCGCCCACTGAGCTCAGGGTTGCTCGATGATGCCGCGGCTCACAAAAACCGCGGCGTGGCGGTGTGGGAGCATTTTGTGTATGCGGAAACGGATGACGCCCACTTGCTTTGCCTCGATGCCCGCTCCGGAGCGGTGCAATGGGATGTGCAATACGCGGACAAGGCTAAGCACTATGGCGCCACCAGTGCTCCGCTGGTGGTGAAAGGCGAAGTCATCGTCGGCACGTCCGGAGGTGACTCGGGGGTGCGGGGATTTCTGGCGGCCTACGATGGATTAAGCGGAAAGCTCAAGTGGCGCTTGTGGACTATTCCAGGACCGGGAGAATTCGGCTCGTCCAGTTGGCCCGGCGATTCCTATCTGCACGGAGGCGGCACAACCTGGATGCCGGGAACCTATGATCCGGAACTCGACACGTTGTACTGGACCACCAGCAACGCGGCGCCCGATTTTGTAGGAGATTCGCGGCCGGGCGATGATCTGTACACGGCCTGTGTCCTGGCAATCGACCCGAACACGGGAAAGCTGAAATGGTATTTCCAGTTCACGCCTCACGACTTGTACGACTACGACGCGAATGAAACCCCGGTTCTGGTGGATGTTGAAGAAAACGGTACGGTGCGTCGCCTGCTGGTGCAGGCCAACCGGAACGGCTTTTTCTATGTTCTCGACCGGACGAATGGGAAGTTCTTGCGCGCAACTTCCTTCGTGGAAAAGTTGAACTGGGCCAAGGGCGTGGACGCGTCGGGGCGTCCGATACTCTCGGGCAGAGTCCCGACCGCTGAAGGCATGTACATATGCCCGGGCATCGTGGGCGCCACCAATTGGTTTTCGCCTTCCTATAACCCCAATACTGGGTTCTTCTATGTAATGGCTCTTGAGGGCTGCAATCTTTACTTTGCGAGTGCCCGGCGGTTTGTGAAGGGTGAGACTTACTACAACACGGGCACGAGAGTCCCGCCCGGGGAACACTCGCAGAAGGTTCTGGTAGCGCTTTCGGTGGCGGATGGAAAGACGGCTTGGCGTTATCCACAGGTGGGCCGCGGCGACTCCTGGGGTGGAACCATGACAACCGGTGGTGGATTGTTGTTTTTTGGGGATGACGCCGGGTCCCTGGAAGCAGTGGAAGCAGCGACCGGTCGTGCTCTTTGGCACTTCAACACTGGCCAGACAATGCGCGCCTCACCGATGAGCTACGCGGTTGACGGGATCCAGTACGTGGCAGTCTCGGCCGGAAGCGATGTCTTCAGCTTCGCCCTTCCGCACTAACGTATGGTGCCGGATTTAGTGCCAGCCAATTTGTCCGAATCCCTTGAAATTCAAGCCGAGTGGTCGCGAGTTCTCTTGCCCGTTTTTCGATGCCGGGTCGTTCAATGTTCGAGGTAGGGCACATAGCCCTGAGTCTTCATTTCGAGGCGATAGACGGAAGTAGTCGCCGTGATGTACAACGTGCGGTAGTCCTTGTCGCCCCAGGTCAAATTTGCGGGTTGTTCCGGCAGGACAATGGTTCCGAGGTGATTTCCCTTTGCATCCCAGACCCAAATACCCCTGGGGCCGGTGACAAAGAGGTTGCCGCTTTTATCCACCTTGATGCCATCCGGAACGCCATCGTTCTTTCCGCCTGGCTCCTCGCCGAAAATGCGACCGTTGCCAAGCGTGCCATCTGGGGCGACGTCGTACACACGAATATTTCTTTTTTCGTCGTCGTCGACGTAGAAGTGCTTGCCATCCGGGGAGAAAGCCAACCCGTTCGGTTGGACCAGATCTTTGGTCAGCAACCGCACGTTCCCACTTTCATCCAGGCGGTAGACGCCCTGAAAGGCGAGTTCTTGCTTTTCCCCGGCTACCAGGTCGAGCGTTGGATCGGTGAAATAAAGAGCGCCGTCTGGTCCGACGATGACGTCGTTCGGACTATTGAATCTTTTTCCGTCGTAGTGGTCGGCGAGAATCTTATATTTCCCGTCCGGAGTCACTTCGATAATTGCGCGCAACACGCTCGCACAATCGATCAGGCGATGCTGGCGGTCGAAGGTGTTGCCGTCGGGGTCGCCCAGCGCGATGACCTCTTCCTTCTTGCCATTGGGGTAAACGCGGTAAATCTTGTTGATGGTCTCGTCGCTGACGTAGAGGAATCCCGTCGGATCCCACATGGGGCCTTCCGTAAAGCCAAAGCCAGTCGCAACCGTTTCCAGTTTTGCGTGACGATCCACCAGATCCCAGAACTGCGGAGAAAGCGACTCAAGCTCAAAAGCGTGAGTCGCTTCGGCGGACGCGGTAAGCAGGAAAACAAGTACGGTCATCACGGGAGACAAGATTTTTCGCGCAAATCTCATTTGGCAGGATTCTCCATCTTGTGGGAGGCTGGCGCCTGGGTCGGCGCCGGAGCGTTATTCATTAAGTAACTTACCAGATCGTTGAGTTCGGTGGGGCCGAGCCGCTCGCGATAATCGGTCGGCATCAGGGAATGGCCAGGATAATCCGCCGAGGTGAGATCAGACTTTTGAAGGAAGTGGAACCTGCCGTCCTTCGTCTGCAACTGCACAGAGAAGTTGTCTTCATTGCGAATCACACCTTCCAGGCGATCACCGTCGCGAGTGGTGAGCACGGCCGACCGGTAGCCAGCCGTGTCAATCCTGTCGGCTCTCACGATCTCGTCTCGAATCGCGTTGGCGGACATAGTGGATCCATAACCGGAGAGGTCCGGGCCCAGGAATCCGCCATCGCCCGAGATCGTGTGGCAACTGGAGCATTCGCCTTTACCGAAGAAGATATTCCTGCCACGGGCCCGGTCGCCAGGAAGTTTGCGCGCCTCAAGTTTTCCCTCGAGGATTCGCAAGTAACTGACAACTGCCCGAAGCTGCGGTTCACCGAGGTTGTGAAAAGCTGGCATGCCGGTTCCCGGTATGCCGTTTGAAATAATAGCGGAGACCTGGGTGTCGGAGAGATGCCGTAGCTTGGCGCCGCCCGCGATATCCACGCCCTTGTCGCTTCCCCGCCCATCCAGTCCGTGGCACGGGGCGCAGTTGGTGTTGAATGGGCGGCGGCCGGGTACGGCAATGGTTTTGGTGTCATCATTCCAGAAATCATGTTGCTGCGCCAACGACGAGTGAAATCCTGCAATGCACAGCACCAGAGAAAGCCCCAGCAAGAGACGTTGGCGATTTGAGAGCATAAGCATGAAATGTTCGAGCTGAGGCTACCGAAGGCGCAATCAGGGAAGCAAGGGCCACTTTTCGGTATTTTTCACTGGGTGAAAACACGTTCCATAAGTGGTTTCCCTGGACCGCGAAACGCCCCCGGGCGTCCCGATTCGCGAACGCCTGCGGGTGGTCCTACTTCCCACTCCTCCTCGCACTGAGAGGCTCAGCGGCCGCGACTAGCAGGAATTCATTTCTTCTTCACCGCGATCACCGAAATCTCAACCCTGGCATCGTTCACCAGTGCAGCTGCCTGAATGGTTGCTCGCGCTGGCTTAGGGTCCGGAAGGACAGCCTTGTACACCTTGTTCATTTCCGCAAAGTCGTGAATATCGGCCAAGTATACGGTCACGGAGACCACGTTTTTGAGGTCGAATCCGGCTGCTTTCAGGACTTTCGCGATGTTGTCGAGTGCTGTCTTGGTCTCCGGGCCGATGCCTCCGGCAGCCAGCTTGCCCGCGTCGTCGGTCCCCTCTTGACCCGCAACGTAAAGAGTGTTCCCCGCGACGATGCCATCGCTGAAAGGAAGGCCCCTGGCGCTCGACAAGTTGATTGCCTTGTGTTCCTGAGCCTGGCTGAAATGCCAGGGAAGGGCCGTGATCAGCGCCAGTGCCGCAGTGAAAAGCCGCATAGTTTTCAATTGCATTTAGTGTCTCCTTTAAGTAAGGCGGATGCCTTGAGTCTTCCAACCGGGGTAGCAACGGTGTTAGAGTCCGCGGACATATATACAACCAGGAGGCTGGAATGGACAAATTTCGTTCGTACGCGAAAGCCCGTAGACTCATCCTAGTTTTCGCAATATTGGGATTGATGCTGGTGGCAGCGCGCGAGGGAGGGGTGGTGCGTGCACAATCCAGTGCTGCGGCCTCCTCGTCAGACAGCGAGCTGCTTGCGCAATTCCGGCGCGTCGAAGTCGCCTCGGTCTCAGATGCGCTGGAACAAATCACAGGCAAGCGGATGTACATGAGTCATCGCATGCAGCCGATTTTCACGGCCAAATTTGCCGGTTTTGCGCGAACCGTACAGCTCAAGAAGGACGAAGGAAACAAAGACCCGGAAGCCCTCAGCGGGATGCTGGAGGCCATTGACCAGGGATCGACCGATGCGGTCTACGTGATGGTGGTCGAGGACGGAGAAGACATCGCAGGGATGGGAGGATTGATGGGCACGGCGATGGCCGCGCGGGGCTATGCGGGAGCGGTGATCGATGGAGGGGTGCGGGATGTGGCGTATCTTCGGAAAATCGGTTTTCCGGTTTTTGCCACGGGAATTGTTCCGTCTACCTCGGTCCATCACTACCGTTTTGCGGGAGCGCAGGTTCCGCTGGTGTGCAACGGAGTGCCCGTCAGCCCCGGCGATATTGTAGTGGCGGACAGCGATGGTGTGGCGGTTGTGCCTAGAGCGCAGGCGCAACCGGTGCTCAGCCTGGCACAGCAGATGGATTTCAAAGAGCACTCGATGTATGCCGTGATCGAGCAATTGAAATCTATCGTGTCAGCGGTGAAAAAGTTCGGGCGGCTTTGAACGAGCTTCCCGGTTGCAGAAAACTGACTTTCATCAGATAATTCCGCGCTTTCATTTTTCAGCGATCCCGCTTTTTTATGTCAGCTCGCCCAAAACGTCGTTACGACATTACCGCGCTGCAGCGCGGATTGCGGCTCCTCGATCTCTTCAGTGAGTCTCCGCGTGGACTCACCGCGAAGCAGGTGGCGAGTTTGTCGCGATTGCCGGTGAGCACGGTCCACCGTTTTCTGGCCAATCTAGTGACTGCGGGTTACTTAAACCGCGATCGGGACGGTAACCACCACCTCGGAATCGCGTGTTTTGCGATCGGACAGGCAGCGGCAGGACAGCTCGACATCCGCCGTCTCAGCCTGCCGTACTTGCAGGAACTGAACCGGCAAACCCGCGAGACCATTCACCTGACAGTCCGACACGTCTTCTCCGCGGTGTACGTCGAGAAATTGGACTCACCAGAGCCGTTGCGCATTCATTCACGCATCGGCGCGGCGGTTCCGCTGTACTGTACCGCGGTGGGCAAGGTCATGCTGGCATATATGCCAGCGGACGAGCTGGATCGGATTCTGCCCGAACTCGAGCTCAAACGGCTGACTCCGAACGCAGTGGGGAGTCTTCAGGAGCTCAAGACCGAGTTGTATCGGGTTCGCAAGAACGGCTACGCCTGCGACATGGAAGAGCACGAGCTACACATCCGCTGTGTGGCCGCGCCCATATGGGATCACACCGGCAGCGTGCAGTCGAGCCTCAGCATCACGGCTCCGACAGTTCGGATGCCGGTGACGCGCCTGCGCCAACTCGCACCGCTGATCCAAGCCGCGGGACTGCAAATCTCACTCGAACTCGGGTACCAGCCGGCGAGAACTGCACGAGACCGTGCGCCGGTCCATGAATACCGCACAGTGGAGGCGAGGCTTGCGAAGCTGGCTCTCTAAGGCCTCTCATTGCCGTGATTGCGATCTCGAAGTCAACCTTGAAAGGAGCAGCTAATGAATTTGACTTTCACTCGCCGGATGTTTGCGTCGCGGTTCGCTTCGGTCCTTTCGGCGGTGGGGATTACTGCCACCCTCGCGCCCGCCCCTGCAATGGCGCAGAGTTCGGTGGCGCAAGCTGGAAACGGAATCCGCAAGCTGAACGGCGAAGGCAAACCCGGGACCGAGAAAGACGTCATCATGCCGGTGATTGTCCACAATGGGTTGATTTATGCGTCGGGGCAGGGGGCACACGATACGCGAGATCAGAAGGAATGGACGATTGAATCTCACACCAGCATGGTCATGGACAAGATCAAGAAGATGGTAGAAATCGGCGGCGGATCGATGGATACGATTCTTCAGGCGAACGTCTACCTGGTGAAGATTGAACACTGGGACGCCATGCACAAGGTATTCGCGACGTACTTCCCGCATGGCGGGCCAGCCCGCACCACGGTCGCGGTGGCTGCGCTGCCGGGAGATTCGCTGATCGAAATCAATTGCATTGCAGCGACAACGCGTAAATGAATCGCCAAGGAGCACGCCCCATGCGAGTGAGCTCAAGGTGGAATCGGCGCGGATTTCTCGGGACTGCGGCCGCCATCACGGCGTCCATCCTCGCGCCTCGCAAGCTTTTCTCCACTTCCACGATTGCGGCCAGCGGGAACGCCGACGTCAGCGGTTTTGGTCAGACCGGCAACCCCTACGAGGAGCTTGGCGTCACCACCGTAATCAACTGCGAGGGGACAATGACGATGCTGGGGGGCTCGGTGCTGCGGCCTGAGTTGGAGGCGGTGATGGCGATGGCGGGACGCCACTTTGTGAGCGTGCCGGAGCTGGAGGTGGCCGCGGGCAAGCGCATCGCAGAAATGCTGAAACTTCCGGACGGGTACACCGCGCTCGTGACCTCGGGCGCGGCGGCAGCGATTCAGTCAGGACTGGCAGGCATTCTTACCGGCGACAATGAAGCCCTGATCCGGCAGCTTCCCGATGTAACGGGCATGAAGTCTGAGGTCATTATCCAGAAATCGCACCGCAATCCGTTCGATCACCAGTTACGCTCCACGGGCGTCAAGCTGGTTGAGATTGAAACCCGGGAACAACTGCGTCGGGCGGTCAGCGAGCGCACGGCGATGATGCATTTCACGAATTTTGCCAACGCTGCCGGTGAGATCAAAGTCGACGAATGGGCCAAGCTGGCCAAGCAATACCAACTACCTTGCATGAACGATGCGGCGGCCGACACGCCCCCGGTTTCGCACCTCTGGGACTACACCAACATGGGATACGACCTGGTGACCTTCAGCGGAGGCAAGGCCATGCGAGGACCGCAATGCGCAGGACTATTGATCGGTCGCAAGGATCTGGTTGCTTACGCCCTGCTGAACAACAGCCCGCACGAGGACACGCTGGGCCGCAGCCAGAAGGTCGGCAAGGAAGAAATTGTGGGAATGGTCAAGGCGCTTGAGCTCTACCTCAAGGAAGACCATGATGGGCTGACCAAAGAATGGCAAGACCGGCTGGTTGGGATATCACGGGAGCTCGCAAAGATTCCGGGCGTGAGTACCTCATTTTTCACTCCCGACATCGCCAACCACGTGCCTCATATGCAGATCATGTGGGACAACAAGATTTCAATCACTCCGCAACAGGTCTCAAAGTCGCTGCGAAATTCCAAGCCCGCGATCGTCATTGGCGGCGGGGAAGGGCGTCCGGGATTGACCATGTGCTCGTTCATGCTGCAACCCGGCGAAGATAAGCTTGTCGCCCAAGAGCTGTCACGTATTTTGCGGGAGCACTCGGCGTAGCCTGGAAGGCGCATGTCAGGGACGAGCACTGAAACAATGCTGCTTGCTAGAAAAGACGGTGCATGGGCGCTCCGTCGCGGCTTCGCGCGCGCGCCGCGGAGTTGCCGTTGATTCCGGAAGAAACAACCCGGGTTCGCTGGTTTCTGGTGTTCTGGCTGTTTGTGCTCAGCGCCGTGTCTTATCTGGACCGGGTGAATATTTCCATTGCAGGTGGAGCGATTGTGGACGCTTACCACCTGACGGATGTGCAACTCGGAAAGGTGTTCAGCGCGCTGGTGGCCGGTTACGCGCTGTTTCAGACGGTTGGCGGACATCTTGCCGATCGTTTCGGCGCGCGACGCGTACTAACCGCAGGAGTCGTTTGGTGGGGGCTGTTTACCGCTTTGACGGCTCTTGTTCCGGCAAACGTCAAGGGGGCCCTGCTGTTATTTGTGGCTGTTCGTTTTCTTCTCGGGGCTGGCGAAGCAGTAATCTATCCAGCGGCCAATCAGTTCGTTGCGCGTTGGATTCCCGTGCACGAGCGGGGCATTGCTAATGGCTGGATCTTTGCCGGCGTTGGAGCCGGTGCCGGCCTGACACCACCGCTCATTACCTACGTGATGGTTCACTACGGCTGGCGCTCGTCGTTCTGGGTTTGCGCAGTCCTTGGCCTGCTCGCCGGAGGAGTCTGGTTCGTCACAGCTCGCGACACCCCGGCGGAGCACCCACGAGTGTCAGCCTCGGAACTCGCCGCGATTCAATCCGGGATCACGACATCGGGAGCGCATGACCACTCGTCTCCGGAAGCGGAGAACAGTATCAAGGTCCTGGTGCCTTGGAAGCGAGTAGTGCGAAGCCGCGAAGTTTGGGCGCTTACAATCAGCTATTTTTGCTACGGGTACGTTGCCTGGATTTTTTTCAGTTGGTTCTATCGCTATCTTGCAAAAGTCCGCGGGCTCGATCTGAAGGCGAGCGCTTTTTATTCCATGTTGCCCTTCCTGGCGATGCTGGTGTGCTGCCTGGTGGGAGGAACCATCAACGACCGGCTCACGAAGTGGCGTGGACCGCGCCTGGGTCGCTGCTTGCTGGCAGCAGTTGCGATGACGGTGGCGGGCATCTTCATCGCTTTCGGTTCACAGGTTCAAGGAGCGCGTGTGGCCAGCATAGTGCTGGCCGGGGGCGCCGGAGCCCTGTATTTGTCGCAAAGCTCCTTTTGGTCGGTCACTGCCGATATCGCCGGGGGCTCTGCCGGGTCGGTCTCGGGGTTCATGAACATGGGCGGCCAAATCGGCGGGGCCGTGACCGGTTCCCTCACTCCGTGGATCGCGGCACGCTACGGCTGGGCAGCGTCCTTTCTTGTAGCAGCGGCTTTATGTCTGCTGGGTGCAGTCAGTTGGATTGTAGTGAACCCGTTGAACACGTTGACGCCGGTTCGCCGCACATCCTCGGGACATGCTGAGCTTAATGCGCCCCAATCTGCCGACCGATCGCAGGTGGATCAGGGCGGGAAGAGGGCGCAATTCTATCAAGCGTAATCTGACATTTGAGGCTTCCACGCTCGTCAGCGAGATGCTCCGCGAAGACTTCGCGGAAGAACGGCTATCTGCTAACGCCACACGGAGTCGGCATCCCCGGAGAGGGCCCTGTCCAGATAGGTTGCGGTGCTGATGAGGGCCAGATGCGTGAATGCCTGTGGGAAGTTGCCGAGATGTTGCCCGCTTGGACCAATTTCCTCAGAGTACAACCCCAGATGGTTGGCGTATCCCAAGAGTTTCTCAAACAACAATTGAGCCTTTTCCAACTCACCAGCACGCGCAAGGCATTCGATATACCAGAAGGAGCAGGCAGTAAAGCTACCCTCTCCGCCCGGAATCCCGTCCACATGGGTGCGTTGCGCCTCATAGCGAAAAACCAAGGTGTCTTCGACCAGTCGTGATTCAATTGCTTTCATCGTCGATTGCCACATGGGATCGACCGGGCTGATGAACCGCATGAGGGGCATCAGAAGGACCGACGCATCCAGGTTCTGCGTGCCCTTCGACTGCACAAACGATCGCAACTCCTCATCCCAGAAGTTGGTGAAGATATCCTCTCGAATCGCGTCGCGGGTTCGGAGCCAAGCGCCGAATGGGGCCGAAAGGGAGCGTTTTTGCGCAAGGCGCACTGCTCGATCGAAAGCCACCCAGCACATTAAGCGGGAGTGCAGGAATTCTCGGGCGTCGCCACGAACCTCCCATATACCCCGATCCGGCCGTTGCCAGTTCTTGGCGAGCCATTCCAAGATCCGCTCAACTTCCTGCCAGCCGGCATGAGAAATCGCGTCGCCGTACTTGTTTGCGAGATAGATGGCATCCATCATTTCGCCGTAAATATCCAACTGCAACTGGTGATAGGCTGCGTTGCCAATGCGCACCGGCTTCGATTGTGCATACCCCTGCAGATGATCGAGCGTCTCTTCATGGAGAGTCTGCCTGCCGTCAATCCCGTAGACTACCTGTAACGGTCCGCGCTCCGCATCGTCACCGAGTCGCCCCTTCAGCCAGCCGATGAACGCCTCTGCTTCCTCAACAAAACCGAGCCGGATCAGCGCGTAGAGCGTGAAGGTCGCATCTCGCAACCAGGTGAAGCGATAATCCCAATTGCGCACTCCGCCAATGCATTCGGGCAGGGAGAAAGTCGGCGCGGCAATCAGCGATCCATGCTCCCGGCTGATGAGCAGCTTCAACATCAGGGCCGACCGATTGACCATTTCGCGCCACCGGCCCTTGTACTTTGATTTTGCGATCCATCCCTTCCAAAAACGTGCGGTCGCGTGAAAGCGGTGCTCTACGAATTCCATCTCAGGCTGCTGTCCTTGCGCGCGAACGCCGCCAAACACAAACGTAACGCGGTCGCCGGCGCGGAGCCTGAACTCGGAAGTTACATCCTGGGAGTCTTGTCGCAGTGGAACGGTGGAGTACAGCGCCAGAGGCGGACAAGCGTCGCTCATCGGCGAAAAAATGGCGTGCCGGTCTTCAACCTTCACACTGTGCCCAGACTTCGCGTAATTAAACCGGGGCTGGCACCGCATCTTGAACTCGATCTCGCCCCTGATGACACTCAGGGTACGGACAATCTCATTGGGTTGCTCCCCGTCGCTCCCAATGGGCATGTAGTCAGTCAATTCGGCCACACCCTCCTCCGCCAGAAACCGGGTAAGGAGAATGTTTGTGTCTGGCAAATACAGCTGACGTACGTGCTTTTGGCTGAGTTGCGGCTGAATCTGAAAGCAACCCCCCTTGGCATCGTCGAGAAGCGCTGCAAATACGGAGGGAGAATCGAAGTTTGGATAGCAGAGAAAATCGATTGAACCGTTTACACCCACCAGGGCAATCGAGCGCATATTGCCGATCACCCCGTAGTTTTCGATTGGTTCAAAGCTCATTGGTATGAACCACGGTCAAACTTGAATTCTAGCTGATCCGAGAGGAGGAGTGCGCGAGCCGGATCGTCACATGGGAGCGCAGGCGAACCTGGCAAATAAGAATGCCGGTCCCAGAGGGACCGGCGTCATCACAGGTTAAGGATATTGTTGCTGAGGCAGCTAGTAGTTGATGTCACGGAATGCAATCTCACTGTAGTATCCGTTCGACGGTGGCGCGAGCTTCGAGTTCTTGTCGAAATGAAACTTCGTGCCGCCCATGACCGAGATCGTCTGACCGATGATCGAGCCATAGAGGTCGGAATTCCCGGTGAGTTGCACATTCGCATTGGGCGCATTCACAGTTATGTAAGCCTGCGCTCCACCCGCGAGCTTGATCGTGCCTGTGCCAGCGTAGTTGATGAGCAAATTGTTGGCGATCAAGCTCGAGTTGGAAATCGAACCTCCGGTGAGGTCGACGGGAGTGTTCACGCCCTGGCCCCCGATATTGATCACTACGGCTCCGGGCGGGCTGATGACCAGCGCAGAATTCCCCCCGAGGCTAATACTATTGATGCTGTAAGTCCCCGGTGCCAGGGTCGCGGTTCCACCCGCGGTCACCGAGACATTGCCGTAGGAACCAGGAACGAACTTGCCGCCCGATTTCTTAAGATTCATGTCTGTGGTGGGGGGCATCGGGTTGGGTGGAGGAGGAACCGGGAGGGAGTACGGACCCGCGTTCTCAATCCGATTCACGCTCGCCGGGGGCAACATCCCTGCGCCACCGATCTCCGTAACCCCGGCCGGACAGGCGCCGATGATCGGGTTGGGCACGCCGATAGAGCCGCCGATCTGGGTGCTATTGCCGTTCATGAGCACGTTCCCGTTAGCTCCAATGTCGCCTCCGTAGGACACGTGGGTCGAGGCATAGGTTCCCCCAGCGGCGCTGGTGTAGCTGTCGGTTGAACTTCCTCCACCCACCTGCAAAGCTGCACAGCCATTCCCGTTGGCAAACAGGCCGTAGGGGAAAGGCGATGACGGTGGCAGGGCCACTTCGGCCTGCACCATACGGCGCGAGCCGGTTTGGGGATTGACCGCGAGCGAGGTAACCAGGTACACGGGGTTGGCCGCGGGGCCAGGAGGAGCAGCATTGACCATCTGGGCGCAACTTGCCGCGTTCTGCAATAGAACTTCTTCACTGCCGTCCCAGCACACCGGTACATTCATGGGTTTGGTGGGATTTACGGGGTACTTCCCGCTATCCACGGAACCGTTGAGCTTGGGGCTGATGCGAACCCATTGAAAAGCCAGCGCGGCGGTCGTGGCGTTCCAGGGAATCTTGCTGGTAGTGGTCGTGTACCAAGCTGTTCCGCCAGGGATCGCCGTGCAGTGCATGTCGCCGCTCTGAGGTGCGACCAACAGGTTGTAGCCGTTGTGACATAGTTCATCGTCGCCATAGACCGTGGTGAGATCCCAAGGTTTGACTGCGGCCGGAGTCTGTCCGCCAAGGATATAGAGGACCTGACCATTGGCAGCAGTGGGCTCGCTTGGAACGGCAGCCAAGCAGGAAGAACTTGGGACACAGGTCGGAGCTGCCACGGTGTTCGCATTGGCGACCATAAGGCGGTCGCGCGCCTCTTCAATGCCCGCCTTCGCCGCAAAGTAGAGAACTTGCTGGCTGCGGTAGTTGGCATTGGCCAAGCTGTCGGTGTTTGCCATGAACACCAGGGCAACGGCTACGGCGCTGAGCAATAGCAGGATCACCAGACACATGAATAGCGCAATCCCACGCTGACCATTTTCCTTCTTGTCCATTTGCTCTACCTCGAGGCCCGCTTGGACCTAGTTGTTGATCTTTGCCTCCGACGACATACTGATGGTCGAGAAAGTAGTGTCTTCGGGATTCGGGTTGGCGGTTCGAAGGTTGAGTGTGAGACCCACCGCTTTGATGTTGGCCATACTGTTCCCGTCCGCACAACCGCCTGCCGCAATGGTGCAGGGCAACTCTGCGCTGATACCGTCGTTCAAGACGGCGCTGAAAGGATTCAGGTTCATGACGTTGTCGACCTGCGTGTAATACTGCGGCATGGTACCGGCCAGATAAGCCTGCTTGTACACACTTCCGCGCTGTAGGGTGCACGGGCATGGCCCATTGAGGGGATTGAGCTGCACGAACACGACGCTGACACTGCCGCTGCCATCTACGTCGCCTTCAAATTGGATGGCATTGCCGGCAATGCTAACGACCCCTTGGCCGTACAGAGCCGGATTTGCGGCAGAAGTGACCTGGTCATACATGCGAACGCTGGGGTAGCCAGCGTGATGGAGATCCTTCACGATCTGATCGATGAATTGGCGGGACTGCTGGGTTAGATCGACCTTAGCCACCTCAGAGAAATTCCTCTTCTGCAATTCGACCGCTCCCCGGACTACCACTCCCAGGACGGCGGTGAGGATAACGACCACAAGAAGCAGTTCGAGCAGAGAAAAACCACGCTGCCGTCGGCATGCAGGGAGCGATGAATTATGGAATCGATGGTTCATTGCATCCCTCCGATGCCACGCAGAGTTACGGGAAGAAAAAAGAGTCGGCCGCCGAGCTGATTCGAAGGACTGGCCTGCCGCGCGGAAACGGTGATCAGGCGGGTATAGGGACTGAGATTTACGATGTTCCAGCGTACGTCATACACTGCTTGTCGCCCATTGGGGGCACAATCTGCGTACTGCATCGCGTATCCGGGGGGAATGGCGGTATAGGCCTGCGCCGGGTCGAGGCCACCGTAGAAGGGGTCGCTCGCCACGGTCACGATCTGTGCTCCGATGCCTGCTGGCCCAATATCACCGACTGTCTTGACTGTCCATGGGGTTCCGGAGCAGTCCGTAAGCGTGATGACCTGAAGCGAATCTGGATGTTGAGCGCTGATCTGCTCCAATACCCGCTGGGCCAACATGGTGGACGAAGTGGCCTTGCTGTTCTTGTTGTTCGTCTGGCTGGCAAAGATGAACAAGATACTGATGCTACAGAGCCCCACGGCCAATATCGCCATGGCGAACATGAGCTCTATGAGCGACATGCCCCCCTCGACCCTCTGTCGTCGTGCGGCTGCCGACTGAATCGTTCTTTTTCTCATCGCTGAACTCGTATGGATCATTGGGACGACCAACCCCCGGCGCTTGCTTCGTAGTGCCAAACTTTGACCCGACCTGCAGGACTTACGCTGACCGCCGACCACTGCTGGCTGACGGTCGACTGAAAATAGGTGACGTATGCGACCGGCCCCCCGGATGAGTTACAAACCGTCCCGGTGCCATCGAGGGAAGCTTTCGACAAACAGGGCATGCCGTTTGGTCCCCAAGTCGGAGCGGTGTTCAATATGAGATCGGGCGTACAGGAGGCGCAGAACGCAACCTTGAGACCACCTGTATTCGGAGCGGAAGCGACGGGCCGCGGCGAGACATCCAAGGACAGCGTGGTCATGGGATCTGCCGGAGGGCCCGGATTGTAGTGCCCAGCAGGCGGCGGTCCGAATCCCGACCTGCCGTTCAGAGTCGTGGGATAGACATCCGCATAAGCGATCGGCGGATTGCCATTGCCGGCCGGCTGAACGTACACGGCATAAAAGCGATCATCGGTGATGGCTCGTGAGCGGGTGATCTGTAGCAGGTTGGCATACCCTACTGCGGCGCTCCGTACCCGGGCCGTACGGATCGCTCTGGTAACGTTGGGTACAGCGATGGCGCTGACGATTAAGATGATAGCAATTACCATCATCAATTCGAGGAGAGTGAAACCTCTCCGTTGGCGGGTTGGCCAAAATGTCATAACTCGGGGTCCTTGAGTCTTGCTTGGAACCATAACAGCGAGATTTCCCCAGGCATCTGCATGTTCATTAGCACATACAATGACGCTATTCCCCGTCTAAGACAGTAGATACAGAACTCGACCCTCCATATTATTGTCGGTCGTAGCCTTCGCGGGGTCTGTGATCTATAGACAAACGGAGGATTACCGAAGTCGATTACTTTCGTTACGTCCGAATCTTGTGATGTGCAAAGCGCAGAATACCTTGGGGTAACGTTACCGCAATAGCGCGGATTACATGCTTGTCTGTATTGATCCACACCTGAGCTTGATATCTACTACTCGAGAAACTTGCGAATCATTCGGTGGCGGGTTCCCTTCGACTTGTAGAAGTGGAGCACAGGTCGAGGTTCCCAGACATCTGGCGCGGGGTAGCGCCTCGCGGAAGCACTTAGACGCTATCCTGAGAGCAGCGGAGCAGTCCGTGTCAAGGCAGATTGGAACTGAGGGAACCAGGGCAGCAAAGCCGGCCGCGACAGGTTGGTACTCGATCTATACGGCCGCAATGCTGGAAAGGGACCGGGGCAAAACCCGTCGTCAGATTGAGCGCGCCCAGAAAGCGATTCAGGACCGCGCAATGGAATTGCGCTCTTCGAATGATTCTCGAGAAGTTCATGATTTGAGCTACGCCTCAACTCATCTGGAAATCCTTCTGCGCTGCCTGGGGGACGAGAACGAGGGCTTGCTATGGGAATGAATTGAGAGCGGATTCAGCCTTCTAGCATGGCATGCAGTTCAGCAAATCCCGCAACACTTTCGACGAACCCCTCATCGCGCAGCCCGGAGTTCCTCCTTTCGTTGTATCGGCAGCTCACGATAAATCTTTAGTGAAGGCCTGGGGTGAAGCGCAATCGTGCCGAATTCCGGGGGATACCGCGTCTCCCACAGGCGCTGCACGAAACCATCGATCCAGACCCCTTAGTGTCGGAGCCTCAAGCGAAAGCGGGCCTTGCCGATGAGGGAACTGGGATGCCGTTGCAAATTCGCGACCGGGACCGGGGTGGGCTCGTCTGGATGAGGGCTTTGCAATGAGACCGGCGTGTAGCCAATGACTTGCAGTCCAATGAGGGCACAGAAGAAAAGGGTTGCGGGTTCGAAGCAGAATGATGGCGGCGGGGGAGCAGCAACCCGTCACTGCGAGCGCGGTCGGGAGGGCAAAGGACATCGGTTGGACGGGACGCCGGGCGAGGAACGGAGTTGGCTCAGTGCTCCGCTCTATAAGCAATTCATACTGATAGTAGTCTTCCTGGCCACATTCCTGGTTACGGACGGATCCTCCACGGCCTCCGAGGCGTGGGAGGGCGCACCCCCATGCTATATCCCGCTGGGCCTGACCCTGCCTCTGCTGCTGTGCGGCGGAATCCGTTACGTGCCTTTGCTATTCCTTTCCAGCCTGCTAGCGGCAGCGGTGAACTATCACCGTCCAATGCTTTCCTGGTGCGGAATACCGGGCGCAACCCTGACTTATCTCGGCTACGTCGCTGGAGTGGCCTTGCTGAGAGGGCGATGGCGGATTGATACGAAGCTAGGCAGCTTGCGGGACGTTGGACGATTCGTTGTCATCTTTTTCACGTTCGAAGTTTTTAATGCAGTCCTCGGAATGCTGACCCTTTTGGGGGACGGCCTGATTCCTCGTTCCGCAATCCTCAAGACTATGGTCGATTGGTGGGCAAGCGATGCAATCGCGATGGTTACGCTTGCCCCGTTCCTTTTAGTGCATATAACTCCGCGGGTGGGTTCCTGGTTGACCGCCGGGTCGAGGTCTGAGCCACTGCTGCCTTGGCTGCGCAGCCTTTCGCGCATAGAGATTCTGGAGATGGCAATACAAGCCGCATCCGTGTTGCTGGCTATTTGGCTCTTGTTCGGCTTTGCGCCGGCTACTCCATACCAGCCGCTGTATCTTCTCTTTATTCCTATCATCTGGGTGGCGGTTCGGCGCGGTCTGGCGGGCGCAACCATCACCACGATGGCAATCACCCTCGGAATGACCTTCGCCGCCTGGGTAACCCAGGCCCACCGGGGCTCTCTGCCCAGGCTGCAGTTGGCTATGCTCGCGCTAGGACTGACCGGGCTGTGCTTGGGAGCGGTGGTGAGCGAACGCGGCCGGGCCGAGAAGGAAGTGCGATGGAGCGAAGCGGGATTGAAAGAAGCGCAGAGGATAGCCCGGCTCGGCAGCTGGACGATAGATCCAGAGACGCATCAGGTGACATGGACGGACGAGTTGTACCGCATGCTTGGCCTGGATCCGTCCCTGCCGCCTCCCCGGTTTCCGGAGCAGGAACGCATGTTCACGCCAGACAGCTGGAAACGGCTGAGCGACAACCTTGAGCAGAGCTTGCGCACGGGAGCGGCGTACGAACTTGAATTGGAGACGGTGCGCCCCGACGCGAGCAAGGGGTGGATCCTGGCTCGCGGGGAACCTAGGCGAAATGAGAGGGGCGCTCTCAAAATTTTGAGCGGGATTGCGCAAGACATCACCGACCGGAAGCGGTGGGAAGCTGAGCTTCAGTCCAAGACCGCACTTCTGGAGGCGCAGGCAAACTCGACGATTGACGGCATTCTGGTGGTTGACGACCACAGCCGGAGACTACTGCTGAACCAGAGGCTGATAGACCTGTTCAGGATTCCTCCCGAGATTCTGGACACTGAAGGCGACCGTCGGATGCTGGAGTATGTCGTTACCCTGATGAAGGACCCCGAATCGTTCTTGGCGAGGGTCCAATATCTCTACCAACATCCCAGCGAGACCAGCCGCGACGAACTCGAGCTCAAGGACGGCAACATCCTGGACCGGTATTCGTCCCCGATTGTGGGGAAGGACGGTAAATGCTACGGGCGTATCTGGACGTTCCGTGACATCACGGAGCGCAAGCTGGCGGAACAGGAGTTGGTGAGGGCGAGGCAAGCGGCGGAATCCGCGAATAAGGCGAAGAGCGAATTTCTGGCCAACATGAGCCATGAAATCCGGACTCCCCTCAACGGTGTCCTGGGCATGGCTGACCTGTTGCTCGATAGCGAACTCAGCAAGGAGCAGCGCGACGACCTTCAGATATTGAAGTCCTCTGGCGATTCACTCTTGGGGCTGATCAACGACATCCTCGATTTCTCCAAAATCGAGGCAGGGAAACTCGAACTGGATCTTATCGAATTCAACCTACATGATTTCATCGCGGAGACTGCGCGGGCCATGGCGCTGCGCGCCCACCAGAAGCAACTGGAACTGGTCTGCTGGGTTGAGCCAGACGTTCCCGCGGAGGTGGTGGGCGATCCCGGAAGATTGCGCCAAACTCTGGTCAATTTGATCGCCAATGCTGTGAAGTTCACAGAACGTGGGGAAGTGGTGCTGCATGTTCAGTGTCTTGGTCAAAGTGAGCTCGGGCTTGAACTGCAATTCAGTGTCGCAGACACCGGCATTGGAATTGCGCCCGAGAAGCAATCGCTGATCTTCGGAGCGTTTTCGCAGGCCGACGCCAGCACTACCAGAAGCTATGGTGGGACGGGACTCGGCCTGGCGATCTCATCCCGGCTGGTCGACCTGATGGGCGGCCGGATTTGGCTGGAGAGTACCGTGGGGCAAGGCAGCACATTCCATTTCACGGTGCGTTTCGGAGTCGGGAAGGGAACCCGGGCTTCAACGGTGTCTCCGACGCAGCCTGCTGAGCTGCTGCACGTGCCCGCCATTGTGGTCGACGACAATGCCACGAACCGGACGGTATTGACCAAGATGACATCCGGCTTTGGCATGGACGTCACTGCCGCCGACAGCGGGGCGGGCGCGCTGAAGGCGATGCGGCAGGCCCGGGAAGCCGGCAAATGTCTGCGCCTGGCAATCATTGATGGGCACATGCCCGGCATGGACGGCTTTGAACTGGCGGAGCAAATCCGCCAGGATCCCCAGCTGGCGGGGGCGGTGATCATGATGTTGACCTCTGCCGGACAAAAGGGGGATGCGGCACGCTGTCGCGAGTTAGGCGTCTCGGCGTATTTGCTCAAACCCGTGCGTAAGGCCGACCTGCTGGCAGCCATCCGGATTGCGCTCGGCGAGGAAGTGGCCGGCAGTTCGCTGACCCACGCCCGTCGCGACGAACGGGGGCCGATTGTGCGCGATTTGCGTGTGCTGTTGGTTGAAGACAACCTGGTCAACCAAACGGTAGGACTTCGAACGCTGCAGAAGCTTGGCTGCAACACGTCGGTTGCGAATAACGGGATAGAAGCCTTGTCGATGCTCTCCGAACAAGTGTTCGATGTGGTGCTGATGGACGTGCAAATGCCCGAGATGGACGGGCTTACTGCAACCCAACACATTCGCGCGTCCGAGAAGAGTACCGATCGCCACATTCCCATCATCGCGATGACAGCACGGGCCATGCAAGGGGATAAGGAAATGTGTTTAGCAGCGGGCATGGACGGATACATCGCAAAACCGATTAACCGTCGAGAGTTGGAGGCAGTCTTAAGACACTGCACACTCGGAATGGAGCGCTCCGAGCTGAAGACAGAGACTGACAACCCTGCGACCCCGGAGTCGGCTTCGCTACCGGGATGGAACCCAAAGGACCTGCTGGAAAGAATGGGAGGCGATGAGAAACTGTTGCGTGAGGTGGCCGAGATCTTTCTTGAGGAAACCCCGAAGCTCATGCTGCGCCTGCAGCAAGCCGTGGCTAGTAGAGATGCCCATCTGATCCAAACCAGCGCCCACAGTCTGAAGGGAGACCTAAGCTATTTTGGCGTGTCAGCTGCCCAAAAAGCGCGCGAACTCGAAGACATGGGCCAAGAGAACCATCTCGAGCGTACGGCTGAGGTGCTCGCAGCGCTTGATTGTGAGGTGGCAGCCCTAACGAAGGCAGTCCGAAGGGTGCTGCAGGGCAACGCCGCCCATGGCGGATAAGAACCTGTTGGGGCGAGGCGGTGGACAAAAATCAGATCGACACTACTTCCGATCTACACTACTAATGAAAAGTGGGGGCGTTGAAAGCCAGCGTTGCTGAGAAGTACTGGGTGAGGTGTAGAAAAGGATTAGGAAACAGTAATTCCCCGCGCCCCAGGTCAGGTTCGGCCCGGGCGCGGGGTTCGGTTGCGCCGCATTCCCACAATAATGCGGCGTCAGAGCCTCGACAATACAGTTGGCCTCTGAATGGAGACGGGAGAGAACGGTATTCGACGGGAAGTTTTACTGTGGCCGAAAAACCGTAGTGGAAGTCAGGCTGCATCGAAAAGTTTTTCAGCCGTTTTTACCAGTACTTGCATGTTCTGCGCTTTCGACACTACGGCTTTCACGCCGACGGCCGAAGCTTCCGCCTGCAGAACTTCGTCGGTGTGAAGCGAACACAGAATCACGGGAACAGCGGGCATGATATTGCGAAGCACCCGCGCGGCATCGAGCCCGTTCATGACCGGCATAGAGACGTCCAAAACAATCAGGTCGGGGTGCAATTTCTGAGCCTTGTCAATTGCATCGCGGCCATCGACCGCCTCGCTCGAGACCGTCCAATCCTGTCTAGACTCCAGAATATGGCGCAGCGCCCGTCGGATGGAGGGGTTGTCGTCGGCGACCATGATGCGTTTGGTCATACTCCAGAGCATGGGCCGCAGCCCCCCGAATCGGCAATCGACAGTACTAGGTAGGCATCAGTCGGTAGTACCGTACGGGTTTGACGACCTGGTGCATGCCCTACATAGCCAGTCGGACTCGAGGAGTAGTACCCGGAGTTCTACTTACAGTACATTCTGTAGAGCGACGGAAAAATCGTCGCGAAGGGTGAACTTGTGAGGAATTCCGTCAGAAGCGAGGCCACCTGTTCCGACAGGGTCTAAACCGGATCGGCACTATAGGAAGGATGCTGGTAGGTTCCTTTGATGCTCACCGGGATCTTCGCGCCTCCCCGCCGGTTTTTCTTCAGCAGAGGATCGATGGCTTTTAACAGGAAGGACTTTATTCCTGAAGTTGCCCTGGGAAGAGTCGCATCCATTAACAGTATTCCGTGCAAGTCAACCTTTTGGGAGATCAGGTCGAAGGTTCCATGAAGCTGGGCTTGGGCGCCTGGCACGCGAAACTTCAAATCCGAAAACGAGGCGATCCCGTTTCTCACCGCCACACGCCCCTGCAGGTCGGAAACCACGCTCTGGGGGTCGTCGGTCTCATCCGCATGGCCGCGCGCCGACGCACTCAACTTTTCCAGACTCTCCTGGGTTTGCTCCTTCGTGAAGAGGGCACTCTCAATTCCAAAAGTCCCGGACATTTGCAGTTTTTGCAGGAAGGGCTTTTTCCCCGGTGGAATGGTAGCGCTGGCCTTCAGGCTGACCACGCCGCTCAGGGGAGACTGCTTCTCGGAGACGAACAACAAGAGCAAATCCTGGATCCGACCGCTGCGGACAGAGAGGTCCAGGGCCGTGGTTTTTCCCGGTTCGTTTGCCCGCCCGGCAACGCTCCCACGTGAAACTACCGTAGTGCGCAACATTCGCGCTTGCACCTGGGCCAAGGTGACGTTGCCGTCGGCAGCACCCACGCTCGCGCGGAATTGGCTCTGCAGATCGATCGCGTGACTACTTCCCTTGACCTGGAAAGCCGGCGTCTGGGTTGCCCCTTGGACAGCAATGCTCTCCAAGGTTCCGCCAAACTGGCCATCGGACGCCAGCATGCCGTGGATACCCTCGAACACCCCCAAGTCAGCATCCCGGAAGGAATAGGTTCCTGAGACAGGTGTGGTGCTTACTCGATCCATCTTCCACGGGCCAAACGCGCCACTAGCGCGGACCTCACCTGGCGGTGTCGGATTGTGAAGATGCACTTCGAATTTCATGGGGTCGTGAGTCGCCAGGTGGTGAGCCACAAATTCGTGGACTACGAACGTCACTGGCGGACTCTGTGGACCGCGCCGGGCGAATTCCAGTAACGCTCCATTGGCCGTCAGTTCGTCGATCACAACGTCGGACGAGGTTGGTCTCCAGGTAGGCGCGGTGCCAAACGAGGGAAATATGGCATGGGCTCCCTGCGCCCGAATCGCTGCCACATGTTTGGTGAACAATCCGGTGAAGGTCCCTTGGATGACAAGCGTCTGGACCGTCATGGTAGTTCGATCTTTGGGATCGTCGCCTCTTTCGAAGGTTACTCCCTCGGCAATACAGCCGGGATGCGGGAAAAATACGGGTCGAAATGCAGTGATGTGTATTTTGCTGGAAGTTGCTTGTTCCAACTGCTTGATAACGTTCGACTGTGTGAAGGGCCAAGCGCGCACCAGGTAGATCGCGACTCCCCCGATGACGATTGCGGCCACAATCGCTGCCAGAGCCCGCCATTTTCGCCGCAGCCCCGCGCCGTTGGAATGAACTTCGACCGTTTCCAATCCGTCGGAAGCTACCTGTACCATCTGGTTCCCTCACCGCAGAATTCTGTTGAGATGCTTTCCGAGGGTAGAAACGGCGCGAACAATTACGTACCGTTGACACTTTAGGGGGAACGATCTATTCGAGCGCCGTCGAAGAACGGGTGGGTTGTACCGCTGGCTCAAGGAAAGCCCCTTTATCAGGAAGGCCGATCGTGAAAAAGAAGGTGGCGCCCTGTTCCTGCTTGCCTTCAGCCCAAATCTCGCCCCTGTGCCGGCGGATAATTCGTTGCACGGTGGCCAGACCTATACCATTACCGGGAAACTCGGCTATGGAATGAAGCCGCTGAAAAGGCTGAAATAAACGCCCGGCGGCACGGGGATCAAACCCAACCCCATCATCCCGCACAAAATAGGTAGGTTGACCGTTTTTATTCGAGGAAGCAAACTCAATCCTGGCCCGGGGATGATTCGAAGTGTATTTCCACGAATTGCGAAGCAGATTCTCCAAAACAATGCGCAAAAGCCGGCCATCGCCCTTTGCCAGGGGCGTCTCGGCAATGTCGAATTCCACTCGGCGTGCCGGCTCCACGCGACACAATTCCTCGGCGACCGAGCGCGCGATCGCTGAAAGGTCAATCTTTACAGGATGCAGGACGCTGGTGGTCACTCGCGAAAGATTCAGCAGATCGTCCACCAGCTCCATCATGCGCTTGCCACTGAGGCGTATATCTTCGATCAGTTCGCGAGCGCCGTGGTCGAGCCCTTCCCCGTATCGCTTGAGCAGGACGTAGCTAAAACCGTTGATGGCATCAAGCGGGCCACGAAGGTCGTGGGAGACAGAATACGAGAAGGCTTCGAGCTCGCGGTTGGCAGCTACCAGATCTCGAGTTCGCTCGGAGACACGCCTTTCCAGCTCGTCATGGGCTTTCTGAAGGGCACTCTCGCGCGCCTGGATTTCTTCCAACATCTCGTTAAAGGAGGCGATCAAAATCGCTAATTCATCCTGCTCTCCCGTGGGGGCGGCGCGCACACTGTAATTGCGATCCCGAGAAACCACGCGGGCGGTTTCGGCTAACTGGATGATCGGCTGAGCCACGGATTTTCGGAACCCGGATGAGATCAGCATTGCTGCCAAGAGGGAAATCACCAGCACCACGACTGCAATCGCAGCGTAGCGTCTCAGTCGCCGGTCGATTTCACTCAGGTCTGCACGCAGGTAAACCAAGCCAATCGGCCGGTTCTCGGACAGAATTAAACGAATCAAAACCACATGTTTGGCGGCGAACCAGGTCTTCTCGATCTCACCCTCGGCCAGCGGTTGCAAGTGCAGGATTTCACCGCCCGGGTCCCGGCCGTAGTGAGCGAAAGGGCGACGGTCCATAGTGGCAATGCCCGCCGACGCTATGTTGGGAGAACTCTTGAGCGCCTCCAGCGTCTTGGATGCAGATTGCGGATCATTGAAGAGGAGCGCAGAAACAGTGTTGGAGGCAATGATCTGCGCTTGCGCCGAGAGGGTGTGCACCAAGGCCTGGCGGAACGTAACCTGGTCGTAAGCAAAGAAGCCGGCGCAGGCGAGAACCAAGGCCAGACCGCTGACGAGCATGTTCATCCTCGTGAGCCGGGCGGAGATCGATCGCATGCGCAGGTTTGCCATGTTCTAGTTTCCCGAGTTCGATGTGGGGATAACTTTGGTTGCGAGCTTGAGTAGTTCGGAACTGAGTTCTAAATGAGATTTCTCCGCGGAAGCACGATTCACCTCGAAGCGAACTCTGTCGTTATGCGTGATGAGGCCGATGTTTCCGCCGCGTTCGGCGAAACGTGGCAGGTCGCTGACAGTCAGCAGGCTCCAACGCTGTGCAATGGGGAGAATAGTTGCCAGGCGAGCTTCCTCCGAGGAGCTTATGAACAGAACGCTGCAACCCTCGGCAGCTTGAATATTGGCAAGTCGCCTGACGGCAATTTGCCGGCCATCAATACTTTCGCCGGCCACGGTGGAATCGAGAACAGTTCCGAAGGGGTCTTTTCCGATGACACAGATTTCAAAAGAATTCACCCGGCGATCGGGAGAAACTTTTACGAACTTGCCAAAGTTATAGAGATAGGCGGCTTTCACCTGAATGTCAGTGGGATGTGATTCTTGCGCCTGAGAACAGGCGACCATGATCAGAGGAAGCACAAGCAGCACCGACCCACGCCGAGAAAAGGCGGCATCCATTGGTTGCCGGCGCAGGACGAGGCTTTGAGGGACCAGTCCCCGGAACCAGGATCGACGACCCGATTCTGTTTTTATCTTGTCCACGCCAGGCGTCCGTACATAGCTCTCTTGATACCAACCAGAGGTCCGGGATCTCCCATGAACTCATAATGATAAGGCTGCAAAAGATCTCGGCCCACAATCGAAAGCTCAAAGTGCTCGTTGAGCTGCCAAGCGAACCGAGCGTCGGCAGTCGAGTAGGAGGGAACTTTTTGCGCAGTCAGAGCGCTGACGTAGCGATATCCGAAGTCGAGGCTGAAGGCTTTTGAAATCGTAAAACCGGACTGGATATTGACTTGATGCTGCGGGCTTGAACCCTCGATAATCGGAGCAGTGCCAATATCAAGAGAGTCAGGTCCTTTCCTTAAACTCATGCTCAGGAAGGAATACGAGCCTCGCAATCGCCAGCAACTCAACGGCCTCCACTCCGGTGCGATTTCCACGCCTCTGGTATTGCCGAGAAGGCCATTTCCGAACCGTGCGGGCAGAAGAAGATGCGTAGGGGCGGGATCGGTTTCGACGAACACCGGACCGGTTATGTCCTCGCTAAACAGGTCGGCATAATGATTGTAGAAAGCAGCGATGTCCAAATAGAGTTTTTGGCTGATGAGTCGGCGATAGCCAAGCTCGTATCCGTTGAGCTGCTCCGATCGGAAGTTGTGATTGGCATTGAATCGCGCGAATACTGGCAGGCCACTGGCTGGATCGATGCCGCCAAAGCCACTGAGATTGAAATTTCTTTCGGCATCCGAGGGGGTTCTCAGGGCATGGGTAAAAGCTGTCCAGACACTTTGGGTTTCGGTGGGAGTCCAGAGCAGGCGAACGCTGGGCTGCCAATCGAATCCAGTGAAATTGGTGCGTAGCAGCTTGGTGCCGAGAGAAAGCGACAAGCGATTCTGCACCAATGCAATTTCATCCTGAAAGAACACGGTGAAGAGCTGGTCAGTTCTTTCGGTGGGTTGGAAGGTCAGCCCTGAGACGACAACCGGGTTTCTGCCCCGGCTGAGACGCAATCCGAAGCCCCAGGAAATTTCCTGGCGCGCGGGAAGCGGCAGACGATCCATAAAATCGACATCGAAAGTGTCACGAATATCGGCGAAGTTGGGTTCGTGGCGGTTGGTGCGATCGTAATAGGCCTGGATCTGGACGTCCTTACCCTCCCCCATAACCCGCTGCCAGCGTCCCAGAACATTCCCTCCAGAAAGGTAGGCGGTCCCGTCAACGATCTGGGTAGACGGCGGCGAGTACCTGGTTGCTTCCACGCGCTCCGCGGCTCCTTCGTCGTAGACATCGCCCTGCAAGGTGAAAGTGTCGCGTGTGTCTTTTTCCCAATCCATTCGGAAACCGCCTTGAATGGCTCTCCAGCGATCAAAATTCCGGCGATCGGAATGAAACTCCGGACCGCGATTGAAGCCAAGGGCGTATATGCGATAGTCGAATCCCTTATCGTTGCCGCCTCCGAAACGAGTGTTGATGAAACCCTGTTCAACGTTTCCACCACCCACGCTGGCCAAGGTTCCATGCGTATCCTTGGTCTTCCGGGTAATAATGTTGATGACACCATTCACCGCATTGGGGCCCCAGATAATCGCTCCGGGACCGCGGATCACCTCGATCCGTTCGACATCGTCCAAAAGGACGTTTTGGGCTTCCCAATAAGTGCCGGCCAGTAAGGTCGTATAAACAGTGCGGCCATCGATTAAGACGAGGACCGATCGGGCGAGCCGGCTTCCGAAGCCGCGAATACCGATCGACCATTTGTTGCTGTCGATGCGAGCTACTTCCACGCCGGGAGCAAGGCGCAATGCTTCCGGAATCATGGTGGCTCCCGAATGTTGAATGTCCTCCCTGGTAATAACGTAGACGGCCGCGGAAGTCTTCCAGACCTGCTCCGGCGTCTTGGATGCGCTGGTTACTTTCACGCTTCCCAGTTCCGCCAAAGTCAGTTTCTTGGCGGGGTTTTCAGAAGGCTGATCCCAATTTGTGGTTTCAGCGGAAGCAGGGAAGCACAAGCAAGTTAATAACCCTGACAGTACGATGAGAGGAATTGTGCGACGGGACAGCCGATCGATAGGGCCACGAGAGTGCCAAGGACAGGCGAGCCATCCCGAAGACGGGAGAATGCGACGAGCGCCGAATTCATTCATCGGAGGGTTGGAGGCTTGCTTGGTCATCTAGGATGAGGCACTCTCGCGATTACCGCGGCGAAGCTTGATGAGCCTCTGTACCTCGTGCAGAAGATATTCCGGGTCGATGTCAGCCTTGCGCAGCCATGCGTCCACGATGGCTCCCTCGCCCGGCAAAGAAGGGAAACCGGAAAACATCAAGATAGGAATTCTGGGATGAAGCTTCTTCATCTCTTCGGCAACGGTGGTCCCACTGTTGCCCGACAACCAGTAGTCCATCACAACGGCATCAATGTGCTGTGACTTGAACAGTTCCATCGCGACCCTGTCCGACTGTGCTTCAAGAACGCTGTAGCCGGCCGATTCAAATAAAACTCTGCTGCGTTTGAGTTGCAACGGTTCATCCTCAACGCATAGAACGGTTCCGCGAAATGGCGGCCGGTTGTGGCTTCGTTCCTTCGACACCTCAAGCACCCGGGAAATTGCGGCCAGAAGAACCTCGGGATCTTGTCCCTTTTGTACGTAGCGATCAATGCTGTTCAGGAATTCGGGAGGCAGGCTGACACCTGAAATCGCGATGAGTGGCAGTTCGGGACGCAGCCGGCGAAGCTTCTCGGCAAGCTCTTGGCCATTCATCCCGGGCATCAGGTAATCCAGCAATACCACATCGATGCCCGTGACCTCGTCGAGGAGTTGCAGGGCCTTGATTCCAGAATCCGCGGTCCGAACGGAGTGTCCCGCAGCTTCGAGCAGGAGCGTCCGAACCTTCAGAGTATCGCGATCGTCATCGACGCAAAGTATGCAACTCATGGGCAGTCAAGCCCTTTCTAGGGGAGCAACGAAGCGAAAGCAACGGGGAAGGACCCACTATAATGTCAAGCGTTCGCTCGCGCCGCTATACAGGGTTTACTCTATCTATTCGATCCGTCCGGATGGCATATAGGAGAACTACAAGGTAATCTGTATCGACAGTTGAGTTGGCTCTGCTAGGCTTCTGCTAGTTTTTGCAAGGTCTGTTTCTGTGTGGGAGTCTCGGCTCGAGCATTGTCTTGATGTTGTTAGCTGGAGACCGAAACTTGGCTGAAGATTCGAGGTGAAGGGTGGCTCTAAGAATTCTGGTTGCGGACGACCATCCGGTGGTTCGTCAAGGCATATGCGCACTATTGAAAGCCCATCCTGGCTGGGAAATATGCGGAGAAGCCTCGGATGGCCGGCAAGCAGTGCAAATGGCGAAGGACATGAGACCCGACCTGATTGTCCTGGACATTGCGATGCCGACATTGAACGGACTCGATGCCACCCGGCAGATTCTTAATGAAGATGCCGATCAAAAAGTTCTGATTTTGACGATGAGCGATTCGGAACAGCTAATCCGGGAAGTACTGGGCGCCGGGGCGCGTGGCTTTGTGCTGAAGTCCGATGCTGCCAAAGACCTGGTGGCGGCAGTGCAGGCCCTGGAGCGACATCGAACATTTTTCACCTCGCGAGTGCAGGACATTCTGGACAGCTACTTTTCGCCATCCAGTACGGCGACGTTGCCAACCCTGACAAGCCGGGAGCGGGAAGTCCTTCAATTGATCGCGGAAGGGAAGACGACCAAAGAAGTGGCGGTGATTTTGGGGTGCAGCGTGAAAACGGCAGAAACCCATCGCAGCAATTTCATGCGCAAGCTGCACCTGCATTCGGTGAGCGAAGTGGTCTTGTATGCGATTCGCAATCAAATTGTGCGGGTCGACCAGTTCGCCACCTGATCAACGATAGCGTGCTCTCGCTGCAAGTTTCACGAGCCTCGACCGAGGCTCGTGACTTCATTTAGATTTCCACAGGCCCAGGACTGCGCCAGTCGGATCCTGAATGAAGCTGAACCAGCCCATGCCGGCCACTTCGGTGACCTCCTTCATGACAGTCGCGCCGAGCGACTTCGCTTTCTGAGTGGCAGCGTGAATGTCATCGACTACGACATAAGCCAGCCAGCCGGAAGGCCCACCCGGAACCTGTTTCATGATGCCGCCACCGGTACCGGCCCCCACCTCGATCATTGTGTACGACCCGCCGGGAGCGGCCGGATTCGGTACGTCCGCCAATTTCCATTCAAACAGCTGAGAGTAGAATGCTTTCGCTTTGTCGGGATCCGAGGTGTTCAGTTCCACATGTACAAAAGGGTTAGCCACGATGTCTCCTGTTCCTGTTCCAGTCGGCGATGCGCATTAACTGCGGAAGAATTTTGCATAGACAAATACGACAACCACCATCAGCAGAACGGTGCTCGAGAATACTGCTGACGCGCGCGCGACGGTCCGTGCATCGGTCTGTTGGGCTTCCAGATAAACACAAAGTAAAATGCGGCCATCGCCATGAGCAGGGTAACGCTCAAGGTGATCTGATCCACAGGTTTATTCATGGCTGCCATTTCGGCGGTCGGGAACAAAACGCACAGCAGTGCTTCCGGCGCGGCTATTTACACCCCTTCTTACTGCGCAGGCTGTGTTGAAGTCAATTGCGGGGCTGTGACCCCATCCGAGCCAGACCGAAAGGACCGAGAATACAGCACTTGAGGAGAATCGTGCGCAACCGGGACGCCCAAAAACGCGGATTGCAGCGGCTAGGCGGCCAGGCGAACCGTTGCCACGCGATGGGCATCGACCTCGGCTGGGGAAACGACCCCTTCCGTGATCGATTCCTGCCAGCGGTCGAGCGCCTTTTTCACCTCACCCAGCAACAGTTGTTTTGTGCTCGGGTTCAGTTCAGCAAAGGCCGCCCGGTATAGGTCCCCGAAATTGGTGAACAGATATTGATCAGTCATGGTGTCGTACTCGTGATGGAAATGGCCTCTACGCTGCGGAAACGAAAGCCTGAGCCATAGCGGAATGAGCCAGATCTTCAATATTCGCCAATCTTTGAAGTTCGCTGATCGTTTTGAGCGCGGACAGCAGCAAGCGTCGCTCGGAGAGAGAAGCGCTACCGAAGGAATCTTCGATACGGTCCATGACCGCATGCTTTGCATCCTGCAGTCGTCGCGGGAGAACTACTGCGTCGCGTTCTAGCAGAGCAACTTCAAACAACCGTCTCCACGCCTCGACCGAGGCTGGCAATGAATGGGAGGTTACGTCCTTGGTCATAGGATCCTCAGGCGACTGGGGCAACGTGCAACGTGCAGCGTGCCGGCGCCGCGGGGACAGCGTTAGCTGGTTTTTAAGCATCAATCCCAGGTTCGGTTTACGGGGTTATACCTACATGCACGTTAACCGGCAATCGGGTGATCACTGTACCAGCGCGGCGATCGGCGCGCGCATGTGGGCCGCCTGAGGTCCTGTCGCGGCCCAATTTTGTGCGCTGCTGGCTGGTCGGTTCGTAAACGGTGAAGATGGGTCGGGCCTCTCCGTGGAAAATGGAAAGAGGAGGGCCAACATCTCTGGCTGAGGGAAGCGTCTCAGCACCGGGTTAGAAAGCCAGCCCAATTCGATGAAAATGAATCCAGACGTCGTTGTGATTGGTGCCGGCATCGCGGGAATGGCGGCCGCGGCCAGGTTGGGGCAGTCCGGGCTATCCGTGCTGATGCTGGAAGCGCGGGAGCGAATCGGAGGCCGAATCTTGACCCAGCAAGATCCCGCGTCGGCTCGCCCGATTGAGTTGGGAGCGGAGTTTATTCACGGGCTTGCGCCAGAGATATGGCAACCGTTGCAGCAATCCAATGTAAGGATCACGGAAGTCGAAGGCGACAGCTGGTGCGTCAAGGAACGACTCTGTTCTTGTGATTTCTTCGCCCAGGTTCAGGAAATCCTGGAGAGGATGGATGACCACGCCCCAGACGAATCCTTTCTCACATTTTTGGAACGAACTTGTACCCGACGGGACGACGCTGAGGAACAAGAGGCAAAGAAGCAAGCGTTGGGATATGTCAGCGGCTTTAATGCCGCAGACCCGGGCAGGGTCGGAGTTCATTGGCTCGTCCAGGGGCAGCGCGCCGAAGAGCAAATCGAAGGGCAGCGCGCCTTCCGTTCCATGAACGGATACGAAGACCTGATTGCAATCTTTCGAGGGCAACTGGCGAGAAGCGGGGTATCGGTGCTGACGGGAATGGTGGTGGAGAGTATCGCGTGGACACCGCGAGATGTGACGGTCACGGCGCATGGTCCGGATGGGCCCGCAAAGTTCACGGCCTCGCGGGTGCTGATCACCTTGCCTCTGGCCGTCTTGAAAGCGCCTCCAGGAGAAACGGGAGCCGTCCGGTTCACTCCGGAGTTGCCGCAGCAAAAATGTGTGGCCCTCGACCGATTAGAAATGGGCGAAGTCATCCGCCTGGTGCTGAGGTTTAGACATCGTTTTTGGGAAACGATATCCGCAGTGAACGGCGGGAAGACGCTGGCGAACATGAGTTTCCTGTTTTCGCAGGACAAGTGGTTCCCGACGTGGTGGACCTCGATGCCGGAAGAGGCGCCGCTCCTCACCGGCTGGGCGCCGTTCGAATGTGCAGGGCGACTCACTGGGAAAAGCACCGCTTTTGTGGTGGATCACGGCCTGAAGACGTTGAGTCAATTGTTGACTGTCGAGGTTGGAACTCTGGAAGGTCTGCTGGAGGCGGCCTACTTCCATGATTGGCAGAGTGATCCCTTTTCACGAGGAGCGTACAGTTACGGAAAAGTGGGAGCGGACGGGGCTCAGCAAGCTCTTGGGGCCCCATTGGGGAATACATTGTTCTTTGCTGGCGAAGCGACCGACACTTCAGGGCACAATGGAACCGTTCATGGAGCAATCGCCAGCGGATACCGCGCAGCTGCGGAGATCCTGGACAGAAGGGGCTGACACTAGAGCGCGCATACTGTCGAGGCGTAACCGGCACGCGGGCGCGGCTTGGGGCTGCCGGAAGGTTTGATCTTGCCGTTCCTTTCGGGACCGAGGGTGTGCGAGATCTGGAGGCTACAGTCGTGATTTGGGCATAGTCGGGCGTTGCTTCGATGGGCAACCCAAGGGCGCGAAGCTAGATTGCAAAAGGTTTCCAGGTATACGGAGAGTGGCATGCTGAAGATCAAGGGAAATAGAGAGTTTTTCCACTGGTGGGAGCATTGGATGTCAAGGCTTCACCCCAACCATACTTTGATCAGTGACAGCAAATCCAGAAAGAACACGGGCGGCAAGGGAGCACCGACAGTACAAGCAAGCGGGAAGAAAAAAAACGCGAATACCCATCGATCCGCGCCGGTTTCACCCCGGCCGAGTGAGGCTGGGACGGTGCCTAGCCACCGCATGCGTAGAAACGATGTCTGACGGGATTCCCTACAGTAAGGTCCCTATTGCGACTTCCGACCATCGGTGCACAAATCGAGTGAGAGATGCTCGGCTCCACAGGTATGTTCCAGCGTACAGGCAGGGGTTTGGCCTGCGCTCCAGAACGGGGTTTCCCAGGGGGTTGCGTCCCATGCCGGTCCGAATATTGATCGCGGACGATGATCCGGCGATTCGAGGTTTGTTCCGCAGGCTGCTGGAAGCCCAGCCGGATTGGCAGGTCTGTAGCGAAGCGGTAAACGGAGTCGAAGCGGTCGAACAGGTGGTGCAGGCGGCGCCTGACTTGGCGATCTTAGATTTGGGGATGCCCCTCATGAATGGCATCGAGGCGGCGAGGGAAATATCGCAACTGAATCCCGCACTTCCGCTCCTTCTCATCAGTGTGCAGGAAATGTCCGATCAATTGGTGGAGGTTGCAAAAAAGGCCGGCTTCAGGGGAGCGATCACCAAAAGCCGAGGGCGCGAAGTCGTAATGGGAGTGGAAGCCGTGCTTCACAACGAACTGTTTTTCATGCGGGACGAACTGCGGTAACAGCGGTTCAACCACCAGCGGACGAGTCCGCCGATTTGTGAAAAGGCTCAAGCGGCTGCGGAAGAATAGCCGGAACGCGCCGGCGTATTTGCAGTCCGCGTGGAGGCTGGGATGGTGTGCGGAAAGCCCGCCTCGATCGTCCCGCCAAGTAGTTGGCTCAGCGCCAGCAAGGCCTCGCTTCCACAGGCGGCGCAGTGGCCGTTCAAACCCTCGCTGATAACGTCACAATTGGCACACAAAACAGCTTTCTGAAGCCGAACCAGGTTCGCGTTAAACCAGCTTTGAGCACACATATGCGTTCCTCCCAGCGGGCAGGTGGATCGACAAGATGGCTCACTCGGAGCAGGTAGCTTGCCATATTCACAATGGCCGAAAACGGCTGATTTGCTGGAGAGTTGGCGGCATCGGCTCAGAAGCGATTCGTAACCGGAGCGGCAAAATCTTGCGCATTGCTTCCCGGCGGGGCTCTCCATCGAAACTCCATCGGACGAAAAGAATTTCTGGCGGAAGGAGCCTCAATGCTGAGAGGCAAGGAATGTTTGCCGCGAATCGCGACATCAGCTAAATTGCCGTGTTTTCCACTAAAATGAGAGATGGTAGCTTCGAACACGAAAGAGGTTGAGATGGAGAACCTTGGTTCTGATCACAACAAATTTGAGTGGAAGAAGCTTCTTCAGGAAGCGCTGGTCGAGGTGAATCCGGACAGGCTGAGAGACAAGGTGGCAGATGCGGAGGCGGCGATATTTCAACGGCTCCAAGCCCTGGAGCGGAGTTCGGACACCGCAGAGGAGTTGCGCGCGTTGCAGGATGCCTCGAGCGATCTGCTTGTTTTGAAGCGAGATGTGTTGAAGTTCCCGGATTGGGAGTCGTAATGATTTCAGGTAGTTCCCAGTAGCTCCCGGGCCTTGAAAATCAACGTCTGCATGTTCTGCGCTTTGGAAATAACAGCACTTACCCCCGCTTGGACAGCTTCCCTATGCAAGACCTCATCGGCATGGAGCGAGCACAGGATCAGAGGCACCTCAGGCATGATGCGATGGAGGATACGAGCCGCCTCAAGACCGTTCATGACCGGCATGGAGACATCCAATACAATTAAGTCTGGCTGCAGTTCCTTCGCTTTTTCAATCCCGTCTCGACCATCGACGCCCTCCCCGCATACCAGCCAGCCCTCGTTGAATTCCAGGATACTTTTCAGTACACGTCGGATGGTGGGATTATCATCAACCACTACAATGCGTTTGGGCACGATCTAATGATCGTTGTCTTTGGAAAAGACGTTCTGCAATCGGGTTAACGCTGTACGGCCTGGGCATTTTGTGCGACGGCGGCCGCGGGGATGCAGGTTCACGAAGTTGAGCGGTTTCATTCAACCATGCCTCCCTCGTGCACGGGAGACCTCATATGGTCAAAAAATCCACCATCGGCGATTTTCGCATTTTGTGCGTCCAGCGAACTCTGTATTGAGGCCGAGTGCAGCCACATTTATGGTAAGGCCAAGTTGATCGGTCGCCGCGTCGTTGGAGGATGCCTTGGGGAATCACCCTGGTACAACGAGTAGCGCGGAGAACGTTATTTGACCCTCCGCAAGTCCGCACTGATCCGAAGGCCTCCAGCCGGTAGTCGTCTGCAAAGAGAACACGCAAGCAATGTCGCCCTGCGACTTAGTGTAGGAAGCCGGCGTGCAGCCATGGCGGAAATCAATTACATTTTCGAGGAGATGCGTATGGCCAAAAAACCGAGTACGGTGCGCCCGGGGACGGTGCAGAAGATCATTCAGCCGTCAGTTGCGGGCGAGCCGGAAAAGGCAGAAATCGAGGTTGAGGGGGCCGACGACCTCTATAAAGAAATCCGCATCGAGAACACATTGACGAAGGATGATGGTGGCGAGGTGAGGCTGAAGAAGGGGGCGGAAGTCGCCGTTATCATCGAGGCAGATCCTAAAGACACCGCTCCAAAAACTTAGCGTCGCAATGTCCGATGCAATTTTGCAGCGAGCAAGCCCTGCGATAACCGAATCCCTCGTTCCCTCGCCTTTTATGGGCCTCTGGCCGACTATCGCTGATCTGTCGGGCTTAACACGATGTCGGTGCAGGGGGCGGGTTCCTGCGGCTTCTCGGGAATAATACTGATAGGAGTCTGCCGCAAATCTTCCCGACCGGTGGCCACGGGAATTTCCTGAAAGCGCAATGGTCTTGTGATTGGAAGCGGTTTCGGTTTCTGCATTTCAGACCGTGCCAGCAAGGAAGAATGGTTCGGCCTGGCCTGTGGTGCAGGGCCAGATGCCGCCGGAAGCTGGGTTGTAGATTGAGGCCAACTTGCAGTGGTCCAAAGAACAAGGAAGAAGAGGACTACCACCGTCTCGCGTATGCTGCGCATGCTACGCCTTCCCGACTGGAGCGGCGCGCTCTCTCACAGGAGTAAAGCGATTTTGCGGCCTGGCAGCCGGTATGTCTATACAGACTTATGCGTAGCTCCGATCTTGAGGTGGGCATCAAGCCTGTCGACTTGTCTGCGCTCGCATATTTCGATGCCTTTCGGGGAGATTCCTGGGGGTTCCAATGGTTCGCTGACGTTCTCGTTCTAATTCCTCCCACAGGCCGGCAGCGCCAGCGTGTTTGGAGTGGACTTACTTTTCCGAGTGCTCACGCTCATGCCCGTTCGAGAGCAACGCAACCGGGAAAGATCCAATCAGGTCATGTACCGATAAACAGTTGTCCTCGTTGGACGCGACGGCCGGCAGGCCGTCAAAGATATTGACCCAGCGCTTCGGAGCTTCCTTGGGTAAGAGGACACGGGTGTTGCCGTCCTCAAGCATCCTGGTTGTGAATCGTGGAACGACGATCACGCTCCAGTCTCCGCGATAGCGACGAGCGAAGGAGATGACACTGTCCTGCTGTGGACCCTGTATTTGAACTGGAAAATAATCACCCTTCAGCAGCAGGGCTGCATGATTCTTTCGGAACTGCAGCCCGCGGTGGGTGACGTACATTTTGATTCGTCCGTCTTGCCAGTTGGTAACGAGGTCCGACAGAGACGGAAGATCCCCGCAGAACCTCGTGAGCATGGCTTTCCGCGCGTGGAAGTCTACTGGTTGCCGGTTGTCAGGATCCACCAGGCGGAGGTCCCAGGTCTCACTACCCTGATAAAAGTCGGCCACACCGGGAGAGGCCAGCTTGACGACAAGTTGCGAGAGCCCATTGAGCGCTCCATGGTACGCAACTCTCTCAGCGAATACCCTGAAATCGTGCAGGAACTGGTTGTCCGGAGAATCGTCCAGAATTGCCTGTACAAAATCGCTGAGCGCCTGTTCGTGCTCCAGATTCGGGATAGTCCATCGGGTATGAACCATCGCTTCACGAATGGCCTTGACCATGAACTCCTGAATGCGGCGGGTATAACAGGTGCAAACACGCTCACCAACCGGCCAGGACCCAATCAGAGTTTGATAGAGCAGTAGTTCCTCGTTTCGCTCAGGGGCACGAACGCCTTTCACCCGTCGGGACCTGGATTCGTTCAATTGGCTCCAGTGGTTGACGCGGTGCTCCCATTCCTCGGGCAACTCAGAGAGAACGTTTATGCGGGCCCGAACGTCCTCGGCGCGCTTAGCGTCGTGCGTCATAGTGGCACTCATCGCGAAAGGCCACTTCTGATGACGCTGCTGCATGAACTGGTTGAAGTGCGCCATCGACAGGTCCGTACATTGAGGCGACGCTCCCACCTCGTTCAAGGAGATGAGCCGGTTATAGACGTAGAGGGCCGAATCCTCGATTCCCTTGGCAGTGATTGGGCCGGTGAACTGCTGCCAGGTCATCACGAAGGCGAGACGAGCCTCACGCTGTTCTGGCAACAAGTGAGGACCAGGTTGCAGAAGAAGTACTTCGCGGAGGTAATGAAAGCAGGCCGCATCAACCGTGGGATTTCGCCGTTGCGCTTCGCGTAAAGCCTTTTCAATGGCCGATCGATCTTGCGCTCGTACTTCAAAGCCGCGAATGTAGGTTCGATAGGGTTCCAGGCACGCGGTGGTTTCGACCAGGGAGGTGGTCAGTTCACCGCGAGCGAGTTCCCGGGCATATCGGTCATGCGCTGCCAGCACGCTGAGATATCGGCCCAGAGTGCGCATTTCGACCGACAAGAGGGTATTCATGACCTGCTTCTTTTTTCTGTAAGCGAGATCAGGATAGAGAACTCGTTCGTCAATAAACCGCGTGTAGACGTCCTCCATGGCGGACAAGTTCGAGGAATCCACGTAAAGTCCATTCACCGCGTTTAGAAAGTCATATCCAGTGGTGCCGTGCACAGGCCAGTCTGCCGGCAGGGACTCATGCGCGGACAGAATTTTCTCGACTACTACATAGAACCCTTTTGGCCGCGCGCCCTGTTCCGGATGGGCTCGTTCCTGCAGGCGCCTCAGATATCCAACGGGATCCCGAAGGCCGTCGATGTGGTCCACGCGAAAGCCGGTCACCATTCCCTTCGTAGCCAGACGAAGCACGACGGAGTGAATCGCCTCAAAGGTCATGGGGTCCTCGACCCGCAAGCCAACGAGATCGCTGATCGTAAAAAAACGCCGGTAGTTGATTTCCTGATTGGCGGTCCGCCAAAAGGTCAGCGCATATGCCTGGTCAGACAACAACTGATCCAGCAGAAGAAACGTGGAAGGAACGCCCTTTCTGCCATTGAAGAGACGCAGGTTGCCGTCCACGAAACGTTTTACTTCTGGCGAACGTGTGTAAAGCGACCAAAGACGTTCTTTCACGGCCTCCCGATGCTGGCGCCGTTCCCCCGGCGCCTCGGCGGGGGCACTGCCCGGTGCCGGTATCTGTGCCACCGCGGCCAGGATTCCTTGAAATTCCTGCCAAGCAGGAGCCTCGGGCCCGAGGGTGCGTTCCAGCCGATCCTGGCGATAGCCGAGAAGCCGCCCATATGAGTGGGTTGCGATGGGGAGGGTAAAGTCAAAATAGTTCAGGAAGAAGCCGCTCTGCCAATACGTGAGGCGCAATTCGCGACCCTCCAGCGCTTGTGCGTAGGGTCTACCGAGAATGGGCAGCAGCACGCGATTCTCGAGCGAACGGCTGGGGGGATGCCAGTCCACATCGAAGTAGGATGCAAAGGCAGAGCGTGGGCCGTCCTCCAGCAGGTCCATCCACCAGGGATTTTCGCTACTGGCCGCCATGTGATTGGGTACGATGTCGAGCAGCAGTCCCATGCCGTGTTCCTGCAACTCCCGCACCAGTGCGTCGAACTCTTCATTCGTTCCGAGTTCCGGGTTGAGGTGCGACGGGTCGGCGACATCATAGCCGTGCAGGCTTCCTCGTTTGGCCTGTAACAACGGGGACGCGTAAATTTCAGTGATGCCCAGTGCGTGCAGGTAAGGAACAAGTTCCTTCGCGTCGTTAAAACGGAGGTGTTGATTGAACTGCAAACGGTACGTCGAAACGGGGATGCGAGCATCACTCATTGTTCACGTCGAGGGCGAAGAAAGCTGGCCCGTAATTCTTTGCAGCGGTCGGACATTTCAGTCGCATGAAACACGCTTGATGACGCAAAAACTTTTTGGCTCCAGCGTCAGAGGAGAAGCGGTGGGTGCAGAAAATTCCTGCGGGATCGTGCTGCCGGGTCCCAGCCACATGGGTTCGGCCGAATCCAGACATTTCCGCCAGTCTCCCCGCGGGATTTCGGCGCCACACTCGGTGGGGCGATCTCCGAAGTTGAAGATTACAATCACCTCGTCGGAGCCAGCGACGCGACGCAAGCGCAGGCAGTTGTTCGACACGCAACTGTTTGCCTCCCATGTGTTGGCATCCAATTCGCGAAGTGCAGGCTCCTGCTTTCGTAGACGGATAAGTTCGCGGTAGAAGTTCCAAAGCGTAGAGTGCGGCCTTTGATGACGGAGACCGTGATCTAGCCTGGATTGCAGGAAGGTTGCTTCCGCCTGAGGGTCCGGCAGATCTCCTTCCCGGTAAAAAGCGCTAAATTCGGCACGGCGACCCTCTCTTACCGCTTGCCCGAGGTCGGGATCAGCATGGCTCGTGAAATACAGAAAGGGAGCGGTCTCGCCGTATTCTTCGCCCATAAACAAAAGGGGCAAGTAGGGAGACAGGAGCACCGTACCGGCGGAAAGCTTTTGCGCCTCCAGCGAGATCAGAGCACTGGAACGTTCGCCGAACATGCGGTTCCCCACCTGGTCATGATTTTGAGAAAACACGACCAACTGAGAGGGATGGATCGCATTGGATGAGTTTCCGTGCCGGCGCTGACGGTATGCGGAGTATTCGCCGGTATAAACATATCCGTGCTGCAACGCCTTCTCCAGGTGGCGAAGGGAACCGAAGTCCTGGTAGTAACCGAATTGTTCACCGCTCTGCAGGCTATGGAGAGCGTGGTGAAAATCGTCGTTCCACTGGGCATGCATTCCATAACCGCCTGTCGCGAGAGGTTCCAGGAAGCGGGCATCGTTGAGATCGGATTCCGCAATCAGGTAAATGCGGCGGTTCGTCCGGCTGGCAAGGTTTTGTACCGCAGAGCTCAGCAACGCCAGGAAGGGCTGAGCGCTGCGGTCGAAGATTCCGTGAATGGCGTCCAGGCGCAGGGCGTCAACGTGTAAATCGTCCAGCCAGTAAAGCGCATTCTCAATAAAGAAACGGATGACCTCATCGCTGTGGGCACCATCGAAGTTGATGGCCTGACCCCAGGGCGTCTGATATCGGTCCGTGAAGTAAGGCCCGAAGTCGGCGAGAAAATTGCCCTCAGGGCCCAGGTGGTTGTAGACGACGTCGAGAACAACCGCGAGTCCCTCCTGATGACAAGCGTTGACCAGGCGCTGAAGGGCGCACGGACCGCCGTAACTGTTCTGAACAGCAAACGGGAAAACTCCGTCATAACCCCAATTTCGCGTGCCGGAAAACTGGGCGATTGGCATGAGTTCAACGGCCGTAACACCGAGAGCTTTCAGTTCAGAGAGATAACGGGTTATTTCCTCGAGGGTTCCAGAGGAGGTGTAGGTTCCGGCGTGAAGTTCATAGAAGATGTAGTCTTTCAGGTCCAGGCCACGCCATTCGCGGTCGGTCCACTCGAATTCTGAAAGGTCGACAGTTTGCGAAGGTCCGAAGACGCCGTCGGGCTGATAGCGAGAGGCCGGGTCGGCGCGTTTCTTGTCCCCATCGAGCCTATAGGCATAGCGACTGCCCGGCTGCAGATCGGGAAATACACCCTGAAAGTAGCCGCGAGGTTGGGGCGTGAGCTGGATTGTCCGGTTTTCACCGGGGAGGACGACCTCGACCTGCCGGGCGTGGGGAGCCCAGACTGCAAACGCACAGCGCCCGTCCGGATCGCACGTCGCCCCCAGCCGATATTCTTCGGGATTACCGCGGGCGAATGACTGCGCAACCCCGGCCTGCGCAGTTGACCAAACCATAGCTCGACCCTTCTGACGCATTAAAGACAACAAGATACCTGATGATTCAGCGCAATCTCTTTTTGGTCAGGGATAGCCCCGCTGCAATTTTATGCCACCACAGTTGCGCACATTGCCGGTACCGGAAATAACTATCAAAACGGATCAGCGCAGTATAGGGCATCCAGTAAATCCCTTAGAGGGAAATGAAGATGAATGTATTATTTTCAAACCGGCGTACTATAACAAGCATCTCACTCCCTAATTCAATTCACACCTCAGGCATGACGTGCAGACCGCAATGACTTCGACCACAAACCCACGTGTCACGCAGGCGCGCGCCCCATTTGAATTCAAGTCCGCAGCCCACCTATTGTTCATCGAGAGGGAGCGCGCGAGCAGTATCGCCGAACTGCTGAAGGCTCTGCTTGCCTGCCCCGAAGAGTCGATTTTCCAGCATACCTTTCGGACTTTGGAAGAGCATCATTTCATCAAAGAAGGATTCTCAAACGATTTCGCACACTGGGCCTATACGGAGTTAGGCGAGGTCGGCTTAGGGGAGCGGTTGGCGAGTTTGGACGTGCGGGAGTTCACCTCGCTCGCGGTGCTTCGGGAACGGCTGGTACAAGTCGTGCAAGAGTTCGGCGAGCAAAATCCTCGAGCCCGCGAACGTACCGCTACGACACCCTTCTATTTTTGCTCCTCGAAGACAATCATCCTGGCAACCCAACGAAACGCGGCGAACCTGGCCGAATTTATCGAGGGCCTCAAGCAGGTAAGCCTTCATTCGGTGCATTACCACTTCATCGAGGCACGTTTGAGGCGAAGACTGGAGTCCAATGATTTTTCCATCTGGCTGCAAAAAGAGCTGGGGTTGGAGCGGGAGGCGGCACTGCTGAATCAGGTCGATATCTACACCTCGACGTTGGAAGGTGTACGGCGAAAGATAACACAGATTCTTCAAACTGCGGTTCAGTAAGCCCACGAAAGCGAGGAAGCCTATGGATAAACAGAGTGGGTTGACAGCTCCGCAATCGGAAAGTTCTTCTTCTCAAACCGCACTCGAGGACGTTTCGAAGACTACGGCTGAACCGGGCGGGCTGACGCGAGAGCGCCGGAAACAGCGGATTTCAGAAACTCCTCCGGCCGCGCCCCCGGCACCCCGGCTGGCCGACTATGAGGCGATTATTGGGAAATCCCAAGTCGATGAACTTCGCTTTCTCGCGCGTCCGTTGAAAGGGAAGCGAGCGAAGATGGTTAACTCGACCGCCGTCGGTGGCGGCGTGGCCGAGATGCTGAATCGGCTCGTTCCTCTACTCGATGAATTGGAAGTTAAGACCGGCTGGGAAGTGATTACAGGGGGCAATGACTTTTTCGAAGTAACCAAGGCCTTTCACAACGCCCTGCATGGCGAAGAATTCACGTTGACGCAGCATGCGCGCGACATCTTCATGTCGCATACGGAACAGAATCGCCAGCGGATGAACCTGGACGAAGATTTCCTGGTGATGCACGATCCGCAACCCGCAGGTTTGATTGCCTCCAAGTCCAATTCGTCTTCCCGGTGGATCTGGCGCTGCCACATCGATCTTTCGCATCCCAATCCGCAGGTCTGGGGCTTTTTGCGACCGATGATCGAGCGCTACGACGCGGCCATATTCTCCTCACCAGCGTTTGCGCATAGCCTTCCGATTCCGCAAGCCCTTTTCTACCCGTGCATCGACCCGTTATCAGAGAAGAACAAGGATCTCGACGAGAGTTACATTCAGGAAGTGTGCGACAATTTTGGAGTGGATCGGAGTCGCCCGATCGTGACTCAGATCTCGAGGTTTGACCGACTTAAGGATCCCCTGGGAGTGATCCAGGCCTATAAAATGGCCAAGAAGTACGTAGATTTTCAGCTCGTATTGGCCGGCGGAGGAGCGAGCGATGATCCCGAGGGCGCCGTCGTACTAAAGGAAGTGCAGGAAGCGGCTGGGGAGGATCCAGACATCATTATTCTGGAATTGCCACCCTGGTCGGCACTGGAAATCAATGCACTGCAGCGGGCTTCCACGATAATCGTGCAGAAATCCTTGAAGGAAGGCTTTGGGCTTACGGTTACCGAAGCTCTGTGGAAGAGTAAGCCGACCATTGCGAGCGCGGTCGGCGGAATTCCAACCCAAGTGATTGACCGGCAGACGGGCGCGCTGGTTCATTCAGTGGAAGGGTGCGGATACCAGATTCGATACCTGCTTACGCACCCGGAATACGGGGCTCAGTTGGGGCGAAATGGACGGGAACACGTGAAAGAAAACTTTTTGATGACAACCAACGCGCGGCGCTGGGTGCTGTTGTTTCGGATTCTGTCTGGGTTGGGCTCCTAGTCGGCAGTGGAAAGCAACGCCAATCGAGTGCGGCGACACGCCCATAGAGCGGTACGGAACCGACTTAGGTGCGGCGAGAAAGAGCTATTGAATCAAGTAATGGACGGTGGAGCAGGCACCGAGGCTGCAAATGTTCCAAAAATGATACAGCTGTTCTCTAACTCGGTAGGTAACTCAGGGTATTGAATGATCGTGTTTTGAAACCCCAGACTATCCCATGTTGTTTTAGGAGGTTAGAAGTGAGATAGTACTGGCTCCTTTACTGGCGAGTATAAACCAAGACCGTGCTGCTTCTTCATTCCGGAGGCTGGTTGTGTGCGCTGAAAAGGTGGTTTCTGCCGTTGAAAAGTTAGTTGGCATTGATGTCTTTCTTTTGGCTGAGAATCGTTTGTTGCGCGAAGCTTTGGCAAGAGTTCTCGAAAACAAGAGCGACATCCGAGTGGTTGCGGCGGTTGCCTACGATTCCAACGTTGCTGAACATATCAGGGACCTAAGCCCTCAGTTACTGGCTCTGGACTCGAGTGTCTTTGCTCGGATCGGTCTGGACGTCGTCATCTCGATTCGCAGCATTGTCCCAGAGATCAAAGTGCTCCTGGTGGGGATGGACAGTGACAAGGAAATATTCCTACGCTGCGTACGCGCCGGAGTCTGCGGGTACGTTCTAAAAGAGGCATCGGCCAACGAAGTCGCCGCTGCAGTACGAAGCGTCGCTTATGATGGGGCAGTCTGTCCGCCGAAATTTTGTGCCGCTTTGTTCGAGGAAGTAGCGAGTCCAAGCTCGCAATTTGGATCGTATCGAGGAAAATCTCATTTCGGTTTGACCCGCCGGGAGCAACAATTGGTAAAGATGATTAGTCAGGGATTGAGCAACAAGGAGATCGCCAACCAGTTAAATCTTTCAGAACAAACGGTGAAAAACCACGTTCATCGTATGTTGCGAAAGTTGGGAGCCAGCGATCGGTTGGGTGCGGTGGAAATGTGCAGGGTTGAAGGGATTGTCGCATGACATTCCTGAATTCGCATTGAGCCCACTTGGTACTTCCTAGTACCTGTATTTTCCCAGTAGGTACTGAATCTGCAGTTCCTGCCTTGGCGGTTCTAGGTACTTCGGGATAGTTCCGCAGGCCGCAAATTGAACCTTTTGTGCCGTGGACTCGAGGATTACCCTGTGCACTACCCTGTGCGCCGGGAGATCGGCCGTGCGAAAAATTAGAGTGCTTGTCGCGAACCGTCCGCGGCTGATGCGAGAGCTAGTTCTTGCTACGATTGCGGATCAACCAGACATCGAAGTGGTCGGCGAAACGCAGAACGAATCGGAGATTGCCGAGATGGTCGACACGACGCGTCCCGACTTTCTGATCATAGCGCTCGATCAAACCGCGGGACGTCCGGAACTTTGTGGCTTCCTGCTAGGTCGGTATCCCGGGATGAAGGTCCTGGCTGTAGCTCCTCAGGAGAACAGCAGCATTTTGTATTCAGCATTTGTGGACATTCGCGCTAAGCAGGTGGAGAACTCTGAGCAAGGACTGCTGAAGTCCTTGAGGCATCCGGAACTTGCCGAGATCCAAGTGCGGGCATGTTGAATTTGAACCGGCTTTTATAGTCGCGGTCGCAGGTAGAGCGACCGTATTGATTTGGCTCGATCATTAGGGTGTGACGAAGGTTATCTCACGTGAACCTGTAAGTGAGGGGGCGAAGCTGTGAGTGACATAGAGAATACGGTGATGACAGGTATCACTTCCGTCCCTTGTGCTCCTGTTCCGAACAGCAACCGCTGGTATGCGGCCTACACATGTGCCCGTCATGAGAAGCGAGTTGCGCAGCAGCTCGAAGAGCGCGAGGTCGAGAACTTCCTGCCGCTGTACCTTGCGGTGCGCCGTTGGAAGGACCGTCGGAAGGAACTGCAGCTCGCGCTTTTTCCCGGGTACGTATTTGTGAGGATGGACCTTCGGGACCGGTTACGGGTGCTGCAGTTGCCCGGGGTGGTCAGGTTCGTGAGTTTCGGAGAAGTCCCGGTGCCCTTGCGAGAAGGCGAGATTGAAACGCTTCGCCAAGGAATGGCTAATCCGATGCGCATTGAGCCGCACCCCTATTTGAAAATAGGAAAACGGGTGCGGGTCGAGGGCGGCCCCTTCTGGGGGACAGAGGGCATTCTGGTACGCAGGCGTGAGAGCTGTCGAGTAGTCGTCTCGATCGATCTGCTCATGCGTTCTGTAGCCGTCGAGGTAGATGAAGCGGACTTGGCGGCTGCTTAGTAGGAGAGTGCCGGGCAGGTTCAGAATGCAGCGTGGTGTTGCGCCGAGATGGCTTCGGCTTGCACTCATCAGGGTGAAAAAAATGTCAAGCTATCGAATGGTCCAAAAATTTCTACGCAATCCAGCGGTCCTTCTGGCGTTCTTGCTGGGAAGCCAGATTTCGTACGCTCAGACGCAAGTGAATGACAGGGCGCGCGTTCAGCCCGGCAGTTCTGGAATGAGTCGCCGGGCCGAGCCTTCGGATCTGGCTGAAGACAATAACGCTCGAGTGGCGGCGTCATCCTTTCAAATCCGTGAAGTGCTGGCCATGGACGCCGGTTTGTTGGTGGAGTTAAAGCATTGGGTGGCTAAAGAAGCTACCGACAACGGGCAACTGGTACAGGATGGAGACTTGACCGACCAGGCGATTTTTGACCGGCTCGATCGGGATCAGATTTTTCGATCGGTTGCCACGCGCTTGCTGCAGCGCTATGGCTACCTGATGCCGAAACCGAATCCGGATTCGGTATTAGGCAAACAAGAGGAATTGATTCTTAAAGAGCGCGTAAAGCGCTTTGTTGCACTCGAAGCGGAGCAAGACGCGCAACAGCTGCACGCGCAGAGGAGAGGAGACGAAGTCGAGCGCACAGCTGTTTGCAATTCGGGGCAAGACGAGGCTTGCGATAATAAAAAGAAGGGTTCGAACGATACGATTCCCGCTCGCCAGCTTCCGATCGAGCCGGAGATCCAGGAAACTAACCCTTCGTTACCGGTGCCACCTCCAGTCACTCCTCTTCCATCGCAACCTCGAACGATGAGAAGCAGCTCGCAGGAGGACGAATCAGGCGAGGTTGAACGTTCCTTTTCTCGTTTGGAGCTGACTTCGAGCCCGGCAAACTCGGGCTCGGGGATGTTCGGGATGCCTGGAAACAGTCCGGCGACTCCAAGCATTGCCGATTTGATGGCAAGTCGGGGCAACCCGGAGCTGGCCGATCGCTATGACCCCGGGAGTGCATCCCCACGCAACAATGCCCCCAACGAGTCTATCCGTCCGAGCAGGTCGAAAGCGGGTAGGGCTCTTGACGCAAGCGCCGACCCGGCGCGAATGGTCCGGCCAGCTAATCCGTATGCAGACATTCCGTCACTTTATGACATGTACACGCAGGCTTCGGCGACGCAGCGACCGGCAGAGCGCTTCGGCCTTGACGTCTTTCGGAATGCCAACAACCAGTCGAGCGCAATCCCCATGGATCTGCCCGTAGGTCCCGACTACGTGGTGGGACCCGGCGACAGTCTGGCTGTTGACCTTTGGGGAGGATTCTCACAAAGGCTGGTTCGGGTGGTTGATCGCACGGGGCGGGTGTCGCTGCCCGAAGTGGGACCTGTACTGGTCAGCGGCAAGAGTCTTGGGGACGTGCAACTCACAGTCCAGCACGCCCTCAAGAGCCAGTTCCGTGACGTCTCGGCCGATGTTTCCGTTTCCCGCCTCAAAACGATCCGGATTTACGTGGTGGGCGAGGTTGTGGAGGCGGGTGCCTATGACGTAAGTTCGCTTTCTACTCCCTTGAACGCTTTAGTGATGGCGGACGGAGTGACGAGCCACGGGTCGTTGCGGAGTTTGAAGCACTACCGCGGCAAGCAGCTCGTCCAGGATGTGGACGCCTACGACTTGCTCCTGCACGGAGTGCGTCCGGATCTGCAGCCGATGCAGACGGGCGATACGATTCTGGTGTCCCCGACCGGACCCCTGGTAACCGTCGATGGCATGGTCCGTCGCCCCGCGGTGTACGAATTGCGGAATGAGGCATCTCTGGCCGAGGTGCTGGAACTGGCTGGCGGGATCCTGCCGGCGGCAGCTCTGCGCCACGTCGAAGTCCAGCGCATCGAGGCGCACGAAAAGCGCACCATGCTCTCATTGAATCTCACATCGACCGACGATCCGAGCTCAGTTAACCAGCAGCTACAAGACTTCAAGATCCGGGGGGGAGACCAAATACACCTGTTTCCCATCGCGGCTTACAACGAAGACGCAATCTACCTTCAGGGACACGTCTTGCGGCCGGGGCGCTATTCATACAAGAAGGATATGAAGTTGACTGATCTGATTTCTTCGTACGGAGATCTGTTGCCCGAGCCTGCTCCCCACTACGGAGAAATCATTCGTCTCAATCCTCCGGATTTTCATCCGAGTGTGGAAAGTTTCGATCTAGCAGCGGCGCTCGCTACTCCTGCATCGGCTCCGACGCTACACCCCCTCGACACCGTGCGAGTATTCAGCCGCTACGATTTCCAGGCGCCGCCTGATGTGTGGGTCGGCGGAGAGGTACGAGCTCCTGGCAAGTACCGTACGTCCGGCCAAGCTCATCTGCGGGATGCCATCTACCTCGCTGGCGGAGCCACTCCGAATGCCTCGCTGGAAAGTGTGCAGGTGTTTCGGACACAGGCGGACGGAACCTCAAAGATCCTGAGCATTGACTTGCGAGAGGCCCTTGCCGGGAACCCGGTGGACAATATTGTTCTACAGCCGCGCGACCGTGTACTGGTTCACCGCAACCCAGCCCAGGTGGAGCCGCCTAGTGTGTATGTAAAAGGTGAGGTGGCCAAGCCCGGACGATATCCACTTACGGCGAACATGCGAGTCGAAGACTTGGTGAGGGTGGCGGGCGGACTAAAAAGGAGTGCGTACCCGGACAGGGCTGATCTAACTCGGTTCGCAGCCAGTAACACGTCGACCGCCTCCAACGAGCGACTCGAAATTAAGCTCTCCAACGTCTTGGGCGGCGACGCCAGCGAGGACGTTGCTCTACGAAACGGTGACGTGCTCGCGATTCGGCAGCTGCCGCAATGGAGCGATCTGGGAGCCTCCGTCATGGTTCGAGGTGAAGTGGAACATCCGGCGACGTACGGCATTCAGCCCGGAGAACGCCTGAGTTCTCTCTTGCAAAGGTGCGGCGGCTTCACCGATCAAGCCTACCCTTACGGAGCGATCTTGGTTCGTCGCGAAGTTCGAGAGATCGAGATGAAGTCTCACTTGGAACTGGTACAGCGGATTAAGGCGGAGCAATACCACCTCGCGGCTCTGCCTGAGGCTGATGCCGACCAGAGGAACGCCAAACTTACGGCTATCGCTCAAGCTCAAACTGCGCTTCAGCAGCTGGAGGCGACCCAACCCATTGGTCGGGTCGTGGTCCATATTCCCCCGGACCTGAAGAAATTCGCCAAGTCGTCGTCTGATGTTGCATTGCGAGACGGGGACGAACTGCTCGTTCCTAAAACGATGAGCTTCGTTATGGTGGAAGGGCAGGTTTTCAATGCCACGGCCGTCAACTTCGTTCCAGGGCGGAGTGCAAAATGGTATCTGAGCCAGGCCGGAGGAATGACTCAGATCGCCGATAAGAAGGCAGCTTTTGTTCTCCGCGCAGACGGGTCTGTGCTGGCCGCCAAGAACAATTCGGGAATGTGGTCTGGGGATCCAATGAGCGCCGTACTGAAACCGGGCGATTCAATCATCGTGCCGGAAATGGCGCCGAAACTCGCATCTCGCAATTGGCCGATTCTTTTACAGTCCGCTCAAGTGGCGTCGTCAATTGCCCTCACGATCGCTTATTTCAAACCATAGGCCCAGGCGCTCGCGAATGCGAACGAAGGCACGGTCTATGGGCGGGTTCTTCGCTAGCTTTGCTATGACCCTCTGTTTGTTACAGAACGCTTGGCCCCAGGGTGGGAACGTGAAGGTGGCGCCTACGGCTCCTGAAAAATGCGGCAGCCAGCGCACGCAAGAATGCAAGGTCCCGGTGATATTGCCAGGTGGCTATGATGCCAGCGGTGAAGGTAGCCGGAAGTGGGTTCCGCAGTTGTTGACCGATTTTGCTCAGGATCAAAAGCACATCTGGACGGCACCGGCGAGAATCCGCCTGGCGGATGCAACCTGGCTGGTTCCGCTGGGTGGACTCACAGCTGCGCTGTTGGCGACGGATCGGGATTACAGCGCGTCGCTCTCACACAATCCAAGCACGCTCCAGCACAACAACAGGATCTCATACGCGGGGCTCGCGGGTTTGGTCGGAACAGGCGCTGGGCTATATCTCTTTAGCTTTCCCAAGCACAACCCTCATTGGCGGGAAACCGGGTTCCTGGCGGGCGAGGCAGCCGTAAACAGTCTGGTAGTGACGGAGGCTCTGAAATACTCTCTCCGCCGAGAGCGCCCCAATCAGGGTGATGGCAGCGGAGCATTCTTCTACGGCGGAGCCTCCTTTCCTTCGGAACATGCGGCCGCCGCATGGTCAGTCGCGGGGGTGATTGCTCATGAATATCCCGGAACACTTCCCAAGCTGCTGGCTTACGGGTTAGCGTCTACGGTGAGCTTCTCAAGGATTGGTGCTCGTCAGCATTTTCCTTCTGACGTGTTGGTGGGTAGCATTCTGGGGTACCTGGTCGCGCAGAGCATCTACACCCGGCGCCACGAACCGCAGTTGAATGGCGGCGCCTGGGAGTCCCCGGCGGAATCTATGGAAGGCGACCGAGGACGCTCACCCGCCTTCATGGGTTCTCCGGCGGTTGCTTTGGACAGTTGGATCTATCCCGCACTGGAACGTTTGGCTGCGATGGGATACATCGACACCGCTTTTGTCGGTATGCGCCCCTGGACCCGCCTGGAGTGTGCTCGCCTGGTTGCGGAAGCGGGAGAGAAAATGCCGCCCGAGGACTTCGGCAACGACAGTGCCCAAGGGATTTATCGCGCGTTATCAGAAGAGTTCATGCCAGAGACTGCTCGGCGCGGCGGCGCCCCAAACGAAGGGATCAGTTTGGATTCTGTATATACGAGAATGACGGGTATCTCTGGCACACCTTTGCACGACGGGTATCACTTTGGACAGACGATCATCAACGACTATGGCCGACCCTATGGGGAGGGCGTCAACAACATTACCGGGTTGAGTGGCCATGCGGTCGCGGGACCGTTATCCTTTGACGTTCGTGCCGAGTATCAGCACGCTCCCGCGGTCCCCGGTTACGCTCTTCCGGCACAATTGGCAGTTGCAAATGCGGATTTCACCACGCCCGTGCCCAGTGGAACGGGAACGGTCGATCGACTTCGTGTCGTCGACGCATCCGTGGGCCTTGCGCTCAACAATGTTCAGATTTCGTTCGGCAAGCAGAGCGCATGGCTGGGACCGGGATCTTCAGGCTCGCTCTTGTTAAGCAACAACGCGGACTCGATCATGATGATGAAAATCGAGAGCGTTTCGCCTTTCAAGATTCCACTCCTGTCGAAGTTGCTGGGGCCTATGCGTGCTGAGTATTTCCTGGGTCAGCTGGGCGGTACTCAGTTCGAATTGAATGGTTCTACACTCCTCGGTCCCGGGAACATAAAACCCCAGCCGGTTCTAAGCGCGTACAAGGCCAACTTCAAGCCGACCAAGAATTTCGAATTTGGAATGGGGATCACCGCCCAGTTTGCAGGCCCCGGGCTCCCCTTTACCTGGCGAAATTATTTGCGAACCTTTTACGTTCATGAGCAGAGTGGTCCGACCGCCAGCAATGCCAACCCAGGCAAGCGGATCTCGTCATTGGATTTCAGTTATCGGGTGCCGGGCATTCGCAAGTGGCTCACCATCTATGGAGACACGCTGGTCGTGGATGAAATTTCGCCTATTGGGTCGACGCGAGCGACCGTAAACCCCGGCATTTATATGCCACAAGTTCCAAAACTTCCAAAGCTGGAATTTCGCGCTGAGGGTTTGAATGAGCCGACTACCAGCGAGTTCGCGCCCGGGTTTGTGTACTACGGTTTGCGCCGTTACCGCTCCGGCTACACCAATCAGGGGAATCTGATGGGAAACTGGATCGGGCGAGCCGGGCATGGCGGACAAGGATGGATGACCTATTCGTTTTCGCCTCGAAACCAGGTGCAGTTGGGCTATCGTCTGCAACAGGTGTCGAAAGAATTCATCGGCGGCGGAAGATCCGTCGACTATTCTGCGCGAACTGAATTCATGCTGTCTTCTAAAGTTGCATTATCTGCATTCGTGCAGTACGAGCAGTGGAACTTTCCTGTTCTTTCAGCGGTTTCTCATGCCAATACGTCTGCTTCAGTTCAGTTGGTCTTTTACCCCCATTGGAGCATTCGGAAGTGAAAAACAGAGCCGTCATTCCGGCGACGTCCCGCGAGATCCCAGGAAAATCAGCTGCCGTAGACTTGCGGCTGTTACAGCCGGTTTCGAACCAGGGCGCAGCTGCCCGTTTCCGGCGGGCCGTTGTGTTCTGTGAGGTGATTGCGGATCTGTTCACGGTCACTCTTGCAGTGTCGCTGGGCTACCTTACTTACGACTCGCTCTCTCTCGGGAAAAACATTCACTACCCGGCTAGATCGATCTTAGGTCTGGCCTCGGCACTTGCGATCGTGATGGTTCTGATGCTGGACCGGGTTGGAGCATACCGGCGCGGCAACAGTCTGCTGCGAGTGAGAGAAACAGAACAGGTTCTGCGAGTTTCGGCCGAAGCTTTCCTGGTCACGCTTGCGGTAAGCTTCCTTACGAGCAACCTCTTCTCGCGGTGGCTGGTGGTTCTGTGCTTAACCCTGGTGCCACTCGCGCTATTCATTCAGAAGACAATCATGTATTTCCTGATACGTGCTCTTCATTCCCGAGGATATGGCATCGAGAAGGTGCTGATCTATGGTTCCGGGCGCACGGGCAGGCGCGTTTTTTCCGCGTTGAAGCGATCTCCCAAACTCGGTCTTGATCCCATCGCTTTTGTCGACGACGACGTAGCCAAGGTGGGCAAAATGGTCTTCGAAATGGGATACGAGCGCCGCCGCTCCGCACCCATTCTCCGTGGGCCACTCAACACGGAATTGCTCAAGCATCACGGAATTGACCTGGTGATCGTGGCTATTCCTTCAATCGAGCCGCAGAAATTCACTACCACGATAGAGGGGACGCTCGGTGCGAACGCAAGAGTCTCTTTTGTGCCGGGTCACCTCTTGCCTACGGATCCGTGGATCGATTATCAGGACATCGACGGGGTCTTACTGGCGTCGTTCGGAAAATCGAGCCGTTGGGGCGGATACGATATTGTGAAGCGATTTTGCGATCTTCTTGGATCGCTAGCCTTAATTGTGCTCGGCGCCCCAATCTTTCTGCTGTTGGCACTCGTCATCCGGCTTGATTCGCGCGGCCCAGTTTGGTTCCGGCAAGAACGCGTGGGGCAGGGCGGAAGACGTTTTTGGATGTACAAGTTTCGTACCATGCAGACCGCGGCCGCGCCATACGATTATTCGCCGCTCTCTGCCGATGACCGGCGGATCACTCGCGTTGGGAGGTTCCTCCGCAGAACAAGTCTGGACGAGCTACCGCAACTTCTGAATGTCGTCCGAGGGAGTATGTCGTTGGTGGGCCCGCGGCCCGAGATGCCCTTCATCGTGGAACAATACACGCCAGCTCAGAGGCAGAGGCTGCAAGTGAAGCCCGGCATAACCGGTTTATGGCAGCTGAGCGGGGACCGAGCTTTTCTGATACACGAAAACATCGAATACGATCTTTACTATATACGGCACTGCAACTTCTTCATGGACCTGGCCATAATTCTGCATACTTCCGTTTTTGCCATGCGGGGCATCTGATTTGATTATGCGCGAAGCTCTGGAACGATCGAAACGCGGCCGTCCGCTGAACCCGAGCCCATGGAGAGTCGTGCGGGGCACCCGGGGTTTTCAGTCGCCGCGGGCCGCACGTAGCTACATGGCCGAGGAACGATGATGGAGAGGATGAGGCGCCAAGTCGTGGTGCGCGAGGAGGACACGATCGCGGAACCTGAACTGTTGTCGCGCACAGATCGTTTCGAGTCCGAGGCGGACGTTGTGCGGCCGGACACAGCCGACTCGTGGGACACCGTGGAGATCCTGGCGCTGCTCTGGGAACGGCGAGCGCTCGTATCCAAGGTTGCTGTCAGAGCGCTGATTGTCAGCACGATCATCGCTTTTCTGCTGCCCACTCGATACGATTCGACGGTTCGGCTCATGCCCCCGGACTCGTTGGGTGACAGCGGCATGATATTGGCTGCCCTGTCCGCCGGTGCGGGATCCGGGTCCGGGCCCGGGAAAGTGCCAAGCGGACTGGCCTCGATCGCGGGGAGCGCCCTGGGCATGAAAAACAATGGGGCACTGTTCGTAGATCTTCTGCATAGTCGCACCGTACAGACCCATATTGTCGACAGGTTTCACCTGCGAGGAAGGTTTTGGGATCGCTACGAAGACGATGCCAGAAATACCCTGGATGACCACACGCAAATCTCGGAGGATCGCAAGAGTGGTGTCATCTCGGTGACAGTGCGAGCCTCGAGTCCGCAGAAGGCTCGCGATATGGCGAAGGCCTACGTTGAGGAACTCGACTTGTTGCTGTCGCACGTCAGCACCTTTTCGGCGCGTCGGGAGCGCATCTTTATTGAACAGCGCCTCACCTCGGTAAAGAACGAACTAGAGGACGCGGAGCGACAATTCAGTCAGTTCGCCAGCAAGAACACAGCCTTGGACATCAAAGAGCAGACCAAGGCCATGGTTGAGTCAGCAGCGGTGCTCGAGGGCCAGGTTATTGCGGCTCAATCGGAACTGGAGTCCTTGCGGGAGGTCTACACCTCGAACAACGTACGAGTACGGGCCATGCAGGCACGCGTGGATGAACTCAAGCGGGAAGCGGCGAAGCTGGGAGGGACGGATGCGTCACTTCTTCCGGGCGCGGTACAGGGCGATCAACAATTCCCCTCAATTCGAAAACTACCCCTTTTGGGCGTGGAGTGGGCTGACCTGTACCGGCGACTGAAGGTCGAGGAGACGGTGTTCGAACTGCTGAGCCAGCGGTATGAGTTGGCGCGGATCCAGGAAGCGAAGGAGGTCCCAACAGTAAATGTGGTTGATCAGGCCTTCATCCCCGAAAAAAAATCGTCGCCCCAAAGATGGTTAGTCATCTCGTTGCTGACGTTCTTCTCACTAGCCGGCGTCTGTGGGTGGATCGTCGGAGTAGCACACTGGCAGCAGGTGAGCGATGAAGATCCGGGGAAGCAATTAGCGGTGAGCGTTTTGCACAGCGCGAAGCGTCGGATGGGTGTATGGATGTTCAAAATCCGAAAGTTGTGGACGAAATCCGCATCCACGAAGTAGATGTGTCTTTGATCTGTCCATTGCACATGGCGTCAGGACTGCCGCTCTCCTGATGTCGGGCCAGCGTGAGAAATCAACCCGGTTCCATACCGCACGAGTCGTCTTCAGGTTCCCGTTTGGACCAGCCCACTGTAGTGGCCAGCCCACCCGATGTCGTCGCACTTGAGACCCTCGAACAAAGATGGACTGCCATCCGTGTTCTGTCGGCGTCTTCCAAGGCGGGGCTTGCCGTGCTTGGGCAAGCGCTTTTTGCTGGCTCCCATTTCCTGGTGAATGTATTCCTGGCGCGCTGGCTTTCACCATCGGAGTATGGGGCCTTCGCTCTCGCCTTTGCCTGCTTTCTGCTGTTCTCAATGCTTTACTCCGCATGCATTTATGAACCGATGATTGTTTTCGGTTCCAGTCGTTATGCGGACGGTTTTCAGGGCTATCTCAGACTTTTAATCCGTTCCAACATAGCGATGCTAGCCGCGGTTAGCGTCTCCATGCTGGCAGTCTCGTTCTTGCTTGGCTGGCTGTATTCGGCCAGTGTGCAGCACGCGTTTGCCGCCCTTGCACTGGCGGCCCCTTTTGTCCTGCTGACTTGGCTTGGGCGAGGTGGTTTCTACGCTCGCCTGCAGCCAGGCGGAGCCGCTGTTGGAGGGGGTTTTTATTTCTGCATACTGATCGGCGCGTTGTTTCTCCTTCGGCAGAGAAATCAGCTCTCGCCCGTTACAGCATTTCTGGGAATGGGGTTTGCAGGGCTGGTGTCCGCGGCATTCCTGATCATCCGTCTCGGCTTTCGCTGGCGAAGAGGTTCCGATGGTTTGACGCTACGGGCGGTCACTGAAGATCACTGGCGCTACGGGAAATGGGCCTTAGCTTCCGCGGTGGTTGCGTGGTTTCCCGACAACATCTATTACGCCGTGCTTCCGGCGATGTCTGGGCTGGCGGGCAGCGCGGCTCTTCGGGCGCTGATCAATTTGATCAATCCCGTTCTGCACACCCTTGCCGCGCTGTCCGCCGTCCTGATCCCGACCTTGGTGCGCCACCGCGACCGATCCGGAATTGCTGGCATGACTCGGACCATGAAAACCCTGCTTGGCTTGCTGGCGCCAGCCGCAATTGCGTATACGGTCATCCTGCTCTGGTTCCGCCCGGTGCTGTTCCAGGTGTTTTATAACGGCAACTACCGGGAATTTTCGGGACTACCCGCGTTGTTGGTGGGCACAATCCCGATCGCAGCCGTTGCCACCATGATATTGGGGGCGGGCCTGCGCGCGATCGAGCGACCAGACTCGATTTTTTGGGCGTATGTGGCGGCGAGTTTGTCGACGTTGTGCATCGGTGTTCCGCTGTCTCATACGCTAGGAGTTGTCGGCGCGGCCGCCGGAATGTTGATATCGAGTTGTGTAGCTGCCCTGTCGCTCGCATGGCTGTACCATCGGCGCGCACACAATATAGGCTGATGCCCGCATTGCCCACGAATCCGGAAAGAAGTTTTGGGATCAACGCCGCTTTGCCGGTGACTGGTCGGGGCAAGATCTTCGGGGGAATCCCGTGGATGAACTTCTGGTTGCTGGTCTTGTTGATCATGGGAACCGTCATTGTGGCGGCAGACGGATTCAGCCGTGAACCGATCCCCGATGAGGGAACAGCGGCACCTACACCAGTTCTCCAGTACGAGACTTTCTGGGCCGCGTACGTTTTTGCCGCGGTGTCGCTGCCGCTGTGTTACCTGTACGCAAGAAAAACCGGAGCTTCGCGAGGGGAGTCGATTCTGCTGTGGTTCGTTCTTAACACGGTGGCATACTCGAAGGACTTCGCGTACATTCGAGTACCGGGCCTTCCGCTATTTTCCACGGATATTGTCCTCGCCTTGTTTCTTTGGAGTCTTTTGCGGAACGTCGGGACACGCTTCCTTGTGCTCGATCGCTGGTGGAGCCGACTCGTTCTGGCATTCGTGGCCGTCGGGGCGCTCAGCGTTGTGCGTGGCGTGGTTGCGCACCAGGAGTTCACGCTGGTAGCGAGAGACGCAGCGATCGTTGTGTATGCGCTGTTCACATTTGTTGGGTTTCATGTCGTCAAGACCTGGGATGGAGTCCGCCGGGTCTTCATTGTCTTGGCCGTGGGTTCGATATTTGCCACCCTGAATGGGTTGGCTTGGTTTCTGGCCCAGCCCGGCCAGCGGCGCTACATTCTTTACGGCATTTTTGTGTTGGTGTCTGCAGTTGGTACAGTCGTTTCGACGATTAACCGAACGATTCGCCCGATACTTGGGTGGTTGCTGGCAGCGATCCTTCTTGTCGGGGTACTGTTGATCAATGCCCGCACAATTTTCGTTGGATTTGCGGTCGGTCTTTTCATGATGATGATTGTCCGCCCTTCAGGCAAGCTGCGACTCAGCGTTCGAACCCTTCGCCTACTAGCGGGAGTCGTGGTCGTGCTGTTCGCCGTGGTGTGGGCGGTAACCCAGACGAGAACAGGCTCCGCCTTCGTAGAACGGGCTGAGACGGAACTGGTGTCGGGTACGCTCAACTACTCGGACGACCCGAACGCTACCTTCCGATTTATGGCCTGGTTGGAAGCCTTCGACCGATTTACCGAGAGTCCCGTTATTGGGGAGGCATATGGGATCCCCTTCAAATTCGATCTCGATGAGTCCGATGCGCGTCCTCACAACACCTATTTGACGGTTCTGTACAAGATGGGCGTGCTCGGACTGACGCCACTGGTCTTGCTGCTGGCAGGCTTTCAATGGAGCGGTTGGAAGAAACTCCGTGGCTTACATTCGCGCTCAGATGGACAAGTGCTCTATGTTCTCCTGATAGGGCAAATGTTGATGTGTCTTTTCGGTCTTTTGAATCTGTTATTGGAGAGTCCCTTCTTGGCATCGATTTTCTGGTTGACCATGGGGATCGGGTTAAGAATGTTTTCAGCTTCAGTGTCCACCAAACCAAGCATCGCAGTCACTTGAAGGGTCTTTCGTTGAATTCATCCAAGGTCCTGCAGTTATTGGCGCTTCTTCTGCGACGGCCGCGCGAATTTTACAATCGGGTGGCTACGATGGTCGATTCCAAGACGGAGATCTACAGGCACAGCGCCCCAGGATACAAAACACTGCCTTGGGACGTTCTCGTTCAACGCCTAACTTCGCTTTTGCCAGGCGATGTGGGGGTTTTTCTAAGCGAGCAAGAGTTGAGCCTCATTGAGGAGGAGGTCGCGCGCGGCATCCGGGCTCTGCCGTCGAATGCACCCTTCCCGCTACACCACAACGGAGACTTTGCTCTTGCCCGCCTGTGTTACATCCTGGTACGGGTTGCGCGGCCATGCTCGGTCGTTGAAACGGGTGTTTGCTACGGGGTGACTTCTGCTTTTCTGCTCCAAGCGCTACACACCAATGGCAGTGGATGCCTGCACAGCATCGATCTTCCCCCTTTAGGGAAATCAGCAGATGAATTTGTGGGTCAGCTAGTTCCAAACTATCTCCGGTCCCGGTGGCGATTGCATCGAGGCCGAAGCCGTGACGTTCTGCCGGAGCTTGCACGGGAACTGGGTCAGATCGACTTCTTCGTGCATGATAGTTTGCACACGTACCGCAACATGCAGCGCGAGTTTGAAATCGTAACTCCCTTCCTTGCTCCTGAAGCAATTGTTGTCGCCGACGACGTGCAGGGGAACTCCGCGTTTAATGATTGGGTGTCACGGGCACAGCCCTCGTATTCGGCTGTCTTGGAGGAACAGACGAAACCAAGCTTGCTGGGTCTGGCGGTGTTACCCCCGCGCCCAGCACGGGCAGACGAAGAGAATCCTCAACGAGGGTCGATCATTTCGCCAATACTAAAAGGGGACAGCCCCCCAGCATCATCGAAGTTATATCCGAAGCCACGGTCATCGTGAGGGATCGAACCGCTGCCATCAGGCGGTGTACCGGATCCTTGGGAGCGATTTGATAAGCGGGCGTGTAAAACCAGTCGAGAACCTGGTAACCCGTGTCTTCCAGCAAAGCGAGGGCGGTGTGCTTGCTGAAATAATGAATGTGACCAACGCTCTTACGTACGTCCATGAGCCGGTTCCGAACTAAAAGTGAAACGCTCATGTCGAGTGGAATGTGGATGATTTTATATTCCGCCTTCTGTCGAATGGATCGGAGAAATCCAAAGCAATCCTCGACATGCTCAACCACGTCCATAACCAATAGAACGTCAAAGGTAGCAAGACTGGCGCGGACATCCATATTGAAAAATTCCACTCGCTCGTTTGTTCGAGTTTGCGCCAAGGCGATCGCGTTGGTTGAAATGTCAAATCCTGAAAATGTGGCGGCAGGCAGACGGAGTGATAGCTGCCTAAGAATCTCCCCGGCGCCGCAGCCGACTTCGGCAACAGTACACGGGTTGATGTTGTGCAGTTGAAGCATCCTCAGTACTTGCTGGGCTTTCCAAGGAGAGTCCTCAACGTGCCAACCGGGGTTCGATTTCAGATAACTGCCATCGCTATAAATCGAGCCACTCATATTGCTTTGACGCCTCCAAAGGGTGGAAAGTAACACAGAAGGTGTGTGGCCACAAAATTCCCGCATACAGATTTCCCGGGGTAGCCCTTCTGCGAAGGTCTCTCGGTCGAGGCCGGAATCGACGTCATGCTGACCCAAGCGCCAGGCAAACGAATCGAACGGGCTGAGATTGTGCTAATTGTTGGCCCAACGCCGCCGCCGGCCCACGGCATCAGCATGCTCACAGACTTGTTGCTGCAATCAGGCCTGAAAGAGGCCTTTGAGGTGGTTCATCTCGATACTGCGGACAGGCGGACGCTCGACAACGTGGGCCGGTTTGAGTTTCGTAACGTAGCTTTGGCGCTTTATCACGGCGCGCGCTTTCAATGGCTTCTGATGTCGAAGCACCCGGCTCTGGTCTATATGCCAGTCTCCGAGAGCCTGCTGGGTTTTGTGCGGGACAGCCTTTTCCTTTTGCCGAGCCGGCTGCAAGGAGTTCCGGTCGTGCTTCATCTCCACGGAGGTTATCTCGACACCCTCTATGCGGAGCGGGGTGCTGTGTTCCAGTGGATCATGCGTTTTTGCTTCAGCCAGGCTGCGCGGGCCATTGTTCTGAGCGAGAGTTTCCGTGGGAAATTCGCGGGGCTCGTCGAAGAGGACCGGATTCGGGTGGTATACAACGGTATTCCTCTCACCATTTATGAGGCTTGCAGGAATAAGCCGAGGGCGGCCGCCGGCTCCTCTCCAAAGACCATTCTTTTCCTGGGAGGGTTGATCGAATCCAAGGGCTTTTTTGATCTGCTGCGTTCTGTTCCCCATGTTCTTGAGAAAACTACCGAAGTTCAATTTGTTTTTGTGGGCGACACCTCATTGCCCGAGGCTGAGCGCGCAAAGGAATGGGCCAACGAGCACTCCCTCAATTCCCACGTCAAGTTCCTGGGAACCCGGTCCGGTGATGACAAGATCCGTATCTTTCGGGACAGCGACGTGTTCGCCTTTCCCACCTGGTATCCGCTCGAGGGGCAACCGGTGGCGATGATCGAAGCGATGGCGGCAGGCCTTCCGGTGCTGACGACGCGTCACGCCACCATCCCAGAGATCCTGGGTGAGAATGGCGCACTCTATGTCAAGAAGCAGGATCCCCGGGACATTGCGGAAAAACTTCTACGACTGCTCAATAACGAACCGCTTAGGAAAAGCATGGGGCTGGCAAATCAGAACAAGTTCTTGCAGTGTCATACGGCTGACAGATTTGCTCAGAGTGTGGTTCAAGTGCTGCGAGAAGCGCTCTGCGTCCAGTCGCCTTCGGTCGACTGCCTGGAAGGATTATGAGAGAACTGGCACGTGTACTTTCGTCCAGATTTGGGTATGACCCGCGCCAGTACGTGGCCGGAACGCTTCATTTGCTGCGCCCCCCGGATTTTTCCGATGAGCTTTGGTCTATCGTCCGGGCGGTACAGCGCCACACGATGACGTCGCCAGAGCGCGTCAGCGCCCTGATTGAGTCTATTCAATTTATTGTGAGCAATCGAATACCGGGAAGCATCGTCGAGTGTGGCGTGTGGAGAGGAGGAAGCATGATGGCCGCTGCCCTTGCCCTGAAGAAAGCAGGGGACACGACGCGAGAACTCCACCTCTTCGACACGTTCGAAGGAATGCCGAAGCCCACCGCAGCGGATGTGGACCTGAAGGGCCAATCCGCCGGCAGGTTCTTCCGGAAACTGCAGACGGGTCCGGACACGTCTAACTTTTGCCGCGCAACTCTGGAGGAGGTTCGGCTGGCGATGAGCTCCACAGGGTATGAGCAAGGCCTGCTTCACTTGGTGAAAGGCAGGGTCGAGGAGACAATTCCCAAACACGCTCCCGACTCCATTGCTCTCCTGCGCCTCGATACCGACTGGTACGAGTCTACAAAACACGAACTCGTGCACCTGTTCCCGCGGCTCTCCAAGCATGGCGTTCTCATCGTCGATGATTACGGGCACTGGGAAGGAGCACGGAAAGCCGTCGACGAATATTTCGCCGAAAACAAAATAAGGATCCTGCTCTCCCGTGTCGATTACACGGGCAGGGTAGCGGTAAAACTGGAATAGCCAGCAATCGAATAGCTAGCACCTTTATGTCGGTATCTTTCGCAGTTGGTAACGCGGATCATGATGGTCGAAGTGCCACTAAGCGTGTGCTGCTTGGACTCAAAATCTGTGCTTTGCTTCTGATTTCGTGCACTGGTTATGGTTGCGAATCAAGACAAGCTCCTCCCAAAGGATGGTCGAGCTGGTACGCGTTCTATGAAAACGTGAGCGATGCCGTGGTGCGTCATCAGGCAGACTTACTGCGGTCAACCGGTTTGCGCGATGCAGGATATGTTTATGTCAATGTAGACGGCGGCTGGCAGGGATATAGAAATGCAGATGGAACCATCCACCCAAACAGCAACTTCCCTGACATGAAAGCACTGGGCGATTACCTGCATGCGAAAGGATTTAAGTTCGGGATTTACAGTTCACCTGGACCGCTCACTTGCGATAATCTTCCGGGTAGCGAGGGACATGAGCAACAGGATGCCGACACTTACGCTTCATGGGGCGTCGATTTCCTTAAATATGACTGGTGCAGTCTGTACGCCTCCGGTCCTCCGAGCGAGCCGGCCTACAGAAAAATGCGCGATGCGCTCGACAAGACTGGAAGGCATATAGTGCTCAGCATTTCGGAAATTGGAGATGGAAACGTCTGGGAATGGGGAGCGCGAGCGGGAGGAACAATGTGGCGGACCGACCATGATCTGGGATGGATCCAGGGCTGGCCCGGGTTGACGGCCTTCCAGCGCGTTCAAGCCGTGGCGGCACACGTAGCCACATTATCGGCATTTTCCTCTCCCGGTCACTATAATGACCCGGACTATTTGCTTACCGGCATCAGGAGATATTGTCTTGGGCCGTATACTCCAATGAGCGACTGTCCGGCATGGTTTGATGACGCAATGACGATCGAACAAGAACGCGAGCAGTTAAGGTTGTGGAAACGTCAGGATTGTCCGCTTATCCTGTCGGTTGACATTGCCCAGCTTTCGACTGAGGAACTATCTCTTATACGTACTTATTGAATAAGACATGGCAGCTAGCCCGTCGTGCCTTGCCAATTTCCGATCAGAAAGCCGAGCTAAGCTCGGTTCGACCAGCCGTTGCCATCGCATCCTGCGGGCAGCGTCAGTCCTGTTGATTGGTCTAGTCTCTTGTGCAGGTCCACGCCCTATTGTCATTTCAGAGTGCTCGGCTGGATCGGCTGATATCGTTGCTCCCACCGATGATCAGTTTAAGGCCGACCCGTACGCTACGTTCAGTTGGCCGGCTATTGCGGGCGCAACGGCGTACATGCTGACCGCTGGGACTCAGGCCGGCAGCACTGACGTTTGGACAGGGATGATCTACCACGGCACGTCTGCACGGATTCCGGTATTGCAGCCTTTTACTACCTATCACCTTCAACTGGCGGCGCAAGTGGGCTCTCGGTGTACCGTTACGAGGACCTCTTTCAGCACGGGAGCCGGGCTTGCTCACTTGACGACTCCCCCAGAGGGAGATGCCGAAGTTGATCCAGCCGTGAGTTTTGCCTGGAACGGCGTGGTTGACGCCGAGATGTTTCAATTGCAGCTCTCGACGGAAGCGCCTGGTGCCAACGAGGCGTATGACAGTGGGGAACTGCCAAACATCACATCGCTTGCCCACCCGGACCTTTTACCTAACACGCAAAACTATCACCGGGTTGGCGGGTTGAAGCTTCCGGTGCTTAGTCCCAACACAACCTATTTCGCGCGGCTGGTCACGAGGAAGCGGGGCGCTCCCTTCTTTGTGGATAGCACATTCTCCACCGGCTACGGAACTGCTCACCTGGCTTATCCGAGTGACGGAATGGGCGGGGTCGCTTCTCGACCGGTCTTCAGCTGGGATCGCATTCCCGACGCGGCGGTTTGGCACTCTTATCGATTAGACCTCGGTACTGCTCCCGGTCTCGCTGACCGCTGGTCGAGCGGTTGGATCGCGGGCACGGAGACACAATCGCGCCTGGTAGCGTTGGCTCCTGAGACGGTTTACTATGCGCGGCTTTGGACACGAAAGAAGGGGTCGGTCACGTACAGCGACAGTGCTTTCAGCACCGGTTCCTTCCACGATTCAATCCCCACGGCATCCCGGTTCCTCTCTCCCCTGAACAATGAAACAAAAGTCGACCCTCTGCAGCCCATCGTCTGGAGTTCTGTAGAGGGTGCCACTTATACCTTGCGCATTGGAGACGGAATCACTCTCGGGGTCGATGACCGGGATCGAGGTTGGACTTCCCGGACCACTCACACCAGCTGGGCCGGCGGACTCACTGGAGGAAGGACATACTTCGCCACACTCACTACTTTCAGTACCAGCCCGAGCCCCTGCAGCACGGCATCGCCTTGTCAGTCAACACAGCGGATCAAGTTCACAGCCAGTTCGCCGCCGATGCCCCACAGCGTGGAGGCCTTTGACGCGACCGTCACCGCCGCCACCGCTTCGGTGAGGAACATGGCGGATGCACGGAATGTTCCATTTCCACAAACGTTTTTAATGAACAATTGGGATGACCAGATGGGTGTCGCGGTTTGCGCGGACTTCGCGAACAACCTCGCGGCTCAGTTGCAGAATGTCGGTATTGTGGCGCGCCGGAGGGACAGCATCTTCGGCTTTGGACCTCTATTGCATTCGATGGTTGGATATCATAATCCCGTGCGCGGAGCCTGGGAATCGGCGGACGCAACATATGGCATGGTGTTTTCCGTTCCAGCCGCCTCGCCGCCCGGCATGAATCTGTTTGAAATCGCCAAGACCCTGGATAGTGGAAACCCTGCTTCGATTCCAGTTCAGTTTGTAACCGCCGCTAGTGTCACGCAGGGCTGCCCGGAGTGTTTCGGGGACTACTGGGTACGGACCAGTGTGGTAGACCCCATGATCCTCTACCTCAATCCCACTAATGATGAACTTGGGCCCGCGATACGCAACGATCCAAGTAAGTTTCTGGTTGAATATTCCGGGCCGACAGGGGTTGTGGGCACCTATATTTTCCGATTCCAATCGCAGTCGGACAGCGTAGTGGTGCAGGATAGAGGGGGGGCTCAGTATCTGCTTACACCTTCGTCGCTGGTGGCGGCTGGCGCCAATTATTCGCACGAATTGCGACCGAGCGAAGGGTGGTTTTACGCCACTCCTCCGCCAGTGGGTCTGAAAGTATTCAAGTTCGTCTGCCCAGTATTCGACAACATCGCCTGTCATTGAGAGCGCCAAAGGCACTTTTTGAAAGGACGCGGAGGGCGGCATGTCACGGAAAGATGAAGATTCCGCCGGCCGAAATCGTCAAGTGCGTGTTTGCCTTGGGGTCTTGTTGTTCGTCGAATAGGTTTGAGGTCCTTTGCTTGTCTGATCTCCATCTAAGAGGTTTGCAGTTGGAGGCCTAGGGCTCACATTGATATCGAAAGTTTGGGAGGTTCTATGAATGAGAAAATCTCTGTGGTCGGATTAGGCAAACTAGGAGCACCCATGGCGGCTTGCTTCGCCGCCAAAGGATTCGATGTTGTGGGTGTTGACACGGATGCGCGCAAGGTCGACGCTATAAACCGAGGGGAATCACCGATTTTCGAGCCTGGGCTCACGGAAATGCTGGCGTCCGGAAAAGGGCGTCTGAGCGCTACACAGGACGTTGAAACTGCGGTTTTGGCAAGCACCATAACCTTTGTGGTGGTTGCGACACCGAGCGAGCCGGATGGCAGCTTCTCGCTTCGCTATGTTCTGCCTGTTTGCCGAAAGGTAGGTTCGGCGCTGCGCAAAAAAAGTGGTTTTCATATTGTCGTCTTAACTAGCACGGTTATGCCCGGAAGCACTGGCGAGGACGTTCGAGCGACTCTGGAACGGGCCAGCGCCATGCATGCCGGTGAAGGATTTGGCCTCTGCTACAACCCGGAATTCATCGCACTGGGGAGTGTGATCCGCGACTTTATGAATCCCGATTTCCTGCTCATTGGAGAATCCGATGAACGGTCCGGCAAAACCTTGGCTGACATCTACCATCGAGTTTGCGAGAATCGGCCCCCAGCGGTGAGACTTAACTTTGTAGATGCGGAAATCGCCAAGCTTGCGGTGAACACCTTCGTCACCACAAAGATCAGCTTTGCCAATATGCTGGCTAGGATCTGCGAACGTGTGCCTGGCTCGAGCGTAGATGCCGTGACCAGCGCACTGGGCATGGACAGCCGGATCGGTCCGAAGTATCTGAAGGGAGCGATCAGCTACGGTGGCCCGTGTTTTCCTCGCGACAACCTTGCCCTGATATCGTTGGCGCAGCGCGTAGAGGCCCCGGCCGATATCGCCCAGGCCACCGATTACTTCAACAAGGCACAAATCCGATGGTTGGCCAATCTGGTGCAGATGTGTTTATCCGATCGCGGAACAGCGGGGATTTTGGGCCTGACGTATAAGCCTTATACGGACGTGGTGGAGCAAGCGCCGGGGTGGATACTAGCTCAGGAATTGACTTCTCGAGGCGTGTCGGTGGTGGCGTTCGATCCGGCCAAGGCCCACATTTCAAACGGCGGCATGAGGAGTAGAGTGGAATTTGCCTCGACCGCGATAGAGTGTATTGGGAAGGCAGATGTCGTGGTAGTGGCCACGCCCTGGCCCGAATTCGCCAAGATCGAGAACGCCAGGTGGGCTCGTGATCCAGTGCCTAGAACCGTAGTCGATTGTTGGCGGCAGCTTGATCTGTTAGATAAGGTGGACGGGGTCAACTACGTCCGACTGGGAAGTAGTTCGATGTTAGCCAGACTTGCTGGTACCAGGGAGTCTGCTTCCACGAACGAAATCGCGGGAGCGGCGCCGGTTCAGATGGCGGAGGAAGGCGGAGCCGATTGATGGATAGAGCAAACATCCTGGGTGTTGGCGTGAGTGCGGTCAATATGGAAATGGCGGTCGCGAAAATCCAGTCGTGGATTGAGCAACGAACGCCAAACTACGTGATCGCCGTTCCGGCGCATTGTATTGTCGAGTGTTTGCGGCACGAAGGGCTTCGTCACATCTACAACCAGGCCGGAATGGTTACGCCAGATGGAATGCCGATTGTCTGGATCAGCAGGTTGATGGGCCATCGGCAGGTGGAGCGAGTCTATGGTCCGGATCTCATGCTCGCGGTCTGTCAACGGTCCGTGAGTCGCGGGTATCGTCACTTCCTTTACGGTGGATGGCCGCCGCAAGTAGTGGATAAGCTTGCCGTGCGGCTGCGGGAGCGCTTTCCCGGAATCGAGATCGTGGGTACCTACGCACCGCCGTTCAGGCCTGTCACAGAAAAAGAGGACTCGCAGATCGTCGAGATGATCAATGCAACTCAACCCGATATTGTGTGGGTCGGTCTGGGAGCGGCCAAGGAAGAATACTGGGCAGCCGCTCACACGGGAAAGATCAGTGCGTCTGCTGTGATTGGCGTCGGTGCAGCCTTCGACTTTCACGCTGGAGTGAAGCCTCAGGCACCTCGCTGGATGATGCGTATGGGTCTGGAATGGTTCTTCCGGATGTTGACCGAACCTCGTCGCCTTGGGCCGCGATATTTAAAAGATAACCCAGTCTTCATGTGGCATATTCTCCTCCAGGCGCTGGGGAAGACGCCACTTCCTCTTCGCTAGTGGGGTGCAGAAAGCTCCATCGTTTTGAATAGATGTTTTCGTGGGGCTCAGTGTCCCCTCAGTTCGCTTTCCACCTCCGGTTTGAACTGCTCGTTCGGCGTCACAAGCACTTTATGCAACCAGTGGCACCATCAAAGTCCTGACCCTCCGCCCGCGCCACCTTCGCCAGTTCTAGTCCCTTCCTGCACCAGTTACCCGTATGTCGGCCGCTGCCTGGTTTTGTGTGTCTTGGGCTCCCCTCATTTAGATCACAGGCCTAAATGCTAAAATTAGCAAGTTCTGATCAAACGTAAATATCAATCCGATTTGCCACATGTCATTGAGGCTGGGGACGACCGACATGGCGTGACTTCTGCTGCCTCAACCATTGTGGTTGGATCAAGTCCGTACGAAAAGCCTGGCGCTGCACCCGGGCAATGGTCCAAAGTTCGTATCACACTGATTCTTCTTTTCCTGACGGCCGCCGCGCTCTCAATTCACG
>CAWGSE010000013.1:0-75515 GCA_963825205.1 uncultured Acidobacteriota bacterium
CGACACGACAATACCGACTGCAACGAGGCCGATCCTCAATCTTCGGATAATTGGTCGTGCCGAAGGCCGTTCTGCTTCGGCGACCTGCGATGACGCCACATGCGCCGGGCCGCGCCCGTTGCTCGGTTTTACATCGACGACCAGCCGGTATCCCCTCTTAGGGATGGTTTCAATGATTCCCGACTCGTGGGCATCGTCACCAAATACGCGGCGGAGCTCGGAAACTGAGCGCTTTAGCACATCGTCGGAAACGAGATCTTGGGCCAGACAGCCTGAAGAAGCTTTTCTTTGGGAACGACCTCACCGGTGTGCTCAGCCAGACACACCAATACCGCCATCATCTTCGGCTCAACGCGATTGGAGGTCCCGTTCTGGGAGATGGTGTTCAGGCTGGGGCTGAACCAGCCAGGGCCCCACCCGGAAGTCGCTGTTCACGCCCGACTCCAGTAAAGCTAAGTCGCGGAATTATATACGGTAACCGATGAGTCGCCCATTAAATTTCGAATGGCACCATCGCCCAAACTTCACCAGAACCTCACCCTTGCCTCATGACTTCCACGGAGAGCGGCAGGTAGGAATCAAGCCTTGAAGCGGCGCCCACAGCGCGCCTTAGGAGAAAAATCATGAAACCTGCAAAAGCTTTCGTTGCCATCGGTTTCTTCCTGCTTCTCGCAACAGGCTTGCATGCCGCGTGCACCAGGGCCACTGCCGCTGGCACTTTCGGCTTCACAACAACTGGAACCTTAATCCTGCCGACCGGTCCAGCGCCCGTCGCGGCCGTGGGTGTAGTCAGCTTTGACCGTGATGGCAACACCACTGGGAGCCAAGATAGAAGTGTGGGCGGCGCCTTTGGACACGAAACCATCACCGGAACTCTTACCGTTCAGCGCGATTGCACCATCAGCCTGCTCGCTAACGTGTACGACAGCTCCGGCAACTTGGTGCGCACATCGACGATCCCGGGCGTGCTCGTCGATAACGGAAAGCATATTAGGGCAATCTTTGAAACGGTCACGCTGCCGAACGAGCAAATCTTCCATCGGTGCTGACGATCGAAGCTGAACGGATTCAGGGACACGTCGAGTGAGGTAAGCGCCGCACAAGAGCGGCTTCTTCGTTTTCGTAGGGCGAAGCGAGAAGTTGCCAAAGGAGTTTGCGCCATGACTCAACCAAAGAAGCTCTTCCTCGCAGTGTTGGCAGTTCTGTTTTCGCTCAGCCCTGCGGCCCACGGTGCCGTAGAGTTCCAGGCTGCTCAGAGCTATTCCGTCGGCACGAATCCCATGGCCGTGGCGGTCGGCGACTTCAACGCGGACGGCACGACAGATCTAGCGGTATGCAACGCCGGCGATCCGACGAATGGTGATGATGGAAACGTGAATATCCTGCTCGGAAAGGGAGACGGTACCTTCCAAGCTGCCACAAACTTTCCCGCCGTCAAAAATTGCACCAAACTTGCGGCCGAAGATTTCGACAGCAATGGCAGCTCCGATTTGGTCGTAGTTCGTGAGGGTGACGCAACCGTCTCTGACAATGGGGACGCAACTATTTCTGAGCAACGGCGATGGTACGTTCCGAAAAGGACAGTCTCTCGTTCCAGGCAAAAACCCGTCCGACGTCGCCGTGACTGACCTAAACGCTGACCATAAGCTGGATCTGACATTCGCAAACCGAACCGATAACACCATAAGTGTTTTATTAGGTAATGGTGATGGCAGTTTTCAATCGCCTGTAGCTTACACCGTGGGAACAAAACCTTTCTCTGTCAAAGTGGTCGATGTCAATCAAAGCGGAAAGAGCGATCTGGCCGTCTTTCGGATTGCTGGTGCTGACTTCTTGCTGGGTAACGGGGACGGTACTTTTAGTCAAGGGTCAAGCGCGGGCACGGGCGGTGTTCTCAACTTTTTGATGGCAGTTGCAGACTTCAACAAAGATGGCAAACTAGATCTTGTGCTGAGAGGTTGCAACATCCTGCACCCAACTCAGTGTTCCACATCACTTATGCTTGGCAACAGTAACGGTGGATTTCAACCCCCGACCGCGATTTCTGATATTCCCGGAGCCGTTACTGCAGACGTAAATGGTGACGGCAAACCCGACTTGGCGGGTCAAACATCGGATCGTAGCCAAGTCGCCGTACTGTTGGGAAATGGTGACGGAACATTTCAGGCGCCCTTAACTTTTCCTGCAGGTACAAACCCCGAGATTGGCGTCCTGGCCGATGTGGACGGAGACAAAGCACCGGATCTGATTGCAATCAATGCGAGCTCAAACTCCCTCAGTGTGTCGCTGAACACAGGCACCGATTTTTCGATCTCGGTACCACCACTGAGCCCGAGTAGTGTGAGTGCTGGCCAGACCGCGACGTCCACGATGAGTTTGAATCTGCTGAATGCTTTTGACAATCCTGTATCTCTAGCCTGTGCCGTAACTCCTGTTCAAGCCGGTTCGCCAACGTGCTCGCTCGGTTCAAACTCGGTCACCTTTGACCCCGCGGGTAAAGCCAGTTCCACTCTCACCGTCACGGCAGGACCGGCCGCAGCTTCACTCAGAGTGCCTCCCGCGTACGCGCGGCGGCTCTAACCCATTTTCCTTTGGTTGGCTGGCGGTGGCGGGATTTGCATTTATGGGGATCAGCCTATGTTGCGCCCCTTCGCGGAAGAGAAAAGGGACCTTTTTAGCGGTCGCGCCCGTAGTCGCCGGGTTGATTCTGCTGGTGGGCTGCGGTGGCGGAAGCAGCAGCCCTCCGCCCGTAAATTATGCAATTACAATCACTGCCATATCGGGATCAACGCAGCATTCGGCGGCGGTGACGCTCACGGTTCAGTAACCGAGGAAGGCGGAAAACAATGTGGCGCTCGCCCATCCTGATCGGGCTCATTTGGATACTGGTAATCCCTGAGTTGAACTGCGGCGGACGAGCGACCACAGCACCGCCGCTAGGTCCAAAGTTATCTATTACAACTGCCGGCTTGGTGGACGGAATGGTGAGCTTTCCATATAGCCAAACCATGCAGCCCGCCGGAGGTGTTGCTCCGTTCGTCTGGAGTGTAAATTCCGGAAGTTTACCTCACAACATGACCCTTGACAGCAGCACCGCCAACATTTCCGGCACGCCTGATACCGCAGAGTTAGCAACCTTCACAATCCAAGTGAAGGACGCGAACGGTCAAACCGCACTACAGTCGTACACTCTCAACATCAACAGCACGGGCTTGGCGCAACTGCAATCTATTGCCGGCCAGGTACCCGCCGGCACAGTCGAGATTCAGGGAGTCAGTGCTGGTCCATTCAATCCCCCGTCGTGGCAACAGGACACCCTAAACTGGGTACCCGATGTGCGGATGCCGATGTTTGCCGCGCGCACAACCAGCCCTTATCAAAACATCTATGCTCCGTGGCCGCTTGAACAGTCAAACGGCTGGCGAATGTTTTACGGCGGATGGGATGGATTGAACCCTCCGTATGATGAAATCGATAGCACTGTCACCAACGATTTCCTTAGCTTCGGCCCACGCGATGTTGTCATCGCGCACGGTGAGTTCCAAAATGTCAATAATGTCAATGTGCAGCAATTGCCCGACGGTTCGCTGCACATGATCTGCACCGGCGGGCAACTAGGGAGTGTTGATAATTTCCCTGTTTACTTCTCCAGCCCTGACGGAACAACCTGGAATGGCAGGCCGGAACCTTACTCGACCAGACAAAGCGAGATCATCAATATTCAAGGCTATGCAGGGTTCAGCACGGGAAACTTCAACGGTGCTAATGTGCTTCTTAGAGACGGGGGAACTTGGGTCCTGTACTTCAAAGATTGGAACCAGTTTGATACGACGTTTCGCGCAACCGCCAACACACTACCGAATTTCCAGTTCCAAGGCGTGGCGCTCAAGTCGGACGACTTAGTCAATGATGTTAAGAAGTTCATTGTGGGGGGGGCTACCTGGTACCTGATGGGGTTGCATTTCAACGATCAGTTACTCCGGTACAGCCTCTCCAACGATGGCGTGAGCTTTAAACCGGAGCATACACTCTTCGCCAATTTCTCCGATCAAGATTTCTATATCGTCGCGGTGGCTTTTGTTACGCAGGGCAATAAGATATTGGGCGTACTCTACGGCGCTGGCGCTGCCGCGAGTTTGGATCAGAACCAGATTTTCGCCCGCTGGCTGCAGAAGAAAGTGGTGATTACCGATTCTTCTGGGATAGCGTACGCGGTGCAGGGTGGTCATGGTCCCGATCGCCAGTTGTTCCAACTTCCATCGTCGGGATCCTTGCAGGGGATCATTACCGTATATGCCGAAGACGGCATTACGCCGCTTGGAAAGGGTGCGGTAACCATGAGCGCAGGACAGGCGTACCAACTCGTTGTCGGCGGTGGATAGTCTCTGGTTGGGGTTGCTCCAAGTTTCTCATGAATCAAGCGGTACGGCGCTCTCTCGAGCCGATATCTCCGTCTTGCAATGAGGCCACGGTCGAGAAGTAGTACCGGATGGAGGTGCACTGCCATGCGTACTGCCCTTCTCCCAGACGGTTTGTGGGAATTGATTAAGCCCCTTTTAACCCCGCCGAAACTGAACCCCAAAGGCGGACGGCCGCGTCTACCTGACCGATCTTGCCTCAGAGGCATTCTGTTCGTTCTTCGCAGCGGCATTCCTTGGGAGATGTGGAGAGGAGACTACTTAGAGAGAACTGGGCTGGGCGACGTTATCGACAGCCTCAGCGCGTCGGATGATGAGGAGTAGGGCTTTTCTGCAAATATCATGCTTGGCTTCGGCACGCTTTAAAAGCTCGGCCGAAAATCGGTCCGCACGAAAAGACCAAATATGAATCAACTGAGGAGGCGTAAATCGTTGCCGGTGGCGAGTTACCGAATCAGTTTCACTGAAACGGTTCTTCAATCTGAGATATATTGACCCGCCGAATCGCGAGACGGACTGAAGTGGTTTACGTGGGCCGCGTTTTACTGTTCCAAGGATTGTCCACCGACTGTTCGGTATCTTCGTTCCCGGTTTCATTTCTTCACTAGTCACAACGTCCCTTCCTTCTCTCCGCACGGTGTGCAGGGGATCAAAAATCCTGAAAAAACTTAGAGCGATGGTGCGCCTATGCCTTCCATTTCGGAACGACACACCATGACCTAAGGGGTGAACGAGTTACGCGACATTGCCGCGCTTCGCTGTCGCAGATCGAGACATCGGCCGGTCGGCTCCTGTGACTTACGGCACGCCTCTTTGTGACGAAGAAATCTGCAACGTACTGAAAACACAAGGGTAAAACTCGGTCGCTAACCTCTTTGTTTAGATCACGTTTTCGAAAAGTGGCATGTGGGCGATCTCGCCACACACAGGACGTGTGTGCCTCCGTGCAGCCCAGCGCGGGCCTCCAAACTTTTTTGATCCTGTTTTTAGTGGGTTATCTAATCGCTTGCGATTTGTGTTGACGCGGATGCGCCCGAATGCCAGGATGCGGGCATGAAATCGACACAGGCAAGTGCGATGAAGAGAGCATTCGGGTACTGCAGGGTGTCCTCGACGGGACAGGCAGCGGAAGACCGGGACGGCCTTGTGCGTCAGGAGAAGGCCATCAAAGAATACGCTGCAGCCCTCGGTATCAAGATCGTGCGATGGTTCCGCGACTCCGTGAGTGGGACCAAGGACCTCGACAATCGGCCCGCCCTGCAGGAACTGCTCACTGCCCTGCACGGCAATGGAATCCAGCTGGTGATCATCGAGAAGCTTGACCGACTCGCGCGCGACTTGATGATCCAGGAATCGATTATTGCGGACCTTCGCCGGCATGATTTCCAGTTGATCTCTGCGATGGAGCCTGATCTTTGCAGCGATGATCCCACGCGCGTCCTTCTGCGCCAGATGATGGGCGCATTTAGTGAGTACGAACGCAAGATGATCGTCCAGAAGCTTCGTGGGGCGCGCCAGCGCGCTCGCGCGAGCCATCCTGACACATACCGTGAAGGACGCAAGCCGTTCGGTACGCGCGCTGGCGAGCAGGAGATTATTGAGCGAATCGTAAGCATGCGTGCCAGCGGTATGGGATACGACCGAATCGGCGAAGTTCTGAACGACGAACACGTACCAGCGCGCAAAGGGCGCTGGCACCCCACAACGATTCAGCGCATTCTTACTAGGGCCTAATTTCATGGCGATTTCAATGGTTCTGTCAGAATCTGAACTCAAAACGAGCCGATCGGCGGGGAGGAACGGTTCTGATTTCCGAGCACCTATTGATTTGTCATATACTTACAGGGCCTTTTCTTCCGGGTCAAAGCTCAAATCTCGCATAAAAGCTTTATTTGCAGCACGCTACGTCCTCCGAAAAACCGAAATCCGGCATCTTTTGGGCAAGGATCGTACTGCAAGTCGAGAGATGACGCCGCATATCCGCCAGAACAGAGCCAATCGTGCATCAACGTGTCGATAAATAGCGACTCCCGACTAATCCACTTCTGATCGTGATTCGTCATTACTTGTCGCTCTTCCCCAATCCGCGCGTTTGCCCCGAATTGCTACAATATGCATGCTCCGATGTCGTCTACACCCCTACAAGGTCCTGGGTTCAACAAGCAGGCGTTTGTCTGCCCTCTTTGCTTTGCGTATGCAAAACAGAGCTGGAGGACTCTGTATTGGGTGCGACCCAATCGAACTGCTCAGCAGGGGTACAGCCAAGTAGCTGATCTGGCGGTTACGGTCTGCGACCACTGCGGGTTGTTCTCCGTCTGGGTGCAACAAAAGCTGGTATTTCCTTCAACGAAGGTCGCCCCACTTCCGCACGCCGACATGCCTCCGGGTATCAAGGAGGATTTTGAGGAGGCTCGTAGTGTGCTGAGTGGCTCCCCCCGGAGCAGTGCAGCCCTTCTCCGACTTGCGATCCAGAAGATATGCATAGAGCTGGGCCTGCCCGGTAAGAACCTGAATGACGACATAGGCGAACTGGTGAAGCAAGGGCTGCCGGTTCGCATTCAGCAGTCTCTCGACATAGTGCGGGTAGTAGGAAACGAGCAAGTACATCCGGGAGTTCTGGACGTTCGCGACGATCCCGGCGTCGCGATGATGCTGTTCGAGCTAGTAAACCTGATCGTCGACGACAGGATCGCCAGCCCGAAGAGGATCGCGGCCCTGTACGCCAAACTGCCCGAAGAGAAGCGGCAGGGGATCGAAAAGCGTGACGCACAAACGAAGCAGCCCTGACTCATCGGTTCCGCTTCCCTGTCTGCACACCGTGCGCACCGATCTGCTCTGTCTTTCCCAGTTCGAATCTACTTTGGGGTATATCAGTGAGTGTTTGCGCGGGCGCCGGTGACGTCGCCTGACTAACGGGCCGGACGTCGCTAGCTGGCTGTTTCAGGGTCTGCAGAGGGCCTGAATCGGCTAAGTCTTTCTGAATGCTGGCGACAAGGGCCGTCAGTTGTCGAGCTTGGTTGAGGGCGGTGTGCAGGAGTTCGAACTTCGCCAAGGATGGCGCACCATACTTCAACAATTTAGAGACAAATATCAGGGCGCATTCACCGCCACTGACGGCCATTGCTATGCTATTGCTATGCCACGAGCGAGTGCTCGAGCGCACTGAGCACACCCCTAGGAGGTTGTTGAAAAACCACTGCAATTCCACAGTAGATCTGTGCTAAGAAGCAGAGATGCGAGGAGACGATCAGCAACTGCAAACGGGGATGTTCAGTTATGTGGCGTTGGAAGATCGGATTCCAGCCGATCATCCGCTGCGCGGGGTGAGGAAGCTGGTGGACGCGGTCTTGGCGGGGATGTCCAAAGACTTCGATGGACTGTACTCGCAGATGGGACGGCCCTCGATTGCGCCCGAACGGTTACTGCGGGCGCTGCTGCTGCAGGTTTTCTATTCGGTGCGGAGCGAACGGCTGCTGATGGAGCAACTGAACTACAACTTACTGTTTCGCTGGTTTGTGGGCTTGGAGATCGACGACCCAGTATGGAATCACGCCGTCTTCAGCAAGAACCGCGATCGGTTGTTGAACCAGGACGTGGCACAGACGTTCTTCGCCCAGGTGAAAGCGCAGGCGACTGGTCTGATGTCGGACGAACACTTCACCGTGGATGGGACGCTGATCGAGGCTTGGGCGGGGCAGAAGAGCTTTCGCCGCAAGGACGACGATGAGGCCGGTGGCGGTGGAGGAGATTTTCACGGCGAGCTGCGCCGTAACCAAACCCACGCATCGAGCACTGATCCCGAGGCTCGGCTCTATAAGAAGTCTGCCGGTCAGGAAGCCAAGTTGAGCTATCTGGGACATACCTTGGTGGAGAACCGGAACGGGTTGATCGCGGCGGCGATGACCACCCAGGCCGATGGCCGGGCCGAGCGCGATGCGGCTTTATTAATGTTGCACGAGTTAACCCGGAAACGAAGAAGCGGTCCGATCACGGCGGGAGCGGACAAAGCCTATGACACGCGAGACTTCGTCAGCACGGTGCGCGAGTTGGGTGTGACGCCGCACGTCGCCCGCCGGCAGAACGGTGCGATCGACGAACGTACGAGCCGGCATCCGGGTTACGCGATCAGTTTGAGTAAACGCTGGTTGGTGGAGAAACCGTTTGGATGGTTGAAGCAGATTGGATCCCTCAAGAAGGTGAAACTACGCGGACTGGCGAAGGTGGACTGGTTGTTCGTGTTCAGCTGCGCGGCCTTCAACCTGATCCGTATTCCAAAACTGCGAACTCAGAACGCATGAAGAAGCAAAGGACCCGGCCTTCGGTTGCCGCCGATGGTGGCCGAGCGGAAGCCAAAACAACAAATGCCAGCGGTTTCTTCGAACGATCCACACGCTGCGCAAACGATATTTTCAACAAGCTCCTAGAGGTGGCCTTCATCATTGATCGCGCGCAGAACTCTGTCGCGATCTCGCGACTGATCGCTCAGACTGCACTCGATTCGCTGCAGTCGTGCGCGCGCTATCTCTCTGTCGTGCCTCGGTCTAGTATCGGCACCGTTGGTGTAATGACGATTTTTCGCCAATTAAGCAAGGGTGAATGACAGTCAACGGATCGCTGAGTCGTCATCGGTGAGTTGAAATTCCGTTCGGTAGCAGCCGGTATCTTTCAGCTTTAGTGTCAGCGATGCAGTAGTGGTAGTGTGCGTCACGTCGAGGACCTGCCTCGTGACATCGGCAACCCCTGTCAGGGACTTCATTCCCCCGGCGATGGTCAGTATGTACACGCCCTCTGGCACTTCGGGTATGAGGAATGCGCCGGTGCTATCTGAAATTGTCCTGTACTCATCGCTAGAAAAAGCGTTTTTCAACGTTACGTCAACGCCGGGAAACGTTGTTTCCCGTGGGTGCACGATGTCCATCAGTGGCTTGCCCGTGTTTCCTGGCACAAGGCCCGTGAGCGTACCCGCAACCTCATGGGTTTGGTATGACCAGTCCCCCCACTCAAAATCGAAGCGTCTCTTCGTCTTGGTGTTGGGAACAGACACGACCTCAATCCATTCCTTTCCTGCATCAAAATCCTCATGTGAGGCGGTGAGATAGTAGTGACCTGCCATCAGGCCATTTATCAGAACGGTGCCGCGCCTATCGGTAGTGCCGCTAAACATGGGTTCGGTTGATTTCTCGGGGACGACTTGTACTTCGATCCCCGCTATTGGTTTTCCACGGTGCGTGACAACCACCCTGAGGTCAGAAGAGACTTGCCGCAATTCCATAGATTTCAACGAGCAGCCGAACACGGCGTGCGCGGCACACAATATCAGCGGAAGGACTCGCAACATTGCGCGTCTCATGTGGGTAGTTTACGCCGACTAAGGCCGACTGACGAAAACACGATTTCGCTCATTGAGGGGTTTTGAGCGTAACGGGACTTTTCGCCAACTAACCGCTCATCCTGCGGTGCTCCCATTTTCCCAGCGCAATCGCAGGCGCTGCGTCCGGGTTATATTCTGGGAGACTTGCAGTTCCCGATTGCCTGTCAGGGACGTGATGGATTTCTAGGCCATCCCCCGGAACAGATTGTCGCAGAAGCGACCGTGCGGTCCCCACTTGATGTGCGTTAAGTTTCGTATCACGCTGAGGCAGGGGCGTAGCGGAAACTCTATTGAAGACGTTATGAAGCTCGGGTTCATGAGGGTTGTTTAAAAGTGTGCGATTCTCGCCTTCTGCGTAGAACAGCAACAATCTCCCAGACTCGTGTCCAGCGCCTAGAGTGGCGACTCCATCGAGGAGAGCGAGAAAGCTAAAAACCGCCTGTTGAACAGCCTCGTTAATAACGGACTTGACCTTGACCTTGGATTCCGGCGAGGACGCCCGATACCACTCCGACAGTTCCACATCCGAGGGTGCTGGAGTACGTCCGGGAGGATCATTAAGAGCAGCAACCGTAGCATCTAGAGCCCCGGTTACAGCCTGAAGTTTGGCAATTCTGACGAAATCTTCTCTGGTCACCCGGCCTCCCGTATAGATGGAACCGGAAGCATGATAAACGCTGTGGCCTGCCAGTTGGCGAAATCAGGCCATTACACCAAAATCCCCCGCTTCGGCAAGAATGCTTGCCCGATTATGCACCGCCTGCGGGTCCTTCGTGGCCGCATCAGGCGGGGGTAACGACGACTGCAAGACCGCTCTAGTCAGGGGCGCGAATCTTGCGGCTTTACGTTACTTTGTCGCTGCAACTCTCTGAGAAGACGGCCTCGATTGCCGAGTGGTCACTGAGACCACGCTCGCGCAGCTCGTGCAGGTACCGGCACGAGAGCGGCGTCAGGCTGCGAGACGCGAAGACGTGATCGAAGCGCCTGCCCGTCGTCTTGCCCTTGCGCGTGAAGTGCCAGCTGAACTCTTGAACGCCGTAGCCGTGCACAGTGCGGAACACGTCGGCGAGATCGTGTGCGCGCAGGCCTTCGAGAACGTCGCGCTCGGCTCTGTCCCAACGTTCCGGCTGATCTCAGAGCGATCTGTCGAACGCGATCGTGCCGTCGCTGCGCACGCATTCGCCCAAGTGATGATTCGCCCGTCCGCGCGTTCTGCCTGTGGTGTGTTGAAGTCGCCACAGAGGATCCGCGGGCGCGTGCTCGGCTGCGCCAGTCGCCTGAAGATGCCCTCGAGGGTGTCAATCTTCAGCCAGCCGTGCGAGCTGCCGGGCGGGATGTAAGCGGCGTGCAGTTCGATCTCGCCGACCAATCGTCCCATCATTGTCGGCGATCCATCATGGATCCGTGCGAGGCGGCATCCCCGAGTCAGCATGAGATCGGGGTTTCACGGGACGCTGAATTCTGCCCAACCGAGGTTGGCTTTGCAGGCCGAAACAGTTCTCTGGCAAACCTCCAGCTTGGTCACCGGGTGGATTTCCCAATTGGTGGCACGTTTGATTCCCTTGTTGAGCCGTTCGTTGGTGAGACGGTGGGTTTGACGTATGTGTTTGGTGTCGAGCATGAGCCATCCGGTCAGCCTCACGAATTGGCCCTCGAGGTCATTCACGTTTTTGAAGAGCCAATCAGGGTGGCCGTTGGCGCGAATGCGGGGCGTGATCTCGGCCGTCACGGAGGTCTCTTCCCCGTCGGCTTCGCCGTTGTCTACAAGAACCAGATGGATGTCGGTATCGGCCCTGCGGGTCAGGTCACAATTGGATGATTCCGCGCCACCCGGTTTGGCAAGGAGGAGGAACCCCATGACCTCGACGGGAGTGCCTTCCTTGCCAGCGGTTCTGATGGGAGCGCGATCATCTCCTGTATTCCATCTGGTGGGCTGGGCAAGAGCTCGAATCGAGGCAAGTGTTTTATGTTTCACGGCCGCGCTGCCGGGAATGTCCGCACGATTCTTGGCCTGGTTCAACTCGGCGTCGCCGTTCTCACCGCATCCCGGGTTGGGGCACTCCGCAATCGCGCTAATACTGGTAGGACATGCCGACGTGGGTGGAGTCTTTGGCCCAGGTTGGGCGCCAGCAAGCCCAGCGAGGCAAAGAATGGTGGAGGCAAGAACCATCCGCCGAACAAAAGCGAATTTCATACGGGGCCGCTCCTTGAAAAAGGCGTTCGTGCAACGAGGCGTGGTAAGAGGGTCCCTGGGGCCGTGGAATAATCTACGGCGGATTCTCTTATTTGACTGACAGATAGTCAACCAAAAACGCCGGGATTAGTCGGTACTTAAGGGCGCTGATTGCACTTAGTAACTTCGGATATCTCCGGGGCACTGCATGTGATCCCCAGCCGCCTTTCCCCGCCTGATCCATCGGCCCAACGGCGCACTGCGGCGGGGACCCGGCCCGACCCTGCCAACGCTTGCGATCGTACGCCATTCGCGGGCCAACTTCTGGCTATCTACATGCGGATCGACATCGGACGGAGGCTGGAACTGCTGCCTGCAATCGCGGGACGGAATGGTTCGAGGGCCATAAGGACGCGGCATACTGCGGCGAGTCGCCGCGCTAGGTTAAGGGCAATGGGTGGTGCCGCAATGTAGTGCTTGCGCGGCCTGGCGCTATGCCAACTCCAATTCAATCTTCTTGCTCGCGGGGTCTATTTTCGTGATGCGAAAGCTGCGCACCTGCCCGGCGCGGGCGGGCTCCGCTTTCGAAGGAGCGGCCGGGGAGCCGCCTTTCCAACGTTCCTTCAGCATCGAACTCAAGGACGCCAGGTCGGCGGGCGAGTCGGTACGCGCTGCTTCCTTCGTCGCGGGCGTCTGAGTCTCCGAGCGGCAGGTGGCTTGCACGCCCTCGCCCAGTTCCACGCGCGGCGGGCCGCTGGAGGTTTCCATCATGCGGCCGGTGACGATGTCGCCCTCTTTGTGCTCGGCAATGTATTCATCGAGGCCGCTGGGAACCAGTTGCTTCAAGCCGAGCCGCAGTTGCCGCTTGTCGGGATCGATGGCGAGCAGTTGGGCCTTTACCACTTGTCCGACCCGCAGCATGTCACTGGGGTGATTGATGCGTTTCTCGGCGCTGAAGTCACTGATGTGAATCATGCCCTCGACCCCTTCGGCGAGCTGGACAAAGGCGCCGAACTTCGTCAGGTTGGTGACCGGACCTTCAACCACCGAGCCCACGGTAAATTTGCCAGCTACGTCGGCCCAGGGATCGCCCAGGGCCTGTTTCAGGCCGAGGGAGATACGACGCTCGCCAGTATTGACCGCGAGGATTACAGCTTCGACGACCTCGCCGGGCTTGACCACGTCGCTCGCGATTCTTACCTTCTTGGCCCAGGACATCTCCGAAACGTGGATCAGGCCTTCGATGCCGGGCTCCAGTTCGACAAACGCGCCGAACTCGACCACGCGAGTGACGGCGCCGCGCACGCGCTGACCGGGAGCAAATTTAGCAGCGACTGCGTCCCAGGGATGCGGCTGAAGCTGCTTGGTGCCAAGCGATATACGACGCTTCTCGGAATCGATTTTCAGAACCCTGGCTTCGACCTCCTGACCCACGGTGAGAACGTCGGAGGGCTGGTTCACGCGACTCCAACTGATGTCGCTGACGTGCAGCAATGCGTCCACTCCACCAATATCGACGAACGCGCCATAGGAGGTGAGGCTGCGAACGGTACCGTGCACGGTGTCGCCTTCGCTGACTTCGGCGTAGCGACGATCCTTGACCGAGCGTTCCTCTTCTTCCGCGAGCGCGCGACGATCGACCACAATGTCTTCGTCGGTCACATCCAGCTTGATAATGCGACAGCGAATTTCCTGACCGATGAGCTTTTCCATTTCGGCTGCGTCGCGGGCGCCACTGCGCGAGGCCGGCATGAAGGCGCGCACCCCGACGTCTACGCTGAGCCCGCCCTTAATGACACCGGTGACGGTGCCGACGATGGCGGCTTTCTCGGCAAAAGCGTGTTCGAGCGCGGACCAGTCCTTGGGCTGCTCGGTGCGAAAGCGGGTGAGCTCGTAATAGCCTTCCGGGTCCCGTCCTTTGACCGACACCGGCAGCTTGTCGCCGGGCTTCACGGTTTCACCCGAGGAGGTGAATGCCGCCAGGGGCAGGATGCCTTCACTTTTGAAGCCGATATCGAGCAATACGGAGTCGGCCGTGACGGTAATCACCGTGCCTTCGAGCTGCTTGCCGCCCGCAGCCTTGCGGGAATGGCTTTGCTCGAACTGAGAAAGGATCTCGTCGAACGATTCGGTGGTCTCGTTGCCAGGTTGAGAATCCGGTGCAGTTGGGTTGGACATTCGCGATTACAGCCTCATCTTGGAAATTTAAGGCAGGATACCATCGAGCGGGACAGGTCCCTCGGGCCCTTCCCGGTCACGACTGCCGCACCTGCTTCACCATGTCTACGAGGACCCTCCTGGTTTCTTCGGGAGTGCCGACCTCGCGCAAGAACGCGATGCGGGCGCCGCGAATGCGTTCCGGGGTCTTCAAACGGACATTGAATCCGAGGCGATCGACCGATGTCATAGTAGCCTCTTCCGACTCGATACCGGCGAACCCTTTGGCGATGAGGACGAGCGCGTCGCGATGGTCGGCATTCATATGCTCAAGAATGCCTGCGGCGGCGTCTGCCAAAGGATCGGGACGAGCCATGCCGTACGCGGAAGCCTCCACCCAGCCCATGACTCCGAAGCCGCCCACATAATAAAGATCCACGACCTCCATCCGGTAGAAGGAGAAGTCCTCGAAGTCAACCCAGTACTTGCTGTTCTCGTAGCGAGCCAGGTAGAGGGCACGTGCATCCGCGACCTCGGGGTCCGGAATACGCTGCACATTTCCGATCAACGTGATCCTCGAGGCTCCCAGGGGATCGTCGCTGGCATCGGATTGGGTGACCAGCAGGCTCGCACGGGGGTCCGCCTGTAAATTCTGAGTGTGCATGGCCATGGTGCTGATCAGAAAAACGGGACGTCCGCGGGCATCCAGGCCGTAGGGCATGAGGGATCCGAAGGGAAAACCGGGCTGCTTGCGGGAAAGGGTGGCCAAGGTGCCGATTCGGCCCAGGTGGAGCAGGGTGCGCGCCCGCTCCGGGAAAGGTGGCTCCGGGACGACGGGTGCGTTGCCGGGTGGGCCCGCGTGTTTGTTGCTGGATGAGGAAGGCATGTGGCGTCGTTGACAGTATAAACAATCGGACCCGAAAGCCGGCCCAGGCTGGTTTTGGGAGGCTTGGCGAGTGATGCTCGAACGGGTTAGAGCGGGTCGCGGGTCGGCCTCGCCGGACCGCCGCCACATCGGAATCGTCAAAAAGCGGGATGTTTGCGACCCCGCCCTGCAGGTTCAATCCGTAGTTCCTACTCGCTCGTAACTTGACCTCATTTTCATGCGGTTCATAGACTCAGGAAGCTCTCGCCTCCCCAAGAAAAGAGTGGCTGATGTCGAGGTTCGCCAAAGGCCTGCTGGGGACTGCAGTGCTCGGCGTCGGATTGCAGGTGCTGATCCTGGTCGGGGGAGATCTGCGCCTCGACGTGGCGCTGGCCTCGAACGTCGTGAGCATCTGCCTCGCCATTCTGGCGACGAGCGCAGCCCTGCTAGCGGGCCGGGTTTCAGACAGCTACGCCCGATGGTTCTGGCGGCTGACGGCTACCGGCTTCGCCCTGCTGACGGCTGCCGAAATATTGAGCGCTTACTACGACAACATCCTGCACGCGTCCGTGCATACGATATGGCCCAGTGACATTGTCTACTTTCTCTTCCCTGTGCCCTTGGCTATGGCCTTGTTCCTGCGTCAGCACACGCGCAGGGTTCAGGGAATCCAGTGGGCACAGTGTTTTGATTTTCTGCAGGTCGGAATTCTCACGGCGGCCGTGTATCTGTATTACTTCTACTTGCCATCCCACTGGCAAGCATCGGCGACTGAAACGGAGCAAATGCAGTGGAGAGTTACAGTCGCACTCGACGCCTTCCTGCTGGTGGCATGTGCTTTTCGCCTGATGCTGGTTCGAACGAAGCTGGAATGGTCGTTACTATCGAGACTGGGCGGCTTCCTGTCCCTGTTCAGTGTGGGAAGCATTGTCTTTCTGTACCGCCAGACCGCGCTGGGACTGGATGCGGGAACGTTTTGGGATCTGTGTTACACGGTTCCGCTGGTGGTGGCAATCGCAGGAGCGTGCACCTGGAAACTGCCCCCCGACGCGGGCCTGGAAGAAAACCGGTTGCGGGTTCGACCCGAATCGCTGGGCTCTCTGTGGATGTCGGTTTTGTTGCCACTGGTGGTTCTAGGGGTGGCCAGCCGCCTGGCGCACGAGCGACCCATCCTGGCCACGGTGGTGGTGGTGGTGACGTGGGCATCTTCCGGGGCCCGCAGCCTGCTTACGCAGCGCCAGGAACAGCAAGCTGCGCAGGCCATGGTGGCAGCGGAAAAGAAGTTTCGCATTCTGTTCCGCGACAACCCGCAGCCGACCTGCCTTTACGATCCCTCTAGCGGAAAGTTCATCGAAGTAAACCGGGCGGCTACCGAAAAATACGGCTACACCCGAGAGGAGTTTCTGTCGCTGACGGTGGCGGAGGTGTGCCTGGATCTGCCTCCGGAGCGGGTGGCGGCCGGGTTGATGGGAATTGAGATTAGCGGCGAGGTCTGGAGACAGCGGCGCAAAGATGGCAGCATTCTGGAGGTCGTGCTGTTTGCGCGCACGATCGAGTTCGAAGGACGCGCCACCCGGCTGGTGGTGACGCAAGACATCACGGAGCGGAGGCGGGCGGAACGGCTACAGTCGGCGCTCTACCGGATCGCGGAAGTTTCAACCACGGCTCGCGACCTTACCGACCTGTACCCGGCCATCCATTCCATCGTGACACACCTGCTGGATGCGAAGAACTTCTACATCGCACTGTACGATGCGGCGACGAACTGGCTCACGTTTCCGTACTTCGTGGACGAATTCGACTCGGCGCCGGCGCCCCGAACTCCGAACAAGGGCCTGACCGAGTATGTGCTCCGCACCGGTCAACCGCTGCTGGCGACGGGCGAGAAGCTAAACGAACTGGCAACGGCAGGGGAGGTCGAGCGCACCGGTTCGCCGGCCGACGACTGGCTGGGCGTACCTCTCAAGCGCGGCGACAAGACGTTTGGGGTGCTGGCGGTGCAGCATTATGCCGCGCGCACGCACCTGGGGGAGCGTGAACGGGATGTGCTCACCTTTGTTTCGCAGCAAGTGGCCAATGCCATCGAGCGCAAGCGTAGCGAGGAAGCCCTGTCACGCTCGGAGTCGCGTTACCGGTCGTTGGTTCAGAGCGCGGTGGTGGGTATCTTCCGGGCCACGCGGGACTGGCGGTTCCTGGAGGTGAATCCCGCGCTTGCCGCGATGCTGGGGTACGACTCGCCCAGTGAGTTCCTGAAGCTCAGCATGCGGCCGGATATTTTTGTCGATCCCCAAGCGATCGCAGCGATCCAGACGAGTTTTCTGCGCGGAGGAAAATTTGAAGGAGTAGAAGCCCGGTGGCGACGCAAGGATAGCTCGGTGATCGCAGTCCGCCTGAGTGGACGGGGTATCTGGGATGAACGGGAGGGCACGGAGATATTTGAGGCCATCGCCGAAGACGTTACCGAACGCAAGGGATTGGAAGAGCAACTGCGGCAGGCGCAGAAAATGGAAGCGGTCGGCACGCTGGCGGGAGGAGTCGCACACGACTTCAACAACCTCCTGACGGTGATTACGGGATACACCCAGATTTTGATGGACCAACATGCCCGGGATTCGCAATCCAGCCACTCGATCGAGCAAATTTTCCGGGCGGCGGAGCGCGCGGCCGCGCTCACCCGACAACTGCTGGCCTTCAGCCGGCGGCAAATGCTGCAGCCGCGCGTGATCAGCCTGAACCGACTGGTGCGAAACCTGGAGAAGATGCTTCATCCGCTGTTGGGGGAGCGCATTCGTATTGTGGTTCAGACTGCCCGCGATCTGGGAGCAGTGCGGGCCGACCCGGGACAGGTTGAGCATATCCTGATGAATCTGGCGGTGAACGCGAGGGACGCGATGCCCCGGGGCGGAACCCTTACAGTCGAGACCGCCAACGAGGACATGGGCGTGGACTTCGCCAGAAAACACGCGGGAGCTTCGACGGGCCGCTACGTAGTGCTGTCGGTTGCGGACACCGGTACCGGCATGGATGGGCACGCGCTCGCACACCTGTTCGAGCCCTTTTTTACGACCAAAGAGCCTGGCAAAGGTACTGGTCTGGGGCTCTCGATGGTGTATGGGATCGTGAAACAGAGCGGCGGCTATATCACGGTGGATAGCGAAGTCGGCGTCGGAACAAGATTCAAAGTCTATCTGCCGCGCGTGGATGAGGTGGAAGAATCGCAGGCAACCGAGGCCGCTCCGGCCGCACGCAGCACCGGAAGCGGAACGATTCTGCTGGTGGAAGACGAGGATGCGGTGCGCAGCCTGGTCGAAGCGATCCTAACCTCCGATGGATACACGGTGCTGGTGGCGGAGTCGGGGGACGAAGCGGTGCGTTTATGCCGCACCTTCGGATCAGCCATTGACATCCTCCTGACCGACGTTGTGATGCCGGGTATCAGCGGTCCAGAGCTGGCGAAGAGTCTGGTTGCCCTGCGACCGGCCCTGAGAGTGGTGTACATGTCCGGATATGCAGGAGAGTACCTGGACGACGAAGGGGTGAGTGCGGATGGGGCAGTCCTGCTGCAGAAACCGTTCACTGCGGCCAACCTCGAAGAGAAGATTCGGCAAGTCCTCCACCAGCCCGTCGCCCGCCCGGTTGACACCTTCCCGGGTTCCGTGCCCTAGACAATCGTTTCGCTCCCAATTTGCGATTGGCTCGGCTGCCTCGTCTTGCCGGGGTAGCCAGCATGCGTCCCAATCGGCAGCCCGAAGCTCACCGCACCCAGGTCAGCGGCCAGCCCCTAATGAGGTGCGGGGGTGTAGAAAAGTTTGAACAGATTCCTACCAGACGAGGCGGTTGAGTCCGTCTCTCAAAAATTTCCCCAAACGCAAAGCTTTGTGTCGAGTATGCATATGTTTGCACGTGGTCGTGGAGGGGGAGCCGCTAGAGCTCAGGTAACCTACAGAAAAATAAGGGCAAGGTGGGTTGGTTACTTTTGGCACTCAAGGTGCTTACTTCAGTAACTCAGTAGTGTTGCGTGCTTTCTAGGAAGGTCTCGATCCCCCGAGGCCAAAAGCAGTCAACGGGCGGATTTACAGGTTTCAGGAGGGTTGTCATGAGGCGAGTGTTAATACTAGCGCTGTTGGCTTTGGCGTTGCCGATGATGGCATGGGCCGATAGCTCAATTGACGTGTCGAATGCGGGCGGCACCATTACCGGGAGTTCAGCAGGTCTATCCCTCACGGGGTCGACGCTATTTAAGTACGGCTCGGCGGTGGGTTCGAACCTGGGCTCGGTTAGCTTCACAACCGGGGCATTCACCAGCGGCGACGCCCAGATGGGCGGAACACTAGCCCCAGGCGGAACCTTCACAATCACCGGCAACGGAACCAACGGCGTTCCGAATGGGGTGATTTTCAGCGGGACTTTCAGCTCAGCAGAATGGGATCTGACGACGCTGTCTAACGGCACCCATGTGTACACCCTGCGAGGGGCGATTATGGATGCCAGCGGGCGGGTCGGTGGAACCGCGCAACTGTCGGTCAACGTTGGGAAAGGTTTCTTTGGCGAAAGCGCGGGCCTCTCCAGCGGCGACACGAATCTGTCGGTTCCGGAGCCCGGCACGCTGGGCTTGCTCGGTACCGGCCTGGTTGGGGTTGCCGGAATCATGCGTCGCAAATTTCGGATTGGCTAATCCACGATAGATCTTTCAAAGGGGCCCCGCTGCCATGCGGGGCCCTTGTTTTTTGCGGGGGCGCCCGAGCGTTAAGAGGCTCCTGGGGTTTGCCGCAGTAACCTGCCCGGACGGTGCACGGAGCGGGATGACAGTGCGCCATCGCAGTCCCTATAACCTCTTCATTTTGTGGATCTTTTCGCGCGGCTTCTCCAAGTTCCTCAGCAGTCACCGGTTACTGCCGTAACCGTGGGAGGGGGGATTCATATTGACCCCGCCAGCCAGCGACCATAGATTCGCGTGCAGGGGGTTGTAATGAAGGACATCCATGAGGTTTTGCGCCGTAAACAAGCCAAGTATGCTCAGCTAGCCAAGCAGATCGAAGCTCTGCAGCAGGCTGCCGAGAAGCTTCGCGAGGTTGCTCCTCTGCTGGCTGAGAACGAGGAAGACGACAATGTCGTCCTGGCTGAAATGGACGACGAAACCACCCAGCCCAACGCGATGGCAGCCAAAGCCTCGGCATCGCAGGGTAGCCCAGCTCCGGCAAAATCAGGCCGCCCGGTGGCGCCCCGCTGGCCGTAGTCGCAAGGTTCGATTCTTGAGAGAGAGCGCAGTATGACCCTTCAGGCACTGTTAGTAACGAAGGACGATGACGCAGCGGAAGTTCTGAGCCGGGTGCTGGCTGGCTACGGCGTTGGGGTAGAACGCTTCAGCGAGCTTGAAGTGGCGCAGCAGCGGCTGGGAGAGCAGCGCTTTGACACACTGATCGTTGATTTTGATGAGCCGGAGACGGCTCGCCAGTTGCTGGATGTTTTTCCGCAGTCCAAGCCCGGAGCGTTGATCACGATGGCGCTGCTCAGCGACGAGAGCAGCGTGCGCAAGATTCTGCAAAATGGCGCGAAGTTTATCCTGCACAAACCGGTCACGGCGGAGCAGGCTGCAGCAACGTTGAGAGCTGCGACCTCGCTTTTGCGACGCGAGCGACGGCGCTCGTTTCGGGTGGCGGTGCAGGCTGCGGTTCAGCTCAGCGTCCCGGGAGGAGACCAGGTTGAAGGGATTCTGCTTGACCTGAGCCAGACCGGCATGGACGTGCTGGCGGCGCAGCCGCTGTTACCGGCGGCCTTGATCGGTTTGCGGTTCACGCTTCCCGACGGCAGCTCCGAAATCGACGCCCACGGAGAAGTGGCATGGGCGAATCCGAATGGACAGTCCGGAGTGCGTTTTCTCGACGTTCCCGCGGCGCAAGCCGAACAGTTGGCGACCTGGCTGCAAGCCAATACGCCGGACTCCCCTCCCGAAGAAGCCGAGCCGGTATCGGTCTGCAAGTTAACGGATCTTAGCCTGGGCGGCTGCTATGTTGAGACCGAATCGCCATTCCCGGAAGGAGCCCTGGTTGATTTGTGCCTGAGGGCTGCGGGGATGGAAATTCATGCTGACGGGGTGGTGCGGGTTATGCACCCGGCATCAGGAATGGGTATCGAGTTTCCCAGCCGTACCTCCGAACAACGCGAAACCGTCGCACACTTCATTGACTTCTTGACCAGCCGCCCCGGGACGGTGCCGGAGTTGCTGATCTCCCCGAAGTCGCTGATGGCCGACGAGAATCAGTTCGCACACACCCAATCCTCCTTGGAAGACCACCTCGAAGATCCCCTGGTGGAACTGCTGCGCGGCGGCTCCTCGCTGGAGCGCGAACAGTTTCTGGGCGAGCTGCATCGTCAGCGGAATTCAGCAGCGGTGGCGTCCTCCTAGCGGTTCCCCGCGATCTGACCTCAGCGACTTCCCTGCGAACCCCTAAATTGTGAGGACATGCCGTAGCAGAAGTTCGTCCCAGAGAAACAAAGCGGCGATTAACAAAGGACCCGACACACCCGAACCCCGTCTCTGGTTCTGGCGTTCGAGTCCCTTGTGGTCGGTTCCACCTCGATGGCCGATACCCTAGTGCAAGTTTGTTAAAGCCGTGTTGCAGGATTGTGAATTCTCGATGAAAACCCAGGACGATCCCCTCGGGCGCGGATGTGTGATTGCGGTCACTGTACGGAGGGTCACAGCCGCGTAGGGTGGAATCAGAAATTCGAAACCGGTTCGCTCCGGGAGGTAACCCCATGCCGACCGTTCAGGCAAGCCTCCGTATCAGCTTCAGCAACATTCTCCTACCCACCGACTTCACGACCGCGTCGGACACGGCATTGGCGTACGCGCGAGCCTTCGCAAGGGATTTCGGTTCAAGGATCTTCGTGACCCACGCCCTTACTCCAAATCCGCCGGTGTTTATGCCCATGGAACCGCTCCCGATCGCAATGGATGCGGAGTGGACCGATGCCCAGACGGCCATGGCAAAGTTCCTGGATCAAGAATCCCTGAAAGACACCACCCACGAGGGAATTCTGGAGCGCGGTGATCTTTGGAACGTGCTCGATGACGTGATTCACCGTCACTCCATCGACCTGATTGTGCTGGGAAGTCATGGTAAGCATGGCTTGAAAAAACTGGTGCTCGGCTCGGGAGCGGAACAGATCTTCCGGCAAGCCAACTGCCCGGTTCTCACAGTCGGGCCGAAGGTTCCCAAGCCCAGCGAGGATGCGGACGCTTTCAAGAACATCCTGTTCGCGACCGACTTCTCGGCGGGATCGCTAAAGGCGCTACCCTACGCGCTGTCATTGGCGGAAGAACATGAGGCGTCCTTAACTTTGCTGCACGTAGTTCCGCTCGTCCCCATGCAGCATCAGGTGTACGTATCCGGGGGAACAAAGCAGCGGCTGGAGGAGCTGATTCCTCCCGACGCCAGCGACTGGTGCCGGCCCGCGCCCGTCGTGAGCTTCGAATTTCCGGCCGAGGGAATTCTCCATACGGCCGAGGCTCAATCGGCAGACCTTATCGTGATGGGAGTACACAAGCGCGCCCCCCGCACGTCAGCCCACCTGCCCTGGGCGATCGCCTATGAAGTTGTCTGCCACGCCGCCTGCCCGGTGCTTACGGTTCGTGGGTGAACAGGGGACGTTGGACGAAAGTGACCGAATCATTGGGGCGCAGTCCTTAAGCTGCGCCCCGATTCAAACTCTCCGCCTGTGAGGTCGGCTCTTCCCTGCTCCGAATCTCCACTCTTTGACGCCCGTAGCACGTCTTCTGCCCGCGAGCGGACAGGTTGAATCCGCCACTTTTCTGGCTACCGAGAAGCTTCCCGTATCGAGCATGTTATTTAAGCCCAGAAGCGGACGCTGACCTACGGGCATGATCCGCTGTTACATTGGACGGTGACCATTGACCGTTGGGAGATGAGTTCACCCAATTCATCGCGCTCGCTGAACGGAAGCCGGGAGGAACTCCCTCGCCTGTTCCCCCTCCCCGCGATCATCATCATGGGAACGGCCTTCGCGGTAGTGGTTCCATTCTTTTTCCTCGGGAACCCGTCGGGACATGACTTCGAATTTCACGTCCTTTCGTGGATGGAAGTGGTCAGCCAGTGGAAGCAAGGCATCGTTTACCCGCGCTGGGCTGCCTTCGCGCATTGGACGTATGGGGAAGCGCGCTTCTTGTTTTACCCGCCGGCGTCGTGGAATCTGGGAGCCACGTTGGGAGCCGTGCTGCCTTGGAAGTTGGCACCGGGCGCTTATATCTGGCTGGCGCTGACGGCTTCCGGTTGCTCGATGTTCCTGCTCGCCCGCCACGGGTTGAGCCGCAAGGATGCCATTTTCGCCGCGGCTGTGTATGCCGCCAATCCCTACTATCTGGTCATTGTGTATTGGCGCAGCGCCCTGGCGGAACTGCTGGCCGGATGTCTGCTGCCTTTGCTGTTGCTGGTTATTGTGCGCGCCGACCAAGACGATCGCCGGGTGATCGTGCCCCTCAGCGTGTTGGTTGCGGCCGCATGGCTTACCAATGCCCCGTCGGCAGTGATGGTCAACTACTCCCTGGCCTTGATGATCGTGATCACCGCCATCGTGCTCCGAAAACCACGACTGCTCTTATATGGGGGAGCCGCCGTCCTGCTGGGAGCTGCGCTGGCGGGCTTTTATCTGCTGCCCGTGGCCTACGAAGAAACCTGGGTGAACATCGGAGAAGTGCTTGCGCCCGGACTCCGGCCGCAGGACAATTTTTTCTTCACGACGATCAACGATGCGGATCATAACCGCTTTAATCTGCTGGTGTCGCTGGTCGGCGCCGCCGAGGTGGTTTTGCTTGGAGCGGCCATTTATTTTTCAAGAAAATGTAAAGAGAGAACCATCTGGTGGCTGCTGGCAGCCTGGGGAATCGCCGCCGCGCTGCTCATGCTGCCGATCACGCTGGTGTTTTGGAAATACCTTCCGGAGCTGCGCTTTGTCCAGCTCCCCTGGCGGTGGCTGCTGTGTCTGAATGTGCCATTCGCTCTTTTTCTGGCCATGGCATGGCGGCGGTGGCTGACCCGGTTGTTAATTTGTGCGGTCATGCTGGGCCTTTTGGTGACGGTGTGGCACCGGGTGCAACCGCCCTGGTGGGATACCGCCGCCGACATCCAGGAGATGCACGACTTTATCGAGGATGGCGAGGGCTATGAAGGCACGGACGAATACGTTCCGGCGGGCGTTGATCCCTACGAGCTCAACAAGGACGCTCCCAAAGTAGCGACGACCAGCGGCGATTCGGTGCTCATTCACATCGAACGCTGGAGCGCGCAGAGCAAGGCGTTTACAGTGGACGTATCGCGGCCCGAAACTTTGCGCTTGCGCTTGCTCAAATATCCGGCTTGGAGAATCGAGGTAAACGGACGACGGGTCGAGGCCGATTCGCAACCCGTCACCGGCGAAATAGTGTTTGCCGTGAGGCCGGGCACGAATCACGTGCACGTCAGCTTTATAGAAACCCGCGACCGCCTGATCGGAGGATGCGTTTCCCTTGCGGCTTTGTTGCTGATAATCGCAGCGAGCATTTACTTCCGAAGTCCGAAGCAGGGCGCGCTTGCGCACAACGTCTTGACGTCATTCTGAGGCAGGGAAGAATCTATACTTGCCGCCAACAAAGACGTACCCCGGTCCTTCGCATTGCGCAGGATAACAACACGAAGCTTTCGAACCAATGTGCCGATGAAAAAGATCCTAATCGCTACTTCAAATCCGGGGAAGCTGCGCGACTTTTCAGGCGCGGCAGCCGCGCACGAGGTGCAGGTGGAGGGTGTTCCAGAGTTCGCCTCGCTGCCGGCGGCGATCGAAGACGGCGCCACGTTTGAGGAAAATGCGCGCAAGAAAGCAGAGCAGTACAGTCTCGCGGCCCCTGGTGAGATTGTGATTGCCGACGATTCGGGGCTGGAGGTCGATGCCCTGCAAGGGGCGCCCGGTGTGCATTCGGCGCGCTATGCTGCCGACGAGCCTCACAGGGCCGACAACAATACCGATGACGATGCGAACAACGCGCGGGTGCTGCGCGAACTGAAAGGTCTCCCTCCTGAAAGGCGTACCGGCCGCTTCGTGTGCGTGCTGGCGGCCGCGCGGAACGGCCAAACGCTCGCGACCTTCCGCGGAGTGGCCGAGGGCGTGATTCTTGATCACCTGCGCGGCAGCGGCGGGTTCGGATACGATCCGATGTTCTATTTTCCGGAAATCCAAAAAACCTTCGCCGAACTCACCCCGGAGGAGAAAGCGAAGTACAGCCATCGCGGGGCCGCATTCCGTAAGTTTCTGGATTGGATGGATGTGGCGGGAAAGCAGCAAACCAGTTAGGGCTTTGCCCACCGGTCGAGGGTCGGAATATCTTTGGCGAACGTCTTCGCCAGAAATCATATCCAAGCCTCCGGAGGATGAAATTGCAGTGCGGTCAAGCTGGCTGCACTACGTGCCAGGTTGTCAGTGGGCTCGCGTCCGAATGATCTCTTCTTGACTTCTGAGAACGTGCGCCAAGATAATAAAAGGTTCGCTTCCCCTACCGGAAGTAACAAGGAGCGGTCATCGTGGCGACAACAGCCAGTCCTGCGGCTCCGATCAGCGAAAAGCGCGGAGTGGCTCCGCTGCGGGCCGGTCAGGGTACCTCATTTTTCCTGCGCCGCCTGCATTCCCTCACCGGAATTGTTCCGGTGGGAGCATTTCTGTTCGAACACATCCTGGTTTCGAACTCTACCGCGATCAGTGGCCCCGACGCTTACGCCCGGCAGGTCAGTTTTTTGGCCAACCTTCCGCTGGTGTTCTTCCTGGAGTTGTTCGGGATCTGGATCCCGATTCTGTTCCACGGGCTCTACGGTTTCTACATTTGGTATCGCGGCGACGGAAACACCATCGCGTATCCCTGGACTGGAAACTGGATGTACACCGTCCAGCGCTGGACGGGCGGAATCGCGTTCGTCTACATCGTCTGGCACACGTGGACGATGCGCTTCACCGGAGTGGATCTCCACGAGGCGGCAGCGCAATCGTTCCCGAAGGTACAGGCTGAAGTGCACTCGCCCCTCCTGCTCGCGTTCTATGTGGTGGGCCTGATCGCCGCTTCCTGGCATTTCGCTTACGGGATCTGGCTGTTTTCGGCGAAGTGGGGAATCGTCTCGGGCGAGAAAGCACAGCATCGATTGTTGCGCGTGTGCATGGGATTTTTCCTGCTGCTGAGCGTGGTTGGCCTGGCCAGCTTGTACACCTTCCGCACCCGGTTCCAGCAGCCGAGCACGGGCGGAAATATCGTGGACTCCAGTCACGGGGTAGAGCATCACGGAAGGCCGGTGAACTGAGATGGCAGCAGCTCCGAAAATTATTGTCATAGGCGGCGGCTTGGCCGGCCTGGCAGCAGTCATCAAGATCGCGGAAACCGGGGGCAACGTCGACCTGTTCTCGATCGTTCCGGTAAAGCGTTCGCATTCCGTGTGCGCGCAAGGCGGTATCAATGCGGCGAAGAATCTGAAGGGCGAGGGCGACTCTACCTGGCAGCACTTTGACGATACGGTTTACGGCGGCGACTTTCTGGCCAACCAGCCTCCGGTGAAGGCGATGTGCGACGCGGCTCCGGGGATTATCGATCTGCTCGACCGCATGGGCGTGCCCTTCAACCGCACGCCCGAAGGGCTACTCGACTTCCGCCGTTTCGGCGGCACTTTATACAACCGCACTGCGTTCGCGGGCGCGACCACCGGGCAGCAACTTCTCTACGCGCTCGATGAGCAGGTTCGCCGCTACGAGTCGGAAGGCAAGGTCAAAAAGTACGAGCACTGGGAGTTTCTCTCGGCGGTGCTCGACGGCAACCGGGTATGCCGCGGCATCTGTGCGATGGATCTCCGGACCATGGAGATTCGCACCTTCCCGGCCGACGCTGTCATCGTTGCCACGGGCGGGATCGGGGCGATTTTTGGCAAGTCGACGAATTCCGTGGTCTGCACCGGATCGGCTCAGTCTGCCCTTTACCAGCAGGGCTGCTACTACGCCAATGGAGAATTCATCCAGGTGCACCCCACGTCAATTCCAGGCGAAGACAAACTGCGATTGATGTCGGAGTCGGCGCGGGGCGAAGGTGGGCGGGTGTGGGTGCCGAAGAGGCCGGGAGACAACCGTGATCCCAAGAGCATCCCGGAAAGCGAGCGCTGGTACTTTCTGGAAGAGTGGTATCCGAAGTACGGCAATCTGGTTCCGCGGGACGTGGCGACCCGGGCAATCTTCAAGGTAGTTTACGAGCAAAACCTCGGCATTGACGGCAAACCGATGGTTTATCTCGACCTGACGCACATCGACCGCAAGATTCTCGACAAGAAGCTGGAAGGCATCCTCGAAATTTACGAGAAGTTTGTCGGCGACGATCCGCGCGACACGCCCATGAAGATCTTCCCGGGCATGCATTACACCATGGGCGGGTTATGGGTGGATTACAAGCAAGCGACGAACATTCCAGGAATTTATTCAGCCGGCGAATCGGAGTACCAATATCACGGTGCCAACCGACTGGGTGCAAATTCGTTGGTTTCGTGTATCTGGGGAGGCTTCATCGCCGGGCCCAGCGCCGTACAATACGCGCGCGGCCTGGCGAAATCCGACGGCAATGGCTACTTTGACGCCGAGAGGAAGCGGCAGCAGGAAATCAATGATGGGTTGATGAAGGCCGACGGCTCGGAAAATCCGTTCCTGTTGTGGCGGGAACTGGGCGAGGAGATGACCAAGAATTGCACGGTCATCCGTTACAACAAGAATATCCAGCAGTGCGATGCGAAGCTGGTCGAGTTGCTGGAACGGTTCCAGAAAATCAACCTGAGCGATCGCAGCCAGTGGGCGAACACGACGATAGCGTTTGCGCGGCAGTTGTACAACATGCTGCAACTATCCCGGGTGATCGCGCAAGGGGCGGGCATGCGCGATGAGTCGCGCGGGGCGCACTACAAACCTGACTTCCCAGACCGCGACGATAAGAACTGGCTGAAGACGACGAAGGCGACTTTCGCGGCCGATGCCGACGAGCCCAAGTTTGAGTTCGAACCGGTGGACGTCTCGCTGATACCGCCGCGGCCCAGGAAGTACGACGCGGTGAAATAGTTCCGCTGGAAAGGCATGTCGAACCCGTTTGTATTGTCGAGATTCAGCTCGAGGCTAGGAACGAATGGCGAATAATTCCGTCATCATCAAGATCAAGCGCCAGAACACGCCCAACAGCAAGCCCTACTGGGAGGAGTTCGAACTCCCGTACACGCCGGGCCGCAACGTCACGTCGGCGCTGATGGAGATTGCCGCCAACCCCGTCACTCGCGATGGCAAGAAGACCACGCCCATCACCTACGACTCGAATTGCCTGGAAGAGGTGTGCGGTTCCTGCGCCATGCTGGTCAACGGGCGGGCGCGCATGGCTTGTTCTGCCCTGCTCGACAATCTGGAGAAGCCGGTGCGGCTCGAACCGTTTTCAAAATTCCCGGTGGTGCGGGACCTGGCCACCGATCGCAGCGTGCTTTTCGAAAACCTGAAGGCAGTAAAAGCCTGGGTTCCGGTCGACGGCAGCTACGACCTGGGTCCGGGTCCACGGGTTTCTCCGGAAGAGCAGGAGAAGATGTACCCGCTGTCGCGCTGCATCTCGTGCTGTTGCTGCATGGAGGCCTGCCCGCAATTCAGCGAAGAGACGGGCTTCGTCGGCGCCGCGACCATTTCCCAAGTGCGCCTGTTCAACGGGCATCCCACCGGCCAGGTTCTCAAGCGCGAGCGACTGACTGCGCTGATGGCGGACGGCGGTATTCAAGAATGCGGTTACGCGCAGAACTGCGTGGAAGTCTGCCCGAAGGATATTCCGCTTACCACATCCATTGCGGAAGTAGGCGGCGAAGTGATGAAGCAGGCGTTGGTCGATCTGTTCCGAAAATGAAGGGCTGAGCGGCGCGGCCGATGCTGAGGCGGGTCGTGCCGGGAAAGCTCTCAACGAAAAATCATTAGTTTAGCTTCGGTAACCAAGCACTGGGTTACCGATATCCACCCCTTAGTAACGGTCGGGCCGCAAGGTTGATATTTGGCCGGCTTGACACCTAGGGTAGACTAGCATCCTGCTCTGGAGCCACCAGAGCCTCTCCCAGAACGGTTCGAGGCCACTTCGTGCAAATGGGAATTAGGCGGTTCAGACTCTGGGTCGCACTGGTCACCATGATGGTTGGCAGTCAGGCTTTTGGCCTGCACAGCTACACGACCAAGCGCTCGCAGAGCACCCGCAAGAGCAAGCATCATGGCCGCCGCATTCACTGGAATCCAATGTTCCGCCCCTCGCATGATTCCCTGCTCCGGCAAAACGAAGAAATTGACCGCCTCGAGTTGCCCCGCATTCAGGATGATGACGAACTGGAAGCCCTGAAGGGGAGCCAGGCGTTGGTGGCGATTCGCACCGGGCAGACACTCCGCATTGATCCGCGGCTGGATCCCAACCGGCGCTACTGCCGGCCCTGGGCGCGCGACTTCGTCGAAGATCTGAGCCAGGCGTACTACCGCCAGTTTCGCGACCAGATCCAGGTCAATTCTGCGGTTCGCACCGTGAAAGTGCAAAAGAAACTGCGCCGGCACAATCGCAATGCGGCGCCGGCGGAAGGCGAAACGGCTTCTTCGCATCTGGCAGGTCTCACGCTGGACATTCAGCGGCGCGGCATGTCGAAACAAGAAATTCATTTTGTAGAGCGGTACTTGTTCTACCTGCGCGCTCTCGGGCTGGTTGAACCCGAGGAAGAGCGGCGGCAGTGGGTATTCCACGTGATGGTCTCGGAGCGTTACGCCACCTGGCGCGAGACCCAGGACGTTGCGCACTGGAACAGCGAACCGTTCGAAGAACTCAGCCAGAAGTAATCAGCCCCCCAGATTGCAGATATGATCGTAGTGATGGCCGGACTTCCGGGCACCGGCAAGTCTGCGTTGGCGCGGGCCCTCGCTTCCCGTCTTTCCGGCACGCTTCTCGGCAAGGATGAGATTCGCCACGTGCTCTTTTCCCCGAAGGAGATTGAGTACTCCACAGCGCAGGACGATTTCGTGATGGGTGTGATGCTGGGGGCAGCCGGGTGGATCCTGCGGAAAGACCCCAGCCAGGTCATACTTCTCGACGGGCGCACATTCTCGCGGCGCTACCAGATCGATCAGGTTCGCGATGCTGCCGCCAAGCTCAATCAACCCTGGCGCGTTTTGGAATGCGTGTGTTCGGAGGAGACGGCGCGTGCCCGGATCGAGTCGCAAGCTCTGGCCGGCGAGCATCCCGCCGGCAACCGGAGCTTCGGCCTCTATCTCGACATCAGAGCCCGCTTCGAGCCGATCCCCCAGCCCAAGACTGTCATCGATACCGATTGTGCTCTCGAGGAGTGTGTGCACCAGGCTCTTAAAGCGATCTGTTAACCGGGCACTTCGCCCCTTGGGCCGGAGCCTATACAATCCAGTTCTTGCATCGCACGATGTGCGCGAACCCCTATGACAATACGGCGAGTCTTTCCCTTATTTGTCCTCAGCGTGTTTTCATCAACGCTGCTAGCGCAAACCGCGTCCACGGTACCGGCGGGAGTCAGCGCCAAGGCTCTCCGGCTGCACAACTCTGCTCTGGTGGTCGACACCCATGCCGACACACCCCAGCGCTTTCTAGACGGCGGCTTCGATATCGGCAGCACCGATCCGAACGACAAGGGGCACATCAGCCTCGATAAAGCCCGTGCCGGAAATCTGGGCGCTGAATTCTTTTCGATCTGGGTGGAACCGATGACTAACCGGGGCCACTTTGCTCAGGATACCCTCGACCTGATCGACTCCGTTTACCAGCAGGCGGCCAGGCATCCCGACCGCATGACGATGGCATTCAGTGTTGGCGATATTGAGCGGGCCTATAAGGAACACAAGCTGGCTGCATTGATGGGTGTCGAAGGCGGGCACTCCATCGAAAACGACCTCCACGTGCTGCGCAGCTTTTACCGCCTGGGTGTGCGCTACATGACGCTTAGCTGGTCAAACACCAATGAATGGGCGGACTCTTCCGGAGACATTAATGACCCGAAGGTGCAGCATCACAATGGGCTGACCGACTTTGGCAAGCAGGTGGTGCTCGAGATGAACCGGCTGGGCATGATGGTGGATATTTCGCACGTGGCGGACAAGACGTTCTGGGACACGATGGCCACGACGAAGGCCCCGGTAATAGCCTCGCACTCGTCGGCGCGAGCCTTGGTCAATCACCCCAGGAATATGACCGACGACATGCTGCGAGCCGTGGCCAAGAACGGCGGCGTGGTGCAGGTGAACTTCTTTTCCGGCTTTGATGACGCGAAGTTTCTCGAGGCTTCCGAGGCACAAGCCAAAGAGCGCGCCGCGGCGATCGAAGTCGTTCTGGCGCGGAAGCGAGCTGCCGGAGAACGAGTGACGTATCTCGATGAAGACCCGGTGCAAGCTGAATGGCTTGCCAAGATCCCGCGCCCTCCGCTGGCATCCCTCATTGATCAAATCGACCACATCGCCAAGGTTGCGGGAGTGGACCACGTTGGTCTGGGTTCCGATTTCGACGGGGTCAGCGGGGCAACTCCGGCGGGTATGGATTCCGCCGCCGATCTGCCGAAGATTACGCAGGCGCTCCTCGACCGGCGCTACAGTGACGACGATGTGCGCAAGATCCTGGGAGGCAACCTGCTGCGCGTGTTCCGCGAAGTGGAGCGTGTGAGCGCGCAAATGCAGCAGGCGCAAGGGTCCACTCCTGCATCGAAATGATGGGGTATTCAAGGATGGCGATCCCTCACTCGTAACCCTGCGGCCATGGGTGTCGTACAATTCTTATTCACCCAAATTGACCCCTCTTGGGGCAACGGAAACGGAAATTCACCAAGGAGTCCGCATGCGAAAAATATTCGGGCTTTTCATCATCCCAGCCCTAGTTTCCCTTTCGGCATGGTCGCAAACCAAACCCACAACACCGACCCCACCCCGGCGTGCCGGGACAGCGGCCGAGAGCGCGGCCGATGCTCCGGATCCGATCGCAATCATAGACACGACCTCGGGCAAGATCACCTGCACGCTGTTTCCGAAGAAGGCTCCGATCGGCGTCGCGAACTTCATCGGCCTCGCCACGGGAACCAAGGACTGGACCCATCCTACGACGCATGCGAAGAAGCATGGCGTTGCTCTGTACGATGGGACCATCTTTCACCGGGTAATTCCGCAGTTCATGATCCAGGGTGGAGATCCGGCAGGCACGGGCATGGGTGATCCCGGCTATAAATTCAAGAATGAGACGTCGCCCGACCTTAGTTTTGACCGGCCTGGACGACTGGCCTATGCCAACGCCGGGCCCGATACCAACGGGTCCCAGTTTTTCATCACCGAAATTCCCTACCCCAGCCTGAACGGCGGATACACCATCTTCGGACAGTGCGATGACGCATCGGTCGAACTGGAGAAGCAGATTGCACGTATGGCGAGCGATCCGCGCGACAATCGGCCATTTCGTCCGGTCAAGATCAATCACATTACGATCGTGAAGGCAGGGTCCGAAGCTCCAGCGTCGAAGACGACCAAGCCGGCTCCCAAGAAGCCAGCCACGGCTTCCAAGACTCCCCCGGGGAATATGCCCTAGCGTCGAGGACTGGAAAAGGCATCCGGCTCAGAAATTACCGAACCATAACGAAATCATCGCACTAGAAAGGATTCTCATGGCCCGCCAACCCGGCACTTATGCAACCCTCGAGACCAGCGAAGGCCCAGTCGTCTGTCGTCTGTTTGAAAAAGAAGCACCGAAAACGGTCGCGAACTTCATTGACCTCGCGGAGGGGAAGCGCGACTGGACTCATCCCGTAAGCGGCAAGAAGAGCAAGGACCGTCTCTACGATGGGACGATTTTCCATCGTGTGATTCCGGACTTTATGATCCAGGGAGGCGACCCGGCTGGAAATGGGATGGGCGGACCGGGCTACCAGTTTGAAGACGAGACCCGAAACTCGCCGCACAAGTTCGACAAGAAGGGCAAACTCGCGATGGCGAATTCCGGGCCGAATTCTAACGGCTCGCAGTTCTTTATCACAGTGGCGGCGACCACGTGGCTTACCGGCAAGCATACGATTTTCGGCGAAGTAATCGAAGGCCAGGACGTGGTCGACAAGATCGCGACGGTTGCCCGAGGCCGACAGGACCGGCCGGTCAAGGACGTAGTCCTGCAGTCGGTCACCATCGAAAAGGTCTAAGGAACCGCCCGGAAAAGGTCGATGGGGCCGCTTCGGCGGCCCTTCGCGATCCCGGTTATGAATAGAACGCTCCGGGGGCGCGGGAACGACGCCTGCGACGTGGCGGCTAGGAACTGCCAGCTACACCCCGATCACGGCCACCAGTTCCTTCACCGAGGCTGCGCTGCGGTCCAGTTCAGACTTTTCCTGCGGCGTCAGCTTAATTTCCATAATCTGCTCGATCCCCTTTGAGCCCAACTTGACGGGAACGCCTACGTACAAGCCTTTAATTCCGTACTCACCTTCCAGATAGGCTGCACAGGGCAGAATCTTTTTCTTGTCCTTCAGGATCGCTTCCACCATTTCGGTCACGGCGGCAGAGGGAGCGTAGTAGGCTGAACCGGTTTTCAGATACTTCACAATCTCGGCGCCACCGTCCCGGGTGCGTTGGATCAGCCGTTCCAAAGTGTTTGCGTCCAGAAGTTCGGTAATGGGGATGCCGGCCACCGTCGAATAGCGTGCCAGGGGCACCATCGTGTCCCCATGTCCCCCAAGGACAAAGGCTGTGACGTTCTCGACGCTGACATTCAGTTCCTGCGCAATAAAGGTGCGAAAGCGCGCCGAGTCGAGTACTCCGGCCATACCAATCACGCGCTCTCGCGGAAAGCCACTGAGTTTGTAGGCAGCTTGCGCCATGGCATCGAGGGGATTGGAAACAATAATCAGGATGCAGTTCGGGGAGTACTTCACGGCCTCGCCCACAACCGCCTTCATGATGCTGTGGTTGATATGGAGCAGATCGTCGCGGCTCATGCCGGGCTTGCGTGGTACCCCCGCCGTAATCACGACGATGTCGGAGTCTGCAGTGTCCTTGTAGTCTTGCGTGCCGAGAATGTGCGCATCCCGCTTCTCAATCGGCATTGCTTCCAGAAGGTCTAGGCCTTTGCCCTGCGGCACGCCCTCGACGATGTCAATCAGTACGACGTCGGCCAGTTCCTTCGAAGCGATCCAATGGGCCGCGGTCGCTCCCACATTTCCGGAGCCTACAATCGTTACCTTTTTTCGCATGTATGAGTCCTCTCCAAGGAGTCATCGATTTCAAGTTACTGCTTTTGCCTGACAAAAGTTTAACCACAGAGGTCGCGAACGACGGCCGCAGAGATCGCGGAGTACCTCGCGTTCCGCTACTTCTATTGGCTCGTCTCAGCGCACACTCGCCAGCATTACCGCGTTCATATTCTCGATGATGCAGTCGCCGAACTCGCTGGTCTTCACCTTGGTCGCACCCTCCATCAGGCGCTCGAAGTCGTAGGTGACCTTCTTCTGCTCGATGGTTCTCTCCATGCCGCGCTCGATCAAATCAGCGGCCTCGTTCCAGCCCAGGAATCGGAACATCATAACGCCCGACAGGATGACCGAACCGGGATTGATGACATCTTTGTCGGCATACTTAGGGGCGGTGCCGTGAGTGGCCTCGAAGATGGCATAGCCGTCGCCGATATTGGCCCCCGGCGCAATCCCCAGGCCGCCAACCTGGGCCGCGCAAGCATCCGAAATATAGTCGCCGTTAAGGTTGGGCGTAGCCAGCACGGTGTACTCATCGGCGCGCGTGACGACTTGCTGGAAGATTGAGTCGGCAATCCGGTCATTGATCATGAGCTTCTTCTTCCAGGCGCCATGCCCATGGGTTGCGTAGATCCTGTGCAACACTTCCTCCACTTCTTTATTGACCGCCTGGCGGAATTCCGGTGGGGCAAACTCCAGGCCGGGTTCGGTCAGATTCGCGTTCTCCTCGGTCGACAGATTCGGATTTTTGTCCTTATTGTCGAGAATCCAGCTTTCGCGCTCCGTGACCACCTCATCCCGGAATTCCTCGGTCGCCAGCTCGTAGCCCCATTTGCGAAACGCACCCTCGGTGAACTTCTGGATGTTGCCCTTATGCACGAGGGTTACGCTCTTGCGGCCGGTCCTCAACGCATGCTGGATGGCCATGCGCACCAGGCGCTTGGTGCCACTCACAGAGATCGGCTTGATGCCCACACCGGAGTCGAGGCGGACCTGCTTCTTGCCGCCCTTCAGCATGTCCTTGTTCAGGAACTCGATGAGCTTCGCTGCTTCAGGCGTTCCCTGCTCCCACTCGATGCCGGCGTACACGTCCTCGGTGTTTTCGCGGAAGATGACCAGATTCATGCGCTCGGGATGCTTCACCGGCGAGGGCACTCCCTGGTAATACTTCACCGGGCGAACGCACGAGTACAGATCGAGGAGCTGGCGCAGGGCAACGTTGAGGGAGCGAATACCTCCACCAACAGGAGTGGTCAGTGGGCCCTTGATGGCGACGCGAAATTGCCGCACGGCATTCACCGTGTCGTCGGGCAGCCAGGTGTCAAACTTCGCTTTGGCCTTCTCGCCCGCGAACACCTCGTACCAGGCTACGCGCCGCTTGCCTTTGTAAGCTTTTTCCACGGCCGCGTCGAAAACCCGCACCGACGCCTTCCAGATGTCACGGCCGGTGCCGTCGCCTTCGATGAAAGGCACAATCGGGTTATCAGGAACCTCGTAACGGCCGTCTTTGTAGCTGATCCGGGCCCCGCCTGCAGGCACGGCGACACCATTGAACGACTCCGCCATGGAACACTCCTTGCCTTGTTTGAAAACTCTCTATTATAGAGAAAGTGCGCGAATTCCCATAAAGATTGGCAAACGCAGGCAACCCGGTAGTTCTATTCCCGGGCAGGACACGGTCTGCGAAGGGTTGCGCCAGCCGGTGTTCTCCGTTTCCCCGGCACGAATGCTAGAATCGCCGCCGATCTATGTAGGCAAAAACCGCGTCGGCCGCGAGGAATTCAAGCATGAAAAAATTTCTTTTTCTGTTCCTGTTAATTTCACCCGCACTCGCCCAAGTTGCAGCCAATACCAAGCAAGAGCCTCCCGAGAGCCACGAGTTTGTGATCGCGAACTTCAAGACCGAGAGTGGGGTAACTCTGCCTCGGGTGCGCGTTGTCTATGGGACGTACGGCCATCTCAATGCTGCGAAGGACAATGTGGTGCTCCTGCCCTCGCACTACATGGCTGACTTCCATGGATATGAGTGGCTGATCGGGCCAAATCACGCGCTCGACACGTCCCAGCTTTTCCTGGTGGCCACAGAACTGTTCGGCAACGGGCATTCATCGTCGCCAAGCAACACACCCGAGCCCTACCACGGGCCGCGCTTTCCGGTTACCACCATCCGCGACAATGTCGAGGCCGTGCATCGACTGCTTACTGACGAACTGCATGTCCGTCACCTTCGCGCCATTATCGGCTTCTCGATGGGCGCGCAGCAGGCCTTCCAATGGGCGGTCAGTTACCCAACTTTTGCCGATCGTGTAGTGGCGACGTCGGGCACCGCGAAAACCTATCCCCACGGATTTGTTCGCCTGGAAGGCCAGATTGCCGCGCTGACGGCCGATGCCGCCTTTCAGAACGGGGATTACACTTCCCCGCCGAAGAAGGGGCTGGAGGCCTTCGGCGTGGTGTGGACGGCATGGCTTTTCTCGCAGGAATGGTGGCGCAAGGAATTGTGGCGGGAAGGCGCCAAACCGGGCACGACCTTCGAGTCGGTGCTCGAGGACTTCCGGACAAATTTCATCCCGGGCGGCGATGCCAACGATATCATCCTGCAAATGCGCACGTGGGAGAAGCACGACGTGGGGACGACACCGGGTTTCGGCGGAGACGTGGCGAAGGCCCTGGGCTCGATCAAGGTTCCACTGCTTTACATGCCCTCCGAGACGGACCTGTATTTCCCGGTCGGCGACGCACGTTACGAAGCTGCCTTTATTCCAAAAGTATCCCTGGTTCCGATTCCATCGCTCTGGGGACACACCGCCGGTGCAGGCAGCAACCCCGCAGATGAGAAGTTTCTAAATGACACCATTGGTCGCTTTCTGTCCGCTCCGGCCGCACCGTGAGACGGCTCCGATGCGTCATCAGCCTGCCTTGACAGAGTGCAGGGTGAGGGTCAGACTTGCCTTGGGCCGTGCGGTTTCCACGCCGAATAGGGGAAATTTCATGAGAGTTTTGCTGTTTCGATGCCTTTCCGCGATTACGCTGAGCATGGCCGTCGCAGTCCCAATGGCCATGGCCAGCACTCCCGAAATCACGCAGTTTGGCCATGACATCCGGGTAGCTCCGGATCAGAAGACGGGCGACCTTACCTGCATCTACTGTTCGATATACGTGCGTGGCCAGGTTGCAGGTGAGATTACAGCTATTCGTGGCAACGTAGTAATTGAGGAAAACGGCAACGTTGCGGGTGATATGACCGCGGTACTTGGCAATATTCGGGCGGAAAGAGGAGCGAACATCAGCGGAGAGGTTACCACGGTTGGCGGCGCCGTCCGCCGGCACCCCGAAGCAACCATCGCGGGTGACGTCACCGCAATGCAGGGAGTAGCCTGGGTATACATGGCATTGCTCAGCCCGTTTCTGATTCTCGCCGGGATTATCGCCCTGATCGTATGGCTGGTCCGACGCCGGCGGCCTGCTCCCGACTTTGCGCGAGCTGCGTGATTGCTCTGGCATGTTCACAGTCGTGGTTCGTCGAACATGTCCGGTGCTGCCAGCATGTCCCCGGCTGTAGCTGACATCCGTCTTTAGTCCGCCTCTCGATGTCCGAAGTACTTCCGGACTCCGATCACGCTGTAGCGGCCCCAGGGGCCGTTCAATCCCAAGTCCGCCGGTCCAAGATAACGATCGCGCGCGCCCAAGCGTTGAAACAGATAGTGCTGGGTGACGCGCAACTCGAAACCGCGGCCGAGTTCAATTCCAGCGCCCCAGGAACGTTCCCAGCCAATGGCGTCAGGAGACCAGGTGTAAAGGGTGTGTGGAAGGTTCTTACCGAATAGAAACGTAGGGGCACCGAAGAAGAGCAGGCGACGAAGCTGAGTGCGGGCAAAGGGACGAACCTCCACGTATCCCGACAACATATATCGCGCAAAAGCATTGCAGGGAGCGTCCCGGCCGCCGAAATCGGCGGCATTGGCCGCACACAGATTGGGGTCGGGCTCGTTGTGCGGGGGAGCCACGTCGAACTGACTGTAACCCCAGATAAAATTTCTCGGAAAGAAAAGCCGTCCGCCACCGATGGCCGGGGATGGTTGCTGCTGCGCACTGGCCGCAGCCGTGATCACCACAATGGCAAATATGCTCAGTACACGCTTCATGAGGGCTCCGTTGGCTGATCTCGGGGCACGAACTCGGATGGCGAGCAGGATCGCTCGATGCTCGCGGGAAGTCTGTGAGCTGCGCCCTTTTGGGAAAGCGCGCCATTGTAGCTTGAAATTTCTTCAGGGCTGCAATTGCATTAGAAAAATCTGCAAGCGTGCGCGATTGCAGATTGGCGGAAGGTGTGCAGAAGCCGGGCTCGCTTCCGGTCACATTCATTTAGCCAATGGCGGCCTGGACCAGCACAATCAAATTCGCTTCGAAAATCGAACCTCTCTTTAACTGCCACGCACTCGAGCTCGGTAAAGAGCGTCCGTCCCTCAAATGTCGTAATAGAGCAAAAATTCATACGGATGCGGCCGCAGGCGCACCGCGTCGACTTCTTTTTCCCGCTTGTATTCAATGTAGGTGCGCAGCAGTTCTTCCGTGAATACATCGCCTTTGAGAAGGAACGCTGAGTCTCTTTCGAGGGCGTCCAAAGCGTCTTCGAGCGAGCCCGGCATGGATGGCACCTTGGCCAACTCTTCCGGGCTGAGATCATAGACGTCTTTGTCGAGGGGCGGACCCGGGTCCATCTTGTTCTCAATCCCGTCAAGGCCGGCCATCATCATGGCCGCGAAAGCGAGGTAAGGATTACAGCTTGGATCGGGCGGCCGGAATTCGACCCTTCTGGCCCTGGGAGAAGCAGAATACATGGGGATGCGGCAAGCCGCCGACCGGTTGCGCCGCGAGTAGGCCAGATTCACGGGGGCTTCGAATCCCGGGACCAGCCGCTTGTAAGAGTTGGTGGTGGGAGCGATCAAGGCAGCCAAGGCGGGTCCGTGCTTGATCAATCCGCCGATATACCAGAGCGCAACCAGTGAGAGCCCGGCGTAGCCATCTCCTGCGAACAGCGGTTTGCCGTCTTTCCACAAAGACTGATGGGTATGCATACCGCTTCCGTTGTCTCCGTAAATTGGCTTCGGCATGAATGTAACGGTTTTGCCGTACTGGTTGGCGACATTTTTGACAATGTATTTGAACAGCAGCATGCTGTCGGCCGACTTCACCAGCGAATCGAAGCGCAGGTCAATTTCAGTCTGTCCCGCGGTGGCCACTTCATGGTGGTGGCACTCAACCGTCAGGCCCGCGTTTTGCATGGCGACGACCATCTCACTGCGCAGGTTCTGGTAATGGTCTGTCGGTGGAACGGGAAAATATCCTTCCTTGAAGCGAGGCCGGTAACCCAGGTTATTTTCCACCCGGCCTGAATTCCATCGCCCTTCTTCCGCGTCGATAAAGTAAAAACCGTGCTGCTCGCGCTGATCGAAACGCACATTGTCGAAGATGAAGAATTCCGCCTCGGCTCCGAAGTAAGCGGTGTCGGCTACGCCAGACGCGGCGAGAAACAGTTCCGCTTTACGAGCGATATAGCGCGGATCGCGGTCGTAGCGCTGCTTGGTCACCGGATCGATCACATCAGCGACCATGACCAGAGTCGAGACCTCGGTAAATGGGTCCAGCAGATACGAGGATGGATCCGGGATCAACAGCATGTCGCTCTCGTGGATGGCCGCCCAACCTCGAATCGAAGAGCCGTCCATGCCAAACCCCTCTTCGAAGCAAGCCTCCGTCAATTGCTCGACTGGGTAGGAGATGTGATGCCACAGGCCGGGCAAATCCGTGAACCGCAAGTCGAGGATCTTGACGTCATTTCGCTTCGCAAATTCCAGCACTGTCTTCGGATCTGCCATGACTACCTTCCTGATCTAGAAACGCTGGAGTTCTCCTTGAGGACGAGCGCGCGCGGATTTCGAGGAACCTTCCTCGCCGTAAGTTCTGCGGGAACCTGCTGAAATTCGAGGAACCTGGGCCGCGCGCCGTATCCGTCGCTAGTTTCGGAGAGAGTGTAGAAGGGGGAGCAAAGGCGACCGAAATTGATTGTTTTTATGGGTGTGATAACCGGTGCTTATGTCTGTTAAGGGCCACGATTTCATGAGCTTCAAAGGGAACCATGGCGCGGATGCTGGCGGTTGCCGAAACCAATTTTCAGAGAGAAGGCAGGGTCGCACCTCAGGCCGAGCCCACTCACGTCAGTTCTCGGTTGGCCACATCCTTCCCTCTCAGCAGGCGACCGATCCAATCGATTGTTTCAATTCCCCCGATTCGAAGCGTTTATGATAGTGGCCACATGTTTGAGCGAAGTTGACGGCCCATTCCGCCGTGAGATAGCAACCAGAAGGATCGAGTACCGCACACGACATGGACTTCGATCAACTAGAGACATTCCTCGAAGTAGCCCGCCTGTGCTCGTTCTCGCGTGCTGCGGAAAAGCGTTTCCGTACCCAGCCCGCAGTGTCGTCCCAGATTCGCGCGCTGGAAGAGGAAGTCGGCGCGCGCCTGCTGGATCGCTCAGGCGGAAAAGTGTCGGTGACCGCGTCCGGAAAGCTGTTTCTGAAGTATGCCGAGGAGGCGGTAGAGGCGCGCAAGGCAATCTGCGTCGCGATTGCCGAAACAGAACGCATCCCGCGAGGCGAGATCGTGGTGGGAGCCAACGAGGGGACGTGCCTGCACGTACTGCCTGAGGTCTTCGCCGAATTCAAGAAGAATTACCCGGATGTTTCGGTGGGAATCAAACGCGCCGACTATGCGAAGACGCTCGACTCGGTAATCGATAACTCAGTTGATTTCGGCGTGGTTTCGCTGCCGGTCACCGATGCCCGGCTCACAGTCGTTCCCATCCACCGCGACGAACTCGTAATCATTGCCCCCCCGCACCATTCCCTGGCGCGGCTTAAGTCGGCCACCATGGAGGAGGTCGGTGCCTTTCCGTTGCTGATGCCGAAGAGCGGACACACGCGAGACGCGCTCGAAAATTTGTTTCACGAACGGCGCATGAAACCCCAGATTTCGATGGAACTCGACTCCAGCGAACTGCTGAAGCGCTTCGTGGCTGCCGATGTTGGGGTCGGCTTCATCGCACGCTCGAACGTAGCCGAGGACGTGGTGGCGAACACGCTGGCCATTATCCCCATCGCCGATGCCCACATCCGCAGGGATCTGGCCCTTGTTTTCCGCAAGGACAAAGCTCTCAGTCGCGCGGCGCTGGTCTTTATCGATACTGCCGTGAAAATTAAAGCCTTCGATTCCACGCTGGAGCCTATCAAGCGAAGCTGACGGCGACTTCCGCGTCGTCGCGTTCACAGAGCGATATCAGATAAACTTCTCTGAGTGGCAATGTTTTCGATTCAGCAAACCCTCGTTCTGTGCGTGATCAGCGTGGCTGCGGCCGGCCAGGTAGCCCGCAAACCCGCTCCCAAGGCTACGCCCGGCGAGCACAGGCTAAGCTCAATCCACGTGACCGGCACGCAGCGTTACACGCAGGAAGAAGTGATTGCGGCCTCTGGCCTTGAGATTGGAAAGGTGGCCGCCGAGGAAGATTTTCAGAGGGCAGCCAAGCGGCTGGGGGAATCCGGGTTTTTCACAAATGTATCCTACAGCTACGCCTACTCTCCTACCGGAACCAGGCTCGACCTGACGCTGGTGGACAGCGAAAAACTAGTGCCAGTCCGGTTTGACAATTTTGTGTGGTTCACGGACGACGAACTGCTGGCCAGGATCCACGAACGCCTGCCGCTGTTTCGCGGGCAAGTACCCATCGGCGGCAATCTCTCCGACCAGATTTCTGATGTTCTGCAGGCCCTGCTGGTCGAGCGTAACCTGTCGGCGCACGCCGACTACGTCCGCGATACGAAAGAGCCCGGCGGACCGATCGACGCCGTAGATTTCCGCGCCAATGGCGTAAACCTGGTCGTACAGGAAGTCCGCTTTTCGGGAGCTGCGCCTGAAGAGCTCGCAGCACTAAACGCGGCGGCGGAAAAGTTGGTCGGCACGGACTACCAGCGTGCCACGGTCGAAGCTTATGCAGCGGCGCACCTGCTGGCGGTTTATCTCGAACGGGGATTCCTGAGAGCGAGCATTTCCCCACCCCAGGCGAAGGTTTTGCGGGATACAGCCGAGGACACGGCACTGGCGGTGCAGTTCACGGTGACTCCTGGCCTGCAGTACAAAATTTCCGAGCTGAGGTGGGAGGGAGACACGGTTGTTCCGGCCGGGAAGTTGCAGAGCCTTGTCCACGCAGCGCCTGGGCAGACCGCAAATGCTTCCCAACTGCAGACCGACCTGGAAAAAATCCGCAAGCTCTACGGTACGGTTGGGTACATGGAAGCGTCGCTCAAGCCGCAGCCGCAGTTTGATGACACGAATCAAACGGTGTCATATACCATCGCTATCAGCGAGGGAGAAGTTTTTCACCTGGGAGATCTCGACATTCAGGGTGTCGACGCCAAAAGCGCTGATCGCTTGCGGGATGCCTGGACGCTACGCCCGACGGATCCGTACGATTCGAGCTACCCGATGCGCTTTTTTGAGCAAACCGTCAAGCTGCTGTCCTCGGGTGTGACTTGGACGGTCAGCGTCCACGAGGGAGTCAATGAGCAGGAAAAGACGGTCGATGTGACCTTGCGCTACGGGTTGAAGCCCAGTTCCTGAGAGAAAGTTGTCCTACTCATTGGGGAGCGCCAGCGCGACAAAGTGGGCGATCTGGTACTCTAGATTTCATCAGCCCCAACCAGCGGGAAAACAAGGGGCTCGCAAATGAGGAGAACGTTGGCATGACAGTTCGTATTCAGCAAATTGGAATTCTGCTGGCGACCCTGATCCTGGCGGGCGCAGCCTTCGCAGCTGGCAAGGCCCAGAGTTTCACCGGGCAGGTCAGCGACGCGATGTGTGGCGCCCACCACATGATGTCCGGTCCCGAAGCCGACTGCACTCGCGCTTGCGTGGGCAAAGGCTCCAAGTACGCTTTGGTCGTGGGGGACAAGGTCTACATCCTTGATTCCAGCGACAAGGCAGCCCTGGCGAGCCTGGACAAGCTGGCGGGATCCACGGCAAAAGTAAGTGGCACTCTGGACGGCGATACCATTCAAGTCGCCTCTGTAGCGGCGGCCAAGTAATTGAGATTTTAGCTGCCCTCCCCCAAACCGGCGGCGCACGGGAGCCTCTCCTAGGCTCCCGTGATTTTTTTGGGTCTGTCGAGTACTTTTCATCCAACGTTCACAAAACGCTATGTTAGATTTGCGTTTTCCTAAACTCTGGCGCGACTCTGGAGGCAAATGAATTGAGCAAGGACATGATCCCGAAGCGGATCTTTTTCACCAAGGGAGTGGGCAAGCATCGCGAGCGCCTGACTTCTTTCGAACTGGCCCTGCGGGACGCAGGCATTGCCGCTCAAAACCTGGTTCGGGTTTCGTCGATTTTCCCGCCCAATTGCAAGCTCGTGCCCCGCGCGACGGGATTGAAGTTTCTGCATCCGGGAGAGGTTGTTTTCGCGGTGGTCGCTGAGAACAGCACCCGCGAGCCGCACCGCCTGCTGGCTTCCAGCATTGGCGTCGCTATTCCGTCGGACCGCAACACCTATGGCTACCTGAGCGAGCACCACTCCTTCGGGGAATCGGAGGATGCCGCCGGCGATTACGCCGAAGAACTCGCCGCTGAAATGCTGGCGACCACGCTCAATGTGGACTTCGACCCGGATCGTTCCTGGGACGAGAAAAAGCAGATATACCGATTGTCGAACAAGATCGTGCGCACCGCGAACGTGACTCAATCGGCCGTGGGCGACAAGCGCGGCCTTTGGACTACCGTGATTGCCTCAGCGGTGCTGATTTTCGATTAGATCCAAGACCCCAAGGAATTAACCACAAAGGACCGCGAAGGCAGGCGGACGGTGGCTGCACCGTTCCGCCTTCGCTGTGCCTCGCGTTATTTTGTGGGAGACCTCTTGGGGTTATTTGGCCGCCATTTTCTTCTTGGCTTTGCCCTTGAGAGTCTTGTCTTTGTCCAGACGCTCCAGAACCGCGGCTACAATGATGGGAAGGCCCACGGTAGCGTCGACAAATACCTCGCCGAACTTTCCGCCTTCCGAGGGAGGCACGAACTTTCCCCACGAAATGGCCTCGCTGTAGGGGCTTCCGGACAATCCTCCCCAATACACCGGCTCGGGGCAGATGCGCACGCCGTAGTGATAACGCTTCAAGGGAATGTTCTCTCCCAAGCGGCGGTGGCGCAGCTCGATGAACGGTCCAAATTGCTGCGACCAGTTGCGCGGGACGCCGCCGCCGATGGTCAGAATCCCCAGCCGCTTCTGCCGCAGGAGCGTGGCGGCAAAGTGCTCGAGATCCAAAAACGGGTCAAACCGGATCTTGTGGCGTCCGGTCGACTCGCGTAGCCGGTTATTGAGAGCTACGTCGAGACCCAGTTCCGAGTCTGTGAAGGCGGGCACAAAAACCGGCACACCTTGCTCGTAAGCCGACTTCAAGATGCCCCGCTGATCCTTGGCGGTCCTGGCCAGATGGGCTCCGATTGCGTGGTTCAGTTTGTAGGAACACATGACATCGTTGTGGTCCCAACCCTCGAGAATCTCCGACATGACTTCTTCGACGTCATCAAGGTTTTGCTCCGGCTCCAGGGTGTCGTACACCCGGTTGTATCCCTGCTCGTAAAGCTCTTCGTCGGAAACATCGGGATTCACGCGAAAATGAGCCCGCCCGGTGGCCTCCACCAGACCGTGTGCCATGAGGGCGCCGGTTGAAACTATGGCATTGATGATTCCGCGCTCAATCAATTCTGAAACGATTAGCCCTTGTTTGGCCACAGTCATGGCGCCTGCCAGCGTCATCACCACGAAGCACTCCTCGTCGCGCGCCATGGATTCCAGCACGTCGGCAGCCTCGCCGAGTTGACGGCCGGTGAAAGCGGTCTTTGCCATGGCCCGCACCAGGTCATCGATCGATCGCACCTTGGCGAGATCCAGCGGCTCGAGCGGGATCAGGCGATCTTCGATGGGACTGTGCAGCTTCCTCTCAATCCCGGCGCCATCATTCGCTAACCCTTCTTTGTGACTGCCATTTGCTTTTTCACGATGGCCAGGCTTGTCATGATTTCCCTGCTTCACACACACCTCCCAAGCAGTACCCGTTTGTGCATAGCAACTACTCTACTAGAAGCTGGCGAGATGCCGCCAACCTGTAGGGGCAAAATCCCACTGAGGACAATGGCGCCGACCGGTTCGCCGCGGGCAACAATCTCCCTTTCCCATTTCGCCCGCGCCTGCTTCGCCCGTAACCCCGTGGATGTTCTGTCCGCGTACTCTGCGGCCCGTGCTCGCGAACCGTTCGGCATGAGGTTTGATTTTCGAGGTTGGCTCCAACTCAGCTTTGCTATGCTATCTTCCGGTTCACTCGCCGGAGGCGTTGAGCGTGTCCCCAGAAAAGTTCACCGCGGCACTCGTGCAGATGTCGTGTGGTTCCAACCCGGATGAAAATCTCGAGAAGGCCTTGCAGCGAGTCGCTGAGGCGGCGGCGAAGGGAGGTCACGTAGTCTGCCTGCCCGAGCTTTTCCAGACGCAATACTTCTGCCAGCGCGAAGATCATGCGCTGTTTGACCTGGCCGAAGCAATCCCGGGACCAACCACGGATAAGCTTGCCGCCGCCGCGAAGAAGAACGGGGTCGTGCTGGTGGCATCGCTATTTGAGAAACGTGCTCCGGGCGTCTACCACAACACGGCGGCCGTCTTCGACCGGGACGGCACGTTGCGCGGCATCTACCGGAAAATGCACATTCCCGACGACCCGCTCTATTACGAGAAGTTTTACTTCACGCCGGGCGACCTGGGATTCCGTTCTTTCGACACCGAAGCGGGAAAAATCGGCACGCTGGTGTGCTGGGACCAGTGGTATCCGGAGGGAGCGCGGCTGACCGCGCTGCAGGGAGCAACTCTGCTTTTCTATCCCACGGCAATCGGCTGGCATCCCGCCGAAAAGGCGGAGTTCGGCGCCGCGCAATATGACGCCTGGTGCACCATCCAGCGCGCCCATGCCATCGCGAACGGCGTCTACGTCGGGGTGGTGAACCGGGTCGGATTTGAGACCGGCAACATTCGCGGAAATCAGGCCCCGGGCGCCGGCCTGGAATTCTGGGGAGGTTCTTTCATCGCGGATCCATTTGGCCGGATCCTGGCGCAAGGCTCGCACGACAAGGAAGAGATCCTGACCGCAGAAATCGACCTGCGCAAACTGGAAGACATCCGCCGCAATTGGCCCTTCCTGCGGGACCGGCGCATCGACAGCTATGGACTGATTACGAGCCGGTTCATCGACTAGCGGAGATCAAGAACGTGCGGGACCAGGCGGAATTTGTTTTGCCGGCGGGGGCAAATGTGAAACCACAGGGCGATCCGAGCAAGACGGTGGCGACGGGGGAAACCCGTACTTCAAGTAACGCTTTAGGGTCCGGGCAGTGGGATATTTGTATGCCTGCGGAATGGGAGGCTCACGACGCCACCTGGCTCGCGTGGCCACACTTTCGAGGGGACTGGCCGGGCAAGTTTGAGCCAATCCCGTGGGTCTATGCGGAAATCATCCGCCACCTCTCCCGTCACGAGCGCGTCGAGCTGATCGTGAACAATGCCACTTCCGAAAAACGCGCCCGAAAGACCCTGAAGTCTGCCAACGCCCTGAACAGAAATGTGCGCTTCCACCGCTGGCCCACGAACCGTGTCTGGACCCGTGACAGCGGATGCACGTTCGTCACCCGGCGCCGGGGTACGAAAGCCTTGTCCACGCAGGCGGATCGAAGCTCGGCACCTCTGCACGCCGTCACGTGGTGTTTCAATGCCTGGGCGAAGTACCCAAATTACCGCCACGACGAAAAGATCGGCTCTCTGATGGCGAAGGCCGCTCGCGCCGAGGAAACTCGCGCCCAGCATCGCGACACCCGAGTGGTCCTCGAAGGCGGGTCCATCGATGTCAATGGCGAAGGGATCCTGCTGACCACGGAAGAGTGTCTGCTGAGCAAAGTTCAACAACGAAACCCCGGCTTCGGACGGGAAGACTACGAGCAAGTATTTGCAGCCTACCTGGGCGTCCGACAGGTGATCTGGCTGGGCAAGGGTATTACCGGGGACGACACTCACGGCCATGTCGATGACATCGCGCGCTTCGTGTCGCCCGACGCCATCGTGACCGTGATCGAGCCTAACCCGAAAGACAAGAACTACGGGCCGCTCCAGGAAAATCTCCACCGGCTTAAGTCGGCCACGGACGGGCAAGGCAAACCTTTCCGGATCGTCGAACTGCCGATGCCCGCGCCGGTAACGTTCGAGGGACGCCGCCTGCCTGCCAGCTACGGCAATTTCTATATCGCGAATGGGATCGTCCTGGTCCCCGTATTCAATGACCCTAAGGACCGCATCGCGCTGAACACGCTTTCCGACATTTTCCCGGATCGCGAAATCGTCCCCATCTATTCGGGCGACCTGATCTGGGGCTTTGGCGCGATGCACTGCATGACGCAGCAACAACCGGGTGTAGGTGGTTAGTTGCTGCCGTGGCTTAGGGTGCCCACATCCATGGGGCGGCGGGAAACGGCGCTGGTGATGATCCATTCAGTGATTGTAGAGAGGCAGGCTTTGGCGATGATGGCCAATCGCACGGCGATGCAGAAGCTTTGTTCGCCTGAAAAAACCGAGTTCATGGAAGCGCGGGGTCGGTCAACCAAAAGCCTGGTCTCGGCGGTTTTGTAGAGGCAGTTCCCTACTTCTTGTACACCGTCGGACGCGGACCCTTCTCGAGGGTCTCGCGGTCCCAGATCATGTCTTCGCGGGAGTAGTTGGCGAGTTCGAAATCCTGGGTCAGTTCGAGCGCATCGGTGGGGCACGCATCTTCACACAGGCCGCAGAACATGCATCGGCTCAGGTCGTAGGTGAAGTTGGTGAGTTCCTTGCGGCGGGTTTTCTCGTTGCGCTCACTTGAGACCACAATCAAGTGTTCCGGACAGGCCAGCGCGCACAGGTCGCAGGCAATGCACATGGTCTCATCGGTGTCGGGATTCACGTTCAGCCGCGGGGCGCCGCGGTACCGCTCGGCCACCTGCGGCCGTTCCAGCGGGTACTGCTCAGTGTAATTCTCTTTTGGGTCCTGGTATCGAAATGTAACCCTAAGTCCCTGGAGGAGATCCAGCAACAACACCTTGCGGAGCAGATTGGGCATCCCCATAACGTGGTTAGAATACCTTAAATTTCACGGAAGCGTCATCCTGGTTCCGCTGGAAAACATCGGCGTGGGTGAGGGATTTGACGCACCAGGCGCGGGGCGGTTCCAGGAGCCGAAAGTTTGTCTCGACCCGCCGGGAACTTTCGCAGCGGCCGTGCGTACATACTCTCAGGACAAGCAATGAAGGCTCTGCTGACATCCCGATCGGAATTCCGGTGGGCCGCCTTGGCGGTGCCCGCCGTCTTTTTGGCGCACTGGATGCTCACGACGCTGGGCCCGCAGTTGTTGCGCCTCGCCCCCGAAAGCGTCCGCACCGTGCTGCACCTGCTCTGACTTCCCTTCCGGGTCGCCCTGTTCGGATCACGTCTGACAGCAGCTGCGCGGTCTGTCTTCCGGCTACAATTGCTGGGAGACACCCCAGTTCGACAATCCCGAGAATACTCTTGGCTGACGACCCACATCGGAGCACTGACCACCCACCCCAAGAAGCCACCGACGAGATTTTCATGGAAGAAGCTCTGCGGGCCGCACAACGGGCACTCGAAGCGGGAGAGGTCCCGGTCGGGGCGATCGTCGTCAGCAACGGCCGCGTCATCGCAGAAGGCTGGAACCGCAACCTTAACGGCAATGACCCCACCGCGCACGCCGAGATTGTGGCGCTCCGCGAAGCCGGTGCCGTCATGGGTAACCACCGTCTGGGAGACTGTGAGCTGTTTGCTACAATTGAGCCGTGCGCGATGTGTGCAGGTGCCCTGATCCACGCGCGCGTGAAGCGTTTGATCTACGGTGCAGACGACTCCAAGGCCGGTGCGGTGCACTCCGTGATGCAGGTCCTGAATCACCCGCAACTGAACCACCGCATGGAGGTCAAGGGAGGGGTATTGGCGGGCCGATGTGGAGAACTGATGCACGTGTTCTTCCGCGAGCGTCGGAAGAAAGGCAGTCTCTAGGAGTCAGTAGCCAATCATATGCGCCGGGAGCGAGGTTCCAGGTCGGCTTGAAAGGAATGCAGCGAACAGCCAGCGACCGACGACCGCGCGGGCAGGTTTTTCAATGCGGAGAGGTGCGTGAGTGGTTGAAACGATCCGCCTCGAAAGCGGACATACCTTAACGGGTATCGTGGGTTCAAATCCCACCCTCTCCGCCATTCTTTAATACCTTACGAACGCAAACTCCATGTGTGCAGGCGAACTTCACGTTTCCCCGTTCGATGGTGGGTACCAGTTCGTGAGCGGTGACTACATCGCCGGGACGCCTCCCGCACCGACTCCCGAACCGGGTACGCTTGCTTTGCTAGCCAGCGGCTTGGCGGGCGTTGCGTGGAGAAACTATAAGGCGGCCAGGCGTTAGCCAAAATCTACTGGAATGGAGATAGCGCGCAGCATTGCCCGACTAGATTCACGCGATCGAGAACCGGAAGCCGACCATATCTCACTAGTTCCTTGCCGCCACCGCCACCTTCTTTCGGGCTGTGCCTAGCTCGGGCCGCTCCTCGCCGACCGACGTTTCGATCAATTCCTGAAAATACCGCTGTGCGACCGCTGCATTCCCGGCAGCATCGGCGGCACTGGCTGCGCCATAGATCGCGTTGAAGCGTTTGGGCGCAACCTTGAGGACGGCCTCAAACGCTTCCAGGGCCTGCTGGGGGCGCTTTTGCTCCAGCAACAACTGGCCGAGCATCTCGCGGGCAGGGGTGATGGCGCCGGGCGTGACCGCGTGTTTATCCATGCTCTCTTCCAGCTCAGCGGCGGCCGTCATCAGATCTACCGCTTTTGGAGAGCTGCTCCCCTGCGCCGCCGTCCATGCCACGACTTCCTGCCTCTGGACCTCCACCTGCTTGGACCAGTACGTATTGTTCAATTTCGCGGTGGCATCGCGGAGCTGGCCGAGCGCCTGCTCGGCTTCGGCCGCACGCTTCAGGTTGCCGGAGCGCGCACTGCCCACGCCGACAGCCATCCAGGTGATCGCCTGCGCCCACGGAACGGCTCCCGTTTGGACCGTCAGACTGCTGGCCTCGGCCCACTTCCCAAGCTCGAGCGTGTAGCGAGCCGGAATCGCCGCCAAGGCGTAATCACCCGTAAGCGTGAGGCCGCCGACAGGCGCAAGCCTCTGCATGTTCGTCATCACAGACTTGGCGTCTGCAACCCGCCCACTTTGCAGATACGCATACTCCATGTAGTCCATGGCATGAAGGCGTTGATCCCGAGCTTCTCCGTTCTTCGACGTTGTCTCCGCAGCGGCAGCGAGCGCCTCGGACCGTTGGTTGGACTGAACGGATTCCTCCCAGGAACCCACGCGCGTGAAAATGTGGGATGGCATGTGATTCGCATGTGCCGAGGCCGGGGCGATCCTGGCATAGGCCCGCGCCGCTTTCAGGCCGGCTTGTGCCAACACGGGATTGTCGTAGCAATGAATGATGTAATGCGCGACCCCGGGGTGGTTGGGCAGCTTTGCGAAAATCGGTTCCAGGATCTCACCGCACTTCCGCTGGTTCGCAAAAGTCTTGTCGGTCTTCGAAGCCGTGATCCCGAGCGTGAGGGCGTGGAAGATGGCGGCCTCGGTGTCGTCGGGATAGGCACTCTGCAGGGCTGCCATCTTCTTCTCAAACGCTTGGGAGTGGGTGTAGGCGTCTTTTCCGTCTTCGCGGTAAATCTCCCCGAGCGCGTCAATGTAGGCCTTCTCCCGGGCGGTCGTCTTTGAATTTGCCGCGGCGGTTTCCTCCGCTTTCCGCTGCGTGATGCGACCTGCGGCGGTATCGCCACTATCCCACAGCCCGTGGTAGTGCGACATGCCGATGCCCCATTGCGCCATGGCGCAGGTCGGATCCTTGCGGGCGATTTCCTCGAACGCGCGCCGCGTGTCTTCGTATTGGAAGGAATGGAGGAGGGCGACGGCACGGTTGAAATCGGCGTCGACATCCTTCGCACAAGACGTCATGAAGTGAACCGAGCCAACCTCGCTGTCGGTGAGGTTGTGATGATGCTGCTCATCGCACCACCCTGCGGCAGACAAGACCATAAGCGCACATACAGCGAGCTCCAGCCTTCGCATGGTCGCCTCCTGACAAAAACGTGCCGATGATGTTACAACTCCTGCCGGCAATGCGCAAAAGGCGCTCCCTTGGCAAATGCGTTCGGTTAAGGTATGAGGTTGGGCTTGGGAGCTTCTACCGGCGATCCCCAGCCCATCTGGTATAACTACCTGTCTCTCGATAAAGTTACGGTCGGCCTATCACCCAAGCAAAGAGGCGGGGCGACAATCCAGGGGGCGCGCACCCGACGTACTCAGAAAGGAAGAGAGCTTGTCCAGCGCCGATCTCAAAGCACCCTCGCCTGACACGGCACTGGTGTGGGCGATTCGCTCTGGCGATCAGAGCGCAATGGCGGCCTTGTACGATCGCTACTCTTCCGTGGTGTATTCGGTGGCATTACGGGTATTGGGAGACACCGGAGCGGCCGAGGATGTTCAACAAGAAGTGTTCATGCAGTTATGGAGAAATCCTGGAGCCTTCGACGCAACTCGCGGCAATCTGGGCGCATGGCTGGCGGTGATCACCCGGAATCGGGCCATCGACGCGCTGCGGAAGAGGCGACCGGAGAGCGATCTTGAAGACGTGGTTCTGTCGGTCGTACCCGACATGGCCGGTGACGCCGACCGGTCACGAGTCGCCGAAAAAGTGCGCGGGCTGCTGGGGACAATGTCGCCGGCGCAACGTGTCGCGCTCGAGATGGCGTACTACGAAGGACTGACCCACACGGAAATTGCCGCCAAAACGGGTGAGCCGCTGGGGACCATCAAGACCCGGATTCGCGCCGGCCTGACTGCATTGCGCAAGGCGTTTCAAGAATGAACGGGCACGAACAATACGCCGAGGATCTCGCCCTTCACGCGCTGGGTACACTGCAGGGCGAAGACCGCGTCACGCTCGAGAAGCATCTCGACACTTGCCCGGGCTGCCGCCAGGAGTTGGAACAGTTGCGCGGGGACATGGCCCTGATGGCGATGGCAACGAGTGGGCCGAGGCCGCCGCAGCGGGCGCGACAGCGGCTGCTGGATGCGATTGCGAAGGAACCTCGCATCCCGACCGTCGTTCCGGCGCGCAAACCATCCTTCAACTGGTGGGCGGCCTTGGGCTGGGCGGCTGCAGCAGGAATGCTGCTGGTGGTGATTCAGCTGCGCAGGGAAAATTACTTCTTGCACGAGTCGGTGAGCAATCTGGGAGCGCTGACCGGGCAACAGACGGTTGAGTTGGCGAACGCGAAGCGGGTGCTGGATGCTCTGACGGCTCCGGAGACGCAGACGGTCACGCTGGTGGCATCCAAGAGTCCACCCCAACCGCAGGGGAAAGCCTTTTACCTGAGGAACCGCAGCGGGCTGGTGTTTGTCGCGAATAATCTCGCGCCCCTGCCAGCGGATAAGATCTACGAATTGTGGCTGATTCCACCAACCGGTTCCCCGATTGCGGCCGGACTGTTTAAGCCCGACGCGAAGGGGAATGCGACCGTAGTGAATCCGCCGGGACTGCCGGCCGGGGTGGAGGCGAAAACTTTTGCCGTCACCCTGGAACCCGCCACCGGACCGCATGATGCTCCGCGTGGGACAGGGGTCATGCAGGGCGGGGCCTAGTCCCTTCTCGGGGATGCTGGTTGTCGGAGATATTTCACTCGTAACCCCACCGCACTCACCCGAAAACAGAATTGCGCCGGAGCGGTTCCGGCGCAATTGTCAATTCATCGAGCGCTGCTTGTCAGTAACTCGATGGACTCTCCTTGCTGGGCACGTCCTTCGATGTCATGTCGAAGGTGAGCATGAATCCGTTGGTGCCCTTGAACTCGAAAGCCTTCGGACCTTCGCGATAGACCTCAAGCTCATTGGGCATCATGACGAAGCCGTCATTGCGTGGCGTTCCCCAGTACTTGACGTTCTTGAGCACCGCAGGTTCGTCGGTCATGCCCTGAAAGCGTTTCAGTTTGACCTCGGCGGTCTTACCCCCATTCAGCGTGGCATGCGCCTGGTTCTTGTCAAAGGTCCAGGTGTCGATGCTGCCCTCGGCGGTCTGGAACGATTTCCACTTTACCGGGAAGACGTTTCCGAGGATATCGCCCAGCGCCTTGCGTTGTTCTGGTGTTGTGGCTTTGTCAAAGGTGACCAAAGCCCAGTCCATCTGACCTTGGGAAAAATCGCCGCCCAGGTCGCCGGTCAGCCAGAACTTGGCCCCGGCGAGGCTGGTAGCGCCGTAGTGACCTTCATTGACTTTGTAGGCGTTGTTGAACTTGCAGTAGTGTTCAGCCTTGCCGTGTTCGTGGTGGGCTGCCGGGTGCGGGTTGAAATAGCACATGCAGAAGTGTGGACAACTGCAGGCCTCAATCGCGGTAGCGTTGATCGCCCAGTCGGTCGTCGGCGCAGATGTGTGACCTGCGGATATACCGAGCAGGGCAACGATCGTTAGCAATACCACCTTGCTCATCACAGTCACCCCCTGGGGGCGAAATTATGGACCGGAAAATCGGCTTGCGCAAGACAATCGCCGATCCAGCGGAACTGGCCATGCCAAAAAGACAGTCAAGATTGCCCGAATGGCACGCGAAACCAGGCGTCTTCGGCTCCGACGAGGACGCGCAGGTCCTGGTTCTGGTCGAACCACGAGCTACTCGGAAAGGAAAGAGTTAGATGGTTGGCGCCCCGGGTCTTTTATAACGACCATCGCGGGCGGCCACCTATGCCATGGCTACAGGGTTCTAATCATCCCTCCATGGTGGAGACATCGCCAACATCCTTGCCGGTTTCCTTAGCCTTGAGGAAGCGCCGCAGGATTTTGCCGCTGCGCGTTTTGGGGAGCGAGGCGACGAACTCCAGCGCCGAAGGCGTCGCAATCGGGCCCAGTTCCCTTCTCACGTGTTCAATCAAGGCGGCGGACAGCGCCTCGGACGGCACATGATCGGCGCGGGTCTGAACGAAGACCTTAATGGTTTCGCCCTTCAGTGGATCGGGAATGCCGATGGCGGCGGCCTCAGCGACTGCGGGATGCGACACCAAGGCGCTTTCAATTTCCGCCGTGCCAATGCGGTGTCCCGCCACATTGAGCACATCGTCGGCGCGGCCCAGGACGGTGATGTATCCATCCTTGTCTTTTACGGCAACGTCGCCGGTGACGTAGCAGCCAGGAACTTGTTGCCAATCGCGTTCGTAACGGGCAGGATCACCCCAAACGGTGCGGAGCATATAGGGAAAGGGTCGCTTCAAGACCAGCCGGCCGCCCACTCCGGGCGGCGTGGACTTCCCGTCCTGGTCGATAATGTCGGCTTCGCAGCCTGGGACGGCGACGCCGGCTTTGCCCGGGCGCATGGCCATCGAGGGTGGGGTGCCGATGGCGGGTCCGCCGAGTTCCGTTTGCCACCAGTTATCGATGACGTATCCCCATTTGCCGTCGCCCGCGAGATGGGTTTGTGCCCAGCGCCAGGCTTCCGGATTGAGCGGCTCACCGGCACAGGCAATCACTTTCAGGCTGGTCAGGTCATATTTCGCCGGGTATTGCTCGCCGTAACGCATGAACATGCGCAGGGCGGTGGGCGCTGTGAACATTTTGGTGACGCCGTAGCGCTCGACAATCTCCCAGGCGATGCCCGGATCCGGGAAATCAATGGCGCCTTCGCGGAAGAGCGTGGTGACGCCGGCACATAGGGGCGCATAGACAATGTAGGAGTGTCCGACCACCCAGCCGATGTCGGAGGTGCACCAGAAGATGTCGCGCTCGCCGACATCATAGAAGTTTTCCAAGTGATACGTGGTGCCCACCATGTAGCCGCCGTGCACGTGCAAGACGCCCTTCGGCTTACCCGTCGAGCCGGAGGTGTAGAGCAGGAAGAGTGGATCCTCGGCGTCCATTTCCTCGGCCGGACATTCGGCCGGGAACTTGAGCAAGTCCGCGTAGTCGATCTCGCGGGCGCTGGTCACTTCGGCGGCACGCCGGGAGAAGACGATAACCTTCTCCACGAAATCCAGGGTGTCGAGCGCTTCGTCGACGATCGGCTTGAGGGCGACGGTTTTACCCCGGCGGAAGCCGACATCGCCCGCGATGACGATTTTTGCCTGCGCGTCCACGATGCGGTCCCGCAGGGCGGTGTGACCTAGTCCGGCATACACGACCGAATGGATGGCGCCGATTCGGGCACAGGCCAGCATCGCTACCACCCCCTCGATGGTCAGAGGCATGTAGATCACGACGCGGTCGCCTTTGCGCACATTGAGGGACTTCAGCCCATTGGCGAAGCGGCACACCTGGCGATAAAGCTGCCCGTAGGTGACGATGCGCTCGCTGCCGTCCTCACCCAGCCAGATGAAGGCGGCGCGGTTGCAGCGCTCCGAGTTCGCGTGGCGGTCAAGCGCGTTCAGCGTAATGTTGGTCTTGGCACCCAGAAACCACTGGTGATGGATGCCATCCCACTCGAGGACTTTTGTCCAGGGCTTGGTCCATTGGAAGCGCAGCGCGTAGTTGCCCCAGAAGTCCTCCGGGTCCTCGAGGGACCGCTTGCACTCCCCAACGAAATCCTGCTGCAGGCAAGTCTCGGAAACGCACTTGGGCGAAGCGTACTGTTCATCGATGGCTAGCAGGTTGGAGATACCGGCGTGGTTTAGATCTTTCAAGGTGCTCATGAGGTGAGCCTCCCGAACGTAAGATGGGCCGCCCCTGGAAATGGGGATGGGCGATTCTGGGGTTGGCGGACACGGGCTGCAGTGATGGCGGTCACAGCCCGTGGGGCAAAGCCCGGTAGCAGGAATGCTTTGGGCCGTTCGCGTAAATATGACCAACCCGCCAGACCTGTGGCGTCATCCAAGACAACGTGAAGACCCGATCCCATAGGAACCTTTCGATCCCCTATTGCTTTGTTCCCGTCGTATTGCTGCTGGCGCTTTCAGCAGGATGCACGCAGCCGCGAAACTCCCAGGATCTAAAAGAGAGAACGGCAGAGACGACAGCGAACATGAAGCGCGACGCCAAGGCGGTTGCTGCCGGAATACGCGAGGGATGGAGCCGCGATAAGCCCCTGGATTTGAATACCGCGACCACGGACCAATTAATGGCGCTGCCGGGCATCAGTTCGGCAGAAGCCAATCGAATCATTGAGGGCCGCCCCTATCACGAACCGGACGAACTGCTGAAGCGGCACATTCTCCCCAAGGCGCAGTACGATCAGATCGCAGACCGTATCACCGCCAAGAGATAACCGCGTTCATAGCTTGGGTCGCGCTACGTCTCGTCGCTTTCTTTCAGCTTGGCGATCACGCCGAAATCTTCAAGCGTGGTGACATCACCCTTCACATCGCCGTTGGTAGCCAGCTCGCGTAGCAGGCGGCGCATGATTTTCCCGCTGCGGGTCTTGGGGAGCATGTCGGTGAAGCGAATGTCGTCGGGCTTGGCCAGGGAGCCGATTTCTTTCGCGACCCATTTTTTCAATTCCTCTTTCAGCGCAGGCGTAGGCTCTCGCCCCTTTTCCAGGGTGACAAAGGCCGAGATCGCCTGGCCCTTGATGTCGTCCGGGCGCCCCACGACAGCAGCTTCGGCAACCGCTTCGTGAGCAACCAGTGCGCTTTCGACCTCCATGGTGCTGAGGCGATGTCCGCTAACGTTCAAGACATCGTCGACCCGGCCCATGATCCAGAAGTAGCCATCTTTGTCTTTGCGGGCGCCGTCGCCCGTGAAATACACCCCCGGAATCTGGCACCAGTATTGCCGCACGTAGCGGTCGGGATCGCCGTAGATGGTACGCAGCATGCCCGGCCAAGGCTTGCTGATCACGAGGAATCCACCCGAGCCCGCAGGAACGGGCTTGCCTTCCATCGTGACAATTTCCGGAACCACCCCGGGGACCGGACGGGTTGCGGAACCGGGCTTGGTTGCAATGGCGCCGGGTATGGGCGCGATCATGATGTGGCCGGTTTCGGTTTGCCACCAGGTATCGACGATCGGGCAACGGTTGTGGCCGATAGTTTCGCGGTACCACATCCAGGCTTCGGGATTGATAGGCTCTCCCACGGTGCCGAGGAGGCGCAGGCTCTCCATCTTGTGCTTGTTGGGCCATTCGTCGCCCCATTTAATAAACGTGCGGATGGCAGTAGGAGCGGTATAAAAGACGTTCACCTGGTGGCGGTCGACGATTGACCAGAAGCGATCAGGCTCGGGGAAATTGGGGGCGCCTTCGTACATCAGGCTGGTCGCGCCGTTTTGCAGTGGTCCGTACACGATATAGCTGTGGCCGGTGACCCAGCCGATGTCGGCCGTACACCAGTAGGTATCGTCCTCCTTCAGATCGAAGACCAGCTTGGTGGTGAGGTAGGTGCCGACCGAGTAGCCGCCGGTGGTATGCACGACGCCTTTCGGTTTTCCGGTGGTCCCGGAGGTATAGAGAATGTAGAGCGGGTGCTCGGCATCGAGGGGTTCGGCGGGGCATTCATCGGAAGCCTTGGCCATCAGGTCGTGCCACCAGTGATCGCGACCTTCTTGCATGTTGATGGCACTGCCGGTGCGCTTGTAGACGACGGTATGCTTAACGCTCGGGCAGGATTTGAGGGCTTCCTCCACGGCGGGAAACAGCTTGACTTCGGCGCCACGGCGATAGGATCCGTCCTGCGTAACGACCGCCACGGCCTGGGAGTCATGAATGCGATCCACCAGCGCGTTTGAGGAGAATCCGCCGAACACGATCGAATGCGGCGCGCCAATGCGCGCACATGCCAGCATGGCGATCGGCAACTCCGGCGTCATGCCCATGTAAATTGCGACCCGGTCGCCTTTCTTCACGCCGAGCGACTTCAAGACGTTGGCGAATTTCTGCACTTCTTTCCAGAGCTGCTGGTAGGTGTAGGTGCGGACCTCGCCCGGTTCACTCTCCCAGACCAGCGCGGCTTTATTCTTGCGCCAGGTTTTCACGTGCCGGTCAAGGCAGTTGTAGGAGAGGTTGATCTGGCCGCCGGCAAACCATTTTGCCCAAGGAACGTTCCACTCCAGGACCCGGTCCCACTTCTTGAACCAGTGCAGCTCTTCGGCGACGCGTCCCCAGAACTTTTCAGGCTGTTCGATTGATTCTTTGTAAATACTCTCGTACTCGGCCAGCGTCTTGATGTGCGCCTTTTCCGCGAATTGAGGAGGGCATTCGAATTTTCGGTCTTCCTGCAGGGTGGAATCGATATTGACTTCAGTCGGTAGGGTTGCCTTGTCTGCCATGCATTGCCTCGTGGAAGGTGGGCTGGTGGTTTCTCCGAAAATTCTACTGCGGTGAGGGGAGAATGTCTCCCCTCCCGGGGACTGGCCTGAACTAGTGGGACCCGGCTCGCTCGGCGCCCAGCCCGGTGTTGGACCGGACCAGCAGTTCGTTGAATTTGTGTTCCGAGGTCGGCTCATGACTAAGCAACGTGCCCACGATCGCCCCAATGAAGCCCAGCGGGATGCTGAGAATGCCGGGGTTCTCCAGAGGGAAAATGGCTTTTGCCTGGATCAGGTGGCGGGCGGTACCCGTAACCGTGGGTGGATCAACCGCCATGAGGCTCGGGCTAATCAGAATGAGGCCGATCGAGGCCAGCAGACCGACCGCCAGGCCGGCCACCGCGCCGGTCGTGTTAAACCTGCGCCAAAAGATGGAGAGCACGATAACCGGCAGATTCGCCGAGGCGGCCACGGCAAACGCTAAGGCAACCAGGAAGGCCACGTTGGCGGTGGGACCGAGCAGAATCGCGATGGTAATGGCGACGCCGCCCACCACAAAGGCCGAAACCCTGGCCACCAACACTTCTTCCCCGGGCTTCCGCTCAGTACCTTTGTGAATGACACTGGTCCAAAAGTCATGGGCGAACGAGGTGGAAGCGCTGATGGTCAAGCCGGCGACTACCGCCAGGATGGTGGCGAACGCGATGGCCGAGATAAATGCGAAGAAGACGTTCCCGGCCAAGGCCTGCGCGAGCAAGGGCGCGCTCATATTCGTGCCGCCATGGGTCGCAATGAAGTCGCGGCCAACGATGGTGGCGGCTCCGAAGCCGAGAAACGTCGTCATGATGTAAAAGCTGCCAATCAAGACCATTGCCCAAACCACGCTCGCGCGGGCGGTTTTCGCATCGGGAACCGTGTAGAAGCGGACCAGAATGTGGGGCAGACCCGCGGTGCCAAAGATCAGCGCCAGGCCGAGGGAAATCAGATCCAGCGCGCCGTAGGGCGGCTTGTAACGCAGGCCCGGCTGGAGGAAGTCCTTGACGACCTCCTGTCCTTTTTCGTGGTAGGTGACATGGCCGATGGCATTGAAGAAGTCGCCAAACGAGAAGTGGAAATGCGCCAGCACCAGGATGCTCAGGAGGATGGTGCCGCCCATAAGAAGAATCGCCTTAATGATCTGGACCCAGGTGGTTGCGAGCATCCCGCCAAACACCACATAGACGATCATCAATATCCCGACGCCAATCACCGCGGCATGGTAGCTGATGCCCGAATCTTTGAGCAGGAGCGCGACCAGAGCGCCCGCGCCGACCATCTGCGCGATCATGTAGAAGGTGCTGACCGTGAGCGTGCTGATGGAAGCCATGGCGCGCACCGGGCGCGGCTTCAGGCGGTAGGCCAGCACGTCCGCCATGGTGTAGCGGCCGGCATTGCGCAGGGGTTCGGCGACCACCAGCAGCACGGTCAGGTAGGCGACGAGCCATCCCACCGAGAACATGAAGCCGTCATAACCCTGAAAGGCGATGATGCCGGCGATGCCGAGGAAGGAAGCGGCGCTCATGTAGTCGCCCGCGACCGCGATGCCGTTCTGCCAGCCGGTGACCCGGCGGCTGGCAGCGAAGTATGCGCTGGCGCCCGCGGAGCGTTTCGAGGCCCAGTAAGTGATGCCGAGAGTGATCGCGATGAAGATCAGGAACATCACGAGCGGCGTAGACATGGTTCACTGACCTCCCTTGTTCGTCGTCGGTTTCGCTTCGGCCTTCTCGATGATGTCTTTGGCCAGCTTGTCGAAGTCACTGGCCGCTTTTACGTAGAGCCAGGCGATGGTCCAGGCCATGAAGAACTGGGAAAGGGCGAAAAGATACGCCAGATTCACGTACCCGATGACTTTCGTGTCCATGAATGTCGGCGCGTATCCGACCAGGACCGGTAGCAGGAAATAATAGACGATGAAAAACACGAACGCAGGGATGATGAAGTCCCTCTTGGTGGCCATGAGGTCTTTGAATTCCTGACTGTTCGCGATGCGGTCCCACTCGGTTTTGTCAGTTTCAAAGCGGTCTATCTGCTCGGGTCGCGTAGCTTCCATAAGCACCCCCGTTTCGGCAGTTGGCAGTTATACCGCGAGTCGCATGAAATTACCACCATGTCCTGTTGACGGAGCGTTCTGATTAGGAGCGCGCCGAAGGGCGCAGGCGATATCAGAACGAATCGGCACCATGGCAACCCAGGATTTCGTATCAGCAGACAGTGGGCTTCAAAGGAGGCCCCTCTGGAACCCTTCGTGCCCCTGAAATACGACAACCGGCACGCAGGTGCGACACCGGAACGACGGGACCGGATGGATCATTTTGTTGACATCCATCGGGACCCGGTATACGCTCGCGCGCATTTCCGCACGCTGGTGGTGCCCTTGACTCCTAGCGTTCGCTCCGTCGAACAGCTTAACTTTTCACGCTCGCGCACGTCCCGCGTGTGCTACGGCCATTGGCTGGGCCCGAGTTGGCACGTGCGAGGGATTCCTGCTCAAAAATTGAAACGAATCCGCCCTCCGTTTCACTGTGCAACGGGCAGGTTCTATCCTCACCCGCATTTCGGCATCTCGGCAGACAGATCCTTAACCCGCAGGACATTCTGCCGATGGCCTCGGCCCTGGTTCCTGTTCTTCTTGAACGCTTGTCTTCGCCCCAAGGGGTGCGGATGTATGGCGTATTGGTTATGGTGTTTCGGGGTTAGTCATCGCAAAGAGTGCCTGCCGCCGGGCCGGACTCAAGCCACCGGGGCGTGTTCTGTCAACCTGCCGTCCGTTCTCCCTGGTCTCAATTACCCGGCGCTAAGGAAGCCAGTCTGTTTGTTCCGGCAACTCGGCGCGCGCCACTACCGCTCCCGCGCGGCAATTTACCGGCGCGAGAAGCTCTTCTCTGCTGAAAAGGTCATCCACCTCGACCCTTCTAGGCAGGGTTTCGAAATTCTCTCAAATCCTGATTGGAGGCTCTTTCGATGCAACGAACCGTCATAGCCGTACTCTTGAGCCTTGCTGTTGCGCTAGCCGCCGTCCCGGCTATGGCCCAGCAGCAGGAGAATCAAAAGCCAATAGCCAACCCACTGGTTCAGCTTCTTCAGTCCAAGGGAATCCTGTCGCCGGAAGAAGCATCGTCCGTTAATCAGGCTTCCTCGCCCGAAGACGCCAATGCTCGACTGGCCAAATTACTGGTGAGCAAGGGCCTGATCAGCGATCAGGAATACAAGACCACCTTCGCCGCATCGGCGGCGCCCGCAACGCCCGCGTCGCCGGCGCCTACCAGCGCTCATCTGGTCGAGGCGGTCTATCACGTGCCGATGGTGAAGGCAGAAGCTGGCCCGCCTCCAGCTGTTCCTCAGCAAAGGCCTGAGGCCACAGCCATTCCTCCGGGAATCGCACCGTTGCGCGTGCTTCCGATTGATCTTCCCAAACAGGGCGGGCTGATTCCCGACATCAAATTGGGCAGCGGCGCGAATATGAAACTGTACGGCTTCTTCAAGGCGACGGCCGTGGAAGACACGGCCTCGAGCGGGGGCGCGATCTTCGGCAGCAACGACTTCCCTTTGCCCCTGCTAATCGGCGGCGACACCGGTCCAACTTCCGATCCGCAGTTTCACATCAAGGATCGCAGTTTCCGAATCGGCAGCCAGTTCGAGTGGGTTCCCAAAGGACAGAACGTTACCCTGACGGGCAAGGTCGAGGCTGATTTTGAGGGCGACTACACCAACGTCAATAACCGTAATGTCAGCGGCGTCCGCTCCAGTCAATTTTCGATCCGAATCGCCTATATGAGATTGGACACCAAGCTGGGGGGCAAGTTGCCCTGGTTCGCACAGTTTGGTCAGGACTGGGCGCTCATCTCGAGCTCATTGCCGAGCCTGTTTGAAACCACCGGCCTGGGCATCGGCATGGGCACATTGTGGGAGCGGCAGCCGATGTTCAAGACTGGGGTTCAGTTCAAGACCGGAGGCTTGCAGATCCAGCCCGAGTTCGCAGTCACCTTGCCGGTTGCAGGTACGGCCGCTCTGACAGACGAGGAGCGTGCGCGCTTTGGGGAGCGTGCGGGTGCGGAATCGAATCGCCCCGGCCTGCAGGCCCGGCTGGTATTCCAGTTCCCGCTTCATCACTGGGCCGGGGTCGCGCCGGCGCAGATTATCTTCAGCGGCTCGCACGCGCAAATCAACGAAATCATTCCCGGCACGGCTCTCACTCCCACCTCCGCCGCCGGGACGCCCGGGCTTCCCAACACTGCTGTTCCTGGGGCGGCGGGATGCGCGGACCCATTGCCAATCACGGGAGGCTGCTCCATCCACGGCTTCTTCCCGCACGGCATCGAGAATCGCTATCCACAGAATGTCTGGACCACAGAGGTCCAACTGCCTACGCCGTGGGTCACTTTCGTCGCCAAGTTTTACAAGGGCGATGACCTGCGATTCTTTTTCGGCGGACAGCTGAATGACGTCTTCTCCAACCTGCAAGGCACGACCGATGTCGGAGCGGGCACCTCTTTCAGCGGTCGTGGCATCGCCTTTGGTTGTCCGGGAGGCACCGGATCAGCGGCCCTGGGCACCCTCGACTGCGGTGGCAACCCGATCATCGCTGCCAGGCTGCAACCCATCGGCGGATACGGCGGCTTTGCCGAGATGAGCTTTCCGCTTTCGCGCATCTTCCACGCCAATGCGGAGGGATATAACTCCGGCTGGGTACTGCATTTCACCTACGCCACGGATCGAGCCAACGCGGCCGATGTGCGGCACGGAAACGGTCTTGCTCGCACGGATTTGGATACCGGCTCCATCACCTACAAACTGAACAAGTGGGTTACGTTCGTGAACGAACTCAGCTACATCAACACCCGGGCAGCGACCGCGAACTCGAAGCTTTTCTCGGGTCACCTCGTGACCCAGGCACACAACTGGCGGAATGAATTCGGGCCGGTGTTTGTTTTCTAGCAGCCGATGGAACGGTTGTGCGAAACAGAGCCAGGTCCAGCTTGCGGAGCGAGTGAGTCCATCGCTCCGCAGCTGATCTGTTCCCACGTTTACCAGTCTCCCATTGAAGGCAATTTACCGAGGAACTCCGCGCCTCAGCAGCAACCCATCTTGACCTCGCCCGCGGGGGTAAGGGGAGGACCGAAGGCCTCCTCCGGCGCGGGAGCTCCCTTCCATACCAGGTACCAGCGTCGCACCGAGTCCAGAAGAACCAGGATCACGCCCGTAACAAAGATCACCATCAAGGTGGTATCCAGGTAGCCGGTGAATACCTGGCCAGGCTTGGAGGTCAGCGGCCAGAAGATGTTTTTAATCGAGAGCACTGCCGCTGTAATGGTGGTGGCTCCGACAAAACACATGGGTACGGCCGTGATCCAGGCATAGCGCGCCTTTCCCATGTTGATGAGGAAAGTGGTCGACACCGCCAGTGCGATGGTCGCCAGCAGCTGATTTCCCGTGCCGAACAAGGGCCAGATCGTCGAAATCGTCCCCGTGTAAATCATGTACCCCCAGCCCAGCACAACCAGTGAACTGGTGACGAGGTTGCCGGGAAGCCAGGCGCTGTTTCCGAAGGGTTTGTGAATCTTGCCCATCAGTTCCTGCAGCACGTAGCGCGCGACGCGGGTCCCTGTGTCTACGGTGGTCAGGATGAAGAGAGCTTCGAACATGATGGCGTAGTGGTACCAGTAGCCCATCAGGCGATCCATGCCGGGTAATCCGCGGAAGATCTGGGCCATGCCGACGGCGAGCGAAACCGCGCCCCCGGTGCGACCCGCGAGCTTTTCGCCGACCTCTCGCGAGAACATGTCCAGGTTCACGGTGGCAAGTCCCAGCTTGCTGAAGACCTCGGGGGTAGTGTTAATGGCGAAGTAATCGCCTTGATACATGGAGCAAGCAGCGATCAGGGCCAGCACGCCCACCAGCGACTCGGCCACCATGGCACCGTACCCGATGAAGCGCGCATCGGTCTCCTTGTCCAGCATCTTGGGCGTGGTGCCGGAGGAAACCAGGGAATGAAAGCCGGAAATCGCGCCACAGGCAATGGTCACGAACAGGAACGGAAACAGCTTGCCTTTGATGATCGGGCCCCCACCGTGGGTGAACTGGGTGAAGTTCGGAAATTGGATGTTGGGATGGACGATGAAAACGCCGACCACCAGCACGGCAATGGTTCCCAGCTTCACGTAGGTGGAGAGGTAATCGCGCGGCTCCAGCAGCAGCCACACCGGAAGAACGGAAGCGACCAGGCCATAGATCGCCATCAGGATCGTGATCTGGTGCGGGGTGAAGGTGAGCGCTCCCGAAGCGCCGCTACCAGCCACCCAGCGCCCGGCGATCACGGCGGCCAGCAGGCAGACCACTCCGAAGATACTGGGCCCGGTCACGGTGATCTGCCCGGCATGGCTCTTGAACATCCACACGCCCATGATGAGGGCGATCGGGATGGTCATCGCAATCGTGAACACGCCCCAGGGACTGTTGGAGAGCGCGTTGACGACTACGATGCCCAGACCTGCCAGCGTGACCAGCAGGATAAAGAGCACGGCGATCATGGCGACGAGTCCGGCGAAAGGGCTGATCTCGGTGCGAGCGATATCCGCCAGGGAGCGGCCGCGATGACGAACGGAGGCTACCAGGACCGTGAAGTCCTGCACGCATCCGGCAAGCACGGCACCAATCAGCAACCATAGAAATCCGGGAGCAAACCCAAACTGCGCTGCCAGTGTCGGTCCCACCAGAGGGCCCGCTCCGGCAATCGCGGCGAAGTGGTGCCCGAAAAGCACCCAACGCGGAGAGGCAACATAGTTGTGCCCGTCGGGATACATGTGAGCAGGAGTGGTTCGACGGTCATCCAATGCCAGAGCCTTCGCGGCGATGAACGCGCTGTAGAAGCGGTAACCTATGGCATAAACGCACAACGCACCCAGCAGGACTGGAAACGTATTCATAGCTCACCTCAGTTGACTTGGCGGAAAGTGCACGGCGTCAGCACCACGTCAGCACCACTTAAAGCCCCGCATCGTACACCTCTTTTGAGATAAATCCCATACGGTAGCCACCTACCTTTAAGCACATCCTTCGCTTCTGTGAGGTGTCCGGGCCGCGAAAAAGCGGATGGCCTGCCTGCGACAGGGTTTCGGGCGCGGGGACGGAGCCCATTGTCCCTGGAAATAGATCGCCGATCGCTGGTGGAGCGGTCCGAGATTCAACCGTCGTCGGTTCACCAGGCAGATCCGGGGCTGAGGAATGTGCCGGTAACCCCTGAAATCGTTCCAGACGCAGGCGGAGCTATGCTTTAGCCAGGTCCTTCGGTAACGTCCCGGATTTCCGGACATAGGAACATAATGGGTCTCCGAGGACTGAGTTCCTGCAAGGCAAAACGACATGCGATCGCCTCGACTGCAACTTACGCACACGACTCCGGCCATCCTTCGCACGCCGAGCGGAGGGCGCATACGAGGCAAGGTGCAGATTATTTCCGTCACCGGCGGACTGCTTTGTTTGTCGACTTCGTTGGATCAGGGCGCCCGCGTGAAACTGATGTTCCTGACCGATGCGGGGTCGTACTTGGCACCGCAGAGATGTTGGCTTCGCTTTCCAGCACTCTGCAGCCGTTCCGGTTCGTCACCATCGATGAAGACTATGAGCGCAGACTTCAGAATCTGATTCAGGCGTCGATCGAACAAAACCGCCGCGAACAGCAGTCGCTCATCAAGGAACGGACGTGGTGAGGCGGCGCGTCCACCTGGACGGTCACGCACGAGCATTTGCCCTTTCTGCACGACTAACCCGGTCGCCTCAGCTTACCCCTCCAGGAACTTGCTGCTATTCCGCGGATCGGGCAGAGGACAAGCGTCCAGTCGCCCAAATATCCGGTAGCGATGGCGCGCGACCAGATTGTAGAGCGCATCGCGAAGGGCACGGGGCAAGAGCCGCCATAGGCCAGCCGCCGACCTTCCATATCCCGCCCAGTTCGCGCAGAACATATGCAACTGCATCCGAGCGGGCGAAGAGCCGCTCGGTCGCTTGGCCGGGGTCAGCAACCACGTAGAAGGTATCCAGGTCGGCCGCGGAGGCGCCGTGGCGCTTGAGAATTTCTTCGGCGCGAGCATTCTGCAGTGAAGAAAAACGGAAGGCCTCCCTGTGATCGTGGCGAAGGATAAATCGGACCAGGCGGTTGCAGAGTCCGCAGACCCCGTCGTAGAGAAGAATCGGGTTGGCGCGAGGGGCCATGCGGGATAGCGGACTGGCGGGTCCATCCTAACCCAGCACGAGTGTTTGAACGGTTCGGTTCGGAAATCAGCCGACTTCCCTCCCATACCCCGGAAAAACCAGCCTGAAACGTCGACTGAAAGGGAGAGCGCTCGACGTAGCGCGGGGAGAGGCTTCCGACCCCAACCCCACCCCATGTGATGGGGGTCACACCCCTGTGTGACGCATGTACGGGACGGCGCTGCTCCCTCCCCCTCATTCTGTAGGGGAAGGCGGGCCTCGGCTCGCCGCACCGGGGTGGGTTCCTCTGAAAACAGGCCCGGCAAGAAGAGGTAAAGGGATCACTATGAAGCGCAAATTCAAGACCATGGACGCGAATGAGGCCGTAGCCCACGTCGCATATCGCCTGAACGAGGTCATTGCCATCTATCCCATCACTCCTTCTTCGGCGATGGGCGAGTGGGCGGATCAGTGGGCTTCGGAGAACGTTCCCAATGTCTGGGGCACGATTCCGCACGTGGCGGAAATGCAGAGTGAAGGCGGCGCGGCGGGCGCGGTGCATGGAGCCCTGCAAACGGGGGCGCTGGCGACCACCTTTACGGCATCGCAGGGGCTGCTGTTGATGATTCCGAACATGAATAAGATTGCGGGCGAATTGACCCCGGCAACCTTTCACGTTACGGCCCGCACGCTGGCGACCCACGCGCTTTCCATCTTTGGCGATCACAGTGACGTGATGTTTTGTCGTGCCACCGGCTGGGCCATGCTGTGTTCGAACTCGGTGCAGGAGGCTATGGATCTTGCGCTGATCGCGCATGCGGCCTCGCTCGAATCCCGGATTCCCTTTCTTCATTTCTTCGACGGCTTCCGGACCTCGCACGAAGTAAACAAGATTGAGATGCTGGCCGAAGACGATTTGCGGGCTCTGATTAACATGGACCGCGTGTTCGAACATCGGCAGCGGGCACTTTCGCCGGATCATCCGGTGCTGCGCGGGACAGCGCAGAATCCGGACGTATTCTTTCAGATCCGTGAGACCGCGAACGCGTACTACGACGTTTGCCCCGCCAAGGTGCAGGCCGTGATGGACCAGTTTGCCGAGGTCGTGGGCCGGAAGTACCGGCTGTTTGACTATGTGGGCGCCCCGGACGCGGAGCGAGTGATCGTGATGATGGGGTCGGGAGCGGAAGCCGCCGAGGAGGCAGTCGAAGCTCTGAACGCACGCGGCCAGAAAGTTGGACTGATCAAGGTGCGGCTTGTACCGGCCGTTCTCCATCAGACACTTTTACCATGCCCTTCCCCTCACGGTGCGCTCAATTGCAGTGCTGGATCGCACCAAGGAATCAGGAGCGGCCGGGGAGCCTCTGTACCTGGACGTGGTGACGGCCGTGCAAGAAGGCCTGCGCCATGGATACGGAACGGTAAAGATCGCTCCGACGGTTATCGGCGGACGGTACGGACTTTCCTCGAAAGAGTTCACGCCCGCGATGGTGAAGGCGGTCTACGACAACCTGGCCCAGGCGAAGCCCAAGGAGCACTTCACGGTCGGGATTCAAGACGATCTGAACCACACCAGCCTGGAGTACGATCCCGACTTTTCGACCGAACCTGACAGCGTGGTGCGCGCCCTGTTCTACGGACTGGGCGCCGATGGCACAGTCGGAGCCAACAAGAATTCCATCAAGATCATCGGCGAGAACACCGACAACTATGCGCAGGGCTACTTTGTCTACGACTCAAAGAAGTCGGGAGCGATGACGGTGTCCCACCTGCGTTTCGGGCCGAAACCGATACGGTCCACCTACCTGGTGTCCAAGGCGAACTTTGTGGCGTGCCATCAGTGGATCTTCATGGAACGCTACGACATGCTGAGCGCGCTGGTGCCGGGCGGAACGTTTCTGCTCAACAGCCCGTTCGGACCGGACGAGGTCTGGGATCATCTGCCACGCATCGTGCAGGAGCAACTGGTGGCAAAGAAGGCCAAGCTGTTCGTGATCGACGCTTACCAGGTAGCGCGCGATACCGGCATGGGCAGCCGCATGAATACCATCCTGCAGGTGTGCTTCTTCGCGATTTCGAAGGTGCTGCCGCGGGACGAAGCGGTGGAGGCCATCCGCAAGTCGATTCGCGATACCTACGGGCGCAAGGGCGAGGAAATCGTCCAGAAGAATATGCAGGCAGTGGACGAGACGCTGGCGCATCTGTTCGAAGTGAAGGTGCCGGAAAAGATCACGAGCACGATCGAGATGCCGCCTCCATTCTCTTCCGGAGCGCCCAAGTTCGAGCGCGAAGTGCTGGGCGCAATTTATGAGGGACGCGGAGACGAGCTGCCAGTCAGCGCATTTCCGTGCGACGGTACCTTCCCCACGGGCACGGCGAAGTGGGAGAAGCGCAACCTCGCGCTGGAGATTCCGGTGTGGGACACCAAGACTTGCATCCAGTGCGGGAAGTGCGCCATGGTGTGCCCGCACGCTGTAATCCGGATCAAGGTCTACGACTCACGAGAACTGGAGGGCGCGCCCGCGACCTTCAAGTCAACCGAGGTACGCGACAAGGAGTGGGCGGGGATGAAGTACAGCATCCAGGTAGCCCCGGAAGACTGCACTGGGTGCGGCATTTGCGTGGAGATCTGTCCGGCGAAAAACAAAGCAGAAACCCGCCTGAAGGCTCTGAACATGGCGCCGCAGCCACCATTGCGGGTGCCGGAGCGAGAGAATTGGGACTTCTTCCTGAATATTCCGGAACTCGACCGCCGCAAGATCAAACCGACTACCATTCGCCAGCAGCAGGTACAGGAACCCTTATTCGAGTTTTCGGGCGCATGTTCGGGCTGCGGCGAGACGCCCTATCTCAAGCTGCTTTCGCAGCTGTTTGGGGATCGGGCGCTCATCGCAAACGCCACCGGGTGTTCTTCGATTTATGGCGGAAACCTCCCCACGACCCCCTGGGCAAAGAATGCTGACGGACGCGGGCCGGCCTGGTCCAATTCCCTTTTCGAAGACAATGCCGAGTTCGGACTGGGTTTCCGGCTCTCGATCGACAAGCAGACCGAGTTCGCTCGCGAACTCGTGCTGCAGCTGGGCAGCCAGATCGGTGATGAACTGGCAGCCGCGATCCTTTCCGCGGTGCAAAAGGACGAAGCGGACATCTATGAACAGCGGCAGCGGGTCAGTTTACTGAAGGAGCGATTGAACGGGCTGAATTCTGCTCCGGCGCGGCAACTGCTTGCGCTGGCCGATCTGCTGGTGAAGAAAAGCGTGTGGATCGTGGGCGGCGACGGCTGGGCCTACGACATTGGCTACGGGGGGCTCGATCACGTGATCGCCAGCGGGAAAAATGTGAACCTGCTGGTGCTCGATACCGAGGTCTACTCGAATACCGGCGGACAGGCGTCGAAATCAACGCCGCGCGGGGCGGTGGCCAAGTTTGCCGCCGGCGGGAAGCCTGGTCCCAAGAAAGACCTTGGGCTGATCGCCATGAGCTACGGGACGGTCTACGTGGCGAGCGTCGCCATGGGCGCCAAGGACGAGCACACACTGAAGGCATTCCTGGAGGCCGAGGCTTATGACGGGCCAAGTCTGATCATCGCGTATTCGCATTGCATCGCACACGGGATCAATATGACGACGGGGATGGCAGATCAGAAGGCGGCGGTCGATAGCGGTCAATGGCTGCTGTATCGCTACAACCCCGAGCGAGCGGAAGCCGGAGAGAATCCGCTGATGCTTGACTCCCGCACTCCCACGCGCAAGGTACAGGACTTCATGCTGATGGAAACGCGTTTCAAGATGCTGACCAAGAGCAAGCCCGAAGACGCGAAGCGACTGTGGAAGGAAGCACAGCACGACGTGGAAGCGCGCTACCGCTTGTATGAGTACCTGGCGCAGCGCAAGACGACGCCGGAGCCGAAGGCAGCGGACTAGCGGGAAAAAGTCGCAGGTTTTCTGCACGATAACCTCGCGACGCCCCTTTATAAGAGATCGGCAGAATAGAGCTACGACCTAGGAGAAGCGATGATCGATCTGAGCACTCAATATCTGGGAATGAAACTGCGGACGCCGCTGGTCCCCTCGGCCTCTCCCTTGTCGCAGGAAATCGACAGCATTCGCCGGTTGGAGGATGCAGGAGCCTCGGCGGTCGTACTCTACTCCCTGTTCGAAGAGCAACTGCGGCAGGAAATGCTCGAGTTGGACCATCACCTGTCGGCGGCCACCGAAAGCTTCGCGGAGTCAATCTCGTTTTTCCCGCACGCCAGCGAGTATCGTCTGGGTCCGGAGGGATACCTCGAACACATCCGGAAGGCCAAGCAAGCGGTGAACATTCCCGTCATCGCCAGCCTCAACGGGGCGAGCGTGAGTGGTTGGGCTAAATTTGCCAAGGAGATCGAGCAGGCAGGCGCAGACGCACTCGAGTGCAACATCTATTACATCCCTACCGATCCTGACCTTAAAGCGGCGGAGATCGAGCAAACCTACATTGACATTGTGTGGGCGGTAAAATCGGCGATCGCGATTCCGGTCGCGGTGAAGATCAGCCCGTTCTTCAGCAATCTAGCGAACATGGCGAAACGGCTGGACCAGGCCGGCGCCAATGGACTGGTGCTTTTCAATCGCTTCTACCAGCCCGACATCGACTTGGAAGAACTGGAGATCCGCCCGAACGTTTTGCTCAGCACACCCCAGGCGTTGCGGCTGCCTTTAACCTGGATTGGAATCCTGTACGGGCGCGTGCAGGCCAGCCTGGCCGCGACCAGCGGGGTGCATGATCCCCAGGACGTAATTAAGCTCCTGATGGTCGGGGCCAATGTAACCATGCTTTGCTCTTCCCTGCTGCGAAACGGGATTAACCACCTGCGCCACATGGAGCGCGGCATCGTGGATTGGATGGAGCAACACGAATACGAATCCGTTACTCAATTGCAGGGCAGTATGAGCCAGCAACGCTGCCCCGATCCGAGCGCCTTCGAACGCGCGCAGTACATGCGCGCGGTCAAGAGCCTGGAACACGTGCTGGCGCGAGGCTAGGCGGCGCTCGCGCCCGGGAAATTTCGCTATTTCAGTTTGGCCAGCACTTCGTCGGAGGGCAAAGCCTTCCAATACTCGGTCAGGTTGTCGAGAGTAGTGAAGGTGCGGCTCAACATGCGGTCAATGTAAAGCGTTCCCAGCAGATGATCGACTTCGTGCTGGAGGATGCGGGCGTGCCAACCACCAGCCTCGAGCGAGCGGCGCACCCCATGCTCGTCCAGGTAATCCACCTGCACTGACGATGACCTGGGGACCATGCCGCAGAATCCACCCACGCTCAGACAACCCTCAAAGAAAATTCTGCTTTGCCTGGACCGGCCAACGATTTCCGGATTGATCAACGCGTAAAACGGAATCGGTACGCGCCCTTTTGCCCGGAGCTGTTCTTCGGCAATGTCTCTGTGGTACTCGGCACGATCTTCAATGACGGCCAGTTGCAGCGAGTGGCCCACCTGGGGCGCAGCCAAACCCACGCCCGGAGCGGTCCGCATGGTCTCGCGCATCGCGGCGATCAGTTGCTGGATTTCCGAGCCGTGAATCTCCCCGGTGGAAAGAGGGCGGGCTCGCTTCCTGAGAACCGGGTCGCCAGCCTGTAAGATCTGCAGGGCCATAGGGGTTCAAGTGAAATGCGCAAAGCAGGTGAGCCTGGCGAGCGGCTGCTCGATTTAGGGTGCAGCCGGGGCTCCCGCTTTGGCTTTGGCCCGTCTTTCCAGTTCTTCCTCGCCATACATGCTGCCGCGACACTCTTTGGCGCCGCACCGGCAGATCGCTTCGTCGTCATCATCGCCGTCGTAAAGGTTATAGTCGTAAGTCAGTTCTTCCCCGGCGGCGATGTCGCGCAGCGCAATGATCCAGATGTGCTCATCAAACTCGTCGGTCTCGCAATTAGGATCGCAACAGTGGTTGATGAAAGCGGCCACCGAGTCACCGTCGATTACGTAATCGCCCTCTCCGATGCAAAAGAGATAGGTGTCGGGTCGCTCGTTGTAAAGTTCGTCCGCTTGGTCTTTGGAGAGGCGCCCTCCGGTGTACTCGACGATGTGAGTTCCCTCGACAATGGGAACTTTCGTGTAGCAGCCGCATCCGTGGATTCCCGACTTCCTGATCAACAAGTCGCCCGCGCCCACTGCACCCATCAAACATCCCCCCAAGGAAAACAGAATAATTCACGGCCTGTGAGCCCGGAAGCGGGAGAAGCCTGCGAGGGTGGGCCGCTAAAAGAGTCTCGCGATTTTATCGATACCAATGCCGGCCGAGATGCGGAGATAATTCTGGGTGCCGCTTGAGAACGGGTGGATATAGTCGGCGGAGGCGCGAATAAAGATATGCCGGTAGACCGGATATTGTGCGCCCGCACCGGCCATGACTGCCGGATCGGTCGTGGTGGTGCGATATTTTGGGGCCAGGAACGTAAGCGCCTTCTTGGTCGTGTCGTCCATGGTTAAGACGCTCCGCGATGCACCGCCCATGCCGCGCACGAAGACCTGCAGTCGCCGGTACTTCCACAGGTTGTATTGCGGCCCGACCATCAGGGTATAGACAGTCGGGGTGAAGGTGGAGGTCTGTGTGCTGCCACCGGGAATGTACCCCAGCAACTGGAAGAATTGGGATAAGTCGACTTCCTTCGTTCCCGACATGCCCCCAATATCCAGGGCGGCAGACCAGCGGTTGCCAATATTTTTCTGGAACGTGACATTGGCGCCGGTCATGGTCAGGTTGTGGTCTGCCGTGAGGGACTGGCCGAGTATGTTGCCCATCGCGTTGGTCGTATCCTGAATGACGCCATAGTCAGAGTAGGTGTACTGATAGCCGCCAAAAATCTCCCAGGATGGGCGGTCCTGAGCGGAGGCGAAGATGGGTGATACGAACAGGACAGCTACGACGATCCAGATTTTCCTCATCGATTAGGACGCAATAAAAACTGTTCCCCTCTGGCGCTGAGCAGCCGCGCAAATTGAAAACTCGGGTGTTCTTTGAATCGATGATTCTAACGTGCGCGAGGATGGCCAGTGAACAAAAATTGCGTAAAGGAACGTAAAGAGGAACTGGAAGTCGGCTAATTTAACCATCGGATCATTCGAAAATTGCAGGCCTGCGCCTCTGGGAGAATGCTTGCTCCCTCAACCGCAAGTTCGACAATGGCCAAAATACCTAATTACCAAATTCCTAGTAAGATGCGTTGCTTGGGTGTCCAGGACTGAGCCAAGGAGTGAGCCAGATGGAACTGCAAAGACATCTCAGGCCGTTCTCGCGCAGGTCCTTTCTGCATGTATCCGCGGCCGCTTCGGCTGCCCTGACCACGCGGGTTGTCACCGAACCGATGCTGGCTTGGGCGGGAAAACAAGCCGCTCCCAAGAATGCCGTGCTGATTAATTCGAACGAAAATCCATTGGGCCCTTGCGAAAATGCACGCGCGGCTGCCTCCGCGATGGTTCCCCAGGGTGGACGCTATCAATGGAATCTGACCGATGATCTGGTCGAATATTTTGCCGGCATGCACGGCCTCAAGCCCGATTACGTCCACGCATTTCCGGGCTCGAGCGAGCCGTTGCACTACACCGTGATGGCCTTTACTTCGCCGAAGAGGAGTTACGTGAGCGCGGATCCGGGCTACGAAGCCGGTTTGTACTCATCGAAAATGTCGGGAGCGCGGACCGTCAACGTTCCTCTGACAAAGAGCTATGCCCACGATGTGAAGGCCATGCTGGCCGCGGCTCCGGATGCAGGCGTGTTCTATATTTGCACCCCGAATAACCCGACCGGCACACTCACCAGCCACTCTGATATCGAGTACTTGCTGGAGAAGAAACCGAAAGAGTCAATCGTACTGGTCGACGAGGCCTATATCCATTTCTCCGATGCGGAGTCGGCGATTGACCTGGTGAAAGCCGATAAGGATCTGATCGTGCTGCGAACCTTTTCGAAGCTTTACGGCATGGCTGGGTTGCGTTGCGGATTTGCCATAGGGCGGCCCGACCTGTTGTCGAGAATGCACGACAACGGGGGGTGGAATTCCATGCCGACCACCGCGGTGGTGGCTGCCCTGGCCAGCCTAAAGGATCCGCAGGTCATGCCGGCACGCAAACGCATCAATGCCGAGATCCGAGAGCAGACCTTCCACTGGCTGGATCGAAACGGCTACGCCTATATTCCGTCCCAATCCAACTGCTTCCTGCTCGATACGAAACGCCCGGGTAAGGATGTGATTGACGCGATGACCCATCTAAACGTCATCATCGGACGCGTCTGGCCCGTGATGCCCACATGGGTGCGGATTACGGTGGGCACGGAGAACGAGATGGAGCAGTTCCAGGCAGCATTCAAGAGAGTGATGGACGGGACGGCCGTGGGCAAACTACGCCGGCCGGCCAAGGACTTACGGCAGCATCTGGACGGGATCGCTTACCCCGGCTAAAAGCTGATCGACTTGTCTTCGCAGAGGTACTCTTTGGGGGCATCCCAGGCAGGAACACTGCACCAGAAAAGGTGCATAGCGAGGGAAAGAAGATGGCAGCCCCGTAGGGATTCGAACCCCAATACTCTGCTCCAGA
>CAWGSE010000014.1:0-856935 GCA_963825205.1 uncultured Acidobacteriota bacterium
GTGGATTTATATCGGCTCGCAGGGCATTGTCGAAGGGACGTTCGAGACGTTTTCGGCAGCCGGAGAGAAACATTTTGGCGGAGATCTGGCGGGCAAGCTGATCGTTTTTCAGGCGGCATGGGCAGGAATGGGTGGAGCGCAGCCGCTGGCGGCAACCATGACGGGCGCGGCGTTTCTCGGCATCGATGTGGATCCGGAGCGCATCAAGAAGCGCCTCAAGACGGGCTACTGCGATTTCATGGTGACTACGCTCGACGAGGCGCTGCGCATCCTGAAGAATGCGGTGCGCAAGAAGGAGAACGTCTCCGTTGGGCTGGTCGGCAATTGCGCTGGACCTCGTTCCTAGTTGGCGGAGCGCGGCGTGGTGCCCGACGTCGTGACCGATCAGACCTCCGCACACGATCCTCTCAACGGGTACGTCCCCCACGGGCTCACTTTCACGGCGGCGCTTCGAGTTGCGCCAGCGCGATCCGAAGGCTTAGCGAGGGCGAGTCTCTCGACGCGATGGCGCGTCAGTCGAAGCCATGCTGCGCCTCCAGGAGCTGGGCTCTGTGACCTTCGACTACGGCAACAATATTCGGCGCTATGCCTTCCAGCGTTGCGTGAAGAATGCGTCTGACTTTCCGGGCTTTGTTCCTGCCTACATTCGGCCGCTGTTCTGCACGGTGGCGCGGACCATTTCGCTGGGTGGCGCTGTCGGGCGGATCCGTGGACATCGCCGTCACCGATGATCTCGTGCTGGAGCTTTTCCGGACAACCGCATCCTGACGCGCTGGATCAATCTGGCGCGGGGTCGCTTCGCTTCCAGGGCCTGCCCGCGCGCATCTGCTGGCTGGGATATGGCGAGCGTGCTCGGATCGGGCTGGCGATTAATGAGCTGGTGCACAAGGGGAGATATCCGCGCCCCATCGTGATCGGCCGCGATCATCTCGACACCGGCTCGGTGGCATCGTCCTTATCGCGAGACCGAGAGGATGCAGGATGGCGTCGGACGCGGTTGCGGACTGGCCGATTCTGAATGCGCTCCTCAACACGGCCTCCGGCGCGACGTGGGTCACCTTCCACCATGGCGGCGGCGTGGGAATGGGTATTCTCGCTGCACGCGGGCCAGGTCACGGTGGCCGACGGCACGGAGCTGATGGCGAAGCCATCGCGCGCGTGCTGACCACCGATCCGGGGATGGGCGTGATCCGGCACGTGGATGCGGGATATGACGAGGCGAAGGCGTTCGCGGAGAAGACGAAGGTGAAGGTGCCGATGGGCGCGAGGTAGAGGGTGGATGCCATTTAACGCCGACACTAGACGCAGAGTATTGCTTTGGTGTGATCGCCACTGCTGTTTATGTAAAAAGGTTTGTGGCGTGAACATCGAGGTTCATCATATCGACCCTGAAGGTCAGGACGGCGCGGATGATATTGACAATGCGCTACCACTCTGTTGGTGCCACAGTTTTGTGCAGCACTACAACGACTTCCATCCACGAGGAAGCAAATACAAGCCTGAGGAGCTACGGGCGAGGCGAGAGCAGGTCTATGAGGAGTTCACACGCCATCTGGTTCCGCCTATACACCTACGAGATAACACAGGCCGTTATAGGCGGGAGGACGCGCACCTACCCTGATGTTGGGTTGGTTGCCAAGTCTCGGAGATGCATTGGCTGTTAGGTTGAGGGTCAAGGTCGAGGTCATCGGTGACAATCAACCACTTGGGGCGCCTGATAGTCCCCACTATTCGGGACATGTCTGTGGAATCTGAATCCTCGATCACTGGTTCAAGGCCACTTTAACATTCCCCAGACAAGGGACATTCCTTCTAAAACCGAGGTGGTTGTCGAACTCACTGTTGTGGACATGTATGAGCGAGAGCATCACAATCTTCCGGTCGCGTGGGTTTATATGCCCGAACAGAATGGCTGGTATTCGAGGCCCTCCCCCGGTGTCTGACAAGGACTATTTCCGCAGCACTTCGCGTATCGCAGGGCTGGTCATCGATCCGAGACCCTTATGGTGGATGTTCTCCTTATGGAGCGGGCGTGCATAATCCATCGCCACTGCTGCTGATCAACATCGGCCAGTTACTGACATTGCGCTCGCCCGCAACGAAGTCCGGGCCGCGGCGGTGCGCTGGATGTGCGCGAACTGAGGGAGTCATCGAGGATGCCGCCGTGCTTTGTGTAGGCGGAAAGATTGTTTCGGTTGGAAAGACGAAAGAATCCCTTCCGCGATCCCTGGTTGAAAAAGAACCGCAAAAGAATTTGTCGAAATTGATTGTGAAGGGCAAGTGGTGCTGCCGGGCTTCGTGGATTCGCATACCCATTCGGCGTTCATGAACCCGCGGCTGGTGGATTTCGAGAAACGTACGGCCGGGGCGAGCTACGAAGAAATCGCCGCGGCTGGCGGCGGCATTCGATCGAGCGTGGAGCCGGTGCGCAAGGCGGGGAAGAGTGCGCTGGCGGAAAAGGTGCTCGGCGCGCTGCACAGAAATCAGCGGAGCAGGGCACCGATTCACGGTGGAGGCGAAATCGGGTTATGGGCTCCCGGTGGAGTCGGAACTGAAATCGCCGGAGCCGCGATCCGGGAGGCCGCCGCCCGCTGGCCCGGAACCGTGATCACGACTTTGCTGGGAGCACATGTTGTCCCGCGCGAATTCCAGGGCCGCTCACAAAAATACGTCGAGGCCGTCTGTGCAGGAGATGATTCCGCAGGCGGCGCGCCGGAAGCTTGCCCAGTTCGTCGACGTGTACTGCGACCGGGGCGCATTTTCGTCCGCCGAAACAGAGCAAATCTTCGAAGCCGCCGCGCAGCATGGGCTGAGCGTTCGCGCGCATGTAGGACAGCTTTCCGAGACGCCGCTCGATGTGCTCCTGGAATGCAATCCGGCTTCACTCGATCACATGGATCACGTGAGCGACGAGGATATCAGGCGCCTGGCGCAGAGCGACACGGTGGCGACGTTCGTGCCTGGCGCTAACTACTTCTTGGGATTGGACATGTACCCGGCGGCGCGCAAATTCATCGCTGCGGGGGTTTCCGTAGCGCTCGCGACCGATTACAATCCGGGTAGCTCTCCAACCGCCAGCATGCCATTTGTTATGTCTTTGGCATGTACGCACATGAACATGTCACCGGCAGAAGCCGTGGCCGCGGCCACGATCAACGGGGCATGTGCGCTTCGGGTGCAAGATCGCAAGGGGTCGATTGAGCCCGGAAAGGATGCGGACATGGCGGTGTTTGAGGTGGAGGATTATCGTGAAATCCCGTACTGGTTTGCATCGAATCGATGCAGCTTGACGGTGTTGAATGGCACTCTCGTCGCCTCCGGCGGTTCCGGCGAATTGGGGTGAACTGCCACGGGGGCAATTCGGTACAGAGGAGAAACAGCCGGCAGAGAATTCAGTGTGCCTGGCGAAGCCGGGGCGCGTTGCTGCGTGCGACTCGCTCACCTCGTGGGAAACTTATATCTTGTTTTGGAGTTCATAAATCCTTGGAGTTCATAAATTAAAGATGAAGCGAATTTTCATGTGGTGTGCATTTTTCACGCTGCTGCCTATTTTTGCGGCAGGCCAACGATTGCCAAAACTGGCGACGCCCGAGAATTGCAAGACTATCTTCGCGCCTGATTTTCAGAAGGACACTTTTGCGGGTGAGGAGACGATCCAGTTGCGGATCGTCCAACCCACTTCGCAGATCGTGCTGAACTCCGCAGAAATCGAATTTCAGGAAGTAACGGTTGCCAGCGGTGGCACCTTGCAGAGGGTCAAGGTAACGCTGGATAAAGAGAAAGAAATGGCGAGCCTGACCTTCCCCCAGAGCATTCCGCCCGGGATGGCGACCGTCCACATCCGGTATTCAGGAATTCTTAACGATGAGTTGCGCGGACTCTACCTCGGGAAAGACCGGGACGGGCACAAATACGCTGTAACGCAGTTCGAGGCAACCGACGCACGGCGCGCGTTCCCGTCGTTCGACGAGCCCGACTACAAGGCCACGTTTGAGGTAACGGTGATCGCGGATAAGGGCTTGACCGCGATCTCGAACGGAAAGGTATTGTCGGATACGCCGGGCCCGGGCAAGGCAAAACACACGGTGAAGTTCGCGACGACGGCAAAAATGTCGTCTTACCTGGTGGCCCTGGCGGTGGGGCAGTTTGAGTACATCGAAGGGGAGGCCGACGGGATTCCGATTCGGGTCTGGGGTCCTCCGGGCACGAAGCGGGACGATGGCTACGCCCTGGAAGTTTCCAAGTGGTGCATGAAGTACTTCGACCGCTACTTCGGTATCAAGTATCCCTTCGAAAAACTCGACATGATCGGGTTGCCGGACTTTGCGGCCGGCGCGATGGAGAACACCGGCCTCATCACGTACCGGCAGGCCGAGTTGCAACTGGACGATCAACACGCGTCCGTCGAGCTGCACCAGACGGTCGCGACGGTCATCGCACACGAGATGGCGCACCAGTGGTTTGGCGACCTGGTGACGATGAAATGGTGGGATGACATCTGGCTGAATGAGGGTTTCGCGAGCTGGATGGAGAATAAGGCGGTCGGTGCATGGAAGCCGGAATGGCACGTGGAGCTGGCGGACGTGGAAGACACGAGCGCGAGCTTGAATACGGATTCGCTGAACAACACGCGCCCGATTCATCAGGCAGCGAACACCCCGGCCGAGATCCAGGAGCTGTTTGACGGCATCGCGTATGACAAGGCAGCATCGGTTCTGCGCATGCTGGAAGCGTATCTGGGGCCGGAACGCTTTCAGGCGGGAGTGAGCCAGTATCTGAAAGAACATTCCTACGGAAACGCGACCGCCGACGATTTCTGGAAGACGCTGGCGGCGGTTGCGAAAAAGCCGGTGGACCAGATCATGCCGACCTTCGTGAAGCAGCCGGGCGCGCCCATCATCAGCGTGCGCACCCAATGCTCGAGCGGGTCGACCACCGTGACCCTGTCGCAAAAGCGATATTTCTTTGACCGGCGGTTTTTTGCGGAGGGCAGCCGGGAACTGTGGCAGGTACCGGTCTGCATGAAAGCGGACAGGGAGGGCGGCAAGGGGCAAGAGAAATGCGTGCTGCTGACCAAGAGGGAGGAGAACTTTACGCTTCCGGGTTGCAGTTCGTGGGTAATGGCGAACGCGGGCGCGCATGGATACTACCGCTCCGGTTACTCATCGGACGCGGTTCGGGCAATGGGCCGCAGTGTTGAGCGGGAATTGACCCCGGCAGAGCGCACCGCCCTGATTGGCGATTCATGGGCTTCGGTGCGGGTGGGGAAGCAACAGATCGGAGACTTCCTGGCGTTGGCGGAGGGCGTGCAGTCGGACCGTACGCGAGCAGTGCTGGCGGAAATTACGGCGAAAATCGAATACATCAGCAACTACCTGGTTAGCGATGCCGATCGGGAAGGGTACGAGCAATGGGTGCGCCGCCTGCTGGCTCCGATGGCCACGGAACTCGGCTGGCAACCCAAGCCGGGCGAGAGCGATGAGACCAAGAGCTTGCGGGCCCACGTGCTGCACACGCTGGGTTACGCAGGGCGCGATCGGGAGGTAATCGCCGAGGCGCGAAAGCTGACCAAGCGGGCGCTCGAGGATCCAGCGTCGATCGATCCTACGGTGGCATTCGCCGCCTTCTCACTGGCGGCCGAGAATGGCGATGCAGCGCTGTACGACGCGATCATGGCGAAACTGCAAGCCAAGGGCACTGCGCTCGAAAACTACTATCTTTATTTCCATACGCTGTCGAAGTTTCGCGATCCCCAGTTGCTGGCGCGGACCCTGGAGTATGCGGTTTCACCTGCGGTGCGCAGCCAGGACACGCTGAGCCTGATCTCGGCAGTGATGAGAAATCCGGCGGGCGGGAAACTGGCCTGGGAATTCGTGCGCCAACACTGGTCGGACGTGGAGAAAGTTGGCGGCGGATTCACGAGCGGGGAAGTGGTGGCGGCGACGAACGGGTTCTGCGACGCGGGGATGCATGACGAAGTTCAGGAGTTCTTCACGCAACACAAGGTTCCAACCGCAGAACGCACCTTGAAACAATCGCTCGAGAGCATCCAAAATTGTACGGACTTGAAATCGCGGCAGACCCCGGAACTGGCACTCTGGCTGCAGCAAAGAGGGAGCGCCTCCGGCAAATAGTTGGAAAAGGTGGGCGGGATGTTTTGGCCTCTCCGGGGCTCGTGCAACCGCCTCCTCCATCCATAGGCGCGCCGAAAGACGTCGGTCCGCGTTGAGCGATTCGAAACGGATTGCTATAATCGAAAATGTTCCGCACGCTGTCTGCGTGTTTGGCAGTCGGCAGACATCCCTCCATCGAAATAGCGTGTCACGGACAGCTCGTCGCTAGGGCGGTTTGCGGGCTCCCGACGAAGTGGCCAGGTAGCTCAGGTGGTAGAGCGCAGCCCTGAAAAGGCTGGCGTCGGCGGTTCAACTCCGTCCCTGGCCACCATATCTTCGAAGAGTTAGGCGCAATTCCTCAAACCTCCAACGCCAGCCGAAAGCCCTCTGTCGTGGGTGGAAACAACGCACTCGGCGAAGGGACGCCCGAGCTTCATCTCACTGATTGTCGTCGATTTGCTTCTATCCACGCGTCGGAGAGCGCCGCCTTCATCGTTCCTGCCCTCTAAGCTTTTAACCAGCTTAATTACCAAAGTTATATCGGGAAAAGCTAATGCTGCCGGGGCGGCAGTGCTTTGGACAAATTTGACGTGATGGATCTGTTTCGCGTGCGAATCAGCGGAGATAAAGGCCGTGTCCGAGAAACCGGTTGACGAAGCCTTGGGTGACATGGGAACGGCTAGAGCGCAGACCAGAAAGAAGAGCGTGGCGTCACCCATCTGCGGCGAGGCAAGAACTCAATTCGGCCTGCGATTCCGGGTCGCCTCACCAGGGGTCCCGGGCCGAACTGCCGTCCTCCTTCAGTACCGAGTCAAGGAAAGACTGTATGGATAACGTCATAAGCTTCTGCAATCATTCGGGATTCTGGGCCTCTAAAAGGTTGTCAGACTGGCGCCTGATGCCGAAATTGCAGATTCTTCTTGTCGACGATCATAAGCCGGTTCGAGCCGCGATTCGTTCGTTGCTGGGGGTCCGTTCGGATTGGATCGTTTGCGGTGAAGCGGCTGACGGGTTAGACGCGGTTGAGAAGGTGCGATGGCTACGGCCAGACGTGGTTTTGATGGACATTTCCATGCCCAGGATGGACGGGGTGGAAGCAACGCGAATCATACGCCGGGAGTGGCCCGAAACAAACGTCATTATTATTAGTCAAAATGATCCGGCGCTGGTATCGAGGCAGGCCGCTGGTTTAGGCGCCCATGGCTTCGTCGCAAAGGCAGATCTTAGCCGGGAGCTGATTCCGGCAATTGATAAAATCGGGGTCGGCGAAAAGTCTCGAGTCACAATGACATCCATTCCTGAGGAACCAGCAATGGAACGCTCAGACTCAGCGAGTGAAAAGCAATTTCGACACGCACTCGATGCGTTGCCGGCCGCGGTGTACATCACTGACGCGGAAGGGCGTCTCACCTATTTCAACGCTGCGGCGATCAACTTCTCCGGGCGCATCCCAGAAATCGGGTCCGATAGCTGGTGTGTTTCGTGGAAGCTTTTTCGGCCGGACGGTACGCCGCTTCCTCACGATCAAAGCGCTATGGCCGTGACTTTGAAGGAAGGACGGGCCGTTTACGGAGAAGAGGCCATTGCCGAGAGGCCCGACGGGACGCGAAGATGGTTCGAACCTTTTCCGACGCCGTTGCGCGACGCTGAAGGAAAAATTGTGGGCGGCATCAACATGCTCATCGATATCACCGAGCGCAAACGGCATGAGCAGACTAGCAGCTTGCTCGCCGCGATCGTGGGTTCTTCGGACGATGCAATCGTGAGCAAGAACCTCAATGGCATTATCACCAGCTGGAATCAGAGCGCGGAACGGATCTTTGGATATAGCGCCGCGGAAGCGATCGGGAAGCATATAACACTCATCATCCCGCCAGATCGCCAGGAGGAGGAAGTTGAGATTCTAGCGCGTCTGAGACGAGGGGAACGCACCGACCACTTTGATACCGTACGGCGTCGCAAGGACGGAAGCCTTGTCGATGTTTCTCTCACCATCTCTCCCGTACGGGACGACACCGGCACCATCGTTGGCGCGTCCAAAGTGGCTCGCCATATTACTGAACGCAAGCGGGCGGAGCGTACGGTGGGGTTACTGGCATCGATCGTGGACTTTTCCGACGATGCTATTGTCAGCAAAACCCTTGAGGGTACCATCACCAGCTGGAATCGAAGCGCCGAGCGACTCTTTGGCTATTCGGCGGCAGAGGCGATAGGCCAGCACATCACGCTGATCATTCCTTCCGATCGTTTGGAAGAAGAAAAAGAGATCATTGCGAAGCTCAAACGAGGAGAGAAAGTCGATCATTTTGACACGGTTCGCAGAAGAAAGGATGGGAGCCTGCTCAATCTGTCACTGACCATTTCACCCGTCCGCGATGGCTCTGGCAGGATCATTGGAGCCTCCAAAGTCGCACGCGACATCTCGGAGCGGATGAGGTCTGAACATGCTCTGGCACATGCCGCTCGCGAACAACGGGCTCTCTTTCACCTCGCAGACGGTCTGCATCGCGCTCAAGCACTCGAGGAGGTTTATGAGTGCGCGATGAGCGCAATTTGTGAAGCTGTCGAATGCGATAGGACTGCCATTTTGCTGGCGGACGCTCAGGGCATCATGCGATTCGTCGCCTGGCATGGATTGTCTGATCATTACCGGAAGGAAGTGGAAGGACATTCCCCCTGGAAGGCCGAAGACCGAAATCCACAAATCGTTAGCCTGGGAAGTGTGGAAGCTGGCACCGTCGGCGCGGATCTTGAAAAGATTGTTCGGGCAGAGGGAATCGGCGCACTTGCTTTTATTCCGCTCGTTTCCCAGAACAAGCTGGTCGGAAAATTCATGACTTATTATCCGACAGCTCATTTCTTCACGTCAAAAGAACTTGACCTTTGCACGACCATTGCTCGACAGCTTTCGTTCGCCATTGAACGGAAGAAAGCGGAGCAAGAACTTCGCTCGAGTGAAGAGCGCTTCCGTGTTCTCTCGAAAAGCCTGGATGCCCAGGTTCGCACACGAACCAAGGAATTGGAGCAGCGAAACACAGAGTTGCTTCGTCAATCAGGATATGTTCGAAATCTGTCCCGACGTCTGTTAAAAGCGCAAGACGAAGAGCGCAGGCATATCGCACGGGAGTTGCACGATAGCGCCGGTCAGACACTGACGGTGCTGGGAATGAATTTTGTTCAATTGATCGAAAAGGCGAGAATGCTCGATCCGAAACTCGCTGAACTAGCGCAGGCGTCGGAGCAGATGGTGCAACAGTTGCATCAGGAAATACGGACAACTTCTTATCTGCTTCACCCGCCGCTCCTTGATGAAAATGGTCTGGCTTCTGCGCTGGCCTGGTACACACAGGGGCTTTCTGGTCGTGGCAGCGCGAGTATTCACCTGGAGATTGGTGAGGACTTCGGCAGAATCCCAACGGAAATGGAATTGGTTGTATTCCGGTTGGTACAGGAGTGCTTGACCAACATACATCGGCATGCAAACGCTAAGAATGCGACCATTCGCCTTTGGCGACAGGTTGACCGAGTGTCGGTTGAAATAGAAGACGATGGACGAGGAATGTCAGCACAAAAACTCGCCGAAGTGCAGTCCGTGGGCTCGGGTGTGGGAATACGTGGCATGCGCGAACGCGTTCGCCAGTTGCAGGGGGAAATGGAGATAGGCTCCGATCCGTCTGGGACCAAGGTTCGAGCGAATATACCGATCCCGGATAGTGCAACCGAAGCGAAGGCCGATAGTCCACAGGAGACTGCGGCTTAGGTCATGGTTCGCCATTGCAGGCAGGTGAACCGGCCGTGATCCCGGAACCTCACGAAGAATAATCCTGGCCGCATCCAGACCGTTCATTTTGGGCATCGAGACGTCCACAATGATCAGGTCGGGACGCAACAACTTCGCTTGCTTGACTGCCTGGAGCCTGTCGGCCGCCTCACCGCAAACGAACCAGCCCTTGCGCGATCCGAGTAGGGTTTGAATGCCTCGTCGAACCGGCTCATGATCGTCCACCACAAGTAGTCGGCACATTTTCCTACATACCCAACGCCGCCGCCTTGGTTGCAGCAGGATGCCGCCAAGATAGATGAAGGTCGCTAAAGAAAACAATACGGTGTTTCCCGAGGTCCCCCTACATGGGTGTCGCCGCGCCGCAAGAGCTGGGGCAAAGAGTCCAGGTTGAGTTCCAGGGGAATCTATGGTGGAGAAGGGCAACGGACTGATTGTGGACGTGGAAGTTGTTTAGGCGAAAGGGACGCGCACGTGGCCCAGAACCTGGAACGACGCCGGGCAGCGCGATGGATGGCCGCACGACGCGTTGACGAGAACCTCTACGTCTTTTCCCAGGCGTTTATCAGGCCTGTTGTGGATAGCTTTGCCCGAAGCTTTGCCATATCGTTCTATTTGGGCTTCCTTATCATTCCTGACCTGCTTCTCGTTAGGAATCGACACTGATGTTGGTTGGCGATCCGCAATTCTCCAATCACTACTAAGGTACCAGTCGCGTGAGTGCACCTCATCGCGACTTCGAATCGCGCGAATTCGCGCAGAAGGATGTTTGCAATGCGATTGAAAGCAGGAATATTGGCCGTGGTGGCAGCTACCGTCTTGGCAAGCAATATGGCGGTTGCGGCAGAAGAACCGTCGGAGCAAGTCAAGAGAATGGACGCAGCCGCAACCGTTTTAGACGAAATCATGGGGACTCCGGACAAGGGAATTCCGGAGGAACTGCTTGACTCCGCCAAGTGCGTGGCAGTCATACCCTCCATGATCAAAATAGGTTTTGTTTTCGGAGGGCGCCACGGTAAAGGATTGGCCACCTGCCGAACGACGTCCGGGTGGAGTGCGCCCGCTCCTTTCTCAGTTACCGGGGGTAGCTGGGGATTGCAGATCGGGGGCGAAGCGGTGGACGTGGTCATGCTGGTGATGAACGACAACGGAATGGAAAAAATGCTTTCCAGCAAATTCAAGATCGGTGCCGACGCGTCTGCAGCCGCTGGGCCGGTAGGACGGCACGTGCAGGGAGAGACTGATTGGAAGATGCGCGCCGAGGTGCTCACCTATTCGCGCGCTCGCGGCGCCTTTGCCGGGGTCACCGTCAACGGTGCATCCATCACACAAGATAAGGACGGAACCCGCATTCTGTACGGACGGATGATCCCGTCAGCTCAGATCCTCAAGGGGCAAGTGAAAGCTCCCGAAGGTTCGCACAAATTCCTGGCGACAGTAAGAAAGTACGGCACTGAGGCCAATACTGCCGAAGCGTCGGCCCGCCGCACGGCAGTAGAGAAAACCGGCACACAGAATGAGGCCTCGAGTTCGAGGGAAGCAAAGGGCGCCATTGAGGAGAAACTCAGGAACGAGCCCGGTCTGGAGAGCAAGGACATCCAGGTGACTCTGTCGGCCGATGCGGTGAAACTGTCAGGATCTGTGGCCAGCGCGGATGACCGTGACAAGGCAGTTCGGATCGCCAGATCGTATGCGGGTGATCGGGAAGTCCAAGACCATTTGACCATTCAGACTCCCTAAACGATTTTTCTTTCCGGAGCGTTCGGGAGCAATCGAACGCTCTGGATCTCTCGAGATTTTCATTCAGGAGGAAATAACGATGAAAGCACTTTACAAAACTGCGGTTCGTAATCTTCTGTGCACCGGTCTGCTGCTCGGCAGTGGAGCGTTCGCACTGGCGCAAGAACCCACAAGTCAACCAACTGCTCCAGACAACACCAAAGTCAACGAACGGGATCGGAGCCAGAACGAGCCGACCGCAGATCAGCAAAAGGAGAATCGTTCTGATCGCGACATCACGCAGCAGATTCGACAATCCATCATGAAAGACAAATCGCTTTCCACCTATGCGCACAACGTCAAGATCATCACGAAAGACGGTCAGGTAACGCTCAAGGGGCCGGTGCGATCAGAGGACGAGAAGAAAGCGATTGAAGCCAAGGCTGCCGAAGTCGCCAGAGACGGCAAGGTCACCAACGAACTGAACATCAAACCGCAACAATAACCTGGAAGACAAAAGGAGAAACACAATGGCAGGCAAAAATACAGCAGTATTTGGTATTTATCCGAATCGAACCAGCGCCGAGAACGCGGTGGACGCATTGAAAGCCGCTAATTTTCGGAACTCAGATATTTCAGTACTCCTTCCCGAGGGCGATGGCACGAAGGAGTTTGCTCACGAGAAAGAACACCAAGGCGCCGGAAGGAGCGACAACCGGTGCCGGAACCGGCGCGCTGCTGGGCGGCGGTTTGGGATGGCTACTCGGTATCGGTGCCCTGGCGATTCCGGGACTGGGGCCATTCATAGCTGCAGGACCCATCATGGCCGCTCTCGCAGGAGCAGGCGTGGGGGGCGCAGTTGGCGGGCTCACGGGTGCCCTGATCGGCATGGGAATCCCGGAGTACGAAGCCAAGCGATACGAAGGCCGCGTGAAAGATGGCGGAATTCTGCTGTCGGTTCATTCCGACGATTCCGCCTGGACCAAGAAAGCGAAGGAAATCCTGGAGCGCACAGGCGCACAGGATGTGTCCTCCACCGGCGAAGCCACAGCCGATAAAGACGATAAGGCTCGCGTTCGCGAAGTAGCCTGAGCCCCGGGGGCAGCGAACTGAATCCTCGCGATGAGGGATATTGGTTCGCCGCCCCGTATTTCTAACCGATAGTGGGAGTGTCGCCTTTGCCTTGCCCACTGAACGACCTGATTTCCTGGAGGAAAAATGCCAAACGAGAATTTGAACAAACTGTACGTGGACGAGTTGAAGGACCTGTTTAGTGCAGAGAATCAACTGCTCAAGGCGCTGCCAAAGATGGCAAAAGCTGCGTCTTCAGACGAACTACGAACTGGCTTCGAAGAGCATCTGGAACAAACGAAGGTCCAGGTCCAACGTCTTGAAGAGATCTTCGAATCGCTCGACGAGAGCCCGAAGGGCAAGAAGTGCGTCGGCATGGAGGGTCTGGTCAAAGAAGGTTCCGAGGTGATGGAAGAAGGTTTTGAAGACGCCGTATTGGACGCAGGATTGATCGGTGCGGCGCGGCGGGTGGAGCATTACGAGATAGCAGCGTATAGCACGGTTTGCGAGATCGCCAAGGTACTCGGACAAACGAAGCACGCGTCGTTGCTCGAAAAGACTCTGGCGGAAGAAACTCAAACCGACCAAAAACTTGCCGGGCTGGCAAAAGAGATCAACTCCCAAGCCAACGAAGAAGGTTCTGAAGAACAAGGGGACTCATCCCCGTCGGGAAAGAAGACGCAGAAGCGCGCCGCTTAGTCAAACGCGACTACGGCGATCTATTTCCGACAAAACACAACGAGTCAATGAAAAGGAGTGCTCATGCAAGACAAAGTTCGCAGTGGGGTTTCAGAAGATCGTTTCACGGGTGCCATTGAATCGCAAACGTCCAAGATTCCAAGTTCCGGCTATTTGGCGGCAGCATTTGGTGCCATCACAGCTTCAGCCATTTTAAAGATCGTAGGCAAGGATGACTGGGCGCTGTTTGTTGGACAGTGGCCGGCGGCATTTCTGTTAATGGGCGTCTACAACAAAATGGTAAAACAGCACGGCTCGGATGCATACAGCAAGGCTGCTTGAGGGTCAGGTGGACCGAGGTTGCCCCCGAAACTGGAGGCGCCTCGGGTCCGCGCCGAGTTTCATGAAGCATAGCTTCGATGCGAACACGACTTCTTCTTCGCGGCTCAACCTGCAGCGGGTCAAGAAATTACCTGCAAGCCGTTTCGAGCAAAACCTTGCTACGCTTCCTCAAGGCTTGTTTACTCTTCATACTCATCTGATCCAAGCACCCACATAAATGACTGAATATCGATCAGATCGCGAGGACGAAGGTCTGTGAGGTCGTGTTCGATTTCGTGAGCAAACTCCAGAAGACTGGAATATGTATCCCACGCCGGCCCGGATCGGTACCGAAAGTCGAAACCGTATTGTTTGGCGGCCAGGCGGGTGACGGTGGGTTTAAGGAAGATATGAGTTTCGGGTTGAGCAATGAATCCGAATACGGTTGCCATATGGGCCAGGTAAGCACTCGGCTTTGTTTGCGAGGTAGCGCTCCAACAACGTTGCACCAGCGAGTAAATTTAGCTGGAAGGGTCCCAGGGCCATAGAGAAGTGCATACAGACCCTCGGCGAAAGCCCGCGCCCCACGTTCAGACTTTAAGGCGTCGCGGATCGCCATCTTTTCAAAGGAGAAGAGAAGATTCGTGCGGGACTCAATTCTGACGGCGTCACTCCCAATCTCCAGAAACTTGCCTTTCGACAGGTTCGCCTGAAAGGCCTTACGATTCAGGACCGAGTGCCATTCCTGATGTGCCCGCCACTTGTAGCCGCGTTCCCAGTCAAAATAGGTTTCATCACGAAACCCCTCAGGGAAAAACCGTAGAAACTTGCGTCTGCATAGCAAGATCTTGGAACGGGTTGGGAAGGCACCTGATCGGATGTATCCCGCATTTGCGATACTGGCACCCATTGCAGTACAGACTTGGATTCATCTATCGCAAAAGGGTTGGTTTCTCGATTGTTTCTCCTACTGCATCTGCGCCCACCGAATGCTAACGATTGCGGTCGAAATGAACGGCACAGGCCCCCTGGCATGTGCGGACATTCATCGGTGGGGGCCACCCGGGTGAGTTTGGTTCAGCTTGTTGATAATCTCCTCGCTCGGATTGCCGCCCTTGCATGCTGGGTGTCCGAAACCGCTGCTGCTTACCCCATTTTGGATATCGAAAATGAGGTTGTCACTTGGCCCTGAGGCGACTCCCATCGGGACGGCATTCAGTCCCAGGGCTTGCCGAGTTTTCCAGGCGATGACATGGTCGGCGCAGGAAGTGTCTCCGCTTACGCCCAGACCGCCAACAATTTTTCCAGTTTTGTCGTACAAGGCCAGTCCCCCACCGAAAACGATGACACCTCCAATGGGCTTTCCGACCAGCGGGTCATCGGGTTGACCGAACTTCTGTGGATCTCCGGCGAAAGCGGAATTTGGGTCAGGACCGCTTACGATGCTGTAAAGAGAGCTCCCGGGTTGAGCAGCGGAATAAATGTTGCCGGAAGAAAGCGCGAAATTGTCGGTGCTGAAGGCGTTTGCCGTATTCGCTTTCTCCGCGGAGATGAGGCGACTGCCTGGCCATTCCGCGCCCCGATTCGGGCCGGTAAAGACGACAGCGCAAACTATGCCATCGCGATTTACGACCGCACCCCATTCCTGATTTCCGAGTCCTCCGTTCGCCCCCTTGCCCTCTTTCACAGCGCTGGTTAACGCCGCCTTAAGCTTGTTGTAGTCCGGGACTTTCGAACAATCCTGCGGATTCTGCGCGAAGCCAGGAAACGAACACGCTGCGAATGCCAAGAAAGCAACGACTGTACGCGAGGACATTTTGAACTGCATTAGCCATCTCCTGTTTCCGATCATCTGAGGGTGTACAAGTAAGCCGCAATGTCGCGGCTATCCTGCTCGGTGACTCCCATTTCTGGCATCGCGGTATGAGGTTCCACTTGTCGAGGATGCTGGATCCACCGCATGAGATTGTTGGGAGTATTTGGAAGTTCGCCAGCGATGTAATAGCGTTGGCCAAGCCCATCGAGGCGCGGGCCGATCAGCCCTCGCGCTCCTGGAACGCCGGAAATTTCGTGGCAAGTATTGCAGCCATACTTACGAATTTCGGTTCGACCCAAGCGAGCGTCTCCGCCGCCGGTGAGCATGGCGGCCCGCTCGACTTGAATGCGACTCGGGCGATCACATGCGGTCGCCATCGATAAGAGAACAGCGCAAAGCAGGGGGAGCATGGGTCTCATTCGACGCCGCCCTCCGACAGGCGGCTAAGTTCCGCCATGCGCGTGTATTGCCATCTGGTTTGCGATTCGTTCATCCACTTAACAAGTAAAGCGAGCGCAACAATCAGCAATAGCGTCCCGGCCGGAATCCACATGATCAGTCCCCCGATCTGTTGGTCTTCGAGCGCACTGAGATGCCATGCGGGAGCAGTCATCACGTAGGACGAATACCAGGCCCGCGGTGCAAATGTGAGCAACGCTCCCAGGACGCTGGTATGCAGAATTGTCGTGAAGACGTAGACCACTCCACCGCCATAACCGAGAGCGGGAACTCGGTTCACCACTGGCCACCAAAAGGCGAGCGCCGTCACCAGAAAAGTCGTGTGTTGGGCCGCGTGAACCCAGTCGCTGCGCAGGGTTTGATCGAATAGCCAGGGAATATGCCAGATCCACAACGCCAGTGCGGACACCAGCCATGCCGACAGCGGGGCTGAAACGAAGGCCCAAGCTCGCTTGAAGGTTCGTGAACGCCCAAGGCTCGCGGCCGTCTCGCGCCCTGCTGGGGACAATGCCCAGAGAAACGCAATCATGGGCCGCCCGAGTAGGAGCAGCGGGGCCGAGATCAGCATGAGAATTTCGTGCTGCGTCATGTGCACCCAAAAAAGCTGCTCGCCGAGCTCGTGGAGTGGCGAATCCAGCGCAATAACCAGCGAAATCCAACCGAGTGCAAACGAAAGTATTGGCCAAACGAAGGATGTTCGATGGGTGGTCCGTCTGAGCATCCTGATTGTGCCCAGGCCGTAAAGAGCCGCCGTCAGCAGCAGGGGAATCAAGACGAAAGGCGGCCATGTCCAATCGTTTGCCAGCGCACGGCCAGTTTCTGTTAGCGACCAGGCCGGCGTCGCCGAGAGCACCGCTGCTGCTCCGACCTCCGCGACTTGGCTACGCTTTACTGACATTTCAATCACACGGACTAAGAATCCAGCGCGGGACCGACCCAGCAATGACCACCAGGGCAAAGGAAAGACTGCATGCCATCCCTAGAAGCGCCTGAAAATGCGCACGATCGAAATGGCTTCCACCTTCTTCCGAGGTGGTACCGGGAAAGCGTCTGAACTCCACCCATCCGGTTCCAAAGCCTGTCAGCGCAATTGCGAAGCAGACGACGCTAATCACATGCAGCACGTAATGATGACCGGTGGAACAACTGTGCTGTTCGAGCACGTAGCTCAAACCGAGATCGAGGCCCCAGGCGGCAAAACCCGCCACCAGACTCCACCACAGCCCGATTGGTGTGCGCCCGGCCTGGATCTGCTCTTCGGACCTCGCCATGAGCCTCCTTATAGAAATCGAGTCGTCCCGTAAATCAGCAAATCAACGATCAAACCGGTGACCACCACGAAATACCAATAGTCGGAATTGATCGCGGCATCCGCGAGGCGCGTTCCTTCCATCTTTGGGGTAAACGAAATAACCAGGAGAACTACGGTTTCGATCAACTCCGTCAGCAGATGCCCGGTATGCATTCCAATCAAAACCCAAACGGTGGATGAATAGGCATCGTCAGTCCACCGACAGTTCAGGGCGCTGAACTCGAAGGCGCGAAGAACGGTGGCCACGAGGGCAAATAACGCGAGCACGAGGAGGCCATTTCTGACTGCGCCGCGATCCAGCTGCGGAGCACGCTTCCTGACCAGCCACGCGGGAATGATGCTCAGAAGAAAGACCCCCGCGTTCGCCATCCCATATTTCAGAGCCGGCGGCGGGTGCCCGGGAGGCCAGTCCGTCGAGCGCGTTCGGAGATAGAAATAGGTTGCGAACATCAGGGCCAACATCATGCCCTCGATCGCCATATAGAAGACGTTGGCGAGCCATGTCGTATTGCGGTGGCCAAAGGCTACGCTTAGCAAACCCGAAACGTCCAGAGTCAGCGGCCTTCGAATTGGCTCGTTCAGTGAAGCCATGATTCACCCGTCGGTCGAGGCGTGGGAGATTGTCCGCGCGGCCAGAGCCATCCGATTAGAGTGGCTATCACTGGCAGCGCTCCGATAGGAACTGCCCACGCGGTAAAAATCGATCCCACGAATGCAGCCGAGACCGCAACTGCACTCAAGAATGGCCAGATGCTTGGACCGGGATCCTCGTCTTTATGTTGTGGATCCGCATCGAGACTGTGGGTGACCAGGGTCTCGCGTATGTCGTCGCGCAGCCCCACCACAACGGGTTGGTCCGGCGGATCTTCCCACATAGGGTCCCGGCCACTCACGGTCGGAACATGAAGAAAGTTGTAGGGCGGAGGTGGAGACGACATCGACCATTCCAGCCCAGCGTCTCCCCATGGATTGTTCCCTGCGATTTCTCCAACTCGCAGGCTACGGAAAACATTGGCGAGGAAGACCAGCAACCCGGCGGTCATGAAAACCGCGCCGCCCGACGCGAGCACGTTCAAGCCCTGCCAATGCATATCCGGGCCGTAGGTGTAGATGCGGCGAGGCATGCCGCGCAATCCCAGAAAATGCAGCGTGAAAAATGTGAGATTGAAGCCGATGAAGAAGAGCCAGAAATGCCACTTTCCCAATGTCGCGTTTGCCATCCGTCCCGTCATCTTTGGGAACCAGAAATAGATGCCGGCGAACATCGGAAAGAGGGCGCCGCCAATCAGCACATAGTGAAAATGTGCGACCACAAAGTAAGTATCGTGGACCTGCAAATCGACTGGCACGGAAGCCAGCATCACTCCCGACAATCCACCGATCAGAAAAACAAAGAAAAATCCGAAGCACCAGAGCATGGGCAAACGAAGCTGGAGCTTCCCATTCCATATCGTCGCGACCCAGCAGAAGAATTGCGTTCCGGTGGGAATCACGATCATTAAGCTCGCCGCCGTGAAGAAGCTTTCGCTCAACTGAGGCAAACCCGTGGCAAACATGTGGTGGACCCAGACGCTGAAGCCAAGAAATCCAGTAGCTACGACAGAGATGACAATCGGCGTGTATCCGACAATGCGGCGTCTCGAAAAACACTCGACGAGAGTTGAAACAATGGCGGCACCGGGAAGGAAGATGATGTAAACCTCGGGATGCCCGAAGAACCAGAACAAGTGCTGGTACAGCAGAACGTCGCCGCCTTCCGCGGGATTGAAAAAGTGCGTGCCCACCAATCGGTCGAGCAGCAGCAGGCTGCTCGCTACCATCACCGCCGGCATCGCAAATATCACGGCGATCGAGATCACCAGCTTCTCCCAGAGCAAAATCGGCATGCGATTGAGCGTCATTCCGGGAGCGCGGTGTCGCAAGATTGTGGTGGCGATGCAGATGGCGACACCGAGTGCTGAGACTTCGGTGAAAGTGATCATCTGCGACCAGATATCGGCGCGATGCCCGGGTGAATATGCGGGGCCGGAGAGAGGCACGTACGCGAACCAACCCACATCGGGGCCGGTATTAGTCAGGAACCCACCCCAGAGAACGAGAGCTCCGCCGACGTAAAGGTAATAGCTGAATGCATTCAACCGCGGGAAGGCGATGTTGCGAGCTCCGCACATTAATGGAACGACGTAGACGCCGAATCCCTGGAACATCATGGGCACGGCAAACAAGAAAATCATGGTGCTGCCATGCATGGTGAAGATTTGGTTGTAGAGATCGGGTCCGATAAGGGAATTCTCTGGCCGGATCAGCTGTAGCCGGATCATCGCCGCCAACACGCCACCCAATAATAAGAAAATGAAGGCGGTGACCATGAAGCGAATACCGATATCGGTGTGATGAGTGTTGCAAAACCATCCCCAAAGGCCGCCCGGTTGACGCCACGTGCGGGCGAGACGCTGAGCCAGTTCCGACTGCCCAGTGTCTTGATCGTTCGCGAGGATGGGTTCTGCAACCGCCAAGTCTCTGCTCCTCAGTGAAGGGACTGTAAATACGTGACCACGGCCTGAAGGTCATCCGGGGACAGTGGATTCGGCGACATTTGAGTTCCCGGCTTAATGCGCTGCGGATCGACGACCCACCCTGCCAGCGCGCCCGCCGTATTGGGCAGCGTCTCGGCCGCGATCATGCTGCGGCTGGCGACATGAGTGAGGTCGGGCCCCAAGCGCGAACCCGCATCCGTGCCGCGAATCGTGTGGCACATCAGACATGCATGAGTGAGAAACACTTCCCGTCCGCGAATCGCCTCAGAGGTCCCGGGGTCCACCGCGGGCTTCAGTTGTTGCTGTTGCCACGTCTGAAATTCGTTGACGGATTCTGCAACGATCGAAAACCCCATATGCGCATGCTGCAACCCGCAGAACTCCGCGCACTGGCCGTGATAAGTTCCAGGTTTATCAATCTGGAACCAGAAAGCCGACGAGTATCCGGGCAGCAGATCGCGCTTACCGGTAATACTGGGCGCCCAGAAGCTATGAATCACATCTCTTGAATTGGTTAGAACGACAATAGGAGTCCTCACCGGAACGTGAATCTCGTTGGCAGTTGTCACTGTCTGGTCCGCCTGGGAATTTGGATAGACGACCTCCCACCACCACTGATGGCCCGTGATTTGGATGGAGACTGGATTCTTGGAGGTCAGCCCTTCGACGCGTTTGCCAGTGATCACGCTCAGCACAAGAATGACGAACAACGTGATCACCGTGATGCCGATGGCGGCGCCAACCGCCCAGCCCGCTCGGCGGTCTCCTGCTTCATCTTTTTCAATGACGGGAAGCGGATGGCTGGCGACAACCCGTGTCTTCGCGCCCGCCCTGGCAAAGGCGGCGATCGTCAGGACAAAAACCGCGAACAGAATCCAGAAGGTGAACCAGTACAACCATTCAATGTGGCCGGCCTGCGGTGCGGCAGGGTGCAACATGTGATGGCGACCCGGATCAAGAGGCATAGCCTGCGCCAGCAAATGTGAAGCAAGATTCGGTGCGGCGTTCACTGGGGTTGCTCCGGCACGCCGGTAATTCCGGTCGGGATCTGCTCCGGCGTGGAAGACTCCGCCGGCTTGATATTCATCTGGTCGGTACGGTTCGGTGACACCCCCTTGGGGAGCAAACCCGCCATAGACCGGACGTAAGAGGCGATTTCCCATGCCTGATATTCGGGGATGCGATTTCGGAAAGAGGGCATGCCGTTCGGCCTTCCCTGCATGATGGTCGCAAAGATATTTCCCGGTTCACTGCCGTAGATCCAGTTGCGGTCCATCAGAGGAGGCCCGATGCCGCCGCCACCGTGCGCGTGACAACCGACGCAGTTATAGGCCTCGAAGAGTTTTTGTCCCTCGGACACGGCGTAGGCGCTCTCCTCATACATGTTCGAACTGGGTGGCGTTGGAATTAAGTTTGCTCCGGGATTGAGGCCGCTGATCTGAATGGTGTTGAGCGTGTCATTTGCGGGCGGAGGTTGACGTAAGATTCGATTTTCACGACTGCACGAGGCGAGCATCGTTGCTGCTCCAAGCAGAATCATGAGTTGCAGAAAGCGACGCATCACTGCGCGACTCCCGGCGCATCTGCGAGAGAGGCAAGCGGCAACTGCGGAACCCCATAGTCATCGAGAATGCCGCGAATGTCAGCTTCCCGATGAGCGAGGATTTTCTCCAATTCATCTCGCAGGGCAACGTTGCCCTTTCGGACTCCCATTGAAATTGCAAAGGTTAAGGGCAGACCAGGCGGATCGACTTCAGGTTCGACAGGAGTGATTCTAAGATTGAGACCGAACTCTTTGGCGAAGTACCCTGCGAGAGGTCCCCAGACAATGGCGAGGTCGACCTTTTGCTCAGCCACCGCCCGGACAATCGAGTCTGCACCGTCTCCGATTGTGTCGAAGCCCACAATCGCGCCTTGCAGGCCACGCCGCGCAAGCGCCTCTCCGGGCGGAGTGTATTGCTCATCCAGGACCTGCACTCCTATTTTCAAACCGTGCAGTGCGGGAGAATTGAGCTCCGGAACAGCTTCCTCTTGCCTGGAGACAAACACGTACGAAGACCGGTAATAAGGGCTCGTGGTGAGGACAGGGCGATAGTTCGCGGGGATGCCAATCAGCAAATCACATTGGTCCTTATTGAGGTATTCTCGGACGAATCCGCGCCCCATTCTTTGCCAAACGAAAATGAGACGAGCATTTAGATCCTGCGCCACGATCGCGGCGATACGGTTCTCAAAGCCAGTCTGGTCGCGGCTGGAAAACGGCATGTTGTTGGGATCTGCGCAGACGCGCAACTCACGGGTGTGCGCACTCAGTCCCACGGCGATACCCAGCGTCGACAAACCCACCAGGAACTTAAGGCAGGGCGAATACATAAAGCATTCCCCCCTTGTTCGTGTAATGAGGAAGATCTTTCATCGCTGCAGCGAACCCCAATGCCGCCGATTCATCGCGAGCGTCCAACCCGCCAGCCACGATCGCTCCCGCCCAACCGCCGACGCCGGATAAGATGGCAACGTACTGTTTCCCATCCGGTCCCTTGTAGGTTGTGGGTTGGCCGATAATTCCGGAGCCGGTTTTGAATTGCCAGAGCAGGGTTCCGCTGTGAGCATCGACCGCTTTAAACCAGCCGTCCAGCGTCCCATAGAACACGACGTCTCCCGCCGTGGCGAGTGCGCCGCTCCACACCGGAAAATGATCAGGAAGCGTCCACACGACTTTGCCCTCGACCGGGTCCCAGGCGGTGAATTCTCCGCCGTATCCCCCGGGCGCGTCATACATGCGGACGTTCGCTCCCACATACGGGGTGCCGGCGATATAGTTTGGCGTCAGATCCTCTTCATCCATGCACAAATGGTTGTGAGGGATGTACATCAATCCGGTACGTGGGGAAAAAGCCGAAGGCTGCCAGTCCTTAGCGCCGGGGGATGCGGGACACAAGCCCCGCACCACTTTTCCCGTGATCGGCTTCTTCTCTTCAACATACTGAAGCTGACCAGTCTTCAGATCAACGGCGCGGCTAGTCGAAATGGGTGCGAAGACGCTGGCCGACAAGACTTCTCCCGTCGTGCGGTCCATAACGTACACATAGCCGTTGCGATCGGGATGTACCAGAACCTTGCGGGTTTGTCCGTGGATAGGAAGATCGAGAAGGATGTTTTCGTTTACCGCGTCATAGTCGTAAAGATCGTGCGGGCTGAACTGGTAAAACCATACCGCTTCGCCCGTATCTGGATCGCGTGCGAAGATGCCGGATGTAAATTTGTTATCGCCGGGACGAGCTTCCGCGTCCCAAGGCCCCGGGTTCGCGGTGCCGTAGTAGATGAGGTTTAGCTTTGGATCATAGGAAATCCATCCCCAGACGCCACCCCCGCCAATTTTCCATGCGTCGGGCGGCCAAGTCTTTACACCAAGGTCTTGACCCCGATCCTGCGAATAGAATGGCTTGAACCGCGGGCCGATGAGGACATCTTTATCCGGCCCTGCGGTGTAGGCCCTCCAGGCAATTTTCCCCGTCTTTCCGTCCAGCGCTGTCAGCCAGCCCCGAACTCCGAATTCACCGCCACTGTTGCCTACGAGAACTTTCCCTTTAACCACCAGGGGAGCCATGGTCATGCTCTCGCCCTTGTTGATGTCTCCGACGCGCGTTTTCCAGACTTCTTGGCCGGTGGTTGCGTCTACGGCAACGGTCTGATTATCCAGCGTGTTGTAATAAATTTTACCGTCGTCATAGGCAGCCCCTCGGTTCACAACGTCGCAGCATGCTACGCCTTGGGAAGCGGGCGTCGGCAGCGGCTCATACACCCACTTCATCGGGGCGCCTGGTTTGGTAAGGTCGAGGGCGTAGAGATTGTTCGGAAAGGGCGTGACGATGTACATCGTATTGCGCACGACCAAAGGCGCAGCCTCGTGCCCGTGAGTCATGCCGGTGGAAAATGTGAAGGCGAGCTTTAAATCTTTCGCATTTTTGGCGTTGATCAGATCAAGCGAGCTGTAACGGGTGCTGGCGTAATCTTTCGCAGGACGAATCCACTGTCCATCATCGGCTTCGAGCTGGCCTTGGTAAGGACGAGGCTGATAGTTCTGCTCGGTTGCCGGCTGTTGCATTCCAGCGGCTTGCGCGAAAGCAAGGGTCGCGACTGAGCATAACTCGACCGTTAACAGAATAGTGACGAGGAAACCACACGTGTGGGGAATCGACGACGGTTGATAGGAGCGCTTCATGACGCCCGACACCTTAAGGCGCCATTGTGATGCGAAACGATCTGCAAGAGTTGGAAGGTAAGGCTGATTATGCTGAGCGGTTCAGGATGAATTGCTCTGGCAGTTGAGTTCATCATTCATTCGTGCGCTGGTTCGCGGTCGCCAAGCCGGAAAACCGACTGAGCGCAAGCCGACCTTTGTGCTTCGACTCTTTCATGTTGGCTTTCGGCGCGGGCAATGAGCTCAGTGAAGTCAATCCCCTGCAACCGCAAATCGAAGGATGCAACCACCTCCAGCACGCGCCACAGCGCCCGTTTTCCATGAATTCCCAGCACCAGGAATTCAAGCGCTTCAAATGTCCCCAATCCGTCCGCGGAACCATGCTTGAGCTTCAATCGGCTCACCTTCTCCGCGAGCCACGCGCCCCACTCCTTCACCCCGCCCGCGGTCCCGCCCACACCCTCCGCTAGCCTTGCAAGCACGTCCCGGTCGGCTTCGACCTCGGCGAGTATTTGAGAGGCAAGTCTCCCCAGCGGTTCACCGGCAAAATGGTCGCGCATGGCCTTGAGTAGTTCAATGGCATGTAGCGCACCAGCCAGGTGGTCCTGCAGGTATGTCGGGAGAGCGTCGTTTTTCATTTGACTTAAACTCGACATTCGTCAGAAGGCAACCTCGGCGGACTCGCCCCTGTCAGCAGGCGCACGTCCTCGGGGTTTATTCTTCGACGCGGAGATTGTCGGTGACGGAAAATACATTCGGTACGCTCTTGGCCTGCATTTCCGCCACCTGCTTGTCCATCTGTTTCGCGACCACGCCCTCCAGGGTGACATGCCCCTGATCGACAATGATGTGAATCGGAGGGACCGCGCGCAGTCCATACGGACTTAAAACGCTGTTCCCATAGATGGCTCGATAGGTTGCGAGACGAATCTGATCGTCCATCGGCGACGTCGGCAACACTTGGATCTGATTATCCACTCGTTCCACACCCTCGATACGCTTCACGGCATTTTCGGCATCCGACTTCAGGGTAGGACGAGCGACCTGGCCCGAAAGCGAGACGGTTCCATCGGGCGAGACTCGATAGGCCAAATTATCGAAAACACCATAGTAGGGAAGCAAAACCAGCTCGTGGTGCACTTCCTTCACGATTCGATCTACGCCGGATTGGCTGACCGCTTGATTTCGATTTGCTTGCGGATTCCCTGGTGTCGAAGCCTGATTGTTTTGGGCCTGCATTAAACCGGCAAGCAAGATAACCACTGGAAGCACAACCTTTGTCGTCATTTTCCCCACTCCTATCCTTCCGTTAAGCTGCCCAAGGATCGATTACGATCTTGGTGACGCTCTGTTGTTTGTCTCGCCAGACCTTGTACATCTCGGGCGCTTCATCGAGAGTGATGCGGTGAGAAATGATGTAGCTCGGGTCAATCTGGCCTTTTTCGATGCGTTCCAGCAGAGGCTTCATGTAATTCTGCATGTTGGTCTGCCCCATTTTCATCGTGATGCCTTTGCCGAACGCGGCTCCGAACGGAACCTTATCTAACAGACCTCCGTAGACACCGGGTATGGAAACCGTACCGCCTTTGCGCACCGACTGAATCGCCTGCCTGAGGACGCTCGGCCTATCGGTTTCGAGCATCAATGCCGTCTTCACTTTGTCGTACATCCCTTGAAGCTGAGCGGAATGGGCTTCGAGACCCACGGCATCAATGCAAGAATCAGGCCCAATTCCCCCGGTCAAATCTTTCAAGGCAGTCAAGACGCTTACGTCTTCCTCGGAATAGTCCACCGTTATGGCCCCGATCGAGCGGGCTAGCTCCAGGCGTTCGGGAAGCCGGTCAATGGCAATCACACGAGCAGCGCCCAGCATGAAAGCGCTGGCGATCGCAAACTGCCCGACGGGCCCGCAGCCCCAAACGGCGACCGTGTCGTTTACCTGGATCTGCGCATTCTCGGCAGCCATATATCCGGTCGGAAAGATGTCAGACAGGAAAAGCACCTTCTCATCGGGAAGGTCGTTCTCGATTTTGAGCGGGCCGATATTGGCGAAAGGCACTCGTACGTATTGAGCCTGCCCCCCGGCGTATCCGCCCATCATGTGGGAGTAGCCAAACAAACCCGAACCGGAATATCCATAAGCTGCTTCCATTAGATGGGCATTCGGATTCGTATTGTCGCAGGCGGACCATATCTTTTTCTTACAAAACCCGCAGTTCCCGCACGCGATGGTGAACGGTACCACTACGCGATCGCCCCGCTGCAGGTTTGTTACGCTCTTCCCCGTTTCCTCCACAATGCCCATGAATTCGTGGCCTAAGATGTCACCCTCTTCCATGGTGGGGATAAAGCCGTCATATAGATGCAGATCTGATCCGCAAATTGCGGTGCTTGTGATTTTGATGATGGCGTCGTGCGGGTTCAGGATCCTTGGGTCCTCGACACTGTGAACCTCCACGTTGCTACTTCCCATCCAACAGAGCGCTTTCATGAATTACTCCAATTCGCTAAATAAATTCGACGAACTTCGTTCAGCTCGCTTTACGATTCAACCCGGGCGGCGTAGTGGTCTCCTCGCCATACATTGATTTCTTGATCCCAGCCACCAACCCTCGCGGCCCGTGGGGCTGGCCCTGTATCCGAGGGACTTCACCGGTCTCCGCGAGGGCTTTGAAATGACGCAGATTCTCAATCACGGACTGCTTCGGATTTCGGCCGACAATCGTCTCCCACAGGCTCGCCAGTTTTCCCATACGAAATTCCTGAAGAACTGTGACCATAGTTCCCCGACCGCCAGGGGAAGGTTCGAAGATAACCTCGCCCGCGTTGTCGGACTCACCCCCGATCGATCGCCAAGCGATGCGCCGGCCCGGTTCATCTCTGAGAATTTCGGAATCCCATTCGATGATTTTGTCCTTGTCCTTGTCCTTATCCTTATCTTTAGCTTCAGATCGCATCACCCAGTGAGAAGTCATTTCGCCGGTGCGAGTCACCTTTTCGATCTGCTCCTGCCACTGTGGCGCGGCCTCAACGTCGCGCCAGATCCGGTAAAGGTCTTCCGCGTCGGCGTGGATTAACGCGCTCGTTCTTACCCAAATCTTTCCATCTTTATCCTCGGGCGGCGGCAAATACCGCCCATTCAGAATGACTCCGGCGCTCGCGGTAGCCGGCATCGGCTCGGCGTTTGGTTTTTCGTTTAATGCTTTCGACATCTCGACTCCCGAAATGGTTCCGTTAGTTATCGTGAATGGTCCGTACTGAGGTCAACTGGCCTTGGGTCTTGCCATCTTTATCGTGCATGGCGCCCTTCACACTTCCCCGGAATAACGTAAGCCAGCATGCCTTCTACCTTTGTTTTCCCTGACGCTGCGTAGACGTGATCTTTGTCCGCCAGAAGGGCTTCGATGCCCAGGGAAAGTCCAATTCCGCTCGATGCAACTGTCACACTTGCGAACTGCTCTGCCATTTCCTCTCCTCTTCGAGCGGTGGCCCATGCCGCCTTGGATCCGATGTTCGTCGATCTTCCGAAAATAAGGGCCTCCCGGCTGTACGACCTCCGGGGCCAGTTATGATGCGTCAGGCTCGAAGGTGGGATGGTTGGAAAACAATAAACCCCAACGTACGTCGTATTCGCGGAATCCCCGCACTAAGAGCACTGTATGAAAGCGTACGAACAACACTCGCTGGGCTCTTAGGACCGTTGACAAACTGTTTGCAGAGGAAATGAAATTCGTGAACGCTATTAACTGGACCGTAAGGGCAAATTGTGTTCGGTCTACCCAACCCAATCGATTGCGTTCTGGCGTAAAGCTGACTATCAAGTTAATAGACCTACACTGCACTGGTGACGGCAGCGATCCGGAGCTTCCTATGAAGGTTCTCGCGGATCTGTTCAGGAGCGGTGCAACCGGGGTCCATCTCCATTCTGGTCAACGCGATCAGAGAAGATTAGTAAAGTGTTACAGAAGGAAGTTGTGCCTGGTTTGGGGCCTATTTCGAGAAAAGCCGCCTGATTGGACTCCCGCTGATGATCTCGAAATCGAGCGATCCCGCCATCCTGTTCGACCTTGACGGTACGTTAGTAGATACCGCCTACCGGCACGTGACCGCGTGGGCGGCTGCCCTAAAAGATGCTGGACTGCTCGTTCCGGAATGGAAGATTCATCGCCGCATCGGGATGAGCGGTCGCTCACTTATCCGTCAAGTGGTTCGCGAGCACAGATTACACTCTTCCAAAATCGACGTGGAGCAACTCGAGAAAAAGCACGATACGGTCTTCAATAAATCAATAAGCTCCATGCGACCGCTTCCGGGGGCGAAAAAATTGCTCCGGCATCTCAGCAGGCATGGTGTGGGATGGGCTATTGCAACTGCGGGCGGAAAACAACAAGCGAAAAAACTGCTGCGGACGCTGCGGATTCCAGCAAAGACGGTGATCGTCACGGGCGATGATGTTGCCAAGGCCAAGCCGTCGCCGGATGTATTTGTTAACGCGGCCAAGCGGCTGGGCGTCCCGGTGGGACACTGCATTGTGGTTGGCGATAGCGTCTGGGACATGCTCGCCGCGGGGCGCAGACGAGCGCTCTCGGTGGGTCTTCTCTCGGGTGGCTACAGCCAGGCGGAATTGGAGCAAGCTGGCGCCTTTCGCGTCTATGCAGATCCAGCCGACATGCTGGAACATATCGAAGATATCGGTCTCGGCCGGTAAACGCTCAAAGTCTCCCCTCCGCGGAATGACGCGGCCCGAGACTTACGATGTCTCGTCCGGCCTCACTGGTGATGGAGTTCGAGGGTTAGTGCTGAGTGAGTCGCAGAACTGAATGAACCACCAGTTCCGAACGCGCTGAGCCTGAACATCTTGCTTCGGGTCACGTAGCACGGTGATTCGGTGCACAGCTAGAAGCGTCTATAAAAGGCATTCTTAATAATGGAGAATCAGCCCTATACAGGGGCCTGCATACGTCTGATTGTCATGGGGGCCACAGATGAACACCCTTTCCCTCAAAAGCATTCTATTCGCGACTGACTTTTCTGTTGCATCGATGCAAGCTCTGCCGTACGCAACGGGTATTGCGCAGCGGTTCGAGTCCAAACTGTACCTAGCTCATATTGTGCCTCCGGAGGACTATCCGCCCGGTTTGAGCTCATTCGACGAAGCGGCGCAGGTAGCTCGTCGCGCAGCAGAGCTGAAAATAAACAGTCTTCTGAGCTCCACACCGTGCGGCGAGGTTGACTGTGAGACAGTGGTTGGCAATGGTGATATCTGGATTGGTCTGAGCCACTTCATGCGCCGACACGCCATCGATTTGTTGGTCATGGGTACTGTCGGGCGCGCGGGCGTTAGAAAATTCCTGCTTGGGTCCGTGGCAGAGGAGGCCATGCGCGAGTCACGATGTCCAGTCTTGACGGTCGGTCCGGAGAGCCACGCTGCGGAAGAACGTGGGTTTCGCCAGATCCTCTACGCGACGGATTTTTCCGCAGACTCCCTCGCTGCCGCACCGTATGCTCTGGCCCTGGCGGGAAACTACGGTTCTCGCCTGACTCTGGCGCATGCAGTCGAAGGTCTGCCAGAGTCGCCTTATCTCGATGCGCAAATGGCCAGGGTGCGCCTGCGCGAACTGGTTCCTCTGCGAGTTGATCTCGCGGCCACACCCGACGTGATCGTCGAGATGGGATCGCCAGCAGATGTCATTCTAAAGGCGGCTGACGATACTGCCTCGGACCTGATCGTCATTGGGGCACACGGGGCCGGCGCGTTGGCGCGATTAGCCAGTCATTTCGGATCGGTCGCACACAAGATTGTTTGCCGCGCCCTTTGCCCGGTGCTCACCGTGCGACCATTGACTGACAGAGTAAAGGAGCCATGAGAGTGTTCCTGGCGGTCGTCCTTTTGGGTTGGACGGGGATGCATATCCAAGTCTTCTGGCGAGCGTCCTCGGTGCCCGTGATCGCTCGCCACCTTTCCCGAGGTGTTCTCTTGGAGTGCGGCATGCATGGTGTGGACGAGCTACGTCAGTGGATAAACGGAGGCTGTGTTCATTTCGATTACCGACCTGTTCATCGAAGGAATTATCATTTGGTCATCGTTGTTGAGTAATTGGAGAACGCTGAATTTCGGTGGTCGCAGTCAATTGCCGGGCAATCGTTCAAAGGCGCAGGTGGTCTTAGCCAACGGAGAGCATGCCAAATGGAAAGGAAACAGGTAACAACCACCTTCTTCTTGCTGGCTCTGACCGCGATCGCCCTTTACTTTTGCTATCTCATCGCCAGGCCTTTTCTCAGTCCCGTCTTCCTGGCAGTCATGATCGCGATCGTCTTCCATCCTGTCCGGGTGCGCATCTTTACACGCGTCCGGGGGCGGAATAAGGCGGCTCTGATCGCTACATTTCTGGTCCTACTTCTTGTGGTTGTCCCAGCCGTCGGATTGGGAGTTGTCGTGAGTCAGGAGATCAAGGGCTTGTACTTGTTGCTGAACGAGAGGAGCGCCGAACAAGGGGGCTGGAACCCGTACTTGATGCATGCGATGGAACGTTTTCTCGGCTGGGTCGGGCAATACATTAATGTCTCCACGTTGGACGTGCGCGGAGCCCTATTGCGTTGGCTCGAACAGATCAGCCGGGTTTTGCTTTCCTGGGGAGCTCAAGTCGTTAGCAACATGATTTCTTTCCTGGTTGAGGCCGTGATCGCATTTTTCACGTTGTTCTTCCTGTTTCGCGAAGGCGGAGCGATGAAGCAGCGCGCCATAGCAATCCTTCCCCTCAAGTCCGGTCAAGTGGAACGCCTCTTCACGGGAATCAGCGACTCGATCGTTGCCAATGTTTATGGTTGCCTTGCGGTGGGCGTAGCCCAGGGAGCTCTTCTTAGCGTGGCCTTTTTGGTACTCGGTTTACCTTCCCCTGTACTCTGGGGAGTAGTCACGGCACTGTTCTCATTGATCCCCATCATCGGTTCGGCGGCCGTGTGGGTGCCTGGGGTGATGATCCTGGTTGCGGGCGGGCACTGGTGGAAAGGGCTGATCTTGTTGGGCTGGGGAGCCGGGGTCGTGGGGCAAGTAGACAGCTTGGTCCGACCGTACGTGATCGGCCAACGCGCCAAGATGCACACGCTGCTGGTCTTCTTCGCTTTGCTGGGCGGGGTGAAAGCATTCGGTGTTATGGGGCTTTTCATCGGCCCCGTGGTTCTGTCCGTCACGCTCGTGTTGCTTGAGATGTTGCAGGAAGCGAACGTGGGTTCCCCAACGGATGGATAACCCGCGCCGCCAAGCCAGAATGCTCGGGGGCGGGAAGACTTCCGAACAGTCTGCGTCCGAGAACTCTCAAGCGCCCTGGGCGACACGAGTGCGGCTGAATATCTTTAGCGCTTCAAACCACAGTACGCTGAACACCCCAGCGATGGAGCAGATGACAAGATCCATCTTGTGAAGTGTGGAGAAGCGGAACAGATCGCGCGCGAAGGGCACGTAGAGCACGAGGGCCAGCACTGCCAGAGCTCCGCCAATTACCCACCAAAGAGCCGGGTTAGGAGAACGCAGAGTTGCCACGATAAGCCGTGTCCACGAGCGATTCGCGAGGATTAACGTGAGGTTCGCAATAATAAATGTGGTAAAAGTCAGCGCACGCGTGTTGGTCTCGGGCTCACCTCGCAGCTGGGCGATAGCGAAGACCGCTAGCGCAATGGCCAGGACACTGGCACCCTGTAAAAAGCTCAAGAGCAGAGTGCGATGATCGAACAATGGTTGCTGCGGATCGCGAGGCGGACGATTCATAACATTCGCCTCCTCCGGTTCGGCTTCAAATGCGATTGAGCACGCAGGATCGATGATTAGCTCGAGGAAGACGACGTGTACTGGGAGCAACACCAGAGGCCACTTCAAGAGAACGGGAATCAGTGCCAGCCCTGCAATCGGCACATGGATGGCCAACACGTAAGACATAGCCTTCTTGAGGTTGTCGAAGATCCGGCGACCGAGGCGAATGGCGGCAACAATAGAGGAGAAGGCGTCGTCCAGCAAGACAAGCTGAGCCGCCTCGCGAGCCACGTCGGTCCCCCTTCCTCCCATGGCGATGCCGATGTGGGCCGACTTCAGAGCCGGGGCGTCATTGACGCCGTCCCCGGTCATGGCCACGATCTCGCCGTTAGCCTTCAGGGCTTCCACCAGGCGGAGCTTCTGTTCCGGTACTACGCGGGCAAAGACGTTCACCGTCTTTACGATGGACTCAAGTTCGGCATCGCTCAACTTCTCCAACTCGGGGCCGGTTAGCACCCGCTCGCCTTCATTCAACCCGGCCTGCCGGGCGATGCTCCGTGCGGTTCCGGCGAAGTCACCGGTGATCATCACGACCCGTATACCGGCCGTATGACACTCCTGGATCGCTGCCGGCACTTCTGGCCGGATAGGATCGGCTAGCCCAACCAGACCCAGAAGACGAAAGTGGTATGCATGGGGATCCTCTGGCAGTACATCACCACGAAACTCAGCTCGAGCGACTGCCAGAATACGTAAACCCTCGTTTGCCATAGCCTCCGCGTGGTCCCGGACCTGTTCCACTTCTGCGGTGGACAGGTGGCAAAGCTCCGCGATTGCCGCGGGTGCACCTTTAGCAGCAACAACGTTAGCGGAACTGCCCGGTGTCTGCCAGACCCGTGACACTGCCAAGAGCCTTGGCGACAGCGGGTATTCGCGGAGCAGCTTCCAGTCACGGTGCAGATGTTCGGTGTCGACAAGGCAGCGCTCTCCCAGTTGCTTGAAGGCAATATCCATCGGATCGAAAGGCTTGCGCTGGCTGGCCAGGATGCCGAATTCAACCAGTTCGTGGAAAGAGGTCTGGAAGCTCATTAGGCGTCGCGTCATCCACAGCATACGATTCACCACTCGCAAACAGCCTGTGGACCGCCATCTGGTTCTGGGTCAGGGTGCCGGTCTTGTCCACGCAGAGCACGGTCGCCGATCCGAGAGCTTCAATCGCGGTGGGTGCGCGGGTGAGAACGTTCTTGCGCGAAATTCGCCATGCTCCCAGTGCCAGAAATACCGTCAGCACGACGGGGAACTCCTCGGGCAGGAGTGACATCGCCATGGTGATTCCCACCAGGAGCCCACTCAGCCAGTTGCCGCGCGTGAGGCCATACACCACGGCCACCAGTGCGCAAACAGAAATTCCGAAACTCGCCATGATTTTAACGACGCGGCTGATTTCTTGTTTCAGTTTGCTCTGTTCAGGTTGGAGGGTCACCAGGGCTTTGCCGATCTTGCCGAGTTCGGTCCGGATGCCAGTGGCCATCACTTCGGCAACGCCATGTCCTTGGACGACCATCGTTCCCGAAAAGACAGAAATCGTGTCGTCGCCGCCGGGACGGCTGATCGTCATGCTCGCGGTTCCCGGGGATTTGCGCACCGGGACTGACTCGCCGGTCAGGAGGGATTCGTCGACCGATAGGCTGACAGCCGAAAGTACCAGCGCATCGGCGGGGACGCGGTCTCCCTCTTGAAGCACAACCATGTCACCGCGGACCACTTCGCGTCCTGCGATACGTTTTTCTTTACCATTACGAATCACAAGGGCTCGGGGACTGGAGAGATCCCGCAGAGCTTCGAGCGCACGTTCCGTTTTACGTTGCTGGTACAGACTGATCCCGAGGACCACAAAGATGGAGACCAGCAAGACGACGGAGTCCCTTAGCTCACCCAGGACGAGATAAATTGCGCCCGCTCCTACCAGGAGCAGCAGCATAGGTTCCCGGACCACTTCCCAGACAAGGGCAAGGAAGCCGCGGGGTTTCGCGGAGGGGAGCTCATTCGCAGCCTTCCGACCGCAGTCGAACGGCAGCCTCCTGGTCTGAAAGGCCACCAACAGCACTCGGATCAATGTCCGGAAGCATGCACGTAAGCTATAGAACCTTGCCAGAGATTGCGAACAGAATTACGCAGCCAAACCTGCCGTTTGAATGTTCCGAGCTAAAGCCGGCTTTCCTGTTTGATGTGGCCGGACTCGATTTCCACCGGTTCTGTAGAGCACGCGCTCGACTCGTAACCGCCGGATCCCTCCAGGTACTCTGGCTTCGATGATGTCTCGCTGTCGACGTCCGAGTAGAGCGATCCCCACCGGAGCGAGGACGGAGATGAGGCCTGTCGATATGTCTGCGTGCTCAGGGAAAACCAGGGTGTACACCTGTTTCTTGCCCGTGTCGAGATCCAGAACACGGATACGGGAGTTCATTCTGATGATGTCTCTCGGAATACCCTCCGAAGAGGCGACTTCTGCGTTCTCTAAGGTCTGGTTCAGCGATTCGAGCGGTAGTCGATCTCTAAAGAGAGAGTGCCTCAGAGCGGTCACCAAACGGTTGAGCCCGGCCATATCAGCATCCGAGATGACAATGGAGTGACGGTTCATGATGAACTCCTTTCCGTTCGACGTCAGGGGCGGCTATGCGGTCTTGGTTCTGTCAATCTCCGATTCAACTTTGCTTTGGGCTTTTTTGTTCGAGGAGTCCAGGTCCGGTTGAGCAAGGTTCGGCATTTGCTTCTTGCGGGCTTGGTTTCGGCGAGAGTTGATTTCGAACCATATTAGAAGAGCTACCCCGCCCGCACACAGGACCAATACCAATATCGTTGACGGGTCCATGACGAATCCTCCTTGTGTTGGTCGTTCTCAGGCTTCTGCCTGGCGAGTTGCGAAGTGCTCGACAGATCCACTCAGTGACGCAGTGGTGCGCGGCAACGGTCGCATCCTCACTCCCACTCCGTCTTCCGAGATCAGCGTCATCTTCGAGGCACAAGCGCCACAGAGCCAAAAATCTTCGATTCGGCGCTGGGTCACCGTCTCGGGTCGGACCGTGAGCGCCGTTGAAGGAGCACTCAGTTCGAACCTGAACAGTTTTCCGTCACGGTAATAGCGGAAGGGAATGCCACACTCCGGGTTGGCACAGCGTCCTACCACAATTCACCTCGATATCTTTTCACGCGTCGCCCGCCACCAGGAAGTCGGAAAAACCAGGCCGACCCGCTCGAAGCAGTTCGACGATGCAGGGTCCCGCCACTTCGGGGGTGAGAACGCCGGCGCGGACAGCGCCCTCAAGGAGTGCCATTGCGTTATCGCGCCGGTGGATAAGCATGTCTCGTGCTAACTGACGCAGCTCTGGATCAGGAGAAGCGAGAGCTTCCACTAATTCCCATCCAGCATCCGGATCGGCGGTTTTGCTCCACACGAGTCCGCAAGCCAACATGTAATTGAAATCCATGACCACCCCGGGATGTTCCAGCTTGTCGAACATGACTTATGCTCCGATGAGTACCCGCCGGTCGCTGATGACCCGGCCCTAACACTTCAGTCGCGATCGATCGCAGCGCCATGCGATTGGAGCACCCGACTACACCGAGACGTAGCTCGCTACGTTAGTGTTCTCACCGATTCGTGGCCAGTGCGCGCTTGACGTGACCGCTGGCTCGCCCGCCTGAAGGCCTGGCCAACTCGTTCGCTGGCGCGGTCAATGGCGGTGAACAGGTCCGCGTCGGTCTGATCCAACACCACTCTTCCCGACGGCCGAAGCTCCGCGCTGATGTGGCAGCATTGATCGATGCCACCTCGCACGCCGTTGGCGTCTGAAAGTCGTACTACGATTCGTCCTATTTGCGAGGCGAATCGCCCGAGGGCGAAGTGTAGCCGGCGGGCGGTGTAATTTCGCACCGCATCCGCCAGATCAGTACCCTGTATCCGAACTTCGACTTCCATTGGATTCCCTCCGACGGTCTATGTCTGCTATGCCCGCTGCTGCATCGCTCTTGCGGGCCTAGAATCTCCTCTTCGGCGCGTAGCCAATCTTCTAGCTCGTAGCCTTCTTGTCCCCCGCGTACCTCGAACAATTCATAGGCTCGCTGGCGAATCTCCTCTTCGATCCTTAGGTCGGCAGTTGCAGCTGGCTTGCGATGAGAATCCATATTCATGATTCTGTTCTCCTCTTCTTTTGGGTCTCTTGCCGGCTAAATCCGGGTTGCGGACAACCCATTCTTAATTGGCAAGCAACCCTCTAAAAAGTAGATAATCTGAGCAGTGAGTATTCGGTTTTGTCTAATGGTGAGAAATTCAACGCAGACGGTGATCTCATGGAATGGATTAACTATCATCATCTCCTCTATTTTTGGACGGTGGTTCGAGCCGGCAGCATTGGGCGTGCCAGCGAACAACTGCGCCTGGCGCCTCCGACAATCAGCGCTCAGCTTCGGAGTTTGGAAGGCAGCCTCGGCGAGAAACTGCTGATCCGCTCCGCCCGTGGTGTGCAGCCGACCGAGGTGGGGCAAGTGGTCTATCGATATGCCGAGGATATTTTTGCGCTTGGCCGCGAAATGCTCGACACCGTTAAAGGGCGTCCAACCGGCCATCCCTTACAGGTCGTCATTGGGATCGCCGATGTATTGCCGAAAGAGATCTCGCACGCGCTCATCGGACCCGCACTTCAGTTAGGACAGCAAGTTCAGATAACGTGCCGTGAGGACAACCAGGAGCACCTTCTCGCAGAGTTGGCCATACAAGAACTCGATGTGGTGCTGTCCGACACTCCGATTGGCCCTCCCGCGAAGGTCCGCGCCTACAACCACCTGCTTGGTGAGTGTGGTATGACGTTTTTCGCGACTCGTGAATTATCCAGGCAATATTCGGGGAGATTCCCGAAGGTGCTTCACGAAGCCCCGTTGTTACTTCCAGCGGACAATACCAACGTTCGCCGTGCGCTGGATCAGTGGTTTGACGCCCAGCAGATTCGACCCTTTGTGGTTGGACAGTTCGAAGATTTCGCTCTGTTGCGCCGCTTTGGGGAAACCGGGGCAGGCATGTTCGCGGTTCCGTCGGTCCTCGAGAAACTCTTTCGCAGAGAACGCAAGCTTCGGGTGGTGGGACGTGCGGCCGCTGTACGGAATCGCTTCTATGCGATCTCTGTGGAGCGCAAGCTGAAACATCCTGCCGTGGTGGCGATCTGTGAGACTGCACGACATGAACTATTCAGTTGACGAATATCCGCACGTAGCAAGAGCCGTTGACCTGTAAGGAGCTATGGGAATGAAATCTGCTCCCGCTCCCGCGAAAAGCTCAGCCGTTCGCCTTCGACTACTTCACCGTTGTCGCCGTGATCGCCACCGTCTGCGGACTTCCCAGTACATTGTCCACGATGTTTAGTACCGCGCTCGATGTGCCTGGATCGTCTGCCTCAAACACCACACGCACTGTGCAACTCTTCTTCGGACCAAGCCGCCCGGCGCAGTGCCGGTCCAGTTCGAAATCATCCTTATCGGTGTGCGCGCCGTAGGTCAAATAAATCCGGCCAAAGCTCACCACCGATGTTCCGCTGTTGGTCAGGGTTACTGTTTGCGCGGCATGCCGCCCGAATTTCACGTTGCCGAAATCGAGGTTCGTGGGCGAAACTACCAGCGTCGCTCCTCCTCCGGTAACGCTTAGCGTGAAGTTCTGAATCGCATTCGCGCCTACGCCATTGCTCCCCGTCAATACCAGGTTGAACGTTCCCGCCACCGTCGGTGTCCCGGTCAGAGTTGCGGTTCCATTTCCATTGTTCACAAACGTCACTCCCGCCGGCAACGTGCCACTCTGGCTGATCGTCGCAGTCGGGAATCCGGCACAGGCAATCGTGAAACTGCCCGCATTTCCTTGGGTGAACGTGGTTGCTGCTGCACTCGTGAAGTTCGCTGCCTGGTTCACGGTTAACGTGAAACTCTGGGACGCCGTGGCCACTCCATTGCCGGCATTGAACGTCAGCGGATACATGCCTCCCGTGCCCGCTGCCGGGGTTCCGCTCAGCACTCCAGCCGTGAATGACACTCCGCTCGGCAGCGCCCCGTTCTCACTCAAGGTGGGCAGGGGATATCCTGTCGCCTTCACCGAAAAGATTCCCGCAGTCGCCACCATGAAGGTGGTGGAATTCGCGCTCGTGATGGTCGCGCCTTCATTCACTACCAGCGTGAAAGTTTGGGTCGCTCCGGATCCCACTCCGTTCGCCGCTTCCAGCGCAAGGCCGTAGAGCCCTCCGCTTCCAACCGGCGCTGTTCCCGCCAACATGCCCGAACCATTACCGTTATTGGTGAACGCCACCCCATTGGGCAATGTCCCTGTTTCCGTAATCGACGGGGGCGGAGCGCCGGTCGTCGTCACCGCGAACGTCCCCGCGCTCCCAGCCAGGAACGTGGTGGTGTTTGCGCTGGTGAAGCTTGGACTCAGCGTGGCCACGTAGACCGTCTCGCTCCCGGAGACGTTCGATGAACTCCCAATCACGTTTTGTACCGTTGCCGCCTCCGTCGCCGTGAACGTGCTCACTCCCGCAGGCACACTCACGGAAAAATGCACGGTCGTGCTGGCTCCTGCTGCCAGGGTGTCTACCGATGCAGGTATCTGCGATGGCACACTGGCGTCCAGGGAGACTTGGCCGCTCCCGCTCACCGTGGCAAATGTGACCTGCGAAATCGCAAAATTGTTGGCCACGCCAGCTCCGTTGTTGGTCACCTGCAAATCCAGCCCGTAAATGCCCGGCGATGCTTGCGTGAAGTTCTGAAATTGCAAGCCTACCGCCGGCGCCGGAAGCGCGGCAGACTGGCTGATGGCCGCGTTTCGCAGGTTTGCGCTGCGCTCCAGCAAGTCCACCGGAGGTTCCGGCGGATTCGGTATCATCGCGTAAAAGGCATTGACCGCCGCGTCGTAGGACGCCAGCGCGTTCACGGCGTCTCCACTCGCCTCCAGCAATTCTCCCTTCGCCATAAGTCCCCGAATATTCTGGGGCTGCGACGCCAGCAAGGTGCTGACATCCGTCATCGCTTGCGCACTGTTTCCCGCCAGCGTGTCGTAAAACGTCGCGAGCAGATACTTGGATTCCTGCTGGTCCGGCAGCAGCACCGATGGCTCCGCTCCCAGGGCTACCGTCACCGGCGTGCTGTACGACTGTCCTTGAAACACCGTCGGGTCCGTTACAGTCGTCGTATCCAGCACCGCCGCAATCTGAAAGGTGCCAGCCACCAGTGCCGCCGTGTCCGCCGGGGCCACCCACCACGCCAGGTGCGCCGATGTTTCCGCGTCCAGCGAAATCGACGCATCGGTCCCGGTGGGCCTCAGCAATCGATGCAGTGGCCAACTCACTTGCGCGCCCGTGCTGTCCGTCACGGTAACGCTCACCCCATCCGCCCAGCTTCCCGAGGGCATACTCAGCGGGATCGCCGTCACCGCCGCGTCATCCACCGCGAAATCGGGATTGTACAAATCCACCTGGATCACCAGCGGCCATCCGTTGTAGCTGGTCCCTCCACTCGGCTGGTTAACCGACAGCATCACGATCGGGGCCGGGATCGGCGTGGTCTGTGCTTCGAGGCTGGAATCACTCAATAACTCCAACGCGCCAAGCAGGGCCATCGTCATCAGGAGCCAATTTCGTTTCGTGAACATGGGCGCTCTCCTCGACATGTTTCTCACGGACACGTCGCTTGCCGCTGCGGATCTCTCGGCGGCGCATGCACGGCATCGCTGACACACATTTGCGATTCGCAGTCTCCCCGTCCACTCGCCGCATCCCCATATCGCGACTGGGGACTCCGCGCGGCATTTGTGTTAGTTCCCGCGCTGATGTCCGTCAAATTGAACCCGAAATGCTCTTGTGCGTAGTACCGGATCGTCGGATCTGCAGTAGAGATGTACGCCATCGACGAGCCATATCGCATCATGCATTTCGTATCACCGCTGTGTTGCCCGCCGGTTTTACCGACATAGACGCTTTTCGTTTGACCTGCTTTAATCCCCAGAGCTGCCGCGTCCAACAGGTCACTTTGCTCGGTCAGCACCAGCACGCTGTTTCCGTTCTCCGTAACCAGGGTTCCGTCGGGCGAGGACCAGGTCACGGCTCCCGGATCTCCGGACCCGTGGTGAGAAATATCCACCGCGTGCCCCAATTCGTGTGACGTCATCTGTGGGTATCCCCGGGTGTAGATCGCGATCTGCGCAGGTGTCCTCCCGATCGTTTGCGCAACACTGACGAGCGTGCTCAAGTGCGGAATTCGAATCTCCTTCACGTCCATCGGCGTTCCGGGCCCATTCAGGGCGCACCCAACGGGTACAGCAGTCGGCTTGATTTGCACTGCGTGCTGATCGACCAGGTGCGCACCCTGGTTGTGATTGAAATTGATCACGTTCGAGCTGTTTACGTAATCCGTTGTGAGCCCGTCGTAATGCACCTGCAATTTCGTCTTCGCCTTGAAATTCAGAATCCCGGGTGTCACTTCGCTACCCAACTGCGGATCTACCACCACAAACAGATCCTTTTTTGTAGGGTTCCCGTTGATGTGTCCCACTCCGCCCACACATTGGGGCCCGGCCGGCGCTTCCGGCGAAGGACACTTCACTGCAAATCCGCGATATTCCTCGTAGAGTGTGAGCCCATCCCCATCGTTCGAGTTCGATGGAGTCGTCTCCGCGTCCGACGCCTCGTCGGTCGTCGAAATGCCCATTGCCGACAGCCAGGCGGCAGCGATGTGCGCGCTGGCACTTGACCGCTTCGGTAGCAAAATATCCGTCATGGTTTTGTCGCCATCCAGATGACCCGCTAGCTGTTGCGCACCAATCGTCGCCCTGACGTTCAGCGTGGCCCACCCACCCCAGTCATGCGGCGCAACGTTCACAAACAACAGCGGAGGAGACTGAATGTTTGAGAATGTCGCCACGGTGTTGTTTTGCGACAAAGTGGGTGCCGGCAGCGATACGTACCCCGGCAATGACTGGATTGCCTCGAAAGTCAGGTCTGGATCATTCGTCCCCGTCTTTGGCCAGTTCATACTGACACCCGGCTCCAACGACCCACTCACCAGTTCGAACACCACCGAATCCGGCGCTACCAATGAAGTACTACCGTCCGGGTTCTGCAGCACTGCCTGAACCAGCAGATCATTCTTCTGGCCAGTCTTTGTAAGCCCAGTATCTTTCTCCGTGGCTCCTGCGGTCGGAACCCAGGTCTCGTAGCCCGTGATCTTCACAACCAGGTCCAGGTTTGGCATTCCCGGCGAAAGGGTCCATGTGATGGTCACTGGAATCGGCACTGTTCCCAATATTGAATCGGTGTAGGAATAGCTGCCGCTCAAGGTCGTTCCGCTGGCCGGCAACGGTTGTGCGTCCGCTGAAGTTCCCACAAAGTTCACCATCTGCGAAATTGTGTTACCGCTCGAGTTCGTCACCTGGGCGTTCACGAATCCATCCCATGCCAGCGTGTAGGTGCATCCGATCGGATCGATCGACAAATACATCTGCCCGGGTGTGCCCGGCGCGGTCAATGCGCCTCCCGACCCATCAATGGTTGTGGTTTGGCCCAGGGAGTCCGTGGAGACCATGGTGTAGCTCACGTTTGCATTCATTGGTCCCGACCACCCGTACGGAATCCCTCCCGGCGGCGCCGACATCGCCGGCGCAGCGCTGACCGTTTCGTTCAACGTGAGGGATGAGCCATCTGCCCCGCTCGCGCTCGCGTGCGCGTTGATGGTCAGGCTTCCCGAGATTGCCGGCGCGCCGGCCCACCGTGTCGCGTCGCACGTGGTTGTTTGCGCCGTCGCACCAATCGCCGCCACGCTGGCCAGCAACACTCTCCACGCGATTCGCTGCGCCACGACAAACACCCAGCCGTTTCGCGCCTTCCCACCACTCTTTGGAGCCTCTCGCATGTCTGCACCCCTCTGCATACCACCCGCAAACGCGGTCGATCGGCCGGACTGATCCGTTGCTGCCTACAAGTGCGGGTCACAACCCCACGGAGACGCTTGCGGAATGTCTCTTATTCCTAGAGGCGGAAATGCCGCCCGAAACAGGTCACGCAAGCGGCAGAAAGCTGTTTGGGCGTGTTAGTCGAGAATGGCTTGGGATGGTACAGACACTGCGCCGCACCACCGAATCCGGTCAGTAAGGCCGTCTTCGTGCCGTCAGCCCGGCAAACCAAAGCCCGGAGAGGGCGGTCCAGGGATATCGGTGGACGAGCACGGTTCGCCAGCAGAATCCGCCACTCAGGGTTGGATGGTTCGCGGCCACGACTGAGTCGTCGAGCAAGAAAGATTCGCAATATCCGGCGAATGCCGCAGCCTCCCGGTCTGGCGTGAGCTGAATGTTGCTTACGTCACTGTGCGCGGCCAGCTTTGCAGGCTGCCAACCGCTGCGCAATATCCCGCGGATTGCTCGACAAATAACCATTTCCGTTGAGTCGCGCAGGATTGGAAATGTGTTTCCAAATGCTGAGACTCTTTTCATAGGACGCGCAGGCGTCATTTCTCAGTTTGGATCCAGTGGACTCGTTGGCCGTGTTGCGCGCCTGGAACGCAGCAAGGTCGCCGGCTCCCGCGTGTGCTTCTGCCGCAGCGCTCAGTGCAGGAAAATCATTGTGTTCGAGGGAGACCGATAACTTGGCAGTGTCCAGTGCTCTATTAAAGTGCGTGCCCGCTTCCCGCCATTTGCCCATTTTTAGCAGAGTGTTGCCGATCTTGGTCTCAACCATGGCCAGATCGCAGCGCGCATCATCGTAACGCGGTTCATCGTCCACCAGGCCAGCGGATGCAGCTTCGTAATTCTTCAATGCCTTGGCGAAATTGTGCGTCCCCGCCTGCGCTTCTCCAATCCATGCCTCCATAAGGGGAGACCCAGGCCAGACTTCGGCTTCCAGGTGAAGGGCCCTATAGCCTTGAAATGCCCGTTCGAGAACAGGCAAAGCCTCGGCATTGCGCCCAGCAACGGCCAGGGCTCTTCCGTCGTGAAACTGAACCGCCCAAAGATCGGATTGCAACATTTTGTTTTCCGGATCGAGTTTGGCCAAGCGCTCGATCCGCTGTCGCGCATCGTGGAAATCGGCGCGGGCGGCCGCGATATCGCCCTGCATCAATTCCACTTCTCCGCGGCGTCCCTCGGCAGTACTCAGTTCCCGGACTATGCCGGGATCTCCCCCGGTCGCCTTGACGAGCGCCTCGAACTCAGCGATGCCCTGATTCATCAGGCGGAGCGCTTCATCTCGTGATCCGAAGCGTCCCATTTCATGCGCCAGCAGCACCGTAACCTTGGCCACTCCATGACGGATGTCGGGATAGGTGGGCTTAGTGCTCAGGATCTCTTGCCGCAAGTCAAGGACTTTCCGGAAGGAGTCAATCGCCTGCAAGCGGTCGCCCATGGCGTCCTGAATGTCGGCCAGGATGAAGTATTCCTGGGCGCGCTCGTTCTCGAGATCCAGGTTATTCGCGTGGTTACGCATCAGGGGTTCGGTAACCGCAAGAGCTCGATTAATTTCGGCAAGGCCGCTGGTTTCGTAGATATCGAAGAAAGCGCGCGAGCGATAGGCCATGGCGAGGTTGAGTTGATCGGTCAGGTTGCTGGGATCGGCTTTGGCTACCGCCTCAAATAGAGCCATTGCTTTCCGATTGCTGACCTGGGCTCCGCCCACCTCTCCCAGGTTCGATTGAGAGGTGTCGCCCTGCACGGTTGCTAATCGCTGATAGGCCCACGCCAATTCGCGCTGGAGATTGATGTCACCAGCAGAGTCCTGCGACAGCTTGTCGAGATACTGTACGGCACGATCGAGTAGAAGCTTCCGCGAGGGAGTGGCCCCGGGAAGACCCTGGATGGAGTCGTGAATTTCGAAGATCAGTGAGTTCGCCAGCTCACGAACATCGCTGAATCGCTTTTCCGCTCTCGCCCGTTCTGCACGCGCAATATCGGCTTGCTTGCGAGCGATACGAGCTTGACGGGTGGTCGCCACCACTCCCGCTACCAGCGTGATAGCGATCATGGCACTGGCAGCCAGGACGAAGCGATTTCTCCGGGCGAACTTGCTCGCGCGGTAACGGGCCGATCCTCTCACGGCGGTTACCGGCAGGCCGTTCAGGTGTCGGCAAATATCTTCGGCAAATTGTTCGACGGAAGAGTAGCGACGTTCCGGTTCCTTGCGTAAGGCTTTTAGGACGATGTTATCGAGGTCTCCTTTCAATGCACGCTTGAACCTGGCTGAATTTGCAGATGCCTTTGCCTGGGGAAACTTAGGGTCGGTGGCATTTAAGGGCATCCGAATCGTGCTGGGGCGCGCGGGTTGCATCTCGCAGATTACCTTGGCAAATTCCAAGGGGCTGCGGGTTTCTGCTGGATAGGGCGAGCGCCCCGCGAGCAGCTTGTAAAGGAGGACTCCCAGTGAGTACACGTCCGTCGCGGTGGTGATTGATTCGCCGCGAACCTGCTCCGGACTGGCATATTCGGGCGTCATGGGCCCAAGCAGGGTTGTTTCAGCGCCAGCAGTGGGATCAAGAATCTTGGCGATACCAAAATCCAGCAGCTTGGGAATTCCTTCGGGAGTCACCAGGATATTGCTGGGCTTGATGTCGCGATGGATCACGAGTCGCTGGTGCGCGTACTGCACGGCCGAGCAGACTTGATTAAACAGCAGCAGCCGCTCAGGAATGCCCAGTTGGTGGTGCTCACAGTATTGATCAATCGGCGTGCCCACGATCAGTTCCATGACCAGATACGGAACGCTATCTTCGGTAGTGCCACCGTCGTGCAGGCGAGCGATATTGGGATGATCGAGCGAAGCCAGGATTTGGCGCTCATTCCGGAAGCGTTCCAGGAGAAAGGATCTATCCAAACCAACGCGCACGAGTTTGATGGCGACTTGTTTTGTGTACTGTCCGTCAGCGCGGGTGGCGCGATACACCTCGCCCATACCTCCCCGGCCAATCTCTTCTGCGATGTGATAGACGCCAATCCTGCGTCCGATCCAGTCAACCTTGCGGCCCGTTTCCGGCATTGCACTCTTCAAATCAAGGGCTGGCGTGTTCAGAAAGCCCGTGCCTGCGTCGTCATGGGAACGAATGAGAGATTCAACTTCCGCGCGAAGCGTGGAGTTCCCCTTGCAGACTTCGTCCAGATAGGCAACGCGCTCCTCGCCAGGGAGGGCAAGGGCTCGATCGAGAATCTCCTTGACCTGCTGCCAGAGGTCCGCCTTCATGTGGTTGCGCTCCGGTCAAGTTCCCGATACAACCAGGCACGCGCGCTAATCCAGTCGCGCTTGACCGTCGACGCCGAGACGCCGAGCACTTCGGCTGTATCGTCAACCGAGAGCCCGCCAAAGAACCTCAACTCCACGACTCGGCTCTGCTGCAGGTCCAAGTGGGCGAGACTCTTCAGTGCGTCGTCGAGCGCCACGATATCGACGTCGAGGACTTGCGACTGGTCCACAGCTTCGTCCAGAGTCAACTTGTAAACATTGCCTCCACGTTTTGAAGCTCGATGGCTGCGTGCGTAATCGACCAGAATTTGTCGCATGAGCTGCGCGGAGACTGCGAAAAAGTGCGCACGATTCTGCCAATGCGGCAAGTGCTGTCCGGTCAGGCGAACAAATGCTTCGTGAACCAAAGCAGTGCTTTGCAGGGTGTGATCGGTTCGTTCGTTGCTGAGATAGTGTTGGGCAATCCGGCGCAGTTCGCTATACACGATTGGAATCAGCGAGTCGAGCGCCGCCTGATCCCCATCTCGCCAGCGAACCAGCAATTCAGTTACTTGATTGGAAGGCCCGCGCTGCACGTGTCCCTGCCCAGGTCACACGCGGGGGGTGCGTGAGTTTCAAAGGATATCCATTCCCTTTCCACCCGTCAATGGCTAGAAAACATGGCTAGAAAACAAGGAATTTAGGTCGAAACGTCCACCGAGAGGACAGTTTATCGAACCGTAAGCACTTCGAATTCGTGGTTGCGATGAACCGAAATGGGCTGCGAGTTTTTCTCTGTAAATAGCGGAGCAAGCGCCAGGCGCGGCTGGATCCGAACCTCTGGTAGCTCCTATGTGACTTCGAGCGTCGATCGCGGCCATGGTTGGAACCTGGGGAGAACAACAAACATTCTCCCAAGAATATCTTTAGTGGGTGTGGGCCGATTCGTACGCTACGAGCCTTCTCTCGCCAGAGAGTTGACGCAGCGGGGGCCAAGTCCTGAGTGAGTTCCACGGTTCCCAGGTATTTGCCTTCATCGTTGTGAACAGCGAAATAGCGGATGCGGGCGAACTTGTTTTGAAAACTGATCCGGAAATCAGCAACGTTTTGACGGCCTGAGCGAAAGTCGTCCAGTATCTTGTTGAACGTATCAGCGCTACGCGGCGGTGTGTCGCCGCGTGACTGGCAAAGAATGACGATTACAAGAGGACGGGTGTCAGAAGTGCTAAATTGAAGCGTATGCATTCCGAAATAGAACGAGCGGTTGTGCTCTTGCAGCAAGGCGACGATGAGGCTTTGGAGCAAGCCCTGGCCCTGCTGCAAAACACTGTTTTCTCCTTCAGCATGAGGGTCTGCGGTCAGCGACAGGACGCCGAAGACACCATGCAGGAAGTTTTGCTGAAGTCAGTTCCGCAATTGCCTAAGTTCGACAACCCGAAGGCGCTTGTGGTGTGGCTTTACAAGGTTGCTAAAACTCGCTGCCTGATGAATCGCCGCCGGAGTAAGTTTGCGCCCCATCGCGAGGTTTCGCTCGAAGAACTGATGCCAGATCGGCGGGAATTAGAAAAGTTGAGCTCCGAAGGCGGAATCAATCCGGAAAGGTTTGCGATTCGAAGCGAAGAAGCTGGAATGTTGCGGCAAGCGATTCAGAAATTGCCTGCTCAATATCGCATTGTTCTCGTGTTGCGGGATATGGAAGGTCTGACCGACGAAGAGGTTGCAGAAATTACGGGCCTCCGCGCAGGAACCGTGCGGGTACGCCTCCATCGCGCTCGTCTGTTCGTGCGAAAGGAATTGATGAAAGTATGGAAACCAGGCGCGAGCCGAAATCTGCGCGTCGGCCCGCCGAAGGGTTTCGTCGCCGAGGAACCGAAGCCGGCGCGGTGTAAGGCCATGTTTGCCGAGCTTTCGAACTATCTCGATGAACAACTCGATGACTCTCTGTGCGACGAAATTGAAAGACACCTCGACGGATGCGGCCCCTGCAAGGTGTTTCTGGCAAGTCTCGAAGCAACGATTGAGCACTGCCGGAAGTCGCCGGCAGAGAACCCCTCTGGGACGACAGCGGCTAAGCTCCGTAAGGAACTGATGAAGAACTATAACCGGGCCGTGGCGGCGGTTCGGCCCTAGACGTCAAATCCACCGCCACCCTGCCTTTTTCACATTTTCCCTGTAACAAAATCCCGCCTTCTGCATTTATTCGTGTTCCTGGCCGATAAAAGCATAGGGGGCAATCATGATCAGCGCCAAAGTTGAACTGACTCAAGCACTTAGACAGCAGAGGCAGTTCGTGGCACTCACCGGCAGCGGGCACAATCTGCTGTTGGACGACGCTGCGGGTGGAACTGGTCCGAAACCGATCGAACTGGTTGCGGCGGGATTGGCTGGTTGTACGGGGTTCGATGTCATCACGGTTTTGCGCCAGAAGTATCACCAGAAAGTCACTGGGTACGAAGTTCGGGTCGAGGCAGATCAGGCGGAGCGCCCACCGCAAGTGTTCACGGCGGTGCGGATTCACCATGTAGTCACGGGCAACGAGATTGATGTCGCGGCTGTGGAGGAAGCGATTCGTCTCTCGGAAGAGAAGTACTGCTCCGTAGGGGCGATGGTGCAAAAAACGGCGAGTTTCCACACAACCTACGAGATTGTCGAAGAGAAGACCGAGTGGATTAGGCCGGTCCAGACTGCCGGAGTCCAGAGTTGAGAGGGGCAGTCAAACTCGTCGCCGCCGGTATGGTCGCGCTGTGCATCTTGCCCGCCGCTCACCCTCAGCAAGCCGCTGATCCCTCGCTTGTTACCCTTCAGCAGGCGGTGAGGATCGCGTTGGAGAAGAACCCTCTGCGCAAGGCGGCCTTCGCAGACACGAGAGTATCGTCCGCGGGCGTTCGCGAAGCCCGATCGGTTCTCATGCCGCGACTGACGTTCTCCGAAACTGCAACGCGCGGGAACGATCCCGTTTACGTGTTTGGCAGCCGATTGCGGCAGCAGCGTTTTACGGCTGCTGATTTCTCGCTGAACAAGCTGAACACTCCCTTGCCGTTCGGGAACTTCAGCACGCGTTTTGGAGGAACCTGGAATCTGTTTGACTCCTTTGCCAGTTGGCACGGGGTGAATCGCGCAAAACAGATGAACGAGGCCGCCGGGCATCAACTGGAGCGTACCGAGCAAGAGATCGTATTCCGAGTCGTCGGTGCATATTACGGAGCCTTGCTGGCCGCGAAGCAACTGGATCTCGCGGAGCAGGCGGTAAAGACTTCAAACGCAATTTTGGATCGCAGTCAGGCGCGATTCGACAGCGGCCTGGTGGTGGAATCGGATCTGCTGACCGCGAAGGTGCGCATGGCAGGGCGGCAGCAGGAACTGATTCGGGCCAGGAACAATCTGGACTTGGCCCGGGCCGAGTTGAATACGGCTCTGGGGGTACCGATGGATTCCACGTTTCAGCCCACGGAGACTCTGATGGAATCCGCTCTTCCGGTCCCGGTTCTGCAGGATATCGAAAAACTTGCCCTCACAAACCGGCCAGACTTGAAACGCATTCAATCCGAAGAAGCAGCCCAGCGACAAAGCGTTGCGATCGCGAAGTCATCGTTTGGCCCGCGAGTGAATGCCTTCGCCGGCTGGGAGATGGCTAACCCAACGTTCGTGGCGGGCGGTGGAGGAAACAACTGGCTTGGCGGGGTGGAGATGCAGATCGACCTCTTCCAGGGTGGAGCAAAGCGGGCGGAACTTGCTCGTGAACGCGCGCTGCAAGAGAAAGTCGCGGCGATGAAACAAGTAGCGAGCGATGGCATTCGCCTTGAAGTCCGGCGCGCTTATTACGACTTGGACTCGGCCCGACAGGAAGTCGAGGTTGCGCGGGCTGTCATCGCACAGGCACAGAACAGTCTGCGCATCAACCAAGACCGCTACGACGGCGGACTTACCACCGTGACGGATCTTCTGGGTGCGGAAGAAGCCACGCGGCGCAGCCAGACGGATTATTGGGAGGCTGTCTATCGGTTTCATACCAGCTACGCCAGCCTTGAGTTGGCGAGCGGCACCTTAAATCTTCAATCGCCGGTGGTGATGCCATGATTCGTGCAAATTCCATTCTCTTACGTCTAGTTCCTCTGGCCGCGGCCATCGCCGGCGGGCTAAGCGGGTGTTCCAGTGAGCGGACTGCGCAGCCTTCGGTCCCGGAAACCTTGCACAGTGTTTCCGTTCTCGCAGTACAGCGGTCAGACAGTCCCGATCTATTGGAAGCGGTAGGAACGATACGGGCGGCTCAAACCAGCCAGCTGGCAAGCCAGACGATGGGAAACATCGTAGAACTGCGCGTACATGAAGGAGACCGGGTACGGCGCGGACAGGTGCTGGCGATCATCGACGACGCGCAACCTCGGGCCGCGGTGGACCGCGCCACGGCAGGCGAGAGCGCAGCGCGGCAGGAAGTGGTCGCGTCAGATTCCGACTTGGTCCTCGCTCAATCGACCCTGACGCGTTACCAGACTCTCTATGACAGGAAATCAGTCAGTCCACAGGAATTCGATGAAGTAAAGGCGCGTTACCAGGCGGCGCTCGCGCATCGCGACATGACTCGCGCGGGCCAGGCACAAGCTAAAGCAGCGTTAGCGCAGGCGCACACGTCGCTTTCCTACACGCGGATTCTGGCGCCATTCGATGGAGTCATCACCGAGAAGAAAGCCGATCCGGGGATGCTGGCCAGCCCCGGCGTTCCCGTTTTCACAATCGAAGGCTTGGGGCACTATCGACTGGAAGTTGCGGTCAATGAAAACGATCTGCGGTACGTCCGGCTGGGAGAGCAAGTGCCGGTCATAGTGGACGCATTGGAAGCCGCACCGCAAAAAGGAAAAGTCGTACAGATCGTGCCTGCGGCAGACTCCGGCAGCCGCAGTTTCCTGGTGAAGATCGAATTACCCGCGGATACGCGGCTGCGGTCGGGGCTGTTTGGTCGAGCTGAATTCTCCCGTGGGAATCGATCGGCATTGCTCATTCCGCAGACTGCGGTCGTTGCGCGCGGTCAACTGCAGGGAGTTTACGTACTCGACCAGAACAGGATCGCAAACCTCCGCTACGTCACCTTGGGAAAGACAGCGGGCTCGGCGGTGGAAGTGCTCGCCGGTCTCCAGGAAGGTGAGCGCCTGGCCGCAAAGCCCGGCGAAGTCGACCTGAATGGCAAGCGGATCGAGGCCCAGCCATGAAAGACCAAGAGGCCAACTCATCAAAACCCGAGCATGGCCTGCGACTGGCGGGACGCATCGCTCACGGTTTCATTGATTCGAAGCTGACTCCGCTGGTGATCGTGGCTGCGCTGCTTCTCGGTGCGTTCAGCATCCTTGAAACGCCCCGCGAAGAAGAACCGCAAATTGTCGTTCCCATGCTGGATGTCTTCGTACAGATGCCGGGCGCCTCGCCGGAAGAGATTTCGCAGCGGGTCAGCCTTCCCATGGAGAAACTGCTGCGCGAGGTTCCCGGTGTCGAATATGTGTACTCGATCAGCCAGCCGGGCATGAGCATGCTGATCGTGCGCTTCTATGTAGGGTCGAAAGAAGAAGACGCGATCATACAGACGTACAACAAGCTGTTCTCCAACTTTGACCGCATCCCGCCGGGAGTTTCACAACCGATCATCAAGGTGCGATCGATCAATGACGTCCCCATCATGGCTCTCACGCTGTGGGGCAAGAACTATGACTCGTATCATCTGCGGCGCATCGCCGGCGAGTTGGAAAGCTCACTCAAACAACTCGATGATGTTTCCGAAACGTCGATTATAGGAGGCCAGCCCCGGCAGGTACGAGTGGTTTTGGATACGCAGCGTCTGGCAGCTTATGCGCTCACGCCAGCGGCGGTCGCAAGTCAACTTCAGAGCGCGAACAGTCGCAGTGACGTGGGTAGTTTTGCCCGGGATAACCGCGAATTCAGGGTCGAGGCCGGGAGGTTTTTCACCCGAACCGAGGACTTGCAGCAAGTGGTGGTCGGAGTCCACGCGGGCCGCCCGGTCTATTTGCGCGATGTGGTGGAGAAGTTGGAAGACGGCCCCGCCGATCCGGACAGCTACGTGATGTTTGCGAATGCTCGCGGTGGTACGGGCCAGACGGCAGGGGCAGAATATCCCGCGGTTACGATCACGCTCGCCAAGCGGAAAGGCACTAACGCGACGATCATTTCCGAGCGGGTTCTGGAGAAGGTCACCTCGCTTCATGGCTATGTATTGCCGAACGATTTAAACATTACCGTCACGCGGAACTACGGCGAGACGGCGAAAGACAAGTCCAATGAACTGCTGAAACACCTGCTGATCGCGACGCTGTCGGTGACTTTGCTGATCGCGTTGGCCCTTGGTTGGCGCGAATCCGGGGTGGTGCTGCTGGCCGTACCTGTCACATTAGCCCTCACCCTGGCCGTCTTTTATCTCTACGGATACACGCTCAACCGGGTCACGCTGTTTGCCCTGATCTTCTCCATTGGCATACTGGTGGACGACGCCATCGTGGTGGTGGAGAACATCGTGCGCCACTTCCGATTGCCTGGCAGTCGCGGGCGTCCACTCGCGGATGTGGCTGTCGAGGCAGTGGATGAGGTTGGCAACCCCACGATTCTTGCGACATTCGCCGTCATCGGCGCCATCTTGCCCATGGCTTTCGTGCGCGGCCTGATGGGCCCGTACATGCGGCCGATTCCGGTAGGTGCGTCGGCAGCCATGCTGTTCTCCCTGATGGTAGCTTTTGTGGTCTCGCCCTGGGCAGCTCTGAGGCTGCTGCGCAACTATGCCGGAGCGGGCGGCCACGACAAGCATGAGGTCGAAGGCTGGACGACGCGTCTGTATCGCCGCGTCATGAATCCCCTGATACTGGATGCGCGTCGCCGCTGGATGTTTCTCGGCGGAGTTGTGGTGTTGTTGCTGGCGGCCGTTGCATTCGTGCCTTTGAAATGGGTGCGGGTGAAGATGCTCCCCTTCGACAACAAGAGCGAGTTCCAGGTCATCGTTGACATGCCGGACGGAACTCCGCTGGAGCAAACGACCCGCGTCGCGCAGGAACTCGGGAGCTATCTTGGCCAGCAACCGGAAGTCACAAACTATCAGATTTATGCCGGCACGTCCGGCCCCTACAACTTCAACGGACTGGTACGCCACTACTTCCTGCGTCGCAAACCGAATCAGGCCGATATTCAGGTAAACCTGCTGTCACGCCATCGCAAAGCGCAGAGTCACGAGATTGCACGACGGCTCCGTCCCGAACTGGACAAGATCGCCGAGCCCTTCGGGGCACGCATCAAGGTTGCTGAAGTTCCTCCTGGACCGCCGGTGCTGCAGACGCTAGTTGCGGAAGTCTACGGGCCCGATTACAAAAGCCAGATCGAATTGGCTGCCCAGATCAAGAAGGTCTTTCAACAAACGGCGGGCGTCGTAGATGTGGACTGGTACGTTGAGGATCCGCAGACCAAGTACGACCTGAAAGTCGATCTTGATAAAGCGGCACTGCACGGTATTTCCCCTGCTGATGTGACGCGTACGCTGCAGGTGGGATTGAGCGGCACAAGCGCCGGACTTCTGCACGATCCGAGTTCCCGCGAAGACGTTCCGATCGAGGTGCGTCTGGCGCGCCCCGACCGCTCGGGAATCGACAACCTCGAAAACCTAAAACTGCCCACTGTCTCCGGAGGGCAGATCGCGCTGCAAGAGGTCACAGATCTCCGGCAAACAACGATTGATACAAGTGTTTATCGCAAGAACCTGCAGCCAGTCGTTTACGTGACGGGTGATGTTGCGGGCGGGGAAGAGAGCCCTGTTTACGCGATCATGAAAATGAGCGAGGCCATCGACAAAATTAAGTTGCCCGATGGCTATGCGGTAAAGCAGTACAAAGGCACGACGATGCCCGACCGCACGGACCGCTTGTCCATGAAGTGGGATGGTGAGTGGCACATCACGGTGGAAGTGTTTCGCGATTTGGGACTAGCGTTTGCTGCTGTGCTGGTCCTGATCTATGTCCTGGTTGTCGGCTGGTTCCGATCGTTCGTCACGCCGCTGGTGATCATGGCGCCGATCCCGCTCACTCTGGTCGGTATTCTGCCTGCACACGCATTGATGGGCGCATTCTTCACGGCGACCTCGATGATTGGTTTTATCGCTGGCGCTGGAATCATCGTGCGCAACTCCATCATCCTGGTCGACTTCATTGAATTACGTCGTTCACAAGGCATGTCGCTGGAGGATGCCGTCGTCGACGCCGGTGCGGTTCGCTTTCGCCCGATGCTGCTGACGGCCGCGGCAGTGGTCGTAGGGGCGAGTGTGATCCTCTTCGATCCGATTTTTCAGGGCTTGGCGCTCTCGTTGATGGCAGGAGAGGTGGCGTCTACCGTCTTGTCGCGGATGGCAGTGCCGGTCCTCTACTACCTTTCTAAGAGGGGACACCCGCTTCCACCTATACCCCCGCATTCGCCCGAGAACGTCGCCGAATGCGAAACACCGCAATGCGAAATTGCGTAGGACCAGCTCGTTTTCAAGGAGAACGACTATGACCGTAGAACGTACCCTTCGTTTGATCGCTGGCAGCTTTATCCTACTGTCCCTGGCGCTCGGACACTACCTAAGCCCATACTGGTATCTCTTCACTGCTTTTGTCGGACTGAATCTGTTTCAGTCTGGACTCACCGACTGGTGCCCGATGATGACTGTCCTGCGTAAACTTGGAGTTGGGAGATAGAAGAGAATGAACATGCCCAATTGGGTTTGGGGAGTCGCACTGCTGATCGCGTATGTGTTCCTGACACAATGGCTGCTGCCAAAACTTGGCGTCCCCACTTGAAGAACGCAAGGCTGCGCCGAGTCTCGGCGCAAAGCAGATCCGAAGGATACGCCTTCAGGAAAGCCATGATTACAGCAGGTGTAACGCGAAAACAGCTAGACTCATCAGGTCGGAGACGCAAATGGCTGACCGCGAGCACCTTCACGCATTCGTGGATACTCTGCCGTAGGGGGGATTGCCCCGCTTACCCGCATAGATCGTTGGACATGCACTGAAAGGCAGGAAGTCGAGCCTGTGATTCGCAGGGAGTTACCTCCTGCTAGCCGGCCATTCGGGCGTTAATCGGCAGCCAAGCGCGCGGCTTGCGTTATGAGGTAATTGCGTTCCGGGAGGCTGGTCGTCCGCGCAGCCGCAATTCGGTAGTGTTTGACGGCGGCTTCGTGATCCCCGATCTTTTCAAATAAATGGGCACGAACGGCGTCGAGACGATAGTGACCGGCAATACGCGGATCGCGGTCGAGAGCCCTAAGCAGTTCGAGGCCTTTGGCAGGGCCGTGCACCATAGCGGCTGCGATGGCGTGATTGAGAGTGACCATGGGGCCCGGGGCGATTCGTTTCAGCAACTCATACAAAGCCAGGATTTGTGGCCAGTCGGTGTCCTCAACTCTCTCAGCTTCGTCGTGAACCGCGGCAATTGCTGCCTGAAGCTGATACAAGCCCACGGATGCTTTCGACAGCGCTGCCGTGAGAAGCCCAATTCCCTCGGAGATCTCCGCGCGATCCCACAGAGTTCGATCCTGTTTATCTAAGGGAATCAACTCCTCATCCGGACCGGTTCGGGCTGCGCGACGCGCGTCGGTTAAAAGCATGAGGGCGAGTAGTCCTGCGACCTCGGGATTATCGGCGAGCAGCGTTTTGGTGTTGCGTGTCAAGCGGATGGCTTCGCGCGCCAAGTCGAGTCGTAGCAGATGCGACCCTATGCTGCTGGCATATCCCTCGCTGAAGATCAGATAGAGTACATGCAGAACCGCGGGCAAACGTTCCGTTCGCTCGTACGGAGATGGCAGACGGAAGGGTACGCGCGAAACTTTGATGGTTTGCTTCGCGCGGCTGATCCTTTGCGCCATCGTGGCCTCGGGAACCAGAAAGGCATTCGCAATTTCAGCGGTGGTTAAACCGCCAACCGCCCGCAACGTCAGCGCGATTGCCGAGGACGGAGTGAGGGCGGGATGGCAGCACATGAACAACAAAATCAAGGTGTCGTCTGGATCCATGTCGGCCTCGATCTCGAGGGAGGGTGACAAGCTTTCCACGTCGGCGGCGACCGCCGTTTCCCTTTCGCGGCGGGCAATATCGCTGCGCACATGGTCCATCATGCGGCGGCAGGCCACCCGAATCAGCCAGCCGCGAGGGTTATCGGGAATGCCCTCTTGCGGCCATTGCGTGAAAGCGGCGATCAAAGCCTCCTGCACGGCGTCTTCGGCCGAGGAGAAATCGCGGAAGCGGCGAGCGACGGCGCCGAGCACCTGCGGCGCAAGTTCACGCAGCAGATGCTCGATCGGAGCGTGGTATTGAGGGTCTGCCATCCGGTCTCTTTCGGCGGCGGGGTTCAGAGGCCCAAATCCGCATGGCCACTCAGAACGGGCCGCACTTCGATGGGCATGTTTTCAGGTTTTCCGCCAGGGCCCGGCGCTTGGGAGGCTCGCGCGGCAACCTTATAAGCCTGTTCCGGGCTCTCCACATCGATGATCCAGTATCCGGCGAGAAACTCCTTCGATTCCGGAAATACGCCGTCGGTGATCGGTTCTCCGTTTTTTCCGGCCCTGACGAGCTTGGCCTCACTGGGCCATGCCAAGCCCTCGGTCGAGACGAATACACCTGAATCTTTGAGTTCTTTGCTGAATGCGCGCATGAAACGCACATTCGCCTGAAGATCCTCCTTCGACCACCTCGCATATCCCTCGAAGTCGGACTGCTTGCCGGTCATCATCAGAATGTATTTCATAGCTCTTCTCCTATCGAGCTCGACGCTGCTTCTCGCGCCATCGCACCTGGCCGGAACGGGCCAGGGTTGTCGACCTCTGTCTATGGGGACTTGAGTCCATGGGTTGCGAACTGCCGGACTTCGATCGGCATGTTTGTGGGTTTGCCCCCGGGTCCGGGAGCTGTGGAGACCTGCCCCGCGATGGCATAAGCGCGCTCGGCGTTGGCAACGTCGACGATCCAGTAGCCCAGGAGAAACTCCTTCGACTCGGGGAAAATGCCGTCGGTGACGGGCACGCCGTTTTTTTCGCCACGTACGACCTTGGCCTGACCCGGTTCGGCCAAGCCCTGGGTCGCGACAAACTCTCCGGATGCGGTCAGCTCCTTGTTGATGCGCTGAAGCGCCGCCATGTGCGTCTCGATATCCTGTTTCGACCAGGCGTGATAGCCTTCGACGCCTGCCCTGGTACCCGACATCAGCAAAATGTATTTCATGTCCTTCGCTCCTATTTCATCGGTTATTTGGTTACGGACTCGGCGCTGACGGTGTCTGTTCATCAGCAGCGCCTGTGATCCGCGCTTTCATCCTGTAGTCGGAGCCGCCTTGCCGTTCTCTACATCCCTTCAAAAAATGCCAGCCATGAAAGGGCTGACGTCGCGGGTTGAACCCGTCCCTGGCCATCATGGTTTCAATCGGCTAGGCGAAATTCTTAAACCTCTTTCTCGGCGCAAAAAGTCCACTCTCGTGGGTGGAACAAGTGACTCGATGCCCGCCGATTGAGGCTTCATCTTACTGAACCTCATCAAGTTGCCGACTGTCCAGGCTCGCAATGTCCTGATCGAATTGCATTTTCGGGATTGAACCTGGCCTGCTCAAGCCCGCTGGAATCCTTGAATAATCAGCGCGTTAGCTGCTGAACAGGGTTTCGGCGGCGTAGGGGCTATGATTTTGTAACCAGAAAGTCCGCTCCACTCTCAATCAAGAAGACATCGAATAGTGGAAGGCTGCATTGACGACACGGAAAAACCGTTAAGGGTGGGTCAACATGGGAACAAACAAACCAAGAGCGACGAAGATTCTTGTGGATGGTGGCGATCCCGACGAGACTGTGCGGATTAAGAAGCTGATGGGTTTTGTCGACGGACAGACGACGAATCCAACCCTGATCGCAAGGAATCCGGAGGTGCAACGGCTGCTAGCATCGGGCCATCGGCTGAGCACTCAGGAGCAGAAAGACGAGTACAAGAAGATCGTGCAAAAAATTTCTCCACTGGTCGGGGATGCGGGGGTTTCCATTGAAGTCTTCGCAGATCTGAATACGACAGCCGAGCAGATGTTCGCCCAGGGACAAGAAATGTTCTTGTGGATTCCGAACGCTTATATCAAGTATCCGTGTACTCAGGAAGGCTTGCGGGCTGCGTATTTGTCGGTGAAGAGCGATATCCGCGTCAACATGACGCTATGCTTCTCGCAAGAACAGGCTGCGGCCGTGTATGCGGCGACCAGAGGCGCCAAGGAGCCCGTCTACGTCTCACCATTCATCGGCAGGCTGGACGACAGGGGCGATAACGGAATGGACCTTGTCAAAAATATTCTGACGATGTACCAGGACGGAGATCATCATGTGAAGGTACTCGCCGCCAGCATCCGAAATCTCGATCATCTCCTCTATTCATTTGCGTTGAACGCGGAGCTGGCGACGGTGCCCGGCACAGTGTTGGAAGCGTGGAGTGCCCAGGCAAGTCCCCTGCCAGATGCAAGCTTCGTTTACTCCGCCGTCAATTCGCAAGGGCAAGCCCTGAAGCCGATTGAATATAAGAAGTTGGATCTGAACGCTTCGTGGGACAGTTTCGATCTTCGCCACGAGCTAACCACCAAGGGAATTCAAAAGTTCGTTTCCGACTACGAAAGCACCTTACGCAAATCAGCTTGAGAGCACACAGACGGCAGCACGCGAATGGCGAGGCGCTCTCAAGCTGAGCGCTCAGTCATCGTGACGAGTGCGAAGGATTTCAACCCGTACTGCAACCTGGCCGGCGACATCGCCGAGATCCTCAATTGTTCCACGCAGCTTGCTTCTGCCTGACTGCATGGAACTTAAGATTTGCGTCAGGAAGAACAGATGAACGCCCGAAGACTAAACCGGATCGCAGTTCTGGGTGTCGTCCTGGTATCTCCATTCTGTGCCGCGCAAGAAGTCACCGTGGCGGCGGCGGCGGAGCTGCAGGCTCCGATGCAAGAGGTTGCCGCCCGATTCCAGAAGGAAACGGGTAAAACGGTAAAGCTCATTTACGGTTCGTCGGGAAACTTCTATCAGCAGATTCGGAACGGTGGTCCCTTTGACGTGTTCTTTTCTGCCAATGTTGATTATCCGAAGAAGCTGGAAGCCGCTGGGCTCGCGGAGGCAGGCACTTACTACGAGTACGCAAAAGGCAAAATCGTCATCTGGATTCCGAACGACTCCAAGATCGATCTCACTTCGGGCCTGCGATCCCTGCTTGCGCCTTCCGTCAAAAAGATCGCGGTTGCGAATCCACAACATGCACCCTACGGACAAGCAGCGGTCGCAGCCCTGCAGACAGAGGGTGTCTATGACAAAGTGAAGGATAAACTTGTCCTTGGCGAAAACATTTCACAGGCGGCCTCTTTCGTTGTTTCAGGCTCAGCCGATGCGGGCATCGTAGCTCTATCGCTAGCTCGCTCTCCGATGATGAAAGACCGAGGACGTTATGCCGAGGTCCCGGCATCCGAATATCCGCCGATCGAACAGGCGTGCGTGATCCTCAGTTCGTCAAAGAATAAGGAAGCCGCGCGACAGTTCCTGGCGTTCGTCAAGACGGCTGCCGTTGCCGAGGTGCTGAGGAGCTACGGTTTTGAGGTGCAGGGTCGATGAAGAACAAGATTGTGCTCGTAACCGGGGCGAATGGAGGGCTGGGAAGTTACGTCACGCAGGCATTTCTGGACGCAGGCGCAACCGTAGTTGGCACGTCCCGGAAGATTCAAGCGACGGATTTCAAAAGTCCCAACTTCATTGCCGTGCCCGGGGAATTGTCGACTTACCACGGTACCAGCGTTGTGGTGGAGGAGGTGCTGGCCCGCTGCGGCAAGCTCGATGTTCTGGCGCACACCGTCGGAGGATTTGCGGGAGGGCAATCCATCGCTGAGATCGATGATGCCACGTTTCAGAGGATGCTAGACCTCAATCTGAATTCCGTTTTTCACATCTTGCGTGCCACGATTCCCGCGCTGCGGAAAACTGGGGACGGCCGCATCCTGGGGATCGGAAGCAGGGCTGCGCTGGAACCGGGCGCCGGCGTGGGCGCCTATAGCGCTTCGAAAGCTGCGATGGTTTCTTTGATCCGAACCGCGGCTCTCGAAAACAAGGACGCGGGGCTTCGAGCTAATGTGATTTTGCCCGGCACGATGGATACGCCTTCGAACCGTAAAGCGATGCCCGGCGCCGACATTTCCAAATGGGTTCGTCCGGCCACGGTGGCGAGTTTGATCTTATGGCTGGCCGGCGACGCCGGCAAAGACGTCACTGGTGCAGTGATCCCGGTTTACGGAAGCGATGGTTGAGTCTCTCGCCAAGGCATTCGTCCGGAGACTTACACAAGCCTCGGATAGCGACGCGTATTCAAGCCGATGATGGTTGAGGAGGCGAACCCACCGATCCCATTGGTCTCCAGCCACTCGCGACGCAGAGCGGCCTCCAAATCTCCGCACGTCTCGTGTCCGAACTGAATCATGACTGCTTAACCTGTGCCCAGGGGGGCCGGCCGAGAAATCGGCGACTTTCACCGGAAAGACACGGCCATGATCGTGATGAGCGCTTTGCCCACGATGATGCGTCCTGTTACCGAGCACAGGGCAGGGAATAGTCAGCGATCCGGCGCGGGCTACTCGGGGAGTCGCGCCCGGCCGGTAATGGTAAAAGCGGCCTCGGCATTGGGCGAATCTGTGCCCGGTTGTCCGCCACCGATGGAGAGACGGTAAGAGCCTGGCGCGATGATGCGTTCGCCCTCCTGGTTGACATGGCTAAGGTCACGGGGGGCGAGGGTCATACGGACGTGCTCGGTTTCTCCGGCGCCAATGTGCAGGCGGCTGAAGCCACGAAGCGCACGAATGGGCGCGCCGGGAAGGGTGGGAAAGTTCAGATAAATCTCGACGACTTCTTCGCCGTCGCGCCGGCTCGTGTTCTTCACATCGGCATCGACGGTGAGGGGTGTGCCGGCCGGTAGATTGTTTGCGGATAACTTTACATTGCTGTACTGGAACTTCGAATAACTAAGTCCGTAGCCGAAAGGATAAAGCGGCGTGCCCTTGAAGTAGCGGTAAGTCCGGTTAGACATCGAGTAATCATCAAACGGTGGAAGGTCTGTGACGCCCTTGTAGAAGGTGACGGGCAGACGCCCGGCGGGATTATTGACGCCGGCCAGAGTCTGCGCTATGGCGGTGCCACCCTCTTCGCCTGGGTACCAGGCTTCCAGAATCGCATTCGCATGCTGGTTGGCCCAGTTCACCGAGAGAGCGCTGCCGTTCATCAGCACGACGACGAGCGGTTTTCCGGCTGCTCGTATGGCTTCCAGCAACGCTTCTTCTTCTTTGGGCAGGTCGAGGCTGGTGCGATCGCCTCCCCGGAAACCCTCAATCTGAACGTTCATCTCCTCGCCTTCTAAGTCGGAGGTGATGCCAACGATGGCGAGGACCACATCGCTTTTCTTCGCTGCTGCCACTGCGTCGTCGATTGGAGTCCGGGTCACATCGGTCGTCCATACGAAGTTGGCAATGGCGTCACCGCTGGTCTGGAAGTACTCGAGCTTGATCGCATACTTGCGACCTTTTTCCATCTGAAAGTCCACCAGCTTGGTGACGATGCCGTGCGTGGACCAGTCCTCGGTGATGAGTTTCCCGTCAATCCACAGGCGAAAGCCATCATCGGCCTTCATGCCAATGCGATAGCTGCCGTTTTCGGCAGGGGTCATGAAGCCCGTCCAGCGAGCGGAAAAATTGTCTGCCCTGAAGGCGCCGGATGCGAATCCAGGAACAGGCTTGCGGACAAAATCGAAGTTGATGTCTTTATCGACGCGAGTGACGGCCGGTGCGCCCATCAGATCCGTCCCCTTGAAGTACTCACCTCGGAGGCCGGGCGCGCCTTCCGGGGTGGTAAGCCACTCCGCGGGTACGGGCTTGGGATCGCGAAGAAAGTGGGTTCCGGCGACAAATGTAATCTTCGATGAAGGAAACTGCTTGCGAATGCCGTCCAGCGCGGTGGTCGCGCGAGATGGGGTGCCATTGTAATTTCCTTCCAGGACCCGAGCGCTGTCGGCCAGCGGGCCCACGACCGCGATGGTTTCAGGCGCGGTCGTCAGGGGCAGGATTCCGTCATTTTTGAGCAGCACCATGCTCTCTCGGGCGGTGGTTAACGCGAGTTTGCGGTTAGCCTCCGTATCATTCTCCGCAATCGGGATCTGCGCGTACGGCACCATTTCGGGCGGATCGAACAAGCCGAGCAGAAAACGAGCTCGGAAGAGCCGACGCAGCGAGACATCGATATCCTTCTCAGTGAGCAGACCCTGCCTGACGGCGTCGAGGTACTTCACGTAATCCGAGTTATCCAGAACCTTCTGGGTGTAATCGATGCACTCATTGTCCATGCCCAGCTTGAGGGAAACCGCAGCGGCTGCTTCCTTAGTCTTTGTGTAGTGGTGGCCAGACCAGATATCCATAACAGCGCCGCAGTCGGACACGACAAAGCCGTCGAAACGCCACGCCCCGCGAAGCCGATCGCGGAGCAGGAAGCGGTTCGCGCAAGCCGGCTCGCCATTGATGCTGTTGTAGGCGCACATGGTCGAGGCGGCGTGACCCTCCACGAGGGTGGCGCGGAATGCCGGCAGGTAGGTGTCTTCTTCGTCGTGCCTGGACGCGGGCACATCGAACCCGTGCCGCAGGGACTCGGGTCCGCTATGGACGGCGAAGTGTTTGGGCGTGGAGACGACGCGGAGATATTTCGGGTCATCACCCTGCAGACCGGTGACAAAAGCGACACCCATGCGGGCGGTGAGGAACGGATCTTCGCCGTAGGTTTCCTGACCGCGTCCCCAGCGCGGATCTCGGAAGATGTTGATGTTTGGCGACCAGAAGGTCAGGCCTTCGAAGATATCGCGACGTCCCTGGCGGACGGCTTCGTGGTGCTTGGCTCGAGCTTCGGTGCCGATAACAGTGGCCACGTCATGGAGCAGTGGGGCATCCCAGGTAGCGCTGAGCGCAATGGCCTGAGGGAAGACCGTGGCAAAACCTGCCCTGGCGACGCCATGCAGACCTTCACTCCAATAGTCGTAGGCGGGGACCTGAAGACGTGGAATCTCACGAGCCTGATTTACCAGCTGGGATGCTTTTTCTTCCAAAGTCATGCGAGAAACAAGATCGTCCACGCGCTGGTCGATAGGCAAGGCAGGGTCAAGATAAGGTGCCGTGGGAGACGATGCGACCGACTGGGCCGATAGAGGCGAAGGATCCATTGCAGATCCCGCGACGACGAAGGCAAGCACCGCGACTCGCTTTACGGATTGGATCAAATGCATCGAACTCTCCTGTTATCCGGCCATGTCCGTTTGAGAATCATTGGGCGTTTCTCTTAGACACTGTCCAACGCCGTGGGATCCAGGGCTGACTCCGCGCCGGCACGATTGGAAATCTGGCGCAGCGCGGGATAGATTCTGCGGTAGGTACGGTATGCGTCATCGAGAATTGCAGAGTTGGTTGGATCGGACTGAAGTTCGTGGGCGGTCTGGACCACGGCATCGGTGGCTTCCTCGACGGAATGCCAGTTTCCAGAGCCCACCCCGGCGAGGATCGCAGCCCCGTAGGCCGCACCTTCCTCGGCGCGCACCACTTCGACAGCATGTCCGTAGACGTCGGCTTGAATCTGGCGCCACAGAACCGATCGGGCTCCGCCGCCGCCCAGACGAATACGATTCACGGGAATTTTCAACTCCCGGAAGATATTGAAGGTATCTCGCAGACTAAAGGCCACCCCTTCGAGAATGGCGCGGATCACGTGAGCGCGGGTGTGAGCGGCGGTGAGACCTATGAGTGCGGCGCGAGCCGTGGGATCAAGGTGGGGAGTGCGTTCTCCCATCAGGTAAGGCGCCCAGAAGAGACCGTCGGAGGCCGGGGGCGCAGCGGTGGCCTCGAGCATGAGCTGCTCGTAGGGATCACGGTGAGCGGGCGTGACCACGCCGAAGCGGTCGCGGAACCATCGCAGGGATAGACCGGCCGCCTGGGTTACGCCCATCACGTGCCAGCGGCCCGGGAGAGCGTGACAAAAGGTGTGAATTCTTCCTTTGGGGTCGAGGGTTGGACGGTCAGTGGCCGCGAAGACCACGCCCGAGGTACCGATGGTCGCGCTCACCGTTCCCGGGCGCACGATTCCCATGCCGACCGCTCCGGCGGCTTGGTCCCCGGCACCGGCGACCACGGGAGTTTCCGGGCGCAAACCGGTCTCTTCGGCACCGCTGGCGGATACCCGTCCACACACTTCTGGTGATTCGCGCAGGAGGGGCAACAGTACTGAGTCGATCCCGGTAGCGCTCAAGACTTCCGGGGACCAGCGGCGCCGTGCGACGTCCAGAAGCAAGGTTCCGGAAGCGTCCGCGACATCGGTGGCACGTTCACCGGTCAGCCGGAAGCGCACATAATCCTTGGGCAACAGGACGTGGGCTACGCGCTGCCAGTTTTGCGGCTCATTTTTGCGAACCCAAAGAAGTTTGGTGAGAGTGAAATTGGTGAGGGGTGCATTGCAGGTGAGCTGGATGAGACGATCTCTGCCGAACAGGTCGGACAATTCCTGGACTTGCGGTTCTGTTCTCTGATCGCACCAGATGAGCGCAGGCCGAACGACTTCGCCGCGGGCATCGAGCAGGACTGCTCCATGCATTTGCCCGGAAAAGCCGACGCAGGTAATGTCGCCTTTGCCGGATCCCATGCCGGCAAGAGCGCGGCGCACGGCCAAGGTGCAGGCTCGCCACCAATCGCGCGGATCCTGTTCCGCCCATCCCAGTTGGGGCGAAGCGAAGGGAATGTGCTCCTCGGTGCCGGAGGCGACAACCGCACCGTGTTCATCCATGATAAGCGCGCGGGTACCGCCGGTGCCGACATCGATGCCAAGGAAATTGATATTCCCTCCTAGAAGAAGAGGTAGGCTAGCTGCCTGACAACCGATTCCGGCCAGTCGCTCTGCCGACGCTGCTTCATTTGATCCGTTTAGTCGCGGCTGAATTCATCCCCGTGGATTGGCGCAGCACGAGGTTGGTCTTAAGCACATACTCCGTGCCGTTGGGTGCCGGTGCTTCTCGCTCCACGTCTGCCATGAGCGCATCGAAGGCGAGCCGGGCTAACTCGGCTTGCGACATTTGGATGGTAGTGAGCGGCGGAATCATGAACTGCGCAAGGCGTATATCGTCGAATCCAATCACCGACAAATCATGGGGGATGGCGATCTGGGTTTCGTGACTCTTTCGCATGACGCCGATCGCGGTCATGTCATTCGAACAGATCACCGCGGTGGGACGGACGGACTGCGCGAGCAGCTTCGAAAAAGCCGCCATACCACCCTCCATGGTGTGGTCGCCTTCCACCATAAGTGCGGGGTTGGCCTCAAGTCCGATCTCGCGCAGAGAGCGCAAGAATGCCTGCTGCCGCGCGAGCGCGGACTTCAGGTTCAGAGGCCCGGAGATGAATGCGATTGCTTCATGGCGAAGGGCCGCGAGATGCTGAACGGCCTGCCGAATGCCATGGAGGTAATCGATCCGGATGTTGCTCACCCACGGACGCTGCGGGCCCACGTCAACGAAAACTATGGGGACTTCGCGCACGTGGAGGTGTTCGAGCAAGGGCTCTTCCATGCCGAAGGTCAACACGGCGACGCCCTCAACGCGCCGTTCGATCATGCGACGCACGGAGCTCTCCATCCGTTTGGGATCGTGGCTGGTTGAGCTGAGCAGGATCTCGTAGCGATGCTGGACCGCAATCGTCTCAAACACCTGGACGATTTCAGGAAAGAATGGATTGGTGATGTCGGAGATGATTAATCCAAAGATGCGGCTCCGGCCGGAAACAAGGGCTCGTGCCTGGGTGTTCGGGTAATAGCCCAGTTCTTCGATGACATTCCACACGCGCTTGGCCATTTGTGGATTGACGGTGGGCACGCGGTTGACGACTCGTGACACCGTGGCGGTGGAGACGCGCGCTCGCTTGGCGATTTCCCGGATGTCCATGCACGATCAAAGCTACGGAATTCTAGCATGGTAAACGTTCCCCCCAGAGAAACGAACGCCGCCGTGAACAACGGAGATTGGCGGGAGATGGTGCAGGATGTGCGCATGCTGGGTGGGTTGAGCGGACATATACATAAAAAGGAAACCCCCGGAATGAAGGTGGCCTGCAACATTGACAAAAGCAGCCTACTGCTCTACTTTCACGGGGCGTGGTAAACGATTACCAGGGCCTTCCGGGCCTGTCGTAGGACCTGTTTCCTCATGCTGCTGCCTGACTTGCGCGAACAGGTATTGCACGCCAACCTCGAGTTGGTTCGGCAGGGGCTCGTTCTGTTCACGTTCGGCAACGTCAGCGGCATTGCTCGGGAGAAGGGGCTGGTGGTCATTAAACCGAGTGGCGTCCCCTACGATTCCATGACGCCGGCCCACCTTGTAGTTACCGATGTTGCCGGCAAGATCGTCGAAGGTGAACTGCGCCCCTCCTCCGACCTTCCCACCCATCTTGCCTTGTACAATGCGTTTCCCGGGATTGGCGGGGTGGCGCATACGCACTCGGAGTATGCCACAGCATGGGGGCAGGCTCGCTGCCCCATCCCGTGTTTCGGTACCACCCACGCCGACTATTTTCACGGACCCGTGCCGGTCACGGAAGTTATGGGGGAGGCTGAAATCGCCTCGGACTACGAGCTCAATACCGGCCATGCTATCGTACGGACATTTCAGAAAATCGATTACGCTGACATGCCGGCAGTTCTCGTTGCAAATCACGGACCGTTTTGCTGGGGGGGAGATGCGGGGGAAGCCGCACACCACGCAGCGATCTTGGAGGCGGTAGCACGCATGGCCTTCTTCACAGTCCGCATCAACGAGCGAGCGGAACCGGTGGGACGTACCCTTCATGACAAGCACTATTTAAGGAAACACGGTACGAACGCATACTACGGGCAGAAAAAGGAAGAGAAATGACGCCAGGCTTGGCTGTGTTTGTCGCAGACCGGCTCGTTCACTTGTCTCCGGTGGATATTGCCATTGTCGTGTTCTATTTCGGGTTGGTGCTGGCCATTGGCTTTTACCTGAAAGGCCAGGCCAATACCAGTGAAGATTTCTTTATGGCGGGCCGTGAGATGACGGCCTGGGTCGCGGGTCTCAGCTTCCTCTCCGCCAACCTTGGGGCTCTGGAACTGATGGGCTGGGCGGCCGCCTCGTATCAATACGGCATCCTCGCCACCCACTGGTATTGGATCGGCGCCATTCCGGCCATGCTATTTCTGGCGCTCGTGATGATGCCGTTCTACTACATCTCGCGGACGCACTCGGTGCCGGGATATCTCAAACTGCGTTTCGGAGAGTCCAGTCGGACGCTTTCGGCGGTTTCTTTCGCGTTCATGACGGTGCTGATGAGCGGGATCAACATGTACTCGATGGCCTTGGTCATGAAAGTGGTACTGGGCTGGGATATCCACTTCAGCATCTGGATTTCGTCGTTGACGGTGGCGATTTACGTCGCGCTGGGAGGCCTCCGCTCGGCGATTTTCAACGAAGTGCTGCAATTCATCCTCATTTGGGCGGGCGCAGCGCTGATTCCGATCATGGGACTGATCGAGACCGGCGGTTGGAGCAATCTCAAGGCTCAGATCACGCACAACGCATCGAATGAATACGTGCACCTGTGGTCCACCTTAGGGTCCTTCAACAACAATCCGATGGGGATTCATTGGACCGGCATAGTCTTCGGCCTGGGAGCGATCATCTCGTTTGGTTACTGGACGACCGATTTCCTGGTGGTGCAGCGGGTTCTGGCCGCCAAAGACTTGCGCGCCGCCAAGATGGCTCCAATCATCGGCGCCGCTTTCAAGATGATGGTCCCCTTCATCGTGATCCTGCCGGGATTGCTCGGGCTTGCATTGCTCCCCGTGAAACTGACCGGAGAAACTGCAGCAGTAGCCAGCGGTGGTCACAGCTATAACGAAGTTCTTCCCCTCATGCTGGCTCGTTACTGTGGTCCGGGGCTTCTGGGCCTGGGAGTCACCGCGCTGATCGCCGGGTTCATGTCGGGGATGGCGGGTAACGTGAGCGCCTTCACAACGGTGTGGACCTACGACATCTACAAGGCGCTGATCCACAAGGATGCGGCCGACTCGCACTATGTCAGCATGGGACGCTGGACGACGATTGTGGGCGTTCTCATCAGTGTCGGCACCGCGTACCTGGTGATGCAATTTGCCAGCATCATGGATTACGTGCAGGCTCTCTTCAGTTTCTTCATCGCGCCCTTGTTCGGAACGGTTGTGCTCGGCATGTTGTGGAAGCGAGCGACGGGCCCGGGAGGGTTCTGGGGCTTGTTGGCAGGCACAGGGTCTTCGATTGGGATGTGGGCGTGGGTGAAGCTGGATCCCAATGCGTTGCGCTATGTGGCGCTCTCGCCGAATGCGCGAGATATGGCTGAGAACATGTACCGTGCGCTTTGGTCTTGTCTGGTTTGCTTTGCGGTCACAATTGTCGTGAGCTACATGACGAAAGCCAGACCCGACAGCGAACTCAAGGGCCTAGTTTATGGCGCCACCGCCATTCCTCATGAAGCCGAGGTCCCGGTGTATCAGCGGCCGGTGTTCTGGGCCGTGGTGGTGGCAAGCGTCTTTGTGATTCTCAACATTATTTTCTGGTAAGGCTGTTCAGGGGTGATGCGATGCGCGGTCACGGAATCTCAATCTGGTTCTTCATCGGCCTTTCCCTGCTGGTTAACGGAATTCTGATTACCGGTGCCGGGATATGGGAATTGATTTCTCCTCCGGAACATCGTGTGGTGTTGTTTCAGTATCACGCCAACGTCTGGTGGGGAGCGATTTTGCTTCTGTTGGGCCTGCTTTATTGCGTGCGGTTTTCTCCCAAGAGACAGGCCTAGCGTGGTTCGTTGTTCTCACAGGGGATTTTTATGGTGACCAGGAAAATGACGATGGGCTTGATCGTGGGAAATCGCGGCTTTTTCCCAGATCATCTCGCGAAAAGTGGGCGTGAGGAGATGCTCCGTGTGCTCAACGGTGCGGGTATGGACGTTGTAGCGCTCACCCCCGAGCAGAGCAAACATGGTGCGGTGGAGAGCCGCGAGGAATCCCGGCGTTGCGCCGACCTGTTCAAGCAGAATCGTGACCGCATCGACGGCGTCATCGTGACTCTTCCCAACTTCGGGGAAGAGCGAGCCATCGCCGACACGCTTCGGCTCGCAGACCTGCGCGTCCCCGTACTGATCCAGGCCACGCCCGACGAACCGAAGAAAATGACCATCGCGTTCCGCCGCGATAGCTTTTGCGGCAAGATGTCGGCCTGCAACAATCTCCGGCAATACGGAATTCCTTACTCGATCACGACCCTGCACACCGAGACCCCGGACTCGCCCGAATTCGGCAAGGACCTGGAACGGTTCGCTGCGACCTGCCGGGTGGTCAAGGGTTTCCGAAACCTCCGCGTGGGTGCGATTGGGGCGCGCCCGACCGCTTTTAATACCGTGCGGTACAGCGAGAAGATTCTCGAATCCCAGGGCATATCGATTGAGACTCTCGATCTCTCCGAAGTGTTGGGCCGGATCGAGCGAACGAAGGACGGTGACGACGCCGCGCAAGCCAAGCTGGCGGCGATCAAGAAGTATGTCGATGCCAGCTCGGTTCCGGAAGCGGCGCTGCTGAAGATGGCGAAGCTGGGCGCGGTCGTGGATCAATGGATGGCAGATACTGAGGTTGCCATCAGCGCGGTGCAGTGTTGGACCTCCATCGAGGAAAACCTGGGCGTGGTTCCATGCACGGTCATGAGCATGATGAGCGATAGCCTGCTGTCGAGCGCCTGCGAGGTTGATATCTGCGGCGTGCTCGGGATGCATGCCCTCCGGCTGGCTTCGGGCACTCCCTCAGCTCTCCTCGACTGGAACAACAATTACGGATCGGACCCCAACAAAGCTGTGTGCTTCCACTGCTCCAACCTGCCAAAGCATTTCTTCCGCTCGGTGAAGATGGACTTCCAGGAAATCATTGCGGGGACGGTGGGGAAGGAAAATACTTTCGGGACGTGCGTGGGACTTATCAAGCCCGAGAAAATGAGCTTCGCGCGCTTTTCCACCGATGATACTGCGGGCAAGATGCGGGGCTATGTGGGCGAAGGAAAGTTTACCGATGATCCGCTGAACACCTTTGGCGGTGCGGGCGTGGTGGAAATTCCCGCGATGCAGAGACTGCTTCATTTCATCTGCGAGAACGGTTTTGAGCATCACGTGGCGGCGAATCTTTCGACCGTCGCAGGCGCTGTGCACGAAGCCACCACGCGCTACCTGGGCTGGGACATGTACTGGCACGAAGGACCTGACGGAGCCAGCTGATGGCGATTGTGGCGGGAGTCGATTTCGGAACTCTGAGCGTCCGCGTATCCATGGTGGATAGCGAGCGGGGATTGCTCGCCTCGGCGGTTGCTGAGTATCCGCTACATCGCAAACGCGAGGATCCCGAGTATGCCACCCAGTCCCACGCGGACCACATGCGCGCGCTCGCCGCAGCCACCCGCGAGGCGGTCAAGAGCGCTGGAATCGCGGGCGACCGGGTTGAAGCCATCGCCCTGGACACGACTGGTTCTTCCGTCATTCCGGTCGACAAGAATCTTGAACCACTCGGCGAATACTACCTATGGTGTGACCACCGCGCGAAGGGCGAAGCCGCCGAGATCACCGAGGCCGCTCATCGCGAAGGCCTGGAAGCGATTCAATGGTGCGGCGGGGTTTACTCGTCCGAATGGGGCTTTTCCAAGCTCCTGCACTGGCTGCGCCACAACCCTGACAAGCGCTCGCAGCTTGCCTCCGCCTTTGAACATTGCGACATGGTAGCCGCTACGTTGTGCGGCATCACCGACCCCAAAAAAGTTAAGCGCAGCATCTGTGCCATGGGCCACAAGTGGCTGTGGAACGCCGCTCTCGGCGGGCTTCCGCCCGAGCAATTCCTGGTCAAGGTGGATCCGCTTTTCACCGGCGTGCGCGAAAAGCTGGATGGAAACTACGCAACTTCCGATCAGATCGCTGGAACTCTTTCCCCCCACTGGGCTCAACAACTGGGACTGAAGGCGGGCATTCCTGTACCGGTCGGGGCCTTCGATGCTCACTGGGATGCGATCGGCGCCGGCTGCCGCACCGACGACATGGTCAACGTGGTCGGAACTTCGACCTGCATTATTGGCATCACCCCGTCGGTGAATCTGGTACCAGGTGTCTGCGGAGTGGTGCAGGGAAGTGTTCATCCGCAGCGTACGGGCATCGAAGCGGGTCTCTCCGCAGTGGGTGACATCTTCAATGCCATCGCGACACGAGCCGGAACCGACGTGCAGACACTTAGCCAGGGCCTTGAGGAATATCGGCCCGGTCAAACTGGCCTGCTCCGCCTCACTTGGGATAACGGCGACCGGACAGTGCTCGTCAATCCCAATCTGCGCGGCGTCACCCTCGGTTGGAATCTGCAGAGCACGGCTCAGGATGAGCTCTTTGCCGCGATCGAAGGAACAGCCTTCCACACTCGCGTCATCCTCGATCGCATGGCCAGTAACGGTGTCCACATCAAGCGCGTGATCAATGCCGGCGGAATTCCGCAGAAGAACGATGTTCTCAACCGGGTTTACGCCAATGTTCTCGGGTGCCCGGTCCTTGTGCCCGCCAAGAGCGTGGTCAGCCTGGGTTCCGCGATTTTCGCGTTTCTTGCGGCGGGAACGTTTAAGTCGGTGGAAGAGGCTCAGGACAAAATATGCCCGTCCCACAAGATTTACCAGCCGGACCCTGAGGCTCAGAGAGTGTACAACGAACTTTACCCGCTCTACCGCGACCTCTACTTCGCTCTCGGCGAGCCTGGCAAGAATCCTATGGCAAAAGTGCTGCCGACGTTGATCCAGATCGCGGAGTCAGCTCACAAGGAGCGAGCCGTCGCGTAGATCGACTGCCGGCGCAGGTTGAGGGGCGAACGACCGAAAGCTTTGGCCAGATCATTCACGAACTCGATGCGCGACGCGCCGCTGCGTAGCCGGTGTGCTCTGATTACCGCATTATTGCTGGCTGCTACAGCGAAAGCCGGCGAGTCGACGACACTAGCATCCGCCGCATCGGCCGAACATCCATCGAAGCTGGCGCAGAGTCCACCCATGGGCTGGAACAGCTGGGATGCCTACGGCACGACCGTCAATGAGAATCAATTCAAAGCAAACGCGCAGTGGCTTGCGGATCATCTGAAGTCGAGCGGCTGGCAGTATGTGGTCGTCGACATGGAATGGTTTGTCACCAATCCGTTGCCAGCAGGGAACTCGGCGAAGTCGCAGTTCAGCCTGGATGACCAGGGACGGTATACCCCGGCGATTAATCGCTTTCCTTCCGCTGATCACGGTGCCGGATTTAAGCCTCTTGCCGATTATGTTCACGCACTCGGCCTGAAGTTCGGCATCCATATTCTTCGCGGAGTGCCGAAAGCCGCTGTCGAGAAGAATCTGCCAATCGACGGTTCTTCCTACCACGCCGTGGACGCCGCCGACACTCGCGATAGCTGTCCCTGGAATCCCGACAACTATGGGACTGATCCCACCAAGCCCGCGGCCCAGGCCTACTACGACTCGATTGTCCGGCTGTACGCGAGTTGGGGAGTCGACCTGATCAAAGCCGATTGCATCAGCAGTCGCCCCTACAAAGGGGATGACATTCGGATGTTGAGCCTTGCGGTCAGCAAGACCGGACGTCCTATTGTTCTGAGTCTCTCGCCGGGCGCGGCGCCGGTCGAGAAACTCGAGGAGATGCGCCGGTATGCGCAAATGTGGCGAATCTCTGATGATGTCTGGGATCTTTGGCACAGCACGGTCGAATATCCGCAGGGTTTGGGCGACCAGTTTCCCCGCGTAGCCAAATGGGCCGCCTACACTGAGTCGGGTCACTGGCCTGATGCGGACATGCTGCCACTCGGATTTCTTGGTCCCGCACCCGGCTGGGGGAAGCCGCGCTGGACCCGGCTCACGCACGATGAACAGCGTACCTTGCTGACTCTTTGGTGCATGTTTCGTTCGCCGCTGATGATGGGCGGGGATCTGCCCTCGAACGATGCCTGGACGACGTCGTTGCTGACGAACTCTGAAGTGATTGCGGTAGACCAAGACAGCACCGCCGGCCACCCTGCCGTCACAACCGACAAGGCGGTCGTGTGGGTTTCCCGGGCCACCTCAGAAAATCTTCAGTATCTGGCCGTCTTTAACTTGGGTGACACTGGTTCTAAATTCCAGTACTCGTGGAAGGAACTGGGCTTCGAGAAGTCGACTTACCAGCTTCGGGACCTGTGGGAGCGCCGGGATGTGGGAACCGCGAACTCGATCACGGTAAACGTTCCCGCACACGGTGTGGTGCTCTACGGAGTCTCGTCTGGACCTGGGAATGAAGGTACGCCCCGGTGAATGATCCGAATGCAATTTTCGAGTCATCGCGACCGAGCTACTCTGGGAGGAAACCTTGAAACTTCGTGTGTCCGTGACTGCACTATTACTTTTCGGGATAATGATGATGTGGCATATGCCTGCCACCGCAGAGGCGAAATCTACCATGAAGAAGCAGCCATTCGGAAAGACCAGCGACGGGCGGGAAGTCGATCTCTATACCTTGACCAACAAGAAGGGCATGGAAGTTGCGATCACGAACTTCGGCGGCATCATCGTCGCGTTGAAGGCGCCGGATCGGAATGGCAAATTTGACGACGTTGTTCTTGGTTATGACAGCCTCGATGGCTACCTCACCAATAAGGCGTTCTTTGGCGCCCTGATCGGACGATACGGCAACCGGATCGCCCACGGAAAATTCACGCTCAACGGCAAGACGTACAGCCTGCCCAAAAACGACGGCGACAATACGCTGCACGGCGGTCCGGAGGGATTCAACAAACGGTTATGGACCGCGAAAGATGTATCCGGCGCCAAGGGGCAGGCGTTGGAATTGACCTACCTGAGCGCGGATGGCGAGGAAGGCTTTCCCGGAAATCTCTCCGCCAAAGTTGTGTACACGCTCACGGATCGGAATGAACTGACGATTGCGTATTCCGCCACTACCGATAAAGACACAGTGTTGAATCTCACGAATCATTCCTACTTCAACCTGGCGGGCCAGGGGAGTGGAGACATACTGGGCCACGAGTTAATGGTTCGTGGGGACCATATTACGGCGGTCGACGATGCGTTAATTCCGACCGGCGAACTGCGCCCGGTCAAAGGCACGCCTTTCGACTTCACCCATGCAACTGCTATCGGTGCGCGGATCAACCAGGACGATCCACAGCTCAAGGTTGGCAAGGGTTACGATCACAACTGGGTATTGAACGCACACGGGGCGCATTCGCCCGTGTTGGCTGCCGAGGCCTACGAGCCAAACACCGGTCGCGTTCTCCAGGTTCTTACCGTCGAACCCGGGGTGCAGTTCTACAGCGGCAATTTTCTTGACGGAACCCTCACGGGCAAAGGCAACAAGGTCTACAAACATCGCTACGGGTTTTGTCTGGAGACCCAGCACTTTCCGGACTCGCCCAATCATGCAAAGTTTCCCTCCACGACGCTTAAGGCGGGCCAGACCTATTCGACCATCACGGTTTTCAAGTTTTCTACTCGATAGGACCGGTCTGTGGCGATCTGGCGTGCCATCCGCACGCGCTCTTGTGGATTAGTTGGATCTGGCGCAAACGGGAGTCTGATCCTCGCAAACCTCATTCTCGGAGGTGAACCATGATTCGACGTAGAGACTTCCTTCGCAATACGTTCGCAGGAGCCGGCGCGTTATTGGCCAGTCGCTGTTTACCCTTTGCGGCGGCTTTTGATTCCACCGCCGCGACGAGCGCGCGTATCGAAATTCTGCCCGACGAACCGCTGGGCACCATCTCTCCCAACATCTACGGGCACTTCGCCGAGAATCTCAGTGGGGTTGTCTACGACGGCATGTGGGTAGGCGCCAATTCGAAGATCCCCAACATCAATGGCATCCGTAAAGAACTCGTCGACGAGATGCGCAAGATCAAGCCCTCAGTGGTGCGCTTTCCGGGCGGCTGTTTTGCAGACAGCTACGACTGGGGAGATGGCATTGGGCCAGCCGACAAGCGTCCCCGGCGCACAAACTTCTGGGCGGAAGACGAGTCTCCGAGTGCTCCCGCGAGCCATAAGTATGATCCCAATCAATTCGGCACTAACGAATTCGTTCGTTTCTGCAAACTGATCGGCAGCGAGCCGTATCTCGCCGCCAACGTGCGCAGCCTGACCGCACAGGACTTCTACCGCTGGATTGAGTACTGCAACTCACCCGCGGGCAGCACCACGCTCGCTGACATGCGGGGCGCTGCTGGATTTTCCGATCCGTTCAATGTTCATTACTGGGGGGTTGGCAATGAGAGCTGGGGATGCGGCGGCGACTTCACTCCCCAGGAATATGCCGTGGAGTTCCGCCGTTGGACGACATGGGTGCCGCGCTTCCATCAGGAACTCTCATTCATTGCATCCGGTCCGAACGTGGACGACTGGAACTGGACGCGAGGCTTCCTGGAAGAAATCCTGAAGAAGGGCAAGGGGGAACTGCGCTCGATCTACGGTATGGCGCTTCATCACTATGCCTGGAATCTAAGCCGCGGCGCCACCCAGGATTGGGTCAAGGGCAAAGGAGACGCTCTCAAGTTCGACCCGGTCGACTGGTACGAACTCCTGCGTGAAGGCGATCGGATGGAAGGGCTCATCAACGGCCATTGGCAGGTCATGAGCGAACTTGACCAGGAGCACAAGATCAAGCTCGTGGTGGACGAATGGGGTCCCTGGTATCGTCCCGGCGGCGAAGCAACGTCGACCAACCAGCTTGAGCAGATACCCACCTTGCGCGACGCAGTGTTCAGCGGCATGACCCTCGACATTTTCAATCGTCATCCCGAGAAGATTGCGATGGCGAATTGTGCCCAGCTGATCAACTGTTTGAATAGCCTGTATCTTGCCCACGAAGACAAATTTTGTGTAACCCCCGTCGGTCACGTCTTCGCGATGTACGCCGATCACCAAGGTGGACAAAGCCTGCGCACTGTTTTTTCCGTTCCGGACGTATCGTACGCTCGCGATGCCAAGCCGGCGCACTTCTGGGGACTTCGAGGTTCGGCCTCGCTTCAGGACAAACAGCTGGTGCTGACCGCCGTGAACCCAGATATCAGTGCCCCGCGCGAAACGGAGATCGTGGTTCGCGGCGCCAGCGTTGAGTCTGGCTCCGCCACGACGCTCACGCACCCCGATATTCATGCGCACAATTCGTTCGAGCAGAGAAGTGTAGTCAGCCCGCAGTCCAAGCCGGTGGAAGGCAAAGGCCGCGCTCTCACGTACACTTTCCCGCCCGCGTCGGTTACGAAGCTGGTTTTAAAGCTGGGTTAGAAGGAATGACCGGCGCGCCGGAGCGTCACTGCTCTACGGCCAGCGTGATCACCGAAACGGAATGCTGCGGGAGGGTTACCGTGAACGACATTCCCGCGTTGATCTTTCTGGTCGCGACCCGCACTGCGTCGGGGCGGCTGAAATCGTTGGAGGTCGCCAGGCTTTCGCCATTTACGGTTTCGATTTGTGCCTGTCGCGCGACACGGACTCCCCTTAACGACACGCTGGTAGAAATGGCGTTTGCCGGATCGGTGTTGACTGCCTTGATGAAAATCCGCTTGCCGTCTGCTGAACGGCTCACAACGGCATCGATTGCCGGAACTGCCTTTCCCTCGAGGGTTGAGTCGAAGGTTGGACTCTGAATGGTGCTCGCCAGCCGGTCGCGTCCCAAGTTGGAAGCGTAGAGCGAATTCACCAGGTAAGTGGGCGTCACAAACACAGCGTGGCGACTCGCCTGAATCACGCCGCCCGTCCACCCATTCACCAAGTCGGAAACCGCGCTCATCTGGACCACATCGCCGGTGCGCTCGAAAACATTCATCAGGCGTCCTGCGTAGACCGCGGATTCCATCGAGTGTTGTTGCGGCAGAGAAAACGTCGTGTTCCACTCGTTGACCGCCAGCTTGATTTCGCGGCCGGGCACCAAATCCCGAATCATCTGCTGCATCTGGCGGTAGAACTGCTCATAATGCAGCGGACGGGCACGAAGGTTGTTGGCGTCGCCCTTCATCTCAGCGGGCCCGTAGTAGTGGTGGACGGACAGGTAATCAATGTTCTTGCCTGCAATCGTGAGGACGGTGCGGTTCCAATCGAGACTGTTATCGCCGGTTGCGATGATCCGGATGGAAGGATCAACGGCCTTCATCTTCTCCACGTAGCGATTCAGATTGTCGGCATAGGTGGTGGCGTCGCTGTGGCCGCGCACCCAGTCTCCCCATATCTCGTTCCCGATTTCCCAGTACTGCACGTGGTAGGGCTCGGGACTACCGTTTGTCGAGCGGATCGCTCCATACTTTGTCTGCGCAGATCCGTTGCAATACCCCACCCATGCGGCTGCTTCGTCAGCGGTTGCCCCACGACCCTCCACATTCACGGTGAGTGAAGGTTCAGCTCCAACGCGCCGGGCGAATTGGATGAACTCGTCGGTTCCGAAGTCGCTCGGCTCCAGTTCGTTGCGCCAGGCCGCGTTGACCCAGACCGGTCTCTGGTCACGCGGGCCGATACCCCATTCCCAGTGATAATCCTGCGCCACGTTGCCGCCCGGCCAACGGATGAAAGCTGGATGCAGGGCCAGTGTTTTCTGGGCGACATCGTGCCGAACTCCGCCTTCCGCATCGGCCGGCATCAAGGACACTTGGTCGATCCACAACCGCCCGTGCCCATTGAAGAGAATGGCGATCTTCGCCAACGGATCGGACTTCCGTGCGATCAAGGTAAAGGGATACTGCTTCCAATCGCCCCCGAGATTCGAAAGCGCAGCACTGGCATAGCGCTCGCCACCGGTTTCATCGGCCTCCAGAGCGACTGTAATGGTGCCGCTGTAATCCGTCGTTTTCAGCCACACATAGCCGTGGTATTCCAAGCCTTTGCGGAGCGGGATCCATCCCTGGCGAAGCCCGCGCCGGCGCCCGTCGTCGCGATCGATGTCCACGCGAATAGAATGCTGCGGGGAAAGCGTATTGGCGTCGCCACGCGCGGGACTGTAGACGCTGGCATCCCAGGCAAAATGCAACGCGTCATCATCATCCCGGTCATCGGGGTCGCGCTCCCAGTAGCGCGGCAATCCCAAAGCATTGGGAGCTTCGTTGAAGCCGCGATCGCGAACCAGTTCCGCGTACAGGCCGCCCTTAATATCCTCGAACATGAACTCAGCGAATTGTCCGTACAAAATCGGACTGATAGTGTTCTCGATCCTGGCGGCGTCAATTGCCAGGGACGACGTTGTCCCTGCCTGTGCAGCGGCACGGGTACACAGCCAGCACAACGATACGACGAGCAAGGACCGCCAATGACTTGTTTGCATACTCACCGTTCTCGTAGGCGCTCGAGGTTCAGCCTGGCGGACAATCAGGCCGCGCAGACTTTTTCCATCGCTTAACCGCGCAACTTCAGTCGGAAAGCCGGCTCCGGGTTCCGCGGTCCAGGGCTGCAACGGCCCGCCGGCGGCATGGTAGCAGAGCGTAATCGTTTACACACGACGGAATGTTCCTACCACGGCTATTTGCTGGCTCCGAATGTGGTAACTTACATGGCGCTTGCAATCGTTTACACGGAGCCGCCTGGGGAATGGCGTCGTCGACGAAACAGGGGGGAATCATGGTTTCAAAATCACGAAAATCTGTTCGCCGGGTGTTCATTTTCATCGTCGCACTTCTTTTCACGGCCTCAAACTCTCTGGTTGCGCAAACGTCCCGCTGGACAGAAGAGAAAGCCAAAGCATGGTATGGCCAGCAGCCCTGGCTGGTCGGCAGCAACTACATTCCCACGAACGCAATTAACGAACTGGAGATGTGGCAGTCTCAGACGTTCGACCCAGGTCAGATTGATAAGGAGCTCGGCTGGGCGGAGGACATGGGCATGAACACGATGCGCGTGTTCCTGCATGACCTGCCATGGCAAGAAGATGCGACCGGGTTCAAGCAGCGCATCGATAAATTTCTTGAAATTTCCTCCCGCCACCACATCAAGCCGCTGTTCGTACTCTTTGATTCGTGCTGGGATCCAAACCCAAAGCTCGGGTTGCAGCATCCTCCGGTTCCGGGAGTCCACAATTCAGGCTGGGTGCAATCTCCAGGAGCGGCAGCACTGAAGGATCCTGCCCAGCAGGAGAGACTGAAGGCGTACGTGGTGGGAGTCGTTGGAGCGTTCGCAAACGATTCTCGCGTGCTGGGGTGGGATGTGTGGAACGAACCTTCGAATACCAACGATGGCAGCTACCGGAAACAAGAACTGAAAAACAAAGCTCAAATTGTCGAAGAAATGCTACCGAAAGTTTTCTCCTGGGCGAGAGAGGCGCATCCATCACAGCCCCTTACCAGCGGAGTTTGGGACATCGACTTCGCGAAAGGTACGCCGCCGACGAAGACTCAGCAGATCCAGCTGGAGGACTCGGATGTGATCACGTTTCACAACTATGGATGGCCGGAGAGCTTCGAGAGCGAGGTGCTGTTCCTGCAGAAGTTCAACCGTCCGGTGTTCTGCACCGAGTACATGGCGCGCGGAGCAGGCAGCACATTTGATACGGTGTTGCCAGTGGCGAAGAAATATAAGGTCGGGGCGATCAATTGGGGCTTTGTTGCGGGAAAGACGCAAACTTACTACCCGTGGGATTCCTGGAGGCACCCGTATATCGTGGATGAACCGGCCGTCTGGTTCCATGAAGTACTTCATCCCGACGGAACACCTTATCGCGAAGCCGAAGTCAAATTGATACGGGAGTTAACCGGCCGGGGAAAGCCTTACAGTTCAAGTGCCGAGGTCCGGTAGAAATCATTTGTGGAGAGTCAGAATCAGTTTTCAGCGTCGGCCGTCATTGTTGAACATCCACCGGGTCGACCTTCTCCTGCCGCTGACCCGGTTGCCGCGCGAGATACTTGCGGGCATGAGACTGCCTTCATGGCATGGCTTGCAGGCGGCTGCCTTGGTTTGTCTGTTTTTGATTTCTCTCTCCGCCCAAAGCAATGAGGATCCGATTGGCGCAGCTACCGAGGCCCTGCGTACCGGGGAATTTGCCAAAGCGCTGCAGATACTTCAGCCGGCGTTACGGCAATCGCCGGGACGTGCGCAACTCTGGATGTTACAGGGCCTGGCTTATTCCGGGCAGGGACAGAAGAAAGAGGCCCTCGGCTCTTTTCGCACTGCGCTGAAGGTTTCGCCGGATTATCTCCCGGCGCTGGAGGGTGCCGCTCAGATCGAGTACGAGGCCGGCAGCAAGGCGGCTATGCCCCTGCTGCAGCACGTGCTGCGTTTGCGGCCTGACGATGCGACCAGCCACGCCATGCTCGCCGTGCTGGCGTACAAACGGGGGGATTGCGCGACGGCGGTGCAACATTTCGAGAAGGGCGGTCCGCTGATGAGCTCACAACCAGCGGCCCTGCAGGAACACGGCGCTTGCCTGTTGAAGCTGAAACAGTTCGATCGAGCCATCGCCGTGTTGCAGACCGCTGTGAAATTGAATGCCGAGGATAATCGCGCTCGTTCCCGGTTGGCAGCCGCGCAATTGATGGCCGACAGGCCCAAGGATGCGGTCGCGACCCTTGCACCGTTACTACAGGGAGATGCTGCCGATGCGAAGGTGCTGCGCCTAGCCGCCTCAGCATACGAGGCTAGCGGTGATACTCCGGAAGCCGTCCGAGTACTGCGCCAGGCGATCGTGACGGACCCGCGCAACACTGACCTCTATCTCGATTTCGCCAATCTTTCCATGGACCACCAATCGTTTCAGGTCGGCATCGATATGATCAATAGCGGCCTGAAACTCGAGTCCCAGGTGGCTCCCCTCTACGTGGCACGCGGCATTCTCTACGTCCAGCTGGCACGATACGACGAGGCAGAAGCTGATTTTGAGAAGGCGAACTCGCTCGATCCGGCAGACTCGCTGGGGGCGGTTGCTCAGGGACTGAAAGCGGTGCAGAGTAACGATCCTGATCAGGCCTTGGCCACGGTGCGGGCGAAATTGGCGAAAAAGCCGGACGATCCCTACCTGTTGTATCTCCAGGCCGAAGTTCTGGCGCAGAAAGGACCGGACCCGGGTACTGCCGACTTCGAAGCAGCCCTGCGTTCGGCCAAAAGAGCTGTCACCCTGCAACCATCTCTAAGTGCGGCTCGCGATGTGCTGGCGAAACTCTACCTGCAAGCGGGACAAAACCAGCCCGCCATCGAACAATGCCGCAAGGCGTTGAACAGCGACCCGAAGGATCAAACAGCCTTGTACCATCTGATTCAAGCGCTTCGCAAGACGGGAGCAAAAGGTGAAATACCCGACCTCCTCAAGCGTCTGGCGGAGCTCCGTGCAGAGAGCTCCAGGCAAGAGATAGAACGCAACCGGTATAAACTGGTGGAAGAGCCCGGTCCGGCAGAGCCCATCCAGCCCTGACGAGTAAACCTTTACTCGCGGGGCCGGGGAGATTGCAGATTGAGGATGCCCGGCGCACGGAACACACATTAAAGGACAGAATTTCTTCCATGCTGTTTACCCGTCGCTCCTTCGTGCAGGTCTCCCTGGGGTCCATGCTTTCGGCGTCAGCCGGAAGACTGCTGGCCCAGGGGGTTTCAACCCACAAAGCCCAGTCGATGGCGCGGCCATCCGCCTCGGGACGTCCCTTCAACGCACACTTCGTCGATGTGGCTGCGGCGGCGGGACTGGGGGCGCCGGTGATTTACGGAGGCGTCGAGAACAAGAAATACATCCTGGAATCCACCGGATGTGGGTGTGCTTTTTTCGATTATGACAACGACGGATGGATGGACATCTTCTTGCTTTCAGGAACACGCCTGGCGGGCGATCCTCCCGAGGCTACGAACCGTCTCTACAAGAACAACCGAGATGGCACGTTCAGCGATGTTACCGAGAAGGCCGGCCTCAAGGCGGTCGGATGGGCTTCCGGCGTCTGCGTCGGGGACTACAACAACGACGGTTTTGAGGACCTTTTCTGCACGTACTTTGGGCAGAACCGCCTGTATCGCAACAATGGCGATGGCACCTTCACGGATGTAACCAAAGCAGCCGGCCTGTGGAACGACCAGGCGCGATGGGGCGCGGGATGCAGTTTCGTGGACTACAACCGCGACGGCCATCTCGACTTGTTCGTCTCGAACTATGTTCGATTCTCATTCGAGCACGCCCCGGTGCCCGGAGAGAACAGCAACTGCAACTGGAAGGGCGTCCCCGTCGAGTGCGGCCCTCGCGGCCTGCCGACCGGGCGACATTCGCTCTATCGCAACAATGGCGACGGCACGTTTACCGACGTCAGCCAGCAGGCCGGGATTGCAAAAGCCACGGAAAGCTACGGCATGACGGTGGTGGCTGCGGACTTCGATGAAGACGGATGGCCCGACATCTTTGTGGCCTGCGACTCCACCCCCAGCCTGCTGTTCATGAACAACCACGACGGCACCTTTCGCGAAGAGGGCGTGGTGCGCGGCGTGTCCCTCAGCGATGATGGTATGGAACAGGCGGGCATGGGAGTTGGGGTCGGCGACTACGATCTGGACGGTCATCTCGATCTCTTCAAGACCCATTTCGCCGAGGATGCGAATGGCCTCTATCACAACGACGGGAAGGGAAATTTTGATGATGTGACGCGGTCGGCGCGGATCGCGGTGGAAACCCGCTACATCTGCTGGGGAGCAGGCATCGTCGATCTCGACAACGACGGCAATCCCGATATTTTCATGGTGACGGGCAACGTCTACCCCGAAGTGGAGCGCAAGTTGCCGCAATACGCGAACAAGACCCCGCGGGCGATCTTCCGCAACCTGGGCAACCGCACATTCGAGGAACTGGGGCCGGAGGCTGGCCCGAGCATCACCGAACCACACTGCAGCCGGGGCTGTGCATTTGGAGATTTCGATAACGACGGTGACGTGGACATACTGATTGTGAATTTGAACGAGCCGCCATCCCTGCTTCGCAATGACCTGAAAACCAAGCAAAACTGGATCAAGGTGAAACTGGAGGGGGTTAAATCGAACCGCAGCGCCATCGGTTCCCGGGTGCTGGTTCGCTATGGCGGAAAGGTGCAATCCCAAGCCGTGGTCAGCCAGTCGAGCTTTTATTCCTGCAACGATCCTCGCCTGCACTTCGGTCTGGGCTCATCGGCTTCGGTCGACATTGAGATTTGTTGGCCCAACGGTCTTCGTGAAAAGCTCAAGGGGGTCGAGGCGAATCAACTGGTGACCCTACGGGAGGGAGCAGGAATCGTGCCTTCCAAAGGCTGGGCGAAAAAGTAGGCTCGGCACGGTTTTGTAGGCCGGTGAATCCGGGAGAGCCCAGCCCAAGGTAAGTCCTGCGGTGTCGCGGCTCGGGGACGGACCCAACTCATCTTGCTAGTGCAAATCGATTAGAAATCTCTTGACAGTGATCTTGGGGGCCAGCTATAAGTGTGAGCCATCTCAGTAAACGTTTTCTCATTTGCCTCCGTTCGACAGACACATGTGGGGTGAACATGCCGGCAAAAATGAAGTCTTCCTGCTCCCTGGGCGTTCTGGTCGCTTTCCTGTTGTTGGCTTGTGGGTCGGTCTTTGCACAGTTCACGGGCAGCATTCAGGGCAACATCGAGGATCCCAGCAATGCGGCGATTGCGAACGCAAAGATAACTCTCGTCAACCCTGCCACTGGAGTTACCTCCAGCACCATCTCGGATGCGTCCGGAAACTATCGCTTCGTCAGCCTTGCCCCAGGTGCCTACAAGATCACCGTCGAAGCGGCGGGCTTCAAAAAGACTCAAGTCGACATCAACTTGCTGACCGAACAAAATTTGAGTGTTCCCCTCACGCTTAAAGTTGGCTCGATTTCCGAACAGGTTACGGTTACCACGGAAGCCCCGGTGGTTGATACCGCGGACAGCCGCACGCACCTGACGCTTGAGAGTCGCGCCGTCGCCCAGTTGCCGGTGGCGGGGCGCAACCTCGTGACTCTCGTCACGCTCGCGCCCGGAGTCTCCGGATTGGGAACCAGCGGATCCGGCAGCCCCGGATCAGGCGTGGACAACTACTCCACCGAAACGCAGGTGGATGCGAACGCCAACGGGCAGGGCCAGAACAACAATCAGTACGTTGTGGATGGTCTCGACGTGACCAGCGGAATTCGCCAAGGGGTCCTGAATCTGACGCCGAATCCGGATGCCATCCAGGAAACGAGTATCCAGGTCAACACTTTTTCGAGTGAGTACAGCCGCGCCGCGGGACTGCAGACGATTTTCACCACGCGATCCGGCACGGACCAGTTTCACGGATCGGCGGCAGATTACTTTACTTACCAGAAAATGTTTGCTCAGCAGCACGCCGCGGGTGCGTACCAGCCTTTCCACTCCAACAACCTGTCATTTGCGATTGGTGGTCCGGTCATTCCGCATCACCAACTGTTTTTCTACTTTGCAGTCGAGCCCTTGCGTTCGTCGCAGGGTGCAAGCGGAACAAGAACCTTCACTGCCCCCGAGTTCATCGCCTGGGCCCAACAGAACCATCCGGACTCGGTGGGGACGCATGTGATGGCCACTTACCAGCCGGTCCATTTGTCCGGAATAGGGCTGGCGCCGAAGGGAGATGCATTAGGCGTCTTTGGCGTAGACGCAAACAAAAATCCTATTTGCGGAACGCCGGCAGTTGAGAATATCCCTTGCGATCTGCCCATAATCGACTCTGGCTCATTTGGGGGCGTTCAGATTCGGAATGGGACACAGTACTTCGCTCGACTCGACAAAGTGTTCAACAAGGATCGAGTGTATGCGAGTCTGTTCCGGACGCTGCTAACCACCGGCGTGGCCTCCCCGATGGCCCAATTTTCCGCTTTAAACAACACCTGGCAAGTTGCCTTGCAGGGTGTCTGGACACATACGTTTTCTCCCACGACCCTCAATGACGCCACTTTCGGCACGAGCAGGGTTGAAGGCGTCCTGGGCAGCGGAGCGAAGGACTACACCGTGCCCTCCATATCGGTAAACGGCGTCAATACTGTTGACGGCAATCAGGCGTTCGGCGTGGGCTTCGCACAAGGCGACTTCATTCAACACAATTACCACTGGCGCGACGTCCTCACTCACGTGCAGGGCGCCCATACCCTGAAGTTCGGTTATGAAGGCTGGTATGGCGATGATGTCGAGCCCTTTCAAGGGCCCTGGTCGCAGCCAAAATTCTCATTCGACAATCTGCTGAAGCTGGCCCAGGATGCGCCCGCCAACGAAAACGGCGTCATGTACGACCCCGCCACGGGCCAACAAAAATTGTGGGATTGGAACGCCGCCTCCCGGACTTTCGGACTCTTTGTTGAGGACACCTGGAAGGCGAGGAAGAACCTCACTCTGACCTTGGGACTGCGCTATGACGACAGCGGCAACCCATGGTCCAAGAGCCCGTCCACGGTATTTGGGAACTTTTACCTGGGCACAGGACAAACGCAGCAAGAGCAAGTCGCGAATGGCTATGCCAAAGCCACGCACAATGCTCTTCTTCACTCGGTGAACAACCTGTTTAGTCCGCGCGTGGGTGTTGCCTGGGATCCCACGGGGAATGGCGATTGGCTGGTGAAAGGCGGGTTTGGCATATATAACAACTGGCTCACCCAGGCGAACGTGCAGGAAGAATTCCGAGGCAGCCCTCCGGGATTGGTCTTGCCGGTGTTCTTTGCAGGAGGGACCGCGACCGCGGATGCTCCCGTCTTCGTTTTGGGCAACAGCAACAAACCGCCGTTTGGATTTACTTTCCCGACATTCCAGGGCGGACTTAACGCGCAAGGCGGAGTGGTGGGCGCCAGCTTTAATATCGGCGGCATCAACCCGCTTCTGAAATCTCCGAAATCGAATATCTGGGCTGCGTCCGTGGAGCGCAGGATCAGCAACAACTTTGCGGCCGTGATTGGGTATTCCGGTTCTCACTCGTACAACATTGTGGGGAATGGCAACTCCATCGGAAACGTTTCCTACGGAGTGGACATCAATGTTCTGCCGGGCGATATGATCACTCATCAAAGCAAGGTTCCGACACGACTCAATCCTAGCTTCGGCGCAATTACCTATGCGGACAACGACCGCTATGGAAATTATCAAGGGGTGTATTTTCAGGTCAAAGGGCGATTTTCACGAGGGTTCGTAGATGCTTCTTACACACGTTCCAGTTCCAAGGATGACGGGTTGAACTACCCGACGCCGTTAAATCCTAAGCAGTACTACGGGCCATCGATATTCGACGTCCCAAATCGCTTCTCTGTCAGCTTCAACTATCAGCTCAGGGGTCTGAATGATGGGAGGGGAGCCGTTGGGTATCTGACCGGGGGCTGGGGTATCAGCGGAACGAGCGTCTTCCAATCCGGGTATCCCATAACGGTCACGAACTTCAATTCCTATAGCCCCGTTTGCCAAATTACTGGAACAGGCGCGCCACCGTGCCCGTCCGTCGCTAATCCAGCGGTGGGCTATGCAGACGGAAGTGGTGATTACAACGCAGACGGTAATAACAACGATTATCCCGACGCGTCCAGCTATCACCAGGGAACTTCAAAAAGTGCTTACCTCAATGGGGTCTTTTCTCCCGGGCAGTTCGCTGCGCCCGCATTCGGCTTGGAGGGCAATGAGAAGGCCAACCGCTTCCGCGGGCCCAATTTTGCGGAAACGAATGTCAATTTCTACAAGGACAACCGCATCACCGAGCGCGTGAATCTGCAGCTACGGTTTGAATTCTTCAACATCTTCAATCGCGCAAACCTCTCGAACGTTGACGTCAACTTCCCGGACCCAAATTTCGGCAAAGCACAGGGAGCACACCTGCCACGATGGTGGCAGGTAGGAGGCAAGATTTCGTTCTAACCCACAACCCAACCCACAACCCACGCAACCCACAACGCCGGCGCGCTTCGCTTGAAGCGGCCGGCTTCCTTTTTCTGGCCAAGAGCGAGTTCACTGCGTGTGCGCTTGCACAGCGCTCGGTTCGATACCATGTCGTTTCTGTGTTAGAAAGCCTGAGAGGAGGCGGTGAGGTGAATGATAGAAATGCGTCCCATCTGGAAAGCTTGCACCGTGCTAATTCCGATCCTTTTTCTCTCGCACGCGCTCGCGCAAACGGGCATCGACCGAACCGGACCAATTGCATCGGCACTGCGCAAGCAGGAGTTTGATGAGGCGCTTGCCCTCCTCGATCCGGCGCTGCGCGAATTCCCTCGGAACGCCGAGTTGTGGACCATGCAAGCCGTAGCCTATTCGGGCCAAGGACACAAAAAGGAGGCGCTGGAGTCATTCCACGCCGCGATAAAGATTTCCCCAGACTATATTCCCGCGCTCCAGGGCGCCGCCCAAATCGAGTTCGACGCCGGCAGTATTGCCGCCGTGCCTCTTTTGCAGCATCTCTTGCGCCTGCGTCCCGCCGATCTGACCACGCATGGCATGCTGGCCGTGCTCCAGTACCAGCAGGGAAAATGTCAGGCTGCGGTGTCTCATTTTGAAAGGGCCGGAGCGTTGTTTGATAAACAGCGCGACGCATTGCACGCCTACGCCACCTGCCTGGTCAGGCTCAAACAGCTGGATAAAGCCCGGAACGTGTTTCAGCGAACGCTGGCTTTGGATCCCAACGATGGCCGCGAACGGCAGCTGCTGGCGTCGATCCAGGTGATGACTCACCAGCCTCGGGAAGCAATCGCGACCTTGGAACCGCTGCTTGAATCCAAGCCCGAAGCTGAGACTCTGGAACTGGCCTCGGCAGCTTATGAGGATGCGGGGGATACGGATCGGGCCGTGAGCGCGCTCCGACAGGCGATTCTGCTCGATCCCATGAATGCCCACCTCTACCTGGATTTTGCCGCCGTTTCCGCTGGACACCAGTCATTTCAAGTGGGGATTAACGTGGTGAACGATGGCATCGCGCTGCAGCCCAAAGCGGCTCAGCTCTATTTCGCCCGGGGCGTTCTTTACATCCAACTCGGCCAGTACGACGAGGCCCAAGCTGACTTTGAAAAAGCATACGAACTGGATCCGAACCAGTCTCTGAGCGTGGCGGCTCAGGGGTTGGCTGCCGCGGACGCGAACGACCTGGATCGGGCGCTTACGACGGTGCAGACGAAATTGGAGCGAAAGCCGAATGATCCCATCCTGCTCTACCTGGAGGCGGACGTGCTTGCGCAAAAAGGCGCGGAACCCGGCACTCCGGACTTTCAGCGGGCGATGCGGTCGGCCAAGAAGGCGGTTGCGTTACGGCCCGGTCTGGGCCCGGCCCGAGCCGTGCTGGCCAAACTGTATCTGCAGTCGGGGCAGTACCGGGAAGCAGTGGAACAGTGCAGAAGGGCTATCGCCATCGACCCGAAGGACCGAACATCTCTCTATCGATTGGTGCAGGCGCTCAGAAAGACGGGGAACAATGCCGAAATCCCTGGCCTCTTGAAGCGGCTGGCGCTGTTGCGCCAGGAAGCGACCAAGGAAGATAGAGAACATTCGCGTTTCAAGCTGGTTGAAGGAGATACTGAGCCTACCCCGGTGATTGAGTCTCGGCCGTGATAGAGCGCTCGCGCCAAAAACATCTGCGTGGCGCAGTGCATGCACTCGCTGTCGCCCGTGACCCAGGCTCAGGATTTCAACAAGACGTAGGTGCTGTAGCTCTCCTTGTCGATGCTCATGAACGGACGCATGGTCACATTGCTTCCGTCCGCCGCGCTCGCGGTCCAGTCTCCGGCCTTGTTGTTTGTTGCCTTCGCCTGCAACAGGCCGTTCTTGTCGAAGGTGGGCTGGGAATCGGCCACGGCGAATAACACCAGTGGACCTTGCACCAGGGCCACCATGGTCGGATGGTTGGCGTCGACCGGCTCGAGGCGCAGTGGCATGGGGAGTTCGAGCTCAATGCGATCTCCGTCTTTCCACGTGCGCCGTATCGCTGCAAACGTCCCCGGCTGCACCGAGCCGGAGATTCGGTTTCCGTTGACCGACAGTACCGGATCCGGCGTGGCCCAGGCGGGAATCCGCATATAGATGGTGTAGTCCTTGGGTTGTGAACCTGATACCTGAACTTGAATTTTGCTGTCGAAGGGATAGTTGGTTTCCTGCCTCAAACCGTAGCGCGCTCCACCGTCCTCCCATTTCAACGTAGATGGCGTGAAGAGATTTACGTAAACCCCGTCGGCCGACTGCAGGTAGGTGCTGATGTGGTAATCGGCGGCGAGCTGCGGGAAGGTTCCTGAACAACACGGCCACTTGTCCCGGTACCAGACTTTCTTGCCGGTGCTGGCGTAGTCCGAATAGTAAAAAGAAGTGCCATCGGCCTGGATCGGCCAGGCACCCAGAATCGTGTTGTAAAGTACGCGCTCCATGCTGTCGCCGTAGCGAGAGTCTTTGGTTACGCGCAGCAGATAGCGGGTGATCTTGAAATGGCCGTAAGCGCCACACGGTGTTTCGAAGCTGGCGTGAGAATGGCCCAGGCTATTGCCCAGCTGACCTGTTCCGGGCTCGCCGAAGGCTTCGTCGGGGCCCCAGCCGCCGGTCGCGAAGCTTTGGGTTGCCAACAACATTTCGAACCCGTTCTTCGCCGCCCGCAAGTGTTTCTCACTTCCCAGCGTAATGTAAGCCTGCATGGCGGAACTGAACGCATTTACGTGACTGTAGGCATGTTCGAAGGGGAGGACGTTGTTTCCGTCAGATAGCGGACCAAAGTAGGTGTCGTCTTCGAGGAATTGCTTGGCCATATCGCGATAAAACGGTTGCCCGCTGCGCTGATAGGCGAGGAAAAGATTTTCGGGCAGGGTATAAGTCTCGTCCCAGGTAAAGGACGTTTCTTTATGGGGACGAGAACGCTGCTCCGCCCGTGAAAGTGCTTTTTCGGGCAAGTACGTGACCATGGCACGCGTAAGTTTTCCATGAACATCCATCGCCATTGGATCGTGAGCGTACTCGTGGGCATCGATCAGGCCGCAGGAAAGTTTGTCGTAGGTGTAGGCAGGCAGCCGATACCCGGCGAAGAACTTCGCCTTGGGATCCAGCGTCTCCGCGTAGCCTTTCACCAGACGATTGATCTTGGCGCGCGTGGGCTCCGAGCCCGTTACTGCGTACGCCCGGGCCAGTGCGGAAACGTATTGTCCAAACGAATGGCCGGCGATAAATCCGTGGAAGTCGCCGCGCTCGAGACTGAAGCCAGTGAGGTCATACCAGCCACCCATATCTTCACCAGGGGCGGGCAATCCCGCGACTTGGCGGTAGACCTTAAGAAGGCGGTCGTCGTCGAGGTTCAGAAACCGAGCGTGGTTCTCAACAAACTGCTGCTTCATGGGGCCGTCTAGTAACTGCACGGCGGAATAAGGGAAGGTGGCAAGCGGTGGCGTCACGGCTACGGACCCCTTGGTGGGAGGCACGGCCCAGGCAGGAATCGCCCTGGCAGCATAGGTGGAAGCGGTAGTAGCACCGGCCGCTTTCAGGAAAGTGCGGCGGCTCACATAGGGTCCCATAGCTTGACTCCTATTGTAGGAAACGTTTACTCCAATCTGGTGTACTCGTTCTGCCTCCAGGTTGTCAACGTCCTTTATCTGGCTTTGCGAAGTCCCGGCGAGTTGACGACTGCAGGTGTCAGCAGCGCCATCGCCTGGTGCGAGCACTGCCACCGTTCAGATTCAGTTGGAGACAAGCTGACATTCAATTTCTTCGATCGGGCGATGTTATTGCCAGCAGAACGTACGTCCATAACCAGTGACGGGACTGACTCACGTCGCGGTTTACAGGCCAGAGGGCACAGGCTACGATACAATCGCAGGAAACGTTTACCCCAGGCGGTAGACAGGCAAGCCATACGATTCGAAGTGTAATGAACTCGCGCAGGCCATTGTAGCCGGGCCAACTCACAAAGCAGCAAGAAGGTGCCCCATGATCGATTTTGCCAATCTAGAAGCCTGGCTGGTTACCGGAAGCCAGCATCTCTATGGGCCGGAAACGCTCAAGAAGGTGGAGGACCACGCTACAACGATCGCGCGGGGGTTGGCGGCATCTCCAGATATGCCGGTGAAAATTGTAGCTAAACCGGTGCTGACCAGCAGCGAATCGATTCTCGAATTGTGCCTGGAGGCCAATCGCACGAAAAACTGCGTTGGCGTGATTGCGTGGATGCATACCTTTTCGCCGGCTCGCATGTGGATTGCCGGTCTTCGATCGCTGAACCAACCACTGCTGCATCTCCACACCCAATTTAACCAGGAGTTGCCGTGGTCAACGATCGACATGGACTTCATGAATCTGAACCAGTCGGCCCATGGCGATCGCGAGTTCGGGTTCATTGGAGCCCGCATGCGGCTGCGGCGCAAAATCGTCGTCGGGTTCTGGCAGGATGCGGCGGTGCACGCGGAGCTGGGTGCCTGGCTGCGTGCGGCCTGTGCCTGGCAGGATGCTCAACATCTGAAGGTCGCTCGCTTGGGCGACAACATGCGGAACGTGGCCGTGACCGACGGCGACAAAGTCGAAGCCGGAATCAAGCTGTGCTACTCAGTGAATGGTTACGGCGTGGGCGACTTAGTAAGTCGTATTCAGCAAGTAACCGAGCCGGAAATCAAGGGACTCACGGCCGAGTACGATGACGTTTATCAGGTTGCGGAGCCGCTTCGTGAAGGCGGATGCAGACGCGAGTCGATGCGGGACGCTGCGAGAATTGAGCTGGGGCTGCGCCGTTTTCTCAAAGAAACCGGGTCGTACGCCTTCACGGATACTTTCGAAGACCTGCACGGCTTGACGCAATTGCCGGGGATTGCCGTGCAAAGGCTGATGGCCGATGGCTATGGTTTCGGGGCTGAGGGTGACTGGAAGACCTCCGCGCTGCTGCGAGCCGTGAAGGTCATGAGCCAAGGGCTGAAAGGCGGCGCGTCCTTCATGGAAGACTACACCTACCACCTGAGAAATGGCAGCCAGGTGCTGGGTGCTCACATGCTCGAAGTGTGTCCGTCGATCACAGACGAGAAGCCGTCGGCCGAAATCCATCCCCTTTCCATCGGTGGTAAGGCGGACCCGGTCCGGTTGGTGTTCACGGCGGCCAGTGGCAGGGCAGTGAACGCTTCTGTCGTCGACATGGGCAACCGCTTCCGGATGATTGTTAACCAGGTGAACCTGATCCCGCCCGAGCACCCTCTTCCCAAGCTGCCCGTTGCCAGGGCAGTGTGGGAGCCCGAGCCCAACCTGAAAGTTGCAGCGACCGCGTGGATTTTGGCTGGAGGCGCGCATCACACAGCCCTGAGTCGCTCGTTGACCCGGGAACACCTGGAGAATTTTGCCGATATGGCAGGTATGGAATGTCTGGTGATCGACCAAAACACCGAAGCTTCAGGCTTCGTTAAAGAGCTTCGCTGGAATGAAATGTACTACCACCTGGCGAACGGAATTTGAGCGCAGTCGTTTGGTCGTCGATGCACGCGTTCGAGATATCAGGGTTGGGGAATGGCCGCATTCGTCGCGCTGCTCGCCTGCAGGGCAGTTTCTATTTCAGTCATCTCCGTTGAGCTGAGGCGAAATTCAAGAGCTCCGATAATGCCGGATACCTGCCGGGGATTCCGTACGCCGACGATTGCGCCTGTGACAGCGGGATGGTTGAGCGTCCAGGCAATGGCGACTTCACCGGTGGTGCGCCCATGGCGCCTTCCGATTTCACGCAGTCGCTCGGCCAGCTGCAGATTTCTCGAGAGCAACGGCTCCTGGAAGTTAGGAAGATTGCGCCGCCAGTCCTCCGTAGTGAAGTTCGCGACACGTTCCCGAGTCATAGCTCCGGTCAGCAGGCCCGCGGACATGGGGGAATAGACAATCACGCCGATATTGGTTTGCCGCGCGAACGGCAGGATATCCGCTTCAATCTCACGGGTCACCACCGAGTATGGCGGTTGCAGCGAGGCAATGGGCGCGATCGCCAGAGCCCGTTTCATCTGGGCGACACTGAAGTTCGAAACTCCGATGTGGCGTACCTTGCCCTCTTCCCGCAGGCGGGCAAGTGTCGACCAGCCCTCCTCAATATCCTCATCGGGTTCGGGCCAATGGATCTGGTACAGATCAATGACGTCGGTCTTGAGTCGCCGGAGGCTGCCTTCACACTCGCGACGAATCGAATCCGCATTCAGGCATGCGCCAATTCTGCCGCTGAAGTCCCAGACACGTTCACATTTCGTGAACACGTAAGGGCGTGGCGATCGGTTCTCGAGGGCACGCGCGACCACTTGTTCCGAGTGGCCGAGCCCGTACAAGGCGGCAGTATCGATCCAGTTGATCCCGTGGTCCAGCGCCGCATGGATTGCCGGAATGGAACCAGTTTCGTCGTGTGGGCCCATGCTGCCTTGCCAGCCTCCGCCTCCGATCGCCCACGCCCCGATGCCAATCGGGGTGATTTGAAGATCGCTATTGCCTAGCTGTCGCGTCTGCATAGCAGCTTGCCATCCTCCGTTTCAGAAATTCGAGGGCTTACGTCTACCCAAGGCACTTTCGTTACCCAGCAGGCGGATTCTCCGGCCGAAGCAGCCGACTTCAGCTCTGGGCTGCGGATGCAGGCTCAGTCGGCGGTTTTCTGACCTATCGGCGAGAGGAACTAATGCGACGGGTACCTCTTATCCTTCTGCGTTCGAGAGTTGAAAACGTCGAAGCTGCCGTCGGTCGAGACGGTAAGTTTCAAATAATGTGCCGTGTCGGGCCCGTCTGGATTTGCAATGAATTCCGCGGCCACGTTGTGCGTCGGGCCGCCTTCCTCGGAGTAGTGCAGTTGCCAAAGGTCCTCGAGGCGAGGTGATTTTTCAAGGATGTCCCACGCGGAAGGCGTGCCGCCCTTTTTGGCTCCGTTGTCCATGATGGCCACGCGAGGGGCGATCCCATCTATAAAGGCGGGACTGCCGCTCTGATACCAGCCGTGGTGAGACACGATATAGATATCGACCCGGCCAAGTTTGTTCTTGGGGCACATTAACTGCATTTCCTTATCCCGGGTCAGATCACCGAGGTCCAGGATTCGCAACTTGCCGAAGGTGATGAGGGTGCCAAGAGAACGTATGTTTTCCGTCTGGTCGGCGGGGTACTGTTCGGCCTTCTGACAGCTCGGGTTGTCTGCCCCAGCCCCGGGCAAAGGATTGGCAATCAGGGCGCCATCTGAACTGATTACCGTCGCGCGCATTCCGTGGATGGGGATATCGACTCCTGGCTTTGCGACTATCCGCCGGTACTTGCCCGACGACAGCAGTTTTTGATAGGACTGCCACACGTCCACGGTCGGTGGGTCGGTACTTTCGCGATTCTCCCCGTGGTCGATGAATGTTTTGATAGGAATGCGCGCCGCCAGTTGCGGGGCGCCGCCTACGTGATCAATGTGAAAATGGGTAATCAAAACGAAATCAATTTTGCTGATTCCGGCTTGCTTCGCCGCCGCGATGATGCGGTCGGCATCGCGGCCCTCGTTGCCCGGCCAGCCCGTGTCGATAAGTAGTGATTCGCCCGCGGGCGTGACAAACAATGTAGCTTGCCCGCCCTCGACGTCCACAAAGTAAATCTGCAACTTGTTCCGGTCAGCAGCTGGCGTAGAGGCTTGCACTGCGGTTACCACTCCCAGGAGAACGCCCCAGAATGCTAGATAAGCAAGGACACGTGGAATCGATCGGCGTGCCGGGAATCGAAGGGTTGCTTGGGACCAGTGCATGGTGCGTCTCCGGGACTGGAAGTGATCGGCCGCGAGGAATCTACTCTTCCCGGCCGCTGTGGCAGATGGACTTGAGATTGCGTTTCGCAAAAGGGTTCCTCTTTGTACTAATGATGTTTTCTAAACTCACCAGCCGACCAAGCGCGGGGCGTCAATACCGCGCACGAACAAGAAATGCTTCATGGGTATTCTCTAGAACTTCACCTCGACCGGCGTACCGGCGAAAGTGAGTTTGCGCATTGTCCCGTTCGTGGCCAGCTTAATCTCAATCTCTCTGCGAGAGGGAGGCAACATGCGTGATGCCTCAGCCAGGCGCAAAGTCAACATCCGCCCGGGTTCGCTCCACTCCATCTGGATACCCATCCATTCACCGGTTCGGTAATTAAAGGAGGTGCCGTCATCTTCGTACAGCAAGAACGATGTATCCGCGCCGGGATAGACGATGATGGACAAGGGTTGATCTGATTTCTCGGCCACGTATTGCTTGACCGGCCCGAGTGGAAGAATCGAGCCTGCTCGCACGTAGAGCGGCATCGTTTCAAGATCAACCGGGCGGGTGATCTCGCGGCCTCCTGCAATGCGTTCACCGCGCCAAAAGTCGTGCCAGTCACCCTGTGGCAGATAAACGCGCCGGGTGCTGGCGCCTTTTTCAACGACCGGTGCGACCAACAGATTTGCTCCGAACATGAATTCGTCATCCCGCGCTACCGCCCGGGGATCGTCAGGGAAGTGGAGCCATAGGGCGCGCATGACGGGTATGCCAGTGACAGTGCACTCACGCACCGCGCTGTAAATGTAAGGCAGCATCCGGTAGCGAAGTTCCAGGTACTTTCTGCAAATTCGCTCGACTTCGGGATTGTGCAACTGGCCATTGTCAGGAACCGCGGCTCCATCGTAATTCTTTATCTCGACCGGTCCGGGATCACCTGTGTTCCAGCCCCAAGGAAGCCGAAGCTTCCAGGTGCGGCCATGTGAGCGAAACAAAGTGCAGAAAGCGCCAAACTGAAACCAGCGCAGGTAGAGCTCTGCCGTGAATTCCGGAGTCGGGACGAACCCGCCGATATCTGTTCCCCAGTAAGGGATTCCAGACAGCCCGGTATTGATCGCGATGGGGATCTGGGTTTTCAGTGTTTTCCACGTCGAATAGACATCTCCCGACCAAAGGAACGACGCATAGCGTTGCATGCCGGCGTACCCGTTGCGGTGCAGCGCAAACGGGCGTTCCCTTGGCCTGTCCAGTTGTGGGCCCTCCCAGTACATTCGGTTTCGAACCAGCCGCGATGCAACGTCGAGCGGATCGCCTTCATCCGGCCACCATCCATCCACGCCCATCGCGAAATCTTTGCGGTGTGCGTCCCAGTAACAACTGGCCTGGGTCTCATCGATCTGGGAAAGGTCGCATGGATCGTGCACCGTTCCGCGAAGTTTGTCGGATAGAATCACCGCATGCAGCACGCTGTGGAAGTTTTTCTCATGGAGCCTGTCCAGCACCTCTTTGGGATCAGGAAACACTCGAGAATTCCACACGAAGGACCCATTCTGAGTATTCCAACCCGACGGGCAAAAACCCGTACCCAAATAGATCAAGGCGTCGCAAGGCAATTTCTTTTGCCGGAAATTGTTCGCTTCTTCCAGCACCTCCTCACGGCTGGCCAGGGTGCGATGTGATTGCTGATAGCCGAAACTCCAGAGCGGAGGCATTTCGGCGTGTCCGGTCAAGCGGGCGTATTCGCCCATGATAGTCGCTGGGTCTGAAGAGCCCACTAAGAACAGGTCCAGGGGCAGAGCATGCTGACTTGCGGGCTTAAACTTGCAGTGTGGCCGGGTGAAATCGAAAGTGCCGAAGGGCTGGTGAAAAAACATCGCCCAACCTTCCGTCCCAATGACCCATGGAATGGGGACGCGGCCGCCGTGGGTCTCCAGTCGATACCCACCCTGGCCACTGATCATTTCGTCCAAGGAGCCGCGCCGATCAAATTGTGGGCCGCCTTCTCCAAGACCGAAGATCGGTGATTGTCCGGACTCAAAATGAACCACGCCGTTTTTAGAGTCCACGGAGAGTTGCTGAATCTTTTCACCCTTCGTATTTTCGATGGTAAAGGTCAGCGGATCGGGAGCGGCATGGACGACCAGGCCGTCCGTCTTTACGGTTTGCGCGTGCCAGTCACCGTGAAGGCTCGCGACTGGCGCTCCCCACGAGGCCTGCACAAGCGAGCCGTCCATGGGAATCGTGCTCATCGCGCCATCCCCCCGAGGAAGCATGCTCAGCCGGAGAGTGTGCGCGCTTATAGAGGAAATCTGGATCTCCCAGTCGCGACGAACTCCCGCGAGCGACGGCCTGGCGAACAGGTATCTTGCCGGCAGCACCAACGTCCCCGCCACCAAGGTTAGCTGCTTTAAAACACGCCGGCGATTCCAACCATCATCCATGGCGTTTTAGATGCCGATGCACTCAGTGTGAATCCCGCGTCACGCGGGAACCGCTGCGGCCCACAAGAAAATCCAGGTCGGCTCCCTGATGCGCCTGCAGGACATGCTCAACATAAAGCCTCTCCCATCCTCGCTGGGGAAGTGGGGGAGGTGTCCACTTCGCGCGCCGTGCCGCGAGGGTGCTGTCATTGACCTCCAGTCCGAGATGCCGCTGGGGTACATCGAGGGTAACCATGTCTCCCGACTGAACGAGAGCGAGCGGACCGCCGGCCGCGGCTTCTGGACAGGCATGCAGCACAACCGTTCCGTAAGCGGTGCCGCTCATGCGCGCATCGGAGATTCGCACCATGTCCGTGATGCCCTTACGGAGCACCTTGGGAGGCAACGGCATGTTGCCCACCTCCGCCATGCCGGGATATCCGCGAGGCCCGCAATTCTTCAGGACCATCACCGAGTTTTCGTCGACGTCGAGCTCCTCGTCATTGATGCGCGTATGAAACTCCTCGATGGACTCGAAGACAAGCGCGCGCCCGCGATGCTGCAAAAGGTTTGGACTCGCCGCCGACAGCTTGATCACAGCGCCGTCCGGGGCAAGATTGCCGCGGAGCACCGCAATGCCGGCGTCTTCCTTAAACGGGTGCGCGAAAGGATGAATGACATCCCGGTTCCAGCAAGGCGCATCGGCGACATTGGCCCAGAGAGAGCTTCCGTTAACGGTCAAGGCATCACGGTCGAGCAGGCCCGCCTCGCCCAGTTCACGAAGTACTGCGGGTACGCCCCCCGCATAGAAGAAGTCTTCCATTAAGTGTGCGCCCGAGGGCTGGATATCGACCAGGCACGGCATCCCGTTTCCCAGCCGGTCGAAATCATCAAGACACAGTGGCACGCCGACGCGGCCGGCGAGAGCGATCAAATGAATTACAGCGTTGGTGGATCCGCCGATGGCGGCATTGGTGCGGATCGCGTTCTCAAACGCGCCGCGCGTAAGAATCTGCGAGATGCATAAATCTTCCCGGACCATCTGAACGATGCGGCGTCCGGTCAACTGCGCGAGGGTACTGCGGCGGGCATCGACAGCCGGAATTGCCGCGTTTCCGGGTAAACTCATGCCCAGCGCTTCGACCATGCTTGCCATGGTGGAAGCTGTGCCCATGGTCATGCAATGGCCCTTCGAGCGGTGCATGCAACTCTCCGCTTCGAAGAATTCCTCGGCCTTCATCTCACCGCTGCGTATCTTTTCCGTCATCTGCCACACGCCGGTGCCAGAGCCCAGGTCCTTGCCGCGAAACTTGCCCGACAACATGGGCCCGCCGGATAGCCCGATAGACGGTAGATCACAAGAGGCAGCGCCCATGAGCAGTGATGGAGTGGTTTTGTCGCAGCCCATGAGCAAGACGACTCCATCCAGTGGATTGCCGCGAATCGATTCCTCGACATCCATGCTGGCCAGGTTGCGAAACAGCATCGCCGTCGGGCGCAGCACGGTTTCGCCCAGAGACATGACAGGAAATTCAAGGGGGAAGCCGCCGGCCTCCCAGACCCCGCGTTTGACGAAATCCGCGAGTTCCCGGAAGTGGGCATTGCAAGGCGTCAGTTCGGACCACGTGTTGCAGATTCCGATAATGGGGCGGCCATCAAACAGGTCGTGGGGCCAGCCCTGATTCTTCATCCAACTGCGGTGGATGAACCCGTTTTTATCGAGCGGTCCGAACCAATCCTGGCTGCGCAGTTTTTTCATAGGGCCATCCAAACGGCATCGATGATAGCGCAAACCAGCGGATGTCAGTAAACGATTACTGGAATCGCGCTATAATTCCGTCCCGATCCAAATTAAAGGCCCTCGGCAAGGGCCCCGCTTTGTTCGCAACGCGCCAGGAGTCAGGACATGCCCAAATCTCGCGAGCTTTCCCGTCGTCAATTTGTGACTTCCGCACTTTCGGTGGCCGCTGTCTCTTCGGTGGCAGTGCCCGAGGTCTTTGGCAGGGCTACTGAAGTCCCGCTCGGCCGTTCATCCCAATCCGCCGTGCCGTTGGCCGACGCCCCTCCGTGGAAGGATCAAGCAATCGAAAACCTTGCGAAGTCTCCTCACGCGAAGCTGCGTCAAATTCCGGTACACGCGGTAACCATCACGAGCGGTTTCTGGGGACAGAGGCGCGAGATCAATGTCGCGAAAAGCATTCCCACCATGCATGATCTGCTGGAAGCCAACGGGCGCATGAATAATTTCCGGCGCCTCAGCGGTAAGAGCGATGCAGCGCAGAGCGGGCCGGTCTTCTCCGACTCCGACGTCTATAAGTGGACCGAAGCAGTGGGCTTCGCGCTTCAATCCGGTGATCTGCCAGACGTGAGGCGGAAGGCCGAAAAAGCCATCGACGAGGTGGTAGCGGTTCAGGAGTCCGACGGTTATCTCAACACCTATTACGTCGAAGATCGAAAGTCCCTGCGGATGACACCGCAAACCCAGTCGACCGGCCACGAACTCTACAATATCGGCCACATGCTGCAGGGAGCCATCGCCTATTACCGCGGCACCGGAGACCGAAAGTTGCTCGACGCGGGAATCCGGTTCGTGAACGATTTCCTGTTGCCGAACTACGGCCCAGCTCCCAAGAAACCCATTGTGTCCGGACACCCTGAAATTGAGATGGGGCTGATCGAGCTCTACCGCATTACCGGCGACAAGCGACAACTTGATCTAGCGGGCTACATCCTGCAGGGCGATGAGCGGGCCAAGTTTCCGGAGCGCAGAACGATCTACATGTTCAGTGGGACCCCGTTCACTGCGCGTACCAAGCTGGAAGGGCACGCCGTGCGCTCCATGTATGCCTGCTGCGGAGCGACCGATTACTACATGGAGACAGGCGACGATGCTTACTGGAAGACGCTGAACACGCTGTGGCAGGACATGGTCAGCACCAAGATGTATGTCAGCGGCGGCGTCGGCTCGCGTTCGGACGGCGAAGCTTTTGGCGACGCTTACGAGCTGCCGAACTTCCGGGCCTATGGGGAAAGTTGCGCCGCCATCGGCAACATGATGTGGAACTGGCGCATGCTCTCGGCTACCGGGGACGGCAAGTTTACCGATGTCATGGAGCGCGCGCTCTACAACGGAATCAACTCCGGCATGTCGCTGGATGGCACGCTATATTGCTACCGCAATCCGCTGGCGTTCGATCCCACCACCGGAGACAAGATCCGAAATTCCTGGTATGACGTGACCTGTTGTCCCCCCAACCTGGAACGCACATTCGCGTCGCTGCCCGGATATTTCTATAGCACCAGCCGTGACGGAATCTACCTCCACTTCTACGACAATTCGGAACTGGATTGGCACCTGGAAGATGGAACCGGGCTCAAAGTCACACAGAAGACGAATTATCCCTGGGACGGCGAGGTGGAAATCACGGTCACGCCGGCAAAAGCGGCGGATTTCACTTTTCATCTCAGAATTCCAGGATGGGCCGACACGGCCCAGGTCGCTGTAAATGGCAAAGCCGTCGCGGGAGTCAAGCCGGGAGCATACCTACCTATCGAGCGGCGCTGGGCGCCCGGCGACGTGATTGGTTTGCGGATGGAGATGCCGCCACAGGTCCTCGAAGCGAATCCGCGGGTTGCCGACGACACCGGGCGGGTTGCTCTGCAACGGGGTCCGCTCGTGTACTGCATGGAAGGGCTCGATCAGCCCAGCGGGGTGGAACTGGCCGATGTGGCGTTGGAGCTTGGACAAAAGCCGTCATCGCAGTTTCAAAGCGAGTACCTGAAAGACATGCTGGGTGGCATGGTTGTTCTTCGCCATAAGGGAGTTGCGTATCAACGCCCCGCGGCAAGCAACGGCCTCTATTCGCGGTACAGCGGTCAGCCGGTGAAGACACGCCAGATTCCCTTGACCTTCATTCCCTATTACGCGTGGTCAAACCGGCAAGCGACCGCCATGCAGGTGTGGACCCCTCTCTCTAAGGCTTGATGCCAAGCGGAGACAGATTGACAGAGCGCTTCGAGTGCACGCGTCCGGAAGCGGGGTCGCCGCTATGGAGAGTTGCGTTCCTGGTCAGCGCTGCAATCGCGATCAGCTATCTGGATCGCCAGACCCTGCCCGTGGCCGTGAGCTCCATTGCAAAGGAGATCCCGCTTTCGAACCAGCAGTTCTCGGCACTGCAATCAACCTTCCTGCTCTCCTATGCGTTCATGTATGCCGCAGGCGGAAAGCTGGTGGATGCGTTGGGAACACGGCGGGGATTTACCGTCATCATGATCTTCTGGTCGCTCGCGTGCGCCAGCCACGCGCTGGCGACCACATTTGCCATGCTGGCGGCGAGCCGGTTCTTGCTGGGGATGGGGGAAGGCGGCGGTTTTCCAGCAGCGACGCGCGCGGTGGCGGAATGGTTTTTGCCGGCAGAACGTGCCACGGCAATGGGAATCATCAATGCGGGAACCGCCGTGGGGGCGATGGTCGCCCCTCCACTGATTGCAGTCGTTCTGAGTTATTTAAACTGGCGATGGATCTTCATTTTCGCGGGAGCACTGGGCCTGCTCTGGACGGCCTGGTGGATGCTGAGCTACGCGTCACCCATCGAGCGAGCGGCGTCTCGCGGTCATGGCGTTCAGATTTTAGGGGAAGGGAACTCGCCTGCTTCTGAAAACCTGCGTTGGCTTGACCTTCTCCGAATCCGTGAGTCCTGGGGACTGGTGACCGCGAAATTCCTGAGTGATGCCGCCTGGTATTTTTACCTGTTCTGGCTGCCGAAGTACCTTTACGACGCCAGAGGCTTCAATGTTAAGGCAGTGGGCGCCTTCGCGTGGATCCCCTATGCCGCGGCCGGGATTGGCTGCCTGCTGGGAGGATGGTTCTCGAGCGAGTTGGTGCGTCGCCACTTCTCCATCGACATCGCCAGAAAGCTCGCCCTCGGTCTAAGCGCGGCCGTCATGCCATTCGTCATTTTTGTGCCTTACATTCCGGTGTCGTGGGCGATCGTCATTTTTAGTCTCGCTTATTTCGGACAACAATCCTGGTCCACGCTGGTAATGGTTCTGCCTACCGACCTGTTTCCTGCAAGCGTTGTTGGTTCGGTAGCGGGGCTGGTGGGATTCGGCGGAGCGATGGGAGGCATCGCGTTCGGAGAAATCGTGGGCTACTTGCTCGACCATGGATTCGGTTACGGCATCGTCTTCCGGATAGCAGGCAGCCTTCATTTGATTGCGTTCCTGGTAATTCAACTTGCCATCCCAGCGGTCTTGCCGCTCAACCTCGAACAGAAATTGACCTTCGAAGGAGTTCGATGAAGATCACGGGGGTTCGCACTCGCGTCGTACGCTGGCGAGGCAAAACGGTACCTTTGCCAGCGCATTTCTGCACCAATCCCATGGACCTGCTGGATCTGGCGGAAGCTTCCATGCAGACATTCACTTTTCACGGCTGGCTCATTGTCGAGGTCTTCACTGACGAAGGTCACGTCGGGATCGGAAATGCCGCGCTCGCACCGCAGGTTACGAAGCAGGCCATCGACCTCTACCTGAAACCTCTATTGATCGGCCAGGATCCTTGGGACACCGAGTTTTTATGGCAGCACATGTATCGCAAAACCATGGCGTTCGGGCGCAAGGGAATCGGCATGGCCGCAATCAGTGCGATCGATATCGCGCTATGGGACATTCTCGGCAAGTCAGCAAAGCAGCCTGTTTATCGCTTGCTTGGAGGCAAAACGAAGCAGCGAATACCTGTGTATGCGTCGCGCCTGTACAGCGTTGAGTTGAGTGAGCTCGCCGCCGAGGCGAAGCGCTACAAGGACGAAGGCTACCAGGCGATGAAGCTCCGGTTCGGATGGGGCCCGGCCGACGGCGCCGCCGGCATGCAGCGCAATCTTGAGCTCGTGCGCACCGTGCGCGAGACGGTGGGCAATGACATTGATGTCATGGCCGATGCATACATGGGCTGGACCCTGGATTATGGCAAACGAATGTTGCCGCTCCTGGAACCCTTCCATCTACGCTGGCTGGAAGAGCCCGTGATTTCCGATGACATTCGGGGGTATGCCGAGCTGAAGTCCTGCGCTCGAATTCCCATCGCCGGCGGGGAACACGAGTTCACTGTTTACGGATTTCGCGAACTGCTTGAGGCGCGCGCGCTCGACTACATTCAATTCGACACCAATCGGGTCGGAGGGATCACGCAGGCACGCAAGATCTCAGCATTGGCGGAAGCCCATTCCGTGCCCGTCGTCCCCCATGCCGGCCAGATGCACAATTACCACGTCGTAATGGCCAGCCTGAATTCACCCATGGCTGAATATTTCCCCATCGTGGACGTGGAAGTCGGCAACGAACTTTTCTGGTACATCTTTCGCGGCGAACCCAAGGCAAAAGCCGGATATATCGAACTCGACGACAGCGTTGCGGGCTTGGGACTGACCATCGACGAGACCGCGCTGGCCAACTTTGATGTCATTGAGTAATTTTCCAACGAGGAACGGTGCGTGACCACGCGACTCATCCAGATCAAACGCGGCAGCGTTCGTCGGGTGGCTCTGGTAGAGGAGCCACGTCTGCATTTGCTGGAATGTTCCTCGATTTACGAGTTGGCAAATGTGGCCCTGTCTACTGGCGTCACAATAAGCGAGCTCGTTCGCCAACGAGACCGCCATGAAATGCTGGACTATGACCCGATTTATAGTGGCCAATCCGAATGGCGGATTTTGCCCGCGATCGATCATCCCGAAGAGCCGGCGCGTTGCCTGGTCTCGGGAACCGGGTTAACCCACCTGGGGAGCGCGCGCAATCGCCAGTCCATGCACGAAGCGGGTCCCGAGGACCTTACCGACAGCATGAAGATGTTTCGCTGGGGCGTGGAAGGAGGCCGTCCATCCGAAGCACGTGTCGGCATTGCTCCGGAGTGGTTTTACAAAGGTACCGGCACCACGCTGCGAGCGCACGGAGAACCCCTCGACCTTCCCTCCTATGCCGAGGACGGTGGCGAGGAAGCTGAGATTGCCGGTATCTATGTCATAGGCCCGGGCGGGCAACCCTACCGGCTCGGAATGGCCGCGGGCAACGAGTTTTCCGACCACCAGTTCGAAAAGAAAAACTACCTCAATCTGGCGGGCTCAAAGCTTCGTACCTGCGCACTTGGCCCCGAACTCTTGGTTGACCCGGAATTCCAATCGGTCCCGGTGACGATCAAAGTCGACCGCGGGGGCCAGCTGCTTTGGTCGAAGACATTCCGCAGCGGTGAGGCTGAAATGTGTCACAGCCTGCGGAACATCGAACACCATCATTTCAAATTCGAAGCGCATCGCCGGCCAGGAGATGTTCACGTTCACTTTTTCGGCACCGATTGCCTTAGTTTCAGCGACGGCATACGGTTGCAGGAGAGCGATGTGATGCAGGTTGCCCCGGAGGGATTCGGGCGACCTTTACGCAACCCGTTGCGCATTGCAGGCGGGACGGACTCGCTGGTTGACGTTCTTCCTTTAAGGTGATTGAACACCATGGCAAAGCCGCACGTAGCAATTCTGGGACTGGGAACAATGGGCGCGGGGATGGCGAGCCGCCTGCTCTCCGCTAATTTCCCGTTGACCGTCTACAACCGGAATCGTGACAAGACCCTGCCTTTCTGCGCCGGCGGGGCCGGCGTGGCTAATTCGCCGCGCGAAGCCGCCTCGCGCGCCGAGATCGTTATCAGCATGGTTGCCGATGACCAGGCCTCCCGCAATGTCTGGCTCGGCGAAAACGGGGTCGTGGCCGGAGCACAGCGCGGTTCTGTGCTGATCGAGTCCAGCACGCTCAGCGTCGGCTGGGTGAAGGAGTTAGCGGCCGCAGCCGCGCAACGGGGATGCAAATTCCTGGATGCACCCGTCACCGGCACCAGGCCCCACGCATCTTCCGGGCAACTGCTTTTTCTCGTAGGAGGCCCAGCCACTGCGCTGGAAACGGTGCGTCCCGTGCTTTCCGTGCTGAGTCGCGATGTGATTCATCTCGGTCCTCATGGAAGCGGAGCCATGATGAAGCTGATCAACAATTTCGTTTGCGGCGTACAAGCGGCCTCTTTCGCGGAGGCGCTATCGATGGCTGAAGGCGCCGGCCTGGAGCAGGAGAAAGTGGTGAAGATTCTCACCGAAGGCGCTCCTGGTAGTGGGATCGTGAAGAGGATCGCGACTCAATTGGGGGCCAACGATGATCCAAATTTCACCTTGCGCTTGATGGCAAAAGATCTGGCGTATGCGGTAAATGAGGCATCGGTCCAAGGAATCCAGCTGCAAACCGCCTTGGCGGCATTGGAAATATTCAAACAGGCGATTGCCGCCGGCCACGGCGACGAAGATTTCTCCGCGGTCACCAAGGCGTTCCAGCGGCATTGACCGATGTGTTCCAGATGGTCGGATGATTTCTCGACCCACCGCGCTGGTTCGCCTACCAGGTGATGCGCAAGAAGGAGAGACCCTGACGGGGCAAGTCAAATCGCAGGTGCGCACTCCGGTTCTCAACCGTGATCCATGCCGGAGAATCCAGAAGTTGCAATTGGGATGTGGTCTCCAGCTTCTCATATTGCGGGTCAGAAGGTGACGGCGGTGATCCCATCTCCTTCCACGCTGCGTAAGCGTTGCTGCGATTGGAATCGACTCGAAAATGCTGCAGCAGGGCGCGCTTCACGTTAGCGGGCAGGCCGTTCAACGCGAGGTCAATCGAAGCAGTAGGCGCCGGCACGTCGTCATCATGATAGTTCCAGATCAGCACGTCGATCTCCCCATCCCTCCGTGTAGCGATGGCATTGATATCCGGCTTTCCCCGCACTCCATTCTGCACAACTTTGCTGCTTGGTAATGAGCCCGAGCTGCTGACCATGACACGCTTCTCACCCAGCATCCCAAACATCCGAAAAGCATTCAGCACGGCTTTATCAATGCCGTTGGTGGCTAATGTGCGAAAGCCCTCGAAATAAGGCTGACCCTCAAATTCGAAGGCCCATGTGACGATGCCGAGGACATTGACATGCTCAGTTACCGCGAGCGCCAGGATGTGGTTGAGGACCTCGGCCTCATAGCAGGCATACAGCGGTCCATTCCGATAAGAGTTCTGAGGATTGGTTCGCGCGGAGCAGGCCGCACAGCCTTCGGGATCTGATTCTCCCAAAATAATCGGAGTCGCGCGCCACTCCGGAAACGACGCCACGGTTTTGAAGCCCTGCTCGACCGCGCTCAAATGACGAGCAGTCCCCATCTGCACGTGATCCCCTTGCCATGTGGGCGCTCCCTTGGGATGGAAGCTGATGAAGTCAAGACGGGACCCGGTCTTGCCGCTCACATAGTTGCGCTGATGTGCACAGTGTTCGAGAAACATCCGCAGGAATTCGATGGCATGCGGAGAAGCCGGGCCAGTACTGTCAGGACCGCCGATGCGTGCTTCCGGCCAGGCGCGCAGAACGGCCTCGACGGAATAATCATAAAGTTTGAAATACTCTTCCGGCGTTCCTTGCCAGTAGCCGATGTCAGGTTCATTCCACACTTCCCAAAGCCAGTCTTTCAGTTCGGCATCGCCGTAACGTTGCCGCAAATGTCTGACGAATTGAAACACCAGCTCAGACCACTTTCGATAATCCTTGGGCGGATGGGCCCACCCTGTATAGATGGAGTTGGCGGGGCCTTGGGGAAAGCCGTGACGATAGGGCTCGGGGTGGACCGAAAGTGCCTGCGGCATGAAGCCGAGTTCCACCAGCGGCTTGATCCCCGTTTGCTTGAACGCGTCAAAGATGCGATCGACGATTTCCCAGCTGTAGATCGGATTACCGTTCGCATCTTCGGTGTAGATGTTGGTCGAGCCCCACTTTAAGGACGCGGAACCATCGCCGCTGGTGAAGAGGTTGTGCACGCGGACGTAAACCGGCCGTGCACTCAGGACCGCCAGTTCGCCGAGCAACTTCTTCCCGTTCGGAGCATAGGTATAGTTTGGTTCGTCATACCCGAAATAGTTCCATGCTGGCGGCATTGGACCCTGGACTTCGTCCGCATCGACGTGGATGGTCACTCGCTCCTGGGAGGGCTGTGCTTGGCAAGGAGTGGCCGAAAGAAACGTGAGTGCTAGTGCGGGCAGAACCCACAGAAGAACGAGGAGCGGGACTACTCTCGAACCTCGCAAGGGGAAGGCCAGTGAGTTTCCGGGCATGGAGTTGTGCCGAGCTTCGTAACGGCTAAGCCGGGATGATATACCTGTAATCGTTTACAGGGCCAGCTCATCTGTGGATAATGCCATGCGGTAAGAAAAGAGTGGGGGGCTACGCTCGTGCCATTTGTTTTGCGCGATGAGTTTCGGAGACTGTATAGGTTGGAGATTTAAAAACTCGTAAGCAAACGTTTGCCGTTCAGCCCGGGCCGCTGGGAGTATCTGGCCCCGGTCGCTTCCCAATCGCTCTGCAAACGTACAGGAGACTGCAAACATGTTTTCCGACAAAAGACGACACTTCTTGCAGCAAGTCGCGGGCGCTGGCATGGCTTGCTCAACCAACCTCCTCCTCGACCGTCTCTCGTTCGCTCAGACGTCGCCCGCCCCTTCGAGCGATGTCACACGCATTTATCTGGACTCCCGCCGCACGGTTTCGCCGCTTGACCCAAATCTGTTTGGTTCGTTCCTCGAACACCTGGGGCGGGCGATTTATGAGGGCATCTACGATCCGGGATCGAATTTGGCGGACACCAACGGATTTCGCAAGGACGTGATCGACGAAGTCCGCCAACTGGGGGTTCCGATTATTCGCTATCCCGGCGGAAACTTCGTGTCCGGCTACAACTGGCTTGACGGGGTTGGGCCGAAGAAAGACCGTCCGCGCACGCTCGACAAGGCCTGGAACACAATCGAAACCAACCAGTTCGGCACCAACGAATTCATGGCGTGGTGCAAGCTGGTCGGAGCCCGCCCCCTGATGGGACTCAACCTTGGAACCGGAACGCCAGAGAAAGCGGCGGCCCTGGTGGAGTACTGCAATGTAGAGAAAGGCACGAAGTGGAGCGAACTTCGCCGCAGCCACGGTGTCGCGCAACCCTACAAGGTCGAGCACTGGTGTCTGGGTAACGAAATGGACGGTCCATGGCAAATCGGCCATATAACGGCAAACGAGTACGGCATGAAGGCGCAGGACGCAGCTCGGCAGATGCACTATGTGGATCCAACTCTAAAACTCATCGCCTGCGGATCCAGCCACAATCGGATGCCCACGTACCTGGAGTGGGACCGTGAGGTTCTGGAGCAATGCTATGAGCATGTCGATGGGTTGTCGCTGCATCGCTACTTTGGCAACACCCAGGAAGACACCGGGGCCGACAGTACGAAGTTCCTGGCGATGAACCTGAGCATGGAGCGTCAGATCGCGGAATCGCTAGCCGTGTGTGATCTAGTGAGGGGACACAAGCGCTCTCCCAAGAAGCTGTGGCTGTCCTTCGATGAGTGGAACGTGTGGTACCGGGCCCGGAGTGGCGATGCGGTGAACGGTCACGAGCAAGAAGCGCCGCACCTCCTGGAAGAGGTTTATAACCTCGAAGATGCATTGCTTGTGGGGGGCATCCTGAACACCCTGATGCGTAATGCTGATCGGGTCAAAATTGCCTGCCTCGCGCAGCTCATTAACGTCATCGCTCCCATCATGACGAACCCCAAAGGTTCACTCCGGCAGACGATCTTCTATCCCTACAGTGCAGCATTGCAGTTTGCCCGCGGGAACGTGCTGAACTTGCTAGTGGAATCACCCACGTACGAAGTTTCTGAGATCGGCCAGGTTCCCTACCTGGATGCGGCTGGAACCCTGAAACCCGAAGACGGGAAAGTCTGTATGTTTATCTTGAATCGCGACCTGAATAAGGCTCGCGCCGTTGAGATCAACTGGCAAGATAAAACCCCCGGCCAGGTACTGAGTTCCACGACCCTGACCGGAAGCGACCTGAAAGCCTTCAACAGTTTTGATGAGCCTAAGCGGGTCATACCCCAGGCAGTAGACAAACCTTCGACAGCTGGCGGGCGCACGAAATTTGAAGTGCCCGCACGCTCTTACACGGTTATTCAATGGGCCGGTTAGAGCCGGCGGCTTCCTCCGAGGCACATGTCGAAGAGGCATGGGGGTTGAGGCCTCGTGCAATGGATCTGCAGGCGAGGCTGGGGCGGCGCGGAATTCCGCAATCGGCGGTCTGATGCAGCCATCCTGTGGCTAAGGTTGCCGCCGCAAGGAAAGGGACTAGACTGCGTGGCTGGCGACCCAGGCGGAATACTGGCTGTGGAAATCGTTTACGCTCACCCTTCGACCGGGGAGGCTGCAGGCGGCGAACAAGCCATCGCAATTAGGCCGGAGGATGGCGTTCCATCGGTCGTTGGACGGGGTCTTGGGCTCGTCGGAAGCCGCTGCAACTACAGGCCTACCTGTAGAGCATGAAGATACGCATAGTAGAAAAGTATTAGATTTTTCTTGACAGTCGGATAAACGCGGGCGTAACGTATGCGGCCATGCAGCAAGCGTTTACTCGACCGACGGGAAACGCACAAATTGGGGGCGTTACGATGAGATCCTACCTCGTTGTAGGGTTGTCCGCAGTGCTAGGTGTCCTCTGCTTAACAACTTCACTTCTGGCGCAGCGTTCAGACCGGGGCATCATTACCGGCATCGTGACAGAGGCCACCGGTTCAGCGGTCGCGGGCGCCGACATCAAAGTGCGCAACGAAGGCACCGCCGTCGAGACCACGCTGGTTAGCAATAGCGCCGGGGCCTACACCACTCCTCCGCTGGTGCTGGGTGTCTACACCGTCACGGTCGACCACCCCGGATTCAAGAAGTCCGTCAATTCGGGGATCCAGCTGCAAGGCGCGGAAACTATCCGCAAAGACGTCGTTCTTGCGGTTGGCGCGGTCACCGAGTCGGTGGAGGTCAAGGCCGAGGCGGAACTGAACGTGACCACTCCCGATATCAGCCACGTGGTCGACGAAAAGTACTACCAGGATATTCCGACCATCACCGCGTCTGATGTCCGCCTGGCAGAGGCCGTACTTCAAATCCAGCCCGGCTACCTCCCCATGAAGCCGAATGGCGACCCGATGTTCCGCGGCAGCCAGTTCAACTCCCGCATCAATGGCGGGCAGTCCATGGCGACCGAGAACTTCTTCGATGGCGCAGCTTTCGGTTACGCCGTCGGACATCAGCAGAGCCAGGAGAGCGCCCCTCCCATTGAGAGCATCCAGGAAGTCAAAGTCATTACGACTTCCTTTGCTGCCCAGTATGGCCATACCAGCGGTGGATTCATCGAGTACACCTCCAAGCCGGGTACCAACACCCTGCACGGCAGCGCTTACGAATTCTTCGCCAACGACGCCCTCAACGCCCGCGGATTCTTTGACGCCGACTGCGACGCTACGGGTCACTGCGTGCCGCGCAAGAAGACTCCACTGAAGAACAATAGTTTTGGATTCACGTTAGGCGGGCCGGTCGTAATCCCGCATGTGTACGATGGACACAACAAGACCTTCTTCTTCACGAATTTTGACTGGACGCGCCTGCGTTCCGGCATTTTGCCTGGATTCGGAAATACCACGCCAATCGACGCTTTCAAGACGGGGGACTTCAGTTCTTGGCCTGACCAGATCTACAATCCTTACAGCACCACAGTTTCCGCGGGTGGAGTTGCGAGTCGCGACCCGTTCACGTGCGATGGCGCAGGCAATCCCATCACGCCGAATCTGGCGGGTGGACCTGGCACCCCTGGTTATGGCATACAGGCTGGGGGCACGCCCTGTAACAAGCTTCCGTCGCAACTGATCAGCACGGTGGCTTCCCGAGTCGCGGGCCTCATGGTTCATCCGGATCGGGCGGGGTTTAACAACAATGTCGCGGGTAACCCGGCGGGCGATCAGACCTGGCTGCTGAACGCTCGAACCATCGAGTTCCGCGTCGATCACTCCTTCACCCCCAACTTCCGCATGAGTGAAAGCTTTTACTGGGGGCACCGGCCCTCCGTCCGCAACTGCGGGGAAGTAGCCGGCTGCACGACGCAGTTTGATGGAGCGACGGAACCGCAGAAGAACACCAACTACTACGGAAACGGTTTCTACCAGCGCATCGCGACCCATCACACCCACACCCAGTTCGACTGGATCATCCGCCCCAACCTCCTCAATCACACCACGATTGCGTGGGATCGTTGGTTCATGGGTGGGAACCCGCTTTCTGCCGGCGCGGGATGGCCGGGCATTCTTTGGGCAGGAACCGCAGGCGCGGCAAATCCATTGGGCAATGGAGGCCTTCTTGACCAGACCGCCGGGCCGCCTCTCCTGGATTTTGCCGGCAACATTCCTTACAACTCCCTCGGTCAATACGGCTGGGGCAAATTCGGATTCCTTACCAACAATCGTTGGCAGTTCTCTGACGATTTGTCATGGGTGAAGGGTAAGCACACCATTAAGGTTGGCTTTGAATACCGCTGGCATCAGTTCCCATTTTCTGGTTGGGCGAACGGCAACCAGGGAGGCGAGTTCCGTTTCGACCGGCGCGAGACTGGCGGCTACGACAGCGCAGGTGCCCTCATCGCCAATTCGGGCGAGTCTTTCGCGTCCTTTTTGTTAGGGCAGGTGGATTCCTCCACCCAGAACATTCCATTTCACCCGATGTTCTATGAAGCCTACACCTCTCCATGGATCAATGACGAGTACAAAGCCACGAGCCGGCTGACTCTGACCTTGGGCCTGCGCTACGACTACCAGTTTGCACGGACGGAAACGCAAGACCGGTATTCCAGCTTCGATCCCAACACCCCGAATCCTGGTGCTGGGGGTCTGCCAGGCGCGCTGCTCTTCGCCGGGAAAGGAGCGGGCCGCACGGGAAAGCGCACCTTCGAGAGCCCCGACCACAACGCATGGGGGCCGCGCATCGGCTTCGCCTATCGGGTAAATGACAAGACCGCGATTCGTGGTGGCTATGGCATCTACTATTCCGGCATATCGTTCGATCAATTTATCGGGCAGCCCACGCTCGGCTATGTTTCGAACCCGACGGTTTCTAACATATCGAACGGAGAGCAGGCCGCGTTCTTCCTAGATAATGGATTCCCGCAAACTAACGTGGCTTGCCCGGGTGGAACGCCGACTTCTCCATGCGTCAATCCGCCGCCGTTTATCGATCCCTCCTTTGCCAACAACCAGTCAGTCATCGCGGTTGCCAAGAATGGGTTGACTTTGCCGCGATATCAGAACTGGTCGCTCACTTTTGAGCGGCAGCTGAATGCTAACCTGCGGCTGGATGTTTCCTACATCGCCAATCGCGGAACCCGCCTGACGGCGGATTGGCAGAAGATGGGCGTGGCCGCGAACATGAATCCTTCCAGCGTCCTGTCCATCCCCAATGGCACGCTGACGTCAAACTGCAGCCTCGCGACCTCTACCGCTGGCCTGTGCGCCGGTGGGGTTCCTCTGCCCTATGACACCTTTAATGGCAGCGTAGCGCAGGCTCTGAGAAAATATCCGCAATATCAAAACGTTCTGTGGCGTGACGTTCCCCTCGGAAGCAGCATCTATAACGCCTTGGAGGTCGTGCTGGAGCAACGTTACTCTCACGGTCTGGGCTTCCGCGTGGGCTACACCTACTCCAAGCTTTACAACGATGGATCAGAAACTGGGCAGGGCGGCGATGGGGCAAATGGTTCCGTCCAAGACCCATCCTGTACGCACAAATGCGAGTGGGGACTCAGTCGTGACGACACACCGCATGTGTTTCTCGTGGGCTTCACCTGGGAAGTGCCCTTTGGCAAGAATCTTTCCTCGCGTGCCGGGCGTTTCGCGCTAGGCGGCTGGAATTTCGCCGGAGCTTTGCGCTACGAAAGCGGCCGGCCCATGAACATCACCATGGACAACCCCCTCGGCGGTCTACTGTTCAATGGCCAGAGACGGCCAAACCGCGTGAAAGGCGTGACTGCGGTCAAGCGGGGTAGCAGCTTCAATCCGCTAACCGATAATTACTTTGACCCTGCTGCCTGGTCGGACCCCGGAGTCGACCCCACTACCGGGAATCAACTTCTGGGCAATGCGCCACGCCGCGACGGCTCGGTTCGCGCATTCCCCACCTACAACGAGGACATCAACATATTCAAGATTTTCCCGCTGAAGGAACGGTTCAATCTGCGATTCGAGACTCAGTTGGGCAATATCTTCAACCGCACGGACTTCTGCGATCCAAACGGTTTCTACGGTCCGTCGAGCTTTGGGACCGTCAACACCCAATGCAATCAGCCACGTTCGATTCAGTTTGGTTTACGGTTGAATTACTAGGATAAAGTAAAGACCCGGCTCCGCCTCACGCGTGGGTGGAGCCACGGCGGCCATCGGTGATTGTGAGTTGTGACACGAACTGCATGCAGGGGCAGAGGGAGTGGTGTGCTCGGGCACCGCTCATTTGCTTATTGTTGCTTCTGTACGCAGGGGCCGCCTTGGGAGTGGACGCGCGCGCCGCGCTGCAGAATGCTGCCAGCCTTTTTGATCAGGGCAAGCTGGAAGAGGCGGATCAACAGGCGCAACTTGCCCTTTCCGATCCCGAAACCCGAGCGGTAGCGTGTTCCGTCCTCGGCTCGATTCGCATCCAACAGGAGCGCCTCCCTGAAGGCGCCAGATTGCTCGAGGAAGCGATTCGACTCGAACCCCGCCTGTTAGGTGCCCATCTTAGCCTTGCGCAGGTCTATACACTGCAAGGGAATCGTGGGTTGGCCCTGCCACTCTATCGCCGGGTGCTGAAGCTCGATCCCTCCAATGCGCCGGCAAGACTCGCCCTGGCTCAGGTCGAGACAGAAAAGGGTAACTACGGACAGTCGCTGGAACTCGCCAAGCCCGTTCTTGGCTCCCTGAAGCAATCTGCCGAAGGGCTGTTCATGTTAGCCACCGATTACTTGAATACCCGCGACCCGAAGGCTGCCGCCGCCCTGGCAAGCGACTGGGAGAGTCTTACTAACGTTTCCCCGGAGTGGTCGATGAGGTTTTCTGTGCTGCTGGGCAAGGGAGGCATAGTCCCGCAGGCAGTTGGAATCCTGGAAGGTGTCAAGCAACGACGCGGGCTTTCGTATGAGCTGGCATTTAACCTGGCGGGTCTGTATGTCCTTCAAAAGGACTTCGAGAAGGCCCTCGATTCTTATGACCAGGCTCTGGGCCTAAAACCCGATTCGCTCACCGCGCTGCAACAGGCCGCCGGTATCGCGGAGGAGCGTGACGAACTGGAGCGTGCGCTCTCCTACTGGATACGGGCGAAGAAGATCGACCCCGGTAACCCCGAGGTCCAATTTGGCTTCGGCAGAGTCTGCCTGAAGATGGACCTGTTGGAAGATGCCGAGACCGGTCTGAGGCAGGCGGTGACCTTGCGACCGGACAATCCGTCGTATCAGTACACGCTGGCTGCGGCCAAGGTAGGCAAGAAGCAGTTCGAGTCGGCGCAAAACATATTGGACGGGCTGCTCAAACAGAAGCCCGGCGACGCTCAGCTGCAATATGCAGTGGGGTCAGTCCTGTATCTGCAATCACGCCTTGAGGACGCTGCGACCCATCTGCGAGAGAGCATTCGCTTGCAGCCGGCTCAGCTTGCACCCTACTATTACCTGGCTCTGGTCGCCAGGGATCAGGGTCGTGATGCCGAGGCCATTCAGGCACTAGAGAGCCTGCTGCAGCGCTATCCGGACCATGCGCCGTCCTGCGAGGCCTTGGGAAGCTTGCTGATGAGCGCTCAGCGCTATCCTGAAGCAGAAGTGAGCCTGGAGAAAGCCATTCGCCTGAATCCCAAGTCCGTGAAGGCCAACTACCAACTCGGTTTGCTTCTGACTCGCATGGGCAAAAAGGACGAGGCGGACAAGCGGCTCGAGATCGCCAAGGCACTGCGCAAGGACGATGTAGAGAACTCGCGCTTGCAGCTTCGTCTCACAGATCCTAACCAATGAGCAGGCACCGGCAGATCGCGCGGGCGTGGGCCGCAGTTTTAGTAGTCTTCTTGGCTGGTACCGCCGCCGGGCAAGGTCCAGAGAAGCCTTCTCAATCCCTCCAGCAGATCGAAGCAGCCATCCAGCATGATCCCAACAACCCCAAACTTGAGGTCGCTCTGGGACTGGCTTACTGGGAAAAAAACGACTACCCACACGCGCTCGAAGCCTTTCAGCGCGCTGTAAAGGTGGGACCCTCGTCTGCGGAAGCGCATAACTGGCTGGGGGTCGCGATCATGGAGAAGGCCGACCTCCCCGGCGCCATCAGCGAGTTCAAGAAGGCGGTCGCGCTTGACCCCACGTCGGCAAGAGCACAAACGAATTTGGGCTCGGCTCTCGCCAAGAGTGGTGAGATCGGCGAGGCCGTCGAGGTGTTCAAGAAAGCGCTCGCCCTGGAGCCAGGTAACTTTGCGGCACAGATGAACCTGGGCGTAGCGCTGCGGGAAAAGGGCGATGCGGAAGGGGCGCTGGTGTACATGCGACGGGTTGCCGACCACGACCCGGGCAACGCCAGCGTGCAATATGAACTTGGCCAGACACTTCGCCAGAGCGGTGATCTGCCCGGCGCGATTGCGGCCTTCGAGAAAGCTCTCCAGATCGATCCGGAGCTACGCGAGGGCTACTACGGTCTCGGCCTGGCCCTGAAACAGCAGGGCGCTGCAGTCCGCCACTCCCTGGCGAGCACACCAAGCCCAGCCGACGAACCTTACAAGCGGGCTCAGGAGGCGGCGGCACGAGGCGACTTGAAGTCCGCTCAGGAACAGCTCACCGAAGCCCTTCAACTCGACGAAAGCCATGCCGGATCCCACAACCTGCTCGGTTTTATCCTCGGGCAGCGGGGAGACCTCGACGCCTCGCTCATGCACTTACGCCGTTCGGTCGCGCTCCAGCCGGATTCCGCCGAAGCCCACTACAACCTGGGCGTAGCACTCTGGTACAGCGGCTCTAAGCAAGAAGCGATTCCGGAGTTGAAGGAAAGTGTCCGGCTCGATCCGGCGGCGGGCGCCGGGCATGCGTTTCTTGGAACTGCCCTGCGCGATACCGGCGATTTGGCTGCTGCGCGGCGAGGTCTGCAGCGTGCGATCGCCCTGCTGCCGCCGATGCCCGCCACCTACGTCGATCTCGCCATTGTTTTCCTTCGTTCGGGCGATCTCGATAGAGCTCTCGGACAACTCGAAGCCGGACTCAATATTCCGTCGCCGTCGCCTCCGGTGCCCGATTGGGAAGCTGCCATTGCCGGCCTCCGCGAAGCGCTCGCCAAGGCTCCGGATCGCGCCGACGCGCACAACATGCTCGGCCTTCTCCTCGGACGCAAGGGTGCCGACAGCGGCGCCGTCGTAGCCGAATTTCGGGAGGCGGTTCGCCTGCGTCCCGACTTTGCCCAGGCCTATAACAACATTGGATTAGTCTTGACCCAGGCGAGTGACGACGAGCCCGCCATTAAGGCGTTCCGCGAGGCTATCCGCATCCAGCCTGATTACGCCGACGCCCACGCCAACCTGGGCGCAGCCCTCACGTCCACCGACGGCGAGCAGGCCGTCCGCGAACTGGAAAAGGCAGTCGCACTGGCTCCGGACTCGGTGAAAGCTCAGTTCAACCTCGCCGTGGCCTACGGCACCAACCCGAGCCAAGGCGCGAAAGAGATCGAGCAACTGCGCAAGGTGATCGCGATCGCACCGGCTTTCCCACGCGCCCACCTGGCCCTGGGTAAGGCCCTGGTGCGCGATGGAAAAATTCCGGAAGCCGTTCAGGAACTCCAGGAAGCCACTCGCCTCGACCCGCAAAGCGGTGAGTCCCATTATCAGTTGGGACTAGCCTTGACGCGGGCGGGACGCAAGGACGAAGCAGGAGTGGAAGTGCAAAAGGGTCGGGAGCTTTCCTCCGCCGACGACCGGAAGCAGAATGCCAATCTGGACATCGCCGAGGGCCAGGCCGCGCTCGACAAGGGCGAGTACGAGCAGGCTATCGCCAAATTCCGGCACGCGATTAACCTCCAGCCTGACTCCGGGGAAGCGCAACACTACCTGGGGGCTGCTCTCGAGAAGCAGGGGAACGACAAGGACGCATCTGCCGCATTTCGCAAGGCGCTGGATCTCAACCCGAGTGACGTCTTTGCCCGACAGAGGCTCGATCAGCTCAATGCAAAGGCGCAGGTGGACGATCCCGCAAAGATGGCGGAGTTCGAAGACTACATTCGAGGTGCCCGGTTTAAGGACGTCGAGCCGCTTCTGACCGACTACGTCACGTACCGTCCGACGTCGTCATGGGGTTGGTACGCTCTGGGTTACTGCCAGTTCGCCCAGCAGAAGATTGGCGAATCGATTAAGGCATTGTCGAAGTCTCTTCAACTTGACGTCCGGAATGCCGAAGCGCACAAGATTCTCGGTCGCGACCTGATGCTGATCGGAAGATTCGATGCGGCGCAAGTTGAGTTCGAGCAGGGGATTCGCTACCGTCCGCAGTCCGCCGAAATCCACTACGATCTGGGCAAGCTGTATTCCATTCTGGATAACTGGGAGAACGCGCGGAAAGAATTCGAAGAGGCGCTCCGGATTGAACCGTCTTATGTAGAGGATCTGGATGCTTTGGGCCTCGCGCAGGAGGCCTTGGGCGACGACGCCGGGGCGGTCGCGAACTACGAAAAAGCCATCGCTCTGAATGATGCGCGAAAAGGCTCATTCGCTTCCGCCCACGTGAACCTTAGTGCCTATTACAACCGCAAGAGCGAGCCCCAGAAAGCTCTCGAATACGCGAATAAGGCGCTTGAACTCGATCCCAAGTCCGATCGCGCCTGGTTTCAAAAGGGAAAGGCTGACGAAGGGCAAGGGCACCTGGACGAGGCAGTCGATTCCGTGAACCGGGCCATCTCGTTCAATCCTCGGGCATCCTCTTATTACTACGTTCTGGCCAATCTCTACCGCCGGCTGGGCAAAATGGATGACAGTCGAAAAGCGCTCGAATCCTTCACCCGCCTTGACAAGGAAACGGCCGAACTGGACAAGATGCGGCGTAGCGCAAACCGTCCCGGCGGAAGCCCACCCAAACCCGGGGGCGAGCATGAGTAGCGGCCCCGGCCGCCCGCAATCCCGTCGTGAATTCTTACATGTGCTGGGCGGAGCCGGTGCGGCGATGCTGGCGGGAGTTCACGATCTCGGCGCCATCGACGCGCCCCTTTCCGTCGTCTTCACCGACGTGACCGCCGGGGCTGGTCTGCTGCATGCCAAAAACATTTCCGGCAGCGTTGCGAACAAGCAGTTTCTCTTGGAGGAGATGGGTTGCGGCGTTGCGCTGTTTGATTACGACAACGATGGCTGGCTCGACATTTTTCTGGTGAATGGAACCAGCCTTGCGCCGGTTGAGCGGGATCGCCAACCCATCAGTTACCTGTTTCACAACAATCGCGACGGCACGTTCACCGATGTCACGAAGAAGGCAGGCCTGACTCGTTTCGGCTGGGGGCAAGGATGCTGCGTCGGCGACTACGACAACGATGGCTACGACGATCTGTTCGTCACCTACTGGGGACACAACATCCTGTATCACAATAATGGCGACGGCACATTCACCGACGTTTCAGAACAAGCCGGGGTGGCCGGGTCTGGAAGTTCGTGGGGCGCAGGATGCTGTTTTCTGGATTATGACCGCGACGGCCACCTCGACCTGTTCGTCGCGAACTACGTGAATTTCGATCTGGCGGGCGCTCCCAAGCCGGGCCAAGCGGGTTACTGCAACTACAACGACATTCCTGTACCGTGCGGCCCGCAGGGGTTCGCTGGCGGCACGAACATTCTCTACCGCAATCGCGGCGACGGCACCTTTGCAGATGTGTCGCAACCTTCCGGGATTGCTCGTCCCAGTGGACCTTCCAAGATGATCTTCGTGGGGAGGAACTGGCAGCCCACGGGTTCTTACGGGATGGGAGCGGCCGCCGCCGACTTCGACAACGATGGCTGGCCCGATATTTATGTCGCCTCTGACAGCGCTCCGAGTCTGCTCTACCGCAACAATCGCGATGGAACGTTTCGCGAAACTGCCGTCTCCGCCGGATGCGCCTTGGACGAAAATGGGGTTGCCCTGTCAGGAATGGGCGTGGCCGTAGCCGACTACGATGGAGATGGCTGGCTGGATATCGCGCGCACAAATTTCTCCGAACAGGTAACCACGTTGTATCGCAACTACGGCAATGGCGCCTTCGAAGACGCCAGCATCAAGGCCGGCCTGGGAGTGAACCGGAAATATCTCGGTTTCGGGGTAGGCTTCTTTGATTTCGATAACGATGGCTGGAAAGACCTCTTTCTCGCCAACGGTCACGTGTACTCTCAGATCGCCGGCCGAAAGCTGCATGTCTCCTATAAAGAGCCGAAGGTTCTGTATCGCAACCTGAGGAATGGGCACTTCGAGGATGTCTCCTCGAAAACGGGAGCCGCGCTTCGGGTGGAAAACCTTGCTCGGGGCTGCGCCTTCGGGGACTTCGACAATGATGGTGACGTGGATGCGGTCATCAACAACCTGGACGGTCCTCCCACGCTGTTGCGCAATGATGGTGGAAATAAGAACAATTGGATCATGATCAAGTGCGTAGGCACACGCTCGAACCGGTCGGCGATCGGGGCTCGCGTAAAAGTTATCAGCGGTGAGCACAGCCAGATCGATGAAGTCATGAGCGGATCCAGTTATTACTCGCAAAATGATTTTCGACTCCACTTCGGCTTGGGCCGCGCGACCAAGGCGGATCGGATTGAGGTTTCCTGGCCTTCTGGCGCGAAGGAGAGCTTCCCGAATCTGCCGGCCAATCACTTAGTCGTCCTGCAGGAAACGAAGGGAATACTCGACCAGCGGAAATTTCGATAGAGCCGATTATGGGGAGACGCCTACATGCAAGCCGCTCGATCATCGCGACCGCGCTGTTCTGCGGCTTGATGAGCGCGACACCCGCTTCAGAGGTCCAGTTCACCGACATTACCCAGGCCAGCGGAATTCACTTCAAGCACGAAAACTCTGCCACTTCAAATAAGTACCTGGTGGAGACCATGGGGGGCGGCGTAGCCCTGCTCGATTATGACAACGACGGTCGCCTGGATATCTTCTTTACCAACGGCGCGAAGATCGACGACCCGGTGCCGAGCGGCAAACTGCCCGACAAGACGGACCGAAAGTTCTGGAACCGTCTCTATCACCAGAATGCCGATGGCACATTTACCGATGTAACCGAAAAGGCCGGCCTGACCGGAATGCCGCAGAACCGCTACGCCATGGGCGTGGCGGTCGGCGACTACGACAATGACGGCTTCGAAGACATCTACGTGACCAGTTACGGCGGGAACACGCTCTACCACAACAATGGGAATGGCACCTTCACCGATGTCACCAAGACCTCCGGAGTCGAGGCGGGCGGGTGGAGCGCGAGCGCGGGATTCTTTGACTACGACAACGATGGCAAGCTGGATATCCTGGTGACTCGTTACCTGGACTGGAGTTTCAAGACGAACCGATACTGCGGGGAGCAGAAGCCCGGCTACCGCGCTTACTGTCATCCCGACAACTACGAAGGCGCGACCAGCATTCTTTATCACAACAACGGCGACGGCACGTTCACCGACGTTTCAGCGAAGGCCGGCATCGCGAACCCTGCCGGCAAGGGACTGGGAGTAACGTTTGCCGACTATGATGGCGACGGTTTCACCGACGTCTTTGTAGCCAATGATTCGGTGCAGTGTTTCCTCTATCACAACAATGGTGACGGGACGTTTAAGGAGGTAGGGCTCCTCGCAGGGGTTGGATACAATGAGGACGGCAAGGCTTTCGCTGGGATGGGCGCCGATTTCTCCGACTTTGACAACGATGGCCATCCCGATATCGTGGTGACGGACCTTTCCAACGAACGCTACATGCTCTTTCGCAACAACGGCGACGGAACCTTCCGCGATGTGACCAACGTGTCAGGCCTGGGCGGTGCGACGCTGGCCTTTTCCGGCTGGAGCACGCACCTGTTCGATTTCGACAACGACGGCTGGAAGGATATTTTCGTCGCGCAGGGACACGTGATGGACACCATTCAGCTGACCTCTCCGAACTTGAAGTACATGCAGCCCCCACTGCTGTTGCGAAATGAGTCGGGACGCTTCAAGAGAGTGATTCTGGGACCGGCCTTTCAGACAGAATGGGCCGGACGCGGTGCAGCATTCGGTGATCTTGACAACGACGGCGATGTCGAGGTGGTGATGAGTAATGTTGGCCAGAACGCGACAGTCCTTCGCAACGATGGCGGGAATCGCAATCACTGGCTCGGCATCCTTGCGATCGGGAAGAAGTCCAATCGCGACGGGATTGGCAGCCGCGTGAAGGTCGTCTCTGCATCCGGGTTGACCCAGTATTTCACCGTCAACACCGCGGTCGGTTACCTTTCAGCCAGCGATAAACGGTTGATCGTGGGCCTGGGCGCCGATTCGACGGCGAGACTGGTTGAGATTCGATGGCCGTCCGGAGTCGTACAGAAACTCGAGAACGTCAAAGCCGGCCAGATGCTGAAAGTGACCGAACCAACTTCATGATTACCCGTCGCAAAATGATCGCCAGCATGATAGCTGCGGCTGGTACCGTTATGTCAGGCGATGCCTTCGGCCAAGGCGTCTCATCGCGCGGTGTGAAGGCGCAGCCTCGCGGGAAACCTTCCGGTCGTCCATTCCTGTCTCGCATTACCGACGTGGCCAAGCAAGCGGGTCTCGCGCAACCGATTATTTACGGAGGCGCAGACAGCAAGAGTTACATCATCGAAGTAGTCGGATGTGGGGTGGCGTTCATCGACTACGACAATGACGGTTGGGTGGATCTGTTCGTCCTTAGCGGCACCCGCCTGGAGGGTGCGCCCCCGGGAACCACGAACCGGCTCTACAAAAACAATCGCGACGGCACGTTTACCGACGTCACAGCGAAAGCTGGATTGCAACGCACAGGTTGGGCCTCCGCAGTCACAGTAGGCGACTACGACAACGACGGCTTCGACGACCTCTTCATCACCTACTACGGTCAGAATGTCCTCTATCACAACAATGGTGACGGAACATTTACCGACGTGACCGAGCGCGCAGGATTACGCCAGTCGGCTACACGCTACGGCTCAGGCTGCAGCTGGGTGGATTACGATCGCGACGGGCGTCTCGACCTCTTTGTCGCGAATTACCTCAACACCACGCTCGAGAAGTTACCGAAGCCCGGCGAAAACTCGGATTGTACCTGGAAGGGTGTTCCCGTAAACTGCGGCCCTCGCGGCCTTCCCCCTGGTTTCGTCCAGTTATTTCACAACAACGGGGACGGGACGTTCACCGATGTCAGCAAAGCCTCGGGAGTTTCAGCAGCCTCGGGCTCCTACCCGATGACGGTGGTCGCGGCCGACTACGACAATGATGGCTGGCCTGATATTTATGTGGCCTGCGATTCGACGCCGAGTTGGTTGTTTCGAAACCAACACAACGGCACCTTTCGTGAGGAGGGCCTGGAGCGGGGAGTGGCGCTTAGCGAAGATGGGCTGGAACAAGCCGGCATGGGCGTCGGCGTCGGCGACTACGATCTCGACGGAAACCTGGATATTTTCAAAACGCACTTTGCCGACGATACCAATGTGCTGTACCACAACGACGGCAAAGGAAATTTCGACGACGTCACCACCCGTTCGGGCTTGGGTGTCGAAACCCGGTACGTGGGTTGGGGTGCCGGCGTCGTCGATCTGGACAACGACGGCTTTCCGGACCTGTTCGTTGCCACTGGAAGCGTATATCCCGAGGTGGAGAAACGGCTTCCCGCCTATCCCTTCCGTACTCCCCGCCTGGTGTTTCGCAACCTGGGCGACGGCAGATTCGAGGAACTGATCGAGGAAGCGGGAAGTGGAGTGAGTGTTCCGCACGCGAGTAGGGGCTGTGCGTTCGGAGATTTCGACAACGACGGCGACATGGATATTCTCGTCATGAACATGAACGAACCTCCGTCGCTGCTGCGCAATGATGTCTCAGGGAACAACCACTGGCTGAAGGTGCAACTCGTCGGGGTCCAGTCGAATCGCAGTGCGATCGGCACGCGCGTAACCGCGCGCTACGGGACCCGTCGTCAGGCGCAAGAAGTGAACGCGCAGGCAAGTTTCTATTCGACCAATGATCGTCGCTTGCATTTCGGACTCGGCAATGAAGCTACCGCGGACCTGACGATTCGATGGACCAACGGTGCCACGGAAACCATTCCAAACGTGGCGGCAAATCAACTCGTCGTGATTCGAGAAGGAGCGGGAATAATCCGCAAACAGAAGTTCAATAAAGAAAGATCTCGGTCCAAAGTGCCGGACGGTCACTAGCCCTCAGGCACTCTTCTTATTGACTTTCCAATACACCGCATAGCGCTCCTTGATCACCTGGTACAAGGGCACCAGCGTCATGGGCTGGGATTGTCCCACGGCCCGGAATACCAGAGATTGCTTCGCATCCCGTTCGATCCAAGCCGTAGGTTTCGCGGGATCCGCGACGATGTCGGGCACCTTCACCTCAGCGTTCTTCCGAGGTTTGAAATCGGCGTAAAGCATATTCTTATTAACCTCGTCGAATCGCCCAGCCAGAACCAGCGGTCCATACATCACGGCCTGGAGGGACTCATCATCCGGCATGCGGTCAAGGTGCAGTCCCATGGGCAAATTGAGTTCGATTTTGTCGCCAGTCTGCCATGTCCGCTTCAGCGAAAGGTAGCTGCTGGGACTCGCGAAGGCCGGCAAAGCGGCGCCGTTGATCTTGACGCTTCCACCTTGTGCCCAGTACGGAATGCGCAGGTTAATCGCAAGCGCTACGGGATTCTTTACGGTTATCGTCAACGTTGAACCCTGCTGCTCCGGAAATCTTGTGTCTTGCCGCAGCCGGAGGCCTTTCTCCGGCCAGTCCAGGTCCGAGTCGATGTAGAGGTTCACGTAAAGCGAATCGTCGTCGTGGAAGTAAATGGTGTCGGTCAACTTGGCGTATTCCTCGGATCCGGTGCCGGTGCAGCACCAAAGCGAATCGAAGGGCTTGCCAAACGTCTTCCAGTAGCCCGAAACCAGCGGCAGGTAGTACATCATCGTGCCGTCTTCCGGGTTGATCGTGCCCAGGCGGTGATTGAAGAGAGCCCGCTCGTAGTAGTCCATGAGGCGTGCATCCGCGGACCAGCCGAAAAGATGGCGGGTGAGCTTCATCATGTTGTACGCACAACAGCACTCGGTGCTGCTCGCGCTTAATTCGGTCGATAGCTTGCCCGGGTCGGTGTTCCAGGACTCGCCGTTGCTGGTGCCCCCAGTGCAGTACGAGCGCTCGCTGACGACTTCGTCCCAGAAGTATTCAGCGATGTCCCGGTAGCGTCTTTCGCCTGTCAGTTCGTAGTAGCGAGCAGCGGCGATCACCTGCGGGATGTGAGTGTTGACGTGCAAACCCTTCAGTTCATCGCGGTGCTCGGCGAGAGGATCGAAGAATTGTTTCTTATCGAAACGCTGGGCGACTTCGAGGTACTGATCCCTGCCCGTGACTGCATAGAGGTTCGAGAGCACTTCGCCCATGCCGCCAAACTCCGTGCCCAGTATCCGCTGCATGTGACTGTAACTGAGCGGCTGAGTATAGCCGGCAACCCATCCCGCCATTTTCTCGGCGATGTCGAGTCCCTGCTCATTGCCGCAATGGACGTACATATCGAGCGCGCCCGCCATGATCTTATGAATGGTATAAAACGGAGCCCATACCTTTTCCCGGTCGCGAAGACGGTCAAAGAATTCCAGTGGGAAAGCGCTGAGGTATCCGCTCTTCAGAGCCTTCTGGCACTTCCCAAGTTCTGCGACCACGGCATTGGCATTGGCCTTGAGATCCTCGTCGCCGCTGCTGGCATACATCAGCGCGCACGCCGACAGATAGTGCCCGCCTGCATAATGGCCGCGCAGTTCGCAGTCCGGCGCCTCCCATCCACCGAGAGGCTGCGTTGAGGACGCGATCCCGGCGTTGATGCGGAACGTGTGCAGCAGGCGGTCAGGGGGCAGGGAACGCAGGTACCGCCGGTCGGCTTCCATGGCCACTCTGCACGGGCCTTCACCGAGTCGCACCTGTTTCAAAGGGAAGGGGCGTACTTTCCAGGAAACCTTCTCGCGATCAACGACCTTGCCATCTTTTTTCACGGTATCGACGACCGGATCCTGGAATGAACTGGCAGTTGCAAGTTTTGGCAGGAGAACGGAGCAGGCCGTCGTGGCAGCGGTCGTTATGAAGTCCCTGCGAGAAAAATCTCCCCTTCCCATCATTGATCCCTCATCCCTACGCGTGCCCATCAAGGCGAGAACTCGCGTCAATCCGACGTCGGATATTGTATACACTACGACCTGGCATTGGCGGGTGAGTCTGTAGCGGTTCCGCGCGAGAAGTGCAGACCTGGAAGATACACGAAAAATTGTTCGTGTCTCTCTCCGCAGTCGACCGCAACCGGCCCGCACTAAGAGTTCACGAACGGAAGGTAGCGTAACGATGCCCCAATTAACGGGACGTTCGATCCTTGGCTCTCAGGAAGGAGTCGAAGCCTCGCAAGAGTTTTACGGGATAAATCCGGCCAGCGGACAACCTTTGCAGCCTGGTTTCTCACCCGCGACGGCTAAGGAGATTGAATTGGCGGCGCAAATTGCGTCCGAGGCATTTGCAGACTACGGGCGCACTTCGGGACAGAGCAGGGGAGCTTTACTTCGTGCGATTGCCACGAACATCGAATCTGTGGGCGACGAACTAGTCGAACGGGCGCACCAGGAAACCGCTTTGCCCAAGCCTCGTCTGCAGGGGGAGACGGCGCGCACTTGCAATCAGCTTCGTCTCTTTGCACAGGTTGCGGAGGAAGGTTCGTGGGTTGGGGCCCGCATCGACCGAGCCGAGCCCCAGCGTAAACCTCTCCCCAAGCCGGATATTCGTTCTATGCTGCGTCCGCTAGGCCCGGTTGCCGTTTTCGGGGCCAGCAACTTCCCGCTGGCATTCTCGGTCGCCGGCGGAGACACGGCATCCGCCTTGGCGGCCGGTAACCCGGTAGTCGTCAAGGCCCATCCGGCGCATCCTGGAACCAGCGAACTCGTCGGGCAGGCCATCCGCGCTAGCGTACGGAAGTGCAATCTCCCCGAAGGCGTCTTCTCCTTGTTGTTTGACAGTGGCACGCAGGTCGGCGTTGCGCTCGTGACCCATCCCCTGGTCAAGGCCGTGGGCTTTACCGGATCGCGTACTGCGGGCAGGGCGCTGATGGATCTGGCCGCGGCGCGTCGCGAGCCTATTCCGTTCTTCGGGGAAATGAGCAGCACGAATCCCGTATTTGTGCTGCCCGGTGCGTTGCGCGAGCGCGGCGAAGGCATTGTGACCGGACTACACGGATCCTTTACACTAGGTGCGGGACAGTTCTGCACTAAGCCAGGTATGATTTTCATGCCACGAGGCCCTGAGGCCCGGGCGTTCACCCAGGCATTGCAGAAGTTGGTGCTTGGGTCCTCGAACTATCATTTATTGACACTCGGTATCCGATCGTCGTATCGGTCTGCAGTCGCAACGCGGAAGGGGCATGGCTCCGTGAAATCGGTTACGGAGGGGACAAAGGCCGCCTCGGAGGCCGAACTGCCAGTCGGTGCAGTGTTGTTTGAGACCGACGCGGCATCTTTTTTAAGCAACTCCGGGCTCGATGGCGAGATCTTTGGCCCAACCACGCTCCTCGTCGAGCATTCGAATCGCGAAGAGTTGCTGCAGATTGCGCGGACGCTTGAGGGCCATCTCACGGCCACGATTCACGGCACCGAGCAGGATCTGCGCGACTTCGCTGACCTGATCGCGATTCTGGAAAACAAAGTCGGTCGTCTGGTCCTCAATGGCTTTCCAACTGGCGTCGAGGTAACGCACGCCATGGTGCACGGCGGCCCGTACCCAGCAACCTCGGACGGACGTTCCACGTCAGTGGGTAGCCAAGCCATTTTCCGATTCACGCGACCGGTCTGTTACCAGGGTTTTCCCGATGACGCCTTGCCCGCAGAACTTAAGGACGCTAACCCGCTAGGCATTTGGCGCATGGTCGATGGGCACATGACTCGCGAGTCGCAGGTACCGGCCCTGGCCCCGCGCGGCGGATAGGTTGGTTCAGGGTGTTTCCCTCGCGTTCTTGAAGTCGGCGACGCCCACCTTGACGACGGTGCCACGCGCTCCGGAATGTTCGTCTCCAGCCTTCGTGTCTGAGGTGGTGACGTGGTTCGGTTTCTCTGTCCACACTCCGTACACGCGTCCACCAAACGCAGCGAGCCCGGTATAGTCGCCGAAGAAAATATCTCCGGCCTCGAATGGCTCGTCCGTCCAGGCATAATTTGAGAATGAGCGCCCACCGTCGGTCGAACGTGCCAGCACAACGATCTGTTTGCGGTTGCCCGGATCCCCACGCCGGTCGTAGAAGACCACATGAGCAGCTCCGTCACTGGGATCTACAGCAAGCCACTGGAAGAACTGCTCAGCACCATTGTGGATCGCGTCATTGTTCACGCGCACCGGGGACTTCCATGTCCGTCCGCTGTCCTCCGACGTTGAGCAGAAAACGTCCAGATCACCGTTGCGATAATCGCTCCACGTCACATACAGCCGCTGGCTACGCGAATCAATTGCAATTTGAGGAAATCCATTGGCTCTTTCGAGGGTTTGCACGGCAAACATAGTGGGGCCGGTATGTAGAATCGCGCGCGCACCGGAGAACGTTTTGCCTCCATCCGAAGACGAAGAGAGCATGATGTCGTCATCCTGGCTCCATACCACGTACAATCGTCCATCCGGTGCGACGACTCCGGCGAATCCCTCCGCCGCTCCATTGTCGTCCCGCGGCAGTCCCGGGTGACTATCGATCTCGATCGGCTTCGACCAGGTTTTTCCGCCGTCTGTTGATCGTGACAGAAGGATTTTCGAATCCGTCAGGGTCCATCGCGTCCAACCCACGTAAAGATTCCCGGCGTAGGGACTCTTCGCCGACGTGTCCGACACGATGTAAGGTTTGTCCTCCCAGGGAACGCCAGGCTCAGTCGCGTGTTCAATAATCGGGATGTGATCGGCTTCCCACGTCTTTCCCCCGTCGGGCGATCGACGGACAAACAGGCCGTTGCGCGATGAATTGTGCCCCCAGTAGTTGAAGGTGCCCAGCTTGTCGAACGCCATGTAGCAGATGAACGCGCGGCCGTGATTGTCGAAGGCTGTCGAGACGTCGCCGGAAACGCGATAATTCAAAGGCTCAACCCCGTCTGCTGCCTGCCATGAACGTCCCGCATCTTGCGAGTATGCCGCGTGCGCATTGTCCTGAAAGACCGCCAGTACCTGCTCGGGGTTTGCGGGGTTCACCGCGATGGCGGGCTCCGTGAAGTATCCGGGGACGGGAGTGAGAGCGATAACTTGTGCCTCTGGGGCCTTTGGCAGTTCCGTGTTTTGCGCTCTTGCCGAGAAGCTGAAGAACACGGCCAGAACTACGGTTCCCGAAATCAGCGTTGGCACTGGCTTGCGCGTACTAGCTGGCAGCCCATTCCACATGGAGTTCTCCCTGCGGTTCATGTTGTTGTTTTAAACCTACCCGGAACGTATAGAGTGTAAAGCTCTACTTTCTTCTTCTGAGGTCTGAATTGATAGGCCATTCGATCCCTTTCGCGACCCGGTTTCGCTTCTGTTCGCTGCTCATGATTTTGACTGGCTTGCTTTGCTTGCTCGCCGTCGCCCAGGATCAAGCTGATAAGAATAAGGAGAAGAAACCACCCATTCCCGGTGCCATGCTCGCACAGGGAACAATGGAGTTCGACACTCCGGATTTCGTTCTAACCCTGGTTCGATCTTCGCAAACGGTCGCCGCTCTCAAGCCCAAGGGGGCCGGCGACTTTGATTTCACGCCCGGAGATCTTCTCGTCGGGCGCTCCCAGAACGGCTACTTTCACCTCGGTGATATTACCCTGCGTCTCCGCACAGCCGACTCCGCGGATTGGACAAACTACTCGACAGCAGCCGCGCGGCAGCCCGTCGCTGCAATTGCCAAAGGGCAAGGAGCACTCGCAGCCGCAGACCTCGGCGCCACTTTGCCTCCGGACATCCCATTACAGATACAGCGCACGTGGGCTGTCGACGCGAACAAGCTTGTCCTTAGCTTCACCCTCAAGAACAAAACCACCAAGCCAGTCGAGCTCGGAGCCGTCGGGATTCCCATGATCTTCAACAACGTGCTCAACGACCGCTCCCTCGAAGAGGCTCACTCCAAGTGCTCTTTCTATGATCCCTACATTGGCGAGGATGCGGGATATCTGCAGGTCACGCGCTTAAGCGGACGCGGGCCCGCGCTGATGGTTGTGCCGTATGGGCACACGCCCTTCGAGGCCTACAACCCGATTCTTGACAAAGCCGGTGACTGGGGAGCAGCGCCCGTATTCACCGACCCGACGCCGCGCGGCATTACCTTCGAAGGGTTTTACGAGTGGATGGTGCACAGTCAGGCGTACGCCGCCAATGAGTGGATGCAATCTCAACCTTGGAATCCTCCGACCTCACTGAAACTGGCTCCGGGAGAGTCGAAAACTTATGGAGTCCGGTTCTTGCTTTCGGACTCCATTCGCAATCTGGAAAAGACCCTCGCTGAAAACGGCCGGCCCGTTGCCATCGGCGTTCCAGGCTACGTCCTGCCAACAGATATCGACGCCCGGCTGTTTCTGAAGTACCCGGCGAGCGTTAAATCCATCACCGTCCAACCGGAAGGCTCCCTCGAGGTTCACAGCCAGGCGCCCACGCCAGGGAAGTGGCAGTCGTATTCGATAAGAGGGAAGGCACTGGGGCGCGCCCGCTTGTCGGTCCAATACACCGATGGAACCGTGCAAGCCATCAGCTACTTCGTGACCAAGCCGGAAACTGAGGCGGTGGCGGATATGGGGCACTTCCTCACCACGAAACAGTGGTTCACGGACGGAAAAGACCCTTTTCATCGCGCCCCCTCCGTGATGTCCTACGACCGCGAACTCGGCGAAATTGTCCTGCAGGATAGCCGCGTCTGGATTGCTGGCCTCAGTGATGAGGGCGGTGCCGGATCCTGGCTCGCAGCAGTGATGAAACAATTGGGCCAACCCAATAAGGACGAAATCACGAGAATCGAACAGTTCGTCGATGGTGTGGTGGATGGCGGCCTCCAGTTCAACGACAGCCCCCACCAGTGCGGCGTGCGAAAGAGTCTCTTCTATTACCAGCCCGACCAGATGCCGCCAAACTACTATCGCAGCGACTTTGACTGGAAGACGTGGACCAGTTGGAACAAGCAGGCCTCCGAAGCGACCGACCGTTCCTACGACTATCCCCACGTGGCTGCGGCTTACTGGGTCCTCTATCGCCTGGCACGGAATAACCACGATCTCGTGACCAACCATCCCTGGGCCTGGTATCTCTCACACGCCTACCAGACGTCGATCGCCATGACCAGTTTCGCATCCAAACTCGGTGAGTTTGGCCAGATGGAGGGCACCGTATTTGTTCAGATTCTTCTCGACCTGAAGCGCGAAGGCATGGAGACGGAGGCCACTACCCTCGAAACAAAAATGCGTCAGCGCGCGGATCGCTGGAAAGCTCAGGCCTACCCCTTCGGCAGTGAAATGCCTTGGGACTCCACCGGGCAAGAAGAGGTTTATGCGTGGACTAAATACTTTGGGTACGACGACAAAGCAGACGTAACCCTGAACGCGATCCTGGGCTATGACCCCGCGATCCCCCACTGGGGATACAACGGCAGCGCCCGTCGCTACTGGGACTTCATTTTCGCGGCCAAATACCGACGCTTGGAACGACAACTACATCATTATGGATCAGGCCTTAACGCGATCCCGCTGCTGGCTGAGTATCGCCAGCATCCCGACGACTTTTACCTCTTGCGGGTAGGCTACGCGGGGACAATGGGCGTATTGACGGACATCGATTCTGACGGTTTCCTGTCCCCTGCGTTCCATGGCTTCCCGGATATGCTTCGTTGGGATCCTCTTTCCGGGGATAATGGGTCAAATTTCTTCGGGCATGCCTGGAACACAGCTACCTACGTCATCAACCATCCTGATTTTGGATGGTTAGCCTTTGGCGGAAACATCAGCGTCACGGGAGACTTCGTCCGAATCACACCGCTAGATTCGGCCCGAACGCGCCTCTATCTGGCGCCCCTTGGAGTATGGCTGACACTCGACGCCGGCAGGCTCATAGCCGTTGAATTCAACTCCAAGACCGGAGCCGTGCGGTTAGGGCTTGCCGCCGCAAATCAGTTCACATCCGCGGCGATCCTGCGCATCGAGCAACCGGCGCGGGGCAGAAACGCTGGATCTTACCATCCGTTCCAGTCGTTCAAGTCAGAGAGAGGGGCTCTGACCGTGCCGCTCAGTACCGACACGACTTGGGTTGAACTCGTCGCGAATCCTGCGAAATGAGGGGGCGATGCGAAAGCGCGGCGGCGGGGCACGCTTAGGTTATTGCTTCTCTACCGTCACCACATTGTCATCCGGATTTCGGTCGACCAGCTTGATCAATGGATCAATCCCTGCCTGAGCCGGCAGTTTGTCCGCCGTCACGGTGAACTCCTGTCGCTCCTGTTCGATTTTGTGTTTCTGCAAGTAGAGGTAGTTGCCATTGGCATCCAGCACGCCAATGTCCACTAGATCGTGCAGAGGGACCAGATGTTCCTCTCCCTTTCCATCCGAGCGATATTTCTTGCTCTCGACGAGAATGTGCACCTGGTATTTGCCGTCCGGGAGTACGGCGTAGCTGGCGGACACGGCCCGGTTGTCGAACACCGTGATGTTCTCGAACCAATCTTCGTAGAGATACTGGAAGGCTGGCGGCGTAACCCTGCGCAGCTGATTAACCAGGTCGAGCGCAGTGGGATACGGCGGCCCCTTGAAAGCATAATCCTTCACCATGGCAGCCAGTGCCTGGTTGACGCGATCTTCGCCAATGTAATCCTGCAGGGCGTACATTACCTGGCCGCCCTTGTTGTAGTGAATGTAGCCTTGACCGGGCTCCACCCGAAGCAGCGGCTTTTCTTGGTTGCGCTCCTGCCCTCGCGCGCGCAGGTAGCCATCGAGTTGGTAGCGCAGGAACTTCTTCATCGAATTCGGACCATAGGTATGCTTCATGACCATCAGAGCGGTGTACTGCGCCAAGGTTTCGACGATCGCCGTCGCGCCTTCGTTGTTGGCGCTCACTACCTGATGGCCCCACCATTGGTGACCCACCTCGTGCGCGGTGACGAAGAAGGGCAGGTTGATCGCGTCTTTCTTGTTGGGATCGACGAGGGTGATGAATCCGATGCCTTCGGAAAACGGGATGGTGTTGGGAAATGATTCCGCGAAATTGCCGTAGCGCGGAAATTCAATGATCCGCAATTGCCGGAACTGGAACGGGCTGAAGGCAGTGGAGCAATAGTCGAGCGTGGACTGCATTCCGAGCATCATGCGGTCAAGGTCAAATTCATGGCCTGAGTGGTAGTAGATTTCCAGGTTGACGTCATGCCAGCGGTCTCGCCGAACCGCGTAGTGCGCGGAATTTACTGAGAAGATGCCCGCCATGATCGGGGCCTCGGCCTTGTAATGGAAGTAGCGGCGACCGTCTTGTGCCCATTCTTTCTGCAAGTAGCCGGGCATCAATGCGATCTGGTCGGGAGTGGTGCTGACGGTACCCTCGAAATTTACCCAGTCGGCCGCAGTGGCAACGTAGTTGGTGTTCCGGGCAGCGACGTCCTCGAGCTTCGGCAGGCCAGGCGAATTCTGCAGACCGTGGCGATGGCGGGCACTGTCATCCACCAGTTGCACATCCTGGAGATACCCTACGAATGGAAGATAGCTACTGCTTACGAAGCTGCCATTGCCCACAATGTCGGTGTTGGGATCGGAATTGACGAATCCCGGGTTTGGATAGGCGAGTGCAAAGTCGAGCGCGATACGGCCGCGGGGCGGAAGCGGCTTCAACAGCCGATATATGTAAAAGCCGAGTTCCGGGTCTTCGATGAGCGGCATCTGGCCGCCTTCAAGGCTCAGGTTCTGCACTTCAATGTGAGGGCGAGGAATCACATCCACGTCCTCGGGCCAGATGGTCAGCGTCACGCGGTCAATAGGAGCATCCGTTTTATTCTCCAGCCATTCTTTGCCGCGGAAGACAGCCAGACGCCGATCGGGATATAGATCCACATCAACCTGGACGTCGGTGAGCCGGGGCTGGGAAAGTGACCGGTACTGCTTGTACTTGCTTTCGTACTGGGCGCGCTTTTCCTCGACCTGAAACGTGGTTCGGTAGGGGTTTTGGACGTGGGTGTTGTAGTAGATGTATCCACCCACGGCCGCAAAGGTCAAGGCGAAAAGCGCAAGGCTGAGCGCAACGGGACCAGAGAGACGCGCCCGGGCAAGGCGAAGGCGGTTGCTCCAACTGGTTTCCATGCCACGCATCCACAGCAGATTGGTCGCGATTGCCAGCAACACGGCGCCGATGCTCCAATACAGGTGAAACCAGAACAGGGGCGCCGCGTAAGGGCCATACCCGTTCATGTCGGAGTACAGCACGGCGGGAGATTGTCCCGGCCGGTAGAGGTAATCCTGAAAATTCATCTGCGGCAACGCAATTCCCGCCACGAAGTACATCACCATCACGAAGTGGCCAAGATACTTGTGATTGACGATCGTGTGTACGAGCAGCGCAATCACGCACAGAATCCAGAATGAGATCAGTCGGTGTCCGATCAAGTCGGTCACGTACAGGCCGAGTTCGAAATGGTAATAACCGTGGCTGAGCTGTACGATCAGGCCGCAGACCAGCGCCATTCCGACCAGCAGTACCTGCACCAGCATCAGCGCGCACAGCTTGCTGCCGAAGATCACCCAGCGCCGCACCGGAAATGCGTCCAGGATCTGATTGAGCCGCGCATCGCGCTCCCTCCAGACTAGTTCGCCGGAGTAAAAGGTGACGATAGCCAGAATAAAAAGGGAGAAGCCCCCACCAGCCAATTCGAGCATGCGCCACGTAACGGGATACATCGGGGTGGAAAACGGGCTGTTAAGGTTGTTGGCGGAAAGAATAGCGAAGAGAGCGCCGGCCAGCACTAGCACCACAAAGAAAACGCTCTTGACCGTCTCGGCAAATTGGAGTCGCGTCAGGGACACCAGTTCGCGGAACGAGTCCCGTACGGTGAAGGTCGGATGGACCAAGGGCGACGCAGGTGGCGAAGTGACCAGCGCCTCATCCGGTTCAGCGCGTCCCTTGCGGGCTTTTTTCGCGACTGCGTACCTGAATGAGAACCGACTATAGGTCAAGGACAGGATGGCCGCAGCCACCGCCAACCAGAGCATGCGGTTCCACAGCAGTAGGCCTTTAAATGGCACCAGCTGCGTGTTTCGCTGAAAGGGAGTCCAATACTGGGTGAGGTTTGAAACGGCATTGCCGCCAAACGGGTCGACCATGGCAGCAAGACGGGTGACCGTCAGGTCAGCCGAGAGTTGAGTCGCGGTAAAGTAGCCGATCAGCAACAGCACGCTGCCGGCATAAACCGGCAGCATCTTTCGTCCCAGGGCCGCCAGCGCAAAGAAGATCGCGGTCGTGAAAATCAGGTTGGGAATGACCAACGTGAAATATGGTTGGAGATAGGCGGACGCGATTTGCGGGCCGACTCGAGCCGGATCCAACCAGGGCGTTCGGGTAGCGGCCCACGCTCCCAGGCCCACGCTGGTAAAAATGACGAACTGTACCGCCAAAGCACCTAGAAAACGGCCGGCGAGGTAATCGAGCTTTGTAATTGGAGCGGTGTAGAAAAAGGCCGTGGCATTGTGATCCACGTCCTGGTAGGTAGCTTGTCCGGCCAGCGCCGCCGTCACGATGACGCCAAAGAAGCTGACATACATAATGATGACGTTCAGGGCGAACGGCGACGTGACCAGCACCTTGCCTCCGGTGCCGAAGTCCACAGTCGCGCTGGGGAAAGCCCCGCCTGACATAAGCACGAACAGGAATCCCAGGCCGAAAAATACCGCGAAATATACGTAGGTCGAGATGCGGCGCAAGCGGCGGGAGAATTCAAATGCCAGGATGGAAACGAGCATGGGTCAGTGCACCGGACTAGCAGTAGAGCGGTGAATAAAGCCCTTGATGGTTGCAAAGTACAGATCTTCCAGATCTGGAGCGATGGGCTCGAAGCCGGCTTCCGGAGCTTGGACGCCGAGGACGTGAACCATGGTCTGGCCGGCGAACAGCCGCATAGAAATCAGTTGGAAGCGTTCGCGGTAACTTTCGAGTTCAGCATGAGCGATCGATTTGCGCCACACCTTGCCTTCCAATTCCGCAACCAGTTGTGAGGGATTGCCTGCAACCCGCACGCATCCTTGGTGGATGATTGCCATAGCCTGGCAAAGATCGCTGACATCGGAAACGATGTGGGTCGACAGGATCACGATGATGTTCTGTCCGATTGCGCTCAGCAGATTGTGGAAGCGAACACGCTCCTCCGGATCAAGTCCGGCAGTGGGCTCGTCCACAATAATCAGGCGCGGATTGCCTAGTAACGCTTGCGCGATTCCGAACCTTTGTTTCATGCCGCCGGAGAAACTACCCAGGGGCTTCCGCCGGTGCTCGTAGAGGTTGGTCTGCTGCAGAAGAGAGCGAACCAGTTCCCGGCGCTCTTTGGAATTGGTAATTCCTTTCAAGACCGCGAAGTGGCCCAACAGGTCCTCCGCCGAAACCTTCGGATAGAGTCCGAATTCCTGAGGCAGATACCCTAACACCCGTCGCACCGCGTCCTTTTGATGAAGAACATCGATCTCACCCAGAACGGCAGAGCCGCTGTCCGCCTCCTGGAGTGTGGCCAGGGTTCGCATGAGCGTGGATTTCCCAGCCCCATTCGGTCCCAGCAAGCCAAACATGCCCAGCGGGATGTCGAGCGAAACATTCTGCAGGGCCTGGGTCCCATTGGGGTAACGTTTGGAGAGTTTTTCGACTCGAAGTTGCATAGTGACCCGGCCTCTTGGGTTACGAGCGCGCTCGCCAAAAAGTTCCCGATCCAGTTCGATGCGGCTCGAGCCATCAGATCTCAGCAGCGAAGATGGCGTCTCCGATAAATGTAACAGGCCACGCGGTTTGATACGCTGGATACCATAGGGAAGTTCCTTATCAGCGCCTCGGAGGGTACGGGATGAGATCGTTGTGGTTGCTCGCTATCAGCTTTGCCGCATTGCTGGCTTTGACCGCCATTCATGGCTATACGGCGATGCGGCGCGCGCGCACCATTCACGACGAGATGGTTGAAGTTCACGAATCGTATCTTCGGACCGACTCGTTCCTTCGTGCAATTCCCGACAATATGTATCTGGGCGGACTGATGGTGCGTGATTACTTGCTGGATACCTCTGCGGTCAGCGCATCCCACCACCAGCAACAGCTCCGGGCCATCCAGTCTTCGGTAGAGGATCAGTTGAGCAAACTCGAGCCGGAGGTCGGGGACCAGGCCACGCCATCCCTGAAGCGGCTGCGTTCCGAAGTCCAAGCCTATTGGGATTCCCTGGAGCCCATCTTCCAGTGGACTCCGGAGCAGAAACAGGAGCTGGGCCCACAGTTTCTTCTCCATGATGTGCTGCCGCGCTGGAACACGGTTGTGTCACTGGCGCAGGAAATCACGGCGCTCAATGAAGCCGACCTTCGTCAGGACCAACGCCGGCTGGAGGCGAGTCAGGACCAGTTCCAGCAGTTCCTGAGTCGAATGCTGGCGCTGGTTTTGCTTATAGGCGTGCTCGTTGCGATTCTAGCCATCCATCGGTTCAAGACCGTTGAAGGAAGAGCCCAGCAGCATCAACGGGAAGTGGAGCACGCAGAGCATGAATTGCGCCGATTGTCCCGGCGCGTCGTGCAGGCGCAGGAAGAGGAACGCAAATTCATCTCGCGGGAACTACACGATTCGGTAGGCCAGACACTCACGGCGATCGGACTGGAACTCAGCGCTCTCAGCGCCCTTTCGGGCTCGACAACCTTCCAGTCTCGCGTGCAGGAGATCAAGGGACTCAACGAAAACATCATGGTATCGGTCCGTGGCCTGGCAATGGGACTGCGTCCTTCGATGCTGGACGATATGGGACTCGGCCCGGCGCTGGAGTGGCAGGGACGGCAGTTCTCCCGCCGGTTGGGTATCCCGGTTACGGTAGAGGTTGAAGGAGGCTTCGACGAATTGCCGGACTTGCATCGAACCTGTATTTTCCGCGTCGTGCAAGAAGCGCTCACCAACTGCGCCAAACACGCTCATGCAAAACGGGTTCGGATTCAGATTTGGTACACGCGCGAAGCCGTCCATGCGATTATTCAAGATGATGGAGTGGGATTTGACGCTCACAAAGCGTCCGCCACCGGGATTGGGCTGCTCGGAATGCAAGAGCGCGCTCAGGAATTAGAAGGTAAGTTATCCATCATGTCGGAGAGGCAAAAAGGAACAAGAGTCGACCTTGAATTGCCAGTCCCCAAAAAGGCAGGGGTATGAACAAGCTGCGGATTCTGGTTGCAGATGATCATGGCATTGTGCGGAAGGGTATCTGCCTGCAGTTACAGCAGCACCCCCAGTTTCATGTGGTTGGGGAAGCGGCCGACGGGCGCGAGGCGGTGCGTCTGGCGGAAACGCTGAAGCCCGATATTGTCATTATGGACATTGCGATGCCGAACTTGAACGGCATCGAGGCGACCGCACAGATCGTGAAAGGCAATCCCCGGATCGGTGTGATCCTGGTAAGCATGCACTCCGACGACAGCTATCTTTCGCGAGCGTTAAACGCGGGCGCGCGAGGGTACCTGGTCAAAGAGACGGCGGATGCCGACCTGCCACGCGCGGTGGAAGCGGCTGCGCAAGGCAAGCCATTTTTCAGTCCAGCGATCAGCAAGTTGCTGGTGGAAGACTACATGCGTCGCCTGCAGCAGCAAGGTCTTACGGACTCCTACGATCTCCTGACGGAGCGCGAGAAGGAGACCCTGCAGCTTGTAGCCGAGGGAAAAGCGAACAAAGAGATTGCCAAGATTCTCAACGTCGGCTTGTCGACCGTCGAGACCCATCGCTCCAACGTGATGGAGAAACTTGGATTGCACAGCTCTGTAGACATCGTGCTCTACGCGGTGCGAAAGAAAATTATTACCGCCAACTAGGTTCAGGGTCTCCCATGCCGCTGTTGCAGGATTAGTCCGATTCAGTGACAACGGCGCGCAGAGTTTCAGGTCGCAGTCGACTCTCCGAATCCCGCAGAAAGTGCCCGGAAACGACCACCCGATCCGCGTGCGAAAGCCCTTGGCGAACGAACACTCGATCTCCCAATCTGCCTGCCAGTTCCACGGCTCGCGGTTCGAACGTATGAGGGCCTGTCTCAACGTAGACGATCTTCGCGATCCCGTCATCGATGACCGCGGTACGGGGTACTGAGACGCCCGCCGGAGAGGGGATCTGGAACTCGACATCAACGTACATGTCGGGCCGAAGCGCGAGACCGGGATTTTGTGCTTCCAGCTTCAGTTGCAGCATGCGACGATCGGAATCCACCAGGGGCATGGCTGAGCCCACCACGGCTTCAAAGCTCTTCCCAGTCTGTCGTACGATCACCTTCGCCCTGGTGCCCGGACCCAGCACAGGAATCTCGCCGGGCAGGACATTGGCAAAGATCCAGACGCGGTTCAAATCCACGATGCGGAATATCTCTTCTTCGCGCCGCAGGGACTGCTGTTGGAAGAGGTTTCGGGCGACCACGATACCATCCGCGGGCGATACGATCGAGATGTCACGCGTTGCCTGCCGGGTCTTGGCGAGTTCACGGATCTGAGGCTCGCCCATGCCAGAAGACAGAAGAATCTCCTCGTTCGCACGAACCGATTCCTGGGCTTGGCGGACGTCGACGCCGCGGTTGCTCGCTTTCACGCGCTCCAGCGTCTGCAAGGAGAAGAAATACGCCTGCTCCGCTTTCACCAGGTCATTGCTGAAGAATGTCGCCAGCGTCTGACCTTTTCGCACCATGGTTCCCGGAGCGTTTTTTCCTAAAGTACTCAGGCGGCCGTCACTGCCCGCAAACACCCGGTAGGTGCGTGCTTCATTGGAGGCGACCCGGCCCGTGGTACGCAGCGAGGATGAGCCGGCATGATGATTCACGCGTTCGACACGAATTGCTGGGATACGCTGGGATCCCGAACCCGGGATAAGCACATCGGAGGGCTTACGACCGTCGGGACGAGCGCTTCCCATGACTGCCGGAATTAACTTGGGCGTTTCAAGATCACTGGCCGGCAGAGCCGTGATGCGACCGAGAGCGAACCCGAAGGCCGCAAGCTCAGCCATCAAGATTCCCAGAGCCAATCTCTTCATTCCGCCTCCTCGACGCCACAACCGGAATTCACAACCGGTTACTTTGTCATCAATCCACTACCAGCGTTCCGCTGTCGAAGTCTCCAATATGGACACTGACCTGGCTCCCTGTCTTGATCATCTTGGCGGGATTCGCGAAGAGCATCCAGTAGGTCCGTCCGGTTTCTGGAGCGTTCACGTTGCGTAACTGACCGACCTTGTCCGGAGAGGGCACGATGACCTTGGCTCCGGTTGCGGTATCGATCAAATAAGGTTTTATCTTGCGATCGAACAACGACTTCGCTGCTTTTGGATCGAGTACACGGTATCGAAACTGAAGCATGTATCCCGCTGACGTTTGGTGGACACCTATAACTTCGATTCCCCACTCACGCTTCAGCGGTGTAGAAGCAATGTTCTTGCGGGCGCGGAGAGCAGCTTTGGGAGCGGGAGTTTCGGAAGTCGCTTCTGCCGGCGCCGTCGCCGACCCTGGTTCGACCGCTGCACTTGAAATCGCGATGCTACCCACCAGGAATCCAGCGAGTAGCATCAGAGTTCTTTGTTTTAAGGTCTCGACCAACATCTTTTCGAAGCTCCTTTCCAGAGAGGAGGAGCGGGACCGACTGACCGTCGATCCCGCCAGGATCATCTAGGGAGTAGTTCCACCGGCGAAGTCATCGACCCGACCGGTGTTAGGCAGTTGCAGGCCGATGCGGCCAGTACCGGTCCAGCCGGTGCTGGGCGTAATCGTGACGCTGCCCAGGTAGGTGTCGGTGCCCGCACTGGTCTTCCAGACGTAGACGCTGCCAGCCGAGTCGGCCCGGGCCGTGAGGATGTCTCCCGACGCGAACGTTCCCGCCAGCGTACCGCGGGTGGTGTAGTTGATTCCGGCGTTGGTTGTCGTGGCAACCACGACCTGTCCTCCGCCGGCGGTCTGATACTGCACTCGAATGAAGTTAAGCGGAGCGTTGGCCAGCCCGCCGGTTGCTTTCAGCACAAGGGCAGCATTGTTCATCGTCGTGTTGGCGAAGGTGAAAGCCGCAGCCTGGTTCGTACCGAAGCCTGAACCGGGCACGTTCCACGTGGCAGCTCCGGTCGCGGTTGCGTTCGCCTGGTTGTTGTTGACGCCGATAGCAGTGAGGCCGAAGAGACCGATCTGGCTCCAGTTGCTACCCAAGTTGTTAGCATTGGCACGATTAAAGTTGTCCAAGACCGAGAGCGTGGGTTTGGCCGCATTGCCGCCACCTCCGGTAGATGTACCGATTTCGTCAGCTCCGATGTCGAAGCCTCCGCCTTGCGGCCTGCTGTGCCCATCGAAGTCGTGGTTGGGCGCACCGGCTGCACTTCCCGTATTGGCCGGAGAAGCCGTGCCGAGGTGATAGTCACCCATGCGGGTCAGAGGGCCCCACCGTACGTCGATCCAGTTCCCGCCTTCGTCAAGCGCAGGCACCGGGGTGAGGGTCGTGACTTCCGTGATCAACCGCAACGTGCGGGGGCCATTGCAGTAGCCACTGACAACCTGGGGATCGGTGGTGGCATTGCCGGGGTATCCCGTCGTGCTAGTCAGAATGGACGAAGTCGGATTGAGACGTTGGGCTCCAGGAGTCGGAGAGGTGTCTCCTACGAGTCCAAGATCCCAGTAGTAGGCGCCCGTCGGGCAGGATCCGATCGCCGACTGGGAAAGAACCGGCACAAGCAGTGCCGTTCCCCCCGAGCCGTCGTAGTTAAAGGCGCGGTTCCGGTAGACGATGTTGTTGCTCAGCGCCGGGTTCGAGAACACCCGATACGGAGCATTGATCGCCGTGCTAGGTACAAACGCACCTGCCAGGCCGTTCGGACCGGTGCTGTGTCGTTCGGAGGAAATACCCGCCGGTTGCTTAACCGATGTGTTCGGACCAGCCGTGAACGTTACGCCTACGGTCGAGGTGCTGTCGTTGTTCATGACGGTATTGTTCACGATCGAGGAACGGGCGGTATCCTGCAGCGAAATGCCGCCACCGGAGTAGCCCGCCACGTTGTTCACGATCATGTTGTTCGTGATGTTGACCTGCCACCAGCTGCTGGGATTATTGGGTGCACGCTGCACATCCGCACCGTTCACCTGCTGTGTCCGGATGCCGCCGCCATGGCCGGCGCCAGCGTGGTTGCCCTGGATCAGGTTCGCATCGATCGTGACCGTGCCCGAGCCCAGCGTCAATCCACCACCCACGGGTGTTTCGCCGCCGATGAAGATACCGCCACCGGAAACATCCAGGCTCTGGTTGTAGTTCTGGTTGAACAGGATCTGGTTATTGGCAATTACACCGGCGTTGCTCAGGCCAACGTGGCCGATCCCGCCACCGTCCCCGCCACTGAAGTTTCCGCAGATGAAATTCCACTTGACGTTGTAGTTGTCGGTGCCGGTACACAGCGACAGACCGCCGCCGGCCGAACCTTCCACGCTGCCATTGGTTGTAATTGCGTTGTGGTGAATGTTGACATTGCTGTTGAAGCCGAACGGGCCGTTGCCGGCTAGATCCAACAGGAACGGATGGCCGATGCGAACTCCTCCGTGGTACAGGCCGGAGTTGCCAAACACCCGGTTGTTGGAGATCTCCAGGAAATGCGCCCATCCGTTTACGAAGATACCGCCACCACCATCGCCTCCGGTGACGCCGAAGCCGTCAATGCGGGAGGGATGATTGCGGAAGCTGTTGGGTCCGCGAGGTCCGTTGCCGGAATCATTCTTGGCCAGCACGGTGATGCCGGCGCCTTCCTCGGTTCCGAGCAGTCCGGGACCGATGATCGGTGCGCCATCCACGCCATTCTGACCCGGCAGCAGGTCAATGGTGGCAGCGTTGAACAGGTCGAGGACCTTCGTCCGCCAGGCATCCAGTTTTTCGGCTGGATACTTAGCGGCGTTGATAAACGTGGAACCAGCGCCCGAACCCTGCAGCCGAACCGGCTTCCACATCACAACCAGTTCCTCGTAATTGCCCGGGCTAACCAGGATCAGGTCGCCAGGTGTCGCCGCATCGACGGCTGCCTGGATGGTTGAGTAGGCGGACGGTACCCGCTTCGGAGTCGTGTTTTCGACCGTGACTGTGACCGCGTTGACGGTCGTGCGGCCGGTGTCGCCACGCGTAATGGCCAGTTCTCCAGTAGTCACGTTCGCGGGGAAGGTGGCCGTGATGTCAGTTGGAGTCCAGCTGACACTGCTGGCTGCGATATTGCCGATTTTGACGCTGGACACTGCGACGCAGCCGCCGCCAATCACCGTGCACTGCGCTCCGAAGCCCAGGTCGCGATCGATTGTTTTCTGGTTGAAAGGCGCGGTTGTAGCTGACGGTCCCTCATACGCCGGGTTCGACACTGGGGTTGCGCCCATCGCCTTGATGGTGAGCGTACGCGCTCCGCCCGGAGTGATAAATGGTCCGTCGCCATCGCCGTTGACCTGCTTGATCGCCGGCGTCCCATCGGGGAAGGCGCAATCCACCGGGTTGTAACCCGAGGCAAACGCCGCCACCGGCAGAACCGGCGTGTCAAGGTACGTGGTTGTACCTGGCATGTACTGCAACGTGTAGCAGAAGTTGCTGTACATCGGGTTGTATTGGGGATCGGTGATCAGCGGGCTATTCGGGTCGCTAAGATTCGCACGGATCGGACCCGGATCGTTCATGCAGGTGGTCACCATGCCCGGCGAATAGCCGCTGGGCAGGGGTACGTTGGCATTCCACGTCGACGGCACCAGACCGCTAAAGATTCCCCACTGGTCGGAATAGGTTCGGCCCAACTCGCGACCGTTGAAGTCGCGAATCGAAACCGGCACGAACGGCGGCGCCCACTTCTCGCCGAAGTTGGGAGACGCAGCATTGAATTCCTGCGACAGATCGTCCAGGATCATGCCGTTGAAGTGAGAAGCAACCGGCACAGAAGTAAATAGGTGGAAGTCCGCCAGGCCCTGCGATTGATCGGTCAGGATGACTTCCTTGCGGTCGCACGTCGGCCGGTCTGCTCCGGCGTAGGGTGCCGCCATGGTCGGGAAGAGGCTAAGGTTATCCGGCACGCGGCGAATATCACCGACGCAAGCAGGATTCGCAATCCCCGGACTTGGAGCGAAGGCCTCCTGGACGATGGCCTGGTCGGGCATGACGTTCACGACGCCGAACATGCTTTCGACCGCCACCGGCGCGATATAGGAGTCGCCGATCAGGACGTTCTTGTCCTCTTCTTTTACCAGTTCGTAGCCCGGGGGCACGACTACCTCCACTACATATGTGCCGGCGGGAATTCCCGTGAAGGAGTAACGCCCGTCATAGACACCCGGACGCACCTGGTTCCAGTTATGCATGCCGTCGTAGCAGTGGTCGAGCGGTAAAGCATACTTCTGGAGGGACTCGGCGTAGAAGGCGTCGTCGGTTCGCTGACCGGGACAGCCCGTAGGTTTAGTGGCATCAAAGCTCGTGCTCATGGTTTCAGCCACGAACACCAGGCCTTTGCCGCCGGCCTGGTTCTGGACCTGCTTGTAGAGGCGGACTTTCGCGTTGGGAACTGCCGGCTCCCACTCGTTGATTACCGCCATGCGCACATCGTCTTCGCTTCGCGTCGAAGCATAAGAGATCATGCCGGTGATGCCGCCGTTCTCTCCTGGCTGGAACGGTTGTCGGCCCCAGTTCAGGACCGCAGTTTGGCTGACAAAGCCCTGCCAGCCTTCGCTGCGGACGGGTCCGAGTTCAGTGCGGTGCGTGGACTCGCCCGTTGGGTAGGTCGAGTTCAGTACGCCCGGCCGCAACGGATCGGAGACCACGGGACCGCCGCCGTCAACCGTGACATCGACACCCGTCGATTTGTGGTTCAAGGGGTCGGCGTCGACGACCATCCAGTTGAAGAACGGGAAAGCCTCGTCGAAGGAGTAGTAGCCGTTGTTGTCCATGGTGCTGAACTGGTACATGCTGCCGTCGCGGAAGCGCACGGCGATCGGAGCGTTCGGGACTGGTTGCTCGCCGTCATCCCAGACTCCGTTGCCGGCATTGGCTGCGATTCCCCCGCCGTCGTCGACGAAGATATTGTTTTCAATCCGGCTGAACCAGCTGAATACCGGAACATTGCCCACGTTCCCAGCGCCCGGCACGGTCACTGTCCGGCTGGCGATGATCTGGTCAAGCCACTGATCCCACACCACCAGTTCGTAAGTCCCGTTCGGGATGTTGCTGAGCGTGAAGGCGCCGTCGTCATTACATTTCGCCACCGCGATGTCGTCGCCCACGCCGTTGCCGGCGTTCAGACCGACCCAGCAAGTCGTGAACGCGAGCGCTTCACGCGATTGGCTGTCGTAAATGCGCTGGTCCGGCGGTCGCGACATGTGCAGGTTTGTCACGGTACCGGTCACCGTGTTAGGCCCCGTCGGCCTCGGCAGCACGGGCGCATTGGCATCGATGAAGCCAATGAACACGTGGTATCCCGGAGGCCCGAATTCCTGGAAGTATGCCGGCTCACCCGACTTTACCCAGGCATCGATGCCGCGCGTTCCTTCGATGGTCGCCGTCTGCACCCATTGCCGCAGAGGAGAGTTGTTGCCGTTCCCGCGGCGAGCGCCCGCCGGCGGATCAGCCAGCAGCGTGTACTTGCCCGGGGCGATGTTCTGGATCAACGCCGTGCCATCGGGGCATGTGAGGATCACTCCGACCGGATCGGTTCCCGGACATCCCGGAGTTCCGCGCAGGGCGTTCTTCAGCGGGTTGCCAAACGCATCAAACGACATTTGGCCGCCGTTCATGCCGTAGCGGCCGCCGGCGTCGAGCACGGTGATCTGGAAATTATTCAGACCCCCTTCATTGCCGTCAGGGGCGCCGTTGGTCGGGCTGTTGTCTTCAAAGATCAAGACGCTGATTTGCGCGGTCTTGAGCGGTTGCGGATTGCTGAGAACCTTCACCGAGGCTTGCCCGGGCCGGATGGGTGCGCCACCCACCGAGTGGCCCTCGCCGTCGCCGGCATCGTTCGGCAATACCGAAACGAAGTAGTACTTGGCTGGATCGAGCACCGCATTGCTGATCGGGATTTGCTCGGAGCACAGAGTTCCCACGCAGCCTTGGGCCACCACCGGCATATTGCTGGCGTGGAAGTCCAACGCTTGTGAAGGTGCCACTAGACTGAAGCCTTCGTGGTGAAAGGTCCGATCCTCTTCTACGAGCCAGCGGTATTCAGTGATCTCCTGATTTGGCGTGGCCGTCGGATCAACCACGGTCATCGCGAGGTTGCTGACTGCGCCGAAATGCAGCGACACGGTTGCAAGCGGGCTCTGCAAAGCTGCGTCCTTCGCAGGATACTGGAAGCTGTAGTCTCCCGGGACAGCCGCCGACGCCGTGAACGAACCATCGCTGTTCAATGAGACGGTCAGGCCGGGTGAAACATTTTGTGCCGAACCTGCAGTCAGGGTGTCGCCATCATTGTCGGTGTCATTGCCCAGGACTCCCGGCTTCGACACATTGATGCTCATGCCCAATCGGTTGTCGTAAACGCCGTCGTTGTGCGCAATGGGCGCTTCATTTGCGAAGGCTACATTCAGGGATACTGAGGCGACATTGCTGGGAGTACCACCGCCACTCGGGCTGCCGTAGTAACTGAAGTAGTCCGTACCGGAAAAGTGCGGGTTCGGTGTGTAGGTGAAAGAACCGTCAGTGTTGAAGGAAAGGCTTCCATTCCTCGGATTGCTGACGACCGTGGCGGCCCCAAGCCCCACATCGTTGCTCAGAACGTTGTCACTGAAGGTGCTCCCCTTGGCGACCGAATACGCATCATTGACGGCAGTGGGTCCTGACCCGGTCGACGGGGGAGGGCTTCCCGCGCCCACTTGCAGGTATGCGAGCATGCCGCTGTCAGGCTGAGTTCCGGCACTGGTCAAGCGCAGCATCCGGTCAAAAACCGGATAAGTCGCATCAAACACGGTCGCATTGGTGGGCGGCAAATTTGGATCTGTGGGATCCGGCACCTGCACGATGTGACTCGGTGGCGAGACGATGACGTCCATCGTTTTGCCGGCAGCGAGCAGCACATCGGATTGGCGCCGCTTGCGCGTGGGCAACACGTTGCCGTCTTCCGCAATCAGGGTCATGGGCAGACCCAGGGAGAGCGCCGCATGCGATTCCGAGCCAGCGTTCAGGAGCCGCAGCAGGACATTCCACTGCGACGTTCCCGGAGCGGGCGCGCCCGCCGAAAACGTGGAGGATCCCGCGATCGCCTTGTCATACGCCAGACCGTTAATCAGGAAGAAGGTCGGCTTGTACTTGATCGTGCTGGGATACGCGGTGACGTTTGCGGCCGCATCCACTGCGGCATTCTGTATGGGATCGATCTCGCTGAACAGCAGCGCGCGCTCCGCATTGAACGCACTTTCCGCTGCGGGATAGGCTTGCGTTGCGGAGGTATGGATGGTCAACGCTCCGTACAGTCCCATGGGTACCTGGATCGAGGGCAGGGTGCCGCTCTGGTACAGGTAAGTGCCCGCCTGGGGTGAGGTCCAGGTGTACACACCGGTTGCGGCCGGAGCTACTTCGAGTGAGAAGGAGCGGACGCGTGCTCCCGGCGTGCCCACAGGCACCTGGCTGCCGGTTGCTGGATCAAAGTAGACGGGCGTGCCTAACGTGCCGCCCGGCAGACCCGGAATCACCACCGATACCGGCACCGTCAGCCGGTTCTGCAGGTGAATCACCAGGCTGGTTGCTCCCAAGGGAACATCGATCTGGGGGCCGGGAGCGCCCACCTCAACTAGAGATCCGGTGGTTTGCACGGAGGCCGGAGCACAGGCGGCAAAGGTTGAGTCGCACGACGCGAAGATCCACATCTGCGCCGTCGCACCGCCCGGCAGGTTCTTCGTGTATTTCTGGGCCGCAAGGTAGACGTCATGTGGCAGGGCGAACGACGCCACCGCCGCGAACATGAGGGTCGCCCACATCGTTACTGCCCGCTTGACTGTCGTCTTCAAAAACGTCGATCGCATCGGTTCTCTCCTTCGCCTTACTGCAATTCGTTGATGGGGGCAGTCGGGGGTTCGACAACCAGCATGGTCATAAGCCCGCCCGGGAAAATGTTGCCGTTGGTCAGCTCACGTTCCACGTGCGAATGCCACATGTAGGTAAAGCCGGCATTCGGATTCAGGCCGCCCTGGCCGGGCGGGAGCTGTACCAGATCGCCGAGAAACGGGCTGCCACTGTAGAAGCCGCCGTTTCCCAGGACGTTCGGATTCGGAAGCAGTACGGGGATGGGCTTGCGGTGATCCGCGCACCATTCTTTAGTGGTGTCGTCGAATCCGTCCCCGCTCACGTCGACGCAAGCGATCCCATCGGCAGCCGTGTGCCCGTAAATGTCCCAGCCCAGATCCTTGCCGGTCCATTCAAATGTGCCGTCGACGGTCTGGCCGGGCAGCGTCGGAACGGAGAACTCGAGTTTTGCTTCGAGTTTTGTCGGGTCCGTCGGGCTCACCAGCACCTGGCCATCCCGTGCCAGCACGCGGACGTGGTTGCCATGCGTGTGGAACGAGTGCATTTGGCGGCCAGCGCCGATGATGCGCAGCAGTACCTTCTCACCCGGATGCATGCGCGGCATGGAGTTATACGGCTGGTGCGGCATGACCCCCATGTTGGGCAGTTCCATCGTGTCGGGCGCGCCCCGGCCGTTGATCATCCAGTACTCAGGCGTGTAGGGTTCCATGGCAACTTCGATCGGCCCCGGCCCACTGACCTGCGCTTCCACGGCCTGGTGAATTTCAATTTGCATTTCGCTGAGCAGGAACAGGTATTCACGGTCGTAGCAGGTCGGATTCACGACGCTCCCAGCAGTGGCGCCGGGAATGTCGTTGTATGCGGAAGCCGCCAGCGAATACGGACCTTTGGCCGGGCAGCCTGCGCTGCTGCTCGGAAGCACGATGAGCGCCCCGTACAAGCCCATTTCAACCTGCAAATCCGTGCGCGTTCCGCTGTGATAAAGAAAGGTGCCAGGCCGGCTCGCGGTGAACGTATAGGTGACCGTTCCGCCGGGCTGAGCTTCGTGCGTTAGTAGCCCGGCTACGCCGCCGGTCGCTGTGACCTGCTGCCCCGGAAATACGATGGATGTGTTCCCGGCCGCGACTGGGAGGTTGTTGTTCAAGGTGATCGTAACCGCGGCGCCCTGGTTCACGATCAAGGTGGGTCCGGGCAGTTGCATCTGTCCGGTGCCGCCAGCGTAGCCCCACGAGTAGATGGAAGCTCCGTCGGCCATCGACACATACCCTGCACTTGCCGATAAGATGAAGCTGCTGCCGGTTTCACCCTGCACTGCCGCATGCATCCAAGAAGGAGCGAAGAACAGCACCGCCATCATCACGGCGACTGACAGCCACCGTGCTCCTTGAGTGATTTTGTTTTGCTCAAACGAACTCATCACTGCCTCCTAGTTGGTGATGCGGATCTCAGTCATCATTCCGCCGAAGTTGGTCGTGTCATTGGCCAGATGGTTCAGGTTGGCGTTGTAGAGGTAGTAGCGCCCGCCCACGGGCAAGCCGGCGGTGTCGAGGATCACGTCGACCGTTTGGCCTCCGCCGATCGTGATCGAATTGGTTTTGTAGGAAAGATTATTGCCGGCCTCATCGCGCAGCAGGCGTGCATCCGTGCCCACGACTTGCATCGGAACTCCAAGCGTGGCGAGCGTGCTGAACTGCGTCACGCTCAAGTTCGAGATGCGCAGAAGAATTCGTTGGCCGGGTCGAGCCGTGATCAGACTATTGATGGGTTGGGACTTGTGCTCGACCCCATTGGCTGCGACGGTTCCGCGAAAAGTCGAGCTGGCATCAGTTGTCTCCGGATAGCTGCGGCCGTTCAGCAGGAAGTAGCGGTCCTTCATCGCCGAGAAGGGCAACGCCTGAAAAGTCAGATCAGCCTGGTGGAAGTCCGGATCGAACCCCGCCATCTGGATTGCGTATTCGACGTCATAGCGGGTCGAACCATCGCCATCGTTATAGGCATAGCCGAGCGGGGCTGACGGCGGTCCGCCCGCCAGTCGTGCCCTCGGAAATCCACCGGCCCCGGTGCGATTCTGGCGAGGCCGCACGTACAGGCTGCCGAGCATGCCCATTTGCATGTGCTCGGCGGCTTCCACGTGGCAGTGGTACATATAGGTGCCCGCGTCCACCGCCTTGTAGTAATAAGTGATGCTGGCCCCGGGAACGACCGCAATCGAGGCATCGGGCAGCCCGTCAAAGATCGACGCAGCCTGGGCGAAACCGTGCCAGTGCACGGAGTGGCCATCGAAGAGGTCGGGGCGCATGGCCATTGCGACGTTCGAAAGCGTCAGGTAGAAATCATCGTCTTCATCGAGTGCGATGGTCGGCGCCGACTCGTTCGCGGCCAGCGTTCCCTCGGTCAGAATGGTTGCCGGATCATTCAGCAAGCGGTCGGCATTGGGTCCGCCACCGGTCAGCGAAGTAACAATGCCCGGGGATACGGTTCCACTCGAGTTTGTGCCTCCACCGGTGCAAGGGCTGCCATTCGCCTTCCGGCACAAGCTGCTGAAGCCGAAGATATATGTGGGAAGGGCGTCCGGGCCGGCATCGGCCATGGTCACAAAACCATCACCGCCGGACAGGTGCATGCAGCGCGGTCTTGGGTGCGCGGCAGTCGCGGCCGGACACTGCACGCGATACGACTGTGCCGCTAAAGGGAGCGCATACAAACAAATGAGCAATGCATTCAAGCAAATCGAGGACAGTCTTTTCCTGACCATGCGGCCTCCTACCTTTTCTGGGCGCAGAACCTGCGGTTGATGAAGAACTACTGCGACGTCAGTGAATCCACTGGCGAGTGTGCGCAATACTTACGAAACTGTGGCTGCCGGCGAGTCGCCTTACCTCGTGCAGAGAGTCCGAAAGAGAAACAACGTCGGACTCGTGCCCGATTTGCGGAGATTCATCCACGGGCTCGGTCGAGGGCTTCACGACCACGGTCACGGCGATCGTCTTGCCGCAAAGGCACTCCCACCGCGAGCGCCCGCCGCTCCAAAACATCTCGCCCATACAACGGGGGCAGTTGATCTCACTCACGAAGGCCTCCTTTCCCGGTTCGCCGTCATCCGCGCACACCAATGCGACGGCGCACAATGGCGTCTTTGCAAAACCCGGCTGCGTTTCCGGAAGCAACCTGCTAACCGGAGACGCAGTGGGCCGTTTGGCTATATTTCACAAATTGTGGGGAGGAAGAAATTCTTAGCGACGTTGGGGGCCGCCGCGCTTCAAAAGGGTGAGTACCTCAGCCGTCACCCCGGCGGCTACTCTCAGGGACAGACTTTACAGTTTCCTAACAATTGCGGCCATCCCCTCGAGGGGGGAGAAGTCGCACAAAAGCATGGGAGAAGGTTGGGCCGGACCTCACCGGGTGGGCTGTGCATCAGGCAGACAAGCGAAGTTGGTTATTCCCTCGCCGCCGCTTATTTCCTTTCCAGAGCTTCGACCGTGGAAGATCCAAGAGGTGAGTCCAGGCGAGGTGAAGGAGGAATCCAGGACGGTATCCCGTGGCGCTAGTTGCCGGTGTGGGTTCGAAAATAGAAAGATGAATATCCGTGGCTGTCAATATGTTCTTCACAAAAATGGTTGGCATTGTTGCGTCCAGCTCGACGAAACCTCAGGGGAATCCGTCGCACGTGAGCTGCAACGAACTGCAATCGACACGCACCTTCGGGAGGAAACGATTGAGAGCTCGGGGCAAAACTCGGCGCATGCGCGACTTTACAAAAATTTCACACATCCAGCGGCAATGCCGTCGCGCATTCGTGCTAAGCTCACGTTCGTTCTGTGGGACCAGAATTCACGCTGGTCAATGTTCTTCTCCCCTGAAGTCTCCCTCTAAGGTTGGTTTCTCGCCACGGGGAAATTCTCGCTCGCAGAACCGGGCTGCGCTGATTGCATGCCGCGAAGGACGGGTCGCTCAGGAATGAATTGCACTGCTCATTGAAGGGCAGGCAGTTCGATACCAAGTAACACGGCCTGGCGTTGCCGTCCTCGCGTACGCTCACAGTTCCGACAATGCGCGCAAAAATGTGGGGATCACCCTGGTTCGGCCCACTGACATCGCGCCTGTCAATCCTCCCCGCAAGAAGTAAGCTGCGCCAAAGTGCGCGGAATTCGTCGTTCCCAGGCGGCAGAGGATTCGTTTCTCCCGCGAGTCAGCCAATGTGGTCGCGACAGAAGGAAGGTGACGTCGACGATGAATTTGCGAATGAAAGTTTATCTGGCCTTAATCCTCCTGGTTGCCAGCGCTTGTGCGCTGGCCCAAAACCAACCCGACCCAACCGGTACGGGCAATCAGGTATCCCCGAACATGGAGAGGGGAGTACCTCCGATCCCGGTCGTCACCGGCGGCATCGCGCTGAATTCCAGCTTCGATACCAAAGAGAGCGCTCTTCTTCCCGTGGTCGCGCCGATTGTCCTGGTTCCATTGGGGCGCCATGCCTTGATCGAGAGCGAATTCGAGGCGGAGTCGGAGGTCGTCCACACCGAGGGCAGTTGGCAGCCGGTCACGCTCGAAAAGGGCGTCGAGTACGCACAAATCGATCTGTTCCTCGGCAAATACCTGACCTTAGTAGCGGGACGTTATGCAACTCCGTTCAACTTCTACAAGGAGAGGCTGGATGCTCGCTGGATCCGAAACCTTCCCGCTGAGCCCCTTATCTTCGGCGTGGAGGATAACTCCAGCAATGGCGGCATGCTGCGCGGAGCCGTGCCCCTCAATTCCTCGACGCAACTGACCTATTCGGGATATTTCTCCGCTCTGACCAACAATCTTTACGTCGGGGCGGATCGGCAGACTGGAGTGCGCACCGGCTTGTTCTTTCCGGGCCCGCGATTCGAAGCTGCCTTTTCGTTCAGCCGGCGGCTGGGCGAGACCCGCTTCAACAGTTACGGAGCCGACATCACATGGAACGTTCGACGCATTCCGCTCGACATCCGATCGGAAGCGTTGATCTCCGAAGCAGCCGGAGACGGCTACTGGGTGGAAGCCGCCTACCGTTTGACCAATCCCCGGTTTTCGAAGTGGTTGCGCCGCTCGCAAGCAGTGTTACGCGGAGAACAGTATTTCAATCCCCGGGTGGCGCTTGACACTGGACTCGAAATGCCCGAGGGAGATGCCAGCCGGATCTTCACGGGATGGAATTACTGGATTAGCGATTCGGTGCGCGCCGGCGTCGCTTATGGCCGCCAATTCGGCTCGTCAGATGACCACGGGATCTGGACCCTCGGGATCTCCTACCGGTTTGTGAGGTGATGAAATGAAAAACTCTCTGTTCTTCCTGTTTTCCGCTCTTTTCCTGGGTCTCCTGTTTGCTGGAAGCCTGACTGGGGCTCCACAACCCAACCGGGCACCCGATGGGGAAGAAGTCTACAAAACCAACTGCACCCGTTGTCATAACACTCCGCCGGCCCTGAATGAGCGCCAGGCACGCGTGGTGGTCGCCCACATGCGCGTGCGCGCGAACCTCACGGAGCGGGATGCCAACGCCGTTATGCATTACCTGGCAGAGAACGCACGGAGCAACTAGATGAAAGTGTTCTTTGGTTTTGCCCTGCTGCTGGCCGCGGTTGCTAGTACGACGGTGACCGCGGGCGTCCCCGCGCCTCGAGTCGTGGAAGTCGTCGCGGCCAGCGACAACACATTTCAGGTCCCGCATGAAAAGTCCCCGGTCATCCGCGCGAAACCCGGGGAACTGCTGCGGCTTCGGATCACTTCCCAGCGCGGCTCAGAGCAGGCACGGGACGGTGCGACCCATAGCCTGGTCATTCGCGCGCTTCGCGACCAGGGCTGGGACCTGCGACTTTACGATGGAACTAAGGACTACGATGTGAAGGCGCCGGAGAACCCGGCAGAATATCTGGTCGAATGCACGGTGAAGTGCGGGCGCGGGCACGACGATATGCGCATGAAGCTGATCGTCGTTAAGTAGAGGGCGCAACGTGAAATGGAAGACGGAAATCGCGATCGTGACGATGCTCGGACTCTATGCTGTTCTGGCCTGGACCCTGTCAGGCTCGGGCGGGCCTGCGGCCGCGCCCGTTGGCGGAGAACTTGCTGTTCCTAATCATCTTCGGCCCATCATCGGCCGAGCCTGCGGAGACTGTCATACCAATGCAACGACATGGCCATGGTATAGCAAGGTCCCACTCGTATCTTCTCTGCTGGAACGCGACGTGCAGAAGGGCCGGGAACACTTGAACTTCTCCACCTGGGGCACAAGCCAGGTGCATTCGCCCACCCGAAACCAGATCCAGGAAGTCTGCGACGCGGTTTCTGATAATGTCATGCCCCCGCGAGCGTATCGGCTCATGCATCCTAAGGCACGACTGAGTAAGCGGGACATTGACGCTCTGTGCGATTGGGCCGATGGGGTAGACAATGTGAGCCTGAATCGCCCCGCTGCCGGGCCGTGAAGCGCTCGATCCCCTTGGTCTTGCTAGAAACTCCAGGTACATAAAAAACGTAGCGGTTCGTCATCCAACACTACGAGCGAAGCACGCTTCTTCGCGTCAATGTAGGCGCGGTTTGACTCAGAAATGGAAGCGGACGTAGGATCGGCGGATGGGGACAGATCGCCATGGCAAGTGATCCTGCGGTCAGGGAGGCGGGCCGGCGTAACATTCCTGCGGGCCTGATCGAGGAGGCGAGCAAACATGTCTATGAGGCTGCGATTCGTACCCCCTTGGTGCGCCTGAACTACGACAGCCCCTGTGAAATTTACCTGAAGCTCGAGTGCCTCCAACCAATTGGGTCCTTCAAGATTCGCGGAGCGCATAACGCGGTTCGTCTGTTGCCCGAAGAACAGCGGCAGCGAGGTGTTTGGACGGTCAGCGCGGGTAACGCCGCTCAGGGAGTGGCATTGGCAGCTCGCAAGGCGGGTGTGCCGTGCAAGGTGCTGGTCATGGACACGGCTCCGGCGGCCAAGTTGGATGCGGTGCGCCGCTTGGGAGCCGAGATCGTGAAGGCTTCGTTCGATCAGTGCTGGAAGGCGCTGGCCGATCGCACCCATCCCGCAATGAGCGGGTCGTTTGTGCATCCCTTCGAGGATGACGAATTTATTGCAGGCAACGCGTCAGTGGGGCTCGAAATCCTGGAAGACCTGCCCGACGTGGAATGCGTGGTGGCGGCATTCGGCGGGGGCGGATTGTCATGCGGGATCGCTGCGGCGTTGAAAGAGCGCGGGCGGAAGGTAAAAGTGTTTGCGGCCGAACCGGAGACCGCGGCACCGCTCGCGCGATCGTTGGCCGCGGGATCGGCGCAGAATTTCCCCGCTTGGCAAGCCAGTTGGGTGGACGGTTGTGGGGGTAAGTCCGTCTTTCCGCGTATGTGGGAGCTGGCGCAGCATTTGCTCGCGGGATCGATCGTTTGCACGCTGGAGGAAATTCGCAGAGCGTTGCGCTTGGTAGCGGAGCGCAATCACGTGATCAGTGAAGGTGCGGGCGCATGCGCAGTGGCCGCTGGGCTTAGCGGCAAATGTGGGCCGGGAAAGACGGTCTGCGTGGTGAGCGGAGGAAATATTGATCTGCACAAATTCGCGGAACTCGTGACCGGTCCCGACGTTTCCGCATGATCCCTGAAACGCTGGCGTCGCGAATTGATGGCGGCAATCCCGTTCTTCTCAAAAAGAATCAACCATGAACAGCGTGCGCATGGATACGTGGCTCTGGGCTGCTCGATTTTTCAAAACCCGCACCTTGGCCAAACGAGCCTGCGAACTTGGCAGAATTCAGTCCAACGGGCAAGCGGCCAAAGCAGCCCGTGACGTTCGAGTCGGTGATGTTCTGAAGGTAGCGAATGAAGGAGGCGACTTTCAGGTAGAGGTGCTGCTTCTCAGCGAAGTGCGCGGCCCCGCCTCGGTCGCGCAGACGCTTTACCGCGAATCCGCCGCAAGCCGCGAACTGCGCCAGAAGCTGGCCGACGATCGAAAGGCAATGCGGAACTTCGAATCTCTGCCGGAGGGCCGGCCATCGAAACGAGACCGCCGCGAGATCATTCGACTCCGCGGAAGACACTGATCATTCCGAGGCTAATCGTGAGCGGCGGCGGTGCAACCCCGCCTCCCGTTCAATTGGCGTCCCGGCTATCCGGCCGGACACGGCTGGAACGATGACCAATCAATTCCGCGCTGGAATTCTTCATCTGGCTGAAAAACTGACTTGAAACCGAACGCGAATTGCGATGGCCCATGCTGGTCGAGATGCGCGAGCCGCTTCTTTGCCTCGTCGATTCCCGGGACATGACCGGCCGGCACCCACCAGAGAGCGGTGTAGGTGCCGACAAAGGTCTCGAACCATTCATGTCTTTGTCGTAGCAATTCCGCGTGTACTGTGCGATAGACGTAGTCTCTGAGCGCTTCGATGGTCCGCCAGACTGACATGTTCATCAGGATTCGATCATCGTCGTAGGGTCGAAAGTACGTCGCATTCCCTGCGGAGGTCTGCAATCGCCAGACAAAGCCCGGGCTGGTATCGGCGAGCGCATTGAGTTCATCGAGCCGGTTCACGAATCCTGCCATGTGGCCATCGTCGAGGGGAGCTTTCACTCTCCCAACATTGATTTGGGCGATGTGATAGGACATTTTCTGTTTCCTGAAACGACAGCGGCGATTAGCACACGGTTGGTCGGGCCGGGCAGAATCAGAAGAACTCGTCCATGTCCGGCGTCTGGGCAGCAGCTCCCGGATAGGTGGAGATTCCAAGTCTCTTTAGAATCAGCCGGAGCGTGCTCTGGTGCTGGTAAAACGTGGTGGACTGATAGCCCGCCTTTGCCTGCGGACTGATGATCACGTTCGCCACGCGTCCGCCTCCGTGAGACGCGTCACTGCCGTCGGCTTCATCGAAGACGATGATGAGAAGCCCGCCATTCTGAAATGCAGGACTCTTGATCAGGGGGTCGATATGCTGCTTGAGCCATGCGTCGGCGACGGAGGGCGGCGCATCGTGCGCATCGCTGATGAGGTTGGGAACAATGAAGGAGAAATCCGGCAGGCGGTTGTTGCTCAAATCCGATGAGAATTGCGAGAACGGAACAAGATTGGCCACCTGAGCGCTGCTGTTCACGACGTCCGACAGGTACTCGAGGATATTGTGGCGTCTTACATACGGGTAAGCGTCGCCACCGGTGTACCCGACAGATGGCAAATCTTCTGCATAGGACTTCCAGGTTTTGCCGGCTGCGAGTAGCTCGCGGATAATGTTGTCGTCGCTTACCGTACCGGTGAATCCATCGTCATGGGTGATGATCTGTCCGGTGGTTAGCATGAAATAGTTGCCCATCGACGGGTGGGTATTGGCATAGTACTGGGTCGCCAAGCCGTATTTTGCCGCCAGACTATTCAGGTAGGGCATCGACGCGTTCCCGATCACGTCGGAGTAGTTATGATTTTCTTCGACCACCAAAACGACAGGGCCGGTTTGCCCAGACGAGGTCGGACCGGCCGTTGGCGAAGCTATGCTGGAAGAGGAAGAGCCACCCCCACAACTCACGCTCGTCAACAGAACGATCAGCACGCAGAACGGGCAAAGTGTCCGGAGACCCAGGGAAAATCGCATTTCGATCCTTTATCCCGCACTTGTGCCTCTCGACGTCGACACGAACCCGGGCGGTTCCATAAAGATGCAAGAAGCAAGGAGAGGGTTGGCAAGGTTTGCAGTGTTTCCCTGCGGGACGGGGCAGGGAACGGCCTCGTCTTCGCACCAGGTTCAAGCGCGGGACCCTAGGTCGATCCTGCACGAGGCTCTGATGGCTCAGCGTTCAGGAGGTGCGTGTTATGGTGCCGAGCGTTCTAGAACGGTATTCTGTAGGGCTGCCGCGACGCTCGAAATCCCATTCGAGTCAGGTTCGACTGATTTGGGTGTCACTGGCAGCCTGCGCTCGTCAGGTTTGGATCGCCCCCCGACTCCGTTTGACTTCGCTGGGGATCAAGAAGAGGATATTCCCCGATGATTGTGAACTTCGCCCGCCGCGCGCACAACCATAACTGGGAACTGGACCCGGTGACGAGATCCCTGCTCGACACGGACTTCTATAAGTTGCTCATGCTGCAGTTTATCTGGAAGCACTATCCGAAAACGAATGTCACGTTTTCCCTGAGCCACCGTTCCCCATCGGTACGTCTGGCAGACATGTTTCCGATCGAGGAACTGGCTGCGCAGATGGAACATGCCCGCGGTTTGCGGTTTCGCAGGTCGGAACTGGTGTGGCTGGCAGGCAACACGTTTTACGGGCGTCGCGGAATCTTTGAACCCGAGTTTCTGACGTGGCTCGAGCAGGATTTTCGACTGTCGGAGTACGAGCTATCCGTCAAGGATGGGCAGTTGCAGATGAACTTTACCGGCGCCTGGCCGGAAACGACCATGTGGGAGCTCTATTCGCTCTCCATCGTCAACGAACTGAAGACCCGGGCCAGCCTGAAAAAGCTGAGCGAGTTTGGTCTCGACATTCTGTACGCGCGCGCCAAAACGAAATTGTGGAGCAAGATCGAACGGCTGCGAGGCGTGCCGGGGCTCAAACTGGCGGACTTCGGGACCCGGAGGCGGCATAGCTTTCTGTGGCAGGAATACGTGGTGGATGCCATGGCCGAGAACCTGGGCCGCAGTTTCACCGGTACCTCAAATGCCTTCCTCGCCCATAAACACGATCTGGAAGCGATTGGTACGAACGCCCACGAGATTCCCATGGTGCTTGCCGCGCTGGCGCCGGACGACGCTGCGCGCAGAGAATCGCAATACCGGGTGCTTGAGTTGTGGCAGGGAACGTACGAGGGGGCGCTTTTGGTCATGTTGCCCGACACGTATGGGACCACACAGTTCCTCGCGAACGCTCCCGACTGGTCAGCGGATTGGACGGGCCAACGCGTCGACAGCAAGGACCCCTACCTGGCAGGGGACGAATATATCGCGTGGCTCAAGTCGCGCGGCCGCGACCCGACGGACAAGCTGCTCATTGCCTCCGATGGCCTTGATGTGGATGAAATTCTCGGGTTGCACGCATATTTCGGAGGAACCTTGCAGAGCGGCACGACCGTGAAGGATTTTCGGAGTGCGGCGGACTTCCTGGATTCTCGAAAATGGATTCCGGGCCGGCGCATTCGCTTCAGCGCAGGCTGGGGCACTTTGTTGACGAATGACTTCCGCGGCTGCGATCCCGACGGGGGAACGGGATTTGACCCGTTGAGCTTGATTTGTAAGGTTAGCGATGCTGATGGCCGTCCGGCTGTGAAGCTCTCCGACAACTATGCAAAGGCGCTTGGTCAAGAGTCCGAAATCGAACGCTATCGCAAAATCTTCGGCACCGCAGGCGTCGCGAATGTTCCGGTACTCGTGTGAAGAGTCCGGGGATTCGATTTCTGGAGCAGGGGAGTCATTCGAAATGCATCGTGTTGTTTTGCAGCCCGCGCCCTTCTTCCCTCATCCAGAGTGAACGTGGGAGGTTCTCTTGTCGATTCGACCGGTTAAGCGCTTGATCAAGTCCAAGCCGACCAGTCCTGGTAGGTTCGCTCGCCAGTCTCCAAATTCTAGAATCCGTACTTGGCAAGCACGGCCTTGTCGCGCTTCCCGATCAGGGCGAGAGCGGCACGCTGACCTGGGAGTCGGAGGGTCAGGCGCACCCCCGTGATTTTGTCACGCAGATCAATTTTTGCGTCCTCGGCGCTCTCGGAAGCCATGATGTAAAGGACAGAGTCTTCGAGAACAATGGGAAATACCAGCACGCCCGGCGAAAGTGCGGACTGCAGATCAAACAGCGGGGCAATACCTGCCCGCCCTGCCACATAGCTGTAGAGGGCGGCCGCGGCGTCAGTGCCTTCCGCCAATTCCACCGGATAGGCCGCCCAAAAGATCCGGCCCTTGCCACAGGGCATCTCCTTGAGCGTAGACCCGTCGCTGAATCGTAGCGACTCGACCAGATTCTGTTTTTCCTGGTTGAAAGAAAGTGCAAGCGCGCGTGCGTTCACAACAACCGTGGCGCTGTGAAACATAAGTGGCTCGACGTCGGCGCCCAGGTTCAAGCTCGCCGCGCGCAGGACGCGATGCCAATGCTCATCGCGATCGACCGGACCGGTAATGAGCAGGTTGCCTCCATCCTTCGCATACTTCAGGACGGCCTGCCACGCAACTTCCGAGAGGGCCTGCGGTGATGGCAGCACAGCCAACTTGGGCGAACCGAGTTTGGCAATCTGGTTTTCGGCGACTGCGTATAGGGTGAAATGGTCGTTGTAGGCCAAAGCGCGAACCGCGTTGCGCTGTGCCTCCAGCTGCAAGTCACCCAACACCGAGAACTGTACCGCCTGCGACGTGACCAAGGCGATGGCGGGTTGTTGTGGCGAGCGCAGGTGTTCATCGAGCGGCCTCACGAGTTCTGCGTAGGCGCGCATGATCGCGGCCTCGGGCTTCTCCGTGCCATCCGGGCGAATCAGGCCTATCGGGGTTTCGTTGCTCTCGGTCATGAAGGAGTTTGTATTCCAGAGCCACTCAATCGCGCCCGCGCCCTGAACAAATGCCGCTGCGACCTTGCGCTCGAGTAAAGAGGCTTCGTGCTCGGGATCCCGGCGAGCCGTCTCGTCCAGATCCAGTTCTCGCTGCAGACCGGTCTCCTGAATCAGCATCGCTTCGCCCGGCTGCTTTGCCAACAACGAGTCCCACAAGACATAGTCGTTTTGCCACCAGGAATGGTTTGTGGTGAAGTCGACGACCTGGCCCCAGTAGGCGGGCGAAAGGCGGTCCTGAATGCCGCCTTCGTCCTGCCCGACGGTGACAAGTTGGTGGGATCCCGTGGCGCGAACCGCATCTCGCATGGTGCGCACCCAGTTTGCGAAGACTTCCTGCGCGAAGCTGAAGAAGTCATACACCTTGAGCGAATTGTGTCCGACGTAAGCCCCTCGCTGGCTGAATTCGATTTCCTCAGGGAGTGGAATGGTCCCCTGGACCGCGGCAACCGGCAGGTTCCAGGCGGCCGCCAAGGCGGCGCGGTCGGGGTAGCGCTTGCTCAGCCATTCATTCCATGCGGCCAGCTCAATCGGATCGCCGTTGGGACGCATCGTCCACAAATGCTGCGAGATGCTCGGTTCATTGATGAAGTCCCACGCCAGAAAGGGCACATCGTGGAATCGGGACACCACGGAAGCGATAAGGGTACGCTGCCTGCGCACGGCTTCCGGATCGAGATACGGATTGACCCCGCCCAGAACCTCCGGCAAGAACGCGAAGAAATTGAATTGCACCGGGAGCCCATTCTTACGCGCCGTCATCAGGTAGGCTTCGAGAGTTCGCAGGGTCCGGTCGTAGGGCTCACCGTTTTCATTGCAGAATTTGTCCCAGCCCGTCCACCAGCCGGTGCGGATCATGTTCAGTCCCGCCGCGTGGATTTGTCCCAGTTCCTGATTCCACAAATAGACATTGGGATACTCGAAGTACAGGCGCTGCGCTTCGCTGGACATGTACGTCGTGCCAACTACAGCGAAGGGTTTTCCATCGCGCTCGAAGTAATCCTGGTTCACGGTCAGGCGAGTGCCGGAGTGGAGGTAAGCATCGTCGCGTATCCAGAAGCCGGAGTGGTAGCGAGCGCGCACAGCCTCGCCTTCCAAAAGTGTCGCTTCCACCAGGTTGAGGCCTTTCCCACTGGGTGCTGGCAGTACGACCGGCTCACTCGCAGGCACCTCAGCCGTGGTCTCCGATTGTTGGGACGGTTGGCCCTCGGGAAAGATCGCAATCTTTACCCGGAGGGGCGACGGAGACGGTTGCGAGGAATGCCAGGTCACCTGCAATTGAATCGGCTCGCCCGGCAGGTATAACGGCAGTATCGGGCGAACGCTGAATTCCTCGCTGCCCGCGACACTGCGTGCGGCCAAGGTCCGAATCAACTTTGGCGAATCGGAGCCGGCCCAGAATTCCCCGGGCAGGTCGGCGCTCAGGAAAATCCAGCGGCCGCCATTGAAACCGTTGCGCAGATGGTCGATCTCGATGATGGCGGCAGCCAGCTTGCGGCCATCCTTGACGCCCCAGGCAATCGGATCGACGCGAGCATCGATCGAACCGGCGGCCCCACCTCGGTGGTACAGGTCCACTGCGCTCAACCGGATCACGGGGCTGTATGCGCCCTTCCATGCGAATCGAGAGATCTGTAACGGCAGATCGGGGTTGGTCTGAAAGTCCAAGCCCTGGGATCCGGGAGTAGGCTGGTATTGATCAATCATCAAAGCGCGTGTGAAGCGCACGCTATAGTCGCGCAAGTGCCACCCGGCTGCGTCGCGATAGGCAGATCGCGTGAACGGGCGACCGCCAATCACCAGAAGATTCCCGCCGCGACGGAGAAACTGCTCTATATCCGGCCACGCTGGTTCCGGAAAAGCTGAACCATATGGAAGCACAAGCAGGCGAGTTGCCGGTAGGCCAAGCAGTTCCCCTAACCGTTCTGCCTGGGCGAGCTGCGCACCAGGTAGCCACGACGAAATCTGGTCCGAAGGAGGAGCGGACGAATCAGCGGAAGGGAAGCCAGGCTCGTTAAGTACAACCACGCCTGAAGAAGTCTGCGCCGGCAGGGGGGAAATCAGGACAAGCAAGGAGCACAGGCAGACTGCCGAGACGAAAAGCTTGCTCATTTCAACCTTGTACTTGCGGAGAGTATGTAAAACACGCGATTGTACGATGCTTCCAGAAAGGGCGGACCAGGCTCTGAACCGAAGCCCTGAGGCCCGGTCGTATTGAGGTTCGAGTCTCTCTGTCCACATACGGTGGCGGGTTGCTGGGTGAGAGTTTCGCCTGAGTTGAGCGCACCGGGGCCGCGCAGGTTCAACGAACCGGGCGAAAGTTTGACGGAAACGCGAGGAAAATGTCAAGCGTAAAGTAAACGTTTGATCGGCTGAGATAAGCGATTACCTTAAACAAAAATCGCCCGTTCTTTGTGGCGGACGATGGTATCATGCGATGCACAACGCGCCCCGTCTGTTCTCCACCAACGAACGTGCGGCGGCGTCCAACCCCAACCGACCATGGCGATCGTCAACGTGAACAGCCCCCCGGCCGCGGTTACCGCCCCGGCCTCATCCCGGAAAGCCGCGCTTGCCGTCGTAACCTCGCTGTTCTTTATGTGGGGATTCGTGACCGTGCTCAATGACGTACTGGTCCCGCATCTGAAGTCCATTTTCGATTTGAGATATGCGAAGGCAAGCTTGATTCAGTCCTCGTTCTTTCTTGCCTATTTTCTATTTTCTTTGCCGGCCGCTAAGTTGATCGATCGGGCCGGATACAAGCGGACGATGGTGATCGGCGTGGTGGTCATGGGCATCGGCGCCTTGTTGTTCATTCCCGCCGCGATGGTACCGTCCTACCCCCTCTTCCTGGGCGCCCTGATGGTCCTGGCTGCAGGAATCACTGCGTTGCAGGTGGCAGCGAATCCCTACGTGGCCGTCCTGGGGCCGCCGGAAACGGCTTCCAGCCGCTTGAACCTCGCCCAGGCTTTCAATTCGCTGGGTACGGCGATCGCGCCGTATCTGGGCGGCTACCTGATCCTCAATGCGGCCTCCAAGGGTATGGATGCGGTACGGCAGATGTCGCCCGACGCACTACAGATCTACCGGGTGCAGGAGGCGTCATCCGTGAAGTTGCCGTACCTGATCATCGGGCTCGCCCTGATTGCTCTGGGTGGCGCCATCTCGGCTTTCAAGCTGCCTCCCATGCCGGGCGCCGAGCATCGGGACAGTACGGCCTCCACGAACCTGTGGAGATTCCGGCATCTGATCCTGGGGGTGGTGGGCATTTTCGTCTACGTGGGTGCGGAGGTCTCCATTGGAAGCTTCCTGATCAACTATTTCAGCCAGGCCGACATCGGCAATATCTCGCAGTTGGCAGCCGCGAAATATGTCTCCCTTTACTGGCTGGGCGCGATGGTAGGGAGATTTATCGGGTCGGCCATCCTGCAGCGGGTTCGCACTGGAACGGTTTTAGGAATTGCGGCCGTCATTGCCTGCGCGCTGGTATGCACGTCGTTGCTCAGCGCAGGCCAGCTTGCAATGTGGAGCATCATTCTCGTGGGGCTCTTCAATTCCGTAATGTTTCCCAGCATTTTCACGCTGGGAATTGCGGAATTGGGGCCGCTTACTGGCGATGGCTCCGGCCTGCTGATCATGGCGATTGTCGGGGGTGCCGCGATTCCACTGGCGATGGGATTCCTGGCTGACCGCATCGGCCTCCATCACGCATTTGTCCTGCCGGCAGTCTGCTATCTCTACATCATTTATTACGCGTTCAGAGGATCGAGACCAGTTGCCACCGCATAGGACGTTGCGCTCTGGCGTCTGGTCGCAAGAAGAAGAGAGCTAATGCCCGAATCTATCTCCAGCGACGGTCTTGTGATCGGTGTCGATGTGGGCGGCACCAAAGTCGCTGCGGGTTTCGTGAACTCGGACGGCGAAATCACGAACCAGGTTCGCGTCCCGATGGTGGCCAGCGGAGATTCAGCAGCGGGTTTCGCAGCGGTGCGAGCCGCGATCGATTCCTTGTTGTCGGTAGGGCCGAAAGGCCAGACAATTCACGGCATCGGCATCTGCTCCCCGGGGCCGCTTGATCCCCGCACCGGCGTGGTTATCAATCCTCCAAACCTGCCCTGCTGGCGCCACTTCCCCCTGGCGGCTGAAGTATCCCGCGCGTACCGCCTGCCGGTAAAGGTCGACAACGATGCCAACGCCGCGGGACTTGCGGAGGCTCTCTGGGGCGCGGGCGTGGGCCACCGCAATGTTTTCTACGCCACCATCGGCACGGGCATCGGTACGGGCATGATCTTTGACGGATGCCTTTACCACGGGCGCACTGGCGCCGCGGGCGAGGGTGGTCATATGAGTATCGACTATCAGGGACCGCTCTGCGGGTGTGGGAAGAGGGGCTGCATCGAGACCTTAGCGGCGGGTCCAGCGATCGGAAGACGGGCACAGAGCAAACTTACTGACAAGAATCAGCGCGACTCGATTCTCCGGAACCTTGCGGGCACGAGCACTGACGCCATTACCAGCGAAATGGTGGGACAAGCTAACGCGGCGGGCGATGCGCTGGCTCACGAGGTGCTGGTCGAAACAGTCGCGTTGCTGGGCGTCTGGCTGAGCAACATCGTGGATCTCCTGGAACCGGATGTGATCATCATCGGCGGCGGCGCGGCTTCGATGCTGAAGCCCTTCTTCAGCGCGATGCACCAGCAGATTGCCGGGATTTGCGTTAACTCCCGTGCCCACGAGATCCCGCTGATTGCCGCCTGTTATGGGGCTGATTCGGGAGTCGCGGGGGGAGCCGCCCTTTGCGCCCAGCCCCAGACGTTGTCGCCTTCCCGAGATTGAAATGGTGCATGTTGGTTACGGGTGAGACGCCCACTTTCGTGGCCGATGGCGGGATTTCCTCCGGGGGATTTTGCCGGATTGAACTCGATCGGCTTCTGCACTGCTGTGATATTCTCCCCGCCATGCCAGTTACGATGCTGGACATTGCCAAGGGACTGAATGTGTCCGTGGTGACCGTTTCCAAGGTCCTCCGCAACAAAGGCAAGATCAGCACTGCGACTCGAAAACGCGTTCTACAGCGAGCCAAGGAACTCAACTACCAGACAAACTGGATTGCCCGTAGCCTGGTGACGCGGCGAACGTTCACCATCGGGCTGCTCCTTCCCGATTTCACCCATCCATTCTTCGCGGAAATCGCTAAGGCTGTCGCCGAGACGGTTCGGCCGCACGGATATCACGTCATCATTTCTTATTTTGAAGAGGATCCAGAACTCGAGCGGAACGAAGCCGACGCGCTGATGACCCGCCAAGTGGACGGTCTCATTGCGGCCTCGGCGCAGTCCAATGCGGATCTGTTCGAGGGCATACTGCAGCGCAAAGTACCCTTGGTCCTGATTGACCGGCCCATTCCGGGCGTGCAAGCCAGCTTTGTCGGGGTTGACAACGAAGCCCTCGGAAAGCTGGCAACCAATCACCTGGTGGCGCAAGGCTGCAGCCGCATCGCGCACCTGCGCGGCCCCAAGATCGGCATCGCGGCCGCCCGCATGGCAGGCTACCGGCATGCCCTGCAGAAGCATGACATGGTTGTACCATCGCGCTATATTGTGGGCGCGCGCTACGTGGACAGCACCGGCTACAGCGCGATGCGGAAGCTGCTGCAGTTGCAGCCCATCCCCGACGGGGTGTTTTGCTACAACGATCCGGTGGCGATTGGCGCCCTCAAAGCGATTTCGGAGGCTGGCCTGCGGGTTCCACAGGATATCGCGGTTGTCGGCGCCGGAAATGTGCACTTTTCCGACGTCCTCGCCGTACCCCTGACAACCGTCGATCAAGGAACCGCGCAGATCGGCAAGCAGGCCGCTGAAATCCTGATGGAGCAAATTGGAGCGAAGCGTAAGCCAAAGCTCAAGAAAATTCTAATCACTCCGAAGCTGGTCGTCCGGCAGTCCACCCAGCGGTAAAGTTCAGTGCGTCTACGGAGTGCGTGCACGCCTTGGTCAACCGAGCATTTCTTCGCCCCAGAAGCGGAGTCAGGGCACCAATTGGTAGCTGACGAATGCGAGTTGCTTGCTGTCGGGCGACCAGGAGGGTACGTTGATCGTTCCTTGTCCGCCGAAAAGCTTTGCCAGGATCGTAATCTTGTGATCGCTCAAGGACATGAGGCGCAGCATCACGTCCTTGTTTTCGGGATGGCCCTCCACGCTCTTGTCGTAGGTTAGAAACACCATCCATTCTCCGTCGGGCGAGAGGTGCGGAAACCAGTTATTGAAATCGTCGGACGTGACCTGCTGCTGTTCGCTGCCATCCGGCTTCATGCGCCAAATTTGCATGCTTCCCGTACGCTCGGAGTTGAAGTAGATAAAGTTCCCGTCGGGGGAGTATTCCGGCCCATCGTCCAAACCTTTGGCCGTCGTGAGGCGCGTTTCCGCCCCTCCCGCGAATGGGATGGTGTAAATATCGAATTCCCCGTTACGCTCGCCAACGAACGCCAGCGTCTTGCCGTCGGGGGACCAGCCATGCCAATAAGACGGTGATTTCTGAGTCACGCGGCGGGGAGGCCCACCCTGCGCGGGAACGATGTAGACCAGCGAGCGATGTTCCTCCTGGGACTGGTCGCTGATGGCAAGCCATTGAGCGTCGGGCGAGATCCCATGATCGTTGTTACAGCGCATCGCAAATCCGGTATCGATCGTTTCCGGCGTGCCTCCCGTCAGCGGGATTCGCTCGATGCGCCCGTTACGGTTGAACAGCAACCCTGCCCCATCGCGGGTCCAGTTGGGTGCCTCGAACCGCTCCGGAGCAACATAGACGACGCGCCGATCGGTGGATGCGAGGGTAATGGTTTCGAGCGTGCTGTAGAGCCGCGGTTGCGCAGAGGGCGCAGGCGCTGGAGACACCAGTTCGACGTTGGAGAAAACGGCTTTTTCCGTCGCGTCCTTGTCGTGCGCGCACACGCCGATCCCGATGTAGAACGAGCCCTCCAGGGGAACTCGAGTGGACCCGCCGGCCAGGTGCAGTTCTTCGTCAGCGGCGGCAAGTGACATGTATACATACTGCCCGCGCTTCTCGATGCGCAATCGGGCCGGCCCCGTCATCCTTGATTGGATTTCGTGGGTCAGGGCGCCTTTTAGATCGCGGTACTGTAACGATGTCAGACCGCTGCCGTGCAAGGCCACGTCGGCGTAGGCAGAGTCCGCGTCCAGACTCTGCCGCACCATCAACACGGCCTTGCGATGTTCGTTCCCGCCTGATCCGACAAACGCAATAGTCGCGCTGAGCGAAACATCTCCGGAGACCTTCTGCCAGACAAAGTGAAACGCGTCGCTCGTGAACCACATGTTCTCCCCGCTGCCGCTGACGGTAAAGGTCTTCTGGGCAGCGTCGAACATTGCCGAACCGGGATGGAGCACAACGCCAATGTCGCCGTGGCTTTCGAACGGCCCCAGACTCGCGGCCATGTTTTGCTCGGCTACGGTGGAGAGTATGGCCGGAGCCAGCAGGGAACTAAAGATCACAAGCCGTGCGAGCGGTTTCCAGTACACGGGCAAGACCTCCAGGTCTAGATTCGACCAATTTTGGATGTGGTCGCTCAGGAATGTCGCTCTTGAAACGTCACCAGGCATCTTTGCGCCGTCTCGAGCTCCGGGAATCTGCTGCCTTCCTGTTCAACCAGGTAATATTCAATCCCGCCCACGCCTTCAGCGGCGGCGAAGATGTTCTTCCAATCTGCCGCGCCTTCCCCAAACAGGACCTTGTACCCTTTTCGCGGCTCAGGAGACCAATCCTTGCAATGAATCGATCGAATTCGTCCGGGGTTGGCACGAATCCACGCCACCGGATCTGAGCCCGCTGCCAGACACGTCCCCACATCGAGTTGCAGCATCACCGACGACTTCGTGTTCTGGGCGAGGATCTCAAGTGGTCTTCTGCCCGCAACCGCCGTGAACTCGGGCTGGTGATTGTGGTAGCCCACTTTGAGTCCCGCAGGTTCGAGCTGCTCGGCGGCTGTGTTCAAGTCGCCGGCCACGGCCAGCCAACCATCGGGGCCAGGCGTCGGTTCCACGCTCGCCACGACCACATATTTAGTTCCAAGAATCAGATTCATGTCGCGCGCGCGTTGGATATTTTTCGGGTTCAGGTAGGCAAAGTCATTATGGGTCGAGAAACAACGGATGCCCAGATCGTCGAGCAGCTTTCGCATATCTCTGGTTTGGCTCTCGCTGCGATCGAAGTACGGTGCATAGAATTCGACGCACTGGTAACCCATCTTCGCCACCGCGCGCACGGTGCCTTCCGGGTCCCGTTTCAACTGGTCCCGCACGGAGTACAGTTCGAGGCCGACCGGTATCTTCGTGGAAGCTCGTGCCGGCCATGCCCACGGCAGCATGGCCGAAAGGGTCAGGAATGAACGACGCGACAGACGAGTTGAAGCCATCGTGGCATCCTCCAGATGATGAACGAAGTCTAATTTCTAACGTCCCACTTTCCAACCCAGTCGAACGTCGCGGGATTCGGGCGCATCTTGGTGCATACACCCGGCACGAGGGCCAGTTGTGCCATTTTTGCAACTGGGTGCTCTTCCGTCGCATCATTGCGCACCCGCGCTGGCCAAGCGCCGCAGCCGTTCGGAAACATTCAGCAGCGCCCGGCCATCGTGATAAGCCGCCTTCCAGATACGCCCCTTGTTCGCGTTCACCGGATTCAGGGCTGACCATCTCGAAAACGCCGTGAAACTCGTTGTCGATCTGATAGTTCTTGATGAAATGCCACTGCAGCTGGAACGCCTTGAAGTAAGTGTCGGTGTTTCGACCATACTTTTCGTGCATCAGGCGCAGCGCATTCAGACCTTCCATCTAAAGGTCGTTCACGAACGATCTACGGTTCATTACGGACTCTCAGGTCAGTACTCGTGCGCGCTTTCCGCTTTCAAGCCAGATTCACGGCCCCCGAGTATATGCCAAAACGCCAGGATGAGATAAACAGTTAACTCTATCAAGAAAATCGATTCTCTCGCATGGCGGGACCTGTGCCTGACAGCTGTCATCACCAAGATTTAGACTCAACTCCGGATCATTTCCGTGCACGCCGCGACAAAGACGGAACATGCCAGTAAACTGGTCATACGCACGAAGAATCACGAACGCAGGAAGGATTTCCAGCCATGACCCCCGTGGATTCCGCCATCCCTGTTACCTCATCCCAAACCACTCCACTTGCCAAGGATGAGCTCCGCCGCATCCATGCATACTGGCGCGCCGCCAACTATCTGTCGGTTGGGCAGATCTACCTCTACGACAATCCTCTGCTTCGGGAACCCCTGAAAATCGAACACGTGAAACCGCGCCTGCTCGGACACTGGGGGACGACGCCTGGCCTCAACTTCATTTATGTCCACTGCAATCGTCTGATCCGGAAGTTTGATCTCAACATGATCTACATTACCGGCCCGGGGCACGGCGGTCCTGGACTGGTTGCGAATACCTACCTCGAGGGCACCTACACCGAGTACTACCCGAACATTGCGCAGAACGAGGCAGGAATGAAGCGCCTGTTCAAACAGTTCTCCTTCCCGGGAGGAATTCCGAGTCACGTGGCACCCGAAACGCCCGGCTCCATTCATGAGGGCGGAGAACTGGGCTACAGTATTGCGCATGCGTACGGTGCGGCCTTCGATAATCCAGACCTTCTCGTCTGCTGTGTTGTAGGCGACGGAGAAGCGGAGACCGGTCCGCTGGCGGCCAGTTGGCACTCCAACAAATTCTTGAATCCGGTGCGGGACGGAGCTGTCCTGCCAATCCTCCATCTGAATGGTTACAAGATCGCAAATCCTACGATCCTGGGCCGCATGTCGGATGATGAACTCACCGGATTATTCCGGGGCTACGGTTATGAGCCTACCTTTGTAGAAGGTCACGAACCGGAAGCCATGCATCAGTTGATGGCAGCCAAATTGGAGTCGGCAGTCCAGGATATCCATGCCATTCAGGAGCGGGCCCGCAAACAGCGAGATACATCCCGGCCCAACTGGCCCATGGTCATCCTGCGCTCTCCCAAGGGCTGGACCGGTCCGAAGATGGTCGACGGTAAACCAGCGGAGGGAACCTGGCGCTCGCACCAGGTGCCGTTCTCTGCGATGGCCGGTCACCCGGAACACCTGAAACTGCTGGAAGAGTGGCTGAAGAGCTACCGGGCGGAGGAATTATTCGATAAGGACGGAAAGCTGGTCCCGGAGCTGGCGGAACTTGCTCCAACGGGCGACCGGCGCATGGGAGCAAATCCCCATGCGAACGGCGGGCTTCTTCTGAAAGATCTGATGATGCCCGATTTTCGCGACTATCGGGTCGAGGTTCCGAAGCCCGGCGGCGTCAATTCGGAAGCCACACGCGTACTGGGCACATTCTTACGCGACGTGATGAAGTTCAATTTGGCCGCCCGTAATTTCCGGGTAGTCGGACCCGATGAAACCGCCTCAAACCGTCTCGACGCCCTTTATGCAGTCACGGATAAAGTCTGGATGGAGCCGACGCTCCCGGTGGACGAACATCTCTCTCCCGACGGGCGAGTGATGGAGGTGCTCAGCGAACACATGTGCCAGGGCTGGCTGGAGGGGTACCTGTTGACTGGGCGCCACGGCTTTTTCTCCTGTTACGAAGCCTTTATCCACATCGTCGACTCCATGTTCAATCAGCATGCGAAATGGTTGAAAGTCACGCGTCACATTCCATGGCGCCGCCCGATTGCTTCGCTGAATTATTTGTTGACCTCCCACGTCTGGAGGCAGGACCATAACGGGTTCAGTCACCAGGATCCGGGTTTCATCGATCACGTGGTCAACAAGAAGGCGGACGTTGTTCGTGTGTACTTGCCACCGGATACCAACACGCTGCTGTCGGTCGCGGATCATTGTCTGCGCAGCCGCAACTATGTGAACGTGATCGTGGCGGGAAAGCAACCGGCGCCGCAGTGGTTGGATATGGACTCAGCCATCCGTCATTGCACGACCGGCATCGGAATATGGGATTGGGCCAGCAACGATCAGAATGCGGAACCGGATGTGGTCATGGCCAGCGCCGGCGATGTTCCCACCCTCGAATCCCTGGCGGCGGTCGACTTGCTCAGGCAGCACTTTCCGGACATCCGGATCCGGTTTGTGAACGTGGTCGATCTGATGACGCTTCAGCCCTCCAGTGAACATCCTCATGGCCTCACCGATCACGAGTTCGATTCGATCTTCACGACCGACAAACCCATCATCTTTGCTTACCACGGCTATCCCTGGCTTATTCACCGTCTTACCTATCGCCGCACCAATCATGACAACCTGCACGCGCGCGGATACAAAGAAGAGGGAACCACCACCACGCCGTTCGATATGGCGGTGCAAAATGATCTCGACCGGTTCCATCTCGCGGGAGATGTAGTCGATCGTGTTCCACGCCTCCAGCGCCAGGGCGCACACTTCAAACAGTTCCTGCGCAACAAGCTGGTCGATCACAAGCAATACGTCGACGACCGGGGCGACGACATGCCTGAGATCAAAAACTGGAAGTGGCCGTATTAATCTTTATTGCAACCTGCGGTGAGCGCCGGAGCGATCGGCTGAGGGATAGTTCTGATGAACGTGCTGGTTCTGAACTCGGGAAGCTCCAGCCTTAAGTTTCAGCTGATCGCTACCGATCCTGATCGCATTCAGAAAAATGCGGACAGCCGTCTTTTGCGCGGGGAAGTCGAGCGCATCGGCGGGGAAGCGATCGTTACGCTCCAGAAGGGCGACGGTTCCCGCCAGACGCTGACTGCACCCCTGCGGGACATTTCCGCAGCCTTGGACTTTGTCATCCGCTGGATTGCCTCCGACCGCTCTGGTCTGAAAGAAGTGCGCGGACCGGCCGACGTGCATGCCGTTGGACACCGCGTAGTGCACGGCGGAGAGCGGTTTTCAGAGTCGGTCATTATTACGGATGACGTGCTAAAGGGTATTGAGGAGTGTATTGAACTTGCCCCGCTGCACAATCTCAACAACGTCAGGGGCGTTCTGGCCGCGCGCTCGCTGTTTGGAACCGGCACCCCGCAGGTAGCGGTGTTCGATACCGCGTTTCATCACTCCCTGCCCGAGCATGCCTACCTCTATGCAATTCCTTACCACCTTTACCGTCGCCACCGGATTCGCCGGTACGGCTTCCACGGAACCTCGCACCGCTACGTCGCGTATCGCTACCGCGTCTTGCGAAACCTGACTCGCGAGCAGACCCATGTCATCACGTTTCATCTTGGCAATGGCTGTTCGGCGACGGCGATTCGAAACGGTTGTCCGGTCGACACCTCCATGGGATTGACCCCATTGGAAGGCTTGGTCATGGGTACCCGCTCAGGCGATCTTGATCCTGCCATCGTGAATCTGATCTCGGCGAAGGAAGGTCTGTCTCCGCAGGAAGTGGAATCGTTGCTCAACACCCAATCCGGCTTGCTCGGTATTTCAGGACTCACGAACGATATGCGCGTGCTGCAGGCGGAACTGAAAGAACACGACGACCGGCGTGCTCGCCTGGCCATCGATGTCTTTTGCTATCGCGCCCGGAAATACATGGGAGCATTTCTCGCGGCCATGGGCGGGGCCGATGGCATCGTCTTCACTGGAGGGATAGGGGAGAATTCGGCCGAAATCCGCGCCCAGATCTGTCAAGGCATGGAGTGGGCGGGCGTGGTGCTCGATCCGGAGAAGAATCGCCAGATGATCGGCAAGGAAGGAAAGATCAGCACCGAAGATTCGCGCCTGGGCGTGTACGCGATTCCGACCGACGAAGAGTTGCTCATCGCGCGGGATACGGTGCGTTGCATTTTGGGAGAGCCGCACCCATCCTGAATGGACCCTGGACCGCCGGAGGTGCCTCTACACCGAGTACGACACGTCGTCATCGATTGACACCTGAGCCAGGCTGCTTCCCGCTGACGCAACCGCCGGCGATTTGCTGCCTCTGCGCATGGCTACAATTCCAGTGCGCACCATTTCGAGAACGCCGTAAGGTCGGAGCACTTCGAGCAGTCCGTCGATCTTGTCCTCCGCGCCCGTGATCTCGATGGTCAACGAATCGGGAGCTACATCGACCACTCTTGCCCGGAACACGCTGGCCAGCTCAAGAACGTGGGAGCGCGCTTCGTGGGTTGCCGCCACCTTGATCATGGCCAGGTCGCGGACGATGGCCGGCTGATTCGTGATGTTTTCGACCAGCAGAACATTGACCAGCTTGTAAAGGTTCGCTTCGATACGACGGGCCTGGTCGCGGTCGGCCTCCGCCGTGATCGTCATGCGCGAGACCTCGGGTTTTTCGGTGCGCCCGACGGTGAGTGAGTCGATGTTGAAGGCGCGCCGGCGAAATAGGGAAGCGACGCGGGTCAGCACGCCCGGTTTGTTTTCCACGTAGACCACAAAAGTGTTCATCATGTCGGTTTACTCGTCAGCCGCCGTCTCCACGATAGGGCTCGGGCGTCGAATCATTTCGTGCAACGATGCTCCCGCAGCGACCATGGGGTAGACCGTATCTTCCTGCTCTACCTTGAAATTGATCAGCACCGGGCCCTCATGCTGGCGTGCCGCCCGCACGGCCGGCACGACTTCGGAACGCTGGGTCACCGCCATGCTCCGAATGCCGTAAGCTTCCGCAAGTTTCACGAAATCCGGATTCAGCAGCGGGGTTGCCTGGTAATTGCGCTCGTAGAAAAATTCCTGCCACTGCCGCACCATGCCCAGGAAGCCGTTGTTGATGATGGCGATGTTCACCTTCAGGTTCTCTTGCACGAGGGTGGCGAGTTCCGCCATCGTCATCTGGAAACCGCCGTCGCCCACGACGACCCAAACTTCTGCTTCCGGTCGCGCGACCTTGGCACCGATCGCGGCCGGCAGTGCGAATCCCATCGTGCCCAGGCCCCCGGAGGTGATCAGCGAACGCGGACGATCGTGCTTGTAGTACTGCGCTTCCCACATCTGGTGCTGGCCGACGTCGGTGACGACGATGGTGTCGGCATCGCGAGTTTCGCGCCATAGGTCATTGATCACATGCGCCGCGTACAGGTGTCCGTTGTCAGGAAGGTTCTGGATGTCCCGCACCGCCGCATCGCCTTTCAGTTGATCGATGGAGTCGAGCCACTCGCTGCGATCGACCGAGTTTACGTGGGGCAACAGTTCATTCAGGACTTCGCGCAGGTCACCCACCAGGGCCACATCTACTTTCACGTTCTTGTTGATTTCCGCGGGATCGATCTCAACGTGGATCTTCTTGGCGTTAGGCGCGTAGGTCTTCAGGTTGCCGGTCACGCGGTCGTCGAAACGCATGCCGAATGCGAGCAACAGGTCGGCTTCCTGAATGGTGTGGTTCACCCAGGCTTCGCCGTGCATGCCCATCATTCCAAGGTTCAGAGGGTGGGACGCCGGAAAGGCACCGAGGCCCAGGAGTGTCAGAGCCACCGGGATTCCGGTGCGCTCGGCAAACTCGCGAACCTCTTTCATCGCGCCTGACACGATGATACCGTGCCCCGCGAAAATCACCGGCCGCTTGGCGTTCTGGATCAGCTCGAGCGCTTGCTCATATTCCTTGGCATCGGGAGAGAGGTCAGGCCGATAACCGGGCAGCTGCGGCTTGGCCGCCTCCCAGTCGAATTCGCAGGTGGTTTGCTGCGCGTCCTTGGTGATGTCGACCAGCACCGGGCCCGGGCGACCGGAACGCGCGACGTAGAAAGCCTCGCGCAGGGTGCGCGCCACCTCGCTGGCATGCGTCACCAGGTAATTATGTTTGGTGATGGGCAGGGTGACGCCCGTGATGTCGGTCTCCTGGAACGCGTCGGACCCGATCAGTTTGCTGCCCACTTGCCCGGTGATGCAGACGATCGGAGATGAATCGAGCATCGCGGTGGCAATGCCCGTGACCATGTTGGTCGCTCCCGGACCCGATGTTGCGATGGCAACGCCCACTTCTCCACCCGCCCGGGCGTAACCGTCGGCCATGTGGGTTGCACCCTGTTCGTGACGTACCAGCACGTGGTGAACCTTGCTGTGCTTCAATGCGTCGTAGGCGGGCAGAATCGCCCCGCCCGGGTATCCGAACACGTGGGTTACATGTTCACGCTCCAGGCACTCCCAGAGGATCTCGGCTCCGGTCTTGATCATCGGGCTCACTCCTGTTTCTTGTTCTCGCAGCAGCATCTCAAGGATGGCTGTGAGGCAAACCACGTCTATAAGGCAAACGGGCCATCATCCTTCGCTGGATGATGGCCCGTTCAGAAGCTTGGCTGAGCGTCACATCATCCGCTGCAGTCGTTTCCTACAAACACTCGTACGACGCCCGCGTGTACAACGAGCACTCTGCTCCGTGTAAGTCGTTTCGAGTTGGCTGCGAGAGCTGACATAGTCGTCGAGAGTATCCGACGTTTTTAAACGTTTCCGCCGTCCGAGTCAAGGGCAATCTGGTTGTCCGGGACCTGATCGGCGCACATTCAGCCCTCAATGCGCAGCAGCAGGACCGGATCGACCATGAAGTCGAACGCATTGATGGTATCAATCGCCCGCCGGATCACCGGCTCGGAGACCGGTTCCACCGTGATGACAAAGGATACCCGGTCCTTGGGCAGGTGCGGCTCCTGCTCGAGGGAATCGATATTGATGGCCTCGCGCGCAATCACTTCGGCAACCCGAGCGACGATTCCCCGCTGATCCTTCACGGTGAGGCGTAAATACCAGCTAGCGGGCCGCGGAGTCTCCGAAAGCACCAGTTCGCGCGAACTAAGAAAACCGGAAATATTCTTAGCGTTCATTTGGCCGGCCGCCAAGTCGCGTGCAATCTCGATCAGGTCCGAGACAACCGCCGATCCGGTGGCGTCGCCGCCCGCGCCACGACCGTAAAACATCTGCGTTCCAATCTTGTCGCCGACCAGGAATACCGCGTTGTTGACGCCCTCGACTTTCGCCAGCATCGAGCGTCGGCTGACCAGCCAGGGGCGAACCGACACTTCCAGGCCGGCATCCGTCTGTTCCGCTGAACCAACCAGGCGGATCGTACTCTCCAGTCGATTGGCCGAATGGATGTCGATTGCGCGCACATGGCGAATGCCGTACGTAGGGATGCGCGAAACATCCAGCCGTCCCTCGAATGCCATCCGCGCCAGAATACAGAGCTTGTCGCGAGCGTCCTGTCCGTCAATGTCGAAGGATGGGTCCGCCTCGGCGAAGCCGGCCTTCTGGGCTTCCGACAGAGCCTCGGCAAAATCGATGCCCCGGCCCTCCATCTGGGTGAGGATGTAGTTGGCGGTGCCGTTCAGGATGCCATGCACCGATCGCAGGCGATCGCCCGCGGTGGACTCGTGAATCACGCGCAGGATCGGAATGCCGCCGGCGACGCTGGCTTCGAAGCCGATGGGCAGTTTGTGGGCGGCCGCCAGCCGAAAGAGTTCGTCTCCGTGTTGCGCGAGCAGGTTCTTGTTGGCGGTCACGACCGGCTTGCCTTGTTCGAGCGATGCGCGCACCAGTTGCAGCGACTCCCCGGTGCCGCCCATGGTCTCGACCACGACATCGACTTCCGGATCCTCCAGCAGTTGCTTCCACTGGGAGAAGGCGCGTCCGCCGGCGGGAGTGTCCAGCGGTTCGACCCCGGATCGGCGGCAGACGGCGGTCACGATGAGCCGCACGCCGCTGCGTTGCGCAATCAGGTCCGCATGCTTGGCGATGATGTCAGCTGTCGCGCGACCGACGGTACCAAAGCCAACAATGCCCACTCGAACTTGCTTCATAGTCATAACCAGAATCGCAAGCCGGCTAGGCCGACAGGTTTGCTCCCGCAGCACTCAGGAATTCCTGATGTACTGCACGCACCACGTCGTCAACCCGGGAGTTGGTGACCGCGAAACAGATGTTCAGCTCGCTGGCTCCTTGCGCCACCGCAATCACGCTGACGTTGTTCCGGGCAACGACCGAGAACAGCCGCCCCAGGATTCCGCACGTGCCTTTCATGCCCGAACCGAGCACCGCAATGACCGCGATGTCCCGGTGCACCGTGACCGGATTCAAGAGGCCGTGCTTGAGTTCGGTCCGAAAGAGCCTCTGGATCGCATAGACTACTCGCTCTGTGTCAGGCTCGCGTAGAACCAGGCCAAGCGAATCTTCCGACGAAGACTGGGTTGAGAACAAGACATCCACGTGCTCGTGCCCCAGGCGCAAAAACAGGCGTCCGAAGATTTCTGCAAAATGCACATCGCGCCGCGTGGTCAGCGTGACCAGAGAAGCCTGGGTCACGGCGGTCACGGCTTTCACGGGGCGGGTGCTCTCCGGCAAAGACTCGACAATCCTGGTCCCGGGGGCATCTGGCTTGAAAGAGTTCTTGATCCAGACCGGAACGCCGCGGTCCATCGCGGGCCAGATGGCTTTGCGGTGAATGACCTTAGCGCCGTAATAGGAAAGCTCAATGGCTTCCGCGAAGGTGATCTCCGGCAGGGTCACTGCATCTGGACACACGCGCGGGTCCGCCGTTAAGACCCCATCGACGTCGGTCCAGATCCAAACTTCGTCCGCGTCCATGGCGGCGCCAAGAATGGTTCCGGAGTAGTCGGAACCGCCCCGCCCCAAGCGTCGTGACCTGCCCACCCGGTGCTGCGCCACTGTAGCCCATCACCACCGGGATACTGGCCGTGCTTGCAGGAGCGGCCTAAGGACTTCCTGGCATTGACGGCGCGTGGTTTCCATGTCCGGGGCTGCATCGCCAAATTTGTCGTCGGTCGCAACCACGCGGGCAGAGTTAACAAATGTGCCCCTTGCGCCCAGCTCGGTCAGGCACGCGGCAAAAATTTGTGCGGACATTTGCTCGCCGAGCGGCAACACCATGTCCATCACCTGGGCGGTCGCAGAACCCAGTAAGCGGAGAGCCGAGCAGAACTCATGCATGCGCCTGAGGGTCGATTGAACGTCGTCCATGACCGATTTTTGAATCTGACCTTGAAACAGTTCGGAAACAATCTGCGCGTGGCGTTCGCCGAGCTGCCGCAAACCCTCGTCCATGTCTTTCCCGTTGCCAAGCCGCGCGGCGTTCAGGACGTTGAGAATCAAGTCCGTGACTTTCGAGAGCGCGGACACGACCACCACGACCTGCTCGCCGCGCTGGGCGTGCTGGTGCGCAATGTTGGCGGCCTGACGAATCCTTTCGGCGCTGCCGACAGAAGTGCCACCGAACTTCATCACGATGAGACTCATGGAAATCCGGGAAGGAGAGAAGTTGGAACTCTAGTAGTACAGCACGAGGGTAGGAAAAGCGGCAAGACCCTAGGCGGGATGTCGAGGACATCGATCATGGAGGGGACCGGGGCAAGAATTCCGGGCCGACACACTGGAGTGGGCCGGCCCGTTGTTGTTAGGCAGGAATCCGACTATTGTCGGCCGATGGACTTGCCGTTGATGTTGATGTTATCCAGCACCACCATGCTGGACCCGGTTTCAGGACCATCGTCGAGAACCAGGTGAATGCTCTTCACCTTGCTTCCGGAGGCAATGGCAGGGCTGGTTTGAGCCGGGTTGGCCGGATCGAAGCGCAGACGCTTCCATCCGGCTGCCGGTGCCGGTTGAGCGATCCCCGTGGCACACCCGGTTTTGTGGACTACGTTGTCGCTGGTGACGACCACAAACCGGGGGCTCGTGGCAGTGCATTGCCCGCCGCTACGCAGGTCGTATCCGAGTTGCGTGAGAGAGATTCCCTCAACGTCCCGGATCACGACCCCAGCTTGCGCCTGGTTTGACGCATGGCTGGTTTTCGAGAGCAGCAGGCCCTGGTTGCGGGTGTCGGCTGCTGCCGCTACGGATGACGCGCCCGTGCCGTCCATCCAGGTTGCCGCAACTGTGTTGGTAGAGGCCGGATCGTAGGCATACGGCCACGCCCGGAAACGGGTGACGGTTGCGCTTCCATCATCACTCCCGCCGTCACCGTCTCCGTCATCATCGTTGGAAGCAACCTTCAGGATGACCGGGACGTTCACTCCCGTGGAACCTGGAGCCGCTATGTTGACGTTGGCCGTGTACGTTCCCGATGCTAAGCCGGTCGGGTCAACCGAAATGCTCAACGTACCCGGGGTCGTCCCTCCGGATGGGGTCACTGAGACCCACGTGCCGCCGTGTGCGGCGGCTGTGAAGCTCAAGTGCGTTCCGGTGCTGTAGACGCGAACGGTCCTGGGTGCGGGATCGGAATGTCCCGACTCGTACTCAAATGAAATCGCACGCGACGGCCACACCCTCAGTCTGCCCGAATTCGCCCCTGAAACGACCAGGCTTACGGGAACAGTCTGCGGAGTGTTCGCAGCCCCGGCGGATGTAATGGTGATGGTGCCGTTATAGGTGCCGGCGGCCATCCCGGTTGGATTCGCGCTTACCTTCAGCATTGCTGGAGTTGAGCCGGTGCCGGGAGTGACTGTCAGCCAGCCTCCGCCCGACGCAGTCGCCGTAATGCTCAGCACACTGCCGCTGCTCGCAACCGACAAGTTCTGAGTTCCGGAGGTTGTCGATCCAGAGGCGTAGGTGAACGACAGGTTCCCCGGGCTGATATTGAGTGACGGGTTCGATGGAGGTGTTCCCGTCACCGCTAGATTCACCGCAATTTTCTGCGGCGAGTTCGAAGCGCCGGCGGCGGTCACCGTGACCGTACCGGTGTAGGTACCGGCGGCGAGCCCCGAGGGATTGACAGACACGCTGAGACTTCCGGGCGTACTTCCACTTCCGGGGGTGACGCTCAACCACCCAGGTGAGGCGGATGCCGTATAGCTCAGCGTGCTTGTGCTGCTGAGGTTTACGGTCTGTGCCGCAGGCGAGGCTCCTCCTGTCTGGTAGCTGAACGACACGCTCAACGGACTTACCGTCAAGCTCGGCGTTGAAGCCGCTGTGACCGTGAATGTGACTGGCACCGTCTTCGGGCTGTTCGAAGCGCCCCCTGACGTGATCGTCACGTTGCCCATGTACGTGCCGGCAGCCAGCCCCGAGGGGTTGACCGACACGCTCAAGTTCCCGGGCGTGCTTCCGCTGGCAGGTGCGACCGATAGCCATGTCGTATTGGTTGCGGTCGTGTAACTGGTCGCGCTGCCACTGCTGGTGAGAGCGACCGCTTGGGCACTGGGTGTGGAACTGCCAATCTGGTAGGCAAATGTGAGACTCGCCGGACTCACACTCAGGGTTGGGGTAGCGGCCGTCACCGTAAAAGTGACCGGTACCGTCTTCGGACTATTCGAAGCGCCCGCTGACGTGATCGTGACGTTGCCTGTGTAAGTGCCGGCCGCCAATCCTGAGGGGTTGACGGAGATGCTCAGGTTTCCGGGCGTGGTGCCGCTGGCGGGGCTGACCGATAGCCACGTCGCATTGGTTGCCGTTGTGTAGTTGGCTGCGCTGCCGCTGCTGGTGAGAGCGAGCGCCTGTGCAGCCGGCGTGGAACCGCCGATCTGATAAGCGTAGGTCAGGTTCGCCGGGTTGACGATCAACGTGGGAAGTTGCGGGGCCGGCGTCACCGTTAGAGTGATCGCGACGCTCTTGGGACTACCCGTAGCGCCCGGTGAGGTAACCGTCACTGCTCCCGTGTAGGTTCCCGCGGAGAGAGCCTGCGGATTCACGGAGACGCCGACGCTCCCAGGAGTGGTGCCGCTGGCTGTTGCACTAAGCCAAGTCGCGGAGGTAGTCACCGTATAGTTCAAGGCGGAACCGCTGCTGCTGACCGCGACGCTCTGAGACGCCGGAGAGGTGCCGCCGACCTGGTAGTTGAATGACAAGCTGGCCGGGCTCACACTGATAGTTGGCGCTGGTGCCGCCGCCGTTACCGTAATGACTTGCTGCCGCGTGCCCGTGCCGCCGCCGAAGCTGTCGATTGCTGCGGCGTACAGGGTGGCGGTTGTCGTGGCCGTCACAGTCGGCGCCGTCCAGCTGAAAGTCCAACTATGCGTCGTGCTGGGCGCACTGTGTACGATTTCCCCATTCGAGACCTTGGTTCCGGTGCCCGCTGCAAACGTTCCAGCCGAGGCGGCCACATCCACGCCTCCATTTCCCGAGCTTCCTGTGCTTACCGAGATCGTGTATGTACTGGTCGATCCGGACGCTACTGAGGTCGGGCCGGTCATCGTAACGGTGGGTGCGCTGCCGCTGCTGTGGCACGACGTGCAGGTCGAGCCGTTCTTCCCGGAGAACCCGGAGATGCCGTTGCTGCTGGCGCTCGCCAGCATCGACGCACAGAAGATCGACAGGGTCAGCAGGAGGATCCAACGTAGTTCGCAGACGCGCGGCGTCATGGATTTTCTCCGGGTTTCAGCTGGGATGAACGCGGCCGGAACGATCTTGGCGGCCTTGAACGTAGGCGGGAATTTCCTAAGCTCCACGATTGCTTCCTTTCTCGGCGCTCGCAGGGCGCTCTGCGAAAGCCTGGGGGACGAAGGATGCAGTTATTTAAAGCGTCTCGGCTCATCTGGCCGAAACACACTCAGGGCTTAAACAATTGGACAGAATTCTTGAACGAAGAAGCGGCGATGTGGCGCAGGGTCGAGGTGAATAGGAAATCGTTACTGGCGACAGTAAAGCGGAAATTGAATATCGGCAACGCACCGTGGTCCAAAGGCGAGCATGTACCGATGACAACCCAAAAGTAATGAACATACGAGTATCGACAGAGGTCGATATAAATAGATTCGCACTACCCTTGGCAGGGAAGGGGATTGAATGAAATGACGCCTGCTGCTGGAGATCCTAGTTGGTGGGATTGCGAGGAAATTTCAGATAGGGCAGCCGAACGCTGTTTATCATCACCTGGTCGGCGCGAATGGGGGCAGCGGCCGCGAAGCCTTGCGCCCCGGCGTTGGTTACGTAATCATCCTGATCGACTCCGTCTCCGCTCACTCCCAGCCCGCCTACCAGAACGCCATTCTTGTAAAGGGGCAAGCTGCCGGGGAAGAACACTACGCCGTTCTGGTTGGGGTTCGAAGCCTGCGACCCCTGCGTACAGGGATGAGCCAGGTCCGCCAGATACAGGCTGAAAAAAGGCCCTGGATTCGCTCCGTCGATGCCGGGGGGAAACAAAGGCTGGGCGCCGAAGCCGATCGTTCGATTCGTAACCGCCGTCCCGGCAGGTACTCCGGGAAGATCCGGAGTGCCTGCTGCGCCGCTAAAGTAAATTACGTTCCGGGCCTTGGCCACGGCTACGTCGATGCTGAATACGGTAGCGTCGGGCATCCGGTGCAGTCCCAGAATCGTGCCATCCAGATCGGTGACTGCAATGGTCATGTGGGTGCGAGAGCCCGACGGTAAGCGGATGACTGCGCGCGTGGTCTGGGCCGTCGCGACGGCCTGGCTGACGATGGCGGCTACGTCTCCCTGTGTAAGTCCGCTTGCGCCGGCACTCGGTCCGATCAGGTCGCCTTCCGGTGGGAGTCCTCCCGCGATCGGTCCTACGACGTAAGTTCCCGTAGCAGCGCCGGCTCCAATGCCCGCCGGAGCGCTGGTCTGATTAACGAAGGGGAGCGCGACGCCGCCGATAATTACGACGCCCGGCGCCGGCAGTTGGGCGGCCGTGGGTAACAGACCGGACTGCGAAGCACCCGAAAAGGCGGCGAACTCCGCGGCTTGGAGCGAGGTGCTCACTACTCCGACTCCTCCGACCGCGTGACCGTCCTTAAACAGCGGCACGCCCCCGGGATTCACCGCGCTCGGATCGCTATCCATGCTGTCGACCTTGCCAGTGAGGACCCCTAATCCTGGACTTAAGCCATCAATCGAACGTGCGGGACTAATCGCTTTGCCCGCATGGAACGAGGCATTGAGGGGGCAGCCCCGATTGGTGTTCTCAATTCCGTAAAGATCGGCATTGGGCGCGAACGCAACCCCGGGAGGAAAGTGAATGCCACTGATGAAGCGCACGGTGCGACTCGAGAGCGGTGCCTGGTCGTTGCTGAACAGGGCGGCGGTGCGGGCCAATGCCACTGCGAGTTCACCGCTATCCACCACATTCCCGAAGTTGCCTGTCGATGTCGCCGGAGCGCCCGGGGTTTGGAATACCGCGAGGATTGCCCCGGTCCGGTCCGTTACCGCCACGACCAGAGGAACATTGACCGAGTCAATCGCGTTCTGCACGACTCGATCTACCTCTGTTGCAGTGAGCGGTACCGCTGCCGAGGGTGCCGGACTGGAGCCCGAGCCACCGCTGGACCCGCTGCAGGATACGAGCAAAGCCGCTCCGGCAAGCGAGAGCGCACCCAGTGCCAGGAAAAGAAATCTGTGACCGCTATGGTTCATCCCACCTCGACGTATCGTGCGCCGGAACATATGAGCCCGCTTCGACACACTACCGCCCGAACCGACTTTAATATGGAGGAGGCTATGAAACGACAGTGCCGCACCTTTCGTGTAACCACAGTCGTCACTCCCAAGGGTCAGTAACATTGACATTCCCGGTTACTCTGGCAGAATTCGGTCAGCCCCTCGAATTTATCGCAGCACCCAAGGGAGAATCTCACTTGAACACTTGCAAACGATTGATAGCGACTGTCCTATGTCTTCTGGTTTCGCCTCTGCCAGCCCTCTGTCAATCGGCGGCGGGTGATCATGCCGGGCAAATCAAGGCACTGATCCCCGCGGCAACGCGCAACGCCAAGCCCGCCAAGGTCAAGGATGACCTCGACTGGAACGATCTGCTGCAGACCCAGAAGTCTGGTCGTCTGCGCGCGGGCCTGAAGGACGGCTCCATTCTAAGTCTGGGCTCGAACAGCGAATTGCGAGTGGTACAGCACGATGCCACTTCCCAGCAAACCTCGCTGGAGATGGATTTCGGCAAGGTGCGCAGCAAGGTGGTCAAGATCACACAGCCAAACGGAAAGTTCGAGATGAAGACGCCCAACGCCGTCATTGGCGTGGTCGGAACAGACTTCTACGTCGGATACGAGGCGAACCGCACCACCGTCATCTGCTATACCGGACAGGTTTCCGTCACTCCGCTGGGCAATGCCAAGGTGTTACACAACTCCGGACAGGCCAGCGGCGATTCCATTGCGGTGGTTGCCGGACAGATGGTCATTATCAGCAGCGAAGTTCCTCCTGGCGGGTACCAGTCCAATTCGACACCCCCCGACGTTTTGCAGGCGAGCATGGTTGAGACGGACGTCCCCGACAGTCCGCCTCCGGCTTTGCACCCCCACCTGGTGCGGAATTTGATCATTGGCATCGGAGCCGCGGCCACCGGATGGGCTGTCGGATACACCCAACTGAACACCAGCGGCGGATCAGCAACGCGCCGCGGGTTCCGAATTGCCAGACCAATCCGAACCCCAAGCTTTGCGGATGAGTGCTTGCTTACCAGTATTCTCGAGCTCGTCCGTTGTTTGATACGCAGATTCGGAAAACCCTGAACTCCCGAACGGGCGCCTCATGACGCCAAACTCGCAGCGCTGGCAGCAGCGGTTGAGCGGTATATCGACTCGACAGGTCGATATCGCCTTGGCCGTGCTTGTCACCGTGGCCGGCCTGCTGCTGTTTGCGTTCGCCGGCATTGGAGGAAATCGCGGTGCCGGCTTCCTCTTTCTTCAGAATGTAGAACAGCGTCTGCTCGATACCCGCTTCGAGCTCCGCGGCGCCCGTGCGCCCGACGACCGCATCGTCATCGTCGGCATCGACGAAGAGACCCTCCAGCATGTCGGATCCTTTCCCCTGCCTCGCAAGACCTATGCCCAGCTGGTCCAGCGATTGAGCGCCGCTGGTGCCCGGGTGATTGCGTTCGACGCCACTTTTCCGACCCCCGAGAGCAACTCGTCAACCCAGGCTCTAGATCGGCTGGAAACTGAACTGGGATCGACGTCCCCGCCCGCACTTACGCGAAAGATCCGGCAGCTCAAAGTCGCCAGCGATCAAGATGCGATGTTTGCCGAATCGCTCAAGCATGCCGGCAATGTCGTGCTTGGTCATCTCTTCCTCGATTCCGAGCGCGCCCGGAATGCTGACCCGAAACTCGAAGAAGAGTACTTCAATATCGTGTGGGCAAAATCATTCCCCCAGGTTCTGAAAGCGAAATCCAAGGAAGGCAGGGACTTCGATCTGGGACAAGCCTGGGTGAGTAATGGTGGCACGGTTGCCGCGGGAGCGGAAGCCAACATCACGAAGCTGGCCGAGGCGGCTGCCTCCTATGGCTTCATCGACATCAATCCGGACCGCGATGGGACGCTTCGTCACGCCTTGCTCATCATGCGCTACCGCGACCAGGATTTCTTTCCGTCGCTGGCCCTCCAGACCATTCGTGAGTACGAGCAGATTCCCGATCAGCAAATCGCAGCCTACATTGCCGAGAACGGACTGGAACGGATCCAATTTGGCAATCACCTGCTCCGTCCCTCTCGCGATGGCACCGCCGTGATCAACTATGTTGGTCCTTACCAGACCTATCCCCATTACTCAATGTGGGATGTGATTCGGGGTTCGGTCGCCCCGGCAACTTTCAAAGACAAGATCGTTCTGTTTGGCGCGACCGCAAAAGCGATTGGAGATCTCCGCAACACGCCTTACCAGGGCGGCGAGGCGTACATGGGGGTCGAGGTGCATGCCAATATCATCGACAACCTGCTGCACAGCAACGAAAGAGGCCGAACATTTCTCACTCGCGGCGCACGGGAAGAAATGGTCGATATTGGGTTCATCCTCTTGTTTGGGCTTGGCATGGGAGTGTGGTTCGCACGCGTTAAGCCGCTTTATTCGACGCTGGCCCTGGCCCTGGTGCTGACGGCCTTTGGATGGTTCGTATATTTCGGCTTTGCGCATTGGGGAAGCTGGCTGAGCTTCGTGATTCCCGCGGGCACGCTGGTCGCGAATTATGCGGCCATTACCAGCTTCCGAATGATCTTCGAAGAGCGCGAGAAGAGAAAGATCCGAAAGACATTCTCCCAGTATTTGTCGCCCGGGGTCATTGCGCTCATTGAAAGGGATCCGCAGCGCTACATCCGGCCAGGCGGCGAGACCAAGGACCTGACCGTCATGTTCAGCGATATCCGCGACTTCACCACCCTTTCCGAGGGGCTCACAGCGGACGAGCTGGTACACCTGCTGAACGAATACCTCGGCGAGATGACGGATACGCTTTTCCGTAACATGGGCACGCTCGACAAGTACATCGGCGATGCCATCATGGCCTTCTGGGGATCGCCCTATCCGCAAGACGACCACGCCTTTCGCGCCTGCAGTTGCGCCCTGCAAATGCTGGACGCCCTCCAGCAACTTAATACCAAGTGGGAGCGCGAGGGACGCAAGCCGATTTCCATCGGAATCGGACTCAATACCGGCCCGGTCAATGTCGGGAACATGGGGTCGGCCAAGAGGCTGGCCTGGACCGTCATGGGAGACAACGTGAACCTCGCCTCCCGCCTGGAGGGCATGACCAAGCAGTACCGCGTGCGGATCGTCATCAGCGAAGGCACGTACCGCCAAATTGCGGATCGATTTGTCTGCCGCGATCTCGACCGAATCCGGGTCAAAGGCAAGTTGCAGCCGGTAGCCATCTACGAATTGCTGGACGTCCACGAGAATCGACAGCAATACGAAGCGTTGCTGGAAGGTTTCAGCGACGCCATGAGCGCCTATCGTGGGCAGAACTGGGACGAGGCGGCCGCGCAGTTGGGCGCACTGCTGGCGTCGTATCCAGATGACGGGCCCACCCAAATCTTTCTGCAACGCGCTCTCGATTTCAGAGAACACGCTCCCGAGTCCGACTGGGACGGCGTGCACGTCATGAAGTCCAAGTAACTTCTGTTACTTCTCGAAATTCCTCCAATGACGCCCATCGTGCTCGAGGAGGGCATCAGCGTCCTTCGGCCCCCACATGCCGGCAGGATAATTGGGGAAGCTGCGCGGAGGCAGAGCTTTCCAGATATCAAGAATCGGGCTGACCACGTTCCAGCCCGCTTCCACCATGTCCGCACGCTGGAACAGGGTTGCGTCTCCAACCATGCAGTCATGCAGCAAGCGCTCGTAGCCCGTGCTGATTTGCTTGCCGAAGTAGTCCGAGTATTCAAAGTCCATATCCACGGTGCCCAATCGCATGATCGGCCCCGGTGTCTTGGCCGCGAAGCGCAGCGAGATGCCCTCCTCCGGCTGGATGTGGAGAACCAGCTGATTCGGCATGAGATTTTCCACGCTGGTGTCGCGGAACAGTACGAAGGGAGCTTGCCGGAATTGGATAACGATGTGGGTATTGCGCGCCGGCATGCGCTTGCCCGTGCGAACGTAAAACGGCACCCCCGCCCAGCGCCAGTTATCGATTTGCAGTTTCATGGCCACGTAAGTTTCTGTCCGGGAGTCTAACGGCACGCCGGGCTCAGAGCGATAGCCCGGCACGTGCTGACCGACCAGTTCTCCCTCCCCGTACTGGCCACGCACCGTGCGGCTGAGGACTTCTTCCGAGGTCAGCGGCTGTATCGCGTGCAGGATTTTTGCCTGCTCATCGCGGACCGCGTCCGCCTGGAAGGAAATCGGCGGTTCCATCGCGGTCAAGCTGATAAGCTGCATGATGTGGTTGGGCACCATATCCCGCAACGCGCCCGCCTGGTCGTAGTAGCCTCCGCGCTGCTCCACGCCCACCGTTTCCGCCACCGAGATCTGAATGTGGTCGATATAGCGTCGGTTCCAGATTGGCTCAAAGATCCCGTTTGCGAAGCGGAACGCCATAATGTTCTGGACGGTCTCTTTGCCCAGATAGTGATCGATGCGGTAAATCTGCGATTCCGCCGCGACTTTGAGGATTTGCTTGTTTAATGCCTTCGCCGATTCCAGATCGCGGCCGAAGGGCTTCTCGACGATCACCCGCCGCCAGTGTTGATTGTCCTCCGTCATCAGTCCAGCGGCGGCCAACTGCTCCACCACCGGGCCAAAGAAATCGGGCGCGATGGCGAGGTAATAAAAGTAGTTCTGATGCGTCGCATGATCGGTGTCCAGTTGCCCGAGCAGTTCTTTCAGCTTTTGAAATGTCCCGCTATCCCCGAATTCTCCGGTCAAGTAGTACATGCGGCGCTGAAACCACTCCTGCAGGTTGGTGTCGATTTCGATATCCGCAAACTGTTCCAGATCCTGTTTCAGCTTGTTGCGGAACTCTTCCGTGGTCATGGCATCGCGAGCCACGCCCACCACGGCGAAGTCCCGTGACAAGAGATGATTCTTCCCCAGGTTGTACAGCGCAGGAATCAGTTTTCGGCGCGTGAGGTCGCCGGAGGCTCCGAAAATGACCATGACACAGGGATCGCCGGGCCGGCCGATCCGCTCTCCATTCGCTTCTGGGGCTGCTGCTTGGGGCATGAGTTCGCGTCCTTGGGAGTCCGCGAAAAGTTTAACAAGCGTTTGCGCGCCCCTTGTTTCAATTGTGGGTACCGTTGACGAACCGAAGTCCTGCCGCGCAGTTATCTTGTGCCCAGGGTAGCGCTGTGGTACCAAGAGAAACATCTTTGCAAACGGATGGTGGGACGGGTGCGGATGGGCGGGCGTGTGCCCCAAGGGTTTCTCGCGCGAATCGCTTGCGGGATGTTATGGCTTGCGCCCGTGGTCGGCTTGCCTCTAGGACCTACCCCACTGCTTGCGTCCCAATCGCTGCCCGCTGGGGCGCAGAGTCAAAACGACCGCCGGATTCCCGAGCGGCCCGCCGCCAGCTTCGCCAGCCTGCAGGGAAGGGTGCGCGATCAGCATGGACATGCGGTTCCCGGCGCTGTGCTAACCGTCCGGTCCCTCACGGGCGCGCAAAAATTTGGCACGGCCACGGATGTGGAGGGAATCTTTCGCTTGCGCGATCTGCCACTGGATACCTATGAAGTCCGCGTGACTCGGGACCGCTTTGAACCCCTTGTCGTGCCCGCCGTTGCCTTGCGTCAGTCAGGACTTGTCATCCTCGATGTAACCCTGCACGCGTTGGGAGAGGCGTCTCCGCCAGGCAAGGGACCTTCGGGTGTGCCCGGACGGACGCCCACTGCCCCGGCGATGCCCGGCAGTTCCTACCCCGGCGCGCGTGCTCCTTCTTCCGAAGTACCTGCGGCAGAACCTGCGGCCGAGGTCCCGCCGGCGTCGGCGAACTTCGCCCCCGATCCGGACCGCTGGGATATCGCAATGCCAGAGTGGCAACGCTACCAATCCCAAACTGATGTTCCGTATGTCAAAGGCCACTGGTACGACCCGTTCAATCGCAACCGGCTGAAGGGGGACTCTCCTATCCTCGGACAGCGTTGGTTCCTGAATCTAACTGCCAGGAGTCAGACCGGGGTGGATCTCCGTCGCCTGCCAGTGCCCAGCGGGCTCGATTCCGTGAATCCGGGAAGCAGCGGGTTCTTCGGCAAAGGTGAGCAGGTGTTTGCCGCGGAGACTCTGCGATTCTCGTTCGACCTTTTTCGCGGCGACGCGGCTTTTCGTCCCGTGGATTTCCGCGTCCGTTTTACGTCTGAGGTAAACCTGAATTTTCTGCAAGCGCACGAGCGCGGCATCGTGAACATCGATCCCCGCCAGGGAACGGACAGGTTCGACGCGCACGTGGGGGTGCAAGAGGCCTTCGTCGAGGCCAAGTTGCGTGATCTCAGTCCCAACTACGACTTTGTTTCCCTGAGAGCGGGAATTCAGCAGTTCACCAGCGACTTTCGCGGCTTCCTGTTCTCCGAGGAGCAGCCGGGCTTGCGGATTTTTGGCAACTGGCGCTCCAACCGGATCGCCTACAACCTGGCATGGTTTTACTTCCTCGAGAAAAATACGAACAGCGGGCTCAACACCTTTCAAAATCGCGGACAGCAGGTCTACGTTGCCAACGTGTACGTGCAGGATTTCCTCGCCAAGGGGTACACGACCGAATTCAGTTTCCACCACAACCGCGACAACGGCGGCATCCACTTTGATGACAACGGGTTCCTGGTTCGTCCGGCCCCGGTGGGTGCGGTGGTCAACGGCACAATCCGGACCCATCACATCCAGTCCTATTACCTGGGATGGGCTGGCAACGGGCACATTGGGCGCTTGAATGTCAGCCACGCGTTCTATCAGGCGCTCGGCCACGATGATTTCAACACGATTGCCGGACGGCGCCTTGACATCAATGCCCGCATGGGGGCTCTCGAACTTTCCATCGACAAAGACTGGGCGCGTTATCGCGCTTCGTTCTTTTACTCCTCTGGCGACGCGAGCAATCGCTCCGGGGCGGCGCGCACCGACGGAACCGCGCGCGGTTTTGATGCCATCGTCGATGATACGCATTTCGCGGGAGGCGATTTCAGTTTTTGGGATAGCCAAGCTGTGAGACTTACAGGAACTGGCATTGCCCTCGTCACTTCGATGAGCCTGCATCCCAGCCTGCGCGCCAACAAGGAGGAAGGCCAGTCCAATTTTGTGAACCCCGGCCTTATGTTGTTCAACCTGGGCGCGGATTTCCACCTGACTCCGAAACTGCGGGCGTTCGTGAACACCAATTACCTGCGCTTCGATCGCACGGAGCCTCTGGAATTGCTGCTGTTCCAGCGTCCCATCGTTCACAGCATTGGCACGGATTTAGGAGCGGGCCTCGAGTATCGTCCTCCGCTCAGCGAAAACATCGTTGTTCGTGGCGGAGCGTCGACGTTGCTGCCTGGACAGGGTTTTAAGCAGATCTATAACCGGCAGACATTGCTTTCATTGTTTGCCAACGTGCGGTTCCAGTTCTAGAGACCATTGTGCATTCAAGAACTCCCTTGCGAAAGACGATCCTGTGGTTGGCCGCGTGTTTGACAGCGGGGCTGCCTGTCCGTTTACCCGCGCAAGCAGATCCACAACAGCCGGACGTTCTTCTCCTGCAATCGCAAGCCGACGCTGACCGCAAGTCCAGCGGATGCTTGACCTGCCACACCTCGACCGACAGCCCCACGATGCATCCCTCCGGCACCGTCCGGCTGGGCTGCGTTGATTGTCATGGAGGCGACAGTTCGATCCGTCTGCCGGCCAGGTCCCCAACGAGTTCTGCCGAATACTTGCGGGCCAAAGGGCAAGCTCATCCTCAGCCGCGTGGCGGGAAGTCCGGAGGCTCGGCGGGCCCGGTGCGCGCATATGCCGGTTGGCTGCGGCTGGATTGGGACTACGTTCGCTTCGTAAATCCCGGCGACCTTCGCGTTGCCGAAAAGACTTGTGGCTTGGCCGGGTGCCACACCGCGGAAGTCCGAAAAGTGCAGACCAGCATGATGACCCATGGCGCGATGTTGTGGGGAGCCGCACTCTATAACAATGGGGCGTATCCGCTGAAGACGCCACACTTCGGGGAAAGCTATGGCCCCGATGGTCGGCCGCAACGTCTCCTGACGTTTCCCCCTCCAACGCCAGACGAAATCGAAAACAAGGGCGTGCTCCCGTCCCTCGAACCGTTGCAGCGTTGGGAAATCTCGCAACCCGGAAACGTCCTGCGCGTGTTCGAACGTGGAGCGCGGAGGCGCCCCGAACTCGGCAACCCCGATCCCGGGGAAGATCCCGGCAAGCCGGAGATCAAGCTCAGCGAGCGCGGATTTGGAACGGAATTGCGAACCGACCCGGTGTTTCTCGGACTGCAGAAGACGCGATTGCTCGATCCCCTCCTCTCCTTTCCCGGCGCCAACGATCAGCCGGGAGACTATCGGGCCAGCGGATGCACCGCCTGTCATGTGATCTACGCCAACGACCGCTCTGCGGAGCATTCCGGCGCGGTTGCGTCCTACGGAAATTTCGGCTGGAGCGCGACCCAGGATCCGACCATTCCCCACAACGAATCGGGACACCCGATTCGGCACGAGTTCACGCGCTCCATCCCGTCCAGCCAGTGCATGGTGTGTCATATCCATCCGGGAACCAATATGGTGGCTACGTATTTTGGCTACACCTGGTGGGACAATGAAATGGATGGAAGCCACATGTGGCCTGCGCAGCAGCGTCATCCCGATGCTGACGCACAGAGCCGCATTCAGGCGCGCAATCCGGAGGGATCGGCGACTCGGGGTCTTTGGTCCGATGTTAATTTTCTCGAGAAAACCGGTACGCCCGAATTCAACCAGCAACTCGAGCGCACCCAGTTTGCGGACTTCCACAGCCATGGATGGATCTTCCGCGCTGTTTTCAAGCACGATCGCAAGGGCACGCTTCTTGACTCTCAGGACAAGCCGGTAGCGGTCGACGATCCCGGAAAATTCAACAAGGCGGTTCATCTCAAAGACATTCACCTCGAGAAAGGCATGCACTGCATCGACTGCCATTTCGAGCAGGACAGCCATGGCAACGGGAAGCTTTATGGCGAAACCCGCAATGCGGTCGAGATCGATTGCGTGGACTGCCACGGTTCGGTGCTGCAGCGCTCGACGTTGATTACTTCCGGAAATGCCGCCCCGAAGGCCGGCACGAGCCTGGGAGGCTTGCGAACCCCGTGGCGGGAAAGGCGTTTCTACTGGAAAGAAGGCCGCCTTTACCAGCGCTCGATGCTCGACCGGAACACAGAGTGGGAAGTCGTGCAGGTGCTCGACACAATTACTCCCGGTAACCAGCATTACAGTGAGAAATCACGCTTGGCGAAAACCATCCAACAGGATGGCCAAAGCTGGGGCGACGTGCCCGTCGATGAATCGCGGCTGGCCCACGCGAATAGCCGGATGACCTGCTATGCCTGCCATTCGTCCTGGGCTCCGACCTGTTACGGCTGCCATCTTTCCATGACCGCCAACCAGCGCACTCCCATGCTGCACAACGAAGGATTGACCACCCGCAACTGGACCTCCTACAACTTCCAGGTGCTGCGCGACGACATTTACACGCTCGGCATCGACGGCACCGTGACTGGGCACCGGGTCGCGCCGGTTCGTTCCGCATGCGCTGTGGTGGTCAGTTCCCAGAACAGTGACCGCGATTGGCTCTACTACCAGCAACAGACGGTTTCCGCGGAAGGCTTCAGCGGACAGGCCTTTTCCACTTTTGTGCCCCACACCGTGCGCGCGAAGGAGACGAAGGGCTGTACCGATTGCCACCTGTCCCAGTCCAACGATAACAATGCGTGGATGGCGCAGTTGCTGATGCAGGGCACGAACTTCATGAATTTCATGGGGCGCTACGTGTTTGTGGCGAACGGCAAGAGTGGATTTTCGGCCGTGGCCGTGACTGAACATGACGAGCCCCCCGCGGTGCTGGGCAGCGATTTTCAGAAGATCGCCTACCCGCAGGACTACCAGGCCCACACTCAACGCCATGGCGAGTTGAAGGAAGCCCATCACCACTCCGGCTCCGAAGTGCTCGACCTGCAGGCGCGCGGCGAATACTTGTACGCAGCCATGGGAAAGGGCGGCCTGCGCATCTTCGATATCGCCAATATCGACAACAAGGATATTTCTGAGCGCCTGCTGAGCGCCCCCGTCTCGCGCCTGGGCCAGCGCTTCTATGTTCCCACGCGGTACGCGATGGCGGTTGCCACTCCGACCACCTTGGGCGTCGATCCCTTGCGCTCTCATCGCAAAGAGAACGAAGAACAGAGCGTCCACCTCATGTACGGATTCCTTTACGTGGCGGACAAATATGAAGGGTTGGTGATCATCGGAGATCCGGACCTGAAGAGCAAAAGCCCCGGTGTCGGAACTCTCCTCGACGGCAATCCCGCCAACAATTTCCTGAAGCGCGCGCTTGCGTTCAATCCCGCCGGGGTGCTGAATGGTGCGCGCAGAATCACCATCGCGGGCACCTATGCGTATGTTCTGTGCGACCGTGGACTGGTGGTGGTGAACCTCGATAATCCTCTTCAACCGAAAGTGACCGCCGAGCTTGGTGCTCCTGCTCTGATCAGCCCGCGCGGTATCGCCATTCAGTTCCGGTACGCGTTTGTCGTCGATCGCGAAGGTCTGAAGGTGCTCGACGTAACCCGCCTTGATCAACCGAAGGTCGTTCCCGGCGCGGCGGTCGCTCTTGAGGACGCCCGCAACCTGTATGTAGCTCGTACCTACGCTTACGTTGCCGGAGGTCGGCAAGGACTCGTCATTGTGGATGTCGAACGCCCGGAAACGCCTAAAATCGAGCAGACCTTCAATGCCGGCGGCCGTCTTAACGACACCCAGGACGTGAAGCTTGGCATGGTCAGCTCCAGCCTGTTCGCTTACCTGGCCGACGGCAAGAATGGACTGCAGGTCGTGCAACTCTTCTCGCCGGTGGATAACCCGGCGTTCAGCGGCTTCAGCCCGAAACCGACACCCAGGTGGATTGCGGGCTATCGCACCGAGGGCCCGGCGCTTGCGGTCTCGAAGGGAATCGATCGCGACCGTGCGGTCGACGAGAGCGGTAACCAGTTGGCGGTGTTTGGACGCCGCGGCGCACGTCCTTTCAATAAGCAGGAAATGGAGCGAATGTTCCTTCGAGACGGGCAGGTGTTCACGGTTACAGACGACCCGCCCGTGCCGCCGCGCAGCAGTTCCGCCCAAGCGACAGCCAATCGTCACTGAGGCTCCTATGAGAGGCGCGGCTTAGTCATGCGGAAAGCGTAACCGTGCGGTTCCGCGCAGTTCAGGAATGCTGAATCGACCTTTCGTCCTCCGCGCCTTGCTCCAGTCATGGTATTGGTGACATTCGAAGCAACGCCCTTCGGCAACCTCGCGGACGGATTCCTTGTCGCGATGACACTGCTGGCATGTCTGGATTCCAGGCAACAGTAGATCGGCTGTGTCGTGGCTCTCGAGTACGCGCGTGTGGCACGCCGTGCACGACATCATCCGATGCGCGGAATGATCGAATTCGGCATGCTCAAGCCAGCGGGACGAGATTGCGGATGGCGCTACTTGAGGCAGCGCGCCTTCCATCGAATTGAGCAGGTGGCACTGTTTGCATGTCTTCGTCCACAGCAGCCATTCGGCGTCCTCGGTTCGAAATTGAACCCATTCGGAGGCGTTGCGCGCCACCCGGGGTACTCGGACACGCTCCGGCAGTTGCCGGTTGGCTGGTTCGAACTGATGAATCGCCGATGGATTCGCGGCGATATATCTCTGGAATTGCTTCGTAAGGAAGGTGTGTACCACCTCCGGCTTGTCATGCGGAACCTGCTGGTTGCCGAAGCGCGGGTCGAATTGCAGAGTATGGCAGCCGGCGCAGTGGTTTGCGAATCGGATCGGCGCCATGAAGGGGGCCGAACGACGGGCTCTTGCCGTCCGCCCGTCCGAGTCGGCCGCACCCACCAGTTCTCCCGCATACGGCCACCTACCCTCTTCTCCTGCTGAGCGATGGCAATCCTCGCAGGACATCTGCACACGCCTTCCATCTGGTCCGACGAGATTCGACTGCAGGTGCAGGTAGTGATTCAGCCTTATTCGTGCAGGGTCAACTCTCCCCTTCGCGAGCGGCGAGAATTCAGGATGGCCGCGATCGAAGCCTGCGATCGACGCCGCGTAGTGAGGCTGTCCTTCTCGAGTCTGGAGCCTGGCATGGCACTGCGTGCAACTGGCGTCCGCTGTCGCCGCGAGGCGTACGGCGCCCTTGTGCTCCACGTGGCACGACGAGCATTTGGGAGTGAAAATCTGGTTGCCATGGTGCATCGGACCGTCGTGGCAGGTCAGGCAAGCCTCATCGCTCACTTCCTTGAAAAACGCTCCTGCGCGGCTCACGTGGCAGAGACTGCATTGCTGAGTAAAAACCGCGTGCGCGGGGGAAAGCGGGCCGCTGGAGTACGCTTTTTGCCCGCCCTGTGCGCGCTGCGTAAGCAGCCAACCGAGCGCAAGTACCGGCACGGCCACTGAAAGCCAGAACCGCCACCGTCGAAGAGCATGGGGCCGCGCGAAGTACTGCAAGTCAATGCGTCGGGCTAGCTTTTTGGTGGTGCGCGTCCGTCGCAGCATCGCTCAGAACCTCACCGCCACGATCCCATGCCATGCCCCCAGCAGCAGCAGCGCATAGGACAAGGGAACGTGTACCAGCAGCCAGCCATGCAGGATCTTGTGAAGACGACTTTGTGTATCCAACTGGCGCTTTTCTTCACAGACGTTTTCCAGATCGTCGATATTCGAATGCAGGGGAGGCGGCAGCAGCACGCGCAATTGCCGGAACATCGCTGCAGAAACCGCCGGGTCGCCCAACCGGGTACGTCGCGCCCCTGCTTTGTCGAGGTAAGGTGCAATTTCGGTAGCCAGGAAACGACGCAACTCGGTACTCGCCTGTTCATCCACTTGCATCCCGGAGGCCACCGTGACGTCCCAGTTGGCCCCTGCGCCTGCGGCGGCAGCCCTCTGTTGCTCGGTTGCACTGGAGACCTCGCCCTCCAGGGCGGCGCAGGATTCCTCCACCAGTCGGCCTGCTTCTTCGGCGAGTTGGCCGCGCACCCGGTCGATCTGTTCGTAAATCGTCTCCAGGGGAAGCTGGGTAGTGTGAATCCGTGGCATGAAATGCTGCAAAGCGGCACCAAGAATCCCGCTCGCGAAGACAAGAATGAACAGCCACATCAGCACTCTCGTCAGCGTCCCGCCAAAGTGAAAGCCGCCATGCAGAAGTATCAGAGGGAAGCTGACCACTCCCAGCCACAGGTGGCCGCGCATCCAGGTTTGCGCGCGGCCCACGCGCCACACCGGAAATTTCTTGCGCAGGCCCAGTAGACCGGCAAACAGCATGAACCCGAAGCCAATGCTGCCGTAGACCAGTCCCAGGGGGCTGCCGCCACGCACTCCCTGCGGTGAGCCCATGCTGTAGGGGATGTAGGCGATCGCAGCGACCGCCAACACCGCCATGCTTCCCGCGAACCACTTGCGATGCGTCTGGTCGATCAGCACGTGCCTACCCCTTCAGCGGGCTTGACTGTTTCAGGAGCCCGGCAAAAAACTCAGGTGGATTCACGCGGTGCGCCGCATCGTGGGGACACGCATACACGCAACTGGGCTCGGCATGGTCGTGACACAAGTCGCACGATGTGGCCTTGACGCGCACACTGGCCATCTTCCGTCCGGGATGCGCCGGGTCGTCGAGTTCAACCGGAAATGGGTGCAGGTTGATATTGCCGTAGGGACAGTTATTGGCGCAGAGCCCGCATCCGATGCACCAGTCTTCGATAATGACCTCGAGCGAATTCCGGCGTCGTATCGATCCCACCGGGCAGCCAACCATGCAGAGTGGATCCCGGCACTGCCGGCAGGATGTGGCCACCAGGTATTTGTCGAAGCGAAGTCCCTCGCGCACCAGGCGGCTGACCCCGTCGTGCGCATCGGCGCAGGCCCGGACGCACTGATCACAACGGGTGCAGCGGTCCAGATCGAGCACCAGCAGGCTTTGCGCTTCCATCAAGCCGTTCGCGAGGAACTGGTCGACCGGCAGGGTCTGCAACTGCGACGCGCGCTTGCGGTTCTCTTCCAGACGTTCGTGCGCGATCCCTTCCAGCCGCCTGCGAACCTCCGGAAAGCGCTCCAGCATCAATTCAAAATCTTCACGCGCAATGCGGACAGCTTCGACGTGGTCGAGCGCCGTGCAGGTTGCGGTGCGAGGGCTTCCGCTGAGCAGTGCGATTTCGCCGAAGTATCCACCACGGGCCAGATAGGCAAGCACCAGTTCTCCACCGGGACGCTCTTCGGATACCTTCACGAAACCAATGCGCACCAGATAGAAGCTGTCGGCGGCCTCGCCTTGCCGGCAGATCACTTGGCCCGGGCTGAAGCGCAGCAACTCCACCCGATCGCGCAGGTGGTCGATGAAGTCCTTCGTGAGCGATGCGAAGATGGGCACGCCGCGCAGATGCGAATCCAGCGCGCGGGCACGGTAGTTGCGCTCCAGTTGCGCGCGAAACGTCTTGTTTCGTTGCAGGATGTCGAGCACGTTGCGCAGCATCTCGAGCATCACGCAGTCGGTCTTTGCCCGTACGGTCGCCGAGCGCGGGTAGTAGCTCATGCACGTCATCTCGCCGAACAGGTCGCCGGCGGTCAGTTCCGCGATCGGATTGTCGTACGGCAGATCGACGGAGGCATCAATCGGGATGAACGGCCGGTCCGATTCTTCGCTTCGGCGGTGCTCCTCGCGCGGGCTCAACATGCTCTTCAGCTTGCGAAAAAAGCCTCTCTTGGTGCCATCGGTCTCGACGTGCGCCATCGGGCTGGAAAGGAACACCTCTGCCTTGCCTTCCAGGATGTAGAAGGCGGTCGAACCGAATTCGCCTTCGCGGCAGATGATTTCCCCGGCTCGGTAGTGCCGCTTTACCACGGCTTTCTGATTCAGCTCCAGAAATGTTCCCGAAACGTTCTGAAAGATTGGCAGGTGCAGAAGTTCTGCCGGATCCAGCACGTCTCCCTGACCCAGTTCCGTGCCGACGACCCGCTTGTTCGTGAGCGCTCCGGTCGGACAGGACACCATGCACTCGCCGCAGGAAACGCAGGAAGACTCGGCCATCGGCAGATTTGTGTCGAATGCGATGCCCGCTTGATATCCCTTCCCGCGCCGGGCCAGAACCCAGTTGTGCCGGATGTCATCGCAACCTCGCACGCAGCGGTCGCACAGGATGCACGATTCATGGTCAACCAGAATGACCGCGGAGGAGTCGTCTTTGCCGCGCGGAGTCGAACGCTTCGGATAGCGCGGTTCCCCGATGCCGGCTGCGCTCGCCAGTCGCTCCAACTCACAGTCGCCCGAGTGTTGCTGGCGAGCGCAAGGTGCCGGATGATCCGACATCAAGAGTTCAATGAGCGTGTGCCGCGCAGCCTGCACTGGTTCCGAACAGGTCTTCACGTTCATCCCTGGTTCGGCCTGGCGAATGCAAGACGCAGCATAGACGCGCTGGCCGATGTCGACGACGCACACCCGGCAAACGCCCACGGGATTTTCGTTCTGCTGATGACATAGCGTCGGGATGGGAATGCCGTGCAGCCGAGCCGCATCGAAAATCGACGTGCCCGCGGGAACTGAGACGGCGGCCCCATCGATGGTCAGCTGGATCTCGGGCGCCGTTTTCGAACTCATGCCGAACCTCGTTTTGCGAAGCAGACGCCTGCAGGGCACCGCCGGCTCGCAAGATGCTCTTCGACAATGTCTGGAAAGTGCTTTAACACCGAGGCAATCGGCACCGGCACTACCTGTCCCAGTCCGCAGATCGACGTCAGCTTCATGGCGCTGGAAAGTTCATCGAGCAACTGCCGATCCGTGCTCGCCGATCGGCCTTCGGTCCAGCCCGTGAGCATCTCCACCATCTTCTGCGAGCCCAGTCGGCAGGGAACACACTTGCCGCAGGATTCATTCCGGTAAAAGCGGACTGCATTCAAGGCCATATCCAGCATGCAGCGCCCTTCCGCGCACACTACGATCGCACCCGACCCGACCATCGAACCCGCCGCCGCCACCGCGTTCCAGTCAAGCGCCAGATCGACCATCGATGCTGGCAAATAGCCTGAGGAAGGCCCGGAGGGAGCGAATGCCAGCAACTTGCGGTCTCCCGGGATTCCGCCTGCATTTTGGTAGATCAGCTCTGAGTAGCTTGTCCCCATCGGTACTTCGAATACTCCCGGCGAATTGACATCGCCGCTGATTCCCACGAACTTCATACCGACGGACCCGTTCTTTCCCTGCGCCTTGAACCAGTCGGCGCCGCGCGCCAGAATCGCCGTCGCGAACGTGAAAGTTTCGACATTGTTGATCACCGTAGGCTGGTTCCAAAGGCCGTTGGTTCCGGGGAAGGGCGGCTTGTTGCGAGGCTCGGAGCGCTTGCCTTCAATGGCCTCCAGCAGCGCGCTCTCCTCGCCGCAGATATAACCCCCAGGGCTGACGAAGACCTCGAGGTCAAACCCTAGTTCGCTGCCCAGGATGTGTTTTCCCAGCAGCCCGGCACGGTAGCAGCGGTCAATTTCTTCCTGCAGGATTTCCCTGGGTTCTTCGTATTCGTGCCGGATATAGAGAATCCCCTGGTGTGCCCCGGTCACCAGGCCCGCGACGATCATGCCTTCGATCACCAGGTGCGGCACCGCTTCCATGATGAAACGATCCTTGATCGTTCCGGGCTCGCTCTCGTCCGCATTGCAGACGATGTACTTGGCTTTTCCCGGAGCGTTGCGGACGATCTCCCACTTGTTGCCGGTCGGGAAGCCGGCCCCGCCCATGCCGCGCAACCCGCTCGCTTTCAGGGTCGCGAGGATGCTGCTCCAATCGCGGGTCTCGATGAATCGACGAACCACTGAGTAATTCGGAGAACCAGCGTAGGGATCGGAGACAACCGGTGACTGCGGACTGGTCGCGTGGTTCGGCCGGAAGCGGTCGCCCCGCAAGCGCGTCGCGCACGATGGCCGCGGCGTTTAATGCATCGAGTCCGCAGTAGATCCGGTCATTCACCGAGAGTGCCGGCGCTTTGTCGCAACGCCCCAGGCAAGAGACGTCGCGGATCGAGACGTCGTCCAGGCTGCTTCCCCGGAAGGCTTGTTCCAGGCTGGCTTTCAGCTCGGGCCCGCCGCGCAGGTGGCAGCTCATATCGGCACAGCACTTCACTTCCGCGCGGGGCGGAGGCGTCAAGTGAAAGTGCGGATAGAAACTGGCAACCGTATGAATCTGGCTGACGGGCACGTTGATCCGTGCCGCGAGTTGCTGCAGTTGATCCGCCGGCAAGTAGCCAAACTGCTGCTGGATCGCCCTGAGTTGATCGAACAAGGCGCTAGTGTCCCCTTAGACCCCGCATCTGGTTGTCGAGAGTTGTGAGAAATCTTAGCCTTAAACGTCGATACCGGGGAATGTCGATCTTGGGACACAAGACTCACCGGAGGTCCTGTACGCTCGTGCTCGCCGCGTACCAAACTGTCAATTGATTCCGGCCTCCGGAATAGGTATAAGCAAGGCCAATCCGCCACATAAAGACACGCGCGGAACTTACCGACGCCCGACCAGCGATGGGCAAAATAGCCAACTCGGCGTGGCACGCACTGGTGTGTCTGACCCTGGTGCTGTCTAGCCTCGCTCAAAATACTCCCGCCGGAAAGTACAACGGTCCCGGAGGCTGTGCCAGCAGCAGTTGCCACGGGAGCATTCAGCCCAAACAGGTGACTCGCGTTGCCCAGAACGAGTACAGCATCTGGGCAGGCCAGGACAAGCACGCGCGCGCCTACCAGGTTCTTTCCAACCCGGTGTCACTGCGGATCGGGAAGATCCTGAATATCGGCCGGCCGGATCAGGCCCAGAAGTGTCTCGCCTGCCACGCGCTGTCCGTTCCCACCGAGCAGCGTGCTGAAAGCTTCGAACTGGTGGACGGCGTCAGTTGTGAAAGCTGTCACGGGCCCGCATCTGGATGGCTCGGTCCACACACTACCCGGGACTGGCCTCATGAAAAATCCCTGCAGCTTGGAATGTACGACACGCGTGACCTGATCAAGCGCAGCGAGCGCTGTCTCAGTTGCCACCTCGGAACCTCGGAAAAATTCGTGGACCACGAAATGATTGCGGCCGGACATCCGGACCTGACCTTTGAGCTCAATCTTTTCAGCTCGGTCATGCCGCGACACTGGAAGGAGCCTGCCGACAACGGCTGGCACGGCGTTCAGGTGTGGAGCGTCGGCGAAGCGGTTCAGTTGCAGAAAGGTTTGGAGCGGCTGGCGCGCCGTGCGAGCAGCAACGCTTGGCCAGAGTACGCCGAGTCCGATTGTTTTGCCTGCCACCATAGCCTCACCAAGCCCGAGGACAGCTGGCGTCAGGAGTCAGGGTACGGAGGACGCCAGCCCGGCATCCCTGCCTGGAATCAGTCTCGTTACGTCGTGTTCCGGCACATCGCCAAAAAGATAAATTCCGATGCGGCGGGACAGTTGGACGCCGATGTTTCAAAGCTCGCTGCATTACTCGGCCTGCGAAATGGCAATCCTCAGGAGATCGCTGCGACCGCGAGCCGGGCCGCGACCGTGGCCGGGCAGTTCGCCCAGCAGTTGAATTCCAGGACTTACGATCAGGCATTCACGGTCGCGGTGATGCGCTCGATCGCCCAGGACGGTGATTCCATTTCCGCCCAGGGACAGCGCGCGGCCGAGCAGGCTGCGATGTCGCTTGACTCGCTCTTCGTGGCTTACAGGCAAAACGTGAAGAGCGCGGATGAATCGGAGATCCGCGAATCCATCAACGGGTTATTCCAGCAAGTCGACAATCCCTCTGCCTACAACGCGCCTGGTTTCGCCGCCCAGATGCGCAAGCTGAGCTCAATCCTGACCCGCACCGCTCGAGACGGGAAGGCGAGCCCGTGAGCCAGAGTGCATTCTCCAGCAGCCCCTCGAGCAGGGAACACGAGCGTCTGGCGGAACCTTACACCAGCTTTGTCGCTCCTTGGCGCAAGTGGGGGCCCTACGTCAGCGAGCGCTCGTGGGGCAGCGTGCGCGAGGATTACAGCCCGGATGGCTGTGCCTGGGAGTTTCTAACCCACGACATGGCGCGCAGCAAAGCCTACCGTTGGGGTGAAGACGGTATTGCAGGCATCTGCGATCGCTACCAGCTCCTCGTTTTCGCTCTCGCACTGTGGAACGGCAAAGATCCTATCCTGAAAGAGCGCATGTTCGGACTTTCGGGAAATGAGGGAAACCACGGAGAGGATTGCAAAGAGTACTGGTTTTATCTCGACAACACTCCCACCCACAGTTACCAGAAGATGCTCTACAAGTATCCCCAGCGGGAGTTTCCCTACGCGCAGCTGATGGATGAGAATCGTCGCCGCTGGGGGCAAGTGGGTGCGCCGGAATATGAATTGCTGGACACGGGCATTTTTGATGACAACCGCTATTTCGACGTCTTCGTGGAATACGCGAAAGCAGGTCCTGAAGATATTTGTATCCGCATCGAAGCCTTCAATCGCGGCCCAGACACCGCCAGCCTGCACCTTCTGCCGCACCTGTGGTTTCGCAATACCTGGGCATGGACCGATCCCCGCGGCCACGAGCCGCTCATCAAGCTTGCCCGGCCCGCGGAAAGCCACCTTGCCCTGATCGCCGATGATTTCAACGCACCCCAGCTGCACAATCTCCAGTTCCCATACTCGCTCGGACAACGCTACTTATACGCGCCCGAGAAAGGCGAGCCGCTCTTCACCGACAACGAAAGCAACGCCGTCACGCTCTACGGATGCGCCTCCAACCCGAAATTCTTCGTGAAGGATGCATTCCACCGCTCCGTCGTCCACGGAGAATACTGCGTCAACCCGGCACTCAGCGGCACTAAATCCTGTATTCATTACTCCTACCCGGTCGCCGCCGGGGCCTCGGTTGTCCTGCGTCTTCGGCTGACTCCTGAGAAACTTGGGACCCCTCTTGCCGATGTCGACACCATCGTCTCGCAAAGAAGAGCGGAAGCGGATGAGTTTTACGCTACCGTACACCCACCCCGCGCAAGCGCCGACGAGAAGGCCATCCAGCGGCAGGCTCTCGCCGGCATGCTGTGGAGCAAGCAGATCTACCTTTGGGACGTGAATCTGTGGTTGGAAGGCGACAACCCCAAACTGCCGCCACCTGAATCACGCAAACGGACGCGCAACATCCACTGGCGCCATCTCAATTCGATGCGTGTCCTTTCCATGCCTGATAAATGGGAGTTCCCTTGGTTTGCCGCATGGGACCTCGCCTTCCAGTGCATCACCCTGGCGCTCGTCGACCCTGATTTCGCCAAAGAGAATCTCTGGATCCTACTGTTCGAACAATTCCAGCATCCCAACGGACAGATCCCGGCCTACGAATGGGAATTCTCGGATATGAACCCGCCGGTCCATGCATGGGCGTGTTGGCGCGTCTATCAACTCGAAAAACAACGCACCGGCAAGGGCGATACCGGATTCCTCGAGAAATGTCTTCACAAGCTGCTGATGAACTTCGCCTGGTGGGTGAATCGCGTCGATAGCGCGGGCAATAACGTGTTTGAAGGCGGATTCCTCGGCCTCGACAACATTGCCGTTGTGGACCGCGGTGAAAAGTTCCCCAATGGCGCGATTCTCGAGCAATCCGACGCGACTGGCTGGATGGGATTCTTCTGCCTTTACCTGATGCGCATCGCCCTCGAGCTGGCCGGGCACAATCCCGTCTACGAGGGAGTTGCCACCAAGTTTTTCGAGCACTTCATCTATATCGGCGCCGCCATGAAGAAGATGGGTGGCCGCAACTACCAGCTTTGGGACGAGACCGATGGTTTTTTCTACGATGTCCTTCGCTATCCCAATGGCGAGTTCCACAAGTTCCGCCTGCGTTCCCTGGTCGGACTCATTCCCCTCTATGCGATCGAAGTTCTAGAACAGGAAGAACTCCAGTCCCATCCCAACTTCCTGCGAGACGTCGAGTGGTTCATCAAGAACCGTCCTGATCTGGTGGGCGATGCCTGCTACGCGGTCGGCAACGGCGACAAGCGTTACGTGCTGTCCATTGCCGACCCAAACCAGTTCAAAAGGCTGCTGCAGCGGATTTGGGATCCGGATGAATTCCTCTCCGCGCACGGCATCCGCAGCCTGTCGAAACATCACCAGCAATATCCTTTTCAATTTGGCGAGCGGTCCCTCGGCTACGAACCCGGAGAAGCGGAAGTGAAGTTAAAAGGTGGAAACTCGAACTGGCGCGGACCCGTGTGGTTTCCTACGTCGTACCTGCTGATCCATTCCTTCGTCCGTTTTGACCAGGCGCTGGCTTCCTCCTCGGCGGTCACCACCCGTGGCAGCAACGGCCGCCCGATTACGCCCAGTGCCATGGCCGAGGAGGCGGCCAACCGGATGATCGCCATCTTCAAACGCGACCAGGCCGGACGACGCCCCTGCTTCGGCCGCTATGACAAATTTCAGACCGATCCCCACTGGCGCGACTGCCTGCTCTTCAACGAGTACTACCACGGTGACTCAGGCATGGGACTGGGCGCAAGCCACCAGACCGGCTGGAGTGGACTCGTGGCGAATCTGATCGACGAATGGCGGCGGTGACCTGATGGCTCTCCGAAACCGGCTGTTGTTCGCGCTGGGTTTGCTCCTGGTTTTAATTGTTGTCAGCGTGGCCGGCTATCGCCTTTTGGGCGGCGAGTCCGTCACCTTTCTCCAGGCGTTGTACATGGCCGTGATCACGCTGGCAGGCGTCGGCTACGGCGAGATCGTCGACACCAGCCACAATCCCGCCCTGCGCATCTTTAACATCGGGATCGTGCTCTTTGGCGTCGCCATTACGGTCTACGTCTTTTCCGTCGTGGCTGCCTTCCTGGTGGAAGTGGAAGTCACGAATCCCTTCTGGAGGCGCAGCATGCAGAAACGCATCGACGATCTCAAGGACCACTTTATTGTCTGCGGTTTTGGCGATACCGGCCGCCACGCCGTGGCCGAACTCCAGAAGACATCGACCCCCTATGTCGCGCTCGATCTATCCGAAGACCACCTGAAGAGAATGCGCGACCTTCATTCCGATTCTCTAAATCAGATGCTGTACGTGATCGGAGACGCCACCGAAGAAGAGGTCTTGCAGAGAGCCGGCCTCGATCGCGCCCGCGGCCTGATTGCCGCGCTCCCCAATGACAAGGACAACCTCGTGATCACGGTGGTGGTGCGCCAGCGCTTTCCCAAGATGCGCATCGTGGTGCGGTCTGCCGACAAGAAATTCGCCGACCGCATGATGCGCGCCGGCGCCAACTCCACCGTCTCTCCCAGCCACATCGGCGGTCTCCGCATGGCCAGCGAACTGATCCGTCCCCACGTCGTCGGATTCCTCGATCAGATGCTGAAGGAGCAGGGAAGTACCTTGCGGGTGGAGGAGATCGAGGTGGGCACGTCGTCGAAGTGGGCGGGCAGCGCGCTTCACGATCTCAACTTGAAGGGGCAGTACAATCTGCTGGTTTTAGGCCTGAAAAATCCCGCGCAAGACCTCGCCTCCGCTCTGCTTGTGAATCCCCCGGACAACGCCGTCGTACCCGGCCAAGGAGTCATCATCGCCATGGGAGATATGAAGGACATCCAGCGCGCCCGCCAGGATGCTCGCGCCTGACGGGCTAGCCAGTTGCTAAAGAAAAAGGGGAAGCCGAAGCTTCCCCCAAAGGCACTGAGCCCAGGCGCGGATCAAAGAGCCGCGCAGACCGCTTTCACTTCCGTGTAAAGCTCCAGCACATCGCGTCCCATTTCTCGCCCCCAGCCGGATTGCTTGTACCCACCAAACGGCAGGGCGGCATCGAATATGTTGTAGCAATTGATCCAGATGGTGCCGGCCCGAAGTTGCGCCGCAATGCGATGGGCCTTCTGGATATCCCGCGTCCAGATGCCCGCCGCCAGCCCGTAAACGCTGTTGTTCGCCTTTGCGATCAGGTCATTCGTGTCCTTGAAGGGAATTGCCGTAACCACCGGTCCGAAAATTTCCTCCTGCACGACTTTCATGTTTTCGCGGGTGTTCACCAGCACCGTGGGTTTCACGAAATAGCCCTTGTCTCCCTGCCGCTTCCCACCGACCACGGCCTTCGCGCCCTCGGAGAATCCCGATTCGAGATAGCCGCATACCCGCTTGAGTTGCTCCTCCGAAACGAGGGGGCCCATGTCGGTAGAGGCCTCCATGCCCGGGCCGACGCGAATCTTTTCAGCCCTTGCTGAAACACCTTCAACGACTTTGTCGAAAATGCCGTCTTCCACGTACAGGCGGGAACCGGCACAGCAGCACTGCCCGTGATTGAAGAAGATCGCGCTCGACGATCCGGCAATCGCCGAATCGATGTCGACGTCCCCGAACACCACGTTGGGTGATTTCCCGCCTAGTTCCAGTGAAACCTTCTTCAGGTTTCCGGACGCTGCCTGCAGAATCAGCTTGCCCACTTCGGTGGAGCCCGTGAACGCGATCTTGTCGACATCCGGATGCGCCGCCAGCGCGGCTCCGGCTGTTTCGCCGTAACCCGGGACAATGTTCACGACGCCATCGGGAATGCCCGCCTCCTGCACTAACTCGCCCAGCAGCAAGCATGTGAGTGGAGTCTGCTCCGCCGGCTTGATGACCACCGTGCATCCCGTCGCCAGCGCCGGTCCAAGTTTCCAGGCCGCCATCAGCAAAGGGAAATTCCACGGAATGATCTGACCCACGACTCCGACCGGTTCCCGCAAGGTGTAAGCCAGATACTTGGCGCCCGGCGTGTATGGCACCGAGATCGGAATCGTCGTGCCTTCGATCTTGGTCGCCCAACCCGCCATGTAGCGGAAAAGATCCACCGCCAATGGAACGTCGGCCGCCCGCGCTACCTTCAGCGGCTTGCCGTTGTCGAGGCTTTCAAGCTCGGCAAACTCCTGCAGATGCTGCTCGATCAGATCCGCGAGTTTCCAGATCAGGCGCCCGCGTTCCGAGGCCGTAAGCCGCGACCATGGGCCAGTCTCAAACGCCGCCCGCGCAGCTTTTACCGCCCGGTCGATATCTTCCCGGTCCCCTTCCGCTACCTTAGCCAGTACTTCTCCCGTGGAAGGGTCGTACGTCGGAAAGGTCTTTCCTGAGGCCGCTTCCACCCACTTTCCGTTTATCAGCATCTTTCGAGGCTTGGAAAGGAATTCCGAAACTTTGCCTTGCAATTGAACATTCGGCAGAGCCGTTACCATGACTTTCCTCCTTTGATTCGACCTTGATGTGGCGCCACGTCGTTCTCTCGGAAACCAGATATCCTGAGATGCAGGATCGTGCCACGATTGTCAGAGCGGTGGAGAGATCGGAGCTTGATCGATTGCCATCCTGAACGGCGGAAAGAATTCTAGCGCATTTCCAGGTCCCGGGGGTAACCGAATGTGCCCCCACGAATTGCATGAATTGTGGTGCAAACCGAACCCTCGCCCGCGTATTTCGTTTGAGCTGGAACTCTCCTTGTCTACAATCCTTCGCTTGTACGTTCGACGAGCCTGAGGGCCGTTCGCGCGGGTGGACGCTGGGTGTCTCGGCGGGCGACACTCGCTTCTTGAAGGACCACCGCATTCATAATCAACTCCATGTTGCCGACTCTGACGACAAAGCGATTGTTCCTTGTGGCCGTGGGATTCGTGACGGCAAGCATAGTTCTCACGCTATCCCGCTACTACGGAGCGCCAATTCCGCCTGCCTTCCTGCTCGCGGTTCGCTGGATCGCGATCCTGTCGTTGTTCCCTTATGGCATCTTCAAGAGGTCGCTGACAACCTGGATTTTCATCGCCATGCTCGCCGGCGCCGCCATCGGTCACGACTGGCCTGCGGTTGCGGTGAACCTCCGCGTGATCGGCCTGATCTTTCTGCGGCTGATCAAAATGATCGTTGCGCCCCTCTTGTTCGCGACCTTGGTCAGCGGCATCGCCGGCCATTCCAACCTGAAAAAAGTTGGCCGCATGGGTATCAAGGCCATTGTTTATTTCGAACTGGTGACCACCTTGGCACTGGTCATTGGGCTGGTTGCTATCAATCTGAGCAAGGCCGGCGTGGGAGCGACCGTGCCGCCTCCAGGCGCTGAGGCGCTACAGGTCCAGAAGCTGAACGCATCCGACACCATCCTGCATGTCTTCCCGGAAAACCTGGCGAAGTCCGTCGCCGAAGGGCAAATCCTGCAAGTCGTGGTATTCAGCATCCTGTTCGGAATCGCCCTCGCGATGGTGCGCGAGGATCGTCGCCGTCCTCTGCTGAACTTCACCGAAAGCCTTGCCGAGACGATGTTCAAGTTCACGAACCTGGTGATGTACTTCGCCCCCTTTGGCGTCGGAGCCGCTGTCGCATACACGGTGGGCAGCACCGGGATGGGCATCCTGCTCAATCTCGCCAAACTGCTGGCGACCCTCTACGTGGCATTACTGGTTTTTATTTTCGGCGTGCTTCTTCCGATTGCGATCGCGGTTCGGGTGCCGCTGAGGAAGTTCATCGCCGCGGTGGCGGAACCGGTTTCCATTGCCTTCGGAACCGCGAGTTCGGAAGCTGCGCTCCCCCGGGCGATGGAAGCTATGGAGGGCATCGGCGTGCCCCGCGAAGTCGTCGCATTCGTCATGCCCACCGGCTACAGCTTCAACCTCGATGGCAGCACGCTTTACCTTTCGCTGGCTTCCATCTTCGTCGCTCAGGCCGCCGGGATTCACCTCGGTCTCGGGCAACAGCTATTAATGATGCTTACCCTGATGCTGACCAGCAAGGGTGTCGCCGGGGTGTCGCGCGCCGCGATCGTGATTCTGCTCGGGACGGTTGGTTCATTCGGCTTGCCCGTCGAACCGGTATTCATCCTCCTCGGTGTTGACCAACTCATGGACATGGCGCGAACCGCTGTCAACGTGTTGGGCAACTGCCTCGCGACCGTCGTGGTCGCTCGCTGGGAAGGGGACTTTCCGGGACCACAGTCGGCCATTGCCGCACTGCAGCCCGGCTCCGGCCTTCCGCCTCATGTACCACCTTCTATTTAAAATGCGACTGTGAACACGAGCCGCGCCCAAGTCGAGTATCGAGGCCGCCTGGCGCCGTCTCCCACGGGCTTTCTTCATCTCGGACATGCCCGCACCTTCTCGATCGCCGCCCAGCGAGCCAAGCAGCACCATGGCACCTTGATTCTCCGCAATGAAGACCTTGATCCTCAACGCTGCCGCCCCGAGTTCGTCGGCGCCATGTATGAAGATCTGTCCTGGCTCGGGATCGAGTGGAGCGAAGGCCCCGGCCACGGCGGTCTTTATGCTCCCTATTCACAGAGCGAGCGTCGCCCACATTACCTCAAGGCATGGCAGCACCTGCGCGACTCCGGTTGGATTTATCCGTGCAGTTGCTCCCGTAAAGATCTGGCTGCTGCCGCTACTGCACCCAATGACTCCGATGACGAGCCCCTCTATCCCGGCCGCTGCCGCTCGCGAACCGATGCAGCGCAGTTTGAGGACCCAGTGGGCGTCAACTGGCGCTTTCGCGTGCCGGATGCTGAAGCCATCCATTTCACGGATCTCAACCTGGGCCCTCAAGCCTTCCTGCCCGGAAAAGATTTTGGAGATTTTGTCGTGTGGCGGCGCGACGACGTGCCCGCCTACCAGCTCGCCGTGGCGGTTGACGATGCCCTCATGCAAATCTCCGAAGTTGTCCGGGGCGCGGACCTTCTTAAATCGACGGCCCGGCAGATTCTTGTGTTTCGAGCGCTCGGACACTCTCCGCCTGCCTACTACCATTGCGAGCTGGTGCGCGATGCGACCGGTCTCCGCATGGCGAAGCGTCACGATGCGGCCAGCATACGTCATTTGCGGGCATCAGGATGGACACCCTCGCAGGTTTTGCAGAATGCGGAAACGCTGACCAGGTAAGGGGCCTCACCGCGTAATTTCCATCCAAAAAGAATGACGCTCCGGCCTTCTCCGCCGCAGCGCCATCCTGCTTACAGTTCAGCTCTCACAATCATAGAAGGGCGGTGGGGCGACGGCTCCAATCCTTCCCCTTCTCCTTTGCAATTCCTTCCATGTCTTTTACGTAAGCTCCGGCCTGGGTCAGCACGTGATGGAGATCGTTGCCGATGCTGATAAACGTAAATCCCTTCTCCAGGAATTCTCCCACGCGCGACGTGCCGAACAGGAATAGCCCGAGGATGACGTTATTTTTGCGCGCGTGTTCGACCAGTTTCTGGGTGGCCGCCCCCAATTCTGGAGAAGTGTACATATGCGGAAATTCGTATTTCTCGTACAGGCCCATCGACATGCACAGGTCATTCTGGCCGAGGAAGAGGATGTCGACTCCCGGCACGGCGGCAATTTCGGCGATATTGTCGATGCACGAAGCCGTCTCTACCTGCATCGCCACAATGCCATTGTTATTGAAGTTTCCCGCGTAACCGAGCAGCCCTCCCTTGTTCATGCTGCGCTGCGGGAAGTAGACCGATCGCGTGCCCGTCCGTGGATACTTCGTGCAGCTCACCGCCTGGCGGGCTTCGTCTGCCGTGTTGATGTAAGGCACCAGCACGCCGTCCGCGCCCAGGTCCAGGGCTTGCTGGATTCCCGGGCGATCGTCGTACCCGCCGACACGAACCATCGATTTGGCTCCGCCGTTCGCAATTCCGGAGAGCATGGCGGAAAGTTTCTCGTAGCCCATGGGGCCATGCTGCGTGTCGACCAGCAGCCAGTCGTAGCCGCTGTGCGCCAGTTGCTCTGCAACGGTCGGACTATGCGCATTCAGAAACAGGCCCATCTTCGGCTTGCCTTCGCGCAACTGCTTCTTGAAATCGGCGCCGCTAAGGGTGCCTTCGGCCATGGAAATCCTCCTGGATGGTTGTCAAAGTTTTCTAGTGTACCCCAGGAGTTCGCCACGGATATCAATGCACCTGTAATTTCTATGGGTGTGTCCCCCAGTCATGATTTCACGTCTATAATTTGAGTCGCGCACCGTCAATTGTAAGGAGATCCCATGCGTTGGACGCCGGGCGGAAAAAGCGACGATGTGGAAGATCGTCGGGACGAAGGTGGCGGTGGTGGCGGCATAGGCGGAGCCCATATCGGCATTGGTGGCTTCATCATCCTGCTGATCCTCAGCGTGGTTTTCAAAAAGGATTTCTTTTCCCTGATCGGCAATCAAGGTGGGTCGCCCGGTCAAGTCGTCAGCCAGCCTGACGCGCAGCGCGATTCCCGCGAGGAGCCGCTCGTCCAGTTTGTCTCCTTCGTGCTCGACGACACGCAAAAGACTTGGGCGGGAATTCTGCAGGCCAAGGGAATTCCTTACCAGCACGCCAAGCTGGTCCTGTTTCGTGACGTTACCTCGTCCAGCTGCGGTTCCGCCCAGTCCGCCACCGGGCCCTTCTACTGCCCGTCTGATCAGAAGGTCTATATCGACCTCGGCTTTTACGACGAGTTGCAGCGAAGATTCGGAGCTCCCGGGCAATTCGCCCAAGCCTATGTCCTCGCTCACGAACTCGGCCATCACGTCCAATATCTGCTCGGGATTGAACGCAAAGTGCGCGCCTTGCAGAACCAGAATCCCGGCGCGGGAAATTCGCTCTCTGTCCGCACAGAATTGCAGGCCGACTGCTTCGCGGGCATTTGGGCGAAATCAACCCAGCAGCGCAACCTGTTGGAGAGTGGCGACGTCGAAAGCGCTCTCGGCGCCGCCGGGGCGGTCGGCGATGATCGCTTGCAGCGCATGTCGCGCGGCCAAGTGAGTCCCGACTCATTTACCCACGGCTCCTCTGCGCAGCGTGTGGAATGGTTTCAGCGCGGTATGAGAGAGGGCACAATTGACTCCTGCAATACCTTCCAGTAAAACATCACGATGTATAGCTAAACTATTGATGACAGGTTAGTTCAGTAGTTGTCAGTGTCCGGCTTCCGGGTGGCATCTGTTCGTTCCGTTAGTGCCTGATCCACGGTGACCCCTGACATTCTGCTTGCTCCTCATATACTAGTTCCTGCCGGGTAGGCCGGCTATTTTTTTCCGGCTGCGATCGCATACGAAGATCCTCCAACTCATTCCATGCAGCCCTCCGAAAATCCCCGAGCGAACTTGCAGGAAATTCTGGGCAAGCCCATCCGTGAATTGGGATTGAAACTGGAAGGCTCGCCGATCGAGCGATTCGTTCACCAGTTGTACGAAGAACTACGCCGCAAAGGTCTGGCGAAGTTTCGTCCCGCTTGCTATCTCACCGATGAATGGGGATGCCCGTCGGGCGAACCCGTCATCGGCATTCCTTTCTATCTTGCCAATCCCGAGTTGGCTTCGCTCGAGCGAGAATTGAATGATCTCGAGGACAAGCGTGAAATCATGATGTATCTGCGGCATGAGGCGGGACATGCTTTCAACTACGCTTACAAGCTGTACCGCACGCCCGAATGGAAGGCGTTGTTCGGTCCCTTCCGCCGCCGCTACCTGGACAACTATCGTCCCATCCCTTTCTCGCGGAACTATGTTCGTCACTTGGCCGGCTGGTACGCGCAAAAACATCCCGACGAAGACTTTGCCGAAACCTTCGCCGTCTGGCTTACTCCCCGCAGCGCGTGGCGCAAGCGTTACCGCGGATGGGCAGCCATGGCCAAGCTGCGCTACATGGATCGGATTGCTCGCCAGTTGGGCCACGTCGATCCCGTCCGCCGCCGCGGTTATCCCGACGTTACGGTCGATGAAATGGAATCCACCGTGGCTGAGTTCTACCACCAGGCGTCGGCAGAAACGATCCCGGTTGTGGACTTGCCGCTCGATGCTGACTTGGTAGATATTTTTAATGTATCCAAGCGCCAAAAGAAGGCGGTGCGTCCAGCGCACGAATTCGTGCATCAGCACCGCAAGGCCGTCGTCGACAAAGTGGCCTACTGGACAGGAGTCCAGCGTCCTCTGGTCAAGCAGTTGATCGAAACCATCGGCAAGCGGCTGGGCGAGTTGGGCCTGCGCGCCGACACCCGGAGAGAAGCGGAACATCTTGCCGAACTTACGGTCTACGCCACCACCCTCGCGACCAACTACATGACGCGGGGCAAGTTCGTGCAGCCGTGATTTCCTGGAGACGGACAGTTATGATGGATAGCACGCACGCAATCTCAGCGCAGAAACGGATTCGCTAATGAAAATCGCGGTCCTTTACGATGTTTGGGAGGAGGAGGGAGCAGCCCCGGAGCCGCCCCCTGAGCCCAAGCCTCCCAAAACGCGCAAAAAGAAATCACGCAAGAAAAAAGAGAGGGAGAAAGAAGACCGCGAAGAAATTTTCGAGGCCCTCGAGAAATTGGGCCACGAGCCCTTCTACCAGGTCCTCGACGGAACTCCCCAGTGCTTGAATGCGCTCGCCAAGTGTGAAGCAGACCTGATTTTCAACCTCACCGAATCTTTTGCCGGCGACGACACTAAGGAAATGCACGTCGCCGCCTATCTGGACCTGCTCGGCATGCGCTACACCGGTGCCGGCCCCCACGCCACTTTTCTGGCTCAGGATAAGGCCATCGCCAAGAAAATGTTCGGCTTTCATGGAATTCGGACGCCTTATTTCGCTACTTCCTATCGCGGTAGCATCGAACACGCCCACGATATTTCCTTCCCTTTGATCGTCAAGCCTCTTTCGGAAGATGGCTCGATCGGCATCAACGCCAACGCGGTCGTGGAAAGTGTCAAGGAATTGATGGAACGGGTCGAGTACATTCAGGACGAGTTTGACTCGCCTGCCATCATCGAGGAATACATCGAGGGTCGTGAAATTTACGCCGCGATTCTGGGCAGCTATGAGTACGCGCAAGCTCTCCCGCTGGTGGAACTCGATTTCTCCAAGCTGCCGAAAGGAACTCCTAGGATCGCCAGCTATGACGTCAAGTTTGAAAAGGACGCCGAAGCTTACAAGCTCACCAAGTCAGGCATCGCCGAAGATCTCGACGAAGAGACCACCGAACGCCTGACCCACACCGCCCTGGCCGCACATCGCGCCGTGAAATTACGCGACTACGGACGCATTGATATGCGCCTGACATCGAAGGGAGAGGTCTACGTCCTCGAGGCCAACCCCAATCCCTGGCTTTCCAGCAAGCAGGAGTTCGCCATGGCGGCCAAAGCTTCTGGTCGCTCCTATACCCAGTTGATCGGTGAGATCGTCGACTTGGCCATGGCGCGTTATCGTCCGCGCAACTGAAAAACCTGGATCAGGCCCGGCTCGACTCCACTTTCATTCGCCCGGTGTAGATGGCCATTCCCACTACCGCATCAATCCCCAGCCCGTGGAGTTGATCCACTTCGTCCTGGCTCGTGATTCCGCCCGCGACAATAAGCTGCCGGGCTGTGATTCCGCGCAGCGCACGAACCGTCGCCTGAGGAATTCCTTTCATCAGGCCTTCGCTATCGATGTGGGTATAGAGAAACGCTCCGCAGTAAGGCTCGAGCGCCTGCATCATCTCCGCCGGCAAAATGGTCGTGATTTCCCGCCATCCCTTGATCGCCACTCTGCCGCCTTTCGAGTCGACGGCAAAGGTTAACTGCTCGGGGCGGAATTTTCCGCTGAACTCTGCCGCGGCTGCAACGTTCACCGCCTCCCCTTTGACCAGAACTGATCCCAGGATGATCCGCCTTGCTCCGGTTGCCAATATTTCAGAGGCATCGTCCACCGATCGGATGCCGCCGCCCACCTGGCAGGGAAGCCGGCTAGTGAACTTCTGCAGCAGGTCGCGATTGTTGCCGGTGCCGATGGCCGCGTCGAGATCGATCAGCTGCACCAGCGGACAAATCGCAAAACGGGCAATCCATTCCTCAAAATCCCCAAACTCCAGCGCTTTCTTGCGGCCTTGCACCAGTTGGACGATCTTTCCATCCATCAGGTCAATCGACGGGATCAGCATGGCCACCTCACCGGGATGCCTGCGGCCGACAAAGTTTGTTTGAGGTCGGCAAGCTCGGTGACGCCGTAATGCAGGATAGAAGCGGCGAGGGCCGCATCGGCGTGGCCCTCTCGAAAAACCGAGACGAAATGTTCCGCCCTACCCGCACCGCCCGAAGCGATCACCGGGATACGCACCAGGTCTGATACCGCGCACGTCAATTCACAATCGAATCCCGCGCCGGTCCCGTCCCGATCCATCGAAGTCAAAAGAATCTCCCCTGCGCCCCGCGATTCCGCCTCTTTCGCCCACGCACAGGCATCGCGCCCCGTCGAGGTTCTTCCGCCCCCGGCGTACGCTTCGTAGCGGTCCTGGTCGGTGCGCTTCGCGTCGATCGCGACGATCACCGCTTGCGAGCCAAACCGTTTCGCAATACATGTGATCAGGCTTGGATCCGAGAGCGCCGCCGAATTGATGCTCACCTTGTCGGCTCCGGCGTCGAACACCGCCGAAGCCTCCTCGAGAGAACGAATGCCTCCGCCCACCGCGAACGGGATGAATAACCGGCTCGCCGCTCGTTTTACCGTATCCAGCAAAGTTGCGCGCTTCTCGGCCGTTGCCGATATGTCCAGTAACACAATCTCATCCGCGCCCGCCGCGCTGTGAGCCTCGGCCAACTCCGCCGGGTCGCCCGCGTCCCTGAGATTCAGAAACTGCACTCCCTTCACAACTCGTCCGCCACTGACGTCAAGGCAGGCGATGATCCGTTTCGTCAACATGGCAGCTCGCAGAAATTCTCCAGCAGTTTCTTTCCAACCGGGCCCGACTTCTCCGGGTGGAATTGAACGCCGAACACGCGCTCCTGCTCCACCACCGCCGAGAACAGGCCGCCGTATTCGCAAGTCGCGACCGTCTGCCTGACTACCGGTACACGGTAGGAATGGGTAAAGTAGACAAACGCCTTCTGCGAAATGTCGCGCAATAATCGGGAGCGTCCCACCAGCGCCAGTTCATTCCAGCCCACGTGAGGGGCCTTCACGTCCGCAGGGAAGTGCGTGCACTCGCCGGGGAAAATGCCGAGACCGGACAGTTCGGGCGCTTCCGTGCTGGCCGCAAACATCCATTGCATCCCCAGGCAGATGCCCAGCACCGGTATTTCACGGCTAATCGCCGTCTCGATTGCCGCCCGCAAACCTGTGGCATGCAGCGTTGCCGTAGCCGCGAAGTGGCCTACCCCCGGCACAATCAGTTTGTCGGCGCTCGAAACCTGTTCCGGCTCAGTGGTGATGATGGCGGTCTCGCCCAGCCAATCCAGCGCCTTCTTCACCGACGTCAGGTTGCCGGCGCCGTAGTCGACGATGGCGATCGTCATAACACACCCTTGGTGCTCGGGATGAACGCCGCCATTCGAGGATCGCGCCAGCACGCTGCGCGCACTGCCCGCGCGAAGGCTTTGAAAAGCGATTCGATCTTGTGATGATTCGATCGACCGTACAGCACGCGGGTGTGTACGTTGGCCCGCGCCCCTCGTGCGAACCCCTCAAAGAAGTCGTGAACCAGTTCGGCCTGCAGATCGCCTACCAGCCGAACCCGTACCTTGGTGTCGACCGAGATTGACGTCCTGCCGCAGAAATCGACCGCTGCCAGCCCCAGCGTCTCATCCATCGGCATCAGAAAATAGCCCGCTCTTAGGATGCCTTTCTTCTTTCCGAGCGCCTTATCGAACGCCTGGCCCAGCACGATCCCCACATCCTCCACGGTATGGTGCTGGTCGACGTCGAGATCGCCGCGTGCTTTCAGATCAAGATCAAAGCCGCCGTGGTGAGCGAACAGTTCCAGCATGTGGTCAAAGAAATGGATGCCGGTTGAAATCTTGTATCGTCCGTGGCCATCGATGTTCAGCGCAGCCACGATATCGGTTTCCTTGGTTGGTCGGTGAACCCGCGCTTTCCTCATGGCCGCACCTCTTGCCGCCCTGCGCCAATTTCCTGCAGGACTTCTCGAAGAACCGTCAAAAGCCGATCGTTCTGCTCCCTGGAACCCAGCGTGATTCGCACGCAGCCTTCGCAGCCCGGATCGCGGGACCTGTCGCGAACCAGAATTCCGCGCTCGCGCATGCGCCCGATGAAGGCACAGTTCACCTCCCCCATGCCCACCAGCACGAAATTTCCCCGGCTCGGCCAGAACGGAATGCCCAGACGTTGCAGTTCCTCCTGCAAACGCTCCCGCCCCTGGCACACCTCTTCCACATAACCGCGCACGTATCCCTTATCCTCTAGCGCTTCGGGTAAGCAGGCCAGCGCAACGCTGTTCACGTTGTACGGCGACGCAACTTTCCGCACCCCGCTAATTTGCTGCCCGTCGCCCATCAGGACACCCGAGCGCAGCCCAGCCAGCCCATAGGCCTTCGAGAAAGTTCGCGCGACCAAGACGTTGGGCAACTCTCGCCACTTCTTCACTATCGTCTCGCCGTGGAATTCAAAGTACGCCTCATCGATCAGAATGGCCGCTTCGGGCGCGGCGCGCGCGACCAGCATCAGCTCCTCTAAGGATGCGACCGATCCTGTGGGGTTGTTCGGATTGGCGATCGCAATGAGCCGGGTCGCGGGCGTGATATGGCGGAAAATCGTGTTCGTCGGAAATGAGAAGTTGGGCCCAGCTGGAATGTTCACAATGCGCGCCCCCGGCGCCGCCGCGAAGAGTTCGTACATGGAAAACGTGGGAACGACGATCAAAACTTCGTCGCTGGCCTCCAGGTAGGCCTCGCATACCAGGTGAATCGCCTCATCGACCCCATTGGTCAGCAGTAGTTCTTCGGGTTGTACCTCCAGGTGTCCCGCGACGATCGCTTCCACCGGTTCGCGTTCGGGATAGCGCGCCAGTTCCTCGACGCCCACCTTTCGCAGGCGCTCCAGCACTCGCGGAGAACAGCCGACCGTATTCTCGTTGAAGTCGAGGCGCAGCCCAGTCCTTCCACTCAGAGGTGGATGGTAGCTGGCCAGATTGCTGACTGCCTTCCTTACGCTAAGCACCAGGACACCTCACGCGAATTGACTGTGCGTGTGCCCTCAGCCCTTCGGCCTCGGCCAGATACGCGACCGTTTTGCCAATCTTGCTCAGCCCCGCCTTCGACAGTTCCTGCACGGTGATGACCTTGACGAAGTCTTGAACCGTAAGACCTCCTCGAAAGCGCGCGACCCCTGCCGTCGGCAGCACATGGTTGGGCCCCGATGCGTAGTCACCCGCTGCCTGTGCCGAATAGTCGCCCACGAAGATCGAGCCCGCATTTTGGATCGACGTCAGATCTTTGTCCTCCACGGTGATATGTTCGGGCGCAATCCGGTTCGCCCATGCCAGCGCTTCTTCGCGAGATCTTGCAAGCAGGACGGCTCCGTTACGCGCGAGCGATCGGCGCGCGACAGGGTTATCTTCCGCAATTCCCGTAACCACTGCGCTCACCCGGAGTGCAAGCCGCTTCGAAGTCGTAACAAGAATCGCGACCGCCGCCGGGTCATGCTCGGCCTGCGCGACCAGATCGGCCGCAATAAACTCCGCGCGGCCCGTGTCGCTGAGAATGACCACCTCCGTCGGCCCTGCCAGAAAATCAATGGCACAGTCGAACGAAACCAGCTTCTTCGCCAAGGTGACGTAGATGTTGCCAGGCCCTACAATCTTGTCGACGCGCGGCACGCTGCTCGTGCCGTATGCCAGGGCCGCCACGGCCTGGGCTCCCCCGATGCGATAAACCTCGCATACTCCCAACATCTGCGCGGCGGCCAGCACTTCGCGCCCGGGATCGGGAGAAACGACGCGGATATTCTTCACGCCCGCGACCTGCGCGGGGATGACCGTCATCAAAAGGGTCGAGACCAGGGGATGGCGTCCTCCGGGGATGTAGCAGCCCACGGATTCAAGTGGCCGCACAACTTGCCCCAACGAAATCCCGCCTTTGGTTTTTCTCCACTCCCGCGGCCGTTGCCACTGGCAAAAGTTGCGGATGTTCGCGGATGCCTGTCCGAGCGCGGCGCGCAGCTCGGGAGCTACCGTGGCCCACGCGCCTTCCAGTTCCGCGGGCGAAACCCTGATTTCATCCTTCCGCGCAAGCCCGTCCCACTTCACCGCGTAGTTGCGCAGGGCCCGCTCCCCTTTCCGCCGGACGTTCTCGACGATCCGGCGCACCGCCGGCTCCACCCTTGAAAATTCCGAACTCCGCTTTTCCAGCTTACGAACCCGTCGCCGCGCCGCTTCCCCGGTCAGAATCTGCATTACATCACCACCTTGTTCAGCGGGTACTCCACGATGCCTTGGGCCTGGGCTTGCTTCAGGCGGGGAATTACCTGCCACGCCTCGGCTTCCTCGATCACCGTGTTGACCGCTACCCATCCGCTGTCACTAAGCGTGGAGATAGTTGGATTTTGCAGAGCCGGTAGTACAGCCAGCACGCCGTCTAAATTCTCCTTGCGCACGTTGAGCATCAGCCCTACGCGATCCTGCGCCTCCATGGCGCCGCGCAACATGAGCGCCAGGTTTTCGATCTTCCGCCGCTTGTCGCCATCGGCCCACGCCGATTTGTTTGCGATGATCTGGGTATTCGACTCCAGCACAGTATCGAGAATGCGCAGTCGATTGGCGCGCAGCGAGCTGCCCGTTTCCGTGACCTCCACGATCGCATCAGCCAGCATCGGCGGCTTCACTTCGGTAGCTCCCCAGGAGAACTCCACCTGCACGTCGACTCCTTTGCCCCGAAAATAATTGCGCGTGACGTTGACCAGTTCAGTAGCGATGATTCGTCCGGAAAGGTCTTCGGCGCGCTGAAAAGGGGAGTCTTCCGGCGCCGCCAGCACCCAGCGAACTTTTCCGCGGCTTTGCTTGGCGTAGATGAGGTCGGCCACCGCGATCACATCGAGACCGCTCTCCACCACCCAATCCAGTCCGGTGAGCCCCGCATCCAGCGCTCCGTGATCGACGTAGCGCGCCATTTCCTGCGCCCGAATCAGCATGCATTCAATCTCGGGATCGCCCGTGGATGCGAAATACGATCGCGCGCTGGTATACACCCGCAGGCCCGCCCGCGAAAAAAGTTGCAGGGTAGCCTCTTGCAGGCTCCCCTTCGGAATGCCGATGCGAACCTTCATCGCTCGATCTCCTCGGTACCCGCTACCGGTTGTGGCGTGCCAAGTGGAAGTTCCTGCGTGAAACACGAACGGGTCCCAAGGTGGCAAACCAGCCCGGCTCCCTCCACTTGAACCCGAATCAGGAACGTGTCCCGGTCGCAGTCCGTGCTGAGCGAAATCACCTTCAGTCGGTTGCCCGAGCTCTCCCCCTTGGTCCAGAGCTGGTTGCGCGTTCTGCTGAAGAACGTGACATACCCGCCGCTCCGTGTGCGCTCAAAGGCTTCCTCGTTCATGAAGCCGAGCATAAGGATCTCGCGCGACCCAGCGTCCTGCACAATGGCCGGCACCAATCCTTCCATTTTCCTGAAATCGATCTCTCTCTCCATCACGGCCTCCTTTCAGAAAACAAAAAGCCCGCTGAGGCTGGAAGCGTCAGCGGGCCGGAATTCGATGAGTGCTGGACTAGCTCAGACAGGCACCCCCGCCGACGCGCCGTGCGCGTGATGATGATGGCGGTGGTGACGATGTCTTTGCATCACAGTCATTAGAAGGTATTGCACCCGGCGCACCTCGTCAAATCCTGATTGAGATGCCCGGCTCCCATTTTTTCGATGACCTCCATTCAAATTTTGCATGACCGTCCCCACTTAGTCAGTTGACAAGATTTCCGTCTGCCTCTAGTATCAGCCGATCATGTTGGCTTCCTGCCAGACATACACGGTGTGTTGTTGTACTTGTTGTCGCATGCGTGTGTCTTCTGGCACGGGGAGGCTGCTGACCTAATAAGTCTTTAAGAATCAGCAATTATAAGCCCACCGCCAGTAGACCTTACTGGCGGTGGGCTTTTTGTGTTTATGACGAATCCAGCCAAAGAAACGAAAGCGCAACGCGTCGAACGCCTCAAGCGGGAGAAGAACCCGTGGGAAGGCCTCGACGAAATCCGCCGCTTCGCGCGCGAAGGGTTCACCTCGATTCCGCCGGAGTGGATCGGCACCTATTTCCGCTGGTGGGGCGTGTACACCCAGGGAGACGGCGCCGGCGTGGTTGGCGGCAAGAACGGGGAAGGCAAGGCGCTGCCGTACTTCATGGTGCGCATCCGAATCCCGAATGGATTGTTGCAGGCTCACCAACTCCGTACCATCGCCGATGTTACCGAGCGTTACGCCGGAGGCTCCGCCGACCTCACCGTGCGACAGAACATCCAACTGCACTGGGTGACCATTGAAGCCCTCCCCGAAGTGCTCGATTCCCTCTGGAGCGCCGGACTTACCACCAAGGGTTCGTGCGGCGATGACACCCGCAATATTACCGGTTGCCCCTTGGCCGGGGTCGACGCCGAAGAAATTTTTGATGCCTCGGCATTGGCGCTCGAAGCCAATCGCTTTTTTGTCGGCAATGCCGAGTTTTACAACCTCCCCCGAAAGTTCAAGATCTGCATCTCCGGATGCCGCTCCTGGTGTGCCTATCCGGAAATCAACGACGTCGCTTTGACGGCAGTAAGTCGGCGGGTTCGCGGTCTGGAGGAGATCGGTTTCTCCCTTCGTGTCGCCGGCGGCCTCTCTACTGATCCGCACCTCGCGACCCGTCTCAACGCCTTCGTGAAACAGGATCAGGTCATTCCGGTCCTGCGCGGTATTGCCGAAATATTCCGCGACAGCGATGTGCTTCGCGAAAACCGCGAGCGCGCCCGCCTCAAGTTCCTCTTCCTGCGCCACGGTTGGACCCCGGACAGCTTTCAGGCAGAACTCGAGAAGCGCCTCGGATTCCAGCTCGACCCTGCCGCCGATGAGCTGCCTCCCAATGATGTCTATCGCGATCACGTCGGCATTCACCCTCAAAAACAGTCCGGCTTGTTTTACGTGGGCGCTGCCGTGTTGCGTGGTCGTATCTCCGCAGCCCAGATGCGTTCCGCCGCCGAACTATCCGAACGCCTGGCCGGGGGCGAGATTCGCGCCACCAACATGCAGAATCTGCTCATCGTGAATGTGCCGCGGCAGAACGTCGAGGCTCTCGCGACCGGCTTGGCCGCCATCGGTCTCCCCGTCCAGGGCTCTCCTTTCTGGCGGGGTGCGATCGCTTGCAGTGGTTCGGAATTCTGCAAGCTCGCCATCACCGAAACCAAGACCTTCTCGCGTTGGCTGGTCGAGGAACTGGAAGAGCGCCTGCCTGGCTTCGAGCAGCATTTGAAGCTGCACGTGACCGGATGCCCGAACAGTTGTGGCCAGCACTGGATCGCCGATATCGGGATTGAGGGCAAAAAGATCAAGGTCGGCGATCGCATGGAGGACGCTTACTACTTCTGCCTCGGCGGCGCCGTCGGCCTTCATCAGTCGATTGCTCGTCCGGTCGGTTATCGCTGCCTCGCGACCGAAGTGCCCGACGCGATCGAGCGCCTTCTCCGCCGCTATCTTGACGATCGCCGTCCCAACGAGAACCTGCGCCAGTTCTTCGCGCGCCACAGTGATATCGAGCTGCGCGAGGTTCTCGCGGGCGAGTTTATGGCTGCAGTCATTCGTGATCCTTCCCCAGGGCGGGTACCCCATGGCGTGGAGGGCTAGACCGGTGGACGAAGCGCGTAAGGGTGAAGCAATGAGTCTGTTTCCTATGTTCCTCAAACTCGAAGGCCGCTCTTGCCTGGTGGTCGGAGCGGGCAAGATCGGCGAATCGAAGATTCGCAGCCTGCTGGTTGCCCGCGCCAAGGTCCGCGTCATCGCACCCTGGGCTACCCCGGCCGTCGCCGGATGGGCCCGCGCAGGACTACTGGCATGGGATGCTCGCGCCTTCCACACCACGGATCTGGACGCAACCTTCCTCGTCGTCGCAGCGACCTCTTCCGTCGAGATCAATGACTCCGTCTACCGCGAGGCCCAGAGCCGTCAAATTCTTTGCAACGTGGTGGACGATCCCGAGCGTTGTGACTTTTACTATCCCGCCGTTGTTCGCCGAGGTGCCCTGCAAATCGCGATTTCGACCGCCGGCAAGAGTCCTGCCCTCGCCCAAAGATTGCGCCGCGAGCTTGAAGCGCAACTGGCCCCCGTCTACGCCGGTTGGATCGAGGAACTCGGCAGAGTTCGGAAACAACTCTTTGGTCGCCCCTTGAACCCCGAGCGCCGCCGCAAGCTGCTGCACCAACTCGCCAGTCGCGAATCCTTTGAGGCCCCAGAGTCCGCGGCAGCCATCGCGCGGGAGGCCATTCATGAACGGTAAGGTTTTTCTGGTCGGTGCCGGGCCCGGCGATCCCGAGTTGCTCACGCTCAAAGCTCTTCGGGTACTACAGGCAGCCGACGTCGTACTGCACGATGATCTGATCGGTCCCGAAATCCTTGCACTGATTCCCAAGTCAGCCGAGATCCGCAACGTAGGCAAGCGCTGTGGCCGCAAAAATATCCAGCAGGACGAGATCAACGCCCTGCTGGTCGCCTTCGCTTCGTTCGGACTCAAGGTTGTCCGGCTCAAGGGGGGCGATCCTCTGATCTTCGGTCGCGCGGGCGAGGAGATGGATGCCCTGCGCAAAGCCGATGTGGATTTCGAAATTGTCCCGGGTGTCACCTCGGCGCTGGCATCGGCCGCAGCCGTCCAGATATCGCTCACGCAACGCGACAAAGCCTCGGCCGTGATTTTCCTCACCAGCCAGCACGCCAATCCCCAGGAGGCCGTCCAATGGCAGGCCTACGTTTCTTCCGGCGCCACCCTCGCAATCTACATGCCAGGCTTCAATTACCAGCAGACTGCCAGCCACCTCATCGCGGCCGGTCTCAAGGGCGAAACAGCTTGCGCCATCATTTCCCGAGCCAGTTCCAGCGAGCAGCAGATCCATCGCACCACCCTGAGCGACTTGCCTGGCGCGCCCCACTTGCCCGCGCCCACGCTCCTGCTGGTTGGCGATGTTGTGGGTACCGGGTACGTTGCCGCCAGGAATGAGGAATTGTGGGACACCGTAACAGCACCATTCACGCAGGCACCCGTCGGCGATGTCTTCGTCGATCGCCAGGTGCCTTGGGGCGACTAGGAGCATGACTGTGATCGAGAACTTGGAGGAAACGCAGATTTTGGCGGAAACTTGGAATCCCCACGAAGTTTTGCGGTGGGCTTTCCGAACCTTCGGCAACCGGGTCGAGATGGCCTCGGGCTTCGGCGCCGAAGGCATGGCATTGATCGACATGGCTGCGCGCCTCAATCCCGCCCTTCGTGTGTTCACCGTCGACACCGAGTTTCTTTTTCCTGAGACTTACCAGTTGATTGAGAAGGTTGAAGAACGCTACGGGATCTCGGTCGAGAGAGTGCGTCCTCGCTTGCGGCCGGAAGCGCAGGCAGAGATCTATGGCCCTGCCTTGTGGACGATCAATCCCGACCAGTGCTGCGCCCTCCGCAAGGTGGAGCCTTTGAAAGAGAAGCTGGCCGGATTGCGCGCCTGGATTACTGCCATCCGCCGCGACCAGACGTCGGCCCGCGCGACGGCTCGCAAAGTCGAATGGGACCAGAAATTCCAATTGGTGAAGATCAACCCAATTGCAGACTGGACGACCAAAGACGTTTGGAACTACCTGCACGCCCACGACGTGCCCTACAACCCGCTTCATGACGCCAACTACACCAGCATTGGCTGCACGCACTGCACTCGAGCGGTTCGCGCTGGCGAGGATCCTCGCGCCGGACGCTGGGCAGGATTTCAAAAGACGGAGTGCGGTCTGCACATCGCTGATCCACCGCTGGCGCCCTCGCCCCTCATCCAAATCGGCATGGGCGGAGACCCTGAGCCCTGCTGTTCGTGAACTGACAGCAGCGGGTTGCTCGAGCTGCGGCGCCACCCCATTCACTCCACCACACCGGAGTTTGGTAACCTTGCGGGAGGCATTTTCAAACTCCCAAATTTACTGAACGGGTGGCGAGTTGCTCCGAGAACCCTGGTGGAAGCGAGTCACTCCGTAACGTCCGCATTGTCTCGCTGGTGTTTCTTGCCGTTCTGGCCACCCTGTGGTCAACCGCTGCACTGTATTTCGATCTTCCTGCCATTCGCATGCGCGCCCCCGCCGCAGGGCTTTACATCCTCGCGGTTTCCACCAGCGTCTGGTTGGCCACCGGGCTTTGGCCAAGGGTTGCCCTCGGCGGGATTGCCTTCCTGTTGGTTCTAGCGTGGTGGCTCTCGCTCAAGCCTTCAAACCACCGGGCCTGGCAGCCGGATGTCGCCCAGACTGCATGGGCAGAAGTGAATGGCACGAAGGTTACAATCCACAATTTCCGCAATTGCGACTACCGCGCTGAATTCGACTACACCTGCCGCTGGGAAACCAGAACCTTCGACATTTCCGCGATCCATGGCCTGGATCTGTTTCTCACCTATTGGGGCTCTCCGTGGATCGCTCATCCCATCGTCAGTTTCAGCTTCGCGGATGGAACCCATGTCGCCATGTCCGTCGAGACCCGCAAAGAGGTGGGCGAAACCTATTCCGCGCTTCGCGGTTTCTTCCGGAACTACGAGTTGATTTACACCATCAGCGATGAACGTGACTTGGTGCGTCTGCGCAGCAACTATCGTACCGGCGAGGAGGTTTACCTTTATCGCACCCGCGCCACCCCGCGGCTGGCGCAAGCTGTCTTTCTCGCGTATGTGCGCAAGCTGAACTCCCTGCACGATAAGCCGGAGTGGTACAACGCCCTCACCGACAACTGCACCAACAATATTGCTGCGCATGTTCGGGAAGCCGATCCTGACGTTATACCGCGTTGGGATTGGCGGCTCTTCCTCAACGGCAAGTCGGACGAATTGCTCTACCGGCACGGCTACCTGGCCGGCGATCTGCCCTTCGCCGAACTCAAGCAGCGTGCCCACATCAATCCTGTAGCTCGCACCGTCAATGATGCCCCAGATTTTTCCACGCGCATCCGCGAAGCTCGCCCGGGTTTCACAGCACCCACACGACAACCTGCCTCAAACTGATAACCAAAACCTTTTCCACCCTGCCCCCATCCGAAGCCCAGACCAGACAGTCTGTGGCACACTGGTTTCGGAGGCGAAATGAACAATCTGGAGTTCACCATCCTGGTTGGACTGGGATCGTTCATGGCTGGCTTTTTGGGAGCTCTCACCGGCTTGGGAGGAGGCGTGGTTCTGGTGCCGCTTCTTACTCTCGTGTTCAAAGTCGATATTCGCTACGCCGTGGGCGCATCGCTGGTCTCTGTCATTGCCACCTCCTCGGGCGCCGCGGTTGCCTATTTGAAAGACGGCTTCTCCAATATTCGGATCGGAATGTTTCTCGAGATTGCCACTACTCTGGGCGCCCTGTTCGGAGCCTTCCTGGCCGCGAAAGTCTCGACCTCGGCAATCGGCACGGTATTTGGCCTCGTTCTCCTCTATTCCGGCTACCTCTCCAGCCGGACCCCGGTCGACCCGCCGCCAGACAAGCAGCCCGATCCGCTCGCAACCCGCCTCGGCATGAACGGCAGCTACCCGTCCCTGACGGGTCCGAAGGAGTATTACGTTCACCGCGTCCCTCTGGGATTTGGCCTCATGTTTGGGGCCGGCGGGTTATCCGGTCTCTTGGGCATCGGCTCCGGCGCCGTCAAGGTTCTCGCCATGGATCACGCCATGGGAATTCCTTTCAAGGTGTCCACGACCACCAGCAATTTCATGATTGGCGTGACCGCGGCCGCCAGCGCCGGAGTCTATCTGAGCCGCGGCTATGTCGATCCCGGCCTTGCCATGCCGGTCATGTTGGGCGTGCTCGCCGGTTCCCTCGCCGGCGCCCGCGTCCTGGCCCGCACCAAAACCAGGCAACTCCGCTGGGTCTTTGGTGCGGTCATCATTGCCCTTGGGTTGGAAATGCTTTACGGCGCCCTTACAGGAAAACTCTAAATGTTTAGAAAATCCGACTGGACTGATCAGAAACTTGAAGTCATCATCGCCAACCTGCTCCGCGCCGGGGTCACACTGGCTGCCGCCGTGGTTTTTGCGGGCGGCTTGGTATTTCTTATAAGGCACGGATTCTCCCCAGCGAGCTATCGCGTCTTTGTCGGCGAGCCTTCGGACTTGCGCCACTGGAAGGGAATTGTTCGTGCGGCGCTGGCTCTCCGCGGTCAGGGCATCATCCAACTCGGCCTGCTGTTCCTCATTGCCACCCCGGTTGCGCGGGTAGCGTTTTCCGCGTTCGCCTTCGCCATCGAGCGCGACTGGCTCTACGTCAGCGTCGCAACCTTCGTTCTGCTCGTTTTGCTGTACAGCCTGCTTGGCTCCGCCATCTGATCGAGTTGCAGCCAGACTGAAGCTGATAGACCCAGCATCCACCGACCTGCGCCTGCCCCTGCACGACAGCAAGCAATGCATGAAGTATCGAGGCTAACCTTCTGTGAATGAAGCGTCCCGTCGCGTCTTGAACAAACCCGAGGAACTCCGGAATCAAATCCTTTCGTCTCTTCATCCAACCCCTCAGTGGGTGGACTGCTACTAACTCATGACCTTAATCGTGTCTGCCCACAGCCCATCCGTTCGTATTGCTAAGGAGCTTTCCAATGGCTAAAAAGGATTCAGCCTCCGCCAATCGTCACAAAATTAGCGCTCAGCCCCGCCTTCATCAGAAGGCGGGTGAGATTCAAGCCTACGGTACGGTCGAGAACCTGCTTCCTCTTGATCTGGAAGAGCCGGTTCGCCTTGAGATGACCGAGCAACTCAACCAACTTCTCGCCGATACTGTAACCCTCCGCGACCTCTACAAGAAGTCACACTGGCAGGTCGCTGGACCGACCTTCTATCAACTTCATCTCCTTTACGACAAGCACTACGAAGAGCAGGACGAAATTGTCGACCAGATTGCGGAACGCATTCAGCTCCTCGGTGGAATCAGCCTGGCCATGGCGGCCGATATTGCTGAGACCACCCAGATCGAGCGTCCGCCGCGCGGTCGGGAAGAGGTTCCTGTCCAGATTTCACGCTTGCTCGATGCCCATCAGATCATCATTGGTCAGTGCCGCAAGATGGCCAAGCGCGCACAAACCATCGGGGACGAGGGCACCAACGACCTGGTCGTCAGCGACGTGCTCCGCACCAACGAATTGCAGCAATGGTTCTTGAACGAGCACCTGGTAAATGTGCCATTGGTAATCGCCCAGGATCCAGGAGCCGCTGCCTAGTTAGCATCGAATTGCCCGCTAAAAGCGTCAGGCCCGTTCCCCGGAACGGGCCTGCACAATTTTAGGAACCTGGAACTATCCCTTCACTCCCTGCTTGTCGTGGTCGTAGTACTCGAACGCTGACATTGGCTTGGCTCCGCCTTTCTTCCATATCCGGTTATCCGGTGGCAGCTTGCCGAGTACTTTCGCCATCTCGCGCACGTGCGCCGCGACCGACCCGCAGCACGATCCGATGTAGTTAATCCCCATGTCCCGCGCTCGCGCCGCATACGCCCCCATGTCTTGGCGAGTCAACTGCAGGGGGTCCAGCGCGTAGGGGAATTCAGGCAAGCTGGTGAAATCCGGCTGCTCTCTAGGAGTCGTGAACCCGACCGGCTGACACGCGAGATAACCCGACACCGCTCTTCGCATTTCCTCCATCGGCCCCAACATGTGTTCTGGAGGACGCAGGCAGTTCATGCCCACGATATCAGCTCCGGCGTCGAGCAGAGTCTTCGCGGCCTCGGCGGCACCCTTTCCTTCCGCCGTCTCGTCTTTGTTCTCGAAACAAATCGTGACCATCACCGGTAAGCCCGTCTTTTTTGCTCGCTCCACGGCGATCAGGGCTTCTCCCAGCCAGGAGAAAGTCTCTCCGATGATGAAGTCCACACCCTCTTCCGTCTGGACCCGCAACTGTTCGTCGAAAGTCTCGCGCACCCGGTCCGCAGCCGATGGACTCCCCGGCTCGTACATCCACGTCAAACTCAAGTTCCCTGCGACCAGGCAGTCATCCCCCGCCACTTCCTTCGCAATGCGTACGGCTGAGCGGTTGATGTCTTCCACCCGGTCTTGCAGGCCGACCGTAGCCAGCTTGTCTCGACTCGCATAGAAGGTTAGCGCCTGCAGAACCTCGGCACCTGCCTGCCGAAATTCGATATGCAGTTCCCGGAGCGCGTCCGGATAAACAATCGCTACTTCTGGCGTAAACGGCCCCGGACGCACCCATCCGCGTTTCTCCAACTCCAGCAGGTACCCGCCGTCCCCGAGCACCGGTCCTTCCTTCAGTCGCTCCAGAATCCCTTTCCTCTTCATGCCTGCTCCTTGTAACGATTCCTAATCGTCCACGTATTCAAACTCCGCCTTGATCGGCTTGCCTTCGGCAAACCGGTTGGGACGGAATGCACTGATGTCCACGGTTTGGCCGGCCCCATCCAGGATCAACTCCGACATGACCAGCCCAATCGCAGGCGAGATCTTGAAGCCCATCCCCGAAAAACCTGCGCAAACCTGCAGCCCGGCGATTCCGGGAATCTCTCCCAGCAACGGACGGCAATCTGGCGTCATGTCGTAGACGCCGGTCACCCCACGCATCACTTCGGCATTCTCAAGCTTCGGCACCCGGCCGCACGCCCGCTCAATCAGTTCTTCCAGCGACTCGTCCGCGGCGCGTTGCGGGAAATCGTCCGGATCGACCGGCCGTTTCCCGTAGAAGTCTCCCACCAAAAATTTGTCCGGACCATCCGGCCGGAAATACGTCCCCGTCTCCGAGTCGATGCAGGCGCAACCTCCGCCCCGCATGTCCGGTGCATTCTTGAGGATCGCCACCTGGTGATATTCCGTCTCGATCGGCAAGTCATAGCCCGCTGCTTGAAACAGCGGTCGCGTCCACGGCCCAATCGCCGCGATGACGATGGGAGCTTCCACCTCGCCCCGATCCGTCTGCACCCCACGGACCCGCCCGCCCTCGATTTGGAGTGCGGTCGCCTTCGTGCGCGGCCAGTACGCGACTCCCTGATCTCGAGCCCGGGCCAGAAAATCGTTCGCAACTCCGGCGCCATCGCCGTAACCGGATTCCGGCTCATACGCGGCCAGTTCCACTTCGTCGACCACCCAATCCGGCTCGAGTTCCTGCAGTTCGTACTTTGAGATCAAGCTCACGTTGACTCCGAACCCGCGCTGCATTTCCACGTTGCGTTTCAATCGCTCCGCTTCGTTCGGATGCACGATGCGCACGAAGCCGGTTTTCCGAAACAGCGTTGTCTCCCCAACCAGTTCTCCCCAACGTTCAAACATCCGCAAGCTCACCAGCGCCAGCTGCACTTCCGCGGGAAAGCTGTAGTGCATGCGGATCAGTGCCGACGATCGGCCACTGCCGCCACTCCCCACGTGATCCTTGTCGATCACCAGAATCCGCCCGGCCTTGCGCTGGGCCAGATGGAAGGCGATGGATGCGCCCATCACCCCAGCGCCCAAAATAACGATGTCAGCGGTGCGGGTCCCGTTGCCGCTCACGCCGCCCCTGCCTTGAATCGTCCCTTTTTCCAGTCGCGCAGCGCTTGTTGCGCCGCATTGCGACCCGGCGCTCCCGTGACTCCTCCTCCAGGGTGTGCGCCCGCCCCGCACAAATAGAGACCGTCAATCGGTGTGCGGTATTGCGACCAGCCCGCCACCGGCCGCATAAAGAAAAGTTGCTCCAGCGTGAGATCACCATGGAAGATGTTGCCCTCGGTCAGTCCGTAGGTGCGTTCCAGGTCAAGCGGAGTTAATACCTGCCGCGCGATGATCGATCCCGGAACGTTCGGCGCGTGTTCCGCGATCTTGCGAATGACGCGATCTCCCAGCAATTCGCGATTCTCATCCCAAGTCCCCTGGCGAAGCTGGTAAGGAACGTATTGTACGAAGCAAGTCATGATGTGCTTGCCCGCGGGCGCCAGCGTGTCGTCCGCATTCGAGGCAATCACGCAATCTACCCAAAGCTCCTCGGGAATCTCGCCGAACTTCGCGAGGTCATAGCAGCGCTCGGCAAACTCCAGCGAAGGCACGATGGTGTAGAAAGTTCGCTCCAGCGGGGTGTGGCTCGAAGGCGTGCCCGTGAACCGCGGCTCTTCCGAAAGCGCCAGGTTCACTTTGGCGCACGGACCGGCCATCTTGATGCCGCGGACCGCATGCAGAAAGTCTGACGGCAATTCTTTTTCCTGCAGCATCGTCAGGAACGTGCGCTTCGGGTCGGCATTCGAGAGTACGATCCGGCCGCGAATTTCCGTGCCATCTTCCAGAAATACCCCGCGCGCGAGTCCATTCCGCGTATCAATTTGCGCCACCGGCGCGGAGGTCCGAATCTCCACCCCGAGCTTGCGCCCCGCTGCTGCCAGCGCCTCGGATATCGCTCCCATGCCGCCCATCACGTGGCCATAGAACCCTTGCAGTTCATGTTCCCCGCCGCTCAGCAGGTGGAACAGCAGGCCGATTGCCGTCCCCGGCTGGTAAGGTCCCCCATGCTTGCCATACACGTTATTGGCGAGAAACATGGTCTTGATCGTGTCCGATTCATAATTCCGATCGAGAAACTCTCCCAGGCTCCCCGTCAGAAACGACACCAGCTGCGCTATCTCAATACTGGAAATATTCCGGAACCGCCTGCCCACGCGGAGAAGATCGCTCCACCCCGACATGCTCTTGGCATCGATTTCCGGTGGAGGCTCTAGAAAAAACGGCTGCAGGTAGCGCGCGAGCTTTTTGAGTTGATCGTCCACCCGCACAAACGTCTCGGCATCCTTGGCAGAATGCTTGCGAAACTCGCTTACCGCGCGCTCCCGTTCAGCCCACCAGGGAACAACCCTCCCACCGGGGAACGCAACCTGGATAGCGGGATCGCATGGCACCATCCGCAACCCATGCTCGGCCAGCCTCAAATCGCTGATCACCTCAGGCCGCAGCATGCTCGCGATGTAGGATGTGGTGGAAGCCTTGCACCCGGGCGCGATCTCCTCGGTCACGCAGCACCCGCCCACAATCTCCCGGCGTTCGAGCACCACAGTCTTCAGCCCGGCCCGCGCAAGGTAGGCCGCTGCCGTAAGCCCGTTATGGCCGCCGCCCACTACAATGGCGTCGTAGTTCTGATTTCCTGCGCTATGCATGCAACCGCTGACTCGCAGTCATTTGATACCCGAGCCGTGGGCCCATACATTAGCGCACCACCCTGAAAAATTGGAATTGAATTCCGATCTTTTTTTCGGTATGGTTCCGTGACTTGAGGTCAATATCATGACCGGAATTGCCAGTAGTCTTGTCACCCCACCCAGGTATCGAAACCAGGTTCCGCCACGTCCTCGTTCGGAGGCGAAACGCACCCGCATCATCGACGTGGCCATGCGGCACTTCGCCGAGCAGGGCTATCACGCCGCTCGCGTGGGTGACATCGCCGCTCAGTTGGGTATCGCAAAAGGCTCCGTCTTCCAGCACTTTGGCAGTAAGGACGGCCTGTTTTTTGAGGTTTACAAGAAAGCCGTGCGCGCCTTTCCGGCTTATCTCGATGCGCCTCAGGATGTTCGCGACCAGGGATTCTTCGCCGTCCTGAGTTACTGGTTGGTGCGGACCGAGCATTTACTCCACGAAGACTGGATTCCGTATCGCGTCTCGCTGCTCGGAAACTATGGGACCGATCTGACCCTGAAGCGCGAGATCAACCGTTTTCTTATGACCGAGGACCCCTACGGCACCGTGGCCTTCGTGAAGTTCGGTCTGCAGCGCGGGGAATTGCGTGGCGACCTCGACTTGGAGTTGATTGTCTCGATCCTCGATTGGACGGTAGAGCGTTTTCAGGACGCCCTGCTGACCGAAGAGCTCGATCCTGGCCTGTTCCGCCGGCAGGGTGAGATTGGCGAGCGTAAGGAAGCTCGGATCAACCAGTTCCTGGATGTACTAGGCCGGGCCATCGGAGCTTAGCCGGACCGCACACACGCTGCCCAGGGCCCAGGAGTCCTATCACGATGACCAAACCGCTCTCGCTGGAGCAGATTCTGGCAAGCTACAACGACCAGGCGCCGTTGTCGGAAGCCTCGACGATTCCCGGTCCGTGGTATGTCGATCCCCGGATCGCCGACTTGGAAAGCCAAACGGTTTTCAGCAACAACTGGCATGTCGTCGGCCGCGCCGTCCAGGTGGAAAGGCCCGGCCAGTTTGTAACCGCTACCGTCGCGGGTGAACCCATCGTTGCCGTCCGCGGCTCTGACGGCCTGTTGCGCGCGTTTTACAACGTTTGTCGCCACCATGCTGCCAAGGTCGTCACCGAGCCTTGTGGAAGCGCTTCCATTCTGCACTGTCCCTATCATGGCTGGAACTATGGCCTCGACGGCTCGCTGAAAGGAATGCCGGAGTTCGACGGCGTGAAGAACTTCGAGCGCCAGGACAACGGTCTCGTCCCGGTAAAAGCGGAAATCTGGGAGGCCTTCATTTTCGTCAACCTCAATCCCCAGGCTCAACCTCTCCACGATTTCCTGGGCGGCCTGGTGAAGCCGCTGCGCGCCCCTCGGCCTCGCCAGGCTGCACTACTTCGACACCCGGGTTTACGACATCGCCTGCAATTGGAAGGTCTTCGTCGATAACTATCTCGACGGCGGCTACCACGTTCCGCACCTGCATAAGGGTCTTAACAGCGTGCTCGATTACAAGCAGTACACCATCGAGAATGAAGATCGCTACTGCCTGCAGTCCAGTCCTATGGTTGTCTCCGATGAAGATGCGGCCACCGGCTCGACTCGCAAGGGCGATCGCGCCTGGTACTTCTGGCAATATCCCAACTTCATGATCAATTGCTATGAAGGCTACATGGATACCAACCTTGTGATTCCGCTGGATGTCGACCACTGTCGCGTCCTCTTCGATTTCTATTTCGCCGATGTCAGCGAGTCTCGCCGCGACTACAACGCGCAGAGCCTCGCCGTGGGCGACCGCGTGCAATCCGAAGACCTGGGGATTTGCGAGGATGTCCAGCGCGGCCTCAAATCGAGAGCCTACGGCGCGGGACGTTTGTCGGTGCGCAGGGAAGCCGGGGAACAATTGTTCCACCGTCTTTTGGCGGCGGACCTGAAGCGCGGGCTTGGTCATGCGGCCGCCGCTGCCGACTAGCCTGCGGCGATATTTGCTGAAGACATCGTAGGGAGGGCGCAGCCCTCCTTCTTTTTTGACTGAGGAGAACCCAGGTGAGAATTCAACTTTCGCGCGTCGTCATTTTCCTGGGGTGCGCAATTTCGGCCTCCGCGCAGCTCACTGCCATCAAGGCCGGCCGATTGGTCGACCCCGACGCTGGCACCGTCCTGACCGATCAGGTCATCCTGATTCGCGACAATAAGATTGAACGTGTCGGCAAGGGTCTCGATCTTCCTTCCGGAACCAAAGTGATCGATCTCTCGACCATGACCGTCCTCCCCGGACTTGATCGATTGCCACACCCACGTTGCCGACGGCCACAGCGACGGCGAACCCTTCAACGTCCTGCGCAAAACCGCCTCCCAGATCGTGCTTGAGTCGGTGACCAATGCCCGCAAGATGCTCGACTCCGGTTTCACCACGGTGCGCGACGTCGGTACCTATCGCGCCCTTAACGATGTGGCCTTGCGCGACGCCATCGCCCGAGGCGACGTACCCGGCCCGCGCATGTTCGTCGCCGGCGCCTACATTACGATCACCGGCGGCGCCGGCGCCATGACCGGACAGGCTCCCGACATCCAGTTGCCCTGGGATCTTCACTACGGAGAGGCCAACAGTCCCTGGGAAGTCCGCCAGCGAATTCGCCAACTGGCCCACGATGGCGTCGACCTCATCAAAGTTCTCTCCACCGGCGCAGTGCTCACCCATGGCAGCAATCCGAATTCCCTCGAGTTCACACCCGAAGAGTTGAACGCCGCCGTCGACGAAGCCGGCCACTTCGGTTTACGGGTGGCCGTGCATGCCCATGCCGCACAAGGAATCAAGAACGCCATCCTGGCCGGCGCTGCCTCCATCGAGCATGCTGAGATCGTTGACGACGAAGGCATCGCCCTCGCCATCCAGCATGGCACTTACTTCGACATGGATATCTATGACGAAGAATGTATCCAGGAAGGCGGCAAGAACGGCACCACCCCTAAAGATTTTCTTCAGCACGACGCCGAACTCGGGCCAATTGCAGCGCGACAACTTCCGCAAATCGCTGAAGGCCGGCGTAAAGATGGCCTTCGGCACCGATGCCGGCGTCTGCCCTTACGGAACCAGTGCGAAGCAGTTCGCCTTCATGGTGAAGTACGGAATGACGCCGATGCAGGCCATCCAGGCCGCCACCACCAACGCCGCAGATCTACTCGGCCACTCCAGGGAAGTCGGATCGATCAAGCCCGGCAAGTACGCGGATGTGATCGCTGTCTCGGGCGATCCGCTCAAGGATGTCAGCGTCCTCGAGCAAGTAGACTTCGTCATGAAGGATGGAACAGTCTACAAGCAACCGAAGTCCGATGCCTGCCCGGCGACGACTCAGTCGCAGGCCTTAGTCATCAGTCATTAGCCGCTGGCTGGGGAGTCTGGTTCGCGATGGCCCAAGACTGGCGACTGACGACTGGATCTATTGCAGATCCCGCGGAATCGTCTCTTCCCAGGTCTTGGTCTTGATCAACCTGCCCATCCTTCCGCAGTTCCCGCGTGTACTTATAAAAGAAGTTTTTGGCGTCGCTGCGAAAGAAAGATGCCCGCTCCACACCAGCACCCGATCTTCAAGTTCAGCGTCGTCTCCGCCTCGCCCTGGATCACGTTGACCTCGGGATGAGCGTCCTCGATCTCATAAGTCAGTTTCTCCAGGTCCGTCTCCTTGCCCCACGGATACTGCGCGCCCATCTTGCCCTTCCACAGCACGCTTGTCTTTTGTCGGCCCTCGTCGCGAGTGACGAGCCATTCTCCCGGCCACGGAAATCCAAAGGATTTCAAGATCGCTTCGTTCCTCTGAGGGCTGCGGCGGCGAAATGTGCGGCGCCGCTTCACCGTGCAGCCGGAACAACCGGCAGCACCAGCCGTGAACCATGGCTCCCGCCAATCTGCAGCGAAGTCGTCATGTTGTAAGGCGTGGACAGCACCATGGGCCACAAGGCATTCGAAACCGAGAGCCGGATGCGATGTCCCTTCGGAAACACCCAGGTCGTCAGGTGCATCTCGATGTCCAGCGGGTAGACTCTTGCCCGGATCCATAGCCTGCGGATTGCTCATGGATTCCCGCTGCGCCCCACTCAACCCGGCGCCCGTGATCTGGGTTACGCGACCGTCGGGTGCCACGTCGGAAAGACGCGCAAACCAGTTCGCCAGCGGCGCGTCCGCGGACGCCTGCAGCAATGCGTGCGGTCTTCCCATGATCGCCAGATCCTTCTGCAAAGGACGCCGAGTCGTAAACCAGGCTGAAAGCGTCCACCGGTCGTTGATCGGAAAGCAACTCGCCCCACCAGAATCCTGCTTCCACCCCAATCGACGGAATGTATTTCAGCCGATGCACGTCGTTCTCAGCCCCACCGGCGCCAGCGTGTGATTCGCCTGCAGGTAGAGTGTGGACTGCTTCAAGTCGCGCGGCGGCCAACCACTCTCCGCGCGCCACTCGCCCGGTACCGTCTCCAGGTTCGGATCCGGCGGAAACCAGTGCCTCACAAAGATGACCAGCTTGGGATCCTGCAGCACCCCCGTTTCCCGGCCTTTCAGCCAGTAATCCCACCAGCGCACAGCATCTTCGCGCCACTCAATGCGCGGTCCGAAGTCGGCGTCATTCGGAAAAGAATGGTTCCACGGTCCTATCAACGCCCGTACCGGCGCCTTCACCTGCTCCAGCATGCGTGGAATGCTGTCGCGGTACCCGTCCGCGAGTCCCCCAATCAGAAAGCATGGAACCTTGATCTCGCTCAGCGGACGCACCGGACTTCGCCAGAACTGCTCCATCCCGCTGATGCCGGAAGTATTCCAGCGACCACGGCGCGGTCTCAAACCGCGGCCCCAGCACCTTCTCGTCCAGAGTGTAGTCAGGCGCGCCCGTCATCCCGGGCGCCATGTCCATGTTTAACTCGAACTCGTCCACGTGCATTAACCCATCGATATAGTGGATGTCATCGTGAAAAAGTTCTTCCGTCGCATCGACGGCAAGGATGGCCTTAAGCTCCGGCGGATTCCGCATCGCCATCTGTATGGCATTGAATCCGCCCCACGAGATGCCATACATTCCGACCTTGCCATTCGACCAGGCCTGCGTCGCCAGCCAGTGGATCACCTGCTCCCCGTCCCCCTGCTCCTGCTCCGAATACTCACGGTCGGTCGGCCGTCCTTCGCTCGCACCGAACCCGCGAATATCGACGCGCGCTCCCACATAGCCGCGCCGCGCGAAATACGCGTTCTTCGGATAGTCGCCGGCCGCCGTGCCATCGTCCTTGCGGTAGGGTAGGTAGTCGAGCAGGGCAGGGAACTTCTCGCCCGGTTTCGCGCCATCCGGCAGGTAGAGCGTGGCGGCTAGCCGAACCCCATCCTTCATCGGAATCCACACGCGTTCCATGCGGACTCCATACGCCGCCGGCGACGGCGCGTCGCCCGCGAACGCGCCGTTCGCCAACACAGAGACCGCAACCAGAAACTGTGCCACTCGAAGCAAAGCTTTCCCCTGAGACCTTGAATTGTCACGGACGCCGAACTTGGATGGACTACGGATCCTGTTCCTTGCGCACGGCTCGCAGATCGATTCCCAACTGCTCGGCCTTCTTGTAAAGGTGGCTGCGCTCCAGGTGCAGGGCCCGCGCCGCACTGGCCATGTTGTAGTGACTCTGCTTCAATTCTGCCAGGATAACCTCGCGCTCGAAAGCCTGCACCCGCTCCGCCAAAGCCCCGGACCCAGGGCGTGTCGTTGCCGGCCCGCTCGTGCCCTGCGGCAAAGCCAGCCGCACGGTTTCCAGATCCACCACGCCATCCGGAGCCAGCAACATCAGCCGCTCCACCATGTTCCGCAGTTCCCGCACATTGCCCGGCCAGGAGTGTGCCTGCAGAGCCGCAATCGCTTCCCCGGAGAAGGGAACTGTCTTCCATCCGTTTTGCGAGCACACCTGCCCCGCGAAGTGTTCCACCAGCGTCGGAATATCTTCGCGCCGCTCCCGCAACGGCGGTAGCACCAGAGGAAACACATACACTCGATGGAACAGGTCCTGCCGGAACTTGCCCTCCTTTACCTGTCCCTCCAGATCGCGATGGGTCGCGACCAGCACGCGCACGTCAACTCGAATGGCTTTTTCCCCGCCCACTCGCTCGACTTCGCCTTCTTCCAGCACTCGCAGCAACTTCGCCTGCATGTGCAGCGGCATGTCGCCGATCTCGTCCAGAAACAATGTCCCGTGTTCCGCTTGCTCAAATTTGCCTGCGTGCCGTCCTGCAGCTCCGGTGAAAGAGCCTTTTTCATGACCAAACAACTCCGTCTCGATCAGTTCTGCGGGAACGGCCGCGCAGTTCAACGCGACAAACGGGCCCGCCGCTCGGGCACTGCGTTCGTGCAGCGTGCGCGCCACCAGTTCCTTGCCCGTTCCCGTTTCGCCGAGAATGCACACCCGCGTCTCGCTCGCCGCCACCCGCTCCACTTGCGTCATCACCCGGCGCATCGCCTCTCCCTGCCACACGATCTCGTGCTTTCCAAGCTGCTGCTTCAGTCGCCGATTTTCGCTTTCCAGCCGCTGCAGGCGCAGCGCATTGTCCACGGTCAGCAATAATTTTTCGGTAGCAATCGGTTTTTCCAGAAAATCGAGCGCCCCCAGTCGCGTCGCTCGCACTGCCATCTCGATGTGTGCCTGTCCTGACATCATCACCACCGGGGTCGCGACACCTTCCGCTTTTAAGTCCTCCAGCAAAGAAAGCCCGTCCCTCCCCGGCATGACGACATCCGACAAGATCAGATCGAAGCCTTGCGACTTCGCCAGTTCCAGTGCCTTCGTGGCGTTGTCACACACCGTGGCCTCGTGCCCGGCCAGACGAAACGCCCGGGACAACGACGCCAGCGTGTTGGCTTCGTCATCCACGATCAAAAGATGTGCTTTCTGTGGCAAGCCCTCTCCTCTACCGGCCTCGCCCCATGGTCGCCGATCCGTCCAGCACTGGGAGGCGCAGTTTATACAGATTCCGCGGCAATTCCACCAGAAATGTCGTGCCCTTTCCAGGTTGGCTCCGCACGTTGATGGTTCCGCCGTGGTCGCTGATGACCGATTGCACGATGGCCAGCCCCAGCCCCGTCCCATGCTGTTTGCTGGTGTAATACGGCGTGAACAAGCGCTCGCATTCTTCCGGTGTCAGCCCGACCCCGGTGTCGGCGATTTCGATAATGACGCGATCTTCGCTGTCGCGCGTCCGCAACCTTAAGGTCCCGCCCTGTGGCATTGCATCCATTGCGTTCAGCACCAGGTTCGAAAATGCGCGATGCAACAATTCCGCGTCGGCCGCCACCGGTTCCTGGCTCGCCGCCAACTCGACCTCGCAGATGATCGCCGGCCCGCGGCGCGACTCCAATTGCGCCTGGAATAGCCGAGCCACCCCTTGCACAACCTCGTTCATGATCACCGGCTGAAGCTGTGGCTGCGGCATTTTCGAAAACTCGCTGAACCGGGAAATAATCTGCTTCAGGTTCCCAATCTCCGCCAGCAGCGTCGCCGCGCTCTCCCGGAAGATTTCCTCGAACATCTCCGGACTTTGCTCCCGCGCCCGCACCAGATTTTCGACCGTCAGTTGCAGGGGGAATAGCGGATTCTTCAACTCATGCGCCAGCCGTCGCGCCAATTCGCGCCATGCCGCGACACGCTCGGTCTGCACCAGCCGTTCCTTCTGCTCCAGCAAGTCTCGCGTCATCCGGTTGAACGCCTCGGCCAGGTCGCCCACTTCATCCGCCGACGTCACCTCCACCTGCGCGCGCAAGTTCCCGGCGGCAACCTCGCGCGCCGCCGCCGCGAGTTCTTCCACCGGTCGCGTGAAGCGGGCTGCCGCCCAACTGCTCAGCACGATTGCCAGCAGAACTCCCGCGCCGCCCACCAGCATCGCTACCGACTGGATGTGACGCTTGACCTCCACATACGGTCTTCGCGATGTCCCCAGCAAAAGGATTCCCAGAATCTTGTCGTCCGGCCCGTTCAGCGGGATGGCATGAATGGTCTCATCGTCAGCCGGATTGGAGGACCAATGCACCAGTTCGGTCAGTCTCCCGGCCCTGCTGCTGGACTTGTTGCACCAGCGCCGCCAGCTTCTCCGCTCGCTTCGGAGCATCGGAGGCAGTCACCAGCATTTGAGCTGAGAATCCGAAACCCGAACTCTGGTACAGCATGGCCCGCATGCCCGCCGGCAATTCCAGCGCCGCAAGAGCATTCTTGTCCAGACGCTGCCCGCCGATGACGTACAGCGGCTTATCTCCGATTCTGGCGGCCCGCACTGCGAACAACCCCAGGGAACTGCCCGCCGGCAGGTCTTCCTTCTTCAGGAAGGCCGGCTTGCTCGTCAATAGCGGCAAGTCCGCCAGCGAAGTTTCCGCATACCCGAACTTCGCGGGCGACTGCGCCGATGACACAATCGTGCCGTGCGCATCCACAAACTCCAGGAAATCCAGCTGGTGGCTCTCGGCCATCGGCCCCGCTTCGTTCAAGTAGCTGCCCGCCTCCGCGGAGCCTCGGTTCAAGCTCAGCGCCATCCGGGTCGTCGCGTCGCTGGCCGCGATCGCTTCGACCCGGCGTACCACGTCATCGGCATGCCGCTTGAATTCGCGCTGGAACTGCGCCACCAGCGCCGTCGTCTGCGCCTCGTTCGATTGCTCAAATGCCCGCCGTGTAACCGCGGAAACCAGCCATGCCACCGCCGCCACCGACAGAAAGACCGTCAGCGCAAACAGCAGCAGAAGCTTGCGGCGAAAGTTCAAGGCTTGCTCCCTAGCCAGACATTTTCCAGGTGGCGGCTCCCGTCCCGATCCTGATTCCAATCCTTCACCGCCGGACTCAGCGCGTAGCTCACCGGCAACTGGAACAGCGGGATCAGTCGCTGTGCCTGCAACATTGCGCTTTCTCCCCGGTACAAGTCATCGGCCGAGTCGCCGCTCAGTTTCGGCGCCGGCATTCCACTGGCCGCCGCGCCTGCCGCCAGCGCAATCCGCGGATTCAAAGATGCCAGCGTCACGCGCACCATTCGCAAATCCGTCGCGCCCGAAGTCGTAGTCTGCAACGTGAGTCCCGCATCCCGGGCGTTCAGCGCGATGCGCTCCGCGATCACCCGCGCCAGCGGGTCCCCGGCATCGTATCCCAGTGTCCACGCCGCAGCACGCGGCACTTCGCTGCGCAATTGCCGGGCCCGGTCGAGATTCTGGCTGGCCGCAAAAACAAACCCGTATCCGCTGATCCAGTTGGGAAGGATGCCGCCGCTCGGTTCTCCCGCACCCTGCAACACAACGCTCCGGATCGAGCTCCGATCAATGCTGAGCGCCAGCGCCTCCCGAAGCTTTCCCTCCTCGGGCGATTGCCGCTCCCGCGCAAACACCAGCGCCATTAACTCCACCGGCGCTGATGTCACGACTCGCCGCCCCTCGGTCGATGCCCGGTGTGCTTGCTCCGCAGCCACTTCGGCGATGTCCGTCTTGCCCAGATCCAGTGCGAGCAGTTGATCTCGGCTGGACTGCCCCATCTCGATCTCGATCGCATCCAGAAACGGTCGCCCACCCCAGTAGTTCTCCTCCGCCGCCAGCGTCAGCTTCTTCCCCGGCTGCCATCCCGTGATGTGAAAGGGCCCCGTCCCTATCAAAGTCCCTCCTTCACTCCGCTTCGTAATCGCATTCCTCGTCCGCGCGAGCCCGGCCGCCAGATCTGCATCCGCAAGATTCCGTTCAATGATCACCGAGTCCGTCGCCGGCACCACGCTCCAGTCGGGATTGGCCCCTCGCAGCGCAGCCGCCACAGCCTCCGCCGTCAGGGGCGACCCGTCATGGAATTTGACACCGCGCCGCAGCCAAAACTGCCAGCGTTGATTTCCGGGGGCCGCCTGCCAGGATGTAGCCAGCGCCGGCCGCAGCCTGCCGCGGTTATCCATCGTGACCAGCGTGTCGAACATCAGGCCAGTGAGATTGCGTTGCGCCACCCCATCCGGCTGGGATTTATCCGCGGGGTCGAGCGACACGGGCGCAATTCTTGTCGCCGTCCTGAGCGTAGCCCCGTACTGCGGACGCGTCTCTGCATCCGCGCATACGCTCAGCAGGACGCTACTGACCGCAAGCCACTGCCAGCCGGAAAGCCTCATAGTTCCCCGTTTCTGCATTCCGCGAGACTGCAATCGCCGTGCCGCCCTTCGCCTCCGTCCACAACGCCGTGATGCCGCCGCCGAAGTCCAAAGGCTCGCTGACCGCGACCGGGTCGCGATCGGGAAATTCATAGGCGCGCACCGAATCCCCCGAATCGTCCCCAGCGCGCGTTGCCAACACCTGCCACCCCGATCCACACGAAGTCTTCACCCCCGCCAGGTCGCTGCCCCAGTTCAGTCGGAGGACTTGATCGCTGACGCCGTCCAGCAAGTGCGCCTGACCATCCACTCCGGCAAAGATCCACAGAATGTAGTTGGCTCGCTGCAGGGGTGCAGCAGAATAGAATTTTGCCGTCGCCGTTTGTTTTCCCAGGCCAGGCGACAATACTCCCGTAAAAAAATTGCGCGTGGGCGCAAAAAATCCGCCCAGTGAAAACAGGCTCGATAATGGCCAGGGATCGTCGCTTTCCCGGCAAACCAGGCTCAAGGGAGCGCTTCCGGAACTCTGGCAGAAAACCCCCGGAAGGTAGACATCGAACAAGTGATCCTGCCGCACCATCAGCCGACCTCGCATATCTCTCGGCCACGGCCGTCCATGCGGGATCGATAAGGCTTGCTCCTGCTGCCAGTGGCCACCATTAAGGCTGTAAATTGCTACCTTTTCCGGATCGAGTACCGCGATGTGCGTTGGCGCCGACGATTCCTCCAGCACCGCCACGTCGAGAATGCGCTCTTCCTGCGCCCAAAGGGGAATCTTGCGGATTGTCTGCGGCAGAGGCTCGCGCACAAACGCCGGCGCCGCCGGTCGGGGAGTAGAAATCATAACTACGGAGAACTCTCCCGCGCCTTGATGGATCTCCGCCAGCCAAACGTAGCTCTGCAGGTTTTCGGAAAGGGAAACCTCCACCGTCGCCGCTGCCTGCTCCGGCTTCGCCGCCCGCACACCCAGTCCTTCAAGCTGTGCCCGGAGACCGCGGCTGATTTCGTCGGCATCCTTTTTGCCAAGGGACGAGCGATTCACCACGTTCAAAGCCACTGCCCCGGGACCCGTAGCCGCTGCGATCTTCCGGGCGAGTTCCTCTTCCGGTGGCGCCCAGTCGGCGGCCAAGCTCATCCCACTCAGGCAAAACCAAAGCGCGAGGAAAAAACTGAAAGCGCGGCGTGAAAAGCCTGGCGAGGAAAGCTGCATTTCTGCGATGAGCGAATTATAAACCGCGTTCCACCGTAGGCTGTTCATGGGAGTCGGTACTCATAAGAGTCATCGTGCCGGTCCCTGAGGTCGTTACCAACTACTTCTCCGGCCCATCCCCGGTCTGCTCCGCCTGGCTGCCGTGGTTCGCCACGTTCATGCTGCGCAGCACGTCATTGGCGAAGAAAAACTTGCCGTCGGAGGGAACCATCATGATCTGCAGCTTGTCCGAAAGCCGCTCGGCAACGATCTTGTTGATGAGCAGGGGATTCTGTTTCAGAATCGCCGCTTCGCTCTTCATCCGCTCGGCATCGGCCGCAGCGGTCACGCGAATCCGGTCCGCTTCCGCATCAGCCAGAAGTTTCCTGCGCTCCATTTCTGCTTTACTGTCGATCACCTTCGCCTCCGCCGCTGCTTCGGCGTTCTTGATCGTGGACTCCTTGCGTGCTTCTGCTTCCAGCTTCGACTGCTGGATCTGCTTTTCCTTCAAAGGTAGCGTGTACTGCATGGCGTCGGACTCAGACTTGGCTTGCAGCACGTGAACCTGTGCCGCCCCTTCCGCCTGCTTTACTTCCCGCACCTTGCTCGCCTCCGCCTGCAGTTCCGCAATTCGCACCTGCTTTTGCTGGATGTCGGTCTCCACTCCCATGCGGTCGCTCTCCTGCTCTTTCAATAAAAGCGTCTCCAGCCCCTTGGAGTATTCCGGCGGAAGCTGAATATCCCGCAGCATGACTTCCTTCACGACGATCCCATCGGCGGCCAATTTCTGCGTGATCAGGGCAGCCGCTCGCGCCCGTACTTCCTCCCGCTTGGCCGCGAAGACCTCGCGGACCGTGTAGTTCGGCACCAGTTCGCGCCAGATGCTCGCTACCACCGGAGGCACAATCTCCTTCTCGATCGGTTGGGGCAGGTTGGCTTCGACATAGTCCAGCCGCTTGGGATCTACGCGGTAACGCGCCGTGATCGCCAGTCCAACCGTCAAGCCTTCCTTCGTCTGCACGTTCAGCGGTTGCGCCTTCACCACCGCGCCGGCATGCTTACTATCCTCCAGCGATCCCGTCGTGAAGAGTTGATCGCGCGTATCGAACAGTTCGACTTTCTCGAGCAGCGGCGCCACAAAATGCACGCCCGGGTAGAGCGTTCCAGCCAGGGTGCCTTGGGTCTGGCTCACCCGAACGCCCGCCATACCACTCGGAATGACAACGATGCTCAGTGCGATCAGGATCGGCGCCCACGCGAGCATCGCAAACGCCATCGCGGTTCGCCAGCGAAGCCGCGGCGCAACTGGCAGGGCCGCGTTTCCGCCTGCCGCCATTGCCCGCCGGTACCGCATCTCTAACGTCAGGTCGTAGGTCAGAATTCCAACGGCAACCAGGATCATCCCGATGCCGCCCATCATCAGCACGTACTTCAGGAACAACATGGCAGTTCTCCTTCTGCTCTCAGTGTTTCGGTTCTGTTTTTACTGATACTGCCTGCCGCCCGAAGAACAGGCGGAATACTTCTCCGAAAATGAACTCCTCCACCAGTAAGGCGATAGCCAGCGAAAAAACCATTCCTGCGATGACCGCGATCGCTGTGATTGCTAGTTGCATGACGTCCTCCCGTGAATTCTTCGTGTGTCCCGATTCCTACTGCCCGCCCGCTACTCCTCCTACCGTCGGTTGTGCTTGTGCGACCGCCGTTGGCTCGCTGGCGTCGCGGCCGAGGATTTCCGCGATCTGCTCGTCGCGTTCGCCGTGGATTTCGACCGTGTCCCCGACGTTCACCATCGCAAAGAACTCCACAATGTCGCGATTGCGCAACCGGATGCACCCGTGCGACGCCGCCTTGCCGATCGACCTCGGCGCATTGGTTCCGTGAATGCCGTACCCCTTCTTGTTGAAACCCACCCAGCGCGGACCGAGCGGATTGTCCTCGCCGGGGGGAACGACGATGCCCGAGTGGTAGTACGTCGGTTCGGTCAGACGGCTCACGATCTCGAACCTGCCCGTGGGGCTGGGACTCACCTCTGCCCCTACCGCAACCGGAAATACCCGCAGCACCGCTCCTTTCTCCATCACGACGAGTTTCCGGTCAGCGACGCTCACCATGACCTGGCGCCTCGCCCGGGCAGGGGCCGCGGCCAACACCCTTACGCCCTGTGCCAGGGCCGAAGGCGTCAGCAGCGCGGCCAGGGTCGGAACCACCCATCCCAGAGCCTGGAGCAGCTTGCCGTTTCCCATCGTCCATGCCATCGCCCGTCACCTCGCTGTCGTCTTCTTCCTGGCACCCGGACCAGTGGCAGGAGACGGTCCAACTGGTATTTCGCTGATGGGAATGGGGTTACCGTCCCTCGAGGGACGAAAAGCAGTGTCCTCACATAGACGGCGTGTCAAGGCGGACACGCCACCCCTGGCCCCCGCTAGGCAGGCCTGGGAGGTGTTCTGTTCCGACTTCCTGGGGATTTGGGATCCAGTTCTGATGAGGAAAGTGCCCGGCCCGCCGCTGAGGTAGCGGCTTATGGGGTCTTGGAAGGGGGCCGGGCAACTTCTGGGGTCAGTACATTACGTCTCTATGTGCACTCGTTTGTATCCGGAACCCCAGGGCAAAGCTGTGATGGCGGTCACACGCCCGAGTGATGAATTGCCCTCCCTCCTTTCCGTGACCCCCGTCACGGCGAACCTCTCCACCCCACGCATACCCTCACCTTAGACGGGAGTCGATAGACTCCAAATTCATTCCAAGGACCTCATCATGGCTTATGTGATTACAGACTCCTGCATCAAGGATCTTCTCTGCGTGGACGTCTGCACCACGGATTGCATTCATCCCAAAACAGACGAGCCCCAGTTTGAAGCGGCCACCCAGTTGTATGTCGACCCTAACGGCTGTATCGACTGCGGAGCCTGCATTCCGGCCTGTACTTCCGACTCGATCCACCCCATCGACGAACTGCCGGACGAACTAAAGCCATTTGCCGACAAGAACGCCGCCTTCTTCTCGAACTAGTGGCGCTCGCGACACACCGGGTGTGGGCGCTATCGCCACGCTCACATCCGGAGCCCCACATCTCCTCCGGGATCGCGTCTCCAGGTCGCATTGACATCAGCTCAAACCCCCACTATCGTTCAGCCGCGCCGCGATGAACATCGTCAAAGCTACCGCCCGCTACGAGGATTGGCTGCGATCGCACACCACCCTGGTGGACGCCGATCTGCGTCTCAAGCACAAAAAGATGGCCGAATCCGCTTTCTCCTTTCTCCGCGCTATTTTCTACCGCTGGGTACAGATCTGGCCGCGAGTCCTTCCGGAACTCGCGGAAGCGCCCCAGATTCTTGCCGTGGGGGACCTGCACGTCGAGAACTTTGGCACCTGGCGAGACCTCGAGGGCCGCCTCATCTGGGGCGTGAATGACTTCGACGAAGCCGCACCCTTTTCCTACGCCAATGACCTCGTCCGTCTGGCGGCCAGCGCGCTGCTGGCCATCGAAGAAAATCGACTGGCCGCGAACGCCAAGGACGTCTGTGCGGAAATCCTCGAGGGCTATACCGAGTCGCTGTCGGAAGGGGGAAGGCCGTTTGTTCTGGAGGAAGGCAATAAATGGCTGCGATCCATCGCTCTCAACGAATTGCGAAATCCGGATCGCTTCTGGAAAAAAATGGATGCCCTGCCCTTGCTTCGCGGCGGCATTTCGCCCAGCGCCCGCGAGGCTCTCGAGCACACTCTGCCCCGGCCCGGATTGCCGTACCGTCTGGCTCGGCGCGTCGCCGGCCTGGGCAGCCTCGGCCGTCAGCGCTTGGTGGCCATTGCCGATTTCCACGGCGGCAAGATTGCCCGCGAAGCCAAGATGCTCGTGCCTTCTGCCGCGTTTTGGGCGGCTACGAACCTCGCCGCCCGGCTGAGATCTGGTACCCGGCTCTGCTCTCGCGGGGCGTACGTTGTCCCGATCCCTTCGTGCTGCTTCGTGGACGTTGGATCGTCCGACGTCTTTCCCCGCACTGTTCCCGCATCGAGCTGGCCGACCTGCCCAGCACCCGCGACGAGCGCCGCCTGCTGTTCTCTATGGGATGGGAAACCGCTAACCTACACCTCGGCAACCGCGACGCCGTAAAGGCCATCCGCAAACACCTGCGCAACCAGAAATCGACCTGGCTGTCGTGCGGCCGCCCGAGAAATGGTGGCGGCCGTGAAGGACGACTGGCAGGCTCTGGCGCAAGGCCCAGATCGCCTGATCTCGGCCTTGCCCGGCTTTGCGGAAACTAGATCTCCGTCGGGCGAAAATTAAACCTCCGTCAGGGCGTACATGCCATCCTCCGCCCTTTTCCCCGCCTCCACTCTCGCTCGAACTTTCTTCGTCGACCAATGCTCCCTCAGCGCTGAGAGTATGCCGGCCAGAGACTCCGGGCTCTCGAGTCAGGATTCGATCCAGACTCTCCCGATGAACGGCTAACTCTCCCAGCACGGTTCGATCCGCCTTGTTCAGCTCAGGCTCCGCCCTATTGGATCGCTTGAGCATTGTGGGATCGAGAGGCTCCCGGAATCCCGAGTGCGGGCAACGGGTACTCCAGGCTTCCGGTCGCCATCCAGTGCGCCACCAGTTGCTGCACGTGAGTTACCCCACAAGCGGCGTACACCCCGGTTGGATGGCCAAGTTGGCATTCCAGGTTAGGATCTTTAGCCGGTCTATCCAGCGGTTCTCGGTCAACAGGAACCAACCCGCGGTCCCCGCGTGCCGCACTCAGGCAAATTGCGCAGAACACAGACTCCTTCGCCCGTCATTTCCGCACCTCGTGCACGCTCCGTTGCGTGGACCCTTCCTCACCTCGGCGGCTGCCACGACTCGTCCATCGACACGACTCGAACTGTTTTCTGGCCCGTCACCGTCGGGCAAGGGGACTGTAATCACACCTCGACTCTCATCGAAGGTCAGCGTAACAAACGGCGCGCACGCGTCGCACAGCCAGTAGTGCTCGATGCGCCGCCAGGGTCGCCTTTTTCGCAGCGCGGAGACGGCCCTCGGCCGTCGAAATAATCCGTTTCCACTTGAAATAGCTTTCCTTCCCGCAAGCGTCGGAAGCGCGTGTTGCATGCCTCATTCGCACATTTGTGGAGCATTGGCGTCTGTCCTTCATGAGGAAAACCCATCCTTCGATTTTCCTCAAGAGACATACCTTGATGCACGCGGCGTGCCGATAGTTATAAAACGCGCGCGGCGTCGATTCATAATGAATACATGGGTTTGACCACCGGTGGTGCGGCACCCAATTGACTGCGCCGGAGAGCAGCGCCGACGAAAACTCAGCAGGACTGCCGAACCTTCGTCTGCCTTGATTGTGCCCGGATCCGGGAGAACTTCAGTCCGGTCGAAGCCTACTTACCCGACGAACACGCGCGCCTGGCATGCTTCGCACAGCGTGCTTGCCTTCAGATCGATCCATTCCACCGCATGCGACGGAGCCATCGCACACTGGTAGTCGTCGCAGTGGGTCAGGTCCAGGGTGTGCCCAATCTCGTGCACTGCTTCCTTCAGCAGTCGTTCGCGCAGCACCTCCACGTCCGCCGGCAGCCCGTAGAACTCCTGCCGCAGGCGGTGGGCCGAGACCAGCCCGCACGGCCCTCCGATTTGCGCCTCTCCGAAAACAAAAGTCAAAATGGGGATGTAGAGATCCACCGCCGTGATGCCCAGCACCCGCCAGGTGTCTGACTTTACATGCCCCTGCATCGCCTGCAGAATCTCCGACGAGTGGAACTGTTGCCTCTCGCCATGGTAGGCAAACTCTGGATCCAGGCGTACCGCCAGTACTTCCGTCGGTATCCGGAAAAGATTTGCCATGGCGGGAGCCAGTTCCCTCAGCAGCCCGCCATTGAAATCTCCGATCGGCAACAATTGCAGCAGCTTCATCGCGCTTGAACAGTTGGTTTGCTCCAGCCGTATCTCTTCAGCTTGTGATGGAGCGTTACCCGGTCGATGCTGAGGATCTCCGCCGCGCGCGTCTGGTTCCACCCCACCGACTCCAGCGTTCGGAGAATATGGGCTCGCTCGATCTCGTCCAGGCTCTTGGGAACTCCATTCGGCACCGTGGTCGCCTTAAACACAAAGTCCGATTCCCGGATCTCCGGTTCCTGCGCCACTACCATCGCCCGCTCCACTGCGTTCTCGAGTTCCCGCACATTGCCCGTCCAGGTCTGCTGCTGCAACAGGTTCATCGCCCCGGGAGACACCCGCGTAATCTTCTTGTTCATCTGCAGCGAAAATTTCCGCACGAAGTGATTCACCAGCATGGGAATATCGTCCCGGCGTTCGCGGAGCGGCGGTAACTCGATGCGGAACACATTCAGCCGGTAGAACAGGTCCGGCCGGAACTTGCCCTCCTCAATCGCTTTTTCGAGATCTTTGTTGGTCGCCGCCACACAGCGGAAGTCGACCTTGATCGGTTGGTTCCCCCCGACCCGTACGATCTCGTGCTCCTGCAGCACTCGCAGCAGGTCCGTCTGGGTCTTAAGACTGATGTCCCCGATTTCATCGAGAAATACCGTCCCGCCCTCCGCGATCTCGAACTTGCCTTTCTTCCGGTACTGCGCACCCGTGAAGGCGCCCTTTTCGTGGCCAAATAGTTCGCTCTCCAGCAAGGTCTCGGTAAGCGCGCCGCAATGGATCACCACCAGGGGATGGAACTTGCGCGGGCTGGCATGATGGACCGCGCGGGCCACCAGTTCTTTTCCCGTGCCACTCTCCCCTGTGATCAGTACCGTCGCGTCGGTCGGGCCCACCGTCTCGATGGCATCGAATACCCGTTGCATGATCGTGCTCTCGCCCACGATGTCTTCGGGCCGGGCCACCTCCGCTACCGTCTCTCTCAGGCGGACATTCTCCTGCTCGGTTCGCTTGTGCGCCAATGCTCTCTTCACCAGGTGCGCGATCTCGTCCGGATCGAGCGGCTTGGTGACATAGTCATATGCCCCGTTCTTCAGCGCAGCGACGGCGGTCTCGACCGACGCGTAGCCGGTCATCATGATCACGATCAGTTCGGGATCGATTTCATGCATTCGCCGCTGCAATTCGATCCCGTCGATCCCGTGCATCTTGATGTCGACCAGCGCTGCGTCCCAGCGTCGTTCCGCCAGCCGCGTCAAAGCGTCGTTCCCGTTTTCCGCCGTGCCGACTTCATAACCCTCTTCGTGAAACCACTTCGCCAGCGAGTCTCGGACGCTCAGTTCGTCGTCCACGATCAGCAGTTGTCCCTGTGTGCTCAAGTTCTCACCTCGATTTCAGTGCGACTTCTCCCGCCGAAGCCGCCACCGGCGTCCCGCTGCCCTCGACCGGCAGCGTCACCGTAAAGGTTGTGCCTTTCCCCAACTCGGACTGCACTTCAATCCGACCCCGGTGCCCCTCGATGATGTTCTGACTCACCGCCAGCCCCAGCCCAACACTCTTGCCCGTTTCCTTCGTAGTCAGGAAAGGCTCAAAAATGCGCGGCAGAATCTCGGCCGGTATTCCCGCTCCGTCGTCACGTACCTGGATCGCCAGTTCTTTCCGGGTTTCGTGCAAGCAGGCGCTCACCCACAGGTTTCCCCCGCGCGGCATGGCATCGAGGGCAGTTCATGATCAGCGCCAGCAGCACCTGCTCGATTTGTCCCGGATCACACGGGATCGGCCGCAGATCGGTGGGAAACTCCCGGTGCAGTTCGACCCCGTTGAGTTCCAACTGGTGGGCGATCAATCGCAGACTTCGGTCTACCACGGCGTTGAGGTCCGTCATTTGTACGTTCATTGGACTCGTGCGCGAGAAGGTCAGAAGGTTTTTGACCAGGTCCCCGCAGCGCCGGCTCTCCTCGGCAATCAGGTCCAGGCACTGTTCCGCATCCTTCTTCTTGGACGTCTCCGCTTCGCCGCGTTGAATCCACTTCTTCAGCAGCCGGGCATAGGTCAGGATGCCCGACAGCGGATTGTTGATCTCGTGCGCCACCACCGCCGCCATCTTCCCGATGGTGGCCATCTTTTCCACGTGCAGCACGTGCTCGTGCGCCCGCTTCAGTTCCCGCGTCTTCTGCTCCACGCGATCTTCCAGGGTCTTCGCCCAGGCCACGATCTCTTCGTTCGCCGAGCGCAATTGCAGGCTCATGCGGTTGAACGAGCGTGGCCAGCTCGCCCACTTCATCGGTCGACTCCACTTCAAGTTGGTATCCCAGGTTCCCGTCTGCCAGTTGCTTGGTGCCGTCTTTCAGATGCTTCACGGGTTGTCCGACCAGCCGCCACACAAACAGCCACACCAGCAGCGATATGTCGAGCAGGGCAAATACGGTGTAGGCGAGCATTCGCCAGGTGCTCTGCGCCAGTTGTGCGTCGGCTTTCGCCAGCGAGAGATTCGTGTCCAGCACGCCCAGGATCTTCTGGCTTCCCGGGTGCGCGTGGCAGGCTGCATTCGAGCAGGAAGGCTGGTTCTCAATGGGCGTGATCACGCCCAGGACCCTCTGCCCCGCGCCATCCCGATAAATACGGAACCGGTCGGGCCGGTTCAGGTGCGCCAGCGGCTGCGACCGCGCATGGCAGCCGTAGCAGGCTTCCGCGCCCTGGTCGACGCGTGTGGCCCACCTCCGACGGGTCCGAGGAATAGCTGATTTGTCCTTCCCGGTCGAAGATGCGTACCCGCACCATCCCCGGCTCATCCGCCATGGTCGCGATGGCGTGATACATGCCCTGCGCGGTCGTTGCGCAGCATGTAATACGACGTGCTCCGCTTGATCACGTCGCTGACGCGTTCCGCGCTGGTTAGCGTCGCTGCTTCCAGGTGTTGCCGGTGCAGCCGGATATTGAGGTATCCCAGCAGCCCGAAAATGCCAACCATCACCAGCAGCAGCAAGCTGATCAGTTTGGCGCTAATACTGTGCGTCAGGCGGTTCCACTGTCCCCGAACTGGTTCAATCTCCGGCATGGCCTAACACAGGAGTTACTGCAATCACATCCATCGCTGCCACCGGGTGGCTCTCTTCCGCGGGGAAGATCGGCAAATACTTGGCCGCCAGTCCAAACAGTGCGAACCCGGCCGCGATGATTGCGCCCGTCACCGCAATTTCTGTCCACTTCGGCATGTAGTGCGCACCCGCGGCCGACTCCAGCCCCGTGATGCTCACATTCAGCCGGTTCGTGATGAATCCCAGCACCACCAGCACCGCCGCCAGGTAGAGTCCCTGCGCCGTCGTTCGCATCTTCTTTTGCGACAGCACCAGCAGCGGTAGACACCAGGCTCAGCGAAATCTCCAGCCAGAACAGGTACATCTCGTATCCGGGTTGCCACAGCATCTTGAGCACGCCCCGGTGCAGCAGGTCTTCGAAGCGCAGGATCCCGTAGACACACAGCACCACCACCAGCACCCGGCCCAGTTCCTGCAGGATCGGCAACTCCAGCTGCCGCCCAAAATATTTCGCACTCAGCGACGACTCAAAAATCGTCATCGCCAGTCCCACCGCAATCGCCGACATGAAGAAAAACACCGGCAGCAGCGGGCTGTACCACAGGGGATGCAACTTCTCCGGCATGATCAGGTACACGGTGCCCAGCGAGGACTGATGCAGCGTCGAAAGAATCACGCCCAGAATCACCAGCGGAATGAGCGCCGCCCGCACAATTTTCAGCGGCTTTTGCAGGTTGAATCGCTCCAGCACGATCGGCGAGAATTCGAGCGAGAGCACCGTCGTGTACAGCATCACGCAGTAGGCCACCTCGAACATCACCGAGTGCGGGTTCCGCATGACCAGCGGATGCCAGATCCGGTACGGCCTCCCCAGGTCGTACATCAATGCAATGCACACCAACACGTAGCCCAGAAATGCCGTCAGGATCGTCGGCCGCACGATCGGCCGCAGCCGCTTGATGTTGAAGATGTGCACCGCCGCCGTCAGCGTGAATCCACCCGCCGCCAGCATCACCCCGCACAGCACATCGAATCCAATCCACAATCCCCACGGAAATTGGTCATTGAGATTGGTGGACCGGCCCAGCCCCTGGGTGAAGCGCACCACCGTCCCGTAGAGACCCGCCGCCATCAGTGCCAGGAAAATCAGTTTCCAGAAAGTGAACTTGATCTTCATTTCTCGCTCTCCTTCTGGATCACTTCTTCCGGTCCATGGCTGCCCTCGGCCGCCGCCACTTCTTCCCGCCGGTGCGTGATCCACCAGATCCCGCCCAGCACCATGCCTCCCAGGGGAACAAAGTCCGGTATCCGCGACAGCACGCGGTAGGTGTACATCGGCAGCGGATCCTGCGTCAGGTCCGCTCGATACCCGAACTGCTCGAAGGGGATGCTCGACAACAACAGCACCGACGTCCCGCCCACTTCGTTGACGCCGTAGATGTGGTCTACATACTGTCCCGGGTTGTCGCGGATGCGCTTTTGCGCTTCGGCAATCAGCTCGTCCCGCTCTCCAAACTTGGTCGCGCCCGTCGGGCAGATCTCCGCGCAAGCCGTGGCCTTGCCAGCCTTCACCCGCTCCGGACACATGGTGCATTTCTGCACCCGCGGCAGCAGCTTGCTCCATTCATACTTCGGAACGCTGAACGGGCACGCCACCATGCAGTACCGGCACCCCATGCACCGGCTCTCCTCGTAAATCACCGGTCCCGCCGCCGTCTTTTGCAGCGCCCCCACCGGGCAAACCGAGGCGCAGGCGGGCTCGGAACAGTTCATGCATAACCTCCGCATGAACTTGTCGCCCTTTGTCAGTACGACGGTGAACTTGTGTTCCGACTGGATTTCTTCCGCCGCTACCTCGTCGCTATACGGGAGCTTGTTCTGGGCCGCGCAGGCCCCTTCGCATTGCTTGCACCCGATACACACGGTGGCGTCGTACAGCAGCGCTTTGCTCATGGAAATCTCTCCGGCCCCGGCTCGCGCGGCGCCTCTGCTCCAGAGAGATGAAAGGTAGACCAAGAAGCGAATCTACGGCTGGAGAAGAGACCCTGCAAACCCATCCTTCCGGGCCCTTCGGTGAAGACTGACCCGGGTCCGGGAAAACTGCCCCCAGGACCCGGGGTGACTGTTCCTGTGATGAACGCTGAGACTTGAGCAGCCCCTTCGCCGGTTGCAAACAGTACCTGCTGTTTCTGTTCCAACCGCCGAGCTATGTACGGCGCTCTCACGAGACACCCTCAAGCCTTCTCCCAGACCCACCGGTCTTGGTGGTCACGGCCAGACTGGGCGCGCAAAAGGGAACAGCCGGTCCTATTTCTTCTGCAGTTCGCGGATATACGACACCAGCATCTTCACCTGGTCCGGTGTCAGCGACTTCGCAATTCCAGCATGCTTCGGTTTTTCCGTGATCGCCTTGCTCAGGTCCGCGTCCGAAAGCTTCTTGGCCTCGTCCCCGGTCAGGCCGGGTATCTTCGCAGCCGGTTTGCCGGCAGCATCCGCACCATGGCAAGCCGCGCACTTCGTCTTGTACAGTCCGGCTCCGTCATCCGCTGCCCATGATAGGTTCGGGATCAAAATGAACAGTGCCACCGCGATTGTCATTACCAGCATGACCAACTTCGTCGTCTTCATGAGTGCTTTCCTTTCAAGTTTTAAAAATCAACTGCCAGATAAGGACAGTGGCTCTGCACCTGATCCGAGCCGCCTGTTGCGAATATGCCCACTGATCCTGCCTCCGCAGAAAAACGCTGTAACAGAACTCAGCATTTTCCCGTACGTCCATTAGTGTCGGCTTCTCGCCGCTCCTCTGCTGTGATTCGAATCACCCTCGGACGTGACCCGCAACAATACCCGATGTGCTTGTACGCCTTGCCCTTAGACCGTAGCGCGAAAAAACTCAAATCGACAGGCCACTCCTCGGATGGGCTTTACCCACAGAACGCCGCTGTGTACTTCGCCTGCACTGCCTTCGCCTCGCCGCGCGGCAAGCCCAGGCACAAGCGCGCAGTAGACTCCACGCCGATGCTCAATTTTCGATGGATTTGGTGGTAGCCCAGATGTGGCAGGGAATAGCCGGGATCGCTACCGCACCAGTAAACCCGTGCCGGCCACAACCAGCCCGATTGCGCCCAATAACATCCCGAGTTGCCAGAAAGCTCGCCGCCGCGACAGCAGGGTAATGGACGTTATCACCAGGGCAATCTCAAGGAACACTTCGCCGAGATCGTACCGGTCCTCGCGCTTCCGTTCCCGCGCAACTTCCTGCTCCAGTTTGCGGGCCTCGGCCTCAATCTCTTTCTGTTCGTCCTTGTAGCGCTCCGCTTCCTGCAGATACTGTTCCCTGACCTTCGCCAGCGTCTCCGCATTGCTGCCGGTCGTGACCGCGGTCAGATCGGCAAATAGCCTGTCCTCATGCCCGCGGATATTCTTCGCCTGGTAGTACGCCCACTGGTCCGATGCCTTCGCCTGGTTGAGCACCGCCTCGGTCGCGGCGCGATGCCCTAGCAATGAAACCACGGCTACCAGCACCGCCAGAATCGCCATGGTCAGTGAAACCGGCGCCATGCTCGGATCGTGCTTCGCGTGTTCCGCATGCTCCTGCAGTTCATGCAACTCTTCAGAACTCATCCCCACCTCCTTGTGATTGGACCACTACGTCTGCCCCAGGGAAATTGCTTCGAGCTTCGAGCCGCGCCCAGGCTCTAAGACCAACGGCCAACGGTCAACGGCAAAAGACCAACGGCCAACGACTAACGACCGCCCCTACTCCCCCATCACCTTCACAATCACCCGCTTATCCCGCTGTCCGTCAAACTCCGCATAGAAAATTCGCTGCCACGTCCCCAGATCAAGTTTGCCCGCCGTAATCGGCACAATCACTTCATGATGGATGAGCAGCGCCTTCAGGTGCGAATCGCCGTTGTCTTCCCCGGTATCATGATGCTTGTAATCCTTGCGAAACGGAGCCAGCCCCTCCAGCCACTGGTCAATGTCGGCGATCAGCCCGCTCTCGTTGTCATTGACATATACTCCGGCCGTGATGTGCATGGCCGACACCAGCACCATTCCTTCTTTCACCGCGCTCTTTTTCACGGCCTCCTCCACCTGCGGCGTGATATGTACATAGGCCCGGTGGGTGCGGGTATGAAACTTCAAATACTCCGTAAGAACCTTCATGGATCATCCTCAGGAAATGACGTGAAACCATTCCCAGTTTCGCAGATAATGCCCTAGAAATCTCCCAAGGAGCCCAGTGGAAAGCGCGCCCAACGATCTGCAGGCACTCCGCGACCTGGTCCGCGATCTGATGAGCCGGGTTGATCGACTGGAACGCAAACTGGGGGTTGAGGCCGCCCCGCTACCCGCGCCGGTTCCACCCACCGTATCCGCGCCCAGTTCTCACGACGCCGTCCTGGCCCCTCAAACTTCTGAACTGCCGGAGGCCCAGCGATCCTTCCGCGTTCCGCCAATCCCGCCGCAGGCCGTCGCCGCGCGTGCGGAAGAAATCGATCTGGAATCTCGCATCGGTTCCCACTGGCTGAACCGCATCGGCATCGCCGCTGTGCTGATCGGAGTTTCGTATTTCCTCAAGTTCGCCTTCGACAATAATTGGATCGGCCCTGGCGGGCGCGTCGCCATCGGGCTGCTTGCCGGCATCGCGGTCGTGCTGTGGAGCGAGCATTTCCGCGCCCGCGGCTACGCTATGTTTTCCTATTCCCTGAAGGCCGTCGGCATCGGCGTGATGTATCTGTCACTCTGGGCAGCTTTCCACGTTTATGCCCTCATCCCCGGCGCCGTCGCCTTTATTGCGATGTTTGCCGTGACCGCCTCCACGGCCGCTCTGGCGATTGCGCAGAATGCCGAGATCCTCGCCGCGTTCGCACTGACCGGTGGCTTTTCCACGCCTCTCTTGCTCTCTACCGGCCAGAATCGCGAACTCGAACTGTTCTCCTACCTCGCCTTACTCGACGTGGCCGCTGTCGTCATGGTCGCGCGCAAACCCTGGCGCCGCTTGCTCGTGTTGAGCTACCTCGGTACGTTGATCCTCTACATCGGCTGGTACTCGGAGTTCTATAACCGAACCCAGCTCAACCTGACCGTCGCTTTCGCCACCCTGTTTTTCGTGATCTTTGCGGTCGCGCCCTTGCTGGCTCGCCCGCCCGAGAGGGAAGCCGCTGCCTTCGCCGCCATCCCCCTGTTTTTGGCCTTCGCCAACGCCGTCGTCTACTTCCTCCAGGTCTACGCGATGTTTGAGGCAATCGACAAACACGCCATGGCGTGGTTCGCGCTGGTGCTGGCAGCGGTCTACATTTTCCTCAGCCGCCAGGCTCGCGCATCCTATCCTGACAAAGAAAGCCTCCAGCGCCTGCACTACCTCCACCTCGCCCTGGCCATCGGCTTTATCACTATCGCCATCCCGATTCGTCTCGATGGCCACTGGATCACCATCGGCTGGCTGGTCGAAGCCGCTATCCTGCTCTGGTTGGGCGACCGGATCCGTTCCAGCTTCCTGCATGGGTTCGCGGTGGTTGCGCTGGTCCTCGGCGTAATTCGTGTGCTCACCATCGACAATTTCAATGCCACCACGCTGATCTTTAACGCGCGCATGGCCACCTTCGCAGTCGCGATCGCAGTTCTGGCAGCCACCGCGTGGTTCGGCAGAAAGCGTAACGACGAAATGGGCCTCCGGGGCGCCGCGGCTGCGGTGGTCGCCCTCAATGTCCTCGCCTTGATTGCCCTCAGCCACGAGGTTGCCGACTATTACGCGCGCCAGATGGCTGCGGCCGCACCTGCCTATAACCCGCGCAGGTACACGCCCTACGATGCCGCAACTGCGTATGGCACGCATGCCATCCGCATCGCCGAGGACTTCACCTACTCCGCTCTCTGGATGGCGTATGGAGCCCTGCTGATGATCGTTGGCTTCTGGCGCCGCTCCTCCTTTGTCCGCTGGCAAGCCCTGGTGCTGATCGCCGCCACCATCGTGAAAGTCTTCGTCTACGACGTTTCCCAGCTCGACCGCGGCTACCGCATCGTCAGTTTCATCGTGCTGGGCGTTTTACTGCTGGCCATCTCTTTCGTCTACCAGCGCGACTGGCTGCAGCTTTCCGGCGCCCGAACCAAGTCTGCCGGGCGGACGGAACCGGCATGAGACTTCCAGCCGCAGTGTTCCTGGCAGTCTTCGCCCTGGCTGCCGCGGCCAGTCCCGGGCCGGAGATTCCGTATTTCCAGCAAGTGCGCGAGGTTTCGATCTCAGCCCCGGACCGGCAGAACTATCTTGTCATTGACTCCGCCGTCTGGAACCATGCCCGCCCCGACCTTGCCGACCTTCGTCTTTACGACGGCGGTTCTCAGGTGCCTTACCAGCTCGTATCCGAACGCGGCACTACCATTGCGCAGCAGATTGAGGCCAAGATCCTGAATCTTGCCCAGCGCGGCGACCATACCGAGTTCGATCTCGACGTCGCCCCCGTCACCGAGTACAACCGCATCCACCTGGCCATCGATCACAAGGACTTTCTCGCCACCGCAAATGTTTCGGGACGCAATGAACTCGCGGCAACGGCCACTGCTTCCTCGCCGACGCCTTCCACCTTCTTCGATTTCTCGCGCGAGAACCTCGGCTCCAACGCCACCATTGCTCTCCCCGTCTGGAGCTTCCGCTTCGTGCACGTGCGTCTCTCTCCTGGCATCCTCCCCAAAGAGGTGCGCCAGGCCACCGTCGCGTACCTGCAGGAGAAGAAGGGTTCCTGGACGCCTGCTGGTACCTGCCGCCAAACCGGAGAACAGAAACGCAGCACCGTCTTCAGTTGCGATATTCCCTCTTCCATGCCCGTCGACCGCATTCAATTTGACGTGCCCGCCGCCCGCGTCAACTTCCGCCGCCCGGTCAGCGTCTCCAACGACAAGGGAGTGCAAATCACCGCCGGCAACATCAGCCGCATCCGCATGAATCGCGCCGGCACAGCCGCCATTTCCGAAGACCTCGCCGTCAACATCTCCGCTGATTATTCTGGCCGTCTCACCGTCACCATCGATAATGGGGACGATCCTCCCATTCCATTCGACCGCGTTCAACCGCAGAGCCTCGAACGCCGCCTCTACTTTGAGCCTCGGGGAAAGACCAACCTCAAGCTTTATTACGGCGATGACAAACTGTCCTCGCCGGTCTATGACTATGCAAAATTCTTTCGTGAAGATCCGCGCGTCGCCCTGGCCCAACTCGCGCCCGAGACCCGGAATGCCGCCTACACTGGCCGCCCCGACGATCGACCGTGGTCGGAACGGCACAAGCTTGTTCTGTGGGCGGCCATGTTGCTGGCGGTGGCTGTCTTGACAGTGCTTGCGGTTCGAGCTCTGCAAGGCGAAGGCGGGAAAAGTTAGTTCGGGGACTCGAAGCTCGCAGCCGTCAGGCGCTGGCCGACTGCTTTTTCAGAAACTCCACGCGGCGTAGCCGCGCAACCACCAGCCGGATCTCTTCAAACGTGATTTCCGGCGGCACGGCTTCCTTGAGTGGTTTCAACCACTGGGTTCCCAGGCGCGCGCAGGCGGCTTCGATTACGGACCTCCGCGTCGCCTCAACCCATTTCTCGTCGAATTCCACATCCCCGTCTTCCACCAGCGCGGCAATGGTGTTCGCCACCGTTCCCAATTGCCGCTGCCGCAGCTTTGCGATCTCCGCCATGCTTTTCCCGTCCCGGAGCAGACGCAGTGTTTCCTCCGCCGGCGTCGTTCGACGCTCATCAGAAACCGAAGCCCGCGCTCCGCGATCAAAATCCGCCAGCGCCTCCAGAATTTGTTTGCCGTACATCTCAACCTTGCGTTCCCCAAATCCCGGGACCGACTTGAGTTCCTGAAGGGACCGAGGCCGAAGCCTGCAAAGTGCTTCCAGCGAAGTGTCGTACATCACGATGAACGCCGAAACCTGCTGCTGTTTGGCCATGCTGCGCCGCCACTCCCGCAGGTACTCACGCAGCGCGTGCTCACGATCCGAAGGTGCTGAAGGTTCAGGCGTAGACGCTGCCGCGACCCTCGCAACCACCGGCAACCGGTGCCGACGACCCCGCCGTGCCGCCGGCTGCACCGGCTCCGCCAGCCACTCCGGGTGCGCACCACACACATCGCAGCCGCCGCAGGTCGCCCACTTCGGCGTCTCCCCGAAATGCAAACAGATCTGCCGGTGCCGACAACGTCGCGACTGGGCGAAATCGCAAATCCGTCGATACCGCTCCCATGCCCGTTCCGTCTCAGCTGGATCGGTAATCTGGCTGATGAAGTGCGCCAGTAAGGCCGTGTCCCGCTTCTGCCACAGCAGAATGCAATCCGCCGGCTGGCCGTCCCGTCCCGCGCGCCCCGCCTCCTGGTAGTACTGCTCGATCGACTTCGGCAGCGACAAATGAATCACCGCCCGCACCGAAGCCTTGTTGATCCCCAGCCCGAAAGCGATGGTCCCCACCAGCACGCGCACCTCGTCCGACATCCAGCGTTCCTGGTTCCGCCGCCGTTCGCCCGCGTCCATCTTGCCGTGATACCCCACTGCCGGGATCCCATGCTCTTCCAGCATGTCCACGGTTTCTTCCACCCGCGCAATGGTGGGCGAGTAGACAATGATGTTGCCTTCTGCGTAATTTTTGAGCGCTCGCACCAGCAACTGGGGTTGTGAGTGAGCGTCGGTTTCCTTCACGACGTAGCGCAGGTTGGCCCGGTGAAAGCTGGCAATGTATTTGTGCGGATCCCGCAGCTGCAACTGCTGCAGAATGTCGTGCCGCACTCGCCGCGTCGCGCTGGCTGTAAAGGCCGCGATCGGGTGATCCGGAAAATGAGTGCGCAGGCAGCTCAGCTGCCGGTATTCAGGGCGAAACTCGTGCCCCCATTCCGAAATGCAGTGCGCCTCGTCAATCGCGAAGGAAGCCACCGGGACAGACCGCAACCATTCAATGGTATTGCCGAGGGCCAGCCGTTCCGGCGACAGATACAGCAGGCGTAACTCGCCTTCCCGTGCCCGCCGCTTGATGCGCGACTGCTCATCGGCGGCCATTGTGCTGTTCAGAACTCCCGCCGGAATGCCCATTTGCGCCAGTTGCGCAGCCTGATCCTGCATAAGAGCGATCAGCGGGGAGATCACGATCGTGGTCTTTCCCGAAGCCAGCGCCGGCAGCTGGTAACAAAGAGACTTGCCCCCGCCGGTCGGCATCACCACGCAGACGTCATGCCCGCCCAGCAAACTGCCGACGATGCGCTCCTGTAATGGACGAAACGAACTGTATCCCCAGTAACGGTGCAGGGCCTCAAGCAAGTCGCTGGCAGCAGTCACGCAAGAAGTATAGCGGGAGGGAATTCCACAGGGTCTGTGACGGTTGAACCCAGCCTGAATGAGAACCCAGCCCGATTAAGAACCCAGCCCGAGTGAAAACCCCAGCCTGCAAGCGCCTTTCTCCGCGTCCTCTGCGGCCGTTCTCTGCGACCTCTGCGGTTAAAGGGTTTTTCCCTGCCTGGCCAAAAATGAAAAGGGCGACCACAGGGGTCGCCAAAGAACTCTTTGTCAGCGTCAGCCTGCGAAATCCTCTACCGCATCGACTCCTCCACCTCAGAAATCCAATCCGGCCGCTTCAGCACCTCGCGCGGCTTCGGGCCATCCGCCGCTCCCACAATCCCGTCCCGTTCCATCAGGTCGATCAGGTGCGCGGCCCGTCCGTACCCAATGCGCAACCGCCGCTGCAGCAGGGAGGTTGAAGCCTTGCCAAACTCCACCACCAGGCGCACCGCATCGTTATAGAGCGGATCATTGGCGGCCTCGTCGTCGCCGCCCTCACCCGCCTCGCCCGCTTCCCGTTCCTCCCGCGGCGCCTGCAAGAACGCTTCCTGGTACTCAGCTGTACCCTGGGCCCGCCAGAACTCGACCACCGCCGCGATTTCCTTCTCCGTAACGAACGGCGCATGCAAGCGATGGACGCGCGCCGACCCCGAAGGCAGGTATAGCATATCGCCCTTGCCCAGAAGAGCCTCGGCGCCATTGGCATCCAGGATCGTCCGCGAATCGACCTTGGTCGCTACCCGGAACGAGATGCGCGCCGGGAAGTTTGCCTTGATCAGCCCGGTGATCACATCCACGGAAGGCCGCTGTGTGGCCAGCACCAGGTGAATGCCGACCGCCCGCGCCATCTGCGCCAGCCGCGTCACCGATTCTTCCACGTTTCCCGCGTCGAGCATCATCAAATCCGCCAGCTCGTCGATGATGATCACGATGTAAGGAATCGGGCGCTCGTCCGAATCTTCCCCAAATAAGCTGGGCGTCCCATCTTCGTCGAACAGCTTGTTGTACTGGTCGATGTTCCGCACGCCCTTTTCCGCCAGCAGTTTCAGCCGCCGCTCCATCTCCCGAACCGCATTCCGCAGCGCGTTCGCTGCCAGCTTCGGCTCCGTGATAATGGGGGTGTAGAGGTGGGGAACCCCTTCATAATTGCCCAACTCCAGCCGCTTCGGATCCACCAGGATCAGCCGCACTTGATCGGGCGTCGCCTTGTACAGAATCGACATGATGAAGGCGTTGATCGCAACGCTCTTGCCTGCCCCCGTCGAGCCCGCGATGAGCAGGTGAGGCATGCCCGCCAGGTCCGCGACCGCGATGCGCCCGTTGATGTCCTTGCCCAGAGAAATGGTGAGCTTGGACTTCGATCCCATGAACTCCTGCGCTTCGATGTTCTCGCGCAGCCAGATAATCTCCCGTTCGCGGTTGGGCACCTCAATGCCCACGGTCGACTTGCCTGCCATGCGCTCCACCAGGATGCTTTCCGCCTTCATCGCCAGGCACAGGTCTTCCGTCAGGTTCGTGATGCGGCTGTACTTCACGCCCGCTTCCGGCTTGAATTCGAAGGTCGTGACCACCGGCCCGGGATTGATCTGGGTCACCTGCCCGCGCACGTCAAACTCCGAATACTTCGCGGTCAGCACCTGCGCCAGCAGCTTCAATTCTTCCGCATCCACCGCTTGTCGCCCGTCCGAGCGATGCAGCAGGCTGCTGGGCGGCAGCTTGTACCCACCCGCGATGCGCGGCAGCGTGGTCTTGTGCTTCTGGCTGGTATCGGCGCGCTCCGATACCTCGGGAACGATGACTCCCGACTCGGCCCGTGGCACCGGCGCGGAACTCCCGGCAGCTTCTTCGACGAAGCTCTCCTCCGCCGCAGGCGCCATCATGCGATCAATCCCGGTCCGCAGCGCCGCGCTTGTAGCCCCACCACTGGTAGCGCCGGCATCCTGCCGTCTGTCCAGCGGACGTCCCGCCCGCTGTTCCACCACCGGCGAAGCATTCCGTCCCGGCACCAACTGAGCCGTAATCACCGGCTTGGCTGCGCGCCGCTTTTCCAGTTCTCTCTGCATCTTCCGCTTGGCGCGCTCTTCCCGCCAATCGCGCCAACGATCCCGCAGCGCAAACGCAAATGCAAATCGGGTCGGAATCCAAAGCTGAATGCTGGAGAACGAGAAGGCGGTCGACAGGTACAGGGCCACCGCCAGAACCGTGGCGCAAACGATGTAGGCGCCCGCCAGGTTCAGATAGTGAATCAGGAAGTCTCCCACCACCCGGCCCAGCAACCCCTCCATCGGAATCACGTGCATCCAGCGCATGTGACCCGGCAGCAGGGATAGGAACCCCGGCACGAACACGATCAGCCAAATGCAACCCAGGCTCTTGGCCACGGGCGACTGCACCTTGCGCGATCGGAACCAGCGCATCCCCAGCAGGGCAGGGAAGACTGGCAAAAGGAACGCCCCAATCCCGAAGCACTGTAAACCTAGATCCGAGATCACGGCGCCCACAATCCCGATCCAGTTCCGGGCTCCCCGCGCGGTCGTCAGCACCGAGGCGCTGTTAAACGATGGGTCCAGCGAGGAATAGGATGCGAGCGCGAGAAAAAGGAGGAGCGCGGAGACGCACAGCAAAAACCCGATCAGCTCATTGAGCCGCCGGTTGCTGGTCGGATTGAATATGCGCGAAAAAGTCTTCATTTAGGCGTATTCCGCACCGCTGACTGCCTCAAAGCAACCGCAGCCACCAGTGACCGAAGCGCGCCAGAGCCTTACGATTATGCCAAGAACCAGCCCTCCCGACAATGAAGGAATCATCCACTCCGTATCGACTAAGCTTCGGGGGCGAACGCTAAGCAAAACCCGCGCCACGATTGCCGTTTGCGATCAAAGCGTTGGCGTCGGCGCCGGATCCCTGGCCTCAGCCGCCCGGTCCTCGGTTTTGCGCCTCGATTCGCAGCAACTGCACTCACAGAACTTCAGAATTCGCTCCCAAGCACTCCGAACACCAGCAGATTAGAAAAGGCGCAGCCTCCGCAGAGACGATGACAGTTCGCAGTCAGTGAAGTTAGGAGGACACGGCCTCAGCCGATACGGCAATTGCAGTCAGTTGGAAATGGCGCGGCTTCCCGCCGGCATCGCCTGCGCAATTCATTCGCCCAGCGCGAAGCTGTGTAACCTTGCAGAACATGTGCAGCCCCCGGAGCGGCGAAAACTCCAAATCTGACCCTGGGAAGAGAGTTCCTCGCTACCCCGCCAGCCTCGCCGCAAATGCCAGCACCGCGATCCCAACCACGATCCGGTACACCGCAAATGGCGCAAACCCACGTTTCCTTACCCACGCCATAAACCACGCGACACTTGCGTAGGCGACTACGAACGAAACCACAAATCCGATCCCCAGAATGACCCACTGCTGGGACGTCAGCTCCGACACCCCAATCGGGTTCTCGCCCTTCCCGCTCAGCGACTTCAGCAAGGTGTAGCCGGTCGCGACTACCATGGTCGGAATCGACAGAAAGAAGGAAAACTCCAGCGCCGATGCCCGCGACATGCCCGCCAACTGCCCCCCTGCAATGGTCGCCATCGAGCGCGACGTCCCCGGAAACACCGCCGACAAAATCTGGCAAGCCCCGATCCAGATCGCCTGCCCGAGGCTCATTTCCTCCATTCGCCAGGTGTGAATTGAGCTTCCGGCGCTCCCGCTCCCGCCTTTTCCCAGGGCGCCTTCATGGCATCCACCACCCACATCACGATGCCGCCAACCAGCAGCGAGGCCCCCATCACGTACAGGCTTTCCAGATTTTTGCCTATCAGTTTGGTCAGCAAGAATGATGGAATCGCCGTCACCACGAACGCGATGGCCGTCAGCCCGAGAGGATGTGTCAGCGCCGTCCGGTCCCCGCGCTCGCCCCCCGGGAATGTGGAAAGGAACTTCGCGATCCGTTCTCGAAAGTACACCGGCAAACAAAGAATCGCCCCCAGTTGAATGACAATCGAGTACATCTTCCAGTATCCATCCGAAAGGGAAACATGCAGCAGACTCTCCGCAATGCGCAGGTGTGCGGTTGAGCTCACGGGCAAAAATTCTGTCAATCCTTCAATAACGCCCAGCACCACCGACAGCAGGTAGTCGTTCAAGCTTCCTCCGCCAGAAGCATCAGTATCCCAGAGATTCGCGGCAGCTAGGTTGTGAAGTTGGATGACCGCGGGCTTTTAAACTCTGCCTCCAGGCTTTGGCCTCCAGGCTCGGGGAATTGGAGGTCGAGCTGTCGTGCAGATGCAGGTTGAACCATTCCTCGTTGCAGAGTACTGCGCTGGAGACAAGTCGATGCGTCGCCAGTCGCCGCTGTCCCCGTCGATCGGAGCGGGACCCCGAGAGCCTAGAGCCTAGAGCCTAGAGCCTAGAGCCTAGAGCCTAGAGCCCAAGCCCAGAGCCCAGAGCCGAGAGAGCCGAGAGCCTAGAGCCCGTGACCTCCCCACCTGCCTTGCTTACTCCACAAAATTCCCGTACGTCGCCACGTCCTGCTGCACCAGGAACATCAAGCGCTGCGCCCGCGCCGCCCAGTCGGACTGTGGATACTGCTGCACAATTCTTTGCGTCAGGGCAATTGCCCTGGCCTTGGCTTCTTCCGCTTTCTTCTTCTGCTCTTCGGTCTTGTAGATCTCCACCAGCGCAGCCCGCCGTTTCGCCGCCAGGTACAACGCCTCCGGCGCCGCCGGCGATTGTGGCCGGTCGCTGGCATATTTCTCGTAGTGATCCGCCTCTTTCTCCGGACACTTTGACGTCCCCTGCCAGTCGCCGCACAGCTTGTTCTCGATCAGGTGAAACGCCGCCAGGTCCGCCCACTTGCTTCCCGGAAACTTCTTCATGACCTCGTGCATCCACTCTTCATTCATGCCCTCACGAAGCATGGGATCGCGTTCCTTTGCCGACGGCCGCGCCATCACGTCGGCTCGTTCCACCTGCCAGCGGATATCGGCCGCCCGGTACAGCGATTCCCCGGCGATCGGCGAAGCGGGGAAGAGGTCGTACACCCGGTAGTAGAGGCGAAGTGCATCCTTGTCCGCTCCCCGGCGCCCATGCCGCCGGCTGGCCTCGTCTTCCGAATCCGCCGCCTCGCCAAACACAATCTTGGCCCCGTCCGGATTCGTGCTCCGCACAAACCCTTTGTCCAGAATCCAGCCGCTCACCGTCTTTTCCTCGCTAAGCAGCGCCTCCACGTGTGCCCAGCCATTGCTGGAGTTTTCCAGGACCACAAGCTCGCGCCCGCGCTCGATCTCGGCCAGCTTCGCGGAATTTGTGTCCGGCGAAAGATACATATTCGCGACCCGGATCAGCGTTCCATGTTCTCCCGCGGCCCACGCCCGCGCCGGATTTGCATGGAACGTGACCACGAAGAAAAGCAGCAAACTGATCGAAGAAATCCGCACACTGGCGGAGACCGGCATGAGATGAACCTCAAACGGATGAAGATGAGAGCGGAAGCTAGATTCTACACTGCTTGCCCAGCGCTGGGATTCCCACCCCGCCGCTGGCTCCGCCGAACCTCACTAAGCGGTGTCTCGAGCGCTGTATCGGCTCGCGTCCGCCTGAGAACCAACGGGCAAACACCAAGGCGAAGACTGAGACAAAGACCAAGGCAAAGACAGGGCAAAGGCCCCCGTGGACTCCCCGGTTTCAGCGGCCGAAGGCGGCAAAATTCTTTAGCCAGCGCGAAGCGCTGGGCAGGTCAGAGAAAAGAAGGTTCAACCCGGAGGGGCGGAAGCACCGGCTCCCAGCTACGCTCGCCTTCTACGGCCTTCGCAGCTCCGCCAACATTCCTGGCTCGATGTTTCCCCCGCTAATCACCGCCGCATGCATCGTGCCACGAGGCAGCTCCCTTTGGCGAAACAGGTACCCGGCGACCGCCACCGCTCCGCTGGGCTCCGCCACCGTCTTCGGATCGCTTGCCAGCCGGCGCATCGCCTCCCGAATCTCATCCTCGGAAACGGTTACGATATCGTCCACAAACTTCCGCAGGTGCTCGAAGTTGATCGCCCCGATACTTTGCGTGCGCAACCCGTCCGCCATCGTTCGAGTGACCTCTTCGGCAGCGAGATTCACGACTCTGCCCTCCCGCAGACTGGCCTGTGCGTCTGCCGCCAGTGCCGGTTCTACGCCGATCACCTTCACCGACGGCTTGCTCAGCTTGATTGCCGCTGCCACTCCGCTGATCATTCCTCCGCCACCCACAGGCACCAGCACGGTCTCGACTTCGGGCAGTTCCTCCAGGATCTCCAGCCCCATGGTCCCCTGGCCGGCGATGATCTTCTCATCGTTATAGGGCGGAACGATGGCGTATCCGTGCTGAAGAGCCAGTTCCTCGGCCCTCTGTTGCCGCTCCGCGCTGCCCGGACCGACCGTGACAATCTCGGCGCCCATGCCCGCCGTCGCCTCGCGCTTGATGGCCGGAGCATTGCCTGGCATCACGATGACCGCCTTGGTCCGAAGCGCGCGCGCGGCGTAAGCCACGCCCTGCGCGTGATTCCCGCTCGAATATGCAATCACTCCCCGTGCGCGCTCCTCCGCCGAAAGGGAAGCGATCTTGTTATAAGCCCCGCGCAGCTTGAACGCCCCGATGGGCTGCAGGTTCTCCAGTTTCAGGAAGAGTCGGCGCCCGTCACTGTCGCTGCACTGAAAATTATGCGCTTCGAGGATAGGCGTCCGTACGGTCACGCCCCGCAGGCGAGCTTGCGCTTGCTGAATGTCGTCGAGGGTTACGATGGCGATGCTCCAAAAGAAGCTATGAGCTACGAACTAGGATGCTTGATCGTGAAAACCGGATGCTATTTAGAGGGTTCAAGGCCCGAGATTCCCGGCCCAAGGCCACTACTTGGTTCGTCGCTTCGACGCTCGTAGTTAGATCTCCAGAATCACCGGCATGATCAGCGGCCGTTTCTGCGTCTGCTTCGAGATGTAGCGCTTCAAGTCCGCGCGGATCTTTTCCTTGATGACGCCGTAATCCGCTTTCTCTTCCTGGCTGGATAGGTCCAGCGTCTGGATCACAATCTGTTTCGCCCCCGCCATCAGCCCGTCTTCCCCGGGATTAAAGCCGCGGGTCACGATCTCCGGCGAAGTCTCCACCACGCCCGTCAACTTGTTGATCGCGATGATGGGCAGCACGATCCCGTCTTCGCTGATATGCCGCCGGTCCTTGATGATCAGGTCCTCCACCACGTCGGTGCGCGACCCCGAGTCGATGCATACCCGGCCCACATTCACGCGCCCCGCTTTGCGCGCTCCCAGTTCGTCGAGTTCCAGAATGTCTCCGCTCTCGATCAACATGACCTGCCCGACGGATCCGTGCATGGAGCCCGCCATCTCCGCGTGCAGCTTCAGCTGCCGGTACTCCCCGTGGACCGGGATGAAGAAGCGCGGCTTCACCAGGTTGATGATGAGTTTCAGTTCTTCCTGGCTGCCGTGTCCGCTGACATGGATCGGCGGCGATGACCCGTCTTCGTAAATCACGTGCGCTTCCCGCCGGAACAAGTGGTCAATCATCCGGTAAATCGCCTTCTCGTTCCCCGGGATGATGCGCGAGGAAAGTACCACCGTATCGCCCTTCTCGATCTTGGCATGCTTGTGGTTGTCGACCGCGGCTCGCGACAACGCCGACATCGGCTCGCCCTGCGTCCCGCTTATCAGCACGCAAACCTTTTCGGGCGGGAAATTCTTCATTTCCCCGGGGTGGATCAGAAGCCCTTCGGGTATCTCGACGTAGCCCAGGTCCTCGGCAATCTCTGCCGAGTTATTCATCGACCGGCCGATAAACGCGATTTTGCGCCCATGTTCATGCGCCAGGTCCACGGTCAACTTGATCCGGTGGATCGACGAAGAAAAACAGGAAATGAACAGCCGCCGCTCCGTGCGCGCAAACACCTCGTCAAACTTGCGCCGCACTGCACGCTCGCTCGGCGTGTAGCCCCTGCGCTCGACGTTGGTCGAATCCTGCAGCAGCGCCAGCACCCCTTCCTTGCCATATTCCGCAAACGCGTGCAGATCAAACAGCCGGTTATCGGTTGGCGTCGGATCGACTTTGAAATCGCCGGTGTGGATCACCACTCCCAACGGGGTGTGGATCGCGAGGGCTACGCAATCCACCAGGCTGTGTGTTACCCGGATCGGATGCACCGTGAACGGCCCGATCTTGATGCGCTCCCCGGCTCGGATCTCGCGCAGATCAGCGTCGTTCAGCAGGCCGTGCTCGTCGAGTTTGTCCTCGACGTATGCCAGGGTGAACTCCGTACCCCAAACCGGAACGTTCAGCTCCGACAGAATCCAGGGTAGTGCGCCAATGTGGTCTTCGTGGCCGTGCGTCAGCACGATCCCGCGCACCTTCTGTCGATTCTCGATCAGATATGAAATATCAGGGACGACAATATCGACACCCAGCAGTTCGGCTTCCGGAAACATGAGCCCCGCATCGATGACGATGATGTCATCGCCCCAGCGCACGGCCATGCAGTTCATGCCGAACTCGCCCAGTCCCCCCAAGGGCACGATTTGCAGTTTTCCGGATGACATTGGAAGTAATGATGCTAGCACAATGGCGAACCGAACCCGCGTTCAGCGCACGCCGCATCCAGTTGCGAGGCTGCGTCCAGTGCCAGGCTGCATCCCAGCGCCAGGCCGCATCCAGTTGCCAGGCTGCATCCGGTGCCAGGCTGCATCAGTGCCAGGCAGAGTCCAGTGCCAGGCTGAATCCAGTACCAGGCTGCATCCAGTACCACCAGGCTGAACCCACCACACCTTTCCCCTCTGCGTTCTCTGCGGCATTTCTCCCCGCACTCTGCGGTTTCAGGTTTAAGCTCTGGCCGCGACGCCCCCGCGAGGATAGAGCGACGCCCGCAGTCTCCTCCTCGACGTAGCGCGCAAACAAACAACCGATGCGCGACCCATGCGATTCTCTGCTACTGTGAACCGTCCGATTTTCTGTGCTGCGACCGCCGGGCACAGCATCCAACAATTTGATGACCGACAACCCCAAATCCTGGCTGCGCCGCCGCGTTGAGCACGGCCTGGTCCGCGGTCTGACCCACGCCTACGACACCGTAAAAGTAAACCCCGAAAAGTTTCTCATCCAGCTGCGCGCTGCCTACAACCTGCCGGTCACCGGTTTCCAGGGCGCCTACACCGTAGAGCTAGGCTACCTCGACGACGTGGCCGCCTCCGTCATCCGCAGCAGCATGAAGATGGCCGCGGTGCAGGGTGCCGGGTTCGGCCTCGGTGGCCTGCTGACCGTCGTGCCCGACCTCGGCCTTCTCTCCGCCATCACCGTCCGGACCATTCAGAAACTCAGCCTCATCTACGGATTCGAATTCAATACCGACGAGGAAATGGCCGACCTCTGGATTGCCGCCGCCAGCGCTGCGGGCGTCGACATCAGCCGCGAGCTGCTCGAGAAAGAAGTCATCAACCGCTTCATCCCCCGCGTAATCCAGCGCATCGCTGCCCAGGCCAGCGGCGAAGTGGTCGAGAAATGGGCGGGTCGCCTGATCCCGGTCGCCAGTTCCCTGATCGGCGCCGGCCTGAATTATTACTTCGTGCGCACCTGGGCGCAACGCGCCGCCGCGCACTTCCGCCAAAAGCATCTGGAAGTGCGCCGCCGCATGGCTGCCGCGGATGCGCTTCCGCAGGTCGAGGCGGTTCCGAAGCTGACTTCTGGTTCCTAGCCCGGCAATGGGCCGTCAACTTCCGCCATTCTGAAGCGAATGACTGCCGCGCTTCCCATCTGACGGAACCGCGAGATCAACTGGTCAAATCCAGGCCGTCTTTAGAAATCCTCATCGAAGAACTACGCTTTTACCGGTCCCCTTTTTTGCACCCTGAATCTTTAGCCGGCTCAACCGGTAAGGTAATCTCATAGAAGACCCATGCCATCTTTCCATTGCTCCGCCATCCTCTTCGATCTCGACGGCGTCCTGGTCGATTCCACTCTAGCCGTGGCCGAGCAGTACACGATCTGGGCCCGTGAAAACGGTCTCGATCCCGCTGAGGTCATGAAGGCGGCCCATGGCGTTCGCACCGTGGAGGTCATCCGCCGTGTTGCGCCCCATCTGGACGCAGAAGCCGAGACCAAGAAGATTGAAGATCGCGAGGCCGTGGTCGCTAACATCATCGCTATGCCCGGCGCCGTCGATCTTCTCCATTCCATCCCCAAAGGCCGCTGGTGCGTGGTTACCTCCGGCACCCGCTTTTTGGCCACCACCCGCATGCGCAAGTTCGGTATCCCCGTCCCCGACGTGTTGGTCACCGCGGACGACGTGAAGCAGGGCAAACCCGATCCCGAGCCCTATCGCAAAGGCGCGGAACTGCTGAAGGTCGATCCCGCCACCTGCGTCGTCGTCGAAGATGCTCCTGCCGGCATCCGCTCCGCCCACGCCGCCGGAATGAAAGTCATCTCCCTGCCCAGCACGTATCCCGAGGCTGAGCTTCACGAGGCGGACGCCATCGTTCCCGCATTGTCCGGCATCCACGTGACTCTGGACGGGACCGGCCCGCAAGCCATGTTGGTCGTAACCTGGGATTGACTCCAGGACACGACCGCTCTGCGAAGCGACAATCGTTTGATTCCCTCAACAAATGGAAATCGAGCCCTGATCCACAAGACATGCTTCAGATGTTTGTGAAAAGAAGTTGCAGCCAGAAAAGGTGACAACGGTTTTGCCGCCTGAGAACGCTCCTTCGATTGAGCACTGGTTCTTGCTTTATCCCGTCAGGGCGACATCCTTAACACCCTCACCATCGTGGTTGGCCACTGCGTGACTCGATGACCCACAACCCTGTCCCGTCGCTATCGCAGCCACTCTTCCAACTCAATCCCGCGATCCGTTTTCTCGTCGCGGTACTTCACGATGACGGGCGTATACAAAGACAAATTCCAATCCGCCGCCGGCCCTTTCTTCACCGCTCGTGATCCGGGCACGACCACTGCATTCTCCGGCACCTCCAGCGGCTTTTCTCCCGAAGCCCGATACACTTCGCCTCTCACGATGTCGTAAAGCGGAGTCGACCTCGTCAGGATCGTGCCCGCTCCCAGTACCGCCCGCGTTCGTACCAGCGTCCCTTCATAGACGCCGCAATTTCCGCCCACCAGAACATCGTCCTCGATAATTACGGGCGCCGCGTTCACCGGCTCCAACACCCCGCCAATCTGCGCGGCCGCACTCAGGTGCACGCGCTTGCCAATCTGCGCACACGATCCCACCAGCGCGTGCGAATCCACCATCGTGCCCTCATCCACATAAGCGCCCACGTTGATGAACATCGGCGGCATGCAGATGACCGACGGCGCCACGTACGATCCCATTCGCACCGAGGATCCACCCGGCACCACCCGCACCCGGTCCGCCACCGCAAACCGCCGCGCGGGGAAGGTGTCCTTATCGACGAACGAGAGCCCGCCGTCCCCCGTCTCCGTCAACTCGCCCAGCCGGAATCCCAGCAGAATCCCTTGCTTCACCCAGGTGTTAACCGCCCAGCGCCCATCTTTCTTTTCAGCCGCCCGCACCTTGCCCTGCGTGAGCGCATCGCGAAACTCGAGGAAGGTTTGCCGCGCGTCCGGATTGTGTTCCACTTCGCCCAGTGATGACAGGCGCTCAATCGAAGATTTCAGGGATGCCATGCGCCAGCAGTATACCCGCTGCTTTTGATGTCGGGAAAATTCAGAGAAAAAGACTGCCAGGTGTGCACACTCCAGGAGTGCAACCCGGTTTTAGTGCTGAAGACAGGCGACTGACAACTGAAGACTACGGCGAACCGCCAACGACCAACGACCAACGACTGCTTCGTTTAAATGCACTTGCACTCGCTGCGGATCAGCACGCCCGGCATTTCATGCGCGATCTGGCGCGCCTCGGCCAGCGTGACGTAGGGCCCATGCCACTTTGCATGATTCGCGTCGTGCCCCGCAGGACGTCCCTTCCCGTGGTTGCACTGCCCGCATGTCGAACGATGGAGAACGATCTTATGCGGTCCCGCCAGCCAGTTCTCATACACGAAGAACTCGGCTGCCTCGGCCGCAGGCGTGGCCGGCTTGGCTATCAGCCCTACCTCGGTGGCGATCCTCTGAAGCTTGGACCGCGTATCGCGCCGCATCGGCAGCAGCGGCAACCGGTACGCTTCTTCGATTCGTCCCAGCATCGCCAGCACCGCCTTCACCGGCAGCGGGTTCGACTCAATGAAGTTCGCCTGCATCAACGGCAGATATTTCCTATGGATACCGCGCGCCGTCGTCCAGTCATTGTTTAGCGCCGCCCGGGTCATCGCCGACATCTCCGCCGGAATTTCGTTGGAAGCGACCGAGATAATGCCGACGCCTCCCAGGGCTATCACCGGCAAGGTGATCGCATCATCCCCCGAAAATACCAGGAAGTGTTCCGGCACCGCGTTCAGCACCTCGGCAATTTGTGTGATGTTGCCGCTGGCTTCCTTCACCCCCAGAACGTTCGGCAACTCCGCCAGCCGCGCCAGGGTTCCCGGTTCGATGTTCGCGCCCGTGCGGCCGGGCACGTTGTAAAGAAGGATCGGCTTCTCGACCGCTTCTGCGATCGCCTTGAAGTGCCGGTATTGTCCTTCCTGCGTCGGCTTGTTGTAGTAAGGCGATGCCGTCAGGATCGCGTCGACTCCCGGCCGCGCCGCTACTTCCTTGGCTTTCTCGACGGCATCATGGGTGGCGTTCGAAGTCGCGCCCGCAACAATCGGTACCCGTCCGGCCACGACCTCGACGGTGACATCGATGACGCCCAGCCATTCGTCGTGCGACAGCGTCGGCGTCTCCCCGGTCGTTCCGCACGGAATCAGAAAGTCAATTCCCGACTCGACCTGCCAGCCGACCAGGTTGCGCAGGGCAGCTTCGTCAATGGAGCCGTCCTGATGAAACGGGGTGACCAGCGCAGTACCGCATCCACGCAGTTGCATAGCAATAAGAATAACTCTTCGAACTGCCCTTCGGGAAACCGTCTATCGTTCCACGAGATGCCGTCAGTCGCGGAGAAGGTTGTCCACAATCGAGAGCCTACAACTCGCGCCAGATATCTTTGAACTCGAAAAATCCCTTCCGGCCGCTCAGCCATTCAGCCCCGAGAATTGCGCCCTCCGCATACCCACGCCGGGATTTGGCATCATGACACAGGTAAATCCGGTCATTGGGCGAATCGAAGATCAGTTCGTGCAGGCCCACCACATCGCCTTCGCGAAACGAGGTGATTTCCAATTCTGCCCCAGTCTTCTCCTTGACGACGTTCTGCAGCACCAGCGCCGTGCCCGAGGGAGCATCTTTCTTCTGCTGGTGATGCCGCTCAAAAATCTGTCCGGAGTACCCGTGAACCGCCGCCTCCGCCGCCGCCCGCACCGTTTCGAAGAACAGGTTCACGCCGATGGAAAAATTGGCGCCATACAGAAACCCGATCCCCGCCTCATTCACTGCCGCGCGCACGGCGCCCAGCTTCCCATGCCAGCCGGTCGTCCCCACTACAATATTTTTCTTCTCGCGCTGGCACGCTTCGATGTTACCCAGAACCGCTGTCGGCGAGGTGAAGTCAATAACCGTATCCACCCCCTGCAGCACTTCCGGGGTTAGGCCGGTGCCGTCGGGGTTGTCGGCTGCGCCTAGCACCCGAACCCGATGATGCCGCTCCCGCGCGATCTCCGCCACCAGCGCCCCCGTCTTCCCACGGCCTAGCAAAAGTAAATTCATCTCGCCTGGTTTCCTTCGTGTGACTCAGAGCCTTTGGATCCTTTAGTTTCCTTCGTGTGACGGAGAGCCTTTGGCCCTGAGCCATTCCAATGGGGCCGTCTGCTTCGGTGTCGATATCCCAACTCAGTCCCTTTGCACTCTGCGCTCTCTGCGGCCCTGCTCTGCGCCCTCGGCGGTCAAAAGCTTTTTCCGTTACTTTCCTTCGTGTTACTGAGAGCCTTTGGGATTGAGCCATTCCAATGGGGGCCGTCTGCTTCGGTGTCGATATCCACTCAGTCGCTTCGCACTCTGCGCTCTCTGCGGCCCTTGCTCTGCGCCCTCTGCGGTCAAAAGCTTTTTCCGTCAGTTTCCTTCGTGAGCCCTTTGGGCTTGAGCCATATGGGGGCCGTCTGCTTCGGTGTCGATATCCCAACTCAATCCCTTCACACTCTGCGCTCTCTGCGGCCGTGCTCTGCGTCCTCGGCGGTCAAAAGCTTTTTCCTTCGGGGACTTCGATCCTAAGCAAATACCCCGGGATCCAGTTCCGAGAAGAATGCCCGGTGCAGCCTCTGCACCACCCCCGGCACGTCTGCCTCCTCGATCACGAATGTCAGGTTGATCTCCGATGCCCCCTGCGAAATCATCCGTATCTTCAAATCCGACAGTTCGCCAAATACCCGCGCGGCAATTCCAGGCGTCTCCCGCAAACTTTCCCCCACCAGGCACACGATCGCCTTGCGTCCTTCGTATTTTACGTCCGCCAGTTTCGCCAGGTCCGCCGCCAGTGCTGGAATCGCCTCGTTCGAATCCACCGTCAGCGAAACACTGACCTCCGAGGTGGAAACCACGTCCACCGCCACCTTGTGCCGGTCGAACGCTTCAAAAATCGACTTCAGGAACCCGTGTGCCAGCAGCATGCGCGGTGCCGCCACGTTCACGATCGTGATGCGCTTCTTGGCCGCGATTGCCTTAAAGATGTTCTTGCAGTGCGGCGCCCGCGTCGTGATCTTGGTCCCTTCGCACCCCGCATTCCGCGAATTCAGAATGTACACCGGAATATTTTTCTGGATGGCGGGCAGCACCGTCGCGGGATGCAACACCTTCGCCCCGAAATAGGCCAGTTCCGCCGCCTCGTCGAAGCTGATGACCCGGATCCGGTGCGCGTCCGGACACAAATTCGGATCGGTGGTCATCATTCCGTCCACGTCGGTCCAGATCTCGATGGCCTCGGCATTCAGTCCCGCGCCCACAATGGCCGCGGAGAAGTCCGATCCACCTCGCCCGATGGTGGTCGTGATCCCATTCCGCGTCGAGCCGATAAAGCCCCCCATGACCGGAATGCGTCCTGCCTCCAGCAGCGGCTTCACCTTCAGGGTAAGCCGTTCGTTGGTGTCGTCGAAGAAGGGAACTGCCCGCGTATAGGTGCTGTCGGTCACGATGCAGTCGCGCGAGTCGACCAGCGACGCCGGGAGTCCGCGCGCTGAAAACGCTTCCGTCACGATCTTGCTGGAAAGCAATTCTCCGTAGGCAGCAACGTGATCGGTGGTTCGCGGAGTGAGTTCGCCTACCGCCGCAATCCCGCGCAACAGTTCATCGAGCGCGTCGAACTCGCCTTCCAACTCTGCATGGAATTGCGTGAAGACGCCGGTCCCCAGCAATTCTCCTGCGGTATTGTAATGTCGTTCGCGCAGCCCCCGCGAGAGCGCCAGTGCGGTCTCCCGATCCCCGCTCCCGGCCGCCTGCGCCATTTTCAGAAGCGTGTCGGTCACCTTGGCCATGGCGCTGACCACGACCACCGGCTTTTTGCCGCCGCGTCCTTTGACGATCGCAGCCGTACGGTCGATCGCCTTGGCGTCCTCCACCGAGGTGCCGCCAAATTTCATTACGATCATTGCTGAGAATCTCGCGTGAAGCGGTAGCCCCGCCGTCTCGCCCGACGAGGCGCGCCGATCGTCTTGCCAGACAAAGTTCCGCTGAACCCGGCTTCGCAGTCGTCTTCCCGTCTCACTCGAGGTATCCCTGCGCCTTCAGCAATTCCGCGTTCAGCAAGGCCGCTCCCGCCGCGCCCCGTATCGTATTGTGCGAAAGCACTGTGAATTTCCAGTCCAGCACGTGGCACGGACGCAGCCGCCCCACCGTCGTCGTCATGCCCGCTCCACGGTCCGCATCAAACCGTGGCTGCGGCCGGTCGTTCGCCTCCAGGTAGACCACCGGCGGATCCGGAGCGCTCGGCAGTCGCAGCCTCTGCGGTTCCGCCCTGTACCCGTTCCAGGCCGCGATGATTTCCTCAGCCTTCGCCTTCTTCTTCAGCCTCACCGCAACCGACTCCGTGTGCCCGTCCTCGACCGCGACCCGGTTGCACTGCGCGCTCATCGCGAACGTCCCGGGAACGATCCCGGACCCGTTCAGCTTGCCCAACAGCTTTAAGGTCTCTTCCTCCATCTTCTCTTCTTCTTTCGCGATGTAAGGAATCACGTTGCCTAGAATGTCGAGCGAGGCCACGCCCGGATAGCCCGCTCCGCTGACCGCTTGCATGGTCACAGCCATCACGGTCTCGAGCCCAAACTGCTGGTCCAGTGGTGCCAGTGCCAGCACCAGCCCGATGGCGGAGCAGTTGGGATTCGTCACCACAAACCCTCCCGACTTCCGGCGCCAGGCCTGCGTCTCGATCAGCTTGACGTGCCCCGCGTTCACTTCCGGGATCACCAGCGGCACATCCTTGGCCATGCGCAAGGCGCTGGAGTTCGAGATCACCTTGCAACCCGCGTCCGCAAAACCAGGCTCCATCTCCGCGGCAATGCTCGCGTCCAGCGCAGCAAAAATTATCTTCGGCGCCCCTTCGGGTTTGGCCGGAGAGATCGTCATCCCGGCTACCCGTTCAGGAATCGTCGTTTTCAGTCGCCAGCGCGCCGCCTCCCCATACCTGCGCCCTTCCGAACGGTCCGATGCCGCCAGCCAGGCCACCTCAAACCAGGGGTGATGCTCCAGCATTTGCACAAAGCGCTGCCCCACAATGCCGGTCGCGCCCAGAATTCCAACAGGGATCTTGTTCGACATAAGACTAGCTTCGGATTTTACAACACCGCGTGCGCCCTACCGAGGGTGTGCAGATCGCAGAACGCAGATTTCAGCTTGAGGTTTTGCGCTTCCTTCCCGCTTTCGTCGGAAGTCCGAAATCTAAAATCTGCAATCTGAAATCTGCAATCTGAGATCTGCGATCTGCAATCTGAAATCTGCAATCTGAGATCTGCGATCTGCAATCTGAGATCTGCAATCTGAGATCTGAAATCTGCAATCTGAAATCTGAAATCTGCAATCTGAAATCTGAAATCTGCAATCTGAGATCTGCAATCTGCAATCTGAAATCTGCAATCTAAAATCTGCAATCTAAAATCTGCAATCTCCGACCAGTCATTGCCTTAATTGGGATGGGATTAACTGAGAACCCTCAGCCAAGGGCTCCGCTGGAAGCCGCAACATTTGCCAGGAAGCCAGGTCCTACTTCCGCGGCTGGATCTCTCCTCCGAAGGTGTATTCGTTCAGAGGCCCAAACCGCTTCTTCTCCACGTAGATTCGCCCGCGCCGCCATACGATCCGCAAACTGGCCATCACCGGAATCGAAAGGTACACGCCCAGCACGCCTGCAATCTCGCCCCCGGCCATGACCCCGAAAATCGCCGCCAGCGGATGCAGTTCCATGCTCTTGCCCATCACGCGCGGCGTGATGACGTAGTCCTGAATCAGCCGCCAGACCACCAGAAAAACCAGCAACACCACCCAGTGCGGATAATTCATCAAAATCGCCACGCTCAGTATCAGCAGCGCGGCCACCAGCGGTCCGACCACCGGGATGAACTCCATCACGCCGCCGGCCGTTCCCAGCACCAGCGCGTACGGAACCCCCATCATCCCCAGAAACGAGGCGTACATCATCAGCGAAAATGCCGCCAGGGTCAGTTGGGCGCGGATGAAGTGCGCCAGCATCTGGTTCATATCCGCGACGACCGCCTGCAGGAATTCCCGCTGCGGCCGCGATTGCACCACCGACAGCGCCACCTCGCTGAACGTCCGCCCGTCTTTTAAGAAGAAAATCGCCAGCAGCGGCACCAGCAGAATCAGCCACGCTTCCTTGGCAACACCCGCCGCGCGCAACCCGAAACGCTCCGCGTATTTCTTGATGTCTTCGGAATTCTGGGTCAGGAATTGCCGGAACTTGTCCTCCGTCGTCTTGCTCCAGCCGTGCTCCTGGCCGATGTCGTGTGCGATGTCTCCGGAACTCACCCGGTTCAGCAGTTCGGGAAGCGATTGCCCAAGACGCGCTCCTTCCCGTCCAATTCGCGGCCCCACCGAGAAAAAGAACAGGCCCAGCCCCGACACCAAGAGGATGTAGATGACCGCAATCGCGCCCGCGCGGCCGTGCAACCACTTCTCCAGGCGCGATACCGCCGGTTCCATCAGGTAGGCAAAGAAGATGGCAAACAGGAAAACGATGAGCGTCTTCCGCGCCACGTAGAGAAATCCCAGCCCGAGTGCGAACAGCGACACCGTAAATATGACGCGCGCGGTGCGTGTGTCGATTAAAGCCATGCTAAAGGGCATTCGACAGCCGGCTTCTCCTCAGTCTCGTACTACTTCGGTGTTATCGCTGGCTACCAGAATACGCTGCAGTTTGAACTGGTCGTCCAGCCACAGCGTCCAGTCGCCGCCTTCGCTCCGCAAAACAAACTTGTTCATTTCCCGTTCCGCCCCCCGAATCGCAACCTTGTCGCGGCCGGAAAATTCCACGCTCAGGGGCAGGGAAGTACGCTGGTGCGGGTTCATCGCTCCAAACTGTGTCTTGACATTGGCGGGACACTGCACCACGCCCTTTTCCTGCTTGCAGGCCATGGCCAGGTACCGCCAGATCAGCACCTGGCGATGGATAAACACATAGTCGTCCAGGATGCTGGTCGAGGCCGGCAGCAGGAACGGTTGCTCCTCCGGTTTCTCGCTGGTCCCGCTCGAGATGCGCTCCATCAGGTAGTCATTGCTGGGCGCCACCGTGGCTTGCGCCTTGCCGGGACTCAGTTCCTTCCACTCATACTTCCGGATTTCTCCCGTGGGCGTCAGTTGCAGGGTCGAAGTTTGTGCCGCCTTGTCCACTCCTTCTTCCGTCTTGAAGTCGGAAGTGATCAAGCTGCCACTCGGATTTTGCTGGATCGAGAAGGTCTCGGTTGCGATCCGGTGGCCGTTTGTGAAAATGCCCAGGGAACCGGAATCCACCATCTGCCCGGTGTCCTTCTTGTCGGCCGCCGCGCCCATTCCTGGCGTAAGCAGCAGGCCCGCGATCCCCACCCGCATGATCCTCGAAAACTTCACGTCACTTCTCCTCGCCGCAGTCTCGGCGGTCCAGCCTCAAGCCGCTTACGATTTCACCCGCGATCCGTTCGATCTCCCGCTCTCCCGTCTCGACCCGCAATTTTGCGCGCAGGTAGCGAGGCCTCCGCGCTTCGTACAATTGCCGGAATTGCGCTTCTTCTCGCCGCAACGGTCGCTCCACCACGTCGGCTCCGCAGCGCCGCCACAACTCATCCGCCGGAGCATCCAGGAAAACCGTGACCCTGCCTGCGTCCTCCAGCAGGGAAGCCACCTCGTCCTGGACGAAGGCCCCACCTCCCAGCGCCGCGATCAGCGATGAACCCGATTCCACCTCCGCCAGCAACTCGCGGAGTGCGGCAACCTCGCTCCGCCGGAACTGCGCCTCTCCCGATTGCTGGAAAATCTCTGGGATCGTCCGGCCTTCCCGCGCCTGGATCCGGTCATCCAGGTCCTCGAATCGCCAGCCCAGTCGCTGGCTCAACACCCGGCCGACGCTGGTTTTGCCGGCCCCCATGAACCCCACAAGAAAGATCGCCCGCACCGGCGCGTCACACCTTGCCGCCGGCGCCTCATCCTCCCGGCGCGATCCTGGCGTGCCTTTCATGCTTGTGGTTTGGGAAGCTTCCCTACGCTCCCAGCCTGGATTTTCTAGCGTTTCTTGAGGTGGATTTTACCACTGAAGGTTCGCAGCCATACCGAGGAAGCCGCCTTGTTGATGGTACCTGCGAAGGAACTCCCCTCTTTGACGAGGAAGGCGGTGTGAGCTTTAGGTTGGAGGGTCACATCGTTTTGCACCAGCCCGCGTACCGACTGGGCTTTCACGTCCACCGACGCGTCTTCCGGGATGGTCGCTTCGATGTTGCCGGAGTGGCTGTTGAACCGGTATTCCCCGGCATAGCCAAAATCTCCGTTGTACTGAATCTTGCCGCTGGTCGAGCTTACCCGCACCAGCGGTCCGGTCACCGAATTCAGGGTGACGTCCCCGCTCACCGAATCGACTTCCACGTGCCCTTCGCGAATGTTGGTCAACGTGATCGACCCGGCCATGGTTTTCACGTGCACGTGGCCGCCCGCCATGTCGTGGACATCGACGGCCGCATTCGCGCCTTCTGCTTCCACGTCGCCATGCAACCGCTCCGCATGCAGCGGCCCGGTCGATGATTCCAGACTTACACTGGCATCGGCGGGCACCAGCACTTCGTAGTCCACCCGGGAATTCTCAGGCGTGGCCCCGGTCAGCAGGTGCGACTGCACATCGACCCGGTTTCCACTCTGATTCTGGTCCACTTCAACTTTGTCGGAGTAGATCGTCGCATTCACCAGCACATAGTTGCCGGTCGCGGGCTTTACCGACACGCTGCCAAAGTGGTTAACGATGGAAACTTTAGACTTGGTCCCAACTTCGAAGCGGAATTCCTTCTTGGTGGTCTCCGCATTGGCGAGGGCTGCCAGCATCACCAGCAAGACGATCCCGATTGCGGCGGTGCATTTACTGCGCTGCATAGATCCCTTTACCTCGTCCAGAAGGTGCCCGATTTCTCGCCGCCCATTATGGCAGAGATCGATCCAAAGCCATCTCGTAAATCATCGATTTCTGCCCGTAGGCATCCATCAGCGCCTGCTGCGCCTCTTCGTCGTTCGGATTCGCATTCACCGAGTCCTGTGCGTCTCGAATGTAGTTGTTTACGTCCCTGAGGTTGGTCTCATACGCCGCCCGCATCAAGGGAGCGCGCACCGAGACCTCTTGCAGCAATTGCTCGTCGCTTGCATCGCCGGTCGCTGCCGCGGTGGCGGGCGCTATCGGGGCGGTGGCCGCCACCCGCCGCACGGGTCGTTGCTGATACAGCAGGATCCCTGCTCCTACCAACAGCGCCGCCGCGGCTGGAACCAGCCAGGCCATCGCGCCCCAACGCTGTTTCAAGGTAGGAAGAATTGACCGGTGGCCGCGCGCTTGCGGCTCCCGGATCAGATTCTCTTGCCTAAGAATGATTTCGATCGAATTCCAGACCCGCGGGCTGGGCTCCTCACTCGCCTGCAACTCCCGGGCTTCCCTGACAATCGTCTCCAGGCTCGTCACCAATCCCGAGCAACTGGTGCATCTCTTCAGGTGGGCCTGTAGCTCTGCACTGCCGCCCTCTTCCATGTACTCGGGCAACTCACGCTGAAACTCTGAACACGTCATGACATCTCTCTCCCCAAGACTTTCCGTACCGCCTGCGCTTCCGTCCTCACGGCTTGGTGGCCTTTTCGGCTCTGCTCGTTTTGAGGAACTCGCGCAACTTCATTCGCGCCTTGTGCAACTGCGACTTGCTGTTTCCGATCGAACAACCCACCATCGTCGCGATCTCGTTGTGCTCATAACCTTCCACGTCATGCAGCACAAAGATCGAGCGATACCCCGGTGGCAACTGGTCCACCGCATTCTGCAGCCGTAACCGGTCCACCGAGCCGGACAGAACAGGATCGTCTGCCCCAAAATCCTTCTTGGGCGTATCTTCGTCGCCTTCGGTCGCTTCTTCGAGCGAAACCACCGGCAAGCCTTTTTTCCGCAAGTGCATCAGCACCACATTGACCGCCATGCGGTGCAGCCAGGTCGAAAAAGCCGACTCGCCCCGGAACGTCCCAATCTTGCGGAACAGTTGCAGGAATGCTTCCTGCGTCAGGTCTTCCGCTTCGGCAGTATTCGCCGTCATCCGCAAGCACAAAGAATACACGCGCCGCTTATGCAGGTTATACAGAAACTCGAAAGCTTCCGCGTTCCCTTGCTTCGCTTGCTCAATCGCCTGCGCTTCGGATGGCCCTGCGCTCTGCGGTGGTCGTGGCTCGGTCAAGTCGCCTTTTCCGGCCGCATGTTGTCAGATGCGGCTAAATATCTGTACGTTGTACTGGTTGCGGGCCATTTTGGGACGGCCACATGCCCCTTCTTGCCTACCAGAATAACAAAACCCGTTCCCTTGGTTCACTTTGCCAGCGAGCCCGATTCCCCAGTGACCTTCGTAACCCAGACTCACTGGCCAGGTCGCCGATTCAGGCCACCAACCCCTCTCGCCTGCCTGCTTTTGCCAATTCTTAAACCCATCCCGCTCCCCAGCGACTCGCCCACTCGAGCTCCCCATAGAGATGATAGCCAGCGGGAAGAGCGATCCAGAATTTTGTAGACCTGACACTTGACATTTAAGACTCGAGACCGAAAATCTGCCGCCCGCCTCACACCCCGGTCCGGGTCGTAATCGTCTCCAGCCCATGCCCCCCCGGCCCGGTTTCGCGCATCCGCAAGAGGATCGCAAAAGCCAGCCCGACAAAACCCAAAACCGAGAAGATCCACATCCCGAGGGCATACCCCCGAGGGTTTTCCAGCCCGGCCCCGGCGAAGTCATTGGCTTTCCCAATCAGCAGATTCATGATGAAGAAGCCGATCTGCTGGATCAATGTCATCAGGGCGTACGCCGTCCCCAGCCTTGACTCGTCGACGATATAAGCCACCGAGGGCCACATCACCGCGGGGATCAGCGAGAAGGCGATTCCCATCAGGGAAACCGGCACCCACAGCGAAACGTTGGTGTATCCCATCAGCAGGTAGACGGGCATGAGCAAGATGGAGCCAAACATCATGAAAAGCGCTCGCTTGCCCACCCGGTCCACCAGCAACCCGAACAGTGGCGTCGCGATCATCGCCGCAAGCGGAAGCAGGCTGTTAAAGAAACCCGCCTTCTCGTGCGCCAGGATCCTGGTCGCGTCCGAGATGATCCCGCCTGACAGAATCTTGTTCGTGAAGAAATCAATGGCAAACGTTCTAAAGGGAAAGATTGCGGAATAAAACGTGAAGCATAGCCCGACGACGTACCAGTACGACGGATTGAACTTGAGGATCCCCTTGAACTCCAGTTTGTCGATTGCGCCCGCCTTGCCGAGTTCATAGCGTTCTTCCGCTCGGCTCTCCAGCCACCAGTACACCAGCGAGCACACCAGGCTGAGGACTCCGGCGCCGACCGCGATCAAAAGGGGGCCACGCCAACTCGGTTCTCCGGCGGGTCCTTGCGGATAAAACGCGGAATTTGCCCAGGTCGGCGAATTGTCCGCCGCCACCGAAGCCAATCGCGCGATCGTCAGGTTCACTCCAAAAGCAAAGCTGAGTTCCTTCCCCTTGAACCACTTTGCCAGCGCGGTGGTTACCGCCACGATCATCGATTCCGCGCCCAGCCCGAGGACCGTTCGCCCGGCCACCATCGTCGTGAAATTTCCTTGCGCCGCGGTCAGCAATGCCCCCAGGAAACAGAGCATGGCGAAGATGAAGATGGCCTTCTTGGTTCCAATCCGATCGATGATGATCCCGCCTATCAGCAGGGTAAGCACCGCCGCCACGCTGTAAGCCGAGTTCAGCCACCCAAAGCGGGTCCCGGAGTAGCCCAGGTGCTCGATGAAAATCCGTTCCAGCGGGTTGATGCTGTCATAGATGTAGTAATTGCCGCCCATTGCGACGCTGATAAAGACGAGAACGATCCAGCGGTACAGGCGGGAAGGTGCGGGGCGCACATTGTCTGCCATCAGCAGTTGTCCATGCCGGCGAGATGGAACCCTTACTCTCGACGAAGCCACGAAGATATCAGATCAGCACGCCACTAGCACTCCGCCACCCCGGTTGACGTCATCAGCCTCAAGCCCACTGAACCCGCTGCAATGCCAGCGCTCCCCGTTCGTGTGTTCCAATAAAAAAGGCCCGGCACTTGGCCGAGCCTGCTGGAAATCCCGGGACCTGAGAGCCCGACAACAGCCCGACCGAGAGGCCGAGCCGAGAACCCAGAGCCCCTACTTCCTCTTGAACTCCTGATTCTTCTCGTTCATCCGCTCCACATCCTGGTTCGTATACGCCCGGGCCGCGTGCCTTCCGCTCTTCGCTGCCGCGGACGCTTCCACCGCGCTTGCACTCGCCGTACCAGCGGCGTAATAGGTCCAGGCCTGGCGCGCTTCCTCGCCGCGCTCATGCTCCATATGCTCCATACGCATCATGTGCTCATCATGCATCCCCATCATGGGTTGCGGCGTCGGCAGCAGAACCGCCGGCGACACCAGCGGGCTGCCTCCGCCCGAGTACCAGACCACCTGGGTATGCACCGCGTCGGGATTTCCATCGACGATGGACAAAGTAGAGTTGCGCGCCCCGGCGTGCAATCCTCCGGTTGCGTTGCTGGCTCCCACGGGAGAATTCGACACCGTTTCGAAGCCCACGTTCGGCGTGGAAATCAGCGGAATATATGGACCGCAATTGTTGGAGCAATAGCCTGGAACGCGTCGAGCTCCCGCCTGACCCAGGGCCAGGGCCGAGAAACAAACGACCACGATTCCTACCGTGACTGCGCGCATACCTACCTCCGGGGATGACAGTCCCAACCCCAGAGAAGCAGGTCGCATGCCAGTGCTAGCGGTTGCAGCGATTTGGCCGTGATTCACCAGCTTTTTGGGGCTTTTGCCGGCGAACGCCCCTGCCGCACTTCATCCCATGCTGCAAGAACATGCGCACAAACTGCAGAAAATTAACGGTTAGCCTGAGCCTTTGGCCTTCACACACCGGGCACACAAACTCCGCGTCCTGTGCGGATCTTCTCAAGCGCCCTCTGCGGTTCAAGCTTCTACTTAACCCTAGCTCCCCACGAACCGCCTACAAACTCCGCGTCCTCTGCGGATCTTCTCAGCGCCCTCTGCGGTTCAGCTTCTGCTTAACTCTAGCCCCCCACGAACCGAGCACACAAACTCCGCGTCCTTTGCGGATCTTCTCAGCGCCCTCTGCGGTTCAGCTTCTGCTTAACTCTAGCCCCCCACGAACCGAGCACACAAACTCCGCGTCCTCTGCGGATCTTCTCAGCGCCCTCTGCGGTTCAAGCTTCTAATTAACCCTAGCTTCCCACAAACCGGGCACGGTTCAAGCTTCTGCCTAACCCTAGTTCCCCACGAACCGAGCATACAAACTCCGAGCCACCCCGGCGTCCGTAGTCCCCTTAATGATCGCGCGCCCGTCCGGAAACAATGTCATCTCGTAAGGCTCGCGCCAGAATTTCAGCACGAAGTCGTTATGCCGAACCTTCCCATGGGGCTTGAGCCGTTCGTTCATCAGTCGAAAATCCACCGGCCGATGCCGCTCGTGAATCTGCACCGAATTGCGTCCGCACAGCGTGATGTGTGGCCGCCCCTCGCCCTCCAGGTGAATGAAGTCGCGCAGCCCGCACGCCCGGCACCCCGCTCGCGGCTTGCCGGCCTGAATCTCAGCCTGTTCGTTGGTCCACACGTCGAAGGAAAAAAGCGTGCGCCGCAGCTTGTCTTCCGCGCCGACCAGCATCTTCAACGCTTCGCTAGCCTCGATCGCTGCCACCAGGTTCACGGCCGAGTTCAGAATCCCGGCCGTCTCGCAGGTTTCCAACGTCCCTTGCGGCGATTCTGGAAACACGCATGCCAGGCATGCCGTCCTGCCCGGCAATACATTCAACGTCACACCATAACTTCCCACCGCAGCCGCATAAATCCACGGCACGCCATTTTTGACCGCGTAATCGTTGATCAGGTACCGGGTCTCGAAGTTATCCGTCCCGTCCAGGATGAGACTCGCGCCTTCGAGCAAAACTTCAACCGTGTCCGGCGTCAGGTCCGCGACCTGCGGTTCCACCACGATCTCTGAATTGAAAGCTGCAATCCGTCTGGCCGCCGCGATCGCCTTGGGCAGCGACTCCCGCGCATCCGCTTCGTCGAACAGCGATTGCCGCTGCAGGTTGCTGGCTTCCACATAGTCGCGGTCAATGATGCGAATCGTACCCGCCCCCGAACGCGCCAGCAGGGAAGCCACCGCCGAGCCCGTCGCCCCACATCCCACCACCGCGACGTGCGCACTTGCCAGGCGCTTTTGTCCTTCCGCCCCTACCCCGCGAAACAGGATTTGTCGTGAATATCGTTCGTCGTGTTCCAAAGACATAACCAATCCCCAGCCGCGAAACCATTATTATAGGTCCGGCGCCGCAGCCTTTCTCCTTCGTCCGGGTTTGATGGACAGATGGAGCGCCGCGAGTTAAGGCCCATAGACAACATTGTTTTCCAACCTTTCATCGAAACCGTGAGCCATCCATCGGGTCGAGGAGTATTTTTGCGAGCCAGGGCAAGGTTGTGCGCCATTCTGGTCGTGTCGCTGCTGCCCTCGCTGATTTCCGCTCAACAGGTGCCGGCCTCGCCTCCACAGCCAGGCCCTTCGACAGAAGCAGCCGCGCAAACCCCCAATCCCGCTCTGGGTACAATCTCGCCCTACCTCGGCCTCCCCGTCCGCGAGATCCGCTTTGCCGCGGTGGCCACCCGCGAGCAGGATCATCTCCGCCAGTTGCTACCCCAGAAAACCAACCAGCCTCTCAACCGGGACTTGGTGCGCGACAGCCTCAAGATCCTTTTTAATACCGGTTTATTTGCGGATGTTCGGGTCGAAGCCGAAAAAACTCCCGACAATGCGGTCGTCCTTACTTTTTCCGGTGTCAATAACTACTTCGTCGGCTCGGTCACCGCCGAAGGCGATCCGGGACGCCCCAGCGCCAACCAGCTGGTCAGCGCAACCAAGCTCCAGTTGGGCGAGATTTTTACACCCGAAAAACTCCAACACGCCAACAAGAACGTCTTGCAGGTCCTTTCCGACAATGGCTTCTATCGCGCCGCCGTCACCCATGAGGAGCATCCCCATCCGGAAACCGACCAGATGGATATCACTTTCCGCATCGCCGCCGGTCCCCAGGCCACGGTCGGGGAAGTGAATCTGAAAGGCGACGTCGGTTATTCGGTTGGCCAGATCGAGGACATCGCTCATATCCATCCCGGCGATCGCGTCACCGCCGATCGCGTCAGCAGCGCGCTGCAACGCATTCGCAAAAAATTCCTGAAACAGAAGCGCCTGCTCGCCCAGGTCTCCATCGCCCTCCGTACCTATCGGCCCGAAACCAACCGGGTCGACTTTACCTTCCTGGTGGATCCCGGACCCTCGGTCGACATCGGCGTCGAGGGCTTCAAAATCCGTCAGTCGGTCCTGCGCAAGCGCGTCCCCGTTTACGAGGAGAATGCGCTCGACGACGATCTCCTCAATGAGGGCCGTCGCAATCTTCTCGACTATCTCCAGACCCGCGGCTATTTTGACGCGAAAATCGGCATCAAGAAACAGTCCGACTCCGCCAAAAACGAATTGCGCGCCGTCTACGTCATTGATGCCGGCATCCGTCACAAACTGGTCAGGATCAACATCCTCGGCAACAAGTACTTCGACCAGGAAGCGCTCCGCTCCCGCATGCAGGTCCAGCCTGCCACCCGCCTGCTTTCCAGCGGCCGGTACAGCCAATCCCTGCTGGCCAGTGACCTCAACGGATTGCGCGACCTCTATCAGGCCAATGGCTTCCACCAAATCCAGATCAAAAGCACCATCCTGGATAACTATCAGGGGGTCGCCAAGCGCTTGGCCATTACCCTCGATATCAGTGAAGGACCGCAAACCCTGGTGGGGGAGGTCAAGATTGTCGGCAACCAGAAAGTCCCCACCGATGATCTTTTGCAGAAGATTGATACCGCTCCCAACCAACCCTACTCCGACTATAAGCTGGCCGGCGATCGCGACACGATCCTCAACTATTACTTTAACAATGGCTTTCCCAACGCCACCCTCGAGATTTCCACTCATTCCGTGACCGGCAGCGTCGATCACATCGATGTGACCTTCGCCCTTCAGGAAGGCGAGCAGTTCTTTGTGGACCGTGTTCTGGTATCGGGGCTGGTGCACACCCGTCCCTATGTCGTGCAACGAAAACTTAAAGTCACCCCGGCCAGTGCCTTGAGCCAGGAAGACATGCTCAAAACCCAGGCTTCCTTGTACGACCTCGGAATCTTCAGCCAGGTCGATACCGCCGTGCAGAATCCCACCGGCGAGGATCCCTCCAAGAATGTCCTGATCGACATCCGCGAAGCCAAGCGTTACACCTTTAATTACGGACTGGGACTCGAGGTGCAGACCGGGCAGCCTTCCACCAGCGCCGCAGTTCCCCAGGGCAAGACCGGCGTCAGCCCAAGGGTTTCGCTTGAGGTCACACGTTTGAATTTCCGCGGATTGAACCACACCATTGTTTTCAAGGGACACCTCGGCCGTCTCCAGCAGCGTGCCTTGATCAGCTATAACGCGCCCGGCTGGCTGGACAATGACAAGCTCACGCTGTCATTCACCGGCTTCTACGACAACACCCTCGACATCACTACCTTTACGTCCAAACGCCTGGAAGGGTCCGCCCAGATTCACCAGTGCTTCGGCAGCACCGAGAAGTGTGTCGCGGGGCGACCGCCCAGCGAGGTGGTTTACAGCATGACCTACCGCCGCGTACAGGCCAGCAACCTGGTCATCACCACGAACCTGATCCCGATCCTGTCACAGCCTACGCGCGTCGGCATTCCCGCCTTCACTTTCTTTCGCGATCGGCGCGACAATCCCCTCGAGTCCACCAAGGGCACCTACACCACCCTCGACGCCGGGGTCGCCGCCACCTACTTCGGTTCGGAAGCCGATTTCAGCCGCATCCTCCTGCAACATTCCAACTACTACCTCTTCGGCAGGCATGGCTCCCCCAACAAGCGCTTCGTGCTGGCTCGTTCCACTCGCCTGGGCATCCAGAACCCCTTTGGCAAAACTGTGATCCTGGAACCGAACGAGAACCCGCCTGCCGGCGCCAACCTGATCCCGCTCCCCGAACGTTTTCTTTCCGGAGGCGGCAACTCTCATCGCGGGTTTGGGTTAAATCAGGCTGGACCGCGCGATCTGAACACGGGGTTCCCGCTGGGAGGCAGCGCCTTGTTTCTGAACCAGTTGGAGTTGCGCCTCCCGCCGGCCGAGCTGCCCTTCGTCGGTAACAACATTAGCTTCACCCTCTTTCACGACATGGGCAACGTTTTTGCTAAGCCGGCCGATATGGTGGACCATCTGTTCCGCTGGCATCAGAAGAATCCGGACGTTTGTCTTCACCAGAGCACCTACACCCAGTGCGATTTCAACTACATCTCCCATGCCCTCGGGGTGGGGGTGCACTACAAGACTCCCATCGGCCCGATTCGCCTCGATTTCGGTTACAATCTCAATCCGCCCGCATTTCCCAGTTTCAAGACCGTCACCAATACCGTGAACGATCAGTCGACCGCGACTCAGTTCGTTCCGCAGCGGGCCAGTCATTTCAATTTCTTCTTTAGCATTGGGCAAGCTTTCTGATGCGCTACCTTTCCCATCTCGCTTTGCTGGTCCTGCTTCTTGCCGCGGCGGCCCGCCCCGCTGAAATCATCGACCGCATCGTGGCCACGGTGAATGGACACGTCATCCTGCAAAGCGACTGGGATGATGCGGTCCGCTTTGAAGCCCTGGCCGAAGCCCGGCCCCTGCAGCAAGTCACCGATCAGGATCGCGGGCACGCCCTCGACCGCCTCATCGACCAGGAACTGCTCCGCGAGCAGGCCCAGGGCGCTGATTCCTCGCCCCCGCCCGCCGAGGAACTGCAGCAGCGGATCAAGGACATCCAGAGCCAGCATGGCGCCACCTCTCCCGCCGACTGGCAAGCGGTCCTCACCCGCTATGGCCTCGAACCAAGGCAGGTTGAAGCCAGCCTCGCCCGGGATATCTCGGTCCTCCACCAGGTCGAGGCCCGCCTTCGTCCCGCCGTTCAGGTCACGTCCCCAGAGCGTTGAGGCCTATTACCGCGAAACCTTCTTGCCCCAACTGCGCAAGACCGGCTCCGACGAGGTTCCGCTGGCTCAGGTGTCCGGTCAGATCCGCGAGATTCTCACCCAGCAGAAAGTGAATGAGCTGTTCAGTTCGTGGTTGCAGAGTCTGCGTGCCGAAAGCAAGATCAGCACGCCGGGTCCCGCTTCCAGTCCCCCGGCTCCCACCGGAGGCCAGGCGCCGTGAGCGACGCTGAACCGAAGCCGTCCCCACGCCGGTGGTGGAAATATCTTCTTCTGCTGATCGGCTTCGGATTCCTCGCTCTGGCCGGCGTCGCCTGGTACATGACTACCGATTCGTTTCAGGCTTTCGTGCGCAGCCGCATCGTGGCAGCCATCGAAAAGTCCACCGGTGGCCGCGTCGAGCTTGGCACCTACCACACCATTCCGTTTCGCTTGCAGGTCGAAATTCGCGGCCTCACCATTCACGGCCTCGAGGCTGCCGACGATGTTCCCCTGGCGCACACCGATCGGGTCGTCGCCCGCATCCGGGTGATCTCCCTGCTGGAAACGGAGTTTGGGTTCAAGTCGATCCTGGTCGAACACCCCGTCATTCACCTGATCATTTACCCCGATGGCACGACCAATCTTCCCGTGCCCCGGGTGCAGCGCGCTTCCACCCAAAACCCCATCGAACAACTTTTCTCGCTGTCCATCGGCACCCTCGAGGTCCGCCGCGGCGAGTTCGTATGGAATGATCGGCGCACCCCCTTCGACTTCGACGTCACCGACGTCTCGGCCAGGATGACCTATTCCTTCCTCCGCGGACGCTTCGAAAGCAGCCTCCTGCTGGGCCGGGTCGAAACTAAACTTCAGGACTATCCGTCCTTCGCCTGGATGGCAGCCGCTCACTTCAATCTTGGCAAGAATGATGTGGAAGTCAGTTCGCTCAAATGGAACTCGGGCCGCTCTCACGTCGAAGCCAGCGGCCGGATCCGGGATTTCCGCCAGCCCATCATCGAAGCCAACTACACCGGCACCGTGGATCTTGCCGAGGCCGCCGCCCTTTCCCGGCAACCCCAATTGCGCGCCGGGTTCCTCGACCTCAGCGGTAAAGGAAGCTGGTCCGCCGGCAAATTTTCCTCCGCCGGCAAAGTCGCTCTTAAGAATTTCGAATGGCGCGACGACCGGCTCAACCTGGGCGACGCCAGCCTGAATTCCGATTTCAGCGTGAACGAGCGCCAGCTCAAGCTCACTAAGGCACAAGGCCGGCTGCTCGGCGGTTCCTTCGCCGGCGACCTCGACATTACCAACTGGCTCGCTCCGCCGGCCCGCACCGCCAGGGAGAAGAGAAACGACGAACCCAAGGGCCTCATCCGCGTGCGCGTGAAAGACATTTCCGCCGCTGCCGTGGCCGCCGCCCTGAGTACCCGGCAATATCCGCTCGACCGGTTGAAACTCGCCGGCGCTACCGACGGAACCGTTGAGGCGCGCTGGACCGGCTCGCCCGGCCGCGCCGACGCCGAGTTTGCCCTCAACCTCGTTCCGCCGTCCCGCCTGCAGCCCGGACAAATTCCCATCACTGCCACCGCGCGTGGCACCTATCGCGCCGCTACCGACGACCTGGAATTCGCGCAGTTCGACGTCGCCACCCGCTCCAGCCAACTCCATGCCAGCGGCAAACTCGCTGCCACCTCATCTCTGCAACTGTCGGCCGCCACCACCGACCTGGGCGAACTCCAGCCCCTCATCGTTGCCCTGCACGGGCCCAACCGCCTGCCCATCACCTTGCATGGCAGCGCGCATTTCAGCGGCGCGGCTACCGGCAAGGTTTCTGCCGCCAGTCTTTCCGGACATCTTCAGGTACAGGATTTCGATTCCATCCTCCCCGCCACCGACCGCTCTCCCGAGCAGCAGGTTCATTGGGACTCGGTGGCCGCCGACATCCAAATCTCTCCCCGCATCCTCGCCGTCCGTCATGCCACCGCCATCCACGACGATACCTCCGCGCGCTTCGACTTCAGTGCGTCTCTTTCGAACGGACAATTCAACCCAAACGATACTTTTACGGCCAGCCTCAACCTGCAGAATGCCGACATCCCTGAAGTCGAGGCCCTCGCCGGATACGACTACCCCGTCACCGGCCACGCCAACCTGACCCTGCAAGCCTCCGGCACGCGCGCCCAACCCCATGCCGAAGGACACGTGAAGATCGCCGACGCGGTTGTCTATGGCCAGCCCATCCGTCAATTCGACTCCGATTTGCGCTGGAATCAGGGCCAGGCGTCCCTCAACAATATTCAATTCGACTACTACGATTCGCACGCCAGCGGCGGAGCCGCCTACGATCCCGGCACGCGCACCTACCAGTTCAATCTCACCGGGCAGAATTTCGACCTGACCAGAATCCCTCAACTGCAAACCAGTCGCATCCCCGTGGAAGGCCGGGTCGATTTCACTGCCCAGGGATCTGGCACCCCGGAAGCGCCCGCCATCAATGCCAAGATCCTCGTCCGCGACCTCACGCTGGACCACGAGCGGGCCGGCAATCTGAACCTCACTGCCGTCACCGAGGGCGAGGCCATTCACGTCACCGCCCGTTCCGACTTTGAGCACGCTCAGTTCACCCTCGACGGCACGGTGCGCCCGCGCGGCGATTACCCCGCCGAGGCCACTTTGCGATTCGATCGCCTTGATCTGGACTCAGTCTTCCGCCAATACCTCAATGGGCGGGTCAGCGGGCATTCCGGCGTGACCGGAGAAATTCAATTGCGCGGTCCCTTGCGCAGTCCTCGCGACCTGAATGTGGTTGCCAATCTGGAAGGCTTCGACGTGACCGTCGACGCCCTCAAGCTTAAGAACTCGGGCCCGGTGCGCCTCACCGTGGCCCAGCAAATCGTGCGCCTCGAGCAGTTGCATGTCCTCGGTGAAGACACCAACTTTTCCGCCCACGGCACCGCCTCGCTGATCGGCGGCCACGACCTCGATCTCGCCGGCGAAGGTCACCTGAACCTGCAGCTCATCCAGACTCTCAACCCGAACTTCACCTCTTCCGGCGCCGTCGATGTCGCCCTCACCGTCACCGGTCCCATCGCCGATCCCTTGCTTCAGGGCCGGGTGAATGTCAGCCACGGCTCGCTCGCCTACGCCGATCTGCCTAGCGGCCTCAGCGACATGAATGGCTCGTTCGTTTTCAACAAAAACCGCTTGCAGATCCAGAACCTGACTGCCCGTAGCGGCGGCGGCACTCTGACCTTGACCGGCGGAGCCACCACGTATCAGGGCCAGATCAACTTCGACTTCAGCGCCAATGCGCAGGATGTCCGCTTGCGCTATCCCCAGGGCGTCAGTTCCACCGCCTATGCCGATCTTCGCTTCTATGGCACGCGCGACGCCTCCACCCTCAGCGGCGATGTCACCGTGACCAAGCTCGCCATCACTCCCGGCTTCGACTTCGCCGCCTACGCGGCTGGCGGTTCGCAATCGGTCGTCGTTCCGCCCGCAACCTCGCCTCTCTATCGCGTCAAGCTCGATGTTCATGTCGTGACCGCGCCCGACCTGCAAATGCAGACCGCCATCGCGCGCCTCTCGGGCGATGCCGATCTTCGCCTGCGGGGCACCGCCGCCAAGCCCGCCCTGCTCGGCCGGGTTGAAGTGCTCGAGGGCGAAATCAACTTCAACGGCGCCAAGTACCGCTTGGAACGCGGCGAAGTGCTTTTCCAGAGCCCGGTCAGCATCAAGCCGGTGCTCGACCTGCAAGCCACCACCCGCGTCCGCGACTACGACATCACGGTCAGCGTCAACGGCGACACCAGCAAGCCGCTCAGTGTCAAGTACCGTTCCGATCCTCCTTTGCCGGAAGCCGACATCGTCGCCTTGCTTGCGGTCGGCCAGACCCGCGAGCAGTCGGCGCAACTCTCGCAGTCGGGCAATACCGCCTTCAGCGAGACCGCTTCCAATCTCATTCTCAGCGAAGCCCTCAATTCCACCGTCAGCAACCGCGTCCAGAAATTGCTTGGAGTCAGCAAAATCAAGATCGACCCCCAGGGCCTCAGCACCGAAACCAACCCCACGCGCGGCGCCCAGGTCACCATCGAACAGCAGATCTCCAACAACTTCACTTTGACCTACAGCCAGAACGTCTCCCAGGCTTCGCAGCAGATCATTCAAGGCGAGTATTACGTCCGCAAGGACGTTTCCATCGTGGGCACGCGCGATCAGAACGGCGTGGTCAGCTTCGACGTAAAAATCCGCCAGCGCAAAAAATAGCTCGGGAACAGCGCTCCGACCCGAAGCGATCCCTGGAAATAGCCGGACGCTTCAGCGCCGTCTACCCGCGTTGAACAACACGCTGCTGCAGGCACGCGTGGATTGCTCGCGGGGCGCGTATCCGGATAAGCCACCGGCTCGCCGGGAACGCGGGCAAAACTCTGCCATCCCACACCCCATGCTCTGCATCTAAAGCGGGAGATCATCCTTAAGGAGGCAGTTGTTGTGTCTAGAAGAAACCTCATTGCCCTTTTGGCATTCTTCGTGTTGTCCTGCGCATTGCTCATCCTTGGCCGCAGCCCAGGTTCCCAAGGGGAACATCTTCGTTGGATACTCCTACGGCAGCGCTGATCTCAACATCAATAACCGCTCAAATCTGAATGGCTGGGAAGGTTCTCTCGAAGGCAAGGTGCTTCCCTGGGTGGGAGTGGTCGCCGACGTCAACGGCTTCTACGGCAAAAACAATTTCTCCAGCAGCACCCAGGTCTTCAACGTGGACGCCCGCGAGTACAACTACCTGCTCGGGCCGCGCGTGTCGGTTTCCATCGGCAAGATTCGACCCTTTGCCCACGCCCTGTTCGGTGCCGGCCACGTCAGCGTCACTACGATTGGCTACTCCGCTTCGGACACGTCATTCGCGACCGCTCTCGGCGGTGGCCTCGACTACCACCTGATTCCTCTGCTGGCATGGCGTTTCCAGGGAGATTATCTGCAAACCCGCTTCTTCGGAAACAGGCAGAATAACGGCCGCTTCTCGACCGGTATCGTCCTCAACTTCTAGCCTTCTGCTCACGAAGATCGTAGCGCCCTTGCGGCCATCGCCGGTCCCGCAAGGGACCGGCTTTCTTCAATCCCCCGATGGACGAAGATTTCGTTCGCGCGCCGTCCGCAGGACCTCGAACCGCTCTCCAGCGGTACACTTGAAACCTCGACAGACCTCGAAACTGAGACTCTGATCCCGGCAAACCCCTTGACCCCCTTTCCCCATCTCCGACCATGACTCCGGCCGTCGCCGTCACATGGTCGAACACCCAACTCCGCCAGCGTGGCATTCGTGATGAGCGTGTCTTAGCCGCCATGACCCGAGTTCCACGCCATGAATTTGTCGCCGAACCGTACCGCGAGGGAGCTTACGACGACCATCCTCTTCCCATCGGCGAAAGACAAACCATCTCCCAGCCCTACATCGTCGCGTTGATGCTTGAGCTGCTCCATCTCTCTGCCGGGAACAACGTGCTCGAGGTCGGCACCGGTTCGGGCTATCAGACGGCGTTGTTGGCCGAGCTTGCCCGCCATGTGTACTCCATCGAACGTCACCCCGCGCTAACCAACGAAGCCCGCGCCGTACTCGACAGGCTGGGCTACAGGAACGTTACGCTCGAGGTTGGAGACGGCAGCAACGGCCTTCCCGCGCATGCACCCTACGACCGCATCGTCGTCGCTGCCGCCGCTCCGAAACTGCCGCCAGCTCTCTTTGACCAGCTTCAGGAAGGTGGCCGCTTGATCGTCCCGGTCGGCCCACCCGACACGCAACTGCTGCAGGTCGTCACCAAGCTACAGGGCATACCTGAGCTCACCGAGGAAGCCGCCTGCCGATTCGTCCCCCTCATTGGACAGCAGGGCTACGCCGAATAGGCCGCCAGTCGCGGTTAGTGGTACACTCGCACACCGACAATCACCATCATATCTCCCCGGCGACTACCAAAATTTCAATCAACCCATTTTCTGGAGGCAGTACGAATGCACCCTCGCTCGCTCTCGAAGTCGATCCCTGTCGTCCGTTTCTCCATCGCCCTGCTCGCTCTTGCCCTGCTTCCGCAATTCGCGCATGCTCAGTGGCAAGCTTCCGTCGGTGCCCAGAGCAAGGACCTGGGCAAACAGGCCCTGGCCTTCCTCCCCAATGAACTCTGGATTCATGCCGGCGACTCCATCACCTGGACCGCCGTCACCGATGAGCCCCACACCATCACCTTCCTCGCCAACAATCAGGTACGCCCGCCATTCTCCGTAGGCTGCCCCGGTTTCTCTCCCAGCGGTTCGACGTTCGACGGTTCCACCTGCGTCGACACGCCTCCGCTCGGGCCCGGCCAGAGTTTCACCGTGGAGTTTCCCACCTCCGGAAACTACAAGCTGGTCTGCTTGTTCCATGAACAGATGACCGGCTCGGTCCATGTTCTCGATCCCTCTGTCCCGCTTCCTCACGACCAGGAGTTTTACGATAAGCAGGCCAGCGAACAAAGCGCAGCCCTGCTTTCGCTGACGCCGGCCGGATCGCATCACGAGCACGGCGCACGGAACCGTCACAGCGTTACCGTAGGCGGCGGCGCAGTTACCGCGACCGGCGCTGGAAAGCAGACGCTCTCCGTCATGCGCTTCGTCGGCGATACCATCGTCGTCCATGCCGGCGCCACCGTAACCTGGACCAACGTCGATTCCATTACTCCTCACACCGTCACCTTCGGCGTCGAACCGCCCAACCCAATTCCTCCGGCCGGCAACATCACGCTCGACCCGGACGGAGCTCGTCACGCCATTCTCAGTTCCCCCTCCGACAGCGCCCACTCCGGCTTCCTCGTGGCCGAAGCGCAGGATCGTATCGGCTCCCCGCAGGAGCCGCTCGGCGTCACTCGCTTCCGCATCACGTTTACCACCCCGGGCGTCTATCCCTACATCTGTGCCCTGCATGATGGCCTGGGCATGACCGGCAAGGTGATTGTTCTGCACTAGCGCGCGGCCCAAGCGATGGCGGTCAATCCGCAAACAAAAAAGCCGCACCCAGCTGAACGTTGGGTGCGGTTCTCTGTCCTGATCCGTTCCCCTGGGAGCAAGGCCTTTCACCGCGGCATCCCCGGAAAAGTTCGGGTCGGGCCCATTCCCATAAGCGCTAACTTAAGATTTCTGGGTTAGAGGCGAGATTAGAGCACGTCAGGGCTGAGAGCGGCATTCCCGGTCACATCCGGTTTGCCGACCACCCGCCTGGAATGCGGCGGCGGGGAATGACCAGCGCCTCCAGGACAAGCCCGTTACGGCCCCTCGCAAGATCCTTGTTAACGGAACGAAAATCAGCTTAGAGTTGAACAATCTCTAATCAGGTAAGAGTGCTCGCATGCGCAAAGTAGGATCGCGGCTCGCCATCACCCTGGCCCTGGTCGCGATGACTGGGACGATATCGAGCCAGCAGGTCAAGCGGTCTATTGGGAGCAACGCACCTCGGATCCAGCGTGCAGCACCAGTCGATGCAACCACTCTTGCGACGCGACAGCGTTTCTTGGAGATGTTTGCTCGGGCATACTTCCCTGGACGAACCGGCCAACTCCTGATCGTGCCGCGCGAAGGCGACTTCATCACACGGGCTGACGTGCCGTACATGCACGGTTCGCCGTGGCCGTATGACGTCGCGATTCCGCTGATGTTTGTGGGACCGGCGGTGAGAACGGGAAGGTACTCGACTCCGGCCGCGCAGCAGGACGTTGCGCCAACCCTTGCGGCTGCGCTGGGCGTGCACATGCCACCCACGACGACCGGCCATGTGTTACCGGTCTTACGCCCCGGTTTCGCCCGACCGCGAGTGATTATGCTGCTCGTCCTGGATGGCATGCGCCGGGATTACTTCGATCGCTACACCGCGTCCATGCCAACCCTTACCGCCCTGCGCCAGCGTAGTGCCTGGTTCACTCAGGCGCAGGTTAACTTCCTTCCGACCAATACAGCCGTTGGGCACTCGACGCTCTCGACCGGGACCGATCCTCGCGTGCACGGAATCACAGGAGTCAATGTGTACGAGCGCACGCAGCGCCGACGCCACGACTTTTTCGCTGCAGGAACGCCGCAAGACCTGATGGTATTGACGCTCGCTGACGTCTGGCAGCTGGCGACGGCTGGTCGCGCGATCATATTGGCACAGGGCAGCATCGACCGGGCGGCGACGCCGCTCGCAGGGCATGGATCGTGTCAGTTGAATGGAGCGCCAGTCGTTCTCGCCAGCTACGATCAGGAGACGGGCAACTGGACCTCAAACCCCAACTGTTTCCGCCTGCCTGCATATCTGAAGGATCGCAATGCGAAAACACTTTGGCCAGCGAGCGGGGAGTGGATGGTTCACAAAATCGACTCGACCGGGGCGGTGCGATATTCGGCTCTGTTTCCAGCATTCGAAGCCGATGCGATGGTCGCGATGATTGAGCGAGAGCCGCTGGGCGAAGACAACGTTCCAGACCTCATCCTGATGAACTACAAAGGCGCGGATTTTGTGGGCCACAAGTACGGTCCGGATTCGGAAGAGCTGCGCGCTACGCTCGGCGAGATGGATCATCAGTTGAAGCGGATGCTGAATGCGTTAGAAGCAAAGGTTGGTAATGACTATCTCCTTGCGGTGACCGCCGACCATGGCATGCCATCGGAACCATCGTCGCCGGATCGCCGGCACCTTGCACCATCAATCGTAGACCTGTTGCACGAAAAGTTTGATCCAGAGGCGCAGCTGATTACGTCTTTCGAACCGGAAAACGGCCAGATCTTCGTCGATGAGGACCGGCTGTCGCATCTTGGTCTGACGTTGCATGACCTGGCTCATTTCCTCGAATCACAGCCGTTCCTTTTTGCGGTGTTCACAAACGACGATGTGCGCTCAGCCGCCAATGCGCTGAAGCCAGCGACGCCGGCGCCAAGGGACTCGAAATACAAATAGAGGCGGCCTGCAAACGCGTCGCAACCGAGCGCGGGCAGTTCCGTTGTCACCAGCTTGCACGGTTTCCCCCGAGAGGCTTGTTTGCACCCGCTCCAGCTCAACACGAGGGTTATGGTGCCCATCCCCCGGCCAACGCGGCTGCCCACCATCCGCTAAAATACGGATGTGCCCCTCTTCCACAACCTCCGCACCACGCTGGAGATGATCAAGTGGGAGCACTCCATCTTCGCGCTCCCCTTTGCCCTCTGCGGTGCGATGCTGGCCGCGGGAGGCCTGCCCACCGCGCATGAGCTGGGCTGGATCATCGTGGCCATGATTTCCGCCCGCTCCGCCGCCATGGCCTTCAACCGCGTCGCCGACGCGGCCCTTGATGCTGCCAATCCCCGGACTCAAACTCGAGCCCTGCCCTCCGGCACCCTGACGCCGGCGTTTGTCACAACCTTTGTGGTCGCTTCCTGCGCGATCTTTGTCTTCGCCGCGGCGCAACTCAATCACCGGACTCTGGTTCTCTCGCCCCTGGCGCTCGCCATCCTGTTGCTCTACTCCTACACCAAGCGCTTCACGCGCTGGTCGCATTTGGTTCTCGGCTTCGCCCTGGGGATCGCTCCCGCCGCCGCCTGGATCGCCGTGCGCGGCTCGCTCGATCCCCGCATCCTGTTGTTGACTGCGGCGGTGACCTTCTGGGTTGGCGGCTTCGACGTGCTGTACGCCTGCCAGGATTTTGATTTCGATCGCGACGCCGGCCTGCATTCCATCCCGCGCTATTTCGGCATCCGAACTTCGTTGGCCATCGCCCGCCTCTTCCATCTCCTCATGCTGCTCTTGCTGATCGCGCTCGTCCTCACCTTCGGCCTCGGCAAACTCGCCATCGCCGGCGTCGTCGCCGTCGCCCTCCTGCTCGCCTACGAACACTCGCTCGTGTCCGCCACCGACCTCTCAAAGCTGAACGCCGCCTTCTTCACCATGAATGGCGTGATCTCGGTCGTCTTCTTCGTCTTTGTAGCCGCCGATCTGCTCCTGCGCCGCTAGCCGCACTTACGAATTCACGCCGTCCCCCGGACGGATATACATCTGAATTTTCGCGACCGCCGCCAGTGCTCAACACTTCTGATGAAGTGAGGGCAACTCTCCCTCGGGAAAGTTGCACGGTGTCCACCCATCGGACGCCGCCAAGGCCCTTTCGTCGATGCACCGAGGTAACTGGCAGCGACGCCGCTCCCGTAGTACCTTCCCGCTCTGGGACCACCGAATCATGTCAGAACGAAAAATGCGAATGTGGCTCACCAGCCTGGCGGTAGGCTGCGCCATCTCGCTCCTCCTCACCGCCGCGATGCGCAAGACACATTTCGATTTCTGGCTGCCTGGGGCTCAACCCGGCTGGATATTCGCCTGGGCCACGCGCCTGGTTCGGCCCGGCGCCATCCCGCAAGATCCCGCCGGCCTCGCGCTGGTCACCGCCGGCAATAGCGCGTTTTATGCCTGGATCTTTTCCCGCGTCCTCCGCGCCGAGATCATCGCCCGCGGAAACCTGAGCCGCTATTTCCTGCGCTAAACCCGAAAGCCCAGAGCCTAGAGCCTAGAGCCTGAACCGTCCTCCATCGCCGTCATCCCCGCTGAATCCTCCGAACATCCTGACCCCCTGTGACTTCCCGCCACTGCCTGCGCTATCATCAATCCAGCATGGCCCACGCCTTCCAGACCGACGACGCGCGCCTTCACCCCATCAAAGACAAAGTTCTTGCCGGGGAGCGCCTTACCGCCAACGACGCGCTCACCCTCTACCGCACCGGCGACATCCTCGCCGTCGGCTGGCTCGCCAACCACGTGCGCGAGCGCTTGCACGGCGACAAGGCCTACTTCAACGTCAACCGCCACATCAATCCCACCAATGTGTGCGTGGCCGCCTGCCGCCTGTGCGCCTTCGGCCGCAAGAAAGATGCCCCCGGCGCCTACACCATGGCGCTCGAAGAGGCTTTCGAGACGGCCGCTTCCGGATACACCGAGGCGGTCACCGAATTCCACATCGTCGGCGGACTGCACCCTGATCTTCCGTTTCAATATTTTCTGGATTTGTGCGCGGGGCTCAAGCTGCGTTTCCCGCAAGTACACCTGAAAGCCTTCACCATGGTGGAAGTCGCCTACCTCGCCAAGCGGGCAAAGCTTTCCATCCGCGAGACGCTGGAGCAGTTGAAGGCGTCGGGCGTAGATTCGCTCCCCGGCGGCGGCGCCGAAATTTTCGCCGACCGCGTGCGCCACATCATCTGCGACCACAAAATTGACGGCGATCAGTGGCTCGATACCGCGCGCACCGCCCACCAGATCGGCCTCAAGTCGAATGCCACCATGCTCTACGGCCACGTCGAAAACGACGAGGACCGCGTCGACCACTTGCTCAAGCTGCGCGCCCTGCAGGACGAAACCCACGGTTTCCAGACGTTCATCCCGCTGGCTTTCCATCCCGACAATACGCCCTTGCAGCATTTGCCGAAGACCACCGGCATGCTCGACATCAAGCAGATCGCCGTCAGCCGCCTGGTGCTCGATAATTTCCCGCACATCAAGGCTTACTGGCAGATGATGACCGCCAAGATCGCGCAGATCGCGTTGCGTTTCGGCGCCGACGACATCGATGGCACGGTGATTGAAGAAAAGATCTATCACGACGCGGGCGCAACCACCCCGCAAGGCATGCGCCGCAAGGACCTCGTCCGGCTGATCACAGAAGCGGGCAGGGAACCGATCGAACGCGATACCCTCTACCGCAACGTGACCCGTACGGAAACTTCTGTCACGGTAGCGGTGTAGGCCACAGGGCTCGGGTCACAGGTCTCGGGTCACAGGTCTTAGCTCTTGATCTTAAGGCGTTGGGGTCGCAGGGCCCCGAGCCACGAACCATAGCATTCGCCGCCCATGGCCGTTCTCGGTACAGTTGCGTTGATCGCGCTGGTCATTCTGGGTGTCATGGTCCTGCGCGTCAAAAGTGACCCGCTGGATAAGCAGTCGATCCGCGACGCCCTGGCGGAGGCCAAGCGCACAACCGGCGAGGTATCCCACCAGCCTCCGCAAGACTCAAACTCCAATTCTCCTCCGCCGGCCAACGGGTCGACCCCGCTCTGAATTGAAAATCGGTCAGCTTCTACGCCGATTCGACACCTGACACCAAGGCCCATAGCCCATAGCCCATAGCCCATAGCCCATAGCCCATAGCCCAAGCCCAAGCCCTCCCATCCCCTCTCCGCAAGTACACCGGTCACATTTCTCCGCCCATCGGTTATCCCGGAAATTTCATCAAATCCACGTTTGCACCATTCCCGGTGGGTGTAGAATCCGACTTGTAAGGGTACTGATAGCTTCACCGGATCTACTACCGGCCTTCGAGGCTCTCATGAACGTTCATATCGCGTACAAAGTCCGCAAAACTCCTGACATCGAAAAAGAAATGCACCAGCAGGTTGAAAAACTGCGCAAGCGGCTGCAGGTGTTTCGCCCCGAGCTGGTCCACCTCAAGGGAATGATTGAGCAGAACTCGCCGCGGGAAGGCACCGTGGTCTCCTTGAACCTGCGCTTGCCTTCCGGGCAGATGGCCGCCGAACGCAAGGCGCCCACCGCCACTTCGGCCATCAAGGCCGCCTTCGACGATTTGCTCCAGCAGATTACCCGCCACAAGGACCTGTTGCGCTCCACGCACAAGTTCCCGCGTTGGCGCGGTGGGGAAGAACTGCGTCCGGGCCGGCAGGTGCCCTTCGAGGATACCCTTGCCTCGGTGCAGGCTCCGGTGGTTTCGGGCGAGGACATTCGCACCTACGTCAACGTCAACCTCGCCCGGCTGGAACGCTTCGTCGAACGCGAGCTCTACTTCCGCGAGACCGCCGAGCAGATTGAAAGCGACTCCATCAGCAAGGACGAAGTCGTAGACGAGGCCATCGTTTCCGCCCTGGGGAATGGCAGCGAGAAGCCCGAACGCCTGGCCCTCGAACCCTGGCTCTACCGCCTGGCCATGCAGGCGATCGACCAGATGTCCTCCGGTCCCAATCACAACGGGAACGTGCATCTGGAAGATTCCGCCCGCAAGCGCAACGTGAAGGCCAGCGACGAATCCGAACTCCAGTTCCACCAGCCCGACGAGGCCATTCTCGGGGCCACCGTCATTGCCGACCGCCGGGTTTCCACGCCCGAGCAGATCGCTTCGTCCGACGAGATGCTGCGCCTGGTGGAAATCGCGCTGCGCGGCACCGACCGTTCCGCCCGCGAAGCCTTCATCCTGTTCGCGGTGGAAGGTTTCACCCACGACGAGATCGCCGCCATTACCGACCGCAAAGTGGATGACGTGCGCGCCTCCGTGACCGTCGCCCAGGAACATCTCCGCAAGTCGGCTATGTTCGCCGCTCCGTCCAGGCAGAAACCGGTCGCACGATCCAGTACCGCATAACCCAATTCTCGTAAGTAGGAGAAATCGTGATGATGACCCGCGAGGACATCCGTGAACTAGCCGCATTTCAGGCTGATGCGGATGGCTGTGCCCTGACCTTTTACTTTCAACCCCGCACGCCCCAGAATAAATCGCACAAGGAAGAAACTATTCTCGCCAAGGACCTGGTGCGCCAGGCGATGCGCGAGGCCGAAAAGCAAGGCAAGAATGGCGGGGCGCGCGCCGATCTGGAGCGCATCCTCGAAATCGCCGGCAACCTGCACGGCAACCAGGCCCGCGCCAAAGCCGTCTTCGCCTCGAGCGCCACGAAGCTCTGGCGGGAATTCGATCTGCCGCCACAACTGTCCGGAACCCAGCTGTTTGTGAACCGCCGCTTCCACCTGAAGCCGCTGGCCGGGTTACTGGGCGCGCAGCCCATGCTGTGCATCGCCCTGGTCGACCGCCAGCGCGGACGCTTCTTCGACCTGCGCGTGGATGAACTCAAGGAGCGCGCCGACCTGTTCCATAGCTTGCCTCGCAGCCGCAGCGACGGCTACGGCGGATACGACGCCGGCCACGTCGAGCGCCGCGTCGCCAACGAGTTCAACCAGCACTACAAGCAGGTCGCCGACCGCCTGAAAGATGAATTCGAGCGTGGCTTGTGGGAGAAACTGGTGGTCGGCTGCCATGATGCGAATTGGTCGGAATTCGAATCGCACCTGCATCCCTACGTCAAACAGCGGCTGCTGGGACACTTTCCCGCCGACGTCGCCGCCCTGACCCCGGACGAAATCCGCGAGCACGCGGGCCGCGTCCTGCGCGAAGCGCAAGAACGCCGCCGCGAAACCTTGCTGCGCGAAACCCTGAGCATGGCCAAAGGCAACAGCCTGGGCGTCACCGGCCTGCGCCGCGTCTTGCGCTCGCTGGAACTCGGCGAAGTGCAAACTCTGTTGCTCGGCGAAAACTACACCGCCCACGGCGTGGAATGCGAAAACTGCGGCCACTTGGATTCCCACATGGTGCCGGCCTGTGCGGTGTGCGGAAAAGCCACCCGGGAACTCGACGACATCTGCGACGCGATCGTCCCCCTGGCGATCCGCCGCGACATCGAGCTGTTCTACATCAAGAACGACCCCGAGTTCGACAAGGTCGGCAACATCGCCGCCCTGCTCCGCTTCCGCGCGGATCAGGCCCGGACGCCGGTCGCAGCCTCGGCGTAGGTGGTGTTCCGTCTCTAACTCGCAAGGACGGGTGCCCCACGTCTCGCGGTTTTCCAAGACGTGGGGCATCTCTCGTCTCCGGAATTTACGCAACCCATATTGTTCGGATACCTTGCGGGGCGGACGTCGGGCCACCCGCCAGTTTTCGTTGCTCGTCACGCGCGCACTTGCGCCCTCATCCCCGGCAAAGCTTTTCCCGCAACCTGTAGCGCCAGCGCGTTAAGCTGTTTGCGGGTTTCCTGGTTCTTGGTTTTTCCCGCTTGCTGGAGCAGGTTTGAAGCCACGGTCAGGTTCTCTATCAAGGGCTCCCAAGGCGGAATGCGCTTGATGTGAGGATGTCCCCAGACGTCTACCGAGATGATGAAACCCCCGCCGTCACTGAAAATTCCTCCAATGTAAATCTTGGGCTGCTTTCCCTTCACGCGATTCTTTACCGGAGGCATAGCTCTCTCCTTGGATGATTTTCTGTGGGATCTTCGCCCGGGCTGTCGGCCCGGAGGAACTCTCCCGTTGGCAGGGAAGCACGAGGCGCGCTTGGCTGCTCAAAAGGATAGTTGCGTTTCAGGGCGAAGCGTATCAAGGCATTTCCGACCTGACGAAAATCCCTCCTAGAATTTCGGCGGAAGTAGCGCGATTCATTTGGAGCACGAAGCTGGCGGGTTGGCCCGGCTCTCGTTGAGCGACTGACGTGCGGCCGACGCCCTCGTTTCGACAGCTCGAACCACCCTCCAGTACCGACGTAACCACCGCTCCTCCCCAGAGTCCGGCTACAATCCCCTCCCATGGAACTCAAACACCTGGCGCAACGGTTCATTTACCGGATCGAGGCCAAGCCGGAGGGCGGGTTCATCGCGCGCGCGGCCGATCCTACCGTGCCGCCGCTCGAAGCCCCGACGCGGGAGGAACTGCAACAGAAGATTCAGGCGAAACTGGTCGCGGCCCTGGGTGAGGCGTTTCCCGGTCTGAAGCTCCCGGCGGCCAGCAACCAACTCAAGTTTGAGGTCCATCTCGAGCGCAAGCCGGAAGGCGGTTTCAGCGTTCATTCGCATCCGGCCGGCGCGCCGGGCGTCAATCCAGCCACCGGGGAAAAGCTCGATCACTTCGCCGAAGAACTCCTCGGCTTTGTGGATAAGAACTTTCCCCACCTGTCGGAAGCAATCGCCGCGCGCGTCAGCGCTGACGGGCGCAAGCTATTGGCGAACCAGCAGGCTGCCGGCACCGGGAACGCGCCGCTCGACGACTCGCCAGGACTCCCGCAAGCTCAGCCGGCGCAAAGCACCAATGTCAACTGGCAGACGGCGCAAGCGGAAGCAGCAACCGTAGAAAACGCGACCCTGAACAATGCCGTGATCGCCAACACCCCGATTACTCCTGAAGCCAGTGGGGCGGGCAAGATCTTCCGCTTTCTGCTGACCCTGCTGATCCTCGCCGCGCTGATGTATTTCTTCCTCCATCGCCGCTGACATTCGACCCGGGACGCAAGGGCTATGCACTCACCATCGCCGCAGAGAATAACCTCATATCCATCAATAACTTGATAAATCAAGATTAATCTTGATTTTACTGGTATCGCGCCCTATCCTTGGAGTTGAAGGAAAGAGTTTGCCAATGCCAACCTCGAAAACCAAGAAGTTCACACCCGAGATCGACGCCAAGCTCTACGACGAGTTCGTCGCGGTGGCCGAGAAAAACGGACAGACGCAGCGGCATGTACTCGAGCAGGCGCTCACGTTTTACCTGAGAAATGTGGTCTCGTCCCAGCGCCTGGTCCGTCCGGAAGTGATGGAAGCTTCCCGACGCTCCAACCAGCAGTACCGGGCGTTGTACCAGAAGTTAGCCGGCAATAAGTAAATGGCGGAGCGCGTCTACCTGACGGTGGCAGAAGTACTCGCGATTCATCATCGGCAGATCGAAGACTACGGCGGCGTCCATGGATTGCGGGATCAAGGTGCCTTGGAAGCCGCCGTTTTCCGTCCCCAAAATGGCTACTACAACAACCTGGCGGAAGAGGCGGCGTCGTTGATGGAGTCGCTGGCGGGCAACCACGCGTTCGTCGATGGCAACAAGCGGGTTGCATTCGATGCGACTCACACCTTCCTGTTGGTCAATGGGTTTACCCTCGTTGTGGATCCAGACGAGACATACGTCTTCATTACTCGGTCGATCGCTGAGGGGAAGTTTCGTTTCCCGGCTATCCTTGACTGGATCCATGCTCACCTCCAGTCCCTCACCTAGTTTGGCGTGGCGCACAACGGTGTTGGGGAAGGGCTCTTGGCCATCGGCTCAGGCCGCATCTTTTTTCTGGGGCCGGGGCTCGGTGGCGTCGCTCTCGCTTTTCGGTTGCGCGTCGCTCTGGTTCTTCTGCTGCGCGTCGACTTTCTGCTGCGTGTCGCCCTTCGCTTGTCCTGTGGCCGGAGATTCATCGCCTGCGGCAACCGGCGCCGCCTCCGCCTGAGAGTCAGGCTCAGGAATTTTCCTTTCAGGCTGCATGCCCTCTGCCTCTCCGCCTTCGCCGCCCGGCTTGTTTTCCGGGTCGCCTGCTCCCCGCGACGTCCTGGCTGGCGGTTCCTCACCACTTTTCATGGCCGCGGAGAACAGGCTCATCAGCCTGAGCCGCGCGGCCCGCCAGCGCACGTTGCTGGCCTTGCTCGCTTGATCCATGTAAGGCGCAAGCTGCTCGCTGGTGGCACCGCCCTTGTCCTTCAGGAACTGCAAAATGGCTGCGCTCTGGGTTTCCAGATCCTCCAGCGAAGAGAACAACTCGTCCAAAAACTGTTCCGCAATTTTGATGTCCACGGTGGCCGCCTCCCGATTCAAGGCTTGGATGCAGGAAAGGGACGGCCTCGGTCGTAACAAAAATCAAGGCGCGGCTGGAGCCGATCGGCCGTCGGCAGTAAAGCCAGGTAACCAAACAAGGGCGGGGCTGTCCAATGGGCAAGGCTGCGGCACCACCGGCGTTCCGCCAGTGAGGTTAATTTTACCCGCCGCGACGGTCGGGAGAATTTCGCTGCGATTCCGCCTTGTTCACAGCTTGCCCTGGCTGCGGGCCGCGATTACCCGGTCCTGACAGGCTTTGGCTGCCGCCAGCAACTTGCTGAATTCCGGAGCCTGCCGCAAGCTCGCCGCCAGCGGATCGGTCTGCAGGGCAGTGTAAGGACAATAGTTTTTCTCAATCGCGCGCGCCACCAACTTCGAGGCCATTTCTCTCTGCCCGCAGTAGCCGAGCAGCAGCGCCTGGTTGAAGGTGATTTCCGGATCAATGGTCAGCGCCAGCAAGTGCTGCTCAGTCTGGGTGGCGGCCCGGCTCAAGCTCGGAGCCCCGGGCACTTGCAGGCAGCTCTCAAACAGGGTACGGCCGTAGCGCGGATTGGTGGAAAGTTGCGGGATGCTCTGGCGCGCATCGTTGACCTTGTTTTCCCGCAGCAGGGCGAGGGTCGTCATGTTGGTCGACCATTCCGAGCCCGCGTCCAGCCCCACGAAACCCCGGGCGCGCTCGACTTTGCCCATTTGCATGAATGTGATTGCGCAGGATCGGAACTGGTAGTTGCCCGGATCCAATTGCAGGGCGCGCTCGCACTCCCGTCCGGACTCCTCGATCAAGCCGCCGTAGCGCAGGGCATACGCCAGCGCGAAGTGTGCGTGTCCGCTCTCCGGGCGTCGTTTCAGCAGGGCATCGGCCTCCACCACCGCCCGCTCCGCTTTCCCGATATCGGCAAGATTCGTGATCAGCTGCGCGGCTGCCAGCACCATGTTGGGATCGAGCACCAGCGACCGCTCGTAGGCGTTCGTCGACCGCTCGTACATGGCTTCCCCGCCGTTGGAGTAGTCCGCGTCGTAGTAGTAGCGCAACCCCAGCGCGGCCCAGGCCGGAGCGAAGGTAGAATCAAGTCCGACCGCGTGCTCCAGCAGCACAATGGCCTGCTTGTTGGGTTCCGCATCGTGAGGCACGGCGATGCTGCGCAAGTACAGGTCATAGGCTTCCTCGTTCTTGGGACGGCTCGCGCCTTCCTCGGTCCCGGCCGCGACGCCCAGCGTCGGCACCAGGCCTTGCCGGATCCGGGCGGTGATCTGCCCGCGCATCGCCACCAGGTCCGCCGCTCCGGCTCTTACCGTGTCCTGCCACAGCACGCGGTTGTTCTCCACGTCCACCGCTTCGAGCGTGACCCGCAGCTCGTTGCCCTCTTTCAGGTAGTGCCCGGTCACGATATCGCTGACCCGCATTTCGCGTCCGGCCTGTTGCAGGTCGACGTTGGAACCGCTGTACTTGCTGGTGGTCGCGAAGGGACGGATGGAAATCGCGCGCACGTAACTCAGGGTGGTGGCAACTTCGTCGGGCAGGGCGAGGCGAAGGTAATCCGTGTCCTTGTCGAGCCCGAGATTTTGAAACGGCAGCACCGCAAGCGTGGTGGTTGCGGCCGAAGGCTGCGCGACCGGGGCGCGGCCGCGTACTTTCCAGATGCCGAACGCGATCATGCCCAGCATGATCAAGCCGACCAGGGCGGGCAGCCACCGGGCCCCTGGCCGCGATGGAGCGGCGATGGCGGGACGCGTCGTGATTTTCCCCGAGCTGGAGTCGCGCTTGGCCCGCAGCAGGTCCGCCTTCAGGTCCGAGGCGTGCTGGTAACGCACCTCGCATTCTTTCTCCAGCGCCTTGTGAATGATCGATTCCAGTTCGGCGGGCACGGCGGAATTCAGCCGCACCGGCGCGGTCGGCGGTCCGTGCAGGATCGCATCGAAGATCGCCCCGGAAGATGCGCCCTGGAAGGGAAGCACTCCGGTTGCCATTTCGTAAAGTACGACCCCGAAACTGAACAGGTCGGTGCGCGCATCCAGCGGCTTGCCCAGCACCTGTTCCGGCGACATATACGCCACCGTGCCCATCGCCGTTCCCGGGCTGGTGAGATGCTCTTCCGACATGGTCACGGTGGCCGCGTCGCCGCCCATCGAACGGGTTGAGGAATCCGGGGAAGCCGTCACCTTCGCCAATCCAAAATCCAGCAGCTTCGCGTGCCCGCGCTTGGTGATAAAAATGTTCGCCGGCTTGATATCGCGATGGACGATTCCTTCCCCATGCGCCGCGTCGAGGGCGTCCGTTATCTGAACGCCCAGCTCCAGCAGTACGTCCAGCTCCAGCGGCCGGCCGCCGATTCGGTGCTTGAGCGTCACCCCTTCCAGGTATTCCATCGCGATGAAAGCCTGGCCATCCTGTTCGCCAATGTCGTGAATGGTGCAGATGTTGGGGTGATTCAGTGCGGAGGCTGCCTGCGCCTCGCGTTGGAATCGCGCCAGCGCCTGCGGGTCGCGGGCAACTTCTTCGGGCAGAAACTTCAGTGCGACGAAGCGGTGCAGACGAATGTCTTCCGCCTTGTACACTACCCCCATCCCGCCTCCGCCCAGCTTCTCCACGATGCGGTAATGCGAGATGGTTTGACCGATCATCCGGCTGTCATGTTAGGTGCGGGTGCAGTCGAAGTCAACGGAGTAGGCTCGGCGGGCGCGATCCCTGCGAAGCCTCGCATCAAACTTTGCCACTTCCACTGCTTTGCTCCGCGATACAGATATGAGATTCTTTTTACTCGGCACATCTTGCACCGGCGATTCTCCGAGGAGGGTCCATGAACCGCATTGCGGCCACAACCTTGTTGGTGGCATCCCTGATATCGATGCCGGCGATCGCCCAGAAAAAAGCCGTCGACGCGACGCCGGAGACCAAGGAAGCCAAGATCGCCCGCGCGGTCTCGGCTGCGCCCGCCAACGTCTCGAATGATGCCCGCATCGTGGATCGCGATGACAACGGCGCCGAGACGGTGCTGCGCGAGGGCAGCAACGGATTTACCTGTTTCCCGGGTCATCCCGGCGTGGTCGGCGATGCCACCTTCTGCGCCAATGCTGCCGCCCTGCGCTGGGAGAGCGACTTGATGGCGCTCAAGCCAAATCCGACCAACACCGAGCCCGGCATCGAGTACATGCTGCTGGGCGCCACCGACTGGAGCGCTTCCGATCCCAACGCCACTTCCGGCACACCCATCAAGGAACCGCCGCACTGGATGATTCTCTGGCCCTTTGATGCCAAGATCACCGGCCTTCCCACCGAACCGAAGCAGACCGGCAGCTGGATCATGTGGGCGGGAACTCCCTGGGCGCATCTGATGATCAACCAGCGGCCCTGAAGCCGATCCGGTCAGGCGCCCTCAACTTCAGGCCTCGCGGGCGGCCAGTTCCTGCTTTCGATCGAAGTGTTGATCGAGGCTCAGTGCCCCCGGGCCTTTGGTCGCAATGTAGAGGAACGCGAAGCAATTCGCGACCACGATTTCGCCGCCGTTCAGAAGCGGCCAAAACCTCAGGCTGGCGTGAACCATGAAATAGGCGACCGCCATTTCTCCCGAGAGCAGCAGGGCCACCGGGGAAGTGAACAATCCCACCGTCACCAGCAGGCCGCCAATGGTTTCAATCACCCCGGCCACCAGGAACAAGCCTTGCGCCGGAGCTTCGCCATCCAGAAGTCCGAATACCTTCTGCACGCCGTGGCATGCAATCAGAAATCCCATCATCACCCGCAACAGTACGTACGCTTCATCGCTCCACTTGCCGAGAATGTTTTGCATGAATGCCTCCTGACTGACCCCAGGCCCGCTTCCGCTCCGCCAGATTCGCAGAGTAAGGGACGCGCGTCAAACCGCTTTCCGGCCCCCGTCCCCCGAACGCTAATGGGTTTCCGGGCGTCGGCGAAATAGCACGAACGTGCGGGTTCGGAGGGCCCTCCGAACTATCTTCGCGGGTTGGCGTATCTCCAGATGCACTAGGGCAAAGAAGCCGCCGCGGAGTTTCAGAAAGCGCTAGATCACGGCTGGTCCTGCCTGCGGTCGAAGATCTGTCCGATGGCTCGCGTGCAACTCGCGCGCGCCAGGGCAATGGCCGGCGCCCGCACCGCCTACCAGGATTTCCTCGCGCAGTGGAAAGACGCCGACCCGGACGTGCCGATTCTGAAAAAAGCCAAAACGGAGTGCGCGAAGCTGCCGTAAAGAGGCGACGCCCGCGCGATAGCTCGGCTTGATCTCCAGAAATTCAATAAGTTGCGGACAGTATCAATAAGTTATACACAATATTGTTTGGCCCAGGGTGTTTGCCGGGCCGAAACACGATTGCCACCTTCGCGTACAATGCCCGTCATTCGCTCTCCAGAGGCCGTAGGTGAACAGTTGAGCACCGGATCGACCCCAAGCCCGTCCGACCGCTATCTGGAGCTCCTGGGGCCGCGCACCACGATTCAGTAGCTATAAGCTAATACGAAAGCATTACCAGAATGACCCGCGAGAGGCGACACTCTTGCCGGCGCGCATGCGAAGTCGAAGGGTTCCGCGGGCGGCCGGGGCGTGATCGCGTTCACAGCGCGATTCAAAGTGACGGATTCAATTGTGGTTGCGCTCGACCCTGCCGCCACCATCGACGGGTTTGAGACCATCGCCGCCAACTTCGGCCTGCGAAGCTGGTATGCTGGCGACCGCTTGGCATTCTTCATCTGTCATTTCGGGAGGAAGGCATGAGTTTTTCCCGCCGCGATTTTCTGGCAAGGACCGCCCTCGGTTCGCTCGCATTAGGCCTGGAGGCAACAGGACGCGAGGCAAGCCAAAAAAATCCCAGTCCGAGCGCACCTCAGTCCGGTTCTGGTTCCGGCAAGCGTCCCATCCTGGTGTCGGCCAACAACGGGCTCGCCTATCTTGATCGGGGCTATGAACATCTCAGCCAGGGCGGCGACACGCTCGACTCCGCCATCCTGGTCGTCACCGGGCCGGAAGACGATCCCAACGATGACAGCGTCGGGTTCGGCGGCCTGCCCAACGAGGAAGGAGTGGTCGAACTCGATGCCTGTTGCATGCATGGGCCGACGCGGCGCGCGGGTTCGGTGGGCGGCGTGCGCAATATCAAGAATGTTTCCAAAGTTTCCAAGGCGGTCATGGACCACACCGGCCACGTCATGCTGGTTGGCGAAGGAGCCGAGCGGTTCGCGGTGGCGATGGGCTTTGCCCGCGAGAACCTGCTCACCGAGCGGTCGCGCAAAATCTGGCTGTTGTGGAAGGAATACCACTCATCGGGCGACTGGTGGGGGCCGGGGCTGGCCGATCCGAAGTGGCAGCCGCCGGAAATGCCATCGGAGCCTAAGCCGCGCGCAGAAATCTGGCGCGAGCGCGTCCGCCAACTCGCGGAGCGCGCCGGCGTGATTGGAATCGAGCCGGAGTTCCGCATGGCCGCGGTGCAGCGCGTTCTATTTCCTCCCACCGGAACGATTCACTGTTCGGCGTTGAATGACAAAGGCGAGATGTCGGGCATCACCACCACCAGCGGGCTGGCGTTCAAACTTCCCGGACGTTGCGGGGACTCGCCCATCATCGGCGCCGGCTGCTTTACCGATCAGGACGTGGGCTCGGCGGGTGCGACCGGCAGCGGGGAAGAGAACATCAAGGTCGCGGGTGCGCATACCATCGTTGAGAACATGCGCCGCGGCATGTCGCCGCAGGAAGCCGGCATGGACGCACTCCAGCGCATCGCGCGCAACTACAACCACGACACCAACAAACTCCGCTTCCTGGACATGACCTACTACATCCTGCGCAAAGATGGGGCCTATGCGGGCGTGTCGCTGTGGGAAGGCTACTCCGAGGGCAATCCCCACAAGATCGCCGTGCACGACGGAACCAAGCGCTCCGAGGAGGCCGCTCACCTGTTCAAGGGATACTCGCAGGAATTTCCACCCTTCCCGAAAATTCCGGAGGAGCTGAAGAAGGATTCGGAGTACCTGAAATAGAGCTGGGCGACGCAGCGCCTAGGCGAAGCGCACTTTGACGTCTGCGCCCTTTTCCAGGTGAATACTGTCGATGAAACGCACCCGGCCGGTCTTGAGCGTCATGATGACGGACGAAGTCCGGATGCCTTCGCCGAAGAAACGGACTCCCCGCATCAGCGAGCCGTCGGTCACGCCGGTGGCGGCGAAAATCATCTGGCCGCCGGGCGCCAGGTCCTGAGCCTCGTAGACCCGGTTCTTATCCTTGATGCCCATCTTGGCAATGCGCTCTTCCAGTTCCGGCTTGTCGATGACGAGACGGCCGAGCATGTAGCCGTTCAGGCAACGGATGGCGGCGGCGGTGATCACGCCTTCGGGCGCGCCGCCCGAGCCCATGACCACGTGCACGCCCGGTGCCGATCACGGCGGCGGCGATGCCCGCCGAGAGGTCGCCATCGCCAATCAGCTTGATGCGCGCCCCGGCCTTGCGAATGTCGGCGATCAGCTTTTCGTGGCGCGGCCGGTCGAGCACGATCACGACCAGGTCATCGACGCCGCGTTGCAGCCGCCGGGCGATGTTCTTCAAGTTGTCGGCCACCGGGGCATCGAGATCAATGGCGTGCTTGCAGGAAGGTCCGACCACGATTTTTTCCATGTAACAGTCGGGAGCATTCAGCAGGCCGCCCTTCTCCGAAGCCGCCAGCACGGTAATCGCGCCGGGTGCGCCGGTGGCGCAGAGATTGGTGCCTTCGAGCGGATCGACTGCGATGTCAATCTCGGGCACCTGGCGGCCGTCGGGAAATTCCGCTCCCACTTTTTCCCCGATGTAGAGCATGGGCGCCTCGTCGCGCTCGCCTTCGCCGATCACGATGTTGCCGCGCATGGGAACGGTGTCCATCGTCTGGCGCATGGTTTCGGTAGCTACCTGGTCGGCCAGAGGACGGTCGCCCTGACCCATGGTGCGGGCCGAGGCGATGGCCGCTTTTTCCACCACGCGCAGAAATTCGAGAGCCAGATCGCTTTCGATGTTGACGCCGAAGCTCTTGATCCTGGCTTCGGCCCGGCTGTCGGTTGCCATCAGTGCCTCCCCAAGTATGAAGACCGGGTTGAGACTATATCGCCAATAGGGTGTGGAGGGGAAGGACGGGGATCAGGCTGGGCACTTTCGCCAATCGCCGGGCAGAGCTGCGGCATTGCGCTTTTCTTTCGCTTTGCACCTGCCTATGATGGTCGCGTGGCGGAGACGCACTACTTTCTCTTCAGGTCTTTCCGGGCAGCGTTGGTGATTATCGCGACCGCCGCGTGGGTGACGGCGTTCACGATCCGCAATATTGCTTCTCAACAAACCGCTCTTCTCTTCCGGGGGACCAAGCTCGCTTTCTATCCATATCTGATGAGTGGATTCACTGCTGTCGTGCTTGTGTGGTGGATTGTCAAAAGCCCGGGCAGGCTTGAGAAATGGTTTATCGCTCTCTGGCTGGGCACCATCGCAGTGGGGTGGGTTCCACTGCTGAATCTACCGAGGACCTATTTGGTCGCTCGATTCGCCCTGGTTTTGTTGGAGTTGGCCGCCACACTCGTGGCTCTTACCATCACGATCGACATTGCGCGCCCGGTTTACCGAGACGCTCGCCTTGCGCGCGAAACTCAAGAGAAACATTAAGAGAAACATTAGCAGTTCGTCGGTAAAAGCGAGGTGCCAATGTTCAAGGCTTCTCCAGGCGGGCCTGCCCTCGGCTTTTTGCTAAGCTCTTGTCCATGAGCCTCGAGCGTAAAGAACCAATCTTCGTCTTCACCGAAAAGCAGGTTGCTGACAAGAGCGAGATCGCGCGGCGCTTCATCGACGGCCGCGCCCGCCTGAACGCGAACGTCGATAAAGCCGACAACTTCTTGGTCAAGCGCTTCTACAACCTCGATCACAATACTTATCTCGAGGGTGCGATTCCGGCGAAATACAAGGAGTTGATGGGGCTGGTGGTGTCGGCAGGACTGCGCTGCGATGACTGCATCAACTACCACATCCTCCAGTCGTACCGGTTGGGGGTGACACGCCCCGAGCAGGAGGAGGCGCTCAACGTGGCGCTGGTGGTCGGAGGCAGCATCGTGATTCCGCATTTGCGGAGAGCGTATGAACTCCTGACGGAATTGTACGAATAGGCGTCCTTTGCGGGCGGTGGTTTGAATTTCTGGAAGCAAAGCGGCCTGTCATCATGACGGCGCGGGTTGATCCAAGGCGTTATAATCTTTAAATTCCCCCATCAATCATCCGTGCCACGATGCCCGGCGACGCGCGACGCAGCTTCACTGGCGGCGGGAAGGTTCCTGGTGCTTAAGATGAGAGGTGATACTCTGCCTGTGGGGGCTTCCGAGTGAATGAAAGGCCTGCAGTCGCTTCGATCTTCAAACTCTGCCTGATTCTGGTTTTATGGGGATTCGGGATTGCACTTCCCGGAGTCTGCCCGGCGCTTTCGGCCGACCTCGTCCCCAATCCGCAGCGGCTGCAAGCCAATTCCAACCAGGTGCCTGCCGGCCATCTCGAAAGCGGGGTGCTCAGCATTGACCTCGAGGCGCGGGAAGGCGAATGGTTTCCGGAGGACGAGCACGGTCCGAGCTTGAAGGTTTTTGCATTGGCCGAGCGCGGCAAGCCGGCTCAGGTTCCGGGGCCCATGATTCGAGTACCCGAAGGCACAACCATTCATGCCAGCATACGGAACCTGCTCGACAAGGCAGTCGTGATGCATGGCTTGCACTCACGTCCTGGAAAAATGGACGATGTGCTCGCGGTTCCTCCCGGCGAAACGCGCGATGTGACCTTTAAGGTGGGAGAGCCCGGGGCGTATTACTACTGGGCGACCGCGGGAGGCGATACCTGGAATGATCGCCCTTATAAAGAGGACAGCCAGTTGAGTGGAGCGTTTGTCGTGGACCCAGCGGGCAGCGTTCCGCCGGACCGGGTTTTTGTGATTGGAGTGTGGCGCGACCGGCGCCTGCCTCAGGAATCGCTGGACGTCCCTGTCATCAACGGCAAGTCGTGGCCGTATACGGAGCGTCTGGAATACCCGTCGGGGGCCGAGGTGCGCTGGCGCTGGCTGAATGCGAGCAGCCAGGTACACCCCATGCACATGCACGGCTCGTACTTTCGCGTGGACGCGATGGGCGATGGCGAACGCGACACCGTCCTTGCAGCCGCACAGCGCAACTCGGTGGTAACGCAATTGATGCCCATCGGCGGAACCATGAGCACGTATTGGCAACCGCAGGAGCCGGGCCGGTGGCTGTTTCATTGCCACATTCTGGCGCACGTTTCGGCGGACACGATGTTGCTGCGCCAGAACCAGGACCGCGAACCCGCCAAGATGGCGCACATGTCGCACGAAGCTCCGATGCAGGACATGGCTGGACTGGTTATGGGCATTACCGTTTTGCCACACCCCGGTGACCTTACCCATCCGAAGCCGCCCAAGCCTCAGCGCGAGCTCGACTTAGTCATAAAAAATCAGGAAGGCGGCCTGAACTCCAAAGGGTACGCCCTGAGCGAGCATGGCAAGCTGAGCAACAAAGTGAGCGCTCCCGGACCTACGCTGGTGCTCACTCGGGGAGAGCCCGTGGTCATTCACGTCAGCAATCGCATCAGCGAACCCACGTCGATTCACTGGCATGGAATCGAACTGCAGAGCTACTACGACGGTGTGGCCGGCTGGACGGGCTTTGGAGATCAAGTCACCCCCATGATTCAGCCCGGAAAGTCCTTCGACGTGTTCTTCAATCCTCCGCGCGCCGGAACATTCATCTATCACACCCACATGAAGGATCTGTCGCAATTAACCTCGGGCTTGTACGGTGCGATTGTGGTAGTGCCGCCCGGGGAGAAGTTCCAGCCCGAGACCGACAGAATTTTCATCATCAGTCGCAATGGAAAGCGCAAGGAGGGGCAGTTGCTGCTCAATGGCGCGTCCCAGTTGCCGGCGGAGCAGTGGCATGCCGGCCAACAGTACCGCGTTCGATTCATCAACATCAGCGCGAACAACACCATCAAAGTAGCGTTGTCTCAGAACAGCAGCCCTGTCTCGTGGAGGTCACTCGCCAAGGATGGCGCCGACCTACCGGAAGAGCGGGCGATTACCGGTCCCGCATCATTTGTGATTGCGCCCGGCGAAACCTATGATTTCCAGGTTCGGCCAGAGCGGGAAGGCGACATGGAACTCACCCTGGAACTGGTTCTGCTAAAGGAGAAGGTGACGCAGGCCATCCGAGTGGGGCCCGGCGAAGCGCGCTAAACGCACGGCAACCGAGTCATCGTCTACCGGCTGACAATTTCCGCGCGGTCCGACCTCAGCATCCCATAAAGCTCCAGATCGTAAAACTTCTCCCACTTGCAGATGTGGCCGCGCTGGCAGCCTTCGTGCTTCATCCCGATTTTCCGCAGGACTTTTCCCGACGCGACGTTGTGCGCGACGTAGGACGCGTAGATGCGGTGCAGTTGGAAGCGCTCGAATCCATAATCCAGCATCGCGCGCGCAGCTTCGGTGGCATAGCCTTGGCCCCAGAAGGGCACTCCCAGCCAGTAGCCGAGTTCGGCGTGCTGGTGGGGCTCATCAAGTCGCAGTCCGACGCCCCCGCAGAGCTGGCCGTCGCCGCGCAGCGTGATGGCGAAGCGGGTCGGAGGTCCGGCCTTGGATTCGGCCGTGCATGTGGCTACGAACTCATGCGCCGCCTGCTCGGTGTAGGGATGCGGAATGCGCAGGGTGGTGGCCGCGACTTCGCGCGCGCCGGCCAGATGGATGAGCGCGGCGATGTCATTTTCCGAATAGGCTCGGAGCACGAGGCGCGGGGTCTCAAGGGTAATTGGATTCATGGCCATCGACATCCTGATCTTTCAAGGCGTTGCCTGTGCGGTCTAGTGCAGCCATCCCGCCTTAGGGGCCTGGCGGGTGTCCTTCCAGCGCTTCAGTTCGAGGAAGCCCTTCTCAGTTTCTTCCGGGGTGATTTGGCAGTGGCCATCGTGCTTCACGTACTGTTGCACGAACAGATCACCGTTCCCCGCTTCGCGTGTCAGCAAGGAGTACTCGTTGGGGATGGCGGGCGGCACCAGCGGATCGTAGGTGGTGTGAATGGCAAGCACGGGGCGCGTCAGATGCCCGCTGAGCGTGACGTAGCGCTGCAGGTAGCCGAGTGCGCCGGGGTCGGCAGCGTAGCGCTTCACGCCGTCATTGAGGGCGTTGTCGTCCGCGCTGCCGGTGTAAATGGTGTCGCGATTGTCGAACGGGTTTCCGCCGGCGCGCTGCTCCACGTCCTTGAGGATGTGGGTGAGCAGGGCAATGGTGCCTGCAACATCCCGGTTGTTATGAATGCCGGTGAGTTTTCGCACGGTCGCGGCGGCCTGCGGCTTGGCCTGGATATGGTCGAACACAGTTTTCGAAAGCGCCTCGGTCAGCTCGAAGTTCTGCGGAACTTTCGCCGGATTGGGCAAGACGCCGGGGAAATAGTAATCAAAAACGACGCGTGCATCGAAGCCGCGGGTCAGCACGCTGCTGGCATTTCCGACCACCCCGCATAAGTCGAGCCCCGCACTGTAGGTCTCGGGATATTTCTCGATCATCGCGACCGTGAGCAACCCGCCCAGGGAGTGGCCGGTGATGTAAGTTTCCTTCGGGCGTTCCATAGGTGCTGGACGAAATACTTGCGCAGCGCTTCGATGTCGGGAATCGCCTGCTCGACTCGCCCATCCGCCCGTGGAGTAGCCCGGACTGGATCAGCGCGTAGCCGGCTTTCGTGAAGACTGCCAGTTCCGGCGGCAGAGGCTTGCGCTCGTCATAGCCGACGCCGCCCGGGTGCGGATCGTAGCCGTGGCAATAGACCACCAGGCCGTGGTTCCAGTTGGCGGGAACGTCAATGCGGTATTCGGCGCCCTGCAGCTTTCCGAATTCCGTCTTCGCGTGCGCGGACGAAACCAGGACGCTGAGTACGAACAGGATTGGAAAGAATCGCCGGGTCATCGGTGGGAAGCGAGCTTTCTGTGCACTATCGCAGAGGATACCACCGCGCAAGCCGAGGCGGCATTCGGTCGCATCCAATCGAAGGGTTGTCTGAGGGAATGTTGCCAGCAGGGCCTGGCTACGGACTTTCTACGCGGGATTGGTCCCCGAGGGTAAAGCTACTCGGTCCGGAATTCCCGGGGTGCGCTCGATCAAAAGCTGGTTTGCGAGTCACAAGAAAATAGATCTGCGCCGACATAAAGAGACTGGTCCAGACCACGAGGAGCCAAGGCCGCACCATCGTCACGGGTTGGTTGGATGGCACGCGGAGAAACGTTGGCAGGCCGTTCGCCATCGCGCGCAAACGTTCCTGAGCGCCCGGCAGCAGGTAGGTAAGCGTGCCGTTCACCCAGGCGAACACTGAATAGTAGATTGCCAGCACGCGAGCGCGCGGGTTCAGACGGAGCAGCCGGAGTCCGAGCAGGAAGGTCACGACCGCAAAGCCCAAATAGCAAAGGCTTGCCGCCCATCCGGTAAGCAGAGCGTTGAAGAATAATGCCGGCACCTGCAACCAGGCGAATGCCAGGGTGAACGGGCTGCTCAGAAGAAGTAACCAGGAAATAATCGTGATACTAAGTGGGCGCTGCGACGCGGCGGTCGCCCGCACTCCACTTTGAAATTGTTCCTTCACCGAGGGCCGAGTAAACAGCACCAACCACCAAACCCCGATAGCCGCGAAGCACAGATAAAAAACGGACATGCCTGCTCTTACCGTCGCCCAGGAGGGACCTGCCTGGTCCAGCCCGGGTGGGTTGGGCACGACGAGAAAGGCCAAAGGCGCACACAGCCCCATGAATGTCAGGAGTCCCCCAAATATCAGGATCGAGGTGCGCGCCCAACCCTTCAAACGGAACAGGCCAATACTGGTCGCTATGCCCCACAAGGCGGGACCGAACAAGAACAGCGACGACATCGCCATCGTCGCGAAACGGGGCATCGGAGTGGACGAACGAGGGGCGACCACCATCGCGAGCAACATCAGGCATCCCAGCAGCAGGATGGCTAGCGAACCAAGAAGAGAGAACACCCCGACCACGGTCACGCTCGCGGATCGCTGCATGCGCAGAACTCCTGAGGACCGGCAGTATAACGGCCGTGCGGCGCTGATTACAGCCTAGAATGAGAAGCAGAGCAAGACTTATCTGCTGGGAAGCCTGACCGGAATCGCCATCCCCGGGGGAACCCGAAGGAATTCTTATTTTCTTTCCTGGGTGTGCCTTCGTGTCCGGGGTGGATCGCTGGCTCCTCCTAGAACGCGTCGATCCCGGTCACGCTTTGCCCGATAATCAGCGTGTGAATGTCATGCGTACCCTCGTAGGTCTTAACCGACTCGAGGTTCATCAGGTGGCGCATGATGGGGTAGTCGTCGGCCACGCCGTTCGCGCCCAGGATGTCGCGCGATAAGCGTGCACACTCCAGCGCCATCCAGACGTTGTTCCGCTTGGCCATCGAGATGTGCTGGTGTTCCACCTTGCCCGCGTCCTTGAGGCGGCCGACCTGCAGAACGAGCAGTTGGCCCTTGGTGATCTCGTTGATCATCCAGGCCAGTTTCTGCTGCACCAGCTGGTGCGAGGCAATGGGCTGATCGCGGAACTGTTTGCGCAGCAGGGAATACTGCAGGGCGCAGTCATAGCACGACATGGCCGCGCCGATCGCGCCCCAGGCGATGCCGTAGCGCGCCTGGTTCAGGCACATCAGCGGAGACTTCAGGCCGCCGGATGCGGGCAGCAGATTCGCCTCGGGGATGCGGACATCCTGCAGCGAGAGTCCGGACGTGACCGAGGCGCGCAGCGACCACTTGCCGTGAATGTCGTCGGCCTTGAAGCCGGGACGATCGGTTTCGACCAGGAAGCCGCGGACCTTGTCGTCCTCGTCGTCGACCTTGGCCCAGATAACGGCGACGTCGGCGATGGTGCCCGAAGTGATCCACATCTTTTCGCCGTTGAGCACGTATTCCTTGCCGACCTTCCTGGCGCGGGTGCGCATGCCGCCCGGATTCGAGCCGAAGTCGGGCTCGGTCAGGCCGAAGCAGCCGAGCTTCTCGCCTTTCTGCAGGGCTGGGAGCCAGGTATTCTTCTGCTCGTCGGATCCAAATGCGTAGATGGGATACATCACCAGGGCCGACTGCACGCTGACGAAACTGCGCACGCCGGAGTCGCCGCGCTCCAGTTCCTGCGTGACCAGGCCGTATTCGACATTGGACATGCCGGCGCAGCCGTAGCCTTTCAGGCTGGCGCCGAAGAAGCCGAGTTCGGCCATGGGCTTGACCAGTTCGCGCGGGAAGCGGCCGGCGCGGTTGCACTCCTCGATGATGGGGACAAGATTGTCCTCGATGAACTTGCGTGCGGTATCGCGGACCAGGCGCTCGTCGTCGGAGAGCAGGCTGTCGAACTGGATGAAATCGACGCCGCGGAATTTGATGGCTGGCATGACCTTAACCCCTGGTGAAATCGGGATGCTGCGCGAAAACTTCTTAGAGTAGCAGAGGGGTGGACGAGGGGCAAACCCACGCGTGGCCGCGGATGCCCGGACCAGAAATTCCCCATATCAAGCCACCGCGACCTATAATTGCGCCCAGCTATTGTGGGGTGGTTATGCTCGGGGCACGAACCCTCGAAAGTCCAGCCATGTGGCTGGCGTCGCTCCTGCTCTTGATTGGACCCATGCGGGCCCTGCAGGGCTCTCCGCAAGGCGCCGCTACCCAAAAGCCCTCCGCCACCGGATTTACCTCGCTTCGCATTCGCCTGCGACTCGAAGACGACTCTCCCTTCAGCGGCTCGGCAACCGTGCGAGTCATCCCGAGTGAGGGTTACGAGGTGAGTGGCACGATGGAATCCGAGGGTGAAATGGTGTTCGCCGATGTGCCACCCGGCAGCTACACGCTGGAGGCTAGTGCACCTGGTTTTTTGACGCTTCGACAGAAGATACAGGTGGAGAAGCGGCAGGGCCTTCTGACTCGCTTCGTGGTCATGAAACCCAGGCCGTTTCCTGTCCGCGTGGCGGAGAAGCCGGTGGCTGCGCCGTCACCGCTCGCGATCCCGACGCAAACCTCCTGGACCCCGGCGGGCATCGACGAGGCTGTGCCCTACGTGGATCCCGATATGGAGTGCCCTCTTCCGCAGGTTCTTAACGGAGTGGGGCAGCGCATGAAGCAGTTCGTCAGCAACCTGGAGAAATTCACCGCCAGCGAGCGAGTCGAGCACTTCGTGATCGATGGGTCGAGCACGCGCCGCACTCCGGACGTTCGCAATTTTGACTACGTGGTGATGGTTTCGCGCACTTCCACCGGAGTGTTCCTGCTGGATGAATATCGCAACGGAAGCGCCGACCCGGCGCAGTTTCCCGCCAACATTGCCACCCAGGGCATGCCGGCAATCGCGTTGCTGTTTCACCCGCTATTGGCTCCCGACTTCAGTTTTGCGTGTGAGGGACTAGGCCAGTGGGAAGGACACGCTGCCTGGCAGGTTCACTTTGTGCAGCGACCGGACCGGCCCGGCCGAATCCTCTCCTACTCCGCGGGGGGGAAATACAGTTCGCTGGCGCTCAAGGGACGCGCCTGGATTGATCCTGGAACCTTCCAACTATTTCGGCTCGAGTCCCAACTGGCGCAGCCGCTGAAGGAGCTTGGCCTGACGGAGGAGCACATTGCGATCTCCTACCAGCCGGTCCAATTCCGCACGCTGGGTCAGCAGCTGTGGCTGCCGCAGATCGCTGAGCTTTACGTAGAGCGACAGGGGCGCCGCTATTATCGCCGCCACACCTTGAGCGACTTCCGGCTGTTCACGGTGGAGACCACCCAGAACATCCAATTGGCAAAAGAGTCATACGGATTTACCAATCAATCCGATCGCGATATTACCGGCGTGCTGACCGTCAATCCAGTTTCGGGAGCCCGGTTCGGCCCGGTGTCGGTTTCCTTCACAATCCCAGCGGGAGGCAGCGTCGTCAAGCTGATTGGGCTGGGGAAGGACGTCGGCATTCCGGTCGAATCCGTAGGATCGGCCACCTTTGCACACGACGGACCACTCGATTCTGTGAAAGTAGACGCCCACCTGAGCAAGGAAAGCACGCTCGATGTAATTTCCGGGACGTCGACTCCGCAACCCCAGTAGACCGTCTCTACAAGTGCCGAGCCGTGGGGGGCAGGTGGCAACGGCTGGCATACCAGAAGCATCAGTTCGTGGTAGTCGGTACGTGGCGATGCCGGAACACTTTCCCCTGCTGATCCGCGAACCCGATTGCGTGTGGAGGATGAACACCGTGAAATGGATGATCCTCGCTGTTCTCATTTTTCTACTTACCCCGATCTGCCTGGCTGCCGAAAAAAACGAGACGCCAAAGCCCGCTCAGTCCACCGATGAACTGCGCCAGCAACTGGAAAAGATACTCAAGGACACGCATACCAACGGAGTCTCGGTGGCGATTGTTCATAAAGACGGGCCGGAGTGGGTGACGGGCCTCGGTATTGCCGATGTGGCCAGTGGGCGGGCGGCCACGGCTGACACTCTGTTCCGTATCGGGTCGACGTCGAAAGCGTTTACGTCGTTATCGATTCTGATGCTGGCCGACCAGGGCAAGTTGACGCTCGATGATCCGGTTCACAAACTTGTCCCCGAGGTGTGGTTTGAGAACCGCTGGGAGGCCAGCGATCCAATTCGTATCGTTAACGTGCTCGAACACACCACGGGCTGGGACGATCTGCATCTGCGGGAGTATGCGAAGCAAGCGCCCGACACCATGAGCGTGCGCGAAGGCCTTGACTACGACCACCACTCGCGCACCTCGCGCTGGCCGCCCGGCACCCGGATGTCTTACTGCAACTCGGGACCTCCAGTGGCCGCCTACATCGTCGAAAAGCTTACCGGCCAGAAGTTCGAAGACTTCGTGCAACAAAATCTCTTTCTGCCGATCGGAATGAAGACCGCGACATATTTCGAGCCGGCCCCGGGCACGGCCACCACGCTATATCACGATGACGGCAAGACTACTTATCCGTATGGACACATCGTGATGCGTCCGGCGGGATCGATCAATGCCTCGGCCAACGATATGGCGGCATACCTGCAGTTTTATCTGAACCGCGGCGCAGCGGGCGGAAAGCAGATTGTTCCTGCGTCCGACATCGATCGCATGGAAATCCCGACGAGCACGTGGGCCGCGAAGGATGGACTGAAGGCCGGCTACGGTCTGAGCAATTACTGGAGCGTCCATGAAGGCTTCGTTTATCACGGGCACGATGGAGGGGTTGAGGGCGGTATCACGGACATGTCCTATATGCCCGATTACGGCGTTGGGTACTTCTACAGCATCAACAGCGGAAATGGAGACGCATTCGACAAAATCGGAAACGCGATCCGTGCGTACATCACCAGCAAATTGCAGAAGCCAGCAGTGCCCGCAGTGGCGCCGTTGCCGGCCAATGCTTCCGACTATGCCGGTTGGTACGAGTCCAATTCTCCTCGAACCGAGATCACCGACTTTATTTCACGACTCACCGGGCTTACCTGGATTCAGTTCAAAGACGGGAGATTGCTTACCAGCAGTATGGGTTCATGGAACGACACCTATCTCCCGGTAGCGGGCGCGCAATTCCGCCATGTTCCGAAAAAAGAGTCACCAGACCCGATTCCAAGCCTTGCGTTGTTGACGCCGAAACCAGGAAGGCCGCTTCATCCAAAGTGGTTTCGGCGATGCGCTGAAACGCATTCCCACCTGGTACGCGATCTCCGGAGATTGCGCTGACTGCCTTTGTGGTTCTCTCGATGCTGTCGATCGTTCTTTACGCCCCGTTCTGGATTTTCGGGGGACTGATAAAGCGACGCCGCCGTCCTGCTGAACGCGCGATGCGACTCTGGCCGCTGGTAGCCGTGCTTAGCCTGCTCGCCTTCGTTGGAATTTTCATGCTGTGCAGCGATGACCTGATCGATCGGCTGGGAAATCAAACGGTCTGGTCCGAAGCCTTGTTCTTGTGCACCGTCTGCTTACGCAATTGCGGTGTTGTTCAGCGCAATCGCGTGGTGGCGCGCGCCGAAAGAGTCGGTGCGCCGAGGGGTTCGCGCTTACTCAAGAATCGTCACGATAGCGCTGCTGATTTCTGCTTTGTACCTGGCCTACTGGGATGTCATCGGACTCAAGACATGGAGTTAGGGGTTTCACGGGGACTTAGCGGCGCTATCTTATTTCCGGCCGGGTACTATGGAACCAGTGAGCGGCTGAGGTCGAGTCCGCAGGGCCACGCGGATGATGTTCAGATCCTCAGCCGGAGGCTGATGGCAATCGTGAAATGCCAGTTCCATAACCTCTCCGTGCCGGCCGAACCAGTGCGAAGAGTGTAAAGGATGTCCGGGGACGTTTTGTAAAGGATGTCATGAGACTGGACACATAGAACGCGATTGAAAGGGCCCCCCGGCAAAGTCCCAAGGGGGAGAGAGTCGTGGAATCCCACGTTTGCGCAAAGGACTCGCAAACATGGGGCACCCGGCTTTCTCAAAACGTGTTTGATCACGAACAAGGTTCCGTGTTTAGCCATTGGACGGAGTACCGCGACGCGCAGAACAATAGCAGCAACAACATTGGCACCGCACTCGAAGCAGCAATCGGGCCACCGGGCTCGACTGGGAATACTTTCGCTACGAGCGTGGGCGATGCGGCGCTGAATAGAATCGCCCAAGCAGCCAGTGTAGAACCGTGCGGCGGGCTAGTGAATAAGGATTCTAGCCAATCATGCAAATACTGTGGCACGATTAACTTCTCGCCGTACCAGTCGTGCGGTGGGTCACAGCCCGTACCTCATTGCCAATAAGGGATCGACAAGTATGAATTCGACGGTCATTCGTTGGCATGCATGCAGTTTGTTTGTGGCGTTGCTTCCGCTGGCGGCCTTTGGGCAACTGGCAGTCGACGCAACCGTTCCAATTCGTGAGCGACTTAGGAGCGCCACTACCGGAACTAGTGGAAGCATTGGCCGTAAGCTTGCGATACAAGTTGCGATTGAGACCACCAGAACTTCTCCGAACGATAGTGGGATGACCGAACTAGACTTCATTCTTACAAACACCGGCAAGACGGTGCTCACGCTGCCGATCTCTCCCCACCCACGTGACCTAGAGCCTACAGATCCAAAAACAGATTATACGGTCGAAGTTCTGAGACTTTACGTGACTTCGGACAAACGGCAAGGATTAGCACTGTCAAAAACAACTGACCTCTACGGCAGCCGTATGTCTCCAGAAACGCTGGTGAAACTTGCCCCCGGCGAGTCAATTCGAGTCCTAACAATATTGGTACTTCCTCGCGATCCGCATACCTCAGAAGCTGGAGAAACATTTGTAGCTCACGCTGTGCTGGATAGTGAGACTATTCGCAATATAAATGGCCAGACAGTCAGCAATACACAGGAGCTCGGGTCTGCGAGCTCAATTGAATACGCGAGTCGGTCTCTCTACAAACGTTCTGATTGAGTCCGTTAGCGGGGATTTCAGAACTGGTGGCGATTGGTCGACCCTTCAACAATTTCTCTGAATACCTCATTACCTCGACTGCCCCCAATTTCTTGTTTCCCAGGCCTTAACCGGTTACTGCGTACTTGGCCGGGGAGGGAGCATTTTGCCGTCTGTATACACCACCCCCCCCATTGCATTGACTCCTCCCCCCTTCGCCCCTAACATGATCGCACTTCATGATCGGGCAAACGGTCTCCCGTTATCACATCCTCGAAAAGCTGGGCGGCGGCGGCATGGGCGTCGTCTACAAGGCGGAAGACACCGAACTGGGCCGCTTTGTCGCGCTCAAGTTCCTGCCCGATGACCTGGCGCAGGATCCGCAGGCGCTGGAACGCTTTCGCCGCGAGGCCCGCGCCGCTTCGGCCTTGAACCATCCCAACATCTGCACCATCTACGAGATCGGCAAACACGACGGCCATTCCTTTATCGTGATGGAGTTCCTCGAAGGAACGACGCTGAAGCACCGCATCGCCGGACGCCCCTTGGACAACGAAACCCTGCTCGGGCTCTCGATCGAAATCGCCGATGCGCTGGAGGCGGCGCATGCCAAGGGAATTGTCCATCGCGATATCAAGCCCGCCAACATCTTCGTCACCGCGCGCGGGCACGCCAAGGTTCTTGACTTCGGCCTTGCCAAGGTGGAGGCCGGCGGTTCGGTGAGTTCGGTGGGAAGCGACCACACCCTGACCCGCACCATGGACGAGCAGCATCTCACCAGCCCGGGATCGACGCTGGGGACGGTGGCCTACATGTCGCCCGAGCAGGCGCGGGCCAAGGAGTTGGATGGCCGAAGCGATCTGTTTTCCTTCGGCAGCGTGCTCTACGAGATGGCCACCGGCCTGGTGCCGTTTCGCGGAGAAAGCTCTCCGGTCATCTTCAAAGCGATCCTGGATGAAACCCCGGTGTCGCCGTTGCGAATGAATCCAGAAGCGCCGCCGGAGCTGGAGCGCATCATCGGCAAGGCGCTCGAAAAGGATCGGAACCTTCGCTACCAGAGCGCCGCCGATCTGCGCACCGACCTGGCGCGGCTGAAGCGGGATCTCGATTCCGGGCGTTCGTCGGGGGTTTCGGCGGCGAGCAGCGTGGCGGCGAGTTCCGCCAGTTCAGTCGCCGCGCAAGCCGATGTGACCGCGCAGCGCTGGAGCAAGTTTTTGATGGGCGGCATCGCGGTATTGTTGCTATTGGTGATGGCCGGGGCCGCCGCTTACTTTTTCCGCGCGAAGTCCGAGCCCGGCAAGGTCACCTCCATCGCGGTCTTGCCTTTCGTCAATGCGACTGCCGACGCCGGCAGCGAATATCTGAGCGACGGCCTGACCGAAAGCCTCATCGGGACGCTCTCGCAGTTGCCGGATCTCAAAGTGATGGCGCGCAGCACGGTGTTTCGCTTCAAGGGAAGCCAGGAGGATCCGCGGCAGATCGGCGAAAAGCTTAAGGTAGGGGCGATCCTGGTGGGCCGGGTCACGCAGCACGGCGACGACGTCAGCGTGCAGGTGGACCTGGTGAATACCGCGGACGGCACCGAGGTTTGGGGCTCGCACTACGATCGCAAGCTGGCCGACGTCACCCAGGTGCAAAGCGACATCACGCGCGATATTTCCAACCGCCTGCGGATCCACATGACCGGCGCCGAGCAGCAACATCTGGGCAATGCCGGCACCAGCAACGCGGAAGCTTACCGGCTGTATCTGGAAGGGCGCCAGCTCTGGTACGGCCGAACTCCCGAGGGGCTGAAGAAGAGTATCGATCTGTTCCAGCAGGCGATTGCGGCCGATCCCAACTATGCGATGGCGTATACCGGGCTGGCGGAGACCTACACGGTGGCGCCGGCTTACGGGATCGGAATCACTTCGCAGCAAGCCCGGCTGGTGGCCGACGGCGCGACCCGTAAGGCGCTCGAATTGGATCCGTCGTTGGCGGAAGCGCACACGGCGCGGGCGATGACCCTTTGCCAGGCGTGGAAATGGAACGAAGCCGAACAGGAGTTCCAGCGGGCGCTGGCTTTGAATCCAAACAGCGCGAACACGCATTACTTTTACGCGGTGGAGTTCCTGATTGCGCAAAATCGTCTTGACCAGGCTCTGCAGGAACTGCGGACGGCGATGTCGCTCGACCCGTTGTCTCCGATCCTGAACACCAACTACGCTGCGGTGCTGACCATGGCGCACCGCTATGACGAATCGCTGGCGCAATTCCAGAAGGCCTTGCAGGCCGACCCCGGATTTCGACCTGCCCATTACAAGCTATCGCTGCTGTATGCCGCGACCGGCCATTTTGGCGAGGCGGTGAACGAGTTGCAGAAATTCTCTCCCACGCCCGGGTCGTTCAGTCCCGACGCGAAGGGTTATGTGGCGCTAAGCCTGGCGTCGACTCACAAAGACGAGTGGCTGTCCACCATCGCCGTAGCCTATGGTTTCGCCAAGGATCGGGAGAAGACGTTTGAATATCTTGAGAAATCCTACGCCCAGGCTGACGAGGAGCTGCTGTTGTCGATCCGCATGCCGGCGTTTGATTTTATCCGCTCCGATCCCCGCTTTACGGACTTGATGCGACGCCTGGGGCTGCCGGCGTAGAAGCGGATCCCGGTTCGCGAACGCCCCGAGTCTGCATCCCGGAAGCAATTTCGCCTGCGGTGCCGGAGATTGCTGGGTGGCTTTTTCCAGCAGCGCGAAGGGCAGCGCGGACCGCATCGAGGTCCACTACGGGGGACGCGAAATTCAGGCCTTCCGGGCGCAGGGCGCAGTTTTTTGAAATGGAATCAGAGGCGCGGAATCCAGCGTGGAACGCGCCGGCGGTAAGCCGCGTACTCGTCCCCGAATTGCTTCTGGAGAGCCGGTTCCTCGTACAACCGCACGAATACGTGGAATGCGAGCCAGAGGAACACGACATATTCCGTGAGAGCCCGCGACCAGAAAAGCAGGGCTTGGCCCCACACCATCAGAAGCACTCCGATGTACATGGGATTGCGAACGTGGTGATGCAGGCCCTCGACCACGAGCCGCTGTGGCGGTGCGATCGGGGCAGGAGTGCCTTTGCCGCGAAGCGCAAATCCCCAGAAAGCGGTGTGGAGGTAAATTGCGACCCCGACCCCGATCAGCAGGAATGCCAGCCAGCGCAGTGCCGAGTCAGAGGTGGGCGGCGCGTTGCCGCGCAACATTCGCGGGATCCATCCCGCTACGGTGGCAGGCACCAGGACGGTGAACAGCAGGGTGTTGAGAACGTGTTTCATGGCAAAGATTGCAGGGCGGGACGATTCTATCGCCTCTGAAGAGCAGCCGTGTGACGGCCCCGGCGCAGGGTCCCACTTCACCGGCGGACGCGATCATTTTGCGGGGAACTCATGTAAACTTGATGAGGCGAGTACAGACGCGCACTCCCGCGAGTGTGCCTACCCTGCCGGTTTGCACTCCGGAAATACTCCCCAAACACCAGGTAGAACCGCGGCCCTGGCGCCGGCGGCACATTCCTGTCAGGAGAAGAGAAGACGATGGCGAAGATCGCAAAAACAGCCGACCGCAAGAAGGTCATGGATACCAGCAAATCTACCGCTTGCCCCAAGTGCGGCAAGGACACACGGATCGTGAAGCGGACCAAGGACCGCGAGCGGGGTGTTCCGGGCGGAGTGTACATTTCCTGCTCGGCCTGTGATTTTTACGAGAAGCTTTGAAGGCAGCGATTGGCCGGTTGGCTGGTAGCTCTTTCATGGTATCGGTGCGGAGAAGGCGCGACCTGGTCGCGCTTTTTTTCTTCCAGTCGAAGCTGACTCTGTGGGAATTGCACGGGGTTGGCATTTGGACGCTCGCGGGCTCACGACCGCGTAGTTGGGGTGTCGTCTCTGAAACCGGCTCTTAAGTGATCTGCGCCAGAATTTCCCGTGCTTCCGAGGCTGGATCGCTGGCCTCGGTAATGGGCCTTCCCACCACGATGTAGCTGGCTCCGGAGGCGATGGCCTCGGCCGGGGTCACCACCCGCGCCTGGTCGCCATGATCGCGGCCGGGAGGACGAACGCCGGGGGTCACAATCAGAAAATCACCGCCCAATTCGGCGCGCAGGGTAGCGGCCTCTTGCGCGGAGGCCACGACGCCGTGGCATCCGTTGGCGATCGCAAGGCCGGCCAGACGGGATACCTGGTCGAGCACGCTACCGCGCACTCCGGCGTGCTCGAGGTCGCGGCCGTCGAGGCTGGTCAACACCGTGACCGCCACAATCATGGGGCCCGCGCTGGTGTTTCGGCCCGCCTCCACTGCGGCGCGCAGCATTTTGCCGCCGCCCGCGGCGTGCACGGTCAACATGCTTACGCCCAGCCGGGAAGCCTCCTTCACGGCGGCGGCGACCGTGTTGGGAATGTCGTGGTACTTGAGGTCGAGAAATACCTGGCGTCCGGAGCCGACCAGATCGCGCACGATCTGGGGCCCTTCGGCGGTGTAGAGCTGTAAGCCCACCTTGTAGAGGCGGGCGGAATCGCCCACGGCCGCCACAATCTTTTGGGCGGCGGCCGCGGACGAAACGTCGAGGGCGACAATCAGTCGCTCGCGTGGATCACGCATCCAGAGGAGTGTACGGGGATTACTGCAGACGCGCCACTGGCCGCAGCAAGGCTACGGTCTGAGGTTCGGGTACCAGGTCCAGACGAACCTGCTGGATGCCCTGGTTCTCGAGGTGAAGAACTCGAGCCGCCTCGTAAGATAGGTCGATGATGCGGCCCTCGACTACGGGACCGCGGTCATTGACGCGGACCACCACCGTCCTGCTATTCCTCAAGTTGGTGACCTTCACATAGGTCCCGAGAGGCAGGGTTGGGTGTGCGGCCGTAAGGTCGTACATGTTGAAGGGCTCCCCACTGGCCGTTTCCTTGCCGTGGAAATAGCTTCCGTACCAGGAGGCTGTCCCGATTTGGTACGGACGTGCCTTCCTGACATGTGGCGACTTGGTGGCGGATTTCGGCTGATGCTGTACCGGGCTACTGCGGTCGTGGTCCGAGCCCGAGTTGCCCTGAGCCGCTCCCAGGCTGGCGACGCACAAAAACACCGCCAGTCCATGAGCTATGCGTGTTCGCATTCAGTTCACCTCGCGTACTAAAGGTTCGGTCCCTACGTAGGTCGATCAAGTTTTTGGCCAAAGGTTAGGTCAGGCTAGCGGACGCCTGGAGGCGTGTCAACGAGGAATTCCCTGTAGCAAGATTACCAGCTAGTTATTGATAGTGCACGTAACCTATTGTAAAAGTTGAGTAACATTGGATAGTCTCATGCAAACAAACAGGTTATCTGATAACTAGTTAGTAACTATAGCGAACGATAGGGTACCGGAAAATCTTACAAAGCCATTACGGTCAATGGTTTACGAAGGATAGGAGCGCAACTTTTTCAGAATCAGGTACTTGCGCGATGGTCGCAGAACTATAGGCACAAAATTTCTTTGCCGCGACATCTACAGGTGGAGGAGCAGCCAGTTTAAGGTACATTGGCGAATTATGTCGGAGACGCCCAGCGTCGTTCTTACTATCGCCGGCTTTGATCCCTCTTCCGGGGCCGGTGTGACTGCGGATATCAAGACGATCGCGGCCCATGGATGCTACGGAGTGGCCTGCATCACGGCGATGACGGTGCAATCGACGGCCGGGGTTCGCCGAGTCGACGCGTGCGATGCCCGACTGGTCATGGACACTTTGCAGGAGTTGGCCACTGACGTCGAAATTGCCGCGGTCCATATTGGGATGCTGGGATCGGGCAAGGTCGCTAAGGCGGTGGCAGATTTTCTGGGCGGGAAAAAGCTGCCGAACGTGGTGCTGGATCCCATCCTCAAGTCATCTTCCGGCACGGCGTTGCTGGATCGGGAGGGCGCCAAGGTACTGGCGGCCGAGCTGCTGCCTCTGGCTACGGTGGTAACTCCGAATGTGGACGAGGCGGCGGCGCTGACCGGCATGCCGGTCACGAACCTCGCGCAAATGCGCGCGGCCGCGGACAAGCTGCACGAGATGGGCGCGGAGTCGGTGGTCATCACGGGCGGACACCTGGAAAAAGCCATTGATCTGCTGACTTTTCGCACCAAACGCGGAGTGGAGCAGGAAGTCTTCAAGTCGGAACGGCAGCGCTCCAATTCCACGCACGGCACGGGCTGCGCTTTCGCCACCGCCATGGCCTGCCACCTCGCGCTGGACCGCGGTCTGCCCGAAGCCGTTTTACTGGCCAAAGCTTTCGTCTCCGCCGCCATCTCCAAAGGACATCCCCTGGGCAAGGGAGTGGGGCCCGTGCATCACCTGTACCGAATGCAGCAGCAACGACGGACGGGAACCGCCGTGCCTGAAGTCGAGCAGGTGCACTGACAGGATTCAGGGATCGCAATCTGAGAGATGGGGAACTAAGGGGGATGAAGACAGATTGCAAATGAGATTTGAAGAATTGGGGGAGGCTTCAAATTTCAGTTGAACCGCTTAGTTATGCGCGTCTAGCTTGACGACTTCTTCAGCAGGATTCCTGCCAGGAACGACGCGCTCGCACCCAGCAGCCATTCAATCCGCCAGACCTGCACGGCCTGCCAATCGAGAGTGGTCTGAACAGTGAAGATCAAGCCTACGCCGATGGCTCCGGCCACACAGGCCAGGCCGATACCGAACGAAACCAGGGAGGCGGTAGGCAATCCCAGGCGTTGGCGGAGGCCGACTGTCCATCGTTCAATGTTGTGGAATTCCAAATGACGGGCCCAGGTGAGAACTTCTTGCATCCAGGTTGTGACGGGATGCTTCGTTGCCTGCTCGGATCGTTGTCCACCACAAACGTGGCAGAAGCGCGATCCGGGAATGAATTCGGTTTCGCAGCGATCGCAAACCTCCGTCATTCCAGGTGCGGCAGCCGGCGTGAGCGCCACGGGGGGCGCAAGCACGGGCGGCCGCCAAAATTCCCGTTCCGCATCATGTGCAACTTCCGACATTCGGAGAGACCTCCTAGCGAGTTCACGAGGCAAACCAACAACCAAATGCTTGACAATTTTAACTGATTGAAAACAGGATGCTTGGCCCATCCTGCCAATCACTCAAAGTTAATCGTGACGAGCAAGATTTACCGCAAGCTAGGGGAAAGATGCACAGCTTGCCGGAGATTATAGGATTAATTCCGGCTATCGGACGGAAAGTCAGAGTGACCTTCTTGATTCCGGTGGATCAGTTAAACTGTGGGCACAGGTGGGCTCTTTAATCCAAGGTACGTTGTCCGACCGGTGCGGCAAGCGGGCGTTCCGGGGTGTGCTTGCGGGCAGCATCGCGCTGGTGTTGTGCGGTGTGGCGTGGGGGCAGCAGGCGGGAATCAGTTTCGATGCCGCCAAGCCCGTCACCTATCGCCCGGCGGATCCGCTCAACGCCTCCGCCTTCGAGCGCTTCTACAACATGGACTACGACCGGTCGGTGCAGGAGTTCCAGAGAATTCTCGACCGCCACCCGGACGATCCCTTCGCTGTAAACCATCTGCTAACCGCCGTCATGTTCCGCGAACTGTATCGCATGGGCGCGTTAAACACCGGGGACTACGCAAACGACAGCTTCATCGGGACGGCGCATCATCCGGCGGATGCGAAGAGCAAGGAACAGATCAAGGGACTGGTGGAGCGGGCGGACAAGCTCGAAGAACAGGAACTGAAGAACCATCCCAATGACGTCGATGCCATTTACGCGCGAGGCATTACCCGCGCCCAGTTCTCGACCTATACGGCGCTGGTGGAGCGGGCCTGGTTCTCGGCCCTGCACAACGCGGTAGGGGCGCGGCACGACCACGAGCGGGTGCTCGAACTCTCGCCCCAGTACACCGACGCAAAACTGGTGGTGGGAGCGCACAACTATGTCATGGGGAGCCTGCCCTGGGGCGTGAAGGTCGCGGTCTCGATGGTCGGGCTGAGCGGCAGCAAGGAGAAGGGCATTGAGTATCTGTACGAGGTCGCGCGCGGCAACGTGGAAAACAGCGTCGATGCCAAAATCACGCTGCTATTATTCCTGCGCCGCGAACATCGCTATAGCGAGGCGTTGGTCCTTTTGCGGGGCATGATCCAGCAGTACCCGCAGAACGTGCTGATGGCGCTGGAAGAGGGAACTCTATTGCGGGCGCTCAACCAGAATCAGGAAGCGGCGATTGCCTACCGCAAGGTCTGGGATGGGGGCCGAGCCGGGAAGTATCCCGGACTGCACTACGAATTGGCGGCCGAGTATCTGGGCGACCTGTTGCGGAGTCAGAAAGATTACGCGGGGGCTGCCTCCGCCTACGATCTGGTGGCGCAGGCGCCCCAGCCGGACCTGGAAACCCTGCAGAGGGCGAACCTGGGCGCGGGCGAAATGTACGACCTGCAGCAGAAACGCGAGCTGGCGACGCGAAAGTATCAGGCGGTGATCGCGACCAATTCCTCAACTCCCCCGGCGGAAATCGCCCGCAAGCGGCTCAAGGAACCCTACCGGGCTAACTAGCGACGGGCGTCCACGCGTGCCGGTTCCGGCAAGATGCTGGGCACCTCGAGAGCTCGCGGGGTTCCATGCCGCTTTCGGAGTCCGAGGCGGTTCACCAAGGAGTGGAACTTTTGGGGAGACTCCGGCGTATCTTATGAAGAAGAGGAGGCAGAGCCATGTATTGCAACTATTGCGGTAAAGTCATTCAAGACGACGCCAACCTCTGCGCGTATTGCGGCAAGCGCGTGGGAGCGGTCAGCGCGAGAAAACGCCTGATGCGCCCGCGGGCCGAACGCAAGATCGCCGGCGTCTGTGCCGGCCTTGCCGAATATTTTGATCTCGATATCACGCTGGTGCGGGTGCTTTGGCTGGTCATCACCTTGTTTACCGGGATCATCTTCGGCTTGATCGCCTACATCGTGGCGTGGATCGTGATGCCGGAAGAACCCGAGCATTCGATCGCCGTGCAGACCGCGCAACAGGCCACCAACCCGTAGCTTCGGTTCTTTGGAATCGCAGAGAGTTCTGGAGCGGGGCGCGCGGCATTACAATCCCTGCATGAACCGAATTCGCAGCGGCGACGCCGAAATCGCCTACACCACCCTGGGCGACGGCCCGCCGCTGATTCTTCTCCATCCTTTTCCCGCGCATCATCAATTCTGGCTGCCGGCCGCGCAGGCGCTCGCGACGCGCTACCGCGTCATCCTGCCCGATCTGCGGGGGCACGGGGAGTCCGAGATCGGCGAGGGTCCCGCGACCATGGAGAAACATGCCCAGGATCTCGTCCGCGTTTTGGACGACGCCGACGTGGGTCGCGGAGTTTTCTGCGGAGTTTCGATCGGGGGATACATCCTGTTCGAATTCTGGCGCAGCTATCGCGGCCGGATCGCCGGATTGGGGCTGTGCTGCACGCGCCCGCAAGCGGACTCGGTTGAGGCTCGCGCCGCCCGCCTGAAGGCCGCCGACGAGGTTCTCGAGCGCGGGACGGAACCTTTTGTAGAAAGCATGATCCCCCGCCTCTTCAGCACAACCACCCTGACGATGCGTCCCGACCTGGTCGAGCAGGCCCGCCGCATGATGCTGCAAATGTCGCCTCCTGACATTGCCCAGGTGCAGCGCGGCATGGCGGAACGTCCCGACTCGACTCCGACGCTGGCGACCATCAATGTGCCCACGCTGTTGATCATGGGCGCCGAAGATACATTTGCGCCGGCCGCCGATGGCGAACTGATGCGGCAACATGTCTCGGGTAGCCAGTTGAAGGTGATCCCGAAGGCGGGACACTACGCGGCGTGGGAGCAATCCGAAGCCGTCGGCAAGCTACTGCGACAATTTGTGGATTCGTGCCACTAGCGGATCGCCCGCGCGCCTACGATGGAGCCGGCGCGTTCTGTGCAGTCGAGGCTGTGTTAGAAATACCGCGTGGCGATCTTCCTGGGAATTGATGGCGGCGGCACCAAGACCACCTGCGTGGTGGCGGACGAAACCTCGATTCTGGGTTCCGCAACCAGCGGGGGAAGCAATATCAACCGGCTGGGCGAAGTGCGGGTGCGGGACGCGCTGCACGCGGCCGTGCGCGCGGCTTGCGTTGCGGCCAAGGTCGATCCCTCACGAATCGAAAGTACGTGTGTTGGGTTGTCGGGTGCCGGTCGAGGCGAAGTCCGGGATGCGGTGGCCGGCATGATGAAAGAAGTGGTCGGCGGCCAGGTGCTGGTGGTCAGCGATTTGGAAACCACGCTGGAAGCGGCCTTCGGGGGTGGCGCGGGAGTTATCACCATCGCGGGCACGGGTTCGATTGCCTACGGAAGCGATGGGCGCGGCCGGACGGCTCGCGCCGGTGGTTGGGGCCTGGCGATCTCGGACGAAGGCTCGGGGCAATGGATCGGCCGGACCGCGGTCCGCGCTGCGTTGGGCGCTAAGGATGCCGGCGAGGACCCGCCTTTGCTTGAGACCATCCTCAAATTGTGGAAGCTGACGTCGCTCGATGAGCTTGTGCGCCACGCCAACGCGTCGCCCCCACCCGATTTCTCGAGCCTGTTTCCCAGCCGTGCTGGCAGCTGCGATCGCGGGCGACCCTCTGGCTCGTCACCTGCTGCAACAGGCCGGGACGGAGTTGGCGGCCCTGGCCGGAAACGTAATCCGGCGGCTGTTTGACAGGACGGGCAGCGTCCCAGTGGCCATGACCGGGGGAGTCTTTCGTCAGTCGGAAGTGGTGCGCCAGGTTTTCTACAATAAGGTCACCGCCGAATTTCCGCAGGCGACGATCAACCCGAGCGTGGTCGATCCGGTACGAGGCGCGCTCGCACTGGCAAAAAAGGCGGCCGCCGGATAGGTCGCACGCAGTGGCCCCAATGCCACGCGAAGCCCGACGGGGCCCGCTTTTCATTTCCCACGAGAAGACTGAGCAGCCGGAGATATGGGGTCGCGATTTACGGTCGCGAGTCAAGCCAGCAGGACGGGTCCCTGGTCGTGCCAGTGGAAAAGTTTATGCGTGATCTTCCACTCCCCGTTCCACTTGAGCAAAGTGAACACGTCGGAAGCTTGGGCATTCGCGCCCGCCAGCTTGCCTGACCAGCGTTGCACTTCCAGATGAACGACGGCGATGGTTTCGATGATCTCGATGCGTGCGAAGCGAGGATTGATATTCGGTGCCGGGCCATTCGCCGTGACCCACTGAAACACATGTTCCACGGAGCCACTATATTCGACCCCTTGACAGTAGCCGGAGATGGTTGCGGAAGGATGAAAAGCAGGGCGCATGAGCTCGCCATCGCCCGCGCGGGCGCCGGCGATATAGCAGTGCATGGTGCGAGTGATCGCGTCATGTTCGACAAGATAGGCGTTAGTGGCTGGCTTGAGCGGAGAGAGGCTCTCGGCTTCGTCGCTTGAGATTTCACCGGGACACCTGGTGCGCAAACGACTCCAAGCCTCTATCTCGTGCTTGTACGCAAAGATGGTGTCCTGTTTTTCATGCTCGCGGCGGTGGACGGGGAGCCCCTCGGTTGCTTCCCAGCGCCGCACGGTGCGTTCGCTCCGGTCCAGGTAGGCCGCGATTTGCTTCCACGATTCCAGGGTCTTCTGCGGAGTGTTTCGCGCGGGCATCCCAGAAACTCCGCCGAAGACTATACCAGAGGCGGTGCCGCTAAGCTGAGATCTCACGCGTGCCAGTGAAACGCCTTCTGGATGATTTTCCATCCATTGGGCGTTTTGAGAAGCGTGAACAGGTCGGACATACGCACGCCCGAGCCAGCCAACTGACCTGACCAGCCATCGACTTCAAGACGAACCACGGCGATGGATTCCAGGATGTCCACACTCACCACGCGGGGCTCGATTCTGGGAGCGGGACCATTCTTGTCGATCCAGTCGAAGAGGAACCTGGTTCCGCTGGCGAGTTGTTCCCCGGCGTAGCCGAAGAAGGAGGCGTCCGGGTGGAAGGCGGGACGCATAAGCTCGCTTTTGCCTTGTTTGCTTCCGTCAATGTACATCTGGATAGTCTTGACGATTCCGTCATATTCGGTGAGGTACTCGCTCTTGGTCATGCGGAGACTTTGGGGTCGGAGGGTGCGGGGCGTCAACAGCCAAACACGGCCAAAGTCGGTCGCTAACATGCCAGGCTTATGAGAGGACTTCTAGGCACGGCCCCCGCTGGCGGCGGGCTGTGCTCCCTTGCCGTGCAGGAGTTGCACGATGGCCTCGTAGAGGCGGGCACGGGTCGATTGCCGGTCCTGGGCGCGGGTGATGTAACGGACGTGTACCTCCACGCCCCCGCCGGTGGGGCGAAGATTAATCGCGGGCTTGGCGGAAAAGTTCTGCACGCGATAACGCGTGGTCGCTTTCTGCCATTCTTCCTCTGCCAAACGGGTATTGGCTTCGGTCTCCTTTACCACCAGCTTCTGAATCGCTTCGATCACCGGGTACGGGTTCTGCCCGGCCGGCACGCCTACCGTCAGCTCATCCCACAACCACTGGCCGGAGGTGGAGAAGTTGAAGTAGTGGCCCTCAATGGCGAAGCTGTTTACGAATGTGACTTTGCGGCCGGTGGGATGCCCGGAATCGGTCCAGTTGCCGGTTTCGAGCAGGGTGGTGCGCAGCAGGCTGATCTCGACTACTTCTCCGCCGACGCCGTTGATTTCCACCCAATCGCCTACGCGAATGCCGTTGCGGCCCATCAGCACGAACCAGCCCACGAAGCCGACAATGAAGTCCTTGAGCGCGACGGTCAGTCCCGCGCCGGCCAGGCCGAGCACGGTCGGCGTCTGACTCGGCATTCCAAAAACGACAAATGCAATCACCAGCAGGCCCACGGCCTGCACCGCAAACCATACCACCGCGCGCAGCGTGACCAGACGTCTCTTGTCGGCGGAAAGCTCAATGAAGTAGCGATCAATCAGGCGGCCGACCATGTACACGACCAGCAGGATGAGCAGAACCCACAAGCCCGACAGCAGCATGCCATGCACTGCGACCCGCTGCCTGGCGGCAACCAGAGTTCCCCAGGCCCCATAGAGCTCGGCGAGTTCGGTCTGGTTTTGGATGCGCTTGTCGAGATCCGAAACCGCCTTCTGGTCGGCGGACAGGTGGCGGAGAGCATCGAGCGCATCTTTCGTGGCCTGCTTTTTGGAGGCGCCGTCCTCCGGAGCCGCGCCCTGGGAGAGGCTGGTTGCTTTCTGCTTGACGACTTGCTTCTGCTCTTCTTGTGCCTTGACGCGCTGGTCGAAGATGTCGTGCGCGTGGCTCAGAACCGGAACGTCATTCAGCGCGTCCTGCCGGGCCTGTGCCAGCAGGGTTCGCTTTTCATGGAGCGCGAGCCAGGCGCGGACCTGGGGAGCGAGGTTATGCGCCTGGTATTCAGCGTCCGCGCTGGCGTTGGCGGTCACGGCGTCCGCGTGTGCGCCCGCCTCGTGCTCCTGCAGCAGTTGCTGGATCTTGCTCTGGGGATTGGCGCCGGTCCGCAACAAGTCTTGTTTGGCATCGTCGAGTTCGTCCTGGTCGAGTTCCAGTTGGGCCTTGGCTACGTCGAGCTGGTCCTGGAGGTCGTCCTTGGCGGTTTCGGCGGCATTCGCGAGCTGTCGCGTGAGGCGCGCGATCAGTTCCTGGTCGGTCTTGACCACGGATTCCGCCTTAAAGTTGCGGGCCATCAGGTCGCGCTGTTCCCGAGTCGGTTCGGGCGGGTGCTCCCGGGCCTCGCGCAAGGCGTCGGCGAAGGCGAGATCGACTTCGTAGTCCGCGACCCGCAACGCCTCATGAGCGAGATCGCGCTCTTCGGGGGTGGCGGCCAGAGCGGACAGCTTGCGGGCGGTCTGCAACGGCTTCTGGTCGACGACGGCTGGTTGCTGGCTTCCGTTCCGTAAGGCGCGCGAGGGCAGCACAGTCTGTCCGCCACGGGTCAGAAACAGGCCGACCACGGTGCCGATAACCAGCACCAGCAGCACGACCATCGTGAGCCATTGGCGAACTTTCATGGCGTGGGGTTGAACTCAGTGTTCCAAGCAGGTCGAACTTACAAAATGTACCAGCAAATGCTGGTTCATGCGGGTGACCAGAGACGGAGCACTAAAGGAAATCTGGAAGGGATTAAAATCTCCTGCGCGCAAGAAGGAGGCGCCCGCCGCAGGGACAGGCGCCCCGGTTGGACTAGGCGGCGGGAATGCGCAGGGCCTGGCCGACTTTGATTGTGTCGGGATCGGCGAGGTTGTTCGCCTTGGCAATTTTCGGATACTGGTTCGCATCGCCGTAGAACAGCTTGCTGATCTTCGACAGGTTGTCCCCCGCCTTCACCGTGTAAGTCTGCTCTCCCTGCGCCACGGTGACTTCATGAGCGAGATCGGAAAAATTGGGATCCACTGCCTTGATCGCGTCCCACACCCGGTTCTTGCTGGCTTCGGAGACAAGGGTTGCCCGGAGATGAAGTTTGTCGCCCTGCAGGTCCAGGGTTTGAATGGTGGCGTCTTCTTTGGCAAGAACGTCCAGCACGGGCTGGTATTTCTGCTTCAACTGATTCAGGTCAGCCATGGTGTACTCCTTTGGAATGGATTAAAGAACTGGAAGTGGCGAGACGAAGTCGCACAGGTGGAGTAGCGAACCAGAGAGAGGCCGGGATGTGGCGATCGGGTTACCGGCCAATCAAGTTCCCGCAAAAGCGAAATGGTCGAAGAGGGCATACAAACTTCCGTAACTTAAGAGGGATCGCCCGGCGCAGCTAAGATTTCACTGGCGGGTGTCATGTTTGAGAACTGGAACGCGTTCCGGGAAACCGATTGGCAGCCGGTACCGCGCTGGGCCTTGGTGGCGTGGATAGGATTCTACGCCGTCTTCCTGCTGTATGTTTTCCACAGCCACGGCGGCTTTCTTTTCATCGATATGGCCAACCTGGTGGTGCATGAGGGCGGACACCTGCTGTTCGGCTGGCTGGGGCCAACGTTGGGCTTGTGGGGCGGGACACTGCTGCAATGGCTGGTTCCGTTTCTGCTGGCAGCCTACTTTTTCACCCAGCGACAGGCCGGGTCGTTTGCGTTCTGCTCGTTTTTCTTTTTTGAGAACTGGCTCTACACCGCGACCTACATGGCCGATGCCCGGGCCATGATCCTGCCGCTCGTGACCACCGGCGATGCCGACAACATTGAGCACGATTGGCACACGATTTTTTCGAGTCTCGGGGTTTTGCAGTACGACACAACGATTGCGGGAATCATTCGTTTTTTTGGGTGGTGCGGGATGGCGGCGGTCGTCGGTTGGCTGGTGTGGCGGAATTGGCGGGCTGAAGAAAAATCCTAAACCGCAGAGGGCGCGGAGGGCGGCGCAGAGTTCGCAGAGAGCTTCTCTGGTATTCGGTTCTGGTTTGTCCTGACAACCGCGGAGTGGCGACTCTCATATCTTGTTTGTGCATCGGAACCTAGTGTCGAAGGCATGACTTTGGATCGAATGCATGCGTTGGATCGAAGGCATGACGTTGGATCGAATGCATCACTTTACGGGTCCGCACTGAAAGGCCACCGTTGTGCCTACGCGACGGAATCCATCGCATAGTGAACGACTATCAGGATACCGCAGACTAGAAAAACGCCTATCGTCTTGATTTTCCCTGCGCTCTCTGCGACCTTTTTCAGCGCCCTCTGGGCCTTTCCCTGCGTCCTCTGCGGCCGTTCTCCGCGCCCTCTGCGGTTAAGATATTTAAGGAATCCAGTCGGCAATGAACACGTTGGTCTCGTGCGGGACTTTGCCGTTGCGGCCGGAGATCCAGACCAGCTTCTTGCCGTCGGGACTGAACATCGGGAAAGCATCAAAGCCATCCGTATTCGTAAGCCGCTCGAGGTTCTTGCCATCCAGATCGACGCCGTAGAGTTCGAAGTTGCCCATCCCGCCGGTCGATCCCACGTTGGACGAGAAGATGATGTGCTTGCCATCCGGATAGAACGCCGGGGCGAAACTGGCCGCCCCCAGGTCGGTCACCTGGCGTTTGTCACTGCCGTCGGCTTTCATAACCCAGATCTCAAGATAGGTAGGGCGAATCAGGTTCTGCTTGAGCAGGTCCTTATAGTCGCTCACTTCCTGCTCGGCCCTGGGATGATGCGCGCGGTAGACGATGAGGCTCCCGTCGGGCGAAAAGGTCGGGCCGCCGTCGTAACCGAGTTCGTGAGTGAGTTGCAGCACGTGCGAGCCGTCGGCATCCATGGTGTAGATATCGAGGTCGCCGTTTCGGATGGAAGTGAAGACGATCTTCTTGCCATCGGTAGAGACGATCGCCTCGGCGTCGTAGCCGGGTTCGCTGGTGAGCTGCTTAACCTGGGAACCGTCGGGGTTGGCGGTCAAGATGTCGTAGCTGGGATAAATCCCCCAGACATATCCCTTGGAATAATCCGGCTTGGGCGGACACTCGGGGCTGCCCAGATGGGTGGACGAATACAGAATCTTCTTTCCGTCGGGGTAAAAGTAGGAGCAGGTGGTGCGGCCCTTGCCGGTGGAGATCATGTGCTGGTCGCTGCCGTCGATGTTCATGACGAAGATCTGGTCGCACTTCACCGGCTCGCGAGTGGATTGGAAGATGAGCTTCTTGCCGTCGGCGGAGAAGTAGGCCTCGGCGTTCTGTCCGCCGAAAGTAAGCTGGCGAATGTTGCGGAGGTGTTTCTCGGGTTGAGGTGCAACCGGAGCAGGTGCAGGTGCATTTTGCGGCGGCATGGCCGCGAGCAGGCCGATTGCGCTGCTGAGCAGAGTGGAAAGCACGAGCACTGAGCTTTTCATGGGAGTGACGGCGCTAGTTTAGCAGCCCGGTCACGGCTAGGATAGAATCTCGGGCTGCCCGGGAGGTTTTATGAAAGTGCGATCGTTCATTTCAATTTTCACGATGATGATCACCACGGTTGCTCTGCTGGCGCAGACTGCGGCCCCAGATCCGAAGCCGACCGCCACGGACTCGAAACCCGCGACTACCGAAACCCTCCGCCAACTGGAAGCCGACTTCATGAAAGCCGCGGCCGAACGAGGCGCTGACGGTTACATGTCGTACTACGCCGAGGACGCGATCGAGGTCCCCAATGGCTCGGAGGCGATCCATGGCAAGGCGAACATCGCAAAGACCATGGGTTTCCTGAACGACAAGAACAACCGGCTGACGTGGACACCGGTGGATGCCGGCATTTCTCTCTCCGGGGATTTGGGCTACACCTCGGGTAAATACGAATTTCGCTCGAAAGATAAAGACGGCGAGGTCAAAGTTGAGTCACGGAAAATACACCAGCATCTGGAAGAAGCAGGCGGACGGGAACTGGAAGGTGGTGCTGGATATGGGGAATGCCAACGAACGGAAGTAATTCAGTGCGGAGAAGGCGGTCGAGGATGATTGCTCGGTGGAGGAGTTGTAGGAAAGTCTTAAAACGCAGAGAGCGCGGAGAACTGCCGCAGAGGACGCAAGAGAACGGCTCAGCCTTTCCTGATATCCACTTATTTTCTGAAGTGACCCATGATGGTTTCCGCCTGCGCGCGTCACGACCGGAGAGAGCGCGGAGGACTGCCGCTGAGGACGCAAGAGAACTACTCAAGCTTTCCTAATATCCACTTATTTCCTGAAATGCCCCATGATGGCTTCCGCCTGCGCGCGCGTCACGACCGCCGATAGGGCGGCCGCGTCGGCCTGCTTCACGGCCTGCACACTGCCGAAGTGTTCCAGCAATCGCCGCGTCGTGCTCGCGCCGACCCCGGGGATCTCCAGCAGTTCGGTGGAGCGGTCGCGCATCTGGCGGCGCTTGCGGTGGAAGGTGACGGCGAAGCGGTGGGCTTCGTCGCGGATCTGCTGGACCAGGTGCAGGACCGGAGAGTGGTGGTCGAGCGCGACCGGTTCATCTTCCTGTCCGTAGACGTAGATGATTTCCTCGCGCTTGGCGATGGCCGCTAGCGGTTGGTTGATAATCTCGAGCGCTTCGAGTGCCTGCGCCGCGGCGTGCAACTGACCCAGGCCGCCGTCGATCAGAATCAGGCTGGGCATCTTCTTCTTTTCTTCCTGCAGGCGTTTGTAGCGGCGGGTCACGACTTCGCGCATGGAGGCGAAGTCGTCCACACCGTTGACCGTCCGGATGATGAACTTGCGGTAATCCGATTTCTTCATGCGGCCGTCTTCCCAGACCACCATGGAAGCGACGGTCTCCGCTCCCTGGATGTGGGAGATGTCGAAGCACTCGATGCGTTCCGGGCGATCGGGCACGGCCAGCGCTTCCTGCAAGGCTTCCTGGATGGCCCGCGCGTTGGGCTTCATCACGCGGAAACGCTGGTCATAGGACTGCTTGGCGTTGTTGCCGGCGAGGTCGATGAGGGAACGCTTCTCGCCGCGAAGCGGCACCTCGATGTGCACCCGGGTTGCGCGCCCGCCCGCGTTCGCCAGTTGCTCGGAGAGAAGCTCCTCCAGCATCTCGCGGTCTTCGAAGTCGGTGGGCGCATAGATGTTGCGCGGAACGTAGGGCTGGCCGATATAGAGCTGGCTGAGGAAAGCCGAGAAAAATTCGGCGGGATCAAACCCCGCCTTGCGCTGCTCCAACGCCGCTGCGGAGTCGAGAGAAACCTCTGTCGAGCTTGCTTCCGTGGGAACGGACGGGGCGTCGGTGGCGAGGTCTGCTGAGGCGCCCGTCGCTCCATTGGTTCCCGCTGGAGCTGCGGCCGTAGCGGCGTCCGTGCTGAACCCGGGCAGGTCCTCCCAGAAGAACTCCCGGCGGTCTAACACCTTGCCGGCACGCATGTGAAACAGGTTGACGGCCAGCATGCCATTTTCGTAGTGGTAGCCGAAGACGTCGGCGTCATCGCCTTCGACGCCGGCCATGCGCTGTTTTTCCTGCAACTGGTCCACGGTCGAGATCAGGTCGCGATACTTGGCGGCCCGTTCGTACTCCTGCATTGCGGCCGCTTGCTCCATGCGTTCGCGCAGCGAGCGAACCAGGTCGGTCTGACGGCCTTCGAGGAACAGCTTCACGTCGCGTACGGCTTCCTGATAAATCTCAGGCGTGGTCAGGCCTTCGACGCAGGGCCCGAGACAGCGCTTGATGTAGTACTGCAGGCAGGGCCGGGGATGGAAGCGGGTCAGGTCCACTTTGCAGGACGGGATCAGGAAGTGGCGGTGGATGAGGTCGACGATCCGATAGGCCAGGTTGGCAGGGAAGTACGGGCCGTAATACGCGCTGCCGTCTTTCCGCAGCCGCCGCGTCACGTAGACTCGCGGGAAGCGTTCCCCCAGGGTGAGCTTCACATAGGGGTAGGTCTTATCGTCGCGCAGCAGGATGTTGAAGCGGGGTTTTCGCTGCTTGATGAGGTTATTTTCAAGCGCGAGCGCCTCCTTGTTGTTGGCGACCACGATGTAGTCGACGTCGACGGCCTCGCGCACCAGCGTGCCGGTTTTCGAGTCCGCCCAGCGTCCCTCGTGGAAATAGGACGCGACCCGGCTGCGCAAGTTCTTGGCCTTCCCGACATAGATGACCTCGCCGGCAGCATTTTTGTACAGGTAAACGCCGGGGTCGGTCGGGATGGTACGGATTTTCTGGTGGAGATCCATTCTGGGACTACTCATTTTAGATGAGAGCGCGAAGGCCTCCGGAGCAAGCGGTACGGCCGCGCGCGCATGTTGCCAGCGTCCGCAGGGAACCCTCCACCGTATAAAATTTCTATCCCCAGTGTTTCCTTTGCGCTATGTTCGCTTTGGGTTAACTATTTGCGGTTGGACGCAAGCTGTTGCTGTATAATGCTTTATGGGTTAGGCGTTCGCTTTTGCAACTTGGCATACCCCGTGCATGAGTGCTAAGCGGAACGCGGAAGTTCATGGCCCCAGGGTCGCAAAAGCAGGATTTGTAAGAGGTACGAGAGAGGAAGGAGCCCTCCAAGATATGACACGCACTTCGTTAACAATTCTCTTGGCGACCAGCATGGTCGCTTCTGTGGGATGCGCAACCAAGAATTATGTGCGCCAGGAAACCACACCGCTGATTAACAAAACCAATGAGCTTGACGATCTGACCGCGAAGAACAGCAAGGACATCAAGGACGTCGATGCCCGGGCGCAGGCCGGGATCCAGACCGTGCAGGCCAAGGCCGCCGAAGTGGACCAGAAGGCACTGGCTGCCGGCAAGACCGCGGATGATGCCCAGACCGTCGCCAATGCGGCCACCAAGCGCGTGGACGTTGCTGACCACGACGGTTGCCAATCTCGATAACTATCGCCCGGTGGCGGAAACCTCAGTCCATTTCGGGTTCAACAAAGACAACCTGACCAAGAAAGCCAAGGAAGCTCTGGATCAGCTGGCCACTGACGTCCCGAACACCAAGGGTTACATCGTGACCGTGGAAGGCGGGACAGACTCAGTCGGTCCCTCTGACTACAACTACGATCTCAGCCAGCGCCGCGCGAACGCCGTGATTCAGTACCTGGCGGCGCAGCACAACGTTCCGGCTCACAAGATTTACTTGATCGGCCTCGGCAAGGACAAGCCGGTGGAGTCGAACAAGACCTCGGAAGGCCGCGCCAAGAACCGCCGCGTCGATGTTCGCCTGATGACGAACACGCAAGGCGACAACGCGACCCCGGCGCAGCCGACGCCTCCGACTGCGAGCACGCAGGCGCCCCCGAGCATGTAATCAATTTTCCCCTCCTCCCCGGAGGACTTCGCCAACACAGGCCACTCACCCCCATGAGTGGCCTGCTTTTTTTGCTTCCTTGGGGGGGCTCACTTTGGCTCGCTTTTAAAGATCGAACTATTACCGCAGAGGGCGCGGAGGGCGGCGCGGAGTTCGCAGAGAGAGCGCTCTCCTGGGGGAGTGGCGAGGCGCCTGCCGCATCGACCCCCTGTTTGCGGCCGTCGGCCCTGGGCAATAGGCAGCCGGGCTGCAACCCGCTCAAGTCCAAATTCGCCCGAGTGGTCAATGGAGGTAAAATAGTCGGGAATGTTGCGTATTAGTAGCGGTTTCGTTTTCGGCCTGTTGCTTTCTGCGGCCTTGGCACAGCAAGGCTCAACGCCTGCGAAGAGGCCTCCCGCCAACCAACCGCCGCCGCGTTCGGACCAGAGCCCGTCGCCCGTCTTAAAGCAGCGGCCGGGGAACACGGGCGGGCAAAGTTCCAGCAAGGAAGCTCCTCCCGATCTTTCTCCTCCGCAGGACGATGCGAAGACCCATCCCGACAGCGGATCGGCGTTGCACGAGGCGGAGGATCAAGCGGGCCTGCATGAGGGCGACGAGATTGGCGGCGTGCAGGAATTCAGGCAGTGGAATCCGCACAAGGCGGAAAAGAACGTTGAGGTGGGCGACTTTTATTTCAAGCGCAAAAACTATCGCGCTGCGCTGGATCGCTACCGCGAAGCCCTATATTTCAAGTATGACGATGCCGTCGCGACCTTCCGCCTGGCGGTTTGCCAGGAGAAGGTAGGCGATGGCGGGGAAGCCCGCAAGGGGTACGAGGCGTATTTGAAAATCCTTCCGCACGGCCCGTTCGCGGCCGAGGCGCAGCAGGCCCTTCAACGGCTGAAGCCGGAGGGCGCCGAAAGCGCAGCTCCCGGCAAGGAACCGGGTCCGCATTAGTTTCTGGCGAACTAGGATTTCTCGATTCGGATGAACTCTCCGGTGGTGGCGTTGACCGCCACCTTCAGTTTGGCATCATCGCGGCTGTTGCCGTAGATGACGTGCCAGACGAGTTCGTTGGCGACTACGTCCCACTCCAGAATGTAAAGCACGGGCGTGTCCGCACTTTTGGCGAGCAGTTTGTCACCGCCGTGCTGCTGGGCGACTTCGAAGGCCTTGTCCGAATCCACCTTGAGGAAGGCGATGTCGAAGGCATGGGTGGAAGCGTTGTTGGGATTGTAGGTGTCTTCGAGTCCAGGATTGACGCCGCGATCAGAACCCTCCGAACCCGAAAAGATAAAGGGCTTGGTGCCGCGCCGGGCCACCGAAGCAAAGTGAGCGCGCCAGATGGCGGACTTGCCGTCGCGGCCTTTGGAGTCGGCGTTGGTGGTCGATTCCAGGCGGTAGGGCCGCGCGTCCGGCGCCCAGCCACGCGCCGCGATGTAGAGTTTCTGCAGGGCGCTGCGAGCGCTCAACAGCTCCGCCGGTTTGGGCTGCGGCTTGGCATTTTCCGAAGGTTTCGAGGGCTCTGATGAGCAGGCCGTCAGCAGGGCCAGGCCGAACATCGCCATGAGCAGCTTCTTCATAGCTACCGTCCTGTAGTAAGTTTGAATGCTTGATTGCTGCGCCTCATTCTAAACGAAGGAGCAAAGCGCGCCATGGATTTCTATCTGCAACGACTCCAGGATGCTATCTCCTCGGCAACCGAAGGCATGACCGCGGAAATGCTTTCGCGGCATCCGCAAGCCGGCAAGTGGAGTGCGGCGGAGGTGCTCGAGCATCTCTACCTGACCTACACCGGCACCATCAAAGGATTTGAAAAGTGCCTGGAGGCAGGCAAGCCGCTGGCGCGTGTCCCGACCTGGAAAGATCACATGCGGACAGCGGTGGTGGTCAAGTTAGGGCATCTGCCCGAAGGCCGGAAGGCGCCCAGCAACGCCGTGCCACGAGGACTTCCGCCCGAACGTGTTCTGGCCGACGTGGCCGACAAGATTGCCGCGATGGATGCGGTCATTGCGCAAGCGGAGCAGAAGTTCGGCAAGAGCTGTCTCTTGATCGACCACCCCATCCTGGGTCCGCTCCAGGGACAGCAATGGAGAAAGTTTCACTGGGTGCACGGCCGTCACCACTTGAAACAGTTGAGGCGACTGCGCGAAACCATTCTGCTTTCGGCTTGAAAAGTAACCGTCGTTCCCATTGCAAACCGCGCCTGGACATTATTCGAAGCACTCGCCAGGTTGGAGCCAGCGTAGCCATGCTCTGCACAACGACGTGGATATTGATTGTCTGTATGACATCGGCGGCCGCATTGTTGCCGACGATGCGCTGCATCACGACCTCGAACCCATCATCGAATCTGGCTCTGCCGTGGTGAAGTGCGATTCCGGCTTTGTCTATGTGCGTGAAGGCGATGGCGTGACATCCAGCCCAGTTCAGGCCAGGCGCGGATTCTGAGCCAGAACCTGCGGAACACAACCGCCTTCCGACCGAAAGCATCCCAAAAGTCGTTACCATTCGAAAGCAGTTACATGAGGATGCGCAATGAAAATCACAGAGCTATTGCTTGCCGAGCTTGAACGTGAGGCTGTCGGGATTCGCAAGACGCTGGCGGCTGTGCCCGAGGGGAAGAACGATTGGAAGCCGCATGATAAGTCGATGCCACTCGGATACCTGGCTACCATCGTGGCGACCATTCCAGGGTGGGTTGGCCTGGTCGTGAACCAGGACGAACTGGACATTAACCCGGTGGGAGGCCCGAAGCACAAGCCGCCAGCGTGGAAAACACGGCGCGATCTGCTGGAACAGTTCGAGGCCAGCATGGAGCAGGCACGCAAAGTGCTTCGAGAAACGACCGACGACCGTTTGCTGAATACCAAGTGGCGGATGCTGTCTGCGGGGAAGGTCATGAGCGAGGAGACCCGCTATGTGGCGCTTCGCGACGGGGTGTTCAACCACATGGTGCACCATCGCGGACAACTCACCGTTTACTTACGGCTCAACGGAGAGAAAGTGCCCGCCATTTACGGTCCTTCTGCAGACGAAGGGAAGGATGCGAACTCGCGGGCAGCTTAGCGATTGCCACAACAAAAAGCCTCCCTGCCGGAAAGGCGGGAGGCTCGATGCCGCGCGAAGATTGCCGGTTGGCTACTCGCGCATGGACGAAGGCACACCTGCCCGGCGAGCCTGCTCCTGCAGATCCTCTAACTGCTTCTTGGCTTCATCCACCTTCTTCTGCTTGTCGGCGAGTTGTTCCTTGTATTGCGCGTCTTCCTTGTCCCAAGCGCCCGCGTTGCGCAGGCGGTTGCCGGCATCGGCGTAAAAGGCGGCCGCGCGCAAACGGTATTCGCGGTTGGCGACATCGAGTTCGCGCATCAACATGTCGATCTGGGTTTGTTGGGCCTGAATCTTCGTCCGCCAGTCCTTGAAGGCCTTCTCCTTCTGGAGCGCCTCATCTTCCGCAGACTTCTTGTCCGCGGGAGCGGCGGTTTGACCCGAGGCATCGGCGTCGCCGGAGGCAGCAGCGCCGGCCGCGGGGGTGGCGCCGTCCGCCGCCGCCGCGTTGTCCGCATTGGCGGCAGGAGCGCTGGCGTCCGCCGTTTCGGCAGGCGGCTGTCCTACAACCGACAGCCTGTCAGTCTTGGGAAGATTGTCGTTGTCGAACGTCTTGGCCGCCGGGGGCAGTTGTCCCTTTTGCTTGCGAGCCTGACGGGCATAGTCGCCCAGGGGCGCGTTCTGCGCCAGAGCAGGCGGTCCCAACAACGTGGCCGCGAAGATTCCGATGGTTGCAACCAGTGTGATCTTCATGTTCATTGTCCTCAAACATGGGCGCGATCCAACTCGCGTCCACGCCATTTCCTAAGAATGAGTTGCCGAGACCGTTTTTGCCTTCCTGCTTTCAGCGAGGAACCCGCCAATGTTGTGATCCAGATGCTTGGCCTCCGCCGCGATGTCAGCGGCCAGCTGGGCGGCCAACTCCGGATCGTGGTTGTGCGCCAACTGCTGGGCGTAGCCGGAGATGGTGATCAGCGAAGTGCGCAAGGCCAGAGCCATTTCCGCCGACAAATCGCCGCGCAGCTCGATTTGCTGCCGGATATTGGCGAGCTCCGTCTGGTTGTTGATCAGGCAAGTTACGCCCAAGACCGTGCCGTCGGCTGCCAGGACGCGTGAGGCCATCACTTCAATGACGCGGCGTTCGCCCGCGGGCGTGAGATGTTCGGCCTCGAGGGGTTGCAGGGGCGTGCCCTCCCGCAGCACGGCCTGCACGCTGGCGGCCAGCGTCTGGGGCGAAACGCTGGAAGATCGGGACAACGAGGCTTGACGAAAAATTGTCTCCGCGTCCATGCCCGCCGGCGATGCCATGCCGAGAATTTCCTTGGCGGCGTGATTGGCCTGCCGCACCAATCCGTTCGGCCCGAAAAACAGTACGCCGGTGGAGAGATGCGACAGCACGGCGGCGCTGATGTTTTCCGAACTCCGGGCGCGGCGCTGCTCGGTCTCCCGCAGGGTGGCCAGCTCGTGTTTCTGCTGCTTGAGTTCCTGAATGACCGCGTGGTAAGCGTGCAGGGGAAGTTGCTCAGCGGTGGGTGCCGTGGTGGGCAGAGCGTCCTGCTCGCCCAGGCTGCGGCGCAGCCGCCTCATCATGAGCGCGGCCATAATAAACGCGAAGCCGCAGGCAAAAAACACCAGCGCCATCTTCAGAAAGATTGGATTGGTCAGCAACTTCACAGCAGCCTCCAGTACCAGTCGAGGAACTGCTTGCCGAAGAAGAATGCGACCATCGCCATGCTGCCCAAAAACACCCCGAAAGGCATTTCATAGTGGCGATACATGGTTTGCGCGGAGTGCCAGGCGCGCCGCCGGGCATCGGACAGGCTGAGGTGCCGGCGATCAACGAAGCGCCGCGTGCGTTTGATCCAGACCATCAGGATGGTGGTCACGCCGAAAAGCGAGCCCGCGATCGAGGCGGTGAAGATTGTGAACACGGTGAGCTTGACGCCCAGAAACGCTCCGATCATCGCCATCAGCTTGACGTCTCCGAAGCCCATCCCTTCAATGCCGCGCGCGCGCAGGTAAATCGCGCCCGCCCCATAGATGAATGAGGCACCCACGATGGCGCCTAGCAGCGAATCGGCCAGCGACCACAGGCGCGACGTAATATCGGAACTCACCGGCAGCGACACCATGCCGGGAAGAAACTGCGCTGCCAAGTCGTTCACCGGCACCAGCAAGCTGAAACCAATGCCCAGGCCCAAACCGGTCAAGGTCATCGAATCGGGCAACAGTTTGGTCTCCGCATCCGTGAATACGAGCCCGAGCAGCAGGAAAGCCAGCACGCAATACTTGACCGTCGTCAACGTCAACCCGAAGTGCCAGGAGCAGGCCAGGAAAAGCATCGCGGTGAGCACTTCGACCAGCAGATAGCGGGGCGAAATAGGCGCCGTACATTTCCGGCACCGGCCACGCAGAGCCAGCCAGCTCACCACCGGCACGTTGTCGTAGAAAGCGATTGGTTTCTGGCAATGAGGGCACGCCGACCAGCGCGGTCGCAACACCGACAAACCAAGTGGCAGGCGGTAGATACACACGTTCAAGAAGCTGCCAAACACCAGCCCCAGAACCACGCTCGCCGATGCCAGAAAAGGATCCACCGTGTCCTTGTTATAGAACGCTTCGCAGTGACAGTTGTGCCTCGATTATACGGTCGGTAGGCGGGGCCCTTCCCGGCACTGAAGGCATTGTCCTTCCGGGGCATACCATCCGTAAATGATACAAACGAAACGATCTTTATTGAGTATGCGTCACGGTGGTGGGCGGCGTTGCGGGGTTTCGTCGCGAACGCGGGCGCTTCAGGAAGACTGCGGGAGAAAAAGCGAAAAGATGGTGCCACTCTGTCCCGGGCGGATCGAGGTGCGCAGGTGGATGGTTCCGTCATGTTTGCGAACGATGCCTTCGGACAACCAGAGACCAAGGCCGGTGCCGGAATCTTTTTTGGTGGTGTAAAAGGGTTCGAACAAATGGGCGCGCTCCTGGGGCGCGATACCGATGCCGGTGTCGGCAAACATCACCCGCACGCCAGCGCGACCTCTTCCATTGGGTTCGTGTCGCTGGCTGACGCGTACCCGGAGTCTTCCACCCTCGGGCATGGCGTCGATGGCGTTCGTGATGAGATTTGAAAAGAGCTGGCGAAGCTCTCCGGAAAATCCACGAACCTCGCAGCCGTTTTGCAGCTCCTTGTGCAACTCAATGTGCCGGGTCAAAAGTTTTGGCAGATAAAGTTGCAGAACTTCGTCGAGGGTTGACGATACGCTCAGGGTTTTGGCATCGGAGACTTCGCGGACGAAGCCGAGAGTCTGCTGGGCGATGTCGGCAATGCGCTGCACCTCGCGTTCGGCCATCTCCAGATGCTGGTCGGCGCGGGTGGGATCCCGCCGGGCCAGGTACAAGAGGTTGGTGATGGCTTCCAGGGGATTGTTGATCTCGTGAGCGATGGCGGCGGTGAGACGTCCGGCGGTAGCCAGTTTCTCGCTACGCTGCAAGGCTTGCTCGGCTCGAATTTGGGCGGTGATGTCGCGCGCGATGGCAGACGCCCCGATGACCGCGCCCTTGCGGTCGCGCAGAGGGGAAACCGATAACAGGATGCTCACCAGGGATCCATCCTTCCGGCGGCGCTCGGTCTGGTAGCCTTCGATGCCCTCGCCCCGGGCCAGCTTTTCGAAGTGGGAGCGGGTTTCATAAACGCGCTCGGTGGGAACGGTCAGCAAGACCGGTTTGCCCAGGACCTCGTCGGCCCGGTACCCGTAGAGTTGTTCCGCGCCGTGATTCCAACTGGTGAGGATGCCCTCGCGGGTTGCGCTGTAGATCGCGTCGTTCGACGAGGCGACAATGGCGGCGACCTGTTCCATGCTCTGGTCGGCGCGAACTTCGGCGCGGGATTTTTGCCGGGCCAGACTGGCGGCCAGCAGCGATACGAAGACGAACACCAGCAGGCGCGCGATGTCGAAGCCTTGCACGTTGAAGGAAAAGTGCGGTTGGAACGCAAAATACTCGATGGCCATCACGGAAAGCGCGGTCCCGAATACCGCGGGCCCGAAGCCCAGGAAGCGCGCCGTGAAGACGACCCCCAGCACAAAAATGGCAAACGGATCTTTGTGCAAGACCGAGGAAAGCGACCACAAGCCGGCGGCGGCCATCACCGACAGGCATGCGCCCCCATATCGTACCGGCCAACTGAGCCGATAGGAGCGTCCCGGGCTCTGCCGGTTGTCTAAATCTCGATTCATGACCGGAAGTGAATACGCATCAAAAAAGAGAGTTGAATACTCAGATGCCTGCCGCATCAACAAGGCTGTTTGGTTTTCGGGTTGAATCTAGCAGCCGTGAACAAGGTCACGCAATTGCACGAACGTGGGGTGTGCGGGGATCGAAGGTGGCGGGAGTGCGCGTGCTTTCGAACGCGCACTCTTCCGTGAATCGCAGCCCGCCGGAGCCATCGAATCTGCGGTTACTTCTTCTGAATGGATTCGATGTACTGGTTGATGTTCGCGATGCGCTGCTGTACTTCAGCATCGTGCCCCTGGCTCAGGTTGCGGAACAAGGGACCCCACATCGGCATATCCTTGCTGCCGTGCGCGGGGGTTTCGGCATCGCCGCGCAGAACGCTGGAAACATGGAGAGCTGGATATTTTCCGCCGTTCTTCTCGGCCAGCGTGGTGAGGTCGGTGGGCGGCACCTTAAGGGCGGAAGCGGCCGGACCGCCTCCCGTGCCATCGGCTCCGTGGCAAACCGCGCAGTAGCTGGTAAACATTTCCTTCCCGGATGCTGCGTTCGTCTGTTTGACCGGGACGTGCTTGATTGTCTTTTCAGGGGTCGGCGCCGGTTGCTGTGCCATCGCGAACACCGCCAGCAGTACCAGAATTACACCGATACCAAATAGCTTGCGAGCGTGCATGATTCCTCCTAGGGACTGCGGTACCACCACTGCTACCAACAGGCTAGTGTAGGAGTGAATCGTACGCCCGAATGTGAGATATGTCACATTCGGGCGTGACCGAGAATCGAGGGCGGCACTAGGGCCGGCGAAAGCGGAGCAGGTGTCCCTCGAGCAACCGGGCGTGGGAGGCCTCGCGCGGGAGATTTCCCTCCCACTGGCTCCAGTCCCTGGGCACCAGGCGCGTGCTGGGACGAGCTTCCCGCCAGCCGTTCGCGGTTTCCTCGCGGACGACTGCGGAACAGGCCGGCACGGAAGCGACGTCAAGCGCCGGGGAGAGCTTCCATTCGAACAGGGAAGCCTCCAGTGCCTCGGTGAGAGATTCGGAGGGAAGCAGGCACAACACCCAGTCGAAGCGGGCCGAGGTCAGGGGAGTGGCTGGGTTCGAATCGGGCAGAGCGCTTTGGATTTGCGCGCCGTATTCGCGGGCGATACGCACAGTGGCGTCGCACGAGCCGTGATCGACTACCAGAATTTCGTCGCACGGCCGCAGGCTCTCCAGCGCTCGCCCGAGGCGGGGCGCGTCGTTGCAGGTGTGCAGCATGGCGGTGATCGGCGGCATCGCGAAACGTTATACCAACACAGGTCAGAACCGGGAGCAACTGTAGGAAAAAAAAGGCACGGCGAAGGCCGTGCCTTGATGGGAGTGGATCTTACTGCGGGTTGTTGGGATCGCTGGGGGGCGCGTCCATCTTGTGACGATGGGAATCCGGCCCCTGAGCGGGAATGACGGTTACGGGATTCTGCAGGGTAAAGTTCAGCACGGTTTCGGAAGGCAGCTTGATCTGCTGCCCTTTGGTGGCGGCCTGCACTCCGCCGCCTAAACCACCGCCGGCGGCGGCTCCGATGCCGGCGCCCTTGCCGCCCCCGGCGATGCCGCCAATGATGGCGCCAATGGCCGCGCCCGCGCCTACCTTCGCGGCTGTGTTCTTGCCGCGCGAACTGCCCTCACGTTTGTACTGATCGGTCTGGATGCTGTAAGACCTGCCGGCCACCGAGATCCGATCCAGTTGCAGCGTCACCACCGACTGCCCGGCAAACTTACCGGCGCTTTTGACCTCGACGAGGTGGCCCTCAACGTCATAGCCCGCAGGGAGGGCGATTTCACCTTCGACGGCCAGAGGCGAATTCAAGGTCGCGCGAAAAGTTTCGCCGGTTTGATTTCTTTCCGAATCAATCGCGTCGACCAGGCGCACGGCCAGCGTGGTTCCCGCGGGAATCGTAACCTTCTGCGGCGGAGGCGGTGGTGGAGGCGGCGCCGGAGCCGGTGCCGGCGGTGGCGGCGAGGAATCCTGATGCATCATGGCCGTGTCGCTGGCACGGGGGGTCGCATCGGCGATCTCGCGAGGCTGACGGTCAGCGTGACGTCTCTTAGGTTCGGGCTCCCGCCTTCTTACGGGAGCAGGCTTCGGGGTTTCCACCGGGTCGGGAGTTACCGCCGGCTCCGCGCTGGCCACGGGCGCTGCCGCCGCGGCGGGGCCGATGGAGAGATTGTTGACGACCTGCTTCACGCCTGGAATGGCAGAGGCGTAGCGCGCAGCCGCGTCGCGTTGTGCCTCGTTGTCGACCGTTCCCGACAGGGTTACGCTTCCTTTCTCGGACTGTACGCTCAACTGCTTGCCCTGCAGGCCCGAGTCGCTGTTCAATTTGTCCTGCACCTGGGTGCTAATCTGGGAGTCATTTGGCGCCTGATTGCAGGCCACCGTTATGCCCATCGTCAGGATGAGCAGAATCATGGAGAGATAGACCGTAGGTCTCGCCTTCATAAAGGGCACTCCTAGGCTAGATGTTTGCCGAATAACAATATTTTAGATGCTTTTGGGTTGCCTTGCTTGGACAAAATGGGGGGCCGCCCGCAGGCGGTTCTCCGCGATGCAGTTATGCCAGCAGGTTTCGTGTCCCGGAATCGGGACCCTAGCTCTGGTGGAGGAATTTGTAGTCGAGTATGGAAGCGGCCAGTCCGGGTCCCTGCTCCGTGTTGTGCACTTCTTTCGAGCGGATGATCCGTCCCTGGCAGAGCACGTTGCTGTTTTTCTGGCCTGAAATTTCCGCCGGCATCTCGAAAACCATCTCCACCAGAGCATTGACGGGAAGTTCCGTCGCGCCCTGGAAGAGCACACCGGACTGGCTGATATTCAGGATGGTGCCTTCGGCCCAGGTGCTGAGGTTTTTGACACGATAGCGCAAGGGCAGGTCGAGCTTCAGCCGCCGGGCGCGCGGCACCCAGGTAGGCTTCTTCTCTCGGGGACGTCGCCGATTCGTCGGTTCGGCCGCGGTCAGCGCCACCCGCTCGGTACGGCGCATGCTGGCCCAGTCATACTTGTATTCCACAGCGCACAGCAGACACACCTGGTAGTAGTGACCGTCGGCAGCCCGCCGGGGCCAGGAGAACTCGTGCGAACAACGCCCGAGCCTGAGAACATCGATGAGTTTCTGGGGCATGATTTCGAATTCCGTTGGAGCTTCTGGACCCCTATGATCTAACGCTTGTAACTGGTTGAACAGGTTACTTTCGTGCGAGACGTCTGTCGGCAAGCGCACAAAGAGAGCGGCTGCAACAACTTGGGCTGTGGAAGTTTTTCGGTGCAGGAGGATTTGTGTAGAATCGCGCCATGCGCGAGTGGACTGGGTTCGTGCTGGCCGGGGGGCAGAGCAGCCGCATGGGCACGGACAAGGCCTTTGTCGAACTGGAGGGGCGTACGCTTCTGACTCGAACGCTGGCGCTTGCACAGAAGGTTGCGGAGGACGTGCGGATTCTGGGAAGCAAGGAGAAGTTCGCTTCCTTTGGCAGCGTGGTGGAAGATGAATTTCCGAACCATGGTCCCCTGGGAGGAATCCACGCTGCACTGCGGGCGTCGGCCACGGATCTGAACCTGATCCTGGCGGTCGATATGCCGTTTCTCGAAATTCGTTTCCTGCAATACCTGCTGCGCGAGGCGGTGCGTGCGGAAGGGGCCGTGGTGACCGTGGCTCGCGCCGGGGGAGGATGGCAACCGCTGTGCGCCGCGTACCGCAAAAGATTCGCCGAGCTGGCGGAGCCGTCTCTCCGCCAAGGGAAGAACAAGATCGATCCGTTGTTCCGTCAGATTGAGTTACGCGTGGTGGAAGAGACCGAGATCGAACAGCAGGGCTTTTCCTCCATCATGTTTCGCAATCTGAATACCCCGGAAGAACTAAGCGGGGCGAGCGGAATCAAGGCCGGTAAGTAAGAACGACCCGCTGAGAGCTAAGACCGGAGACGTTTTTTGCATGCCTGACGATCCTCAACCCGGCCCCTGCATCGAGTTCAAACACGTCAGCAAGGCGTTTGGCGACAACCGGGTGCTGGATGACGTCAGTTTCAATGTGCGGGATGGGGAAACCGTCTGCATCCTGGGCCGCAGTGGTGTCGGCAAATCGGTAGCGCTGCATAACATCATGGGCTTTTTGAAGCCCGACACCGGGCGCGTGATCGTCGCGCATGAGGACATCACGGAGTACAACGAAGTCCAGCTGGAGTTGATTCGCAAAAAAGTCACCATGGTGTTTCAGAATGGCGCGTTGTTCGATTCGCTCAGCGTAGGCGAAAACGTTGCTTTCCCGCTGCGCGAGCGCAGGGATCTCACCGAGGATCAGATCTACCAGATCGTGGATGGTCTACTGGAAATGGTGGGCGTGGCCCACATGCGGGATCTGCTGCCATCCGATCTCTCAACCGGAATGAAGCGCTCGGTAGCGATCGCGCGTGCCTTAGCCGCGCAGCCGGAGTGTGTGCTTTACGACGAACCCACGACGATGGTCGATCCGCTCATGGCGCAACTGTTGGGCGACCTGATCAAGCGGTTGAAGATCCAGTTGCACCTGACCAGTGTGGTCGTGACCCATGACATGCGCCTCGCAAAAAAACTGGCGGACCGGATCGTATTCCTGCATGAGGCGCAGGCCATCTTCTTTGGACCATATGCGGAGATGGAGAAATCGTCCGAGCCGATTGTCCAGGAATTCTTGCAGTTGGACGAGCTGAAGATTGAAGCATAGCGGCTTGGAGCTTCGAGCGTAAGGCCAAAGCCTACCAGAGCCCAAACCCCAGAGCCCACAGTCCTAGAATCCCTGCTCCACCAGCCGTTCCAAAGTGATCGGGCTATTTTCGGACTGGCCCTTCATCATCTTCTCGACGTACTTGGCAATCATGTCGACTTCGAGATTCACGGGATCGCCAGGCTTGAGGGAACGCAGGTTCGTCATCTCCCAAGTGTGCGGAATAATGGCAACCGTGACTTCGGTTCCTTCAATCTTGGCCACTGTGAGACTGATGCCCTCAATGCTTAAAGAGCCCTTGAAGATCACGTAACGGGTAATTTCCTGGGGGATGCGAATGTGCAGCCAGTAATCGTCGGCGCCGGGAATGCGATCGAGGGCAAGAAACTCGCCGGTCCCGTCGACGTGGCCCTGCACCACGTGCCCGCCGAAGCGGCCATCCGCGCGCATGGGGAGTTCGAGATTCACGAGCGCTCCCTGGTGCATACGGGAGAAGGACGTGCGCTTCCAGGTTTCCTCCGCCAGATCAAACGCGACCGAGTTGGAACTCAGGCCAATCGTGGTGAGACAAACGCCGCTGACCGCAATCGAGTCACCCTTCTTCAGTTCCTTGAGCAGTTGCGAGGCCGACACCGTCAGGCGCCTGGTGCCGCTCTCATCCTTAATGCTGGTAACCTTGCCGACTTCTTCAATGATGCCAGTAAACATGAAAGCCTCCAAACCCATGGTAAATCCACGACGGAAAAAGGTCGCCCCGCGATGCCGTTACTCCGGCTGGCGGTGAGCCGTCGTTTTTCATGGGACGTTCCTGGGTCAACAGCCGATCGGGGAATGGCACGACCTAGGGCTTGGTTTCCTGGAGCAGGACAACGTCGGAATCGGTGTGGCCGCGGAGAATGCCAAGCCGCTTGCCATCCGGGGACCAGTGAAAGGAAAGGATGCGCTCAGAATTGAAGTGTGTGATCTGATGTCCAGGACTGCCGTCGGTGGGCTGGATCCAGACGTTATCCACGCCATTCTCGGCGACCGGGTAGGCCACCGAGTTTCCATCCGCAGTGAATTGCACGCCTTTGGAAATTCGGGGATTGGCGTCGAACATACGCGGCGCACCCAGGGTCGCAACGTCCATCAGGGCAATTTTGTCCCGGCTGGTCGGGCCGAAAGCACTTACCAGGGCGACCACATACGCGAGAGTTTTTCCATCGGGCGAAAGGCCAATTCCCCTTCCTGCCAGAAATGCGCCTTTCACGCCGCTGGCGGGAATTGGCTCTGGTTTGGCAGACCCGTCTAACGGAACGCGCCAAAGCTCTTTGACCCCCGCCCAGAAGTAAACCCAGTTCTGATTGGCCGAGCACACCGGAAAGGTGTCAAACCTCTGATCGGCTAGCTTTATGGGATTGGAGCCGTTTGTGTTGACGCGCCAGATGCCGACCGAGTTGGTGTTGTCATGAAATGCCCAGGGAAAAACAATGTACTGGGTGCCGCATGGGGACAGGCTGAGAATATCTCCCGCGGGGTCGCTCACCAGCTGGGTGGAATTTTGCCCGTCGGCATCGCTACGCGTGAGTTGAGTCAGGTCGGATGTGAGCAGGCCGCCATCGGCGGTCCAATTGAAAAACTGGATGTGGTCGCCGCCGGAGGCTAGCGGACGCAGGTCGGCAGACGTACTGCCTTCCCCGGGTAAGACATAAAAATTGCTGGCAACTTTCTGTTGAACGGTGGCCAGAGTCTTGCCGTCTGCCGAAAGACTCAAAGTCGCGTAACTGTTGGTATCGCGGGAAATCGGATGCAACTGGCCGTCAGCCAGCGCGACATAGCCAATTTGGCGGCGGTTGAAGTTGGGCCCCTTTTGTTGATAGATGACAAACAGGCCATCCCCGGCCGACGACCACGTCATCTCCCAGATGGCTTTGTCGGCAAAGGGGAGGGTTTGAATTTTTCCCGTATTCAAATCGAAAAGGTTGATGCCACCGAGCGCGTTGCCCGGTTGGACCTCAGGATAGGCGATTTGCCTGCCGTCAGGAGACCAGGCCACCCAGCGAGCAAGAACGCCCATCGGCTCGATGTGCAGAACCTTCTCGTCGGTCCCATCGAGATTCGCATGCAGCAGGCGATACTTGCCGGTCTCGGGATTGTTCGCACGGATGAAGGCGATTCGCTTGCCGTCGGGGGAGAACGCGAAGGAACTATCGACGTCCTGGACCACCATCTTGGGGGTGCCACCCAATACCGGGGCGCGATAAACACTGAAATCGCTGGCAATGGCGTTTTCAGCCTTGCGAAAAAAGATGTAGTTTCCGTCCGGCGAGAACGCGACGTTGGCCAGGGTTGCCGAAGGCGGGACCACCTGCGTGTCGCTTCCGGTCGCGACGTTGCGGAGCCACAGGCTGTTCAGTCCTTTGTCGTCCATCACCGTGAGCACGTACTTCCCATCGGGAGATATGGCGGTAACGACGGCGCGGCTGGAATTCGTAACCTGGGTGATGGCGAAGTTCTGGAAAGGGGTGGGCGCGGCGCGATGCAGCAGCGCGTACAAAGCCGCCCCGACGGTTGCCAGGACAAGGAGCGCCGCGATCGCGGCTGCCCCATACCACCGGGGGCGCGGTGGCGCTGCCGCCACCGCGGTGGCGCTGCCGCTGGCAGGCGTCGACGGAACCGCCATTTGGGACGCGGAGCTTCCATCGGCGCCGGCGTTTGAGATGTGGCGGCTGGAATCGGTGTCGCGCTTGAGCCGTTGTAATTCTGCCCGGATGTCGGAGGCATGCTGATAACGCAACTCACGATCTTTCTCCAAGGCCCGGTTGATAATTCGTTCGAGCTCGGCCGGCACGTCAGGATTGAGGCGTACCGGCGGGATCGGAACGCGGTTCAGCACAGCCTCAAAGATCAACCCTGAGGTGTCGCCGCGGAAGGGCAGCGCCCCGGTCGCCATCTCGTACAGCAACACCCCGAAGGAGAACAGATCGGTGCGGGCATCGAGGTCTTTGCCTCGGACCTGCTCGGGAGACATATAGGCGACGGTGCCTAGCGCCGTTCCGGGGCTGGTCAGATGGGGGGCATCCAGGGTTCCGGTCTGGGTGTAGGTCTCTACAATCGGACTGGAAGATGCGGCCAGGGCCGTGACCTTGGCCAAGCCGAAATCGAGAACCTTGGCGTGCCCGCGCTTGGTAACAAAAATGTTGGCGGGCTTAATGTCACGATGGACGATGCCCTCGCTGTGGGCCGCATCCAGCGCGTCGGCAATCTCAATCGCCAAGCCGAGCAGAACATCGGTCTCGAGGGGCCTTCCGGCGATGCGATGCTTCAGCGTCAGCCCGTCCAGAAACTCCATCACGATGAACGGCTTGCCATCCTGCTGCCCGATTTCATAGATGGTGCAGATATTGGGATGGTTGAGAGCGGAGGCTGCCTGGGCCTCGCGCTGGAAGCGGGCCAGCGCCTGGGGGTCTTCCACCACGCCATCGGGCAGAAACTTCAGTGCGACAAACCGGTGCAGGGTTAGATCCTCGGCCTTGTAGACGACACCCATTCCGCCGCCGCCGACCTTCTCCGCAATGCGATAGTGCGAGATAGTTTGGCCGATCATATTGGGAGATGCCAGGCTTTCGGGTCGCCTCATCTTAAAGACGCGCTATCCGCCCGTCAATGAATGACCCGGCCCCCCGGAGCTGGCTGAGCCGGAACAGTCTCTGGTGAGAAGAACACCGTTGGATGGGAGGACAGCGTTTCCTGGGCGCAATTGGGTTTGGGGTCTGCAGGGGACGTCTCTTAGTTGGCCGAAGGCCAACGGCCTAGGTGTGCTGCCTGACACTACGCTGGGCCTTGCGATCGAAAAATCCAGCGAAACGAGCAGCGTAACCCGTAGGCGGTGAAAGTCTTCCATCCTGCATCTTTTTCAGCGCCTCGCCCGTATACCCGGTAGCATGAACGCCACAGCACATTACTTCGTGATTGGCATGGAGTCGGAAGCCAGCGCAATTGCTCGCGGTCTACGCCGGCGCGATCCGGATCTGCTCGACCGCCTCATTGAACAGTATCAGCACCGGCTTCTTCGTTATCTGGTGTACCTGTCAGGGAATCGTGAACTGGCGGAAGATCTCTTCCAGGAGACGTGGATTCGCGTGCTGGAACGGGGCCATCAGTACGACGGCCGGCATGAATTCAGCACGTGGCTTTACGCGGTGGCGAGAAATCTGACGATTGATTACTTGCGGAAGAAAAGTCCCGTCAGCCTGGATGGGCTGACCGAGGACGAAGAGCGCGCGCCGTTCGAGCCGGCCGACACCCGGCCACTGGCGTGGGAAGTTATGCAGCAGCACGAGCGAGCCGAGCGCGTCAGCGCGGCCCTGGTGAGCATCCCGGTGGAATATCGCGAGACGGTAGTGTTGCGCTTTCAGGAAGGGTTGGCTTTGGACGAAATTGCCGCCGTGACCGGGGCGCCGCTGGGCACGGTCAAATCGCGGCTGTATCGCGGATTGAACATGCTGATGTCGCGATTAAAGGGGGCGCAGACATGACGCGGGACACACATGACGAGGCCAGGGAACTGATCGCTGTGGGCGACGCGCTAGCGGACGAGCAGCAGGCCTGGCTGCGGGCCCATCTCGAAGAATGCGCAGCATGCCGTCTTTACGCGGAAGCAGCAAGCGGGCTGGTTCGTAGTTTGCGTTCGCTGCCCCTCGCCGCCGATTCCCGCCTGGTGCGAGCCACGCAGATGCGCGTGCGCTTTCACGCCAGCAGGCTGCGGGAGACCCGGGAACGGATGTGGATGGTAGGGATGGTTTGTCTGGGCGTAGGCGTTTCGGCGACGCTGACCGCTCCCCTCTTGTGGCGACTCTTCGCATGGCTGGGCGAATCGGCAGGAGTTTCGAGCTGGGTATGGCAGGCGGGTTTTGCGTTCTTCTGGATCGCACCGGCGCTGGTCGTGAGCGTGCTGCTCCTGGCTCGCGGCACTCATTTGCCCAGGAATCCAGAAAACCAATGGTGATGAGAAGGCGGACACGGCTATGCAGGTAAACAACGAAACTCAACCGAGACTAGCTGCGGGACTCAAGATTGTTCCGGCATGGGCCTGGGTGCTCGCGGGGATCGTATTTGTCGCCGCCCAGTGGTTTTTCAACGTTGCCGTGATTCGGCACTCGAACGCGCCGCCGGCATGGTGTAGACCTCTGCTGGGGCTGCTGGCCGGCATTGCAGCGGGTTGCTATCTGCTGGTTATCGGCTATATCAACCGCGACGCGAAACTCCGCGGCATGAGCTCCATACTTTGGACGCTGGTGGCCATTCTTATTCCCAATGGCATGGGGATTCTCCTTTACTTCGTGCTGCGGCGGCCGCGAAGCAGTGCCTGCCCGCAATGTGGGACCGCGGTCCAGGCAGGATTCAACTTCTGTCCGCGGTGCAGCTGCAAACTGAGCCCGAGCTGTCCGCAGTGCCAGCGCGTGGTAGGCATCAATGACGTTTACTGTCCCTACTGCAGAACCTCCCTGCGCAATGAGGCGGGGCCGGCCGCGGGTCTCCCAACGGAATGAAGATCATTCCATCATCAGAACGGGAGTTGCGGGCTACATGCAGCCGCCGGTCAATCCCGGTAAGGATCGCGCAGGTATCCCTCCACCGCGAAGTCCTCGCCAAAGCGGTGAAGACGGATGGACTTCACGTAGGCGGCATCGCTCATGCTTTTGAAGCCGGAGGTGGTGGCGAAGGGGATGGCTCCGCTGCCGGCGAGGATTTTGGGAGCGTAGTACAGAAAGACCTTGTCGACAATTCCGGAATGCAAGGTGGCCCAGTTGATCATGGCGCCACCTTCGATGAGCAAGCTGGTGATCTCGAGCTGGCCCAGCAATTCGACGAGCCGGCCCATGTTTGGCCTGCCATCGGGAGTGGCCGCCGGCAACTGCTCGACCCGGACTCCGTGTTCGCGCAAAATCTGTTTCCGCTTCTCCTCGGCGAAGGAGCAGACCACCAGCACATCGTCGTTGCCAGTTTGCACCAGGCGGGACTCAAGGGGAAGGCGAAGACGGGAATCCACGATCACGCGCAGGAGGGGCCGTCTGCGGGGCAGGCCGCTACGGTCGGTGAGCAGCGGATCGTCAGCGATGATGGTTCCCACGCCTACGAGGATGGCGTCGCTTTGATGGCGCAGTTGCTGCACATGGGCGCGCGCGATCTCGCTCGTGATCCAGCCTCCGCTGACGGAAGCTGCGCCGAGCGCGGTAGGATTTTCCGACTCTCCCGGGGGTGGCGCGATTTTTCCGTCCAGGGTCATGGCCGTCTTCAAAGTCACCAGCGGAGTTTTCCGCCGGATGTAATTGGCGAAGGCTTCATTGAGATGCTGACACTCCTCGGCCAGCAAACCCGAAGCCACCGAAACTCCCGCGGCACGCAGCCGGGCAAAGCCCTGCCCGCTAACCAGAGGATTGGGGTCCAGGACGCCGCCCACGACCCGGCGAATACCGGCGGCGATCAATGCGTCGGCGCAGGGCCCGGTACGCCCCTGGTGCGAACAAGGTTCAAGATTGACGTAGAGTGTGGCCCCGCGGGCCCGCTCTTTCGCCTGCTCCAGGGCCAGGACCTCGGCGTGCTTCAGGGCGTCGTAGGTGTGCGTTCCCGTCCCCACCACCTCGCCATTGTCGGCCACCAGCACGGCCCCGACGTTGGGATTGGGTGCGGTAAGGCCGATGCCGCGCCGGGCCAATTCGAGCGCCTGCCGCAGAAAGCCTTCGTCGGTGTGATGATTCGACATGGATGCAAACGTCGGCCGTCAGTGACGGCGGACTCGGGAAGCGATGTCGCTCAGGTTCGTGGAGAGAAGTAAGTGCCGCTGTCTCCGGTCCATGAGACTTCGAAAGCGCGATCGGGAAGTCGTTGCCATGCGTGCCTCCGGAGGGCGGTCTGCAACCTTAAAGCAACACTTTAAGTAAACAGCGAATCGACGAACTCCTTGGGATCGAAGGGCAGTAGGTCCCCGGCTTTTTCTCCCACCCCGACGTAGCGCACCGGAACGCCCAGCTCGCGCGAGATGGCAACTACCACGCCGCCCTTGGCGGTACCGTCGAGCTTGGTCAGAACGATTCCCGTGACGCCGGCGGCCTCGGTGAACAATCGCGCCTGCTGTAATCCGTTTTGTCCGGTGGTGGCGTCCATCACCAGCAGGGTTTCATGGGGCGCGCCCGGGATGATCCGGTGCGCGGTTCGCCGCATCTTCTCGAGTTCCAACATCAGATTGGTTTTGGTGTGCAAGCGGCCCGCCGTGTCGACCACCACATAGTCGGTCTTGCGTGCCGTCGCAGCCTGTAGTGCGTCGAACAGCACCGCCGCCGGATCGCCTCCCGGCCTGGTCTTGATCACTTCCGTTCCGGTGCGCTGTCCCCAGACTTCCAGTTGTTCGATGGCGGCCGCGCGAAACGTATCGGCGGCACAGAGCAGCACGTTCTTCCCCTGGGAGCGAAAGACCTGGGCAAGCTTGCCGATGGTGGTGGTCTTGCCCGTCCCGTTCACTCCGACCACCAGAATGACCTCGGGAGTGCCATCCACCTTCTGGACGGGCCGGGAATTGGTCGCGGTCAGAATGGCCAGCAATTCTTCCTTCAGCAGACGCTTTAATTCGTCCACATCCTTGATTTGCTTGCGGTCGGCTTTCTCCCGCAGTTTTTCGAGCACTTCGTGGGTGGTGGTCGTGCCTAAATCTGCGCCAATCAAGGTCGCTTCGAGGTCGTCCAGGGTATTGCGGTCAATTTCCTTGCTGAATGAGACCGCATCCTCGATGCGCTCGGCGAGGTTCTCGCGGGTGCGCGACACCGCTTCCTTCATCCGGTCGAGGAAACTGGGCTTTTTTTGCTCTTCTTCGAGACTGCCGAAAAGGGTCTGGATCATAAGGCCTTAGGAATTGATTGCGCGAAGCCTTCATTATATCGGTCAGGGCGGGTTGCCGCTGCGGCGGGCTAAAAGCGAGTGGTTTGGACGGCGGGGTCGGCGGGAGCGGGAGCGGCGGAGGCAGGGGAACCGGCAGCGGCTCCGGCAGCGGCGCTGGTGGTTGCCGCAGGCGCCTGGCTGGAGATGGGAGCCGGCTCGGCGGGGAGCGATACAGTCGGGGGTGGCGAGGCCTGGGATCGCAACACGCGTCGGACCTTGATTTCTCCCCGTTCATAGACGGCTACCAGCGCTGCCACAGCTTCCGGATCCAGACGCTTGCCGACCAGGTTCTGAATGATCCGGAGCGCTTCCTTGGGCTCGTAGGCGCGTTGATAGGGACGATTGGTGGTGAGAGCGTCGAAAGTGTCGGCGACGGCAATCACGCGCGCCAGCAGGGGAATCTGATCGCCCTGCAATCCGTAAGGATAGCCGCGGCCGTCGAGAGCCTCGTGGTGCAACTCGATGCCGGGCAGCATCTCTTTCAACTGGCTCACCGGGCGCAGGATGTTCGCGCCTTTGGTGGTGTGCGTCTTCATGATCTCGAACTCTTCCGGGGTCAGCGCGCCCGGCTTCTTGAGGATGTGATCCTCGATGCCGATCTTGCCTACGTCATGCAACTGCGCGGAAATGCGGAGGATTTCCAGGAATTCGTCGTCCAGCCCCATCTCGCGGGCAATCAGCAGGGAATAACGGGTGACGCGATCGGAGTGGCCGCGGGTGTAGGGATCCTTCTCGTCGACCGCTCCGGCCAGCATCTGGATCGATCCCATGAACAAGGCGCGGTTCTCTTCGGCGGCCCGTTGCAGGTCCTGGACGAACCGCTGAAGCTCGTCGGACATCATGTTGAAGGTGTCGGCGAGTTCTCCAATTTCGGTGCGGCTGTGCAATTCCACGCGCTTCGAGAAATCTCCGCGAGCAATGGCGCGACTGGACTCGGTCAGAACCTTGAGCGGGTTGGCAATGCGGCGGGCCGCGTAGAAGCTCACCATGATGCTGGCCAGCACGGCCAGCAAGGCGAGCAGCCGCGCGGTGTGTTGCATTTCGAAAACCCCGCGGTAGGCTTCGAGCTGCGGTTTCTGCACGACCACCGCCCAGTCGAGCGCCGTCACCGGGCTGTAAGTGCCCAGCATCTCGGTGGTCTCGCTTCCGTCCTGAATGGTGAATTCCTTGGTGGCGGCGAGCTGTGCCTTGCTGCCCTCGTCCACAAAGTTCCGCACGATCTCGAGATGCTTCATGTCCTGGCCGGTAGCGTAATTCCCATGGCTGGCGGCGACCAGGCGACCCTGCGCGTCGACCACGTAGGGGGTCAAGCCGGCCCGGCTGACTTCTTCCAGCCGCCGGATCAGGAACTGGAGATCGACGACCGAGCCGATCATGCCAAGAAAGCGGCCGCCGTACATCACGGGACTGCTCACCAGGACGACGGTTCGGGATGACTTGCCGCTGCCGACCACCAAAGCCTGCCCGTTGTAAGCACGGCCTTCGCGGGCTGCCGCAAAGCCGCGTTCCAGCTCGCGGCGCAGGAAGGCGTCGGGCGCGATGCGGCCCGCCGAAACCCCCTTCGCTTCCGAGTTCAGCAACGTGGCATAGGCAATGTCGTCGGAGGAGGAAACGAAGTTCTCCAGCAGCGCGCGCAGTTCCGGCCGCTCCACGTGGCCGGCGCCGATGTCTCCACCGCTGGTCACCTGGATGGCGGAGGACAGGTTCGCCAGCATCATCCGGAGAGAGCCCTCGTGCTGCGAAATGTCGTCGGCCAGCGAGCGGGTGACGGTGTTCTGCAGCAGCATTTCGTTGGTCTTCAGGCGGTCACGGTTGATGGACTCGACCTGGGCCGAATAGAAATACATGGGCACTACGCTGATAGCCACCAGCACGCCCAGGATGACGTACAGGATGGGGATGCGCGCCGGGTTGGAGACTTTTAGCGACAAGGTGGCCTAAAACACTGTGACTACGAGCACCGCGGGTCCATGAGGGAGTTGTCCTAAATTTTACTGTGCTCGGGGCCGGGTCAGGCCAAACTGCTGCCCCGCACCAGTTACGAAAGTATGAAAGGGAGCCAGTTTTCAGGAGAGGTTTGGCACCTCAACGGCTGGGGAAAACGGGCCTTGCAGGGGTTAGGGGCGACGCCACGCCATGAAGTGCCCGGATAACAGTTCAAGCGTTGGGGTACCCTGATAGATCTCGACGACAATCCGGTCAGCGAGGATGCTCGATCCCTACGCCGGTTGCAGGAGGGCGATTTCATTGGATAACGCCATGACGAACCAAGCGAGAGCCCGCTGGGGATACCTGATCGCATGGGAATTCCGGCCGCGGAAGGGCGCCGAGAGAGCCTTTGAGGAGGCCTATGGGCCGCAAGGTGTTTGGGCGCGGTTGTTTCAGAAGGGCGAGGGTTTTGTCGGGACAGAGTTAAACCATGACTTGAAAGATCGCGGACGCTATTTGACCCTGGATTTGTGGGTGTCCAAGCAAGCCTACGAAGCCTTCCGCACCGCGCACCTGGCCGAGTACCATGCGATTGACGAGCAATGTGAATCGCTCACCGAGCAGGAGAAGGAACTGGGCAGGTTCGAGCGCCTTGGCTCCTGACTTCAGAGGCCGGTTTCGCTCTTAGCGCTTCGGGTCATCAGTTCATGCATGGCCTGGCGGGGCGATTTGCCCTCGTGCAGGATGGCGTGCATCTTCGCCGTGATCGGCATCTCTACGGCGTAGCTTTTCGCCAGTCCCACCGCGGCGTTGGTGGTGAGCACTCCTTCGGCCACCATGCCGTGCATTCCCGCGATGATGTCCGGCAATTGCCGCCCCCGGCCGAGCTCGACGCCCACGCTTCGATTGCGAGACAATCCGCCAGTGCAGGTGAGCACCAGGTCTCCGAGGCCGGCGAGACCGGACATGGTTTCGCGCTGTCCACCACAAGCCACCACCAGGCGGGTCATCTCGGCCAGCCCGCGAGTGATCAATGCCGCGACGGAATTGTGGCCGAACCCCAGCCCATCACAGACGCCGGCGGCGATCGCGATCACGTTCTTGAGCGACCCGCCCAGCTCCACCCCAACGACATCCTGATTGGTGTAAAGACGGAAGCGCGGATCGCTGAGATCCTGCTGGACCCTCTGGGTCAAGTCCAGATCCGGTGAAGCGATGGTGATGGCCGTGGGATCGCCGCGGGCGACTTCCTTGGCGAATGAGGGGCCGCTCATCGCGCCAATCCGAAGAGCAAAAGTTTTGTTCGCGCCCAGCACCTGGGCAATCACTTCCGACATGCGCGCCAGGGAACCGTCCTCCAGCCCCTTGGTGGCGCTGACGAACAGCATTTCCGGCCGAAGAAAGGGCTGCATGCTTTCGAACAGGCGCCGGCAGTGATTGGAAGGCATGACACTGATGACGATCTCAGCGCCGCGCAAAGCCTGGTCCAGCTGGTTGGTGGGGTGCACGGTTGCCGGGATTTCCTGGCCGGGCAAAAAAAGCTCGTTCACGTGGCGGGCTGCTACGGACTCGCGAACTTCTTTCTCGTGGGCCCAGAGGCGAACGCGATGGTCGCCCCGGCGTCCGGCCACGATGGCTAAGGCCGTGCCCCACGCGCCCGCTCCGATGATGGCAATCTCGCTCATTTATTTGCCGCGCGAAATTTGTTTTCGGTACCGGCCAGCAGCCGCCGGATGTTGGGATGATGCTTGGCGATAATCAGCATGGACGATGCGGCCATGAATCCCAGCATCGGCGGGGTGTCGTGATAATCGTGGAGCAGGCGCGCAGCCGCGGGGAAAATCGCTGCTGCGGTGATCGAGCCCAGAGAGATGTAGCGGAACGCTGCCACCATCACGACGAAAACGATGACCATCACGAGCACGCCCTTCGGCGCCAAGCCGATCCAGGAGCCCAGGCCTGTAGCCACACCCTTGCCCCCGCGAAATTTCAGCCAGGCCGGGAAAATATGGCCGACAATCGCGAAAAACGCTGCCGTCGAGGCCAGCACGTAGGGAGGGTCCACCCAGCCCCGTCCGAGCGACAAGGCGAGCGCCACGGGCACGAAGCCTTTCAGCGCATCGAGGACAAGGGTCACGATGCCGAGCGCCGGCGATTTGCGGGAAACATTGGTGGCCCCGATGTTACCGCTCCCGATCTTGCGAATGTCCTCGCCGCGAACCATGCGCACCAGCAAATATCCAAAGGGGATCGATCCGGACAAATAACTTAGCGCGGCGGTGAGCAGGTAAGGAGTCACGAGTTGTGTGGAGCGTCGGAACCGGCGGCTGCATGGTCTGGTTGAAAAGGAAAATTCTGCAGCCTGGTGTAGCGCGATCCGTTCCGCGAGAGCTGGCTCTGGTAGAGAAAGAACTCGCGGGCCGTCATGGTACCAAACTCCGGCGTGGGCATTGCGGCCAATTTCTCCTGCAGACGCTGAAAAGCTTTATTGGGACCGTCGCCCTGCTGGGCGGGCGGAGCGCCGGAGGTGCCGCTCTTGCGGGCAAGGGTCAAGTGCGGGCTGAAGGGATGTTCCTCCCTGGGGACGCCCAATGCGGCCGTAGCCGCGTCCACGGCGGCCGCCAGCTTCTGCAGTGCAGGGTCGGCCTGAATGCCGGCCCAGAAAACGCGCGGCGACCGGGCAGTCGGAAAAAAGCCGAAATCGCGAAAAGCGATCGCGAATGGAGGCACCCTTATGGCATGGAGGGCCGGGTGCAGACTGGTCACGAACTCGGGTGGTTTCTCACCAATGAACTTCAAGGTGACATGCAGCGACTCCAGTTTGACCCAGCGTGCCTCGGAAGCAAACCCCTGCACGCCCTGGACAAACCGCCCAATCCGTTCGCGGATGGTGTCGTCAATATCGAGAGCAATGAAGAGTCTCACGGAATTTTTCGACAAGATGAAAGGCTTCTATGGCTTTTGCCGACGAAGAACAGCCAGCAACGAACAGCCGCCCTACATCAGCTTTCTTCGAATCATGTCGAGCGCCAACTGCGAGGCGAACCAGCGCACGCGCTTGCGATCGCCCGGGAAATTACGCTCTTCGACCTGGGTGCCGGCCTCGCTCGCCAGCGCATTGTAGACTCGTCCCACGGGTTTCTCCGGGGTTCCCCCGGCCGGTCCCGCAACCCCGGTGATCCCCACGCCGAAGGTTGCCTGGCAGCGCTTCCGGATACCTTCGGCCATGGCGGCGGCCACCTCGCGGCTGACCGCGCCGTGTTTCTTGATCAAGCTGGCCGGGACGCCTGCGAACTCCGTCTTCAGTTCGTTCGAGTAGACCAGCGCGCCGCCCAGAAAATAGCGCGAACTCCCGCTGACGGAAGTGATCCGCTCTGCCAGCAAACCTCCGGTGCAGGACTCGGCCACCGCGAGCGTGGCGCCTCTCATCTGCAGGAAATAGCCGACGATCTGCTCGAGGGATTCGCCCTTGCTGGCATAGAGGGCATCTTCCAGTTCGTCTTCAATTTCTCCGGCCAGGTCATCGACGCGTTGTTGGGCCGCTTCCATCGAGTCAGCCCGCGTGAAGAGGTTGAACTGGACATCGCCCGCGCCCGCAAGGATCGTGGTCTGCACGTCGGAGTAGCGCTTGTAAATGGGAGCGACCCGCGCGTCGACCATGGACTCCCCGAGCATCGCAACTTTGAGGACGCGAGTCGCAATGTAGGCGGGCGGCAGCTTGGCGCGCAGGCGTTCCACGCACTGCTCGTCAAACATGGCTTTGAGTTCGAACGGCGGCCCCGGTAAAAGGATGATCAAGCGGTCGCGGCCTTCATATTTTCCGCTGATCCACTGGCCGGGAGCGCTGCCGTTCGGGTTCGGCAGGACGATGGCTCCGGTGATCACATCGGCCTGTTGCGCATTATTGGGCGTCATCTGGTAGCCGCGAGCCGCGAAGCGTTCTCCCAGCTTCCTCAGGATCTCGGGATCGCGATGCAGTTCCAGCCCCAAGGCCTCGGCCACAGCGTCGCGGGTCAGATCATCTTCGGTCGGGCCCAGACCGCCCATGAAAATCACGAGGTCAGAGCGGAACAGGGCGTGCTGTGCAACCGAGACCAGGCGCTCCCGGCTGTCGCCCACCAGCGTCTTGACCACCACTTCCACGCCCAGCTGGTTCAACCTTTCGGTCAGGTAAAGGGAATTCGTATCTTGCCGGAACGGCGTCAGAAGTTCCGAGCCGATGGCGATGATCTCAGCGTTCACGGTTAGCAGTCTAAACGATTGGAGGCGGGCTGCAGGAGAACTCGAAAGTGCCTGCAGGGATCGAGTCTATCTCGCGTGCTTCCGCCGGAGGGTTTCGACGATCAAGCCGAGCAATCCGTAAGTAGCAGCGTTTACGACAAGAACCCAGTAGATGGAAACGCCGAAATGGAAATAAACGCCAGCCAGCACAACCGGACAAGTGTAACGAGCGAGCGTCCAGAGGACGGGTTCCATCGTCAGCGGCGTGGGAGCGGTGGAGACAACATAAAGCCACCAGCCAGCGGCCACCAGCAATCCGGCAAACATCCACAGCGCAATTCGGCGGTTCACGTGGCTCCTTCGGCGGACGAGCGCACTCTAGTCCGGCAGCAGCGGCAATCCTGGGATGTTCCACGAAAGATGGTGCACGCCGCCGGTGGTCGCCAGCACCACGGAGCGTCCGGGGGCGAAGGCGAGTCCCACGAGATTCTGTCCCGAAACTTCCAGCGAAGCCTTGGCGTCGGGCGTGATCCTGACGATCCCGCGCTTGCCGGAAAGGGAAGCGGCCACGTACAGATTGCCTTCGGCGTCAAAAGCCAGTCCCTGGGGCCGTCCCAGGCCGCGGAAGAAGTTGGTCACGGTGCCATGCATGTCGATGCGGTAGACGGCGTCGAAACTCGAGGTGGTCGGCCCAGTCACGAATAAATCTCCGCTGGGACCGATGGCCAGGTGGTAGGCCGAGACGCTGGGCTCGAGGGTCGCGAACACGAAAGTCTGGCGGTCGCGGGCAATCTTGAAGATCGTTCCGCTTCGATCGCCGACGTAGAGATTCTGTTCGCGGTCAAACGCAATGCCGGTCGCGACCCCCATGCCCTCGGCGTAGGAAGACATGGTGCCGTTCGGGGCGACGCGATACACGGTTCCATCGTGGCGGGAGGAGACGTAGAGCTGGCCCTCGCGATCGAAGGCGATGGCAGTGGCGTTCATCATGTTGCTGAGAAACGGCTTCATGACGTAGTTGGTATCGATCTTGAAAAGCGATACCGGCACCTGCTGCCCGCGCGAGCCGGAAAACGTCACGAAGATGTTGCCCTCGGCGTCGAGCGCGGGATTGGTTACCGGGTGGAGATTGTCGGCGATGGGAACCGCGACCTTCACGATTTCTGGGTTGCTGACGGCGCCGTTGGCGGCCACGACGACCGGGCCCGAGGTGGCGCCCTCCGGAACGCGCGCGACCACGAAGGCGTCGGAGCTGATGACGACCGCGCCGTCGATCTCGCCAAACTGGACGCGCGGTCGGCGGAGCTCGTGCGGACGCAGGCCGCTGCCATTGATGCGGATCTCCCCCCCGGGCAGGGCTGCGCCCGGAGTCACGTTCTCAATGTGGGGTTTGCCGTTCACGCTCTTCTTGCCCAGCAGTCGGTCGGAAATGCCCATGAACTCCAGATTCCTCGCGGCATTGGTTAGATGCGGGCTAGCGGCCCAGCAGACCGAAATGCAGGAGAAGCTGCATGACGGCCAGGCCGTAGAGCCCGGCCGCGACATCGTCCACCACGATTCCGGTGCCCTCCGGCAGTCGCTCCAGTTGCCGAACCGGCGGTGGCTTCACAATATCGAAAGCTCGAAAAAGTATAAAGCCCGCCAAAAAAGATTTCCAAGCCAGAGGTGCCCCGATGAGCGTGATCAACTGGCCGGCGGTCTCATCAATCACCACAAATTGGGGGTCTTTGCGGCCCGAGGCGCGCGCCACCCGGGTGGCCGCCGGGATGCCCACGGCCACGGCGAGGAGCGCCAGGGCGAGGTTGACCGGAACGACCCAGGGAGTCGGCAAGAAGTGGGAAACCACCGTCCAACCCGCGACCGTCGCCAGGGAGCCCCAAGTCCCCGGACCGGGTTTGAGATGGCCCGCTCCCAAGAAAGTGGCTACCAGGGTTGCCCAGCGAGGAGCCTCCGGCCCTTTGGTTTCGATTTGTGTCTGGTGTGCGATGGAGGTGTCAGTCGTCTTCATCGGAGCGGCCGGCCTCCGACTCCACTTCGAATTCGTCGGCATTATCTTTCAGCGGGGAGGAAATGACATATTGGCCGCTGGCCCATTTGCCGAGGTCGATGGTGCGGCAGCGCTCGCTGCAAAAAGGGAACTCGGGGTCCGCATTCTTCACCGGCTTCTTGCAGATCGGACAACGTAATTGGATGCGCTTGGCCATGGCAGCAAGAGGAACTGGAACTCAGCTCACAAAGATGGGAGCTTGACTGTGATTCGTGAAGGGCGATCCTTCAACACAAAATCTTCGCGACCAGGTCGTAGTCGTGTGCTTCGGTAATTTCGCACCGGTAGAACTTGCCGAACTCCGGTTCCACGCCTTCCGGAAACTCGTTTACGAACACCTTGCCGTCGATTTCGGGAGCGTGCATGGCGGTCCGGCCTTCGAGCAGCAGGTCGGTTTCTTCCGAGGTTGCTTCGAGCACGAGATCAAATTCTCGGCCGACCAGGGCCTTTTTCCGCTTCTTGCTGATCTGACGCTGAATCTGCATCAGGCGCTTGCGGCGACGCTCGATTTCTTTGACCGGAAGCTTCTTTTCCAAGGCATAGGCGCCGGCGCCGTCCTGATCGGAATAGCCGAAAGCGCCCATCCAGTCGAATTGTGCCGCTTTCACAAAGTCGCACAGCTCTTCGAATTCTTTTTCGGTCTCGCCTGGGAAGCCGACGATGAACGAGGTCCGCAGGGTTACGTCGGGAATCGTGCGCCGCATCTTCTCGATGGTGCGCAGAAACAGGTCGCCGCTGCCGCCGCGCTTCATTCGCTTCAAGACGGTTGGCGAAGCATGCTGCAGGGGAACGTCGATATAGGAGCAGACCTTGTCATGGGCAGCGATCGTCTCGAGCAGCCTTCCGGTAATCTTGTTGGGATAGGCGTAGAGGAAGCGCACCCAACGCAAGTCTTCGATTTTGGCGAGCTTTTCGAGCAACAGCGCCAGCCCGTCCTGCAGCCCGAAGTCCTCGCCGTAGCAGGTGGTGTCCTGGCCGATCAGCGTGATTTCCCGGACGCCGGACCGTGCCAGGCGTTCCGCCTCGGCCACCACCGACTCAAACCGCCGCGAGCGAAACTTCCCGCGCAACTGCGGGATGATGCAGAACGTGCAGGGATGATCGCAGCCTTCGGCAATCTTGATGTACGCGGTGTGTGCGGGCGTGGCCAGGACCCGGGGCGTGGTCTCGTCGTAAAGATAGTTCGGAAGGTCGGCGATGGCGCCGTCCCAGCCTTGGCGCGAAAAACGGCCCTGGGCCTCGCGGGCGTCGCCTTCGGCGCGCGATGTCAGAATCCTGAAGGGTGAGTTCTGGTCCGGGGCCGGCGCAACTCCGGCCGCCAGCAGGATGTTCTCCAGTTCCCCGGTCCCCACGACGGCATCGACTTCGGGAATATTTTTCCGGATCTCGTCGCGGTAGCGCTCCACCAGGCAACCGGCCACCACTAATTTCTGGACGCGGCCACCGTTCTTCAGCTTCGCCATCTCAAGGATGGTGTTCACCGACTCCTGCTGTGCGCTGTCAATAAACGAGCAGGTATTGACCACGATCACGTCGGCGTCTTCGGCGCGCTGGGTCAGATCGGCGCCCGCCTGGGTCAGCATGCCCATCATGACTTCCGAATCCACCAGGTTCTTGGGACAGCCGAGGCTGATAAAGCCAACTTTAGTTGGGCGCGGGACTGCCGGGGAAGCAGTGTTTTCGCCTTCCAGAAGCCCTATAGTTGTGTCCGGTTTCGGCATGGAATCTTATGATTCTAACATTGACACGGGCGCAGGCCGGATGGCCCGGCGCGGCGCGCTGGGTATCCAACACGCCAGCACAGTTTCGTCGTGAAATGGTGGTCGGCATGCTAACCTATCCCGAGTCTTCATCCCACAACCAAGCCACTGCCCTGGAGGAACGATGTCCCCGAAACGGCTTTTGATGACAGCCTTGGTGACAGTAACCATCCTGACGGCCAGCGCTCTCGCTCAGAAGAATGAACTTACGGGCATCATCGGACGCACCTTCGTCAGCGACAAGGGCGTGAAGGGCGCCGTAAACCTCATCAGCAACGATCTCCATTTCGGCAGCGGCTTGTCGTTTGAAGTCAACTACGGGCGGCACTTGATGGGTGACGGTTTAACCCGCCTGACGTTTGAGGTGCCGGCTGTTTTCAACGTCGACGAGGATCTGAACTTTGCCCTCAATACCATCCCCGAAAGCTACACTTCTTACTTTGTGACGCCTGCGCTGCGGGCCAATGTTTTCGCGACCACGGCCATTTCTCCCTGGGCGAGTGTGGGAGGCGGCATCGGTCATTTCAATACCAGCTCTCACCTCGAGTTTGGAGGAGCAAATCCGAACAAGGGATCGACGACCGGGATTTTTCAGATTGGCTTTGGACTGGACGTTCGAATCTTGCCGAAGCTGAGCCTGCGCGGTGAGTTTCGGGATTTCTGGTCAGGTGTGCCCAACCTGGGCGTCGACACCGGGAATAGTCGCCAGCACAACCTCTTCTATTGGCGGTGGGGTGATCTGGCGTTTCGGCAAAAGCTAGCGCCTTTTTTTCTCGCCGGCCGTGATTTCCCCGTACAGCTCCGGCAGCCGCCGTGCCTGTTCCGAAGATTCTCCAAAGCGCGCCGCCTCATAGGCGCGGGTAAAGTATTCCACCCGCTTGCGCATCGCCGGATCTTCAATGCGCGTCAGGAATTCCTCAGGAGTCTGAGCGGCCGTTTTCTTCCAGCCCTTGCGGTTGAGCCAGCGCAGCAAGCGCTCATACCACAGCGCGGCGGCTTGACCGGGAGCCTGTTCCGGGTGACTGGCCAGCCTGTGCTGCCGGACCCAGCGCAACAGCGTGGTGGCATTCACCGCCAGCAATAGCAGGACGCAAAGTAGAACTCCCAGGCTGCCCCAGCCCCGGGGAGATCTGGAAAAGGCTCGCTGTGCGTGCCGGGCCCGATCCAGCATGCGCAGGTAGTGATGCTGCGCCCAATCGCGCGTGCCGTCGATCAACGACCGGCTACCCTGCATCGCGTCTTCGCCCAGGGTTCGCTGGTGGCTGGTGTCGTAGTCGACCACCCATTCCCGCCAGAACGAAGCCATGGCGTCGACATATAACCCCAGGCGACTCCAGCCGGTGGCGGTGCTGAGGGTGGAACCGGGCGTGGGATCGAAACTGACCCAACCATATCCCGGGAAATACGCTTCGACCCAGGAATGTGCGCTGCTGGCGCGGATCACATAGTTCGCGGTGAGGTCATTAAACTCGCTGGTGCGAAAGCCATTCACCACCCGCGACGGGATCCCGAGGCTGCGCAGCATGATCGCCATGGACGAGGCGAAGTACTCGCAGTGTCCCTGCTTGCGCACGAACAGAAAATCGGCCAGCGGATCCGGAGGCGCTACCCGTGACATCTCCAGGGTATAGCCGAAACTCCTCATCAGGTAGCGCTCGAGGGCGGCGGCCTTATCGAACGGATTGTCCGCCGAATCGGTAATCTGGCGCGCCAGTGCCGGGATGCGCGGATCGAGTACCGGGAGCTGCAAGTACTCCTGCATTGGCGGAGGAATCGCGCCCGTGGCGCCGCGCAGCTCCGCCGGTGCAGGGGCGGCCAGGTCCGAATCCGCCTCGTACAGGCTGACGGGACGCTTGGGGTCGAGATCGTAGATCGATCCGGCGCGGTCGGTCGCAACCGAGGAGTAGTTCCCCTTCAAAAAACGGGGCCGGGTCGCGAGGAAAAAAATGTTGGTGCCGATCGGTTCCATCAGCACGCGGTAGTGAACCGGATGCATCGCCTTCGGCAGGGCCTCGCGCGCCGTATGCCACAGGGGGAACCGGCCGTCTTCAAGCCGGGAGAGCGGAGCCTGCTCGGTCGGGCTGGACCAGACCTTCCCGTCGAAACGGGCGAGCGCTACTCCGCGCCACTTCAAATCGTAGCCCCCGTGCGTGTCACCATCGATTTGCACGTGCATGACCACCGCATTGGACTGCTGAATCTGACCGATCCTTCCGAGTTGCACGCGGTCGCTGAAGCCGATGGTCATGTCGCTGCCGGCGGCAAACGAACCGAGGTAGCCGGCCGACATGCGGGGCAGCAGGAAAAAAATCGCCGCCGCTCCCGCCAGGATTAATGTCACCAGCACCGGCGATGTACCCGCCAGAAAGAATGCCATGCGCCGGTAGGACAGCCGGTCGAGCGGTTCCCGCGCCGGGATGCTGGCGGTGTGCGAGGAGCGCCGCATTTCCATCAGGACGAAGGTCACCACCGCCATCAGCATGAAGCCGGCAAACGCGAACAGGAAGACGCTGTCGACGGTGAGCACGGCCGCAGCCAGGACCATCAGGAAGGCAAGCACCGCCAGCATGTAGTGGTCGCGGTCCTTGTGGACGGAAAACAAACGCACCACCATCCCAAAGAGCACCAGGTGCACGGTGGCGGTCAGAAAGCTGCGGGAAAACAGCGAGTAGTCCGCCAGGTAGAACGCCACGTAGGCCAGGGTGAGGTAGTTCGTGACCCGGGTCGGCATCTGACAGGGGCTGCGCTTGCTCAGAAGATACCCGCGCATCGCCAGTGCGCCGCCCACCAGAACCACCGTGGGCGCATCGAGCGTGCCCGTGCTGGCCAGCGTACCGAAGCCAGTCAACACCATCAGGTACAGCGATACCTGAAAATATCGCTCGATGGCGGCAGCCAAAGTGATGACGGGTTGTCCGTTGCTGGTCGACGACATGGGACCCAACTATTGTTGGCGTTCTTCCCCGGCAAGGGAAGGGTACGTTGGTTTCCAGACTGAATGGTAAACTACTGAGGGTCAGGTATCGGTCCCACGCGACGCACTCTCGCCAACCCCGCCAGGTCCGGAAGGAAGCAACGGTAACGAGCTCTGGCGTGTGCAGTGGGTTCCCGGTGCCTGGCTTTTTTGTGTGGTCGTCGCTTCCACCCAGGCGCGTCGACCCCATGGTCGAGGGTTGAACCACTCAGCGGTGCCGGCATGGCAGAACGCGGAAAGGGCACAGAGAAGCGTGTCCCTGGAGTAGCAAAAGCGTAGAACCGTGCGGGCTAGGGATGATAATTGACGTTGCCTGCGGGATCGTCCTCCGGATCCCGCTGATGCTGCTCAGTCCATTGCCGCGCGCGGGCTTGCCCCTTGCGAGTCTCGGCTTCTTTCATTTTGGAGGTGAGCACCCGAAGTTCGTCCAGAGCTTCCGGATTGCCGAGTGACCCTGCGATGGCTACCCACATGTAGGCCTCAACGAGATCTTGGTGGACACCCTTTCCCTCTGAGTAGAGATTGCCCAAGTTAAGCTGGGAAGCTGGATTCATCTGCTCCGCGGAGAGGCGGTACCATTTTGCCGCTTTGGCATAGTCCTGTGGAACGCCCAACCCGTCTTCATAGAGACGCCCCAAGCCATACTGACCCCAGGACCTGGTGATCCGACTGTCGCCCTCGGCGGCTTGAGAACACAATCGCAGAGCCTCGGAGTAGTCACTGGGCGCACCCAGTCCTTGAGCCACCAATCGGCAAGCATTGTAGGCAGCCTCATGATCCCCCATTTCGGCTCCCTTGCTGTACCAGCGGAAGGCCTGTTTATAGTCGGAACTCGGGGTGTCCTCATAGACCAATCCCAGACCGTTTGCCGCGTTTTCATAACCGTGGCTCAGAGCCAATGAAAACCACTTGATTGCGGCGCTGCGGTTCTGTGACGCGTCGTTCGATTCAACCCCCTCGCCGTGGAAATAGCACATGCCGAGGTTAAACTCTGCCTGCGCATTACCCTGAGCGGCAGCCAGGGCGTACCAGTGCACCGCCTGGACTCGATCTTTTCTAACTCCCAAACCCTCATCATAGGCATAGCCGACGCTCACTTGGGCTTTGCTGATCCCTTGTTTTGCGGCGAGTTCGAACCATTTGAAGGCGTCCGCATACCGATGGTCTTCGTCGGCAGCCAATCCCATCTCGTTTTGTGCTTCCGGGTCTCCCTTCTCGGCCATTTGCTCAAGACTGAGATCCGATGTGGTTGACTGGCCAACTGCCAATTGGCAAACCACTGTAAGAACCAGCAAGAAAGGGAACGATGATGGCTTCATCCTCAGCATAGGAAAAAATCCGTCGCTCCCCAGTATTGTCACCCGTACATTGCATGATCACTAGTCACTGAAGTTTTGGAGAGTCGATACGGACGTAACCTCGGTTCGAGGCACGTCAGTTGACGAAATATTCCTACAGAACTCATGGATCGGTAGGCCGATGAACTGCTGGGAGGTAGCGCTTGCAGCCAACCGGTTCCACGCAGCTGAACAGCTGTAGGGCGGGTTCAATCACACTTCTCAGGGCTAGACCCGGCATTCTTGGACTAACCCTGCAACCCGCCATGAGGAGTCAACCGCGCCCTCCAACTTGCGGCGCGGTCTGCCAGACAAGGGACTCCCGTCTATCCCATGAACCCCAAGGTGGGGGCCGTGAAATGCGCGAGGTTCGGGAAGATGGACGGCAAATCGGCCGGCGCGACGCCGAACCAGCCCGCCATGGTGGCGGCGTATTGGTCGAGTGACGTCGTGGGTACCCAGCGCCCCTGGCCGGTGGCGTCATCGGGACCGTTGACCGCCAGCGTCGGGAAGGTGCCGTAGAAATCTCCGCCCTTTACGGCGCCGCCCATGATCATGTGATGGCTGCCCCAGGCATGGTCGGTGCCGTCACTGTTGGGGGAGTAGGTGCGGCCAAAGTCCGAGAGAGTGAACGTGGTGACGTTGTTGGCGACTCCCATTTCTGCGGTGGCCTGGTAGAAGGCGCTGAGCGACTGGTTCAAGTCGTTAAACAACGAATCCTGCTGGGCAAGTTGGCCGCCATGCGTGTCGAATCCGCCCATGGACACGAAGAAAATCTGCCGTTGCAATCCTAATGCTGCCCGCACCTGAATGATCTTGGCCACCTGCTGCAGCTGGCTGGCAAAGTAGGAGTTCCTCGGAAACAGAGTCGCGAGGGGCGTTCCGGTCGCCAGCGCCGCCGCGAGGGTCTGTCCATTCTGGATGGCGTTTCCCGTGGTGGTGCTAGCCGACTGGATTAATGAAAGACCGGTGTCGAAGGTCAACAGGCTTTGCAGGGCCGACAACCGCGCGTTCGATTCGGTCGAACCACCGAAGCCGTTCAGCAACTGCGTGGGGTTGCCGTTGGACTGGATTGCCTGGGCGACCACGCCTTCGCAGAAGATGTTGGTGCCGGCGAGCGAGATGATGATAGGGAAGTTCCCGCCGTAAATCGACTGGATTTCGTCCGCCGTGCGCCCCGCCCAGCCGGTATCCGCGGTCTTGTCGAGGATCGCGCTCTGCATCTGCGCTTCCTGGTCGGAGTGGGAGAACAGGTTCATGGGCAAGGCCACGCCGCGCTGGCGGAACTGGGCGGCCGTGGTGGGCTGGACCAGGGTTCCCACGTTGGCCAGCACCGCGAGTTGCTTGTTGTTGAACAGCGATTGTAGCCCGGCAAACCGGGGATGCAGCGCGAACGGCGAGCCCACGCTGGCGGGATTGATCGGCAGAAGTGATCCCTGCGCCAGGGCAAGTCCGCCGCGTGCCGATTTGTAGGAGCCGTATCCGGCCGTGTCGTAGGGGATCACCATGTTGTTGCTGTCGTTGCCGCCGAACAGGAAGACGCAGACCAGCGCCTTGTAGTCGGTTGTGTTCTGGGCAAGGGCGTTCACCAGCCCGAACCGGCTGAAGCTGGCCGCAGCGAATCCGGCGGCCGCGGAACAGCAAGTAGTCCGCAAAAAATCTCGGCGATTCCATTTTCCCATGGCGTCTTCCCCCTGTTAGTGCGCGACCTGGAACTGCGACGAACTGCCAATCAGGTAGAGCGCGGTCTTCGCGCGTCTGGTGTTGTCGGTGAGGTTGGTAACGGTTGAAATGATGGTGGTCCGCGCTCCGTCGGAAAGCGGCCCGTGCGTCAATACGCCGCTTAAGGAATCGACCAGTTCTGCCGGATTCGTCGCCAGCGCGACATAGGCGGAGATATCCGTCTTGGTCGTGCTGCCCACGTTGCCGAACACCAGGTCATTCACGAAGTTGATGCGCGATATGGCGGTGGTGCTGTTGAAGATCCTGAATTCCGGACCCAGCAGGGTTGTCCCCGCAATCTGGTTGTCGGGCGGGTAGAAGTTGAACACCGTCGGCGACTCGAACGGCTCTTGCTTCATGTCGGAAGCGTAGTTGTTCAAATTGGCGCCGTCGGAAGTGGTATTGGTCGCCCGCAGCAGGTTCATCATGAACAACACCGGCTCTTTCAGATGTCCGTCGCTGGCCTGCACCTGAGACGGATCGTCGCCGCGGCGCGCTTCAGTATCCATCAGGATCGCGTTGACGACCGCTTTCAGGTCGCCGCGCACGCCACTCCCGTTGTCGTTGAACACCGCCGTAATCCGCGCCACATAGGCCGGGCTTGGGTTGCTGGTCACCAGGTGCTGGATGAGTTGTTTCGCGAGAAACGGTCCGACGTTGGGATGGTTGACGATGTTCTGCAGAGCGGCCGTCAGATCCGACTGGGTCGTTCCGCCCCCTGCCAGGGTGACGCCGTTCAACAGCAGCTTGTCGCCGGTGTCGTGATGGCTGTCGAAGGGAATCATCGGACCGCCGTAATATTCGCCGTTGTAAAACGAGGGCGTCTGCCCCGACTTGGTCGGGTATGCCCAGCCGGTGAACACATGCGCGAATCCGATGATGGTGTCCTGGGTGTAAGTCGGCAGGGGAACTCCGTTGCCATCCAGTTGCGGGGTTCCGTCGGGATTCAGTTGCGAGAGGCCGATCGAGAACAGCTGCAGAATCTCTCGCGCGTAGTTTTCGTTGGGCTCCCGGCCGGAATTCGGATCGGGCTTGTCGTTGCGCACCATGTCGAGGTAATGCCCCATGGTTGGGCTCAGGGTGACATCGGTGAGCAGGGTGGCGAAATTGCCGAACGCGTCCTTCTGCAACATATTCATCCACGAGGTGAATGCGCTGGGGTCGCCGATCTTCTGGTTTGAAACCACGAAGGTCTGCGCGAGCGACCATGCCACGCGCTGCCGAAGTTGATCCTGCCCGGTCAGCGCGTTGGTGAAGAAGCGTTGTTTCACGGGACCGGTGTCGGTATTCGCCGCCGGTGCCGGGTATGTGGAAGCGGGAGCGGCGAACTGCTCATTCAAGAAAGCCTGCAGCCCTACTTGCTGTACGTGCTGGATCGAAGCCGGGGTTGGCCCGAAGGTCGATTGTTCCAGGAATCGCGCGGCGGCGCTGGCGGTCACGCCCGTATTCGAAGCCCCGACCTGCACCGGCAAGGTGTTTGAGGTCGGTGATCCCGCCCCGGGATTGATGACCTGCAGAGGAACCGTGCCAGCCGCGGAGGACGTTCCCGAGGCGCTCAGGCTGGTGGAGGAAATAAAAGTCGTGGTCAGCATCGTGCCGCCGAAGATTACTTGGGCGCCGTTGATGAAGTTGCTGCCGCCGACCGCGACCGTGAAGTTGCCAACCGGCAGCGGCGTGGGAAGGACGGCCGTCACGACGGGCACGTTGCTGGAAAGGATCGCGTACGCCGGGCCGCTGCTGACCTGGGGATTCTCCACACTGGTTGCGGTAATGGTGAATTCGTTCTCGCTTCTCAACGGCGGCGCCGGTATATAACCCAGTACTGGAAATGGATCCTAGCGAGGCGATCGCGCCGCCCGGAAATCCATTTACTTTCCAGGTCACCGCCTGGTTGGTGGTGCCCGTGACGGTCGCTTTGAATTGCACCGTTTCCCCGGTGTGCAAGCTGGGCCTTGGCCGGCGTGACCGTCACCACGATCGGCGCGCCCACTTTCAGCATGAAATTCGCGGACGCCACGGATCCGGGATCGGGGTTCATCACGCTCAACTGCAGAGACATTCCGTTTTGCGCCGAGGTGGTCATGCCGCTGGCCGTAAGTTGGGTTGCCGACACGAACTTCGTCGTGAGCGCCTGCGCGCCCATCATCACCTTGGCGCCGCTGACAAACTTGCTCCCCGTAATGGTGATCGAAAAATTACCGACCGGGACGGATGCGGGGGACACAGCCGTCACGGTCGGCACCGGATTCTCCAGCGTGACCATACTCTTGCCGGAGAGGGTTTTGTCGGACGAGGAAGTCGCTTCAATGCTGATGGAGGCAGGATTGGGGAGAGCTGCTGGCGCCGCGTAGACGCCGCTGGCACTGATCTTGCCGCTGGTCGCGTTGCCGCCCACGACCCCGTTCACTGACCAAACGACGGACTGATCCATCGTGCCGCTGACCTTGGCGGTGAATTGGAGTGTGTCCCCGGCCCGCACGTTGCCCGTCGCCGGTGTTACCGCAACCCCGGTCGACGGTTGACCATTCGAACTCCCCCCACCCATGGCGGCGCATCCCGTAAACAGGGCGAGCCCCAGCGAGAGGACAAGCGTCGTACCCATACGAGTCGATCGAATCCTGGCCATCCTCAGCATCTCTGATCCCCTTTCCAGGCAACCCGAGTTCAGAGCTGTAAGCACTCGGTGCAGCCTAGTCGAGATCGCCGATCCGGCGACAGGTCTCATGAGTCCAGAGTCAAATCCGGCTCGTGGCGCGGCATTCGCAGGTATATGGCTTTGCGAGCCGCGCTATCCGGCCATTGTGAGAAGTACATTTCAACCATGACGGTACATGTCCGGCGGTAACCTGCTCCGGCCACCGGGCGGGTCCTCGGCGTTGCCTCCCGAACGTCATCAAGTCGAGACCTCACATAGAGTTGGACAGGGTAGCCCGCGCTGCCGCACAATAATCCATTCCTATTCCATCGATGGAGACTGAAGAGTGAGCAAACCTGTGCGCGCCAAGATCAGCGCCCTCGGCACCTATGTTCCGCCGCGGGTGCTGAACAACGCCGATCTGGAAAAGATGGTGGAGACGTCGAACGACTGGATCCTCGAGCGCACCGGGATTCGTGAACGTCATCTGGTGGACAAGGGTGTTGCCACCAGCGACCTGGCAGTCGAAGCCGCGCGCAAAGCGTTGGCGCAGCGCGGCATCCCGGCCACCGACCTGGAAGTGATCCTGGTCGCGACCGTGACTCCCGACATGTTTTTTCCCTCGACCGCCTGCCTGGTGCAACACAAGCTGGGCGCCAACGGCGTATGGGGATTCGACCTTTCCGCCGCCTGCTCCGCGTTTCTCTTCGCGCTGCAGACGGGCGCGCAGTACGTTTCCACCGGCATGCATAAGAAGGTCATGGTGATCGGATCCGACGTCATGTCGTCGATCATCGACTACACCGACCGCGCCACCTGCGTGATTTTCGGCGACGGCGCCGGGGCTGTGATCCTGGAGGCCGCCGAAGACGACAGCGTGGGCCTGATTGATTACCTGCACGAGGTGGACGGTTCGGGAGCCGGCGCTCTCTATATGCCTGGTGGCGGAAGCCTCAACCCATCGTCGCGCGAAACGGTCGAGAAGAAAATGCATTACGTGCATCAGGATGGACAAGCTGTCTTCAAGTTCGCGGTGCGCAAGCAAACCGAGCTGTGCGAGAAGCTCCTCAAGCGAAACAATCTGAAAGGCAGCGATATCGACGCGTTCATCCCGCACCAGGCGAATCGCCGCATCATCATGGCGACGGCCGACCGCCTCGGCCTGCGCCCCGAAAGCATCATCATCAATATCGACCGCTACGGAAATACGACGGCCGGCACGATTCCTTTGGCGATGGAGACAGCGATTGAAGAAGGAAAGCTGAAGAAGGGAAGTTTAGTGATGCTGGCGTCGGTAGGAGCGGGATTCACGGTGGGAGCGACGCTACTGCGTTGGGCGTACTAGAGCATGGCCCAGTCGTAGCTCAAGGCGCCTGGCTCCGAAGCTAGGGCTTGGTCATCTTCTCCGGTCGCACCCACTGATCAAACTCCTCGCCGGTCAGATACCCGAGCTTGATAGCCGCTTCGCGCAAGCTGGTATGCTCGACGTGGGCGGTGTGGGCAATCCTGGTGCACTTGTCATAGCCCAGCTTCGGCGCCAATGCCGTCACCAGCATGAGGGAGTTCTCTACATGGCCCCTCACCTTGGCTTGATCGACTTCGATGCCCTTGAGCATGTACTCCACATACCCGTGGCACGCATCCGTGATTAGCGTGACGGAGTGCAGGAAGTTGTAAATGATCACCGGCTTGTAGACGTTCAGCTCGAAATTTCCCTGCGACCCGCCGAACCCTACCGCTGAGGTCGCGCCATGCACCTGCACGCATACCATCGTCATGGCTTCGCACTGCGTCGGATTCACTTTCCCCGGCATGATCGAGGACCCGGGCTCGTTCTCCGGGATGATCAGTTCGCCCAGTCCCGAGCGCGGGCCTGAAGCCAGCCACCGAATGTCGTTGGAAATCTTCATCAGCGACGCGGCCAGGGTTTCCAGTGCTCCCTGTGCAAACACGATCTCATCGTGCGCTGACAGTGCGGCAAACTTGTTGGGATGCGAGCGGAAGGGAAGGCCGGTCAGCTCGGCAATCTTTTTAGCGGCGCGCTCGGCAAATTCCGGGTGCGCATTCAATCCCGTGCCCACCGCCGTTCCGCCGATCGCCAGATCGAATAGACCCTGCAAGACCTGCTCCAGGCGTTTGATATCGCGCTCCAGCAGGCTGGCCCAGCCACTGAATTCCTGGCCTACGGTGAGCGGAACCGCATCCTGCAGGTGGGTGCGCCCGATCTTTACGATCTGGCTGAACTCTTTCGCCTTGGCTGCGATCGCGTCATGCACGGTCTGGATGGCCGGGATCAGGGCGCGCTGTACCCGGTCCGCGGCCGCAATGTGCATGGCCGCCGGAAAGGTATCGTTCGAGGACTGCGACATGTTGACGTCATCATTGGGATGGATCGGCTGCTTCGACCCCAACACCCCGCCCGCCAGCTCAATGGCGCGGTTGGAGATGACTTCATTCACATTCATGTTGGTCTGGGTGCCGCTGCCCGTCTGCCAGATACGCAGAGGAAACTGGTCGTTCAGCTTGCCGGCAATCACCTCGTCGGCCGCCTGCACGATCAGCTTGGTTTTGTCGGCCGGAAGCTTGCCGAGATCCTGGTTCACCAGGGCGCATGCCTTTTTCAGGTAGCCGAACGCGCGGATCAACTCCGGCGGCATGGTGTCGCGCCCGATATTGAAATGCAGCAGCGAGCGCTGCGTCTGCGCGCCCCAGTAAACATTCGCCGGGACCTCGATCTGTCCCATGCTGTCGGATTCCAGGCGCGTGCGAGTCACGGGTTCTGTCGATGTGGCCATAGGCCTTTCCTGCTCCTAGTGCGGGATGAAGCAACGAAAAGTATAGCGCGGATGAACACCCAGGTTGTGCGCGGTCGCACGTGGGTGTGTGATGCCAAAAGGCCGGTCTCAAAGCGCGTGCTAGAATCCTTGGTTTGGGAAGAACCTTCGGGGCGTCCCTGGTGCGCGCCCTGATCCCAGGACATAACTTGGCTACCACGGAATACATCCCCGCCACCTTGCCCCGAAAACAAGAGCGTGCCCGGCCCGACAGCTGGATGGATGTACTGGTCATCGGCGCGGGACCGACTGGGCTGGCCTGCGCCATCGAGGCCCAGAAGATCGGCTTGAAAGCACTGGTTCTCGACAAAGGGTGCCTGGTCAACGCGGTCTATAACTACCCGACCAACATGACCTTCTTCACCACCCCGGAGCTGCTCGAAATCGGCGATATTCCTTTTGCGTGCGCCACCCAGAAACCGACGCGGCAGGAAGCGCTCGAATACTATCGCCGGGTCACGGACCACTACCACCTGCACGTCTGCCAATACCAGTGGGTGAAAACCGTAACCGGCGAGGACGGTAATTTCCGTGTGACCGCCACCGACCGCTCCGGCAAAATTCATGATTACCGGACGAAGAAGGTCATCGTCTCCACCGGCTACTATGATCTTCCCAATACGCTCGAAATTCCCGGCGAAGATCTTGGCAAGGTGCACCATTATTACAAGGAACCTTACCCCTATTACGACAGCGATGTGGTCGTAATCGGCGGCAAGAACTCGGCGGCGGAGGCTGCTCTGGATCTATGGCGACACGGCGCGCGAGTCACGCTGGTACATCGCGGCGACCAGATTTCTCCCGGCGTGAAATATTGGGTTCGCCCGGACCTCGAGAACCGTATCAAGAACGCTGAGATCTCGGCATTTTTTCGCAGTTCGGTGCAGGAGGTCGGCGCTGATTTCGTGGTGCTCAACACGCCGAAGGGCCCAACCCGGCTGGCGAACGACTTTGTTTTTGCCCTGATCGGCTACCATCCCGACTACGATTTTTTGAGCAGCCTTGGCTTGGAACTCTCCGATCAGCAGCATCGCCCGGTGTGCGATCCGGAAACCCTCGAGAGCAACGTGCCGGGAATCTATGTTGCGGGCGTAATCGTGGCCGGCTCGCGCACCAGCGAAATTTTCATCGAGAACGGCCGATTCCACGGCAAACAGATCGCCGCCCACCTGCGCCAGAAACTCGAACCCGATCGAAACGTTGCTGAGATCTAGTACGGCTGCGGAAGCCCGCGCGCACTGTCACTGCTATGCGTGACTCGTGCACTTCCGGCGATCTTGCCGGGATGGCAAGCTGGCCCGTTCAGGAGAAACGGGGGAACGGCCATGGGGCTTAAGGCTCTGGGCGCGGGTGCAATCCTGCTGTTCGTGGTTTGACTCGTCGCGGTGCTCCAGGGCTGGAGCAAGGGAACCACGACGGATCAACTGATCGGGGTAGTGTTTGTCCTCGCCATGGGTGCAGCCGCAGTCTGGGGTTTTCGGACCCTGACCGGGATTCATCGCTGAGCCTTTCCAACCCGGAAGGCTACCTTCTGCTTCGAGATCTGCTAACCCAACTTCACATCCTCTCCCAATTGTTGAGAAATCAACCGCCCCACGAGGGGCTTCAGCGTCTCCCCGGTCTTGGCCAGCACAAAGTCTTCTTCCGCCTCCGACCAGTCCAGCTTGAAACTGGTGGTCAGCGCGGAAATCCAGATTTGCCGCACGGGAGCATTGGGGGAGATTACGAACCGGGCGCCATCCTCAAAGCTGATGTGGAGCGCCCCCGACTGATCCTCGACCTCGATTTCCGCCGAGTCTTCGGCCGCGTACAGGCTTTTCTTCAAATCCGCGAATGCTTGCTCCGAATGTTTGCGAAATTGCAGTTCGTCGAGCATGCCGAAGATTATAAAGACGACGGAACGTTTGCGCTGTCCGTGTGTCGCAGAAATCCGAGTGCGCGCACCTGAAAACGAGGGAAACTCGCGGTGCACACCCTCTCGGCGCGTTCTGCCCTGGCTCGCCGTTCTCTGCGGTTAAAAGCCTCTGGCCTTTGCCGTCCATCCGCAAATGCCCGCGAGTTCACTTAAGCAGATACTCCTTCACAAACGTCACGGTCGCGTAGAACTCGAAGTCGCGATTCTTCTTCTTGCGGAAGCCGTGGCCCTCGTCCTTGGCCAGCAGGTACCACACTGGCGTCTTGTTCTTTCGGACCACCTCTGCCATCTGCTGGCTCTCGCTGGCCGGCACCCGCGGGTCGTTTTTCCCCGCAATCACGAACAGCGGCTTGGTGATGTTGTGAGCTTTGTTTGCGGGCGCGATGCTTTCCAGGTAAGCGCGTGTTTTCGGGTCGCGCTCATCGCCGTATTCGACCCGCCTCAGATCCTGGCGGTAGCCCGACGTGTGCTCGAGAAACGTTACCAGGTTCGAGGGCCCGACGATGTCGACGGCACAGCAGATCCGGTCGTTATAGTTGGTTGCCACCGCGAGGGTCATAAATCCGCCATAGCTGCCGCCCATGATCAGCACCCGTTTCGCATCCAGTGCGTTCTGCTGCGAAACCCAATCGAGCAGGGTATTGATGTCTTTATAAGAGCCTTCGCGCAGCAGCCCATTATCGAGCGCGAGAAATGCCTTGCCATACCCGGTGGAGCCGCGCACGTTCGGGAAGATCAGGGCTACGCCGAGTTCGTTGAGGTAGTAGTTAAGGCCCTCGAGGAAATCTGGCCGGAACTGCCCCTCAGGGCCGCCGTGAATCAGGATCATGAGCGGCCGCGGCCCGGAGAATTTCTCCGCCGGATGATACAGAAATCCGCTGATCATGCGCCCGTCCCAGCTTTTCCAATGGATCAACTCGGGCTCGGGAAGCCGGGAGGTGTTCAATCCGCCGGTTTCGCTGAACGTCCAGCGCTCCAGTTTGTGATTCCCGGTGTCGAGCGAATACACGTCAGCAGGCGAGCGAACCGAGACCAGGTCGAATCCAAGCTCGCGGCTGTGCCGGCGCCAGTGCACACGCTCGACCACGCCGTGCGGCAGGTCGGTTACCGGTGTTTCCGTTTTTCCGGCGACATCGTAGAGGTGCAGGACTCCAAAGCCGTCCTCATTGCTGACGAACGCGATCTGCTGTCCGTCATCGGAAAGGTCGAACTCGTCCACGTCCCAGGGAATCGCGGTGGTCAGGTAGGTGTGCTCCAGGCTGCTGAGATCAACGTACGCCAGCCGGTGGAACTCGGAATCCTTGTCGGTGGTGGTGTAAATCCCCTTCCCATCCTTGCTGAAGCGTCCGCCCAAGTAAGAAATCTTCGCGCCTCCCTTGGGCGTGAGCAGCTTCTTCTGGCCGCTTTCCGCGTCGATCGTCCACAGGTAGCTCTCGTTTGCGGAAATTTCTTCGAGCGCCAGGATAGTGCGCCCATCGGGGGACCAGTCGAGCGCTTCCCAGCCACCGCCCTCGAGTTTTGCAACCAGGTGATCGGACTTCGGCTCGGCCGGGTTCATCGCCCACAAGTCGACGTCCTTGCCGGTGCGGCGCGTCGAGCCGTAGACCAGCTTGCCGCCCGAATCCCACCAGACTGCTCCGGTATTGCGGGATTTGCCGTCGGTCAACAGCGTGATGTCGCCGGTATCCAAGTCATAGCGGTAGAGCTGGTAGAACTCGCCCCCGCCAGTATCCTTGCTGAACACGAAGTAGTTCCCTTGGGTGGGCTCATACTGCGCGTTGTTCACCGCATCGGGAAAGAACGTCATCTGCGAGCGCGCCCCGCCGGGCATCGTGACCCGGTGAATTTCCGACACGTCGGCAAAGCGTGTCGCAATCAGCATCTCGCGCCGGGTTGGATGCCAGCTCGTCAGGCTCGCCGCGCGAAAGTTGCTGTAGCGGTCGACGCTTTCGGCCAAGGCTGTGGGGATCTTCGGAATGCCATCCGCCACGAGATTTTCATTTGGGACTACCTCCCCCGATTGCGCGGCTGCGATGGTTGAAAGGAACAAGCAGACGATCAGACGACGCATTTGCATAGGAGAATTCCAGGACAGGGCCAGAATCTTAGGCCGCCGCCGCCGTCCCCGTCAATGTGCCAGCGAGGGTGAACCCTTCCTACCGCTCGCTCTCGTCTGCATTGGGTGAGGTTTTCTTTTGTTCCCTTGTGTCCTTGGTGGTTAGTCTTCTGCGCGTACTTTGAAAATTCAGGACGCAAAAAAAAGGCCCGGGGAACTTGCTCCCGGGCCGTAACGAGTTTTGAGACGAGGGTGAAACGGGAAAAATTTATTTTTCGCCGGCGTAGTGCCTGCGGGCCAGGGCGGCCAGACTCACGAGCCCTGCGCCCAGCAGCATCAGCGAACGCGGCGGATTCGGCGTGCTGAGCGGAAGGAATGCAGAAATCATTAAAGTGGTCGACAAAATCAGCATGAAACCCTTCAGAGCCTTGGTGAACATTTGTGGTTGCCTATTCGCAGTCTGAATAGAGCAGCCGCCATGCCGAAATTCCCGCCTTCGGAGCTCTATGCCGGACTCCACGCACCCGAAGTAAGCCTTTCAAAATCCGTCGGGTACGGCGCGGCCCCCAGGAATGACAATCTGTGTCAATCGCGGGTGAGCGCAATCTCTTGCACATTGCCCCGACTCTTTGCCTTTTTTTCTCCGGCTTGGCCGGGGGAGCGCCCTTTCCGGGCGCAGCCGCGAGCTTGAAGGTTTTGACGGATTCCCGGCGGCAGCTCATTCACTCCGCAAGACCAGGGGAGACGAGATTCCCGCCTGGTTTTTGGACCCGAACAAAGTCCGCAGTCCTGCCTGATCGGTTATCTTGGAGGACCGCAGACATGGACCCGGCACCCGAACGCGAAGCCAATGCCATCTCGCTGGCCTCTTACTTGCGCCTGCTGCGGGAAAACCGCAACTTCCGCCGCCTGTGGGGCGCGCAGATTGTCAGCGAGATCGGCGACTGGTTCTACACGCTGGCGATCTATAGCCTGCTTCTGCAACTCACCGGACGCGCCAGTTCGGTTGCGCTGGCGCTGGTCCTGCAAGTTCTTCCCCAGACCTTCATCGGGCCCACGGCCGGGGTAGTGAACGATCGCATCAGCCGGAAGCGCGTTATGATCGCCGCCGATCTGGTTCGAGTTGTGATCGTACTGGCGATGCTGCTGGTGCGTTCGCGCACGCTGGTGTGGATGGTCTACCCCTTACTGCTGCTCGAGACTCTCATGGCCGCGTTCTTCGAGCCCGCGCGGAGTTCCGTAATCCCGAACATCACCAAGCGGGAAGACGTGATCGTGGCCAACACTTTGGGCTCGACCACATGGTCGCTCAATCTCGTGCTGGGAGCCACCCTGGGCGGGATCGTTGCCGCCCTGCTCGGTCGCGATGCGGTTTTCATCCTGAACGCGCTGTCGTTCCTGGTTTCGGCGCTGCTCATCGCCGGCATGCATTTCGCTGAACCGCATACCGAAGCGGCGGCACCACTGCGCCTGCGTGAGCTGTTCGACTACTCGCCGATTCTCGAGGGGGCGCGCTACGTACGCGGGCAGCGCAACCTGGTCGCTACCATCTTCGCAAAGGCCGGGAACCTCGTGATCGGGCCGAGCTGGGTTCTGTTCACCGTCATGGGCCAGAAGTATTTCCCGGTGCACTGGCACAGTGTCGATCCGCAGCGCGGCGCGATGCTCGGCATGAGCCTGCTGCTGGGCGCGCGCGGCCTGGGTGCGCTTGTCGGCCCTCTGATCAGCGCACCCTGGGCCGGGCATCAGGACCGCCGGTTGCGTCTGGGAATCCTTTACGGTTACCTGGTGACGGCCCTGGGATACGCTCTGATCGGAAAGGCGAACAGCGTCTGGTTTGCGTGCCTGTGGGCCGCATTCGCGCACTGCGGAGGTTCGACCGTGTGGGTATTTTCGACGACGCTGCTGCAGTTGAATACCGACGACCGGTTTCGCGGACGCGTATTCTCCGCCGATCTCGGACTGTGCATGCTGACCATCGCCATCGGTGCTTACGTGTGCGGCAGATTCCTGGATAGCGGAATCTCCGCCCGCACGCTGGTGACTGCGGTGGGTGTGATCATGCTTATACCGGCAGTTCTATGGGCCTGGGCGACGAAGTTGTGGCGGCCACCAGGCGCGAGCGTGGCCGCGAGGGCAGAGTGATTTCGGCGAGTGGGTTCGGAGTGAACTTCCGGAGCGGGAGTTCCCCGGGCCGCCGGCGCTACAACTGGTCGATCTTCGCAGCCAGAATAAAGTCGCTCTCGGTGAGGCCTTTGACTTTGTGGGTCCAAAGGGTGACCTCCACTTTGCCCCACGTCAGCAGGATGTCGGGATGATGTCCCTGCGCTTCGGCTATCGCGCCCGCGCGGTTCACGAACTCCAGAGCCTTCTGGAAATCCGGGAAGGTAAAGGTGCGCGTGATGTGATGCTCATCGATCACTTTCCAGTTGGGAACCTGATGGCTCAGGTTATGGAGCGCGGCGCCCTTGAGTGCGGGAACGTCGCCCCGGCAGGGTACACAGGTCTTGCTGGCCAAGTCGGACATAGGACACCCCGAGGGCGATTCTATCGCATGCCTTCGTGCCGGGCCGAGGTGTGTCCTGATGGTGATGGCTACCCGCGCCTCGCAAGGATCAAGGTTTCGCTGTGGCCGGATGGCAACATCCCGCTGCGGGTTCCGATAACTGGAGCGGAACTGCATGCCGACAACGGAGGAACCGGAATGTCAACCAACATCCCAGACGGAGCCGCCGGGCCGCTGGCCAGCGTCGTTTCCGGGATTGCCAACAGCGTTGCTGCTGACAGTGGGGTCAGCGCGAACCAGCCTGCCGGCCAGATCGCCAGCGACATGGCCAGGAATGTGGCTTCGGGGATTGACCAGATATTCAAAGCTGTTTTCGAGAGTCTGCAAAAGCAGCGCGCCCAGGAGGTGGTATCGCCGCCAGCTTTTTCGGCAAGCGAGGCCGATGAAGCCGATCTGGGCGTAGACATCGGGACACTGAAAAGCCGGATTGATGAAATGCGGAGCGAGGCCTCCCGGCTGATGCAGTCCGAAAACAAATTCGATCGACTACGCGGCAAGAGCGAACTGGAAGTTGCGGTGGAGCTTTTCAGTCTCCTGTCGTTGATGCTGGAGCAACAGATGCAAATCCAGGGGCACGGGATCAAGCACGTTCCCAGGTAAGGGGCAACAGGCTCCAGCGGCAGGAGGGAAGGACATTCGAAGGGGCGCGCGTCCGGCGCCGTGGGAGGCAATCCGGCTTGCGGATTCTGCTTGGGTTGACGTCTTGCGGACGGAGTCAGCCCTGATCTACCCGCACCCTTAAACCCGAGAGCGTTAGAAGGGGATATCTTCGTCCGTGATGGGCGACGCTCCAGCCGGTTCGGGCTCGGGCGCACGCTGGTCGAAGTGGTCGGCTGCGCCGCGCGAGCCGCCGCCGTGGCTTTCGCCACCACCACCGGCGTCACCGCGACCGCTCAACAGGACCAGATCATTGGCTACAACCTCGGTCATGTACTTCTTCTGATTGGTCTGCTTGTCGTCCCAGGAGCGCGTCTGCAGACGGCCCTCGATGTAAACTTTGCCGCCCTTTTTGAGGTATTCGCCGGCGATTTCGGCGAGCCGCTGCCATAGGACCACGTTGTGCCATTCGGTACGATCTTTCCATTCCCCGCTAGTCTTGTCCTTGTAGCTCTCGTTGGTCGCGATTGAGATCCTCGCGACCGCGGTCCCTTGAGGCGTGTACTTCACTTCCGGATCCTTACCCAGATTGCCGATCAGGATGACTTTATTAACGCTCTTAGGCATGAGTGCGGGCTCCTTCGGGGCTCACTATAGCAGAAACCGGCAGGTGGAAATTGTGGTATCTGGACGTTGATGGTGTGACGGTTTCACGCCAACTCCGGGCAAAATGCGGTACGGCCTCGGGGCCGCTTTCGGGTATAATCCCTTTAGCCTATGGCCTCCGAAACCACTGTAAACAAAGCCGCCGGGATGGTCCCGAATGAACTGAAGTTCGAACCGAAATCCACCGGACTGACCACGCCTCGGAAGAAGAAACCCAAGGAGCTCGCGGTTATCACCGAGTGCTGCACCGGCTGCGCCGGGTCGCCGGCCTGCGTGGAATATTGTCCCGTCGCCGACTGCATGTTCTGGGTTCCGGATGAAGACCATCCGCCATTCGGGCGAATCCAGGTGGACCCGATTCTGTGCATCGGGTGCAAGAAGTGCATCAGTAAAGGACCGGACGGTTGCTTCCTGGACGGATGCCCTTGGGACGCGATTGCGATGGTGGATACTACAGAAGTGGAGAAGGAAGTGGGAACGATGGCGATCTAGGGACAGGCGTTGGTCCTTGGGTCTACACGCGCGCTGCGGCGCGCGTTTTGTTTTGTTCTCGTTGAGGGGTATGCAGGCGCTGACTTCACGTGAAAAGCTAACCGCAGAGGACGCGGAGGGGGTCGCAGAGAACGCGGAGGGACCCTGGCTCAGCGCTAGTGGATCATCAAGCGACTGCATCCTGGGACATCATGCAGACTGCATTTTGGGACATCAAACAGAGTGCATTCTGGGAAATCAAACAGATTGCATTCTGGGACGTCAAACAGAGTGCATGTTGCGACATCATGCAGAGTGCATTCTGGGACACGGACTGCATTCTGGGACATCACAAGCAGACTACAGCGCGCGCATTTCGTGTTTACCCAGGATCGCCGGTGACCGGGCGCCTCAGAAGGCTGCGTGGCTGGTGTCAGTGCGGCGCGGCCGCTCGTTCGTGGATTGCCTTGTCCGTCAGCAGAGCCTGCTGGCGGATGTGATCGGGAACTTCCGGCAACTCGCGCTCGTAGGGAGTGATCGCGGCCAGGTCGTCGGGCTGTCCGATTAGATAGAGGGCGCGCAAACCTTCCCAGACTTGTTCTACCGCGGGGTCGATGGTCGCCATCTCGGCTCCGACAGGGACCGTGTTTCCGGTCTGCACGAAGAGGTTGCGAATGCGGCCCGAGATGGGCGAGCGGACCTCAGTGGTCTGCTGCTGCGTTCTGTAGTTTTGCGATCAGTCCGCCTTGCCGGATCGCAGTTCCGGCTCGGTCGGCATCGACCACCCGGCCCGCAATCGGCGCTACAATTTTTACCGATTGCAGCAAGGCCACGATCTGTGGCCGTCCGGCCGCATCTCCGTAGCGCACCAACGACAGCGCGGCGTTTCCACGCACCAATGGCGAGGAGTCCTTGAGCATGTTCAGCAGGGCTTGGTGGAAGCCAGGAGCGGTTGTGTCCTGACCGAGGACCCAGGCGTCGGTGTTGCGGACTTCCTCGACCGGATGGGCCGCGAGGCGAACCAGGTCAGGATACCAGCGGGTGACGGCGGTATCGTGACGCGACATGCGTTCCCCCATCTGAACCAGCGCGTGCTGGATGTGGCGGGGATGGTGGTCGTCCTGCAGATACTCAGTGACCTGTTTGTCGGACAGATTGCGGCCGAACCAGGTGTTCCACCAGAACAGCACGGGCATGAACGCAATAAACCAGGCAGTAACGAAGAACAGGACGCGGTGGCGTGTGGACATGCCGGGGCGCGACTTCGCAGGCGACTCGGCAGACTTATCAGTTTCCGTGGAAGTTGCAGAGCTCATCGATTCAGGTCGTTGGTCCTGGGTTGTTGGTCGTTGACTAACACTGGTAACTACAGTGATCGGAACTATACATCAATCGACCACGTCGGCGTCGAGCACGCGATCCTGCTCCAGGTAGTGTGACACGGCGTACTGGGCGAGCAGGGGCGTCTGCAGGGTGATCTCGGCGCCAATCCATTCGCCCTTTGGGTGCGGGGCGGTCGGCGAATGCTTGCACGGGCCACTGGATCCGAACTGCGGACCGAACGCGGCTTTTTGGATCGGATCGAATTGCTGGAGAGCTCTCCAGGCTTCGTCCCCGATGGTGCCCGAAACATCGATTCTGAGTCGAACCGTGGCCATCGTTATATTTTACCGGCATCTCGCCATTGACGTATCCGGTTGTGGTCCAAGTGTAGATTCCTCCGTGCTCATTTCGCGCGCGTGTCGGGAATGACAGGATTTTTAGTATGATCGCCCCGTGCTCCGCGCTCCGACTGCCGTAAGGATTCTCCTCCTCTCCGCTTTCGTGTGGTTTGCCTCAAATGCAACTCTGGCACAGTCCTCCGCGCCCTCAGCCCCGCAAGCCGCCGCTCCCCAAATCGTCGACGTTCGCAGCGGCCCCCTCCACCTCAAAGCCTACTTCTGGAAACCTGCCGGTCCGGGCCCGTTTCCCGGTGTGCTGTTTAATCACGGCTCCGGGGCTGCCGACGCCCAACACACCGCAGGGCAAACCATGGCTGAAGCAGCCGCAAATCTTGCGCCGGTCTTTCTCAAAAACGGATACGCTTTCCTTTACCTTTGTCGACGCGGGCAGGGTCTTTCCGCGGACCAGGCTCCCTTCATGCAGGAAGTTCTCCAGCGCGAGGAATCTGCCAGGGGAAAGGAAGCTCGCCAGCACTTGCACTACGTGCTGGTTACAACCGAGCAGCTCGAGGATGCCCTGGCAGGTTTAGCTTTTCTGAGAACTGCGCCCGGCATCGACTCCAAGCGCATCGCGATCGTCGGGCATTCCTTTGGCGGAGTGATCACCTTGCTCTCGGGCGAACAAGACGCGGCGATACGCGCCGAGGTCACCTTTGGCGCCGGTGCCAATTCCTGGCAACACTCGGACGAGCTCCGCCGGCGTGTTTTTACGGCGGTCGGCAAAACCTCCGCGCCCATCCTGCTCATCCACGCTGCCAACGACTACGACACAACCCCCGGCACTGCCATCGCCGCCGAGCTTGACCGGCTTCACAAACCGCACCTACTCAAAATTTACCCTGCCCTCGGCAAATCCTCCGACGATGGCCACAACCTCCTGTACCTTGCCATCCCCGAATGGGAACCTGACGTCTTCCAGTTCCTGGACGCCAACGTCAAACGCTGATCAGGAAAACCGATTTATTCTCGCGTTCCCAGGAGCGCAATCGCACCTGCGAGGTAGACCGGCCCGGCCGTGTTCTTCAGGCCGAGAACCAGTGATAGAGCATGAAGTACACGAGGACGCCGGTAACCGAGACGTAGAGCCACAAGGGAAACGTCCAGCGGGCAATGGCGCGATGACGATCGAAGCGCTCACGCAGGGCGCGGGTCAGGGTGATGAGGACCAGCGGCACAATGACGATCGCCAGGGTCACGTGAGAGATCAGCACACTGAAGTAGACGGGCCGCGACCAGCCGGTCCCTTGAAAACGTACCGACCCGACGTGCGCGTGGTAGTAGAGATACGAAATCAGGAACAGCGCGGACGTGATCACAGCGGTAATCATGGTCGCGCGATGGGAGGCGACGCGTCCCTTGCTGATAAACCAATGCCCGATCAGCAGCAACACCGTGCTGGCGCCGTTCAGGCTGGCGTTGATGACCGGGAAGATGGCGTATTGTGCGGGCACGGGCATTGGATTTTGGGAATGGCGCTCGGACCCTACGCCAGCCAGGTGTAGGGTTCGGACACGGCCTTCGAAAGCCGATTCACCACCAGCGAAGCAGCGCGGCGGCAACTTTCAGAGACATGCCTGCGAGTCCACAGGAACATCATGCCACCGGCTTGGTAGTCCTGCGATTCGCCACCACGAAGGCCAGGCCGAACATGAACAGCGAAAACAGCACCAGCGTAGCCAATGACGATCCCAGGGAGAATTGCGCGGGACTGTCCGGGTAAAGCAGGGTGCGCAGCGCTTCCACGCCGTAGGTCAGCGGGTTGATGTACATCAGAACCCGGAGCCAGCCGGAGGCGCTGGCCAGCGGAAAGAGCGCGCCCGAGAGCAGCCACAGCGGGATCAGGAACAGGTTGATGATGGCGTGGAATGCGGAGGTCGAATCCATCGGCCACGCGATGGCGAATCCCAGCGCGGTGAGCGCGAAAGAAACCAGGAAGATCGTCAGCACAACCAGCAGGAAGGATAGAAATCCGACACTCACACCCACCAGCGGAGCAAAGATCAAAAAAATCAGGCCTTGCGCCGCCGCCAAGGTCGTCCCCCCCAGCACCTTGCCGAGCACGATGGCGGAGCGCGGAACCGGGGCCACCATGACTGACAGCAGGAAGCCTTCCTTGCGATCTTCGATCACCGACATCATGGTGAAGATACTGGTGAAGAGCACGATCATGATGAGCGCACCGGGATATAAATAGTCCAGGTAGTGCTGCTGACCGGGCGCGTCTCCCGACCGGAATGATTTGCCAAAGCCGGAGCCCAGCACCACCCAGAACACGAGCGGGGAAGCAATCACCCCGACGACGCGGCTGCGTTGCCGGTAGAAACGCACCAGTTCGCGCCACCAGAGCGTGAAGGCGGGCAAGGTCAGACCTGCGGAAGCAGGGACGCCGCGTGCCGACAGAGTTGCAGTCTGGGTTGCCAATGGGTTATCTCATTTCTTCGCCGGCGTGGCGCTCTTCGGCTTGCCTGGAAATTTAATGTAGCCGCAGTCGCGGCATTCCCACAGAGCATTCAGGAAGAACAGTCCCGACAGGGTTAACAGGATCAGGCTCATAAATAAGCCGTCGACGGTGGTGATGGTGCCGTTCATGATTGTCCAGACAATTCCCAGCAAGGGGAGAATGCCTAGCACAACTGACAACAGGAGCATCATGGGTTGCACGCTACCTCCTACGGGCAGATTTTCCGGCGAGATGAAAGTCCATTCCTTGTTTCGCACGGAACCACATTGCTGAACCACGAATGACGTTGCTGGGCTCGACCGCCGAGCCATCCTGCCCTCGCGGGGCGAATTGCCCCTCTCCCGAGCTCTATTCCTTCGCGGCCGCCTCGGTCTCGGTCCAAAAGCGATGACCGGTACGATGAATGAAAACGTCTTCCAGCGTGGGCTTGCTCACGCTGACGGCCTGAATCTCTCCCGGAAACGCCTCCACCACCCCGGTGATGAAGCGATGTCCGTTTTCCAGTTCGATGCGCACCTGATTTCCCAAGGTCGATGCGTCTACACCAAAGCGGGTGCTGATGCGCCGCGCCAGCGATTCCGCATCGCTGGTGGCGTCCAGCAGGATGACGTCGCCGCCAATTTCGTGTTTCAGTTCGGTGGGCGTACCTAGCGCCACCAGTTTGCCTTCATTCAGGATCGCCAATCGATCACAGCGCTCCGCTTCCTCCATCAGGTGGGTGGTGACGATCACCGAGACGCGCTCCTCATCGCGGAGGATCTGCAGATATTGCCAGAGATCGCGGCGCGCTCCCGGATCGAGGCCGGTCGTGGGCTCGTCCAGCAGCAGCACGGAAGGATGATGCAGCAGGCCCTTCGCCAGTTCGACTCTGCGGGACATGCCCCCCGAGAAAGTCTCAACCAGTTCCTTCATGCGATCGGCCAAACCCACGCGGCCCAGAATCTCCTGGATGCGGACCTTAAGAGCCGAGCCGTGCAGCCCGTAGAGGTGGCCCTGATGCCACAGATTTTCGTAGGCAGTCAGCTTCTCGTCGACGCTCTGGGCCTGGAAGACGACGCCGATCTGGCGTCGCAGGGCGGCCGGATCCTTCGCGGCATCGAAGCCCATGATTAATGCCCGGCCGGCCGTCGGAATCATCAAAGTGGAAAGAATTCGGAAAAGGGTGGTCTTCCCGCTGCCATTGGGGCCCAGCAGCCCGAAAAGCTCGGCGGGCCGGACATCAAAGGAAACGTCGTCCAGCGCGCTGCGGTTGTCGTACCGGTGCACGATGTTCTGCACCAGGATGACTGGAGGGGCAGTGCTTTCGGTTTCCGGGCCGAGTTCCACGTATGCGGGGAGTTTCGAAGGCACAGGCTATTCTACGACGAGATACGGTTCAGCATCATAAGAACGAACAGCAACGGCAGATATAAGACGGTAGCCTGCAGAAGTTGCCGGGCGCGCTGTTTGGAGCGAGGCGCGCCAACAGGGGCCTGCAGCAGAGTCAAGCGCGACCCGACATAAAGAAGTGCAAGGCCCAACCCCAGCGCGCCTACCAGGTAGGTCCGTCCGGCCATTCCCAGGAACGCGGGCGCCAGGCTGACCGGGATCAATACCAGCGAGTACAGAATTATTCGGCGAGAGGTGGACTTGCCGTCGGGTTCGACAACCGGGAGCATGCGAATCTGTCCGGCGGCATAATCTTCGCGGTACAGCCAGGCGATAGAAAAGAAATGCGGGAACTGCCAGAAGAATACGATGGCGAACAGCACCAGCGTTTCCCATTCCAGGCGGCCGCGCGCCGCGGTCCAACCCAGCACGCCCGGCATGGCGCCCGGAAATGCTCCCACGAAGGTGCAGATGGGATGAACTTTCTTCAGCGGGGTGTAGGCCGCGAGATAAACGAATGCGGTGAGCAGCGCGAGGGTTCCGGTCAATGGGTTCAGCGCCACGTCCAAATACAGCGCGCCCCCGACCGTCATCAGCAAACCGACCACGGTCGCGTGCCGCAGGCTCATCCGGCCGGTGGGTAAAGGCCGCTGGGCAGTGCGGCGCATGTGGCCGTCGATGTCATGCTCCATGACTTCGTTGAGAGCCGCGGTGCCGCCGGAAACCAGTCCGATGCCGAGCAGCGCGTGCAACAATCCCCACGAAAGGGAAGGGACGCCGGACTTAAGGCATCCGAAGTAGTACCCGCACCAGGCGGTCAGAACGACCAGCGTGGTGACCCGCATCTTGGTGAGTTCGGCATAGTCGCGAGCCAGTACGGCGAACGCGCTGCGGGGGACGTTCAAGGGTTGGGTGACGGCGCTCATGCGGCTTGGGGAGTCCGTTCTGCGCCCGGAACAGGTTCAGCGAAGGCGACGGGCACATGTCGCCACACCTGGATAGCTAATACCACGGTTGTGGCCAGCAGCAAGGCCCCGACAGCGACATGCGCTACGGTCGAGACCACCATCGGAAGTTCCGGCTGCACGTTGTCCTTGCCCCAGGCTACGCGGGTGAGGAAGGCGGCGAAGCCCAGACACAGTTGCGTGATCAGCAGGGACATCAGGACCACAGCGGGCTTGCGGACCGCCTCGATTTTCGAGTAGACCGACAAGGCGCGGATCGCGGTCCAGGTGAGGACAATCGCCACGATGGCGGCATGCAGAACGTGCGGCCACCAACTCATGCCTTTATGACGAAACATCGCGCCCAGGATCAGCTGAACATAAAGCACGAAGATCGACAGCAGTGTCAGCGTGAACAGGCTGGGACGGCGAGAATCGGTTTCGACCTGCGGAACCTCTTCCACCCATCGCCTGCCGGTAAACATGGCGATGCAGACGGCGATGCAGAAAAATGTCTGTGCCACGGCGGCGTGGGCACTGGAGATAGGCGCGGGCAAGAGGAACAGAACGGTGAGGCCGCCGAGGATGCCCTGCATGATGACTGTGCCCAGTGCGGCCACCCCGAGGAGGCGCAGCCAGCGGCGGCTTTCGGCGCGCCAGGTCCAGACGGCGAGAATGATCGTCATCAAGCCCACGAACTCGGCAACCATGCGATGGCCGTGCTCGAACTTCACTCCGCCCACCATGTGCGGCATCTTGTAAAAGGAGCCGAACGTGGTCGGCCAATCGGGAACCGAAAGGCCGGCATCGTTGCTGGTCACCAGCGCGCCGGCAACAATGAGGAGAAGGGTCAGGCTCGCCGTGAACACGGCAAACGTGTGCAGGCGATGATTATACGGAGTGGCAATAGCCTTCAGAACGTACTCCTTGGTCCCGTAAACCCGGTTTGCCATTCTAGAGAGCGTTAACCGGCCCACATCTGCGGTTCCCGAGAGCAGGCCGCTCGGCGCGAGCAGCCTGCCCTGTGGAACCATGCATTTTAGCAAATCTGCGAACTACATAGCGCCGGCTTTGAAGGTCTGGTCGGCGGTTTTTGCTTCCTTGGGGGCAACGGTCACTTTCTGGGTTTGTTCGCCGAGCTTTTCGTGCACGAAGGCAAGGGTGTAGTCGCCCGGCGGCAGTCCTTTGATCTCGTATTTCCCGTCCTTGTCGGTGACCGCGTAGAACGGGCTTTTCACCACGTTGATGTACATCTTCATCCAGGGGTGCTGGTTGCACTTCACCGGAAGCATGATTTCTTCGCGCGCGAAATTCTTCTCGATAGGAGCGGCTTGCGGAGGCTGGGACTCGTTCCACTCGCGGTTGTCTTTCGGCGTGGGGTGAATGTTGTGGGTGGTGGGGTCGTCATTCTTGATCTGGACGGTCTGGCCGGCCATTACGCCCAGCACATGGGGATGATAGCGGCATCCGTTCTGATCGAGAACGACCGCGTCCTTGGGCACGTCGAAAGTGCGGCTGCCGAGGCCGTCTTTCACGTATACGAACACGTTGGCGAGGCTGCCTTTATCGACGACCATGGTCTCAGCTTCATTGGCGCCTTTGCAGGCAGGATCCTGGGACATATCGATCTTGGAGGGCTTGGCAGCGGCGCCGTCGAATTTCACCGATCCGCTGACTGAGCCGACCGTGGCGGGATCGATGGGAGTGGCCGCCGGAGCAGAAGAGGGGGCCGAGGTGGACTGCTCGGTGTTTTCTTTCTTGTTACAAGCAGCCAGCAACAATAAGCCGGCAAGGGCTAGCAGGAGGAGGATTGCTAACCGGACGTTCTTCATGATGGGCACCTTTCTTGGAGTTTCAGATGACACTACGAAAACTCTCTATTTTAGCGCGAACCTCCGGTGGCTGCTCCGGCCTTCGGAGCCGGCGGGCGAACGGCGCCGGATACAGACTTCCCGGTATGCGGCGGCGTGGTCGAGGCAGTCGAGCGGCCCATCGAGGCGGCCACCCGGCGCTGCTCTTCCGGAGTGAGTTGGAAGATGTAGTCCACCAGAAGCTTGGTGTGGTCCTCGCTGTAGCCCTGGAACGAAGGCGGCGTCGGGCCAGCGAAAACCCAATGCTCATTCTCGCGCCGGAACAGTCCCGACGGCATGGAGGTGCCGGGACTGATGGCCTGCGGGTCGGTGATCCAGCGCTCGACCCAGTCGGGTTTCAGGCGGTCTTTCGCGAGCAGGAAGTTGGGGGCGGTGGCGTGCGCGTCGTGCTGGGCGTCGCCGGTCGCGTGACATTTCAGGCAGGGGGCGGCGGAGCTTGAGAACAAGCTACGCGCCATCTCAGTTTCCTTCGCGGTCAGCGTCGGGACCTGCTCCGGAATGTAAGGCATCGGCTGTTGCGACTGCGCCTGGAAGAAGCGCACCAGCTTGCGCAGTTCGTCGTCGGAGAAGGAGAACGTCGGCATGCGCACTTTCAAGTAAGAACGCACCCCGTTGCGGTTGGTGTCGGCGTCGCTCAGGGCTGGATTGCTCAGGAAGTGTCGCAGCCATTCCGGATTGACACGCGCCCCTTCGGTGTAAAGCTTGGGCGGCAGTTGCTCTTTCCAGTCGGGATCCTGGTACTTCTTCATCTTCATCAGGCTGGAATCCTGGCCGGGGAAGAACTGGTGGCAACCCACGCAGTTGTACTTGGTGACGATCCACCAGCCCTCCTGGATATCGCGGCGGGTATCCTGCGGCCGGTACTGGTAGCTGGCGGGCAGGCTGCTCTCCTGGCTCCCGAGCAGGAAGGTGGAGAGGGCTTGCACCTGGTCCTTGCTGAGGTGCACGTTCGGCATGCGGAGGGCTTCAGTCTCTGACTTAATCATGCCCTTGTCGTAGATTTCCGGTTCCGCGAGTTTGTGCTCGAAGAATCCCTTGTGGTCGTACCAGGCGCCCTTCGCCGGGCCCTCGGGCAGACGCGCCAGGTCTTCAGGATTGGTAATCGGTTCTTTGCCGCCGCGCTGAGCTTCGTCGGTGAAGAGGGCGAAGTCGAGACGCTCGATCGGCTTGCTGCCTTCAAAAGTCAGCTCGGTGCCGATGCGGCCTTCCTCTTCCATGCCTGCGATTTCATGGCAACCACCGCAGCCGTAGTGGCGGACCCACTTCTTTCCTTCCTCCTTCAGCTTCGGATCGTCCATGAAGGCGGCGTCGGGGTAGGCGGAGGGCTCCTGCTTTTTCTGAGTCAGCAGGTAGGTCGCGATGTCCTGGGCATCCTCCACGCTCAGGCGCAGGCTTGGCATCACGGTCATGTTCTGCACTTGCAGTTCGTGACCGTCGTTGGGGCATTTGCTGTGACGCAGATCGAAGACGTAGGGAAGATTCTTCTTGGCGTAGTCTGCCGGACCGATGTCTTTTTTCTCGTAGGGGCAATAGGGACGGGTACGCTCGCGCGCGTTGTGGATCCAGCGCACCAGGTAGTCGTAGTTGTCCTTTTCGCCTACGCGGGTAAGATTCGCGGAAAAGGTGCCGCCCTGCAGGTCGTCGCCCTCACCGATCGAGTGGCAAGCCAGACAGCCGCGGGTTTCCAGGAGTTCCTTGCCGTGATCCTCGTTGCCCGGTTTCTGGTGGGGCAGGGGATCGGTCAGCGCCGATTGCCACAGGTATGCCGAGATCGCCTTGACCTGGTCGTCGGTCAGGCGGAAGTTCGGCATCTTGGTAGTCGGACGGAAATCGGTGGGCTTCTTCAGCCACACCGGAATCCAGTTCTTGTTCAGCTTGAGGCGGGCGTCCTTGAGATTGGGCCCCACCTTCTTCATGTCCTGCATCAGGCTGTGGGCGCGGAAGTCGATCTGCTGGAGACGGCCGTCGATCTTGCTGCTGGAGACGCGCAGCCCCACGGCCTGATCATTCAGGCGATTGGCTTCGTCATTGCTCTCCGCCGCGTCGGCCTGCTTCATCAGCGCAGCCGATTGCTTGGTGTTGTCGCGTCTCTCCGTTTCCAGTTGCTTGGTCTGCTGGTTCAGAGATTGCAGTTCTTCCGGTTCCTTGTCATAGCCCTCATAGCGATGACAGCCCATGCAGCCGCGCTGGCGAAACAGATCCTTGCCATGGCTGATGGTCCAGCCAACGTCGCCGCTGATCAGCATCATGTCGGCGGCGTGGCAGCTCTGGCATCCGGCTTCGAAGTTCTGCCGGGTGTAGAGCGGCCAGAGCCAGTGCTCGTAGTTGCCGTGCGCCTTCTCGATGCTCGTGGTGGCGCGTCCATTCCCCTGGTGGCACGGGGAGCAGCCGAACTTGTCGGGATCGTGGATCTGCAGCAGGTTGGCGTTCGGATGGCTGACGAACGCTTTGGCGTAGTCGTCGGGAGCCTTGGCCCCCTTGGCGCTCATGGATGCCGCCGTCAGCTTGACCGGCTCGCGAATCCCGATGTGGCAGGATTCGCAGCGGTCCACGATATTGGCTTCGGCAACATTGACCTGCTCGATGGTGGGATCGAGCTCTTCCGTTTTCTTTTCCAGGCCCGCGATCTGCGTGGGCGTGAGGTCCACCATGTGGTCGTTGACGTACTCGTCCATGGCCGTCTTGGCCTGGGTGACGGGCTTGAGCGTGTCTCCCAGTTCGGCGTTCAGTTTTCCCCGCTGGTCCTTGAGACCGTTGTAGGTTTCTTCCAGCTGTTGAAAGTTGTACTTCTGCTTGCTGCCGTCGGGATACTCGACGGTGGCGGTCTCCGCCTTGTACTGGTCAAGATCTTTTTGGATGCTTTGTTTCGCGGACTGGCTGGTGCTGGTTTCGATCTGATAGGTGAGTGCGTTCACGTAGGCGCGACGGTCGGTGAAGACCGCCTGCACCGCGAGGATCTTGGAGTTGAGATCCCCGATTTGCTTCTGCAGTTCCCCCATGCGGGGCGCGGCCTCGTGGCTGGCCTGGTCGAGGTTCTGTTTGAGTTTCTGATAGTCGGGGTTGTCCTCGACCTCCTTCTGCGAGCTGGCCGACTTGGAGCGGGCCGACTTCAGAAAGCTGGTATAGCGTTGCTTCCACTCGTGCTGGTAGGCCTTCCACGGGCGCATCCCAAAGGCTTCGTCCCAAAGCGCCCACAGCAAAGTGGCCATCAGCAGAATGACCGCGATGGCATAGTGCGCGGCGTACGACTTGGTTACGATCGGGTCGCTATTGGGGACGGGTTTGTCGGGCACAGGTTCCTCCGGAACTGGTCGTCGGATCGCGGGTCGTCGGTCGTTCGCAAAATCGTATCTACCCAGACCGCTTTGCTAGTCATCAGCCACTCAGCCAACCGAGCCCCTATCTGTAGTCGCTAAGCCGTTGGACGTCGTCGAGGTCATCGCTGCACAGGCTGGGCCGGCGACTGACGACCGATGCCTTAGGACTAGACGTTAAACCACGGTGTGATCCACACGTACTTGATGTGCCACAACAAGCGCAGCATCATCTTGAGCGGCAGCGCCACCATGATCAGCAGGAAAGCCTGCGTGATGGAGAACTGCACAAGGCTCATGCGCCCGAAATCCTTGGGCATGTAACGCCGGAAAAACGAGAACACGGCGAAGCCGCCCAAGGCAAAATATCCTCCCACCACGATCGCGCCAAAAATACCCTTGCCCATGTTGGAGGTGATCCCGAACAGATCGGGCAAGTCGCGATTCACCTCGTAAATGAGGCGATTGTGGTCCCACGTTTGCCCCGGCCAGAACCACTGCCAGCCAGGCCCCCGAATAAACGTGCCGATGATGATCATCGATACCCACAAAATGATGAACCCGAAGAGGAAAGTGGAAATCGCGAAGCGGCGCTGTTTCCAGGTGTAATAGCCGCTGCCCATCGGGTTGGTATCTATATAAGGAATGACCATCAGGCCGATAATGATCAGCGTCGGCATGACGACGCCGGCGATCCAGGGATCGAAGTACACCAGCATTTCCTGCAGTCCCAGGAAGTACCACGGAGCCTTCGCCGGATTCATGGTCAGGTTGGGATTCGCGGGCTCCTCCAGCGGAGCGTTCAGCGTAATCGACCAGATCATCAGGATGATGGTGACGATGATGGCGGCCAGGAACTCGATGCGCAGCAGGAACGGCCAGACATGCACTTCTTTTTGCCAGCCCGCCTGGAAGGGCCAGGTCTTGCGGTGGTGCGTCTTGGCCATGGCCGGATCGGCCTCGAGCTGCGCGACCAGTTGGTCGTTGGCGTGCGCCTGTTTCCAGGCGAGATAGATGTAAAAGGCCAGGAGCGGAATCAGGCCGACGATCGGGACGTTATCGGGTGCGGAGACGATTTCCCAAACTTGACGCCAGTCCATGTGTGCTCCTCGTACTGAAATCGGGCTTTCTGTAAATCCCGACTGCCTGCGAATCGCCGAGCTTGGCCCGGTTGGGCAGACGAGGGCGTCTACCCCTGCGTGAACTACGCGCCGGCCGCCGTCGGACCTCTTCGCGGCTTGTCGGCTTCGGCTTCCAGCATCACGGGAGCGGGGCCGGAAATGCCTCCGTCTTTCCGCACCCGCCAGAAGTGGACAATCATCAGCACCGACGCGACGATGGGAATGCCGATGCAATGCCAGATGTAGGAACGCAGCAACGCGTTGGCGTCAACGATCGATCCGCCCAGCAAGCCGAAGCGCACGTCGTTGTACGGCGTCATGCCCAGCAGCGGGCCGAACGGACCTTCATGTCCGAGCAGCGGCGTGGCGCGCGCCATGTTCGTGCCGACGGTGACTGCCCAGAATCCCAGTTGATCATCGGGCAGCAAATATCCCGTGAAAGACAGCAGCAGGGTGAACACCAGTAGCAGCACTCCGATGTTCCAGTTGAACTCGCGCGGTTTCTTGTAGGAGCCCGTCAGGAACACGCGGAACATGTGCAGCCATACGCCGATGACCATCAAGTGCGCGGCCCAGCGATGCATGTTGCGGAGAAGCTTCCCGAAGGGAACGTCGTGCTCGAGGTAGAGCACATCGCGAAAGGCCTGCACCTTGGTGGGATGGTAGTAGAACATCAGGAGCACGCCGGTGAAGGTGAGCACGATGAAGAGGTAGAAGGTGATTCCGCCCATGCCCCAGGTGTAGCTGTAGCGAACGGCGTCACGATTGATCTTCGCCGGGTGCAGGTGCAGGAACACGTTGGAGAGCACGCCCAGCGCGCGATTGCGCGGCGTCTCGTCATGTTTGTGACGAAAGATCGAGGTATAGACCTGGGTCTTGGTTGGATCCTTCAGGCCTTCGATCTGCTCTTTCGCCTTCGCGGGAATGTCGGTCTTGAGCGACTGCACGTCGCTGGTGAGTTGGTCCTTCACCTTGTCGATGATGCCGACCCGCCCTCCGTTTTTTCCGTTCTGCTTGTCTTCAGCCATTCGGTCCTCTACTTCCTTGATGTCTTCCCCGGTTCGCGCTGGGCGAGATCCGGCGCTGGTTCCCGATTACGTTGGCAGAAAAGATCCCGGGTCGTTGAACTGGCTCGGTTGTCCTTTGGGCCATTGGTACAGCTTGGCCACGTCCACGATAACCTGGCCATCGGGTGCGAGTTCGACCTTGGCGCGATCCATAGGGCGCGGCGCCGGGCCTTCGAAGTTGATGCCCTCGCTGTCATACCCGCTGCCATGGCAGGGGCACTTGAACTTGTTTTCGCTCGGCTTCCAATCCGGAGTGCAGCCCAGATGGGTGCAGCGGGCGTAAATCACAAACAGGCGATCCGGCGTGCGGTCCACCCAGATACGGAATTTCTGCTGCCACTTGGTGTCGACGCCCAGCGCGTAGTCGGACGGGTAGCCGATTTTGAATGAGGTGCGTGGCTCAAACAAGGTGCGCGGCAGGAAGAAGCGGAAGAAGGCCAGGAACCACGCGACCAGAAATGCGACGATCCCGACCCAGGCCAGGCGCCGGCGGCGCTGATCGACCTGCGAGTTGTCCGGGCCAATCGCCGCAATGCCACCGGCGGCCGCGGCTTTGGATGTTCCCACCGCGGGCGTACCGACATACTTGTTTGCCGGGGCGTTGCTTGCAGCCGCTGGCTTACTCGCCTCCGGATTTTGCTTGACCGGATCGGTCTCCGGACCCGCCATGAGTTCCTCCTCTTCGGTCTTCGACCCTGCTAATCGGCCGCCATCCAGGGCGCCGCCGCGACGCTCTCCTGATTTGGCATGACTGCAGCTTGAGATTTTCCTGCAGCCTGCATTACCAGATGGGCCAGGGCCTGAATAAACCTGGGCGAATCGTTCAAGCCTGTTGTCATCTCAAACTGGCGGATGCCCAACCCGGCAGCTTCTTCGCGGGCCTCATGATCGATCTCGCCGAGGGTTTCGACATGATCGGACACGAACGACACGGGTACGATGCAGATATCGCGTACGTTTTCCGCCGCCAGATCCCGCAAGGTGCGATGCAAGGAGGGCTGCAGCCATTTGCTGGCGCCCACTTTGCTCTGGTAGCAGAGGCGGTGGCGGTTGGCCCATCCTCCGCGATCCATCAGCAACTCGACGGTTTCCTCGATCTGGCGCTGGTAGGGGTCGCCCTTATCGATAATCGACTGCGGCAGGCTGTGCGCGCTGAACAGGATCTCCGGGCAACGGGAAGCCGGGAAGCGATCAAGCGCTTCGTCAATCTTTTCAATCAGCGAGTCGAGGTAGCCTTCGTCGCGATAGAAACTACCCACCTGATGGACGGGCGCATCGCCACGATAATGCCGGTTCCACTCGTTCAGGCTGCTGCCCACCGTGGTGCTCGAATAATGAGGGTAGAGCGGCAGCAGGACAACCTCGTCGCAATTGGCGGCCTGGAGCTGCTGCACCGCTTCGCTGGTGAACGGGTGCCAGTAACGCATGGCCACGAAACAACGGGCATGGACGCCGGAGGATTCGAGCGCGGTTTCGAGGGCCCGGGCCTGGGTTTCGGTGAAGCGGCGAATGGGCGAGCCTCCGCCAATCACGGAATAATGATGCTGCACTTTCTTGGCGCGGGTGCACGAAATCAGTTTTGCCAAAGGCCGGCGCCCGATGCGGGCAAAGGGAAAGTCGATGATGTCGGGGTCGCAGAAGAGATTAAAAAGAAAAGGTTGGATGGCTTCCAGCGTGTCGGGTCCGCCGAGCTGGAACAGGACTATCCCCAAACACCTCGCAGTTCGCGACATCCCCACAGGTTCCCCAGAGAGCGAACGGATGTTAACTCGTTTGAGGGCAATGCGTCAACGAAGGCCGCATATTTTTGTACACCCGCAGACACACTTACGATCGAGATGCTTCCCCAGCGGGCTCCGGGGTTGCGTAGGACTGCATCTCCTCGATGACGGCGTCCGCAAACTCGGAGGTACCAGCCTTCCCACCCACGTCGCGGGTGAGCTTGTCACGCGAGCGGTAGACCCTTTCGAGCCCGTGCCTCACCTTGAGAGCGGCATCGTTCTCACCGATGTGGCGGAGCATGAGCAGTGCGGAGCGCACCAGGGCAGTGGGGTTGGCAAGATTTTTCCCGGCAATATCTGGAGCAGAGCCGTGCACGGCCTCAAAGATGGCGCACGCGTCGCCGAAGTTGGCGCCCGGCACCAGGCCCAGTCCGCCGACGAATCCGGCGCACAGGTCGGACAGGATGTCGCCGTAGAAATTCTCCATCACCAGGATGTCGTACTGGTAGGGATTCATCACCAACTGCATGCAGGTGTTGTCGACGATATGCTCGCCATAGGTGATCTCGGGGTACGACTTTGAGACATTGCGGGAGCAGCGCAAGAACAGGCCATCGGAGAGCTTCATGATGTTGGCCTTGTGAATGGCGTGAATCTTCTTGCGGCCGTGCTTGCGCGCATAGTCAAAGGCAAAGCGGGCGATCCGCGTCGAGGCCTTCTCGGTAATGATCTTCAGGCTCTCGACCACGCCGGGCACGACTTCGTGCTCGATGCCCGAGTAAAGCCCCTCGGTGTTCTCGCGGACAATGATCAGATCGACGTCGGGATAGCGGGTCGGGATATGAGGGAGATTTCGAATCGGCCGGAAGTTGGCATAGAGCTCGAAACGCTTGCGCAGTTCGACGTTGATGCTGGCGAAGCCGCCTCCGATGGGCGTGGTAACCGGGCCCTTCAGCCCGACGCGCGTACGCTGGATCGAGGCGTCGAGCTCTTTCGGAATGTATTCCTTGTATTTCTCGAAGGCCTCCGCCCCGGCCATGAAAGTTTCCCACTCGAACTTCACGCCGGTCGCTTCCAGGATGCGGACGGTCGCATTGGTCACTTCCGGACCAATGCCGTCGCCAGGGATGAGGGTAATGCGATGCGCCATAAGAAATATTTTTCCTGAACTGGTGCGCTAAGTCGGTTTGCTGGCGACCTTCGGTTTCGGCTCGGGTTCCTTTGTCTTCAGCAGGTCCTTCAATTCCGACATGAACTCCTGCACATCCTTGAAGTCGAGATAAACGGAGGCGAAACGGACGTAGGCGACTTTGTCGTAGCGGCGCAGGCGGTTCATGATCAGCTCGCCGACTTCGCTGGTTTTGCGTTCGCGCTCGGGAGAGTCGATGACGAATGATTCGGCTTCGTTGACGATCTGCTCCAGCTTGCTGATCGGTACCGGACGCTTTTCGCAGGCCCGCAACAGCCCGTTCAGCACCTTCTGGCGGTCGAATTTTTCCCGGCGGCCGTCTTTCTTGACCACCATGTAAGGAATCTCGTCGATGCGCTCGTAGGTGGTGAAGCGCTTGCCGCACTTCAGGCATTCGCGGCGGCGCCGGATCGACTCCGCCTCCTTGCTCTCGCGCGAATCCACGACTTTATCTTCCAGAAACCCGCAAAAAGGACACTTCATGGCACGTAGGAACGCTCTTAAGCCTTCTGTTTCAGCAAGATTGAATTGTAGCAGGGGTGGTATCCGTTTATCGGCATCAGGAAACTCGACGGTTATCAGCCAATCGTGTTGCAGCTCAGGCGGCAGGCGTGTCGGCGTCGCCTGCGGATTCCTCCGCCTGGTGACTTTCTGCGGAAAGTCTTCGCAAGGAGAGCCGTTCGCGATGCGCCAGGAACAAACCGACCGGGACGATGGCAATAAACGTCACCAGCCACAACATGATGCCGCAACTGGTGGCCAGTTCCGGGGGCACCCCGAAGATGCGGTTGAGAGTTTCGATGGTGGCAAGTTGCGATCCGCCGCCGACTCCGGGGAGTTGGACCAGAGAGCCCACCATGCTGGATGCCATCAGAAGAAAGATCTGGGTCTGCGGAATTTCCAGTTTGGGTGTGTCGTAGGAGTGCGCGACTTCTTTGTAGGCGACCGCGATCACGGCCCACATCAGCACCGAAACCCCGATCAATTGCAGCAGGGCGGACTTGCTGTGAATGGTGTTGAGGCCGTTGCGGAATTCGCGGACCCGGAGCGCGATGCGGTGCCCCAGGTTGGACGCGAGGTGAGCGAAGCGCCGCTCCACCCACTTGGCGAGAGCTTCGCCGCTGCGGTGCACCATGATCGCACCCAGGGTGAGTCCGACCACGATCAAGGTGAGAACCAGGGCCACTTCCTGAAAGATGTCCCGGTGTTCCAGGCGCCGGGGTGCGGTGGCAACGAAGGCCGCCAGGACGAAAAGGAACGTGAAGGCTCCAATATCAAAGATGCGCTCCACCGCCCAGACCGCAAGCTGGGAGGAGAACGGCAACTTCTCCTGTCTTGCGACCAGATAGGGACGGATGAGTTCGCCCGGACGCCCGAGCAAAGCAAGTCCCGTGAAACCGATGATGGTGGGGGGAATAAGGTTCAGTATCGAAGCATCGGGTCGCACGGGACGCAGGAAAATCTTCCAGCGTACCGCACGCAGCACGTAAGCGATGTAGATCAGCGCAATGCCATGGAAGATGTGAAATTTGCTGACGCTGTGGGTCTGGCTCAGAAACAGATCCCAGTCGAAGTTCTTCCACGTCCGGAATTGCATGTATACCAGGGCCGCCAACACGGCGAGCGCGATTCCGGTAATCGCCGCACGTTTTTTGTCCATGGAAGAGAGCTTCTCCGCGGTATTTTTTATGGATGGCGGCGACGAGCAGAACACAAGGTAAATGACTCAGCCGCTGGGGTCAACGCGAGGGCGGTGTGAGGGGACCTGAACGCCGTCAGTTTCCGGTGGGGGGAACTGTGCGTCGGGCTGGTTCCGGAGCGCTGGCGGGAATGGCTTTGCTGCTGGTTCGCGCTTTTTGCGTCTGCCTTCTGGCCTGCGTTGGAAGCTTCGGCGCGGCAGGGTTGGCAGCCTTCTGCTGGGCGATCTTCTTGCGGTTAAAGTCCCGCACAATGCTGGCGACGTACAGGCGGGTCTCGCGATACGGAGGCACACCCCCGTACTGCTCGACGCGATGCGGGCCGGCATTGTAAGCGGCCAGCGCCTTAATGAGATCAAAGTTGTAGCGTTCGAGGAGTTCGCGCAGGTAGCGCGTGCCCCCGTCCACGTTGGCCTCGGGATCGAAAGCGTTGGGCACTCCGAGCTTGGTCGCGGTTCCCGGCATCAACTGCATCAGGCCTTGCGCGCCCTTGGGAGACACGGCGTGTACCTTGAAGCCGCTCTCGGCGCGGATGACGCTGTTGACGAGGTCGGGATCGAGGCGATACCGGCCGCTGACCGCGCTGACCACCTCGGAGACATCCACTGGACCAGAAGCAGCCGGTGCGGAAGCAAGCGCGGGTGCCGCCAGAGCCGTTGCCGGTACCACCGCGGTGCTTGCGGGGAGCTTGTTCTGCGGACGTGGAGCGGGCGTCAAGTCGGGCTCGATCCGGTCAATTTCGGCGGTGCGAATATCGACGAAGCTTGCCCCGTCGGAGGTCAGGAAAAGCCGGGTCGTCTCTCCCAGAGGTGCGCGGCTCTCGTGCCGGATCGTAAAACCGTTGCGTAGGATTGCAATATCGGTCGCCGAGGCCTGGACCGCGAGCAGTCCCACCAGCAGCGCGAACGCGGTTTTTATCTTCGGACTCATCGACAGACGGATACAACCATCAGATTCGTGAAGTAGCGCGTGGGAGGCATCGCCGACAGTCGGGGAGAACCGACGCTACGTCTCCACTTCAGCCCCGGCCAGCAAGGGCTCCAGAGCGGCCGCCACGCCGTTCTGGTCGTTCGACAGGGTTACCTTCCAACCCCGGCTACGAAGGTCTTCCGACGCATTACCCATGATAAACGGGTATCCCGCAAAGGCAAGCATTTCTATGTCATTGTAATTGTCCCCGATGGCCATGACCTGCTCTCGGGACACGCCCCGATGCGCAGCCCAACGCTCCAACGCGTGACCCTTGGAGCAGTCCTTGTTGAGGATATCGACAATGGAGAGGTCGCGTGCCGGGTATTCGGTCCGCAAAATCGTGATCTCCTCCACCAGATGACACCCCTGAAGCGCGGTTAAAACCTGGTGCATTCGGGCAATAGGCCCACAAAACATGGCTTGAACCGGGTCCGTTACCAGGGAGTCCTCGACCGGAATGACGAAGTCGATGTACTGCAAGTTCTTCTCCAGCCAGCGCCGAATGCTGTTTTCGAGCTCGTTCATGTGCTCCAGAACGATCGAGCCTTTTCCGAGCTTGTCGAAGGTGAGGACGGTGTTGCCCCGAAACTCCCGCATGACCTCGCATAGCTCCCGGCACACGCTGGCCGGCAGCATGTCCCGATAGAAGGTCTCACCCTGAAGGGAGCGCGTGATCGCCCCATTGGAGCTGATCAGCCACAGATCGAACCCCAGTTGTTGCGCGATGGGAAGCGCGAAGTCATGGCGGCGCCCGGTCACGAGCGCAATTTCCACTCCTGCCTCATGGGCGCGCTGCAGCGCTGCCAGATCCGCCTCGGAGATCTGGAATTGAGAGTTCAGCAGGGTGCCGTCGATGTCGAGCCCCAGCAGGCGGATGGAAGGGGTGACCACAGCCGATTTTACCATCCGGAGCAGGCCGGGGCAGCCTCCCGTCCGGGGGTGAGCGTGCGTGCTATATTGCAGCACGCGCATGGGAATCTTCAGTGCATTTCTGAATCCTTGGGGCTTTATCCTGGTGGCCCTGGCGATCGTGCACTTTATCCGGCGTCGCCCGGAGACCTACTGGCTGTACATCATTCTGTTTCTCGGTCCTTTGGGAGCGGCGATTTACCTGGTCGTCGAGGCTCTTCCCGATCTAGGGCTGCTGCGTCAATCCTTCAAAGTCTTTCCGCGGCGCAAGCGCATTCACGAATTGGAAGCGGCAGTGCTCGACAATCCGTCCGCGGGAAACTACGAGGAACTGGCCGACCTCTACATGGAGGACGGGCTCTTTGCGAAAGCCCGCGCCTGTTACGACCGCGCGATTTCCTCGCGCACCGACTCGCCCGACCCGTTCTACCGGAGGGGTGTGTGCGAGATCGCGCTGGGCGAATTTGCGGCCGCCGTGTCAGACCTGGAGCGCGTGGTGCGGGACGATCCCGGTTACGACTTCCACCGCGCCAAAGCGTTGCTGGCTCACGCCTACGCAAACACCGGCCAGCCCGCCAAGGCGGAAGAGTTCTTCCAGCAGGTGACGGTGATTTCCACGCTGTCGGAGACGTATTACAACTATGCGACCTTCCTTGCCGCGCAGGGCAAAATCGCAGAGGCCCGGGAATGGGCCCAGAAGATCCTCGCGAAAAAGCCTACGATGCCCGGCTATCTGCGCCGCCGCGAAAGGCCCTGGTTCCGTAAAGCCAATGGACTGCTAGCGCGTTTGAGCAAGTCCTAGGGCGCCAGGTTTTTCGAATGACCACCTTGTCCGCATCCTCTTTTTTTCTTGAGAACCCTCTACCATTCATGTTGGCTTGCCGGACTGCGACGACCTTGAGTTCGATCTTCTGGCTGGCGGTCCGCTCGACTCGGCACCCGGTGCAAACCTGTGAGCCGCGGACGGATGGTATTCTTTGACATTCATGGCTCGTCCCACGCATCTCGAATGCACCCGCTGTGGACAGTCGCTGCGCGCGGACATTCCGCAGACTGTCTGCCCGAAAGACGGTGGCGTGCTTTATGCGCGATACGATCTGGCCGCGATCAAGAAGACCATTTCGCCCGCACAGTTTGCCGGACGGGCCTGCACCATGTGGCGATACGCCGAGGTCTTGCCGGAAGCCGAACCGGTCTCACTCGGGGAAGGCTTCACCCCCATGCTCGCCAGCCGCGAATACCCGAATGTCTTCATTAAAGATGAAGGGCTGAACCCGACCGGCTCGTTCAAGGCGCGGGGACTTTCGGCGGCGGTGACCATGGCGAGACACTACGGGCTGAAGAAACTCGCCATCCCGTCCGCGGGAAATGCCGCGGGCGCCCTGGCTGCGTACGCCGCCGCAGCCGGACTCGAGGCACACATCTTCATGCCCAAAGATGTCCCCATGGCGAACCGGATCGAATCCGAGTACTACGGGGCGCATGTCACCTTGGTGGACGGACTCATCAGCGACTGTGCGCGCATGGTGGCCGAGCGCAAAGAGAAAGCAGGCTGGTTCGACGTCTCCACCCTGAAGGAGCCTTACCGCGTCGAGGGGAAGAAGACGATGGGCTACGAAGTGGCGGAGCAACTCGGTTGGCGGCTGCCCGAGGGGATCATCTACCCGACGGGCGGCGGAGTCGGTCTGATCGGTATGTGGAAGGCTTTCGACGAAATGGAGCAATTAGGCTGGATTGGTCCAGAACGGCCCGAGATGGTAAGCGTCCAGTCAAGTGGTTGCGCCCCTATAGTTAAAGCTTGGGATGAAGGCAAGGCCGCCTCGGAAATGTGGCCGGACGCGGCCACCGTCGCATCTGGACTCAGGGTTCCCAAGGCCTATGGGGACTACATTATTCTAGAAATCCTGCGAAAAAGTGGCGGGGTTGCCGTTGCGGTGACGGATGAAGAGATCATGGATGCATTGAAGCGCTGGTCGCAAGTGGAGGGTATCTTCGCAGCCCCGGAGGGAGCTGCGGCCCTGGCCGCTTATCGCAGGTTGTTGGCCAACGGGTTCTTCAGTCCCGACGACAAGGTGGTGCTGTTCAATACCGGCACCGGCTTGAAGTATCTGGACACCTTTGAGGACGAAAAGAAGTCAACCCACAGGAAGCTGCCCAGCTCGCGCCAGATCGCTGGGATCATCGGACCCTACTGAGACGGCCCGAAACTCTGGCTTGCAGTTTTCCCTCGAACGATTGAGAGACAAGGACGAGGATCGTTCAGGGGAGGTTTGCCGGCGCCAAGAAACCGGACGGGTTTTACTCATGACGGAACGTCTTTACTATCACGACTCTTTTCTGCACGAGTTTGAAGGCGAAATCACGGAAGTGGTTCCGGCGGCGCACATCAACGGGCGTCACGGTGTGTTCCTCGACCGCACGGCCTTTTATCCCAGCAGCGGCGGACAGGTGCACGATACGGGATGGCTGGCGCCGCTGGAGGAAGGCTCGCCGAAGTTGCGCGTAGCCGAAGTCACCGAGACCGAAGATGGCCGGGTCGTCCACTACATTGAAGCCGACAAGGCGCCGCAGCAGGGAACCCGCATTCGCGGTCTAATCGATCCGTCACGGCGGCGCGACCACATGCAGCAGCACTCCGGCCAGCACGTGCTCTCGGCCGCCTTCGTCCGCCTGTTTAATATGCCAACCGTTTCCTTCCACATGGGAGAAGAAGCCTGTTCCATCGACCTCGACACGCCCACGCTGACTGCCCGGCATGTGGAGGAAGCGGAAGGGTTGGCCAATGAGATCGTGCAGGAGAACCGTCCGGTGCAGATCAAGTTCGTCACCCAGGAGGCGGCGCAAGAGCTTGGTCTGCGCAAACCCCCGAGGCCGGATAAGGACGAACTGCGTTTGATTGATATTCGGGACTTCGATCTGTCAGCCTGCGGAGGCACTCATGTGCAGAATACCGGACAGATTGGCTGCATCCTGCTGCGCAAGACCGAGCGAGTTCGGCAGGGCTGGCGGGTAGAATTTGTCTGCGGCCAGCGCGCCGTGGCCACCGCTCATCGTGATTACGCCACGTTGACAGAGGCGGCTGCGCTGTTCTCGGGAAACATCCGGGAGGTTCCGCAGCAGGTGCGCAAGTCGCTGGAGGAAGTCCGGACGGCGCAAAAGGCGAATGAACATTTGCTCGACGAGTTGGCGGAACTGCAGGCGGCCCGGTTGCTTGCCGAAACGGCTCCCGTAAATGGACGCAAGCTGGTGGTGCGGGTCTATAAAGATCGCAATCTGAACTTCATTCGCCTGTTGGCCCAGAAACTCACCCGCCTCGAAGTCAACGTAGTCGCCCTGCTGGGCGCGGCAGCCGAACCGTCTTCGCTGGTTTTTGCGCAGTCCAAGGGCATGCCCTTTGATATGGGAGCACTTCTGAAGGAGACCCTGGCGAAACTGGGCGGCCGCGGTGGCGGCAGCAAGGACATGGCGCAGGGTGGTGCTCCCGGTGCGGAAGGGCTGGAAGCAGCGCTCCAGGAATTGAGCCGGAAGCTGCAATCCTAGGCGGTCTTCTGCCGGCGCCGCTGCAGCGAAAGCAGGGAACTGCTACATTTCCCGGAGCGGAGCTGAATTGGATCAGAAGCTCATCCTCGTAAACCTGCTGGTCAAGCTGGGCGTGGCCGCGGCCGTGTCGAGCACGCTGGTGCGCTCGCTTGAGTTCAAGAAGCTTTTGTTCCGCGAAGAACGTACCACCCCACAGAAGATCTACCTGACGCTGTGGTTCGGCATCCCGATCGCTCTCGCCGTGTGGATTCGTTTCATCCAGAAGAGCTTCTTGGCGGGCGACCTCACGCTGGAAACCACGTTGCTGCTGGGGGTGATCGGCGGCCGCCTCAGCGGGGTGATGGGCGGCGTCATGCTGGGCCTTCCGGCGCTGCTGCACGGCGAGTGGGCGACGATGCCGTTCAACATCTTGTGCGGATTCGTCGCCGGACAACTACGCAGCCTCGCGCCCGACAAGGACGATATCTGGTCATTCTCGCCCTTCATCGACCTGAGCATCTATCGCTGGATCCGGCGCAACCTTCCGAAGCCGCGATTGTTCGATTGGCAGATCATGTTCTTCGTGACCATCGTGGCGCTCCGCTTCATGCATGGCGAAATTTCGTATTTCTTTCCGCGCGCGACCTTCAGCCTGGAGAGTCCCAACCCCTGGGTCAAGCTGGCCATTTATGCCACCTCCATCCTGGTGATTGGAACGGAGCTCAAAATTTTTAATGGGGTTCGCATCCAGATCAAGCTGGAAGAGCAGGAGCGCCTGCTGCTGCAGGCGCGCATGGAGGCTTTGCAGAACCAGATTAATCCTCACTTCCTTTTCAACACTCTGAATTCTGTATCCTCGCTGGTGCGGTTCGATCCCGACACGGCGCGCGAATTGATCATCAAGCTGGCCACCATTTTGCGGCGCCTGCTGAACAGCTCCGAAGCTTTTGTGCCGCTGCGCGAAGAAGCCGAATTCATCGACAACTATCTGGATATCGAAGTCGTGCGCTTCGGGCGCGACAAGCTTCGAGTGGTGAAGGAACTGGATCCGGAATCGCTGGAAGTGATGGTACCGGCCATGCTGCTCCAGCCCCTGGTGGAAAACTCCATCAAGCATGGATTGTCCTCGAAGGTCGAAGGCGGCAGCATCTACTTGAGAAGCCGGTTGAGCACCGACGCGGTCATCATCGAAGTCGAGGACGATGGGGTGGGAATGGGCGCTGCTCAGTTGATCGAAAGGCCGAGCGGGTTGGGCGGCACCGGAATCGGCATGGCCAACGTCGCCGAGCGACTGAAGGTGCTGTACGGAGACACCGCCAAAATGACCATCGATAGCCACGGGGGGAAGGGAACGCTGGTGCGGCTGCGCTTGCCCATCCTGCAACAAGGCTCCGGGATCCCGCCGACCCTCTACGAAGAGCGCTCCAGCACGCGCCGGTAAAATTGCTCATACTGCGGGATGATCTTGCTGGCGCAAAAGTGCGCTTGCGCGGATGCGCGCGCCTGCACCGCCATGGTATTCAGCTTCTGGTCGTCGGTGAGCAGATCGATGGCATATTGCGCCATGGTGTCAATGTCGCCGACTTCGGCCATAAAGCCGTTCCTGCCGTGCTCGATGACTTCCGGCAAGCCGCCTACGCGGGTGGTAATCGGGACAACCTTGCAAGCCATCGCCTCCAGCGCGGCCAGGCCGAACGATTCCAGTTCGCTCGGCAGCAGCATCACGTCAGAGATGGCGAGTTTTTCCTGCACCCGGTCCTGCTTGCCGAGGAAGATCACGTGATCGTGAATCCCCTTCTGCACGGCCAGCCATTCGGCCTTGGAACGATCGGGACCGTCTCCTACCAGCAACAGCTTCGCCGGAACTTTCTTGCGGACGCGATCGAAAATCTCCACCACGTCCGTGAGCCGCTTGACCGGCCGGAAGTTCGACAGGTGCACCAGGATGCGTTCCCCGGCGGTGGCGTATTCCTGGCGCCGCCTGGGAGCGTCGGCGTCGCGCACGTACACATCGCAATTCACGAAGTTGTAAACCACTTCAATATGATTCTTGATGTCAAACTCTTTGAGCGTGATGTCGCGCAGGTATCGCGAAATCGCGGTGACTCCGTCGCTCTCCTCGATGGAGTAGCGGGTGATCGGCAAATAAGAGCGGTCCAGGCCCACCAGCGTGATGTCGGTGCCGTGGAGCGTGGTAACAAAAGGAAGCTTGCGATGCGACGGTCCGGCAGCCAGCATCTGGCGAGCGAGCAGCGCGCTCACCGAGTGCGGAATCGCGTAATGCACGTGCAGCAGGTCCAGATCGTAGAGCTCCGCGACCTCGGCCATGCGAGTAGCCAGCGCCAGGTCGTAGGGCGGATAGTCGAACAGCGGGTAGCGCGAGACCTCGACCTCATGGAAATGGATATGGGGCTGGGGTTCAGTCAGCCGAATGGGCTGCGCGTAGGAGATGAAGTGGATGTCATGGCCGCGCTGGGCGAGCTCAAGACCCAACTCCGTGGCCACCACGCCGCTTCCCCCGTAGGTCGGATAACACGTAATCCCGATCTTCATTCTTCCCGTAGCCCCCGAGCGGTCCTTAGGTTCGATGGTTGGTTCAGGCGCGCGATTCAGATTTTACGCGGGGAAGTCGCGGAGCAAGGAGTGGGTCAGGCAACTCACTCGGCGGCTTTCCGCTCGAACACGTTGGCCAGAAGGGGATCGATTTTATCCAGGTGGGCCTGGAACCGCTGCTTGGTGTCCGGGGTCATGCCGATGAACTCGACCCCATTGCCGACGCCTGGGTCGCTGGTCCGCACCACCGCCGAGGTGGAGATTTTCTCTTCCTCGATCCAGAACTCCACCCGCAACGTGGTCCCCAGGGCCAGCGGGAGAATCGTCTCGACGTAGCAGCCATTCCCGCTGACATCGGTAGCATTCACCCGCATGGGAGTCTTCACCCGTTCATCGCGCAGTTCCAGGGGAAATGAAATACGGTGGCGTGCGAACCGCCGCCGGTTGTTGGGTTCGGGAGCCGGAGCGATCTGGTCCGGGGAAAGCTCGCTCTTCCAGGGACAATCCTGGTCGGTCACGATCTGTACGCCGGCCTGGATCTTTTGCAGCGGGCCGCCATTCATGACCCAGACCACCTTGCAGCGCGACTTGCGATCGCCGTACTGGACGCCGATCACGTCGCCCACTTTCAACTCATGTTCGAGTCCGGAGAACAGTGCGCCGGAGCTGCTGATATTGCGCGCGCGCACGTGCTGGGAAAACGTCTGACCGCTCGCAGCCATCCCCCAGACTCGTACCGAGAGATCGGCGGAAACGCGCGGATCAGGTCGCTGTTCACTCATAACGGCGATGGAGCTTGCGCTCGGCTTAATGATAGCGTGACTTGGGCCATCCCGAGATTACCGAAGTGACTGTACGGTGCTGGTTCTGGTACGCCGGAATTGGGGCCCTGGCGGCCGGCCGCGCCCTACAGGTCCCGGTACGAGATCAGCTGGACTCCCCGCTTTTCCAGGGCTGCGCGAGCATCGGAGGAGGTCAGCACCGCCAGTTCCTCGACGCGCGACTCCCGCAGGCGGGTGGACACCGCGCGCAGATCCGCATCCAGGTATCCCGGATGACACACGAATTCCCAGGTGCCCTCCGGCATGTTGTCGGCGATTCCGCGGAATAAATCCGGATTGAGATGACCGGTGGCGACGATCCCGAGCGTGCCGTCGGGAGTACGCAGGCCCGCCCGGTTGACCGCCCTGCGAAAATATCCTGCCAGCCCGCACAGCGTTTTTACCTGCGCGTACCGTTTCCAGAGTCCCCTTTGGGCCCGGGCGAAATTAGCCGCAACCATCTCGAAGGGGTTGCGAATGGCGGGAATGCCGCAAGTGCGGGCGGCGCGCAGAATGCCCTCCAGCGCGGGCGGAAACATGTGCGTGTGCTTGTGCGAGTCAACGTGCGACACATGAACATCGTGGGATTGCAGTTTGCGAATCTGGGCAGTCGTTTCCGCCTCCACCTGGTCGGAATCGATCTGGCCGGAAAGCGCGCGCAGTGCGAAGCCGCTTACCCCGTTTCGAAATGCGTTGCCGGCTTTCCCGTCCACCAGGCTGCGGAGCCGGCCCGGGTCGACCACCGGTTCACCGTCGAGCAGCACCACGTGGCAGCCGGTGCTCAAGGAGGTTTGGCACTTCGCCAGCTGTACCGCTTCCAGGAACGCGAGCGAGTTCGCCATCAGCGTCGCCGAGGTCACGACGCCGTGTTCATGAGCTTCAACGATCGCGCGATTGACGCCCGGGGTGAGTCCGAAGTCGTCGGCGTTGATGATCAGACGGCGCACGCGAGAAGTGTAGCAGCCGGCTCCGGTCGTGCAAGGAGAGGGGTGTCGGGTTCGGCAGCGTCTCGCGTTTGACCGTTGTTTCGAGCGTCGCGTATACTCGAACACGGCGCGTTTCGCGCGGATGCCCCTCAATCGCTGAGCGATCCAACGCTACGGCTCACAGCGAAAAAGGTGCGAGGGGCGGTTAGCTCAGCTGGTTAGAGCGCCTGCCTTACAAGCAGGAGGTCGCAGGTTCGAGTCCTGCACTGCCCACCAGTTTGGCATTCCGTACTGAAACCGGGGACGTAGTTCAGTTGGTTAGAACGCTGCCCTGTCACGGCAGAGGCCGCGGGTTCGAGTCCCGTCGTCCCCGCCATTTCGATTCAAAAGCTTAAGAACCTCGACTTTTCCGGACGAGGGTGCAGGAAGGGCTTGATTTCGGCTGCCCAAGCGCGACTTGACGCAGCCGAAGTCAGAGGCAAAGTCAAAAGAGTGAGCGCGTTTAGACGGACTTTTTGTTCGCTCCACCTGAAATCAGTGTGACCACCTTCTTTTGAGCTGCGCGCTTTGCAGCCGTCGCTGCCTGCGTGAAAAGCGGAACAGATCGCGCGCAAGCGGGACGTACAAGGACCACGACCAGCACGGCTAGAGCTCCCCCCATCACCCACCAAAGAGCCGGGTTAGGAGAACGCAGGGTTGCTACAATAGGGCGCTTCCACGACCGATTGGCGAGGATAATCTCTCTATCTATGTGCGGGCGATACCGTGTTTCGCGCAGAAAGCAGATTCTTGAGGAACACTTCAATAGTGTCTTTGGAATGGAAGACTGGAATCCTCGCTACAACATAGCCCCCACCCAACCTGTCCCTGTGATTCGCCAGCATCCGAAGGAACCCGTCCGCGAATTGTCGCTTTTTCGATGGGGACTCGTCCCAAGGTGGGCAAAGAACCCGTCTGTCGCAGCAAGAATGATCAATGCCAGGTCCGAAACGGCAGGAACGAAGCCTGCCTTCTCAGATGCATTGAAATTTCGCCGGTGCCTGGTCCCGGCAGATGGATTTTACGAATGGCGGAGGACAGGGAAAGCGAAACAGCCGTATTGCTTTGAGGTTAACGACGGCGACCTGTTTGCGTTTGCGGGGATATGGGATTGCTGGAACGATGCAAACGACAAACCGTTGGAGACTTTTTCGATCCTGACGACGACTCCCAATGCGGTGACATCGTCGGTTCATGACCGAATGCCAGTCATCCTTGATCCAGACAACTACGATCTCTGGCTGGATCCGGGCATGAAGGACGTTGCTACGGTGTCGGAACTGTTGAGGCCGTGTGATGCCCGGCTGATGCGGTGCTACCCCGTAAGCACTCGGGTCAATAATGCGGTCAATGATGACGAAGCGTGTTCGCGAGCACCAGAGCGCGTCGGGCTCCAAGATCGGCTGTTCTAGCCTTTAATGTTCAATGCCGTGGATTCGTACAAGGACGGCCAGGAAATAAATCCGCGCGTGTGGCCGTTGCCAGACTGACGCATTGGCGCATCCACCCAGTGCCGGCACCTTCACCCGGTTTTTGGCACAGTATGTGCGTAACCGCAAACTCATCCGCTGGCCTCACACCATTCTGCAATTCTTGGCGGTGAACTCGACACGGAGGCCTTTCCCGGTCAGCCTGTGCGCCGGACGGTTTCACAGTAAAAGGTAAAGCAAGGACTAGTCACTGGCTTTGGCAAGATCTCTTCAGCAGTACGGTCCTCCAGAGCAGCGCGCCCCGATACTCGAACGCGATTGAACAACATTATTCATCGAGCACGGCAAGATCGAATTCGCGTAGACGCGCGGGATCGGCGATTATCTCAACCGATGCGATATTTCCATCGGCAAAGGAGAAGCGAAGCACGCGAAATACACGTCCGCCCGGAGTCCAAACCAGCCCCACCTCTCCGTTGACCAACATAGGCTGTACCGTACCCGCAAGTTGTCGCGAGAATGCGATCGCTCCCTTCGCCCAGTTCCGTGCGCCACGAATCTCTCTCGGCGCACCCGGACGCGAGGCGGCTTCGTCGACCCTGACAACAACATCGGGGTCCAGCACAGCGACCAGCCCTTCAAAATCGCCGCGGCGCAGAGCATCGAGGAACGCATCCACGACCCGTCGTTGCTCATTGATGCTGGCCTTGGGAACTGCCGGCGCACCCTGAACGCGCCTCCGCGCTCGGCTCGCCAGTTGTCTGGCCGCTTCCGGCGAGCGCCCAACGATTGCGGCGATTTCGTCAAAGGAAACCGCAAACATGTCGTGCAGGACAAACGCCAGCCGCTCGGCCGGATCCAGGCGGTCAAGCACGATCAGCAGGGCGGTGCCGATGGAGTCGGCCAGGAGTGTCTCTTGTTCCGGATCCCTCTGTCCCTCGCGGATGGCAACTGGCCCGGTTGGTTGGGCGTCGAGTGCCTCCTCTTTCCGCGAGCTTCGCGAGCGCAACATGTCGAGGCAAACCCGGGAAACCACCGTGGTCAGCCATCCTCCGAGGTTCTCGATTGCGCCTGCATCGGAGCGGCTCAGACGCAGCCAGGCTTCTTGCACCGCGTCATCGGCTTCGTTGAGCGTACCCAGCATGCGGTAAGCTACGGCCCGCAAATGACCCCGGTTTTCCTCGAACCTGTCTGCCAACCATTCCTGTTCAGGCATACCGTCATATTCCTCTGTTGGGTTCCGTCATCCATACTAACGAACCCAGCGCACGCCATGTGACCGAGGCTTAACGCTGTTTGAACCTCAGACCGTTGCGATACAACCCGTCGCTCCCCACATCGAACACACGGTTGTATCGTGCACGGAAGTTTTCGAGTGCCGCGGTCGCCGCCAGCTCGATGAGTTGCTCTTCCGAAAAATGCCGGCGCAGCTCTTGATAGAGCTGATCACTGACGTTCGACGGGGTATCAGCCATGGCGTCGGCCATGCGCAATAAGGCAAGCTCCGCCGGAGCAAACGCTTCGAGCTGTCCCTCGCGGATCGCCGTAATTTCGTCGTCGCTCAGACCGTACATTCTGCCCCCGGCAGAATTCGCGTCGATTCAGAACGGACACCCGACCCGCGCCGCGGTCCGCAGCGTCAACAGCATCCGCTGCCGTTGTGGGACCGCCGCTTTCTGCCCCAGCAGCCATTCTGCGAGCGCATTGATCCAGAACACGCGCGGTACTCGGGCCGCGATCGTTTGTGGAGTCAGATCCCGGCCCAACATCTTGCGCACCTTCTTGAAGACCTGCCGCATCGGAAATGACGTCCGCCGGGGATCAATGCCTTCGACTCTTGCCATGACCTTCTCCTTTTTCATTCGATGTCAGGTTTTCTCACTATGACTCGTCATAGGGATGACGGATGGAATCGAACTGTTGTGACCGGAGACCTCAAGTATTTATTCGGAGCTGCGCTTCTTCTGGCCGGAGCGAATCTCCCGACCCGGCCCGCGAACTCGAGGGACCAAACAAGTCTCTCAAAACACTTGCGCTAGGACCGGGCGCGTTCTCCCAGTCACGTTTTCCCAGTGGGATTCGTCATGGTAGTGAAGTCGAAAATACAAGTTCTCAAAAAGGAGATTCAGTCATGCAAGCACGAATGAAAAATCCGGCAATGATCCTCCCTGGTGCAATAGAAGCACTGCAAAAGCTGGCAAAGGCTTCCGAGCACGGCGGCGTACCAAAGACGACGCTCGATCTTGTTCACCTGCGGGCGAGCCAGATCAATGGTTGCAGCGTGTGCGTCGACATGGGCTTCCGCTTTAAGAAGGCCGACGAAACCATGGAACGCCTGTTCGCGGTGGCTGCCTGGAAGGACGCGCCCTATTTCACCGATGCGGAACGCGCCGCGCTCGCGCTTACCGAAGCCGTCACCCGCCTGAGCGATCTTTCCGATCCGGTTCCGGACGAAACCTGGGAGGAAGCGGCACGGCATTACGATGAGAGCGCGCTTGCGTCGCTAGTCCTCTGGATCGCCACGACGAATGTCTGGAATCGCCTCAACGTCGCCACCAAGCAACTGGCCGGCGAGTGGGCCAAATCCGACGAAGCAAGAGAATGGAGGAAAGAACAGGTAGCCGCAGTTTAAGGTGCTCGAATGCAGTCCGGTTGAGGATCAGATTGGTCGATGTGCGTTCACCTTCGGTAGAAGTTGACCCTGAAGGAAACGGGAATTGACAAGAGTCATTGCGGTCGCAGGTGCTGGAATCGGAGGGCCTGCGATCGCTTGCCCACGTTCACGCCGCGGTCGCCCGGTGCGGGTTGCTTGAACGCTCTGCGGGACTGAGTGAGGCCGGCGCCGGCATGCAAAATTCAGATCCTTAGCGAGCCACGGAACGCCCTGGCGGCATAGTAAGACTCGGCGCCATTGTGATACACGAAAACAGTGCCGTAGCGGCGATCACAGAAAAGGGCGCCGCCGAGTTTTCGGATTGCAGAAGGGGTCTTCACCCAGCTCGACGTCTTCGTATCGAAAGTCCCGAGTTTCTGCAACTCTCGATATTGCTCTTCGGTTAAAAGCTCAATGCCCATGGCGGCTGCCATATCCATAGCGCTATTTTCTGGTTTATGTTCTTTCCTCGACTCCAGCGCTTCACGGTCGTAGCAAATACTTCTGCGGCCTTTAGGACTCTCGGCTGAACAATCGTAGAAGATGTATGCGCCCGTCTTTTTATCATGACCAACAACATCCGGCTCACCGCCAGTTCTTTCCATTTCATGGAGTGACCACAGTTTTTCAGCACCAGCTTCCAGCTTTGCTTGTATTTTGGTCCAGTCGACCCCCTTGTGGCGGTTCATGTTTTTCTCAAAACGGGCTTTCAATGCTGCGAGTAGCTCTTCACCTTGTTCTGGTGACAAGTCCTTGTTCTGGCAATTAACGTTTCGCGTTCTTGTTGCGCTCATAGTCATCGCTTCCCGCGTTTCTTATTGGTTGCTCCGCTGCGCTCCGCCACATGGGCTTTTCGGCTTGTCTTGGCGTTCTTATCCATTCGCAGTTTCCACGCCGTTCGAACGGCACCCGTCAGTACATCCTCGTTCGCCGCTGCCAGGCGAATATGCGTGTGTCCCATCTTTCCCCAGCCGCCGGGAATCGGGAGGAAAATCTCGGGTGCTTCCTCCACAAACGCTGCCTGCTGCTCCAAACTGAGCATCAGATTTCCGTATCCCCCTGCTAGCGAGGCCAACGAAGCAAATTTCCTGCCTCCTACACGAAAAGCCGGCAATCCTGCGTGGGGATACTCTTCCACCCCCTCCAGGCTCAAGGCAATCCTGCGAAAGTCTGCTGCGGTCATCGTGTGACTCCGTAGATTACGCGCTATCTGACCATCACTCGGACGGCATATGTCTACTGCTCCGAGCCGAATCATGGGCTCGGTGCCCCAGGTTCGCGTCCGCTCTTTGGACGCTAACCTGGGCGGACGGCGGTTAAAATAATTGCGAGACTTTGGACCTGTACATGAAAGGGAGCGTCCCGTTGGAATCTGCCTCTGCATTCATCGACCAGAAGATCAAGGAACTTGGGGACTGGCGCGGGAAGACGCTCGCGAGAGTGCGCGACCTCATTCACCAGGCTGACCCTGAGATCGTCGAAGAGTTGAAGTGGGCGAAGGCGACATCGCCGGGCACTCCCGTCTTTTCCCACGGCGGCATCGTCTGCACGGGTGAGACCTACAAAAGCGTCGTCAAGATGACATTTGCCAGGGGCGCTGCATTGAAGGACCCGTCAGGTCTATTCAACTCCAGCCTCGAAGGAAATGTCAGGCGCGCCATCGACTTCCACGAAGGCGAAAAGATCAATGAAGCAGCATTAAAGGATCTCATCCGCGCTGCCGTGGCGCTCAATCTCAAGGGCAAGAGCGAGCCCAAGCCCAAACCGAAGCCCAAGCCGAAGTCCCGGCGAAAATCCCCACCTTAAATTATTTGCGGAAATCGTTATCTGAGATCCAGGTTGGATTAGAACCCAAGATCCCCCAGTCCCGCGTGACCATCCGGACGCCGCCCCAGCGGCCAGTGGTACTTGCGCTCCGATTCCTTGATGGGTAGATCGTTGATGCTTGCCAGGCGCAGACGCATCAGGCCATTCTCGTCGAATTCCCAGTTCTCATTGCCATAGGAACGAAACCAGTTCCCCGAATCGTCGTGCCACTCGTAGGCGAAGCGCACCGCAATGCGATTGTCCGCACAAGCCCAGAGCTCCTTGATCAGCCGGTAGTCCAGTTCCTTGGCCCATTTGCGGCGGAGAAAGGCGACGATCGCCTCTCTTCCATTCACAAACTCTGAACGGTTTCGCCAGCGGGAATCGGGCGTATACGCCAGAGACACCTTCTCCGGGTCCCGGGAATTCCAGGCATCTTCGGCCAGGCGGACCTTCTGTACGGCAGTTTCACGTGTGAAGGGTGGCAGCGGGGGACGTGTCGACATGGATCTTCCTCCCTGGGCAGGTGCGGCTGAGTCGGGCGCCAAGCCTTGCCTCGTGGCCGAGTGACGATGTGTAATGGTAACCCAGCCCGGAGCCAAGCCGGCGCTGTTCCAGGAATCAGCCGTGGACTTCTGTCTTCGACAAGCCGAGCCTGCGGACATCCCGTCGTTGCGTCGTCTGATCGACGCGTCCGTGCGCGGTTTGCAGGCGCGGGACTATTCGGCCTCGCAGATCGAGAGTGCTTTATCCTCGGTCTACGGCGTCGATAGCCAGCTCATCGCCGACGGCACCTACTTCGTGGTGCAGGCAAACGGCGGCGCGGGTGACGTCATTGTCGCCTGCGGTGGCTGGAGCAAGCGCAAGACTCTTTACGGCGGCGATGTTTGGAGAGCGCGCGAGGATACCTTGCTCGATCCGCAAAAGGACGCGGCCAAGATCCGTGCCTTTTTCGTGCATCCCGACTGGGTTCGTCGTGGCCTCGGGACGATGCTGCTCGAGGCCTGCGAGCGGGCCGCTGTGGCCGCCGGCTTTCAGCGCTTCGAAATGGGGGCCACGCTCAGCGGAGTGCCGCTCTACCGGGCGCGCGGTTACATCGCGCTCGAGGATCTGGGCGTTCCTTTGGCAAACGGGGAGTCCTTACCCATCGTGCGCATGGAGAAAGTGGTTCCGGCCACCCTACCCGTTCGTGCCCCTCGATAGCACGCCCGTGCCATTCCCCCAAACCGCCGGTCGTTTTACCTTATCCATGAGCAGTACTCGGGGGAGGGCTGTTCAACGAGCGTCCCACGACTCTTACCAGAGTCTGGGGCGTTTTGTTTTGTGGGCGCTTTTTCTGGAGATGGACTGCAGGATAAGGAAAATCGGCGCCGCGGGGAACTATCCTCCCGATTCGCGGACATCCATGCTGACTTGGCGGAGTTGGGTGGCTTTTGCGGGGTCCGTACCCGGCTTCAGGTCAGTCAACTCGGCAAAATAACGCCAGCCCAGATTCCAGTCTTCCTTGCTTTGGGCCCGGTCGAGGCGCTGGATCGCCAAGGTGGCGTTTTCGCGGCCTTTGACAACTTCCATCACGCCGCCCGACTCATACGATCGCCAGTTGTAGCGGATGATGGCGAACGCTGCCTTCGAATCTTTATCCATTCGTTCTCAGTATAGCCCAAAAACTCGCGTTTTCTTTCGCAGAACGCGACCACGCCATCTACTAAGCCGGTACGGTCACGCTCTCGCGGGCGCTTCCGGCGATTCTTCGCAGCGGTTCCGACAGGCCGCGCATTACTTTTTCGAAAGCCACGAAGTCCAGTGATTGTGGGCCATCCGACAGGGCTCGCTCGGGGCAAGGGTGAACCTCGATGATCAACCCATCCGCACCCACAGCCACGGCGGCGCGCGACACGGCGGCGATCAGGCTCTGTTTTCCGGTGCCGTGAGATGGATCCGCGATGACCGGCAGATGCGAAAGATCCCGTGCCAGCGCGATGGCGGCCAGATCGATCGTGTTGCGGGTCTCGGTCTCGAAGGTTTTGATGCCGCGCTCGCACAGCACCACGTCGTGATTTCCACCCGACAGCAGGTACTCGGCGGCGAGCAGCCACTCTTTCACCGTGGCCGACGGCCCCCGTTTCAACAGCACCGGCTTGCGAACGGTGGCAAGCTTGCGCAACAGGGCGAAATTCTGCATGTTCCTGGCGCCGACCTGAAGCATGTCGGCATACTCGCAGATCAGTTCCACGTCCTCCGTGCTCATGACCTCGGTGACCACCGGCATGCCCGTCTGCTCGCTCGCCTCGCGCAGGATCTTGAGCGCTTCCTCTCCGAGTCCCTGGAAGTCGTACGGCGAGGTGCGGGGCTTGTAGGCGCCGCCTCGAAGCAGGCTGGCTCCCGCCTTTTTCACGGCGTGCGCTGTGGAGATGAGCTGCTCGCGGGATTCCACCGAACAGGGGCCGGCGATCACGACCACGGTATCTCCGCCGATTGCGACTTCGCCCACGCGAATCACCGAGCGCTGCGGCTTGACCTGGCGGCTGACCAGTTTGAACGGCTGCGCGATGGCCACGACGTTATCGACCCCCGGAGCCACCTGCAGGGCTTCGATCTCGTGCCTCCGGCCACTGCCCACGGCCGCGACGATCGTGCGTTCCGTGCCCCGGGTTACGTGCGGCTGGTAGCCGGCTTCGCGGATGCGGTCGATGATGTGGTTGATCTGCTCTTCCGTGGCGCTTTCCGACATGTTCACAATCATGGGGTGGCCTCCTTTTGGCCGGCAAAAAAGAAAGCCGCGATTCTTGAGAATCGCGGCTCTGGACTGAACTCTTGAGATTCTAGGTGACTATTGCCGATTCATCCCACCTACAAGCTCCGCCCAAGCCGCTACGCTCGTAAACCAGTAGCGGAAAAACGCGAAGGAGAAGTAGGTAAATCGTGTCATCGATCTGCGATCTTAGCTGCTCGCAGCGTTTCCGTCAACACCGCTCAGGGGGAAGTCTTGGCTGGAGGAAGAGAGACTCGGCCCCTGCGGATTCGCTCTATTGTACTGCGCTGGCCGCTGCCGAGAATGCGCTGTTGGCGTTGGAGCCGATGAGTCGAACGGTTCCGACTACCAGAACCAGGATTACGGCCAGCATGACCGCGTACTCCGCAATATCCTGCCCTGATTCGTCGGACCACAATGTGCAAATAACCTTGGACATACCTGCCTCCTGCCCGGGGTATTTTCTTAGTCTGTCTGTTGCTTATTGGTTCCCTATCATGCCGACTCGAAGTGCAGATGTCAAATACTCAAATACCGCGTAAACACTGCGCTTCGCGCGCTAGTAAAGGATTTCAACAGAGTTCGGCACGGTAGCGGTGCAATCATTTTGGATTCCGGACGCCAATCCCCCACCAGGAAGTGGCCTTCAGGGGCCGGTTGGTGCGACGCCAACCCTTCCCGTCTGCTCGGGCGCGGCCCGTTCGGGCCGCAGAAGCTGTTGGGAGGATCGTTGCACGAAGCCCAGCATTCGATCCGGCACGACCCCCAGATAGAGGGTGGCTGCCAGCGTGATCCCCAGGGCCGCGCCCAGCGCCACGGGAATCGGAAGCACTGGAACCTCTTCGCGCGCCTCCCTCATGTACATCACAACGATGATTTTGAGGTAATAGTAGGCTGCGATGGCGCTGTTGATCACACCAATAATCGTAAGACCCACCAGGTTGGACTGCAGGGCTGCGCTGAACACGTAGAACTTGGCAAAAAATCCTCCCGTAATCGGAATTCCAATCAGCGAGATCAGAAAAATTGTCAGCGTGCCCGCGAGGATCGGCGAGCGCCGCCCCAGCCCGGCATAGTTCTCGAGCGTTACGTAACGCTCATTCTCATTGGCAAGGTGACTGACTACCGCAAATGCCCCGACGTTCATGGCGGCATAGGCCGCCGTGTAGAACATGACGGCGGGCGCACCCAGTTCCGGCTTGGCTGCGAATGCAACCAGGACGTAACCCGCATGGGCGATCGAGGAGTACGCCAGTAACCGCTTAACATTGTTTTGGACCAGGGCCGCGACGTTGCCAAGGGTCATGGAAAGCGCGGCCGAGATCCAGATCAGCCAGAAACGCCCGGGGGCATTCGCCTCAAAAATCACCCGCAACAGAACTGCGAACGCCGCCGCCTTGGGCGCGGTCGACATGAATCCCACGATGGGAGCAGGTGCGCCTTCATAGACATCCGGGGTCCAGATGTGAAAGGGCGCGACCGCCACCTTGAACCCGAGGCCGATGAACATCAACGCCATGGCGACATAGGCCAGCAGCGGGATCTGCCCGGAATTCAGGGCCACGCTGATCGCGTCGATGTTGGTGGAGCCCGTCGCCCCGAACATCAGGGCCACGCCGTACAGAAAAAATGCCGTGGCGAATGAGCCCAGCAGGAAATACTTCAGCGACGACTCGCTGCTGGTCGCCGAGCGCCGCCGGAACCCCGCGAGAATATAGGTCGAGATGGAGGAGATTTCGAGCGCAATGAAGATCAGCACCAGCTCCACTGCCGACGACATCAGGCACATGCCAACCAGCCCGAACAGGATCAGGCCGTAATACTCGCCCGCCCGGATTTTCTGCACCGCCATGTATTCGTAGGAAGCCAGGATCAGCACGATCGCGATCGCGATGATGAGCACATGGAAGAAGACGCTGAAGCCGTCGACCCGTACCATGTTCCAGAAGGCGAAGCCCGGAGATTGCGCCATGACCCACGTGGACACCAGGGCCGCAACCGTTCCCGCAAGGCCGATGCCGCCCAGCAGGCGCTGACTTTTTTGCTCGTTCACCAGGGGATCGAGCACCATGATGGCCATGCCGAAGAGCGACAGGACGATTTCCGGCAGGATACGAACGTAGTCGACGCCGAGCGGAATCCCCTGATTCACTGGCCTACCACCTTGCTTGCCACCTGCGCGAAGGGCGTCAGCGCGGCTGCGACGGCCGGGTCGATGATATTGAGCCACAGTAACGGGGCGACGCCCATCACCAGCGCAGCCACGGCTGTCGGCCACATTGCCAGTTGCTCGAGCGTGGAGAGGTCCGGCAGGGTATTGTTCTCTGGGCGCGTGACCTTTCCGAAGAAAACCCGCTGGTACATCCACAGCAGGTAGCAGGCGCTCCAGATCACGCCCGTTGCCCCGATGACGCCGTACCAGGGATTCGCCCGGAAAGCTCCCGTCAGCACCAGGAACTCGCCGACAAAGCCGTTGAGCAGGGGCAGACCCACCGAGGCCAGCGTGACGAACAGGAAAAAGGTCGCATACTTTGGCATGGGTGTCGCCAGACCGCCCATTTCCGCAATCTCGTAGGAATGTTTGCGCTCGTAGAGGATCCCGGCCAGCATGAACAATGCCCCGGTCGAGACGCCGTGGGCCAACATAACGAATACGGCGCCGTTCAGACCGGCTTGCGTGAAGCTGAAGATTCCCAGCACCACGAAGCCGAGGTGGCTCACGGACGAGTAGGCGATCACCCTTTTCAGATTGGGCTGCACCATCGCGACAAGTGCGCCATAGACGATTCCGATCAGCGCGAGGGTGCAGATCCAGGGCGCATTCTGCCGGGATTGCTCCGGGAACAGGCCGAGGTTAAAACGCAGTAGACCGTAGGTGCCCATCTTCAGCAGCACACCGGCCAGCAGCACCGACCCGGCGGTGGGTGCCTCGACGTGTGCGTCGGGCAGCCAGGTGTGGAAAGGGAAGAGCGGGACCTTCACCGCGAACGCCAGGAAGAAGCCCAGGAAAAGCCAGGGGGCGGCGGTCGAAAATCCAGCGATCTGACCGCTGCGAATGGCATTCTGGATGGTCACGAAATCAAAGCTTCCGACCTGGGCGTACAACCAGATCAGGGCCGCCAGCATGAACACCGATGCCACCATGGTGTACAGAAAGAACTTCACCGCCGCATAGACCTTGCGCCCGTGGCCGTAAATGCCGATCAGCAAGGCCATCGGGATCAGCGTCGACTCCCAGAAGAAGTAGAACAGAAACAGATCGAGCGAGGTGAAGACGCCGATCAGTGCCGTTTCCAGAACCAGCAGCAGGATGAAAAATTCCTTCACCCGCTTGTGAATCGAGTTCCACGAAATCAGCACGCACAGCGGCGTGAGAAACGTGGTCAGCAGCACCAGCCAGATGGAAATGCCGTCCACTCCCATGTGGTAGTGGATATTCGGCGTCGAGATCCACACCCGGTCAACTTCGTATTGGAAGCCCGGCAGCGAGCGATGAACATGCGCGACCAGGTGGAGCGACAGACCGAACGTGAGCAGGGAAACAATGAGCGCGAAGATGCGAATGTCACGGTCGCGCCGAGGAAAGAGCAGGAGCAACACACCGCCGGCCGCCGGGATGAACGTCACCAGGGTGAGGATGATGGTGTCGAGGCCGGTGTTCATCGCACCCCCATCCAGATCATGTAGGCGATGATGACCGCGCCACCGGCGGCGATCCAGCCCGCGTAGGAGCGCACGTTGCCGGACTGCATGTGGCGGGCAGCGTCGGAGATGTGCCACGCGCCTTCCGCGGTGTCGTTCACAGCAGCGTCGATGACTCCCTGATCGACGCCATGCCACAGGATTCGGGTCGAGCCATCGACCAGGGGCTTGACCAGCAGCGTCGCATAAATTTCATCGATGTAGTACTTGTGCGCCACGGCCTGGTAGAAGCCACCCAGAGTGTCGGCAATTTTCTGAGGAAGTTCGGGACGCTTCAGGTACAGGAGGTAGGCAAGATAAAAACCCAGGACTGCCGCAGCCACGGAGATGAGCATCAACGTGATTTCAGCGCCTTGACTTAAAGCTTCGGTGGCGACCCGCGAAGCGCCCTCGCCGAAGACCGGAGCAAGAAAGTGCTCAAAGCGGCCTCCGATTCCCACCCAGCCGCCAATCACCGACAACCCCGCCAGGATCATCAGCGGCACCAGCATGACCATTGGGCTCTCGTGGGGGTCGCCGTGTCCGCGGTGGACGTGATGGACTCCGGCCCCCTGCTCGGCAGCCTCCCTGCCCCGGTAGTCGCCGAAGAAGGTCATGAACCACAGCCGGAACATATAAAAGGAAGTGATGAAGGCCGTGGTGATGCCGATAAACCAGTACGCCGGATTGGCCTCGTACGCGCGCGCGAGAATTTCGTCTTTGCTGAAGAAACCGGCGAGCGGCGGGAATCCCGCGATCGCGAACGTGGCGGCTGACATGGTCAGGAACGTCCACGGGATGTACTGCTTCAGTCCTCCCATGTTGCGCATGTCCTGCTCGCCGCCGACCGCGTGGATCACCGACCCCGCCGCCAGAAACAGCAAGCCTTTGAAGAAGGCGTGCGTCATCAGGTGGAAGATTCCGGCCGAGTACGCCGCCACCCCGCAAGCCATGAACATGTATCCCAGTTGCGAGACGGTGGAGTAGGCCAGCACTTTCTTGATGTCGGTTTGCGCGATGCCGATGGTGCCTGCAAACAGAGCGGTCAGCGTTCCGATGATCGCCACGACCGTCAAAGCGTTGGGCGCGTGATCAAAGATCACGTGCGAACGGGCGATCATGTACACCCCTGCCGTCACCATGGTGGCCGCATGGATCAGGGCTGATACCGGCGTCGGGCCTTCCATCGCATCCGGCAGCCAGACGTAAAGAGGAATCTGGGCCGACTTGCCGGTCGCGCCCAACAGCAGCAGCAGCCCGATCGAGGTCAGCAGTCCGAAGCCCACCGTCTCCCCCGGCAGCGGCGACACCGCCGAGAACACCTGGCTGAAGTTCAAAGAGCCAAAATGCTTGATCATCAGAAACAGCGCGATCAGGAAACCGAAGTCGCCAATGCGGTTTACGATGAATGCCTTCTTGCCGGCGGACGCCGCCGTATCTTTCGTAAACCAGAAGCCAATCAGCAGGTACGACGCCAGGCCCACGCCTTCCCACCCGATGAACATCTGCAGGTAGTTGCCCGCCAGCACCAGCGTGAGCATGAAGAACATGAACAGGTTCAGGTAGGAGAAGAAACGGTAGAAGCCGCCTTCTTCCCACATGTAGCCGACCGAGTAGATATGGATGAGGAAGCCGACGCCGGTGACGACCAGCAGCATCACCAGGGTGAGTTGGTCGACATAGAACTCAAAGTTCACCATGAAGTCGCCGGAGCGAATCCAGTGAGCCAGGAACTCGGTATGCGGCACCTCGAGCGAGGAAAAGCGGGCGGCCACATAGAGCGCCATCAAGAACGCACCGCCGCAGAAGCTTAGCGCGATCGCGGCGACGGCCTGCCGCGAGAGCCTGCGGCCAAATAAGCCGTTGAGTGCGGCGCCCACCAGGGGAAGCACCGGAATCAGCCAGAGATGAAGGGAGGGCGTCATAGTTTCAGCAGATTCACTTGGTCGACGTTCAAGGTTTCACGCGTGCGGAATACCGCGATGATGATGGCCAGGCCAACTGCGGCCTCGGCCGCCGCCACCACCATGACGAAAAAGACGAACACCTGTCCGCTGAGATGCTGCCACTGGGCGGCAAACGCAACGAAGGAAAGGTTGACGCCGTTGAGCATCAGCTCAATCGACATGAAGATGGTGATGATGTTGCGCTTGATCAGGAAGCCGATCACGCCGCAGGCAAACAGGATGCCGCTCAAAACCAGGTAATAGGCGACGGGTACCATCAGCTGTCCTTTCCTGGCGCTTTGGCTTCCGGCGGGCTGGCCAGAAACACCGCACCCATGATGGCGATCAGCACGAGAATCGAGGTCACTTCGAAGGGCAGCAGGAATTCATGAAACAGCAGGTTGCCGATCGTCTTGGGGAAGCCGGGCAGAGCCCCGATCGTGACCGCTTGCGTGCCCGTTCGCTCGATCAGTACCCAGGCGACCAGCAGGCCGCCCGCCAGCACTCCGGGTACGCCCAGGATGAGCGCGACCTGGCTGCCCTTGGTGCGCTCCTCCGCGCCGGCATTCAGCAACATAATGACGAAGACGAACAGCACCATCACGGCCCCGGCGTACACGATGACTTGCACCGCGGCCACGAATTCCGCACCCAACAGCAGGTACTCAACCGCGAGCGACGCCATCACCACGACCAGCGACAGCGCGCTGCCGATGGGATGGCTCTGCGCAAGCAGGTTGATCGCGCCCGCCACGCAAATCGCTCCGAACACCAGGAACAGCACTAGATGCAGCATCTTTTTATATTTCCAGGCGCGGCCTCAGCCACGCGATGCCCCGAACAAGGCAACCACCAGGGCTGTAACCACCAGATTGGCGATCGCCAGCGGAAACAGAAATTTCCACCCGAAAGCCATCAGTTGGTCATAGCGGAAGCGCGGCAGCGTCCCCCGCACCCAGATGTACACGAACAGAAAAACAAAAACTTTGGCCACGAACCAGAATGTCGGAAGAATCGCCTGCAAAAGCGGCGGGCCAAACAGCGGTCCGCCCCAGCCCCCCAGGAACAGCAAGGTGGCCACGCAGGCCACGGTGATCATGTTGGCGTACTCCGCCATGAAGAACATGGCGAACTTCATCGCGCTGTACTCGGTGTGGTAGCCGGCCACGAGTTCGGTTTCCGCTTCCGGCAGGTCGAACGGGATGCGGTTGGTTTCCGCGTAGGCCGCCATCAGATAAACGAAGAAGGCAATAAACTGCCCGCCATAGAGAATGTTCCACTTGGGCAGAAAGCCCCAGAAGTGCCCGCTTTGGGATTGCACGATCTCGCGCAGGCTGAAACTTCCCGACACGATCAGGACGCCCACCAGCGACAAGCCGAGGCATATCTCGTAGCTGACCATCTGTGCGCTCGCCCTCAGCCCGCCCAGCAGGGAATACTTGCTGTTCGAGGACCACCCGGCCAGAGCCACGCCATAAACGCCCACGGAAGTGACTCCCAAAATCAGCAGCAACCCGATGTTGAGGTCCGTAATCTGCAGCGGGATTACGTAGCCCAGGATTGGGATCGAGGTGCCGAACGGAATCACTGAAATCGAAGTCAGCGCGCAGATCACCGCGATCATCGGCGCGGCAATAAACAGCGGCCGGTAGACATGGGGAGGCGTCAGGTCTTCCTTGAGCAGAAACTTCACGCCATCCGCCAGGGGTTGCAGTAAGCCGAAGGGCCCGACGCGGGAGGGTCCCCAGCGATTCTGCATATGACCCACAACCTTGCGCTCCAGCCAGACCGTGTACGCGACCGCGGTGAGCAGCACGACGATCACCAGCACGATCTTGACGATGGACGCGACGATGAAGATTGGCAGACTCAGCAATTTCGTTTCCTGACTTGTTCGTGAAACCCCGGGTAAAACCAGTAACTGGACGCTGGTGCAGGCGGCTTACTCGGCCGCGATTTCCGATGGCTGTTTGTGCCGGTTCTCGATCACTGTATTCAGAGTCTTCGAGTATCGCCCCAAGGTACCGGAGCTGAACAGATCGTCCTGCGCCGGAAAAATCAGTTCCGGCCCATGGATGGCGCCCGGACCGCTGTCTCGAAAGGGTCGTGTGCTGGTCGTTGCCGGACAGCAGGTTGATCCGCGAAACGTCGTAGCCCGGAACCAGGCGTTGAATCTCGTCCAGAATGGCGGTCGGCTCGAAGGGACTCATCTTCGGCTCCAGACCGTGGGTCTCGAGCCAAACCGCATGGCGGTCGGCTTCGCCCGACTGTGCCCCGCGCGACTGGCCCATATCGGTGCGCTCGCCGGCTCCGAATGGGACCAGCTTGCGGACATCAAATCCCATGGCTTCGGCGATGCGCACGATCATTTCAAAATCGCTCTTCGTGTCGGTGACCTCGCCCGCCTTCTTCACGAGCTGCAGGTCGCCGCAGGTGTTGGTGAAGGTGCCCGACTTCTCGTAGGCGTTGGCCGCCGGCAGAACGACATCGGCCATGAACGCAGTCTCGGTCAGAAACATCTCCTGCACCACCAGGAACGTATTGGCCAAGGCGAAGGGATCAACCGCGAGGCGGCCAATGGGATTCGCGCCCACGACATAGAGCGCCTTCAGCTTGCCGCCCTTCGCGGCCTCGACCATCTCGGGAAGGCTGAGACCCGTGGTGGCCGGAATGCTGCCCCACTCTTCATGGAATTTGCCGGCGTCGGCAACGCGATGGTATCCCGGCAGCAGGTCGGGGTAGAGACCCATGTCGGCCGCGCCGCGGGAGTTGGCGTAGTCGGCCAGGCTGACGAACTTCGTGCCCGCAATGCCCAAGCCGAACTTCACCAGCGAAGCCACGTCGTTCCCGCGAATCTCCGATCCGAAAATAATGACGAGGTTCTGCTCGCCGCGCAGCTTCTCGCGCAGCGCGCTCCAGCCTTCACGATTGGTCTGGTCGCTGACGATGGCGTCGGCCGCCGAATCGTCTCCCGCAAGGTAGGCGGCGACTTTGCCTTCCGCACTCGCGGGAATCTGGGTGAAGCCGGCGGCCTGGCGCCCCAGCTTGATCGGCTGTGAGTTGATCAAATACAGGCGCGAGCGGTGCAACCGGACGTTGTTGCGGATCTGCCACGCCAGCAGCGGATGCTGGTCCGTGGGATTGTTTCCGATCAGCAGGATCGCCGGGGCGTTGTACACCTCGCGCATGGTCGCGGTCGCGTCCGGCTTGCCCTGCAAAGCGGCTGCGAGAGCAGGGAAGTCGGCGGTGCGGTGATGGTCGATGTTGTTGGTCTTCAGCACGACCCGCGCAAACTTCGAAAGCAGGTAATTCTCTTCGTTGGTCGTGCGGTTGGAGCCGACCACGCCGATCGCCTGCCCTCCCTGCTTGTCGCGGGTTTCCGCCAGGCGCTTGCCGATCACGCTGAAAGCCTCTTCCCAGGTGGAAGGAGTGAGTTTTCCATGTCTCCGGATCAGCGGTTGTTTCAGGCGCTCGGCGTGGTCCGCGAAGTCGAAGGCGTAGCGCCCCTTGATGCACAGGAAGTCATTGTTGATGCCGCTCTTGTCGCGGTTGTCGCCGCGCACAATCTCCATGCCGGAATCGGAGCGGCGCACGCCCAGCGTGGTCTTGCAGCCATCGCCGCAATGGGTGCAGATGGTGCCGACATGCTTCATCTCCCAGGGACGGGTCTTGTAGCGATACGCGCCCGAGGTGAGCGCGCCGACCGGGCAAATGTCGATGCACATGCCGCACTCTTCGCACTCCAGGTGATCTTCTTTATTGGGCGCAATGATGGAACTGACACCGCGGTTCTGCACGCCCAGCGCCCACACGTCCATGCCTTCGCCGCAGACGCGCACGCAGCGGTAGCACAGGATGCAGCGCGGCCGGTCGAAGAACACCACCGGAGACCATTGCTGCTCATCCTTGTGCTCCTTGGCCTCCATGTACCTGGATTCGGCGGCGCCGTAGGAGAACGTCATGTCCTGCAGTTCGCATTCGCCGCCCGCGTCGCACACCGGGCAGTCCAGGGGATGGTTGCCGAGCAGCAACTCGACCATCGACTTACGGGCCTGGCGTACTTCTTCATTGTCGCTGGTGACGATCATGCCCTCGCTGACCACCGTGGTGCACGCGGTCTGCAGCTTGGGCATCTTTTCGATCTTCACCAGGCACATGCGGCAGGCGCCCTGCAACGACAGGTTGGGGTAGTAGCAGAACGAGGGCACTTCAATGCCCGCAGATCTTGCAGGCCTCAATCAGCAGCGTCCCCGCGGGGGCTGTGATTTTTTTACCGTCGACAGTGAGCGTTACGTCAGGCATTTGAGATTTGTAATCTTGTAATCGGGTAATTTGTAATTTAATGCCTTATTTCGATCGTGCTGTCTGACGCGAAGCTGTGAAAATGGCGCTCAGTTCGTGCCCTTCCTTAATCAGTGGCTGCAACTTGCCGGCGGCAACGATCTCGCAATCAATCAACATATCGAGCCAAAGCACGCTCTCGTCCGCCTCTTCCACTACGATACCGATCTTCGCAATCCATTCTGCTTTCGACCGTGCTCGACAAGCAGCCCGATAGTTTGCCGCCACGGCCGTGCCGCATCGAAGCAGGTGTTTGCCCGGAACCTGAGCGTCCGTTCTCAGCGGCAACGAACGGTACAGGCGAACAATTCTGACCGCCAACGACTTGGTGCGATCGCGAAGCTCCTGCGGCGAAGCCATCAGGTTTGAAAATTACAAATTACCCGATTACCAAATTACAAATTCAATGCGCGAGGACCGGCAACTCTGCCACACTGCTCTCGGCCTCGAACGGACACGGCCTGCCTTCCAGATGGTCTTCAAATTCTTTCCGAAACTTCTTCACGAATGCGATGGTGGGCATGGCCGCAGCGTCGCCCAGCGGACAGAATGTCCGGCCCAGCATGTTTTCCGACAGGTACTGAATGTTGTCGATATCCTTTTTCAGCCCGCCGCCGGCGTGGAAGCGTGTGAGTGTTTTCTTCAGCCAGTCGGTCCCCTCGCGGCAGGGAATGCACCACCCGCAGCTCTCATGCTGGTAGAACTTAATCGTCCTTAGCGCAAACTTCACGATGCAGTTCGTCTCGTCGAGCACCACCACTCCACCCGAGCCCAGCATCGATCCGGCCTTCATCAGCGAATCAAAGTCCATCGGGATGTCGATCTCTCCCGGAAGCAAGACTGGGGTCGACGATCCTCCCGGGACCACGGCCTTGAGTTCCCGGCCATTCGGAATCCCGCCGCCCACCTCGTAAATCATCTTGCTGAGGTTGTACCCCATGGGTAGTTCGTACACCCCGGGCTTTTCCAGATTTCCGCTGAGGCAGAACAAACGGGTCCCGCCATTTTTCGGTGTGCCGATTTTCGAGTACCAGTCGGCGCCGCCCAGAAGAATATGCGGCACGCTGGCCAGCGTCTCGGCGTTATTGATCACCGTCGGCCCGCCCCATAAGCCCACGACCGCAGGGAAGGGAGGCCGGATGCGGGGGATGCCGCGCTTGCCTTCGAGCGACTCCATCAGGGCTGATTCTTCGCCGACTTCGTACGCGCCCGCCCCACCATGCCAGTAAATATCGAGATCGCGCCCGCTGCCGAAAATGTTTTTTCCCAGAAAGCCGCCCGCGTAGGCGTCGGCCATCGCCTTCTGCATGATCACCGACAAGTAACGATATTCGCCCCGGATATAGATGTAGCCCGTCTGCGATCCCACGGCGAGCGCGGCAATCATGACGCCCTCGATCACCGCGTGCGGGTCATGCTCGAAGATCAGGCGGTCTTTGCAGGTGCCGGGCTCGCTCTCGTCGCCATTGCACAGAACGTACTTCGGCTTGGCCGATTGCTTGGGCACGAACGACCACTTCATCCCGGTGGAGAACCCGGCGCCACCACGCCCGCGCAGGCCGGAATTCTTGACCTCGTTGATGATCGCGTCCGGCTCCATCGCGAGCGCCTTCTGCACGGCCTTGTAGCCGTCGAGCTCGAGATAGCGAGCAATGCTCGTCGCCCCCTGGCCAAAGCGCTTGGAGACCACCTTTACTTCATCGGGATGGGAAACGAGAGAAGCCATTTGTAATTTGGTAATTTGTAATTTGGCAATTTGAAAACCTCTCAACCATCGGGGCATTTAAATTACAAATTACCCGATTACCAAATTACAAATTCTGCTTACTTCTTCAATCCGTCCAAAACCTTATCCAGTTTCTCCACGGTGAGGTTTTCGTGGAAGTCGTAGTTCACCTGGATTGCCGGCGCCCAACTGCAGGCGCCGATGCATTCGACTTCTTCCAGCGTGAACCGTCTGTCTTCGGTGGTCTGCTTGTGGCCGATACCGAGCTTTTTCCGGCAGTGGGCGAAAAGTTCCTCGCCGCCACGCAGCATGCAGGCAATGTTGGTGCACACCTGCACGTTGTACTTGCCGCGCGGCTTGGTGGTCAGCATGGAGTAGTAGCTGATCACGTTGCGCACTTCCAGTTCCGTCAAATCCAGACCGGGCCGCGATTTCAAGCACCGCCTCATCGCTGAGATATCCGATCTCGTCCTGCGCATACAGCAAGGTCGGGACCAGCACCGATCGCTTGGTCGGATAGTGCCGGAGCATCTCGGTGAAGCGAGCCTCGAATTCTTCGGAAAATCTCATGGCTGCGAGTCTGTGCGTTTCAAATTACTCACGGCTAAATTTCATCGGTCGATTTCGCCCAGCACAATGTCGATCGACCCGATGGCGGCCACCACGTCGGCGATCAACCGGCCTTCGCACATCTTGGGCAGCGTTTGCAGGTTGGCCAGGCAGGCCGCGCGCATGTGAACGCGATAGGGCTTTGCCGTGCCGTCGCTGACGATGTAGTAGCCCATTTCGCCGCGCGGCGACTCCACTGCCTGGTACACCTCGCCGGCAGGAACCGCGAATCCCTCGGTGACGATCTTGAAGTGGTAGATGAGGGCTTCCATCTGGGTCTTCATTTTCTCGCGGTCCGGCAGCACAACCTTGGGCGAATCGGCCTTGATGGGCCCTTCCGGCATTCCCTCAAGCGCCTGCTTCACAATCGCGATCGATTCGCGCAGCTCCTTTACCCGGCAGAGGTAGCGATCAAAAACGTCGCCCTCTTTGCCGAGCGGCACCTTGAACTGGAAATTCTCGTACCCCGAGTAAGGCATGTCGCGGCGCAGGTCAACATCCACGCCGCTGCCCCGCAGCGTCGGGCCGGTCGCGCCCAGCGCGATCGCATCCTCCGCGCTGATTTTGGCCACACCCTTGGTGCGCATCATCCAGATCGGGTTGCCGGTCAACAGGTTCTCGTACTCATCCACCTTGGAAGGGAAGCGGTCGGCAAAATCACGCACGCGCTCGAAGAATCCCAGCGGCGGCTCCAGCGCGATTCCCCCGATGCGGAAATAGGACGTCATCATGCGCTGCCCGCTGACCATCTCGAACACTCGCAGGATGTCCTCGCGCTCGCGGAAGCAGTACAGGAAGACGGTCATTGCGCCGAGGTCCAGGGCGTGCGTCCCCAGCCAGACCAGGTGCGAGTTGATGCGCGTGAGTTCGTTCAGCAGCACCCGCAGCCACTGCGCTTTCGGCGGGATTTCCATGCCCAGCAGCTTTTCCACGGCCAGGGCGTAGCAAAGGTTGTTGGTCAGGGGACAGAGGTAGTCGATCCGGTCCGTCAGGGGTACGACCTGCTGGTAAAACTTGGCCTCGCAGGTCTTCTCGATCCCGGTGTGCAGGTAGCCGATGTCCGGCATGATGCGCACGACCGTTTCGCCGTCAATCTCAAGGATCACGCGCAGCACGCCATGGGTCGAGGGATGCTGCGGCCCCATGTTCAGGATCATGGTCCGGTCCTGCAGGGGCTCGATCACGGGCGTGGGCGTCAGGTGGGCCATTACCGGTAGCCCTCGACGGGATAGTCCTTGCGGAGCGGGTGGCCCTCCCAGTCTTCCGGCATCTGGATGCGCCGCAGGTAAGGGTGGCCGGTGAAGCGGATACCGAACAGGTCGAATACCTCGCGCTCAAAGTAGTTCGCCGCAGGCCAGACCGGCGTAATCGACTCAATCACCGGGCTTGACCCGTCCAGACGCACTTTCAGGCGGACGCGCTCTTTTTTCGAAATCGAGAGCAGGTGATAGATGACTTCAAAGCGCGGCTCCGACGGATACCAGTCGACACAGGTCACGTCGGAGAGAAACTCGAAGGGAAACTCCCGATGGTCGCGCAACCGAGTGCAAACTTCGCGGATGTGCGCCCGTTCAATCGCAATCGTCATCTCGTCGCGATCGAACTTCACCCCTTGAATCGCCCCGGCGTTCCAGTCGAGCAGGCACGCGAGCGCCGGATGACCCTTCAGTTGTTCGATATCGGTGATCGGGGGAGCGATCGCCATCACAGCTGACCTCGTCCCAGCGATGGCTTGGCCCAGTCCAGCACTCCCTTTTTCCACACGTAGAAGAAGCCGACCAGCACGATCACGATATACACCAGCATTTCCCAGAACCCGAACATCTTCAGGTCACGCAAAATGACCGCCCAGGGGTACAGGAAAACCGCTTCCACATCGAACAGAATGAACAGCATGGCGACCAGATAAAATTTCACCGAGAAACGTTCGCGGGCGTCCCCCACCGGCACCATGCCGCACTCATAGGGAGACATTTTCGCCCGGGTGGGCCGCCGTTTCCCAATCAGCCAGGACAAGAAAACAATCGCACTCGCCACCATGGCAACCGCAAGAATATGCAGCAGCAACGGCAGGTAGCGGGCGAAGTAATTGTCCGGCATAGGAGAGCTATATATAATTCGCGCGAAGAGTCACTTAAACGTTCTAGATTAGAGTTCGCAGGGGAGTAGTGTCAAGCGACGCGGCCATGTCTTTCGCGCCTTTGGTGCGTCATTCAATCTCTTCGCGTGTTCTGAATTGAGCCGGCATGATTTTTGGTTTTAATACCGATGTAAAGCAGGGCGATACGGTGTACCACGTGCAGAGTGAGGCTCGCGAAAACGAGCTCATTTTGCAGACCCAGGTCTTCGTCCGCGGACGATGTATCGGCAAACGAGCCACTTCCTACGCGGAGCAAATCGCCCAGGGAAACTTCACCGATCAACAGAAGGAGCAGATCCTTCGCGACCAGCACCGCCTCGTGCTCGATTCCATCCGCGAGGGACGGATCGAGAACGTGCTCGACCGGAAAGATACTCCGGAAGTGCTGGCGGCGGTCAAGGAACTCGACCTGCAGTGGGTCAATGCCGAGTCGGTTCACTCCGACAGCAGCCTGATCATGAGCCTGCGCGTGACCGAGGCTGGCGCTGCGGTTGAGGGCGCTCGCCTCACCTTCCGCTTCGCCCGTCCCGATGCCGCCCCTTTCTATACCCAGGTGGCCACCGATCCCGGAGGCTATGCCGAGATGAGAGTGGAACTCGAAGAGTCCGTCCTGCCGGATGCCTCGGTGCTGGTGCAGGCCAGCTTCGGAGGGCGGACCGCCACCCGGAAATTCCGGCTTCGCAAGATCGACTGATCGCCCAAATTGATCGCCTCATTTCCTTTCGCGATCCGCTTTGCGTGCAAGCGGTGGGCTCCGCATGCGCGGCGAGCTGTCGCCGACTTGCGCAAACCCCGTTCCACTTGCGAAGATCAGCAGGCATGAATCTCGTCATCAACGGGGAAGATCGCACCATCCCGGGGCCTCTCACCCTGAGCGAGCTGGTCGAGCAGCTGGGCATGAAGTCGGACCGGGTTGCGGTCGAATTGAACCTCGATATTGTCCCCCGCGAGCAGTGGCTGGTGACTCAACTGGCGGACGGAGACCGCCTGGAGATCGTGCATTTCGTGGGCGGCGGCGCGTCGCGCCCGCCCGGGAGGTGAACTATGAAACGAATCACCGCATCGGCCATGACCGCGGCCCTTTTGGCCGCCTGGGTATGGGCCCAGGGGCCGACCCAGTTCCGTCCCGGCTTCAACCTGTTTTCCAAGCAGCAGGATGTCCAGCTGGGCCAGGAAAACGCGGCTCAGGTACGCAAGCAGCTGAATGTGATCAAGGATCCTTTCCTGAACGAGTATGTGACGCGAGTGGGGAAGCGCCTGGTCAGTGCGCGCGAGGCGCAGGAGAGCGAGTTTCCTTTTACCTTTGAGGTGGTGGCGGATCCCTCGATCAACGCGTTCGCCCTGCCCGGCGGGCCGATGTTCATCAATACCGGCTTGCTTCGCGCGGTCGACAACGAGGGCCAGCTGGCGGGCGTCATGGGCCACGAGATGTCGCATGTCATCCTGCGGCACGGGACCAACCAGGCCTCTAAGAGCAGTCTGATTGAGCTGCCCGCGGTGCTGGCCTCGCAGATGGCGGGCAGTTCCATGATGGGCAAACTGGCGCAGGTGGGCATCGGCCTGGGAGCCAACAGCGTGCTCCTCAAGTTCTCGCGATCCGCGGAGAGCCAGGCCGACCTGATGGGATCGCACCTGATGGCCGAGGCCGGCTACAACCCGATCGAGATGGCCCGCTTCTTCGAAAAACTGAACGCGGAAGGCGGGAGCCGCGCTCCCCAGTTCTTCTCCGATCACCCCAATCCCGACAATCGGGAAAAAGCCATCGAGCAGGAAGTTCAGCGCTTGCCCCAGCAGAGCTACGGCTTCGAGACCGGCGAATTTCAGCGGATGAAGAGTGCGGTGGGGAAAATTCGCGAGCCCAAGCCGAAAGTGCAGGCGCAATAGCCTCAAACCCCAAGAGCGGCGCATCTGCTTTGGACAGCTCCGCGCCACCTCCGGTACATCCCTGATCACTACCTGTGCAAGACTCTCGCTTGACACTCATCAAACTGGCCCTAGAATGTTTCAAACATTTCCCGGGTCATTTGTTTTGACGATGGGCGAAAGACCTTGAAGACAGAGTTCACATCTCGCGAGGTGGTGCAGTTTACCGGCATCACCGCCCGGCAGTTGCAATGGTGGGATGAGCGGGGAATCGTGGTTCCCGCCCGCGAAGGCCGGCGGCGTCTCTATTCGATGGACGACCTGTCGGAAGTGGCTGTCATCTGCGAGTTGCGCGATCGCGGATTTTCCCTCCAGCGGGTGCGCAAGGTGGTGCGCTTCCTGCAGCGCGAATTTGGCAAGCGCCTGGCGGAGACCGTCAGCGGCGCCTCCGACTACCACCTGCTCACCGACGGTAGCCGCCTTTACCTGGAAACCTCAGCCCAGCAAATTGTGGACATCCTCAAGAACGCCCGGCAACCGATTCTGGCGGTCTGTCTCAGCGACACCGTGCGCCGGGTGCGCGCCAACATCGCAGGCGGCAAAAAGCGCTGCAAGCCGGCGGTGCATGCAACGGGCCGCAAGAAGAATGCTTCGTAACCAGTCTGACCGCGGGGAGGACACATGAACGCCGAACTGGATTTCTTGAGCGAGTGGATCCCGGAGCAGATGGCGCCGGGTACGCTATTCGTCCTGGAGAATGCTGGCGAGGTCGGGGAGAAGGAAGACCCTTACTGGGCCGTTCTTTCCTGCCCCACTTGTGGGACTCTGGGATTGGTCACCCGCAAACAGGTCGCCGGACTGCTGGCCGTAATCTGCGGATCCGATCAGTGCTCGGCGCAGTTTTTCATTCACGACAGCGAGATCGTACCCCGAAAACCCATCTGATCATCCCGGGTGGCCTGGACACTCTGGACCGCGTGGCACGCAGGGCATGGTCCTGGGCGCTCCCAGTGTATGAGCTTCTACCGGCCCGCCTTCACCCTCTCAAGGGGCACCGCGACCTGTTCCACGATCTCGATATCGAACCCTTCCAGCGCGGCTACCCGTCTCGGGTGATTGGTCAGCAACCGGATCTTCCGCAAGTTCAAATCCGACAGAATCTGCGCGCCGATGCCGATTTCGCGCTGCGTCTTGCGCTCGCTCTCGGGCAAGGTGGGCAGTGCCCGGTCGCGATGGAAACTCAGGATGGTCCGGTCTCCGATCTTGTCCGCCGAGAATCCCTTCGAGGTCTGGTGCAGATAGATAATCGCGCCGCGCCCGGCATCGGCGATGGCCCGCATCGAGCCTTCAATGGTGGCGCGGCAATCGCATGCCGTGGAGCCAAAAACGTCCCCCATCACGCAGTGCGAATGCATGCGCACCAGGACCGGTTCGGCGGTGCTCTCGACCTCGCCCCGGATCAGCGCAACATGGGACTCGCCCCCTTCCACCTCGCTCTCGTAGGCGATCAGCCGGAACTCGCCGTGACGAGTGCTCACCAGAGCTTCGCCCACCCGGTGTACATAACGCTCGTGCGCCATGCGATAGCGGATGACCTCTGCCACGGTCAACATCTTCAGATCGTGTGCCTTGCAGAACTCGATCAGGTCCGGTATCCGGGCCATGGTCCCGTCATCCCGCATGATTTCGCAGATGATGCCGGCGGGAATCAGCCCGGCAAGGCGCGCCAGGTCGACGGAAGCTTCGGTCTGCCCCGCCCGCACCAGAACGCCGCCTTTGCGAGCGCGAAGAGGGAAGACATGGCCGGGCCGGGCCAGGTCGGAAGGGCGGGTCGCCGGGTCGATGGCTACCTGAATGGTGCGTGCCCGATCGTAAGCCGAGATCCCGGTGCTCACCCCATCCCGCGCGTCAATCGCCTCGCAAAAAGCGGTTCCATAGTTGGAAGTGTTTTCCGCCGTCATCGGTCCGATGCGCAGGTGCTCAAGCCGCTCTTCGGTCATGGCCAGGCAAACCAGCCCCCGGCCGTACTTCGCCATAAAGTTGATGGCTTCGGGAGTGACTTTTTCGGCGGCCAGCGTGAGGTCGCCTTCGTTTTCGCGGTCTTCATCATCGACCACGACCACCATGCGGCCGGCGCGGATTTCCTCAATCGCCGCAGGAACGTCGGTGAATGGGAGCTGGGGACTCATAACAAGTGCGATTCTAGCAAACAGTATCGGTCAGCTTGGCCTGCTCTGATGGAGCAACTCGCCTTCCGCACCCCGGAACAGCGCCTTCACCGCCCGCACGACCCAGCGTACCAGCACCACAATCACCGCCAGAAAGCCGATGGCCAGGGTGGCTGCCAGGTAAGGATGCCGGGTCGCGAACCAGGTGAGGAATATGGCCAGCGCGTCCTCTCCCAGGCTAAGCCCGATGTTCGACAGAGGCTCCGGAGACGGTGTAACCACCGCGCGCATGGCGGTTTTGCCCCCGTGGGCGGCCAGCGCGATGGCTCCTCCGAGCAGCGTCGCGATCAGCTGCTTCTGGGGCGAAAGCTGCGCCGTCGCGCCATAGGCAAGCAGCGCCGCCACCGGAATGCGGATAAACGTGTGCAGGGCATTCCAGAGCAGATCGAAGGCCGGCACTTTGTCGGCGAAAAATTCCACCAGAAACAGTGCAATGCTCGCGCCGATGACCCACCAGTTGGCCAGCAACTGGAGCGGCGCCGGTAGCGGCAATACCCCGGCATGCGCCAGCAATCCCAGCGTAGCCAGCGTGGCATAGACGTTTAATCCCGCCGCGAAGCTGATAGCCACCAATGCGGCAGCAACTTGGTTGGGTGGAAGTTTGACCGCTTCCAGCATAGGAGCAAGCTCCGTGTCTCACCCGCAGACCTTCAGGATATTCTCGTTCCCGTCGCAATAGAAAGGGCCGCCTTACGGGCGGCCCAGACCATCTTGGTTCGGTTCGGTGCTCTACAGGGTCGACTCGATCTCGAAACCCCAGGCTTCCAACAGCGGCTCCGGGATGTACTTGGAATTCTTGTTCCGGCGTGCCCATTCGCGCAAACGCGTCGACCTCAAATACTGGTCGGGGGAGAGTTTATATTCGCGAACGACTTGCTCGAACTCGGTGATCGTGGGGGTGATCGGCCCAATGGGTTCCGGCTTACCCCAGTTTGGGTTTCCGCGTCGCTTTGCCATGAAAATTACGCCTCGTTACGTTGGAATAAATTCGACAACCGCAGAGCACTACCTAAATCTTAGATTCACAGGCTCTTAGGTTGGATGCAAACCAAAACACGATAGGCGGCGGTAAAAGGTTAACGACCCGCTACACCGACCTATGGGATATTGGAGACACAAGAATATAGACCATTTTTCTCTATAAGTCAACTGAAAACGTTATCCCGCAGCACATCTCAAAACAACCTAAACTACCTGCCATCAAACGCTTAACCCAGAATTCGAGGGAGGAACCAGCCCTTCCCCGATATATGTGATTTTTGGTAGAAGCTCTCACGAAGCGACCCTGCGGGTTACGGCCGTAACCCGAACTGGCGACCCGTCGTTGACGATGTAATTAATGGACCGTAGAGTGGCCGTCAGGAGGAGTTACGTGAGAGATATCTATGAGGTGCTCCGCAAGAAGCAGGCCGAGCAGGCCCAACTGGGCAAACAGATCGAGGCGCTTCAGACCGCAGCCGAACAATTGCGCAACGTGGCCCACCTCCTGAACTCGGAGGAAGAAGAAGAGAAAGGCGTGCATCAGGGCTAAACCCTTTTTGAGCCTGTATCTCCCCCGGAGTTTGAAACCGTCTTATGAGTCTGAAGTCACTCTTGTTATGTTCCGACGAGAAGATCGTACGCGTCCTGCGGCGCGTACTGAGCGACCTCGAGATCGGCATCGAGCACTGTACGGACCCGGATGGAGCGATCCGCAAGCTGACCCGTCAGAGATTTGAAGCGGTCATCGTCGACTGCACCGACGTGAAAACCTCGAGCCTGGTCCTCAAAAGCGCCCGGTCCGCGCCCTGTAACAAGCGGGCAATCGCGATTGCGATCATGGACGGCCATACCGGCCTTCGTTCCGCCTTCGACATGGGCGCCCACTTTGTGCTCTACAAACCCGTATTGATGGAGCGTGCCAAGTCCACCTTCCGGGCTGCGCGTGCGCTCATGAAACGCGAACGCCGGCGCAATTCCCGGGTGGCGATCCAAGTCCCGGTTACGCTCAGCAACCCGACGACTGGATTCCGCCAGACCGTGGCCACCACGGACCTGAGTGAGGGCGGCATGGCCGTCCAACTTCCCAAAAGGCAAAAAGATCCCGGGCCCTGGGAGGTCAGTTTCACGCTGCCCGGACGGCAAAAGCTCGTTGACGTCATTGGCCAGGTAGCCTGGCAGAATCCCAGCGGACAGGTCGGCATCCGCTTCGCGAACCTGCCGGTCGATCTCTCGCACGACCTGCGCCTATGGCTCAACCAGAACTCGCCGGAAAGCGAGAAGGACGATCCTCCCGTGGGTTGCAAGCTCACGGACCTGAGCCTGGGCGGCTGCTACCTGGAAATTTCCTCGCCCTTTCCGGCGCGCACCCGGATCGTTTTATCCATGCGTGCTGCTGGACACGAGCTCCGCGTCGAGGGCGCAGTTCGCGTCATGCATCCCGAGGTCGGCATGGGAATTGAGTTCACTCAAACCACCCCCGCGCAGCAGCATCAAGTGGAGAAATTCATCAAAACCTTGATGGATGCCGGCAACCTGCTTCCCGAACTACTGGTCGAACCGGAAGGGCTGGAGGCAACTCCCTCGGAAGTTCCCGAAAGCGTGCCTCCGGCTGCCGAAAGCGAAGATCCTTTGCTGGAGTTGTTCCACCGGAAGGCGTCTTTGTCCACCGAACTCTTCTTGAACGAACTTCGCAAGCAGCGCACCACCCACCGCTCCGAAGCCGAAGAAACCATTCTGCCCGTCTAAGTTTCCCCGATCGTTTTAGGTGTCAGGTCGTGCCTGAGAGTTGTGCGGTTCTCCTCAGCCGGATTTCAAGATTCGCTTCGGCGCGTCGCCGCTTGCCCGAGGCGTTCCCGTTGGCTGGGAGCGGGTAACGGGCTTCAATGAGTCGGCTTCCAGAAAGATTCGCTGGATGGTCGGTTCTGCCTGCCGGATCCGCTCTTCCAGCCGATCGACTGCGGCCTCAAGTTCTTGTACCTGTAGTCCGCGCCGGAATCGCACATCCGCCGTCAGCAACACTTCATCCGGCCCAAGTTGCATGGTCAGGAGATCTCCTACCGCTTCCACGCACGGGTCAGTTTCGAAGATGTTCCTGACTTGCCGGAGGGTGGCGCGGCTCGTTCTTTCACCCACTAGCAGCGCCCCACTTTCACGGCCGAGAAGCACGGCAACCGCGCTGAGCAGCAATCCAATGAGGATCGAAGCGACGGGATCCAGATAAGGCTTATGAAGCAACCGTCCGAGGAAGATGCCCAGGAAGGCGAGTCCCGTACCCATCAGACCCACCGAGTCTTCCAGAAATACCGTGAATACGACAGGATTCTTGCTGCCAATGATCTCGTCCCAGGTGCTTTCATCGGGATCCTTCTGGGCCAGCAATTCCTGGTAGGAAATGCGCCACGAGTAGAAGTCGAAGGCAGCCGCCAGGCCAAGCACCGCGTAGTTCCATCCCACATGGCTGGACGGATGCGGCCGCGCAAGATGGGAAATGCCCTCATAGAAGGCCAGCAAGCCGCCGATTCCGAAAATGTAAACCGCGACTAGCAGCGAATAGAAATACAGGACCTTGCCGTGGCCGTAGGGATGTAAGGGGTCGGCGGGGCGAGCGCTCCGTTTCATCCCCAGCAGCAGAAGGAATTCGTTTCCGCAGTCGGCGGTGGAATGAAACGCTTCCGCCAGCATGGCCGAGCTGTGCGTAGAGAGCGCCACGGCGTACTTGGCGACGGCAATCGCGAGGTTTGCGACGATGGCGGCCCATACCACCTTCTTGGAAGAGCGGGAAGGCATTGGCTTGTGACGCCGCCGTGTTCCCAAAGGATGTACCCACTTGAGGGACACCAAGACGCAACCGCCCGTCGCGCGTCGGCTGGTATCATAGATCGAGTGCCATTCGTCCCAACCCAACCTGATGTCCAGCTGAAAGTCGAGCCGTTGCTGCTGGAAGTCGCCGACGTGGTCAATACCACGCTCGACCTCGATACCACCCTGCGCCGGGTTGCGGAACTGGTCCGCAAAGTCATCGACTACGAAATTTTTGCCATCCTCCTGCTCAACGAGAAATCCCAGGAACTGCGCTTCCGCTTTCAAACCGGCTACCCGCGGGAGTATGCGGAGCGCGCTCGGATCAAGGTTGGGCAGGGTGTGACCGGTCGCGCCGCCCAGCTTCGCCAGGCCATTCTGGTCGAGGACGTCACCAAAGAGAACGACTACATCGAGGCGATTCCCACCGTGCGCTCCGAGTTGGCAGTCCCGCTGATCGTGAAGAACCGGCTGATCGGCGTGATTGACATCGAAGCGCGGGCGCCCGGGTACTTCACCGACGAACACCGCCGCCTGCTGACGCTGATCGGTTCGCGCATGGCGGTCGGCATCGAAAACGCTCAGCTTTACACGCGCACCACCCGCCAGGCGCGCACCCTCCTGCTGCTGAATGAGATCGCGCGCGAGCTGTCTTCGATTCTGAACGTCGACGAACTCTTGAAGCGGATTGCGGAACTGCTGAACCGCATCATCGACTACCAGATGTTCAGCATCCTGCTGCTCGACGAACACGGCCAGAAGCTGGTTCACCGGTTTTCCCTGCGCTTTCAGGAAAGCATTCATCTGAAGCACGACATTCCGCTCGGCCAGGGCCTGGTCGGCGTGGCCGCGGCCGAAAAGGCGGCCGTCCTGGTCCCGGATGTAAGCAAAGATCCGCGCTACGTGATGGCGAACCCCGAGACCAAGTCGGAACTGGCGGTTCCCTTGATCTACAAGGACAGGGTGATTGGCGTGCTTGACCTGGAGCACACCCGCCGCGGATTCTTTACCGAAGACCACAAACGGACCATCACGACGCTGGCCGCGCAGGTTGCCATCGCCCTGGAGAATGCCCGACTTTATGAACAGATCGCGCGACAGGAGCGGCGGCTGGAGCGCGACCTGGCCCTGGCTCGCGAACTTCAGTTCCGGCTGCTTCCGCCGGCCATGCCCAAGGTCTCGCACCTGGAGGTCGCCGCCAAATTCGTTCCCGCGCGCGCCATCGGCGGGGACTTGTACGATTTCGTGCACTACTCGATGTCGCGTCTCGGGATCGTGGTCGGAGACGTCAGCGGGAAAGGTGCTCCGGCGGCGATCTATGCGGCGCTGGTGAGCGGCATTTTGCGTTCCCATGCGCCCATCGAGCCGGGGCCGGCCGAGATGCTTTCGGCGGTGAATTTTTCGTTGGGCGAGCGCCGCATCGAGGCGCAGTACATCTGCCTGTTGTATGCCGTTTGGGACGATGAGAGACGCACCCTGCAGGTGGCCAATTCAGGACTCCCCCGGCCAATCTATATCCACGATGGAAAGATGGAGATCATCGAAGCCACCGGCCTCCCTCTGGGCCTGTTCGACGACGCTGAGTATGAGGAGTTCACCTTCCGGACCAAGCCCGGCGATATTTTCGTATTCTTCAGCGACGGTATTCTGGATGCCAGCAACCGCGCCGGCGAGATGTTTGGACGCAGCGCCGTCGAGCGGGTAATCGCTAACTGCCCGGACCAGTCGCCGGAGTGTGTGGTGGCGTCGTTGTTCCAGGCGGTCGAGGAACACTCCGCGGGAGAGACGGCCTTTGACGACCAGACCGTCGTCGCCATCAAGGTACAAGGGAGTGGTTCGAAGCTTAAGTGAGGCGCAATCCTGCGATCCCCGACGCCCGGCCCCCGGCATTTTCCTACCGGGAACAGCGCCACGGGCTGCTACGCCGTTCCGCGGGCTTCGTGCTTTGCTGCGACGAGATTTCCTTGCAGCGGCTGGCGGAACGTTTCGGTACTCCCCTGTACGTCTATTCGGCGTCGGCCATTCGCGAGCGCATGCGCTGCTTTCAACGCGCGTTCCGCCGGGCGCCTCACACCGTCTGTTACTCGGTCAAAGCGAACTCCAACCTGGCGATCTTGCGCCTGCTGGGCAACCTGGGTTGTGGGTTCGATGTGGTCTCGGGCGGCGAACTGGAGCGGGTCCTGCGAGCGGACCGGCGAGCGGCCGGCAAGGTCGTGTTTTCGGGCGTAGGCAAGAGCGGCGAAGAAATGCACGCTGCCCTGAAAGCCGGCATCCTGCTGTTCAACGTCGAGAGCGAATCGGAATTGTGGGCGCTGGCGGAATGCGCGGCTCGTTTGCGCAAGACCGCCCGGATTGCGTTCCGCGTCAATCCTGACGTTTCGGCCAATACCCACCCCTACATTTCCACCGGCCTGCACAAGCACAAGTTTGGAGTTCCGATTGGCGAGGCGCGCGCGCTGTATGCCAAAGCCTCAGGCACGCGCCATCTCAACGTGGCGGGCGTGAGCGTGCACATCGGTTCACAGATCACCGACCTGGCCCCGTTCGCCGCGACCATGGAAAGAGTCAGTGCTCTGGTGGACCAACTCCGACACGATGGACATCGCATCGACTACATCGATGCGGGCGGCGGATTAGGCATCGCCTACCAGGCGAGTGATGGAGATGCAAGCGCCGGCGCCGGTGCGGACGCGCCAGACGCCATGGCAGATTTTTCCGAATATGCGTCCCAATATGCGCAAGCCCTGCTCGCCCCTTTGCGCGGTTTGAAGGTTCACCTGTTGCTCGAGCCGGGCCGGTCGATCGTTGGCCCCGCGGGGGCACTGCTTACGTCCGTGCTCTATCGCAAGACCAACAACAGCAAGAAATTCCTGATCGTCGATGCCGGCATGAACGACCTGCTGCGGCCATCGCTCTACAACGCATTCCACGAGATCGTGCCCGTGAAGGTGCGCACTGACGCCCCTGCCCGGGAAACCGTGGACGTGGTCGGCCCGGTGTGCGAGACCGGAGATTTCCTGGCGCGTGACCGCAAGCTGCCTGCGGTCGAGGAAGGCGAGTTGCTGGCGGTTTTGGACGCGGGAGCTTATGGCATGGCGCTGGCGTCCAACTACAACACCCGGCCACGACCGGCCGAGATTCTGGTGGACGGAAAGTCGGTGAAGCTGGTAAGGCGGCGCGAGACCATAAGGGAAATGTTGCGCACGGAATCATAAGCGCACCAGTCCATCCTCATTCACCGGGTCGACCGTGTCATTGGGCGGCCGCCTTGTCCGCCTCCCAGACAAGCTTCCCGCCGACGAATGTTTTCAGGACCTTCACGTCGCGAATCTTCACCGGGTCAATGGTAAAGATGTCGTCGCTCAGAATTACCAGGTCGGCCAGCTTGCCCGGCGTGATGGATCCCTTCTCGTTCTCCTGAAATTCGGCGTACGCGGATCCCATGGTGTAGGCCTGTACGGTTTCCGGGACGGTGAGCTTTTGCTCAGGAAACCAGCCGTTGGGATTCTTGCCGTCGAGCGTGGCGCGGGTGACCGCCGCATAGACACCCAGCATGGGGTTCAGGGGCGCCACCTCCCAATCCGTCCCAAAAGCCAGGCGGACCCCGTGATTCAGGAAAGTGCGGAAAGCGTAGGTGCGGCTGGCGCGGTCGTGGCCGATCCGGCCTTCCGCCCAGCGGCCGTCATCAATGGCGTGGTAGGGCTGCATGGAGGCAATCACGCCCAGCTGCGCGAAGCGGTCAAAGTCTTTGGCCGCCATATGCTGCGCGTGCTCGATGCGGAAACGCCGGTCGGCCGTGCCGTGTTCCTTCACGATGTCCGCATAAAAATCGAGGATCATCGAAATCCCTTCATCGCCAATCGCGTGCGTGCACAACTGGATGCCGGCGGCGTCGGCCTTGAGCATGCGGTCGCGCATCAACGAAGGCGGCTGCATTTCATCGGAAAGCAGTCCGCGATTGCCGGGCGTGTCGGAAAATGGCTCGAAGAAATACGCGGTGCGGGAACCCAGCGAACCGTCGGCATAGCCTTTGACCGCACCGATTCGGAGATACGGGCCGCCGAAGGCGTGGCGGATTCCGAGCTTGGCCTGGTCCTCGAACCCCATGATGAACGGCGCCGCGTAAATCCGGGCGGTCAATTTCCCCTGCTCCAGCAATTCTGCGTACACCGCAATATCGGCATAGTCGGGATTCATGTGCTGGACGCTGGTCACGCCGAGCGAGGCCGCATACGCCAGGGCGCGTTTCACCGCGTGCAGGCGCTGGTCGTGCGACAGCGGCGGGACCACCTTGTAGAGCATGTCCTGGGCGGCATCCTTCAGCGCGCCCGTGGGATTGCCGTTGGCATCGCGCACGATGGCACCGCCGGGCGGGTCGGCGGTTTTGGCGGTGATGCCGGCCGCTCGCAGTGCCGCCGAGTTGGCCAGGCCCATGTGGCCGTCATAGCGGCTGACGAACACGGGCGTGTCCCGCGTGACCGGATCGATCAGCTCCCGGGTCGGAAACTCTGCCGGCGTCCACTTCGTTTCGTCCCAGTCGCCGCCGAGAATCCAGGCCCCCTGCGCCGTCGCTTTGGCGCGCTCGCCAATGCGGCGGGCAAATTCCTGGGCGCTGGTTACGTCATTGAGCTGGACGTTTTCCAGTTGTGCGCCGCCGCTGACAAAGTGCACATGCGCATCGTTGAAGCCGGGAAGCAGAAGCTTGCCCCCGGCATCGATCATCTGCGTTTTCGGGCCGCGCCAGACCGTGACTTCGGAATCAGTCCCCACCGCCACGATGCGATCCCCCAGAATGGCGACGGCCTGGGCCGAAGGCTTCGCTGGATCTACGGTCCAGATTTTTGCATGCGTGACAATCACGTCGGCGGCGGGTTTCGACTCTGCCGAGGACCAGCTATGGAAACCCCAGAGCAGGAAGGATGCGAGAACGAAGGAGCAAGCTCGAGTTTTGTTCATGAGTTCGAAAAGTTCACCGGCAAGGCTCCCCGTCGCTGTCTCGGCCACCCGGTATCTTGCAACCGTGCAATCCCGAAACCTGACATCGGGCACCTGGCGCCGGACCTCACCTCTGGCCCCACTTCAATTTCGTACGCAGGATTTCGAAGAAGGCTCGGCGAATCCGCAGCAGCTGAACTTTGTATTCGGCCTTGCGGCAGACGACCTTATCGTCGTCGCGCACCGGCATACCGACCTGGCCATCCACGCTGAGGTACGCCTCCTCTTCGCCGGTCTTCACCACGATTTCGATCTCCACCGTATCGCGCACCACCAGCGGCCGGTGGGTGAGGGAGTGCGGCGACACGGGCGTAATCACAAAAGCGTCCACCGAAGGCATCAGGATGGGGCCTCCCGCAGCCATGGAGTACGCGGTCGAACCCGTAGGCGTCGACACGATCAGGCCGTCGGCCTTGTAGGTTGTCACGAAAGCCTTGTCGATATACAGGTCGTAGGTATTCAGCCGGGCCAGCGCGCTCTTGTTGACGATGACGTCGTTCAGGGCGGAATAGTTCATGATCGACTTGCCCGCCCGCAGTAGCTCGCAATGCACCAGGGAGCGAGATTCCACGGTGGCCCGTTTCTGGTCTACCTCATCGAGCGCCTGGTACAGTTCGGGCAAAGGCACTTCCGTGAGGAATCCCAGCGAGCCCAGATTCACGCCCAACACGGGGATGCCCGCGGGGGCGACGGCTCGCGAGGTGGACAGCAAGGTCCCGTCTCCTCCGAGTACCACTACAAAGTCCAGGCCACGCGAGGCCATCTGTTTGCGGTCGACGACCTCCGGACCGGGGCTGTAGACGGCGGTTTCCCGGTCAATGACAATCTGGTAGTCGTGCTTGCGAAACCAGGCGATGAGCGGGGGAAGAATTTGCGCGAGTTCCGGCTTGGCCGGTTTCGAAATGATGCCGACGGATTTGCTGCGGGTGGACGGCGCGGTCCCGTTTGGCATAGCGAAGGATGCATTGTACTAGAAGCCGTCTCATAACCATTCTTCGGGAGGCACCGAGCGGATGAGCAGTATCGACCCTTCCATGAGTTTCGCAGGAGTCGGAGCTCGCCGCTGGCAGCTCTTTCAGAATTGCGCGTGCAGCAGGAATTCGCGATTTCCTTCCGCACCCAGAATGGGTGAATCGATGAAATCTGTTGCTTGGGCGCCCAGTTGAACCACTGCCTGGCGCACTCGTTCGACAGCCGCCAACTGGGCCGACTCGTTGCGCACGATGCCGCCCTTGCCCACTTCCGCGCGGCCCGCTTCGAACTGGGGCTTCACTAGAATGACCGCGCGGCAAACCGATGTCCGGTCCCTGGCGAGCGGAAATGCGGAAGAGATGACTGCCGGCAAGACCAGCGTTGCGGATATGAACGAGACGTCCATCGCTATCAACGATGCGAACTCGCCGAGCGCTGCCTGCGTCAGGTAGCGGGCATTCGTCTTCTCCAGCAAGCGAACCCGGGCATCCTGGCGCAGACCGAAGTCCATCTGGCCGTACCCGGTATCGATCGCAATCACGCGGCCCGCTCCGTGCTGCAGAAGACAGTCGGTAAACCCGCCGGTCGAGGCGCCCACGTCGAGACAGGTCTGGCCCGCCACGTCGATGTGCCAGTGATCCAGCGCTTTTTCCAGCTTGAGTCCGCCGCGGCCCACATACTTTAAATCCTCCTCCAGCAGACGCAGGGTCACGTCGGGGTCGACCGCAGCCCCGGATTTTTCAATTTTCTGCTCGTTGACCAGCACCTTTCCGGCGAGGATCAGAGCCTGCGCCCGCTCGCGCGAAGGCACCAGCCGGCGTTCAACCAGCAACTTGTCGAGCCGGAGTTTCATGCTGCAAGATTCCGCAAAGGAATGGGAAGTTCTACCACGAAAGTGCCAGCACCCGTCTCTGTGCAAGCTGCTGAACCACTTCTCCCTGAGACACTTAGAAGGCTATTTCCCGGGTTATCCACAGAATTTTCCACGGGAGTGTTGAAAACTACAGGCTTGTCCGTATGGCGCATAACAAAGGCCGCCCGATCCTCAGGCGGCCACGCGATTCTGGGCGGCAATGAAACCGATCGCTAACCGGCAACTTCCTCCAGCAACTTCTGATCGATATCGAAGTTGGCGTGGACGTTCTGTACGTCGTCCTGCTCTTCCAGCGCTTCGAGCAGGCGGATCATCTGGCTCGCGGCTGCGCCTTCCAGCTTGATGTAGTTTTGCGGAATCATGGCGACGCTGGAGGAAGTGGGCGTGATCCCCGCCTTCTTCACTGCCTCGAGCACGGCTTCGTACGCGGACGGTTCGGTCAGGATTTCCCAGTTGTCGCCATCATCGCGCAGGTCCTCTCCGCCGGCCTCGAGCACGATGCCCATCAGGTCATCCTCTTTGGCGGCGCTTTTGGGAATGACGATGTCACCTTTCTTGTGGAACATCCAGGACACGGCGCCGGCTTCTGCCATGTTGCCATTGTTCTTGCCAAAGCAGTGGCGGATTTCGCTGACCGTGCGGTTGCGGTTATCGGTATTGATCTCGGCGAGGATGGCGACTCCGCCCGGCCCATAGCCTTCGAGCGTGAATTCTTCGTAGGTCGCTCCGGGAAGTTCGCCGGTACCGCGCTGGATGGCGCGCTTGATGTTGTCGGCCGGCATATTCTCGGCCTTGGCGGCCAGGATCGCCGTGCGCAGCCGAGGATTGCTATCGGGATCGCCGCCGCCATTCTTGGCGGCAATGCCGATTTCCTTGATCAGACGGGTGAATATCTTGCCCCGCTTGGCGTCGAGCGCGCCCTTCTTGTGCTTGATGGTCGCCCATTTTGAATGGCCAGACATAGCGATACCTCGTATCTAAAGAACTGGAAATGCGCAGGATTCGCCTTTGGAGGAGATCACAGGATAGCCTCGGAAACGCATGCAGGCGAAGGCAAATTATAGCATGCCCGTTTTCGGCAACCCTACGTGTTCGTTGACCGAGAACGGTCAGTAAACTGCACCCCGGCCCCATCTCCCGGAACCACCTGATAGGACGTCTACTTTTCGTCTTTCTCCGCGACTCGGGCCTTCACCAATTTTTTCACCAGGGCCGCCGACAGCGGCTTGTCCACCGGGAAACGGATGGTGGCTTTGGATGTCAGAGAACCCTCCAGTTCTTTCTTGAACTTCCCGATCACCGGGTAGCTCATGGGAAAGAAACTACAGTGCTTCGAGAATGCCGCGTATCCCACCAGCATTCCTTTGTACTTGAAGATCGGAATGCGATAACTGATGACTTCGGTGGCCTCCGACGGCACGGCCGACCGAATCGTCGCGCGAACTTTCTTCAAGGTGGAGCGCGCAGGCTCGGGCACTCGCGCGAGGTATTCGTCCACAGTCTTGGGAGCGCTTCTTGCTTGTGCGATCGAACCACGTGTGCCGGACTTGGATTTTTGCATGCGCGTAATGCTAACTCGCCCTTCCAGGCCGAACAACCCGTGCGGACTATCTCCTCTACGCCGACGATATCCTTCTGCTAAGCTGTGCGGCGTAAACTTTGAAGATTCGAGGACCGAATTGTGCAAGTCGTGGCCGGAGTGGATTTGGGCGGAACTGCCATCAACTACACGCTGGTGGACCGGGACGAAAAGTTTCTGATCGAAGGATTGTGCGAGCATCCCGCGCTTTCCAGGCAAGGACCCGACATTTGCCTGGCGCAGATTGCCAACGGTCTCAAAGTTGCCACGGATCAGGCGGGCATTGCGTTAGAGGACGTGGTTGCCATCGGTCTCGATACGCCCGGGTCCGGCCAGTGCCGCGGGCCAGCTCAGCGCCCGGGGTTCCACCAATTTTGTGCATCCCACCTGGGCGGGCTTCGACATCCGCGAGGGTCTGGCTCACAAGCTGGGCAAGCCGGTCTCTTACCTGAACGATGCGAACGCCGCCGCGCTCTGGGGTCACTATGCGATTTTCGGCGCCAACAGCCGCGCGACCTCGATTTCTGACGTAGTGGGCACTGGCAATGGCGGAGGCATCATCCTGGAAGGCAATGTCGTGAAGGGCAAGAACGGATTCGGCGGCGAACTGGGCCATGTGCTCATTCCTTACCAGAGCATCGCCGGAACCGAGGGCATCAGGCCGCAATGTAACTGCGGCCGGATCGGCGATCTCGAATCGCTGTGCTCCCTGACCGCGATCGAAAAAACTCTCTTGCCGTATTTCCTTAAGCGCTATCCCGGGCACGATCTGGCAAAACAAGACCCGCACCAGGCTGCGAAGGCGGTCCGCGGCCTCGCGGACAACGGCGACCCCATGAGCAAAGAGATTTTCCGGGTGCAGGCCCACGCCTTGGGACTCTTCTTCGACGAAATGATCAATACCTTCGATCCCGATGCCCTGATCGTCGGGGGCGGTGTCCTCGAGACCAGCCAGCAATTCCAGCGCTGGTTCCTGACGGAGGTTCGTGCGGGAATGCCGTCCCAGCGCGAGGAGCAAGCTGACATCCCCATCCACGTGATGCCGAACGGTGATACCGCCGGGGCCCGCGGCGCTGCGTTAGAAGCGCTCAAGCTTGCGCGAGAGGGTGGCCTGGCATAGCGACGAGGTTTTCCGGATTGCCAGCCTAGCCTGCATTCACAGCGCACTGAGCTGTCGCTCTCCGAACCGGCCGAGACGAATCGAAAGTCGGCTGCGTCACGAACTACTTTTCGCTTGCCTCTCTTTATAGGCGTATACCACCGCCAGCAGGGGCGCCGAGAGCAGCACACCCCAAAACGGAATTAAAACGCCGAGGACAATCGGCGTCAGGATCGACGCCCAGATGGGCACCCGGGTCGTTCGCTTCATGAGGTAGGGCTGCAAGAAGAAACCATCGACGATCACGATGCCGGCATACAGCATCAATACATAGAGGGAGTGCTCGAGGCTTCCCCAGTGGATCCACGCTGCTAAAACGGGCCCCAGCAGCCCCAGTACGGGTCCCACATGAGGAACGATCTGGAGCACCGCCGCGCACACTGCCCAGAACGGCGCCAGCGGAACCTTCAGCAGATAAAGGCCCAGCCACCATAGAAGTCCGACCACAACCGAATCCTGCAACTGCGCGATCGCCCAGTTCTTCAGGGCATTGCCGGTGATGCGAGCGTGCACGCCGATACTCATGATGGTTGGATGCAACTGGGAAAGAAAACTTCACGGAATTTGCGCGCGCTGTCAACCCGCTGCCTCGGAAATTCGTCCATACTCATAGCAGCTCAGTCCCAGTCTCAAGTTGCCGGCCGTCAGCCGACCCGTCCGTCGCTGGCGCTGAAGACTGACGACCGAGGGCTGACGACCATTCGCATGGAGACCGCACTGACTTCCGCGCTGGGCGCCACGGCGCAAAAGATCACCGCCGAAGAGTTTGACGCTCTCGTGCGCCGCCACCAGCAGCGCGTGTACCGTTTCCTGCTGATGTTGCTGCGCGATCCGGAGGAGGCCGACAATCTGACCCAGGAATGCTTCCTGCGCGCCTATCAGAACCTGTCCAGCTTTCGCGGGGAATCGACGATGGAGACCTGGCTATTGCGCATTGCTTCCAACCTGGCTCATGATCACGCCCGCAATCGCAAGGCTAGTTTCTGGAAGCGGCTCCTCGGCCTCGATGACGGCGGATGAAGACGGTGGAACCGGGCATGTGCCCTCGCTGGAGGCATCGCCCGAACGAATCCTGCTGGCGCGCGAGGACGTGCGCGCCGTCTGGGACGTGGCCAGCCAGCTCTCCCAGCAGCAGCGCGCCGTCTTCCTGCTCCGCTTCGTCGAGGAAATGGAACTGTCCGAGATCGCTTCCGCGCTCGGGCTGCAGGTAGGCAGCGTGAAAACGCATCTATTCCGCGCCGTGCAGACGGTGCGGAACAAGTTGAGGGACTTACGATGAATGCCAACGAAAACACGCACGATTCGCTGCTGGAGCGAGCCCTGGTGAGCTTCGACCTCGCGGCCGAGCACCACATCGCCCACTGCCAGCCGTGCCAAACCGAGCGGGAAAAGGTGGAAGCCGCCTTGCGCCAGTTCGGCGCGGCCAGCCGTCAATCCGCCAGCCGCCCTGAAATCTTCTGGGAGCAGCAGGCATCCCGCATCAGGGCCGCCCAGCGCCAATACGGACAGCCATCCCGGCTGACCATGACGTTGGTCCCAACTGTGGTCGTGCTGTTGCTGGTGGCCTTCGCGATGCTGGGCCGGGGCCCGGGCGTACGCCCGGTGGCGGTCGCCACCCCTGCGGTCCAGTCCGATTCCGATCACCAGTTGCTGCTCGAGATCGAACGGGCGGTGCGGGCCGATACTCCGCTCGCCCTGGAGCCGGCCACTTTGATGGTGGAAGAAAGCGACGGCAATCTGCCGCTGCATACCTCGTCGGAAAAGAAGGAGACTCGTTCTCATGAAAACTAGATGGATCGTTGCACTAAGCACGCTCGCACTGGCGGGAACACTTCAGGCGCAGAATGGACCGGAAGCCGGGAGAGCGACCGGAGGCGTGGCAGGCGGCGCGATTTCGGGAGGGAAGGGCCGTCACGTCATGATGATGCGGCGCGAAATGGGAAAATGGTGGCAGAATCCCGACGTCGTCTCGAAACTGGCATTGAGCGACTCCCAGGTCTCGCAGCTTAACCAGGTCTTCTACAACCACAAGATGAAGCTGATCGACTACGGCGCTGACATGGAGAAGCAGGACCTGAAACTACAAACCATGCTTGATGCCGACCAACCCGACGAGGGCCAGGTCAACTCGCAGGTGGACCAGGTGCTGGCAGCACGCGGAAAGCTGGAGCGCGAGTTCACCGCCATGAACCTCGATCTGCGAAAGCAGCTGTCTCTGGAACAATGGCGGCAGCTCAAGACGATCCGGGGAGCCGAGGCCGTACCCGGCGATCACATGTTCTTCTTCAAGCAGAAGGTAATGCCACCGGGCGGACCGGACGAGTTGCCTCTTCCACCGTTGCCTCCTCCCGGTCTCGACTAGTCCCTAACGATTGTTGTACCCGCCGCCTGACCCTTCTTAAGAGCCGGGCGGTTTGCTTTTGCCCCATGGTAGACTCGAAATATTCCACCCAGAGGGGCGATTGCCATGAAATTTGGCGTCCTCATTTTCCCCGGCTCCAATTGCGATCACGACGCATTCTGGACGATCCAGCAGGTCGCCCGCCAGCCGGTGACCTTTCTGTGGCATGAATCGCATGACCTCGAAGATTGCGACGCCATCATCGTGCCCGGGGGCTTTGCCTTTGGGGACTACCTGCGCACCGGCGCGATCGCGAAGTTCTCTCCCGTCATGGAGTCGGTCAAGAAATTCGCCGACGGCGGCGGCATCGTGCTGGGCATCTGCAATGGGTTCCAGATCCTGTGCGAAGCCGGGCTGCTGCCGGGCGCGCTCATGCGCAACCTGGGGCTGAAATATATCTGCAAGCCAGTGCAGGTGCGGGTCGAGAGCACCGACACCCCGTTCACCAATGCCTGCCGCCAGGGTGAAGTCCTGACCATTCCGATTGGGCACATGGAAGGCAATTATTTCTGCGACGCCGCGACCCTTGCCGAACTGCAGCGCGACCATCGCATCGTATTTCGCTATTCCACGCCGCAGGGCGAGATCACCGCCGCCGCGAACCCCAACGGTTCGCGCGATAACATTGCCGGGATTTGCAGCCCGGGACGCAATGTTCTGGGCATGATGCCCCACCCGGAGCGCGCCGCCGAGCCGGAATTGGGATGCACCGATGGGTATAAGGTGTTCCAGTCTCTGGTGGGAGCGATGGCTTCCCGTTAGTTCCTGTACACGGTTAACGAGTCCGTTCACGGTTAGTTCGCAATTCGGTATCAGAGGGGCGTAGGGCTTTCGGCTTTGCTGCCAGTAGCTGCCCGCCGTCCATCGCAGCCCGGCCCCATCTCTCTCGCTATGGTCCGTTTTGGCATAGTTGGCTTCGGTTTGCATGCCGTGCGACGGCTGATGCCGGGCTTTGCGCTGGCGCGCAGTTGCCGGGTCATCGCCCTGTCTCGCCGGGACATGGTCAAAGCCCGCGCCTCGGCGGCGGAGTACAAAATTCCGCTGGCCTTCGATTCGGTTGCCGATCTGTGCCGATCGCCCGAAGTCGATGCCGTCCTGGTCACGACTCCCAACGCGCTCCATCTTTCCGACGTGATGATGGCGATTGCCCACGGCAAACCGGTGCTTTGCGAAAAGCCGATGGGCCTCAATGCCGCCGAGTGCCGCCAGATGGTCGAGGCGGCTCGGAGTGCGAAAGTCCTGTTGGGTGTCGCCCAGGTCTTTCGCTTTGAAGACAGCACGGCCCGCCTGCAGAAGAAAATTGCAGCCGGACAAATCGGCCGCCCCATCTTTGCTCGCTCCGAGTTTTCCTATGCCGCCAATCATCACCAGCGCACCTGGCTGACGGACCCGGCTCTCGCCGGAGGCGGCCCGATCGGCGATGTCGGCGTGCATTGTGTCGATGCCCTGCGCTACATCCTGCAGGACGAGGTGGTGCGGGTGGGCGCCCGCGGCCTGTGGGACGAACGTTCGGGCGGCGTGGAAGCCGCGGCCCTGTTGAGCCTGGAGTTTGAGCGCGGAACGTTGGGCACCGTGCTGGTCTCCATGCGGGCCGATTACCGGACCCCGATGGAATTTGTCGGAGAAGAAGGTGTTCTGCGGGCCGACGATGGCTTGAATGTCGAGCGGCCCATCAACCTGCAACTGCGGCGCAACGGCGTAATCGTCGAAAACGAACTAGTTTCCAACCAGTACGCCTATGCCCGGCAGGTCGACATGTTCGCGGCCGCAGTCCAGGGCGAGGCCACGTTTCCGGTGCCCGGCGAGCAAGGCTGGCAAAACCAGGAAATCCTGGATGCCGCCTTCCGAAGCTTGCAGAGCGCAAAAGCAGAAGACGTTCCGCGGGTGGTCTTTCCGCGCTAACCACAAACCGAATCGAACCCTGACAAACCTGAGGCGAAGCCTAAACGAGGCGGCCGGAAGGGGGCCTTCGGGCCGCCTCAGGCGACTTGAGGATCGCCAACTAGGTAAAGCCCGTTCCATCTAAAGCTTTATCGGTGCAGAACTGGAGGCGTCAGTGTCGCTCCGCACCCCTCAGTGCGACCCGCGCCCAAGGTATTGTCCCCATATTGGCAGCTAGCCTTGGTGTCGGCTCTTCTTCGGCTTCGACTTGCGGGCCGTGTTGTGAGCGGCTGACCTCAAATCCTTTGCGACAGCCAGACACCGCTGCCTTTCTTTAGCGGTGTCAGCGTTCGCCGCCAAGTCCTCCAGAAACTGAGCTGCGGTTTCGGATTGTTTCGCGGTTTCTTTGGAATCCCGGGTCGATTGCCGCGAACAACGTTTCATCGGGTAGGCCTGGGCTGAAGTGGGCACAGCCTGGGAGAGAACGAGTGGACCAATTCAAGCCGCAGTGACTACGGTTTCCACCTCGCGCTCAGCTTTGCGGAGTTCGATCTTCAGCTGCCCCGCCTGTAGTTCGACCACTGCGCTCTCCGGCATCACTTCGCTTGCAAGATCGATGAACTGGAGGATCTGGTCGGGAACCCAGTCGATGTATTTAACTTTCCCTCCTTCAGTTTCGGTTACACTCGCTTCTTTTTTGCCCAGAATCGAGATGCGGTGTGGCTCAATGCTGACCCTAAGCTCGTTCGCTTCAAAGCCAAGAACATTAGCGCGAACACTGATTCGATCGGCTGATTCTTGCATGGAGATCGAAACTGGGCGCAGCAGTTCCGATTCCGCCCGGAACCAGTCTTCCCAGTCGTGGCCGTGTTCACAGCCACGCGTCTCGAACAACTCGTAGGCGCGCCGTGTGATCGCCAGCTGCACTTCCTGCATCTCCCAGCGCAGATCCTCGGGGTTACGAGGGCTCAACGATGCAGCCGGGGGCTCAGGTTGATGTTTTTGAGACATCTTTTGAGGTTTCATAACATCCTCCTTCGGATGTTGTGCTGAAGGAGCATCGCTCGGCCTTTTGTCGCGGTCGGCACAGGCGAGGGCGAGCCGTCACGGATGATTTATTGAATGGGTGGAAAACACCTATACATTTTCCATTCTCATCACCGTCTGGTCGTCGGGACAGTGACGTGCGTCACCCACTCGCGTGCGAGAATAAAGCCGAGGCCGGTCAAGCAAACCGTCACGCCGCTGACCTGGCTGCGCTGGTGCTCCAAGCGCCTCCCAACATTAGAAGGATAAGTGGCGAGAAATCCCGATGGCCTCAGTGACCCGGATTTTGGCCACAACCCCTACCAGCAGCCCGAAGCCTGAGCCGCTGCTTCCGCCCGGCGAAGCTGCCATCCGCGTGCGTAATGTTGATGCTGTGATGCGATTGCGTCGCGCTGCGGGGCAAAGAACCTGAACAAGAAACTACGGAATCACAGCGTTGCTGGTGGGTGCCAGGGGCATCTTCAGTGCGGAATTCTCCGGCTTCGGGGGAATGCCCTTCGCCTGGACGATGGCCCAGTGCCATTCTTCATCGGGAGCGAGGGCCGTGCTCAGCGGAGCTTTGAATACCGTGGTCGCCGCCGGTAGCGCGGTCGCTTTCAGGTGGTACAGCGTGGTGAGGTCGGACTGCTTTTCGGCAACCACCGTGGTTTCTGACGCGGCGGGCCGAAGTTGTGCCGCCCCGTAGTAACCGGCTGCGGAATTGGTGCGGCGCACCACGGTCAGGCCGACGATGATCTCCTCCACCCTCCATTGCGTTCCATTGAACACTGAAACTTGCAGCCCCTCGTCGTTGATCGTGGCGGGCCCGTCCAGCTTGCGCACATCTTCCTCCGGCAAGTCCATCTGCACCAGTGGCCGCGACAGCAACGACGCGGAATGCGAGTTGAAGGATAGGCTGCAGGTCACGTCCGGGGCCGACACCTGAAACGTCCGGCCGGCGCCGTCGAAGGAGTACAGGAAGTTTCCGTGCGTGATGTGGTGAGTTTCGACGTCGTCCATCACCTGCGAAAGGTTGTCATTGTCGATGATCGTGCGGGCGGGCGCTGCTGCGGCTTCCGGCTTGGGTTCTTCCTTCTTTTTACGCAGCGAGCGGGCCACGTCGCCTAGCGGAGTGGGAGCGTCTTCGGACTGGGCCCACGCGCCGCCGCAGAACAATGCTCCGCATACGGCCAGGATCAATCCCCGGTAAAGTTTTTGGCCCAAGGTCCCAGACTTGCTCATCCGAATGAGTTCTCTTCGCCCCTCCGCGATGCCCGTAAACCGTGCGACCCTCACGCGGGGCGTATGACAATGACTCATAAATTGTAGCGGTGAATCACGCTGGCGGAACGGGCGGAGGAGCGAACGTAGGTGCTAGAACCTTAGACCGGGACAAGGAAGGATGAGGGCGCGTCTTCCAGAAGTGGCGAGCAACGGGGCGTCGCACCCTCGCAAACTCAGTGGTCAGGGTTTACAGCAGGCCTGACACGCGAAAACGCGTAACGGGATCTACCACCGGCTGACGTTTAAAAATCCAGCGGGCCACCGCAAACCCCAGCGCCGCGTAGCAAACGTGCATTATCTTCATAGCCCACCCCCAAGTACTAAAGATGCGGGTTTCGTACCGTAGGGGAGGAAACTTTCTGGGACAACGTTAGCAACCGGGCACCATTAGGACAATGAACCAAAAGTGCTATGACGTAGCACCGAAGTAACACCTCGTCACCGGAACGGAACCGTTACCTGGCCTACGCCTACCGCCGCCCCTGCAACACCTGCTCCGGGGCATGCTCCACCGACCCTCTGCCTTCCGGTGGCGCCTTATGCCCGTGGAAAAACAGCAGATGCACCAGGAACATCAGGATCAGGACCGCCCCGAACGTGCACACGATGGTTGCGCCCGTAGGGGTATCGAGGCTTACCGAGAAGTAGACGCCCAAGGCGGAGACCAGCGTTCCCATGGTCCAGCCGATCGCCAACCGCGGGCCGACGCGGTCGGCAAACAGCATCGCTCCCACCGACGGAACGATCAGGTAGCAGAACACCAAAAGCACGCCCGCAATCGCCACCGAGGAAGTCACCACGAAGCCGAACGAAGCGTAGAAAAGGAAATCCCACAGCCGCACGTTCAGTCCTTGCCGTTCGGCTTCGGCGGCGTTGGTCGAAATCAGCAGAAACTTTTGCCGGAAGATGTAATGAAACAGGCCGACCACTCCGTAAAGCACGGCGGTCTTGATGACCTCGATCCGTGAAACCGCCAGGATGTTGCCGACCAGCATGTCTTTCAAATGCTCGGTTTCGCCGGTGGCCTTGCTCATGGCCAGGATGGCAGCCGCCGAGGCGACCGCGTAGGCAATTCCGATGAAAGCTTCCTGCGGAATGTGGCCGCGACGCGAGCGGGCCAGGGCAAAGATGGCCGCGCCCAGAAACGTGAACCCGAGGCTGAGAAAGTAGGCTCCCCGGCCGTGCGGGTCCATGCCCACCAGGATTGCGAAGGTCGCTCCCAGGGCAGCAATCTGCGCCAGCGCGAGATCGACGAAGATCACGCCGCGTTCTACGACGTGCACACCCAGGTACGCATGGATGCCGGTCAAAATCAGGCTGGCCAGAAATGGCCAGATCAGAAAAGGAAGAATCTCCATGGGTCTCCTCGCGCCTACTGGGTCGCCTGAAAGGCTTTGGTCAGCAAAGCGATATCGTAATCAAAGAGTTTGAAGTAGTCCGTTACTTCCTTCTCGCCGCCCACCGAGGGCAGGTATTGGACGACCTGGCCACCCGTCTCGCGAGCAATCGACTGTGGCGTTTTCAGGTCGAAATAAGGCTCGACCAGGATCATCTTGCAGTTTTCCCGTTTCATCAACCCGATCAGCTCGATGGTGTGACTGGGCGTGGGAGGAATCCCGGGACGGGGCTCGACATAGCCGATCACGTTCAGCCCAAAATGCTTGGCGAAGTTCGGGAAGGAATTGTGGTAGGTGACCACCTTGTGTCCCCGGTAGGGCTTCATGTCAGCGTCCCACTTCTGCTCCGCGGCGGTGAGGCGCTTGTCGAAATCCTGGAAGCGCTGCTGGTAGTAAGCGCTGTTCGGCGGATCTAGTTCTCCCAACTTGCCGGCGAAGCCGCGCGCGATTCGCCGGCCATTGTCAGGGTCGAGCCAGTAGTGCGGGTTCCCCAGCGGATGCACATCTCCCATGGCTCGCGTTACCGTCCCCGTAGGAATGTCGAGGATTTCGGCGAATTGAGAAGCATCCAGATAGCCCCCGGCTCCGACCTGGATCCTGGCATTCCCGCTCTGGTTGATGAGCGGAGGCAGCCATCCAATCTCGAGTTGCAGCCCGACCACGATCAGCAAGTCGGCCTGGCGCAGTCTGAGCAGAAAGCTGGGCTTGGCCTCGACGAAGTGGGGATCCTGGTAGCCCTTGGCGATCGCCTCCACCTGTATCTTGTCGCCGCCGACCTCCTGGGCCAGCGCCGCCAGGTCGGTGGTAGCCGTGATGACGTTCAGCTTCTTGGCTTCCGCCAGGCTGGGCAGCAGCAGTGCTCCCAGCAATGAAAAGATCAGAACCACGCGCAAACGCGTTCGCTTCGACATTCCTGTCCTTCCTCTTCTAAAAAGGATGCGCCCCGTGCGCCCCGAGCGAAAAGATTAACTGAACAAACAATTCATTGGCATCGATGTTATTCGCATAGTGCGTGAAGCGATACTGCCCGCGCAGCTGGCTGAATTCGCTGGGCCAGTAGGTCAGCACCACCGAGCCGCCCTTGTCGGTCAGGCCGGCATCCCGGCTGCGGTCGGAATGGTCGTAGCGCCCGCCCACAAACCACCGCCGGGCCAGCTGGTAGTCGCCAGACGCATAGTATCCGAAAGCCTTCTGCGTGCTCGGAATCTGCTGGCGATCGCTCCAGATAAATTCGCTGCGCCCTACGAACGAGTGATAGATGGAACGGCGCAACGGCTTCCAGCGCACCGTCGCGTCCACACCGTACAGGTGCGTGAGCGAGTCGGTGCCGGCGTCATTGTGCCCGCGCCCGTACGAAACTCCAAGATCCACATTGGTGGATTCGTTGATGTCGCGGTAAGCGCGCAGGTGGGCCACCGTGGCGACGTCACTGCGTTGCGAAGAGTGGAAGACGTCCCCGGAATCCCCGCGGAACACCTGGCCAGTGGCGGCCAGAAAGATCCCCTTGGGTGCGGGCAGGATGCGCTCAATCGAGAATCCTGCGTCATTAATCCCGTCCTCGCCGGCAACCAGGTTATTGCTCACCAGGGGTCGCTCCACCCAGGGCAGCACGTGGTTGTGCATGGTGTTGACCTTGCCGAAGGCGGATCGCATCTTACCTACCTTGGCAACGAAGCTGCCCGGTAGAGCCGTGAACGTGATGTAGCCCTCTTCCAAATTGACGCCTTCCTCTCCAAACGAGATGAAGAAGTCTCCGCGCGCATAAGGATCGATGATCGATTGCAGGCCGACCTCGGACTCATGCATCTGGAAGGCGGGCATGGGCTGCAGCGATACCGTATTTTGCTGGGAGTTTCCACCCAGGGCACCGATGAAATCGCCAATGACGCTGATATCGGGATTCAGCGCCTTGGCGGCCGAACCTCCCGCACCCCCCAAGTTGGGTTCCTGGGTAGTAGCCGCGAGTGCGGCCGCTTGCGTCTCGGGCTGAGTCTGTGGCGGCGTGGCTTGGATCGGCGCCGCTGCCTGGGCTGCTGCTGGGGGCGCCGCCGATGGGGTCGCTGCCGCCGGCGCTGCCGAGGCCTTCAGAATCCGAATCTGCCCCTCCAGCGCAATCACACGATCTTCGAGTTCTCGCAAGCGTTGTTCCATGGCTGAGTCCGGCGCATTGCCCGCCGGGGCTGGCGCAGCTTGCTGGGCCAACATCGGGACTGCCAGCAACACAGCTGTAAGAACGGGGGCAAACCTGTATCTCATGCGCTTACTCCTTGGATCATGGCAGGCTTTTGTGGACGAGGTTCCAGCCGATTTGACTTCATTCTGCCCGTGGGACGGCTTGCAAAAAGTCGGTATCCAGAGCGTTCTCGACTCATGAACCCGCCGAAGCCAGACCCAGGTCGCCGCAACCCCATCGGTGGAAAAGGCGGGGCGCTCAGTGTTTTTGGAAATCTAGTTTGATAACCCGGGTGCTACAAAGAACCCATACCGCCTGAATCCAAAGCTAAGCGCCATCCCACTTTCTCTTGGATGCAGAATTCTCCAAAAAGATAACTGGCTTATTTTCAACAGGGAGTAATTCAAGTCTAACATTCGGAAGGGAAGTTGCGGGTATCCAGGCGGGGACGCCGCAAACTCCCCCTCGAAACTGGGATTTGTGGAAAACAAAAATCGCAGCTTTCGCGCAGCCTGAAGCTACCCCGCGACCGGAACTGCCCGCCTACCCCCGGCTAAGGCCAGGGCACATTCGGGTACTGACTGGGAATGCGATAGCACCGAGAAAATTCCCCCGCCGATATCGATTTGCCAGACCACATGCGCGCAGTCGGTCTGCATGTGTGCCGAACGGGTTGCATGTGCCACCATCAAACTAGCTCATGGCTCGTTCTCGCCCGAGCTGATGGCGCTGCTGTCGGCGGGAATGGTGACCGGCTGAATGCCGCGCTCCGCCGCTGCTTTCTGGAAAGGCGCGACATCGCTTTTCTGCAGGTCGGACCACTTGGCTATGGCGTCGTCGGCTTGCTTCTTAAGAGCATCGAAGCGCTGAACCGCGGCCTCGGTCGGGCCGCAGTCGCAGCCTGCATCCACGATCATGGCTAGAAACGCCAACTGCCCGTCCAGCCCGGGACGATATGCCAGCGAGTCTTCGTTGGCACTGATGCGCAGGTTCACGAGAGGTTCCCGCACGGCAATCAACTTTGCACTCAGGCTGTCGGCCGAAGATGCCACTGCGCGTGCACTTTCCTCCGCTGGCAGGCGCCGCTTGAGCGCCTCCGTCTGCGCCCGCACATCCTCAATCTGGTTGATCGCGGCATAAACGCGATTGAGCTGCTCGCGAATCTGCATCAGCAGGTTGAACTGCTTTTCGAGATCGGCCTGCGGCACGGTTACCCGAGGGTCCAACTTGACTTCGAGCGGAGCCGTCTGGCTCCGGCCATCGACCGTCAGCCGCGCCTGGTACTTGCCCGGTACTGCTAACGGCCCGCGAGCCCCCGCATTGTATTCCCACAGGTAGTAGCCCGGCACACGGTTTGCATTTTCGTAGTGCAGGTCCCAGACAAAGCGGTTCAGGCCCGTTTCTACCTTGATCTGCTTTTCCGGCTTCTTGTCATCCGGATCCAGCGGCTCATCGGGGGTTTCAATCTTCTGACTGGAGTATTTGCGAATGACCTGGCCCTGCCCGTCAAGAATTTCTATGGTGGTTTCGCCTTTGGGGGCGGCCTTCAGGAAGAAATCGATAATCGCGCCGGCGGGCGGGTTCTGTCCCGCCAGCACCGCTTTCTTGGGCGTCTCCTGGGGGTTGTGCATGCGGTAGGCGACCGCGGGATTGTAAAGATGCACCGCCTGGTTCGCCACCTCATCGGTGAACTGGCGGACGGGCGTGAGGTCGTCCAGAATCCAGAAGGAGCGGCCGTGCGTCGCCAGCACCAGGTCATCGTTCTTCACGATCAGGTCGTGAATCGGCACGCGCGGAAGATTCAGTTGCAGGGCGCGCCAGTCGGCACCGTCCTTGAAGGACACAAAGACTCCGTTTTCGGTTCCGGCATAAAGCAGCCCGCGCTTCTTGGGATCTTCGCGCACTGCTCGCACGAACGTGGTGTCCGGAATTCCCTTCGCGCCCTTGCTCCAGGTCTTGCCGTAATCGGAGGTCTTGTAGATGTAGGGATGTATATCGTCATTCTGGTGACGGTCGACGGCGACGTAAGCCGTCCCGGCATCAAAGGGCGACGCTTCAATCTGGCTGACCCGGCTCCATTCCGGAAGATCTTTGGGAGTGACGTTGCTCCAGGACTTGCCCCCATCGCGCGTGAGTTGGATGAGCCCATCGTCTGTGCCTGCCCAGATCACGCCTTTGGTGACGGCCGATTCGGCCACCGCGAAAATTGTGTCGAAGTATTCCGTGCCGGTGTCGTCGATCGTGATCGATCCGCCCGAGGGCTGCTGCTTGCTCTTGTCGTTGCGGGTCAGATCGGGACTGATCGCTTCCCAGTGAACCCCGCCGTCGGTGGTTTTAAACAGGCGCTCGCCCGCGTGGTAAAGGGTTTCCGGGTCGTTCGGCGAGATCATCACCGGCGAGGTCCATTGGAAACGATGTTCGAGAACTCCGGCGCCTCCGGCGTCGGTCAGTTGCATCTGGTTGGTGACGTTCCGGAGCTGGCCGGTGTGCTTGTCATAGCGGGTGATCAGACCTTCATAGTCGGCCGCGTACACGATGTTGGGGTCGGGAGGATACGGTGCGATGTAACCCGCCTCGCCTCCGCCCACCGGATACCAATCGGAACTTTCAATCAGTCCGTCATCGCTGCGGGTGGCGATGGCCACGGTGCTGTTGTCCTGCTGTGCTCCGTAGATGTAGTAGGGCGTCCGGTTGTCGGCGATCACATGATAAAACTGCGCGGTCGGCTGGTTATCCTGGCGGCTCCAGGTCTTGCCGCCATCGAGGGTGACCGTCACGCCGCCATCATTGGCTGCGATCATCCGGCTGGTATTCTTTGGATCGATCCAAAGGCCGTGGTTGTCGCCGTGCGGCAACTTGATTTTATTGAAGCTGCGGCCCCCGTCCGTCGAACGGTAAGCATCCACGTCCATCACGTATACGGTCTCGGCATCCTCCGGATCGGCGATGATGTGCATGTAGTACCACGGCCGCTGAATCAGGCTGTGGCTGCCATTCACCAGTTGCCAGGTGTCTCCGCCGTCGTCCGAGCGATACAGACCCCCTTCCGCGGCTTCGATGAGCGCGTACACCCGTTCGGAGTTGGCCGCCACCGACACCCCGATCCGGCCGTAGGGGCCCTTGGGCAGTCCTTTCTCCTCCAGGCGCTTCCAGGTGGTGCCGCCATCGCGGGATCGGTAAAGGCCGCTGCCGGCGCCGCCGCTCGAAAGATTCCACGGGGCCCTCCGAACCTGCCACAGCGACGCAAACAGGATGTTGGCATTGCGCGGATCGAACGCGACGTCCACCCCGCCGGTGTTTTCATCCTTGTAGAGCACCTTCTCCCAGGTCTTGCCGCCGTCGAGGGTTCGGAAGATTCCGCGCTCGGCGTTTGGACCGTAGGGATGTCCAAGAGCCGCCACGAACGCGATGTCGGGATGGTTCGGGTTCACGATTACTTTCCCGATCGCCCGCGAATCGCGTAGCCCGACGTTCTTCCAGGTCTTGCCACCGTCCAGAGTCTTGTAAACCCCGTCGCCTTGCGCGATGTTGCCGCGCAGGCAAGCCTCGCCCGTGCCTACATAAAGGATGTTGGGGTCGGAGACCGCTACCGCCAGGCTCCCAATCGAGGAACTTCCCTCCTTGTCGAACATGGATGTCCACGTCAAGGCGCCGTCCGTCGATTTCCATACGCCGCCCCCGGTGCTTCCGAAGTAGTACGTGGTGGAATCCCCCGGAATACCCGAAGCCGTCAGCGACCGGCCGCCGCGATACGGTCCCACCTGGCGGTACTTCATTCCCTTGAACAGCGGGTCTTCGTTCGCCGAAGGCTCGGCACCCTCCGGCTTCGCCGTGGCTTGCGCGGTGGATTCCGCGCCCTTTTTTTCGGGAGAGTTTTTCTGCGCAACCGCCGAAAACGGAAAACAGAGGAAGATGACAAGCAAAGAGACGAAGGCGATGCCTGCAGGCCGAGTTGAACTCACCATAGGTTTCATGTTCTCCGGGGAAAAAGGAACCGCGCTATCCTAAACCTTTGCGAAGCCGGACGGAAACGTCTGCTGTGGGTAAGCGAAGCGGGCGAGCCTGCGCCACCTGACTCGGGGCCACGTTGACGAAACCACGCGGACCGCCCCGGATCGGGTGGCGCGCGCCACCGGCTATTTTTTTCCTGCCAGCAACTTGCGCGCTGCCGCCAGTTCCTTGGCCTTGGCCGAGTCCACCGCGGGATAGGCAAGGTCAAGATCTGCCAGGGTATTCACCACGGTCGCGGCCACGGCAATCCGCGTGAACCACTTATTGTCCGCGGGAATGATGTGCCAGGGCGCGTCCGGCGTCGCGGTGTGCCGTATCAGCTCTTCGTATGCGTCCATGTAGTCGTCCCAGTAGCCGCGTTCCCGCACGTCCGCCGCCGAAAACTTCCAATTCTTATCCGGCGCGTCCAGGCGCTCGAGGAAGCGGCGCTTCTGTTCCTTCCTGGAAACATTTAGAAAAAACTTCCGGATCACGATGCCGTTACGCGTCATGTAACGCTCTAACGCCCGGATGTCCTCGAAGCGTTCTTTCCAGATGTCTTTGGTGATCAACCGCGGTGGAATTTTTTCCGCCTGCAGAAGCTCTTTATGAACCCGCACCACCAGCACTTCCTCGTAGTAGGAGCGATTGAAGATCCCGATACGGCCGCGCTCCGGCATGGACCGCATCGCACGCCACATGTAATCGTGATCGAGTTCTTCCGTCGAAGGCGCCTTGAACGAAAAAACCTGGCAGCCCTGCGGATTCACTCCCGACATGACGTGCTTGATGGCGCCATCTTTGCCGGCCGCGTCCATAGCCTGGAAAATCAGCAGCAGGGCCCAACTGTTCTGCGCGTACAGCTTGTCCTGCAGTTCGGCGAGCTTCTGCACACCTTCCTCGAGCAGTTCTTTGGCTTCCTCTTTGGTTTTGACGCCCGCGGTGTGCGCTGGATCGTGGTCCTTGAGGCGAAAGTGTGTTCCATGTTCGATCCGGTACGGCTTGACCAATTTGCCGGACATCTTCTTCATAAACGAAATGTCTCCCCTGCGAAAGCCGGTGTGCAAGCCCCGCGTGCCGCGAGTGGGAAGAGTCTACCAGCGCCCCGGAAAAAGAACGAAGCCAGGGATTTCCGTCAGCGATGCCATTCAGCTGGGGCGGGGCTTGAAGTGGTACACGACATCCTGTTTGGAAGGGATTGGCACACCATCGCGGGTGGCGGGATGGAAGCGCCAGTTTTCCAGTGCCTCCAGAACTTTTGCGTCAATTGCCGGACCCATACTCTGCATCACGCTCTTGCGAACGATGGCCCCGCCTTCGTCGATCGTAATTTCCACCACCACGTTGCCTTCACCGATGCCGCGTAACTCGTCCGGCCCGACACGCGGTTCAGAGGTTACGGCGGGCAGGGCGGGACGAACGTCCTCTCCGGAGGCCGCTCCATCGGACAGCGATCCATACGTGGATCCCGCCGTGGGTGCCGGCGCGGAGGTGGCCGCGGTCTCTCGCTCCTGCTGATTTTCCTCAGCGGATGGTTGCGCACTGGCCGCAAACTGAGCCCGATCTGATTTTTTCCAGACCAGCTGGCCCCGGGCACGATCTTTCGATTTGGTCGCCGCTGACCTCGATGCCGCCGAGTCCGACGACCCGGTTGCCCAATATAAATGCGTGACCGTAGAGCCGTGTGCTCCGCCTAGCGTGGATGAGGGTGCAATGAATACTGGAGAACGGCCCCGCAGCAGGAACAGGAAAACGATAACGTGGATCCCCACCGAGACAGGCAGGGAACGGCGCCGGCGCCAGGCCTGGCCGAGCGCGCTCTGCTCAAAAATGGTCGAGGCGACGGTCGACATATCGATATTAGACGTTCCGGACCTCAAAGCGTCGCACGACCGAACCATGAAAAGCTATGGATTTGTTGAGTCCCGTCCGAACCCCCGGGGGGTGCTGACCCGGGCTTGGCAGCAGGCCTCGGCCCCCGATACCACCGCTGCCCAACCACTTCAACCCGTACCGGCGACGCCCGCGGAGGGTCGCAGGAACGCCCGTGTATCGGACCACCATGCACTAACGATTCCGATGCGGCAGCAACTAACCATTTCGACTCGCCCCCGCCGCTTTGCTAGGCTCACCTCATGAGTTTCGGTTTCGCCCGCTGAACCGCAAGTTACTCGCGAGCGAGCCGGAATTGACCAGTCAACAAGAATTCAGCAAGGGGGGTTTGTAAATGCTTTTGATCGGCGTTGTTTTTTGTGCTCTTTGGATTACCGGCCTGGCCACGTCCTACACGATGGGTGGCTTCATTCATGTCCTGTTGATACTCGGCATCATGGCGCTTCTGAGCCGAATGATTCGCGCGAACAACTCGAGCCGGGTTGCCGAATTGCGGGCGTCCGCGCCGCCGGCCGGCACCTGGGGCAGGGAAAAGTAGCTCAAGCCCCTGTCCTCCCAGCCCTCGCAGCACCAATTTCTCCAGCCTGCTTGATCTTCTCAGTGCAATGACGGGGGGAACCCTCCCCGTCACTGAAGCTGGAGTGATTTGCCGCGGCCAGCGCGCGACGGGCGGCGGCATTCGGCCCGAGGTTCACCGGGTCAGCCGGACGAGAAAGCGCGAAACTGCGGGAGCGGCTTCCAGCAAGTGCCCAATGGTTTTGCGAATCGGGCGAGGCAGCCCGAGCAGTCGCCGGATTCTGGAGGAGTTTCGAAACACCGGCAACAGGCGCTCCCGGTAGGCTTGGCGGTAGCGCGACCCCGCTTCGGAAAGGGACGCCTCGGACTGGAAAAAGGGCCCCAGGCACTCCGCCGCGAGCGCCCCACTGCGCAGCGCCAGCGAGATCCCATCTCCCACGAATGGATCCACGAATCCTGCCGCATCCCCAGCCAGCAGAATGCCGTCCTCCAGCGGTTCGGGCTCGCGAAACAGAAGCGGCCAGGTTGTGACCGGTTCGCTGAGCGCTTTCCATGTCCGGGCTCGTTCTTGCAGTTGGGGATGCTGCGCGAAGACCTCTGGAAGAAACCGCGCGACGCCCGAGCGGACCATGGCGCACGCGTTGAGGCGCCCCTCACTCGCCGGCGTCCCCGCCAACTCCACCGGTTGCACACCGCAGTAGCCGCCTTCGAAGAAATACAGGTCGACCGATCGATGCGGGGATGGTTCGGAAAAGTGTCCTTTCACTCCTAGCCACTTGTCTGCCCGATCAGGACTTGAGCGCGACGATGCAGCATGCAGGTTCGACCAGCGACCGCTGGCGTTGATCACCGCCTGCGCGTGAAATTGCTCATCGCGGGTGCGAACCGTGAAGGGACCCTTGCCGCTGATGCTTTCGATGCTGGTCTCGAGGCGCGCGGTGACTCCGGCCTCCTCGGCGGCGCGCCACAAAGCGGAATCGAGATCGAAGCGCGCAATGCTCGCGGCGGCAGGTTCCACCTGCGCGGAAACCGCATGCCCGTCAAAGTACAAGCGAGCTTGGGAAATGCGCAGCGCGCCTTGCACCAGTCCGGGCTCCGTGCGGTCGAGCAGCCCGGCGAGCAGCGCCAGCGATTCCGCCGATACAAACTCGCCGCAGACTCGTTGCCGGGGCAGGCGCCCGCGTTCGAGCAACAGCACCTGGGCCCCGGCCCGCGCGGCGGTGATCGCCGCCGAAGTTCCCGCGGGTCCGCCGCCAATCACAATCAGATCGAAAACAGCGGGTTTGCTTCGGGTGCGGCGGGCTGGGCTGGTTACTGTTTCCATACGATCACGCCCATCCGGTAGAGGTAGTAGGAATCAATCTCGACGCGCGCCGCATTCGTCCTATGCAGGATTTCCCGCATTTCTGCTTGCGTGTAAGCCTGGCGCACCGAAGCAGGCGCGTCGTTGCGCGTCAGCCGGCTGCGGTAGAGCGGGAAGCCCGAGTACACCAGCGCCAGGTGGATGGGGTTGCGGATGAGATCGTTGATCAGCACCGCTTTCCGGCACACCCGCAGACTCTCCTCGACGAACTCCACCAGCTTGTCCGGGAACAAGTGGTGGGCAAACAGCACGCTGCTGACCAGGTCAAAGCTGGAATCGCGGAAGGGCAGGGTCAAGGCATCGCCCACGACGGAACTTCCCCCATTGCCGACATGCGAGGGGGCGCGGTCGAGAAGAGTAACGTCGAGGCGAATGCCGTGTTGCGCGAGCCGATCGCGCGCTGCGTGCGGCACATAACCGGAGCCCGCCGCAACCTCCAGCAGCGACAGCGAAACTGAAGTGACCGGCGCTCCACAGGCCTGTGCGACTCGCTGCACCAGTTGCACCGTGGTGCCGGTGCCGCCAAACCAGCGATTAATCCTGCGCAGGTCGGCCAGGGAGGCAGCGACCTCGGCGGGCGTCCCGGCGTCGGTATCGAGCAGTTCGAGCGTGGGGATGCGCTTCATAAGGAGTACGGGGACAGGGAGCAATTCGACCGGGTGGGCTTCGATCGCAGGATCGGTTCTTCTTCAGCCCTTAGTCATCAGCTTTTCCGCTGAGGACGCAGGCCAAAGAGCCGAAGGCCAGCCGCTAAGAGCGAGTCCGTCTCAGACCTCCGCCAGTTCTTCTTCCAGCAACTGCTTGTTGTAGAGGTCGGTGTAATAGCCGTCACGCGCGATGAGTTCATCGTGCGTGCCCAGTTCGACGATGCGTCCGCCATGCAGGACGGCAATGCGGTCGGCGTTGCGCACGGTCGAAACGCGATGCGAAATGAAGATCGTGGTCCGTCCCCGCATGATCTCGCGCAGGTGATTGAGAATCTTGTCCTCGGTCTGGGTATCGACGCTGGAGAGCGCGTCGTCCAGGATGAGAATTTTAGGATTGCGCAGGATGGCGCGGGCGATTGCCGTGCGCTGTTTCTGCCCGCCGGACAACGTCAGCCCGCGCTCGCCCACCACCGTCTGGTACTGGTCGGGAAAGGCTTCGATATCGGCGGCAATGTTGGCGGCGTCGGCGGCCTCCCGCACGGCGGCATCGGTGGCGTCTTCGATTCCGAATGCAATGTTTTCCCGGATGGTGTCGCTGAACAGGAAGGTTTCCTGGGGAACGAACCCGACGTTGCGGCGCAATAACTCAAGCGGGATCTGGCGGATGGGCCGCCCATCGATCAACACCGTGCCCGGATCCGCGTCGTAGACGCGCGGAATCAGGTTCACCAGCGTGGTCTTGCCCGATCCGGTGGGGCCGACGATGGCAAGACTGGTGCCCTCGGGCACGCGCAGGTTCACGTCGTGCAGCACCGGAGTGCCGTTGTAGGCGAAATTCAGCCCGCGGAACTCGATTTCGCCGCGCAGTTCGTGCACCGGTTCGATCGCCGATACCAGTGCGGCATCATCCGTGATCTCCGGCTTCTCCAGCAGGATTTCGTTGATCCGCTTCAGCGAGGCCGTTCCGCGCTGGAAAATATTGATCACCCAGCCGAGCGCAATCACCGGCCAGGTCAGTTGGATCATGTAGGTGAGGAATGCCGCGAACTGGCCCACGGTGATCCGGTTCAGCAAGACTTCGCGTCCGCCCAGCCACAGCACCAGCACCACCGCCAGGCCCAGGGTCAGTTCCAGGGTTGGCCAAAGCAGGCCCATCAGCCGGGCCAGCGGAAGGCTGCGATTGATGTACTCGGTGTTGGCGGCCTCGAACTGCCGGATCTCGGCCCCTTCCTGCGCGTAGGCGCGAATCACACGCGCTCCCGAGAAGTTTTCCTGGGCGCGCGCCGAAATGTCGGAAAACATGGCCTGGATTTTCTCGAACCGCTCGTGAATCTGCTTCCCGAAATATTGAATAACGATGCTCGCAATCGGCAATGGCAGGAAGGTATACAAGGTCAGCTTGGGGCTGATCTTCATCATGTAGATCAGCGCCCCGGCCGTGAACACCAGCGTGTTGGCGGAATACATGATTGCCGGTCCCAGCAGCATGCGCACCGCATTCAGATCGTTGGTGGCGCGCGCCATAATGTCGCCGGTACGGGTTCGCTGGTAATAGGGAAAAGAAAGATGTTCCAGGTGGCGGAACATGTCGTTGCGCAGGTCGAACTCGATGTCGCGCGAAATTCCGATCACGATCCAGCGCGTGAGGAACTGGAAAATGCCCTTGCCCAGGGCGATCCCAACCAGCAGCAGCGCATAGAAGCCTAACTGGCCCGTCGACCGGCCGCCGTTTTTCAGGTAGTCCAAGGCTCTCAGAATGACCTGCGGAAACTGCACGGCAATGCCGTTCAAAAGCAGCACGCAGATCGTACCCACCATGAAACCGCGGCGGTACTTCTTCAGGTAGGGATAGAGCGGGCGCAGGCTTTTTGGCAGCATCGCTAGTGTAGATGCGATTTTACCAGCGCCGGGTGCAAGCGGTTGTCAGGGGCGCATCTGGCGACGCGGGCAACATTTAGGCCGGGCAGACCCGGTTCCGGCCGCGCCGCGCATGGAAATCCACGGGTACGTTGGTAATCTTGCGGGTAATAGGAGCCTGACATAACTTCTCTCACAGGCCAAGTCAGGGAAGCAGTGGTGTGTGGGGTACGATTTTGCGGATCCGACCAATTCAATCGCCGTCGGCAGAGCGTAGTGTTTCTGCGCGGGCAGGGCTTGCCGCCCTGTGTCTGACCGCAGTTTTGATCCTGGCTGCTCCTCTTCTATCCGAGACCAAGACCGTCAGAAAACTGGTCTACCGCGAGAATCCCGGATACCCTCTCACCCTGCGAGAAGCTCATATTGGCGGAGTCGTTCGGTTGGAGATTGTCGTTTCCGCCAAAGGCAGCGTGGATAGTATCACTCCCCTGGGCGGGAACCCGGTGCTGGTAGAAGCCGCCAGCGCGGCTGTCCGCAAGTGGAAATACGCTCCCGCCGACGCCGAGACCAAAACGCAAGTTGAGTTTACGTTCGATCCCAAGCGCTAAAATTGCCTGACTTTGTCATCTTAGGCGGCCGAGTTTTACCGGCAGCCTGTCACATCGAAGTTTGCCTGGAACGCCGACCAGCTTTTCCTTCTCGTCCTGGCGAAAGACTGAGGTACAGGCCACCACCAGGGCAACCGCCCATCCCGACAAAAAGAACCATCCCATCCCCATCAGGAACGAATAGACGATCTCGCTGTTCACCAGGGCGGCTCCGGCGAGGCGAACGCTACTACGCAGAGTATCGATCACGGCTGTCCCCGCACTCTTCTCCCGCGTTGTAGCGCTTCACAATTTCCTGAACCGCATGGATCCGGCCCAGGGTAGTCAGTCGCGGGTCGAGCAGCGCGCCTTCGATCTGCGTCATCCAGAAGGCCACCGCACATTCAATTCCGTCGGACATCTCGGCCGCGACAGCCTCAATCAGCGTTCGATCGGTCGCTAGAGTTGCCAAAGACTTGCCTGCCTTTCGAAATCAGAACCGCTTCGAGAATTTGGAAGCCATGGCCGCGTGAATCTGCGATCCACAGTTCTGCGGACCCGGCGTGCTTATCGAAGTTGTCGCGAAAAAGGGGAAGGCACCCGCCCACCCCTTTCGCAATCAACCGGCTACTGGTTCGGCGGGGCCTCGCTGGGTGCGGCTTCCCCCGGTGCGGCCTGTCCGTTGTGCATGTGCTTTTGGAAACGGGCCGCTCGCCGGGCTTCGTGCTTTGCCATCTTGTCCTTCTGCTCCGGTGTCAGCACGGCCATCAGTTCCGACTTGATGCGCGCTTTTTGCACCATCAATTCGGTCATCGCCTGGGTTTGCTGACTCGCGATGGCGCGGACCTTCGCTTCGTCAAAAGCCCCGGCCTGCTCGAATTGCTTCATTTGCTGGTGGCCCTGCGCCAGTTGCTGCATCAGCGGACGGATGGCAGGTTTCTCCTTCGCCACGATGTCCTTCATCTGCGCCTGCTGCGCATCGGTCAGGTCCAGGTAATCGGCGTAGAAGCCGAGCATGTGACCACCAAAGCCGCCGCCACGGTGGCCCGCTCCCTGGGCGGTTTTGACGACGGTCTGCGAAACTGCCACCGCCGCGCTCAGTGCAATTGCCAGAACCACGGCCGGAATTCTTAATCGACTTGCCATACAGTGTCCTCCACAACCCGGGTTCTCGGCCGGGTGCCTGAAATAGCTTGCAGTCATGGAAACACGGCAGCCGGCCGAATCGCGGTAAAGAGTCGGTCAAGCAGAGTAAAGTTTTGTCAATGGGACAGGTAGGCCCGTCCCTGTCAAGGTTCTGCCGTCGGGCAAGTCGTCATTTGCTTCTTCCCCCCGCGAATCCGCACCCGCCCTATAGCCATTGACAATTCTTTACCCGGAACCCCGCGACGGTGTTGTAAAACAAGGGTTATAAACATTAGGTGGCCCATGGACCGCATACTGATCATCGACGACGATTTTGAGCTCTGCAGCCTGGTTAGCGAGTATCTCGCGCCCGAAGGCTTTCGAGTCGAGTCGGTCCATGACGGCGAAACCGGGCTCCAGCGAGCGCTCAACGGAAACTACCTGCTGGTGGTGCTGGACGTGATGCTGCCGGGCATGAGCGGTTTCGACGTACTCCGCCGGATTCGCGCCACCTCGCGTATCCCGGTGCTTTTGTTGACCGCGCGCGGGGAAGACGTCGACCGCATCGTGGGCCTCGAAATCGGCGCCGATGACTACCTGCCGAAACCCTTCAATCCCCGCGAACTGGTGGCCCGTATCCGCGCCGTGCTGCGCCGCACCAGCGCCGATCCGAAAGGTGCGGGTACGCCGCGCCCGCCCGAGATTCTGCGTATCGGCGACATTGAACTTGATCCCGCCACTCGCATCGTGAAACATGGCGGCTTGCCGGTCGAGCTGACCTCGGTCGAATTTAATCTGCTGGAAGTGCTGCTGCGCGAGGCGGGCCGGGTGGTCACGCGCGAGGAACTGGTGAGCGCGGTGCTAAGCCGGAAGTTTTCTCCTTTCGACCGGAGCATCGACATGCACGTCAGTAAAGTCCGCAAAAAGCTGGGAGACCTGAACGGGGACGCCGAACACATCAAAACCGTGCGCGGAGTGGGGTATATTCTCGCGAGGCCGCGCGAGAAGGTCAAAAGCGGTTCGCGATGAAAAGCCTGTTTCTTCGGATATTCCTTTCTTTCTGGCTGGCGCAGGCGCTGATCGTAGCGCTGGTGGTGCTGGCGACCGTCGTGTTTCGTCCTCAGACCGAATCCCCGTTCTGGGACTACATCAAGACCAATACCGCCGAACAACTGGTGCAGGCTTATGAAACCGGCGGGCCCTCCGGGCTCAACAGCCGGATCGAGCAGCTCAACACGACCCTGCGCTTCCATGCGTTTCTCTTTGATGATCAAGGCAGGGAACTGGCCGGCCGTTCCGCACCGGAGTGGGCCCACCGGCTCAGCCGCGGTCTGGCTCCGCAGAGCATGAGCTGGCAGCAGCGTTTTTCTCCACGCCGCTTCGTGACCCACGGAATTTCAAATGACAGTGGCCACCGCTACATCATGGTCGCGGAAGTTCCGCCCCGGCCCTGGCTCCCGTTGCTGCGGCAAAAGCCACCCGGAACCGGCGTGGTCATTCTTGCTTTGGCGGTTTTGGTTTCTGGCATCGTCTCCTACTTTCTGGCGGGATATCTCACGTCGGATGTTCGGCGCTTGCGCGCGGCGACTCAGCAACTGGCCGCCGGGGATCTGAACGCCCGCGCCAGCGCTCCCAAAGGACGCCGCCGCGATGAGATTGCGCAGCTGGTCCGCGACTTCAACTCCATGGCGGCGCGCCTGCAGGATCTGGTGAACGCGCAGTCCCGCCTGCTCAACGATATTTCTCATGAGCTGCGTTCTCCCTTGGCCCGTCTCAACGTCGCCTTGGGCTTGGCCTGGCAGCGCAGTGGCCCGGGGGCGGACAGCGCCCTGGAGCGCATCGAACTGGAAGCGAACCGGTTGAACGAATTGATTGGCCGCCTGCTCACACTTGCCCGGCTGGAAGGTGGCGAGGACGCCATGCGCCGTACCCCCATTCTGCTCGATGGATTGGTGCAGGACATCGCCCTGGATGCCGACTTCGAAGCGCAGAGCCGCCCCTGCCGCGTCCATTGCATCATCGAGAACGAGATGACCGTGTTCGGCAATCCCTCGTTGCTGCACAGCGCGATCGAAAATGTGGTTCGCAATGCCACCCGCCATACCGCCGAAGGGACCGACGTCGAGATTCGCCTGGTGCGGGAAGCTGTCAATGGCAAGCACGAGGCGGTGGTCCGGGTCACGGATCAGGGGCCGGGCGTACCCCAGGAGTCTCTGGACAAGCTGTTTCGTCCCTTTTACCGGCTCGACAATGCGCGCGAGCGCCAGACCGGCGGAGTCGGCCTGGGGCTGGCCATCACCGAGCGTGCGGTCCGGCTGCACGGGGGCACGGTGCGCGCTAGCAATCGCGCCCAGGGCGGGCTCATGGTGGAAATTCGCCTTCCCCTGGAAACGACGAATTCCGTGTCGATTGAGACCGGATCGGGCGAGAAGGCGCCCGTCGAGACTACCTGATCGCCCAATTCGATCCCCACCCGGCTTCTGCCGCCGGTCTCCGCCCCGCCGAGCAGGCTCGACCCTTCCCGCCAAGCCCATGCTTTGCACCGCCCCGGGCAACTCCGCGAGCCTCTCCGGAGTCCAATAAGTCTTTGCGGCAGTTTGCTCTTCCCGGAAATTCCTGATACACAAATGAGGGTAATCAACCCTCAAAACTGGATGACGCGACACCGTGCCGGTTCTCGCGTCTATCAGAAACCAACAGGAGACGGAATCTTCATGAGGTTTGGCTGGCTTCGGTGTGTGCTGATGACGGTTGCGCTGGTGGGATTGCTCAACTGCGGCGGTTCCAGCAAGTCGACGTTTATATATCTGACCAGCCAGGGCTCCGATCCCGGAACGTTGAGCGCCTACTCGCTTAATCTCAGCAAAGGCACGCTGAAGTCCACCAACGGAGCCCTCGCGCCAACTGGCAAGAGCGTTCCTACCGGCACCCAGCCTGGGCCCATGATCCTGGATCCGACCCACAGCTTTGCCTATGTGGCCGACTTTGGCAGTCCGCTAACCGCGGGCGCGGACAACAGCGTGAAGAGTGGCGACATTGCAGCTTTTTCGATCAATAAGGATGGCGCGCTGGCTAGCCTGGGCCTGACTTCCGTTCTGCAAGACTGCATCACCCTCAGCCCGGTGGGGCTTGCCATGGACCCGAAGGGCCAGTTTCTGTTCGTCGCCAACCAGGCGTTCTACAACGTGGGGAGTGGAGCGACCTGCCCGGGCGCGCCCGCCGACGGCACTCCGGCCCCCGGTGTGGTGACGGTGTTTGCGATTTCTTCCGGCAAATTAGGCACTCCGACCATCACCGCGATTCCCGTTCCGGCCGGTCCCCCGGGCACCAACACGCCGACACCCACCGCCATTGCGGTCAGCAATCAAGGCAATTTCGTTTATGTTACGGACTCTACCAATGCCACCGTGGTCGGTTTTGCGTTTGACAGCACCGGTGCGCTCTCATCCGTTCCAGCGCAATTCTTCACCGTGGGCAACACGCCCCGCGCGGTATTGTCACCCCCGGCAGGAAACTTCCTCTACGTGGCGAATGCCGGCAGCGACAACATTTACGAATTTGAGATCAACCCCGATGGCAGCCTGATGCCGATCTCCTCAACCACTACCATCATCGGAACCGGCGTCGGTCCCATTGCCATGCTGACCGATCCGACCGCAAAATACCTGCTCGCGCTCGCCAACGGGGGCAGCCAGATCACGGTTTTCACCATCAATCACGTGACCGGTTCCCTGACCACGGTATCGGTCAATGGCGGCACCGCTTCGACGGGGGCCAATCCCGTGGCGTTTACCATCCGTTCGGATGGAACGACCAGCGGGAATTTTTGGGTTCTCACCTCCAACTTCGGGGGCAACTCCGTATCCACCCTGGTGCTGAATGGCTCGAGCGGCGCGCTTGCGCCCCTGCCTCAGTTGACCGGTCCGGTCGCACCCTACGGCATCGCTTCGCGGTGACGGCCGGGTCGCGTTCAGGTTGACACTTTGAGGATCAGGTAAGCGCCCAGCAGGGCGAAGATCAGGTCCGGCGACCAGGCCGCGAGCGCGGGCGGAAGCTGGCTCAGGTTCCCCATCGACTCGAACAGGCGGGAGACTACTTCGTAGAGCGCCGCAATTCCCACCGCCACCGCAACTCCGGTCACCGCACCCCGTTTCCCCGCGGAAAGAGAGAAGGGGACGGCCAGCACCGCCATCACCAGCGTGACAAAGGGTACCGCCAGCTTTCTTTGCAGCTGCACCCTCAAGCGCACCACGTCGAAACCACTCTGCTGCAGGTCGTGAATGTAACGCCGCAGCTCCTCGAAGCTCATCTCGGACGACTGCTTTACTTCCTTTTTGAAATAAGTAGGAGGCTCGCTGAACTGCGAAAACGCCGTGACGTCAAACTGGCGGTAGTTCTCGATCGAGTCGCCGCTCAGGTTTCGCACCCAGCCCTGCTCGTAGATCCAGCGCTGGGTGACCTCTGACCAGTGGGCCCGCTCCGCATAGACGCGTTGCGTAATGGCGAAAGTGTGAGGATCGAACTGAAACACCGAGATGTCGGCAAACTGATCGCGGTCGGCATCGAAAAACTGGTAGTAGTAAATATCGGAGTGTTGTCCGAAGATCCACTTCCGATCCGGCCGCAGGTAGGTCTGCGCCGGCCTGCCCTTGATCTGGTTGCGCAGCGCGTCCTGACGCTTGTTGGCGTGCGGCAAATAAAACTGATCAAAAAAGAACAGGCTACCGGCCAGGGCCACACAAATGACCAGCACCGGGAACACGATCCGGTAAATGCTGATCCCCGTCGCCTTGATGGCGGTCACTTCGTTGGAACGCTCCATCAGTCCGAAAGTGACCAGTACGGCCAGCAGCACACCATACTGCGCCAGGTTGTAGATGAAGTACGGGCACACGTTGAGCAGGTAGTCGCCGACGACCCATGCTGAAATGTGATTCCGCATGATGTCGGTCAGCAGTTCGAAGAGCGTAAACACAAGCATGAGCGTGAGGAACGCTGCCATGATCATGCCCAGGTAGGTGAAGAAGTCACGCAGCACGTAGTCGTCGAGGATGGTGGGGAAGTTAACGCCGGTCAGGCGGCGGCGCGAGGAAGCGCGTTCAAAGGCGGCGCCGGCTCCGCTCGCCAGGCCCGGCGCGCTGCCGCTGGCGGCCGAGCGAAAGGGATTTCGCACCGAAAGCCACTGCGCGATTTCCAGCGGCCGCCGCTCCGCCCGCCAAAGCAGGAATGCGCCTCCTAGCAAAAAAACCAGGTCCGCGAACCACACTCCCGGGCCGGGCGAGACTCTGCCTTGGCGCGCCAGTGAGAGTCCGATCAGCGATGCCGAGTAGTAAAGGAAGACCAAGCCAATGGCCAGCACGAAGCCGGAAGACTTTCCTCCCTTTTTCGAAGACAGCCCGAGCGGGATGCCGACCAGGGCAAGCACCAGGCAGGAAGTGGGCAGAGCCAGACGGCGGTGAAATTCGATCAGATACCAGCGGGCGGCAGCGGGCGGCGAATTGCGCGCCTGCTCGAGCAGGGCCCGCGTATCCATCTCTCCCATGGGCACCGGCTCGACGTCCTGTTTATTCTCGGCTGCCGGCAGTTCGATCGGTATGTCGGTTTGCTGGAAGCTGGAAATCTGGTAGTGGTCCGGTGCCTTCGTGTCGGTTTCGTGGGTGGAGCCGTTGATCAGGTGCAGGTGCAGGCGCGTCGGCCCTTCGCTGACCAGCACACCCTGTTCCGCTTGCCAGATGCGGGGAGAGCCGGGCGCGCTGATGTCCGCCAGGAAGACTCCCTTCCAAACCGCCGCGCGCTGTCCACTATGCACGTCCTGCACGTACAGGACGACTTTCGGAAAGCCTTCGTAGAAAACCCGGGGTTGTACTTCGAACGAAGCTTGCGAGGTCTTGAGCCGATCCTGAAGCCGCCCCAGGGCCGCTTGCGATTGGGGAGCGAGGTAAACGCTGTTGGCCAGCGCAAGCAGCCAGGCGGCCAGCACGAAGATCGCAATGATCCTCAGGAAATTCCAGACGCCCACTCCACCGGCCCGCATGGCGGTGATTTCACTGTCGGCGGCCATGCGGCTCAAGCCGATCAGGATGCCGACCAGCACGCCCGCAGGAATCGTGATCGTGAACGCCAGCGGCAGACTTAGACCCACCACTTCCAGCACGCTGGCCAGGGGCGCGCTGTTGCGAACCACCAGTTCGAGAATGCGCCCGAGATCCTTGGTGAACAGAACGAACGTGAAAATCGCCACGCCGATGGCCGCGTGGGAACCCACTTCGCGCAGAATGTAGCGGGTGAGAATCCGCATGGGTGCTGAGTAGAACGCCTGCCTGCGAGTCTAGCATGGCCCGCGGACACCGCCCGCTCTGCTGCCACAGTCAACCACTGTCTTTGTTTGGATGCTTGCGCCAACTCCTCCGTTCGGTACACAATCGCGAGCCCGTTCCTCCTGGCGTTTATTTGCGGGCTACCAATTTCAATCCTTGGATGGTGTGATGAATCTTCGCCGTGTCTTGATTGTCATGTTTATCTTCGCCTTCGTCACCCTCCTCGTCGCCCAGCCTGCGGGAGACCTGCGGGAGACCACCGACCGCCTGGCGGCTTCCGTTTACACAGGTCCGGCCATGCGCACATTGCGTGAGTTGTCGGATGGCTTTGGCGGCCGTCTTACCGGATCACCCGCCTACAATCACGCTGCCGAGTGGGCCGCCGCCAAATTCCGCAGCTATGGCATCGAGAACGTCCGCCTCGAACCTTTCACCATTCCGAATGGCTGGGTCCGCGGAACCGCCCACGGCCAGTTGCTGGCGCCAGTGTCGCGCACGCTCCACCTCGAGTCGCTGGGCTGGTCTCCCTCCACGCCTCCCGGCGGAGTCAGGGGCGACGTCATTATTGTGGATGACGTTTCCCCCGAGAACATAAAGGCCCAGGCCGACAAACTGAAAGGCAAGATCGTATTCCTCGATGTAAGCAAGATTTTTGCGGACGGTTGGGTGAAGGTGCTGGCGACGCTCGAGAAATCGTACCCACTGTTCAAGAATGCCGGCGCGCTGGCCATCGTATTCTCCGACCACGACCGCAGTAATGTTTTGAATGCGACCGACCCGAATTGGGGCGCCACCCTGCTGGGACTGCCCGGCGCCCAGGTGGGCATGGAAGATTTCCAGTTCATTCGCCGCTCGCTTGAAACCGGACCGGTCACCGTGCAGTTTGAAATGCAGAACACGACTTCCGGGCCGGAGCCGGTCAACAATGTCATCGCGGAAATCCGGGGACGGGAATTGCCCGATGAGTGGATTATTATCGGCGCCCACCTGGACTCGTGGGACTACGGCACGGGCGCGCAGGACAATGGCACCGGGTCGGTGATGGTTCTCGACGTGGCCCGCGCGATTGCGAGCCTGGGCAAGGCGCCGCGCCGCAGTATCCGCTTCGCGCTGTGGGGCGGGGAAGAAGAAGGCCTGCTCGGCTCCTTCGCCTATACCCAGGCTCACCTCAGCGAAATGCCGAAATGCGTCGCCGTGCTGAACACCGACAACGGTGCCGGACATCCGAAAGGCTGGAAGGTGGAAAGTCGCAAGGACGTCAGGGACGCCATGCAGCCGGTCAGCGATTCCATCCTCAAAGACATCGGCGGGGGCGGGCTCTCGCTTGAAACCACCTACGACACCGATCATGGTCCTTTCATGCTGCAAGGAGTCCCGGCGCTGGATTTGTGGGTGAACATGACCCACTACAGCGAGGTCCACCACAAATCGAGCGACACCTACGACAAGGTGGACCCGATCGATTTCAAGGCGGGCGCCGCCATCGTGGCCGCCACCGCCTGGGTGGTTGCGGAGGATTCCAAACCCGTCGCTCCCCATATTGACCATGCCGCCGTGGCAGAGATCCTTAAGAAGGCCGAATTGGACGGGTTGCTGGCCTACATCGGACAGTGGAAACCCTGACCCGGGGTCGGCTTGCACCACCGGGACGAGTGGGATCTTGAGTAAAAGGGCGGCGTGGTTTCCCCGGAGTTGAAGCCGAGACTCCGACTTTCTTGCCGGTTTAGTGGCGGAAATACCCGCCCGTTTTTGCACATACTTGTGTAAGTCTCACTAGGGCATGATGCGGGTTTTTGGAAGTAAACATGCAAGCATGCCAATGGCGTTCCCTGCTTTCATTTGCTCAAAACGCCCAAGCCGAGGTTGCCGCCTCCATGATGCGCCGACGATTACTGTGCGTGGATGATGATTCGGCCTTCCGGCAGTTCTACAAAACCCTGCTGGGCAACTACGGCTATGAGGTTACCGTCGCGGCCAACGGACGCCAGGCGCTGAAATTATTTCTCTCCCGCAAGATCGACGCCGTGCTGACCGACCTGGAGATGCCGGAAATGACCGGTGCGGAGCTTGCCATCCGTCTCAAGCGCATGCGTCCCGAGGTGCCGATACTTCTTGTTTCTGGATCCAGGGCATTGCAGGAGGCGCCCCCGGCAGCCATCGACGCGGCCGTCGCCAAAGGAACCTCCACCAGCAAGTTGGTCGATCAGATCGAGACCGCGTTGGCGAATCCCAGGCGCAGGAAAACGTTGACGCCTCGCCGGTTCGCACCCTTGGGTTCCGTGCTGGCAAGTATTGCACTCGCCGTCTACGCATTGCCTCGGCTCTGGAAGTAGCAGCCCGCGCGGGCGCGAGGCTTTCCCGGTTATTTCACCTGAGGGATTTCTGCAAGCGTGGTGTAGATCGTCAAGCCCAGGCTCTTGCCTACCCGCACCATTTCATCGGCCCCGCTGGAAGGTCCACCGACCCGAAGCACGCCATCGCACTTTTCCAGCAGCCGAGCTGCGATGGGATGAAAGATCTCAGTGAACGCATCGTCGCCCATCTTGCTGGATCCGGCCAACTCAACCAGGGGCAGAGCCAGCCATTCGCCTAGAACCGGGATGTGCCCGGCGCGAAAGATGGGTAGCGCATAGGACTCCATTTCCTGAACGTTCTTCCTGATTAAGGCTGGATCGTCATTCGTGCCGGAGCGGTAGGGACCGGCTATCAGGATCAGCATCGCTTTGTGTGGTTTCGCAGTCACCGATTTCATTCACCGGGTGTCCATGGCGGATGCGGCATTTATCGTCACTCCGGCTTGAAGAACACCGCTGCCAGCGGCGGCAGCGTCAGCTCCAGTGAGAACGGTCTGCCATGCTGTTTCTTGGGCTCCGCCATCACCCCTCCGCCGTTGCCCATGCCGCTTCCGGCATATTCCTTCGCGTCGCCGTTCAAGACTTCCTTCCACCACCCGCCGAAGGGAACCCCCACGCGATATTTCTCCCGCGGCACCGGCGTGAAATTGCACGCGACCAGCATCACGTCCTTGGGCGCTTTTCCCTTGCGCAGCAATGAGACCACGCTCATGGGCGCGTCATTGCAGTCCACCCACTCAAATCCCGCCGCGTCGCTGTCGATTTCGTGCAAGGCCGGCTCATTGCGCAGCAGGCGATTCAAGTCCCGCACCCACTTCTGCAATCCGTGATGCACCGGGTACTGCAGCAGCCACCAATCCAGCGCGCGGTCATGCGACCATTCATTGGACTGCCCGAACTCTCCGCCCATGAACAGCAGCTTTTTCCCCGGCTGCGCGTACATGTAGCCAAACAACAGCCGGAGATTGGCGAACTTCTGCCACTCGTCTCCCGGCATCTTGTTCAGCAGCGATCCCTTGCCATGCACCACTTCGTCGTGCGACAGCGGGAGCACGAAATTCTCCGTGAAGCCGTACAGCATGCGGAACGTCAACGTACTGTGATGATATTTCCGGTGAACCGGATCATTTTGGAAATACTGCAGGGTGTCGTGCATCCAGCCCATGTCCCATTTCATGCCGAAGCCGAGCCCGCCGACATACACGGGCCGTGACACCATCGGCCACGCCGTCGATTCCTCCGCGACGGTCTGAATGTCGGGATGCTCCTTGTAGGCTTCCTGGTTAAAACGCCGCAGGAAATCAATCGCGTCCAGATTCTCGCGGCCCCCGTATTGATTGGGGATCCACTGGCCTTCCTTGCGCGAATAGTCCAGGTACAGCATGGATGCGACCGCATCCACGCGCAATCCGTCGGCGTGATACTTGTCGAGCCAGAACATCGCACTCGACATCAGGAAGCTGCGCACCTCGGCGCGCCCGTAGTTGAAGATGTACGTCTTCCAGTCAGGATGAAAACCCTGGCGCGAATCGGCATGCTCGAACAGGTGCGTGCCGTCGAAGTACGCCAGCCCATGCGCGTCGGAAGGGAAGTGCGAGGGCACCCAGTCCAGAATCACGGCAATCCCGTGCTGGTGCAGGAAGTCCACCAGGAACATAAAATCCTGCGGCGTCCCGAAGCGCGAGGTGGGCGCGAAGTAGCCGGTCGTCTGGTATCCCCAGGAACCGTAGAAGGGATGTTCCATGACGGGCAGGAACTCGACGTGGGTGAAACCCATGTGATTGAGATATTCGGCCAGCCGGGGCGCGGTCTCGCGATAGGTCAACGGCCGGTTATGTTCCTCGGAAACCCGCATCCACGAGCCCAGATGGCATTCGTAAACCAACATCGGGGCCTTCAGCGCATTGTGCGCGCCCCGCTTCTCCATCCACTCCCGGTCATTCCATGTGTAATCGATATCCCACACCACCGACGCGGTTCGGGGAGGCTTTTCATGAAGCAGCCCAAACGGATCCGCTTTGTCGACCTGGTGCCCGTGATGATTCGATTCAATATGAAACTTGTAGAGTGCTCCCTTGCCCACTCCGGGGATGAAGCCCTCCCAGATGCCGGAACTCCCGCGCGGGCGCAGGCGGTGCATTTTGGGATGCCAGTGGTTGAAACTGCCAATGACCGACACCTCGCGCGCATTCGGCGCCCACACGCTGAAGCAAGTGCCCACTTCGCCCTGCGCGTCGATGGTGTGCGCGCCCATCTTCTCGTGTGCCCGATAGTTGCTTCCCTCATTGAACAGATAGAGATCCTGTTCCGTGAGCAGTGAGACGTCATAGCGGACCGTGCTGACTGCAGTTTCGATGCGTTGGCTCATAGGCTTTTCGGGGCCGGCCGGCCCTGTGGAACAAGCTTCTAGTGTATCAACCTGCCGTCGGTTTGCCGCGTGCCCCCATGCTAGACTGCAGGATTCCCAGCGCCCAGCGGAGAGGTAAGGAGAGTTCTATGCCATGCCCGTTTTGCGCGTAGTTCTTCTTTGGCATCAGCACCAGCCCTATTACAAAAACCTGGTGACGGGTGAATACCGTCTGCCCTGGGTGCGGCTCCATGCCTTGAAGGACTACTACGGCATGGTCAAGTTGCTCGACGAGTTCCCGGGAGTTCACCAGAACTTCAACCTCGTCCCCTCGCTGATTACGCAGATCCAGGACTACGTCGCGGGCACCGCGCAAGACCCGTTTCTGCAGGTCGCCGCCCGTCCCGCCCGCGATCTCAGCCAGGAAGAGCGCCGCTTCGCGCTGCAATACCTGTTTCAGGCAAACGCCGTGAATTTGATCGGCCGTTACCCGCGCTATGGCCAACTATGGGAACGCTTTCGCAGCGCCGGCGATTCGCCCGAGCGGGCCGAAAAATACTTTCAGGCACAGGACTTCACCGATCTCCAGGTCCTTTCCCAACTGGCATGGTTCGATGAATTCTTCCTGGAGGATCCCGAGATCGCGGAACTGATCCGCAAGGAGCGCAATTTTTCTCTCGATGACCAGCGCTTTGTGATCCAGCGGGAAAGGGAATTGCTCGGCCAGATTCTTCCTGCTCACGCCGCGGCCGCCCAGAAAGGCGCCATCGAGATCTCCACCTCGCCCTTCTACCATCCCATCCTGCCATTGTTATGCGACACGAATGCGGGCGCGGTCTCGTCTCCGGGTTTGCCCTTGCCGCAGAACCGCTTCCGCCATCCCGAAGATGCCCGCGACCAGATCCTGCGAGGTCTCGACCTGCACGAGAAGGTCTTCGGGGTTCGTCCCCGGGGCATGTGGCCTTCGGAAGGCAGCGTCTCGGAAGAGGCCATCGCCATAGCTCACGATTTGGGCGTGCGCTGGATGGCCACCGACGAAGGCGTCCTGGGGCGGAGCACGGGGCTGTTTTTCGCGCGCGACGGCCAAGGTCGCCTGCCCAGCCACCTGGCCGGGAATCTCTACACCATCTATCGCTACGAGAATGCTGCCGCCACCATGCACCTGGTTTTTCGCGACCACACCATCTCGGACCTGATCGGGTTTGTGTATTCGGGCATGCCCGCCGAAGAGGCCGCACAGCATCTCATTCAGAACATCCAGAAAGCCGCGCAACCGGTGCTCGATGCCGGGCAGGACGCCGTCGTTTCCATCATCCTCGATGGCGAGAACGCCTGGGAGTATTACCCGAAATCCGGGCGGGAATTCCTGCGGCGCTTTTACGAAAGACTGCAAAACACGCCCCCGATGGAAGCAGTCACGATTTCCGAGGCTATCGACCGCCACCGCAACTTTGCGCACCTGGGTTCGATCTTTCCCGGTTCGTGGATTTCCGCCAACTTCAACGTGTGGATTGGAGCGCCCGAGGATAACCGTTCCTGGGACTACCTTCACCATGCCCGCACCTTTTACGAACAGAACGCGCTCCAGGCCGCCGAGGCTCAGCGCAAGCTCGCCTACGAGGAACTGCTGATCGCCGAAGGCAGCGACTGGAACTGGTGGTACGGACCGGAGCATCACTCGGCGAACGACCGCGACTTTGACGAGCTCTATCGCAAGCATCTCTCCAACGTTTATCAGGCGCTCGGCGCGGCCCCTCCCGACTACCTGGCCCAGCCCATCAGCGGCATCATTGCCCGGCCCTCGTTTACCCCGCAAACCGCCTACATCCATCCCCGCATCACCGGCGACCTGATCCGCTACTTCGAGTGGATGGGCTCCGCCATCTACACCGCCGATCACCGGGCCGGGGCGATGCACGGGAAGCAGTTCCTGCTCGACTCCGTTCATGCCGGCATCGATCAGACCAATGTCTACGGACGACTCGACTTCAAAGGAAAAATTCCGGAGATGCAGTTCGAAATCTTCGTGAATCTCGAGTCATGGGCCGACAAGGATGTCCGGCCGCGGAAGGCGCTGCGTCTGGATGTGGTCGCGAGAGACGGCAAGCTGGTGGAGTGGAAGGTGAGTGCCGCCGGAGAAGACTTGCCCCTGCGATCCTCCGGTCAACCCGGCGACGGTGAGGTCCGGGTTGCCTTGGTGCGGAATTTCGAATTCCGGGTCCCGCTGGCATGGCTGTCGGCTGCGCCCGTTTCCAGCGACGCCAAGCCGGACCGCTCGCTGGCCGTCACCCGCCTCCGGCTCCGTCTCAGCCTGTGGCAGAACCGGTTGCCGGTCGACGCCCTCCCGTTGGAAGGCTGGATCGAAATTCACCTGCTCGAAGAAAGCGAACTGATGTCGATGTATTGAGCCAGTCGCCGTCCGCCAGCCCCAAGTCTCCAGCATCCGGTCTGAAACACGAGCCTTTGGCGGTCCCACAAAAAAACCCGGAGCCGAAGCTCCGGGTAAATCAGGCCAGGTTTGGTCCTGATCCCAACCCTGAAGACCCAAGACCTGCTTTCCTACTGTCCCGCCCCAGCCGCCATAGTGGACATCGTCATTGGGCGGCTCAATTCCAGCATCAACTCTGTTCCCGAAGGCAATATGGCGGAGTGTCTCTGCACCAGCCAGTGCGTGGTGGTCGCGCCTGCCCCAACTGCTCCCCCAATCAACAACCCCGGCCCGCCACCAATCAGCCCGCCCATCAGCATTCCGGCCCCGGTTCCGCCCGCCACTTCGATCTGATCGCGGCGATCGTGTCCGGATCCTTTGAACTGACCCTCTTCGTTCACGTCGGTCCCGCGGATGTTGGTGTCGACCAGTACGGCGTTCAGCATGAAGCGCTGTCCGTCGGGGAAAACGATGTGCTCCGGAAGAATCCCAATCGTCGGCTTGCCCTTGATCCGTCGCGGCTCGTTTAACTTGGTGACGCGCCCTTCTACAGTCGCGCCCGCCGGGATCATCGTTTTGCCGCTGATGACCACGGGTTCGGTGATTTTTCCCTGAAACGGATCCCCGACCTTGCTGCTGAAGGTCGAGATGGTAGTTTGCAGTTTCACTTTCAGCGGGGTTCCCTCGGGCACCGATGTCCCGTTCTGTGCCCAACCGGATACCGCCAGTAGCAATATGCTCAAGCCTCCCCAGAACTTCCTCATGACGCCTCCTGCATCTTGGTTAAGATCTCTGCTCTTTGAGCCCGGTTCAGTTTCCAATTTTCTTTACGGCGGCCATAACCTCGGCCAGGGGTGCGCGATCGTGCTGGCTGTCGCCGCGATAGATGTAACGGAGGTTGCGTTCGCGATCGATAACCAGCGTGGCCGGATGCGCGATGTTCAGCGCGTCCATTCCAATCAGGTGATACAACCCATAACTCTTGGTAACCACTCGGTCCTCATCCAAAAGAAATGGAAACGATACTGGGTGCTTTTCCAGAAACTTGGCCGGTTTGAAAACTCCATTCCGCTTTTCGGCGACGATGAAGGCCAACTCCGAACCCGCTTGCACAATCTCGTCCTTGATCGACTCGACCCGAGCCATGCGCTGGACGCAATTCGGTCACCACGTCCCCCGCAAAAACTCCACGATCAGCACGCCCCGCCGTAGAAACCCGGAAAGTGTCAGCACGCCCTCGCGGTTTGCCGCCTCGAGCGCAAATTCCGGAGCCCGCGACCCAATCTTCAGGGTTTCGGTGTTATCCATCTGGTAATCGACTGTAAATCAACAGAAACGCAGGGACAACGGAGGAAACGCGGCACGAACCAGAGGAGACACCGCGGACCTCAGCTTTTGCAGCGCAGTTCCGTCCGGGAACGCGTGCCTTGGTTCAGCCGTCACAATTCCGGACCCCGCCATCCGTTATAATCGCCCTTTTCGAGGAAGCCTGATGGGCAAGGTCTGTACCGGTGTGGGCGATCTCACCGGCCGGGACCTGATCGTCGATACCACATTCCGGCAAACCTCCGAGGGCCGATTGCCCCAAGCTTCAAATTGATCCAGAGGACAGAATGACTCATGACTTATATTTCTGACATTCACGCGCGCGAGGTACTCGACTCTCGCGGAAATCCCACCGTTGAAGCGGAACTGCTTTTGGCCGACGGAGCCACCGGCCGCGCCATTGTGCCCAGCGGCGCTTCCACCGGCGAACATGAGGCGGTGGAGTTGCGCGACGGAGACAAAGCCCGCTACCTCGGCAAGGGCGTTCTGAAAGCGGTGGAAAACGTCAACGGCGAAATCGCCGACGCGCTCGACAACTACGATGCTGCGGACCAGCGTTCGCTGGACGCGAAAATGATCGAACTGGATGGCACCGAGAACAAGGGCCGTCTCGGCGCCAACGCAATCCTCGCCGTGTCGATGGCCGCCGCCCGCGCCACGGCCAACTCCCTCGGATTGCCGCTCTACCGTTATCTGGGCGGAGCGGGTGCCAATGTGTTGCCCACTCCCATGATGAACATCCTCAATGGCGGCGCGCATGCCGACAACAACGTCGACTTTCAGGAGTTCATGGTCATGCCGGTGGGTGCAACCAGCTTTTCCGAAGCGCTTCGCTGGGGCGTGGAGGTATTCCACACCCTGAAAGGTGTTCTCAAGAAGCGGGGTTACAACACCTCCGTGGGCGACGAAGGCGGCTTTGCCCCGTCGCTCAAGTCGAACGTCGAAGCCATCGAGGTGGTGCTCGAGGCCATCCAGCAGGCGGGTTACAAGCCCGGTGACGACATTGCCATCGCGCTTGACCCCGCGGCCAGCGAGTTCTACCAGGACGGCAAGTACGTCTTCAAGAAGTCCGACAAGTCCGCAAAATCTTCCGAGGACATGGCCCGGTTCTGGGCCAAGTGGGCCAACGACTACCCCATCGTCTCCCTGGAAGATGGCCTTGCCGAGGACGACTGGGAGGGCTGGAAGACACTCACCGAACTCGCCGGCAAAAAAATCCAACTGGTCGGCGACGATCTGTTCGTGACCAACACCCAGCGCCTGCAGGAAGGCATCGACAAGGGCATCGCGAATTCCATCCTCATCAAGGTTAACCAGATCGGCACCGTCAGCGAGACGCTGGATGCCATCGACCTTGCCCGCCGCAACGGCTACACCTCGGTCATCTCGCACCGTTCCGGCGAAACCGAAGACACCTTCATTGCCGATCTCGCGGTCGCCACCGGCGCCGGACAGATCAAGACCGGTTCCGCCTCGCGCACCGACCGTATCGCGAAATACAATCAACTCCTCCGCATCGAAGAAGAATTGGGAAGCGGCGCGCGCTTTCTGGGTCTCGAAGCGTTGAACTATGGGGGTTGATGCCCCAAAAGTGATGGGGTTGGATTGGGGTGGCCCCGGTGGAGGGCCATTCTTGTTCTGGGTGCTGGTTGGCCTGACATTGGGCGCCGTTTGTGCCACCCTTCTCTTTGCCTTATGGCGCCTGGTCTTTCGCCGACCGCGCAACGGGAACCTGGATGTCCTTCGACTGGGCGCCTCTGGCCTGACCCCTGGTCATCGTGCTGATGGGGTATCAATTCTTCTATGCGGAGAGGCTGCCGAAAGATTTCCAGAGACTCATGGGGTACTGCCTGATGGCGGCCGTTGGGGTACCGCTTGCGTGGCTTTCTCGAAAGTTGAGTAGGAAACGATGACGAATTTTCGACGGAGTTTTAGCGCATCCTCTCCTGGACTGGTATGCATTTCCTTAATTCTCCTGTTCGCTGTGGCCTTGCCACTTTCAGGGCAGTCGTCCGCTGACACCCCTGCCACTCGGGACGATATCCTTGGCCTCTTCAGTCTCATGCACGTCCGCGAACAGGTGGGCCCGGTGATGGAGTCGATCGCCCGCCAGCAACGCGCCATCATGCACGACAACCTGAAAAGGCAATCTCCGCGAATCAATGCCGAAGACCTGGCCCGGCTCGATCAATTCACAACCGACATTATGAAAAACCTTCCCGTCGACGGCATGCTCGACGACATGGTCCCCGTCTACCAGAAGCATCTCAGCAAGAGTGATGTCGATGCGATGCGTGCCTTCTACTCATCTCCGACGGGGCAGAAACTCCTGCGCGAAATGCCTGCCATGACCGCCGAATCCATGCAGGCGGCCTACCCGCGCATTCAGGCCATGATGGACGATGTGATGGAGCGCGCCGCCCAGATGGCCAAAGAAAAGCAGGAAAAGAAAAACGCGCCCCCGAATGCGTCCACTGACAAGAACTGAATTGCGTAATTCTCTGTGCCGCTGTGGTGAAAAGGATTTTTTTGACAGCCGAAAGCCGATAGCTGACAACTGAAAGCCAGTGGCTAAAGGTCAGGAGCGAATCGCGGAATGCGTCCCAAACCTCTCGTCCTCATCATCCTCGACGGATGGGGCTACAGCCCCAAAACCGACGCCAACGCCATCGCGCTTGCCCGCAAGCCGACCTACGATCGCCTGCTGCGCGAGTATCCCAACACCCTCATCCACACCAGCGGCTCGTTTGTAGGCCTCCCCGAAGGCCAAATGGGCAACAGCGAGGTCGGCCATCTCAACATCGGTGCGGGTCGCATTGTGCACATGGACATCACGCGCATTGACCTGATGATCCAGAACGGGGACTTCTTCTCCGATCCGACTCTCGTTGCCGCCATGAAACACGCCCGCACCGGCGGCCGCCGCCTACATCTGTTCGGACTGCTCTCCGATGGCGGCGTGCATTCCCAGCAGGCCCATCTCTACGCGCTTCTCAGGATGGCGAAGCAGCAGGGTGTTGACCGCGTCTTCGTGCACGCTTTCATGGATGGCCGCGACACCCTTCCCACCAACGGCGCCGGCTATCTCGAACAGCTTCAGCAGAAGATGCGCGAATACAACTCCGGCAAGATTGCCAGCGTTAACGGCCGCTACTACGCCATGGACCGCGACCGCCGCTGGGAACGCATCGCCAAGGCTTACAACGCCATGGTCTTCGGCGATGGCGAAGGCGGCAAATACGTTGATCCTGTGCAGGGCATGAAAGACTCCTACAACAAGAATGTTACCGACGAGTTCGTCATTCCGTTCGTCTGCGTCGACAACCAGGGCGAGCCGCTGGCCACCATCCGCGACGAGGACTCCTGCATCTGCTTCAACTTTCGCGCCGACCGCGTCCGCCAGATCACGCGCGCCCTTGCCCGCAACAGTGGCCTGAACCAGCAAGCGGGCCGTGACCTGCCCGGTGCGGAAGACCTCGACCAGACCATCCCCCGGGACCGCGCCCCGAAAAATCTTCACTACGTCTGCATGACGCGATATGACAGGAACTTCACCCTTCCGGTCGTCATTCCGCCGGAATCGATGGCCAACATTCTGGCCAACGTCATGGGCCAGGCCAATCTCCGCAACCTGCGGGTCGCCGAAACCGAGAAGTACGCTCACGTCACCTATTTCTTTAACGGCGGCGTCGAGCAGCCTTTCCCGGGCGAAGACCGCATCCTGGTGCCTTCGCAGAAGGTGGCGACTTACGATCTGAAGCCGGAGATGTCGGCCGCCGGCATCGCGCAAGCCGTGGTCAAGGCGGTCGAAGAGGGCTCCTTTGACGTGCTGATCGTGAACTTCGCCAACGCCGACATGGTCGGCCATTCCGGCAAAATCGAACCTACCATCAAGGCGGTTGAAACCGTAGATGGCTGCCTGGCTGAAATCGAAAAAGCTGTGAAAGCTCGCGGCGGCGCGATGCTCATCACCGCCGACCATGGCAATGCCGAGCAGATGATCGATCCCGCTACCGGCGGTCCCCACACCGCCCACACCACCAATCCCGTCCCGTTCATCATGGTCAGCGAGAATGCAAAACTGATCACCCTGAAGCCCAACGGCTCGCTCCGCGACATCTCGCCCACCATTCTCGGCATGCTCAATCTGCCGGAGCCCAAAGAAATGACGGGCCAGGACCTGCGGGTGCAGAAAAATCGGGTGGTCGGTTGATCGGGAAGGCGGAGAACACGGATGGCGAAGCAGAATGGCCCGAAGAAGTTTTCCCGCCTGAATGCCTGATGGAATCTGGAATCATCAAGCCAGGGTTGCTAAACCGCCAGGCGAAGCCAACCCACTCGCAAGGAATTTCGCGGCCTCACCACGAACCGCCCCCCAGTCGCCGCTCACTTCACCTTATGACCCGATCGTCCGCCCTGATCTAATGGACTGGCGTTGCATCGGTGGCAATGCACACCCAGCTTTCGCCTCTATGCAGCCAGGTGTCGACGAACCGATCCCTTCGGGTGTAGGGCTTCCCGCCTTCGACTCCCTTCACCCGCAAGACTCCGGTCGCGATTGCGACATTGCCGTGCACGTGAACTTTCAGAAATTCTGGTGCGACCTGCTGTTCCTGCGCATTGCTCGCCCGCAGGCTGTCCAAGAATTCCTTCTTGCTCTGCACGCTGCCGTCGTCATTGATCAGAACAATGGAGTCGTCGAGGATGGCGTCCAGCGCCTTGGTATCCCCGCTCTTGTATGCCTGGTTCCAGAGCTTTTCGAGCGCGGTGATTTTCCCTTGAACGCCGGCATCGCTGTTTTCTTGCGCGCCTGCCAGCAATGACACTGCACACACGGCCGCGATCCAGAATCCGGCGAAGCTCATGGGGGATCTCCTTCGGCAGAGTATAGGCCAAGTTCTCCTTACTTCTTCGGGCTAGGACCAACTGACACAACACCGAAGAGCGAGAAAGCCTGGTCCGAACGCAAGCGGAAGTTCACGGCTCACCACCCGCAAGCCTCCTTGCGCCCTCGCGGTACAGGTCCCTCTCTGCGCCCCCTGCAGCCCTCCCGCGTCCTCTGCGGTGAAATGCTCCCTGGCGTAAATCCAGAGACCGGCCTGTGATCCCAATCACTGCCAATTGTGTCCAGATTCTCTAGCATCGCAATGGACGTTTGCAGGAGGCCCCCTGCCAGTCTCGTCTCCATCACTCAGCCGCTGGTGGCTCTACCAGCTCTTCTATGCCGCGATCGCCGTCACGGTGTATGCGATCCTTTGGGCGGTCGGCCAGCGTCCCGATCCGCTCGTCGTGCTCCTGTTCGCCTTCGGTCTCGGCAATCTGAACACCATCGCCATCGATCTGTTGCGACCGCATCTCTCCGGGCTCAAGCCGGTGTATGACTGGCTGATTTTCACGGCTGCCGAAGTCTGCCTGATTCCGCTCTTCTTCCTGCTGACGGTCGCGGCCGGCTTTCTCCTGTTTGGCCCGGCACAAATGACGCCGCCGTTCTTTCGCTATGTGGCCAGCGGATGGAAGATGCCCGTCCTGATGGCATTTGTGTTTGGGGCAGCGTACAACTTTTTCCGGCAATCGAGCGAAAGCATGGAGCAGCGTAATCGCGAACTCCAGCATGCCGTCGAAAGGGAAGTGGCGGGCCGCGCACTCCAGGAACAGGATCTGGAACGCGCCCGCGAGATCCAGCAGGCGCTCCTCCCCAACCAGATTGCCCAGATCCCCGGCTTTGAAGTTGTCGCTGCCTGGGAACCGGCTCGCTTGGTGGGCGGTGACTACTACGACGTGATCCGCCTCAGCGACACCCGGCTCGGTATCTGCATCGCCGACGTGGTCGGAAAAGGCGTCTCCGCCGCCTTGCTGATGGCCAATGTGCAGGCCACCGTCCGTGCCTATGCCTCCGCAGACGAGGCACCGTCCTGGCTGTGCCGGCGCGTGAACGAAGTTTTGTGCAGCAATCTTGCGGCGGACAAGTTTGTCACCCTGTTTTACGGCATCCTCGATGCCGATCAGCGCACCATCCGCTACACCAACGCCGGCCACCTGCCCCCGGTGCTGGTGCGCTCCGATGGCTCGTCGGACCGGCTCTGCGAAGGCGGCGCCGTCCTTGGCGTCTTCCGCGACTGGAACTACGAGGACGGCGTCGCGCGCCTGGCTCGCGGCGACCGCATTCTTCTCTTCACCGACGGCATCACCGAAGCCATGCGCGATGACAACGAAGAATTCGGGGAAGCCCGCCTGCTTCAGGTGGCGCACGCCAGCGCCAGCCTGTCACCTCTCGAACTGAAAACCCACTTGCTCTCCGCGGTAAACCAGTTCTGCAATTCCAACCTTCACGACGATGCCACCCTGCTGTTGATCGAGGCTCAAGCCCCGAACCACGATGCCCACGCCGGCGCCGGATCCGACCGCGAAGGCTCGACGTCCTGCCATCCCGTCTCATCCTGAGCGAAGCGAAGGACCCATGTCGTCTGGCAGTCTGGATGAACCTGTCAGCTTTGCGCTACACTTCTGGCTCGCGTAGAGATCCCCAGGAGTCACGTGCGCTTTCATCCCCTCTTGCCGGTGTTGCTCATTCTCGCTATGTCTTCCTCTCCTCCAATTCGAGCTGCTGAAGGCGATGCGCACCAGCCCCTCCTGCTCGTGGCGAACAAGGGAGAACATACCCTCGGACTCATCGATCCGAAGGCCGGCCGTCAGATGGCGACCATCGATGTGGGCGGGGTTACGGGTCACGAAGTCATCGCGTCGCCGGACGGACGCTTCGCCTACGTCCCGATCTATGGCAATTCGGGCGTGGGCCTGCCCGGCACCGACGGCGACAAGCTCGCCATCGTTGATCTCGCCGCGCGCAAAGTAGCCGCCACGGTTGACTTCGGTCATGGCGTGCGACCCCACTGCCCGCTTATTGGCCCGAAAGACGGTTTGCTCTACGTCACCACCGAACTCGACCAGGCCATCACGGTGATCGATCCGCACACCCTGAAAATCGTGGGGAAAATTCCGACCACGCGGCCCGAGTCGCACATGCTTGCGATCAGTCGCGACGGACGCCGGGGCTATACCGCCAACGTCGGCTCGGGAAGCGTCTCCGTGCTCGACCTGGAGAATCGCAAGTCCATCGCGGTCATCCCGGTCGCGCCGCGGGTCCAGCGCATCGCGCTTTCCATCGACAACCGCTTTGCCTTTACCGCCGATCAATCCCGGCCGCAACTCGCCGTCATCGACACCGCCGCCAGCAAGCTGACGACGCCAATTCCATTGCCTGGCATTGGCTATGGCGCTGCGCCCACCCCCGATGGACACTGGCTCGTCGTGCCTCTCCGCTCCGCCAACCAGGTCGCCATCGTCGACCTTGGCACCATGAAGGTCGCACATACCGTAGACGTGCCCGCGGCTCCTCAGGAAGCTCTGGTCTCTCCCGATGGTCACACCGCGTATGTTTCCTGCGACTCCAGCCACAAGATCGCGGCCATCCGCACCTCGGACTGGACGGTCGAAAAACTGATCGACGCCGGGTCCGGAGCGGACGGCCTCGCCTGGGCGCCGGCTCGCTAGCTCCCATGCGGAGATTAGCTCTGGCGATATTCGCTTCCGTGATCGCTTGCGCAGCTGCTCTGAGCGCAGGTCGCGCGCCTGGATCTGCTCCTACTTTCTATCGCGATGTTCTTCCAATCCTTCAGGAGCATTGCCAAACCTGCCACCGTCCTGGAGAAATTGCTCCCCTGCCGTTGGTCACCTATATGCAAACCAAGCCCTGGGCCCGGATGATCGCGCAAAACGTCCGTTCGAGGCGCATGCCCCCATGGTTTGCCGACCCTTGTTGCGGACACTTCGCGGATGATCCGTCCCTTACGGAGCAGCAGATCGCCACCCTTTCTGCCTGGGCCGAAGCCAAGGCCCCGGAGGGCAACCCGCGCGAGGCTCCACCCGCTCCTCACTTCACCGAGAGCTGGAACATCCCGCCACCCGATCGCATCCTTCAGTTGCCCAAGCCGGTCGCGATTCCCGCGGAGGGGGACATCGAGTACACCTACGAAATTGTCCCGACCGACTTCACCCGCGACCAGTGGATCCAGATGTCCGAGATCCGTCCCTCCCGCCGCCAATATGTGCACCATGCCGTGGTCTACATCCGGCCGCCCGGTTCCAGGTGGCTGCGCGGCGCGCCCCTCAATACGCCGTTCACCGCGTCCAGCCTGAGCGATCCCGAGCTTCGCCATCAGGCTCATGAAACCGACAGTGACCTGCTCCTGGTCTACGCTCCCGGTAGTTCTCCCGATCGCTGGCCCGATGGCATGGCAAAGTTCATTCCGGCCCATTCCGACCTGGTCTTCCAGATGCACTACACCACCAACGGGCAGGCCGGCGAGGACCAGACCGGCGTCGGCGTCGTGTTTTCGAAGCGGCCGCCCCGGCAGCGCGTCCTTACTCTGCAACTCGCCAATGATCACGACCCCATTCCTATCCCGCCGAACGCCGACAACTACCGCGTGGAAGTCCATGGCACCTTCCCCAACGACGCCCTTCTGCTCAGCTTTTTTCCACATATGCACCTGCGGGGAAAGCGCTTCGAATACAACCTGATCCGACCTGGCCAAAGCCCGGAAACGCTGCTGCGCGTGAACTATGACTTCTATTGGCAACTCAGCTACCGCCTCGCCCACCCTCGCCCGATCAAGGCCGGAACTGAGCTCCAGGCCATTGCCTGGTACGACAATTCTTCGAACAATCCTCACAACCCCGATCCTGACAGCCCCGTCACCTGGGGAGATCAAACTTACAACGAAATGATGGTCGGCTTCTTCGACGTGGCCGTGCCCGCGGGAGTGGACAAGCACAAGTTCTTCACCCGCAATTCGCGGTAGGCAGCTCCGCACACCCTGCTGAGTTCCAGGCAACGAACCGCCGGCACGTTCAGCGCATCCAGGCACCCCCGCGACGGTGGCCAGCATCACAGTCGAGGAGTCGGTTCCGCCTGCGCCTGCGGTCGAGAGTCAAGCGACGAACATTGCAATCACATAAAATTGGAACCGGCTGACCTTCCTTGCTGTCAGTGTTATGCAGATCGAACGCGCAATGCCTCCGGATTCCGAACGTCTCAACCCAGTCCCTGTCTGCCGGATCATGCTCTGGCTGTGGCCGCTGCTGCTCGCATTGGCCGCGCCCGCGGCTGCCCAGGACCCAGCCAATGCCTACGCCCTGCCCGCACCTCCGTCCAGCACTCACAGTCTGAGCGGCGTGGTGGTGAACTCAGTGACGGGGGAACCAGTTCGGCGAGCGCTGGTGCAAGTAGCGGGTTCTTCGGCCGGAGGTAATCCGGTGTCGGTGCTCACCGACTCGGAAGGGCGATTCGAGTTTCCGGCTTTGCCCGAATCCGAAATTGTGCTCGCGGCTCGCAAGCCGGGTTTCTTCAATAATCTCGAACTCCATCCTGAGCTTTATCAGCCGGAAATTGTTCACCTCGGCGCCGATACCTCCTCGCTGGTGTTGAAGCTGCTTCCGGAGGGCGCAATCGTCGGGCACGTCGCCACGGTCAAGGGAGAACCAATCGAAGATTCGCCGGTACGTATCCTTGAAGAGCGTATTGTGGACGGCCGGAAACTCTGGCAGGAGCGCGGCCAGGCTATGACCGACGAGGATGGGCAGTTTCGCATCGCGAACCTGATTCCCGGCCGGTACCTGCTCGTCACCGGGCCCAACCAGTCGGGCGCTAGATTGCCCTTCCGGCAACGGCGCTCGGCCCGCGCCGACGGTTTCGGATCGATGTTCTACCCGGGCGTGCCTGACATGGAGGCGGCGACTCCGCTGGTCATCGCCGGGGGCCAGCAGGTGCAAGCCGATTTTGCGTTAAAGGCCGAGCCGATCTTCAAGGTTTCTGGCGTTGTTCTCGGCCTGGCGTCGGGTATATCCGCCGGCCTGCAGGTGCTCAGCAAGGCGGGCGACATCGTGCCGGTCAACCTGCAAATGCCGGCTGGAAAATTCGAGGTGCGCGTTCCAGGGGGCACCTACGTCCTCCAACTTCGCGCCACTGATTCCAGTGGGCAGGTGATGCTCTCCGAACTCTCGCTCGTCGTGAACGCCGACGTCGAAGGCGTTTCGCTCGCTCTCGGCTCGCCCATCACGCTCCCCGTCAATGTCGACCTTCGCCAGACCCAGGCGGCCGAGGCGCAGAATTCACTGAATGGCCAGCCGGCGAAGGCATATGGAATTTCATCGGTCCGCTTGATCTCCGCCGAGAAACGCCTTCAGGCCGAGGAATTTCAGGCGGACCGGAACGAGAAGAGTGGCGCCCTCGCCGTCCACAACCTGTCCCCCGGACGCTACTCGGTGGAAGTCGCGGCCGCACCGCCTTGGTATGTGCGCGCGCTCACCAGCGGCACCACCGACTTGCTCCGCGAAGACCTGGCTATCGGTTCCGGTCGCCGCCCCGAGCCCTTGGAGGTGGTCTTGCGCGACGATGGCGCGGGTTTGCGGGGATTGATCCGCGCCGACGGCCAGCCCGCCGCAGGAACGGTGCTCTTGTTCTCGGAACAGGCCTCCCTGGCGCACGCGCAAATCGCCGTCGCGCAAACCGGTGCGGAGTTCTTATTCACCGGAATCGCGCCCGGCGAGTACAACCTTCTGGCCTTCGATTCCATGGACGGCCTTGAATTCAGAAACCCCGAGGCCCTGAGCCCGTATCTCTCCAAAGCAGTTGCGATCACACTGCAGGCCAACCAGACCGCCAACGTCAACCTCGAACGGATCAGCCGGGGAAAGTGACCACGATGAATGTTCGGCGCGCGCTCTCGATCCTGGTTCCCCTCAGTTGGGCCGTTCTAGCCTTCGCCCAGACCGCCACGCCTAACCCCGCAACCCGGGCTCGGACTGGGCGCATCGGCGGCACCGTTCTTCATGCAACCACGGGTCAACCTCTGGCTGGCATCGAAGTTTCGATTTCCTCAACCGAGGAGCGGAGCGCCACCGTTCAAACCGTGACTGGCCCCGACGGCCGCTTTGGCTTCGAAAATCTCGCTCCCGGCAAGTACAGCCTGGCCGCACAAGGGCAGGGTTTTTCTCCGCAGGGCTATCAGCAACACGGGCCCTATTCCACCGCAATCGCAGTGGGCCTTGGGCTCAGATCCGAGAATCTGATATTCCGGCTCGTCGCGGACGCGTCGATTTCCGGCTCCGTGGTGGACGAAGAAAACGAGCCCGTGCGTAGCGGTGAAGTCCACCTGTTTATTCGCGATGAGAGAAACGGAAATCACGCCCCTCATCTGCAAGAGCAATTCGTGCTCGACGAACAAGGTCGTTACCACTTCCGCCATCTGCGTCCCGGAACTTATTTGCTGGTCGTCTCGGCTCAGCCCTGGTACGCGCAAGACCCGCAGGTCACCCAGCCGCCGCTGACGGATTCGGCTTCTCCCAACCTCGATAGTGAAAGCCCCAGCCAGTCCGCCAGTCCACCCGTTTCGTCCCTCGATGTTACCTACCCCCTGACGTATTACCCGGGCGTCACCGAACCTGGAAATGCGGCCCCGATCGTAGTCAAGCCCGGCGAGCGCGCCGTCGCCGATCTGACGCTCCGGGCCATCCCCGGCTTGCATCTCAAGATCCGCACGGCGAATTCCGATCCCTCCCGGCCCACCGCCGCGGTAGTGCAGCAACGCATTTTTGATAGCTTCGATACTGCGCCAATTCCCATGGCGGTGCGCAGTCAGCAACCGAGTCCGGGAGTGCTAAGCCTGAGCGGTATCGCGCCTGGTCATCTCTTGCTTGACCTGCGCACCTTTACGGGCAAAGCGTGGACGACGGAAAGCAGGGAACTGGATATCGCGGCTGATACCGTCATCGACTCCGCCGAAAACAGCTTTGCACCTGTCAGCATCGCGGGTGTGGTGCAGCTTCCCGAAGGCGTCGCCATTCCTTCCAGAATGTACATTCGCTTTTTCAACCGCAAGACGGGCGAGATTTTCGGGGCGCAAGTCTCTTCGAAAGGCACATTCGAACTCCGTCAGACCCTCTCCGCATCGACGGCCTTCGAAGTTTCGGTATTCGGGGTTCCCGACATCGCCGTGCATGACCTGACCGCAACCGGCGCTACCGTCGTCGGTCGTACCCTGCAGCTACCGCGGACGGGCTCCGTGTTGCTGAAGGTTGGAATGTCCAAGGGACAGGCGCGCGTGGATGGCACGGTCCTGTGGCAAGACAAGCCGGTGGCCGAAACCATGGTCCTGCTTGTTCCTGAGCATCCCGAGCGAGATGCGGATCTCTTTCGCCGCGATCAGAGTGACAGCGACGGCACTTTCAGCCTCTTCCAGGTTGTGCCCGGCCGGTACACCCTCGTAGCCATTCAAAACGGCTGGGATCTGGATTGGCAGGATCCCGCCGTCTTGCGGCCGTACCTGGAGCATGGACAGCCCGTTGAAGTAAACACGCCTCACACCTACAAGCTGTCGGTCACAGCCCAGGAGAATGCGGCCACGGCGCCCCAGACCTCGCAGCCATAGAATGAAGCCTGAAGGAGCCTCTCGATGGCGGTCATGCCAGCGCTGTTCTTCGGACACGGGAACCCGATGAATGCCCTTTTGCGGAATGCCTATACGGAGCGTTGGGCCGCGATTGGATCTGCCGTGCCGCGTCCCAAGGCCATCCTGTGCGTCTCGGCACACTGGTACGTTCCGGGAGCTGCGGTTACCATCAACACCGCTCCGCGCACCATTCACGATTTCGGCGGATTCCCCCGTGAGCTTTACGAGGTGAAATATCCCGCCCCGGGCGACCCCGACTTGGCGCGGCGTGTCCGCCAGTTGCTGGCCCCACTGCCGGTCGAACTCGATGAGCGATGGGGGCTCGACCACGGCACCTGGTCGGTCTTATGCCACGTCTATCCCAAGGCCGATATTCCGATTGTGCAGTTGAGCATCGACGAATCCAAGCCGGCCTCCTTCCACTATGAGATTGGCCAGCGTCTGGCCCCACTCCGTGAGGAAGGCATCCTGCTCGTCGGCAGCGGCAACCTCGTGCACAACCTGCACACCTATGCCTGGGGACAGCATGCCGCCGATCCTTTTGAGTGGGCCGTCCGATTTGAGCAGGAGGCTCGGGGTTTTCTCCTCTCCGGCGATCACCAGCCGCTCATTCATTACGAATCGCTGGGCAGGGATGCGATTCTGTCCGTTCCCACTCCCGATCACTATCTCCCGCTGCTCTATGTCGTCGGCGCGCGATCCCCCAACGAACCGTTGACCTTCCCCGTGGAGGGAGTCGACGGAGGTTCGATTTCCATGCTGACCGTTCAACTCGGATGATGGATTTGCCTTCACGCCGCCAGGCAACGGCGGATTTTGGCCTTCATTTCGTTATGCTCCCACTTACATACTCCAACCGCGAGCAAATCGGAACGCTGGTCTTTCCTGGTATGCATCAAAAGTTGGAAGGCGCGGGGCTGATGTCGTTTCAATCCGGCCAGTAAAGCGTCGAATTCCTGGTCTCCCTCGTGATCGTCTACGAGCAGCAAGTCGAAGTGCAGTTTCTCGGACAAGGCCAGCGCCTCCCGAGCGCTCCACGCGGTAGCAGTACTGTAGCCTTCGCTTTCCAGCACGCGCTCCAGCGTGATGAGAACCTCTTCATCGTCATCCACAATCAGTATTTTGATAGGATCACCTGCCATATCCCTAACCCCGAAGATTCACGGTGCGTCTGAGGGGCGATGAAGCACCCATAGCGCGCGGACAGAACATGATGCCCGGCCTCCGGTTCAGTGAGCGGTGTAGGAAAGCCCGCATGGCAGAGGCGGAGGCCGAGATGCCCCATCTTGGATGGCGAACCGCGACATCGTCTGTGACCATAGTCACAGGCAAACCGGTAATCTCGAACAGTTTGTGTTAAAACCTTCCATCGGTAACTTCGGCGGCAACGGCTGCCCGGTATGTCGTCAGCACGTCGCGGCGACGAACATCAAGGCGGTCAAACGGACGCAACCTTCAGAGCATGAACCGAAGTGAGGGGCCATGAAACAAAATCGAAAAGATGACGTGGCGGCCGTGCCCTATGGCAGCATGAGCCTCGAGAAGATTCAGGAAGGGGTCAGCGCGGAAGCGGTGAGCTATGCCGCGGGCCTTCTGGTGGAAGCCGTGCGCAGCTATGAATCGAGCAGGGTCAGTGCGCGTCAGCTGAAATTGACCCTGACCGAAGCTCAGATGATTGCTGCCAATCTGATCGCCAAGGCCTCCGCCCAGCTCGATGACGCCACCCTGGAGCAGCAGGTGGCCCGTGTGCGCCGAGCCATTCGCGAAGTGAAGCCGTGAACGCGCACGCTTCCAGCGAAAATCACGTCTTTCCGCGGGCGCCAGGCAAAAGCTTTGCCTTAGGCCATTCGTAAGGCTCCCGATCCCTACCTCGTCGGCGGGACCTGAAAAACGATGCCTCGATCCGAGTTCGCGCTCTTGGTCGCAGCTACATCCAACTCCGACAGCGGCATTTTCTTCGAATCGTCCTCCGTGTAAATCCACAAAGTCTGGCCGACGATCGCATAGTTGCGCGCCTCGATTCGATGTCCGTCTTGAAACACAAGCACCGTCAAGGGAAGGTCAGTCTCGGCGGCAGCCGCGGGCGGGTTCGCGGGGGCCGGAGCTTTCTTGGTGGTCGCCGGAGTGGTCCGCTTCGCCCGGGGGGCAGGCGGGATCTTCGTGGGCGTGGACTGACTGGCCTGGAGCTGTTCAATGACCGAGTTCAGCTGAGCCAGCTGATTTTTCAATTGATCCACATCCGAGCGAAGCTGTTGCACTTCAGTCGCCAGCTCTGCGTCCAGCGCCGCTTGGCCGGCTGCCGGCGGCGGCTCCGCGGCTTGCGCTGGAGCAGGCGGTTCGGCGGGTTCCTGCGCAAAACATACCGAACCGGCTCCCATCCCTGCCACCATCAAGAAGATTCCGAAAAGCCGAAACCACCGCGCCATAGTGACCACCCGTTTGGCCTTGGTTAGGCACACTCTCGCATACTCTGATCTTGGGACTCTATTTCTACTCAATTTCCAGGTCAAGGCGGAATGGCCCTTCTGGGTCAGTCCGTTTGCCCCAATCACGCAGCCAGCCGTTCTTCTACTTTCCTTTATTAGCGCGACGGATTGCACACGACTGTCCCATTGTATCGTTGAGCTGCGCCAGAATGAGGAATCGTGCTCCCGTGGAGGATGCTTCGACTCCGTCGAGTGAGTTGAATTTTGCAACTGCAGTTTGAGTACGGAGCACAAACCAAAGCGGATTTGTCAAAAAACAACAACATCGTCCCTACCCTGGATGTAAATGAAGTTTCTATTCAGTCCTTACACCCGGGTTGTAGGTGAGTAATCGCTGACAGGGGAGGCCTTCGCCTTGCAATCCGCACTCACAGGCAATCGATACTTCAGAGATACAAGTCTCCACTTGCTGCGTGGGAATTCCACCTTCCGACCTTAGGCGGAAAAGGCTGTGGCGAGGGCCCTCTGGCCCGGGGTCACGCTCGCAAAAAATTTTTGTCGATGATATCCGTAGGTAAGGAGGTTCTATTTGCTAGAATCTCTCGCCAGGGGGATACATGCCTAACATAGATAAAGTTGTGAAGTCTTTAGTCTCGGAACAAAGAAATTTGCAGAGTAAGTTGAGTCAGGTGGAAGCCGCAATCTCCGCCCTGCGGGGAATGGGTCAGAACGGTCGCAGCCTTGGCATCCGGCCCAAGCGAGTGTTGTCGGTGGCCGCGCGCCGCAGAATCGCGGCCGCTCAAAGAGCTCGCTGGGCTAAGTACAAGCAGCAGAAAAAAGCCGCTGCCTAGTTTTAGGCGGACGAGTCATGAAGAAGATGACTCCCAACTGAAGACCGTCGGTTCGCGAGGCTTCTCCGTAGAAACAGGGGAAGGCTCAGGGGGCCGGCGGTTTGAATTGCCCCTCTAACGATCTTTGATTTCTCTCTAAGTCCTACCCCACTTAGGTTCTGCTCCGTCGAGCGAACAGCATGCCGACATGGCTCGTGTCGGTGTCCCCACGGCGGCAGCCTCAAATGCCCCTGCCTTCCAGCACCCCTTCCCATCGGTTGGCTCCGCACTCGGGCCCCTCCCCGGCGCAATCGGAGCTTCGTCCTTTGCTCGTAATTGTTTACAATAGTTATCTTTGGCGTACCCGGCGCTCGTTCGGGAACCCTGCTTTCGGGACTTATTGCGAATTTGAATTCATCGAGACACAATTCCGGCCAGACCGGCTCGTCCGGCCGCGTGTACTGGCGCGTCGAGGGCAGCCTGCTCGACCTGACCACGGTGCAGCCCGTGGCCTTCTTCACGTGGAATGCTCAGACGTTTGCGGCCCGCATGGCCCGCCGCGGACTGGTTTTTCTGATGGCCGCCCTGCGTCCCTTCCTGTATGCGGTCCACCGGGCATTCGCGACCCGCGTGGTCTACAGTGTCCTGCGCGGGGTCACCCGCGACCGCCTGGACTTGCTCGGCGATGAGTACTTCCAGTACAAGATGAGACCCTTCCTGAAGCCGGACGGGGTAGCCCGTCTCCAACAGTTGCAGGCCGAAGGCGCGCAGATCGTCCTGGTCAGCCAGGGTCTGGAACACGTGATGCGTCCTTTGGCTCGGCATCTGGGTGTGCAATGGCTGGTCGCCAACCGGCTCGACTTCCGCGATCGGGTAGCCACTGGCCGGTTGTTGACCCCCGTCATTCGGCCCCGCGGATTGTTTGCTCGTATCACCGGAGCGGGTCCCGATGGCCGGCGCGAGCCCGATCGATTGGTGCGCGAATTGGACCTGCCGGCAGTGGAGACTCTCCACTCCGCGGTCATCCCGGCGAAGCGGCCCGCACCACATGTCCAGCGCCCGGTCGTCTATTTCGGCAGCCACCGGCAGGGGCAACCTCTTTCGGTGCGCAGGGCTATGGCCGGCAAACACGTGATGCTGGTTGGGGTCACCGGGTTCATTGGCAAGGTTTGGCTCGCCAACACTCTGCTCGACCTGCCCGAGATCGGGCGCATCTACCTGCTCATCCGCCGTCAGAAATCGAGCCCGGCCGGCAAACGCTTCGAGCGCATGGTCGAGGAATCCCCAGTATTCGATCCTTTGTATGAGCGCTACGGTTCCAGCCTGCCGCGCTTTCTCCAAGGCAAGGTCGAGATCGTCGAAGGCGACCTCACCCAGCCAGAATTGGGATTGGCTCCCGAAGTCGCCGTCCGCCTCCGCCAGCATCTCGATCTCATCATCAACAGCTCGGGCCTGACCGATTTCAACCCTGACCTGCGCGACGCGCTGGCCACCAACGTGGATGCGGCCCTCAATGTTCTCGAATTCGTTCGCCAGTCGGATCATTGCGGCCTCGTGCATCTGTCCACCTGCTATGTAGCCGGGGCCCGCGATGGGCGCGTCAGTGAAAAGCTTCGCCCCAACTACACCCCCGTGGGCCTTGCCGACTTCGACGCGGAGCGGGAGTGGCGCGACCTCCACCAATACATCAAGCAGGCCGAAGCGCAGGCCGAAAGCAACGAGATCACCCTCGAATTGCAGCGCCAGGCCCAGGACAAGGAACACGCCGCCCGCGATCTGCAGGGCGCTGCCTTGGAAAATCAGGTTCGCAAGGGCCGTATTCGCTGGCTGCGCAACTACCTCACCGAAGCCGGCTCGAAGCGCGCTTTGGAACTCGGCTGGCCCAACACCTACACCCTTACCAAGAGCCTGGCCGAATCGCTGATTGCCAAGCGCGGAGCCGGCCTGCCCGTCGCCATCGTTCGGCCTGCCATCGTGGAGACTTCCGTCGCCAAGCCTTTCGCCGGCTGGAATGAGGGCATCAATACTTCGGCTTCGCTTTCCTACCTCTTGGGAACCGCCTTTCGCCAGCTGCCCTCCAACGAGCGTAAGCGACTCGATATCATTCCCGTCGATTCCGTTTGCCAAGGCATGACTCTGATTTCCGCGGCGGTGCTGGAGCGTCGTCACGACACCGTCTACCAGCTGGCCACCTCGGTAACCAATCCCTGCGACATGGGACGGTCGATCGAACTGACCTCGCTGGCGCATCGCAAGCACTACCGTGCGCAGGAAGGTTTGGAATCCTGGCTGCGCCTGCGCATGGACGCGATCCCGGTTTCCAAGACGCGCTATAACCGCATGTCGGCCCCCGCGCAGATTGCGATCGTGAAGTCGATCCAGCGCATCATGGCTCCCCTTCCTCTCAAGAAGACGCCCCTGGCGCGCGCCGAACGGAATCTCGAAAAGGTCGGCAAGCTGGTGCAGCTGTTTGAGCCCTTCATCTTGCACAACGAGCATGACTTCGTTGCCGACAATATCGAAAAGCTGTCCTACGCCCTGCCGCCGGAAGAGCGCTCTCAGTTTGATTACGACACGCGCTCGCTGGACTGGTGGGAGTACTGGATCGACATTCACATTCCCGCCCTGCGACGGTGGACCTATCCACTCATCGAAGGACGGCCGCTCGAGGTTCGCCCGCCGCGGGCTTTCCAGTTACAGGACGAGGATGCAGCCAATGGTGAAACCATGAAGACCGGTACGAATGGGGCAACGTGGCGATATTCCTGACCGGAGCAACCGGATACATCGGTGCGCACGTCGCGGCGAACCTGCTGGAAACCCATGGCGCGGCCTTAAACCTCCTGGTGCGCGGCAAGGACACCGAGGAGGCGGCGGTTCGGCTTTGGGGCGCACTCCAGCTCCACCTCGATTTTCCGCGATTCTACGAGCACTTGCAGACCCGCATCCGCATTTTCCCCGGCGACCTGACCGCCTCTCAATTCGGATTGAACCGCGACGATTATGACCGCCTGATTCATACCACCGACTCCGTCATCCACTGCGCGGCTTCACTCAATCGCAAGTCGGAAAAAAGCTGTATGAACGTCAATCTCCGCGGCACCCTTGAGGTCCTGCAACTGGCGCGGCGCTCACACTATTATCACGGCTTGCGCCGCTTCAGTAACGTCAGCACTGTGGCCGTGGCAGGGAAGCGCAGCAATGAGATCGTCACGGAAGACCGCGCCATCGATTGGGAACGTTCCGATTACGATCCCTACGCGCGCACCAAAAAGTTTTGCGAGCATATGGTCCGCGAACTCTTGCCCGATGTACAGATCACCGTCTTTCGCCCCAGCATCGTCTTGGGAGACAGCCGCTATCCTGAGACCACCCAGTTCGACATGGTCAAGGCCTTCGTATTTCTGGCCGACTTGAAGGCGCTCCCCTTCCGCCCCAACGACAAGATTGACATCGTCAATGTCGACTTCGTCGCCCACGCCATTGCCACTTTGCACCAGAAAGAGCAGCCCCAATACGATACCTATCACCTGTCCTCGGGCCGGGAATCGCAAACCTTCCGCGAAGTGACCGCCGCCCTCGCAGCCTCCCGCCAAAAGCGTGCTCCCGTGTTTCTGCCGTTTCTTGAAAAACCGTTTTTCGGCGTCGTCAATACACTTGCAAACCGTCAGGGCTCCGTAGCTTACGGAGCATCCTTGATGAAAGTGTTCATGCCTTATCTGGTCTGGAACACGGTCTTCGATAACTCCCGCGTGGTCACGGAACTGGGTCGCAAGCCGGTGCCGTTTTCCCAGTACAGTCACGGCCTGCTCCAATTCAGCCGCGACCATAACTTTGCCTATCAGTACAAGCCTTGGCCCGCGGCCACTGCCGGAGGGTCCGCCGCATGATGGACTTCGTTCTCGAGGCTTGGGTCAGCAGCATCATCGAATCCAAGCGGATTGCCTGGATGATGGGCGGAGGCAACCTCTGGCAGCCCGGCGAGAAACTCAAGCTTCTGTTTGCCGGCTACAACGGCACGCGCAACATGGGGTCGGATGTGCGCGTCGAGGAGATGCTGCGCCAGTTGCGCCACATCCTGGGCGCCGGCCGCGTCGAGTTCAGCGTCATGACGCAAAGCTTCGAGCGCTCCGCCGGCTATTTTCAGGACACCAAACAGGTCCTGCTGCCCCAGATATTTCCTCCGTTCCTGTCGAGCGAAGTCCCCAAACACCATGGCGTCGTGGCGTGCGAGGGTTCCATGTTCAAAAGCAAGTTCGCCAACGCGCTCACCACCATGATGATTGGTTCGCTGGGCATCGCCGCCGCGCAGAACAAACTTTCGGTCGGTTATGGCGCCGAGGCCGGCCACATGGACCCGCTGGTCGCCAAGATGTGCGCGCGCTACTGCAAGGAGTCCCTGATCATTACCCGCAATGACGAATCGCGCACTCTCCTGCGGGAATTGGGCGTCCCGACTGAACTCGGAACCGATACGGCCTGGACCTTCGAGCCGCTGCCCTCCGAGTATGGCCAAGGGGTTCTGCGCGAGGTGGGCTGGGACGGGAATGCCCGCGTGCTGGTGGTGTGCCCGATCAATCCCTTCGAGTGGCCCGTCAAAGCCTCGGTCGGAAAGCTGGCGGCGCACAAGGTCGCCGGCGCCTACAAAGACAGTCATTACCGTTCGGTGTACTTCCACAACTCCGGACCCGAAGCCGACCGTGCCTACGAGCAGTACCTCACCGGCATTGCCAACGCGGTCGCAGCCTTCCGCCAACGGCGCAATGTGTTCGTAGTATTAGTGGCCACCGAGCGGCTGGATGCGCGTCCCGCCCGCAAGATCTCGGAAAAACTGGGCGGCGTGCCCGTGCTCAGCTCGGACGACTACAACATGTACCAGGTGGTCAGCATCCTGCGCGCCTGCCACCTGATGGCTTCGTCCCGCTACCACGGGATTGTGACCTCCATGCCCGGCCTCGTCCCCTCCGCCGGCATCACCATGGACGAGCGCATCCGCAACCTCATGCGCGAGCGTGGACATCAGGACCTGTTGATGAACGTGGATGACGACGACCTCGAGGCACGCCTGTTGGCTGCCCTGGAGAAACTTTATGACGACGGAGAGTCTGTGGCCGCCGGCATTGGAAAGACCGTGGTGAAGAACCTGAAGCTGATGGCAAGAATGGGCCTGCACTTCGAGGAAGAAGTACAGCGACGATACCCCGAGTTCCCGACGCGCAGCGGGGAATGGAGTTGGGAGGATTACCTGCCTCCCATGCACCAGGGCTTGCGGGAGCTCGTGGAGCAGTTCGACTCCGCCGCGGAGACGCGCAAGTCTGCGGTCGCGAGCTGACGCCGCGGGCCTCCGGAAACCAATCCAATGAGTTTTGTTGACGACATTTTCGCGAGCCTGAACGAACGCGCGGACGCGCCCGTGCTGCAGGAAATCCGTGATGGCCGCATCACCTCGATCACGGGTAGGGAACTGCTGGATCAGATCCAAAGGGCTCGGGCCTTTCTTGCCGGGCATCGCCTGAACCCGGGCGACCGCTGCGCACTCTACGCCAATAACTGTGTGCGCTGGGTGGCCATGGACCTGGCCGCGATGGCCGAGGCGCTGATCGTCGTCCCACTGTACGCGCGCCAGGCGCCCGCCGAACTCGCGGCCATGATGCAGGATTGTTCCCCGGCTTTGGTCTGCTGCGGAGATGCCGCCCTGCGCGATGGCCTGCTGGAGCAATGGCCCCAGGCGCCCCCACAGTATCTGTTCGACGACATCTTTGTTACCGCGTCCGCGGCGAATCCAAAGCCACCTTTGTCCGACGCCGATCCCGTCGCCATCATCTACACCTCGGGTACGTCGGGCGAAGCCAAGGGTGTGGTCCTGAACGCGGGCAACCTCGCGCACATGCTTCGCTGCGTGAACGGCCGCCTCGATCTGCTCATGGAGGGGAGCGCCCCACAGGATCGCGTGTTTCACTACTTGCCATTCGTTTTCGCCGGCTCGTGGATGCTGCTGCTGACCTCGTTGTTGCGAGGCAGCCAGCTCACCCTCAACACCGACTTGAGCAAGATCGCGCAGGACATGCGGACCGTGGCGCCCGATTACTTTCTCAACGTGCCTGCCCTGCTCGAACGCATGCGCCGGGCCGTCGATGAACAGCTGTGGCAGGCAGGCGGCTTCGTGCAGGCGATCTACAGCCGCGCCAAGGCAGCCTGGGTACGCCAGCAGGAGGGGAAGTCCGGGCTGCTTGACCGCGTCTGGCTGTCGCTCGCTCATACTGCCATCTTTCCCACCATCCGCAAGAAAATGATTGGTCGGAACTTGCGCGCCCTGATTTGCGGGTCCGCGCCGCTCTCGATCGAAACCCAGCTCTTCTTCATGATGCTGGGAATTCCGGTTCTGCAAAGCTACGGTTTGACCGAGACCACTGCCATCTGCACGCTCGACGATCCCAACCACTACCAGCCCGGTCGCGTCGGCCCCGCCATTCCCGGCATCGAAATGAAACTCGCGGAGAATGAAGAAATCGTGGTGCGCGGGCCCAATATTTTTCACGGCTATTGGAATCGTCCGGAAGACACTGCAAAAGCGTTGCGCCAAGGCTGGTTCCACACCGGAGACCAGGGGGAAGTGGACGCCGGCGGGAACTGGCGCATCGTGGGGCGTCTCAAGAATCTCATTATCCTCGGCTCGGGTCATAACATCGCGCCCGAGCCCATCGAGGAGAAGCTGCTTCAGCAGCTGCCGGGCGCAACTCAGGTCGTGCTGCTCGGAAATGGCAAGGGCTACCTTTCCGCGATCGTCACGGGCGACGTCGCCCCCGCGAAGGTGCAGGCCGCCATCGACCTCGTGAACCCGCAGTTTCCCCACTATAAGCAGGTGCGCGCCTTTCACGTCCGTCCCGAACCTTTCACCATCGAGAACGGCTTGCTGACGGCGAATGGCAAACTCAAGCGGGACCTGATTGCCCGGGAACTGCGCCACGAAATCGACGAAATGTATCGCGTAACGGTGGCGGTGTAGACGTGACCTCCATGGACCATTTTCAGGGCAAGGCACTTTCGTGGAAATCCGCGGCCGGCGTGATTGAGTTAGAGCTGCACCGCGGGCCTTGCAATGAGATTGGTTCTCAATCCCTGGAAGACCTGGAGAAATTCACCGGCGCACTCGACGGCATGGCGCGCCAGGCCCACGCGCTCATCGTTCACAGCACGATGAAGGCAGGATTTTGTGCGGGTGCGGATTTGCGGGAGCTCTACCAGCGTTCGCAGGAGATGGAGAAGGCTCATGCTGTCGCCGGCGTGCGCGATTTTCTGGAACGCATTCACCGTGTCCTGAACGCGATCGACGCGGCCCCGCTCACCACCATCGCGGCCGTGCATGGCGTCACCTTCGGCGGAGGCTTCGAACTGGCCCTGGTTTGCGATCTCATCATCGCCGATAGGATGGCGCGCTTCTGCTTTCCCGAGCTGCGGCTCGGCTTGATTCCCGGCTTTGGCGGCATCCCGCGGTTGAAGCGCGATCTTGGAAACGGGATCGTGCGCGACTTGCTCCTGACCGGAAGAAGCTTCAATGCGACCCGGGCCCATGCTGTCGGACTCATCAGTCAGGTCGTGGCCGAAGGTGAATCCTTGCGCGCCGCCCGTGCTACCGCGGCGCAGCTCGGCAAGTTCGATCGCAGAACTGCCGTCGCCGCCAAGAAATTCATCAAGCCCATCCCGTACCACGAGTTGAAGCAGGAAATCGATCTGTTCTGCCAGTTATTCGCGGAGCCGGCGGTCGAGGCGGGACTCCGCAAATTCGTCGAAAGCACCGATCTGCAACCGTACCTGCCCTGAATCGGGTAATGGCAAATTGTCATCGAAAGAGAACGTTATGACGACCGAACAACAGACCCTGGACGAAATTCTGACCCTCGCGGCCCAGCACTTCAAAGTCTCTCGCGACCAGTTGAAGCCGGACGAGGATTTTTTCAAAACCCTGGACATTGACAGCCTGCAGGCGCTCGATCTGCTCACCCGGCTCGAGAACCACTTTCATGTCGAGATGCCGGATTACGAACTGCAGGGAGTCACCGACTTCCGTACCCTGGCGAGCCGGATTCAAGCCCGCTTGTAGGAAGGTAATGACTTGATTAACAGCGGTTTTCTCCGGCTCTTCCTGTCGCTGTGATGAAATAACCTGTTCATGCTGGATTTGCGTCAATATCCGTCCCTCGGGGCCGCCTTGCGCGATGCCCTCGAGCACTGGCCCAATGAGACCTGCCTGATCGAGGCCGATCGCGACAAGGAAAAAACTCGCCTCACCTATTCCGACTTCAAGGAACTCGCCCGCCCTCTCACCCGCGCCTTGCAGGATGCTGATTTTCGCGAAGCCGATCGCGCCGCCATCATCATGAGCAACCAATCCAAGTGGCTGGTCTCGGCATACGCCATCTTCTACTGCGGCGGGGTGCTGGTGCCTCTGGATTTCAAGCTGACCGCCCCCGAGCACCTCCAGTTGCTCACCCACAGCAAGGCTAAATTTCTTATCGTCGAGTATCACCTCTGGCGGGCCATCATGCAGTTGCCCGATTTCAAGAGCCATGGCGCAAAAACGGTGCTGGTAACCGAGTCGCCCTTGCGTGCCGACCTGGGCGGCGCCTATCGCTGGGAAGATTTCCACCGCAAGGGCGAGCCCATCTTCATCGATCGCCAGCGCGAAGACGTGGCCTGCATCGTGTATTCCTCCGGAACCGCGGGCAGACCGAAGGGATGCGTGCTCACCCATGAAAATTACCTGGAGCAATGCACCGCGCTGACCGCGTGGTATCCCTTCTGGCCCGGCGTGCGCTACCTGAGCATCCTGCCTACCAACCACGCCATCGACTTCATGGTTGGCTTCGTTGGACCCTTCGTGTGCGGTGCCTGCGTGGTCCATCTGCGCACCCTGCGCCCGGAATACGTTCGCGACGCGTTCGTGCGCTACCGGATCAGCTACATGAGCCTCGTTCCCATGGTGCTCAAGAATCTGGAGCGCGGTCTCAGGGCCAAGTTCGACGAACTGCCGTCCGCCAAGCGCTTTGTGCTCGACCGCATGATCGCCCTCAATAAGCTCCTCACCCGGCGCCGTCCCAACCTGAAGCTGAGCCGCCGTTTGCTCGGCCAGGTGCACAAGGCTTTCGGCGGACAACTGCTCGCGCTGTTCACCGGCGGCGCTTTCATGGAGCCCTCTACCTTGCAGTTCTTCTACGACCTCGGCATCCCGGTCGCAAACGGCTACGGACTCACCGAGGCCGGAACCGCCCTCACCTTGAACGATTTCAAACCCTTCCGCGCCGACACCGTGGGCCGGCCCCTGCCGGGGGTTGAGCTGCGCGTTCTCAGCCCGGATTCGGAAGGCATCGGCGAAGTGGCGGTGCACAGCAAGACCGTCATGTCGCATTATCTCGACGATCCCGAGTTGACCGCGGAGACCATCGTGGATGGCTGGCTGCTTACCGGCGATTTGGGCCGCTTCGACTTCACCGGCCACCTGCAACTGTTCGGCCGCAAGAAGAACATGATCGTGACCGAGGGTGGCAAGAATATCTACCCCGAAGACATCGAAACCGTCTTCGACGGCTTTCCGGTCAAGGAATACTGCGTATTTGCCGCCAACTATGTGTGGCCGGTCAAACAACTGGGGAACGAGCTGCTGTTCATCATTCTCCGCCTGGAACCCAACCAGCAGTTCGATACTTCGCTGCTGGATGAGTTGAACTCCCGCAACCGGCGGCTTGCCGACTTCAAGCGGGTGGCCGGATACCTGATCTGGCCGAAGGACTTTCCCCGAACCGCCTCGTTGAAGATCAAGCGCACCGTCCTTGCCGAGGAGATCGGCAAAGCCGCGGATCGTGCCGCCATCACCCGACTGTGAACGATACTTTCCTGGCGGTTGTAAATCCGGCAGCGGGCGGCGGGCGCTGCCGCAAACTGGTCGGGCCTGCGCTGGAGCGCTTGCGTGCCGGCGGTCTTAAACTCACCGTGGTTGACACCTCGCGCCCGGGGGACGCGACCCGGCTGGCCCGCGACTATTACCAACGCGGCTACCGGCGATTCCTCGCGGTCGGCGGCGACGGTACCTCGTACGAGATCGTCAACGGGCTCTATCCCGCAGCCGGGCCGGGTGAGGAAGCGCCGGTGCTCGGATTCCTTCCGCTGGGAACAGGCAATTCCTTTCTGCGGGACTTCACCGAGCACGGCTTGGAAGGCGCCATGGAGGCCCTCCTCGCCCAACGGACGCGCGCCTGCGACGTGCTCCGCATGCGCCATCGGGAAGGCACAATTCACTACATCAACTTGCTCAGCGTGGGTTTTGCCGCCGACGTCAACGCCACCCGCTCCCGGAGTTTTGCCGGATGGGGCGAGCCCGGCTACTTCTTGTCGATCTTCTTACGCCTGGCGCAACTCCGGTGCAGACCGTTTCCCCTGCGCGTCGACGGTGAACCCAAGGCCGACGCCCGGCGCTGTTTGTTCCTCACCTTCAACAACAGCAAGTTCACTGGCGGCACTATGATGATCGGGCCTGACGCCCAAATCGACGACGGCCTGATCGAATACGTGCGCTGGGGCCCCATCGGGCGAGTTGGCCTGATTCGCAATCTTTCCACCCTGTACGATGGTACTCACGTAAACCATCCCCTGGCGGAGCGGCGTCCGGCGCGCCGCATCGAATTCGAACTCGACGGCCCGGTCGATGTTATGGTCGATGGGGAGGCTCTAACTTTGCACCTCGAAGTGCTCGACGTGCTGCCGTCGGCTCTGCGCGTCGTGGTATAAAAACTTCCATGTCTCCAGAACGGAAAGATCGGCGTCTAGACCGGGATATCGAGCCCGAGCGCGATCCCGCATTCCTGCGCAAGGTGATCATCGGCGCGGTGCTGGTCGCTGCTCTGGGAGCCACCTACTATGTCGGTTATCATCGGCGCGCGCATCGCTACGACGAATTCGCGCAATGCCTCCGCCAGCGCGACGTCAAAATGTACGGGGCCTACTGGTGCCCGCATTGCTCCGAGCAGAAAGCCCTGTTCGACGCAGCCTTCAAGTACGTGGCTTACATCGAGTGTGGCGTGCCCGGCAGCACCGCCAAGGTGCAGCCAGTCTGCACCGACGCCGGCATCAAGCATTTTCCCACCTGGCAGTTTCCGCCGACTGGCGAACGCGTCGAGGGCGCAATTCCGCTCGAGGATTTGAGCCTGCGCACGGGATGCCCGCTGCCATGAGCGCCACCGCCCGGCGCCTTTCTTTGGCCATTGCGCTCTTGGCCCTGCTGGGAATCGCGGTATCCTCCGTCTCGCTCGACCACCATTACCGCAAGTCAAAAACTTCCTATTGCGATTTCGGGGAGTCCTTCAACTGCGATATTGTGAACCGCAGCGAATACTCGACCATCGCCGGAGTGCCCGTCGCGCTCATCGGAATCCTGGGCTATGCCGCATTGGCAGCCTTTGCCACCTTCTATCGCGAGAAGGCGGAGACCCCGGCCCTCCTGGTCTTGGCTTCGTTGCTCGGGTTGGGCTTCGCCCTTTACCTCACCTACGTTGAAAAGTTCATTCTTTTTGCCTGGTGCATTCTCTGTCTCGGTTCGCTGGCCGTGATCTTCATGATCGCGGTACTTTCATTGTTTCTTCTTGCGCACCGCATGCGACGGCCAAGCGAGGTTTAGTGGCCTGCGCAGGCCGCCACTTACCCATGGAAGAACCTTCCCAATCGAATCTTTCAACCCCGCCTGTCGCTCCGGGGAACTCCTCGGTCGTGGGAGATTTGCGCCTCCACGAATTTCCCAGCCGCATCTTTCATAACCAGCGCCTCCTGCGGGTGTGGCTGCCGCCCGGCTATGACCTCCCGGAAAACTCCGGCCGCCGTTACCCCGTGTTTTACCTCAACGACGGACAAAATCTCTTTGACCAGGCCACCTCCTTCACCCATATCGAGTGGCAGGTTGACGAGACGGCAGACCGCCTGATTCGCGCGGGTGAGATTCCGCCCATAATTTTCGTGGGCATCGACAATGTCGGCGTCGAGCGCCTCAAGGAATACCTGCCTTATCGTTCTTTGAATCCGGTAGTGCTGCGGCCGCAGGGCACGAAGTATCCCAACTTCCTTATTCAAGAAGTCATGCCGTTTGTGAGTCAGCAATATCGGGTCGCCAAAGGGCCCGAAAACGCGTCGCTGGGCGGTTCCTCTCTGGGCGGATTGATTTCTTTGTATGTCGCGCTCGCGGCGCCTGGAGTCTTCGGCCGGCTGCTGCTGGAAAGTCCTTCGCTTTGGGTTGCCAATCGCCAAATTCTGCGGGAGTGTCGAGCGGTCCGGCAGTGGCCGGAAAAAATCTTTCTTGCCGTGGGCACACGGGAAGCCGGCCGCGACGACAAAGATCGTCAGACCGTCGACAACGTGCGCGAACTCGAACGCATTCTCCGGCGGGGCGGGCTGGACGATCGCCGGGTCCATGTCGAAGTTGCCGAAGGCGGAACCCACAGCGAGGCAGCCTGGGCGGCTCGTTTTCCGCTCGCCCTGCAGTTCTTGTTTCGCGCCTAGACCGCGGCGGCCGATTGCCATGACGCTGCAGGCGCTCCCGATCCGGTGACCCGGAAGACCGTCCACAACAAAACTGCCATGGCGGGCACCGACAGCTGTAAGTGCGTCCACATCGACAACGGACCAACCAGCGGCAGCGCGTAGCAAAGATAGAGCAGCAGCCCAACCCGCCCTTGGTCGCGTGCGCTGCTCGCCACCGTCCAGTCCGTCAGCAACAGAAATGCCGGCGCCAGGATTACCAGGTCATAGACCGTGAGATGAGGGGATACCAGCACGGTAGCCAGTAACACTCCGGAAAACCTGACCCCGAGCGCAGCATGGCTTTTCCAGCAAAGCAAAGCAACTCCCAGCACGGCGAGCGCAGTCGCGATATAAAGTCCCAACGCAACCTGTGGCCAGGGCAGTAGCATCGCCCAGAACGATCGCAGAGAGTGCAGTTGGTAAGGTCGCGGTTCCAGCAGGGGAAAGACGTCGCGCACTCGCATGAGGTGTCGCAGATAGTCACGCACCACCGGGGTTCCGTAGTAGAACCATCCCACCGACAACTGTGCGAGAGCGGACGCCACCGCTCCCACGACAACCTTCCACTCCCGGCCCAGAACGAACACAAAAGCCGCCGCCAGGCCGAGTTGCGGTTTGAAGATCAGGCAACCAATCGCCAGTCCGGCTGAAACGAATCGCTGCGCGCGCAATTCCAGGTAAGCGACCGTGAAACACGCCAGCGCGATTGCCGATGTTTGTCCCCATGCGATGAGGTGAAACAAGGCTGGATACGCCAAGGCGAGCAGCCCTACAGTAAGACGCTCGCAGCGCAGGTTCGGGCACGTTTTCCAGACGGCGTAGCAGCACAAACCGTAAATGATTCCGTTCAAACACTCCCAGATGAGCAGCGCCCACCCGTAGGGAAGCACGGACAGGGGCGCAAAAAGAAGCGACACCTGGGGTCCATACAGGGGAACAAAGAAAAGACGTCCAGCCTGGGGCACGCGCTGCTGGGTCAGCACCGATTGCGCCGCCATGTCATACAGCTCCGCGCCCCGATGTTCGCACGCCAACGATCCCAGCGTGTAGTAGTGAAGAAAATCGGCGCCTTTCACGATGCCGTTGCGACCGATAAGTCCCGCGCCGGAGAAGATCCAAGCGCAACTCACCCAGAGGCACGCCGCCAAAACCAAGCCATGCATGCGCAAACGCCGGGCAGTCAGCCACGGAGTCGATTGCGCGCTCGTGCCACGGTCCATCACTCCGGACATGATAGCTTGTGTGGGCAACGCGGGCGGGTTCACCAGCAAGAGTCGTGAAAGATGAAGGGCGGGACCGCCGGGGGCTTAAATGATTCCGGTTTGAATCTTCAGCCCAGCGGATTTACCCGCCCAGTCCTGCACAACGGCAGGAGCTTAACCTGCACCGCGCGACTTGCTCTCGCTCGGCACGCCTACCACAGCGGCTTGCCGTCATTGTCGCGGAACAGAAACTCGTCCGATCCTCGCATGATCTTGCGCGCGAAGATGGTATCAACGCCCTCAAACTTGACCTTCACCCCGGTCACCTCGAGAACGTCGCCTTTCTTGAAGACCAACTCGTATTGGGTTACGAACTTGGTCAGGGCCAGGTGAACTTCGATGGAGCTTCCGTCGGCCAGCTTCAAAATCAGGTGCGACCCCATGCCACCGCTTACTGGACACTCGCGGTCTTTCACCTCTTCGACCGCGCCCTTGAAAACCGCTTCGGCTCCCTTGTCATACTTGGGGAGCGCCTGGTTCGCCGGTTTCTGCGCCGCCATCACCGGAACAGCCGCCACCAGCACTGCCAGAATCGCCAGGAAAACGCGCCAGGTTTTCATGTTCGTCCTCCTTGCCGCAGGTCCGAAACTCTGGGCCTGGCTACTACTGTGGATTATGGCGCGAAGCCGCCCGGCCGCATGTGATTTGGGTCACCCACAGGGGTGAGGATCATCGCCCGCCACTGCCGCAAAGGGGTGGGAAGTCCAGCAAATGGAGAGGTTACGGCCTCCGACACCAGTATGCCCGGAAGGTACGGCGTGGCGCCGAGCCTTCCGGCTGGCTACTTCATGGCGGGTTCGTCCTTGCCGAGTTTGTCGAGAATGCCGTTGGCGACTTCGATCAGCTCGGCGTCCACCTTCCGGTTGCTGGCGATGGCGTCAGCCAGCGGCACCGAAACAATCTTGTTTCCGCGCAGCGCTGCCATCTTTCCCCATTCGCCGCGATGCACCATGTCGATCGCTCCCAGGCCATAACGCGTGGCCAGCACCCGGTCAAACGAACTGGGGGAGCCCCCGCGCTGGATGTGACCGAGAACCACCGAGCGCGTTTCAAACCCGGTGCGCTTTTCGATTTCGTGCGCCAGCAGGTTGCCGATTCCGCCCAGCCGCTCATGCCCGAATTCATCTTTGCCTGAGGCTTGCAGCACCAGCGAGCCGTCCGCCGACTTCAACTCGGTAGCGAACTTTGCGCCCTCGGCAGCCACCACGATGCTGAAGTAGCGTCCGCGCGCGTGCCGCTGCCGGATCAGTTCCGCGACTTTTTCGATGTCAAACGGCACTTCCGGAATCAGGATCACGTCCGCGCCGCCGGCCACGCCGCTGTAGACGGCAATCCATCCGGAATCCCGGCCCATGACCTCCACCACGATCACCCGGTTGTGGGCCTCCGCCGTGGTATGCACCCGATCAATTGCGCTGGTCGCGACATTGACCGCCGTGTCAAAACCAAACGTAAAGTCCGTCCCCGCGAGGTCATTGTCGATCGTCTTGGGAACGCCCACCACCTGCACGCCGCTCTGGAAAAGCTTCTGCGCGACCGACAGCGTGTCGTCGCCTCCGATGGCGATCAGCGCTTCGCACCCGTAGTTCTTCAAGGTCGCGACGCACTTTTTCAGGCCATCGGTGTGCTTGGCGGGATTGGTGCGCGACGTCCGCAGGATGGTGCCGCCACGCGGAAGAATCCCGCCCACCGTCTCCAGGTCGAGCGGCATCGTCTTCTCTTCCAGCAGGCCACGCCAGCCTTCCATGAAGCCCACAAAATCGTCCTGGTAATGAAACGTCCCCTTGCGCACGATTGCGCGGATGACTGCATTCAGACCCGGGCAATCCCCGCCCCCGGTTAACACGCCGATCTTCATCGCTTGCTCCTGATTAGGTGTGGATCGTTTCCTGAGGATCCCGTTCGCGGGAAAAACTGCTCCCCCGAATTTCCCAGGCGCACTGGGAACCGCAGCGGGGGAATCGAGCCTTGCCCGGAACTTGAAAGATTATCACTAAATTTGGCGGACGATGGCTCTGCCAGGAAAACCGTTATTTTAGCGATGACTCTGGACGCATGCTGCGGGTGAGCGTACCGGACGCCCGGTCACTAGTAGCGCGCTCCAATCGCTGCCGGCACGATTCAACCGCGGCTCCTCGCCGGCCTTTGCTGCCAGTCGTAGCGAGCTCTGCGCTTCAGGATTTCTGCTGCCCCCTCAGCGCCCGCCGCACCCGTGCGTAACGCTGCAGTTTGCGCGTGACTGCTTTCCTGATTTGCAAGCCTGCCGTAGATTCGCCACAATACTGCAAATCAGGCTGGCCCCGAGCCGGCTCTACCCAACCATCGGAGTCTGGATTTTCATGTCGAAAACAGCGCGCGCAGTTGTGTGGCTGGCCGTGGCCCTGGCCGGCGCACTCTCGGTGGCTACCATTGCTGTCCATCGCGGCGAAGAGATCAACGCCATGTGGCTGGTCGTCGCCGCCGTGTGCAGCTATGCGCTCGGTTACCGCTTTTATAGCAAGTTCATCGCGGCGCGCGTGCTCGCCCTCGACGCTCTCCGGGCCACGCCCGCCGAGCGACTGGAGAATGGCCGCGATTTCGTTCGCACCAACAAATGGGTGGTGTTTGGTCACCACTTCGCCGCCATTGCTGGGCCCGGGCCGCTGGTAGGCCCCGTGCTCGCGGCTCAGTTCGGATATCTTCCCGGCACCCTCTGGATTCTGGCCGGGGCAGTGTTCGGAGGATGCGTGCAGGACTTCGTCATTCTCCTGTTTTCGGTGCGCCGGGACGGCAAATCGCTCACCGAAATGGCCAAGAGCGAAATTGGACGCCTGGGTGGGTTGGTCGCCTACGTGGCTGTCATCAGCATCATCGTCATCCTGCTGGGAGTGTGCGCCCTGATTGTGGTGAATGCCCTGAAGGCCAGCCCCTGGGGCACGTTCACCATCGCCATGACGATTCCGATTGCGCTGCTGATGGGAGTCTACTTGCGCCGCCTTCGTCCGGGCAAAGTGCTGGAAAGTTCGGTCCTCGGGTTTCTGCTGGTCCTGCTCGCCATCTGGGGAGGCCAGTGGGCGTCGCACACTCCAGCGGTCGGCCGCTACTTCACCCTGACCGCGCCCACCCTGGCCATTCTGATTATCATTTACGGGTTCGCCGCCTCGGCGCTGCCGGTGTGGCTGCTGCTCGCCCCGCGCGATTACCTCAGCACCTTCGTGAAATTAGGAACCATCGCGATGCTCGCGCTGGGAATCATTGCGCTGCGTCCCACGCTGCACATGCCTGCCCTCACGCGCTTCATTGACGGCACCGGCCCGGTCTTCGCCGGAAATCTTTTTCCGTTTGCCTTTGTCACCATCGCGTGCGGCGCGATCAGCGGTTTCCACTCCCTGATTGCCAGCGGCACCACCCCCAAACTCATCGCGCGCGAGACCGAGACTCGCATGGTGGGTTACGGGGCCATGGCCGCCGAGTCCATGGTTGCGATCATGGCCGTCATTGCCGCTTGTGTGCTGCACCCCGGCACCTACTTTGCGATCAACAGTCCCGCCGGCATCGTGGGACAAGCGCCCGAAGCCGCCGCCGCGACCATTTCCAGTTGGGGCTTCTCCGTGACCGCGACCGGCATGCACGATCTGGCGCAGGCGGTCGGCGAGCAAACCCTCTTTAACCGCACCGGGGGCGCGCCCGCATTCGCCGTCGGCATGGCCAATATTTTCTCGCACACCATCGGCGGCCAGGCGCTGATGGCCATCTGGTATCACTTCGCGATCATGTTCGAGGCGCTCTTTATTCTGACCGTGCTCGATGCCGGCACGCGCGTGGGCCGCTTCATGGTGCAGGATGCGCTCGGCCATGTCTGGAAGCCGCTCGGCCGGACCAGTTGGTATCCCAGTATCCTCGCCAACAGCGCTCTCATCGTAGGCGCCTGGGGATATTTCCTGTGGCAGGGCGTGAAGGATCCGCTGGGCGGCATCAACTCCCTGTGGCCGCTGTTCGGAATCTCGAACCAGTTGCTGGCTACCGTCGCCCTCTGTGTGGCGACCACCATCATTATCAAGATGGGGCGCGCGCGCTATGCCGCCGTGACCCTGGTGCCGTTGGCCTGGCTGGTCGCGGTGACTTTCTCCGCGTCCTACTACAAAATTTTCGATCCCAATCCCCGGATCGGCTTCCTGGCTCACGCGCGAATACTCGCCGAAAGTGCGGCTGCGACCGGATCCACCGCGGCGGCCACGACCCGACTGATCTTCAACGACCGTTTGGACGCGGCGGTCACCGGCATCCTCATCCTGCTGATCGCCATCATCCTGGTGGAGTCCACGGCGGAATGGATTCGGATCCTGCGCGGCCGCAAGCAACCCGTGCTCCGCGAATCGCCCTTCGTCGCCACCCGCTTCGCCGCCGAGGAGCAAGCATGACCCGTTTCCCAGCCATCTCCCGCCGTCTCTTTGGGCGAATGCCGGACCTCCTTGGCTCGGTTCTGCGCGAGATTTTCGACGAAGCGGCCTACCAGCGCTTCCTGGAACGGCAACAACTGCCAACCTCTCCCCAGGCATACGCCGAATTTCTTCGCGAAACCGACGCCACTCGGACGCGCCGGCCACGCTGCTGTTGACCGCGCGGCCATCCGATCCGGCAACATCCCCCGATGCTTGTTGTAGTTCGCTATGCGCGGACGCGATACACTGTGCGCTATGCGGGTTCTCGGCATCGACTGCGGCACCGAGTACACGGGTTTTGGAGTGGTCGACTTGGCTCCTTCCGGAAGACTTCAATGCCTGACCTGCGGCGCGATCAAACTTTCCCCGCGCGAGCCTTTACCCACCCGGCTGAATCGAATCTACCTGCGCCTCGATGAACTGATTCACGAGCATCGCCCCGACCAGGTTGCGATTGAGGATGTCTTCTACGCCCTGAACGTGAAGTCCGCCCTCAAGCTCGGGCAGGTGCGCGGCGTCGCGATGCTGGCCGCCGCTGCCGCCGGCTTGCCCGTAGCCGAATACGCGCCTCTTTCCATCAAGTCCGCGGTCGTGGGGTATGGGAGAGCGGAGAAGCAACAAGTCCAGCATATGGTGACGCGTCTGCTCGATCTGGCGGAGCCTCCGCAGCCCTCCGACGCTTCGGATGCGCTCGCCATCGCCATCTGCCACCTGCACACCGCTGCCACCCTGCTTCGTCAGGGAGCCGGCACGAGTCGGGAACGAAGCGCGGTTCCGTGAGGGTGGTCGAAGGCGCGGCCGCCGAATTCTCCCCCTGCTCGGTGTTCCAACTTTCTGGGTTCTAGCTTTAGAATCGACCAGTCCCTATGATTTTCTTGCTCCGACGTTGGCCTGGATTCCCAATCGCTCCCGTCGTTTTCCTGCTGATCAGCCTTCTGTGCCCGTCTGCCTTTGTGCAAGCCCAGGTGCCGGCGGCGATCAGTTTTTCCCTCGATTTCCCACAATCGATTCCGGACCACTACAAGATTTCGGTCTCCTCCGATGGCCAGGCAAGCTATGACTCCACCGGCAAGCTCACCCCCGACTCGGAGCCCGGCGATCCCTTTCATCTCGATTTCAAAATTCCTCCCGCCAGCTGCGCCCGCATCTTCGATCTCGCGGCGAAGGCGAAATATTTTCAAGGCCAGATCGATTCCGGAAAGCGCAATCTCGCTTCCACCGGCGCCAAGGTGCTGACTTACAAAAATGGCGACCGCAGTACCCAGGCTGCCTATAACTATTCACCGATCCCCGCGGTGCAGGAAATCACCGCCATCTTTCAGAACATGTCCAGCACTCTCGAATTCGGTCGCCGCCTCGACTACTACCACCATCATCAGAAGCTGGCGCTGGAGGAGGAAACCAAACGCATGGAACACATGGCCAATGAGAGGAACCTCGAGGAAATCCAGGCGGTTGCGCCCATCCTGCAAAGCATCGTCGCCGACCAATCGGTTCTGAACATTACCCGTTCCCGGGCGCAGCGGCTGCTGAATGCCCGGGTACCCGGCTCTTCGCATTGAGTGGCCACGCCCAAGCCACAGGGGAATCAGCAATTTGCCCCTGGCCTGAACCCGAAACGCATTGCCCGGGCCGTCACCCGTCCTCGACCCTGGCTAGCCCGAATAGGCATTGGTGGGAAAGAAGTTACAACAAAGCTGGCAACTAAACCGCTTGCGGCATGTTCTAATCAACTAAAGTCAATCGGTCTCCAGGAGACAATCTATGTCGAACCGAAGCTTGGGCAGGCGGCTTGCTCTGGTGATAGGGCTGGCGTTTGCGTTCACCGTGAGTTCGGCGTTCGCCGAGTCCCATGTGCGCATCGTTCGCCTCAGTGATGTGCAAGGCACGGTCGCAGTCGACCGTGGCGCGGGACAAGGCTACGAACGCGCCGCCCTCAACATGCCGATGGTGCAAGGCATGAAGCTGGCCACCAAAGCCGACGGGCGTGCGGAGGTCGAGTTCGAAGACGGAAGCACGGTTCGCATCACCCCCAACACCAAAATGGATTTCGGCACCCTCGCGCTCGAAGATTCCGGTGCCCGCGTTTCGACGCTTACGCTCACTCAGGGACTGGCTTACGTCGACTACACCGCCAAGGGCAAGGGCGACGTCTTCACGCTGATGTTCAAGGACGAAAAAGTGCGGCCCGAACAGTCCGTGCATTTCCGCGTGGATATGCAGGATGCGAACGCGGTGCTGGCGGTTTTCAGCGGTGAATTGAAAGTGGAGGGTCCCGCGGGCGTGGCGGAAGTCGGCAAGAACAAATCAGCCACCTTTGATCTTGCTGCTGACAACAAGGTCACAGTCGCCAAAAATATTGAAGAACAGCCTTTCGACGCCTGGGATAAGCAGCAGTCGAAGTATCAGCAGACCTACGCCAGCAAGGGCTCTTATCGCGACTACCCGTACGGCTACGGCGTGAGCGACCTGAACTACTACGGCAGCTACAGCAACATTCCCGGATACGGCATGATGTGGCAGCCCTATTTCACCGGTGCCGGCTGGAGTCCTTTCGCCGATGGCTCGTGGATGTTCTATCCCGGCATGGGCTACACCTGGGTTTCGGCCTACCCGTGGGGCTGGATGCCCTATCGCTACGGCAACTGGAACTTTGTTCCGAGCTACGGCTGGATGTGGCAGCCGGGCGGATTCGGCGGGGGCTGGTATACGGTCCCGCGCATCACCAACGCGCCGCAGCGCTTTGTCTCGCCTCAACCGCCACAGCGCGGCACCTCCACCGTCGTGGTTGGGCGCCCGGGTGTTTCCAACGGAGTTCCGCGGCGTTTGGTGGTGGCGAACGGCAGTGCGGGACTGGGCGTTCCTCGGGGCGCCGTCAACAATCTAGGCAAGGTTTCTCAGCAGGCGCAGGCAAAGGGATCCGCGACCGTGCGTCCATCGGCTCCGGTGCGTAGCAGCATGGGGTCGCCAGGATTCGGCAGCACGGGCAGGCCCGCAACCAGCGGCAGCCGCCCCAGCACGGGTGGTGGGCGCATGAGCACCGGGAGTCCCCGCCCCAGCAGTGGCAGTCACACTTCGCCACCCAGCCGTCACTAGATTCCGACCATTGATAAGCGGCAAAGGGCGACCTTCGGGTTGCCCTTTGCTCGTCCGAATGTTCTCCACGGCCGTTTTTCGCGCACACTGCGGATGTTCTCCGCACTCTGCTCCCATTCTTCGCGCACTCTGCGGATAGTTCTTCCGCACTCTGCCGGCTCCGCGCACTCTGCCGTAGTTCTTCGCGCACTCTGCCGAAGTTCTCCGCGCACTCTGCGGCCGTTCTCTGCGCTCTCTGCGGTTTAAGATTCTCATCACAAAACGGTAATCCCCGCATACCCGACCACCGTCTCTCGATCTCCCGAAACATCCCCCGAAGTTGCATACTTAATAAGCTCCGCGGAACGCGCCCCCAACCGCTTGGCCGCGGTCAGCATGGCAATGGCCGGCCCGTACCCGCACATGCTGATCTCCTCGTTCGTGACCACCTCATACAAACCCGGCGGGTCCAGCGCCAGAATTCGTTTGATTGCCTTCTGATCTTTGCTGCGGGTAACTGGATCCGATTCGTAGTGGTTCATGTCGCTGGAAGCAAGCACGAGGATGCGTTCTCCGGTGCCCGACAAGACTTCTCCGATCGCCTCACCCAAGCCGGCGAGCACTTCGTACTGGCGGGTGCCGATCGCGATGGGCACGAAGCGAACGTCGCTGCGCCTGGTCTGCAGAAACGGTAACTGCACTTCAATGGCATGTTCGGACAGATGAGCGCTCGCATCCTCGTTCAGAAGAGGAAACCGATTCAGCAGGGCGGCCGCCAACTCGGCATCCACCGGCGCGTCCCCCAGCGGCGTTTCCCACACGCCCTCGCTCATGATCGAAAGCGGTGTTCCCATGCCGGTATGGTTTGGGCAAAGCACGATGCAGCGTGCGGGAACCTCGAGCTGCGCATACACCGCGCCCGCCACGTGGCCGGAGTACATGTACCCGGCGTGCGGCACCACGCAGCCCAGCGCCGGCGCCGGAACCGCCGCTGGACTCAGGTAGGAATTCAGATCGGCCCGAAGTTTGCGCGCGTCCTTGGGATAGAACCTTCCCGCGACAGCGGGGTGCCGAACCACGGTTGCGCCCATACGTCCTCCTGGCGGAGCCGGGCTACTTGCCGGATTGCGATGGATTGCCGTTGCGCGCATCCAGCGCGCGGAAGATGGCGGCGCTTTTCTCCAGTGGCAGGGTTTCTGCGCGCACCGCAGGCTTCACGCCTGCCTCCAGCAACGCTTCCTTCAACCGATCCGGCGGGTACTCGGTTTTCAAATTGTTCCACAACGTCTTGCGTTTCTGTCCGAACGATAACTTCAGAAAGCGAATGAATCCATCCTCATCCACTTTCAGCCGGTCGAGCTTGGGCGACATCGTCAGCCGTACAACCGAAGAATGCACTTTGGGTGGCGGAGAGAAAGCCCCTGGTGGAAGCGTGAACAGCCTCTCCACCTTGGCATAGAGCTGCGCGGTGGCTGTCAGCAATCCATAATCGCGGCTCCCCGGAGTGGCCGCCAGCCGGTCCGCAACTTCTTTCTGCACCATGATCACGATGGTGCTGAAATACTGCCGAAACTCAAACAGTCGCAGCAGAATATCGGAGGTGATGTAGTACGGAAGATTGCCCACGACCGGAACCGGCTCCGGGGTCTGCACCAGCCCGGGACGCGAGGAGCCCGGTTTCGGACCAAACAGGGTGCTGAAATCGATGGCGAGGACGTCGCCTTCGATAATCTCGACATTGGGATACAGCCCGAACTTCATCCGCAGTTGAGCGGCCAGCACACGGTCCAGTTCGATCGCGATCAGGCGCCGGGTCCGCTTGGCCAGCAGGGAAGTCAGCACTCCTCGTCCCGGGCCAATCTCGAGCACGGTGCTTTGCGAAATATCCCCCAGCGCGTCGAGGATGCGTCCCGCGTTCGAGTCGTTCGCAAGAAAATGCTGCCCGAGTTTCGGCTTGCGCCCGCTGCTTGCCGCTGCCGCTCTTGGCACGTTGCCCTCTTTCCTCCGCCCGGTTAGACTGGCAACGCTTCTCCGAGCGTTTCCAGGTGCGGCACTTTTTTCGCCGCTGCAGTTCTGACTTATTTCATCATATCCTGCGCCGGGCGTTCGCGGTTTCCCAGGGAGGTTCGTCTTCATGCATATCGCTTTTGCGGCCTCGGAAGGTGTGCCTTTTTCCAAAACCGGAGGCCTCGCCGACGTGGTGGGCGCCTTGCCCCGCGCGCTGGCCGCCCAGGGTCATCAGATCAGCGTTTATCTGCCACGCTACCGCCAGACCAGGTTGACTGATCCCCAGCCCGTACTGCGCAGCATTACCGTCCCGTTCGACGACCAGTATCGCTTCTGTTCGGTGGTCTCCGGTGGCGGCCATGCCGGAATCAATTACTACTTTGTGGACTATCCTCCCTACTTCGACCGGGACGCCCTCTACGGAACTGCCGTCGGCGACTATCCCGACAATGCCGAGCGCTTTGCCCTGTTCTCCCGAGCCGTTATTGAAGCTTCCAAAATTGTCGGCGCACCCGAGGTCTTTCATTGCCATGATTGGCAGTCGGCCCTGGTTCCGGTGATGTTGCGCACCTTCTACGCCGAAGACCCGGCCTTTGAAAATGTCGCCACCGTTTTCACCATTCATAACATGGGCTACCAGGGACTGTTTCCCGCCGAAATCCTGCCGCTGCTGATGTTGCCTTGGGATCTGTTCACCATCTCGAAAATGGAATTCTTCGGACAGGTCAACTTCCTGAAGGGCGCTCTGGTGTTCTCCGATTACGTCACCACCGTGAGCCGGAAGTACAGCCAGGAAATCCAGACCACCGAATACGGCTTCGGACTCGAAGGCGTGCTTCGCAATCGGGCTGCCACCGTGACCGGCATTCTGAATGGCGTGGATTACGACGAATGGAATCCCGAGGTCGACAAGTTTATCGCCGCCAGGTATTCATCCCCCGACCTTTCCGGCAAAGCCAGGGACAAAGCCGACCTGCTGGCCACCTTCGGGATCAAGAACGCCGACACCAAGCTCCCCGTCATCGGCATCGTTTCGCGCTTTGCCGCCCAAAAGGGATTTGACCTGATCGCGCAAGTCATGGACCGCCTGGCCCGCGAGGACATGATCCTGGTGGTGCTGGGCACCGGCGACAAGGACTATGAAGATATGTTCCTGCGCCTCCAGAAACAATTCCCGCAGAAGGTTGCCGTCAAGGTCGCCTATGACAATGCCATCGCCCACAAAATCGAGGCCGGCGCCGACATGTTTCTGATGCCATCCCGCTACGAGCCCTGTGGCCTGAACCAGATTTACAGCTTGAAGTACGGAACCGTTCCCATCGTGCGCGCCACCGGCGGTCTCGACGACACCATCGAGCCCTGGGATGCACGGACTGGCAAGGGTACCGGCTTCAAGTTCTATGAATATAGCGGGGAATCCCTGCTGTTGACTATCAAAGCGGCGCTGCAAGCCTTCCGCGACCAGGCTTCGTGGCAAGTACTCATGCGCAACGGCATGAGCCGCGATTTTTCCTGGGGCGCGTCCGCCAGGGAGTACGTGAAGGTTTACGAGCGGGCGCGGCAAAGCCGGATCGCCGCCAAGTCGCAGCCCTTCACCTCCAGTCGTACCCCCATCGAACCCCAGCTGAATCCCATCCCGGCCGAGGCGCCCGTGCGCTTGCCTCAGAAATGAGAAAACGCGCCGGCATGAATGAAAGCCGGCCCGTTCCTCACTGGCGTGCGTGGCTGATGGCGCTCCAGCCTGCCGCGGGGCTGTTACAATTCGCTGAGTGTTTCTCCTTTTGTTCGTATGGCAGCTTTTTCCAAAACCATCTTTCACGTCGATATGGACGCGTTCTTCGTCTCGGTGGAGGAACTCTCCGATCCTTCCCTGAAGGGCAAGGCGGTGGTGGTTGGGGGCCAGCGCGATGAGCGCGGCGTGGTTTCCGCCGCATCCTACGAGGCCCGCAAGTTCGGCGTGCATTCCGCCATGCCGCTGCGCACCGCCGCCAAGCTTTGCCCGCAAGCGATTTTCGTGGATGGCCACCCCGACCGCTATCGCGAAAGTTCGGCCCAGGTTTTCAAAGTTTTGAACACGTTCTCGCCCCTGGTCGAGATGGCGTCCATCGATGAGGCCTACCTTGACATGACCGGGACCGCTCGCCTGCACGGGCCGCCGTTGCGGGCTGCCCACACCCTGCACAATAAAATGAAGGCGGAAACGCGGCTGAACTGCTCGATCGGGATTGGCGCCTCGCGCCTCATCGCAAAAGTTTCTTCGGCGAAGGCCAAGCCCAATGGCGTGCTGTGGGTGATCCCGGGACAGGAAGCGAAGTTCCTCGCGCCTCTCGATGTGCGCGACATTCCCGGCGTCGGCAAAGTCATGGAGCAGAACCTGCACGCCCTGGGTATTCGCCAGGTGGGAGACCTGGCCGCTCTGCAGGAAGATGTCCTCGCCGAGCGCTTCGGCAAGTGGGGACTGGCTCTTGCCGGAAAAGCCCGCGGCGAAGACGCCGGAGGCTGGTTCGACGCCGAAGTCGGCGAGCATGAAGATCCAAAATCGATCAGCCACGAACACACTTTCAACCAAGATACCGCCAATCCGACCCAGCTCGAGTCCACCTTGATGCGCCTCACGGAAATGGTTGCCCGCCGCCTGCGCGAACATGCGCTGCATGCCCGCACCATCCAGCTCAAACTGCGCTACCAGGACTTCACCACCATCACTCGCGCACACTCGCTCGCCGCCCCGACACAGCTCGACACTGAAATCTTCGAGCAGATTCGCGCCCTGTTTCGCAAGAACTGGAAACCGGGGGCCGCCATCCGCCTGCTGGGAGTTCACGTTTCGTCCTTCGAGGAGGCTGCCGCCGGACAACTAGATCTCCTCGATGACGGTCGGCACCAGCGTTGGCATCAAGCCCTCGCCGCCGCCGATAAGTTACGCGACAAGTTTGGCGAGTCCAGCGTTGGCCTGGCTGCCGGGATGAAAGGCGGCTTCCGCGAGAAGACTCACGAAAATCCCGCAAGCCTCCCGGGAAAGGCCCCCAGGAAGAAGGCAAGCGCGGACTGAAAGTTCGCACCGGTGATACCGGGCTACGACGAAACCAGTGCAAGCGAGTACGGTGAAAACCATTGACCCGATTACAATGGCGGTATATCAAAGATGCCGCGCTGTTCTCGGTGTCCCGCCAGGCCTCGGAACTCTGTCTCCGGCTTGCCAGCGGTTCCGTTCGACGGTGCGGTTCCACCTCAGCCGGCATGAGCATTATTGAACAGCGAAAATTCATCCCTGTCTCGCATAATTTGCCGGAGTGCCGTGCTCCGGGCGTTCGGACGGCCCTGGCCGCGCAGCCGTGAAAAGCGCGCCGGAGCGTCGTTCTTGGCTCATGACGGAGATTCAGTTTCGATGCGGTCAGCCGGAATTCCAAAAGGGAGATACCTCAATGAAGACTATGAAGCGGAAGGGTGTGGCTATTTTTTTCGCCGCGCTCCTGGTGGCGAACTTCGCGCAGGCAGGCGAAATCAAGGGAAAAGTATCGGCGACAGGATTGAAGTCAGCCGAAAACATTGCCGTCTACATCGATGCCATTCCGGGCAAGAAATTCGATCGTCCCGTAAAACATTCTACCGTTGACCAGCGCAACATGCTTTTCGTGCCCCGCACCCTGGTCATCCTGAAGGGCACCACCGTGGATTTCCTGAATGGCGACAACGTCGCTCACAACGTGTTCTGGCCATCGATCAACGGCGATAAGAGGCTCAAGCATAATTTAACCATTGTGTCGCCCAACCAAACGAAGACATTCGAATTCAATGACCTTGGCGCGGCGCAGCTTCTGTGTAATCTTCACCCCGATATGATCGGCTACGTTGTGGTGGTTCCCACCCCGTACTTCGCCCTGACCGCCAGCGACGGAACGTTCTCGATCAAAGATGTTCCACCCGGTACCTACACGCTGAAAACCTGGAGCGAAGACGGCAAACCCACAAGCCAGGCGATCACAGCCACGGATGCCGCCACCAACGTCGAAATAAGCGTAAAGAAGTAGCCAACCGCAAGCAACCCTTCGGGAGGATGGGCCGAATCCGTGAATCTGCGCCTCGCTCGGGACGGTTAGGGTAGACTTCCTGTGCGCAGATCCGCGTTCCGTTCATGACCAACTGAGCGGTGTGCCGCCTCTGTGCCAGAAAGCGCCGGCCAATGTTCCCTGAAGGGCGAGCCTTCTTATGTGGTGAAACTGTGACCAAGAACTGCTTAGGTCTGACAATCGTAGTGGGATTGATCGCAATGGCAGCGTCGGCCTGGGGTCAGGCCGCTGGCAGCGCAGACACTTCGGTGACACCCGTGTCCGGCGAAAGCTGGATTCATCACCTCCACAAGCCGTTCAACGAAACCAGCATGGGCACGACCTGGGACTTGGGACCTGCGCCACCGGTCTCGGGCAAGGAAGCCCCTTCTTGGCATCTGAATCTCTCGCCCGGTTACGCCACGCATACGGTCACGCTACACGGTTCGGACCTGTATCGCCTGAATTGCCGGGCCTGCCACGGCGAGCTGGGCCACGGCGCTCCCCCTGAAATAAATTCCATCACCGGCCCCGTCCAGTCGACCTCCATCGTGGCCACTATGCAGCGCATGAAGAAGGCCGGGCGCGAGATGAGCCGGGCCGACGCCAACGCGATCGCCAAGGATTCCAAGGTCCTGTTGCGGCAACGGCTCCACCTTGGCGGACAACACATGCCGCCTCCCACGCTGAACGAAACAGAAATTCGCGTTCTGGTCCCCTACCTCGAACAACTCTCCGATGTACCCGGCGCGGAAAAAAATCAAATTGCGGCAAAGGAATCGTCCTATCGTGTGGGGGAGCACATCGTGAAATCCACCTGCCACATTTGCCATAGCGCGACCGGCGCCAACCCCGACCCTATGCAAATCCTGGAAGGCTCTATTCCGCCGCTCTCTACCCTTACGACCAGGGTCACCCTCCCTGAGTTCGTCCGAAAAGTCACCAGCGGCGCCACCATCGTCCTGGGGACGCCACCCACGTCGTACCGGGGCCGGATGCCCGTCTTTCCCTACTTGACCCAGGACGAAGCCGCCGCCGCCTACCAGTACTTGCTTCTCTACCCACCGCAACCCTAGAGGGTCGATGACTGAACCGGGCGATGACTGAGGCTATGCGGGACACTGCGCGCGGTGGCCGCCCACGGTCTTTCCACAGCGACCTGCGCCTCAACCATCGACTGGCTCTGGCATAATTGAGGGCGCCGCAGGGACATCTGGAAAGATCCACAGGAGGACGCATGAGCGAGCCTGAAGAAACCATTGATCGGAGAACATTCTTGACCAAGTCTGCGGCCGTGTTGGCCGGAAGTGCGGCATTCGCGAGGACCGCTCTTTCGTACGATAAAATTCTGGGCGCCAACGATCGCATTTCGGTGTGCCACATCGGCATCGGCAGCCGGGGCGGGGAGCTGGACGGGATCGTCTCCCAACTGAAGACCAGCCACAAGGTCGAGATGACCGCGGTGTGTGACCTGTGGCGGCTGAATCGCGACAAGGCGGCCGCCGTAAACGCCAAGCATTATGGCCGCGCGCCGCGCGCCTATCAGTACCTGGAAGACGCGCTGGCTTTGAAAGACGTAGACGCAGTGATTATTTCCACGCCCGAGCATTCCCACTCGCCCATCCTGAAAATGGCGGTCGAAGCCGGTAAGGACGCCTACGTGGAAAAGCCGATGGGCAATGTGCTGGCCGAGGCCAAGGCTGCCCGCGACGCAACCCGGTTATCCCAGCGAATTGTCCAGGTGGGCACGCAGCATCGCAGCGAACCCTATCCGCAGGCGGCTCACGACCTGGTGCAGAGCGGCGTTCTCGGAGAGGTGAGCAAGGTGGAGATTGTCTGGAACTATCACGGTCCCCGGTGGCGTGGACGTGAGGAAACCAGCCTGGTCCGGGAACAGGACACCGATTGGCGGAAATGGCTGCTCACCAAGCCAGATCGCCCGTTTGATCCCAAAATTTATTGCGAATTCCGCTTGTACAAGGAATTTTCCAGCGGCATCGCCGATCAATGGATGAGCCACGGGATTGACCTGGTGCATTGGTTTATGAACGACAACTTTCCGCGCTCGGCTATGGCTCATGGCGGCATCTTTGCGTGGCCCGATGGCCGGGAGAATCCCGATACCTTTCAAGCTTTGCTGGAATATCCCAAGGGCTTTCTGGTGAGCTACTCAACCAGCTTCGGCAACGATTCCCCGGGCTTCACCCGCTATATGGGGAAAAAAGCAACCCTGGTGAACATTGGAGGCGAAGGCAGTCCGCGCTACCAGTTGATCGAAGAGAAAGGCAATCACGAGGACAACGCCGATGTGGATCAGACCCGGGCGGCGAAATACGTTCTGCTGCCCGGCGAAACCAAGCTCCCACCCATGAGCATTGACGACCTTTCGCTGGGACACATGGCCAACTGGTTCGAATGCATCCGTTCGCGACAGCAGCCGCGTTGCACGGTCCAGGATGGGTTCGCTCACTCGGTGGCCTGCATGATGGCAACGGAAGCCTACCATTCGGGCAAGAAGCAGTTTTGGGATGCCGCCACGGAGACGATTCAAGATCAGCCGCCCGCAAGCCCTTCCGCGAAGGGGTGAGCTGAAAGCGGCAAGTCAAAATGCCGGAGTCCCTGGGGTTGACGGTCGTAAGCTGGCGCCCCGGATGTCAGCGAAGACCGCGGCGTTAACCAGCAGGCGGTAACGAATGCTTGGCGGCCAACAGCCAACGACCAACGACCGCCCTGAAACAACGAGGGCCGGGACGTCCGGAATTTCTTCCGGTCCCGGCCTTCGCTTCCTTCAACCTTGTTGGAGATGCTTTTAGTTGGTGGGCTTGGCGCTGGCTGCGGTGGTGGGCACAGACGTGCCGCTGGCCGCATTGCCATTGCTGCCGCTATTGTCCGTGGTGCCCGTGCGGGTGAGGCGCGGGAAGAACGGGGTCACTTCAAACGGCATCTTGTCGCGGGCCGACGTGATGGCGACCGGCTGCGACTTTACCAACTCCACCTTGTCATCCCAGGGATTCAGCTTGACGCGTCCGCCGAGAGGCAAGGCGGCGATCTGGTCCAGCTTGTTCCAGTCGATCTGCGGTGCCGAGCCCATCAGCTGTGACATGCGGGTCACGGCCGCACCCTCGGTCATGTTGTTGCCCAGGTGCGCCGTCAGCAGAGCGTTCAGCGCGCCCGCGCGGGTATTGAGCACTTTAAGGAACAGCCCCGCTCCGTCCAGTTTCTGGGCGTAGGGCGAGTTCTTCAGCATCTCAATGGCTTTCTTGTCGGCCGCGGTTTCTTCTTCCGGAATATGCTTGAAGCCCAGGTTCTGGTAGGTGGCTTCATCGGAGAAGAGCATGCGGTCGTTGAAAGCGTACTTGCTGCCCAGGTTGTGACCCAGGACAATGTGCGCCAGTTCGTGCGCCAGCGCCATCGCCAGGCTGGACTCGTCCGGCAGGACGTCGATCAAGCCGCGGCTGATGATGATCGTATTGCCCACGCTGAAGGTCTCGAGCGGCGAGGTCAGCAGCACCCGCGTCCGCACCGGGCGGGGCAGGTCGATGTTGTTGGTCACTTCCATGTTGTTGACGACGGTCTGCAGAATCTTGTCCACTTCGCCGTCGGGAGCCAGCAGGCCGGCGCGCTGCAGGCGCTCGACCACGTTGTCTTCCGCCTGCTGCTGCCATTGGCGTTCGGCGGCCAGAGGCGAGGCATCCTGCGCGGTCGGGCTGTCATCCTGCACGCTGTCCACTCGGATGTTGGTGAGTTCATCGGACTGCAGGTCTTTCTTCAGGTCATAGCCCCAGATTCGGGTCTGCGCCTTGAAAGCCATCTGGTTCTTGACGCCCGCGCTGAAATCGCCTTCCTCGCTGTAGATGAAGGCCGGCACCCAGTATCCCGGAATCAGGTTCAGACGCCAGCTGTCCATGTGGAAGAAGTAGGCGTTGCGGGGACGCGGTGCGTAGGTCCCGTTCAGACGCACGATGTTGTAGTCCTGATCCTCAATCCAGATGCGGCCCAGGAATCGGCCCTGGCCGCTTTTCGGCTTGGGGGTCACGTCAAACACCAGGCAGCGCACGTCGCCCAGGAATTCGCGGCGCACGTAGCGGAAATCATAGTGCTGGCGATCGAAGTCGTTGCGGTCCGCGAATACCATCCAGGAGAAACCCAGCGGCTGGTACTGGATCTTGAACAGCTTGCTGAAGCCGCCGAGCAGGTGCTTCTCCATGCTCTGGTCGTCCTTGATGTAGTCCTTGCGGTCGATGGTGGTGCTCAGATCCATGCGGCCGAGGAAGTACTTGTCGTTCTGCGGCACCGGCCCCAGCGCGGGATCGAGCGTCAGATTCTGCAGGTAGGTTTCGATCACCGGCGTGCGGGTCTGCAGCATCTTGATCAGGCCCTTTTCGCGCATCACGAAGCGATCGACCACCTGGTCCATGGTCGTGGGCTGCGGTCCAGCCTGCGGTGGCGCGGGCTGCGCGTTCGCCGCCGAGGCCGGGGAAGGCACCTGGGGCGTGGTTGCGGACGGCGCGGTCTGCGCCTGGTCGGGAGCCGGCGCGGGCGCCGACATCTGGACCGGGGCCGGCTGCGACGTCGGCTGGGAAGCTGCCGGTTGCTGCGCTACCGCCGATAGCGAAAGCAGCACTAGGACCATCCAATTCAAGCTGCGCATAACTCTCATCTCCATGTTCCTTCAGTACGCCAACTGGAAAACAACGTGCACGATCGCGGTGGAATCCACCGGCTGACCATTGCGGAGTGCTGGTTTGAAGCGCATCCGGTTGGCCGCACTAATTGCGGCTTCATCCAGCCCATGACCCAGGCCGCGGACCACGTGATTGACACGCAGCTGTCCGTTGGCCCCAAACATGACGTCGAGCAAAACTTCTCCCTCCAGCCGGAGCTGGCGGGCTTCGTCGGTGTAATTCGGATTCGGCTTGAAAGTGATCTCCACCGAATTTGTAGGCGGACCGGAATCTGCAAGCTGCGGCTTGGGCGTGCCATGAGAAAGCTCCTGCTGCCCAAACCCGCCCGTCGCCACCGCGTTGCCGCGGCCATTGCTGCGGCCGTCGCCGTTGCCGCCAATCGCCACTCCATTGCCGAACCCGGCGCTGGCGATCGTGCCCTTCATTCCCTTGGCTCCGCCGGTGCCGTTCCCGTATCCCGGCCCTTGCGGCATGTCGAAAGCGCCCGTTGCCGCGGCCACCAGGTGTGCCCCCGGCTTGCCTTCGCCCTTGAGACCGTTGGGATCGCCGAAGCCTCCCGTCTGCACCTTCTGCGCGGGCACGTTCAGCGTGGGGACGGCGGAACTCCCGGTGGAAAATTCGCCGGTGTGAATCAGTTGCGGACGCGCTCCGCCGGAGATTTGCTTCAGCTGGGGCGTCTGGAAATTGTTGACCACCACCCTGGGGGCCTCGGGCTCAGGCTCGGGCCGGGGCTGGGGCGCCCGCACTTCGCGGGGCACCAGCAAATGCGGCGCAGCGATCGGAACCGCCGGCAGCAGCTTCGCCCGCACCATCTGCGGCTTCGGTTTCGGAAGCGGCTTGGGCGCGCGTCCGGGCAGAGGAATCAGCTCGGTCAGGTGATAGTTCTGCTTCACCTGCAGCTTTTCCGGAAACAGCAGGCTGATATTGACCAGCAGCAAGATGAACGCCAGCTCGATCCCATAGCTGGTGGCGAGCGTCTGCCAGCTGATCCGTTTCTCCGGAAGAAGCCCGAACTGCGGTCCGCGATAAGGCGTGGCCATGCAATAACTCCAATATGAGGAACCCGGGCTGGGGAGAGAGCGCGGGCGGAAGACTTACGGTAGGGGAAAGGGGACGAGGGGTAAACGTGTCTGCCGCTGGTGTACCTTGGTAACCAGTGGAGGTTCACCGTGGAATACAGCCCAAAACGGGCGCCAATGCTGGGGTTCTCGCGATCTAGCTTATCCGCCGCCTACGAAAGTAGTAGAACACTGGGATGCCCGCCAGGATAACCACCGTGCCCGCGGCTGAATTCAGCAGATTGTCGGTGAAGGTGTAATAGAGCAGAATCGCCGAGGCCCCCACAAATAACGCTGGGACAAGCGGATAGCCCCAGACCCGGTAAGGGCGGCTGGCCCCGGCTTCGCGGCTGCGAAACACAAAGATGGAGCTGCTGGTGATCATGTAGAAGAGCCATTCGGAGAAGATGGCCAGCGAAAACAGCTGCCGGAAGCTGCCGCCCACCAGCAGCAGCGCGCTGGCCAGAGCCAGTTGCAGAACAATCGCGACCGACGGCGTGAGGAATCGCGGGTGCACCTTGGCAACCGAGGGAAAGAAGTAACCATCCCGGGCCGCCGCGAAGGGCACGCGCGCTCCGCTCATGGTCGTGCCGTTGAGGGTCACCAACATCGAAAGCGCCATGCCCGCGGAAACGATGCTGGCTCCGAGCGCACCCCAAACCATGGCCACGGCTTCGGATGCGGGTCGAGGCGTCGCTGCGATCGCGGCCGCCGGCAGCACGTATTGCACGCCCGCATTGACCAGGACGTAGAGCGCCCCCACGATGGCCACGCCCGCAATCAGCGCGATGGGAATGTTTTGTTCCGGCTGGCGGATCTCGCCCGCCACCATGTTGAGGTCATTCCATCCGTCATAGGCCCACAGGGCGGCGACCAGCGCGGCCATGAATCCCGCAGTGCCGGCTTTCGCGCCGGCAAAGCTGGTGGCGAAGTTGTTCCAGCCCGCGCCCCCGCGGTATCCGAAGCAGACCACCACGATCCCCAGGATAATGGCCACCTTCAGCAGGGTGAACACCAGCTGGAACTCGCCGGCCTTCTTTACCCCGATATAGTTCAGGAACGAGACGAAGAGCGCGGCCGCGATGGCGGCGAGCTGCCCATAGGTGATTACGAGGGGCGCGGTGAGAATGGGGCGCGAGAAGAATGAGAAAACGGAAAACGTGCCCAGGATGCGCACCAAGCCGGTGGTGACGGTGGCGATCGAGGCCGGTTTCGAGACCAGCACAGTGGTCCAGGCGTAGAGAAATCCGCCCAGGGGCCCGTAGGCGTCGCGCACATAAACGTATTCGCCACCGGCCTGAGGCTTCATCGCACCCAGTTCCGCGTAGGTAAGCGCGCCAAAGAATGAGAGCAGGCCACCGACGAACCAGGCGAGATACACCAGTTTCGCGGAACCGACGGCCTGCATCATCTCGGACGGAACCAGGAAGATGCCGCTGCCAATGATGGTGCCGACCACGATCGCGGTGGCATGGCTGACGCCCAGATCCCGGGGAAGTTCCAGGTCAAGGCTCTCTGGCGTGGCAACAGGCATGGAGGAGTTGCAGTATACGAGAAAATTTCGATGGCTCAGCGCAAACCGTGATGCAGAAACCGCCGACCCGGTCGGGGAGTCCTTGGGAACGGCTGCACCAAGAACTTAAACGTCTGGGGGATAACCTTTAACCGCAGAGAACGCCAGAGGATTCGCAGAGTTCGCAGAGCACTGCGATTGGTTGCGGGAGAAGTTTCTTCGCTTCTTCGCGCTGCTCTTGCAGGTAAGAGCTTTCCCAGTCTCTCTGCGGATTCTCAGCGTCTCTGCTAATTCTCACGTCTCCTGCGAATTTTAACGTCTCTGCGAATTTTCACGTCTCTTGCGAATTCTCAGCGTTCTCTGCGAATCCTCAGCGCTCTCTGCGGTGTAAGATTCAGCTCTTAACCCCACCCGAATTGCCGTTAGCTTGTGGATAACAAATTGCGCCAGGAAGCTCCAGGGCGCGCCGAGACGGTCCCGGTGAGCTAAACCTCAGCCCGGTCCCCAAAGTGCGCCATAATCGCATCCACGCGCAATCCACAGGCATTGTAGGCGATGTCCGGACCTGATCTGGCGTCCCGAAAAGAAGCCTCGACGCATTTTCAACAACTTAGCTGAGAGTGAATGAGCGCGGAGTTCCAGTCCACACCCCTCCATGAATCCAGAACCCTAAGCGGCTGACGGCCGCTCCCCGATCAGGAGGCTGGTGCCGTATCCGATGCCGAACGTAACCAGGGTCCCAATCGCCACATACCAAGTCCACGGCACCTTCGTGCCCAGCCACAGATAGAGCTCGACGCAAAATCCGAAAAGCATTCCGACCATGCAGCCGGCCTGGTTGGCTCGCCGGGTGAGCACCCCCAGGAGGAAAACTCCGAGCAGCGCTCCGTATGCGATGGAAGCAATCGTAAGCCCCACCTCGATGACGCGCGCGACTTTGTGCAACGAGAGCACGGCCAGCGCGAACAGGATCAGACCCCAGAAAAATGTCGAGATGCGGGAAAGGCGCAGCTGCATGCGGTCGTCGGTGTGGGGATGGCGGCGCAGGTAGAAATCCATCATGGAGCTGGAGGACAGCGAGTTCAAGGCGGCGCTCAGGTTCGACATGGCAGCGGCCAGGATGGCGGCGATCAGCAATCCGGAAACCCCGTGCGGCAGACGCGTCACGATGAACTTGGGGTAGATGTAGTCGGCTTTTCCGAAGGCCGCCGAGGGAAGTCCGTAGTAGGCCCAAAGCATCACGCCCACCATCAGGAACAGTGCAAACTGGAAGAAGATGGCGACGCCGCTCGAAAGCAGCGCCGTGACCGACTGCCGCTCGTTGCGCGCGGCCAGCAAGCGCTGCACGATGAGCTGGTCGGTGCCGTGGCTGGCGGTGGTCAGGAATGCGCCGCCGATCAGCCCGGCCCAGAAGGTGTAGGGCCTCCAGAAATCCGGCGTGAAGTCGAAGACCTGAAGTTTTCCTGCGCTGGCGGCGAGGGCGTGTATCGCAGGCCACCCGCCCGGAACCAGGTGCAGAATGGTGAACACTCCCACCAGCGTGCCGCTGATGTAGATCACGGTTTGCACCACGTCGGTCCAGATCACGGCAGCCAGCCCGCCCTCGAAGGTGTAAATCAGGGTGAGCACGGTGATGATGGCGATCGAGGAGATTTCCCCGGTGCCCAGCGCGATCGATACCACGATCGACACGGCATAGACCCGCACGCCTTCCGCGGCCGCGCGTGTGAGCAGGAAAAGGGACGCGGTCAGGGTTCGCAGACTCTTTCCAAAGCGCCGCTCAATCAGCTGGTAGGCGGTGTAGAGATCGCCCCGAAAGTAATGGGGCAGAAGCACGAAGCTGATGATGACGCGGCCGATGACATAACCCAGCACGACCTGCAAAAACGCCAGGTTCGAATCGTAAGCCAGGCCAGGAATGCTGATGATTGTCAGGGTGCTGGTTTCGGCGGCCACAATCGATAAGCCGATGGCCCACCAGGGAATATCGCGATCGGCAAGGAAGTAGTCGCGCAGGGAACGCTGCTTTTTCCGGAAGCGCAGCCCAAACAGGGTGATGCCCACGAGATAGAGGACGATGATCGCGAGGTCGAGATGATTGAGTCCCATGTCCCGTGGTGCCGTCATTATGACGTCGATGGGGAGGATGGGGGAGTGAATGTCCAGTCACCCATGGGGATGAGGTCCCGGGGGAAAACCGCCGGAAGGGTCAAGCCGCGCCGGGACAAAATGGCGGAGACGCTTGTTGGTCACGGGTTTTGGGGGAAATCCGTTGTATACTTCCTGCCCGGACCGCGAGGGACGCCATGAAACGCTGGATGCTTGCTGCCTTGCTATTCGCAACCCCTGCCTTTGCAGCCACCATGAACACCTATGCGTCGCAACTGGGTGGGACCAACCTGGTGCAACTGATTCCGGGAGAGCTGCCCATGCTGACCACCACCTACGCGGGCACGCTGCTGCAGAACTCGTTCCCCGGTGCGCTGATTTTTCAGACGAACGTTGCGCCCGTCGGGACGTTCACCCTGGGGTTTGCGCTCAGCATCGGAGGACAGCAGTTCAATATCGCAACCGCAACCTACTCCTGCACGGACGCTGCCGGATGTTTTTTCCCCGCCGAGTTTACGCTGCCTGCATTTCTGGCGGCGACGCCGGGCACGCTGACGGTCGATATGAATGGCTCCGAGACCATTTTTGGTTTCACCTTCAAGAGCCCCAGTCCGGTGCCGGAACCGGCGAGCCTCGTGTTGCTGGGCACGGGAGGACTCGCGCTGGCATGGCGGAAGTGCCGGGGCGGAGCGCGGGTGTCGAAGACTTCCTGAGGTTCCGGGCAATTCCAATGGCAGCGGCAGCGGTCCACCCACGGTCTGCGTGCGCCGGCACCGTATAAAAATCTGGAACAGGATTCAGCAGCTTCAACGCCACAGGCTATGGTCGAAACCGCCGAACAGTACAAAGCCCGCCTTGCGCACTATGCCGAGGGCAAAGACCCGATCGCCATGCAACGCGAGGCACCGCGCACATTGGCGAAGTTAATCGAGAGCGTCGCGGAAACCCGGCTCAGCCTCAGGCCCACACCCGGGAAGTGGTCGGTGACGGAGATCCTGGCGCATATGGCGGAGGACGAATTGAGCAGCTCCTGGCGCTACCGTCAGATGCTCGAACACGATGGCTCGGAGTTGCTGGGTTTTGATCAGGATATGTGGGCGCGTCTCGGAAACTACGCTTCATGGAACTCGCGGGAAGCGCTGGAAATGTTCCGTTTACTCCGCGAAGCCAACCTGCGGATGTTTGCCCAGCTCACGCCCGGGCAATGGCAGCGCCATGGGGTGCACTCGGAGCGCGGCAAGCTGACCGTGCAAGAGCTATGTCGCCACATGGCCACCCACGATGTAAATCACATTGAGCAAGTGCGCAGAATCCTCGATCGGGGCCAAGGTTGACACCTGGCGGGGTTCAGCCCGCCCGATTCTTGTGGCGCCGGTGGTTGTCGTGAAATCAATTCCGGCTCTCACCCGAGGAGGACACGCTGGCTGGCTCGCCGGGCTGGCGGGAATCAGTCACCCGATAGTCCTTGTACTCAATGGTCAGGGTAGCGCGGCCGCCAAGCCGGATGTAGCTGACCGACTCGTTGCGGGCGGGAAGCCAGAATGCCTTGACCTTGGTGTATTCGTGACGAATTTCACTCTTCTTCGTCCAGAACGACGGGTTTTGTGCCGGCTCAGCGTCGATATGGGTCACGGCGAAGTCGGTCGCGTCCACCCAAATCTTGCCCCGATAGACGTACTTGCTTCTGACTTTCGGATTCACCTCCAACACATATTGCCCGCCGGTTTGTGAAGGCTCGTAGCCGACCAGTTCAAAGCTGTAGTTATCGCGGTTCAGCTGAATGCGCGCGCTCATTGCAGGCTGCGCCGCCTCTTGCTCGCTTTCCAGCAGCTTCTTGAAGACACGATCCACAATGAGCTTCGATCCGGTCTGGGAAATTACTTCGAATTTCTTGGAGGAAGGGCTGTCAAAGGTGGCCTGGACGGTCATGGCAGCCTCGCGGTCTCCCGGGAAGCCGCGGTAAACGAGGTGGTACAGACGCGTCGCCTCAGAATGAAGGAGAGCTTTCGCACGCACTTCGTTCTGGCGGACGAGGTTGTCCACTACCTGGTCCGCGGAGAGAGGTGAGCTCACGGTCGACGATGACGGCGTTTCGAATTGCGCGACGGGCAGGCCCGAAGCCGCAGGCAGAGCCGTGAGGACGAACAGCGCCAAGAGGGTCCGAATTGTCCGCTCCTCCATCATGAGTCCAAAGTCAGTGTAAACTCTCGCGGGCAGATTCGTTTCGCCGACCGGCGGGTTGCGGCCGAGAACCGCTATCGCACCGGCCGGTTCCGAGCGCAGGCGGTGGACCCAGCCAACGATCGTACTCCTGGCAATGCGTTCTTCCCCGAGTGCAGTCAGCCTGAGTGATTTGTGCAGGGGGTGGGAGCGCGGCTATGGCCACGCGCCTTTGCTACAATTCTCCCGCCATGCTTGATACCTTTCTGGTTCCCGAAAAAACCGTTGTCAACGCCAAGGGTGACGGGCCGTCGGTAGATCTAAGCGCGACGGCGCATCGCGTGCTGCTGGCCAGCCTGCATATCACCAGGATCATTGAGCAGGAATCGCTCGACGTCAGCATCTACGGCTCGGCCGACGGAACGACCTGGACGCCGAAGCCGATCGCGTCCTTTCCACAGAAATTCTATCGCGGGCAGCAGCCTCTGCTGGTCGATCTGACCGCACACCCGGAGGTAAAGATAGTTCGAGCCCACTGGGAGGCAAGCCGCTGGGGCCGGGGCACGGAAACCCCCATGTTCGAGTTCCACGTGACTCTGAAAGAGGTCCCGCCGGAGGTGTTGCGCGAGGCCGCCGCGGAGGCCAAGGCGCTGGCTTAAGAGAGCCATGGAGCGCCGCCCTTGCGTTCCTGCTTCGGGAGGAAGTCAGGGAGAGCTGTTCGCGGTTTCAGCCCTGTTCATGGCTTCACGCATCGCCCCATTGCGCCCACCGATGTTTGCGGGCGGCACCCTGCCGGAGTGCTCCCATCGCGGCTGCAAGAAGTGTGTGACCGAATGGCCAGTTCGGTTATCCGATATATTGGGACACCACGATGAAACCCGGCTCCAGCGTTTTGATTCGCCCCGCGAAGCATCTGTCGGGAGGCTTGCGTCTGCCCGGCGACAAGTCGATTTCTCATCGCTATGCGATGCTGGGGGCAATCGCGGAAGGGAAGTCGCGTTTCGAGAATTACTCAACGGGAGCGGACTGCGCGAGCACGCTGGAGTGTCTGCGGGCGCTGGGGGTGGAGTGGGAGCGCGCGCACGACGGCGGGAATACGATCGAAATTGCAGGCCGCGGTCCGGCGCTGACAGCGCCCGGCAAGCCGCTCGATTGCGGAAACTCGGGCTCAACCATGCGAATGCTGAGCGGCATTCTCGCCGGCCAGGACTTCGCGACCGAACTCTATGGCGATGAATCGCTCTCCCGCCGCCCCATGGCGCGCATCATCAAGCCGCTGGTGGAGATGGGAGCAAGGATTGCCGCTTCGACCGATGAGCGCCCACCCCTTCATATTGCAGGCGGACCGCTCCACGGGATTCTCTACAAGATGCCAGTGGCCAGCGCGCAGGTGAAGTCCTGCGTGTTGTTTGCCGGATTGTTCGCCCGAGGTGAAACGGTAGTCGAGGAACCGCTGCGCACTCGCGATCACGGCGAGGTGGCGCTGCGGGCGTTCGGGGGCGAACTCAAGCGCGATGGGAATTCCACCCGCATCACCGGCGGCCAGAAGCTGCATGCGATCGAGGCCCGCATTCCCGGCGACCTGTCGAGTGCGGCATTTTTCTTTTGCGCGGCAGCGCTGTTTCCCGGCTCCGATCTCGTCATCGATTCCTTGCTGATGAATCCTACTCGCGCCCGCCTGCTCGACATCCTGATCGGGCTGGGCGTGCGCATCTCCATCACCCAACTGGAAGAGCAGCACGGAGAGTTGGTAGGGACGGTGCGGGTCGAGGGCCAGCATCTGAAATCGGCGGAAATCGCGGGCGCCGACTCGGCGGCTCTGATCGACGAGATTCCGGTGCTGGCCGCCATCGCGCCCTACACCGAGCACGGCATCCGCATCCGCGACGCCAGGGAATTGCGGGTGAAAGAATCGGACCGGATCCACGCCATCGTGACCAATCTGCGCGCCATGGGTGCGCGCGTCGAGGAACACGACGATGGCCTGACCGTGCCCGGCGGACAGACCTTGCAGGGCGCGGAAATCGATTCGCACGGGGACCATCGAATCGCCATGGCTTTCGCGATCGCCGCCCTGCGAGCCCAAGGCGAAACCCAAATCCGCGGAGCCGAGGCGGCGGTCATTTCCTTCCCGTCATTCTTTGAAACGCTCGAAAGCCTCGTCCAGCGCTAAGTCTCGGGTTTGCAATGCCGGTTGCATTCCGGGAAAGTCCGCGGGTTACCCCGGACGGTTACTGCCGTTATCTTTCTGGCGGTGCGCTGCTGGAGAACAATGACAACAGTTCCGGGCGCTGCTTTACCTCACGCTTTCAACCTCGGACGAGGGAATCTTTGATGAAATCGAACCTGGCACTCGCGGCTCTCCTGCTTGCGTCCCTGGTGCAGGCGCAGGAGCCGAAGAAGTACCACACCGGACAATTGCTGCAAATGGAATCGCTGCAGTGCACGGTGTTTGAGAATGCAAGCGCGAACGCATCGGACTCGGCGGTGTGTCATGAGTACGTGCTGCAAGGCGACGATGTCCTGTTCCACCTGCGTGCCAAAGATTTGAAACACGTGGTATTGCTGCCAGTCGGGAAAGAAGTGGGTTACCGCATCGAAGAAGACCGTTTTTTCCTGCGGGTGGGGACCAGCGACAAGAAAGAACACGAGTACATGGTGGTCTCAATGGAGCCGCGCGACCTCTCGAAGCCTAGCGTACAGACTGCCATGAAAGTGAATCACCTCCAGTAAGGCCTCTAACAGAAGGTCCGAATCGCGGCGCGGACGGCCAGGTCCGCGCCGTTCTATTTTCTTTACAAAAACGAATCGGGTCGTGATTCGCATCGAGAGAGAGTGGGACAGCCTGCCACTGCATGAGGCATTCGTGTAGCCGCCTCCGGCCTACAGTAGGCATAACGCTTGGGCTACAGTAAACCCTGAACCGCAGAGACCAACCTCCCCCCGCAGCCCGGCATCTTAAAAGGCAGCGTCCACCTTCCCGCTTTCTACCCATTGCTTTGACATCGCGAGGGAGAGTGTGACCGACGTAATTCAAACCGGAAGCAGGGGAGGGAATACATGAAACGCAGTCTCATCATGGCTCTGTTGGCGATGTTGTGGGTGACCCCCGCGGTGCTGGCGCAAGAATCGGAAAACCACGTCGAAGCGGGAGTCTTCGTCGATTACTTCAATCTCGCCCGTACCAGTCCTCATATCAATTTCGTGGGCGTTGGCGGGCGCGCCGCGTTCAACGTGCGCAGCAACGTCCAGATCGAAGCCGAGATGGCTTATGACTTCAAACGTGATTTCACCAGCACGTTCTCAGATGGCGTGACCACGCAGTTGGTCAGCACCCGGCTGCGCACCCTGCACGCCCTGTTTGGGCCGAAGTTTGGGACCAGCGGCGGCCCGGTGCGTTTGTTCGGAACCTTCAAGGCGGGCTTGATCAACTTCAGCGTATCGGATCAGAATGCGATCGCGGGTTTTCAAGGCGCGCTGAATGAAGTAACCACGGGTAACACGGCCGCGGCCATTTACCCGGGGCTGGGAGTGGAAGGCTTTGTGGGCCCGATTGGCCTGCGCCTGGATGCGGGCGACGAGATTTACTTCAAGAACGGAACCCACAACAACTTGAGGATCACTTTCGGTCCTACCTTCCGTTTCTAGGATCCGCGATTGCAAGGGAGTGTACGGCGGCCAGCCTCTTGGGCCGCCGTTTTTCCTTTTGCGCGGGTGCTCTGCACCCGGGACTCTGTGGTACAGTACCAGTCCAACTTGCTGCCGGCCGCGGGGTCGCGCAGCCATCCGCCACCGTCCAGAAGAAACCCGGAGGAGCGCATGACGACTGTGTACGATCTGGTAAAAGAACGGCGGGTGTATTCGATCGACGCCGACAAGACCGTGCTGGAAGCCGCCCGCTTCATGATGGAGCACAGCATCGGCGCGCTGCCGGTGTTGCGCAATGGTGAACTGGTGGGGATTTTCTCCGAGCGCGATGTGATGAACCGCGTGGTCGCTGCGGGACGCACGCCCCGGCACCACCCGGATCGCGGAAGTGATGACCTCCAATCCCCGGGGCGTGGACGCCAATGAGTCGGTGGAGGAGTGCCTGTTCCTGATGAAGGAATTCGGGTTCCGTCACCTGCCCATCATGAGCGGGAAGGAACTGAAGGGGCTGGTCTCGCTGCGCGATCTCCTGCTGAAATCATCGTCGAAGGCGCGCTCGGTCGCGTAATCGACTGCTTCAGTTGGGGCGCTGGCGCAGGATCAGGTCGCCCTGCTGGGGCGGCAGCGCGAACGGAAATTCCACGACTCGATCGCCCAGCGGAAGGCGCAGCAGGAATTCCTCCGGCCTTTTCCAGCCTCCCAGCCATTTGTTCTTCGCGCTGAACAAGACCCAGCCGCTGACTTCGGTCTGGCTGGTATCGAGTTGAACCGGGTGCAGGGTGCGCCGGGCCAAGAAGTCCAAAAATTCCGCGAGTTCCTTCTGGTAGGCCTGCACATACTTTTCGCGATCTTCGCGCCTCTCGGGATGTTTCTCGATTTCACGCTGGGTCTGGTGTTCGATTTCGTCCGCGTCGGCTTGTGCTTGCTGGGCGAATTCCTCGGGTTCGAGCGCGGACTGGAGCAGCTTGAAATGCTTCACGAATTCCAGGGTCGCTTTCTGCGGATCGACCCTGAGGGTGTCCTTGCCGCGGTAGCGCACGGTAAGATGCACTGCGAAAAAAGGCTTCACGCGTTTGTGCACTAACTGCAACTCCTGCGAGTCCACCGCCAGGATGACCCCGTAGTCGGGAGTCCAGAGCGCGTAGCGATATTTACCATCGCGGTCGCGGGAAAAGGTGCAGCCGGGCTGGCTTTCTGCCCAGCGCAGGGCCGGAGTGGCATCTTCCTTGGAGAAAGCCGGCAGGCGCCGCGGCAGGACGACGGCGATGAGGATCGCCGTGAGGGCAAACCAGCGCAGCATGAAGGACAGCGGGCGCACGTGCGTTCAGAGTACCCACCAGCGAAGTTTCGAGCAACTGCCGGGAACGGGTTGCGGAACGGGCGGCTCATCACCATAGAGGAAGGAGAAAAGAAAGGGACCGGCGGGAGGCCGGTCCCCAGGTTTGTGAGGACTGTGTTTAAAGGGTGCGATTCATCTTTCTCGAGTGGCCCTAGGGCGCGATCTTGGCCACAAAAGCGTCTCCTGTGCCCCCGCCAAAGGCGCTCTGCGCAGCGCTCTTGGTTTGCAGTCCAGTGGATGAATCGGTCGTTCCGGTAACAAATATATTCGTGCCCGCGGTGTCGACGGCAATTCCGCCGCCCGGGGTGCTGCCGTTCAAATCCTCGTTGCCGGTTCCCCCGAAGAAGGTCGAGAAGGTCTCAGTGGTACCGGTGCTATTGAGCTTAGTAATGAACGCGTCAGTAGTACCTTGCAGGGTAGTGCCACCGGTGATGGCATTCTTAAGCAGGAAGTCGGATGAGTCAGTACATCCGGTCACGTAGATATTCTTGCTGGAATCAATGGCAATCGCTCGTCCCTCGTCGTTGCTATTGGAACCGCCAAGATAAGTGAAACTCGAAATCGTTCCATCGGAAGCGACCTGCGCCACAAAAGCGTCTTGCGAACCTTTGAGCGCCGCCTGGAAAGGGCTGCCCTTGGAAAGGTTTGGAGATTGGGTGAAACCGGTTACGTAAGCCGTACCGCTTGCGCCATCCACGGCGATCGCGTTTGCGGAATCAGCACCCGTCCCGCCAAGGTAGCTGAAGTAGATCTCGCCTCCGGTCGGGTCGAAGGCTGCAACGAAACCGTCCTCGCTGCCGCCTCCAAAGGTGCTGGTGGTTGGCTTCCCTAGACCCGAGGAAGAGGTCACCCCGCTGATATATACGTTGTTGCTGCTGTCGAGAGCGACGCCCGAAGCAGAGTCGCCTCCGGTACCACCCAGATAAGTCGAGAAGGTCAGCGCTGCCGCTGCCGATGTGAGCTTCATAACGAAGGCGTCACGCGGGCCGCTCAGCGCAGCCTGGAAAGGAAGCAAAGTCGGGAAATTGCTCGATAGCGTTTCCCCAGTGATGTAAACGTTGCCGCTGCCATCCACCGCTATGCCCTCCGCGGTGTCGTTCGCGGCGCCGCCAATGACCGTGGTGGTGGTTACCGCACCGGAGGAATTAAGCTCCGCCACAAAAGCGTCCTGGCCACCGCGCACTCCAATGTTAACGGTGGCGGGAAAGGCAGAGCCGGCCTGCGTATTTCCGACCACGAAAATGTTCCCGCCTTGCAGGGCGATGCCCGTGGCCGCGTCATCCAGGGTTCCGCCAATGAAGGTGGAGAACTGGACAGCGCCGGAGGAGTTCAGCTTGGTTACAAAGGCGTCGTGTGTCCCCCCAGAAAAGCTGGGCGATCCGGGGAAGTTATTTGACCCGGAATCTCCCGCGACGAAGACGTTTCCGCTGCTGTCGACAGCAATGGCCAAGCCCTGGTCATCAGCCGACCCACCGAGATAAGTACCGAAGCTCACAGGCGTTCCACCCCCGCCTCCTCCACCCCCGCCACCGCCACCACCCCCGCCGCCACCTTGACCGTTGCCACAGGCGACCAGGACGGCCAGGCCGGAAAGCGACAGGCAGAGAAGCAGTGCCGCGAGGACTCTTCGTCGTTGCAGCATTCCCGCACCCGCGAGCGCGATGCCCATCATCGGCAGCAATGCCAGATATAAAAGCGGTGCGGAGTGGTTTGCTTCCCGGAACCCGCTCTGTGCGACCACTGCGTCAACCGGATCTGCCTCGATGACCAGGTCGCGACTGTGGTCATATGTTCCCAAAGCGAGGACGACCTGATTGCTATCGCGAACCACAAAATTCGCGTCTACTGAATGCAGCTTGCCATGGAACTCTTGATACGCAAGCAGCCTGCGGAAACGCACTCGGCCCGTGTCTGCCGCGACCGAGAGTTCACCGCTGGAGTCAGTGGCAAGGCTGGTGGTGCCAGTAAAACGAAGGTGGATCAGTCCCGGATCAGCCCCGGCGGCCACAACAAAACCGAGTCCCAACTCTGGGCCGGCGCCGTTGAAGTCGAGGCTGACCCCGGGGTAAAGGCCGCGGTAGCTAGCGCGCGCATAGTGCGGCACGCCGGTCGCCCACCGGTGCGAATCGTCCCCGATGAAATAGTTGCTGACACCCGGCAAGAGATCGCTGCCAGCGATTTCTACCTGCTGCTGAGCTCCCACAAATTCCATGCCGACAACTGATGCGGGTGTGCCGACGGGTGACGCGGCGGCGCGCTCCAGCCCAGGTCGAGAGCTCACCTTGCGAGCAGTCACCAACGACACCAGAGCTTTTGCCGGAGTAAGAAACAATGCGTAGCCATTTCCGCGGGCGGAGAACTTCACCTGCGGATCGGTCTGCCCGAGGTTGGGCTCAAAGGAGAGCGGCTGGTTCGCAAAACTGGCGGCGACGCGCGCGCGTTCTGCCGGCTGCGCTGCATGGGTGCTCATCGCGAGGTTCGTCGCGGCGCTTTCAGTGCGCGCTTGCGAGGTGGAAACGGCGGATTTCGCCGGCCGCGTAAAAGTCCAGGCGGCCCCGATGACCACCAGCAAGCAAAGGCACGCGATCCCGCGCTGCCTGCTTCCGAAACGATCCATAGCCTGCTTCAACAACATGTTTTCCTCCGATACGACCGTGGAACAAAGATGTAGAGCGATTCCCGCTTCGACAGTACGAGGCAAACCCCTGGCACGCTCCTTCAGGCCGGGACCTACGACAACCTAAAGGGCAGTGTTTAAGCGGAGTATCAGCTTGGGGGTTGGGGATGTCAACGCCAGAGCTATTGCACTTTAGATACCATAGTAACCTGCCAGGATGCCAGCTCACGTGACCGTCGGGCGGCTTGTGGCAGGAGTTCGCATCTCGTCAAGAAACGCCGGGGCCTGGGCGACGATTGCAGGTCTAAGAAAACACGAACATATGGGGTCTTCGAGCTGCCCCAAGAAGAGCAACCTGGGGCACTGCAAGCGAGATGGTGCGAGTCCCGGGGGAGGGAATGCGCGTGGCGAAAAAATCCATGCGAAAACAGGGCTCGTCTCAACCTTTCCTGCGTAGATTCTCAGACTGCAACACAGAAGAACGTCGTCCAGCAAACCGTCTACTCGGTTGCCGCTGCCGCCCGTGCAGCATCGTCCGCTTCTCGATCCTGCTGCTCAGACTGCGCTATCGATTGGCGGGATCTCCGTAACGACGTCACATCAATGGTGGCAGCGGTGGTTACGCCTTGCGCATTTACGGTGACGGAAATTGGATCCGGGATACGCAGCAGGTTCGCGCAACCCAGGATGTCGTAGCTGGCGACAAATCGTTGGGCCATGAAAGTAAAGAGGGAATCTGCGACCGTGGGGTCGGGGGACGAGCCTCGCGTGGGATGAGCGGCATCCGGCATGAGCAAAGCTTGATCCTGCAACATGCGGGCGGGCGCGATGCGCAACATGTGGCGACAATAGCGCGTGGTGTCTGCTTGAAACGCGTATCCCACCTGCGGCTGATCGACCCCGCGTCGATAGGCGTTGACCTTCCTCAAGTCGCGTCCGCCCCGGTTGCGAACCATGGGATCGCCGGCGGGCACGAGCGCCACCGGCGATGCCTGCCACGCCCGGGCCTGCAATTCGTTGAGCGGCAAGGCCGGCACCATTTGTCCCGGGTCGGCGAGGTCCGGGGCTTTCCAGGGCGTACACCCGAGCGCTCCATCCAGGGCCACGTCGACCAGCCGGTTGTCACTGGGATTGCCCAAGCTGTCGGCCGTGGGGAACAGGGCCAGGTTGGCTTGGGTTTTTTGCGCAAGCTGGGTTGCATCGCCGTTGCTGATCAGCAGGTAGCTGGTGGGCAAGTTGTCGCTCTGGTCCTGATCGACCGCGAAGAAATCCCGCACGGAGGGGCAAGCACGGCCGTCGGCAGCGGTGCCGAGCGGCGGGATGGTGAGTTGACCTTTGCGAAGGGCGCGGTGTGCCGCCTTGAAAAAGGCCGGGGCATTGCAGTACGCGAACTGCCCGAAGTTGCCGCCATCGAAGCCGTTCACACATCCAGCCGCGGCCAGCACTCCATCCGCTGCGCCTTGCAGGGACAATGTGTCGCCGTTGTACCCGAACCAGAGCGCAACGATCGCGTTTGCCGGGAGAGTTGGCACCACGGGTGGCATCGCCGGAGTCGCAAACTGATCGACGACCAGCGGATTGTAGACGGAAATCTGTCCCGTGACCGGGTCCAACACCGCGGCCTGGACGAAGGCGGATTGGTTCTTGTCGGCTTCGTGACAATCGCCCGCGGTGGGATCGGTTGCCACCAGCTGGTAGGGCGTGGCCAATCCCTCGGCGGAGAGAGCATTGACCGGCACAATCAGGGAGCAGTTTGGATTGGGAGCCGCGTCGCTTTGCGCGATCGTGATTTTGGGCGCGACGACAAACAGGATGAGACAGAGATAGCGGGCAAGGAAACTGTGCTGCAGCATGAGACTCCTCCATGTGGCGGGGCGGCAACCGCTCCGGCGGCAGGGTCGATAAATTGGGAGCATGAGCGAACGTATTGTCGCGGGCCTTCCAACCTGAACGTGGAATCACGCGGGAGCGTGAACGCAAGCACTCGGCCGTGCCAGCCACAAACTCAGATCGATCCGGTCACCAACCACAGGTGGTGCAAGCTGTGGGCAAGTTAGTTCCGAAGCAGCCTGGCACCAAGGTTCTGTTAGTACATGGGAGCGCACCAACGTTCACTGCGGGATGGGCAATCGCTGCGAAGGCGATTGTCCAGATGTCAAAGAGGAGCGCGCGAGCGGACATCGGGAGAAAAAGTTTTGTGTTAAATTCAGTAGATGTGGGCGCGTAGCTCAGTTGGTAGAGCAATGCCCTTTTAAGGCATGGGTCGAAGGTTCGAGTCCTTCCGCGCTCACCACTTTTCCTCAGTAAGTTTCAAAGGCTTTCACCGGTTGCGGATTCAGAGTCAAATCTCCCCGATTTTCACTGTGCCCAGAACTGTGCCCACCCAGCGGGAGACATGCATCCAGAATCCTACCTTCGGACGGGTGGAGATATCGCATCGCCACCGAAAGCGATGACCAGCCCATGATCTTGCAGAGCGTCCATGCATCCACGCGAGGAGCTATACGCGTGGCGAATGAATGCCTCGGGCTATAGAGAATAAAAGAGAATAAAAGGGCGCACGCCTGACAGTCGCAAGGCTCGAGCGTGCTGTTTTCAGGGTGGAATGGTCAATATGGCTGCAACCGAGCAGTCTCGCATCAGGGGCTTCAAAATCGTGCGAGGGACATGATGGAAATCGACAAGCAAAAGGTAGATGAGATTACGCTGGCCCTTCTCTACCTGACCACGTTCAAGGACAAGTACGGGTTGCGGGCTTGGAAGAGTCATGCCTGGGATGTGCTCGACCGGCTACATGAGAGCGGCTACATCCACGATCCGGCAACGAAAGCAAAGTCGGTGATCCTCACGGAAGAAGGGGCGGAGCGATCGAAACGGCTCTTTGAGAAGCACTTCAGCAGCCGCTAGAAGCCCTCCAGATGGTGTCTAATGCAGGTATGCGGCTGACGATCCTCAGCGTCGTGTCCCTACTGCTCACCGTTTGCGTGTGGGCGCAAGGTCGGTCTGCTGGTAAGACGGAAATAGGTGTTATCCAGCGCGTAAAAACGCTCCCAGTTTCTTCACTGGATCGCGACTTGCCGAAGGTCACGTTGGAGTTTTTCCTGAAGTATGAAGGCGAAGGCGCTCCGATCAAATGGGAAGTGAACGACTGCGGTGAACAGACCCAGGGTGCGGCGGTTGCTCACGGGCGCGACTCCGCCATGTGCGTCGGGGCTTACATCGGTCTCAAGGATGGCCGCACCGCAACCGTCCTAGTCTCGGTCGGAACGTTCAAGAAAGGCCCGGTGGATGTTCCAACTATTCATGGTGTGAGGGTCGCCTACCCGGAAGGAACGATCCACCGATTGGATCGCTTGAGCGATTTACCCGTGGAGTTGCATCGTCCACCACCCAAAGGGCCTAAAGATTTGCCTGCTCCCGTGCCGGCGTAGCCGATCCGCACGCTTAACCACTGTTGTGATAATTCCCATAACGCTCATTGAGGAGTTTTGAGGGCTATCGCTGTTTTCGTAAATTAGACCGGTGACGCATAATGCAGGCATGAACCGAGACGTCAGTTGGCAGCGGTTCATGGTTGCGGTTTTGATCGGCTGTGCCGTATTTGCGGGTGGAAAGTTAGCGTACGGATTCCAGATTTCCAAGGACGACATAGACGACATAATCGGTATCGCCATCTTCTTGGCTGTGGTTTTCGGGTTGGCCGCGCTGATACTTGTTTTCCGCGACAAGGTGACATTAAAGCCGAATATCTCGGCCGAAGAACGCGATGCGGCAATCACAAAAAGCTCGAAGCGCCTTCAACGGGGATGGGCAACCGCTCTATTCATCATGGCACTGGTTGCATTGCCCCTGCATGCATTTGGGCTTATAGACGAACCCTTCTGGCAGCGCTTACTCTTCTTTGGGTTGGCGGCACTCATTGTCATCAATTTCCTGTTGAGTTGGCCCGATTCCAATCATGAAGGCTTAGGAGATGAGGAATCAAAAAGCGGAGCAACCGACGACGCGGATGAAGGATAGGTGGGCGAAAAGTCCCTAGTTCACTCAATGACCCTCTTGAGAGGGGTTTTGAGTGAAATCGCCCTGATAGCGTCACTTGAGGATTTCTGTTATTTGCCCGGGCAGCAGATTTCAGGACAGCATCGCAATGTGCAGTCGTCACCGAAAATTCCTGATCATGATGACGTCGCTGCTTTCGCTTCCTCGTGTCAATGCCAGTTGCCTGCCATCACGGGACCAGTCAAAGTCGAAAATCTGTCCCGACTCAAAATTCGTAATCTGTTTCGGAGGTCCGCCGCTTAGTTTCTGCCGCCAGATGTTAGTGACGCCGCTCCTGGTTAAGGCATATTCAACGGCGTCACCGGCAGGCGCCCAATGGGGGGCACTTGCTGAGGCTGGCCAGTCGAACTTGTACAAGTCGGCTCCGCCATCGGAAGGGATTACCTTCAGTTGATATGGATTGGATGCGGAGGGAGAACTGGGGTTCTCAGGAGGTTTGGGTGAGGCGAGATACATGATTCGCTTTCCGTCCGGGGAGATTCTGGGAGGATAGCCAAAAACGATTTCAAAGTCCTGTGCGAGCACCTCTGGAGGCTTGGCCCCCGTGATGGGAACTTTTACCGGGGTCCAGAGAGGGCCTTGCACGTAGACCACCCATTTGCCATCTGGGGAACATTGCGGGCCTACGGCAATCGTCTCGTCAGCGATGCGGATGGGGTTTGAGCCGTCGGCACTCATGCGCCATATCCCGCGTTTTTGCTCCCGGTAGGCGGCGTAGACGATGTAGCGCCCATCGCCACAAACCGACGGGTCCCAGTTGGGACTATCATCGGGCATCAGCCGAGTACGCCCACTCCCATCCTGATTTACCGCGTAGAGATTGCCATCCCGGCTGGCAAGGATGATGCGGCCGTCGGGCATCCAGGAAAGGCCTCCGACAGCAAACTCCTTCGTAGTAATCTGCTTTGCCTTTGCGGTGTTTCCTGCGGACGCGACCCACAAGTCGGAGACCGTTGTTAGCTCAGTGTCGACAAGAGTCTTGCCATCCGGCGTAAGGTCCAGGCAACAGAGCCGGTAATCCATCAGGTCATTGGTGAGGCGGCGTGCCTCTCCTCGTGGATAGGAGATGAACCAAAGTTGCCCGCGAACCGCCTGACCAGCGATCCCCCCGCCTACGGGAGCCAAGAGACCACTTCCGTCGGGCAGCCAGCGCGGACGGCCGACAACCTCCGATGTTGAGTAGATTTCACGGACCGATCCATCAGCGACCGATATTGCCCAAAGCGAAGAACGAAGCTTCTTCGTGGCCTCCGAGGTTGTGAACGCAACCGTCTTGCCGTTGGGAGACCACGCTAAACCGATATCCTCGTCACGGTAGGGGCGTGTAGCGAGCACTCGTTCGTCACTACCGTCGGCTTTGGCAATCAAGACATCGACCTTTCCATGACCCGAGTTTGCCACCCGCAAAAAAGCGAACTGCCGACCATCTGGAGAGTAACTGGATCCGAAGTCGATTCCTCCCTGCATCGCAAGGTGTGGTGTTCCGCCGAGCACAGGCATCCGATAGAGATGGGTGTCCTCGAAGATGGGTTTCTCGGAGCGGATGAAGTCAATGTAATTGGCGTCCGGCGAGAAGGTCAGACCCCAGATGATAACTTCATCCGGGGGTAGAACCTGCACGTCGCTGCCGGTGGCTACTTGACGAACGTTGAGGCTTTGTTTTTCCCCCTCGCGAAGAACATAGACGACATAGCGGCCGTCCGGAGAAATCGCGACATTGGTGGCATTCCCGCTCTGCGTAACCCGGGTGATCGTCATGCCCTGCAGGTTCCACTCATTCCTGCGTTCGTTCAGCCTGGACAAGTAAATTCCTGATCCAGCAATCAGCGCCGCCAAGACAACCAGCATCAGTGCCAGAACGTCCCTTGTGGCGTCTTGCTTCCGCGAGCAGGACTGCTCCGCTGGATGGTCGCACTTGCGTCGAAGAGACGGCTGCGGCGGAACTCGCCGAGGCGACCCCGCTCGCCGTGTGCGTGCTGCTGGAATCCGTATCCCGCTTCAGAAGCTTCAGGTCAGCGCGGACGTCGGCAGCGTGCTGATAAGGCAGCTCCGCCGCATTGTCGGGCACAGTCGGGTCAGTGGTGTTGGGCACTTGCTCGACCCGAGCGATGAAGCGGTAACCACGGCGTGGAACCGTCTCGATGTAGGTCGGGTCTGTGGCGGAATCGCCGAGAGTCTCGCGCAGCCGGTTCACTGCAGCGTTCAGCCCATGCTCGAAGTCGCCGAAGCTGTCCCCCGGCCAAAGCTTTCTTTGGAGCTCTTCCCGCGTCACCAGCTTTCCTGCATTCGAGGCGAGCATCAGCAACACGTCAATCGCCTGACCAGAGAGCTTCAGCCGCTGACCATGCTTGCGCAGTTCGCTCGATTCGGCCAACAGCTCGAAAGGGCCGAAGTGCATTGAGCCGATCGTGTTGCGGGGCTCCGACATTGCCCCACCCCCATGTGGGCCACGATTTTATCACCGTTTCCCCGCCGCGCATGCCCGTTCCGTTTGCTCTTCACCAACTGCTACCTCGCTGATCCATCAACAAGTTGCGCAATGATCCAGAACTATCTGATTCGGACTTTGCGAGCATTGAGATAGCACCAGGCACAGCCCAAGTTCGGTGGCACCAACGGGGTGACCACCATGAAATCGAGGTTTCTCATCGCAGTTCTCTTTACCGCCTGCGCGGCACAAACACAAACCCTTCACGTCGTCCCAGCCCACCTTGAAGGGACTGGCCAGACAACCAAGAGTGTCCAGTTCTTCTGCACGCAGGACTACAACCGCGATGAGTGCCTCCAACATGCACTGGAGCTGCGACGGGCGCTCATGACGTATCCGCTGGAGCGGCTCGCAATGTGGTCTTTTGTTCTGGTGCCATCCTACAAGTGGAAGGATCTGGTACACGCCCTCGGTGGATCTGGCCACAGTCCGGCTTTCACCATCTTCGAGCAGCGTACGACGGTCATGGAGAGTAGCCTCTTTTCCGCAAGTGCAACCCGTAGTGCCGAATTACTGCACGTCTTTGGTGTGACAGGAGAAGCTTTGCTTGAGTTGGCGGTCAACCATGAGTTGGGGCATTGCGTTTGCCCCGATCAAGACGAGCGGAGGGCAGACGATTACGGCCGCGAACTGCGCGAGGGGAAGACTCCGAATTGTGGCCGAGCATCAAAGAGAAAAGCTGACCATGGCACGGAGAAGAATACTCCGTAGATTCCGTTCGATGGTGGGTGCTTCATGGGGACATGAGTATTCGCCGGAAGAAATTTCGATCCCGAAGACGCAGAGATCCATCTCTACTTTCAGGATGTCGAAGCGAATCGTACCTGCAAGGATGCCACGTTCCAAGTTGCTTTTGAGGAGAACACGAAGCACATTTTTAAGTACGAGCACGCTCTTGAAGAGCTTCCGAAATGCTCGTTAAGGCAAAGGAAACTATCTGGTTAGGAGGGTCGTCTCCTCATAACTGGCGAAAAATCGCCATCTCTAACAATGTCGGCGGTGTCAAGACGTTTTCGAGCACACTGCGGCATCCGCTCCGAGAAGAGCGCCATTTCGCTCTTAGTTGAGATTTGCCAGACCAACCTTGGGCTCGCTTCTAATCGTTGCGGGTCAGGCACTCAGTCCGACCCAACCATCTCTTCGATCGCAACTCGATCATGATTACTTCTTCGAACTCCCCGCCCGAGCGGGGAGCGGGATGCCCAATCATTACGTCGGTGATTTACTGCACACCATGGCGATTTCCGGGCTCTCCCGCGTGCGAACCGAGTTGCTGCATCTTTTCGTAGTCCCAGCCGCGCCGCCACATCCAGTACAACGCGACCGCCAGTTTCCGGGCCATGGCGACCTTGGCGATCTTCCGCCCGCGCCGCATGGCCAGATGAAAGAACTGGCTGCGCCACTGCATCTGGCTGCGCACCGTGACCTGCGCGGCTTCCACCAGCAGGAAGCGCAACAGAACGTTCCCCTGCTTGCTGATGTGGCCCAGCCGGCGTCGGTCTCCGCTGGACTCTTCCGCCGGCACCAGCCCCACGTAGCTGGCGATTTGCTTGGCGCACGGGAAACGCTCTGGGGTTCCAATCACTAACTCGTACGCCAGCGCGGTCAGCGCGCCCACTCCGGGATGCGTCTGGAGCCGCCGCGCTATGGGTCGCGTCTCCACCACCTCTTCCAGCCGGCGGGTCAGTTCCTGAATCTTCGGCGTGAGTTGGTCGAGCAAGTCGAGCAGATCCTGGCGCCGTCGACTGGCCCACGGGGCAAGCACCAACGATTCCAGCTGCGCACGACCGGCCGGCCGCCACAGAGCCTTCTTGCGGCGAAGTCCCTCGTTCAGCGCCACCACGTGCAGCTGATTCATAACGCGCGTGCGCATCTGTACCAGCCGGTGACGATGCCACAACAGTTGCCGCAGATCGCGGTTCTCCGCATCCGGCACCCACAGACTCGGAAAGCGATCTTCCAGCAGTAAGCGCAGCAGCAGTTGGGCATCCTGGCGATCGGTCTTTTGCTTGCGCACCCGTTTGGCACGAATCTGGGCTGCGTCTCCGATGAGTAACTCGCCACCCAACTCCTGCAGCAGACGCTCGAACCAGCGCGCGTGTCCGCTGGCTTCCATGCCTACCCGCAGTTGCATTCCGCGCCCGCGCAGTTCGCGATAGAACTGCTCGGCCTCTTCCTTGTGTCCCAGTCGGCGCTCGCCCACTTCGCCCGTGTCGGTGTCCACATAGGCAATTTGTTGGAAGCCCGGGTGGTAATCACAGCCTATAATCATCATGTTCGGCTCCTTTCTCCCGAGCCCTTTGTTGGTTTGGCACCACAAAGTTTACTCGGGCCCAGGAGCCGACATTGTTATGGAATCATTACACTCGAAACCCCTCAATGAGCGCTATGGCCTGTTTTGTCAACCAAGAGAAGTCTACTTAAGCGGGCCGAGGCCGTTCGGGTTCGATCTTTTCGCGGTGAACGATTCTTCCTTTCGCTTTCGTCTTGTCCGGCCACTGGATGGTCAAATGGTCGCCATCAATTCGTGCAGAAATACGAACGTATCTCCTCAGGCTGGAAAACTTGTCATCTCGCTTTAACGGGGGATCGTAGACAACGGTGTACATTGTGCCATTGAGGATGACTGAAATCTGATGGACAAGTCCACCGACAACGCTCAAATTCAAACTGCCGGACTCGGGGAGATCAAGATCGAAGAGTATTCCGCAACCAAAGCCTTCCGTGACTTCACATTTTCTTCCCCTGATTTCATCTAACTGTGGAAGGTGCGGCTCCGGAGCGTGAGTCTGCGCGAGTGCCGACCCACTCAAGAGGACTGCAAGTGCGAATTGTCTGAGCATATTGCCCTTTGTGGCTAATCCTCCTCGTTGCCGAGATGCAAGTCAAGATGGGAGCGGTCCAGAGGGCTTCCCGTTGTTGACGAAAAATCCCCATCTCTAACAATCTCGGCGGTGTCAAGACGTTTTCCAGCACAATGCGGCATCCGCTCCGAGCAGAGCGCCATTTCGCTCTAGTTGAAGTTTGCCAGACCAACCTTAGGCTCGCTCGTAATCGTTAGGGGTCGAGACTCAGTCCGACCCAACCATCTCTTCGATCGCAACCTCGATCATGATTACTTCTTCGAACGCCCCCGCAAAGGGGAGCGGGATGCCCAAGTCGGTGATTTACTTCACACCATGGGGATTTCCGGGCTCTGCCGCGTGCGAACCGAGTTGCTGCATCTTTTCGTAGTCCCATCCGCGCCGCCACATCCAGTAAAACGCGACCGCCAGTTTCCGGGCCATCGCGACTTTGGCGATCTTCCGTCCGCGTCGCATGGCCAAGTGAAAGAACTGGCTGCGCCACTGCTGTGCGATGGTCAGTCGCTTGCCAGCCTCTAAGAGACCCAGAGCCTTTGGTCTTGGTGGTTAAAGCGGGTCATCAAACGCTTGGCTGGCTCGGAAAGAGAAGCAGTTGCGAACCTTCCGTAAAGCACAATTCTTCAGTCCACATGCCTCCCCGCGTGAAAATTACAGTGTCTGGATTGACGCTTTGATCGATGCGGTAGTTCGTTCCACCAGAATTCAGAGCTACTGGACGCATGTTCACCGTTACCCCCGGGGTGTTTCTTATTCCCTCAAGTTTTTTTCGAATGTCCCACCAAATCAGGACCGGAAGCTCGTCAGGGTCGTGAAGCTAGTTGGCCGCCGATAAAGGGAGGGCGGAGTTGCTTCCTAGAATCCGGGCGGCCGCTCGCCGACCACGGCAAATGATCGTTCCAGCGCGAGCCCAACGGTTCCCAGCGTGCCTTCGTCGAACAAGCGGCCGATCAGCGTGACACCGTGGGGTACCCGGCGGGGCGTCGGAAAGGTAGGGAGCGGGTTCTTGGGATCGGGCGCCCAGTCGCTGCGGGCCTTGGAGACCTGGATGAAGCCGGCGCGCAGAGTGAGCGAGGGATGTCCAGTGAAGTTGGTGATGGTGAGCATTTCATCGCGCAGGGAAGGAACCAGCAGCAGGTCAACCTGGGAGAAGAGATGCCCCATTTCGAGGGCGACTTTTCGTCGCAGCCGGTCAGCTTGCACAAAATCTACGGCCGACAGGAAGCGCGCCTCGCGGAAAATGTTGGGCCAGGCATCGGGGACCTGGGCTTTCAATTCGTTCACTCCGCCGCTGAGGGTTAACTCCTCGAAGGCGGCAGCACCTTCGGCAAACAGGATCAGGTTGAGGGAGCCGTAGGGCCAGTCGGGGATGTCGACCTCGACCGGGACCATGCCCAGCTTCTTCACGTGGTCCACCGCATCGCGGTCCACGGCGGTGGCGGGATTCTGGCCCAGCCACTTCGGGAAATAACCCACGCGCAAGCCTTTGATATTGGCTTCGGCATCGTAATCAAGCCGGCTGGGGAGGCTGGCTACGTCGCCCCCGTCGGGCCCGGAGATGGCGCGCAGAATCAGCAAGGTGTCCTCGACATGGCGGGTCATGGGGCCGAGTTTGTCGAGCGACCAGCAGAGCGTCATGGCGCCGGTGCGAGGCACACGGCCATAGGTGGGGCGCAGCCCGGTGATGCCGCAGCGCATGGTGGGACCGATGATGCTGCCGCCAGTTTCGCTACCGATCGAAAAGCCAACCAGGCCTGCCGCGGTGGCGGCGCCGGGGCCGGCGCTCGAGCCCGCGGAGCCCTCCTCGAGCAGCCAGGGATTCATGGTTTGGCCGCCGAACCAGATGTCGTTGAGCGCGAGCGCACCCAGACTGAGCTTGGCAACCAGCACGGCGCCCGCCTGGTGGAGTCGCTGCACGACCACGGCATCCTCGGCGGGAATGCGGTTGCGGAAGGGCTCGGCGCCGTAGGTGGTCGGGATGCCGGCAGTGTCCAGCAAGTCCTTTCCGCCCCAGGGCACGCCGTGCAGGGGGCCGCGATAGTGACCGGCAGTGATTTCGGCGTCGGCCTGCTTGGCCTGGGCGAGCGCGAGGTCGCGGGTCAGGGTGATGACGCAGCGCAGCCTGGGATTGAAGCGCTCCAAACGATCCAGATAAATATGGGTCAGGCGCTGGGAGGTGAGCTTGCGCTGCTCGATCCAGAGGGAGAGCTGCGCCACCGAAGCGAAAGCGATGTCTTCATCGCGCGCTGGAACAGGGCCGGGATCGATGCGGCTGCGGAGAAAGCGGTCTTGCTGCGGGGCGGGCTTGAGGCCGGGAAGAAGCGGGTCCCACCGCGAGGCGGGCGCGAGCGTGGTTTCGAGGGCGACTTTGCGCGGTCCGGTGCGACGCTCGTAGAGGGAGGCCATGGTTCTGCGCCAGCTTTCTGCGGCCATGGCGCGCTGGGCGGCGGTGAGTTGGACTTGCACCAGTTTCTCGGCTTCGGCGAAGGTCGCGGGCGAAACTTCCGGTCCGACCGCCGTCCCGGTGCCAAAGGCGGGCGGCATGCCGGGAGGAAGATTGCTACCCGTTTGAGCCGGGCTGCGGTAAGCGGCGGCCAGCAAACCCAGAGAAGTAGTGGCCAGAAATTTTCTGCGCGATTTAGACATGAATCCTCCGACCGCAATTAGACGGGGCCCGCGCAATTGCGTCACTGGTACGGGCTCGTGAAGGTACCATGGTGGCGGATTGTGCCGGGTTCACGCACGCGGACGTCCCATGCAGCGATCTCCCCGCTTGACAGAAATCAGCGGGGAAGTAATCCTATACGCTTTTCGCTTAGAGGAAATCGGCGGCTGGGGGAAGGGTCTCCCGCCGTCGGGTTCCGGAAGGACATGGCTTGAGAGTTCGGGTTTTTTATCACGACAAATGCTTTGACGGAGCTTCCTCGGCGGCGCTGTTCTCGCGCTTTTACCGGGAGCGGATCCGAAGCGACGTGGAGTTCGAATTTACCGGCCTGCTGCACCGGGCCGGGGCGCTGTTCAACGAGAAGGATTTTGACGGCGACGAGAACGCCATTGTGGACTTCAAGTATTCCAGCTCGCCGAAAATAACCTGGTGGTTCGACCATCATGAAAGCGCGTTTCTGAGCGCGGAGGATGCGGCGCACTTCGAGCAGGACCAGGGAAACCGCAAGTTTTACGATCCCGACTTCAAGTCGTGCACCAGCTTTATTGCCATGATCGCGGAGCAGCGCTTCGGGTTCAACGCCGCTTCGGTAGCCGATCTGGTGCAGTGGACCGACATCATCGATGGGGCGCTGTACGAGGACGCGAAGACGGCGGTCGAGATGAAGGCACCGGCGATGAAGCTGACGATGGTGATCGAGTCGGCGCCGGACTCGATCTTCGTTCCCCGGTTGATCCCGTTGCTGGCCACCCAGTCGCTGGCCGAGATCTTGGAAGCTCCGTTCGTGGCACCCTTGTTGCCGCCCCTGCTGAAGCGGCACGAACTCTCGATCGGCATCCTGAAGGAGCGGACCGAGTGCAAGGATGCAACCATCTATTTTGACGTCACCGACCAGGAGTTGGAGGGATACAACAAATTCGTTCCTTACTATCTACATCCCGAAAGTATCTACAGCGTTGGTTTAAGTAAGAGCAGCTTCCGGGTGAAGGTATCGGTGGGCTCGAATCCGTGGGCCCCGAGCGAGCCGACGGTGAACCTGGCGAAGGTGTGCGAGCGGTACGGAGGCGGAGGACACGCGCGCGTGGGAGCGATTTCATTCGACGTGAGCAAGAACGAGGAAGCGCGGCGGGCGGCATTTGAAATCGTGGAAGAACTGCGGGCCAGCGTGCGGGCGCAAGCGGCGGGCTGAGCCGGGCGTTTTCAGTTCGGTATCCTGTTCTCGGGTTGAATGTTCCCACACCCACGGACGGAAGCACCAGGTTCGAGCGGACATTCAGCAACTCTTCTTGACTCCCCGCGGTCGAGTACCGCAAACTCGCGCGCACAGCGATGAGGTCATCGATGCTGGGGACCTTGTGCAATCCGAATTGACGCAAAAGGAGAAGACCGCATGTTCTCGAAGAATCTGCTGCTCGTACTGGCGCTAACCATGTTCAGCGGCACATTGGCCGGAACCATTACCCCGAAAAAGAAGATCTGCATTCCGTGTACCGGCTACTGCAAGACGCATCCCTCGTCTCCGCGCTGCAACTAGGCCGAATCAGGAGGCACGAGGCGTGGGCGTCTCGTGCCTGTCGATCAAGTTTTCCGAGTGAAGCGGCGCGACCTTCGCGGCTGGACGCGTATCCCCGCATGGCGTCTAGAGCCATCCCTTCGTTCTTGCGATGCGTGCGGCCTCGACCCGATTCGCGGCCCCCATCTTGCTGATTGCTTCGGAAAGATAATTGCGGACGGTGCCCTCGGAGAGGCCGAGTTCGCCGGCAATGTCGCCGCTAGCCCTGCCTTCGCCGGCCAGACGGAGCACCTGGCGTTCACGGTCGGTGAGGGGATCGAGTTCGCTCCAGGCCTCGGTGGCCAGTTCCGGATCGATCACGCGCAGGCCGCGATGCACCCGCCGGACCGCGTCCGCCAATTCTTCGGCGGGACGATCTTTCAACAGGTAGCCGGAAGCGCCCGCGTCGAGCGCGCGGCGGAGGTAGCCGGAACGGGCAAAGGTGGTCACGATCACCACGCGGGTTCCAGTGCGGCGGCGTTTGAGTTCGCCGGCGACTTCAAGTCCGGACAGCTTCGGCATTTCAATGTCGGTGATGAAAACGTCGGGCTTGTTGGCCAGGACAGTGTCGAGGGCTTCCTGTCCATCGCGCGCGCGGCCAACCACGGAGATGTCGCCCTCGATCTCGAGCAAGGCGGCGAGAGCGCCCAGGACCATGCCCTGATCCTCGGCGATGACCACGCGGATGGTCTTGCGCGCGTCTTTGGAAATCGGAGTCAAGCGCGCGCGGTTCCCTCCATGGAGTCGATGGGGAGTTGAATAATGAGCCGGGTGCCGCGGCTGGTGTCGCGGAGGAGACTGCCGCCCAGCGCTTCGACACGCTCGCGCATTCCGCGCAGTCCGTTGCCCTCCAGCGCCGGACCTCCCTGGCCGTTATCGTGGATTTCCATACGGCAGTGGCCGTTCAACCGCTCGAACTCCAGCCGGCAATGGCTCGCGCGAGCATGACGAACGACGTTGGTTACCGCCTCACGCAGGATGAGTGCCAAAACGCCCTCCTGGGTGGCGGGCAACTCGAGGAGCGAGGATTGAACCTCTGCCTGGACGCCGGCGGTTTCAAGCGTAGCCTGCGCTTGTTTGATCTCCGCCGCCAGGCCCTTGGAGCGATATCCGCCGATGGCATGACGAACATCCGCGAGAGCCTGGCGCGCGGTTTGTTCCACGTCGCGAATTTCCGCCTTGGCCTGCGCGGGATCGCGGTCGATCAGCTTGCCTGCCAGTTCCGATTTCAGGGTGATGACCGAAAGGGTGTGCCCGAGCACATCGTGCAGGTCGCGCGCGATGCGCTCGCGTTCGGCGACCTTGGCCAGGTGCTCGATCTCGGCATGCGCCATGCGAAGTTTTTGGATGTGCCGGGTGCGCTGCGCAAAGTAGATGTTGCCGGCACCGATGAAGGTGGACAGGAACATGGCCGGGAACAGGAAGCCGTTATGGAGGTGAAGCACCCAGCCTTCCAGGCCCGCAATCGCGACCAGGGCGGCGATGAGCAGAGCCGCGGACAGTTCTGTTGCCACCGCGAATGGAACCATGGAGGCGGCGTAGATGAAGAAGTTGGCGGCACCGCCGTTGAAGGGCGCATAGAGGATGCCGAGGGTGGCAATGCAGCCGACGCAGACCAGAGTCCACGGCATGCGAGTCCGAAAAAATGCGAAATAGAAAAACAGGAATGCGACCAGCCCGGCTCCGGTCGCCACCCATTGCTGCCAGCTGGTGTGGCCGACGACAGGTCCCCACAGGAAAAAGATCAGGTACCCAAGCCAGATATAGGGAACCCAGTGCGGCATTCGGTTTTGAAAACCGGCGCTCATGGGGTTAACGCGTCTCTGGTCAATGCCGTCGCATGTTTCGGCTGATACAAGCCGATCTTACCTCCGCCCGGAAGCTGGATCCTGGTGATCGAACCCCAGGACGCTTCCTGCAGGTCGGAACACTGGATCCCTTTGTGCGCCAGCGTGCCAATCTCGGCTTGCAGATCGTTGCACATGAAGAAGAGTTCGTGCAGGTCGTTTTGACCAGCGGGATGAACCGCAACCTCTGCCCGGGGTAGAGCGAAGATCAGCCACTCCCCACCGGCATCCACGTGAGCAAACTTGAGCGCATCACGAAAGAAAGCGCGATCGGCGGTTGCATCTTTGCTGTAAAGAATCACATGGGCCCCGGAAATCATGGAATCGCCCTTTCCGCTTGCTCGATCTTCCCACAAGTCGGCGCTTCTCCCAAGCCGTGTGCCCAGGGGTGGCAGGTCGCCTGCGTTCGTGGAAGATACATTCATCCCGAGACCCGCTGGTCACGCTGGAAGCCGATACGCGCGATCCCGAGAAAAATGAAGGTGAAGCCGAGCAGCGCGCCGCAGTGGTTCTGGACCGTCCCGCGTCCGGCGCCCACGGCTGCCAGTGCCAACTGGCCGAGATGATAGGGCGGCAGTGCTGGTGCGAGTTTCTGCAGGAACGTGGGCAGCAGGTTGATCGGGATCCACAAGCCGGAGGCGAACGACATGGGCAAGTACAGAAGGTTCACCACGGCCGGGGCGGAGTTCGGGCCGGCGAAGGAACCGATCGCGAGGCCCATGGCGCAGAAGCAGACCGCTCCCACGACGAGGGTCGCAAATAGCTTGATCGCTTCCACGGCGGTGAAATGCACGCCCCCGAAGAGAACTCCGAGCGTCATGAGCAGCAGCACGATGATGGTGCTGAAGGTCATGCTGGTGACAACCTTCGCGGTGAAATACGCGGCCGGCGGCATGGGGCTGGCACGCTTGACCTCGAGCCATCCCAGCCCGCGTTCCATCGCCACTCCTACACCGAATCCGAACAGGGATGCCCCCATTACGCCGAAGGTGCCGTAACTTGCCATCAAATAGGTGGACACGCTTACGCCGTTGTTGTTTTGACCGCGATTCAGAAGCAGTCCGAAGAGCACATAGAACATGACGGGAAACAGGATGGTGGAGACGGAGTAGACGGGCAGGCGCAAGCGGCCCAGGAAATCGTACTTTGCTTCCTTGGCGAAGATGGCGAGGGTGCGCCGCATGGGACGCTGCAGAACGGCATGGGGAAACGCGGGGCCTGCGCTCATCGAGTTCTCTCCGGGTCATTTGATTTGTCGACGTCGCGGGTGAGGGCGAGAAAAGCTTCTTCCAGGCCGGCGCTGGTTACTTCGAGATCGTGGAGTTGGAGGTCGCGCAACATGAGTTCGCGCACCACGCTCTCCGCCTCGGTGGCATGAATCACGAATGCACCGCGGTCCGAACGCACGTCCAGAATTCCCGGAATGCTGCACAAGGTCGCGATGGGGAGGCTGGTCGCGCAGCGGATCTGCCGGCCCGCGGTGCGCGATTTGATTTCGGCGGGGGTGCCTTCGGCAATCATGCTGCCTTGCTGAATCACCACAATACGGTCGGCGAGAGCATCGGCTTCCTGTAAGTAGTGGGTGGTCAGCAGGACGGTTTTGCCGCGGGCGAGCAGGCGGCGGATCTGGTCCCAGACTGCGCGGCGCGCTTCCACGTCCATGCCGACGGTGGGCTCGTCGAGAAACAGAAGGTCGGGATTGCCGCAAATGGCGAGCGCGAACAGCAGCCGTTGTTTCTGGCCGCCGGAAAGTTCTCCAAAAGGGCGACGCTCCAGACCATCCAGGCCGGCGATGAGCAACGTCTCTGCAAGCGGAAGGGGAGCGGGATAGTAGCTGGAGAACAAGTCGATATGTTCGCGGACGCGCAGGGTCTCAGGCACGCGCCCGACCTGCAGCATGGCGCCGGTCCGCAGACGGTGTTCGGGCCGGCGCGGATCGCCGCCGAACACGGCTACGGTTCCAGCATCCGCAGGCGCGAGCCCCAGAAGCAACTTTACGGCGGTGGTCTTACCGGCACCGTTCGGTCCCAGCACAGCGAGCAGTTCACCGGCGCGGAGGTCCAGACTTACGTTATGCAGGGCGCGAATGCCGGCATAGCTTTTGCTCACGCCGGACAGACGCGCGACGACCGGCGCGGCGGTGCGGGTTGTGCGTCGGCTGAGAGCTTCTTCCATCGCAGCGATCATGCTTTGCCTCACCCCGGGCTGGATTTGCGTTGCTGACCGGCCCGTGAAGGCATCATCGCCGAGGCGGGTTGCATCCTACCAGTGCCGATCATCACTGCCCGGGGATGACAAATGTCATGCGCTCGGGATGACCGCGGGCACCAGCGAAGCAATTGACAGCATGGGGGTTCTGCCTAACAATTGACGGCAACCCCAATTTCAGCGGTCCGGAGGAAGCGCATGTCCGAGCAGGACGACGTTACGGTTGTGCACGAAAGCGGCAGCAATGCGGGCAAATGGATTCTTTTGTTGCTAGCGGCGGTGTACGTGGCGGCCTCGCTCTACTTCCTGGTGGACTTGCGCGGAAAGGTTGCCGAACTCGGCCAGAGCGAGGCGGCCAGCCAGAAGCAAGTTGGCGAGCTCGCGACCCGTATGCAGGCGGCGGAGGCGGAAGCGGAGACGCTGGGGCAGCAGGTCGGCATCACCAAGAAAGAACTGAAGCAACGAGCCGCCCAGCTGCAGCAGGCGCAGAAGGCTGCTGAAGAACGACTGGCGAAGGAACAGAAGGAACAGATCAGCGCGGTCAGCGGAGAAGTGGCGGGGGTGAAGACCGACGTTGGGGGCGTGAAGACCGATGTGGCGACCACCAGGAGCGATCTGGAGGCGACCAAGAAGAAACTCGAAAGCACGATCGGCGATCTTGGCTTGCAAAGCGGCCTGGTGGCGAGAACGAGGGATGACCTTGAAGTCCTCAAGCACCGGGGCGATCGGCAGTACTACGAGTTCACGCTGCTGAAAGGGGCCAAGCCCCAGCCGGTGTCGACGGTCAGCCTGCAGATCAAGAAAGTGGATACCAAGAAGGGAAAGTACACGCTCAACGTCACCTCCGACGACAAGACCATCGAGAAGAAAGACCGCAACGTGAACGAGCCCATCCAGTTCTATACCGGGCGGGATCACATGCTGTACGAGCTGGTCATCTGGACCCTGGACAAGAACAAGGCCACGGGCTACGTGAGCACACCCAAGAATGCGCCGACGCCGGTCACCGCCTCGCCGACTGCGTCGAACCAATAGTTCAAAATGTTTCCGCCTTCTGGGGCAGCGCTGCTGAACATCGCTTTGCGGACAGCGGTAATCTACGTCCTTGTCCTGGCGGGCGTACGGCTTAGCGGCAAGCGGGAAGTCGGGCAGATGACGCCCTTCGATCTGGTTCTGCTGTTGCTGCTCAGCAACTCGGTGCAGAACGCCATGACAGGCCCGGACACTTCGCTGCTGGGCGGCGTCGTGGCGGCCGCAGTTCTACTGCTGTTGAACTATTTCATTGCCGATGTGTCGGGGGTAAACCGAAAATTCCGCAAGTTTATCCAGGGCGAGCCCAGCATGCTGATTCACGACGGCGAACTCATCGCCGCGCACATGGCGAAAGAACACGTGAGCATGGATGAGCTGGAGAGAGCCATGCGCGAGCGTGGCATTGCGGATTATCACCAGGTCGCGATTGGCGTTCTGGAAGTGGATGGCTCGATGAGTTTTCTGCGCTACGATGACCTCAGTCCGACGGCGCACACCCACCTGGTTCGACGCAAGGGAATCCAGAGAAAGCAGTAGGCGACCGCGAGACGGGGACACAGCCCAGATATTGGTCCACTTTTCTTGCTGGGTGCCGTCACTACTCGACAGCATCAACTCCATCAGGAATGCAAACATCCCTGGGAGAATTGCGGCGGTAATAAAAGCTTCGGGATGGAATTACCTGGTCAGCGTGACCGGCAGAGGCTGGTCGTAGGGTTGGATTATCACGCTGATGGATTGGCGTTTGTCGAATACGTCCTGGGTGACGGGGAAGCTGACAATCACGGTACCGTGGGCCTCGTTGCCGGGGAGAATTTTCGTTTCCGGCATGAGGGCGGCTTTGGCGTTCTGCTTCAGAGTGGGGAAGGCCTGGAAATAGCGGTCGAAATCGACGGCGGAGGCGGCGACGTCGGAGTACTCGGTGTGGGGTGAATTCGGCTTCGCGTCGGCATTGGGAGGGATCTTCAACTTGCCCTGGATGGTGTGAATCCAGAGGGGTTTTTCTCCGCTGTTGTGCAGGGTGACGGTGATGGCAACCAGCATGGAGTTCTGGTTGGGCACCTCAATGGCCGCGATGTCGTCGATCGAGCCGGCGCCTTGGGGCTTGGCACGTCCGACAAAACCGTAGATAGCCAGCACCACCGCGAGGGCGGCCAATACGATGAGGACGATCCTGGCCGGCGGCAATTTCCGTGCGGCCGTGGCCATATCCTGGGTGACGTTGATGCCAACGCCGGGGCCGAGGTTGAGGGCCGGTGGTTTGGAGGCCACGGGCGGAATGACGGGCGGCTCGGCGGGAATGGATGGACTGCTGGGAGGCTTGGCGGTCTCGTCGGGCATGAGGGAGTCTCGGCTGTAGATTTTACGCGGGTTGCGAGGAAAAGTCCCAGAGCCGCCGACGAGATGCAGAAAGGCGACCTCGGGATCCGACGAGTGGATTATTGCGCCAACCCGACCCGGCGCTCGAATTCATGACAGCGCGGGTCGCCGCGACGCCGGGGGTGGTATTCTATTCCGGCCTTGGGCTGACGCAACCATCCTCCTTCGGGTCAATGACAGGCGAATTCAGGAAAAATTAAGCTAGCCATAACGGCAACGCTGTTAACCGAAACTGCACCATCTAGCATAATCCGGAGCACTGGCGGCAGTCATTCGAGTAGTTCCCCCCTCGCCGGTCCCGGACAAACTCGCAAGCACAATACGTCTTAAGGAGAGCAGTTTATGAACGGTAGGCCCCTACTGACACGCTCGTGTATCCCCAACCTTTTGCTTCGGCTAGTGTGGGCATCGTTGCTCACGGTTGGCGCACACGCGCAAATGATCGACAACACGCAGGCACCCAGCACGGCCAGGGCGGGCATTAACAAGTCCCTGCAGGATGAAATCGGCGCGGGACGCGGCAACCTGACGATGCCGAATTCGTCCATGTGCATGATCAACCACGACCCATTCCGCTCCATCCGGCGGGGACGGCAACTGTTCCAGCGGAAGTTTACCTACGGGCAGGGACAGGGCCCCAACGAAGGGGATGGAGTCGGGGACATCAATACCAACAAAGCCATCGGAGCGGGCTTGTCGGATAGCTGCGCGCTGTGCCACGGGCGGCCGCGAGGATCGGCCGGGGTTGGCGGGAATGTAGTGACGCGCCCGGACAGCCGCGATGCTCCGCATCTATTTGGGCTGGGGCTGCGGGAAATGCTGGCCGATGAAATCACCACGGACCTGCGGAACACGCGAACTCTGGCGCTCGTGCGCGCGGCGCAGTTTCATCACCCGGTGACACTGCGGCTATTCAGCAAGGGCATCGAGTTCGGTTGGATCACGGGCCAGCCGGATGGTTCGGCGGACACTTCCAGGGTTAGCGGAGTGGACCCGGACCTGCGGGTGAAGCCCTTTTTCGCCGAAGGCAGTGAGTTTTCCATCCGCCGCTTCATCGTGGGCGCACTGCACAACGAGATGGGGCTGGAAGCTTCGGAGGATCCTGACATCACCATAGCCAGCGCGGGCGGCCGGGCGGTGACCCCATCGGGCATGGTGCTGGACGGTTCGCTGGACAAGATCACTCCACCACCTGCCCAGGACAGCCAGAACGGCAATGAGATCGATCCGGCGGTGGTCGATCACCTTGAGTTCTACCTGCTGAATTACTTCAAGCCAGGACACTCCCAGCAGAACGACGCCACGGAGCGGGGCCGCGAGATATTCAACAAGATTGGTTGTTCTTCGTGCCACGTGACGAATCTGACGGTCGACCATGACCGCCGGGTGGCCGACGTGGAAACCGTTTACGATCCAAGCCATGGAGTATTTAACAATCTCTTCGCCACGGCCACGCCGCTGGTGGTGGTGCGGGACAACGGCAGCGGACAACCGGCTCTGAAACTACCGGCCGGAGGTTCGTTCGCGGTGAAAGACATCCTGAGCGACTTCAAGCGGCATGATCTGGGCCCAAGATTCTACGAACGAAACTGGGATGGAACGCTCCAGACCCAGTTTGTGACCCGTCCATTGTGGGGGGTGGGTTCGACGGCCCCTTACGGTCATGACGGGCGCAGTATGACGCTGGACGATGTGATCCTTCGCCACGGAGGAGAGTCGCAGAAATCCCGCGATGCCTATGCCGCTCTGTCGACGCGGCAGTCGTCTGCGTTGCAGGCCTTCCTGAACTCGCTCGTTCTGTTCCCGCCGGACGACACGGCTTCGACCCTGGATCCTGCAGATCCAAGCAAGCCGAACTTTCCGCAGTACGGTCACGGAAGCATCAAGCTGACCGTCCTGTTCAACGATCCCGGCGACCCGGAGTAGCAGCGTGAACGGGAGGCCGCCGTGAGCCAGGCGCGGCGGCCGCCAGCATCCACTCCTGGCTTCACGATCTTGCTTGCCGATTGAAAAGTTCCCTTGATCCGAGGGCGCGAAAGTCCGCGGTGTCACGGTGGCTGGTGACACATCGGGCTGGATCGACGTGGGCGCCAGCCTACCTCCTTTTGGGCCGGGCTCCTGAGGGCATAGAAAGCTCGAGATGCTTACGCGAAGGCGCGCTGGTTAAGCCCGAGAGCGAGGAGTGGCAGGATGCGGGGAAATCGACCTCCCGGCGCCGGGCGTGATCCACCGCACATGGGGGTGTGATAGCTGTCATTCCGGGATGACAGCAAAGCCGGTAGCGTTAGGGGCTGATCAGCACTCGGGGGAGGGCTGCTGACGAGCGTCCCGTGACTCAAACCAGGGTCTGGGACGTTTGCTCTATTGGCCCGAGCCTGCGAGCGGGTCTAATTTCTGGAAAGAGGAATCTATGTTCGGTGGAAAGATTGGCCTTCCGGAACTTCTCATCGTTTTTGCCATCGCCATGCTCATCTTCGGTCCGAGCAAACTCGCTGGTCTCGGGAAGAGCATGGGAGAAGGCATTCGCGGATTCAAGTCTGCGATGAACGACAAGGATTCCCCAGCTCCCAAGGAATAAGCGCGGAAGAAATAAGCAGAACCGCTCACCCCTGCGTCGCTGGAGAGCGACCGAAGGGCCGTTTCCGCCTCATCTCTGAGCGAGTCTTATACCGGCACGGCAGTTTGAACCCAGGTTGGGAGACTCGCGAGCGAAGCCTTTCGCGAATGTGGAAGCGGGAGCGTCCCGCCGAGCGGCAGAACTTGTTCCAGATTTCCCCTACCACTCGTGCTTCATGGCCTTTGCGAACTGTGCGGCGGGCAAGGTATTGAGCACGTCTTCGCTGGTCAGCCAGGCGCGGCGGGCCTGCAGAATGCCGTAACGGATCTTGGCGAGGTGCGAGGTGTGATGCGAGTCCGTGTTGATCACGATTTTTACGCCACGCTGTTTGGCTTGACGCAGGTGGACATCGTTCAAGTCGAGACGGTCGGGATAGGAGTTCAACTCCATTGCGACTTTGTGGTGGGCAGCGGACTTCAGAATGGCGTCCATGTCGAAGGGGTAAGCGTCGCGGCGCAGCAACTGGCGGCCGGTAGGGTGCCCGAGGATCGAGGTATTCGGATTGGCGATCGCTTTCAGCAGGCGTTCGGTCATCTTGGCGGAGTCCTGGTTGAACTGGGAATGGACGCTGGCGATCACGAGATCCATCTGGCTGAGCACGTCGTCGGAGAGGTCCAGATCGCCGTCGCCTAGAATGTCGACTTCAATGCCGGCAAAGATTTTGATGCCTTGCATGCGATCGCTGGCGTCGCGGATACGCTGGATATGGAGCAGGGCGCGCTGGTCGTCCAAGCCGTTGGCGAACGCCAGGTTCTTGGAGTGATCGGTGATGGCGAGGTAGTGGTAGCCAAATTCCCGGGCCGCCTCGGCCATTTCTTCAATGGTATTCCTGCCGTCGGTTTCAACGGTGTGCATGTGCACATCGCCGCGCAGGTCGGCGGCGGTGATGAGCTGGGGAAGCTTATGCGCGGCGGCGAGATCGATTTCGCCGAGATTTTCGCGCATCTCCGGCGGGACGTAATCGAGCTTGAGCCTGGCGTAGATCTCTTCTTCCGTGCTTCCGGCGACCGGTGTTTCAGTATCCAGTTCGGCGAGGCTGTACTCGCTCAGGGTGTAGCCCATCTTCAGGGCGCGCTGGCGGAGCGCGACGTTGTGTGCCTTGGAGCCGGTGAAATACTGCATGGCGGCACCGAAGGAAGCGGGCGAGAGCAGGCGGACGTCGACCTGCATGCCGCTGCGCAGGCGGAAGCTGATTTTATTGTCGCCGCTGGCGATGACGTCCATGAGGGGCGGATACCTGGCGATGTGCTGAATGGCGGAAGCACGCTGGGCATCATCGACACAACATTGTCCGGTGACGAGGATATCGAGGTCGCCGACGGTCTCGCGGCCGCGTCGCAGGGAACCGGCGGGCGTGATCTTGTCGATGCCCTCCAGGGTGGAGAGATAGTGGGCCAGTTTCTCGGCTTCGATCTCGGCATGATCGATGAGATAGCGGCCGCCGATGCGGCGATAGTCCTCGATGGCCTTGATCAGTTTGAGCTCATGCTTCTCGCCCATGCGAGGTAGGGTGCGGATTTTGCCCGCCCGGGCCAGCTTCTCGACCCCGTCAATGTCGGAAACCTGGTAGGCGCTCCAGATCAGCGCGATGGTCTTCGGCCCCAGGCCCTGGATCTTGAGCAGTTGCAGCATCGAGGGATGGTACTTCTCGAGCAACTGGACGTGAATGGCGAGCCGGCCGTCCTTGAAGAGCTCTTGCAGGTTGGCCAGCATGCCCTTGCCGATGCCGGGGATCGCCAGAATCTGTTTGGGTTCGGAGATCAGGTCGGCGATGCGCTGGGGCAGGTTCTCGATGGCTTGCGCGGCATTGCGGTAGGAGCGGATGCGGAAAGAGTCCTGGCCGTCGATTTCCAGCAAGTCGGCGGTTTCGAAAAGCAGGTTGGCAATGGCCTTATTGTCCATGCTGCAAACCAGCTTAAACAAGTTCGGGCAGGAGCGGAAGCGGAGCAGGGCGGACAGGGCTCCGCAAAGACGCTTGAGGTGAGATAAACCGGTCTGGACTACGACTAGGCGTCAACAGGCCGATTGGAGAAGGATGAGGGAAAGCTGCTCAAGCAGCCTTGGTGACGTTGGCCGCCTGAGGACCCTTCTGGCCCTGGGTGATTTCGAACTCGACCGTGTCTCCTTCCTGCAAACTTTTGTAGCCTTCGGAAGTAATCGCGCTGTAGTGCACAAAGACGTCGGCTCCATCATCGCGACCGATGAATCCGTAGCCTTTGGCATTGTTAAACCATTTGACAGTACCTTTCAGACGTTCCACGTGCGCCCCCTCAGGCAGGCATCGTTTCTCGGGAGCTTCCAACAGGAGTCCTGGGCCTGCCTGCCGTTTTCTGCGGCCATTGTGCGGCGGGGGTAAGGGGCTGTCAAGGAGGCAGGTCACAAGCGACGGCTCATTTTCCCGTCTTGCGACGGGTCGGCTGGAGGGCCAGCCAGAGCACTCCCGAGATGGTTTTGGCATCCCGGATGGTGCCGCGCACGACCATGCGGACAGCCTTGGAAAGGGGCACGAGGTGTTGTTCGATGACCTCGTCAGCCTCGGGTTGGGCCGGGCCAGCCTTCAGGCCGCGGGCCCAGAACAGGGTCATCGGTTCGGCCACGAAGCCGGGGCTGGCGTAAAACTTCAGAATTTGTTTCCAGTGGCTTGCGGTATAGCCGGTTTCCTCGAGCAGTTCGCGCTGGGCGGCGTGCAAGGCCTTCTCGCCCTTGTCGATACGGCCGGCCGGCAGTTCGAAGAGATAGCTGTCGGCGGCGTGGCGATACTGGCGCTCCAGCAACACCAGCGGCTCACGCGGACCTGCCGCGGTGGCCAAAACGACCACCGAGCCGGTATGGCGCACAATTTCACGGAGGACACGAACTCCGGACGGTTCGATGACGCGCTCCGAGGTGACCCAGAATACGGGGCCGCGGTAGACGATGCGGCGGGAGAGGACGCGGGCGGTGTTCTTCTTCTTTTTCTTCGCGGGGGTGGATTTTGACATGCAACGAATATAAGCGACCCGGGCGAGGATTGCAGACGAACAGGGTTGGGGCGCCGTGGGAGGTGAGCACGGATTTTCCCGGCGGCCGCACACGCTGATATGCTGCCGACGATGGCCATCAGGACGGCGGCTCGACCGGTGATCGCAATCGTGGGAGCAGGGAACCTGGGAAGCGCTCTTGCCCTCTCGCTGCGCAGGGGCGGGTTTCGGGTAAGCGAGATCCTCTCGCGCTCAGGGCCGGCGTCGCGCCAAAGAGCAAAGGGGCTGGCTCGGCGGGTGGGCGCGCGCGCGGGAGTAGCCGGGGAAAGTGCAATCGACGCAAGGGTCGTGTGGTTTTGTGTGCCGGATCGGGAGATTGCAGCATGCGCGAGGTCGTTCGGGAGCGTGAATTGGAAAGGAAAGATCGCGTTGCATTCGAGCGGCGCGCTCAGCAGCGATGAACTTGCGTCGCTGCGGAAGCAGGGGGCGCGGGTCGCCTCGGTTCATCCGATGATGACGTTTGTCGCCGGGGCGACGCCGGCGCTCAAGGGAGTTGGCTTTGCGGTCGAAGGAGATCGCGAGGCGGTGGGGATGGCGAACCGCATCGTCGCAGAGCTCGGGGGTGAAAGTTTCCGGATCGCAAAGCAAGACAAGGTGCTGTACCACGCGTGGGGAACGTTCGCCTCGCCGCTGCTGACCGCTCTGCTGGCCATGAGCGAGCTGGTGGCGAAGGCGGCCGGGGTGCCGCGGGACCGGGCACGGAGGTGGGCGGTGCCCATCGTGCGGCAGACGGTGGAAAACTATGCGCGCCAGGGCGCGGCCCGCGGGTTCAGTGGCCCGATCGTGCGCGGAGACAGCGCGACCGTCCGGAAGCACTTGCGGGTTCTGCGGACGGTTCCGGGCGCGCGCGAGATCTATCTGGCGCTCGCGCGGTCGGCGCTGCGCACGCTGCCCGCGGGAAATCGCCAAGAGTTGAAGAAATTGCTGAGCTGATCCGGATCAGGTTTGCGCGCGTGATGGAATCGGGGCGCGCATCTCACCCTTCACTTCGGGAAAAACCAGAAAGCACAAGAGCGCCGCAAAGGCGAAGGGCAGCGATGCGGCTGTACGGAGCGGCAGCAACAGGTGCTCGTGGGCAAAGGCGGGGTTAAGGCCGTGCACGAGAACGAGCACACCAGCGGAGAGCCATGGCCACGCCAATGTTCCCAGTGCCAGCAGGGCGAGCACGCGGAGCGGAAGGCGCCGCATTGAGGATGCGGTCGCGGCGCGTGTAGAGCCAGAGTGCTGCCGGAAGCAGCAGAAACTGGTCATAGACGGCGATCGTGCTGGGAAAGACGACGGCGGTGGTGGCGAGCACGAAGACGGTGGCCAGCGCGAAGCCTTCCGACTTGGCCGGCTCGGCACGCTTTCGCCAGCAAAGCGCTCCCGACAATGCGACCAGGAATAACGACAGACCGATTCCCGGGTAGCGACCCAGCACGAACTGAGCGAGAGGGGGAGGAGAGATCTGGCGATACTCGCGCAGGGCGTGCATCCAGCCAGAGAACCAGGTGGGCAATACCCAAGTGCTGGATACCAGCAAAAGCGCGGTGGTCGCGGTGAAACTTACGAGAAAATTGCGGCGCCGGTTCCAGTCGGCGAGCGCCCACAGGGTGAGCCATAGCGCGATCAAGAGAATCAGTTGCGGCTTGACGGAGGCGAAGGGGAGCAGGATCCCAGCCAGGACGTAACGTTCCTGGGCGAGAGCCGCGACGGTCCCCGAGATCAGGGCGACCGCGAGCAGGCCGGGCTGGCCCGCGTAAATTCCTTCGAGCACGGGGTAGCTGGCGAGCGTCAAGCAAACCGTCGCAGCCATGGCGGGAGGCGACAGGTTGGCGCCGAGAATGCGAAGCCACATCATCGCGGTTATGGCCGCCAGACAAGTCAAGCAGACCGACACCACCACCTGAACCGCCGGAAAAGAGATCGTGGCCAGCGGAGCGAAGAGAAAGATCGTGTAGAGCGGATAAGAGAAGGCGCGGTAGTTGACCTGGGCATCATTGGGCGTGCTGCGATCCAGAGGACGGCCGTAAAGTCCGGTTTCGATTCGCGGTGTCAGCCCGGGCGCGTACGGGTTGCGTCGGTGGAACAGTTCGCCGCTGGCCATCCAGATGGGGTAGAGATCATTGCTAAAGCCATAGCCGCCGCCCAGGCTTCGGCGGACCAAGCTGGCTCGAACCTCGGGAAGCAGCAGTCCGAAGCGGTAGAAGCCCGAGCCCAGCAAAACAAGAAAGGCAAGTGCTGCGAAGTATATTTGGCGGAGGCCCATCGGAACTGCGACATCGTAGCAGGAACGGAGCGAGACTCAGTCGGGATGAAACTTAGCGGGACGTGAACAGGTGGCCGAGCTTTTCCTTCTTGGTCTTGAGGTAGTCCTCGGCGTGGGGACTGGCATCCACTTCACAGGGAACCCGCTCCACGATTTCGATGCCGGCCTGTTCGAGAGCGGCGACCTTGTCGGGATTATTGGAAAGCAGGCGCACCTTGCGGATGCCGAGCGTCTTGAGCATTTCCGCAGGCAGGGTGAAATCGCGGTGGTCCGCCTTAAAGCCGAGGCGCTCGTTGGCTTCGACCGTGTCCAGCCCGGCATCCTGCAGTTCGTAGGCCTGCAGCTTCGCCATCAAGCCGATTCCGCGGCCTTCCTGCTGCTCGTAGATCAGCACCCCGGAGCCCAGGCCGGCGATCATGGAGAGAGCCATCTCGAGTTGCTGGCGACAGTCGCAGCGGAGGGATCCGAAGACGTCCCCGGTGAGGCACTGGGAATGGATGCGCACCAGAGGGGCCGCGGAGTGAACGTCTCCCATTACGAGGGCGACCGCTTCTTCTTTTGGGCGATCGCTGCCATTCGCGAAGCTGGCTTCGAAACCGTAGATGCGGAACTGTCCCCAGCGGGTAGGGAAATCGGCCGAGGCAAGCTGTCGAACGGAGTCCGAAGGGGTCACAGGAACATTATAGACGGGCGTGGCGGGAGCGAGGTCAGGGTGGGAAGTGCGATGCGGGGACGGAGGTGTCGGGATGAGCACCCGAGGTTTGGTTTATCCGCGAAAACGCTGCTAGAATTATGGAAATCCAGCATGGTGTTCATGAAGTGGGGCTGTAGCTCAGCTGGGAGAGCGCCTCGTTCGCAACGAGGAGGCCACCGGTTCGATCCCGGTCAGCTCCACCATCGTTTCAATCACTTGCGCCGCGATTCCGAGAATTTCCTTCACCATCGAGCCTCTTCATTTCTCCCGCCTGGTCGAACGGTTCCCCCATCGCAGGCCGCAACCAGCGGAGCTTTAGAGAAGTAGCCGTTCCGTGGAAACCACTGGCGGGTGGCACCCTGATCCGAAATTCCAGAGAGGTCGGCCGGGAGTCATGGCACGACCGTCTGCGCGTTATCCGCTTATTTCCTGAAATGCCCCATGATGGCTTCCGCCCGCGCGCGCGTCCCGACCGCCGATAGCGCCGCGTGCGGAGAAGGCGGTCGAGGACGACCGCTCGATGGAGGAGATGTAGGGGGCGAGTGGGAAAGTCTTAAAACGCAGAGAGCGCCGAGGATTGCCGCTGAGTGCGCAAGAGAACGGCTCAACCTCCACCGGCTTCTGACCATTGCACGGCCAACGATGGAAGAGGCTGAGGCGCGATTTCTTGTTGCCGGGTGTCGTTTCTTGCGTGCGGTTTGCGATATCTCGTCTGGGGCACAATCGAGGCGATGACGGATTACCTCCGATGACCCCTATGCTCAGCCGGTTTCCGGAAACTGCACCACGCAAGAAAGTAGCGCGGGGAGGTAACACGATGAGGAACATCCAGATGGGCCGCAAAAAGTATCTTGCTCGCATTGCCAGTGGGCTTGCGCTGATGATCCTCGGCATGGCTGGCTCAGCCAGCGCGCAGAAACCGGTTGTGTATACCCGGCAGGTCAACCCGCCCGCCCCGAACGTTCCTCCGGGCGTGCCAAGTTTTGCGCCCGGTCTGACTTGGGCGTCGCAAGTGTGCTCGAGCAACAACCAGCCAATCCCGGCCGGATCCGAAATCGAGTGGGCTCCGGTGCTCGATCCGGGTCAGGATGCTGAGACCCATCTCGTGGCAGTGTCTGGCACCGCGGTCTATAACCCTGACCCGGGCGAGAGCGGCTTTTGCCAGGGCGCGGTATGTCCGGGCCAACCGATCTCCTGCAGCGGTGACTCGGACTGCAGCGGGTGCGGCGGATCCTGCGATCTCGGGCAGGGGCCGTCGTGTTCGGGTGGATCCTGCAACTCACCTTTTACAAGCCCGCAGGTGGGCTCTCCGATCGCGTGCCTCAACGACGGGCAGTGTGCGGTTTGTGGTGGCACCTGCGCGGCGCTGGGGCGTTCGCGCGGCGACATGCAAATGACGCACCCCTTCGGGTTCGACTATGACGCGGCCATCGCTCCGGATCCAGCCTATCTCTCGCTGCTCTCACCCGGAAACGTGGAAAGCACGCACGTCGATACGAGCGATCCGAGCGGGCAAACCTCGCTAGAGTCGTTTGGAGGGCTGGTTTACCCCTTTCTCCACGCGACTACGGGGGTGACGAAGGGTTTTTGCAGTCCCGACTTCAAGACGCGTTGCACCAGCGATGGGCAGTGCGCGAGCGGCAGCTGCGAGGGCATCGTGGGCGGGCTTGGCCTCGATGGCGCCTCCTTTCCGGGGGTACTGGGCGTGGAGACCGACCATGACTTGATTCCCGACTCCTACCTGCCGCTGGACGGGGACCGAACCGCCATGTTCGGGCGCTGGATCGTCGACTGCGGACACGGCGACGAGAAGGGAGCTTCGGGATGGCACACGGAGATCCACCCGCCACTGCTGGTGGCGACCGGCCGCAGTACCGGGGCCGGTTTTTTCGGGGGAAAGTGCTCGGGCGAGCAGACCTGTACGAGTGTGATCGGCCGGCCGTTTCTCGTCAGCCAGCAGTTCGGGGACGGACCCTTCGCGAAGCACATTGAGAACGAAGTGGAGAAGCTGGGCTGCGTGGCAGCCACCGGCCCGCTGGTCAGCGGCGTCCTGATTGCTGAGGGCCCGTTCGCCGGCCTGCCAGACTGCAACCTTGGGCTGGACGTTCATTGCGTCTGTAACGGTGACGCGGGCTGCGAGGCTTGCGAAGCCGCCAGCTGCTTTGGTCTGGGCTTTGGCATCGACGCGCCGCTGGGGACGCCCTGCACGACCCAACTGGAAGAACGCCCGCAAGTCAACGGGGTGCCTTTTACCGGCACGCAAGAAATGCAGTACTACATCCAGCCGGCTAGTGGCCGGTTGAACCCCGGGGACCGGATGCTGGCGGAATGGCACCTGACGGCGCGCAACGGCGTCACCGTTGGGCTTTCGAACGCGGGAGACGACGGCGTACTGGTCGACGTTACCATGAACCCAAACAACTATCATGCGGCATCCCCTCCACCAAAACAGGACTGGGTAGTGGACCGCGGCGAGATCTCACCCGATTTCTCCATCACAGGCTTTCTGGAAGTTCTCGGCGTCCTGACGGCGCCGATACAGAGTGCGATCCTTGACCGAGGCCTATTTACCGACCGCTACCAGGCTCCGCAAGTGCCCATCAACGGAGCGGCGCCAGCTGTGAGCTTCGCAGACCAGCTCAACAGTGCGGCGCAGGCGGCGCAGGACATTGACGACAGCCAGCCCTTTCCGGTTTCCGGGCGCATTAATGTGGGTTGGTTCCGTTGCAACCCCGGCGGCCGTTATGTCGCGGAATGCACGGGACCGACGACGACGGTAAACCTTAGCGGTCTAGGCTCCAGGGATCCCGACGGGAATGCGATCAGCTTTGCGTGGACCGGCGGTTTCGTTGGGGGTAACGCAACGGGAGAGACGACTTCCGTGCAGTTCCCAGGCACAGGATCATTCCCAGTGGACCTCACCGTGGCCGACGACCTGACGTCCACGATGTGCGCCACCACGGCAACCGTGCAAGACACAACTGCGCCGCTTATCGCGATCTCCCAGCCCGCAGCGATCACCTATGTCCACAGTGCAGCGCTTACGCTGGGCTACACGGTGACCGACGTGTGCACGGGCGTGAAGAGCTTCACGCCGACGATGGACGGGCTGGCCACACTCGCGGGGCATGGCCTGCTGAGCGGCCAGCTCATCAACCTGCTGACGGAATTGAAACTGGGTCCACATACGTTTTCGATCAGCGCCGTGGACAACGCGGGGAACGCCGATGCGTCCTCGATAACGTTCACCATTATCGTCACTCCTGACAGCATCAAAGATGACGTTATGCAGTTCCTGGCTGCCGGGCTGATCAAGAACAAGGGATTGGCGAATGCTCTACTCGCCAAGTTGGACGCCGCTGCCAATGCGCGGGGCCGCGGCCAATGCTCCACCTCCGCCAACAACTACCAGGCATTCATTCAGGAACTGAACGCGCAGAGCGGTAAGGGCGTAGACGCCAACGCGGCGGCCATCATGATCGCGGATGCCCAGTATCTGATTGCACATTGTCCATGATTTTGCATTGTCTGGGACTGCCACGGACAGCGTGCTGGAACGATTTCACCGACGGTGTGCCGGTTATACCGGGCACAGAAAAGCGGGGACGGAACATGATTCGCCGGGTACTTTTTCTCTCATCTACGATCCTGTTACTTCTTTCTACCGGGCTTGCACAAAACGCAGCGGAGACGGTCGCCGAAGTTGAGGGGGACAAAATTTCGTTGCAGGACCTGAGGGAGGCCTCCCGAGCACCGTTGGCGAGACTCGAAGAGCAGATCTATCGACTGAAGCGGCAAAAACTGCAGGAACTGATTGAGGATCGCCTGCTGGCGGGTGAGGCGCGGCGCCGAAATCTGTCCCTGGAAGCTTTGCTGAATGCCGAGATCACTTCCAAAGCCGCGGAGGTCACACTGCAGGAAATCCACCGGGCTTACGAACAGAACAAGAACCAATTTCAGAAACCGGAAGCGGAAATGGAAGGACAGCTGCGGTCTTTCCTCCATGAACAGAAGGTAACGGCGAGGCGACGCGAATTTGCAAAGGCTCTGCAGGCGAACGCTAAAGTAACGGTATATCTGGATCCACCCCCGCCTTTTCGGGCCGCTGTAAGCGTGGACGGGCCCAGCCATGGCGCGGCCGACGCGTTGGTTACCATCGTTGAGTTTGAAGACTTCCAGTGTCCCTTCTGCAAGAGGGCCCAGGACATTTTGGAACGGGTGTTGCTTCGCTACAAAGATAAGGTGCGAGTGGTGCATCGCGATTTTCCTTTGCCGTCGCTGCATCCCGCTTCCTGGAAGGCGCACGAAGCCGGTCGCTGCGCGGAGGAGAAGGGCAAGTTCTGGGAATACCGCGATCTGTTATATAAAAACGCACCCGCCGCGGGCCTGGAGCAGTTGACCTCTTATGCTGCCCAACTCGGCCTGGACTCCTCTGATTTCAAGAAGTGCCTGGACAGCGGAAAATTCAAAGCCGTGGTGCAAAAGGATGAAGACGAGGCCAGCCGCTTGGGGATACAGGGGACACCGGCCTTCTTCATCAACGGACAACTACTGTCGGGAGCACAACCGGAGAGCGAGTTTGCGCGGGTGATCGACGAGGAATTGAACAAGCGGGCGGAGCGATAGCACCTCCGCACGGTCGAGATAGAACCACTCTTCCGACATTTGCGCGTTATGATTTGCCGCTTACCTGGTTCAGCGCAGAGAGAAAGGCATGAGCCGACCCGGGAGGCGGCACCTCTCCATTCAGGACTGATGCCAGGGGAGTGTTGGGCCCGTACAGATCGCGCATGGTGGTGTCGTCCATGCTGATTTTAGAACCCTCCAGATTGGCACCCACGAATTCTCCGCTGGTGGAGGTGTAGACGAGCACGGGAGTTTTCCAATTTTGGCTGTCCAATCCACCAGTGGCTTGCTTGTCCGGGCCGTTGGCGATGGCCTGGGCACCCAAGGTCCAGTGTCCCGCGCTCAATTCCTGCTGGCCCTCTTTGTTCATAAGCAGGACGACGTCCTGGCGTTCGATCCCGATCTGTAAGCCAACGCTTCCGCCGGTAATGGTGATGAATGCCGGAGCGCTCCAGCCCGTGTTCGTGCGGCAACTGACCACGCCGTTTCCGTGTTTGCCGCCCACGATGACCGCCGCCTTGGGCACTCTCGGAATGACGGCGATGCACTCCGTGCCGGCAAGCACGCCGGCGGGAATCTGGTGGGACGCCGTCATGCTATTGACGACCACGGCGGCACCGTCCAATTCGCTGGTTGGATTGGCCGCGAATAGCGCGGCAGTAAGGAAAACGAATGTAATTGCAAGTACAAAGCGTGGCATAGAACTCCCTCGAGAATCGTCGACCGGGGTTGTGATGAAGCGTTAATGGAGGGGGTTGGTTTGAAGTTTCGTACACCCCGTCCTTCTTCATCTGAAGAGCCTCGAATCTTTGATAGGGATGCGCTGGTTGCATTCCTGGAATGCGTCTCGCGGGGAGCCGCCCTGTTCGGGCGGTCGGGGTTGTGTTACAAGACAGAAGAATTGAAGGAGACTTGCAACCATGGCTGCTCCCGTTCCGCAGAATTATGGAAACCACACACGCTGGGATCCTGCGTTCCACTTCTTCGTCGTTCCGGTCGTAGTGCTCACGGTAATCGTCACGATCGTTCACTTCGTGCACCGGCCAAACTGGTTCTCCGGCTGGCTGGTGATTTTTTCGGTGGCAATTGTTGTGTTGGCGTTCAAGGCGCGGCTGTACGCGCTCAAGGTGCAGGACCGCTTGATTCGGCTGGAAGAGCGAGAACGCCTGGCCAGCCTCTTGCCGGAACCACTGCGCCTCAGGCTGGGTGAGCTGAGAGAAGGGCAACTGGTCGGGCTTCGATTCTGTTGCGATGGAGAGATCCCCACGCTGGTTCAGGAAACGCTGACGAAGAACCTGTCGCAGGCGGACATCAAGAAGGCCATCAAGGTCTGGCGGGCGGACAATTTCCGGGTGTAGTTCGAGGGAGGCCGGGCGGCAAGAGTAAAGCAGGCTATTCCATGACCCAGCCACGGTTGCGGTAGCGGATGACCGGAACGCGCTGGTTTCCGGGGAACCGGTTCAGATTGTTGAGAACGATCTTGCGCCAGGGTTTTTCGAGAGCAGGAATGCTCATCACTTTTGCGCTGAGGGCGCGGAAGGTTCTTAGCCGTTTGGCTTCGGGCAGGGAAGCCAGTTCCTGCTCGATGATTTCCTCATGCAGGCGATGGCATTCCGCCAGGTTCTGCAGGCCGAGCGAATCGGGATGGGAGCGAAAGCCACCGATGAGCGCATCGACGGAGTAGAGGTGCGCGTAGCGGAAAAAACGCACCCAGAGTTCAAAGTCGCTGGCATTGCGGCGGGAATCGTCCACGCGGCTGCCGGCGCGATCCCAGAGACTACGGCGCCAGAAAGTGGATTCCTGCTGGATGTAACGGTTGGCGCCCGCCAGGAAGGCCATGCGTGACCAGCGGCGCAGATTCAGGACGTCCACGGCCATGCCATCGTCGCTGAAGCCGGTGGGCCGACCGGTGATCCACTCGACCGCAGGGAAAGTCCGGAACACGCTGCCCACGACGAACAGGGAACCGGCGTGCAGCATGTCAGTGGCGCTGATCCAGCCCATCAGTTCGCCGGAAGAGCGCGCGAAGCCCTTGTTGATGGCGTCGTACATTCCGCGATCGGGTTCACTGATCACGCTGTGCAGATCCGATTCGTAGTTGCGGAGGATTGCGAGGCTGCCGTCGGTCGAGCCACCGTCGACGAGGATGTATTCGAGATTGGGATAGCCCTGGACCAGCACCGAGCGGATCGCGGCTTCCAGGTAACGTGCGGAGTTCCGGACCGGCGTGACCAGGCTGATCCGCGGCCAGGGAGCGATGTTTGAAGTGACGTTCGCGGTTGTCCTCACCAGCCCAAAACCAATGGGCTATCGTTCGATGCCTTACATTCTTTCACAGCACGAAGTCGTTTTGCATGGTTTCACCGCGCCTTTGCGGTGGATCGATTTCGAGGCTGATCGTCAGTCTCTCAACAACGACACCAGCGCAGGATTGTTCAACTCGGTGCGCGCCGCGACGAAAATACAGCGCAGGTTGTGTCCGTCGCGGGCACAGTCCAGGTTATTCCGCCACTCGAAGCGGAAATCCTCGTGCTCGGGCGGCGCGACCGGAGCATAGACGTAAGGAAAGCCGACGCGATTCAAGGCCAGCACAACATAGTGGGGAGTAGGACGGCCGGCGATCCCGCCCAGGGCCTGGTTTACGTCGGTGCTTTCGTCTTCCACGCGCACCAGCGGCATCTGGTGGTCGCAGATGATGGTTTCCAGCAGGAGCATCTCGTCGCACACCGACTCCAGGTTGCGCAACGACTGCAGAGGATTCTCGAGATGGTAGAGCAGGCCGTAGGAGAAGACGATGTGAAAGCGGCCGAAGCGGGAGAGCGATTCGGTTTCGACGTTGCCCACGTGCGCCTCGAGGTGGGGATAGCGGGTGCGCAGGCTGGCGATGTTGGTTTCGCGGCCATCCACACACACCACGGTGCTGCCCATCGCGACCAAGCCTCGCAGCCAAATGACCGACCCCACAGCCGACGTCCAGTACGCGCTTTCCGGCTACCGGCAAGTGCATTGCTTCCAGGTTGGCCATGCGCGCCTGGTTGATCGCGAGGGCGTTGGGAGCGTCGAAAACCTCGAGGCCGCCATGGCGGCGGATACCCTCGCTTTTGTAATTGCGACGACGGATATCCACGGGGTAAGGCAACGATTGCGGCGGCGGAGTCGCTGGTGGACGCGCGAGTTTGCGAAACGGGTTCTTCACTTTTTGGTCGGCTCGATTCTTGAGATAGCTGCGAGCTAGGAGCTTCGAGCCGCGAGCGAAAACATTGTAGACGCTGCTCGATTCTAGCGGGTAGCCCGGACTGCCGGCTTCAGGCTCGGCGGATCAGGTCAAACCAGTTGAAATCGTACTGGTGAAAATCCAGCGTGAACACTACATCGAACTGCGCGGGGGCCAGGAAGTCGCGAATCTTTTTGAGGTCGTGCCACTCCACCCAAGGCGCGCCGCCGTCGGTTTTGATTCCCCACTTGTCGGCGGGCATGCGGCCGTCGTGAATCCAGCGGCGCCTGGGATAGGCCAACTCGATCCAGCGCCCGCCGACCGGCAAATGCTTCAACAATGCTTGCGCTTCGACCCGGGTGGCTTCGAGGGGGAGGTTGATGAGCGAGCCCTGGCCGTAGATAGCGGCATAGTCATTGGGCAGGTGGGCAAGGGAGCGCAAGTCCTCCAGGTAACAGAAGCGAACATTGGTCAAGCCTTTGAGCTGGCAGAGTCGCTGGACGACGTTGAGGTTTGTCTGCACCACGTCGACGAAGGTCCAGTCGGCGCCGTTGGAGGCGAAGGTAATGCCGTCGAAGCCCAGGCCGGAGCCGACTTCCAGCACTTTCTTTCCGCGGAAGACGTCGCTGTACAGGGTGTGGTACCAGCCGCGCACGGAATAGGCATCGCCCGCGGAGGAATCAGCCAACGCTTCTGACCAGAGGCGAAGCAGTTCGCTGTCGGAGAGCTTGAGCAGGTCCGCGGAGTGGACGCGGGTCTGCTCGCCGCCGGGGACCTCGCCCCACTTGGAGCGGAGAATGCGAAAGGTTTCCGCGAGGTTTTCGTCGGCGCCGACACCGGGAGGAAACGGCCAGCGCGCTTGCCTGCCAAAGCTCAGCTTCATCGTGGGATCTCTGCGACTGCTTTCTTGGGATCCGGCTTGGTTGGCGGGCGGAACAAACCGCGTTTCAGCAGCTTTGCCATGCCCAGGGGCCGCGAGCTGTAGCGTTTGAACTGCTTCCAGAGACGGCGAGGATTGCTTTGGATTCGGCCGGCAGTCAACGCATGGGTAGCGTCGTCGATGGTGTAGGCATAGCGCCAGAAGAACCCTTGCTCATAGTCTCCCGGATTCTGCTCGCAGGTCAGGCGGGCGTTCAGGATGCATTCTTCGCTAGCCATCATTTCTTCTTTGCTGGGGCCGTAGGTGGTATGGGAATAATCGTGGTTCTGATGGACGACGAGCACGGCGCGGGAAGCATCGACCACCTTTGCCCCGAGCGCACGTGCTTTCCACAGCAGCCAGTTATCCCACCAGAAGCGACCGATGGCTAAAAGCGGAATCGAGGGGTACAGGCCGCGGGAGAACGCGAAATAGTCGATACTGCGCGCGATCTGCCGTTTGCCTTCGCGGCGCGCGCGCGCGATGACATTGGCGGCCCAGTCGCCGCGGAAGTCGATGGCATCTCGAATGTCGAGATCGGTGCGACGACCTACCATCAGGAAATGATCGTCCCAGGCAGACACGCGCGTGAGCGCCTGGGTGAAATCGTCGAACAAGAGGATGTCGGAGTTGACGTAACAGAGAACGGAACCCTGCCCAAGTTTCTCGGCCTGCTCGAACAGGTCGCTGACCAGCGGGGTCCCCCATGAATTGCATTTCACGTGGGGCACGTGGCGAAGGCCGAATTCAGAGGCGACTTCGGCGGTGCCGGGATCGGTGCCGAAGAGGATAATCTCCGGCTTCGGGTGGATGCGGGTCCAACTTTGGATTGCGTTCCGCTGGATCACGCCGATGTGGCCGTCGAATTTCTTGGGAGTCGCGAAGAGGGTCAAGGCGACAGGCGATGCGACGGCGGAGTCCGGGCTCATACGAAGCCCTCTCCGAGCCCGAGGGCCAGGTAATGCACGCCGGGCTCATCGCGCAGGAACTTTACCGCCCGCCAGCAGTCAATCACGGTGCGCTTCTGGTGGCCGTTGCGGGTCCACTGCTGGGGTGTGAGTGCGCTGAACTCCGGCCAGGCAGTGGCGAGAACCACAAGATCAGATCTCTGGATGCAATCGAGAGCGCTGGATGCGAAGGAGAGGTTGTGGAGTGCGGCGCCGTGGGAATTTTGTCCATAGGCGGGATCGAAGGTGAGCACCGGGACACCGCGCGAGATGAGTTCCTTGGCAAGCAGGAAGCCGGCGGCCTCTTCGACTACATCGGTGCCGGCTTTATAAGTGAGCCCCAGGATGCCGGCGGTTCCGTGGGTCTGTTGCTGCACCAGGTCTGCGAGCCATGAAACCTGGGCGCGATTGAAGCGGTCGACGCTCTGTGCGAGATCGGGCGGAACCCCGAGCTGGCGCGCGAGCTGGGCGAGAGCCAGGTTATCGCGCGGGAAGCAAGGGCCGCCGTAGCTGAGCGCACCTTTGAGGTACTTTGGCCCGATGCGGGTATCGAGCCCCAACGCGGACGTAATGACATCGACGTTTGCTCCCGGCAGTTGCTCGCAGATGCGGGCGAGCATGTTGGCATAGCTGATCTTGGTGGTGACGTAGGTATTGACCGCGAGCTTGGTGATTTCCGCGTTGACGAAGGACATGCGGGCCAGGGCCGGCTGGTTTTCGCAGACCTGAGCGTAGAGAGATTGCAGGAGATCGCCGGCACGCGCGTCGGACTCTCCGATCAACAGCATATCGGGGTTCAGGAAGTCGCGGATGACGCTGCCCAAGGCGATGAACTCGGGGCTGTAGCAGAGTCCGAAATCGGCGCCCACGCGTTTTCCGCTGGCCTTCTCAAGCATTTCGCGCACCGCGCCGCCGGTCGTGCCGGGCATCACCGTGCTGGTGAGACAGACCACGTGATATTCGTTTTTGGCAGCGAGGGCGCGCCCGATCGCCTGGCAGACGGGTTCGACGTAGCGCAGAGAGAATCCGCCTGCGGGATCGCTTGGGGTCGATACGACGATAAAACTGATGTCGGTCTGGCGGATGGCTGTGGCGACATCGGCAATCGCGGTCAAGCGGCCTTTGGTTTGCGCCAGCAATTCACCGAGGCCCGGCTCGTGGACGGGCGGCTGGCCCTGGTTGATGGCATCGATCTTGCGCGGATCGTTGTCCACGCCGACTACTGTCAGACCTTTGGCGGCGAGACAGGCCGCCAGCGGAGAGCCCAGTTTTCCCAGGCCGATGACGCAGGCTCGCATGGTCATGCGCCCGCCTCCGCGGTCAGACACAGGTGCCACCCGAAGCGTTGTTCCATCCAGCGCGTCAGGCCGGGAGGGAGCCAGTTCCACGGCCAGTCCTTCACGTACTCGTATTTGACGTATTCCGGAATGCGGTAAGGAAAGATGTGATCTACGAAAGTTTCGGTTTGCCGGAAACCGGAAGACTCGATCAGGCGCCGGCCTTCCTCGCGAGTATAGGTATAGGTGACCGGGCAACCGGTTTGCGCCTCAGAGTGCTCGGCGACAAGTTTCTGCAAGCGCCAGAATTGCCCTTTGCCGTATCCCATCAGGATCCAGAAGACCTTCCAGGAATGGCGATAGTAGACCATGAGCTTAATGGTGGTTCCGGGCCTGGCATACCGGCGCAACTGTTCCATGACGCGCTCGGGATGGGGCGTGTGGTGAATGACGCCGAAGGAATAAATCAAGTCGTAGGGCTCGACCGGAACAAACTGGGTAAGCTCCTCGGCACTGCCCGAGTAGAAGCGCACTTGATCCTGAAGGCCATAGAGCTCGATGCGCTTGCGTGCCAGCTCCAACGACTGCGGGGAGAGATCGACCGCAGTGACTCTGGCCCCGTGCCGGGCGAAGCTGGTGGTGTCGGTGCCAATGCCGCAGCCGATCTCAAGGACTTTCTTGCCACGCCAGCGCTCGAAGTCGGCGAAGCGGGGAATGTGGGGCTCGACGAAATACTTGCGGGCTTCGACTTCGTCGAAGTACTGGCGCGAACCCACCGGCTGGGGAGAGTGGCGAAGGTTGCAAGGACGGCGGTCCCAGTAACTGCGGACCTGATCTACCGGGATTTGAGAAAAATCAGACATGGTGCAGAAATCCATTCGAGCCTGGGCGCATAATCCTCTATCCCGTGCGTGCGCACGATAACAGAAACAGTTTCACGCCGTGATATCGAAATGGCCGGGTTCCGGCCTTCTGGGCACTCGCACATGGTCGCCGGGCTGTGGCTGGCTGCCCAGACGAGGGCATCTGGGCCGACGCATTTCGTGACTACGCCGGGGCTGCGTGTTCGGCGGTCACTTTTGAGACGCGGCCTGCTTTGCGTAGTTCCCCCTCAATCCATTTGTAGGTGGTCTTCAAACCGTTCTCGAGCGCGATGGACGGCTCCCATCCCAGGACACGGTTCAGCAGAGTGTTGTCACTGTTGCGGCCGCGCACGCCCTGGGGTTTGGATAGATCGTGGCGTTTGTTCAGGTGCTTTCCCGCCACATTGGATACCAGGTCGATTAACTGATTGATGGTGACCAGACGATCGGTGCCGAGGTTCAGGGGCTGGGCGTAGTCGCTGGCCATCAGCCGGACCAGGCCCTCGACGCAATCGTCCACATACATGAAGGAGCGTGTCTGCTCACCGTCGCCCCAGACTTCGATATCGGCGCCGTCTTCGGCCAGGGCCACTTTGCGGGAGATGGCGGCGGGAGCTTTTTCCTTGCCGCCTTCGTAGGTGCCGAGCGGACCGTAGACATTGTGGAAGCGCACGATGCGAGTCTCGAAGCCGTAATCTCTCTTGTAGTAGCGGCAGAGCTCTTCGGCGAAAAGCTTTTCCCATCCGTAGCCCGGTTCCGGGTCCGCGGGAATTGCGTCGGCCTCCTTGAGAGGGGTGACGTCGGCGTGATTCTGCTTGTATTGCGGGTAAACGCAGGCGGAGGAGGAAAACAGGAAACGTTGTGCTCCGTTCGCCCGGGCCGCTTCCAGCATGTGGGTGTTGATGAGGGTATTGTTGCGGGAAATATCGGCGTGATTGGCGGTGATATAACCGATGCCGCCCATGTCGGCGGCCAGGTTATAGACGTAATCGACGTGGGCGGTGGCCTGCAGGCACTGTTCCCAGAGGCGCAGGTCGAGCCGCGCGAAGTCATCGGCGCGACTAGGTTCGAATTCGGGGGACTTGAGATCGACGCCGCGAACCCAGAACCCGTCGTTTTTCAGTCTTTGGACGAGGTGGTGGCCGATAAATCCACCGGCGCCGGTCACCAGGATGCGGGGTTTTCCCTTCACGCAACGCTCCAGTTTTTAAAGTTGGACATGAGGACTTCTATTCTAACGGACGCCGAAGTTAGGGGACAAGCTAAGTCCCGGTGTCGAAAAGGGAAACATGTCTGCCCACAATCTGCCCCTTCGTGTGCAAACTGATTCACTATTGTGTTACGGTGTTCACCACAAAAGAGCCATTCCCCTACAGTGTCAGCACCAGATATTCTGGCGCAAGTGGAGTGGTAACTGCAGGGTAAGGGATTGGTGCTCCCCCGGCTCGACCCTTAGCCCACCAGACCCTAGGTAGGAGTAGTTGTGAACGACCCTAAAGGACCGCGTGTCCGGGTGCGCCGGCGCACGCGTCGTCATCGCCGCAACCGTCTGATTCGTCGTTATTTGCTGGCATCGGTCTTTGTTCTTGGAGGGTTGACGGGGGCGGCGCTATTGCCCATCGATTTTGGATCTTTTCTGGCGTCGTCTTTCGCGTCTCATCCTGCACCGGAATGGAGCAGCGGCGATGTTCGCCGCGATCTGGCGTTGTCGGCGGCAGCCGGTGCCGATGCATCCGAGCTTCCCGCGAAAGATGTGCGGCCGGTGTACCCGTATTCGATCGTACCGGGCGGGGTGCACGATCCGAAAGAGCTGGAACGCGTTTTTGAACATGATCCGGTGGTGGCGGCGCACTATCGCGGGTTTGATTTCCGGCGTGCGCGCGTGCTGCAGCTTACCGCAGATCGGACTGTGTACGTGTCGTATCGAATTGCCGGGCGGGTGTATTGGACGACCAAGAAGGTCCATCTTCGCCGCGGAGAAAAAGTAATTACCGACGGCAAGATGACGCTCCGAACGCGCTGCGGGAATCAAGTGTCGGAGACCGCGCGCCAGGAAGTTTCACCAAACGAACCGGCAATCGCGAAGCTGGAACAGCCCATGCAGATCGATCCGGGGACGGCGATGATGATCCCCAGCGATTTTGAGTCAGCGCTGACGCGTCCCAATCTTCCGGCCTTCGGCCCAAGCCAGCCAGGATACGGTTTTATCGCCAACAACGGGGGGCTGTTGTCGTTATACCCTCCACCCTTGGCCAGTTGCGGCCCAACGAAAACGAAAAAGGGCGGGACCACCGGGTCGAGCGGGGCGGGCGCAAAGAAGGGTAAGGGCGTCGATTGCGGCAACACGCCGGTAGGTCAGGTTCCCGAGCCCGGAACGCTGGTACTGCTTTCCACGGGTATCGCAGGGGCGTATTTCCGCTATCGCAACAAGTCCCGGGCGTAGCCTCTAACGACGCGTTCACCGGGAACCGGCTTGCTCCTGCTCCAGTTCTCCTTTAATCTCTCGCCTATCTTCGACTCATGGAGTCCACGCTTGCATCGATTGCTGCTTGCTCCTGGCCTGCTTGCGTTTTCTGTTTGTTGCTTCGCCGCTAAACCAACTCCCACGCAAGCGATTCAATTGGCCGTGGATCTCACCGACGCGCCGCGAAACATTTTTCATGCCTGGTTAACCATCCCGGCCGCAGCGGGGGAAATGACCCTGGTTTATCCCAAGTGGATTCCGGGAAACCATCGACCCAGCGGACCCATTGCGAATGTAACCGGACTGCACTTCAAGGCGGGTAATCAAGAACTGGCATGGCAGCGGGATCCGATCGAAATGTATTCGTTTCACGTGAGCGTGCCGCCGGGGGTGAAGGAGATTGAGGCCACTTTCGATCTGATCTCCGCCGACAGTGCCGGGGGTGGCGGGCTGGCCGCATCAACGAAGCTGCTGGATCTTAACTGGAACCAGGTTGTCCTCTACCCGGAGGGAGCTGCTTCCGACGCGGTTCAGGTGGCTCCTTCAGTACGCCTTCCGGAAGGATGGAAATATGGAACGGCCCTGACCACGGCACACGCGGCGGGTGGGGAAATAACTTTCACTCCACTTTCGTTAACCATGCTGGTGGATTCGCCGCTGATTGCGGGCGCGCACTACCGTCAAATCGATCTAGTGCGGGCGGGCGAAATTCCCGCCCACGTCATTGACCTGGTAGGGGAAAGCGACGGCGATCTGGAGATGACGCCCGAGGACGTCGCGGCCTACCGGAAGCTGGTGTTCGAGGCGGATGCGCTTTTCGGCGCGCACCATTACCTGCAGTATCACTTCCTGTTCACGTTGAGCGATGTCGTGGGACATCACGGGTTGGAGCATCATCAGTCGAGCGACAACAGCGCCGCCGAGCGCACCTTGATCGATCCCAAGCTGCATCTGCTGGAAGCGGACCTGCTTCCGCATGAATTCACCCATTCCTGGAACGGCAAGTTTCGCCGGCCAGCAGGACTGGCGACGCGCAACTACCAGGAGCCGATGATCGGGGATCTGCTGTGGGTCTACGAAGGGCTCACCGACTACCTGGGCAAGGTGCTGGCCGCGCGTTCAGGATTGTGGACTGCGGAACAGTATCGCGACGTGCTGGCCAGTACGGCGGCCATGCTGGACCACCGCGCGGGGCGCGGCTGGCGGCCGCTGGAAGATACAGGCATTTCGGTCCAGACGCTGCGCATGCTGGGCCCGCACTGGGAGAGTTGGCGGCGCGGGCTCGACTACTATCCCGAGGGCGACCTGATCTGGCTGGAAGTGGATACGATCATTCGGAAGCAAACCGAGGGACGGCGCTCGCTGGACGATTTCTGCCGGCGTTTTCACGGGGGCGAGAGCGGCCCAGCGAAGGTTGTGCCGTACACCTTGGACGACGTCGTCCGGGAACTGAACGCGGTGGCTGCTTACGACTGGGCCGGATTGTTGAAGGCACGGGTCAAAGCGACCAGCACCCACGCGCCGCTGGGTGGAATTGAAAACGGGGGATGGCGGCTGGTTTACAACGACAAGCCCAATTCCTTTCTTGCAGCCATTGCCAGCCAGTTCAAGATGACCGATCTCTCCTACTCACTGGGATTTAGTGTGAGCAAGGAGGGGCAGTTTATCGATGTGATCCCGGGTTCGCCCGGCTACCGGGCAGGTCTCGGACCCGGCATGAAGCTGATCGCGGTGAACGGCCGCGCCTGGTCGTCTGAGCTGCTAACCCAGGCGCTGCACACCGCCAGTGCAAGTCACGCGCCGATTGAGCTGATCGTGGAGACTGGCGAGTTCTTCAAGACCTATACGATCCCTTATTTCGAAGGGGAGAAGATACCGCACCTGGAACGTGTGGAAGGCCAGCGCGATGCTCTGGGAGAAATCTTGAAGGCGAAGACGGGGGATGCGACCAAACCCTAGTAGACTTGCTGGAAAGCTCCGGGCCCGCCAGCCGTCAGACGAGAGGTACTACGACTAACGAGTAATTCACAGGTTCAGCAGGCTGCTACAATCCCCGTCGTAAAGGGTTTTAGGCAATGAAATACCTCCCCAAGATCGCCTGGATCTCTGTCCTGGCTGCGGCCTTCGTCTTTTCATCGTCCTCGACTATTGCGGCGCAGAATGCGCAAATCCGGCATGTTGGAGTGCGCAAGTCGGGGGGAACCATTCAAATTGAAATCGAAACCAGCAAGCGGGTGGTACCGCTAACCCAAGTGGTCACCGATCCTGACCGCCTGGTCATCGACTTTGCAGACGCGGTACCGGGACCTGAGCTGCGGACGGTGGCGGTAAGCGACGGAGCCGTCAAAGGAGTTCGCATTGGCCGGGTCACGGCGAATCCGCCGGTGACGCGGATCGTTGTAGACCTGAAGTCGCCGCAACCCTTTCAGCTCTTTCCCTCGAGCAAGTCCGTCATCGTGAAAGTTGGGGACGGCGCCAGCGCGCCTGCGGTTGCGGCGGTCGCGCCGAAAGAGGCGGAAGCCGCGCCGGAGCAGTCGGCGGTGGCTCCGGCGGCAACGGCGCCCGTGCAGCGGACCGCTTCGCTTCGTCTGGCGGTTGCGCCCGCGCCGTCTGCGATGTCCAGCAAGCCGGCGACGCTGCGGATTACGCCCGCGATGACGACGCCGGAAGCAGAGACCGAAATTTCCATTTCTCGCGCCCCGATGCCGGCCGGCGCGAGCGCGCAAATTCGTCATGTTGCGATGTTGAAGTCCGGGGGCGCCACCGAGATTGAAATCGAAACCAGCCAGAGGGTGGAGCCCTCGGTGCAGGCCATCACCGGTCCGGATCGTCTGGTCATCGATTTCCCGCAGTCGACCCCGGGCCCGCAATTGCGAGCGATGGCGGTGAATCAAGGCGTGGTAAAGGGTGTGCGGGTGGCGTTGCTGAGCGCAAAGCCGCCGGTCACTCGGGTGGTACTCGATTTGAAATCGGCGCAAGCCTACCAGATATTTCCTACCGCGAAGTCGGTGATCGTGAAGCTGCCCGACTCGATGGGTAATGGGCCGGGGCCGCTATCCTCACCGCAGATTGCGGCTGTGCCGCCGACGCCGCCTCCGGTTCCAAAGAAGGTGGACATTTTGTTCCAGGGTGGAAAGCTGAGCGTGACGTCGAACAAAGCCTCACTGGCGGAGGTCCTGAACGAGTTGCGGGTGCAGACGGGCGCCGACATCCCGGTGCCGCCCGGAGCGGAACAGGAAGTTGTGGCGGTGATGCTGGGCCCAGCATCGCCCCGGGAAGTGATCTCAAGGCTGCTGGATGGTTCTCGCTACAATTTCATCATTGTCGGCACCGACCAGGATGCCAATCAGGTGGAGCGGGTGATTCTCAGCCCGAAGAGCGCCGCCAATATGCCGGCGGAGAGCCGGCCGCCGATTTCCGACAGTGTGCCGGTAGTACAAATGCAGGGTTCGGATCGCAGCAATGGAGCGCCGCCCCCGGCACCGCCACCGCCGACCGAAGATGTGCAACCGCAGGGTGATTCCGCTGCGCCGGACACGACGCCCCAGCCCGGCGATCCGCAGGCTGCGCCGAACTAGATCCGTGGACAGTTACTGGTGGATGAGCCGGACCGGAACGGCGGAGGCGGCCGATACGGGTGCGCCGGACGCCGCATTCCCACAGCCCGCTACGTTGACGACCGTTACGTGAAATTCCCCAGCCTTCGGACCGCCACCTCCCGGAAAAGCTTGGTCAATGAAAACCTGGAGAAATCCGATCACCCTGACAGGGGTTGCGCTCGTCGGTGTGGTGGGTGGTCCGATCGGGTCATAGACGGGTATCGTCACCAGCGAATCGCTGGTAGTCACCAGGTCGCCTGATGATAAGACAGTTCCCGCCAAGGGATGGTTGTTGCCAACTCTAATCTGCAGTGGATAGAGCGGTGAAACGGTACTCAGGGAGTCCATCCCGCTTCCGCCGGACTGGTGAATCAGGCACTCGAGTCCGTTTTTGGCGGGCAAGCCTCCACCCTCAGGAAGTATCGTATCGTCCAGCAAGAGCGTGTTCACGGCCGGAACCGTCACGGTGGTGCCGCACGAGATCGGCGTGGGATTACAGCACTCGATGTCTTGCTCGAAATTCGTGCCGCCCGCGCACAGGGCCGGGCAGGCGTTGCTGGCTGGGGGAATCTGTGCCGGGTAATAGTACAGGGTAGGACCTCCCGGACCTGGACCGGCGGCAGGTGGGCCGGGCGTGCAGCCCGGACCCAGGCCGCAAGTGGAAACCAAGTCGAAGCCCTCACCGATAACGCCGCCGGGAGCCGTGCCGGGATTCTTGATCGCACCCGTGGTGACGTCGAAGAAGGTGTCACCGGTTCCGCAGCCGCTGGCCCCGGCATGCTGGGGATCACAATTGGGGATAATAAACGGCTTTACACAACGGGCGACCACGGGCACGACAGCTCCGCCCGCGATGCTGGCGGAGTTTGAGGGATTAAAGCCTTCCGCGGTTGCCGAGGCGCGTACTGTGAGCGCAGCACGGCTCCAAATGCGGGCGAAGAATGTCGGAAGGTTGGAGTTCTGGACGGTTACGACAACCTTCGGATTCACGCTGAAGGCAGGAGTTGACTGGCCGGGAAAGGTCAGGGTGACGTCGCCCGTTTGCACCTGCCGACCTGCGATGGTGGCGTTGATGGCCGCACTCTGGGCCGCTTTGGTGGCGGCATCAATCTGGGCCGCAGTGGGCACCGTGGCGGTGGGATCGGTGGTGACTCCCATGTCGACCAGCATCTTGGCGGCGGCCAATGCGGCAGCATCCGCGGCACGCTGGGTTTCGCTGCGCGCGGAATAGAGGGTGATCACATCGATAGCGAGGGCGACTACGCCCAGCATGCTGAGCATGGCCAGCACGACCAGGATCATCGTGACTCCGCGCTCGCGGTTTCTCGGAAGCAATTGGGTTCGGCGACGGATCATGCTTGTTCCTTCAACTTTGATTCACCATCACGGATCCGACAGCGATCTGGGTGGTGCCGGGATAAATCGCGGTCGGGATCAGCACCGTGATCACGCGGTTGAACTGCCACTGGTAGGGATAAAGAAGGGTAACGTTGGTCGCGAGCATCTTAATGGGGGTTCCGCTCGCAGTGACGGTGCTGGTGATCACGAAAGCGCGATTTACGGTCAGCACGAGGTTGCCCGCAGTTCCGCAGGAGACGGTGAAAGTCCATTTCCAGGGATTGCCGGCCGGCGGAGGCGAAGTCGCGGATGCGAGGCCGCAGTCACTGAGCTTGCTGGACAGCAGCGAGCTCGAGACCAGATCGCGGATGGCGAGCACAGACAACGGCGGCGCGTCGGAAAGATCGCTGGTGGGTTGGCTGGCCCCCAGTCGCGCCGCCTCGCGCGCTGAGTTGGTCACCTTCTGCTTCAGGTTATAGGCACTCCCGAAATCAAGAATCCCCACGACCATTACCATCAACAGCGGGAGTGCCACGGCAAACTCCGCGATCTGCGAGGCATGGGTGTCAGCGAGGAGGGAGCGAAAACCAGCAGGCACAAGGGCGCGGATAGATTTGTAAAAATGCACTTAGTTTTCGCCTCGCATCTGCGCGGTCGCCTTCATCGGTAAGGTGAGGGACTGGAAAGGCAGGTTGAATCCGTACTGATACTGAAAGGACACCGAGGTGCCACACTGCTGGTTGCCGCCGGCGCTATTGGTCAGGTTGACATTCTGCTGAACGCAAATCGAGGGGGTCGCCGAGACTCCTGCAGGATCGCAGTTTACGGGCGAACCGAGGCAGCTCGCCGTGCCGCACGCACACACCGGTGCTTGTAGAGACTGTACCGCCGCCGGGTCAAGCTTGGAAGCCTCCAAAACCGGAGACACGACGGTGGTCGCGATCTGAGCGGCGGTGAGCGCACTGCCCGGGGCGCAGGTCGCGCAAACCGGAGCGACCGCTGCGCGCGCGCCCTGCATCGCCGCCTGCGTGATGGTTCCGTAAATGTTGTAGGCGCGTCCGAAAAAGAACACTCCCAGCAGCACCGTGAACAGAAGAGGTAGAACGGCTGCGGTCTCGGCGATCTCGGATCCGGTGGTTTCGCGCAGGATTTTTTTAATGATTTGCATGAATTCTCAGACCGCACTCAGAGCTCGACGCACTCCGAAAAAGATTATGGTGATGGCCACGGCCACTCCGAACGGAATTTTGACGGCCTCGGGATTGTCGAGAGACACCTCGGGTCCGGGCAGGTGGAGCGTAAGGAAAGCGCGCAGCATGCGGCCCATGTTGCCCAGAGCTTGGCGCACGCGTCCTTTGTAAACGATCAAGGCAATGGCCATGATACCGGCGACAAACATCGAACCGACCAGCACCGCTATCAGGCGCGCTGGTCCCAGACACGCTCCCACCGCACCGATCAGCTTCCAGTCACCGCCGCCCAAAGCCTTGATGAGGACGAAGGGCAGCAAGACGAGCAATCCCAATCCTGCGCCGAGCAGGGAAGACCTGGCTCCAGGCCAGCCATTCGTGACCGTGTTCACGGCAACGCCGGCCACGAGTCCGGGCACAGTCAGCCAGTTCGGAATCCGGCGATAGCGCCAGTCCAGAGCGCCCGCCCAGGCCGCTAAAAAAACGGCGAGTAACCAGCCGCTCTCCTGGATCATGCCTGCCCTTGCGGAACCGCGCGTGGTCGCATTTTCAGAGGAGACATCACGAGGATCCCTAAGGGAAGCGGAAACCGTTCGGCGCCGGCCCGAGTTCCGCCAATGGGCGGATTTTCACACAGCCAGAAGGGCAAGTCAATGAAGAGAAAGGACAGTGTGCTCACCGGGTTTACCACATGACAGGCCTGCACGCGGGGACCGTGAACCGGAGACGGGGACTTGCAACCCAAGGAAAACAATAGGCCCGGAGTTCGTCCGGGCCTGGATGGGTTGCGATCGACCGCGAAACCGGGCTCTTACTGGGTTATCGCGTGGGAACCGTTATGCTGGGCAATGACCTCTTTCGCATGATCGGCCAGGGCCCGAGCCTTGGGTAAAAATTCGAGAGCCTTGATGATCTGGGGATCGTTTTCGGCCCGGATTTTCAGGCCTTCATCCTGCCCGAACTGGTCGACGAAGATCTCGCTTTTGATGCTGTAGCGGATCCAGTCATTGTTATCGACCAGGTCGGACTCGGTGTAAGCAATCTTTTCTTCATCCAAGAACTTGCGGAATTCCTGCATGATCGCGTCATCGGCTGCGAAATTCTTGGTGACGTTGTTCTTGACCACGTAGCGTTTCGCGAAGTTGAAGAACGCATAGTGCTGCAGGAGCGTGTCCTGGAAGTGGTTGCTCTTGACCGGGGGCACGAGGTCGTCGGGCGTGATGCCGCCGCCGCCGTACACGGTGCGACCACCGTCGGTGAGTTTCACTTCCTTGTTGGCGTTGTTCGAATCAGTATCGCGATTGTAATAGTAGTCGTAGAGCGAGACGTTGGAGTAGTCGCGCTGGATCAGGCGACCGCTGGGGGTGTAGTAACGGGCGGTGGTGAGAGCCAGCCCGGTATTTTCAGCCAGGGGATAAACGGTCTGGACCAGGCCCTTGCCGAAAGTGGTTTCGCCGACGATCAGGCCGCGATCATGATCCTGGATGGCGCCCGCGACGATCTCTGCCGCGGAAGCCGTGCCCTTGTTGACCAGCACGACCATGGGATATTCCTTGCCGCCGCTACCGTGGGTAGCGGTGTAGCGCTTCTCCGGGGAAGAGCGCCCGTGATGGGAAACGATGAGCTGGCCCTTCTTCAGGAATTTATCGGCGACGCCGACGCCTTCGCTCAACAGCCCGCCGGGGTTCTGGCGCAGGTCGAGCACCAGGCCCTTGAGGTCGCCGAACTTGTCGAGCGCCTCGGCGACTTCACGTTCCGTGGTTTCCTGGAAGCCGGTGATGTGGACGTAGCCCACGCCCGGCTTGATGAGGAAGGCAAGGTCGACGCTGTTGCGCGGAATTTCATCGCGCACCAGGCTGAACTCCATGGGCTTGTCGACGCCCTCGCGCAAGATGGTGATGTGAACGGTGGTGCCCTTGGGTCCCTTCAGCAGGTCCGCGACATCGGAGGTGCTCATGTTGTCGGTGGCCTTGCCGTCGACGGCAATGATGACGTCGCCGGGGTGAATGCCCGCTTTATACGCGGGAGTTCCGACGAAGGGAAAAATGACGATGACTTTGTTATTGCGCGGGCCGACCGTCATGCCCACCCCGTAGTACTTGCCGCGCTGTTCTTCGCGCAGCAGCGAGTACGACTTGGGGTCGAAGAAATTTGAGTGCGGATCGAGCGCGTGCAGCATGCCCGGGATGGCGCCGTTGTAGATCGCCTTGTCGGCGTTTACGGGCTCCGCGTAATTGTCTTCCACGACCTGATAGACCTGGGTGAACTGCTTCAGGCTGTCCTTGACGTCGGAGTCGCCGCTGGGCGGCGTCATGGGACTTCTCTGCGCGAACAGCATGCCCAGACAGCCGCAAGTTACCAGGATGAGAACGACGAGGAAGAGAGAGCGACGAGAACTACCAGCCATCTTCAGGTTCCTTAGAGTTTGGGGGAAGATCCCCGAAATCCCGCACAATTTGACGCAGTATAGCACGCGAAACCGTGTCGATATGAGACGGATTCAAGCTCGGGAGGTTACCAAAGCGGGATCCGACGCCGTATCTATTGAGATGAGAAAATTGAGCACCGAGATGCGGCAAAAGCAGCTCTTAACTCAATGTGGTTAGCCTTTCGCGAAGAGGACCAGTCGGCAATGGCTTTCTCCAAAAAGGAAGGGCGAGAAAGAGGCTTCTTGAGCGATGTGCCCGTTTTGAATCATGAGGTTGCATATCTTATGCGATCCTCTGCCTGGTGGCGGTGAGGGATCGGGTCCAATTTGGGATGGCTGGATCGCTGGGCCCTCAAGGGGCAGGGGAGGGGGAGGCGTCGTGGCGCAGTTCACTTTGCCCCCGGCTTGCAAGCGCGGCGTCGGCTTGAAAGGGCCAGACACGGCCTGGCAGGTGATGAGGACCGCGTGCGATTCCGAGGTGAGTTATGTCATCGGAGCCTTTGACGGAGATCTCGATGGCGACGCTCTTCATCTGGGCCGGGGTGAGACTTTGCATCCGGAAGTGTAACCAGCCATCGCGAGTCCCACCGCCCTCCAACCGGCTGGTGATATCCAATTCGGACATGCGCTCTTGCGCGGCCTGGAGATATCGGACGCCCCACGAATCCAATTCATCCTTCAGCTTGCCCAGGCACCAGTTGTCCAGGTCGCCGACCACCTGTTCAGGAGCGAGCGGGGCGCCGCCGTCTTTGATCAGGGACAAATGAATTTCCTTGATGCCCAAACTCTCATCGGTGTCATTGACCAGCCAACAACGAACGAAGATTTCGAACTGGAGGTCGGGCTGATGGGGATCACGAATCTCCTGGAACCGGCCGTTCAGTTGCGGCCGGACGTGCACCTCTTTGAGGAGGACCAGGAGTGGGGTTCTCTCCGGGATGGGGGGCGCAGGCGGAGAGGCAGGGCGCTTTCGCTTTGTGCCCAGCGCCACGGAAGTCACGCAAAGCACCAGGCCCACGATGAGGCAAACGGCCGATAGCGCGAGGCCGAAAGGACCGACGGCGATGAAGCCGAGGACGGCTCCAACCCCTAATACCAGCAATCCGTACCATTCCAGTTTTGACATCGTCACTCAGCCCACGCGAAGGAAGGATGTCACGCCCATCCGGCGAATATCGAGAGCCTTCAAGGAACGACGATCCAAGGGTAAATGATGGTGGGTACCCGGTGAAGCATTGTACGAATGTTTGAGGGCATACTTGAGATTTTTTCTGCTGCTTCCGCGGAGAGGACGTTAGCGGGGACGCGCGAAAATCATCGCCCGGGAAGGGTTAGGGGACGCTCACCGTCACGGTGGCCTGAGTTCTGCCGTAGGGATTGGTGGCATAAAGGGTGTAGGTGGTGGTGGCGGTTGGTTGGACGGTTGCACTGGTGCCACGAACCGCGCCGAGGGCCGGGGTGATGATCACATAAGAAGCGTTGGAAATGCTCCAGGCGAGGGTGGCGCTGTTTCCGGCCGCAACGCTGGTGGGCGTGGCGGTGACGCTGGTGATCGTGGGGGCGGCCCCGGAGGGAAGGTTCGACGCGGTATAGATCGGGTTCATCAGCACAACTTCGAAGGCGGTCGCGGGGACGTTTTTGAGCGAGTCCAGATCACTGCCCCAGCGGCTGTCGGAGGCTCCGGTCACGTAAAGGGAACTGCCATTGTCGGCGAGGATCAAGCCGTATTTTTTCATGGCGGTGAGGATGGCCTGCATCTGCGCGGAGAATCCGGAAATGTCGTAGCTGGCCTTGAGCCGCAGGCGCATGCCCATGGGCGGCGCGTTGACATCGCTGGTATTGCCCGCCCAGTGGGATGCCGGGGGAACGATGGCGGCCCGGGTGTGGGGCAAGGTGAAGCGGAAGGCGTGCGGAATGTTGCCAGCGGAGGCTTCGTCGTAGCGAACGAGGCCGGGGAAGATGGGCAAGCCGGCGGCGTCGGCCGACGTCCAGGTGTAAGGGCGCTGCTGATCGCTCAGCAGATCCCACACCGCGGTCGAGTCCGCGCTCCAACTGCCGCCGGATGCGGGAGCCGCGTTGTAGAGTTCGTAAAGAAAACAGTTGCCGTTATCGAGGACCAGAACATGACGATCGCCGGGGCTGGAGGAGCCGCCTTCGATGAGCGCGTTAGCGGGCACAGGCATCGGCCCGGGATCGCTTTCATCGCCATAGGCGCCGAGGTTCACGGGCACCAGGCCTTGGTTGCCGTTGACGATGACGTAAGGAATACCGTAGGCCGGATCGGTGCCAAAGTCGGGATGCACATGCGTGCCCGATCCGACGTAGTTGGTGATGATGGAGCTGGAATTCGGATCTACGGGCGCGGCGGAGATGTCGGTGTTCCACAGGCTAGTGGAAGGAAATGGAAGAAATCCGCCGAGGCTGGCGTTCTGGCCAGGCGTCATCTGCTGGCATGAAGTGGTGGAGTTGCCGGTGCCCCCGGAGCTACCTCCCGAACCGCCGGAGCCTCCCGATCCGTTGTTGCTGCCGCCATTGTTATTGGAAGAGGGGACGCTCGAGCAACTCAGCAAGAAAATAGAGAACGCGGTCAAGACTGCGGTCAAGACCAGGGAGGAGAGAAAAGAGCGCGGCGAGCGCGATCCGGTCAGCATGGCTGACACCATCATTGCGAAGATGGGGGTCCGTGGAAAGAGCTCTTTTGGAGGTGCGGGTCGCGCCGGAAGGGCAAGCACTGAAGTAACAACCCCAAAATGAGCAACCCCCAGGTGCCGGCAAATCATTTCCAGTGAGAGAACGGATCTAGTAAGAGTACTGATGGCCGCGGCGCAGCAGCGGCTTTTCGAAGTACTTATAAGAGAGGGCAGCGACGGCCAGGGAAAGGGCGATTCCAACAATCCCTCCCACCAGCCATGCGGCCACGGGAAACTGCGGGAAGTGGACCTTCAGCGGGTGGCGCAGGGCATTCATGATGGCGACGTGGACCAGATAGCTACAGTAGGCGAGCGTTCCGAGTTGCATGAGGGATTGGTTTTCGAGGATGCGGCGCGCCCTGTGAGTGGACGGGGAAACCGCGGTGAGCAGGATGCAGGTGTAGAAGACGGCCAGCCAGGAGAATCCCCAAGTCGTCATGGGGAAGGACAGGGCGTCGTAACCCTGCCATGTCATGTAGGCCAATCCCAAAAACAAGAACGACGTTGCCGACCAGAGGAAGCGGCGGTTGGATTGGAGCCAGTTCCAGAACGACGGGTTTCGGACCAGGAGCGCGGCCAGCACTCCGAGGCAAAGCGCGTCGGCGCGGGTGGGCATCAGGACGTAGTTGGCCAGTCCGGGATAGGCCATGCTGGAGTGCAGCAGAACCCGTAACCAGGGGGCGCAGCCGATGATGGTCAGGAGGACGATGAGGAGGTTGCGGGGCCGGACCTTGCGAATCAGGAGCGGAATGGTGAGGTAGAACTGCTCTTCGATGGCGAGCGACCAGGTAATTCCGATGCCACTGGGGCCGAAGACGCCGCGGTGAGCCATCCAGAAATTCTGGGTAAAGGTGGCATAGGACCACCAGGGGAGGGGAAGTGGCGACATGCGGGCGGCTCGGGCCGGGAAAAACTGCACGAGCAGGTGCGGCAGCAGGGAGAGGCCGATGATCAGGAAATAAAGAGGCAGGATGCGATAGGCGCGGCGGATGTAAAAAGTCTGAAAGTAACGAGGAGAGGGGCGCGCGTCGAGCAGAATGCCCCCGATCAGGAATCCGGAGAGCACGAAGAAAAGGTCGACCCCACTCCAACTGAGTTGTCCGGCAGTCAGCAGGAGGAAGGCGAGGCGGGAATGCGATTCGATGCCCTGTACGGAACTCACGCCAAAGACGGCGTGGCGAAGGAGGACGAGGAGAATGGCGATGCCGCGCAAACCATCGAGCGCCGGAATGCGAACGGACCAGTCGGGAATGGAATAGTGCGAAGAAGGCGCGAGGTGAGTAGCCATTTTCAGGGTCGCGGCAAGCATACCGTGAGGTCAGGGGGAGTCGTCCACGGGAAAATAGCTTGACCGTCCCGGTTCCGCAGTATCCCGGCGCGTTGCTGCCGATCTGAGTCCGGCAGTATGATGTTCGATATGAATCTCGGTTTCTCAGAAATGGTTTTTCTCTTCCTGCTGGCCCTAATTATCTTCGGGCCGAAGAAGATGCCCGAGATCGGGCGGCAGATTGGAAAAGCCCTGAACGAATTCAAGCGCGCTTCCAACGAGTTCAAAGCACAAATCGAGTCGGAGATAGCCAACATCGAGCGCGATACGACGCCGCAAATCCTGCCTCCCAGCCAAGCGCCAATGGGCGCCGTAGCCAGCGGGACGTTGATCGACGCGCCCCCCGCAGCGCACGTGCCGGAGCAGTTGAGCGCCGAGTCCGAACCCAGCCCCAAGGCTCCCGATGCCTGAGATGCTTTCCGAAGCACCTGAAACGGAAAAGGACAGCCTTCCCGCAATGGGGTTCCTCGAGCATTTGGAGGAACTGCGGAAAAGGATCATCTACTCGCTGATTGCGGTCGCGGTTGGCTTCTTCGCATGCTGGAGGTATGCGGAGAACATCTACGAGATCATGCAGCGGCCGATCATGGTGGCCCTGCAGCGCAACGGGATGTCGGAGAAGCTGGTTTACCTGAATCCAACCGAGCCCTTCAACATGTACCTGAAGGTTGCGCTGCTGGCGGGACTGTTTCTGACTTCGCCGTTCGTGCTGTACCAGTTGTGGGCCTTCATCTCGCCGGGACTGTACCGCAACGAGAAGCGCTACGTGGTGCCATTCATGACCTCGACGGTGGCGCTGTTCATCGCGGGCGGATATTTTGGCTACAAGCTGGTGTACCCGCAAGCGCTCGAGTTCCTGATTGGATACGGGAAGCAGTTTCAGCCGATGATCACCATCGGGGAGTACACGGACCTGTTTCTGACGATCATCATCGGGATGGGCGTGATTTTCGAGATGCCCATCCTGGTGTTCTTCCTTTCGCTGATGGGGATCGTGACGGCGGGCTGGATGTGGCGCAACCTGCGCTATTCGATCCTGGTGATCTTCATCATTGCGGCGATCCTGACGCCGACGACCGATATTCTCAACATGTGCATTTTTGCGGCGCCGATGGTCGGGCTGTACGTTTTTTCGATCGGCATCGCCTGGATGGTGCATCCCACCCAGCGCAGGGCCCGGAAAGAGAAGCAGCCGAAATGAAACCAGCACGCGAATGCAGGCGCGGATCCGTTTTTCTTTTGGCCGGAGGGCTGATGCTGGGGGCGGCGGCCTGCACGCAGGCCAGGACCGATGCGCAACCTTCGGCGGCACCGGCCAAGGAAACGGCAACCTCAAGCGCGGCCAGGGTTGAGCCGGCCTCCGCGACGAAGGTAGGAACGGCGCCTCGAATCAATGGCGCGCGCGCCATGCAACTTACAAAAGAAGTGACCGGGTTCGGTGCGCGCCCGGTCGGGAGTGCGAACCACAAGAAGCTGGAGGAGTACATCGTTTCTCATCTCAAGGGAGAGGAGATTGAGGACGACGCTTTCACGGCGGATACGGTCGAAGGAAAGTTCCCGGTGCGGAACATTATCGCCAAGTTTCCGGGGACGAAAGACGGCATCGTCGTGATCGCCGGCCATTACGATACCAACTATCCATTGCGAGACACCGGTTATGTGGGCGCCAATGACGGCGGGTCCTCGACGGCGATCCTGCTGGAAATTGCCAACCAACTGCGCGGCAAGAAACGCGAAGGGTACAGCGTGTGGCTGTTGTGGACGGACGGGGAAGAGGCGATGAAGCACTGGAGCGCGACCGACAGCGTCTATGGCAGCAGGCACCTGGCAGAGCGATGGCAGAAGGACGGGACGGCGAAAAAGATCAAAGCATTCCTGCTGGCCGACATGATCGGGGATGCGGACCTGAACATTGAGCGGGATACCTATTCGACGCCCTGGCTGGAAGATCTGGTGGGCCAGGCCGCGGCCAAGCTGGGCTACCAGTCTCATTTTTTCTTGCGAACCATTGGAGTGGAAGATGATCATCTCCCCTTCGTAAAGCTGGGCGTGCCTTGTGCAGACCTGATCGACCTCGACTACGGCTACGACAATGTTTTTCACCACACGCCGCAGGATACTATGGACAAACTGAGCGCGAAGAGCCTCCAGATCGTGGGGGATGTTTTGCTCGAGACGGTGTGGATGCTGGACGCGAGGTGATTTCGGGCTGCTGATTTCAGGTTCTAATTTCAAGTTCTGATTGATGGGTCCTTCCTGTCCCTTTCGGTTTTCCCTCATTTGATTTCTAATGACGGCTCATATGACTAACTACCGGAAGCTGGCGTTCTTTACGGTCGCATGGTGCCTGGCCGTACCCTGCCTGGCGCGGGCGCAGGGCAAGTCGGATGCAGAGGGGCTGATTCAGGAAGCCCTGAAGGCTTCGCCCATGGAGCACAACCTGCGACACTTGACGGACGAAATCGGGGGCCGGGTACCTGGGACGCCTGCCATGGATCGCGCGGTGGCGTGGGGAGTGGCTGCTTTCAAAGAAGCCGGCGCCGACAGCGTGCACACGGAAAGTTTTAAGCTCCCGACTTCATGGGCTGAGGGCGCGACGGTGGTGAACATCTCCTCGATCGGAACTGCGACCGACCCAAAGTTTTCGACGATCCCGCCGGTGGAGTTCAAGGCACGGGCAGTTTCCGTTGCCATGGCGCCGGCTTTGACCGCGAAGCATGTTCCGGTGGTGGATGTGGGCCGAGGCACGGCGGCGGAATTCAAGAAGGCTGGGGACATTTCCGGCAAGCTGATTCTGGTGCACTCGGACGTGCTGAAAACCTGGGCGGACTTGTTCAACGAATACATGACGCCGCCGGCGATCATCGATGCGGCGGTGAAAGGCAAGGCCAAAGCGATTGCGTTCATCGCGACGCGCGAGCACGACATCCTGTACCGGCATACCAATGCGATGGCGGGAGAGATTGACCGGATTCCGATGGTGGTGGTGGCGCGCGAAGATGGGGAGCGTATGGGGCGCCTGGTAACGTCGGGGCATCCCGTATGGGCGGACCTGTCGATTCCCAACAAGATTGGCGGGCCGGTGGCGGCGTCGAATGTGGTGGCGGAGATCCGGGGCAGCGACAAACCTGACGAGTTCGTGATCCTGGGAGCGCATCTGGATTCCTGGGAACTGGGGACGGGCGCTCTCGACAACGGCTGCAACGCGGCGCTGGTGGTGGATGCGCTGCGCACCATCAAGACGTCGGGAGCAAAGCCGCGGCGGACGATCCGGTTCATCCTGTTCTCGGGCGAGGAAGAGGGGATGGTGGGCTCGCGCGCGTACGCGACGGCGCATCGGAATGAACTGGACAAGGCGGTCGGAGTAGCGGTCATCGATGCCGGCACGGGGCGGGTTACCGGCTTCACGTTGAGCGGACGGAAGGACATCGCAGACGCACTCGGCAAGATCGTCGCGCCCTTGAAGCAGTTCGGTGCAACCGAACTCAAGACCGATGACGTGGAGTGGGGGACGGATCACTACGATTTCATGCTGGAGGGAGTGCCGACCCTGGTAGCGGAGCAGGAAGAGAGCAACTACCTGGCCAACTATCACGCGACTTCGGACACCTTCGACAAGGTGGACATTCCGCAATTGAAGAAGCATGTTGCCGAGATGACGGTGGTTGTTTTCGGGATCGCGAACGCGAAAGACCGCCTGGGAGCACGGCTCACCCACGCCGAAATCGACAAGATTTTTCGGGATACGCACTCCGACCAACTCATGAAGCCGCTGGGAATCTGGGCAGAGTGGCAGAGCGGGAAGCGGGGAAGAGCGAAGTAGCGGGCGGTGGCTTCGGAAGGCGAGACGGCGGCCCGGCGAGTTGATCTTCACACTTGCTTGAGGCCGGGTTCTCCCGGTCGTCTCTACATGGAAGCAGCGATGAGGAAGAAATCCTTCAGTACCTGGGGCGGATAGTGCTGCTGTTCTGGATCCTGTTTAACATTTTTGTGCTGGTGATGCTGGCGCTCGACCTGGGCGTGTTCAACCGGCGTGCGCACAGCGTGACTTTTCGCGAAGCGCTGGGCTGGAGCGGGATGTGGGTGGGGCTGGCGACGGCGTTCGCGGTACTGGTGTACTTCTGGCACGGGCGGGCGGCCAGCCTCGAATTTGCCACCGGGTATCTGATCGAGCTTTCCCTCAGTGTTGACAATCTGTTCGTCTTCCTGGTGATCTTCCGGTTTTTCCGCGTGCCTGCGGAATTGCAGCACCGGGTTCTGTTCTGGGGAATCCTGGGAGCGCTCGTCACGCGCGGGGCGTTCATCCTGGCGGGCGTGAGCTTGATCCAGCGCTTTCATTGGCTCATTTATGTGTTCGGCGCGCTGCTGGTCTATAGCGGCATCAAGCTGATGCGGCAAGGGGACGAGGAAGTCGATCCGGAGAGGAATCCGGTGTTGAGGATCTTCCGGAAATGGATCCCGGTCACCGACGACTACGTCGGGAACAAGTTCTGGGTGCGGCAGCCGGGACTTTATGCCACACCGCTGGTGGTCGTGCTGTTGGTGGTCGAGACGACCGATATTCTGTTCGCCGTGGATTCCATCCCGGCAGTGCTGGCCATCACCCTGAATGCATTCATCGTGTACACGTCGAATGTGTTTGCGATCATGGGACTGCGGTCGATGTACTTTGCGGTGGCGGGCATGATGGACCTGTTTGAATACCTGCACTATGGTCTTGCGATCGTGCTGATCCTGATTGGCGGGAAGATGATGTCGTCCCACTACTACACGATTCCGACGGGGGTCGCTTTGGGAACGGTGGCAGGGGTACTGCTGATTTCGATATTGGCCTCCGTGATATTCCCCAAGAAGTCGGAGAGCCAGCGGGGTTGAGGCGTCCGACCGTGCCGCCATCTCCGGCGGAGCCTACGCTATGATGGAATTTCGATGATCAAAATTCCGGTGACGGTGCAGCCGCGTCCTTACGAGGCGCTGATCGAAAACGGCCTGCTCGGGCGGGCGGGTGCGGTGCTGCGCGGACTGGTGCCCGCTGCAAGTCGATTGCTGGTGGTGACGGTCGCGCCGGTGCGCCGCAAGTGGGGAAGGAAATTAATGGCTTCGCTGACCGCGGCCGGCTTTGACGCCAGGGTTCTGGAGATGCCCGAAGGAGAGCGGTTCAAACGGCTCGCAACGGTGGAGGCGCTGGCGGAGAAGTTGGCCGGACTAGGAGCGGACCGGAATGCGGTGGTCGTCGCCTTCGGGGGAGGAGTCGCGGGCGACGTGGCGGGTCTGCTGGCGTCCTTATACATGCGCGGCATCGAACTGGTACAGATCCCGACGACGGTTCTGGCGCAGGTCGATGCGTCGGTGGGCGGAAAGACGGGAGTCAATCTGAAAGCTGGGAAAAACCTGGTGGGCACGTTTCATCAGCCGCGCGTGGTGCTGATCGATCCGCAGGTGCTGTCGTCACTGCCGGAGCGGGAGTACCGGGCTGGACTGTACGAGACGCTCAAGTGCGGCGTGATTGGAAAGCCGGAGTTGTTTCGCGAGTTCGAAGAGAATCGGGAACGGATTCAGAAGAGGGACGCAGCCACAGTCGAGCGTTTGATTACCGAGTCGGTTCGGCTGAAGGCGCAGGTGGTTTCGGTGGACGAGAAAGAGAACGGTCTACGGCGCGTGTTGAATTTCGGTCATACGATCGGGCACGCGCTGGAGGCGGAAACAGGCTACCGGAAGCTGTTGCACGGCGAAGCCGTGGCCTGGGGAATGGTGGCGGCGGCATCGATCGCGGCCCGCATCGGAAAGCTGGACGAGAACGATGCCCGCCGGATCAGCGACGCGACACGCATGCTGGGGCCGTTGCCGAAGCTGGAGGTGCGCGGGCGAAACATCGTACGCCGCCTGCAATCCGATAAGAAGACGCGCCATGGCAAGGTACATTTCGTTCTGCCAACGGAGATCGGCAAGGTTGAAGTCGTGAATGACGTGCCGGAGAAGGTCGTGCTTGCGGCCGTGGATGAGATTGGGGAAGTATCGAGAGCATAGGGAGCAGTGCAGGTCCGCAAGGGCCGCTGCGATCGGTCGTGCTACCGGGATGAATGAGGAGAACAAGCCGACAGTAATCGGGGCGGCGCCGGAAGGGGCAGGCGATGGTGTCTCGGCTGCGCGAGCCGTGCAAGAGATGTTTTCCGCGATCGCGCCCCGCTACGACCTGCTCAATCATGTGCTGTCGTTCAATATTGACCGTTGGTGGTGGTGGCGGGCCGCTCGGGCCTTCGCCCGCGTTCTCGCGCGTCCGGATGCCCGCGCCCTGGACCTATGTTGTGGCACCGGCGATATGGCATTCGCGCTGCGCCGGCAGGCAGGCTTATCCGGAGCGAGGATCGTAGGGGCGGATTTCGCGCATCCCATGCTGGAGCGGGCTGTCGCGAAGTCGGATGGAGCCTCTCCCCAGTGGGTGGAGGCCGACGCGCTGAACTTGCCGTTTCCGAATGAATCTTTTGACCTGGTGACCTCGGCTTTCGGTTTCCGGAATCTTGCCGACTACGATGCCGGCCTGCACGAGATCGCGCGAGTGCTGCGACCCGGCGGCGAAATCGGAATCCTCGAGTGCAGCGAACCCGAGGGGCTGATTGGAAAGCTTTACGGCGTCTACTTTCGCCGGGTGCTGCCGGCGGTGGGCACCGCAATTTCAGGCGTAAAGGGGCCGTACGCATACCTGCCCGCATCCGTGGGAAGGTTTCCGGCGCCTGCTGAAATGACGGCGCGGATGTTAGCTGCGGGATTTCGCGAAGCTGGCTGGACGCCTTACACGCTGGGAACGGCAGGTTTGTTTCGCGGGAAGAAGTAGGTTTTTCAAAAGCGCTCAGTGCGCCAGAGTGCTGGACGTTTCCCAACCAGAGTGCGGGAGAGATCGGAGAAGGCCTAGCTGACCGCGAGCTTTTGCGTTTCTCCCACGGGTGCGGGAGCTTTGAAAGAATCGGCAAACGCGTCGGCTACCGTGTAGCGGATGATTTTCTGGTAGTCGTCGCCCAGGAATTTCTGCAAACGATCGGTATTCATGATGTACTGCCCGCTCATATAGGGCATCGCCTCGGGGGGAACAGCCGAGATTCCCGCTTTCCACAAAAACTCCAGCACCATTCGCATGGCCCACTGGCCGGGGACCCGGACCAGCCTGGCGCGCGCCATTTCGATGCAGCGGGCAAAGGTGAGGGGTTCGCCGCGGCCGGCAACGTTGAGGATCGTGAGCCGACGCGCTTCCGGTTCGCGGCGGAGAATCCAGGCAAGCAAGCGCGCCATGTCGTCGACGTGCACGAACTGAATCTGGTTGTCGAGGTACTGCTGACCGTAGGGCAGCATGCAGGGAAGGCGCTTGCCGTCCTTGCGCATTTGCTCCGCCCTTTTTCCCTTGCCGTTGGGTGAGCCGCGGAAGGCTCCTATCAGGTAGTTCTCAACGCTCGCGCCGGCGAAGATATGAGGGCGAAGGATATAGGCGCTGCATCCCCGAAGGGCGGGCGCGCGTTGCTGCACCACCTGGTCCGACTCCTTCTTGTGGATCGCGTAGGGAAGCGAATGAGCGTCGAGAGCGAATTCTTCCGTCACGGGGCCGGGGAGTTGGGGGCCATAGGCGGAAACGCTGCTGGGGTAAATGAACTGGCGGACACCCGTGTCCTCATTGCGGTTGGCTTCGGTAATCGCTTCCATCACGCGGGCGGTGCCGGCAACGTTGATGTGCCACATCCGGTCCACGTCGAGCACGCCGGTGCGTTGCGGGTCAATGACGAAGGCCAGGTGCACCACGGAAAATGGGCGAGTCTCCTTAAAGAGATTGTAGAGGCCGCGGCAGGAATCCTCGTGGCCCAGATCCATGCGGACGAAGCGGATGGGAGCATCGGTTTTGGGCGCCACCATGTCGATACCGATGACGTAGAAATTGTCGAGATGGGGGAGCAGCCGCAGTCCGAGATTGCCGGAGACGCCAGTGACGACGACGGTGGGCTTCGCCTGGGTCATTGTGGAGGTTGAATGAAATCGTAGCACAGGAAATGTCCGGAACCCTGTGACGTCACCCTCGATAGTTCATGAAATCGGTTGGACGGGAACCGAAGGGAGCGGTGATAATCACGGCATGTCGGAATCGCCGATGCCGTATTCGTCTGCGACCATGAGAGCGGAAAAGCTTTCGGTCGCGGGCAATTCCGTGCTGGCGGCGATCGCGATTACGGCGATGAAGATCGTGGTAGGGGTGACCACGGGGAGCCTGGGCATCCTGTCGGAAGCGGCCCACTCCGGCCTCGACCTGATCGCGGCCATCATCACTTTCTTTTCGGTGCGGGTGTCCGATAAGCCTGCCGATGCCGACCATCAGTACGGTCACGGAAAAGTGGAGAATTTCTCCGCCTTCATTGAGACCGGCCTGCTGCTGCTCACCTGTATCTGGATTATCTACGAGGCGATCGCGCGCCTTTTCTTCAGGCATGTCGAGATTGAGGCGACGGTGTGGGCGTTCGTGGTGATGCTGGCATCGATTGGGGTTGACCTTTGGCGTTCGCGGGCCCTGGGCAGGATCGCCGAGAAATATGACAGCCAGGCGCTCGAAGCCGACGCCCTGCATTTCTCGACCGATGTCTGGTCCAGCAGCGTGGTGATTCTGGGATTGCTGCTGGTGATGGCAGGGCGGCGGTACCACGTCGGGTGGTTGGCCGACGCCGATCCGATGGCGGCGCTGGTGGTGGCCGGGATCGTGGTGCACGTGAGCTGGCGGCTGGCGCGCAAGACGATCGACGCGTTGCTGGACGCGGCCCCAGCCGGGGTGCGCAGCAAGATCATCGACGCGGTGCGGCGAGTGGAAGGCGTGATTGAGGTCAACCGGGTGCGGATTCGCCGCGCAGGCAACCGTTATTTTGCGGATGTCTCGGTTGGCCTGGCGCGCACGGCGACGTTCCAGCACTCTGGACGAGTCGCGGAGTTGGTGACCGATGCCGTGCGTGGAGTGTTGCCAGACGCCGACGTGACCGTCAACTCGGTGCCGCGCGCCGATCGGGCGGAGAACATCTTCGATCAGATTCGCGCGGTGGCTACCCGGCACAACCTGAACGTGCACGACGTAAGCGTGCAGGATCTGGACGGGCGGCTGCACGTGGAGCAGCACCTGGAACTGGACGAGCGGTTGTCGCTCAAGGAGGCGCATGACCGGGTCACGGCGCTGGAGGCGGAGATGCGCGAGGATGTGCCCACGATTTCGGCGATCCTGACGCACATCGAGAGCGAGCCTGCGACCATTGAAGCCGGAGACGAGATCGTCCGGGATGCGGCGCTGGAACGCCGATTGAAAGCGATTGCCGCGGAGTTTCCGGAAGTACTCGACATGCACGAGGTGCAGATCAAGCGGGTTCGGGGACGGCTGTATGTTTCCTGCCACTGCACCTTGTCGGACGATCTGCCGCTGTCCCGGGTCCACGATATCCAGACCGACCTCGAGATCCGGTTCAAGCAGGATGCGCCGGAGCTGTTTCGGGTGCTGATTCATCCCGAACCGATGACCGATAATCGACGCTAGAGCTGGGGGCTTCGAGCGGCGAGACTGGTGCGGCATGCGTCATGGCGGGCGCGAGGTCGGCAGAAGGCTTTTCACCGCAGAGCGCGCGGAGAAGGGCCGCAGAGGGCGCAGAGACTGAGCATGTGTACCCATGATCGATACGCCATGATCAATACGCCATGATCAACGCGATGATCAACGCCATGATCAATATTCGTCATTCAGAACTGGGAACATGGGGGCAGGAGACAGGGTAGGCTTATGACGCAAGCCAGGGCTTTCTGGACGGACAACCACCGTTTCGTCGTGGAAGCGGACAGCGGTCACGCGATCGTGACGGACGGGGACAAGAAGACGGGGAACAGCCCGATGGAATTGGTACTGTTGGGGCTATGCGGGTGCACGGGGTACGATGTGGCCAGTATTCTGCAGAAGAAGCGGGAGCCGTTTACGAGTCTTGAGGTTCGCGCCGAAGCGGAGCGCGCCGAGCAGCCGCCCTCGGTTTACACGGCGATCAAATTGATCTACAAGGTGGGTGGCAAAGTTTCACGCAAGTCGGTCGAGGACGCGGTGCGGTTGTCGAAAGAGAAATACTGTTCGGTATCGGCCATGCTGGAAAAGACCGCGACGATTACGTCTGAAATCGAAATCGGCGAAGGCTAGCGCAGCCGGGCGCGGCTCGCAGGAATAGTTTGCAACTAACATGAAATCCAGGGTGATTGTTTTTACCCAACCCGATTGCCCGCCCTGTCAGATCGTCAAACTCTTCCTGGATGGAGAGAGGCGTGCCCTTCGAAGAGCGGGACATCACCCGAGATCCGGCAGCGGTGCGGGAGTTGACCGAGAAATACGGAAGTCATTCCACTCCGACGCTGGTGATCGGAGAAGAAGTGATGATCGGGTTCAATCCTGAACGGCTCGACGAAATCCTTGGTGAATAGAGCGCATCCCGTTCGCGGATACGCCTACATTGCCGCGGCGACATTTTTGTGGGGAATCGCGGCCACGCTGGGCAGGGCAGCGTTCACGGGACGATTGCTTCCGTCGGGGCAGGCGCTTCCGCCGATCGATCCCCTCATTCTCTCTCAGAGCCGCACGACGATTTCTTTCCTGGTCCTGCTGCCGGTGCTGCAATGGCGGCGGGGATGGCGGAACCTGAAGCTTCCAGCCGCGGATTTCGGACGCATCGTGTTGCTGGGCGTTTTGGGGGTGGCGGCATCGAATTACCTTTACTACTTCGCCATCCAGAGAACGAACGTGGCGACCGCGATTATCCTGCAATACACGGCTCCGGTGCTGGTGTTGCTCTACATGGTGGCGCGAGGGCTACAGAAGGCGACATTGCAGCGGGTAGCGGCAGTAGGACTGGCAGTGGTGGGAAGCGCGTTCGCGATCGGGGTGGTGGGGGCCGGCGGATTCCGGCTCGACCCGGCGGGCGTGATCGCAGCCATGCTGGCGGCGGTATCGTTCGCCTTTTATAACGTGGCGGGGCATCGGATTTTGACACGGTATGACCGGTGGATCGTGCTGCTGTATACGACTTTCAGCGCCGGCGCCTTCTGGATGATCGTGAATCCGCCATGGAAACTGGCGGGAGCGCACTACTCCGGTTCGCAATGGGGCTTCCTGCTGGTGTTCGCGGTGGTGTCGGTGCTGGGGCCGTTTTCTTTGTACTTCGCAGGATTACAGCACCTGGAGCCCACGCGGGCGATTGTGGCGAGTTGCCTGGAGCCGGTGTTTTCGATCGTGCTGGCAGCGGTTTTACTGGGTGAAGCGCTGCGGCCGATTCAGTCGTTTGGAATTGTGATTGTGCTGGTAGCAATCGTAATCGTGCAATTGCCGGAGCGGGCAGGGGCGGAAGCGACGGTGGTCGAGCCGATTGAGTGAATGCAGCTATTTGCCGCGAGGCGCGAGCTTCGAAAGGGTCGAGCAGCGCTCGACGGGGCCATCGACTTCGCCCAGGCAACCACCCGGGAAGGTCTCTCTGGACCTCAGCTTTATTCCAACGTCTTTCCGCGCGTTTCCGGCAACTGGGTTGCGGCCAGCATCGAGAGGAAAAATCCCGCCGAACACAAGTAGAACGCCCAGCTCAGGCCCTTGGCCTGGCCCACTCGTCCGATCACGTAGGGTGCGATTGAGCTCATGGTGCGGGCGCCGTTATAGGTAAAGCCCAGGGCGCGGGCGCGCAGGCGAGTGGGGAAGATCTCGCTGCCAATGATACCCGATCCGGAGAAGAAGCCAGTTCCAAAGAAAGCGGTGAGTGCCCCCAGTACCAGGATCAGCCCAGGCTGGCGAGCGGCGGCGTACAGGGGAACCAGGATGGCAGCGGTCAGGGTGTAGAGCACGAAGGAACGCCGTCGCCCGAGATGATCTGCGACCCAGCCGAAGCCGGCATATCCCGGAAACATTCCGAACAGATTGAGCGCGACCAGCAAGGTGGTGGTTCCCATGACGCCAAAGCCTCGGCCGCCCTGACTGACGGGAAGCGAGAGGTAGGGGGGGAGCCAGGTGAACAGTCCCCACCAGGCGAACATCCCGAAAAAATTGGCGAATAGGAGAGCGAAGGTGTAGCGCACATACGGCGGCTGAAAGATGCGGAGAAAACTGGAGTGGTCGTAGGCCGCCTGGGCATCGGCCACGCGCTTGGAATCCTGCGCGAGCCGGTGGTGCTCCTGCCACATTTCGGATTCCGGGACACGACTCCGGATCCAGAGCGTTACCAGGGCGGGCAGGATCCCGACGAAGAAGACCATGCGCCAGTTGGCATAGTGCAGAACGATGCCGGCCACTAAGGCCGCGAGCGCGTAACCGATCGCCCATGAGCTTTGCACGATGGAGATCGCCCGCGCGCGCAATTCGGCAGGCCAGGTTTCGGCGACCAGGGTGGCGCCAGTGTTCCACTCTCCGCCCATGCCGAGACCGAGGATGAAGCGGAAGAATGCGAGCACGGCGATCGAGGTAGCGAGTCCGGAGGCGAACGAGCATAAGGAGTAGGTGAGGATACTGAGCATCAAGGCACGCTTGCGCCCGATACGATCGGCGATGAAGCCGAACAAGACGCCGCCAATGCCGGAAGCGAGCAGCGTCAGGGTGGCCAGAAAGCCGGATGTCGCCTTGCTCATGCCGAGGTCGAGCATGATGTGGGCGAGCACCAGCGCGTAGAGCATGGTGTCGAAGGCATCGAGCATCCAGCCGAGCGATGCCGCGAGCAGGGTCCGGCGCTGAGCGACGGTGGTTTGAGAGAAAGTCGCGACCGTGGCGGACATTCGGGAGATTGTCAATTTTGGAGGCGGGGTTAGCAATCGGAAACTGTGAGGAATTGCGAACGGGCTCGATTCATCACCGCACCGGCAAAACGGTCGGAACGCGCCTGGCGTGGCTGGTCTCAGCGGGTCGCGCATTTAGAAGATCCTGGCAGGCCGCCCAGAGTCATTTTCCAAGACACGACGTAGCTCCACCAGAGGAACAATCAGATGCGCTGACGGCTCGTTTATTTTCGTTGGCTTTCGTTTTGATTCGTGTGAAGTTTCCTTTTCTTTCTATCTGTGCTTTAATCTTTTCCTAACGAAAGCCTTGGGGGGGACAAACATGCGTGTCCGAGGAATGTCGCTGTGTTTTCTGGTTAGCGCGGTGATGCTGACAGGCGCATTTGCCCAGGTCGATACTGGAACGATCGCAGGCTCGGTTCGCGACAGCCAGGGCGCCGGAGTTGCGTCGGCCACGGTCACTTTCGTGGAGATCTCTACCAACGCCACAACCAAAACGCAGACCGGCGGCACCGGGGAGTATGCGTCGCCCCCGCTGCGTCCGGGCAGCTACAAAGTGCAGGCCGAAGCTCCGGGGTTCAAAACCCAGATTCGCAGCACCCTTGTGGTCCAGGTACAGGACCGATTGCGGCTGGATTTCGAGATGGCGGTGGGGTCGGTTTCAGAAAACGTGATAGTGACTGCCGAGACGCCCAACATTCAAACCGACACGTCTTCACTGGGAGAGGTGGTCTCCACGCAGCAGATGACCCAACTGCCGCTCAACGGCCGCGATTACATCCAGTTGGCCACGCTGACCACGGGGGTAGTGCGGACCAGTTCGGGGACCAACGGCAACACGGGCGGCAGCAGTACAGGCGGCCTCAACAGCTTCGTCGCAAACGGCACCCGGGGAACGCTGAACAATTTTCTTCTGGACGGGATCGACAACAATTCCAACGACAACGGTGGAGTCGTGCTCCGCACCAACGTGGATGCGATCCAGGAATTCAAGCTGCAGACCAACAGTTATTCAGCGGAGTTTGGGCGCAGCGGCGGCGCAGTCGTCAATGCGATCACGAAGTCGGGAAGCAATCGCTATCACGGAAACGTCTTTGAGTTCTTCAGAAATTCGGCGCTCGACGCGCGGGACTCCTTTGAAGATCCGGCCCAGAAGAAGGCTTCCTTCAAGCAAAACCAGTTTGGCGGGACTCTCGGCGGCCCGATCGTCAAAGACAAGCTTTTCTGGTTCGGAGATTATCAGGGAACGATCATTCGCAATCCCTTGACCTGGGTATCGGCGATTCCGACTTTGGCGGAACGCACCGGAGACTTTTCTGACCCATCGGAGCCGGTAATCACCGATCCCACGACCGGGCTGCCATTCCTGGGAAACAAGATTCCCACGGATCGCATCGACCCGATCGCGCAGGCCTTCATGAACCTTTATCCAACCCCGAATCAACCGGGGACGGGGAACAACTTCATCATTTCGCCCATTGAGCAGGATCGCATCGACCAGGGGGATGGCCGGTTGGATTACAACGTCTCGCAGAACGATCAGTTCTTCGTGCGCTATTCCATGAGCGGCCGGACCGACTTCCGGCCGGCGCCACTGCCCGGCCTGGCCAACGGCGGCGATTCCAGCACCGGCAACGGGTTCGAGGACACCAAGGGCGCCTCGTTCGGGTACACGCGGGCGTTTACCCCGAAGACCGTGAACGAAGTCCGCGTCGGCTTCAACTACGTGCATATCCGGCGTGGAGTGCCGGTGAACGGCACTGCCCTTCCGCCCGCGGAACTGCAAGTTCCCGGCGTGCCCGACGATGCCCGCGTCAACGGCTTGACCCTGTTCTCTCCCCGGAGTTTCCGCCGGGTGGGAGACCCCAGGTACGCTCCCACGATTCTGGCCAGCCAGGAACGGCAGATCAACGATGTAGCTCACCCTGGTACGCGGCGCCCACACGTTCAAATTCGGCGGCGAAATCCGCTGGAGCGAGTTCAACATCTCGCAGGAAGCCGCGCCGCGCGGGCAATTCACATTCAGCGGCGACTTCACTGGCAGTAGCCTTGCCGACATGTTGCTGGGATTGCCAAAAACGGCCGGGATTTCGACCGTAATTGAACTGGGCAACCGACAACACGTTCCGTCTCTGTTTGCCCAGGATGATTGGAAGGTGAGCCGCCGGCTCACCCTGAATCTGGGCGTTCGCTATGACTACTTCTCGCCCATCGTCGAAGTGCACAATCGCCAGAGCAATTTCGACTACGCCAGCGGAACTCTCATCCAGGCGGGCCAGAACGGCGCCTCCCGCGCGCTGGTAAAGGCGGACAAGGCAAACCTTTCGCCCCGAATCGGATTTGCCTTCACGCCCGGCGCGAATGCCGACACGGTCATCCGCGGAGCCTATGGCATCTTCTTCAGCGGCCAGGAAATTCGCACCGCGGCGCCGTTGCAGCTGGCGTACAACCTGCCATTTTTCTACGAACCCAGTTTCGTCAGCGACGGGGTTACTCCCGTGATCACGGTGTCGGAGGGATTTCCGTCGCTGGATCCCAGCCAGGCGGTGAATCCCGGGGTCACGAGTGTGGATCCGAATCTGCATACTCCTTACTACCAGAGCTGGAACCTGGCGGTGCAGCGCGCGTTGCCAGGAGCGATCAGCCTCGAGGTCGCCTACGCAGGTTCGAAAGGTTCGCGCCTGCAAGTCGTGACCGACCGTAACCAGGTTCCGGTCCCAGGGCCCGGAGATATCCAGTCTCGGCGCCCGTACCCGCTGTATGGCGGGTTCACATCCATTCAGAACCGCGGCACCTCGAACTACAACTCGCTGCAAGTCAAAGCGGAGAAGCATCTGAGCCACGGCCTGTATTTTCTGAGCGCGTTCACCTACAGCAAGGCGATCAACGACCTGCCCGAGATTTGCTGTGCGGCACCGTTCCCGCAGAACAGCTACGACCTAACCGCTGAGCGGGGACTCGCCGACTTCGACCAGAGATTGCGTTGGGTGTTCAGCTTTGATTATGAATTGCCCTTCGGAGGAAGCCGGTCGAAGATCAGCAACCGCGCGCTCGACGCGGTGTTTGGCGGATGGCACGTGGGCGGCATCTATACCCTCGCGAGCGGCTTCCCATTCTCGCCCCTGCTCGGCAACGATCCGTCCAACACCGGAGCACAAGTCGCGGTCCGGCCCAATCAGCTGAGGAATGGAAATCTGCCGCGCGATCGCCGCACGAAAGATTTGTGGTTCGACATAAACGCGTACCCGCTTCCCCCGGATCCCCCGGTCGCGTACTTTTTCGGAAACGCGGGACGCAACAGCCTGACTGGCCCCGGCCAGAACGTGTTCGACGGATCGCTGCGCAAACAGTTTGTACTGACCGAAACGCAGCGTCTCGAATTTCGGGCGGAGTTCTTCAACGCTTTCAACCGTCCGAATTATGCGCAACCCGACAACTTCATCGACGATGGGCCCGGGGTTGCGGGCCAAATCACGTCGCTGGCGATTCCCATGCGCCAGATTCAATTTGGATTGAAGTACAGCTTCTGAACGGCGGCTCTCCGGCACGCGATCCAGTCGTGGCCGCCGGAGAGCCGCGGTGTCTTCACGCCCACAGGGTCCGGGTGCGGGCAGTTGGAAAAACTGCAGGCACCCGCAAGGAACCGCGGGCGACGTGCTCTACTTCGAATCATCCGATGGCAGCAGGCCACGGTACTTCAACATCGGATTGATGGTCGGTTCGCTGCCCCGCCACGTCGCATACATCCGGGCCAGATCCTCAGTGTTGCCTCGGGAGAGGACCATCTTGCGGAGGCGATCGCCGTTGGCGCGGGTCAAGCCGCCGTGGTCCTCAAACCACTGGTAGGCGTCATTATCGAGCATTTCACTCCAGAGGTAAGCGTAGTATCCGGCCGAATATTCACCACCAAAGATGTGCGCGAAGTAGGTGGAGCGGTAACGGGGCGGCACATAGCTTAAGGCGAGATGGGTTTTCGCAAGCGCCTGGGTTTCAAATTCGTCGGGCTGCTGCAGAGGCATTCCGGGCGGAAGGGTGTGCCACTGCATGTCGAGCTCAGCCGCGGCCACGACCTCCGTGAGCGCGTATCCCTGGTTGAACCTGGCCGATTGTTTGATCTTGGTGGCGAGTTCGGCCGGCATCGACGCACCCGTCTGGTAATGCTTGGCGTAGTTCTGGAACACGGTGGGGTAGGTGGCCCAGTGCTCGTTGAACTGGGAAGGGAACTCGACGAAGTCGCGAGGCACGGCGGTTCCGGCGAGGGTGGGATAAGTAGTGTCGGCGAACATGCCGTGCAGGGCATGGCCGAATTCGTGAAACATGGTGGTGACATCGGTGAAGCTGATGAGGGCGGGCTGGCCGGGCGCAGGCTTGGCGAAGTTGGTGACATTGAACACCACGGGCAAGGTGCCGAGCAGTTTGGATTGGCCCACCAAGCTGTCCATCCAGGCGCCGCCGTTCTTGTTGTCGCGCTTAAAGTAGTCGCAATACCAGAGGGCCATGGGCTTGCCATCGGCGTCGCTGACTTCGAACACACGGACGTCGGGGTGGTAGACCGGGATGTCCTTGCGCTCTTTGAAGGTGATGCCGTAGAGCTGGGTGGCAGCGTAGAAGACGCCATTCTCCAGCACGGTGTTCAATTCGAAATAGGGTTTGATCTGGGCTTCCTCGAGATCGTACCTGGCCTTGCGGACCTGGTCGGAGTAGAAGTTCCAATCCCAAGGCTGAAGTTGAAAGCCACCCTTCTGGGCATCAATGACGGCCTGGATATCGGCGGCTTCGCTGCGGGCTTTTGCCGTGGTGCCGGGCACGAGGGCGTCCATGAACTTGAGCGCCGCTTCCGGGGTTTTTGCCATCTGGTCCTCAAGCTTCCAGGCGGCATAGTTCGGGAAACCAAGCAGCTTGGCTTTTTCGGCGCGTAGTTGAGCCAGACGGGCGACGGTGTCGCGGGTATCGTTGGCGCCGCCATGCACGGCGCGCGTCCAGGAGTTCTCAAAGAGCATCTGCCGAGTCGCACGCTGTTGCAGGATGCTGAGATCGGGCTGTTGGGTGGTGTTCTGCAGAGGGACGACGTAGCCTTCCAGCTTACGTCCCTTGGCGGCCTCGGCGGCGGCGGCGAGCTGGGCATCGCTCAAACCGGCGAGCGCGTTCTTGTCGGTCGTGACATAGGCTGCGTCCTTGGTGGCGGCCAGCAACTTGGTGACGAAGCCCTGGGTGAGAGTGGACTCCTCCTCGTTCAACTTCTTAAGCGCGGTTTTGTTGGCTTCGGAGAGGTTGGCACCGGAGTGTACAAACTTCTTGTAGTAGTACTCGACCAGGCGGTTGGACTCGGGGTCGAGCTTCAGCGAGGCGCGCTTTTCATAGATAACTTTGACGCGCTGAAAAAGTTTTGCATCAAGAAAGATGGCATCGGAATGAGCGGCCAGCCTGGGTGCTTCGGTTTTCTGGACACTCTGCAGTTCGGGATTGAGGTTGGCTCCCGTAACGGCATTGAAGGTCGACATGGCACGGTCGAACAGGCGGCCGGTTTTTTCCATGGCAACGATGGTGTTCTCAAACGTGGGCGCATCCGGGTTGTCGGCGATGTGCTTGATTTCCTCGCGCTGCTGCGCCATGCCCGCCTCGATAGCCGGCTGATAATCCGAGTCCTTGATCTTGTCGAAGGGGGGCGCGTGGAAGGGCAGAGTGCTAACCGCGTAAAAAGGATTACTCGGGCCAAAGTCGGTTTCGGCCCCTTGCGCAGGTGTGCCGTTAGAACCAATGGCCATGGATCCGGCTGCGATCAATGTTCCGACTCGCGATAGTTTCGTTTTTGAAGTGGCTGACTTCTTCTTGGTCATAATAGTTTTGTCTTTCCTTGCACTGGGATTGTAAAGGAGCGAACCGAGGATGTGGGACCTGCGGTGTCCACTTTCAGAGCTGGAGATTACCGAATTGGGAGGTCAGCCAGATGGAAATAACGGCGGGCCTGGTTCACGTCCCGGGCAATCTGCGCGCGGAGGGCTTCCACAGACGGGAACCGGATCTCGTCACGTAGGCGCTGCAGGAAGAGAATCTCGACTTCGGTGTCCGCTTTCAAGGCGATGGGATGGAAATTAAGCAGGTGCGATTCGATCGCGAAGGAATCGGCGCCGAAGGTGGGCCGGTTGCCGATATTGGTGACGGAGTCGAAACATTCTTCCCCGACCCGGGTGCGGGTGATGTAAACGCCATGCTGGGGCACAAGTTCGTCGTAGCGGTTCAGGTTTATGGTCGGGACAGTGTATTTGCTGCCGTATCCGCGACCGCGTCCGGGCGTCGAGAGAATGGCGAACGGGCGTCCCAACAGGTGACGGGCCCGGCTAACCCGTCCCAGGGTGAGCAATTTGCGGATCTGACTGCTGGAGACGGGTTCACCGCGCAAGGTCATCTCATCGAAAATTTTGACGATGAAGCCCATTTCGCGGCCGAACTCGGAAAGCGTCTGCACGTTGCCGGCTGCCTTGTGCCCGAAGTGGAAGTTATAGCCTTCGTGGACTTCGCGGGCGTGCAAGGTGTCGCGCAGAATTCTCTCGGCGAACTGGCGCGGGGTCAGCAGGGAAAGGTCGCGGCTGAAGGGCAGCAGCAGGACCGCGTCGAGGCCGGTACTCGCGAGCAGGTGGAGCTTCTCCGGGGTCGGGGTCAGGAGTTTAAATGCGGAGTCGGGGCGAAGGATGCGGGTGGGATGGGGTTCAAAGGTGAGGGCCACTGACCTGGCACTTTGGCGGCGGGCCTGGTCGACGATGTCCCTTAGCACCGCTTGATGTGCGCGATGTACCCCGTCAAAATTACCCACGCTGACGATCGTGGGGCCGATGCCGGCGGGGACATCTTCGAGTTTGTGGAATATCTGCATCGAGTTCAAAAAGAAAATCTCATTGCAATGCGCACAGAGATTTCGCAGAGCACACAGAGAACGCCGCACGGGCGCCCGGACCTGACCGACAACTGCACACTGGTCGTCACTTGATTTCGAACTCCAGCTTCATGCCGTCGTAGGAAAGACGCACATGCGGCGGGAGAGCCGCGTTGGTGGCCTCGTGCGGCAGGTCGTGACAGATATGTGTGAAAAAGACGCGCTTGGCCTGGAGGCGATCCGCGATGCGGATGGAGTTCTCGACCGTGGAGTGCGTGGGATGCGGCTTGTAACGCAAGCCGTCCAAAAATAGAACATCCAAACCCTCCAGGCGAGGCATTGAGGACTCGGGAATCTCGCTGAAGTCGGTCAGGTAGGCAGCGCTGCCAAAGCGATAACCATAGATTTCGGTATCGCCATGGATGACCGGGATCGGCTCGAAGGTGGTCCCGAAAAGTTGAAAAGGTCCGCCAATCGGTTTGAGTTCCAGCCGCGCCAGGCCACCGAACTTGTAATCCGCGTCGAAAATGTAGCGGAACATGTTGCGGATAAAGTCGGCGGCTTCCGGGCGCGCATAGAGCGGGATCCGGCCGTCGCGGTGATAGCTCAGAGGCCGCAGGTCGTCGATGCCAAGAATGTGGTCGGCATGGGTGTGGGTATAGAGCACGGCATCGATGCGGGAGATGCGCTCGCGGATGGCCTGCTCGCGGAAGTCGGGCGTGGTATCGATCAGGACAGACTTGCCGTCGAATTCAAGCAGGATGGAAGGCCGGGTGCGGCGGTCGTGCGGGTCCGGCGAATGGCATACGGCGCAGGTGCAGCCGATGGTGGGCACGCCCATGGACGTGCCGCTGCCCAGCACCGTAAGCGTTGCCTTCATCGTGTCTTGTTGCCCGCGACCGCTCCGGGAGCCTGTGTCGGGCGCGCCAGCGCGTTGGTGACTTCCACATACGCCATGCGCAGCTCGTACAAACAGTTCTGCAGGAAGTTTTCTTCCGTGGAGGTGAGGTTACCCTTGGTTTTCTCCTGAAGGAGTCCGAGCGTGTCGATAGTCTGGCGCGCGCCGATGAGATCGATGCGGGGTTGGCCGCCTTCCTCGTGCATCATGCCCATCTGCATCATGGCACTCATGTAGAGGGACGCCATGAAGCGTTCGAAGCTGATTTCCAATTCCTTCGCGGAGTGGCCGCTGAGTTCCACGCGCGCATCGAGATCTTTGGAGGATTTGTGATAGGCATCGACGGTTGCCTTCTGCTCCGCGGCGGAAGGAGGTGGTGGAACCTTGGACTCGGCGGCAGGCGGAGACGCGGATTCGGGCGAGGGCGCTACGGCGGCGGGGGCCGGCGCGGCCGGTTCGGGCGCAGGAGTTTCTTCACGAACCTCCGATCGCAGCTCGCCATCGGTAGTGAACAGCCTGCGGTCGTTGACAGTAAAGCCAGCGTCTTGCTTCTTCTCAGCCATGATGTATTCCTCTTATGTTTTGAGCAGACCGTTGAAGGGAAGTTCGGTCACGACCGCATTGGAACCGGCAATTTCGACCTCTTTCCCCGGGACTGCGACTTCGCGGCGGATATACCCCAAGGCTACCGCCTGATCGCCGTTGGAGGCAGGAATCACGGCGGAACTGGTGACTTCGCCAACGTCCTTGGCCTGCAGTTGAATTTTTGCGCCCGGTGCCGGCGCCATTTCGGAAACCATGAACCCGGTGAATCTGCGGTGCACGCTGCCGCGGGAGCGAATACGTTCGACGATTTCCTGGCCCACGTAACAACCCTTGTTGAAGTTCAGGGCTCGCTGCTGATCGGTTTCCTGCGGCAGATCGCGCTCGCGGATGTCCTGTCCGTAGCGTGGCACGCCCAGCGCGACGCGGTAGAGCTCCAGGGCGTCGCGACCGACTTGGGATGCGCCTGCGGCCTGTAGGGCGTCGCGCAAGCGGGAAGCGGATTCGGGCGCGAGCCAAATTTCGTAGGACGGATAGGACTCATGTTCGCCGCGTACGATGGTCACGAGAGTTTGCCGCCACACCAGATCGGCGATCTGCAGGGGCTCAAGTTGGGGAACGTCCAAGCCCGATGCCTGAAGCACGGCCTGCGTGTTCGGCCCAGTCACGCCGACCGCAGTCAGAGTTTCGCTGACGTTGGCAACCTCGACGTCGTCCATGATGATGTAGTGGTCAAAGGTGGCGAGGATCTTTTCCACTTGCGTCCGGTCGGTGTCCACCAGGAAATATTCGCTCCGGTTGTAGGCGGTAAGGTCGCCCAGGATGTGACCCTGCGGGTTCAGAAGGAAAGCGTAGATCCCGTGTCCGGCGGCCAAGTCGCGGACATTGTTCGTGACCATGCCGTTCAGCCAGCGCACCCGGTCACTGCCGGTCAGGCGAATTTTCGCGCGGTTGCCAAGATTGTAGAGCCCGCAGGTTGACCTCAGCGCGGCAAACTCGTCTACAACACTGCCGAAGTGCGCGGGCCAGTTTGCGGAGTCGGGTGCGGACAATACCACCGCGTTCTGTGGGCTGGTAGAAGGCATTTCTATCCTGCTCAATTATAGCGGAGGCGAGCGCACCTCGCCCGGTTGCTGGCCGAACCGCAGCATTTGTTCGAAGGAGGCGCGGATGAAAACTTTTCGAGCGGTTGCGATTGGGATGCTGATGCTGGCTGCGGCGTTCAGTTGGGCAGAATCGGGTGCGCAGAAGGCATTGGACAGGTTCAAGTCGATGGCGGGCACGTGGAATGGAGAGGGCGCGCACGGCGAGACGTCGGAAGTTACGTACAGCTTAATCGCGGGCGGGACGTCCGTGATGGCGGACATCAAGATGGGCGACGAGGCGATGACCAGCCTCTTTTACGTAGACGGGGGCCGTTTGCTGATGACTCACTTTTGTCCGAGCAACAATCAGCCGCGCATGCAGGCCGCGATCTCCCCCGACGGGAGAACCGTCACCTTCGATTTCCTGGATGCCACCAATCTTTCTTCGCCGCAGGCCGGACACATGCACAAGGCGGTCTACTCGTTTGCGGACGCCGATCACTACAGCGAGGACTGGACTTGGAAGCACGAAGGGAAGGACGCGCACTTCCAGTTTGAAATGGAGCGCAAGAAGTAGGGACAGGAAGGGCACTGAAGGCTCGCAGGCCTGGATCGTGATGGAGGCGATTCCCCGGCATGGCAAAGCCACGTGGCAATTGGTAAGCTCTTTGCGCGTGAGTTCAAGCAAAAAGATTGCAGTTCTTCCCGGCGATGGGATCGGGGGCGAGGTGATTTCGCAGGCCGTGAAGGTCATGCTCGCCTCGGGAGCCTCGGTTGAGACCACGGAGTTCGACTGGGGTGCGCAACGCTACCTGGCCGACGGCGTGACGGTTCCGCCCGATGGCTTTGCCATGCTGGGGCAGCAATTCGACGCGATCCTGGTAGGCGCGTTCGGCGATCCTCGGGTTCCCACCAATATTCATGCCAAAGAAATCCTGCTGGGGATGCGGTTCAAGATGGATCTTTATGCGAACGTGCGTCCCGTGCGCCTGCTCGCGGGATGGCTATGTCCGTTGAAGGATGTCGAACCGAAGGATGTGGACTTCGTGGTGGTTCGCGAGAACACCGAGGGGGTGTATGGAGACGCGGGCGGCGTCTTCAAGCAGGGGACCGAGGATGAAGTCGCGATCCAGGAAGACATCAACACGCGCAAGGGAGTGGAGCGCGTGATCCGGTACGCGTTCGAGTATTGCGAGAAGCATGCGAAGTTCGACGGCAGCCGGCGTGAGCGCGTGTTGATGTCGGACAAGTCGAACGCCATGACCCACGCGGGAGGACTATGGCAAAGGGTATTCAAGGAGGTCGGCCGAGAATATCCCCAGATCAGGGCGGAGCATATGTACGTCGATGCGCTGTGCATGCAGATGGTGCGCGATCCGCGACCGTTCGATGTCATTGTCACCAACAACATGTTCGGCGACATCATTACGGATCTGGCCGCGGGATTACAGGGCGGGCTGGGCATGGCTGCCAGCGGAAATATTCATCCGGGGAAAACTTCGATGTTTGAGCCGGTGCACGGGTCGGCGCCGCCCATTGCGGGGAAGAATATTGCGAACCCGATGGGCGCGATGCTGACTTCGGCGATGATGCTGGCTCATCTTGGGATGACCGCCGAGGCCGCGAAAATCGAGGCGGCAGTGCTGGAGGCAGTTCATCAGAAAAAGACGACCCAGGATGCCGGTGGAACTTTGGGGACTCGCGAGGTGGGGGACTGGGTGGCGCAGCGGGTGGAGAAAAGCTTTTAACCGCAGAGATCGGGGAGAAGAGCCGCAGAGGACGCAGAGCGAGACTCGAGGCTAGAAAAGATTCGAAGAGGGAATGATTGGGGATGCAGAGGAAGACTTCTGGCGACTGCTTTCTTGACTTCGAGCAAGATTCGAGGCCAGAAAACGAGATGAATGATCGGGGATGCAGGGGAAGACTTCAGGCAATTGCTTCTTGACGCAGGACAAGACTTAAGGCGACCTTCTTGAACATCCGGAATTGCATCTTAGTTAAACGCGCACGATAGCCTGCGAAATGCCGCGAGCGCCGTCAGGTATTTTCGATCGATCGCGTACGCCTGGGCGTAGCAGTTTTTAGCTTTCTCCCATTTGCGCTCGTGTTCGTAGACGCGGCCCAGGTTGAAGTGGGGGTAGCAGCGCGCCTCGTAGCGCTTTGCGGCGATGGCTTTTTCAAACCAGGAGATAGCCTCTCCCCATTTTCCTTGTTCGATCAGGTAGGCGCCGATATCGTTGTAGGGATTGCCAAACTCCGGATCGATGCGGATGGCCTCGCGGCATTCCTTGATGGCGCGGTTGTAGTCATGCAGGAAGGAATACGTCCAGCCGCGAAAGGTATAGGCCTCGGCGGTGGGGAACAGTTCGATGGATCGGGTGTACATCTGGATCGCCTGCCGATAGTCGCCGTTCATCTGAAGCTCGTAGGCTTTCTGAAAAAACTCGGCGGCCGCGGCCCGTGGGTTGGAGTCGGACATATTTGTCCAGAAGGTGAACTTGAAGAAATTCTACCGGAAAACGAGACCCTACCTGTGCGCAGCGAGGATTCTTGTATTGTTGGCCGCAGGGTTGGCCTGGGCAGGACCACAATCGGCTGCTACCTCGGCTCCCCGTCAGCAGGACGCGCCGAGTTCGCGAGAAGCATCCCCGCCGGCGCCTGACGGACGTGCCGGGGGGAAGAGCCAGGTCGCCCGGCCGGACGACATCGAAAAGAAGATTTCGCCGCCCGAGGCGGAAGAGTTGTTCCGCTCGGTGGATGAGATCCTGAAATTCGCCAGCAAAGACACGTCCCTGCCGATCCAGGCGCAAGTGAAGCGGCGGCTGGTGAATCGCGATGAAGTGGTCGCGTTTATCCGCAAGCACATGGAGGAGGATGACGACGCGCAACGGCTGCGCCGGTCAGAGCTGGTACTGAAGAAATTCGGATTATTGCCACGCACTTTCGATCTGCAGACATTTCTCCTGGCGTTGCTGCGGGAGCAAGTCGCGGGCTACTACGACCCGCGGGCGAAGACGGTGAACTTGCTCGACTGGATTGAGCCGGAACAGCAAAAACCGGTGCTGGCGCACGAACTGACCCACGCGCTGCAGGACCAGTCATTCGGGCTGGAGAAATACATGAAGGCAGGCGACCCGGACCTGGGGAGCAGCAAGAAAGAGCCGACGCTGGAGGACATCGCGAACGACGAGGCATCGACCGCGCACCAGGCGGTCGTGGAAGGGCAGGCTATGGTCGTGCTGATCGACTACGAGCTCTCGCCTACGGGCCAGTCGGTACTCGACTCGCCGCAGCTCGTCGAGGCATTGAAGGCCGGAATGCTTGTCGGCACCGCGGACTCAGTCGAGTTTCACAATGCTCCGCTCTACATCAAAGAGGCTTTGACGTTTCCCTACCGCTACGGATTGGATTTTGAGGCGGAACTGCTCACCCGGGTGGGCAAGGAGAAAGCGTATGCGGGGGTATTCAAGAATCCGCCACGCTCGACGCGGGAGATCATGGAGCCCACTGTCTATCTGTCGGGAGAAAAGCTTCCGCCCATGCCATTACCGGACTTCAAAGCCGACTTCAAGAGCTATGACAAGTTCGATGTGGGGGCGGTGGGTGAATTCGATGTTGCCATTCTGATTGATCAGTATGCCGGGGTTGAGGTGTCCAAGCGTTTGTATCCGCACTGGCGGGGAGGCTATTACTATGCGGTTCGGCCCAAGGGTGATTCCGCCGGCTCCCTCGCCCTGATGTACCTTTCGCGGTGGTCAAGCCCGGAGAAAGCCTCGGAGTTTGCGTTCGTTTACGCCAAGGGCTTGAAGGATCGCTATGTGCGCGTGCACAACGTGGAGGAGGAAGCGACGGATACGAAACACGCAACTTACACGGTCGAGACGCTCACCGGGAAACATTCGTGGTTGACGGAGGAGGGCCCGGTGGTCATCGAGGTTAAAGGAGACACTGTCCTGGTCAGCGAGAGCCTGGACCAGGACACGACCGCGAAAATCGAGCGGGAGATATTTTCGACGGGCGCAACGAAGTGAGCAGCGACGGCCGCCGAGGGGCGTGATAGCGTTCTTTTTCGTCGGGCTCTCGCTTAGTTTCGTCGGTGGGGATTTCTGCGGGGACTCTTGGTCGGCTTTCTTGACACGGGCGCGAGGAATCGTCGGACCGTTGCATCCACGGTAAAGCGCTTACCCTCGCGTTCGAGAGTCAGGGTACGGGTTTGACCCGGAGCGCCGCCCAGCAGCGACCACACCTGTCCCATGGTGGCGCCGGTTGCCGGGGCACCATCCACACCGAGTAGAACGTCGCCTGCTTTCAGATCCGCCACGGAAGGTTTGCCGTCGTAGTCCGCCACTGCAAGAATTGTGTAGCGGCCGCCAGACTCTGGGCGAAGAATTATGCCCACGACATCCATGTCAGGCGCGGACGTGGGGCTGGTGCGCTGCAAGTAAATCGTGCTGTGAGCGTAGTCGATGCCGACACGATCATCGAGAAGCGCATTCGCGCCGATGAGACCGATGGTGGGGACACCCGCGCGATCTGCAAACCACTTCAAATACTGAACCGGGAAGGATGCGGCCGCGACGTTCTTCAATGTCGTCGCGCCGAATTGGATGCTGGGGAGACGCAGCAGTTGCCAACCGGCCTCTTCTTCGGCGCCCCACATGTTTGCGGAAGCGATGGCGCCGGTCATGTGCGGCCAGGAAGGCTGAGTTTTGTGCCATTGCGCGAGCAATTCTCCGGAAAGGAGGGTGAAGGAGGCGCCCACGTCGAGCGCAAGGTTGTGCTCCTCGCCGTTGATCTTGCTGGCGACCTGAATGAGTCCGCTCTGCGAATTCAGAATGATTTTCGAACTCTCGCCCTGGAACGGGATCGAGCCGGGCATGCCGATGGTGAACTGGCGGTTGGGGTAGTCGAACAGCACGTCAAAGTTGCGGAGCACGGTGGAAGGGATGGTGATCAGAGCGCTGCAGCCTGGAGCGACGCTTTCGCGATCCAGTAGGGCCTGCCCCTCCTTGATCCCCGCAAGAGAGATGGTCATCCCGCCAATCTGCAAGTGGTTCGGAGGCTGCACGGAGCGCTGCTGTCCGCCCAAAGCTGGTTTCGGATCGCCGCTCAAGGGCAAGCCGAGTTGGGTGGCCAGTGCCTGCGTGATCCACAGGTCCGGATTGCCATTGTCGACCCATGCGCGAACCCGTTTGGTGGTTCCGTCGGGAAGGGGAAGATAGGCATCGATGATCGTCCGGTTGTGATCGAGCGTAATCGGAACCGTGACGGCGGCGGGCTGGGCAAGAACGCAGAGATTGAGAATGAGCGCGGCAAGCACTGCTCCGACGAGCTTCATGGGGAAAATTGTAGCTGGTTTGCGGTTGCCGAAGCTGCGATGTGAATGGATAGGCCGAGCGGGAGGGCGTGGCCGCAGCCGGACCTGTTCTGACTGTTTTGTATAATCGTCAGTTCGATCATTGGCGCCGGGAAGTTTCAGGAGGACGTTTGCGGCAGGCGGAAATCGGAATCATTGGGGGCAGCGGGCTCTATTCCATGCCCGGGCTGACCGATGTGCGCGAATTGAAGCAGGAAACTCCTTTTGGAGATCCGTCGGATGCCTACGTGCTGGGAACGCTGGCGGGACGGAAGGTTGCGTTTCTCGCCCGGCACGGACGCGGGCACCGGATTCTGCCGACGGAATTGAATTTTCGCGCCAACGTATACGGGTTCAAGCAACTCGGGGTGGAACGGATTGTGTCGGTATCGGCGGTGGGCTCACTGAAGGAAGAGCACAAGCCGCTGGACTTCGTGATCCCCGACCAGTTTTTCGACCGCACCCGGCATCGTATCGATACTTTCTTCGGGGACGGGGTCGTCGCGCATATTGCCTTTGCGGAGCCGGTGTGCCCGCAACTCTCGGTGGTGGTCGAGGGGGCATGCAAGAAAGCGGGCGTGAGCGGCAAACGCGGGGGAACGTACCTCAACATGGAAGGTCCGCAGTTTTCGACCAAGGCGGAGTCGAATGTCTATCGCAGCTGGGGCATGGACGTGATCGGCATGACCAATCTGCAAGAGGCCAAACTCGCGCGCGAGGCCGAGATCTGCTACGTGACCGTGGCCATGGTGACGGACTATGACTGCTGGCATCCGCATCACGATTCGGTGACCGTCGATCAGATCATTGCGGTGCTGGTGAAGAACGCGGAGAATGCAGCCAAGGTGGTAGCGGAAACGGTCGCGGCGATGCCAACCGAGCGAACCTGCAAGTGCGGTTCCTCGCTGGCGCACGCCATCCTCACGGATCGCGACAAGATTCCCGCGGCGAGCAGGCAGAAACTGAGCCTGATCCTGGACAAATATCTTCCTCAGGGAAATAAAGCCTAAATCCAATCATGAGCATACTCGTCGTAGGTTCGGTGGCATTCGACAACATCACCACGCCTTCCGGTCGCGTGGAAAACATTTTGGGCGGCGCGGCCACGCATTTCGCGTTGGCGGCCAGCTTTTTTAGCGATGTGCGCGTGGTGGCGGTGGTCGGCGACGACTTTACCGCCGAGCACGAAAATGTGCTGAGGCGGCGCGGCATTGACACGAGAGGGATCGAGCGCGCGCCCGGCAAGACATTCCGCTGGGGCGGCCACTACACCGAGAATCTCAATGAAGCGAAAACCGACTTCACCGAGCTGAACGTCTTCGAGAAATTCCAGCCCAAGATTCCCCCCGAGTATGCCGACACGCAGTTCCTGTTTCTGGCGAACATTCACCCGTCGTTGCAGACGGCGGTGCGCCATGAAATGAATGGCGTCCGGCTGACCGGCGGGGACACCATGAATTTCTGGATCAACGGAACGCCGCGGGAACTAGCGGAAATGTTGAAGCTGGTGAATGTGTTGCTGATCAACGACACCGAGGCGAAGATGATTGCGCGCGACACAAACCTGCCACGGGCGGCGCAGAAGGTGCTGGCGATGGGGCCACAGGCCCTCGTGATCAAGCATGGCGAGTATGGCGCGACCATCTTCTTCCGCGAGGGCGCATTCGGAATCGGGCGCCACCCGTTTCGGGCGCCGTCGTTGCCGATTGAAGAGGTGAAAGATCCAACCGGGGCGGGCGACTCGTTTGCGGGCGGTTTCATGGGCTACATTGCTTCGCAAGGAGAGGTGAATCGCGAAGTACTCAAGCGCGCGCTGTTCTATGGGGGCGTGATGGGCTCATTCACGGTGGAGCGTTTCGGGACTGAGCGGCTGCAGTCGCTGACGCGCGAGGAGATCGACGCCCGTTTCCAGGTATTCCGTGAGTTGACGCACCTCGAATGAAAGCTCCCTCCGGCCGCAGGTGGGATCTGGAAACCGCGTGGGTCGCGGGCTTGGCGGCGTTCGCGTCGCTGGCCGCCTTCCTGATTTATTTCCGCAACGGCGACATCCTTCTTTTCGGCGATGCCGTGGCGCACATTAATATCGCTCGCCGGGTCTTCGATTCACGCACCCCAGGACTTCTGCAGTTGGGTACCGTCTGGCTGCCTTTGCCGCATCTGCTGATGATTCCGTTCCTGGTTTCGAAATCGGCCTGGCAAACGGGCGCAGGCGGATCGGTTCCATCGATGGTGGCCTACGTCTTCGGGGTGGTCGGGATCTTCCGGTTGGTGCGAGGCGCACTCGCAGGCTCGGGCCGAACGCAAGCCGGCACGGGTCTGCCTGCCTGGTTCGCGGCTGCGATCTACGGATTGAATCCCAACCTGCTGTACCTGCAATCGACTGCGATGACCGAGTCGTTGTACCTCGCATTGTTCATCTGGGCAGTCGTGCACTTCAGCGAATTTCTGCGTGCGACGAGCGGGACCGGGTGGCAGGCTGGGGCAGGGCGTTCGCTGTGGAAGTGTGGGACGTGCCTCGCCGGCGCTTGCCTGACACGCTATGACGGATGGTTCCTGTCGGCTGCGGTTTGCTGTCTGGTCGTGGCGATAGGGTGGCGCTCGACAACCCAGGGCACAAGGCGAACCGTCCTCGCATTTCTTCTGGTGTGCGCTACTGTCCCTGGCTTGTGGTTCGCGTACAACGGCATCGTCTATCGGAACGCGCTGGAGTTCGCGAACGGGCCGTATTCGGCGCGCGCCATCGAGCAGAGGACCGCCGTTCCGGGGTTTCCGCCGCATCCGGGAGCGCACAATCTGCCGGTAGCAGCGCTGTACTTCCTGAAAGCGGGAGAGTTCAGTATCGCGGAGGGGAATGCACTGCAACGGGCGTGGCTGCTTCTGGCCGGATTGGGCGCGCTATGGGTGATTCTGGACCGGCGCGTGGCAGGGTTCCTGCTGCTTTGGGTGCCGCTCCCGTTCTACATGTTGTCGGTTGCATATGGTGGAGTTCCGATCTTCACGCCTTCCTGGTGGCCGCACTCGTTGTACAACCTGCGGTACGGAGTGCAGTTACTGCCGGCGCTGGCGGTATTTTTCGCGCTGGCAGTGCACTACCTGGTGTCGATCGCGCCGTCGCTGTACGCAAAATGGGTGTTGGCCCTGCTCGGAGTCGGACTGGTGGCCGTGAGCTACGCGAGCCTGTGGCAAGCGCAGCCGGGATGTTACCGGGAGGCCTGGGTCAATTCCCGAAGCCGATTGCAGCTGGAGCGGTCACTCTCGGAGCAGGTGAAGCAACTGCCGGCCGGCTCGACACTGCTGATGTATCTCGGCGAGCATGTTGGAGCCTTGCAGGATGCAGGCATTCCGCTGCGTCGGACCATCAACGAAGGCAACCACCGCGTGTGGCGACAGCCCTCCGATCCGCAAGGAGTGTGGGAACACGCCCTGGCAGATCCGGCGCACTATTCGGATTTTGCGATTGCCTTCGAAGGAGATCCGGTCTGGCAAGCCGTTCACCAGCGAGGTCTCCCCGCGGTGGTCATCATCGCGGTGAATGGGCAGCATAAGTTGACGATCTTTCGATCCCATTAATCTGCCGGGCGACATCGCATTCGGTAACCATGCAGGTTAACTTCTCGATTGAGGAAGCCGCAGGGCATTCTTTTTGCGGTGATAGAATCCAGTCGCTTCCACGCAGGCGCTATGCCGGACCTTCACCACAGCATGAATATGTTGGGCAGTCACATGGGGACGGTGTTGTCGACGACCATCCTCCGGCTGGTGACGGCAGCGATTCTTGGCGGGATTATCGGGTTGGAGCGGCAGCTTCGCCATAAGCCCGCCGGTTTGCGCACCAACATTTTCATCTGCTTCGGTTCGGCCATGTTCACCGTGCTGTCGGATCAACTCGCTGGAGGCATGGGCGGAGATCACACCCGGATCGCCGCGCAAATTATTCCGGGCATCGGATTCATCGGGGCGGGATGCATCTTGCATGCGCGCGGATCAGTCATCGGACTGACCACGGCCGCGACCCTGTTTGTCGTTGCCTCGGTTGGGATGGCAACCGGGGGCGGCCTGTACGTCACGGCAATCTTCGCGACCATTGTCATCCTGATGGCATTAGCTGTTCTGGGCAAGCTGGAAAGAAAATTCGGAATGAAGTCGATGGTGATGACCTACGAGGTTACGGGTCCCAGCGCCGAGACGATTCTGATCGAGGCTAACCGGGTACTGGACGACGCCCACGGCACGATGCAGAACGTCCGCGTAGCCGGCGCCCCGGGACATGTGCGCGTGCTCTTCAACGTGGACGGTCCGCACGAGGACCAGGAGCGGATCAACACTCTGTTGCATCAATCACCGGTTTTCTCCACGGTCGGATCCCTGGGCGCCGTCGAGCACGAATGAGTCCTGCGGAGATGGTAATCGCATTCACAAAAGCCAGCGCCTGCGGCAATGACTTCCTGATCATCGACGGCACGCAGGCGCCATCCCCGCTCGAGACATTGACGCAGCAAATTTGCGATCGCCACAATGGTGTCGGCGCCGACGGGGTGGAATGGCTTTTTCCGGCCGGCGACGCAGATATGGAAGCGCGCCTGATCAATGCCGATGGGTCTGCCGCCGAAATTTCAGGCAACGGAACGCGCTGCGTTGCCGCGCATCTCTGCGCGGAGAATCAAAAAGAATTGGCCGTCATCCGGACGGGTGCGGGACTGAAGACTTGCAGGCTGGTCGCGCGCCGCGGTAACAGGTTCGAGTTTGAGACCGGAATGGGCATTCCGCAAGTGGGTGGTGAGCGCACGATCCGTACTTCGTTCGGAGAGGTGAAAGGCACGCCGGTTTCGATGGGCAATCCCCACCTGGTGGTGTTTGTTTCTGAGTTTTGGCCGAACTGGCAGGAGCGTGCGGCGCAGATTCAAAGCGATCCAAGCTTCACGCAAGGGGTTAACATTGAGCTGGTAGTGACTAGTAACAGGCAGGATATCGACGTTCGCTTCTTCGAGCGCGGCGTCGGCGAAACGCAATCGTCAGGCACCGGATCATGCGCGGCCGCGGTCGCGTCGATCAGGAGTGGGCGTGCCGATTCGCCAGTGCGGGTTCACGCTCCGGGCGGAACTCAGGTGGTGCGCTTTGAGCAAGAAGTGTTTCTGCAGGGTCCGGCACAGCTGGTCTGCCGGGGTGAGTTCTTCATTTAGGATGACTCGTTGACCAACTCCACTGCCCCGCAAAGCTCGCGCGTCAAGCCACCAGCGCTTCGAGCTGGCGATACGGTGGGCATCGTCGCGCCGGCCAGCAATCTGAAGCGGGAACTGCTCGACAAGGGCTGCGCAGGGTTGCGGGAACTGGGTTACACGCCCATTTATTTCGATTCGATTCTCCAGCAGGAAGGTTACTTTGCGGGCTCAGCGGAACGGCGTGCGCGGGAGCTGGAAGAGATGTTTGTGCGCGAGGACATCAAGGCGATCCTGTGTGCCCGGGGCGGCTACGGAGCCAACTATCTGTTGGGTGCGTTGGACCCGGCGAAGATCGTCGCGCACCCCAAGATTTTTGTGGGCTACAGCGACATCACCACGCTGTTGACGTGTTTCGCGGACTCCGCCGGCTTTGTGACTTTTCATGGTCCCATGGTCACGAAGGATTTCGCGGTAGCCGACGGTGTGGACCTGGCGTCCTGGGAAGCGGCGACCCGCGGCCTTTCCGGCTGGGAGACCGGCTCCGAGCCGGGTACCGTCGTGGAAGGGCTGGCGGATGGCACCGCCGAAGGCATTTTGTACGGTGGCTGCCTGTCGCTTTTAGTAGCGTCGCTGGGCACTCCCCACGAGATTCGCACCGCGGGCACAATCCTCTTTCTGGAGGACGTGAATGCAAAGCCCTACCAGGTGGACCGCATGCTGATGCAATTGAAGCTGGCGGGCAAGCTGAATGGAGTGCAGGGCCTGGTATTCGGCGAAATGCTGGATTGTCTACAGTCCAACAGCCAGGGATATACGCTGCAGCAAGTGATCCTGCGGATTGTGGGCGAATTGGGAATTCCGATCGCCTATGGGTTGCGCTCCGGCCACGTAACCCGGAAGAACATCACCCTTCCGATTGGCGTGCGCGCGAGGCTAAGCGTGAACGGAAGTGCGGTGCAGCTTAAGATACTGGAAGCGGCGACGACCCCCGCTTAAGCTCATCCGGACCTGGAGACCATGGCAGACAAGAAACACATACATCTGATCGGCATCTGCGGCACGGCGATGGCTTCGCTGGCAGGCATGCTGAACGAACGCGGTTTCCGGGTAACCGGCTCGGATGCGGCAGCCTATCCTCCGATGTCGGACTTTCTCGCCTCGCTGGGAATCCCAGTGGCGCAACCGTTTGATCCTAAGAACCTGGCGACGCGCCCCGATCTCGTCGTGGTTGGCAATGCGATCTCTCGGGGGAATGTGGAGTTGGAGTTTGTTCTCGACGAGCGCATTCCGTTTTGCTCTCTGCCCCAGATCCTGCATGAGGAATTCCTGCTTGGCAAAGAAGTGCTCGTGGTGGCTGGCACGCATGGCAAAACGACGACGACTTCCATGCTGTCCTGGATCTTTCACTCGGCGGGACTCGAGCCTTCATTTTTGATTGGCGGAATCGCAGAGAACTTCGGATCGAGCTTCGCGGTCGGGCAGGGGAAGCACTTCATCCTGGAAGGCGACGAATACGACACGGCATTCTTCGACAAGGGCCCGAAGTTTCTTCACTACTTTCCCGATGCAGTCATTCTCACCTCGGTGGAATTCGATCACGCGGACATATACAAGGATCTGGAGGCGGTCGAGACAGCGTTCAAGCGACTGGTAAACCTGGTTCCGCGGCGCGGCCGGATCGTCGCGATCGACACCGGCGACAGCGTGGAGCGGTGTATTGCAAAGGCTTTCTGCCCGGTGGAACGCTACGGCGTGCAGGCCCCGGCGCAATGGCGGATTGTGAACCTGCGGTTCGAACCGACGAGGACTTGCTGGACGGTTCTAAAGGGTGGCGAGGCGTGGGCGGACTTTGAGTTTGGCCTGGCTGGTGAATACAACGTCTGCAATGCGACGGCGGCCGCTGCCATGGCCGCGGGATGCGGCATTTCGACGGAAAAGATTAGGGCAGCGCTGAAAACTTTCAAGAGCGTCAAGCGGCGACTGGAGGTGAAGGCCCAGGTAAATGGGATCACCATCATCGACGATTTCGCGCATCATCCGACCGCGATTGCCGGGACGCTTACTGCGCTGCGCTCGCGCTTTCCCGGGTCGCGCTTGTGGGTGATCCTGGAGCCACGCTCGAACACCCTGCGGCGGAATGTCTTTCAACATGAACTCGCGAACAGTCTGGGTCTCGCGGATGAAGTCATCGTGGCGGGAGTGTTCAAGTCCGACGCCATTCCGCCAGGGGAGCGGCTCGATCTGATGGCGGTAGGGGCGGAATTGCAGCAACGCGGCAAGCGTGCGCGAATCATCTCCGGAGCAGACGGGATTGTTGCGGTGGTGGCGCCGGAATTGCGCTCCGGCGACGTGGTGGCCATTCTCTCCAACGGCGGCTTTGAAGGGATCTATCAAAAACTTCCGGCCCGGCTGAAGGAAATTGGCAGTTCCCGTGGTAAGAGCCCGCTGGAGGCCTCCGCAAAAGCATGAGCAGAATGCTGAGAACCTGGATTGCGCTGGTTCTCGTGGCGTGGGCGTGTCTCTCTCCGACGCATCTGTTGTGCCAGGCTGGCGAGGATTCCAACGTCGCGCCGGGAATCCGCTACACGGTGTCACTCGCCGGCTACCAGGATCATATTCTCCATATTCAACTCGAACTGGCCGGCGGAGAATCGTCGCGGCAAGTGCAATTGCCGGTGTGGAATGCGCTGTACCAGGTACGCGACTTTTCCCAATACATAAATTGGGTCCGGGCCAAACGACCGTCGGGGGCCGCGCTCGGCGTCCGCAAGATTGACAAGAGCACGTGGCAAATCGATGGCACGGAGGACGGCGCGATCGTCGAATACGAGATTGTCGCAGATCAGGCGGGCCCCTATGGAGCGCAAGTTGATGCCCGCCACGCCTTCCTCAACCTTGCCCAAATCCTGATGTATTCACGTGAGAGCCGGTCGTCGATCGCCCGATTGACGTTCGTGAGCGCCCCCGCGGGATGGAAGTTCGCCACCGCGCTCACCACCGCCGGCGACGGATTTCAGGCTGCGAACTACGATCAACTGGTGGACTCGCCAGTGGAAGCGGGAACGTTTCAGGAGTCGGACTTCGACGAAGGCGGCGGGCACTACCGGGTGGTGGTGGACGCCGAGGCGTCCGACTATGACATGGAGAAGATCGTTGCGGACGTGCGCCGGATCGTCGCCGCGGCCACCAGTTGGATGGAGGATCGTCCCTTTCAGACTTACCTGTTCCTCTACCATTTCCCCCGCGGTCCGGGTGGCGGAGGCATGGAGCACGCCTACTCGACAGCGATTGATCTGAGCGCCCAGGGTTTGAAGGACAATCCCCATGCGTTGGACGATGTGACGGCGCATGAATTCTTCCATCTCTGGAACGTGAAACGAATCCGCCCCCAATCCCTTGAGCCCATCGACTACACGAAAGAAAATTACACCCGGGCGCTGTGGTTCAGCGAGGGGGTCACCAGCACGGTAGAGGAAATTATTCTGCTGCGTGCCGGGCTGCTCGACGAACGCCGGTACCTGCAGAAGCTGGGGGAGCAGATTTCAGAACTGGAGCAACGCCCGGCGCGCTTGACGCAATCGGCGGAGGAGTCGAGCCGGGATGCGTGGCTGGAAAAATACGCCTACTACCGGCAGCCGGAGCGGAGTATCTCCTATTACAACAAAGGCGAGCTGCTCGGACTCACCCTGGACTTGAAGGTGCGAGAGGGGAGTCAGGGGAGCGCGTCTTTGCGCAGCGTGTTTCAGTGGATGAATCAGAATTTCGCGCGCCAGGGAACGTTCTTTCCCGACTCGGCAGGTGTGCGCGCCGCGAGCGAAGCGGTGTGCCACCAGGACCTGTCCGCTTTTTTTGAGAAATACGTGGCCGGCGTCGAGGAGATTCCGTGGGACGATTTCTTCCAAACAGTCGGTCTGCGCGTAGTACGACGGGCCGCCACGCTTGCCGATCCGGGATTCGTGGCGGCGCGCAATTTTGACGCTTCGCCGTTCGTGATCCGTATGCGCGCCGGAAGCGAAGCTGCCAAAGCGGGGCTGGCGATCGGAGACGTGTTGCTGGAGATCAATGGACGGGTGGCAACTTCCGACTTCGAGCGCAAGCTCGAACAGTTGCGGCCGGGCGACACATTGCGACTGCGAGTGCGGCATCGCGGAGCCGAGCGCGAGATTCAGTGGAAAACCGGCTCGCGCGAGGAAGTTGAGTTTGAGGTCAAGGAGGTGGACAATGTCACGGCTCAGCAGAAAGCCCGGCGTTCCGCCTGGCTGAGGGGCGAATCGCAGCCGGCAGGAGACTCGCGGCCTTGATCCGAACGATCCTGATGCTCACGTTTTGGATACTAGCGCTGCCGGTGGCCGCAGTCCTTGGTTTTCCCTGGACGTTTCTGACCCGCGACGTCAGTTTCCTGTACCGCATGGGGATGTGGGGAGCCTGGACCGGAGTGAAGCTGGCGGGAGTTAAAGTGCAGGCAGTGGGTCTGGACAAACTCGATGCGTCGCGGACCTACATCTTCATGTCAAACCACGCCTCGAATCTGGATCCGCCCATCCTTTTGCCGCTGATCCCGCGGCGCACGTCGGTAATGGCGAAAAAGGAATTGTTCCGCTACCCCCTTCTGGGTGAGACGATGCGCATGGGATCACTGGTGCCGGTAGACCGGGGAAATCGAGATGCGGGAATTCACGCGGTCAAGGCCGCGGCCGAGGTGATCCGCCAGGGCATCAACATGACCATCTACGTGGAAGGGAAGCGATCCTTCGATGGGAAGCTGCTTCCCCTGAAGAAGGGTCCGTTTTATCTGGCAATGGAGTGTGGCGTGCCGGTGGTGCCCGTCACCATTGTTGGGAGCCACGACTTGATGCCTAAGGCGCGCTTCCAGATTTCTCCGGGCACGGTGGAGGTCCATTTTCATGATCCCATCGAACCCCAGGATTTTGTGAGCCGCGACTGCCTGATGGAGAGAGTGCGCTCCACGATTAACCGCGGTCTTCCGGTGGAATACCGGAGCTAGGTATGTTCCGCTGCCCTGCCTTTCTCTTCGTTCTAGGCGGCCTGCTGTGCGCTAGTATTCCCGCTCCTGCCGTAACCGGCCTGGATGTCCAAGGCGACCTCAAGAAAGAAGCTCGGCAGCGCTACGAAGGAAAACTGCTGTTGTTAAGCGTGCCCAGCCGCTTCGATTTCATTCATTTCGATGCCCAGGGGCATCCGACTCGTGAAGCGACCGGCGAGCCCTGGACCACGTGCGGCCTGGTGCGGGCAAAAAAAATCGATATGCGCGACCGGCAGATGACGATTAACGGGCAGCGCGTGATCGTAGCGCTGGAGCGGAAGCCGAGCGGAGAAATTCTGATTCCAGTGATCATCGACCGGGATGTCCAGGTTACGATCGAGTTGCCGCCCACAATCCACAATCCCGCCGAGCTGAACAGGTTTCTCGCGCAGGTGTTTTCGGCGGATGGTTTGCAGCAGAAAGTCGCCAATGCCTGGCATGCGGAGGTCGATCTGAAAGCGCTGGAGGAGGGCGGCAGGCTGCCGGCCGGCGGACGGGTTGGCTTGCTGGAGAATGAACGAGCGGTCTACGCCTGGGAGTCGGGAGCGGTGACGAAGCCGAAGGCTTTCTACAAACCGGCACCGAACTATGGAGCCAGTGCGCTTTTCAAACGCGTCTCCGGAACGATTCGCGTACGAGTCATCGTCAACGAGAAGGGCTTTCCTGAGATTCTGGAAGTGATCCAGCATCTACGCGAGGGGCTGGATGCGCGCGTGCTTTCGGCCGTATCCCAGTGGCGCTTTCAGCCGGGGCGTCGGGATGGCCAGCCGGCTGCGAGCATGGTGACGGTGGAAATCAAATTTCACCTGCGGAGCGAAAAAACGAAGCCGGTCACTCCGGGCAGCTAGTCATTCTGCCGAGGTCTTATGAACGCCGCGCAGGGCTTTCACCAGTTCGGGTAAACGGTGGAAGGCGGCCGAGCACCGCAGCCAGAGTTTGTTATCGATGGCGGGATACCCGCTGACCACAGCGCCGGCGGGAACATCATTCGGAATCCCGGTTTGCGCGGTAGCAATCACGCCGTCGCCAATCTTGCAGTGGCCGGCCACTCCGACCTGCCCGGCGAGAATGACGTTCCTGCCAATTTCTGTCGATCCCGCAAGGCCCGCCTGGGCGCACAGCAAGGAATTTTCTCCCACTCGAGACCCGTGGCCGACCTGAACCAGGTTGTCGATTTTAGCGCCTCTGGAAATGTGAGTTTCTCCCACGCTGGCACGATCGACGCAGGCATTGGCCTGGACTTCCACGCAGTCTTCGAGGACGGCGGGGCCGGACTGCACGATTTTGCGCCATTGGCCAGAGTCGTCCTTGGCGAAGCCGAAGCCATCACCGCCAATCACCACGCCATTTTGAAGGATCACGTGATGACCGATGCGACAATGCTCGCGCACCACCGAGTGAGCATGGGCGAAGAAATGATCGCCAATGCTGGCGCCCGGGTAGATGACCACGTGGGCCAGCAAGGTTGCATTCGTCCCGATGGTCACGTCGCGATCGATGACCACGTAAGGACCGATATGTCCATTCGAACCGACCTTGGCGGTGGGGTGAATCGCCGCCGTCGGGTGGACTCCCGGCACGTACTTGGGCGACTGGTAAAACAGATCAATGGCGCCGGCGAAAGCGAGATACGGGTTTTTCGAGCGCAGCAGGGTGGCGGTGCCGCTGGGGAAGTCCTCGGCCACGATGACTGCGGAGGCCCGGGTGGTTCTGACGGAGCCCGCGTACTTGGGATTCGCCACGAAAGTTATGTGTCCGGGGCCGGCGTCCTCAATTCCGGCGACCCCGAAGATTTCCGTGTCGGGGGAGCCGTTTTCGATTTTAAGGTTCAGGGACTTTGCAATCTGTGCAAGTTTCATAGGATGTTGGCTCCCGCAGCGAGGCGCACCGGCGTGTGCGGGCGAGACCGTTTGAACTGCGCGCGCGAGGTCAGGCGGTCTGCACCACAGCCGGCGGGATGCCGGCGCTACGTGAGAAAGGGCGATTGTACTGCACGGCTACTCGCCGAACATGGGTACCTGGAGTTGATCTTCGGGACGGCGGCGCTTGCGATGGGTGCCGCCGATTACGGCCAGCACGGTCAGGGAGTCCAGCGCCGTGCGGGGGACGAAGATGCGTTGGGTATTGGAGCGGAGATCGGGCGGGTTGATCAGAAACCCTTCGCCCAATTGCTGGTTCAGATCATTCGGCATAAGGCCTTCGACCACTTCGTTGTCCTTAAAATTCAGACGAACCCACAGGCCCTCGGTACGGGGACGGCTGGTGAAGGTCTTGCGGACCAGCGACTCCGAATCGCCGAACTCGCGCACAAAGTAGATGCCCTTGATTTCCTTCAGATCGATCCCAACCACGTTGCCGGCGGTATTCAGCAACTCCAGCTTGCCTTCGCGCACGAAGCTGGTGGGCGAAACGTAGCCGGAGATGGAGTCGCGATCCATCTTGCGGACGATGACTTTCTTGTGGGTTGAGGGCATGAGCTTGTTCGGGCAAAAAGGCCGCGGGAGGCGGACGCGAGTCGCCGATCAGGTGGAATTCTCGCATTTTTTTGCGGTTCACAGGCAAAATGCGCGTTGCCAGTAGCCAAATTATTAACCTTGTGTTATTTTCTGTGGTTTGCTGCACTCCGTCTCAGGAAATCTAAGCCCATTGCATAGAGTCACTTACATCAAGGTGGCAAGGGCCACCTGTGCCCCGAATTGTGGCCCGGTGGAAATCCTGTGCAAATCCACGGCTGCAACGGTACCAGTGCGGTTCGCTTAGGAAGGCATGGCCGATTACATATACACGATGGAAATCCGGTTAACCCCGGACCAGCAGAAGGGTGCCACCCTGGTGCAGGATGTCGCCCGGAACGCCGGGATGAACCTCTATCTGACGGGTGGAGCGGTTCGGGACATCATCAGCGGATTTCCGATTCGCGATCTGGACTTCACGGTTCAGGGCAATCCCCTGAAGTTGCAGAAGGAACTGGAGCGCGGCGGTGCCGTGATTGCAGCGGCCGACGAGGAGTTCAAAACGCTCTTTTTGCAGCTGCCGGGCAACGTTCGCGCCGAGATCGGCATGGCGCGAACCGAGCGCTACGACAAAGTCGGCAAGCCCCCGGTGATCGCCCCCGCCACCATCATCGAAGACCTGCGGCGCCGGGATTTTACGATTAATGCCATGGCGCTGTCGCTTAACGTGGGGTCGCGTGGCCTGTTGATGGATCCTTTCAACGGAGCGGCTGACATCGAGGCGAAGCTGATCCGCGTCCTGCACAACTACGCTTTCGTCGAAGATCCTTCGCGGCTGGTACGGGCGACACGCTTCGCCGCGCGTTTTCATTGGCCGCTGGAAGAACGCACCCAGGCGCGCTACGACTCCGGCAAAGAAAATAACTACATCGAGCACATTAGTGGCAAAGCGATTGGACAGGAAATCGAGCAGCTTGCCTACGAGGACGATCCGCTCCACATCGTGCGCGTGCTGGAAAAAGAAGGCTGGCTGAAGGTTTTGAGCGAGCACTGGACCACGGCCAAGGTCGATACCAACGGGCTGAGCCAGCTGATCAAGACACGCCAGCAGATGAATGAGCTGGGCTATCAGCCGGATCCGGCGCCCGCGGTGATGTACTTCCTGACTTCCCGCTTGAGCGACAAAGAAATCGCGGATATGCGGAAGCTGATCCCGCGCAAGACTTTGGTCGAGTCGTGGAAGGATCTCGAAGACAACGCCAAGGATTTGGCGAAGAAGCTGATGGGGAAGGAGTCGGCCACCCCGTCGCGGACCTGGCAGGTGCTCTCGAACGCGCGACCGGAGATGACTTTGTTTCTGGCGGTGACGGCGCGTCAGCAAGGGGTGGTACAGAAGATCAAGAACTTCTTCACCAAGTGGCGCCAAGTGCAGCAGAAAATCCCCTTACCAGAGATGACCGAGCTGCACATCACGCCGCAGCTGCCGGAGTATCCAAAAATTGCGCAGGATGTGTTCCTGCTTCTGTTGGATGGCAAGCTGCGTTCGCGGACCGAGACTTTAAAGTTTCTGAAGCCGCTGGCACCGCCGCCGCCGCCCCCGCCACCCCCACCGCCGGTGAAACGCGGGCGTGCCGCGAAAGCGGCTGCGGCCGCGGCGGTTGCTCCGCCCGCGGTGGATAGCGGAAAAAAGAAAGGGAAGGGAGCAGCCCCGGCGGTAGCGGCGCCTCCTGCAGTGGCGGTAAAACCCGAGGTTAAGGGAAAGACGGCCCCGCCGCCCAAGCCGAGTCCCAAGACTGTGGTGGCCCCCAAGCCGGCCCCCAAGGCCGTCCCGGTCGCGAAGAAACCAAAGGCTGCCAAGAAAAAGCGCTAGGCGTTCTTTCAACCAGAGCGCTCCCAAGGGCGCTATAATTCCCTGGTGCGGCGATCCGTATTCATGACCGCGTGCCTCCTCGCCCTGGTGTCGGCAATCAGCTGGGGACAAAGGGGAGGTGGATCGAGGGGAGGTCCTGGCTTCGCGTCCCGTGGCGGAATGCACGCTGGCGGGTTGCACGGCGGGGGAAGTTCCCACGCAGGGCGATTCGCAGGCGGACCTCGTTCGGGCTTCCGGCCCGGGGCTGGATTCCACCATCCCGGCAGCGGACCGCATTTCACCATTCAACATCGTCACTTTGACGGACGTTTCCGCAGCGGGCTGCATGCGGGCTATCCCCTCTACTACGGCGGGTACGGCTACCCCTTCTACGGGGATTGGGACAACTCCTCCTACCAGTCGCGGGACAATGACTCTGCCGCGCAGTACCAAACCGCTGCCGAGATCAATCGCCTGGCCGACGAGGTACAGGAACTGCGGGAGGAAAGACAATACCTGCAAAGGCCACCGGAACCGGCGCCTCAGCCTCGGCCGGAAGCGAAACTTCAGGACGATTTGCCGGTGGTGGTTGTTTTTCTGGACCGGCGCATCCAGGAAGTGAAGAACTACGCGGTTGCGAATGAGATGCTGGTGGTGCTCGACGGCAACCGAAAGCAGAAATATCCACTCGCGGATATCGATTTAGCAGCCACCATGAAGCTGAATGACGAGCGCGGTGTGGACTTCCGGGTGCCGAACCCGGTGATGACGCAGTGAGCGCCGGCACACGAGGCGCACAGCACAAATATCAGGCGTTTCCGCGATTCCTGCCAGCCAGTTAGAATCGAAGGACGAAGTAGACCCGTTACCCAACCCATGGATCAATTCGTTCATCTGCACCTGCACACTGACTACTCGATGCTTGACGGCGCCTGCGACGTCGAGAAGCTTGTCCACCGCGTGAAGGAACTCGGCATGCCGGCGGTCGCCATGACCGATCACGGCAACATATTTGGCGCCGTGCACTTCGTGAACGCCGCCAAGGCGGCGGGCGTGAAGCCAATTGTGGGCTGTGAGCTTTACGTCTGCAAGAAAGAAGACCACCATACCGACCGCATGCCTCCTGAGGGCGACAGCTACAACCATTTGCTGGTGCTGGCGGAAAACGAGGAAGGCTATCGCAACCTGACGAAGATTACCTCCGAGGCATCGCTGCACGGTTTCTACTACAAGCCGCGCATCAGCAAAAAATTTCTCGCGGAACACTCGAAGGGATTGATCGGCCTCTCCGGCTGCTTAAAAGGAGAGGTGGCGGAGCGGTTGATGGAAGGGAACTACGATGCGGCCCGCGAGGCGGGAGCAACCTACCGGGACATTTTCGGCGAGAAGAATTTCTTCCTCGAAATTCAGGATCAGGGCCTGGCCATGGAGCATCGCATCCGTTCGGGACTGTTCCAACTGGAGAAGGACCTGGGGCTGCCGCTGGTGGCCACCAACGACAGTCACTACCTGTGCGAGGATGACGCGCACGCGCAGGACGTAATGGTCTGTATCCAGACCGGCAAGTCGATTCAAGACACCAACCGGATGAAGTTCGAAGGTAACCAGTTCTTCGTGAAGACTCACGAGGAGATGGCCCGGGTCTTCAAGGATGCACCCTCGGTTCTTTCGCGCACGCTGGATATTGCCGAGCGCTGCAACCTGAAGCTGGAAAAGATAAGTACTCCGTTCCCGCACTTTGATGTGCCGCCGGGCTTCACCCTGGATAGCTACTTCGAGCATGTCACCCGCGAAGGGTTTGTCCGGAGGCTGGAAGTGCTCCGCCAGACCGAGAGCAAGGGCCGGCTGAAGCACAGCCTGGCCGATTACGAGCAGCGCCTGGCGCGCGAACTTGGGATCATTCAACAGATGCAGTTTTCGGGATACTTCCTGATCGTGTGGGATTTCATCCGCTACGCGAAAGAACACGACATTCCGGTAGGACCGGGGAGAGGATCGGCCGCAGGCGCTCTGGTGGCCTATTCCCTCGGGATCACCGACATCGATCCCCTGCAGCATGAATTGCTGTTCGAGCGCTTCCTGAACCCCGAGCGCATTTCGATGCCCGACATCGACATCGATTTCTGCATGAACCGGCGCGGGGAAGTGATCGACTACGTCACCCGCAAGTACGGCCGCGATAATGTGGCGCAGATCATCACCTTCGGCACCATGGCGGCGAAGGCGGCCATCAAGGACGTCGGGCGGGCCATGGATGTTCCCTATAGCGACGTGGACCGGATCGCGAAGATGGTTCCCAACCAACTCAACATCACCCTGGAAGAAGCGATTCAGGATTCGCCTCAGCTTAAGGATGCCTACGAGAAGGACCCGCAGATCCGGGAACTGCTGGAAACGGCAAAGAAACTGGAAGGGCTGGTGCGGAACTCGGGCGTGCATGCCGCAGGCGTGGTAATTGCGCCGCGACCGCTGACCGATCTTGTCCCGCTGCACAGGACCAAGAACGACGAAATCGTGACCGCCTTTGACATGGTGGCGATCGAAAAGCTCGGGCTGCTGAAGATGGACTTCCTCGGGCTCACGACGCTTACGATTCTCGACGATACGATCAAGCTAATTGCGCAAACGCGGAATCAGAAGTTGGACCTGCCTACGCTGCCCCTCGATGATGACGAGACCTACCAGAAGGTCTTCTACAAGGGACTGACGTCGGGCGTATTCCAGTTTGAATCGCATGGGATGCGCGACGTGCTAAGGCGCTACCAGCCGAACTCCATCGAGGACCTGACCGCGCTCAACGCGCTGTATCGGCCCGGGCCGATCCAGGGAGGCATGATCGATGACTTCATCGATCGCAAGCACGGGCGGAAGAGAATCGAATACGAACTTCCCGAATTAAAAGAGATCCTGGAAGAGACACTGGGCGTCATCGTCTATCAGGAACAGGTGATGCAGATCGCGAACCGGCTCGCCGGATATTCCCTGGGAGAAGCCGACCTGCTGCGCCGCGCCATGGGAAAAAAGAAGCCCGAGGAGATGGCGCAGCAACGCGAGCGGTTCGTCGACGGGGCCGCCCAGCGGAACTATCCGGGGAAGAAGATCGAGAAGATATTCGACCTGATGGCGCAGTTTGCCGGTTACGGCTTTAACAAATCGCACTCGGCGGCGTATGCGCTGCTGGCGTATCAGACGGCTTACCTGAAGACGCACTACACGGTCGAGTTCATGGCGGCCTTGCTGACCTCGATGACCGGAAACACGGACGACGTGGTCAAGTACATCAACGAGTGCCGCGAAATGGGCATCGCCGTTGAGCCGCCGGATATCAATGTCTCGGATGCGAACTTTACGCCGCACGGCAGCGCGATCCGCTTTGGCCTGGCAGCGGTGAAGAATGTTGGGCATAACGCCATCGAATCCATCGTGGCGGGCCGCAAGAAACTGGGCCGCTACCGCGACCTCTTTGAATTCGCCGAAAACGTCGACCTGCGCATGCTGAACAAGCGGGTGCTGGAATCCCTCATCAAGAGCGGCGCCATGGACTCGCTGGGGCGCCGCGCTCAACTGATGGCTGTGATCGACTCGGCCATTGACCGTGCGCAGAAGGCACAGCGCGACGCCGAGTCGGGCCAGCACGGGCTGTTCGGAGTTTTCCAGCAGGATGATGGACCCACAACCCACGAGCAGCTTCCCAACGTGCCCGACTGGGACGAGCACCAGCGCCTGGGCGCAGAAAAAGAGATTCTGGGCTTCTTTATCACCGGCCACCCGCTGGAGAAGTATCGCGACAAGCTGGAAGGGCTCAACGCACTCGGCGTGTCGGAAATTTCCGCCATGAAAGCCTCGACCGGCAAGGAGGAGACGATTACCACGGCCGGCATCATCAGCAATTTGCGCGTGTTGAAGTCGAAGCGGGGAGATTTCTATGCGCAAGCGAGCCTCGAAGATATGTCCGGGTCGATCGACATGATTGTGTTTCCGGAAGCCTATCGACGGCTGCAGGACAAGGTGAAGCTTGAGGTCCCGGTGCTGGTGAAGGCGGGCGTACGGGTGGAAGAGGGGTCCAACCCGAAGATCACCGCGGCCGACATCTTGTCGCTGGAAGATGCCAAAGTGCCGCTGCCCCGGTCGCTCCGGATTCGCATACCGACCGAGGGTTGCAGCGAGTCCACGGTGGACGCGCTGCATTCGCTTTTTAGCGAGCGAAAAGGCGAGGCGCGGGTGTTATTCGACGTGGAGCGGGCGGGGGATTTCATGGTGGTCATGGAAGCGGAAGGCTATAATGTCCAACCGGATCGCAATTTCATTGCGCGGGTGGAAGAGTTATGCGGGCGGGGCAGCGTCCGCATTATTAATTAAGATGGGCGGCGGATGAAGGCTCCAAAAATCAGGAAAGCAAAAACCGCGAACGCCGCTCCCGCGATTCCGCCTGGCCGACGGGGCCCAATTGGTGTCGGGAGCAGAATTCCTGCTTTCCATGGTTGAGACGCATTGGTACTCCAGGAATGGGGGCACCAGGAAGATGGAAGTACGATTGAAAGCCGAACAGGAACTCGCCCGGATCGAGGAGCAGATCGAGCAATTGCAGGCCGTGCCGGGCCAGAACGACGAAACCCGCCGCCAGGTCGAGCAGTTGCACGAAAGAGTGGAAGGGTTGCGGCGCCAGATCCACGCCAGCTATGGAGCGTGGGAGAAGACCGAACTGGCGCGTCATCCGCAGCGTCCTTACACGCTCGATTACGTGGAACGCATTTTCACCGACTGGAGTGAGATCCACGGCGACCGCGGCTTTGCCGACGACCCGGCGATCGTGACCGGCATGGCGCGGTTCCATGGCGAAGAGGTCGTCGTCATCGGCCAGCAGAAGGCGCGCGATGCCAAGCAGCGCGTGTATCGCAACTTCGGCATGCCGCACCCGGAAGGCTATCGCAAGGCGCTGCGGGTGATGCACCTGGCAGAGAAGTTCGGGCGGCCGATCTTTACCTTTGTAGACACGGACGGAGCCCACCCCGGCCTGGGCGCGGAGGAGCGTGGCCAGGGAGAAGCGATCGCGCTCAACCTGCGTGAGATGGCGCGGCTGAAGGTGCCGATTATCGCGACCGTGATCGGCGTGGGTGGCAGCGGCGGGGCGCTCGCCATTGCGGTGGCGGACCGGGTGCTGATGATGGAGAACGCGGTGTACTCGGTGATTTCGCCGGAGGGATGCGCCTCCATCATGTGGAGGGACGCGAGCAAGAAGGCGCTGGCTGCGGAGGCGATGAAGATTACGGCCGCGGACCTGAGCGAGCTGGGTTGCATCGACGGAGTCGTCCCGGAGCCGGCAGGCGGGGCGCATTCCGATCACGAGGCGGCTGCGGCGTTGCTCGATCAGAGCCTGCAAGGGTACTACCAGCAGCTTAAGCAAACGCCCGTGCCGGAATTGCTCGTTTCACGATATAATAAGTTTCGGAACATGGCGCAGTTCTACCGCGTGGAAGCCTAGTTTCAAGTCGGATACGCCCGTGCCCACGCAAGCTTCTTCGCTGTGCACCTCGCCCGCGTTGGCCGTATAATAAAGGGTTTTCCCCCACTGCATTTCAGCGCTCGGGCGGTGCCGAGAGGCCCGTTTGCGCCAAAGGAAGGACAGGGATGGCCACAACCGATGTGACGCTTCAGGAGGCCCCGGGCCGCCCGCAGCGAAAGCCGGTCGTCAACGACATGAGCATCCAGGTCGGGACGGTCAACGGGTCCGGTTCGCAGAGTTCGAATACCGTGCTCCTGCGCAGCATTTTCCAGATGGGCGTGCCGGTTTCCGGCAAGAACCTGTTCCCATCGAATATTGCCGGACTGCCCACCTGGTACACCATCCGCGCGAACAAGGATGGATACATCGCGCGCAAGAAGGAAATTGATTTCCTGGTGGCGATGAACGCCGAGACCGCGCAGGAAGATGTGCTGTCGCTGGCGCCGGGCGCAGCCGCGCTCTATGACGAGCCGCTCAACCTGAGCAGCCTGCGCAATGACCTGACCTTCTACGCGGTTCCGTATGACAAGCTGGTGGCGGCGGTCTGTCCCGAGGCCAAGCTACGCAAGCTGGTCAAGAACATGATCTATGTCGGGGTGGTAGCCAGCCTGCTCGAGATCGACATGGGCGAGGTCGAGAAGGCGATCCGCAGGCAGTTTGCCAAGAAGGTGAAAGCGGCAAACCTGAATATGGCGGCCGCCCAGGCGGGTTTTGACTATGCCGCGGCGAATCTGAAGAAGCAGGATCCGTTCCGCATCGCCCGCATGGATAAGACGGCGGGCAAGATCATCATCGACGGCAATTCCGCCGCCGCTCTGGGCTGCATGTTTGCCGGGGTCACGGTAGTGACCTGGTACCCGATCACGCCCTCTTCTTCGCTGGTGGAGACGCTGATCGATTACATGAAAGAACATCGAATCGGGCCGGACGGCAAGGCGACCTTCGCGATCGTGCAGGCCGAGGACGAGCTGGCCGCGATCGGCATGGTGATCGGCGCGGGATGGGCAGGAGCGCGTGCGATGACCGCCACGGCCGGACCGGGCATTTCGCTGATGGCGGAGTTCGCCGGCCTCGCCTACTACACCGAGATTCCCGGCGTGATCTGGGACATCCAGCGGGTCGGGCCTTCCACGGGTCTGCCTACGCGCACCTCGCAGGGCGACATCCTTTCGACCGCATTCCTCAGCCACGGAGATACCAAGAACATCCTGCTGATTCCGAATTCAGTTTCGGAATGCTTCGATATGGCCGCGGACGCATTCAACCTGGCCGAGCAGTTCCAGACCCTGGTGTTTGTGATGTCGGACCTCGACCTGGGCATGAACAACTGGATGTCGGATCCGTTTAAGTACCCGGAGGCCCCGATTAACCGGGGGAAAGTCCTCAGCAAGGAAGACCTCGAGCGGCTGGGGGGATTCGCACGCTACAAAGACGTAGATGGCGACGGGATCGGCTGGCGCACCCTGCCCGGCACCGATCACCCGGCGGCTGCGTATTTCGTGCGCGGCAGCGGGCACAACGAGAAGTCGCAATACAGTGAACGGCCCGACGACTTCGAGCGAAATATGGAGCGCATCAACCAGAAGTTCGAGACGGCGCGTTCCTTTGTCCCGCGGCCCGAGCTGATCACCACCGGCAAGGCGAAAATCGGCATCATTGCTTACGGCACATCGCACTGGGCGATTGTCGAAAGCCGCGACCAGCTGCAAAAAGAGTACAACGTCGAAACCGACTATCTCCGGCTGCGCGCGTATCCTTTCACCCGCGAGGTGCTGGAGTTTATCGAGAAGCACGAACGCGTGTACGTGGTCGAGCAGAACCGCGATGCGCAGATGCTGAGCCTGCTGAAACTCGATATCCAGCCCGAGTTGACTCCTCGCCTGCGCACCGTGAGCCATATTCACGGGCTGCCGCTGGATGCGCGTTCCGTAACCGACGAGATCATGACCATGGAGGGCAAGTAGGATGGCCACCACCCCAAGTACACCCGCACCCAAGATCAATCGCATTGGCCTATCGATAATCGATTACAAGGGCGGAAAGACAACGCTCTGCGCCGGATGCGGGCACAACGCCATCTCTGAGCGCATCGTCGATGCTATGTATGAAATGGGCGTGCAGCCGGAACGGGTGGCGAAGTTGAGTGGAATTGGCTGCTCGTCGAAGAGCCCGGCCTACTTCATGAGCCGTTCGCACAGCTTCAACTCCGTGCACGGGCGAATGCCTTCGGTCGCGACGGGCGCGATGCTGGCGAACCGAAACCTGATCACCCTCGGGGTGAGCGGCGACGGCGATTCTGCTTCCATTGGTATCGGGCAGTTCGTTCACCTTATGCGCCGGAACCTGCCGATGATTTACATCATCGAGGACAACGGTGTTTATGGCCTGACGAAAGGGCAGTTTTCCGCAACCGCCGATCTGGGCTCGAAGCTGAAAACCGGCGTGATCAACGACCTGCCTGCGATTGATACTTGTGCCCTCGCGATCGAGTTAGGCGCAACCTTCGTGGGACGCTCGTTTTCAGGCGATAAGCGACAACTCCACAGCATGCTGAAGGCAGCCATCGCGCACCGGGGAACGGTGATGCTCGACGTCATCTCGCCGTGCGTCACGTTCAATGACCACGATGGCTCGACCAAGTCGTACAAGTACATGAAGGACCACGAAGAGCCCCTGCAGGACATCAACTTTGTGCCGCACTTCGAGGAAATCGACGTGGAGTACGATGCCGGCACCACGGTGGAGGTCACCATGCACGATGGTTCGCGCCTGCTCTTGCGGAAGCTCGAGGAGGAATATGACGCTACCCACCGCATTGGCGCGATCCAACGTTTGCTCGAAGCGCACGACAAGCAGGAGGTGCTGACGGGTGTGCTCTACGTCAATCCGAAAGCTCCCACGTTTATCGATCTCCTGAACGTTACCGATCAGCCTTTGGCCACCCTGCCGGAGTCGGTAACGCGACCGAGCCGGGAGGTTTTGGAGCAGTGTATGGACGAGCTGCGGTAACGCCTGGCGGTGTGGGACAAGAAAAACCCTCCGGATTCCGGAGGGCTTTTTCATGGTGGTTAGGTCTGGGACGGAGCCAACCACAACAGATGGGAGCGTCCGCCGCTCCATTCCAGAAAGTTAAATCAAGCTACTTCATCGAGATCGTGCCCATTCGCTCCCTGCTTGCCACCCGTATGTTCAGGGCTTTCGCCGGGCTCAGGAAAGTCGCTATCGGCGGACTTCAGCATGGGATCCTGGTCGCGGTGTCCGAGTTGGCCTTGCATGGAGGTGTTACCGGTTTGGGTGCGTTCGTCTTGTTCTACAGCTCCTTTGGCGCGGTCCTGATCGGTGACATCGTTCATGAATGAATGCTCCTGTTCTAATCAGACAGATGAGGGAACCTTCCTCGTCTACATGGGCAAGCCTAACCTGAAACACTTTCGCGGGCAAAGGGTTTATTGTGGATAGCCGCAAGTCAGGTAAGTTCGAGGAGAAACTGATGCGTCGTTTAGTTCTGTCTACAGTCGCTATGGCCATCCTGAGCGGGTGTGTCTGGGCGCAAGCTACAACCCAGACGCCGGGCGCTTCCAGTGGCCCCGCCGCACCCGGGGATACTGGCAAGAAAGCTCCCAGCGGGAAGAGCGTCAAGCACCATCACCACAAACACCATCACAAAAAGCACGTGTAAACCAAGGGTGGGACCAGTCTTGCCCGTTCGGACTGACTCGGGGCCGCCCACCTCTCCATAAACAAGTGGGGCGCCCTGCGGTCTTCGCCCGATGGCGAAGATCGCAGACAGCGCCCCGAATGTTGGCAGCTATCAAATCTCAGGCGTTCGGCTTTACTGCGCTCGAAACTCCCAGTTTTCTTAACCGATCCCGGGCCTGAACGGCTTCGTTCGTCTTGGGGTAACGCTGAATCAGGTGGCGTAATTCCTGAACGCCATCGTCTTTCTTGCCCATTTCAATCAAAGCGAAGCCCTTCTTGAGCTGAGCCGCTGCCGCCTTGCTGCCGCTGGGAAAGTTCTGCAGGACGAGGTCGTAGTTTCCAACCGCTTGCTGGTAGTTGCCCGCCCGGAATTGAATCTCCGCCAGGTAGAAGTAGGAATTGCCGGCCAGATCGGTGTTGGGATAGAACTTGACGTAGTCGGCGAATTCCTGGGCGGCGAGATCGTTCTTGGCGCCGTTGTAGTCGCGCAGAGCGTTGGCATAAAGCACGTCCGGCGGGGGAGCCTGAGCCTGCGCCTGGGCTTGCGCCTGCGTCGCCTGCTGGTTCGCCGCCATACTCTGCTGGGCTGACTGCATGTCCTCCAGTTGCTTACTCACTTTTGCCAGACGGACCTTTAATTCATCGAGGGTGTCATTCAGGGCCTGGATCTGCCCGGACAGCTGGTCGACGTGTCCGGAAGCGTCCCCTTGCTGTTTTTGCAGGGTCGACTGCAAGCCGGTGATGGCCGCGGTGGTTTTATTGGCGGCGTCGGTGTTCTGTTCGACCAGATTCTTCATGACGCCCATGCGTTCGTCGAAGCCCTGCTTCATGGCCGTGATCTGTTCCTGCAGTTGCTGTACCTGGGTCTGCAACTGGATGATTTCCTTGCTGGCGCCGTGAGCCGGCATCGCGGCGAGGCAAAGCGCGGCCGCCAAAGCTACAGTCTTCGATTGGGACTGAAAACGTCTGAGATTGCTCATAAGCCCTTCCTGTTGGTATGCCATCAGTATCCCACATGGAAAGCGGAACGCGGCGGGAATGCCGCCAAGCTGATTGTGGACGATGGGAGAGGCAGACAGGGTTACCTTCCGGGTTTCTCCGGCCCTTCCGAGTCGAGGCCAGGCCGCCGCTGAGACCCGTGCAGAGGAGCGCCGGAAGCTGCGGCGCAGGCCGCAGCTTCCGATCGTCCAGGATCTACTTCTGGTAGGCGAAATGCCCGCGGCGATTCTGCTGCCAGCAGGTTTCATTCGACTCCGTGCAGAACGGTTTTTCCTTCCCGTAGCTGATCGTCTTGACCCGGCTGGCACTGAGGCCGGCCGACGTGAGGGCGTTCTTCACCGAGTTGGCGCGGCGGTCACCCAGCGCCAGATTGTATTCGGTGGAGCCACGCTCGTCGCAGTGTCCCTCAACCGTGATCTGTATGTTCGAATGCTGCGAGAGGAACTGCGCGTCCCCCTGCACGGATGACTGCTGGTCTGGGCGGATGGCGTCCGAGTCATAGTCGAAGTAAACATCCTTCACGTTCTTCGCGAAGAGTTCTTCGTCGGTGAGCGACGCGGCTGGCGGCGGTGGAGGCGGAGCATTGACCGTAACCCGCGCTGTGGCCTCCTGCGTGCCGCCTGCGCCTTTGGCGACCAGGTGATAGGTGGTGGAATCCGCCGGCGTCACCTGCTGCGACCCGTTGGGCTGCACCGCCCCGACGCCATCGATGCTGACGTCGGTGGCATTGGTGGTCTGCCAGGTCAGCGTGGTCGACATGCCTTTGTCGACGCTGTTGGGATTCGCTGAAATGGACGCCGTGGGCGACGGCGGTGCCGGTGGTGGTGGCGGTGGCGGGGGTGCTGCCTTCTTCTTGCAGGCGCCCAACATCATGATGGCGCCAAGGATGAATACCAGAGTGATCCACTTCATCTTCGAATGTTTCACGTTCTCCTCCCTACAGATGCGTGCGCACGGGGGCCGGGCGCACGGCTAATACCGGCCTCGCAGGCCAACATTTCCGCGATAACCGGGTATAAAGACTGTTGTTAAGAGCATTTCTATAGTTACATCTTTATGGCTCACTTCCAACTCCAATTTGGCTGGCTGTTGTGACCACTGAAGGTCAACTGCTGAACCTTGGTGCCGTCGGCGAGCATGGTCCAAATCTGCTCCCCGCCGGAGCGGCTTGACTGGAAAACGACGTGGCGACCGTCGGGCGACCATGAGGGGAAGTCATTGCGCCCGCCATCGTGGGTAAGCTGAACCCACTGCTTGCTGGCGATATCCATGAGGTAAATATCGTTGGCCCCGGGGGCTCCGGCACCATACTTGCGAAACCAGGAGAATGTCAGGAACTGGCCATTCGGCGCCCAGGATGGGGAAACCGCATATCCCTGATCGGTCACACGCTGAACGTTGGTGCCATCGGCTTCCATGGTGTAGATCTGGGGCAAGCCGGTACGCCCGCTGACGAACGCGATCTGGGCCCCGGTCTTGCGGTTGAATGTGGGTCCAACATCGGGTCCCCGGTCAACCGTGAGACGGCGCGAGTTGCCGCCGGAAGCGTCCGCGATATAGATGTTGGGCTCTCCGCCGCGTGAAGACGAGAACGCGATCCGGGTCCCGTCCGGCGACCAGGTCGGCGACAAGTTGGTGGCGCCGAACCTGGGAAACGAAACGGTGCGGCTTAATTCCAGCGAATACATCATGATTTCCCAGCCCGTCTTGGTGAGGGAACTGAAGGCCAGGCGAGACCCATCCGGGGAAATTCGCGGCGACAGGGAGATGGTTCCGAGATGGGTAACCTGGTGCTGGTTGGAGCCGTCGTAGTCCATGGCCCAGACTTCCTTATGTCCGGTACGATCGCTCACGAAGAAGATCTTGCTCTCGCAAATGCCAGCGACCCCGCCGCCCAGGCGGAAGATGATCTCGTTGGCAAACTTGTGTGCGATGAGACGCGCCGCGTCGGTAGTCGCGGCGGCGTCGGTGTACTGCTTGCCCAATACCTGCGGCGAGGTGACGTTCTTCACGTCATAAAGCCAACCGTGGACCAGCAGGTTGTTTCCGGTGGTCCCCAGGTCGCCGAAGGCCAGCATGGAGGCGTTTGGCGGGGGGCCGCTCCAGGCTTCAAAACGAACTTCAGATGGATTGCCAGGCCCCTCCAAGGGGTAGAAACTCTTCGAGACCATCTCGAAGATGCCGGCATTGTCGAGGTCGTTCCACAGGGTATCGTTGAAAGTTTTCAGGAGTTCGGCGTTCTTGGGGTCCTGGGTGCTCGGCTTGAAATCGGACGCGGCCAGTCGAACCTTTTCGACGCCAAGTCCGGTCCCAGTGCGAATCCAATCCTGCGCGACACAGGGAAGGGAAAGAAGGATGGCTAAGGCGACCAGGATCGCGCCAGGGATCGCGCGGGCAGGGTTATAGGGGCGTCCGGAAAAGAATTTTCCCGCGGAAAATCTGACCGAACCATGACTCGCGCCGCGATACGTAGAAGACTTCAATTGACTCTGAGACATAGCTTGCGCTTTACTCCTGAAATTTGCCTAGTAACTTAAGGACTACCTGTTGAGATCAAACCAGAATTCCACCGTCACCTTGCTCCCGGAATATTCCGAGGGTAGCGGCCCGAACGTGTCAATGCGCTGAAGAGCTCGCACTGCCGACTGGTCGAGCGATGGCACTCCGCTGGACTGCTCAATCTGTACGTGGGTGGGCTGGCCCGAGCGCGTGATGTCGAACACCAAGTAGACGCGATTGGCCCGGTGAATGGTCGGATCGACTTCGTACTTGAGCCAATTCTCGGTAATCTTGTCGCGCACCACCTTCGCGTACCAGGCGTAGACGCTTCCGAAGTCGCCGCCTCCACCCTGAAAACCGAATCCACCTTTGGCACCGTTGGCGCTGAACGTTCCGTAGGGTCCGCTGACGGGGCCGCCTTGTCCGAATGGAACCTCGTTGGTTTCCGGTTCCGGCGCAGGTTGCGTCTTCGCCTTGCTCGCGCTCACGACCGGCTTCGCCTTGATCTTGGTGGTCTTGTCAGGAATCGGGATCGCGTCGGGCTCGACCTGCTTCTCCTGGGGTTGGGACTTGGTCAATCCCTTGGACTCGTTCGCGACCACGTTCTGAGTCTGGGTTGGGCTGGAGGGCAAGGGAATCGTGCTGACCAATGACACGCCCATGGCGTCACCGCCGCCCCCGGCGCCCCAGGTCGCGCCGTGACGCCCAGGAAGCATGCCTACGAGGACAATCAGTCCGGTGAGGCCGAGGTGTAGACCCACGGAAAGCGCCAAGGGCCGGCCCAGCTTGCCGGGTTCAAAAAAGATCTCAGCGTCGGCTTGCATTTTGGTCCAGCGGCTGCGTCACGATGCTCACGTTGGTGATGCCGGCTCCTTTGACCGCATCCATCACTGTAGCGAAAGCTCCAAACGGCACGTCTTCGTCCGCGCGGATAAAGATCGATTGGTTCTGGGGATCGCGGATTCTCTGGCGCAACTTGGTCTTGATCTCATTGATGTTGACCGGATCGTTGCCCAGAAAAACCCGCTGTTGCTTGTTGATGCTGATCACTATGCGCTCTTCGGTGATCTCTTTCACGGTGCGCGTCTTGGGAACGCTCACCTCGATGCCCGACTGAAGCACGGGCGCGGTCACCATGAAAATGATCAGCAGGACCAGCACCACGTCGACCAGCGGCGTGACGTTGATATCGGAAATAGAAGTCTGGGTGCGCCCGTTGGAGGTCGTGAATGCCATCAGCGACGGACTCCCGCAGCTTCGGCGGCTTGCGGAACCTGCGAGCGTTCGACGGCATTCACCATTTCGAGAGCAAAGTCGTCGCCCCGAGCCGCAAACTCCCGGATCGAGCTGCCGATGAGGTTGTAAGCGATGACCGCCGGTATCGCGGCCGCCAATCCAGCTGCCGTCGTGACGAGCGCTTCGGAAATACCGGGAGCAACCGCACGCAGGGTGGCGGCTCCCGCCGTGCCCAAGCCGTGGAAGGCATCGATGATGCCCCAAACCGTTCCGAACAGACCGATGAAGGGGGTGACCGCCCCCGTGATCGCCAGCCAGGGTACATTTCTCTCAAAGCGGGTTAACTCTTCGGAGTTGGCGATTTGCATCGCGCGCTGCACGGCAGCGGGATTGCGCCCTCCCTGGCGCTTGAATTCCTCAAAGCCATTTTCGAACACGCCCACCAGCGGGCTGGGGCGGAACTGATCGGCTACGGCCGCGATATCCTGCAGACGCTGGGCCTTGCGGAAAGCGCGCACGAAACGTCCGCTTTGCACGCGGGCGCGCCGCAACAGGCTCCACTTGGAAAGAATGATGGCCCAGGAAAGGACGCTGAAAGCCAGCAGAAGAAGCAGGACGGTTTTGGCGACGAGACCGGTCTGGTTAACCAGGTCAATTATTTCGCCACCGACTGCGGAGGCCAACGAGTATGCGTTCAGCATTGTGGGGTATGAGGACGCGCGAGCGCCGAGTGACCTCCAGAATAGGTTTTCTTCGAAGCGGAATCTCTTTTTATTATAGTCCCTGCGATGTGCCCCTCAACCCGTGCAGGAGCGTAAGTTTTCCTGAGAACCAACCTTGGTAACCGGGATCCTTGACAAGGGGATGCCGGTTGATGCGCAGACGGGATCGATGAGTCGGTAGTGGCCAGGCTGCCAAATCGGTAACCCAGGGAACTGAACCTGCAAACTGGGAACTGATTTTTCATGCTATCCTGCGCTCAACTTCGTATTTCCAGGACCACCGGTGCTCGTCGAACTGCGCCTCGAGAACTACGCGGTGATCGATAATCTGGCGGTAGCGTTCGCCTCGGGCTTGAACCTGCTGACGGGCGAAACCGGCGCCGGCAAATCCATTCTCATCGACGCGCTGACCCTGCTTCTGGGCGAGAAGGCTTCGACTGAGGTGATTCGCTCGGGCGCGGAGCGCGCGCTAGTTTCGGCGGTATTCGAAAATGAGAGCACCGCAGCCAAGGCGGTCGCGCGCATCCTGGAAGACAATGGTCTGGACTCGGAGAGTGATTCAGTCATCCTGCGGCGCGAGATTGCATCGGGCGGCAAAGGCCGGGTCTTCGTCAACAACCAACCCGCGACCGTTGCCGTACTGAAACAGTTGGGACCTTACCTGGCGACGGTTCACGCCCAGAATGAGACCCTGGCCGCTTTTGATGGCCCGGCACGGCTGGCTTTGCTGGATGCGTTCACCGGTTTGCAGACAGCCTGCGTCCAGGAGTTATTCCATGCGTGGAAGGGCATTCGGACCCGTATCGAAGACATGGAACGCGATGAGCAGGATCGGCTGCGCCTGCTCGACCTCTGGACCTATCAGAAACGCGAAATCGAAGATGCGAAGCTCCAGGCGGGCGAAGATGACCGCCTGGAAAACGAAAAACTGGTGCTTGCGAACGCCGAAAAAATCTATAACGCCGCCATGAACGCATTCGACTTGTTGTACGAGGGGGATGCGTCGACGGCAGCATCCTTGCGATCGGCGCGCAAGCAGATTGAGGAACTGGCCCGCTACGAATCAAGGTTTCAGGAGGCATTGGCAGCCCTGGAGACGGCGCTGATCAGCGTGGAAGACGTGGGCGCCACGGTGCGCGACTATGCCGGCGGCATTCATGCCTCACCCGAGCATTTGGCCGAGGTGGAAGACCGGCTGGCGGCGCTCGACCGGCTCAAGCGCAAATATGGCCCCACCCTTGACGACGTTATCCGTTTCGGAGCCGAGGCGGCACGCAAGTTGTCAGAGATGGAGAACAAGGACGAAGTTCTCCGACAGTTGCGGATGGATCTGGCCAAGGCTGGGCAGGACTACCTGGTCGCGGCGCGCGCCTTGTCGAAAAAGCGCTATGAATTTGCGCGCAAGCTCGAGAAGCAGGTGGAAACGGCCGTCAACGATTTGGCGATGAAAGCTACGTTTCGCATTGAGGTTACCGGCTCAGACGACGAAAGCAGCTGGTCAGCCTGCGGATTTGACCAGGTTGTCTACCTGATTTCGACGAACCCGGGAGAACCTTTAGCCCGCCTCGAACATATTGCTTCTGGCGGCGAATTGTCCCGGGTGATGTTGGCGCTGAAGGCCAGTGTGGAAGCGACCGCCGGCGCGGGCGGAAAGAAGAAGGGTTCGGGCGTCCCGAGAACGCTGGTTTTCGACGAAATCGATACCGGCATTGGCGGACGGGCCGCCGAGGCGGTCGGCAAGAAGTTGAAAGAACTGTCGCGCACGAACCAGGTGCTATGCGTCACGCATCTGCCCCAGATTGCTACCTTCGCCGATCACCATTATCGGATCGAGAAGAAAGAGTCCGGTGGCCGCACCCGGACCTCTGTCCGCAATATCACGGGCGAGGAGCGGACCGAGGAAGTTGCCCGTATGTTGAGTGGGGCCAAGGTGACCGAAACTTCGCTGAAACACGCCGAACAGATGATTAAGGCGAACGCCTGACACTCGACCACCTTTCCGCACGGCGCACCGTCCGGCGTCAGCCCTGGACCATTCGATCCGTTAAACTCTCCAATCGCTGCTAATCCCCGCTCTTTCTATGGCTTACGTTGACCAAAAAGGTTCTCTGCGGTAGTCTAGAGTTAATTTTCCGGGGAAAAGTGTACCCTTTAGAAACAGCCAGAGGACGGCAAGGATCTCATTGTGCCTACGAGTGAAGCCAAGACATTGCTGCTGTTAAAGCCCCGAGGATTTTGCGCCGGGGTGGTACGCGCTATCGACATCGTTCGAATTGCCTTGGAGGCATTCGGACCGCCGATCTATGTGCGCAAGGAAATCGTCCACAACCGGTTCGTGGTTGAGGAACTGCAACAAAAGGGCGCCATTTTCGTAGACAGCGTCGACGAAGTTCCCCAGGGCGAGCGCGTGATTTACAGCGCCCACGGGGTATCGCCGGAAGTGCGCCGGGCCAGTGAAGAGCGCAAGTTGCGGGTTATTGACGCTACCTGTCCGCTGGTCACCAAGGTGCACGTCGAGGCCGTCAAGTTTGCCAAGGAAGGCTACTCGCTGGTTCTGATCGGCCACCGCGACCATGATGAGGTGATCGGCACGCTGGGCGAGGCCCCGGCGGTCACACAGGTGGTGGGGTCTCCCGCGCAAGTGGACTCGCTGACGGTTCCGGATCCGGACCGCGTTGCCTATCTTACCCAGACCACGCTAAGCCTGGATGAGACCAAGGACATCATTGCGGCATTGAAGCGGAAGTTCCCGAATATTCAGGGTCCGCACGCGCAGGATATTTGCTACGCGACGGAAAACAGGCAGGTTGCGGTGAAGGAAGTGGCTTCGGAAGCGGACCTGTTGCTGGTGGTAGGCTCGGAAAACAGCTCCAATTCCAACCGTCTGGTCGAGGTGGCGCGCAACTTGGGCACCAACGCGCATCTAATTGACAGCTATAAGGACATCCAGGCCCAGTGGCTGGAGGGCGTGAAGACCATCTCGCTCACTGCGGGTGCTTCGGCTCCAGAATGCCTGGTGGAGGAAGTCGTGAAGTTCCTGGCGACGAAGGGGTTCGACAATGTGCAGGAACTGGAAGTGATGCCCGAAAACGTGCGCTTTGGCTTGCCACCGGAGATCGTGGAAGCCATCGCCGCCGCCCCCGCGACCGTGAGCGCGGAATAACGGAGTCCAAAACCGCATGGAAGATCACTCCCCCCAGCTTTCCGCCAAATCCGCTCCACAATTGCGTTTCGGAAAAATCGATGACCTCGCCAGCCGCGTGGCAGCCGCCACGGATGCCGCCCGCCGCCTGCTGTTTTCCCAGCAGCATGAAGACGGCTACTGGTGCGGGGAACTCGAAGCCGACGCTACCCTGGAAGCCGATTACATCATCCTGCACACGATGCTCGGTACCGGAAACGCCGAGCGGTTTGCTAAAGCCGCGCGCTACATGTTGCAGCACCAGAACGCGGATGGTGGCTGGGGCATCTACCGAGGGGGGCCGTCGAATGTCAGCGCTTCGGTCAAGGTTTATTTCGGGTTAAAGCTGGCGGGGTACGGGTCGGATGCGACGGTCATGAAGCGGGCGCGCGCCAGGATTCTGGAACTGGGCGGGGTGACCGAAGTCAATACCTTTACCAAGCTCTACCTTTGTTTCTTCGGGCAATACGACTACGACGCCATCCCCGCCATTCCCCCGGAGATCGTCCTGTTTCCAAACTGGTTCTGGTTCAACATTTACGAGATTTCGTCGTGGTCGCGCGCCATGCTGGTGCCGCTGTCGATCTGTTACGCGAAGAAGCCCTTTAAGAAACTCCCAGACGATATGGGCATTGAGGAGCTTTTCCTGGGGGGACGCGACAAATCTCGCATGCATCTCCACTGGGACAGGAAGCGGCTTTCGTGGCGAAACTTCTTTCTGGTGCTGGACCGGGTTACGCATTGGGCGGAGCGGGTGCACATCCGGCCGCTGCGCTCCATCGCACTGAAAAAAGCCGAGAAGTGGATGCTTGAACGGTTTGAGATGAGCGACGGGTTGGCCGCGATTTTTCCGTCGATCATGAACTCGGTGATTGCCATGCGTTGCCTGGGCTATTCGGTGGACGACCCGCAGGTGATCCGCGCCATGGACGAATTCGAGAAGTTGGGCATCGAAGAAGGCGATACCTTCCGAATGCAGCCGTGCGTCTCCCCGGTATGGGACACGGCCTACGCGTTGTTCGCTCTGGGGGAGGCGGGCGTCCCCACTACCGACCCCCGCATGGTGAAGTGTGCCGACTGGATCCTGCAAAAACAGGTGCGGAATGTCGGCGACTGGAAGGTCAAGAACCCGCAAGGGCAGCCGGGGGGCTGGTATTTCGAGTTCAACAACGAGTTTTATCCGGATGTGGATGACAGCGCGCAGGTTTGTCTGGCACTGAGCCGAGTCGAGCACCCCAATGGGCGTTACCAGCGGGAGTCGGTGCAGCGCGCCATCGACTGGATGCTGTCGATGCAATGCCGCAATGGTGGCTGGGCATCGTTCGACAAGGACAACGACCGGATGGTCTTTCAGTACGTGCCGTTTGCGGACCATAATGCCATGCTGGATCCGGCGACCGTCGACATCACGGGCCGCATCCTTGAAATGCTGGCGACCTACGGTTACGACAAGAATCACAAGGCAGTGAAGAAGGCGATCCAGTTCTTGCGCAAGGAACAGGAAACCGACGGTTCGTGGTTCGGCCGCTGGGGAGTGAACTACATTTACGGGACGATGCTGGTGCTGCGTGGCCTGGAAGCGGTGGGAGTCGACTATCACGAACCCTACGTACAGCAGGCCGCGGAATGGCTGCGGATGATGCAAAATCCCGACGGTGGATGGGGCGAAGGCTGTGATTCCTATGATGATCCCAACCGAAAGGGGATCGGCGACAGCAGCGCATCGCAAACCGCGTGGGCAGTGATGGGCCTGATGGCGGCCAATGACATACGGAGTGATTCGGTCGCCCGCGGCATTGCTTACCTACTCCGCACCCAGCAGAAGGACGGTTCCTGGGACGAGCCTTACTACACCGGCACCGGGTTCCCGCGCGTTTTCTATCTGAAGTACCACATGTACCGCCAGTACTTTCCGTTGCTGGCGTTGACCACCTACGCGAAGATGGTAGCGGGAGAATCGGTCGGCTCACTGCGAAACGGCCGTTAGCCGCGAGCCCGATGTGGTCCTGGGTGTGTGCCGATCGCGCGCCGGGGCGCCTCTGCATCAACAAAAACTGAGAGTCGGCACCCGAGAACTGCTTTTGAAAGCATTTGTCACAGGCGCAACTGGCTTTCTGGGTGCGCACATCGCGCGCGTTCTGGCGGAACAAGGCGCCGAGTTGCGCCTGCTGGTGCGCTTGACCAGCGACGTGCGCAATATCGAAGGCTTGCATGCCGATCGGGTGAGCGGGGATTTGCGCTCGCCGGCATCGCTGGAGAAGGCGATCGCGGGCTGCGACACGGTCTTTCACGCGGCAGCCGACTACCGGCTCTGGGTGCGGGATCCGGAACAGATGTACCGCTCCAACGTGGAGGGTACCCGGGCCCTGCTGGAGGCGGCTCGCAAGAACGGGGTGCGGCGGGTCGTATACACCTCCAGCGTGGCGACCATGGGTTTTACATTGAACGGCCGAGTGGCGGACGAGGATTCCCCGGTCGCGCTGGCGGACATGATCGGACATTACAAACGATCGAAATTCATGGCGGAACAGGTAGCGCTCGAAGCGGCGCAGGGTGGACAAGACGTCGTGGTCGTGAACCCCTCTACCCCGGTGGGCGAAATGGACATCAAGCCCACTCCGACCGGTCGCATCGTGGTGGACTTCCTGAAAAAGAAGTTCCCGGCGTACGTCGATACCGGGTTGAACCTGGTGGACGCGACCGAGTGCGCACGCGGACACGTAGCTGCGCTGGAAAAGGGGCGAAGCGGAGAGCGCTACATTCTGGGTGGAGAGAACCTCACGCTGAAGCAGATTCTGGATAAGCTGGCAGCGATTACCGGCCTGCCATCGCCGAGCGTGAGGGTGCCCTACGCGGTCGCGCTGGCCACGGGAGTCGTGGACGAGGTTGTCACCGGCTGGATCCGCGGGCGCGAGCCGAGAGCGACGATCGATGCGGTGCGCATGGGCCGTAAGAAAATGTACGTGTCTTCGGCGAAGGCGGAGCGCGAACTGGGGTGGCAGATCGTTCCCGTGGACGATGCTCTCCGGCGCGCGGCCACATGGTTTCGGGCAAAGGGCTATGCCTGAAATTGCCATCATCGCGGCCCTGGAACGCGAGATTTGGCCGCTGGTTCGGCATTGGCGCGCCTCGGAACGGGAATACTCGGGAAGGCATTTCCGGTTCTTTGAGTCGGAAAAGCGCGTGGCGGTTTGCGGCGGTATGGGGCCGCGGGCTGCTCGCCGCGCGACGGAAGCGATCATTTCATTGTACGGGCCGTCGCTGGTGCAGTCCGTGGGGTTCGCGGGCGCGCTGGATCATTCTTTACGGGTGGGCTACGTGTTTGAGCCCCGGCTGGTGATTGACGCGGGCGACGGAAGCAGAAGCGATACGGGCTCAGGTTCCGGCATTCTAGTGAGCTTTACGTCGGTGGCCGGGCAAGAACAGAAAGCCAGGCTAGCCACGGCATACCAGGCACAGGCAGTGGACATGGAGGCGGCTGCGGTTGCGAAGGGCGCGCAGGCGCATGGGTTGCGCTTCGCGGCTATCAAGGCCATTTCCGACGAGGCCGGCTTCCGGATGCCGCCCCTGGAGCGTTTTATCCGCGACGATGGGACCTTTCAATCCGGCGGCTTTGCCCTGTACGCGGCCCTCCGGCCGTGGTTGTGGGGACCTGTGTTTCGGCTGGCTCGCAAAAGCACGCTAGCTGCGCACCGTTTGTGTGAGTACTTAGACAAGAACACCGAGACATCAACCAGCGGGCCCATGCGAGCTGGTTCATAGGGACGATGACTGGAATCCACAAATTCGTGAGTGCTGCGCTCGTGATGGTGGCGGCGGTGCTCTGCGCGCAAGTGCAGCCTTCGTTCGTGTACCTGGAAAGCTTTCGCAAGGGATCGACGCGAATTACAGAACAGACACTCGAGGTAGACCTGGATCCCAAGAACCCAACCTGCGAGATTCGGGTCAAGGACCAGAATGGAAGAGATCGCTACGTGTTCGCTTGCGCTCCGCAGCGGGCCGGACCGGGCGACGAGCGGATCGTCGGCTGGCAGGTGCGGCTGGCGGACCGGCAACACAAGATTTACGGGGACGTGCTGATGGCTTCGCCCGACCCAACCCAGGATCGAACTCAAATCGGGTGGCTGGATCCTGGCAAATTCGCGAAGATTGGATTGACCACCGAGCGGGTTGTGAAGGTGGACAGCTTTTATTGTGTCTTCCGGGCGACCGACTCCCACTTTGTCGCCGCCGGCCAGCCCTACCTTGACCACATGACCCTGGATATACGATTCACCAATACCATGCCGCACAGCGAAGTTCGCGCGAAGAAGGATGACAAAGCTCCATCATGATGGCGATTGCAAGACAGATTGCGATTGACAACCAGATCCGGACGATTCCGGCGACCATGCTGGCTGCCGTCTACCGCGGCAAGAACGACGTGCGCATGGAGACGGTGCCGGTTCCGGTCATTGGCCCAGGAGAACTGCTGGTGCGGGTGCATACCTGCGGGATCTGCGGCACCGATCTGAAGAAGATTTCGACCGGATCGCATTCAGCGCCGCGGATTTTTGGCCATGAGACTTCCGGCGTCGTTGCCGCAATCGGGAAGGGCGTAACCGCGTACCAGCCGGGCGACCGGGTCATGGTCTTCCACCACATCCCCTGCCGGGACTGCTACTACTGTCGCCACCATACCTTTGCACAGTGTGAAACGTACAAGAAAGTGGGCTGCACGGCGGGCTTCGAGGCCAGTGGCGGCGGCTTCGCCGAATATGTGCGCGTGATGGACTGGATCGTAGAGCAGGGGACGGTCCGGATACCGGAAGGGGTTTCCTTTGAGCAGGCCTGCTTTGTGGAGCCGGTCAATACCTGCATGAAGGGTGTGGTCAGCCTGCGGCTTGAGCCGGATGAGACCGTGCTGGTGATCGGACAGGGTCCTATCGGTCTCATTTTGAGTGTATTGGCCAGGCGCACCGGGGCTAGGGTAATTACTTCCGATTTGTATTCCCAGAGGCTTACAATATCTGAAAGCTTCGGTTTGGCCCTAACGATTGACGCCTCGCGCGCGGATGTGAGCCAGAGAGTGCGCGAGTTGACAGACGGCCGGGGCGCTGACGCCGTCATTCTGGCGGTCGGCGGCAACGGCCTGATTCGGCCTGGCATGGACGCGACGCGTCCTGGCGGCCGGGTACTGCTGTTTGCTCAAACCGTGCATGGCGAAGCGGTCGTGGATCCCGCGGCCATCTGCGTGGACGAAAAGACCCTGCTGGGGTCGTATAGCGCTTCGGTGGAGTTGCAGGAGGAGTCGGTGCGCTTCGTGATGGGTCGTGAAATGGAACTGGAGCGCCTCATTAGCCATCGTTTTCCTTTGTCCCGGGGACTGGAAGCGCTGGACCTCGCTGCCCATCCTCAGCCCGATTCGATGAAAGTCGTGATCCAGCCGGGCAGCGCTTGGGAAGGACACTCTTAGTGAATGGAAAAATGACGGCTGCCGTTCTGTACGGCAAAGAAGACATCAAGATTGAACAGGTGCCGATTCCCCGGGTCGGGGACGGCGAGGTCCTGATCAAGGTGCAGGTGGCGCTTACGTGCGGCACCGACCTGAAGGTGTACCAGCGCGGCTACCATGCCCGCATGATTGTGCCGCCCGCCCTTTTCGGTCATGAACTGGCGGGGGTGATCGAGCAAGTCGGGCCCGGTGTGCGTGGCTTCAAGAAGGGCATGCGGGTGGTGGCTCTGAACTCCGCGCCCTGCGGCATGTGCTTCTTCTGTTCCAAGCACCAGGAAAATCTATGCGAAGACCTGCTCTTCAATAACGGGGCATACGCGGAATATATCCGGGTTCCGCGACGCATTGTCGAAAGCAACATGCTGGCGATTCCGGCCGACGTTTCATTCGAAGACGCGGCCATGACCGAGCCTCTGGCTTGCGTGCTGCGTGGCTTGCACGAGACGCGGGTCGAAATTGGCGACACGGTGGCGGTGATAGGCGGCGGCCCCATCGGGTTGATGTTTGTACAGGTTGCCAAGGCGATCGGCTGCAACGTCATTGCGGTCGTGAAACGCGATTCGCAGGTGACCCTGGCGAAACGCAAGGGCGCCCATGAGGTCGTGCAGATCACGCAAGTGAAGGATCCCATCGAAGCGGTTCGCGAACTTACGCGCGAAAAGCGCGGCGCTGACGTTGTGGTGGAGGCCGTCGGACGTCCCGAAGCCTGGGAATGGGCGGTTCAGATGGTTCGCAAGGGCGGCACCGTGAATTTCTTCGGCGGGTGCGCCAGCGGCAGCAAGGTGCAGCTCGACACCAACCGGCTGCACTATTCGGAAATTTCCTTGAAAGCGACATTCCACCATACGCCGGAGACGGTGCGCCGGGCCTTCGCGCTGATTGCGGAGAAGAAGGTTCGCGGCACCGATTACATTACCGGCGAAGCGCCGCTCTCGCGCTTGCATGATGTGCTACGGCACATGCTTAACCGCAACGGCGATATCAAGACCGCCATCATCCCAGGACATTGAGCGTAGAAATCGACCGGGGTACAGACTCGCTATGACCTCCATTGCCAGCAGCGAATCCCGGCCAGTGCCTGCTTCTTCCGAGCTGGCGGGCTGGGCGAGCCTCCCGCCGGAGTACGCCATTCCGCAGGTGGCCCCGTCGCTGGAGCAGGCGCGCGCCTATTGCCGGCGCCTGGCACGGTCCCATTACGAGAATTTCTCGGTGGCCAGCTGGTTTCTGCCGGGGCGCTTGCGCCAGCACTTTTTCAATGTCTACGCTTACTGCCGCATCTCCGATGATCTGGGAGATGAGGTAGGGAACCCGGCCGCATCGCTTCAGTTGCTGGATCAGTGGCAGGCGGAACTCCGTGCCTGCTATGAAGGGAGCCCACGGCACCCGGTGTTTGTCGCGCTGGCGGAAACAGTTCGGGCCTTCGACATTCCGCAGCACGAGTTCTCCGACTTGCTGCAGGCGTTTCGGCAGGACCAGACAGTTGGGCGCTATGAGACGTTTGAGGACTTGCTGGGCTATTGTTTGAACTCCGCGAATCCGGTCGGCCATCTGGTGCTGTACCTATGCGGTCATCGCGATCCGGAGAGGCAGAAACTCTCGGACTTCACCTGCACGGCGCTGCAACTGGCGAACTTCTGGCAGGACGTTACGGTGGACTATACCAAGGGTCGGATCTACCTGCCGCTCGAGGACTTTCGTCGATATGGCGTAAGCGAAGGGGATTTGGCAGCCCAGCGAAACACGCCCGCTTTTTGCGAGATGATGCGCTTCGAAGTGCAGCGCGCCCGGGACTGGTTCGAGCAGGGTGCTGCCGCTGCTCGGTAAGGTAAATCGAGAACTGGCCATCGATCTGGAGCTGTTCACCCGGGGCGGCCAGGAGATTCTGAATGCGATTGAGCAGCAGGGATACGCGGTGCTCGGCTGCCGGCCCTCGATCTCCAAGCCTCGCAAACTGGCGCTGGTAGCCCGGGCAGCGTTGGGGAAACTGTTGTGAGCACCGCCGTGCAACCCGTCGCCGTGCAGTTTGTCGCCGACGCCGTCGCAGCTGGCGATGGCCTACTCGGTATGCAGCGGCATCGCCCGCACGTCCGCCCGCAATTTCTACTATGCGTTCCTGGTGCTGCCCAAGCCAAAGCGGCAAGCCCTGTGTGCCGTCTACGCCTTCATGCGGCGGTGCGATGACCTTTCCGATGACCCCGGCTTGCCGCCTCGGGAAAGGCGCGCCCGGCTGGAGGCATGGCTGGATGCGTTTCACCACGCCCAGGCGGGAGAACCGACTGACGACGCGATTCTGCTGGCAGTGACCGACACGCAACGGCGTTACCAGATTCCCGTCGGAACTGCTCGACCAGCTGGCCTTTGGCACGTTGATGGATGTGCCCGACGCCCGCGCGGAAGGTCCGGGAACTGAAAGCGCGACGCCGCAGACATCCGGCCCGACCGTGCAGTACCGTTCCTTCAAGGATCTCTATCTGTACTGCTACCACGTTGCCTCCGTGGTCGGACTGGTGTGCATCAAGATTTTCGGCTATCGCGACCCGAACGCGGAGCATCTCGCAGAACGCTGTGGCATTGCGTTTCAGGTGACCAATATCATCCGCGACGTCAAGGAAGACGCCGCCATGGGACGGGTGTACTTGCCGCTGGAAGACCTGCAGAGGTTTGAACTTTCTCCGAACGATCTGCAGGCGGTCCCGGATCGGGCGCGCCTACGATCCTTGCTTGCCATGGAGGCCGATCGCGCCCGTGATTTTTACAAGTCCGGGCACGAACTGATTGCGCTCGTCAACGAGGACAGCCAGCCCGCCCTGTGGGTCCTGGTGACCATCTACCAGCGCTTGCTGGAGAAGATTGCTCAGCGCCAGTACGATGTTTATGCCGGGAAGGTTCGGCTGACCACCTTCGAGAAACTCGCGGTCCTGGGGAAGGGCTTCGTGAAGCGGCTGACGTGATGCCCCACACCTGGACCGAAGCTCCTACTGTAGCCGTCGTGGGCGGCGGCCTTGCCGGACTTGCCGCCGGCTGCGCACTGGCTTCCGCCGGCTTCAAGGTCACCTTGTTTGAACGCCGGCCCTATCTGGGTGGACGCGCTTCGTCCTACCAGCATCCCGGAACGGGAGAGGTCATCGACAACTGTCAGCACGTGCTGCTCGGGTGCTGTACCAACCTCATCGAGTTTTACGCGCGCACGGGTGTCGCGGGCAGCATTCGCTGGTTTGAGCGGATGACATTTCTGGAGCCGGGTGGCCGGGCTTCCGAGATTGGCCCGTCGGCGTTGCCGGCTCCTCTGCATACGACGCCGTCCTTCTTGCGAGCGGCCTGTCTGGAAGTCGCCGACAAGGTTGCCATTGCCCGAGCGATGATGGCACTGGCTCCGACAACTCCGCGCGATACGGGCGAATCGTTTCTGGGCTGGCTCAATCGGCACGGTCAGACCGCGCGCGCGATCGAACGCTTCTGGAAGCCGGTTCTGGTCAGCGCATTGAATGAAGAAATCGATCGCGTTTCCGTTCCCTACGCAGCCCAGGTCATGCGCGAGTCCTTCCTGAAGTCTGCCGCCGCCGGCCGCATGGGCGTGCCCACCGTGCCGCTGACTGATCTCTACGGGGCCGCAGGCGACTACATTCGAGCACGCGGGGGCGATGTGCAATACCGGACGTCCGCCGAATCGTTCCGCGCGGGGCTTTCTCACGTGGAATTGAAAGTAGGTGGCCGGGAAGCTACCTTCGACTACGTGGTGTTCGCGTTGCCGTTCGACAGCCTGGAACGGATTCTCCCGGACTCATCCGCTGCCCAGCCCTTGCGGGACGCGCTGAGCCCGCTTCGAGACCTCCCCCATTACCGGGATTCACCTCTGGTTCGATCGCCAGATTTCGGATCTCGAGCACGCGGTGCTACTGGATCGCACGATCCAGTGGATGTTCCACAAGTCGAAGCTGCAGAAGCGCGGGAAAGCAACGGCCACGGCAGTTACGTAGAGCTGGTGGTGAGCGCATCGAAGAATCTGGTCGATAAGTCGCGCCAGGAGATTGTGGATCTGGCGGTCAGCGAACTCCGCGAATTTTTCCCCGGGGCGCGCGAAGCGAACTTACTCAAATCGACTGTCATCAAAGAGGTTCACGCCACGTATTCGCCGCGTCCAGGAATCGAAGTGAATCGCCCACGACCGGAGACGGTATGGCCGCGAGTATTTCTGGCAGGCGATTGGACTGCCACCGGCTGGCCCGCGACCATGGAAGGTGCGGTGCGCAGCGGCTACCTGGCAGCGCAGTCTCTGGCGCGGGTTGCCGGAGTGCGCGACGCAACCTTCCTGGTGCCGGACTTGCCGGCCACAGGTTTCATGCGCTTGTTCGGCTAGTTCTTAGAGCGAGACCAACCACATCGTACTGGCTTCCCCATTGGAGCCTGGCTCGGCGGGCGCCGCGCGGGTTCGCCAGCGATCGGGTTCTATAGCTTCTTCAGGAAGCGGACGATCCTTCCGCTGGCATCTTCGGTGTAGTGGACGATTACCTTCTCGCCCTCCTTTGCACGGTACCGACTGGCTTTCACGACACCCTGCTCGGTGTCTACGACCCCGTCTGCGCCGAGTGTGTAGGTGGCCTCCGCACCGTCACCGGTTTTAACGGCAATCGTTCGCGCCGCCCTGTCAACCTGGGTTACGGTCCCGCGCCCGGCTCTTGAGAGTATCTTTGCCAAAGTCCTCCACCAGGTTAGCCGTCTTCTGCATTCCCTTGCCGGTGTACCGAACCACAACATGGGTGCCCTGTTTGCCCGCGAAGTAACTCTCAACTTCGCCCATCTTGGCCCCCTCGGCCGCCTCGCGACTGTCCCGCACCGCGGTGTGGTCGCTGTAGCTGAACACCTCTTCGGATCCTTCGGCCGTTTTTATGGCGAGCGTTTTAGCGGTCTTGTCGACCCGGTGATGACGCCGGTTATGGCATGAACGACTTCCTGGGCATGAGCCGAGCCGAGCAGGGCAGCGAAACTCGCCAGGAACACTATCCTGGAAACCATTTTGCAGCGGGTCATGATTCTCTCCATGTTGATAAGAAGCGCGCTAATTTATTGACGATCCCAAGACGGACAGAGGCTTGTTGTCCAGGCAGAATACGCTGCCGCCTGTATTCCGATCATCGGTCGCTACATCGCATGACCACCATACCCTGCAGCGCCGGGTTGCCATTGTCAACCCGATACAGGCTGGCTTGGGTTGGGGAGTGGCCAGGGTTCAAGGGTCGGTCGGGGAGGCATCGCTATCCCGCCAGAAAAGCCACTCCGCAGGCTACCAGGGCCGCGGCGATCCAGCGCCGGTGGTCAACCCGCTCGTGCAGGAAGAGTTTTGCCGCCGCCGCGTTCCCGACAAACGTCAGGGATGCTGACGCCGGCGCGACCAGACTCACGTCGCCCCAAGACAGCCCAAACAGAAGGCTGAAAAAAGCAACTGCCATCGCCACAATGCCGAGCATGAAGTAGGGATTTCGCAGCACGCGGCTCACCACCGTGAGGAGGCTGGAACGCCTGCGCAACTCGCCCACATCGCCCACCTGCTTCATGGCGCGTGCCATCAAGACATCGCCGGTGACAGAGGCGATCACGATGAAGGCGATCGCTGCCCAGGTATACGCGTGCCTCATCGTTGCGCCTCGCAGCGCAGCGATTTCGGGTTCCGCAAGAGGCTCGCCCGCGGGGGAGTGAGATCGAGTCAGCTCAGGTCCGCTCGCCACAAAGCTGACCCCCACCGCGATCAGCAGAATCCCGAGCCAGCGCAGGGGGGTCACTTGCTCGTGCAGCACGAATTTCGCAATCAGAGCCAGCAATACATAGCCGAGCGAGGTCGCAGGCAAGACGAAGGTGAGATCCGCCCAGGAAAGGGCAGTCATGTAAGCGGCGAAGAAGGCCAGTAGAAAGAAAATCCCACCCACAATCCAAGGGTTGCGGAGAGCAAGAATCAGGTCTTGCAGGTGGGAGATCGAAATCTGCCCGATGTCTTTCATGCCGCGAGCGAGCATTGAGTCGCCCACGGATGCGAACAAGGCCACGCCGGCCAACACCAGGTATTTGCGAAGAGTCACGGTGCGCCTAAGCTTTGGCTGGTTCCGCCGCTGCCGAGGATTCCTGCTTCTCCCGCACCCATTTGTGACGCATGGCGCGAGTCTTCAGGAAGGCTTTAGCCTCTTTGTACAGCCGCTTGCGATCGCCGCTGTCAAATGCGGCTTTTCTCAGAATCCGGAATGCAGCTTTCGGCCGGAAGTAATACTCGTCGTAGAAGCGGTGGACCGCCTCCAGAATTTCCTCCGCCGGCAAACCGGGATACTGGATGTGGGCCAGTTGGTGGCCGCCTTCATCCACCATCTTGGTGTCGGCCACCATGAATCCGTTTTTTACGGCGTAGTCGTAAAGTTCCGTGCCGGGATAGGCGTGGGCGACCGAGACCTGGATGGTTTCCACGTCCAGTTCCTTGGCGAAGTTGACGGTATTGCGGATCGTCTCGTGGGTCTCGCCGGGCAATCCCAGGATGAAGTCGCCATGGATGACCAGGCCGAGTTTGTGGCAATCCTTGGTAAACTGACGCGCGCGCTCTACCGTGGCACCCTTCTTGATGTTCTTCAGGATCTGAGGATCGCCCGATTCGTAGCCCACGATCAACAGACGGCAGCCAGCCTCTTTCATCGCCTTCAGCGTCTCGTAGTCGGTGGTGACGCGTGACGTGCAGGACCAAGTGAGGCCGAGCGGTTTCAGCTTTTCGCACAGCTCGATGGTGCGCACCTTCTGAATGTTGAAGGTGTCATCGTCAAAGAAAAACTCCCGCACGTTCGGCCAGAAATCCTTGGCCTTGGCCATCTCGCGCGCGACGTCATCGGTCGAACGCTTCCGCCAGGGATGCCCGCTCAAGGTCTGCGGCCACAGGCAGAAGGTGCATTGCGCCGGGCAGCCGCGCGTGGTGTAGAGCGACACGTAGGGGTGCAGCAGGAAGGGCACGTTGTAGCGCGTGACATCCAGATCGCGCTTGTAGATTTCGGTCACGTGCGGCAGGGGATCGAGGTCCTGAATCTGCGGTCGGTCGGCATTGTGCACGATCTCGCCGTTCTTGAGATAGGAGATGCCCAGAATTTCCTCGAGCGGCTTACCCTGAGCGTACTCGACCACGGTGTAATCGAATTCCTTGCGCGCAACGAAATCAATCGCCGGGCAATCGCGCAACGACTTCTCGGGCAACACGCTGACATGGGGTCCCACGAAGCAGATCTTGATATTGGGATTGGCGTCCTTGATGGCCCGCGCCAGGCGGATGTCTCCGGGAAAACCGGGAGTGCTGGTAAACAGCACCAGGAATTCGTAGTCCTTGGCAATCTGGATGGTCTCTTCGCCGGTGATATGGTGTGGCGGCGCGTCCAGCAATCTGGCGCCCTCAAGCATCCCAGTCGGATAAGCCAGCCAGACGGGGTACCAGTACGATTCGATTTCGCGCGTGGCGGGCCAGCGGGACCCGGCGCCACCGTCGAAATTCTCAAAGGAGGGCGGATTCAAAAACAGTGTTTTCAATGGCATATGGGTGAATGCGTTATTCTAACATCCTCTCTCAGATTCCCTGGTTGTTTCCCTGGATTCGCCCGGGGACGAAAGGTGTCTTTGCGCGCCGAGATGTTAACTTAAGTCTAACCATACCAAGGGTCTACCTGCTCAGGAACTGCTTTACGCTGAATGGCCATTGGATGCATTAAGGGGCCAAAAAGGACTATTGGGAGCAACCCCGTTTTGTGGGAAAGGCGCTTGCTCAATTGCTTCCGCGAATCCATTTTTCGAGTTCGCCGGTTGACCGCATGAGCCCGATCCGAGCGCGCTGCAACTCGAAGGTAGTGTCCTGCAATGCGAGGTAGTGCTCATTGGTCTGGGCGCGCGAGTCGCCGAGGTCCTTGATGGTAGCGGTGCCGGCGTCGAGACGTGTCTGAACGGCGTCCAGATTCGACTTCGCTACTTCGTACTCAAGTTGGGCTACCTCTTGCGCAGCTTCCATCTGTCGTACCGCCCTTTGCAGCTTCAAGGTTTCCTCGGAGACCTGATTTTTGGCGGCCTCAGCCTGCTTGCTAGCCTTCAGAGCCTCGGCATCAGCGGCCTTGGCATGGGCACTCTGGGTCGGGCTGAAGAAAGGAAAACGAATCGCCACTCCAACGGTGGCGTTGTTGGCCTGAAAGGAATGTGGCTGAAAAAATTGATCGTAGTTGTTGAACGTCGCCAGGAGGGCGTACTGTGCCGCAAAATCCAGTGTCGGCCAGAACGTCTTGTGCTCTCCCTTGGCACGCAGGTACTGCGCGCGGGCGTGCTCCATGGCGGCCTGCACGACCGGGCTGGAGGTTTCCGCGGTTTTCTGAAGGTCCTCCTGCGGGAGCGCGGGGAACTGTGGGATCGAATCGGCAACGGTTTCGATGCTGGAAGAGGGTAGCCCGGTGAGCCGGGAGAGGTGCTCGCGCAAGACGTCGGCGGATCCTTCCGCTTCGGCCAAACGGAGCCGCATGCGCGCGCTCGCGAGGCGCGCTTTCGTGGTTTCAAGCGGGCTCTCGACACCTTCTTTCACGCGTTCTGCCATGGCCTGTTCGAGCTTCTGGGACGCCGCCTGTTCCTCGCGCAAGCGGCCGATCCGTTGTTCCCACTTGTTCAGTTCCGCATAGCTCAGCACGGTGTCCTGAATGACAGCGTTCCGCTGGTCTTTGGTTTGACTTGTGCTGGCTTGCCATTCGGCGCGGGCGGATTTCAGGAACTCGCGCAGTGCAGGATTGAAAACCGCCGATTGGGCGGTGCTGTTGAACAACGCGGGCGCCGAGCCCTCGAGGCTCAGAGGGTATCCCCAGGATTTGCCAAGCCCGGAGCCGACGCTGAGCTGCGGAATGTAGTTATTGTGGAGTTCGCGATAACTCTGGAATGCACGTTGTTCATCGGCGGCCGCAATGGCCGTTGTGGTGGCATGGGTGAGGGCAAGATCCACCGCCCGCTTCAAAGGAATGGGATCCGCATTCGCCCGGACCGCGAGGCAGAGGCACCAGAGCACGAGTAGCCTGCCGGCACACACACCAATACCGCTGTGATTGATCATTGCGTCACCTTGAGAACAGGAAAGTTAGAAAAGACGGAGAAAGCCGTGGCCACATGTCGGCTAAGCATAGCCAAATGAGCATGGGTCGCGGAACCAAATTCAGTCGAAATCTTCCGGGTGCGATGGGATGGAGGCGCCGCCGAGAGGGGGATAGCGGTTGCATCGCCACCGGCAACAGGTTCTAGCGGTTCACGCGGTTGAGCGCTTCGCGTGCGCGGCCAAAGTCCTTCGCAAGCATCAGAGCGATCTGGTATTCCCTGGCGGCACCTTCCTTGTCGCCCTGCTTCTCGAGGATCGAACCAAGCAGATAGTGGGCCTTGAAGGGAGGGGCTTGCTCGACGGTGGCCGACGACAGGTAGCGGCGCACCAGTTGGGTTGCGAAGGGCAGGTCGCGGTCGGCGCGCAGCAGGGTCGAGGCCGCATCGACCAGCACTTCCGGCTGATCCATAGGAGCGTTCGCCGCCTTTCTCAAGGCGTCCTGCATGTCGTCCAAACGCCCGGCCTTGCGGTAGAACAGTGCGAGGTTTAACCAGGCATTGGCCCCGCCGTGGCTTGCCTCGATGGCCGCGCGATATTCCTTTTCGGCGCCGGCCAAGTCTTTATTTTTCTCCGCAATTCTGCCTTGAATCCAATGCGCTTTGGCAGGATTGAGTTTCGCTACGGATTCAGCCTGAGCGCGCGCTTTGTCCTGGCCTCCTCCGACAATGCCGGGTGCTTCCAGGTAAAACTCAGCCAGGTCGGTGCGTGCCGGCACACTATTGGGATCCAGCTGTACGGCGCGTTCAAACTCATTGTGGACTTTCCTGGCCAGGCCGGCGGCGGTCAAGAAGCTTGAGGCGTCGGCCTTCTCGCCATACGTGCGGCCCAGCCAAAGATGAAATTCGCTGCTGCCCGGCTGCAGAGTCACGGCCCGCTCACAGGCAGAAATGGCGCGGTCCCAGTTGGCCACCGCGAAGTAAGCACGGCACAGAAGGTTGTGGGAGGCGGCATCGTTCGGGGTGGAATCGAGCCTGACGCTCAAGGTCGTGATGGCGTCGTCGACCCGGCCCGCCGCCAAAAGCTCTGAGGGAGAGTCCGCGGCGGCCGCGATCGCGGGCAACACCAACGCCGCCATGGTGAGAATTCTTGCCGTCCACTTCATCGTTTACTGCACCACCTTCACCGGGATTCCGTCGCGCAAAGACTTGTTGGTGGCGGTTGTGTTCAGCGCGATCAGGGTTTTGTCCGTGAGCCCGCCGCTTACTTCCACCTTGGTCAGATTCGATGCAGCCACGGCTACATCGCGGCGATGTAACTTGTTGTTCGTGATCTCGTAGACATAGGGTCTGGAGTCATCCAGACGCAAAGCTTCGCGCGGAATCATCAGCACATTGTCGTGCTGTGCCAGAACGATGGCGACATTGACATTCGTATTGGGGAGCAGCCGGAAATCATGATTGTCGAGAAGGCTTACCATTTCTCCGACGTTGCGCGTGCCCCGGAGTTTCACAGTCGATGGCAGATTCGTGACCGTGCCCACCCAGATGCGACCCGGCAAGGCATCCCAGCCCACCTCGGTCTTTTGCCCGGGAATCAGACGGCCGATATCGGGTTCGTCCACGTAGGCTCGCACCAGGACTTTCGAGAGATCGGCCTCCTGCAGCAACAAGTCGCCGGCCTGTACGTAGCCGCCCTGCTTCACCGGGAGCACGTACACCACACCGTCAAAAGGAGCCACGATGTTCGATTTTTGGAGGATGTCTTCGGCAGCCGAGTATGCCGCCTGCGCCTCCGACTGCTGCGCGCTCACATGCTCGACTTCGGGTTTCGAGTAGCGATCTTTTTGCTTCTCTTCGAGCAGATCGTAATCGGCTTGGGCTCGCTGCAAGGCGTTCTCGGCTTCCTTGACTTCTCCGGCCGAGGCGGCGCCTTTTTCCTGCAAGCGCCTGAAGGATTCAAGATTGCGCTGTGCGGTGTTGCGATCGGTGCGGGCTTTCACGATTTGCGTCTGCAGGGTCAGCACTTCTTCCTGTGATCCGCCGCGCGCTACCGCCTGCACGTCGGCCTGCGCTCCCTTCAGTTGGGCCTGGGCGCGGGCAGCCACACTGCGCGCCTCCGCATCATCCAGCTGCAACAACAACTGACCCTTTTTGACGTGGTCGCCTTCCTTCACGAGCAGGCGCCGAACGGTGGTATTGGCGGGGGAATGCGCTTCAAAATTCTGGGCCGGTTCGATCTTGCCATTGGTGGAAATGACACTGCGAATCGAGCCCCGCTCGACCGTGGCGGCGCGCACCGGGATTACTTCGTCGCGCATGGAGGCAAACGAAGCCAGCAGAATGACTGCCAGAGCCGCGCCCAAAGTTATGACCAGCCAGCGGTGTCGGCCGAAATAGCCGGATTTATCCTTAGCATTCAATGGCATGAAGAGAGTTTTACAAGCAACAATTTACCACCCGGGCGCGATCTCGGGGATGGCAATCGCTGGCGCGCCTACGCCAATTAGATGCAGGTTCGCTTTCACAGGCTGACCCGACCCCCGCAATATTGATGTGCCCGGTGAACCACCCGTTACAATATTGTGCATGCCCAAGCAGCCCCGTTACACGATAGAACATGCCGCCGCCGGCCTCGACGCCAAGTTCCCCGAGATCGAAACCTGGGCGAACCAGTTTCCGGGATACGAAATCGTTATTGACGACCCGGAGTTCACCTCGGTCTGCCCCAAAACCGGCCTGCCGGACTTTGGCGTCATCACCGTCCGCTACATGCCTCGCAAATTGTGCCTCGAATTGAAGTCGCTGAAGGAGTACCTGCAGAGCTACCGCAACCTGGGCATCTTTCAGGAAAACATCGTGAACCAGGTGCTGGAGGACGTGGTGCGCTGGGCGAAGCCGGTGTGGGCGGAAGTGAAGGGAGATTTCCGGCCGCGGGGTGGAATTTCGACGGTAGTGATCGCGCGCTGGCCGCGGGAGAAAAGTTTCAGCAAGGGTTGAACGTTCTGGAGTGCTCTGTCCTGCACACGATCAAGCAAGCCGAAGCGAGGGCAAAAGTGCAGAGACGCTAGTTGTGAATAGCGGCATCCTCGTTCCCCATGTTAGATTCGCCAGACCCGTGCCCGACAAAAAGCTCTATCCTAAAACCGCACTCGCACTGCTCACGGCGCTGAACCTGCTGAACTATATCGACCGCAATGTGCTGTATGCGGTGCAGGACATGGTCAAGGCCGAGTTCCACCGCAGCGACGCGGCATTCGGGTTCCTGACCAGCGTCTTTTTCATTTTCTACATGATTGCTGCGCCCTTCATGGGGCCACTGTCGGTAAGATTTTCGCGCAAAGCGGTGATTATTGTTGGCGCGCTGATCTGGAGTGGGGCCACCCTGCTGACTGCGATCACCAGAAACTTTGATGAGCTTCTGCTGCGGCACACGCTGGTGGGGGTGGGCGAAGCGAGCTTCGTGATCCTCTCGCCCACCTTCGTGGCCGACATGTTTCCCGAAGCGAAGCGTGGTCGCGTGATGGGGATTTTCTATCTCGCGATTCCGGTGGGCAGCGCCTTGGGTTACCTGATTGGCGGAGTGCTCGGTTCAAAGTATGGCTGGCGGTTTCCCTTCTATGTCGGGGCAGCGCCCGGCGTTCTGCTGGCATTCCTGCTGCTCTTCATCCCAGAACCGCCGCTTGGGCAGTTTGACGATGCGCTGCACAAGGCTCCGGAGCGCGATACGATCAAAGGGTTGTTCCGCAACCCGGCATTCCTGACTGCAACCTTTGGCATGGCCATGATGACTTTTGCCTTGGGCGGCCTGCAGGTCTGGATGCCGACGTTCCTGCATCGCGTCCATAGCTACAGCCTGCGCGATGCGAGCATCCTTTTCGGAGCCAGCACCATCGTTTGCGGCCTCACGGCCTCAGTCCTGGGCGGTTGGTTATCGGACTGGCTGCTGAAGAGAACCAAGTCCGCTCACTATTTGGTATCAGCGGTCAGTCTTGGGCTCGGGATTCCGGCGATGTGCCTGGCGTTGTTTGCCAGCGGCAAGTGGATGATTGGTGGAATGTTTGCGGCGGAATTCCTGCTGTTGCTAAACACCGGACCTCTGAATGCCGCCGTCATCAATGCGGTCGGACCCCACGTCCGCGCCATGGCACTGGCAGTGAACATTTTCATCTTCCACCTGCTGGGCGATGTACCGTCCGCGTACCTCATCGGCTACATATCCGACAAATACTCGCTTCAGCTGGCATTCGTCGGTCCGGTGATCGCGATCGCCCTCTCCTCTACCATCTTGTTTTACGGTATGAGGTACGCGCCTCCTGTCGGCGTTCCGAATTCGGCGGCCACGGTGGGGGCCCACTAGGGATGGTGTATCTGTATTGGATCGCGGGCTGCATCCTCGGTCTCGCCTGGTTCTCCCGCATCGTCGATGCTGCCATCGGAGTGCCCAAGATCGCCGACATCTCCAAGCCCGGTTGGAATCGGCAACCGCGCGTGCATGCGCGGGTCAGCATCATTGTGCCGGCCCGCAATGAAGAGGAAACGATCGAGCAGGGTCTGAGCCTCCTGCTGGCCCTCGACTACGACAACTACGAAGTGATCGTGGTCAACGACCGCTCCACCGACCGCACCGGCGAAATCATCGAGCGGGTGGCAGCCAGCCCGGCCGCACACGGCTGTCTGAAAGCGATCCACGTGGCCGACCTTCCCCCCGGTTGGCTGGGCAAGACCCATGCCATGTGGAGCGCCGGGAAGCAGGCCACCGGAGACTGGCTGCTATTCACCGACGCCGACGTGCTGTTCAAAGCGGAAGTTCTGCGGCGCGCCCTCGGTTACGCCGAGGCCGAGAATGCCGATCACGTGGTGGTGTTCCCGCGCATGATCATGAAGCGCCCGGGCGAGCGCATGATGATTGCGTTCTTCCAGACCCTGTTCACCTTCGGCCATCGCCCCTGGAAGGTCGCCGATCCCGACACCAAAGATCACATGGGAGTCGGCGCCTTCAACATGGTGCGCCGCACCGCCTACGAGGCCGTCGGCACCTACCGTGCCTTGCGCATGGAAGTGCTCGATGATATGAAACTGGGGAAGGTCATCAAAAATGCGCGCTTGCGACAGCGCAATGTCTTCGGCGACGACCTGATTTCGATTCGTTGGGCGCACGGCGCGATGGGCGTGGTCAACAACCTGACCAAGAATTTCTTCGCCGTGCTCTCCTTCCAATGGTGGCGGACAATCGCCTCGGCATTCGGCCTGCTCTTCCTGAACCTGGGCCCGTTTCTGGGCGTCTGGCTCGCTCACGGCTGGACGCGTGTCCCCTACGCCGTGGCGCTGGGGTCGATGTTTCTGATCTATCTGGGCATGTCATTCAAGTCGTCGATCCCGCCCTATTACTTTCTGCTGCATCCCGTCAGCACGATGCTGTTCGAGTACACGCTGCTGCGCTCGATGTTTCTGACGCTGCGCGATGACGGGGTGACGTGGCGGGGAACGAAGTATCCGCTGGACGAACTGCGTAAGGGACTGGTGTAAGGCCTGACATCATTTCGGGCTCAAAGTTTTTGGGGCTAGGAGGATTGTGGGTCCAAAGTGCATGGTCGGGGACCCTTCAACTACGCCCAGAGCGAGCCGGCTCCATGTGCTAATCCGTCGGCGTCATGGGCGAACTGGGATCTTCCAAGGTCACGCGGGGGGCTTGCTTCTTTCGCGAGGGATTCTTTGCTGTCTTCGGATGGCTGAACGTGCCGGCACTATACCTCCCGTGACGCTCCACGTCGTACTCCTTGGGCAACGGTGAAATCCTTGCCGCGTCTCCACGCAACTGGCTTGCCCGTCGCAGTACGATCTCAGCGCGGCCGTCGTAACCCTTGACCTCGCCCTCGATCTCGATCTGCTTGCCCTGCAGTTGCCGAACATCGCCGATTTGCTTTAGATCGCCCGCAAACACGACCACCGTAAACGGACACGTGCGAAAGTCTTCGCAGAAGTCGAAAAAGTGCGTACCGCGGTTGCCTTGTTTGACGCGCAGAACTTTCCCGGTCACACATTGAATGGCGCCAATGTGCTTCTCGGCTTCGACGAAAGGAATGCATGCTCCCGTGGCCTCAGCACAACTCGCAAGCATCACGATGGCGAAGAGGAGAAAGGTGCGACGGGCAGGCATGGGGAGTAACCACTCCCATTGTAGAGGTTGGTGCGGCCAGCAGATCGAATCTCAAGCGGAGATTGGGGCTGCTCTTCCCTGGATGGGAATCAAGCGAAGGAAATAAGGCCGACGACGGCCGTCGGCCTCCCCGGATTACGAAGAAGAGCTAGTGCCCGAACGACTTCACGGCAGCCGCTTCGTCATCCTTCACATCGAAAACGGTGTACAACTTGGTGATCTGCAGTAGGTCGTGGACTTTCTTGGTGAGGTTCAGAAGTTTGAGTTCGCCGCCCTGATTTTTCACCGTGGTATAGGCGCTGACCAACTCGCCGATTCCCGAGCTATCAATGTAGTTAACATCGCCAAGGTTGAGCAGGATCTTCTTATTGCCCTTGCCGAGCAACTCGCGCACGGTGTCGCGCAGGGTTACGCTGCCCTCACCCAGGGTGATACGGCCGCTACAATCCACGATGGTCACGCCGTCGACCTGGCGTGTGCTGGTCTTCATGCTCACTGGGAAGCCTCCTTGGGGTCCGCGGCGCTGCCGTGGACGTGCTTGATTAGTTTGATTTCAGTGCCCGTCGTGGAAGGGTTGATTTCGACCTCGTCCATGAACGAGCGTATGAGAAAAATGCCTCGGCCCGAGGTTTTAAGCAGATTCTCGGGGGCCAGCGGGTCGGGGACTTTTGCCAAATCCAGCCCTTTGCCCTGGTCGCGGATGGTTATTACGAGCTCATTATCGGTTCGTTCGAAATCCACCGTGACTTTCTTGCCGGGATCGTAGGCATTGCCGTGGAGCACTGCGTTCACAGCCGCTTCGCGCACCGCCATGGCGATCTTCATGACCTCCTCGTCGGCGAAGCCCGCCTCCGTGGCGATCTGGGTGGCGGCTTCTTCCGCGCTGTTGACCGTATCCAGCGTCGAATCCAGTGTGTACGAGACCCGGTGTGCGCTCATGATGACGGCTCTGCGATGGACCCTGAGGCCTCGAAACCTTTCGTTGGCCTACCCTCAGATGCAAGAAGGGAAGTGGCGGATTAACGAATCCGGTAGTTTGCCCTTAGTGTAGGTAATTGTCAACGCAGGCCGTTTTCCGACTGCCATACGGTACTGTTTCGGAACTTTCCTGGGCTTTCAAAAAATAAGCCGGGCCGCCATCTGGATTTCCCGGTCGGCACTTGAGTATCCTCGCTTACATGTCCGCCCTCGCGCTCACGGAATTGCTGGGTGCGCCGGTTATCGACTCCGCCGGCCGATCCTGCGGACGTGTGCGCGAAGTCGCCCTGGCTCCGCAGGAAGACCGCATTCATATTTCCCTACTGATCGTCAGGACGAAGGCCGGAGATCGCGTGCTGCCCCTGCAATCCGTGGCTTCCATCAACGGCAGCGTGCGCGCTGCAACCATGCTCGCCGATTGGGTTCCCACCCAAGGCCTGGAAGGCCTCTTCCTGCTGGAACGGGACCTGCTCGACCAGCAGGTGATTGATGTACACGGCCGCAAGGTAGTTCGCGTGAACGATGTGGACCTGCAGCAGGAATTAGTGGGAAACCGGTCGATCCTCAGGGTTTCGTCGGTAGATGTGGGCGCCCGTGGTGCGGTGCGGCGGCTGCTGAAGGGCGTTGTTCCGCTGGCGGCTCTGCACCTGCTCCTGAACCAGATTCCGCCGCGCTCCATCCCGTGGGACTTTGTTGACCTGATCGAAACCGATCCCGCCCGCCGGGTGAAACTTAAGATTTCCCACGAGCGCCTGGCGAGGCTGCACCCGGCTGACATCGCCGACATCGTGGAGGAACTGGCCCCGGACGAGCGCGAAGCCGTTTTTGAGACGCTCGACGAAGAGGTCGCGGCTGGAGCTCTCGAAGAGGTTGAGCCCAAGGTTCAGAAAGCCATCGTCGAGTCGCTGGACTCCGATCGCGTCGCCGACATTGTCGAGGAGATGGAGCCGGATGCCGCCGCCGACCTGCTGGCTGACCTGCCGGAGGAGAGAACCGAGAAAATCCTCGAGGAGATGGCGCCCGAAGAGCGCGATGAGGTCTCCGGCCTGCTGGAATTCAAGGAAGACTCGGCCGCCGGCCGCATGACCACGGAATACATCGCCCTGCCGGTGGGTGCCACCTGCCATGATGCGGTAGAAGCGCTGCGACGCTACGAGGGCGGGGTTGAAACGGTGAGCACCATTTTCCTGGTCGACTCTCATCACACCCTGTCCGGAATGGTTCCCTTGGCGAAACTTGTCCTGGCCGCACCCACCACGCCCCTGCTGTCGTTGACCCAGGAACCGCTGATCTTCTGCCACGCGGACACGTCCGAGCGGGACGTGGCGGAATTATTCGACAAGTACAATCTTTTGACCCTTCCGGTCGTCAACGACCAGAACAAACTCACCGGCGTTATCACATCCGACGACGTGATCAGCTTGCTCCGCGAAAAACTGTAGGCGACGCTCGCCTCCACCGGTTTCCAGCCGAAAAAATTCCCTTGGCATCCCGGGGAGCACCCGGTTCAAGAATTTCGCCTATCCAGATTTCCTGCACCCATTTATTCTGTCAGGTCGTTTGCTCTTCCCATGTTTGTGAACTGTGCCCATGAAGTTTCTGAGAAGCTGGAGGACCCGGATCCTTCTGTTTTTGGCCGTAGTTGGTCCCGGGTTCATCACCGCGAATGTCGACAATGATGCCAACGGCATCTACACCTATTCGCTCGCCGGCGCACAGTTTGGCCACATGCTGTTGTGGACTCTCATTCCCATTACTGTGGCCCTGATTGTGGTCCAGGAAATTGCCGCGCGCATGGGCGCGGTTACCGGCAAAGGTTTAAGCGACCTCATCCGCGAGGAATTCGGGCTGCGAGTCACGTTCCTGGTGATGGTCGGAATTCTGCTTCTTAATTTCGCCAACGTGGTGGGCGAGTTTGCGGGCATAGCGGGTAGTTTGGGGCTGTTCGGGTTGTCCAAATACATCACCGTCCCGGTGTGTGCGGTGATTGTCTGGCTGATCGTGGTTAAAGGCCAGTACCAAACGGTGGAAAAGGTCTTTCTGGTCGCATCGTTTTTCTACGTGACCTACATCGTGGCCGGTTTTTTCGCGAAACCCGCCTGGATGGATGCGCTGGTGGCGACCGTAAAGCCACCACCCAAAAGCGTTTTCCTGCAGCAAGACTACCTGTACATGGCCATCGGTGTGGTGGGTACGACGATTGCGCCCTGGATGCAGTTTTACCTGCAGTCGTCAATCGTGGAGAAAGGTATTACCCGTCGCCAGTACAAGGCCTCCCAAATCGACGTCATCGCCGGATGCATTTTTACGGATGTGGTGGCCTGGTTCATCATCGTAGCCTGCGCCGCCACCCTGTATGTCCACGGCTACCGCGACATCAAGGACGCCAAGGATGCAGCCGAAGCCTTACGCCCGCTCGCGAACCAGTATGCCTACATCCTGTTCGCAATGGGACTGTTCAATGCGTCGTTATTCGCGGCTTCGATTCTTCCGCTGTCAACGGCATACACGGTGTGCGAGGGCCTGGGATTTGAGTCGGGCGTGGGAAAAAAATTCAGCGAGGCGCCCGTGTTTTACTGGCTCTACACGATTCTGATCGTGGCCGGCGCGGGAGTCATCCTGATCCCGGACCTGCCCCTGGTAAAAATCTCTGTCTTCTCGCAGGTGGTCAACGGGATCGCCGTGCCCCCCATCCTGGTTTTGATGCTGCTCCTGGTCAACAAGCGGGAACTGATGGGGGAATTCGTCAACTCGCGCGTTCTTAACATCATTGCCTGGGCCACAACCGTCATCATGACCGTGCTCACGGTGGCATGGTTCCTGACCCTCCGCGGAGGAAGCTGAAAATGGGGTGGCGTCAAGCCTGGCTTGCCGATAGCCGTCGGCGTAGACTGAAGTCAGCCCAATAAGCCTCGATTCGGGGGAAACCTTCCCCACAGTTCAGGCGTCTAATCTACAGGTAGTATTGTGTCTACGAAGGGATACTCTCCCATGAAACGACTGCTAGCAACCGGCTTTGCCCTCGTCCTGTACTGCAGCGGTTTGGCGCTTGCCGCCCCTGCCGACGAACCGACTACCAGCCAACCGGTGAAAGCCAAACATGACGGCGGGATCAATGACCTCGATGCTATCGGTAACCGTAATGTCGGTTGCAATCGTGGGATGGGGAATTGGTATAGCGTCGAAGGCCAGATCAACATGGGCCGGCAGTATGCCGAGCAGGTTGACTCCAGTTCCAAGCTGATCAAGGACCCGGTTATCACGGAATACGTAAATCGCCTGGGACAGAACCTGGTCCGAAACTCAGATTCAAAAGTACCCTTCACCATCAAAGTGATTGATGCCGACGTCATCAACGCCTTCGCGCTTCCCGGAGGCTTTTTCTATGTGAATACTGGACTCATTCTGGCCGCTGACAATGAAGCTGAACTGGCGGGGGTGATGGCGCATGAAATCGCGCACGTGGCCGCCTGCCACATCGCGCGGGAAAATACACGGGGAACACTGGCGCAGCTGGCTTCGATTCCTCTCATCTTTGTCGGTGGAGGAATTGGACTGGCGGCCCAGGAGGCTGCTGGACTGGCGCTGCCCGTGACCTTCCTGAAATTCAGCCGCGGATTCGAAGCGGAGGCCGATTATCTCGGGGTTCAGTACATGTACAAGAGCGGCTACGATCCGCAGGCCTTCACTGCATTCTTCGAGAAGATTGAAGCCCAGGAAAAGAAGAAGCCGGGGACCTTCTCCAAGGCGTTTGAAACGCACCCGCCGACGCCGGACCGCATTGGGAAGTCGCAGGAAGAGATCGAGAAACTTCTCCCCGCGCTGCCGACCTACAAGGTCGACACCTCCGAATTTGAGGACGTGAAAGCCCGCCTTGCGAAGATCGAGAATCGGCGCAAATTGGATGATCGGAAGGAAAGCTCGCCAGAGCTCCGCCGGACTTCGCAGCCCAGCGACAAGGATGACGACCATCCTCCTTTGAAGCGGGATGGTTCGCAGAACTGACGGCAGTGCGCCGAACCGCTCGAGGGAAGGCACCGCAAACGCGGTGCCTTTGGTATTGCTGGAGCCGCTCTTGGAGTCGCGCTTTCCGCCCCTAAAGAGCCAGCCTTCCGGCTGCGATATCCGACACCAGCTTGAGGTCTGCCTCGAGGAAGTCAAACGAGGGCAATTCTGCCGGAACAGCCCATTGCAGATCCTTGAAGATGCGGTTTTCAATTTCACCCCGGTACTCCCGCACCACGAAGAAGCGGAGTTCTACCGCGTTGCCGCTTTTGTATTCATGCCGGATGCGCGCCGCCTCATCCCCAATGGTTGCATCGATACCCAGTTCTTCCTCAAGCTCGCGGTGAAGAGCGTTGCGCGGCTGTTCGCCCTCTTCGATCTTGCCCCCAGGAAATTCCCATTTGAGCGGCATGGTCTGATGACGAGTACGCTGGCAGACCAGGATCTTCCCCTGCTGCACGATCAGCGCGGCCACCACGTGTTTCATCATCGCGATTCGACCGCGAGCCCGGCAGCAGCTTGGGACGGGTCTACGCAGCTCGTGAAGGTGAAGGCAAAGGCCGCGACGCCCGCGGAAACGCGCAACTCGAGCGAGTGCGCTCCGAAGTTGTGATTGTCCACCAGGAAGTACATGCGCGCCTGCTGCACGGACACGTAGCTTTCCTCGTCACCATTCACGCTGCGATAGCGCGTATCCGATGTTTTCTGGGCCCGAGTCAGCGGCTTGCCGTCCTGCAGGATCATCACTTCGCAAGCGCTTCCTCTGGGCGCCGCCATCACCAGGTTGACTCCGGTCGCTTCATACTTCAGAACAATACTGTGCTGTCCGTCTCCGGCGGCTTCCATGTATTCCAAGGTCGAGGCCCAGCGGCCGCCCACGGAGAAGGAGTTCTCCGGCAGCTCACCCGGCAGAACATAATCGGCGACCGAGTCTTCCTGAAATCCCCCCTCGTTGCCGATGCGCCCGCGAGCATGGCCCAAGTAGAGCTCCGCACTCGGCCGGTAGCACACCGCACCTTCCCGATCTTCCCCGCGAACCGGCTCCATCAGAGGCGGGAATGCCAGCATCGAGTTCACTTCCCGCAGCAATTCACGGATTCCCTCTTCGCACTCCCGGTACGCGCCTTCGCCAAAGTGCGCGTAGCGCAGATAGCCCTCCTTATCGAGCAGATACTTGGTAGGCCAGTAACGGTTGGCAAAGGCTTTCCAGATCTCGCGATCGTTGTCGACCACGATCGGGTACGTGAGACCAAACTCGCGGACTCCCCGCTCCACATTCGACTCGTACTGCGCGAACGTGAATTCCGGAGTGTGGACGCCGATTACGGTGAGTCCCTTTCCACCATAGCGTTCGTGCCAGGCTTGAATGTAGGGCAGGGTTCGGATGCAGTTGACGCAGGTATAGTCCCAAAAATCGACCAGCACGACTCGGCCCCGCAGCTGCCGGAAGCTCAGCGGAGGCGAATTCAACCATACGCGCCCTATTTCGGGCGCGCGCACTTTGCCTTTTTCAACCCTCATGCGGGCGAACTTTCTAATTTTTTTCCGACGAGGGCCGCGCAGTATTCGACAAACTCGCGGTCGTCGGGCGAGAAGGCTGCCGGAAAGTGACTATCAATATCGAGCTCGCCCGCGACCCGGCCGCGCTTAAATACAGGCGCAACAATCTCGGACTTGGTTTCCAGGGAACAAGCCAAATAGCGCGGATCCTTGGCAACGTCATCGACCACCACCGTCTTGCCCGTCGATGCCGCTGCCCCGCAGATTCCCTGATGCAGGGGGATACGGGTGTGGGGCGTCATCGCGCCCTGAAAGGGGCCTAATACCAGCACCGGAGGTTGAGCGCCTTCATCCAGCATGTAGAACCCGACCCAGTTGTATTTCAGCATGCGCTCGTGCAGCAGAACCACCAGCTTGGTCATGAATTCATGTGCCGATCGGGAGGAAGTGACCAGGCCGTCCACTTCGGTTCTGACCCCATCGAGTGTCAGCGAGTTTTGCATGGCGACAATCTTAAACTACAGGTGCGTCCGGGGTACGTGCCTCACGCGATACTTCCGTGATGCGCCTTAACCCGGGCACTAGTGGAAAGCGCTGTGGGTGAATGGCGGCGGCTAGAGCACGCAGACCGGAAATCAAAGTGGGCGCCGGGGTATTGAGCAGTTCGTCGCGAACACAGTACACCTGTCGTTCCTGCACCGCCCGCAAGCTGGTCCAGCCGCGAGCGCGCATGATCTTTTCCATCGGGACGCGGTCTCCGGCGCCGCACCACGCCGCGATCAATACATCGGGGTTCGCCGAGAAAACACTCTCCATGCCGGTTTCGAGGCCAGGAGCTCCGATAAACTCTCCGCCCGCCGCGTCGACCAGCTCCGCAACCCAGGCCTGGGATGCAATCAAGGGCTTGCCCCACTCTTCGCAAAAGACCCGGCGCCGGGGCAAGTCGTGCGCCAGTTTGCGAATTTCCTGAATCTCGTCCTGCATAGCGTTGACTACCGCTTCGCCACGCTCCGGAACGCCCATGATGCCGGCAATCGCGACGATGTCCGTGTAGATATCCGCCAGCGTCCGGGGGGCGAGCCCCAGAAAGCGAGCGCCGGACTTCAGGATTTCCGCGATTGACTTTTCCTGGTAGGGAACGGCTGCGATGACCAAATCCGGTTGCGCAGCCCTGATCTGGTCCGCGTGCGCGGTCCAGGAATCGTCCACGATGGTTCGTTCGCGAGCTGCCTCCGGACAAACATCCACGCAATACCGCGTACAAGCGACCAGCCGGTCGAGTTGACCAATTGCCTGCAAGATCACGGTGGCGCTGGGTTGCAGGCTGACCACTCGGCGCGGGGTGTGAGCAGATTTCATACGGACGCTTAATCGTAATATCTTAAACGTCCCGCCAGGTCGCATGCCCAACCACAGTTTTCCACTTCGACCGGGAGGCTGGTTACAATCCAGGAATGTACTCTGCCCAGGTCCTCGACCATTTCCAGAATCCGCGCAACGCGGGCGAGATCAAAGATGCGAATGCGCGCATACAGATTGAAAACCCGGCTTGCGGAGATGTTCTCGAACTGACAGCGAGGAGCGCATCCTGCCGCATCGTCGAGATTCGTTTTCGGGCAAAGGGGTGCGTTTCAGCGATAGCATGCGCCTCGGCGCTGACGGAAATGGTTGCAGGAAAGACGCTGGAGGAAGCCCGCGAGCTGCGCCGCGAAGAATTGGTGGAGCAGGTGGGCGGTCTGCCCGAGGCCTCGACCCACGCGGGATATCTGGCGATCGACGCGTTACAGGCTCTGTTGAAGGACCTTTAATCCGAAGGGAGCTTCCCCAGGACGGGGCTATGCAAACAGCGGGTGCGGCTTGAAATTCGGAGTAAAGGGCATTTGGAATCGGACCAGGTCCGCCGGGTCATAAGCGTTTTCTTCGGCGCATTCGTCGCAACGAATAGTCAGCCGGAAATCAATTGCCGGAGGAGGCGAGAAGGCGTCCGTTTCACCGAGCGGAATCTTGTGCCCGCTGAACAGGTTCTGTTGCCGGTGGAATTTGTGGTTCTTGCAAATCACAACCCAGCAGTACGGGTCTTCCTCGCCCCAGGCATTCCAGTTAGCCACGAATGTTTTACCTCCAGATTCACGACGTACACAAACGCCCGTGAAGTGGCGTGCGAGCAGGGGAGAATTGGCAGGAAGATATGTCAGGATTGGAGGCGGGTCAAGTAACAATCAGGGGTGACGCCGCGCTTCTTACAAATTAATTACAAATTTGGACAAGCGGAGCCTTGCGCCGGCTTCAACGCCCGGTGTCTCCCGGGAAATACAGCCTCCACCCTCGCTCCCTCGCCATCGCTTCCAGGTCAGGATTGGGATTGATGGCAAAAGGATGGCGCGCAATGGCGAGCATGTCGGTGTCCCAACGCGAGTTTCCGAAGGCAGCGTCGGGATCTTTTTCGACCACCTCACGGATTGCCTTGGGCTTGCCCATCCCGCTGGGAATGCGGATCAATCGATCTGTGATTCGCATATTGTCAATTGCCCCGGTTGCGGCCAGGATGTGATCGCGTGCGATCCCAAAATGCCGCATGGCCGCGCGGATCACCCACTCATTCGTAGAGGAGACTGCCCAAACATCGCAACCCTGCGCTTGCAATTGCTGCACCAGTTTGTGCATTTCGGGGAAGATTTTCTCCGCGAAAATCAGATCAAAGAAACGTGTCGCCGCTCGCTGGACGTCGGACTCAATCATGCCCCGGTGCATGGCGACCATTTCACCGCACATGACGTCTTCCGGAACCTTACCCGCCCGATAGTCGGCATAGCGCGCCTGCATCACCCTGGCGACCTCATCGGGAACGATCTTCTCCTCAATTTCCCAGGCGAAGAAGCTTTCCCCCGCGTCGCCCGACCACAGCGTGCCGTCGCAATCGAAGGCAGCAAAGCGAGGTGCAAGACGAAGGACGGATTCGACAAAAGCTTGGGCGCGATCGGTGGCAGTCGACGAGGACACGGTCTTTCCTGGCATGAGGGATTCCGCACTGGCTGGCCGCTCCCGACGTTTTCGCGGTGCGGGCAGAGATTGAATTGTAATGGATGGGACTCGGTTGCGGGACTAACGCGCGGCAGTCGAGGTGAGCGAGGCGTATTCGTCCGGGGTGTTGATGTTGGCAATCACGAGCGGGTCGTCGACATCCACATATTCGACGTGCTCAGCATTCTGGTGCTCGATGTCTCGAGCGATTGAGGTGGGCGCCGCCCTCAGGAACGCTTCCATCATCTCGCGCCCCACCAGGACCGGATGCCCATGCTTGCCGTGATGCTGGGGCACAACCGCCCATTTCCAACGCGCAATGGCTGCCGAGAACGCATCACAGAGCTTCTGGACCGTCTCGGCGCTGACCGGTGGACGGTCCACCAGGGTGACCATAGCGGCATCCCGACCCCGGTTCAACACTTCCTGTAAGCCAAGCTGTAGCGAACTGAACTGTCCCCGTTCGGGGGCGGGGTTCATGGCCACAGAGGCACCCGCACCGTAGGCGATCGGCGTGATGGCGGGCGCATTCTTACCCGCTACGACGATTACGAGGTCGGTGAAAAGGGAAAGCGACGCAATGGCCGCCGAGAGGAATGTTCCGGCCGGAGTCGCGCCGGGCGCGACCGGCGGCCACGGCAACAATGCCTTGTCGGTGCCCATGCGGGTGGAATCGCCCGCCGCTAGAATTACGCCGCACAGACTCAGGGCACGGCTCATGCCGCGAAGATAACAGAAAGGGGGAGGGAAGTCAGTGCAGCCAGCGAGCCGGGCTAGACAGAGTCTTTGGATTTTTCGATGGCTACCGTCTCCGGAGGAGCGTCGGAACTTCCATCTTCTGCTTTACGCCGGTGAAACCAGCTCATGTGCGGCAGGTCGCGCTCGGCCTTGCGCCTGCACGGCAATCAATTCTGCGGTAATCGACACGGCGATTTCCTCGGGCGTCACCGCGCCAATATCGAGCCCGATGGGGGCATGAACATGTTCAAACAAATGGGCCGGCAGGCCCTCCTTCTGCAGTTCGCGGAAAATGGCGATGGTCTTCCGTTTCGACCCGATCATGCCGACGTAGCGCGCCTTTGTTTGTACGGCCCAGCGCAGCACTCGCATATCATCGCGATGCCCGCGCGTGACGATCACAATGTAGGCCGCTGCACTGGGCGACAGCCTGCCCATGGCCTGGTCAAAATCCTCTGCGACGACGTCGCGGGCCTCGGGGAACCGCTCGCGGCTCGCGAAAGCTTCGCGATCATCGATCACGGTGACTTCAAAACCAGCATTGGTAGCTGACCTATAAAGGCTTACAGAAACGTGGCCTGCGCCGAAAATATAAAGTAACGCTGGAGGCAGGACGGGCTCGATGAAGATGTCCAAAGTGCCCCCGCACACCAGTCCGGTGTCGTACTTCGGATCCTGGTTAAGATCGAAAGTGAGCGTACGCGGCTTTTCTTCTTCCATGACCTCGCGGGCCGCCCGCCACACATCGGCTTCCACGCAGCCTCCGCCGATGGTGCCACACATCGATCCGTCGTCGCGCACCAGCATCTTCGCGGTTTTGAACGAGGGAATCGAGCCGCGCACGTTGACGATAGTCGCCACCGCGCCCCGACGGCCTTCCTGGCGTAGTTTCACGATCTCTTCGTAGATGTCCATCTCCGGTCGATTATTCGGCCTTTCCGAAAGCAAGTCAAACTCGAGGCCGTGTAGTTGGTCGGGTCCGAAATGCCTCCCTGCGGGTATGCTAGTTTTGAAGCTTCTAACCTCACTTTCGCCTCCGGAGTGCGCTCATGAAAGCCGCGGTCATCCACGAATTTGGGGGTCCTGAAGTTCTCCGATACGAAGACGTGCCCGATCCCCAGTTGCGCAAGGACCAAATCCTCATCAAAGTGAAAGCATGTGCTCTCAATCATCTTGACGTGTGGGTGCGTAAGGGACTGCCGGGAGTGAAACTACCCCACATTCTGGGAAGCGACATTGCCGGCGAGATCGTCGAGGTAGGCGAGTACATAACGGGTTTTCGAGCCGGGCAGCGCGTGCTCGTGGCCCCGATGCATTTCTGCAATCACTGCGAGCAGTGTCTCGCGGGGCGCCAGAACCTTTGCCGCGAATTTACCGTCCTCGGCAATGGGGTCGATGGGGGCAACTGCGAACTGATCGCCGTGCCGGTGGCCAACGTTATTCCAATCCCCGACAGCCTGGGATTCAACGAGGCCGCCAGCGTCCCCTTGGTGTTTCTCACCGCCTTTCATATGCTGACCGGCCGGGCCTCGATCCGTCCCGGGCAGACAGTATTGGTGCTGGGGGCAAACTCGGGAGTGGGAATCGCTGCGATCCAGATTGCCAAGCTGTTCAACGCGACCGTCATCGCCACCGCAGGGGACGATCGCAAGAGCGAGAAGGCGAAGGAATTGGGCGCCGACTACGTGATCAATCACTACCAGCAGAAGATCGGCGATGAAGCCCGCAAGCTCACCAATAAGGTCGGGGTCGACATCGTGATCGAACACGTTGGCGCCGCGACCTGGAGCGAGAGCATGAAGGCCCTGAAGCCGGGCGGCACACTGGTCACCTGTGGTGCTACCTCGGGTCCCCAGGCCAGCTTCGATCTACGCTTCCTGTTTGCGCGCCAGCTGGCGTTGCTGGGTTCTTACATGGGCACGATGGGCGAGTTGCACGAAGTCCTGAAGCTTGTCTTCAGTGGCAAGCTGAAACCGGTGGTCGACAGCACGTTCCCGCTGGTGGAGATCCGCGCGGCGCACGAGTACCTGGAGAACAGCAAAATGTTCGGTAAGGTGGTGCTAAATCCTTAGCAGAGTCCGGGAGATTGAGTGGTTTGAGTCGCGGAATGGACATGTACGGCATTCGATCGAGGGTGGATTTCGCCTTTGCGGCGATAGTTTCATTCTGGTTTAAAATAGATTCATGAGCGGCGAACTGAATTTCGGCCCCTACGTCACCGTCGAAAACGGCAAAAAGATCGTGAAGGACCTGACCTATGGGAATCCCACTCCCGAGGGAGTGGTGTTGACCACGCTGGACTCGGCCGTCAACTGGATGCGCAAGAACTCCATCTGGCCGATGACCTTCGGGCTGGCCTGCTGCGCGATCGAGATGATGTCCATGGGCGCCTCCCGCTTCGATATTGCCCGCTTCGGCGCCGAAGTATTCCGCCCGTCTCCCCGCCAGTCCGACCTGATCATCATCGCCGGCCGGGTGTCGAACAAGATGGCCCCCGTCATACGTTTGCTGTGGGAACAAATGCCCGAACCCAAGTGGGTGATTTCGATGGGGGCATGCGCGACTTCGGGGGGAGTCTTCAACAACTATGCTCTGGTACAGAGCGTGAACCAGGTCATTCCGGTGGACGTCTACGTTCCTGGATGCCCACCGCGCCCGGAGCAGCTGATCTACGCGATCACCTTGTTGCAGGAAAAAATCCAGAACTCGCGCGGCAGCGTACGGCAGGCTCTCAACCTGTCGTAAACATTTGGTGAGGGAACCGGTCGAGCCCTAGGGCAGCTTGAACTGAATCGTGATTTGATTGTGCATCGCGACCGGCCTGCCGTTCAGTTCAAATGGCTGAAAGCGCCAACGCTTCACGGCTTGTGCGGCTGCCTTGGCGAGCAGGGCTGGGCCGCTCGTCACTTGTACCTCATGCACGTTGCCGTCTTCTCCAACCAGCGCGTCGAGCAGCACAGCGCCTTCCACCCGTTGCCGTCGTGCCTCCGCAGGATAGATTGGATCTTCCTTGTGCGTAAGCCTGCCCCCGGTCACGCCCCGCGAAACCGGAACCGCCACCAATGGGAAGATCGGCTGGGGATTGACCACGGATTGCGGAGCGGGTGCTGCAGTTCCCTCCATCGAGGCAAGCACCTGGGAAGGATCAGGAGCGGGAACGTCCACGTTCGCCTCGCTGGCTGGACCCGCCGATTCTGCGGGCACTAAAGCTTTGCCCTCATCCGGGTGGATGGCTCGCGTGGGCGCGCCGCGTTGAGTCACGGTGGACGTGGAGGCTCGCTGCACGACATCGTTCGCGACCGCGTCTGCCGAGGGCTTCAGGGCTCTTCCAAGGGAGATGGTGGTTGTGTTTTTTCCAGTGCCGGGCGCCCCCGAAGGAAGGGCGCGGCCAGCATCCCGGGATGCGCTCGCGGCCAAGAGGTCGGGTGCTGCGGCACTTGCCGCGTGTACTGCCTGGCCGTTCCGGCTGGTTGCGCCGCGGGAACGGCTGAACATCCAGCCAAAAAAGCCCAACACAATCAATAGCAGGGCTGCCGCAATCAGTCGTAGAGGCTGACCTTCTTCACCCCTCATCCGGGCGGGCAGGAAAGCGAAGGGGTCCCGCAGTGCGGGTTCTTGCGGAACGGTCGGTTCTGGTTCGCGTACATCCTGCTTCGATGTGGCCCCCAAGGGCGCAACGGACTTCGCTCGCCCGGTCACCGCGATCTGCGCAAGCTTCTTTAGCAGCGTGATGTGGGCATCGGAAAATGCGTTTGGACGATCCGAGAACACCTCAAGGATGCCAATCACGCCCTGCCCGCCACGTAGCGGCACGGCTGCCAGGGATCGGATGCCCATCTCCACGCACAATTGCGGATCGACACGCGGGTCGGAAAGGCTGTCATTGCAGCGCTGGGATCGTCCGCTGCGCAAGCATTCGCCAGAGACGCCGGAGTCGACATCGACTTTCGCGCCCAGTGGCGGTGCGGTTTCCCCGGATCGTGCCCGGCAGATCACCACACCCTGACTCCACAAAGCGAGGGCAGCGCCGGTGGCATCGGTGAAGTAACGCGCGGCGTGGGTGGCTTCGGAAAGAATGCTGCTCAGGTCCATCCGCCCGGCGCTGGCGTCCTCGCGCAACCGGTCAATCAACAGGTAATCGTCGGAGGAAGGGACTTTTCCGGAAGGGGATCGTGCTTCGTCTTCGGGCCGTGGGGACACTCCAGAATCCGGGGGACCTGGGGAGGGAGGCCTAACCCATGGATCTGCCATGCGCAAACTCCTAGCGAACGGCCAGAGTGATGAGTCGAATCTTGCAACTGCCGTCGGGAAATAACTGCTTCTCGCGAATATCCGACAAATGCAGGTTGCTGTCAACAGGAGATCGCGTCCCGTGCAACAAACCCCGTGCCCAGTGCCGTGCTCGCAACGCCAACCGGACCAAACTGCCGCGATTACGCCGTTTGCAGTAACGTCATTCAGGTGGTTACTGCCTCCCAGTTGTCTCGGAGAGTGATTCTCCGTGATACAAACTCTGCATGGAAGCCTCCTGGACCTTGCCCAAGCAAGGCATCATCGTGGCGCAGGCCCCGTGCCGTGCCGATCTTGCCGGTGGAACTATCGATCTCTGGCCGCTGTATCTGTTTCACCCCGGAGCCGTGACCGTCAACTTCGCCGTGAACATTCTGGCGACCTGCCGAATTACGCCCCTGAAGAGCAGGCGGATTCACTTGCGTTCCCTGGACACGCGGCGGGAAGAAACCTTTGCCAGTTTCGGGGAATTGCGCCGCGCGCGCCGCTTCCGCCTGCCCCTGGCGGCCCGCCTGCTGCAGTTCTTCGCACCCAAAGAAGGGCTGTTGATAGAAACCGACTCCGAGTCTCCCGCGGGGGCTGGCATCTCAGGCTCGTCCGCGTTGATGATTGCCACCACTGCCGCCCTGGCGCGCTTTACCGACCGTCACCTGACGCTCGAACAGATGCGCGTGATCGCACAGAACATCGAAGCGCAGATCATTAACGTTCCCACGGGCTGCCAGGACTACTATCCCGCGCTCTACGGCGGGGTGAGCGCGATCCACTTGAATGCGGATGGCATCCATCGTGAGTCGGTTCCAGTCTCGCCGGAGGAGATCGAATCGCGCTTCGTGCTTGCCTACACGGGCGCACCGCGAAAATCCGGCATCAACAACTGGGAAGTTTTCAAGGCCCACATCGATGGCGACCGCCGCGTGTTTCGCAATTTTGAGCGCATTGCCGAAATCGCCCGCTTCATGTACCAGGCGCTCTCGCATGCGGAATGGAACGAAGTTGCCCGCCTGTTGCGAGAGGAGTGGAAGCTTCGGCGCACCAATGCCCCGGGCATCACCACGCCTTTGATCGATAGACTCATCGCCGTGGCCGCGAGGAACGGTGGGCGTGCCGCCAAGGTCTGCGGCGCGGGTGGTGGCGGGTGCGTGATCTTCCTGGTGGAGAAGGGTGCGGCCAGCCGGGTGGCGACGGCGATTGGCGACAACGGGGGGCGCGTGCTCCCGCTGCAGGTGGCCCGGGACGGCCTGCGCTTTGCCTCCTAGGCACGGTTTTTCGTTGATTTTGCCTCTTCGCAACGGGGCTATAATACGGGGAAGGTCGGCTCTTGGGGTGCCCCATGAAGTACCTTCGTATTGCGGCGTTGTTGCTCTTGCTTCCGCTGTATTTGTCCTTCGCGTCCGCAGGCGATAAGAGTCCGAATTCAGGCTCTGCGCGCCCCCCTAAAATGTCCAAGCAGACGAGGATGGAGATGATCCGCCTGCTTAATGCCGAACTGGTCTATGTGCGATCCCCATTTCCCATGGGCCGCCAGGGCCTCAAGCTGCACAATGGACAGGTTACGCCGAGCGGAGCCGAGCTCCAGCAAATGGTCGCCATGTGGGGTCCAGCGGCCAAGAATGGGGACGCGGTGCGCATTACCGCCGTAGTTTTTAAGGACAACTACGTGCACCTGGAGATCAATGGCGGTCCGGTCAAGAAACAGAAGTGGTATCAGCGAATCAGCGTAGGCGGTGCCGCGGGCGATACCCCGATCGCCCCTACAGATCCCAATGCGAATGCGCGAGGCTCTTTTGTCGACGTCTACTTCGATGCCTACGTACCTGAGATGACCGGGCACGACTTCAAAGAGGTACTCCGTCCAGTCCTGGACTTCGAGTCGAAGTCAAGGGAAGAGGCGTACCTGGAAACCATCCCTCCCAAGGCCAAGGAGGCGATTCAGAATCACCTGGTTCTGGTGGGCATGAATCGTGAGATGGTCACCTACGCCAAGGGGCGTCCTCCGAAAAAGGTGAGGGAGCGTGAGGATGAAATCGAATTTGAAGAATGGATCTATGGCGAGCCGCCCCAGGATGTCCAATTCGTGCGCTTTATCGGTGATGAAGTCGTGCGCCTCGAGACCATGAAGGTCGACGGCACGAAGCTGGTGAAAACCGACAAGGAACTGAGCCTCGACCCGGTGACCAAGGTGGCGCAACAACAACCGGATGAGCCCAAACCTGCCGGCACTCCCACCTTGCGGCGGCCGGGAGAGGAACCGGACAGCTCGGACACGCCCAGGACTACCAGCGCGCCCGGAAAAGTCCCCCGGACTTCACCGCCGAATCCGGACCCCACTTCGAATCCCAATTTTCGCCCGTACCTGTCCCTCAACTTGGCGACTCCGACCAAGGGGCTTTAGACTAGAAGTGTGAAAATTGCGCTCGGCCAAATCAATCCCACGGTAGGGGACTTTTCCGGGAACGCCGGAAAGATCATTGATTTTTCCCAGCGTGCCCGTGCCGCCGGCGCCGGACTGATCCTGTTTCCCGAGCTTTCCGTGTGCGGCTATCCACCTCGGGATCTGGTCGAGCGTCCTACCTTTGTCGCCAAAAACCGGGACGCCGTCGACCGGATCGCGGCTGACACCAAGGGCATTGCTGTCATATGCGGCTTGGTCACGCCCGCCGACGCCGAAACCGGGAAGTCGGTAATGAACTCCGCCGCGCTGCTGAAGGATGGCAAACAGGTCTTTCTTCAGTCCAAGATGCTGCTACCCACCTATGACGTCTTCGACGAGATGCGCAACTTCGCTCCTGGCCGAAGCCAGGAACTGTTCGATTTCTGCGGCAACCGCATGGCGCTGACCATTTGCGAGGATGCCTGGAACGACAAGCATTTCTGGAACAAGCGGCTTTACGGATTTGATCCTGTCGAAGCTCTGGTACGGGCGGGCGGGAATTTCGTTCTCAATATTTCCGCCTCGCCCTTCTGGCTAGGCAAGCGCGAACTCCGCCGCGACATGCTCGCCACCATTGCGCGCACCGACAAAGTGCCCGTCGTAATGGTCAACCAGGTGGGCGGCAACGACAGCCTGCTTTTCGACGGCTCCAGCCTGGTCTTGAACCGGGAAGGCAAGATCATCGCGCAGGGAAAATCGTTCGAAGAAGACATTGTGTATTTCGACTCCGCCACGCTCACGGGCGAAATGCACCCCCAGATCGAAGGGGAAGAAGCCAGCGCATATGCCGCACTCGTTCTGGGCACCCGCGACTACGTCCACAAATGCGGTTTCGGAAAGGTCATTATCGGCTTGAGCGGCGGAATCGACTCGGCGCTTACCGCTGCTATCGCCGCCGACGCCCTGGGTCCGGAAAACGTAATCGGCGTCGGCATGCCCGGTCCCTACTCCTCGCCGGGTTCGATTGAGGATGCGCGCACTCTCGCCCGGAACCTGGGCATCCGTTTCGAACTGTTGTCCATTACAGAGATCTGCAGAACTTACCAGGCAGTGTTGAAGGATATATTCGCAGGCATGAAGGAAGACGTCACGGAAGAGAATATCCAATCGCGCGCCCGCGGCTCATTGCTGATGGCCTTGTCGAACAAGCTCAACGCGATTGTGCTGTCCACCGGGAACAAGAGCGAAATCGCGGTTGGTTATTGCACCCTGTACGGGGACATGGTGGGCGGCTTAGCCGTCATTTCCGATGTGCCAAAGACGCTGGTCTACCGCATTAGTCGTTACGTGAATTCGCGCCAGCCAGTGATTCCCGAAGCCACCCTCGAGAAACCACCTTCCGCGGAATTGCGTCCCGATCAGAAGGACAGCGACACCTTGCCGCCTTATGACGTCCTCGACGCCATTCTCGAGGACTATGTAGAAGACTCGCATTCGGCAGCCCAGATCGCGCAGGACAGAGGCTTTGATGTCGCCCTGATTCAGCGCGTCATGCGAATGGTCGACCGCGCCGAATACAAGCGCCAGCAGGCTGCGCCGGGACTCAAGATTTCCGCCAAGGCCTTCGGGTACGGACGCCGTTTCCCGATCGCCGCCCGGTCGGAGGCTTAGAGCGCTGCGCCCCCATAATCAGGTTCTCAATTTCGTTCGAAAGGAACGCATGCATCGTCGATTGATTCAACTCTCCGTCTTCCTGTTTGTCGCCGCCACTTTCGTAGCGCAGGAGAAGCCGTCCACTGCTCTGCCTTCCGAGGAAATAGTGAATTCCTTCCTGCAGCAGACCTTCGGCTATGATTCGTCGGTGACCTGGAAGATCGCTTCCATCAAGCCGTCGATTGCGGAAGGATTGGCGGAGGTCAACGTCATTCTTAGTAATTCGCAGGGACAGAGTGCCACGACTCTTTACGTCACCCCGGACGGCAAGCACGCGCTGACCGGCGACATCATGCCATTTGGTGCCAAACCGTACGCACCCGCAAAGGAAGCATTGCTCAAGGGCGTCAGTGGGCCCGCGCGTGGTCCGGACAAGTCAACCGTTACGATCGTTGAGTTCAGCGACCTGCAGTGTCCGCATTGTAAGGACGCCCAACCCATCATTGACAAGTTGCTTACCGAGGAACCGAACGCCCGTTTCGTGTTTCAGAATTTTCCCTTGCCCATGCACAACTGGGCAGCCAAGGCGGCAGACTATGCAGACTGCGTGGGCCGCAGCTCGAAAGACGCCTTCTGGAAATTCGTGCAGGGGACCTTTAATGAGCAAGCCAACATCACCGAGTCCAACGCGGACGAGAAACTGACGGCTATTGCCGATGCTGCCGGCGTGAAGGGGGCCGATATGGCTGCCTGCGCCACCAAGCCGGACACGAAGAGCCGGGTTGACCAGTCGGTCGCCCTAGGCCAGTCGGTGGGAGTTACCGGGACGCCGACGCTGTTTATCAACGGGCGGCGCATCGGGAATGTGACGGGTCTGCCGCCTGAGGTTTTAAAGGGTCTGGTGGAGTTCGCGGCGAAGCAATGATTGAGGCAGCTTTCCCGAGTCGGTGGCGCTCGGCCACACGCCCCCGGTCCCGGCGGTTTACTTAACGCCGGTCATCCATATCTCGCTGCTGGTCGTCTCGGCCATGCGGATGATGTGCGGCGTGACCACCACCAGCATTTCATCCTCGTCCTGCTCGTGGGAATTGGAGGCGACGGCGCGGCTGAGGACCGGCAACTGCCCTATGCCGGGAATGCCGCTGAGGCTCCGCTGTTCCGTCCTGGTGATCTGGCCCGCCACGACGGCGGCTTGGTCGTCTTTCACGTTGATGCTTCCGTTATATTCACGATTCCCGATCACCGGAACCCCGTTCGCACTCGTCCCGGTCAACGAACGCACCTTGAGTTCGATATTCATACTTACGTCGCTGTCACCATGGACAGCGGGTTTCACCTTCAGGGTGATGCCCAGGTCCTCATAGGTGAAAGAGGGGACGGGCGCAATGTAGGAATTGTTGCCGATAGCCTGCGAAATCGCTGCCGTATTGAAGATGGGGGCGAAGCTCGCATTCACAATCGGGTAGCGTGATCCAAGGTTCACGGTTGCGTCTTTCCCCTGGGATGCGCGCAAGGTCACATGCTGCAGGGATCGCAATTGCGATTCATTTCTGGAGAAAGTTGCGCCCAGGGTTCCGACCGAGACTCCAAACAGCGTCTTGCCGCCTCCAAAGGTCGCGAGCGGCTGGCTGAATATCGAATTCGATCCACCGCCGCCGCCCAACTGGGCCAACAGCGCCGCCAGGGCGGAGGTGTTGCCCTGGTTGATGCCGCCGCTCGCAATCAGTTCGTTGATCAGGTCCTGAATACTCTTGCCGCCCGCCAGGGTCAGCCCCAGCGCTCCAAGTGGAATGTTGTACAAGTTGAACTGATTCGGTATTTGCAGCCCGAAGTTCTGGATCACGGTTCGGCTGATTTCATAAATCCGCACGTCGAGCATCACTTCCGGATGGGTTGACCCCAACCCTTCCAAAAACTGGCTTGCCGGATTGAGTACGTTCTGGGGCGCGCGGACGGTCAAAGTACTTTTGTGCGCGTCCGACGAAACGTACTTGACCTCAAACACCGTCCGCAGGACGTTGGTTAAGTCCTGCAACTCCTGCGGGGTGGCTGCGTCCGGAACATAGAACGTTCGCAACCCCATCCGGTCATAGAGCCGGTGATTTTCAGTGGAATCAGTCGCAACCAAAATCTGTTTTTCCTGCAACGGAGACCAAAACGTCTTGGTCACTGCCCCTGCCAGCTGCATGGCAAGGTAAAAACCAACTTCATCCACATCGAAACGGACGCGGCGGGTGACTACGGAATCGTCAAAAGTAACCGCGATGCCATACGCGCCCGCCACCTGCGTCAGCAATTGCCGGGAGTCTCCCCGGAAGTGGAAGCTCTGGAGGTTGTCGCGGGGCACAAGCCGGATCTCATCGGAATCTTCAATGAGCCGCGGCGATTGGCGTGCCACCGCGCCCCTGTGATCCAGTGCGTCGTTCAATCGCTGCCGGGCGAAGTCGTTGCTCGGATCGAGATGCAGCACGTTGCGAAATTCTCCCAACGCCTCGATCTGCTGTCCGTCGGCCAAGGCGGCATTGCCGCGCTGCAGGTGCTCATATACGAGTTGCTGGCGGACCAACTCGCGGAGCGTCGCGTACTGCACGTCCTTGGGCGCCAAGTTACCCGCTTTTTCGAATTCCTCGAGCGCTTCGTCGAGCCGCTTATGCTTCTGCAGCTTCATGCCGCGGCCAAAGGCTTTGCGCGCCTCTCGCTGGGCTTGCGGACTGATCACGCAGGCGGGAGCGCCCGGTATTCCGTTGGCGCAATTCGTGATCGCAGCCGCCGGCTGGTCCGCGGCCCACGCCGCCGACACCATCGCCCATAGCGCCACCAGGAGCCGCCAGTTTCGCATCGTCACCCGATTGTATCCGGGAACAGAACGATCGAACCCGGGATTCTTGCATTCGTAGTACCTTTGGTTTTCATCGGACAAGGCAACGGCGGGGGGAACGGGTTGCCAAAGTCTACAGCGCCAGAAGCTCGGAACAGCAGGTGACAGTCGCATCCGGGCCGTGCGCGGCCAGATCCTCCACCTTGAAAATACCCGTCCCGACGGCGATCACCCGGCCTCCGACTCCCTGGGCCGCCCGCACGTCATCCGGAGTGTCTCCCACAAAGCAGACTGTGGCTGCCGGGCCGAGCCGGCGGCGGACTTCGGTGACGCCTTTGCGGAAAATATCGACACGCAGCTCGCAATCATCGGCGAAGCAGCCAAACTGGAAATATTCCGCCAGCGAGGCCGCCTTCAGCTTGAGCCAGCCAATCGACTCCAGGTTGCCGGATGAAACTCCCAGCAGCTTGCCTGAATCCCGCAACAGGTCCAACACCTCGCGAATCCCCGGCAACACATTCGGCCGGAACCGCTCTGCCTTCTCAGCCGCGTCACGCCGCACGACTTCAAGCGCGGCTGCCATTCCGCCGTCGATCACATCGGTTGCCATCCCCGCGCGCTCCAGGGCTGCCCGCAAAATGCCGGGATCGGTCTTACCGTGATATGCGATCCCGTCAATCGTAGTCTCCACGCGGTAAACGTCCAGCAACGCCCGGTGCAGTGCATATCGATGGGTTCGGTCCGGGGAAAGCAGCAACGTCCCGTCGATATCGAACAGGTAAGCGTCCGCTTCCCGCCAGCGAAATTCATGCCCGCTCTGCGAACCCATCCGCGTTCCTCCGAGCATCCTGAGAACTGACACCGGTGAATCAAGAGCCGCTTCTACCCGACCATCACCCGCTCGATGGTCCGAGCGCGCCCTGTCACCTCGTCGCAATCAATGACCACCGCACACAACCGCACATCACCGGTCGCAGCCTCAAAGCGCACCGGCATGTTATTCAGAAACTTTCCCACCACCAGTTCCTTCTTTACGCCGATTACCCCGTCGTAGGGACCGGTCATCCCGACGTCGGTGATGTAGGCAGTTCCATTGGGCAACACCCTCTCGTCTGCCGTCGGCACGTGAGTATGGGTGCCCAGGACGGCTGTCACCCGACCGTCGAGATACCAGCCCAGGGAGATTTTTTCCGAGGTTGCCTCGGCGTGCATATCGACCAGGATGACCTTGGCCTGAATACTCTTAAGCAGGTTGTCGGCCTTGCGAAAGGGATCCTCATTCGACGTCATGAACACCCGTCCTTGCAGGTTGATGACGGCATACCCGACGCCGTCTTTACGTCCCTCGTAGAGACCTCGACCCGGAAGATCGGGCGCGTAATTAGCCGGGCGCAACAATCGCCGTGAGGGGCCATGCGCGTTCTCGTCCGCCATCTGAAAAAAATCGACGATCTCCCGCTTGTCCCAGATGTGGTTTCCAGTGGTGAGGACGTCGATGCCGAGCTCAAACAGTTCCTCGGCCAGTTGCGGGGTGATTCCGAACCCGGCAGCCGAATTCTCGCCGTTCGCGATGATCAGGTCGATGGAATGATCCTTGACCAGGTGGGGAAGCTTTTCCCTCACGATGTTACGGCCCGGCCTCCCAAAAATATCGCCGATGAAGAGTATGCGCAACGAATGCCTCGAAGAGAACTTCCGAGGATAACATGCAGGGAAGTGCCTCTCGCCGACACGAAAGGTCTCCGGAAGAGAGTTCACGCGCAGCAACAGTGGTTAGTGCGAAAAGACTTTGGGCGGAAGTGCTCGACTCTTCCCAACGGGCGGTAAGGCTATCTTAGCTCCGGCCTTGCTCAGTTGGCTGCGAGTTCCGCCGTCTTCAGAAAGTCATAATTTCCCGCGGGATTTAGCGACAGATTCTTCACGCGCCTGGTATGCACCAGCACATTGTCCAGATACCACAGATTGATCGACGGTAAATCCTCTGCCAGAATCCGCTGAACTTGCGCATACAGTGCCTTGCGCTTGTCCCGATCGAGTTCAGTGCGTGCCTCGTCAATCAAAGCGTCCACGCGGGGATTCGCATAAAACGTGCGGTTCGCACCATTCGGCGTGAACTTGCTCGAATGAAACGCGTACTCAAAGATATCCGGATCCTCGTTGCCTCCAATCCAGCGCAGAGAATGTATCTGGAACGCGCCCTTGGTGACGTCGGCGAAGAACGTGGCGAACTCAAAAGTTCGAATTTCCAGCTGTATCTGTACGTCCCGTAACTGTTGCTGCAGCACGGCCACCATCAGGCGAGTGTTCTCATCGGTGGAAGTTTTCATGACCAGGCGAAAGCGTACGCCGTTGCGCGCAGGATACCCGGCCGCGTCCAACATCTGCCGGGCGCGCTCCGGATCATGCTCGTAATGCGGCACGTTGCCGTCATAGGCCCAACTTTGCACCGGCAATATGCTGGCCGCCGGCTGCGCGAACCCGCGCCACAAGTACTGCAGCATAGGACCGCGATCGATCGCATAGGCCAGTGCCTGGCGCACGCGCACATCCCGCAGGAGGGGATCGCGCAGATTAAAGTTCATATACTGCAGCACCGTTCCCGGGGCGCGGAGCACCTCCAGCCGCGGTTCGCGCTCGAGCGTCGCCACCATGTCTGGCGTGAGCGCGTTGATGGCAATATCCGCGCTTCCTTTGCGCAATTCGAGCGCCCGCGTGATGGTATCGGGAACCACCATCATGCGAATGCGTTCGAGCCGCGGTTTTGCGCCCCAGTAGTCGTCGTTGCGTTCGAGCACAACTTCCTTGTCCGGTTCCGCGCGCACGAATCGAAACGGCCCGGAACCGATGGGGTGATCACTCATCTCTGCCATGCTGCCGTAGGGAACGATGCCCATCGCTCCATCCGACAATCTCCACAAGAGTGTGGCGAAGGGCCTCTTCAGGTGGAAGACGACGGTGTATTCATCCCGTGCCTCGATGCCGTCGACGAAGTCGTACGAGGCTGTCTTCGTGCTGCGAATTTTCCCCGTTAGCAGAGAGTCAAGCGTCCACTTGACGTCACGCGCGGTCAGGGGCTGGCCGTTGTGGAATTTCGCTCCGCGGTGCAGGTGGAAGATATACGTCCGTGGATCAGGGATGTCCCAACTCTCGGCGAGCGCCGGTTTCACACTGAGGTGCTCATCGCGCTCCAGCAGGTCGTCGAAGATCAGGTTATCGATCCGCTCCGACGATCCGTCAATCCCTACTCGCGGATCCAGATTAGTCGGGCTGCTCTCGATGATCATCACCAGGGTGCTGGCATCGGGCTTCGAGGAACAGGACAGCAGCCCGAACAAGAGTAGAAAAAGCAACAATGTCTGCCGGAGGGGCGGCGTCATACCCAACCGCATGGGCTCAGACGCTCCGGTTTGGGCACTCGCCGGTGAGCGGCGAACATCAGCGTCAAGCATAGGAAACTTTTCCCAACACTGCCGGACGCCGAGCCCCAGTTGCCGAAGGCAGGTTGGAAGGCCTGCGGTACCAAGTCTCAAATGCCAACAGCGCAAAAGCGGTTGCTTCCTTTGCTGCCGAGGGCACTCCGAACTCATCGGAAAGCCGCACCGAAATCCCGAGCGGCGAAAGTTCATTGGCCAACATGGCAAGCAGCGTCGGGTTGTTCGTTCCGCCTCCGGAAACCACCAATTCCTGATACGACCGGTTCCGCCTGACCACGAAGCGCCGCACCGCATCGGCGATGGAGCGCGCCGTGACCGCGGTTGCAGTTGCAACCACGTCGGCCTTCGCCGCGCGGCCGCAGCGCCCAATGAACACTCGGGCAAACTCTCGGCCAAACTCTTCGCGTCCGGCCGTTTTGGGTGGACCTTTGGTGAAGAACGGTTCTCGCAAGATGCTTCCCACCACGTCTTCAAGGATCCTTCCCGAAGCCGCGATCCGCCCATCGCGATCGTAAGGCTTATGAAACAGCCGTGCCATCAACGCGTCGATCACCATGTTTCCCGGCCCCGTGTCGAAGGCGATCACCCTGTCGGCAGGCGCGCCCGCCGGAATTGCGGTCAGATTCGCGATACCGCCAATATTCTGCACGATGCGCCCAACGTGCGCGTCCCGATACACAAGGTAATCAAGAAATGGAACCAGCGGCGCCCCCTTGCCCCCCGCGGCCATGTCGGCCGGGCGAAAATCAGAAACGACGGGCACGCCGACCCGCGCTGCGATTACCGCGCCCTCGCCCGTTTGCCAGGTCACCGAAAGTCGCTTCCCCAGAAACCTCTGCGCCTCTCCTTGATGAAACAGAGTCTGTCCGTGACAACCCACCAATTCCGCTTTGATCCGAAACTTTCTCTGGGTAGCCAGCACCGCCTCGGCGTACAGCTCCCCAAGCAGAAAATTCAACCGTGCAAGATCCGCCACGCTGGCATGCGATGCGTTCATGGCTGCTAGCACCGTGTTGCGCACGGTCTTGGGATAGGGATAGGCAGCGTGCCCCAGGAGCTGAAACCGGCTCTGGTCAGGATGCATGCTTCTGAGGGACGGGCCTTGCCTCGGAGTGCGAGTTGCAGGTGCTTTGTGCCGAGGCTCCGCCACTCTCACGAGAGCGACGTCAATCCCGTCTGCCGATGTCCCGCTCATCACCCCAGCGACGATCATCGTTGCACCTTTGTCATCGGAAGAATTTGCTCCAGTCGTCCCGACCCGCAAGCCGCAAAGCGCCGGTAGAACCAAGCCCACGGGGTTGCCGCGGGTGGTCGATGAGAGCGATCAGAGCTCCGCAGGAGCGTAAGAATCCACCGTCAGAGCAGCAACCAGCGCTCACAGTCCGCCCAAACGAACTTGTTCGCCAAACTCCCAGAGCCGGCGTGACAAGCGTTGGACGACCTTCTCGTTGGGCGCCTTTGCCCACCGCGCCAGGCTAGTGGTTTTCTTCTTGAGCGCCATCACGCGCTGCACCGATTCTGCCACTCGCCGGGCAAACCTGTGATCGCGCTCTGTCGTGCCGACCAATTCCTCGTAGGCTCGGGAAACGAACTCTTCTTTGTGGCAGATCAGGCAAAGATCGCCCCCCGCGCGGATATGCTCGACTGCCGCCTGCTCGATGGATGCGGCCGCCAGCACTCCCCCCATCTCCAGGTCATCGGAAGCAATCAGGCCACGGTAACCGATTTTCTTCCGCAGAATGTCGGTAATCCATTTTCTGGAAAGGGAAGCGGGCGTTTTTTTGCCCGTCACGGCAGGGTAGGCAGCATGCGAAATCATTACAAACGGGAAGTCGCGGCGCAGGGCGCGGTAAGGCGCGAGATCCTCGCTCCACAACTTCTTCCATGACTTCTTGATCAGTGGAAGGTGGTGATGGCTGTCGAGATTGCCTTCACCCAATCCCGGAAAGTGCTTCCCGCTGCCCAGCACACCGGCTGCGTGCAGCCCGGCCAGAAATTCGCGCGCGTACACTACCGTCTCTTTCGGATCGATGGAGACCAGGCGTGAATTCATCACGCTGCGCGAAGCCTCGAATGCCAGGTCCACGGCGGGAGCGAAATCTACATTGAAGCCCAGAGCCCGGCAATTCTCGCCAATCACCCGCCCGTGTTTACGAAACAATGGGCGCCCGCCCGAGGCAAACACCTCCGCGGCCGATGGCGAGGGGCCGATCACGTTCCGCAACCGGTCCACTTTGCCGCCTTCCAGGTCTACGCACCGAAACAGTGGTGCCGAGACCTGTGCCTGGCAATCCTTCAATAGTCTGTAGGTTTGTGCAGCGCTGACGATATTCCGGGCAAAAAGAATCACGCCCGCGGGCTGAATGCGATTCAGCAGGGAAGCCAACCCGGCAGACATCTCTGTGCCGTCGAACCCGATGATAAGCAGCTGGCCAACCTCCCCGTGGCGGGCCGCGGGCCGTGGTTTGCGCACTTTCGTGTCCTTGGTCGCTGTCGTCTTCCTCAGGAGGTGTCCTTTGCGGTTAAATCTGTTTTTTGAGTTCCGCCAGCAGATTCAGTGCTTCCAGCGGTGTCAACCGGTTTAAGTCCACTTCGCGCAGTCTTTCCAGCACGGGCTGCGAGATCGGGGTGAAGATCGTCAATTGTGCCGGCGGTGCCGGCCGCGTTTCATCATTCGCGAGATGTCCCGTCAATTGGCGCTCGGCGCTCTCGTGTTCCGCCAGAACTTCGCGCGCCCGCTCAATTACGTCGTTGGGCAGCCCCGCCAGCTTGGCTACCTCAATGCCATAGCTGCGGTCGGCCGCTCCGGGCTCGACTTTCCTCAGGAAAGCAATTCCCCCACCGGTCTCTTTGACCGACACGTGATAATTCTTCACGCCCGAGAGCTGGTCGGCCAGCTCGGTTAATTCAAAGTAGTGGGTCGCGAACAGTGTCTTCGCCCGCGTCCGTGCATGCAGGTACTCAACCGCCGCCCAAGCAATCGCCAACCCATCATAGGTCGACGTGCCCCGCCCAACTTCGTCCAGAAGTATCAAGGAGCGCGCGGTGGCCGTATGCAGAATGGCCGCCGTCTCCGTCATCTCCACCATGAACGTCGACCGTCCCCGGGCGAGGTTATCGCTCGCCCCGATGCGGGTAAACACCCGGTCCACCAGTCCAAGCCGCGCCGAGCGCGCGGGCACGAACGAGCCCATCTGCGCCAGGATTACGATCAGAGCCGCCTGCCGCAGATAGGTTGACTTGCCTCCCATATTCGGCCCGGTAAGTACCAGAATGGTGTGGGTCGTGGAATTCAGGTACAGATCATTTGGAACAAAACGCTCTCCTCCGCCCGCCATTTCCTGCTCTTCGATCACGGGATGCCGCCCACCCACAATCTCCAGGTCTCCCGAGTCCTCCAGTTTCGGACGGCAATAGTTGCGCAGGGCTGCCATGTGCGCCAGCCCCGCCAGAACGTCCACCTCGGCGAGCGCGAGCGCGGTCTGCCGGATCCGCTTGGCTTCGCTTGCAATCGCGGTTCGCAATTCGGTGAATAGGCGCCGTTCAATCTCGACGATCTTCTCCTGGGCGTCCAAGATCTTCGCCTCGTAGGTCTTTAATTCCGGAGTCGTAAACCTCTCCGCATTCACCAGCGTCTGCTTGCGCTCGTAATCGGCCGGGACCAGGTGCAGGTTCGGCTTGGACACTTCCAGGTAATAGCCGAATATAGAATTGAACTTGACCTTCAGCGACCCGATGCCGGTTTGCTGCCGCTCCCTCTGCTCGATCTGCGCGAGAAATTGTTTGCTGTTGCGGCTCAGATCACGCAGTTCGTCGAGTTCCGTATCGATGCCTGGGGCGACAACGCCGCCATCGCTCAAGGAAATCGGCGGCTCCGCCACAATCGTCTCTTCTATTCTCGCCCGCAGATCGCCCAACTCATCAATGGCCTCGCGCAAAACTGCGAGCCGGCTTCCGGACAAGCGTGCGACCGACGCGCGTACGTGCGGAATGCGTCCTAACGAAGCGGCCAGGGCCAGCACGTCACGAGGATTCGCGGTCTCCAGGGTCACCCTGCTGAGTAGACGCTCCAGATCAAGAATTCCTTCGAGAGCGCGGCGTAACTCCGCGAGCGCGACCGTATCATTGACCTGACCCTGCACTGCGTCCAGCCGGGATTCAATCTCGGCCCGATCAATCGAGGGTCGCAGCATCCACGCTCGCAGCAGGCGCTTGCCCATGGGAGTGACGGTCGCATCCACCGAGCGAAACAGCGTGATCCCGGCATCGGTTCCCGCAAAGAGGGGCTCGATCAGTTCCAGGTTGCGGACCGTCACGGTATCGAGTACCAGGCAGTTCTGCCGTTCATAAAACCCGATCCGGTCTACGTGTTCGAGAGTTCCGCGCTGGGTGGAGCGAACGTAGTGAAGGATCGCCCCGGCCGCCGATGCCGCCGCCGGCTTGCCCGCCAACCCAAATCCTTCCAGCGACATCACCCCAAAATGATTTTCTAACAGCGGAATGGCATGATCGGGCGCAAAGATCCAGTCGTCCAAGGGAGTCTCGGCACAATCCGTGTGTTGACCCTGTCTTGGGGAAATCGAAGCGTCCCCTCCCGCGTGCGTGGCGCCCGGCGATGGGCCGGCCGCGTTTCCGGGCGCGGCCTCAAACAGAGGTACTGCCGAGGCATACAGCAACTCTTTCGGCCGCAACTGCGATAGTTCTTCCTGAATCCGCCGCGCCGCATCGATGCCTTGAAACTCGGTGGCACGAAACTCCCCGGTGGAAAGGTCCAGTGCCGCGAACCCCACGCGATCTCCCACCCGCGCCAGGGCGCCAAGGAAATTGTTTTCTTCGGCATGGAGCGAGGAATCCGCCGCGGTTCCCGGCGTCATGACGCGCGTCACTTCGCGGCGCACCAGTTTTTTTGCTACCCGCGGGTCTTCCATCTGCTCGCAGATGGCTACCTTGAACCCTTTGCGAATCAGTTTGGAGATGTAGCCCTCGGCGGCGTGATAGGGAACTCCGCACATAGGTACGGCGATGCCCTTTTCCTTGTTGCGGGAGGTCAGCGTGATCTGCAACTCGCGCGCGGCAAGCACTGCATCGTCGAAAAAGAGCTCGTAAAAGTCGCCCAGTCGGAAAAAGAGGAGCGCGTTGGGGTGTTCTTTCTTGATGGCGGCATACTGCCGCATCAGCGGCGTGGACGTCTCGTTCATGGCGAGCGGCTTCGTGCGCGGATTATAACAAAGCGCGACGTCCCACTCGGCGTCGGAGATCACAGTTGACGTTTACTCCGGCCAGATGTTTTCCTTACCCATGGAACTTCGCAAGGATCCCATCACGCGCTCCTGGGTCATCACCGGCGACGATGTCCCCGACGCCGCTCCGCGTGCCGATCTGCCCTGCCGCTTCTGCGCCGATTCGTCCTCGCCCCTCCAGGTCATCGCAACTCGCAGCGAGGTTGAAGGGGTTCCCTGGTCCTCGCGCTCGGTGGTGCACCCTTCGCCGCTGTACCGTATCGAAGGCGAGCCTTCCCGCCGCGCGGATGGCCTTTACGATCGCATGCGTTCCATCGGAGCGCATGAAGTGCTGGTTGAAAACTCCCGGCATGATCGGCAGCTCTGGAACGCCAACGACAATGAGATCGAGCAGTTCCTTCGCCTGGCAGCACAGCGCATCAAGGACCTCAAGGGCGACGCCCGCATCAAGTACATCAGTATCTTCAAAAATTACGGCGTCAACGCCGGCCAGGAATTCGAGCATCCCAATGCGCAGCTCACCGCAACCACCTTCGTTCCGCGCCGCGTACTCTACGAACTGCGCGCTGGCCGCGACTACTACCAGCAGAAGGAACGCTGCGTCTTCTGTGACATCATCGGCCAGGAAGAACGCCAGGGCCTGCGGGTGGTCGAATCGCGCGGCGAATATATCGCGTTGTGTCCGTATGCCCCGCGTGTTCCTTACGAGACCTGGATCCTGCCTCGGGTCCACGAAGCTTCCTTTGAACGCTCTGGCCTTTCGAGAACGGCAGGGTTTCGCGACCTCGCCAGTCTCCTGCGCCGAACCCTGCAGCGCATTCGCACCATCACGGAAGATTTCCACATGGTGCTGCACACTTCTCCCAACACCATTCACGGGTCCGGCAGCCTCAATTACTGGAAGACGCTGGACGAGGACTACCACTGGCACATCGAGATTCTGCCCATTCTGGGGGGATCGAAGGCGAAATCGTACACATTCAAAGAGGTCTACTACTCGCCGGTAGCTTCCGAGACCGCCGTCAAGCGCCTGCGCGACGCGAAAATCGATTCTTAACCTCGTCCTCGGAAGTGTGGTTAGTTCGCTCTGTCGACGCAATCGTCCAGCGTGGCCAGGGAATTTTCACGCTCCGATCGGGATCTGCCTGGCAGCACCGCAGCTATGGTATAAAATCGTTATTCTAAAACGTGATACCCGAGGAAGCCCATGGACTGCTCGTCCCGCGCATTTCGCAACCTGCTGGCGCTTAGTCTTCTACTCACTGCGGCCTTGCCACCAGCCTCGGCCCAGTCGGCTGCACCGGCCACCCCTTCCTATCCGTGGATGAATCCCGGTCTTCCTCCGGATCAGCGCGCCGCGCTGGTTCTCAAGGAAATGACGCTGGATGAGAAGATTTCTCTTTTGCATGGCACCGGAATGAGTGGTCTAAGTCCGATCAGCGCGCGGGCCCAGCACTCCAATGGCGGCGCGGGCTACGTGGTTGGTGTCCCGCGTTTGGGCATTCCTGACATTCAGATGTCCGACGCCGCATACGGTGTTCGCAGCAGCGGCGAAAACGGTCGTTATTCCACCGCGTTGCCTTCGGATCTGGCCGGGGCGGCCACCTGGGATCTGGACGCCGCCTACCAGTACGGAGCGCTTATCGGGCGCGAGCTGCGCGCGCAGGGTTACAACATGTCCCTCGGCGGCGGCGTCAACCTCGCCCGCGAACCACGCAACGGGCGCACCTTTGAGTACATGGGAGAGGATCCGATTTTGGCGGGCACGATGGTCGGCCATCGCATAAAAGGCGAGCAGGCCCAGCACGTGATTGGCGACATTAAGCACTACGCTTTGAACGATCAGGAAAGCGGGCGTAACGCCGTCAACGTCAACATCAGTGAGCGCGCCCTGCGCGAGACCGATCTGCTTGCCTTCGAGATCGGCCTTCGCATATCCAATGCCGCGGCCGTGATGTGTTCCTACAACCGCGTCTACGGTGATTATGCCTGCGAGAACAAGCATCTCCTCACCGATATCCTGAAGAAAGATTGGAAGTTTCCCGGCTTTGTCCTGTCCGATTGGCAAGGCGCGCACAGCACTGCGAAAGCGTCCGCGGCCGGCCTCGACCACGAGGAACCGGGTGAGATCTTCTATGGAGGAGCCTTTAAGAAAGCCGTGGAATCCGGGCAGATACCTGGGGCCGAACTGGACGATCACGTGAGCCGCATCCTCCGTTCGATGTTTGCCAGCGGCGTCGTGGACGACCCTCTGCAAAAGAGCGTTGTCGACGTGGAAGGAGGCTTCGAGGTTGCGCGGAAGGTCGCCGAACAGAGTACGGTCCTTCTCCAGAATGAAAACGGGCTGCTGCCCCTGGACGCATCCCGCATCCAGAGCATTGCGGTGATCGGCGCTCACTCGGACGTGGGCATGATCTCCGGGGGAGGCTCCGCACAGGTCGATCCTCCCGTGGGTAATGCCATTTTGCCACCGGGAAAGGGTCAGACTCGCTGGCTTGAGCCCATGTGGTTCCCCACCTCGCCGCTGAAGGCGATTCGAGCTAAAGTTCCGCAGGCGAACGTGCAGTATAACTCCGGTTCCGATCTCTCCGCTGCGGCAGCGGTCGCCAAAACTGCGGACGTCGCGATTGTGTTCGCGTATCAGTGGGAAAGCGAAGGCATGGACCTCGAGAGCCTCAGCCTTCCAGAGCACCAGGACGATCTGATCGTGAAGATTGCAGCGGCCAACCCCCACACCATCGTCGTGCTCGAAACCGGCGGCCCCGTGACTATGCCTTGGGCCAAACAAGTGAGCGGCATCCTGGAAGCCTGGTACGCGGGAAGCAAAGGCGCGGAGGCGGTCGCGAATGTTCTGTTTGGGCAAGTCAACCCAACCGCCAAGTTGCCGATCACCTTCCCACTGAGTGACGCCGACTTGCCGCACCCGACCATCGTCAAGCCGCCCCTGGCGTCCACTACCCGCGGGGACGACCCGGATGCGTGGAAAAAGATCGCTGCCGGCCTTCCCCCGTTCCAGATCACTTACGACGAGGGTTTGAAAGTCGGCTACAAGTGGTACGACGCGGAGAAGAAGCCCGTGCAGTTCCCCTTTGGTTACGGTCTTTCATACACAACCTACAGCTACTCGAATCTGAAGGTCGGCCCCGGCAAGCCCGTCCGCGTTAGCTTCACGGTGACCAACACTGGCAGTCGCGACGGCGAAGAGATCGCCGAAGTCTACGCTGCCCTGCCACCCAGCGCCGAAGAGCCGCCCAAGCGCCTGGTCGGCTGGAGCAAGTTGCATCTCAAGGCGGGCGAGAGCCGGGAAGTCACGGTCGAGGTGGACAATCAGTATCTGTCCATTTTCGATGTCAATCAAAATGCTTGGCGGTTGTTGCCCGGAGAGTACACATTTCTGGTAGGCGGCTCTTCGCAGAACTTGCCGCTGAAAGAATCAGTCTCGCTGAAGTAACAAACCACTCAGGCGGTAGTTCCGGGCGCAGCCTGGTGCCCTGTGTAGTGAAAGATTCTTCGCGCGGGAATGTCTCAACCGTCGACGATGCCGAGGCCGTGTGTTCCCGCCCTGCGACTCGGCCCGCGGCCTGCTACAGTAAGCACAGCCTATGACCGTCCGTCGCATGAAAACTTACACCGGAGGCCAGGGATATGTGTACCAGTACTATTTCGTAGGCAAGCGTCGCGCAGTCGAACCCGGTCCTTCCGCCACGGAGTACATATTCGACGTGACCTCCGACCGCAAGACGACCTTCGCCGTCAGCGTACTGGTCGAACTCGAAGCTCTTCGTTCCTGGACCCAGGCTCACGGGCGCGCCCCCACGGAAGCGGAGGAATACGGAGCCGCCAAGATGCGCCTTTTCAAGGCTTTTGATGAGGTCGAAGACATAATGGGCGGCGGACGCATCCTCCGTGTCGATGGTGCTCAACTGGAAGAAGCCTTCGCCACGCTCGGCGTTGACTAGTTTGAGCCCGCAGGCTCGCCGTTACTCGATGGTTGTAATACCTTGTGACGTAGATCACTGGTACCTGTGATCTGCCCAACTGCCTTCTGCCCCAGCAACCGGGCAGACTATAATCCACAGGGTAGGAAGGGTGGGGCTCCTCTTCAAGCTAAACTACGATATGTCAATCTTTTGGCTTCGAGTCGCGCTGGGCTTTTACGGGGTCGGATTGCTTTACGCCTTGGTTGCCCTGACCCGTACCAGCGATCTGCTGAACCGGGTGGCGTTGCACGCCGCCTACCTCGGCATGGTGTTCCATCTGGTCTCGCTGACCGAAGGCGTATTCCTGGCCGGTCACGTCACGCTCGCCATGGTGCATAACTCGGAGTCGCTCCTGGCCTTCCTGATCATGGCCGTTTTCATGATCACCTATCTGATTTACCAGACTACGTCGCCCGGCATTATCGTGTTCCCGCTGGTCTTTCTTCTCACCTTTATGGCCGCCACGCGCCAGCAGCCGTTCCTGCTAATGTCGCCCGGCATGCGTACCAGTTGGCTGTTCGCGCACATTGGTCTTATCTTTACCGGCTATGCGGCATTGGTCTTGAGTTTTTGTGCCAGCGTCCTGTATCTCATTCAACAGCATTCCTTGAAGTCGAAACGCCCCAGCGGCATATTCTCGCGTTTGCCAGCCCTGGAAGATATCGACCAGATCGGATATCGCTCGCTGCTGTTAGGCTTCCCCTTTATGACGCTGGGCCTGATCGCAGGTTCGGTGGTCGCTCAGAGCACTTACGGCCGGATCGATTTTCAGGATCCCAAGATTCTGCTTTCGTTGCTCATGTGGGCGGTGTACCTGGTGATGGTTTACACCCGCTGGATCGCGGGCTGGCGTGGCCGCAAGGCGGCTGTGATGGCGAGCGTCGCATTCGCCGCTGCCGTCGTGGCCTGGGCGGCTAACTATTTCAGTTCGATTCACAGGTTCGTTTCGTCATGAGATTCCAGCTCATCGGCGTCAACCACAACACGGCTCCGATCGAAGTCCGCGAGCGCCTGGCGATCCCGGAATCCCGCCTGCCCGAAGCCTGCAAGAGACTGGCCGAGTTTCCGGGCATCGAGGAAGGCATGATCCTTTCCACCTGCAACCGGGTGGAGATTCTGGCCAATAGCAAGAACGGTTCGGGCGCCGATTTGCGCGGGTTCCTGCTGAACTATTTTCAGGTACCGGGTACTGAACTCGACAAGCATCTCTACGAGTACCATGAGCAGGAGGCGGTGCGTCACGTGTTCCGCGTGGCCGCCAGCCTCGATTCCATGGTGGTGGGCGAGCCGCAGATTCTCGGCCAGGTAAAAGAAGCGTATGCTACGGCGCGCGCCGTGGGCGCGGTGCGGGCACAGCTTGATCAACTCGTGACGCGCGCCTTCGCGGTCGCCAAGCGAGTCCGGACGGAAACCGCCGTCGGATCTTCGTCGGTCTCCATCGCTTCCGTCGCGGTCGATCTCGCAAAGAAAATCTTTGGCAACCTCAGTGGGAAGCAGGTCTTCCTGGTCGGAGCCGGGAAGATGAGCGAACTCGCAGCCCGTCACCTGATGGCCCACGGTTGTACCTCGATCTTTGTCGCCAACCGGACCTACGAGCGTGCTGTCAGTCTTGCCTATAAATTCCAGGGCCAGGCCATCCATTTTGAGGATCTGCATAACACCTGCGACCGCGCTGACATCGTTATCACTTCGACCGGCGCTCCGCACGCCATCTTCCGTCGCGAGCATGGCGAGTTGTTCCTGAACCGCCGCAAGAACCGTCCGATGTTTTTTATCGATATTGCCGTGCCGCGTGACGTGGATCCCGCGATGAATAAGCTCGACGGCATTTTCGTTTACGACATCGACGATTTGCAGCAGGCGGTCACCAGCCACGTGGCCGATCGTCGCAAGGAAGCCGAACGCGCCGAAGCGATTGTCACCCTGGAAGTAGAACGCTTCCAGGCCCGCATCCAGACGCTGGACGTGGTTCCGACCATTGTTTCTTTGCAGGACCATCTGGAAACCATCCGCCAGGCGGAAATCGATCGAGTCCGCGGCCGTCTAGGCTGCTTGAGCCCGGATCAGGAACTCGCGGTCGAGGCGCTCACCCGGGGCATCGTCAACAAGATCATGCACACCCCGATCAGCGCGCTCAAATCAGCGGCGCGGGAGCCCGAAGCCACCACCGTGATTGACCTGGTGCGGCGCCTGTTCAATCTGCAGGAAAAACGCGCCGCCAAATCCGGCGGGTCGGGAGAAGGCAACTGATGGCCCGGTTGCGCATCGGATCCCGAGGGTCGCAATTGGCGCTCTGGCAAGCCCACCACATCTCCGCCTTACTGCGCGCACAGGGTCATGAGGTTGAGCTCGAAATCATCAAGACGACGGGAGACAAGATTCTCGACGTGGCTCTTGCCAAGGTCGGCACCAAGGGCATGTTCACCAAGGAAATCGAAGAAGCTCTTGCCGAAGGCCGCGTGGACCTGGCAGTGCACAGCCTGAAGGACCTCCCCACCGAACTTTCGCCCGGTTTTGAAATTGCTGCCATCACCAAACGGGAGAATTCCCAGGACGTTTTCTGCTCCAGCAAATACGCCGGGATCGCGAGCCTCCCCCAGGGCGCAAGGGTCGGCACCAGCAGCCTTCGCCGGCAGGCGCAACTGAAGGTGCTTCGTCCGGATCTCGAGATTCATCCCTTGCGGGGCAACGTCGACACCCGCCTGCGCAAGCTGGCCGAGGGCGAATACGATGCCATCATCCTGGCCGCGGCGGGCCTGAACCGTCTCGGAAAAACGGAACTGGTGAAGCAAGTGATCGCGAAAGACATCATGTGTCCCGCCGCTGGACAAGGAGCGTTGGGGATCGAGATCCGTGCCGGTGACGCGGTCACGCGTCAATACCTGGCCTTTCTCGACGACGCCGAGGCGCGCGCCTCGACCACCTGCGAACGTGCCTTGCTGAACAAGTTGGGTGGTGGTTGCCAGGTGCCCATCGGCGCTGCCGCGGAAGTGCGCAACGGCCGCCTGCATCTCGACGCCATCGTCGCGAATCCCGATGGCTCGAAGATCCTGCGTGAGTCGCGTGACGGTGATGATCCCGAGAACTTGGGCAATGAAGTGGGAGAAAAGCTTTTGCGACGAGGCGGAGACGCAATCCTTGAAGAAGTCTATGGCCGCGGCCTGGCCGTCCCGCAGCAACCGTGATGCGGGGCGGACACTCCTGTCCGCAGGACGACCTGAATAATTCCGTGGGATTCTGCACAAAAAAGTGCGCGGGAAACTATGTGGTGAGACGCTCCTTGGAAGCAAGACAGGGTGGATGATCCCCAGCCCCGGAAGAGCAGATTTAATAACCCAGACAGAAGCCCCTGGTAGGCGATCCTAAAATGACCAAGTCCGGCAGGGCCGACAGAAAAGCCGTCAAGCCTCTCCGAGGTGTTCGCGTTCTGGTAGGCCGAGCACGCCATCAGGCGGGCTCGCTCTCCACGCAACTCCGCAAGCTCGGCGCAGACGTGCTCGAAATTCCCTTCATCGAAATCCGCAAGCCGCGTTCCTTCAAGCCGCTCGATACCGCGCTGAAGAGTCTAGCCGCCTACGACTGGCTCCTTCTGACCAGTGTTAACGGGGTGGAGGCCCTGTGGGACCGTCTGCGGAAACTCCGGCTTACGAACAGGTCGCTCGAACACCTGAAAATCGCCGCGATTGGCCCGGCCACGAAGAAAGCGATCGAGGCGCGCGGGATGAAGGTCCACGTGGTGCCAGAAGAATACATCGCGGAGTCGGTCGTAAAGAGACTGCGTGCGCGGGTAAAAGGAAAGCGGATCTTACTGGTGCGCGCCAGGGTCGCGCGCGATGTGATTCCGCGCGAACTGCGAAAGGCTGGCGCGCAGCTCGACGTCTGCGAAGCGTACGAAACCGTGGTTCCTGAAATCATCGCGGACTCGCCTGCGCGCCGCGCTCAAGAATCCGAACCGCAGGCCTGGGGTTATTACCTTCACCAGTTCGTCGACGGTCAGGAATTTTGTGGCGCTGTTAGCGCCGGCACAGAAGAAGTCGAGCCGGCGTCCCGCCCACCTCACGGGGATTACCCTGGCCTCAATCGGTCCCGTAACTTCGGCCACGCTCCGCGAACTTCGCCTTGGCGTTGATGTCGAAGCCAAGCAATACACCATCCCTGGGCTGATCGAAGCCATCGTGGCGGGCACCGCTTTTTGTAGCAGCCAGGCGTGCTGGTCCTTCGACATGGTCGAACCGAGAATCCGATCTGCGCTCGACAGGGCAGACGGAGGAGTACGACTCCACGGGGTGGCGGCGACATCGGGTCAAATTAAGAATGTCCAGCGGTGTGCGCTTTACGGTTTGATTTCGCAACTGCAATCGGCCGGCGGCACGTGGGCCTTCAAGAAATCGGAAACGCGCTTGTAAGCATCGATCTGATTGTCAACGCGTGAAAATCCGTGCCCTTCGTTTTCATAGACCTTGTAGTCCACTACCCCGCCGCGCTTCTTGATGGCCTCCACGACCTGCTGAGCCTCTGACTTCGGGCAGCGCGGATCGTTACCCCCTGCGAGCAGCAACAGCGGCGCCTTGATCTGATCGACAAAGAAGATCGGGGATCGGTCCTGGTACAACGCCTTGTTCTTCTCGGGATCGCCCATGGTTGCCAGATCCATTTCGCGAAGGACAGGATCTTCATTCTCGATTTCCGTGAAGTAATTCACGAAGGGCACGATGGGCACAGCCGCTGCCCAAATCTCCGGCGCCTTGGTGACGGCCATCATGCTCATGTAGCCGCCGTAGCTGCCGCCCATGACAATCAATTTTTTCGCGTCGACATACCCGGTCTGCTTAATCCAGTCAGCCGCCGCCAGCACGTCCTGCAAGTCGCCGCCGCCCATGTCGAACAGGTTCGCCTGCTGAAATTCTTTGCCATAGCCGGTTGAGCCGCGATAATTGGGCGCGATCACGATGTATCCCTGATTGCCCACGTGCTGTATAAAACGGTTGAAAGCATTCACGGTCTGCGAGGTCGGCCCGCCGTGCACGTACACGATTGCCGGATGTTGTCCGTTACGCGGCAGGTTATACGGGACATATACGAACGCCGAGATGGTCCACTTTCCATCCTTGCTCGGATAGTGCACCAGGTAGGGCTCGACCATGTCTTCGCCGCGCATGCCCGCAATCAACGAATGAGTGACCTGGTGCGATTTTCCGCTGGCCAACGAATGAATCCACAAATCATTCGGCGCCGTCGGCCCGTTGTGGTGGTAGAGCAGCCGAGTCCCATCTTTGTTGAACGGCGATGACTTTCCGGCCGGCTCGTTCACGCCCTTGGGCAAGGGCAGGGGGGAGGTTTTACCCGTGGCCAGATCATGGATATAGATGTCCGTATTTCCATCCACGTTCGCGGTCCAGGTGACCCGCTTGCCGTCGGGCGAAAACTCTCCGCCATTGATCTCCCACTTGTCATTGGTTAACCGGGAAATCTTCTTGCTCGCGATATCGAGCAAGCCGACATTCTCGTAGCCGTTTTCAGAGTTCGAAGTAATCAGCAGTTTCTTGCCGTCGGGAGAGAAATCGTCGACCCCGTAAATCTGCTCTCCCTCATGCGCGGTGAGCAGCGTGCTCTTTCCCGTCGCGACCTCAGCGACAAAAACATTCGAGTCCGTTCCTTTCGCCTGGTGCTGCGTGTAGGCGATCCACTTTCCGTCCTTCGACCAGACCGGCCCCGTGTTCATCTTGTCCTTCGGGGTGCCGGTGGTCAGGTGCTGGACTTTGCGCATCACGGTGTCGAAAATGTCGATCTCGAATACCGAGGATGTCTTCGGCTTCACCATGTAAGCCAGGTACCGGCCATCCGGGGACCAGGTCGGATCCTCTTCCGCAATCTCCCGCGTGTTCGTCAGATTCACCACCTGGCCTGTCTTGGGAGACACGATGAAAAGATCCCACTGCTCATCGCCGTCATAATCTGACTGGTAGGCGATCCACTTGCCATCCGGCGACCATGCCGGCGCAGTCTGCCGCTGATCGCTAACCGTCAACTGCGTCGGCCAGCCACCCTCGGACGGAACCAGCCAGAGGTTGTTGCGCCCGCTGATATTCGATACGAAAACGATTTGTTTTCCGTCCGGCGACCAGTCCGCCGCACCCACTTGCCGTGTCATGTACAGCTTCTCGATGGAGAGATTCTTCTCCACCTGCGCATTCGGCTTACTTGCAATCTGCTTGGGATCGGTAACCGCCGTCGGCACCGGCAACGTCTGTGACAGCGTAAGAGTGCTCATGACGATGACAATAGCAAACCCAACGATGAGACGCATTCGTAACCTTTCGCAGACCAGGTTGAAGCCTGATGGTCGACTCTTCCGGGGTTAAAAACTCGCGACTTCCTGCTTGTTCCCTAGTGTCCTTCGCGGTGAATCGGTTCGTCTACGCTTTCGCTCCCTTGTGGATCTCAACGGTCGTCCAAGTCTTGTCCTCCGCATGGCACAGCGCTTCAAGCGGACAATCCGCGCATTTCGGTCTGCGCGCGACGCATAGATTGCGTCCATGATGAATTACCTGGTGCGAAAACAGGATCCACCGCTCCGGCGGAATAATTGTCATCAGATCCTGCTCGATTTTCTGCGGATCATGGTTTTCGGTGAACTCCCATCGCCGCGAGATGCGGTGTACGTGGGTATCAACGACAACTCCGACCGCCTTTCCGAACCACGATCCCAATACCACGTTTGCGGTCTTGCGCGCTACTCCCGGAAGCGTGAGCAACTGCTCGATGTCCTGCGGAACTTCCCCTCCAAACTCTGCGACGATCTTTTTCGCCGCGCCCACCACCGACTTCGACTTGTTGCGGAAGAATCCCGTCGACCGCACGTCGGGTTCAAGTTGCTCTGGGGAAAGTGCAGCGAAATCCTGCACCGTCGGATATTTCTCGAACAATCCCGGCGTAACCCGGTTGACGTTCGCATCGGTCGATTGCGCGGAGAGAATCGTGGCGACCAGCAACTGCCAGGCATTTTGGTGATGCAGCGCGCACACCGCCTCCGGATAGAGCGCATCCAGATGCTTCAGGATCGCCTGAACCCGCTCGGGCGCCACCGGGTTGTAGCTTTTCGCGGAGACCCTCTTTGGCTTGGGCGGTTTTGCGATGGCGCCCTTGGCTTTCGCGGCTGGAGTCTTGGCCGACAGCCTTGCGAAGCCCGGTCTTTGCGTTCCGTGCAACGCTGACGTTTTCACGAACGGCTTGTCCCCGCGTCACCCGCCGTGTCCCTTCGTGCTTCCCGGACTTCGCCGGTTGTCGCGGAATAACACCCCGTGCCATGGTTTCTCCTGAACGTGAAGGTAAATGGTAACAAAAGGCGGTCCGGAGTCGCTGAGTCTTGGCCATTGGCGATCGCGCGCAATGTGGCTGGACTCGCGCTCCACCCGGCGTTCTAAGGGCATTACGGGCCAGTGCGCCGTCTTTTGCGACTGAGGATCGTTGCGACTGCGCCTTGCTCGGTATTCGCGGCAGTCAAGGATTTCAAGTTTAGCGAACGACCCACGACGGGGTCATGTCTTTCGTTCCATTGACGCGGTCAACTCCTCCCGCTACTCTGGAAGAGAAAACCAAGGACAATTTCAGTGGCCGTCAAATCCATTCAACTCGGACAAGTCTGGCGCCAGGACACAAGCGGTCAGGATTACCTCGTCACCAAGGTCTACAGCGAGGTGTTCGCCCAGTTCGCCGTCCTTCGCCCAGCCGAAGTCACCGCGCCTGATGCCCCAACCGTCAAAGTGAAAGTCAGCAAGTCCGCGGACGGAGCCTCACTCCCCGGCTTCACCTTCACCCAGGAAGGCTCCTTTTAGGCTTTTTGCTTTAGACTAAAGCACTGGCGGAGCGACGGACGCCAGGCCGGAGCGGGTGAAAAGATCCTCGCCCATCGGACGTATTTGCTTGGCCGTGCGATCCTCAGACACTACTTCCTTTCATGACCGAAAAAATTCTTGCCGCGCTTTTTGTATTTATCAAGTCTGTCATTGGCGCCACCGGCTACGGTGGGATCGCCCTGCTGATGGCGATCGAATCCGCCTGCATTCCCCTGCCTTCCGAGCTGATCATGCCCTTCGCCGGCTACCTGGTCCACGAAGGCTCGATGAGGCTGTTCTGGGTCGCGACTGCCGGAGCCATCGGCTGTAATCTGGGCTCGCTGGTGGCTTACGAAATTGGCCGCTACGGCGGCCGCCGGCTGGTCGAAAAGTATGGCCGCTGGATCCTGATGGGCCGTCGCGAACTCGATTGGGCCGATCGCTTCTTCCACCGTTGGGGGTACGCCGCGGTCTTCGTCGGGCGCCTGCTCCCGGTCATCCGGACCTTCATCGCGCTGCCCGCCGGCGTCGCCCGCATGCCGCGCGGCAAATTTCACCTCTATACCTTCCTCGGATCCTGGCCCTGGTGTTTCGCGCTGGCTTACTTCGGAATGAAGCTAGGGGAGAACTGGCGCAGTCTGGGGAAGTACTTCCACCAATTCGACGCCGTAATCGGCGTGCTGCTGGCAGCAGCCGTCGTGTGGTTCGTGTGGTCTCACTGGCAAGACCGGTTGCGGCCAGCGGAGTAGGAGACGCACGAGCCTTAGCGATACCTTGGTTTCCTTGGAATCTTTCTCTTCCGCGCTGCGATTGGCGACTTTCAAAAGCGGAGGCATGAAGGGCCTCTGTTAGCAAGACTGAGTGCGGATGCTGATGTCTTCTAGCCAGACTTTACCAGCTGCGATCCCACGATCTGCCAGCGCCCGTCCCGCTTGCAGACAACATCCATATACAAATACCGGACATTGAACCGTCTCCCGTTAGCTTCGACTTCATCCCGCTCAGATCCGTGCACAATAGCCATGTCGCCAAACAACCGAACACTTCGCCCGGTTGAAACAATCGACGGGTACCGTACTTCTCCGCTGCGCAAGGCGTCCAGGACCTCTCGTCTCGAGAATGGTTTTCCGGTGGGGTCGTACTGCACATAGTCATCGGCGAAGATCTGCGCCAATGCATCGACATCGGCCGCCATCAGAGCCCGGTCGCCGGCCTGGAAAAGCCAGTGAATTTCCTGTTCGTCCGTTCCCGCTGACATCACATCCTCCCTTGGATCACAGCGAGCGCCGCCAACCCTGTCACCTTCTTTGACGCCCGGAAGCGCTTAGTGTACAAGCATGGAATTCCATTTCCGAGGAGGCTCCGTGCGCCGCGCCTTAGCTGCTCTGATTCTTGCCGCCATCCTTGTGCCCATCACAGTCCATGCGCAATCTGCTCCCGGCTCCCCCGACAAACCTTTTGTCGCGGAGTACTACTACAAGGCGCGCTGGGGGTATGCCGACGAATTCCTCAAGCTCTTCAAGAAGAATCATTACCCGCTTCTAAAAAAAGAGGTAGAAATGGGGCGCCTGCTCAAGGTCTGGGTCGATCAGCCCCGCTACCACACCACCGAAGACGGCCGCTGGGACTACCGCGTGACTATCGTCTTCAAGAACGCGACCGTCGCCAATGAAGCCTTTGACGAAGACGCCCTGAAGAAGCAGCTTTTTCCCGATCAGGAAACTTATCAGCACGAAGAACAACGGCGGTTCTCAATTCTCGAGGCGCATTGGGATTTGCCCATCAAAACGGTCGATGTGGAAGGGAAGTGATCGACGAGCGAATGCTGTGCTCCCGATCACTGCCACCATCGCCTGATTGAGTGTTTAATAGAATATGGCCGGGAGAATTTCACGCAGGAGGTGCTGACCATGCGGCCTCTCATGAACGTAAAGCATCGCGATGACCATTATTTCCACAACCACCCGATGCAGGGAACATTTGCTCTTGTGGCCAGTATGACAGTGGCCGGGCTGATAATCGTGGCCATCCTGATGGCCTTTGCCGGTTGAGCAAAGCCGGGTACCGCGCTCGCACTTCACTGTACGGATTCCGCGCGTGAGCCCCCATCTGCGCCCACTCAGCCGACGCAGTGTTGCCAACTCCGCCGCAATACGAGAACATATCCGTTTGCCTGAGAGCAGTCAGACCCTATAAGGAAGTGGCCGACCTATGGCGACACGTTCCAAATCCGCGAAAGCTCGAGTTCGCGTCGAAGTAAAAGAACCCCGCAGCGAGAAAAATCTGTCCTACGGCGATCTGCAACCCACCAAGGGAAAACTAGGTGTGTTGATTCCCGGCATGGGTGCCGTGGCGACAACCTTCGTAGCGGGCGTGGAAGCGATCCGCAAAGGCATCGCAAAACCCATCGGCTCGGTTACTCAGATGGGCACGGTCCGACTCGGTAAGCGCACCGAAGGCCGCTCTCCCAAGATCAAGGAGTTTGTCCCCCTGGCGGGCTTGGATGACCTGGTGTTTACCGGCTGGGACATCTTCGAGGACAACATGTTCGATGCGGCTTCGAATGCCGGCGTGCTCGACCGGTACCTGCTCGAGCAGATCAAGCCGTTCCTCCAGTCCATCAAACCGCGCAAAGCGGTCTTCGATCATAACTACGTCAAGAAGATCGACGGACCCAATGTCAAGAAGGGCAAGAACAAGATGGATCTTGCCGAACAGGTTCGCGAAGACATCCGCCAGTTCCGGAAATCTTCAGGCGCCTCTCGCCTGATCACCATCTGGTGCGGTTCGACCGAAAGCTTCATTCAGCCGACTGCGGTTCACCAGTCCGTCAAAAGCCTGGAGAAGGCCTTCCTGCAGAATGACGAAAACATTCCGCCTTCGATGATCTATGCGTACGCCTCGTTAAAGGAGGGCGTACCCTTCGCTAACGGCGCCCCCAATCTCACTGTCGATGTGCCCGCGATGCACGAATTGTCGCGCGAGCACGAGGCTCCCATCTGCGGTAAGGATTTCAAAACTGGCCAGACATTGATCAAGACCATTCTTGCGCCTGGCTTTAAGGCTCGCATGCTCGGCCTCGCCGGCTGGTTCTCGACCAACATTCTGGGCAACCGCGATGGTGAAGTGCTCGAAGATCCCGGCTCATTCAAGACCAAGGAAGAATCCAAACTTTCGGTGCTCGAGCACATCCTGCAGCCGGAACTGTACCCCGACCTGTACGGCGACTTTACGCACAAGGTTCGCATTAACTATTACCCGCCACGCGGTGATAATAAAGAAGGTTGGGATAACATCGACATCTTCGGATGGCTCGGCTATCCCATGCAGATCAAGGTCGATTTTCTGTGCCGCGACTCGATTCTCGCCGCACCCATCGTGCTCGACCTGGTGCTGTTCCTCGACTTCGCACAACGCACTCCCGAGCTGAAAGGCCTCGGCATCCAGGAATGGCTGAGTTTCTACTTCAAATCGCCAATGACCGCGCCCGGCCTGTATCCCGAGCACGATCTTTTCATCCAGCTCATGAAACTGAAAAATACGCTGCGCCATCTGCGTGGCGAAGAGCTGATCACTCACCTCGGCCTCGAGTACTACGATTAGACGCGCTCCGGTGTCAGCGCGCGGACCCAGGAGCGGCGGCAGCCTGCCTTGAGCGAGTCTAGCCGTCCGAAGGACCCCGTAAGCTGTCGCGGACAGCAACCTGGGCGCGCTCTTGAATCCGATCGTGAGCCTTGTCCCCGGCGGACGAGCAGTTACTCAAGTTGCATTGACAGCGTTAGTGTCCGTCGTTATGCTCGCGTTTTCGAGGGAGGTCCCACGAGCACGATGCCAGTTAAATGCCAGCTTGTCATGATTCTTTGGGTTGCTTCACTGTCGGGAGTAAAAGCTCAGCAGGCTACCGCGCCGGCGACGGAGCCTTCCAAAACCCAGTCCGCACCCGCCGATGGTCAGGCGGCCAAGCCTGCCTCCGACGGTACCGCGGTCGACGCCGCCAAGGTAACGGGCTCGACGTTTCGAGTCCCTGTACTTCAAGTTCACCTACGAATTACCCAAGGGCTGGAAGGCATTGGATGACACATCGCGGGTCGCGGCCAATCAGATGCTCGCACAGGCAGAGCAGGATCGTACCGCCGTTCCCAAAAAGACCACGGCCAAGTCGTCGGACAAGCAGACTGCGGCGGTTGCCCAATCGACCAAAAGCCCGGTTGGGGGTTACAGCCTGATGGTGGCCAGTCCAGATGGGGTGGAATCCCTGCAGAGCCCGGTGTTGCCCCGCATCAACGTTTGGGCGAGCCGGCGCGTGCCGCCCCTGGATAGCCCTGCCGATCATGTGCAGTTCCTCATGGCCAACAAACGCAGCCGGGCTCTTGTTCGCCCCCAGCAAGTTGCCTTCGACGGACACACCTTCGTGCGGGGATCGGTGATCACCCCGAACGGGGATTACCAGTCACAGTACGTCACCATCATTGGCGACTATCTGGTGGGATTTGATTTTCGCGCCGAGTCCGAGAGGGAAATGATCGAGATGGCGGAAACCATGAAGACTATCAAGTTCTAATAAGTCGACAGCGGCGCAAATTCCCCGTGCGATGCCTGCCTCTCACTTGATTACTTCGGACTAGCTCTTCAGTTCCGCGGTCGGCAGGAACCTCGGCGCCTTGCGCGCCTGTGTGGCTTGCTCAAACCCGTAGGCGATCTTCAGCAATGTGGGTTCACTCCATGCTCGCCCGAAAAAGGAAATCCCAACCGGCAGGCCAAACATGAATCCCGCGGTCACGTTGATGTTCGGATATCCAGCGACCGCGGCCGCGTTCGAACTTCCGCCGCCAAAATGATCGCCGGCGACCAGATCCGTGAGCCACGCCGGGCCGCCAGTGGGTGCAATCAATGCATCGAGCTTGTATTTGTCCATCACCGCGTCGATGCCCTCGATGCGCGCCAGGCGATGATTTTTCTCCAGTGCGTCGATATACTCCCGCGTCGTCAATGGCCCCTTGGCTTGCGCTCGCACAAAAATGTCCTGCCCGAAGTACGGCATTTCCTTTTGCGCGTTCCGGTTGTTGAATTCAATCAGGTCCTGCAACGTCTTCATCGGGGAAGCCGGCCCCCGCCGCGCCAGATATTTCTCCATGTCGGATTTGAGTTCGTAGTCGAGGACCAGGGTCTCGCTGTCATCAAACTTTCCGAAGGTTTCGATATCCGCCGGATCGACAACGGTCGCTCCCATCTTTTTGATCACGTTGATCGCCTCAGCCATAATGCCGTCCACACCATCGCTGAACCCGAAATACTTGCGTGCCACGCCGATGCGCGCTCCCTTCAACCCGCTGGCATCCAGAAACTGCATGTAGTCGGTATAGGATTTCCCTTGGCTCTCGGTGGTGTAGCCGTCTTCAGGGTCTACTCCGGTCAGCGCTCCCAGCACGATCGCGGCATCGCGCAGGGTACGGCACATCGGCCCTGCACTGTCCTGGCTGTGGGAGATTGGAACGATACCGGCGCGGCTCACCAGGCCTACGGTCGGCTTGATACCTGCCAGACCATTGGCGGACGATGGGCACACGATCGACCCATCGGTTTCCGTGCCGATCCCGCCCGCGGCGAAATTTGCCGACACACCCGCACCTGTTCCTGAACTGGATCCGCAGGGGTTGCGGTCAAGGGCGTATGGATTCTTCGTCAGCCCTCCACGCCCGCTCCACCCGCTGCTCGAGTGGCTGGAGCGAATGTTCGCCCACTCGCTCAAGTTTGTTTTGCCCAAAATAACGACTCCAGCTTTGCGCAACTGTTGGGCGACGAAGGAATCCTTGGGCGGCTTGGGCCCACCGGCGAGCGCCAGCGATCCGGCTGTCGTCATCATCTTGTCGGCCGTATCGATGTTGTCCTTGATGAGGAGAGGGATTCCGTGCAGCGGCCCCCGCGCGCCTTTCTGCTTGCGCTCGCGGTCCAAGTTCTCGGAAATCTCCAGCGCATCCGGATTCACCTCAATCACGCTGTTGACCCGGAGGCCCTCCTTGTCTAACTCGTGAATGCGGCCCAGGTATTTCTCCGTGATCGAGCGGGCCGTGTATTTCCCGGACTTCATGCCCTCCTGCAATTGGTCAATCGTGATTTCATCCAGTTCGAAGGGCTTGGCCTCCGGTGCAGGCGACGCGGCGCTGACGGCACGTGCCGCGCCCAACGCTGGATATACGGCGGCCGCGACGCCGCCGATCAGGCTGCTCTGCAGAAATCCTCGTCGGCTAGCCACGCTTCGCGCAAAAGTTTTCTTGTGCTTTATCAACGACATTCTCTCCTCGCAATGACAGGCCTCGATACTACCTCAGTCTGATCGACCTGGCCCGGTTTGCATCCCAGGGGAAACTCGGCCCGAAATCCACTCCGCGGCCTCTGCGTGATCGCAGCGTCCTTGGCGGTAAAGCTTTCCGCCGTTAGCGAGGTCCAGATATCCTCGGCCCTTGCCGCAACGCCGAATACAGGGCTTGCTTCCAGCGAGTCGTGTCCAGCGTCCAGCACACTTTGGCCTTTCGTTGTTGGCTCGCGACGGACGCCCAGATCTCCCGGTTTCGTTCGTCGCCCGCCACATTCAGCCGGTCGACGACGGTCATCCCGCGCGTCAGCTCGCTCCGGGTTTCCACGTCCACGTAGTGCTCGCTCCAGGAAGTTCCGACCGACGGATCGATGGCCAGGCAGATGGCCACGGGATCGGGCAACGATATTCCGTCCTCTCCCGTCTGCACCTTGTAGGCGGTCCGGGCATGACTGTTGCACTCGATGGCAAAACGCGCCAGGTCGGTCCCGAATTCCTGAACTTCTTGAATATCGCGCCGATTTAGGACGGCTTCTCCCCGAGAAAGTTGCCATCCGATCAGCTCCACCCGCATCCCGCTCAACATCACCACGCGCGCGGCTTCGGGATCCACCCAGATGTTGTACTCCGCCGCGGGCGTCACGTTTCCTTCGCAGCACGGCGCGCCCCCCATGATCACGCAACGCCCCACCTGCTTGACGATTGAAGGCCTCTTTGCCACTGCCAGGGCCAGGTTCGTCAGGGGCGCCAGGGTCACAATCACCAGCCCGGGATTTGATTCCACGGCCTGGATAATTGCGTCCGCCGCGTGCAGGCCGCCAGCCGCCCCGCGAGGCGCCGGATAGTTGTGATCGCCGAGCCCATCGCGACCGTGAAACCAGGTCGCATTTTGGTAGCTCCGTAGCAGCGGTTTCTCCGCTCCCGCATACACCGGTACCTCGGCGCCGCACAGCTCCACTGTGTACAGCGCATTGCGGGTAGATTGCTCGACCGGCACATTGCCGGCGACGGTTGTGATGGCGACCACCTGAATATCAGGCGCGCGCAGAGCCATGATCAGCGCGACCGCATCATCCGAAGCTGTATCCGTATCAATCAGGAAGCTGCGCGGCACGCGCGTATGATAGCAAACCAACGGAGTGCTATATTCACTCCCGGAGGTGCCCCATGTCTCGAATCGTGCGTTGCGGCCTGATCCAGGCGAAGAGTCCTCTGGATGGCCGACAGCCGCTCTCGGCCATCAAGAAAGCCATGATCGACAAGCACCTCAAGCTGATCGAGCAGGCCGCCAAGAAGAAAGTCAAGGTGCTATGCCTGCAGGAACTGTTCTATGGACCGTATTTTTGCGCTGAACAGAACGTTCGCTGGTACGAGCTTACCGAGCGCGTCCCCGAGGGTCCTACCACGAAGCTTATGCAGAAAATCGCCGCTAAGCATCGTATGGTCATCGTCGTCCCAGTCTATGAAGAGCAGATGCCCGGCCTGTATTTCAACACCGCTGCCGTTATTGATGCCGACGGCAGATACCTGGGCAAGTACCGCAAGCACCACATCCCGCATGTGCATCCTGGATTTTGGGAAAAGTTCTACTTCACGCCGGGGGACCTCGGCTACACCGTGTTCGAAACCAAGTATGCCCGCGTCGGGGTCTACATCTGCTACGACCGCCATTTTCCTGAAGGCGCGCGCATCCTCGGACTGAACGGTGCGGAAATCGTCTTCAATCCCTCCGCCACTGTCGCCGGCCTCTCCGAATATTTGTGGGAACTGGAGCAGCCCGCACACGCGGTTGCCAATGGATATTTCGTGGGCGCCATTAACCGGGTAGGCACGGAGAAGCCCTGGAGCATTGGCGAGTTTTATGGCAAAAGCTATTTCTGCAACCCACGAGGAAAGATCGTTGCCCAAGCCAGTCGCGACAAAGATGAAGTTGTAGTCGCAGATCTCGATCTCGATATGATCACCGAAGTTCGCCGCACCTGGCAGTTCTTCCGCGACCGCCGCCCCGAAACCTATGAACCACTGACCGGGCAGACCGGAAGAGCCGCAGCCGCTGATTGACGCAGATACCGCCGCTTGTGATGAGATGAGCCCAAAGCCGAGGCCTTGCTAGAGCCCAGAGCCTGAAGCCATGACCCCAGCTCCCCCGACGAATCATTCCCGCATCGAGTTCAGCCCCCTCTACAACGCAGACCTGGCACCCACCACTCCCGAGCGCCGCACCTGGGGTACCTACAACTACGCTGCCCTGTGGATATCGATGTCGGTCAATATTTTGACCTACATGCTCGCGGCCAGCCTGATTCAGGGAGGTATGAATTGGAAGCAGGCCGTGTTCACGGTCTTCCTGGGCAATACGATCGTGCTGGTTCCCATGCTGCTGAACTCGTACCCGGGAGCGCGCTACGGCGTGCCCTTTCCGGTGCTGGCACGGGCTTCGTTCGGGGTCCTGGGCGCGAACGTCGCGGCGGTCCTGCGGGCTCTGGTGGCTTGCGGATGGTTCGGAATTCAGACCTGGGTGGGCGGCGAAGCAGTCAGCAGCCTGCTGACAATTTTGTTTCCCGGATGGGCGCGCGTTGAACACGGGTCGGCCATCTGCTTCTTCGTGTTCTGGCTGATCAACCTCGCCGTGATTCTGAAGGGTCTCGAATACATCCGCTTCCTGCAGGGCATCAGCGCCCCCGTTCTGCTGGCCGTGGGATTGCTGTTGCTTGGCTGGGCTTATCGCACGGCGGGTGGATTTGGCCCGATGCTGTCGGCGCCATCGCGCTTCGCGACCTTTCCAGACTTTCTGAAATTCCTGGTACCTGCCCTGAATGCGACCGTAGGCTTCTGGGCAACGGTGTCCCTTAACATCCCCGACTTCACGCGCTTCGCTCGCAGCCAGCGCCAGCAGGTCATCGGACAAGCTCTCGCCCTGCCCACCACCATGACGCTCTATTCCCTGATCGGAATCCTGGTGACTTCGGCGACGGTGGTCATCTATGGCACGGCGATCTGGGATCCGGTCCAACTGCTCAGCCGGTTTCATTCGCCGACCGCTGTCGTGATTTCGCTGGTTGCAATCCTGCTCGCCACGCTCAATGTAAACATTGGCGCCAATGTGGTATCGCCGGCGAATGACTTTTCGAACCTGTGGCCGCGCGGCATCAGCTTCCGCGTCGGAGGCGTCATCACCTGCTTTATGGGCATTGCCCTGGTGCCATGGAAACTGCTGGCGAATTACAAGACGTTTATCCTCGGGTGGCTGGGGGGATACGCGGCGTTCCTGGGGCCGGTGGCTGGAATCATGATCTGCGACTACTTCGTCATCCGCAGGCGCGAGTTGCAGGTTGAAGACTTGTACCTGCGCGGCGGTGTCTATGAGTACCAGCGTGGCTTCAACTGGAATGCATTGATCGCGCTCGCGGCTGGGGCGGGGACTGCCTTGGTGGGGCTGGTTGTACCGTCACTGCGGCCACTGTATGACTACTCATGGTTTGTGGGATTCGCGGTGTCGTTCGTGGCGTACTACGGGTTGATGAAGGTGCAGAGGGCGGCGGGGGTATCAGCGGTAGAAGAGGTGTAGAAGGTTTGGAGCCTGTGCATCAGGAGTTCCCCCCGAAGAGCGATAAATCGCTTTGGATGGTATAGACGTCAATGTGCGGAATCTGAGGAAGCACCTCGTGAGAGACGCTTTCAGGTTTTCCATACATTCGCTCGTACGCCGCCTGAAGCGCCTGCGCAAACTCAGCAGTATCCTTCCCGGCGAAGCCAAACTGGCGTTCTGCTGCATCGTGCCGGATGATGACAGTGTTGTCCGGCGTTTGCTTCCTGCTAAACCAGGAAGTCACAATACACCTCTTCCTCGCCGCACATCAGGCAGACGTCGAACTGGTTACGCCGAGCTTCGCCAGACGGCGCAAAAGGGGCGCAAGGGAAAGCTTCAGCCTGGAGGACAGAAACACACAGAGAGCGCAGCGCGAGTCATTTTTTGAGAATGGGGTTGTAGCCGTCGCTGATGAGCTTGGCTTTCGTCGTTTCGGCCTCTTTCAAGTCGTTGAAGGGGCCTACCTGGACGTGGAAAAACTTGTCGAGGGGAGACACGTTGGAAGTGAAGGCGGCGTACTGCTTCTTCTTCAGAGCGTCCACCAGGGCCTGGGCGTCGTCCTGCTTGCTGACGGCAGCAACCTGGACGAAATAGGCGGCGCCTGCGGTTGCGGTCATGGGATCGGGAGGGCCAGACTTGCCCTGGGCCCCGTCTACAGGATCTTTCGCGGGCGCTTCCTTGGCAGGGTCAGCAGCGGCGGCGAGTTGCGCATTGGGATTCTTCTGCTCAACCGCCTTGTAGAAGGTCATGCCTTCGGCGGATTGGCCGGCAGCGCTACTGCTGGACTTCATGGCCGAGGTTCGAAGGGCCGGGCCGGCAGAAACCTGCGCTTGCTCCGGCGCCGCGAGAGGCCGCACCGAGCCCCGGCCCAAGGAAAAGCCTAGCCCGAAGAACAGAGCGCATAGCGCGACCAAGCCGAAAAAGAGTCCCAGCATTTTGCCGGTGCCGAGCGTAATCTCCGTGTCCTGAGAACCCATGGTTTGCTCCGATTGAGATTTGCCGGTCGCCTGCGAACCGGATTGAACTTATCCTGCCTTTGCTGGACTACCGCCTGCGTCCGCCTGCCCAAGGAACTTTTGCAGGCCCGAGAAGAAGTCCACCGGTACGGGGAAGATGACAGTGGTGTTTTTCTCCACTCCAATTTCGGTGAGCGTCTGCAGGTAGCGTAGCTGCACGCTGACGGGTTCGGTGGCGAGCAGCTTCGCCGCATCCACCAGGCGCTGGGCAGCCGAGAACTCGCCTTCGGCGTGGATGATCTTGGAACGCTTTTCGCGCTCCGCTTCGGCTTGCTTGGCCATGGCGCGCAGCATGGACTCGGGCATGTCGACCTGCTTGACCTCGACATTGGTGACTTTGACGCCCCAGGGCGCGGTGTGAGTATCGAGAATGCTTTGCAGGCGGAGGTTGATCTTTTCGCGATGCGATAGGAGTTCGTCCAGTTCCTGCTCGCCGAGCACGGAGCGCAACGTGGTCTGGGCAAATTGCGACGTCTGGTAGAGGTAGTTGGAGACCTCCACGACCGCTTTATTGGGATCAATCACGCGCAGGAAAATGACGGCGTTGACTTTGAGGGTCACGTTATCGCGGGTGATGATGTCCTGCGGGGGAACTTCCAAGGCTTCCTGGCGCAATGACACGCGCACGATGCGGTCGATGGGCGCAAACACGAAGATGACGCCCGGTCCCTTGGCCTGGGTGAGGAGATGGCCAAGGCGGAAAATGACACCGCGCTCGTATTCGGCGAGGATCTTGATCGAACTTAACAGGTAGATGGCGATGATGACAAAGACGATGATTGGCAGGGAAAGCATGGCCCACGCCTCCAGCGCGTTCGGGAAAAGAAACGCCGCTCAGGCGGATTGTACCTTGTTTCCGGGGAGCAGGCGCGGCTTCAGAGGTCTCAGCGTGTTGCCTTGGAAGATGCGCGGACCATTATGAAACGGGCGTTGGAATCGGGGTTCCCTCGAGGGCGGTCAGCGGTGTGACCTGAAGCTGCAGGTCCTTCACGTTGCGAACCACGATCTTTGAGCCGGCGGTCACGGGGGTTGAGGAAACGGCGTTCCAGATTTCACCGTGAACGAAGACTTTGCCCAGGGGAGTAAGGTCACTTTGAGCCACCCCTATCTCGCCGATCAATCCCTGAACACCGGTCACCACTTTGTTGCGGCGCGCCCTCAAGGCGATCGTCATCAGGAACGCGGTGATTACTCCCAAAGGAGCGCTGACCGCAAGCGCGGTGAGGAAGCGTACGCGCATTTCGGGGATGGGAGCGTCGACCAGCAGCAAGCCTCCGAGGGTAAGCAGAACGATGCCGCCCGTGGTGAGCACTCCGTGGGTGGCGAACTTGGCTTCGAGCGCGAAGAGGGCAAAGGAGCCGACAATCAGCGCGAGGGCAGCAAATCGCACCGGGAGCAGGTTGAGCGCGAAAGCCGCGACCAGAATGAAAACCACCCCTACGGTGCCGGGAACGACCGCGCCGGGATGGTTGAATTCGACGTAGAGGGAAAGCAAGCCGACCGCCAACAGAATGAAGGCGATGTTGGGGTCCATCAGGGCGTTGAGGATCTTCTGCTTCAGCGTCATCTCGAAGGGCCGAACGGGCTGGCCGACAAGATTCAAGGTGACGGTCTTTCCGTCAAAGCGCTTGATGGGCTTGCCCTCGATCTGGTGGAATAGATCGTCTTCACTGGCGGCGACATAGTCGACAAGTTTCTTCGAGAGCGCCTCCTGCTCAGTGAAGGATTTGGATTCACGCACCGCGCTCTCTGCCACCTCGACATTGCGGCCGCGACGAGAGGCGACCGAGCGCATGAAGGCGGCCAGGTCGTTCTCAACTTTCTGCTTCATGATGTCGTCCATTTTGGCGCCGCCCAGGGTGACAGGGTGCGCTGCCCCGGTATTGGTGCCGGGAGCCATGGCTGCAACATCAGCAGATTCCAGGATGAAAAAGCCGGCGGAGGCGGCGCGGCTTCCGCTGGGCGTGACGTAGACGATGACCGGGACCGGAGAATCGACAATCTTCTCGATGATGGCGCGGGTGGAGTCAACCAGCCCGCCGGGAGTATTGATCTCAATCAACAGTGCCTGGGAATTCTTGGCTTTGGCTTCGGCAAGGGCGCGGCCGATGAATTCGTCGGTCACAGGCTGGATGGTGTCGTTGAGAACGATCTTCAGGACTTCGGCTGAGCTGGGCAGGGACAGGAGCAGCAGGGCAAGGAGTGCCGCAAGGGATAAAGGAAAACGGCGACGGGGCCACGATTTCATCAGTTAGGCAGCGGCTGCGCTTTCTGCGCGAGCTTGGCTGCGACAGCGCGCTTCAGGTTGAGAGCCGAGGGGTCGGCGGGATCGAGCTTAAGTGCGCGATCGATACTCTGGGCGGCTGCGTCCGCTTTATTGTCTCGCAAATCGAGGCGCGCGAGTAAAAGAAGGGGATCGATGAAAATCTTCAGGCCAAGAGCGGCTTCAGCTTCCGCGCGTGCTCCGGCAGGATCATTGTCGGCTTCCAGGCTACGGGCGAGTCCTGCGTGAGCTTCAGGACTCGCGGGGTCAAGCGTGATGGCCTCGCGGAATTCCTTCTGCGCTTCCGCCAGAAAGCCCTGCACCAGGAGTTCATGGCCGCGGCTCATGTGAAATTGCGCGTGGGTGACGGGATCGGTTTTGGCCAGACGCTCCTCGGCTGCCGCCTGAATCCCCTGGAAGAGCTGGCGAAATGAGTTCTCGTCGTAATTGGACTTAACGCGCTCCAGGGAGGTTCTGGCCTGGGCAGCGGGCTTTGAGGCGTCAGAGAAAACGTCCAGAAGGGAATGTGCTTCAGTGTCTCCGGGACGAACTCTCATGCATTCCTTTAGCTCGCGCGTGGCGTTTTGACGGTCCCCCTCCTGGTACAGCGCGACTGCGAGGTTGAAGTGGTAGTCGGCATCGCTGGAGTCGGCCTGCACCGCTTTTTGAAAGTAGCTGCCAGCCAACTTGCGGTCGCCCAGGCGTCCGGCCACGACACCGAGATTGTTATAGACCTCGGTCAGAGGAAGGCGTGCAGCGACGAAGTTGAATGCCGACTGGGAGCGTGAGTAATCTCCGAGATAGTAGGCGGACAGGCCCAAGTAGAAATTGGCTTCGCGCGCGGCAGCGTCGATGGCGGAAACCTGGGCAAAAGCGGAAATGGCCCGGTCGTACTGCCGATCGTCGAAATAACTCTTCCCCAGGCGGAGCCAGGCTTCGTTGTAAGAGGGGTTGAGACGAACGGCTTCGCGGAAATGCTGAACCTTGTCGCCGCTGTTGCCTGCGATGATTCCGCGAATGTAATTCTCCAGGGCGTCGAGGCGAACCGGCTGGGCGTTGGCGGAGAAGGCCTGTTTATCGAGCGAGAAATTCGGCCGTAGAGAGCGAAGCAGATCCCAGGCAAGAGCGGTTTGAAGGTTGACCAGATCGACGAGGGGGCCGGATTCCCGGCTCTCTGGCAGCAGCTTGCGGCGCTGCATGTCGAGGATCTGTGCGGTCGCGGTGAAGGAGCGGCCATCGAAGGTGTAGCGGCCCAGCACGACGTAGTCGACGTCCATCGGTTCTACGAGTTGATAGATGGTGGCGCGTGGAGGGTGGACCCCAGCGGGAATTCCGGCTCGATCGTAAGCGCGCAGCCGATCGTCGCGGGTCAGAGCAAAGACGGCAGGCGACAGACGCTGGCTGAGAACTTCGGGAAAAGCTTCGCTGATCCACTGCAGGCCGGGGGCGCCAGAGCTATTTTCGAAGGGCATCACGATGACAGTTTCGGTGGAGTTCGCCGGGCTCTGAGCTCGCGCAAGTCCCAGAGAAAGCAGCAGCAGCACGCACTGTAAGGCGATGGACCGTTTGATCCCCAAGTCTTTTATTATAGCGAGCCCAGGGAGAGGCTCGCTAGCGCGCGCTGGCAGATGGGACTTTGTCGTCAGCCCGTTTTGGAACTGTTGGCAATGCAGGACTCATTCCTGACCAGCCGGGAAGCGTGGTGTCCCCGGTGATAAGGCGTGCGCCGCGTTCGTAGGTGACGTAGGACCAAGCCCACTGAATGAAAACCAGAACGCGATTGCGAAAGCCGATCAGGAAGAAAATGTGAACGAAGAGCCAGGCAAGCCAGGCAACGAATCCTGAGATGTGGAACTTGCCGAACTGCGCCACCGCGGCGGCGCGGCCGATGGTGGCCAGGCTGCCCTTATCCCAGTAGTGAAAGTTTTCACGAGGTTGTCCGGCCAGCTCGCGACGTATGGTTTTCGCAACGAATTTGCCTTCCTGAATCGCGACCGGGGCGACGCCGGGAAGCATTTTGCCATGTTCATCCTGGAGGGCCGCGAGATCGCCGATAACGAAGACTTCGGGATGGCTGGGAATGCTGAGGTCGGGGTTCACCAATACGCGGCCGGCACGATCGATGGGCACGCCCAGTTGTTTGCCCAGAGGCGAGGCTGCCACGCCTGCGGCCCACAGCACGACCGGGGCAACGATACGGGTTTCGCCGATACGCACGGCTCCGGCTTCGACGGAAGTGACCAGCGCGCTGGTGCGCACTTCCACGCCCAGGCGCCGGAGTTGCTCCTCGGCACTACGGGAGAGATCCTCCGGATAGACCGGAAGAACTCTGGGGCCGCCCTCGAGAAGAAGAATGCGTGCGCGGGCGGGATCGATGTTGCGAAATTCGTGAGCCAGAACCTGATGGGTGATTTCGGCCAGTGTTCCAGCCAGTTCGACTCCGGTGGGCCCGCCGCCGACCACCACGAAGTTCAAGGGATCGTAGGAGGCCCCGGTCGCGGCCTGGCGCTCCGCCAGTTCGAAGGTCAACAGAACGCGGCGCCGAATTTCCAGGGCATCTTCAATGGTCTTCAGGCCGGGAGCGAAGGGCTCCCACTCGTCGTGGCCGAAATAAGCATGGGTGGCACCGGCGGCGACGATCAGGTAGTCGTAGGGGAGGTCCTGCTCGACGGTGCGCACCAGGCGGCGATCCAGATCGAATCCCTGGACTTCTTCGAGCAAGATGGTCACGTTGGTGTCGCCGCGGAAGATGGAGCGGATCGGAGCCGCAATTTCTCCGGGCGAGAGGCCCGCGGTTGCCACCTGGTAGAGCAGAGGCTGAAAGGTGTGGTGATTCTTGCGATCAACAATGGTGATCTGGGCGCGACTGCGGGCAAGCGCGCGAGCGGCGTTCAGGCCGCCAAAGCCGGCGCCGACGATGAGTACGCGGGGTGTGCTCTTGCTGGGTGTAGGCATTACTTATAAGATCGCGGAAATGGCGGTTGGGACGGAAACTTTTCCGCAGGGTGGTGAAACCGGCGAGGGTAGTCAATCGCCAATGGTTTCAGGGATTTACCCGCGTCGCCAAGGAAGGCTCGCGGTTTGGAGCGAGATTGTCCTGATTTTCGGGTTGCTGGAAGCTGTCATGTGGACGCCCCGGGGTTTTGCGCACAGCTTGCTGATTGCCGGATTGGTGGGTAGCGCTTTGTGGTTTGGCTTCCGGAGGCATTCGCGGGAAGAACTGGGCCTGATTTGGCCCTCATGGGGCGGCACGGTGTGGATCTTGGCCATTGGGTGCGCGGTGGCGGCTGCGATTCCAGCGGTTGCCATGTCGACGGGACATGCGGTGCCGGCGAATCCTGGATGGCCCCGGCTCCAGAACATTTGGCCGTACGTGGTCTGGGCTATCGGGCAGCAGTTTCTGTTGCAGTCGTTTCTTTTTTTGCGGCTGGAGTCGGTCCTGCGAGGGCGCGCCGCGGTGGTGGCTGCGACCGTGCTCTTCACCGTGGCGCACTTGCCAAACCTGCCCTTGACCGCGATGACCTTCGCCGGGGCATTGTTCTTCACTGAGATGTTTCGGAGGTATCGCAGCATTTATCCGCTCGGAATTGTGCACGCCGTGCTGGGGATTGCGATTGCGTATAGTTGCCCGGACAGCCTGATGCACCATATGCGGGTGGGGCTGTCGTTCTGGCAGTTTCGGTAGGGCGGACATCCGGACGTACAGGAAACGTCCCTTGCCCCGTGCAGCGAGGTTTCGATTTCGTGGTATGCCCTGGCGACCGCTCTGAAAGCCAATTTTCATTTTCAAAACGAACCAAGCCGAGTCGCGAAGCTTCGCAGCAGGCCCGGTCGGAATGATGGGATAGACCCGTACCCGGCGCTGGCGAGCCTGTCTCCGACTCATCGATTAAGATTGGCCGTCAGGTTTCGGACTGACATTCGAGAATAAAGATGGAAACAAACACGGCGGGTACGGATCCGGCGAAAGTGCGGGTGCCCGCAAAGAATGTTGTCGCGATGGCCGGGTGGCCGCGCTTTTTGGTTCCGTCGGTCTGCGACCTGTGGTTCGTGCTGCTGGTCCTTGCGCTTACCTGGGGACCGCTGGCGAAGGGGTTGCTGGGAGACGGGGGCATCGGGTGGCACATCCGCACCGGACAGTTAATTGTCAGCGGGCACACCATTCCGCGCGTCGATCCATTTTCCTCCACCATGCATGGTCAAGTCTGGTTTGCGTGGGAATGGCTGTACGACGCAGCCATCAGCGCGATTCATCACTGGACCGGGCTCAACGGCGTTGCATTTTCGAGCGCGCTGGTGATTGCGCTGACCTTTACGATCGTGTTCCGGATGATGCTGGCACGCCACGCCAACCTCGTACCGGCAGCGGGCATGCTGCTGCTGACGGTGGCGGCGTCGACGATTCACGTCTTCGCGCGGCCGCACGTGTTGAGCTGGCTGCTGACCGTGATCTGGTTTGGAATACTAGACCGGTTTGAAGCAAACGGGGAGACGCGACAGCTGCTCTGGCTGCCCGTCCTGACGCTGTTGTGGGTCAATGTTCATGGCGGGTTTGTAGTGGGTTTCATCCTGCTGATCATCTTCTTTGCCGGGGCTCTGGCGAATTGGGTGGCGGCGCGAAACCAGCAAGATCGCGGAGCGGCCCTGCTGCGAATCCAAGGCCTCGGACTCGCCGGAATCCTCTCTTTCGCGGGGACCTTTGCCAATCCCTACGGCTACAAGCTTCACCTTCACATCTATCGATATTTGACCGATCGTTTCCTGATGGATCACATCGACGAGTTCCTGTCGCCGAATTTTCACGGCCTGGCGCAAAAGTGCTTTGCAGCGATACTGCTGCTGGCCGTCACGGCAACCTGGGCGACACGGAAGAGAGTCGGCCTGACCTATCTGTTAGTGATGCTGTTCGCCATGTACGCGGGCCTGTACGCGGCGCGCAACATCCCGGTTTCGTCGATGCTGCTCGGACTGATCGTCGCGCCGCAGCTTTCCGTCTGGCTCAAGGAAATGGCCGGCAGCCGGGAGATTGCCGAGAGAATTCGGCGGCTGGCGGCGCGCATCGATAACTTTGGGACGCGCATGGCCACCCTCGATTCAAACATGCGAGGACATCTATGGCCGGCGCTGACGGTATTGCTGGGCCTGTGGATGTGCGGACACGGAGGACGGCTCGGTGTCACCCCCAGGCTGGAGGCGCGCTTCGACGGAGCGCGTTTCCCGGTGCAGGCAACGGATTTTCTGGAACGAAGCGGTAATCGGGAGCCGATCTTCTGTCCCGACAAATGGGGCGGGTATCTGATTTACCGACTGTATCCGCAAACCCTGGTTGCAGTCGATGACCGGCATGACCTGTACGGTGCGGAGTTCTTAAAGCGTTACTTGAAGATTGTGCACGGCGAGCCGGGCTGGCAAGAGGCGCTTGACGGAATGGGCACACGCCTGGCGCTACTGCCGCAAGAGTCCACCCTGGCAAGCCTGTTAGCCGAGTCGGGGCACTGGAAAGCGCTGTACCGGGATGAGACGGCGATATTATTTCTGCGAGGTGAAGGAGGCGCGGTCCGCTAGCCGTGGCCTCGTGCTCGATGACCGGGGATGGCTTTGCACCAAAAATCAGCGCGTGTCGATGTTGAAGCCGAGGAGGACACTGACTTCTATCGGGTCGTTGCCGCGGAGCGCAGGAGTGAATTTCCAGGTGGAGACGGCAGCCACCACTTTGGCCACGGGTGCTCCGGGATCAGCAAAAATTTGATGAAAATCGTGCAGGTGTCCGGACTGGTTCAATTTGCCCTCGATCATGATGCGGGCACCGTTCAACTGAACTTGCAGGTTTGCCTGGAGAACGTCCGGGTTGGTCAGTTCCTCCGAGTAGGCATGGTTCGCGGATAAGGGGTCGGAGAACTGCATGGGAAGCATTCCAAAACCGTTGATCGATAGAAATGTCGTATAGACAACGCCGGGTAAGTGCCCGTAGAGATTGAAAGCTCCCCCAGTGCGCGAGGTGCCTTTCGCGGTCACCGTGAGAGCACGGCGAGGTCCGGCGGTAGGCGATCGTCCGGGAACGTTGGAGTTGCCATCGTCGGAACCGAAGCTGGGCAGGTTGATGATGGGGGCGGTGTTTCCGCCCGCAATCGAGACACCGGGAGCCGGCGGCTGGCCACTGGTGCTATTTCCCGCGCCGCCGGTGCCCGGGTAAGGCGAGATTCCACCGTGAGAGTTGGGGTCGGAGCCCTTTCCTGTGCCAGCTTTGGCGGCGCCGGACCCTTCGCCCGACAGGCCGCTGCCAGGCCCATTCCCATGGCCAATCCCTGCTCCACCTCCGGAGCCCCCGAGGCCGGACTTCGCATTTCCGGAAGGCGACATCGCCAAAGAGCCTGGGGTGGCATTGCCGGGCATGCCTACGGCCGATCCGGGCGCGCTGGAAACGATCACGCCCTTTCCTGCCCCTGTGCCTCCCGCGGGTGAAGGCGGCGCCAGCACGGAGCCGGCGTCCAGCGGACCGCCAAGTCCGCCACCGCGCGTACCACTGCCATGTCCGGAGGTACGGTCACCGAGACCGAGGTTGGGCGGTGGCGGCACGACATCGGCGGGTCCCAGACTGCCAGAGGTGCCGCGCGCATGGCTGCGAGTCCGGCTGCCTGCGTCGGAACCAAAGCTGGGAGGAGGCGGCACAACATTCTCGGCGGAAAGAACGGTCCCCAGGCCTCCTGCCGTTTGGTTGTGGCCTTGGCCACCCCCGGTGAGGGAGGAGCCGGCACTGACGCTGGGCGGCGGAGGAACGATCTGGGTGGCCGCGGTCATGCCCACGATGGCGCGGGGATCCTGCGAGCGTCCGCCCAGCTGTACCGGTGGCGGAACGACCTTCGGGTCAGACAGACTTGCGCCGGTGACGGTCCGATCACTGGTGACTTGCGAGGGGGGAGGAGCGATTACAACCGGGGCGGGCATGTTCAGCTTCGCAGCCTGAATACTTTCCCGCTGCGGCGCGGAGACTGGTGGCGGCACGACGCTGGTATTGGAGGCTGCGGGTCCGCGCAGGGGTGGCGCCTCACGCTGCACATCGGTGGGCGAGGGCTGCACGATGGGGGTGTTTATCGAAACCAGGGCGTGTGCCTGGTCCCGAGGAATGTCTTTGGGCGCCGGCGCGATGACCGGGGTGGACAGGCCCATCACCTGGCGACGGCGATCCGCTGAAGGGTTCGCAGGTGGCGGAACGACCGAGCTGTTCAGCTGCGGCGTGGGGCGCAACTCACGGAGGGTCTCGGGTGGGGGCGCAATTATGGCGTTTTTTGAGAAAACAGGCGGAGCCGACGTTTTCAAACCTTCGGCGGGCGGCGGTCCCGGAATTGGCTTGAGCGCGAGCAGGTTCGCGACAGGGAAGGCCGACACGGGTAATTTGAGGTTGGGAGCATCCACAACCTTCTCGGTAGTCGAGTTGCCGCGAGCGACCTTTAAGGTTTGAGTCTTGTGAAAGCCCTCATTACCGCCGGCTCGTCCGCTTTTGCCCACTTGGGCGCCACCGAAGTCCTGAACTTGAGGGAGCTCGGTACCGTGGTAGTAGATGACCTCGTGCTGCTTGGGTATTGTCGGAGCCCGGAAGGGCTGCAAAAGGGCGAGTTTAGCCGGCAGGATGATGGCCAGGGCGAGCAGGATGGCTTCCGCTCCCCAGGACACCAGGATGCCGCGCAGGGGGAACAAGCCGATCGGAGCCTCGCCCGCGAGCGCAGCCGGCGAACGGCGAAGGGCAGGCCGAATCGCCGTGCAGAATTCTTGCCACGGGGACGACCATTCCACCAATAACTTGGGCCCATCAATCATGCAGGTGCGGATACTCCAGGGGTCCGGATATCAATTTCAAGCTGATCCCCAATTGTAGTGCCTGTCGAGCGGACGGTGTTCGCCGGAAGTTCTAGCACGGATGCGGCCTGAAACCGCACCGGGGCAAAGCGCCAGGGGGCTACGGTCTGCTCCACATGCAGGACCACGTTTTCCGGCGTTAAATAGATGACATCAATGGGGAAGCGCATACCCAGGGTGTGGATTCCATGACAGGGAACGATCCACAGGCCGTGTTCTTGCTGAAAATCCGAGGAGGCTTTACCGACCAGGCCGCACAGGCGGGACCAGTGGGTGTTGGCGACCGCCAACCGGGTGGCGAGGTACTGGCGGCGGGTGCGATTGAACGCATAGCCGCAGACGACCGACTTCGACATCAAGACTCCCGACTTCATCATCCTGACACAACTCGCCCGCTTACGTCATGAGCGTGCGATACAGCTGAATAATGGCTGGCCCGAGAGTCACGATGATGATGGATGGCAGGACGAACACCACCAGGGGAGGAACCATCTTGATAGTGGTCTTGGCCGCCTGCTCTTCGGCGCGCTGACGGCGCTCGGTGCGCAGGGAATCCGAATGGACGCGAAGGGCCTGCGCAATGCTGGTCCCAAACCGATCGGTTTGCACCAGGGTGGTGACCAGGGCCTTGATGTCATCCACGCCAGTGCGATTATAGAGATTGCGAAGAGCTTCGGCGCGCGGCTTTCCGGCACGCAACTCCAGATTCATGAGATAGAACTCATCGGCCAGATCGGGATGGGCATGGCGGAGATCTTCGCCCACGCGCATCATGGCCTGGTCGAGGGATAGTCCCGCTTCGACGCAAATCACGGTCAGGTCGAGGGCATCCGGCATGCCGAGACGAATGCGCAACTGACGGCCAGTGATCATGCGTTTGAGGAAAAATCGCGGGATGAAGAAGCCGAGGCCGGTGACCCCGACCAGGAGCATCGGGGATTCGAGCCTGCTGGTCACCAGGACGGTGGTGAATCCCAGAAGCGCGAACAGTACGCGGATTCCCTGGTAAACCGTGAGATGCCGAGATTCCCGATATCCGGCCTGAATCAGCCACGCGCGAGTGCGATTGGTGTCGGTGGGCGAGAGCGGCAGCGCCTTGCTCAGTGGATCCAGAGCCTGCTCGATGCGCTGCTTGATCGCCGGCTTCTCCTGCACCTGGGGCCGCTGCCAACTGAGGGAACGCAAGCGGGAACCAAGGATGGAAGACGGCGCGTAGGCGGCGGCACCAAAGGCGAAGATTGCCAATGCGATGGTGACGAAAATCAGGACTGCCAGAACCAACGCCATAGGGTTATACCTGGATCCGAATGATTTTGCGTATCACGAAATAGCCTACCGTCTGCAATGCGATTCCGACCACCAGCATGAAGTGCCCAATGGGATCGGAGAACAAAGGCTTGATGAACGTCGGATTCATGAAGAACATACCCATCACGATGATGGGCGGCATGCCCATGAGCAACAGCATGGTCAGCCTGCCCTGCGCGGTATAGACGCGCACCTGGCGCAGGATCTTGAAGCGCTCGCGAATCACATACGAGAGGTTGTCGAGAATTTCCGCCAGGTTGCCGCCAGTCTCGCGCTGCAGCATGACCGCGGTGACGAAGAATTTGACGTCCACCAGCGGAACGCGGTCCACCAGATTCGACAAAGCCTCGCGCACCGGCAAGCCGAATTTCTGCTCCTCGAACAGCTTGCGGAATTCGGTAGCAACCGGTTCGGAGACTTCATCAGAAATCATCTCGAGGGCGGTCGTGAAAGCATGGCCGGCGCGAACCGCGCGCGCGAGCGTGTCAATCGCCTGGGGAAACAGCTCTTCAAAGCTGTCGAAACGCTTGGTGCGCCGGTAGGAAGCGAAGGAATAGGGGAGGAAAAAACCCAGGAGCAGGCCGACCCACGCAAAGATAAGGGCCTTGTTGGCAGCGACGTAAACGATAAACGCCACCACGATGCCACTGCCCACGCAGAGCATAAGGAAGTTGCCGGCGCGAGTTTTGATGTCGGCCTGGGAAAGCAATTTCTGCAGGGCAGAAACACGCTCGGAACGGCGCAGCAAGGTGTCGAGCGCGGGAATTTCACTGAGCACCTCATCGCGCAGCAGAGCAATATCTTCGAGCGGCTTGCGTTCGCCGGTGGTGTCCTCGGCGGAGGACAGACGGTCGCGGAGCACGCGAGCCCGGGCTTTGCGCTCGTCCAGGAGGGAGAACACGACGAACCCTCCCAGCGAAACCACCACGAACACGAGGATGGCGATGAGTGCTGGCATCGATAGATCCTTCTTTAGCTCAGACCTCCACGCGCGACTCGAACAACGCCGGTCGCAGCCGGCAGCCTCCGGTGGCCAACCGCTCGGCGAACTTCGGACGGATGCCGGTGGCGCGGAAGACGCCGCGAACCTTCCCGCTCTCGTCGATGCCGAGGCGGTCGAAGACGAAGATATCCTGCATCGAGATGATGTCGGCTTCCATGCCCGTGATTTCCGAGATGGTGATGACTTTGCGGGTGCCGTCGGAAAGACGCGCAACCTGCACGACCGCATGAATCGCGGCGGCGATCTGATGCCGGATGGCGCGCTCCGGGATGTTGAGGTTGGCCATGGAAACCATGTTCTCGATGCGCGAGAGGGCGTCGCGCTGGGAGTTGGCGTGGACGGTGGTCAGGGACCCCTCGTGACCCGTGTTCATGGCCTGCAACATGTCGAAGGCTTCCTCGCCACGCACCTCGCCCACCACGATCCGGTCGGGACGCATACGCAGGCTGTTGATGACCAGTTGCCGCTGGCGAACCGCGCCCTTGCCTTCAATGTTGGGCGGGCGGGTTTCGAGCCGGACAACGTGTTCCTGTTTCATCTGCAGTTCGGCGGCATCCTCGATGGTGACGATGCGCTCATTGTTGGGGATGTAGCCGGAAAGGACGTTGAGCACGGTCGTTTTGCCGGCGCCGGTTCCGCCGGAGATGAGGATATTGAGGCGACCTTTCACGACCGCCGAGAGCAACTCGAGCATGGGCTCGGTCAGGCTCTTGTTCTCGATCATCTGCGCGGGCGGTGACCGGGTCGCGTCCAAAACGGCGGATGGAGAGGCAGGCACCGTCGATGGCCAACGGCGGGATGATGGCGTTGACGCGGGATCCATCGGCGAGGCGGGCATCGACCATGGGCGAGGATTCGTCGATGCGGCGCCCGACCCGGGACACGATGCGATCAATGATCTGCATCAGGTGCCCGTTGTCCTTGAACGACAGGCCGGTGGGTTCGAGCTTGCCGCCGCGCTCGATGTAGACCCGATCGAAACGGTTGACGAGGATGTCGGAGATGCTCGGGTCTTTCAGCAGCGGCTCAAGCGGGCCCAGTCCGAAAATTTCGTCCAGAATCTCGCGGGCCAGCCGCTCCCGTTCGGCAAAGCTGAGAGGAACGGCCTCGCTGTTGACCGAACTGCGGATAAGGACAAGGACTTCCTCGCGGGCGGTCTCGCTGTTGGTCCGGCCTAATTTTTCCAGGTCCAGACGGTCGAGGATCCGGCGATGTAGGTCGGCTTTGACCTGTTGGTACTCACTACGTTCAAAGGTCTGCAGGTTTGCCATAATCTCCCTAAACGGTCTTGAACAGGGACCACGCGGAACGCTTCACATCCTCATCATTCCGGGTGAGCACTGCCGCCAATCCGTGAAACGCCCGCGCAATCTCGGTATGGGTCTGCTGCATCAGGGGAACCCCGCGGTCAATGGCTCCGGAGACGGCGAAATACTGGTTGGGGATCCGCCATAGCAGGCTCGCACCCGATGCCGTTTCGGCATCGCTTTCGTGAAAGCCCGGAATCTTGCGGAACCGGTTCAGCACAAGTTTGACGCGGTCCCGTCCGGTATTTTCTCCCAGGAACTGCACCACCCGGGAAGCACTCCACAATGACGCGACATCGGCGTGGGCAACCAGCAGCACGACTTCCGAAAGGTTGCCGACCAGCCGGGTGACGCTGTCGAGCCGGGAAGAAGCGTCCACCACAACGTAGCGGAAATGACCCGCCATCAAGTCGAACAGGCGAGCATACTCGGCGGTGGCGGTTTCGTTGACGGCGGGACTGATGGCGCCGGCCAGCAACTGCAGGCCTCCGGAGTGGCGCGTCATGAAGCTTTCGAGCAGGGAGCTATCCATGCGGTGCAGGTTGCGGATGGCGTCGGCGACGGTGAACGGCGCCTTGAGATTCAGATGCAGGGAGGCATGGCCGAGCGGAGCCAGATCGACGAGGGCGACATTGCCATGAGCGGACTGGAGCGCCAGAGCAAGGTTAACGGCGACCGTGGTCGCGCCACTGCCGCCTTTGGCATTGACCACCGTGAATGACTTGCCGCGCGGGCCATCGCGCTTGATCTTGCGCTGGCTGGTCGAGAGCCGGATGAATGCCTCGAGCAGATCGGTGGTGGTGGTGGGGCGTTCGATGAATTCGCGGGCGCCGGCACGCATGGCGCTCACGATAAGGTGGGGCTGCGACATGCTGCCGACCGCAAAGATCGCGGCCTCGGGGACTTCCTGCCGCAACACTTCGATGGCGTGCAGGGCGGCGCCGGAGTTCTCCAGCGGGACATCCACCAGCGTGACGTCGGGATTCAGGGCATGGAGCCGGGGAACGAGAGGATCGGTGGCAGTGGAAGGATAATTCGAAGCCGCGTGGACGGTACGGGCCACACTGGTTCCGTCGACCAGCACCTGCAATACGGCGCGCTGCTCACTGTCGGCCGCGATAATGACTACAGAAAGCTCAGGCATGACGCAAAACTACTTTCCCGCCCCCGGTTTCTTTCCGTCGAACTTGTCGTTCTCGAGGAAAGGCTGAGGATTGGTTGGGCCTGCCGGCGGCTTCATATCCGGCGCAATCTTTTTCACCGTACACAGCACCATCAATTCCTGATTGCTTTTCTGCTGGCTCTTGCTCTTGAAGAAATTGCCCAGGATCGGAATATCGCCCAGCCCGGGTATTTTGTTCACGAGATTGGTTACGCGGTTGTCCATCAAGCCGGCGATCACGAAACTCTGGCCGTCCTGTAGTTCAAATTCGGTGTCCGCGCGGCGCGTGCTCAGCGCGGGAATCAGGAACCCGGAAATCTGCAGGGCGTTGGTGAAATCGAGGGTGCTGACTTCCGGCACCACTTTCAGGTGGATGTTGCCGCTGGGCATGATGACGGGCGTGAACTTCAGCTTGACGCCGAATTCCTTGAACTGAATGGTGACGGCATTAAAGCCCTGGCTGGGTTGAACGATGGGGAAGGGAAATTCACCGCCGGCCAGGAAGCTGGCCTCCTTGCCGTTCACGGCAATCAGGTTGGGCTCGGCCAGGATCTGGAGCAGGTTCTTGGCCTGCAACGCCTTGATGACCACGCCAAGGTTAAGGTCCGTCCGGGTGACAAACAGATTCAGGAAGTCGCTGATGTTGACCGTCGGCGGAGTGGCGGTTGTGGTCGTCGTCGAGGTGCTGCCATTGGTGGTGGTCGTGGTCGCCGTGTTGTGCACTGAAACCGACCCGAACTGCCCGGTCTGGCTGGTCGCGATGGTGTTGCCCAGGCCGGGCGCGAACAGGTTTACGCCCAGCTGAGTGATGGCAGTCCGATCCACTTCGGCAAACTTTACTTCGAGGAGCACTTCCTGCGCGCCCTTGGGCCCGAAGGTGAGAACGTTAACCACGTTCTTGGAATACGCCTCCGCGATCTTGCCGGCGCGGGTGGCGACGGTTTCGTCGGAAACGTGTCCGGAAAGCACGATGGCGGAACGGGAAGGAGTCACGACGATCTGCTCTTCGGGGAAGACGCTTTTCTCCTCCTCGGCGGCTGCGGTCACGTCCACATCGACGCGCAGATCAAAACTGCGGGAGCGTTCGAGTTCGTCCCAGATAAGCAGGGAGACCTCGCCGGCCGAGCGGCCATGCACAAGAACTTGCGTAGGCGTCACCACCGAGATATCAGCCACGGAGGGATCCGTGACGGAAACGCGCTTCAGCCGCTCACTGGTATTGATGAGCAGGGATTTCCCTACCATGACGCGAAGGGGAGCGGCTCCGGTGGCTTCGGACGGCGCCGGAACCGACGCGGTGGCCGGATGCTCGACCGACTGCTGTGCCGGCGGGCTGGTTGCGGGATCTTGCCGGCGAGCGTTGACCACGCCCGGCGAGGAAAGCAGCAATACGACCGCAAACGCACCCGCGGCAGCTTGGGGTAGCGTGATCGTCAGATTCCTCTCAACTGGAGGGGGCGGCAGAATTTTGTTGATCAGAGATCGGTCCATTCCTAGTGAGCGCCTGTTTGATCTGGGAACTTGGTTTCATCGACCTTGTTACCGCGAATCACCTCGACCTTGTAGGCTCCAGGCGGCGCCGGAGGAGCTCCCACCTTGGGGCTCTTCGCTTGCCTTGGCCGTGGGGGAGGCGCAACCGGGTTCAGGTTTCTGTAAAGGCCATTGGCTTTCGTGGCAGCCAGGTCTTCTTTCTTGGTATCGACGGGATTGCGCAGAGCCAGCTGGATATGGCCTTGCGAGCTGGCGAGGGTAAGTTTCTGGGCGTCGTCGGGTGGAACCAGCAGCGTGATGACCGGCGTGGTTTGCGGGTCACCCGCGGCATTGCGCTCCAGCCGCTGCCCGGCGGCGATGACGGCAACGTTTTCGAGCACGGTCGTGGTCTGGGGTTCGTTGCCCCCGGTGGGATTCCCGGTGAGCAGCACGTCGACGCGCGTTCCGGGCACGACAAAACCAGCCACCGCCACGACCTCGTTGACACGGACCGAAACCGCGCGCATGCCGGGAGGAATCAGAGAAGGCAGCCCGGAACCGGCATTCTCCGCGGCCAGCTTGCTGGGCAAAATGAACTCACCCCTCTGGATGGGAAGGATCACGCCGCGCCCAATCAGTTGAGACTTGGAGCGGAAGTAGTTTGGCGGAACCACCGAGGCAGGAACCTTGACGCTGCGCACGTCGCCATCCTGGAGTCTCGCGCCCACCTGCATATCGTTGGCGGCGACTATGACGTCGCTGCCGGGCTCAGTGTTCGCGTTGGACTTCGACAGCAGATTCTTGTAGACGACAAAGCTGACAAACGCGCCCAGCGCGAGGGCAACGAATCCGATGAAAAGGAGTCGTGTACGATTCATGCGTACTCCTCAAACGAAGCCAAAAATTGCAAGTGTGCGACGAATCGCCGCACGCTCTGACAAAGGTACCTATCCGACGTTTTCCTTCGGGCCAGTTTCAAGCGGACCGAAAAAATCCCCGTAGCCGATCCCGCCGCCGTAAAAGAGGCGAATCACGCTCGGCCTTTTACTGAATGGAACTGGCCACCTGCGAGAAGACATTATTTGCGTTGGATCCGATGAGGCGGATTGTGCCCACCACAATTACGAGGATGACCGCCAGCATCACCGCGTACTCGGCGATGTCCTGCCCCCGATCCTCGCTCAACAACCTACTGATAATCTGGTTCATCTGACTCCTCCCTTGGGACAAATGCACTAGTAATGCAACGTTCCAGCGACATCGGACGATCGCTGGAGCGCTCGTCGAGACCAGACGACTTGCTTGCTCAATCGAATCAAGGATTTGAGGGGCCCGGCATGGCCAAGTGCCGTCCGGTCGGGACTATCATACCGCGACCGGGGCAGGGGGGAAGCTAATTTCTTGACTTTGGGTGGCCAAGATGGTGCCCCGGACCCCGGAGGGCTTGTTTAGGGGCGGTCAGCCACCGCTCCTTAAGGGCCGTTTGCCCGCGCCGGGCCCGAATAAGGCTCTAGTTTTGGGGGAGAGGTCTCCGGGTGTACCACCCAGATCTTCCTGTCCCGGAAATAGTTGAACAGGGGTTGCGGATCGCGGCCGGGAATTTCTCGAGCCCAGATGATGCGGGAGTGGTCGATGTCAGCCGCGTTGGATACCCATTCCCGGTGAACATTGTGTCCGGGCCCATAGCGGACTAAAACGAGATGATTGCCTGGCACAGAATTAAGAATCCTGGCGATATTCAAGCGAGCGACAGTCCATCGCGTTTCCGGGTGGCGGGCGGCATGTCCTGCCTGGATGGCAACCCAGTCGAAGGCGAGGATCACCACCAAGCGGGTTAAGAAGATTCCGACGGGCCGGCCTCTGATGACCAGATGTCGCAGGTGACGCATGGCCTGGACCAGCAGCACGAACAACGACGCAGCCAATGGCGCAGCGTAATGGGGCTGGAACCAGACGACACACAGCAGTCCAACGGAGGACAGAAGAAATTGCGACAGCGGCAGGCGCATGCGGCGGTCTTTGAAGACGCGCCCCAAGGTCAGGAACGGCACCGTGAGGACCGGCCACAAGAGGACAAACCACACGTCCCACGCGGTTCGCCAGGATCGTCCTGCCCAACCTTTCCGGGTAAGCGGGTAGGCGCGGCGCTGCCAGACGTTGAAGAACGTCTCAAATTGGGGATTGTCATAGTGCAGGGGCGAGTTCGCCTTCTGCCAGGCAAAAACGGGATAGTTGAAGTATTGACGGTGATAGAGGACATAGGGGAATTGCAAAGGATTCCCGGTGACTCGCGCGTTGTAGTAAGCGAGAAAGATCAGCCCGCAGACTACGATGGCTGCGAAAGGCAGGATGAGGTGCACAACCGCGATCTGGCCATGGCGCTTGCGCCTGGACATCAGCGCCAGCGGAAGGGCGACGGCGACAGGCAGACAAAAGATCAATCCCTCAACCGGGCGACTGCTGGCAAGGATTACTGCGCCGGCGCCCATCCAGAACGCGTCCCGGGCCCGGGAAAAGTGGAGAATGCGGGGAAATGCCCCCAAGACCAGGGCGGCGCCGATAAGGGCCACCGACCCGTTGAAATAACTGTCCACCCAATGAGCGAAAAGGCCGAGGTGCGACCATACCAGCACGCCGCCGAGCAGCGCCCAGGGAGCGGGAAACCATCCCTGAAACATCCACGTCACAGCCATGACCATCCCCGCGGTGCTGAGCAGAATACCGATCCAGGGATGGCCTAACAGTTGGCCGAGTGCCATGGCCGCGCTCGGGGCGGGCGGATACTTGGAAGCATAGGTGGGATGCTGCAGCACGTGGAAGGTATCGAAGAACACCCACATGGGATGAGGCGGGTTGGTCAGGCGCCCGTGCGCAAAAGTATCGGCGGCTAGCAGGTAGCTGAATTCATCATGGACTGCGGGAATCGGGACCGGCAGGACAGGTAGCAGCGCGGCCCGCGAGAGGATGGTGACGAGTCCGAGAAACAGAATCGTTAAGAACTTCCGCCGGGCGAAGCGCGCCGCGTGCTGCTCGAGTGGTCGCAGCCAACGGTCGCCAACTTCCGGCACCAGCCAGCCGGCCGTCAGAAGTACCGCCAAGATGGCGGCAAGCCAAAAAGCCACCAGGCCTCCGGGGCAGCAATGTCTTTGATAGACTGCCAAAGACAAAGGGTCGCCTTCCTACCGAGCAACTTCCGTGCTAGCGGAACGATCGGTGGGACCACGCCGTTTCTATCCAGAGGATACTCCAAGGGAGTTGCGGTGAGTGCTACACCCAAGCCCGACGCGGAGTGGAGACCGATGGTTGAGAAAGAATCTGCCGCCATCGAGCTCTCGGTAGTTTTGCCTTGCCTGAACGAAGCCGAGACGCTCGAAGTCTGCATCCGCAAAGCCCAGCAGACCATGCAGGAGGCAGGCATCCGGGGGGAAGTGATTGTCGCCGACAACGGCAGCAGCGACGGCTCGATCGAGATTGGCGAGAGGCTCGGAGCACGCGTGGTCCACGTGGTCGCCAAGGGCTATGGCAACGCGCTTATGGGAGGAATCGGAGCTGCAGCCGGCAAGTACATCGTTATGGGAGATGCCGACGCGAGCTACGATTTTGGACATATCCCGCGCTTTCTGGAGCAGTTGCGCAATGGCGCCGACCTTGTCATGGGAAACCGGTTTCGCGGCGGTATCGAAAAGGGCGCGATGCCGGCGCTGCACAAGTATTTCGGAAACCCGGCACTTACCTGGATCGGGCGGCTATTCTTTCGCAGCCGCGTGGTAGGAGATTTTTACTGCGGCCTGCGGGGATTTCGGAGAGACGCTTACCAGCGCATGGGGCTGCGGACGACGGGAATGGAGTTCGCCACCGAGATGGTGGTTAAGTCCACTCTGCTTAACCTGCGCATTGCGGAAGTTCCCACGACGCTGTCTCCCGACGGGCGCAGCCGCCCGCCACACTTGCGCACCTGGCGTGACGGCTGGCGCACCTTGCGTTTCTTTTTGCTCTACAGTCCGCGCTGGCTTTTTTTGTACCCGGGAATTGCGCTGATGGTGATCGGGGGAGTGCTGGGCCTGTGGTTGTTGCCGGCACAGCGAACCGTGGGACCTGTCACATTCGATGTGCATACGCTGCTCTACGCGGCCGCTTTCGTTCTGCTGGGATTTCAGAGCATCAGCTTTGCCGTGTTCACCAAGCTGTTCGCGATTTCCGAGGGTTTGCATCCGCCGGACGCGACGCTGGATCGACTTTTCCGCTACATCACGCTTGAGGTTGGACTCGCCGTCGGAGCTCTGCTGGCGATGGTGGGATTGGGCGCGTCTGTTTTTGCGGTAGCGGGCTGGGGCGCGCGCAACTTCGGGCTACTCGATTACCCCCACACCATGCGCATCGTGATTCCTGCAGCGTTGTTCCTTACCTTGGGGGCGCAATGCGTGTTCGCCAGCTTTTTCCTGAGCGTGCTGGGACTGCCACGCAGATGAGTGCTCCCTCAGAATTTGATCAGTTCGCCGACAATTACGACGAGACTCTCAACCAGGCCCTGGCGGCGAGTGGAGAAGGCAAAGAGTTTTTCGCGCGGGGCAGAGTGGAATGGCTGGCGAGATGCCTGGGCGAAGATCTCCGCCGGCCGCAGTCCGTGCTCGATTACGGCTGCGGTACTGGTGATACCACGACGGTTCTGCGCGAGGTCCTGCAATGTGAGTCGGTGGTGGGCCTGGACGTATCTGTACGTTCTCTGGAACGAGCGGCTCGGGATCATGGCTCCCTCACTTGCCGCTTCTTTTCCTTTCACGAGTACAGGCCCGACGGCGCGGTCGACGTGGTGTACTGTAACGGCGTCTTCCACCACATTCCGGTTGCGGAGCGGGCGGCCGCGGTGAATTACATTTATCGGTGCCTGCGGCCGGGAGGAATTTTTGCGCTTTGGGAGAATAATCCCTGGAATCCCGGCACCCACTATGTCATGCACCGCTGCGATTTCGACCGGGACGCGGTAAAGGTTTCGCCGTCGGAAGCGGCCGATCTGGTGCGAAAAGGCGGATTGGAAGTCTTGCGCACGGATTATCGTTTCTTCTTTCCCCATTTCCTCAGGGCGCTGCGCCCCCTTGAGCCATCGCTCTCACGAATCCCCTTGGGCGGGCAATACCAGATCCTGGCGCAAAAACCCTCGCATTGAGTCGGGCACCGAAGCGGTTTCCGCGCATCGTTTATAGTGCGAGGCAACGAATGCTTTTGGGCGGCACGCAAGGCCGCATTCTGTCCCTTGCGCGAGCGCACGCTTCAGGCAGCTATGGTTGAGACGGGCTTGGAACGCACAGTTCGATGTCGTTTGCCGGGATGTTTCCTCGAATGAGATTCCGCCATTCGTCGAGGCCAGTCGTGAACACTCAGCTTTGGTGCGTAGCTTTAGGCGGCGGGTCCGCGGAGGGTTGGAAAAGATGGCGGCCGGCCGAATCGTGAATGACGAAGTTGCCGCTTGGAGGGCAGTACCAGGTGTTGGCGCGGAAGCCCCCATATCAGCCTGACAACGAGTGTTATTTCAAATTTGGATGCGATTTTAAGCACGCAATCCCTGCCAGTCATGCCCGCCGCCACACGGAGGTTCCTCCACAAGATACCTGCTTCCAGTAGAGAACAAGCCACACAACAGGAATCCACGTGAGCCAGGCAATCTGATGCCCGACCGCCCATGTCATGCCGATGGCGTTCAGGAGTAGGTAAAGCACCGCCGAAGGCTCCCAGCGCGCGCCGAACTTCCCCAGCGCCGCGGCGGCTGCGAAGATCGCAGGAATGAGGATTACCTGATCGGTAAACCATGCGTAGGTTGTCGAGACCAACGAGACCAAGAGAAGCACCGGCATCTCGGCCTTCCAGTCCCACAAAGAGCGACGAGATTTCCAGTGCCAGCCGAACCAGGCAAGGGCCAGGAGTGCGGGCGCGAACTGCGTCCATGAAAGTCCGGTCGCCAGTCGCAAGATTGTGGCGATCGTCGATGTCTCAAAAAAGCCGGCTCGCAGGGCGCGAATCATTGCAGAGTATTCCGCGAAAATGTCTGATCGTACTACCAGCACGGAGAGTGTTGTCGCAACAAGCGTGCCTGCGAAAGCGAGCAAGGGTTTCCAGCGATTCTCAAAGAGCGCAAGCAACAGCAATGCTGGCCAGATCAGGAACGCCAATTGCGGCTTGAAAGCCACGAAGAATAGAAACGCACCTCCAAGGAAGGGTCGCTTCTGCTGATACCGCAGAAATCCTGACAAGCCGAGCAAGACAATCGGCGTAGTCTGACCGAGCTTGAAGGTCACCCACACCGGAGTAAAGGCGATGACCAATGCGAGTGCCAGCATGGAGCTGTGGCGTTCGCCATAAATCTCCCATAGCCAAATCGCCGAGACGAGGAACAAGGATGCAAGCACCAGCGACCAAACAACCTGGGCCACGGCCAGCGACAGGAATCCGAAAGGGAAAAGGATTGTCAAAGCCCAGGGCGGATTCAAAATCACGTATTCGCGACCAGGCATGGGGATGTAAGGGCTATGGCCGCTGACGAACTGCTGCGCTGCGTACCAGTAAAAAGTGAAGTCGTTGACGGGCTTCATCGAAGTCCCAGCGCCTCCGGTTCGAGTATTTCATAAGCGAGACGGATCTATTCATAGATGCTCGCCGAGCATTGTCATCGAGGGCGGCACAGTAAATAGCCCCCCCTGCCTGGCGAAGATTTGGAGTAAATCGAACACGCGACATCGCTGGACGTAGAGGCGGGAACTTGCCAGAAACGGGCAATGGGCAAGCCCTTGCGGGCGGACAACCTGCTCGTGAGGTAACATTGTGCCCCGAATTCGTAAAGGGAAGAACTGAAACAGTCTGTTGCTGAAGAATCCAAAATTTGGATTGGCAGTGGCGCTGGTTTGCGCGGCGGGCATGTGGTTCTACGTAAACCGCGTCCTGGTGCCGTACCAGCGGGCGGACGCGGAAGCACACGACCGCCCACGTGGGAATTTGTCGGATTTGTACCCGCGCTGGCTGGGCAGCCGTGAACTGCTGTTGCATCACCGCAATCCGTATTCTGCAGAGATTACGCGCGAGATTCAGATTGGCTACTACGGCCGAGTGCTTGATCCGGACCGGCCCATGGACCCGAGGGACAAACAAGGTTTCGCATATCCGGTGTATGTCGCATTCCTGCTGGCGCCGACCGTGGGGATGCCATTCCAATGGGTCGCGTTTGCTTTCAAGGGCGTGCTGCTGGCGATGACAGCGGGCAGCGTGCTGCTGTGGTTGAGGGTGGTCGGCTGGAGGCTGCCGGCCAGTGCTGTGCTCGTCGCAATAGTTCTGACGCTGGGCAGTTTTCCTACTGTGCAAGGATTCAAACTGCAGCAACTGAGCCTGCTGGTGGCGGCGTTGATCGCGGCCGCATCGGCTCTGCTGGTGAGCAATCATTTGTTCACGAGTGGCAGCTTGCTGGCGGTAGCGACGATCAAGCCGCAGCTGGTCCTGCCGATCCTCTCGGTGTTGCTGTTGTGGACCTTCAGTGATTGGGCACGGCGGCAGCGGTTCCTCTGGGGATTCGCGGTCGTGATGGCGGTATTGTTGGGCGCATCGGAAATCGTTCTTCGCGGCTGGTTCAGAGATTTCTTAACTGCCGCGGGCGACTACCGGCGCTATGCGGGTGGCATGTCGATGCTGCAGGTGCTGCTTTCGCCGCGTTGGGGCGGGGTTGCGGCGGCGATCGCGATCGCAGCCGTGGCGGCAGTGGCGCTGCGGTTTCGCAAAGAAGTGGCCCGCTCCCGGGGGTTCGCTCTGATGCTCGCGCTTGTTCTGGCGGTAACCGTGATCATCATTCCGATGTTCGCACCCTACAATTACCTGCTTCTGCTGCCGGCCATCCTGATGGTCGTTCGGGATTGGCGATTGTTGTGGAACGGGGGATATGTGGTGAGAGCAGGGCTGTTGCTGACCGTGGGCGCCATAGGGTGGCCGTGGTTGGCCGCGCTCGGACTGGAGATGGCGTCGGTATTTCTGCCCTCGGTTGAGGTACAACGGGAATGGTGGCTGCCCTTGTACACCAGCGTCCGGATTCCGATCCCGTCAGTCTGCCTCCTCCCGCTCACCTTTCTGGCGGCGCGCGCATGGCGAGACCACAACCGTCCCCTGGCGGTGGGCGAAGCGGAGTCGGCGTGAGCCCAGGGAACACGCAGGACGGTCCGCGATTCTTTCCCCGGGTTGGGGTTAGCTTGCATTGAGGGACCCCAAGCGTTAGGCTTCTCAGGCTATTTACGAAGAGTTTGAGGCTTGGAGGTCGGAATGACGCTGAAAATGGATACGCTTTTGGCCGACGGCGTTACGATCGTTGCCTGTTCCGGGAGGATCGTTTTCGGCGAGGAGTCCAGCGGGCTGCGCGAGAGTTTGAAGCAGTTGCTGGGGAACACGAAACATATTGTGCTGAATCTGAGCGGGGTCAGCTACATCGATAGTGGCGGGTTGGGAACTCTGGTTGGGGTATATTCCTCCGCGCGGGCGGCGGGCGCGGATATCAAGCTCACCGGGTTGGGGCAGCGCTTGCGGGACGTGCTGGCCATCACGAAACTCGCTACCGTGTTTGAGGTGTACGATAACGATCAGCAGGCAATCGCGGCGTTCAAAGCGAGTCATTCCTGAGAACACGAACGAATCACTCTACTGACCGGCGGTCGTGACATCGCAAGGCCTGGGGTTGGCACGGTTAACAGGCGGGTGCAGCCCCTTTCCGCTGGGCCTCATTCCTGTCATTATTTTGTATTCAGAGAGCGGCTCATCGCGCCCCATGGCGTTTCATCCCATCTCCGGCATAACGTCCGACCCCGGTTCTGGGGTATTTCCTTCGCTGATCTACGTGCAGGGGAACGAGCAGCGTTCCATCGTGATGAACCGGACACCGTTTTCGGTGGGACGCAAGGTCGACAAGGACCTGGTCATTCCGGATCCGCGGGTGTCGCGGGATCACGCCCTGATTGTGGCGGAGAATGGCGATTTTTTCGTAGTTGACCAGGGAAGCAAACACGGCACGTATGTGAATGGGGAGCGTGTCCAGCGGCAAAAGCTGCAGCGCAATGACCGGGTGGAATTCGGCGTCCGGGACGTAGCCTATGTCATCTTCAGCCCGCAGCATGCGACTTCGAACACCGCGCGGGAGTTCCTGAGCCAAATCTCGGGAATCCAGATTTCGACCGAGACCACCGACCTGGAGAAGCTCACCCTTTTCCTCGAAGCGGCCCGGAAGCTGAACACCGTCGGAGTACTCGACGAGATCCTGGTCACGCTGGTCGACACCACCCTCAAGCTGATTCGGGCCGAACGCGGGTACGTGTTCCTGAAGGATGAAGAAGGGAATCTGCGGCTGGCGGCAGGAAGGAATTCGAAGGGCGAAGCGCTGCTCGATGACAAGACAATTTCGCACTCGATTCTGGACGAGGCTTTGAAGTCGAACTCGGAGTTTCTGTTTACGGATACCAGCCAGTCGCTCGACCTGGCCGTGCGGCAAAGCATTGTGGCCTATGATCTGCGCACCGTGATCTGCATGCCGCTGCGCAAGCCACAGGTGCAGACCACGCGCGACGCCAATAGCCCTCTGGTTTCCTCGTCGGCGGTGGAGGTCACCGGAGCGCTGTACATGGATTCGCGCTTCGCCTCGCGGGACATCTCGAGCGTCAGCCACGACATTCTGCGTGTAATCGCGACCGAAGCAGCGTCTCTGATTGAGAATGCGCGGCTGGTACAGGCGGAGGAGGCTTCCCGGCGCTACCAGCAGGAGTTGTCGATCGCGGCCTCGATTCAGCAGCGACTGATGGCGGTAACGATTCCGGAGGTGCCGTTCGCCAAGATGCGTGGCCGGAATCTTTCCTGCAAAGAGATTGGGGGCGACTTCTTCGACGTCGTGCATACAGAGGATGGACTATCGGTGGTGCTGGCCGATGTCAGTGGGAAGGGAGTATCCGCGGCGGTGCTGGCTTCCACGTTGCAAGGCATGGTATACGCTCACTTGATTGCCCGCATGCCTTTGACTGACATCATGGCGTCAGTGAACCGGTTCTTTACGCAGAAGCACCTGGGCGAAAAATATGCGACCGTCATCATTACCAAGATCCGCAAGGACGGGGAACTGGAGTACGTAAACTGCGGGCACGTACCCCCGCTGCTGGTCTCCGGCAGCCAGGTAAGCCGCCCGCAGCATGGCAATCTTCCGGTGGGATTACTGGCGGATGCGACGTACGAGGGAGATCACGTCCATTTGAAACCGGGCGATCGATTCATTCTGGTCACCGACGGCGTCACCGAAGCCGAGAACGCGCACGGAGAGTTTTACGACAACGAGCGGCTGGAGGCGGTAGCGGCGAAAACCCCGACGCTCGAGGATATCTTTGCTTCGGTGGCAAATTTCTGTGCCGGAGCGCCGTTGGGGGATGACTGCACGGTGGTGGAGTTGCTGTACACGGGCTAGTCAGGCAGCGGCAATGGCGTTCACCCCTCAGGGGTCGTGACCACCTAATATTCCTGATACTTGGGTGTCAGGCTAAGCTGCACTATTCGACAACCACGCTGTAGTCCACGCCTTCCCACCGATCTTCCTCTTCCCAGTGCAAGGTGAACACGATCGGGTGCGTCACCGGCAATTTGGCAGTTGGTAGATCCACCACGTGCACGCCCAGCGTGGTGTCGCGGGTGTGGGTGTCGAACGAAGTGTTCCAGCCGTCCATGCTCCAGTGGACCATTGCGGGCTTCAACACCGCAATCCGGAGCGTTTTACCGCAGGGCAGGGTGCGCACCTTGTTATTGAAGATCCACAGAAAAAATTCGCATCTCCGTTTCTCGACCAGGTAGCGCTGTACGGTTTGCGGAGGCTGGTCGAAGACGCGGCCATCGCGCAGCGAGCGGCGAAGCTTAATGTATTCGGAGTGGGCCCAGACCAGCGGGCAAGCCGAGCCCGTAGGTTTGCCGGTGAACAGTTCCAGTTCCGGAATATCAGGGCCGTCCCAAACCTGTTCGGGAATGAGCCGACTGGCGCCTGCGGTAGAGTTTTCCATGACGCGCAACAGGGCTTCGGCCAGCTGCGGCCGGCCCGCGGCGATTTCGTAATGGGCGCGCTCCCCGGCCAGAAGTGGCCAGGGACGGCCGATTCCGGTGCCATCGAAGGCGCTGCCATCCTCGTGTTCGCCGTAGCCATCTCCGTTATAGCGGTACCAGCATGGCCCCTGCGGAAGCTTGGCACGTAAAAGCGCGTCGACGACTTTGATGGTATTGAGAATTCTCGGGTCGTCGGGGGCGCGCAGGCCGAAGCGGACCAGGGCCAGCGAGTCGGGGCTGATTACCTGAAAGGCGCGCGCCGAACTCTGATCGGGCGCGCGGTTCTTAATGGGCACGAAGCCTTGCAGGGGCGAGGCAGCTCCATCGCCATCGTTGTCGGGTGCGATGCGGACGTAGTAACCCTCCACCCCGATCTGGCGTGCCAGGTCGCCGTCGATCGCGTAGGTCCAGCGTTCAATGTTGTCATTCCAGCTGTCGGCGGTCTCGCGCAGGTAGGTCGCTGGAATGGATTCTCCCACCAGGTCCGCGATATCGGCGGCCGCCAGCAGAGCGGCGATCTCCACCGAAAGAGTGAACGGAGAATAGCCGCCATCTTCCTCCCAACGGTCCTGCTGTGTAACCGGCCCGTTGCGGACGATGAAACTGGCGGCGCTGCGCACCATGGGCCACCAGCGCTGCAGGTCGCCGAGTCGATCTCCGGCTGCACGCCTCAACAGGTCGAGCAAGAGAATCGGAAAAGCGGTCTCATCCATCTGGATGCCGCCCCAGTAGGAGCGCCCGTCGAGCCACAAGTTCTGGGCCCAGTGTCCGTCGCCTTCCTGAGTGGATTCGAGGTAGCGCAGCACCCGAAGTGCGTCGACGATCGCATTGCCCGCGATCAACGCGCCCGCGGTTTCCACGAGATCGCGCGGCCAGACCAGGTGGTAGCCGCCCAGGTCCTCATCCCCTTTGTTGAAGCCCCACGGGATGGAGAGGCTGGCGATGACGCCGCCCACGAAATCCTTGGATTCGTGGGTGCGAAGCACCGCCATGCTGGTGCGGTAAAGGTCGTAATCACGCCTGGGTCGGTCGAGCGGAAGCAGACTGTCGTGCCACGTTTTCCACTGGCGAACGAAATGTTCGCGCACTTCATCGCCATCCTCGAGCAGGGAGGAGAGGACCACCTGTCCAGCTTCCCAGCAGTTGCGTCCGAAGCCGAGCGCCAGCACGAACTCACCGCCGCAGGCCGCCAGGTCGATTTCCCCGGTCAGGCCGAGATTGCCGTTTTCAGCGCGCGTGTAGTTCCAGGTGAGACGAAAGTTTTGGGACAGATCCTGCCAGCCATCGGAATACCCGACGAAGCCGACTGAGCGGGCGAGCCATGGCTGAGAGCAAGCAAAACCCAGAGTCACATGGTCACGGCGGGCAAATAACATCGGGCGGCCTTTATAGTCACCCACCCAACCGGTATTGCCGTATCCCCAGTTCGCCAGATGGGGTGCCAGAAGGGCGTAGCAGCGGTAGTCGGTCAGTTTTCCCTGCAACGGTTCAAAACGGACCCGCTGCAAGACGACGTGGCGGTACGGGTCGCTGAAAATTTCTTTGTGAATGCGATAGCGGCCATCGAGGCTGGTGTTGGTGAGCTGGTAGACGGGCACGCCCGGCTCGTAGGGAACGTTCTCGAACTTGCAGTGCCGCTTTTCCTCGGAGAAGTAACTTCGGCCGTCGGTGATGACCAGTCCAAGGTCGCGGGTGCAAGCCTGATCGACGCGCGGGAAATAGACCTCGTTGAGAATTCCGTGGCTGACGGTATACCAGACCCGGCTGTGAGGATTGAGGGCGGTACCGATACCGGACTTGGCGCTGGAAGTCCAGCGCGGCGGAATACCCGGCCAACCGGGCGCAAAGCGATCATCGGAGTCGGTCAAGGTTCAGTCGTCCCCACCCAGTGTGTCAGATGCCCTTCAGCGGGTGCCGGATCCAGAGCGCCCTTTCATCAGAAATTCACCGATTTGTAACAGCACTGTAACACTGCGCGGATAGAACCGAGGGGAAAGTCAATGATCAGGAGGATTCATCGAGTGATAGCACGCACCGCGCTGCTTATTCTTTGCCTGGCTCTGGCAGTGTCCGCCGTAGCGCAAACCACCCTGAACGGAGCCGGCGCCACGTTCCCTTATCCGATGTACTCCAAGTGGTTCAGCGAATACCACAATGCGCACCCTGACATCCAGATCAACTACCAGTCGATCGGGAGCGGTGGCGGGATCCGCCAGGTGCTGGCGGGCACGGTGGATTTCGGCGCCAGCGATGGGCCGATGACCGATGAGCAACTGTCGCAGTCGAAAGTGAAGATTCTGCACGTGCCGACGGTTCTGGGCGCGGTTGTTCCCGCCTACAACGTGCCCGGGGTGAGTGGGGAAGTGCGATTTACCCCAGACGCGCTGGCAGGAATTTTCCTGGGCAAAATCACCAACTGGAACGATAAGGCGATTGCGGCGGCGAACCCCGGCGTAAAGTTTCCCGACCAGCCGATCATCGTGGTGCACCGTTCCGACGGCAGCGGTACAACCTACATCTTCACCGACTACCTGTCGAAGATCAGCCCGGAATGGGCGGGCGGGCCCGGCAAAGGAACTTCAATCAAATGGCCGGTGGGACTGGGAGGCAAAGGGAATGAAGGCGTGGCCGGCGTGGTTCGGCAAATGCAGGGCGCGATCGGATATGTCGAGTTGATTTACGCCGTGCAGAACAAGATCCCTTACGGCAGCGTGCGCAATGCGGCCGGTGCTTTCGTGAAAGCCTCATTGGAAAGCGTGACGGCCGCGGCCGGATCCGTGAAGACTATGCCGGCGGACTTCCGGGTTTCCATTACGAATGCCCCCGGAAACGATGCGTATCCGATCTCCAGTTTTACCTGGCTTCTGATTCCGACCCAATCGAAGGACGCCGCGAGGAGCAAGATCATCACCGATTTCCTGAACTGGATGGTGGGTGATGGCCAGAAAATGACCGCTGCGCTGACCTACGCCCCGCTTCCCGACAGTGTGGCGCAGAAGGTTAAGGCGGAAATCAAGCAGGTGCGGTAGCCGGCCAGAGCAAGTCTGCCGGTTCGACGATTCGGAGGCACAGGGTCCCTTTGGGCCTTGTGCCTTCTTTGTTGCTGCAAAAGCGTGCACATCTCCACCCGAACGCCGTCACCACCCCCGAGTCTAAGTGCCCAGAACTAAAAGCTTTAGCACGATGAGGGGAGAAGGCAGCCTAGTTGCTTCAATTTCTATTAAGTCGACTAATTACATAGACTTTATGATGTATAATCCGGCTGCAAACTTTAGCAGGAGAGGAACGGGAATGAAAAGCCTACTGCAGTGGACCACGCTGCTTCTATTGAGCTCCCTGGTTTTTGCGCAAGGCGCTGCGTCGGATCCGCAGACCAGCAACTCCTCAGCGGGGCCCGCAGTGACCGCCGCCGATATACAAGCCTTGAAAGATGCGCTGGCGGCACAGCAACAGCAGATCCAACAACTGCAGCGAGCCCTGGCGGAACGTGAACCGAATGCCCCAGCGGCGCAGCCCGTTCCGCAACCGGCGCTGCCCGTGGCGGGCGAAACCGCAGGCTCGCCGACGGCTATGCCTCAGAACCCCCCCTCGACCCAGCTGGTTGAATCGGGAAGTTCTGACCAGCGTATCCGGAACCTGGAGAGGCAGATCAAGGGCCTCGGTCCAATCTCTTTCAGTGGCGATGTGCGCCTCCGCGCAGAGCCTTTTTTGGGGGGTCCCAGCGATGGGTCGCTCGATCGTATGCGCGGCCGGCTCCGGGCGCGTTTCAACGTGACCGCGAATCTAGGCTCGCAGTTTCGCACGGGTATCACGTTGGCGACTGGCGACATCAACGATCCAGTCTCCACCAATCAGAACCTTACCGGCTTCTACACCCGCAAGACGATCGCGCTGGACCAAGCCTTCGTACAATTCAGGCCAAATCAATTCAAGGCCCTCACTCTTACCGGCGGCAAGTTTGCGTATCCCTGGTACAACACCGAACTCACCTGGGACAAAGATCTCAATCCCGAGGGCGCGGCCCAGAGCCTGGCATTCAAGCTCGACACGCCCGTGTTGAAGCGGATAGCACTGATTGGATTTGAGCTGCCCTTCGCCGAGGTTGCGGGGACAACCGTGAACGGCAAAAGAATCGCTCAGCAGATCACCTACGGCGGTCAAATACAAACTATCTGGGACATCCTTCCACATGTCACCCTGAGCGCGTATTCGGGATACTACGATTTTCGCGGTGCCGACGCCATTGCCATCGCCTTGGCACGCGCCAGCAGCAAAAATCCGCAGACGCCGCTGGCGGGATTTCTGCCCTTAAACTCCAGCAATCCCGTGCAGAACTCTTTCTACACCACGAGTGCCACCAACGTGGTCACGATCGGAGGAACATCCTACCCAACCGGGGTAATCTCCGTCAGCAACGCGCAATTCGCCTCCCGGTTCGGCTTATTCGACAACATTGCGCGCGTAGACATCGATACGGGGCATGCGCGACTTCCGCTCACCTTTATTGGCGACTACGTGCAGAACACGCAGGCCTGCAGCAATCTGGGGAATATCCTCCCCGTTCCCGCGAACACCGGCTCGCAGACCTTCAAGCAGACAAGAAATGCAGCTTGCAACTCCCATCAACGGCGCGGCTATTGGGCCGAAGCCAGGGTTGGCCGCCTGCGGGACAAAGGAGACTTCCAACTGGGATATGCGCGCATCTATATTGAGCGCGAGGCCGTGTTGGGCAACTTGAATTACAGCGAATTGCGACAGGGTACCAATGTCACCCAGCACCGGGTTGAAACCTTCTACCAGCTTGACCGGAGCGTGCAACTGGGCTTTGCCGCTCTGGTCGGGCGGCCTCTCGCCAGTAGCGAGCCGTGGTTGACGCGCTTACAGTTCGATGTGACCTACATCTTCTAAGCCGTGTAGGGATGTCGTGATCGGCCGGGCGCTGCAGACTCTTTGCGGCGCCCATTTTTTTGTGGGGTTGCGCGAGCGCTCCTGGAGCGTCGTTCCGAGCCCGATACAAACGATAATCCGGCCATTGCTTTATACTAGGAAATTGTTGTCTGGTCTCCTTGCATTCTGCCCGAGAGTTTCGCTGAACCATGGCGCGTCCCATCATCGATAGCCCGTCGAATTTCATCAACCGGGAAATGTCCTGGCTGGAGTTTAATCGCCGTGTGTTGGAAGAGGCGGCAGATCAGAACAACCCGCTGCTGGAGCGTTTGAAGTTTTTATCGATCTCCGCCAGCAATCTCGATGAGTTCTTCGAGGTGCGGGTCGCGGCGCTGGTGCAGCAGATCGAAGACGGCTACAACGAAGGCGCAGCCGACGGGTTGACGCTGATGGAAGAGCGGGAGCGGATCAACCGGCAAACCCATGATTTTGTCGACGACCAATACGACTGCTGGAACGGGCACCTCCGGCCGCAACTGGCCGAGCACGGCATCCGGGTCCTGGGGCTGCACGAGCTCGATTCGGCAGCCAAGTCTTTTGTGGAGGAGTACTGCGAGCGGGAGCTGGATCCGCTCCTGACCCCGGTGACGGTGGATCCGGCACACCCCTTTCCGCGAGTGATCAATAAAGCATTGTGTGTGGCGTTCCTGCTGCGGCGGCGGCGGCGATCGGCAATGACCTACACCGGGGTGGTCACGGTGCCACGGGCGTTGCCCCGGCTGATCCGGTTGCCCTCCGAAGATACGGACGATTTTATTTTCCTTGCGGACCTGGTGGCCTTCCATGCGGCGCGCATGTATCACGGCTACGACATTGTCTCGTCCGCCGCATTTCGGGTAACCCGCAACAGCAATCTTTACCTGGCAGAAGAAGAGGCGCGCAGCCTGCTGGAATCGGTCCGCGCGGAGTTGCACAACCGTCGCAAAGGCGACGCCGTGCGCATGGAGATCGAGGCGGACGCCGACCCGGAGATCATCGAAAGGCTGAGAGGTGTCTTCGAACTGGATCCCTGGCAGGTTTTTCCCGTCAACGGGCCGGTGAACCTCTCGCGGCTGTTCAACGTGTACGAGCAGACCAAGCACCCGGACCTGAAGTTCAGGACATTTGTGGCACGGGAAGTCCGCCTGACGGGCAAATCCCAGGACCTGTTCGAAGAATTGCGACGGCACGACGTGCTGCTGCACCATCCATTTGATTCCTACGATACGGTGATTTCATTCATCGAGTCCGCTGCGGAGGACGACCGCGTACTCTCGATCAAGCAAACCCTCTATAGGACCAACGAGCACTCTCTCATCGTGCCTGCCCTGATTGCAGCGGCGCCCAAGAAGGAAGTGACGGCGGTGGTCGAGTTGAAGGCCCGCTTTGATGAGGCCTCGAACATCCGGTGGGCCCGGGATCTGGAAGATGCCGGAGTCCAGGTGTTTCACGGACTGGTCGGGCTGAAGACGCACTGCAAGCTGTCGTTGTTGGCGCGGCGTGATCCGGACGGGGTCACTCGACGTTACGCGCACATCGGAACCGGCAACTACAACGCAACCACGGCGCGAATCTATACCGATCTGAGTCTTCTCACTGCCGGTCCAGAAATTACCGGCGCGGTGCACGACGTGTTCAGCTTCCTGACCGCGTACGCGGAGAATCCCAGCTACGGGCCGCTTCTGGTTGCACCGCTGGACCTGGCGGAGAAGTTGCTGGCGCTGATTGAGCGCGAAGCGGAGCACGCTCGACAGGGACGCCCCGCACGCATCATCGCGAAGATGAACGCGCTGCTGGACAAGAAAGTCATCACCGCCTTGTATCAAGCTTCGCAGGCCGGGGTGGAAATTGATTTGCTCGTGCGTGGGATTTGCGCGCTTCGTCCCGATGTTCGGGGTGTGAGCGATCGGATCAGGGTGCGGAGCATCGTGGGACGATTCCTCGAGCACAGCCGCATTTATTATTTCGGGAACGACGGGGACGAGGACATTTATATCGGCAGCGCAGACTGGATGCCGCGGAACCTGTACGAACGGGTTGAGGTGCTGACCCCGGTGAAGGATTCGATGGCACGCACGCGCCTCCGGCAGGAGATTCTGGAGGCATACCTGGCGGACAACCTGAAGACCCGCATCCTGGCCAAGGATGGTTCCTACCGGCGAGTCTGGCAGACACCCGGAAAGCGAGGCGGACGGGCTCCCTCGGGCGCAGCTGCTTTCAGTGCGCAGGATTTCTTAATCGGACTAGCGGAAGGGAAGCAGCCTCTACAGGCGATTCCGAATCTGGCGTCTCCCGCTCGACGCAGAAGCGTAGGCAGAAGCGTAGTGAGAAAGGAAGCCTGAGCTGAATGGTGGTCTACTTTTTGCGTCATGCTAATGCCGGGGAACGTCTGTCGTCGCCGAAGAAGGATGAGAAGCGCGGCCTCGACAAGGAAGGCATCGAGCAGTGCGGGTACGTGGGGCGGGCGCTGGCGGCGCTGGATGTGCAGGTGGACGCAATCATCTCCAGCCCGCTGAAAAGATCGACGCAGACCGCGTCGTTGGTTGGAAACGAGATGGGATTCGAAGGCAAGCTGCAGATTGAGTCGGGATTGCGCCCGCAGGCAACCTTTGCAGACTTCCGGAGATTGCTCGACAAATACGCCCGGCATGAAGCCATCATGGTCGTTGGGCACAATCCCAACCTGAGTGAATTTCTAGGGAGAATCATCAGTTCAACCGGGTGCGAGGCGGCGCTGGAACTGCGCAAGGGAGCAGTGGCCAAGGTTGAACTCCGACGCAGCTCGGGTTGGCTTTCGTGGTGCTTGACGCCCAAGATCCTGCGTACCCTCTACGCAGCAGCGGCGGAAAGCTCGCGTCCGAAAAGTTCGCGGAAATAGTCCCGGTCTTTCTCGATCGCCCACAGTTCCAGATCCACACCCACCCGGCGGCGAGACAGCAATGTCATTTTGACTCCGCCGTCGCGAATGGTGACCCGGGCTTGCTGAACGGCGCGGCTGCGGCCGAGATTCATGGCCCGCGCCAGGCGCAACAACATCGACGCCTTGGCGATGTGTTCCTGCTGGAGCGCCAGCAGACCCTTCAGCGGGCCGTCTCCGTAGGTGGGACGAGACTTGCCGAGGTAGCGGGCTATGGCGGCAATAATCTGGCGCTGGTCGGGAGTGTACCCGAGAATTTCGGAGTTGGAGATGATGTATTGGGTGTGGCGATGACGCCCATTGCGGTTCACGTAGTCGCCCACTTCGTACAACATGGCGGCGGCGGACAGCCACTCGCGGTATTCCGGGGGCAGGTGGTGGAGAGATTTTAGCGCGGCGAACAGCTCCATCGCCGACGTGCGCACCTGCAGGGCGTGGGGCATGTCGACGCGGTAGTGCTTTACGGCTTGCTGGATGGAATCCCAGCGCTCGGATTCGATCTGGCGGCCCGAGCGTGTGCTGCGATCGTATTCGGCGGCCATCTGCGCCAGCAAGCCGTCACGGAGACCGAGTGGCGAATAGCGAAACGATCGCAGCTGGCAACGTTCGACCAGTTCCCGGTAAACCAGGGCGCCCGCCACGATGATCTCCGCCCGCCTGGGACCGATGCCGTTGATCTTTTTGCGTTCTTCAAGGGGCAATCGACTGATGAGCTTGGCAATTCGTTTCATTTCCGCCGCGGAGACAACGAGACTCTTTCGCGAAGGACGAATGAGGTGATGGGCCGCGGCGGAGAGCGCCGCCGCCGTTCCGGACGTGGCGATCGCCACCTTTACGCGGGACGCAACGATGCGGCCGGACACCCGGCCGACTTCGCGGTCGACAAAGCCGTGCAAGCGTTGCAGCGCTCCCTTGCGCGGCGGATCGTGGCTCAAAAATTCGTTGGTCAGACGCACGGCGCCCAGCGGAAGGCTGACGGTCTCGCGAATGTGTCCGCGGCGCGAAACCGTGAGTTCACAACTGCCGCCGCCCAGGTCGATCATCAGAACGGTGGAATTGCTGAGCCGAAGATTCGAGACGAGTCCCAGGTGAATGAGACGCGCCTCTTCCAATCCAGAGATGATGTCGACCTTCCAGCCCGTGGCCGAACGCACCCACTCCAGAAATGCCTGAGAGTTGCGGGCATCGCGCAGGGCGCTGGTAGCGACAACCCGGACAGAGTCGGTGCCGAGGCGCTGGGCCGTGCGATGAAAGCGGCGCAGGACCTTTACGGTCTCGGCCATGGATTCAGGAGAAAGGAAGTTCGAGCGGAATACGCCCTCCCCGAGACGAGTAACTTCGCGGTCCTCGTGAATGGCCTGCAGTTTCCGGCCGCGCAGGCGAGCGATTTTCAGGCGGACCGAGTTGGAGCCGATATCAACCGCGGCAAAGACGGGCATGGGTTATGGATGTCGCGGACGGCGACTTTCGTTGTGAGTCATCACTCATCTCACAAATCAAACTTGCAGTGCAATGAAAAAGATAAAGGGAGGAGCAGGCTGTGGGAGCGTTGCCCTGGCATGGCATGGGAATCATGCCGGCGAGCAGACGGCGCAATTCCGGCAACCCGGCGGAAGGCAATTGGCTGCGAAATCAGCGCGCCACCGCGCATCCCTTTTAACACTCCTGTAACACGCTTCTGATACGGTTCTCCCATGGCGAACCGAGCCTTATATCGCCCACAAATGCCCGGCCCGCAACCTGTTGCAGGAGAAAAGATTAAGAAACACCAGAGTCCGCTGCTGAACGCCTCCGATGGGAGGCTCGCGGACCGCGTGTTTGGCTGGGCGATTCTGGGTTGCGCGCTCATCGTGCTCGCCATTCTGGGGTTAATTGTGTGGCAGTTGGTAAGTCGATCCCAAGCCTCCTGGCATGCATTCGGATGGAAGTTTTTCTGGGGCCAGGACTGGGATCCGGTCAATGACCACTATGGCGCTCTGCCCTTCGTCTACGGAACGGTGGTTTCCTCTCTCCTGGCGCTGGTCATCGCGATCCCCTTGGCTGTCGGAGTCGGCGTATTCACCACTGAAATGTGTCCCAAGTGGCTGCGCGGACCGCTTTCGTTTACCACCGAGTTGCTGGCGGCGATCCCGAGCGTAATTTACGGGCTCTGGGCCATCTTCGTACTGGTTCCGATTTTGCGGAATTATCTGCAGCCCTTTCTGGCAAAGACTCTGGGGTGGACCGGCCTGTTTGAGGGACCCCCGTATGGCATCGGAATGCTAGCCGCGGGCATCATCCTGGCGATCATGATCATCCCGATCATTTCTTCGATTACCCGCGAAGTGCTGTCGGTGGTGCCGCAGCATCAGCGGGAAGCGGCGCTGGCGTTGGGAGCGACCCGCTGGGAAATGATTCGGCTGGGTGTTTTGCGCAACGCCCGGGCCGGCATCGTGGGTGGGATCATTCTCGGGCTAGGCCGCGCACTGGGCGAGACGATGGCGGTCACAATGGTGATCGGGAACCGTCCCGAGATTGCCAAGTCGTTATTCGCTCCGGGTTACACGATGGCCAGCGTGCTGGCCAACGAATTCAGCGAGGCGGCCGGCGACCTGTACCTGTCCGCGCTCATCGAAATCGGATTGGCGCTTTTCCTGGTGACCATCATCGCGAACGCCCTGGCACGTTTCCTGGTATGGAGTGTGACGCGCGGCCAGCCTGCGAGGGCCCGTGCCTGAACTTACCGCGCCACCGACTGCACACGGGATCCAGATCAGTTTGTGGCGGAGACTCGCCGACCACCTGGCGACCACATTTGCGGTCGCGACTGTCGTAATCGTGCTGGCGCCGCTGATCGCAATTTTTGCGTACCTGGTCTACCGAGGTTTCGGATCGCTCAACTGGGCATTCCTGACGCAGACGCCGAAGCCGCCCGGGGAAACAGGCGGCGGCATGGCCAACGCAATCGCCGGCTCCGCGCTCATTCTCACGATTGGAAGCTTGCTCGGTGTGCCCCTGGGAATCGGTGCCGGAATTTACCTTGCGGAGTTTGGGCGCAATCGATTCGGAAACCTGGTTCGGTTCGTCTCCGACGTGTTGAATGGCGTGCCCTCAATCGTGATCGGAATTGTCGCCTATGCCCTCGTCGTGCTGCGGCAGAAGCATTTTTCCGCGCTGGCTGGCGGCGTGGCCCTGGCCATCATGATGGTTCCCACGATTACCCGGACCACCGAGGAGATGCTGCTGCTGGTTCCGAACGTGCTGCGGGAAGCCGCGTACGGGCTGGGCGTGCCGCGCTGGCGCACCACCCTGTCAATCACACTGCGCACCGCGACCTCCGGAATCATCACTGGCGTCATGCTGGCCTTTGCGCGGGTGGCGGGAGAGACGGCGCCGCTGCTGTTCACTGCCTTCGGCAACCAGTACTGGAACTGGAGGCTCGACCAGCCCACGGCGGCATTGCCCTTGCAGATTTTCACCTATGCGATTTCGCCTTATGACGATTGGCACCGGCAAGCCTGGGCGGGAGCACTGGTGCTGATTATCCTGATCGTGACCGCAGTGGCCGCGGTCCGCTTCGTGGTGCGGCGCGGAACGCTCGGAGGAGTGGCTTAACCATGGGGGTTGGAATCCAGGTCGAAGGCCTGAACGCCTGGTACGGCAAGACCCAGGCATTGCATGACATCAACCTGACGGTGCGGGCAAACCATGCCACCGCACTGATCGGGCCGTCGGGTTGCGGCAAGTCGACCTTTATCCGCTGCCTGAATCGCATGCACGAGACCAGTCCCGAAGCTCGGGTCGAGGGCAAGGTCAAGATCGGCGAGTTTGACGCCTACCAGGGAACCTCGGCGACCCAGTTACGAAGGCGAATTGGGATGGTGTTTCAGAAGCCGAACCCGTTTCCCACCATGTCGATTTACGATAACGTGGCCGCGGGACTGAAACTCAATGGCTATCGGGACAAGAAGCACCTCGACGAGATCGTGGAACGGTCATTGATCTCGTCGGCCTTGTGGGAGGAAGTGAAGGATTCAATCCACAAGAAGTCGGGAGCCAGTTTATCCGGCGGCCAACAGCAGCGTCTTTGCATCGCCCGCGCGCTCGCGGTCGAGCCGGAAGTCCTGCTCATGGACGAACCCTGTTCGGCGCTCGATCCGATTTCGACCGGCAAGATTGAGGAACTCATTTTCGAACTCAAGGCGCAGTACACTATTGTGATCGTGACCCACAACATGCAGCAGGCGGCGCGGGTCGCGGAGTTCACCGGCTTCTTTCTTTTGGGACGGATGATCGAATACGACAAGACGGAGAAGATTTTCACGACTCCCTCCGACAAGCGGACCGAAGACTACATCACAGGCAGGTTTGGATAATGCGTACGCGATTTCAGCAAGGACTCGATGACTTGCGCCAAAAGCTGCTGCGGATGGGAGGACTGGCGGAACAGGCGGTGGATCGCGCTTGCCAGGCCTACCTTGATCGCGACTTGACCCGCTGCCAGATGGTGCTGGAGGGTGAGACCCAGATCAACATCTCGGAGCGTCAAATCGACGAACTGGCTTTCGACCTGCTGGCGATGCAGCAGCCCATGGCGGTCGATCTTCGCTTTATCCTGGCGGTCACGAAAATTAACGCAGACCTGGAACGCGTGGGCGACCAGGCGGTCAATATCGCCGAGCGCGTCATGGACATGGCAAGTTTGCCGGCCGTCGAGCTACCCGTCGATATCGGCCGGATGTCGGCTGCCGTGAGTGCGATGGTGCGGCGCGCCTTGGAATCGTTCATCGAGGCAAAAGCCGAGTTGGCGCAGGCCGTCCTTGAAATGGACAATGTCGTGGACCGCATGCGCGACGAAGCGTTCATCGTCCTGGTGAAGACCATGAACGAGCACCCGGAAACGACCCGCCAGGCACTGGATACCTTGTTGGTAGCCCGAAACCTGGAGCGGGTTGCGGATCACGCCACCAACATTGCCGAGGACGTCATTTTCTGGGTGCGCGGCGCGGATGTTCGGCACAACGCTCAGCAAGAAGGGAACGGCCAGGATCAACCGGCTGAACGCGCGGCGAACGAGACCCACTAGCCGCCATTGCATGCCTCGGTTCCAAGCCGGTCAGGATCTCTGACCGGCTTTTGATTTTGGGTACACTTGAGCCTTGCAGAATCAGACAGGAGGGACCGGTGCGACTGGCAGCGATTCTTACCGCGGGTTTACTGTTGATGGGTACTACGCTTGGAAGAGCGCAGGAAGCGACCAAACGAAACGGAATCCCCCTGCCGACCGGCAAAGTTCTTCAGCCTGTTCCCGGCCGGGTGGGCAGCTTGAACAGCTTCCCCGCCACGATTGCCGTTAGTCCCGACGGGCAGTTTGCCGCGCTGCTCCATGCCGGGTACGGTACGCAACAGACTCGCGGCTGCCAATCCATTTCCATATTCGACCTTAAGGAGAACAAGGTCTCCGATTTCCCCGACGACCGGCTATGCGAGGACGCCCACCAGAGCTACTTTCTGGGACTCGCCTTCAGTGCCGACGGAAAACACCTGTATGCCTCTCTCGGATCTATCACCGACCCAGCGGGAACCAAGCCGGGCGATACGGGGAACGCGGTGGCGGTGTATGGCTTTCAGGCAGGCAAGGTTACGCGGGAGCGACTGATCAAGATTGCTCCCCAGAAGCTGGCCGCGGGAAAGTGGGTGGCGCGCGGTGTGTTCAAAACTGCGAAAGGAACTGCCATTCCTTATCCCGCGGGTTTGGCTGTGGTTCCGGGCGCCAAGACCGAGCGCTTGCTGATCGCCAACAACCTTTCCGACAACGTGATCCTGCTGGACGCGGCCAGCGGGGAAATCCTGCAGCAATACGATTTGAGCACAAACCGGCTGGTGCCCTCGTCCTATCCCTACACCGTGGTGGTGACGCGCGATGGTCGGAGAGCGTGGTGCAGTCTGTGGAATGCTTCCAAGGTCGCCGAGCTTGATCTCGACGACGCGACGGTGAAGCGCTGGATCGCACTGCGCGAACCGGAGTCTCCGACTGCGGCAGGATCACATCCCACGGCGCTAATGCTCAGCGCGGATGAGAAGACCTTATTCGTGGCGCTCGCGAACGCCGATGCGGTGGCGGCGGTCTCCACCGAGACCGGGAAAGCCGTGCGATGGTTCTCCACTGAAGTTGCGGGGCAGAAATATGGGGGCACCTCGCCGGTTGCACTGGCAGGGTCGCCCGATGGCTCGAGATTGTTCGTAGCGAATGCCAACCTGAATGCGGTCGCCATTTTCGATGCTACCCCTCCAGGGCACGAAGCGAGCCCAGATCAGCAGGCCCTTGGGTTCATTCCGACCGAATGGTATCCCAGCGCGCTGGCGATGAATGGCGACAGTCTCCTCGTGGCTACTGCCAAAGGCGCAGGAAGTGGCCCCAACAATGGGTGGGACACGATCGCGAGCCGCCGCCGCCATCGCGAGCACCCCTACATTCCAACTCTGATTCGCGGATCTTTGGCCAGGATTGACTACCGGGACGCCGAACCCAAGTTGGCGGATCTGACGAGGCAGGTGGAGGAAAGCAACCGCCTCAAGATGGAGGCGGCTGGTATCCGATTTCGCAGCGGCGGAAATCCCATTAAGCACGTGATCTACATCATCAAGGAGAACCGCACCTACGATCAGGTGTTCGGCGACTTGAAAGTGGGCAACGGCGATCGGTCTTTGACGATGTATGGCTGGGACATCACGCCGAACCAGCATAAGCTGGCCATGCAGTTTGGCGTGCTGGACAATTTCTACGACAGCGGGGAAGTTTCCGGCGATGGCCACGTGTGGTCCACCGCCGCCATCACCAGCGACTACAACGAAAAGACCTGGCCGATCGGTTACCGGGGACGGGAACGAACTTATGACTTCGAGGGCATGGTGGCCGATGAGCACCCGCTCGAGCATGGCATTCCCGATGTAGACTCGCCGCAAACCGGCTACTTGTGGGCGAATGCCGCCCGCGGCGGGCTTACCCACCGCAATTATGGCGAATTCGTGGCCACGGAATTTTGCGTCGAACCCATGCCCGAATTACCGTCTCCGAAAGAGCAACTCCCCGCTTCTCCTCCGGGGGTCTGCGAACCGAAGGTTGTGAAGAAGGGCGAACCACTGCCTGCAGTGAAAGGATCCACCCGCAAAGGTGAAGCCAGCCCGTACCCGTGGGAAATTCCGCGAATCAAGCAGAACAGGCCCACCATGGCGGAATTACGTGACCATTCGGACCTCGAATATGCCGGCTTCAATGTGGATTATCCCGACCAACTGCGGGCCGATGAATTCCTCAGCGAGTTTGAGGGCTTCGTCCAAGCTCGTCAGCAAGGCAAGGGTTCAGAACTTCCCAACCTGGTGATCATGCATTTGCCCAATGATCACACGGGCGGAACCCGGGCGGGAAAAGCGACACCGTCCGCCTCAGTGGCAGATAACGATCTTGCGCTGGGCCGAATTGTGGAGGCGGTGTCGCACAGCCCCTACTGGGATGACACCGCCATCTTCGTACTGGAAGACGACGCGCAGGACGGGGCAGACCACGTGGATGCACACCGGTCGCTGGTCCTGGTCATCAGCAAGTACGCTCCGGGGACCGCAGAGCATCCGTTTGTGGATCATGATTTTCACACGACGGTCAGCGTGATGCGAACCATGGAAACCCTGCTCGGACTTCCCGCCATGAACTTGAACGACGGCTATGCGCCCGTCATGGCGGCGGAATTTTCCGGCGCGGGGAACCATGCGGCATTCACCGCGGACGTTCGCAATCGCGAGAACCAGTTGATTTACCGCACCAATCCCCGGGCGGCTCCCGGCGGGAAACAGTCCAGCCGGATGGATTTTTCGCGTCCGGATGCGGCCGATACGCGCAAGCTGAACGCAATCCTATGGCATGATCGCAAGGGCAAGATGCCAATGCCGGCTGCGATGCATACCGTCGTTCCCGCTGGGTCGGGTCGCGATGACGACTGAGACCGGACTTACGGGAGAATAGGGGAATTCCTCAGTAAGGAGGTCCATTTGTCTCCAAACGTAGCGAAATCTATCGGTTGATCGCCTTTTCCCGGATAACCCCTGTCCGCCTTTCGGCGTCCAACTGAGCAGATTCGTTAGGAGTTCCATCCGCGACCGGGCGTATAATTTCGGTGTGTGGGGCCCGGGTTCAGGCCAGGAGTTAGTTATGAAGTGTCGGCTCGCATTGGGAACGGCTGCTCTGTCAGCATTACTGTTTGTTCCTTCCCTATTCGCCCAGCAGCAGGATCCGCAGCCTCGCCAGGACCCGCAGACCATGCCCCTGCCCTCGGACCGGCAGACTACGACCCCGCCCAATACGACTCCGCCGACCCTGCCACCTACGACTGCGCCCTCGGACTCGGAAAAAGATTCAGCAGCCAAGCCGACACCGCCCGCGGTGGTCGTCCAGCAACCAGACGACAGCAAGGTTAAGCACGATGGCAGCAAGAACGACGTGAATGCCATCGGCAATCGCAAGGTCGGTGGCCGTGGGCTGGGCGACTGGTACTCGCTCGAGGGCGAGATCCGGATGGGCAAGCAATATGCCCAGGAAGTTGAGGCGACCTCCAAGCTGATCCGTGACCCGGTGATCACGGAGTATGTGAACCGCATTGGCCAAAACCTGGTGCGGAACTCCGACGCGCAGGTTCCATTCACGATCAAGGTGGTCGATTCGGATGAGGTCAATGCGTTCGCGCTGCCGGGCGGCTTCTTCTACGTGAATTCAGGGCTGATCCTGGCGGCGGATGAAGAATCGGAACTCGCGGGCGTGATGGCGCATGAGATTGCGCACGTCGCAGCCCGGCACGCGACCCGGCAGATGACCCGCGCGCAGTGGGCGAATATCGGAACCATCCCGCTTATTTTCGTGGGAGGCGGCATCGGATATGCCGTGCGCTCCGCCGCTGGCCTGGGACTGCCTTTGACCTTCTTAAGTTTCTCGCGCAGTTTTGAGTCGGAAGCCGACTACCTGGGCCTGCAATACATGTACAAAGCCGGCTATGACCCGAACGCGTTTGTGGCATTTTTCGAGAAGCTTCAGGCGCGCGAGAAAAAGAAGCCCGGGACCCTGGCGAAAGCATTCGCTACGCACCCACAAACACCGGACCGGATCAGCAAGTCGCAGGAAGAAATTGGCCGCATCCTTCCGGCGCGGGCGCAATATATCGTAACCACCTCTGAATTCGCGGATGTTAAGTCGCGGCTGGCGAGCCTGGAGAACCGCCGCAAGGTGGTGGACGATAAAGGCGGGAACAAACCGAGTTTGCGCCGGACCTCGACAGCCGACAAGTCCACGGATAAAACCGGAGATAAGGGCGGCGACGACGACCGACCGACACTCCACCGCCGAGACGACTAGCGGAAAGAAAAACGAGCTTCAGAAATCGAAACCGGCAGCTTCTCGCTGCCGGTTTTCATTTGTCTAGTAATTTTGGCCGGGGGGGTGGCCTTCAGCTTATACGACTTCCTTGGTGGCGAGCGATCGGACGCCGGAGGAACTCTTCCGACCTGCTTCCACGACCTTCATTTCCTGCCAGTCGTAGGCGAATTCCTTGCCGCAATCCAGGCAGACCACATACGTGCCAGTCACCAAAGCCGCCCGGCTGCGACGCAAACCCGGACGGACCGTAATCGGAAAGCTGTAATGATTGTGCCAGCATCCGAAGAGCGCATCGATGAATTTTTCAACCATACCGGACCTCCCCAGAACCACCTGAACCTATCTCCTAGAGCAATACAGCAGCCAACCTAAGGTCAGTCACTTAGATTCGGATGCACGAGAAATGGTTCGCTTTGGGTACGTAGGGGGGCGCCCTGAGCTCGCAGGACTGAAAACTATTGCATAAAATGGTCTTGTTTTTGGTAGAAGGGAAGGGCTGCGGTTAGATACTCTCCTGGGTCTTTTTGCGCTGCTGGCACTTCGACATGATCGCCGAGCGGAGGCGCGTACGAAGGTCGTCAGGAAGTTCGTAAAGCTCGGAGTCGCGATAGATCTCGATCGTCTTCTTGGTGGTATCGCAAACCACGTAGCAGTTATGGCACCAAGCCAGATGATCTTCGAGTTCGGACTTGGTCCGATCATCGAGGGCGCCGTCCAGGTAGTTGGTCAGCTCTTGCAGGAACTCAGAGCATTTCACTTTTGGCCATCTCCGCTCTCACGTTTCTTGAAGTAGCGGCTGAGGCGTTCGCGCAATTGCAGGCGCGCCCGCAACAACCTTGACTTGACCGCAGGGATGCTGAGACCCAACGCGTCAGCTGTCTCCTCAGTCGAGAGACCTTCCACATCTCTCAGGACGAATACCGTCCGAAAACTTGGCGGCAGCCCCTGGATCGTGCGCGTCAAGATATCCTTCAACTCCGCTTGCTTGTAGAGCTGCTCCGGATTAGGACTCCAGTCCGCGATTTCCCGCGGCACGGAATCTTCTTCTGTCTTGACGTCCTCGTCCAGCGAAACCGTGCGCTCGGGCCGGCGCCGGCGCAACTTCATCAGCGCCTCGTTGACCGCAATGCGCACCAGCCACGTATAGAACTTCGACTGACCCTGGAACTGTTCCAGGTTGCTGTAGGCCTTCAGGAACGCATCCTGCACCACGTCTTCCGCGTCCTCGCGGTTCTGCGTGATGTGCTGAGCGATGCGGAAGACGTTGCGGTCGTATCGCTTGACCAGCTCCTCGAACGAGGAAACGTCGCCCTTCTTGGCCGCCTGAACAAGCGCCAGCTCGTCGCTAACGGGCTCACCTATCTTGGGTTGGATGGCGCTCATTCTTTTTCCGATGCAGTATTTTCAGAGCTGCGGGTAAAGCGAGATTGTTATTCTACTTGGTAACCCACCGATCTGACGAGTCGTTTTGGCGTGTCCCGGCGGGAAGCTTTGGGATAGATTTTGAAGAGGGCGCATGCGCACCGGGGAACACGTCCTAAGGTACCTCGAGTCGCGTAGCGCAAGTACCGTATAATCAAGAGTTAGCTGCACAATCTCGAAGGATTTTCGGGGACAGCCAGGTATCCATGGCAGACAAGAACGAAATCGAACACATCGTCGAACGTGTGGTAACCCAGGTCCTGCAGGGACACGTTTCGCAGTTGCGCGAAGAACTGGTGCGACGTGTGCTCGAGGAGTTGCCGCAAGGGTCGGTGGATTCAGGGCGTGAGACCCATGAGGCCGGTCCTGCGGACCTGTTACGGGGAGTGGCCGCGATCCACGCCGGCAGCACGCAGAAGGAAATCCTGCGCGCGTTGTTGGATGGTGTCGCGCAGCACTCGGGGCGCACTGCTCTATTCGTTCTCAAGGGCGGCGCAGCCAGCGGCTGGCAAGGGCGAGGGTTCGAGGACAACGACGCAGTCAAGGAATTTGGGCTCGATACTTCGCGCGGCCTGCCGGAACGCGTGCTGCATGAGAAGGCGCCATTCAGCGGCCAGATCCTCGATATGGATCCCAGGTTCGTTGATCACGTTGGCAGGCCCGCGGATGAACATATCGTGATGTTGCCCCTGCTTCTGAAAGACAAAGTGGCGGCGGTCATTTACGCAGATGGCGGACTGGAAATGAACCGCCTGGACACGGCCGCGATCGAATTGCTGGTGGTGTCTACCAGCGCATGGCTGGAGTTGACTTCTATGCGCAAGCAGTCACCCAGGGAAGCCGCGTTCGCGGAAGGTGTGCCGGCAGCCTCCCCAGCGCAGGGTGCGGCCAGTTTCAACGATCCTTTTGCGGGACACGCTCCCAAACACACCGCAACCGCCTCAGCGGCGGCCTACGATCAGCCCGCAGTATCCGAGCCTGCTCCCGCAGCAGAAGTGATATCCGCCGCGGCCGCCGCCGCGGGTGTGGATCCGGGCCGGACGTCGGGGCACGCGGGCGCGACGCTCAGCGAGGAAGATGCGGACGTGCACCGCAAGGCGCAGCGCTTTGCGCGACTTCTGGTAGACGAGATCAAGCTCTACAATCAGGCCAAGGTGGCCGAAGGCCGCAAAAATAAAGATCTGTACGACCGTTTGAAAGAAGACATCGACAAGAGCCGTGCCACTTTTAAAAAGCGTTATGGTAATACCGCGGCGGCAAGTGTGGACTACCTTCAGGCTGAACTGGTGCGCAGCCTGGCGGAAGACGATATCTCAATCATGGGCGCCAACTTCCGACGATAGATTGCGAGCAGTGTTGTCCTCCAAAATCCTGGTTCTGTGGATGGTTACAGGAATCGCTTGCGGCTCCTTGTTGGCAGCCTCGCGAGCGGATGGAAAGCAGTCGGCCCAGAGCACCCCGGCGGCCGCGGCGCCAGCGCCTCGGCCCAAGGCAAACACCACTTCGAAAACGGCCAAATCCGGCTCGGCACAATCGAAGACCGCGCGCGGGCTGAAGTCCAAAAAACGCAAGCATCGAGTTTCGCGGCGGGTGCAACGAATGCATCAGGCGTTTGTCGCCTCGGCGAGTCTTAAACCGATGGCACAACAACTGTTGCAGGAACGCACTCCCGCGGGCTACGCGGCCGTCGTAGGCTATGCGCAGCGGCACTCCAAGGAGGATGCGGGGGCGCTGGCGTGGCTGGCGGTGGGATACGGGCACGTTCTTGATCACGATTATGCCAAGGCTATTGATCCGCTGAATCGTGCGCGGCCGCGCGCCGGAGATCTCGGTGACTACGTTGCGTACTACCTGGGCACCTCGTACCTGCAAACCGGCAGGGGTGCGGAGGCGGTGGCCACCCTGGCTGATTTCAGCATCCGCTATCCGGACTCACTGCTGGCGAAAGATGCTCATGTGGTTTATGCCGGAGCCTTGATCTCCGAAGGGCGAGCGGCCGATGCTGCCGCTTTACTGGAGAAGGACCGTGTACCCGAACGCGCGGATGTGGAACTCGGGCTGGGGCGTGCTTATGTGGCGACCGGGCAGACGGCCAAAGCGGTCGCGGCCCTGCGCAATGTCTACTACCGGATTCCCGCGAGTCTGGAAGCGGACACGGCCAACACGGAACTGAAAAGGCTTACTGGCGCTGGCATCCCGCCGGTATCACTGGCTGACCGTCGAACCCGGGCCGACCTGCTGGCGAAGGGCAAGCGCTACAACGATGCCGCAACCGAGTATCACGATCTGCTGGATGAGGTAGGCCCGGAGGATCGACCCTCGGTGCTGCTGGCGCTGGCCACAGCCCTGCAGAAAAGCGGACGCAACAAGGACGCAAACCAGGTCCTCGGTTCGACCCCGGAAAGCACTCCGGAGATTGCGGCGCAGCGTTTGTACTGGCTGGGAGAGGTTGCGCGTTCGAGCGACGATACCGACGGATTTTTACGCCTTCAAACGCAATTACGACAAATCGCTCCGGCAAGTCCATGGCTCGAGCAATCCCTGCTCGCCGCAGGCAACATGTATCTGCTGAAGCGCGACTATGACCATGCCATCGATGCCTACCGGGAAATGCAGCAGCGCTTCCCCAATGGCGGCCGTGCCGCCTACGCGCACTGGAAGGTGGCATGGCTGAGCCTGCGCCAGGGGCGTAACAGCGAAGCCAGGCAAGGCTTTGAGGACCAGATCGCGTTGTATCCCGCCTCCGCTGAGGTTCCCGCTGCCCTGTACTGGCGGGCACGGCTGGCGGAAGAAGACAACGAGCCGGCCAAGGCCCGTGCGTACTATCAAAAGCTTTCGGAGCGGTTCCGCAATTTTTACTATGCCGAACTGGCGCGCCGGCGCTTAAAAGTGTTGCCCGCGAGTGATCCGGTGCAGTACGCGCTGCTCGACCGGGTGCCGCCGCTTAACCTTGCCGGAAAGGTGACGGCCGACGAGCCGCCCACCGACGATTTGCACGTACAAAAGGCAGGTCTGCTCGATAACGGCGGCCTGGTCGACTTTGCGGTGCGGGAAATCCAGGCGGCAAAAGATCAGGATGGCAACTGGGTGCTGGCGGAGACGGCGCGCCTCTACCGGGACAGCGGGCGCTACGATCGCGCGATCGAGGTCATGAAACGAGGGGTGCCGAACTACTTTGCCGTCGACGTCCCTGAGTTGCCGCGCGCCTACTGGGAAGCTCTGTTCCCAAAACCCTATTGGGGCGATCTGACGCGCTTCTCGGCGCAAAACGAATTAGATCCTTACCTGGTTGCGTCGCTGATCCGGCAGGAATCGGAGTTCAACCCCAACGCCATCTCGCGAGCAAACGCTGTTGGGCTCATGCAATTATTGCCGGTGACCGGAAAGAAGGTTGCCAAGGAAGTGAAGCTGCATCACTTCAATCCCAGCCAGCTTTATACCCCTACGGTCAATCTGCAGTTGGGAACGCGCTATTTCAAGGCCATGGTGGATAAGTTCGGATCCTTTGAATATGCGCTGGCGGCCTACAATGCAGGTTCCGACCGCGTACAGGACTGGCTTGCGGAAGGGAAGTACCGCGATCCCCAGGAGTTTGTGGAATCCATTCCTTTCACCGAAACGCGGGAATATGTGCAGGCGATCCTGCGGAATGCCAACGTTTATAAGCAGCTGTATGGAACGCCGTAAGAGGAGTCTGCGTGTGCCCGGCTGACAGTGCTCTGGTTTCCTGGTCCCTGCGACCTGAGGCCCGAACCTAGCTCTTGGCTTTTTCTTCCGCCGGAGCTCTGGTGAACATGATCTCGTACACCAGCAAACATGCGCCCACCACGATTGCGCTGTCAGCGACGTTGAAGGCAGGCCACTGGTAACGGTCGATATAGAAGAGCAAAAAATCAGTGACGTGACCTGCTGTCAGCCGGTCCCAAAGATTGCCGACCGCCCCGCCCAGTATCAACGCCAAACCAACGCCGGTGGTGGACATGGTATGACTGTTCTTCCAGAGCAGGGTGGAGACCACGATCAGCGCGATCACGGAAAACAGAACCAGCGCGCCGATTTTCCACGGGGAGGGTGAATCCGCGAACAGGCCGAAGGCGGCGCCGCGGTTTTCGAGGTGCGTCAGCCGGAAGAATCCGGGAATGATCTGAATGCCGTCGTGCAGCGGAATGTTTCGCTCCACCGCCAGCTTTGCCAGCCGGTCAAGAACGACCACGAACAACGCGATTAGGAAATGAAATTTTCGCATGGGGGACGCATGACTCATGGCAACCGCTACTGCCCGTTCTCGAGTGCTCGCAGCACCGCACTGCAGCGTTCGCAGACCGTCGGATAGTTCTTGTCCTCACCCACATGGACTGAGTAGTTCCAGCAGCGGTCGCACTTCTGCCCGGCCGCTTTACTGACCCCAACGGTAACTGCTCCCGTCCCGTTGCCCGATCCCTTTTGCTCCAGCGTCACCGCCGACACGATGAAGAGATAGCGCAGTTGGTCGTCATGCCGGGCAAGCGCAGAGTACACCGGATCCGCCGCGGAGATCTTTACCTGGGCCTCAAGCGCCTTGCCGATCTGTTTTGCGTTGCGCGCGGTTTCGAGCTCTTTCAGCACCAGCTCACGAACGCCGCGCAGGGTTGTCCATTCTTCCAGTTGTTTGGGATCGTCGGGTACGTGCGGGCTGCCGAAGATTTCTTCCGCCTTCGGAAAAAGCGACATGTGGACGCTGAGCGGGCGGTTCTCGACCTTGGGCAGGTATCCCCATACTTCTTCGCTGGTGAAGCTCATGACGGGAGCCAGCAAGCGGATCATAGCTTCGAGGATCCGCCAGATCACGGTTTGCGCGGAGCGTCGGCCGGCCGAATTGGCGGCCGAGGTGTAGAGGCGATCCTTGAGCACGTCGAAGTAGAACGCGCTCAGTTCCACCGCGCAGAAATTCAGCACGCGTTGGTAAATCCTGTGGAACGCAAATTCTTCATACCAGCGCGTGACGTCGGCGGCCATCGCCACGGTTTGCCGCAACATGTACTGGTCAAGCGCTTCCAGTCTTTCAAAGGAAACAGCATCCCGCGAGGGATCGAAGTCGTAGAGATTGCCGAGACTGTACTTGACCAGGTTGTTGCGGACGGTGCGGTAGTTTTCGGCGACGTTCTGCATGAGCCGTTCGGAACCCACCACGTCCTCGCGAAAATCGACGGACGCAACCCACAAGCGCACGATGTCAGCGCCCAGCCGGTTGGCGATATCGACCGGGTCGACGTCGTTGCCGCGCGATTTTGACAGCGCCTGACCGCTTTCATCGAGCGTCCAGCCCACGGTTGCAACATGCTTATAGGGCGCGTGGTTTTGCGTGCCCACCGTGCACAGCAGGGAAGAATGGAACCACCCGCGGTGTTGGTCGCCGCCTTCCAGGTAAAGATTGGAAACCGGCGGATATTCTGGCTCGGCGGCGCGCAGAGCCAGGTAGCTCGAGCCCGACTCGAACCAGACATCCAGGATGTCCATTTCTTTCCTGAATGTTGTCGCCTCGCAGTGCGAGCACTTTGTTCCGGGCGGAACCAGGGCGTCGGCTTCGGAGGTGTACCAGGCATCGGCTCCCGCGCGGGCGAACAGTCTCTCCACTTGCCGGTTCACCACGGGATCGAGCACCGGCTTGCCGCAGTTGTCGCACAGGAACACCGCGATCGGTACTCCCCAGATACGCTGGCGAGAAATGCACCAGTCAGGCCGGGTGGCGATCATGTTCGAGATACGACCTTCGCCCCATGCCGGATCCCATGTCACCTTGCTGATTTCTTCCAGTGCCCGGGAGCGCAGCGTGCCTCCCGGCATCGGCGTCTCCATGGAGATGAACCACTGCTCGGTTGCCCGGAAAATGATCGGGTTGTGGCAGCGCCAGCAGTGTGGGTAGGAGTGCTCGATCTGCTCGGTATGCAGGAGAACACCACGCGTCTTCAGCAACTCGACAATGGAAGCATTCGCGTCAAAGACCTTCTTGCCCTCGTACTCCGGCAAGCCTTCGTGCAGGATGCCGGCTTCGTCGACCCGCGACGTGGCGTCCAGGTTGTACTTCAGGCCGGTCAGGAAATCGTCTGCGCCATGCGAAGGCGCGGTGTGCACCACCCCGGTGCCAGTGTCCATGGTGACGTATTCGGCCAGAACCCCCAGAACATTCCGATCCAGAAATGGGTGGCGGAAGTTAAGCCGCTCGAGCTTGCGCCCCGGAAAGCGCGCGATTTCCCTGGCGCCTTCGAGCTGGCATTTTTCCACGACGACATTGGCGAGCTTCGCGGCGACGATGTACACCTCGCCGCCGGATTCGACCGCAACGTATTCCTCGTCCGGATGGAACGCCACCGCCATCGATGCGGGCAGTGTCCAGGGAGTGGTGGTCCAGATGATGGTGAATACTTTCTTCCCGCGCAACCCGGAATCCAGCGCCGCGGGATCATCCGCCATCGCGTACTTGACCCAGACCGTCGGGCTGGCGTGATTCTCATATTCGACTTCTGCTTCGGCCAGGGCCGTCTTGTCGTGAATACACCAGTAGACCGAGCGCAGGCCTTTGTAGACGAACCCGTTCTCCAGGAAATCGTAAAAGGTGCGCAGGACAACGGATTCATACCCCGGCGTCATGGTGGAGTACGGACGATCCCAGCGCCCAAAGACGCCGATGCGCTTGAATTGCTCGCGCTGCAGGTCGAGGAACTTCTGGGCGTACTTCCGGCATTCCAGACGGACTTCGGTGGGGTTCAGCTGAAGCTTCTTTTTTCCGAGCTGCTGGTCGACCTTGATCTCGATCGGCAAGCCATGACAGTCCCATCCTGGGACATAGGGAGCGTCAAACCCTGCCATGCTCTTGGACTTCACGATGAAATCCTTCAAGCACTTATTGAGGGCGTGACCGAGGTGGAGCGCACCATTGGCGTAGGGAGGCCCGTCATGCAGGACGTAGCTGGGGAGGCCTTTGCGGACCTCCTGAATACGCCCGTAAATGCCCGTTTCTTCCCAACCAGCCAGGATCTTAGGCTCCTTTTGTGGCAGGTTGGCCTTCATCGGGAAGTCGGTCTTGGGCAGATTGAGGGTACTCTTCAGGTCGAGCGGCACTCGGTGGTTTTCTCCTAAATGGTTGATTTTCAATTATAGGGAGCAAGCGAAAGGACGTCCATCGGAGGCCAGGCACCACACCAAGGTCGTAGATCAAGGGGGTCCCAAAAAGCACTGTCGAATCTTGAGGAAAAAAGTGTACAATTTTTATCGAGAGTGACCTTTGTAGCATCTAACCGTCTGAAAGCACTAGGCAATGCTTTCCCCCGACAAGGGGGCATAGCAATTGCACGCAAGCTCTTCGTTCAACACAGGCAACTTGGCGCACAAGACACTCATCAGGTACACAGGAGACCTCTACCCTAGCCAGCTCGGGGAACAAGCGACCGCCGCTTTCAGTTATGGCACCAGATAATCAAGCTCAACCAAATCGCGAGCCCCAATTAGATTTACTTCTGCCTGCGGGCACACTGGATGTGCCCCTTTGGAAATCATTGTTCGCTAGCATTGACGCGGCTCTGTTTCCGAAAAAGCTTCCTCCTCTGGTTCTGACTTCCAAGCCGGAAGACCAGGGCGAGCTTTGGGGAGAGCGCCTCACGCGCCCCTGGTGGCAGTCAGTATTCGGCAACCTGCGCGACGTGTTCTTCCCGCCGAAGTTGCCACCACTGCAGCTCACCTCGCGGCCCGTCGAAGGCGAGAATGCTCTGGATGACGATCTTGCGCTGCCCTGGTACCGCTCCCTGTTCACCAACGTAAGGGAAGCGTTGTTCCCGGAAAAGCTGCCGCCCCTGGTTTTGACTTCGAAGCCGGTTCCGGTAAGGGACATCTGGGGCTTCTACAACTACAAGAGAGATGGAGCTCTGGCCTCGACCGGAGTTCACGCGGTGATGATTGCGCTGCTCATCGGCGGAACCATGTTCGCGCGCCGGACGGTCACGGCCACGAAGCCGACCGGTCCGGTAATGCCACTTCTTTCGGACAGCGATATTCCCGCCCTGCCGCCTTCCAAGACCATCGCGGGCGGTGGCGGTGGCGGCGGCGATCGCGACAAGCTCGCGGCCACCAAGGGAAAATTGCCCAAGCTCGCCATGGAACAGTTCACCCCTCCCATGGTGGTGGTCCGGAATGACAATCCGAAGCTGCCGATGGAGCCGACGGTGATCGTTCCGCCTCAGATTAAGTTGGCGATGAATAACATGCCCAACCTGGGCGACCCGATGGCGGCGATTCCGAACGGCCCGCTTTCCAATGGAACGGGTTCCGGCGGTGGCATCGGCTCGGGATCTGGCGGCGGTGTAGGTTCCGGCGAAGGTCCGGGAGTTGGGCCGGGAAAAGGCGGCGGCATTGGTGGCGGAGTCTTCCACGTCGGTGGCGGCGTGTCTGCGCCCCGGGCGGTCTTCCAACCTGATCCCGAGTACTCGGAGGAAGCGCGCAAGGCGAAATATCAGGGTGTGGTTGTGCTGGGCCTGGTCGTGGGGCCCGATGGACGCCCCCGCGACATGAAGGTGCTGCGCAGCCTCGGTCTTGGTCTGGACGAAAAAGCCATTGAGGCAGTGAAGAACTGGCGCTTCGATCCCGCTGTGAAGGATGGCAAGCCAGTGGCCGTGTATATCAGCGTGGAAGTGGATTTCCGCTTGTACTGAAATTCCTGGAAATCGATTGCAAAAAGGGCCGCTGCACGCGGTCCTTTTGCTTTTGGTAAAAGGGAATCACCAACGGGCCTCGGCGTTGCTGAACTACTCCTTCAGATCTATATGCTCGACGGAATCGACGGGATGGCCTAGAAAGGCGGGGCCAAGCCGGCGGAATTTCTCCACCGAGTCGGTCGCGAAGAAACGCAGAGTGGGCCCGCGGGGCGTGGCGTCGGCGCCCTCTCTGCGCAGCGCTTTGATTTGTTGGGCAACGGCATGGGCGGTCGAGTTCGCGGAGTCCACGATGCTCACATGCGCGGGTGCTACTCGGCGCAGCAGTGGCTTGATCAAAGGATAGTGCGTGCATCCGAGGACAAGCACGTCGGCGCCGTGGAATCCGTCTCCGAAAGCGTCTTTCAGATAAATCTGTGCAACCTGCTCGGTCACGGGATGCTCGATCCAGCCCTCTTCAACCAAGGGGACCAGCAGCGGGCACGCTTTCTCGCGGGACTCGACCCCGCGCCGCTCCAGGGCTCTGAGATAGGCGTGGCTGCTGACCGTGGCGTCGGTGCCAATCACCACCACACGACGATTCTTCGTGGCCGCTGCGGCTTGCTCCGCTCCCGGCTCGACCACGCCGACGACGGGCACGCGCGCTGCGTCGGTGATCCGATCCAGCGCCAGCGCAGTGGCTGTATTGCACGCGATCACCAGGAACTCGGCGCCCCGTTGTTCCAGAAAGTGGGTGGCTTCGAGTGCGTAGCGCGCCACCGTCTCCACTGATTTCGACCCGTAGGGAAGCCGGGCCGTGTCTCCAAAGTAGAGATAGTCGGCATGTGGAATCAGGCTGACCAGTTCCTTGAGCACGGTCAGCCCGCCGAAGCCGGAGTCAAAGACACCGATGGTCGACCTGCTTGCGGAGGAATTCATGTTGAAGTTCATCATAAAGCAAATCCGCAGCAACGCCTTTGTGTGCGCGTCGTCGATCCCGACGATAGATCACGGACAAGGAAAAGTGGGGGCGGTGCTTGCTTTTGAGACGATCAGACGAAACGGCAGTGGTTGCAGACTCTGCTATCCAGCCTTTACCCCTGCGCGTTCCGAGACTGGTCCCGCCTCGTCCAATTGAAGTCTCCCTCCGCAGCAAGGGCCCGGGGGAATGGGGGCGCCGTGCGGGCAGGTGCGAGGGTGGTTCAGGAAGGAACATATCTTGTCGGTGGCGCCGGGCGAGAGAATGTGTTCGAACTTGCAAGCCTGCTGTTCGATTTCGGATTCGCTATCCATCGCGAGGCTGTCAGTGAAGAGCCGTTCGGCCAGGCGATGGCGGCGGATAATGCTGCCGGCTCGATTCCGGCCGCGCGACGTCAGGGTGACGATCGCGCTGCCGTCAGAGACGAACATCCCATCCGGGCGCAAGGCTTCATGGCAGGGGTTCACGAAGGGTTTGTGGTCGTGCGATTCCGGGGGATGCGGGGTCGTGTTCACCAGGCCCAACTCGGTCATCTTTTCGATCGCGATGCTTACCGGCAACGCGCCATCGACGTCCATAAGTCCAAGTTCCGCACGCTGGCCGTTCTCCTCCAACACCCACAACTCCTCCAGGATTTCGTCAAACTGCTCTTCGTCAGCCATGGCGAAGACTTCCTGCGCGGCGATCTTGCCGTGATGCAGCTCGATGCGGCGGTCAGCCAGGCGAGCCACGACCGGGTCATGCGTGACCATGACGATGGTTCGCCCCTGCTGATGGAATTCACGCAGCAGACGCAGGACGATTTCTTCATTCTGCGCGTCCAGATTGCCGGTGGGCTCATCGGCCAGGATGATCTTGGGATCGTTAATCAGTGCGCGCGCAATGCAAACCCGTTGCTGCTCGCCTCCCGAGAGCTGCGACGGGACATGGTAGCAGCGGTCTTTCAGCCCGACTCGTTCGAGCGCGTCCAGGGCTTCCTTCTCGTCCGTCATGCTGTGGAAGTATTGCGCGAGCATTACGTTTTCCACCGCGGTCAAGTAAGGGATCAGGTGAAATTGCTGGAACACGAAGCCGATTTTCTCCGCACGCACGCGATTCAAATCAGTCGCGGAAATGTTCGCGACATTCTGGTCATCCAGCCAGATTTCGCCGGTGCTGGGGCGGTCGAGGCAACCGATTAAGTTGACCAGCGTCGACTTCCCGGAGCCCGAGGGCCCCATGATCGAGACCCATTCCCCGGGCGCGACCGTAAGCGAAAAGTCGTCGAGCGCCCGGATGTTGCCACCGTTCTCCTCCGCTTTTGCGGGATATAGGCGGCTGACGTTCTTGAGCTTGATCACCTTTACTCTCCCTTCAAGATGATAGCGGGTTGCACGCGCCGGAGCAGCGACATGGGCACGATGGCCGAGACAAGTGCCACCGCGACACTCCCGCCAAGCACCACCGGGAACACGCTGAAACGCGGCACGACGGCGGCATTGAAGTTTACCCGGCCGATCCAGGCCGCAATGCCAATTCCAATGATAAATCCAATCACCGCGCCCACCACGCCCAGCGCAGCGGCCTCCGCGGCGAAGAATCCGCTGACCATTCGTTCCGATGCGCCCAGCGCTTTCATGATGGCAAAATCGCGGCGGCGGTCAAAGACCCATCCCGTCAGGGTAGCCAGGACACACAGTGCGGCGGTCAGGATGATGAGAATCGCAGCCGCGTAGAGCGTAGCCCGGGTCTTGCCCAGCACGCGCGCTTCGCCTTCGACGATCTGACGTACAGGCCGGACATCGGCGGAGGGAAGAGCCGCCGCGAGGCGACTTACGATTGCATTTATATCCGCGGCTGTTCCGTTGGCTGCAATCTCGATGGTCGAGGGCGGGACGCCGGTCCAGGCGAGAAACTCGGCCATCGCCAAATACACCCGGCTGTCTTCAGCGGCGCCCGTTTGGAGTGTTCCCGCCGACGTAAGGTGGATGGTGTGTCCCTGGAAACTGAGATCGAACGGCTTGCCGTAGGGCGAGACCACCGGCAGGGCGCGCATACCAACCAGAGCTTGCTGCCGAGCGGATGGCCAGGCGCTTACCGACCACCAGCGATCGAGTTTCTGTACCCGCTCGAAGTCGGTGCCGGCCACGACCACCGACTGGCCGCTGGCCGTGCGGGCAACCACGTAGGCAAAAGACACAGCCATGCCTCGTCCGGCAAGGACCGTTTCCACCTTATTCATGGCATCGGAAGGCAGGGCGGCGCCATCTTTTCCGACGACCACCACGTTTGCACCGTAACTGCGAAATTCCTTGCGGAGTTTGGCCTGTACGTCGACGTAGAGGTTCATCATGGCCGTTGCCACAGCCGCGGCAACCACCATTGCCAGCAAAGCAGAAGCAGCCCGTCCGCGACGCAAGACTGCCGCACGCAGAAGCATGCGCCAAAACATCGAGGTATGGGGGGCAGCGGCGCGACGGCTCCTGACCGTTTCAGTCGGGGCGAGGGGTGGAATGTCGCTCATGCATCTCCTCGCAGCGCGAAAACCGGATCGAACTGCACCGCGCGCCGGATGGCCGCGGCGCTGCCCGCGAAGGTCACGAGTACCGCGATGGCCATGATCACCGGAAACAGCACCGGCTGAATCGCGATGTTCGAAGCGAAGATAGAGTGGCCGATGCGATGGGCCAGCCACGAACCCGCAAAGAAGCCGGCCACTCCGCCCAGCAGTGCCAGCAGAGCGCTCTCGGCGAAGAACAGCGCCGCTACCGCTAAATTGCCCGCGCCCAGCGCCTTCATCAGTCCAACTTCTCGGCGGCGCTCGAAAATCGCGGTGGCCATGGCCGCCGAAACCGCCAGGGCGGAGGCCAACAGAGCCGCCAGTGTGATGAGCAGCATGAGGCCCTTAATGCGTGACAGCACCGTGCCTTCATTCTGAGCGACCTGCCGGATTTGCTCCGAGTGAGAGTGCGGGATGGCTTCCTGCAGTTGATAAGCGATGGATTGCACATACGGTGAGCAGTACCAGCGATCCCAAAGTTCACCGCTCATGGTCTTGGGATCGCGCCGCGCCAACGCGTCTTCCGGCTTGGTCAGGGCGCTCACGTAGACGCGGCGAACGGCGTCCGGCTTGTTGAGAATCCGCTGGGCCACTGGAAGGGGTGCGACCACCTGATCGTCCTCGGCCGCGCCCGTGGAAAGAATTCCGACTACGCGGTGTGTCTGTCCGGCGATCTGGACGGCGTCGCCGCTGTGCAGTTTCAGCTTTTCAGCCAGGTGTTCACCCAGCAGAACGTCCCCGGAGTCATCCCCGGGCCAGGCGCCTTGCACCTTCCACCATGGATGGGTGTTGTGCACCCCGGTCGTGAACTGATCCTTGCCAAACGCCAGCTTTTTGGCGAAGTAGGTGCCGACAAGCGTCGTGTCCTCGGTGTGGCCGGCGCCTGCGACCGCAATATTCACCGGCAGCATGGGCGAAAAGCCCAGGATGTTGTGGCGCCAGAACGTGCCTTTGATTTTGGGTAGATCCGCCTCGCTGAGAAAGTTGCCGTCGCTCGGCGGCTTCAGGTTAACTCCCCCGATTTCGACGTCAATCGTGTCTTCCTGCGGAGTAATCAGCAGGTTGGCACCGTAGCTGCGCAGTTCTCGATTAATCTTGTCGCCGATGTCGGTAGCGACTGCAATCATGGCGGTCGCGATGGTGACGCCTAGCGTGATGGCGATTCCGGCCAGAAGTTTGCGACGCTTCTGCCGCCGGAACGATTCGTAGAGGAGACGCGCAAACATGGCCTATTTCTGGAACATGCGGCTGCCGGCTGCAACCTCCGCTTCCTGGATGATGACCGCGTCGGCAGTGGTTTCCGCTTTGAGGGGAATCGGATTACATCCGCCCGGCATGCCCACCGACTGCGGATTAATCGGGGCAGCGCAGTTCTTGCAGACCACCCCGGTCGTTCCTTTGTAGAAACCTACCGAGCCGCAAATTTCGCAAGCGTCGAGCACGGTGGCGATTTTGCCGTCGGGCTTCTGGTACAGCCAGAACCGAACCTCCACGCCGTTTTCGGTGGCGCGGTAGAAATGAATATCGCCGTCCTCAACCTGCTTCAGTGGAATGGAGGCCTGACCGTTCACGAACGTAATTTCGGCAGCTTTCTGGGGTGCGCTCAGGCTCTTGGCATAAATGAATTCCGCCGTCACCAGCATGATGAACAGGAACGAACTGACATAGACCGAACCCATCCAAAGGCGATCGCGGCGGGCGCTCCACAGCGCCTTGCGACGCTCGGCGCCGGTCGTGGGCGCGGGCGCGGGCTGCCTCGACTTCAGGTCGAACAGAACCATAAGGGCCGCAAGTGCGAAGATGGTGATGAAAAAGAAAACGTCGTTACGGACGATCGGGCCGATCAGGGCCATCTCCTGTTTGGAGGAGGGAAGAACACCGTTTTCGGAGAGCTCGTGCAGGCCGCTGATGATGAGTTGCGCCGCCACAAACCACAGAATGACCGTGGTTACGCGGAAAAACTTCTGCACGTTAATGCGCACGCTGCCCTTCACGAACATCACACCGAACGCAACCGCCGTCAGCACTCCCAGCAGCGTGCCAAGAAAACTCATGAGTTCGGTGGAGTTCAGAGTGACCGCGGAAAGAATCAGCACCGTCTCCACGCCTTCGCGCATGACCATCAGGAAGACAAAAAGAAACACTCCGATGCGCGAGCTCTGGCTGGCGAGGGTCTGCAGCTTGCCCTCAATCTCCCCCTTCATCTTCTTTCCGGTGCGCATCATGAAGATGATCATGGTGACCACGAAGAAGGCCGCGGCCAGCATGACCCAGCCCTCGACGACGTCCTGATTGAGTTGCAGTCGCGAGACCAGGACGGCCACGCCAATGCTGCCGACGAAGGCCGTGCCCAGCGCAGCGAAGACGGATTTCCGCAGATCGACACGCCCGATTTTGGTCAGGTAGGCGAGGGTAATGCCGACGATCAGGGCCGCCTCGACCCCCTCGCGGAGCGTGACTATCAGGGCCTGCAGCATGAAAGAGAGCACCCTTTGATTTTGAAAATGAATTTCAATTTCAACTTTACTTAGGATAGCTGTTCGCGGCCGGACCCGTCAACGCACGAAATCACGCGGGCACGTGATCTCGATCACACCCAGGTTCTACAGCCGCCGCAGAAACCGCTGGGCGGCCTCCAGTTGCGGGAACAGCTTCTCCTCGGCCCGGAATTCGGGGGGGTGGACGCACCGCCGGCTCCCGTTGAGCTTTACCGGGTGTCGCAGATGAAGCATCTCGTGGTAGACGATGTAGTCAACCGCGTAGCGGGGAACCGCGGGGTGGTCGAAAATCCGGCTGACGATGATGGCATTGTGGGCCGGATCGTAGTGGCCGAGGAGGTTGCGGGCGCGGCCCTGGCTCCAGCTCATGCGCGGGCGGGCTTGCATGCCACCGAAGAATCGCAGGTTCAACTCTTCGAAGACCGCCTCGAGATCATAGAAATGGCCGCGCGCGGAAGCCATTCGCTTACGCCCGCGCAGCTGGCGAACCAGGTGGGCCTTACTTCGGAGTTCAGGACTATGGACGTACTTGCGATACCGCGAGGCCTGGGCCCGCTCGATTGGCCGACGGTACACTTTCGCCAGCAGTATATGGGCGAGCGCACGCAGCACTGCCTCGGGGGCGCCCTCGAGCAAATCGGAGACCCGCACCAGCAGTTTCCCGTCCCGCAGCCGGATGGTGTTGTTCACGTTGGCGAAGGCAAAGAACTCGATGGAGAACGCGGGTAAGGGCGTGGTGGGGCGAAGTTCGCGATAGCTTTCCTGGAAAATTGCGGAAATCCCGTCTCTCACCTTGCAGTCAGGGTAGCACGACTGGAAGTGAATTCCCGAGCGTCCGACGAACCTTGTGCCCAAGCAGCGACCGGGTCAAAGTAGACTAAGACTTGCCCTTCTTCTTGTGTTTCCAGGTTTCTTCCTCTTCGACCAGCAGCTTGCGATGATCGTCGGTGCTGCTGTCGACCGTCTCCACCGTACTGGACAGGATGAACTCATACTCGGTGGCTTCCTGCTTCGAGGTGCGCGGGTCGGCCTTGAGCGCCCGAAGTTTGGCCTGGAATTCCGTGTCACCTTCGATTACGGCCTTGAGCGCTTTGCGGAGATCCGCGTTGCGGCCCTCGAAGTTCTCCAGGTTGTCGTTCATTTCGTTGTATACGGTCAGGAACTCTTCCAGCATGTTATGGGTTTGGTGCGGACGATCGGTTGCCTTCGGATCATCTCGCATCTGTTCCAGCTTAACCAGCCGCGCGCGCGCGAAGTCGACGTAGAGCTTCATTCTTTTTTCCGGTTCGACGGCAGTTTCACGCAGCTGATCCACCTCTTCCGAGGTCAACGGATCGGAACGGCGCTGTGCCAGGACCGGCATCGCCAGGCACAGCAGCAGGACCATGCCGAGCACATTTTGGACGTTCTTCATTTGGGCTTCCTTCCGAACATGTGGCTCAGCAAATCGGTGCGGATCCGGTCGAGCGTGTCCACCGCGGACTGCACCGAGGCCTGGTCTTCAAACGGCAGAGTTCGCTTGATATCAGTGAGACGATGCGACATCTTACGCATGGCAATTTCGGTGTTTTTGAGCCGGTGTCCGGTCTGTCCGGCAGTCTCGCTGGCCTGTTTGGAGTAAGAAACCACGTCGCGAATCGCGGTTTCGCCTTCCTCTACTTTCCCGTCCGTGTAGAGCTTGTCGGCGGCTTCGATCTGGCGTTCCGCGATCTGGATGCACAGGTTCGTGCGTTCGTCAGGCTTCGCGTGTTGCGCTCTTGCCTTCAGCTCTTCGAGCGTAAGGTCCTTGTGAGGAAGAGCGGAACTAAGGGCTGCCGTGAGGGTGAGGCCGAGGATGGTGAGCCAGATTCGCATGCGTTTTTATTTCTTCGGTTCAATCGTGATCAGACGGTGACGCGCTTGCCACTCCTGATCAGGATACTTCCCATTGGCAGCCTGAAGGAAGAGGTGGTAGTTGGCCGCGGCCTGCCGGTAGTCGCGCAGGTGATCGTAGGCCGTCGCCCGCAGAAAATAGCCGACCGGAATTTCGGGCAAGAACTTGGCCCGCATGTCGAGCGCCTTAATGGCAAGCGGATAGTGTTGCGCCTCATTGGCGGCTACCGCCAGGTCGCCATATGCAATACCCCAGTCGGGCTTGAGCTGTAGCGCGGCCAGGAACTCCTGCTCGGCGGCAGGGAACTTCTTCTGCTTCATCAAGGCCTGGCCGAGTTGGTGGTGAAGCTCGGCATCCTCGGCATGCGCGGAGAGCAGGGAACGGTACAGCGCTTCCGCTTCGGGATACCGTGCCGCCTCCAGGTAGACACTGGCCAGATCGCGCTGGGCGGAAACATCGTTAGGCGCAATCTTCAGACCGGCCTGCAGTTCGCCGATGGCGTCATCGTACTTCTGATCGGCGGCCAGAACTCGGCCCAACTGGATGTGGGGAGAGGATTCCGTCGGCCGCTGAGTGACAACCTTGCGCAAATACTCCTCGGCTTCAGGGAAGCGTTGCCCCCGCATGTAAACGTTGGCGAGGCCGACCAGCGCATCTTCCGAAGCCGGATCGACCGTGAGCGCCTGTTTGTATTGCTCCTCCGCGTCGGCAAATTTGTTTTCTTTTTCCAACAGCCTTCCCGCGGAAAGGCGAGGTTCAGAGTCCCTGGGTGCCAGGGCGGCGGCTTGCCGGTAAGCTTCGAGCGCCTGGGCCGGATCGGAGTCTTCCAGGAGCCGGGCCAGGCCCAGCCACGCTCGGGCATGGCCTTCGTCGCCATGGCTCTCGGGCTTCAGATGCGTGGCAGCCTTGAGATAGTCTACGGCGCCGGGCTGCTTGCTCTTCGCGAGCATGAGGCCAAGATTCAGGTTTGACTCGAAGACGTCGGGCTTGGCGTCGACCGACTTGCGGTAGGCGGCAATCGAATCGTCGGTCCTGCCGAGCACGTTGTAGAGAAAGCCCAGATCAAACCACGCCTGATAGCTGGCAGGTTGTGCGGCCACGACTTTCTTCAGGAGGGGTTCGGCGGTCGCGTAATCCTTCTTTTCGATTGCGGTCTCCGCCTTCGTAAGCTCGGCGGTGTGGGATTGATCTTCGACGGCGACCGGGTGATGGCGCACGGTCTTACTGCTGGACGTTTGCGCGGAAAGCTCGGTGACCGCGGCGAGCAGCCCGCACAGAAGGCGCCGGAATTGCCTAGTTGTGGCCATTGGAACCGGAAGTTCCATTCCCGTTCAGCAGCGCCGCCAGGTATTTGCCGGTGTAGGAATTGGGCAGTTTCGCAATCGCTTCCGGGGTCCCGGCGCCGACGACATAACCGCCCCGGTCGCCGCCCTCCGGCCCCAGGTCGATGACCCAATCCGCCGTTTTGATGACCTCGAGATTGTGCTCGATCACGATGATGGAGCCTCCTGCATCGATTAGACGTCGGAACGCGGACAGGAGTTTGCTGACGTCGTCGAAATGCAAACCGGTCGTCGGCTCGTCAAAGATGTAAAGCACGCGGCGCTTGCGGTGGGGTCCGCCCACGGAACTGGGTCGTCCGATGTCGCGGCTGGTCGGTTGCAAGTGCGCCGCCAATTTCATGCGCTGAGCTTCGCCTCCCGACAGCGTCGTGGCAGATTGCCCCAGGCGCAGGTAACCCAGACCGACCTCTTCCAGGACCCGCAACTTTTCGGTGATTTTGGGAACCTCCGCAAAGAATTTCAGGGCCTCCTTGACGGTCAGGTTCAGCACTTCGTGAATGTTCCTGGTGCGGTAACGCACGTCAAGTACTTGCGGCTTGTAGCGGGTGCCCTTGCACTCCTCGCACACCAGTTCGACGTCAGCGAGGAACTGCATCTCCACCGTGACCGTGCCGTCCCCCTGGCAGGTTTCGCAGCGGCCGCCGGGAATGTTGAACGAAAAATGCCCGGCGGCGAAGCCCCGCTTCTGCGCCTCAGGCAGGGAAGCGAACAGATCGCGGATGCCGTCGAATGCCTTGATGTAGGTCACGGGGTTGGAGCGGGGTGTGCGACCGATGGGGGACTGATCGACGAGCACAACGTCATCCAGGTAGTCAGCGCCCTCAATGCTGTCCCAGAGCGGAGCCGGAGGCTGCGAACCATTGGTCTGTTTCTTGGCGCTGACCAGGGCCTGGTAAAGAACGTCGTGCAGCAGGCTTGACTTGCCCGAACCCGACACGCCCGTGATCGCAACGATCATGCCCAGCGGGATGTTTAAATCGATGCTTTTGAGGTTATGGGCGCGCGCTCCCCGAATTTCAATCCGTTGCGGCCCGGGTTTTCGGCGGTTGGCCGGCAGCTGGATACGTAGTTCCTCCGCCAGGTACCGCCCAGTCAGGGACGCCGGATTCTTCTTGATTTCCGCGAACGTGCCGGTGGCGATGACGTTTCCGCCATTCTCGCCGGCGCCCGGCCCGAGATCCAGAATGCGGTCGGAGGATCTCATGATGTCGGGATCGTGTTCTACCACCAGAATCGTGTTTCCCAGATCGCGCAGGTTGTGCAGGATCTTGATCAAGCGGTGGGTGTCGCGGCTATGCAGGCCGATTGAAGGCTCATCCAGAACGTACAGCGTACCCACCAGCCGCGAGCCGAGAGACGTAGCCAGCTGAATGCGTTGCGCTTCGCCGCCGGAAAGCGTCGAAGCCAGGCGATCGAGCGTGAGGTACTCCAGGCCGACATCGTTCAGGAAACGCAGGCGCTCGCGAATCTCCACCAGCAACTTGTCGGCGATGGCCGCTTCCTGTGGGCGTAATGGCAACGATTGGAAGAAATCGGAAGCCTGTTCCACGGTCATGCTGCTGACCTGGCAGATATTACGGTCGTTGATTTTGACCTGCTGAGCTTCGGGACGCAGTCTCGCGCCGCCGCAGGTGGTGCACACCGAGTAGCCTCGATAACGGCTCAGGAACACGCGCACGTGCAACTTGTATTTCTTGCGTTCAAGGTGGTTGAAGAAACCGCGGACGCCGGGGAACTTGCCCTCGCCGTCGATAATGAGGGTCAGTTGCTCGGGATCCAGTTCCGACCAGGGCACATCCAGCGGAATCTTCACCTGTTTTGCGAAACGCTTCAGTTCGGTGAACAGCGGACGGTATTTTGGCTTGGTCCAGGGTTCGATCGCGCCCTCATTCAGGGTTTTGGATTTGTCCGGAATCACCAGGTCGAGATCGAAGTCAATGGTGTTGCCGAACCCCTGGCAGCGCGGACAGGCGCCATAGGGATTGTTAAACGAAAACAGAATCGGCTCAGGCTCCTCGTAGCGGATATGATCTCGCTTGCATTCGAAACGCTGGCTGAAGCGGAACTGCTGGGAGGATTCCCCCTCGCGCGGGACGGTTTCGAAGATGACCTCGCCCGATTCACGATAAGCCGTCTCGATGGCGTCGACGATACGACTGCGCCCATCCGCCGCGACCACCAGGCGGTCCACCAGGAGAAAGACCGGCTCGCTGAAATCGATGTCGAGCAAAGACTCGGGCGTAGAGAACTCGAAGATCTGCCCGTTCTGATAGAGCCGGTTGAAACCGCGCGTTCGCAAATCCAGTAACCGCGTCTTCAGCAGGTCAGAAGCAAGATAGGGAGCGTCCGTCGATCCCTTCTTGCGGCGGCCGCTTTTCTTTTCGCTCTCCGCCGGGCGCGGAACTCCGGCATGGAGAGGGAAAAACACCTGCAGCCGGGTCTCCTCCTCCAGGGCAAAGAGGATGGCATCGGCAACTTCATCGACTGCATCCTTTTTCACCTCCTGGCCGCACTTGAGGCAAAAGGTGCGACCGATGCGCGCAAACAAGAGGCGCAGGTAATCATAGATTTCGGTCGCGGTCGCGACCGTGGAGCGAGGATTCCGGGTCGAATTCTTCTGGCGGATCGCGACCGCCGGGGCAATCCCGTCGATGGCGTCAGCGTCGGGTTTCTCGATGCGCTCCAAAAACTGTCGGGCGTAGGCCGACAGCGATTCCACGTACCGCCGCTGGCCCTCGGCATAAATCGTGTCAAATGCGAGCGAGGATTTGCCGGACCCGGACACACCGGTCACTACGGTCAGCGTGTTGTAGCCGATCGTAAAGTCGATGTTCTTCAGGTTATGAACGCGAGCGCCGCGGACAACAATGCTGTCTGTGGACATCTGAAAAAGGACCACCGCAGGGTCAACCGAAGCTTCTTGGCCGCCTACCCACTCGTGGTGGGATCACCAGAGCGGCCCAGGGAGCCTGCGGAATCCTTCTATTATACGGCACCAACCTGGAGGCGCCCGCTAACGTCCCTGGTTGCGAGCCCCCAGAGAGACAGGGCGTGATTTGTCGCGGGGAGCGAAGATGAAGAGGTATGCCTGCTGGACGCTTCGAGAATTGAGCGGAAGCCGCCAAGCAGCGTGCTTCCTTATCGTTATCTAGAAGATTCCCGGACCAACATTGCCAGACCCAGGACAAAGCTTGAAGTAGCGTCTACTGGCGCTCCCGGTCGCGGCGTCGTCCATAGCGGAACGCAAGCCCTACGCCGACGCTCATGAAGCCGAGCGGTGGTACTAAGAGCACGATCACGCCTCTGCTGATGGCCCGCTGGCCATCCTTTGTCGCTCCGGTGGCGTTGGCATAGCACATTGCGCAGCCTTGGGCCAAAGCGGGCCCAGCCCATAGCAAGAGCACGACGCCGAGCATCCAGATACGACGCTTCATTTCACTCCCAGCGTAACGATGCGATCGGCATCGCGAAAGAAAAAGATCCACATCAGCGCAAAGCAGGCTGTCACCGAGATGGTGAGCAGCCAACGCATGCTGGGAACTTCCGACTTCAGATGCATGAAATACATGGTGATCAGACCTGCTTTGATCACCGAGAGCACAAGCAATACCTCGAGCATGTGTAAGGGTGTGAGAACCTGCTTGTAGGCCAGGACGACCTCGACTGCGGTGAGTAGCAGCAGAGCGCCCCAGACCCAGAAGTACTGGCCTTTGCTGTCTGCGTGTGCGGCGGCAACGTCATGCATCGCGAGATTCTCCTATGGTTCCGCTACACCCTGGTGGACATCAGGTACACCAGCGGGAAGATGAACATCCAAACCAGATCGACAAAGTGCCAATACAGCCCCGAAACTTCCACATCGTTGGCGTCGTAGTCCTTGGGCTTGAGAAACAGGATAACCGCGGAAACGATCGCCCCGATTAACAGTACGTGAACGCCGGTGTGAAAAACGCTGCTCGCCGGGGTCATGAGCCATCCCACCAGCCACAATCCCAGGAGAATGGGCAGAAACTTTTTCCGCAGCGCGATCACTCCCAGATAGATCACACCGATGGTCACGTGCAACATGTGCATTCCGGTCAGGGTGAAGAACGTGCCGCCAAAAAGGGGTACCGAGGACCAGGGGTTGCCGGACGGAGTCATTTTATCGGCAATGAGACGAGTCCATTCCATGGCGTGCAGCACGGTAAAAGCCGCGCCGAAGAACATAGTCGCCAGCAGCCAGTTGCGCGTCCAGGCTTTGTCGCCCCGGTTGGCGGCGAGCACGCCCAGCACCATGGTCAACGAGCTCGACAGCAGGCAGGCCGTCATGATGGTGGCATTGGCGATGCTCTCTTTCCCGAAGGGCGTGGGCCACGCTGGATTCGAGATGCGCCCGTAGCTGTAGGCGAACAGCAATGCTCCGAAGGTGAGCGAATCGGACGCCAGGAACAGCCACATCCCGATCTTCTTGGAATAGGTGCCAAACAGCGACGGCTCGTATGCGCCGTGAGTGTCGGGGACCACGTGTTGCACCGTTGCCATCGTTGGATGTCTCCTTCAGATCGCTAGCGTACGATCAGCAAAAGAACCAAAATATAAATCCACAGCAAGGCCATGAAATGCCAATACCAGGCCGCGACGTCGACCACGATCCTTTGTGCTTCGACCGGCTTGTGCATCAACCAGGATGCAGCCGCCGCGTAGACCAGGGCAATCACTCCCCCGGCCAGGTGGACGGCGTGCGTGGCAAACAGCAGGTACGCGAATGAACTGCTCGGGTCCTTGTTCACGAAAATGTTGCGCTCGTGCAGAATCCGCCACACCAGGAGTTGGCCAGCCAGAAAACCCATTCCCAGGATCACCGTGCTTCCAAGCCAGGGAAATCCGCGCTCATCCCCAAGGGAAACGCCGGGGATGGACCTCACCGGGGCCAGGGCAGCCTCCCGCGTAATGGCGCGCCGCGCAAACTCCATCGTGATGCTGCTGAGCAGCAGCACTGCCGTATTCACCAGAAGTAAAACCCAAGGCAGATTGATGGTGATCCAGTCGCGCGAGTAGGTATTGGTTTGCGGGTCAAAGGAGGGCAGCCCCTTGCGCACCAGCAGCGCACTGGTGAAACCTACGAACAGCATGATCACTGCCGTAAGTCCCAGCACCAAACCCAGCCGGGCGCGCCGCAAGCGCTCTCCGTAGTTGAAGGCGCCGTTACCGCCGCTGCTGTTTCCATCGCCACCCCCGCCAAACGATGGGGGAGAGCCGCCGCCAGCGTCGCGGGTCCTGGGATCCTTGACTGCAAAATTCGGGGTCACGGTTGACATACCTATTCAGGGTTAGTGCGTCGTGCCGATCGCGGGATCGGTCTGCATAACGAAATCGCGAGCCTCTCCCGGAACCCCATACTCGTAGGGTCCGTTGTGTACGACCGGCGTATGCCCGCCGAAATTGTCATGCGGCGGAGGCGTGGCCGTCGTCCACTCGAGGGTGGTGGCGTCCCAGGGATTATCCGATGCTTTCGGGCCCTTGAACATGCTCCAGAACAGGTTGATCACGAAGATGAACTGTGCCCCCATCGTGATGAACGCGGCGTACGTCATAAAGGTCTGGAGCGGGATCAGCCCGTGGAGATAGTTGAGCTCGGTGAGTTGGGAGTACCGCCGCGGATGTCCCGCCATGCCAAGATAGTGCATGGGCATGAAAATCGCGTAGGTGCCAATGAACGTCAGCCAGAAGTGCGCCTTGCCCCAGCCTTCATTCATGGTTCGGCCGAACATCTTCGGGAACCAGTAATAGGTGGCGGCAAAAATCCCGAAGATGGCCGCCACCCCCATGATCAGGTGAAAATGGCCGACCACGAAATAGGTGTCGTGCAGCGGGATATCAAGGGTGGGCTGTGCGAGGAAAGGTCCGCTCAAGCCGCCGGAGACAAACAGGGAAACGAACCCGATGGCAAACAGCATGGGGCTGTAAAAACGGATGCGCCCCTGGTACAGCGTGCCCAGCCAGTTGAAGGTCTTGATCGCCGAAGGTACACCGATCGCCATGGTCAGGAGCGAGAAGGCAAAGGCTGAATAGGGGCTCATGCCGCTCATGAACATGTGGTGCCCCCAGACCATGAAGCCCAGGAACCCGATCGCGAGCATGGCGTAAACCATGGCGCGGTAACCGAAGATCGGTTTGCGCGAGAAAGTCGAGAGCACCTGGGAGGCGACCCCCATGCCGGGCAGGATCGCGATGTAGACCTCAGGGTGTCCGAAGAACCAGAACAGATGCTGCCACAGCAGCGGAGAACCGCCTTTGTGACCCAACAACTGGCCGTTCACCACGACCACCGGAAGAAAAAAGCTGGTTCCCAGGTTGCGGTCCATCAGCAGCAGAATTCCGGCCGATAGCAGAACGCCAAACGCCAGCAAGCCCAGAATTGCGGTGATGAACCATGACCAGACGGTCAGCGGCATGCGCATCAACGTCATGCCCTTGGCGCGCAGGTCAAGCGTGGTGGTGATGAAATTCAGCGCGCCCATCAACGAAGCAGCGCAGAAGATGGCAATGCTCGTGATCCACAGGTCTGCGCCCAGCCCCTCACCCGGCCCGCTGGATTGGAGAGCGCTCAATGGCGGATAGCCAGTCCAGCCGTGCAGAGGCGCGCCGCCGGTCACGAAGAAGGCCGCAAGCATGATCACGAAGGCCACAAAGGTCGTCCAGAACGAAAGCATGTTGAGGACAGGGAACGCCATATCGGGCGCGCCGATCTGGATTGGAAGGAAGTAGTTGCCAAAGCCGCCTTGCGGAGCTGTGGTCAGCACGAAAAACACCATGATCGTGCCGTGCATGGTCAGCAAGCTGAGATAGGTTTCCGGCTGGAGATGCCCCACGATCGGCAGGTTCGCGTTTGGCCAGATCAGGTGGATACGCATCAACAGCGAGAGGAACATGCCCACCCAGACCGCACTCAATGCCAGGAAGAAATATTGAATGCCGATAACCTTGTGGTCCAGGCTGAAAATGTATTTTCGGATGAAGCCCTGCGGGGCCGCGTGCGCGTGCACAATTTCCGAGGTAGCCATTATTGTTTCTCCGCCTCCCGTGCGGCTAGCCACTTATCGAAGTCCTCCTGGCTGACCACTTTCAACATGCCGTGCATCTTGTAGTGCCCCAAGCCGCACAGTTCGGCGCAGGCAATTTCATAGTCGCCGATCTGGTTGGGCGTGAAATGCATATGGATGGCGAGTCCGGGAACGGCGTCCTGCTTGAAGCGCATGTTGGGCACGAAGAAGCTGTGGATCACGTCCACGGCGCGCAGCGTGAGATCGACCTGGCGGTTCACCGGCAGGAACATCGTTCCGGTCACGACATCATCCTTGGCAGCGGGATCGGCAGTGTCCAGTCCGATGGCAGCCTCGCTGCCCGAAGACGGGTCCATCAGCTTGGGGCTGGTGAGGCCAAACTTTCCGTCACTTCCAGCGTAGCGGAAGTACCAGGCGAACTGCATGCCCGTCACTTCCACCGGGAGCGCTGTCGCCCCTGCCGGTTGGAAGCGTTCCGCCGCCCAGATCTTGCTCCCCATCAGGTTCAAGCCCACGAACAGGACGGCCGTCAGCACCGTCCATACCATTTCCATCCGGGTGTTGCCGTGCGAGTAGCTGACCGGGCGCGAAGCCGAGCCGCGGTCCCGGTATTGCCACACGAACAGTCCCAGCGAGCACTGGGCCAGGACGAAGACGATCCCCATCAGGATATAAGTGGTGGCAAATTGATGATCAATGCCGGCCGCGGCCGTGGAAGCGCCTACCGGCAACCACCAGGTCTTCGCGATGAAAAAATAGGTGCTGACGAAGGTGATCAACCAGATAACTGCGAGAAGAGCGAGGCCCATCTACTACGACCTCCCAGGGTCGATTTTCCTGACACCGCAGCCCCCTAAAAAAAAGAAAAACTGCGGATGGCCGCAAAGTCTATCACAGGCGCATGTGACGAACGCAAGTAGCTTGCTGGCTCGCGGGAAGCAGTTCCCCCGAGGGTTGCAGGCTACAATCATTTCTGTATGGCGATCAAGACGCGCGGCCGCGGCCACGACACTCGTTATGTACGGTTGCAGAAGAATTATTGTTTTGGATGCGGGCGGAACAATCCCGAAGGTATGCGCCTGAAGTTTACCTACGACGAAGAGCGCGACTGTTTCGTCTGCCGCTTTCGCCTCGGCAAGCGCTTCACCGGGCCGCCCGGACATTGCCACGGCGGCATCATCGCCACCATTCTCGACGAAGCCATGGGCAAGGTCAACAAGCTCCGGCACGTGATTGCACTCACGTCCGAGATCACGGTGAACTATCTGAAACCCGTCCCGCTCAATAAAGCCTTGCGCGTCGAATCGCGCGAGCTGCGCGTCCGCGGGCGGAAGCACATCAACCTGGCAGAAATCCTCAACCAGCAGGACGAAGTTCTGGCCCGCAGCGAAGGCCTGTTCATCGCGATCGATCCCAAGCGGATGTTTGCCAAGTACGTGGATAAGTAAGGTCGGTGAAGCGGGGCCCCTCCGGCCCGGGCATTGGGCGCGGGCCGTCGAGCAGGAACCCATCACCAGGACACACGGGGCGAAGGGAAGCTTTATTATTTTTCGCGTCCTTTGTCATTCCCCGTTCCCGGATGCGACGCAACCGTCGCAGTTCGAGTAGCAGTAGTCGACCCTGAGCGTCCGCTCAGCGCCTTCGCTAGTTCGTCCACTCCGCGGCGCAGTTCCCTGGGATCGACCGCCGCAAAGCCCAGAACCAGTCCCTCCCGGCGCGATCGTCCCGAAGCGTACACATCCAGCGGAACGACTTCCACGTTGCCAGCGGCGGCCAGTTCCGCGACGCGCCGGGCACGCAGGCCCCGTCTCAACCAGCCCACGGTTTGCAATCCCGCTTCGACGCCGGAGATCTCAAGCGCGTCCGACAACTTTTCTCTGGCACACTCGAGCAGCACCGCCAGCCTTTCCGCATACAACTCCCGCATGCGCCGGATATGCCGCGCAAAGTGTCCTTCGGTTATGAAATCGCACAGCACAGCCTGTTCGAGAAGCGGCGGGTGGTGCGTGCTGACCGACTCCGCTGCCGCGAAGATATCCACCATCTCCGGAGGTACGACCAGGTATCCGAGCCGCAACGCAGGGAAGAGCACCGCACTGAAACTTCCCGCGAAGATGACCACACCCGACCGGTCGAGTCCCTGCATCGCAGGAATGGGCCGTCCGCTGTACCGGTACTCGCTGTCATAGTCGTCTTCAAAAATCAGCGTCCCCGCGCGCCGCGCCCACTCGATCAGCGCCAGCCGCCGGCGCAGACTCATGGTCACGCCGAGAGGGAACTGATGTCCGGGAGTGACGTACACCAGCCGCGGCGCACTCCATCGTTTGCGCCCGCTCTCCAGGGCAAGTCCCTCGGCATCGACCGGCACTCTGCGGATGCGCGCACCCACTGCGCGGAATACGACCCCGGCGCCCGGGTAGCCAGGTTCTTCCATCCATACCGACTCGCCGGGGTTGAGCAGGATGCGCGCGGTACGGTCCAGGGCCTCCTGTGCGCCCGACAGGATCAGGACCTGGTCTGCCGTGCACTTCACGCCACGCGAGGCATTCAGGTAGGCGGCGACGGCCTCGCGAAGCGGACGGTAGCCCAGAGCCTCGCCTCCGGCCAGTAGATTCGTGGACGCAAGTCGCAGCCGGCGCGCGGTCACCTGCGCCCACAACCCCGTGGGAAACAGGTCAAGGGCCGGCTGATTCGCGCGAAATGCGCGGATCGGGCGAGCCGGAGTTCCCCGGAATGGCTGCAACCGGCGGGCGTACGACGACAGCGCGATACGCCGGTGCGGCAGCTTGCCTTCCTGGTGTGGCCCGCGCACGTCCAAAAGATGTTCCGGTAAAACCTCGCTCACGTAGGTCCCGGACCCCGAGCGGCCTTCCACATAGCCTTCGGACTTCAGTTGATCGAAAGCCGTGACCATGGTGGCACGGGAAATTCCGTAGGCGGACGCGAGGTCCCGCGTGGCCGGCAAGCGTGCCCCGGGCCGCAGACGCCCCTCCAGGATGGCCAGGCGGAGCTCGTCGTACAGCCAGCGATACAGGCTTGCTCCGGGCGGCGGCGCCGGCAGGCTGAGCGGGAATGCAGTGGTCTCGCGGGCCATGGCAAAGCGGTATGGTAAGAATACCGTAACTGGATCGTGTGACAATACCAATCTGCGGCTACAATTTTAGCTGTCTTACCCCGGTTCTCCGGCTCGCGCCTGCGGCGCAGGATCTCCCATTTCGGAAGGAGCGCATCATGTCAGAAACCAATGGATCGAAGAACGTCAACTCTACCAGTCTGCGCCTGAAGACGGGTCTCGCGGAAATGCTCAAGGGCGGCGTCATTATGGACGTCACCGACGCCCGGCAAGCCGAGATCGCCGAACGCGCCGGGGCGGTTGCGGTCATGGCACTGGAGCGCGTGCCCGCGCAAATTCGCGCCGAGGGCGGCGTCGCCCGCATGGCCTCGCCCAAAAAGATTCGCGAGATTATGGCCACGGTTTCCATACCTGTGATGGCCAAGTGCCGTATCGGCCATTTCGCCGAGGCCCAGATCCTGCAGGAGTTGGGCGTCGACTACATCGATGAATCCGAAGTGCTCACCCCGGCCGACGAAGCCCATCACGTTGATAAGCATGCCTTCAATGTCCCGTTCGTGTGCGGCGCGCGCAACCTGGGCGAAGCGCTGCGTCGCATCGCGGAAGGCGCGGCCATGATTCGCACCAAGGGCGAGGCCGGCACCGGAGACGTTGTGCATGCCGTCAAGCACATCCGCCAGATCGTGCAGGAAATGAAAATTCTGACGGTGTTGGGCGAAGAAGAACTCTATGCCAAGGCCAAGGAACACGCGGCGCCCTATGAACTCATCCGGATGGTGGCCAGGGAAGGGAAGCTGCCGGTGCCGAACTTCTCCGCGGGTGGGATTGCGACCCCGGCCGATGCATCCCTGGTGATGCAACTCGGCGCCGAGGCGGTGTTCGTTGGCTCCGGTATCTTCATGAAGAACTCGACCGAGTTCGTGGATCCGGTGGAAGCCGAGAAGCGTGCCAAGGCCATCGTCCGCGCCGCCACCCACTATCAGGATCCTAAAGTATTACTTGAAGTCAGCGAGGACCTGGTGGGAGCAATGAAAGGCCTGGCGGTATCGGGCCTCGATGAAGCCCACATGCTGCAAACCCGCGGCTGGTAGATCTCCGGGCAGGGATGAAAGTAAAAAGTAGAAGGTGGAAAAGATTCGCTGGCAAAAATGGGTCGATGGCTGGCCCCGGCCACCCACAATTGCTTCCTCGCGGAGTTTTTCTCCCATGGGAAGCAGCACCAGATGCTTTGCTTCCATGTGATTTTAGCCAACGACCAACGACCAACCACTATGAAGATCGGTGTCCTAGCCATTCAGGGCGATTTCGATGCCCACAAAAAGCGCCTCGAAGAATTGGGCGCCGATGTGGTGTTGGTCCGCAAACCTGAGCAACTGGATGATATTGACGGACTCGTCATTCCAGGCGGCGAGTCCGGAGCCTTCCTCAAGATCCTCGGCGAGCCGGGCGTCGCAAAGTTAAGGGACTTCGTACGTCTCAAACCCACCTTCGGCACCTGCGCGGGCGCCATCATGTTGGCGAAGGAAGTCACCAATCCCGACCAGCCCGGACTGGGTGCCGTCGACATGCGCATCCGGCGCAATGCCTACGGCCGCCAGATTGACAGTTCCATTCGCACTGGAAAATTTGGCGGGTCTCCGCTCGAGATGGTCTTCATCCGCGCCCCCAGAATCGAGCACGTCGGACCGGGAGTCGAAGTGATGGCGACCGAAGGGCAGGATCCGGTTGTCGTGCGGCAGGGAAAAGCGATGGCGGCAACCTTCCACCCCGAACTTTCGGAGGATACGCGGGTGCATCAAGCTTTTCTGGAACTCGTCCGAAACGGAGCATAGATTTATGTTTCCAATGGCGGGCTTGTTGCTGATCTTTATTCCCGCTGGTGGCCTTCTTCTGGCTCTGTCGCTGTGCTTTGTAAAACAGCTACGCTTCCTGGCAACATTTGCTTTTTTCGTTCCTCTGTTCGGCGCCTATTCCGCCTTTGCTGGCTTCTGGGGACTCGGCATAGCCATCGAACGCGCGGGCTTTAACCGCTGGGTGGGTGCGCTTTCCAGCTGGCTTGGTTTGTTGGCAGGTGGCGCCATCGGGGGTGCCGTCGGTCTTGGCATCGCCTTTGGACTCGATCGCATGGGCCGTCGTCTTCTGCTCAGTTTCTCTAGAAAATAATTTCGCAGCCCCTTGACATTCTATTCATGTAACCGTACAGTTACGCATTATGCGGAACCAAATGGTTACGTATTCTCCGGAATTGACGTTCAGCGCCTTGGCCGACCCGACGCGGAGGGCGGTGCTTGATCTTCTGCGCAAGGGACGCCAGCCCGCGGGACAAATTGCCCAGGTCTTTCCGGTTTCCCGGCCCGCCATTTCCAAGCACCTGCGCCTGCTGCGCCGGGCGCACCTGGTCAATGAGCACCGGGAAGGACGCAACCGCTTTTATCAGCTGAATCCGGAGCCGCTGAAGGCAGTAGATTCCTGGCTGGAGCAGTACCGCACTTTCTGGTCCAGCAGCCTTGCCGGTTTGAAGGCCTTTGTGGAGGCCGAATATGCGAAGGAGACGGCCGCTGCAGGCGCTCTGCCAAGCAAGTCCGCACACCGCCCGTCGACGCGCCGGCCGAAACGAAAGCCGGGAAGGGTGAAATAGGACTCCAGCGAAGCCGGAATTGCCGGCATCGCGTCTACAGAAGAATCGTTGTGCAAATTAGATACCCGGAGAAGACAAGATGAAAGCCTTCCGCCTCGGCCGATCACGCTAATGGCTGGCAGCGCGTGCTGGGCTGGATGCAGGCGTTTCTGGAAAACGACGAGACGGTGGATACGCGTCCCACTTTCGTGCCTCCAGCCGGAGAGAAAGCAAGCTGACAGAAGCTAGCGCCCGGAGCCGTGGTCCCTGCGCGATGCCGGCTCACGACCGCCGCTTCGGGCCGCTACTGCCTGCTTGTCCGCGCGGAACACCCTCCGCGCTACGGTATACTGAGGGCTGCAATGTCCGACCGCGCCGACAAGAAGTTCTATCTCGAAACCTTCGGCTGCCAGATGAACGTGCACGACTCCGAAAAGGTGATCGGCACACTGGTTTCCGAAGGTTACCGCCAGGTGGAAACCGTGGAGGAGGCCGACCTCGTCCTCTACAATACCTGCTCCATCCGCGACAAGGCGGAGCAGAAGGTGTTTCACCGCCTGGCCGATTACAAGAAGTATCAGAAACAAGGCAAAGTGTTCGGCGTCCTGGGCTGCGTCGCGCAGCAGGAAGGCGAGAAGATTTTCGAGCGCGCCCCGCACGTTTCCATGGTCTGCGGTTCGGCATCGTACCGCAATCTGCCGCAGATGCTGGTGCAGATCGAGGCAGGGAACCGGCACGTCACCGGTCTCGATGACCGCCAGACCGACGAGTGCTTTGAGACCGAGTTTACCTCCCGCACCAACCCGCACCGTGGCTACGTCACCATCATCGAGGGTTGCGACAAGTTCTGTGCCTATTGCGTGGTGCCCTTCACCCGCGGTAAGGAACGCGGCCGCACCTCCGACTCCGTGCTCGCCGAAGCCCGCCAGATGGCCGATTCCGGCTACACCGAGATCCAGTTGCTCGGCCAGAACGTAAATTCCTACCAAGACCCGGCAGGAAAGAAGTCTTTCGCCGAACTCCTGGCCGCCGTTGGTGAGGTTCCCGGCATCAAGCGCGTCCGCTTCACCACTTCCCATCCGCGCGACTTCGGCAAGGATATTGTGGAGGCCATTGACGCCGTCCCCACACTTTGCGACCACGTACACCTTCCCGTGCAAAGTGGCTCCACCCGCGTGCTGGATGCGATGCAACGCCTCTACAACCGCGAGCAGTACCTGGAACGTATTTCCTGGATGAAGGCCGCACACCGCGACATCAGCCTGACCACCGACGTTATCGTCGGCTTCCCCGGGGAAACCGAGGCGGAATTCCAGCAAACCCTTAGCCTGCTCGATGCCGTCGAATATGACGGGGTGTTCTCTTTCAAGTATTCCCCTCGTCCCAATACGCCCGCCTTGCGTTTGGAGGATGCCATCCCGGATGAGGAGAAAGCACGTCGCCTCTCGGTCTTGATGGAGCGGCAGCGCGACATTCAGAAACGTCGGAACCAGAAACATTTGGGGCAAACTATTGAGGTTATGGTTGAAGGCAAGAATCAGGCCCGCGGCCAATGGATCGGACGCACTTCGCAGAACAAGACGCTGAACTTTACCGTACCGGAAGCGGCGGTTGCCGCGCTCGGAAGTTATGTCTCCGTGTTGATTACCGCCAGCTTTCCCAACAGTCTGCTCGGGCAAATGGTGGTATAAGGGGAAAATTAGCGGGTTCTGGCGGGACAGGTTCCCCGACGTAATCCAGGCCCGGCACGATCAGCAGTTTCTCAGGGGTTTCACGATGGAAGTAGAGATGAAGATTCGCGGGCTCATGATGGACCCGGTAACCAATATGCCCATCGTGATTCTCAAGGACATCGGCAGCGACACGGTGTTGCCCATTTGGGTGGGTGTCTACGAAGCCAATGCCATTGCGCTCGAGATCGAAAAGGTGACTACGCCGCGTCCCATGACTCATGACTTGATCAAGAACGTCCTGGTCGGCCTCGAGTCGCAAGTTCGGAAAGTGGTAGTCACCGAATTGCGGGACGACACCTTCTTCGCGGTCATCTGGGTGGAGCGCGACGGCCGCATCATCAGTATCGACTCGCGCCCCTCCGATGCCTTGGCCCTGGCCCTGCGTGTCGATTGTCCGATCTTCGTCGAGGATGACGTCCTCAAATCCTCCAAGGTCGCCGCCAACAACTCCGACCGCCTTACCCCCGACGACCTGCGCAAAATGCTCGAAGACCTGAATGACGAAGACCTGGGCCGCTACAAAATGTAGTAATCGAGAAATTGAGTCATTTGGCAATTGTGTAATTGAGCTGGGTTCGATCACGAATTACTCAGTGCTGAATTCCCGATTACTCAATCCTCCTCCATGGATCCCGCCGAACAGCTGCAACAAATTTATCTTGCTGGCTTCGAACTCGAGACCTTTGATCGCTTTCCCAAATGTATCGGTGTAGTGCGCGACGGCTGCGTGGCCCTGCTGGTGCCGGGCGTTGACGGCTTGCAGATCTTAGGGACGCCGGGCTGGCGGATGGGGGAAGCGATCGGGGTGCTGGTGGAAAAGGGCGGGCGGCAGGTCTTTCAGCATAAACACGAAATCGTGGAGGCGACGCCCGAGCGGCTCGAGGCTCTGCGAAGGTTCAAGCATCACTTGAAGTCGCTGCTCGCGCCTTAAAACCTCACCGGAATCGCCTCCCCGCAGAAAGTCAGGTGTTCTCGGAAAGCTTCCTACGGCCAATACTGTATTTTGCTCACGGTCGGGACGACGTAACGTTCCGCTTTCCTGCATTCGGATGTGCGACGCGGGCAGTTTGCCGTGGCCCCATCGGTGTTGTCCGTCGTCACGTGATTCCAGAAACTGAAGTCGATTTTCCAAAAACTGTGGTGCGAACTTGCATCGCTGATGGAAGTCAGCCAATCCATCAACTTGCAGCCACAACCCTCTTGGTCCTTCGCATGCTCGGAAGCAACATTACCGGGGTCGATGTATCGCAATCGACAAGTATCGCGATAACACGACCTGCACCTGCGCCATCTGCGCGTAACCCTGGCCCCGACCTAACGCATTTCCTACGAGGAGGGTAACCATGGATCGGCCATTCCTGAAAAATCTGTTTGTGCCGGTTGCCGTAATGTTTTTCCTGTCTGTCGCCGCCACTCCTAGCCTGTTTGCCCAATCGACCGCGACGGTTCGCGGTACCGTCACTGACGCCTCGGGCGCAGTAGTGCCGGGCGCGACCGTGGTCGTTCAAAGCCTGGCAACCGGCTTGCAACGCAGCATGACCACCAACAGTAGCGGCAGCTATGAGTTTCCCGCGCTGCCAGTGGGCACTTACCGGCTCCAGGTTCGCGCTAACGGGATGCGCGCCGAAGTACTGGCTGGATTGCTTTTACAGGTCAGCCAGATCGTGGTGCAAAACTTCCGGCTGCAAGTGGCGCAAACTTCCGAAGTGGTTACGGTCTCCTCTGAGGCACCCGTGATCGATGCCGGAACGATGACGGTTGGAGGAGTGGTCAATCAGCGCACCGTTCAGGATATTCCTCTCAACGGGCGCCACTTTGTGGATTTAGGTCTCTTGCTGGCAGGTACGGTCACGCCTCCGCAGAACGGTTTCTTGACGGCTCCGCTGCGCGGGCAGGGATCCTTTGCCATCAACACTGCCGGGAACCGGGAAGATACCGTCAACTTCATGATTAACGGCGTCAACCTGAACGACATGGCCAATGGCCAAATCACCTTTCAACCGTCCATCAACACGGTGCAGGAATTCAAGGCCGACAATTCGACCTATAGCGCTGAGAATGGCCGTAACTCCGGCGCCGTGGTTCATATTGCCACCCGATCCGGCACCAACGATTGGCATGGGGAAGGCTTCGATTTCCTCCGCAACGAGATGTTTGATGCCCGCAATTTCTTCAACAAGGACACCGACAAATCGGGCAATCGCCTCCCCCAATCAACCTTCAAACGCAACAACTTTGGGGTCAGCATCGGAGGCCCGATCTGGAGGAACCATACCTTCTTCTTTTTCAGCTACGAGGGATTGCGGCAGAGGCAAGCGCTCACGCTCACCACAAACGTTCCGTCCGCGGCCCAACGCCAGGCCGCACAGGCCGACCCCGCTGCCAGCGCGACGTCCCTGCAATTGCTGGATCTGATTCCGGACGCGAATCAAGGTGACAATGGCTTCACCAGTTCGGCGACTGCGCCCGTCAACATCGACCAGTGGACCGGCGACGTGAGCCACAACTTCAGCGAAAGCGATCGCCTGCACGGCTACTATGCCATTCAGCGCGACAAACGGCAGGAGCCGAATCTGCAAGGCAACAACATTCCGGGCTTCGGGGATACCCGGCAGTCGCGCCGCCAGATTTTTACCCTAAACGAAACCCACATTTTCAATCCCCGGGTCGTGAACGAGTTTCGCTTTGGCTACAACCGCATCCACATCACGTTTGTGGGCGATTCCAAACAGGATCCGTCCACTTTCGGAATCAACAATGGTCTCAGCGGACCGGTCGGGCTTCCACAAATGTCGATCAACGACCTGGGCCTGACCTTCGGCGGAATTCGCAACTTCCCGCAGGGCCGCGGCGATTACACCGCGGTTGCTTCGGATACCGTCAATTACCTCCGAGGAAAACATTCTTGGAAGTTTGGGGGAGAGTTTCGTCGCTTCAATGGAAACAGTTTCACCTTCGACGATAGCGGGTTGGGGTTCGCGACCTTCGACGATTTTGTGCACGGCGAAATCAATGCGACTCCGGTCAATTTCGTCAACCAGGGGGTAGCGTTCTCGACAGTATTGGGCAACCGCCCGGCGCGAGTATTCGCCAGTTCCTTAGGTGTGTTCGCTCAAGACAGCTTCCGGGTGAAGCCGTTCTTTACGCTGGAGCTGGGACTGCGCTGGGAATGGAACATGTCGCCAACCGAAGCCGTCGATCGCTCGGTGAATTTCTTTGCTGCCACCGACTCCCTGGTGCGCCTTGGAACCGCCGGTTATAACGACACCATCGACCAGAACAACCACAATTTTGAGCCCCGGGTAGGCTTCTCTTGGGATCTCTTCCGGAACGGGAAGACAGTGTTGCGTGGCGGCTATGGCTACCAGGTTGACCAGTTCCTGCCCGGACCAACTGTGCTCAGTGGCAATCCACCGCTGGCTACACCGGCGCAGTTCGCAAGCAGTCCGGGCAAACCATTCTCCACTTTTGCCACGCTGCTCACCGACTCCGCGGCTGCCGGTTTAAGTCCGGCCGCCATCGATACCCACTTCAAAAATGCCTACATCCAGTCCTGGAATCTGAATTTGCAGCATTCGTTCACCCCCAGCCTGGGAATGATGATCGGATACTTTGGATCGAAGGGAACTCACTTGAACCTGGCGATCAATCAGAACCAGAAGCTTCCCGATGGCACTCGACCTTTTCCCATGCTGTCTGCATCGAGTCCAATTCTTCCCGGGACAGTCTTAGGCAATGTGACCGAGAACATCAGCGGGGGAAACTCTACCTACCACGCACTGTGGCTCACCGGAACCAAGCATCTCTCGCGCGGGCTGCAGTTTGATGCATCCTACACCTGGTCCAAATCGCTGGACTATAACTCCCGAAATTTCCAGGGCCTGACCGTCCAGAATAGCCTGGACCCGCGAGGAGACTACGGGCCTTCAGACTATGATGCCCGTCATCGCTTCGTCATCAGCTCGCTATACGAGCTCCCGTTCAAGGGCCGCCGCTTGGTCGAGGGCTGGCGGCTGTCGGGGATTTTGCAATTGCAAAGCGGCAACCCCCTGAATATTACCGTCGCCAACAGCTCACTCACCGGCGTGGGGAATTTGCGACCCGACCTCATTGCCAATCCTGTCATCGTGAACCAGATCAACAGCTCCGGAAACATTCAGTGGTTTACCTCCGGCTCGGTTTGCGATCCCACCGTTGCGTGTCCGGCTGGGGCGCAGTTTGCGCTGCCTACAGCGGGTGGGGTGCACTTCGGCAACATGGGAAGAAACTCGGTGCGGGGTCCAAACTTCGAGAATCTCGACTTTTCCATCAGCAAGGTGACCAGGATCACCGAGCGGATCAGTCATGAATTTCGATTTGAGACGTTTGACGTTCTCAATCACCCCAACTTTGGCAATCCCGGCCTGACCGCCCAAGTGGGTAGCAGCAGCTTTGGCGTCATCCGGAGCACTCGTTTCCCGACGGGAGACTCCGGCTCGGCACGTCAGCTGCAGTTTGCGATGAAGCTGATCTTCTAGGCTCGCGAAGCGGCACGATCTGGCATTTGGGTGATTTTGGCTCTCCGAGCCGGACCGATTTGGCCCGGTTCGGTACTTCGTTGAAAAGGGAAGCTGGGGATATCTGGACAGTTGCCGCCTCCGCCCGAGGGGCGCCCACTTGGCCCAGCCGTTTCGGCGTAGGGACACGCTCCGACCATTGCAGCAGTGCCCAGTTGACATAATACCTGTTATCGGACATTACATAGATCTCACACCGTTTCAGGGATTTATCACTAATTGACCACCAGCTCCATGGCTTCCTAGTTGCCGACAAACCCGCTCTGAGGTTTCAGGCACGGTTGCTTTCAAGGAAAAAACGTCCACGACGCCCGCAATCAAGCGACGCTGGGCTAGCGCTAGAGGGTATAATGTGCTTGAACGTGGAATGAGCGGACGTGTGCCCATGGCTTCGCCTCGCGAATCCAAAGGTTCAACGAAAATCGCCATCCCGGCGCCGATTGAACAGAAATCGCGACGCCCGCGGAATTCTGCGCGTCCATCCCCAGCCCCCAAGAACGGCCCCAAATTCGACCCCCAGGTGTTCCTCGACACCATCGGCGAAGGCAGGAAGGCTTTGCTCTTTCCGAAAAAGCAAACCATCTTCGCCCAAGGGGATCCCGCAGACGCACTTTTCTACCTGCGGACAGGCAAGGTGAGACTCACCGTTGTCTCCAAGGATGGCAAGGAAGCCACAATCGGCATTTTAAGTGACGGGAGTTTCTTCGGTGAAGGTTCGCTTGCGGGCCAACCTCTTCGCATGGGCTCTGCAACCGCAATGACGGATTGCGCTGTTCTGAGAATCGAGAAAAAGGCCATGGTGGACGCGCTTCACCGCGAACACACCCTTTCCGATCTGTTCGTCGCATATTTGTTGACCCGGAACATTCGATACGAAGAGGATCTGGTTGACCAGTTGTTTAATTCCAGCGAGAAAAGGTTAGCCCGTGTCCTTCTCATGCTGGCTCGTTTTGGTAAGGAAGGGGTTCCTGAAACCGTGATTCCGAAACTCAGTCAAGAGACGCTGGCTGAGATGGTGGGCACCACTCGTTCGCGGGTGAGCTTTTTCATGAACCGGTTCAGGAAATTGGGATTCATTGACTACGCCGGGGGTGCAGAAGGCGGGCTACAGGTTCACAGTTCTCTTCTCAACGTCGTTCTCCACGACTAGCGGACCGCGTCATCCCAATTGAGGGACAGCGACTATACAGTGATCTAGGGCGGGCACCGCGCCTACAGAATTCGATGAAGCAGGCGCACGCCCTATCCGAGCGACTCCCAAACGCGTTACATTAGGCTGAACGTTTCATGTCCAGGTGTCACGGGAATTTTGCATGGTGACGGAACGGAAATGATGCTTCCCCCACAGACGCGAGATTTGGCCCTGCGACTTCTGGCTTACGAAAACGCTGCGGGCAAGACCTCCTTGCCGACGGAATTCGCGGCCTTTGGCGTCTGTGAGAGGTTGCGCCAGCCCCTAATTACACTCGCGGGACTTGCTGGTTTTCATTCCCTCCTTTCTCGTGCTCTGACGCTGGCCAGGGCGGAAGCTCCCAGTCTTAGCGCCGTGCGGGTCGCGGCGGATGGCTCCTTACAGGGTCTAGAGGAGCTTCGGCCTCAAGTCGACGCAGACCAAGCTCGGGAGGCAGGAATAGTTCTCATTACCCAGTTACTCGGACTGCTTGTCCGAGTTGTTGGCGAAGCTATGACGTTGCAGCTGGTGGCATCTGAAATTCTCCCGGACTTTAGGTTCCTCTCGAACAGCGGTATACCCATCGGCTTTGAAGCGATTGTCAATGAAGTCGATGATCTCCAAGGCGTCAGTGCGCGTCTCGAGAAACTGGCGGAGCAATATCCGCCCGTCACAGAAGCGCTGAGGACGATCTCCGGAAACGTCCTAAACACAGCGACCGTATTGGCGGTAGTGGCGGCAATTAAAAGCCCCAAGCCGAACTGAATACAGCGTTCGCACCTTGCACGGAAAAGGAAATCGTGAGTATTCCAGAGTCGCGACATTTGGCCGAACGCCTTCTTACTTTCGAAGCCGTTGCGGGCGAGAGCTCCGAGCCACCGGAGTCTGCGGCTTTTCGCGTCTGTGCGAAGCTGCGCCGGCCCCTCATTACACTCGCGGGAGTTGCCGGCTTTCGTTCGCTGATTTCTCGTGCTCTGACGCTGGCCAGGGCGGAAGCTCCCAGTCTGAGCGCGGTACAGGTCGCGGCGGATGGCTCCGTAAAAGGTCTAGATGAGCTTGCGTCGCAAACTGACAAGGAACAGGCCAGGGACGGAGGAGCCATTCTCATTGCCCAGTTACTCGGGCTGCTCCTCACTTTCATTGGCGAGGGTTTAACGTTGCGGCTGGTTCAGGATGTGTGGCCGGAGGCCGCATTCGACGGCTGTGTTTCCGAGAAGCGAGGAAAGCTTGAGCGCACAAGATAGAGTGATAATAAAAAAACTGCCGACCGGGGTGCCGGGCCTTGATGAAATCCTGGGCGGCGGTCTCCCGGAATTTTCTTTTAATATCATCGCGGGAGCCCCAGGAAGCGGCAAGACCACGCTGGCCCACCAGATCGTGTTCGCCAACGCTGCGCCGGAGCGCCCGGCGCTCTATTTCACCATCCTCGGCGAACCCGCCATCAAAATGCTGCGCTACCAGCAACAGTACACGTTCTTCGACCAGGCCAAGTTAAACAATGCTGTCCGCTTTATTAACTTGAGCCAGGTTGTGTTGGAGAAGGATCTGGACGCGGTCTTAGAGGAAATTACGAAAGAGGTTGAGAAGGCAAGTCCCGGCGTCGTGGTAGTTGACTCCTTTCGCACCGTGGTGCGGAAGGCGCTCGGTGGCACAACCGACGTGGAGCTGCAAGCTTTCATTCAGCGGTTAGCCCTGCTGCTGACGAGTTGGCAAGCCACGACTTTCCTGGTCGGGGAATATGTCGAAGGTGAAATCCGAGACAATCCCGTATTCACGGTCTCCGATGGCCTCTTTTGGCTCTACCAGGCCTCGGAGCGAAGTTCCATCGTGCGGAAACTCCAGATCGTGAAACTGCGCGGGCAGGCGTCCGTGCCCGGACTGCACACCTTCCGTATTACCAATGCTGGGCTGCAAGCCTTCTCGCGTACTCTTGGGCTGGCCGGACAAGCAAGAAAGATCCCCAGCACGCGACGCCTTTCCCTCGGTATTCCGGAGTTGGACAAGATGCTTGGGGGCGGCATCCCCGAGGGAGATAGTGTCCTCGTGGCAGGGGCTTCGGGAACGGGAAAATCAGTCTTGGCAACCCAATTCATCGCTGAGGGCATACGTCAGGGCGACCCGGGAGTTGTGGTGGTCTTTGAAGAACGACCGCAAGAGTATGCGGAGCGGGCCAGCAGTTTTGGTCTGGATCTGAAAACGCCGCGACACGAGAAGAAACTCGAAATCCTCTACCTCCGTCCGCTGGATCTCTCGGTGGATGAAACCATGCACGAGATTCTCGACGCGGTGCAGAAGATTGGCGCCAAACGCCTGGTGATTGATTCGCTCGCGGGCTTTGAGATGGCGCTGGCCCCCGGCTTCCGCGCGGACTTTCGCGAATCGCTCTACCGGATGATCACCGCTTTGACGGGAGTCGGGGTGACGATTCTAAGCACCGTCGAGGTGAACGAGTCTTTCACAGAATTCCCGTTTAGTACCTACTCCATTTCCTTTCTCACCGATGACATTATCCGGCTTCGGTACGTATGCATCGACGGCCAGCTTCGCAAGATTATGATCGTTATCAAGATGCGCGGTGGCAACCATAGCAAGGATATCCGCGAATATGAAGTAACCTCAAAGGGGGTGGTCATCATCGGTGACCGCCTCACGGATTATCAAGGCCTTATCACCGGAATTCCTGAACATTTGAACCGATCCGGCAATAATCAGGAGCGCTCACCTGAGCCGAAAGCGAAAAGCAAAAGCTAGAAGCAATCGCGACCGACGCTGACACGGCACTCACAACGGAGTAGCTGGTCTGGATTTCTGGTCGTGTCACGCTAGTGCTTTTTCGGACGCGACGCCGGGATGAGTGCTCAAGGCTGAAAGAAGGTGAGAGGCGTCGTGTTCGAAAAAGCCGTCAGAAGGAAGCCGCTGGCGCGGCGGACGCGGGACTTATGCAAATTGAATGGAGCGAGCGAGGGGTGTAGAAGTTGGCGGGAGTGGTCAAGGCCAGTAGCGGAGGAGCCGGCGCAGCTGAGCAAAGACGAGTTGATGGCCGAAGGGAGCCTAGGCGGGGACAGGAAGAAGATGTCTGGGTGTAGCGGAGACACACTTCGGCAAGACGCTCTGAAGCGCGCCGACAGTGCGGTGTGTGGGCGAGTGATTTCATGCAGCCGTGGCCAGGAGTGGTGGAGAACGGAGTTGGAGTTGTGCCGCTGTGAATCGTTCGACGACGGCCATCGGTCCGCCGCACTTAGGACAGCGCCACAGCGGGTGCGCTGTAGGAGCGGTCGAAGTTTCCGATTCCTTTTTCGGTGGAGTGGCGTGGAGAGCGGCGAAGCACCGTGGCAGCAGGGCGGCGCGCCTGCGGTTGGCGAGGAAGCCGAAGTGGCGGATGCGGACGAAGCCCTTGGGGAGCAGGTGCAGTAGGAAGCGACGGAGAAACTCATCGCGCGAGAGGGTCATCACTTTCTGCCGATTGTGGTCGGCAGAGTCGCGCCAGCGAAAGGTAACCTGTCCGTCCACCAATGCGAGCAAGCGATGGTTGGAGATGGCGACGCGGTGGGTATAGCGGCCGAGATACTGCAGGACGTAATCGGGTCCGCCGAAGGGTGGTTTGGAGTAGACGATCCAGTCTTTGCGGAAGAGCGGACGCAGCCAGGCAGCGAAGAACTTGGGATGGGTGAGCGGTGCGAGTTCTCCGGCCAGGTGCAGTTGACGGCGTTCAAAGGCAGACTTCAGGCCGGCGACGAACTTGCCGCGAAACACGCGTCGCAGTACAGCAATGGGAAGGAAGAAGCGTGGGTGGGATCGAATCCAGCGGGCGTGATCGCGCGAGAGTCCGCCGGCGGGAACGACGCAGTGGACATGGGGATGAAGTTGGAGCTTCTGGTTCCAGGTGTGAAGCACGCTGAAGAAGCCGATCTCGGCGCCGAGATGGGCGGGATTGCGCGCGACTTCCAATAGAGTTTCGGCGCTGGCCCGGAGCAGCAAACCGTAGATGAGTTTCTTGTTCTGGAGAGCCAACGCAGCCAGTTGCGGCGGCATGGTGAAGACGACGTGGACATAGGGCGTGGGCAGCAGTTCACGACGACGCGCCGCGATCCAGCGTTCCCGCGCACCGGTCTGACACTTTGGGCAGTGCCGGTTGCGACAGCTGTTGTAGGAGATGGTGGCACGATGTCCGCAGCCGGTGCACTCATCGATATGGCCGCCCAGGGCAGCAGTGCGACAGCGCACGATGGCCCGCAGGATCTTGAGGTGGGTCCAGCAGAGCCACGAACGGTTTCGCTCGATGAAGTCTGTACCTGCACTGCGAATGATGTCGGCCAACTCGAACTGTGGCCGACTCATTTACTCCTCCTGGGACGACCTGCCTTTCTTGAGCACCAGCGCATCCAGCGGACTGGGCGTGGCATGCAAGTGCCGTTGCGAGAGGTGGAGATAGCGAGCGGTTTCTTTCAGATCGTGATGGCCTAACAGGATCTGGATGGTGTGCAGGTCGGCACCGGCTTCGAGCAAGTGGGTGGCGAAGCAGTGGCGGAGCACGTGGGGATAGACACGTTTCTTGATCCCGGCGCAGCGAGCGGCTGCGGCGCAGGCGTGGTAGGGAGTCTTGGTATCGGTGGGGTGATCGCCGCTGTGCCAGCGGTTGCCGGGAAATAACCAGACGGACTTTTTGCGCAAGCGTCGCCAGTGAGCGCGTAGTTCCTCGAGCAGGACGGGGCTGAGCATCACGTCGCGGTCTTGCCCGCCTTTGCCGCCCTGAATGTGCACGACCATGCGTCGGCTATCGATGTCGCTGACCTTCAGGCGCGTGAGCTCGGCGCGGCGCACGCCGGTGCCGTAGAGGGTCATCAAAATGGTGCGATAGAAGGGAGTCGGCGCAGCATCGATGAGCTGTGTTACTTCTTCCTGACTGAGAATGGTGGGTAGGCGATAGCGCTTCTTGGGATAGGGAGTGTCGGCAATGCTCCAGGACCTCTTGAGCGTCTGGATATAGAGGAAACGCAGGGCGCAGAGATGGTTGGTTACCGAACCGGGAGTCAGTTTGTGCACGGTGAAGAGTTGGGCTTGGTACTCGCGGATGTGCTGCGGTCCCAGGCGATCGGGCGAGCGGTGGAAGTGCTGGGCGTACCGCTCGATGAAGCGAATGTAACGTCGTGTGGTAGCTTCAGAGTAATGACGTCGCTGGAGTTCCTCCAGCATCATTTTGCGTAGATGGGTCACAGGGACCTCCTTGTGACCCACAATTATCTGAGCCAAAAATCAGGACTGCCGACATCACCACGCGGCAGCGTCCGCCGCGCCAGCGGCTTCGTTCTCACGGGCAAACCGGAAGTTAACTTTTTCCGGAGCTGCGGGCGGAAGAAACTTATCTTGGCGGAGCCGCGGTGGGCGACCAGCCTGATTGGGGGAGGGGCCGGGCCCGACCGTCATTTGACCCGGCTTCGCCTCGGGGGGAGGGGTTCGCAACAAAGCTAACGGTCGAGCCGCATGATAGGTCTCAGGAAGACAGTCCGACTGATCACAATTGATCACTTTTCGCAATGTGTCCGTTCGAAAGGCTTGTGCAGCGCGGGTCACAAGCCTTAGGCCGTTACGCAAAGTGGAAGCGAACCGAAGTCAAAGAATTCGTATTGCTAACACTTTGATGGAATAGATAATTGTGGAAATTGAGCAGTTGTGAACAGTCTCCTGTCGCCTTGAGACATATTCTCCTCACTGAAAGAGGCGTTCCGCTACGTGAATGGCGGACAGGCCTTGCTGGGCTTCGGAGGAAAATATGAGATCGCGCGGCGTTCGTTGGTCGGTTCTATCGTTCTTAGTTCTCCCGTTGTTGGCAATCGGCGCTTATGCCGATTCCATCACTCTGGGAACCGCCGGCAGCTACGTAGTGCTCGCGGGCTCAACCGTTACGAACACGGGCCCCAGCGTTCTCAATGGAAACCTGGGTGTCAGCGCAGGTTCCGCGGTAACCGGCTTTCCTCCTGGAATGGTGAACGGAACGATCAACAAAGCCAACGGCCCCGCGGCTCAGGCTCAGAGTGATCTGACCGCAGCGTATATCAAGGCTGCAGGCTTGGCGCCCACTGCCACGTTGACTGGTCAGGACCTGGGGGGAAAGATTCTCACGCCCGGCGTATATTTCTTTGCGAGTTCTGCTCAGCTGACGGGCACATTGACTCTCGACACCCAAGGGAACCCCAACGCGGTTTTCGTCTTTCAGATCGCCAGCACGCTCACGACCGCAAGCAACGCCGCCGTTGTTTTTGCCAGCGGTCTGAGCGATAAGAACGTTTTCTGGCAGGTCGGCAGTTCCGCGACTCTGGGCACGGGCACCGCGTTCGCAGGAAATATTCTCGCGCTCACCAGTATCACCATGACGACCGGCGCCTCCATCGCATGCGGTTCGGCCCTGGCCCGAAATGGTGCGGTGACGCTGGACAATAACGTTCTCGGCGGCGGTTGCTCAGGCGGCGGAACGACGACGGTTCCAGAACCCGGTACTATGGGCCTGCTGGGAACAGGGCTGGTAATTCTGGTCGGTGCAGCACGTCGGAGACTGCACATCTAGCGTTTCTTGACCGGTGTCACGCGTGTCACAGTTGACTCCTGAGGGGTCGAAAGTCAAACATTTCCCCTCGGCGCCATTTTCGGGCGTCGTCAGCGAGCCAACACTCTCAAAGGAAACGCGAACGTGACTGGCCCGGATGTTTGTCGCGTTCGAGGTACGTGCAACTCGCTCCCCATGGGGGATGGGGCGAATTTCGCAGGCGGAAAGAAACTTATCTTGGCAGGAACGTGACAATTCTTTTGATGTTCAGAGTTGTAAACGACACCGATCTCGCTTGACGTCTCCCGGCCGTTGGCCGCACCATCGATGCCCATGCGATCTTTCATTCTTCTTGGCCTCACTTCCCTTCTGCTCGCTGCTTTGGCGGGCGCACAGAACGCAGCCCCCGTCGCCCGTCCCAAGATCTTGGGAGTCGCCCATATCGGCTTGCGCACCGACAACCTCGCCGCCGCCCGCAAATTCTACGGGGGCGTGCTCGGCTACCAGGAGCCTTTCAGCCTGGACAAGCCCGCCGACGAAGGTACCGGACTGCTGCTCACCTATTTCAAGGTGAACGACCACCAGTACATCGAGGTCTTTCCCGAACTCAACGACCCCAAGCAGGACCGGCTCTCCCACATTTCGTTTGAGACCTCCGATGCTGAGCAGCTGCGCGCCTATCTCGCCAGCAAGGGTGTAAAGGTCCCGGAAAAACTGGAACCGATGCTGGACGGCAACCGCGGCTTCGATGTCACCGACCCGGACGGGCACGACGTCGAATTCATTCAGTACATGCCCGGGTCGCTGCACAGTCGCAACTTCGGCAAGTTTCTTCCCCCCACCCGGGTCTCGGACCACATCATCCACGTGGGCGTGGTGGTAAACGACCGGGCTGCGGCCGACCATTTCTACAAAGACATTCTCGGCTTCCGGGACATCTGGCACGGCGGCATGACCGACAACGTCACCGATTGGGTCGACATGCGTGTGCCCGATGGCACCGACTGGCTCGAGTACATGCTCAACGTCCACAACCCCGACCCTCACGATCTCGGAGTCATGCATCACCTGGCTTTGGGTGTCCCCAGCGTGAAGGCAGGTTATGAAACGGTTCTCAAGCGCGGGCCCAAACCTTCTGAACCCCCCGAGGTCGGCCGCGACGGAAAATGGCAACTCAACCTCTACGACCCCAACTTCACCCGCGTGGAACTCATGGAACCCAAGCCGGTGCAGAAGCCCTGTTGCTCACCGATCCTGCAGTAGCAATTCCGAGCCCGAGCCTCGAGCTCGGTGTAGAGTCCCGGGTGTTCGACCCGCAATCTCTGGCGCGCTGCTTCACGATTCCGGGGTTGGAAATGCTTTGCACCGCCGCAATCTCAGCGGGCCGCGGGTACAGCGTTTTCGGCTGCAAACACAATTCTGGGATGGAATAGCGTTCCCGCGACCCGGCTTGCGATCGCGATCAATTCGCTTTGCCCGTAGAAGACTTTCACTTGTTTCGCTCGTGAGAATTCCGGCAAGTTCACGGCGCGCCCGCTGCGGATGTACGCGGCAGCCTCGTCCGTCGCCGTGACCGAGGGCATCTCGGGCAACAATTTTCGCGCATGCACGCAGACCTGATCGAGGCGCCCCGCGCTGCTGGCGAACTCCACCTGTTCCAGAGTGCAAGCGTCTCCAATGACAAACTCGGCGACGCTGGTACGCCGCAATGATTCCAGGTGAGCGCCGCAGCCCAATTGCGTTCCCATATCGTGCGCCACGGAACGCATGTAGGTGCCGGACGCGACCCGCGCCCGGAAATCGGCGCGCCCACCCGCGCACGACAGGATTTCGAATTCCTTGATCTCTACCTGCACCGGCTCCAGCTTCACTTCCTTCTTCTTGCGGGCCAGCTTGTAAGCGGGAACACCCTGAACCTTCTTCGCGGAAAAAGGCGGCGGCATCTGCTCGATCACGCCGCGAAAATGCTGGGCAACCTCCCGGAGTTGTGCGAGTGAAACGGACACGCTCCGGGGCGGAGTGGCCGGCTCTCCTTCGGCGTCGTAGGTGTCGGTCGCAAAACCAAGGCGGATCGTGCCTTCGTAAGTCTTCTCCGATGCGGTGTAGAACTGCGCCAGCCGGGTAAGGTTGCCAACCACGATGGGCAAAACCCCCGTCGCCAGCGGGTCGAGCGTGCCCAGATGCCCGACCGAGCGCTGCTGCAGGATGCGGCGAACGCGGTTGACTACGTCGTGCGAAGTCAAGCCCGCGGGTTTATCGAGGATGAGGACCGCATTCATGAGAAAATTCTGTGACCACTACTTTACCTGATTCCTTTTCGCTGATTCCTTATGTTTCCTCTACGCGACGATCAGCCTGTCTTCAGCACGCCCTTCGTCACGTATTTTCTCATCGCCCTCAACCTGTTTATTTATTTCTTCGAGTGGCAACTGGGGGCGCACAGCCGCGGCGCCTTGAATGCCCTGATCGCTCAGTTTGGGGTGGTTCCCCGGGTGGAAATCGGGCTGCTCACGGGCACGCCGGTATTCAGTCCGGTGGCCGCGCTGCTTCCGATTTTCACGTCTATGTTCCTGCACGGGTCTTTGTTTCACGTGCTGGGCAATATGTGGATGCTCTGGATTTTTGGCGACAACATCGAAGACTATCTCGGCCACTTCGGCTACCTGCTGTTCTATCTTCTCAGCGGGGTGGCCGCCAGCCTGACGCACATCTTGTTCAATGCCAACTCGCATGTGCCCAGCATCGGCGCCAGCGGCGCCATCGCCGGCGTTCTGGGCGCTTACTTCGCTCTGTACCCGCGCGCCCGAGTGCTCATCTTCTTCCCGCCCATCTTTTTCTTCCACGTACCGGCGTGGCTCATGCTCGGCTACTGGGGCGTAAGCCAATTCCTGAGCGGAGCCGCCACCTCAATCGCCGAGACCACGCAGACCAGCGGGATTGCCTTCTGGGCGCACGTCGGCGGTTTTGTCGTCGGGATTCTGCTGATCAAGTTGTTTCCGCAGCGCCGGAATCGCTACCGCTACGGGACGTGGTAAAGCAGGCCCTTGAGACTTAATGTTCCACGTGGAACTCTGTGGAAAGGGACAGGTTTAAAGGAAATAGTTTTGGGGGCGTTCCATTTTGGGACGTGGCTAGAGGGGCCCGGACGTGGGCATAAGGGTGAGTTGTTCGACGGTGCTGTTGTCGGGGAGCAGCAGGGCGCTGACCAGCGCGCGGGCGACGGTTTCGGGAGAGATCATCTTCTTGCGGGGCGCCTCGGGCCAGAGCGTGTTCCAGATTTCCGTGTGGGTAGCTCCGGGAAGCAGAGCCATGACCCGAATTCCCTGCGGGCGCAGTTCCTCGCGCAGTGTATTGGTCAAGCCGAGGGCGCCGTGCTTGGACGCGTTGTAGGCGGACGACCCGGCAAAGACGCGGATGGCGGCGATCGAGAGATTGTTGACAACCGTGCTTCCGCGCCGCATCAGAGGCAAAATCTCACGGGTCACGAGGAATGTTCCGGTCAGATTCGTGTCGAGGACGAGCTTCCACACGTCGTAAGAAAGCCTTGTCACGGGAAGGTTGGGGTGAGCCACGCCGGCGTTGTTGATCAGGATGTCCACGCGGCCAAACTGTTTCTTGACGCTGGCAGCTAATGCTTTCACCGAGCGGGGATCGCGAACGTCGCATACCTTTACGAGTACCCGGTTTCCCTGACGCGCGAGTTCCCTTCCGACCTTTTCGAGCGGACCCAGTTTGCGGCCAACCAGAACCAGGTCACTCCCTTGTTGCGCCAGGGCACGAGCCATGGCGAGCCCGATGCCGCGACTGGCGCCGGTAATGAGCGCGGTTTGACCGGCCAGGGACAACGGAGGGGTGCGTTTTTTGGATGATTGCGGCAATGGTGCAGTCCGGCTGAATCTTTCGAATTGAAAGCCGGCGGCGCCAGAAACGACTGGCAAAAATCAGGTTTGTTCAAACCCAGGCTGCCGGCATCACTACGCTCTGGTTCGGGTCTCTGCTAAGACCGGGAAGATGTGAATTTCCGCAGCACGCCTCAAACTCCGTTGGCGCGGTTGCGGATCAGCGAGAGGAACTCGCTACGAGTTTCTTCCTCGTTGCGGAAACACCCCAGCATGGAGGAAGTCACGGCAGCGGAGTGCTGCTTTTCGACGCCGCGCATCATCATGCAGAGATGGCGAGCCTCGATAACCACGCCCACACCCTGCGGTTCGATTACTTTCTGAATGGTCTCAGCAATCTGAGTGGTTAGCCGTTCCTGGATTTGCAGGCGACGCGCAAACAGTTCGATCAGGCGCGGAATCTTGCTGAGGCCAATGACCTTGCCGTTGGGAATGTAGGCCACGTGCACCTTGCCGAAGAAGGGCAGCATGTGGTGCTCGCAGAGGCTAAACATCTCGACGTCCTTCACGATCACCATTTCATCGTAGGACACGGTAAAGAGCGCTTCTTTCAGGAGCGCTTCCGGATCCTCGCGGTAGCCCTTGGTAAGGAAGCTATACGCCTTGTGGACGCGCTCGGGAGTGCGCACCAGACCTTCGCGAGCGGGATCCTCGCCAAGGCGGACGAGTACTTCGCGAACGAGGTCTTCAAAGGTGGCACTGGTGAGGGTAGGTGTTTCAGCAATTTCCTTCATGATCCTGGTTGCCTTTCCGCACCGGCGGGTTGCGCCGCCCCTGCGGGACTCACGTTCTATGCCCATGGTTTCAGAGCGCCTTTGCGCTGGGCGAACGAGTTTCGCCGGGCTCTAATCGCGGACCTCTTTTCCTCCGGCATACGCAAAGGAGTTCATCATGGTTTCCTCCATGCGTACCCTTTCCAGATGAGCATGCTGGAAGCCACGCTGCAAAATTTCATAGATGCGGATGCAGAGGTTCTCGGTAGTGGGCACAAGTTCCTTGAAGTCGGGCAAGGTATTGAGGTTCTGGTGGCCGAAACGCTCGAGGATTTCGACCTTCACGAAGCCATCGAGGTCGACCAGATTGCAGACCATGCCGGTGCGGGGATCGACCGCGCCGCTCACCGTGACTTCCACGTGGTAGTTGTGTCCATGGCCGTGGGGATTATTGCACTTGCCGTAGGTCGCACGGTTCCAGTCGTCGGGCATATCGTTGCTGTGCAGACGATGGGAAGCCGAGAAAAGATATCGCCGGGTCAGGTGGGCCTTCATGCTTCTCCGTAGAAATCGACGAACAGGTCGGGCGTCTCGTAGACACGCACGCGATGCAGCTGCGCCGCGTGGAGCTTGGGGACGAGCCTTTGCCAGATGGCGATGGCGAGGTTCTCGGTGGTCGGAATCTGGTGCAGGAATTCCGGGACTTCCTTGTTCAGGAAGCGATGGTCCATGGCGTCCAGAACTTCGCGGTTCATGACTTCTTTGAGCTGCTTGAGATCGACGACGAAGCCGGATTTGGGGTCGACACTTCCCTTCACCGTGACTTCCAGCGTGTAGTTGTGGCCGTGGCCATTGGGGTTATTGCATTTGCCGAAAAGCGCGCGGTTCTGCTCGGGAGTGAACTCCGGATTGTGGTAGTAGTGCGAGGCGGCGAACTCGGCTTTACGGGTTAGGTAGACCAAGGATTTCCTTTCTCAACGGTGATGAAGCGCGTAGCGATCGCATGCGACCACAAAAGCGACGCTGCCCGCCAGAACGATCAGACCTGCACCGATCAGCATCGATGTTCCGACGAATGGGAACCACCGAGAGGCCGTCACACCTTCTGCCCGGGAGTTATAGATTCGACCTTTCCAACGGACACCTCCTTTGCGCTGAAGCCCCGCCGACCGAAGGAGCAGGTAGGCAAAGAGAGGGAGACCGAAGATAGCGAGGGCATTGGACAAGGGAGAGAAATGTGCCTTTCGGATGCGCAACCAGAAAAAAATCGCCACGACGGTAGCCATCCAGGGCCAGCCTGCTGAACCGCCCATCAGATTGACCAGGACCGACATGGCCACATCCGCCACAATCACGACAAATAGCGATATCTGCAAGCCCGCGAAACTCAATGCCGAGGGGAACAGGAGTGCCAGGTTTTTCGTCCAGCCTTCGCGCAACTGCGCAAAACTGCGGTACATGCGGGTGCGGACAGCGTCGCCGCCATATCGAAAAAAGACTCTTCGCCCGGAGCGCTTGACTAATCGCGCGATGGCAACGTCCTCGAGCAGATCTGTCGCGACGGCTGCATGACCGCCGATGGCCTCGTAGGCCTCCCGAGAAAACAGCAAATACTGTCCGTTTGCCGCAGCGAGAGGAGAAGCCGGATCGTTGACTTTCGAGGGCGGGTAGGCACTGGCCAGCTCCGCAAAGATCACCGGCATTACCGCCCTTTCCCAGAATCCATGCACTTCTTGTTCGGGAGAATAGGAAAGCAAATCGGCGTGATGCCGCTCGGCCTCCGCGACCGCGCGCGCAAGCGAGCCAGGTTTGTGAACGGTATCGGCGTCGGTGAAGAGCAGCCAATGGCCCTGCGCTGCGCGGGCACCGGCGGTGACGGCGTTATTTTTTCCGGTCCATCCCGGAGGCAACGGTCCCGGATCAATTACTCGTACCTGGGGAAAGGAATCGGCGATGCAGCGGGTGCGGTCGGTCGAGCCGTCGTCGGCTACGATGATCTCGAACGTTACCCCGGCCTGCGAAACCAGGGACTCCAGGCAGGTGCGGAGGCACGCCTCTTCGTTGCGTGCTGGCACGATGACCGATACGGCGGGCCGTCCCGAAACTGGTACTGGCGTTCCCATAGGCCGAATCCATTATTATAGCTAGGTGCGACGGATCTCTTTCCCAATTGCAGTTACCGGCCTCCTGCTACTGGCGGGTTGCTATGGCGGCACGCGGCCGCCGCGAATCGGCAAACCTGCTCCAGACTTTGTCGTGCAGGATGCGGAACACAAAGTAACGCTCAGCCAGTTTAAGGGGCAAGTGGTGGTGCTGAACTTCTGGGCCAGTTGGTGCCCGCCGTGCGTGGCGGAGACCCCTTCCCTGGTGAAGATGCAACAGCGCATGAAAGACAAAGGGATTGTGGTAGTTGCCATCAGCGCGGATGAGGACGACAGCGCCTACCACCGCTTCATCAGCAAGTACGGCATGGACTTTGTGACGGTGCGCGACCCCACCGCCAAGATCCAGCACCTCTATGGGACCATCCAGATTCCGGAGACTTATATCATTGACCGGAATGGGGTGCTGCGGCGTAAGTTTGCCAATGCCTTCGACTGGAGCACGCCGGAAGTTATCGACTTTCTCAGCCACCTGTAGAAACGTTTCTCGTACTCCTTTCACCACTGAAACAGCGGGTTGGCACGGACGCGCTGAGGAGGTACACTTCGGCCAGAAAAAAGGACTTCCTCCGCCCGATTTGACCCGGCCCTGATCACATTTCACGGTTCTTCGGAGGGACGGCATGAAACGCTTCGTTGGCCCCGTTCTGCTTGGGATCTGCTGTCTCAGTGGTTGCAGCGGTGGAATGCCCGGAGGAACGCGCGGCGGAACGCCTTCCGTTTCGCTGTCTGCGACCACTTTGGCGTTCGGTCACGAGCTTGTCGGCACCACCAGCCTGGCCGAGTCCATCACACTAAAGAACACAGGCACCGCACCGCTGAGCATCGTTGGCCTGGCAGCTACCGGTGATTTCACCAAGACTGATACTTGTGGGATTACTCTCGCAGCAGGAGCCGAGTGCACGATCAACGTAATATTTGCGCCCGGTAGTTCGGGCGACCTGAGCGGCACGCTTTCGGTCATGGATAATGCGGCGGGAAGCCCCCAGGTAGTCGCTCTCACGGGTACGGGAACGGTTCTCGGCCCACGGTGCTCAGTGAAGGGGCAGCAGTGTGGAGCGCCGCAACTTCCGCCCTGCTGCTCCGGACTGGTCTGCGTGCCAGCCAGCGTGCGAGCTTTCTGCGAGCCTTAGATGACCAGCAATTCGCACTGCAGCGGGCAGCCGGATCCAGAGCATCCGTTTAGACCCGTTGGCTAGAGTTTTACGCTTCTCAAGCGCAGCGAGTTTGCGATCACGGAGACGGAACTGAAACTCATGGCTGCGGCTGCCAAGATGGGGCTCAACAGCAGTCCAAAGAAGGGGTACAGCACTCCGGCGGCAATGGGCACGCCCAGCGAGTTGTAGACAAAAGCGAAGAACAGGTTCTGGCGGATGTTGCGCATGGTCGCCTGACTGAGCTTGCGGGCACGCACGATGCCGACCAAGTCGCCCTTGACGAGGGTAACGCTTCCGCTTTCCATCGCGATGTCAGTGCCGGTGCCCATCGCGATGCCGACATCAGCCTGGGCCAACGCCGGGGCATCGTTGATACCGTCACCCGCCATCGCGACGACTCTTCCCTGCTCCTGAAGCTTGCGGACGATTTCAGATTTTTGTGCGGGCAGCACGTCGGCCTCAAACTCCTGGATGCCGAGTTTGCCAGCGACATTCTCGGCAGTAGCACGGTTATCTCCGGTGATCATCATCACCCGGATGCCTTGCGTCTTGAGATCGCGAATGGCCTGCAGGCTGGACTCCTTAATGGCATCGGCCACCACGATCCAGCCGGCGAAACGGCGGTCGATGGCGACGTAGATCTCAGCTTCGCCGCCGCCCAGATAGTGGTCAGGCACCTCGGGGAGGAGCACCTGGAATTCCTCCAACAGTTGGCGATTGCCCGCGGCCACGTGATGACCTTCCACGGTGCCTTCTGCGCCTTTTCCCAGTTGGGATTGGAAGCGGGTAGCTTCGGCGAGTTGGATGCCTTTGGCGGCGGCGTCGGCGAGGATGGCGGTGGCCAGGGGGTGCTCGCTGCCTCGCTCGAGGCTGGCGACGATACGGAGCAGCTCTTTTTTCTCGAGGCCAACGGGCACAATCGAGGTTACGGTGGGTTTTCCCTCCGTGAGGGTCCCGGTCTTGTCGACGACGAGGGTGTCAACTTTTTCCAGGCGCTCCAGCGCCTCGGCATTGCGAATCAATACGCCCGCGGAGGCTCCGCGACCGGTGCCCACCATGATCGCCATGGGCGTGGCCAAGCCCAGTGCACAAGGACAGGCAATGATCAGCACTGCCACCGCGTTCACGAGCGCATGCGCGAGACGCGGCTGAGGACCGACCAGCGCCCACAGGATGAAGGTCACTACGGCAGCGCCGATGACTGCGGGCACGAACCAGGCGGCAACTTTGTCGGCCAGCCTCTGGATGGGTGCGCGACTGCGTTGCGCCTGACTGACCAGCTGCACGATTTGCGCGAGCATGGTTTCGCTGCCGACCCGCTGGGCTCGCATGGTGAACGATCCGGTGCCGTTCACCGTGGACCCGATCACCTTGGCGCCCTGCTCTTTCTCTACGGGAAGCGACTCGCCGGTGATCATGGACTCGTCGACCGCACTGCTGCCCTCGAGTACTTCGCCATCCACCGGAATTTTTTCGCCGGGGCGGACCCGCAGACGATCTCCGGGCTTCACCAGCTCGAGCGGGATATCTTTATCGTTGCCGTCGTCGCCGGCCAGGCGCGCCATCTTTGGGCTTAAGTCGAGCAGGGCGCGAATGGCGGCGCTGGTGTGGCTGCGCGCGCGCAATTCGAGCACTTGTCCCAGGAGAACCAGCGTCGTGATGGCGGCCGCCGCTTCGAAATAGACCTCGGGACGTCCGTTCATTCCGCGGAAGGCAGCAGGGAAAATTTGTGGCCACAGGGTCGCGATCAGGCTGTAAAGGTAGGCAACCCCCGTGCCCATGGCGATCAGCGTGAACATGTTGGTGGAGCGGTTAACGATGGACGTCCAGCCACGCTGGAAGAATGGCCAGCCGCCCCACAGGACGACCGGGGTCGCGAGGATGAGTTCACCCCAGGGCAGCCATCCCAGGGGCAGGGCGTGTTGGATGGGCATGCCCGGCAGCATGTCGACCATGGCGACGATAAGCAGCGGCGCGGTAAGCGCAAGGCTCACCCAGAAGCGGCGGCTCATGGAGCGCAGTTCGGGATTCTCTTCTTCGTGCGCGGTTACGGTGCGGGGCTCGAGTGCCATCCCGCAGATCGGACAACTGCCCGGCTCGGAGCGAATGATCTCCGGATGCATGGGGCAGGTGTATTCGATCTTCGAAACAGGCAGGGGACTTTCCGGCTCGAGCGCCATCCCACAGCGTGGACAGGGACCGGGGCCGAGCTGGTGAACCTCCGGGCACATGGGACAGACGTAGGCGCGTTGATCACGTGCCGTTACAGGCTTGGTGTCGGTCCGGGTGTCGAGGGAAGCCTGAGGAGATTGAGCGGGCGGTGGCGAACCTAGCTGTACGAGGCTGGGAGAAATTGGGGAACTCAGATAGCGATCGGGGGCAGCGCGAAACTTTTCGAGGCATCCGGCGCAGCAGAAATAATACGTCTTGCCGGCGTGCTCCCAGCGATGCGTCGCAGTCGCCGGATTTACGTCCATGCCGCAAACGGGATCTTTTTCCTTGGCAGATACGGCGGCATTCGCCTTGGGAGCGCCCAGCGTCACCAGTCCAGTTGCGTTGGCGGAATTTTGATTGCGGAGATATTGTTCGGGGTCCTGCTGAAACTTGGCGACGCAATGAGTGCTGCAGAAATAGTAGGTTCTCCCCGCGTGCTCGGCCTGGCCCTTGGCAGTCGAGGGGTCTACCGTCATGCCGCAGACCGGATCGAGTTCGGCGACCTTGGCGACGTTGACAGGTTCGGACATCGTATCGTTCCTTCCGAGGTTACCCGAGGCAACGGCTCGTGTCGGCGACGCCACGGAACATGGGTCCGGCGCCGCCTTTAAAGACCTTACACCCTGCGGGGTGCAACCCAGAAAACGGTTGCAGGGGAGCTGCCATCCGGGACGAACTCCCTGATTTGATTCGATGGTGCGGGGATGAGATTCTCCGGCGCAGGGGAGCGGGTGTTGTATCTTGAGTGCGGAGGCAAGGGAACGAATGACCTATCTGGATGTTGCCTATCGTTACGGTGCCGCTCCCGGCGAGCGAGAGATGCGCGCAATTGATGGCATGCGCGAGGTGTATGGGATCCGAAAAGTGGATTTTAGCCAATCCGAGAAGAGGGTGCGAGTGGAATTCGACGCGTCGCGGCTGACGGAAGAGGCCGTGGCCAAGCTTTTACGTCAGGCTGGAATCGACCTCCGCGAGCGGCTTGCCCTGGCTTAAGACCCGGGGGAGGGCTTTAGAGGGCTGCCGAGAGGCCAAAAGAAAACAAAAGTGGAGAGAAATGCAAAGGGGCGCTCAAGAAAACCTCTGGCCGAAGTTATTCTCTAGAGCGCCCCGTTGCGCGCCACTTCGTCTGCCCTACCCTATTGCAGCTTCAATACCATACGTAAACCATTGAAATGAAACATTGGAGCGAGGGTCCACCCGGTAGGAATTTCAAGGGGCAAGAAAGAATTACGTCCGCGGCGAAATTTTGCACAAGCCGCGTGGAGGTGGCCATGGAGGTGGGCCTCGGCGGACAGGACCGGGATTCGGTGAGCTCAGATGAGCCGTGTTGGGGAACGCACTTTTTGGGGAACGCACTTTCGCGCGCCCAACTGTACTTGCTTGAGAAGCGGAGTTGGGTTGGGATGCCCCGGTAAGGGCGTGTGGGCCTTATGCACGAGGAACAGGGACCGACATTTTTCAGGAACCGTCAATTCCGCTATAATTCGGCGGTAGCATCCCACCAAATTTTAGCGCCCTTAGCTCAGTTGGATAGAGCGTCTGGCTACGAACCAGAAGGTCGGGAGTTCGAATCTCTCAGGGCGCAC
>CAWGSE010000015.1:0-615216 GCA_963825205.1 uncultured Acidobacteriota bacterium
AGGCAGATGTCCTACCGTTGAACGACGGGGCTGGGAACAGTTTACCGCATGAGCCGAGGAGTGCGGAAGTGGTTGTTGGATTCCATCCATCGTCGCGCGGGATCGCGAGCGGAATGCCGTGGCCTTTGTGGACGCGCTAAAATCTCAGTGAGACTTGCCGCGGGGAGGCACATCATGTCCATGCTCGGCAGCGTCACTCCGCCCGTGACGGATTACGCGGAAATAGCGCGGCGTCCCCTTGATCCGGAACAGTGCGCCTTGATCGTGGTAGACATCCAGGAAAAGCTGTTGCCACCCATTTTTCAGAAAGAGCAACTGGTGCGGAATTCTCAGCTGCTTATTCGGCTAGCCGGAATTCTCGAAATTCCAACCTTGCTCACGACTCAGTACTCCAAAGGCTTGGGGAATACGATTCCGGAAGTGGCTTCCCTGCTGCCCGAGACCGCAGCAATCGAGAAGTTGGCCTTTTCCTGTTTCGGTAGCGAGGCATTCTGTGCAACCCTGAAGCGCCTGCCCGGGAACCGGAACACCGTAATCCTGTGCGGCATGGAAAGTCACATTTGCGTAGCTCAGACCGCGCTGGCGGCGCTCCGGGATGGCTACCTGGTTCATGTGGCGTCAGATGCGGTCAGTTCGCGCACGGAATGGAATTGGAAGGTCGGGCTGGAGAGGATGCGTTCCGCGGGGGCGGTCCTGTCCTCGACCGAGATGGTCATCTACGAGTCCTTACGGTCATCCGGAACTTCAGAATTTAGGGATATGTTAAAGTATTTAAAGTAGTTATACGTTCCTCGAGACGGACACGGCGAATCCCTCGACGGGCAACCTCCGCGCACCCGTTCGCATCTGGACAACCCCCGTAACCACCGCAACTTAGGACGCAAAGTCGGGTTCATACCTTTGACAGCAGGTAGTGTCGGGTACCCGCGCCGGCCGCTTCTGACGCGAGGACCCTTGGTCCTCGGCGATGTGGGTCCGGTGGGCGAAGGAGAGCAGGTTATGAGAAATCTCAAGCGCGCAATGCTCGCAATATTTTTCGTGTTCTCGATGACGGCAATTTTGGCTTGGGCGCAGGACGAGCAACCGAATCCGGAGCAGTCGCCGGTCGAGGAACAGCAAGCGAGTCCGGCGGACCAATCGAACCAGACCGACCCACCCGGCCGGGCTGTGCGCTTGCAGTACATGTCGGGATCGGTTTCGCTTCAACCGCGCGGCACCGAAGACTGGGTGGCCGGAACGTTGAACCGCCCTTTGACCATTTCCGACAATGTGTGGACCGACAAGGAATCGCGTGCGGAACTGAACGTCGGCACCGGCTTGTTTCGCATGGGCGACGAGACCAGTCTCACGCTTACGAACGTCAGCGATAACGCGGTGCAGGTCGAACTGCACCAGGGAACGCTCGACCTGCACGTCCGCCATCTATTTGGTGGCGAAATCTACGAGATAGATACTCCCAACCTGGCATTCACGATTCAGAAGTCAGGCGTTTACCGCATCGATGTCGATCCCAATGGCGATGCCACCGTGGTCACCGTGCGCAAGGGCGAAGGCGACGCCACCGGTCAAGGACCGGCCGTCCACATTCGTTCGAACCAGCAGGTTCGCTTCACGGATGCGACCAGCATGACGCATACGGTTGCCGAGGCGCCGCCATACGACGGCTTCGATGACTGGTGTGCTGTCCGCGACAAGCGCGAAGACACTTCCCTTTCCGCAAGGTACGTTGCCCCGGGAACGGTTGGGGTTGAGGATCTGGATGATAACGGAGTGTGGCGCGAAGAGCCTCCCTACGGACACGTCTGGGTTCCGAGTTCAGTACCGGCGGGTTGGGCTCCCTATCAGTACGGACACTGGATCTGGGTTGAGCCGTGGGGTTGGACCTGGGTCGATGATGCTCCCTGGGGATATGCTCCCTTCCACTATGGCCGCTGGGTCTATACGGGCGGCTACTGGGGCTGGGCGCCGGGCCCAATCTATGCGCGCCCGGTCTACGCGCCCGCATTGGTTGCGTGGTTTGGCGGGCCGGGATGGGGAGTTGACCTGGGTTTCGGAGTGGGTGGCGGATTTGGCTGGTGCGCCCTTGGCTGGGGTGAACCTTTCTACCCCTGGTATGGCGGCGGCCGCGGCTATTTCCGAAACGTCAATATCAGTAACACGCGGATTGTGAACATTAATAACTACTACGGACATCGCCCCAACCGCTACGGTGAGGGCGGACACGCCTATGCGAACATGCGGGCTCCGGGCGGATTCACCACGGCTCCGGCGCGCACCCTGCAAAATGGCGGGCGGGTTCGCGGAACCGCAATCCGGGTCTCAGGCAGGGATCTGGCGAATGCTCCCATGGGCCGGCCTGGTATCGCGCCGACGCGCAATGCCATGCTCGGACCGCACGCCGGTCAGCGCGCCGCCGCACCGCCCGCGCGCAGCGGCATGCGTTCGGTGGTTTCCCGGATGACCCCGCCGGCCAGCTTCACGCGGCACAGCGGATCTCAATTCGGCGGCGCAAACAGTCAGAAGCCGTTTGCGGGACGATCTGGATCTGCTCCGCTCACGCCTTCGCGGATCATTCCTCACGGACCGGAGAGCGCATCGGGAGCCGTGCCGTCGCCAGCAATGCGCGGCGGGTCCAGAGCACCTGCCAGCAACATGCAGCGGCCGGCGGTGGGAAACTCGCAGATCGGGCGCAGCGCCAATCCCCAGGTGGAACGCAATGTGCCCCGGCCGCCAATGAACGGAGGCGCACAGCAGGCACGAATGCCGCAGGTGAACACCGCCCCGTCGCGGGGCGGCTTCTCCTCCGAACAACGTTCGGTACCTCGTCCGCCGGCGGGTTTTAATTCGCGACCAGACACGTCCAACATGCGTGCGCAGCAGCAATCGCGTCCGAACTCTTATGGCAATCGTCCCAACACCGCAGTGCCTCGGCCGACTGGCCCGGTAAGGCCCGCGAGCCAGAGCGACCGCTTTGGGAATAGCGGGAATGGCGGATACGGACGTCAGTCGACCGCCTCGCCTGCGTATGGTGGCGGATACGGAAATGCACCGCGGAGCCAATCTCAGCGACCCAGCGCATCGCCCTCGTACCGTAATGGTGGTCCCTCGAACGGAGGTTCCTATCCTTCATCCAGAAGCGGAACACCTTCCTACGGTGGAGGCTCGCCATCCTATCGCGGCGCGTCGCCTTCTTACGGCGGAGGCTCATCACCGTCCTACCGTGGCGCGTCGCCTTCCTACGGCGGAGGCTCATCACCGTCCTACCGTGGCGCGTCGCCTTCCTACGGCGGAGGCTCACCGTCTTATCGTGGCGCGTCGCCTTCCTACGGCGGAGGCTCACCGTCCTATCGTGGCGCGTCGCCTTCCTACGGTGGAGGCTCACCGTCCTACCGTGGCGCGTCGCCTTCTTACGGCGGAGGCTCACCGTCCTATCGCGGCGGAAGCGCATCCTCGTACCGTGGTGGTGGAGCACCCTCCAACAGCGGTGGTGGAGGCGGTGGCTACCGCAGCGGAGGTGGTGGTGGAGGGGGACACGCGTCCTCCGGCGGTGGTGGCGGCGGTGGACATGCTTCGTCTGGCGGCCACGGAAGCCACCGGTAAGCGACCAACTGGAAAAGCAAAAACGCCGCCTGAGTCCCGGGCGGCGTTTCCTTTTACAGGCAAGATCTTGACCTAGCTGGCGGCCTCGTCGTCCTTCTTTTTCACTCTCACGACCGTGACTTTGGAGAAGCCTTCCTCGAATGTGGGGGCTTTGAGCTTCGACGACATCCGGCGCATGACGTCCTCGTCGACGAACCGTTCGCGGCGGCGGTTGCGTTCCATGCACACCTCCAGGGGCACGTCAAAGAACACCGCCTGAACTTCGTAGCCGTAGTCTTTAGCCAGTTTCACCCAGCTCGAACGCTCGTGCGGCGTGAGATTGGTCGCGTCCACGTAATTGAGCGGGCGACGGGCAATCAACCTTGCTTTCAGCATGGAGCGCAAATTCGAAAAAACCAGGTCCTGGAACCGCTGCTCCTGCGCGTCGTCAAACAGCAACTGGCGCACCATATCGCTGGAGAGGGGCGTGATGTTATTGCGCTTAAACCAGGAACTCTTGCCGGAACCAGGCAATCCGATCGCAAGCACGACCGTACCTTTTGGCGGGCGCGGCGGAGCCACCGGCGCTTCGCGAGGAGGTTCGGCAGTGGGCATGGCGGTATCGGCAGGCATGACCGCAGCCGGCGCTGGTGGCGCGGCAGATCGGGAAGAACCACTTCTCTGCCCGCCTCGGCCCCGACCGCCTCTCGTTCGCCGGCGCCGCGGACGCTCGGGCGCCTCTTGCGACGAACGGCCCTCGGCAGTACGCCTTGCACCCGGTGCTGCATCCGGTTCGGGAGAGTCACGCATCCCGCGTTCCGCAGGTTCCGGCACAGATTGTTTGACGGGTTCGGCAGGCGCGGCGTCCGCGTCAAAGTAGGCAGGTTGCAACGGCGCCTGTCCGGGTTCGCTGGGCTTGGCCTCTGTGGGCTTTTTGCGACGCTTCAGACGGTCGCTCATCCATTTCCGCATGTAGGGCTTTTAACACATTGACGGCGCCCCGGGCAATCTGCCGGGGTCTGCGGGAACCACGGGCGCCAGCGCAAATCATGGGATGAGATTAAGATCAAAGTATGTCGTCGGCGCTCCCCGCGGAACTTCAGCAGCAGAAATATCTCAGCCTCGCAACCTTCCGCAAGAATGGACTGGCGGTGCACACCCCCGTCTGGTTCGCCGAGGAAAACGGCAAGATCTACGTGATGACACGGAGCGACTCGGGGAAATACAAGCGCATTCGGAATAACCCCGCCGTCAAGGTCGCTCCCAGCACGATCCGGGGGAAGATCACCGGGCCCGAGTTCCCGGCGCGGGCTCGTATTTTGCCGGCGGAAGACTGGGATCGAGCCCGCAAAGCGATCCGCGCCAGGTACTGGCTGGCACGCCTACCGCTGGTTTGGAGCAAACAGAACGTATATTTGGAGATCACGCTTTGAACCTCGAGATCCCTGCTTGCCACCAGGTACAGCCATCACAAGTGGAGTGTGCGGTCCATCATTTACGCTAACTCGCTTGCCCTGATAACATCATTGGTTTACCGAAGACACGCAGTTGGGCCCGTTGGTGTCGTCATTATTCTACGGAGGCAACATGGCAATTAAGGTTGGTATTAATGGCTTTGGACGCATTGGTCGCAATGTGTTACGCACGGCGCTCAAGGACTCGAATCTGGAGTTCGTGGCGGTCAACGATCTGACCGACCCGAAGACCCTGGCGCATCTGCTGAAGTACGATTCGATACTCGGCAACCTGCCCAATAAGATCGTGGCCGGAGCGGACAGTATCTCGATCGATGGCAAAACGATTAAAGTGTTCGCGGAAAAGGATCCGGCAAAGCTACCCTGGGAATCGGTCGGGGCACAGGTGGTGATCGAGTCGACCGGACGGTTCACCGATGCGACCGATGCCAAGAAGCACCTGCGCGGGCCGGTAAAGAAGGTCATTATTTCCGCACCCGCCAAGAATGAAGACATCACGCTAGTGCTGGGCGTGAATCATGAAAAGTACGATGCTTCCAAGCATCACATCATTTCCAATGCTTCCTGCACAACCAACTGCCTGGCGCCCATTGCGAAGGTCATTCATGACAACTTTAAGATCGTCAGTGGAACCATGACGACCATTCACTCCTACACGAATGATCAGGTCATTCTCGATTTTCCCCACAAGGACTTGCGGCGCGCGCGAGCGGCTGCGCTGTCCATGATCCCCACCTCGACGGGAGCCGCGAAAGCTTTGAGACTGGTCATCCCGGAGATGGCGGGAAAACTGGACGGCTTCGCCATGCGCGTGCCCACGCCGAACGTTTCCGTAGTCGACCTGGTTGCCTTCGTAGAAAAGACCACAACCAAAGAAGAAGTGAATGCGGCCATGAAGAAGGCGTCCGAGGCCGGGCCGCTCAAGGGCTACCTGAGCTATGAGGAGGAAGAGTTGGTATCGGCCGACTTCAAGGGCAACCCATTTTCCTCGATCGTGGACGCGAAGATGACGCTGGTAGTAGGAGGGACCTGCTTGAAGGTAATTTCCTGGTACGACAACGAGTGGGGTTATTCCTGCCGCGTCCGCGACCTGATCAATTACCTGGGCTCCAAGGGCTTGTAAACGGCAGTACAGAATTACATCTTGGGCCCCAGCCGGCGAAGAATCGGCGCTACACTCCATTTAAGGACCAGCCATGTCCAAGCTTTCGATCCGTGATCTGCCCGTGAACGATCGCCGGATCTTCATGCGGGTAGACTTCAACGTGCCTCTCGAAGATGGCCGCGTGATGGATGACACTCGCATCCGCGAGACCTTGCCCACCATCGAATATGCGCTCCGCCACGGGGCTCGTCTGATTCTGGCTTCCCACCTGGGACGGCCCAAGGGTAAACCCAATCCGAAACTGACCCTGAAGCCAGTGGCGGAACGGCTGCGCATGCTGCTGGACAAGGAGTTGGCGCGCGGCGAAAACGTCGGCTTTTGTCCGGAATGTGTTGGCCCGGAAGCCGAAGAAGTGGCCGGCAAACTGGAAAAGGGACAAACGCTGCTGCTCGAGAATCTCCGCTTCCATGCAGAGGAAGAGGCCAACGATGAGGACTTCTCGAAACAGCTCGCGCGCTTGGCTGACTATTACGTAAATGATGCGTTCGGAACAGCCCACCGCGCACACGCCTCCACCGTCGGGATGACCAAGTACGTGCAGAAGGCGGCGGCCGGTCTGCTGATGGAGAAAGAACTCGAATACCTCGGCCGGGCGCTGCACAGTCCCGAGAAGCCGTTCGTGGCGATCCTCGGGGGAGCCAAGGTCACCGACAAGATACCGGTAATCAAGCACCTTCTCGATAAAGTGGATTCCCTGATCATCGGCGGCGGAATGGCTTACACATTCCTGAAGGCTCTCGGAGAACAGGTTGGCAAGTCGCTGGTCGAAGAAGACAAGCTTGAACTAGCCCGGCAACTGCTGCAGGAGGCCAAGACTCGGAAGTTGAAGCTGCTTCTGCCGGTCGATCACGTGGCTGCAGATAAGATTGACAATAACGCCCGACTCACCAAAGTGGACCAGGGACAACCGATTCCCGCAAACCTGATGGGCCTCGACATTGGTCCGAAGACCATCGAGTTGTTCGAGGAAGAGATTGCCCGCGCCCGCACGATTCTGTGGAACGGACCGATGGGCGTCTTCGAAGTGCCTGCGTTCGCCAAAGGCACGTTCAAGATCGCGCGGGCCGTGGCTGACAATCCTGGAGCCCTCTCGATCGTCGGTGGTGGCGACACTGTTTCAGCCGTCCGCGCGGCTGGCGTGGCCGACAAGATGACCCACATCTCCACCGGCGGAGGAGCGTCGCTCGAATTCCTCGAAGGCAAGAAATTGCCGGGCGTGGACGCCCTCACCGATAAACGCTAAGCGAAGGATACTCGGGTGGATGACTTTGCTGTCCGGCTATCGTTCGAGCGCAGGCAAGACTCTGGACTTTCACGGTCCCGCCGACATTACCAAAGAGACGACCGAAGCCATTGTCAATGCCGCGAACTCATACCTGACCGGGGGTGGCGGGGTGGACGGTGCGATCCATCGTGCCGGCGGACCCTCCATTCAGAAGGAGTGTGCCAGGATTGTGGCCGAAATCGGGCACCTGCCCGCCGGCCAAGCGGTTTTGACAGGCGGCGGACGGCTCGCAGCGAAGTATGTGATTCACACGGTCGGCCCAATTTACCGCCGCGGCAGCGAGCCGCCGACCGGCATTCTGGCGAGTTGCTATCGGGAATCGATCCGCCTGGCCGACGACCATGCCATTCGCTCATTGGCGTTCCCTGCGATTTCAACCGGGGCGTTTGGTTACCCGGTAAATGAGGCAGCAGCGGTCGCAGTGCCTGCCACGATTGAGGCTTTGCTCTCCGCCAGCCAGGTAGTACATGCACGATTCGTCCTGTTTGACGTTGCTACGCTGCGCGCTTACACGGCAGCCTTTGAGACGTTGCACCGGTCGGGCTCTATATCACCCCTGAAAATTGAGAGGAACGCTTTGTGAGAAAAAAAGTGATGGCCGCTAACTGGAAAATGTACAAAACGCCCGATCAAGCTCGGGCCTTCTTCCAGGAATTCCTTCCCCTGGTCGCGGGACACGATCGCGACGAAATCGTGGTTAGTCCGCCGTTCCTGGATATCCCGGCCGCCATCGAGACCGCGAAGGGCTCGAGCGTCGCCATCGGGGCCCAAGACATGCACTGGGAAAAAGAGGGTCCCTACACGGGCGAGGTATCTGCCGGTATGCTGCTGGCCGTCGGAGTGACGCATGTGATCATCGGCCACTCCGAGCGCCGCCAGTTTTTCGGGGAAACCGATGACGTCGTGAACCTCAAGTTGAAAGCGGCTCTGGAAGCGGGGCTGACGCCCATTGTCTGCGTCGGCGAAGTACTAGAGGAACGCGAGGCAGTATTGACCGAAGACGTTCTCCGGCGGCAATGCTTGCGTGCTTTTCATGCGATCTCGTCCAAGAAAGCAGGCAAACTGATCGTGGCCTACGAGCCGGTTTGGGCAATCGGGACCGGGAAGACGGCGACGCCGCAGATGGCTGCCGACGCGCATGCATTGATCCGGGCGGAGGCGGACAAAGCCTTTGGACAGGAGTTCGGCGCGCAGCTTCGAATTCTGTACGGAGGCTCCGTCAAGCCCGAAAATGTGAAGGCCCTGATGTCCGAAAGCGAAATTGATGGAGCGCTGGTTGGCGGAGCGAGCCTCGATCCAAAGTCCTTCGCGGCCATCGTCAAATACTAGACGCATTGCAATACAGGAAAGCACTGGCTTCTTGACGTTCGGGACCTTAGACGCCGGAGTCATAGCAGGCCGGCACCATAGCAGCAGTCCAACGTCGGCACATGTCGTCTGTTTCGGGCAACTTAGGCGTTTTCCGACCATCTTGCACTTCTCGTATGGACTGAAGTTTGTCGCGGCAGCTTGCATCTCGCGGACGAGCACTGCGCAAGAATTTACACAGGCTAGTCGATTTTTCCCAGAAAACGCTTGGAGAAGCGGCGGGGATGATTTAGTTTTGCCGCCATTAGAATTTGGGGCCGCAGGACGCACGCGTCTGGAAGTGGGCGGAATTAGCCCGGGTTCGAAACTGAGCGACTCACCACGAATCGCACGTCGAACGGGCAGGGGTCTCAATCCCTCTCTCTTCAAGCGGAATCATTCAGACGTGTGACATCTCGGGGTCCACAAGGATCCAGCCGTGAACTCTCCTCTCCGCCCGTGCAAGCTTGCCGTTGTTGTTCTTCTTCTTAGCTGTTTCGTCGAGTCGATTCCTGCACGGGGCGCAGCACCGCCGGCGGATGACCCGCCTGCCTCCAACGCAGGTACGAACCCGCCTGCCGGCACCTCTGAAATCAGCCTTCCGGGACCCTTGCGTTCATTCCTGCGCATGGCTGGGATCAGTCAAAAAATTCCGCGAGAAGACGTGCTGCCGCTGCTTGCCCGCAACGTGTACATGCAGGGTTATGAAGGGGGAAACCGTCCCACCGAATTTTTGATTTTGCTGAGCCGATACGTGCAGCAGGCCCGGGAATTGTCCACGCTGGCGGGGCCACAGGAAGTCCTTCGCGTTGCCAACTGCGAAGACGCGAAACCCTTGCTGCACACCCTCGGTTACCGAGTGCGTCAGGAGTGCGGGAAGAAGGACACCTCGATCGAGACCGCAGATCCCGAACGAGCGTTTCTGACCATCGACTCCGGTTTTCCGCTGCCCGCGTTGGAGCAGACGCTCCAGGGCGGAGAGGCGTTCGAGTATCACTTCCCGACCTCACGAGTCCCGTTAGTTTTCACCGAAGCCGACTGGATCGCTGCCGGAAATAAGCGCGAGCAGCATTACAGCAAGGATCTTGTAGATACCTTGCTGCACGATTCCGCCATGGCTCGTCTGTACTGGGCTTTCTCGCGGTTCGATCCGGAAACTCGCGCCTTCTTGCGGCAAGCGGTGGGTATCAAGAAGTTGCTTCCGAACGCGGCCGTCCTGGATTTCTATGGGAGCTACATTTGCATACGCTCCGGGCGAGTGATCGTCCCTGGCGGACCAAGCGCTGAGGCAGCGTGGAAGGGCTTAGTCGGAACGAGTCCGGAATCAGCGGCCGAGTTTGTGCAGGACCTGGTGGCGAAAGACACCGGATGGCTGGCCGCTTATTTCGATGTGCTCTCACGCGTCAGCCGCGCGCAGCAGGCTCATTTCATCGAAGGAGGCCGCCTGCGTACTTTTTACGAGGCGCTGCGGTCGACGGATGCCTCAACTTCAGCGACGCGAGGCGCCTTCCGTCCCGCCCCGGGCTTGCTTCTGCTGGTCACGCGGCAACAGTGGGACCCCAATGGCGAGCCGCACGTTCCGGGCAATCTTCAAGCCTGGAAAGAAATCCTTCGCCAGAAAAGCGACTCCAAACTCGTCCGCGAATGGGGCAAGCGCGCCAATCGCCTGAGCAGTCCGGACCAGGTATTGCAAACCATGGTCGCCCTCTCACGCGCGACCACCGATTTCGGTCCTCTGCAGATCTACCTGGTTGCCAGCGAATTGGACATGCGACGCCCGGCTCAGCATCGCCTTTCGGCGGAAACGGTCAGGGTATTGGCGAAAAAATTTGACCTGTTCAGCGATCAGTATCGTCTGTTTGCCGAATTTCCCGAACTGTCCGACGCGTCCCTGGCACTATTTCTGGACGTTGCGGACGGCGTTGATCACCTCAATAGCGTTCCCTTGCGAGGCAATGCGCTGGGCACCGTGCAGGCCAACATCGGAATCTGGCAGATCCTGGCCCGCCAAGGGCAGATTCCGCGAGGACAACTGAACGAGTCGTGGCAGGGGGTCCTGAAGCCCTTTGCGAAGATTCGTTCGTCCGCACAGGTATACGAAGCAGGAAATATTTCTCTGCGCGAATTACTGCGAACGGCCACCGGAAAACCCAGGACTTCGCAGGATGAAATCATCGAACTGCTCGCCGGTCCCCGCCAGGTCCGTCCGGAAGGAAAACGGATGCATGAGGAGATCGCGAACAGTCTTCGTTCGGTGCTCGATAGCCAGCGCCTGGTGTCTCTCGACACGCTACACGCGATCGGGGATGGCCTGCAGGACAAGATGCAAGGCAAGCCCGTGGACCCCGTGCTGGTGACGCTGGCGGAGCAGTTGCGCGAGTTCGAAATGCCGCGGCCCATTTTTAAGGGCAGCGAGCGGACCGAATGGGCAGCGGGAATCTACAATAACAGCCACACCGACGCGGAAATGCGAACCGATCTCGCCAAGGTATTGTCTTCTTCCGCTTCGCATTCACAGCTTGAAGATGCTCTGGGCGATCTCGCGTTATTTCAGCGTGACACGCTGGTGGGCTTGAACTACGCCTACTACGAACCCCCGGGCGCCCAGGCCTTACACAACAACCCGCTGCTGGTGCGCTCCCATGATTTCTCCGCCGAAACTGTGGGCGGCATTAGGGCCGTGTGGCAGGCTCCGCACTTGTTCGGAGAAGGCTCGCCGGCCGGCGGTGGCGCTCATCTGGTCGGGTCACTCGCCGATTTGCCGTATGCGCTGGCAGAGATCGAGCAGGATTTCATTGTGCCGCGAAATGTCCAGGCTCTCATCTGGCGGGAACTGGTTCCGGGCATCATCACTAGTGCAGTGCTGCCACGCTGGTGGGGCGTGGCGGGCAGCGAACTTCACGCGATCACGCTTTATCAGCAGAGTGGTGAGGAACTGCTCAGCGCTTCTGCGGGCAACGCCGATCAGCGCGCCAAGGTCCTTACCATCCTGGCCGATCGCATGACCCCGCAAAGGTCCGCACTCCTCGAATGGACACTTACCTCTGGCCTCACAGCCGAAACGCTCCGCTACGTCACCCCCGCGGACACTCTGTACCTTGCCGCCGAATTTCGGCAAAGATTTCCGGACCGGACGGGTCTTCACGGGGCCGCAAACCAGGAATTGGACAAACTGATTCAGGAGCATCCCGACGAAGTCAATTGGGAGCGCTTATCGCGGGACTTCGGGGTCCCACACCCGGCTCTCGCGCAAACTTACGGACGCGAGTTGCTGAATCTGCCACCCGTGCCGGCATTTGCGGGATACTCGAGCCGGCTGCTGGCTGAATCGTGGGACTCGGGAACTCTCTACTGGGCCCGCTTGGCGGACGAAACCGGCGCTTCGCCGGAAACCTTGAACCGCATGGTGCCCGAACTGACCCGCCGGATGGTAGAAAACGTGTTTGCCACCGACTTCGAAGATTGGCCCGCCCTGGTTCGCGCGCTGCATGAAACCGGAGAGGAATTCCGGCGTGCCAAAGTTGCTTCGGCTCCTTTGAGCGCGAGCCCATCTGCACCTTAATTGTTTGACAAGGAAGTGGAGAGTTTGTGATGGATCATCTGGGAGATTCGATACGCAAGGCGCCCAGGCGCATGGCAAGGCTCGGACTGGTTCTGGGAATGCTTTTGATTTTGCTGCCTGGTGGGCCACAGATCTCGGCTCAAGAGGGCGGCTCTCACATTCGAGTAGTGGTGAACCTGGTCCAGTTGAATGTTGCGGTGACCGACAAGAATGGAAACTACATCACCGGTCTTCGTCCCGACAATTTTGCGATTACCGAGGACGGTATTCCGCAGAAGCTGGCTACTTTCGCCGAAGGCAATGGCCCGGCGAGAGCCCTGGTCGATCTTGCGCAGGTCGACGCAAAATCTGGCCCGGCAGCCGACACCGCGGATACTGTTCCCTTGGCCCCTTCGCCCGTCGCGGGCCCCTCAACCCTGGACTCGCTGGTAGCTGGCGCCAACGTCTTCATTCTCTTTGACACCAGCAACTACATGTACCGAGGCTTCGTGTTTGCGCAGGATGCAATTGCCGACTTCGTCCGCTCGCTGGACACGGCCGACAAGATTGCGCTCTATTCCTATAGCCGGGACCTCTCGCGGGTCGCACCTCTTACGCCCGATCGCTCGCAGGTATTGCGGGGCGTCCGGACCACCGTGGCTGGAGACGAAGCCGCGCTCTACAACACCCTCCTGCTCACCTTGCGGGATGCAGCGCAGTACAAGGGCCGGAAGGTAGTTGTTGTATTCTCGAACGGACCCGACAATTCGAGCGTAGTGCCGCCCGAGGACGTGGCCGAACTGGCGCAGTCCGCGGGAATTTCGGTTTACATGATCAGCACCCAGCAAGCCAAGTTGGAGCCGGTTTCCACGGCAGTGTTCGAGCGCATGACGGCAGCGACCGGCGGCAAGGCCTACTTCGCCAAGAACTGGAGAGATGAAAAGCGCGCATTCGCATCCATCCGGGACGACCTGGCTCATCTGTATTCCCTCAGCTACTATCCGCGCGCGAACCCGAACCGTGGTTGGCGCGCAATTGAGGTGCGGATGGTCGGGGACCAGTTAAAGAAGGCTCATGTGCGAACTCGGACCGGATATCGTATCGCTCCGACGCGCTTCGCCTCGGATTCTGCCAGCGCCGCGCAGTCTAACACCAACCCGCAGCCGTAGCGTCTGCGGCAAGCCGGTGGGCAAAAAAATCCCTGCTCACTTGAACCGGGGCGCGGTTTTTGTTAAAACCATCTGAAGCCTTGGGGCACAGATTGCTTTCGGTGGGCGTTCATAAGTCCATAATTCGTGCGCAAATGAATTTAGTGCGCAACTAATTTGGACCGCCGCATCCGAGAGGCCATACGCAATCCCAAAGCGTCTGCGGTTTTCTGAACGGATTTCGCCGGCGTAAGACTTCGAACCTCCTAGCCTGATTTTGGAGTTCGGATGCTGTGTAGTCGCAAGTTTGAAGCCATGGGGTGGGTTTCTTATCCCGCTCCCCCCTGCAGGCTGCCATCCTTTTGCGCCCCTCTGCTCACAGTCTTTGATCTCCCTATTTCCCTAACAACTAGCGTCTAGCCTACCGCCGGAGGAACTTATGGCGACGAATTTCGTCCAGATTGAAAATGACTCGGAAATCAAGCAACGGCTGGAAGCCGAGCGTACGCGGCTGCGCAAGATTGCCGGGCTCGAGCACGCCAACCCACTTCCACCGCCCAGTCGAACGCGCCTTCACTGCGGACGAGCGCAGCCGCGTGACCATCCTGTTTGGCGGGTTTACCTGGAAGCACGAGGATCTGATCCGCGCCGTTTTCCAGGGATGCGGCTACCGCTGCGAGAAACTTCCGGTGCCGAACGTCGCTGCCTTTCAGACGGGCAAGGAATTCGGGAACAACGGCCAGTGCAATCCGACCTATTTCACGGTGGGCAACCTGGTGCAGTACCTGCAGTTCCTCGAGAAAGAGGGTGTGCCACGCCAGCAGATTCTGGACAATTACGTCTTCTTCACCGCAGGATCATGCGGCCCCTGCCGCTTCGGTATGTACGAGGCGGAATACCGCTTTGCGCTGAAGAACGCGGGCTTTGACGGCTTCCGCGTCCTGCTGTTCAAGGACAGCGACGGAATCAAGGCGGCGTCCGGTGAACCGGGTCTCAAATTCACGGTCGATTTCGGCTTCGGGATGCTGAACGCCATGCACCTCGGCGACGTGATCAATGACCTGATCTACCAGATCCGGCCCTACGAAGTGAACCAGGGCGAGACCGATCGCGTCTTTCGCGACATGGTCGACGGGCTGTGCGAGGACTTGAGGAACCGCAAGTCCTATGAGATCGAGCAACTGGCTCCCGAGTGGGCTAAACCCAAGTTCAAGAGCAACAAAGTTCTTAGGAACACGTTCAACGTATTCGGCAAATGGCACGAGCACATGTGGGGCAAGGACTATCTGAACGCTCTCCATTCTGCCCGCGAAAAGATGGACTCCATCGAGATAGATCGCACCCGAGTGAAACCTCTGGTGAAGATCACCGGCGAGTTCTGGGCCCAGATCACCGAAGGCGACGGAAACTTCCATATGTTCGACTTCCTGGAGCGCGAAGGCGCGCAGGTGCTGGTGGAACCGATTGCGACCTGGGTCGCGTACCTGATGTATCAGGCGAAGGCGCATGCCCAGGCGAAGTGGCCGGTGAATCGCCCGCATCGGAATCCCGAATGGTACGAGGTCAAGAAACAGTTCGCGAACTACATCGGACTGCGCAAGAAACTGTGGGGAATCGGCGCAGGCCAGCGAATGTGGAATTTCTTCTATCACCGCACGATCAAACACCTGGGAGGCATCACGCACCAGTTGGTACCGCAAGCGGAACTGGCGGAAATGGCTCATCCCTTCTACAACCAGTACGCTCGCGGCGGTGAGGGACACCTCGAAGTCGGCAAGAACGTTTACTACACGGTTCACAAGCTCTGCCATATGGTGCTGGCGCTGAAGCCGTTCGGCTGCATGCCGTCGTCGCAGTCCGACGGAGTGCAATCTGCCGTCATCAATAAATTCAAAGACATGATTTTCCTGCCCATCGAAACCTCCGGCGAGGGCGAGGTCAACGCCCACAGCCGCGTCCAGATGGCCCTGGGAGAGGCGAAGGTGAAGGCCAAGTCGGAGTTCGAGCAGTGCCTCCACTCCACCGGCAAGACCTTGGCCGACATTCGCGAATACATCGAGGAGCACCCGGAACTGAAGCGTCCGTTTTACCACGTACCGCACCGCGATGGCGTCGCCGGCACAGCGGCTCAGTTCGTTCTCCATGTCAGCGACCGGATGGATCGAGACACACGATTGTGGAGGCGGTCGCGCGTGCCCGGTGCCGCGATTCAAGCAACCTCCGGCGACTGATAACGCTTGCACGTTCCGCTGAGGACGCGAAGCACAGGGAACATTCCCACTCCGCGTCTCAGCGACCAGGCGTGAAATCTTTCGAACGAATACCGCCCTTCTTGCAGAGAGGACGCAATGCACGACCATAAGGCTCCACCGCTCATTCAGATCGCAGCGCTCGACCCGCAGATGTCACGGGTTCCGCAAGCCCCACGACCACGAGACCAGATTCCTGGTAGGGCTGGATGTGGGTTCAACCACAGTGAAAGCCGTCGCCGTTGAAGTGGCCAGCGACACCGTCCTGTGGCAGGATTACCAGCGCCACGAAACCAAGCAGCCTGAGAAAACGCTGGAGTTCCTGAAGCGGATCGAAGCCGAGGTCGGAATCAATCGCAACAATACGCGCATGTTCGTGACGGGCTCCGGCGGAGGGGTAATTGCCGACCGCATCGGCGCCAAGTTTGTGCAGGAAGTCACGGCCGTCTCGCTCGCCGTGGAGAAGCTTCATCCCGAAGTGTATTCGGTTATCGAACTAGGTGGCCAGGATGCCAAGATCATCGTTTTCAAGGATGACGACGAGACCGGGCGCAAGAAGAAAATTCCCTCGATGAATGACAAGTGCGCCGGCGGCACGGGCGCGGTCATCGACAAGATCAATGCCAAGCTCAAGATTCCCACGGACCTGCTGGCCGAACAGAAGTATCACGGCGTCAAGCTCCACAAAGTTGCCGGCAAGTGCGGAGTGTTCGCGGAGACCGACATCAATGGCTTACAAAAAGTCGGCACCCCGTCGGACGAGCTGATGGCATCGTTGTTTGAGGCCATCGTGCTTCAGAATCTGAGCGTCCTCACCCGCGGCCATACTTTGCGGCCGCATGTGCTGCTGCTGGGCGGCCCCAATAGTTTCATTCGCGGCATGCGGGAAGCGTGGCAGGCGAACATTCCGCGCATGTGGCAGGAGCGCAAGGTAGCGGTCCCCGACGGCGCTGAACCCAAAGACCTGATCAAGGTTCCGCAGAACGCTCAGTATTTCGCCGCCCTGGGAGCCATCGAGTTCGGGCGCGCCGAGGATGACTGCGTCGGTTGCTATCGCGGCTATGACAATCTCCTTCACTACATCGAGTATGGACGTCAGGAGGAAAAGGCGAAGGCCGGGGGCAAGGGTTTGGTGGAACACGCCGCCGATTTGCCGAAGTTCAAAGAAGCGTACCACCCCAAGAAGTTCACGCCCGCGGCCTTTCAGAGAGGCAGCACGGTTGGCGGGTTCATTGGCATTGATGGGGGCTCGACCTCCACGAAGGCCGTGCTGCTCAACGAGAGCGGAGACATCCTCTGCAAGTCTTACCAATTATCCAATGGCAATCCGATCCAGGACACGATCGAGATGTTCGAAAACCTGCGCGGACAGGTGGAGAAGCAGGGTGCGAAGATGGAAGTCCTCGGCGTCGCCACGACCGGCTATGCCAAGGACATTCTGCGCGACGTGCTGAATGCTGATGTCGCACTGGTTGAGACCGTGGCACACACCGAGTCAGCCCTGAAGTTTTACGAGGACCCACACGTTATCGTGGACGTCGGCGGGCAAGACATCAAAATCATCATCCTGCACAACGGCCGCGTGAAAGACTTCAAGTTGAACACTCAGTGTTCGGCGGGAAATGGATACTTCCTGCAATCGACCGCCGAAGGCTTCGGCTTCGACGTCACACAATACGCTGACCTGGCCTTTGCCGCGCAAGCCATGCCCGTCTTCGGCTACGGGTGCGCGGTTTTCATGCAGTCCGACATCGTGAACTTCCAGCGGCAGGGTTGGCAGGCAGGAGAAATTCTGGCTGGACTTGCCGCGGTGCTGCCGAAGAACGTCTTCCTCTACGTCGCCAGCATACCCAACCTCGCAGCCCTGGGGTCGCGATTCGTTCTCCAGGGAGGAACGCAAAACAATCTTGCTGTGGTGAAAGCGGAGGTGGATTTCATCCGCAACAGCTTCCGCGCCGCCGGCAAAACGCCCGAAATCATTGTGCACGAGCACTGCGGCGAATCCGGCGCGATTGGCGCGGCCCAGGAATCATTGAGGCTGTGGCGAAACGGCCAGCAAACAACCTTCGTCGGATTGGATGCGGTGCGCAAAATCGAGTACCGCACCACCCGCAACGAAGCCACCCGCTGCAATTTCTGCAAGAACAACTGTCTGCGCACCTTCATCGATATCCGCACCGAGCCTGTCCAGAATGTTGTGCCCATTCAAAAGGTCACCAAGGTCCCACTCATGCTCGGCGAGCAACGGTTGATCATCGCCACTTGCGAAAAAGGGACGGTCGAAGACATCAACGACATGAAGGACATCAAGGCCGGGCTCGACAAGCTGCGCGATCAGCATCCGAATTTCGTCGACATGGCCTCGAAAGAGGTCTTCCGCCCGACTAACGCCAAGAAGGTCGCCGACCCGATCCCCGAGCGCGCCTGGAGCCGGGCCACAAAAGAACGCGTTGCCCTGATGCAGGCTCGTGGCAAGATCCGCATCGGCATACCGCGGGTTTTGAACATCTACACCTACGCGCCGCTTTTCAACGCGTACTTTGAGAGCCTGGGCGTGCAGCCGGAGAACATCGTCTATTCCGATTACACCAGTCAGGAACTGTATCGTGCCGGCGCCAGTCGCGGCGCGATCGACCCTTGCTTCCCGGCGAAAATCGGGATTTCGCACGTGTACAACCTGGTTCAGGAGAAGCACCGCAAGAAGCCCCTCAACGTGATTTTCTTCCCCATGTACGACGTGTTGCATTCCCCGCTGGTAAAGATTGTGGGCGCAAACGCCTGCCCCACGGTGACGGCAACCCCGGAGACTGCAAAGGCGGCCTTTACCAAGGAGAACGACGTTTTCGCCGAAAATAATGTGAAGTACGTGGACCCCGTGCTGAATTTTGCCGACCGCAAGCTGTTTGCTTACCAGATGCTCCAGGCGTGGCAACCGCTCCTCGGACTTTCTGAGGAGGAAAACGATCGCGCCGTCGAATCCGGCTTCTCGGCCCTGAAGGACTATGAGACCAGGATCCGGGAACGCGCGCGCCAGGTGCTCGATCAACTGGAACGCGAAGATCGCATCGGCATCGTCATGCTGGGACGGCCTTATCATCACGACCCCGGGTTGAACCACGAAATCATGGACGAGTTCCAGAAGCTCGGCTATCCCATCTTCTCGCAGAATACCCTTCCGCTCGATGACGACCTGCTGGAGCGGCTTTTCGGGGAAGAAGTGCGGGCCGGCGTCATCAGCAGCCCGCTCGACATCACCGATGCCTGGAAGAATTCATACTCCTGCAGCACGAATCACAAAGTGTGGGCGGCGAAGTTTACCGCGCGGCATCCCAACCTGGTGGCGCTTGAGATCTCCAGCTTCAAATGCGGGCACGACGCCCCTATTTACGGCGTGATCGAAGGCATCATCGAAGGGTCAGGCACTCCATATTTCTGCTTCAAGGATCTCGACGAGAACAAGCCTTCCGGGTCGATCAGAATCCGCGTCGAGACGATTGACTATTTCCTTCGCCGTTACCGCGAGGAGGTCATCCGCAAGCGCAAGGCCGGGCAGGACATTGACGCCCAGTTGGCGGCGCTTGAGGCACAATTACGGCGTCAGCAGGTTGGTGGAGAGGCAACGACGGTGGAGGAGGATGCCGAGACCTGGGGACAACCGGCGCAGGGCATTGCCGCTGACTAGAGCGGCCAGGCCCGCGTCCGGCCATTAACCTCGCTTCCCTGCTGCTGGAATCCACACAGACCGGCTCCCGCAGAAACTTGCCCATGATAAGATTAAGCGCAGTCCGGATGCCGGACTGCAGGCGCTCAACTGGCGCAGTTTTGCCTGCGGAAGTGGTGGAACTGGCAGACACACCATCTTGAGGGGGTGGCGCCGAAAGGCGTGGGGGTTCAAATCCCCCCTTCCGCACCAATGCACTTATTCCATCTGAGATAGAAAGGCCGGCCCGGGGGCCGGTTTGGTTTGTACTGGCATGAACTACCTGATTGGCCTGATCTACGTCGTGCACGTTCTGGTGTGCTTCTTCCTCATCATCGTAGTGCTTTTGCAGAGCGGCAAGAGCGGCGACATCGCGGCCGCATTCGGGGGCATGGGGAGCCAGACTGCCTTCGGCCCGCGAGGCGCTGCCACCGCACTCTCGAAGGCGACGACCTGGTCAGCCGTCCTTTTCATGTTGACCTCCGTAACGCTCTCGATCTTTGCAGTGCGCCATAGCGGTGCGCCCGCCAGCTCCGGTTCCGTGCTTTCGGGAGTAAAGCCGAGCACGACCAATTCCCAGCCTGCTGCGCCCGCCCAACCTCCCGCGGCTCCAGCGTCCCAGCCTGCACCGGCAAAATAGCATTTCAGTTTCCGAAGAGAAGTCCTCCCTCGCGGAGGACTTTCTTTTCAGGAGCAACCAGAGTCATTCCCCGCAGTCGACTAAAATATCTTTATGATTCACGAAATTCTGCCGGTCGGACCGCTGCAGTGCAATTGCTCCGTTATCGGCGATGAAGCTACGCGAGAAGCAATCGTTATCGATCCCGGAGACGACATCGAGCAGGTCCTCGGGTTGGTGCGAAAGCATCATCTGCAGGTCAAGCAGATCGTCGTCACCCATGCCCATATCGACCACGTTGGGGGAGCCATGAAGCTGCGAGCAGCCACGGGCGCGCCCATTCTTCTAAATCAGAACGACTATGCCTTGCTGAAGATGCTCGATGTGCAGGCGGCGTGGATTGGCGTTGCAGCCCCGGGCAAGGTTGAAATCGATCAACACCTTGGCCATGCGGATACCGTGACAACGGGTTCTCTCGCGGCGCAGGTGCTACATACACCAGGCCACACGGAGGGCAGCATCTGCCTCTACTTCCCCACCGAGAACAAATTGATCGCGGGCGACACCCTGTTCGCCGGCAGCATCGGGCGCACAGATCTGCCCGGTGGATCGTACGAGAAAATCCTGCACTCGCTCCACGACCGTGTTCTTGCCTTGCCCGACGAGACTGTCGTCGTTCCCGGACATGGGCCGCTGACGACGATTGGTGAAGAACGGGAGAGCAATCCGTTCCTGCAAGCAAAGTAAGGGGAGGCGTGGCGTTCCGCGTCTCTCCTGGAGTGGTGGACTAATCATTCAGCAAGCGCAGGATGCGGCTGATACCTTCGCAAAACACGTCGCTGGGAGTGATGAGGCTCAGCACCAGGTAACCGTCCTTCGGGAAGTCATAAAAGTGTCCCGGATGGACGAGCACTCCCACCTTGCGCAGAAGATCAATCGCCAAGTCTTCATCTGACTGCAGTGCCGGCACCCGCAACACGCTATACCAGCCGCCATCCACGCGGAGGCGTTCGCAAGTTTTCTGCCTCGTGAGCTGCCGGTCCAGATCCTGAAGATTGGTGCGTGTACGATCCAATAACAACGGCTGGATCCCTTTGCGCTGGTCCAGCAGCACCGGCGTAGCCAGTTGCAGAGGGGCGTTCATTGAGAGGTAGGTATCGGCAATCACCTCTAATCGTGCCAGCGCTGCGCTCTTCCTCTCTTCCGGCCCGCTGGTGGCGACCCAGGCCACCTTCATTTGGGGAAGGCCAGAAATCTTCGAGATGCCGCTCAGTGTGAACGTCAACACTTCCTCGTTGGCAACAAACGAAGACCGCGGAGCCCCGTCGAGTGCGTAATCGAGGAAGACCTCGTCGGCGATCAGGGCCAGGTTGTATTCGGTGCAGAAACGATTCAGCGCCTCGACCTCGGCAGCCGCCACATACGAGCCGGTCGGGTTATTGGGATGCACGACGACCACTGCCCGCGTACGGTGATTCACCGCCTTGTAGAGGGACGGGAAGTCGACTTGCCAGCCGCTGTCATACAGCAAGGGATAAGAGACGAGCTTCACGTCCTCGAGATCGGCGAGAAACTCGAACAGCGGGTAGCTTGGCTTGGGCACGAGGATTTCGTCGTCGGGATTGCAGAGCAACCGAAAGACGTAGGAATAGCCTTCGCTGGTGCTCGTAGTCAGCACCAGCGACTCGGGATCGAGACCGTACAGACCGTGCGCGTCATGGTAATAGCGAGTGACCGCCTGGCGAGCCACCAGCAGGCCCTTGGGCTGAGGGTCGTAGTCCAAAGCTTCCGGCTGAACCAGGGCTTGGAGAATAGCTTCGTCGTCGTAATGAAAGCCCGCCCGGGTCGGGTTCGACACGCTGAGATCGAGCACCTCCATGCCGGCTGCGCGCAGTTCCACCTGGACATGGGTAAAGCGGTTCGGCGTCAGTCTCCATTCAGTGCGCTTGGAAAACATGGGTGATTGAATCGCTTGTCAGCAGTGCCTGTAATTGTGTAGCGGTCAACCTCTTATTGGGCGAAGGCCTCCTTGTTGACGACGTAGGGCATTTTGGATGAGATCGCCGCCATAGTTTCCTTCCAGCACATCGATGAGGCCCTGGACACAGCGCCCGGCCATGCCTTTATCAGGGTCGGTGGAAAGGCGCGTGATTTTCGCTGCGCTGGCAAAGTGCGGGTAGAGCCGGCACCGGTCTGCGATCGCCGGATCACGCAACGGGGAGTCGGCGGGCAATGGTTCGCGCTCGTAGACGTCCAGGGCCGCGCCGGCGATCCACTTTTCCCGAAGCGCCCTGGCCAGCGCCGCCTCATCGACCACCGGGCCCCGCGAGGTATTCACCAGGTACGCCGCCGATTTCATCTTCTTGAACGTCGGTTCATTGAAGAGGTGAAAAGTGGGCGTGGCACTCTCCCCTTCCCGCAGCAACGGAACATGGACGCTCACGAAGTCGGCTCCAGCCAGCGCTTCGTCGAGCGAGACATATTTGATCCATGTTCTCTCGCGGGAGATTCCGCGCGCGTGACGCAGGTCGTTGGTTTCCTGGATGGCCTTCACGTAGTCGTGATTCTGATAGGCCGGGTCGTAGCACAGGATATTCATATCGAACCCAGCGCATTTCTTGATCATCGCCAGCCCGATCCGCCCGGTGCCAATCGTAGCGATGGTCTTGCCGGTGACTTCGTCCCCCAGAAACGGCAGGTACGGGTGCCAGAATCCCCACTTGTTCTCGCGCGTCAGGTGCTCGGCACTCCACAGCTTGCGCGCCAGCGCTCCCATCATGAAGAAGGCGAACTCAGCGGTTGCTTCCGTCAGCACGTCGGCGGTGTTGGTAAACGGGATGTGGTAGCGGTTCGCGTCCGCGCGATTGATGTTGTCGAAGCCCACGGCATACTGGGCAACCACCCTGAGCCTGCCCTTGCCCGCTTCGAACAACTCGGCGTCCACCGGGTCGCGAAGCGTGGTAATCAGGCCGTCCACTCCGGACTTCAGCTTTTCCAGGATCAAGCTCTTGGGGGGCGGTTCAGGGCTTGCGTAGACCTCAACTTCGTACCCTCGTTCGCGCAAAAGGTTGATGGATTCTCCGATATCACAGGTTGCAAAAACGCGTAGTGGCTTGCTCATCGTTCTCTCGGAATGGATTGTGCAGGCGTTCGCGATGCTGCGCAGCGCCGACGAAGAAGCAACAGTGTACTCCAGCGGAGAGAGCGAGCGCGATCGTGCCGACCGAGATTCGTTACTTAACCAAGGGCGAACTGGAATTCGCCCTGGGAACTACGAGCGATGACTTTCTGCCATCAGATGTTGTTCTTCGGTGACCAGGCGATGATTCTTCTTGATGTCGACCAGCTTCACCGCTTTGTGAGCAATGTGCTCGGCACTGACTTCGAACTCCTTGATCAATTCCCAAGGTGCGCCCGAGTCGCCGAAACGATCTTTCACGCCAATCGCCCCCGTAATCACGGGGTGCCCATAGAGTACGGGGCTGGCCGTAATAACGTTGCTTACACGCCACGCCAGTGCGCCAATCTGGTGTTCTTCCGCGGTCAGGATGATCCCGGTCTGCTTCGCCGCCCAGATGATGGCAGCCTCGTCGATCGGTTTCAGGGTGTGCAGGTTGAGTACCCGGGTCTCGTATCCAAAATCGCGTTTGAGGATCCATGCCGCGCGCATCGCTTCCGGGACCATCGGACCACATGCAACGATAGTGAGATCCTCGCCTTCGTCTTCATACTTGCTCTCCAGCTTCGTTTCGAACGCTTTCTCGAAGCTGTCGCCCGGCTGGCGCAGCCGGATCACGTTCGCCTTCCCGAGCACGAACGGAGTTTGCTCGTTGGTGACTACCGGAGTGGCTTCACGCGCGAACCGTATGTACTTGGGGCCCTTGTGCTCGAGCAGCAGGTAGTTGGTGGCCTTACGCGTCTCCACCGCGTCGCAGGGAACGACTACCGTCATGTTGGGCAGTCCGCACATCGCAAACAAATCTTCCAGAGCCTGGTGGGTAGCGCCATCGGGGCCGACGGATACTCCGCCGTGGGCTCCGGCGATCATGACGTTGAACTCGCCGTAGCAAATGGAGGTGCGGATCTGATCGAGGTTGCGCGCCGCCGCAAACGTTGCATAGGTGCCAAACACCGGCAACTTTCCCTCTTTCGCGAGCCCGGCAGCAACTGAGGTTGCCGACTGCTCCGCGATCCCGAGGCTGATCCAGCGCTTCTTGCGCTCGGGCTTGGAAGCGTAGAAATCGCTGATCGTAATCGAGCCCGAGATATCCAGGCCCAAGCAGACTACCCTCTCGTCGCCGCCATTTTCGGCCAGCGCCTGGCCGAAACCCTTTCGGGTCGGCTCCATCTTGACCTTCATGTTGAGCGTTCGATTCCACCAGTAGTCGTGATTGAACTGCGGCATTTTCTGATGGAGTTTGCGGTCGATCGCGTTCTGGTAGTTTTGCGCCTTATTCAGAAGGGACTCGACCGGAATTCTTTCCGCGACACCGAGTTCCTCCAGCCCTCTAGTCAATTCGTCACGACTCGGCGTTTTACCATGCCAACCGGCGATGTTTTCCATGAAGCTGACGCCTTTGCCCTTCACCGTATCGGCGAGCAGCACGAGTGGTTTGCCGTTTGTGCTCTTGGCGCTTTCCAGCACTTCCACCACCTGTTCCATGTTGTGCCCGTCAACCCTTCGGACTTCCCAGCCGAAGCTGCGGTACTTGTCCTCCAAGGGCTCGACATTCATTACTTCCGCGACTGGACCATCAATCTGCAGCCGGTTGCAGTCCACGATGGCCACCAGGTTGTCGAGCCGGTGATGGCTGGCTTCCATGGCGGCTTCCCAGACCTGGCCCTCCTGCTGCTCGCCGTCTCCCATGATGCAGAAGGTCTTGTAGCTCTTCCCGTTCAATTTGCCCGCGAGGGCCACACCCACGGCAATGCTCAGCCCCTGACCGAGCGAACCGGTCGAGACTTCGACGCCCGGGAGTTTCAACCAGTGCGGATGCCCCTGGTAGGGCGACCCCAGTTTGCGCAGCAGCACGACATCCTCGAGCGGGCAGAAGCCCGCGAACGCCAATCCCAAATAGAGGCTCGGCGCCTTGTGCCCAGTCGACCAGATGATGCGGTCGCGGTCTTCCCAGTCCGGTTTGGCGGGATCGTGGTCTGCCACTCGCAGGTAAAGGGCGGCCGTGATGTCCATGATAGAAAGCGTGCCGCCCGCATGCCCGCTGCCGGCCGCGTTGAGCGCAACCAGATCGTAGCCGCGCATCAACTTGGCGGCATCCTTGAGTTCTTCGACGGAGTAAGCGCGGCGGACTTCGCCGGTCACAGAGTTTTTCAGGGCCATGGAGGCTCCTTCGCTGGTGCGCAGACGAGACGAGTCCCGCGCTCCCCAGGTTCGCAAATCGAGCTTATCGGGGAATGTCTCGCGGAACAGTGAGGGGCATCACAAGAAGGGGTGACGGGTCCACAGCGCTGAACCCCTGGGGGTTATCTCTGGGCTGAAACCCGTTGAATCCCAGCCGGAGGCGAGAGGCCAACAGCGAACCACTGCCTCACAGGTTCTTCGCAGTCCACTGCTGAATGCGATCCAGCGCCTTGTTCAGGTTTTCGAGCGAGTTTGCCACGCTGAAACGCAGGTAGCCCTCTCCAAAATCGCCAAAGGCTGTTCCCGACAAGCATGCCACCCTGGCCTCTTCCAGAATCGCATTGGCCAGTTTCTTGGATGGCCAACCGGTGGCTGTGATGTTCGGAAAGGCATAGAAGGCGCCTTTGGGCAGGCGGCACGAGAAACCCTTGATCCGGTTCAGGCCCGCGACAAAGGCATCCCGGCGGCGCCGGAATTCGTCCCGCATGCGATCGACGGAGGATTGATCTCCACACAACGCTTCCACGCCTGCAATCTGCGTGAAACTGGCAGTGCAGGAATTGGAGTTGGTCATCAGGCGTGTGATCTGCGCCGCAAGATCGGGCCTCATGACACCATATCCCATGCGCCATCCCGTCATCGCGTAGGTCTTCGAGAAGCCATCGAGCAGGATGGTCCGCTCCTTGAATCCGGGGATGGACATGATGGAAAAGTGCTCGCCCTCAAAAATCAGGCGGCTGTAGATTTCATCCGACATCACCAGAATGTTGCGGTCGCCGATCGCGTCCGCGATGTCATAGATGGCGGCCTTGCCGAGCACTCCGCCAGTCGGGTTCTGCGGCGAATTCAGGATGATCAGCCGGGTCCGGTCGTTGATCAAGGAAGCGAACTCATTCGCGTCGATGCCAAAGTCGCGCTCTTCCCGCAACTGGATGGGGACCGCGCGTCCACCCACGTAATTGATCATCGACTCGTAAATCGGGAAGCCGGGGTTGGGATAGATAACTTCATCTCCCTCATCCACTAACGCCAGTATCGAAAAGAAAATAATAGGCTTACCGCCTGGCACGACCACGACCTCGTCGTTCGCGACGGGCACGTTCCGAGTGCGGCTCACATAGTCCGCGATCGCCTGTCGCAACTCCGGCAGGCCCGCGGATGGGCCATAGTGCGTCCACCCTTTGTGCAGGGCACCCACCGCAGCCTCGATCACGTTGGCGGGCGTGTCAAAATCAGGTTCGCCAATTTCCAGGTGCACGATGTCCTTGCCCTGACGCTCCAGTGCGCGGGCTTTGTTCAGGACTTCGAAGGCGGTTTCCGTACCCAGACGCGACATGCGGCTGGCAAGGCGGAGTTGGTGCTGCGTGGCGTTTTCCATGGTGGCGAACCGAGGCATTATACCCCCAATGCGGCTGGCTTGGCCGGTGGGAGCATTATCGCGCGGGGAGGATAAGGAAGTCCCGGAGACAGATCACAAGGCAATGTGATGAAAAAATGGCTACTCGGAGACGGTATGCTCTTCGCTCTGCGCGCGCAGCACTCGATCGACCGAATAGGGCGCCCGGCGCGTGGGTTCGTGGTAATGGCGAACCTGCATCTCCCCCAGCAAACCGACCGCCAGCATATTCAGACCGGCGAGGAACAGCACCGCCGCGAAAATCATGAGCGGCCCGTGCTGAATGAGCAGATCGGAGTGATACAGCAGTTTCAGAAATACCAGCCATCCCGCCACCGAAAAGCCGCTCAGAATGCTGAGCATTCCGACGGTCCCGAAGAAATGCAGCGGCCGGGAAAGGTAGCGCAGCAGGAAACGGATCGTGATGAGGTCAAAGAAAACCCGGAAGGTGCGCGAGATCCCGTAATGCGAAAGGCCGCGCTCCCGGTTCACATTGCGGATCGGAACTTCAATGATCGAGGCCCCGTGCCAGGAGGCCAGCGCAGGGATGAAGCGGTGCAGTTCCCCGTAAAGGGGAACCTGTTCCAGGATTTCCCGCCGGTAAGCCTTGAATGTGGTGCCGAAGTCGTGGATATCAACGCCGCTCAACTTGGCCATGGTCCAATTGGCGATGCGGGAAGGAATCCGGCGCAGCCAGAGGTTGTCGATGCGCTGTTTCCGCCAGCCGCTGACAATGTCGTAACCCTCGGCGATCTTCTCGAGAAATATCGGAATATCGGAAGGGTCGTGCTGCAGGTCGCCATCCATGGCAATGATGTACTCACCGCGCGCATGGTCAAATCCGGCCGCCAGTCCCGCCGTCTGTCCAAAGTTGCGGCGGAGTTTGACAACCGTGACCCGGCTGTCGACGGCCGCGATTTCGCGCAGCAACGGGAAGGTCCCGTCGACGGAGCCGTCATCCACCAGCACAATTTCAAAAGTCTCTCCGCTCGCCTCCATCACGGCCTTCAGGCGATCGTAGAGATCAGTGACGTTTTCCTGCTCGTTATGCAGTGGTACTACGATGGAATACTTTGGCATGGAAGCTTTCATTATACGGGAAACACACGTAAATCGAACTTGTTCCGCGCGGCACGAAAGGCCAGGAACACCAAGAGGTAACCTCTGCTCGCCCAGGTAAAAAGGGGTTCGTCGAGATCCTTTTCCGATCTCTTGCCGCCAGCTGTAACCCCAGTGCCCACGTTTGCTTTGCGGATTTGCTCTAAAGTGAGATGCAAACTGCGATGCTTTCGACTCGATAAAATGGAATCTGCAAGGCTGTAGTGCAGTCGATCCCCGAGCCGGACGAGGGTTGTGCACCACGGCCTCAAAACCAAGATTCCGGCGCCGGGAGATTTCGAATGGCAGCACGAATTCAGCGCACTACGGTCAATCTTTCAACCTTCCCTGATCTGGTCGTGATCTATCTGGGAATGCGAGTACGTACCCTACGCGGTCTCGGCACGGTTATCAGCTTCGGTCCCAGAATCAGCGCCGCGATCGCGGCCAAGCCCGACGGCCTGCTCCTCCACGAGAGTGTCTTCTACTCGGTGTACCCGCTCCATGTCGGAATGCGACAGTACTGGAGGGACTTTCCGTCGCTCGAGAACTGGTCGCGAACCCTGCCCCACCAGGAATGGTGGAAGGGTTTCCTGCGTGATTCCGGCGGGGTCGGTTTCTGGCACGAGACGTATTTCATGCGGGGTGGGATCGAGGCCATCTACGACGACCTGAACCGGCCGATTGGCATGTCTGCGTTTGCACCCACTCAACCCGCACAGGGGCCCATGTTTAATGCGCGCAAGACGGCTGGGGCTTTCCGGGCGATCCCGCTAAACCAGCTCCCGTTCAGGAAGACGTTTCCTGATACGTTTGCGATTCACTCGTACCGTAAGGCTTCAATGGGATCGAGGTTCGCCGCTCGGACCGCCGGAAACATTGCGCTGATCACCCCGACGACGGCCAGAATTGCCACCGCAATCAGGAGTATCTTCGGAGCCACGATCAGGCGGATATCCCCTGCGTCGGCGTGTTGCGCCATCGCACTGTAGAGTGTCAGCGACCCCACCGAAAACGACACCAGGTACGAGAGCAGGATGCCAAGGACTCCGCCCACCGCAGTGATCACCATTGCTTCGGCGAGGAACTGAAACAAGATGTCGCGCCGGCGAGCACCCAGCGCCTTTTCGACGCCAATCTCGCGCGTGCGTTGCGTCACCGACACCAGCATGATGTTCATCAGTCCAATGCCACCGATTCCCAGGGTAATCGTTCCGATAAATGCGAGCAGAATTTTGAGTCCCATCGTGATGATATTGAATTGGGACAATTGCTTTTGCGCGTCAAAGACGTGGACCGCTCGCAGGTCATCGGCCTTGAAGTTGTGCGCCATCCCCAACGAACTGCGTATGGTTTTGGTCACCTTATCGTGATCGAGCCCCTCATAGTCCAGCCAGATTCCGCCCAGGTAGTGGGTATCCTGCAAGGCGTCCATCACGCTGAACGGGAGATAAAGCTGGCGGTTGATGTCGTTGTCGCCTTCCTGCATACGCGCCGTCACCACGCCCACCACCTGGAACTCGACGCCATCGATACGAACGTCCTGCCCAAGAGCGTCCATTCCGGAAAACAATTTCGCCTTGGCGTCATAGCCCAGCACCGCCACCCGGCGGTGCGCCAGGTTGTCCTCGTCGTTGAGGAAGCGGCCCTGCTCCATGTCAAGGTTCCAGATCGCCCCAGCCGGCGGGTCCACACCCGTCACCGGCAGAGTGAAGGAGCGGGCATTGTTCACGACGGTGCACTGCTTGTCCGATTCGCGCGAGATGTGACGGATCAATGGAACTACGTTCTGCAGCAATTCGATATCGTCGTTGGTAAAACGGATCTCCACGCCCGCTTTGTTTCCTCCCGCCTGCAGCGAAGTACGCCCCGGGAATATACCTACGGCCTTCGCACCGAAACTCTGGAAAATGTTATTGATGGCGCGGCCAAACCCCTCGCCGTAGGCCAGCAGCAGCACGACGGTAGCAATTCCCCAGGCCATACCCAGCATGGTGAGCACCGTTTTGCGGAGATCGTGGCGCATAGCGCTGAAGGCTTGCTGAAGAAGGTCGCGGTTCATGCTATTCCTTGCGCAGAGCCTCCACCGGTTGCAGCAGGGCGGCACGGCGGGCCGGGTAGAGTCCCGCAGCCACCCCGGCAATGGCCAGGGCCGCGATCGCCAAGGCAGCCGTGGCCGGAACCAGCTTGGGAGGATCGAATCCCGGAGGCGACGGTAGCGTCGAAAGAGCTGCCATCAGGGCCGCGGCGCAGCCCATGCCGATTCCCCCGCTCAACACAGTCAGGAATGCTCCTTCCACGAAAAACTGGAACATGATGCTTCCGTTGGTGGCGCCCACGGCCTTGCGTAACCCGATTTCGCGAGTGCGATCAGCGACCGCCACCAGCATAATGTTGATGATCCCGATCGCTCCCAGGGCCAAGGTCACCAGGCCCACGCTTCCCAGGAATGCATTCATGGCGTCAAATATTTTTCCTACATTATCGACCGTGCGGATCGTATCCCACTCGTCGAAAGCATCCGGACTGCGATAGTCGAAACCGTGGTTGCGGGCGATGACCTTATGCACTTCGAGCTTCGCGACCTCGTGCAGCGCTCGCGATTTGGGCTGGTAATTCACAAAGGAAATGGAATCCTTGACGTCAACGGTCGGAGGGAAATATTGCTGCATGGTATTGAAGGGCACGAACATGCGCAGGTTCAAAGTGTTGTTGTCCCCGTGTCCGATGGGGAGCATCGTTCCGATCACCTCAAAGCGCTTGCCGTTGATCAGGATGGTGCTTCCGACCGAGGGACGTCCGGGAAAAAGAATGCGCCGGGCTTCGTCGCCGAGAACGATCACCTGGCGCTTCTGTAGATCGTCGAAATCATTCAGCCAGCGACCCTCGCTGATGGGCAGGTAGCGAATCTGATTGAAGTAAGCGGGAACTCCCATGACCTGCCCGCTGCTCTGGAAAAAATCGCTTACCGAGCGCAGGTCATTGCGGGAGATGACCGGCGCAACCGCCTTCACGTCGAGGCAGTCGGATTGGATATCAAGAAAGTCCTTGTGGGTGAGATAGTACTGCCGCAGCCCGGTGAAGCTGCCCTCCACCGCGGGTGCCCGTCCGCCCCAGATGAACATCACGTTCTCGCCGAGAGAATCGAACTGCTTCTTGTTTCCGGAGCGAAACCCCTCTCCCAGACCTACCAGGAGCAGCAACGACCCCACGCCCCAGGCGATGCCGAACATCGTCAGGAACGAGCGTAGTTTGTGCGCCCAGAGCGTGCTCAGGGTCTGGCCGAAGATCTCGAAGAGAACGCGCATGCCTTCCATTAGATGATACGTCAGTGCGTGCCCCATCCCGCGTGACTATGCCTAATGTTGGGAAGGACCCCGGTCACCTCGGTGCATTGGCCGGGTGGCGCCGTGGGGTTGGGTACAATCAGGAAGGACGTCGTACCTGCCCCCGGGCAGATCGTCCGGCCGCACTGGGATAGATTCTTTGCTAGAAAGAATGGATTGTATGCGTCAGGCCATGATTCGTTCCATCTTGCTGATCGGCTTGTTGTATCCCGCAAGTGTTCACGGGGCAACCTGTCCGAACCTGAGCGCGCATCCCGGCATTACCACCATCTTTCTCCAAACCGACTTTGGCGAGAAAGATGCGGGCACCAAAGCCTACGTGGCGGGGCTCGAGGCAGCCATCAAGAAATACCAATCCTTCTGCCTGGTGGAGGACTTGCGTGCCGCCTCGTTCGCGCTCGATCTGGCGGGCGTGGATCTAGGCGAAGACCACGAGCGCGCCGCGCTTAGCCTCGTTATCATCTCGGAAAAGGGCACGCTGGTCAGCCACTGGGTCCGGCTCTCTTCCATCGAAAACGTGGACAAGAACAGCCAGGATGACGTGGTGAAGGTGGATCGCGCCATCCAGCGCTACAAGAGACATCGCTGAAATGAAGCCCCACGGGAGTGCTCGCTCTGGTTTCTTCCTGACAGGGTACCAGCACCTGGTTGGCAGGGCTGGGCTAATCACGTCACCGCGGGTTCACTAATACGCTGGAGGCCCCGGGCGGAGTCGAACCGCCGACCTGCGGTTTAGGAAACCGTCGCTCTATCCATCTGAGCTACGGGGCCTCATCGACTTAAGCCCATTATCGCACGTTCTTTTGTAAGGTTTAGTGCGCTGCGGTTGGCTCGGGCAGCGAGGTCCCACTTTTCTCCAGCCATGGCGGCAGGAGTTTCACCAGCACCCATAGGATCACGAACGGCAGCACGGTCAGCAGGATTGCCATCAGCAAACCTTCGCGTGTGACCAGGCCCATTTTGTAGGTCGTGTACCCCAGGAAGCTCTTGGAGAATAGCTGTCCCCCGATCACGACATTCCAGCGCATGGCGAAGATGCCGATGAGCGTCAAGCATCCGGCAGTGAAATAGATTCGTTTACGCACCATGTCCGACGTCTTTACAAGCTGGGTCAATGCCAGCAAAGCGATTGGAGCGATCGTTCCAAATGCGATCTGCACCACGATGTGGGAAATGTAGAGCTTGGTGTGCACCATGAAATCGAGGCTGCGAAAGGATTCATCGGCCTCATAGATCCGGTGAATCAGGTCGAGCATCTCCAGGCTGAAATCGATGAGGAAGGTGTAGAAGAGGTAGCGTGCCACGGTGTCCACGCATGCCATGTCAATGATTTGACCGCGAGCCCACCTCATCAGCATGTATAGCAGCATCACCAGAGCAATGCCCGATACCATGGCGGAAAACAGGAATACGACCGGCATGAGCGGCGTCGACCACCATGGATTCGCCTTGATCGAACCAAAGATGAACCCCACATATCCGTGGAGCAAAAAGGCGGAAGGGATTCCGATAACCGTAATCACGCCGCCTACCCAGTCATCGATGGCCAGCGCCCGCTTGCTGATGTTGGTGGAGCCCAAGGTCATCACGCGGTAAACCAGGCGCTTCCACCCCGTGCTCGACTGGGACAGGAGGACAATCTCGCGCCGGTACTCGAGCCATATTTCCAGAACCAGGACCGCCATCAGGTACCACAAGTAAACGAACCCGAACATAGCCATCGCTGAGGTGCGATGCGGGGTCAGGTACATCTCATACGATCGCTCCGGGTGGCCCAGATGCAACTGCAACGGCAGAGGTGCGACCAACAGGAATGACAGAGCAGTCAGCAGCGCCAGCCGGTATGTGGGTTTCACCGCTTGCACGCGGAATACCCGTTCGAGCGATGCCAAAATGAAAGCGCCCGCCACGAGCCCCGTGAGGAACGGGTATAGCACGATCAACACGCTCCACTGCAGTTCGACTTCGTTCGGGTACATGAAGCCGTCAATACCGGGCATCACCGTAGCTATCTCCTTACCGTACCGAACCATCCAGTTCGTTGTAATAGACCTTCGCCCGAGTCGCCATGGCGGGTTTCAAAACATGAACACTATGAGTCTTGAGAAATTCATGAATGGGATCGGCCGGATTCTTCAGATCCGCAAGTTGCCTCGCCCCGGTGGGACAACTTTCGCAACACGCGGTGGTCAGACCTTTCGTGATCCGGTGATAGCAGAGCGTGCACTTTTCCGCAGTGTTGGTCTTGGGATTGATGAAGCGACAACCGTACGGACACGCCTGCACGCAGTAGCGGCAGCCCAGGCAGTATTCCTTGTCCACCAGGACCACGCCATCGGGACTGACAAAGGTTGCGCCCACCGGACACACCTGCGTGCAGGGCGACTCCGCGCAGTGGTTACAAAGTTTGGGCACGAAGAAGTTCTTGCCGCTGGAATCCCTGGCGGGCGGGAATCCCTTACCGCCGCCGTCGGGGGAATCCACCTGCGGATTTTCGAAATCGTAGTCGGCGACGTGATAGCGCTCCACCCAAGTTCGAAAGTATCCGTCCGGGACGTCGTTCTCCGCCTGGCAGGCTCGCACGCAGTTGCCGCACCCGATGCACTTGGGCAGATCGATCAACATGCCCCACCAGTGCTCGCTCATTTTGTAGTTCGGGGCGGCTTCCGGGGTGCCCGCCAGAACATATTTCCAGGCGACGCCGGCTGCGGGCAACAGCAAGAGCAAGTGGCGCCGGGTGACGTTCATTTCGAGGCCCCTGCGGTGATGGCCGGGCTGTGAGGCTGGTGGCAGGTATCGCAGGGCAGGCCGGTCGAATGGTCCGCCGTGGCGACCTGCGGGAAAGCCTTGGGCTTCGCCGCGTTTGCCTCATGGCAGCGGGCGCACAGAATCGCGGTATCGAGTTTGGCGGGCTTCACCGACGTCGGATCATCCGCATGCCCTGCCAGAGGCCCGTGGCACGCTTCGCAATTCACGTGCGCGTGCTTGCCATTCTTTTTCTGGTCGAGGACATCCGCGTGGCACGCTTCGCAGCTCTGGTGGCCCGCGAAATTCACCGGCCGGGCGGCGATTTCCGAAACTGCGTTGCCGCGATAGTGCCCATATTGTCCGAAACTTTTCGGGACCAGATAGCCTCGGATCACCAGGAACGCGAGCAGACCCACAACGAAAACTCCCGCCAAGCGAAAGAGATGTCCGGCGTCTTTGAATGCATTCATGCCATGTGGCCCGCATCGGCGCTCTGCCCCGGAAATCTACCCTTCCAGGCAGAGTCGAACCGATGCTTTTAGATACACGAAATATGTCTCACCGGGCTGTGCGCCACATCACCGGGCATACGTGATCCTGGTCACAAGCGTCGGAGGCATCCGAATCTCCCGCTACGAAGACCTCGTCCGGCTCACCAACTCTCTCCTGAAAAGGTCCGGTCAATCTCTGTCCGCACGGTTTCTGGATGCTGAAGGCGCAGCTGGGCGTGCCGGCAGGGTTCCAAAACGGACCGTTGTCACCAAGCACTGTGACATGGCCCTGCCCCCGGCCACCCTCGTTGACCTTAGGCTGGTTGCAGGAGATACCCCGATGCGCGCCCTAAGAAGAGTCCGCGGATTTCCTCATATCGGCTGCGTCCTTGCTATTGCATTCCTGTTGGTTTTGCAGGGTTGTGGCGGAAGCGGTGGCAGTCCTGCCGTCGTCGTTCCGCCTCCTTCCGTATCCGTGAGCATTGCTTCCCATCCTGCCGGCGTCAATGCCGGACTGACCTATCACTTCGTCGCCAGCGTTCTGCATACGACGAACACGACGGTCAACTGGGCGGTAAGCTGCTCTTGCACTGGCATTGATGTTGGCGTCATTCTTCCCGATGGTACTTACGTGGCGCCCCTTTCTGTTTCGCAAGAGACAACCTTGACCGTCACTGCCACCAGTGTGGCGGACTCGACCAAGTCGGCCTCGGTTCAGTTCATGCTGATGGCTCCGGTCCGAATTTCCTTAAATCCTTCAGTTGCGCAGGTGGTGTTGGGCTTTTCCCACCAGTTCAGCGTGAATGTTGAGAATGATCTCGACAACCGGGGGGTGCAATGGCTGGTGGCAGATATTCCCGGAGGCAACGCGACCCTTGGCACCATCGATAGCACAGGTGTGTACACCGCTCCCAGCGGCTCATCGGAGATGATAGTGGCGGTCACGGCCAAGTCGGTGACCGATCCCAGCAAGACCGCCAGTACTACTTTCGCGCTCATCGTAAATGCCCATCCCAACTTTACCGGTGATTACACCTTCCGTTACACCGGGCCGGACGGCATCGGCCTGACGGCGGCAGCCGGCACCATTCACCTCAACGGCGCGGGACGTCTCTCGGCCACCCTCGACATCAACAGCGGGCTCAACAATAACGTGCTGGCGCCGGGCGTCGCCGTGACCGGCTTTTATGGTTTTGAGCACAATAATCTTGGACATGCCACGCTGAACTATACCGTCGGGCAGGTCACCGCGAGCATTTCGTTTCGCCTCGCGCTGCTCAGCAACAGCATGGCTCGCCTTCTGGAGTTTGATGGCCAGGGCGACGGCATCGGCGTCATCGAGAAGCAGGCTTCCAGCGGTCTCAGCACATCGTTGGATGGACCGCGCGTCCTTGTGCTCACCGGTCTGAACACCGCCGCACAATTTAACCGCGTAGCCACCCTATTGGGCGCATTCACCGGGAGCGGCGGATCGCTGAGCGGAATCTTCGACGCGGCCGCGGATGACTCCTCCTCCTCGTACGACCAGAAATCATTTAGTGGCGCTTACTCCTTCGGCACCAGCAATACCCTTTCCCTGACTTTTGAGGAATGGAACCACGGAACTGCAATCCCCTTCCGGATATATCCAGTGTCGCCGGATAAAGCATTCGTCATGTCTACTGGGATGCCGGTGTTGACGGGGGCCATTGAAAAGCAGACTGGCGGACCCTACCACTTGCCCGCCTTCGCCGGAACCTGGATCTTCTCAGTGCAGGCCACCGATTCCTCATACCATCTGGCGGGAGGAAGGCTGGTTCGGGTGCGGGCGGATGGCAGCGGGCTGAACGCCATTGGGGACATGTACGACAATGGCTCCTACAGCGTCCTCGATGGCCCTCCCTACCCGGTCACCTTCACCCAGTATCATGTTGCTGAAAACGGACGTGGCAATGCCAATGCCCAGTTTGCCATGCCCGAGACAGTAGTCTGGTACTGGGTTACTTCTGAACGCGGCTATATCATGTGCAATAACGCATACGGCTCGAGCAATGGATACGGAGAGTTCTTTCGGCAGCAGGACGCACCTTTCAGTTCTGCCTCTCTGCAGGAACCATTGTCCATCGTGCTGCACGGCTATTCTGACTACTTCTTCATGCCCAAACAGGATTCGCATCTGGGAATAGGCATGCCGGACGGGGCCGGGAATTTCCTGCTGACCACGTCGGATGTCGATGCCAAGGACTACGCAGAACCGATCAAGATGGATGTTGTGCACAGGGGAACCTACACCATCGATAGTGATGGCCGGGGCCTCATCAATCTGGACAATGGACAGTTTCTGCTGCGCTTCTATGCCGCATCGGAAAAGAAGCTGCTGTTGCTGAGACCTGGCTACGACATGATTGGAGCGGGTACGGCGGAGCAACCCTCATTCCCCGCGGAATAAGTTCGCTGCACAAGTGCTGCCCGGAGTCTGTTCCAATCGCGGCTTACGCTACTTTCGAACCAACAGCCGCCTCACACCGCCTGATCCAGCACCTTGTCTTCTTCCATGCGTGAGCGCACCTGCGGCGCTGGCTGGCTGACAATGGACGGCAGCCTCGAGTCATGCTACCGATCTTTTCCAGCACTCTCCCCGCAGGACACGGCGCCCTCGTTCAGATCGTACGCACACAGAAAGCGAAAGCCTTGCGGGTCGCGGGCGCCATACCCCCACACCCGGATCGTCAACGCCGTTCCTTCGATTCGCGACACTTCCAGGTACACGTGATCGTTCCGCTCGAGCTGAGCCCGGCGTTCGTCCGGAATGCGCGCGGCCAGATAAGGTTTGTCGATGACCAGGTATTCGCCCGGCTGGTCAATCCGGAAAACGAGCGCCCGCGCCGTCTTCTTGCTCACGTAGTCGGTGATAATCACGAAGTTGCTTCCCGACCAGGCGACGCCGACGCGGCCCAGGTAGCTATAAAATTCTCGCGAAGAGCCCGTCGATGCGTTTTCCAGAACGAGCGACCGGAAGACTCCGCTGAATTCGTGGGCTCCCACCACGTGGTCGATGCTCCGAATTACGAATCTTCCATCCGGCGAGCGTAATTCTTTTCGATCCGGAAAGACGGCGAACTGCTCGGCGCCTGCCAGGCTGGACGCAATCAGCACGGCCAGAAGCACGCCAACGCGACGAAGAGTCACAGGTATTCCTCCCTTGCTATTCTCAACGCGCAGCGCATTTCATCGCGGTGAAGTAGCTCACAGGGCTGCATTACTCCGGTTCCATATCGTGTGGGTACTCCTGGGCTTTTTCAGGGCCGCTCACGAAGATCTGCATTTGCGGGGTGCGAATCCGTGTTATTCTTCCCTGCCCGAAGTCGCACTTCGGGTGCCCGAACGGGCGCTTCCCCAAGAGCCGCCAGGATGCAACCAGTCGTTGCTTCGACATGGCGGCTTTAAACTTGCATGAGGGAATGTGGGAAGCGGTTTTCGGGAGAAATACTCAGGTCAGTCACAACTCGATCGCTTGCCTAGGGAGCTTCTCTGTGGCTTCTCGGCCTGCTCTGCGGTAAATCTTTTCCTACCACTGCAATTTGACGAACTGCGACACCGGCGGCTGCAGAATGGCGAACTGCGGCAGCTCGCCGCGTACCATTGCAACTTCATCGCAATTGTTCTGGCGGGGACAACGATGGCAATCCTTATACAGCTTGTCGGGGATTTCCTCGCGCGTGGCCACCGAAAACCCCAGCCGAGCGAAGAAGTCCGGAATCCTCGTGAACAGGCATACGCACGTTACCTCCTGCCGGGACGCCTGTTCCAGCAAGGCATGAATCAACTGACGCCCGGCTCCATTCCCCCTGGCTTGCGGAATCACCGCGATGGAACGTACCTCCGCCAGGTGAGGCCCATAGAGGTGCAACGCCCCGCATCCGACGATGCGTCCCTCCTCATCTGCCACCACGAAGTCGCGAATGTTCTCGCAGATCTCGGGGAGCGTGCGAGGCAGTAAGGTTCCGTCGCCCGAGTAACTAGCGATGAGGTCGTGGATCTGCGCGGCATCGCGTAGCAGAGCTTCACGCGTGTGCATGAACTTCACCTCGCAAATGAGCGATGCGTCGTTCCGCCCGCTGGATTGCCTGCTTCACTTGTGCCGGGGCGGTCCCACCTTCCACATCGTGGATGGCCAGCACGGCGTCCAGGGTCAGAGCCTTATACAGATTGTTGTCAAAGGCGGCGTGAACCTGTTGCAGTTCGGCCAAGGCAAGGTCTTGCAGTTCGCATCCGCGCTCCAGACAGAGTTTCACCGCCTTGCCCACGGCCTCGTGCGCCAGCCGCGACGGAACCCCGCGTTCGACCAGGTAGGTCGCAGCCGCCCAGGCATTCATGGATCCGGAAGTTGCGGCTTTCGTCATGCGGGCAAAGTCGAACTCCACGTCTTTCATCCAGCCGGCAACCATGGGCAAAATCGAGAGCAGGGTGCGCGCCGCATCGAACAGCGGTTCCTGCGTCTCCTGCATATCCTTGTTGTAGGCGAGGGGCAGTCCCTTCACGGTCATCAGCAGTGTGGTCGCGGCGCCCACCACCCGTCCTGCTTTGCCTCGGACCAACTCCAGCAGGTCGGCATTTTTCTTCTGCGGCATGGCGCTGCTCCCAGTCGAGTACGACTCGGGCAGCGAGATAAATCCGTATTCCTGAGTGGAGAACAGAATCATCTCTTCGGCCCAGCGGCTCAAGTGCAACGCCAGCAAGGAAAGGGTCTGCACGAACTCGAGCACAAAATCGCGATCACTGGTTGCGTCGATGCTGTTGGCCGTGGGCGCATCGAATCCGAGATCGGCCGCCATAGCTCCACGATCCAACGTCAAGGTGGCGCCCGCCACCGCACCCGATCCCAGCGGACAGACATTCAACCGTATCCGGCAATCGATGAACCGCTCCGCGTCACGGAGAAACATTTCTACGTAGGCCAGCAACCAGTGCGCGACCAGGATCGGCTCGGCCCGCTGGGTGTGGGTGTAGGCGGGCATGGCCGCGTTGCCGGCTTTTTCCGCGCGCGCCAGCATGACACCCAGACACTCTGCCAGCAGCGCCTGCAACTGGTCGATCGTGGCGCGAACGTACAATCGAAGGTCGGTGGCGATCTGCTCGTTGCGGCTACGTCCGCTGTGCAGCTTGTAGCCGGTCTCGCCGATCAGCGCTACCAGTTGCTTCTCTACAAAGTGATGAACGTCCTCCGCTTCTTCGTCGGCCAGGAAAGCGGCATCCGCTTGCGCCCTTTCTCCAATCTGCTCCAAGCCTCGCAACATCTCGACCAGCTCCTCCGAGGACAGCACGCCAGCGTGTTCAAGCGCCCGCGCATGAGCACGGCTGGCGTCGAGCTCGTACGGCAGCAGGCACTGATCAAAGGGAAAAGAACGCTGCCAGCGCTCAAACGCGGGATCGAGTGGCTGCCGGAAGCGGCCCGCCCACATCTTCACTTCGCCACCTCCTGTTGAAGAGCGGCCCGCGATCGCGACGGCAGGCCGAGGATGCGGATGAACCCGGCGGCATCCTTCTGATCGTAGCTTTCGCCCATGGTGAACGATGACAGATCGGTGCGATAGAGCGAGTAGTCTGACTTACGGCTCGTGACGGCGATGTTTCCCTTGTAGAGCGACAAGGCCAACCGTACCGGTCACGTTCCTCTGAGTGCTTTCGACGAAGGCATCGAGCGCCTCGCGCAGCGGAGTGAACCAAAGCCCGAAGTACACCAGTTCGGCATACTTCAAGCCAACATGCTGCTTGTAATGCATGAGGTCGCGATCGAGGCAGAGGGCTTCGAGCTCCCGATGCGCGGTTAGCAGCAACGTGCCACCCGGCGTCTCGTAACAGCCGCGCGACTTGATGCCCACAAACCGGTTCTCCACCAGGTCGATCCGCCCGATGGCGTTGCGACCGCCAATCTCATTGAGCAATTCGACCAGCGATACCGGGTCCATCTTCAGGCCGTTGACGGAAACGGGCAAGCCCTGTTCGAAACCGATTTCCACTTGCTCGTCGCGATCGGGTGCCTCCTGCGGCGACTTCGTCAGCTGCCACGTCGAGGGGAACGGCTGATTGCCTGCATCTTCGAGTTCCCCGCCCTCGTGGCTGATGTGCCACAGGTTGCGATCCCGGCTATGAATTTTCTGCCGGCTAGCCTCCACCGCGATGCCGCGCTTTTCGGCATAATCGAGACAGTCCTCGCGGGATTTCAAGTTCCACTCACGCCAAGGAGCGATGACCTTCAACTCGGGCGCGAGCGCCTGGTAGGCAAGCTCAAATCGCACCTGGTCGTTGCCCTTTCCGGTGCAGCCGTGCGCCACCGCGGCAGCTCCTTCGCGCAGCGCGACTTCGACCTGGTGCTTGGCAATCACCGGTCTCGCCAGCGAGGTTCCCAGCAGATACTTGTGCTCGTACACTGCGCCCGCCTTCAACGCGGGGAACACGTAACCAGTGAGGAATTCCTCGCGCAGATCCTCGACGATGACCTGGCTGGCCCCGGTGTCATAGGCCTTCTTCACCACCGCTTCGACGTCATCGCCCTGGCCAACGTCGCCGACCATCGCGACCACATCGTAGTCGTAATTCTCCTTCAGCCACGGGATGATGATCGACGTGTCGAGTCCGCCGGAGTATGCGAGTACAACTTTCTTAGGCATAAGCGCTCCTGACCGGGAACCGGCTGGCACCACCCCAGAGCAACAGCATGAGGATTGCTTTCTGCACATGCAGGCGGCCTTCTGCCTGATCGAAGATCACCGATTGGGCGGAGTCCATCACCGCATCCGTAACTTCCTGTCCGCGATGCGCGGGCAGGCAATGCATGAACACCGCGCGTGGTGCAGCCTCCGTCATCAGCGCCTCGTTCACCTGGTAGGGCTGGAAGATGGGAATGCGGGCAGCGGATTCTTGCTCCTGTCCCATGCTGGCCCAGGCATCGGTGTACACCGCATCCACGCCTGCCACGGCTTGATGCGGGTCGCGCATGAATTCGAGTTTCGCTCCCGTTTCCTGCGCAATTTCCTGGGCCGCTTCGAGGATGGTGCCGTTCGGCTCGTATCCTTGCGGGGTCGCCACCCGCACCCGGGAGCCAAGCAAGGCTCCCGTGAGCAAGAGCGAGTGCGCCACGTTGTTGCCGTCGCCCACGTAGGCAAGCGTCACGTTCCTGAGATTGCCGAATCTTTTTTGTAATACCGAATAATCCGCCAGCGCCTGGCAAGGATGCTCCAGGTCACTGAGCGCGTTGATCACGGGAATGGAGGCGTGGGCCGCCATGTCTTCGACCGTCGAATGCGCGAACGTCCGCAGCACCATGACATCCACCCAGCGTTCGACGTTGTGTGCGATGTCGGGCAGGCTTTCGCGGGCGTCGATGCGGCCACCGTTCTGGTCCATGAAAAATGCGGTGCCACCCAAGCTGGCCATGCCCGCCTCAAAGGTCAGCCGCGTGCGCAGGGAGGGCTTTTCAAAAAACATCACGAGCTGCTTCCCTTCGAGTGTGCGGCGAAAATCCGAGGGACGCGCCTTGACCACTGCGGCCAGGTCGAGTACCGACCGCGCTTCGCCCGGGCTCAAGTCCCTGGTCGACACCAGGTCCCGCATTGCCGGCTTGTTGACGGCGGGAACCGGCCCGACCGGTGTCCTTTCGACTGCCTGACCTCTCATCCTTGGCTCCTTTTCCCCACTTACCCCACGCGGGCCGTGGAACAAAAGCTCGCGTTCCGTTCGTTGCCGTCCCCACTACCGCGCCTAGGCAACTCGCACTTCTGTCCCCAGTTGCAGCTTTGCAAAGTAAAATTGCGGCAAGACTTCCGCCTCAGAGGCGGGCAGGATTCGCACCCGTCCAACGCCTTTGCTGAGGGCGTGGCGGCAGGCCTCAAGCTTGGGCAACATGCCACCCTGCACCACCGAGGTTTCGACCAGTCCGGCAATCCTGCTGAGGTCCAGCCAGCGAATCACCGCGCCGTCTGCGTCTTTCACCCCGGCCACATCCGTAAGGAAAATCAGCGCGCTCGCCTGACAGGCCACCGCACAAGCCGCCGCCATCTGGTCCGCGTTCACGTTGTAGTACTCGCCGAGCGCGCCCACGGCCAAGCTCGAGATGACCGGGACGCCCCCCTGTCCCCAGATCGCTTGGATCCAACGCGGCTCGACCGCGCAGATTTCGCCGACGTAACCCAAATCGCGGCCGCTGCTTTCTTTTTTGCGGGCCCGAACCGTCCCCCCATCGCCGCCGCACAGACCGATAGCCGGGTTCCCTGCGGCGCCAATCGCCGCAACCAGTTTCTTGTTGACCATTCCTGCGAGCACCATCACGGCCATGTCGCGGGTTTCGGCATCGGTCACCCGCAGGCCGTCAATGAACTCGCTGGTCTTGCCGAGTCGCTGCATGGTCCGGGTCAATTCCGCGCCACCTCCGTGGATCACGGCGACCTGATGGCCGTCTCCCGCTAACTCGACGATCGCGTGGGCACACTTGCGCAGAACACTCGCTTCGTCCAGTGCCGCGCCACCGATCTTTACGACCACCCTCACTGCAATCCCTCCGTCTCACTCCAGCCGTACATGAGGTTCATGTTCTGCACTGCCTGGCCGGCTGCGCCTTTCAGCAGGTTGTCCACACAGGAGACGATCACCAACCGGCGCCCATCATCCGCCAGGCAGAAGCCGACATCGCAGTAGTTCGAGTGCAGCGAATGCTGGATCTCGGGCAACCGGGGCGGAGAAAACACACGTACCCAAGGCCGGCCCGCGTAAAACCTTCGATAGACAGCTTCTACATCGCCGGCCGTCATGGGGCTCGACAAGTGGACATAAATCGTCGACAGGATCCCGCGTGGAATCGGCAAGAGGTGGGGAGTGAAGATCAATTCCTCCGACGCCAGTCCCAACTGCTCCAGCATCTCGCCCAGATGCCGGTGCTTGAAGATGCCATAGGCGGACAAATTGTCGGCGACGGAGACAAAATGCGTGCGCGCCGTTGCCTCCTTCCCCGCTCCCGAAACGCCAGACTTCGAGTCGGAAATGATGCCCCGGCTGCGATCCACCAAGTCTGCGGTTATCAGCGGCGCGAGCCCTAAAATGACCGAGGTAGCGTAGCATCCCGGATTCGCGACCAGCGACGCAGAACGGATCTCGTCGTGATGCATCTCCGGCAACCCATACACCGCGCAGTCCATAACCTCACTGGCGATCTTCGCGTCGCGATCTTCGAATCCGTACACCGCGCGATGCTCCTTGGCCCGCAGTCGCCAGGCGCCGCTCAGGTCGATGACCCGGACTCCCGCATGCACCACCTCAGGCACCAGGCTGCGTGATAATTCATGCGGGGTCGCGAGAAACAGCAAGCCCACGCCGGCTCGCTTCAGCCGCTCGACGGAAAACGGCTCCAGCGGATAACCCCCATTCCCGCTTAGAGCAGGAAAGGCTTCCGCTAAATCCTGTCCGCCATTGGTAGATTCCCGCTTCATCAGCAGGGGCTTCTCGAGTCCAGGGTGGCGCAACAAGATCCGCGTCAACTCGAAGCCGGCATAGCCGGTTGCGCCCAGCACCGCGCTCTTTACCTTGGCCGCCATCAGGCCAGCATCCCCTCGATCCGGCGCACCAGCTGTTGCGCCGACTTGTTGTCCTGCGAGATCACCAGGATGGTGTCATCCCCGGCCAGAGTACCCACCACCTCCGGCCAGTCTTCGGTATCTATCCCAGCAGCCACCGGCTGCGCACTGCCCACGCTGGTCTTAAGGACCAAGAGGTTTTGTGCCAGCCGCACTTCGACAACAAACTCCCGAACCAGGCGCGAGACCGACGGCCGTACGGGCTCCAAACCAACCGCGCCGTTCCCCGCAATGTATCCTTCGTAAGTCTTCACCAGCCCCAGTTCCCGGATGTCTCGCGAAAGCGTGGCCTGCCCCACCGCGAAACCGCGCTTGGCCAGGAACCCTTGCAGCTCCTCCTGGCTCCCGATGGGCCCCTTGTGGAGGAGTTCTCGAATTGTTTTCTGTCTGGCGGCCTTGCTCATGATGAATATTTATTCACTGTGATGAATAATCATGCATGCAGATCTCTTTTCCTGTCAACCACATATTTCGTAACCATGCTGGTTCTGGACCCGGGGGCGGCACTACGGCGACGCTGAAAGTCCTACTGCCCGACCGGATCGTGACGATCCTCCATAACGATTCCTGATTGCCCCCATAAATAGTTTCGATTTCCGGGCCTCCCGGCAAAGCAATTAGATTGGGCGTGCCGTACGATCCTCTTCCCTGGAGTCAGGTACTGATGGCAAATCGGCGGGTTCTCGGGATTACCCTCGCCCTGCTCCTTCTTCTCCCCAACGTGTTGGCGCAAAGTGTGCCCACCTCATCCTCGGCCGACAGCATTCGCCTCGCGAAGCTGGAGCGGGCAGCCGCCGATGCCAAGAGTTCTGCCGACAACGCCTGGATGCTCACCAGCTCCGCTCTCGTCCTCATGATGACCGGGCCAGGCCTGGCTCTCTTTTACAGTGGCCTGGTGCGGAAGAAGAATGTCCTGGGGACGATGGTGCAGAGTTTCGCCATGATGGCGGTAATCACCCTCCTGTGGGGACTGGTCAGCTACAGCTTGGCGTTTGGATCAGGCAACAGCTTTATCGGGGGATTTCACCACCTCTTTTTGCGCGGGGTCGGTGCCCAGGCAGACGCTGATTACGCGGCCACCATTCCGGTTCAGACCTTCATGGTCTACCAGCTGATGTTTGCGATCATCACTCCCGCCCTGATCACGGGCGCGTTCGCCGAGCGCATGAAGTTCAGCGCGATGCTCCTGTTCATGGTTTTATGGTCACTGATTGTCTACAGCCCCATGGCGCACATGGTCTGGGGTAAGGGCGGGCTGCTCAACGCCTCACTGGGCGGGCGATTTCCCTGTCTGGACTTCGCCGGCGGAACTGTAGTTCATGTCACCTCCGGTGTCTCGGCCCTGGTCTGCGCCCTGTATTTGGGGAAGCGTGTGGGCTATCCCAAGGAGTCGATGACCCCGCACAGCGTGGTGCTCAGTTTTGTGGGCGCCTGCCTGTTATGGGTCGGGTGGTTCGGATTTAACGCCGGCAGCGCGCTCGCGGCTGGCAGCCTCGCCACCAGCGCCTTCGTCGCCACTCACTTCGCCGCCGCCGCTGCCGTCATCGGCTGGAGTGGCGCGGAGTGGTTCCGCAACGGCAAGCCAAGCGCTCTGGGAGCGATCTCCGGCGCCGTTGGTGGACTGGTTGCCATCACGCCTGCCGCCGGCTTCGTCGGGCCGATGCCAGCTATTTTGATCGGGCTGATTGCGGGCGCATTCTGTTTCTTTATGGTCGCAAGCGTGAAGGCCCGGTTTGGTTACGACGACAGCCTGGACGCTTTTGGCGTGCATGGAGCGGGCGGTACGCTGGGTGCCCTGCTGACGGGCGTGTTTGCCGTCTCCGCGATCAACCCGATTTTCAAAGACGCTCAAGGAAATGTTCTGCCCTCTGGCCTGATCGACGGCAATGCTCATCAACTGCTCAATCAACTGGTGGGCGTAGTAATCGCCTGGGTGCTGGCTATTGTTGGAACCCTCATCATTCTCAAGGTGGTCGATGCCACGGTGGGGCTGCGGGTTTCTGAGGATGAGGAAGTACAGGGCCTCGACCTGTCGCAGCACGGAGAAGAAGGCTACTCCTGGGAGGTGACCGCGTGAGCCAGACTGCCCTGTCCGGTTATTCGGGTTTTTCGGCCTCAACACGGAGTTTCGGACAACGCCCATGATTAAAATCGAAGCCATCATTCAGACCTCCAAGCTGGAAGCGGTGAAAGACGCGCTCCATGAAATCGGCGTCGAGGGCATGACCGTCCTCGAAGTCCGGGGCCACGGCCGGCAGAAGGGTCACACGGAGTTTTACCGCGGCCGCGAGTATACCGTCGACCTCATTCCCAAGATCAAACTCGAAACCGTCCTTCCGGATGCGATCGTCGAGAAGGCCGTGCAGGCCATCGTCACCGCCGCACGCTCGGGCAAGATCGGCGACGGAAAGATCTTCCTTTCGAAAGTGGATGAAGCAATCCGCATTCGAAACGACGAACGGGGCGAAGGCGCGCTCTAGGTTTGAACGGCGAACAGCAAGCCGCGCCAGCGGATCCCTTGATCCGCACTGTGCCCGGCAGGCAGTCAAAGTCCACGGGATTGGGTATGTCGACAGCCTCACGGAGCCGTGAACTGCGGGATCTCTACACGGAGGAATCGACCCGGATTCAGCAGCAGTTTGCTTTGTCCGGCGACGGGCGCGCCGCGGTTCAGCAGCGTACCCGCCTGGTCGAAGCCATCGTTTTGCGGCTCTGGAAGCACGTCATCTCGCAGGAAGAGAGTGGTCCCTCCGGCTTCGCGCTCGTCGCTCTGGGAGGTTTTGGCCGGGGCTGGCTTTTTCCCCATTCGGATATCGATCTCCTCTTCCTGCACGCGAACAGCGAAACCGAACCCGCCTACAAGGATTCGATCCGCCGTTTCTCGCAGGAGCTGTGGGATCTTCGCATGAAGGTGAGTCCCACCACGCGCGCTCTGGCAGAGTGTGACCGCTTTGACGCTGCCAACGTCGAATTCACGATCTCCCTGCTCGATTGCCGCTACCTGCTCGGAGATCGAGAACTCTTCAATCGCCTGCATGACAAGCTGATTCCCAAGCTGGTCATGCGTGAAGCGCAGTCTCTGGTGCAGAGTCTGGCGGAAGTCACGCGCTCGCGCCACGCCAAGTACGGCAACACCGTGTTCCATCTCGAACCTAACGTCAAAGATGGACCTGGAGGTCTGAGAGACTACAACGTCGCCTGCTGGCTGGCGCTCATTTCCGCCATGGACAAGCTGCGGGACTGGCCGGAAGCCGGGACCCTGCTTCCGGTTTCCACCCGCAAACAATTCGAGTCAGCGCTCGACTTCCTGATGTCGGTGCGCTGCTTCCTCCACCTGCGGCAGGGGCGCGACGACAATCTCCTGCTGTGGGAATCGCAGGACGAGGCCGCCGCACGCAGCATTGGCACACCGGACGCCGACCTCACCAATGCGGCGGGATGGATGCGCGCCTATTTCGGACATGCGCGTTCGATTCACCGGGCTTGTGAACAATTGCTGGAGGAAATTCCCGCCGCCTGGTCCTCGTTGTACCGCCAGTTTCAACAGTGGCGCTCCCGCCTCTCCAACGCGGACTTCTCGGTCGTCGACGGCTTGATCTACCTGCAGCAGCCCAATGCCCTGCACGACCCGGAGATGCTGCTGCGCACTTTCCATTTCATGGCTACCCATGGGCTGCGGCTGAGCACCACCACGGAGTACCGTATCGAGCAGGTGCTTCCGTCGCTTGCCGCGACGCCCCCGCGGGGTGCGGAACTCTGGCTCTACCTGGGCGACATTCTCACGCAGCCGTATGCTGCCGATGCCCTCCGCGCCATGCACGCTCTCAAGCTGCTGACGCTCCTTTTGCCGGAACTGAAGGCCATCGACGCGCTGGTGGTGCGTGACTTCTACCATCGCTTTACGGTCGACGAGCACTCCTTTGTCGCCATCGAAAGCCTGCATCATCTCCGCCAATCCGAAGCGGAGTGGGACCGGCGCTATGCCGAACTGTTCAGCGAACTGGAGCGCCCCGAACTGCTCTACCTCTCCCTTCTGCTGCACGATATCGGCAAAGGCACGCCGAACGTCAATCATGTGGACGCAAGTCTTCAGGTCGCCAAGAGCTGCATGGACCGATTAGACCTCGATCCCTCCGAGCGTGAGACCGTGCTCTTCCTGATCGGTAGCCACCTGGAGATTTCCGCCACGCTGCGCCGGGATATTTTCGATCCAGAAACGGTTCGCATCTTTGCCGAGAAAATGGAGACCCCCGAGCGTCTCAAGATGCTCACGCTGCTCACCTACGCGGACATCAAGGCCGTGAACCCCGACGCCCTGACGCCGTGGAAGGCGGAGAATGTCTTCCAGCTTTACATCGCGGCCTTCAACTTCCTGAACCACAATGTGGACGAACGCCTCCGCGCCGACACCGAGGATGACCATCTCGCGCAGATTCGCAGCCTGGTGCCGACGGCCGGCAGGAAGCTTAAGAGCTTTCTCGAAGGATTGCCCAAGCGATACCTGACCACCTACTCTGCTACTGACGTGCTGGCTCACGTCGAGATGGCCGGCAAGTTGGGCAACGACCCGGTGCAATTGCTGCTGGAGCGCGGTCGCCACTGGTTCGAACTAACCCTGGTGACCAACGACCGTCCGTTTCTGTTCGCCGCGGTGGCCGGCGTCCTGGCCGCCTGGGGCATGAACATCGTGAAGGCCAATGCTTTTTCGAACCAGACTGGTACTGTGGTCGACACCTTTTACTTCACCGACCGCTTCCGCACCCTCGAACTCAACATGCAGGAATGGGAGCGCTTCAAGCGCAGCATCATCGGCGTACTTCAGGGCGAGACCGATCTCGACCGCATGCTGCGCGACCGGCTTCGGGCCGAGAAGTCGGTCACCAGCAAGGTGAAAGTGGATACCCAGATCGATTTTGACGACGCCTGCTCCTCCCGCAGCACCCTGGTGCAGGTCATCGCGCAGGACCGCCTGGGCCTCTTGCACGGCATCGGTTCCAGCCTGGCGCATGAAAAATGCAATATCGAGATCGCGCTCATCGATACCGAGGGCCAGATGGCGATTGACGTCTTCTACCTCACCTCCGAGGGAGAGAAACTCCGCCCGGAACATCAGCAGCGCGTGAAGAATTCTTTGCTCGAAGCCTTGCAGACCGGGTAATCCGGGAGCAGACGAAACCGGCAGGGCAGGACTCTTCAGCGGGAGTTGGGCCGGGCGCGCGACGCGCTGGTTCGCGGAGGCTTGCGATTCTTCCAGGCGGCCCCGCTGAAACACCACAGACCAGCAGCCGGTCCCGCCCACAAACGTTCCCGCAATCAGCAAATATGCCAGCGACTTGAACGGGGTCAAGCGAACGTCGGCCAGGTCCCAGTGCGTAAAGGTCCAAATAAACTGGGCGTACATCCACACTGCCATGAGCACGGCAAACAGCAGGGCTGCCACCGCGAGCGTGCCGATCCCCATGCTGTAAAAAAGAAGTATGCTCCAATGATCGATCGCTTCCGAACCCTTCGCCGGCGCCGAAGGCCTGCACTCCCGGGGACGGCTGCACCCGAGCGGCAGGAGGGACCCCGACGCGCTTCCCGTGCACGCGAGTTTCGTCCAGCATGGGCATGCTAATAGGTTAGAACGCGGAAGGCATTTGAGACAGGCTCCGGAGGGACATGTACCTCTGGAGTGTTACCGCCCGGGGACCGGCGCAAGCAGACCTAATCAGCGCTTTCGGCAGCGGGTAAGTGCTTGGCTGCGATGGTGCGAGCCTGCATCCGCAAAAAGACCATATACAAAACGACCGCCACATTGATTGCCAAAATCCCCAGCCTGATCGCATCGAGCCGGCGTATCAGTTCGTAAATCTCGAAGGGCAAATAGATCGCACCCGAAATCAGCGCCAACCATTCTGCCCAGGCCCGCTCTCGCCACAACCCGTAAGCCTCCACAAAGCGGAGCGAAGAGTAGGCCAGCGCTCCGAGGGCAACTCCCCAGAGCTTGGCATCCGTGACCTGGTCCGCCAGGTGCAGGAAAACCTGCGCGTAGTGAGCGTCGGGGCTGATGTGAAGCCATTCCAGAAAGCTTTCGGCTACATCCCAGGCATCGCGGTGAACCAGCGACAAAACTCCGAAACCGGCCAGCAGAACAACCAGTCCCTTAAGAAACTCAACCGAGGCGACGGCGCGCAAAGCCTTGGTCTGGCGCCAGTGTGCGTCGTGTGGATGCGAACTGAAATGCAGAGGATCCCCCAAGCACTTACCATATTGATGATACCCGCCCTTGCCTGAACCCGGATAAAGAAAAATCGAGCAGTTCCGAGTGAGGCTTCGATCGTTCGAAATCGCCTTTTGGGCGCCGCAACCTCGAGCCCAGGGCCCGCAATATCCGTTTGACAAGTACGCCATTCCGGCGTACTCTGTACGCTGTTATGGCGTACAAGGCACTGACCGTCGAAGAGCTGCTGGGTCTTATGAAAAAGATCCAGGGAGAAAAGACCAACACGGAGTTCGCCGCCGAAATCGGCATTTCCAAGCAGTACCTGACCGACATTTACAACGGCCGCAAGGTACCGAGCGACACCGTGTCGGAAGCGGTAGGGTACACGCCCCGTGTAGAAACCCGCTATCTCCCGTCAGCGACCGCCGCCAACCAGGAGACGCCCCGTGCTATTCCCTCAAAATCCAAAGCAACGCGTTCTCGTAAACGTGATTCTCGATAAGTCGGGCTCGATGGCTAGCAAGTTGAAGGATGTCATCGAGGGCTTCAACGCCTACCTCGACGGGCTCGCGCAGGAGGACAAAGTCGAATACCTCTTCTCGCTGACGTTGTTCGATACCCAGGTGGCTCACCGCGACGTGGCCATCCCCCTCGTCGGCGTCCGGAAGCTCGACAGCCGGTCGTACCAGCCCGGCGGAAATACTGCTCTTAACGATGCGATCGGAATCACGGTGCGCAAGATCGATGCCGACCGGCCGCAGGTCGATAAGGTCGTCACCGTCATCATGACGGATGGCGAGGAAAACTCTTCCCGCGAATGGACCCACGATGCTGTGAAGGGTTTAATCCGTCAGAAGGAAGCGGATGGTAACTGGACGTTCGTCTTTCTGGGCGCATCGCCGGAAGCCTGGGACCAAGGCCGCTCGTACGGCATCCCCGCCGCGAACGTGGCGCTCTACGACGTCAACAACTATGGCGATACCTTTGCGTGCGCGGCTCAAGGAACTAACGTGCTGGCAGCGAGCGCTGCGCGCAACGCAACCAATCTGTTCGCTTCCGTTTCGAAGACGCTGCTTTCGAAGGCGGGTCTTCGTCCAGCGCCAGAGAAGAGCTGACAGTCGGCGGACCGCCGTCCGAGGGGTGAGGCTAGCGGGCGTCCCCCCCAATACTCTGAGGGCGGAACGTCCGCACGGCGGGCGACGAAATGGCAAGGCAACTGCATAACGGCGCACGCCTCCTGTTCCTCTCATTGTCCCGGCCGCAGGAGCAACTGTTCCGCGGACGACATCATGCGCGCACGCATCAATAAAGTGCTGACCAGCGACGTCAGTCCCGACGCGGCAAAAATCATGGCAAGGACCACGAACTGGTAAACCGCCGCATACACCGGTCGCGCGCCCGAAAGCATCATTCCCGCCATCAGTCCCGGGATCCACACGATGCCCAGCGAGCGGAGCGAATCAATCGCTGGAATGAGGCTAGCTTCAAACGAACCCTGCACGTAAGGCGCAACGCTGGTCTTGCCATCCGAGCCCAGTGCCAGCGCAGTTTCGATCTCCCCCACGTGGGCGAGCACGTCCGAGCGCAAGCGATTGAGGGCCAGCCCATTGGTATTCATCGCGTTCGCAATCAGCATGCTGCCCACCGGAACCAGCGCCGTGATCGGCGTGTCGATTACGCCCAGCAACGTCATGAGCGCGATCACCGATCCCGCTCCACACGCAATCGCCCAAGTTGACACCTGGAAGGCTCCCGGCATTCCCTTGGCGCGACGCGCCGAAGTCGCCCCCGCCGCGACGATCATTGCCGCAAGGAGAAAAATGCTGATCCAGCTCGGCCCCCGCAAGAGCAACAAAAGGACCGAACCCACGGCGACGATCTGCACCAGCCCCCGCACCATCGCGACGGCCAGGTCCTTTTCCAGGTGAATCCCCCGACGGTGGGCGATCCACACGACCGTCAAAGCTGCCAGCGCCGCGACTGCTGCCTGCGCCAGTCCCAGCTGCAGCTGTCCATGAAACAGCGTCTTAAGCACGAAGCACCTCCTCAACGGGACCATGGCGAACGATTCGGCCGCCCTCCAGAACCAGAGCCCGCTCCGACAATCTTCTTGCCTGTGCCACTTCGTGGGTCACCAGCACGCAAGGAATGCCCTGTTCCCGCCCGATCCGCTGGATCAAAATCTCCACGTCATGCTTGGCTTCCTCATCCAGTGCGGAGGTCGGCTCATCCAGCAGAAGAACCTCAGGAGAGTTGGCCAAGGCGCGCGCAAACGACACCCGCTGCGCTTCACCGCCCGACAGATTCGCCACCTCGCGCATCCCGAATCCGGCGAGGCCAACGCCCGCCAGGAGCCGCTCTATCGCCGCATCGCTGAGAGTCTCCCCACGCTGCCGCGGTCCGAATTGCAGGTTGTGGGCAACCGTTCCAGGGAATAGGTACGGGCGCTGCGTGACCATTCCGACCCGTCGTCGCAAGTCGGGCGGCGCCACCTGCCGGTAGTCGATTCCGTCGAGGTAAACGGTCCCGCTTGTGGGTTCATCCAGCCGGTTGAGAAGCCGCAACAGCGACGACTTTCCCGAACCGCTGGGCCCTACGACGGCCAGGGTCTCGCCCTGGTAGACTTCGAAGGATGCCTCGCTGATCAGCACCTTTTCCGGAACGGTGCGCCCGAGGCTTTCCGCTCGCAGGACTGGACCACCAATTTGTGTATCTCCTGACGTCATACCTTCCTGTTTCGTATTGCCAGACTGCAAGGGCAATTCCCTCGATGTTCTAGAGGCAAATTGCAACGAACAGGGATACCTGAGAGTCGATCCCGGTGCAAATGGAAAAAACTGACTTACGAGGGCGAGCGGTGAATGGGCGAGGTGCTCGGCGCAAATAGGCGCGAATCGGCGAGGTCTTAATCGTCAATCTTCAACTTGATCGAAGGACGAACCAGCGTGAGGGCTTGCCGCTGAGCCGCTTCAGGGTTCTTGCGGATGCGCGCGGCCTCGCTTCCCAGAGGCTTTTCGAATTCCGCCAGCGTCCTGGCAAAAGACTTGGCTTCCGAGCTCTCGGGAGCGAACTTCATCAACTCTTCCGACTTCAGCAGGCTGGCAAAGGAGAGGCGAGGGGGAAAGCCGGCGTCGCGCAGGAACAGTGCGTAGTTGTACCAGTCGACGGCCTCAGCATGGCGGTCGTCCATGCTGGCATCCAATTGCAGAGCGTGCTGATAGAGGCGCAGCGCCTCGTCGGGCTTGCCGCTTCGTACCCAGAGTCCCGCCTCGCTGATGCTGGCGAAGCTTTCCAGTTTGCCCTCTCCGGTTTGGGAAGCAATCTTGCGGGCCAATTCGTAGGAACGCAGTGCCTGGTCAGGATGGCTGGCGCGCGCCTGACAGTCGGCGAGTTTGAGAGCGACGCCGATCAGCTTGGGCGCGGGCGGCCGCACCTCGCCGCCATGATGCGCCACGATCTCAAGGAACGCACCATAATGCGGGGCGGCGGCGGCGGGCTTGTTTTCGCGGTCCAACTCGGCAGCCAGGTAGAGATGGCCATCTGCCTGCGATGGATCGGATGCCACTGCCTTTTCCCAACTCTTGAGCGCCTCCTCCGGGTGCCCCAGTTGCAGCGCGAGGATGCCATTGTTCACCAGGAGTTGAGAGTCGCGCGGAGCCTTCTGCATGGAGGCACGGGTCAGATCGTAAGCCTCTGCAAAACGGTTCGCGGAGGTCAGGTACTGCAGCAGAGCGTTGCGGGGCGCAGGATCTACGGGATTGGCTTGCATGGCGCGCTTCCAAGCAGCGACCGCAGCCTCCGGCTTTCCGGCGTCCAGTTCCTTGCGCGCCAACCGCATTTCGAGCGGAGTATCGTAAGAATTGAGTGCTGCGGCGCGTTGCAGGTCCGGCAGGTTGTCCGCTTGTAGTGCAAAATAGTAGCGCACCTGGTCGACGGTGCCCCAGGCTAGTAAGGCTACCGCCGTCCCCACGCGCAAAGAGCGCGCGCCCGAAGTCGGTCCGACGAGCCAGCGGAAGCCGGCTGCCAGGCTACTGCCCGCATCACTGGCCGCATCGGAGACGCGCGTCTGTGAATTGAGCAGCAGGTTAGCGATACGTCCGTCGCGCAGTTTCCAGATGGCGCCGTCAAGGATGAAATGGTGGAGATTGACCAGTGCGGTGAAGATCAGGAAACTGCGCGTGAAATCGAAATGAAAAACGTGACTTGTGATCCACGGGCCCGGAATAAACAGGGCGATACCGCCCGCTACCAGCACCGCGAAATAGGCCAGGGGGCGCCAGTTCTGCCGGCCTTCCGCGCTGGCTTCGCGTCGGGCGTAGTAGCTCGTGATCCAGAGATATTGGGCTGAGTGCATCACCGCCAGCACGCCTGTGCTGTAACGGCTCTGCGGCACCCGGAAGCCATCCCCAAGCGAGAGCACTGTAGGAAGAAGAAACCACAAGAATTGTGTGCTGAAAAGTGTCAGCGATGGGACCATACCGCGCCATCCCACCTGCCCAGTGAGCCGGGCAAGTCCATACGCGCTACATGCGACGAAGGCGACGGCGAGCGCAATCAGCAATTGCGTGCTGACCACGCCGGGAATATTCAGCGACAAGAACAGCGGATCCGTCGATGGGCCGGTGTGAAAATTCAGGAAAAGGATCGCGTAGGAGAGCAGAAAGGCAGCGTACAGCGCGCGGCGCTCCGGGTTGGTAGGCTTGGCGCCCGCCCGGCGAGCGAACATCATGAAGATGCCGTAGTTCTGCCCGCTGTAGTGCCACGGGCTCCAGGTCAGATAAAGTGTGAAAATAAACGGTAACGCACGGAACCAGAAATGGGAGATCACCGCTGTCAGCAGTACCAACAGTGTGATGTGCACCGTGAAGACACGGTACTTGTTGAACTCTTCCGGCCGGTGGTAGGCGCGGTACACCGTGGCCATGTAGTGGGGATAATTAAAGAAGAGCGCCAGCACGTAAAACGCGATCGACCACTTCAGCGTGTTCGACGCAACCGACAGATAGGCGATCAGGAGCAGCGGAGCTGACCATGCCCCGCAACCGACAATCATGTCGAGCCAGGGATGATAAATCCACAGCGCCTGACGCGTAGCCGCGCCGCCAACCTTGGGGAATTTTGCCATTGCGAGCCTGGGAGGAAATCTGCCTCCGGGTCCACCCTGCGCCGATTATAGGAAGATGCGCGCTCGCGCTCATGTGCCTAAAGTAACCCCCGGAGCGCGCCTTTCTTACCTTTGTGTGCGGGTGTACTCGCGGGTTGCGGTTTGAGTTGTCCTGCGACCATGTTGTATAAGGGCAAACCTATGCCGCGATCTTTCCTTTGCTTCCTGTTGCTCACCACGTCGTTCTACAGTGCCGCACAATCGCCCAAAGAAACCGTACCCCCGAACTTCAAGGACCGGATCGCAGGTTTGCAGAAGCAGGACGGCTTTCTCCCTTACTACTGGGATGCGAAGAAGGGTGTGTTGCTCTTCGAGATCTCGCTTACTGCGCGCGACCGCGAGTTCTTGTACTTCACCGCCCTGGGCAGCGGCATAGGCTCCACCAAGACATTTGCAGATCGCAGTTCAGTCGCCACGAACGCGCTATGCCGTTTTCGGCAAGCAGGCTCGCGCGTGCTCGTCATTCAGGAGAACTCCGCATTCCGCGCCGAGTCCGGCAGCCCTGCTCTAAAGAAATCGGTAGAGCTGAGCTTTCCGACTTCGGTGCTGGCTTCCCTTCCTGTGGAAGCCGAGCAGGAGGGCACGCTGCTGGTCAACGCCAATGCCCTTCTTCTTCGCGATGCGACCGACCTGATGTCGCAGTTGCGCCGACCGACGCAGGCGGTCAATGGCGTGTTAGTGCGGCAGGAAGCACGCGACTCGAACTGGAAACTCGACGAAGGACGCAGCGTGATTGACCTCGAGTTCTCCGGCAGCTTTCCCCTGAATACCGAAATCGAGACACTCCTGACTTTCACCAACGACGGAGAAACCGACTTCAACCAGCCCGACATGCACGTCCTCAGCCTGCGCCAGCACCACTCGTTCGTCGCCTTGCCCGCAGCGGGCTACGAAGCTCGCGAGGCCGACCCGCGCGTGGGTTTTGACGACTTGGCTTTTCAGGATTTTTCCCAGCCGTTCAATCGCCCGCTCAGACGCCGTTACATTCAGCGCTGGCGGCTTGAAAAAAGAGAGCCGTCAGCCGCCATCAGCGAGCCCGTGAAGCCGATCGTCTTCTACCTGGACCGCGCCGTCCCCGAACCGATGCGCTCCGCTCTGAGGCGCGGCGCGCTGTGGTGGAACACCGGGTTCGAGCAGGCTGGCTTCAAGGATGCCCTGCACATCGAAGATCTGCCCGAGGATGCCAGTCCGCTAGACGTTCGCTACCCAACCATTCAGTGGACGAATCGCTCCGGCCGCGGCTGGTCGGTGGGAATGACTCAGAGCGACCCGCGCACCGGAGAAATCGTGCATGCCGTCGTGCAACTCGACTCGCACCGCATGCGCACCGTGAACAACTACTGGGAGGCAACCACTCCCCCAGGCAAGGGCGACGAGGAGCCGGCACTCGATTCCTTCTCCGCGCTCGACAATCTCGATCCGCAGCTTTCCGAAGAACAGGTGATGCTGAACCGGATTGCCTTGCTGACCTGCCATGAGATGGGGCACGTGCTCGGCCTTGACCACAACTTCGTAGCCAGCACCTTCGGGCGCGGCTCCGTAATGGACTACTACGCGCCCCGGGTGAAGATCCACACTGACGGTTCGGCGGATCTATCCGACGCCTACATGCAAGGCACCGGAAGCTACGACAACTACGCGATCGAATGGGGCTACAGCCAGGGCCCTCGGAGCGCGAGCGCGGAGCAGGAGCACGCGCGGTTGGACGGCATTGTGCGCAAGGCTCTGGCCCATGGCATCGTGTGGGGGAACGAAGCCGACCCGCGCTGGAACGCTTACGACGATGGACCCGACCCGGTCGCGTGGCTCAAACAGGTCTGGCCGGTGCGCGATGCGCTCTTGTCAGGTTATGGCGCCACCTTGTTGCGGGCGGACGAACCAACCTCGCGCCTGGCCTCGCGCTTCCCGCTGATTTACCTGTTTCATCGCTACGCACTGAGCGCGGCGGTCAAAGTAATTGGCAGCGCCAAGATTCCTCCGTCGCTCGCCGGCGACGGGCAGGAGCCGATTGTGCTGTGGCCCGCGGTTAGCCAGCGCGAGGCGCTGCAATTGCTGTTGAATGCCCTCGAGCCCAAAGAACTTGAGATTTCCACGAGCCTCTGGAAGCTTCTCGCTCCGCCTGAGCCCGGGCTCGATGACGCCGAACGTTTTTCGTCGTCCGCCGGCTACCTGTTCAGCCCACAGGACGGAGCGCGTGCCGTCGCGGAAATCGTTATCGGGGGCCTGCTCGACCCGCAACGCATGCAGAGACTGGCCGTCATCGCAAGTGAGTCCATTGGAGCCTTGTCGCCGGGCGAGGTGGTGGCAGCGCTCGTGAGGAGCGCATTTCCGGCCACCGGCGGCGCCCCGAATCGCGACGGTGACATTCCGGCTGTAATTCAGGCGCAGCTCGCCGAGCGCCTGATGTCGCTCTCGGCCGATGTCAATGCGACGCCGGAGGTGCAGTCCAGGGCACTGGCCGGGCTCTACGACGTGGAGAAAATCGTCCACGCACGGCCAGATCCTATGGCGCGCCGTTTGAAACGCGAGATCGAACTCTTCCTCAGCAATCCACAGAAAAACACACCCGAGGTAAAGCCAGCGGGCGCACCCCCAGGGCCCCCGGTGTAGGGGCAGCCGAATCCGCGATTCCCGCTCATCCTCGTTGACCGGAAATACGAGATTGTGACCGCTGTCGAATTGCGCCCTGTCGTAATCGACTCCTGCGCCTAAGCATGCCTTCTTTTACAATGCGGATGTGAAGACCTGGGACGTAATCGTCATCGGCGCCGGCATCATTGGCCTCGGCCTGGCACGTGAACTCCGCAAGCAGGGCGCGTCGGTGCTGGTGGTCGAGCGCGGAGAGCCCGGACGCGAAGCGTCCTATGCCGCCGGCGGCATGCTCGCCAACTGCGGCGACGAGACGCCTGCTGTGTTGCAGCCGCTCGCTACGGCCAGCGCCGAGATGTATCCGGAATTTGCGCACGAACTGGAGGACGAATCCGGAGCGAAAGTGGACCTGCGGGCGCACGGCACCCTACTCTTTCCAGGGGCTGGAAATGCTCATGACAATATTCAGGGCGCCAGTGCTTTGCCGGCGCCGCTGGCCGAACTCGAACCAGCGCTGACCGCCGAGGGCCGGCACGCATTCTTTCTGAAAGAACGCAGCGTCTGTCCGCGGGCGCTCACCGCTGCGGCGCTGAAGGCGGCCCGGCACCGGGGCGTCGATGTTGCCTCGGGCAGCGCGGTGGTTGCGGTCGATATGGCTGCCGAACGCGCCATCGGCGTAACTACCGACAAAACTTCCTACCGCTCCGCCAAGGTGGTCAATTGCGCCGGCGCATGGGCGGGTCAGATCGCGCCCTATCCAATTCCCACCCGCCCCGTGAAAGGCCAGATGATCTGCTTCGCGATGCCGTCGCGTGAACTCCTGACACATGTGGTGCGCTCGCCGGAAATCTACTTGATTCCGCGCAGCGACGGCCGATTGCTTGCCGGAGCTACGCTGGAAGAGGCCGGATTCGACAAGCGGACCGTGCCGGATACGATCCTTGCACTACGCAATGCCGCGATGGCGATGGTGCCCGCGCTCAAGGAGGCGCGCGTGCTCGAGGATTGGGCTGGCCTACGCCCCGGCACACCCGACAATTTGCCCATCCTGGGGGCCACTCCAATTCCCGGCTACTTCGTCGCCACTGGCCATTTCCGCGACGGCATCCTCCTCGCCCCCGTCACCGCCCGAGCTATGGCCCAGCTGATGAGCGACAGCCAGCCGCAGGATGATCTGGCACCCTTCTCGATCGAAAGGTTTGGGAGCCAAGGTTGTAATGTTTCAACCTTTCAAGGATTTAAGGTTTCCTGATCAGTCGGTAACTCCTTTCGTCTTTCGAAACCTGGGAAGTTTGAAACCTTGAACCTGCCATCGTGGGCCGCGGACTGGAGTCGCGCTGGCGATCACGGCGTCAGCCCTGCAACTCGGTTATACTGGTGCGTTTTGTGATTCATCCCCGGTCATTTCCACTGCGTGTCCACGCAAGAAAGGGACTCATCCATGGCTTCCCCGGCACTCGATTTTGCCCGTCAAAACCAACAACGTTTCGTCAGCGAGTTGAAGGACCTTCTGCGCATTCCCAGTGTCAGCACTCTGGAGGAACACAAGTCCGACGTCCACAAGGCCGCCGAATTTGTGGCCAACGAACTGCGCCGCATCGGGATGGAGAACGTTGAGATCATTCCGACCAAGGGCCATCCCCTGCTCTATGCTGACTGGCTGCACGCGGAGGGCGCGCCCACAGTGCTCATGTATGCGCATTTCGATGTTCAGCCGCCCGACCCGCTCGAGGAATGGCTGTCGCCGCCCTTTGAGCCCACTGAGCGCAACAACAACATCTACGCGCGCGGTGCGGTCGATGACAAAGGTCAGCTGTGGATGGAAGTGAAGGCCCTCGAATCGCTGATGAAGGCGCATAACGGCAAGCTACCCATCAACGTGAAGATCATCTTCGAGGGCGAGGAAGAAGTCGGTGGCGAGTCCATCGCCGCCTACGTCCGCAAGGAGAAAGCGAAGCTGAAAGCCGACTTCGCCCTGGTCTGCGACACCGAGCTGTTTGCCCCAAATCTTCCCACGCTCTGCGTCGGTCTACGCGGTCTGGTCTATACCGAAATCGAAGCCTCCGGCGCGAAGACCGATCTGCACTCCGGCATGTACGGCGGCGCCGCACCCAATCCGTTCTTCGCCCTGATTGAAATCATCAGCAAATTGAAAGACTCGAAGGGCAAAGTGCTGATCCCGGGTTTCTACTCGAAGGTGAAGGCTCCGACCAAAGACGAACTCAAGGCTTGGAAACGCCTGCCCTTCAACGAAGAGCATTACCGAAAGACTGAGGTCGGCTCTAAAGTCCTCACCGGTGAGCCGGGATTCTCTGTGCTTTACCGCACGTGGGCGCGCCCCACGCTCGAAGTCCACGGGATGCCCGGCGGATTTACAGCTCCAGGTGCGAAAACCGTAATCCCAGCAAAGGCTGCAGCCAAAGTCTCCATGCGCATGGTACCCAACCAGGATCCGGATGACATCCTGAAGCGGTACACGGCCTACGTGAAGAAACTCACCCCCAAGGGCATCGAGACGAAGATCAAGGTCTGGAGCAAGGGGCCGGCGTGCGTGGTCTCAACCGACAACCGATACGTCAAGGCCTCCACCGAAGCCATGCACGACATCTTCAAGAAGGACACGGTCTTCATTCGCTCCGGGGGCTCGATCCCGATCGTCACTGACTTTCAGGATGTGCTCAAGATTCCCAGCGTGATGATGGGCTTCGGCCTGCCCGACGATAACCTGCATGCGCCCAACGAGAAGTTTCACATCCCGAATTTTCATCGAGGGATCGAGTCGATCTGCCTGTTCTTTGAGAAGCTGGGAAAGTAACAACAATGAGTTTCAAGCAGGGGCGTCGGCGTTAAGCTGGCGCCCCTTTGCTTTGGTTTCCCATACCTCGGCGCTACGGTGCCTTGTGTCATCTCTCCCAATGATGTGACCCTCGCACCGTCAATTTACGAGATTCGCCGTCCTGCCAGGTCTGAAAGAAACACCATTCGGCGCAGTGTCTCGAGAAGTTGATGTAGGCGGCGACCCTGTTTAGCCGGTCACCCTACTTGGACCAATGCTCCAACTACCCCCGCCCTTTTGCCCATCCACAGGCTTGTACCTCTGTCACCTGTCCCAAATCTTGAACGCGGTGTACGTTCAGCTGGCGGGACCTAACATGCTCTCCCCCTCTGAATCTCGCAAGAGCGTGCGTTATCCGTTGCACGTGCCAGTCACCCTGAAGCTCGGCAATGCTGAAATCGCGGCACAATCAGAAAACATAAGCAAGACGGGGATTCTTCTCTCCAGCAACTTCCTGATTCTGAAAGGCTCCTTTGTCGAGCTGACTGTCCACTTCACGCAAGCGCTCGAAACCGGCGCGTTTCTCACCGCGCGGGGCAAGGTTCTGCGCGTTCAGTCGACGGTATCGGGTGGCTTCACGATAGCCATCAACTGCGAAGTGCCGTTTCGCATCGCGCCTTACTCCAAAAGCTAAATCGTGCTTCGGGCTGAAGGGCTGACCGACCGTCACACTTCGCCTGCTCGCCTGGCGTTCCAACACTTCTTGCTTTGCTGCGCCGGGTAAGTCCGGTAAAAAATGTTCCCGGGGCGGTCGAATTCGCATCCCACCTCACGCAACATCAAGTTGCCAGGGGATAAAGCTTGAACAAACTCAGCCGCACTCCAGTACGAGCCGCAGCGGTTTGCGTATCGATCGTCCTAGGCTGTGCGCTCGCCGAATCCCAGTCGCCCGCATTGGACCTGACAGAGAGCCCGGCGCCCTTGCTCGGCATCAGCGTTGCCCCGGCCGAACCCGCCTCTGTCGACATGGTCGCGGGCTTCCCCTCCGATCATCCGCAATCGTCGGCCGCCCAGAAGGATGATGCCAAACGCCACGGCTTCATTGTTCGAAATTTAAGACGCGGACTCGAGGACCAGAAGGAACTCTACCTCGCACCTCTGAAACCAAAGAACCTGAAGTGGGATGCGTTAATGCTAGGGGTGACGGGAGGCTTTCTCGCCGGGGACCGGCAAATTTCCAGACAGATTTCAAACGATAACGTCAACATCAGTCACCACATTGCGCTCGTCGCGCTGTTGGGAACGGGTGGCGCGGCTGGTAGCGTGTGGCTGCATGGCATCAAGACGGATGACCCGCACGCCAAAGAAACCGGCGAACTCACCCTGGAGGCGCTGACGAACACGTTCCTGATCTATACCCCTATGCAGTTCATCGCCGGGCGCGAGCGTCCCGATGAGGGGACCGGCAACGGCCGCTTCTGGCGGCACGGCGGCTTCAATACTTCCTTTCCGGCTGGACATCCGATGTTCACCTGGGTCATAGCCAGTGTGCTGGCGCACGAGTATCCACGCCCCTGGGTGAAGATCCTGGCGTACGGAGCCGCGCTTACGGTTTCGGGAGCGAGGCTCACCGGCCGGAACCATTTTGCTTCAGACATTTGGGTAGGAAGCGCCCTCGGCTACTTGATAGGTGCGCACATCTTCCACGCGCATTGCGATCCTGCACTAAGTGAATCCTGTCATCGCGAACGCTAGGGTGCTTGCGTATTTTTTTAAATGCTGGGGTCTCTGGCTTCATCGTAAAACGGGCTGTGTAGTGAAAAAACTTAAAGGTTCGAAAGGTACGTCTCCCCCAATGAAGAAGCCTTTCATGGCAGTGCTGTTCACATTTGTATCGCTGGCCTGTATGGCCCAAACCACAACGACTTATTATGCTTCCACTGGTTCAGTCACGTCGGTTAATGCCGTCACCGGTTTGTTTGACAAGGGAGGCAGCTTTCAGTCTCCGGACTCGATGGGTGGCGGGTGCTACTACGGTGGCTGCCCCGCGTGGCAGTTCTCTAATTACCGGTTGTCGTACATTCTTCCCGACGGTACCACCGCGACACTCACCAATTTCACGGGAACAGCAGACTTTCTGCTTCAGAGCGACGTCAAGGTCCAGGGCACCGCGTCTGGAACAGACTCCTTTGGTCGTTCCGTGAGCGTAACCATTAGCTTCGACTGGGCAGCAAGGTGTCGGTCGGGTAGAGGAGGCGGGTGCACCAAGAAGTTTCTGGACGGCAGTATGACGATGACGAAAAACTAATCCTTCACAAACGGCCGGGACCGGGCGATCGGACAGGTTGGTTAAGAGTCCAACCACAACTGACCGGTCCCGGATGAGACATCACAAAAATCGAGGGGGCTCGGATTGACAGTTTCGACAAGGCGACTCGAAGTTGAAAACGATCCCCTTGCTCTACTGGTAAGGCTGTCGGGAATCTGGATGTCCTCCCCTCTCACCTGCTTCTCGAAGCAGCCAAATCCGGCATCTGTGCTACTATCCTCCAGCCTGCCAATTAACGAAACCACGACCAAAGCCCGACCGGAGATTTCTGGAAGTCGGGACTCTCTTCGTGCACTTTCAAGACCAGCCATGGAGGAACGACACCGTGCGCGTTCACCTCGTCAATCCCAGTGAAGTTTCTTTCGGCACCGCCGTCATTACTCCGCGGTGGCTATACGTCCTGGCAGCTGCAACTCCGGCCAGCTTCGGCGCCCCCTGTCTCGTGGATGAGACCCTGGAGGTGGTTGATATCGACCAGATTGGAGCCGGGGATGTTGTCGGCATCGGCATCCATACGGCCAATGCGCTGCGCGGCTACGAAATCGGCAAACTTGCGCGCGAGCGCGGTGCCTACGTGGTGTTCGGTGGAATTCATGCAACTCTCTACCCGAACGAAGCCCGGGAACTTGGGGGTGCCCATGCGGTTGTGAAGGGAGATGGAGACGTTGCCTGGGCAAGAGTCTTGTCGGACTGCAGCCGCGGAGCTCCTCTGCCGGTTTATGAAGGGGGCCGGATTGAAGCATCCGAATTCTTGCCCGCACGCTGGGATCTGCTTCCCCAACAGAAGTACATGTGGGGGTCGGTGCAAACCGTGCGCGGCTGCCCAAAGCATTGCTCTTTTTGTTCGGTTTGGCGAACCGACGGTCAGCGTCCTCGGCAACGTTCTTCCGATGTCGTCATCGAGGAAGTCGTGCAACTCCGGAGACTCGGCTTTCGCTTCATCGCGCTCGCCGATGACAATTTTTATCCGGTCACTCTTACCGATCTTCGCTTGGCTGAGGAACAGCAAAATAGCGCCCGCCTGAATGAACTGAAGACCATTCGAGCAGAACGTTTCGCGCTGATGCGGCGCCTGGCCCAGCTACCGTCAGACACGATTTTCTTTACTCAGATCACGATGGAGGCGGCCGAAGACCCGGAGTTCCTGGATGCGATGGTGGCGGCGCACATCAAAGGCGCGCTGGTGGGTGTAGAGTCCGTGACTCCGGAAGGGTTGAAGGATGTGTATAAGGAGTTCAATTGCGCCGGGGCAGATCTGGTCGAGCGCCTTAGAACCTTTCGCCGCCACGGAGTGTACGTGCTGGGCTCCTTCATTTTCGGGCTGCCCAGCGATCGCCCGGAAACATTCGATGCCACCGCGGCAGCCGCCGTCCAGGCGGATATCGCGTTTGCGCAGTTCATCATGCTAACTCCTTACCCCGGAACGGTGGACTTCAACCGCTGGGAAAAGCAAATGGATGCCGCGCCCATACAGATCGGCGGAATCCCCATCACCCGTCGCTGGCTCATTCCGCAAGCCCTGCGTCCCAAACTCTATTGGCCGCATCCCACCATGGAAGCTGAGGAAATTCGGCTCCGCACGCAAACCGTCTGGGACAAGTTTTATGGGCTCCCGGCGATCTGGGCACGCTCGCGGTTCATTAAGTCAATGCGCGCCCGCCTCGCCTTCGTCCTGATCTCCAAAATCTACCGGCAGATGTATGCGGACACCGGTATCGCCACCGACAGCGCACGAGTATCTCGATCGGCGCGCTGGGCTCGCTGGTTGGCAAAGCCGTGTCAGCGCTTATTCGCAGGTCCCTTGATGCCACAACTGCAAGTCCCGGACGTGTGGGGAGAAACCGCAGGCCTGGAGCAGATTACCTCCGCCAACGATTAAGGTCAGGTTCTGCGGTATCCGGAGCGCTTGCCCCTCCCCCGGGCGATTTGCGATGGCCGCGGGGCCGGCCGAACCACTTTCCTCATTGCCGCCCGCCGCCTGCTGCGCTAGGCTGATTGTGCTCTCGCGATTTTCCTCGTCCTCCACTTCCTCACCCCCGAACCGCGCGGTTGCTGCATGGCGTGTGCAATCTGGGGTGGTAAGGCAAAGATACCCACAACATATGGGGTTTTCTTTCTTGACCCACCCCCGACATCGCCGTTACAGTAGCTGCAATCCATGCCTTCCGCCGCGTACGGGGGGAAGGTTTCATGTTCGGGGCCTCAGGCAGGCATCCAACTGGTAAATGGTGCAGCCTGACGTCCAACCAGCCAGATCATGCAGTCCGCGCCCCAGCCAGCGCAGCCGGCCGTTAGGAAAAGATCGGCCCTGTCATCGCGCGCGAGAGTCCGCATGATGGAGCGTTGAAGGAGTCGAAGTTGCTCAAACTGAAAAAGCTCCAGATCCTCGGTTTCAAGTCGTTCTGTGACCGCACCGAGCTGAAGTTTCCGGGCGAAGGCGTGGCCGCCATCATCGGACCCAATGGCTGCGGCAAGTCAAACATCGCCGATGCGATCTCCTGGGTGCTGGGAGAGCAGTCCGCCAAAACGCTGCGCGGTTCACGCATGGAGGATGTCATTTTCTCGGGCACGCGCGATCGCCAGCCCACGGGTATGGCGGAAGTGTCGCTCACGCTGATTGACCCCCAGGAATACGACGGGCCCGACAAAAACGCTCCTACCGAGGTGGAAGTCCGCGATGAACTCCCTGGCGAAGACTGGGACGAAGCTGAAGTTCGAGCCCGCTCCGCCGAAGAGACCGAGCATGCCATCGAAGAGGCGCAGCCCGGCAAAGTAGAAGAAGTGGCTGCCGGCGGGATTCCCTCCGCGGCGGCGATTCCAGCCGCCGAAGGCTCGCCCGCGGACACCTCTCTGGTGCACGCCGACAAGCCATCAGCAGTGACCGAAACCTCGCACGCTGCGGGACCGTCCGTGGTACTCAAGATCCGCCGCCGTAAATTCACCCAGCAGCAATTCCACAGTGGCGAAATCGTCGTCACCCGCCGGCTGTTTCGCTCCGGCGATAGCGAGTACCTGCTGAATGGCAAGCTCTGCCGTTTGCGTGACATCCAGGAACTTTTCATGGGGACGGGTCTCGGACCGGAGTCCTATGCTTTGATCGAGCAGGGGCGCATAGGCCAGATCCTTTCCAGCCGTCCCACCGACCGGCGCGCGATCATCGAAGAAGCCGCGGGGGTCACCAAGTTCAAGACCAAGAAACGGCTGGCGGAAGCGCGTCTCGAAGATGCCAAGCTTAATCTGAACCGCGTGAACGACATCTACGAGGAAGTCACACGCCAAATGAACTCACTCAAGCGTCAGGCCGCAAAGGCCGAGCGCTATGCCAGGCTGCGCGATGAGATGCGGGTCAAGCTGCGCGTGGTGTTGGCCAGCAAGTTCACCCAGCTCGAGTTCGAGAGTGCCGAGATCGATTCCCAGCTGAATGTCCTCGCCGAAGAAATGCGACAGCGCACCGAGGTGGTACAACAACTGGAAGCTGAGAACGGCGAGCGCACCCACCGCGGCTACGCCATCGACGGCGAGCTGCGACAAAACCAGGACCGCCTGAATCAGGTCGCCCTCGAAATCGATCGGAGTCAAGCCCGCCGTGCGTACCAACGAGGAGCGCTGCGCGGAACTGCTCGCGCGCTCGGCCTCCTCGGACGCCGAATTGGCTCAAGCCCGCAGCCGGCTGGCCTCGCTGGAGGAAGAACTGGCCTGCAACCGCCAGGTTCTCGAATCCGCTGCTGCCGACCTTGCCGCCGCGCAACACGAACTCACGCTTTGCCGGCAGGAAGCCAACGCGGCTGCCTCGGATCTCACTTCTCTCGAAGGCGAGATCGAGCAGGGCCGCACTGCGATCATGGAGGCCGTCGCCGCAACATCGCAGCTTCGCAACCAGCTCACGCAGGCGGAAGAGCGCCTCGCGGCGGGCGATCGCGAAACCCAGCGTTTGCAGAACGAAATCTCTACCGCAGCTTCGCAGGTCGAGACCTTCGGCGGCCAGCGCGGACAACTAGCTCTCGAGTTCGAATCTGTTTCCCAGCGAGTCAGCAGCCTAACCACGGAAATCGGGCAGGTGCGGCAATCGCTCGAGTTAAAGCGCCACGAAGAAAACGAAGCCAAGCATCATCTGGATGGCCTGCGTGCCGAGTTCGCCTCAGCGCTGGGCAAGAGAGGGTCGCTTGAGGCCGTCATCGCCGAGCACGGCTACTCCACGGAATCGGTCCGCCGGCTCTTCCAGTCCGGATCGCTGCAAGGCGGGTTCGCGCCCGTCGGCGTGCTCGCGGATTTCCTGGAAGTCGAACCCCAGCACGAGCGGGTTGTCGAAGATTTCCTGCGTGACGAACTCAACTACATCGTGGTGAAGTCCTGGGATGCGGCCGACGAGGGCCTCCGCCTGCTGCGCAGCGACGTTGACGGACGCGCCACCTTCCTGGTGCATCCCGAGGATTCCCAGGCCAAATTCTCATTTGTGGTCGATGAGGCCGCACATTCCGCTCCTCCCGGCCAGCCGATCCTGCCGCTCAAGAACACCATCCGGGTGCTCGATGGTTTCGGCAAGTCGCTGGAGGTGATCCTCCCCAAGCTGCGCGACGGCTACATCGTCCCCAGCTCGAATCTGGGGCGCGAGCTGGCCCTCGAAAATCCCGATGCTTTCTTCCTCTCGCACTCGGGCGAGTGTTTCCACAACGTTACTGTCACCGGCGGCAAGCAGCGTGCCGAAGGCCCGCTTTCCATGAAGCGCGAGTTGCGCGAAGTTCTCCGCACCCTCGAAGAGCTTGAGCGTGCCCTCCGGGACGGCGAAGCGCGAGTGATGATGCTGGGCCACGAGATCAAGGAACTAACCGGCCTGCTGGATCGCCTGGAGGAAGATAAACGAGAAGCCGAGAAACAAGCCATGAAGTCGGGTCATATGCTTCAGCAACTTGAATCGGAGATGGGCCGGGTCGGAGAACGACTGAGCGTGAGCCGTTCGGAGTTGCAGCGCCTCTCCATGGAACGCGCCGACCAACAGGCCATTGTTGCCGCCCGGGGCAGGGACATCGCCGCGGCGGAGGAAAAGCGCGCCGAAATCGATTGGCGGGTGGCCGTCGCCCAGGAGCGGATGGTTTCCCTGAAAGAACACCGTGACTTGGCCGCCCAAAACATGTCGCAGCACGTAGCCCGTGTAGCCGGACTGGAAGAGCGTCACCGCTCGGCCGCGGCGGTGCTAGAGCGTATCGAATCCCTGATCGCTGAAATGCGGGAGCGTGTGCACGTCCTGCGCACCCAGATGGATGCTTCCGCGGCGGAGAAGGTTCAGCGCGAGAACGAAAACCAATTGCTCGCCAATCAACTGGTTGACCTCGCGGCCGAGAAGAACGCCGGCGAGGCTCGCGAGAGTCTGCTCCAGTTTGAGTCCGAGCAAATCCGTGCCCGCCTGGCGGAGATCGACGAGATGCTACGTAGCGCACGCCAGACGCTGGATCAGGCGCGCGACCGCCGCGGCGAGCTTGCTGCCACCGCCGCCAAACTTCAATCCGACGCCCAGTACATGGCCGAATCCTGCCTCAATGACCTGGGGGTGCAGCGTCATGACCTCATGGCCGACACCACCATTTTGATCGCAACCGGCGAGCAACTCGTCCAGGAAGACCAGATCTATCGCGAGATGCGCACGCGCCTCGACAATATGGGTCCGGTCAACATGATGGCGCTCGAGGAATACAAGGAAACGGCCGAGCGCCACCAGTTTCTTGAGACCCAGCGCCAGGACCTGCTGGACTCCATCCAGAACACCATCGCGACCATTAAGGAAATCGACAGCGTCTCCCGTCAGAAGTTCGAGGAAGCGTTCCACAAGATCAACGAGAACTTCCAGTTCACCTTCCGCAAGCTCTTCGGCGGCGGCCACGCCTTTATGCGTCTCACTGACGAGGAGAACAGCGCCGAAAGCGGCATTGACGTGGTCGCATCTCCTCCCGGAAAGAAGCTCCAGAACGTGTTGTTGCTGTCCGGGGGCGAAAAGGCTCTCACCGCGCTCTCTCTGCTGGTCGGCATCTTCCAGTACGCTCCCAGCCCGTTCTGCATCCTGGATGAGGTCGACGCTCCTCTTGATGAAGCCAATGTGGGCCGCTTCACGGAACTGGTGAAAGAGATGAGCGTGCAGACCCAGTTCGTCCTCATTACCCACAGTAAGAAGACAATGAGCATCGCCCCCGTACTTTACGGCGTCACGATGCAGGAACCGGGGGTATCAAAGCTCGTATCCGTGCGCTTCGGAGCCGGTGCCTGAATCGCTTGCAGGACGTAGTCCCGGCATGGTAGTCAGTCAGCGCTCCGCGTTCCAGTCTCAGTCCCGAATATCCACGCTCATCCTCAGGTTTTCCACACTCGGAATTCCTCCAAATGCCTTATCTGGCACGGGTTCTCACCTCTGTCGGCAGGTGTCAACGTTTTTCAGGTCAAGGGGATAAAGCCATCACGTTCATCTATGACGTAAATCGTTGACAAATATTTATGGGCAGCTAGAATACGCCACGTTTTTTGCCTGTAAAATTTCTATCCATGAGCCCACAACTTCTCGACACCGTCCTGCTGCGCACCGAATTCCAGAATCTCCAGCTTCATGCCAGCGGGAAGGTGCGCGACATCTACCGCCTTGATGCCGACCGCCTCCTGTTCGTAGCCACCGACCGCATTTCCGCGTTCGACTACATCCTTGCGACCGGAATTCCACAAAAGGGGAAGGTCTTAACCCAGATTTCGCTGTTCTGGTTCGATTTTCTCAAGGATGTCGTCCCCAACCATCTCATTACGGCCGACGTGAATCAGTATCCCTCCGAGATCCACCCGCATGCGGACCAGCTCCGTGGCCGTTCCATGGTGGTGATGAGCGCTGATATGGTGCCCGTAGAGTGTGTGGTGCGCGGATATATCTCGGGCTCAGCCTGGAAGGAGTACAAGGCGACTGGCACGGTCTGCGGTATCGATTTGCCCAAGAATTTGCGGGAATCCGACCAACTTCCGGAGCCCATCTTCACGCCCTCGACCAAAGCGACCAGCGGTCATGATGAGAACATCCCCTTCTCCGAGATGGTCCGCCTCATTGGCCCGGATTTGAGCGAGGAACTCCGCGACTTGACCCTGAAGGTCTACAAGAAGGCTGCGGATTACGCGCGCACCCGCGGTATCATCATCGCCGATACTAAGTTTGAATTTGGCCGTACTGCCCGAGGCATCACGCTGGCCGATGAAGTGCTAACCCCCGACTCATCCCGTTTCTGGCCGGCTGACAAATATCAGCCGGGCAGCGCTCAGGACTCTTACGACAAGCAGTACGTCCGGGATTATCTGGAAGAAATTCGCTGGAACAAGCAGCCACCCGCGCCCGCATTGCCCGCCGAGGTCGCTCGCAAGACCAGCCAAAAGTACCTGGAGGCCTATCAACAACTGACGGGACGTAAGCTGGATGTCTGAGCGCTTCTGGATCCGCGAGACTGCGAAATGAATATCGCGGATTGGGCGATCCTGGGCGTCGTGCTGGTGTCCGCGGCGGTGGCGGCATCGGAGGGTTTTTTTCACCAGGCATTCAGCATTGCGGGCCTGGTCGCAGGCTATCTGCTGGCCGCATGGCAGTACCATCGCCTGGCCGACCGGTTCGCGCCCCATCTGAAATCGCCGTGGTTGGGAGACATCGCAGCGTTCGTCATTATCTTTATCGCCGTGGTAATCGTCGCAGGAATTGCCGGCCGCATCGTTCGTTGGGCTGTAAAGGAAGCCGGGCTCAGCATGTTTGACCGTTTGCTGGGTGCGTTGCTCGGGGTTGTGAAAGGAGGGTTGTTTGTATCCATCCTCTTAATGGGTATGACCGCCTTCACGCCCACGTCGAAATTGCTGGAGGGTTCGGAACTCGCACCCTATTTTCTGGTGGTGGGCAGAGCCGCGATATGGGTTGCGCCATCCCAGCTGCGTGCAAAGTTTTATGAGGGGCTCGACATGGTTCGCCGTGCGCATGTCCCAGTGCCACCGGTGCTGGCGCCGAAGGGCTCGCAATAACGGAGCCCCACTAGAAATTCGATTGCTGACGTTTTGTTTGCCAGAGAAAGAGAGAGCCCGTGAAAGATCAACTGGAAGCGCTCATCATGCAGATGTACAAGAGCAATATCCTCTATTCAGAGGCCGTGCGTGAATTCAAGAAGCGCTTTATCCTCACCGTCCTGCAGGAAAACAAGGGCAACCAGTGCCGCGCCGCGCGCGAACTGGGCATGCACCGGAATACTCTCAGCCGTACTCTCACGGAGTTGAAAATCGATGTCCGCCAGTTGCGCGGTGGTGGAAAGCGGCCGCCGCGCAGTGCCCGCCCCATAACGATGGAAAAGAAGGCTGCCCGCTAATGGGCGCCCCCCTCTCGCGATTACTCCAATTCACTGCGGGAGAGCAAAAACAAAGGCAGCCCTGAAAAGGCTGCCTTTGAACTCCTTCGTTTCCTACCTCAGCTACGGTGCGCGCTTCTTGTGCACCGGCGGTTTCTTCGCTCCCGCAGGCGCCTTGGCAGTCAGGATGGCCCCCTCTTTCATGGTCATCACGAAGGGCTTCGGCTCGTACGACACCGGCGTCCCTTCGAACTGGAAGTCGGCGCCTTCCTTGGGCATCAGCCGGGCTGGGATGGCGGCCGTCATCGTCAGATCGATATCAGCACGCTTCGCCTCGATGTCATCCGAACTGCCCGCCAGCTTCAGATTCGTCGGCGAGGCAATCGCGATCACCTGCGCCGCCATCTGTAGCGGCTTGCCTTTCAAAACGCTCCAGACCTTCTCCACGTCCTCGGGCCTCCCTTCTGACAAAACCAGTTCCCACTCCGCAAAACTCATCTCCTCGACTTTCTTTGTCTTCACCAGGTCGGCCGCCTGGTCGGCGGGGCTTGGCGGAACGTATTGTGTGATGGTGAAACCATCCGGGGGCAAGCCCGTGGTCGATGCCTTGGCTTGCGCCATCAATTCCGTCCATCCCTGATCGGAACCGTGGTACTTGGTGTATTGCGACTTGCCGTACTTCTCGATCTGGGCCTGCATTTGTGGAGGTGCAAGGCTGGCCGCCCGGGCCGCAAACCACGAGCCGTTTACGATGTCCGGCGGGGTTGACTGCAAGTAAGCCAGCGCCGACGGGTACACGATGCTGAAGTCCGTGGGACTTACTTCGGCCGCCGCCCGCAACGCTTTGGTGGACGTTGGATAGTCCTTCGCCTGGAGGGCGGCAACGCCAATGGCGGCGTTGAAAATCCCGCCCATTTGCTTCTTGAGGTTCTGGTAGTCCGCATCCGACATGCCTTCCGGCTTACTGAAGTTCTGGAGCGCCACCGCGCCTTTCTCGCCGTACTGCTTGGCGTCGGCCAGGTTTTGCTGCGGGTTCTGTCCACCCTGCGCTAAGATACGCTTGCTGTACGCCAGCAGGGCCAGCGCCCGGACATTGTTCGGATTCACTGTCAGCAGTCGCTGGGCAGCGTCACCCATCTTCACCGGATCGCCCTTCTGCTGGTAGGTTCCCATCAGGATCTCAAGTGCATCTTCCTTCATCACGCTGTTGGGATACTGGGTAAGGAACGCTTCCAGGCCGCTGATCTTGGCCGCCGGATCGGCCTGCTGAACCGCACCCACGTAGGCGTTATATTCCGCGGGATCTTTGATCTCTTTTTTCTGTTGGGGTGCGGCCGGTTGTGCTTGTGGCTGCACCGCGGGAGAAGTCTGGGGCGCGGCGGGCTGCACCGATGGCTGCGCGGGATTCTGAGCGACCGCGATAACCGCACATCCAAGCACAATCGTGACTAGAATCTTGTTCATTCTTATGGCTCCTTGAGTTCTCGGGAAAATCAGCGACGTCATCCTGCCCAAGCACCGCAGTCTCTACACTCGCAGAACTCGGCTCGTGTGCCCATGCCACAGGACTCCGGCAGCGCCTATGCTTCTCCTGTCAGTTATAGGGGAGCCAAGGCCCGTTTCCGGTGAGCGGATTATAAGTACCCGCTCCTCAATATGGCAAGCCGCTAACGCTTCCGGTTCCACCTTCTTGTTAAGATGCGGGGATCGCCGGTGGTGGATGTTTAACTGCGGGCGCAACGTCTCCATCTGGAAAGGCAACCAAAATGTCGAGCACACCAAGCGTGCTGGCCGGGCAAGTCGCCGTCGTAACTGGTGCGGGGCGCGGAATTGGGGCCGCCATCGCGACCACCCTCGCTCGCCTCGGCGCATTAACCATTGTGTCCGGAAGGACACCTGCCCCTCTCGATCAGACAGTCCGAACGATTGTCCAGGCGGGGCATCGGGCTGAGGCCGTGGCATGCGACGTGTCGTCCGCCGGATCGGTCAAAAGCCTGGCGGACACTGTCCAAAACAGGTTCAGCCGCCTCGATATTCTGGTCAATAACGCGGGTATCGGCGGGTTCGCAACGCCCCTGCACCAACTTCCGGTTGAGGACTGGGATCGCATCCTTAACACCAACCTCCGCGGCGTGTTTTACATGATCCGAGCATTCGCCCCGATCATGATTTCGGGAGGCGGAGGGCACATCATTAACATCTCCTCGCTTGCCGGAAAGAATGCCCTGCCCAACGGCGCCGCTTACGCCGCGTCGAAATGGGGACTGAACGGACTTACCTATTCGGTGGCGGAGGAACTGCGCGCCCACAACATTCGGGTTTCTGTGGTCTGCCCGGGCTCGACCAATACCGAGCTTTCGCCCCACGAGGGCAAAGATCCGTCGCGCATGCTGCAGCCCGGCGACGTGGCTCACGTGGTTGCGATGCTGGTGACCCAGTCGCGCCAGTCATTCGCGAGCGAGGTCCTGCTGCGTCCCACCATGAAGCCTTAGCCGAAGAGACGCGCTCTACTTCTTGAAAAGATTGTCGAAAGCTTCCCGGGCAGACGCAGGTTTGGCAGCTGCCGGAGTGGTCGTTTCCTTCTCAGTCGTAACCCGGATCGCGTAGAGCGCACACTCGTTCTTGACGTCCTTCCGGGGGATCCGTTCGGGCACCAATTGCATGCATTCGAAGCGGCTGGAGGGGTCAAAGTACATGCACTGCTTGCAGGAATGCAGTTCAAATCCGCACTTCGGACACCTTACCGGGATTTCACCCAGCGGGGGTAACACTGTCCCGCATTGCGAGCAGCGCGAAACCGTGCGCTTACCCGCCATCTGCAGGGGGCGTGGACCAAAAGTGTCTTTCCTCGCACGATCGCTGGACTTCTCTCCGGATTTCTGGGATTTTTCGCCGCTATCCTGATATCCGTGTTGTCGGTATTTCCGGTCGGACAAGCTGATCTCCTTTACCGGGCTGACATTGTCTCGCTACTTTCGTCGGATCACAAGGGCGTATCCCCCGAATACAACAGTCGGCCGGGAAAAATGCATCTGAACGGGGGCAGAATGGAGTTTCTGCCGACAATCTCGCCGAAGTCGGCGCCCTTCCCGCCCAGAATTGTGTTTCGCGAAGGTGGGTGCTAACATTCGAGTAACGAGATCGAAGGCAGGAGGAGGACCATGTCGGATCGCGATAGCAACAGTTTCCTCTGGTTTTTAGCGGGTTTGGGCGTAGGGGCCGTCGCGGGAGTGCTGTACGCTCCCCGCTCTGGTAACGAGACCCGCGAGGCGCTACTCTCCAAGGCGGAAGAAGGGCGTGAGTTCGTGCGCGATCGCGCGCGCACCGCTCGTTCTCAGGCGAATGAATGGGTCGATCGTGGCCGCGACGTCTTGAATCAGCAGAAGGACCAGTTCCGCGCGGCCTACGATGCGGGCCGGCAGGCATATCACGAAGCCACCGCGGAAGACAACACCGCGAAGAACCTGTAACTGCCATTGTCCGCATAGTAGGGCGGGCCAGCACGGCAGCGGGGCCAATCTTATGGACAAACTCGTACCTCTGTTCATTATCTGCACGGCCGTGGCCGTAATGATCCAGGCTGCCATTCTGGTCGCCCTCTACGTGGCGGTCCGCAAGACCAGTAGCCGCGTTGATGCGCTGGCCAACGAGGTCACCACCAAAGCTCTACCAACGATCGAAACTGCCCGGGAGATGTTGGTCGAACTGAGGCCGCGAGTCACCGATATTGTGGCCAACGTCGAACACTCGGTCCGCACTGCTCGCGCCCAGGTGGAACGCCTGGATGCCACGGTCAGCGATATTGTCGACCGCACCCGGCTCCAGGTCATTCGCGCTGACGAACTCGTCAACCGAACTATGGATCGGGTCGAGCAAACGACCGACATGGTTCACCGCACCGTCGTGTCGCCCATCCGCCAACTTTCCGGGCTAGCGCAGGGCCTAACTGCTGGCTTGGAATTCTTCCTTGGGCGCAAGCGGCGGCAGCCTCGGGATGGCATGGGCGTTCCGCAGGACGAGCTGTTTATTTAAGACTGGTCAGCAAATCCAGCCGCCCCCTACCACCACGTCCGCATCGTAGAAGACCGCAGCCTGTCCCGGCGTAACCGCCCTTTGCGGTTCATCGAAGGTGACCAGCAGTTCATCCTCTCCCGACCTCTGTAAGAGGGCCGGTGCTCCTTCATGGCGGTGCCGGATCTTGACCGTGACCCGCATCGGCTCTGGAATGTCCGCCACTGCAATCAGGTTCACTCGCCGCGCGCGCAGGGTCTTGGTATAGAGTTGGTCGCTGTTGCCGACGATAACCTGACCTGAATCCCCTTTGATCTGGATCACGTACAGCGGAGTACCCTTCGCCACGCCCAGACCCTTACGCTGTCCAACCGTGAAATTGTGGATACCGCTGTGTTGGCCAACCACTTCTCCGCTGGACGTCACCAGATCTCCAGAAGTGTCCGGCAAAATCTCCCCTTGCTCTTCCAGATAGGCATCGAGGAAGCGCTTGTAGTCTCCCCCGGGGACAAAGCAGATTTCCTGCGAATCGGGCTTCTCGGCTAAAGCCAGCCCGTGCTTGCGTGCCAGTTCTCGCACCTCGGGCTTGGTCATGCCGCCCAGTGGAAAGATGGTCCGGCTCAGCTGCTCCTGCGTGAGCCCAAAAAGGAAGTATGTTTGATCCTTCGCCACATCGGCCGGCCGCTTCAGAAGCCACCGCCTCCGTCCTTGATCGAACTCCACCCGGGCGTAGTGGCCGGTCGCGAGGGTGTCCGCGCCAATCTGCCGCGCCACCATCAGCAACTGGTCGAACTTGAGATGGTTATTGCAGAGGCTGCACGGGATCGGGGTGCGTCCGGAAAGATAGTCTTGCACAAAGGGACGCACCACCTCGCGCTCGAAACGTTCCTCGTGATTCACGACGTAGTAAGGGATCCCGATGGTTTCTGCGACGCGACGGGCATCGTGGACGTCGTCCAGCGAACAGCACCGCCCCTGCACCGCTTCCGGCATCCCTTCATGACCGGCAAGCCGGCGCTGATTCCAGAGCTGCATCGTCAGCCCGACCACCTCATGACCTTCGGCGCGCAGCACGGCCGCAACCGTCGAGGAATCCACCCCGCCCGACATGGCCACCGCTATGGTTTGGTTCTTCTTCATCGATTGTTTCGCATGAGTGAATCGTTTTGAACTGGAGGCTCCGAGCTGGAGCCGCGAGCTTCAGGCGATCTGGGACCCTCCACTGCTAAAAAGTCTTCGCCACCAGGAGATAGGCGCATCAACTGACGCGTACCATTGTTTGCTTGGAGCTTGTGCGCGTGCCGTTTTACCTGACGACTGGCGACTGACGACTGACGACCGCCACAGGCGACAATTCCCGCAACCGGGCCACGGTCTCTCCGACCAGCCCAATGGCGAAGTCCACTTCCTCCATCGTATTCTGTTGCCCGAAACTGAATCGAATACTCGAGCGAGCTCGGTCCGCGCCGATCCCCATCGCAGTCAGCACATGCGAGGGCTCAACCGCGCCGGACGAACACGCTGCCCCGGTCGAGACCGCCAACCCCTTAAGATCGAGCGCGATTACCAGGGCTTCGCCGTCGATGGAATCGAAATACATGCTCGATGTCTGCGGCACCCGTGGCGCTCCGTAGCCGTTCACGCCCGAACCCTCGATCTGGAGCAGGGAACGCTCCAGTCGGTCACGCAAAGGGGCCATGTGTCCGTCGCCACTCTGTAACCCCGTTCGCGCCATTTTCGCTGCCTGGCCCAACCCCACGATTCCCGGAACGTTTTCCGTGCCCGCCCGACGCGAGCGCTCGTGCCGTCCCCCGTACAACATAGGCTGGAGTGAGGTACCCTTGCGAACGTAAAGAGCTCCGACGCCTTGCGGCGCGTGCAGCTTATGTCCTGAAATCGCCAAAAGGTCACATCCGATGGCCTTGACGTCGACCGGGACCTTCCCCGCCGCCTGCACCGCATCCGTATGAAAGTAGACCTCCGCTTCGGCGGCAATCTTTCCGATCTCCTCAACCGGCTGAAGCACGCCAGTCTCGTTATTTGCCATCATGACCGTAACCAGCCTGGTCGACGGCCGCAACGCCCGCCGCACATCTTGGGGATCGACCAGTCCGCGGCCATCAACCGGCACGTAGGTTACCTCGCACCCCTCCGACTCCACGTGCTTGCAGGCATTCAACACCGCATGATGCTCCACCGTCGACGTGATGACGTGATCGCCGGCCTCAAGAATCCCGAATATTGCGAGGTTATCGCCCTCCGTGCCACCACTGGTAAAGACCACCTCGGCGACACCGCAGCCGAGCAAAGCGGCAACTGATTCCCGGGTGCGTTCTACCGCTGCCCGGGCTTCCTGCCCATGATGGTGGATCGACGAGGCATTCCCAAAGCGCTCTCCGAAGTAAGGCCGCATCGCCTCAAAAACCTCGGGCAGCACGGGTGTGGTGGCGCTATTGTCGAAATAGACCCGTCGCATGGAATCTCAACTACTGATTCCATTCTATCCTGCGGTACGGGAGGCGGGCGTGTTTTACAGGGATAGATTCACCACGGCGGCGCGGCTACGCTCAGGCCTGGGGCTAGCGATTTGAGGCCATTTCCGGACGCTTGTCAGAAATTACGAATTTTACGTCTACCGTCCCGTTGGATGGGACCGTCACTTTCTTCCTCCATTCGACTGGATCCGAGAAAATCGGCCGTTGTACGCGCATCTGGGTCATCACGTCGTACACCGCGCCCTGCCCGGTGACCTTCCAGCCTTCGTGCCACGCTTCGATCTCGTACTCCCCCGGCGGGACATTGGTCAGTTTGAAATTCCCATCCTCGTCCGTAACCGCATAGTAGGGATGGAGGACAACCATCATCTCCGCATTCATCCAGACATGGCCAGCGTTGCAACGCAGGTCCACCACACCTTCACGGTTCATGGTGCGGCTGACCGTCTGATTGGCGAAGGGAAAGGGTAAGTTGTAGTCCGACGCGCCCGACATGTGAACGGTATGGAGAACAGGGTCGCTGCTCTTCAACTGCAACGTGCCCTTGTCAGGTACCAGCAGAACGTGAGGCTCGTAGCGGCAAGTCCGCTGGTTCAGGAACTGCCGCCCTTCGGGCAGGTCCATCGCCTTCCCTTTACTAATATCCTTGAGGAACACAACGGTATTGGCGACACCGCCATTGCCCGCCACCACCAAGCGTTCCAAGTCGCGTTTCTTTTGTGCTTGAGGATCGCAGACTTCCACGTCTTTGTTGATGGCGATCGCAGGTATCTTCGGGACGGGCCCCGTCCACTTCACCGTCCCCGTGATGGTGCCCCCGTCAGGGACAGAGATCGTCTGGTAGCCCGATTGCGCCGTGCTGCGCGCCAGTAGGATCAGCAAGACCCCCAGCAGTGATGCAACCCTCGACTTCATCATTCCGCACCTCTCGGAGAGTTCCCGACCGGTCTTCACCGGATCCTGAAACTCTGAGTCAGCAAGGAAGACCTTCTTTCTTCCTCGCCCTGGCGGCGACTGTCGTGTCTTGGTTGAATACTTCGCATCCCGGACCCCCCCGGGATACCCCCCTCACAACCTCGCATTTGCCATTACTTGGAGCCTAGACAGACTTACTCCACCCCTCAAGTACCAAAAGTCTGGTTACCTACGAGCACAACCCTTCATACGCTCCGAAGGTGCGCAGAATCAATACTTGCGGGACAGGGCGACTCGCGTAGCCTATCGTTACCTTGGTGACGAACCTCGAGTTACGACCTTGTGCACGGCTTCAGGCGCGCCCGGCGACACAACCGGTGGCTGCGGGCGTATGGTCATTGAAATTACGGGAAGAATGTTGCTGGAACTTCGGCAGCCGGTCCGGTCTCGCAAGCCTGTTGCGCTCGACCAAAGGTGGTCGCCCAGGGCGTATGCCGCAGGGTTGCAGGGACAAAAATGTGTGGGCCTAAGGGGCGAAAGGCACCAGAGACGGGCTTCCTTGGTGCCCCACCGGGTCCGAAGAAATGTGACCCTATCGCTTCTCCATCGGCACATACTTCGATGGATAGATCGGTCCAATATAGTCCGCGCGCGGGCGGATCAACCGGTTGTCATCCAGCTGTTCGATCACGTGCGCCGACCATCCGCTGATGCGGGAGACCGCAAACACCGGCGTGAACAGGTCCACATCGATGCCCAGAGTGTGGTACGTGGAAGCCGAATAAAAGTCCACATTGGCGTTCAGCTTCTTGTCCGCCTTTACAAACTCTTCGATCTTGTTCGAGAACTCGAACCACTTTGGCTCGCCGCTCGAATGCCCCAAATCGCGAGACATCTTCCGCAAATGCGTCGCCCGCGGATCTTCTGTGTGGTAAACGCGATGCCCAAATCCGGGCACCTTCTTTTTCTGCGCCAGCATGCCCTTGATGTAATCCACCGGGTCGGCTCCGTCCCGGTCGATCGCCATCAGAATGTGGAACACGGCCTCATTGGCTCCGCCATGCAAGGGGCCCTTCAAGGCGCCGATCGCCGAGGTAATCGCCGAATGCATATCGGAAAGGGTCGCGGCCGTAACCCGCGCGGCGAACGTCGAGGCGTTCAATTCGTGGTCGGCGTGCAGGATCAACGCGATGTCCAGTGCCCGTTCCGCCGTGTGGGAAGGGGCTGTCCCATTCAACATCAGCAGGAAATTCGCGGAATGGGAAAGCATCCGGTCTGGTTCCACCACTTCTTTGCCTTTGCGGATGCGGTCGTAAGCCGCCACGATCATCGCAATCTGCGAGGTCAGGCGGATCGCCTTGTGCACATTCGCATCGTGATCATTCTTTTGAAATTCCGGATCGTAGAACGAGAGCGCGGAGACAGCAGTCCGCAAAACATCCATGGGAAGCGCATGTTTCGGAGCAACCCGCAGCAGGTTCAGGATCGACGCATCCAGCTTGCGCTCTTCTGCCAGCCGCTCGCGCACCTCCCGCAGTTCGTTGCGCTTTGGCAACCGCCCAAACCAGAGCAAGTAGCAGATCTCTTCAAAATTGGAATGATCGGCCAGGTCGTGGATATCGATGCCCCGATATGCCAGGACCCCCTGTTCGCCGTCGATATAACAAATGCCGGACGTGGTGGCAACGACGCCTTCCAGTCCTTTGGAGGCGTGGGTTGTGGTTACGCTGGACATACTCCCTCGCAAGAGCTCTCGATAACGTTTGTTGCCGGCTCACGGGGAATGGAACGCGGAGTCCGCAACCCCTTGTTATACGCCAAAATGCACCAGTTTCCAACCGCCACTAGGACCTCCCCGAAGTCGGCGGCGTATACTAGAGGGTTTGCTCCATTATCCCGGGCGAGCCTTGCGCCCGCCCGCATTTTATCCTCCGGAGTTATCCATGAAACGCGTCTTCTTCCCCATTCTGGTGCTTGGTTGCTTTGCGTTGGGCCCAATATGTCGGGCAGACGAGGGCATGTGGCTTTATAACGCATTTCCCAAAGACAAGGTAAAAGCCAAATACGGCTTCGCGCCCAACCAAGCCTGGCTTGACCACGTCCGTCTTGGCTCGGTCCGTTTTAACAATGGCGGCTCAGGCTCCTTCGTCTCCGCCGATGGCCTTACGTTCACCAACCACCATGTGGGCGCCGTGTGCGTGCAACAACTTTCCACCCCAGGCCATGACTACATCAAGGAGGGCTTTTACGCCGCGACTCAGGCCGAGGAAGCCAAATGCCCCGACCTCGAACTGAACGAACTTGTAGGCATCGAAGACGTCACCGCAACCATCAAGGGGGCCGCGAAGCCCGACATGTCTTCCGCCGAAGCAGGGCGGGCCCAGCGCGCCGCCATGTCCCGGGTCGAGAAAGACTGCTCCACCTCCTCTGGACTACGCTGCGACGTGGTCACGTTCTATTCCGGCGAGGTTTACAACCTTTACAAGTATAAGAAATTTACCGACGTCCGACTGGTCTTCGCGCCCGAGTTCGACGCGGCTTTCTTCGGGGGTGATCCCGACAACTTCACCTATCCCCGATACGACCTCGACATCACGTTCTTCCGGGTCTATGAAAACGACAAGCCCGCACACATTGAGCAATACCTGCGGTGGTCCAGGGACGGCGTCAAGGACAATGACCTGGTCTTCGTTTCCGGACATCCGGGTTCGACTGGCCGCCAACGCACGATTGCGCAGCTCGAGTTCCTGCGCGACCTCGACTACCCCTCGCGACTGGAAACCTACAAGCGCCGTATTACCCTGCTGCAGAACTTCGGCGCGCACTGGGAAGAAAACACTCGTATCGCCAAGGAGCATCTTTTCAGCTACCAGAACTCATACAAGGCAGTCACCGGTTACCTCGCTCCGCTGAACGATAAACAGATCATGGCCGGCAAACAGGCGGCTGAGGCAAAGCTCGAAGCCACATTTCAAGCCGATCCTAAGAACAAGGGCGCGGCAAGTCCATGGGAGGAGATCGCGACGACGGTCAAGGTCCAGCGCGAGATTTACCTGCCGCTTACCTACCTCGAGCGCAACCGCGCCTTCAACTCTGAACTCGCCTATTTTGCCCGCTGGATCGTGCGCGCCACGGCTGAAAAGACGAAGCCGAGCGACCAGCGCCTGCGCGAGTACCGCGACTCCGCGCTTTCTTCGCTTGAGCAGGAACTATTCTCCACTGCCCCCGTCTACAAGTCGCTCGAAGTCCTGACCTTGGCCGATTCTTTCGCCCAGATGCGCGATGCCCTGGGCGCGGAGAATTCCGTGGTTCAAAAGATCCTGAACGGCAAGACCCCCGAAGATGCCGCCAAGGATCTCATGGCCAACACGAAGCTTGAAGACGTGTCAGTGCGGAAGCGGCTCTACGAAGGCGGCACAGCGGCGGTCCAAGCCTCGACTGATCCGCTGATCGTGCTGATGCGCGACCTCGATCCCGCTGCGCGCAGCCTGCGCAAGCAGTATGACGATCAGGTCGACGCCGTCGAACGTCGCGCCGGTGCGTCCATTGCCCGGGCCCGCTTCGCTCATAGCCGCTACGACCAGCCTCCCGACGCCACCTTTACACTCCGCTTGAGCTATGGCGCTGTGAAGGGCTATGTCGAAAACGGCAAGAAGATTCCGTACTTCACTACGTTTGCCGGAGGCTTCCAGCACGCCGCTGAACACGACAACCAGCCACCCTACCAGCTACCCGAAAGCTGGATGAAGGCGAAGTCGGCCCTCAAGCTGGCTACGCCGTTGAACTACGTCTCCACAGCCGACATCATCGGCGGCAACTCCGGCAGCCCCACCGTCAACAAGAAAGGCGAAGTCGTAGGCATCATTTTTGACGGCAACATCCAGTCCCTGGCCTGGAACTTCGTTTACGACGATGTGGAAGCCCGCTCGGTGCACGTCGACTCTCGCGGAATCCTCGAGGCCCTGCGTCAGATCTACCGTGCCACCGGACTCGTGGACGAACTAACGGGCAGCAAGACCGCTGCCAAGTAGTCGCATGCTCGCGCAAACATAAGGCGACGAACTAACCCCGTCGCCTTAGCTCGTCAGGTATCTACGAAGACCGCTTCCGGGAACCATTCGCCGCACCGGACGGCGCGGGCTGCTCAGCCCGTGTCGCGGCAGGTGCGCCCGGGCGTTTGCGCTGGGCCAGGTCGAAGAACCCAGCGGCCAGGGCGGTAACTCTAGGCAGGCCAGATACCCAAAGCCGTGCGAGAAAGAATCTGCTCCTGCACCTCTTGAGCCAGCCCCAGGCCGCGAAACTCCACCAGATTCTTGCGAATACTCGGCACCCCCGGCCCCGGCCAATCCGTTCCAAACAGCGTCTTGTTCGCGATCTCGGCCAGCCGTGGAAAATAACGCAGCAGGGTCTTCGGAGGAATCCCGCTGATGTCGAGATAGACGTTCGCATGCCGCCGCAACAGAAAGAACGCCGTCTCCATCCACAGCGGCCGTCCACCGTGCGCCAGCAGAATCTTCATCTTTGGAAAATCCACCGCTACGTCATCGAGATACATCGGATCGCCGAACTTGTTCCTCGCTCCCGGGAAAATCGACGTCCCGGTGTGAAACATCACGGGTATTCCATTGGCCTCCGCCGCCCGGTAAATGATCTCCAACTCGGTTACGCCCTGCAGGTAATCATTCGGAAACAGCAACTGATGCGGGGGATGAATCTTGATCATCCCAATCTGGAGGCGCAACAACTGCTCCACATCAGCGAGGATGTTCGTGGTGTGCCGCGGATGCAAGCTGCCGCACGAAATCAGCCGCTTCGGATCGGCCTTCACATAGTCTGCAACATACTGGTTCACCCCTGCCGTGAAGCCGATGACTTCCGGTGCCACGTAGTTGATAAGCACCGCCCGATCGATTCCCGCTTCATCCATATGTTTCAGAAAGGCCTTTGGCGACCGGCAGTACTCCTCGATCTGGGCAAAGTTCGCCCGCTTGGTGCGCATCAGCGCGAGCGCTTCGGGTTTAAACATCTCGACCGGCGAAATATGGATGTGGCAGTCGGTAATCAAGTCATTCCTTTGTGATGAACTTTGTCCTAAACCCGCCATCCTGAGCGGAGCAAGGCGCCAGCCGAAACCATTCCATGGATCTTCTGAAACGAATCCGCCCAGACCCCGCGGGGACTTCTTTCTCAACCCTAGCGTTTGCACTCGCCGCCACTCAATTCCCCTTCCAGCGCGGCTCGCGCTTCTCCAGAAATGCCTGCACGCCCTCTTGCGCATCCTTGGTCTGCATCAACTCCTCCAGGTAAATCTTCTCCGCCCGCGCCAGGCCTTTATCGAAATGCATTGAGTCCCAGGTATAGATCGCCTTTTTCGTCGCAGCCAGCGCCGCCGCGCTCAGCAGACGCAAACGGCCAAGCAATTCATCGACCTTGGCTTCCACCTTCCCGCCCGGAACCGCAGCGTTCGCCAGTCCGAGCGCCAGCGCCTCCCGCCCATCGAAATTGCATCCCGTCAGAATCAACTCTGCCGCCCGCTTTTGCCCGACCAGCGCCGCCAAGGCCGTCGCCGCTACCGGAGGAAAACAACCCAGTCGAATCTCCGGAAATCCCCAGGTCGCCGACTCGGACGTAACCACAATGTCGCACATCATTGCCAACTCCGCCCCTCCACCCAGGCAATTCCCGTTTACCGCCGCCACGAGCACCTTCCGCGAACCTACCAGCATCCGAAAGATCGCGTGAAACTTCGTGAGCATTTCCCCCACCTGGTGCGGACGGTGTGCCGCGACATCCACCCCCGCCGAGAAAGACTTCTCCCCGCCAGTGAACAGGATGACCGCAATTTCCGCCCGCGTCTCGGCATCAGCAATGGCATCCGACGAGTTCTTCCATCATCGGAATATCGATCACGTTCACAGGAGGATTTTGCAGCGCGATCCGCGCGGTGGGAGGGTGAAGCTGGTACGAGATGCGGGGAAATCTCTTAGGAGACACGCAGAAAGCATACTACCGAAAGCACAGCCCACGTAGCACAGGCGCCCCCGTCCGTACGACGCGGTGCGTTTTACCGCGGCCCCATGGAACGGTTGTTCAGGATACTCAGCCTGGGGGAACACATTTGGCTATTTGTCCACGCCCGCAGTAGAAAGCCACCCATTTCGGCGTCGCTTCCCTACAAATTAATTGCCGACTTCCGTGGCTCCCCGATGGTCGCGAACGGATCCCGCGCCCCTTCTTTCTCGGCAATCCACTTCTTCTCGTTCGCGATGATTTCGAGCAGGACTTTCTTGTCTTCCGCCGTCGGCATCACTTCCCAGAAATGCTGCTCGTATTCCTTATCACTCAGCACCTCTCCGCTCTTGGCGTGAAACTTCTGCCCTGCAAATTGGCCAATCGCCCGGTTGAATCGCAGATCGGGCGCATACAACTCCGCCTCTCCGGCCTTCCGAAACCCATTCAGCCGTCCTACCAGTCCCGCAACCTCATCGCGGTACAGGTGCCGGTTGTAGTCGTTCAACTCATCGAGCTTGGCTACTTCCTGATTCTGTGGTTCGTCGTAACGTCCCTTGATCCCCCACACGTACGCCCAGTGCGCCGACGACGAATGATCCGTCCCAAACAGATCGTAGGAACACGAAATCCACTTATTCAGGTACTTCTGGATCAGCCATCCTGGGATCACGCCCGCCTGTACGATCCGTCGCAGCCCGTCATTTCCGGTGCCCATGTGAAAAGCTTCCTCACGCAGCATGTACGACATCGACCGCCCCAGCGGCGCAAATGCGGAATACTTCAGCATCTGCAACTGGAATTTGCCATCCCGATCCACGAAGTCGGTATAGGTGAAAAAGTCCATCCAGTTATCAACCTCGACATTGAATGCCCCCAGCAGCCGCTCGTTCTCAAATGCGCGCCGCTCCAGCATTTTCTGCGCTTCCACCTTGCCCGAATAACCGAAATGATCGAGCAGCAGTGCGCACATTTGCCATCCGTGCCGCATTTCTTCGATCATCACCCGGGTGAGGGCCCGTCGGTCCCAGTCGGTCGGGGCGGTTTCGAACAAGTGCCGCTGTTGCTCGACCGACGCAAACTCCGTGTCTCCCTGGTAGACGATCATGTTCATCAGGGCGTCGCGCATCTGCTGGGTAGGCACCTGCCGCAGGTTCTCCCACTTGCGCCGCCCCTTGTAGGAGCCGAACTGGATCTCCTCCGTCTCGATCGCCCCATACAACGTGTCGAACTTGAAGCTGGCGATCTCATCCCGATCGACGCCAATCTCCTTACGCCACTCGTCGAAGAGGCCAACCCAATCACTGAAAGTCCCGATTTTCGCTACTTTTCCCGGCATAAAAAACCCCTCTTAATCCCGAGGGACACTAAACCCCGAAGGAACACTGGCCGCCTTATTTTCCTTCGTGCACCTTGTGTCCCTGCGGTGCATGCTTCTCTGCTTACCCTAAATTCAACCAGACGGTTTTCACTTCGGTGTAATGCTCCAGCGCCGCCTGCCCCAGTTCGCGTCCAAAACCCGAGCTCTTATATCCACCAAACGGCAGCGCCGCGTCCATCACTCCATAGGTGTTGATCCAAACCGTCCCAGCCCGCAGTTGCCGCGAGACCTGGTGCGCCTTCTTCACATCGCGCGTCCACACTGCCGCCGCCAGGCCATATTGGTTTCGATTCGCCAGCTCCACGACCTCATCCACATCGTCAAACTTCAGCGTCGCCAGCACCGGCCCAAAGATTTCTTCCTGGGCAATCTTCATTTCGTTGGAGACGCCGCCAAACACAGTAGGTTCGATGAAGAATCCCTTGCCCCCATCGACCGACACCCGCTTGCCTCCGGCGATCAACTTTGCGCCTTCGCTCTTGCCCGCCTCGATGTAGCCCAGTACGGTCTCCATCTGCTCCCGGCTCACAATCGCGCCCATGCGCGTCTTCGGGTCCAGCGGATCCCCCGGGGTCATCTTCTTCGCCCGTCCGACCAGCTTCTCCAGAAACTCGTCCTGCACCTTGCTCTCGACAAACAGCCGCGACCCCGCGTTGCACACTTCGCCTTTGCCGTAGAAGATCCCGTTGATCGCACCTTTCACCGCGCTGTCGATATCGGAATCCGCAAATACGATGTTCGGCGACTTGCCGCCCAACTCGAGGGTCACGCGCTTCAGCGTGTCGGCCGCTCCCCGCATGATTTCCTTGCCCACAGCGGTCGATCCGGTAAAGGCAATCTTGTCGATCCCGGGATGGCGCACGATCGCCGTCCCCGTCTCCGGGCCGCCGGTCACGATGTTCAGGACCCCGGCCGGAATGCCCGCTTCCACGGCCAACTCCCCAAAACGTAGTGTGGAAAGCGGCGTCTGTTCGGCCGGCTTCATCACGATCGTGTTTCCGCAAGCCAGCGCCGGCCCCAGCTTCCACGAAGCCAGCAGCAACGGAAAATTCCACGGGATGATCAGCCCCACGACCCCTACCGGCTCGCGCAGGGTGTAGGTGAATGCCGAATCGAAGGTGTTGACCGTCTCCCCATGAATCTTCGTCGCCCACCCCGCGTAGTAGCGCAGGACGTCGATCACCATCGGCATATCGACGTTGCGCGATTCAAAGATGGGCTTGCCGTTATCGAGCGTCTCCAGTTCCGCCAGTTCGTCGATGTGCTCTTCCACGAGATCCGCCAGTCGCCAGATCAGCCGCCCACGCTCGCTCGCATGCATCTTCCGCCAGGGACCGTTCTTCCCATCAAAGGCCCGGCGCGCCGCCTCCACCGCCCGATTGACATCGGCATCCGAAGCCTCGACGACCTGGGTTAACGTCTCGCCGGTTGCGGGATTGACGGTGTCAAACGTCTTTGTCCCATCGACCCATTGCCCGTCGATCAGCAACCGCCCCGGTGCAATTCTCGCTTTTGTAGACGTAATCATCGTTTCTTCGTCCGTTAACGCTCTCAGATCGAAAACTGCTTCCGATCGCTCTGCGTCCCCTGCGCGGTTCTCTGCCCCCTCTGTGGCTAAAAGGTTTTGTACCCCGCGAAGCCGGGAAGCCTTAGCTCCCGTAGAGGCGCTCACTTCGCTGTAAACGTAGCCGGTCGCTTCTCCACGTACGCCGCCAGCCCTTCCTTGGCATCATCGCTCTGGAACAGAATCTGCTGGTTCTCTCGTCTCCACCGCCAGCGCCGACTCCATCGGAATCTCCCACCCGGTCTGCACCGCGCGTTTGATTCTCCCAACGGCCTTGGCCGCCTTGTTGGGAGGACAGAACTGTCGCGCGTACTCCATGATGTTTTGCATGAAGCCGTCGCGCTCGTAGATGTCGTTAATGATCCCCAGTTCCTTGGCCTCTTCGAATGAAAACGTATTGCCTGTCACCATAAGCTCGATGGCCCGGCTCTTCCCTACCATCCGCGACAATCGTTGCGTTCCGCCCGTCCCTGGCAGTACACCCAGGTTCACCTCGGGCAGTCCGATCTTCCCCGCATCCTTGCGTGCGATGCGAATGTCAGCCGCCATAGCGATCTCCAGACCGCCGCCCACGCAGTGCCCGTTCAACGCCGCAATTACCAGCTTGGGCGTGTGCTCGAGGCGCAGCAGCGTTTCGTTGGCGTGCAGGCAGAAGTAATACTTGAAGGTCGGATCCACGCTGGCCAGCATCTTGATGTTCGCACCCGCCGAGAAAAACTTGTCGCCCGCGCCGGTCAGCAGGATCACGTACACATCGTTATCCATGCGAGCCTGAAGAATCGCATCATCCAACTGCCGGTTCATCTCGTAGGTGTAGGTATTGGCCGGCGGATCGCACATCTCAATGACACCCACGCCGGCGTCGTTGCGGTAGTTGATCAGTTTTTTCGTATTCTCGCCGGTCGTCGGCTGCGTTGTGGTCGCCATGTGAAGCTCCTTTTCTAACCCCGACATTATCGAATCGATAACCCGCAGCGAGAGCCCCGCCCGCGCCGCTCTCTAATACACCAATTCACTTCTTCTTACCGCCAAGCCCATGCAAGAAGATATTTCCCATTTCCCGGGCCAAATCCGCCGCACCGCCATCCACCCGCGGCTTGTACCAGGTGTAAATCCAATTCATCATGCCGAACAAGCTGAGCGCCGCTGTCCGGCTGGAAAACTCCAGGCTGCGCGCCCGCTTCAGCTCTTCCATCAACGCCACGCAGGTGTGCACGTACTCGCGCTTGATCGCGGCAATCTCTGTTCCATAGCCGTTCTTCAGAACCTCGTCTTCGTGCGATAAGACCTTCATCGCCTTCTGATTGGCCAAGAAATATTCCAGGTGGTTGAGGATGAAAATCCGGACGCACTCCTGCGGGTCGGTCACGCCGGCCAACCGGGCCCGCAGGCGCTCGAGGATGGTGGTGAAGGTATGGCGCTGAATGAGGTAAAGCAGCTTTTCCTTGGATTCGAAGTAGTAATAAAGCCCCGCCAGGGACATTCCGCTGGCTCGCGACAGGTCGCGCATAGACGCGCCCTCGTATCCTTTTTGGTCGAATACCGCAGTGGCGTGCGCCAGGATTTCAGAAAGCCGTTGCTCAAAGCGGGTCGCGGAAGATGATCTCCGCGAACGGCCGGCCCGGGGGCGCGAGTTGGCACGAGATGGGGAGGCAGCCGGCATATTTATCGAACGTTCGTTCGAATTACGAACTCGATTATAGCCTCTGGTGACCGAGATCACAAGGGGTTGTGAGCGAGAGAAATGGCCTGCATGCTCGAGGGCACCTCAGGCCGCGGCTTCGTACGCCCGATTCAGCCAGCGCAGAGCATCGCTCAAATCCTTGTCCCCAGAGACCTCCTACCCGAACCACCGGCTCGCCTGCATGATTGTGGTCGAGATCCGCGCTCTCCCGCGAAGTTTTGCCGGTAGCCGAGGCGCCGCGTCTTCCAATTTGAACGCCATCTAACCATGAACTAGTTCCTGATGTCCACCATCAACTGCTCCACCTCGGTCTTCAAGTCCGCCGTCAGCGGCAGCAGGGGCAGCCGTACCGGTCCGCCAAAGTAGCCGTTCAGATCCATGGCGTACTTCGCCCCCGCAACACTGAGGCCCCCCACAACCCGTTCTGCGGCATGCGCAATTCGTTCCTGCTTCAGCCGCGCCAGGTCGAAGTCACCTTCCTTCCAGGCTGCAAAAATCTCGTAGCATGCGGTCGGAGCCGCGACCGCAAACGCAAGAATCGCGCCGACCGCGCCTGCCTGCAACGAAGACTCCAGTTTGTGAGCCGCCCCAACCAACACCTGAAAGCCGACTTCCTTTTGTCGCGTCTTCAACGCCCCCAGCACGGTCACTGCCGCCGAGGACGGTTTTGGTGGCACCAGCCAGAACCGCCACCGGCACCAGTTCCCCGCCGGCCGCCGAACTACCGGTCGCGGCCCCAACCATGCGCGCCGTAACGGCGTCGAAAGTCTCCGAAACGGTGGCGCTTCGCTTGACGTGCCGCGTGCCCTCTACGATTTTTCGCGCCTTCTCCACGTCACCGCTCGACTCCTTGATCCCGATGATGTTGGCATGCTCGGCCAGCTCGATCACGATCTCCGCCGGCATGTCGTAGCCGGTCGCCTGCGGAAAATTGTAGATAATCACCGGCAGGGGCGATCGGTCCGCCACCGCTCGATAGAACGCCAGCATGTTGCCGGGCTTCATCTGGCCCTTGTAATAGTGCGGAGTGCGCACCATCGCTACGTCGTATCCCAACTCCGCCGCATATTCAGTCAGGCGTAGGGTTTCCAGGGCTGACTCGATTCCCGTGCCCGCAATCAGCACTTTATGATTCGCGGCCGCGGCGCGCGCGACCTTCAGGACCTGGCGGCGTTCTTCGTCCGAAAGCAGGATTGCCTCCCCGGTTGAGCCCAGCACGACGAGACCCGCCACCGGCGTGCGCGAGTAATGCTCTACATTGGATTCGAGCTTTTTGAAATAGACGTTACCGTCGGGATAAAACGGCGTGGTGATGGGAGGAAAAATTCCGGAAAGTAGCATGCATTTGCCCTCGCTGGATCGAAGGTACATGAAGAGGATAGTTACTGGGGAGGGTTCTTGGCAACACAAACGGCCGTGCGTTAGGAGTTCAGCATTTTCGGGTCGATGATCTAAACCGTGCTCTCGCTTCCCCGTCGAAAACTAAGCGGCCGCGCCCGACTTCGGATGCTGCTCTGGCACGGCTCCGATTTGCTCCAACATGGCCAGTTGGTCCCACTTGTCCCAGCCCGCGACAATCTTCCCATTCTTCATGCGGAAGATAGTGATGCCCGAGATCACCACCGCCTTGCCCGTGGCGGGATAACGCAGAAACTGCCCGGAGTGGGTCATCGCCGCTCGCCACCGCAGCACTACGCGATCCCTTTCCGCAATTGTGTCCTCAATGGTCACGTGGAAGTCTGGAAATGCACTGCGGAGATGGTGCGCGAATTCCCGAAACTTTTCCAGGTTGATCGGGGCATCGTGCAGCATTTGACCTTGCCCCACCGCATTCGTATCCGCCATTTCATCAATGGTCCCGAAGCGGCCGTGGTTCCAAATTTCCTCGAACCAACGATGAGCCACCGCTATGTTTTGTTGTCTTTGTGACACGGTCCACCTCCATAGAAACTGAGACACCTCCGGACCGGACCCGCGAAGCGAACGGCATGAGGTTAGCAGCAAAAGTATGAATTGTCTTCCGGGGATTCGAACGGCCTTACCCGCACGGACTATACATCTTCCCCGCTGGATCTGCTTCCATCCGAAACTGATCTTCATTCCCCACAAAGAACTTCTGCACCGTGACTGCCTTCTCATCCCTTCCCGTCTCTTCACCCCAGATCATTCCGCCCTTGCACCATCCCGCATTGGACAGCGCTTGCCGCTCCTTCCCCGCGTAATAGAAGAACTGGTCATGCGCCCAGCCTTCCGGCAGATCGGAGGAAGTCTGCAAGGTCCCACTCTTCTCCAGCCGGACCAGCAGATACTTCCCTTCCCGGGGCAACGGCGGCGCGCTCGCCACCCGATACTGAACCCGCACCCACCCCACATATCCGGACGGGATCAGAAACCGTGAAGGCGGCCTTCGGTGCAGAAACAGGTCCAGCACAAACGGCCCATAAAAGAAAATGCCCACCAGGACTGGCAGGCTCACCACCAACACCGCAATTGTTCCCGCGCGGACCCGCGCCACTACCGCCGCTTCCCCGCCACCCGTTCGGCGTGCAGATGCTGCAGCGCCTGCACCCGCACTTCCCCACGCTGCAGGGCTGCGATCCCCTCCGCCGCTGCCCGTGCCGCCGACAGCGTGGTGATGGTAGTAATGCGAGCCGTTACCGCCGCTCGCCGGATCGCTTTCTCATCGAACCACGGATCCGCCCCATGCGGCGTGTTGATGATCAACTGAATCCGATCTCCCTTGATCAGGTCCACGACGTTGGGCCGCCCCTCTTTCACCTTGTAGACACGCTCCACCGTGAGGCCCGCATTCTCGATGATATCGGCCGTCCCCGCGGTCGCCACCAGTTTGAACCCCATATCCACGAAGCGCCGTGCCACCTCGGCTACCCCGGACTTGTCGTGGTCGGTTACGCTGATAAACACCGAGCCTTGGATGGGCAGCTTCTGTCCCGCGGCGATCTGCGCCTTCGCGAATGCCTCCCCGAAATTGTCGGCCACGCCCATCACTTCGCCCGTCGAACGCATCTCCGGTCCCAGCACCGTGTCCACGCCCGGAAACTTGTTCCATGGAAACACGGGCGACTTCACGTAGTAGCCGCGGCCGGTATCCAGATCCGTGCCGCGCTCAATATTCTCCGGCAAGAATTCCCGCAGCTTGCGTCCGGTCATGAGCCGCGAAGCGATCCGCGCCAGCGGGACACCGGTCGCCTTGGATACGTACGGAACCGTGCGCGACGCTCGTGGATTCACTTCCAGCACATACACCTTGCCGCCCGCCGCCCCGTTTCCTTGCGACCCGCCATTGCGCGGAATCGCGAACTGGATATTCATCAGGCCGATGACTTTTAGAGCCCGGGCCAGCTTGAAGGTGTAATCCCGCATACGTTGCAACTGGTGCGCCGGAATGTCCACCGCCGGCAGCACACAAGACGAATCCCCGGAGTGGATGCCCGCTTCCTCGATGTGCTGCATGATGCCCGCAATCACGACGTCCTCGCCATCGCAAAGCGCATCCACGTCCACCTCGATCGCGTCTTCCAGGAAGTGATCGATCAGGACCGGGCGGTCCTGCGAATACTCGACCGCCTCTTTCATGTAACGGATGACGGTGTCTTCGTCATAAGCGATCACCATCGCGCGCCCGCCCAGCACGTAGGAGGGCCGCACCAGCACCGGGTAACCCACTCGCTTCGCCCCCTCAACCGCTTCTTCGAGCGAGGTCGCCATCGCTCCGGGCGCTTGTGGAATCTCCAGCTCATCCAACAATTTTCCGAAGCGCTTGCGATCCTCGCACAGGTCGATCGACTCCGGCGACGTACCGATGATCGGCACACCGGCGGCCTTGAGGGGCAAGGCAAGGTTCAGAGGCGTCTGCCCGCCGAACTGCACAATCAATCCGATGGAAGCCCCGCCTGCGGCTTCGTGCTCATACACGGCGAAGACATCTTCGAGGGTAAGCGGTTCAAAGTACAACCGGTCGCTGGTGTCGTAATCGGTCGAGACCGTTTCCGGGTTGCAATTGATCATCACCGTCTCGAAGCCATCCTCGTGCAGGGCGAACGAGGCGTGGCAGCAACAATAATCGAACTCAATTCCCTGCCCGATGCGGTTCGGGCCGCTCCCCAGGATGATCACTTTCTTGACCTTGGTGGGAGCCGCCTCGTCCTCATCTTCATAGGTTGAGTACAGGTAGGGCGTATAGCTTTCAAATTCCGCCGCGCACGTATCCACGCGCTTGTACACCGGTTGTACGCGATGCTTTTTGCGGAGGTGGCGAACTTTCTCCGGACCACCCTTGCCTTCCAAGCCGCCAAACCGCGGCAAGCCGCGAATCCGAAAAACCCATGCGCTTGGCATCGCGCAGCACCTCGGTCGGAATCGATTCCATCGGGTGCTTCTCGAGCTCCAGTTGCATGTCGTTAATCTCTTTCAGCTGGTACAGAAACCACGGGTCGATGGAGGTTACCTTGGCAAGTTGCTTGACCGTGTAACCTTGTCGCAGCGCGTAGCGGACATACGACAAGCGCTCCGGATGCGGCGTGACCAGCCGCTGCGTCAGAATCTTAGGCTCAATCTTCTCCGACCCCGCCTTCCGCCCCGTATCGAGCGCTCGCACCCCTTTCAACAGCGCTTCCTTAAACGTCCGCCCGATGGCCATGACTTCGCCGACCGACTTCATCTGCGGCCCCAGGCTCTCGTCCGCTCCCGGAAACTTCTCAAACTGCCATTTCGGAATCTTCACCACCACGTAGTCGAGCGTCGGCTCAAACGATGCCGGAGTTTTGCGGGTAATGTCGTTCGGAATCTCGTCCAGCGTGTAGCCGACTGCCAGTTTTGCGGCAATCTTCGCGATCGGGAAGCCCGTCGCCTTCGAGGCCAGTGCCGAGGACCGCGACACGCGCGGGTTCATCTCGATGACCACCATCCGCCCGGTCTCCGGATTCACCCCAAACTGGATATTGGATCCGCCCGTCTCCACTCCAATCTCGCGGATCACGGCAATCGAGGCATCCCGCATCGCCTGGTACTCGCGGTCGGTCAGAGTTTGCACGGGCGCGACCGTGATCGAATCTCCGGTATGCACGCCCATCGGATCAAAATTCTCAATTGAGCAGATGATGATGACATTGTCCTTCAGATCGCGCATCACCTCGAGCTCATATTCCTTCCAACCGAGCACCGACTCCTCGATCAACGCCTCGTGTACCGGAGACAAGTCGAGCCCGCGCGCCAGCAATTCCATCAGCTCTTCCCGATTGAAAGCGATCCCGCCACCGGTCCCGCCAAGGGTGAACGATGGCCGGATGATGACTGGAAACCCAATCTTCCCGGCAAACTCGAGCCCGTCCTTCAGATTGTTGACCAGGGCAGACTTCGGCACATCGAGACCGATCTTCTGCATCGCGTCTTTGAAGAACAGCCGGTCCTCGGCCTTCTTGATGGCCGCAATGTTCGCCCCAATGAGCTGCGCATTGTACTTCTCAAGCACACCGCCATCCGACAATTCAACCGCCAAGTTCAAAGCAGTCTGTCCGCCTACGGTCGGCAGAATCGCGAATCCCGCGTTGGGCGAGAGTTCGCGCTCGATCCGAATAATCTCCTCAAGATACTCACGCGTAAGCGGCTCGATGTAGGTTCGATCGGCAATCTCCGGGTCGGTCATGATGGTCGCCGGATTGGAGTTCGCCAGCACTACTTCATAGCCCTCGGCCTTGAGCGCCTTGCAAGCCTGCGTGCCGGAGTAGTCAAACTCCGCCGACTGACCGATGACGATCGGGCCGGAGCCGAGGATCAGGATCTTGGAGATGTCGTTTCTACGTGGCATTTGCTATTTAGAATCCTTCGCTGCATGTTGAAGGTGCCGACCAGTCGAACGTGCGAAAGAAGATTCGGGGGCGTGTGCACCTTCAGCTTCGTCGAGATCGGGATTGCTTTGAAAGGGCGCAACCTTAGATGGCAGTCAGCATCCAACACAACCTTGATGTTCGCCTGGCATTCGGGCCCCTCCGCTGTCCCCCGAAATACGATCGGGAGACGCCTGGTCTCCAGGTCTTGCATACTTAGCCCCTCGCACCAATGGGTGTCTTTAACAGCAAGCCAATACTGGCGATCGGCGGTAACCCCACAAAACGAAAGCTACCGTTGCCATCCGTTTCAGCCAGTTCGCAGCGATTTGCCCTGACATCGTCGAGGGTATCCTTAGGGAGTTCGTGCAACCCAACCAGCGCTCTCGGGACCGACGGTGCCTTCTTGCTGACCATCACGCCACAAGCTATCAATCCGACCTCCACCCTCTTCCCTAGGTGCACGATTGTGCAAGCAAGCAGAAAGCAAAGCACCCAATCAAAATCAACACCCTTTCAAACACTATGATTTATATTCCTCCATCATCTTCACAAAGTCCTTGAACAGATAATGCGAGTCATGCGGCCCTGGAGCGGCCTCCGGGTGATATTGCACGGTGAACAGTGGCAAATTCCGATGCCGCAGCCCTTCCAGCGTGTTGTCGTTCAGATCGATGTGCGTCAGTTCCACTTCGCTTTGCGGCAGCGAATCGGGATCGACCGCGAAGTTGTGGTTGTGCGCGGTGATCTCGATCTTTGCCTGTCCCCAACTGCTTCACCGGATGGTTGCCGCCGTGGTGCCCGAACTTCAGCTTGTAGGTCTTCCCGCCCAACGCCAGGCCCACCAACTGATGTCCCAGGCAAATTCCGAAGATCGGCTGCCGCCCCATCAGGCGCCGGATGTTGTCGACCGCGTAGCTGCACGGTTCCGGGTCGCCCGGTCCGTTCGACAGGAACACTCCATCCGGCTTTAGCGCCAGCACATCCTCTGCCGGAGTCTGCGCCGGCACGACGGTGACCTTGCAGCCTTCCCCGCGCAGCTTGCGCAGGATGTTCTGCTTGATCCCGTAGTCGTAGGCCACCACGTGGAACCGCGCCGGCTCGTCCTTCACGCCCACGACCGCGACCGGCTCGTGCGACCGCTCGCCGATCTCCCAAACGTAGGGCCGCTTCGTGCTGACAACCTTCGCCAGGTCGGTTCCGTCCATCTTCGGAATCGAAAGCGCCTTGGCCACCAGCTTCGCGGCATCGGCCTCCATCGTCGAGATCACGCCGCGCATCACGCCGTGATCGCGCAGGTGCCGCACCAGCGCCCGCGTATCGATATCGGCCAGCACTGGAATCTTGAACTGTTCGAGGTACTCCTCGGCCACCTGCTGCGAGCGCCAGTTCGAGCTTACTTTCGAGAACTCGCGCACGATCAGCCCCTCGATGTAGGGGTGGGTCGCTTCGTTGTCTTCTGGATTGGTGCCGTAATTTCCGATTTCCGGGTTGGTCAGGACAACAATTTGTCCTGAATAGGAAGGATCGGTGAAAATTTCCTGGTAACCGGTGATGGAAGTATTAAAAACGACTTCCCCGTAGCATTCGCCTTTGGCGCCGTAACCTTTGCCTCGAAAGATGCGCCCATCTTCGAGGGCAAGGATAGCTTGCATTCCTGCTCCCGGGATTGGATTTTAGAGATTTTAGCAGGGTTGTTCCATTCCTCCAACGGCTTTAGCAGCCTAGTTTTCCACTGCCCGCAGAATGTATTCCGTCAGCAGCCGTTCCGTCTGCTCATGCATGCCCTTGGTATTGAAATTCGTGCTGGTCAGCACCACCGCCATATCCAAAGCCGGAAAAACGGCCACCTTGTTCCCGCCGTTCCCGCTCATGAAGAAACCCGGATAGCTCTTGCCGCCCGACTTGAAAGTCTTCAGCCACCACAGGTACCCGTACTCGGTCGTTTCGTCGATTTGAGCGTGCGGACGAGTCGAGGTCTCCACCCAGGCCTCATCTACGATTCGCCTGCCATGCCATTCCCCGCCGGCCCGGTAAAGCTCCGCAATCTTCAACAGGTCCCGGCTCGTGAGCCGCAACCCGCCGCCGGTCTGAGGAACATTCATCGGCGAGTACACCCACACCGCATCCTTGATCCCCAACGGAGCAAACAGTTTCTCCTGCGCATAGCGATCCGTTCTCGCACCTGTCGCTTTCTGCAGCACTTCGCTCAGTGTGAAAACCCCACCCGTGCAATAGCTGAAGTACCTTCCGAAGGGTGGCGGGTCGACTTGCTCTCCCAGGTGCATCCGCCCTCGCACCGGCAGGTCGAGAATGAACTGGGCCCAGTCCTCCACCACATACATCCGCTCTTCGTTTCCTCGTGAAGCATCGTTCCAGTCGTCGCATTCGAGGGGCGAACTCATAGTCAAAAAATCTTCCACGGTTATCTTGTCTTTGCGTGGATCCGGATTCTGAATCTTCCGCGCCCGGTCTGGCAGCAACCCCAGTACCCTCGCGTCCACGCCGCTCAACTTCTTCTCGCCGATCGCGATCCCCACCAAAATATCCGTAATGCTCTTAGTCGCTGAACGGGTGTCGCGCAAAGTGCCGAGATCGCCCTCAAAGTAGCCCTCGTACACCAACTTCCCGTGCCGCTCGACCAATACGCTCCCGATCTTTTTAAAATCGCTCGCCCGGATCGCCTTCTCCATTGCCTGCAGGGGTTCGGTCGACAGGCCGACCGACTCAGGACTTGCAACCACCCAGCCGTCCTCGGGGGCCTTGGCCGTAGGCGCAACCTGCGCGCACAGGAGACCGACCAACCCGAGGAGCACGAGACACACCCGCATTGTCCAGCGCATCATGGGAACTAAGACGCTCCGATCGCCGAAAGGTTATATCTTTGCAGGAAATTTAGCGCGCTTATTGATCGTCAGGCGTCCAGCGGAATCTGAAATCGTGGGGGTTGAGACTGGCGGCTTGCTTTGATCGCGTCTAACGCAACCGCCCCAGTTTGTCCATCGGCCAATAGCCGAACACGGCCTTCCCGTAAATGTAATTCTCCTTCACCGGGCCGAAATCACGACTGTCATTCGACATGCTGCGATGGTCGCCCAGCATGAAGTAGCTATGGGCCGGCACCACCGTCTCGGGATAGGAGCGCTCATCGGCATACGTCGGGGGTACATACTCTTCGTCGATGGCCTCATCATTAACGTAGACCTGGCCCGAATCAATGCGGATCCGGTCGCCCGCCACCCCGATTACCCGCTTGATGTAACTCTTCGAAGGATCGCGTGGATAGCGGAATACGACGATGTCGCCCCGCTCGATCGGCTCCCAACGGTACACAAATTTGTTGACGAAGATCCGTTCCTGGTCGTCCAGCGACGGCATCATGCTGGTGCCCTCCACCTTCACGGGCTGATAGAGGAAGATGATGATGAACGCCGAAATCGCCAGTGAGATCACCAGGTCCCGCAACCACACAGCCAGAACAGGCGCTCCGCGCGGCGCCGGCTTGCCCGCCGAGCCCTTCCCGTTCGACGATGCCTCGGAATACCCCAGTGATGACATGCCTGAACCGATTCTATTACGGAACGCGTTCACTGGCGGAATCGATCTCGCTGTCAGGCCTTCGGAATCGCCACACGACCTCTACCCGGTAACCGGCTGCAAGACCACACTCTCTTGCGGGAAAGCTTTATCTCCCGTCCCGATCAGCCTCATATTGATCACCGCGTGCACCATCAGATACTGGGCAGGGGATGCGCCCGGTCTGGCCTCCGGGTTACAATATCGGGACCGAGGTTTCGTCCCTATGTTAAAGCGTGTCTTCATCTTGATCTTCCTGTTCGCGGTCACCTTGACGGTTTCCGCGCAATGGGCCGCAAATCAGGAAGAGCAAGGGAGTTCCGGCCTACAATGCTGCTCCTCCCCCTAAGGGAAAGAAGCTGCCTCCGATTCTGCCCAAGGAGAGTCTGTGGGCGGAGAATGCGCAATTCCCGTACCAGACTCACGCCTACGAACTGGCGGCCAAGATTCCCAACGTGATCCACCAGCAGCCTTGCTATTGCTACTGCGACCGCGGCATGGGTCACAATAGCCTGCACAGCTGTTTCGAAAACACCCACGGTGCCCAGTGCGATGTCTGCCTCAAGGAGCTTTATTACTCCTACGCCCAGACGAAGAAAGGCAAGACCCCCAGCACAGATTCGCCAGGGGATCACCAAGGGCGACTGGAAGCAAGTCAGACATGGAGACCGCTGCTAGCATCAATTGACCCGAACCGGGGGGTACTGCGCAGGCGCCCGAAACGCCGTAAAATCGGCGCACGCCACACCATACAGGCGGCGAGCGTGAAGACGGCGCAAGTCGTGAGCGCAGGCAAGCGGAGAGTTCGATGCGGTAGAAGACTCGGGTCCCACTCGCGAAATAGTTGAAGAAATATCCTGTAAGTTGCACAATTAAGGAGCAGTTACGAAAAGCACAGCTGGCAAAAGCACAGGAAGAGTTTTACAGATGGCTCAGAAACCTACCGCCAAAAAGTCTATGGCCGACGATCCCCGCGTGGCGCAAGCCATTCAGAACTACGAGACCGGTCTGCGTGCCATGCAGGAACACAAGTTTGATAAGGCCAAGACCCATTTCCAGAAGGTGATCGGCGGGCCCAGCAAGGAGTTGGCCGACCGCGCCGCCGTTCATTCGAGCACTTGTAACCAGCACCTTGACAAGGTCAGCCACCAATTCAAAACTCCGGAAGAGCACTTTGATTATGCCGTCTCCCTGATGAACGTGGGAGATTACGTTCAGGCCCGCGAGCACCTGGAGAAGCTTCAGAAGCAGGCTCCCAAGACCGACTACGTGGTCTACGGGCTGGCCGCGTTGGAGTGCATGACCGGACATGTCGAAGATTCGCTGCGAAGTCTGGACGAGGCCATTCGCCTCAATCCGGCCTTGCGTTTCCAGGCTCGCAACGATTCCGATTTCCAGAACCTAGCCGAGGACCCGCGTTTCACCGAACTGCTTTACCCAGACCCCGGCGCTGACGCGATACCAGAAACCACGATTCCCGAAGAAGAGACCTACTAGGACCAGGAAAACTGATGGAATCCGAGCAGCGGCCCAATGCTCTTCCGCGGGAGAATTCCGCGTATTCCAATCCGCTGCGGGTCGTCGCCATTGGCGGTGGCACCGGACTTTCTACCTTACTGAGAGGCCTTAAAGGTTTCGTGCCCACTCCCGGGGAGCCTTTTCGTCCGATCCCGGGCCGCCCGACGATCAGCGAACTGAGCGCCATCGTAACGGTCAGCGATGATGGGGGCTCCAGCGGCCGTCTCCGCAAAGAACTCAACATGCTGCCTCCGGGTGACATCCGCAACTGCATTGTCGCCCTCTCCGAAGATGCGGACCTGCTTTCGCAGCTCTTCCGTCACCGCTTCGAAAAGGGCTCCGGCCTTGAAGGCCACAGCTTCGGCAACCTCTTTCTGGCCGCGCTGACATCCATCACCAAAGACTTCGCCGAAGCCGTCCGGCTCTCCTCAGAGATTTTATTAACGCGCGGACATATCTATCCGGCTACCACTTCGAACATCGAACTGGAGGCCGCTCTCGAGGACGGCACCCGTGTCCGCGGGGAAACCAACATTACAGCCAGCAAGGGCCGTATCCACGAATTGTTCCTGATTCCTCCTGACGTCGAACCCCTACCCCAGACGCTTGAGGCCATAGCGCGCGCCGACGTCATCACCATCGGCCCTGGTTCCCTGTTCACCAGCCTGATCCCGAATCTGTTGGTCCGGGGAATAGCCCAGGCCATCCTCAACTCCCCCGCTATCAAGGTGTACATCTGCAACCTGATGACGCAGGCCAATGAGAGCCTCGGCCTCACCGCCGCCGACCACATCCGCGCCCTCAACCGCCACGCCCAGGCCCAGCTTTTCGACTACGCCCTCATTAACCGCACGCCCGTCTCCGAAAGTCTGAAGGCCAAATACGCTCTCGAAGGCGCCGCCCAGATCGTCGCTGACCTCGAAGCCATCGAGCAGCTGGGCTGTTGTCCCGTACTCGGCGACTACCTGGAAGAAGCGGGAGTAGCCCGCCACGCCACCGACTTGGTCGCCCGCGACTTACTTGAGATCGCGACCACTCAGCCCACCAGCGCTACCCGCAAGTCTCCCCTGGTCCCTGACCCCGCCAGGCAATAGTCCGGACTTCACGCTACCCGCCTGATCCCAGTTTCGCTGCCGGGTTTACCTTCATGCTCCTTGGCGTCCTTTGTGGATTAAGTTTTTCCAGCGCTACGCGCTATATTGAAAGCCAATGCCCTTAACGAAAACACCCCGCATCGCCGTCGCGATCATGGCTGCCGGCAAAGGCACGCGCCTCAAATCCAGGCATCCGAAAGTCCTGCACGAAATCGGAGGCAAGCCCCTTCTGGCGCACGTGATCGCCGCCGCCACCCAGGTTGTGCCCGCCGCCGACGTCTATGCCGTCATCGGTCACGAGGCCGCCCGCGTTCGCCAAGCCACCGAACACACCGGGATCAATTTTGTTCTTCAGGAAGAGCAGCGGGGCACCGGCCATGCCCTCATGGTCGCCCGCGAATCCCTCGCTCCCTATGACCATGTCATCGTTCTCTCCGGGGACGCTCCGCTCATTACCCCCGAAACCATCCGGCGCTTGCGTGACTTCCATCTCCGAAAGAAAGCGGCTATGACCCTGCTTTCCGCCGAACTCGCCAGTCCCACCGGTTATGGCCGCGTACTCCGCAAGAGTCCGAAAGCCGACGACGTCAAAGCGATCGTCGAGGAAAAATCCACTACCCCGGCGCAGAAGAAGATCCGGGAGATCAATTCCGGTTTCTACGCTTTCGCCGTGAAGCCTCTCTATACGCGCATCGGTGAACTCAAAACCGACAATGCTCACCGCGAGTACTACCTCACCGACATGGCCGCCGTTTTCGCCAAAGGCAAGGGCAAAGTCGTCGCGATCAAGACCGCCCATCCCGCCGAGATCCTCGGCAGCAACACCCGCGCCGAAATGATGGAACTCGACATCCTCGTGCGCCTGCAGAAATGTCGACAACTTATGGACGCGGGCGCCAGCATCTTCTATCCGCAGACTTGCGTCATTGATGCCGACGTCGAGGTCGGCCCCGACACCATCATCGAACCCTTTGTCCAGCTTCTCGGGCGCACTCGGGTTGGCCGGGACTGCCGCATCCGTTCCTACAGCGTCATCCACAATTCCGAGATCGGAGACCGCGTCACCATCCGCCCCGGTTCCATGGTCGAAGAAGCCCGCGTCGCCGCCGATGCCGTCATCGGTCCGTACTCCCATCTCCGGGCCGGCAGCGACATTGGAGAAGGCGCGCACGTCGGCAATTTTGTGGAAACCAAGATGATCAAGCTGGGTAAGGGCTCGAAAGCCAATCACCTCACCTACCTCGGGAATGCCGAGATCGGCGCCGGCGTCAACATCGGAGCGGGCACGATTACCTGCAACTACGACGGTGTGCACAAACACAAAACTAAAATCGGCGACCACGTTTTTGTCGGCAGCGATACCACGCTTGTCGCACCCCTCAAGATTGGCCAGGGTGCCTACATCGGAGCGGCTTCCTGCATCACCGAAGATGTTCCCGAAGATTCCCTGGCAATCGGCCGTGCCCGTCAAACCACGAAAGAAGGTTGGGCCCGCAACAAGCGTGAAACCCTCTCTGCCAGGAAGACATAGGACAAGAAATCTGGCGGTCGGCCGGCGCCCTTGCGGTCTAGCCAGCCGCCCTTTCCTGCGAGAAGGTGGACGCTATCCGCAGCTCGGCATCCTCGCGCGCGTGGCTCTCACATCCGCTCAGCGTCACGGCGCAAGCAAAAGATCCCTTCTCGCGGACAAAAGAGAAGGCACGAAGCAAGAGCCCCGTGCCTGCACAATCCACCCGCTGAATCCTGTTACTTTGAAACCGCCGCGAACAAATCCGACTTCATCAGCGCCTGGAACTGCTTGTCATCCGTCTTGAAGTGCAGCAACAGCTTCGAGCTGTCGGAATCCACCGTCAGCGCGTCGATGGCTACCTTCTCCACCGGCGAGGCGCTCATCTTCTTGTAGAGCATGCCCGCCTTCACCAGCGATGACATGGTGGCCGCCGTCATCGAGTCCGACGTAATCACGTCCAGATTGAAGTTCACGCCGCTTGAAAAGTCCATGGTGTACCGCGATCCCAGCAGCCGCTTCTTCACCGTGTCGTAGTCGGCTACCTTGGAGGCATCGCCCAGCGCTGAGCGCATCATGTTCTGAGTTCCCTGCTGGTCCAGTAAGCTCCACACCGGAGATCCGTCGACCGCGGCCATCATGTCCGCCATTTGTGAATTTGAGTCGAGCCCCTGCGCGTATCCGTCGCGGGTGTCCAGCGATCCTTTCACCGCGCTATCATCGCCGAACAGCAGCGTGTTCTCGTCGAGGAACGACATGATCATCCCGTTCCCCATGGCATAAAGGTCGGCATCCCGATACTTCTTGGGCGCAATCTTTTTGAGCTTCATCCGCTTCAGCACTGACTTCGATGAAAACGACCCCTGCGCCATGCCCACCACCCGCACGCCCTGCTTTCCCATGCGGTAGGCCGCAAATGTAAGCTGATCCACGTCCCGTTCGGAATCGATCCCGACGCCCTTCAGCGCTTTCTCGAACGCCTTCAGGCTTTCCGGCAACACCTGGTCCTTGAGCGCCTGGGCCGTCGGCGAATCGTGCAATGCCCGGTAGTCGACCGAGATGATCTGCTGAATGTCGGCGGGAATCACCGCACGCGTCGAAGTTCCCAGCGGCATCGCTAAAGCCGCGGCACTCACCAGCACCAAACAACTCAAAACCGTCAGATTTCTCATAGTACCTCTGGGGGAATATACCCTTGGATGCCGAATTGGCCCTGTGCGTTAACTCGATACCAATCAATTGTATGCCGACCATGCCCAGGATGGCACAAACTAAAGTACAGTGCACGCATTGACGGGTTAGACACCTAACGCTACTGCGTGGCGCGACCTGCTTTCCCTAGCTCTGGTTCGATCGGCTTCTCGGTCGCACGGTCAATCGCATCATCAATAACTTTCTTTAGCGTCTCAGCGGCTTTCGGATCCAACTGTCCGTTGGCTTCCACTGTCTTCACCGTTTCATGATTTTTGAGCGCCGATTCAGGAACTTTGGGCAGGTCGATCTCGAGAAGCGTCGGCCCCAGCACTCCACCCGTTTCCATCCGTGCCGTTGCATTGCGCGGCAAACTCCCGAAGTATTTTGTCAGAGTTAGGCTGAACTCAACTCGGACCGGGCACTCGTTGCTTTGTAAGGTCACACTCTGCACCATTCCCGCTTCGACCCCCGCCACGCGCACCTCTGCGCCGGGCTTCAGTCCAGATTTGGTCTGAAAACATGCGCCTAAATGTAAGCTAGGTTGCATCGCTTCGCGCAGTTTGAAGGTGGCGGTTCCCAAGGCCAAAGCGGCCACTAGACCTAGACCCACCACCCAATATCGTCTCTTCATGTTGAACCCCGCTCCCGCCAAAAGTTTCGTTAGTCGGACGGCGTATTTAGCGCCTTGCTTCGCGGGTAAGAGCTCTTTTCAGGCCTCGGTACTCCGTACTCGATACCAAGCCACCTACTTCAATGCAGCTGCTTTTCCCTGCATCTCGCGCACAAACGCCTGATCCTTCATCGAAGAGAGGTTAATCTCGACATTCGCCAGCGCTCCCTCAACCGCGGCCCGTGCCAAAGCAGACGCCGTCGTCAGATCCGACTTCATATTCGGATTCGTCAGTGGCCCCAATTCATGCGCCAACTTTCCGACTTCGCGCGCCCGCTCCGCTACTCCGAAGGGCACACGCGTCGCCTCCTTCAAAGCGGCATCGATAATGGCCTCACCGTCGACCGCCTCACGGGCGGACTTGTACGCCATCATGACGCTGTTATAGGACGCGGCATCCGCATCCACCGCCGACTTTAACTCCTCCCGCAGTTGCGCCAGCCGGGCAATCGCCAAGCTCAATTCGCTCTCATGCTGCAGGTATGCCTTCTTCCCGCGCGACATCGCCGCGACCATATGTGCAAGTCCGGCAGCCATCGCACCCGCCGCCGCCGCCGCGCTGCCGCCGCCCGGAGTAGCCGTCGGCGCCGCCAACTGCTCCACGAAAGGCTCCACGCCCGCGCGCAGTCCGCCGACTGCCATCTTGCCACCCATGACCGCCGCCAGCCGGTTTTCGAGAATCAGCGACGAGTCAAAATTCTCCACCTGCAGAAACCATTCCGCCGCCTGCTCCAGCGCCTTTTTCGGAATCAGGCCGACGATCTCCGAAGACACCGGAATCACTCCGTAACGGGCCGCCTCGCGCTTCACCAGTTCGAACACTCGATGTACGGGTGTCTGCTCGAAGTCCGTCAGGTTCATGGACACCTGCGCCATACCGCGCACCAGAAATCCCGCACCCTTCACAAAACGCATGCCGCCATTCGAAAATCTCACCGCCTTCGCCACTCGCTTGGCAATATCGACGTCCGGCGTGTTTAAGAACACGTTGTAGGCGATTAAAAACTTCCTCGCTCCCACAACCGTCGCGCCCGCCGTCGGATGCACCCGCGGCTCCCCAAAATCAGGCCGCCGCGCCGGATTGGTCGCAATCTCATCCCGAATGCCCTCAAACTGTCCCCGTCGGATGTTCTCCAGATTCGTTCGCTCTGGCGTCGCCGCAGCCGCCTCATAGAGGTAAACCGGAACCTGAAACCGCCTCCAGATCGCTTCTCCAACATGCCGCGCCATGGCCACGCAGTCTTCAATCGTTACCCCATCGATCGGAATAAACGGCACCACATCCGCCGCCCCCATGCGCGGATGTGCCCCCTGGTGCCTGGTGAGATCGATCAACTCCGCCGCCTTCCCTACCCCGCGAATGGCCGCCTCCTGGATCGCCTCGCGCTCGCCCACCAGCGTGATTACGCAGCGGTTATGATCGGCGTCCATTTCGCGATCGAGCAGGTACACGCCGTTAACCTTCATGGCCTCGACAATGGCATCCACTTTCGCCTTGTCGCGGCCCTCGGAAAAATTAGGAACGCATTCCACCAGCGTAGACATAACCGGCAAGAATATAGGTTGGACTTGGAAGGAGGCAACTACACGACTTGATTCGGATGCTCACTTATTGCGGATGAAGCTGGAACTCAAAGGTCGAACCGCTCCCCAGAAGCTGCCATCATCCACGGCGATGCCCACGTGAACGTAGGTGTCCGTGTTGCCCTTGACAAGCAGTTCGCCCCAAGATCAGATTAATGTCCACCCGGCATTCATCAATCGATCCCCTTGAAGTTAGGAACTGAGTTCGCGAAAGGATTCATCCGCTATGAAAATCGGTTTCGGTCTCCCCAACATTGGCCCGCTCGGCTCGCCCGAAAATATCGCTCAGGTCGCCGAGCGCGCCGAAGCTCTCGCGTATGACAGCCTCTGGACCATCGAGCGCCTGCTCTGGCCGGTCAAACCGCAAACCCCCTATCCCGTCACTCCCGACGGCTTGCTCCCCGAGGGCTACAAACACTCGCTCGATCCGCTCGATACCCTGACCTTCGCCGCTGCCCGAACCAATAAAGTTGCTCTCGGCACCAGCGTGCTCGACATTCCTTACTACAATCCGGTCATGCTGGCGCGGCGGCTCACCACCATCGACATCCTCTCGCGCGGGCGCCTGCGCGTCGGCCTTGGCCTCGGCTGGTCCAAGGACGAAATGGACGCCGCCGGAGCCGACATGAAACAACGTGGCGCCATGGCTGACGAATTCCTTCAGGTCCTTAAAGCCATCTGGACCACCAATCCCGTCAAGTTCGAAGGTAAGTTCTTCCGCGTCCCCGAGTCGTACATCAATTGCAAGCCCGTGCAGAAGCCCCACCCGCCCATCTATCTGGCCGCATTCGCGCCGGCTGCTCTCAAGCGTCTGGCCACCATGGCTGATGGCTGGAACCCAGTCGCCGTTCCCATCGCGGGCATGCAACAGATGTTGGGCGCCATCCAACAAATGGCCAAGGAGGCCGGCCGCGATCCCGCTACGTTAGTTATGATTGTGCGCGCCAACCTCCACATCACTGAGAAGCCGCTGGGATCCGACCGCGCCATTTTCGCGGGCACGCTCGACCAGATACGCGAAGACGCCCAGGCCTGCGCAAAAATCGGCGCCCACGAACTCATCTACGACGTGACCTTCGAAAAGCAAGCCCAGTCCATCGCCGGCTGGCTGGCCCTGATGGAGAGACTGCGCAAGCTGGTTTGACGTAACCGCTGAGAGCGAAAGCGGCCCACACAAGGGCCACAAGACGCCAGCGTCATCCGGAGCCTGAAAGGGCATTCCCTCGGCCAGCGCACTTGCTCTTAAACTTTTCCCCAGGCAGTGACACTGCGCGCCACAATCCGAATCACCAGCGCATCCTCTGCCAGCATTCCCTCCGCGTACTGCCGGTACTTCCGCCGGAGCATCCGAATTGCCCTTGTCCGCTGCGCACCAGATACCCGTCGCGCCCGGCCGCGCACCAGCACGTACCACAGGCTGCCCCAGTCCTCGCGGTACTCATCCACCACCAGCGCGACCTCTCCCGAGGCCTCGATATTCACCACCCGCGTCAGCCGCTCCGCTTGCACCCGCTTGGGCTTGCGATCAATTGCCGTATAGAACACCTCTCCGTCGGCCGCAAAGCAAATCGGCACCACGTGCGGGCGCCCGTCCGCGCCGACCGTCGCCAGTCGCGCCACGCGAGCCTGCTTCAGCCTTTTCGACACTGAGCGCGACATCCGATTCCGAGCCATCACTTCGATCCTCCCGTCCCAACCTACACCCGCATCCCGATTGCTTGACAAGTTCCGCGCTTCCGGCGCACATTGATGCTCATGCCAGCCCGTCCTTTCCGCCTCGCCGGTCTGGGTTTCACTTGAACGTTCTCGCGCTAAAACGCCCGTCGGTCGTTTCCGTTTCGAACCTAGCCTCCGCGTCGGAAAGGATTCCTCATGCTGCGTCGAAGCCTCATTCTCTCTGTCCTCCTCGCCTTCGCCCTCGCCGCCCACGCTCAGAACCAACGTCATTTCGTCTTCCACTATGCCTTCACCGTGAAAGGCGTGCCTGCCGGACAGCAGGTGCGTGTCTGGTTTCCGCTTGCTCATTCGGATGCCTACCAGTCCGTGACGGTCGCCGCTAGAGACGGAGACCTCAAACTTCGCCAGACCGAAGACTCCGAGTACGGCAATGCCATCCTCTTTGCGGAAGACCTGAAATCCGGCCGCGCTGACTACCATTTTTCCCTCGACTACGATGTGGTCCGCCGCGAGCACGTGTCGCTCGTCAACGGCAAACTCACCCCTGGCGCCCGTCCTGAAAAAGTTCCGCACCTTGAACTCGCCCGCTTCCTCGAACCCGACCGCCTGGTCCCCACCACGGGCCTGCCCGCTCAACTCGCTGCCGATCAAACCAAATCGGCCACCACTCAGTTCGAGAAGGCCCGCGCCATTTATGACTACGTGTTCAACACCATGCGCTATGACAAGTCCGGCACTGGTTGGGGACACGGCGATACCCTTTGGGCCTGCGACTCCAAGCGCGGCAACTGTACCGATTTTCACTCCGTGTTCATGTCGATGGCCCGCTCCCAGAAAATTCCGTCACGCTTCGAGATCGGCTTCCCGTTGCCCGCTGACAAACACTCCGCGGAAATCCCCGGGTACCATTGCTGGGCGGAGTTCTACCTCGACCAGACGGGTTGGGTCCCCATCGACATCTCGGAAGCCTGGAAGCACCAGGAAAAACGCGACTACTTCTTCGGCGCGCACGACGTCAACCGCATCCAATTCTCCGTCGGCCGGGACCTCAAGCTCAGCCCTGCGCAATCCGGACCCGCTCTCAACTACTTCGTCTATCCCTATGTGGAAGTGGACGGAAAGGAATATCCAAACATCTCGATCGACTTCTCGTTTCGCGATGCGGACGTCCCCGGCCCCGCCTCGGCAACCGCGTCTCACTGAGAACTACAGTGCCCGTTTCACGGTTCCGTAAACAAGCAGGCAGAGATTCTGTAAGGGAAGCAACCGGCGTGCTGCCTCTGACTCTGATGGTCAGCGGTGGGAGTCCGCCGGGAGCAAGTGCATCAGGTCGAGGGCCCCAGCGGCATGTCACAGCACATCTCGCGCTCGCTATACTCCCATTCGATCCCTTATTTCTTCGCGAAAAACTTCCCAATCCCCAGCCGCACCTGAAAGGTGTTAATTCCCGGATTGAGCGTGGCCAGCCCTGCATTGGAGATGTGCATATACCGGGCCTCAATATTGAAGTTGTGCCGCGGCCCCAGCAATTGCACTCCGATGGCCCCGCTCGACGTGAAATTTACCGTGTTTGTCCCGCTGGGCACCGCGTGGTTCGTAAACAGTGTGCCCCCATCAATCTCCAGGTACGGCACCGCTTTTCCTCGGGTCGCGAAATTCCATTTCAAGTCGATCGGATTGAACCCAATCCCGTACGAAGTATTCGCCGGCTGAAATACCAGGAAGATGGGCACAGCATCCACTGCATATTCAAACCGCCCCTTCAGAAATCCCGGTCCATGCGGACGGGTGAGCACCCATCCATAGCGCAGCCCAAAATTCCAGACGCCGGTATTCTTGGTACCCCCCGGAACCGTGTATCCGCCTCCACTCCAAACCTGCACTTCGCGCCCACCATCCTCCGGTCCCTGCTGCGTCCATGCCGGTTCCACCAACAAAAGTCCCACTGCCAACGGGACGAGCCACCATCTGCACTTCTGTCTAGTCATGACTTGCATGCTTGCAGTCCACACAAACGATGGTCGAAATACGCACGATACAGGAATGGCGGATACCCCCGCAAACACGGCACCTTCCACGCGGAATGTGCAGCAGAGTTCTGTCCCGCGCGAGGCAGAACCAACCCCCAGTCATCTTGAGCAAAGCGCGCGACCCGTGCAAAATTGATTCGGGGGTGACCCCATTTACCCTACGAAAGAGCTTGCGCTCCATTGAGTGGTCAGCTTCTGCTGTGGCTGCACCGTTGATGCAGTGTCCTTGGCGTTCTGCAACCTTTGTGCCCTTTGCAGGCAAGGAATCCTCGAGCATCCTGTGATGCTTCCGTGTTCGTTGCGGCGACGTTTTATCGGTAACAGGCAGGGACAACAGTCGAATTATCCCAGCCCCAGCCCTCCGTCCACCGACAGAACTTGCCCCGTAATAAAATGGGCCGCCTCGGCGAAAAATCGCACCGCCGCCGCAACCTCTTCCCCGGTCCCATTCCGCTTCATGGGGGTCGCCTGCGCCATCTTCCGCATGAACGCCTTTGCCGCCTTCTCACCCAGATCAATCATCCCCGGTGCTACCGCGTTGACCGCGACTTCCGGCGCCAGGGCTTTCGCCATGACCTTTGTAAGCATGTGCAGCGCCGCCTTCGACGAGCAATAATGTGCGTGAGTCGACCATGGCACCATCCCGCCGAGCGACCCCATATTGATCACCTTTCCCCGTCGCTGCCGCAAATGCTTCAACGTTTCCCGCGTCACCAGGAACGGCCCTCGCGTGTTGGACGCGAACATCGCATCCCACTGCGCCACCGTGATCTTTTCAAACTCCACCGTCTCGTAATTGGCGGCGTTATTCACCAGGATGTCGATCCCGCCAAGTTCCTTCACCGCTTCCTTCACCATCGTCCGCACGCTTCTCTCGCTGGTGACATCACACCGCAAGGCAAGCGCCCGAACCCCCAGTGCCGCTAAATCAATCACGGTATGCTGCGCCTCGCGAGCTGAATGATGAAACGTGATCGCCACGTCTGCTCCCGCCCGCGCCAGCGCCAGCGCGGAAGCCCGCCCCAAGCGCTTCGCGCCTCCGGTGATTAGCACAGTCTTGCCCGCAAGTGATGTTTTCACGCTCTTTTCCATGGCTGGGATTGTATCTCCTCCCGCGACCAGTGCTCCTCGCAGCAAGTCTTCACAGGCCGAGCCTCGGTGCCGCTGTTTCGCCGGGCAGGGACCGTTTCGGTCCAGGCGTCTAGAATTCTTTACATTCGCACAATTGAAATTTGCCCCGAAAATGCTACACTCCCGCTCATGAGCGACCCCCGCCAAGTGCTGGTTTACACTCGCAAGGGCTGCCATCTCTGCGAAATCGTCAAAGAGAGCCTCGTCAAGCTGGAGCGCCGTGGCCTGTTCCGCTGGCAGGAAGTCGACGTCGATGCCGACGACCACCTACGCCGCCAGTTCACCGACGAAGTCCCCGTCGTGTTCATCGACGGCCGCAAAGCCTTCAAGTACCACATGGACGAACGCGAATTCCTCCGCAAGCTCGCCAGCTGATCCTCAATAGACTTCCTTCGAAACGCTTCACGCGGGGTTTCCGCTACAATCTTTCCGCCCATGCTTCGCACCCAACTCTACGCCGACCCCGCTAACCTCTATCTCCACGATGTGATTCTCGCCTCCTGCCGCAAGTTCCCACAGAAACTTGCGCTGCTTGATGCCTCCATCAACCGCCGCTTCACGTATGCGGAGTACGGCGAGACCATCGAGCAGTTAGCCCGAGGCTTGGTCGCCGCCGGCCTCAAGCCCGGTGAAGTCGTCGCCATCTTCCTCCCCAACTCCTGGGAATTTGCCGCCACCTACCATGCCGTCACGCTCGCCGGTGGCATCCCGACTCTCCTCAACCCGACTTACCGCGAACGCGAAGTCCGCTATCAGCTCGAAAACTCCGGCGCCTGCATTCTCATCACGGACGGCGCCGTCCTCGGCGGCATCGGCCTGGCGGGCTTGCCCAATTTGCGTCGCGTATACACCACGCGGCAACCAGCCAGCGGGTGCGCTAGCTTTGCCCACCTCCTCAGCCCCGGCAGCGTTACCCTTCCCACCCCTGGCCACGCCTCCAACGAAACCATTGCGGCCCTTCCGTACTCCAGCGGGACCACTGGGCTCCCCAAGGGCGTTATGCTGTCGCACTTTAATCTGGTCGCGAACGTTTACCAGCTCATCGCTCCCCACGGCACCCCGCTCGCGCCCAGCGACGTCATGCTCTGTTTTTTGCCTCTCTACCATATCTACGGGCTCAACGTAGCCCTAAATCCCATCCTGACGCTCGGCGGCACGCTCGTGCTGATACCCCGCTTCAACGTCCCGCAACTTCTCGGCCTGCTCAGCTCCGAGGGCGTCACCATGATGCCCCTGGTTCCACCCGCCCTCAACGCCCTGAACCAAGCCGCAGAGGCCGGGCAGTTCCCCTCAAACCATAGAGTGCTTTGGGTCAAATCTGGCGCTGCCCCACTCGCCCCCGAACTCGCCCGCCGCTTCACCGAACTCACCGGCATCCCGATCAACCAGGGCTACGGCATGACCGAAGCCTCTCCCGTTACCCACGTGGGCTACATCGATCCCGCCCTCAACAACCCAGCCTCCATCGGCCAGCCGCTCGTGCAAACCGAGTGCCGCGTGCTCGACGCGAACGACCGCGAAGTCGCCTCCGGTGAGCCCGGCGAACTCGTCATGCGCGGGCCGCAATTTATGCTGGGATACTGGAAGGAGCCCCAAGCCACCGCCGCGGTTCTGCGCGACGGATGGTACTGGTCCGGCGACATCGTCAGCCGAGACGCCAACGATTTCTTCTACGTCCTCGACCGCCGCAAAGAAATGATCAAGTACAAAGGCTTCCCCGTCGCTCCCGCCGAAGTTGAAGCCGTTCTGATGGAACATCCCGCGGTCCGCGATTGCGGCGTGGTAGCGCGTCCTAACGCGGAGGCAGGAGAAATCCCCTGCGCCTTCGTGGTTCTCCGCGAAGGCCAGCATTCCGACGATGCCATGAAGCAATCTCTATGCAGCTTCGTAGCCGACCGCCTCACCCATTACAAGCAACCGCGCGAAATCCACTTCGTCGAGGCCGTCCCCCGCACTCCCTCCGGCAAAATCCTCCGCCGCGAACTCCGCAAAGCATTTGCCTGATCCCCCCTCTCATCCCAGGCGCAGTCCTCGCCCCAATCTGTCATTCTGAACGAAGTGGGGAGCCAGCCGAACCCCAGTCCGAAGGCCCCCTACCGCAACATCCGCGTCCATTGAAAGCTCCTCCTGCGTCCTCTGAGGTCAAAAGCTTTTCGACCTGCTCGCTTCTGGCTACCCCTAGCTACTCCTTCCGGCATGACCCGGATGCTACACTCCCTGCAGTCATGCGGACGGACATCCTCCCCCTATGTGACAAGCATTTCCGCACCATGGAAGCCTGCATCGCGCCCTACAGCCCCGACTATTCCATAGACTTCTTCCGCTGCACCGATAAGTTTTGCGGCCGCTGTTTCGGGGAACGTGTCGGCTATGTAACCCCGAAGCGGGACAATGCTCCGGACATTACCCCCAACCAGCCCCGCTGCGACATGCATGGCCGCCCGATGTTCATCATCAGCCTCGACCGCCAGCGCAACCGGGTCTCCTACGCCTGTACCGAACCCGGCTGTTCTCAGCGCGTCCTGAAAACATGAGTCACGCAATCCCTGCATGCTGTCCTGAGCGCAACCAAGGACCTCTGCACTTCGGCCGCATCGCCACAACTCCACCCCGCAACGCCTTCGTGCGACCCTGCGTGTCCTCTGGTGTTCTTCGCGGTAAAAGGCCTCGGCGGTCGGCGGACTTAGCCAAACAGAGCTACCGCCAGTCGCGGATGCCCGCTCATGTGCATTCCTTGCGAATGAACGCCGCCTCCTGCGCCGATCAAGCTCAAGGAACAAAAAACCCGCCCGAAGGCGGGTTTTCAGATATCAACGGGGAACAAACCGCAAACTCTATTTTTGATCGGGAGTCTTATCTGGAGCCTTATCGGCGTCTTTCTCCGGCGTAGCCTTGTCCGGTGCTGCCGCCGTCTTGGGCTGAATCGACATCAACTCCACTTCAAACACCAGCGTCGATCCGGGCGTGATGTCCGGACCTGCCTGCCGATCGCCATATGCCAGGTCGGGCGGAATAAACAGCTGCCACTTCGATCCCACCGGCATCAATTGCAAAGCCTCAGTCCAGCCCTTGATCACTCCACTCACCGGGAACGTAGCCGGCTGGCCTCGTTTGTACGAACTGTCGAATTCCTTGCCATCGAGCAGAGTTCCCTTGTAATTACACACAACCGTGTCGGCCGGGGATGGCTTCGGCCCTTCGCCCGCCTTCAAGATCTTGTACTGCAAGCCGCTGGGAAGAGTCACTACCCCTTCCTTGCCCTTGTTTGCTGCCAAAAATTCTTCCCCTGCCTTGCGGTTTTTGTCGCCCTGCTCTTTGGCAGCCGCGGTCTGCTTTTGCTGCAGGTCTTTCGTCAGATCCGTTAACGTGGCTCGGATCTCGTCGTCGGTCATCGCCGACTTAGCTCCCGTAAGGGTGTCCTTCAATGCACGCGTGAGGACGGTCGGATCGACGTCGATCGATGACGTCTTCAACTTCTTCCCCAGGTCTGCTCCGATTGCGTAACTGATCTTGTCTTTCGTGGTGTTCAGCGCCGGCGCTGCGCCTGCGGTCTTGGGTCCCGCGGTCTTCGCAGCTGCCCCCGTCGCCGGTTTCTTGACCGCCGGTTTGCTAGCGGGTGCTGTAGTGGAGGTTTGTCCGTACGAAAAAATCATGCTGCTGGCGAGCATTCCCGCGAGCAGCATCGGCTTCGGGCAGAGTGTCAAGTTTTTGAGCATCACCTAATTATTCTACTGTCTCGCGCCCCCTTCCGGATATGACTCTAAGGTGGCGGTTTTGATGCCTTCTGAGCTCTTGCGGAGGGGCCGATGAGAGCCTGCGCTTCAGGTTCTCAATCTCGGGTGAGAAACTCATACTGCGCAGGTGTCAGCGGAACAACCGAAAGCCTCCCCTGACGGACCAGAGGCGACTCCGCAAACAATTTCTGCCCCTTCATGTCAGCCAGGCTTCTCGGGCGGCTAACCCCTTTGCCAGCCTTGATTCGCACCAGCGGTGTCTTCGGATCGGATACGTCCACTGACAGCACGGAAGCCGACCCGACCGCGCTCTTCTCATCGCCCGTGTGGTAGATCACCAGACGGTCTCCCGCTTTCATCGCGCGCAGGTGCTTCACAGCCACTGGGTTAGTCACGCCGTCCCAGACGGTCGTTTTGTCGCGCAGCAGGTTGTCAAATGAATACACGGAGGGTTCCGTCTTCAAGAGATAGTCCATGATCTTTCCTGGCTTGCTGCGGCGCTGTCGCACTCGCAACTCACTGCGGCTTCTCGGAATCCTTCTTCTCCCCGGGCGCGTCCTTCTTCGGTGTTCCGGGCTGATCGTCGTAGATCGAATACTGTTTCTGCGGACGCCTCAGCTTGACCGTAATATCCTTCGAGGCCGCGTCGATGTCGTAGTCCTCCCCAAAGGTTTGGAACCCGGATGCCAGCACCTGCACCCGCAGCTTCCCATACGGCACACCTTCAAAGTGCGTCTTCCCATCACTATCCGTTTTGAGCTCAAATCCGCCGCGCCCCTGTTTCCCGTGCTCGTTCACCGGATGCAATACCACCGCCGCATTCCGCACCGGTTTGCCGTTGTCTTCCTTCACCACTGAGAAGGTGAGAACGGACGTCGGTTCTCCCGCCCATGACGGTGTCCCCAGCAAAATCCAACCCAAGCTCAGCCCAAGAACCAAGACTCTCTTCATAGGTGCCCACATTCTAAGCACGACGCGCCCGCCTGTCATCTTTAGCATCCCGATTTGGGCGACGGCTGGCCCCATTTCGCTTAGTTCGGCGGCACCAACTTGCAAAGCCTGCGGTGAACTCGACTGGCCGCGATTCACGGCATGCCCCTTGACAATCTCCCACTCAAGTTTGTATGATTAGCACTCGCCTAGCTTGAGTGCTAACAGGCTTGGCTTTACTGGTTACTCTGCTATCTAAACCACACAAAACATTCGACCTAACGAAAGGAGTCAGCTAACTATGGCTACTAAGTTTACCCCCCTCCACGACCGGATTTTGGTCCGTCGCGTCGAGGAAGCAGAAACTACTCGGGGGGGCCTCATCATCCCCGATTCCGCCAAGGACAAGCCGCAGGAGGGCGAAATCATCTCCGCCGGCCGTGGCAAAAGCAATGACGAAGGCAAGGTTTTCCCTCTCGCCGTAAAAGAAGGCGATCGCGTCCTTTTCGGCAAGTATGCCGGTACTGAGATCAAGATTGACGGCGAAGACTTCATCATCATGCGCGAAGAAGAGGTGCTCGGCATCCTTGTCGGCGCCGCACCCAAGAAGGAAAAGGAACTGGCTGGCTCGCGGCGGTAATGGCTGAGTCGCACCAGAAAACGTTCCCGCGGGCCCACGGCCTGCACAAAACTTAAGATTCAGGAGAAGAAGCAATGGCAAAGCAGATTGTTCACGGCGAGGAGTCGCGTCAGGCGATTCTGCGCGGCGTCAACCTTTTGGCGGACGCGGTTAAAGTTACCCTCGGCCCCAAGGGCCGCAACGTAGTGATTGAAAAGAAATTCGGTTCCCCGACCATCACCAAAGACGGCGTCACGGTCGCGAAGGAAATCGAATTGAAGGATGCCCTTGAGAACATGGGCGCCCAGATGGTCCGCGAAGTCGCTTCCAAGACGTCCGACGTCGCTGGCGACGGCACCACCACTGCCACCGTTCTGGCCCAGGCGATCTATCGCGAAGGCGTCAAGACCGTGGCTGCGGGCGCGAATCCCATGGCGCTCAAGCGCGGTATCGAGAAAGCCATCGCCGTCATCGCCGGCGATATCGACAAGAAGACCGGCGAGCGCGGCAAGGGCAAGCTGGATGAATTCTCCAAGCCCGTCACCGGCGACATGATCGCCCAGGTCGGCACCATCTCGGCCAACAACGATGAGACCATCGGCAAGATCATTGCCGAGGCCATGAAGAAGGTCGGCAAGGACGGCGTCATCACCGTCGAGGAGTCCAAGACGCTCGAGACTCAGCTCGAAGTGGTCGAGGGCATGCAGTTCGATCGCGGCTACCTCTCTCCGTACTTCGTTACCGATCCGGAGCGCATGGAAGCCACCCTCGAAAACGGCTACATCCTCATCCACGAGAAAAAAATCAGCTCGATGAAGGACCTGCTCCCGTTGCTCGAGCAGATCGCCAAGAGCAGCAAGCCGCTCTTGATCATCGCCGAAGACGTGGAAGGCGAAGCGCTCGCCACCCTCGTCGTCAACAAGCTGCGCGGCACTCTGCAGGTTTGCGCCGTGAAGGCGCCTGGCTTCGGTGATCGCCGCAAGGCCATGCTGCAGGACATCGCCATCCTCACCGGCGGCAAGGCTATCACGGAAGATCTCGGCATTAAGCTCGAGAACGTCCAGGTTGCCGACCTCGGCCAGGCCAAGAAGATCACCGTCGACAAGGACAACACCACCATCGTCGAAGGCAAAGGCAAGCATGCCGAGATCGAAGGCCGGGTCAAGGAAATCCGCAGCCAGGTCGACAAGACCACCAGCGACTACGACCGCGAGAAGTTGCAGGAGCGGTTGGCCAAGCTGGTCGGCGGCGTTGCCGTAATCAAAGTCGGCGCAGCCACCGAGACCGAAATGAAAGAGAAGAAAGCGCGCGTGGAAGATGCCATGCACGCAACCCGCGCGGCCGTGGAAGAAGGCATTGTCCCCGGCGGCGGCGTTGCCCTGGCGCGCTGCATCGCAGCGATCGACAAGCTCAAGGTCGATGGCGACGAGCAGATCGGCGTCAACATCGTGAAGCGCGCCCTGGAAGAGCCACTTCGCCAGATCGTCGGCAACGCCGGCGAAGAGGGCGCAGTGATCCTCGGCAAGGTGCTCGAGTCCAAGGACACGAACTACGGCTACAACGCATTGACCAACGAATTCGAAGACCTGGTCAAGGCGGGTGTGCTCGATCCGACCAAGGTGGTCCGGACCGCGCTGCAGAATGCCGGTTCCATCGCGTCCCTGATGCTCACCACCGAAGCCCTGGTCTCCGAACTGCCGGAAGAGAAGAAATCTCCGGCGGGCGGCGGCGGACACGGCGGCGGCATGGAAGGCATGTACTAAGAAAGAGCGGTTAGCCTGAAGCAGAAGCGGGTGCCCCGCGTCTCGTGCATTTCGAGACGCGGGGCTTTTCCGCGTCTAGGCGTAGCACTCTCACGGGACCGACGTTTTCCCCCTCTCACGGTTGGCGAGAGGCCCGTAGGCAAACGCTACAGGGCTCGCTTCACCCACACCCGGTCGGGGTGGGCGGGGTGAGAGTTTTCCACGCATGACTCGAAGGACGTGACTTGGGTAGCCTGCTCCTTCACGGATGGAGTTCCGCCAAAGGAGCGGCAGAACAACCGATAGGTCACTTCGCACGCGTGACACTTGAAGGTATGTGCAGGCGCAAAACCTCCATCCACTAAGTCCGGGTAGCGCGCGTCGTCGGACACTTTCGCGGCAATCATTTCGTGGATCATCGGCGTCTCCTTCCCAGGCCGTTTATTTTACCTTTCCAAACGGTTGGCTTACGGCCACAATTTTGTGTTCCCTTCCTCTCCTATTGCCTCCCGAACAGATTCACTAGCTGATTGGGGAGCGGCGGCATTTTAGTGCGCGTGAAGCTTGCGCAACCTGCAAATGCGATTCGTAACCTCTACTGCACGAGCCGGCAATCGACAATTTGTGCGGGCAGCAGCATCGACTCGGCCGCCCACCGCCGGTCAGAACCAATCCGGAAAAATCATCTCGACCAGGCCGGGCACCCAGTAGGAATAAAACCGCTCATCGCAGATCTTGTATCTTCCATAGCGCCGGCGAGCATAGTTGCCCCAGTGCGGCTGGGTGCCGTCGAGGTCGGTGAATCCGTACTCGCGGGCCAAGGCCCAGGAACTGAAGACGCGGCCGCTCTTGTTCTTCACTTGCGGGTCGGACGCCAGCGCCACCACTGCGCGTCCCACGAACCTGGGCGATTCCGAGATCAGGAAGTCGGCACGGGCGTCGTGCACCACCCGTTTGCCGCGGCCCGGCGGTTCTTGGCGGGCTCCGTCTTTCCAGTTGGCTTCGGACACTCCGAAATGTTGCAGCACCGATTCTGAACGCAGAAATCCGGGAGTCAGCGCGAGAGAAACGATGTTACGTTTGCGCAACTCACGCGCCATGGCGAAGGCCAGACGGATGACGGAAATCTTCACCAGGTCATAAAAGAGGTTGCCGCGGTAGTAAAAGGCGTCCCCGTCGGTAATTTCGAAGATGATGGCCCTTTTCCGACCGAGCATCAGCGGGACCGCGTAGTGGGCGGTGATGATGTGCGAATGAATGGCTTGCTCCAGCATGCGCAGGCCATTGGCGAGGTTCGTCTTCCAGAAGGGCTTGCCGAACTCGGTAAGCGCGTCGCCTCCCCAGACGTCGTTTACAAGGATGTCGAGCCCCTTGTGCCGGCGCCGGATGCGGGTGATGAGACCTTTCACTTCAGCGGGCTGCGTGTGATCGACCCGGATCGCGATGCCTTGACCGCCGCTGGCGGTGACGAGTTCCGCGGTCTCTTCAATCGTCTCGGGCCGGCCGGGAGTGGCGGGACGTCCGCGCGAACTGCGGCCGGTGCAATAGACAGTCGCGCCTGCCTCGCCAAGTGCGACCGCAATGCCACGGCCGGCGCCACGAGTCGCACCCGCCACCAGCGCGATCTTGCCTTGCAATGCTTTCTCCGGCACGGCGACGATTCCTGGTCTTTCGATGCTTCGGCGATTGACGCATCACGCCTGCTGCGCGTCTTAAGAAAAACTGTCACCATCAGTCAGGGGCAAAAGCTGCGCTCGTCCGTACTACTTCCTGGCCTTCTTCGCCGATTCGCGGAACCCCTGCAGGTTGCTCTTGTCGATGAGGGCAGTCCCGGTATCGACGAATGCGGGAATGGGCGCGAAGGGGTCCTTCGACCAGTCGGCGTCGAGACGCGGTGGCTTATAGTGATAGAGGTCGTCCAGGATATGCAGCCCGACCATGCTCATGGTGTAGGGCTTCTGGGCGATGGTGGCGGCGATCATGCCCTTCTCGATCCAGTCCAGGGTGTCGGCATCCGTGTCCATTGCCATCACGACCTTGTCGTGCACATTGCGGTTGTTGAGGACGGTCGCGACTTCACGTCCAGCTTGCGCTTCCAGGCAGACGAAGGCATTCACCTTGTCGCGTTCCTTGCCGAGGATCTGATCGGTGGCATCGAATGCTACCCTGGGATCGCCCGCGATGTCGACCACACGCACCACGTGGATGTCGGGAAAACGTCCTAACGCCTCCCGGTAACCGCGCAGCCGTTCAGCCAGATTGGCCTGCCCCGGCATCGTGAAGAAGACGACGTTGCCCTTGTCCTTCAACTCTTCAGCCAGACGCTTGCCGCCCACCAGGCCCGCCTGGTAGTTGTTGGTGCCTACGAACATGAGGCGCTTGCTGACGGGAGCGTCCGCGTCAATGGTAATCACGGGAATGCCGGCGGCGATGGCCTTGTCGATGTCATACATGAGCACGGCGGGATCCGCCACGCTGATCAGGATGCCCGATGGCTTCTGCTGAACCGCGTCCTGGAAAGCTTTCAACTCCCCCTTGGGATCGTAGGTGTCGGGGCCGACAAACTTGGCTTGCACCTTCAACTGGTCCGAGGCCTGCATGAAACCTGCTTTTGCTTCCTGCCAGTAAGGCACCTGGACGTTGGCAGCGACCATAACGAACTTCTCATCGGAATCGTGCCGCCCACAGCCGAATGTTGAAACCAGGAAGGTCGCGAGAATCAGAAGCGAATGTATGTGACGCCGACAAGACATCGGAAACCTCCCGGGAGCAACGAGGTGCTCCGCGTCCGGAATCGATTGAACCTGCAATGGAGGCGGTCGGACCGGGTGGCCCGCCTTCGGGGTGAGAGTATACGCCTAATGAGATGCGGCCTACGAACTTCGAGCTAGGGCAAGCGCTGCGCGCAAGAACGAAGGATTAGCCTCCGCTAGGCTTCCTCGGCTTTCGACGGCTTGGTGCGGACACGCTTCGGTGTTACGCGAAACGGAATTACCCTGCCAGCGAGGGGTGCGGGGCGAGTGCCGGAACGCCCAGCTGAGCTTCCGGGCGCGCGGGATTGGCGTCGGCTTTTGATGGCGCTCCCGGACCGACGGCTGGCTACGGGATTCTGATTGCGCGCCCAGGGGGCGATGGCCTCAAGAGCAGCGATGGCTTTCTCCAGGGCCTTACGTTGCAGCTTTAGTTCGGCGAGGACGCGTGCGATATCCAAGGTTGCATGTCTCCCAGGTGGGCGATTGTCTGCGAGAAGGGCGCCACCTCAGCAAATCCTTGGTTCTTGTTCCATTTTCCGAACAAGCCGCAAAACTCGGCGAGAATACCGGACGGATACGGTACCGACCCAGCGAAAGCGGACGAGCTACCCTGCTGGTCGTTCGTAACTAGCAGCGGAGACAGGTTCTAAGCCACACTGCGATTCGTCGAGGACACTCCGAGGCTGCAATCCCCCGCCCCGAGCGAACCTCCGATGCGGGTTTTCCAAGCTCCAACTGAGGCCGGCCATTCCGCTCGAGCGAGTGGAGGGTATTCGCGGCGCAAGTGGGACGCACATTCGCCAACAACGAAATCCGGAGAAAACTACATGCTGAGAAGGATGTTATTGCTGACTCTAGCCACCACTCTACTCGGAGCAAGCAGCCTTGCGCAAAACGGTCAAGGCCGCGGGCGGTTTGAGCCGAAATCGACCATCGCGGTGACCGTCGACGGGCTCACCTGTAACAACGGCCAAGGGACGATCCCCGCCCTCACCTGGAACTTTGGGGTAACGGTGGCCACCAGCGGCACCACCGGAAGTGGCGGGGGCACGGGGAAAGCAGACCTCAGCGACCTGGTCGTGACCCGGCGCGCCGATGGCTGCACGCCCGTCCTGTTCGAGGATGTTGTGACCGGACGGCACATCAACAAAGTCACCATCGTGCAGCAAGACTCGCAGAAGGATGACATATTCACGGTCACGTTGCAGGACGTGATCATTTCGAGCTACCAGTTGGGAGGAGATCAATCGAGCGAGCTTCCCGTCGAGCATGTTGGGTTCAACTTCGCCAAGATCTGCGTGGCTGATTCCGTGACCGGCACCAAGGCTTGTTGGGATTTGAGAACCGCGCGCACGTTCTAGGGGACAGCGCCGTCACGAAATGCCGCCTTTCGGGGCGGCTTTTTCCTTGACCGCACAGGGGCTGGGAAGCCCTTGAGCGCGGGGGATTCCCGACGCCTGCGCGCCGAACCCGCAAGGGTCGGGCCCAGAACGCGCAGGTGAGGCACTGTCATGAGGGCATCTTCGCTACTTCAACGCCACCTCCATGTTCAGGTTGCGAGCCACGAAAGCCCAGGAGTCAGCGGTTTCTTCGATCAGTTTTGAGATGGGCTTCCCGGCGCCGTGTCCGGCCTTGGTCTCGATACGAATCAGCACCGGGGCGGGCCCGGCTTGATCGGCTTGCAAGGTGGCTGCGAACTTGAAGCTGTGGCCTGGCACCACCCGATCGTCGTGGTCGGCGGTGGTAATGAGAGTCGGGGGATACTTTGTTCCGGGCTTCAGGTGGTGCAGTGGGGAGTATGCGTAAATCGCCTTGAACATTTCCGGATCATCGGAGGAACCGTAGTCTGAGGTCCAGGCCCAACCAATGGTGAACTTGTGGAAGCGCAGCATGTCCATCACTCCGACCGCGGGCAGGGTCGCGCCGTAAAGATCCGGACGCTGGGTCAGACACGCCCCCACCAGCAACCCTCCGTTGCTGCCTCCACGGATCGCTAGTTTCGCCGGTGAAGTGTAGTGGTTGGCGATCAGCCATTCGCTGGCGGCGATGAAATCGTCGAACACATTTTGTTTTCGCGCCAGAGTTCCGGCCTGGTGCCACTCTTCGCCATACTCGCCGCCGCCTCGCAGGTTCGGCTGGGCATACACTCCACCCATCTCAAGCCACACGGCGTTGCCGACGGAAAATGCGGGCGTTAGCGAGATGTTAAAACCGCCGTAGGCATAGAGCAGTACGGGATTCTGTCCGTCGAGCTTCAAGCCTTTCTTGGAGGTGATGAACATGGGAACGCGAGTCCCGTCCTTGCTGGCGAAAAACACCTGCCTGGTTTCGTACTTGTCGGAATCGAAGTCGACTTTGGGCTGCCGGTAGACGGACGACTTCCCTGCTGCCAGGTCGTAACGGTAGATCGTCGTCGGGGTGATAAAGCTGGTGAAGGCGTAGAAGGTCTCCGTGTCTCCACGTTTTCCGCCGAAGCCTTCCGCGGTTCCGATGCCGGGTAAGTCGATGGTGCGAAGCAATTTTCCTTCGAGATCGTGAACGCGAACCTCGGTTTGCGCATCCTTGAGGTAGCTCAGAACGAAGGAATTGTTGACGACGTTGGCGTGCTCGAGTTTGTCCGCCCCTTGAGCAACGACGGTCTTCCAGTTACTGCGCTCGGGGTGGCGGGTATCGATGGCGATGACGCGTCCGCGCGGGGCATCAAGGTCGGTCTTGATCCAAAATACCGGGCCGTCATTGTCGAGGAACTGGTATTCGGCGTCGAAGTCATCGAGCAACTTGACTACTTCCGCGTCCGGCTTGGACAGATCCTTGTAGTAAAGGCGATTCTTGGGCGACGTCCCCTGCCAGACCGTAATAATCAGGTATCGGCCATCGTCGGTGACATTGCCGCCAAAGCCCAGTTCTTTGTTGTCAGGGCGATCGTAAATCAGTTTGTCCTCCGACTGGGCCGCGCCCAGCCGGTGGTAATACAGCTTGTGGAAGTAGTTGGCATCCCGCAGCATGGTGCCGGACTTGGGTTCATCGTAGCGGCTGTAGTAGAAGCCCTTGCGGTCTTTGGTCCAGGACGCTCCCGAGAATTTCACCCACTTCACCAGGTCGGGAAGATCCTTGCCAGTATCCACATCCCGGACACGCCACTCCGTCCAGTCCGACCCGGACGCTGCGGTACCGTAGGCAACCAACTTTCCATCGTCCGAGATCGCGTGCCCCACGAGGGCTACAGTACCGTCGGCGGACAATGTATTGGGATCAAGCAGGACGCGCGGCTCCGCATTCAATGAATCCGCGACCAGCAGCACGTTCTGGTTCTGCAGCCCGTTGTTGTGCTGGTAGAAATAGCGCCCATGCTGCTGTTCGGGGACGCCATAGCGCTCGTAATTCCATAGCTTCATCAGGCGATCATGAATCGTCTGGCGGTAGGGAATCTGGTCGAGATAGTGAAAAGTAACTTTGTTTTCAGCTTCAATCCAGGCACGGGTGTCGGCGGAGTCGGTATCCTCCAGGCCACGGTAGGGATCGGCTACCTTGGTTCCATGGTAGTCATCGACTTGGTCGGTGGTCTTAGCGTGCGGGTAAGAGAGCGTTGGGGATGGAGCGTCGTCGGCGGCCAGCAAGGTCATCGTGAAAATGAGCATGGTGAGCGCGATCAGGAGCATGAAGATTCCTGGGCGAACAAGGTGCATCAACGTCCTCTCTGGTGAGAAATCAAGGAACTGGGAAAGTATAGCTGGTGTTTCGGATCTCAGGTGTCAGGTCTCAGTCGTTTAGGCGTCGGGCACCAGGTATCGGATGCTAGGGCCGGCAACTCATCCGGGCTCGGGGCTACTCGGGGCAGGCAGGGTCAGAAGTGCATACGAATGCTATTGGCCTTCCGGACACGCACCTCGGTAATGTACTACCCACCACGGAAGGGCCATACCGCAGCTAGGGCGCGCCGATTAGCATTCCTAGCATGACAGCGCTACTGCTGGAAAAAGCGTTTTCCGATGATTTGATTCATCGCCTGGCCGAAAGCTATGAGGAAGACCCCTCAGAGTTCGTGCACTTGCCCCAACCCACCGTCGCCTCCTCGACTGCAAGGCAGACCGTGTCGGAACTGAGGAATGAGGGCTACGTGGAGGAGGAGGTCCGGGGGGTGATCCGGCTGACCCCGCGCGGATATAAAGAGTACAAGCGGCAGGCTTCCGCTTCGTTCGGGCTTAAAGCCTGGGCGTAGGGTCAGGTCTCAGGTGCCAGGGTTCAGCATCCGGCACCTCACGCAAACGCGGAATCTACCGCCCCATCCATCCTCAATACTTACTTCTGACGCGCAGCTGCCGCCAAGTACTCCCCTAAAATCTTGCTCGCATCCTGATTGAGCGGCGCGTAACCATTCTTGGAAACTACGTCTTTGCTGCCTTTTACCCCGATATAGACGGCGTTGTAAGCGGTGTCGCCCACGTTCTCGACGGTGTGCTTGAAGGGCGCAAACCAGCGCGCCTCCCCGGGCTTGGCAAAGACGTCCTTCACTTTGCCATTCTCGTCGGTGAACTTGAGATGACCTCCGGTAATAACCACCACCACGCCTCCCGGATGTTCGTGCATGACCGACCTCTCACGGGGTCCGTAGTGCACGGCGACCACCTGCACTCGGTCATTCTCGAAATCCAGCTTGTAGTGCTTGGGTTCTACCTTGGTCGGGTCCTGTGCACGCGCTGCCTGCATGGCAAGACACACTACTACCATTACGCCGAATCTTCGGAGCGCCATGTTTGTCCTCGGGCCGGAGTCTGGAAAGGAAGCGTCCACTGGCGAACGCTACTATCGGGCCTGAGGCGTGTCAATGAACCACTCGGGAGCAGGGGAACGTCGCCACCGTGCTGTCCGGTCCCAGTCACAGCCGCAGCCGGCCAGTTGATGTCATGATTCCAAAAGCGAGGAGAGGCGTTGGTCTGCTATCTTGCTTTCCTCCTGTCCGTGCGACACCTTCAGGAGGGCCGTGAGAACATCAACCTTACCGCCTCAGCCGCGGCGCTGGCACTTGGTAGTCTGCCTCAGCGGCTCACTTCGGGGATATCGTCCGAATGGAAGGCTAGAAAACGTAATGCTTAAGTTCATGGTTGTTCTCTACAGGAAACCAGACATGGCCGAAGCGGAATTTCACGAATTCCTCCGCGATGTGCATGGGCCCATGGCGCTCAAAATTCCCGGGCTGCGGAGATATATCCAGAATCACGTGGCTCCCGATCCCAAGCGGACTCACCCGGACTGGGATGCGATCGTGGAGTTATATTTTGACAACCGGGAGTCGATGGAAGCGGCTTGGGCTACCCTCGAAGGGCAGCAGGCCACCGCCGAAGTCGGTGCATTTGCTGATCTGGCTCGGAGCGCCTGGTCGGTGGTGCAGGAGGAGTTGTTCTTGATACCGAAGAGCGCGTCATAAAAATGGGCCGCCTTGCGGCGGCCCTTCCCTGACTTCAAACTTTCTAAATCTACCCTGAAACACTGAGACCTGTGCCTAGTCTCCCAGAACCGGCTCGCCGACTTCCGGACCCGACGCGGGCGCCGGAGCGATCGAAGCGGGTGCGATTCCACCTTTGTTGTTGAGTGCCTTCAGTGGGATGAAGCCACCTTCGGATGTAGGCGTCGTCTCTTTCAGCACGACTTCGCGGTAGAGGGCCGCCATGCGCGCATTGTAGGCAGGATCGCTCTTCTGCTTCTCGTCGCGGGCGCGGAGCTTCTCTTCGCGGGCATTCTTGGCGATGCCCAGTTTGTCGAGATCTTGCTGCTCACCTTTGGAGACCATCTCTTCCTTGAGCACGAGCGAGTGGTCCCTGTTCTCAAGGTTGACCTTCTTGCCGCCCGCGAAGATCTCGTGGCGGCCATGCTCTTCGTACCACTTGGTGAGCGTCGCCGTCATGTGCATCTTCTCGATGATGTTGCGCCAGCCCACGCCCGTGTTGTAGGCGCAGAAGGAGATTTCGCCTTCCTGCGTGGCATAAGGAATAATGCACTGCTCGGTGCGGCGGAAGTCGTAGTTGAACAGATCCTGGAACCACATGCCGGCGATGAACAGGAAGTTCCAGCGATCCTGGCGGCGCTTCATGACATCGTCAAGGGTGCGGTCCGGGCCCACCTTGCCATAATTCTTCCCGGTGGCGTTGAAGTTCTTGTCGAACTTCTTCAACAAGTCCATCAGCTTAAAATGCGTCGGCGACTGGAACGGGTCGTAGTTCTTCATCAGGCAAAGTGCCATGCCCACGATCGTCAGGAACTTGCCGCGAGCCGCGTCGTTCACCTTGGCGATGTCTTTCGCGAGCTGATCACCTTTCAGAAACGCCGTTACCGGCACGGCTTCCTTGGTTTCCTTGTCGATCATGACGGCCATGCCCGTACCGCAGTTGGGGTGGCAGCCGCAGGAGAGTTGACCCCAGTCATTCTTCACGTCGTTGACGTGCATGAGATCGGCCCAATCGCTGAAGGTTCCCATGAAGCTGATCGGGAACCAATCGCGCGCAGGCTCGCCCAGCCCGGTTTGATTCTTCACGTCGTGCGCCAGGTGAGAGAGCGTGTAGCGCTGCGCCTGACGGCGCTCGTCCGTCACCGCCTCATCGCGGCCGGTAAAGCTGACCGGCTGGAACGACAGGAAGCCGATTTTCTTGGGATTGTCGAGCGCGAACTTGATGATGTTGCCGACTTGCTCGTTGTTGATGCCGTTGACGATGGTCACGACGGGGACGATTTCGACGCCGGCCTTATGCAGGTTGTCGATGGCCTTCAACTTCACGTCAAACAGGTTGCCAACCTTGCGGTGCGCGTTGGCGGCGTTGCCGATGCCATCAAACTGGAGATAGGCGTAGCGCATGCCGGCTTCGGCCGCTTGCTGTGCGAACTCGAGGCTCTTGGCGAATTCAATTCCGTTAGTAGCAGCCTGCACGCTGTTGTAGCCGACTTTCCGCGCGTAACGGACCGCGTCCAGGAAGTAGGGCGACAGCGTGGGCTCGCCACCGGAGAACTGCACTGACATCTGACGACGCGGCTTGATGGTGATCGCGTTGTCGAGCATGGTCTTGATGTCGTCCCAGGTGAGCTCGTGTACGAAGCCAACCTGGTTAGCGTCCATGAAGCAGGGATCGCACATCATGTTGCAGCGGTTGGTCAAATCAATGGTCAAGACCGAGCCGCGGCCGTACTTCACCGTGGAAGAGCCATGATGGTGGAGCTTCTCGTCGTTGTGCGCGAGGATGTCGCGCCCCGGGAAGACCTCTTCCAGATGCTGCGAGAACTCTGGGTCAATCGACATAACGTCTTCGAAGTGACCGTGCTTTGGGCAATCCTTCACCATGAGGATCTTGCCGTCGCGCTCGACGATCTGGGCCTTGATCTCGCCGACTTTTTCGTTGAGCAGAATTTCGTGAGGCAGTTCGCCGTCCAGAATCTGCTGGCGGATTTCGGGGACACACCGTGGACAAAGGGAATCGGTGCTGCGCGGCCAGCCCAGCGGCGGCTTCGACTTCTCGTAGGACTTGAGCAGCGGCTTGTCGGACCACTTCGGCTTTGGCGATGGATTCGGCTTGATGCGATTCAGGCGTTCGAAAACTGCCCAGGCTCCCGTCGCGGCGACGGTGACTGCCTTTTCCATGTACTTCACAGGTTTATGCATCATGCTCTCGCTTTCACATGCAGTCTCTAGGCTTTGGGCTCTAGGCTCTAGCTGTTTCCTACGCTGGCGGGTTGTCTGCTCGGGCTTTCCGGTTTACCGGGATTGGATACGGTCGCGCTGTGCGCTTGCGTTGGAAATCCCTGGGTTGAACCGTGGAGCGCCGGCCAGGAACCCGATCTGGCCTACACTGCTTCTTCAGTATCCTATTGAGGGGATGGGAAGATTGGCATCTAGAAGGCAATAAAGGGCGGAAAATCGGGGTTTAGCGGTGGAATGGTGCATTGAGCGGCATGTGACAAATGAGGTAAGCCGTTGAAAAGGCAGGGGAATAGTCCCGGAAAGATTCTTGAACCCTGGCGCTCCAATCGAAGACATGAACACACTTTTTGCCGTTCCCGCAGTCTGGTAGCGCCTGACCTCGAGGTCCTGTCGACCAGGCCTGTTCTGCTGAGTTGGAGTTGGCTGAATTTAGAGGGGGGAGGCGGACTCACTAAAAAAGAGGCGGGGGAAGTCGGACGTCAATCAAACTCTAGTTCGGCGCATAGTGAACTGCACCATTAATAGGCGACGTGCTGCGAGACGAAAGCGCGAATGTCGCCCAACATTGTTTCGACGTCCGATTTTGAAACCTCAGACCACAGCCCGCAGTTCGCCTTTTCCCACAAGGCTTGCAGTTCCGCCAAACGCTGTTCGACTTGGCTGTCGTAAACACCCATCTGGGCCAGTTGCGCGTTCATGCCGTCGACCGTAGGCTTGCCCGGCAAAGGCACTCGATATTCCCGGCACAAATGATGCAAGGTTGCCTCGAGCGCGTCCCCAGCAAGAATCGCGGCGCTGTGGTGGCGTCCCATGTGAATGTAGCTTTCAGCGTCGGCCAGGGAATCTCCGGAGGCCGTGCCGGCGTTCGTTACTGTTTGCTCGGCCGCGCCCGTGGAACCGAAGCTCCAGACTGATTTAAGGGCGGCCACACCGCGTGTTAGGTCATTCCACATCTGATTTCTCCCATCCTCTGACGTTGATTTGGGTATTTCGCCCAGAGTTACGCTGGTATTCGCAGGTAACGTGCCATCGGTGCGGAAATCACAGGTACCGAGGGTTACTTCCGGATAAGTCTTGCCGATGGTTCCGCTTATCACGGCGGGCGATACCTTGGCCCGGGCGGCCATCACACCCCTCTGTGACGGAATCGGGCCAGAAGGGCAATTTCTGTCACGGAAACGGCCGGATGCTGCCATTTCTTGACGGTTACTTATGGGGGGGTCGGAAGGACGCGCAACCCCCTATTGTCAATGGGGATACAACCGATCTTCGCGCGCGTTTTCTGTCCTTGATTGCCAACAGTCGTTAAATATTCGGAATGATTTCACGCTAACAAAGTCCTCGACCGAGACTTCGCGCGTCGCAGGTCCCACCCAAACGCAGCGGTTGCGCGGCTCATTCCGGTGCGTCCCGCATCACTTTTCGCGGTGACCGGCATCACCGACGTAAGTTAGTTCCACGACTAGCGTCAGGTTCATAAGAATTTCTCCCGAGGTTTCGAAGAGAATTCTCTCCCCCAGTTGGGCCCCAGAATTTGTAAGGTTTTCCCAGGTGTCAAACATCCAGAGATTTGGATTCTCGAGAGTGCTCCGCACTGGGCTGCTCGTGTCGCAAGCTTATGCTGACGGATTTCCCTCAGCAAGCACCTTGGGGGAGGGCGCGCGGGCGGTCCAGTGGGGAGCATTCCTTTGAAATCCGAGGGGAAGGGGTACAGGTGAATTGCAGTCGCTGCCGGGCCCAGATGTGCACCGACGATTTGCTCAGTAAACTGCGATGTGCAGAATGCCGGCAGGTTGAATTCGACCGTATCTTCGAACTCTGCGTTCGCACTTCTCTACTGGCACTCGGGGTCACGTTTGTATGGTTGCTCGTCAGCCATCGGACTAGTCCCGAGAGCGACCAAGTCGTTCGCGAGACCAGAGGACACCTCAGGGATCGACCCGGCGCAGGACGCGAGGTGAATCTGGACTCCACGGGCGCTTCCTTCAGAGTGGCCTCGTGAAAGGGACCGGGCTGTTACCTTCGTAAGGTGATGCCGTTCGGGAGTTTCATTTCCAATGGAGGTGCGGTTACGTTGTCGGAGCCGGATGAATGCATAGCGTGGAAGTGTACGTGGTTGCCCAGTTAGCGCTGGTATTTGGGCTAGGCGGGCTCTTCTGGCCGGACAAGTTCATGGCGGTATTTGATGTCCTGATGTTTCCCTGGCCTGCGACCTATCGCACGGTACGCATGAACAGCGTTGCGGCAATCGCTTTTTCTATGGTCCTGGTAGCTCGACTTGTGGCGCGCTGAACCGCCCCCCTTTCCATATCTCAAATAGACAAGGCGAGCTGCCGCGGTTTCCCCTTTCGTTAATCAGCCTTCTCACTGGTGTTTTTCGGGAGGATGCCCCGCCTCGCGGTTTTGTGGCGGAGGCGGCTGAATGCGCTGCTGCTGCTGGGTGTGTCGCTGCTCCATCCGCTGCGTCTGTTGCTGATGCTTCTGCTCAACTTGCTGCCGGCGCGCTTCGTCTGCATTCCGCTGCGACGCCCGCTGGTCCTCTTGTGTCTGCTTTTGCTGAAGTTTTTGATGCTCTTGTTGTTGCTTGTTGTAGAGCTTCTCCTGCTGCTGCTGCATTTTCTGGTCGCGGCGGGCATTCCCGCTATCCGGCGGAGTCGCGCGCGTGTGCGGCGGCAGCTCGTTCGGGTGAATCGGAGACGTCGGACGAGATGCATGGTCGCCGGGGCGCGGCGCGCTGTTTTCCGGACGCGAAGCATTGTTCTCTGGGCGGGCAGCACTGTTTCCGGGGCGGGGTACGTTGCTTTCGTTACGCCCACCGGGCCCGTTGGAATTCGGCCGACCGGCTGACCGATTCGCTGGCGGAGTGTAGGGCGCCCCGGCTTCCCGCGCGGGCACAACGCTGTGGTCTCGGAATGCGCCGGGCCTGGGGGTGGCTGCCACCGGGGGCTTTCCATGGTTAACGGACGCCCGCAAGTCGGGCGCGGACCGCGCTTCCCGGACGTGCTGTGCTTGCGCCGAAACTGGAGCTACGTGCCGATCGCGCGCAGCGACCTAGTCTTCCGATCGCGGGCGCGCATTGATGCCGCCATTGCCCCCGTTGTAGCTGACGCGATTTACGGTCGTTTGGTTTATAACCGTGGTGTTGTAAACATTGTGAATGTTGGTGACGTTCACATTGTTCACCGAACGGTTGTAGTAGAACCGGCCCCGGTCCCAGCGACCGCCTTCATAGCCCTCGCCAAAGTAGCCGTACCCGTAGGCGATGCCACCGTAAAAGCCGACATGCGGACCCCAATACCCTTCGTGAAAGATAAACCCCCCATCGTTCCACCCCCAGTAACCCGGGGTCCACAGGAAACCGACTTCGGGTGGTTCCACCCAGGTGCCAGGAACCCAGTAGTAGTCGTCGTAGTCGTTGTCATACGCCCAATAGCCGGGAGTCCAAATGTAGCCGTCAGCAGGGCACGGCGGCTGCTCGTAGACGGGCAGCGCCGGTGGTCCGAAGGAGACGGCTATGCCGAGCTGACCGAAGGCCCCTGCCGAGAAGACGAGGATTACCAGGACGAACAGTAATGAACGAATTGAAGGGTGCATGAAGTTCTCCAGGCCGCAGCAGCCATTCGGCCGTATCACGGCGCGACGCGCTGCATGATTTTTGGACGAAGCTAAGGGCGCCGGATTTGACGGTTCGGACTAGGGATTTTCGTGCGCACTGACTATGCGCACACTGGCAGGCAATCCCGAACCAGACTTCCCTGTTTCGCACTGAGCAATGCAATGCGCGTCGGCGCGATTACATGTTTGGCACCTTTGCGGTTGTGATCGTCCACCGCATCTTCCCCTGTGCTGTTGATAATTGCGGCCGGACCCCAATTGGAGGACGTCCGGCCGCGTCATCTTGGAGATTCCCAAAGGTGCTACGCCGTCCGCGTGCCCAGCACAAAGTGCAAGATCAGGGAAATCACGGCGAACAACAACAGCAGATGGATCAAGCCACCTGCAACGTGAAACACTGTGAAACCACCAAGCCATGCAATCAGTAGAACCACAAACAAAATCGTCCAAATACTCATTTGTTCCTCCGCTTAACAGGTTTGGAATACAGGCCATAGGGAGGGCGTATCGCCGATCGCCATCCGCACGCGGCTCATGCGGACTGCAATCCGTCTCGCGAGGGCCCCGAGTAAAAGGTTACACAGCTTCTCTGGCGGCGGGTCCGGAGAAGCGCTCCCGAACGCGTGCGCCCGCGTCCTGAACTTTTTCGGCGATCGAGCTGCGCGTGTCTTCGCCGCTAGCCGGTGCGAGCAGCAGGCCCACACCCACCCCGACCCCTAGTCCTGCTGCGAAACTGAGGGTGGAGCGAAGAACACTGTTGTTCTGCTGGCCAGTAATAACCTGCCGGGTTCGATCAGTGAGGTCTTCAACACGATCGCTAAGATTCTCGACGCGATCCTTGACGCGGCCCCGCATGTCGGCGGTCACGCGATCGGACTGATCGAGGATATTCAGGGTAACCCTGAGCAACGATTTAACTAACTTGTTCACGAAACTCCTCCAAGGTGGAATCCAGACACAGGTGCTACACCTTTCGTCCTGACAACGACGCTATCCTGCCAGTCGGCGGAGGAGAATACCGCGAAGTGGGTAGGGTTGCGCACGGGTGGCCTTAAGCGAAAACGCTCAAGGTCGGGCAACTTTCTGTCGCAAGCTCACATTGGTGGTTACTTTGTGCGCCGGCTTGGCGATCACTTTGACGCATTGCGCATAGCGATCATTGTCGAATTCCTTGCCGGCAGGCCACCAAATGGAATACCCGCGCGGACACTTTACGTCCGGGTAGGGCTGAAAAACACGAATCGGCGGGATTGAAACCACTCCGTGCAAGACGGCAAATAGAACCAGTGTGTGCATAGCACCTCGTCCAGAAGATGTGCGCTCCAGATACGTGGTCCCCTTACATCACGCTAACCTGCGCACAGGAGCGCGAACATACGGTCAACCCCGTAGGAAGAAAGGAGCGGTTCAGTAGGATTGCTTCAGGCAGGCTGGATCGAGCGGCGTCCCGGGCAGGGTGCGCAAGAGGTTGAAGACGGGAGACTGGCGCCCGTCCCCCAGTACTTCCTCATTCCCCTCTGAACGTTAGTGAGTTTGGGACTGATTTCGTTTCCCGAATTATTTGCGAAGTTTTGTAGTCAAGTGCAGGCCGGACGCTGGTCGCCGATAGGTTGCTCCGGTTTCTGACTCGATGCGGATGTGCTAGATTCGAGGCCCAATGCACGCAGCGGGCAATTTCACAGAGAATTCACCCAATCGCCCGGTCGATCCAGCCGCCATCACTACTGAGAATCTGACCCGGCGGTTTGGAGAACTGGTCGCGGTTCAGGATGTGAACCTGCGGGTGGCGGCCGGACAGTTCTTCGGATTCCTTGGACCGAACGGGGCGGGCAAATCCACCACTATCAAGATGCTTACGGGGTTGCTTGCGTCGACCGCAGGGCGGATTGAGATTTTGGGCCTCGACTTTGCGCGGGAGATGGTGGCGGTAAAAAGGCAGATCGGCGTCGTGCCCGAGGGGCTGGCGCTATTCGGCCGGTTAACGGGCGCTGAATACCTGACGTTTGTGGGACGTATGTACGGGCTTGACCGGGAGACCACGGCCAAGCGCGCGGGCGAGCTGCTCGAGTTCATGCAACTGGCCGACCAGCCGAGGAAGCTGGTCACCGATTACTCGCACGGTATGCAGAAAAAACTGGCGCTGGCGGCGGCGGTGATTCACGGTCCGAAGATCCTGTTTCTTGATGAACCTTTCGAAGGAGTAGACGCGATTGCAGCGGGCACGCTCAAGTCGATGCTGCAGCGGATGATCGCGCGCGGGGCCACGATCTTCCTGACGTCGCATGTGCTGGAGATCGTCGAACGACTATGCAGCCATGTTGCGATTATTCAACGCGGCCAACTCGTAGCGCAAGGTTCGCTCGAGGACCTGCGCGCGGGTGTCGAAGCTCAGACCGCGGGCGCAGGAGAGATATCGTCCGGCAGAAAGCTGACGCTAGAAGAGATTTTTCTGCACACCGTCGGGGGAACGCGGTCGGCAGAACAGGAGCTTTCATGGCTGGGCTGACGCCGCAATCGCAGAGCCAACTGGCGACCATCGTGTGGGTACGGTGGCGCATCTTCTCGCATAGCCTGCGCACTACCAAAGGCGCCCTGGAGCTTTTTTCGCGGATTGTGATCAGCCTGGTGATTTTGGGAGGCGGCCTCGGGGGAGCCATTCTGCTGGGGCTGGGAGCCTGGTATTTCGTATCCGAAGGCAAGCCCGACGGACTGGCACTCCTCTTGTGGCCGGTGTTTTTGTTTTGGCAGTTTTTTCCGGTGATGGCGAGCGCACTCACCGAGACCATGGATTCTTCCGAACTCTTGCGGTTCCCTTTGGCCTATCGAACGTATGTGGTGGTCCGTTTGGCATATGGGGCGCTGGATCCGGCCACCTTGCTGGGTGGTTTCTGGCTTACGGGAATTACTCTGGGTATCGGGTGGGCGAAGGCGCGGCTGCTGCCATGGGCAGTGGTGGTGCTGCTGGTCTTCGCAGCGGTGAACATGCTGCTGACCCAGATGGTGTTTGCCTGGGTGGAGCGCTGGCTGGCCCAGCGGCGAACCCGCGAGATTTTTGCGGTGCTCTTTTTCCTGGTGATGATCAGCCTGCAGTTGATCGGACCGATGCTCAGCCGTTACGGCGACCGGCCGAACGCGACGCTCCAGAGGGTGGGACGAATTGCAGGTCCGATCCAGGCCGTTTTACCCCCAGGGCTTGCGGCGAAAGCGATTGCGAGCGCGGCGCAGGGGAGAGTTAAGGAGGGGCTGGCTCTATTGGGCGCGGTCGGATTGTATGGCGCGGGGATTCTGCGCGTGCTCAGCGTACGGTTGCGGGCGCAGTACCGCGGCGAGAACCTGAACGAGGTGAGCCGAGACGCGTTGCCGCGTGGCGGTTTGGTGAGGGTACGGCCGGGATGGAACGTACCGGGCTTGCCGGGACCGGTGACGGCTGTCCTGGAGAAAGAATTCCGCTATCTGGGGCGCAGTGGCCCGATGCTGCTGACCTTTGTCACCCCAATCGTCATGCTGGTCGTGTTCGGGATGAGAGGACGGTCCGGAACCGGTGGAGGATTTCTACAGCACTCGCCAGAATTGGCTTTGCCGATAGGCGCGGCCTATGCACTGCTGCTGCTGAGCAACCTGATCTACAACAATTTCGGTGCCGACGGCGGCGGTGTTCAGTTTTTTCTGGCATCGCCGGCGAGTTTCCGGAGCGCGGTGGTTGGGAAGAATCTCGCGCACATGGGGGTGCTGGTGGCGGAAGTCCTGGTGCTGGGCTTCGGGGTCAGCTTGCTGTTTCGCCAACTGTCCCCGCTGGCGGTAGCCACCACCATTGCAGGATTACTTTTTGCGGCACCGATCAACCTGGCAGCGGGGAATCTGCTGTCTTTGTACTCGCCGAAGAAGGTTGAGTTTGGCACGTTTGGACGGCAGCGCGCGTCGCAGTTAACCGTGCTGGCGAGCTTCGCCATTCAGATTGTGGTCTTTGGCGTGGCGGGATTGTCGGTGTTCGCAGCGCGGTATTACGGGCGGCCGTGGCTGGTGGTCGTCCTGTTGCTGGTACTGGCCGCGGGGGCATTTGTCCTCTATGGGTTTGTGCTGGGACAAGTGGATCGGCTAGCCCTGGGGCGGCGGGAAGTGATGATGGCAGAGTTGTGTAAGTAGCGTCTTTCTCAGTGAATCACTTCGATGGCGGACAAGGCATGCGCGCTGGTGCCGAGGAAGTCGGGAGTGAGGCGGATCTCGAAGTTTCCAGCGGTGACTTCGGTCGGGCGGCGGCCGGCACCCAGCGCGCGCAGCAGCGGCAGCGGATCGGCGCCGAACGAGATCGAGCGCTCCTCGCCGTCCAAGGCGACGGCGATGACGGCCCGATCATATTCAAGAACTTCCCGAAGAAAGGGAACGTAAGGCCTCTGGTCGCGAAGGAAGGTCGCGAAGGCCTCGGCCTCGTCCAGAGCGAAGGGTTGCGGGGGATGCGTTTTCCAGAACGCCGCCAGCAATTGTTCAAGGTACGCGGGGCCGCGCTCGAGCATGATCAGGCGCGAGGACAAGCGAAGCGTGCGGACGATCATTGAACCGCGAAACTTCTCCACCAACTCGCGGATGACCGCGAGACCGGGATCGCGCCGGAGTTCGGCGGCGAGAGTGGTCGTGCACGGCTTGTGCACAGTGAGGGATGCAAGCGTACGCTCCCATTCGCTCGGCGTGGGAGCGGGGTCGGACTCCTGCGGCTCGCAGCGGACACGACGCTTGGTTTCCGCAGTGCGGCTGCGACGATCCCAGATGCGATGCAGAGCTTCGAGCTGCGCGCGAAAGACACGCGCACCCACCTTCGGCAAATACGATGGGAAGAGTTCGAAAATGATTGCCTTGAGGTTGGGGAGACGCGGCACGATACGGGCGGCGAGTTCCAGCACATCTTCCGGGACGGCGCCAGAGTGGGCATCAAGCCAGAAGCCGCGATGGTAGTAGCCGCCGGCGACGTGAAGTTCCCAGACTCGTTCGAGTGGGAGTTGCTCAATATAGTCACCGAGCGGCTGGCGTCCGTTGCGATCGTTGGTCCAGACGTTATGGAGATCGAGCAGGATACCGCAGTCAGCAGCTTCGGCGACGCGGGCCACAAATTCACCGTCGGGCAATTCTTCCGAACGGGGCCGCAGGTAGTTGACGCCGGTCTCAATCGCCAAGGGAACGGGAAGGCGAGAAGACATCGAGCGAATGGAAGAGACAGCCGCTTCGACACCGGCCACCGTCTGGCGGGGAGGAAGCAAGAAGCCGGCGTGCCAAATGCCCTGTTCGTCCTCGACGCGGTTAAAGCTTAGATGCTCGCTGAACCAAGGCACTTCGAGGTCCAGTGCGACCGCGACCAGTAACTCCAGATCGGAAGGGGGTGGCGGCAGAGTGCCGCCTACGGGAAACCCGACGCTATGGATCAGCTTGGCGAGGGGCTGGTTGCGCAACGTGTCGAGCGAAGACTGCTCCAGCACCAGGGTGTTCGTGTTGGGCTCGCGCCGCCAGAAAGACCTGGGTTCGATTTCGAGAACGTCTACCAGTCCAGCATTGGCCAGCAACACAGGCTCGAGGCCGGCAAACCAGGTCAGACCGATACCGAGTTCGGGAAGACTCATGGGGCCCTCATCGTTCGCCGACGGCCTCCCTCACCTGGAGAGAAGCTGGATCGACGATAAACTCGCGCATGCGCAGCAAGCCGACGTCGACTCCGGAAGTGCAGCCGGCGCAGTCCACCATCTGGGCAACATTGGCGAGTGCTTGTTGAAATTTGTCGAGATCGTAGGCGACGGAAATCGGCAAGGTGAATCGGATCGGGCCCAACAGTTTCGGGGCACCGTCATGTTTGCGTTTGGAAGGCATAGCGTCTCCTGGTTGTTCCTGCGGGAGAAGGGTTCATGAGAATGGTGCGACCGGTGAGGAAATCGTTACAGGATGGAAGAATGTGGGCGCTCGGCAAGAGTTGCCGACCGGCGAGGCCCGGTCGCTCCGACTGCGGTTGACGGAAGGTGTTGCTCGTCTTGAGGTTGCGGAGCCCTGAACACCTCAGACCGCAGGCTTCGCCGGGATCCTCCATTTGGCAAGAGGAATAGAGACCCCGGCGGTCAGCGAGCTGCCCTCCGACATGCGCGGGATGCCGGCGTTACAGTTGTTTGCCCAAACCGAACTTGAATCTATTGAACTCCCTGTAACGCCTTGATGTCGCGCAGCAGTACCTGCTCGTGGCCCTCGGGATTCACCTTCTCGTACACCTTGCGGATTTTGCCCTCGGGATCAACGACGAAGGTGGTGCGCTCCCAGAATTTCATGCCTTTCCATTCCGATTGGCCAAGGCCGAGGGTCTTCATCAATGCCGACGTGGTATCGGCGAGCAGGTCAATAGTGAAGGCGAACTTGGTGCAGAAATTCTTGTGGGAGGCCGGGTCGTCGGCACTGACGCCAACAAGCTTGATGCCGGCAGCGTCGAAGTCAGCCTTGCTCGCGGTGAAGGACTTGCCCTGGATGGTGCAGCCCGGTGTGTCGTCCTTCGGGTAGAAGTAGACGACCAGCCAGCGGCCAGCGAAATCGCTGAGCCTGGTGATTTTGCCGTCCTGGTTCGGGAGGGAGAAATCCGGAAAGCGATTGCCGGGTTGCATCATGCGAGAGTGTGGTCCTTTCGTGCGGAGATTGTAGCAGCGGAGAACGAAATCGCGCCGCGAGGCGGTTTCAGAATGCGGCCCTGAACCGCAGGGAATACGGAGAGAAGCCGCAAAGAATGCGACAATTTCCTATTGCAAACTTTCAGACAGGGGACGGAAGTACCCGCCCCCTTTTCGTTTGGCAGAGGTAAATTCAGGCAGATCGTTAGCTCGAGGAACCTCCTGCCATGTGAGCCATCATCTCCTGCGAAGAGACGTCTTTGATGTGGGTCGCCACAGTCCAGACGTGACCGAAAGGATCGTGGATAGTGCCAGAGCGGTCTCCGTAGAACTGGTCCTTGATGGGTTGCACGACCTTTGCACCCTCCTTAACCGCACGAGGAATCACGGCGTCGACGTCTTGCACATAGAGCATCAGGCTCACGGGTGTTCCGCCCAGGGCCTTAGGGTTGCGGTAGCCCATCTCCTTGAATTCGTCGGCGAGCATGATGCGGGAGTCGCCGATTTTGAGTTCAGCGTGGCCGATACGCTTGCCGGTGGCGTCCGGCATCCGGAATAGTTCGGTAGCGCCGAAGACCTTTTTGTAAAAGTCGATCGCTTGCGCGGCGCCGTCGATGATGAGGTATGGAGTGATGGCGTGGTATCCCTCAGGGATTGGTTTGACTGGCATTGGAAACATCCTCCTGGTGATGACGGTGTGGGCGCAGTGTTCGCAGTTTACCGCAGGAGGGGTGGGGAATCGAATCGACAACCACGGCGGCCGGGTGGAAGACGGGCAAAGCATTACTCCAGAGCTCGCGGAAATAGTCGCCGCTACAGCAACGGTTTGCAAAGGGTGCGGATCACAGATTTTTGGGGTCGGAAATCGGCGCTTTTTCGGGCAGGACGGCTTAGAGCAGACTCAACGCTTGCCATTTCGCAGCATCCATCGCATCGGCAGAAAACAGGGAAACGCCGGAGGCGCCGCCCTCCAGAGCCATGCCGCACAGTGCGAGTAAACTCTTCCGTTTTCATGTCAGGGATAAAGAGGCCGCTGTAAAGCGGTTGCGACACCGTCCGCACGCCTTCCTCCGTTTCAGCGCGCACCCAATCCGGTCCCTGCTCGTAAAAGACGTGGTAGAGCATGGGCAAAAAGGCGTCAAGCTGGAAGCGCCCCCAATCCTGACGAACCATCTCGCGCGCGAGTGACGGACCGGGAAAGACCGCGGCAGTGATGCGCTTCCCTTTCGCGTGGGCGGCGGGAACAAGGTAGTTGTTCACCAGATCGACGACCATGTCGAGACGGAACTGAAACCAGGCTTGTTCGAGCCGGGTATCCTTCATCTCGCCCTTCCCGATTTTGATGGGATCGACATTAAATTGCTTCTTGAACAGCGCGCGCTCGTAATTGCTGTAGCCGTAGTCGTATGCCGGATAGACCTTGTCCTGCACGATCTTGTATTTCGACCATAACCCCTTTGGCAAAATCGCATCCGGATGCCGCACGTAATCCAGGTGAATGCCAGTAAGTTCGGGGATGGAGGCCAGTTCTCTGACCGTGGTCTGAACCCATTCGCGGACCTCCGGGCGGCCGGGATCGAGGAACTTGTAGTAGTCGACATAGGCCGGTTTATCGACGGCGGACTCGCCCTTTGCATTCACGTTGTACCAGTCCGGATGTTTCTCCATGATTTCGGGCACCATGCAGGGCATGGTCCACATCCAGGCATGGACTTCGAGATCTTGCGCGCGGGCCAAAGGGAGCAGGCGACTAAGAAGATCGGTCTTAATCGGGAGATGCTGACTCGGGAAGTAAGCGTGACGGCCATCGCAGATTTCCAGGAGGATGGCGCGAAGATTGTTAGCGCGCATGGTGGCGAAGAGACGTTTCCATTCGTCGACAGGCCGCTCGGCATTGAGGGTGATCCACGCCCAATTTTTACGAGGGTGGGCAGGCGGAGGGCTCGGATGTTCCGTGAAGGGCGCGGATTCGAGCCGGATGGCGTGCAAGGCGGCGGAGCCGATCAGGGCGGTGCGAAGAAAAGATCTGCGATCCATCGGAATCCTGGAGAGTAGCACAGAGTGGAGGTCTGGAGTTTCGGGGGAAACGGTTTCCCCTGCTTCGGTCACTTGTTGCTTATGTCAACTATTATAGTTGATAATATCAAGTGTTATGCGAGGTTGAGCATGAAGTTCCCTCCCCAGTATGAAGTTCGTCAAGTCCGACGCTTCAATCGCTTTTACACCAGACAGATCGGCGTGCTGCACGACGAGTTGCTCAAGAGCCCGTTTTCCCTGAGCGAGGTGCGGGTGCTGTACGAGGTGGCACATCGCGAGAAACCGACCGCAAGCGATCTGGGTAAGGAGCTTGGTCTTGATGCAGGATACCTGAGCCGCGTGCTGGGCAGCTTTGAGAGACGCGGGCTGGTGCGGCGGGCGCGCTCGACCTTGGACGGCCGGCAAAGTCTTCTGAGTCTTACGGTCAAAGGCCGCAAGGTGTTCGCCCCGCTGGACGCCCGCTCTGACGAAGAAGTAGCGACTATGTTGGCCAAAGTTCCCCCAGGGCGCCAGAAGGAATTGATCTCCGCCATGCACACCATTGAAGACATCCTCGAGGCGCCGAGGCGTCAGACGGCGGACAACTCTCCTTATATATTGCGGGCACATCAGCCCGGGGACATCGGGTGGGTAGTTCACCGGCATGGCGCGTTGTATGCGCAGGAATACGGTTACGATGAGCGTTTCGAGGCACTGGTGGCGGGCATTGTCTCCGACTTCATCCAGAAGTTCGATCCGAAGAGCGAGCGCTGCTGGATCGCAGAGCGGGACGGGCAGGTTGTCGGGACCGTGTTTCTGGTACGGAAATCGAAAACCGTGTGCAAGCTGCGTCTCCTGCTCGTCGAGCCGTCGGCGCGCGGCCTGGGACTGGGGCGACGGCTGGTGGCGGAGTGCCTTCGGTTTGGACGGCAGGCGGGATACAGAAAAATGATGCTGTGGACGCAAAGCGAACTGGGGGCGGCGCGGCATCTGTATAAACAGGCCGGCTTTCAGTTGGTGCACCGGCAGGCGCATAAAAACTGGGGACGGGCGAATCTGGTTTCAGAAACGTGGGAGCGCCGGTTGTGAGGGGACGCGATGGCACTGCCGGTTCCTGGAGGGAGGACTTCTTCCCCTACGCAGGATTGCTAACCAGGGCCAAGTCCCCTAAACAGATGAATTCTCAGCGCCGATTCATTCATTACGTCTTGGAACCGACCTCGATGAGGCGTTTGGTCATCAGGACGAAACCCAGGATCTGGGTCCACTCGGAAACGATGTTGCCGACGACCTGTCCCCACTTGCTGCCCGGGTCCATGCCCCGGAAGGCGATGATCCAAGCGATGCCGGTCACGACGAGGAACAGGGTGAGGGAATGTTCGCGAAGCAGTTCGAGAATTCTTGAAGGGACTTCCCCCTTCGGCTGGCGACTCTCGGCGGAGCCCTTTTCGTAGAGGTATTTGGTCATGACGATGGTGACCAGGAGGCCGGTCCAGTCGGCGATGGCGTTGCCGAAAAACGACCCGAGGTGAGTCTCAGGGTTGGAGCGGACGTAGGCCAAAACGAGCAGAAGGACAGCTCCCAGGGCGGTAAGGCTGAGAGAGTGACGGCGGAAGAAGGCTGTCGGCTTTTTAGGTTGCTTCATGGGAGTAATGTAATGGGGTTCAACCCTGAGGCGCGAGCTTTTCCGGTGGCGCCTGTCCCTCCCGGCTGACCTTTTCGCGCGTACCCGGCTCGGAAGCGCCGAGCTAAGCCGGCATGGTCGTCCCTGCCCGGGGCGGGTAATTCTGACGTTGCCCGCCACGAATGCGGCAGTGCAACTCCTAGGCGGGCACCTGAAATTGCTGGATACCGTCTTCCTGGTTTGGAGCGGCTTGATTCATGATCGGAAAGCGGAATGAGATGCAGGTTCCTGAGCCGCTCGACTCAATATTCATGGTGCCCTGGAAACGATGCATGCGCTCGCGCATTCCCCGAATCCCCACCCCGCCACCCTGCGACTGGATCGACGCTAAGCGCTCAGACGGGATACCTTTCCCTTCATCCTGCACCTCGAGACAGACATGGTCGCCGTCGCGCCACACACTGATGTCGGCTGTCTTGCTGCCTGAGTGACGGTGAATGTTGGTGAGGCACTCCTGCACGAGCCGGAACATCATCAATTCCATCTCATGGGCAAATCTTCCGAGATCTTCCGGAATGTTCACCGTGATATTCATAGCACTGCGTTCGGCCAGACCCTGCGCATACCAACGCAGCGCCACAGGCAGCCCGCTTTCATCGAGCAGCGGCGGGTGGAGCAAGTAGGACATGGTGCGAATTTCCTGACTAAGCTGCTGGACGAACTCCTGGGTCTGGTTCAGATCTTTGACAAATTGAGGAGCTTTCTGCTCGGCCAGTTGGGCGACGTGGGCCAGGCTCATACCCAGGGCGGTGAGGGTTTGTCCAGCGCTGTCGTGCAGTTCGCGTGCAACGTGTCGGCGCTCATCTTCCTGGATCTGAAGCAGCTTTTGCGACAGTTCCCGGAGTTGTTCCGACTGCTGGACCACCTCGGCGTTGCGAAGTTGCAGTTCTCGAGTGCGGACTTGTACCTGCTGCTCGGTGAATTCCTTGCTCTGACGCAAGCCTTCCTGCGCGTTGCGCAGATCGGTGATGTCGGTATTGGTGCCAAACCAGCGCGTGATCTTGCCGGAGGCATCCTTGATCGGCACCGCCCGGGAAAGAAACCAGCGATACTCGCCGTTTTTGCCGCGCAAGGGAAAGGTGTCTTCCCAGACTTCGCCGGATGTGAAACACCGTTGGAGTTTCTCGACCACCCGGTCGACGTGCTCGGGATGATGCACCCTTTTCCAACCCCAACCTTGTACCTCTTCGAGAGTGGTGCCGGTGTAGTCAAACCAGCGCTGGTTGTACCACTGGATCCATCCCGTGCTGTCCGTCATCCAGGCGAACTGGGACATATTGTCCGCCAGGGTGCGGTAATTTTCCTGCGTCCGTTTGATGTCGCTGATATCGACACCCGTGGGATGAAGGAAGATGACCTGGCCCTGAGGATCGCGAATGGGATGCAATTCAAACTGCACCAGGCGCTCGGAGCCGTCGGCCCAAAGGTACGGAAGCTCTTCCTGAAAACGCCCTCCTTGCGCAGCCTGGGCACAGGCAAGCCGCATTTTGGCTTGCACTTCGCGGGAGCCGCGCCACCACGGGGTCAGCCAAAAAAGCTTTCCCAGTACCTCTTCCGCTCGATAGCCGCAGGCATCAAGGCAGAGCTTATTGGCATCAAGAACGATGCCGTCGGTAGAGAGGACGCCGGAAAAAACAGTGGTCTGGTCAAAGACGGCTCGAAACTTTGCATTAGCCGCGAGCGCTTCCAGTTCCGACAGCTTTCGGCGGGTCACGTCAGTGCAGGCGCCGACCAGGCAAGTAATATTTCCTTCGGGATCGCTCAAGGCTACGCGCCCGGCCATAGATCCATCGAACCTTGCCTGCGGGAAGAAGCACCCGGAATTCCATGTCGAAGTCGGCGCCGTGGGCGCAGGCTTCGATGGCGGCGGTAACGGCGGCAACGTCATGCGGATGAACGCGTGCAATGACATCCTGGGTGGAGCGCAACGGATCATCGGGGCCAGAGCCGAACAGACGCTTGAAATTTTCATCGAGAGCGCTGTATTCGCCAGTGCGAGGATCCCAACGGAAGGTACCGGTATCGGAGGCCTCGAGAGCAACGTTGAGTTGCTGTTGCTTTTGGAGCAATGCGTCCTCGGACAGGTTGCGAATGCGAGCCATCTGCAGATGGGTCTGCACGCGGGCTAGCAGTTCGCGGGCACTGAAGGGCTTGATAAGGTAATCGTCGGCGCCGTGCTCCATGCCTTCGACACTGGACTCCTCACCAGCGCGGGCCGAGAGCAGAATAATCGGGATGGTTCTGGCCTTAGGATCTGCACGGAGCTGACGCAAGAGGCCAAAGCCATCGAGATGCGGCATCATCACATCGGTGAGCACGAGGTCGGGAGCGCACCGTCGGATCGCAGCCAGGGCCGCTTCGCCGTCGGGTTCAGCTTGTACGTCGTAACGCTCGGCCAGCATGCGGACGAGATATTGACGCATGTCGGCGTTGTCGTCCGCCACCAGGATGCGTGGACGTGTTTTGGCTTCGGGTTCGCCAAACGCGCCAGGCGGGCCTGGAATCGACATCAACTCGTGGCCTAGTGGGAGTTCCTCCACGGAGTTCTCCGACGCGGCCTCCGGGCCCCAGCGAAGAGCTTCCTCAACAAAGGGTGCTGCGCCGGCGGCGGTAAAGGTCAAGGCGCGGGTCTTGCTTACCCGATCGCTGGGCAAATGGGCGCTGCCGAGCGGAACGCTGACGATGAAGGTGCTGCCTTTGCCAACCTTGCTTTCGACGCGAATGGAGCCCTCGTGAAGCTTGACCAGTTCGTTCACCAGGGCGAGTCCGATGCCGCTGCCCTCGTGCGTTCGGCTTCGACTGTTCTCGATACGGTGGAAACGCTCGAATACGCGGGACCGCTCCTGCCTGGGAATGCCGACCCCCGTGTCGCGAACGCGCAATTGAACTTCATGTCCAACCGTCTGCAGCGAGACAGCGATCTCGCCTTCGAAGGTGAACTTGAAAGCATTCGAAACGAGATTAAGGACGATCTTTTCCCACATCCCGCGATCGACGAAAACCAGTTCCGGAAGCGGCGGGCAATCGATGTCGAGAAGCAGACCCGCTTTTTCCGTCGCCGAACGAAAGACGCTCGCGAGTTCAACCGTGAAGGCGGCCAAGTCCGTCGGCTGATACGTGGCCTGCATGCGGCCCGCCTCGATGCGCGAGAAATCCAGCAGAGTGTTGACCAGCCGCAGCAGGCGGGTGCCGCTGCGATTGACAAGGTCCAGTTGGTTCCTGGCTGCGGGGGACAGGTCGGTGTCGCCTTTGGCCAGCAGTTCTTCGACCGGACCAAGCATCAGGGTCAGGGGTGTGCGGAATTCGTGGCTGACATTGCTGAAAAAGGCGGTCTTGGCGCGATCCAGTTCCGCGAGAGCTTCGAGGCGGCGTCTCTCTTCCTCGGCTCCCCGCGCGTTCTGGATGGCGGCGGCCACCTGGTTCACGAGCAATTCGAAGAACGTTAGGTATTCCGTGTCGAGCCGGCGGGTCGGATTGATGCCGGCGATTAAGACTCCGAAGGCCCGGCTCTCTCCGCGCGAGGTCAAGGGCAACACGATGACCTGGGAGAGACGCTGCTCGGCAGGCCCGGTCGGTAGTCCCTCGACATGGGCGGTAGGAACCACCTGCAGGTGGCTGGTCTCCACCACGTCCGCCAGCGGCCATATCGAAGCAGGTTCGCGGTCATGGGCCAGATCGACGAATCGTGGCGTGAGGTCCCGGAGGTCTTCGGGAAGCCCGCAGACTTGCTGCAAATCCGCACGCTCGTTATCGCCTTCTACGAGATAGAGGATGGCAAAAGGGACGTCGTCGGGATTCTTCGACAGTGTAGCCATCGCCGAGGCGCACGCACCGTCGGTGGTTTTTTGCACCAAAGCGGTTGCGGAGAGTTCCGAGAGGGTGCGCAACCGGCGAGCGTTAATGACTTTCGGGGTGACATCTGTCGATGGACAGAAGAGCCCACCGACACCACCGGATTCGTCGCGAATCGGGCTGTAGGAGAATGAATAGTAGGTTTCTTCGAAGAAGTCGCCCCGATTCATAAAGAGGCGGACTTCATCCATGAAGGTCGCCTCGCCATAGCGAAAGACCTTGTCGACCAAAGGTCCGCAGAAATCCCAGATTTCAGACCAGACTTCGCCGGCCGGCCTTCCCAAAGCCCAGGGGTGCTTGGCATAGCCGAGGACCTGAACATAGGCCTCGTTGTAGAGGAAGGTCGCTTGTGGTCCCCAGCCGATCCACATGGGATGCTGCGAATTCAACATCAGGTTCACGGCGGTCTTAAGGCTCTGGGACCATGTCTCAATGTCGCCGAGCGGAGTCTGCGACCAGTCGTGGGTTCCGATCAGGCGACCCATGGCCCCGCTGCCCTTAAGCCAATCGGGGACGAGAGACCGCACGGCGTCTTCTGGAGCCGGTGCGGCTTCGCCGCTGCTGGGGGAAATCAACTCGTCGAGAACTGGAAGTAGAGTTCCAAAGAGCTCGTGCTTGGCAACATGGGCCGAAGCATCCACTTCACGGGCCTGGATGCTGACGAGCGCCGGGTCGTTCAGGCTTACGATCACTACCTTGGAATCGGGAAGCTCCTCTCGGAGGATCCGGGTGGCCTCGAGGCCGTTCATGCGGGGCATCGAAACGTCCATGAGAACAAGATCAGGACGAAGAGCCTTAGCCTTTTCGATAGCCTCAAGTCCGTCCGCTGCTTCGCCGCAAATCTTCCAGTCCGCGCGCGAAGCCAGGAGCGATCGCAGGCCGTTACGGACAGAGGTCTGATCATCGACGATGAGTATGCGAACTGACATTTAGCTGGGAATCGTTCGGCGCGTCACACCCCCGCCGGCGCCGTCGAGCGTACAGGGTGGGGTGAAAGCGCCCAACCCGCACTCCACGATACCGAGTGCGAGCAGAAAGGCGATATACGGTGTTCACCGTAGTCTGTCGCGGCGGAAGGGAGGCGAGACGAGAAGCCGAACGAAATCTCCCGACCACCGCTAAATCTTCTGCTGCTTCCAGCGGCCGCGACGAAAGAGGATGATTCCGGCGGCGGCGATCGAACATTCCGCGATCACGATGGAAAAGAACACTCCCTTCGAGCGGAGGTTGAGCGGTATCGCGAGCCAGTACGCGAGCGGGATTTCCAGGAACCAGAAGCCGAACAGATTCACCCAGGTGGGCGTGACGGTGTCACCGGCCCCGTTGAAGGACTGCAACATGACCATACCGTAGGCGTAGCCAATATTCCCGTAACTCAGGATGCGCAGGCAAGTGGCGGCCAGCGGGATCACTTCGGGGTCATGGGTGAACAGGCGCACGATGGGCTCGGCGAACAGGATCAGAATGACTCCGACGGATCCCAGGAACAGCATGTTGTAGAAGCCGGTACGCCAGACGGAAGTTTCGGCGCGCTCGGGCTTGCCTGCTCCAAGGTTCTGGCCAACTAGAGTGGCGGCGGCGTTGCTCAGTCCCCATGACGGCAGGATCACGAAGATGACGATGCGGATTGCGATGGTATAGCCGGCGAGGGCGGCGGCGCCGAAGACGCTCACGATGCGGACCAGCGCGATCCAGCTGGTGTGGGCAATCGCGAACTGCAGAATGCCAGTAATGGAGACGCGGATCAGCCGCCAGAGCACGACGAGGTTCAGCCGAAGATGGCGCGCCAGGCTGGGAAGACGCTCAGTGCCGCGCGCAAGCCGGTAGAACTGATAGAGGACGCCAATGCTACGGCCGGTGAAGGTGGCGAGGGCGGCGCCGGTCACGCCGAGACGCGGGAACGGGCCCAGACCGAAGATGAGGCAGGGATCGAGCACCAGGTTGATGATGTTCGAGACCCAGAGCAGCCGCATCGCAATGGCAGCATCGCCCGCTCCGCGAAAGATAGCGTTATTCAGGAACAACATCATGACGGCACCGCTACCGCCCAGCGCGATCCGGGCATAGCCGGAACCGGTGGAGACGATTTCGGGAGATGCTCCCATGACTTGCAGCAAACGAGGGGCGAAGATAAAGCTGGGCACCCCTACCCCGACCGATACGGTCAGGCCAAGAATGACTGCCTGCACCCCGGCGATGGAGGCGTCTTCGGGATCTTTTTCTCCGATACGGCGCGCGACCATGGCGGTGGTGGACATACTCAGGCCGATGGCGACGGCAAAGACCAGGCTCAGCAGCGACTCGGTCAGGCCGACGGTGGCGACTGCATTGGCCCCGATGCGGCCGACGAAGAAGACATCGACCACCGCGAACAGCGACTCGAGCACCATCTCCAGAACCATGGGGATCGCGAGCAGGAGGATCGCGCGGTTGAGGTTGCCAGCGGTGTAATCCTGGTGCGAACCGCGGATTGCTTCGCGGATCGAGGACCAGAGAGTGGCTTGCGGGCTGTTGGGGACGGTGGTGGCCACGTCCATATGACTCCTGCCCAATTCTGCGCCCGGACCAGCGGTCCGGCGGGCTGCTTTCGAAAAGTTTTGGACCACAGAGATCGTAGAGGGTTCGCGGAGTACGCAGGCTAGTTTCACGCCTGGCGAACTTCAGCGGGGCGAGAGAACCGATTTAACGAAGGCGTGTGATGACTTGCATTGCGCGCACCCCAGTTGGCAGTGACGGCAGTTTACTCAATTCCAAGTTCCTTTGCCAGAGCCTTCCACTTGCTGTCGACCAGCACTCTGGTTTTCGTATCCATTGTGATCTCGTCGGGCCAGGGCCGGGTGAAACCTTCGCTGGTCCACTTGCGCGTAGCGTCCACGCCCATCTTCGAGCCAAAGTTGGGAAGACGCGAGGCGTGGTCAAGTGAGTCGACAGGACCCAGTGTGAATTGGATGTCGCGTTCGGGATCGATATTGTTGAGGACCTTAAGAGTTACATCGCCAACATCGTGGACGTCCACGTCTTCGTCAACGACCAGAATGCACTTCGTGAACATCGCCTGACCCAGAGACCAGATTGCATTCATCACCTTGCGGGCCTGCCCGGGATAGGACTTGCGGATGGAAACGATCATCAGATTGTGAAAGACGCCTTCCAGTGGCAGATTGATGTCGACGAGTTCGGGAATGGTCAGTTTCATCAGCGGGAGGAAAACGCGCTCCACGGCTTTGCCCATCCAGCCATCTTCCATCGGCGGTTTGCCTACTATGGTGGTGGCATAGACCGGGTCTTTGCGGTGGGTGATGCAGGTGAGGTGGAAAACCGGATACTGGTCATCAAGCGAGTAGAAACCGGTGTGGTCGCCAAAGGGTCCCTCGGTGCGAAGCTCGTCGAGATTAACGTAACCCTCGAGGATGATCTCCGCATCAGCTGGAACTTCGAGATCGACGCTCTCGCATTTAACCAGTTCGACGGGCTTCTGGCGAAGAAATCCGGCGATGACGAATTCTTCGACATCCGGTGGAGCGGGAACGATAGCGCAAAATGTTAGTGCCGGATCGGTGCCGATGGCAACCGCGACCTCCATCTTGCCGGATGGCCGTTCGCCTTCGGCCAGAACAGAACCGCCCGAAGATCTTGCCATGATGTCCACCGCAGCAGTCGCCGGGCTCTGCGGACCCCTCGACTCCGCTCGGGACGGGTTCCCGGAATCGTCCTGCCCAATGCGGTTCGTGGTGGCCGCGTTCCGGATTGCGTCCCGGTAGTGTTCAGCGGCTACCTTCTGCCGCTGCCAGTGCATGCCGGTGGTGCGTTCGTCGTAGACCTGCATGCGGTACATGCCGACGTTGCGCTTTCCGGTTTTCGGGTCTCGGGTGATAACGCACGGAAGAGTGATGAAACGCCCCGCATCTTGGGGCCAGCATTGCAGGATAGGAAAGTCCAGCAGCGACAATTTATCCCGGTGGATGACGTCTTTGCAGGCGCCGGTGGGAACGGTCTTGGGAAAGAAATTGCCCATCTCGGCGAGCATCGGAAGCATTTTTACTTTATCAAGGAAGCCTTGTGGCGACTTGACGTCCATAAAGGCGCGGATGCGCTGGGCAATTTCGTCAAGCTTGTCCACTTGCAGCGCGAGGCGCATACGGCGCTCGGAGCCGAACTGGTTGATGAGAAGTTGTGCCCCGGGATGACCCTTGAGATTCTGGAAGAGGAGGGCGGGGCCTCCGGGACCGTATTTGTCCGAGCGGGATTTGCTGACGCGGTCGGTGATCTCGGCGATTTCAAGGATGGGATCGGCTTCGGTGCGAATTTTGCGCAGTTCACCCGAGCGGTCGAGGGCGGCGATCCAGTCACGCAGGTCGTTGTAGGCCAAGGGGGCTCCGGGAAACACACGATTATACGGGAGCGTAAGTCTTAAACCGCAGAGTATGCGGACAAACGCCGTAGTGCAGGTCGACTAGCAACCCTCGCCGAAGTTGCGCCCTGGAGACCATTCCGCGGGCACGCGAGCGCGTCTTGGCTTATAGTTTCCTGCCGGGGGTGACTATTGCGGCGAGTCGTGGTCACGGGAATGGGTGCGGTCAGTCCAAATGGAGTGGGGCGGGAGGCTTTTGCGGAGGCAACTCTCGCGGGCAGGTCAGGCGTGGGACGAATTACGCATTTCGATCCCAGCGAGATTCCCGTGCAGATTGCTGGTGAGGTGCGCGGGTTCGATGAGTTGGCGTGGGTGGAAAAGCGAGAGCGCAAGCACGTTTCGCGGGTTCTGCCCCTGGCACTGGCGGCGGCCACGGAGGCACTGGAGCATTCCGGGATCGACGCGGGTTCCCTTCCCCTCCGGGAGCGCCAGCGCTTCGGGGTGATTGTTGGGTCGGGCGGCGGGTCGCAGGAATTTACCGAGGAGCAGTACCGCCTGTTCTTCCATCAGGATTACCGGCACATGAGTCTGTTCTGCGTACCTACCGGGGTAATGGGAACATTCTCCAGCGACGTGAGTATCCGGTTCGGGTTGCGCGGGCCCAGCCAGGTGGTCACAACCGGGTGCACTTCATCGACCGACGCCATGGGCTATTCGATGCGCGTGATCCAGTCGGGACGCGCCGATTGTGTCTTGACCGGTGGTGCGGATGCACCCATTGCTCTGGGGATTGTGAAGGGGTTCATCTTGATGAAGATTCTTACCGACTCATGGAACGAGATTCCGGAGAAAGGCTCTCGTCCATTTTCGGTGGATCGCGACGGATTCGTGCTTGCCGAGGGGGCATGGATGTTTGTGCTCGAGGAGTACGAGCACGCCCGTGCGCGAGGAGCCAGGATTTTAGCGGAGGTGGCGGGATACGGGTCGACCTGCGAGGCGTTTCATCGGGTACGCCTGAAGGAGTGTGGCGAAGAGCCGGCGCGGGCGATCGGGCTCGCCATGCGGCAGGCGGGAATCGGGGCGCAGGACGTGCACTACGTGAACTTGCACGGAACGTCGACCCAGTTGAATGACCGCATTGAGACCCAGGCACTCAAGCTAGCCTTGGGCGAGCGCGCTCGGCAGGTGCCCATGTCGGCGTTGAAATCGCAGATCGGGCATCCTCAGGGGGCGTGTGGGGCGGCCGGAATGGCGGCTACGATTGTGGCAATGCAACGCGGACAGATTCCTCCGACCATCAACCTGGATACGCCGGACCCCGAGTGCGACCTGGATTATGTTCCGCAGGCCGGCCGCAAGGCTGCTATCGAACATGCCGTCTGCAACTGCATTGCATTCGGGTCAAAGAATTCGGCGCTGGTGTTGCGTGCGGTTGCTTGATGCTTCGCAGGACGAGCGAATGTCCGCCCAGAGGACACTCAAATCGGGGGGAATGGTTTGCTGAACCAGACGATTGCGACGGGATTGGCTGCACGCTACCAGGAACTGGGGGACAAGGTTCACGAACTTGCGCAGCCTCTTAGCGATGAGCAGTTCTGGAGGAAGCCGTTTGGATTCGGGAACAGCTTCGGGCATCTGGTGCTGCACCTGACGGGGAACCTGAATTACTACATCGGAGCCGCATTAGCGGGTTCGGGATATTTGCGCGATCGGGATCGTGAGTTCAACGAGGAGGCGTGTCCTCACAAGAATGAAGTCCTGAGGCGGTTTGAAGATGCCGTGGCGATGGTGGCGAGGACGACGCGCGCGCAATCCCAGCAGGATTGGGAACAGCAGTATACGGCGCAGGGCGCTGAGGACGCGGGAAATCGCTTCAACATTTTTCTGCGCTGCCTCACCCACCTCCACCTGCATATAGGACAGATGATGTACTTGCAGTTTGAGCTCATCCAGGGGGTAGGCCGAAAGAGCGATTAACCTTTCGTCGTAGAGATTGCTGAAAGGGCGCCCCAGCGAGCGAATGCGCACACGAATACACGAAGGATGCGCGAAGGAGTGAGTGGATCTAAGATTCAGGTTTCAGCTCTGCTCGAGGCTTTTGCCGCGAAACCAACCCGAGTGAACCTAGGACCGTGGCTTCTACCTCGGTCCAGGCCCCAGAGCGAGGATCGATCAGGTCGAAGTGATCGGCTTTCGGGATTTCGACCAGTCTGACGTCTTCCCTTGCTTTCTTCTTTCTCTCCACATAGTCACGGCTGAAGTTGGGCGGGACGACGTCGTCGTTAGCACCGTGCAGCAGGATCTGCTTTGCGTGCGCGATGGGCAAACCCATGGGGTCAGCTTCGTGGTAGTGGTCGGGAACGTCGGTAGGCTTGCCCCCTAGAAACTCCACAACGGCGTCGCTGCTGAGGTGGAGATCGAAGGCTCTCGCAAGATCAACGACACCCGCCAAGGATACTGCCCATCGCACGGACGGGTCGTGTGCCGCCAGGCAGAGTGCAAGTTGACCTCCGGCAGAGTGGCCCATCACCAGGATTTTTCCCGGATCCAGATGGAAGCGGCCGGCAATCTGGGGCAAGAACCGGTAGCCATTGGCGACATCTTCGAACGTACCGGGCCAGGCTCCACCGGGGTTGCCAACGCGACGATACTCGAGGTTCCAGGTGGCGACTCCCCTTGCGCTAAGCGCATCGCAGAGATGGCCGGCATGAAGTAGATCGTACTTGGCTCGCCAGTAGCCACCATGGATGTTCATGACTACTGGAAATGGGCTCTTGCCTTTGGGCAGCCGAAGATCGCCGAACTGGTTCGGGTCGGAACCATAGGCGAGCCGGGTGTCGGCCGGCGGCGGCGGTAGGGTAAGGATTTCTTCGGACATAGCGTTCCAGGAAAATTCAGGATAAAGGATTCTACCCATAGAAAACGCCTAGCTAGGCAGGCGTTTAAGGGAAACTTGAGGCCGGCCAAACTAAGGCTAGCTATAAGCTAGCTAACCGTGATTTGTCGACTTGACTTCCCTACCGGCAGGTTATAGAGTCGCGGCGTCGGTCGAAAAATCGTTATTGTTGTTTTCTGGTCAGGCTTGATGATCGTAGAAGTCGAACGAACACCGCGAGGATTTTCCCCTTCGTAAGTTCGATGTTCAAGGCTCTTAGCCGCTTGCATCTCTGATCCAAGCGGTTCCCCCGCGAGTCGAAGCTCTGGTATGTCAGAAATACCCGGGTCCCCAATCAAAAAGCATCCAGGTTATCGCGTGGAATGCTCATTTATTTTAAGGAGCGCAACATGTGCGATCTGCGTAGTGTTTGGAAGATAGCAATACTGCTCGCCGGCTCTGTACTAGCTTGCTCGGGCTTTGCGGCGGCGCAGACCTGGAGCGCGCCGCAATTCATTGCCAATGGTTTTGGGATTGCGGTCGCCACCAACGGAAACGGAACTTCGGCAGTTCTGTTTACACCGCTTTCCGGAGGATTACAGGCAGCGGTCAAGACGGGGACAAGCTGGGGATCGCCGGTGACGTTGTCATCGCTCGGAAGTTTCGGAGCCGGGACCGGCAACATTGCAGTCGCGCCGAACGGCGACGTGCTGGCGGTGTGGAGCTTCCGGACGACGAATACCTATATTCCCAACGAGGCGCAGGCGGCATTCTTCTCGGCGGGTCATTGGGGAAACCCCATCACGATCTCGACCAACGTGTATGGCAACGTCAACAGTTTTGGACTGCCCGGCATCGGCTTCGACAGTCACAGCCAGGCGACTTTGATTTGGGAAGAGATCACCAGCCCGACCACGGTCACGTGTGCTCTGAGAGCCGAAACTGGAAGTGCAGCCACCGGCTTCGGCTCGGCTCGAACCATTTCAAATGCTACGACGTGCTACGGTCTGGCGAAGCTGGCGGTGAACTCTGGCGGGCAGGCGGTGGCCGTAGAAGGCGCAACCGGAATATTGACGGGGGCAGTGGTCGCTATCAGCCGCGATCTGACGGGAGCCTGGAGTGCGCCGGTCACGGTTGCGGCATCCGCGTACCGTCAGAACAATCCGAACGTTGGTTTAGGCAACGATGGAACTGCGGTAGTGGTTTGGCGCACCCGCAGTGGGGTGTCCTACGCGGTCAGGTCAGGGAGCAGTTGGAGTGCTGCGGCGGGCCTGCCGGTGTTAGTGGGCCAAGCAGGTGGCTCAACGGGTGTGGCGGTCGACGGGAGCGGAAACGCAGTTGCGATCTTCACCCAGGTTACGATCAGTCCGGGCACCTACGCGACGTATCGACCGGTGGGCGCATCCTGGCAAGCCAAGGTGCAACTGAGCTCGGGAGTGCCAGTGGCGGCAACGCCAGCAGGAACATTTGTAGCGTCGGGAACAACCGTGTCGACACGACTAGCGGGCACTTCCAATTGGACGACCCACACTTTTGCGGACGTAGCAAAGGTAAACGCCGGGCCCGGCCTGGCCATCGCTGTGGTGGGGCCACAGGTCAGCGTTTCTACCGCAGCCGTTCCGTAGTTTGATGCTTTGGGAAAGAGTATTTCTTACAGCGTTTTCAACTCGACGACAGTACCGTCTCCCCAACCGTACTTGGCGCGCGATAAATCCTGAACGGTGGAGCGAAGGTCAGCGTCGGCGTCGGAACTAAGAATGCGGGCTCGAGCGGAAAAAGTCTGTCCACCGACCCGAACCTGGACTTCGGGCAGAGCGCGCAGGTTCTGAAGCCAGTGCGAAGTTTCGTACTCGGCAATGATGTAGAAGTGGCCGTCGTGCTGCGTGAACCAGATCTCGATTTCACGCTGACGGCCACTCTTGCGTCCCTGAGTGGTGAGGTAGAGGTATTGTTCCTGGGCGATCTTACTGGCCTTTAAGCTTCAGCTTAGATTTGTTTTCTTCAAGGAATTGGCGAAGGTTCTCGGAGGCCTCGAGCAATCGTGTCCACTGCTCGTAATAGAGCGTGACCGGGAATCGGCCCAGACCGTAGACGCTGACACCGCCCTTCTCCGACACTTTGAATTCCATCACGCCGCTACGCTTCTTCGTTTCCACCTGCTTTTCCAGGTCCTGCAGGCGGGCTTTCAGTTCTTCGTAACTTGGTTCAGACATTAAAGACCTCGGATGAAGCCGGGATGGGACCATCATAGAGGCAGACTGTAGCCTTCGTCGAGTGGGAGCACGAGCCCGTTAGGGCCATCTTCCGCGACCCCCAACAAAATCCTGAATGAGCAGGTCGCGGAACGAATCGCAGGTCACGCGAAGACTGCGCCCAACCCTCAGAAGTATCGTCCCAGCTGAAAATAAAATTTGTGATGACCGCGATCGCCCACGCCGCCACCAAAGACGATCGGGCCGATGAAGGACTGCACCAGCACAGCGGCGTTGAAATCATTCGGGAGGCGCGAGTCGCTGGCATTCAATCCGGCGTAGGCCTTACCTAGCTCGTAGGCGGTGATCAGGTACACATTGTTCCCCAGGAACGGAGACAACTGCGTGAGGCGCCGAATGTAGCCCGGCTGAAACAAAAAATACTGGTTGGTCAGAAGTTCGTTGGTTCCATAAGCGCCCAGGCGCTGCGGTCCTCCCAGACCAAACAATGGGAGGCCGGTATTGCGGTACCCGAATGTGGAACCGCCGGAAGCGAGCAGAAAGACAGAGTTTTTGCCGAGGCTGTGAAAGACGCCGGTGCGAATTTCGGCGACGGGAAAGTGCTCGGTGGCGGAGGGGTTGGCGTCGTAGAACTGAAAGTTGGATTGCAGGAGGTAGCCCTGGCGGGGCACGGTGGGATCGTCGGTGTGATCGATGATGTACCGCAAGCGGGTGAATCCCTGGCGGCCGCTCACGTTGCTCAGCAGCGCCGGTATTCCGATGCTGCGGGTCAGCGAGAAATGGTCGATCTGGTAGCCAAAGCGCACTTCAGAAAAGCGATTTACGGCCACGCCGAAGTCGAAGCCGCCGCCCGCATCGTGCTGTCGAAACACCGCAATGCGGTTGTTATCGAAGTAAAGATCGAAGGGCTTGGAGCTGGCAAACGCACGAGGCGCCATGAAGAAATGGCTAAACCAGTTCAGCGGGTGGTAGTACTCGGACGCGATGCCGTAGGCGGAGCCGGCGATGAAATCAGTGCGAAGTTCGGAACCGAATCCGCCGATGTCGTTCAGGGTGACGCGGGCCCCCAAACTTAAACGTACATCCGTATAGTCGGAGCCGTCGATGAGAAACAGCGGGTTGACCGTAGGCGGAGCGTAGTCTTTCTCGTCGGCTCGAACCAGCAGGCCTTCCTGGCCGTTACGAGTGGTGAGCTGATAGCCGGCACGGGAGAAGCGGCCCAGGCCGGTGACGCCCGTGAGGTCGTCGTTAATTCGATCATAATCGAGCGGCTTGCCCACGTTGTCGGCAAGAGTTTTCTCAATGCCCCGAGCGATTACCGGATCGGTGCCGGTGACTTCCACAAATTGGGGAACGGGAACGGGGCGCCGCCGGGCTTGTCGGCGATCCTGGTACTCCGCCCAGTCCGCTTCATTGAGGGCGAGTCGATGGAGCAAGGCAGCGCGTTCCTGGGCGCCGGCGTAACCGACTTCGATGATCTCCTTGGCGGCCTGGTAATCGATCATGCTGTAGGACTCGGTGTGAGCCCGGACGAGGATGTCGGCTTTCTTTATGCTCTCAAGTTCGTTGACTGAAATCACGACGCCCACGGAGCGCTGCAGTACGGCAAATGCGGAAAGGCCTTGTTCCGGGGTAAGCGGCGGGACTTCCAGGTGAACCGCAATCACGATGTCGGCGCCCATCGCGCGCGCGACGTCGACCGGCAGGTTATCGATAATGCCGCCATCCACGTAGACGTGGCCTTCATGGCGCACGGGACTGAAGATGGCCGGAAGGGACATGCTGGCCCGCAGAGCGTCGGAAAGTGCGCCCTCATGGAATACCGTGGCCTTGCCGGTAACCAGATCGGTGGCTACACAACGAAAGGGCGTGGGAAGGTCATCGAAAGTCTTGAGATCAGAGTATGGAAGCGCAATGCGATCCAGGATCAGGCCGACCTGGTGGCCCGAGTTAAACCCGCTGGGAAAAACGATGCCGCCTTTAAGGCCGAATTCAAGATCGTTGGGGTATTCGCGCTTGTCTTCCTTGCGGCGGAAGGAGCGAGCCTTGTATGGAACTTCGTTGCGCAGAGAGCGGTTCCAGTTGACTCCTTTGAGAAAAGTATTGATTTCCTGAGCGGACATACCGGTGGCATACAGGCCTCCGACCAGGCCTCCCATGCTGGTACCGGCCAGGTAGTCGACGGGGATGTGATTCTCCTCGAGCCAGCGCAGGACGCCGACATGCGCCAGTCCGAGAGCGCCGCCGCCCTCGAGCACCAGTCCGATGCTCGGTCGATGCTCCGGCCGACTTTCCGGCGCAGGCACGACCGGCGGCTTGGGCTGAGGTTCCTGCGCCCAAACGGCGAGCGAGCAGGAAAGCGCGAACAACAGGGCCCGAAAAAAGAAAGAAAACATCATAGGGTCTCCTGTGAAGGAGGAAACTGAGTATAGCCGTGTCGGGACCACCGGGGAGTGCCGTTGGAGAACAGCCCGGCCGAACCGCCCGTCTTCGGCGGGAGATCACAGAGTTCGCAGACCTCGATCTCCAGCGTGATCTGAACCTCTATTTTTTCTCGATGTGTTTCGGGGACGCCTGGGTAAGGATCGCAAGCAAACGACTGGCCGCCGGGGGCGCGGGAACTTTTCCCTCGCGAACGATTTCCTTGGCGCTGAGTTCTTTGCCATAAACAGCCTTGTTGGCGCCGTCGTCGGCGCGCAAGGTGGAACCGGCGAGCGAGATCCCGGCGAACAGCCCCTTGGCACGGGAGTAAGAGAGGATCTCGGCTTTGAGGACCACGTCCGTCTCGGCGGAGGCATTGCGCCCCACCGGGCCGGCGGTGGCGGAGGCGTCGGCGCCCAGCTTGACCTTGCTGCTCATGACAGAGTTGGCCCCGCTCTCATTCATGATGAGCAGCACGAAGTCGGTGGCCTGCGCGCCGATCTGGAAACCAAAACTTCCGCCTTCCAGCGCGAACATGGCGGGCGCGCTCCAGCGGCCATTGAATTCCTTTCCGGACCGGCAAGTAATCACGCCACGCCCGTAGCTGCCGCCTACAATGAAAGCCGCCTTCTTCACTGAGGGGTAGACCACCACGCAAACGGCCTTGTTGAGGAGGTCTTTGGGGATTCCTTCCGGCATGCCCAGAATCTCCTTTAGGACGACGGCGGATTCGTTGAGACGTTCCGTCTCTTTTTTTTCTTTCTCTTCGGCGAGGGCCGGAATGGCGACTAGGAGTGCAAGGGCGGCAATGAACGGCTTGGTCTTCATAATAAGTACTCCAGTCTTAGATTTGCTGGTCGGGCACCCAGCCCAATGACGGCTGCGCCGTCAGAATCTTATTCTTCCGCGGAGGGAAGAACAACTGGCGCTCTTATTACCCCGCGAAAGGAAAAACGAGGGACTCTTACCCAAAGATCGCAGAACTAGGCCGAGGAAACACTGAGTAAGCCTCAGCAACAAGCGGAGGCACGAAGACATTTTCCCAGCCGCAATCGGCGCTGACGTCACACGCGAAGCTGACCGAGCCTAGAAACTGAAGCTGGCCTGCAGTTCAATTTTGCGGCTGGCTGCGGCGCTGGAAAATGGGCCTCTCGCCAGCGCGATGGATCTGCCGAAGTTGGGAGAACTTAAGTTCCCAATGGGCGCGGCCAGATTTTCGTAATTCAGGACGTTGCGTGCATTGACGCTGAAAGTCAGGTTATAGCGACGGTTGGTAGTTCCGGGACCAAAGACCGCGGCCATGCCCGCACCTGGTCCGCGTCCGAAGCCTCCACCCCCACCGCCATGGCCTCCCCCGCCGCCATGGCCTCCTCCGGGTTCCGCCGCCGGGGCCGTTCGGGGCCGCGGCTTCCCTGCCGAACCCGAAAGTCTTGCTGAGACGCAAATTCAGAGTGAACTGTGGGGGCCCGGTCAAGTAGTTAATCGGGACGCGTGTGTCCTGAAACGCGGGGCTGGTTGTAAAAGCACGAGCTGGTGGGTTGAGAGCACCCCCCCGAAAAAGCAGGACGATCGTTGTAGAGAGAATCGCCGTTCAAGTCCTGTCCGACCGTGACGTTGTAGGGCACGCCCGAGGTTGCGATGAGGAACGGACTGAGCCGAAAACCATACGGCCCGGAAATGGAGCCGCCGACAAACACCCGATGACGGATGTCATAGGTGGTGCGGCCGTAGTCCTGATCTAAGTTGTACTGGTTGGATGGAAATGCTCCGGAGGTGTTGGCGTGCACGTAATTCAGCGTGTAGAAGCCGAACAGGGTGAGCTTCGCGCCGGCGCGCACATTGGTGCTCACGATCATCTGATTCTGCCGGAAGATACCCTCGGTGGCGTACTGGTAGATATTTTCGAGTGTACCGAGGGGACGCAGAGCGGGATCCGTTGCAGAGAACGGTTCGCTAGTGGGGGCATTGATGTTGCGGGTCAAAAGCTGGTCAAAGCCCCGCGAATTCAGATATGACACGGAGACGTTGGCGGTCTTGGTGATCTGTCTCTCCAAGCTGATAGCACTCTGCAAAAGATAGGGTGAGCGGAACCTGGAGTCGATCTGATAGAGCGTGGGGGAACTCTGCTGAAGCTGGCTCGGCGACGGGATGTTCGGGTAGGTAACGCCGGGAATGGGCTGTCCGGAAGGAGCCTGTGCGATGTACTGCAATTGGGTCGTGCCATCCAATCGTTCGACTTGCAGGACGTCGCTTTCGCGGAACCGCTCGTAGAACATGCCAAAGCCGGCGCGCAGCACGGTCTTCGGCGCGCTTTTTTGTCCTCCACCAATTCCCCAGGCGATGGCCGCGCGGGGCGCGAAGTCGCCGTGATCATGGATGGCGTTCTGCGTTTCAAAGCGGAGGCCATAGCTGAGCGTGAGGTTCGCCCGCAAGCGCCAATCATCCTGGATATAAAGGCCTGCGTCGACGACGTTTACGGTGACGGTCGGAGCGGTCGACACGGCCGCGCCCGGAACCGCATTAAGCGAAAACTGGAATGGTTGGTGAGTCTGGTAGAGGCTAAGGTCCTGGAAGGTCCAGGAGCCGTTGAAACCGTCGGTAGCCAGGTTGACGTCATGAACGGCACGCAAGCGGCCGCCGAATTTCAGGAGGTGATTGCCCGAGTGCCATGGAAGTGTAGTTCTGGAACTCGTAGTGATTCTGAAGATCGGTGCTGGCGCCTCCGCTGCCCCCGCCGCTGATGAACGAGCCCAGAACGGCGATGGTCGGAGTGGTGTTCACAGGAACGTCGCGAGTGCTTTCGCGGAGATACTGGAAGCGAGTCTCGTTGATCACCTTGGAGGAAAGCACCTGAGTATCGCTGAGCTGCAGGGTATTTTCCGTGCTGGTGCTGTTGATGCCCTGCTGCTGCAAATACAGCCCGCCCACCCCGTCATTTTCTTCGGAGTTGCGGAAGAACTGGTAGCGGGCGGTCAAGGTATTGTTTTTGGAGAGCTGGAAATCCAGCCGCGGGCTGAGATTGGTGCGAGTGTGCGGGTTGGGAACAGCCGCGGAGTAAGGAACGCCGAGACAGCTGGGATCAGTGCAGGCGGGATCGGGATTGAGATTGAGCACCGTCGCATTGATCACCGTGACCTCGTCAATGTTCCTGCGCTGCACGTCGAAAAAGAATGAGACTTTCTTGCCTAACGGTCCTCCGACGTTCCCCATGTATTGCAGCGAGTGGTACGGGGGCTCGGTTCCGACTAGAAATGGATTCTGCGAATTGAAGGCCGAGGAGTTCCCCATAATCGAGACCTGGCCGTGGTACTTGTCGGTGCCGGGCTTCGTGAAGATCTCGATACGGCCATAGCCGAGTTTGTCGTACTCGGCGGAGAAAGGATTCTGGTTGATGCGTATTTCGCGGATGGAGGACTTGGGCGGAAGCTGGCCGGCGGTGAATCCATCAATGTAAATCTGGCCACCGTTGGGTCCCGCGGAGGGTCCAGCGAGCGCCTCGAGATCAGTCTGCAGTTCATCGGGGTCGTCCGGCAGGGCCTCCAGCTCCTTGCCGGAAAGGACAATGGCGCCTGCATTGTTGGAGGGACTGACTTCCACTCCGGCGCCGGCTTCGTCAGTGACGTTGACGTTCTCTTTCTCGACCGCGATGGCAAGGGCCACGTTGAGTAACTGGGAACGGTCGGCCCCGACCTCGACATTGTCCTGCGCGAAGTCGGCAAAGCCCGGGGCATTGACCGTGACCGTGTAGGTCCCAGGAGGCAACCCATTAATTTCGTAACCGCCGCTGCGATTGGTGGTGGCAGTTTTGCCCTGTCCATCCGGCGTGATGGCAGCGATAGTGGCATTGCCGACCGTGGCCCCGGAAGGATCGGTGACCGTGCCATGCAAGCTGCCCGTGCCAGTCTGTGCGCAAACACCCAGCGACAGCCCGAGAAGAATCAGGAACGAAGAAATGCGAACGAATTGCGGATTAAACCTCATGCTCTCTTGCAAAATTAGCTAACTCCTGAAACCCGCTACGGATTGGCAGCGGCCTCCGCATTCGCGGAACCCAGACTCCAGGGCGAAAGCATCATGGCCTGGCTGGCGTTGGGCGCAGCCGTCAGAATCGGCTCCACTCCAGCCAGCAGCGTAATCGCGTGGACGATTCCAGAACCGTCGCTTTGGGTGGAGACGATCATGACCGCGTCTCCTTTTTGCAGATCGCCCAGCGAAGCCGGTGGCATACGATTCAGAATCTGCTGCACGTCCGCGGGAGCACCATTCCGGCCGCCCATCCCGCCAGTTCCTTGAGATTCTCCGGGGGCTTGCCCGCGCGACCCTGGGGAACTGCCACCCACCGCCGCCTCTGCTCCAGGAATGCCTTGGGCCATGCCACCTTTTAGGCGCATGGCAATTCTCTGCGCAAACTCCGGAGGCAGCTTGCGCAACTGCGCATCGCCTGTAACCTTTACCACTACGGTCTGCTTGCTCAGAGCATCGTTGAGAGTAAGTGTATTGCCAGCGGAATCGACCGCTGCAATCTGGCCCGCCAGGTTGCGAAAGGTGCCGGAAACGACTTCCTCGGCGGTGAGTTCGGTGGCGTCGGCGTCCTTCGTCCCCCGCGCACGCAGCTGATCACCCACCTTGATCTGGTCGAAAGGTGCAACCCGGGCATCCCCGAACCTTATCGAGTCCGGGGCGTAGCGGCGGAGGACGGTGTCTTTCGTAGTGTGGATGACGATGTTCTTCGTTCCCGCGAAGGACGTTATGGAGATGGTAATGGCGCTCGTGGGCGGATCCACTGCGGTCACCAGGCCGCCAACCCCACGCTTTTGCCAGTCTTCGCGTTCCTTCTCGCGCTTGGCCGCGACATCGGACTGCTTCATCACAATCACAGCGACCGCGGCGACGGCACGGCCGCCCCCGCCAGGCTTGCCCCGAACCAGAATGCGATCCCCAACCTGCAGGTCCTGCTTCTGTAAAGGCGTGGCGTTCTTGAGGTCTTTTTCTCCGGGAGCAACGCGGAGGATGCGCGTCGAGTCCTGCAAAGTCACCGGGAGTTCTTGCCCACCGTCGGAGTCAAGTGTAACTCCATTGTCGGTAATCGCTTTGATGGACCCGACAGCACGCTGAAGTGAGGAATCGGGGGTAGTTCCCGATTGCGCGGCTTGCGGAAGGGCAAGCACAATGGGCATGTGGGGCATCGCCAGGGCGAGCAGCGAGGATGACGCCAATACCGCCGACCGGCATTTCGCTGTAACGGCCCAGCACCACTCCATGCTAACAATGTAGCACCGGCGCGGCGCCTAATGGCTGTCTTTACAAAGTTTTACCCTGTTGTCACTGAGGTGGGTGAGCAAGCTTCTGGCGACCCAGCGAGAAGAAGTGTGGTGTCACCTGATCTCAAAAATTCTGAGGTGGGTTCGACGCCGGCGCGTGCAGAATCTCGCTCTTGGTGGACTTACTGAGAGCCGAAATTGACGGAGCGCCGGCGACCGAATCTGGAGTGAAGGATTGAGCTAAAACGCATAATGCTAAAGAAATGGCCGAGGGCAGTGTCAGAATGTGAGCCCCTCCCCCGGAACCCACCGTCCAGACACTCCCTCGGCCCAATCTGCGCGACAGCATACCCCAGTCGCAAAAATCAGCAAGTAAAACTATTGCTTACAACTGACCAAACGCCAAGCTGCGCGCGCTTTTCCGGAGGGCTGCCGTGCAAGTGACGGACGGCTGAGTTCCCGCCACTCGTATCCGTATGTTTGCACGATGGAGGAGGATTGCGACAACAACGCATCCTAAAGACGGTGGCAAGCTAGGGTTAGGAATTGCTGGAGCGGGAGACCGGGATCGAACCGGCGACATCCAGCTTGGGAAGCTGGCGTTCTACCGCTGAACTACTCCCGCTCGCGACGAGAACTGAGCCGAGACTACCACCGATGGCGAGACCACTGCAATATGGAGCAGGCTAGAGTGTTGGGTCCCGGGGCGGAGGGCCGATTCCTTCCGAGTCGCGCTTCCCATGTGCTTGCTTGCTAGTCGTTTGACGCTGATTGCGGCGCCCTTCGTGAGATCTCCCGGTACAGCCAGACGCGCGCCGTGGTCCAGTCGCGCGTTACCGTTGCCGGAGAGATGCCCAGCACCTCGGAAGTGTCGTCGATAGTCAGCCCGGCGAAGAAACGGAGTTCCACGATCCGGCTCTGCTGCGGGTCCAGTCTGGCCAGATCCTGCAGCGCGTCGTCAAGCAAGACCACGTCAAGATCCGCCTGCTGAGGCAGCATCAAGCCTTCGTCCAGGCTGACTTTACACGCACTGCCGCCGCGCTTAGCAGCCTGGTGGCCACGCGCGTACTCCACCAGGATCTGCCGCATGAGACGGGCGGCAACCCCGAAGAAATGAGCGCGGTTCTGCCACTCCGGTAGTTTGTTGCCGATAAGGCGCACGTACGCTTCGTGCACGAGTGCGGTGCTCTGCAAGGTATGGTCGGGACGTTCGCTGCGCAGATAGTGGCGGGCAATGCGGCGAAGATCCGCATAAACGATCGGCATGAGCGCATCCAGTGCTTCGCGGTCGCCCCCGCGCCAACGGACTAGGAGTTGAGTAACCTGATCGGAAGAATCTTGCACGTGGCCACGCCCCTGCGCCATGGGGGTGGTGGCGCGCTTTGCTGGCGTCAGCATATCGAGTTTTGGAGGCCGTGTCAAGATACTGAAAAAACACCAGTTACATCGTTTCCCACGGGTCGCCAGAGTCGGTCGGGGGCGAAACTTTAAAGGCCACGTTCGATGCCGCCGTCCCGGATCGAAACCCCCATCAAAAAAAATATTGCGAAGGTGAGTGGATTTGGCTGCCGATTTCGCATGACGTCACAGGAGAGCAGTCGTTCCCCGGTCCGGTACCTTCAGGGGGGCCGGGACCGGGGGGCTTTTCACGAGGACGCTCTCTGAAAGCCAAAACCCTATTCCTAGAAGGAGTTGCATATGCGTTCCCAATGGTTGCGACAGCTCTCCTGCGTGCTCGCTCTGTTGACCGCCGCGATGGCGGCACAAGCAGAGGACGTGCACATCAAGAAAAGTATTTCCGTTGGTGGTAACACGATGTCCACCACCGAGACTTCGATCAAAGGCGCGCGGACCCGGGATGTGAACCAGGGACCGGGGGGCGCGATGGTGACCATCCGGCAGTGCGACCTCAAGCGCACGGTCTCCCTGAACGATCAGGCGCAGTCGTATTTTGTGGTGAATGATCCGCAGGATGCGGCGGCGGCTCGCGCGGCCGCACTGGTGACGGGCGCGCCCGTCGCTGAGGAAAAGACCAGCGGCGGCAAGATTGACGTGACCACGACCATCACCGATACCGGCGAGCGGAAGCAGTTGTTTGGCTACACTGCACGCCACCTGAAGGCGAAAGTGGTGGAGAAATCCTCGGCTGATGCGTGCAGCAAACTGGATCAGACGTTTGAGATGGATGGCTGGTACGCGGACATCGGCAAAGAGCAGGTGAGTTGCGCCTCCGCCATGACGCCGCCGGTGCATCAGAACCAGGGATGCCAGGACGCGATCGTGGAACATCATAGCGGAAGTGGCAAGCCGGGCTACCCACTCGTGCAGAACGTGACCATGCATAACCCGGACGGCAGCACGATGACGGTAAGCATCAACGTGACAGAGTTGAACAAGCAGCCGCAGGATGCTGCGCTGTTCGATGTGCCGGCCACTTACAAGCAGGTGAACTCGTTCGCCGAACTGCAGGGCATGCCCCAGATGCCTCCGGTGCCGCAAATGGCGCAACCACAGCAGCCCGCCGGAGCCCAGGGCTTCACGCCTCCCGCCCAGCCAGGAGGCTCATACCCTGCAGCATCCGCGGGAAATGCAATGAGCCAACAGATGCTTTCCCAGTACGCCCAGCAGGGCGGCGGCGGAATGCCGAACATGGCAGCCATGATGCATCCGGGAAATCAACCGGCAAGCGCTCCGGTCGCCGCACCGCAGGTGTTGGGACCGAAAGCGCCGGGCAAGATCCGGGTCGGCATCGCGCCGCCCGAGGCGCAACTCGGACAGGGGAATAATGCGGGGGCGGACTACAGTTCCCCGATCCGAAACGCGATGGTGGCGCTGATGAGTGGGCCAGCCGTTGAGATTGCCGCGCTCGACTCGCATATCGCCATGCAACTGCAAGCCGAGGCGCAGCAAAAACAATGCGATTACGTTCTTTATTCCAGCGTGATTGTAAAACATGGTCAAAGTGGTGGATTCGGCAAGTTCATGAAGATGGCAGCACCGGTGGCCAGCATGACGCCGATGGGCATGGCCGCCCACGGCATGGGAGGCGCAATGGCCGCGAGTGCGGCTTCCGCAGCAGCCTCGGCTGCGGCGCAGTCGGCCCAGCAGCAGGCCGTCAGCCAACTGGCTGGATTCAACGGCCAGATCAAGTCAAAGGATGACGTCAACGTGCAGTATCAACTGGTGCAATTGGGGCAAACCGCTCCCGTCCTGCAGAACGCGCTGCAGGGCAAGGCGAAGTCGGACGGCGAAGATGTCTTGACGCCACTTCTGCAGCAGACGGCGAACACCGTGCTCACGCAGGTCAGTACGAAGAAGTAACGGCGGCAGGGGCGGGACATCTTGGGGAAGTTCCGCCCTGCTTTCGCAGAAGCTGCCTGGAGTTGCTCCATCGACTTCGCTGCGGCTGCCGCTGCCGACCGCCGAAGTTGGTTTCGACCCGGCCCTTGAGACGGGCACGGCTTCAGCCGTGTCGAGAGACCGGACAAGCCATGCCGCTTTAGCCCTTGAGGGCAAGGCTGTTGTGCATGACAAGAGTACGAGGAACCGTGCAATGGGTTCGAATACCCGTACATTTGCTGTTCTTGGAAGTGCGTTGCTGATCGGCATGGTGCTGGCCAGTTGGGGATTGAAGTCACTGTTCGCGCGTCCGAAGAAAACTCCGCAGGCACAAACCCCGTATCCCATGGCTTTGCCGAACGGCATGCAAATGCCCAGCGGCATGACACTGCCGCCAGGCATGAAATTGCCACCCGGGATGACCATGCCCGCAGGCCTGATGATGCCGCCCAGTACAGCGATCTCGCCAGCCCTCCTCGAGGGCGTCGACCAGGCAGCGATGTACAAACTGATGGCAGAGCGTCATCTGAGCGCACGCGCCGCGGTGTACTTGATGAAGTCGAACATCCAGGTGCTCGATGAGAGCAAAACTTCGCTGCACTTCGTGATGACATTTCCGGACGGCGTGAAAATCGATGAAACTGTCGGTCTGCGTCCGAACCAGGCATCCACACCAACCGCTGCGGACCTGGAACGGGCGGCCCGAGGCCATCGCCCGATTTATAACCCCAGGTTGAGCGGTCAGAAAAAAGGCCTGGACAGCTTTCAGGCGACGCTGGAATATAACGTGCCCTACAGCGCGCTCCCGAAAGAGTTGCTCGACCGAATTGGAGCACCCTCTGCACCGCCAAGCGCCGCGTTCTTCACCCTGGTGCCGCAAGCGTGGGGTCAAGGCCGGGCGATCGCCGAGCCCACGGTGGGTCTTTTTACGAACATGCTGGCGGAACACTGGAAGGATTGGAAGGTCATCAACGGAGAACTGGAAGAACTCGAGACCGCCAAGAGCTTGGGAATCGATGCGCCCCTGGCGGTTTTAGACCTCTTGTTATCCGGAGCGGAGCTGGTAGGCCAGTTGAATCAGGTCGGCGACCTGCAGGACTGCGCAAAGAATCCCACCAATCCGCTTACCAAAAAGGCTTCCCAGGACTCGAACTATCAGCATGACGTTCTCGGTCCACTCAGCGATGCGAAACTGGAGGTTGGACTGTCCGCCGTGCCGCGCACGGCCAACGTGGCGGCAGGATACCTGGCGCACTTTCTGCCCTTCGGTTCGGGCGCCCTCCTGTCACCACTCCTTGGCATGAACGACGACGCCATCAATGAAATCAATGAAGGGGAAATCAAGGACGCGGAGAAACTAGTCGTCGAATGCGACAAGGAAACCGAGATGACGGCCTTCGGCTTTCGGCCCATGACCGGAACATTCGAATACAAGTACAACGAAGAGCACAGGAACTGCAGCCAACAAGGAAGTGAAAACGGGTGCAACTTCAACAAGACGGTGCGCGAGGTGAAGGGAACTTTCGAAATCGATCCCGACGCAACGGAGGCAACCGCCGCCAAGGACGTTGGGTCCGGATTCATCCAGGAAGATGGCGGCTTCGAAAACTCGAAGTGCCGCGGCGAAACTCACACCCTCCTGAAAGGGCCTATCAAAATTACCCCCGAGGTCGGGGGATTACCGAAAGCTGCGATCGTAAAGCTCACTGCCGGCGGAGACATGTGGGAAGGAAAGCTCGATAGTTGGCAAAACTGCGGGGCCATGCCGCCCGTACACAATACTTGGAACAACGGCGCCTTCGGCGTTACGTGCAAGGTCAAGAATTTCAACATGGTCACGGGCGGCAGCGCCACCGCTTTCGTCGAAGCTGATCGCGGGCACGGCACGTGCACGATTGAGTTACAGAGGAAGTGAAGGAGATTGGGGAATTTGTAATTTGGTAATTTGTAATTGGCAATTTAAAACAATGCCTTTCGAAGCCGGTCGCTTCGCTTCTACGACCTCGGATCTTCGCATTTAAATTACAAATTACCCGATTACCAAATTACAAATTTTCCAATCCCAATTTCCCAATTAATCAACTCCTCACTGCTGCACATAGGTCGCCCGTCGAATAAACTCGCCCGCCCCGGCTCGCCCCAGGAATTTGTTCCCTTCCACGATCACCTGCCCGCGCGATAAAACGGTGTCGGGCATGCCGGTCACGTCAATCCCTTCAAACATCGAATAGTCGACGCGCATGTGGTGCGTCTTGGCACTGATCGTGTGTTTGCGGTTGGGATCGAAGATGACGAGGTCGGCATCGCTGCCGATGGCAATGGTGCCTTTGCGAGGGTAAAGCCCGAAGAGCCTGGCGGGAGCTGTCGAGACGAGTTCGACGAAGCGGTTCACGGAAAAGCGGCCTTTCCCTACGCCGCCCGAGTAAATCAGGCTCATGCGGTGCTCGATGCCGGGGCCGCCGTTGGGAATCTTGGTAAAGTCGTCCTTGCCGAGTTCCTTCTGTTCCTTGAAGCAGAAGGGGCAGTGGTCGGTAGAGACGACTTGCAGGTGATCTTGCTTGAGGCCGTTCCACAGTTTTTCCTGGTGCCACTTCTCGCGCAACGGCGGGGTGAAGACGTACTTGGCCCCTTCGAAGCCCGGGGCGTCCATGTTTTCGAGCGAGAGATACAAGTATTGCGGGCAGGTCTCGGCATACACCGGCAGCCCGCGGTCACGCGCCTCGCGGATTTTCTCCAACGCATCGTTGCAGCTTAGGTGAACGATGTAGACGGGCGCGCCCGCCATCTCAGCCAGCGCGATGGCTCGAGAGGTCGCTTCGGCTTCGGCCGTGGTGGGACGGGTGAGGGCGTGGTATTTGGGAGCCTTCTTCCCCTCCGCCAGCGCCTGTTGCACGATGACGTCGATCGCGCTGCCGTTTTCCGCGTGCATGCAGACCAGGCCGCCATTCTTCGCCGTTGCGCGGAAGGCTTTGAAGATGCTGGTATCGTCCAGCATGAACACGCCCGGATAGGCCATGAAGAGCTTGAAACTGGTCACGCCTTCACGCACCAGAGCGTTCATCTCTTCCAGTTGCGCGCCTCCGATGTCGGTGATGATGCAGTGAAAGGCGTAATCGCTGACCGCCTTGCCGGAAGCTTTTTGCATCCAAGTGTCGAATGCGGTGCGCAGCGTCTGACCCTTGTACTGGATGGCGAAATCGATGAGAGTCGTTGTCCCGCCGAAAGCGGCGGCGCGCGTGCCGGTTTCGAAATCGTCGGCGCTGGTGGTCCCTCCGAAAGGCATGTCCAGATGGGTGTGCACGTCGATGCCGCCCGGGAGAACGTAGTTGTTGCCCGCGTCGATGATCTTTTTCGTGTTCTCGCGCGGAAGGCCCTTGCCGATCGCTTCGATCTTGCCCTGGCTGATGGCGATGTCGCTCGAGTAGGTGTCAGTCGCGGTGACCACGCGGCCATTGACGACGAGAGTGTCGAAACCCATTGCGGACGTCCTCCGGATAGAAGCGGAGCTCGCATTTTATGCTAAACTGCCCCACCTTCGAACCGGCGGATGGGTTCCTTCGTGCTCCTTTGTGTCCTTTGTGGTTATCGATTTTGCTTTTTAACCCTCTCAGAACACGAAGTCACCCCAAGGACAACAGACCGACCAGAACGGGGAGTTCCCCATGCAATTCGGCATCACGATCAAGCCTGACATGACAGTGGACCGGATCGTTTCCCTGACGCGCCAGGCCGAAGACGCGGGCTTTGAGTACGGATGGATCTTCGATTCGCACGTGTTGTGGCTCGAGCCCTATCCCATGCTCACCCTGATGGCTGCCAATACCAGGAAGATGAAGCTTGGCCCCTGCGTGACCAATCCCGCGGTACGCGACCTAACCGTGACGGCCAGCCTCTTCGCGACCCTGAACCTGATCTCGGGTGGCCGCATGCAACTGGGCATCGGACGGGGCGACAGTTCGCGGCGTGTTCTCGGAAAAAAGCCCGTCGGCGCTGGCGACCTGGAGCGGGCAGTCAAGACGTTGCGCGAACTGATGTCGGGCAAGGAAGTCGAATATGAAGGCCAGCCCACCCGCCTCACCTGGGCAAAGGTGCCGCCGCCGGTCTGGATAGCGGGCTACGGCCCCAAGGTCCTCGACATGGCCGGGCGCATCGGCGACGGAGTGATCCTGCAATTCGCCGATCCCGACCTGATCGAGTGGTGTCTCGGCTTCGTGAAGAAAGGCGCCGAGGCGGCGGGGCGCGATTACAGGAAGATTGAAGTCATGGCCGCGGCGCCCGTCTGGATCTCGGACGATCTGGAACATGCGCGCAAACAGGTGCGCTGGTTCCCTGCCTTGGTATCGAATCACGTAGTCGACCTGCTATCCCGCTATAAGTCCGAAGAGTTGCCGCCCGCTTTGACGTCCTACGTCAGCAATCGCGGCGGATACGACTACCAGCAGCATTGTGAAGTCGACAGCAGCAACTCGAAATTCGTGTCGGATGACATCGTGGACCGTTTTTGCGTAGTGGGAACCGCCCAGGCCCATCGAGAGAAGCTGCGCCGTCTGGCGAAGCTCGGTGTAACCCAGTTCAACGTCTACCTGATGTGCGGCGAGGAAGAGGCGACGCTGGAGGGGTATAAGAAAGAAATTCTGCCCCAATTCTAGTGCTCGCTTTTTGTGCGACCCGTGCGGGAAGAAACCGCAATCCCCGCCTGCCGCCAACCATCGAAGTCTTCAATCCGTATTGAATCTCTGCTCCCGCCAGGGATCTCCATACATGTGGTACCCGTTCTGTTCCCAGAACCCGGGCGCATCTTGAGTCAGAAACTCGATGCCTCGCACCCACTTCACGGACTTCCACGCATACAAATGGGGCACGATCAGCCGCAGGGGATATCCATGCTCCGCCGTCAACGGCTGCCCGTCATGGTGGGTCGCAAAGAGGACTTCCTCACGGTCTAGATCGGCCAGCGGCAGGTTTGCGGTAAAACCCTGCTCGGCATGCACCAGGATGTGACTCGTGGCCGCCTTGAGTTGCACGCGTTTCAGTATTTCCCGGAACGCCACGCCCGCCCAGTCATTATCAAACCGGCTCCAGCGCGTCACACAATGAAAGTCGCTGTGTCGCGCAACCTTCGGCAACGCGTTGAACTCTATCCACGTCCAGCGGATCGGAACCTCGACCGTGCCGTACACCCGGAAATCCCACCGCTCCGCATCGAAGTGCGGCACCGAACCGTAGTGCAGGACGGGCCACTTCAAGGTCAGCGACTGCCCAGGCGGAAGCCGTCCCTCGCGCTTCATCTTCTGCTCCAGTTCCTTCCGCGCGCCTCCGTCAAACAACCCCATTGCTCCCCCCTGGCCGCATGCCGAATAAAACCATTCCCAGCTTCAATCTAGAATCCGCAGTCGGAAATCAGCTAAGCTATGCAATCGGAAATCCTTCCTCGGAAGGCCCCTCCCACATTGACAGGCATCAATTTTCCGTCTATTTCTACAGCATGGCTACGCAAGACCAGTCTTTTACCCGTCTCCTGAATGCAATCGCGGATCCAACCCGCCGCCGCATCCTGCAAATTCTGAAACTGCGCGGCGCCTGTTCGATTGGAAAAAGCACTGGACTCTGTGCCTGCGACATCGAAGAGCGCATCCATCTGTCCCAGCCCACCATCTCGCATCACATGCGAATTCTGCAGAAGGCGGGCCTGATCGAAGCCCAGAAGGAAGGCCACTGGAGATGGTACCAGCGCAACGAGCGCGCCATTAAGCAGTTCGCAAAAACGCTTCGCCAGGCTCTCTGACCTCACCCTTCGCCGGCAGATCACCGCTAGGCTCGCTATTGATCGTTGCTGGGCAAGCACTCAGTCCGACCCAACCCTCTCGCTGATGGAAGCATACTTCGAGGCGTGACCCAGAGCCTGTTTTGCGTGCCCTCGCTTGCGCAGCCAGGTTCGCCAAGACGAAAGGGCATTTAGGCATCAGACCGTCAGCGCACAAGCCATTGTTGCGCAGCGAGCCCGACGCCTTGGCCTGGGCACGGCCCCTGCAGGTCGATGACAGCCGTTGGGGTAATTTAGCGACCCGGAACAGTCGGTAAAACCGTGGGGTTCAGTCAGAAATCGAAGCGGTCCTATTTCGCCACCGCCGCCTGCGTCTTCTGCAGTAACCGGCGTGCCTGCGAAATCAAATCCACTACCTCGAACGGCTTCACCAGGGACGGCACGCCGTTCGTTTGCAGATAATTCCGGATATCCGGCTCGGCAATATTCGAGAAGGTAAACAGCAGCTTCTTCTCGAGGCCCGGGCAAGCCACGCCTACCCACCGGTGCGCATCCGGCGCGCTCCACCCTCCGGGCATCCGCCCGTTCATGATGACGGCATCAAAGCTCTCGGCCCGCAAACGGTTCTTGGCCTCATCCACATTCATCAGGGCCACCACCTGCGCCCCGGCGCCCACCAGCACGTCGCGCTCAAATTCCAGCACCGCTTCTTCGTCCTCCAGCAGCAACACACGTCCTTCGATCGCCATCTCCCGCCGCGTCACCGTGGTCACCGGTTCGGCCTCGACCACGTGCCCCGATGCCGGCAGCCGTACCTCGACCACGGCCCCGCCCTCCGGCCGATTGTGTGCCGTGATATCGCCGCCATGCTCCTTGATAATTCCGTAGCAGATACTGAGGCCCAGGCCCGTCCCCTTACCCACGCTCTTGGTGGTGTAGAAGGGGTCGAAGATACGATTCGGATCCTTGATCCCGACGCCGGAATCCAGAAACTCCACCCGCACCTGCCCATCGTCGGAATGGATGCGCACCCTTAACTTGCCGCCCTTCCCGCCTTCCAGGATGGCGTCGACCGCATTGTTGATAATGTTCAGGAATACCTGTTCCAACTGGTGCGGATCCGCCGTCACCGACGGCACGTCCACCATCGTGTCGCGCTCCATCACGATGTTGTTGACCTTCAAATCGTAGTCGCGCAAGGCCAGCGTCTCGTCGATGATCTTGCGGATATCCACGTCCGACTTCTGCGGCTTCCGCTGGCGCGCGAACGAAAGCAGGTTCTGCACCACGCGGTGCGTGCGCTGCGCCTGCTTGAACAATTTTCGGACAAAGTCTGAAGCCCGGTCGTTCAGCCCTTCGCTCTCCAGTAACTGCGCATATCCCAGGATGGCGGTCAGCGGATTGTTCAGTTCGTGCGCCACGCCCGCGATCAACTGCCCCACGGCCGACATCTTCTCGCTCTGCAGCAGTTGCTCCTGGGTTTTTCGCAGATCCTCGTAGGCCCGGCAGGTTTCTTCGTACAGGCGAACCTTTTCAATCGTCGTCGCCAGTTGCCGCCCGACCGCCACCATCATATTTTCGTCGTTGCTGCTGTATACCCGCGCCTCGATACTGCTGATCCCCATGATCCCGATCGGGCTGTCCTTGCTCCACAACAACACCCATATCCATGATCCGGGACCGTCGGCCTTCACGAATTCTGCGACCAGTGGCGGCAGATGCGGCAGGAATTCCGCGGTGAGTACTTCCGTCCGCGACCGCATCACCAGATCGCCGAATCCGTCCGGAAACTCGATCGCGTTGAAGTGTGCCCGCTGCTCGCTCCGTTGCCCCCAGCCTGCCCGCCGCCGGAAGGTGGTCTCATCCGCGTCGGTAAGGTAGATCGAGCCGGTTTCCGCGCCAAACAGTGAAATGACCTGGCGCAGGGTCAGATTCAGAATTTCGTCGAGATCGAACGACTGCGTGGCGATGACGGCCATGGCGTTCAGCGCATTCAACTCCCGGTTGCGCCGGCGCATCTCGTCTTCCACGCGCTTCTTTTCCGTCATGTCGAGCAGGAATCCCTGGTAGCGCTCGACTTTCCCGGCACCGTCCCGGGTGGCGAAACTGCTTTCCGCGGCCGTGAGCTGCGCGCCGTCTTTTCGCTTCAGGGTGACTTCAAAGTTGCGTACGTGGTTGTGCGCATCAATCTCTTTGCGGGCCGCCTCGCGCTGCTCAGCCGAAACGTATACCTCCGAGTTGATATTGAGAGCCATCAACTCTTCGCGGGTCTCATAGCCCAGCATGTGCACGAAAGCGTCGTTGCAATCGAGCAGTTTGCCTTCCGGGGTAGCCACAAACACTCCCTGCTGTACCTGTTCGAACAGCAGCCGGTAGCGCTCTTCCGCGCTTCGCCGGTCGGTTGTGTCCCGAATGACGTGAATGGTTCCCTTCTGCTTGCCGCCTTGCTCGGAATAGGAAGAGGTGGACACCATCGAATAGCCACCAAAACAGGGGTCCGGCCCTTCCACGAAATCGACGTCCCCGCGCGAACAGTACGGGCACCCGCTCCATTTCGCGAATGTGCGGGGCAGCGCGTCCTCACAACTGTTGCCCATCAGGTCGGCGGGAGCCAGCCCCAGGTGCTGGAGCAGCGCCTCGTTGGCCTTGGTAATCACAAATTCCGCATCGTGCGCCAGGATGGCATCCTGGATCGAGTCAAAGGTGTTCATCCACTGCCGCTGCGATCGCAATACCTGCTCGAGCAGCCGTAGATTCTCCGCCGCGATCCCGACCTGGCTGGCGCTGGTGTGAAGAAAATCCAGGTCCTCGGGCGTGTAGGCGCAGGCGTGCGCTTTGCCCAGCACCATCGTCCCGACCGGGCCTTTCTTGCCTTGCATCGGAACCAGCACGAGGTGGGCGAGTTTCTCATCGTCCAGATACGCCCGCACCGACGGCATCATCGCGCTCGCCTCCACCACCGCCGGCTTCTGCTCCGTCAATGCCTTCTGTACCGCCTCGTCAAGGTGGATCAGGTTCGCGCCCTTCAAAAACTCCGTCGAAACCCCAACGTGATTGGTGATCGCGACCGCCTGGTCGGTGTCGACCGGACGAAACCAGGCCGCTTTCGCCTTCGTCACTCGCTTCAGCTCTTCCAGCGCCGACTGCATCATGGGGCCGTGCTGCTGGGTTCGGGCAATCGCCGTGGTCAGCGAGTTAATCACCCCCAGGCGCAGCGTGCGCGCCTGCGAGTCGTCAAATACCACAAACAGCATGCTCAGTCCCAACAGCAAATCGCCCATCAGGAAAACGCCGTTTGGGACTGAGCCCGTCAACGGCGTCCACTCCAGGTGCAGGAACAGCAGGCTGAGGCTGAGCAGCCAGGGCCCGATCTCAAATCGTCCCCAGCGGTAGCGAATGAGCTGGACGGCCGCGCCGATCGTCAGGATGCGGTAGGTAACTTCGAGCGGAATGCGCACCAGCAGTTCATCCGGCCAGTACAGAACGCGCGCCACCGCCAATGCCATCACCGATCCGGTAACCACGAACAGGGGCAGAATGTATTTTTCAGCCTGGGTGTAAACCAGAATGGCGGCGACAAACAGGCACACAGCCAGCACGAACGCCGCTTGCGAGACCGCCTGCAACTCCGGCGCTGGGGCGAAACCTCCCGAATTCATCCCAAACCACTGCGACACGCCATAGGCCAGCCAGCCCAGGATCCACACCAGCAAAAAGCGTTCGCGAAATGTCCGGAAAACCAGGATGGTCGCCGCCAGCATGATGAAGGCGGCCGACTCCTGGGCTGTCAGCTTCGGGGCGGCGGCAAGTCCGCCGACCGCATACCAGACACAAAGTGGAAGGTTCATTGCGTTTCGCTAGCCTGAGCGCTCGTTTTGTAAATACCACGCGCAGACCCGTTACCAATGGGTTTTCCGCCTCCCTTTGGTTACTTTCGGAACGTCACAAGTGAGGTATCATGCGATAGACTTCAATCCCGAACTCATGCCCTCGGAACGTATCCTCGTTGTCGATGATGAAGACTCCATCCGCGAGATCGTTTGTTCCATGCTTTCTTCCGCTAACTACCAATGCCGTCAGGCGGCTTCCGGCCTGGAAGCACTGGCTTTGCTTGATTCCGGCGAAGAGTTTGAGCTCATGCTTTCCGACCTGATGATGGCTGGTCTGGATGGCATCGGCCTGCTCGAGAAGACGAAGGAACGCTATCCCGACATGCCGGTCGTGATGGTTACCGCGGTGCACGACATTTCGGTCGCCCTCACGGCCATCCGTAATGGCGCCTATGACTACCTGCTCAAGCCTTTCGAGCGGGAACAGCTTCTCAATACGGTGCGCCGCGCCCTCGAGAATCGTCGCCTCAAGTTGGAAAATCGTGCTTACCAGACCAACCTCGAGGCCCTGGTCGCGCAGCGTACTGAGCAATGGCGCCTGGCCCTGGTGAACCTGGAAAAGTCCTACGACTACACCCTGGAAGCCCTCGGCGACGCCCTGGATATGAAGGATGCCGAGACCGAAGGCCATTCCCGCCGCGTGACCGCATATACCATTGCGATCGCCCGCGCCATGGGCATTCCCAAGGAACATATCGCCGTCATCGCCCGCGGCGCGTTCCTGCACGACATTGGCAAGATGGCGATTCCCGACGCCATCCTGCGCAAGCCTGGCCCGCTGTCACCCGAAGAAGTGACCCAAATGAAAGAGCACTCCTTCCGCGGCTATAACATGCTCAAGCGCATTCCCTTCCTGCAGGAGGCTGCGGACATCGTCTATTCGCATCAGGAAAAGTTCGATGGATCCGGCTATCCGCGGGGCCTGAAGGGGGAGGAGATTCCGCTCGGCGCACGAATCTTTTCGATCGCGGACACGCTGGACGCCATTCGCACCGATCGTCCCTACCGTCCCGGTCGGTCGCTCGCAGTGGCCAAGGAAGAGATCAAGGTCTGGGCTGGCCGCCAGTTTGATCCCAAGATCGTCGACGTCTTCCTCGGCATGCCCGACAACATCTGGGAAGACCTCCGCAAGGAAATCGACGCCTCCATCCACCACTTCCCCGTCTATGCCACCGGCGCCAAGGGCGGCCTCTAGCTCTCATCGACCTCGCCCGCTGCCGTTGGTTCCTCAGACGATGCTCCGACGCACCCTCTTACCCCCTAACTGCTCCCGGACACTTCATCCCTGAGACCTACCGCCCGATCCCAAGCAGCCCTTTCCCCCTCCAGCACATCCAAATTCGAGAGCACCTTGAATCTCCTGGATTGAGGTCCGCGATGCCCCGCTTTCGGTTTCGAGCTCTGTTTGTATTCGCGCTATTCGCCGCTGTGCCATTGTTTGCGCAGGATCCCGCTCTCGCTCCCCAAGCTCCGCCTAATGCCATTCCCGAGGGCACGCGTTTCCTGATCCGCCTTAACGACAAGCTCGACACCCGCAACCTGAAAGCCGGCAAACATTTCAAGGCTAAGCTGGCTGAGGATCTGGTGGCTGGCAACGGCTCTGTCATTCCGCGCGGCAAGACCATCAAGGGCCACGTCAGTTCGGTGGAACAGGGCCTGCATGCGCGCATCATGCTAAGTTTCGATGAAATCGATACCGGCCATGGCTCCATGCCGCTGATCGCCACCGTGACCGGTGTTCCCGGAGATCACGCCGTCAAAGAGCCTGGCGAAGAAGGCGAACTGCAGCGAAAGGGCATGAGCAGGGAGCATGAGGTCGAAGCCGTCGCGGTGGGCGCGGGCATCGGCGCCGCAGCAGGTGCCATGAAAGGCGGGCGGCAAGGGCGCGGGCATCGGCGCAGGAGCCGGAGCAGGGGTGGGGGCTATCGCCGGGCTTCTCACCGACCACGACTTGCGCCTCGAAAAAGGCACGGCCTTGGAGATTCGTCTCGATCGCCCGTTGCAGATTCCGATTCGCTGAGGAACTAATTCGAACCTTCCGCGTCACATTCAGTGGGCCACCGTCGGGCCAAGGCTGGAGGGTGATTCTGCCTGGTTCTCGAGGTAGTTGCGGCGCCGCAGGAACAGTCTTGATTTCGGCGCCGACCTTGCGCAAACCTCACCCCCGGAATTGAGGCTCACGCTTCTCTGGCTTGCGCACGGTGAAAGGTCCCACCGGCGTGCTCACACTTAAACGGCACCAGAAGAGTGATGCCGTGTGCCAGCCCCGAACCCACCCTGACCGTATACACTCTCTTCGTGAAATTCACGGAGAGTCCTATGAAATCAACTCTTTTGCTGTTCGCGCTCTTGTCTTCCGCCTCCATGTTGGTTGCGCAAGCCCCCACCGTCAACGCCGCCCCCAACACTCTTTTTACCGGTGCAGATGGCAAATTCGAAAGCGCGCCTGACACCGCACTGGTGCAGTTCAACATCTCGGCGCAAGGCGATAATGCCAAGGCCGCCTACGATCTGGCCGCCAGGCAAGCGGAGCAAGTCCGCCAGATCATGCGGGACAACAGCATCGACCCGAAAACCGCCCAGATCAATTCCTACTCCATCGAGCCGGTATATGACTGGAAATCGGCAAAGCGCAAACTGGTAGGCTATCGCGCCAGCACTAGCGTGACCCTCAAGCTCAAGGACTTCGCCAAGATCGGCCCCCTTACCCAGCAACTTGCCGACGCTGCTGTCAGCGAAAGCCAGTCCATCACCTATACCCTGGACAACATGGACGATGCCAAGAGCAATGCCGTCGAAGACGCCTACCGCCGCGCGCACGCCTCTGCCCAAGCCCTCGCCAAGGCCGCCGGCCGCACCCTCGGAGAGCTCTCCTACGCCTCGGTCGACACCTTCGAGAACGTGCGCCCCATGGCGCCCATGCCGCGCGTGGCCATGGCCATGAAAGCCGAGGCCGCCCCTGCGCCCACCGAGGAATTCACTCCCCAGACCGTTACCGTGACCAGCCACGTCAACGTGTTGTTTGGTCTGAAATGACGGTGGGAGCCACCAGTCGTCGGTCTGCAATCGTCAGCAGACGGTAGCGGTTAAACCCTGAGGCGAGGAAAAAAGGTAAGCACCGAGGACGGAGAAACACGGGGAAATTTCGCATCTCCTCGGTGAACTCCTGCGTCCTCTGCGCTTTATTGTTTGAGGTGCGTGCCATCAGCGAGGGTTGCGAATGCTGCGACACTCTCCGAATGAACTATTCGCTGAACCTGGCGCTAGGACCGCGGCAACCGGCTCCCATCGAGCGGCACCGACCGCTGAATCACCATTTCGACCGATGTTCCCGGCTCCAGACGAACATCCGCGCCGCGCGACAGCATCCCGATGGCAGCGCCCACGCCGGCGCCGATTCCACCGCCAATCCCTGCGCCCTTCCACCCACCCGTCAGCCCACCGATCGTCGCTCCCGCTCCTGCCGTCTTCGCCGCCGTCTCTACCTTCTTCCCGGCATCGCTGTCCTGGCGTACCGTCCCTTCGGAGTCCTTCATGGTCGCATGCTCGGCTCCCGGCACATTCTCCAGCGCGCCCGGCAGCATCACGGTGTAACCGCTCGGATAGATCAGCGACGTGAAATGAATTAGCAATTCCGCCCGGCCCTTGATGTGTCCGCCCCGTTGTATGTGGCTGATCTTCCCTTGCACGTAGGTTCCCACCGGAATCAGGATCCGGTCGTCAATCGCGATCGGAAACGTGGTTTCAGCGTATACGGCATCGCCTTCCCTCGCCGTCTTGGTGGAAATTGCCTGCTTCAGCCGCAGGGCCACCTTGGTTCCGGCCGGTATCGTTACCGCTGCATTCTTGCCTTCACCGCTTGCTGGTGCGCCGGGAGCCGCCTGCCCCAGGCACACCGTTGACAACCAAAAGATCGCCGCAATCCATCGCATAGAGGACCTCTTCCAACGCAAGAACAATCCGCATCCGACTCACTCGACCGCTTGGTGTAAGCCTCAACTGCACCCTAGGATGCACGCTTGCCGACCGGAGTTGACTGTCAGGCTTCGATAGGGGCTGCCTCGTCGGCGCCTAGGCGACCGGCCCGCATGGCTATCCCACGTCCCTACCCACCACGCCTCACGATGTTTTCCCGCACATTTCCCATGAACTGCGACTGGAGCTTCTGCGCGCACAACTCGCCGCACACGGGCAGCGTACCCTCCCGCTGAGCGATTTCCTCATCCCAGGGGCACAGATACAGTAAGGGGATACTGAGATCCGCGAACGAAGTCCACATCAGCCACCAGTGATCGCTCGAACCCTTCAGAGTTCCGCAATTGGGGCCTGCGCACCGGTAGAATGGATTCGGCACCGGCCCATTTGCCCCGCCCGATTTCATCACGAACGCCTCTCTTGCCCTGGCCTCAAGCTACCGCCCCATTTTAGCGAAACCGGCCACCGGCGGCACGCTTCCTTTCCCCCGAAGGGTCCTGTCTCTAAGCGTCCTGGAGCACGGCGCACTTCAGCGGAAGACTCCTGCTCGGGCCACGCTGCTCGAAGAAGAACGGGGTTCCATTCAAGGGGCATCCCGGGGCGGGCACCTACTTATAGAGTAGGTATTTCCCCCGCATGTCGCCAAACTTCCCGATCGCCTCCTGCCACCCCTCCGCGATTCTCCGCGGATCTTGCCCCGCCGCCAGCGCATCGTAGCTTGCCTGGTTTACCAGCAATTCACCCATCCGCTCCATCTTGAAATCCTTGGGATACAGCTTGTGCATTGCGGCCGCCAGTTCCACTCCCAGTTCCGGCGCGTCCAGCGTATTCCGGTCCAGTAACACGATGCTTACGCCCTGGCACAATTCCCCGGCATAGGCACTGCCGGATGGCGTAAAACTGACCGGTACAAACCGTACTCCCGAAATCGCGCGCGCATTCAAATACTGCGCGAGTTCGCGCGCCTTGATCCACGGCGCCCCAATCCATTCAAACGGCGTATCGGTTCCGCGTCCCACCGAAACGTTCGTCCCTTCAATCAGCGCCACACCGGGGTACAAGGTCGCCTCCCGCAGGCTCCGCAGATTCGGCGATGGATTAATCCACGCCAACCCGGTCGAATCGTACCAGTCCCCGCGCAACCACCCCTCCATCGGGACAACTTTCAACTTTGCGCCAATCCTCCGCTCCGCATTGAACATCTGCGCTAGCTCGCCCATGGTCATTCCATGCCGCACCGGTACCGAGAAATAATTCGTGAACCGCTCCTGCCCCGCATCCGCTACCGGACCCTGCACGAACGATCCCGTAATCGGATTGGGACGGTCCAGAACGATCATCTTGATCCCAGCCTTGGCCGCTGCCTCGAGAAAATAGCCCAGCGTGGTCTCATAGGTATAAAAGCGCGCCCCTGCGTCTTGAATGTCGAACACCACTGCGTCCAGACCCTGGAGCATATTGATCGAAGGCCGCCGCGCCGCATCCGTTGCCCCGTATACGCTGTAAACCGGCACGCCCGTGGCCGCGTCCTTCGAATTACCCACGTCGGTCGTGTCCAAGGTTCCGGTCACTCCATGTTCCGGGCTGAAGATCGCCTCCAGCGATAGCCCGGGCGCTCCCGCCAGCACATCGATGGTCCGCCGCCCCTCCGCGTTCACCCCAGTCTGGTTCGTCACCAGGCCGATCCTGGCCTTTCCCTCGGCGTTCTTCAGGGCGTCGAACCCGTGCTCCTCCAGTACGTCAATTCCGCTCTTCACGCTCCCGTTGCGTACCGCCAGTTTGCGTGCGCCGCTCTGCGCCTCGTTGTAGCCGGTGAGGCTCTCCCAGCGTTCCCTTTCTTTTTCCTCGACCGTCAGCGGCAACGCCGCAGCCACCGCGGTTGCCACCTTGGAACGCAAGCCAATCGCATTTCCCTGCCCTCGGGGATGCACTGCGTTGGTTAGCAGAATCACGTAGGTCTGGGTGGTCGGATCGATCCAGATCGATGTCCCGGTGAACCCCGTGTGCCCAAACGAGCCGATCGGCAGCAGGTCGCCGCGGTTCGTGGAAAAAGGCGAATCAATGTCCCACCCGAACCCGCGCACAGCGGTCGCGGTTGGAGGCTGTTGGGGCGTAGTCATCTTATCCACCATCGGCGGCGATAGGACTCCGGCGCCTCCGTTCAGCAGCGCCTGCGCAAACTTTCCCAGATCGTCCGCGGTTGAGAACAGTCCCGCATGCCCGGCCACCCCGCCCATGCGCAACGCGGTCGGATCGTGGACCTCGCCCCGCAGCATGTGATTGTGATCGTTGAACTGGGTCGGCGCAATCTTCGCCCGCCACTCCCTTGGGGGCAGGTAGCGCGTGTGTGCCATTTTCAAGGGCGAGAACACATGCTTGGCCGAATACTGGTCCAGGCCCTCGCCCGAAACTTCCTCCACCAGGGCGCCCAGGACGATAAATCCAATGTCACTGTAGACGAAGCCGCTTCCTGGCGGCGTCTCCGGCTTCTCCGCGAAGGCCATCTTGTACGCCGTCTCTTTCCCTTGCCACGGCGTCCCCAAGTCCAGATCCGGCGCCAGCCCGGCATAATGGGTGAGCAGTTGCCGCACCGTAATATCTTCTTTGCCGTTCTGGCCAAACTCCGGCAAATACTTCACCACGGTATCGCCGGTGCGAACCTTGCCCCGTTCCACCAGTTGCATGACCGATGTGGTGGTCGCAATCACCTTGGTCAGCGACGCCAAGTCGAATATCGTATCGACCGTCATCGCCTCCCGTCTCGGCTCCAGCGCCCGGCTCCCAAACGCCTTCCGGTACACCACTTGCCCGTGGTGGCCGATCAGGACGACGGCTCCAGGAATTTGCCGATCCTGGATCGCCTGCTGCACAATGGCGTCCACCACATCCAACCGATCCAGTGACACGGCCGGCTTGGGCGTCATCGCTGCAGCAAAACGCCCGGACAGGCAGGCAGCCAGGAACAACGTGATGCCTGCCACGCGCGCCCAGTGGCCAACGCTTCCGCCTCGCCCCAGCCGCCGAACTACGCCATCCGTAGGCCCCGCACGGAACCGCTGGGAAAGCCTGTGCACAATTCCGGAATCCGTTTCCCGGGGGCACACCAAACCGCCGCTCTGCGCGCACACGTTCACCCGCACCGCCTTTTCGGCCATCATCGCAATTCGGATACCCCGAATGTACACAACTCGCTCCACCGCCTCAACGAAACTTCACACCCGGAGGTGCCATCCGCGCCACCGTCCGTTTGCTTTACCCGCCCTGCACTCTTTGCTATAAACCGGACAGCACTTTGGAAAACCTCCTGAACCATACGCCCAGCACTGCCGCGTCCTTCCCGGTTGCCCACTACGACGATCAGAACGGCCGCTTCGCCGCTGCTTTCGGGCTCCTGGAAGAGGCTATCAGGGCGCACGTCTTCCCCGCCGCCTCTGCCGCGATCACCCATGAAGGCCGACTCGTCGCCCTCCGTGCCTTCGGCGGGCTCACCTACGACCCAGGCTCGCCTGAGCCCACGCCCGGCACCCTTTTTGATCTGGCTTCGCTCACCAAGGTCATTGCCACCACCCCCATGGCGATGATTCTCTACCAGCGCGGCCTGCTCGATCTCGACATTCCCGTGATCTCCATCGTGGGCGAATTCTCCGGAGAGGATCCTCGCCGTGACGAAGTGACCCTGCGCATGCTGCTGGCGCACTCTTCCGGTCTTCCCGCGTACGAGAAACTTTTCCTTCGCGCTCGGACGCGCCCAGAACTCCTGGAAGCAGCCTTCTCAACGCCCCTTGCCCACGAACCGGGCGCGCACGCCGAGTACAGCGACATCGGCTTCATCGTCCTCGGCGTAGCCCTCGAACGTCTGGTCGATGAATCCCTCGACCGCTACTGTCAGCGCGAAGTCTTCGGACCGCTCGGCATGACCTCCACCACCTTCAATCCCACGGCTGAACTGCGGCCCACCATCCCTCCCACCGCCGATGACCGGTCCTTCCGGCATCGCATCGTTCAGGGAGAAGTTCAGGACGAGAACGCGAGTGTCCTTGGCGGGGTTGCCGGACACGCCGGACTTTTCTCGTCGGCACAGGATGTCGCCACCTTTGCCCATGCCATGCTCAAAGGGGGCGATCCCATACTGCGCCCCGCCACCCTCTCCCTGTTCACCGCACGCGAATCATCCCCGGAGGGAACGTCTCGAGGCTTGGGGTGGGATACGCCGTCCGCGCCCTCCCAGTCCGGCCGGTATTTCTCGCCCCGTTCCTTCGGGCACCTGGGTTACACCGGCACGTCCCTCTGGATCGATCCGGAACGCAATGTCTCAGTGACCCTCCTGACCAACCGCACCTGGCCGGACTCAACCAACCAGGCCATCAAACAGATTCGCCCGCGCTTCCACGACGCGATTCTCGAAGCGCTCAACCTTACCAAGTAGACCCGCGCAGCTTCTGCTTCGAATCGCCTGCTTGCCTTCAGCCGCTGACCATCCGTTATTCAACGCTCCCTTCCCACCCAACGTCCTCGCAGTAAGGTCCCCGGCTTGAAACCTGGGTGTGCCCGCTGCGCTCGAGGGCTCAAACCTGACCGGGTCACGCAGGCCTACCGTACAATGTTTAAATCCACTTCAAGGAACGACACGCACACCGCATGAAGCCGCGCCCGCTGCAAGATCTGACCACCGAACGCGCTAACCCGACGTCCGCCGACCTCGACCTTAAGCCCGCCCTCGAGATCGCTCGCATCATCAACTTCGAGGATGCCAAGGTGGCCACGGCCGTCCAGCGCTCACTTCCGCAAATCGCGCGCGCCATCGACTTGGTCGCATCTCAGTTCCGAAAGGGCGGACGCCTCTTCTATGTCGGCACCGGCACCAGCGGACGCGTCGGCGCCCTGGACGCCGCCGAAATTCCCCCTACCTTTGCCACCGCCCCGACGCTGGTGCAATACGTCATCGCCGGCGGCCCGAGGGCTTTGGGCGCTGAAGCCGAAGCCAGCGAAGACTCCCGCCAACTCGGCCGCGCCGAAATGCTCCGGCGCAAGCCCGGGAAAAAAGATGTGGTGATCGGTATCGCCGCCAGTGGACGCACTCCCTTCACCATCGCGGCCGTCGAGTACGCTCGCAGTCGCGGCGCCCAAACCATCGCCCTCACCTGCAATCCGAACTCGCCCCTCCAGCGTGCCGCCCACTTCGCCATCGTCACCGACGTGGGCCCCGAAGTGCTCACCGGCTCCAGCCGGATGAAAGCCGGCACCGCTCAGAAAATGGTGCTCAACATGATCACCACCGGCGCCATGACCCGCATGGGCTACGTCTATGGCAACCTGATGGTCAATCTGCGATTGAAGAACTCCAAGCTCTCCGAGCGCGGAATCACAATTCTGCAAAACGCCGCCGACGTCGATCGCGAACGTGCCCGCCAGGCTCTCAAGTCCGCCAGCAACGACGTTCCCATCGCTCTGGTCATGCTGAAAGCCGACGTAGCTCGCGCGCAGGCAGCCCGCGCCTTGAAAACAACCGCGGGACATGTCCGTAAAGCCATCGCACTCGCCCAAAAGAGTAAATCCAACCCGCCATCGAATCCTGTAAAGTGAGTGGGCGACATGCATCCCGCAACAATTGTGTGTGCAAGTCCCAGCACGCCTCACATCAGCCCGCGTGGAGACGGACGCTTTCGTGCGTTTTCTTACCGCGCGCTGCAAATCCCGCAGCTCCCTGAGCGATGAAATGCTTCTCGAAAGACTGACCACGACTTCATGGACAAACTAGTAATCCGCGGCGGTACCCCGTTACTCGGCACAGTCCGCATCAGCGGCGCCAAGAACGCTGCCCTTCCCTGCATGGCTGCCGCCCTGCTCACGGACGAGACCGTTGTCCTCGAAAATATTCCGCAGGTGCGTGACATTGAAACCACGCGCCGCCTCCTGGCGGCCATGGGGGCCGAGGTGGAACTCGGCTATGGACGAGCTCAGCACCGCACCACCATCCAGGCCCGCAATCTGGCCGCGCCCGAAGCTTCCTACGAACTGGTCAAGACCATGCGCGCCTCGACCCTGGTCCTGGGCCCGCTGGTGGCGCGCTGCGGCCGCGCTCGCGTGTCTCTGCCCGGAGGCTGCGCCATCGGTGCCCGGCCGATCGACCTCCACATCAAGGGACTGGAGCGTCTGGGCGCGAAAATCATTCAGGATCACGGGTACGTCGAGGCTTCCGCCGACCGCCTCCGGGGTGCGGAGATCGTATTCGACAAAATTACCGTCACCGGCACCGAGGACCTGCTCATGGCAGCCACTCTCGCCGAGGGCGAAACCGTGATGCAGAACTGCGCCCGCGAGCCCGAGGTCGCCGATCTCGCGGACCTCCTGAACAAGATGGGAGCACGCATTGAAGGTGCCGGCACTTCCACCATCCGCGTGCAGGGCGTACCTAAGCTCCGCGGAGCCAAGCACCGTATCATTCCCGACCGTATCGAAGCGGGCACGTTTCTCACCGCTGCCGCACTTACGGGCGGCGATGTCAACGTCACCAACTGCAGTCCCGATCACCTTACTGCCGTGTTGCAGAAACTGCAGGAAGCTGGCGTAAAGACCACGCACACCGCCGACTCCATCCGGGTCATGGGAGACAATCCCCTCAAGGCAGCCGACGTCAATACCGAGGAGTATCCCGGGTTCCCCACCGACATGCAGGCGCAATACATGGTCGTCGCCACCCAGGCCGACGGAACCTCCGTGGTCACCGAGAACATCTTCGAAAACCGCTTCATGCACGCTCAGGAACTGGTGCGGATGGGAGCAAATATCCGCATCGAAGGTCGTCGGGCCATCGTCCGCGGCAAAACTCCGCTCAGCGCCGCCGCCGTCCTGGCCTCCGATCTGCGTGCCTCCGCCTCGCTGGTGCTCGCCGCCCTGGTCGCCGACGGTGAGACCATCATCGATCGCGTCTATCACATCGACCGCGGTTACGAACACATCGAGGAAAAACTGAAAGGGATCGGAGCAGAAATTCGCCGTATCGGTGAGATCTTTCCGAAACGGCGCGGCGCCACCAGTTGACGAGTCAAACAAGTCGTCGCGCCCGCCGGCCACCCGATTCCCAGATTCTTGGTTTCGCTCGCCGCCTCTGAGATACTCTTAGGCCTATGAAAGGAAATACCAAAGTACTTAAAGAACTCAACGCCGCGCTGCAGGAAGAATTGACAGCCATCAACCAATATTTTCTTCATGCCGAAATGTGCGAGAACTGGGGATACAAAAAACTCGCCGATTACATCAAGAAGCAATCGATCGACGAGATGAAGCACGCCGAAGTGCTGATGGAGCGTATCTTGTTTCTCGACGGCACCCCTTCCATGAAACCGCTCGAACTCACCATTGGCGCCAACGTGCGCGCCATGATTGAAAGTGATCTCTTGCTGGAAGTGTCCGCGGTCAAGCAGTACAACGCTGCCGTCCAGGTGGCCACCGACGAGAAGGACAACGGCAGCCGCGATCTGCTGGTCAAGCTGTTAAAGGACGAAGAGGATCACGTCGACTGGCTCGAAGCCCAGATGCATCAGATCAAGGAACTCGGCTACGAGCGCTACCTGACCATGCAACTGGGTGAAGAGGAAGAGTAGTTGGCCGGAGGCGGGCCGGCTTGTTTTCTCCCGCCTCCAAGGTTAGTAGCCGCGAAAGCGGAGCAGCTCAGCGGTGATCGTCGTCATGATCGCGGGAGCGATCCCGATCGTGATCCCGGTCATCCCAGTCTCGCTCTGTGCGCCAGCGACGCTGATCTTCGTCCCACCACCGATGACTCGCGGACCAGCATCGCTCCCGGGCCTCGTGTAATTCATGGCGGGCGCGTTCCGCCTGCTCGCTCTGGGCCCCGTGATGTTCCAAGGCTTCGTGAAGCCGGTGGTCCGCCTTCGCAATTCGGCGCTGGCAGTCGTCATCGGCATGCGCCCGGGGCACTCCGGTCACTGCGAGAAACCCAGCCAGCGCTACCGCCGCAAGAGCCCATTTGCCAAAAAACAACTTCATCCATCGATATCGCATACCGATCGTCCTCCTGAAAAGCTGATTTCAAATGGCCCGGAATCCTAATGCTTTCTTTGCTAACCGCTAGCCTAGACCGCCTGCGCCTTCCGCCCGATACCATGAATCCGGTACTGAGTCAGGGTTTTCCCCTCAGCCCCCAAGGGCGTGCATGCCTTCTGATTGCGCCCAAGGTCGTGTACTTCGGTAACCTAACCTTTCCCCGGCCTCTGCATCGAATCTCCATATGGCAAACGAATTCGGTACCCTCCCCCTCGTTTACCAGTGCGTTCTTTGTGAGTGGCGCTGGACCGAGGATCAAACCCAGCAGTTCAACACCAGCTTCGACGCTGCCGTTATGTTCATGGGCTCAGGGGCATGCCCAGTCTGTAGCGCGGCCGGGGCAGTCGGACTTCAAAAAGCCAGCTAGCCGATCTTTCGCGTTTGCATCAGGCTGTCCCGGCCCCAAGCAATTTCTACGACTGCGAGCCGCACGCCTCTCGGTGCCTCCCTCCTGCACCCTACCGCGTGCTACACTCCCTGCGTACCTCGCGGGTCCCGCCCGCTGTCTGCAGTTCAATCAGGGACCCTACCTGCGTTCCTCCTCGCAAGGGACGCGGATGGAGGAGTTGCGAGCACACTCGAGGTGTGCCGACTCCCAGTCCGCGCCCACCTCGCACCAGAGAGGAGACACCATGAAATTCACCAAGCTCACACCCAACCTGGTCGTCCGCGATGTCCAGGCCGCCGTCCAGTTCTACCAGTCCGTGCTCGGATTTCAGCCCGCCATCACTGTCCCCGACGCACCCCCTTATGTCTTTGCTTCCGTGCTGTCGGGCAACGTCGAAATATTTTTCAACGATCAGAAAGCCGTGGCCGAAGACTATCCTCCGCTCGCGCAGGAGCCTCTCGGCGGCACCATGACCTTGTTCCTGGAGTGTGAGGGGATCGAAGAGATTCTTCGAGCCATCGAAAAATCCGGAGCCCGCATCGTGATGCCGCTTAAAACGCAGTTCTACGGCATGCGCGAATTCGCTTTTGTGGACCCGGAAGGCTGGACCGTCACCGTGGCCGAGCGCGTGAAGTGATGTCAATCGCGCTTTGTCCAAAACTCGTAGCGCCGGCTATCCGCCGGAGCGAGTGAAACTCGTCGAAGGGACTGCGAGCGATCCTGGCGGCGGCCATACCCCCTAAAAGTCGCCGCCGCCCACAAACCGGTACCCCGACTTGTGCACGGTTACGATCAGTTCCGGCCGCTTGGGGTCTTTCTCCAACTTCTGCCGCAAGCTGGCGACGTGCACATCCACGGTTCGGGTGAAGGTGCCGGCCTCGTAGCCCCAAACTGCCCGCAATAATTCTTCGCGGGAAAGCACCATTCCGGCGTGCTCTACAAAATAACGCAACAATTCAAACTCGCGCGCCGAAAGGTAGATGGGATCCCCGCCCCGCGTTACCTTCACGTCGCGATGATCCGTCATCCCCCGAGTCTCGATACGAATAGGTCCAAACTGGTGCACGACTTGACCCGTCCGGATCGGAGCCCGGCGCAACAGCGCCTCAATCCGCGCCATCAGTTCCTGCATGTCGAAGGGCTTGGTCACATAGTCGTCCGCACCCAGTTTCAGTCCGATGATCTTGTCCACCGTTTCACTGCGCGCCGTGAGCAGCAGGATGGGCGTGCCCAGACCGGCAGTCCGGATATCACGGCATAGGTCCAGCCCGTTCCGGCCTGGCAGCATGATGTCCAGCACGATCAGGTCGAAGGGCAGCGAGGTCGCTTTCTCGTACCCTTTCTCCCCATCGGTGACGAAATCTACCGCGTAACCCTCTTTGCGCAGGCGATCACTCAGCGCCATGCACAGTGCTTCCTCGTCTTCCACCAACAGAATGTTTTCTTTCATAACTGTGTCACCCGTTGTGCTGAGAATCTTTTAGTTGCCACGGCCTGTCCAACGGGCAGATGCAACGTGAACCGGCTGCCAACCCCAAGTTTGCTTACCACCGAAATCCGGCCGCCCATCGCTTCTGCGATGTTCCTGGCCAGTGGCAGCCCGAGGCCCGTTCCGTGAATCTGCGCCGCCGTCACCGCCGGGCTGCGGTAAAAAGGCTCAAAAATCTGTTCCAGTTCCGTTCCCTCGATGCCGATTCCGTGATCTTCCACGCTGATTCGAACCTCGTCCCCATGCCCGCCTTCGACCTTCCCCCGCAAAGCGCGGATCGCAACCGCGGGATGGTTGCCGCCGTACTTCACGGCGTTGAGAACCAGGTTCTGCACACATTGGCAGATGGCGGAGAGATCGCCCATAACCGCCGGCAGGTCCGGCTCCACGCTCTGTTCCACCACGACACCGGCTTCTTCCGCCAACTCCCGTGTGTTGGTGAGCACCGATTGGATGATCGTCGCTGCCTGCAGCGGCCGCAGCACATACCGCTGCCTCCCCTCATGAGTCGAGGCAAACAACAGTATCTGATTGACCAGTTCGGTGAGTTGGCGGCTGTGGTGCCCGATCACCGACCCATACTTTGCCAGTTGCTCCTTTTCATCCACCACCCCGTCGGCGATGTTCTGGGCGGACGCGCAAATCACTGCCAGCGGGGTCCGCAACTCGTGCGACACCGACGCCACGAAGTCCATTTGCATCTTCGCCAGCTTCAGCGCGCTTAGCATCTTACTTCGCTGGATTGCCCACACCGAGGCGCTCGCGAACAGCAACATGAAACAGAGCACGCCCACCAGCCGGAACACCGACCTCCTCGACGACATGTCGACCACTTTAAGTTGCTCCGAGGCCTGTTCATCGTAGAGCCGCTTCACTTCTTCCAGGTCTTCCCGCACCCGTTCGAACGACGGCACGCCCCCACTCAAGTCCAGATCGACCGCCTCCTTCGTGCTGCCCTCCAGGATCGAAGCCAGCACCTCGTCGCGGACCTTCAGGTACGCCGCCCAGTCCCGTTGCAGGCGCTGCCCCATTGCCACCTCGGCCGGCATGCGCGCCCCGGTCAGATACTGCGCGATGCCGTCGGTTACCAGACGATCCGCACCGCGCGAGTGGTCCGCGTACTCGACCTGCAAATTGCTGTCATTCGTGGTCAGCGCGTACAGGGTACTGCGCCGCGTTTCCTGCGCTTCGTACTGCAACTCGCCAATCTGGCGCAAGCCCTGTACCGAGCCCGCATACATCCGCTGCACCTGCACCGTCGCTGTATGCAGGTCCCCGATCATGAATGCCCCCACTCCCATCACCACGCAAAACACCATGAACAACAGCAGGCTCGAACTATGCCGCGCGATCTGGGCCAACCCGGCTTGCATGAGGCCCTGCCACCCAGATCCCTCTGCGCGCGCTCGCTTGCCGTCCTTGCTCATACTTATTTCGACACCCGTGCCTCGATTTTCAGCGGGTACTCCGCCTCGTCCACCCGGTGCCCGTTCACCCGGATCACCTTGACCGTCGCGTCCACGTCCGACGCCCGCACGTACCCGATCGCCCCCGGCACATTGAAGACGAACTTGCGTACTCCGGTCGGACTCGCCAGCGTCTTCGGCGATACGAACACCTCGCCGGTAAACAATCCCTGCAAAAAGTGACGGCTGAATTCCGTCTCATTCATATGGCAAATGTCCCGCAATACCGCCTTGCGCTCGGCCAATCCCGGGTCCATCATCACCAGCGTGATCCGCCGCCCGTTCGGCCAGTGACTCCGCTCTCCCAAAAACACCGTCCGCAGCTCCTTGAGCGAAATGTCCTCCACGCCATTCTCCTGGTTCACGATAATGGCGAGACTTTGCTCCCCTGCCTGCGCTGACTGGCTCGAGCCGCCCCTCGCCGCTCCTGGAGACACCTCCAGCAGCAGCACCGCAGCCCCCACGATCGTCAGCACTCCCAGCAGTCGGCGCATCCGGTTGCCCTTCAGAACGTGAATCCCAGCTGCAGGCTCAGCGCATTGTTGGCCGCCTGATGTCGTGCGACGTTATAGTCGTATTGCAGCTTTAAGGCCACCGACTCGCTGGCGTCGTAGCGCACACCCGCCGAGGGTCCTTCCATTCGCCCCACGTCCGGAAAGATCGGCTCACGGTCCGAACTATTGATGTACTGGTAGCGGAAGTACGGCTGGTACGATCCAAACCGCTTGGCGATCTGCGTGTAGAAACCCGGCGTGTTGAATACTTGCGACGTTCCATCCTGCGCGTGCCGGACCAGCACCACTTCGTTCAGCCACTCGAACTTGGGAGTCATGTACACCGCGTGCGCCGCCAGGATGGTTTCATCCACCCGTGGCTGCCCCAACGGCATCAGCTTGTCGTGATAACCGGAGAATCCCAGTTGCAACCCACGAATCGCGTCCGGGCGAGCGAACAACGCCAGGTTGAAGGCCTTGTGATTATTCTCATCCACTTCGTTCTGCACCGGTTCGTCGCCGATCGGAGACCGCGACGTCCGTCCGTTCCCGATCTCCGCCACGTAGTGGAGTCCCAGAGGCCCCGAGGGAATCCGCCCGGATGCCGATAGTCCCACGTTGTGAATCGGAAGTATGCCGCCACCGTCTTCGAACTGGAACAACAACGGCCGGCCGGTTGTCGTCTGGAACCAGGTGCTGTGGTGGTATGCCGTATTGTAAAAGCCGATCGCGGTGTGGTAGCGGCCGGCCGCCAGGTTGAAATAGTCGTTGTACGAGTACTGGACTAAGTACCGCTCCACATCCACTGCAAATTCGTTCCTGCGGCCCCCCGGTACGTTGTAAAAATTGTCCGGTCCCGACTCGAACACAATTTCGCCAAGGAACTTGAATTTTTCCGAGATGTCCGAGGTCACAAACAAGATTGAGCTGTCCCAGGCTGAAGCTGTTGGTGCTTCCCTTCTGATCGCTGCCGTGAAACGTGATGTCCCCGAAGCCGCGCATTCGCAATAGCGTTTTGCTCATGTCCATCCGTTCCGGCTCCAGGTGCTCCATTTCCTGGTCGGGCTCGGAGGATTGTGCTGTCGTCTGAGGAGGCGGGGTGGCTGGTCCGGCCGCCGGTCCTGCGGGCGGATGTGCGACAGTCGGGTTGGCCAGCTCGGTCCGCGCCGCTTCCGCCCGGGTACCCTCCAATTGCGCGACCTTCGATTCCAGCCGCTCGATTCGCTGCAGCAGCATCTGAATCGTCTGCTGGTCTGCCCCGCTCCCGGCATCTTGAGCTCGAACCCCAGGCGCGCTCATCACAATTCCCAGCAGCACCAACCCCACTCGCTTCCCCATGCTCTGCCCGGCATGTGCGAGTAACCACTCAACAGGCGCGAAAGTGCGGAACTTCATATCAATCTCCTCGAGACTTAACCGGTCGCAGCTTGTTGGCTGGTCGTTCCCGTCCAGCTCTCCGATCCACTGCGCCTGCGATTGCGATTTGCCCATCCAAATGGTGTGCGGCACCGGCATTGAAAGCAACAAACTTGAGATTGCTCGGTGGGGGAAGGTATTACAGAAGGCCACGTTACGCATCGGCCGGCAGGCTCCTGCCCGGCCAGCCCTGGTGTCGCATCGGGCCGGAGGGCACGGTCAAATTCCTTTGACCCTGACTACGGAGCCTCGGCAGTGTCGCAGCGTCGACGCCGCACATGAGATGGGATTATCGCACCACCAGCCCGCGGATCATAGTCTCTGCAAGAGTTCCAACGCTGATTCCACCCGTTCGCGAGCCGCACTCCTATACCAGGCGGGCGCGTCTTGTTCCAGCAGTTCTCGCAGTTCTACAAGAACGTCCGCCGCCACTTCCCGTTCCACGGCCACTTGCAGTGCGTAGCGCAGCAGTTCCCGATAGTTGGCCTGGCTGTCGTTAAGGTCTGGCATCTCCGCACATTGCGCTTGCGACAGATGCAAAAGTCCGTCGAGCTCGGACGTGTCCCTTCGGGTGGAGCTCATAAGTCCCTGCTCCTAAAAATGGAGTGGACATACCATCGGGGGAGTCGTGATCCTGATTAGAGCCTATCCCTGCGCCCACCAGTGTAAAAAAGACGTAAGCTTCTGTCGGCATCGCACTTACAAACATTAGGTCGAAGGACCCCAGCCGGGGGTTGGCGTGCGTCCAGAAAGCAAAAAGCCGCGGACTTTCGCCGCGGCTTCCTGCCCTTATATTTCTTGTGGCCCTAGCGCCGGGGTCCTCCGTGACCTCCACGCCCGCCACTGCGGCCGTTGTGCCCGCGCCCGCCACCACCGCCGCCTCCGCCGCGACGCCGGCCTCCCCCGCCGCCGCCTCCTCCTGGACGCGGCCCACGGTCCCGCTCTGGCGCCCGCTCCACCACCACCCCTTGCGCGGCGTCGTCCCGGTTGAAGTTCGGCTCATCGCCCGGTTCATCCGAGAAGTCCGCCCCGCCTTCAATGGTCATCGCCGGCACCGGCGCTTCCACCGGGGCTTCTCCGCCGCCCATCTTGGCGCGCTGCTCCTTGAGGATCGCTTTGCGCGATAGCCGGATCCGGTTGCCTTCGACCGCCAGCACCTTCACCAGCACCTGGTCGCCTTCTTTCAATTCGTCCCGCACGTCCTTGATCCGGTGCTCGGCCACTTCGCTGATGTGCAGCAGCCCGTCGGTACCGGGCAGAATCTCGACGAACGCCCCGAAGTCCGCCAGCCTCGAAACCGTGCCCAGGTACGTCTTCCCTACCTCGGCCGTCGCCGTCAGGTCACCGATGATTTGCAGCGCTTTCGCCGCGGACACCTGGTCGTTCGACGAAACGTTCACTTTGCCCGAATCTTCCACGTCGATCTTCACGCCCGTCTGCTCGATGATGCTGCGGATCATCTTGCCCCCTGGCCCGATCAGATCGCGAATCTTGTCCACGGGAATCTGCAAGGTGTAGAACCGCGGGGCGAATGCTGAAACTGCCTCGCGATGCCCGGGCAGCGCTTCTTCCATCTTGTCGAGGATATGCAACCGTCCTCGTTGCGCCTGGGCCAGTGCCTCCCGCATGATCTGCGGGGTGATCCCGGCTACCTTGATATCCATCTGCAGCGCGGTGATCCCTTTTCGCGTGCCGGCAACTTTGAAATCCATGTCGCCGTAGTGGTCTTCGGCCCCCGCGATATCGCTCAGGACGACATACTTGTCGCCTTCCTTCACCAGCCCCATCGCGACTCCGGCTACCGGAGCCACCAACGGGACGCCCGCATCCATCAACGACAGCGCCGCCCCGCAAACCGTAGCCATCGATGACGATCCGTTGGACTCCAGAATGTCCGACACCACCCGCATCGCGTAAGGCCACTTCTCTTCTGACGGCAGCACCGCCGAGATCGCCCGCTCTGCCAGCGCGCCATGGCCAATTTCCCGCCGACCGGCTCCGCGCAGAAACTGAACCTCTCCAACGGAAAACGGAGGAAAGTTATAGTGCAACATGAAGCGCTTCTTGGCTTCGCCCTCAAACGCTTCCAGCCGCTGCTTGTCATCGCTGGTGCCCAGAGTGGTGGTGACCAGCGCCTGGGTTTCACCGCGGGTAAAGATCGCCGATCCGTGGGTGCGCGGCAGGACTCCGACCTCCACCCAGATATCGCGGATCTGGTCGAACGCGCGCGCATCCGGACGCCGCTTTTGCTCCAGCACTTGCTCGCGGAAAATCCGTTCCCGCAGCACTTCGTAGTATTCCTTCAGCTTCTTCTTCGCGTCGTCATCGTCCTCCGGAAGCGCCGCTTCCAGTTCCTTCTTGATCTCTTTCACCAGGCTGTAGCTCTCGGCCTTGGGATGCTTGGCAGTATCGAGCGCGTCGATCAGGCGAGCCCCGATTTTCTTCTTGATTTCGTCAAAGTACTTTTGATCGAACGCCGGAGGCGTGACGGTCCTCTTCGGCTTGCCCACCTGGCTGCGCAGGTTCTCGATCGCCGCGCATATTTTCTTGATCTCGCTGTGCGCGTATTCGATGGCTTCGACTACGTTCTCTTCGGGAATTTCCTTCGCCGCCGACTCGATCATCACGATCGCGTCCGCCGAGCCCACCACCATGATGTTCAGCAGGCTGTCGCGCATCTCCGAATACGTCGGGTTGGTAAGAAATTGTCCGTTCACGTACCCGACCCGCACCGCCCCGATCGGACCTAGAAACGGAATGTCGGAAATCGTAAGCGCAGCCGACGCCGCATTGATCGCCGCGACATCCGGATCGTTCTCCGTATCCGCCGACAGCACGAATGCGATCACCTGGGTCTCGCACTTGAAGCCTTCCGCGAACAGCGGCCGCACCGGACGATCGATCATCCGGCTGGTAAGAATTTCGCGCTCACTGGGACGTCCTTCCCGCTTGATGAAGCCGCCGGGAATGCGCCCACCCGCATACGTGTACTCACGGTAGTCCACCGTCAGAGGAAAGAAGTCAATGCCCTCTCGGGGATCGGGGTTCGAGACCGCGGTCGCCAGCACTACGTTGTCGCCAATGCGCACCACTGCCGAACCATGCGCCTGTTTGGCGATTTTGCCGGTTTCAAATTTGAGGTTTTTACCGCCGGATAGTTCGACGCTAATTGCTGTCACTTCTGGTTTCATGATTCATCCTTCTGGGCAGGAGGGCAACCGTCGCACGGGACGTTGCACGCGAGATAAGCCGATGCCAATAGACTTGCATCGGTGGCCGGGACACACGTTTCACTGATTCCTTGATTTCGCCCTGCGGCCTCTTGGCGGCGGAACGAAAGGCGAGGGGCGCAGGGATACACTATCCCCGCGCGGTGTTCAGCATTCCTTACTTGCGGATGCCAAGTTTCGTGATGACGCCTTTATAGCGCTCGGAATCGTACTCTTTCAAGTAGTCGAGCAGGCGACGACGCTTGCTGACGAGCATGAGCAGACCCCGGCGCGAACCGTGATCCTTTTTATGCGTCTTGAAGTGCTCCGTCAGATGTCCAATGCGCTCGCTTAGCAGCGCGATCTGCACTTCCGGGCTGCCCGTATCCGTGGCATGCGTCGCATACGCGTCAATGAGGGACTTTTTTTGCTCTCTGGCTAGCACTAACCTGATGCACTCCTGTCTTCTCAGTTTCGATTTTTCTTTGTAACGCCATTGAGAGTAACACGTTAGCGACAAACCTGTAAAGCTGCCCGCACCCTCCAAACCACTGGCCCCACAACGCTTCCCCGCGTTATCGTACTCTAGGAGACGAGGCAAAGCCTCCAACCGGGTTTTCGGTGGACTGATCCGCTGCCGCCCTCATCCTAGTTGTGATGGCGGAGCCCGTGTCCTCATCCAAATTGCAGTGCTTGATATGTCCTTGATACAGGAGACGAGCTAATCTGTGCGCTGCCCATACTGTGGGAATGAAAATCCCGACGACCACCGCTTCTGCGGTATGTGCGGCCGACCCATCCCCGCGCCCACTGCTGAAACGCCTCTGCCCGCCAAGGAACCTGTGCGCCACCGTGATCCCGAGCCTTCCGCCCCGGCTCCCGCCTACACCGGCGGAATTTTCAATTTGGGCGCGCCCCCCGATCGTCCCTATCAGAATCTCGACTACCTGCTCGAGGACGACGAAGAGCGCAAATCGAACAAGGGCATCATTTTTCTCTGCATCCTCGCGCTTGCCATGGTCGGCGGACTTGGCTGGCTGCGCTGGCGCAATGGCGGGCTGCCCTGGTTGAAATCGCAGACCTCTGTGGTGAAGACTGCACCCGCGCCTGGTACTCCGGATGCAACCTCAAATTCTTCGCCCGCCGAGCCACCAACCCCGGCCGGCACGCAGCCCCCGCAACCGGAGCCGCCTTCGCCCACCGCACCCGTGCCGGATACTTCTTCTTCAGCACCGGCGCCTTCGACTCCGGCGCCTTCGTCGGCCACGACTGCGGCCGCTGCTCCCGCTCCTGCTGCGAACACGCCGCCGCACGCAGCGCGATCTGACGAATCGGACTCGAGTACCGCGCCCGCAGCTTCAACTCCGGCCGCCGAATCAAATGCAGCCGCTCCTGCCCCCAGCAACCAGCCCGCGGAAGCCCCGGATGCCCCGTCGCCGGCGGAGCACACCAGAGCGAAGTCGCCTTCGAAGCCCTCACCCAAGACCCCATCCAAACCCGCGGCCAAAGCGCCCGATCAAGTCACGCTCGGTGAACAGTACCTCTACGGCCGAGGCGTTCCGCAAAATTGCGAGCGGGGTCTGCACTACGTCAAGCCGGCCGCCGATCAGTCCAATCCAAAGGCGATGATCACCATGGGCGCGCTCTACGCCACCGGACATTGCCTCTCCCGGGATCTCCCAACCGCCTACCGTTTCTTCGCCCTCGCATTGCGCGGCGATCCCGACAATGCTCCACTCCGTCAAAACGCCGAAATGGTCTGGAAGCAAATGACCGCCGAAGAGCGCAAGCAAGCCATCCGCCTCACCCAGTGAAACCGGCGCGACCCGTAATGGCACCTTCGTGCCATTCCCAACTTTCCCTGACCACCTTAGATTCCTCCTTGAGCAGCACTTGGGGGAGGGCTGTTCGGGCGAACGTCCCACGACTCTTTGAGTCCGGGGCGTTTCGTTTTTTGCCCATTCCTGCTACCGTGGACATGGCACCATCCGTGCCTTTCCGAGGCTCTTCCGTTCCTGCCCCCATGGACAACAGAACCGCCATTCAGTTCAAGAAGCTTCTGCTCGCTCGTCGCGCCGAACTGGCCCGCAACCTTGCCCGTCCCGGCGATGACGAGGCCCCCACCGGCCCACTCGATGACACCATCCTGGCCCCGGCCTCGCTCGATTCTGAATCACTTCACGCCCAGCCTCCTGCGCACGCCCTGCTCCAAGCCTTCGATGCCGCTCTAACCCGCATCGCCGATGGCACTTACGGTACGTGCGCTGTATGCGGCAGAGAAATCGGAACTCGCCGCCTGATCGCTTTTCCCTGGGCAAGCCACTGCCTCGCCTGCCAGGCGGGCATAGAAAAGCGACGTTAGCTGCCAACCTCCTCCACTTTGTCCGCCGCAAAGTCTGCCCGTCGCGTATGCTGAAAGGGATGCCACATACTTCGCAACGCCTCAACAGTCTTCGCCAGGAAATCTCCGATTTGCGCTCTCTCAATTCCGGCTTCCTCGACAAAAAGAAGAAGGTCACGCCCTTCGAGCAATCCGCTCTTGAACTGCGGGCCCATCGTCTTTTGGAAATTAAAGAGGAACTGAACCGCATGCTCAGCAAGCCCGACGCCGCCGCCTGGTGGTAAAGCTTCTCGTGCTTGTCTATCGCGGATAGTGGCCTCGCCTCCCCCTGGCAGGCCCATCACCCGGGGATGCTATGCGGTTGCGGCTCCATGTCGACCGTCTCCGCTTTCTTCAAATTCTTTGCCCTAGGTTTTAGCGCACCTCTTCCGGTCGTCAACCCCCTCGGTTCCGCTTTAGTATTTCTAGGCCTGGTGGGCCCGCGCCCGATTCCGTCTACCGCGAATTGGCTCGCAAGGTTGCCGTCCGCACTGCCCTCTTTTTTATAGCCGTTGACCTGGTAGTCGCCGCGCTGCTTTCCTTCTTCGGGATTTCTCTACGTGGTACAGGTTGCTGGCGGCCTCGTGCTCGCCTCGATGGGCTGGACCCTGCTCAACCAGCCTGACCCCCAACCAAGCCCGGACTCGGCTGCTGCCACTGCGGACAGCTATCGATCGGTAGAGCAGAAGGTCTTCTATCCCCTCACTTTTCCAGTTACCGTCGGCCCCGGATGCATCGTAGTGATGCTAACCCTGACCGCGCACGCCTCGGTAATAAGCTGGCGCCAGAATATTTTGCCGCAAGCCGGAATCTTGCTGGCGGTCGCTGTTCTGAGCTTGATTGTCTTTTTCAGTTACGCGTATGCCCCCAAGATCACGAGCCGCATTTCGCCGCAGACCGCGCACGGCCTCCTGCGCATTATTGCCTTCGTGCTCTTGTGTATCGGAGTACAGATCTGTTGGAATGGCATCCCAGCCCTCATCCGGATCGCGGTGAAATCCTAGCGGTTCCATTTTTGATGTTTTGGCCCGGTGACCATCGCTCGACCCCTCGTCTGCGCATTCCTCACTCGTAGGGCACACGCCCGGTCTGCCAGGCAAAGCGCACCTCCACAAAGCGCTTACGAGAAATGATGGTCTTGGAAAGACCGCTCGGCGCCTTCCGAGTCAGGGAAGAATGTCGGGCCTGCGTGCGTGAGGAGTTATGCTGTCCCACCCATTCTGAGACCAGTTCTAGTATCCTGTGCCGCAAGCTCGCGCAAATCATGTGCAGGTATTCAGCGAGCACTGTCATCCGAGGCCTATGCCGAACAACGTCATCCTCCTGAGCACAGCGAAGCGTCTGAGCGTTCTGCTCGCACGCCGCTGCTCTCGCCTGAACATCCGGACACGACCGATTTTCGCAGCCCTTCTTCTCTCCACGGCCTCGCTCCATGCTCAGCAAATCCGGCTGCAGGCATTAGTCACACCCTCAACCACGATCACCAAGGACGGCCATCCCGTAGCCTTTGCCCTGCACGGCTTCATCGAATTCAAATCGCTGGCGGAACTGTTTCCCTACATCGCCTCCCAGACCCATCGCTGGAAAGGCTCCGAAGCCCTCGGGACCGCCGAGCAGGACGCCCTGGCAAGCGACCTGCTTCGCCGAGGCGTCGAGAGCCGCGTGATCTCGATGGCGGACGAGCGCCCGCTCGAAACGCTCGTCACCCATACCGAGCAGGAACTCCGCAACACGCTCGCCCAGGTGCACGAACCCACTCCTCCCGGCTACGCCGACGCTTTCCTGGCCGTGCAGAAAAAATGGAAACACTCCCTGAACTGCTGGAGCGCGGCCCCATTCATTCCCGCGCGTGTCCTCTCGAACTGGTATCCCATCGAAGAAGGCATCGTGCTCTACGGATCCACCTACGATTCCACCGAGCACTTCTGGCAGGCCGTGAAGTATCACCCTGATGTCACGCTGGCCGCGCTCACCGAACTGCTCTCCACTTTCGAGCGTCGCGACTGGACTCAGTGGTTAGGCCGCCTCGACGCCGATTCCAGGTTCTATCTCTCCCATGCCTACGCGGTCGAGTTCCTTCGCCACAACCTCGCCCCCGATCGCCTGCGCTGGTTTCGAGATGAACTTCAGCATCACGGCCTTAATCCCGGCGACCACGCCCGCTCGCTACAGCAACGTTCCTCCGGCGCCTTCCGCTTCACCGCATTCCAGGAAAAAGTGCTCTGGGGCGACCTGGCCGATATCTTTCATCTCGTCTATACCTTTTCTCCGCCAGACGACCCGGCCCGGCGTGCCCTGTCTGACCTTCACTTCGACGGTATTTACCTTGGCGACCGGAAAATGCCTTTCATCAGCGAAGAGTTCCGTTCCCTGATGCTCGAAATCTGGAAGGTCAAGTACCTCCGCATGCCACGTTTCGGCGAAGTCATCGCCTCCATCCCTCTCGACATCCACCTCTCGCATTTCTTGAACGATGGCGACTCCCCTGACATCCCGATTCCGGTCTATATCGAGTATCTAAACCAGATCCGCCTGCTTGCCATCAGGAACCACAAGTCATCCCGCCCAACAAATGTCGCCCCAAAGCGTCGCAGCAGCGTCGAGTCGAACTGGGATCGCGCTGGACAGGGTTGACCCGGATGTCCGTGGCTGGCGAAAAAAGCGCCGAATTCCTTGGCTGCCCCGACAGCGGCATCCGGACCTGCCTCAGCGGCCGCTGCCCGCATCTGTTAAGTGCAAGAACGGAATGGAACTTCGGAGGAGGCTAGGGCATCCAATGGCCATGGCAAACGAACAGACAGCAATTTTTGGCGGCGGATGTTTCTGGTGTATCGAGGCGGTTTTTAACCGGCTGCGCGGGGTGAAGTCAGTCGTCTCGGGATACATGGGCGGCCACGTCGACAAACCCACCTACCGGCAGGTTTGCAATGGCGACACCGGCCACGCGGAAGTGATTCGAGTGACGTTTGATCCGGACGAGATTCAATACCGGGATCTTCTGGAAATCTTTTTTGCCGTGCACGACCCGACTACCCTGAACCAGCAGGGCAATGACGTGGGCGAGCAATACCGCTCGGTGATTTTTTACACCTCGGATGAGCAGGAGCGCGAGGCGGATGAGGCGATTGCCGCTCTCAATCAGGCCAAGGCATTTCCGGAGCCCATTGTGACGCAGGTCGAGGAGGCTTCAACGTTTTATGAGGCCGAGGGGTATCACCAGGAGTATTACGACAATAACGCTACGCAGCCCTATTGCCAGTTTGTGATCTCACCGAAAGTGAAGAAGTTTGAAAAGCAGTTTGGGGAGAAGATGCGGGCGTAAAATTCGTGGCGTTCGCGTCTCTCTTTTTTCTACGCGACGCCTTCAGCGTTCCACGGACCGCGTGACGAGGAGTTGATTGAACCCGGTCCCCACTTGACGCGGCCCGCGAGTTTCGGACTTACCAACTTACAGAGCCCCTGAATCTAGCGGTGCTCACGATTATCGTCGTCATGGCGCTCGCCGCGCATGTGGCAACGTTCCCGCACTTCTTCGAGCTGGTGCCGGCGTTGCTCAGCTTGGCGGCTGTGCTCACCGTGCTTCCGGACCGCCTTCTCGAGATTTTGCTCCGCCCGATGCATGTCGTGCCGACACCTGTCGTCCTGGTCGGCGTGAGCCGGAATCGCGGCACCGGCGATTAGCGATGCACCTAGCATCGCGCCCATTATGCTTGGTCCAACAATCTTTTTTAAGGACACTAGTTAGCCTCCACAATTTTCAAAGCTTTTAAAACCAATTCCCCTCTGTACCCCGCAGCTTGCAGTCGTTTAACTTTCGGCCCAGTGCTCGCTCGCCTCTGGAAATGTTATGTAGCCCGAGACGCAGGTTCCGTCGTCCCCAATGTCTCGCTTGAGTTTCTGGTCAAGCACTCCGCACATGCGAAGACCAAGCTCCACCCATTCATTGGGGTCTTTCTCCACGCAAGCGCTCCAGAAAATCTTCTCAAGCTCCAGATGTTCCTCCGCCAGGTTCGGCATTGAACTCCTCCTTCGAGCGGCTACATAGCCAACCTAGTTCTTCGCCCAGATCCTTTCAATCAGTGATTCCCCGCAACCGTTGGGAGGAGAGAGGGTATTTTATGAGCCTCAGAAACCGTACAGTAGAGGCTGTAGTGGCGGATTCGCTGATCATCTTATTTGCCGCTTTAAGGGACGCCAAGCTTCAGCATTGGCCAACCTGCACTCTTGTCGGTGATCGCCTCCGCAGACAGCGTGCTATGCTGCCAGCCCTATGCGGATTCGGCTTGCAATTGTTTTGCTGTTGTCCAGTCTGTCCTTCCCGCAGGCGGGTACCGATTCACTCAATCGGCTGGCCGAGGATTTCTGGGCCTGGCGCGCTCAGTATCGTCCCTTCACATTCGACGACGTTCCCCGCATGGAGCATGCCGGCGAATTGCGTGATTGGTCCGCAGCGGCGGTTGCCAGGCAACGTGCCGACCTCTCCGCCTTCGAGAGCCGGTGGAATGCCATGCGCGTCAGCGATCGCCCCTTGGCGCAGAAGATTGATTACCGCCTGATTGGTTCGGCGATTGCCCGCGTGCGCTGGGAACTCGATATCAACCCGCGCTGGCAACGCGATCCCACCTTTTACATCGAGCAAACGGTTGGGGCACTTGGGGAGGCGCTCATGCCGCCGTCGCCATTCGGCCAGACGCGCGCGGACCAGATCGTGGCCCGAACAGAAAATATTTCCTCGATCCTGGAACAGGCTCGGGCAAATCTAAGAGCGGTTGCCCCCTTCGCGAAGCTGGCCATCGCTTCCCTGTCCGATATCGACGCTCGCCTGACGCGCGTAGAACGCGGTGTGTCGCCATTGTTGAACAGCGATGCACAGCGCACGCGCTTCCACGCAGCCATGACTCGGGCAAGCGAAGCGTTGGTCGGCTATCGCGAATGGCTGAAGCAGAACCTTCCCGCCATGCAGCCGGACTTCGCCCTGGGAGCCCAAGCCTATGGTTTCTTTCTCCACCGCGTCGCCTTGCTGCCGTACACGCCGGATCAATTGCTGTCCATGGCGCGGCAGGATTTTGACCGCGTCCTCGCCATGGAAGCGTACGAACGCCAGCGTGACCTCCATTCCCCTGAACTAAAACTCCCTGCGACCGCCCAGGACGAAATTGCCCGCATGGCCCGCGACGATGCGTCCATTCGCCGCTACCTGGCCGATCATGAAATCCTCACCGTTCCCCCCGACCTGCCCCATTGGACCCTTCGCCAGGCGCCCGATTATCTCGCGGCTCTCGACGGCTTCGGCGAACTCGATGACTTCGCCGGCCCCGCTCGCCTGCACGAGAACGGGACCCGCTGGATCCAGCCACCCGCCGATGACCTTCCCTACTTTCAGAAGGCGTACGCGATGGATCCGCGCACCACCGGCGTCCACGAGGGTGTGCCCGGTCACTTCTTCCAGCTTTCGCTGGCCTGGCGCCATCCCGATCCGATTCGAAGACAGTATTACGATTCCAGCGCCAACGAAGGCATCGGATTCTATGCGGAAGAAATGATGCTTCAGGCTGGACTCTATGACGACAGCCCACGCTCACGTCAGATCATCTACAGCTTTGCGCGCCTCCGGGCCTTGCGCGTCGAGGCCGACGTCAAGCTTGCTCTCGGCGAGTTCACCATCAGCCAGGCGGCAGACTACCTGGCCCGCACCGTTCCTATGGACCGGAAAACGGCTGAATCGGAAGCCGCCTCTTTCGCCACTGCTCCCGGCCTCGCCATCGCTTACGAAGTGGGCAAACTTCAGATCGAGCGCATGCTGGCCGGGCAACGCTTGCAGCAGGGCGATAAATTCTCGCTCCGCGGCTTCCACGACTACGTCTGGAGCAACGGCAACATCCCTCTATCGCTGCAGCGCTGGGAATTGCTCGGCCTCGACGACGACATCAAGAAGGTCGACGAATTCGGCGGGCAGTAGCCCATAACACGCTTCGCTGTAGCATGCCGGTCGGCAAAATCGCCGCGCTGGCTTAACCACGCCACTACCATCCCGGCGGCGCGCAGTCCCTCTGCCGCTTGCTTGGACTCTTAAGCGACGCTCCCGGCTCCGCCCCTTTGCACCCGGCTGTGACTTCGGCTGTACGCGAAATAAATCACCATCCCGATCGCCAGCCACACAAACAACCGGACCCAGGTTATCGCCGTCAAGCTCAGCATCAGCATCAGCGAAATCACGATTCCCAGGATCGGCACCAGCGGCACCAGTGGCGTCCGGAATGGACGGGGCAGCTCAGGGTTCCTCCGCCGCAGAATCCATACCCCGGCACACACGATCACGAACGCCAACAACGTCCCGATGCTCACCATTTCCGCCAGCACGTTAATCGGCAACGCCGCCGCCAGCACCGCTACGAAGAGGCCTACCGTCAGCGTCGAAATCCAGGGCGTGCGGAAACGCGGGTGCACCGCGCTGAACAGACCCGGCAACAACCCGTCCCGCGACATCGAGAAAAATACCCGCGATTGTCCCAGCAGCATCACCACGATGGTGCTGGTGAGTCCCATCAGCGCGCCCACCTTCACCAGCAGGCTGCCCCAGCGCACTCCCGTCGAATCGATGCCGATCGCCAGGGGGTCCGGCACATTCAGATAGCGATAATTGACCAGCGCCGTCAACACTCCCGCCACCAGGATGTACAAGACGGTGCAGATCATCAGCGATCCCAGGATTCCGATCGGCATGTCCCGCTCCGGGTTCTTGGCTTCCTGCGCAGCGGTCGACACCGCATCGAAGCCGATATAGGCGAAGAAAATAATTCCCGCCGCGCGCATCACTCCCGAAATCCCGTACTGCCCAAACCCCTCGTTGGGCGGAATAAACGGATGCCAATTCGCCGCCATCAGTTCCCGGTGTCCAAGCAGATACGCGCCCCCGATCGCGAGAAAGATCAGGAGCACGCAGACCTTGATCGCCACAATCCCGGTATTAAAGTTTGCCGACTCCTTGATTCCAATCACCAGGATCACCGTGCAGCCGGCGATCGCGAGAAAACCCAGTACATTAAATACCCCGTGGGCATGGGGAAGCGTGGCGGGATCAATTCCGAGGACCCGCAGCTTGGGCAGGATTCGCGCCGCATTCTCCCAGTGATTGTTGTAAAAGATAAATTCGTCCCAGTGGGTCCCCGCAATCGAGGCGGGCAGCTTGATCCCGAAGTCGCCCAGCAGGCTGATGAAATATCCACTCCACCCGGAAGCAACCGTGGCCGCTCCGAACGCATATTCCAGAACCAGGTCCCACCCGATGATCCACGCGAAGATCTCGCCCAGAGTGGCATACCCGTAGGTGTAAGCCGACCCAGCGACTGGAATCATCGACGAGAATTCCGCGTAACACAGTCCCGCGAAAACGCACCCAACCGCCGCAAAAATAAATGACAGGACGACTGCCGGCCCCGCATGCAGCGCGGTTGCGGTCCCGGTAATTACAAAAATGCCGGTCCCGATAATCGCGCCGATTCCCAGCGAGATCAGATTGCTTGCCCCCAGCGCGCGCTTCAGGCTGTGCTCGCCGGTTTCGCGTGCTTCGTTCAGGATCGTTTTGATCGGTTTAGTCGCCAGCAGTCTGGCCATTCCGCCTCCTTGGAATTGCTTGTTCCGGCTCGTCACGAATTGTCAGCGCCGCCCTCGCGGGTGTCCGGAAACAGCCTATACGCGGACACGCCGTGCCCCGTTCGCGGGCGCTCCACTCCAGCGTACCTTGTATACGGGTAGCGGGCTTTCAAACCATTAATCGTGCCCGCGATTGTCTACCAGTGCTCGGAGGTCATCCGCGGACCCGGCTTCCCAGCGCCCTCAGACATCCGTTCTGGACGAAACAACCCGTCTTATTTATTTTTGAGCGGCACGATTCGCAGGGCCCGGCAAGGCTGCCTTTTCGAGGGTTTCCACACCGTCCCGTCCGATAGTTTCACGCTCCTCAGCGATACCACTACCGGCTCCGCCCTTCCGCCGGGATACGGGTACCTCACCGTATATTCCGGGCCCGGATAAAAGAGCGCGTTCTCTTCCCGGCAGGGCCTTCTTAGACGCTTGCCCGAGTGCCCTCGCACCAGTGTGCAGTTGAACTCAAGTCGCCGGATGGGTAGCTTCCCGGCATTCCGGAAAGTAATGACCATGGCGTCGCGCTCCCCAGTACCGCTGACCAGCATGACCGGGCACACACTACCCGTCGCAGAAGCCTGCAGGATCAGCCCCGCGGAAACCAGCACCGTAACCCATCTCGTCCGCGCAATTGTCGCCAACCCTGATCTCGTCATGCACCGAGCACGTTAGCAGATTCCCTGCCCTTCGCCCACCCTCCAGTTACGCAAGAAAGCTCGCCCGCAGACCCTCACCGCTGGCGGTCCATGCGGCGTGGGTTTCGAAGTGGGAGATAGATCGCAAAAGATTGCAGCAATCCATGTGGTAACCCCGCACGTTACCGCATAAGTCCTTGCGTCCGTAACTGAAAACTCGGCATAATACGAGGCGCTACTTCGTCTGGTTCGAGGGGTTATGCCGCCTCCGTGCCGCTGGTCCTGCCACTTACTCCTGGTTGTCCTAACTTGCCTGACAATGCATGTCACCGCGAAAGCGGACGACTGGCCTCCAATTACGCCAGAAGAACTCAGCATGAAGACTCTGCCTGAGCAGCCGGGAGCCGCAGCCGTGGTACTGCTGCGCGAAGAGGTCTCCGACGACCCCAATAACCACCGCACTGTCCACATGCGGATTAAGGTGCTTACCGAGCCCGGCCGAAAATACGCAGACGTCGAGATTCCATACAGCCGCCGTCACTTCGCGATCCATGATGTCACCGGCCGCACCATCCACAGCGATGGCTCGATCGTTCCCTTCACGGGTAAGCCCTTCGACAAGGTCGTGGTTCGGCGAAAGGATCACGGAAACGAAGAGCGCTATCAGGTGAAGTCGTTTACCCTCCCGGATGTTCAGGTCGGAAGCATTCTGGAGTTCGGATATCAGCTGAGTTATGGCGACCATAGCTTCTATGCACCAGAGTGGGAAGTCCAAACCGAACTATTCCAGAAGAAGGCCACCTTCAAGTTCATTCCCTACCCGGGATTGTTGCAACTCCCGCACGACCGCGTAGGCAACGGGTTTGCATTTTCTTCCGTCCTTCCCGCCGGAATTCATCCGGAGCAGCACGAGACCCTGCACTCCGGCATGACGACCTCACGAACCCCTTACGGTTACGTCGATTTGCATATGACCAATGTTCCCCCTCTCATCCAAGAGCCGTATATGCCGCCGGTCGCGGCCTTGCGGTTAAGGGTGAGTTTTTACTACCTGGTCAGCGCCAAGCAGGGCGAATACTGGAAAGACGAAGGCAAGTACTGGAATAAGGATGTGGAGAGCTTCCTGGGACACAAGAACGGGGTCGCAGAGGCCGTGGCGCAAACCGTCGCCGCAGCCGATTCGCCCGAAAACAAAGCGCGGAAGATTTATGGATTCGTGACTAAGTTGGATAACTGGAGTTACCAGCCTCACGCCGAACAGGAAGAGCGCGCGCTGGGAATTAAGGAGGATCGCGGTGCGCAAGACGTCCTGCGACAACATGGCGGAGAGCACGATGATCTGAACAGGTTATATGTCGCCATGTTGCGCGCGGCGGGGATTCCAGCTTGGCTGATGTGGGTGCCTTCCCGCGATCGCGAGTTTTTTGTGCCCGAGTTTCTTAGCACCCGGCAACTGGTCGCCGAGATTGCCATCGCGCAACTCAACGGCAAGGAAGTGTTTCTGGATCCCGGAACGAAATTCTGTCCATACGGGTTGATCGACTGGCGTTACTCGAGTGTGCAGGGAATACGGCAGCGCGAGGGAAAGGGGACGGAAATCGGGGAAAGTGGCTTGCCGAACTACAAGCAGACAATGATTCAGCGGCTCGCGCGCCTGAAAATGACATCCGATGGCAGAGCCGAGGGCACCGTCAAGGTTGGCTTCTACGGCCAGGAAGCCATGGACCGGCGCCGCGAGGGCGGCAAAACAGATGCCGAGGGCCGAAAAAAACTGCTTGAGGATGAGATGAAGAGTTGGCTTCCCGCCGACAGTGATGCCAAGGTCACCAATACGCCAGACTGGGATGGGACGGAGAACCACCTGGTGGCGGAATTCACCATCTCCTCTCCCCTGGCCGTCGGAGCCGGAAAGCGATGGCTGGTCCCGGCGCACCTTTTCCAGGTGAACGATAAAGCCCGCTTTTCTGCCTCCGAGCGAATGAACGCCATTTATTTTGACTACCTGTCGCGGGAAATCGACGAAGTCCACGTGACCATGCCGCCGGAACTGGAAGTGGAGAGTGTGCCTCCCAGTGAAGACGTGCGCCAGGACTATGCCGTTTACAGGACAACCCAGAAGCAGGAACCCGGGAACACTGTCGTCGCCGTGCGCGACCTGACTATCGGCGGCCTGGTATTTCCCGCCAACATGTACAAGGAAGTCAAAGGATTCTTCGACAAAGTAAAAGCGGGCGACGATCAGCCGGTAGTGGCGAAGGCGGCCGCGCATGCGGAACTCAAGTAGGGCCATGCAGTGCGTAGGATCGGTAGCTTTTCTACTGCTGTCTTCCTGTGCGTGGGCGGCGGTCCCCGACTGGGTTCGAACTTCTGTCGCCGCCTCGTTGCCTAAATATGAGCCCGATACGAACGCGGTGGTTCTGCTGGATGAAGTCACCTACACCGTTACCAGCCCTGACGAATATGTGGAGCACTACCGGCGAGCCGTGAAGATCCTGCGGCCGGATGGCCGCGACCAAGCCAACTTCGTAGTGCACTTCCGCCAGAAGGAGAAAGTGGTTTCGCTGCGCGCCTGGTCGATTGACCCCAAGGGGCACGAATACGAGCTGAAAGATAAGGATTTCGCCGAACGCGGCCTGTTCGACTTCGAACTGTACAACGACATCCGTTTGCGCACGGCCACCGCCCCCGCAGCCGATCCGGGTGCGGTGGTGGCTTTCGAGTTCGAGGTGCGACGGCATCCCTGGCTGAATCACCTCACTTGGGGTTTTCAGGAGTCGATTCCGGTTCATGAGTCGCACGTTGTGCTTCATCTGCCGCAGGGCTGGGAATATCGGGCCTACTGGGCGGGAATCTCCCCGGTCGTGCCCGTGCAAAAGGCCGGCAATGAAGCGGAGTGGATCCTGCGCGATCTTCCCGCCATCGACCGCGAGGCAATGAGTCCTCCCTTCTGGGCGCTTTCGGCGCGGCTGGGATTGGCATACCTCGAACCCGGAGCCTCCGCTAAAAATACGGCGTCGTGGGAGGCGCTGGGGGCATGGTACGACCAACTGGCGTCCGGACGGAGAAATCCAACCCCCGAGTTGTCGGAGAAGGCGCACCAGCTAGCGGCTGGCCAGCCCAACTTTGACGGCCGAGTGCGAGCCCTGGCGTCCTTTCTGCAATCGGATATCCGCTACGTCGCGATCGAGATCGGGGTTGGCGGATACCTGCCGCATCCCGCGCAGGATGTTTTTCGGGCACGCTATGGGGACTGCAAAGACAAGGCCACCTTGCTCAGCAGCATGCTGCATGAAGTGGGCATCGATTCCGACTACGTGATCATCAGCACGTATCGCGGCACCGTGCATCCCGACCTTCCCTCACCCCTTTTCAATCACATGATCCTCGCCATCGAAGTGCCTCCCGGCACCAGCACCGATCTGTACCGCGCCATGGTCACGTCCAAGAGCGGCAAACGTTACCTGATTTTTGATCCCACCGATCCCTACACTCCTTTGGGAGAACTGCATGGAGAATTACAGGATAGCTATGCGCTCCTGGTAGCCGGCGGCCGTGGAGAACTGATTCACACCCCCTTGCTGGCTCCCGATACGAACCTGCTCACGCGCACCGGGCACTTCACCCTGACCGTCGACGGAGCCCTGGTTGGAGAAGTCGTCGAGGGCAGCTCTGGCGACCACGCCTGGCAGGAGCGCGCCGCATTGATCCATGCGAACCAGCAGGAGCGTGCCCAGCGCATCGAGCGGCGGCTCAGCCGTTCGTTAAAGGGCTTTATCCTCGAGAAAACCGACATCCAGCAACTCGATCAGATCCAGCAGAAACTGGTAATCTCGCTGACCTTCAGCGACCCCGGATATGGCCAGGTGCGCGGACCTCTCATGCTGCTGCGCCCCAGGGTCCTGGGCGAGAAAAGCTTTGCGCTGGACCGCAAACCGCGACAGTACCCCTTCCAGTTTGCAAGGGCGTCGCGCGAGACGGATTCGTTCGACATCGAACTCCCCAAGGAGTATGCCGTCGAAGATCTGCCCGGGCCCGTAAAACTGGATGCTGGCTTTGCCAGCTACCAGAGCAAGGTCGAGGTAGACGGCTCGAAAGTGCGTTACACGCGGGAGTTCATTCGGCGAGATGTGTGGATCGGCCCCGAGCACACCGAAGACTTGAGGAAGTTCCTGGGCACGATCGGCGCGGACGAGGCGGCGGTCGTGGTGTTGAAGCGCGTCCCGTGAGGGAGAGTGGGCCGTCGCACCTCGCCTCTCCCATACGGGTCGTCGCTCCCGACCCCAACCAGGGCCGCGTTCGGAGAATAGTTCGAGCCCACGCGCTTCAGGCGTCGCACGGATCTCGTTGTCAGGCCGCCTGCTTTATGTCGCGCACCTTGATCGTGTTGGTCGTCTTATCCAGGCTGCCCGTCACCTGCACCTGCTTACCCTCATACGCCTTGGCCCGCTCCTGGTCGTCAAGTTGGTAAGAAATGTTGTCGACGGTTTGCAGAACGTAAGTGTCACCCGACCTCAGGATCATGCCGCTAAACGCCTGCGCCGCCGGCTGCGACTGCGCATCGTCCTGCTGGGCAGCGGGCGAATTCGGTGCCGGCGTTGCTGGAATCGGATATGCCTTCTGATCATGCGTCCAGGCAATCAGGTTTCTTCCTACCGGGCCTGCCTTGGAGTGCTGCGCCCATCCGACCGGCCCCAAAAGAACCACTGCCAGCGCCATTGTTCCCGGCAATATCTTTCGTCTCATCGTCATTCCTCCACACCCCTGGGAGGGTGTCTTCCTGCGATCGACGAAGCGCCGCTCCCCTTACGTCATGCACGACACATGCCACAGCCGCAAGGCTGGCGTTTCTGCAACATTCCGCATCCAGTTTGCTTTTGCCTCAACCGACTGCAGAAGATTCCGCCTGGTCTCCAGCCAAAACTACTCACCGCGGCCCTACAGATAACAGGGTAGAATACCCGTCCCGCCTTATCACTCATTCGCCCGGGTAAGAAGGCGCGGCTTGGTTCGCGGATGCGGGTTGTAAGAGAAGCCATGCAGAGGCCACGTGGGAGCGGACACTCTTGTCCGCCACTCGTGACGGGCGGCGAAAACTTAAACACCGGATGAGGGTTTATATTGAATGTCGACCATTCGACTTTGGCTTGCATCCGACTCCATAAGGAGTACATCCATGATGACTTCCCGCCGGTTGTGGCTTGCGCTTGTTCTCACCGTAATGCCGCCCATGTTCGTAGTCACGCGGCTGGCCCGTGCGCAGGATGACAACCAGCAGCCCCAGCAACGCCAACCACAGGAGCAAGACCAGCAGCCCCAATATTCACAGCAGGAGCAGGACCAGCAAACCCAAGATCAGCAAACCCAGGATCAGCAGCCGCAGGATCAGCAACCCCAGGCTCAGCAACCCCAGAACCAGCAACCCCAACTGGACGAGCAGGAACAGCAGGATCCTCCGACCCGCGTCGCCCGCCTCAACTATGCCTCCGGGTCCGTCTCATTTCAGCCCGGCGGCGCAGGCGAATGGGTCACGGCGGTTACCAATCGCCCCCTGACTACCGGGGACAACCTGTGGGCGGACCAGAAGTCGCGCGCCGAGCTGCACGTCGGCTCTTTGGCAATCCGCATGAATTCGGAAACCAGCCTCACCTTCCTCGATCTCGATGACCACACCACCCAGTTGCGCTTGTCGTTGGGTTCGGTGATTTTGCGAGTGCGTCACCTGGACGACGGCGATCTGCTCGAGGTCGATACTCCCAACATTGCTTTCACCGTGCAGCGCACCGGGGAGTATCGCATCGACGTCAATCAGGATGGCACGCAGACCACCACCACCGTTTGGCACGGACGCGGCGAAGCTACCGGCGGCGGCTACTCCTACACGGTGGTTGCGGGCCAGCAGGCAACTTTCTCCGGAACCGATCAGCTCGATCATGAAATCGGCCAGATCGCGCCCTCCGACGATTTCGACAACTTCGCCTTTGAGCGCGACGCCCGCGATGACCACGACGAATCCTCCAACTACATTTCCTCCGAGATGACCGGCTACGAGGACCTCGACGACTACGGACGCTGGCACTACGTCGCCGACTACGGCCCGGTCTGGATCCCCAGCCATATCGCTGCCGATTGGGCTCCTTACCGTTATGGACACTGGGTCTGGATCGCCCCTTGGGGATGGACTTGGGTGGAAGACGAGCCCTGGGGTTTTGCGCCCTTCCACTATGGACGCTGGGCTTTCGTCGACGAGGGCTGGTGCTGGGTTCCCGGGCCCGCGGTCGTGCGCCCGGTCTACGCTCCCGCTTTGGTCGCCTTCGTCGGTGGCGGCGGGTTCCGGCTTGCCGTGGGTGTCGGTGAAGGCGTTGCCTGGTTCCCGCTAGGGCCGCGCGAAGTCTACGTTCCGCCCTACCGCGTGAGTCGCCTCTACGTGAATAACATAAACATCACCAACACACGCGTGAACATTACCCAGGTCTCCAACGTCTACAACAACTACACCACCAACCATGAACGCAACCGGATCGTCTACGCGAACCAGCGCGTACCCACTGCCGTCACGGCAGTATCGCGCGAGACTTTCGTGAATGCTCGTCCGGTCAATCGCAATCTGGCGCAGGTAAATAACCGCGAACTCAGCAACGCACCCGTGAGCCACATGATCCCGGCGCAGCCGCTGAGGTCCAGCGTGCTTGGCAGCGGTGCCCCCGCGCGCCTCAGGCCGCCTGCCGCCATCGAGAGCCGCCGTGTCATCGCCACCCGCAATCCCACTCCGCCCCGCTCTCCCCTTGGCGAGCAACCGTCGCGCCAGGTTCCCAACGTGCGCACTGAGCCGGCGCGCCCGAGCGCACCTCTGGAAGCGAACCGTCCGCCACGGCCCGGTAACGCATCGCGTCCCGACGAACCCGCACGTTCGCAGGGCCCTTCCAACCCGGGGCGTCCCAGCGAGCCTCCTCGTCCGCACGAGCCCGCAAATGTTCCACGTCCCAATGAACCATCCCAGGCCAGTCGGCCCTACCAGCCGCAGCGCTCCGAACCCGGCCGTCCTCCTGCTGCGCGTCCCCCCGAGTCGTACTCCAACAGCGGACCGCCCCGGCCATCACATCCTCTCGTGCGGCCAGCGCCGCCCGTCGAGCCTCGCCCGCAAGTCGACCGGAACGAAGCCAACAAGTTCCGAACCTGGCAACAGCAACGTCCCGCGCCGCCTCCGCGCCAGAACGCGCCCCGGGCCCCGGAGAACCGGCCGCAGCCCAACCGCGGTGAGGACCATAAGAAGCCCAAGTAGAACCCGGACCAGAATTGCGAACCTTCGTGGTGGTGGCTAGCGGGCCATAAGGATAACCGAAGGATCCTACCGGCCCGGGAGGCTCAAGATCGATCGCTCCCTGGTGTCGTCGACCTTATTCTTACCCTGGCTCGCAAGCTGAACTGCCAGGTAGTCGCCCAGGGTATCGAAAAACCCGCTCAGCTCGATTCCCTCAGAACCCCGGGGTGTAATTTTGCTCGGGGCCATCTCTTCGCTCCCGCCTTCGATCCCGACGCTGCTGATCGCCTGCTTCACGAGGAAGCTGCGCTCTCATCGCGCCTCAGTCGGCGGCGCCGTCTGAGTTTCACTTCCCCAAACCCGATCGAGAAACTGGTACCGTGCCCGCAGATCGTCCGCGCGCGCTCCTGATCGCGCATCCAGGTGCATCACCTGCCACCCATCCGCCGCGGTATAAGCCGGCCACTCCGGCAACCCCGGCCCATTCGGATTCCCATTCTTCGCGAAGTTCGTCCAGTACTTCTGCATCTGCCCGCTCAGCCGGCGGTCCTCCGCGCGCCATGGCAGGGCCTTTGAATCCAGCTGCCCGAAAACGTATTCGATTTCGCCCGAGTGATACGCTCCCACATCCTCTGCCCGCTCGCCCTCCGGAAGCGGCAAATCGAATCGATAGCGGTACACCGCCTGCTTCCCGGAAGTTTTCTGCGCCTCCAGCCATTTCCAGGTCGACCACGCAATGAAGTCATCTCCATTAAAATCCTGCAGCGACCGCCGCGCCTCCGCATCCGTCCTCGCGGGATACAACCTCAGAAACTCCGCTGCACGCGCCCCGAATTCCTTTTTCGCAGCCGCCCTGATCATCGCTGCCGTTGGCTCGCTGTTTCCATTCAGCTCCAAATCTCCTTCGTCGCGGTTCCACCCCGCAAGCAACGGCACATCATTCTGTTCGGCCTGCGCAAAAATCGCTGGAACCGGCTGTGGCAGGAAATATCCATCGATGCCAGGCTTGAAATGAAATACGGATTTCCCATTTTCCTTTTTGAGCGAGGTTTCCAGTAGTTTTCTTGCAGGAATCGCCCGCAGCGCTGCCATAGACTTCGCGCCCATCGCACGGGCGAAGAGGGCATCCTCTTTCTCCCGCTGCGCGAGACCTTTGAACGGCAAGCCATGACTGAAGAACGCAGCTCCGCTTTCGCCGATCGCTTTATGAAACAGTCCTTTCGCCACTGGGGACGCCATCAGCGCACTCACCGAAAACGATCCTGCGCTCTCCCCGAAAATAGTGACGTTCCCCGGATCTCCGCCGAACGCTGCGATATTCCGCTGCACCCATTTCAGCGCCGCTACCTGATCGAGCAGTCCGTAATTCCCTGCGGCTTTCTTTCCCGACTCTGCAGCCAGCTCCGCATGCGTGAAAAAGCCGAACAGCCCCAGCCGGTAGTTCATCGAAACCACGACCACGCCCTGCTTCGCGAGGTTATGTCCGTCCTGTCGCGGCTCCGATGTACCGCCCGCAGCGAACCCGCCGCCGTATATCCATACCATGACCGGCAGCTTTCCCTTCCCATCCGCGGGCGCCCACACATTGAGAGTGAGGCAGTCCTCACTCGGCCCCGGGTCGCGGAACACCATGTCATCGTAGATTCTCCCTTGCATGCATCGCGCCCCAAAGCCCGTCGCGTTGCGGACCCCGTCCCACTTCGCGGCCGTCACCGGGGGCTTCCACCGTAGTTTCCCCAAAGGCGGTGCCGCGTAAGGAATTCCGAGGAACGCATTTATCGTACCCTCTCTTTTTCCCGCCACCATGCCGCCCTCGGTCGTGGCTCGCGGGCCCGCCGGTTGCCCAAATGTTGAAGACATTGCGAACAGTAGGTTCATCAGTACGAATAAAGCCCTTTGCCATCTCCGCATGCATCTCCTCCAAACCCCGGCGTGACGGGATCGCATTCGCAGTGAAGCCCGGCGTTGGTCCCGGCCATCGTGTCAGGCGCCTCACCCCGAGCCTGGTTCACAAAACATTATTCCGCGCCCTCAATAGAAAAACCCGCAGCGCCAGCCGCGGGTCTTCTCTCTACGCTTCCATTACACCACGAAATACTTCGCTGACGGATGATGCACCACGATCGCGGAAGTCGACTGCTCCGGTTCCAGCAAGAACCCGCTCGTCAACCGAACCCCGACGTTCTCCTCCGGCCGCAGCAGCGCGAACAGCTTGGTCTGGTCCTCGAGATTCGGGCACGCCGGATACCCGAACGAATACCTCGACCCACGATACCTCTGATGAAACAGATCTCGCACCTGCGGCGAATCCTCGCCGGCTATCCCCAACTCCTGCCGCATCAGTCGGTGGTGATACTCCGCCAGCGCTTCCGCCGTCTCCACGCTCAGACCGTGCAAATAGAGATACTTCGTATATTCCCCGGCCTCGAAGAGCCGCTGCGTCTCGACCGAAGCACGCGCACCAATCGTCACCAGCGACAGCCCCAGCACATCCATCTTTCCTGAGGCCTTGGGAGCGAAGAAGTCCGCGATAGAAAGCCTGCGTCCTTCCCGCTGCCGGGGAAAAGTAAATCTCAACAACTCTTTCCTTGCGCCTTGTTGGCCGGGGTCTGGTTCGTACACCACCACGTCATTCCCGTCGCCCTGCGCCGGAAAGTACCCGTACGCCACCTTGGGATCAAACAACCCGCTTCCCAGAACTTCGTTCTCGAGTTCCCGTTTGATCGGCCGGTATTTCTCCTCCACCAGCCGCAGATAATCCTGCTGCGAAGCCGTCTTCAACTGCCACTGGTTTTTGAACAGCGCCGTCTCGTTGATATACCCGAACAACTCCTGCAGATCGTAGTCCTTCTTCACTCGCACGCCCCAGAACGGAGGCACGGGAATATTCGGAGCATCACTCACCACCGCGCTGCGCTCCGCAAACACCGGCCCGGTCTCTTCGTCGACCGCCGTGGCCTTCGCGTACTCCTTCACCGTCTTCCCTTCCGTCAGACGCGCCGTGCGTTGCCCGTCCCGCGCAATCAGGTCCTCCATGATGTGCAGGCCCGCAAATGCATCATCCGCATAAAACACTGCGTTCGCGTACTCCCGCCGCAAATCGTCCTCAACGTACTTGCGCGTCAGCGCCGCCCCGCCGCAGATCACCGGATACTCCAGCTTCTGTCTTTCCAGATCCTGGATCACGTATTTCATCTCCAGCGTCGACTTCACCAGCAGCCCGCTCAGCCCGATCGCGTCCGCCTTATGCTCGCCCGCCGCTCTGATGATCGAATCCCCCGGCTGCTTGATTCCGAGGTTTACCACCCGGTACCCGTTGTTCGACAGGATGATATCCACCAGATTCTTCCCGATGTCGTGCACATCGCCCTTCACGGTCGCGAGCACGATCGTGCCCTTTTGCTGCGAGCCCGATTTCTTCTCCATCTTCGGCTCCAGGTAGGCTACCGCCTGCTTCATCACCCCCGCCGAATCGAGCACCGACGGCAACTGCATCTTGCGCGCGCCAAACAGCTCGCCCACCGTCCGCATCCCGTCCAGCAGCACCGTATTGATAATGTCGAGTGGCGAATATTGCCCCAGGGCCTCATCCAATAATTGCTCAAGCGACTGCTTGTGTGCGCCTTCCCCAACGGCCTTCTCGCCGTTGATGATCGCGTACTTCAGCTTGTCCTCGATCGACAGCGTCTCCACGTGCGCTGTGCTCGAAGCTTGCGCCTTGCCCTTCAGCCCGGCAAAGTGGTTCATGTAAACCTGCAGCGGATCTCCGTTGCAGGTGTCGCGATGAATCAGCTTGCGCGCAAGCTCAACTTCTTCTTGAGGAATCTTGTATAACGGATAGATCTTCGTGTAGTTGACAATCGCCATGTCGAGGCCATTGTCCACCGCCTCATGCATGAACACGCTGTTCAGCACCCGCCGCGGATACGCATCCAGGCCGAACGAAATGTTGCTGACCCCGAGAATCGTCTTCACGTCGGGCAGTTCCTGCTTAATCCGCTTCACTGCCTCCAGCGTCTGCATCCCGGCTGACCGGTACTCCTCCTGCCCGGTCGAAATCGGCAGGGTCAGCGCGTCAAAAATCAAATCAACGCCCCGAATTCCATATTTCTTGGTAGCCAGCTCATAGATGCGCTTGGCAATCGCAACTTTCTTCTCCGCGGTCAGTGCCATGCCATCTTCATCGATGGTCAGCGCGATCACTGCCGCCCCATAGCGCTTCGCCATCGGCAACACCAGCGACGTCCGCTTCTCCCCGTCCTCTAGATTGATGGAGTTAATGATGGCTTTCCCGGGAATCCGCTTCAGCGCCTCCTCCACCACGTCCGCTTCAGTCGAGTCCACCAGGATCGGCGCCGGCACCCGTGTCGCCACCCGTTCCAGGATCGATGTGATGTAGCCTTTCTCATCCTCGCCCACGATCGCGCAGCACAAATCCAGCATGTGTGAGCCATCGTTTACGAGCTTCTTGGCCAGGGCCAGGATCTCGTCGTACTTCTTCCCCTGCACCAGGTTTCGGAAATGCTCCACTCGCGTGGTGGTATTCATCTCCTCGGCCACAATCAGCGGCTTCGGTTCCAGATCCAGCGGAACCGAGGTGTACGCACTCGAAGCGGCGCCCACCGGCTTCACCTCACGCACCGCCGGCTCGACACCGGAAACCGCATCCACCACCGCCTTCAGGTGCTCCGGCGTGGTTCCGCAACATCCCCCTACAATGCGGATCCCGTAGTCCACCACGAAATGGCGGTGGTATTGCGCCAATTCCCCGGGCGTCAGCTTGTACACCGCGTGTCCGCCCTCATTCTGGGGAAGACCCGCGTTGGGCAGCACTGAAACGTGCTTGGTCGAATTTAACCCCAGATACCGGACCGCATCGTTCATCTCCTTTGGCCCGGTCGCACAATTCAATCCGATCACGTCGACATCAAACGGCTCCAGCGCGGTAAGCGCCGCCCCGATCTCGGTCCCCAGCAGCATCGTGCCCGATTCCTGCAAGGTAACCTGCACCGTAACCGGCAAGCGCTTGCCGGCCTTGCGCATCGCTTCGCTGACCCCGAATACGGCCACCTTCGCCTGCAATAGATCTTGTGCGGTCTCGATCAACAACAAATCCACGCCGCCCTCGATGAGTGCCAGCGCTTGTTCTTCATAGGCTGCCGCCATCTCGTCGAATCCAATATGCCCGAGCGAAGGCAGCTTGGTGGTCGGCCCCATCGATCCCGCCACGAATCGCGGCCTGTCCTTGGTGGAAAACTGCGCCGCCACTTCCCGCGCCAGTTGCGCCGCCTTGAGATTGATCTCGGAAACCCGATCCTTCAGTTCGAACTCGCCCAGCACCGTTCGAGTTCCGCCAAACGTATTCGTCTCCACTACGTCACATCCCACCGCAAAGAATGCCGCGTGGATGTCCCGAATGATGTCTGGCCGGCTGAGTACCAGCACCTCGCTGCAATTCTCCTTTCCCCAATAATCGTCGAGGGAAGGATTGCGCAGCTGAATGTTCGTTCCCATCGCGCCGTCATAAACCACGACACGCTCTTTCACGGTCTGTAGGAAATCCGCCATAAGAATTCAGATCTTGATCGTGGTTCCATGCACAAACGCCGGCCCGCGCGGGACCGGCGTTTGCTCTGTGCACGAAACCTTGAAAGCTCTTAGCTCCCCTGCACCGGCAACGCCGGCGCGCCCCCGGCAACGTCGGCGCTATTGAACACCGCGTTCGCCCCCATATGGGCCGGCGCCGCCGCCAGCATCTGCTCTTTCCGGTACACCAGGTTGCTCGCGTTAAACGAGGCCAGCTCAAAACCATGACCATGGGTAATCGCGTCGGTCGGGCAAGCCTCCACGCAATACCCACAAAAAATACATCGATTGTAATCGATGTTATAGACCTTCGCGTACCGCTCCGCTCCGCTGACCCGGTGGCTCTCGGTATTCTCCGCGGCCTCAATATAGATGCAGTTCGACGGGCACGCCGCCGCGCACAAGAAACAGGCAACGCATTTTTCCAGGCCGTTCTCATCCCGCTGCAGAACGTGCATCCCCCGGAAGCGCTCCTGGAAGCGGGCGCCCCGCAAGGGTCCGGCACCGTCGGGATAATTTTCCACCTGGGTGGGCTGGAACATCTCCATGAAGGTGATGCTCATACCCTTCGCGATGGCCGCGATGTTCTTCAAAACCGGCATCATATGAGTATACCGAAAGACCGCTCCGGGCGTCGGCGCCGACGCAATACAGGTCCTTTGCCTGCCGCCATTTAAGAGGCAAGACCCGGGGTTCGCCGCCGCCTCCACCGCGTTGTCCGAATTGGGAATCCCCTCGTCTACACTCCACCACTTACGGCATCCTTCCCTCCCGGCCTATCATCTAACCGAACGTCCAAAAACCACTCACCTCTATGTCTCGACTACTGGACTCAGTTAATTCCCCGCTCGATGTCAAAAAGCTCCTTATCCCACAACTTGAAATCCTGGCGGAGGAGATCCGGGAAGAGCTGATCGCCGTCCTTGCGAAGACGGGCGGGCACCTCGGTCCGAATCTTGGGGTGGTGGAACTCACGCTTGCCATGCACTATGTCTTCGACACGCCCAAAGACCATTTCGTCTTCGACGTCAGCCATCAAGCCTACGTGCACAAGTTGCTGACCGGGCGCCGCGAACAGTTTCACACCATCCGCACCCCGGGTGGGCTGAACGGTTTCATGCTGCGCGCGGAGAGCCCGCACGATTGTTATGGAGCCGGGCACGCCGGCACCGCCCTGTCGGCCGCGCTCGGGATGGCGGTCGCGCGCGACCGGATGGGTGGCCAGGAACATGTCGTCGCACTCGCCGGCGATGCGGCGTTCACCTGCGGAATTACCTACGAAGCGCTCAACAACATTGCCAACAGCACCCGGCGTTTGATCGTGGTTCTCAACGACAACGAGTGGTCCATCGACAAGAACGTGGGCGCGATCGCCAGTTACCTCAACAAGATCGTGACCAACCCGCGTTTCGACTACCTGCAGGAGCGCGCCGCACAGTTCGTGGAACGTCTGGGCGGGCAAACCGCCCTCAAGATGGCCCGCCGCGCCGAAGAGGCGGCCAAGAGCATCCTGTGGCCCAGCGTCATCTTCGAAGAGCTGGGCTTGAAGTACTACGGGCCCATCGACGGGCACGACATCGCTACGCTGATCAAGACGTTTGAGTTTCTGAAGACCCAGAGGCGCCCCGTCCTGCTCCATGTCCTCACGCAAAAAGGCAAGGGCTTCGAGCCCGCCATGCAGAAGCAGAAAAAGTTTCACGGGCTGGGGCCCTACGATCCGGAGACCGGCGAGACCACACCGCTAGGCCAGCGCACTTACTCCGAGGTCTTCGCCGACACCATGGTGAAGCTCGCGGACATGAACAAGAAAGTGGTGGCCATCACGGCAGCCATGCCGAATGGAACGGCGCTCGACCGCTTTCAGCCGCGGCATCCCGATCGGTATTTCGACGTCGGCATTGCCGAAGAGCATGCCGTGATTTTCGCAGCCGGCCTCGCCACCAAGGGGTTCAAGCCCTTCGTCGCCATCTACTCCACCTTTCTGCAGCGCGCCCTCGATCCCATCGTGCATGACGTATGCCTGCAGAACCTCCCGGTGGTGTTCTGCATGGACCGCGGCAGCCTTTCCGGCGATGACGGCCCCACTCACCATGGCCTGTTCGATATCAGCTACCTGCGCGGGATCCCCAATCTTGTGCACATGGTTCCGAAGGATGAAGACGAACTGGCTGACATGCTCTACACGGCCATGCTGCACCAGGGACCAATCGCCGTGCGTTATCCGCGGGGCGTTGGACCGGGTACCCCCGTGAAAGACGTTCCGCGCGTGATCCCTATCGGCCAGGCGGAACTTCTGCAACACGGCGAGCACGACCGCGTGGCGATCCTGGCGCTGGGGGCGCTGGTCCCCATGGCGCAGGAAGTCGCGGCCCGGCTTGAGGGCGAAGGAATTTCAGCAGCGGTCATCAACGCCCGCTTCGCCAAGCCCGTGGATGCGGCCATGGTCGAGTTCTACGGCCGCAGCGTCGACGCGCTGGTCACGATGGAAGACCACGTCCTCGAGGGCGGATTCGGAAGCGCTGTGCTGGAGCAGTTGAGCATGCTCGGCCTCGCCACCCCGGTGGTGCGCATCGGGTGGCCCGACCAGTTCATTGAGCATGGGAAGCCGGATGCCTTGCGCGCGAAGTACGGAATCAGCGTCGACGCAACCCTGGCAAAGCTGCGACTCGCTCTACAGAAAACCGATGTGGCGCGCACCGAGCGAGTACGCCAGCAATAGAGGTCGGCTGCAGAAACATCCGTAGCTCCATCAGCCTCTGAGGACTCGTCCCTCGCAGCACAGTAGCGGATTCGACGAATTGCGACGACGCCCAACGAGCTCTAACCCATCGGCATACGACCGCAAGGTAACCCGCTCTGCCACCTCACTCCCTACCGGGTTCCAGGCGGTAGGTAGGATGCAAGGCTTCCTTCAGGTAAGATACTTCGGCTCATGAATCGCGAATATCACAAGGGATACAGCCAGGAATTGCATCGCGAGATGGAAATGCTCGTGTTCGGGCATGCGGGCAGGCCGCTGCTGGTCTTTCCTACCTCCATGGGAAGGTTTTTTGAGTTTGAAGACCGCGGGATGATTCAAGTCATGGCCTCGAAGATCGAGCACGGAGAGTTGCAGGTGTTTTGTCCGGACGCAATCGATACCGAGAGCTGGTACAACAAGTCGGCTCATCCGCGGATCCGCGTTCTGCGTCATCTGCAGTACGAGCGCTACCTCCTGCACGAACTTCTTCCCTACTTGCGCTGGCGGAATTCGTCGTCCCAACTCGCCGTCACTGGCTGTAGTTTTGGCGGATATCATGCGGTGAATTTCGCCCTCAAGCATCCCGACCTTGTCAGCCATTGCGTGAGCATGAGTGGCGCTTTCGATATCCACCAGTTTCTGGATGGGTATTACGATGACGACGCTTATTTCAATTGTCCCGCCGATTACCTCCCCAATATGCATGATGACTGGTACTTGAGCCGGTACCGCCAGATGAACATCGTGCTGGCCTCGGGCGAGTGGGATATGTGCCTGGATCAGAACGTGAAGCTGTCAGCTCTGTTAAATGACAAGGCCGTGCCGAACTGGCTGGATATCTGGGGAGATCACACGGAGCATGATTGGCCATTCTGGTTACGCGCGGCGGAGAAATACTTTTAATATCGCGATAATTTTCTGCGGTTGGGGACGGGAAGTGGTGGGAAACGAGTCGACTGCGCTTGGCTGGCGCGCCTTACTTCGCTCAGCATGACTTAGGGTATAGGGAGCGTTCGTTATGAAAAAGATTGGAATTATTTTTGGCATGGAAAATACTTTTCCGCCGGCGCTGGTGGAAAAAATTAATTCCATGGGAGTCGCAGGAGTTTCAGCGGAGTTTGTGCAGATCGGCGGCGTCCGGATGGATCAGCCGAAAAAGTATGATGTGATCATCGACCGCATCTCGCAGGACATTTCCTTCTACCGTGCCTACTTGAAGAACGCCGCTCTGCACGGAACGGTGGTGATCAACAACCCGTTCTGGTGGACGGCCGATGACAAATTCTTCAACTATGCGCTGGCCGAACAGTTGGGCGTGGCGATTCCGGCGACTGTGCTCTTGCCGCATAACCAGCATCCTCCAGGGACTACCGATCAATCCATGCGAAACCTCATGTTCCCTTTGAATTGGGATGAGATATTCGCGTACGTCGGCTGGCCCGCATTCCTGAAACCGTTCGATGGCGGCGGCTGGAAAAATGTTTACAAGCTGCATTCGCCCGATGAGTTTTTCAAGGCGTACAACGAAACTGGAAATCTATGCATGACGCTACAGCGCGGGGTGGAGTTCGACGAATATTTCCGCTGCTACGGGATCGGCCAGGAACAGGTCCACATCATGCGCTATGAGCCAAGGGCGCCATTCCATGAGCGCTACGTGAAGGGCAACCCGCCGCCGGCGCCAGCCTTGAAGGAGCGCATTGAGAAAGATGCCCTCACATTGTGCCGGGCGTTGGGTTATGACCTGAACACCGTCGAATTCGCGGTGGAGGGCGGAGTGCCTTATGCCATCGACTTTATGAATCCGGCGCCGGATGCGGATATCAATTCGGTCGGCCGCGAGAATTTTGATTGGGTCGTAAACGCGGTGGCAGAAATGGCAGTGGCGAAGGCGCTCAACGGCCCCAATCCGGTTCGGGAGTTGCGCTGGTCTACGTTCCTGGAAGGCGAAAAACCGGCAGCCTCGGCGAAAACTGCGCCGAAGGTAAGTCGAAAGAGCGAGGCGGTTGCGCCGCCTGCGGGAAAAGTACTGAATCGCTGAGCGCGCCGGGCCCTGGTGCGACAGGTTGCTGGTCATTCCATCGCCTGATTTCCAGCCCCGTTTAGTTATACTAAGGGGCCCGCGCATGTGGGGCTGAGTCCGCGCACAGCGTCTGGTCCGAACCGAGCAGCATGAAACCTACCTTCACGATCGGGATCGAGGAAGAGTACCAGACGGTGGATCCCGTCTCTCGCGACTTGCGATCCCATATTCACGCCGAAATTATTGAGAAGGGCAAGCTGCTCCTGCAGGAGCGCGTGAAAGCCGAGATGCACCAGTCGGTGGTGGAGGTGGGGACGTCGGTTTGCGGCAATATTAAGGATGCCAAGGTAGAGGTCAGGAAGCTGCGCCGGGACATGATCATGCTGGCCAAGGAAAACGGCTTGCGGCTGGCGGCCGCGGCCACCCATCCCTTTGCCGACTGGCGGGCGCAGGAGATCTACCCGGATGAGCGTTACCACAATATTGTCGAGGACATGCAACTGGTCGCCCGGGCGAACCTCATCTTCGGCCTGCATGTGCACATCGGCGTGGAGGACCGGGAAACCGCCATCCACATGATGAACCACGCACGTTATTTCGTGCCCCATATCCTGGCTCTATCGACCAACTCGCCCTTCTGGCTGGGCATGAACACCGGCTTGAAATCCTACCGCTGCAAGGTGTTCGACAAGTTCCCGAGAACGAATATTCCGGATTATTTTCCCAGCTATGGGGAATACGAGAACTTCATCAAGCTGTTGATCAAGACCGGCTGTATCGACAATGCCAAAAAGATCTGGTGGGATATCCGGCCACACCCATTTTTTAATACCCTCGAATTTCGCATTTGTGACATCCCAATGCGGGTGGATGAAACCATTGCCCTGGCCGCCCTGATCCAGGCTACCGTGGCCAAGCTCTACCGGCTGTACGAGGCTAATCAGGGCTTCCGGCTGTATCGGCGTGCGCTGATCATGGAGAACAAGTGGCGGGCGGCCCGTTATGGCATCAATGGAAAGATGATTGATTTCGGCAAGCAGATTCAGGTGCCGGTGCGCGAACTCATTCTCGAGTACCTGAAATTTGTCGACGATGTGGTAGACGAACTGGGATCTCGGGAAGAGATCGAGTACGTGCATCAGATCCTGGAAATGGGCACCGGAGCCGATCGCCAGATCCGCGTGTTTGAAGAGACCGGAGATCTTAAGAAGGTTGTGGACTTCATCATTGAGGAGACGGAAGTGGGTGTCGCCGAACCGGCAGCTTCCGAACAAAAAGCAGGGTAATGAATATCGTCAGTCACGCCAATCGTCCTCTGAATGCGATTCCCTTTGATTCTGAATTGACTCCGGGCGCGCGCAATGCCGTCCAGGTATGCCTGCGGGTGCAGGCTTCAGAAAGGGTTACGGTCATCACCGACGAGGCCAGTCTCGAGATCGCCGCCTCCATCGTCCGGGAACTGGAGCACGTCGGCTCGCCCTATCATGCGTTCGTGCTCGAGGAACTGGCCGAGCGCCCCCTTGGCAAACTCCCCCAGGAAATCCTCGACGACCTGGAGACCGCGAATGTCAGCATCTTCGCGGTGCAAGTCCAGCGCAACGAACTGCAGTCGCGCATGCAGATGACCGAAGTGGTGAACCGGCGCAAGATCCGCCACGCCCACATGGTCAACATCAACCGTCGGATCATGCTGGAGGGAATGCGGGCGGATTTTCTGAAAGTGGACCGGATCAGCCAGAAGGTGGTCGAAATGGTCCGGAAGGCATCGCAGATCCGGGCCCGGACAGCCGCGGGTACCGACCTGGTAGCCGACCTGAATCCCTCCTACAAGTGGCTCAAGACCTCGGGCATTATCAGTCCGGACAAGTGGGGTAATCTGCCGGGCGGCGAGGTGTTCACTACTCCCGGCGAGGTGAATGGGACTTTTGTTATCGATGGCGTCGTGGGAGATTACCTGTGCGCAAAGTTTGGCGACTTGAAGCAGAATCCCCTGACCATTCGCGTGGAGAAAAACCGGCTGCTTTCGGCCGAGAGCCGGAATCAGGACCTGCGGGAGGATTTCTGGGCTTACACCCATACCGATGAGAACAGCGATCGCGTGGGAGAGTTTGCCATCGGAACGAACATCGAGTTGAAGGATGTAATCGGAGAAATCCTGCAGGACGAGAAGTATCCCGGGATCCATATTGCGTTTGGAAATCCCTATGGCGAACACACCGGGGCGCAGTGGTTCTCGTCCACGCATATTGATGTGGTCGGCCGGAATTTTGATATCTGGGTCGACCGCGAGCAGATCATGCGCGGCGGGAAATTCCTGCTGGAGGCGTAAGTCGACCAGAACTCGCTGTCCTGCGCTGCGCTGGTGTCACTTTCGATGATTCCTTCCCTGCGGCAGTCTTTCAATTCGAAATATAAAGCCGAGAAATATCCGGAACTGCTGGCCCTGCTCGCGGAGCGCTGTGGAGTGCCGATCGGTTTTCGCGTATCCGAGACGCCTTGCTTCTTACCCTCGGACTTGCTCTCCCGCATGGCCGACGATGGCAAGGTATTGATACGCCAGCTCGTTGACAGTCCCGAATATCACGCCCGCTCCGCCGAGTCCATTCCCCCGGAGTTTCATGTTCCTCACGAATCGCCGCATCCCATGTTCATCCAGGTGGATTTTGGGTTGGTGCGGGATGCTGCGGGCCAATTGCAGCCCAAGCTGGTCGAGTTGCAGGCCTTCCCTTCCCTTTACGCATACCAGCCCGTGCTGGCGCGAACCTTCATCGATGTCTATGGGTTAAATCCGGGATTGTGCTACCTGCTCGGCGGTCTGGATTCGGCTTCCTATCTCGCCCTTCTGCGGCGCGCCATTGTGGGAGAGCAGGATCCGGAAAACGTGATTTTGATGGAGATTGATCCGGAGCATCAAAAAACCCTTCCGGACTTTCTGTTGACCGAGAAACTGCTCGGCATCCGCACGGTCGATATCCGGGCCATCAAAAAAGCGGCGAACCGGCTGTATTGGGAGTCCGAGGGGACGCGTGTGCCGATTCGACGCATTTACAACCGGGCGATCGTGGATGAATTGGAACGCAAGGGTGCCAGGCTGGCGTTTGATTTTCGCGATGACCTCGATGTCGAATGGGCTGGGCACCCCAACTGGTATTTCCGAATTTCCAAGTATTCAATTCCCTACCTGCAACATCCCTCGGTGCCGCAGACCTGGTTCCTTGACCAGATGCAAACCGTGCCGGAGGATTTGAGCAATTACGCGCTTAAACCCCTTTATTCGTTTGCCGGGCTGGGGGTGGTGATTGCGCCCGGGAAAGCAGATATTGCTGCGCTGCCTGCCGAGCGTCGATCGCAGTACATCCTGCAGGAGCGGCTGCATTTCGAGCCCGTGATTGAGACTCCGTTTGGCGGGACCAAGGTGGAGGTCCGGGTCATGTATATCTGGGTGGACGAGTTGACCCCGGTTTTGACGATTCTGCGCATGGGGCGCGGATTGATGATGGGCGTCGATCATAACCGGGACATGGAGTGGGTGGGCTCGTCGGCGGGCTTGTTTTGAGTCATGTTTTGCGAGGACTGGCCGCCGAGACACGACGGCGAATTGACGACCCTCCGCTAACTCGTTTGCGCTGTTGACCGAAGGGCTCCGGGGGCCTAACATGGCCGCCTGCGGGAATGGGCAGGTGCTCATGATCGGCGAGACGATCTCTCACTATCGCATCCTGGGAAAACTCGGCGGTGGTGGTATGGGAGTCGTCTACGAGGCTGAGGATACACGCCTTGGCCGGCGGGTGGCGCTCAAGTTTATCCCCGACAATCTGGTCGGCGACCGCAAGTCCCTCGAGCGCTTTGAACGCGAAGCCCGCGCAGCCTCCCAGTTGAACCACCCCAACATCTGCACCATCCACGACATCCAGGACAACAACGGCCATCCCTTTATCGTGATGGAAAAGTTGGAAGGCGAGAGCCTGAAGCAGATGATCCGCGGCAAGCCCCTCGGTACCGACCAGGTTCTCGAAATGGGAGTTCAGGTTGCGGACGCTCTCATCGCCTCGCACGCCAAGGGCATCATTCACCGGGATATCAAGCCCGCGAACATCTTTCTGACAACCCATGGCCAAGCCAAGGTGCTGGACTTCGGCCTGGCCAAGCTCACCAAAGAGTCCAAGCTCGCCACCAGCACCGATACCAGTATTGAAGACTCGCTGACCGCGGTGGGCGTGATCCCCGGCACCGCCGTGTACATGGCGCCCGAACAAGCGCGCAGTGAAGCCCTGGATCCGCGCAGCGATCTCTTCTCATTCGGCGTCGTGCTCTACGAGATGTCCACCGGAAAGAAGCCATTTGCCGGGACCAACATCGTGACCACGCTCGATGCCGTTTTGCACCAGAAGCCCACTCCTCCGCGCAGTTTGAATCCCGCCGTCCCGCCGGAACTGGAAAACATCATCGGCAAGGCGATGGAGAAGGACAAGAGCAAGCGCTACCAGAGCGCCGCCGAGATGAAGGCGGACCTGCAGCATCTGAGACGGGAATCTGACTCTGGCCTGGTCAAGACCGGCCAAAAAATCGTGCAGCCCCTGCGGATAGCCACCCAGACCTTCCAGAGTTCCAGCAGGATGCAGACCTATCTGGTGATCGGCATGGCGGCTCTCCTGCTCACGGTGCTGGCCGCGGTGGGCGCCTGGTGGCTCAAGCATCGCAAAGCTCCGCCCCCGGTAGTGGCGAAGAATACCATCGCGGTTTTGCCCCTCCAGAACATGACCAGCGACCCCAACATGGAATATCTGCGCTTCGCGCTGGCTGACGAGATCGCCTCGGTGTTGACCTATAACCGCGGCCTGGATGTTCGTCCAACCGCGAGCACCCGCAAATACGTCGGCGCCGACATCGATCCCCAGCAGGCCGGACACGAGCAGCGCGTTGCCAATGTGGTTACCGGGCATTACATGCGGCAGGGGGATCATCTGCTCGTCACCTTGCAGGCGGTCAACGTAGTTTCCGATAGCGTCACCTGGCAGAGCGCGCCGATCACTGCCCCCAGTCAGGATTTCATCGCATTGCAGGATGCCCTCACCAAGCAGGTGCGCACCGGGCTCCTGTCGGCGCTGGGCGCCGGTAATGAGTACCTGGAGACCAGCACGGCCCCGAAGAGTCAGGAGGCGTACGATCTCTTTCTGCGCAGCGCGGCCGTTCCCCACGACGAGAAACCCAACAAACAGGCCATCATCATGCTGGAGCGCGCCGTGGGCCTGGACCAGACCTACGCTCCTGCCTGGCAGGCCCTCGGAACCCGCTACTATTTCGACTCGCAATATTCCAGCGGCGGCGAGGAAGCTTTCCAGAAATCCAATTCTTCCTGCGAGCGTGCTCTGGCGCTGGATCCGAATCTGATTGTGGCCGCCAGCCAGCTGATCACCAACCGGGTAGAGCGCGGCGACCTCACCAAGGCCTACCAGGAAGCTCGCGCGCTGGTAAAGCGTCGCCCGCAAAGCGCGCAAGCGCACTTCACCCTGGGATACGTGGACCGCTATGCCGGACTGCTGGAGGATTCCTCTCGCGAGTGTGATACCGCTCTGCGCCTCGATCCCGGCAACTACTTGTTCCGCTCCTGCGCCTGGACCTTCCTCTATCTGGGAAACACCGATCGGGCGCGCATCTTTATGCAACTGGACGCCGGATCAGAGTGGGCCAATTGGGTGATGCCTTCCATCCTGCTGCGCGAGGGAAAACTGAAAGAAGCGCGCGAAGCAGTCAAGAAGGTCCCTGCTTCCCCGCGCTATCACCACGATCTGACGGAAGCGGTGTTGGGATTACGGCCTGCGGCAGAACTGGACCGCTTGGCGCAGGAGGATACGACGTCGCTGGCAGCCGGGGACGATCCCGAGACCGCGTACTATTACCAGGGTTCGGTGCTGGCCTACGCCGGGAAAAAGGAAGCGGCCGTGCACATGTTGCGCATCGCCATCGAGCAGAACTACTGCTCCTATTCCGCCCTGGAGAATGATCCCCTGCTGGACAAGCTGCGCGCTACCCCGGAATTCGCCGATTTATTGAAAGCGGCCCGCTTCTGCCAGGAACCCCTGTTGGCCCAGGGAAAGTAAGTCTCCCGGCTCTTCATCCATCAAAAGGTATTCATGCCAAAGCATCCATATTCGAAGCATGTATAGTTATGCGTTTGCCCCCCGTGCTAACCGTTTGAGTGGGCAACAGTCTTATTGATTCCTATCGCTTTCAGGGAGAAACTTGCGTCCGATCCGCAGGAAAACCCATCTACTAGAGGACATGATCGCTCCTAAGGCTCGCTGGCTGACCTTCGCGCGAGGGTCCGTGAACAGGTCTGCCCTCCTTCCTTTTGCACTCCAACTCTTCCTTCTATTCACCCTGATTCCGGCAGGATCTGGCCAGAACGCGCCCGAAGCTACCCGGGCGCCCGAACTCCTGCCGCAGGATTCGGGATCGGCAGGACTGCAGCTTATACTGCGCCGCCTGGGCACGACTGCACGGCTGATGCACACCACTGCGCATCCCGACGATGAAGACGGCGGCATGATCACGCTCGAGTCGCGCGGTAAGGGCTACACCGTGCTGCTGCTCACTCTGAATCGCGGCGAGGGCGGCCAGAATAAGGTGGGCAGCAACCTGTTCGATGTGCTCGGAGTGTTGCGGACGCTCGAGTTGACCGGCTCGGACCGCTACTACGGCGTGGAACAGCGCTTCACCCGCGTCGCCGATTTCGGCTTCTCGAAAAATCCCGACGAGACCTTTCAGAAGTGGCATGGTCACGAGGCCGGCCTCGCCGATATCGTCCGCGTCATCCGAACCTTTCGTCCCGATGTCCTCGTCTCTCGTTTCCAGGGGACAGACCGCGACGGGCACGGAAATCACCAGGCCTCGGGAATCTTGTCGCGAGAGGCGTTTCGAGCCGCCGCCGATCCCAACCGGTTTCCCGAGCAGATGAAAGAGGGCCTGCTGCCCTGGCAGGCAAAGAAATTCTATTTCGACAATGTATGCCCCTTCCGCAGCAACGAGTGTCCCCCGGAGAATTACACCCTCCGCTTGAGCACCGGGCAGAAAGATCCCTCGCTCGGAATGACCTACGCGCAATTTGCCATGGAAGGCCTGAAGCACCAGCTCTCCCAGGGCGCTGGCGGATGGTCGATCGACGCAGGTCCGCACTACGCCTTTTACCGCCTGGTGGATTCGGTGCTGCCGGCAACCAAGGACAAGGATGGGCACGAGCAGGATTTCTTTGATGGGATCGATACCACGATGCCGGGGCTGGCGGCGCGACTGGGCGCCGACGAGGCCAGAGTTCCCTTCCTGCGGCCCCAGCTCCTGAAGCTGCAGGCCGCGGTGGAGGAGGCCAGCAAGTTGGCGTCCAGCGATCCAGCCAAGGCTGCTGTGCCTCTTCTCGAGGGCCTGAAGAGCGTCGGTGCACTGATCTCCAGAGTGAGCGCCGAGCAGCAATTGGCTCCCATCGAGCAGCGCGAACTGCTCGGACAGCTTCGCTTGAAGCACGACCAGTTCCAGGAAGCGGCCAACCTTGCACTGGGTTTCCATCTCAACGCCGCTGTGGATGCTCCCACGGCGGCAACTCCGGAAGCCGCATTCATGGCCGTGCCCGGGCAGGTATTTGGCGTGACCGTGCAGCTGCGAAATTCGGGTGGGCAAACTTTGGCAATTCGCGACGTCGGTCTCGACCTTCCCCCAGGATGGCATGCTGCCGCGACTTCCCCGAAAGTGCAAAGCCTGGCTCCGGGGTCGGCGATGACCGCGCAGTTTCGCGTCACAGTACCCGAGAATGCTGCCTACACGCGACCCTACTGGCATCGCAATGATCCCGAGACCGAGGGCCTCAACCTCGTGGATGACTCGCGTTTTGCGACCCTTCCCTTCCCGCCGCCGCCTTTAAGCGCCCACCTGAACTACACCTCGCAAGGGCTCGAGGGTGCGGTGCACGGCACGGGCACGGTGAGCTTTAAGGATTCCGCCGGGAACGTGCAACGACGGGCTCTGGCTGTGGCTCCCCCGTTCTCCATTTCGATTGACCCGATCTCACAGGTCATTCCCGTCGGGCAGAGCGGCCCAAGGCTGGTCAAGGTCGAAGCCAAAAGCGGGCTGCCCGGTTCCACCACCGCCAACGTACGGCTGTCGGCCCCCGTGGGCTGGCAGGTCGAGCCGGCTGCGCAGCGTGTGTCGTTTGGTAAAGTCGGCGAAGTGAAGGACTGTGAGTTCCGGCTCGTGCCTGCAAGCAGTCGAGAAGGGCGCTTTCCCATTAAGGCATCGCTCGAATACCAGGGCAAGACCTATTCGGAAGGCTACACGGTGGTGGCACGCGACGACCTCGATACCTTTTATTACTACCAGCCCGCGGTCCAGAAGGTGAGCGTCGTCGAGGTGAAAGCGCCTGCGAACTTGAAGGTGGGCTACGTCATGGGCGCGGGCGATGACATCCCGGAGGTGCTTCGGCAGGTCGGACTCGATGTCACGCTGATCCCGGTAGAAAAGCTGTCGACGGCGGATTTCGGCCGCTTCGGGACCGTCGTGCTTGGCATTCGCGCCTACGACACTCAAAAGGAAGTGGCGACCAACAACAAGAAGCTGCTCGACTTCGTTTCCAACGGCGGCACCCTGCTGGTGCAGTACGAGGCAGACATCGGGAATTTCAACGGGGGATCGTTTACTCCCTATCCCGCCAGCCTGGGGCGCGGCCGCGTTTCGGTGGAGGACGCTCCAGTCGAGATCCTGGCCCCGCAGAATCGCGTGTTTCACGTTCCCAACGAGATTTCAGCGCGCGATTTCGATGGCTGGGTGCAGGAGCGCGGGCTCTACTTCATGGACACGTGGGACCAGAAGTTCACACCGCTGCTGGCGTCGCATGATCCCGGAGAGAACGAACTCAAGGGTGGACTGCTGGTCGCGTCGTATGGAAAAGGCACATACATTTACACCGGCTACGCCTTCTTCCGTCAGTTGCCGGCGGGCGTGCCCGGTGCGGTGCGCTTGTATGTAAATCTACTGAGCGCCGGGCACTAAAAGACACTTCGGTCCGCAGTCAAGTCGAAGGACGCCATGTTCCTGAACCCAATCCCCGGCCTTAACCGAAGTTTTCTGCACATCGGTGGGCAAGGAAGGCCCGCTTCCGTGCCACACCCAGCCCGCGTTGCGGCCTGGCCTGCGAATTAAACTCATGCCGACATCCCACCAGGGCGCCGCACAGCAGACCGACGGCCAGGCTTCTCCGCAGCTGATTCGCGGCATGGGTCTCAGCACCGCCACCTCGCTCAACATGCTCGACATGATCGGCGTCGGACCCTTCATCACCATGCCGCTGATCATCGCCGCCATGGGTGGTCCGCAGGCAATGCTGGGCTGGATTCTGGGAGCCGGATTTGCGGTCTGCGATGGCTTGGTCTGGGCGGAGTTGGGCGCTGCGATGCCGGGTTCGGGCGGATCGTATCGCTACCTGAAAGAGATTTACGGTCCCAAAACTCTGGGACGGCTGATTTCATTTCTCTTCATCTGGCAACTGTCTTTTAGTGCGCCCTTGTCGATCGCTTCTGGATGTCTTGGCCTGGCAGGCTATGCATCCTATTTCTGGCCTGGTCTGGAGCACGTCTATTTCTCCCACGCCGCCAACGCACATATCCCGCTGGTCGGAAACTTGCAGGTGAGTTGGGTGGCTACGTCGGGAACGGCGGTCGCGCTGGCAGCGTGCCTGTTGGCCGTGTTCCTGCTGTACCGGCGGATCACGGCGATCGGACATCTTTCGAAGGTGTTGTGGGTGGTAGTGATGGGCACGATCGGTTGGATTATCTTCGCTGGACTGACCCACTTCAACCGCGCCTTGGTGTTTGACTTTCCGCCCGCGGCCTTCACATTTTCCCGCGGATTTTTCAACGGCTTGGGCAGCGCCATGCTCATCGCAACTTACGATTATTGGGGCTACTACAACGTTTGTTTCCTCGGCGATGAGATCAAAGATCCCGGGCGGAACATTCCGCGGGCGCTACTGCTATCAATTTTGCTGGTCGCCTGTCTATATATAGTGATGAATGTGAGCATTCTGGCCGTGGTGCCCTGGCGTGACATGGTGGCTGCCCACGGCGAGAACAGTGGGTTGCACGTGGTTTCACTGTTCATGCAGAAAGTCTATGGGCTCTGGGCGGCGAGGCTCGTCACCGGGCTGGTGATGTGGACCGCCTTCGCCTCCGTGTTTTCACTGATGCTCGGCTACTCGCGCGTTCCCTACGCCGCCGCGCTCGATGGAAATTACTTTCGCGCCATGGCGAAGGTGCATCCCCGGCACCGCTTTCCCTATGTGTCTCTCTTGAGCCTGGGCGCCGTGGCGGCGATCTTCTGTTTCTTTCGCCTGGCCGATGTCATCGCCGCGCTGGTCGTGATCCGGATTATGCTGCAGTTCCTGGTGCAGGCGATCGGGGTCATTGTGCTGCGCGTGCGGCGTCCGGAAATCCCTCGCCCTTTTCGTATGTGGTTCTATCCTCTCCCTGCGCTGATCGCCTCGGTCGGCTTTGGCTATATTCTATTCGTGCGCGTGAACGCGCTCAAAGAGATCCGCTACGCAATCGTGATCCTGATCCTGGGGATTGCGATTTACATGGCACGGGCCTGGCGGCAGCGCGAATGGCCGTTCGGGCCGGGCGCGCCAGTTGCTCTGGAAGGATCCCACTAAAATGGCCGAGATGGTGAAAACCCCCGCCCCGCTTCCGCCCGGTCTTCCGGCGGAGCATGGGTCGGCTTGGGCGCCGCTGCGCGAACCTCTGTTCCGCGCCCTCTGGATCGCGGCCATCATCTCCTACATCGGCACCTGGATGCAGGCGGTGGGCGCGGGCTGGATGATGGCCGTCCTCACCATGTCTCCCCTCATGGTCGGATTAGTGCAGGCGGCCATCGCCCTTCCGGTCTTTCTCGTGATTCTGCCCGCCGGCGCACTGGCCGACATGGTCGACCGCCGGCAGTTCCTGCTGATCACCCAAGGCTGGATGGTCCTCGCTTCCGGCGCCTTAGGAATCCTCACGCTCCTGCATGTCGTTACCCCGTGGATTCTGCTGGGGTTCACGTTCCTGCTCGGGCTGGGCGCAGTGATGAACGATCCCGCCTGGCAGGCCATCACTCCGGAACTTGTCCCTCCCGAGCAACATGCCGCGGCAGTGGCCATGAACTCAGCCGGCTTCAATGTCGCGCGCGCCATCGGTCCCGCGCTCGGCGGCATGGTGATTGCCGCGGCGGGATCAGGCACCGCTTTTCTACTGAACGCTTTGTCTTTCTTTGGCGTGATCCTCGTGCTCTACCGTTGGAAGCGCCCCGCCCCGGAGCGCATCGAGACCGGCGCGCTGTGGGACGCGGTGCTGGGCGGCATCCAATACGTGCGCCAGTCGCCCCTGGTTAGGTCGGTGCTGATTCGCACCGGAGCGTTCAGCTTCGGCGCCATCGCCTTGCTGGCGCTGCTCCCCATCCTCGCGCGGCCTTTCGGGGCGACCGGGTACGGCGTCCTGCTGGGGTGTTTCGGCATGGGAGCCCTGGCCGGAGCAACCCTGCTGCCTCGGCTGCGACGGCAACTTTCGGTCGATGGACTGGTGGCAGGGGCAATCGTTGTATTTGCGTTGATGACGTTTCTGGCCGGGCGGGCGCAGGCCTTCTCCCAGCTTTGCCTGGTAATGGGATCAGCCGGCGCGGCCTGGATCGGAATTCTGGCATGTTTGAACACCGCGGCCCAGACCATGTGCCCGTCGTGGGTGCGCGCTCGCGCCCTGTCGATGTATTTGCTGGTGCTGCAGGGCGGCATGGCCATCGGCAGCACCATGTGGGGCGCGGTCGCTACCCGCGTAGGCTTGCCGAACGCGTTGTTATACGCGGCCCTGGCGCTGCTGGCTGGCCTGGCCACAATTCGGAAACATCGGCTCAGCTCGCGCCACCTGGCCATGGCGCCTTCCGTGGTAAGAGATTGAGCGATCCGCGCTGCGGCCCTTGATGCAACGGCCCTGAAGACAAGAACCTGATTGACTTCATGTACCATCGTTCGGAGAGACCTATGAAGACCATAACTTCGTTCCTGCTTCTTTTTCTCACCCTCGGCGGTGGTGCGGCACTGGCCCAACAAATGCCCAAGCAAGAGCCGCCGCGGACCCTGACACAGGTAATGGATCGCGCACTGACCAACGTGGAGAAGGAATTTCTATCCGCGGCTGAGGTCATGCCAGAGGACAAGTACGGCTACGCCCCCACCGACGGAGAGTTCAAAGGCGTGCGCACATTTGCCGGGCAAATTAAGCACGTGGCTGCGTCCAATTATGAGTTTGGCGGCGTCATTCTGCAGCAGAAGCCCCCGGTCGACTTCGGAGGCGAGGAAGGCCCCGCCTCGATCAAGACGAAAGCGGAAATCCTAAGCTTCCTGAAAGACTCTTTCGCGTACGTGCACAAGGCAATCGCATCCATGAACGAGCAAAATGCGACGGAATCCATCAAGAGCCCGTGGGGCCAGAACACCGTAACGCGGTTAGGGATTACCACCTTGACGGTTGCTCACTGCTTCGATCACTACGGACAGATGGTGGTCTACCTCCGCCATAACGGGATTGTGCCCCCGATGAGCAAGTAGGAGAAGTCTTTTGGCTTCACCAGCTCCATTTGCATGGCGCTGCCGCGGCTGAGTCCTCCACCTGCCATGCACTTCCGAGTACCGGGTAGCACACCCGTGCTATTTACGACCCATCCCTGCGGAACTAATCTGCACCTTCCCCCCAATCGAAGGCAAAGTTACTTGACACGTCGTTGGTAGCTTTCCTGAGAAATTTGAATGGGCAGCACGGGCGCGGAGCGCCCGGCGCGAAAGGTTGGGAAGCAGTATGAAATCTAAATCGGTTGTGGATCTGATGGAAGAAAATCGGCGCCGGGAAGTCGAGCACGAGATCCTGAGCTACTTCGTGGCCGTAGAGTCCTATCCGGCGCGGGCAGCGCAGGAGCCGCAGGTGAGCTTTGAAACCCACTGCTGGAGCGTCTACACCGAACTGGAAAGCGGACGAACGAACTAATCCGCCCAGCTTCAACTTCACGTGCCCGGCGATCTCGCCTTGCTTGCGGAAGCAATCGAGGAGTCGGTTCGCCTAACGCTTCAAAGTGCGCGTGCCGCTTGCGCCCCGCTGGGCGATGGCGGTGAGGAACAATTCCGCCGACAACTTTTTCTGCTCCAGATGCGCCGCCACCCGGGCGGCGATTCTTTTTGCCGGCGTCGGGCTGCGCGGATCGAGAAACATCAGCACTGACGGTCCGGCCCCGCTCAGCGCCACACCCAAAACGCCCGGTGTCCTGCTGATCTCCTGACATGCCGGCAGCAGCGGACACAGCGGCGCCCGGTACGGTTGGTGTATACGGTCTTCGAGCGCCGCGGTGAGGAATTCCGGCTTACCCTGCAGAAACGCGGCCAGCAGCAGCATCGCATTCTGAATATTCGCAACCGCGTCGGCGCGGGAGTAGTTTGCCGGAAGCACCCGGCGCGCTTCTTCGGTCGACAGCGACTCCGGCGGCACCGCCAGCAGCAGGGGCCACTTCCCTTTCGGGCGGATGCTGGCGATCTGCGCCTCAGCTTCCCCTGACATGCGCGCTACGGTAAGGCCGCCCATCCAGCATGCGGACGCGTTGTCGGGGTGATGCTCGCGCCGGGAAGCTTCGCCGACAATACGAGCATCGCTCCAGCGCAGATCGCCGTAGTAGTCCGCCAGTGCGATGCCGGCCAGGCGAGCGGCCGCCGATGAGCCGCACCCTTTACCGATGGGGATGTCGTTGTCGATCGTGAGAGCCAGCGGCGCGGGCGTTTTCCCCGCAGCGCGCAGGACCTCGCGATAAGTATTCAGGATCAGATGGTTTTCGAGTTGACCACAGATGTCGCGGTCGCAGCCGGTGGCTCGGATCGAGTACTCCGCGGCAGGGCGAGCTTCGACTTCCAACTGTAGATCGAACGCGAGGGCGGCCGCATCGAACGCCGGCCCGAGGTTGGCCGAGGTGGCGGGAAGCGCGAGATGCATGGCCTTCCCCGCTCGGGATTGCTTCCGGCTGCCCATATGCTAGTGCGAATTCCCCGTCGCCGCTGCCACCCAGGCAAGGCGAACCTGCGTCAAACCGCAAAACTGTACAGTTCCTTCGGTTTGCTTCGGCTGACAATAATGCGAGGTGATGCTCTGGTCGGCTCGTCCGATATCACAAGCACGCACGACGACGGGATAGACCTCATTCGCTGCGACCCTGGTGGTCGAATTTCTCAAGCACGTTCACGACCGCGTCAATCGTGGCTTCAAGCACCAGCGGGCCGCGCTGCTGGGATGCTAATAGCTCCCGTTCTTTTTCCTGGACCGTGCCGGCGAACAAGTCGCCTCGGTGAAACTTCAGAGTGAATTCCGGGTCTTTGAGCACATGGCCGGTCAGGATGAGCACAACCCTTTCGCTTGGCCTGACAAACCCTCGCTGAACCAGCTTCTTCAATCCCGCCAGCGTCACGGCGGATGCAGGTTCGCAACCGACTCCGTCAGCCCCGATTTCCGCCTTGGCTAACGCGATCTCAACTTCGCTCACCTGCTCGACTGTGCCCCCGGTAGCTTCGAGCACCTTCCGCGCCTTCTTCCACGATGCCGGGTTGCCAATTCGGATCGCCGTGGCCAGCGTGTCAGCTTCCATCGGCAGGATGTTTGCGCCGCCATGTTCTCGAATACTGCGCACGAACGGGTTCGCACCTTCGGCCTGAATGACCGACAACTTCGGCAGACGCGTGATCAGGCCGAGGTCTTTCATTTCCAGCAGAGCTTTGCCCAGTGCCGAGGAGTTTCCGAGATTTCCTCCGGGAACCACAATGTGATCGGGAACCTGCCAATCCAACTGCTCGAGCAACTCGAGCGCAGCAGTTTTCTGGCCTTCGAGACGATAGGGGTTGACCGAGTTCAGCAGGTAGATCGGCTTGCGGCGGACCAGTTCGTTCAATACTTTCACGCAGCCGTCAAAGTCGGTGCGCAGCTGGCAGGTCACGGCTCCGTAATCTAGCGACTGCGAAAGCTTGCCCCAGGAGATTTTGCCTTCGGGGATCAGGACCAGGCTGCGCATCCCTCCGCGCGCGGCATAGGCCGCCATGGACGCCGACGTATTGCCGGTGGATGCGCAAGCCACCCAGCGGTATCCCTCCTGGCGGGCAAACGATGCCGCCGTCGTCATGCCGGTATCCTTGAAGGAAGCCGTGGGGTTCATGCCTTGATGCTTGGCCTGGAGAGACTTCATCCCGGCACTCTGGGCGCACCGCGGCAGATCGTAGAGTGGCGTGTTCCCTTCTCCCAGGCTGATGGGATCGTACCCAGGTTTCAGCTTCGGTAAGACTTCGCGGAATCGCCAGACCCCGCTGGTGTCAGCGGTCAGGAGCGATAATTTGCGGTCGCGCCAAACTTGCTTCAGGGCTTGCGCGTCGAGCCCAGCCGCCTTCAGACCTAACCCCGTTTGCCAGCCAGGATAGAAAACTTCAAACAGGTCGCCGCAGGCCGGACAGCGGAAATCCTGTTCGGCGCGATCAGTGACGGCTCCGCAACCGATGCAGCGCAAGCGGGAAATGGGGCTTTCAGTCGCGGTGTCGGGTGCCGTTGGATTCATCAGGGGTTACGCTGGACCGGCCAGAAGCTTTCGCCTTCGCTCCGTCGGGCGGCTCGTCGCTTCACTGGCTTATCCGCATGGTGGAGTCAGCCCTGTTTCCAAAGGCGGTCTTGTTCGTGTTTCTCTTTCTCTCCGCGTAGATAATCGTCCGCCCGGTTGATCCAGTCGGCACGCGGAGGATTGAACACGTCGAGGTCCACCGTATCGACCAGGGCTTCCGCTTTGTGGGGCATATTGCGCGGGATAGTAAGCACTTCGCCCGCGCTGACCACGATTTCTTTGCCGTCGATCCAGAACTTCAGCGCCCCTTCAAGGATGTAGGTAACCTGCTCGTTGTAGTGGCTGTGCAGCGGGATGATGCAGCCTTTTTTCATCAGGACTCGCGCAACCATGATGTCCTCGCCGACGACCAGCTGGCGCCGCAGCAATGGGTTCAGATCTTCCAGCTCCACCGTGTTCCAGGGAATGTATTTCAGCTCTGACTTTTTCGCCGATACTTGTCTGGCCCTGCTCTTCGACCCCGGACGTTTTCCTGCTCTCGCGGTTTTCTTGCCCGGCGCGCTCTTTGGGATCGACTTCTTCTTTGTTTTTCGCATCAGCGGACCTTCCCCGGATAAAGTTTTACCGCGTTGTCGTGCAGGTATCCATGCGCCATTTCGAGGGCCTTGGTTTCCGTGACTTCCCCGGTTGCGACCATTTCCGCTAAGGCCGCCGCCAGTCCCGTACGCGCGGTCTGAACCCCCAGCCAGTAGCTCTCTTCGGCGCCCAAGGCATCATTGTACGGGAACGAGTCGGTGCCGAAGGTGATCTTGTCGGGAAAGGTCTCTAGCCACTGTTTAATCGAATCTTTGAAGCCCGCCGCATACATGACCACCTCCATCAGCGAGGAATCCATGTAGACGTTCTTCACCGCCGCCAGCCAGATCGCTTCCCGCTCCAGCGGGTATCCGCCGTGGATCAGCACAAATACCGTGTCGGCATAGCGCGGGTCGCGGAGAATGTTCTCCAGGTTCATCACGTTGCTCTCGGAGATATTGAAGTAGTCTCCGATGCCTACCGCGCTGTGAATGTGAACCGGCAGGTGCAGCCGTCCTCCTTCAAGCACCAGGTACCGGAACATGTAGTCCTGGAAGGTTCGGTATTCCTGTTCCGACGGCACTCCCCCGGCAGCATAGTGCTTGTAAATTCCCTCCGCCTGCTCCCGGCTGGGATCCCCGAATTTGGTAGACCGGAAATAGGCGACCTCAAATTTCATCGCGATGGCGCCTTTATTCTTCTGGTTGTCTTCGAGCACCTGGGTGACAAACTTGAGGTAGACGTCGAAGCTGGCGGGGAGTTGCTGCAGATGTTCCTGCTCCATCCACCGGTGAAACATTTTTTCCTGCAGCGGAATGTAGACGCCTTGGTCCGCGTTGCGGGCGCGTTCTTTCTGATTATCGAACGGCCACAGGAAAGAGTCGGCGAAGAACACCCATACGAAGCGCTTGGGATCGAGATAGTCGGCCATCATGGCGCGGTTGGCGACGCCTTGTTCGATATTGAGCCTGTCCAGAAGATTGGAAAAGTAGGCCCTACCTTCCTTTTTCTTGAGTTCGGCCTTGCGGGCGACGAGCCACTTGGCGTGTTCGGCAGAGAGGTCGTCGTAGGGATAATTGAAGAGGGCTTTCGCGGCGGCGACCAGTTCGGGGTTCGTATCGCGCTCGCGAAGCGGAGCGCTGCCCGGCGGTGAGGCCATCGCGTCAACGTCAGCGTCGTCGGGAAAGCCGGGATGCGCGTGGTGATCGAATATCGGAATCTTCTCGATTTGCGGCAACAGCCGCGTGTAAATTTCGCGCACTTGCTGCGGGCTTGCCAGCGGTTGGGATTGCGCGAACGCGGCGGTGACAAACAGGACGAACTGGGCAGCACCGATGAGTTGCGACCCGGAAGTTACTTTCATGTCGTGGTTCTCCGTTAAGGCATTGCCGTCAATTGCTGCGGATCAACCCCAGCCGCAGAAATCGCAGAGGTTGGCGGCAGAATACACCGGGCAAGTCCTGGCCCGATCTACCTCGCGGCAGGGGCTCCCTGCCATGCGGCGGATGCTTTCTGAATCCTATCGACCGCTTCGTGCAGAGTTGCGTTGGACGATGCGAACGAGAAGCGCACAAATTCTCGCCCCGACGCCCCGAAGGCGGCCCCCGGAATCGCTGCGACTCCGGCCTCTTCCAGCATGATGCGGCAGACTTCTTCCGCTGGAATCCCGGTTCCCGTTACGTTCACCCAGGCATAGAACGCCCCATCGGGATGAGGACAGCGAAAGCCGGGAACCTGGTTCAACTCGCGGACGAATTGCTCGCGCCTTCCGGCAAACTCCTTCACCATTTTCGGGGTCGCGCCCGAACTGTCCTTCAGTGCTTCGATCGCAGCGTACTGCGTGAATTCGGCGGTGCAGGTGTAACTATTGATGGCGAGCAGGTCGAGTTGCTCCGCGATCTCCGGCGGCGCGACCGCATAGCCAAGCCTCCACCCAGTCATCGCGAAGCTTTTCGAAAAGCCGTCAATGATCACCGTCCGCTCCGCCATGCCCGGATAGCTGAACATCGAAACGTACGCGTCGGAGTAGATGATGCGCGCGTAAATCTCGTCCGAGAGCACGTACAGATCGTGCTCGATGGCCAGTTCGGCAATGCGTCGCTGGACGGCATCGCTGTACACGGTGCCGGTCGGATTATTGGGAGAGCAGGTCAGGATCGCTTTTGTGCGCCCCGTGATTTTCCGGGCAATCTCGGCCGGATCAGGTTGGAATCCATTGCGTTCGGCAAGCTCATAAGGCACCGGCACGCCGCCGAAGCCCGCCGTGATCGAGGAGTAGCCGGGAAACCCTGGATCGGGATAGAGAACTTCGTCGCCGGGATTCACGATGGCCATCAGCGTAAGGAACAATGAGAGCTTGCAGCCGGGAGCCATCACGATGTTCTTGGGGTCGACCTGGATGCGACGCGTACGCAGCAGATACCGGGCAAGCTCTTCGCGGAGCGCGGGAATTCCGGATACGGTGCAGTAACGATCCTTGCCCGCTCGAAGCGCTTTTTCAAGTGCGTCCAACACAGGCGCGGCAGGATGAAAATCGGGTTCCCCCAGTTCCAGATGGATGATGGAGCGCCCCTGGCGCTCGAGTTCCTTGGCGCGCGCGAAGACCGAAAGCGCGCCTTCGCCGCTCATTACCGACAGTCTGGATGCCAGGGGACGCATGAGTGTTTCCTTCGTCTGATCTTGCTCTAAGTGCCGGCTTTTGGCATGGGCGTGGTTGGAAGCCGGAGCCCATCCACCAGGCGCGGGAACAGTTCGAACGCGGCCGCCGTGGTGACCAGCTCGACGATCTGCGCATCGCTATACACGCTTTTCAACTGCGCGAACATCTCATCGTCCAGATCCTGGCCGGAACGATGGATGCGCTCCGCGCAACGAAACCCCACCTTCTCCGCCTCCGTGAAAGGTCCCCGCTCGAAATCGGCTTTCGCCGCCGCCAGTTGGTCCTCGGTCGCTCCCTTTTGCCGGGCGGAAAGAGCATGCGCCGAAATCGCGTAGTCCGAATTGTGGAGAACCGAAAGGCGCGTTGCGACCAACTCTTTATACCAGCCGGGCAGAGCGCTGTCACTCAGCAGCGACTTCAGAAAGCCGGCGATCCCGAGCGCCAGCGCCGGCGTGTGGGCGAGCGTCTTGAACATGTTGGGAACAACGCCCCGCTGTTTCAGCAGGGCGTCATAGACCGCAGCGATTTCTGGAGTGACCTGGTCGCGCTCGAGCAGTGGAATGCGGGGCGCGACCATTTTCTCCGTCATGTTAGAAGGCATACCGCAGCGAGAATTGGATCAGGCGCGGCGTGCCGACCGTGCTGTTGATCTTGCCGAATGGCGTTTGAGATTGCGGAAGCCGGCCGTCTGCCGAGCAACCGCCTACGCCGGGGGTGCCGCAAAGTGTCGTCTCCACATCATTCAGCCCCGGATTCCCGAAGTTGGCATGATTCCAGATGTTGAAGAAATCCGCCGTGAATCGCAGGTCCTGCTTCTCCGTGATGCGGAAGTGTTTGATCAGCGAGAAGTCCCAGTTTTGCTGGAACGGCCCGCGGTACAGGTTCCGGCGAAGATCTCCGAAAGCCGTCACGCCGGCGCCCGAATATGCGGCTGGAGCGGGAACGAAATTGTTGATATTCAGGTATCCGTCGATGCGGGAGTGGATATCACCCGAGGTCTTGCCTGCGCTGATCGATCCGCCGTCCGCCAATTGCGCACCCAGCGTCGCCGACGCTATGCCAGGTCCCAGGTAGGCTGTGCCAGCGCCTGAATCAGTGACCGAAAACGGCGTGCCGGACTGGAAGATGGTGATGCCGCTGATACTCCAGTTTGCCAGCGCCGTCCTCTTCCATCCCGATCCGCCCGCGAAAAATGGCAGATCGTAGTTGTAGCTCACGGTCAGGCGGTGCGTGCGGTCATAGTCGGAAAGGCCGCGGGAAAACTTCAGATCGCTTTCATCGTTGAACGCCGTGTTCAACGCCGTATTGCCGCTCGAAGTAGCGTCGGTGGATTTCGAGTAGGTGTAGGCGCCCTGGAAGTACCCTCTCGACCATCTCCGCGAGAGCGTGGTCTGGAAGGAGTGATAATGCGCGTAAGCATCGTCGGCAAACAGCTGCATGCCGCTGTAGCCGTTAACTCCTTTGAGCGTCGAACGCGCAATTCCGTTGGCGACGGTGCTTTCCGTGATCTGAAAGGGAGTGCCATCTTCGGCCGTGACCGTGAGCGGGTTCGTCGGGGTCGCCAGTTGCGCCTGCACGTTCGTCCGCGTTTCGCGCAGGTGAACCGCGTGGGTACCCACATAGCCCAGTTCCAGCACCCATTGCTTGCCCAGGTCGCGTTGGAGTGTGAAGTTCCATTGTTGGGTGTTCGGCGAAACAAAATGACGCGGAACCGCCAGTGCGAACAGGAATTGAGAAGGTACGACTCCGGGGCTGCCGTTGGCGCAGCCGATGTCCGGCGACGCATCCGTTCCGTTCGAGAAACCTTTGATCGCTCCCAGGCAAGGCAGGAAATTACCATCGAGCACACCTGCCGTGGGCAGCCCGTTTCCGCTGGGATTTGGGCAACCTGCCGCTGGAGTCAGCGAGAAGAACGTGCTGAGACAACCTGGCACTCCGGGTCCGAAAGCAATAGGCAGAATCGGAGCCTGGAATGAGAGCTGATCGGCGGTCCCCACATCTTCACGCACAAAATAGATGCCGTACCCACCGCGGATGGTGGTGTTGTGATGGCCGAACACATCCCAGGCAAATCCAATTCGCGGACCCAGCCCGGTCGAGATGTCGTTCTTCATCGTCGAACTGCTGCCCGAACCCGTCATCCCGGAAACCCCGAGTTTGTCCGCGCACTTTCCGTAAATCAGCGGGTACTGGCCGGCGTTCGCGAGTCCCAAATCGAAGTTTCCAATGTGGCAGAGATTGTCTTTGAAGGCGCCCATGAACTCGGTGCGCAGTCCGAGATTGAGGGTCAGGTTCTGGGTAGCTTTCCAGTCGTCCTGCACAAAAAATCCGAAGTTATTGTTGCGGTATTGGTGGTTGTAGACACCGCCGCCACCGAAGCTGAAGTCGGGTGCGCCCATCAGCCACTTCTGAAAATCGGAATAGACCGGACTGGTGGCGTCGGTGGTGAGCTGACCGTTCACGAAGAAGAGTTGCCCATTGAAGGTCTGGGGAAAGAGTTTATTCAAAATAATGCGCGTGTAATCGCCGCCCAGGCGGATGCTATGCGCGCCCTTCACCCAGCTCAGAGTGTCCACAAAGTTGTAGTTGTTCTGCGTCTGAAACTGGTCTGCCGGAGGGGTTGGACCAATCTGAAATCCGGAACTGCCAAGTGTGAATTTGTAGATTGACTGGGTGATGTTGTTGCTGGGCCGGTCGATGCCCACCGCATCCGCGGTAACTCCCGCTGGAGGTTGGTTGACCAGACTGTTGTTGATGCGCACGTAGCCAAAGCGAAAATCGTTCACTACGGCCGGCGAAAATAGATGTGTCTCATTGACTGAGAAGAAACGGGCCTTAACCGGCAGATCGTACGGGAAATTCAGATCGGTCGCGCTGATGCTGCTGGCCAGAGTGCCGCCCAGCGAAGCCTGCAGTCCGCCGGCGCCGAAGGGCAACAACTGCTCACCGTTCGAGAAGAAGAACCGGGCTGAAATTTTGTCGTTTCCACTGCGGAATTCGCGATCCCAATTCGCGGTGAACTGATTTTCGGTGAATTTTCCAGGCTTGCTCACCAGGAACGATCCGGTGCCCCCGGGGATGCCTGCGATCGAAGGAATCAGAAACCCGCCGTTCGAAGGCCCAAACTGATCGCTCTGCAGGTTGAGAAGGTTGTGAATGACCGGATCTACGTTGGGCACAAGGAATGCGGCTTCAATAGCAGCGTCTGAACGATCCGTCGGTAGAACCGGCAGGTTGGAGCTGCTGATCAGCGTCCCCGGCGACAACCCGCTCCGCTGCCGCGTGCCCTGGTAATTCACGAAGAAGTAGCCGGCTTGCGCCTCCTTGCCGATGGGCCCGCCGAAGCTTCCCCCGAAGATGTTCTGTTTCACCGGCGGGCGCTTCTGGCCTGCACGGTTCAGGAAATACTCGTTCGCATTCAGCACATCATTGCGGAAGAACTCATAGCCATCGCCATGGAATGTCCTCGTGCCCGATTTCATGATGGCATTGACGTTGCCGCCGCCGTTGCGCCCCTGCGAAGCGTCGTAGAGCGAGGTCTGCACCTTGAATTCCTGGATCACGTCCGGGTTGGGCAGCGGGATGTTCGTGGCCTGGGCGACGTTGTAATCGGTCGCGCTGATCCCCTCGATGAGGTAGTTATTGTTGTCCTCGCGCTGTCCGTTGACGATGACCCGGACGTTCCCTCGGCCAAGCTGGGCGGAAGCGTTCAAATCGCTTTGCGCGCCCGAAGACAGGGTCAGCAACTGCTGGAAGTTTTGCGTCGCGAGCGGCAGATCGCGGATCGTCTTCGCTTCGATCGCCTGGCCGGTGGTGGCCGTGGTGGTCTCGACGGTCTGCACCAGCGCCTGGACTTCCACTTTCTCCAGCACCTGGAGCGGGACCAGCCTCGCCGTCATCCGCGTCGTTTCTGTTACGCGCACCGCGATATCGGCAATCTTCGCTTCCCGGAAGCCCCCACTGGTAATGTCCACGGTGTAGGTTGCGACTGGAAGCAGCGTGGCCGTGAAGGAGCCCGTGGCATCGGTCTTCGTGACGCGCGCGACTGTCCCGGTGTCCTGATTGATGATGCGGACGTCGGCGTTGGCGACCACGGCGCCGCTGGGATCCTGCACCGTCCCCGTGATGGCACCGGTCGCCCCGCCCTGTGCAAAGGCCTGGCCCAGTAAGGCAATTCCGATGACCACCATCCACAAATGCTTGCGGAAAAACTTGGACATACACTCCCCCCCAATCCCGGTCTCGACGGATAGAACCTTGCTTACAGATTTCAGTTCAGAAACATCATGAAAGGACGACAACGCGCCGCGGGAGCATACGCGACTTGCGGCCTATGACTGTTCGCCCAACCTGGCTGATCGTCGTCCGCATAAAACAATTATCCCGCCCCATGGTGCCAGGGTAGTTATGATCCCGGGTCAACATTGACTGGAATGGAATTGCGCCACAGGTTACTAGAACTAGCTGGAGTTCGCAATACGAGTTCGCGCCCTGGAACCAGAAAAGTCCCTACGATACCTCACCCTGAGTCACAGTCCCTTGTAGGCGCCCCCATCCACAAGAATTGTCTGCCCCGTAATGAAAGAGGCCCGCTCCGATGCCAGCCACAAAATCGTCTCTGCCACCTCCCGAGGTTCGCCAATTCGCCTCAGGGAGGCATCGACCGCCCAGCCGTCAAAAATTTCTTGCTCTGATTTCCCGGACCCTGCGGAACGCGCCTTCGCCAGCTCCTTCAGCCGGTCGGTCGCGGTGAAGCCGGGACCGACATTGTTCACCAGAATTCCATCCTTGCCGAATTCATTGGCCAGGCTCTTTACCAGGCCCACCACCGCCGCGCGCACCGCGTTGGACAGCACCAGATCCGCCACCGGCTGCTTGGTGGTGATCGAGGTAATGGTGATGATGCGTCCCCAGCGCCGCTTCTGCATGTGGGGAATGACTTCGCGGGCAAAGTAAACCGTGCTCATGAAATTGGCCTCGATGGCCCTGCGCCAATCTTCCACGGACGCCGCCAGGAATCCCTTGGCGGGAGGCCCTCCGGCATTGGTCACGCAGATGTCGGCCGCGCCGAACTTGGAGACTACGGACTCCACGAATCCGTGCACTGCACTGGCATCGGTAACGTCGAACGCCTGGGCATACACCTCCACTCTGTACTGTTGCTCTATCCGGGTGGCGGCTGCCTGCAGGGTGGCCGCATTGCGGGCGCACATGGCGACCCGGCATCCTTCGGCCGCGAAGGCTTCCGCAGTTGCCCGTCCAATTCCTTGGCTGGACGCCGCCACGATAGCGACTCGATTCTTCAGACCCGTTTCCATAGGCGACGGATTATAGCAACATGCGCGGGAGTCCTTGCGCCGCATGGGATTCACTTGCCCGGCGCCTACGGCGCGGTTAATCTGGGAGAGCGCTTGACTCAGCCGTTGGCATGGACATTCGATCCTGCGGCATCATGGCAGGCGGGCGCACTTTAGTTTCACAATCAGGAGCGATTGGACAATTATGGCTGGGACCCCGCGTTACATATGGATTGAAGGTGAAGTTCGCCCTGCGGCCGAAGGCGTTGTGCCTTTTGTGAATGCCGGCTTGCATTACGGCTACAGCGTGTTTGAGGGTATCCGTTGTTATGCGACCGAGCGCGGGCCGGCGGTGTTCCGCCTCGATGAGCACGTGGAACGCTTGCTCGACTCGGCGCTGGTGGTCGGGTTTCGCGACCTGCCTTACTCCAAAACCCAGATCGTCGAGGCCATTCACCAGCTCATCGCGGCGAATGGATTTTCGTCCTGCTACATCCGCCCGCTGATTTACCTGGATGGCGCCATGAGCATGGTGGTCGACGCCGGCAAGCCCCGGCTGATCATCGCGGTGTGGGAGTGGACGGCCTTTCTCGGCGAACAGGCCAAGGAGCGCGGCATCCGCGCCAATATTTCCTCTTTCACGCGCCTCCATCCCAACATCATGATGACCAAGGCCAAGGTCTCAGGCAACTACGTGGGCTCCATCCTCGCGAAAACCGAATCCCAGCGGCTCGGTTTTGATGAAGCGATCATGCTCGACCCCACCGGTTATGTCGCCGAGTGTACCGGCGAGAATATCTTCGTCGTCCGCAACGGGATCATTTATACAGTGCCGCGCAGTTCGATTCTCGAAGGCATCACCCGCGACAGCCTGATCACCCTGGCGGGCGACATGGGGTATACGGTTCTGGAAGAGCCCATCTCGCGCGATCAGCTTTATATCGCCGACGAAGTGTTCGTGTGCGGGACCGCGGCCGAAGTCATTGGGCTGCGCGAAATTGATTTCCGCACAATTGGTGGCGGGAAGACGGGACCGGTCACGCGTGCGCTGCAGAAAGCGTTCGATGAGTTGACCAGCGGGCGGCATGCGCGCGCCCAGCAATGGTTCTCGTCGGTGCCGGCCTTCGATCCCGCGACCGTCAAGGCCTGACGTAAAGCCGGTCGCCGTGCCCGGGAAGCAGCGCGATTTGTACCCCGACACCGATGCCGGGAGCAACGTTCGTGTCCGCGCAGGCCCTTCAGGCATGCCCTGGGCAGGAGTCGGTCGCGTCTTTTGGGCGCTGGCAGCTCTTGATGGTTCAGCGGCCTGTCTCAGAAAACCAGGGAGCCCTATGAAAAAGCATCAGCGTCATCCGGAAACCGAGGCAGTGCGCGGCGGCACCGACCCGCACAAGAAGAACGGACCCTTGATCACGCCGATCTACCAGACTTCCACATTTGAAGTCACCGACTTGGAACAGCAGGCGCGGGCCACCCACACGGACATGTTCTATACCCGGTACGGCAACCCGACCCACACCGTGGCCGAGTCGGCGATTGCGGAACTGGAGGGCGCCGACGCGGCCTTGCTCTTCGCCTCCGGCATGTCCGCCATCACGACTTCGATTCTCGCGCTGGTGAACAGCGGCGATCACATCGTGGCCCAGCGCGACATCTATGGCGGGGCAACGAAGTTCCTGACGCAATGGCTGCCCAAATTCGGCGTGCAAACTACTCTGGTCGATACCACCGATTACGAGCAGCACGCAAAAGCCATTCGGCCCAATACAAAAATTCTCTACCTCGAGTCGCCGACCAACCCCACACTGCGCGTGGTCGACCTGAAGCGAGTTGCCGCGCTCGCCCGCAAGCATAACCTGATTACCCTGATCGACAGCACGTTTTCCACCCCCATCAATTGCCGGCCCATCGAGTTTGGCATCGACCTGGTCATGCATTCCGGCACGAAATATTTCGCCGGGCACTCGGATTTGATCTGCGGCATCGTCGCCGGGCGGCGGGACCTCACTGACACCATTCACGCGACCCGCACCACCCTCGGCTGCAACATGGACCCGCATGCGGCTTGGCTGCTGTTGCGCGGCATCCGCACCCTCGCCGTGCGGGTACAGCGCCAGAACGAAAACGCCTTGCTGGTGGCACAATTCCTGAAAAGCCATGCCAAGGTGCGCAGCGTCAGCTACCCCTTCCTCGAAGGTCATCCCCAGCGCGCTCTCGCCATGGAACAGATGCGCGGCGGAGGCGGCGTGCTGAGCTTGGAAGTCGACGGCAGCGGCCAGGACGCCTGTCGTTTCGCCGAGGCTTTGCAGCTCTTCACCCTGGCCCCGAGCCTGGGCGGCGTCGACTCCCTGGTCACCATCCCGGTCATCACTTCGCACTCCATGATCAGCCCCGAGGAACGCGCGAAGATGGGCGTCTCCGACCAGATGGTTCGGCTGTCGGTCGGAGTCGAAAACGTTCAGGATTTGATTGCCGATCTGGATCAGGCATTCGCGGTGGTGAGCGGCGGAGTACGGCAGTCGGTAGGCGTCTAAGGCTCCAGGCGCGGTACAAAGAAGCAATCCCGGCCTCGTCGAGACCGGGATTTTCAGGGGCCAACCCCTACACCAGGCTGCGCGCGGACTCTCGCACCACCAGTTCCGGAGCTACTTTGCGGTGCAGCGCCGAGGTTTCCCGCTTTTCCAGCACCGCGTTGATGCCGTCCACCACGATGCCGACCGCCGTCGCGCCCATCGTTTCCATGGGCTGGCGGATCGTCGTCAGGGCGGGCGTATAGATGCTGCAGGTGGCTACATCGTCGAATCCAATCACCGAGCACTGCTCCGGAACCCGAATCCCGGCTTTGGCCAGCGCACGAATGGTCCCGAAGGCGGTCATGTCATCGAAGGCCAGGATGGCGGTAAACGGGCGTTTCTGCTTGATCAGTTCTTCGGTCAATTTGTATCCCGCTTCGAAACTCGATATCGGGTCGCGGGATTCGGGTAAATCCAGTACCAGCCGCGGGTCCAGTTCGAGACCGCTGGTCTTTGCAAAACTGCGAATCCCCTTCCAGCGCGGACTGCTGTCGGTCAGCGCCTTGGGACCGCGAATGAATGCGATCTTGCGATGCCCCAGGGAGTGCAGGTGTTCGACCGCCATGTGGGCGCCCACTTCATTGTCGACAATCACCGAGCTGACCAGATCGGTCTTCAGTTCGCAACCGATGATCGCCGTCGGGATGCTGGCTTTCTCCAGATCGGCAAGCAGGTTGATATCGAGAAAAAGCCAGTTAGCCACCACGATGAGTCCTTCAACCCGGCGGTCGAGCAACATCTCCAGGTAGCGCTCGAAGCGGCTGCGCTCGTTTTGGACGTCGGTCAGAATGGGTAGAAAAGACGACTGGTACAGGGCATTCTCGATCCCGCGCAGCACCGGGATGCAGAACGGATCGGTCATGTCGGCCACCATCACCCCCACGGTGTGGCTGCGCTTGCTTCGCAAAGACCGCGCGAACAGGTTGGGACGGTAACCTAGTTTCTTGGCAGCGCGCTCGATCCGCTTCTTGGTGGTTGCGGGAATGTAGCGCGCCAAAGGGGCGTTGTTCAGCACGATCGAAACCGTGGTCGAAGAGAACCCGCTTTCCTTGGCTACATCCCGAATGGTGACCATCCCGTCCTTTCCTGGGGGCCGCGAGTTGCACGCCCACCGGCTACTGAGCTTTGCCCTGCAAGCCGTCGGCGATTATGATCCACTTCGTTTTCCTGCGCCGGCGTAAAACCCTCACTCCGCTCCCGGCCTTGCTTCCAGCTCAATGTTGGCGGACACTACAGCAGAGTGCAAGCACTGTCAAGAATCTCAAAATTCGCCAACGCCTGCTCCCACTGCTTCCGCCGCATCTTACCTGCGCGGCCAGATCCTGCTCCGCATGGGCCGCAAGGAGGAAGCCAAAAAGGAGATCGACACCTCGGTTCAGATGAGCAGCGCCCGCCGCGACCAGCGAGAAAAACTGGAAAGCGGAACCCTCCCCAGCCCGGAATTGACCCAGGAACCCAAGTAAGGAGCGTTTTTTTGATAAACTTGCCTCGATAGGTCCGGTTCCCGGTCCGTGCCTCTTCCGTCCATTTTTTTGGTCCACGCAACCTCTTAGCGCTTCGGAAGGCAGGAATACACATGAAACGCACCTTGAAAATCGTTGGCATCGTCCTCGCAGTCCTGATCGTCGTTCTGATCGCAATTCCCTTCTTCATCAATGTGAACAGCTTCCGTCCCCGCATCGAAGCGGCTGCCAGTGAAGCGCTCGGACGCCCCGTCACCGTTGGCAACCTCAGCCTTTCCATTCTCTCCGGGAGTGTGACTGCCGATAACATCGCGATCGCAGAAGATCCGGCGTTCGGCACCAGCCCGTTTGTGACGGCCAAGTCCCTCAAGGTCGGCGTGGAACTGATGCCGCTCATCACCTCGAAACAGCTACGCGTCACCGACATCACGCTCGAACAACCCCAAATTACCTTGTTGAAGACACCCGCCGGCAAATGGAATTTCTCCAGCATTGGGGCGAGCGCCACGAAATCGTCCGCCTCCCCCAGGTCGACTGCGCCGGCGCCCTCCTCCGCGTCCGCCTCGCCTGGTTCCAGCTCTTCGGCCCCAAATGACATGTCGGTGGCGAAGCTGAATGTGAAGGACGGGAAACTGATCGTGGGCAATGCCAACTCGAAGGCCAAGCCGCACCTCTACGATCAGGTCAACATCACCGTGACCAACTTCTCTCCCACCTCGCAGTTCCCTTTCCACCTGACCGCGAAGTTGCCCGCCGGAGGGAATGCGGACATCAGCGGGCAGGCCGGGCCGATCAACGCCACAGATGCCGCCAAAACTCCGTTTGAAGCCAAAGTGAAGGTCAACAATATGGACATCGTGGCCTCGGGCTTCATCGATCCGGCCAGCGGCATCGCCGGGTTCGCGAACTTCGACGGCACCCTGAATTCCGACGGTTCCATGGCCAAGGCCGTCGGCACCTTCACTGGCAATAAACTGCAATTCTCCCCCAAGGGATCTCCGGCTCCCAAGACCGTGGTGGTGAAGCATACCGTGAATGTGGATCTCGACAAGCAGTCGGGAACCATCACCCAAGGCGACGTGGAGGTCGGCCAGGCCGTGGCGCATCTGACCGGAGCCTTCAAAACCGAGGGCGAGACGCAGGTGCTGAACATGAAGCTGAACGCGCCCAATATGCCCGTCGAAGAACTGCAAGCGATGCTACCGGCGCTGGGCGTGGTGCTGCCCTCCGGTTCTCAACTCAAGGGAGGAACCCTGTCGGCCGACCTGGCGATCGTCGGGCCCATCGACAAGCTCGTCATTACCGGACCGGTGCGCTTGGCCAACACCAAGCTGGCAAACTTTGATCTGGGATCAAAGCTGGGAGCGCTCTCGACCTTCGCCGGCAAGGCCGCCTCGAACCCGGACACCACGATCCAGAATTTCAGCACCAACGCGCGCATGGCGCCCGAGGGCACGCGCGCCGATAATTTGAACTTGACCGTCCCCGCCATCGGCGTAATTACCGGTGCGGGCACCGTCAGCCCCTCCGGTGCCTTGGCCTTCAAGATGTTGGCGAACCTGCAAGGAGGGGTCGCGGGCGGCTTGTCGCAAGTAGCCGGCATGGGCAGCATGAAAGGCGGAATTCCATTTTCCATCGCCGGTACCACTTCGAAGCCGGAATTTGTTCCCGACCTGAAAGGCATGGCGGGTGGTTTGGCCGGGAGCGCCTTGCAGGGCGTTCTCAATGGCAAAACCGGCGCCGGAAAACCCGGCAGCGTCACCGATGCTTTGGGAGGACTCTTCGGAAAGAAGAAGCCACAATAACTGTAAACATCTGGAATCCTCTGCGCGGCGCCTTCGGGCGCCGTTTTTTATTGGCCGCCTGGGGACGCGCGCCAGCCGCCGGCTGCCCTTGCAATTCCCCCGAGGTAGTTTTATTGTAGTGCAAATTTATTTTCCTGTGGAGAACTCTGCTTGATCTCACAAACCATCACCGACGGCCTCACGCCTTATGGAATCGGCGAGAAGATTCGTGCCTTGCGATTGAAAAAGAGCATGGGCCTGGTTGAACTGGGAAAGCACACCGGCCTGTCCGCTGCGCTGCTTTCCAAGCTGGAACGGGGCAAATTGTTTCCTACCCTTCCTACCCTGCTTCGGATCGCGCTGGTATTCAGTGTCGGCCTGGAGTTTTTCTTTACCGACGAACGCAAGCGCCGCGTCGTGGCCGTGGTGCGCCGGCAAGACCGCGTGCGTTTTCCCGAGAGGCCCGGCACCTCCGAGGTCTCTTACTTTTTCGAGTGTCTCGATTACCCCGCGATCGAGCGCAAGTTCAATGCCTTCCTGGCGGATTTCCAGGAACTCCCTCCCGAAAGGACCAAGCCCCATCATCACCCCGGCGTCGAGTTCCTGTACCTTGTGAATGGGACATTGGGTATAAAGGTAGGCAGCGAGGATTTCTCGCTCCAAGCCGGCGACTCGATCTACTTTGATTCGGCCGTACAACACAGCTACCGGCGCATTGGCAAAAAGCCCTGCGGGGCCGTCATTGTGACCTTGCCTTAACTCGAGCTTTGCCGGAAAGCAGGGAGAAAGCGCCGATGTTCGACCGCGAATCGTGGCTGTCGCTGTTGCCGTTCGTGGTTGTCTGCTTCGGCGCCGCGGGTATTGGCTCCCGCTTTACCCGCGCTTCTGTAAACACCTGGTACCCGCAACTGCAGCGCCCGCAATGGACTCCTCCCAACTGGATCTTCGGCCCGGTCTGGACCTGTTTGTACCTCATGATGGCGATCAGCGCATGGCTGGTGTGGCGTGCCTCGGGCTGGGCGTACGCCCGGTTCGCCCTTAGCTTGTTTGCGATTCAGCTGGTGCTGAACGTTTTGTGGTCCATCATCTTTTTCGGGATGCGAAAAGTGGGCCCCGCTTTCGCTGAGATCCTGCTCTTGTGGATGATGATCATCGCCACCGCCGTCGCCTTCTATCCCATTTCCCTGCTGGCCGCGTGGCTGCTCATCCCCTACATCCTCTGGGTAGTGTTTGCCTCCTATTTGAATTTTCGGATTTGGCAGATGAACTAGAGTGCAGGCGCGGCAGACCGAGCCTGCGGAGCATCGCGGCTAAACCTCGGTCGGATCGAATGCGATCGAACTCCTCGCGCCTCGTTCACCGGAAGTAAATCCACAGGCCAATCACCGTCGCCAGCAGCAGCATGCTGAAAATTACGTTCATGCGATGCTCGCCAGGAGTTTCCTGCGCGGGTTTGCGCACCGGACTGCCGACCGCCGTGGTTTCGATCTTTTCGCCGACCGTCGCAAACGTCAGCCCGCCCAGCCTCCGGCGATCCGGTGCCGGCGTCATCAGGCTAACCCCGATCAGCACCAGCGAGCAGATGATAAACATGAAGATGGCGTAGTGCAGGAAGTTCATCTTCACCAGCCATTCCATCAATCCGCTGAACTGCGTCCCCTGCGCCGCCATGAGCTCGGCCACGAAGCGGACAGCTCCCAGCACGAAGCCGGTGAGCAATGACGAGATCGCTCCCTGGCCGTTGAGCCGCGGCCACAAAATCCCCAGCACGAAGCAAGATGCAATCGGCGGGCTGATGTAGGCCTGGACGCTCTGCAGGTAAATGTAAAGCTGGCTGCTGATGAGGTGAATGAAAGGCACCCAAAGCAATCCGAGCAGCACCATGAATCCGGTCGCCACTCGCCCGAAGTTAACCAGTTGCGCCTCCGAGGCCTGGGGACGGATCTTCTTGTAGAAGTCGAGCGTGACCAGCGTCGAGGCCGAGTTGAACACCGAACTCATTGCACCCATCACCGCCGCCAGCAGGGCGGCCATCACCAACCCCACCAACCCCGTGGGCAGCAGGTTCAGAACCAGGGTGGGATAAGCGTAATCGGGCTTGCCCACCAGTTGATCCCGGAACAACGCGTAGGCGATGATGCCGGGCAGCACCAGCATGAAAACCGGCAGAATTTTCAGGAAGCCGGCGAAGATCGTCCCCGCCTTGGCGTGGCCTTCATCGCGCGCCGAAAGCACCCGCTGCACAATCACCTGGTCGGTACACCAGTACCAGATTCCGAGAATCGGTGCTCCGAAAAAAATGCCGGTCCACGGGAAGTTCGGATCCGATGCCGGCTTGATCATGTGGAAGTAATCCGGAGGCACCATGGTGCGCAGGTGCTCGAGGCCGCCTACGCGGTGCAGCCCGATTACGGTGAGGACAACGGCGCCCGCGATCAGGATCAGGGTTTGCACCGTATCGGTGTAGATCACCGCCGCCAGTCCCCCGGCGATGGTATAGATCCCCGTCGCGATGACCAGGATTATCGCCGTCTTCACCAGCGACCAGCCCGCGATTCGTTCCAGAACCACGCTGGCCGCGTACAGTTGCACCGAAATCTTGGTGAATATGTACGCGATGATGGAGATCGCCGCCAGATAAACCGCGCACTGCCGGTTGAATCGGCGTTCCAGGAACTCCGGCATCGTGAACACGTTGGTCCGCAGGTAAAACGGCACGAACACCCAACCCAGAATCAGCAGCATGATGCATGCCAGCCACTCAAAATGGCCGACTGCCATCCCCGACGATGCCCCGGTGCCCGACAGCCCGATGAAGTGCTCGGTGGAGATGTTCGATACAAATAAGGATGCGCCGATGAAGAACCACCCGATATCGCGCCCGGCAAGAAAATATTCGGTGGAGGTGCGCTCCTTGCGGGCGAAGTACAGGCCGATGCAAAAAACGATAAGAAAATAAACTCCGATAATGGCCAGGTCCAGTGTGGCCAGGGTCCGATGGGTGACGGCTGCGGTTGAATTCATGAAGGTTCGATCAGCCTCCGTTCGCGAATTCCAGTTCCGGGTCTGCTGGATCGATATTCTCCAGCACCTGAAGCAAAGAGCAGATGGACACAGTATGAGTTGAGGCCGCAACTGTCAACTTGGTATTTCGAATGGGTGCCCTTGCCGCGCTGGCCGTGAGGGCTCATGGCGACCAGCAGGCGTGCAACCGCAACCGCTCTGCCGGGCAACTCCGTGCACAGCCTGGATCAGGTATTGGGCTTATTCCGCCGCCAGCCGCGAGTAGGGCGCGGAAGCCTGCTCTCGCTGGACGACGCCTTGCCGCAAAATTCTTCCCACTTTCTCGTCGCTTCGTTCTCTTTCGGGTTATGATTTTTCGCGAACCTGGAAAATCCCATGAGACTTCCTGCTCGCCTCGTCGTGTTGGCAGTTCTATGTTCCTGTACCGCGTACGGCCAAACCCAATGGCGTCCGCTCGGCGATGTTACCTCGGTCCAGCAACTCGCCAACGGCTTTGAACTCAGCGTAGGCGCCTCGAAATTGCGCGTCACCGCCCTCGCCCCCACGGTCGTAAGGCTGCGCTACTCCGCGCAAGCGCCGTTTCCCGCCGATCACTCCTTTGCAGTGTTGCCCAACCCTTTTCCCGGCGACGTCAAGGCAGAGATCAAGGACTCTCCCGGCGCGGTCATCCTCGACACCGGCGCCATGCAGGTCAAAGTTCTGAAGTCGCCCGTGCGCGTCGCCTTTCTGGACGAGAGCGGCCAGGTCATCTCCGAAGACCACCCCGGCTATCCGGTTTCCTTCGACGGATCCGCATTCCGCATCTGGAAATCGATGCCCATCGATGAACATTATTTTGGGTTGGGCGACAAGACCGGCCCGCTCGACCACCGCGACCTGGCCTTCACCATGTGGAATACGGATGTCGGTTATCAGGAATCGACCGACCCCATTTACAAGTCCATTCCCTTTTTCCTGGGAATGCGCAACGGAGCCGCCTACGGAATTTTCCTCGATAACACCTACCGCAGCAGCTTCGATTTCGGCAAGGAACTCCGGGACGCGTATTCCTTCGGGGCCGACGCCGGAGAGCTGAATTATTATTTCTTCTCCGGTCCCGATCCGAAACGGGTGGTGACCGACTTCACCGCGCTGGTCGGACGAACCCCGTTGCCCCCGCTGTTCGCGCTGGGCTACCAGCAGTGCCGCTACAGCTACTATCCCGAAGCCCGCGTCCGTGAAGTTGCCGGCGAGTTCCGCAAACGAAACATTCCCGCCGACGTCATCTACCTCGACATCGATTACCAGGAGAAGAACCGTCCCTTCACCGTGGACCGCGAACGCTTCCCCCACTTCGTGCAGATGGTCAAGGATCTCCGCCAGCAGGGCTTCAAGATGATCACCATCACCGATTTGCACATTGCCCATCTGCCTGGCTACAAACCCTATGACGAGGGCATGGCACACGACTTCTTCGTCAAGAATCCTGACGGCTCGGTCTATGTTGGGCCCGTCTGGCCCGGCCCCAGCGTGTTTCCGGACTTCACCCGCTCCGTGGTGCGCGACTGGTGGGGTACGCTCTACACCGACTTCGTCAACACGGGTGTGCGCGGCTTCTGGAACGACATGAACGAGCCGGCAGTATTTGTCTATCCCACAAAAACCATGCCGCTCGACACCGTTCACCAGGTGGAGGACCGCAAGACTGACCATCGCGAAATTCATAACGTGTTCGGCATGGAGAACGTCCATGCCACCCACGACGGCCTGCTGAAATTGCGCCCCGACCAGCGGCCGTTTGTCCTCACCCGCGCCGCCTATGCCGGTACCCAGCGCTATGCCGCCACCTGGACCGGCGACAACTCCGCCACCTGGAACCACATGCGCCTGTCGCTCTCCCAACTCTCCAACCTCGGGGTCTCCGGCTTTGCCTTTGTGGGCGATGATATTGGCGGATTCAACGGCAGCCCCACCCCGGAATTGCTCACCCGCTGGATGGAACTTGGAGTCTTCAATCCAATTTATCGAAATCATGCCGCCAAAGGCACCCGCGACCGCGAACCGTGGGTGGATGGCCCCATGCATGAAGCCATCCGCAAGAAGTACATCGAGACCCGTTACCGGCTCCTGCCTTACATCTATACCGGCATGGAAGAAGCCAGCCGCACCGGCGTCCCTCTGATGCGCCCGATGTTCCTGGAGTTTCCCGCCGAGGCCGCTCTGCTTACCAACGGCGAGGAATATATGTTCGGCAGCGGTTTGCTGGTCGCGCCCAAGGTCTGGCCCTATGTCGCACCCTACACCGTGGTCTTGCCCAAGGGCGACTGGGTGAACTACTGGACCGGCGAAAAGCTCGCCGGCGGTACTTCCCTCACCGTGGACCCTCCCGTCGATACTCTTCCCGTCTATGTGCGCGCCGGCACCATTCTTCCGCAGCAACCCGTCGTGCAAAACGTGGATGAAACCCCCAAGGGTGCGCTCGAGTTGAAGGTGTATCCCGGTCCGGATTGCGCCGGCAGTCTTTATATGGATGATGGCGACACATTCGCTTACCAGAAGGGCCAGTTCCTGCGCGCGCATTTCACCTGCGAAGTGGGCGCGGGTCATGTAAACCTTCACCTATCCGCCCCCGAAGGTCCCTACCAACCCTGGTTCAAGAATGTGCAAGTGACCGTTTACGGAGCCGACAAAGTACGTGACGTCAAGATAGACGGCAAGTCGGTGAAAACCTGGAAGCCCCAGGGCACGGCCGTCCTGGTCGACGGCGTACCCTGGACGTCTGCTGCGCACGACCTGGAAATCCTGTACAACAGTCGATGAATGTCGGCGTCTTCGACAGGCATCGCCCTCACCCAACTCGAGAACTCGCGTTACCGTTTTGGTCGCGGTGAAGCCGCGCGTGTCGCCCAGGCCCTGGCAAAGGCTGCGGCCGCGCCGTATGCGGATATCCCTTCCCTCATCCGGTTCCACGAAGCTCTGCTGGTTCTGCGCGCGTTTCCTCCCGGCCCTGCGGTACTTCATCGTAGCCAACATCTGCTGAATGACTTTCTGGCGCCGTGTCGAGCGGCTGCGCAAGTCCGGCGCCGACATGGATGACTTTGATCCCCTCGAAGTGTCGGGTATTGCCGCAACTACCATGCAGGATGCCCTTGGCCTCGACCTCGCTCGCTGGCTGCTGAGGCGCATGCCGGGCAAGGTGGAAATCGCCTGGGACGACTGGGACGAGGAGCGCGCCCTGGGCGCAATATTGCCACGGTTCATCCCACTGCTCGAGGAAGATGCTCTCGCCGAGGCCAACATCCCCTGGCGAAAATGGCTGGAGACAGCGCAAGGCGGGAGGAGCAAGAGTCCTTCATGGTTAATTCAACAGTTCTCGGATTTAGCGTTCTCCGATGTAGAAAAGTCCCGCCTCTATGATTCGTTGCGCACGCCCCTTCGCTGGCGGCTCGAGAACTCGCGCATTTCACGAACCCGGAACTGGAAGCCGGCGCGGACCGCGTTCTTCCACGACGGTCCCCTGCTCACCCGCAAGGATGTTTCCCTGGCACAGGAACTCTCGCGCAGACCTCCCGAATTTACCCGGCTGTCCCGCGCGCAGGGCGAGTCCGTCATGGATATGATTCGCGAAGTCATGCTGGTGCGCTATCGCGAACTTTACGGCACCACCCTGGGCGATCCCCGATCGGTAGTGCGCGCCGATGTTGGCCGAGGCGTTTCGATCTACCTGTGGAACCTCCCGGCCGCGCGCCGCCTGCCCTTACGCGCCTACGTGGCCGGCCTCACTTTGAAAAACGGCGTGCCCATCAACTACATCGAGGGCATCGGGCTGTTTGAGTGGCTCGAACTCGGGTTCAATACCTTCTACACGTTTCGCGGCGGCGAAGTTGCATGGATCTTCGCGCAGGTGCTGCGCTGCCTCTGCCATCTGACCGGCGCAACCTGCATCTCGATGTATCCCTACCAGCTTGGGCATAACAACGAGGAGGCGATCGAGTCGGGCGCGTTCTGGTTCTACCGCAAGCTGGGATTCCGGCCCGGGCGCGCCGATCTGCTCGGGCTGGTTCAGCGCGAAGAGGCTCGCATCGCGGGCGATCCGAATTACAAAACATCGCCGCGCACCCTGCGCCGGCTCGCCGAGGGGCACGCTTTTTACGAGTTGACGGGAAGCGCCGCAGGCGATTGGGATCAATTCTCGACCCGCAACATCGGTTTGCGCGTGAATCGTCGCATGGCCGCTGGGTTTGGCGGAAAGATGCAGCCCTTTCGCCAGGCGTCGGCACAAGCCCTCGCGCAAACCCTTCACACCCGCCTTCCCCATGAGAACGATCCGTCCTGCGGGAGTTTTCACGATTTCGCCATGATCGGCGCGCTGATTCCAGAATTACCATCCTGGAGCGCTGCCGAAAAAAAGGGCCTGCGGGAAATCATCCGCGCAAAATCGAGTGCAGGCGAAATGCTTTACCTGCACCTGCTGCAACGACACCAACGATTGCGGGGGGAACTGCTGAAATTGGGCTCGAAGTTCTAACTTCGCCTGCCTGCGCGCGTCGAAATCCGAATTCCGGTTACTGCACACCCAAGAAAACCGGAGGGAGGCGCGGCTATCCGACGGCGTCTCTTCACCGGCTAAATGAAATGACCTTAGTCCGCGTGGCTGAATTCTTTCTCCGCCAGCAGCGTGTCGTGGTTCACCCCCAGGCGGCGGGATAGATCCAGGGACAAAGCCCGCCCAGACAGATCCGGGCCGCAAGCCTGAATGCTCGCAGCCCGGTCCCGGTCCGCAGAAAGGCTGGTCCGCAATCGCCGCCCTGCCGATTGTTTTCCTGTCCGGTTCTCTACAGCCCCGGCGGCCCCGTCAGCGCTCGCATCGGTTTCACGTGCCGGCGGTCACACGTGTTCCCCAGGCATCCCAATCCCCAACTCTGCTGGATCGTCGCCAGCATGGAGTAATGATTGAAGGGAGTGCCTGAGCTCCTGGCAAAGCGCAGGGCATTGGAAATCACCAGGCTCAGGACGTGCCCGCCGCCCGGATTCGCGTCGCAGCATCCGCTGGTGTCGCCAAAGCCGTCCGGCCCCGTTCCCGTAAAGTCGCTCTCGTCCCAGACCACGAAGATCACCGAATTCCCCGTCCAGGCCTTCGACGTCATGATCGCGCTCACGGTATGCGCCACGAACCCATCTCCCGCCGCAATCAGCGCGGGCACCTGCGAGAAATCGCAGGGATCGGTCGACGTCGTTCCCCGGCCATGCATGTCATTGCACTGGTCCGGGCTGATCCACACGTAGTCGGCCACGGTGTTGTTGGCAAGGTCGGTCGTGAAGTTGCTGAAGTCCACGATGTTTGCCACGCGAGCCGGATTGGTCTGCACGTCTTTGTACGAGATGAATGGATTGTGCTTGCGCTCGTACAGTTGGACCCCGCAGGCATGGTCGAGTGGAGTCGCGCATAAGGAGTACGACTGCATGTACGCCTTCCACGTCTTTCCTCTCGCCTCCAACTGGTCGACGATGTTGGGAACGTCGATGGTGATGTCGTTGTCGTCGACCACCCCGTTGAGCGCCCCCGACGTCGCCCCGATGTAGTTCGGCTGGCTGGGATGGGCAACCCCGTAGTACTTCGTCGCCACGCCCGTCGTGGCCGCGGCGAAGTTGATAAACGGCGCGTTCGGGTTGCCGATCAGGGTGTCATAGCCCGTGTTCTCCATCATGATGATGAACACGTGATCGAAACCCCGGCTATCGTCGCCGCGTTGTGCGAACAGCGGCGCGCACAGCACCAGCGCGAGCAGCACAACCCCAACAGTCCTGGTCTTGCGCTGAAAAATCGTTCGAGAGACGGCTTCGAGATTCATGCAATTCTCCTGGAAGTTTGAATGGTGGAATCGAGCGGATCGCGCGCCCCAAGCCGAATCGCACCCGGTATCGTCAAAAAGAGTGACGCGATTCTAGACCGAAGTCAGCAGCTGTCAAGGGCGATTTCGGCCCAGACTCCCCTGCCGGCGGGGCATTCGGCGCATTTCAATGTCCGGGTTACGAAACCGCAGCGAGGTCTCGCCTTCCTGCAGTCAACGCGGTGGCGGTCGCCTCATGCGCGCATCCACCAACGTCCGGGTTGCTGCTCCGCCAGCGTTCTCAGCACCGGCAACCCGAACCATTCTCCCTGCAGCGCCTTGATCGATAGCAGCAACCAGGTAAAAAACAGCGCGAGCCCTACCAGCGTCCCCATCAGCAACCAGACAAATAACCATCCAAACATCGAAGCCAGCAGCCCGAGCAACAACAGCGCTCCCACTGCCGCCCAGAACACTACGCTCTGAAACGCGTGGAAGCGCACAAACTTCCGCCCCTCAAACTGCTTCAGGACCAGGAACACGAGCGCGGGAACAAACGTGAAGTAGGCGAGCGCCCCTACCCAACGGTCGTTCCACTCAACCGGAGGCGCCACCACTGCCGGTGGTATATCCAGAGGTGCATCAGCCGGAGGCTCGCTCGCGCTGGGCTCCTCGGGCGCGAAAAAGTTTCCTTCCCGCACCGGGCGCCCGCACGTCGGGCAGAACTCCGAGATATCCGGCATCGAGGTGCCACAGTATCCACAGGCAATCGGCATCCACGCTCCTACCACGCTAAAACAGGGATGAAAACAATTCCAGGCACGCCTTCGCGATTGAGGTCACGCCTTGGCAGCCACCCGCCGGTCGCAACTCCCCGCCATCGCCTACACCACGCGACCCGCTCCATTCTTCTTGCGGCAATCTTCGCAGACTCCATAGATCTGGAACGTATGGCGGGTTGTCATGTAGTGATACTTGCGCCCAATCTCCTGTTCCAGTTTCTCTACCTCGCTCGAGAAAAACTCCACCGAACTCCCGCAATCCGTGCAAACCATGTGGTGATGGCTGCGCCGGTTGTACTGGTGCTCGTAGCGCGCGATCCCATCGTGAAATGCGACCTCGCTGGCCAGCCCGCACTCGGCCAGGAGTTTGAGCGTGCGGTAGACGGTGGTGTAGCCGATCTTGGAATCCTTTTTCTTGACCAGTCGGTACAGTTCATCGGTCGAGAGATGCTCGCGGGTTTCGAGAAACGTCCGCAGGATCGTGTCCCGCTGCGCGGTCTGCTTCAGGCCCACCTTTTTCAGATGCTGATGAAGGATTCCCTGCGCTTCCCGCACCATCTCCGGAGAGATGGATGGTTGATCATCAATGCGCTTTTGCAGCATGGCTGGAATGATCGCTCTGGAGGGACCGGCAAGGTCCCGTAAGGCCGGCCTCGGAACATCCGCTTCGGACTGCCTCAGGATACCATCGGGCCATCTTGAAAATGAAATTCATATTCACCCGGCGCCCCGACACCTCGTCGCAATCTCCGCCATCGGCAAAACCTGCCCCACCAAAAAAAGCATGCCTTCGTCATGCCCCCTTTTCACTCGCCCGTGATCCTTTAGGCGCGGCCCAGCCGATCTTGCTTCCCCATCCCCTAAAAATTGGTAAGCTATCGTCGGTCCTGCATGAGCTCAGAACATCTCGTCAGCCTCGTTGCCCTGGTATGGTTCTTCGGCGGAGCGATTTGCCTGCTGGCCTTCCCCGTCCAATTCATCCGGTTTGCCTCCCTGGGAACCCATCCCAGCTTGACTCCAGGCCAGCTCCGAAAAGCGCGGATGGTGGGCTGCGTCGCCCTGCTGCTGGGCTGCATCATCTTGCTGGAGTTCGTTTACGGCCTCATTCGGTGAACCGAGACCGCCCTCGTTCTTCCGCGTTTGTCTTCCCGTTCTCCCAAACCCTACAATCGATCTAATTCATGGCCACCTCGACTCCGACCGCCGATCTTCCCGCTCCCCCGCGCACCCGGCCGCGGGTTCTTGCCTGGGTGGCCCTGGCCCTTCTTTTGTTCCTGCTGGGCGCGATCGGGTACGCCTGCCACATCGCGTATGCCGCGCTGCCCCAGCTCGATGGAAGAGTTTCCCTGCAAGGCTTGTCGGCTCCGGTCATCGTGACCCGCGACGCCCACGGCGTGCCCACCCTCGACGCCAAAACCCTCGAAGATTTGTTCTACGCCCAGGGATATGTAACCGCCCAGGACCGTCTCTGGCAGATGGACGTGATGCGCCGGTTCGCGGCCGGTGAGATGTCGGAAATTCTGGGGCCCGCACTGCTCGAGCACGACCGCGAGCAGCGCATCATCGGCCTGCGCGAAATGGCGCGCAAATCCGCCTCCGCCCTTTCTCCCCGCGACCGCTCTTACTTCGAAGCCTATTCCCGCGGCGTAACCGCCTTCCTCGCCTCGCACCCGCACCTTCCCCTCGAGTTTCGCCTCATCGGCTATAAACCATCGCCGTGGACGGTCGAGGATTGCCTCCTGCTGGGCGCGCGACTGGTGCAGGATCTGAATCACGGCACCTACAAGAGCGCACTGGCTCGGGAAAAAATCCTCGCCAGGCTTGGACCCGAACTGACCGCCGACCTCTACGTGAACACCTCGTGGAGAGATCGGCCGCCCTCGGCCAGGAACCGCCAGTTGCTGGAAGACGCTCGTCCCGGCCCCAGCGGCGGCAGCGATGACGATGATGAAACGGACTCCGGCGCCGACAGCAACGTCGTCCGCCTTGGCCCGCCCTCATCTTCCTTGCCCTCGGCCCGCCCCGCCCTCGTTCCCGGCTCCAATAACTGGGTCATTTCCGGGCAGCATACCGTCACCGGAAAGCCGATGCTCTCCAATGACATGCACCTCGGCCACCAGATGCCCAATCTCTGGTATGAGGCCCACCTCCGCGCCGGAGACTACGACGTCGTCGGCGTCACCCTGCCCGGCCTGCCGTTTGTCATTGTCGGACACAACCGCCGCGTTGCCTGGGGATTTACCAATGTCGGTCCCACGGTCGAGGATCTCTATATCGAAAATTTCAACGACCGCGGCCAATATCAGACTCCCGCTGGATGGCAGCCGCCTCAACACCGCGCCGAGATCATTCGCGTCAAGGGCCAGCCCGACGTCAGCCTCGATGTTGTCAGCACTCGCCACGGCCCCCTCATCACCAGCCTGATCCCGAACGAAACCCGCCAGGTTGCTCTGCGCTGGACCGCTTTCGACTCCGTGCACGATCCCTTCTTCGACATCGACTCGGCCCAGAACTGGGACGAATTCCGCAGCGCTCTCGCTTCCTGGGATTCGCCCTCGCAGAACACGGTGTACGCCGATGTCGATGGCCACATCGGTTATCACGCGACCGGCCACATTCCACTGCGCACCGCCGGCGACGGCAGCCTTCCCGTCAGCGGCGCCGACGATCAGCACGAATGGAACGGGTATATTCCGTTCGACAAGCTGCCCAGCGTTTTCGATCCGCCCGCCGGTGTTCTGGCCACGGCCAACTCCCGCATCGCGCCCGATAACTATCCCTATAACATCAGCACCGAATGGGATCCGCCCTGGCGCACCGATCGCATTTACCAGGTACTCGAGTCCGGGCGGAAGTTTTCCGCGGCCGACATGCTCTCGCTCCAGACCGATGTCTACTCCGCCTTCGATCGCTTCTGCGCCGAACGCTTCGTGTATGCCCTCGATCACGTCCAGAACCTCTCTCGCCGCGCGCAGCAGGCCCGCGATCTGATGCGCGACTGGGATGGCCGCCTCTCCTCCGACTCCGCCGCGGCCACCATCGAGAATCGCGCCCAGTACGAACTTCGCCGCCTCCTGCTCGAGTCGAAACTGGGCCCGGCCCCGAAGAATGTCTTCCCCAAGGATGCGCCCGCTCCGCCGGAGTCTTTCAGTTGGAAGAGTTACCGCTGGTTCAGTTCGTCCATCTGGCTGGAAAATGTGCTGGAGAAACAACCCAGGCGCTGGCTGCCTGAGGATTACAAAACCTACGAATCCCTGCTCGCTGCCGCGGTCGAGGCTGCGGTCAATCAGCCCGAAGCGCCCAAGGATCTCACGCAGTGGCGTTGGGGAAGGTTCTCTCCCATCGACATCGAGCACCCCGTTCTTGGCCGCTTACCGCTCATCGGCCGCTGGACCGGCCCCGGCCTTCATGAGCAATCGGGCGGCGGACTGACTGTCAAGCAGGTGGGACGCACCTTTGGCCCCTCGGAGCGCTTCACCGCCGACCTCGCCAACTTCGATCAGTCCACCCTGAACACGGTCACCGGCCAGGGCGGAAACTTCCTCAGCCCCTACTACATGGACCAATGGAACGCCTGGTACGAAGGCACGACCTTTGCCCTCCCCTTCTCGAAAGAAGCCGTCGAGCGGAGCAAGGCGCATGAGTTGGTGTTGGAGCCGGCAAGATAAACTGTCCGCTCCACGATCTTGGGTCTTCTTGGGGTTTAGGCCCTGGGTAGGGCGCGGCTGTTTCGTTGAACGTCAGGGCTGTGACCCCAACGACCGCGGCGCTGCGGCGTGCAACTCCTGCCTCAAAAATCAATCAACTTCACGTCCACCGCGTTCCCAAAAATATCAATCGACTCCAAAAGAAAAATCTTGTCCGTGGTCGTGTCGTAAATCCGCAGCTCTCCGCCTTCGACCACGTAAAACACGGTGCGGTTCGTGATGGGCTGCAGTCCGGTCACGTCGCCGTTGTCGGGAGGAATGATCAGGTTCCCGTTGTTTGTGTTTAAGATCGCCAGGCACCCGCGCTGTTCGTCTCCGGCATTCACGGGCGTAATGTTGGTGCAGCCGCGCGAGCCCACGAACAGCTGACCATCTCCGCTGATATCGATGTGCGTGTGATACCCGTCCGGAATTACCGCCGTAGGCGGGACCGGAGTGCCCGGCAGCGAAGACAGGTCCACCACCGTCAGCCGGCCGCAGGTCGTCGCCGCCGTAGCCGGCCCTCCCGTACAGGAATTCGATCCCGCCGGCGGCGTTCCCGCCACATACAAGTTCTGATTCTTGATGAACCCTACCGTAGCGCCACCCGGAATCGGCGTCGGCGGACCGGCCGTTCCATGCACCAGGTCCAGCACCTGCACGCTGGCTTGCGTCCCGCCGCACTCCGGCCCGCAATTCAGAATCCAGGCCTGCGTGTTGTCGCTGCTGAAAAATCCCGCAATCGGATGATCGAAGCCGGTTGCATATTGGCAAACCACTGGTGGCGGCGGAGCGGGAGGATTCGTTGGCGGATTGCACGTAGCGTTTTTCTGACCAGGAACGATGTTGAACGGCGACACGATCGTCACCGTCTCCACATTCGACGGCTGGGTCAAATCGGTGTTGTCGCTGAAGGCGAGTAACTTGCTTCCATCTCCACTTTGCGCCAGGTAATGAGCGCCGGGCACGGGCAGCGTCGCGGGCGAGCCACCCGCGCTCAGGTTAACAATCGCAATCGCACCCGCGCTCCCGCCCCCGGGCACGGCCGCATTGGGAACCGCCGCATAGGCTGTGGCATTGTCCGTTGAAATCACCACGCTCTCCGTCGTCCCGGGTTGCGTCAGGTTTACCGTTCCCGTGGCGGTTTCGGTCTGGTTGTTCACGACCTCGAGCGCAGCACCCGTGCTGCTGACCGCTACCGTAAGCTTGCGGTCGTTCGACACGACCATCATCGTGGGCAGGAAGTTGCTCCCTCCGACGGGAGCTGCCAGCGCTCGCAAGTCTTTCTCCGCATTGATAATAATCAGCCCCGCTCCCTGGGCATCGGCAACGTCCTGCGAAACCAGCGCGCGGAATTTCAGTCCCGTTGCCTTTGCCGTGGACGAAGCCGAATTTGATTTACTGCCACCGCAGGAAATCAGGGCCAGACTGGTCAGAATGATGACCACCAGAACGATCACGCTTCTCTTCAAACGGGCGACTCCCAACAGCATGATGAATAAAGATTTGGACGCGAAACCTCGGATTATAGCAGAGCCTCTTTCCGGGTCCCGGGAGCGCCCCGGCACGCGGCGCTGCCTCGAGCACCTCGGGATGCAAAACCCGCAGTCATCTTGTATTCTCGAAACGATATGGCCTCGGATTTCCGGTCACGGCTCAGCAAGTCGCCCATCCTCTGTGACGGCGCAATGGGCACACTGCTTTACGCCAACGGCGTGTTCATTAACCGCTCCTACGACGAGCTGAATCTGTCGCAGCCCGAGCTGGTTCACACGGTGCATCAGAATTACTTGCAGGCTGGTGCTGAAATCATTGAAACCAATACTTTTGGCGCCAACAGCTTTCGCCTCGGCCGCTACAGCATCGGGGACAAAGTCCGCGAAATCAATCTGGCGGGCGCGCGGCTGGCTCGCGAAGCCGCCAAGAGCTTCGATGTCTGGGTTGCCGGTTCGGTTGGCCCGCTGGGAATTCGCATTGAACCACTCGGCAAAACCTCGTTTGAGGAAGCGCGCGCCTCGTTTCGCGAACAGATCGCTGCGCTTTCCGAAGGCGGCGTCGACTTGCTGATCCTCGAAACCTTCGGCTATGTCGAAGAACTGCACCAGGCCATGCTCGCCGCGCGCGACGTAAATCCGAAGCTGCCTATCGTCGCTTCCGTCACCGTGGATGAAGACTCGAACTGCCTCGACGGGTCCGACCCCGAAACCTTTGCGGCCAAGTTGGCGGACTGGGGCGCCGATGTCATCGGCTGCAACTGCAGCATCGGTCCCGTGGCGATGCTGGACGCCATCGAACGGGTACGCGCCGTCACCAGCTTGCCGCTCGCCGCCCAACCCAATGCCGGCATGCCGCGCTCCGTGGAGGGCCGCAACATCTATCTCTGCTCGCCGGAGTACATGGCGAGCTATGCCAAGAAATTCGTGGCGACCGGAGTGCGCCTGGTAGGGGGCTGCTGTGGCACCACTCCCGAGCACATTCGCATGATGAAATCCGCGCTCCGGGTGGGGGAAGCCCGGGCGGCGCGCGTGCAAACCGCCGCTCCCCATCCTTCGCCCGCGGTCGCTCCCACCCAGGCCATCGAGAAGCGCTCCAACCTCGGAAAAAAATTAGTTGCGGGCGAATTCGTCACCATGGTCGAGATCGTGCCCCCCAAAGGAACCGACATCCGCAAGGAGGTCGAGGGCGCGCGTTTTCTGAAGTCGGTCGGCGTGGATGGCATCAATATTCCCGACAGCCCGCGCGCCTCGGCCCGCATCTCGAACCAGGCCTTGTCGCTGATCGTACAGCGCGAGGTGGGCATCGAGGCGATCCTGCATTACACCTGCCGCGACCGCAACGTCCTCGGCATCCAGTCGGACTTGCTGGGCGCAGCGGCCACCGGCATCCGCAACCTGATCTGCATCACGGGCGATCCCCCCAAGATGGGCAATTATCCAGACGCGACCGCAGTATTTGACGTCGACGCCATTGGCCTGGTGAACATTGTTCACAACCTCAATCGCGGTCTCGATATCGGTGGCAACGCCATTGGCTCGGGCACCGGCTTCGTGATTGGCGTGGGAGCCAATCCCGGTCTGCCCAACATCGACGAGGAAATCCGGCGGTTCGAATACAAGGTTGAGGCCGGCGCCGAGTATGCGGTCACGCAGCCCGTCTTCGATCTCGCCCTGCTCGAAAAGTTTCTCAAGCGCATCGAGCACTGTCGCATCCCGGTGGTGGCAGGCATCTGGCCGCTGGTGAGCGTGCGCAATGCCGAGTTCATGAAAAACGAATTGCGCGTCTCGGTGCCCGACGCGATTGTCGAACGCATGGCCAAGGCGTCCACCCCGGAAGCGGCCCGCCAGGAAGGCGTCGCTATCGCCCGCGAGATGCTCGTTGCCGTCCGGGAACTCGTGCAGGGTGCGCAAATCAGCGCCCCGAATGGCAAGTACGCCGCTGCCGTCGATGTCCTCGAGGCGCTCGGGGTCGGATCGCGCCCGACGGCATAAACGCACCGTCGAGCTTAAGTCGCCAGGGCTCCGCGTACAGAGGTCACTGCTTTTTGGCGCCTTCCTGTGCCGACCCGACGGCAGCAAAGCAAGTGAAGCCCAGAACAAAGCAAACGCAACCAGTCGCGATAAAACGCAAGTGGTTTTTCATAGTTCTTGCTCACCGGGCTGCCACAAATTGGCAATTGCAGTTTGTTAACACTAATTTACTGGACACGCCCTCGAAAAAATTGCATTACAATACTTACATAAACTTATACGGGGATTCGCACTTGCCTAAGTTTGAAGAGTGTCTCCAGCGCCTGGAGAAAATTGTCCATGAATTGGAGAAGGGCGACGCTCCCTTGGAGAAGTCGCTCACCCTGTTCGAGGAAGGCATGCAGCTTTCGGCCGCGTGCCGCAAGGAACTCGAACAGGCGGAAGGCAAAGTGGAAATCCTTCTGAAGCAAAACGGCAAGCTTCAAGCTGTTGCCTTCGAGTCGCAGACGGAAAGGACCCCGGCCAGCCGCTAACCGGTTTCGGTTCGTCCGCTGCTCGTCAGCGCGAAATGCCTGTGCTTCCGCACTCCTCCAGCACACTGGGTGCAGAAGTCGCAGCCTCCTTCACCGTCCTCGACGGTTCTGTTCGGGAGGCAGTATGCAAGCTCTAACCATCGTTGTGTTCCAGCGCGATCCGCGCCTGGCACGAGCTCTCGCGTCCACCCTTAGCCTGCACTACCACGCGGTATACGTCGCTGCGTCCGTGGAGGAATTGAGAATCGATATCCCCCGGCACCGCGCTGACGTTGCCATTGTCGACATTGAGGCCTCCTGCCTGGCGGACGTGGAACATCTCCACCGGGAGTTTCCCGCGGTCTCGATCGTATGCACACACCGCGTTGCCGACGAGGAAATGTGGGCGGCGGCGCTCAACGCGGGTGCCAGCGACATGTGCCCGGCGCTCGACACCCGGGGAATTCTGATGTCGGCCGAGCGCAGTGCCTTGCTGGACCACGATCGAGCCACCGCGTAACTCCGTCAACCCACTCGCATCTCGGGACGCCTTCGGGCGTCCTTGGCTTTTAGCCCTTAGCCCTTTCCGCAAGAGTTGATCTTGCGAGCTGAAAGCTGACAGTGGCGATGCCCTTGCTATACTCACCCTTCATGCTCCGCGACACTCTGGAAGAAGGCCGGATCGCGGCCGACCAAGCACTCGAACGCCTGCTTCCCGCGGCGTCGCACTACCCTGTCTCGATCCATCAAGCCATGCGGCACAGTGTATTTGCGGGCGGCAAGCGCCTGCGGCCCATCCTGTGCCGCGAAGCCGGCCGCATGCTTGCCGGTTCCCTGCCCGGGAAAATCGACGAGGCGGGCGCCGCACTGGAAATGCTGCACACCTACTCGCTCATTCACGACGACCTGCCCGCTCTCGACAACGACGACCTGCGCCGCGGGCGTCCGACTTGTCACGTGGTGTTCGGCGAGGCCATCGCCATTCTCGCCGGGGACGCGCTCCAGACCCAGGCTTATGAAGTCCTTGCGGGTTTGCACTGTGCCGCGGACTCTCGGGTGCGCATCATCGCGGAAATCGCGCACGCGACCGGAACCGTGGACGGCATGATCGGCGGCCAGGTCGTCGATCTCGAAGCCGAACACTCCAAGCCCGACTTGCAAACGCTGGAATACATTCATCGCGCGAAGACGGCCGCGCTGATCACCGCCAGCCTGGTCAGCGGCGGAATCTATGCTGACGGCACCGGCGACGAGATCCAGCGCCTGCGCTGTTTCGGACAGCAGATCGGCTTGGCCTTTCAGATTGTCGATGACGTGCTCGACGTCACCCAGACCTCCGAGCAGCTGGGCAAAACCGCGGGAAAAGACACCGCCGCCGAAAAAACAACCTATCCCGCATTGTTTGGAATCGAGGACTCGCTGAAAAGAGCCGACACCCTGGTCAGGGATGCGTTTGCGCAACTGGATCCTTTCGGCGCCCGCGCCGAAACCCTGAAGGAAATCGCGCGCTACCTGGTAGAACGCAAGAAGTGATCGCGCACTGGCACCGTCTCAGAATGATTCACTCAGAGCTAACGGATTGAAAGTACGTCCCAGGCCCGAAAACACCCAAAACGCCGGGTGGACCGCTGCGTAGAGTGCCCTGTATATGCGCCATAAGGCCCATAGAGCGCGATCTGGCACCCCGGACAGGTTGTCGGTCGTCGGGCACCGCGGCGACGCCCCATATCGCATCCTGGCGAATAAGTTATCTACGAGTTAATGCGATCAAAGGGCTCGCCTTTGCTGCCGCCGCCGCAGTTTGGCCCCACCGTGGCGCCCTGACCATCGCCTTGCGGGCCCGAACCCGAAGACTCGAAACCTACTTATTCAATTCCGCTGTCCAATTCAGCACCAGCATCATGGGCGAGGCCGAGGCCTCGGGCTGGGTCAGCACCAGGAAGCGTTGTCCGTCAGGCGTGGCATCGAACGGGGAGCCCAGGGCGAAGACGTTGCGCACCTCGAACAGCGGCTGGGCCTGGTTGACTTCGAACTGGCCTTCGCGCGTGTTCACCCCGACGGCCAGCAGGTGGGCATCGAGCCCGATGTAGTAGATTTCTTTTCCGTCCCGGCGCCAGACCGGGAAGGTGCCACCCTCGCGAGAGATTTGCCAGCGCCCGTTGCCATTGGGAAAGCCGGTCACGAAAACCTCTTCCCTGCCTCCATCATTGCCGCTGTAAGCCAGCCAGCGGCCGTCGGGAGAGACGCGGAAGAATGTGATCTTCCCGATGGGCGACTCTGATTTGACCAGCAACTGCGGCTTGGCCTCGCCGGAGGTCGGCATCGCCCAAACCGAAGAACCCGTGGGTCCGGACTGCTGCATGTAGATCAGGTAGCGTCCGTCCGGGGACCACTGGGGCCAAGTCAGGGTGATGGGAGTGCCTCCGACTTCCTGCTGGGCCAGCAAGACTTCGTCCTGGCCTCCGCCGTTGGCGAGCCGGGCATGCAAGTTGGTGCCCGCCATGGTGGTGGCTCCGAATTGCGACATGTAGGCCACGCGCTGTCCGTCGGCCGACCACGAGGGCATCACGTGCGTGGCATCATCGAAGGTCAGGCGGGTGCGCGTGCCATGCGCCAGGTCAAGCACCCAGATATCGGACTTGGGATTTCCCATCGACATCGCCAGCCGCTTGCCGTCGGGGGACAAGGCTCCGCCTCGATATCCGGCGCGCTCCGCGACGTGGCCCAAAACTTTTCCGCTGCGATCCACCCAGAGCACGTCCGTATCCCCGATGCCGTTCTCCATACCGGGCTCGTAGAGCAGGACGCCGCTTTCGGCAACCGTGAACACGGTGTGAAAGGTTCCGCTGTCGTGCTGGACATCGTTGGCCACCGCCAGGGGTTCGCCGGAGAGCTTGGCGCGGGCAGGATCGAACTTCTGCGCCATGAGCGCATTCTGCTCGTGAAACAACAGGTAACCTGAGGAATACAATCCCGCACCATCGGTCGCCAAAAGCAACTGGGTTGCACTGCTGTCGAGAGAACCGAGGAAGATGCCGTTATCCTCGCGCCGGCCCCCGGCATGGTTGGTGGCGAAAAACAGGAAGTGCTTTCCGTCCGGCAGAAAACTGGGCCAACGGTGAGTGCTGTGCTTGCTCAGGTCAAGCTTGGTCAAACGCTCGGGCGCGCCCCCGCTGGCATTGATTTTCCACAGCGAGTCGCGGTAATCGGGCGCGTAGACGATGACGTTGTCCCGGTTCCAGGTTCCGCCCCGCGCATTCGGGGCGTCCGCCAGAATCGTGACCGGACCGCCGGCTGCAGAAATTTTGCGGAGCTTACTGTCGGAGAAGAAGCCAACGAACTTTCCATCTGCCGACCAGAACAGGGCGAAGGCGCCTTCGGTACCGGCGAGCTTCTCGGCGGATGCGCTGTCGAGCCTTCGGACCCAAATCGAGTTTCGCTCCTTGGGAGCACGGGCGGCAAACGCTACCCGGGTGCCATCCGGAGAGAGCACTGGCGGGCCGGAGAAATCGCCCATGAAATCGAAAGCGGCCTCGGGCGGCGGCATCAGCGAGGCGCGCACCACGCGCCCATGGGAATGGGCGAAAAATGCAAACCAGGCCAGCCATGCCAGAAGCACCGTGGACGCGGCCATCCACAGGGCACGCTCCCGCCACTTGGCGTGGCGGCGCGATGGCATGGCTTCACTGGCGAAAGACTGCGAGTTGCTGCTGATCCAGCGCAACTGGCGGGCGATGTCGGCGGCGCTCTGCCAACGGGAGTCTGCTTCTTTCATGAGCGCGCCTTGCACTACGTTCTGCAACGCGGGCGGCGCCAGGGGCTGGTGCGCGGCAATCGGCTCGGGATCTTTTTCCAGAATGGCGGAGGCCACCGAGACCTGGCTCTTGCCTTCGAAGGCACGCTTGCCGGTCGCCATCTCGTAAAGCACGGCGCCGAAGCTGAAGATATCGCTGCGCGGATCCGCCTCTCGACCTTCGAGCTGCTCGGGCGACATGTACTGGTAGGTGCCGATCACGGTACCTTCCGCAGTCAGCGGGTGGCTGAGGTTGGCGGACGTCATGGTAGCCGACAATCCCGAGGATTGCCCCACCAGCGGCGCGCTGGTCTTGGCCAGGCCGAAGTCGAGCAGCTTGGCCCCGGCGCGAGTGAGCATGATGTTCCCGGGCTTCAGGTCGCGGTGCACGACACCCGATCGGTGCGCCTGATCGAGACCTTCCGCGATCTCGGCGCCGTTGCGCAGTACCTGCTCCAGGGGAAGGCGGCCTTTGGTCAGCCGCACAGCCAGCGTCTCCCCTTCAAGAAACTCCATGACGATGAAGTGGATCCCGTTTTGCTCGCCCAGATCGTAGAGCTGGCAGATATTGGCGTGGCTGAGTTGCGAGATGGCACGCGCCTCACGCTGAAAACGCTCGAGGGCTTCCGGCTTCTCGGAGAGATGCGCGGGCAGGATCTTGATGGCCACGGTGCGATCGAGCCGGGTATCGACCGCGCGGTAGACCTCGCCCATGCCGCCGGCGCCGACCGGAGCGGTGATTTCGTACGGGCCGAGTTTTGTGCCAGCAGCAAGGGGCATGGATGCTGAGGATTATAACGTGCAGGCCTCAGGCTCTGGGCTTCAGGCTCTAGGCTCTAGGCTCTAGGCTCTAGCAAAAGCTCATAAGTTCGCGGCAAGTTCCGGCTCACAAGCGTGACTCGCAAACTTCCCATACCATGGCAGGCGGAATTCTCCGGCACACGATGCAAGCTCACCTCGTTGCACCAGGAGGGTTAGCGAGAGCCTAGAGCCTAAAGCCCAGAGCCCGCTGTAGCTGCTCCAAGCCCGGCTGTGATACAAGAATCCTACGGCGATGGAGTTCGCCATAACCGCCCGCGAGGCTGATAACTCCTACCAGAACGTGTTCAGGAGAACTCCATCGTGCTCGACTTCCTCGCGGTCTCGGCCGGCGCCGTCGTCGGCGCCAACCTGCGGTACTGGATGAGCCGCTACGCGCTTCGGCTTCTCGGACCCATCTTCCCCTACGGGACCCTCGCCATCAATGTGCTGGGCAGCTTTGTGCTTGGCTTCTTTATGGCGTGGACAACCGAACGGGCGGTGGTCGACCCGCGCTGGCGGTTGCTCATCGCGGTCGGTTTCTGCGGGGGCTACACCACGTTTTCAAGCTACGCCTATGAAACCATGGGCTTCGTTCAACAGGGGCAGTGGACGATGATGACGCTGAATGTCCTGGGCAACAATCTGCTGACGTGCCTGGCGGTGCTGGCGGGCATGGCGCTGGCGCGGGTGCTGTAGAATGGCCGTCGCGATGGCGGTCCAAGTCACGATGTACCTCAACGAGGGCGACCAGTGGCATCACCGGCCCTTGCACATGGAAGTTCTCAACTACCTGCGGAAGGAAGGCGTGTATGCCGCGACCGCGGTGCACGCGGTAGCCGGATTCCTGGGACGCCACAAGGTGGAAACGTCGCACCTGGTGGATGCGGGTGGAAAGCTGCCCATCGTGATCACGTTTGTAGATACCGACGAGCATGTGAACCGGGTGCTGCCCACGCTGAAGGAGATGGTGGGCCACCGCCTGATGGTGCGCGAGAACGTGGTGCTCGAGCAGGGCAACCTGGACTGAAATATGTCTCCCCCCAGTTCATCTTCCGAAACCGGATCCCAGCCCCTCGATATCCTGGCAATCGCCGCCCATCGCGACGACGTGGAGCAGACCTGCGGCGGAACCCTGCTGAAAATGGCGGAGCATGGCTACCGCACCGGCATCCTCGACCTGACGCGGGGCGAGATGGGCACGCGCGGATCGGCCGCCGATCGCGAGCGCGAGGCGGCAGAGGCGGCGCGCATCCTCAAAGCTTGCTGGCGGGGAGCCCTGGATATTCCGGACGGACGCGTCGAAAACACCTGGGAAAACAAGCTGAAAGTTGCGTGGGTGCTGCGTGAACAGCGGCCGCGGGTGGTGATCCTGCCGTACTGGAAGGGACGGCACCCAGATCACTACACGGCTTCGACGTTGGGCTATGAAGCGTGCTTCCTGGCGGGATTGGCCAAGCTGGCGATCAGCTCGCAGCAGTCCGCGCTCAGCGCGTCTGTGGAGCGACGGGCAGGCGGCCCTGAGCCTGCGGAAACGTCCCCGGCCGTCGGCGCCGGCGGCAGGGCACCGCATCGGCCGTTCAAGATCATTTACGCGACGCTCTACTACGACGTGCGCCCCACCTTCGTGGTCGACATCACCGAACAATTCGAGGCGCGCTTCCAGTCGCTCATGGCATACAAGACCCAATTCTCCGACCAGGACGCGGGCAAAGACCTCTTCCCTGCTCAAAAGGAAATTCGCGATCGCGTCGAAGCCATGGCGCGTTTTTACGGAATGCTGGGCGGCGTCGAGTACGCGGAACCATTCCTGCAGAAGGAAGTCGGGCTGGTGGATGATTTGCTGATGATTCCCGTGAAATCGATTTAGAGGCGGTGGTGGTCGTTGGTCGTTGGTCGTTAGCGACCCAACTAGACTGGGGACAATGCTTCTTGCCCGCGGCGATGTTGCCAACGACTAACTGCCAACGACTCACGACTACTTTCTTACCGCCACCGCGACCCCGTCCCGCACGGGCAGAACCGTCGTATAGAAGTCCTTGGAGGCGTAGAGCTCGCGATTGAACTGCTGGATTGCTTTGGTGGTGGCGTCCGGATTCTTCTCCACTACGCGGGCGCTCCAGAGCACATTGTCGGTCACGAACAAGCCTCCCTTGCGGACCCGGGGAGGAACCATGCGCAGCACGCGCGGGTAGTCGTCCTTGTCAATGTCGTTGAACACGATGTCGAACGTGCTTTTCTGTTCGGAAAGAAGTTCGATCGCATCCCCCAGGTGAATGGTGATACGGTCGGCGACCCCGGCGCGCTGAAAGTAACGGCGGGCCTTCTCAGCATTCTTGGGATCGCTGTCGGTATAGTGCACGCGGCCCCCCTCACCTACGGCGCGCGCCCACCAGATGGTCGAGTATCCGATGGCGGAGCCCATCTCGAACACCGTCTTTGCACCCGTCATCATCACCAGCTGTTGAAAGAAACTGGCCACGACCGGGCCGACGATGGGTATCTTGTGGCGGGTGGCTTCGGCCTCCATTTCGGCGAGCACTTCATCGCGCGGGGGCAGCAGAGAGTAAAGGTATTCGTCGACCTCGGGTTGGGTGACGAAGCCGTGATGGCGCCAGCTCGCAGCATTCGGTGCGGTCGACAAAGGAAACCCCCCAAAAAAAATCGTAGATTGACGATTCTAGTGCAGAATCAGGATTTGCTGCATGGCAGATTGCAGATTTCAGATTTCAGATTTTAGATTTTAGATTGCAGATTTTAGATTGCAGATTTTAGATTTTAGATTGCAGGCTTCTGGAAGCTCCCCGTACCGGGCCGGTGCAGGGCTTTTCAATCTGAAATCTGAAATCTCCAAATCTGAAATCTCCAAAATCTCCAAATCTGCCATCCCTGACCTGCAATCAGACCGTCACTCCCGGCTTCATCTCGAAGACTTCTACGTTGGCCGCGAGCTTCTGCAGTTCGCTCGGCCTGCCGGTCAGCACGGGAAACGTGCCAAAGTGCATGGGAATGACGGTTTTTGCCTGCAGCAGGTTGCAGGCATAGGCGGCCTCCCGCGGTGACATGGTGAAATGATCGCCGATGGGAATCATGGCAATTTCGGGCGCATAGAGGTCATGAATGATCCTCATGTCGCCGAAGACATTCGTGTCCCCGGCGTGATAAATCTTCACCCCGTTCTCGAATTCGATCACGTAGCCGACCGCCTCACCACCATAGAGAATCTGGTCTCCGTCCTGGATGCCGCAGGAATGATCGGCATGCACCATGGTGACCTTGATGTCGGCCAGCTTGACGGTGCCGCCCTTGTTCATCATCACGACGTTCTGGAGACCCTTCTTCTCCAGCCAGCTCCCCAATTCCGGGATGGCCACCACGGTCGGATGGTGCTTCTTGCCGATCTCGACCGCGTCGCCGATGTGGTCGCCGTGGGCATGGGTGCAGAGCATCACGTCCAATCGCGGGATGGTCTTGTCCTTGTCCGGGCACATGGGATTGTTCATCACCCAGGGATCGATGAGAATCGTTTTGCCGCCCGGCGTTTCGATGCGGAAGGTAGCGTGGCCGAGCCAGGTGAGCTTGATGCCTTTGAGATTCATGGTCCGTCGTCAGTCTCCAGTCGCTGGTCTTCAGCAGAAGATGTCAGCCGCTGCCCATCGGTTGTTTTTTGCGGCGAGGGGCGACGGACGACTGGCGACTGATTCTAAGAGATTTTTCTGTCTCGTGCGCCTGAATTCTGTTACATATGTTGGCCGTGTCAGACCTGAAAGTGCTGCTCACTCGCCAGCAAATTGCCCAGAGGGTTAAGGAGCTGGGCGCGGAGATTACGCGCGATTTCGCGGGGCAATCCATCATCTTCGTGGGCGTGCTCAAGGGCGCGGCCATTTTCCTGAGCGACCTGGCGCGCGAAGTGCAGCTCGACTCGACCTTCGATTTCATCGGCGTCTCCAGTTACGGGAACCGGCCAGATCCGACGCACGAACTGCAGCACGGATGGGATTCAACCGGCGAGGTGAAGCTGACCAAGGACGTTGACCAGTCGATGGAGGGCAAGAACATCATCCTGGTGGAAGATATCCTCGATACCGGTCTGACGCTGACCTTCCTGAAGAAATTCCTGCTGGCGCACAAGCCCCGCGCCCTCAAAATTGCAGCTTTGCTCGATAAGCCTTCCCGACGGAAGCTACCGATTGAAGGCGACTACGTCGGGTTCAAGATTCCGGATGAGTTCGTGGTTGGATATGGGCTGGATTATGCAGAGCGGTACCGGAACCTGGCGGATGTTTGCATTGTGCCGCGGGAGTAACGGCGGCTGCGGGAGTAGCAGCGGCCGCAGTTTTGCGGCCTTTGTTGCGCGATACAACAGCGACCCTGATGTTTCTTTTGCCGCACAGCTGATTTTGTTTGATTATTTTTATGGCGGCGATATGATCCCTCAACTTCGCTGGCCGAGCCTGCTGTCTGGAATGTGGTTCTTGGGGGAGACACATTCGGTTCATCTGTGCTGGGCCCGGTTACGTTGTGGCGGGCGAACTCGCGCGCGAGTCGCCTGAGCAGTCAGGACCGCCCGCCGCAAACCCTCGTACTGCATGCCAAGCAGTTGACCCGGCCACCCTGGCCACACGCCCTTAATTTTCCTGCGGCAGAGAATCCGCCAATGAAGTCCTGGCAGGCAAGAACACCAAATCGAGGAATTCCTCACAAACGATGGTGCCCGGGGTGGGAATCGAACCCACACGTCCCTTTCGGGACTCGGGATTTTAAGTCCCGTGCGTCTGCCAATTTCGCCACCCGGGCGGTTTGACTGTAGAGGACAACGACTTGTACTCTGCGCTTGCTATGCAGATTGTGACATATCTGAGTCAGGGGCGATATTGTTGCTGCGCTGCTCGGTCTTGACGACCCTGCTGCGGGATCGATTCGTATGTACGTTTGACATGCTCGCCGGACAGGCCTGGGGCCGCGATCAGGGCCAGGAGGAGACAAACTCTGATTCGCGTGAACAGAGATTGGGATGGATACTGCTCTTTTGCCCCAACATGATTTGACATGCACACCCTCTGGGCGCCGTTTGTTCCCCAGGCGCGGGATTTCCGAGCAGGGTAGCTAAACGATGAGCGGCCCAGCCATCGAAGCTGGTGAGATTGGAGTCGGCGGCAGCGTAGGTCCATCCTTCTCGTTAGGTCTTCGGAATCGATGTCATCTGGAACGCAGTACACACTCGACGCCCACGGGAGAAAGAAGTGCCGCCATGAAGGCCGCAGGCCCTCAATCGCCGGCTACCGCACCACCATCACTTCGCGGATGTTGTCCCGGCTAAGGAAGAACTTGATGGAAGCGAAGTCGCGGAACAGGTTCTCGATATGCCGGTTATTAAATACCCGCTGCAGGCGGAAGCCGGGAGCAACCGCGCGATGCACGGCACCCGTAGGCCCGCGACGGACTTCACGCTGGGGAACGATCGGCTGCATGTCGAGCACATCCGGGCCCATAACGTGATAGCGGTAACAGGGAGCGTCCGGCCCGGCATCGCGGGTGTGGAAGAACGCCAGCAGCATGCCTCCCGGCTTCAGCACCGACCACAATCTTCCCACCACCGGCTTGACCAGGCTTTCGTCCATGTAGTCGGGCAAATTCCAGCACAGGACCACGTCGAACTGCGCCGCCGGGTATACCAGGTTGTCTTCCAGAAACTGGCGGCTGTCGAGAACGACGTTGCCCTGCTCATCGTTGGTTACCAGTGCGGGATCGGTCGAGGCGGTGAGCAGGTCCTCGCTGTACATCTTGTGCGAGCGTTCCGTGAAATAGCGGATGTTGGCGGGAGAGGTGGCGCCGAGATCGAGGATGCACAGGCCCTCTTGCGACGACCAGTAGCGCGCGAGCTCGCCCAACCCGCTCGAGCGGCGCGAGAGTTTCTGATTGCCTGGTGCCGGGGACGAAGCCTTGTCTGGTCCGGCCGATGAGCCACGAAACAGTTTCATGAACCTGTGTGTTACGGCGACACTTGAATTATGTCTGATCGTGGCCGGGATGGCTTGTGACCTTGGTCACGCGCGGCCAGTCGCCTTTCGTGCCGCCGCCAACGGCGGTACAGCCAGGCCGGCCGGCACCGACGGCCTACCGCAGGCTACTTTCCGCCATCCTTGCCGACATCGACCTTACCTTTCAGGTAAGCGCCTTCTTCGATGGCAATCCGCTGGGTGGCGATATCCCCCATCACAATTGCGGACTTTCGCAGCTCCACGCGATCGGTGACGTGCAGGTTGCCTTCCACCTTGCCCTGGATGATGACGCCCTTGGCGTCCACATTGGCCTTTACCTGCCCGTTCGGACCCACCGTGAGGTTGTTGCCTTTCAACAGGATATTGCCTTCCACCTGGCCATCGAGGTAGAGATCCTCGCTTCCCGAAACATCTCCTTTAATGACGACCGACTTCCCAATGTGCGCGAACTCTCCAGTTTTGGGTACTTCCATGAGTGCTCTCCTTGGGCAAATTGCCGGTGGTTCGCGGGGCCAGGACCGCGGGCTCGGGCCAACCTTGCTGTTCCTACCGTGATCCGGCTCTCCTCTGGCTCGCAGAGCGCCTGGAAAACAGATTCGGTGGGAAACATGATACTAACCTATTTTCCGGTGAATTTCGCCGTAGACGCCGGAGCCGGCCAGAAGCGATGCGCGTTTCTGCGCAAGTTGGTGCCCGGGTAATGATTACTGCCCAGTTCCCGGCTTGCGCGGGCCTTGGCGGGGTCCGTACAACGCTTGTTTCCCGACCCCCTTCTAACGTTAAACTACATGCAAGAGAGGGCTTCGCGATGGGGCAATCCAGAACGGTGAGTTGGGGGCTGGGACGAAGTGCAGTCGCGATCCTCGGGCTGAGCCTGGGCGCAAGTGCTGCCGAGATTCCTCCCATGCCGCCCGCGGAACTGGTTCGGGTGACCGTGCAGAACGAGGTTAAGGCGTCTCAGAATTCATCGACTCCTCATCTGTTCGTGTCGCTGAGGGAAACCCCGCGGGGCTCCCAGACCAAGATTTACTGCGAGACGAAGGAGGCGATGGCGGGCATGGCCATCGCATACGACCGCAAGCCGCTTACCGCGCAGCAACGCCAGGCCGAGGAGGCCCGCCTGGAGCAACTCGCGAGCAATCCCGTGGAATTGGCGAAGAAGCGCCAGCGCGAGAAGGAGGACGCCGACCGTGTGGGTCGCATCGTGCGCGCCATGCCCGACGCGTTCCTGTTCGACTATGACGGCACCGAACCCGGCAAGCCCGGGGTGGGCAAAGAAGGCGTTCCACTGGTGCGCCTGAAGTTCCACCCCAATCCGCGATACGAACCGCCCTCGCACGTCGAGCAGGTACTGCAAGGCATGCAGGGGCAACTGCTGATCGACCCGCAGACGCACCGCATCGCGCGCATCGACGGCACGCTGTTCAAGGATGTCGGTTTCGGTTGGGGTATTTTGGGCCATCTGGATAAGGGTGGCCGCTTTCTGGTGGAGCAATCGGACCTTGGGGATGGCAGCTGGGACATGGCGCGCATCAGTCTGGCTTTTACCGGCCGGGTGCTCCTGTTCAAGCACCTCGATATCAAGTCAACCGAGGTCTACAGGGACTTTCGTCCCGTACCGACGGGCCTCACCTTCGCGCAAGGCGTGGAATTGTTGAAGAAGCAGGAAGCCACCCTGGCGGAAAATCACGGCAACGACGCGGAGCATAAGTAGCTGAGGCTCCGCGACCGCCACTAATATCGCAAACTCCAACCGCTGACAGCACACCTTAACTCCATCTCTGCAGGATCTCGTCATCTTCAGTCCGCCAGATCGGCTTCCCAACCGAGTAACCGCGGCTCGCTCCCAGAAACGTCTTCTCACAGGTCTTCATCAAATCCTCGCCCTGTCCAAGCTTCGATTTGGGCGGGCTGCTTGATTTCGATCGTGGCTCCCGGGCTGTTTTCCCGCCCGGGCGAACCTGTGCTAGATTGTTGGGCGCAAACCGGGGAACCCTTGTCCACCGTTGCCACTCCCGGCCGGATCATCGCCCCGGCAACGAAGCGATTTCAGGTCACGACCCTGCCATGCGTGCTCGCTGAGGGTTTCATCACAACCGACTAAAGAAGGTGAATGTGGCCAGCGTATCGATTCCGAAAGACCGAGTGATGGCTCGTATCGCAATGGTTGAGCAGCACATTCGACTTGAGAACGAGCACGATCTGGAAGGCGTCCTCCGCACCTTCGGCGACACTGCTCGCTACGACGATGAGCCCTGGGACGATCACTATGAGGGTCCAAGCGGCGTACGCCTCTTTTACGAGCAGCTCATGGGGGCGCTCCCTGACCTGGCAATTGAGGTGCAGCGGCGCCATGTCACCGACGATGCCATTCTCATGGAAGTCACCATTCGTGGTACACACCTCGGCTCCTGGCGCGGTCTTCCGCCGACCGGGCGGCGAATCGAGTTTCCACTTTGCGGTATCTACACCTTCGACGCCGGGGACCGCCTGGCCGGAGAGAAGATCTATTACGACCGGGGAACGGTGTTGAGGCAACTCGGAGTCTTCCACGAGCCGCAAAGCTTATTGGGACAAGTTTCCATTTTGGCGACGCATCCCGCGACCATGGCGCGCGCGTTCGCCAGAAAGCTCCTGCGCAGTAAACGGATCACTTAGTGTGCGTACACTCACGACCGGATCCGCGAGTGTATTTCGATAGGATCCGACTACGCGCTCGCAGCCTGATTCGCAAATCTTGCTTCCCTTCGAAGCATTCCTGGCGGTTGGGAACCGGCCACACCGAAAAATCTCTGATACGCTTTCAGCAATGTCTCTCACAAGAACCTGCTTGCTTACATGGCTTTTAATTGCGGGGCTGTCCTCCACGCTGGCACAGAACCAGGGCCGAAGAATGGTACTGGAGGAGAGCTTGCAGTCCCGCTATCGGCTCACGGTTCTGGGCGGCGGCGTAATGGGTACGCGGGGCGGCGACAATGCCATTCGGCGGGTGGGCGCCATTGTGATCCTGGTTCAGGACGGTCTCTACGGCTCGTATGACCGGGGCAGGCTGGCTTCGAACGCCATTCAGAACGGGAAGGTAGATGTTCCTTCCGGTGCCAAGGACGTTGCCTTGGCACGCGGGGAGAAATTCTATGTTACGGCCGTTTACGTGGGCTCCGATGTGGTGACCCTGGGCCTGCTCAGCACGCGCATGATTCCCGGCAGCCTCAAAACTTCACCCGTCTGGGCCACCGCGAATTTCTTTTTCGCCCAGGACACCCTGATGCAGGGCGACATCGAGAAGGTCTATTCGGCGATCGACCAGTGGCTCGTTCCCGAAGGCGCAAACCCGGTGTCCGCTCCGTCGGTACTCCCAACTCCCGCCAAGCCGGTTGCCGCTGCACCTGCGGCAAACCCGGTTGATCTCAAACCGGGCATGACCCACGACGAAATTCTGAGCGCCCTCGGTACGCCGCTGCAGGACGTGGGTTTTGGCGACCACCGCTGGCTGACCTATACCGGCATCACCATCACGCTGGAGCAGGGCAAGCTGACCTCGGTCGATCGCAATGCTCAGGTGCTGGTTCCGGTTAGAGTCTCTTCCGACCCGGCTGGCGCAGATGTTTTTCTGGACGGCAGCTTTGTCAGTTCCACGCCCGCGGTTCTCAGGCTGCAAGCCGGCACATACAAGGTCGCCGTAAAGATGTCGGGCTACGCCGATTGGGAACGGGAAATCAAGATCCTGCCAGGAGCAGAAGTGAGTTTGGATGCCCGGCTCAACAAGTTGGGGGCCTCTTTCAAAAACGGCAAAGGCTGGGCAGCCCTCGCGACCGCGACAACTCGCAATCAGGTCATTGAGTGATTGCCACGCAGATGGCGCTCCCCAGCAACGCAACTCGGTCCGGATGACGATTACTTCCATTGCAAAAGGGGGCGTGGGGGCGCGATGCACCCCCACGAGCCAGGAACACAGCGGCTTCGACTGAGCTGATGCAATAAACAGCAGCAGGACGAAGGTGGCAGCTTTCTTTTACCGAACCCGGGCAACGTCGTAGCGATCAAGGTTCATCACCTTGGTCCACGCCACCACGAAGTCTTTCACGAACTTCTGCTTGGAGTCCACGCACCCATAGACTTCCGCGAGCGCACGCAGCTGCGAGTGCGAACCGAAGATCAGGTCCACCCGGGTAGCCGTCCACTTGACTTCGTTCGTCTTCCGGTCGCGCCCTTCGTACAGGCCTTCGGAAACGCCTTCCACTGTATTGGAGGCTTGCCACCGGGTGTTCATGTCGAGCAGGTTGACGAAGAATTCGTTGGTCAGCGTCTCGGGCTGCTTGGTGAAGACGCCGTGTGCCGACTTCCCGGCATTTGCACCCAACACTCGAAGACCACCGACGAGAACCGTCATTTCAGGAGCAGTCAGCTTCAACAATTGCGCCCGATCCACCAGCATCTCCTCAGCCGAGAGGCGCTGCTTGCCGCGGAGATAGTTGCGGAACCCATCGGCTTTCGGCTCGAGCGGTACGAAGGACGCGACATCGGTTTGCTCTTGCGACGCGTCCATGCGCCCCGGCGTGAATGAGATTTTCACGTCGTGGCCGGCAGCCTTCGCGGCTTTCTCGATCGCGGCATCGCCGCCGAGAACGATCAGGTCAGCAAGCGAAACCTTCTTTCCCTTATTACCGTTCGTCTGGGCGCTGTTGAACTCTTTTTGAATCGCTTCGAGCTTCTGCAGCACCTTCGCCAATTCATCCGGCTGGTTGATTTCCCAGTCCTTTTGCGGCGCGAGGCGAATGCGTGCGCCGTTCGCTCCGCCGCGCTTGTCCGAGCCGCGAAACGTCGACGCCGACGCCCAAGCGGTCGAGACCAGCTGTGAAACCGATAGACCCGATGCAAGAATCTTCGCCTTCAGAGCAGTGATGTCCTGCTCCCCGATGAGCGGATGATCCACCACGGGGATAGGGTCCTGCCACGGCAGAGTTTCTTTTGGAACGAGCGGGCCGAGATAACGCTCGATCGGACCCATATCGCGGTGCGTCAGCTTGAACCACGCCCGCGCAAACTCGTCTGCAAACTGGTCCGGATGCTCATAGAAGCGCCGCGAAATCTTTTCGTAAGCGGGATCGAACCGCAAGGCGAGGTCCGTGGTCAACATGGATGGCGCATGATGCTTTGAAGGATCGTGCGCATCCGGCACCGTGCCGTTGCCTGCACCATTCTTCGGTGTCCACTGATGCGCGCCCGCCGGGCTCTTCGTCAGTTCCCATTCAAAGCTGAACAGGTTTGTGAAGAAATTGTTGCCCCACCTGGTAGGCGTGGTGGTCCAGGTGACTTCCAAGCCGCTACCGATGGTGTCAGCACCAAAACCTTTGCCGAATTTATTCTTCCACCCGAAGCCTTGATCCTCGATGTCGGCACCTTCTGGTTCTGCGCCGACATATTGAGCGGGAACAGCAGCGCCGTGGGTTTTGCCGAAAGTGTGACCGCCGGCAATGAGCGCCACCGTCTCCTCATCATTCATCGCCATACGCGCAAACGTCTCCCGGATGTCCCGCGCCGCAGCGATTGGATCCGGCTTTCCATTCGGCCCTTCCGGATTCACGTAAATCAGGCCCATTTGCACCGCACCGAGAGGGTTGTCGAGGTCACGATCCCCGGAGTAACGCTCGTCCGCCAGCCACGTGCCCTCAGGTCCCCAATAAATTTCCTCTTCCGGCTCCCAGACGTCCTCGCGCCCGCCGCCGAAGCCGAATGTCTTGAAGCCCATTGACTCCAATGCGACGTTCCCGGTGAGAATCATGAGGTCGGCCCACGAGATTTTCCGGCCATACTTCTGCTTGATCGGCCAGAGCAGCCGACGCGCCTTGTCCAGGTTCACGTTGTCGGGCCAGCTATTGAGCGGCGCGAAGCGCTGCTGGCCGGCGCCGGCACCGCCGCGGCCGTCGCCGATGCGGTACGTACCCGCGCTGTGCCACGCCATACGAATGAAGAGTGGCCCATAGTGGCCAAAGTCGGCGGGCCACCACTCCTGCGAGTCCGTCATCAAGGCTTGCAGGTCTTGGATCACGGCATTCAGGTCGAGCGTCTTGAACTCTTCCGCGTAGTTGAACTCCTTACCCATCGGATCGGACAGTGGCGAATGCTGGTGCAGGACTCTCAGGCTGACCTGATTCGGCCACCAATCAACATTCGTGCGGGATTTGCCAGCGCCGTGCGCTACTGGACATTTCGATTCGGTGGCGGTGTTTTTTTCCTTAGCTTCGGGGACAACACTCCCCGATGAAGTCGCGAGTGTATTTTCCATAGGTTTTCGTCCTTCGAATCATGACTGGGTATTGCGTGAAAAAACTATTTTTTGGAGCTGCAGCGGCGACAGAGGCCAAAGACCTCGATCAACGGCTGCGTCAGATCAAAGCCGTCCGGCAGTTGCCGGGATAGCCGGTTGAAATCGATGAACTCTCCCTCGATGTCCTGCACCGATTTGCAGCGGGAGCAAACCAGGTGGTGATGAGGTCCGAGATTACCGTCGACGCGCAAAGTGGACGCATGAGGAGTTACCTCTCGCAGCAACCCGCACTCGATGAAAAGCCGCAGATTGTTGTAGACCGTGGCCAGAGAAATGGACGGAATGCGACGCCGCACCACGGCGTAAACCTCTTCTGGAGAATAGTGCCCATGGGAGGCGATGACGGCCTCGTAGACCACCTGACGCTGGTGTGTGACCGCCAAACCGTGCTTCGCGGCCAGTTCACGAAACTGTGTATGGGTAAGACGCATTATTATTGAATAATAACTATTATAAAAGGGCCGGGAACGATGTCAAGCGACACGTCCAATTTGAGCTCGAACCAAAGGAGATCGGGCGGTAAGAGAATGAAACTGCCCGGCGAGCGAAAGCAACCTCATCCCGCCCGCACCACTTCCTTTTTCACCGTCAGCTTCTCGATCAGGTCTTCGCGCACGCGGTATCCCGTGCCCGGCTCGTCCCGCACCGCGATCAACCCATCGCCAGACACTTCGACCTCAGGCTCGATGATGTCTTCTTTCCAGTAGCGCTTCGAAGCCGACACATCCCCTGGCAACCTGAAATTTTCGAGCGTCGATAAAGCGATGTTGTGCGCCCGCCCGACCCCGGACTCAAGCATCCCTCCACACCACACCGGGACGCGATTCGCCTGGCATACATCGTGCACCTTTTTCGCCTCGGTGAAACCGCCCACCCGGCCCACCTTGATGTTGATGATCCGGCAGGCGCCCGTTTCCACTGCGCAGGCCGCGTCGCGGGCGTGTTCGATGGACTCGTCCAGACAGATCGCGGTCCGCAGTTCTTTCTGCAGGCGGGCGTGATAGTAGATGTCGTCGTTCCACAGTGGCTGCTCGACCATCAGCAGGTTGAACTGGTCGAACTTGCGCAGGTGCTCGAACTCGTCGAGCGTGTAGGCGGAATTCGCATCCACGCTCAAGGTGATGTCGGACCAGCGCGCCCGGACCTTCTCGAGAACGTTGACGTCCCAGCCGGGTTTCACCTTGAGCTTGATGCGACGGTAGCCGGCGGCAACCTCAATCGCGATCTTTTCCAGCAGTTGCTCGTGCGAATCCTGAATGCCGATGGAAACCCCGCAAGGAATCTCGCGGCGCGTCCCGCCCAGCAGCTTCCACAGGGGCTGCTTTTTGGCTTGGGCTTCGGCATCCCACAGCGCGTTTTCGAGCGCGGCTTTGGCCATGCGGTGGCCCCGGATCTTGCTCAACAGCGCCGCTGCTTCTCTTCCCTGCGACACCGTCTTCCCGACCAAAGCAGGCGCGAGATATTTCGTGAGGGTGGGCCATGCGCTCTCGATCCACTCGCTGCTGTAGAACGGATCCTCCGCCGCCACGCATTCCGCCCATCCCCGGATGCCCTCGCAATCCACCGTGACCAGTAAAATGCGGCGGTTGTAAATTCGTCCGAAGCTCGTCTCGAAAAAATTGACAAGCGGTATTTGTACTTCTCGCAGGGTGATCGCTTCGATTTTCATAGAAGAATGCAGGCTGGATTAGTGGCCAGCGTACGACCAGTTCTCATCCCAGCGGCCGAGAAGAAACTTCCCGTTGCCCTCGTCGTCCCTTTCATAGCCGGTCACCGCCAGACCGCCGGCAAATGCTTTAAGAAACTGATCCCGGTTGTGGTCTTGTACGTCCCGGGCGCGTGCGCGCGTGTCAGGCGAGGCTTTCCATTCGTAGATGGGAGCCGGCACCGAGATTCTGGTGACCGGCTCAAGCCGCGGGACGGAGCCCTCTTGCAGCAGGGTTTGAACCCGCTTCGATTTGAGCCACCATTCCGCAATCAGCCGGTCGGTGGGCAATCCGCCCTGCAGCGGCGAAGTGGTAATGCCATACTGGTTAATCGTGTACCGGCGCACGATCGCTCCCAGCCTCTCGATGTTCAGGTAGGCATTCTTGATTTCGAGCGGATCGAACGTCCACTCGATCAATTCAAAACCGCGCGCCAGCGCTTCCTCGCGCTGAAACATCTTCATGCGGCGCCCCAGGCCGCCATTGCGATAATCCGGGCGCACCGCCAGCATGTGGGAGTGAAGGTAAGGATGCCCGCCCCGCACCGCGGGTACGGACAGTGCAAAACCCACCATCTCGCTGCCGGCAAAGGCGCCCAGGACCTGTCCGCCCACTTTATCGGCCACTACAAACAGGCGCAGCGGCACCAGTTCGGCGTCGCTGAAATTCCACACTTCCTTCTGCAAGGCTACCGCCGTGCGCAGCTCTTCCAGTTCGTGGCACTTGCGTATTTCGATCGAATCGGTTTTCACGTTCGGGATTTTTCCAGGTCCTTCGCCTGTTGCCATAGGGTTTCGAGTTCTTCCGGGGTCGCCTGTTCCGGTCCACGTCCTGATTCCCGCAGCCGCTGTTCCATCCACTGGAAGCGGCGCTTGAATTTGCGGTTGGTTTTCTTCAGTGCGGATTCAGAGTCGAGCGCCAGGTAACGCGCCAGGTTCACCAGAACAAAGAAGAGATCGCCCAACTCTTCTTCCAGCCGGGCGCGCAAGTCCTCCGGCACCTGGGGCCTGCCCGAGCCGGCAACCCCTTGGCCCTGCGGGCGCGGGCCGGGCGCGGGAAAATCCGCCAATTGTTCGCGGAGCTCGTCCGTTTCCTCGCGCAGCTTGGCGAACAAGCCTTCGACGTTCGGCCAGTCGAAGCCCACGTGCGCCGCCCGCGAACTCAGCTTGTGCGCTTCCAGCAGCGCCGGCATCGCGGACGAAACTCCTCCCAGTACCGAGTCGGGCGGATCGGGCTCTCTCTCAGCCTTCCCGCCGCCCGCCGCCAGGCGCTTCTTCTTTTCCCCCGCCTTGATCGCTTCCCAATTGCGCACCACCTCGGAAGCCGTGTCGGCCTGCGTATCCCCAAAAACGTGAGGATGCCGATTCACCAGTTTTGCGGAAAGCTTGTCGAGCACCTCGTCGATCGTAAACGTCCCCTGTTCCTTCGACATCTCGGAATAAAAGAGCACCTGCAACAGCAGGTCCCCGAGCTCGCCGCTCAACTCATTCCAGTCGCGATTGTCGATGGCCTCCAGGACTTCGTAAGTTTCTTCGAGGGTGTAGGGCTTGATGGAGTCAAAAGTCTGTTCTCGGTCCCAGGGACAGCCTCCCGGGGCGCGCAGCCGCTCCATGATCGCAACCGCGCGCTCGAAGCGCTCTCCAGTGCTGGGGGGCATCGGCAAACAATCTAAATGACTGGTTGGCCGGGGAGCAATGCGCCATTTGGGCCCCCGTGGGCGTGGGTTGTCTGGCCTTGTCACACCTCATGGTGATAAAGCCCAAATCGGGAAGTGGGCCGGGCAGGCAATAGGTGACGCCCCTATCGAAGCTTAGCGACGTTATTATCTATAAGGTATAGACATGATGGCACACCATATCTGAATGTTCCACGTGGAACACTTTCGTCACCAATGCCGCAAGACCAAGGTTACCTACCGCATCGGCGGATGGGGGGTCACACTCTCTCTGGGAGAGTATCTCCAGCCGCGTCCGGGCTGGCAGCCCCCCCGAAATCATGCAGCTACCCAGCACCAACCGGGCACCGTTGGCGGGCCAGCACTTCCAGGTCGCCGTGATCGGCGGCGGCATCATGGGGGTCGCGATCGCGCGCGCCTGCGCGCGCGGCGGCAAGCGCACCCTGCTGGTGGAGCAGCACGACTTCGCGGCCGGGACCACCAGCCGTTCGAGCCGCATGCTGAGCGGTCTGCGCGCCCTGGAGAACGGCGAAATTTCTTTTGCGCGCGAGTCGATGCGCGAACGCGAGCGCCTGTTGCGCGCTTACTCGCACCTGGCGCACCCGGCGCACTTTCTCATGGCGCTGAACCGCCACAGCCGGCGCAGCGCGATGTCGGTGCGGACTGCGCTTTGGCTGTACCGGCGCATGGCGGCAAGCAAGGTGGATGCCGCCGGGTTCGAGATGGAGCGCAAGAAACTGGAGCGCGCGCTCGACGCCGGGCAACGCTGGTCCATCTTCGATTACGAAGACGCGCAGTGCGAGTTTCCGGAACGGCTGGTCGCGGAGTGGCTGATCGAGGCCATGGCGGCGGGCGCAGTGGCGCGAAATCACACGCAGGTGATGGCGGTGGACGTGGCGCACGGCCGGGCCCGCGGGCTTCTGCTGCGCGACTGGACGCGTAACATCGAAGAAAAGATTGAAGCGACCTGGGTCATCAACGCGACCGGCCCCTGGGCGGACCGGACCTGCCAGCGATCGGGGGTGAAGACGCGTCGCCCGATGGTGAGCGGGGTGCGCGGGTCGCACATCGTGGTCTCGCATTTTCCGGGCGCGCCGGGCACGGCGGTTTATAGCCAAGGCATCGATGGCCGGCCGCTGTACATCCTTCCCTGGAACGATCAGATCCTGGTGGGAGCCACCCATGTGGCCGACAGTACCGACCCGGCGAAGGTTCACCCCACGAGCGATGAAATTGAGTATTTGTTGCGCTCGCTGGGAACGCTGTTTCCGAAGGCGCGGCAATCGCCCAACGACATTCGGCACGCGTTCGCGGGCATCCGGTCGGTGCCCTTCGATGCGAAAGGCGACCTCGACCACGTCAACCGCCAGCACGTGCTGCACGACCACGAGCAGGAAAATGTTTCCAGACTGATATCGGTGATCGGCGGGAGCCTGGCTTCGGCGGCAGGGGCGGCGCGCGCGTGCGCGCGCCGGATCGGGATCCGCATCACAGAACCGAAGGCGCTGGGGTTGGCGGAGGGCGGCGCGCTGGACCCGCTGCTCGATCACTACGTTGTCGAAGTCGCGCAGGCGGGAAGCCTGAGCGAAGAAGCGTCGCGATCTATCGTGGAGTGGCATGGCCGGCGGTCGATGGAGATCGCGCGCATGGCGCAGAGCAGCGTGGAGCTGCGAACCCCGCTCTGCCCGCACTCGGAACATCTGGTAGCGGAGGCGGTGCACGCCTACCGGAACGAATGCGCGGTGACGCTGGGAGACGTTTTGTTGCGACGGGTTCCGGTGGCGCTGGGGGCGTGCTGGTCGGAGACGTGCAGCCGGGACGCGGCGATGCGGATCGGCGCGGTTATGGAATGGAATGAAGAGACTACCGGCGGCCATCTCGAGTCGCTGGAAATGGAGCGCGCCGCGTTCCTGAGGAAGCCGCGGAGCGGCATGCGCATGGCTACCGCGGCGGACTGACCGGGCTCTAGGTCCGAAGTGCTCCTAACGCTTCGGTATCGTCAGAGATAATGCCGTCCACGCCCAAATTCCTGAACTGAATCATCTCTTCCCTGCGGTTCACGGTCCAGGTGAAAACCTGCTTGCGTGCGGCGTGGAGATCCTTGAGTAGATCGACGGTCATCAATGTATGGTGCGGGATCACGCACTGCACGGGGAGAGTTGTCCAGACGGTCAGCTGCGATTGAGTTTCGCAAATCAGGCCCAGGTTGAGATCGGGATCGAGGTTACGCAACGCGAGGAGGGCTTCCGGCAGGAAAGACGAAACGACGCAGCCACGGCGAGGCGGGAGAGCGCGCAGGGCCGCGACAACGGTGCGTTCCAGGCCGAGCACCTTGAGTTCGATGTCAAGGAAGGCTAGCTCCTGGTAGCAGGCCAAAACCTGTTGGAGGGATGGGAGATCGGGGAGATCGCCGGGGCCGGCATGGGATATTTCCAGGTTGTGGATTTTGGAATCGTGGCAGATAACCGCCCGGCGGTCGGCGGTCTGGCGGACATCGAATTCGAAGCCGTCGCAGCCGTGGGAGAGCGCGAGGTCAAAAGAGGCCAGGGTGTTTTCGGGTAGAGAGCGGGTGGCGCGGGCACCGCGATGGCCGAGAAGAATGGGGCGAGACATCTGGGGCATTGTAACGGAGGAGAAGGGGTGCGGGAACCGGCGGCCAGACTCTCAGGGAAAGCTGTCGAGAGCTCGGGGCAGGCTCTTCGATTGGGTTCGGCCGGCGCGCCTGACTTCCCGCAAGATGACGGGGATACCGGAGGGGTAGCGGTTCGAGCAGGCCGCTGCCGGAGGTCAAGGAATCCGAAACGCGGACAGGAGTGTCCGCGCCACGTTGGACTAGTCGAGGTCGAAGTCGCGGATGGGCTTGCCGGTGTCGGGGGTCTCTTTGGCTTTGCGAACGGCTTCCTGAAACTTCTTCTCCAACAGGTCGGCGGCGTTCTTCTGCGCTTCCATGGACTGGCGGAAGATGGAGTCGCGACGGCTGTCCTGTTCCTTCATGGCGCGGGCGGCTTCTTCCATGTCGTTGAACATTTTTGGTTTTACCGCGGCGGTGTGGGCAATGACGGACTTGGCGCCGGGATCGACCTTCAGGACCGCACTACAGCAGGGACAGGTGATCTCGAAGGCTGGGGAATTCTTCGCCATGTTAAGCGGAATGATACTCCAAAAGGGGAGTCAGCGTGACAGGCGGATCGGCAGAATCTTGAACAGGTAGAGCATTTCCCAGCCCAGCAGGAACACTGCGACGATGACGGTTCCAATGGCGAGCATTTCGCCAAAAGTCATGCGGTTACGGTCGGGATCGAAGCGCTTGGCGACCAGGCTGAGGATGTTGAGGGTGGCAAAGCCGAACACGAGAGCCCAGAGAAGATTGTAGGCGTCGCCCTTCTTGGAGGACTCAAACAGGGTGGCTACCCCGAGGACGGCGACGGAGGGCAAGGGCAGGTCGCGGCGGAACAGCTTGGCCAGCGCGCGGGATCCGGTGAAGTGGTTGACCATGGTCAGGAAGTGCAAGCGGGTTCGCCTTTGCGGGGGACCGGAAGATTCTGTCCTCGGCCAGAGTTCAGGAATAGGATCTTACCTTTTTTTTGGAGCGGGGTCACGAGGTCACAGGAATCCTTCGCCTTCGCGCTGGGCAAGCAATCCCTTGCGAGCCCTTCGGCCTGGGGAGGACAGCGAGGCAAGCGCCACCACGAATGCAATTTTATCAAGCCAGCCTGCCGGTCGCGCCAGCGCCCCAGTGCAGACCGGGATTCCTCCGCTAAAATCCATTCATGGGCAGAAAGATTCGTTTTGTGTTCTTTGATGTGGGAAGCACGCTGCTGTTTGCCAACCGGGCACAGATGCTGGCCCCGCTGCATGAGCGCGGGATGGTGCCATCGGAACAGGACTTACGGGCGCTGGAAAGCGTGGTCAAGAACCAGTTCGATGCCATTGTCGAGCACGACGGAAAAGCCGACCTGGGGTTTTGGGACATGTTTTATACGCGGCTGTTCGAGAAGCTTGCACTGCAAGACGAAGCTCTGCGCCAGCGGCTGATCACGAACACGCGAAATTCCCGCAATTGGGACCAGATGCGACCGGGGACGCGCGAGGCATTGCAGCGTATTGGGGCCGAGTACGAGGTCGCAGTGATCTCGAATGCGGACGGCAGGATTGCCGAGTTGCTGGAGCGGTGCGGCATGGCGGATTGCTTCCGGACGATTACGGATTCCGGGATCGTCGGCCAGGAGAAGCCGCATCCGGTCATCTTTGAGCGGGCGCTGGCGAGCGTAGGGGCGAGGCCGGAGGAAAGCTTGTATGTCGGAGACGTGTACTCGGTGGACTATCGCGGAGCGACGGGGGCGGGAATGGAGGCGGTGTTGTTCGATGTGTGCGGGGCCTATCGCGAGAAGGGAGTGCCGCGGGTGGAGTCGCTGGAGGAGTTGGTTGAGTTGCTCGCCGCGAAACGACGCCCGGCTTGATGGGGGACCATCCACCCTGATTACGGCTCACGACTGCTCACGACTAAAGATACGAAGTGTAGGATGACGCGTGCACAGCGAGGCGGATTATGCAGCAGCACACAACCGGAATCAATCCTTCGGAAGAGACGATCGAGATTGGTCCACTGGGAATCCGGTTCCTGGTTACGGGCGAAGATTCGCACGGCAGCGCATCCGTGTTCGAGTCGCGCGTGCCAGTGGGGCAGAAGTTGGCGGTGCCGGCACACAAGAATGACGCCTACGAGGAAATTCTTTATGGCATCCAGGGGGTGCTGACCTGGACGGTGGATGGCAAGGCCATCGAGGTAGGTCCGGGGCAGGCCCTGTGTATCCCGCGAGGCGCGGTGCACCGCTTCGATAATTTCGGAAACGAGGATGTCCAACAGCTTGCCATCCTATCTCCGGCGATCATGGGACCAGCGTATTTCCGAGAAGCTGCAGAAGTAATCAGCGCCTCTGCAGGAGGTCCGCCTGACCGCGAGAAGATGATGGATGTGTTTCGGAGACACGGGATGACGGTTGCGGCGTCTCCGTTGACACCGAGCAGTACGAAGGCCCACAGTCGATGAGGGTAATCGGGATGTCACAACAGCTATCGACTCCCCGGCTCATTGCGGGTTAGCCGATCTATGAAGTGCTCGTTCAATGCTCATCACTAGCACTCCATTTGTTTCGCATATATACGCCAAGTAGGAACCGCTGGGAGACAGGCTTAATGCCCCGCAGGTCTCCATCTCCGACGTCCAGATCACAGAGCTATTCCTGCCTTGGGACACCACGAGCGAGGACGAAAGTTCGTGACGCTGCATTTCAGCTTTCACGCGCTATCAGGCGTTGGCGCAACTTTGCGCCGTTTATTCGCCTTTTTGGACTTCAATGAGCGTAATGGGGATTTTTCACCAACCATCGCGGGCCGAGGATGCTCACTCCTGCCGATTTCTGGCGTTGGATGCGGTCTCCGCCACTGTGTTGCCAGGAAATATCCGGCGCGTCGTTGCGACAGTGCACCAACTGAATAAGCCACGGACGTGTACAACGGAACCGTAACGTCTTGTTCTGGGTAGTACGGAGGTTCTCCGGCGAAGAAGTGGGCGGAATTCGCGGCTCCCCAACTGCTACCCACAGAGGACACTTGTTGGCTTCCACAACGATAATCTTGATTGCCAGCATACAGTGCTGGCAAAACCCAAACCCAAAACCGATGATTTCCGCTTAAACCGTACTATAGCCGAGGTAACCCACCACCACGGCAAGAACAAGCGGCAACGGATAATAGGGGCCTTTGGCAAGTGAGAAAAGTTGAGAATGACCTATGAGTGGTTCCACAGGCTTCAGCACGACATTCAGCAGGATTCCGGTTGCCCCCAAAACGCCCAATGTCGCAGTCAACAAATTCAACAGATATAGACCGGTCCACCGAAGTAGCCGATTTCATTGCTGAAAATGTACAACTGTTCGACCCGAAGGAACCAATGAAGGCAGGCACGTATCGCGCAGCAGGCTACTTTGGCGAAACCAGGCCATAGCACAAGCTTGCGCCGTTTGTTCGCCTTTTGACCCTGCCAGAGGGCGCTGAAACGTCAAAGCCGGCGATGAGCCACGAGTGGGCTAACGTTGGGTTTTAGAAGAGCAGCCGGGCGAGGTTGGGCTCTGGGCATCGTTTAAAATCGGCGACTATGGTGGATATGAATAAATTCGCTTTGTTTTTGACGGCGGCGCTGCTGCTCGCGATCGCGCCCGGGCCGGGGATGCTGTACGTGCTGGCGCGCAGCCTGGCGGGTGGACGGCGGGAAGGCGTGTTGTCGGCGGTGGGCACATTTGTCGGGGGGATGGTGCACGTTCTGGCAGCGGGCGCGGGCGTCTCGGTGGTGCTGGCCCGATCTGCGGCCGCCTTCGCCACCGTCAAGTACGCGGGGGCTGCGTACCTGTGCTTTCTGGGAGTGCGGATGATTCTGGCGGCGCGGCGCGAGGGAGACGAATTGCCGGTGGAGGCGATGAGGAAAGTTCGAAATCCGTTCTGGCAAGGTATCGCGACCGAGGTTCTGAATCCGAAGACGGCGTTGTTCTTTTTGTCCTTTATTCCGCAGTTCGTGAATCGTGCCGACGGACACGTGTTTTGGCAATTTCTCGCGCTAGGGACGGTGTCAGTGACATTGAACACCTGCGCGGACCTGGTGGTGACCCTGTTTGCGGGGCCGCTCGGGAATCGAATCCGGTCGTCAGTACGGTTCCGGCGGAGGCAGCGTACGGCGACGGGGGCGATCATGATTGGACTGGGGACTTATCTCGCGACCAGCAAGGCGGAGTAAGTCGCTTCAGGCGCGAGCATCCGGGGGAGTTACTGGCCGAAGTTTCTTGCGCCCGTTTGATTCCGATCAGGACCGGGTTCCCTGCGCTGGATCATTGAAGGGATGGGAATGATCAGGCGAGGGTGATGACCTGGTGGTCGTGGCAGTCGGTGTGGAGGCAGGCGTAGAGATCACGGAGCAAGCCGGCGCCGTGGCGCGCCAGGAAATAAACCCCGGCGATTTCGCGTTCCTGCAAAGATTTGTTGGGGTAGAGCGAGGTAGTCAACTGCTGGGCGTGACGACCGGCGAGCTCGCTCTGACGGAGCTCGGCGCGGGCGGCACGGCCGCGCAGGGTTTCGAGCTGGTGTTGGATTTTGGATCCCGCATTGTCGGCGGCCTCGACCAGGGTCTTATCCAACTTCACCAGGGCTTGGCGAACCTCTGCCATGGAACGCTCCACGGTGGTGGTGGCACGATCGAAGGCCTGCTGGAGTTCCGCGGGCAGGATCCTGGCAGCAATCTTTTCGCGCAAGGCTTCCTCACCGGCGAAAAGATCGGGAAGGGCCAGGCCGTAACGTTCAAGTAGCGCTTGAAGTTTTGGTTCGACCAGGGTAGCGGAAAAGCGCGGGAGGATGGGTGTAGTGTGGCCGAGCAGCTGCTGGTATACGACTGCGGCCTGGGCGAAATAGGCGACCTCGGCGGCGCCACCGGTGTAGCAAAGTGTGGGCAGCAGGTGGTCTTGCACGACCGGACGAAGCAGAACATTGGGGCTGAACGTATCGGGGGCGGCGGCGATCCGGCGAAGCAGTTCGTCTTGTGAGATCTTCTCGTCCTGAATCAGGAACTCGGTGGAGTTTCCATTGAGACGGCGGTGAATGGGAACGCGCGCGCCATTCTTCAAGGTGAAAAGCAGGGTCGAGGAAGGCGTGACCTTGACCTGCTGATGATAGCCAGCAGCCTCGAGGACCTTGCCGCGGTCGAGCAAAGCCCCATCGATTTGGGCGGCGGCCTCGATGGCCGCGGCGTAGATCGGGGCGGCGATTGCGTGCAGTTCAGGATCAGAGGGATCGAGGAGGATCACGCCCCAGTCGGCAAACAGGCGGGCGAAGAGGCGCGCGAAGGAGCTGCCCAGAGTTTCTCCGGGGCGATAGGATTCGCGCAGAATCTCTGTTACCGGGGACTCACCGAGGATTTCCGCGGCAGATTGCACCAGGGTTTGAATCTCGTCGGTGAAGTGGATTGTGCCGACGGGAGCATCCGCGATGCCGTGACTGGCAGTGCTCAACGTCTGCAAGGTGCCACCGGGTCCCGGCAGGGCGGTGTGGTTGACTTCAGCGAGATCGTGGTCGGTGGTGGCCAGCCAAAAAATCGGGACCGAGTCCTTGCGGGCGGAGGTGGCCTCTTCCGCCAGCTTCACCGCGGTCAGGGCCTTGAAGAGGGAAAAGAGCGGGCCGCCAAAGAGTCCGACTTGCTGGCCAGTCACCGCGGCAGAAGCGCCGGCACGCAGGCGAGCGATGTTGGCGATGGTCTTTTCGGAAGCGCCCCACGCTCGATTCTGGCGCTCGAGGATATCGCTGACACGGGCGCGGCGCTGGGCATCATAACGCTGCCCCGGTGTTTCCCGGGCGAGCCAATCGGAAAAAGTTGGGGAGCACGGGTAGAACTCCTGGACCTTGGAGAAATCGGAAAGGAAGTCGGCGAAAAGGCGCGTGGTGTGCGGGATTTGGGCGTACGGCAAACATTGGGCCTTCACCGGCAACACCTCTGACAGCACTTGACACTCAGGTTCATCGCTGGCGACTGGCCCCATATCCATAAGGATGGCACCGTAAATGAGATGTTAGACGTGCGGGGAGGATGCAAGTTAGTTGGAAGGCCGGGGCCGGTGAGTTGAGGGAATGCCGGGAACTGGAGGAATGGGATCATTTTGAGTGTGGATCGCAATGCTTAGAGCCATCGCTGATATCGGCATTTCGTCTCAGCAGAAGCCATGCTATTTGAAAACCGCCGGGCTACGGGAGTCTCGATGGGTACCAAGAATAGCTTGATGGCTCCAGCCTTGCACTCGCACGAGCTTCGGGGTACGCCGCGACATCATTGAATCACCCGGGCGGTTGTTGAAGTGTGGTGAAGCAGGCCGATGCGGAGCAGCAGTTCCTGGAAACGGGGGTCAGAGCGCAGAGCGTCGAGTTGAGGTTCGACGTTGAGGTAGCCCAGCCAGGGAGAGCGCTGTTCGAAAGCCTTCTGCAACCATACGAAGGCCTGGTCATTTTGTTGCAAGCCGACGTGAATCATGGCGATGTCGTAAGGCGAAATGTATCTCTGGCTGGACAAGACTTCCAACCGGGCGAGAACCGCCAGCGCTTCTTCGGCCTTGCCCGCCACGGCGTAGCCGTGTCCCAACCTGGCCAACGCGAATGGACTATCCCCGGAAAGGCGCATTCCGATGTTTAGCTCCGAGAGGGCATCGTCGAACTTTCCTTGTTGCTGGTACAGGTTCGCAAGCCAAAGGTGAGTGGCCGCAAAATTCGGGTCCATTTGGAGGGCAGCCCGGTAGTGATCCAACGACTGATGGTAGTCGCGAGCAAAGTAGAGCAAGCGTCCCAGATCAGTTCTGATGACGACGGAAAGGGGATCAATTGCGAGGGCGGTGGACTTTTGCTGGAGGGCTTCCGGGTGGCGGCCCAACATGCTGAGAAGAGTCGCGGACCAGTGATAAGCCTCCACACAGGCGGGATTGAGTTCGACGGCGAGCTGGAATTCCTGTTCGGCTCCGGGCCAGTCCCAGTCGAAATCGCGCTTGACCACGCCGAGAGTGGCATGAGGTTCAGCCAGGGAATTGTCCAGCTCGAGCGCCTTCAAGGCGGCGTATTTTCCTTTTGGGTAAGCTTCCTGGGGCGAGAGCGCGTTGTAGTAGCCGAGTATGTTGTAGGAATCCGCTAAACCGGCGTAACCCTGGGCGTAGGTGGGGTCGTTGTCGATGGCCTGCTGAAAGTATGCCAGCGCTTTTTTCACGCTGTCTTCGGTTCTCTTATTCCAGTAGTAGCGAGCTTTCAGATACCAGTCGTGGGCGTCGGGATTCACCTGGCGGGCGCTGCCGAGACGGGCGCGCTCTTCGGGGGTGAGAATGATGCGGACGTGGTTGGCGACCTGGCGCGCGATTTCGCTCTGCAGTGACAAAATATCGCAAAAATCCCGCTCAAAGCTTTCCGCCCACAAGTGCTGGTCGGTGGTGGCGTGGATCAGTTGAGTGGTGATGCGAACCCGCGGGCCTGAACGCAACACCGAACCTTCAATCACGGCATCCACGTTCAATTCGCGCGCGATCTGCGGCAGGGATTTACGCGCGCCTTTGTACTGCATGGCGGAGGTGCGCGAGATGACCCGCAACGCCTTAATCCTGGCCAGACTGGTAATCAAAGCTTCGGTCATGCCGTCGGCGAAGTAGTCGTGACTCGAATCCCCCGAGAGGTTCTCGAGTGGGAGCACGGCTAGCGCCTGAATGCCACCCGGATCGAGGTGGCGGGTGCGCGGAGGCGGAGACAGGGAACCTTCGGGCTTCACTTCATCGACCGGCTGGATAAACCGGTAGCCCCGGCGGGGCAGGGTTTCGATATAGCGCGGTGTCTCGGCCGAATCGCCGAGCGTGACACGAATACGGGCAATGGCGTTGTGGAGGCTATGGTCGAAATCGACAAAGGTGTTGGCGGGCCAGACTTCGGCGCGCAGTTCTTCGCGAGAAACCAGGTCGCCGGCGCGCTTCAACAAGGTGGCAAGCACTTGCAGGGGCTGGCCCTGGAGGCGCAGCTTGACGCCCCGTTTACGCAACTCGCCAGCGCGGAGATCGAGTTCAAAATTGTCGAAGCGCAGGAGGCGCGGGGCCGGGGCAGACATGTCGATTCCCCAAACTTTGGCAAAGCGTATCACAGGTTCTGGTCCCAGGAGACTGGGCGGCAGGCTGGGAAAGGGGATGCCCGGTGGGCAAAGTCCGTAAAAGGGCCGCCGGGCGGGGTGATTTGAGGGACGTTTTGAAGGATCCCGGACGCGGGAAGGCGCATCTAATCAGGTGTTTGACTTCCAGAGGTTTGCGACCTAGAGTGGAAGCAGTTCTTTATAGGGCCATCCCACCAGTGGGGGCGTCACGGCTTCGACGGAGATGCTTGCGGCCAAGAGGCATGCCGGGGTGCACACACCCGTAATCGTGGGCAAAATGATAATTGCCAATCAACAGATGGCATACGCAGCCTAATTAATTAGGCAGCCGCTCTCCGCAGCTTCGCCCTTGGGCTGCGAGCGAGCGTCACACAGAGGGCTGCTCTTGCCTGCTACGTCTGGGCAGGCAAGCTAAGATCACAGGCTAGCGGGACGCGTTTCTTGTCCGTTCTGAGCGCGGACCGCGAACGTCCTGGGGTAATGCCCAGGGCATGAACTGGACTAAGCATGTAGTCTCTTGACCAGTAACATTTTCGGACGCGGGTTCAACTCCCGCCGCCTCCACCATTATCTTCAATTCATTCTCGAAGGGAGTGATCCCGGCTTTCGGGAGCCGCACTCTCGGGGATGCCTGTTTGTCAATCGGGAGGTTGCCTTCCCGCCGAGGTTGAGCAAATGCTCTCGCTGCCCGACGCTGCCGCTTTGAGCTTCGGCGAAGGCATTCAGCAGCGCGAGGTTCAAAAATCTTCCGCTCGCTGCCTGCGATCCGAACTTCCATTGGCGTCCAGCCAATTCAGCAGAGAGCGCACGCTGGCATGGGCCAGGGCGATCGAGGAATCGGCGGCCCCGTAGTACACATTGAGGGTGTCGCCATCGGCGTCCATGGTGTACCCGCAGGGAAATACCACGTCGTTGACGTCACCGATGCGCTCGTACTCCGCCTCGGGCCCAAAGATCCAGGAGTCTCCTCGCAACAAACATTTTTCCGGATTCTCAAGATCGAAAAGAGCGAGCCCCAGCCGGTAGAGACAGCCGGAAGGCGTGTGGCGCACGCCGTGATAAAAGACGAGCCATCCGCGGGCGGTCTCGATGGGAGGCGGGGACAAGCCGATCTTGTTTGCATCCCACCAGGCACCCCGGCGAGCTTCGAGCATAAGCCTGTGCCGGCCCCAATAGCGGAGGTCGGGCGAGTAGGAGATCCACATGTGCGCCCCGAGCGCCGTCATGGGGCGATGAATCAGCGCCCAGCATCCCGCAATCCTTCGAGGCAGCAGGGCGGAGTCTTTGTCGTCAGGCGGCATGATGACGCCGTATCGTTCGAAAGTGCGGAAGTCCTTGGTCAGAGCCAGGGACACGCCGGGCCCGCCGCGCGAATACGAGGTGTAGGTGACGACATATTGCTGGAGTTCGGGCACGAAGGTGATGCGAGGATCCTCAATTCCCCAGATCTCTTCGGGATGGGTGGTGGGGCTGGGCATCAAAGTCGGCTGGCTATCGATTTGCCATCCATCGACGCCATTGCGAGAGCGCGCGGCGCAAAAATGCGACAAGCCACGGCGATCTTCCACGCGGCAGAGCAGCAGGGTGGTGCCATCGGCGAGCAGGGTTGCACCGGCATTGAACACACTATTAATCGGGTAAGGCCAATCCTTGCTGGTGAGGATCGGGTTCGTCGAAAGGCGGTGCAGGAGTGGCTCGAAACTTGTACTCAGCAGAGTCATAGGCTTTTCTTGCGCGCGGTCATGACGGGATATGCAGGGGTTCAGATTCTTGAAAAGATCGCATTTCAAGCAGAGCCATCAGGAACGAGAGCGTGGATTCAGCGCCCTGGTTCTGGTTAGCGCGGTCGGGATGCAAGCCGTCGCGGCAACCGCCGGTGACGGCATCATAGAGAGGAAGTTGCAGGTCGTTGGCGCCAAGGAACCAGTTGAAAGCCGACCAGGCCTGGTCGCGCCATCGGCGGTCACCGGTTACGCGGTAGGCTTGCAGGCAGGCAGAAACTGCGCCCGCGGCTTCAAGGGGTTGCTGATCGAAGCGAGCTTTTTGGCCCCCCTGGCGATAGAAACCTTGGGAGCCGATGGGAACGAAGTGGCGATTGACCTCGCAGAACTGCGTTCTGGAGAGCCAATCGAGCGACTCAAGGCCGGCTGACATCATGCGATCATCCGAGCAGGCTGAGCTGACCGACAGCAGGGCTTGGGGTAATCTCGCGTTTCCGTAGGCCAGGACATCTTCGAACCATTTCCAATCGGGCCGGCGGATCGACTCATACATATCGAGCAGTCGCCGAGCGAGGGCGGATCGCACTTTCTGCGCATCGCGGTCTCCGGGATAGGCAGTGAGGTATTCCTGAATTCCAAGCAGGGTGTAGGCCCAGGCACGCGGGCTGCTAAATTCCACTGCAGCGGGAAGGGAGAACTCAAACAGGCGGCCGGCAGCGCCCCGCAGGGCCTGATCCCGGGATCGGCCGAGCACCGTACCGAGGGCCCACAAGGCGCGCCCGTGGCAGTCTTCGGAGCCCACCGATTCGTTCCACCGGCGATCATAACGGAGAAAGTTCTTGAATCGACCCTTCGCGGAATTAAAGGCGTACTCCAGGAATGACAGATACAGGCTCGCAGGTTTGGCAGAGGACGAAATCGAATTTTTCAAGCCCAGGCTGATCCGGGTGCTCGAGCAGGACGGCCAGTATCAGGGCACGAGCATTGTCGTCGGTGGTGTAACCCTCGCTGCGGTTCGGAATCGTAAAGATCGAGTGCTGCAGAATTCCGGTGTCGTCGGTCATCTGATTAAAGTGATTCAGCTTCAACGCAGGCAACTGATCCAGCGACTTGGGAATGATCCGGGCGGAAAACTGCACCTTGGGAGACTGCATGCGGTCGCTGCGGACGTGCGCGAAACTGTCCATGTATCCTTGCGCCACCCGTTTCCAGATCATCTGGCGCGCGAACAGATAGGCGCGTTTCCGCATGGCATGGCGGAGGGCTGGGGTGGCGAGAAGATCGATGGTCTTTTGCGCGATGGCGCCCGGGTTCTGGAAGGGCACCAGGGCGCCACGATGATCGTCGAGCAACTCAATCGCGTGCCAGTACGGGGTTGAAATGATGGCCTTGCCGGCGCCCAAGGCGTAGGCAAGCGTTCCGGAAACGACCTGTTCCTCATGGCGGTAAGGAGTGACGTAAATGTCGGCGGCGCCAATGAATTCAACCATCTCCTCCGGACTGACGAAACGGTTGTGGAAGATGACCTGGGATTCCACCCCGATTTCCTTCGCCAACGCTTGCAGACTGGCACGATACTGATCACCCTCGCGACGCAGGATGTGAGGATGGGTCGCGCCTGCGACGATGTAGACAACATTCTTGTGTTCGGCCAGAATCTGCGGCAAGGCGTGAATTACGTTTTCGATCCCCTTATTGGGCGATAGAAGGCCGAAGGTGAGCAGAACCGCTTTGCCTTCCACGCCAAAGCGATCCTTATAAAAGTTGGGGTCGAGAAAGGGCAGATCGGGAACGCCGTGCGGGACCATGTCGATCTTGGCGCCGGGAACCTTAAAGATTTCCTGCAAGAACTGGGATGACAACTGGCTCATGACAATGAGTCGGTCGGAGAGCTGTGCGATCTCTGCCATGACCATCAGTTGGTCAGGATTGGGCTCGCGCAGAACCGTGTGCAAGGTGGTGACCACGGGCATCTTCAGGCCGCGCAGTAGATGCAGAATATGGCTGCCGGCCGGGCCGCCGAAGATTCCATACTCGTGCTGAAGGCAAACCATGTCGATGTTGTTGAAGTTCAGGAATTCCGCCGCTTCCCGATAAGACGCCACGGAGTCCTGGGCGAGCGACCATCGCACCCGGTCGGGATAGTCGTATCCGACCTCGGTATCGTTGACGGGAAGCGCCAACAATCGAGCATTCCCGTACTCTGCGGACAAAGCGCCGCACAGGTCGGTGGTAAAGGTGGCGATTCCACACTGGCGGGGAAGATAATTTCCGATGACCGCGATGCGGCTGGGTAGCGATGCCTTCGGGAGCAGGGGTGCTCGAAGCACGGAAAGGGCACGTGGCGCGACGGCGTGCGGGCCGAAGAGCTCGAGGACAGGCTTGTGAGACACTGCATTTGACAACGACATTCCCTCCTTACTGGTTCAATCCATAGGCTTGGAAGCGCCACAGTTCTATGGGGGCGCGAATCGACCACGGGACATGGTTGAAACTTGGCTGTCTACAGTATTCAACAGAATGCACTCGCAAAATGGTCACTATTGACCATCCCGCTGCCCCAGAACGGTGCATGGTGTAGTCATGAAAGCGAAGAAGAAACCTGCTGTGGCGGTTCGTTGCCCGACATGTGGCGCCAAGCGGGGCGAGAAGTGTGAGTTGAGCACGGGCCTTCCGCGAACGGAACCGCATCGGGATCGACGGCTGGCGGTGCCGGAGAAGTGAGCGCGCGAAGACTCAGGGCAGCGTGTGGCCGACGCGACGAGAGCGGAACTGAGACGGCCTAAGGATTTCCCCTCAGCCAGCGATTGGGGCGTTTTCTTCCCCGGTTCGGGAACGGGAGCAGGTACTTCGCCAGAGCTCCTCGAACGGCCCTCTTCTTTGGGTGAGAACTCCAGGCAAGGTAGCCTGCGCGAATCAGTCGTTGATGATTTGCCGGGAAACGGTCTCCGCCAAGACTATACTTAATGAAGATGAGTGCCAGGGCCACAACCAGAAAAGCTACAGGATTCAACCCCAGCACTTTCCTCGCGACGATTGGCGACGGCAGAAAGATCCTTACGGTCCCGAAGAAGCAAATGATATTTGCGCAAGGCGACGCGGCGGACGCTGTCTACTATGTCCAGAAGGGGAAGGTGCGGCTCACGGTTGTCTCCAAGGTTGGGAAAGAGGCGACGATCGGGATTGTGAGCGAGGGCAACTTTTTCGGCGAGGGTTCACTGGCAGGGCAGCTTCTGCGCATGGGCTCGGCCGCTGCGATGACAGACTGCGAGATTCTGCGGGTAGAAAAAAAAGCCATGATGAGTGCGCTGCACCGCGAACCCGCATTCTCTGAAATGTTCGTGGCATACCTGCTGGGGCGGAACATCCGCTACGAAGAGGACCTGGTCGACCAACTGTTCAACTCCAGCGAAAAGAGACTGGCGCGGGTGCTTTTGTTGCTCGCTCATTTTGGCAAGGAAGGCATCCCCGAAACCGTGGTGCCCAAGATCAGTCAGGAAACGCTGGCGGAGATGGTGGGAACCACACGCTCGCGAGTCAGCTTCTTCATGAACCGATTCCGGAAACTGGGCTTCATCGATTACGCCGGCGGCTCGGAAGGGGCGCTACAAGTCCATAGTTCGTTGCTTAATATAGTCCTGAACGACTAGAACTACCCTCCCTGCGTACGACCCCAGTCAATGTAGCTCTGAAGGCTTGAGTACTTCCACGAAAGCGGTGGTCGGAGGACCAGCATCCACGGACCTCGCGGGCTTCCAATCAACCGGTAACAGATGACGGACATTCGCGGGATCGGGCGGCTGGGTAGGCCTCTGGCCGCAGGACAGGCAGATGGCTCCGACTTGTCGGATCCCAGTCTCTTTCGAAATCTCATTCTCACGCACCGCTACCGAAGCAGTCACAACCGGTCCGGCGCACATTTCACAAGGGTAAGCAGAGAGGTGAAGGTACTGTTTTTTCATAGTCCATTCTCCCGAAGGAAAAAGCCGGAGCGGGCAATGCTGCGGGCTCCATCTCCTTCGCTGGGATTGTTCATCCTTGCCTTGCGTCTTTGCGGGCTATGGGAAGGCCTTTCAGTGGTTTTCCGCACTCCAAACAAAAGCGTTTCGATCGCGACGTAATCAGCCCGCAGAATGGGCACATTCTTTGCGAGCCGATCTTCTGGCTGCGTGGCTTGCGCGCAGCCAGCAGCTCCCGGAATTTATCGACAAGGGAGGCGAGGCCCTTACGAACAGAATAACGAAGACGTCGAAGGACGGGATCCATCAATCCACCTGGTTGCTCTTCCGGTGCCGGGACAGAGATTTACGATGACAGATCAAGCCGGGCGATTCTGAGCAGGATTGCTCATATTCGGGAAGAAGCTTCAAATTGTCAGAGTTTGCTGGGCATCGCCCGGTGCATTTCAAGGTTACCGGGGTAAGTGAGCAATTAAGACCATCCCTTGCGGAGCGATAGGATGACCATGGAAGCAGAGACGAGCACCACCTCTCTCTCTTTCAGGTCCTCTGAACCTAAGTCAGCCAATCTGAAGTTTTCACCTCTTAGTTCGATACCACCTAAAAAGGAAAAAACTTGAAAAAAACGATGTCAGTGCTGTTGATGAGCGCCATGGGGATGATTGGAACGCACGCATGGGCAGGTTCGTCGCGGGAAGATACGGAGGACCGGCTGCAAAAGTCCGTGACGGTTCTGCACGCGATCATGTCGACTCCAGACAAAGGGATTCCAGAGGAAGTACTGAGCAACGCAAAGTGCATTCTCGTGGTACCGGACCTGATTAAGGGAGGGTTCATCGTCGGGGGCAAGCACGGACGCGGGGTGGCCACTTGCCGCACGGCGGAAGGCTGGAGCGCACCGGCATTCGTTTCCATCGGGGGCGGAAGCTGGGGATTGCAGATCGGGATCGAAGGCGTGGACCTGGTCATGCTGGTGATGAACGAACAGGGCTTCCAGCACCTACTCTCGAGCAAGTTCGAATTGACGGGTGAAGGATCGGTGGCAGCGGGCCCCGTCGGCCGGCATGCATCCGCTGGGACCGACTGGAAGATGAACACGGAGATGCTGACTTACTCACGCTCGAAGGGCGTGTTCGCGGGTCTGACGCTGGAGGGTGCGGTAGTGCAGCAGGACGACGACTCCACGCAGGCCATTTACGGCAAGCACATGATGTTCCGCAACATTCTTTCCGGCAAAGCGGCGACGCCACGGAGCGCAGACGCGTTTCTGAAGGCCGTGTCCCAAGCAGGCCAGCAGGCAAAGATTGCCGAGGCGGACGACAAGAAGTAATTGCTTCCACTGCGAGTGCGACCAATTGGTTGCTGGCCGAGACTGCAAGCCGGTTCCGGCCAGCAACCCTGGCTGCATGACGACCACGGATGAGTGGTGTTTCATCACGTGCAACTGAAGTAGCCGATTCTGCCTTCCGCAACAATCTATAGTCCTCGCTCTCGCTCCGCACTGCATCCGAAGCCTCGCGCCCAGCGTGGCGCATTTGCCCAGACAAGGTCGGTCGCGAGAGAAAAATCTTAAACCGCAGAGGGCGCGGAGGTTTCGCAGAGATCGCAGAGTGGCGGGTCCAACCGCCGCACCGAGAACGGGCGGATTGCCGCGATGGATGGAGAATTCGAGTCAGGACTAAGATTCGAGTCAGTACTAAGAATTCGTGTCAGTACTAAGAATCCGAGTCAGGACTTAAGAATTCGAGTCAGCACTAAGAATCCGAGTCAGGACTAAGAATTCGAGTCAGGACTAAGAATTCGTGTCAGTACTGAGAATTCGTGTCAGTACTAAGAATTAGAGTCGGTACTAAGAATTCGAGTCAGTACATGATGGTCCTGGTCAGATGATGCGGCCATGAGGTGGTGTGATATGGGATCCAGAAGCGGGCATCAATCTGGGGGATGATGATTTTGTTTTCGGGAGCGCGTTTCTTGTTGATTTCTTCGCACAGGAGCGCGGTGGCGTAAATGCAGTGCGCACGGATTTCGACTTCCCAAGCACTGTCGCGTGGAATCATGGTGTAGGTGTTAATGGCGTTTTCGAGTTTCTCGGAATAGGTGGTGATTCCCATGAGGCGAAGACCTACGGGCACGATGTAATCGGCGAAGGCAGTCATTTTGTCGAGGTCTTCGAGGAGAAACTGGCCGCTCTTGCGCAGGGCCGAGTAGACAAACCAGATGCCCAGTTGAGGCAGCTTGTAGAACTTGATGGTCTGGCCGTCGTATTGGCTGACATCGTTGAACCGGGGAAATTCTTTCACCAGCCGGTCGATGAGACCTTTGCCGTTGTCGTAAAGACGGAGGGGGCAGGAGCGCACGAAGTTGTGGAAGCGGCCGTCGTAGTTGGCGGCCAGCACGGCGCCGACCTGACGCCAGACTTCCATTTTCTCGTCGAGCATGGGGATTTCGATGTTGCCGGCGAAAATTTTCTCGACCTGCGGGCGGGTGAGCTGAGCCAGAAATTTACCATCGAGAATAGGGATACCGGTGTCGAGGGCGCGCTTCATGCAGGCGAAAAGCGCGTCGGAATCGGACCAGTGGCGGCCGGCGAAGTCGACCTGGAATTTCGTGTGCGTCTTGAAATCGGTGAAGGCAGTATCGACGCAGTCGGCGGTCATCACGAAGTCGATGGTTTCATCCGCATTGCCCTGCCCGGCGCCGAAGGGCAGTTCGTAATCGGGCATGGGGAGTTCTTCGTAGGCCATCCAGCCGGCAACTTCGCGGACCCGATCGACGTTGGTATGAACATCGCGCGAGTGCTCAATGACGGGAGGAAGGCTGTCGAGGACCGGTCCGCCGGTGAGTCTGGGCAGCGCCACGGAGGTTGCGGGTTTGCCGGCCTGGGAGCAGGACAAATTCGCGAGCAGCGGGAAAGCCGCGAGGGAGGAAGCGCGCTTCAGAAGATTGCGGCGGGCCGGATTAGTAAGTTTCTCGTTGGATGTCATCTTCGGATTCCTGGAAAATCATCGGCTGGAGCCGCGCTATCCGTTGGCCTTCGCCACCAGCAGAATCGCCAGGGCATAAAAGACGAACATGAGGGCTAAATACATTTTGCTGCGGCTGCCGCCGCCGGCGAATTCCTTCCAGGCGAGTACTCCCCAGAGAGCGGCAACCATGGGTGCGGACTGGCCGATCGCGTAGGAGATGGCCACGCCGGTGTAGCTGGCGGCAACCATATTAAAGACCGTGCCCGTGCCCCAGATGAAGCCGCCGGCCAGGCCGAGAAGGTGTCCGGAGGCGGGGCCGCGGAAGAATCCGCTGAAGCTGACCGGCTTTCCGACCAGCGGGTGCTTCATGAAGTAGAGGTTCCAGATAAAGCAGGAGAGCAGGGCGCCTAGCGTAAGGAAGACCACCGCGCTATAGGGGCCCAGCGGACTGCCCGTGGTCATGGCACGGGTCAGGAAAGGCGCCCACAGTCCCATGAGGACACCGGAGACGACGCAGACGATGACACTCTTGCGGGAGACCGACTTCTCGGCTTTTCCGAGGCTCCCATAGGCCTTGCCATCCATGATGACGGCGATAAGGGCGCAGATGACGCCGAGGCCGAGCAGGGCGGCGTTGCCTCTGGGCTGGAGCGCAAAGCTGAGAACGGTGCCAACCACAAGGGCGATGCCGATGGAAATCGGAAACGCGACGGCCAGTCCGGCCATGTCGATGGCGGCGACCAGCAGGAGGTTAGCGAGATTAAAGATGGCGCCGCCGATGAGCGCGTAAATGATGTTCGACATGCCGGCCGCGTGGATATTGTTCATGAGGCTGGAAGCATCGTGGCCAGTGCTTCCCATGGTGTGACCGAGAATCAGCGAGACGAGGAAGATGCCGATGGCGTAGTCCCAATAGAAAAGCTCGAAGCGGTAGTTTTTGACACCCTTATAAGTGTTGGCCCATGAACCCCAGCAGATGGCGCTGGTGATCATCATCAACAGAGCGAGAGTGAAGCTTTGGGGTGTAAACATCCGTTTCTCCTTGGGCGATTCGTGCGCGACGAGTTGAGAGAACGCGGCGGCGTATGTTTCCTCAAAATGACGAACGTCCGGCAAAACTATTTTCCGCGAATTCTGGACACAAAGAGCTGCAGGAAGCGGTCAGCGTCTACATCGACACAAACGCTGGCGTTGGCTTCGACTTTGTCGATGCCTTCGATCACGTAGCGGTCTCCGTGAAGAACGTTGCGTTCCACGCCGCCGCGGCGATTGCCGACGGTTTCGCCGCGAGTGAACTCGCCACGGGTCTCGACGTCGACATGCATGGCTTGCACCTTCACGAGGGTGGGGTCGATTGCGACCGCCACCGCGGAAGGATCATACATAGGGGACCCGGGAGCGCCGAACTGGGCGGAGAGATTCACCAGGTACTTCTGGACTGCAAAGATGAAATCGTTGACGGGCCCGTGGGTTTTGCCGAGCTCATCGAGATACTTTTGGGTGAAGAGAGCTTTGTCTCCAATCTCGAGGCCGACCATGGTGAGCGGCCATCCGGCCTGAAACACGATTTGGGCGGCTTCCGGATCGTTATAGATGTTGGCTTCGGCAGAAGCATTGACGTTGCCTCCGGTAATCGAGCCGCCCATCAGGATGACATCTTTCACCAACGGCACGATAGAAGGGTCCTTTTCGATGGCGAGGGCGATATTGGTGAGCGGACCTACGGGTACCAGAGTGATTTCGTGCGGGGAGGAGTGAACCAACTGAATGATGAGATCGGGGCCGAAGCGCGGGTCGACTTTACATTGGCTGGCAGGCAGCTCGACGTTGGCCAAGCCATTCTTGCCGTGCCAGAACTCGGCGGTGATCAGCTTCTGGAACAAGGGATGGTGTGCTCCGGCGGCGACGGGAATGTCGCAGCGCTTCGCGAGCGACACCATACGGAGGGCATTTTCGAGGCCCATTTCCGCGGTGACGTTGCCGGGCACGACGGTGATGGCGCGCACGTCGAGCTCGGGCGAGTTCAGGGCCAGCATCAGCGCCAGCGCGTCGTCGGAACCTGGGTCGGTATCGAAGATAATTTTCCGGGCTGCGTAAGCGGGCGCCGGCAGGATCGAAAGCAAGATCAGGACGGCGAAGGCAAGCGTGAAGCGGAGAGGAACCGAGACTCCAAGCAAACGAGTAATTTTCATTAGAGCCGAAAGGTTGACGCCGTAGCCTAGCGTCGAGATTTCTGAGTGTCAAGGGAAACAGTCAGGCGACAGAAGGACGGATGCGGCGATTGGAGGCTTCGATGAGGCACCGAGAGGCGCGTCTCGTTTGGGGCTGGTGCGCTTCCCTTTTGCGTTTTCTGCCGTACAATTGCGTTCGATATGAGTTCGGACGGGCCGGTGCCGGGCAGTTGATGAAGGCGGGAATCGCGGGTCCGGCAAAGAACATCCAATGACGGTGGAACACAATCGACGTTACGGCGTGGCCGGCGCTTCCGGTGAAGGGCTGCATGCTGCGGCAATGCCTCCGTTGGCATCACTGGGCGGAAGGCCTCTTCTTTCGAACCGGGGCACGCCTCTCAATCTCGACTGGGTCAAGCAAGTTCGGGTGAATACCAGCGCGGTCGAACGCCGGGCGCAGAGTCACGTGCTGCGGCGCACCGTAAAAAAAGAATGGCAGGTGGCATGGCTGCTGCGCGCCATTACGTGCATGGACCTGACCACACTGTCGGGGGACGACACCGACGAGCGCGTGCGCCGGTTGTGCGCCAAAGCCCGGCAGCCGCTGCAGCACGACCTGGTCAAGCATTTCGAGATCGAGGATCTGAAGATACAGGTGGCGGCGGTCTGCGTTTATCACCGTTTCGTGGATACTGCGCGCCGGGCGCTGGAAGGCAGCGGTGTGCGGGTGGCCGCGGTCTCGACGGGATTCCCTGCCGGCCTTTCGCCGCTTTCGGAACGGATTGAAGAAATCCGACGTTCGGTGGAAGCGGGAGCGCAGGACATCGACGTGGTCATCACGCGGGCGCACGTATTCGGCGGGCGCTGGCAGGAGCTTTACGACGAGATCGCGACGTTCAAGCAGGCCTGCGGGCCGGCCCACATGAAAGTGATTCTTGGAACGGGAGACTTGCTTACGCTGCGCAATGTGGGTCGCGCCAGCCTGGTCGCAATGATGGCGGGAGCGGATTTTATCAAGACGTCGACTGGCAAGGAACCGACGAACGCGACTTTGCCAGTGGGTTTCGTCATGACCCGGGCGATCCGCGAATACGCTCAGGAGACCGGGATGGCGGTGGGCTTCAAGCCGGCGGGCGGCATCCGCACGGCGAAGCAATCCACCGAATGGCTGGCATTGATGAAGGAAGAACTCGGGGTGCCCTGGATGAAGTCAGAGCTGTTTCGATTCGGGGCGAGCGGGCTGTTGAATGATATTGAGCGGCAACTGGGATTCCACGCGACGGGGCGCTACTCGGCGGAATATCGCCATCCGATTGCGTAGGGAGCTGACGACAGAGGAGCCGGGCGCACCGCATGAGCATTGCTGAAAAGTTCGTGACCATGGAGTACGGCCCTGCGCCGGAAGAGTCGAAAGAGGCGCTGACCTGGCTGGACCGACACTCACGGCGGTTTGGACATTTCATTCACGGGAGGTGGGTCGAGCCATCCGCGGGGGAATACTTCGACACGGCGGATCCTTCGACGGGGGACAAGCTCGCGAGCGTTGCGCAAGGATCACCGGCGGATGTGGACGGGGCGGTGAAGGCCGCTCGGGCAGCCCTTCCGAAGTGGCAGGCTCTGACGCCGCACGCCCGCGCCCGTTATCTTTACGCTCTGGCGAGACAGGTGCAGAAGCACTCACGTCTGCTCGCGGTGCTGGAGACGATGGACAATGGCAAGCCGATCCGCGAGAGCCGCGACATCGATATTCCGCTGGTGGCAAGGCACTTCTACTATCACGCCGGTTGGGCGCAACTGCTGAAGCAGGAATTTCCTGAGTTCACGGCCTGCGGGGTGGTCGGACAGATCATCCCCTGGAACTTCCCCTTACTGATGCTGGCGTGGAAAATTGCGCCGGCCCTGGCGACCGGAAACACAGTGGTGCTGAAGCCGGCTGAGTTCACCCCGCTGACCGCATTGGCGTTCGCCGGGATCTGCGAGGAGATCGGGCTTCCGGCGGGGGTGGTCAATATCGTGACGGGCGACGGCTCGACGGGCGAGGCGCTGGTGAAGCATGCGGACGTGGACAAGATCGCGTTCACGGGTTCCACGGAAGTGGGTCGGGCGATCCGCCGCGCGACGGCGCAGAGTCACAAGCGACTGTCGCTCGAGTTGGGAGGCAAATCGCCATTCATCGTATTCGACGACGCCGATCTCGACGGCGCGGTCGAGGGCCTGGTGGACGGCATCTGGTTCAACCAGGGCCAGGTGTGTTGCGCGGGATCGCGCCTGCTGATGCAGGAGAGCATTGCCGAGGCGCTGGTGGGGAAAATCCGGGACCGCATGAGCACCCTGCGCGCGGGCCCGCCGCTGGACAAGGGAATTGACATTGGAGCGATTGTTGACCGGGTTCAACTGAAGCGGATTCAGAGCCTGGTGGACCAGGGTATTGCCGAGGGCGCAACCTGCTGGCAACCACAGATCGAGATGCCCACGCGCGGACTTTATTTTCCGCCCACGCTGCTAAGCAATGTTCATCCGACCTCCATCGTGGCGCAGCAGGAAATTTTCGGTCCGGTGCTGGCAGCGATGACGTTCCGCACCCCCGCCGAGGCGGTTGAACTTGCCAACAATACGGTGTACGGGCTGGCGTCCTGCGTGTGGAGCGAGAACCTTAACGTGGCGTTGCAGGTAGCCGCGCAGATCAAGGCAGGCGTGGTCTGGGTGAATTGCACAAACCTGTTCGACGCGGCGTGCGGCTTCGGCGGCTATCGCGAGAGCGGTTACGGACGGGAAGGCGGGCGAGAAGGGTTGCTGGAATATCTGGAACCCACGTGGTTCAAGAATGCGCGGACTCTACCTGCAGCGAAAAGCTCTCCCGCGGAAGAGTCGGAAGCCGAAAGTGAAACGGCTATCCCGGCGATCGATCGCACCGTGAAGCTCTACATCGGCGGTAAGCAAGCCCGGCCGGACTCCGGATATTCGATGCAGGTGCGAGGTCGGGATGGACAGTCCCTGGGCGAAGTTCCGCTGGGTAATCGCAAAGATATCCGGAACGCGGTGGAAGCGGCACGCAAGGCATCGGGATGGGCGAAGAGCACGGCGCACAACCGGGCGCAGGTTCTTTACTACATGGCGGAGAATCTCTCGCAGCGAGGTGAGGAGATTACGCGGCGACTGGCACAGGCGGTAGGAGAAACGCAAGCGGCCGCGGAGGTCGATGCCGGGATCGAGCGCATCTTCTCCTATGCTGCTTGGGCGGACAAGTTCGACGGTGCCGTGCATAGTCCGCCGTTCCGCAACATTGCGATTGCGATGAACGAACCGCTTGGCACGGTGGGCATTATCTGTCCGCGGGAAGCTCCGCTGCTTGGATTTCTGTCGATGGTGATGCCGGTACTGGCCATGGGCAATACGGCGATTGTCATTCCTTCCGAGATGTATCCGCTGGTTGCCGCGGACCTATATCAGCTCTTCGACACCAGCGATTTACCGGGTGGAGCCGTGAACATCGTCACCGGCTACCCGTCGCAACTGCTGAAAGTTCTTGCGGAGCACGATGATGTTGACGCGCTTTGGTGCTTCGGAGATGAGGCGAGTGCGGCGGCGGCGAAGTCATTCTCGGCCGGGAACCTGAAGCAGGTGTTCACCAACGAAGGCCGCGGCATCGACTGGCTGGACGTGAAGCAAGGCGAGGGCCGGTGGTTCCTGCAACATGCGGTGCAGGTCAAAAACATCTGGGTACCCTACGGGGAATAGCGGAACAGCATGGGCCCTACTCACGCTCCTCGAGTAAAAATCTGTTGCATCAGCAGCGTTGAGGAAGCCGGGCTGGCCATCGAATGCGGCGCGTCGGCGCTCGGGCTGGTGTCGGCGATGCCGAGCGGTCCGGGGGTAATCGGCGAGGATCGCATTGCAGAGATTGCCGCGACGATTCCGCCAGCGATCGGTTCTTTTCTGCTGACCAGCAAGCAGGCGGTCGACGCGATCATTCGACAACAACACCGGTGCCGGACGAACTGCATCCAGCTTTGCGATCGCCTCACCTCGGGCTCACTGGAGGATCTGAAATCCGCATTGCCGGGCATTTCGATTGTGCAGGTTGTCCACGTCACCGGACCCGAGTCGGTTGACGAAGCGGTGGCCGCCGCTGCATCGGTGGACGCGATTCTCCTCGATTCCGGTAATTCGACCCTGGCGGTGAAGGAACTGGGCGGAACTGGCCGCAGCCATGACTGGAATCTGAGCCTGCAGATCCGGGAGCAGGTCAGTGTCCCCATTTTTCTTGCCGGAGGCCTGAACGCAAGCAACGTAGGACAGGCGATGAAGGCGGTGGCGCCGTTCGGATTGGATCTGTGTTCGGGCGTTCGTGCCAACGGGAGGCTGGATCGCGACAAACTGACCCGCTTTTTCGAAGCGGTCAGCTTTGCGGCAAAACAACCTGTCCCGGCAATTGCAAGCGGCACGAGCCGTTGACAACACTACACAGCGCTGAATAAACTCGGCCTTCTTTACTTTCACTTCCGGCTTCCATTCGAGCAAGGCAATCGAAGTTTGTGAACCTTATGGCGAAGCGTCCGCGGATTGCAGTAGTGGGCAGTGCAAACATTGACCTGACGACGTTCACTGGCCGTTTCCCCAAGCCCGGGGAAACAATTTTTGGGGATTCTTTTGACCTGGGCTTTGGAGGAAAGGGAGCCAACCAGGCGACGGCCGCGCGTTTGTGCGGCGCCGAGGTATTCATGGTCGCGCGGGTGGGAAATGATCTGTTCGGTCCGGCGACGATTGAAAACTTTAAGAAGCTGGGTATCGACGCCACGCATGTGAAGCAGATCGAAGGCGTGTCGAGCGGGGTAGCGCCAATTTTCGTGGAGCCGAACGGCCAGAACCGTATTTTTGTGGTGAAAGGGGCGAACGACCGGCTAAAACCTGGCGACGTCGACGCGGCCGCGGAATTGCTGAAGACGGTTGACTGCATGGTGCTGCAATTTGAAATTCCGCTGGAAACGGTTTATTACAGCGTCCGTTTTGCGCATGCGAACGGGATCCGGTGCATTGTCAATCCAGCTCCGGCCCAGCCGGTCGATTTGAAGGCGCTGGAGGGGCTCGATTATTTTGTTCCCAACGAGAGCGAAGCGGAGACGATTACCGGGATGCCGGTGCGCAACGTGGACGAGGCGAAGAAGTGCGCCGAAAAGCTGCTCGCGGGCGGGGTGAAGCGGGTGATCCTCACGCTTGGGGCCAACGGCTCGCTGCTGGCGGGCCGCGAAGGCATGGAACACATCCCTGCATTCGCGGTGAAAAGCGTGGACAGCACGGGAGCGGGGGACGCATTCATTGGCAGCTTTGCCGTGTTTCTGGGCGAGGGATTGCCGGAGCGCGAGGCGGTACGGCGGGCGAATCTGTATGCGGGGCTGTCGACCACAGGAGTCGGCACGCAGAAATCGTTCTATGATCGGGCGCGCTATGACTCGGAGTGGACCGCGCGCGGCACCTCCTGAGGTACAAGCTGCCGATTGGCGACGCGGAGGAATTACCCTCCCTGCTGCTGTCCGACTTCCATCCTGAAACAAAATCGCTTTAGCGTTCAGATCAGATTGAGATGGCAAACGAGGAAGCGCGCCGTCTGCCCGGGCGCTCGCGCGAAGCTGCCATCACGGTGGTTGTGGAAATCCGGAGCTGGCACAAAAGGCTTGACTTCACAGGGCTAAATCCAGTTATATGAGCGCACTCCGATCAGGGACCTCCGACACGGTGCGTGGGGAAGCGAGCGTCCCGTTGGTGATTCGGTGTGAGTTCTCTGGGGGATGTTCATGCTGAACAAGAAAGCGCTGCTGCTCGTCTTTTGCTGCTCACTTCTGCTAACGATTTCTCCACTTCTGTACGGCCAGTCTACGGGGAGTTTTTCCGGCACGATATCCGATAAAACCGGGTCGGTCATTTCGGGAGCGACGGTGCGGGTCACATCGCAGGGCACGTCTGCTGAACGCCAATCGAAGGCGGACGAGAACGGGCACTACCTGATCCCGCTGTTGCCGGTGGGGAATTACACGCTGCGGGTTGAATCCCAGGGATTTCAGCCGGTAGAGCAGAAGGATGCCCGGCTGCAGGTGGACGAACATCGCGAGGTGAATTTCACGATGGCACCAGCCTCGGTCACATCCACAGTGGAAGTGAGCGCGACGGAAGTGGCGGTGGAGACGACGAATCCGACGCTGGGGCAGGTCATTACGTCGGAACAGGTGGCCGACCTGCCATTGAATGGCCGAGATTTTGTGCAGTTGGCAACGCTGACACCGGGCACGACGCAGGAGACGAACCCCAGCAGCTTCTTCAACGGCGGCCCGAGCAGTGAGGTGTCAACGCGCGGGTCTTACTCGCTCTCGGTAGGTGGTTCCCGTGTAAGCAGCACCGATTGGCTGCTGGATGGCAACGACAACAACGAACTGACCGCTGGTGGGATTGCGATTCTGCCCTCGATTGACGCCATCCAGGAGTTCAAGGTTCTCACCTATAACTACTCGGCGGAGTGGGGGACGCGTGCGGGGCCGACCGTGCTGGTCAGCATCAAGTCCGGGTCGAACAGTCTCCATGGTTCGGTGTTTGAATTCTTCCGGAACACGTCGCTCGATGCCCGCAGCGCGCGCTCAGCTACCCGCGAGAAATTCAATCTGAACCAGTTTGGATTCGCGCTCGGCGGAGCTCTGGAGAAAGACAAGACGTTCTTTTTCATCGACTATCAGGGGAAGCGGCAACGACGAGGCATACCGTTCAATGGATTTGTTCCGACCGCAGCCATGCGGACGGGAGATTTTTCAGCAGACCTGTACGGCCAGCCGGTCACCAGCCAGATTCTTTTCAACCCGTACACCACCTCGGTTACGGGCGCCACAGCCACCCGCGATCCTTTCAAGTGCAACGGGACCACGCCGGTCACGCCAAATTTGGACGGAACGCAGACTGGCGGGACACCCTGCAACATTATTCCGAGCGAATTCATTGACCCGGTGGCGGCACAGATGATCAACCTTTACCCAGGCACGGTTCCCAGTGCGCCCGGGTCGGGATTCAACTATACGAACGTGCCTGTCCGGAGCCTCAACGAAGGTGAATTTGACGTTCGCATCGATCACAATTTCTCGTCTAAAGATTCGATGTTCGCGCGGTTTAGTTACGATCAGGCAATTTCATTCGTGCCCGGAGGGTCACCGGGATTTGCAGCGCCCAGCGCTTTCGCCAGCACGCAGAACATCAGCAATCACGGACGAAACCTGGCGATTTCGGAAACGCACGTCTTTTCCGATCGCACCATCAACCAGATCAATGCCGGCTTCAACCGGATCTTCAATCACATTTTGTCTTTTGGTGACCGATCCTGCGAATCGGCAAGGCTTGGCATCCCGGGAGCAAATCTGGATAGCAGTTGCCCCTCGTTAGGCGTAGTACCTCCCGGCCTTTCGCAATCGACCAAGGACTGCATTAGTTGCGGACTGAATATCGCCCAACTTGGCGGCCCCTACTGGGCACTGGGTGACCGCGGATTCGCTCCTTTCCAGGGCGGCACGAACGTCTTCTCTATTTCCGACTCGTTCGACATGATCCGCGGCAACCACCATATCCGGCTCGGCGGCGGGCTTCGTGCGAACCAGTTGAACGTTCTGACCAATGGTTTCCAGGATGGTTTTTGGGTGTTTACGAATGCATGGACCAGCGCGGTGGGAGTTAGTTCTGGGGTAGCGAGTTCCTATTTCGGCGGCGGCGACAACGCGGCGGATTTCATGCTGGGAATGACTGATCTTGCTCTCCATGATCAGACGTTTTTCGGTGCGACCACCGGGCGCCGCTGGAAGATGTTCCGTCCTTTTGTTCAAGACGATTGGCGGATCACCAAAAACTTGACACTCAACATCGGGCTGGCATGGGCCCTGGTTACGCCGGTGGTGGAAGCTGAGAATCGACAATCCAACTTCAATTTCAACACCGGCACATACCTGGTTCCAGGGCAGAATTCAGATGGACGAGTTGGGATCCAGTTTGACAAAACCGCATTTGAACCACGCATCGGTATAGCGTGGCAACCCGGCGGTAGCCAGAAAACGTCGATTCGTGCCGGGTACGCCATATTCCACGACTCTTCGTGGAACATGGGCGGACAAGGCCTCTGGCAGAATCCACCGTTTTACGATGAGACGGCGGGCGGCTCCTTCTTTTTCCCGGACCTGTGTCCCGCGGGAACGCCGTCGGTAGGGACCCCGGCATGTGGAAGTGCGGCAAATGGGACTCTTCCGCCAGCCGGCGGGCCGAACATGATCATCTCGAATGGCTTTCAGTTTGCTACCTCTCCCCCGGCGGCGAACCAGTTTGCTGGAAACGTGAACTCGCAGAATTTCGACTTCAAACAAGGGCGGGTACAGCAGTTCAACCTGAACATCGAGCAACAACTTCCAGGCAATGTCGTGTTCACGGTTGGGTATGCTGGATCGCGCGGGTCGCACATCCTGAGCAGCTTCTTGAATGAGAACGTCAGCCAGCCCTCCGCTTGCACCACCACGCCCGGATACACGCTCGGTTGCGGATCCGCCTTCGCAACCCAGAAGTATCCTTTCGTAACTGTCTACGCAATTCGTGACAACGGCTCGACCCGCTACGATTCGTTGCAAGCGAAGGCCGAAACCAAGAGCGTGCGGCACGGTTTGTATGCGTTGTTGAGTTATACCTATGCGCGCGCCTTTGATAGCGGACTCTCAGACGGCTTGGGCAGCAACATCGGCGCAAATTATTGGCCGCTGCCGGGCTCAAACAAACTGGACTGGAGTCTGTCTCAGATCCACCTTAATCACAACTTTTCGGCCAGCGTGCTGTACGACTTGCCTTTCGGCCGCGGCAAGCAATTCGGCAGCGGCTGGAATGGACCGGTCAACCAGGTCTTTGGGGGATGGTCGGTGAACGTCATTGAAAGGGTCTCTTCCGGTTTCCCGTTGTTTTTGATTGCGAGCACGAACAACACCGGCGTGCAGTTCTCTGAAAACGGAACGGCGCTTACTCGCCCCATTCAAGTTGGAGATCCGCATAAGGCAGGCCCGGTTGCCGCCAATCCGGGTTGCGTTGCGCCGAGTAAGTTGGGGCCCTCGACGGTCTGGTTCAACCCATGTGCGTATATGGATGCACCATTCGGGGAACTCAGCCCTCTTCCTCGCGCACCGCTCTATGGTCCGGGTTTCGTGAACACGGACTTCTCGCTGATCAAGCGCTTCATGCTGCCGCGTGAAGGGACAAGCCTTGATTTCCGAGCGGAGTTCTTCAACTTGTTTAACCATCCACAGTATTTCTTAGGTGGATCCTCAGGGAACGGCCTGCAGGACGTAGATTCACGGGCAACCTTTGGCGTTGTGAACGCGACCGTAAACAATCCGCGCCTGGTTCAGTTGGCCTTGAAGCTGCGGTTCTGAAGAGGAGATGCTAGGTACCTAGACGGGGCATATTTTGGCCGGATCATTCGGCAAAGTATGCCTTTTCCTTTTTTGGTGCGATTCCTTACTGACCGCGTTATGCAAGCGGACAACAGAGGCGTTGTGGTAGGGGCTTTCAAAGCGAGCGACCACGGAAGTTTTTCTCGGCTTTGGAGTGGGAACTTTCCTGTGCTTGGATTTTCGGGCGTGACACCAGCGAAGGTGCAACACTCAGGCGGCAGCCAGATAGACATATCGCAGAACGAAGACCACGGTCAGAATCCACAGCACGACGCTCACTTCCCGGTACCTTCCGGTCCCGACCTTCACGATCGTGTAGGCAATCACACCCAGGCTCAAGCCGGTCGCGATGCTGAAGGTTAGCGGCATAGCCAGCATGGTCAGGAATGCGGGGAATGCCTCGCTGAAGTCGGCCCATTCGACGTGCGCGATGGATTGGGTCATGAGGGCGCCGACGAGGATCAGCGCCGGGGCAGTGGCGAAGGCAGGAATCGCGCCGGCCACCGGAGAGAAGAAGACGGCCATCAGGAACAGCGCAGCCACGAAAACATTACTGAGGCCGGTGCGGGCCCCGGCGGCAACACCGGCCGCGCTCTCGATGTAGCTGGTCACGGTGGAGGTGCCCGTCAGGGCCCCGAACATCGTGCCCACACCGTCGGCCAGCAACGCGCGACCGACACGCGGGATGCGGCCGTCCTTGATGAATCCGCCCTGCTCGCACACTCCGACCAGGGTTCCGACATTGTCGAACAGATCGACAAACAGGAATGCAAAGATGATCTCGAGCAAGCCCAGATGCATAGCTGCACGCAGATCCAGTTGCAGGAGGGTGCTACCCGGGTGCGGGAGGGAGATCCAGGCGGCCGGCCAGTGAGCGATGCCGCGCAGGATGCCGAAAAGGGTTGTGGCCGCGATGCCCAGCAGAATCGCGCCGTTCACTTTACGCGCCATCAGGACCAGGGTCAGCACGATCCCGAAGCAGGCCGCCTGGACCTCGGGCAGCGATATGTTGCCCAGACCCACGAAGGTGGCTGGGTTTGCGACTACCAGCTTTGCGTTGCGCAGGCCAACAAACGCGATAAACATGCCAATCCCGGCAGCGGTCGAGTGTTTCAGGCAGTTCGGAATGCCGTTGACAATCTGCTCGCGGACGCGCGAGACGGTGAGCAGGACAAACAGGACGCCGGAGAAAAAAACCACTCCCAGCGCGGTACGCCAGGGAATTCCCATGCCAAGACATACCGAGTAGGTAAAGTAGGCATTCAAGGACATGCCAGGGGCCATGGCGATGGGGTAATTCGCGTACAGGCCCATGACGAGAGAGGCCACCGCAGCGGAAATACAGGTGGCAAAGACAACCCCATCGGCGGGCATTCCGGCCTGCGCCAGGATTTGAGGATTGACCACGACGATGTAGGCCATGGTCATGAACGTGGTCAGGCCCCCGACCAGTTCCTGGCGGACGGTGGTTTGGTTTTCAGTGAGTTTGAAATAGCGATCGAGCGAATGGTGGTTCAGCGCAGTCCCCCAGGGAGAAGCTACCGCCTCAAGTCCACAGCAGACTCACTCCATCGCGGACCAGCGTTCCTACTGAGGGCGCGCAGGGGAGTTGGAGTCGCGGAGAGTATAAACAAATTGCGGGATCTCGCGGGCTTCGCGCTCCACTTGCTCGGCTGATTTTTTGGAAATCTGATCGTACAGCTTGATTTCTTCCGCTGCTTTTTTGGGATCTCCGGTTCGCCGGTAGGCCTGCGCCAGGCGATAGTGTGCTTCCGCCAATTGGGGATCAGCGGCAATCGCCTTCTGATAGGCGAGGACGGCTTTCGGAAGGTCGGCTTGCTCCTCGTACAGGGCACCCAACTGCAGAGAGGCAGTGGCGAGCCTGGGATCGAGGCGGACCGCCTTCTGGAGCAGCGATTCGACTGCACCGGAAGGCTCCCGGTTCTCCAAACCTTTCTGGCGCTTCCAGAGGCTGAGGGCATAATAGTAATTGGCCGGCGCACTGTCGGGATGGAGCCGAGCGAAACGTTCCATTCGCGCGAGAACCGCCTGCGACTCGGAGGTCTCCACAATCTGCATTTTGCCCAACACCAGGTAGGGATTCGGATCTTCAGGATTCAGATCGGTTGCGTGGCAAAGATATTTTGCCGCCTGGTCGGGAGAGCCGGTAGCGTACCAGGCTACGCCGAGGCCGACCAGCATCCTCGCAGATTGTGGAAATGAGCGATTGCCCTTGGCGAAGACTTCAATCGCGGGCTCGAATGCGCGATGGTTCAGGAGTTCGGCTCCCCAATCGAAGAGATTGGGCTCGCTGGGGTCAAGCTCGGCAGCGCGCTGGTATTCGTGCACGGCCTGAAGTGGATTTTTCTGTTTTTCCTCGAGGTCTCCCAGCCAGTGATGTAGGGCGGCTTTGTCTTGCTTCGCGAGCAGAGAGCGGGCAAGAGAGCGCGCGTCCTGATAGTTGCCGAGCTGCGCGTAGACCTGGGCCAACGCGTACCCGGTTTCGTAGTCGTCAGGATGGATCCGGTGGGCCTTCTCCAGATACGGAAGGGCTTCGCGGGTCTGTCCGCCGTGAACCAACAGGATTCCCAGTCGCTGGTTGGCCTCAAAGTTTTCAGGGTCGCGGGCTGCTGCTTCCCGCAAAGATCGTTCTGTGGCGGGAGTGGGAGCCGACCGCGGGACCGGCAAAGAGTCCTTATCGAGGGCAACAATGTCTTTGGCAAGGGACTGAGTCGTTCGCGAAACCGTGTCGGAACCGTGCCCTCCGTGATTGATCGTGTCGGTCACGCCCGCCACGGTGAACCGAGGCTCATCAAAGAACTGGGGAGCCTCGGCGGAGGGAGGTTGGACTTGCGGAGCCGACGGCGATAGTAATGTCAGATCAATTTTCTTGAGCTGTTTCGCTTCCAGGTCGACGGGTCCGACGCTTCCTTCACCGGATCCAGCCTTCTCGGCTCGCAGAGTATAGGCACCTGCAAGTAGGCCTTCGGAGCGATAAGCGCCCGTCGAATCGGTCAGCACGGTTACGGTTTGCAGTGCGCCCTGGCGATGCAGGTGAACCGCAGCTGCGGGAACCGGGAGACCGCGGGAATCCCTCACGAATCCATAGACGGCAGCGGAGTTGGCGGGCGGGGGCGACTGAGCGCGGGTCCCCAGAGGAGCGAGCAGCAGCAATTCCGCGAACACAAAGAGGCAGAGGGAATGATGCCGCGCGTTCAAGCGAAATGGCCCATGGCTCCAGTGGGAGACAGCAATCGCAAACGCAGACATTCTAGTGGGTGCCCGCCCAGTCCGCAAACTGCGGTCCGGTATCACAGACAGGAGGCAAACAATCTGTGGCAGCGCCTGCGATCAGGCTTTACAATGCGATGCCTTCCGGCGTTAAGTTGGACGAACAAGGTTGTGTTCCAGCGCATCGCGCAAGGCGAGAATGAACGGATTGAGGAATCTCCGCATGAAGGCAGGAAAGGTTATTGCTCTGGTGACGGCAGTTCTGGTTTGGGCTTCCACTGACGAGGTGCAGGCCCAGAAGGTCAAGGTCATCGTGGATCAGGACGCACGAGGGCCGGCCACTACCGACATGCAATCGATCCTGATTTTCCTGCAATCGGACAAATTCGAGGTCCTGGGCATCACCACGGTGAGCGGCGATCAGTGGGTCAAAGAAGAAACGCGGCGCACCCTCCGACTGCTCGAAATAGCGGGCCGCACGGACGTTCCGGTCATCGCGGGCGCGGAGTTCCCTTTCCTCAATTCGAAAGAAGAAAGCGAGCGCTGGGAAGCCCTCTACGGCAAGTTTCGCTACAAAGGCTGCTGGAGCGATTTCTCGAACCGGCCGGAAGGCACTCCGGCGGCGTTCCGCGCGGGATACCACGAGCCGGGAATAATCCCTCCTCTGGTCGAGGGCGAGCCACATATCAAGGCGCTCGAGGAAAGCGCCGCAAACTTCATCATTCGCACCGTACATAAGTATCCGGGCGAAGTGGTTCTCTGGGCGGGCGGCCCCCTGACCAATATAGCGCTGGCGCTGCGGCTCGATCCCGAGGTGGCAACCCTGGCAAAATCGCTGGTGCTGATGGGAAGCGGGATGTACGCGGACAACGGCGGGATTAACAGCATTGACGGCCGTCGCGAATTCAACTGGTGGTTTGATCCGGAAGCAGTTCGCATCGTGATACGCGCGCCGTGGAAGAAGATTGTGATCACGCCGATTGATATCTCGGTGAAGACCACGGTGAACCCGGCGGTCAAAGCGGCCATCGCGAAAGCGGACACACCCGTGGCTCGTTACCTTACTGAGTATGCCGTAGAAAGTTTTATGTGGGACGAGCTGTCAGCGGCGGCCATGATCGATCCCTCGATCATCACGGGACAGAAGGAACTTTATGTCGACATCGATGTGAGTCACGGCCCCAGTTACGGGCAGACGCTTTTCTGGGATCCGAGCACGGAACTGCCCCCGTATGAGAGGAAGGCCACGGTTCAGTTCGATGTGGATACCAAGAAGCTGTACGACCTTTATGTGAAGTTGATGACCCAACCAGCGCGAAATGCGAAGTAGACGGGGGCCGGGATGGATTTGCAGCGAAGGTTTGGGATTACGCGCCGGCGGTTTGTGACATCCTCGGCAGCCACGCTTGCGCTGGGAGCACTGGCCAGGGACAGCTTCGGTTCCCCGCAAGATAGCCGATGGATTGCGCAACCTCCATCCGTTTCTGCTCCGGCTCGCGTCATCGTCGACACCGACCCCGGCGTCGATGACGCATTCGCCCTGCTGCTAGCCATGCGCTCCCCGGAGTTGAAAATTGAAGGAATCACGGCGGTGGCCGGCAACGTGCCGCTGGAGTTGACGCTTCCGAACGCATTGCGCATGGTGGAAATTGCCGGCCGGACCGATATTCCGGTGGCGGCTGGCGCCAAGGGACCTCTGGCACGTCGACTGGTGACGGCGGCCTACGCACATGGCGAGAACGGACTGGGAGGAGCGGTTTTCCCGGAGCCGAAACTCAAGCCGGTGAGTGAGCCCGCCGCGGAATTCATTCGCCGGAGCGTTCGCAAATATCCGGGCGAAGTGACGCTGATCACGGTCGGTCCGCTCACCAATGTGGCGACGGCGATGAACCTCGATTCCGAACTGGCGCGGATGATTCGGAGCGTTGTGATGATGGGAGGGTCGCTGTCGGGTGGCAACATCACGCCCGCGGCTGAGTTCAATGTTTACGTGGATCCGGAAGCGGCTCGCATTGTATTTCAGTCAGGCATCCCGATCACCATGGTCGGTCTCGACGTGACTCGACGGACGTCTCTTGCGGACGACCATGTGCGCGTGCTGGAATCCGCACAGAATGCCGTGAGCCAAGCGGCGGCGAAGATTGCTCGCCACGCTATCGATCACAACCGGGAGCAAGGCTTCCTGGTGGGACCCAACATGCACGATTCTCTGGCGGTGGCCGCCTTCCTCGATCCATCGCTGCTGAAGTGGAAGGAGTACTACGTCGATGTTGAAACCACGGGCGAACTCACCGCTGGAGAAACCCTGGGTTACAGTCCCAGTGCGGGCGACCTGCGGCGACGGGCGGATGCGGAGAAGGAAGCGGCGGTGAAAATGTCGATCCGCGGGTCGGCGCCGACGCTTGCGACGACAAGGACTTCTCCGGTGTTGCGCGAAAACTTCGTTCCCAACACAAATGTCGCCGTGGATGTCGACTCAGCCAGATTCTTCGAGTTGCTGATCGGCCGTTTGTCTGGAAAATAAAAATAACGCGCTGAATGGTTGAGGGAAGCGGGCCGATCACGCGGCGGCCGAGCGGGCGCCGGACGACAAGCAGTATGGAGTTTCGACTCTACGAGAGGTGATGATGAAGGTCGGCCGGGCTCGTGCAGTCGTCGTCGCAGCGCTGTCGTTGGGGAGCTTAGTTTGCTGGGGCCAGGAGAGCAGCAAGCGCAAAATCATAATTGATCAGGACGCCGCGGGGCCGGCTGGAACTGACCAGCAATCGATACTGCTGTTGATCCAGTCCCCCCAGACGGAAGTACTCGGCATCACGGTGGTGACGGGAGATTCGTGGTTGAAATCGGAAGTTGCGCATACGCTGCGCACGCTGGAAATGATAGGACGCACCGACATTCCAGTCGTGCCGGGGGCCGAATATCCTCTGGTTCGCCGAAAACAGGAAACTGAACTCTGGGAGAAGCGCTACGGGTCCATTACCTGGTTGGGAGCATGGACTCCGCGCTTTTACCATCCGCCCGACCAACTCGGCGAGCTTCCTGAGGGCAAGCCCACCACGAAACCGGCCGACGAAGACGCCGCCCACTTCCTGGTACGGATGGTGCACAAGTTTCCGGGGCAGGTGACGATTTACGAGGGCGGACCGATGACCAACCTGGCCCTCGCCATCGCGATCGATCCTGAGTTTCCCAAGCTGGCGAAAGAATTGATCTTCATGGGCGCGAGCCTGAATCCTCAAACCGCGGACCCGGAATTTGCGAACTCTCCCCGACACGAGTTCAATCTCTGGTTCGACCCGGAGGCGGGCCATATGGTTTTGCGGGCACCGTGGAAAAAGATAGTCTGCACGCCGGTCGACATCTCCGTGAAAACGAAGATGACCACGGAATTACTCAAGCGAATTAAGACGGGGACGACGCCGGCGGCGCAGTACATCGGAAAATACGGGCGTTTATTTGGCGAATACAACTATCTCTGGGATGAGTTGACGGCGGCGGCATGGCTCGACTCGTCGGTGATCACGAAGACAGAAACACGATTCATGGATGTGGATCTGGATCGCGGGGCGGGATACGGGAATGTGCTTACCTGGACAGAACGGGACAAGCCGGTAGTCGATGTCCAGCCGGTCGAGATCCAGGTCGACCTTGACCCGGAGAAGCTTTACAAGATGATGGTCGATCTGCTGACCGCGCCTACGCCCCCCGCAGGCACCCGGCAGCGTTAGCGCGCCTTTCAGGCCAACCCAGTGCATGGCTCCTTCGCTTCACTCAGGATGACAATTGGTTGGTCACTGACCCAGTTCGGCGAGTGCCTGCTGCGCTTGCACGTGGTCGGGGTGTTGTTTTAGCAACTCACGGAGAACGGTACGCGCCTTTTCGGGCTTGCCATCCAGCGCGTGCAGTTTGGCGAGGTTCAGGTAGGACTGGTCGAACCCGGGCGCTGCGCGAATACATTCCTCGAAGCTGGCCACCGCATCGGCGCGCCGGCCGGTGCGCAGATAAAGCACTCCCAGGTTGTTCAGGGCCTCGGGATAACCGGGACGGAATTGCAGGGCCTTTTGCAGGTACTCATAGGCATGGCCGGTGTCATCGGTTTGGGCGTATACCATTCCCAGACTGTAATTGGCTTCCGGATCCTGAGGATGGGCGGCGAGGGCGCGTTGCAACACGTCGCGGGCTTCGCTCCAGCGTTTTTGCTGGCGATAAGCATTGCCCAGATTATCGAGCGCAATCAGGTGATCGGGACTGAGGCGGAGGGCCTGTTGAAAATAGGCGATGGCCTCGTCGGTGCGGCCGTCCTGGGTGGCGATCAGGCCGAGATTGTTCCAGGCATTGGGCAGCGTCTCGGGATAGGCAGATTGCATCCTGGTGGCACGTTCGAAACTGTCGCGCGCTTCGGTTCGCTTTTGCTGCTTAAGATAGACGCTTCCCAGGCCGTAGAGAGCTTCGGCGCTGGATGGATCGTCGCGAAGCGCCAACTGGAACGATGACTCCGCCTGGTCAAAGTACTCCCGCTGAAAGAATACCGACCCGTAGGAGAGATAGTTGCGCTGAAAATCCGGGGCATCCATCGAACCCGGAAAGGGCAACCCCTTGGCCGAGCGTTGTGCTGCGGTCCGCGGGATGTGCCGGAAGTCGTCTTCCACTTGTTCAGGGCGCACGGGCCCCTGATAGATTTTGACGATTTCGCCGTTGGGGTTGATGAGGAACGACGTCGGGAGGCTCAGATCGCGGTGCCGGTCAAACAGATAGCGGTAGAGAATGTTATAGATGCCAGCGACATCGTCGGTTGCACGAACGATGGGGAATGAAAATTGTGGTTGCCGGGCAGGTTCGCGCAAGCGGTCGCCGTCGGATAAATCATCGACCTGGAGGGCAAGCAGGTGAAGGCCTTCCGCCGCCCAGCGTTGATGATGACGTTCGAATCCTTCCAGAGCCTGGCGACTATCTGCCGATGCGGAGGTGGAGAAATTCAGCAAGACCGGCTGGCCCTGCAGGGCGCTCAGCATTCGGATTTTCCCGCTTCGGTCAGGGAGAGCAAAGTCGGGCGCCGTCACGGGGGCGAGCAACCAGGTTTCGATGATGTTGGGGATCGTCTCGGCGGGCTGCGGCTCGCGGGCCGGACCATCACCCCTCGCTGGCGCCTTCGTGAAGGGTTCCATGCGCGAGGGCGCAGCGCCTTCTTCGATGCAGATGCGGTGGTTCAGCGGCAGATCGCGCAAATCCTGCACCTGTCCGCTCGGCCAACGGATCGAGGCCCGCACTGGACCCTTGGTGTCGCCCAGTCCGAAGAACACTTCTTTGGTATGCTGCGCGAGAAATCCTGAGCCCGCCTGAAGCATTCGGGTCTGACGTCCGAATTCCGTTTCGACCGTCACTGCGGCACCGATGGCATCACGGTTGCTCTTGCTGCCGTGAAGGCGGAACGCAATCGACGGCGGCAGATCCTGGATAACGTTTTTTAAAAGGCGCAACTGAGGGGCGTTGCGATTCTTGAGCAGAACTTCGGGGCGCCCATCGTGATCGAAATCTGCCAGCGCAAAAGACCGGCCATCTTCGACAAAATCCATGCCTACGACGGCGGAAACGTCGGAGAACGTTCCGTCGCGGTTGTTCGCGTAAAAGACGTTGCGCTCGTAGCCGCTCCAGGTACCGTCGGAACGGATCAAATCGTTGAGGGCATTCCATGCCTGTTCGTAGTCGGTAGAAGGCTTGGCCTGGGCGGGAGAATTGGCTACCACCTGGCGCCAGAAGAAACTGTTGAGGTCCGAGCGCGAAGGTCCGGATACCATTCCATTGGCGATGTAGAGATCGGGGAAACCGTCATGATCGAAGTCCCAGGCATCGCTCGACCACGACCAGCGTCCCATCTCGACCCCGGCAGGGCCGCTCACGTTTTCAAAAACCGGATTGTTGTTCTTAGCAGCGTCATTTCGAAGCAGTGAGTTCCCCATGCTGTGCTTGCGATAGAGAGCCCGGACATTCTCGGAGACCTCACTTTGAAAGACCTGCTGGGTGGTGACGCGCATGCCGGCGGCAGTCCACATATTGGCGACGTAGAGGTCATCAAGACCGTCGTTGTCGTAGTCAAGCCAGCAGACGCTCATGCCTGCTCCGACATCTTCAACGCCAAGCTCGGCAGCAACGTCAGTAAACGTGCCGTCGCCATTGTTACGGTAGAGGTTTTTCCGGCCGAAGTCGTTCACTACATAGAGATCGGGCCATCCATCGCGGTTGTAGTCGTTCCATCCACAACAAAAACTGAATCGGCGGTTGTTTTGATTCAGACCGGACTGGGCGGTAACGTCGCGAAACGTTCCGTCGCGATTGTTTTTCATCAAGAAGTTGGGTGGACCATTTTCCGCATCGAAATAAGGCGAGGGGTATTGGTACTGATCGGCGCCCTGGTAATAAAGGTAAAGACAGAAGTAAATATCCAGATAGCCGTCGCGATCATAGTCAGCGATGGCTGCGCCGGTGAACGTGCCTTGGGGAGGATTGGCAAAGTGAAACGCGTCCGGCTGTTTGCGAAACTTGCCGGCGCCCTGGTTGCGGTACAACACCGGGCCGTCAGTACGAACGACGATCAGATCCTGGCGGCCGTCATTGTTGAAATCGGCGAATAGCGCGCAGGCCGTATTTTCGAGGACACCGAGTCCTGAGGCTTCGGTAATGTCGTCGAAAGTACCGTTCCCGCGATTGCGGTACAGACGATTGGGCAGGCCCGACGGCTGGCAGACATAGATGTCGTCGAAGCCGTCGCCGTCGATGTCTCCGACGGCGACGCCGTTGTGGCCGTAAATGTCGATACCGCAAGCCTGGTCGAGCAGCGTGCGCCAATAGTCGGAGCCGTGCAGCAGCTGCGCTGAGTAGGAAGGATTGCTGCCGAATGCCTCAGCGGTGATGTCCAGAAAAACAGGTGCGAAGGAACGGCTGTGAGTTTCAGCCAGGGCCCGCCAGGAGCGTACGCGAAAATGGCCGGTGAGATTGGTGCCAGAAGCCGAGTCCCATTCCATGAGCCACTCTCCCACGCGTTGCTCCCGGTAAAAGTTCCGGCCCGAGCCCACCAGTTCGTAGCGCACGCGGGTCTGCAAACGGGCAGGATGGGTGGAGGGAATGGCCTCGATCCCTATGACCTGGAAGTCGGCGAGGCTGATCTCCACAAAACCGTTCAGGGTCGATCTCAAGTCGTTGAGGAAGGCATCCGGATTGAGGTTGGCCTGGGTAGCAAACTGGTTTCGGCGAACCTCCAAGGCGGGGCTGGCACGAAGAATCTGGGAAGCGAGCGGCGTCAGGGATGCCCCGGCGAAAGTTTCGGCGAGCGAATTCTCAAACGTTCGAGTGTCCTGTGGCGACCTTCGCAGGCTCGCGCTCCATTCCAGGAAGGTGACCGCAACCTGGTCGGCATATTTTTCCGTGACGAACTGGTCGAGGCCCGGCTTGGTCTTGAGAAGCATCGCTTCCAGCGGCAACCTGGCGCGATAGTGAGGACGAAGGTGGAATTCGGCGTCGGGGACAAGCGCATTTAGAGAATCCAGATAACCCGGGGATAAGGCGAAGGTGCGGAGACTCGCGGGGACGAATGCCGCGGAAGCACCCAGACCGCAGCGGAGGAGGAACTGGCGGCGACCTTGATCCACGGACAGATCCACCGGACGATCCGTCTTTCCTGCCCGACTCAGAGCCATGCCCCCTTGGATTCGCGCGAAGAGTCGAAATTTAACAGTCGCATATGAGGGCGTCAAGGTTATCGAACGTTGCATTGCGTGCCGACGAGCCCCCGAAGTCCGCGGCTATAATGATTCCCGCACCGACAACCATGGGGAACAGGCCGCATCAACGAGCGATGGTGATGCTAGCGGCGCTGGCAATGCTTACGGTCTATCTGAATCCCACCCAGGCTCAGCAGGCGAAGGACTCGACGCCGGCGGCCGTAGAGACCGTCGACACTCATCTGGGCAAAGGCTACGACGCACTGAAGCAGGATCGGTACGACGAGGCGATTCAGGAGTTCCGAATCGCTCTGGCGGCGGACCCGAGCCTGGTTTTGAGAGCTCGATTCCCATTGGCGGTCGCACTGTTCGAATCTCACAAGACGGAGGAAGCTCGTCGTGAATTCGATATGGTTCGGCGCCAGGTTGGCGACCATCCCAACGTCTCGTATTATCTGGGAAGGCTGGACCTGGACAGTCTCGACTTCGCGGGCGCCATCCGCAACTTGAACAAGGCCGTCTCCAAGCCGCCATTTCCGGACACCGCCTACTACCTTGGCTATGCGTACCTCAAGCAGGGGGATTTGACCAATGCGGAGAAGTGGCTGAAGGAGGCTGCCGGGCTGGCGCCACGAGACGCTCGCATCCCTTATCAACTCAGCATCGTATATCGCAAGCAGGGGTTCGAGGAGAAAGCCAAGAAATCCGTAGCATTGTCGCAGCAGCTCCGACAGCGAGATAATAGTGAAAGCAGGATCCAGACGGAGTGCGGAGAAAAGCTGGAGCAGGGACCGCGCGAGCAGGCGCGGGCGATCTGTGATCAATTGTATGACCCGGACAACGCTGAAAAACTTACGGTCCTGGGGACGATCTACGGGCAGCATGGCGACCTGGAAGCGGCGCTGAAGCCGTTGAAGCGAGCTGCTGAGCTGGCCCCGCAGGCGCCGCAGATGCAATACAACCTCGCCCTGACCTACTTCCAACTCAATCAGTTTGAAAACGCCCGGAAACCACTGGCGGAGGCCATCAAACGCTGGCCGGATCTGTTCCAGCTGAACGGGCTGTACGGGGCGGTCCTGATGAAGCTGGGTGAACTGACACCAGCGTATGAAACCCTACGGCACGCGCGCGAACTCAACCCGCAGGATCGGGGAACCGTGGAAATGCTGTACGCCACCACGCTCGATCTTGCGCAGCAAAGCCAGCGTGCGAGACAGTATCCCGACTCGCTACGGTATTTGGGGGAAGCTGCCGGGTTGAAGCCGCAGGAGGCCGAACCCCACCGGCGGATGGCGGAAATCTACACGGTTACTGGCCAAACAGCGGAGGCCAAGACCGAGCAGGAAAAGGCTGAGCAGTTGGCCAAGAACGCCAGCCCGAACTGAGAACTGGTTGAGGATGCCGGAGACGAGCGTGCCGTCCAGTGCTCTGATCGTGCAGGGGAGCCGGGATTAAGAAACAATTCTGCAATCCTGGATCCCCGGTTTACAATCAGGCCCACGATTTTTGACCCTGCTGGGCCTTCTAGTTTTTTACTCTATGGGAAAATCAGAAGTTTCGGATACACAGCGTAAACAGCTGCTGCGCGCCGCCCAGGCAGCGATGAGAAATGCGTACGCGCCATACTCAAAGTTCCGCGTGGGAGCTGCCCTGCTGACGACCTCGGGTAAAATATTTGCCGGCTGCAACGTGGAGAACGCCTCCTACGGAATGACGAACTGCGCGGAGCGCACCGCGATCTTCTCGGCGGTGGCTCAGTTGGGTCCCAAGCTCGAAGTGAGCGCCATCGCGGTAGTCAACGATCATGGAGTTCCCTGCTCTCCATGCGGAGCTTGCCGGCAGGTGATCTATGAGTTCGGCCCGGACGCCATCGTGTTTTTTCAGGGTGCCAAGGGCGACCAGCAAGCACAGATCACCGAACTTCTGCCGGAAGGATTCCGGCTTAAATGAGCGCGTCGAGGGAGAGCGCTCCCACACCCATCCGGGCGATTGACGTCATCCGAAAGAAGCGGGATGGGGGTGAGTTGACACGCGCCGAGATAGAGGCGGTGGTGGGCGGCTACACGGCGGGCGAAATTCCTGACTACCAGGCTTCGGCATGGCTAATGGCCACATTGCTGAAGGGGATGACGCGGGGCGAGACGGCGGCGCTTACCGATGCGATGTTGCATTCGGGGGAAGTGCTGGACTTCTCGGACTTGCCATCGCGCAAAGTGGACAAGCACTCGACGGGCGGAGTAGGAGACAAAACTTCGCTGGTGCTCGCGCCGCTGGCTGCGGCGGGCGGCCTGACGGTGCCGATGATCAGCGGGCGCGGGCTGGGCCATACCGGCGGGACGCTGGATAAGTTGGAAGCGATTCCGGGCTTCAACGTGAACCTGCCGGTCGCACAGTTTCGCAAAGTGCTGGAAACATGCGGGTGCGCGATGATTGGGCAAACGGCCGAGATTGCGCCTGCCGACCGCAAGCTCTACGCGTTGCGCGACGTTACCGGCACGGTGGAAAGTCCCTTCCTGATCTGCGCCTCCATCATGAGCAAGAAACTGGCGGAGGGAATCGACGCGCTGGTGCTGGATGTGAAGACCGGGTGCGGGGCGTTCATGAAGAGCGAGAAGGACGCGGCGTACCTGGCGGAGTTGATGGTCGAGACCGGCGAGCGCATGGGCAAAAAGATGGCGGCCCTGATAACCGACATGGACCAACCGCTCGGGTGCTACGTTGGCAACGCTCTGGAAGTGGTCGAGGTGCTGGAGGTGCTGCGGGGCCAAGGGCCCAAAGACCTGCGGGAGCTTTGCCTGGAACTGGCAGCCTGGATGTTCTTTCTGGGGGAGCGCGTTTCCACGGTCGAAGAGGGGAAGCAATTATCAGAGAGAATGATTGGTTCGGGTGCGGCCCTGGAAAGATTTCGCCAGATGGTTAGCTTGCAGGGAGGAGACGCGCGGGTGATCGACGATCCCGGACGGCTGCCGCGGGCGAGGCACACCCTGGATGTGCTGAGTGCAAAGAGCGGAGCCATTACCGCGATCCAGTGCGAACGTGCCGGCACGGCCTGCGTGATCCTGGGCGGCGGGCGGGAACGGAAAGAAGATTCCGTGGATGCTTCGGTCGGATTCGTGCTGCACAAAAAAGTTGGCGATCCGGTATCCGCCGGAGAAGCGCTCTGCACCGTTCATTACAACTCCGAGGCATTGGGCACCCGGGCGAAGGCCATGCTATTGGAAAGTTTCGAAATCGGGAGCGTGCCTCCGACTCACAAGCGGCCTCTGGTTCATCGCGTCATCACCAAGTCCGGGGAGAAAAACTAAATGGGACGATTTACCGGGATTCTCGGTCTTCTTACCATGCTGGGCCTGGCGTATGCGTTCTCCACGAACCGGCGCGCGATTCGCCTGAAGACAGTGGCGTGGGGATTAGGGCTACAAATTGCGTTTGCGCTGTTCGTGCTGAAGGCGGAAATCGGGCGGCGGATTTTTCAGGCGGCGGGAAATGCCGTGAACCGGTTGTTGAGCTATTCCTTTGAAGGATCGAAATTCGTGTTTGGCGAACTGGGCAAGCAGGGGTCGTCGCTGGGATTTTATTTTGCGTTCCAGGTGCTGCCTACGATCATCTTCATTGCCGCATTTTTCGCGGTGCTTTATCACTTTGGCGTGATGCAGTTCATCATCAAGCAAGTGGCCAAAGTGATGACCCGCGTAATGGGCGCGAGCGGAGCGGAGTCGCTGAACGTGGCTGCCAGCATTTTCATGGGACAGACCGAGGCGCCTCTGACCATCCGGCCATTTCTTCCGGATCTGACGAATTCGGAACTGATGACGGTGATGACCAGCGGCATGGCGCATGTTTCCGGCGGAATCATGGCGGCCTATATCGCGTTCGGCATCGACCCCAAACATTTGCTGAGCGCGGTGATCATGACGGCGCCGGGGACGCTGTTGATGGCCAAAATGCTGGTGCCTGAGACCGAGCAACCGAAGACCGCGGGGCGGGTGGTGATGAGCGAAGAAGAGATGGCTGCTGAAAAGAGCGAAAACCTGCTGGGTGCGATCGCGCGGGGTACGACGGACGGGCTGCACCTGTCGCTCAACATTGCGGCCATGCTGATTTCGTTTCTGGCCCTGATCGCGCTCATGAACGGCCTGCTGGGGGGTATTCACAATGGCCTGGCGCACTTCGGCGTCGGCTGGTTCCCTTCCAGCATGGAGCGGATTTTCGGGACGTTGTTCGCGCCTATTGCCTGGCTCATCGGCATTCCGTGGCATGACTGCCCGATCATCGGGAATTTGCTGGGTACGCGCATGGTCCTGAATGAACTGGTTGCGTTTTCGATGCTTGGTCCGCAGAGGGGCATGCTCGATCCGCGCTCGTTTACGATCGCGACATTTGCCTTGTGCGGCTTTGCCAATTTGAGCTCGATTGGAATCCAGATCGGTGGAATCGGGGCGTTGGCGCCCAACCGCAGGGGTGACCTGGCGCGCCTCGGGTTGCGTGCCATGCTGGCAGGCACGATGGCGAACTTGATGTCAGCATCCATTGCCGGGATGCTGTACTGATCCTCTTCCCTTGCTTCCCGAGGCTCAGGGCAGGGACGCCCGTCGCTCCGCCAGCCTGTACAAGCAAGGTCCTCTCGTATAAGAATGACCACACGCCTTTCATCCGCCGACCATTCGGCCGATCGCCTGAGGAGATCCGCACTTGTATTTCCGGCCCAGGACGCTGCATGAAGCGGTTGATGCACTCGCCCACCATGGAGGGCAAATCCTGTCCGGGGGAACGGATTTCTTCCCGGCATTGGGCGAGCGGCCGGTATCGACACCGATCGTGGACGTTTCAGCGATTGCTGAACTGCGCGGCATTTCGGTGGAGCACGATCACATTCAGATTGGCGGCCTTACGACCTGGAGCGAAATCCTTCGGGCTCCCCTTCCGCGCTGTTTCGACGGGTTCAAGGCGGCGGCGCGCGAAGTGGGGTCGGTCCAGATCCAGAACCGGGGCACGGTAGCGGGGAACCTCTGCAATGCTTCTCCGGCTGCAGACGGGGTTCCCCCGCTGCTCGCGCTGGACGCGGAGGTGGAACTGGTTTCGCGGGCCGGGACGCGGCGGCTGCCATTGCGGGATTTCATCGTGGCCAACCGCAAAACGGCGCGCCGCCCCGATGAGATGCTGGCGCGAGTGATCGTGCCGCGGGGACTTGACGATGCCCGCTCGGCGTTCCGGAAGCTGGGCTCGCGACGCTACCTGGTGATTTCCATCGTCATGGTAGCTGCGGTGGTGCAAGTCGACGAGGCGGGCAGCGTGGCGCAGGCACGCGTGGCGGTCGGATCGTGTTCGGTGGTGGCACAGCGCCTGCTGGCATTGGAAAAAGATCTTGTGGGCGCACCAGCTACGGCAGGATTCGGCGCGTTAGTGTCGCCCCAACACATGGCTCCCTTGTCGCCGATTGATGATGTGCGAGCGACGGCGAGCTACCGCCGTGATGCGGCCATGACGCTGGTGAAGCGCGCGCTGGCAGCGTGCGTGGAGGGCATCTGAGATGTTAGCCACTCCGCCTCTCGCGCACGACGTGCAAGCGGCATTGACCTTCACAGTTAATGGAAAGCAGGTCGCGGTATCCACGTCGCCGGCGCAACGGCTGTCGCGGGTGTTGCGCGAAGATCTCGGCCTCACGGGCACCAAGGTGGGATGCGACGCGGGCGACTGCGGCGCGTGCACGGTACTGATCGACGGCGAACCGGTTTGCGCCTGCCTGGTGCCGGCGGCGCAAGTAGAGGGTCACGAGATCACGACGGTCGAGGGATTAGCGGGCCGCCCACCATGGTTCGACCGGCTTCAAAAAGCATTTCTGCATCATGGAGCGGCGCAGTGCGGCGCTTGTACGCCTGGCATGCTGGTAGCCGCGACGGCGTTGCTCGAAAGAAATGCCACGCCGGTCGAGAGCGAAGTCATGGACGCACTGGGAGGCGTCTTGTGCCGCTGCACCGGGTACCGGAAGATCATCACGGCGGTGCTCGAGGCTGGAGCAGTGCGAGAGCTGGAAACAGCTCCGAGTGCAGGCCATGCTGTCGGAACGCGCCTGGTGCGACTGGATGGACAGCGCAAGGTGGACGGCACCGAGGTGTACGGGGCTGATGAAATTCCTGCGGGCGCGCTTACCGTGCGGGCCATCCGCTGCCCGTATCATCGGGCCAGATTTCAGTTTGGAGATCTCGAAGAATTCGTTAAAAGTCATCCAGGAATTCATGCGGTGTTCACCGCCAAGGACGTGCCGGGGGAAGACTGCTACGGCGTGATTCCTCGATTTGCCGACCAGCCGGTATTTGCCCAGGTCGAGGCACGCTTTCGCGGAGAGGCAATCGCGGTCGCCGTAGGAGAGCAGGAGGCCATCGAGAACTTTGAGGTAGCGAGTTTCCCGGTCACGTGGAAGGAACTGCAGCCGCTCGTCAGCGTGGAGGCGTCGCTGGCAGCGGGCGCGGAGCTGATCCACGCCAATCGCGCGAACAACGTGCTCACCGGAGGCCGGGTCGTGCGAGGGAATGTCGAGCGCGCGCTGGCTGAAGCCGACGTCGTCATAGAAGCTGAATACGAGACCGGGTTTGTGGAGCATGCCTACATCGAGCCGGAAGCAGGGTTTGCGCGGCGGGTCGGCGACAAGGTTGAAGTCCAGGCGTGCACGCAATCGCCGTACATGGACCGCGCGGATATCGCCAAGATTTTGGGAATTGCGCCCGAGGCGGTGCGGATCATCCCGACCGCTGTGGGGGGAGGATTCGGATCAAAGCTGGATTTGTCGGTCCAGCCGTTTCTCGCGCTCGCGGCCTGGCACCTGAACCAGCCGGTGCGAATGGTTTACTCGCGTTTTGAATCGATCCTGTCGACCACCAAGCGACATCCGGCCCGCATGCGGTTGCGGGCGGGCGCGTCACGCGATGGCCAGCTTGTGGCGCTGGATTTCTCCGCCGACTTCAACACGGGGGCTTATTCCTCGTGGGGACCGACGGTGGCGGCACGCGTGCCGGTGCACGCTTCCGGACCATACAAAGTTCCGAACTACAGAGCGGTCACACGGGCAGTGCATACGCACCTGGTTCCAGCGGGAGCGTTCCGGGGCTTTGGGGTGCCACAGGCCGCGATTGCGCAGGAACAGGTTTTTGACGACCTGGCGGACAGGGTGGGTCTGGACCGGCTGGAGTTTCGGATACTGAATGCGCTCGACGACAACTCGCCGACGGTCACGGGCCAGGTGTTGGGCGAAGGCGTCGGGATCCGAGCGTGCTTCGAGGCTTTGCGGCCGAAATGGGCGGCTGCGCGCGCGGACGCGGCGGCATTCAACGCGAAGGCCTCAGGCCCGACGAGGCACGGCGTGGGCGTGGCGGGGATGTGGTACGGCTGCGGCAACACTTCCCTTCCCAACCCTTCGACCATACGGGTTGGACTGAAATCCGACGGCCGGATCGCTCTGCACCAGGGGGCGATCGACATCGGGCAGGGATCGAACACCATCGTCACGCAGATTTGCGCGGACGCGATGGATGCTCCGATCGATCGCTTTGATCTGGTTTCGGGCGACACCGCGATCACCCCGGATTGCGGCAAGACGTCGGCGTCGCGGCAAACGTTTGTGACCGGCAAGGCCGCGGCCATGGCAGGAACGAAGCTTCGGGCGGCAATCCTTCAACTTGCGAATGCGCAAGAGCAAGCCGTGATTCGGTTTGGAGAAGGTCGTCTGACGGTAAGGGAGGGCGCACAGGAACAAACCATTGCACTGGAGAAGCTCCCACTCGACCGCTACGGCTACGTCGTGACGGTAGAGGCTACGTTCGATCCGCCCACCAGCCCACTCGATGAAAATGGCCAGGGCGTGCCGTACGCCGTGTTCGGCTTTGGGGCGCACATGGCGGAGATCGCCGTCGATACAGAACTCGGCACCGTGAAAGTGCTCAAGATTACGGCGGCCCACGATGTGGGACGCGCTATCAATCCAACGCTGATTGAGGGGCAGATCGAAGGCGGCGCGGCCCAGGGCCTGGGTCATGCTCTGATGGAAGAGTTCTTCCCCGGCAAAGGTGAAAATCTTCACGATTACCTGATTCCTTCCGCGGGAGACATGCCGCCGGTGGAGTCGATTCTGATCGAGGATCCCTCGCCAGTGGGACCGTTTGGCGCGAAAGGGATTGGCGAGCAAGCCGTGATTCCAACCGCTCCCGCCATTCTGAACGCGATTCATGATGCGATTGGCATACGGATCCGGCGTGTGCCCGCGACTCCGGACCGCATTCGTGCTGCGATCCTCGAAGGTCGGAAAACCGGGGGCAACTGTGCCTGACGACGATGCCATCCGCTGTGACGCTTGCCCGGTGCTGTGCTACATCAAGCCCGGGAGGCTGGGCGCTTGCGACCGCTACGGCAACCGCGACGGGCAACTGGTCCGGGTCGATCCGCATGTGGTGCTCGATCGGGCGTTAGCGCGGGGCGCCTCCGTCGTTCCCTTCCTTGACCGCGAGCAGGAATGGGATGGCAATCTCGTGGGCGGGCCGGGCACCTTTGTCACCGCCATTGGCGCGGGCACGACCTATCCCGACTACAAGCCCGCGCCTTTCATCATTTCCTCCGAAGTCGAAGGCGTGGACATGGTCACAGTGGTCACGGAGGGAATTTTCAGCTATTGCGGCGTGAAGGTGAAGATTGATACCGACCGGCACCTGGGGCCGGAGCGGAATGTCGTGCGCGCACAGGGCGAAGGTGTCGGACACGTTACGACCAGTGAATACGGCTCGCAGATGCTCTCCCTGGGCGGGGTGCGCCATCTGACTGGCGGAAGCCGACGAGAGGGCACGGTCACTTGCGAGACGCTGCTCGAATTATGCAATGGCAAGGCGGTCGAGTTGACGGTCGACGAAGGCGCTTCGGTGGTGGTGCAGGCCGGGAAGCCGCCGGTGATCGACGAAGTGCGTGAAGAGCGTATGCGCGTGGGTTGCGGCTCGGCAACCATCGGGATGTTTGCCAGGCAGTGGTTCGGAAAAGTGGATGAGGTCGTGGTAGTCGACGATCACATCACAGGCGTTCTGTCGGAGCATCAGGCCGGGAAGTTGCTGGGCGTGCCGGAGACGGGAATCAAGATTAAGGGCCGCCGGTCTACTCCGGGACGTTACTTCCAGGTGGCAGAACCGGGAACAGCCTGGGGCGGGACCAACATTGAAGATCCGCTGGCGATCCTGCAACCCTTCAAGGCAAAGTTGGCATGGCCGGGACTTCGTCTTTTAATGGTAAGCACGACTGGAGAGCACCACGCGTACTTTGAACTCGACGAGAATCTTCGTCCGGTAAGCAAGGAATTGCCCGGAACCCTGAGCGAGTCGGTGGCGCGCATCAAGGAGAATTGCGAGCCGGCGCTGTGCACAGTTCTTTTTATGGGAGGCGCGGGAGGATCCCTGAGAGCGGGCGTGACGGAGAACCCGGTGCGGCTGACGCATTCGGTGCGGGACGCGCTGACCCGGGTAACCTGCGGCGGGGCGCCGGTGTACATCTGGCCCGGGGGTGGGATCACGTTCATGGTGGACGTCAGCCGCATGCCGGAGAATGCCTTCGGGTACGTCCCGACGCCGGCGCTGGTTGCGCCCATCGAGTTCACGCTGAAGTTACAGGACTATGGCGATCTGGGCGGCTACCTGGACCACGTGCGGCCCCTGGCGTCCATCACGCCGGAGGAGGGCCGGCGACACGTGTCGGCGCGGCCCGAGAATCCCTGGCCGCTATTCCCCGCGAAGCCGCCGGGTAGACAGCCATGAGAGAGCCGGCACAAATCCAGCTTATGGCAGACGGGCGACGGCTCTACCTGCACGATGGGCCAATCGATCTGATGGTCGAGGGCTTCGGCGCAGCGCATGAAGTGCAGGCGGCGTACCGGGCGGCAGCGCGGAGATTCGTGACCGTGCTCGATGAGTTGTGCGGGGAGCTTCCGATTCTGCGCCAAGCGCTGACGGCTGAGGCGTGTGCCCCTACCGGCGCAGTTGCCAGGCGGATGGCAGCCGCGGTCGCTCCGTATGGGTCGCGAACGTTTATCACGCCGATGGCGGCGGTTGCGGGAGCGGTGGCGGAGGAGATTCTGGTGGCAATGACGTCGGCGGCGACGCTGGCGCGAGCCTATGCGAACGATGGAGGCGATATCGCATTGCATCTTGAGCCGGGACAGCAATTCGTGGTGGGCATGATCGACCGGCCGGATGGACCGTCGTTGTTCGGGTCGGCCGTGCTGCAGGCTGGTCAACCAGTGCGGGGGATTGCGACCAGCGGTTGGCGTGGACGAAGCTTTTCTCTGGGCATTGCGGATGCGGTCACGGTGCTGGCCGATCGGGCCGCCATGGCGGATGCCGCGGCGACGGTCATCGCCAACGCCGTCGATTTGCCGGGACATCCGAACGTGCTCCGCGTGCCTGCCCGCGAACTGGCTCCCGATAATGATCTTGGCGAGCGCCGAGTAACACAGGGAGTGGGTCCACTGAGCGCGGAGGAGATTGATGCTGCTCTGGCCGCGGGAGAAGTTGTATCCCGGGCGCTGTTGTCGGAAGGCCTCATTCGCGCAGCCGCGTTCCACCTGCGGGGCGAGACGCGCACAGTGGGGCGCCCGCTGCAATCGAACATGATGGCAACTCGGATTCAGAATCGGAGTCTGGCGCATGCCTGAGGTCGCGGTTCGGAAAAAAGTGACTACAGTGGAAGAAATCTTCCACGAAGGGGGGCCGGTGGCGACTGTTCCCCTACGGCGCGCGGTGTCGCTGGCGGTGATTCGCAATCCCTACGCGGGAAGCTACGTTGCGGACATTGCCGGATTCATGGACGATTTGAAGCCCCTGGGGCTGGAGATGGCCCATTCCCTGGTGGCTGCGCTGGGCGGTAGCGCCAGCACGGTACAAGGCTACGGGAAGGGTGCGATCGTGGGCAGTGCCGGTGAACTGGAGCACGGTGCGCTGTGGCACGTGCCCGGAGGCTATGCGATGCGCGAAATTTTGGGCGGCGCCAAGGCGATCGTTGCATCCACGAAGAAAGTGGGCGGCCCGGGAACCCGGCTGGACGTGCCGATTACCCACATCAACGCATCCTACGTGCGGAGTCACTTCGATGCCATCGAGGTTGGCTTGGCGGACGCTCCGCGCTCAGACGAAATTCTGCTCGCTTTGGTAATGACGACGGGGGCGCGTATTCACGCGCGCGTAGGCGGGCTCAAGGCTTCGGAAATCAAGGGAGAGGATGGGCTGCGATGAAAGCCAGCATCCGCAAGATTGCCGTCTTCGTGGAGGAAACCCGGACCGAGATGGGGCGAAGGGTAGAACCGCCTACACGGCGGGCGGCAGCGGTCGCCGTCATTGAGAATCCTTGCGCCGGGAAGTATGTCGAGGATTTGTCAGAGCTGATGACGATTGGCGAGGAACTCGGCGAACTGCTGACACAACGGGCGGTGGCGGCGCTGGGCATTCCAGCCAACCGCGCGGAAAGTTACGGCAAAGCGGCGGCAGTGGGCGAAAACGGCGAACTCGAGCATGCGGCTGCGATCCTGCATCCCAAGCTGGGCACGCCGGTTCGGAAGGTTCTGGGCAAGGGGGCAGCGCTGATCCCGTCATCGAAGAAGCGAGGTGGGCTGGGCGTGGCGCTCGACATCCCGCTGGGGCACAAGGATGCGGCTTTCGTGCGCAGTCATTTTGACGGCATGGAGGTGCGCATCAACGATGCGCCGCGGGCCAATGAGATCATGGTGGCGGTCGCGGTCACCGACAGTGGACGGCCTTTGCCGCGCGTCGGCGGCCTCAGCAAGGATCAGATTAAGGGAGAAGACGGGTTGCGGTAACGCGCAAGATGCATAGGTCCTTCTATTCGCAGCTGAAGATGACGGCTTGCGCTCCAGATGACAATGATGTCCTGATGCACTGATGACAAGCCTGCTCTGAGGAGCATTTGACAGCTCCTGCGTGGCGCGGCGGACTTCAGGCTTTCAGGATCTCGGGCATCGTGGTTGCTGGTGGAGTGTTGCGGCTGCGTTGCGCACTGACGACGCCGTCGATGATCACCATGCCGATGCCGGGTAGATCGCCAGCCTGAATACTCTGGAGCAGCGTGGCTCCGGCAGAATGCTGGGCCTTGTCCATGAGCACGAAGGTCGCGTCGCGGCCCGGGGCAACGAGTCCGCACGTCAGCTTGCGGATTTTGGCCGTGTTTCCGGTAGCGAAACAGATGGCTACTTCCGCGGGAACGCCGCCTAGAGAGCATAGCAGCGCAATCAGGCGGACGATGCCCAGCGGCTGGACGCCTGAGCCCGCGGGAGAATCGGTGCCCAGAATGACCCGCTGAAGCTGCTTGAGCTGCGTGGCTGTGCGCAAGGTCAATAAGGCGGCGCGCTCGTTCCCATTGTGCACGATTTCAAGAGCGCGCGAGGACTTCTCGCACAAAGCCACGATCTGATCGTCGGGCAGCGCGGTATGGCCGCCGTTGATGTGGCCAATCACATCGGCGTCGGCTGCGAGCACGATGTCCTTGTCGATCAGGCTGGACCCGGGAATCGAGGGCCCCCCGGTGTGGATGGTACTCTGGATTCCGTATTTGCGTGCCCAGGCCACCATCTGGCGCGCGGTCGCACCGTCTTTCACGCTGCCCAGGCCAACCTCGCCCAGCATAGTTACGCCAGCGGCCGCGAGGTCCTTGAAATCTTCTTCCACCATGCCGTGTTCGATGACGGGAGCGCCGGCGTGAATCCTGACGCCGCCCGGCCGGAAGGCGGTGAAGGCACGCTGGGCGAAGATTGCCATGGCTTTGAGGCCAACGACGTCCTTGGGACGGCCAGGAGTGTGCACCTCGCCGGCGGAAATCATGGCGGTGACGCCTCCATGCAGGTAGCTGTCGATCCAGCCGAGTTGATTTTGGCGCGGGGTCCAGTCGCCGGCGACGGGATGCACGTGGCTGTCGATGAGTCCGGGGGCCAGGGTCGTACCTTTGGCGTCGATCATCAGGGTCGCGCCTTCGGTGTCGACGTCTTTGTAGCGGCCGATCGCAGCAATTTTGCCGTCGACCGCAAGGACGGTGTCGGCGTCGAAGATGGGGTTCTCGAGCTCGCCGCTTAGCAAGAGCCCAATGTTGCGGATTACGAGACGCGCTTGCGATTTTTGCCTGGCGGACTCTTCTTGAGCCATTCGGCTTCACTCCCGTTTGTCGGGGACATAGACAGGCCAAAGCACGGCCTGTGGAGTATACAAAGGAATCGGCCGGAAGCAACCTCGGCCGACGGTGAAGGCTGCGGGCTCGGCGAACCGGCTTGTCATTGGGTGGCCGCCCTGTATAAGCTGGCTGGCGCGATTTTGCGCAGCAGGACGGAGCGGCATGGTATCCCGGCAACTCATTTTGTGGGAAGTGGACACGCAGGCGGATTTCATGTTGCCGGGCGGCAAACTGTACGTTCCCGGGGCGGAAAAGCTGCTTCCAAGGATTGAGAAGCTCACGGACGCGGCGCGTAAGGGGCAGGCCTTCCTGGTCTCGCACGGCTGCTACCATTCGTCGGACGACCCCGAGTTTGCGCTGTTTCCGCCGCATTGCGTCAAGGGCACTCCGGGCAGTGAATACGTGACGCAGGCCATGACGGACAGTGTGGTGCGAGTGCCGAACGACGCAGGTGGACTGCCCCCGGACCTTTGGGCATACAAGCAGATCCTGCTGGAAAAACAGACTTTGGATATTTTTGAGAGCCGGCACGCGGAGTCACTGGTCGAGCGGCTTCCGCGAGAGGCAGAATTTCTGGTCTTTGGAGTGGTGACCGAATACTGCGTGCGCCTCGCAGCCAAGGGATTGTTGGCGCGGTGCCGGGCCGTCTCGATCGTCGAAGATGCGATCGAGACCCTCGATCCCCAGGAGGGGCAGCGGACGATCGGCGAACTGCAGGAGCTGGGGGCCAAGCTCATTACGACCGAACAGGCGATCACCCGCCTCCAGCACAATCCCGAACTTTCCCGAGGATGAAGGGACCAGCCTGAACCATCGACTGCAAACATCCTTGCGGAGCATGGCTTGGTGCACGTATGATGCAGCGGTTTATGGCCACCAAGAGTACGTCTCCGAAAACGGGGCTGCGTCAAAAAGCGCAGCTGATGTCTGCTTCCGAAATCGAGCGCACGCTCGTTCGCCTGGCCCACGAAATCGTCGAGAAACACGGGGGCTCGGAGGGCCTGGGCCTGGTGGGAATCCGGCGTCGGGGTGTGCCTCTGGCAGAGCGGCTGGGAAAGATCATTCAGCGCATGGAGAGTTCCCCGATACCGATTGGCACTCTGGACATCACCTTTTACCGTGACGATCTGTCCACTCTCGGACCGAAGCCGGTGGTGCAGAAGTCAGAGGTCGGCTTCGACATCAAGGACAAGAGCATCATTCTGGTGGATGACGTGCTGTTCACGGGGCGCACGATCCGTGCGGCACTGGACGCGCTGTTCTCCCATGGACGGCCGCGCCGGGTGCAACTCTGCGTCCTGATTGATCGCGGGCACCGCGAACTCCCGATTGAGGCCGCATTTGTGGGGCGAGTGGTGCAGACCAGCATGAATGAAGTAATTGAGGTCAAGCTCACCGAGATTGACAATGCGGAAAAGGTCCTGTTGATGGAGAAGTAGCACCCGCTGACTATGGGGTCGTTGCAGGGTTCCGGATGCAGGCTCCGGTCTGTTCGGCTTCCCCCGATCCCTCTTCCCTAAATCCCAGCCTCTACAGGAAAGCTTTGCCAACGCCGGAGCGACCACAGTAAGCTCGTCGGCATGAACCTCAATTCACTTTTGCGCGGCACTTGCGCCGCAATTGCCCTCGTTCTCGGCAGTGCCGCCCTGTGGTCTCAGGGAGGGCCCGCTAAGCAGAAAGTGGACATGATTGTCGGCGGCGGCCTGGTCGTCACCATGGACGGAAGCCGGGCGATCTACGACGACGGAGGAGTAGCCATCCAAGGCGACGCGATCGTCGCGGTCGGTCCCCGGAGCGAAGTCGAAGCCAAATACGCAGGCGCGGAGAGCATCGACGCGAGGGGCAAGTTGGTGATGCCCGGCTTCATCAATGGGCATACTCACGTGCCCATGACGCTTTTTCGCGGGCTGCATGACGACGTCACGCTGGACGACTGGCTACGGAAATACATTTTTCCCGCCGAAGCCAAGAACGTCACCGAGGAATTTGTCCGCTGGGGCACGCGTCTGGGGGCAGCAGAACAGATTCGTTCCGGGATCACGACGTTTGCCGACATGTACTACTTCGAAGACGCGGTTGCCGAGGAAACCAAGGCGGCCGGGATGCGTGGGGTGCTGGGCGAGACGTTTATCGACTTTCCCGCTCCGGATAACAAGAATGAAGCGTCGATGCTGAACTACACCGAGACGTTTCTGAAGAAATGGCAGGGCGATCCGCTGATTCATGCCGCGGCAGCACCTCATTCCATCTACACCTGTTCCCGAAAGACGCTGGCCGACGCTGCAGGGCTGGCGCGGAAATACCATGCGCCGATTCTGATTCACGTTTCGGAAATGAAGAAGGAGTGGGAAGACTCCGAAAAACAAAACGGGATGTCGCCGGTGCAGTATCTGGAGAAGATCGGCATCCTGGGCCCGGACGTGGTTGCGGCGCATTGTATCTTTGTGGACGCAACGGACCGCAAGACACTGGCAGGGCGGCAAGTTGGTTGCGTGCACAATCCGTCGAGCAACATGATGCTGGCGAGCGGCGTTTCGCCGGTGCCGGAGATGCGAGCCGCGGGAATCGGGGTGGGGCTGGGCACCGACGGTCCAGCCGGCAGCAATAACGACCTCGACCTGATGGAGGAAATGGACCTGGCCGCCAAGCTGGCGAAGATCACCAAGATGGATCCCCTGGCTCTGAACGCCAAGGCGGTGGTTGAGATGGCGACCATCGACGGCGCCAGAGCCCTGCACATGGAAAAGGAAATCGGCTCCCTGGAAGCGGGCAAGAAAGCAGATCTGATCCTCATCACGCTGGACCATCCTAACGCCGTGCCCATGTATGACACGTATGCGCAACTGGCCTACACCCTGAAGGCGAGCGACGTGGAGACAGTCATTATCGGAGGGCGTGCGGTGATGCGCGATCGAAAACTGCTCACCGTTGATGAAGGCGCCGCAATCGCCAAGGCGCGGGAGTACAAGAAAAGTATTGCAGCGTCGCTGGGAATGCAGTAGTCCGCAAAAACAGACCACTAGATGGGCGGCTGTGGGCGGGACCCATGCAAAATGCGGAGAATCGAGCTTATTCTTCGCTCGATCGCACCTTCCAAAGAATCTGGCGCAGCATGCCGAGAAGAAGATCGGCGTCGCGGGCCTCGAGGCGCAAGCGCCGGACGAACCGCCGGATCTTGGCTTCGGTGGGAAGCGATGCTACGGGATTCAGATACCCGGCGGCGCGCAGTGAGTCGAGCAGAACCGTGGTGATGCGCTCCAGATCCGTTGCCGAGGCGAAGGGCTCGGGTTCCGTGGGAATCCGGGCGTTTCCGCCACGCACGATTTCGTAGAGGCAGACGGCGACCGCCTGGCCGAGATTCATCGAGGGATGCTTTTCGCGAGTGGGAATGTGCATTAGCCAGTGGCAGTGACTGAGGTCCTCGTTCGAAAGACCTACTTTTTCGGAACCAAACAGCAGCGCGACAGGTCTTGAACCCAAAACCTTGCGAATGCGGCGAGCTCCGTGTTCCAGCCGGTGGAGTGGGTGGTGCCGCTCGCGGCTGCGGAGGGTGGTTGTGCCCACCACAAGCGAGCAATCGGCTACGGCGTCTGCTACGCTCTCATACTCTTCTGCATGCTTGAGCACCGCGGATGCGCCGACCGCAGAGCGGGCTTCGCGGAAGGCCAGGGCGTACGGGTTTACGACCCGTAGCCGGAGAAAGCCGAAGTTACTCATGGCGCGAGCCGCCGCCCCGAGGTTCAGCGGGTTGCGCGCACCTACCAGGACAACACGCAAGTTGACGGATTCGGAGGATACCAGCAAGACGAAACATTCTACGACGGGCGCGGCGCCGCCACCGCCGAAGGAACTACTGCCCAGCTGGCCGACGGTGGTGCATGGATGACCGGAGACGCTTTTCACCGCGGTCGCGTGGGGTGTGTTAACTTGACCCCAAACCCGAGGGCGACATTCGCGAGTCTTAAGACCCTGGGGTGCTGCACCGAGGAAATTCCCATCGAAATCGGCAAGACTTCATCTTCAGGCGAGCGGGGGACGGCCGGGGTCGGCGGCGAGAAGTTGGCGCCGCCAGCGAACTCGCCAGCCAGCACGATCCGACGCGGGTGGCTGGCACGCATCGATTTCGGATTATTGATGATCGTGCCGCTTCCCTGGGTGATCCTTCGGTATGACAGCAGCTGGTTGTTTGGCTACGCCATGAACCCGTTCGGGTTTATTGACCCGTGGGTCTACTTCGGATTTTTCCTCGATCTAACCCAGCACATCCGAACCTTCAAGGGAGCTTATTTCACGACGCGCCTTAGTTGGACGGTGCCGGGCGCGATTGTCTACCAGTTGTTTTCGCCGGTGGTCGCCACCTACGTACTTCATCTGGCTCTCTTCTATGCCGCGACGATTTCGCTTTACCTGATTCTGAAAATCACGGTGAGCCAGCGGGCCGCAACGCTGGCAACCTTGCTTCTGGCGTTTCACTCATATTTCTTGTGGAGCATTGGATGGCCTTACATGGATGGCGCCGGAAGTACGTATCTGCTATTGACGATCGGCGCACTTACGTTTGCATCCAGGTCGGATCATCCCAGAGGCTGGCTGGCGGCCGCGGGCGCGCTGGCGGCGATGACGGTTTATTGTCAGATATTCCTGATTGTGTTTTCGCCAGTTGTGTTGGGCTACTACCACTTTGCGCGGCGCGCGACAGGCAGAAAGCGGCTCGCTTCTTCATGGAAGCCTTTTGCCTGGGGTTTCGCGGCCGTCACCCTGGTTTTCGGCTTGTTCAACATGGCGGTGAACGGACGTTTTCTGTTCTTTATTAATTCACTGGGGACGGCGGCCAAGCTGGTCGTCCATCACAATCCCTATAACGATGCCACCTACGGGTGGTTTTCGGGGGCAACCTGGCTGGTCTTGCCTGCGGTTACGTTTGTGGGAGCGGTCTTGTGCCTGGCGCGTAAAGAGAGCTTTCAGTCCATTCCGAATGGTGAATTTCTTCTATTCTGGCAGCGCTTTTACGTGCTTAGCTTTTTGACCATGGGGTTCTGGCAAGTCGTGGGGCAGCCCGTGCTGCAACTTTCGACGTATGCAAGCTATCTGATTCCAGCCGTGTTCCTGGCTCTCGGTTCCCAAATGGCAATCGCCGCGCAGCGGCTGAACCGGGCTCAGTTTCTGGTGCTTTCCGCCGGCGTGGCTTTCGTTTCGCTGTTGGCTTTCGCCTTGCCTCAGGGATCGGGCTTCATGACGGGCCTGCAGCATCATCCACTGCTGTTGCCATTTGGCCTGGGTGTGGCTGCGGTGGCGATCCTGAGCCGGCAGGTTCGGCGCGCATACGCGCTCGGGATCCTGACCCTGTGCGTGAGCATCGCCATATTGAATGCAACCACCGGCCCGCACGTTTGGAGTCATCGGGGTCAGGTGGACGACCCCGCTTTCCAGAAATCAGCCCTGCTCGCGATCGTCGACAGCGTGCGAACGGTTCAGGAACTGGATCCAAAGGGGAACCTGTATTTCTGGTATGACGGTGAGGGCAGGCTGGGGCGCCTGTACCGATCGGTGGCATCCACCTATTTGTGGGCCTACCGTCTACAGAGTGAGAGCTTTCCGCTGCTGGGGCCGAAATTGCCTCCGGCGCAACGGCGGATTCTGATTCTTGCCGAAGACCGCGAGGCTGCTTTGCGAGACGCGGAGGCCGCCCTCAACCGGGAAGGGCTGGGCGCCAGGTTCATGACCCAACGGACCATTCACGAGGGTCCGTTCACCTGGGACATGATAGAAATCGAAGTCACCGCAAAGAGCACCGAGCCCGCGCCGGGTTCCGGCCAGGCGGGACTCAAGTATTAGCTGCGAACGAAATGGATGGTACCCATGGACTGGCAGGCGCTGCTTCTGACCCTGAAGCTTGATCTGGTGGTGTGCGGACTCCTGGTCCTGATGGGTATTCCGCTGGCTTACTGGCTGGCGTTCTGCCGATGGCGCTGGAAGTTCGTGCTGGAAGCGATCGTCGCATTGCCCCTGGTTTTGCCGCCCACGGTGCTGGGGTTTTACATGCTGCTCGCGATGGGACCGAGGAGCCCGCTGGGGAAGGCCTATCACTGGGCATGGGGAGGCGGGCTGCCTTTCACGTTTGAAGGATTGGTCGTGGCATCCGTGATCTATAGCTTGCCGTTCATGGTGCAGCCGGTCGCAGCGGCCTTTGCAGCCGTGGATCCGAAGCTGCTCGCAGCGTCAGCCGTACTGGGTGCGTCACGGGTGGGGACGTTTCTGCGGGTCGTCCTGCCGCTTTCGCTGGCCGGGCTGCTCACCGGCCTGGTGCTAACCTTCGCCCACACGCTGGGGGAGTTCGGCGTCGTGCTCATGGTGGGCGGAAACATTCCGGGCGTGACGAGGACGGTCTCCATCTCGATTTACGACAATGTTCAGGGGCTCGATTATGCGGCGGCGGGCAAGACATCGCTGGTGTTGCTGGTAACGTCGTTTGTGATCCTTTCCGTGGTTTATGCAGCCAACCGGACGGGGTCGCTTCTCTGGCCAGCCAAGCGCTGATGCGAAACGTCGCGCGACCGCGGACTCCTATCTGCTAGTCTGTTTCGTCGCGGTAAAGGTTTTCCAGCCATTTCAGTCATGGGAGAGACAGAAGATGAAATGCCGCATCCTGGGTCGTACCGGCTTCGAAGTCAGTGACATCGCGCATGGGCTGTGGGGTATGAGCGGGTGGAGTGAATCGAATGACAAGGAATCTCGTAAGGCAATCCAGCTTGCGATCGACCTGGGGTGCAATTTTTTCGATACGGCATGGGCCTACGGCGACGGCAAAAGTGATGGGCTGCTGGGCGAAGCACTGGCGAACAACGCGGGTCGGCGGATTTATGCGGCATCCAAGATTCCTCCGAAAAACCAGCAATGGCCGGCTTCTCCCAAGTACAAGTATTCGGAAGTGTTTCCCGCGGATCACGTTTTTGAATATGCAAAATTAATCGGCGAGAAGTTGCGGGTCGAGACCATCGACTTGCTGCAGTTTCATGTCTGGGACGATAGCTGGACCGATGAAGCGGAGTTCCGCGAGACGGTGGAGCGGTTGAAGGGCGAGGGCTGGATCCGGTCGTTCGGACTAAGCCTGAACCGATGGGAGCCCGAGAACGGGCTGAAGGCGCTGCGGACGGGCCTGGTAGACGTTGTACAGGTGATCTACAACATCTTCGACCAAGCCCCGGAGGACAAACTCTTCCCGGTCTGCCGGGAACTGAATATCGGAGTGATTGCCCGGGTACCGCTCGACGAGGGCAGCCTGGGCGGCAAAATGACGCTGAAGACGCACTTTCCGGAGTCGGACTGGCGATCGAAGTATTTCGGGCCGGAGAATCTGTCGGAGACGATACCCCGAGTCGAAAAACTGAAGGAGATCTTACCGGCTGGCATGACCCTGCCGGACATGGCGCTACGTTTTATTCTTGCCGATCCTACCGTGAGCACCACGATCGTGGGCATGAGGAAACTCGATCATGTGAGGCAGAACCTTGCGCTCAGCGATGCCCTTCCGCTGGATCATGTCCTGCTGGCCAAACTGAAGGAGCACCGCTGGGATCGCAAACCGAAACGGTGGTCGGACTAGGCCGTCGGTCGCGAGCAAGCGCTGGCCAGCGCGAACTCAACGAACAAACACGAACGCAGGGTCCTGGACCTTGATTGTGGATTTGCGTCGTGTGCCGGACGCGATGTTGTAGGCAACCAGAAGGTGGTTCTCGACGATGAGGATCTCTTTTTCGTTGAGCCATCCGATCAGGTAGGCGTGCGGCAGGAAAGCAGAGCGTTTGGTGGGGTCGACGGCGCTCAGAACCTCGATTGCCGGCAGATCGCCAAGGGCCTTGCGAATCCTCAGCGACTCGGCCGGATTGGCTTGCCCTTGCTCGGAGAGTTGAATGGGCGCACTCGACTTCGCGCTGGCTTCGATGGTCAAGGCAACGTGGGAAAGTTCGGGCGAGAGCTTCGCGTTCTCGGTAAAGAAACTGACGTCGTAGTCCGGGTTCTTATACCTGGAGCGTTCGTCGAACAACACCAGCGTCTTGCCGTAGCTCAAAAGCAGGGTCTGATCGTTGCTCTGGTTCTCCCAGCCACAACAGCCCGCATCCAGAATGGCGCTGATCATGACAGAACCGTGCTCGGTGATGTCGAGCACCCTCTGCGCGGGTTGATTCAGGTCCGTCGCAGACCACGAACCCTCCGACTGCTCATAGAGAGTACTGCTCAGATACTTGGTTTCGGTCTGGCCCTGGATCAGTCGCGTAATGATGAAGGAGTCGTCCACGCCTTTTTCGGAGATCCAGAAGCGGGCCTCGGGGCAGGTTTCCGAACAGCTCCCGGTCGGGCAGCGGCACTCGGGAAAATCAAAAGTGGCCACATCCTGCTTTTGCCTTCCAGCCATATCCGAGCGCCAGGCTCGGAAGGTCGTCGATACGGACAATTCCACGTTCTCGCGCTGCAGTTTGTTGAACTGGTTGGTAAACCAGAAAAGGTGCGCGCCGTCGGAGGAGAGGAACGGCCAAGGGGAGGATTCGGTAAGCTTCTGATTGGACCCGGACGGAGAGGAAATTCGCATGATCTCGCGCCCCAGCGATGCGGCGGCGTGACCGTCCCAGAGCCAGAATTTCTCGGCGTTCTTGCCCACATCGGGAGAGGGGTCGTCGCTGTTCGGGGCATACAAGACCTGTCCCTGGTGGTTCACCTGGAGAATTGCGGGAGACCTCAAAACCTCATCGGGCACCGGGACGGAGGTTTTCGGTGCGAACGTCGCAGGGTCGTATTCCACGAGGGAGTTCGGTGGGGTGAGAACCCAGACGCGCCGTTCCTGCGCGAAACCCATGGCGGTAAGGCATAGCAGTCCCAGAAAATACTTCAAAACATTGACCATGACCAAAAGGCGATCCTCAGAGCAATCGCAGCATTGTAAACGGGAATGACCCGGTCCGACAGGGCCGATCCATTGCAGGGGCGCTCCAGCACCCCCACCCCGCGGGTACAATATGTGCGAAACTACAAGGACCGATCATGACAACCACCAGACCCGTTCCTACCCAGGCGGCCGCCTTGGAGATACCCGCGGTTCCGCTCACACTCGAAGGCTATAGCGCGTTGCACCAGATGATGCGCTTTCGCTGGACCGCATGGCGAGCGCTTCGTGAAGCTGAGCGGCGGGAGATTGTGGGCGAAGGCCTTCCCGTGATGGCGGCGATGGAAAAGAACGCCGGGGGGCAGTCGGCATTTTTTTCGCTGCTGGGGCACAAGGGCGACCTCATGTTCTTGCACTTCCGCGAGTCATTCGATGACTTGAACCGCGCGGAGCTGCAATTGGCCCAACTGCGGCTGAGCCAGTACTGGGAACCGACCACCTCTTATTTGTCAGTGATTGAACTTGGCCTGTACGATTCCACCACCAAGGTTTACAAGACGCTGGTGGAACGGGGAATTGAACCCCACTCCGAAGAATGGAATCGAGAGATCCGGGAGACGCTGGCGCGGCAGAAAGAGGCCATGCGGCCGCGTCTGTTCCCGGCGATTCCACCGAACCGTTACGCTTGCTTTTACCCCATGGACCGCCGGCGGGGCGAAGATAAGAATTGGTACACGCTCCCCATCGAAGAGCGCGCGCGGCAGATGGGCGAGCATGGACTGGTGGGGCGACGGTATGCAGGGGAAGTGCGCCAGATCATCACCGGTTCGATCGGGTTCGACGACTGGGAATGGGGAGTGGATCTGTTTGCCGACGATCCTCTGGTGTTCAAGAAGCTGATTTACGAGATGCGCTTCGATCACGTCAGCGCGGTATACGCTCTATTCGGGCAATTCTATGTCGGACTGCGCTGCCCGGTGGAACAGATCGGAACCCTGCTGGAAGGGGAATTGCCGCCGGCATCGAAGTAACCACGCTTTTTAGTTTCCATACATTGGCGGCCGTGAGCGCCTCGCTGCGTTTCGCAGTGGGAACGTTGAGATTAGGAAGATTTCCTAACGGGAGAATACTGTGTCAATTTTTGGTCTTATTGAGTACGAGGATGCCAGTCCGGAAGTGAGAGCCGTGTATGACGACATGATGGCCACCCGCAAGACGGACTGGATCAACAATTTCTGGAAAGCAATCGCCCACGACCCGGCCATGCTGAAGCGGACGTGGGAGGACATCAAGCAGATCATGGCACCGGGAGCACTCGACCCGCTTACCAAGGAGATGGTGTATCTGGCGGTAAGCGTGAGCAACCAGTGCGGGTACTGCATCGCGTCCCATACCGCCGGCGCCCGCGGCAAAGGTATGACGGATGCCATGTTTCAGGAATTGATGGCGGTCGTCGGAATGGCGAACGAGACCAATCGCGTGGTGGCCGGGTATCAGGTCGAGATTGACGAACGGTTTAAGACGCCGTGAGGGGAATGGGGCTGGAGTCTGGCTAGGCTCCAGGCCTTCGGGTGGGACGCCGGGAGTTGCGCGCTGTCTTGGGCGGGTGCGTCTTTCGGTTGATCGGAAACTTGAATTCGTGAAGTTTCATATTCACGCGACGACCGCGGAAGGTCACGCCTTCCGCTTCCAGCCGGAGACGCTGGTCGATGGCGGAATCTCCACGCAGCTTGATTTCTCCGCCCGCGCCGACGATGCGGTGCCATGGAAGGCCGGCCGCCGAGTGCAATGTCCACGCAACCTGGCGGGCGGCACCGGGGTATCCCGCCGCTTTGGCGATGGCGCCGTAGGAGGAGACGTGGCCGCGGGGCACCTGGCGAATAGCAGTGACGATGCGATCGCGCATAGTTGGTCCTTGGTAGTTGCAGTATGACTATTCTTGCACGAGTTTTATCGCAAGCTGGCATGGGCGGTGGCTGGCATCTCGGCCGAGGATGGACGCATCCAACGAGGGCCAAAGGGTGGCGGCGTGCGGTTTTACAAATCTTTACAGGAGCTAAGCAATGAGAGGCAAGGTATCAAGGATTCTCCCGCTCGGAGTAGCATGGATCTGCCTGGGCGCCGCTTTTTTAACCGTGGGTTGCGGTTCGAGTAAAGCACGTTTCCGATTCGTGCAGGCATCCACGAGCACACCTACCAATGTGGACCTGCAGGTAGATGGAAAAACGGTTCAGACGGCGGTCGGTTTCGGACAGACCGCGACCTACCGCAGCGCCACCTCCGGATCCCGCAAGTTTGACCTGTTTGCCACCGGTACCACCACGAACCCGTACCTGAGCTCCACGGTTTCGCTGGGAAAGGGTGACACCACGGTGATCGCGCAGAATCCATTCGCGACGATCGCCCTCGCCCCCTACACCGACGACAACACCGCTCCGACCACCGGCAACGTGAAGCTGAGGGTGATTCAGGAGGCCCCGACGGTCGCACCGACGGGCCAGGGGATAGACATTTACGTCGTCCCCACCGGGACGCCCATCGCAGGATTCAATCCGCAGATCCAGCACCTGCAATACCAGACCGCGAGTCCGTACCTGTCTCTGGCGGCTGCCAGCTACGATGTAATCGCAACCGTCACCGGTACGCAGAACATCATCAGCAGTCTGACCGGAACCTATGCCCTGACAACCGGTCAGATCCGCACCCTCGTGATACTGGACTCACCCAATGGCGGGGGACCGTACACGCTCCTGGAATTGAATGACTTGAACTGATCCACGGGGCGCTGTGCAGTTTCCGGGAAACTTCCCTGCCTGCACCAGGTGGATGCATTTTGTTGTTATCGATAGGGAGCGAAGATTCAGAGGGCGATCCACCCGGAATAAATCAGCCATAGCGAGGCCATCGAAACCACGAGCCAGAGCAGGACGCCCTGGATCAGGGGACGGTGGCCGACCTGCTTCAGGGTGGCGATGGAAAGACCGGTTCCTATCAGGTACAGGGTGAGGGTGAGTCCGATTCTGGCGAGTTTGCTGAGCAGCGCGTACACCGGTTCTCCGGCAGGCAGGTAGGTGTTGCAGACCGCCGCCAGGCAAAAAAGAGCGATAAACCAGGGCCATTGGATGGTGGCTTTCGCGTGCTTGATGAGGGCTGTACCCAGGGCAAGGGGTACGATCCACAAAGCACGCGCCAGCTTTACCGTAGTTCCCACCTGCAGCGCGGTTGCACCGTATTTGGCGGCCGCCCCCACCACCGAACTGGTGTCGTGAATGGCCAAGGCAGCCCAGAGTCCGAATTGAGCCTGGGTGAGCTTGAGTGCGGCGCCGATCGCGGGGAAAGTCAGCAACGCCACCGAGTTGAGCACGAAGACCGTTCCCAAAGAAACCGCCATCTCTTCGTCACTCGCCCCCGTGATGGGACCGATCGCGGCGATGGCGCTGCCACCACAGATTGCAGTGCCGGTGGAAATCAGGTAGGCAGACGTCCGCTCCACCTTCAGAAGCCTGCCCAGCGCCATGCCAAGGATCATGGCGAAGGTAATGCTGAGAAGAGTGTAGAGGAAACCGCTCCGACCGGCGTGCAGCACCGCGTGGAGGTTCATGCCGAAGCCCAGGCCGACCACCGCGACCTGTAAGAGGATTTTGGAAAACCTGGCGGCTTGCCTGCCAAAGGGATGGGGAAAGACCAACCCGAACACAAGGCCCATGGCCAAAGCCACTGGAGGGGACGCAAACCCGCTGGCGGCACACAGCAGGCCGATGAGAAAAACAATTTTCGAGATCATGATGGGAAAGCCGGGGCGGACGAAATCCCCGGCTCTCGAGTGTGTCTACGCGGCCGCGCCCTTTCGCAAAGACTGGATCGCCTCTTCTTCCGTATCGAAGACTTCGAAGATGGTGAGCAACTTGGTGACTTGCAGCAGGTCCCCGACGCGCTGCGTCAGGTTCGACAGTTTGATTGCCCCGCCGGCGTTGTGCGCCGTGGTGTAAAGAGCCACCAAGGTTCCCAACCCGCCGGAATCGATGTAGGTGACCCCGCCAAGATTGAGAACGAGCTTATTGGTCTGAGCGAGCAACTTCTTCACCGTGTCCCGGAGTTCGGCCGATTCCTCTCCGAAAACAATACGGCCATCGCAATTTACGACCAGAATGCCGTCAACCGTCCGAGTAGTGAGTTTCATTTGCATGGGGAGAGTTCTCCTTGAGCTTGTACAGAACGTCGTCGGCGAAAAGCCTAACGCTTCGGAGGCCGGCGCGCAAGGGATTGAGGCGGCAAAATAACTGACTCGGTGCAGGCGTGGGAATCGGCTGGGCGCGGCATGGGGCATCGTGCCGGGGGCCGCGCATCACGTATAATCGGGACTTCTCTTCCATGAGCTATCAGGTTCTGGCGCGCAAATACCGTCCGCAGAAGTTCTCCGAAGTCATCGGGCAGGAACATGTTACGCGCACCCTGAAGAACGCCATTGAGCAGGAGCGGACCGCCCACGGGTATATTTTCAGCGGGCACCGAGGCATCGGGAAGACGACCGTGGCACGTATCCTGGCCATGGCCCTGAACTGCCGCTCTACCGATCATCCGGTACCGGAACCCTGCGGTATTTGTGACTCGTGTACCGAAATCCGGGCGGGTAACTCGGTGGACGTGATCGAGATTGACGCCGCCACAAATCGCGGCATCGACGAAATACGGGAGTTGCGCGAAGCGGCGCGGTACCGTCCCGCACGGGACCGCTTCAAAATATATATCCTCGATGAGGCACACCAGATCACGGATGCGGCGTTTAACGCGCTTTTGAAGACGCTGGAGGAACCTCCCGGACACGTTGTCTTTATGCTGGCTACGACCCAGCCCGAGGACATTCCGCAGACGATCCGCTCGCGCTGCCAGCATTTCAGTTTCCGGGCGGTGCGTTTTGAGGAAATCATGGGGCAGCTGCGGGACCTGGTAGGCCGGGAGAACATCGAAGCGGACGACGAGGCTCTCGCCTTGCTCGCGGAAGCGGGCGATGGGTCGATGCGGGACGCGCTGTCGATTCTGGATCAGGCCATTGCTTCCAGCACCGATCGATTGACTGCGGATTCTGTGCGGCAACTGGTGGGCGCGGCGCCGTCGGGAGTACTGGAAGACGTGATGCAAGCGGTGGCACGAAGCTCAAGCGAAGAAGTGTTGCGGCTGGCGGACAAGCTGATCAGCGAAGGCCAGAACCCGGCGCATTTCGCGCGGCAGCTGGTCCGGTTTCTTCGCAATGCAGTGGTCGCGAAGGTGGCCGGCAAGGATTCGGCATTGTTGCAGATTTCCGGGGATGAACGGGCGCGAGTGGCACGCATTGCCGAGGTGTTTAGCGAGGAAGATTTAGCACGCCATCTCCAGATCATGCTGCGCACCCACGGTGAGCTTGGCTACAAGCAGGAGCAACGCTTCCATCTGGAACTGGGGCTTCTAAAAATGGCGCATGCCCAGCGACTTCTGCCGATTGAGCAACTGTTGAGTGAGGTTACGGGCGCTGTGGGCGCCAGTTCCCCGGCGCATACCAACCGGCCGTCGATGATTGCGGAAGCGAGAAGCACGTCCTCGGCAACACCATCGCGGGGGAATCTGGTTTCGCCCTTCGCCGCCGATTCGGCGCGCAAGAGCGGATCCAAGACAGAGCTTTCCGCAGACGCGGGACCGACCAGCGGTCCACGCCAAGTCGCCAGCACGAGCATACCTGCCGCAGTAATAATGGGGAGCGCGGTCCCGGAGTCCGTCGAAGAGGAAAATCCCGCTGTGGCTGTCGCGGTGCGCGAGAAGGCCGCTAGCGCACCCATCGACATTCTGAGCGGCATTCGGGAGGCGGTGCTGACTGGCTTGGGGGACGCCGGCCACCGGATGCTGGTCACGATGCTGGAAACCGGGGAATGGGCCATCGAAGGGAATGAGTTGGCCATCAAGGTCGCGGCTTCGGCCACCGTGATCGATATGTCGTTGGGCGCGGATGCCAAGCGGCTCGCGATTGCCACGGCCAGCGGCGCCATGGGCAAGGCCATGAAGCTCAAGGTGCTTCCGGGTGGTACCGCGCAAGCTGCGCCGGCACGGCAAGGCAGCGCATCGAATGGCGGGGGACGGGCCCGTGCTGAGCAGAATCCAATCGTGCGGCGGATGCAGGAAAAATTTGGCGCGGAGATTCGAACGATTATTGACCAGCGTGACAAGAAGTAGTGAGGCAACGGATGGGCGGATTTAATCTTCAGGAATTGATGTCGCAGGCCAAGCAACAGTATGAAACCCTGCAAAAAAAGATGCAGGAAACGGTGGTGGAAGCATCGTCGGGGGGCGGCACGGTGCGCGTCAAAATGGACGGGCGCAAGCAATTGTTGAGCCTCACAATCGATCCCGAGGCGGTGAAGGCGGATGACATCGAAATGCTGCAGGATTTGATCACGGCAGCGGTCAATGAGGCCGCGCGGCAGATTGATCAGGCAATGCAGTCAACGGTGGGAGGGATGCTCGGCGGCATCGGGCTGCCGGGACTCTAAGCATTTCCTAAATTGGTGGTTAGATCATTTTAGAGTGGGACGGCGAACCAGCGGTCGCGATCAGAGTGACTTCATTCTGATTCCCCGATTGAAAATCTATGTCCAAGTTTGCTGAGCCAATGACCCGGCTGATCGACGAACTGAAGAAGCTGCCGGGCATTGGCAGCAAAAGCGCCCAGCGGCTCGCCTTTCACATCTTGCGATCCAGCGATGAGGATGCAGATGCGCTGGCGCAGGCCGTGCACGACGTGAAAGCCAACCTCAGGCTCTGCTCGGTCTGCAACAACATTACGGATGTCGATCCGTGCGTTTACTGCAGCAGCCCGACGCGCAATCAGCGACTGGTGTGCGTGGTGGAAGAGCCGACCAACATCGCGGCCATCGAGAAGACCAAACATTTCAACGGAGCGTATCACGTGCTGCATGGCTCGCTGTCGCCCTTGCACGGAGTGGGCCCCGATCAATTGCGAATCGGCAACCTGATGCAGAGGGTGGAGGCTGGCGGGGTGGATGAAGTCATCATCGCGACGAATCCCACCGTCGAAGGCGAGGCGACCGCGACCTACCTGTCCCAGCAGCTAAAACGACAAGGGCTGCGAGTCACGCGAATTGCCATGGGAATTCCAGTGGGCAGCGACATCGAGTACACTGACGAAATCACCATGCTGAAGGCGATGGAGGGTCGGCGCGAGTTGTAGGCGGATTCCCGGCCGCGACTTATTGCGCTAGTGCGCCTTCCAACTTGTGCAAAGACTTACCACGCCTGGGTTCTGCGGCGCTCGAAACAACGGTCGGCAACTTTCATGTAATATCAATAACATCAACAGGATACGGCATATTTCCTCGCGTTTTCATTGAATAACGCGATGGTATTGCAGTTGCACCGGCACGCATGTTCGTTCCTCGCTGCTTTTGAACTGGCTGACGCGAGGCAAGCGCAGTTCGGGAAACCGAAACTGGCCACAACCAGACCAGCCGCACCTTGTCGCCAGTCGCGCCGCGCTGCGATGTAACCGCATCACAACCGACGCTCTTGAACCGGGCCAACCAGCCCGGTTTTTGCTTTTGCAAGCTGCGGGCCTCGATCCGGGTGCGCGGAGCTTAAGACCGTGGGCGAACTGGCCTCGGCTGGCCGCAACTGCTCGGTGACCGGCACGTCTATCTCCTCTTCATGGACATCGCCGTCGAGGAAGAAATTCTGTTCCCGATCGGGTGGGGTCACCCCTTCGGGAAACTGCCCGCGGTTGTATTCCGCCATGCGGTTCTTCCACTTGAGGAATTCCGTGACGCTTTGGGGTTCGATCCGGATCTCGACGCGCCGCAGGCTGGCAAGCAGGAGATTCATCTCGCAGCGGAAGCCCTCCTGGCTGCGCAAATTCTTTCGGGACGTCTGCAACATTTGAATGCGACGGTTGTGGTATTCGAGCAAGCCCCAACCCGGCGGCAACTCCTCGGCCCGCACCAGGGCGCGGGGTACAAGATAGAAGCGCTCGCTGCCGACACCGAGTTCAGCATTCTGGCGAAACGGCTTGCCCCTGTCGGCAAGGAAGTCGGCACGCGAAATTTTGCATTCTACCAAGACCGAGTGACAAGCGCGCTTCCAGCCGATCGCGTCCGGCATCTCGCCACTCACGCAGGCTTGTTCGGAGAGCACGACGCCGCAGCGATAGCGGCGCAACCATTCAACGGCCTTGCGAACCAGCAACGCATGGGTCATAGCGATCAACTCTCTAGCTTGTACTGAAAAGTAGGCAGGGGCGCGAGTACCTGAGTAGTTTCTAGGGCCGCCTATTTGAGGCCGCGGGCTTCGGGCGCGCGGTGGCCGTTCGGACGGGCGGCAAAGACTTTACCAGGACTGGCTTGCGCAGCACGAGCTGAAGCAGGTAGCTGGACGCGGCGATGTCTTCGGCGGCACGGGTCCACGCGGCATAGCCGGACGCGCCGACCAGCAGGTGACCGTCCCTGGACTCCACCCGGATGCGCTGGATACGCCCGCCGCTCTGACAATCGAGGGCATTCGCGAAGCGAAGAATCCCTGCCAGGTGAAGGACGATCCGCTTCTGGTCCAGGGCGAGTTCCTGCAGTTCCCGATGGCGAGACTGGGGCAACGCGCCACGGTGAAACCGCGCGACCGCAGCTGCCAGTCGGAGGTCGGAAGCGGTCCACCCCAGGGGAGGCGTGAGCCGCATGATCATCCGGTACGAGGCTTTGTGGTGCCCCTTCTGGTGCCTTGATCGGCCGACGTCATGCATCAAGGCGGCGCCCGCCAAAATAGCAGGCAGGTCCTGATTGGGACTGGAAGGAGTTAAACCCAAACTATCCAGGCCCTCGAACACCTGGCGAGCTAGTTCCGCGACGCGCTGGGAATGGGCGAAGCCGGGGTCAAGAAAGGAGGCCCAAAGCTTGAGACGCGCCGTCGCGGCAGCTTGCACCTGCTTGCCCTGGGGGAGCGCAGACCGCCAGACGTTCCAGAGGGAATCGGGCCCGACCATTCGCTCGCGATAGCGGGCGATCCGCTTCTCGCGTGCATCGTGAACCAAGGCATGCCAGCGCGCCCGAGATTCCGGGTTGGCGAATGCGTTCACCTGGGTGGCGGTGGTCCAGAGGACATCGAGATCGTGCACGTCTCCGAGCAAATCCTGCAGCTGCTTCAAGTCGGAACTCCAGAGCGCGTGTTGTTGAGGCAGGAAGTTTTCGACGAGATAGCGGAAACGCTTGATGCCGATACGCAACTGATGGAACGAGACCTGGGAGCGATTGCGCAGTGCGCGGCGATGAAGTTCGTGTGCCTCGGTCCAGCGCTCGAGGGCAAGATGCTTGAACACGATACTTCCGGGCCTCAGTCGGGCGGCGCGGCGGGGCAATTCCCTGCTCCACTTGCGCCATTGTCGCAGGTCGAAAGCGCGCACTGCTTCGGCAGCCACCAGCTTGTGATCTTGCTCGCGCCTTGCCAGGAGGCCGAGCAGCGCATCGGTTTCGGGATCCTGCGGCGCGCCCAGCTTGTTGACCCAGTCCATCATCACGTGCACATCGCGCAGTGCACCAAGGCTGCTAAACAAGGCCTTCCCGGCTTTCTTCATCTCTTTCCAGGCGCGGTCGGGATCGACAGCCATCAGGCCGTCGGCCATCGAGCGGCAACGCCGCAAAGCGACACGAAGGTCATGCACCGGGTCGGGCGCAAGGTCGAGGCCGGCGCGCTGGCATTCTTCCGGAACGCGCCGCATCCAGTGAGCAAAGCCCACAGTTTGCGGGACTTGTTGTGGTTTGGTTGCCAAAGTCTGAGAGGCCACGTTTTTGTACCGGCGACGAGTTGATCTTTATTTTCGCACGGCGCCCAGACTATTACCTCGGTAACGTGCACGGCCTTACTTTTCGCATTACCCTGACTCTGAAATCGAGCAGCACGGGAGTGGCTTATCTCGACCGCAGGCACATCGCAAGCAGGCCGTGGCGCATCGGCCAGCGCCTTCGTTCACAGCCTGAACATCCTCGTAAAATACGTGCGCCTGTACGGATTCGAGCATAAGCGCACGGAATCACAATTTGAGATTGCCTGGAATGAACTACAGCAAGCGGTGCCTCGGTCAGGCGACCAGGGATTTTTGCTGGGAGTATCGGGCAACAAACTTCTGCTGGATGGCATTCCGATCGAAACCGGGCAAGCAGAACGCAGCTTCGCGCAGTTGTTGACCACTGCCGGCCTGGCCAGCATCAACTTCTCGAATAAAGTGACGGTCGAGGATTTTGCCCGCCTGGTGCGGGCATTTGCGGTAGGCGGATCCAAGGGGCAGGACGTCGCGAAACAGATCAAGGAGACACTGGGCGACGGTCGAGGCACATCGATCCGGATCAACGAAGTCAAGTTCGTGGCCGCAGATCCCGCCACGGGCGATGTGACGATTGCCGCTCAGATCGCCGCGCAAACGCTTGGTCCAGAGTTCAAGCAATGGTTGAATGATCCGCAAAAGCTCCTGCAATTGATTGCTGCAGCCGAGGGAGCGAAGGGCGGCGGGGGCGAGCCCGGGGGAGCACCGATTGGCAGTGTCCCCACCGTCAAGATCACGGGAGGCGGCGGGTCCGGCACGGGCCCGGGAACTGGCGGAGGGTGGGACGGCAAGACCGTGCCGTTACACGAAGAGGAAGTTGTCCAAGCCATCCGACTCTTAACGCGCTTCGGCGAGGTCTCCACCAATCCGAATGTCGGACCTGAGGACCTGCAAAGGGAACTTGGCGATGCCGACCCGAATACCCGGGTCAACCTGCAACAACTGCTCGAGGGTCTGGCAAGCAACGTTCAGACCGAAAATGACACACCCCTGCTGATGAAGGCGGCGGAGCATATGGCGATCCGCTTCGCCCTCGAACGGTACCAGAAGGGAGAAGTGAAGGTAAACGCGGTGCACCAGATGCTGGAGCACATGAGCCGGCAAATGGACACGCTGCGTCAAATCCTGCGCGTGCAGGAAGATAAGATGGGCAAGGCTGGGATCCTGGTGGAGTCGCACGCCGACATCCTGGATCGGATGTTCTGGGCGGAGGTGCCGGAAGCCGGCAAAAAGAGTGTACTGACTTCCAATGAAGCGCCCTGCGTTCCCCCTCGAAACGTTCGACAGTTTGTGGAAGTTCTGCTCGAACGGGGAGATAACGAAGGGGCGGCTGAGATCCTGCGCAATTATTTCAACTGCCTGGATGCGAAGGATGCCGAACCTCGCAAGAAGATTGCCACCGGCCTGGCGCAACTGGCGGACCTGTATCCAACTCCGGGTGGCGACTTGATGGCGTGCGCGATTCGCAGGGTGGGAGAGCAGATCTGCAAGGAGCAAGACACAGAACTGCAGAGCATGCTAAGCGCGGCTTTCGTCCGGCTGAGCCAGGAAGCGAGCGCCCGCAAGACCTATGGAGCGGTGAGCGAGGTTTGTGCTGCCATGGAACTGGTCGCTAAAGCGCGTCCAGTATTGGCCAATGACTTGCGTCCACGGATTGGGGTGGAGAATCGGCTGCCCGAGTTCATCGAAGAGGCGCTGCGGGCGGAACAGGTTCCAGAGGATCTGCTGGAGGTTTTGAGGCGCACCAGCCAGGCGGCCGTGGAACATCTTTCCGACCGATTCTTCCGATGCATGCGCCGCGACGAATGCGACCGTATGGTCGAACTGGTCCGGGAACTGGGCAAGGCCGGCATCACCCAAATGCGGGAGATGCTGCGCACCGGGCAACCGCGCCAGGCCGCTTCGGTGGTCGGTCTTTTGAGCCGGCTGGACGTTCTCACGTTGCTCGAGTTGTTGCCGGTGCGGCTACCGGAATTCAACCGCTTTTACCACGATGTGGTGGTGCGGCAGATCGCGTATGGCGCAGCCAGCGATCGTGGACGAACCCTGCTCGAACTTCTGGAAATTCTCGATCCGCTGGTCATTCCGCAAGCGGTGGATGAAATCGGCATGAGCGGCGACCGCACGGCGGTTGGCCCGCTGGTGGTGATGGCGAAGTCGGGCGACGCCGAGGGCCGGTCGCCATTCCTGCAACTCAAGGCGATCGAGTCCATCGGACGCCTGCGCGATACCGAAGCCACCAACGTTCTGCGCGAACTGCTGGAAGCCAAGAAGATGTGGAAGTGGTCGAACCATCGCGAAATTCGCATCGCAGCGGCGCAGGCGCTGGCCAAGATCGATCCCCGGTATGGCAGCCAGGTTCTTTCCGAAAGCGGCCTGGAGCAGGGCGAACTGGCTATCGCGGCCCTGGATTCCGCGCCCGCCTGCCCGTGGGTGCGGCAGCGGCGTTACGAGCGCATCGTTCTTCCCCGGACGCTTTCCGCGACGATCGGCAGTTCCTGGGGAAAGTCGAGCATTCTGATCCGTGAAATGAGCCTGGGCGGAGGCATGGGCACGAAAGAAGACAATCTCCGCATCGGATCCGAGGCGAACCTTGATATTTCAATGGGAGTGCGGCACGTGCGTGCCCAGGTACTGCTGCGGCGCGCACGGGTGAACGAAGTTGGATTCGAGATCGTCAACACTGATTTGGAAAGCCGCTACCGCCTGCGGCGGATTCTGGTGGACGCGATGGAACGAGCCCCCGAGGGCAGGGGTCAGGAGTGGGACGGCGTGCGCAAGGTGTAGAGGGCGGGTCTCAGGTCTTCGGTTTCCGATTTCAGATTTCAGATTTCAGATTTCAGATTTTCTGCAGAAACTTCTTCCACACTCCTCTGTGACAATCAAAAGCCTCTGCTCGCGGGCAGAGGCTTCGACGTTAAGGCCAACCGGTCCGAGCTAAAAGGCTGAGAGCGGGCTTGCTACTTTACCTTGGCAAAGATGATGACCAGGGTGTAAAGGGCCAGTGATTCGATCAGGGCCAGTCCCAGGATCAGCGCGAGTTGGATGCCCGGACGCGCCGCAGGATTGCGGGCCAGGCCTTCGGCGGCCGCCGCTGTGGCCTTGGCTTGCGCCATTCCGCAGACCGCAGACGCGATGGCCATGGAAAATCCGGCCGTGATGGCGACCCAGTTGACGGTGGACGCCTCGCCGCCCTGCGCGAATGCCGGAACCGCCAGGCAGAGCGCGGACAGAGTCATGAACAGATAGCTGAGTTTACGCATGGGTGGTGCTCCTGTTATGAAGTGGCCGCCAGTGGGTGGTTGACGTCATCCCGTGCAGACGCCCTCACGCTGATGGCTGAGAAACCAGTTTCGGGTTTCAAGTTTCGAGTTTCGAGCAAGCCGCATGGATCCAAAGCGAGCGCTCGAAACTGGAAGCTTGGAGCTCGAAACCATTCTTAGTGCTCTTCGGCGACCGCTCCGGCCAAATACACCGTCGTCAGCAGTACAAAAATGTATGTCTGTAAGAATGACACGCCCAGATGCAATCCCAGAAACAAGATGGGAACGCCCAACGGTACCAGCGAAAAGAACACGAGCGTGACCATATCGCCGGCAAACATATTGGCAAACAAGCGGATGGTCAGCGAAAGGACGCGAGCGAGGTGACTGATGATTTCAATCGGAATCATCAGCGGCGCCAGTAGCGGCATCGGACCCGCAAAGTGCGCGAGATATTTGATGCCTGCATGCTTGAACCCCTGAGCCTGGTAATAGAAGAACGCGACCAGCGCACAACCCAAGGGGACGATGGGCACGGCGGTGGGTGATTCGAATCCAGGAACCAGTCCGATCAAATTGCAGAACAGGATGAACAACGCCAAGCTCGCGAGGAAGGGTGTGTGCACCTCGCTGTGGGGACCAATGATTTCGTGGCTCTGCTGCTCGATGAAACCGACCATACCTTCAAACGCGTGCTGCAAAGCTCCCGGACGGTCCACCGACAAACGAGAACGTACCACGAAAAACACAACGATCAGGAAAAGGCAGACCAGGACTTCCATGGCCACCGAATTGGGGATCGGAGCCTCGGGATGGCGGGGAGCAATGTGGATCTTCTCCAGCAAGCCGGTCACCGCCGTGCCGAACAGGCGGTTCAGAATCTCGGTAAACCAGAGTTGCTCGGGCATAAGGCAGTCTTTGGGCGCCTTCGCTTTCAACTTATCCAAAAGTAGGTCCGATTCCGAAGTCAGAGACCACGCGCCAAGGCTACGTAAGCTTCGTAGGCGGCTTCGCACGCGATAGCAGCCACGGGCAGGAACAATCCGGCAAGCAGCCCGTAGAGGCTCGCGGGGGAAACAGTTAAGATACCATAGGCGGCGAGCCCCATCAAAACATAGCGCAGCAGGAAACGCGCCACGATACCCTTCGCGGATTGCGCTTTGCCCGCGCCCACAACGCGGTCGGCCAAAACCTCAACGCCGCGCTTCAGCCACCGGAAGTTCAGGTACGCCACCGCGCATCCGCATGCAAGCCCGAGAGCAGTCCGCCAACCAAAGCGCCACCCCGCCAGCAGCGGAAGCAAGACTGCGAGCACCAGCATGCTTTGCTGGATTCGTTTGAGTGCCCCGTCGTAAACGGCTTCGGCCACGCCCTCCGGCGCATGGAAGGAGCGCTGTGGAGCGGGACTCGGTTCACCGGTTGGAGTGGTCACGATTTCAGGAAACTACTCCTTGGACTCCGAGGATGTCACCAGCCGGATGAGTTCCGCGAATCCGGCGACAATTCCCAGGATCAGTCCCGCCAGATAGAGCCAGGTGGTGTGCAACCAGTGGTCGAGGGCAACGCCAATGAGCCAGCCCACCACCGTCGCGGCCGGAAAAATGAAAGCGAGCTGGCTGTAATTAGCCAGTTGCACGATGAGGCTTTTTTGACGCTCCGGGGTTTCGCGGTCCTGGGGCACGGTTTCCTCGTGACTGCCCGATTGCCTTTTAACCTGCAGTCAGGTCAGGCGACTAGCGTATCAGGTGGGCGACGGGCGAGGTCTCGGTCAGGCCCCAAACCCAATTCACGGTCTGAATCATGGAATTGGGAAAGAGCCCGACCGCGATCGTGGCGAACGCGGTCAAGGCGAGCGCCACACCCATTGCCGGACTGAGCGGAAGGCTTTCCTTCTCCAGCGGTTCACGCATGAACATCGCGTTGGCGATGCGCAGGTAGTAGTAAAGCCCAAACACCGAGTAGAGGACCGCAAGTGCAGCCAAGGTGTAATGCCCGCTCTCAATCAGGCTGAGGAAAATGAAGTATTTGCCCCAGAACCCAGCCAGAGGCGGAATCCCGGCGAGGGAAAGCAGAAAGACCAGCATCAGGACGGCTTCAATGGGCGCCCGGGAGTACAACCCGGCGATATCATCGATTTCATCCCCAATCACGTTACGGTGGCGCAGCGACGTTATGACCGCGAAGGCACCCAGATTCATGAAGGTGTAAACGAGCAGGTAGACGAGAATGCCCTTGATGCCGTCCTGATTGAAGGTGTCCTGGGTGCCCGCGATCAGGCCGAGCAGCATGTAACCGACGTGCGCGATGGAAGAGTAGGCCAGGAGGCGCTTGAGGTTGCTCTGGGTCAGGGCCGCGAAGTTTGCGCCCGTCATGGTCGCGATCGAGACGAATACGAGGAAGGGGACGTAGACGGGCCGCAGCGGGAACATCATCAGGAACAGCCGGATGAGCATGGCCCAGCCTGCCGCCTTGACCGATACCGACATGAAGCCGGTGATGCTGGTGGGCGCACCTTCATAGGCGTCGGGCGCCCATTGGTGGAACGGCACCGCTGCGACCTTAAACAGCAATCCGGTTGCGGTGGTCAACATCGCGACGATGAGGATCGGGTCCGCGTGACCTCCATTGTCGGCCATGCGCTGCCCTAAGCGCTGCGTGATCAGTTGAAGATTGGTGGTCCCGGTGATGCCGTAGAAGAGAGACAGGCCGTAGGCGAAGATGCCGGAGGAGAATGCTCCCAGCAACATGTACTTCAGGGCGGCTTCATTGGAACGCTTGTCCCGGCGCAGGAAGCCAACCAGCACATAGGTGGAGATCGCCATGAGTTCGAGGCCGATGAAGATCAGTACAATATCGAACCCGGCGGCCATACACATCATGCCGACCACGGAGAACAGCATCAGGGCGTAGTATTCGCCGTGGTTTTCGTGCTCGATCTCGAGATAACGAAGGGATATCAAAATGGCAACGGCAGTCCCCGCCAAGAAGAGATAAAAGAAATAGATGGCGAAGCGATCCACCAGCAGCGTCCCCATGAAGGCGAGACGGCCCATGATGGGTCCCTGGGTGTTGTACCAGGATTGAATTCTCCAGACTCCGGCCGCCGCAAACCCGACGCCGACAAGGGCGGTGACGGCGTTGGCCCACTTCCACTCCGCCGGCAGCATGAGATCAATCAGCAGGATGCCCATTGCGAATAGTGTCAGCAAGAGCATGGGCAGGGACAGCAAATAGTCCACGCCGGTAAAGTATTGGGTCAGGCTGCCGCCGGGCACTTAGTTCTTCCCTTTCGTTGAGTCTGGCTCCGAGGTTGCGGTTGGGTTGGTCGTCGGACTGGCCGCCATCACGTTCGCATTCTTGGCACCCTGGTGCACATTCCGGGAAATCTGCAGGGTGGGCTGCTCCAGAATCTGGAAGAAGGGCTTGGGATAGAGGCCAATCCACAACGCCATGATGATCAGAGGAACAAAGGTCGCGATCTCCCTGGGTGTGAGATCGTGCAGCTTTTCGTTCTTCGGATTGGTGACCGGACCGAAGAATACGCGCTGGTAAAGCCAAAGGAGATAGGCGGCAGCCAGGATCACGCCCGGGACAGCCCAGGCCGCCCATTTCCAGTTTTCCATGAACGTGCCCTGAAGGATGGTGAACTCGCCCACGAACCCGTTGAGCAGCGGAAGTCCCATCGACGACAGAAACATGATCATGGTGATGGTGGCGTAGAGGGGCATGACGTTCGAGATGCCGCCATACTCGGATATCTCGCGGGTATGCCGACGTTCGTAAAGTACGCCGACGATCAAGAAGAGTGCGCCCGTCGAAATGCCGTGGTTGATCTGCTGCAGGACGGATCCGGTCAAGCCGACGGGGTTGAGAGCAAAAATTCCGAGGGTGCAGAAACCCAGATGGCTCACCGATGAGTAGGCCACCAGTTTCTTCATGTCTTTCTGCATGAGAGACACGAGGCCGCCGTAGATGATGCCCACGATCGAAAGGAAGATCATCCAGCCGCGCACCTTGGGGCTCATCACCACTGCCGGGAAAAACGGCAGCGAGAAGCGGATGAAGCCGTACGTACCCATCTTCAGCAGAACGCCCGCCAGGATGACAGAGCCCGCTGTGGGCGCTTCCACGTGCGCGTCCGGAAGCCAGGTGTGGAACGGGAACATCGGCACCTTGATGGCAAACGCCAGGAAGAAGCAGAAGAACAGCAAGGTGGCGTAGGTCGAACCGTACTGCGGGTTAAAGAAGATTTGAGGCGCGGTTTTGTACAGTTCCGGAATCGCGAAAGTGTAGAGGCCGGTGATGGTGTGATGATTGAAATACAGGAACAGGATGCCGAGCAGCATCAGCACAGAGCCCGCGAGCGTGTAGAGAAAGAACTTGATGGCGGCGTAAAGCTTGCGCGGACCGCCCCAGATGCCGATCAGCAGGTACATGGGCACCAGCATGGCTTCCCAGAACACGAAGAACAGGAAGAAATCCAGCGCCATGAACACGCCCAGCATGCCGGTCTGCAACACCAGGAACCAGATGTAGTACTCCTTCACGCGGCTCTCAATCGCGGTCCACGACGAGAGGATCGAGATCCAGCCCAGCAGCGTGGTGAGCATGATCAGCAGGAAGGAAATGCCGTCGATGCCGATGTAATAGCCGGCGCCGATGGTGGGAATCCATGTGTTGGGCACACCTTCGATGAACTTGAAGGCCTGGCTGGCGTCGAAGCGCAGCTCCCAGAACATCGGGACCAGGGGCAGCGAGATGAGGAAGCCGCCCAGGGCAAAGATGTTCGCGATCCAGCGGATGGCGCCCTTGTTCTCCTTGGGAACAAACAGGAGCACAAGCGCGCCCAAGAGCGGCGTGAACAAAATGATCGAGAGAATGTGATTCTGCATAAAGGCAGTTCTCAAAAGCAGCTGCGGGCTTCGAACCGTGAGCCTCGAGCAACCCTCTTTATCCGGATTGCTTGCAGCTCGGAGCTCGAAGCTCGAAGCTGACGTCTATCTCCACGCATAATAGAAAACGAAACCCAGCAATCCCGCCACCATCACCAGCGCGTACCACTGCACCAGGCCCCACTCGAAGAGACGGAATGGGTAAGACAAAACGCGCGCCAGGATGGCGGGCCCGTTGACCCCCAGGCCATCGATGATCCAGGTGTCAAACCACTTGGAGACGGAGGAAAATGCGCGGGTCGTCCAGCCTGCCCCGTTCACGGTGCCGTCGATCACGTGCACGTCGAACCAGGTTGAGGCGTCTCCCAAACCCATTACGCCCAGGCGCAGGTCCCCGATCTTGCGGCGCCCGGTGAAAACGTAGTCATAGGCCTCGTCCACGTACCACTTGTTGTAGAGGATGGTATAGAGCGGGGGCGCGGCACCGGCGAGGGGCTCGGCATAGCCCTTGTCGGCATAGCGATAGAATCCCCACGCCATGCCCCAACCCACAACTCCGGCGGCCACGGAAAGCAACATCAGGGCGTATTCGGTTCCACTGCTGTGCTCTTGTTCATTCTGGCCGGCAGCCAGTTGCCCGGCCTTGCCCTCTTGCTGAAGAACGGTTGCTTCGCGGGCGAACACCGGCTCGAGGAACTTTCCAAAACGGTCGTTGCCACCCAGACTGTGTGGCCAGCCGAGCCACCCCGCGAAAATCGCACAGACCGCCAGGATCATCAACGGCACGGTCATCGACTTCGGCGACTCGTGGACATGATGTTCGACTTCGTGACTCATTCGGGGATGGCCGTGAAATGTCAGGTACATAAGCCGGAACATGTAGAAGGCGGTCATCAACGCGGTTCCCCAACCGATGACCCAAAGCCACACGTAGGCGCCATGCTCCGATGTCCAGGTTTGCCAGAGAATTTCGTCCTTCGAAAAGAACCCGGCGAAGGGCGGGATCCCGGCGATCGCCAAAGTCGCGATAAACATGGTGATGTGAGTCGTCGGGATGCGGTGCCCGAGGTCGCCCATGTTGCGCATATCCTGCTCGCCGCTCATGGCGTGGATCACGGAACCGGCTCCCAGGAACAGCAGCGCCTTAAAGAAGGCGTGGGTGAAGACGTGGAAGACGCCCGCCCCGAAGGCGCCCACTCCCAACGCCAGGAACATGTAACCCAGCTGCGACACAGTGGAATACGCGAGCACGCGCTTGATGTCGTTTTGCACCAGGCCGATGGAGGCCGCGAAGATCGCGGTCAGGGCGCCCACGATGGCGACAGTCTTCATCGCGGTCGGAGCCAGCACAAAGATGGCGTTCGAGCGCGCCACCATGTAGACGCCGGCCGTCACCATGGTGGCGGCGTGAATCAGCGCGGAAACCGGAGTTGGGCCCTCCATGGCATCGGGCAGCCAGATGTAAAGCGGGAACTGGGCAGACTTGCCGCAGGCGCCCACAAACAGCAGCAGGGCGGCCGCGGTGAGCACCGGATCGCCGATGGCGAAGTGGCCGCTGCGGGCCATCGCGTTTACGTCAGTGAAGCGAAGCGATCCCAGGTACCAGGCAATCGTGAACATGCCCAGAAGGAATCCGGCGTCACCGATTCGGTTGACAATGAAAGCCTTGTTCGCCGCGTCGCTCGCGGACTTGCGATGGAAATAGAAACCGATCAGCAAGTAGGAACACAAGCCCACGCCTTCCCATCCGACGAACATCTCGGCATAGTTGTTGCCCAGAATCAACGTCAGCATGGAAAACATGAAGAGGTTCAGATACCCGAAGAAGCGGTAGTAACCACCTTCATGCGCCATGTAGCCGGTGGAATAGATGTGGATCAGCAGGCCGACTCCGGTAACAAACAGCAGCCAGATGCTGGAGAGCGGATCGAGCAGGAAGCCCACCTGCGCCTTGAACTCCGCGGGGTAGCCGTCCTTGGTGGTGTAAGTGAGGTGGCCGGTATCGCTGCCCAGCCAGGTGTACATCACCTTTTCGAAGGGCTCGACCAGCGCTGTGCGTGTGGGTGTACTCCCAAACGGCGCCGCATGACATCACGAAGGCAAGCGCGACCGCTCCGACGCACACGGCACTCACCGTCTGCTTCTGCAGTTTCTTGCCGAAGAAGAACATGAGGGTCGCGCCGACGGCCGGCAGCAGCGGGATAAGCCAGATGTAATCGAGAAAGAACATGTTTTAGCTATTGCTGTTAGCGGTTAGCTTTTGGCTCACAATAAAAGCCGGAAACGACAGAGCTGAAAGCTAAGGGCTATGAGCTGCTTTTCTACCACTTCAACAAATCCACCTCGTCCACGTTGACCGTCTCCTTATTTCTAAAGAAGGCGATCAGAATGCCCAGGCCGACGGCCGCTTCCGCGGCTGCGTCGGTAATCACGAAGATTGCGAACACCTGGCCATGAAGTCCCCAGATCCGCGAGAACGCCACCAGGTTGAGATTCACGGCATTGAGAATCAACTCGATGGACATCAACACGATGACCACGTTGCGGCGGGTGAGCACGCCGATGACACCCAGCACGAACAGCGCTGCCGCGACGACCAGGTAGTGCACGGTTGTGATTGGAGCCATAAAAGCAGTTCCCAGTTGCCGGTTAGAAGTTCTTAGTTATCGCTCGTTGCCCTTAGCTTTTGGCCGTCAGCACTTAGCGCTCGAGAGCGGTCCGCTTCCCGGCGACCTGATGCGCTAACCGTCAACGACTCACCGCTAATCGCGGTTCTTAAATTCTTTTTTTCGCCATGACCACCGCCCCGATAATCGCGACCAGCAGTAACAGCGATGCGATTTCGAAGGGGAACATATAGTTGCTGTAGAGCATCTGGCCGACTCTTTGGGTGTTCTCGGTTTCTGGCATCTGCAGCACGGGCTGCGAGAACATTGCCTTGCCCTTGGTGTAAATCAGCACAAACAGAGTGCCCAGGGCGATTGCGGCCAGGATTCCGGGAAGCCACTGCTGGTTGAACTGCTTCTCCTTCTCAGAGCGCTCGATGTTCACCAGCATGATCACGAACAGGAACAGCACCATGATGCCGCCGACGTAAAGAATGATCTGCACGCCGGCGACGAAGGGGGCGTAGAGCATGAGATACAGCCCGGCCACGCACAGCAGGGCCAGAATCAGAGCCAGCGCGGAATGCACCGGGTTCTTGCGGGTAATCACCAGCACTCCGCTCAGGATTGCCAGTCCGGAGAGGAGGTAGAAAAAAAACGTTGTCGCTACCGGTTCCATGTCAGATGTGCACCAAGCGCTGCAAAAAATCCCAAATTTCGGCTCGCAGTCCGGCGATGCCGGTGAGCATCAACACTCCAATTCCCATCGGCAGCAGAACCTTCCATCCTACCTTCATCAGTTGATCGAAGCGGTAACGGGGAAATGTACCGCGATACCAGATGTACAGGTACATAAATACGGCGATCTTGAAAATAAACCAATAAATGTCCTGCACGCGATCCCGGACCGGCGGCAGGAGCAGGATCAGCCCGATCAGCGCAAACACCGCGCCGAAGGCTCCCAGGCCGATGGTCTGGATGCGGAAAAAAGCGTGCTTCGGCATGCGCATGGTGCTGAAGAATGTGAGTCCGGCCAGGCCAAAGAAGGTGAGCGCTGGAAACAACGAAAAGGCGAGATCCCAGCTCGCGCCGCTGAGGGAATTGGGGAAAGGCCGCATCCACCCGCCCAGCCACAGAGTCACGGCGATCGAAGAGACGGCGATCATCGCGCCGTATTCGCCCAGCATGAACAAAGACCAGCGCAGGCCGCTGTATTCGGTGTGAAAGCCGGCCGTCAGCTCGGACTCGGCTTCCGGCAAGTCAAACGGGGCGCGATTCGTCTCCGCAACCATCGCTACTGCAAAAATAAAGAAGGCGACGAGCCCCAAGGGAAAGAACTTGAAGACGAACCACACGTGCTGGGCGTACTGTGCCTGCACGATTCCAATCATGCTCAGCGTCCCGGTACCAGTTGCATTCAGGCTGGTCATCAGGACCGCCGATACAACCGCCAAGCCCATCGCGATCTCGTAGGAAACCATCTGGGCGCTGGAGCGCAGCGCGCCGATCAATGGATAGTGGGAGTTCGAAGCCCATCCGGCCATGACGATTCCCAGCACGCCGAGTGACGATACGCCGAGCATGAAGAGAACGCCGATATTCATGTCCGTAATGGCATGTGCCGGTCCGAAAGGGACGACGCAGTAGACACTGAACACAGCCAGCAGAATAATGACCGGAGCCAGAAGAAAGACGAAACGGTCGGCACCCTGGGGGACAATGTCCTCCTTGAGGATGAGCTTGATGGCGTCGGCAATCGGCTGCAGCAGGCCATGCGGGCCGACACGCATGGGGCCGAGACGAATCTGCATGTGAGCAAGAATTTTGCGCTCCAGCCAGTTCATGCAGACGACCGCGAGCGAGACCCCTGCGAAGACCAACAGGATATAAACCAGCGCCCAGAATGGACTGCCATACTGCCCGGGGGTAACGTGGACACTTTTGTCGAGATAGTTCGTGATAAAGCTCGGCATCAGCGGTCCACCTCGCCGAGGACGATGTCGAGGGTTCCAATCACCGCGATGACGTCGGCGACCAGCTGACCGCGACACATCAGATCGAGCGCCTGCAGGTTCACAAACGATGGCGGACGCACACGGATGCGGTAGGGCTGGGTGGACCCGTCGCTCACGATGAAGTATCCCAGTTCGCCTTTCGGCGCTTCGATGGAGTGGTAGATCTCGCCCACCGGCGGTTTCATGACTTTCGAAACTTTCGCCATGATCGGGCCTTCGGGGATTCCGTCGACTGCCTGCTGGATAATGCGCAGCGACTGCCGCATCTCCGCCATGCGGACCAGATATCGATCGTACGTATCGCCGTTTTCGCCGGTGGGAATTTCAAAATCGAATTCTTTATAAGCCGCGTACGGCTGGGCTTTGCGCAGATCCCATTTCACTCCGCTGGCGCGCAGGACGGGTCCGGTGACTCCTAACGCGATGCAATCCTTGGCGGAAATCGTGCCCACGTTTTTTGTCCGCTCCACCCAGATGCGGTTCGTGGTCAGCAGCTCTTCGTACTCATCGATCTTGGGAGCGACGAATGCCAGGAACTTCTTAACGTCCTTTTCGAAGCCCTCGTAGGTTTCGTAGAGGCAGCCGCCGATGCGGAAGGCGTGCGTGGTCAGGCGGGCGCCGCAATATTTTTCGAAAATTTTGAGGATCTCTTCCCGATCGCGGAAGGTGTAGAACAGCGGCGTCATCGCTCCGATGTCGAGCGCATGCGTGCCCAACCAAAGCTGGTGGCTGGCCAGGCGATTCAGTTCGGTCAAGATGACCCGGATGTAGTTCGCTCGTGGAGGGGCTTCGATGTTGAGCAGCTTCTCGACCGCTTCGCAATAGCCCAGCCCGTTCGAGACGGCCGCCACGTAGTCCATGCGGTCGACGTACGGGTTGAACATGGTGTAGGTGCGGTGCTCGGCAATTTTTTCCACGCCACGATGGAGATAGCCGATCACGCACTCGAGGCCCATGACCTTTTCGCCATCCAGCCGCAATATGACGCGCAGCACCCCGTGGGTGGCCGGGTGCTGGGGACCCATATTGAGGATGAGCTCGTTCGCATCGAGGAAAGTCTTCTTGCTTTCGTCGAGGTCGAGGTGCGAGACGGAGCTGGTCGGGTCGGTCATTGGCCGCTTTCAATCCCCAAGTTGATCTGCACCCACTCCTGGTCCTGCTGAATGATGCCGTAATCCTTGCGCAGCGGATGGCCTTTCCAGCCATCAGGTAGCAGAATGCGTTTCAATTCGGGGTGACCATCGAACTGAATGCCGAACATGTCGAACGCTTCCCGCTCCAGCCAGTTTGCGGTGGGCCACAGAAACGCCACTGACGGGATGTGGTCTCCGTCGGAAATCTGGGCCTTCACGCGAACCCGCTCGTTTCGCGGAAAGGAGTACAGGATCCAGACGATGTCGAACTGGCGTTCGCGCTTGGGATAGTGGACGGCAGTGAGGTCCACGCAATAGTCAAATTGCTCCTCGTCCCTGAGCATCTGAAGAATCGTCGGGATCAGGGAGCGGTCCACCTGGAGGTAGTTCTGACCAAGGTAGGTCAAAGCTTCCAGGCCTGAACCGAACTGACGGGTCAGCTTGTCGACCAAGGGAGAGGCCCAAGGCAGCGGCACGGGACCGGCAGGCTTGGCTGGCGCGGCAGGCTTGGGCGGAGTGGCCGCAGCTGCGGCCGGTGGTTTCTCCGGCGCGGGCGTCGCAGGTTTCGGGGCGGACGGAGGCGGCGCCGCGCTGGCAGTGCTGCCAGTGGTCGCGGGTGGCTCTGCGCCCGGCGGCTTTTCCCCGTCCGGTGGCTGAGGAGGGGGCGATTTGGTTTCGTCAGACATGGTTCAACAACATTTCGCACTCTACGATCACTTGAAAGCCGCTTACTTCTACCAGTCCGCAGATTCCGATGTCAACGACTGCGGATCGGCACACTTGTGACCGCACTCGCGGAGGCTTGCTGGCAGGCCGTAAACTGGCAGGCAGGTCACACCCACTCCAGCGCGCCTTTCTGCCAGATCCAAATGTAGCCCACGATCAGGATGCCGAGGAAGATGAGCATCTCGAGCAATCCAAAAAGGCCAAAAGCCTTGAACTTCACGGCCCAGGGAAAGAGGAAAATGGTTTCGACGTCGAAAACGACAAACAGGATGGCGACGATATAGTAGCGGACTGTGTAGCGTCCGCGGGCCCGGTCGACCGGATCGATACCGCATTCGTACGGCAAGAGCTTTTCGCGGTTGGGATTATCGGGCCGAACCAGCTTGGTCAATAGAAGTGTGATCGGAATCAGTGTTCCCACGACTGCAATGAAGATAAAAACCGGCACGTAATTTTGAGGCACTGTCTTCCTCGCGCTAATACTCTTTCCCGCGGGGAAAAACGGGAAGGGGAATAGTAGCGCTGATGGGCCGCGGCATCAAGCGATAAGCGTCACAAAGCGCGGTTCGCGCGGTCGCGGCGGGCCCGCTCACTCCGGCATTCCCCCGCTTGTTTATAATCGTGGTTTGCCACTTTGCCTTCGGAGCGCTCCTGTAGGATCTTCGCGGCAATTGAATCGATAAAAGGACCCATTGGCACTCGACGAGAATATTTACGAATTACGCCGCGAAAAGCTGAAGCAGATCGAAGCGCTGGGACAGCAGACGTATCCCAACCGTTACAACTATACCCACACGGTTCCACAAATCCTGGCAACCTATTCTGAAAAAACTGGCCAGCAACTGGAGGAGACGCGCAGCAGCGTTCGCGTAGCAGGGCGCATCATGGCGAACCGGTTGATGGGTAAGGCGGGATTCGCCCATCTACAGCAGGACGGGCAGCGGCTGCAGATCTACGTGAAGAAAGATGCGGTTGGCGAGAAGGGGTTTGAATTGTATCGGCTGCTCGACCTGGGCGATCACATCGGCGCGAGCGGTTATTTATTCCGCACGCGAACTGGCGAGCTGACGGTGCACGTCGAGGAGCTAACTTTTCTTTCCAAGGACCTGCTGCCCCTGCCGGAGAAATGGCACGGGCTGACCGACGTGGAGCTGCGTTACCGGCAACGCTACGTCGATCTGGTCATGAATCCCGAAGTCCGGGAGGTCTTCCTGAAGCGCAGCAAGCTGGTGCAGTCGTTGAGACGCACCATGGACTCGCACGGGTTCGTCGAAGTCGAGACCCCCATGATGCAACCCATCGCGGGCGGCGCTGTCGCGAAGCCGTTCAAGACGCACCACAACGCGCTGGATGCCGATCTGTTCCTGAGAATCGCTCCGGAGTTGTACCTGAAGCGGTTGACGGTAGGCGGGTTCGACCGGGTCTACGAGATCAATCGGAATTTCCGTAACGAGGGACTGGGCTGGCGATGGAATCCCGAGTTCACCATGCTCGAGTTTTACCAGGCGTACGCCGATTTCCAGGACGTGATGAACCTGACGCAAAACCTGATCGAACAGGCCGCGAGGGATGTGAATGGCAGCACGAAGTCCAAGTGGGGCGAGGAAGAGATTGATTGGTCGAGTTCCAACTGGCGGCGTCTGACGATGCGGGAAGCGATCATCGAGTTTTGGCCGGATGCGTCTGGGAGCAAACCTGCGATGAGTGACTTCGCGACGCACGATTCGGTAAGAGCGCTGGTCGGCCGTTTCAATGCCGCCGGCGCGCACATGGCTTACGATCCCCGAGAGCCGGCCGGGAAAACCATCGCAAACCTGTTTGAGGCAGCCGCCGAGGAGCACTTGCTGCAGCCGACCATCGTGTATGAGTTCCCGGTAGCGGTGTCCCCGCTCTCGAAGAAGAAAGCTGATGAACCCGACTGGGTGGAACGCTTCGAGATCTTTGCAGGTCAGATGGAGATTTCAAACGGATTCAGTGAACTGAACGATCCCGAAGACCAGCGACTTCGATTCGAAGAACAGTTAAAGGAGCGGGCGCGCGGCGATGAGGAAGCGCACCAGATGGATGAAGATTACATTCGCGCGCTTTCCTATGGCATGCCTCCGGCCGGCGGTTGTGGAGTTGGAGTGGATCGTCTGGCCATGTTGCTGACCAACTCGCAAACCATTCGGGACGTGATTCTGTTTCCGTTGTTGCGGCCGGAGAAGGCCGGGGCTGCCGATCACGCCGGGAGCGCGGAAGAGAAATAAATTCCAACCTTCTCCAGGCGCCTCCAATTCGGTTTCCGCTCGGGTTCAATGACGGCATCCGGAGGCGCCTCCGCATCCTTTCCGCAGAAATTGCGTCCAATGGCTATGCGCTTCGACTTGGACTCAGAGACTCGCCGCCGGCTGGGCTACCGGTTGATTGATCAAGTGGACGGGTACTACTCTTCGCTGCCGGATCGGCCAGTCCAGCTTCCCGCCAGCCAACGAACCTACGGAACGTTGGACGATCCGATGCCCGAACTAGGAGAGGATCCCGCTCGCGTGCTGGACGATCTTTTCCGCGAGATGGTGGACCAGGGCTTCCACGTTCCGAGCGCGAACTATTTCGGCCTGATGAATCCGACCCCAACCTACATGGGCTTCCTGGCGGAAGCGCTGGTGGCGGCTCTAAATCCGCAACTGGCAACCCTGGCGCGGTCACAGCTAGCATCGAAGATTGAGCTCGAAACTATCCGTTGGATGGCGGAGCGAGTCGGCTGGGCAAGCGACTTCGGCGGGACCTTTACCAGCGGCGGAAACGAAGCCAACTTCAGTGGAATGGCACTGGCGCTGGCGGCGCGTTTTCCGGATGCTGTGGAGGACGGGGTGGCATCGATCGGGGGACAGCCGGTCATGTACGCGTCCGCGGAATCTCATCACTCGCTGGACAAGTCCGCCGGGCTGCTGGGCATCGGTCGCAAGGCGCTACGGCGGGTTGCCGTCACGGACCGGTTGCAAATGGATCCGGCGAAACTTGAGCAAGCCGTCGAACAAGATCAAGCTGCCGGACGTCTACCTTTCTGTGTGGTGGCCACGGCGGGCACGACGAACTCGGGAATCGTGGATGACCTGGCGGCGATCGCGGCTGTCTGTCGCCGCCTCAACCTTTGGCTGCACGTGGATGGCGCATTCGGAGCTGCGGTCGTATTTTCCGACAACCACCGCCACCTGGTGCGCGGGATCGAGTTGGCGGATTCGATCACCGTGGATCCTCACAAATGGTTGGCGGTTCCGTTTGCCGCAGGGGTAATTCTCACGCGCCACCCCAAGATGCTCGAACAGGCTTTTTCGGTTGCTGCTCCGTACATGCCGAAGGCGGCGGGCGCACGCCTGCCGGACAATTCGCGCATCAGTACGCAGTGGACGAGGCGCATGAACTCGTTGAAGCTTTGGCTCACATTGCGCGTGCATGGGCGCCAGGCCTACGAGCAACACATCGACCGGCAGATGCAACTGGCACGCAACTTCGCGGACTGGATCGGTCAAGCGTCGGAGTTCGAGCTGGCAGCTCCCACTATGCTGACGATCGTGAATTTCCGGGTAAAGGCCGAGGGCCGTAGTGAGCAACAAGTAGCGGCGATCCATGCCGACATCGTTGATCAGGTCACGCGCGACGGGCAGCTTTGGATTTCAGACACCGTGGTGAACGGTGGCAGCGTCCTGCGCATGATGGTGATCAGCTACCTGACCGAGGAACGCCACGTCGAAGCATTGAAGAGCGCACTGGAAGTGGCTGTACGATCGGCGACGTCCCCAGCGGCGAAGAACGCCAACCCGAGCCCGGCTATGCACTAGAACCCGCGCATTTCCCGTCCTAGACTGGAGAGCAGGAAAGCTCATAGGTAGGCAGCGCTATCGTAGCGTCCTCTGGTCACAGCAGGCGCTGGGTCGATAGCGCTTTGCTATCGGCCGGAGCACGACTATTTCTTTGGTTTTGATGCTGGGAAATCCTACATCGGACCTTACTGAAAGTAGTTTAGTCGCCGGCCGGAATGAAGGCATCTTCGAAAACGAGCAAGCGAATGACTCTATGCTGTCGGCGTCAATCCCCAGCGGTTCTGCAGGGTTCGTTCCAGGGTCCTGAATACCAGCCGGTTCACGAGATATCCCAATGCAATGATCATAAGCATGACGGCGATCACCTGGTTCATGTCGTTAAGATCGCGGCCCATCATCAGCAACTGGCCGAGCCCGACGGTCAGAAAAATCATCTCGGCTTGAATCAACGACCGCCATCCAAACGCCCATCCTTGCTTCAGGCCGGTGACGATGAAAGGCAGGCTGGCCGGCAGCATAACGTACCAGAACAGCCGGAGACCGGACGCACCTAAATTACGGCCGGCCATGGTATAGATCTTCGGCATCTGCTTGCGACCATCTTCCATGGCGATGGTTACCGAAAGAATACAGCCCATCAAGACGACGAACAGAATGGCTTTTTCCGTCAGCCCGAACCAGAGAATGGCCAGAGGTACCCAGCAGATGCTGGGCAGGGACTGGAGACTGACGAGCAATGCGCCCAGGGTCTCTTCCAGGAATTCGTTGCTGGCCACTGCCAGGCCGAGGATCATGCCAATCACGACTGACAAGCCGTAGCCGATAAGCATGCGCTTCATGGTGACCGCGATGCCAATCAGGAAACTGTGGTCCTTGAATCCGGCCCAAAGGGCTTCTGCCACTCCCCAGGGCGGCGGGAACAAATAGGGTGGCCAGATGCGGAGCTTCGCCACCAGGGCCCAGAGGCCAAACAAAATTGCATAGAAAATCACCTGATTTGAAATCTTTCGGAGAATTCCCTTGTGGGGAGGCCTCCCGCTCTGGCGGACGCTGGGTCGTGGTGGACGGACACTGAGGGGCAGGCTGGGCGGTTCGAGAACTGCACCGATTCCGGCACTCTTAGCGTCGGTCATTGGCGTACTCCGCTTCCAGGGACTTGTTAATTTCGTCACGCAAACTGTCGAGAATTTCTCGGGCAGTGCGGGCCACCTCGACTTCTTCAAGGTGCCGCGGACGGGGCAGATCGACCACAAACTCTTTTTTCACGCGGCCAGGACGGAAACTCATCAAGGCAACGCGATCGCCCAACCGGACCGCCTCGCGCACGTTGTGGGTGACGAAGATAATGGTGCGACCGGTTTCCCCCCAGATTTTTTCCAACTCGTCATGCAGCATGTCGCGGGTCTGGGCGTCCAGGGCTGCGAAAGGCTCATCCATCAGCAAAACGTCCGGCTCAGTGGCCAGCGCCCGCGCCAGGGCAACGCGCTGGCGCATACCGCCGGAAAGCTGGTGCGGACGACTGTCTTTGAACTCGGAGAGGTGTACGAGGCGCAGGTAATAACGCGTTCTCTCCGCACGCTCGGATCTCGAAAGGCCTTTCATCTTCATCCCGAACTCAACGTTTTGCCCCACCGTAAGCCAGGGAAACAGACCGTGCTCCTGGAAAATCAGGATGCGGTCGGTTCCGGGAGTGGTCACATTTTCGTCGTCGATCGCGATGTTGCCTGAGGTGGGCTTTTGCAGGGCGGCGATCAAATGCAGCAAGGTGGACTTGCCACAACCGGAAGGCCCGACGATGCAGAGAAATTCGCCTTGTTGTACGTCCAGGTCGATTCGGTCAAGGGCCAGAAGTTCGGTTCCGCTCTCGGTCTGGTAACTGAGGGAAACATCTTGCAGCCGAACCTTGGGAGTGCTCGGCTGCGCTTGGCGAATCGACAGCACGGCCGACTTGGAGTAAGTGGAGGCCGCCCGGACGGGCTTTCGATACTCCATCGGCAGCGGCGATTGCGAAACCGCTAGTTTCGTGTTCGGCATCATGGGATGGCTTTCTTTCCTTTTTCCGAAAGAACCTGGTTCAACAGAGACAGGTCGTAGAGACTGGACAGATCCGGCATCTGGCGGCCCAGGAAGCCGGCGTCGAAAGCCGCCTTGGCGGAGGTCAGCAGCGAACTCCGCAGGGGGTCATACGTGACCTGCAAACGGCTAAAGGCTTCTTCGAGCACCGCCTCCGGAAGGGCTTTGCCGGTCTCTTTCTGGATTTGCTGATTGAGGATCTTTTTCGCTTCGGGAAGATGCCCATTGGTCCAGTCAGTCAGTTCCACGTGGGCGCGAAGCCAGTTCTTTACAAGATCAGGATGCTGCTTGAGAAATTTGGCGCTGACGATGAGGTTCGCACACACGAACTGCCCATTCGGCCAGAGGGTGCGCTCATCCAGGAACAAACGGCCGTTCCCTTCCCGGATCAACCGCGTGGCCCACGGTTCGGGCGCCCAGGCTGCATCCAGTTCCTTCTTTAAAAAGAGCGTGAGCTGGTCGGGATTCGCCAGCGGGATGACCTGAACGTCGCCGCCCTTGTCAACGGATTTCAGCCCGTGTGCCTTCAACCAGGAGCGTAGAGCGACGTCCTGGGTATTGCCAAGCTGAGGAGAAGCCACTTTCTTGCGATGAAAATCTTCCGGCTTCTGAATGCCGGAATCATTTCGCACCACCAGGGCGGCGCCACCACTGGCTGCGCCAGCCACGACCCGAAGCGCTTCGCCATTCGATCGCACGTACCCGGTAATGGTCGGGTTCGGCCCGATGTAGGTCATGTCGATCGCGCCGGCGAACAGGGCTTCGATTGCGGCGGGTCCCGCGTTGAACGTCTTCCAGTCAATGTTGACGCCCGGACCCATCGCCTTTTCGAATGCGCCGTTGGCTTTGCCCACCATGGCTTGCGAGTGGGTGATGTTCGGAAACGCTCCCACGCGAATGGTGACGGGGGGTTGCGCCTCACCCGGCAAACAGGCCAGGATCACGCCAATCACGATGATTGCCAGTTTTCGGGCCATATCTCAGCCCCTGCTTCCCGTACCCGGCACGACCATCGGCAGAAGAGTGGCTGGGTCTTTCACCTTCTTTTTCCGGGCACGCTTTTCGCGCTTCCCGCTACCGCCGCGCGGGCTTTTTACGATGTCGGCCAGGGTTGTGTTCTCGAGGATGTGAGCAGCCGCGTCGCGGACATCGAGGAATACCTGATAGAGGGCGCGATGGGCATGGTCCTTGTCGATGAGCACCCGGAGTTGTTCAGCATCGCCGAAGGGGGCGAGCGGGCCGTCGATCAGCCGGATGATTTCGCTCAGGTGGATTTCGGATGGGGGGCGGCGCAGCGCGTAACCGCCTTTGGCTCCGCGCACGCTCTCCACCATGCGCGCATTTTTCATTTCCAGAAGAATGAGTTCCAGAAATTTTTCTGGAAGGTTCCCTTCATAGGCGATATCGCGGATCCGGATCGCGCCCTGATTGTGACGACGGGCCAGCATCATCATCGCTTGCAGGGCGTAAAGGCCTTTTTGGGAGATTTTCATGTCTTCCCTTCCTGTAACGTAAAGTCTAGTTGATCTATAGGATTTAAGTCTAGTTTATCTATAGAGTTTATTTCATTCGATTACATTGCAAGCGGACGGCCAAGCCTGGAAGTCGGCTTCGCACCCTATGTGCCTGCCGCTCAGTTACTTACGGGAAGATGGATCGCTCATGGGGGCGCGTTCCTGTGCAGGTTTTTGCACACGGCTTGGGACGAAGAAGGAGAGCAGCGGCGGGATCGAGCGATCTAGTGAAGGGCGCTGCCGTTGGCGGAAAGACGGAGAATCTGCACCGTGATGTTGTCGGGACCGCCCCGCTCGCGTGCCAACTTGACCAGTTCGGCACAAGCGGAGGAGGCCTCGTGTCCGGAGACTGCCTTGAGAATCTCGGGCTCGTGCACCAGACCCCAAAGGCCGTCCGTGCAAAGGACAAGCGCATCGCCGGTCTCAAGCGTCACGGGGGTGGAGGGGGAATCCGCGACGATCTCACCGCCCGCGCCCAGCGCAGCGGTCAGGATGTGGCGTTGCGGATGACGTTCAGCCTCGTCCGAGTTCAAGACTCCGGACTCAACCAGCCGTCCAACGTAGGAATGATCACGCGTGAGACGTGAAATGGAATCCCTGCGCACCAGGTACAGGCGGCTGTCGCCCACATGGACAAAGTAGAGCTGAAGGTCATTGAGCGCCAGGGCGGTGCAGGTTGTGCCCATGCCGTGGAATTCAGGATGAGCGTCGGCGTACTGGCGGATGCGTTCGTGCGCAACCCGAAAACCCTTGAGGAGGACCTCCCGAGGATCGCTGGCCGGGTCGTGATCGTAGATCTCCTGGATGGTTTCGACGGCCAGGCGACTGGCTTCCTGGCCGCCTTCATATCCCCCCATGCCGTCGGCTACGAGCGCGAGTCGGCCCTTTCGCTGGAACTCGTCGTCGCTTTGCGACTCCCAGTAGGAGAGCGCGTCCTCGTTGTTGTCGCGCTGACAGCCGACATCACTCAGGCTGGCGACCTCGATTCCGGGTCGAATCTGCATTGCGCCTCGCTGGAGAGGAATTGCGACGTGGCTCATCCGCCATGTCTTGTGGTACTGCTGACCAACTCTCTCCGCGATCGCAACTCGATGGCACGGCTGAGCAGGACACCCCATCCGAGATTCCGATGGGCCGGTCGATTATATAGCCTACCGTTCAATACGGCGCAAACCAGCGCACCGGATCACCTTTTGACGGGAAAGGATGTCGAACCGTCGAAGTAGCTGCCGCTTAGCAGTCGGGCTCGCTCGCCTTGCCAGAGGCTGTCCCGGGCGGGACTAGAACTTCCGCCACTCGCTGTCTGCCAAGTGTTTGCTGGTGTAGTCCTCTATCTGATGTTCGTAAACCTGTTCGATGTGAGACTCGCAGCTAGGCTCCCCGTCGACGAGTTGGGTAGCGGGCTTACCGCATATCGTGCATATAGACTTCTTCTCAGGGTGTTTGCCTTCAATGTTAAGAACCTTTTCAACAACATCTTTCAGTTTTTCCATGTTGCCCTCGCTTATGACCCTCGACCTGGAGCGCTTTTCTGGTGTACGTGAGACGTACACGGCACGCCCATGGACACCTGATCGCATTCCCCGAAGGAAATTTCGGGGCGTTCAGACTAATGCCGCTTCTTCAACCGGCTCCAGTCTCGCAATCATCTTGATCGGAACGTTCAGAGCGCGGGAAATCGGGCAGCGGCCCTTCGCAGCTTTCGCAGCTTTGTGAAATTTCTCCGCCTCACGTTCCGGGAGGTGGTGCTGATGTACGGTTCGATTCCGGAAATATCCCAATGCCCGGACTTGTCCTGCTGCCTTCCTTATAAGTCGAGGGACGCCAAAGGGCTGTGATCACGGGCACAGCGGCACAGGTTATGAGAAAGCAGGGAGTGCCGCGAGGATCACAGGGACAGTGTGCGTGAGCGGCAAATGTGCCGGGAAACCGATGAAGAATGCAACGTGCAGCCGGTGGAGTCAATCCATCGGAAGGCCGACGTAGTTTTCCGCCAACGATTGCGAAGCGGCTCGAGAACTGGTGACATAATCGAGTTCGGCCAATTGGCGCCGCTCATCGAAAGGGTTGCCCTCGTGCCGGTGCAGCATCGAAGTCATCCACCAAGAAAAGCGCTGCACACGCCAGACCCGGCGCAGGCAGGTTGCCGAATATTGCTGCAACAACTCGCTGCGCCCGGAAGTGTAGAAGGTCTGCAGTGCGCGCGCCAATACGCGAACATCGGCCACGGCAAGATTCAAGCCCTTGGCGCCCGTAGGAGGCACGATATGGGCCGCATCACCCGCTAGAAACATCTTCCCGTACTGCATCGGCTCGACCACGAAGCTGCGCATTCCGCTGACACCCTTCTGCAGGATAGGGCCTTCGGTCAGTTTCCAGTTGCTGTCACCAGCCAGGCGAGTTTGGAGTTCCTTCCAGATCCGGTCGTCGGGCCACTGCGCAAGATCTTCCTCCGGGGAACATTGCAGGTACATACGCGTAATTTGCGGCGACCGCATGCTGTGCAGGGCAAAGCCGCGGTCGTGGTAGGCATAAATCAACTCCTCGGAAGACGGGGGCGCCTCGGCCAGAATTCCCAGCCATGCGAAAGGATAGATGCGCTCGTACACGGTCAGCGCGCCGGAGAGGACGCTAGGCCTGCAGATTCCGTGGAAGCCATCGCAGCCGGCGATGAAATCACAACGAATCTCGTGAGCCTCCCCGCCTTTTGTGTAGCGGATGCGCGGCGAAGCGGCATCGAAATCGTGCACGCTAACGTCGTCCACCTCAAACAGAATCTGACCATTTGCATCCAAGCGCGCCTGGATCAAGTCTTTGATCACTTCGTGCTGGCCGTAAACAGTGATCGCTCGCCCGGTCAGATCCTTGAAATCGATGCGATGGCCGCGCCCGCCAAAGCGCAATTCGATGCCATAGTGAACCAGGCCCTCGCGTTTCAGCCGATCACCGACGCGCATCTGGACCAGCAGGTCCACCGTGCCCCATTCGAGCACGCCCGCTCGTATGCGCTCCTCGCAATACTGGCGGCTGCGGTTTTCCAATACGATCGAATCAATGCCCTGAAGATAGAGGAGGTGAGAGAGGACGAGTCCCGCGGGGCCCGCCCCCACAATTCCGACCTGCGTGCGTATCTGGCTCACTTCCCTGCTTTCTCTGGCTGGCGGTTCCCGCAGATCGTCAGGGCTTGTGCGGGGACCCGAACCGAGCAATCACATCTTCGGGAACCGGTTGGCCCTCAATGCCGTCGGGGTTGGTCTTCGAGCGCACTGCCCAGACGCGGGTTTCCGAGCACTCCACCGCCAGGACATCGCCATGGAATAACTTATGCAGCACGTCAAAGCTGCTGCGACGCCACTCCGAGATAAAGGATTCCACGACCACGTCGTCGCCAAAGCGAGAGGGCGCGAGAAAGCGCGCCTGGGTATTTACCATGGGGATGCCGATGATCCCATAGGCCTTCAGCATCTGGTGCTTGGGCAACCCAGCCGCTTCAAATAACGCCGACGTGCAGTTATCGAAATAGGCAAAATAGCGCGGGTAGTAGACGATCCCGGCCGGATCGCAGTCGCCCCATTCGATGTGAATTGTTTTCCGGTTGGTGAGCATGGGTTCCCGTGGTTTGATTTATTTCTGCGCATCCATCTCGGCGAAGACTGCTTCGGCAGCATGAAACGCGGAATTCGCCGCCGGAACGCCGCAGTAGATAGCTGCTTGCAGAAGAACTTCCTTAATCTCGTCGCGCGAAACGCCGTTGTGAAAGGCCGCACGGATATGGAGCCGCAGTTCCTCGTCGCGATTCAGCGCGACCAGGGTCGCGATCACAATCAGGCTGCGGGTGTGACGCGGCAAACCTGGGCGCGTCCAGATTTCACCCCAGGCGTAACGGGTGATCAGGTCCTGAAACTCCTGGTTAAACTCGTTCCTGTTCTTCAGGGATCTGTCCACGTGGGCATCGCCCAGCACCGCGCGACGTGTCGCCATTCCCTTTTCGTGCCGCTCACGATCATCCATGCAGAACCTCGTTCACGCTCTGAGGAAACCCGCTACTTCCATCGTAAATGCCGTGGATACCTCAATGTTCGATAAGTGCGCGGCCGGCAGCTGTGTGTGCTTCGACCCGTCAATTCGCTCGGCCATGAAGCGGCCATCGGACGGGGTCGCCACGGGATCGTGGGTGCCGGAAATGATGAGGGTTGGCACCCGAATGCTCGAGATCGAATGGCTGGCATCCATGTCGCGTACTGCAGCACACGAGGCCACGTAGCCTTCCACCGGCGTGGTCAGGAGCATCTGTTTTGTGGCTTCAATCGCACCGGGTGAGGAGGCGCGGAAGGCAGGCGTGAACCAGCGCTCGAGGATGCCATCGACCACCGCTTTCATACCGCTGTTTCGGACGGTGTCGATACGTGTATTCCACGTTTCCGGGGAGCCGATCTTCGGTGCCGTATTGCATAAGACAAGTTTGCGGAGACGGTGTGGCACTCGCATGGCCAGCGACATGCCGATCATGCCCCCCATGGACAGCCCGCAAAAATGGACTTGGTCGAAGCCTAACTGATCGAGCAAGGCCAGAACATCGTCGGCCAGTTGCTCGATTGTGTAGGGGCCAGGACTCGCCGAAGATTGGCCGTGCCCGCGCGTGTCGTATCGCAAGACTCGAAAGTTTTGGGACAGAGCCTGCATTTGCGGGTCCCACATTGCCATGTTGGTCCCGAGGGAATTCGAAAACATCAGTACGGGAGCCTGTCCAAAACCTGAAAGCTCGTAGTGAATGTCGGCGCCTTTGAGTTCCAGAACTGGCATGGATTCTATCGATTCCCCGCCTTACTCGCAGCAATCGCCCGATCGATGAATTGCCCGGCCACGCCCGTGTAGCTGAGGGGATCAAACAGGCTATCGAGTTCTGCTTTGCTCAGCCGGGGTGTTACTTCGGCGTCCGCTGCGAGAACTTCGCGCAGATGCTTCTTCTCGGCAACTGCTTTTCGGGACGCAGCTTCGATGATCTGATGCGCCGCCGCTTTGCCAATCTGCTTTCCTAATACCATGGTGATGGCTTCCGCGAAGATAAGGCCTTGCGTGATTTCCAAATTCTGGCGCATTCGAGGGGCGTCGACTTCCAGCCCTGCGATGGTTTCGACCATGCGATGCAGTGCGCCTGCACTCAACCGAACAATTTGCGGGAGCGTCTCCCATTCAGCGTGCCAGCCACCCAGGCCCCGTTCGTGCTCCTGAACCATCGCGGTCAGCATGAGGCTGGCGAGCGCGGGGACGCGATCCGCCGCTGACAGGATCACGGCACACGCAACCGGGTTGCGCTTGTGGGGCATGGTGGAGGAACCTCCGCGGCCCGGCCCCGCCGGCTCAAACACCTCGGCAATTTCGGTTTGCGTCTGCAGGGAGATGTCGCGCGCCATCTTTCCCAGGGTGCCGGTCAGGAGAGCCAGGGTCGTGGCGACCTCGGCGAGCCGGTCGCGATGAGCATGCCAGGAGAGCGCAGGCAAATCGAGTTGTAGTTCCTCGGCCAGTGCCTTTGCCACATCCAGTCCGCGTTGGCCCAGGCTGGCGAGCGTGCCGGCGGCGCCACCAAACTGCAGCACCAGCACACGCCCGCGCAATTCCCGAAGGCGAATTCGATGGCGCGTCATTGCATCGAGCCAGCCCGCGACTTTGAGGCCGAAGACAGTCGGAACAGCTTGCTGCATCCAGGTGCGCGCCGGGACCACAGTCGAGCGATGTGCGGAGGCAAGCTGTGCAAGTGCGGCAGACAACTGCTCGAGATCAAGAGTGACTACATCGAATGCATCGCGCAGCTGCAAGATAGTACCGGTGTCCATGGCATCCTGGCTGGTCGCCCCCCAGTGGACGTACCGCATCGCCTCCTTGTCGTTCCTGCCAACCAGGTCGGTCAACTGTTTCACCATCGGGATAGCAGGATTGCCGGCGCTAGCCGCTGCACGACCCAGCGCGTCCAGGTCGAAAAGCTCGGCCCGGCATTGATTGGCGATGGGAGTCGCGGCTGACTTTGGGATCACATCGGTGCGTGCCTCTGCTCGAGCCAGAGCGGCTTCAAAATCCAGCATGCGCTGCAATCGCGCACGGTCCGCAAAGATCTTGTCGATTGCTTCGGAGCCAAAGAGTGGGTCGAGCAGGGTCATGAAATTTTGAGTCGACAAGGTTCAGCAGTCGAAAAACACCGTCTCGCCCGGGCCTTGCAGAATGACATCCCAATGCAGGCTCCACGCGTCGCCCGGTGCAGCCTTTGCGATAAGGGTCTTGCGGCGCGCGGGATCCACCAGTCGCAGTATGGGATCATTCGCATGGCGGGGATCATCCGGAAAGTACACCCGGGTGACGAGCCGCTTGAGCAATCCTCTCATGAAGACAGATACCTGCAGATGCGAGGCTTGGATGGAGCCATGTGGCCCCGGCACGGGCCCGGGTTTAATGGTTGTGAATCGGAAGTGACCACTGGCATCGGTTGCGACGCGTCCAAAGCCCTTGAAGGCAGGCTCGATCGGCTTGTCCTGTTGGTCTTCGGGATGCGCATACTTGCCGTGGGCATTGGCCTGCCAAATTTCGAGCACCGCATCCGGGACCGGAACGCCGTCTCCGTCGAACACCGCTCCTTCAAGGGCGATCTTTTCTCCGGAGACTTCAGAACGAGCCAACTCGGTACAGCATAATCGTGCGAAACCGATCGAGAAGAAAGGACCGACAGTTTGAGAGGCGGTTGCGCGGAGAATCACTCCGTTCCCTCCATGGGGGTGTGCTCGCGGCCGCGCAACACGATGTCGAACCGGTACCCAAGCGCAGTTTCCGGTTCCGTGGTCTGCCAATCAAAAATCGAGATCAGCCGCTTTCGGGCTTCCTCGTCGGCCGTGCCGTTATAAATAGGATCGAAAGCCAGCAGCGGGTCACCCGGAAAATACATTTGCGTTACCAGTCTCGTAGCGAAGGCAGGACCGAACAAGGAGAAGTGGATGTGTGCCGGGCGCCAGGCATTGTAATGATTGCGCCAGGGGTAGCAACCCGGCTTGATGGTGATGAAGCGGTAGCGCCCTTTGCCGTCGGTCCATGTGTGTCCACATCCGGTGAAATTGGGATCGAGCGGAGCATTGTGCTGGTCGGAGCCGTGCAGATATCGCCCGGCCGCATTGGCTTGCCAGATTTCGAGCAGCGTGTGTGCCAGCGGGCGGGCATCTTCATCGATAACCCGGCCGGTCACCACGATTCTTTCACCCAGTGGTTCACCTTGGTGTTGACATGTCAGATCGAACATGGGCGGAGCAATCTCGTCCGTGCCGAAGTGGGGACCGGTCACTTCTGAGAGCGTGTGCGGGATCACGACCAGGGGCTGGCTGGGGGAACGCTTAATCGAAGAAACATAGGCAGGATGCAGATATTCCGGCTGGATGCCGGAGACAGGCCGCCGATATCCAAGAACCTCAGTGCTGGTTCGCAAACCTTCCTCAATCTGGAGCCAGCGGCAGCGGACAAGAGTTTCGCAACCGGGCTGACAGTCCGCCCTCAAAAATACCATCGAAGCCGGGTACCGGTACAACAACCTTGCCGAAGCCGATTATTGCGGCGACGCGGACGCGCGCGAGAAGCGCAGAGGCTTTTCGAGGTCCTTGCAATAGAACAGCAAGTAAGGATCTTTCCACTCGTAACGTTCGGCCGCCTGCAATGCGCCCAGGTATTTCGTCTCCTGGTTCATGATCGCTTCCGGACACGCCATCCGCGTTGATCCCAGCGGACCAAGTTTAATCTCGTTGCCGGCGACCTGGGTGGGACCGAAAAAGCGGTTGCACGAGCCGTTTCCCGCGACTTTACCGGCTTCTGGAAAGGACAAAGTTGCCCTGACGTTACTGAGGATTCCGCCGCCGGCGAGATCGTCCAGAAGCCACTCACTACCGACCAGGTTGAAGGTGTCGCCCTTCGCGGTCGCTACGGCGACGGCGGTGGTAGCGGCGGTTGCGGCGCGCGTCGGTTTGCGATCGGCAGTGCACGACAGCAAGAGTACGGTGTAGACGGCCAGACACGTAATAGGTAAAGCTGACTGGTTCACGCTGGGCCACCTCACCCAGTGAGACGTAGTTTGTCTCCGGAAGGATTGTTCTTTTCTTTATCCCTTCAACAATTCCGAAACTGCACGGTAGGCCTGGTCGATGGCGCAATCGGTATACGCAGAGGCCCCGGCATCGGAATTAGCGATAGCAATCCGTCCGAACGGCCTTCTGCCGATCACCCACGGCTTTTCTTCCTCTGTCCAATCCGGGTCAAACAAGGAGTTGTACCCGTAGGCATAGCCGTGGGCCCAGCGATTCACGGTGATGCCTTCGATGTCGCGGGCGGAATCGAAGCCCGTCGGACCGAGCATTCTTCCCAGCTGATCGCGAATGTTGCGCTCGAATGTCGAAAACGGCGTCCGCAAGAGCTCGGCTCGGCCTGCGCGATGCTGCTCACGCTGAGGAAGACCCGGCTTGCACGGAGTACGGAGCATGAAAAGGACCATGGGCTCCCCGGGTTTGCCCGGGAACTGATATTCACCGAGGCTGACCGGGAAATCGAGCGCAACGTAAGTGTGGAAGCTGCCAGGAGCTTCAATCTGATGCACTCCCAACTTCTGAAAACCAGTCCAATTCTTGATGGCGACGTGGGTGTACACCAAGGGAGCTTTGACCAGATACGAAAGCGCGTCCTTCTGCTTCTCAGGGAGTTCGGGGCAGAGGTAGGGGATCATCCCGTTGTAGCAAGCCAGCACGCAATTTTTCGCGCGAACACTTGCCAGTTGCCCGCCCCGCATGTAGGCGACCTCGACCTCCTTGGGTGCCGGATCTGCTCCGATGTGTCGGACGTGGACGACGGTACTGTTCAGCCGAATGCGCACCGGTGAATTAGCTTGGTCGAGCCGGCTGTAATCCGCTCGCGCCGTGACGATGTCTTCCATGCTGTGTCCCGGGATGGCTCCGGGAACGAGTGACCTCACGAGGAGCCGGGCAATCGAGGCATTTCCGTCCGGGAAATGAAAGATGTAGGGTTCTTCCTTGCCGGGCTCATCTCCCAGATCCATTCCTGAGAAACCAGCGTAGCTGTAACCGCCGTAGTCATCTGCCTCTTCGTAGCAGGCCAGTGCGGATACCGCATCAATGCCGACGGTGAACAGATCATTCGTGTAGCTCTGGAAGAATTTGAGGGCGTCCGGGTGGACCCTGCAAAGTTTGGTCAGGAAGTCGGCGTAACTGATCTTGGCGAGCTTCGCCCGTTTCTGTGCGGCAGAAAGACCAGGGAGATAGTCGACTTTCTCGGTATACACCCGGGTGATGTCCCTGCGAACCTCATCACTCAGCGGAGCCTTCGCCAGAAAGTCGGCCCAAGGAGTGGATCCGAGGCCAGGAACCAGCCGATCCTCACCAAACGTCTCGCGATCAAAAAAGACGGCGGTTCCGAGTTTGCTGTAGAGCTTTTGATCGTAGGCCTTGTAGAAGCGCCCGGTATCGATGCCCAGGTCGGTAAGCACACCGCGGGCGACCTTGCTGTATCGTCCTGGGCTCTCGATGGATTGGGTGCCGCCATAGCTGAGCAGCATGCGATTGCCGGCATGGAACTCGTTGCGCTTGGCATGTCCGCCAAAGTCATCATGGTTGTCGAGGATCAGAATGCGCGACTTTTCGCCCGCGCTCTTCCGGAAGAAGTGAGCAGCGGACAATCCGCTGATGCCGCCACCCACAACCACCAGGTCGTAGGTCTCGCCGGTTTTGGCGGGAGCGCCGTCGGAATCCCACGCCTCACCATCCCGCAGGCGATGAGCGGAGTTGAAGCTGCCATCATGATTCCCGCGCATCCCCAATAATGCAGGGGGATAGTAATTGGAGGCATTCTCCGGCGAAAACTCGGATGGAGCAAGGGCGGCGAACAACGGGTCTGCGACTACCAGTCCACCCACGGCTACCGCGACGCCATTCAGGAAATCCCGGCGAGAAATTGTTCGATCCATGCCTAACGCAAGATCACTTTTATGGGCGGGCAAGTGGAATTCCTCACGCGTGCTTTTTGTTACGTACGGCGCCGATTATAGCGTGAGAGATAGCAGGTCGGTGCGGCCCACTCGGGCGGCTGAAATCCGGGCTGTTGTCAAACGTCCTTTGGGGGCGTTACTTCCGGGAAGGTCATTCCATTATGAAGGGATGCGCCCACTCAAAAGGACATCGGCACGTGATGGCAGAAGGCGGGAGACGCAACGTTAGGATGTGCAATATTGGGGTGGAGAAAGACTACTTACCGACGAACCAGTTTGCGATTGTGAGCGGCGGAGCTGGCGAGGGCGTTCGCCTCAGCATTGCGCTCCCGCGGCACGTGGGAAATCGAGAAACACAGAGATCGAATCAACTTCCGACAAATCCAATGAAGGGAGTAGAGTCTGGGGCTGCGGCAGCGGTATTGTCCGTTCATTTGGCGGACCACCACCTCAGAATCGGAATATACGTGGATGGCACTCGCCTTCAATGTCAACGCGCATTGCAGCGCTTCCAGCAGGGCAAGATATTCGGCTACGTTATTATCCTGACGCCCAATCCACTTGGCGATTCGGATTTTCCCGCCCCGGGAGTCGTCGATGACCACGCCAATGCCAGCTGATCCTGGATTTCCCAGGGAGCCACCGTCCACGTAGGCAACGAGATTCGACATCTGTTGGTATCAAGATGCTGAATAAAAAGCGCGTAGTCAAGAAATTTACTTGATTTCGCGAAACTTGAGTTACTAGGGATTCTGCTTAGGCACTGTGCATCGCATGTGGAAAAGTCGGAAGAACTCTTTCCTTGAAAAATAAATGGCCTTTGTTCAAGCGCTTGCGATGATCTAAATTTCCTCCGCTATTTCCACACGTTGCACCGAATTGCGGCATTGACATTTTTTTACCTGACGTTTACTTTCACTCCTGTCGACGGCTGAAAGGGTTGGCCCAAATTAAAACTTGGCCGGTCCGAAGTAGGCTGGGTGATCAGCGAGCCGAGGCAACTCGGCGAACGACCAGACCTGAAAAAACCGACGGCTCTGCGAGGGGCAGTTGGGGTTTGGGACCGCGAAAGCGGTGATCGCATCAAGGGCTGCGACGGTACATGCATCCGGGTTGTTTTGCTCCCTCGCAGGAGCGGGCAGCTGGAGCATAACCAAAGTCGCAGCCTTTTTATTTTTTCCCCAAAAGGTTTTTTCTTCTACGGTTTTGCCGCCTAGCGGTTCTTCTCCGAACTCTCCTGGCAAGCGATGCAGTAGCGGGTCCACGGGAGTGCCTCGAGCCGTTTCGGCCCTATTTCCTCCTCGCAAACCATGCATTGCCCGAATGTCCCGTCCGCAATTCTGGCGAGTGCAGCATCGATGCCGCCGAGCAGGCCACGCGCGTGGGTCGTCTGTTGAAAGAGGAGTTCCTTGTCGAGAGAACTGTTGGCGCGATCGCCCTCGTCAGGACCGTAGGAATGCTGCATAGCACGGCCTTCTTCCTGCGTCTGGGCAATGCTTTTCAGAAGCTCCTGGCGCCGCTCGAGCAGCTGTTTCTTGAACCGTTCGATTCGCTTCTTTTCCATTCTAACTTGTCCTGTGACGGCATCGGCAGATGTTCCATGGTACCTGAACCGGGCGCCAGCCACCGCAAAACGAAACGTCCCAGACTCAAAGAGTCGTGGGACGCTCGCCCGAACAGCCCTCCCCCAAGTGCTGCTCGCCTGCAAATTTACTTTCCGGATTTCGGCTTGTGAATGGCACGGATGGGCCATTTGGCCGGCCCCACCCATCCGTCGGGCCCCTGCAACGGCTGCCATCGTTGACGACCGGCATCTCCAGACTTATGATTTTTGCCCAACGATCGGCCGGGGAGCGGGACGCAGGCCCCCTTCCCTGAGCGGTGGGGCGATGCTGCCGGAGCGTGCAAAACATTTCGACCAACCTCGCGCATTTCTGCAACTGTCGACCAAATATCGCACGAGTAAGGGAAAGGAAATACCACGATGATTCCGGAGCGCTGGAGCATCGTCAAGGATAAGCTGTACGGCGCGCTGGAACTGGAAGGGGCGCGCCGCGCCGCCTACCTTGAGGAGATTGCGGAACAGGATCCGGAATTGCGCAGCGAACTTGATTCGCTGATCGTCTCGCACGAGCAAGCACGCGAGGACTTCCTCAACCAACCGGTGGCCCATCTAGGCACGCTGCTGCCCGGCGTGCAGGACGACATGATTGGCCGCCGACTCGGTCCTTACGAGGTGACCTGCCAGGTCGGAGCAGGAGGGATGGGCGAAGTTTATCGCGCCTTTCGGGCGGATGATGAGTACCGCAAGGAAGTCGCGATCAAACTCGTGCGAGCGGGACAAGCCTCGGGGCTCATCCTGGACCGCTTCAAGAATGAGCGGCAAATTTTGGCGTCGCTGGAGCATCCGAATATTTGCCGTTTGCTGGACGGCGGCACAACGAGAGATGGATTGCCCTACCTGGTCATGGAGTTGATTGACGGCAAACCCATCGACAACTACTGCACACAAAAAGGCCTGGGACTCCGGGACCGCCTGCAACTCTTCCTTCAAGTCTGTTCTGCGGTGCAATTTGCACACCAGCACTTAATCATTCACCGCGACATCAAGCCGGGCAACATCCTGGTCACGCAGCAAGGAGAGCCCAAGCTACTGGATTTCGGTATCGCTAAGATCCTGGCCCCCAATGGGGAGAATATGGGGTCGGCGGCAACCTTGTTCCAGGTGCTGACGCCTGGCTACGCCAGTCCGGAGCAAATCAGGGGTGAACTGATCACAACCGCGAGCGACGTTTATTCGCTGGGGGTCGTTCTGTATGAACTGGTCACCGGAAAGTGCCCCTACCGGATTTCCGGCACTGCGTCCCACGAAATCAGTCGAGCCGTCTGCGAGGACGAGCCACTGCGGCCCAGCACGGTCGTTCGACAGAAACTGGGCCCACACGAGGAGCGGGGCGACACGTCGAAGCTGGCCACGGGCGACATCGTCGCGAAGAGATTGCGCGGCGACATCGACAATATCGTGCTGATGGCCCTGCGAAAGGAACCCCACCGCCGGTATGGGTCGGTGGAGCAATTTGCCGGAGACATTCGACGTCACCTGCAGAACCTGCCGGTGAGCGCGCAGCAGGACACCCTGCGGTATCGGGTTTCCAAGTTTGTACTCCGGCACAAAACGGGAGTTCTGGCGGGCGCAGTCGCGACCATAGCCCTGATGATCGGCCTGGCGGTGATCGTGCACGAGGCGCGGGTTGCTCGCCAGCAGGCGCAACAGGCGCAGGAGCAGCGGATTCGTGCGGAGAGGCGTTTCAACGATGTTCGCAAGCTGGCCAACTCGCTGATGTTTGAGCTCCATGACTCGATCAAGGACTTGCCCGGATCGACCCCTGCGCGGAAATTATTGGTGAGCCGCGCTCTTGAATATTTGGATAGCTTGAGCGCGGAAGTCAAAAATGACGCCTCGCTGCAACAGGAAGTGGCCGCCGCATACGAGAAAATCGGGGACGTCCAAGGGCAGCCGCGGCAAGCGAATCTCGGCGACCCGTCGGGAGCTGCCGGAAGCTACAAGAGAGCGCTGGCGATTCGCGAGTCTCTGGCCAGCACAAATCCCACCGACGTGGAGGTGCGCCGGCAACTTGTTCCCAACTACGCGAAGCTCAGCGATCTGCTCTGGTCGATGGGCGACCTCACCGCGGCCATGGAGTATTCCGGAAAAGCATTCCACTTGGCCGAATCGCTATTTCAGGCTCCTTCCGCTCAGTTGGCCGACCGTGTTCTATTCGCAACCTATCGGATGGACCAAGGGTACAAGCAGGCCATGGTGGCTGGCGACCGCGCCGCGGGCCTCGAGAATCTCACGCAGGGTTCTGCCATGTTAGAGCAGATGACTTCTGAGGATCCGAAGAACTTGCGGGTGAAGAGACTTCTGGGCCTGAGCTACAGCCGGGCGGCGGAAGTTTTGCGGGATGACCCCAAAAGTTGGCCACGCGCCGTGGCTCTTTACAAGAAAGCCCTTGCCACCAAGCAGGGGCTGGTTGCGTCCGAACCGACCAATGCCGAGTTTCAGCGACTGGTTGCGTACGACCAATTTGCCATGGCTGAGCTGCTGGCTGACATGGGTGAAAAAAACGCTGCCCTCTCGCAACATCGCGAAGCTCTGGCAACTTTCCTGAAACTGGCGGCGACGGACCCTGCCAATGCCCAGTTCCAGCAGGATATCGGGCGGGTGCGTGGGCAGATTGGCCAGGTGCTGATGAAGATGGGAGATCCCAGCTCAAGCATCGAGCAGCTACGGTTGTCACTCTCGACTTTGGAGAAGCTTCCCGATGCCAAGAACCCTCAATCTCTGGTTGGTTACACTGTCGTTGAGGATGAGCTTTGGCTGGGAAAGGCGGAAGTGCTGCTGGCGTCCCGGAGAACGTCAAAAGCGGAAAGTCTGCAGCATTGCCGCGAGGCCGAAACCTGGTTCGGCAAATGCCTGCCGGCATTTCAGGCGATACGCGATCATGCGCCACCGCAATATGGCGGAGCAGCCCGCGTAGAGGAGATCACCCGCGAGTCCGTGCGCTGCAAACAACTTCTGAAGAATCCGAATCGTAATCTTCCACGTTGATGTCCGGGCCTGGCATCGGCGCTGCAACCGGCACGTGCAGGGGCACGACGTCTATACGTTTCCCTTCTTCATCTCTTCCATCAGGTAATCGCAGGAGCGTACGCACAACGCCATGATCGTCAGCGTCGGATTCTGGCAGGGATTGGAGGGGAAACAGGAAGCATCCATCACGAAGAGATTTTTCACGTCGTGGCTCTGTTGAAACTGTGTCAGGACTGACTTCTTCGCATCCTCCCCCATGCGGGCCATTCCGGCTTCGTGGACGGCCCACCTTCCCCTGGAGGGGTCTGCAAAAGTGCGGATATTTTTCGCGCCGGCAGCCTGCAGCAGTTCTCCCGCACTTTCTCCCATGTCTTTAACCATGGCCTCCTCATTGGGACCATTGGACATGTGGATGCGCAGCACCGGAATTCCGTAATGATCGATCGTGTTCTTGTCGATCTCCACATAGTTGTCCCACCGTGGAAGCACTTCTCCAAACCCGAGGACGTTCACTTGTACCTGCGGCTCGAGCAGGGCCTTTTTGAAGGCCTGCCCGTAACCGGGCGCGGACCAGTTGAAGCTCACGTCGGTATCACCCTCGTAGCCGTAGCCGCGAAGGAAGTTTTTGGACTTGGGCCCGCCCTTATTGTTGCGGAAGCGCGCGACGTAAAATCCCACCGGACGATGGGGGCCTGCCAGGGTTGGCTGCGCACCAAAGGCAGACATTTCGCCGCTGCCGCCCCCGCTGCGAACGTGCGCGGTGAGGTAGTGCCCCAATGCCCCGCTCGAGTTGGCCAATCCATTGGGATGCTGTCGGTTCGCCGAATTCAGCAGAATGCGCACCGACTCTTGCGTCTGGGCGCAGAGAATTACCACGCGCGCGTATGCTTCGCGCGTCTGCCGCGTGTTGCGATCAACGTAGAGAACCCCTCGGGCGCGATTGGTGTCCGGATCCATCAGAACTTTATGCACCATGGCATTGGAGATCAGGGTGCAATGCCCCGACTTGACCGCATCCGCTACAGTGGTGAAGGCTGAATTGAAATAGGACCGGGACTGGCACCCGCGCTCGCACGGACCACAGTAGTGGCACGCCGCCCGGCCCTTCAAAGGACGTGTGAGGTTAGCCGAACGGGCCGGGGTCACGGTCCAGCCAAGTTTCTTTTTTGCGCCGTTACGCAGTTGCATTTCCTGGCATGTCAGCGGCATAGGCGGCTGGAATTTGCCGTCGGGCAATTCGTCAAGACCTTCCGCCTGTCCGCAGACGCCGACGTACTCCTCCACCAGATCGTAGTAGGGCTCGAGATCCTTGTAGCTCAAGGGCCAGTTTTCGCCATAGCCATCATGGCTCGCGGCTTTAAGATCGAAGTCGCTGAACCGTAACGAGACGCGTCCCCAGACATTGGTTCGGCCGCCCGTCATGCGCAAGCGGCCCAGCCAATGGAAAGGCTTGTCCGCCGGAGCCGTATATGGCTCCTCCAGATCGTTGCAGAACCATTCGTAGTTGTACTCGGAACAGATGTCGAATTCTGACTGGATAGGACGCGTCTTGCGAATGATTCCCGGGGCGAGGTCTCGATACTTCAGGTCGAACAGAGGCTTGTGCTCGGTGAAATTGCTGGTGGACTGAGGACGCCCGGCCTCCAGCAGCGCGACTTTCAAGCCGGATTCGGCGAGTCGCTTGCTCGCCCATCCCCCGGAAGCTCCCGAGCCGATCACCAGGACGTCAAACGATGGCTTGCTCGTATCACTCATTCCTGCCTAGCGCCTTTCATTTTTTTTCATGAAAACTATGAATGACCATCGGGATGCGAACACTCCGCTGGGCTTTCGTAATAGAACTCATCCGTCCACCCGAGTTCCTGCATACCTTGTTCGGATGAATAGTAAGTGGCCACGATCCAGCCCTTCAGATTCTCAAAATGGTCGCGGAGGTTCGCTGGACCGGAAGGTGGCAAATTCTGATTTGTTTTCCAGTCAGCGGCGGAGTCGTCGTGCTCAGCCGGGTGCTTCGATTCTTCAGTCGAGCATGTCAATAGCAACTCATCCAGTTGGGCCACGTCCAGCCGTGAGACGGGGCGATTGAACCGCTTCGTTGATTCACCGTCAAGCGCGGCCAGAGCGGCGGCAAACATCTGCCGGTTCTCCCGAGTCTCCACGGTGAGCAAAAGGTCGATCACCCGGTTCACCTGGGCAGCCGCTGCACCCGGCACCGTAGCCTCCGCGACGGCGATGAGGGTTTCATTCTGATGCGAATCAAGAAACTTGGGGGACCATCCTGCCCCTTCCACCCCGGCGTTGGCTCCGTCCAGGCTCGACGGATCCACGAGGTGCTTGAGCACGGGATGCGCAGACGCGCCCACCGGTGCCGCGAGCGCGGCGCCCACACTGGCCAGCACCCTCTGCAGCATTTCCCGCCGGGTGACTGCGCGGCGCGGAGTCGGCGGGCTCAAGACAATGGGCAGCTTGGGGGTCTCGGTCATAAGAACCGTTCAACGCATAGTCCCACGTAAACAGCACAGCTAGGAGAGCTTAATCTCTCACTGGGGTTTGAAGTCCGCGAAGTATCCTTTCACGACGCGCGCGTAGTCGGGGATGGCGATTTCGGGATCCTCCAATTCAGGATGCCACACCTTCTCCCACTCGAAACAATAAAAGCCCGGGTAGCCGGACGCGTGCAGCACTTCAATTTGGTGCCGAACGGGAATATTTCCCCGACCGGTCAGAACGTATTTCCGATTGGGCCCGGCGCCCACCGCATCCTTCAAGTGCGTGTGTCGAATCCACGGACGAAGTGCAGCCAAGGTGACCTCGGGGGCCTCATTCGAACTCGCGAAGGTGTGGAAAGCATCCCAAAGCAGGCCAACGTGCGCGGAATCTGCGCGCCCCAGCACTTCCTGTAAGACAGCGGAGGAGGTGAAATCGTCGTGCGACTCGATCAGCACCGTGACGTTTCGTGGTCCAGCGTACTCCCCTAGTTCGTGCAGCCCCGACGCCACCTGTTTCTTGAGATCTGCGCTGGGCATGCTGGGATGCCCGGAGTCGGAACTCTTTCCGAAGACGCGGATGTAGGGGGCTCCCAGCGAACTCGCCAGATCGATAAACCGCCGTGCGTCTGCAAATCCCTTGGCTCGCTTTTCCGGATTTTCTTCGCCCGCCTCCGTGGAACTGCTCACACAAGCGATGCGAAGGTTATGAGAAGCGATGGCCCGCTTGGTCTCTTCGAGGCGCTGGGCGGCGAACACGGGATGCGAAGGCAGATCGAGATTTCCCTGCAGGCCACGCAGTTCGACAGCGGCAAATCCGTTTTGCGCGGCGAAGTCCAGGATCTTGCCGAATTCCCAGTCAGGACAACCCAGCGTCGAGAACGCGATGGGAACCTGCTTCGGGGATGCGTCCCATGCAAATGCAGACGACATAGCGGTGACGGTAAAAGCCTGAACGAAACTACGGCGTGTTGTCTTCATGCTGGGCAAACCTTCCCGCGGACTGCGGCTCCGCGACCTACTTCTCGGCAGGTGCTCTCCAGTACCCCTGGTGTCCAATGTAATCATCGTCCGCGAGGTTCGCAATAATTAGCCGCCGCACTTCGAGCGGATCGATCGGGCCCTGGCGCTTGTACACTACTTCTCCATCGGGCCGGATCAGCATCGTGTATGGAACCGCCGCATTCCACTCGGGATCGAAGGCGGCCATCAGTGCGTAGATATCTGTCGATCCCAGCATAAGGTTCCGGCTGGTGGCGTGTTGTTTCTCGAGGGCAGACAAAACGCCCGGCTGTTCATCGGGATAGTTGATGCTCACGGTCACCAGGTCGAAGGCCCGGTGCCCATACATGCGGTACATGGTTTCCAGATCGGGCAGCTCTTTGAAACAGGGACCGCACCAGGTCGCCCAGAAATTGACCAGGACCAGCTTCCCTGTCTGGTTCTTGCGTAACGCTTTCAGGTCTTCCGAATTTGCGGGCTGAAGCTTGACCGGCTGGCTCTCGATTTCTGCCAGCTCCTCTTTCCGGCCTGCTTCCTTGTACATCCATTTGGTCGAGCAGCCGACGGACGGCGTCTTTGCCACCGGAACGGGCTTGTTCGCGAGCAGCGCGTCAATAGCCTTGCGCGCGTCCTTGACCGTTACCAGGGGCTCGCGGGGATTATTGTCCACACGGCCCTCATACCGCAGTTTTCTCTCGCTATCGAAAATAAACAGATGAGGCGTCGCGCTGGGGCCATAGGCGCGAGAAGTCTTTTGGGTTTCACCGTCATAAAGGTACGGAAAATTGAAGTGACGGTAGGCCGCCCGGGTCTTCATGTCCTCAAACGAATCGCCAACATCGGTGTAACCCATTTCATCGAGTCGAACCGCATTGGGATTGTTAGGTTCGATCGCCACCAGGGCCACGCCGCGGTCATGATAGTCGGCGGCCAACTGCTTAATGCGACTCTCGTACAGCTGCGCGGTGGGACAGTGGTTGCAGGTGAATGCAATCACGAGCACCTTGCTGGCGTTATATTCCTTGAGGCAATGCGTCTGGCCGTCGATGCCCGGCAGGCAAAACTCAGGAGCGGCTGCGCCGATTGCGAGGGGCGGCGGCCCGTCCTCATCGCTGAACACCGGCAGCGCTAAGAATAGAAGGACGAATAATGTTGCGCACAAGAGACGACGGAACATGCGAGGCAACTCCGGTTGACTTACGTGCTAATCCAGTATTGAATCGTTTTATTCGCAGATTGTAAATACATGGTGAGAAGAACTTTCGGGATCGTCGGGGGAGTTGCCATCACGCTAGCAGGTTTCGTTTGCCTGTTTGGGCACAATCAGCCGCGTGCTTTTGCCCAAAGCGGTTCCAATCGGCCAGCCCCCGAGGTTGCAACCGTGCGGGTAGACGCAAGCCCCGGGCGCGTGTTGAATTCGTTCGATCCCGATCAAGCGTTAGGCAGTTCCATCGACGTCCTGTCCCGCACTGGGATCGACAAGGTGTACACGCCCCATATCGTCCAGGAATCCCTTTCGGCAGGATGGGGCCCGATTACGTACCGCAATAACACGGAACTGCGCATGGCCGCCTGGCATTGGACCGAAAACGGGACCTGGAGTGATCCCGCCCACAAAAGTGGATACTTCACCGGAAGCCCCGAACTTAAGGAACCTGTGCGGTACATCCTGGCCTATGCTCTACCGCACCGTGGGTTCTCGACCAGCGGGGATCGCCCGGTGCAGGGTCCGAACCTGATCTACTGGAAAAGCAATCCCTACCTGACCAGCAAGTTTACCGGCGAGAGCGATGTCTTGCACCCGCAGTGGGTGGTGGTGGATCTGCGAACTCCGCAAGCCGTGAACAGCGTCCGCATTGCCTGGGCGAGTCCGTATGCGGCCGTGTACCAGATCGAGTACTGGGCCGGCAAGGACGCGCTCGACTTCGATCACGGGCCGGACGGCGAATGGAAGCTTTTCCCTTCGGGCATGGTGAAGAATGGCCAAGGCGGCACGGTAACTTTGTCATTGGCCTCGCAGCCAGTCGCCACGCGATTCTTGCGCGTGCTGATGACGAAATCTTCCAATACCTGCGATTTGCATGGGTCGGATGACGTTCGCAATTGCGTCGGCTACGCCGTCCAGCAGATTCAGGCGGGGACGCTCGACTCCGGCGGCGCCTTTGCCGATGCCACAAAGGACGCCTCAGCCGACACTCTACCCACCTTTACTTCCTCCTCGATCGATCCGTGGCATTCCGAGACGGACGTCAATGCCACGGGGAATTATCAGCACAGTGGCTTCGATCTATTCTTCACCAGCGGGCTTACCAACAATCTGCCCGCCATGATTCCGGTCACGATGCTGTACGGAACGCCCGAAGACTCCGCCGCGCAGATTGCCTACGTTGAGAGACGTGGTTATCCGATCTCATACATCGAGATGGGCGAGGAACCAGACGGCAAGCATGCCATGCCCGAAGACTACGCGGCCCTGTATATCCAGTGGGCGACGGCCATTCACCAAGTGGACCCCAAGTTAAAGCTGGGTGGCCCGATTTTCGAAGGCGTCAACGAAGATATCCACGTGTGGCCGGACGCTCGCGGCCGGACCTCCTGGATGGGCCGCTTCGTCAGTTACCTGAAGGCACACGGACATCTTTCCGATCTGGCCTTCGTCTCCTTCGAGCATTACCCGTTCGAGCCCTGCGCCATTACCTGGAAGAGCCTCTATTCCGAACCGGGATTGATGAAGCACATTCTCCAGGTCTGGAGAGATGATGGAGTCCCCGACCATGTTCCGTTGATCGTCACCGAGAGCCATCTGGCGGCCAACCTGACCGGGCCGATGAGCACAATTTTTGCGGCACTGTGGCTGGCGGACAACATCGGCTCTTTCTTCGAGGGTGGAGGAGCAGCCTTCTACCATTCCCCGATCCAGCCGCAACCGGTACAAAATAGCTGCCTGGGATGGGCCAGTTGGTCGAATTTCGTTAGCGACAAGGACTACAACATCACCGGATACACATCTCTGTATTTTGCGGCACAGATGCTCAACCGGGAGTGGGTGCAGCATCACTCGGGCACGCACCAGATGTTCCCTTCCTCGACCAGCATCAAAGACGACGACGGCAACGCGCTGGTGACCACGTATGCCGTGCGTCGCCCGGACGGGAACTGGTCCTTGCTGCTGGTCAATCGGGACGAGTCGAACGCTCATACCGTTCGCGTCGCGTTCGAGAACTCCGTAGACAAACGCAAAGGCTTTTATTCCGGTCCCGTGTCCGTCACCACGTTTGGCAGCGAGCAGTACGCGTGGAAAAATGACGGCATTAACAGCCACGCGGATCCGGACGGCCCGCCCGTCGGCATTCGTGTGCCTTCAGGCCCGCAAACGACCTTCACGCTCCCCAAGGCGTCGATTACCGTACTGCGTGGCAAGGTGACGGGGCTTGCCAACTAGCATCGCAGTTTGTGTCTGCTACTCGTCGCCGAACGAAACTTCATTCGCATTGCAGGAGAATTTTTTCTTTATGAACTCGATGCGCTTATTTCTCCTCCTACTCCTCTGTGGGCTGTCGATCGTGGGTGCCTCAACCGCATCGAATGCGGCAGAAAAACCGGAGCGGCAAGTCGCTATCACGATCGATGACTTACCTGCCGCAGCCGCGAACACGATGTCCGCTGCGGCCATCACCGAGATGACTTCGAAATTGCTGACTACGTTGCGCGATCAGAAGGTGCCGGTGGTCGGCTTTGTCAACGAGAAGAAGCTCTACAAATTCGGCGAGGTCGAGGATCGCATCAAGGCTTTACGCATGTGGCTCGACTACGGTTTTGAACTTGGCAATCACACCTACAGCCACTTCTCCCTCAACCAGGTGGGATTGAAAGCCTGGGAAGATGACGTGATTCAGGGCGAAAACGTGACTCGCCTGCTCCTGGCCGAGCACCACATGAAACTTCGCTATTTCCGACATCCATTTCTGGACACCGGCCGTGACCTTCAGACCCGGCGTCAGGCGGAAGGGTTTCTGGTGGAGCGTGGTTACCGTATCGCCCCAGTGACCCTGGATGCGTGGGACTGGATGTATGCTCCGGTTTACGATGATGCCAAGAAGCGTGGGGACACGAAACTGCAAGACGAGCTCGTGAAAAGCTATCTTTCCTACAGCGATTCGGTGTTCGGCTACTCGGAACAGCTTTCCAAGCAGATGCTGGGCTACGAGCCAAAGCAGATTTTGCTGTTACACGGCAATCAACTGGAGGCTGACCACATCGGCGAACTCTTAGACCTCCTGCGCAAGCGAGGCTATGGGTTCGTTTCCCTGGAAGACGCTTTGGGGGATCCCGCATACGGCCTGCCCGACACCTACATCGGCCAGGAAGGGACGGGGTGGCTCGATCACTGGGCGATCACGATGGGCAAGCCCCCCCAGGGTGCTCCAAGTTTTCCTCAATGGGTAATCGATCGAGCAAAACCACTTCACCAGCCGCAGCCCTAGGCGGCTCGACCCTTAAGGCTTTTTCGTTTCTCCGCGAGAAGAAACTGCCAGCAAGTACCACGAGGCGTGCGGAAGCCACTGCTCCTGCCAACGCCAGTCATTGTCCGCGCCCGTCTGTTTGTAGGTCAGGTTGTAGTCGATATCTTCCTCGTCGTGGAAACCGCTGGTGATTCCATTCGAGATGCCCCCAGGCGCGTTGGTGAACTCCCAGGAGTCGAAGAACATGTATTGGGGATTGTTTCGCCCAACGCCGTTCATCATCGAAGAGTCGAATGGATTCAGGCCTAGAATCCAGTTCAACTGGTTGCTCGCGAAGGCCCGCAGCTTGTTTTGAAATTCCGGGTCATTCGTAAATTGTCTTGCGGCCAGGTCAGCGGCAGCCGCCAGCGATGACAAGCGGGCATTCTCGCCCTGCCACCAGGGAGCGGCGTCGCTGTTGTGCGGGAAGAAAAAGCTGGTGCGCCGGTTCCCTGCCTTGTCCTGCACCAGTTGGCGGGCGTAACCGAAGGGATTAACCACGTCGGCTGTGATCGCCAGCTGCGAGTTCAGTGACTTCCTGACGGCTTCGAGAACGTCACCCTTCGTCTTTGGATCGGCGGTTTCCGAGTAGTACAGCAGACTCACGATGGGGAACCCGGCATCCGAAGCATGAAAAAAAGGCCGATCGCCGTCGTCCGCTCGCCAGTAGTCGTGATAAGGCCCGCTGGAAATCAGACGGGACACAAGGCCTTTGGCGCGGCGGTCCGCGGCCGCTTTGAATTCATCCTTCTTCGTCGCCTTGTAGAGCTCCGTGGCTGCCGTCAAAGCGCAATAGTCATCGACGATGTTTTCCTTACCGTCGTTAGTCATGCGCGCGTTGTTCGCTTCCAGGTAATGAAAAGCGTCCTCCGCGGCCTTGCGATAGTCCGCGCTGCCATATTCGCCTGAGAACGGAAAGGTGCTCGCGATGGCCAGGGCGGCGATTGCGAGGCCGCCGCCGGAGCGGTAGCTCACCTCATATTCCCTATCGTTGTCGGCTTGCTGCACCATATCGGCGGGAGCTTTGTCGCTGGTCTGGTAGATTCCAAACTTTTTCATCTCCCCGGCGACTTTCCGTTCCTCCGGGCGTTGGTTCACTCCGCCATTGGTAATCGAGCGGTAAAAAGATCCCGACGGGTTTTTGACGCGCACCAGGTAGTCCGCTCCAAACATGGCTTCGTCGAGTAGCCGGTCCTTGTAGCGAGCGACTTCCGGGATGCCACGCTGAGTCAGTTGTTCATTGCTCTTAAACAGCGAATAGACGACCAGCGGAATTTGCTGGGGATTGAAGTAGGTCGAGAACGAGAGATGCGACAGGTGCTTGCCATAGTCGCCGGTTGCGTCCCACCAACCGCCGTGCGCATCGAGCGTGCCGGATTTGGGACCGTCAAAAGGCAGATGCCTGTCGGCGTGATCCATACGGCCCGAGCTGCGCTCTGCCTTAAAGTAGTAGATAACATCTGAAAGCGTATTTCGTTCCAAAATCAACTTTTGAATGTGGAACGGGAAGGACCTCATCGGTCCCTGCTTCGAGCCACACTCGAGGTAATATTCGCCTTCTGTACTGAACGAATCGAAGTCCAGCGTCCAGAAAGACCAGTCCCTCCATTTTTGGACTGACCCAGTGGCCTGGGCGGGAATGGTGAGCGCCGTCCGGTCGCCTGCGTAGTCCTTCAAAGCACAAGCCGAAAAGCTATCGCCGGATTTGCCAAGGATGACCGCGTGCTTCGGCCCAGAAGCCTCATACCCTAGATGGTTGGTCAGGATCTTGGATTCCCTCGCATGAGCGAGAAGGGTAGCAACGCAAATCAGAATGGAGAAACAGGAAAGACGCATCGAGGCACGCACGCTCATTCCCTCCGGAGTTGATTTCGGCAGCGTAGCTGCGAAACCCTCGGTGGCGAGCGGGGAGTTCGCCACCGAGAGATTGGCTGCTTCATCGGCAATCAGAACAGGAACTTCGCGCCGATTTGCATGATGCGGGGATCGCGGGCGCTGGTCACAACGCCGAACTCGCTGGAGTTAATCTCCCCGGTCGGATTCGTGAACTGAGCGTGGTTGAATAGATTGAACGCTTCAAAGCGCAGTTCGAGTTTCTTCGATTCCGTGATATTCGTGGTTTTCGCCAGCGTCATGTTGAAATTGTTAAGGCCGGGACCATGAAAGAAGCGACGCCGCGAATTCCCAAACTGCCCCAACTGCTCGTTACTGAACAGTGAGGCGTTGAAGTAGGGGTTGCCATGCCGTGGATTGGTGTCGGCCAGCACCTTTCCCCCAGCAAAATTGGGCACGTCCACCGGAATCGCATTCGCGCCAATCAGGGAGTTGTCATCGTTTTCCGACAAGGAGATGGGCAAGCCAGTTGCGAAATTCGTGACGCCGGACAGGCTCCATCCTCCCAACACCCTTCTTGCCCAGCCGGAGCCGATCAACTTATCGAATGGCAGCAGCCAGTTGTAGCTGAACACGAAATTGTGGGTAACATCGAAATTGCACAGCGCGATGCTCAGTCGCGGATCGAATGGGTTGGTCGAGTCCTGCAAGCCAGACGCATTATCCATGCACTTGCTATAGGTGTATCCCGCAAGCAGGCTCAAGGAACCGCTATTGTGGCTCGCGCTCAACTGCAAGGAGTTGTAGCGGGAGTTAGCTACCGTGGATACAAACGGGTTGGTATCAAAAAGCGGGCCAAGCGGCCGCACCGAGGCGACTGGCCCGGATGTGGTCAGCCAGGGACTGCTGATTCCAACCGTTTGTCCGTTCTGAACAACTACCGTGAAGGGAGGAGTCTCGCTGAACGGTCCGCAGGTCGCCTCATTGGGAAGAGCGCTGTTCATCACAGCCAGGCATGCGGCCGGATTAGCCGGATTGGCTTCGACCGATGTAACCAGACGGTGCCCCTGATTTCCGACATAGCTGGCTGTTATCACGGTATTCGTCCCAACCTGCCTCTGTATCGACAACTCGTAATGCTCCGAATACGGCAGCTTGTTCCTGTTATCGAAGGAGAAGTCGTAAGACAGCGGCTCGACTTGAGCCCAGGGGAAGGTCGTATCCGGATTGCTGGGCGATACATTCGTGGGAGGAAATGGGAACGGAAAACGCTGGCCGACGCTGACCCCACTGGATCGGGTCAGGAAGGGCGATTCGAGCAAGGGCGGAGCGGCGCTTCCATAGTACAAGCCGTACGGTGGATCTCCTACCTCGAGGAACTGCGCCAGATCTTCGACCGCGGTGTAGTAGAGTCCGGCACCGAGCCGAATGCTCGTGCGTCCCGGCCCGCCAAACAGCTTGCCCAGTAATCCCGCGGACGTGCTGGGTGAATAGGCAAGTCCCAGACGCGGCGAGAAGTTACGCCACCGGGTGGGAGCCAGGGTTCGTGGCACCCCGGGATCGCCGGCAACCAGATACCCCAGAGGCGCTCCGGGGAATTTCACCGACTGCTTCCCTGGAATGATGGTTTCGATCTTGTTTTGCGTGTCGTACCAGGGCATGCTCGCTTCCCACCGCAAGCCATAATTGAGGACCAGGTTGGAAGTGACTCGCCAGCTATCCTGTGCATAAAGTCCGTAGTACTTCGTGCGGGAGTCGAGCAGTTGCGGGCTAGCCTGCGTCAAACTGTCCGGAGCACCAAGAAGGAAGTCCGCGAAGTCGATGCCCGTCTCGCTCCCCGAGAAGCCATACTGGCCATTTTCCGCCGCGAGATTTCGCTCATTGATCTGGGAATAGTGGAACTGCCCTCCCAAGCGCAGCGAGTGCGTTCCGATCACCTTCGAAAAGTTATCCAGCACCTGATAAGAATTGTTGTACTGGCGAGTGCTCACTTGCGGGACGCCAATGGCGAAGTTGTTAAACGTGATATAAGGCACGCCCTCGAGCGATGGCTGGATCGGGCTGATCCCGCCGGTGTTGGCATCCCATGGAGTCGTGAATCCCAGATTGCTCAGGCTGAAGTTCGTTCCGATGCCGCCCTGCGGGGTCGCAAGCACCAGCGCGTTGCGCACGTAGCTGAAGCGCAGCTCATTGACAGAATACGCGCCAAAATTCCTGGTGTTGCCCAGGTTGATCATCTGCGCGCGACCGGCAGTGACGGCGTTATACGCAAAGCTAGCCGCTGGAATCGAGGCTCCTCCGTTCGGAAATGGCGAGTTCAGCAAGTAATCGTCTGCGAAGTAGTATCCAAACAGCATTCCAAACCGTGAGTTCTGGTCGATTCGGATGCCGCCCTTGTCGTCACGCAACTTCTGCGCGAACGCCGAGGTCACGAAGAAGTTATCGGGAGCGTTCGCCTGCGGAATGAGGCCCAGGCTCAACATTTTCCCTGCTACTGGGGACCAGGCCGCCTGAGGAATCGAAGCGTTCGGGAACACACACTGCGAATTGGTCGTGCAATCACTGCCATAAGGCGTCCCTGTGTTGGGATCGATCGTAGAAGCAGTGTAGTAGTACGGTTCAGTTGTAGTAACGTTATACCCCAGGCGTGAACTGAGCAGGGCCGCCCAAGCATCTCCGTCGGAAGGCACGGTCGATGCGATGGGATTGTTGTTATCGTCGCCGCTGGTAGAAAACAGGCCTGCCGAGTCCGAAAAGTCTCCGGTGAAGTTGGCAGCAGATGGCAGCTGCGTGTTCACCGTCGGGGCCTGGGTCTGGCGAGTGGCTTGGTAGTCGATAAAGAAGAAGGTTTTGTTCTTGATTAGCGGGCCGCCGAACGTGCCTCCGAACTGGTTTTGGCGGTAGACCGGCGTTTTGTCGCCGGGCTGCGCGAAATAGTTCTTGGCATCGAGCGCCGTATTGCGAAGGAACTCAAATCCGCTGCCGTGGAAGCTGTTAGAGCCCGACTTGGTCACCACATTGATTTGTCCGCCGCTGTAGTTTCCATACTCGGCGTCAAAGTTGTTGGTGATGATGCGGAACTCCGAGATCGAGTCCAGGTTCGGGATGATTGCCGCCCCCATGGTCTTGCCTTCCTCGACATTCGATCCGTTCACCATGAAGCCGTTGGAGGCTTCCCGCTGGCCATTGACCGATTGGCTGCCCGAATTCAGGCCGCCGTCCACGGGACGATCATTGATACCGGCCATGCCCGTGTCGCTCGAGGTGTAGGGAGAGACGCCCGGTTGCAGTGCCAGCAGGTCGGTAAACGCCCGGCCATTCAGCGGCACCGCAGTCATCGTCTTTCCGGTGATGACCTCGCCCATCTGCGTGCTTTCGGTTTCGACGTGTACCGTATCGGTGGTGACTTCGATCTTTTCGCTGGCCGTGCCCACCACCAGGCTGACGTCGGCGCGCAAAGCCGAGTTAGCGTCAATCACCAGCCCTGTCTTGCGGAAAGTCTTGAAGCCAACCTGGGTGATCTCCAAGTCGTAGGTGCCGACGGACAAAGTGGGAAGGCTGTAAAAACCTTTTGCGTCGGTCGTTACGGCCGTTCTCACGCCGGTCTGCGTGTCGATCGCGACCACTTGGGCGCCGGCGACCACTGCTCCGCTCGAATCAGTCACGACTCCGGATATGCTGCCCGTAATGCTCGCCCACATCAGAGTGGACACTAGAAGGAGTAAGCCATAGGTTGCAAAATGAGTTTTCGGATAGGTGCGCATTCCCAAGCCTCCCGGAGTAGTAAAACGATTCAACACTCGATGGCGCACATTCTATGCCTGATGCCAGTCGGAGGAAAGTGACTATCTAACCCTCTGCGGCAACGGCGATTCCGGATGCCATCCCGAAACGGGATTGGCGCAAACTACGGCTGAAGCCGGGCGTTGGGTCGGGGTTGTGGGACTGCTACCGGCTGTGGGCCACAGCCTATCGACGTGAAACGGGCTCCGAGGAATTGGGCAGATTGCTTGAGAGCGCGTGTCCGGCGCCGCGACCGTGCGAGTATATTCATTCCTTCATGACAAGCCTGTCCATATCTCCGCGCGCCTCAATGGAAGCTGCCGAACGGCCGCTGCAGGCGCCCCCGCGTCTGATGTGTCTCGATGTTTATCGCGGCCTGGCGGTTGCGGCGATGATCCTGGTCGACAATCCGGGCAGCGACGCCGGAGCCTACTGGCCCATTAAACACGCAGAATGGAACGGCTGGACGCCGGCGGATCTCATCTTTCCTTCGTTTCTCTTTCTGGTCGGCGTGTCACTCGTGTTTTCCTTCTCATCGCGCCTGGGGAGAGGAGAATCTCGCGCTGCGATCCTGTCCCACGTTTTCAAGCGCAGCCTGGTCCTGATTCTGGTCGGGCTGTTTGTAAACGCAATGCCGATCGTCGGCCTCGATCTGCACAGCTATCGTTTTTACGGGGTGACCCAGCGTATCGCCTTGTGCTATCTGGTGGCCAGCGCGTTGGAACTCTGGACAGGACGGCGCGCTCAAGTGATCGCATTGCTGACGTGCGTGCTCGGATACTGGGCTCTCCTGCGCTTCGCGCCCCTACCAGGATTCGGAGTACCGGGGCGCGACGTTCCATTCATGGACGCCGACCACAACCTGGTCGCATGGCTCGATCGCCGGTTGTTCATGGGACATCTTTACAACGGTACGCGCGACCCAGAAGGTCTCTTGAGCACCATTCCGGCAATTGGAACCACGCTCCTGGGGGTGCTGGCCGGACACGGGCTGCGCTCCAACACAAGTGTGGCGCGAAAGTTGGGTGGCCTGCTCACGGCTGGCATCCTGGGGCTTGCCATGGGCGCGCTGTGGAACCACTGGTTCCCCATCAACAAGAATCTCTGGACGAGTTCCTTTGTGTTGTTCAGCGGCGGCTTCGCCCTGCTGATGTTGGGACTCCTGTACTGGACGCTGGACGTGAGGAAGTGGCAGGGCAAGTGGACCCTGCCCTTCCTGGTTCTTGGAACGAACGCGATTGCCGGCTTCGTCGCCGACTCCCTCGTGTACGGGCCGGGATACACGTTCACGGCAAAGGGTCCAACCGGACTGCGGCTGAATTGGCACGAAACCGCGCAAGCTTACATGGAATCGTATGGTCTGAGCACCGCCAACGCGTCCCTCGTTTATTCAATCGCGGCGGCCGTGTTCTGCTGCTGTCTCCTGTGGGTGCTTTGGAGAAAGAAGATCTTTATCAAGGTCTAAGGGTACGGGTTGGCCCCGGCCACCGCCTAACCCGTGGACACCTCATCGAGTAGATCTCCTGCAGGTCCCAGCAGCCTGATTCGCAAAGCGACATCGCCTAAAGCATGGGTTGAGCAACTCAGGCATGGGTCGTAGGCTCGCACCACCGCGGAGACCCGGTTGAGCATGCCTTCCTCGAGTTTCGCTCCGTTCACGTAGTGCTCGGCGACTTGTTGCACGCTGCGGCCAATGGCCAGGTTATTGTGACCAGTGGCCACCAGCAGATTCGCCCAGACGATGGCTCCGTCTTCGTTCACCTTGTAGTGATGAATGAGGACACCGCGGGGAGCTTCGATCATTCCCACGCCTTCGAGCGAGTTGACATCGGCCTTCGCGCGCACATGGGTGTCTAGTATGCCGGGGTCGGCCAGAAGCATCTCAATCCGCTCCAGAGCGTAGACGATCTCAATCAGCCGGGCATAGTGATACAAGAACGCTCCATGCGCTGGAGCACCAAAACGAGCCCGAAATGCCCGGAGTTCCTTGTCGGCCTCGGGCGTCCCGCACTGATCCGCGACATTGATTCGCGCCAGCGGTCCGACCCGATAGACTCCCTGGGGGAAGCCTCTGGGCTTGAAATATGGCGCCTTCAGGTAGGATTCGCGCAGACTGGCCTCGCCGATCCAGCCTGCATAGGCATCAGCAGCGATCTCGTCTTGAATCACTGTGCCATCGACGTCGCGGAAGCGTAAGCCGCCATCGTACAACTGCAGATTTCCCCGACGGTCGACCAGTCCCGCATACATGGTCGGCACCGAACCGAAGTACTCGATCTCTCCCTTGTAATCGTCGATCGCGGCCTGGAAGAACCGGAAAGTGCGCTGCGCGATCGCTTTGGCGGCCGGCAACTCCGAAACAACCCGGTCCCGGATTGATGCGGAGAGAGGACTCCTTACCCCGCCAGCAACCACCCAGGACGGATGCACCCGCTCTTGCGCAAGACCTTCCACCAGGTGAAGTCCGAACTTGCGCAACTCAATGCCGTCCCGCGCCAGTTCCGGATGCTTGGCGATGACTCCCAACACGTTGCGGGTAGCGGGGTCGGAGTCCATTCCCAGAAGAAAATCCGGAGCCGAGAGGTAGAAGAAGCTGAGGGCATGCGATTGCACAAACTGGGCGCAATGGATGAGCTCGCGAAGCTTCCTGGCAGTCGGCGGGATCTGCACTGCCATGATCGCGTCGCAGGCCTTCGCGGATGCCAGCAAGTGGCTGACCGGGCAGATGCCGCAAATGCGCGCAGTGATCCCCGGCATCTCATAAAACGGCCGCCCCTCGGTAAATTTTTCGAAGCCACGCACTTGGGTCACATGGAATTCGGTGCCGGAAACGTGGCCCTGATCATCCAGGTGGATAGTAATTTTCGCGTGCCCTTCGATGCGGCTCACCGGATCGATCGTGATGCGCTTCATCTACGCTCCTTACCCGAACTTCACGCTGAGAGCTTCGGATTTCCTTCCTTCCACCAGGTCCTGCAGAACGCTGGAAATCGTCTTGGCGGGTGGCGGGCAGCCCGGCAAACACAGGTCCACTTTCACGAATTCGCGCAGCGGACGGGCCTGTTTGAGAAGAGCCGGCACGCGCTCCGTTGGGATGTTTTTCCCCTGGTCGGCGCCCTCCACGTAAATGCATTGCAGCAGTCTGCTAACAGGAATGGAGTTGCGCATGGCTGGGACATTCCCCGTCACCGCACAATCGCCCAGGGAGACCAGCAACTGGGTTCGTTGCCGGATCTTCTGCAGCTTCAAGACATCATCCTGCGAGCTGACCGCGCCTTCCACCAGCGTGACATCCACGTCCTCGGGAAACTCCTGCGCGTCCACCAGCGGCCCGTAAACGACGTCAATTTTGCGGGCCAGCGAGATGATGGCCGTGTCCATGTCGAGCAAAGACATGTGGCACCCGGAACAGCCATCCAGCCAAACCGTGGCCACCTTCAACTTTTTCACGCTCGTCCACCCTTCCGATGCAGCAGCGAGCTGATGTTGTCGTGATCCTTGACCATCTCCTCTACACCCCACCCTTTTTCCGCCAGAGCGCCGGTGGGACATGCCTGGACACATTTGCCACAGCTCGTGCAGCTAGCGGCTTGGCCCCACTTCTGGTCCAGATCGCTGACGATTCTGGCGTGCACTCCTCTTGAGGTGAGTTCCCACACGTGAGCGCCTTCCAGTTCGGCACATACCCGAACACACCGCGTACACAGGATGCAGCGGTTATGGTCCAGCACGTAACGCGGATGGGACATGTCCAGCGCAAGCTTGGGGTAGTTGTAGGCAAAGCGCACGGTGTTGATGCCCATCGCTGTAGCCATGGATTGCAGTTCGCAGTGCCCGTTGGAAACACACACGGCGCAAACGTGGTTCCGCTCGACGAACAGCAACTCCAGTGCGATGCGCCGGTAGCGCACCAGTCTCAGGGAATTGGTCGTTACCGACATGCCGTCCTGGATCGGGGTGGTACATGCCGGGAGCAATTTGTCGGTGCCCGATACTTCCACGATACAGATCCGGCAGGCCCCGACCGGAGTAAGCCCTTCCAGGTCGCACAGGGTAGGGATGTACTTTCCGTTCGCTTTCGCCGCCTGTAGGATCGTCTGCCCTTCGAGCGCGCTGATCAGGGCCCCATCGATGCGGATCGATAATTTCTTCTCTGGCAAAGCATCCCTCCCTGCCTCAACCCACGTTGGCAGCCTTCACATCACAGCGGAGGCAACGGCAGGCTTCTTCGAGCGCCTCCTCGTGCGTCAGACCAGCAATCACTTCTTCCTGAGATCGAACTCGAGCTCCCGGAGACATGGCTCGACCCGAATGACGACGATGGGGGCTCGGCTCTTCCGGGACGGTCTGGTCGTAGTCGATGCCCGGAAAGAGCTTTTCCCAACGATCGGCTTCCATCAATTGAAGGTCCATGTTGCGGGCCGCCTGCTTGCCGTAAGCCATGGCATTCGAGACGTTGGACGCACCCGTGATCACGTCGCCGCCGGCGTAAAAGCGCGCCCGACTGGTTTCCAGAGTGAACCGGTTCACCTCGATGGTGCCGCTGTCTTTCATGCTCAAGCCCGAGGCGCGAACAAAATCGAGGTCCACGCTCTCACCCACGGCAAAAATCACGGAATCGCACTCGTAGCGTTGGATCTGATCCGTCAGGATGGGGCGGCGCCGACCGGACGGGTCGTATTCGCCCAGCCGCGTCTTCACGACTTCGATCGATTTCACATTCCCCTTCGAGTCGCCAATCACCCGGTGAGGGGCCGTCAAGAAAACAAACTTAGCGCCCTCATCGCGCGCCGCGTGGGTTTCCTCTTCGATGGCCGGCATGTCCTTGCGTTCACGGCGATAGAACACAGTGACCTCGGCACCCTTGCGTAGTGCAGTGCGGGCCGAATCGATGGCGGCGTTTCCGCCCCCGATAATCGCAACCTTGCGGCCGATCGGCACCTCCTCGCCCCGGGCCACGGCTTCCAGAAAAGCCAGGGCCGGGTAGACCCCCTTCAGTTCCGTGCCGGGTTGATATACCCAGGACTCCTTCCACGTGCCAATGGAAAGAAAGACGATGTCAAAGTGATCGTCGAGTTCATTCAGGGAGATGTCGGTCCCGACTCGAGTGTTGAAAACAAACTTCACCCCCAGGCGTTGAATGAGTTCAATTTCCTGCCGCAACGCGAATTTCGGCAGGCGGTATTCGGGCAACGCGAACCGCAGCATCCCGCCTGCCTCTGGCTTGCTGTCGTAGATGGTGACGTCGTGGCCCAGCAACGCGAGGTAGAAGGCGGCGGTAAGCCCGGCTGGCCCGGCGCCCGCAATCGCGATCTTGCGCCCGGTGGGATCGAGCTTGCGACTACAGATTCTCTCCACCATCCCGTCATAGCGATCGGAAAGATAAATGGAGTCTGCGATGAATCGGTGCACCTCGCGCATGTTGACCGCCTCATCCATGGTTTGGCGGCGGCATCGGCGATCGCAGGGATGTTGACAGACCCTCCCGGTTGAAGACGGGAGCGGGTTGTCCATAATGACGGACTCGAAGGCCTCCTCCAGCCGGTGCTCCTTGTACAACTGCAGGAAACGGGGAATGTTCATGTGCAGCGGGCAGCTGTTTTCGCAGGGTGAGAGGGCAAGTTCTTCGCACACGCCGGCGGAGCAGCGTCGCGCCACGATGTGATCCTCAAACTCGCTGCGGAAATGCCGCAGGGTGGTCAGCACCGGATTGGGCGCGGTCTGACCGAGTCCACACAGCGAGCACTCGCGGATGTAGTGGCTGAGTTCGTCGAGAAGTTCGAGGTGATGGGTGGTGCCCGCGCCCTCCGTTACCCGGTTGAGGATGCGCAGGCACTTGTTCAGGCCGACGCGGCATGGGATGCACTTGCCACAGGATTCCGAATGCGTGAATTCGATGAAGTAGCGCGCGACATCCACCATGCAGTTGTCTTCATCCATCACCACCATCCCGCCGGATCCCATAATGGACCCCAGCTGGGTCAGGCTTTCGTAGTCCACCGGCGTGTCAAACATTTCGTGCGGGATGCACCCACCCGAGGGGCCGCCGGTCTGCACGGCTTTGACTTGGCGACCCTCTACCGCGCCTCCCCCGATGTCGTAAATGAAGGTTTTGAGGGGCGTCCCGAGCGGCATTTCGACCAGGCCGGTATTCGCTACCTTGCCGACCAGCGAGAACACCTTGGTACCGGAACTCTTGGGACTTCCAGTCTCGCTGAACCAAGCCGGCCCTCGGGTCACGATGGGGGCGATGTTGTACCAGGTCTCGACATTGTTGATATTGGTGGGCTTGCCCCAAAGCCCCTTCTGCGCCGGATAAGGGGGCCTGGGCCGCGGGCGGCCGGCCTCGCCCTCGAGCGAAGCAATCAGCGCCGTTTCTTCTCCACAGACAAAGGCGCCGGCGCCTTCCACCAGCTCAATATCAAACTTGAATCCCCGTCCCAGGATGTTGTCGCCCAACATCCCGTACTCTCGCGCCTGCTCGATGGCGCGAGTCAACCGGTGGACCGCCAGGGGATATTCGGCACGCACGTAGATGATGCCCTCCGAGGCGCCCATCACGTAGCCACCGATGATCATCCCTTCCAGTAAGGAGTGGGGGTCGCTCTCGATCTCGTTGCGATTCATGTAGGCGCCGGGATCGCCCTCATCTGCATTACAGATGATGAACTTCCGGTCGGACTTGGCCTTGGCCAGAAACTCCCACTTGTTACCGGTGAGATAACCGGCACCGCCGCGCCCCCGCAGCTTGGCCGCCTTGACCTGTTCGATCACGCTCTCGGGATGAGCTTCAATCAGCACCTTGTACAAGGCCTGATATCCACCGATCCCGATGTACTCCTCGATGTCGTCCGGATTGATAAAACCGCAGTTGCGCAGGACCAGCTTCTTTTGTGCCTTGAAAAACGGCACTTCGTTCCACACCGCAATTTCCGGATAGCCGTGCCCGTATTTCACGCTGCCGGTGATGTGATCCCATTCCTCGACTTTGCAGTAGATGTAGTCCGGAGTAAGGTTCCCGGCGGAAACATCTTGAAGGATCCTGCCTGCGTCATTTGCCTGAACGCGCCGCAGGATGGCCAAGGGGCTTCCGGGCAGACGAACGTTCACCAGGGGCTCCTGGAAGCATGCGCCAAAACAACCGACAGCGGTCAGCAAGACCTCCGTGCCATTCCGCTCAATGGCGTCGGCGAACGCGTGGTAAACACCTTCAGCACCATTCCCGCGACCGCAGGTACCCATGCCGATGGCAATGCGTGGAATCGGCGGAAGAAGCTTGGCGAGTCCCGCCTCGCGGACCGCGCTAAATGCTCCAATGTCCTGAATTCGAGGCATCACTCGCTCTCCCGCTCGATGGTGTGAATCTCCCGCTGCAGGGTACGTTCATTGACGTGGCCGCAGATCCGCTGATTCACCTCGACCACGGGTGCCAGGGCGCATTGCCCGAAGCATGCCACGGTGCGGACGGTGAATTTCTGATCGGGCGTAGTCAGCAGGACCTTGTCGGCCTCGCTGGTCTCGCAGGGATCATCCAGTCCCAGCCCGAGTTCCAGGCGCGCGCTTTGGAGCAGGTTGCGTGAACCGCGAGTGTGGCACGCGGTGCCTCGGCAGATGCAGATGGTGTTGTCGCCCTGAGGTTGCAAATTGAACAATGAGTAAAACGTAGCCACACTGTAAATCCGAGCCAAGGGGGTTTCGGTCTTGGCGGCGATATACCTCAGGACCTCGAGGGGCAGGTATTTGTGAAGATTGCGGTTTTGAACCGCCTCCAGGATCCCGAGAAGTGCGCCCGGGCGTCCGCTGCGATTGGCGACTACCTGGTCGATGAAGGCCCGGTCGCCAACCGGGATGAGTTCTTCGTGCGCTGTAAGCATGGCGCTCCTTTCCGGGAGGCAAGCACCTTGCTAACCTTTAATCTAGTGTCGGGTTCCCGGCCTCACAAGTCTGGTGCGCACTCCACCCGGTGATGGCAATCACCTCGAGGTGGTCAGAAAACGTCCTCGCGGGCCCGTGGAACCACCCCCTGGAAACGCGCCTTGCGGGGGCTTGCCTTGAGTATTCATTGGCTCGCGACTATCATGACCGCGAAAGCGGGAGGCGCTATGCGTTCGTTGCTACGGAGTTTCGTCGTGGTCGGCTGGTTGGCAACGCTCATTATTTCTGCGGCTGCCCAGGAAACGTTTACTGCGCCAGTCATTCCGCGAGAAATCCTATTCGGAAATCCCCAGCGCACCGATCCCCAGATTTCGCCGGATGGCACCCAACTCGGATATCTTGCGCCCGTCAACGGTGTGCTGAACGTTTGGATTCGTACGCTGGGAAAAGAAGACGACCGCGCCGTCACGAACGACCAACATCGCGGCATCCGCAATTTTCTCTGGCAGTACGACAACAAGCACATTCTCTACGTGCAGGACGTAGGCGGCGATGAAAACTGGCGGCTCTATCAGGCCGATATTGCTTCCAGGCAGACCAAGGATCTGACCCCCTTTGACAAGGTTCGGGTGGATATCGTGGCTTACGAATGGCGGTTCCCCGACACCATTCTGGTCCAGATGAACAAGCGCGACGAAAAACTGTTCGACGTCCACCGCATCGATTTGAGCACCGGAAAAGTTGATCTGGATACGGAAAATCCGGGAGACGTGCAAAGCTGGCAAGCGGACAATGCCTTGCAGGTTCGGGCGGCACAAGTATCGACCGACGACGGCGGTACCATTGTGCGGGTTCGCAATGACAGCAAATCGCCGTGGCGAGAACTGATCAAGTGGGGCGCCGACGAGACCTTCGGAGGCATCAACGGGTTTTCCCCCGATAACCGGGCGCTTTTGATCACCACCAGCCTGGACGTAAACGCCGCTCGTTTGCTTGAAATCGATATTGCCAGCGGAAAGCGCAAGGTCCTTACCGAAGATCCGCAGTTCGATGTCCAGGGCACGATCAGTAATCCCAGGACAAATGCCCTGGAGGCCGTCAGCTACCAAAAGCAGCGCGTAGAGTACGTGTTTATCGATCAGGAGGTGAAAGCTGATTTTGGGACGCTGCAAAAGGTTCGCTCTGGCGACATTGCGGACATTTCACAGGCTCTGGACGACAAGAAATGGGTCGTCGGCTACGTAAGCGATGATGCGCCAGAGTACTGGTATCTGTTTGACCGAGCAACCAAGCAAGCCACCCTGTTGTTCAGCAATCGCCCGCAGCTCGAGAAATACAAGCTATCGAAGATGAGTCCCGTCGAGTTCAGTGCCCGAGATGGCATGAAGTTGTATGGCTATCTGACCACGCCCGCCGGGATCGAGCCCAAGAAGCTCCCGATGGTATTGTTCGTGCACGGGGGTCCATGGGGGCGCGACGCTTGGGGCTACAACCGTTACGCGCAATGGCTATCGAATCGCGGCTACGCGGTTCTGCAAATTAACTTCCGGGGTTCAACCGGCTATGGGAAAAAATACGTGAACGCCGGCGACCGCCAGTGGGCAGGAGCCATGCATACTGACCTGCTGGATGGTAAGGCTTGGGCGGTGAAACAGGGGGTTGCCGATGCGAATAAGGTCTGCATTATGGGCGGCAGCTACGGCGGCTATGCAACCCTGGCCGGGGTGGCTTTTGCACCCGATGCGTTCGCCTGTGGCGTAGATATTGTCGGTCCTTCCAATCTCAACACCCTCCTCAAGACGATTCCGCCCTACTGGTCGACGCTTCTGGCGGTTTTCCATAAGCGCATGGGGGACTCGGAACAAATCCTCAAGGAACAGTCGCCCCTGTTTAAGGCTGACCAGATCAAATCCCCGTTGCTGATTGGCCAAGGCGCCAACGATCCTCGCGTAAACAAAGCGGAGAGTGACCAGATTGTGGCCGCGATGCGCAAAAACAACAAGACCGTGCAGTACTACGTGTTCCCGGATGAAGGTCACGGATTCGCGCGCCCCAGCAATAACATGGCCTTCAATGCCGTCTCGGAGGAATTCCTGGCCAAATACCTGGGTGGCCGATTCGAGCCGCCGACAGCGGATGAGAACAAGCTACTGGCCAGCATTCGGCAGTGACGTCCCGGCCGCTGAGCCGCCGCCCAACCCGCAGTCAGTCCGGCGAACTCGCGTTCAGCGCAGACCGTTTACGGATAGTAAAGGCTATGTCCTCTGGTTTCGTTTCCGGGACCGAACTGCTCAGGGTTGTCCATTGCCCAGACGAGGCGAAGCACGCGTGGTCGGAATGACAACTGCTGATCAATTGAGGATGACATTCGGCAAGCGCTACGGGGGCGAGGCTCATCTCTATCGTGCGCCCGGGCGCGTCAACTTGATCGGCGAACACACCGACTACAACCAGGGCTTCGTCATGCCGGCAGCGATTGGCATGTATTGCTGGGTCGCGATCGCGCCACGCGCGGACCGCCACCTCAATGTGTACTCGACAAATTTCGACGAAACCATCTCCATCGATCTTGACGACAAAGGGATGACCCGGCGGGGCGATTGGAGCGACTACGTTGTCGGAACCGCCGTTGCACTGGAAAACTTAGGCTACGCACTCTCGGGCGCCGACATCCTCGTCCAGGGAGAGATACCCATCGGATCGGGCCTCAGCTCGTCAGCTGCAATCGAGGTGTCCACTGGGTACGGCCTGCTGGATATCAGCGGTGCACAGATCGACCTCCTGCAGCTTTCCCTGGCCTGCCGCCGAGCAGAGAACGACTTCGTCGGAGCCCGGGTTGGCATCATGGACCAGTTCATCTCCGCGCACGGCCGGGCCGATCATGCGCTGATGCTCGATTGTCGCTCTCTGCGGGCACAGCCTTTGCCAATTCCGCCTGACGTGCGGCTGGTGGTTTGCAATACGGGAGTAAAACACGAGCTTGCCGTCGGGGAGTACAACCTACGGCGTGAGCAGTGCGAGGAGGGAGTGAGGCGCCTGTCGTCCGTCTTGCCGCAAGTTGAGGCACTTCGCGACGTCACTGCCGGCCAATTGGAGCAGCACAAGCAACTGCTGCCGGAAGTCATCTATCGCCGTTGCCGTCACGTGATCACGGAAAATGCGCGCGTGCAGCGGGCAGCAGAAGCATTACGCGCGGGAGACCTTCCCCCGGCTTGGTATCCTCATGGCGGAATCCCACCGGAGCCTGCGCGACGACTATGAAGTCAGCTGTACGGAGTTGGACCAGATGGTGGAAATCGCGGTCGCCCAGCCGGGCCTTATCGGATCGCGGATGACAGGCGGCGGATTCGGCGGATGCACCATCAGTCTCGTCCGTGCCGTCGCGGCAGAAGCATTCAAGCGATCGGTGGCAGACGAATATGAGGCCCGAACCCACTTCCGTCCCGATGTCTACGTATTGAGCGCCACCGAAGGGGTTCACGCGGTTAATGCCGGCGAGTTCGCGACCTGATTTCCGGGAATGGAAAGAAGAGGCACGCCCTCTCGGATATGGGTCACCATTTTCACATGGAACGAACGAGATGGATCTGAGCAAGTTACAAGAGACGCCGCATCGGCGCCTCAACCCGCTAACCCGCGAATGGGTGCTGGTCTCCCCACATCGGACCTTGCGCCCGTGGCAGGGCAAAGTGGAAAAACTGCCTCCCGAGAATCCGCCGAGTTATGACCCGGCCTGCTATTTGTGTCCAGGTAACGCGCGGGCCGGCGGCGCCAAGAACCCACGGTATGACGGCACTTTCGTGTTCGACAACGACTTTGCCGCGCTGCTGCCGGACGCCCAGGAAGTCTCAATTCAGGAGGCGGATCTCATCGTCGCGGGCACGGAACGCGGCATTTGCCGGGTAGGTTGTTTTTCGCCGCGACATGACTTGACGATTCCGCGGATGAGCACCACGGAACTCCGCCAAGTCGTCGAAATGTGGATCGCCCAGTGCAACGAACTCGCGGCAATTCCCTGGATCAACCACGTGCAGGTATTTGAAAACCGCGGCGCCATGATGGGCGCAAGCAATCCCCATCCTCATTGCCAGATCTGGGCGAACGCTCACCTGCCCAATCAATCCAGCCGTGAACAGACTGCCTTCAGCGATTACCAGCAAACTCACCGCAAGTGTCTGCTGTGTGATTACCTGCGGCTCGAACACGCACAGCAACAGCGAATTATCTGCGAAAACGAATGCCTTCACGGTTCTGGTTCCGTTCTGGGCGGTTTGGCCGTTTGAGACGCTGCTGGTCAGTAAGAGCCATGTCGGCTCGATGGCCGACCTCAATGACGTTGAGCGCAATCTTCTGGCCGACATCCTGAAACAGGTGACCACTCGCTACGATAACCTTTTCGAAATGTCATTTCCTTATTCGATGGGGTTCCACCAGCAACCCACCGACGGGCAGCCGCATGCGGAGTGGCACCTGCACGCGCACTACTTCCCTCCCCTGCTGCGCTCGGCCACCATTCAGAAGTTTATGGTGGGTTATGAGATGTTAGGTACGCCCCAGCGCGACATCACACCCGAAGCGGCTGCGGAACGTCTTCGGCAGTTGCCGGCATCCACTACCGCGATACCGGATAAACCGGAAACCATATGCAGGCGGCCGTCCGCGAGTATTCCCGCGGAACAACTGGTAGATCAAGCACACGTCGAAACTTGAGACCTTTCATTCATGAGGAGCCGAGCATGACGATTTCGAAAACGCGATGGGCTGTGGTAGTGCTGATTCTGATGCAGAGCCTGGGGAGCCTGAGTGGGGGCGCCGAAACCAATGCGGCAAAAATGCATCCCATTTTGCTAGGAACGGCGTGGTATCCCGAACAATGGCCGGAGTCGCGTTGGGAGGCGGATCTCACCCTTATGCAACAAGCCGGGATTCACATGGTGCGCGTGGGCGAGTTTGCCTGGAGCCGGATGGAGACGGAGGAGGGGCGTTACGATCTGGACTGGTTAGAGCACGCGATTGCAGCGGCGGCCAGGCATGACATCTCGACCGTCCTCGGCACTCCCACCGCGGCTCCCCCCGCTTGGCTGACACAGAAGTATCCCGAAACCTTGCGAACCAAGGAAGATGGTCGCAAGGACCAGCATGGCAACCGGCAGCAATTTAACTGGGCGAACCCGAAATACCGGGAGCTGGCCCGGAAGATCGCCGAGGAAATGGCCAAACGCTTTGGCCACAATCCAAATGTCCTGGGCTGGCAGATTGACAATGAATATGCCGAGGTTTCCTTTGACGCCGATACCAGAGCGCAGTTCCAGCAGTGGCTTAAGACGCGCTACGGCACTCTCGACAATCTCAACGCCCGGTGGACGACCGCGTACTGGAGCGAAACCTACACGGCGTGGGACCAGATTCCCATCCAGACCGGATACGGTAACCCCGGCCTGTTGCTGAACTGGATGCGATTCGTCAGCGACACCTGGAGGAGTTATCAGCAGAATCAGTTGGAAGTAATTCGCGCGAACTGCGACCGCCGGCAGTTCATCACAACCAATCTCATGGGCTGGTTCGATGGCTTTGACCACTATGCCATCACGCAGGATCTCGATCTGGCAGCCTGGGACGACTATGTCGGCAAGGGTCACCTGAATCCCGCTCGCAACGGCGCGGCTCATGATCTGACGCGGGGATTCAAGCAGAAAAACTTCTGGGTTATGGAAACCCAGCCCGGCTCGGTGAATTGGGCAGACATTAACAACTCGCTGGATAAAGGCGAAGTACGGGCCATGGCGTGGCACGACATCGGGCACGGCGCGGATGCCGTCAGCTACTGGCAGTGGCGCAGCGCGTTGAACGGGCAGGAGCAGTACCACGGTGTGATAGTCGGCCCCGACGGTACCCCGGTTCCGTTATTTTCCGAGATTGAACAGATTGGCAAGGACCTGGAGAAAAGCGGTGCCACCCTGGCGGGAACGTCCGTACGCTCCCAGGTGGCGATCCTGCATTCCTACGACAGCAGGTGGGCGATCCAGTGGCAAAAGCACAACAAGAAATACGATCCGGTAGAGGAGATCGTAAGCTACTACGAACCGTTACGTGCCAAGGCACAGTCGATCGATATCGTTCCGCCGACCGCATCGCTGACCGAGTACAAGCTGGTGGTGGCCCCCGGCTTGAATGTGCTGAGCGAGGCGGCGGCCCGCAATCTGATCGCTTATGTACAAAACGGGGGCCATCTTGTGCTGGGTCAGCGCTCGGCCATGAAGGATGAAGATAATGGACTTCAACCGCAGCGTCAGCCCGGTCCGCTGGCGTCGCTTTTGGGAGGCCGGGTGGAGCAATACTACGCGCTAACCGACCCTGTGCCAGTGGCCGGCGAATGGGGAGGCGGAGAAAGCCAGCTCTGGGCGGAGTTCTTGAGTGTCCGCGAACCCGGAACCGAAATCTTGCAGCGCTATGGAAAAAGCAATGGGTGGCTGGATGGCCAGCCGGCAGCCATCACCAGGAAAGTCGGGCGGGGCCGGATCACCTACATCGGGGCATGGCTCGATCCAAAGAGCATGGAGCGGGCTGCTCAATGGATGGTCAGCACCAGTGGAGTTCAGCCGGCGTTGGGAGAAGTGCCCGCGGGGGTGGAGGTATGTCCTCGGTATGGAAGTGAAGGCGCAGTATATGTCCTGATCAATTTTTCAAATCAGCCGCAGACCGTGCGCCTGCCGCGAGCCATGAATGATGTCCTCGAAGGCGGAAAAAAGGAGTCGGTCCGCTTATCGACCTATGGGGTTGCAGTGCTGGCGTCGGGCAAGTGAGGGAATCGTACCCGTCGGGGTGGAAATTCTGTCGGGAACATCCGCCTCGAGGGTTAGGTCAGAACTGCCGCCAACACTGGTCATCCCGCATATCTTCGTGATCAAAGTCGGGTAGCAGAACCACTGCAACTCCTCCGCGATCTCCGCGGCATTTCTCCGCGCCCTCTGCGGTAATGCCTTCACCGAAGGTGTGCCTTAGTCGCAAAGCTTCGGGGCGCACACCCATGCAGTCCGACTGGCGTTGGTGTTAGACTTTTTAACACTGTGACGCAATTTGTGATCGAACGCGAGATTCCTGGTGCCGGAGCCCTCTCAGAAACCGAGATCCGGGACATATCCCTGCATTCACTACAGACGTTGAAGGATATGGGGCCGCAGATTCAGTGGCTCCATAGTTATGTCACCGAGGACAAGGTCTACTGCGTCTACCTGGCACCAGACGAGGACAGCATCCGGGAGCACGCCCGCAGGGTGGGGATTCCAGCCGATCGGATCGCGGCCGTCCGCCGTCTAATCGACCCGGCTAATCTGAAATAGTTGACCCAGGCTCCCGCAAGGAATATTGGACAGCTTCCTCTAAGGTCAACGCAGCACCCTGTGTCCATGCGTCCTTGCCCTCCGACTCGCTGAGCGATTTCCAGGCGGGCAGCAGTGTTCCGTCGAGTTTAAGCTGTTCCGCTTGAGGTAGAGGAGCACTGATTTGCTGGCGTAAATGGGAAGCGGCAGAGGCTAAGGTGAGCGCGCGCGAGGCGTGCCCGCGGGCCAGAGCCAGACACGCAGAGCCTTCCAGGGCCCGCGCCATACCACGCCGGTGCCCCAAACCCGAAAAGATTTCCAGGGCTTCGCGGTAGGCCGCGCGGGCAGCCTCATGATCTCCCTGCTCACAGTCGATGTAGCCCAAATCTGTCAGGGACCGAGCGGAGCCCCACGGGTCTCCGACTTCCCGAAAAGCTAATAGCGCCCGTTGATACATTCCTCGGGCGGAAACCATGTCGCCTTGTGCGCGGGCTATGTCGCCCAGCTGGTTGATGGACCATGCGGCGCCGGTGCGATCGCCTAGTTCCTCGAAAATGTCGGTCGCCTCACGCAGTGCCCATCGGGCACGTGCATAGTCGCCGCGACCCTTAACCACATTGGCAAGGTTGTGAAGACAACGCGCCATAGCCAAGCGGTCCGGCAGCAAACGCCAGCACGCGAGGCTTCGCTCGAAATTGCTCTGTGCCGCGGCGTAGTCGCCGCGATCTCGCGCCGAAACCGCCAGGGCATTCAAAGACGCGGCGATGCCGGACTGATCGCCCAATTCTTCATAGAGGGAAAGGCTCTGTTGCAGAAAATGCTCGGCGGCCGGGTAATCGCCCTGAGCCGTCGCTAACGCGCCGAGAAATTGCGATACCCTGGCCCTTTCATTTGTTCGCTCCGTGCCCGCCAGGCGCAGAACAGTCTCGAGCCGGCCGCGACCTTCAGTCAGGTGTTCCCGCATGTCCCAGAATCGAAACAGGGCCACGCAGAGTCGCAAAGCCCAGTCGAGATCGAGCGTCTGAAACAGCCAGTCGAGAGCAAACCGGAAGTTGTCAATCTCGACGTCGCATTGCGTCAGCCAGCGAGCCCGCTCTGGGGCGCTTAGTTCTGGATTCCCTTCTTCCGCCAGGACGAGGCTGTAAGCCGCATGGGCCCGCCGCGCAGCAGCTTGCTCGCCGCTCTCAATAAGGAGCTCACTGGCATACTCGCGAATCGTTTCCAACATCGCGAAACGCGGCTCCGCTTCAGTCCGGTCCACACGTTGAACCAAATTTTGATCCACCAGGGATGCCAGCCCTTCAAAGAGGTCGATACCGAGGTCGCTACTCGTGTTGCAGACCGCCTCCGCCGCCTCCAGCGTGCATCCGCCGATAAACACGGAAAACCGGCGAAACAGTTTTCGCTCGGCTTCATTGAGCAGACCGTGACTCCAATCAATGGTCTTGCGCAGGGTTTGTTGCCGCTCGGGCAGGTCAAGCGCACCGCCCGTCAGCAATTGCAGACGGCTTTGCAGGCGGTCCAGGATGGCGATGGGCGACAACACCTTGGTCCGGGCAGCCGCCAGTTCAATCGCCAACGGCAGCCCGTCCAGCCGCGAACAGATTTCCTGAACGGCGTGTGCATTTTCTGAAGTAATTGCAAAATCCGGCCAGACCGCGGCCGCTCGTTGCACGAACAGCTCGATGGCGGAATTCTGCGCGAGCGGAGCCACCGGGAATTCCTGTTCGCCGTAGATCCGCAGGCAGGACCGGCTGGTAACCAGCACCTTGAGAGATGGGCACGCTTCGAGTGCTTCGGCCACCACGGTTGCGGCCGGGAGCACCTGTTCGAAGTTGTCCAGGATCAGCAGGAATGGTCCTGAGTTATGCAGTTGGTCGCCGATCAGTTGCGGAACGGTACGGTAGGCGACTTGCTGGATTTCGAGCGCGTCCGCCAGAGCGGTTGCCACCAAACCGGGATCCGTGATCGACGCCAAACTAACAAACTGAACCCCCGCCGTGAAGCGGTCCGCAATCGCGGCGACAACCGCAACCGCCAGGCGCGTTTTTCCGGAACCACCTGGACCCGTCAGGCTCAACAGTCGGACGTCCTCGCGGAGCAGCAACTCGTTGGCCTCGGCCACTTGTTGTTCTCGTCCGATCAGCGAAGTCCGCGGGATGGGCAGATCGTGGCGCCTCCTGGCAATTCTCGCCGACGACAGCTCACGACCATTGGACGAGACATCACTGATGGGGACCTGATCTGGCTTCGTTTCGCGCTGGGTCACCTTGGCCGCAAATAAGTACCCGCGTCGAGGCACAGTCTTGAGCAACTGCTGGCTCCGGTCGTCCAGTGCGCGACGCAACTCGAGGGTACACTGCACCAGCGAATCGTCGGTAACGAACGCGTCCGGCCATACGGCTTGCATCAACTCCGGTTTGCCAATGAGCCGCCCAGGATGTTCCACCAGGTACTTGAGAGCTTCATATACCTTAGGGCGAAGCTTAATCTCTTCTCCCGCCCTGAGCACACACCCTCTGGCAACGTCCAGCGTGAACTCGCCGAATTGGTAGGTCAGGGGATACGTGTCCAAGTGCGATCCCGTCTCTGCGAAGCCAAGCGGTTTGTGTCCTGATTTTGGCTTTTCTTTGGCGTTGTTTCGTTACTTCCCGTTTAGATGCTTGTTACTTTGCACTGGCCAGGGCGAGCCCACCACGCCGTTGCAAGAGGTCCCGAGCGCAAGCCAAATGAGGCTCTACAGAGCGGATTCTAGCAAAATGCGATTCCCGCGGAAGCCCTCAACAAACGTGGAAGGAAAAGCACCAGTTTTACAAAAAGGAGACAAGTCGATGACTACCACGCTGATTTCCACCCGTACGATGACATTCAGACCATTCGCAATGCAATTCAGACATTCCATGCTTGCTCTTGTTCTCGTGAGCGTTTGTTCCTCGAGCGTGCTGGCGCAAGATGGCCACTCGCACACGTTGACACAGCAAGCTCAACAACCGACGTCCGACCAGAAGCGCCAGGCCGGCGCCCTGCTCAAAATTGTCCGGGAATCGACCGAGCGCTTTAAGGATGTGTCGGTGGCAGAGGCGGAGGGATACAGCCTTCAATTCGGTTGCGTGAGCGGACCCGACGCCGGGGCGATGGGCCTCCACTTCGTGAATGGACCGCTGGTAAACGGCGGCGTAGTGGACGCCACACGCCCCCAGATTGTGATCTACGAGCCCACGGCCAACGGACGCCTGCGACTGATCGGCGCCGACTACCTGGTCATCGCCGACGCCTGGAACGCGAAGCATTCGGGTCCGCCGGAGTTGATGGGACAGCTCTTCCATTTGTTCGACAGCCCCAATCGCTTCGGACTGCCGGCGTTCTACACTCTGCACGTCTGGGCCTGGAAAGAGAATCCGAACGGCGCGTTCGTGAACTGGCACCCTAACGTTTCATGCGAGAAGTTTGACGGCCAAAACCCTAATTAATTTGGGGGCGATCGTCGAATCAGGGAATGACAGCGGCACAAGAAAATAAGTTTCAAAAAGGAGACGAATCAAAAATGAGTACCGCACAGACACCTGTTATTGACATGAACAAGCTGAATGCTTTTATCGGGCAATTCGTGACTGATCTCGGTGCCGCAGTTCATACCGGCATGGTCGTCATTGGCGAAAAGTTGGGCCTCTACAAAGCCCTCGCGGGGGAGCCAATGAATTCTGCACAACTTGCCGCGAAGACCAAGACCGACGAACGGTACTTGCGCGAGTGGCTGGCTTCACAAGCTGCAGGCGGCTACATCACCTACAACGAAAAGACCGACAAGTTCAGCCTCAGCGAAGAACAAGCTTTCACCCTGGCGACCGAGGACAGTCCCGCATACCTGCCCGGGGCATTTGAATTAGCGTTGGGGTCGCTGGCGGCAGTTCCACGGATCGCGGAATCGTTCCGCACCGGGGACGGTATGGGTTGGCACGAACACGTGGATGGGGTTTTCCATGGCTGTGAAAAGTTCTTTCGTCCGGGTTATGCGGCGAATCTGGTGAGCTCATGGATTCCCGCGTTGCACGATGTCCAAGGGAAGCTGGAAGCGGGTGCGCGGGTGGCCGATGTTGGCTGCGGAAAGGGAGCTTCCACCATCTTGATGGCGAAAGCATTCCCAAAGTCCCACTTTTTCGGATTCGACTACCATGACAAATCGATTGAGGCGGCCCGCGAGTCCGCCAAGCGTCAGGGTGTCGCGGACCGCGTCACCTTCGGCGTGTCAAAGGCTAAGGAGTTTCCCGGCAAAGATTACGACTTCGTGGCTGTCTTTGATTGCTTGCACGACATGGGCGACCCAATTGGGGCGGCTGCACACGTCCGGCAGTCCTTGGCGAAGAACGGGACATGGATGATTGTGGAACCCTTTGCCAATGACCAGTTGAAGGACAACCTGAATCCTGTGGGTCGGGTCTATTATTCCTTCTCGACCTTGCTGTGCACGCCTTGCTCGCGATCGCAGGAGGTCGGACTGTGCTTAGGGGCGCAGGCCGGCGAGACGCGTATTCGCGAAGTTGTAACCTCGGCCGGGTTCAATCGCTTCCGCCGAGCCACGGAAACACCTTTTAACATCGTCTATGAAGCCCGGCCCTGATTGTTTTGGCCACGGGTGTACGAGCGGCGGTCTCCAGCAGGATTGAGGCCGCCGTTCGTGCACGAGTTCGCTGCTAGAACAAATCTTTCGGCTTCCCAGCCCTGGCAGTGGTCAACGAGCATCGCTGGAGATGGGTTGCTTACGATCTACGGGCAACCCAGCTCGATCCTTGGATTTGCTGCCCCATGAAGCGCCAGCTCGGGGTATGGTAACCTTCCGAGTTCCCAATTATCCTGTCGATTCAGGTCACGTCTACGGCCCCCCAAAGACCATTCTTCGAGGTCCATATGAAGAGCTTCGTTCTACGTATGCTGGTGATCTCGTTTGTGTTCGTGGAAGTCTGCCTTGCCCAGCCGGCCGCTTCCCGGCTGCTGCAAAAGCCCTCGCTCTCGAAAACATCGATAGCTTTTTCATTTGCGGGGGATTTGTGGGCGGTGCCTCGCGACGGAGGTGAAGCGCGGTTGCTGACCAGCGGCCCCGGTGAAAAGACTGATCCCGTATTCTCACCCGACGGCAGCCTGATCGCTTTTACGGGCGACTACGACGGCAATGTTGACGTATATGTCATGCCTGCGGGGGGCGGTGTTCCCACGCGGCTCACTCACCATCCCTCAATCGATGAAGTCGTAGGCTGGACGCCAGATGGAAAAGCGGTGCTTTTCCGGTCCGGCCGCAACAGCTACTCGCGATTCAATCGCCTGTTCACCGTGTCGATCGATGGCGGCCTGCCACGTGAGTTGCCTCTGCCCATGGCCGAGGCAGGGTCATTTTCCGCGGACGGCAAGCGCATCGCTTATGTTCCCCGAAGCAATTTCCGTCGTCTTGCCGGAATTGCATGGCGCCGCTATCGGGGCGGTTTGGCGCCCCAGGTTTGGATTGCCGACCTTGCGGACTCGAGCATCCTTGAGGTGCCCCATGAGACCTCCCAGGACTGGAATCCAATGTGGGTTGGCGACCATGTCTTCTTCATCTCTGATCGCAATGGTGCGGCGACTCTTTACGAGTACGACTTGAATTCCGGACAGGTGAGAGAACGTCTCAAGAGCAATGGGCAGGACATCAAGTCGGCATCCGCCGGACCGGGTGGCATCGTCTACGAGCAGTTCGGTTCACTGCACCTGTTTGACACGGCAACCGGTACGGAGAAACCAATCGATATCCGCGTGCCCGCAGATCTACCCGGAATCCGCCCACACTTTGTCCGGATCGCAGACGAGATTGAAAACTTCAATCTCTCGCCCAGTGGAGCGCGCGCTGTGTTCGAGGCGCACGGCGAAATTCTCTCCGTGCCCGCGGAAAAAGGCGACGTTCGCAACCTGACCAATACCCCGGGAGCTGCGGAACGCGATCCCGCGTGGTCGCCCAATGGAAAATGGGTGTCATATTTTTCCGACCAGGCCGGCGAATATGCGCTGCATCTGCGCGCTCCCGACGGCATGCGTGACGTGAAAACCATCAGCCTGGGTAATCCGCCTTCCTTCTTTTACTCCCCTGTTTGGTCGCCCGACAGCACTAAGATTGCTTATCACGACAAGCGTTTGTCACTCTGGTACGTGGATATTTCCAAGGGTTCGCCCATCAAGGTGGATACCGACACCTACGACGCTCCAGAACGTAGCTTGGACCCGGCGTGGTCTCCCGACTCGAAGTGGATTGCCTATACCAAGCGACTCCCCAGTCACATGCACGTCGTCTTTGTTTATTCGCTCGAAAAGGGCACATCGTTCCAGGTGACCGATGGTTTGAGCGATGCGCGTTTCCCGATTTTTGATCGAGACGGCAAGTACCTCTATTTCACCGCGTCGACCGACTCCGGTCCAACCACTGGCTGGCTCGATCTGTCCAGTTTCAATCGCCCAGTCACGCGCAGTGTCTACGTCACCGTGTTGCAGAAAGACGCGGCCTCGCCGCTCGCTCCTGAGAGTGATGAGGAGAAGCCCGCGGACGAGAAGAAGCCTGACTCCGACCGGGCAGAGACCACTTCTCCGGATGAGAAAGGTGACAAGGAACCCGCAGCGGCCGAAGCCGCCGCGAGAAAAAAGGATGCCACCGTTGCCAAAGCGGAGCAAAAGAAACCGCCGGTCGTTGTCCAGATCGACTCCGAGAATCTGAGCCAGCGCATTCTGGCGTTGCCCATTCCAGCCCGTAACTACGTGGGCATGTGGTTGGGAAAATCAGGAACCCTCTTTCTGGCAGAACAGTCGCCGATTTTCTCGAGGCGAAGCGGACCAGAACCTGAATCCATTTACCGCTTTGAATTGGGCACGCGCAAGGCTGACAAACTCTTGGACGGCATTGCGAAATTTACGGTCTCCTTCGATGGCAAGAAGATGCTCTATAGCAAGGGCGAACTAGAGCAGAAGTGGTTTACTGCGAGCGTTCCCGAGCAAAAGCCGGAGGCCGCCGCCGGAGCAGGGCCAAGCGTCGAGCCGAAACCCCTCAATCTTGATTCGGCCATGGTCTACGTTGAGCCGCGCGCGGAGTGGGCGCAGATGTACAACGAGGTTTGGCGCATTGAGCGTGACTACTTCTACGATCCCAACTTGCACGGGCTTGATCTTGCAGCTGCTCGCGCCCGGTATCGTCCGTTCCTGGAAACTCTCGGCAGCCGTCAGGATCTGAACTACCTTTTTGCCGAGATGCTGGGTGATATCACGGTGGGCCACCTGTACATACGTACGCCGCAACATCCCGACCCCCATCGCGTTCGTGGCGGGCTGCTCGGGGCCGACTACACCGTGGAAAATGGGCGTTACCGTTTCGCGAAGGTGTATTACGGTGAGAATTGGAATCCGGAATTGCGTGCGCCGCTCACCCAACCTGGGGTGAACGTTCAACCTGGCGACTACCTGCTGGCGGTGAACGGGCGGGAGTTGAAGGGCTCGGATGAAATCTTCCGGCTGTTTGACGGAACGGCCGGAAAGGCAGTCGTGTTAAAGATAGGCAAGGATCCCAGCGGCAAGGGCGCGCGTGAAGTCACCACCGTCCCCATCGAAAGCGAACTCAATCTTCGCAATCGCGCCTGGATTGACGCGAACCGCCGCAAAGTCGACGAACTCAGCGGCGGTAAGCTGGCCTACGTATATCTGCCCAACACCGCCGCCGATGGATATATCAATTTCAATCGTTACTACTTCGCTCAAATCGGAAAGCAGGGCGCTGTCATCGATGAGCGATTCAACGGCGGTGGCGCCGCGGCCGACTACGTGATCGACTACTTGCGGCGGCCGCTAATGAACTATTGGATGACTCGCGAAGGCCAGGACTTCACTACCCCTCTGGGCTCAATCTTCGGTCCCAAGGCGATGATTATCAATCAGTACGCCGGCTCAGGCGGGGATGCACTTCCCTGGTACTTCCGGCGCGCTCAGATCGGGCCTCTGGTAGGAAAACGTACCTGGGGTGGATTGATCGGGATCTACGATTATCCGCAACTCATCGACGGCGGCTCGGTCACCGCTCCACGTCTTGCCTTCTATAGTCCGGCCGGCGATTGGGATGTGGAGAATCACGGTGTCTCTCCTGACATCGACGTCGAATTCACGCCCAACAAATGGCGTGAGGACCATGATCCGCAGCTTGAGAAAGCCGTGCAGGTTGTTCTCGAGCAGTTACAGAAAAATCCGCTGCCGGTGGCGAAACATCCGCCGTTCCCCAATTATCACCGGAGTGAATCGCCCGCCGGGAAAGTCGGCACGGGAGGCAAGCAGTAGCCGTCGTCACAGTGTAAAAGCGGCCCGCTAGATGCCAGTCGGTTAGCCCTCTTGGGACTTGGCTAACCCCTGCCGTCTGGTCCGGAGCCGTGCCCATGAAAAAGTAATCCCGGCACCTGGGGTTCTTCCATCAGGGTACTTCGGCTGTCTTCACCCAATCCTTGCGGGTTCGAGTCGGGGCGTCAACAGATGGATGCTCGCCAGGGCAAGCAGATAAGAAGAACCGGCAATCAGGAAAGGAATCCTGTAACTGCCGGTCCACTGCAAGGTATAGCCAACGACCTTCGCAATGAGCATTCCACCGACGGCACCGGCCATGCCTCCAATCCCTGCCACAGTTCCCACGGCCTGGACAGGAAAAAGGTCCGAGGTCAAGGTAAACAGATTGGCCGAAAATCCCTGGTGCCCCGCGGCCGCCACTCCGATCAGCAGCACTGCATTCCACAAGTTCTCGGTGCGATAGGCGAACACAATGGGAACGACACTCAGCGCGCAGATCAGCATTGTGATCTTTCGCGCCAAATTGACGCTGTTCCCGCGATGAATCATCCAGGAGGAGAGCCAGCCTCCACCAACACTGCCCAGGTCGGAGATGATATAGATCACCACGATCGGCACGCCGATCTCTATCAAAGCAAGGCCGTGCCGGCGCTGCAGGAAATCGGGAATCCAAAAGAGATAGAACCACCAGATCGGGTCGATCAGGAACTTGCCGCTGGCAAACGCCCAAGTTTGGCGAAACGACAGAAGCTTGCCCCACCGCACGCGGTCGACGGGTTCCTGCTGGTCGCTGCGAATATATTTCAGCTCTGCCTTGGACATGCGCGGGTGTTCTTCTGGCTTGCGATACAAAAGCAGCCAGAATGCCAGCCAAAAGATTCCAACCCCACCTGTGATCACGAATGCCCATCGCCACCCCCAATGGATCGTGATCCACGGAACCACCAGCGGCGTAACCATGGCGCCCGCGCTGGTTCCAGCATTTAAGATCCCAGTGGCGAGGGCGCGTTCTTTCTTTGGAAACCAATCCGCCACGACTTTGATGCTGGCCGGGAAGACACCTGCCTCCCAGAATCCCAGTGCAGACCGCGCAACGACGAAACTGGCAAAAGAACTGCCGATGGCATGGCCCATCGAAGCGACGCTCCAGAACACCATCGCTAGCGCATACCCCAGTCGCGCGCCCAGGCGATCCATGAGCCACCCAACCACCACCATGCCCGCTGCATAGGACGCCTGGAAAGCAAATACCAGATTGCTGTAATCGATTTCGTTCCAGCCCAGATCATGTTGCAGAGTGGTTTTGAGCACCCCGAGGACCTGGCGATCCATGTAGTTCTTGGTCACGCCGAACAAGAGGAGAGTACAGATCACCCAACGGAAATGTCCCGCCCGGAAGGTCAAAGACTGTCCTTCGATCCTGGAAGGCTTCATCTCTGCCTCCGAACCCACGTCGCTCGGTGTTGCGTTGGGATCCATTCCTTGATGCCGCTATTCCTTCGGCTACTGAACCCGATCGGGCCTGGCCTCGATTGCTTTATGCAGTTATAAGGAAATCAACTTCCTCGACGAATCATCAAACTTGCAGGGTCCAGGCGGGGTTCAGCCTGCCCGTGAGTTGGTGGTGGCTTCAGGGTTCCGCGCAGCCTGATAGATGGTTTCTATCAACGCTATGCTTCGTCGCCCTTCCTGCCCGTTGCAGGCGGGAGTGCTGTCGTGCTCGATCGCTCGAATGAAATCTTCGAACACAGCCCGGTGCCCGCGGACATCACTGACAACATGAGACGCAGCCCCTTCATCCTTCCGTGCGGTGCTTCGCACGGCGTTCGTTCGTGGCGTCCGAAGATCCGCGGCCGCGATGCGATCGTCTTCAATAATAACTGTCCCTTCCGAACCCATGATTTCAAGCCGTCGCGGATACCCTGGATAAGCCGCAGTGGTTGCTAGCAGAGTACCAAGTGGACCACCGGCAAACTCAAGAATCGCGAGCGCCGTATCTTCTACCTCAATCGCATGCAGCGCGGTCCGCATACGAGCCTGGACGCGCACGACGTTCCCGAATAACCACAAGAGCAGGTCAACGGTGTGTATCCCCTGATTTATCAAAGCACCGCCGCCATCTAATCCAAATGTCCCGCGCCAGCGCGAATTGCCGTAGTACTCAGGCGGGCGGTACCATGGCACGCGGGCATCGATCAGCATGATCTTGCCGACGTCGCCCGCGTCAATCCACTGCTTGACTTGAAGAATTTCTGGCTTCAGCCGGTCCTGGAAAATTACACCCAGTTTGACGCCGGTTTGTTCGGCCGCCTCGATCAGGGCATCGGCGCGCTTGCTGCTGATGTCCATGGGTTTCTCTGTCAAGACGTGCAGACCGCTACGGGCCGCGGCGATCCCATGAGTCGCGTGGCACCCCGAAGGACTTCCGATGATCACCAGATCCAACGGGCGATACTTCAGAAATGCATCGAAATCCTGATAAGGCTGCCCACCGTGCTCCTGGCAGAGACGACCGACCTTAGGCGCATTGCTTCCATAGATCGCGGCGATCTTAACTCCGGGAATCTCCCGCGCTGCGCGCGCATGGGTATCCGTGATATTCCCGCCGCCAATCAGACCGATGTGGATCGTCATCGCTTCACACCGCGCTTTGAAACTAGTCTGCCGCCCGGAAAGTGCCCTTAGGATATTTTTCGACCGCATTCTGCGCCCGACGTTGTGCCCTTTGCGCTTATGCCGAACTGCGCTAGATGACCGGTGCCCAGCCCTTCTCGTAATCCCGGTCCCACATCTTCATAGACTCTGGGTCGCCCTGGATACGAGCATCCTTCTCGTTGAGTTGTAACTCCCGGTTGGCCTCCCAGGCGATGTTTGAAAGATGGAGCATGGTCACACTGATGTTGCCGTCCGACACCGGAGCGTTGAGCCTTTCACCGTTACGGATTCCTGCGATGAAGTTTGCGAAATGGGCGTCAGTCATGGAATCGCGGCCGATGAGATCGGAGGATGATTCCTTGCTGCCCGACTTCCATTCGCTGGTTTTTTTTCCTTTGAGATCGTAAATCTCGTAACCATCGCGATCGACCAGCACCGTGCCCGTAGTTCCCAGGACGGTCGAACCACGATCGCGGCTGTAATACTGCATACCCTGGCAACTCCTTCCCTCCCACGAGATCATCGCGTTCTCGTATACGAAGCTGGTCACGAGCGTGTCATAAAATTGCCAGTCGTCCTGGAAGTGAAATCTGCCACCCGACGAGGTCACCCGCTTGGGATAGTCGAGGCCCAGCGCCCACCGGCAGACATCCACCTCGTGTGTGCCGTTGTTGAGCGTTTCGCCGGTCCCGTAGGGCCGGAACCAGTGCCAGTTATAAGGGTGCACATTATCCTTATAAGGACGGCGCGGCGCTGGCCCCTGCCATAGATCCCAATCGAGTTGCGGCGGGACTGGGGCTTCTTTGCCGGTACCGATCGACTTCCTCACGTTGCTGTACCAGGCTTTGGCACAATAAGGCCTGCCGATAATGCCTTCGTGGATTTTTTGGATGATCTCTATTGTGTGGGGCGAGGAGCGCTGTTGTGTTCCCATTTGCACGAGCTTCCGATACTTCTGCTGCGCGCGCACCAGCATTTCCCCCTCCGCTGGATTGTGGCTGCATGGTTTTTCCACGTACACATGCTTGCCCGCCTGCACCCCGGCGATGGCCATCGGGGCATGCCAGTGGTCCGGTGTCGCAATCGTCATGGCATCCACTTCCTTCGACTCCAGAACCTTGCGAAAGTCTTTTTCCGTCGCGCAAGGCTCGCCCATCTCCTTCTGCACGCTCGCCGCGAACTTTTGGAGAATATCGCTGTCCACGTCGCAAACGTGCGAGATGCGGGCAGCGCTCTTATTCGCTTTGAGCGACGCAAGATGAGCGTAGCCCCGGCTATTGAGACCAATGACCGCAAAGTTTAGGCGCTCATTGGAGCCCACAATCCGGCCATAGCTCCTCGCCGTAGTTCCAACCACGAGCCCCGCAGCACCCACCGCAAGTGCATCGAGAAATTCGCGTCGCGTTGCCATTATCTCTTCCCTCCCTGCTTCATTATGTCTTTGCCAATCCAACTCGATGACCAGGGTTCAGCAGGAAATCTCGGCTTTCGTTAGCGCCTTCCGAAGTCCTTCCATGCTGGCACGCGTGGACGCCTCGGGTGTACCCGCACCGCGCCAGTGAGTTTCCAGACTCAGCCCGTACCGGAAACCGTCCCGTTGCAGAGCCTGCAACTGTCCCACCCAATCCACCATGCCACCGCCGACCGGAGCCCACTCGTATTTGTGGTCCGGTTTGCGCACAACGTCCTTGCAATGGCAATGTCCGATGCGGTCTTTGGGCAAGCGCCCATAGCCGGCCGAGTAAGCCGTGCCGTCCAGGGCGGCAGCATTGCCCGGATCCCAATTCAGCATGAAGTTTTTATTTGGAATTGCCTCCAGCACGGCAGCCGACTCTTCTCCAGTCGCTGTGTTGCAGGACATTTCATTCTCGAGCAGGAGAATGAGATTGTCTTTGGCGCAGCGTTCAGCGGCGTGCTGCAGTTTGGCATTGATGGCCGCCCGGTACGGCTTGGGATCATCCAGCCGCCAATAGTCAAAACAGCGAATCCTGTCCGTGTGGAAGGTTTTGGCCAGCGAGACGCAATGCTCGAGCAGCTTTTCCTGTGCACCGGCGTCGGAGGTCGCGTGGAACTGGTCGCGCGTTTCGCTCTGTGGCGAGCGCGGAGCTCCCGGCCAGTCTGTCTTGAAAAGCGGGCTGGCTATATCGGTGACCTGTAGTTTGTGTTCCTTCAGGATCTTCCGCGCATCCTCAATTTCTTTCTCGCTAAGCTCGGTCACGTTCTTGTTCCACATGGAGCGCAGTTCGATCCAGTGGAGCCCGAAATCACCCGCCACGATCTGACACGCTTTCTCGAAATCCTGCGTGATCTCGTCGTTGATAACTGCCAGCCGAAAAGCGCACGTGCCTCCGCCCTTTTCGGGCAGCCACCGCGCCGCCAGTGAGCTTCCTTCAGCATTTTTGATCACTGACGGCATCATGGTTTGAAGTCCGGCCACACCTAAACCAGCGAGCAACCTGCGTCGTGTGTACCCCATGCACATCCTCCCTCAATCGATTTGGAGCTTCGCACGCGGTCTTCTATCATCCACCTTTTGTAGCCCCGCCGTCATTCCGCCCAGCAAAAAAAGCCGCAACCCAAAATGGCGGACTTCCAGCGGCCCAAGGCGGACGGGACTCCCCTTCTCAGCCCCGCCGGTTGCGGTGTGTATGCTGGTGGGGACCCGCTTCGGCATCGCGCCCCCGGTGCGAAGCGAGACGCTAGAATCAGAGTCATGTTGATTCATCCAGATCGCCTTTTTCCCGCGGAACCCCGCACACGGGAAATCGCCAAAAACCTGTATCAGCAGGTGCGAAACCTGCCGCTCATCAGCCCACATGGGCATACCCAGGCGTCCTGGTTTCGTGGCAACGAACCCTTCCCCAATCCGGCACAGCTTATCGTGCAGGCCGACCACTACATTTGTCGAATGCTGTACAGCCAGGGGGTCTCGCTGGAAGATCTGGAAATTGGGCAAGCAGAACTGAAAGACGCGCGCTCAGTCTGGCGGATCTTCGCCAAACACTATTATCTGTTTCGCGGAACCCCAACGCGCATGTGGCTGGACTTTGCTTTTCAGGAACTTTTCGGACTGGAGCAGCCGTTTTCCCAAGATACTGCCGACATGTACTTCGACACGATCTCGGCAAAGCTTCGAACGCCGAAGTTCCTGCCACGTGCCCTGTACGAGGCCTTTCACCTCGAAGTACTGGCCACGACCGATTCGCCGCTCGATTCGCTGGACGACCACAAGGCGATCCGGAAATCGAATTGGAATGCGAGGATCCTGCCGACCTTCCGGCCTGACTCGGTTGTCGATCCTGAATTCGCCGGTTTTGCAGAAAATATCATCAAGCTTGCCGAGAAAACCGGGAAGGACACTTCTTCGTGGAATGGCTATCTGGACGCGCTTCGACTCACCCGCGTCCGCTTCCGCGAACTCGGCTGCACCGCAACCGACCACGGGCATCCGACCGCCAGGACCGCTAACCTCTCCACGGTTGAGGCTGCCGAACTTTTTCGCGAGGTGATTTCCGGCAAGGCCGGCGATCAGCAAAGAGAACTCTTCCGCGCGCAAATGCTGACGGAAATGGCGCGCATGAGCCTCGAGGACGGCCTGGTCATGCAGATTCACCCCGGCAGCGCACGCAACCATAATCGCGCTCTCTTTGAACGGTATGGACGCGATGTGGGTGCGGATATACCTACGCCGACCAACTATGTGGACGCGCTGCGCCCTTTGCTCGATGAGTTCGGCAATGAGCCGAATCTCACGATTATTCTTTTTACCCTCGACGAGTCCACCTACAGCCGCGAATTAGCTCCCCTGGCCGGCCACTATCCGTGCTTGCGGTTGGGGCCGCCCTGGTGGTTTCATGACAGTCCGGCCGGGATGATGCGCTTCCGGGAGCGCGTGACGGAAACTGCAGGCTTTTACAATACGGTGGGGTTTAATGATGATACCCGGGCGTTTCTGTCCGTTCCCGGCCGGCACGATTTGGCTCGGCGCATGGATTGTACGTTCCTGGCAAAGTTGGTCGCCGAACACCAACTACGGGAAGAAGAGGCAGTGCAGGTAGCGCACGACCTTGCATACAGGCTGGTCAAAAAGGCATATCGACTGTAGGAAATGACGTGCAGCCAGTGCTTATCGGTGGCTGCGAATGGTTTTGCATCTGATCGTTTGCGCTTAAGGGAGGAGAATTCTTCGCATGAGCCTTTACTGCGCCACGGGCAGCGTTGAAACCGATCTCTCTCCCGGGCAGTTGCATGACCTGCTATTGGAGAGTCTCGCGAAACTTGGCGAACGGAAGTCGGTGCTGGTCGTGCCGCCGGACCAAAGCCGCCTGCATTCCCGGGCAGGCGACTTGACGCGCTACGCGTGGGAGCACTATCGCGACCGGCTCCGGGCCATTCTGCCCGCTCTCGGCACGCATGCTGCCATGCAGCCCGACCAGATCGCAAGGATGTTTGGATCAATCCCGACAGAGCTCTTCCGTGCCCACAACTGGCGAACCGACGTAGAGACCCTGGGTGAGGTTCCGGCGGAGTTCATCCATGAGCAGTCGGAGGGAAAGCTCAACTATTCGTGGCCGGCGCAGGTGAACCGGCTCATTGCACAGGGCGGCTTCGATCTCATCCTCTCCATTGGGCAGGTCGTGCCTCACGAAGTAATCGGCATGGCCAATTACAACAAGAACATTCTCGTAGGCACCGGGGGTCGCGATGGGATAAACCGAAGCCATTACCTGGGCGCGGTTTACGGGATGGAGCGCATTATGGGGCGCGCGGAAAATCCCGTGCGCAACGTCCTCAACTATGCGGCTGACCATTTTCTCCGACATCTACCCATTGTGTATGTTCTCACCGTGATCGGACGCACGCCGGACCACCGTCTGGCTGTACGCGGCCTGTACATCGGCGACGATGCCGAGTGTTTTCATCAAGCCTCTGCTCTGAGTTTGGCGGTAAACTTCGAGATTTTGGACGCGCCGATTCAGAAGGCTGTCGTTTTTCTCGATCCGCACGAGTTTCACAGTACATGGCTGGGTAATAAAGCGATTTACCGTACCCGGATGGCAATGGCAGACGGTGCGGAACTGATAATTCTCGCGCCCGGCGTCAAGGCGTTTGGAGAAGATCGTGCCATCGATGCATTGATTCGCAAATACGGCTACCGCGGAACTCCGGCGACGCTCGCATCGGTCAGCCGGAATGCGGACCTCGCCGCCGACCTAAGCGCCGCTGCCCACCTCATCCATGGATCTTCCGAACAACGGTTCACCATCCGATGGTGTCCCGGCCATCTCAGCAAAGAAGAGGTGGAAGGCGTGGGTTTTCAGCATGGCGACTTGGAAATGATGCTCGGGCACTACGGTCCGCAGCAACTTCACCAAGGATATAACCGGGTAAATGGCGAACCGGTCTTTTTCATCGCCAACCCAGGACTAGGACTGTGGTCTTATCGCGGCAAATTGCGCGGGGAGAAAGAAGATCAGCCGACGACCGTAGCAGAGAATCAGTAGCCAATCGCTCTCCGGCTCACGATGCTTCCGGACCCAAAAGAAAAATCGCCGCAGTAACCGAATTCACCTTCGCTACGTATCCATTGAAGACAACCTGGTCGAAAGGTCTTGGCAATTTCGCGGTTGGCGGACGACAAAGAAAGTGGTCTTCGCGGTCGGCAACACCTACCTGCCCTTTCGCTCGCCGCACGAAGGTGCCCCCGGTTCGGCCTGTCCGTGCCATTTTCAAGTGCGCAATGGAAACGTATGCTTGCAATCGAGCAGTACTCGGGGGAGGGCTGTTCAGCGGACGTCCCAATACTCTAACCGGAGTCTGGGGCGTTTCGTTTTTGGGGCTAGCTTACCTGCCTGGTCCCCCGCCGCCGTCCGCTCTCTAACCTCGCACTCCCGAATGCTCGAGAAGCCAGCTATTCGGAGCCTCCACCGCTCACATTCGTATAAATACCTGCCATATCTCCACGGGCATCAATGCCGCGGGTGATCCCTCGCATAGTAGTACCCCTTTGTTCCTTCAGTTGTGATTACTGCCGGGCAAACTCCCGTCTCAGTTGCTGAGCACGCCCCTGGCGTCCGGCGGCTTGGAATACGATCCCCTCAGTGAACCGTGAGGGTTGTCGTCGTGGAATGATGTACGGTGAGCGACGTGCCAGTGACGTTGATGACATACGTTCCAGCGGGGGTGCCGCCGACGCTACCACCGCCACTGGTGCTTGTGCCGCCGCCACAGGCAATGCTGATGACTAAGCCAGCGAACACGCACGCTAGCGCCGCTGCCAGACACTTTCCTTTTTTTCTCTTGTCCAAGCGGAAACCCACTCCTGCCACCCCAATCAACGGCACCCACAGCGCATACAACGGTGCGAAGCCAGACCCAGGGTGCAAACTATTCGCGGTTGGTCCCGTCGTGCTCACGGTCAGAACGGCAGGGCTGCCAAGAGTTATGGAGCCTGGGCTGATCGAGCACCTCGGGGCCATTGCCGGCGACGGCTGCACCGAGCAGGAGAGCGTCACTGAACCGCTGAGCGCGGAACCTGCGGCGATATTCACGGTGGCCGTCGACGAACCGCCGGGGCTCACGGTGCTGGGCGTAAGCACGGAAGCGGAGAGAGAGAAAGTCGGGGCGGCTGTGATCTCGAACGCTGTTCCGAGGTTCGCAGCGCCGCCCGCGCTCGTGGTGCCGTAGAGGTTGCCGGACGCGTCCAAAACCAGCCCGGCATAGGGAGTTGCCCCGTCCGGCCCCCCAAAGCTATGGAGCAGTGTTTCCTTGCCGGCAGTATCCAGCTTGAACACGGTTCCGAAGCCAGTGCCGCCACCGGTCGTTGTGCCGTAGAGGTTGCCTCCCGCGTCCAAAACCAAACCTGCGAAGGGTTCCAGTCCGCCCTGTCCAAAGCTGTAAAGCACGGTCTCCGTGCCGGCCGCATCCAGCTTGAACACGGTCCCAAAGTCTGAAGGGCCGCCTGCGGCGGTCGTGCCGTACAGGTTGCCCGCCGCGTCCAGAACCAGGCTTGCGTAGTAGGGATTTCCTCCGTCCCCGCCTCCCGTGAAGGTGTACAGCACCGTTTCCGTGTCCGTCGTATCCACCCTAAACACGACTCCGCAACCGGAATAGCCGAGAAAGCATGCGTACGCTTTGCCGCCGTCGTTGGTCGTACCGTAGAGGTTCCCGGCCGCATCCCGGACCAAACTGCCGGTAGGGGTTTTCCCATCCGTCCCTCCCGTGAAGCTGTACAGCACCGTTTCCCCGCCGGTTGTATCCACCTTGAACACGGTCCCGGAGCTTGCACTGCCGCCTGCGCTGGTGGTGCCGTAGAGATTGCCCGAGGAGTCGAGAACCAAACCGCCGAGGGGAGTTTTCCCGTCCGCCCCTCCCTTGAAGCTGTACACCACCGTTTCCCCGCCGGTTGTATCCACCTTGAACACGGTCCCGGAGTTTGAACTGCCCCCTGCGCCAGTGGTGCCGTAAAGATTGCCCGACGGGTCGAGAACCAAACTGCCGATAGGAGTTTTCCCGTCACCTCCGGTGAAGCTGTGCAGCACCGTCTCCGCGCCTGTCGTATCCACCTTGAATACGGTCCCGAAGTTTGACGCGCCACCTGCGCTGGTGGTGCCGTAGAGATTGCCCGACGAGTCCCGAACCAAACCTGCGTAAGGAGTTTTCCCGTCCGCGCTCCCGGTGAAGCTATGCAGCACGTTGTAAGCCTGCGCATGCGCCGTGGGGGTTGCAAGGACCGCTGCCGCGAGGACGACAGCCAGCGTGGCGCATTCCACCCATCGCAAAATCGAGGCCGCATAGTTCGGGGTGCTCGCGGGCTGAGCCGGGCGAACGGGCAACGACCCTGCCTTCGTCTCGCCCGGTATGACTGCGACATCTGCTTCTCATTCTTGGCTGCTCGGCATGCATAGCCATGCTCCAGTCTGTCGGTGAACCTTGGGCTGTCGGTGTACCCCTGGTACGGCTGCGCCGGAACCCGGTCCTACAAATCGTGCGGACGACCACCTTGCAGCCCTGGTTTTTGATCTTTGGAGTTAATGCGACCGGCACACAGTCCTACAAGTCGCGCTGCCTGGCAATGCATCGCGCTTCAATTCTTCTTCAACTCTTCATTAACCGGACTAGCTAGCTCAAAAGAGAGGGGTTAAGTCCGCTCCCCGCGAGATATCTTTTGATCCGTTTCGCTCTCCCTGATAGTCTCGCGGGTGGCGGTGAGTGTGCCCAGCCCGGTTTCCACAGCGCGTCGGCTCTCCTTCGGCCCTTTTGAAGCGGACTTGCACTCTGGCGAGTTACGAAAAGAGGGTGTAAAAGTGCGCCTGCAGGCGCAGCCGTTCCAGTTGCTGGTTATGCTGCTGGAGCGTCCAGGCGAACTGGTGACACGGGAAGAAATCTGTCAGAAGCTTTGGTCTACAGACACATTTGTCGACTTCGATCGCAGTCTGGGAACTGCGATCAACAAGATTCGCGAGGTTCTCGATGATTCCGCCACCGAGCCCCGTTTTGTGGAAACCTTGCCCCGCCGAGGGTATCGCTTCATCGCGCCGGTCACTCCCGTTGCCGAGCCCCCTCAGGATGTAGCGTCTCCGGTTCCATTAGGGCCAACACCTAAGAAGGAGGAGGATCATCGAAGTCCATTCTCGCGGAGGATCGTCTGGATTGGTGCCTGCTTCGTTCTTGTTATTTCTGCACTGGTTGCGTGGTACTCGCTTCGCCCTCATCCAATCGAGTCGATCGCAGTGCTCCCGCTCGCAAGTCTCTCGACCGACCCAGGCCAGCAATTTCTCGCATACGGCGTGACTGACGAACTCACGACGAATCTCGCCCAGATCAATTCGCTCCGGGTGAGTTCGCATACATCGTCCACTGCTTGCGCGGGTACTCAGAGGCCTGCTTCCCAGATGGGCCGTTGCCTGGGTGTCGACAGCCTGGTGGAGGGTTCGGTGGTGAAATCCGGCGATAGGGTCCGCCTCACGGTTCAGCTCATTGATGCTGCTTCTGATCGTCATTTATGGGCACACACCTACGAAATCCAGGCGAGCAATATCCTCACCGCGCAAGGAGAGTTGGCGCGCGAGATTGCGCAGAGTATTTCGGCCTTCGTTACCCCGAAAGAGCGTGACCAGCTCTCTCGTCCTCACCCCATGAATCCGGAGGTCGCCGACCTCTATTTCAGAGGGTCCTACGCGTTGACCAACCAGCATGCCGTTGAGGCAAGAGATCTTTTCAGCCAAGCCACCCAGGTGGATCCGAATAGCGCCGAGGCCTGGGCGGGCTTGGCTGACGCGCTTCACACGATAGCTGTGTTTGGCGATCGCCAAGCCTTTCCGCTGGCCAGGGACGCGGCCAACAAAGCGCTGGCAATCGACGGGTCGCAGGCGCAAGCGCTAATGGTGCTCGGCGTAGTTTCTGGTGCCGACTGGAACCCAACCGAATCGGAGAAATACTTCCGCCAAGCCATCGCCGCCCGTCCTAGCTATGCCAGAGCCCACGCGATATTCGGCGTTGTGCTGGCGCACCGCAGGAAGTTTGACGAAGGCATCCAGCAGATCGAATTGGCAAGGCGTCTGGACCCTATTTCGGTCGAGACCAATGCCTTTGCCTGGCACGTTTATTTCTGCGCTCGAAAGTATGATGAGGCCCTTGGTGTCATCCGCGCCGCCCGCGAAGCCGATCCCACGTTCGGACCTGCCCATTGGCGCTTGTACGTGAGCTTAGAACAGAAAGGTGAGTATCAGAAAGCCTTGGAAACGGCTGACCCCGGCGACCCCGAGGTCGCGGGTCTCCGCGCCGCGCTCGCCTCCGGGGGAGAACGCGGCTACTGGCAGCAGAAGCTTAATAACATCCCGCTCAAGAAACGCACCGGCGTCCAGGCTGCCTACTGCTACATGCACTTGGGGATGCAGGAGGAAGCCCTCAAAGCGCTGGAAGCGTCGTATCAGAGGCGGGGCCAGGATGTAAGTCTCTGGCTCCCGATCCGCGAGGAATTTGACCCCTTACAGTCCGACCCGCGCTTTCAGAAGATGCTTGAGGGTATGGGGATCCCCCACGATAGCGGTTTTCCGCGCCACGGAAACTAGCCAGAATTTATCTCACATCTTGCCGCCTCCCGGTCTATAGTACGGAGGGCGTGAGGGTGGAGTGCCGCCCCCCGAGAACCCACCGACCCTATCCGATCTCTCGCGCCGCACCAGAGGCCAAGCTACGAGTGGAGAAGGTCTATGCGGAATCTGGGCCCGGTGGTGAAAACCCCCAGTCGCGGATGGACGGTTCGGATGGCGCAATGTTCAGCGGTCGGGTTCGTCATTTGTCTGTTGCTCCTGTCTTCGCCGGCCCTACATGGGCAGACGCTGAGTGGAGTTCAAGGTACGGTGACCGATCAAGCCGGGTTACCGATTCCCAACGCTGAAATCACAATTACCAACACAGATACTGGCGTTCGCAGGAACACCACGACTGGGACAGTGGGAAGCTATCACCTCACGGATCTGAATCCAGGCACTTATACGGTTACGGTGGAAAAGCCGGGATTCAAGTCCTCAGTCCAAAAAAACGTATTCGTCCAGGCAGCGGCGAACTCGACCGCGAACATCGCGCTGACCGTCGGCAATGCCCGCGAGACCGTGGAAGTGAACGCCTCGGAGATCTCGCTCCAAACCGAGCAGGCGTCGCTGGGCACCACGATCCCACACAAGCTTCTCGAAGAACTGCCACAGCTCGTAGAGGGAACAGTCCGACAGATTGATACTCAGTTCTTGTTGTGTGCGGTGCCGGGCGTAACGACCGTCACCATGATAGATGGTGCATCGGCACGGGGAGTATCGTCCGTCGGGGGCATTAGCGGTGGATTAACGCCGGGAGTTTCGACTGACGGGCGTATTAACGGCGGAGTGGATTTTCAGAATGAAGTGGTCTTTAACGGCGTGCCCATCGCATTCGCGGAATTTCAGGGCCGCCAGTACTTCATCAATCCTCCATTCGATATGGTCAAGGAGTTCACCGTTCTGCAAAGCGCCTTCTCCGCGCAGTTTGGCCTTGGGCAAGGTGTAGCCCAGTACCAGTTTCAGTCCGGCACCAGTAAGATCCACGGAAACACTTTTGCGGTCTATCGCGACGCGTTCTTCGACGCTCCAGGTGCCGTTAACGATGTAAAGCCAAACGATCGGGGCATTGTCGGCGAACCGAATACGGATCACCAAATTGATTGGGGATTCACCGCAGGAGGCCCGCTGCGCATTCCCAAGCTATACGGTGGGCACGACAAGACATTCTGGTTCGTGAGCATCGAAAAGTTTCGGCAGACCTCGGCGCAACCTGCGGTAACGGTTCCAACCGAAGCCATCGCGAACGGCGACTTCAGCGGACTGGTCGTGCCGGGTGAGACCACCCCAATTCCAATTTTTGTGCCCATTGCATGGCAGGCTGACCCGTCGCTCATGCCTGCCGGATGCGATCCCGGCGCAGCCCCCGGGGAGCAGTTTCCGGGTAATGTCATCCCGAGGAACTGCTTCAGCGCGGTTTCGAGATCGTTGCTGGGATTCATTCCCAAGCCTACGTCTTCAGGTGAAACCAATAACTTTCAGCCGGGGTTTATCCCACTTCTGGCGCATACGGTTTGGGGCTTCACCCTCGACCACAATATCAACACCAGGCAGGCCATTCATGGAGCATATTGGCGCAATCAGGAACAGATAGCGGGAGGTTTTGTCGACAATCCGCTGAACAACACAACCACCAACCACTGGTTTGGCAGTGGGCTGCTCGTGACTTACTCGCATGCGATTACACCTCGCCTCATGCTGACCGGGGGAGTTAGCTGGATCAGTGAAATCTTCAACTACCATCAGCAGAAGCCCATCGGAAGTTTTGCCGGGGTCGAGCCCTCTCCCGGTGGAGAGGGTTTTCTCCCGGGCATCAACTTCGTCGGAAATAGTCCCTGGCAGCCTGTGAACTGGGGCACGTTCGGATGGCTGTACACCATCAATCGCAAACACGGACTGGGAATAGCCAACAACTGGCTGTACGCACGTGGCCGTCACACCCTCAACTTTGGAATGGAGATTCGCCGCACGTTTCAGGATGACCAGGAGTGTCAACAATGTGCTGGCAATCTCTACTTTCACGCGAGAACGACCGCTGACCCAGTGAACGATCCTGGAGGCGATTTTACGGGCAACGGGTTTGCCAGTTTTCTCCTTGGCAACGTCGACAGCGCCACGCGCAAGAACACGCCGATGACGAGGTTGCGCAATTTCTATATTGCCCCCTATTTTCAGGACAACATAAAAATTACTCCGCGCTTTACCTTGAATCTGGGGCTCCGATGGGACCTGGCGTTTCCGTTCTCGAACGACAACCACGCCAATCAGCTTGTTTTCTTCGATCCCACCAAGCCAAATCTGCACGCCATTAACCCGGCAACCGGCCAGCCCCGTCTGGGGGCCATGTCCATTCTGGGGAAAGGGTGTAAAGACTGTGCGGGGTGGAACCATCCCGATATGCAGTGGCGACACCTCAGCCCTCGTCTGGGATTCGTATATCAGTTGAACAACAAAACTGTGGTACAAGCGGGAATGTCATTCACCTTCCTGAATACTGGTGCATTCGAGTATGGAACCAATCAGGTTGCTGTCAATTTTGGGAACAACTTGAATGGGGATTTCACCTTGGAGGGTGATTCACAAATTCCTCTACTTGGCCAGTGGGACACCAACCCGCTTCCCTTGCCTTCCAGGCCCTCGCCAGACTATTTATTTGTCCTTAATTCCAGTGAAATTCACAGGCACATCGACCAGGGCTACACCGAGTTGTTCAGCGTGGGAGTGCAGCGTGAATTGCCGTGGAAGATGTTCACGTCCGTGTCTTACGTGCACAGCCATGACCTGCACTTGCCGGCTGCCTTGATCAGGCGAAGTCAGTTGGATCCGAAGATTCCGGCGACATTGTGCCCCGACGGTCTATTCTCGGAACTGGACTGCGTGTTGGCGGAAAGTTGGATGAGCGACGACGGCCAGGCCGCTCTAAAAGGTCTTGGTTTTGGACAGTTCGAGGGACTCTATACACCGTATAACAACTACCTGAACGACTGGGGGGACAGACCTCTCATCCGGACGTTAGTTCCGTACCCGCAATTCCGCGACATCAGGAATCCGTTCGATACGACCGGCGCAGACAAATACGACGCGCTCCAAGTCAGCTTTCAAAAGCGCACGGGGAGCGGCCTGACCGTGCTGGTGGCCTACACTCTGTCGAAATCCTTCACGAATACCGATAGCGCCGTAGCGAACTCGAGCGTTCGGGGTCTGAATCGATTCAATCCCGACGGCGAGTGGTCGGTCGCCCGAGATGACCGCACTCACGTGCTGAGCATCAGCCAGGTGTATGAACTCCCGATTGGACCGGGAAAACAATTCCTGAACCATGGCGGAACCTTCATGAAGAACCTGCTGGGTGGATGGGCTTTCTCCGGACACTTCCACTACATGAGTGGGACGCCGGTACAGATCACCGTGAATGGCACCCGTCCGACCTTCACCATCGCCGAACGCGCCAATATCATGCCTGGCCCTTTCAACGTGAATTGGGACAATTACTACAAAGGTCTGCCGGTCTTCAACGTGAACAAGTTTCAGTTTCCGGGCGCGTGGAGAATCGGGAATGCCGTTCCGTTTTATTCCGGCTTGCGCAATCCGTTCGATAGCAACGAAACGCTGGGACTTAGCAAGCGATTCTTTCTGGGCGAGAGAGTTCGGGCCGAGTTGAGGGTCGAGTTCGACAATGTTCTCAACCGAATGAGAGTCTGCGGCGGCGATCAAATGGACAACAGTCCCTATGACGTGGCCGGACTCGACCCCAACAATACCAAATTTACTTTTGGAATCGTTTCCCCGGGTACAGTGTGCCAGGGCAATACGCCCAGGCAGGGACAAGCCTTCTTTAAGATCACATTCTAGGTGGGACCAAACCGCTGTCTGACCGGTGCGTCAATACGGCTGTGCTCATGTGCGTACTCATACTCTCTACTCCTTATGCCATTGACTCAAATGGAGGTGATTCAGATCGGCTCGCGATAGCGTCGTAGCCGCACTGCAGCGGCGAGAAGTAGCGCCGCAACTACCAACCCCATCCATAACCCCGGAGTGCCCAGAAATATCCCTAGATCGTGCGCCATCGGGTGGGTCATATGTGCCCCTGCGCGCCCGAAACCCTCCGGCCCCGTGATTCGATAAAGCAGCCATCCGGCGAAATGGGTAGTGTTGAACGCAATCTTCTCGACGACGCCAATGGTGAGCGGCGGCAGGGCGGCCCATAAAAACGTTGCCCGTCGTGCCCAGCCTGAAACCAGCAGCAACCAGCCATAGATCGGCGCATACCAGAGCATATGCACCGTCAGCAGATGGTAGAGCAGCATCAGCATCGACTGGAACAACGTTGTCCATAGCGGCGTGACCGGGAGACCGCTCCCCAGCAGGACTAAACTGCTCAGGACCCCCATGATGAGCTGGGTGACAACCACCAGAACGAAACTCAGCAGTGGCAGCATTACGATCGGGATGCTCGCCTTCGCCAGCACGGTGGTGAGATCAGAAACCGGCAGCGACTTCCAGAACAAGATGCTGCGATCGCGACGTTCGGAGTGGAGCGCCTCCAGGGAGTAGAACACCCCGACGATGAAAGCCGTCGCCATGATGACACCCATCGCAAAGGTGTATGGCTCTTCCAGTACCGCCGCCCTCCGCGCCGAATCGACCGTCGCTACGGCACGGCCAATCGTAGCGATCACGAAGCCGGCCAGCACCAGGCCGGCGACCGCCAGCGGCGCGATATAGAGCGAACGGTTCTCCCAAAATTCGCGCCGCAGCGACCAGTACATGGGCCGGGTCGGCGACATCGTCGCGGGCGCAAGCACCTGCGAGTCGAGAGACTCCGGCATGGCGTTTGGTGGGGTATTCATCGAGTCACTCCTTGTGCCGTGCCGCTCTGGTTGCCCGGCTGATTTCCCAATACCGTAACGAACAGGTCGGCGATGCTGGGCGTGCACACTTCGCCCAGCGGGGCGAGTTGCTGACGATCGACGCCATCGAACAACAGGATGCTGCGACCGAGCACCTGCCGCTCCTGAATCGGCTTGAGCGCCCGGGCGGCTGCGAGTTGCTCGGGGCGAGCCGTCAATTCCAGAAAACGCGACTCGAATTCATCCATGGTGCAGTTGAAGACAATGCGGCCTCGATTGATGAACATGACGTCGGTAAGAACCTGCTGAATCTCTTCCACCTGATGCGTGGTCACCACGATGGTGCGGCTGCGATCGAAATAGTCGTGCAGCAACGAATCGTAGAACTGCTTGCGAAACAGGATGTCCAAACCCAGCGTCGGTTCGTCCAGCACAAGCAATTTCGCGTCAATCGCCATCACCAGGGCGAGATGCAGCTGGACCACCATCCCTTTCGATAATTCCCTGACCTTTTGGCTGCTTTGGATGGTGGTCTTCGCAAGAAAGCCTTCCGCCTTCACGCGATCGAATCGCGGGTGCACGCCGGCAACGTATTCGAGCGCCTGCGAAACCCGCAGCCAGCGCGGCAGCACCGCGACATCAGCAATGAAGCAGACGTCGCGCATGAGCTGATCGCGCTCGGCCCAGGGGTCGCGTCCCAGCACCCGCAGTTCACCCTGGTAAGGGGTGAGCCCGAGAAATGCGTTGAGTGCCGTGGTCTTGCCGGCGCCGTTCGGACCAATGAGTCCGAGAATGCGCCCCTCCTCGACTCGCAGGTCGACGCCGTCCAGCGCGATGGTTCTGCCGAAGGCCTTGCGAAGGCCGCGTGCTTCTATACATGCCATGGCGTCAGGACTCCTCCTCGGGGGTATTTGACTTGGCAGCTTTCGACGGCGCGGCATCCGAAGACGGCCGGCGGCTTGCCCCGTTCAGCAGTTCTTCCGCCGTCAGGCCCAGCCGCTGAATGGTTGCGTGGATCCGGGGCCATTCTTCCGCGAGAAACTTGTGCCGTTCGCCCTTCAGCAGCAGGGTCCGCGCGCCCGCATTCACGAACATGCCCCGGCCTCGCCGGCTCTCGACGAGCCCCTCGTCCACCAGTTCCTGGTAACCCTTCAGAACCGTGAGCGGATTGACCCGATATTCGGCCGCGACATTGCGCACCGAGGGCAGTGGATCGCCTTCTTTGAGTACGCCGTCGAGTATCATCGCGACCACACGGTCGCGAAGCTGGCGGTAGATCGGCTGACTGTCGTTCCATTCACGGTCCATCGTTTTTCCACGTAGACTTGAGCAGGGTGATCGTGCGCCTTAGTTGGTCCGGTGCAGGTCGAAGTGCGCGTGGATCGGCTTATCCTTCATCATGAACGTCCAGTCCTCGGTGTGATGGTTGGCGTCGATGATGGTGAACACCGAATGGTGCATGTGGTGCTCCGTACTCCCGCTGATGTCCTTTAACTCGAACTCGACCTTCTTGCCATCGGGCGACATCTGTCCGGTCATGCGCGGCCGGTTCCCCGCGTCGCAATAGTGAACCAGCGTGAGCTCGCCTCCGTCGACGTAAAGCATCGTGACCGGATGGTCGTACTTGGTCGCATCCAACGGCGTTCCTGCTTCCTGGAACTCGTGCACCAGGGCGTTTCCCCGCGAGGTCACGCGCAGCGAGGCGTGCATCGGCTTGCCGCCTGACATCTCTGGCATCTCCGCGACGGTGACCGGACCTTCCCACTCTCCCGCCAGGCTTTTCATGGTTGCGAACGATTTCTGCGCCTCGGGCAGCACTGCAGCCACAGACGACTTCTGCGCGTCCGACTGGGCGAAGGCCCCGATCGAGAGCGAAATCAAAACAACGGACAACATAATTCGAAGAGCTTTCATGGTTTCCTTCTCCTGCTTCTTCAGTTTCGGGTCAGGGTGCGAGTTACGATTGACCTCTAGTGATGTAGTTAACTACAACACCATGTAACATGCAAGCCTTCTTTATTGGTTTTCCCCTCGGGCGCCACCAATGCTTCGGTACCAGGCTGATAACAAATGACTTGTATGCAGATAAAAATGGGAGGGTGCACTGGCGGTGGCATGGCAGATTTCAGAGGAGGAGCTTTGGAGGGGTCGACTTTCTGTGCTTCCGTCGATTTTACCCACTCCCCTGGCGCCGCTCAGTGACTGCTGTCGTTCGGGTGTAGTGCCATGGGGTTTGTTGCAGATTTGCTGCCCACCTCCACGATGCTGCGCGGAGCCAACTGCTCCGCGCAGGCGTGAGAGGCGAATCACCGACTTGCCGGCGGCACGATCCCATTGCTACGCAGGTACACCACCATTTGCCCATAGTGATCGAAGCCATGCGACGTAACAATTCCAGCGATCCCAAGACGGGTCATCGAGCCTTCGCCAAACGGACTCTTGACGGGCTCGAGAAAGTTTTTTTCATTGATGGTTCCGATTGCCTTGTGGGCGTACTCAAAAGAGGCTTTCAGGTATTTCACAATATCCGCTTTAGCGGTGATTGATTCTGGCCCCGACTCTCCACCCGTTTCTGCCGGAGCTTTTTCCTGAAGAATGGCCGCACCCAGCATGTAGTTCACAGCGGCGACGTGTTTGACCTGCTGCGCGAACGTGCGCACTCCCTTGAATACGCCGGATGTCGGGGCGAACCCGTACTTGTCCTCCGGCATGGCCTCGGCGGCGGAGACAAACTCCTGTTCCATGCGGCCGGCGGCGCCATCCAGAACCTGCGCCATGCTGGGATGTTCGTCTTTTGGCTTCGCCGCCTGCGCGCTAGCGGCGACGGTCAACAGCAGTAAACAGCACACACTGGCACTGAGCAACTGCTTCATCAATTCCTCCCGATTTCTTCGAATGTTGGATTTGCCCCAGATAAAGCCCGATCAAGCGGCGTGTCGCGTTCTTCTACACGCGAACCATATTCTAGCTTAACTTTCCCGGCAGGCTACCTGTTGAGAACAGGCAAGGCTGTTGAAAAACTCATGGGTAAGAAATCCGCAGAAAAAACATCGCGTCCAGGATGGCCTACAAACGACGTTCTCTGCTCAGCTAGACATTTACCATCCCACCAATTTCGTTGGATTTCTGAAATCTCGAGTTTTTCAACAGCCACAGGCGATTTGACGCATTGACCGTTCTGCGCGTTATGACGATTCAGCAATAGCCCAGGTTCAATGCTAAGCCAGTTTAGGAAAACTATCTCCTGGACGCGATCTCCTCGAACGGCACATCTGATGGAATGTTGTTGCGAGACATCACGTCCCGCATGCGCTTTTCCATGCTTTCCACTTCATCCCGGTTGTTGGTGCGACGATACCCCTGCCAGCGCGAATAGTAGCTGTCAAACCGTTGCTGATCCTCGGACGATAAGCGAGCTTGCCGCTGCTGCCCGTGATGTCCGCCGTACCCCCGATCACCATTCGATGCGATCTGCTCGAACGGTACATCCGATGGAATGTTGTTGCGAGACATCACGTCCCGCATGCGCTTTTCCATGCTTACCATTTCATCCCGGTTGTTGGTGCGACGATACCCCTGCCAGCGCGAATAGTAGCTGTCAAACCGTTGCTGATCCTCGGACGATAAGCGAGCTTGCCGCTGGCCGTGCTCATAGCCGCGACTGTCCTGGCGGCGCGCATCGTCGCGATCGCCCTGTCGGCGATTGTCATCGGTGTCCTGCGACCAGACGGGTACGGTGAGCGCTACCAGCGCCATCAGAACAGCACAGATTCCCAGAATTCTTTTCATGTCGCCTCCTACAGTCGAATATGTAGACGCAGTGACTGCCAATGCCCGCTCTGCAGGCAGAGAGCGTATGGTGGGCAACATAACACCTCGGGTTTCATGCGGTCTGTCCAAAAGAGCTCACATTGCGAAGTCACGGAGCGACTGACTGGGTGGAATTTGCACAGGATGGGGTGAAGCGACGCGAACTGCGGAAGATCGTGCGCTAATTAATCCGCGATTTGCCAGGTATCGAACCGATCACCGACAAACGCGGCGCAAGCTGCAGAACCTATTGATACCAAATTGATACCAAACTGCCTTTTTCCCGTAGCCGGCTAGGGCCTCGATTGCATCTTACCTTCCGCTTGCAGACGTGTGTTGGGAGCACCGAGTCTCAAGGGCTCGAACTTCCCGACCTTCACAGCGGCTGATGGTGAAAGCCGTCTGAAAAATAAACATGGTTAATGGTGCCCAGTGGACCCCGATGCCTGGTGGCACCGTCGCGGCTCACGAGTGGCTGTTGATCGAAGCGTATTAATTTAATCCTACAGGTGTGCTCTGGAATGGTTCACAAACGGAAATACGTCGCGTCGCTTACTTGCATGATGTTGTTTGTCGTCGCCTCGATCGGACATGCTTCCGCCCAGAGTTGCACACCGAAGACGACGGATCCCTCTGTCACGGTATGCACGCCGACGCCCAATGCGATCACGCCCATCTCCCCGGTACACATTGTGGCGGCAACCACCGATTCATACACCGTGACCGCCGTCCAGATCTATGTCGATAATGCGCTGGTTTACCAGGTGAATGCGAATGCTGTGAACACCTACATTCCTCTGGCAACCGGCAATCACCTGATCACGGTGCAAGGCTGGGACACCACGGGCCGCACGTTCAAAAGCAATGTGCCGATGTCCATGACGCCGCCGTGCGCGCTTAAAACAACAAACCAGACGGTCACGATCTGCACGCCAGGAAATTCCGCCACCTTGAGTTTACCCCTGCACCTGGTCGCGGGCATCACGGACTCCAAGCCGGTGACCTCCATCCAGGTACTGGTGGACGGAACACAGGTTTATAGCAATAGCGGGGACAGCCTCGACCTTTATCTAAAGAGTCTGAGTGCAGGTGCGCACTCGCTGCTCGTGAAGGCCCGCGATAGTGCGGGGGTAACTTTCTCCAGTTCGGTGGCGGTTTCCGTTACTGCGAATGCCGGATTATCGAAGATTCGCCACATCATCTTTCTCGTGCAGGAGAATCGCTCGTTCGACAACTACTTCGGAATGCTGGGACGGTATCGCGTATCCAGGGGACTGCCAAATAATATCGATGGCGTCCCACTCAACGCTACGCTTTACAACACTCAGGGACAGCCGGTGCACCCGTTCCATTACCAGACGGTGTGCACTGAAAATCTGAGTCCCTTCTGGAACGAAACACATTTGGACGTCGACGGCGGAAAGATGAACGGATTCATGCAGACGTCCACCTCCGTGCCTTCCACCATTGATCCCACCGGCACACGCGCCATGGGCTATTACGACCAAACGGATCTTCCTTACTACTATGAGTTGGCGACTCAGTTTGCCACCAGCGACCGCTTCTTCTCGTCGGTGGAATCCAACACGAATGCGAATCGCATGTACCTGTTCGCCGGGACTTCCTTCGGACACGTCCGCCCGGACACGCCGCCCCCGGGAGGTTGGACGCAGCCAACGATTTTCGATCATCTTGATCAGGCGGGAGTCTCTTGGCGCTATTACTACCAGGACAACGGGGCTTATCTGCCGCAATGGTCCACGTACCAGCGAGACGCTGCCAAGCTGGCGCCGATCGGAAACTGGGCTGCCGATTTGCAGAATGAGGCCGGCCTGCCCTCGGTAATCTTCATTGAGCGGGCGGGGCCTTCTGAACTAGACGAGCACCCAGGCAACAACACGCAACTGGGAGCGGCAAATGTCGCCAACATTTTGAATAAGCTGCTGGCGAGCCCGTCGTGGGCTTCCTCGGTATTCATCCTCACCTACGACGAAGGTGGTGGCTTGTACGATCACGTTGTGCCCGCGAACATGGTGAAACCCGACAGCATTGCGCCCATGCTACAGGCGGGTGATCAGCCGGGCAAGTTCGACCACGCTGGCTTTCGAATTCCCATTGTCGTCGTTTCACCCTGGGTGAAACCGCATTACGTATCGCACACCTGGCGTGATCTCACATCCATCTTGCGGCTCATTGAAACTCGGTTCAACGTGGCGGGGTTGACTGCCCGCGACAGCAATGCCGACAGCATGATGGAATTCTTTAACTTCTCCAATTCATATTGGCTGAATCCACCGCCCCTTCCCGCGCAGCCCACCAATGGGGCGTGCAATTACAACCTCGAGAAAGCGCCTAGTTTTTGAGAATTGCTGAAGATGCTGGCCCGCACAGTTGTTTCTACCGCGCCGGCGGACTCCGACCCGTCTTCTCATGGAAGGCGATTACATTAGAATCAGTTCCAGTTCCAGCCGCTAGTCCGGTAGCTCGATTCGGTCGGAATGCTTCCTGTCGCGCTCGTGTTCTTCCGCCAAAACTTTTTCAAGCCACTTGGCTTGCTTTTCTGCAACCCGCTTGTCTACCGATTCCGGGCTGTGGCCGATGAAGAACTCTTCCCCGCAACTGTCACACCTGAGGGTTCCCATCTCTTGGAGGCCTATCGTTTTCTCGCGGCTTCCCTTTTTTATTGCAATTGCCCGCATGGTCTAATTTTAGATGAAGTGGCAATTCTTTTGGAAGCTAGCTGCACGGTGTCCGCTTCGTGAGTGGAATGGGATGATCACAGCAGTCGAGTTCCGACTTGCCCCTGACCCGACCGGAAGAGCGGCCACCCCTAAAATGCGCGTCGCTAATCAACGCCAGCCGCAAACTTAGCCACGCTTGGTGATCTAGTGAGCAGGCCTGCTGTTCGATGTTGCCGTGTACTCCAGGCGGAGTCCCCAGTCACGGCCATCTGGTAAATCAGGGAGTTCGATGATCCCCGTGGAAGATGACTTCAGCTCTCCACCCGCTGCGTCTCGCCAGCTTCCAGTACGCGGATCAAACCATTGTGCACGGTAGGAACTTAGCGGAAGCGCGGCGCGAACCTGGCTGCGCGGACAGCCTTTTTCGAAATAGACGAGAAAACTTTTCTTATCCGGTGTGCGTGCTGCATATGCCCAACCCTCAAACCCCAGTGTCACGTGTGTCTTGTTTGGCGAGACAAGGTTGGCATCAGGCACGAGCTCTTGAAACCTCTTGCCCATGGAGAATGCAAACCTTCTCAAGTACTGCATCTCCGCCCCCGATTGCCACTGGAACGCGTCCCACATCTTGACGGGTGACGCAGGTTCGATATCTGCTCCCCATATGCCTTCCGCGCCATAAACGTGGCCCGCAAGCCCTCCAGAGAGGAAACTCCCATACATCGACGAGCGCACGTACTGATTGTCCTTGTCGGACCCTCCCTCGGCGCCATACTGATACCCGCCGTTACCCAGGCCAAAAACATCTTTGTACCCCGCATAATATGGCTCGCCGTTGAACGCAGGTTTGGGATTTGCGGAGTGAAAGATCTCCGTCAGATACCAATACCAGTCATGCTCCCGCTCATTTCCCATCTGGTGCAGGGTGACCCAGGAGTTTTCGCCAAAATTCACCAACGTGGACGGATTCGAATTTGCTGTGAGCAATTGGCCAAACGGTGGCGGCCCGAACTTCGTCATCACCAACTGAACCGCGGCGTTGTAGTCGGCGGCTGGAATCGTGTCCTCATCGATGTCGAAGTGAATGGGACTGAACACGGTGTTGTTAGCCTGATACCGCGACCATACATACTCCACGTAACGTGCGTACGAATCCGGCCAGGAATAATATTGCTTCCACACCTGGCCAGTGTCCCGGCGTGCGACTTCGATAATCGGCACGAATCCGTGCTGGTTCATATAGTCGATTTTCCGGTCTAAATAACGGAAGTACGCCGGATTAATGCGATCCACATCGGGGAACACTGTTTCGTATCCGGGAACTCTACCTGGAAAAAAGAACGGCCGGCCTCCTTCGTTTTCCATATTCTTCGCGCTCTTCGTGCCATACTCCGTCCAGGCTGAGCGCACGCAAGTGTGTCCCTGGTTGTTCATAAAAAGGTCCACCGGATATCCATCCGTGGCCCAAGCCGGAAACGCGGCGATGATCAGAATTGCGTTGTAGCCTTCAGCCTTGCGGTAACGAAGATAATCCTTGAATCCGGCGTCGGGTCCGAGGGGACGCTCCTTGTCGTCCTCGTACCATTTAAACCGGTTCGTCCCCGCCGCATACCACGTGTCGCCGACAATAAAGAATGGTGTGCCGTCCGCTTGCTCAATCGCGTGATGGTTGTCGGTCGCCCGCAGAAAACCTCTTCGCAGTGCATTTTCTTCCTTTTCGTCGCCGCTCCAGGCGATGGCCTTAAACGAACCACGCAACCCCGAGAGGCCAGGATCGGGCGGATTCGAACCGCTCTGCCACGTCCACTCGCCCGCAGTGGGAGCGAGTAGTCGAACCCGAAATGTGCGCTCACCATCCCAAAATCCGAAGACTCTCTTACGGAACCCCGGCCCAACCAGATCAACCCACAGTGCGACCTCCACATATGGATTGTCCCAGCCCCGGGACGACGTGAACGTCAACTCCTGCTTTTCCCATACGTGAACGACGGATGATGAAGCCGCTGAGGCCCTGCCAGCGAACGCACCGGTCATCCATATGAAGCAAATGACAATCGCACAACCCGGTAGCAGGGGCCGAGCAAACTGCTGGTTGCCAGAAAATCTGTTGCCTTTGTTCACGGGTCGATCGTAACCTCCAGGGGATATCGAAGGATTCTTACTCTTCTGGAGATTTCTTTGCAATGATTAGCTCCTCAATACTATGAAAACCAGCCGAGTAGTTTTTCCTGAATGTATCCGGTATGCTCACCTGCATTTGGCGATGGTCCTGATCGTGATTTTGGCCGTCTGTGCCCGGGCACAGACCGTAAATGTGGACGCAGCTCCGAGCCATGTCGCTAATACATTCAGCCCGCTACAGGCGCTGGGGGCAACGTTGGATCGCATCCCCAGCAACACCACGGACACTTTTTTCCGGCCAGACCAGGTAAAACAAATTCTTGAGGCGGGCTGGGGTCCCATCAGCTATCGCCAGAATACAGAACTATTCGTTCAGGCCTGGCACTGGAATCCCAGAGGAAAATGGAGCGATCCCTCCGGAAGGGGCTATTTCGTGGGCGACTCCAATCCCACCCAGGAAATGATCCGCCATTCGTACGGTTACTCCTTGCCTCACCGCGGGGTCACGCGAAACAGCGGCGCGGAGTTTGATGGCTACTCGCGACTCGACGATGGCGACCTCAACACCTACTGGAAAAGTAATCCTTATCTCACAAAGGCGTTTACCGCCGAGGAGGATAGTACCCACCCGCAGTGGATCGCCATTAAGTTGGCAGAGCGACAAATCGTTACTGCCCTTCGCATCGCCTGGACCGAACCATACGCACGCCGCTACAAGGTCCAGTACTGGCTGGGCGCCGGCGATGCTATCGACGACCCGGAGAATGGCCAGTGGAAGGATTTTCCCGCAGGAACCATTACGGACGGAACCGGAGGGACGGTAACCCTCCAGCTTTCTTCCGTGCCGATTGCTGCCAAATATGTGCGTGTGCTCATGACGGAGTCTTCCAATACTTGTGACACCCATGGAAAACCCGACCGCCGTAATTGCGTCGGATATGCAATCAAGGAAGTCTACTTGGGAACGCTGCAGAACCGCATATTCCACGACTTGCTCTTTCATGCTCCGGGCCAGGAACAGACTTTTACCTATTGCTCCTCGATTGATCCCTGGCATCAACCCTCGGACCTCTACGTCATCCCGGATCGTATGGAATCCGGAGATCAAGTCGGCCTCGACCTCTTTTACACCAGTGGCCTCACGCGCGGCTTGCCGGCCATGATTCCCGTCTCCATGCTCTACGGCACGCCGGAGGATGCCGCCGCGCAGATTGCATATCTGAAAAAGCGGGGCTACCCGATTTCATATATCGAGATGGGTGAGGAGCCGGATGGCCAATACTTTGCGCCGGAGGACTACGCCACACTGTACTTGCAGTGGGCCACCGCCCTGCATGAAGTTGACCCAAATCTCAGACTAGGTGGACCGGTTTTTGAGGGCGTGAGCGAAGACATCAAGTTCTGGCCAGATGCACAAGGTCAAACTTCATGGTTCAAACGTTTCCTGGCCTATTTGAGGGCTCATAACCGACTCTCGGATCTGTCGTTCATGTCGTACGAGCACTATCCATATTATGACGGCACTTGCGAGGGCCCCTGGAGCAATCTCTACAAAGAGCCTGAGCTTCTAACCCACATTGTGCAGGTGTGGCGTCATGACGGATTACCGGATGGCGTCCCGATGTTCAACACGGAAACCAACGCCCCGGGTGGCGATGCCGCGATGGATGTTTTCGGGGCCTTGTGGTTGGGTGAAACCTTCCCCGCGTTTCTGACCGCCGGTGGCAAAGCTTCCTACTATCATCACGTGATGCCATACTCCACTCCGCATCCCGCGTGCTCGAACAGCTGGGGAACCTATCACATGTTCACCACCGGCCCTGACTGGCTCATCAAGCAGCGCACTTCGCAATTCTTCGCCGCGCAAATGTTGACGCAGGAGTGGGCACAACCGGTTGACGCTGAGCATCGCCTGTTTCACGCCGCCAGCGATATAAAGGATGCTGACGGACATGCTCTGGTCACGGCCTACCCAGTTCTCCGCCCTGACGGGCAGTGGTCGCTCATGCTGATCAACAAGGACTACGACAAACCTCACACGGTGGTCATTAGGTTCCACGATGAAGATGCCAGGAGAGAGCGGTTTTTTGCTGGGCCGGTCACCAGAATTACATTCGGAAAAGAACAGTACCAATGGCACTCCGCGATGCGCAACGGTTACGCAGATCCCGATGGTCCACCAGCACAGTCCCTTCTGCCTGCTGGTACAGATCACTTCACGCTGCCGGCGGCGTCGATGACCGTGCTCCGCGGGCAAGTGGAATAGCCAGTTGAGAAGGTCTGGAATGTCAGGAATTCTCTGCGAGAATCCTCAACAGCAAAGCGCAATCTACAACGATACAAATGGATTTCAAGACCTTCGATGACAGAAATTCGCCAGGCAAGGCTGCAGCAGAACCCTGGAGCGAGACACACTTTTCAGCGACCGTGAACGTTGCAGATCACGAGCCGATGTGAGCCCGATCACTTTGGACGCTCCCAACGGACGAGCGATAATTGAGGTAGCCTGCAAAGGACAAGGAGAAACCATGCCGCAGAGCGCAGTGACGGAGCCGGTCAACGTCGAAAAGCAAGCCTCGAATGCGGCTTCCGGTCCGCCGAAAAAGTCTCCCAAAGCTTTTAATTCATTTCAAATCGCACAAGCCCAGTTCGACAAAGTAGCCGAATACCTGGGTCTTGATTCCGCCACCAGGGACCTTTTGCGGTACCCGCTGCGCGAGTACCAGTTTGCCATCCCCGTGCGCATGGATGATGGGATGGTGAAAATCTTCCGGGGTTTTCGCGTGCAGCACAACGACGCGCGCGGGCCCGGCAAGGGTGGTATTCGGTTCCATCCACAGGAGACGATCGATACGGTACGCGCCCTGTCCATGTGGATGACCTGGAAGTGTGCCGTAGTGGATATTCCGCTGGGAGGGGCCAAGGGCGGAGTGATCTGCGACCCGCACAATCTCAGCGCGCGCGAACAGGAACAGATTTGCCGCGGCTGGGTGCGCCAAGTGGCACGGGATGTCGGTCCGGTGACCGATGTGCCAGCCCCGGACGTCATGACGGACGCGCAACACATGCTATGGATGCTCGATGAGTTTGAGAAAATCCACGGCGGGAGATTTCCCGGCTTCATCACGGGCAAGCCCGTCGGTCTGGGTGGTTCGCTCGGCCGGACCGAGGCTACCGGGTATGGCGTCGTCATTACATTGCGCGAAGCGCTCAAAGAACTAGGCATCCGGCCAGAGAACACCCAGGCCAGTGTCCAGGGATTCGGCAATGTTGCCCACTACGCCATCGAACTCTACCAGCAGCTGGGAGGGCGGGTCATCGCAGTCGCTTGTTGGGACCAAGCAGACCAGTGTTCTTATACCTACCGAAAGCGTGAGGGCATTGATCTCACCCAACTGTCCTCGATTACCGACCATTTCGGTGGGATCAACCGAGCTCGAGCCAAGGAACTGGGTTACGAGGTGCTCCCGGGCGAAGCATGGATAGAGCAGGATGTCGACATTCTCATCCCGGCGGCGATGGAGAACCAGATCACCGGTGACAATGTTGGCCGTATCAGCCCACGCGTACGCATCATCGCGGAAGGTGCCAACGGGCCCACGACACCGGAAGCCGACGCCCAGATTCAGAAGCGAAACATCCTGGTCATCCCCGACTTCCTGGCGAATGCCGGCGGTGTGACTTGCAGCTATTTCGAGCAGGTGCAGAGCAACATGAATTACTTCTGGGAGAAGGACGAAGTGCTCGGGAAGCTCGATCTGAAGATGACATCGGCGTACTTCGCTGTCTCCGAACTGGCTCGCCGGGAAAAGTTGTACATGCGAGATGCTGCCTATGCCATCGCGATCGGTCGCGTAGCCAAGGCGTGCCACGGACGCGGCTGGGTGTGACGTTGTCGTAGACCCCGAACTACTTGCGTTCTGGCCCGGCGCGGTGCGCTGAAACATCCAGCATCCGCTATGATCCAGGGGGGAGGTCTCGATGAGCGGGTTGAAGCCTCTCGTTTCCGAGCTGCCGGTCTTCGAGCGCAAGTTCTGGGACGGGACATTCTGGTGTACCCAGATCGGCTCTGGTTCAATTGGCGGCAAAGCCAGTGGATTAGTCTTCATCAAAGATCTTCTTTCCCAGCCGATCGACGCAGCCTCCTTTCCTGATGTTGAAATCAGCGTTCCAACCATGGCGGTCATCGCGACCGATCACTTTGATCAATTCATCGCCCAGAACCGTTTAGCCGAGTTGCCGTACGAGGAAATGGCTGACGACCGCGTCGCCCATGCCTTTCAAAAGGGCGACCTTCCCTTTGAACTGCTTGGTGATCTGCGCGCGCTGATCGTTCAGGTCAAAACTCCGTTGGCGATCCGGTCCTCCAGTTTGTTGGAGGACGCATTGGATCGTCCTTTTGCCGGGGTTTACGCGACCAAAATGATCCCTAACAACCAGCCCGATCCGGACACGCGATTTCGTCGGCTGGTCGAGGCCATCAAGTTTGTATACGCGTCTACGTATTTCCGTGAGGCACGAGACTACATTCGCACCACTGGGGTCAAGCCGGGCGACGAGAAGATGGCGGTGATTATCCAGGAAGTAGTCGGCCAGCGCAGGGGCGATCGCTTTTATCCTGATATTTCTGGGGTGGCGCGTTCCTTCAACTTCTACGCTTTTGAACCCGCCCGCCCTCCAGACGGCGTTGTTACCCTGGCGCTGGGATTGGGGAAGACCATTGTGGATGGTGGCGTAGCCTGGACTTTTTCACCTGCATATCCCAAGAAACCGCCCCCGTTTGCCTCCGTGCAGGAGATGCTGAAGGGCACCCAAACAGAATTTTGGGCGGTGAACATGGGCAAGGCACCGGCATACGATCCGGTCAATGAGGCCGAATACCTGGTGCATGCCAATTTGTCCGAAGCGGAAGCCGACGGCGCCTTGCGCCTCCTGGCCTCAACCTACGATCCAGAGCGCGACCGCGTCGTCACGGGAATTGGATCTCAGGGACCACGGATCCTGAATTTCGCTCCGATACTGGTGCAAGAAGAGTTCGCTCTGAATCATTTGGTAAAGGCTCTGCTCAACACCGCGGAGAAGACCGTCAATGCCAAGGTCGAGATCGAGTTTGCCATTACATTGCAGGGGCGCCCCGATGACCCGCCACGAGTGCGCGTGGGATTCCTGCAGGTCCGTTCCATGCTGGTTTCCGATAAAGTCGTGGAAGTCACGGTCGAGGATCTCTCTGATCCCAGTGCCATCGTTGCATCGGATAGGGTAATGGGAAACGGTACCGCTGACGACATACAAGACATTATCTTCGTGCGGCCCGATCGATTCTCGCCGTTGCATACTTCTGCCATCGCTGAGCAATTAGAGAGGATGAACCGTGACCTGCAACAACAGCACCAACCCTTCCTGCTGATTGGATTTGGCCGCTGGGGAAGCTCGCATCCATCTCTGGGCATTCCCGTCAATTGGAGTCAGATTTCCGGGGCCCGCGCGATCGTCGAGGCGACGCTGCCTGAGATGAATGTGGAGTTGAGCCAGGGTTCTCACTTTTTTCACAACTTGTCGAGCTTTCGGGCGACCTACTTCATGGTGCAACACGGGCGCAGGTTCGGAATCAACTGGGATTGGCTGAACCGGCAGCCCGTTATCCACGAGACGGATCTCATCCGCCATGTGCGGCCCACCCAGCGGCTTTCGGTTCATGTCGATGGGCGGACCGCTCGGGGAGTCATTCGAGCTCTGCACATGGGGGACGAGGCGGAGCGTTGAAAACAGACGAAACTCAATTTGGGACGATGCTCCACGCTCTACAAGAACGGGCCAAGGAACTGAACTGCCTGTACCAGGTGGGAGAGGCACTGAGCAAGACAAACCGACCGCTTGAAGAGATCTTCCGCACCATCATCGAGGTGTTACCGCCAGGCTGGCAATATCCGCACGACTGCCAGGCCCGGATCCTCTTCGAGAACCTCATCATTCAGCTACCCGATTTCCAGGCGACTCCTTGGGTGCAGAAGGCCAGCATTGTTGTGCAAGGCGAGAAGGCCGGTTCAGTTGAGGTTTCGTACCGCCAAGAGTTGCCGCGAGCGGATGAGGGCCCATTCCTCAAGGAAGAGCGCAGGCTGATTGAGACCATCGCAGAACGAATCGCAAGTGCAGTCACCCAACGGCGATTGAGAACTGCCTTCGAGGGCTGGGCTGCCGCAGACGCAGCAGCTCCTTCTCAAGGGGAGTGGCGGGTTGTGCTCGAGTTCCTGCGCGACACCGATCCCGCACTCCTGAAACGGATTTCGCGAAAATTGATAAATCACTTGAGTTGGAGCGGAATCGAGGAAGCCAAGGAACTGCTGCGCCGTGGCTCGGCCGCTCAGTCGCCCGAGCGGGGTCTTTCCCCGAATGAGAACCGGCCTCTTCCTCCAGACGCGCCGGGAAATTCCAGTGACTTGACGGCTGAGGCTTTCCGGATTGCCGGGCAACACCTGAGTGAGAGCGAAATCCTCAATTGTGTGACTCGATGGATTAAAGAAGACAAGGCCAGCTTCCTGGTGCGAGCGCTCGAGAATCAGGACACCTCGCTGGGAGAGATTATGGAGTGTCTTGAGCGCTATCGGCACATCGGTGTCGAGGAGGACGAACTTTCCCTCTACACTCAGAAGGGTCTCCGGGTATCGCTCATCCGCCGATTCTTTTCAGAAAACCTCGACTTCATCAATGTCGCCAAGAATTTCATCGATGTTAAGGATTTCTATGACCTGTTGGGCAAGGTCATCTTCCCGCCTGGATGCCATGGGAAGCTGGGCGGTAAGAGTGCCGGTTTGTTCCTGGCCAGGAAGATCATAGACAAAGCTCCTGAAGCGAACGTACTGCTGCACGAAATCAAGACGCCCAGAACTTGGTACCTGACGTCCGATTGGATTCAGAACTTCGTGCATCATAACGATCTGGAGGATGTTCTCAACCGGAAATACATGGAGATCGACCAGGTTCGGCAGGAATACCCCCACCTGGTGGCTCTGTTTAAAAGATCATCGTTCCCCTCGGAATTTGCGAAGGGACTCGCCCTTGCGCTCGATGATCTCGGCGATGTTCCGCTTATCGTCCGCAGCTCGAGTTTGCTCGAGGATCGTCCCGGGTCAGCTTTCTCCGGCAAATATAAAAGCTTGTTCCTGGGCAACCGCGGCACCAAGGAAGAGCGATTAGCCACGTTGATGGATGCTATCGCCGAGGTGTACGCCTCGATCTTCGGGCCGGACCCCACCGAATACCGAGCCGAGCGCGGTCTGCTCGACGTTCACGAAGAAATGGGCATCATGATCCAGGAGGTAGTGGGTCAACCGGTTGGCAAGTACTTCCTGCCGGCTTGCTCCGGAGTCGCATTCAGCAACAATGAGTTCCGCTGGTCGGCGCGCATCAAGCGCGAAGATGGCCTCATACGACTCGTACCCGGGTTGGGCACCCGTGCCGTCGATCGCGTCGCTGATGACTATCCCGTCTTGATTGCCCCGGGCCAACCGAGTTTACGTGTCAATGTCACGGCCGACGAGGTGCTTCGATATTCACCCAAGCGCATCGATCTCATTAATCTGGAGACCAACGCCTTTGAGACGGTGGAGGCTGCCGCCCTCTTGCGCCAGGCCGGCTCCGCGTATCCCCAGATTCGCAACCTGGTATCGCTCGTGAGCCATGACCGCATCGAGCCGATCATCGGACCGATGCCTGATTTCACCTCTCAGGGTGCAGCTTTCACGTTCGAAGGCCTGATTCGGACAACGCCCTTCGTGGGCTGCATTCGCGAATTGCTGGACCTGCTTCAATCCAAGCTCGGGACACCGGTTGACATTGAGTTCGCCTTCGATGGGAAACAGTTCTATTTGCTGCAATGCCGACCGCAGAGCTACGGCGCTGATGCGGTTCCGGTCGCGATCCCACAGAACCTGCCCCCGGACAAGGTCATCTTTTCGGCTGCCCGCTTTGTCTCGAACGGCAAGGTTCCCGACATCACGCACGTGGTGTACGTCGATCTCGAGGGCTACAGCCAGCTTCCTGACCAGACCGCAATGCGCGATGTCGGGCGCGCGGTCGGAAAACTCAACAAGCTGTTGCCGAAGCATCAGTTCATTCTCGTCGGGCCCGGACGCTGGGGAAGCCGCGGAGACATCAAACTCGGGGTCCCAGTCACCTATTCCGATATCAACAACACCGCGATGTTGATCGAAGTGGCGCGGCAGAAAGGGAACTACCTCCCCGACCTGTCATTTGGGACTCACTTTTTCCAGGACCTGGTAGAGGCTTCGATCCGCTACCTGCCCTTGTACCCCGACGATCCGACGACCACGTTCAATGAGATCTTCTTTCGGCGGTCGCGCAACGTCCTCCGGGATTTATTTCCTGAGTTCGCTTACCTTGAGGACACACTGCGAGTCACTGACGTTTCGCTGGAAACCGGGGGACTCATTTTGCGGGTGCTCATGAATGCCGACTTGGACCAGGCGGTCGGGTTCTTGTCCCGCCCCCGGCAAGAGATTGGATCCGTTGAATCCGAGGCTGAGTCCTTTGATCGGGGACCCAATGAACATTGGCGCTGGCGCTTTCGCATGGCCCAAAGAATCGCCGCGGAACTTGATCCGGATAAATTTGGGGTGAGTGGCTTCTACCTGATCGGGAGCACAAAGAATGCCACCGCCGGTCCCGCCAGCGATATCGACATCTTGCTGCATTTCCGAGGAAACGAAGACCAGTCGAAGGACCTGATGCTTTGGCTCGAAGGCTGGAGCCGCTGCCTCGCGGAAATCAACTTCTTGCGGACCGGCTATCGCACCGAGGGTCTTCTCGACGTGCACCTCGTTACGGATCGGGATATCGCCGAGCGTTCGAGCTTCGCCGTTAAGATCGACGCTGTTACCGATCCCGCTCGTAAGCTGCCCATGAAGGATCCCCAGGCCTGAGCTAAAGCAACTCGCGTGTTGCGGCACTGGGCGATTCCAGGTCAAAACGCACCAGCGACAACTCAGGCCCATCGTGAGCGCCGTTGATGCAGACCGTTCGCCCGATGCGAATTTTCCACTCGCCCGTCAATCGCGCAGCCTCATGCACATGACCGTGCAAGGTGAGTAGGGGTTGACGCTCCTCGATGAACCGCCTGACCGCGATGCTCCCCACATGCACATCCTGTGGAACGTGCTCACACGTCGTCCCATCCAATGCCGCGCGGTCGAGCGGCGTGTCCGACGGTGGCGTATGGAAAAGAAACACTGCACGATCGAGGGGATCGTCACCCGCAAGCGAAGTGAGATCTTTCTGGATGGTGGCCCATTTGACCTCGCTTTCATCCGTCGGCACGCTTCTATGCCCTTCTTCTGGAGAAACGCACCCCGGCGGCACGTACCGCGAGACGTCGTAGTGTTCCCAGTCCTTCAGCATGAATGGAGTCGGCGGGACATAAGCAAGACCGTATATGGGAAAATCTCTCCAGAAAAGTTTCCGCCCGTGAATGTAGTGCCAGATGCCTTCGGCTGCTGCCGCAGCGAAAGCCTCTTCTTCACGACGGGGATCGTCATTGCCCAGAATGAGGAAGATGCCAGGATAGTCTTTGCCCATGGCGGCGCTGACACTAGCGAACCCCGGGACCAGATAATCACGAACGAAATCAGCTGGCCCCGATTGATCGACTGAGAACCCCGAACGAGGAAGTAAATCTCCACCCATGAATACTGCAGCTGGACGTTCCTTTGTGATCGACGCGAGCAGCTTGTCGTAGCGAGCCCTCTGTCCGTGCAGGTCCGTGGCGAAGAAGCAGTTCGGCAAAGCCTATCCCTTCTGTTTTTCTTGTTAGGCTAACCCTGCCGTTAGCTGCCGTCTATAGCCGCTTACGACGCCTGCCTGTGGTTTTAGGGCTTTGCTATTCTGGTCGCTAGACTCCCGATTTCTAACGCACTATTCGGGATGGCTGGGCTATAGTCGCAGTTCATTGAAGGCGTAACCACAATTGATCATTTTCGCCGTTGGGTCATAGACCCAACGGTCATGGCAAGTCCATCATTGGCCCTGCCCCTCTTATCGCAAACTGCCGCTTCACGCCCTGGAAAACAATTGGGGACCGCCATCAGCGGCTTCTCTCAGCGCTTGCGCCACTGCACTCTACGGCCCAGGTCGCAAACACAATTTCCTGACGCCCTTCAACCCGGGCATCGCGATCTTGCTGCATGTCCAGGGAATGTGCCTATTTCTTAATCCTGGCCATCTCGTAGTGGGCCTTGTTCACGCCGCCGTTCTCCTGCCAGATGCCTTCATCCAGGGCAAGCTTCACCGCACAGCCATCGGCTCCCATCCAGATCGTGCCCTGCTCAAAGCTGCCTTTGCCGAAGAGCACCTCGAACTTACGTTTGTCTGACGAGTTGGCGCTTGTGGTGTCGATCGAATATTTCGTGGCGCTGTAGTTGTTCACCGCATCCGCGCCTTGATTGACGACCGCGGAAGTGCCGTTGAGCGAATTGAGCCTCGAGGACATCGCAGTGATGTTCAGGCCCGAAAGATCCAGCACCGCTCTGTCCCAGCTGGTCTCATCCGAGCGAGCGCCGTGGTACGAATGAGATCCGGACTTGTCTTTCATCGTGATGTCCATGGTTTGGGCCGTGATGTCCGCTTCCTTATCCGCTGAGCTGGATGCGTCGGTGTACACGTAGGAATAGTGGAAGGATTCCGGCGGATTGTTGATGCGGTCACCAATGCACATCACGTCAATGTGGGTGCCAGCGTTGTTCGAGGCTGCGGTTGCGCCTGCTTCCCGTGAGCCTGATGAAGCCGGACTGGAATTGCACGCGCAGGCAGTCATCAGCGTAAAACCAATCACGGGATACAGCCACAACCCTCGAAACCATCGTCTTGTTCGCTCCATGTTCTGCTCCTTGGTCACCGCTTGGAATCGACAACTCTTCCTATTTCCTGATCATCGCCTCTTCGTAGTGAGCCTTCCCCACCAGACTGCCATCCTTCGAGTGCAGCTCCTCGTCCAGAACGATGCGAACCGGACATCCCTGCGAAGTGACCCACGCGGATCCTTTCTCGGAGCCACCAGGACCAAGAATGCTCTTGTAGAGCGCCTGCTCGGGCGCAGTGCCGCGCGCAGTGTCGATCGAATACTTGATGGTGTCATAGCCGTTCACGCCTTTTTCCGGGCCCTCGTTGACCACCGCCGAGGTGTTGCGCACCGTCGCAAAGAGGCTGGCCATTCGCCCAATGGCCATTAGATTGGATGAGGCTTCCCGGGGCGTGCCATGGAACTGTTGGGGCGTAGGCAGTGAATGGTTCGAGAAGCTGCCGTCGACCTGTTGAGGCGTAACGTCCGCTTCTTCTTGCCAAGGGTTATCGGATTCGGCCTTGAACGAGTAGTGGAAAGATTCTGGCGGATTCTGAATGTGCTCGACGACGCAGTTCAGATCAATGTCTGGACCGGCGCTGTTCTTTGCTGCCCCAACGCTCTTTTGCGCTGATCCAGACGCCCGATCCACTGTTCTAGACGGGGCGGAGCTGCACGCTAACATCGTAATGAACGCCAGCACCGCTACGAGACAATCTCTCGCCTGCGTCCCTCCATACCTGAGCAAGCTCATCTGTGTTCTCCTCTGCTCCGGGGATTCAATATCCGCATTGTCCAAATGGCATCGAGCATAGGACCTTTCGTGTGCCCGAACATCGCCAGAGTTACGTGCGGCTCTCCTTGCGCGTACGGTACCTGTTTCCTGCCTAAGCGGAGACCGAACTACCAATTACCTTAGCCCGATTGCAATTTCCACCCGACGATTCAGGGCCCTGCCATTCGCGGTGGCGTTATCCGCGACCGGACGGCTCGCACCAAAACCCTGGGGAGCGAGGCGACCCGCATCCACACCGTGTACCTTCAGCCATGCGATGACCGAGGCGGCACGATTCTGCGAGAGCGTTTGGTTGTGCTCGCCGTTTCCTTGATTGTCGGTGTGGCCGGCGATAATCCAACCCGATCCCGGATGATTGTGAATAAGCCCAAGCACGGCTTCGAGCGCCGGCGTGCTGTCCGGTCTGAGCTTGGCGGAGTCGCTGTCGAAATGAATCCCGTAAACGGCGGCCGATCCGGTTTCCGCGATCGTCTTTTCCAGTGCAGACGTGCCTTCTTCATGACGGTGCAACTGTATTTCGGCGTGTCCACTCTGCCCGGCCGCGATGTCGGCTACTGCCGAGTTGGCATCGTAGCCCGGTGCTACCGCCGTGGCCACCACCAGCCCCGCAGGCAACCCGCTTAACTCGCACTTTCCACCTGCGTCCGTGGAGGCCGCTTGCAGCGCTGCGGTTACCGTCGCACCTGCCATGGGAGTGCTCTTGTCCCAATCTCTGACCGTAATTGCGACGGAAACCACGTACTGGAATTTGCGCGGATTTACCAGTATGCGGACGAAATCGACTGCATATCCATCTTGCGCATGGGTGGTGGGATCATCAATCAGCAGCTTCACGCTGCCGGATTGCAGCAATGGGAAATATTCCGGCAGCAGATTGACTGAGATCAGCTTGCCGATCGGTCCGGTCTGCTCGAGCGCGTTTAGCGCCTGCTCGAGGCTGGGGATGCGAGTGCCGTTCAGGCTCGCCTGGAAATGCGAGTGGAAGGATGGCGCCTGGAAATCATCGACAAAAATCTGGAAGAGCACCGCATCGATCTTGCCCGGCAGAGCGCCTACGGAGAGCACGATCGGCTGCGGCATGGAATCCTGGCGGGTTTTGCAGGAAGAGGCATCGGTAGATTCTTTGCAGGGACGCAGAGTGCTGCTGCTATAGCCGTCACCGGCAAACGGATGCTCAACGAAGTCAGCCACAGTGATGGCCGAACCCAGCAGGATTCGATCTGTGCCGTCGGGCGAACCTGGTTTCGGCGACGATGGGAAGGGGTGCGCAGGAGTGGACTTCCCGGAGAAGGGATCGAAGTTCTTGGGCCAGCCGAACCCCAGATTGTTGATGTCCCCCGTGCGCACTACCAGATCTGCCTCTGGGCCGCCCTCTGTTCGCTCATAGCGCAGAGCCCAGTCGTGCTCTGGATTTCCGTTTGATGCAACGGGCGCCGTCGGACCACCCAAGTTCGCTGGTGCGCTGTCTGCAGAAGCGGGTGCCGCAGAACTTGCTGGCGTTGCGGAGGGCAGCGCAGACGCAGAACTCGCGGGCTCGGAATGCTTCTCGCTTGTGCGATTCACCCCACGCTTGTCCGCAGCTTGGCCAGGATCTTTTCGTTGGTGCGTGGCATCGATTCTTTGCACCTCCTGCTTCGCTCGATACGCGATATAAACGCAACTTCCCATAGCCGCCATGAGAATCAGCATGATCAAAGCGGCAGTAATCATGGCTACTTTGATCAGCTTGCCGGCCGGCGCCGTTGGCGTCGCAAGCGCCCGCGAACTGGCCGGGGAAGAACCTGGTCCGGGGTCCCGCTTTGTCCCGCAGACCGAGCAAAACGACTGGTCTTCAGCAAGGCCGGCTCCGCATTGGCGGCAAACAACTGGCATCTGGCTTTCTCCGTGGCGTTCACTGACTCATCATGACCATTTCGCCCCAGCTCGACGACGAGACGGCTGAATTGCCTATTCCCCAACCTGCCTGGCAGCTATCGGTCCGATCACCGGAATCTGAAACTCACGTCCCTTGTAAGCCGAATACATCAAGAACAGCCAGAACACGAACAGTCCCAGGGAGATGACAAATGCGACCGGAACCAGCGCCAGAGCCAACCAGCCGCTGACGCCCACGATCATCCTCACCACAAAACTGAACGTAATCCTGTAAACGATGTAGGTCGCACTTAGAAGAATCGACTGCATCGCGTGGAACCTCACGAATCGATCATGTTTATACGGCTCGAGCGCGAGAAAAATGATCCCCGTGATCAGGCCGAGGAGGTAGGCGAGCGCGCCCGCCACATTCGGCGTCAAGCCAGACGCGGCCACACCGCCGGAGGCAGTTTGCGTTCCCGCGATCGCCGCTGACTGTGGCGCGGAAGCCGTCTGCGCCGCTGGACTTCCTGACAATGTTGGTCTCCCACAGTTTCCACAGAAGCCTGCGTCCTGAGGTACTGCTGCACCGCAATTTGCACAGAATCCCATGCTGATCTCTCCTTTGCTCTCACACCGAAGCTCAGTTAATCGGCTATTGGTCTCCGCAGGCATTGATGTTGGGCTCACGCGTGACGAACTCCTTCTTGGCGAATACAATTTCTTTATCGACGCCCTTGATGCCGAGCAGATAAGCATCGACGCCGCCTTTGAACTCAAGCAGAAGACGCGTGAGTTTGCATGGAACCATTGCAAGGGATCCCGCCGCGGTCATCGTCCCGACCGCCACCGTCTGAACTGAGGCTGCTGCTTCAGTCTTGAAGCTGGGGTCGATCTTCTTTTTTGCCCACTTGCCGGCCGCGGTCTTGGCCAGGAAGTCAGCCATGGTATCTGCCACCTGCGACGGAAAAGCTTCCTGCAGCACATCCATTGCAGATCCGGGACCAAGGCTGAGAGTGATTTTCGGAGCCGCCATTCCAATCAGGATGGCGTGCGGCGCCAGCGACGCGGTGGTGATGTGCTCGAATTTCCCAGTGCCGTCAATCGAGCCACTCGCTTGCGAGTTGCCACCTTTTACTTGGAAGCCTTCATCGCCACTGTAGGTAATACGAAAAGATCCGCTGGCTGCTTCTTTCTTTGCCCCGAAGCCCGGTTTGAGAATCAGGTTCGCGTTAATGGTGAGCATGAAAGGGATGCCGGCAATCGGCATCGGTATCTTCGCGAGGGGCGGCAATTTGATATTGGGCTTGTCAATACCGGCTGCATCACCCTCTCCCCGCGTTGCGGCGTACTCCACATTCGTCTCTCCGTTCAACCCCTTGGCGAAGTAAGAGAAGTTGTCAACACTACCCGGAGAAACCTGAATATCTGCCGAGCTCAGAAAATCCTGCAGGTGTCCTTTGGAAGACACCATCACGCTCATTCCCTGGTAGCTGCGGGACACCTTGAGAGCTATCTCAAGCCGGTTTGAACCCGGTGTTACGCTCATCGTCGTATCCCACCCGTCAACTTTTCCCGAGTAGGAAAGCTCTTTTCCCGCGGCGTACACCGTGCCCGGTGGTATCCACCAGGCCAGGGATTCCGGAGGTGTAAACGGGTGCGGCTCGCTGGCCTGTGCGAACAACGACGCGAATTGGATGGGCGCATCCCACTTTAAGTGTCCTTGCTGAATGAAATCGGTCAACGACGCATAGTCGGTGCCAACGATGATGAGCTTGTCTTTCCTGGCTATCGCCTGGATCTTCTGCACGGCGACGTTTTCCAGGAACAGAATCTGACCTTCATGAAGGTTCTGGATGCGCTGGTCGGAATCCTCAAAGACGAAGATGTTTCCATCGGAGCCGACACTTTTCAGAATGCGCCGGGTGGTTGCCTCGTCAATGCGAACGGTATTGCTGGTCAGGGTCATGTCGGCAATCGTCCCTGAAAGTTCCCGAAGGTCGCGGAATGGCCGGGCAACCGGGATGCCAGACTCCGTTGGCGGCGGCGCGCTCTTCTTCGAACAGGCGACCAGCGCCACGAGTACGAGGAAACAGCAAACAAGTCTTGGTTTCATAGTTGCCTTGTTCAGCGAACATCCGGCCTGCAGGTCTTCTGTACTGCTATTCCGCCTCGTCTGAAATCTGGAAGGTCCAGATCGCATCGAACATCAGTCCGTCACCTTGGGCCCGCGCCACATCGCCGCCGGAGAACTTCTTCTCTTTCGAAATCGGCCGCAGCACGACAGCGTATTCGCCCGGCTGCAACTCCGAAGCGGGCGACAAGTGGTACTTCCCCGGCCCCTGCTTGTCTGCGCGAGTTGATACGCGCTCTTCGAGGAAGTGCGAATACATTTGCCAGTCGGCCGCGGGACTCGATCGCACATCGGCTTTACCCTGGGTTGCACCCACAATTCTGCAGGTGTTCTGTGCCGGCGTGAGCTTTACGATCGCTGGTTCGTAGTCATCCGTGTTGATTCCTATGGCGCGAGAAAAGTCCAGAGCAAAACTGGGCGAAACGGTTGGCAGAATGTTTGTTGACGCGGGACTTGCAACTCCCCACACGTAGGTCACGGTTTGGGTGCGATGCGACAGGACACCGGAAAAGACGCTGCCCGCCTGCTGCACCGCCGAATTGCCGATTGCGGAATTGACGTGGGAAGCGACGCCGTACGCGGCCGTGTTGATGCCACTCTGCATCGCTTGCGTGACGGCTGAGTCGGCAGCAAGACTCTTCATCGATGACGGCTTTGTCTTGGTTTCCGCCAACTGCGTTTTCTCAAGAGCGAGTTCCCGCGCCACACCACCACTTGTGAGGTAGAGCTTGGGCATCCGCGATTTGGAGATCGGAATTGCGCCGGACGCGTCCGTCGTCGATCCAGCGCTTGGGTTCGGCGAAGAGTCGATGGCTGCACCCTTGCTCGACGCGGCCATCATTGCGTTCAATTCGTTTTCGGTCACGCCCGCTTTCGTGAGTCGGATGATCTCGTGCGCCGACGTGTCGAAATTGCTCGGACGGGATTGAATTTGTGTGATGATGACCGACTCCGATTTGTGGCCATGCACCAACCCGAGCACGTCTTCGTTGGTCATTCGTTTCTGCGATTGCTGGGCTGCCGCGTAGCCCTGAGCCAGCACAACCACAGAAGCTACAAAAGTCAAAATCCGTTTCCGCATTCGAATCCTCACTTCCCTTGCGTTTGCGATCCTGGTGTCGCCTTTAACGTGTGCCCTGTGTTGATTCCGTCCGTCAGTTGATGGCGTGAGCTGGGATGGTTATTTCCCGGGCTTTCGCCCCGCTCCAGTCCGAACTGAAGCGATGAAACCCATATTGGGCGATCGTGTGATACGTCGGCCCCACCCACGCGTCAGCCTTCATCGAACTCATGTTCCAGTTGTCGCCGCCTGAACCGCCGGTGAATGTGCCGAAGAGCGTGATGCTTTTGATCTGGTCCAGGGTCACAGCCCGGGTCAAGAGGACTTCGGCGCCTTTTGTGCTTCCGTCTGGCCACCTGTCGTTGTGATTGACATTCGGCTCGGATTGGCTCGTGCCGTCTGCGAAATGAATCGTGATATCCAGGTTGTCCTTCCCGCCCCGGAGGTCGTCATTTCCGGTCCAGAAGGTGAACGCAATCTTGCTGACCAGGTTTGCAGACGGGCATCCCGCTCCCGGTTGCGCATTGATGTCGAGCGATGGATAGCTGCCTGTAAATCGGTGGGTACCGAAGGAGGCGATTGGCACATTGATCCCTTTTCCGAGCCCGAATGCCTGGAGTTCCGCCAGGTCCCAGTTGTCTTCGCTCTTGATTCCTTGCGCTGCGTAAATCGGCGCAAGTGCCGGCCCAACCGGGGTGGCGGTCGCTCCCATTGCTCCGGCAGAAGGAGGGGTATAGCCGGCTTGCGCCGAGTGAACCAGCCGAATCATCTTGATCTGGTTTGGCGCAACCGGGTTCTGCAACGGAACGCTCACCACGTTCGTGCTGTTGTTTCCCCAATTCGCGCCCTGGTTCACATTGTTGGCAATCTGCATCGCGCCATTAGCAAAGTGAACCTCTACGTTCAGGTTGTTCTGTCCGCCCCGAAGATCATCGTTTCCAGTCCGAATCCTGAGTTGCAGTTGGTCTACGGTGCATCCTGGGCCCGTAGTCGTAATGCGCTGGGGACTGAGGGTGGCGTTTGCGGCCGGGGTGAAGGTTCCTTCGGCGGAAGTCGTTCGCGGTGGCATCGGCTGCGGATTAAGCTCCACTTTATTTGCCGGCGTTACCGTAGCAGGGACGGGTGCTGTTGATACCCTGCTTCCCAGCAGCCCTCCGTTTGTCGATGGCAATCGGGTTGGCGATCCTGCACCTGCCAGCATCCCCTGCTGAGGCGAATTGGAAAGCATTCCCCTTTGCGAACCAGACGGGGCAGGGGTGATTCCGCCGCTGCCGCTACCGCCCAACGGCGGCCGCGGCGCCGTGTACATCACAAAATTCACGTCGTACGCCATGTTCTGACAGGAACCCCAGTGCGCAAGCAGATCGGACAGCCCGGGATTCGTGATCTGCGGCAGCATGTTGCACTGCGCGTTGATGATCTTGACTGGGCCGACGGTCGCAAACTGAGGTACGGCAACGGGTGAAAATACCTGTGGTTGAGTGACCTCGAGTTTGACTTGCAGGTCGGGGCCGACAGGCACATGGTTATACCCGTAAGTGCACACGTCGTACATGTCGATCTTGCCACCGGCCAGGAACTCTTTTACCCGTCCCACATATTTGAAGTTGTTGGTGAGTGTCGCTAACGGCGTGTAGGTGACCAAAGGGCCACCTGAAGAACTCCCCACGGCCACCGTGACCGCCAGGCCGCTGCAACTACCGGCAGGGACGTGGGAGAAATGGCTCGCATCCCAGTACACAAAGCCCTCGATGGTCCCCGCAGTGCTCTCCGGATGGTCTGCGCCCGGCGGTCGGTGCGAAGCCGGCGCGACGATAGTGCGGTTCGGCATAGGTGCCGTTTGTGGCACCCGTTGCGCCGAGGCGGGCATATTCACCAGGATTGCGAGGAGGCAAATTGCACTGAGCAGAGTTCGCATTTCCATTCCACCTCCGGAACTGCCGCAGGAATACGCTGGGGGTGGGTCGCCGGTCAAAGGAAACGCAAGTTAAACGGAGCTGACACACTAATTGTCGTGCCCTGAATGGGTTGCAACCATCGATGACACGGACAAATGCGCCGCGGAACGGGAAAGATAAGACTTCTTACGGCGGCATTCGACGACTGAAGTCGCTTCCAGGAGACCCGCCATCATTCTTCTGGGAGGAGCGCGGCGGCATTCTGGGCGGAGCACGGCGGGGCAATTTCGGCCGAAACTGCTCACCCGGACTGTGAGTCCGGTCCGAAATGGACTCCATTTCCTAACGAGCGCACTTAGCGCCCTGAACCATTTTCAGCGACTGCCGTGCCGCTGGACACAGCGCCCTCGGCTTGGCGAGCGAGGAGCTCAAAGCCGCGACTGCGGGTTTCTGAGGCGAGGACCTTGAGATGTTTGTGGGCCGCAGGGGAATTGATTTTCAGCTCCAATTCCCCGAGCGCAAGCCGTGCCTCACACTCCAGCTTGTAGTAGCCCAGCCGATTGGCAGTAGCGATCACAGACTGAAAGCGCTGGGCCGCCGCTTGACGCTTTCTGTCAGTCTCTGCGCTCGCCGCCTCGACCCGGGTTTGCTGAATCTCCGCCGGGAGTTTCAATGCCGGATCTGAACTTGTCAGGCTGAGTTCGGCCCCTCGCCGGGCCGCTGTGCGGGCTTCGTCGAGTTTCCCCAGCATAAACAATGCCCGGCTCAACAGCGTGTAAGCACTACTCGAATCCGGATCGCTTTTCTCTTTCTCGAATTCCGCAATCACGCCATGCAGCGAGGCGTCCGCCTGTTCGGGGTGCCCTTCTTCAATTGCCAGCCGCGCAAGTTCTTCCTGGCTCTCCGCCGCATTAACCAAAGCTCCAATCTTTTGGGACATAGCCAGGGACTGCTCGAATTGGGATCGCGCTCCGGACAGGTCGCCCTGCGCCTCCAGAACTTCACCGAGGTCAAGCATTGCGGCGGTTAGGTACTGATACGATCCCTGAATTGCTTGAAATGCATCTACCGCCTGCTGCGCCAGCCGGCGAGCATCTTGAACTCGGCCCCGCATCAGGTCCAGGTCGGCAACGCGATACAAGAGATAGGGTTCGCTGCTATCCACCGCGGCTGCGATTCGCAGCGCTTCCTGATAGAGCTTGTCCGCGCCAGCCAGATTGCCGCGAAGATAAAGGATGTCCGCGATATTCCCTATCGCCGTGATCTGATTGTTTACGTCCCCAGCCTGCTCGAATTCGACTTTCGCGGCCCGGTACAAATGCTCCGCTCGATCCAGATTGCCCTTATTTTCGAAGGCGATCGCCATGTTGTTGAAGACGGCGCCAGCCTTGTTGTGTTCTCCAAGTCCCTCCAGCAGATTCAGCGCTCGCTCGTAGGTTTCAATCGATTGTTGGTACTTTCCCAACGTGCCCAACGTGTCGCCGATGTTGCGCACTGCATCAGCGGCAGCCGACTTGTTCCCAGCAGCGAGAAATACGCTGTACGCGTCTTGGCAGGCAGACAGCGCCTCATCCGGGTGCTCGCTGTAATTCAGAATCGTGCACTCTTCTTTTCTTGCCAGCGCATAAATCAGCTTTTGTCCGCGCTCGGATGCCTTGCGAATGGCGCTTCGCACCAAGGCCAGTTCGGCTGGATTGTTGGACTTCATCGCGCGCTTTTCGGCTAAATCAATGCGCGGATCCTCGGAGGAAGGAGGAGAGAGTCTTCGAAGCTGATGGATCACTTCCAAGGCCTGACTGCCGTGAGCCGACAAAGTCTGTGCCGACGCCAGTCTTAATCCATAGTCAAGATTGTCGGGAAACAGTTCAAAGAGCGCGTGGTACACCGACGCAGCCTGTTCCTGCTTACCCAAGCTCTCGTAGTACTCACCTTCAACCAGCATGCGTTGCGCATGCGGCAGATCAATGGCAAGATCCAGTGCTCGCTTTGCTTCCTCGCGGCGTTTCTGCTGGTAGCCGAGTTCTGCCCAGGCCCGCGCCAGCATGCTGTGTACCAGCGAAAATTTTGGGTCGGCCTGGGCAGCCTGCTCCAGTAGGTCCTTGGCCGCAAGCGCGTCAAACTCACGCAACTTGGCAATCCCCAGCGCATAGAACCGCGCCGCTTCCGGATCCAGCGGCAGCGAAGCCAGCACGCCGGCCTGCTCCGTGCTCTGCAACTCCTGGATGCCCAGACGTTCGCGCAACTTGGCGCCCACACTTGAGACCAGATGAAACAGGTCCTGGGTGCCGCCAACTTCCCCGACTTCCGTCAGGATCTCGCCCGTCTTGCCATCCTGCATGCGCACATCGAGCCGCACTTGACCGTGATCGGCGGGGCCGATCGTCAAATAAGAACCCAGAACCAGCACGTCGCTATTCAGGGCGGTGCCAATTCGCGTCGTCGTGCTGCGAACCAGCGTGTCAGACTGCGACCATGGTGAGGAAAGCCGCAGGTTGGCAACCTCTTCGCCGGAGACCAAGCGAAGCTTCTCGCCGCCGGCCAATTCTGTGCTCAACATCTCCGAAAACGCCGTGGCGAGCCACTCATCCTCGCTGCGCCCGGACAGGTTCCGGAGCCCAAGGACCGCGACAGATTTGCGTACGTGGACCGATGGGTTCTGTGAGAACTGCCGTTCCCTCAGCACTCGGTAATGCCATGTCAGCCAGCCACCGATAGCAACCACGAGAACTGCAAGTGCAGAGCCCGCATATATGAGCTTGCGGCGCCACGGATGCGTGCCACCAAGTGAGGTGCTTGCCGCGTCAGACAAATTTCGTGGGGGGTGGAGCGTTGTTACAGGTATCGGCGGTGCTGCGATCGCAGGGCCTCGCGATGCATCTTTTTCTGGCGTCTCTTCAATTATAGAAACCGGCGCAATGAACCGGTAGCCGCGCCTCGGAATCGTCTCAATGAAGCGCGGGTTCTCTGGATCATCGTCAATGGCCCCACGGAGCCTCTTCAGGATTACATTTAGGCTCCCGTCAAAATCAACGTAGGTTCCTTCCGGCCAGAGTCGTTGGCGCAATTCCTCGCGAGTAACGACTTCCCCCGGCCGCTCAAGGAGAAGGAGAAGAAGGCGAAAAGGTTGTTCCTGGATTTTGACTTTCGTGCCGCTACGGAGCAGCGCACCATCGGCAGGATTCGCTTCGAACACGCCGAAGCGCAACCGAACACCAAGCGAAGCCGCGCTCCATTGACCCGTCCCCACGAATGTGGCTGGCATCATAGCATCGCTCCCCAAGCGTGTCAGCAGCTTTCGTAAACGCTTCATTGTGCGTGCTTTGTCGCGTCAGGCAGATTTAAGTCGCATTTCCTTTGCACTTTCTTTTTTTTCGACGCATTGTGCCCGCATGGCACGCGAAACCCGTCGTCACACAGGCGGGATGCGAGCCTCGGAAATCGCCTCAGGAGGCCAAAAATGACATCGACTACAAGAAGATTGCTTGTTGTTGCCAGTATGCTCGCGGTGCCTGGCTGTTCACTCTTTTTTTCTTGGGCGCAGACTCAGAAATCGGGGAAGGAAGTGCGGGGACCTCTCGATTCGCAGCTTGCCGCCAAGTTGCAGCCCCTGAATGTAAAACCTGGTCTTTGGGAGAGCACTAGAACGATCAAGAGGGCGGGCGAGATGCCAATCCCCGCTGCAATGCTGAACCGACTGACGCCCGAGCAGCGGGCCAGGATGGAGGAGCGAATGAAGGCAAACTCGGCCGCACACACAAACACCACCACAGAAAAGCACTGTATGACCAAAGAGGACCTGGAAAAAGATAGATTGAAGCTCGCCGATGCCAAGGAATGCACCACGACCGTCCTCAATACTACGACCACCACGGTCAAGGCGAAACTTGTGTGCGATCAAGAAGGTATGCACGCCACGGGTACCCTTGAACTGGTAGCCGCTGATCCAGAACACGTGAATGGTTCGTACCAGTCGACGGTGAACGGTGATGGGCGCGCGATGAACGTGGAGGGTACATGGACCTCCAAGTGGCTGGGTTCCAGCTGCGGTGAGGTGAGATAGGCCTGCGTTCGCTATCTGGGGGTCATGCCCAGCGCGCTGCCAGTCGCGGCAGGCGAATGCAGCGACCACGCAGACCTCGAGGCAGGGCTCTGCTGTTAGTGCTGGCTTTGATTTACGGTGCCATCGTCCTGCTCAATCCCTGGGCGATTCACCTAGGCGGCCGGCGCACGCCCCTGCTGGATCTGGACCGGAACCGGCAAGCTCGTCACGGCCAGCGGAGCGTACCCCTCATGGTGACACCAAGTCCATCTTCAGAAGGGTTACCTATATACGAAGGTCATTGCGAGCAAAACTCCGAATGCAACTCCATGTTTCATCTCGGACCAGCCTAGGCTCTTGACGTCTAGCGACTCCGGCCTTCTGAGGAACCATTGCGTTCCCCGCACAACTGCAGGAATGAACGCAAGGATCGCAAAGGGAGGCAATATGTGCCAGAGGGAAGCGAGGACCAACACCGTCAACAGCACCGGTTGAGCCAGGAGAAACGATCGTCCTCGTTGGAACTTCTCCCTCAACGTTGCTGCACGGGCAGCGTGAATTCGCAGTTGCACAAAATGAATCTGGTTGCCGGCAAAGATCCAGTTCGCGACCCACAATACAAACATGTGCCTGTCGAGCTGTCCCCTGCCTATGTAGTAAGCACCTGGAGCCGCACAGGTAAGGCCAATCGCGCCCACCACCTGTGAAATCATCCGGGTATTACGGCCCAACTTCCGGAGCACACCCTGCGCAACAACTGCGCATGCTGTCACCGCGCCCAGGACCAGCAACGATGGGTAGTGTCCCTTCCCCATCAGCCCAAACAGGCATACGCCAGCTAGGCCGCCGAAGCCGGTCAATGCAATGATCGCCGTCCAGCGTTCTTCTGAAGTACGTGCCGAGAGCGAACCGACGCCAAGGAGACTTTCAACCGGTGTGCGCAACATGAATAGCGAGAGGCTCGCCACGGTGAAGAGCAACAATGGCCAGATGCGATGTTCTGGAGCAAAACCCGCCACCAGCCCCGTAAAGAGAGGGACCAGCAGCAGACCCCAGGCACCATGTTCGCGAGGCACAACCATGGCTCGTCTGCGGGCCGGGGGAGCGGCGAATACTGTTTGACTCGTTGCGGTCATGCGGGCCCCTAAAGTCACCTTGAATGTACGAGTTCTGGCTCGTGCGGAGTGTATTCCCCTTCTTCAAGGACTCTCGCTCCCCGATCGAAGGAATGGCCGGTGACCAGTCCGAGAACAAACCATCCCAGCACTATCGCTCCAAACGCGAAGATCGTGTCGCCGAACATTCGCATCCAGCGCAGCCAAGTCAACAGCGGAGTGTGGAGGAATTCGGAAGACCGCGCATACCAGGTGCCGATCTCGACCGATGCCCAGGCTTGTGCCAGGCCAATTGGCAATGTACTCAGCAGGACCATTGCCGCGAGCCCAATGTTGATGGACCAGAAGGCAATGGCGAGAGGCCGATCTTTCCACATCAACCCCGGACGTAGAGCACGGAGGCAGAACAGCATGAGTCCCAATCCCAGCATCCCGTACACCCCGAACAGCGCGGTGTGTCCGTGAACTGGAGTGAGGTTCAAACCTTGCACATAGTAAAGCGCGATCGGGGGATTGATCATGAACCCGAACAAGCCCGCACCAACAAAATTCCAGAAGGCCACCGCTACGAAGAAGTAAATTGGCCACTTATATGCACTGATCCACGGGTTGTCAGCGGTCCCACGGGACAAGCGAATGTTCTCCCATGCTTCAAAGCCGATGAGAACCAGGGGCACAACTTCGAGAGCGCTAAAGATTGCACCGAGTGCCAGCACGGAGTTGGGCATCCCCGTGAAATACAAGTGATGAAAGGTCCCGATGATCCCTCCGGAGAGATAGATCACGGTCGAGAAAAGGACGCCTCGTGTGGCTGTCGCAATCGAAAGTAGTTTGAGCCTGGTGAGCAGGAAGGCGATGACCACGGTTGCGAAGACTTCGAAAAACCCTTCAACCCAGAGATGCACAACCCACCATCTCCAATATTCGGCGGTGATAAGAGGAGAGCGTTGCCCGTACATCAGCCCGGCTGCATAGAAGAGTGGAATCGCTATGCTGGAGATTAGAAACAACATAAGCAGCGAATAATTTTCGTCCCGTCGCGCGAGTGCAGGCTTCAGCCCACGCCACATCAGCCACAACCAGAAGGTTAGGCCCACAAAGAGCAGAATCTGCCAGACTCGTCCCAGGTCGACGTATTCATATCCCTGCGAGCCGAACCAGAACCAGAGATTGCCGAGTTTCTGCTGAATGCCCAACCATTCTCCAGCCAGCGAACCTACGACCACTGCCACCACCGCAACAAACAGGGCGTTTACCCCCAAACGCTGTCCCTTCGGTTCAGCGCCGCTCACGGCGGGAACGATGTAAAGGCCGGTTGCGAGCCAGGAAGTAGCGATCCAGAAGATTCCGATCTGCAGATGCCAGGTTCGCGCGATTGAGTAGGGTAACCACTTATCCAGCGGGATGCCGTAGAAACCGCCGCCTTCCACGCCATAATGGGCGGCGATTGCGCCCAAGGCCACCTGAACTACCCAAAGCGCGGCCACCACAAAGAAATATTTCACCGTCGCTCTCTGAGAGGGTGTCGGCTGCAATCCCAGCAAGGGATCGCGTCTGGGCATGGGATCAGGAGGCGACCGGTGTTCCTGCGAACCGAAATACCAGACCATTCCCCCGATTCCGGCCAGAAGAAGCACGAAGCTAATCACGCTCCAAACGATCGTCCCGCCCGTCGGACGATTGCCGACCAGCTCTTCGTGCGGCCAGTTTTGCGTGTAGGTAACATTCTGACCGGGGCGATTGGTGCTGGCGGCCCAGGCCGTCCACCAGAAGAATGTGGCCATCTGCCGCTGTTTCGCTGGGTCGCTCAGAGCGCCCGCGGGAATTGCGTATGCGTCACGGCCGTTGCCATAAACATCAGCGTAGTAGCTCGCCAGCTCCTCGAAGGCTGCCACTCGATCACCATCAAGCACGATCGTGTCGCTGGCCGCGTCATACGTATTTCGCCGCGTCAGCTCGATCAGTCGGCCTTCAATGCCCGCCCGCGACTCGGCCGGCATGGAGCGATAACCGGAAAAACCCTGTTGGGTCGCCCAGCGATTCAGCACAATCTCTGATTGCCGATGGAGGTAATCTGCGCTCCAGTCGGGTGCGACATAGGCTCCGTGCCCCCAGATGGTGCCGATTTCCTGCCCCCCGGTTGATTGCCAGACATTCTGTCCATCGCGAATCGTCTCCCCAGTGAATAACAGGCGACCGTCCGCAGTGACGACCTTCGCAGGTATCGGCGGTCCATTATTGATTGCCTTGTAGCCAACGCCGCCAAGCACGGAGAACGAAACCACCATGATCAGTCCAAATACGATCCATAGCTTCTTGTATTGCATGAGTGCTCTCCTATGAGCTCCGGTCGAACGGGGCCACCTGATACGGCTATCGTCCAGTTTCAATTGCAATTGCTCGAGGGAACAGGATGTTGTTTTCCAGATGAATGTGCTGATGAAGATCGGCTTCGAATATGGCGAGTGCTTTATAGAGCGTCTGGTAGCTGACGCAGGAGTCGGCAGGCGCAGAGTACCCGTTGGTTGCTTGTCTCATTGCCCGCAATGCATTCCCTGCGGAATCATGTTCATGTTCCATCATTGAAACCGGGTTTTGGACAGAACCGAACGGCCCACGTGCGATTGTTTCCTTTCTCGTTACAGCCGCCTCCATGCTGACTATGTAGGGAAACAGGATCATCTCTTCCTTCATCATGTGCGCGGTCAATTCCTGAGCGAGGCCTCGGAATACCTCGCGAACCTCCAGGAGTTCGGGATGGTTCTTGCTGTGAACCGAACAGACTTTCTCGAAAAGCAGCCCCAGCCGGGCAAGCTCTTCCCTGGTGTATTTGTGATGGGTGTTTTGGATGTGCGCAATCAAAGCCGCCAGCGGTTCGATTCGCCAGTCTCGCGGTTGATTCCTCGCGAGCTCAGCCTGGTTGGTTTTATCAAGCGCCGCGAGCACGTGATCCACGCTCAAGTTTGCACTCCGGCAAGCGTCGAGCAGGGATTGATTGCCGCCGCAACAGTAGTCGATGCCAAGGTTTTCAAATACTCTCGTCGAAGCGGGATTTTCGAGCGCCAATTCCCGAACAGTTTTGTCCATAACAGCGGTCATTGCTTTAAGCCTCCAGTGTGCATAGATCTTTCAGCCCTGTGATTTTCCGCGCCACAAGTGCGTGGCTTGGAGTTCGTCCAGGTGTCCCCAGGATTACCAGCGATTGCCGACAGCGGAGTGGAAACCAGAAAACCCAAATACGCCGCCTGCAGCCCTTTCCACGTGGAATGCGCCGTACAAGGCTCCGTGGCAGAGCAGGCTCGCGTTCGGCCCAGGAAACAGGGTGGTCTCGTTCGAGAAATTTCTTCAAACAGCTCCACCACATCGATCAAATGAATCTCATTCGCAGGTCTACGGAGACGGTATCCGCCACCTGAGCCGCGAGTCGTTTCCACCAACCCGGCATTTCGCAAAGTTAGTAGCACCTTAGACAAATAGTTCGCTGGAATTTCAACCGACTGGGCGAGATCCCGGCCCACAACGGTTCCGTTGGTTCCGTTGGTCTCTCGTGCGAGGTGGGAAAGCGCCCGCAACGCGTATTGGGAGGTGATTGAGAGCATTGTTGACCTCTACATGTACATATCCTCTATGCCGGCCCGCAAATGGTCTGTGATCCTCGTACTACCACTGTGTGATCGAGATCACATCTCCTCAGACACAAGCAACAACCCACCGGCCAACCACGATTGGACGCAGTGGCGCGACGGAGGAATAGGACAGGTCCCGCAAGAAGTTCTCTACGCCCGCGAAGGCTTCAGCGGCTGCGAGTCAGAAACGAATGCAAGCGAAAGGGAGCGGGATGCAACGCCGTTGCAGCTTCGCAAACGCGCGCCTCAAGGGACTGATTATCTGGAGCTTGAGGTTGCTTGCGGGGGTGATTTGAACCACCGGCCTTGGGTGACGGCAAGAAATCCAGCGGCACTGATGGCAAGCTAGGGAAACTCTAAGGAACCCTCAGGACAATTAAACGGGAGCCGATTGGGAGTACGTATGTGGGACGTTCTCTCGATGCAGGCTTTCTTCGCTGAGGTACATTCACCGCTGGTGAACTGCCCCAGATCAGGGCGTCTTGGAAGTCGGAAGCGAATAGTGAATCACGATTTCACTCCGTGGTCCGACTGTCCTCACGATGACCAAGTAGTGGCGTTGCGACCGTTGCCCATTGCTTACTACCTCGGCGGCGCCCTCCGTGTAGCTCAGTGCTCCCGAACTATCGTTCCTCTCGGGACTCAATGAAGCAATGGTGTTGCCCCGCTGTATCCCTCCGCTGAGCCGTGCCCTGATTGCATCGGGCCCCTCCGCAACTCCAGCTTCCGAAACCATGACCGCATCCGCTGCGTAAAGCGATAGCACCTTGTCAATATTCTTTTCGTTATAAGCACTCGTAAATTCCTGCACTGTGGTTTCGGCAGGGAGCCTTGAGTCTTTCTGCGACGCTACCATCCCAATTCCGGCTAGCAGCAACAGGATCCCGGCAAAGACATATTTCATTCGCTTCATGAACGATCTCCGTTTAGCTCAATGTGAGGAGCAGAGGGCTGTTACTTGAGTTCTCTCTCGTACAAAAGGGATGCGACGACAAGGTCCTCCAAAGCGAATCCAACACTTTTAAACAGAGTGATGTCCGCGGGATCGCGGCGGCCGACCGCTTTGCGGCTTACGATTTCGTGGAGGTCGGCAACTATGCTGTCATTCGTGATGATGCCGCGACTGAGCGGTATCAGCAGATCGCCAGCCTCGGAGAGCGCCCCTTCGTAACTGTCGACTACGATTCGAGAACGTTGTACCACTACATCGTCTACTTCCCTGGTGTCAGGCTGAAACGCGCCCACCAGGTTCAGGTGAGTACCCTCGCGAATCAGTTTTCCATCGAATACGGGGACACTCGAAGTGGTGCATGTGCATATGACATCTGACTCCTGGGCACAGACGGCGGCTTCGACGGGTTCGACGCGAAGCCCGTGATGATCCGCTAGCAATTCGGCAAAATTCTCGCTTCGCGACGCTTGCGATCCACAAACAAGTAAGCGCTCAAACTGCTGGCTGCGACTGAACAATAGAAGATGAGCCAGAGCCTGACGGCCTGTACCGAAGACCCCAAGCGTTCGGCTCTCTGGCCGCGCTAACGCTCGAGTAGCAATCGCAGAGACAGCGGCAGTGCGGACGTCTGTAAGGTAATTTGCCGACAACACCGCACAAACCTTCAGGCTCTCGGGTTCAAGCAGAAAACAGTCCGCCTGGACACGATCGCCATTCGAGGTCCCGCCATTGCGTACCGTAACCACCTTCAAACCTGCCGCTGGAAGCGCACTGTCGCTGCAAGGCATAACCAGGCAAGTGGATCCGCCAAAGGCCTGCATCGTTGTCCTGAGGGGTATGTTCGCGGTCTTTCGGTAGTCCCGTCCAAACATCTTCTCGAGTGAGGAAAGAACCTCATCGATGGACAGTCTCTCTCGAACTTGTTCTTCCGACAGAATCAGCATTCGAATGCGCTCAGGAAAGAAACCTGCCTATGGACAACGACGATAAATCAATGTCAGGCGGTTCATGGCAAGCCAGCTGTGCCACGAGCTTGCCGGTAATTGGACCGAGACTGATGCCAAGCATGGCGTGTCCACTGGCAACGATCAGATTCTTGACCGCGGGGACCGACGAGACGATCGGTAGACCGTCAGGAGTGCAAGGTCTTAACCCGCTCCATTTTTCTTCCACGATCAGCGGAAGTCTCTGAACGAAATATTTGGAGGAGCTATCCCGAATCGCGTTCAGTCGTTTTTCATTGACACTGTAGTCGAGACCAGACAGTTCCAGAGTACCTGCAAAGCGCACTTTGTCTCCGAACGGAGTAACTGCGACCTTCGCCTCACTTAGGAGCAGTGGCTTCGAAGGACGTACAGTCGACGACGAAATGCTGAAGCTGTAACCCTTGCCCGCCTGGATCAGCCAATCGAGCCCCAGACTGCGGCCCAGAGTCGACGACTCGCAACCCGCCGCAAGTACCACGCACTCGGGCCGAAAATCGCCTTGCGTGGTGCGTACCACAGAGATCTGTTTTTTCTCTAGATCGAACCCGGTAACGTTGGTCGACCGCATCAACTCGACTCCAAGCCTCTCGCAGGTTCGCGCCAACCCGTCAAGGAAATCACCCGGTAATAGATGAGCATCATCGGGATAGAAAATGCCACCCGCCATACCCGGCACTATCGAGGGTTCGCGCTCCACAATTTCGGCGGCACCCCATTCTTGTGATCGGATCCCGTTCTCTCCCAGCATTTCTGCATCCCGGCGGCCGTCCGCGAGACCACGCTTGGTTGCGAATAACATCAGAGATCCGTCTTCGCTGTATCCACCGCTCATCCCTTCAAGCGAGTAAAGTTCCCGGAAGAGATCCAGACTCGCAAACGTCAGATCTCGTAGTATCGGAATCGTCTTGCGCACTCGGTCCTCATTGCACGCGGCCGCAAAAGCAACCAGCCACCGCATCAAACCCCAGTCCAACCGCGGCCTGATGGAGAACGGACTGCTTGAAGACCACATCCACTTCAGGCCCTTCTCGAGTACGCCGGGGGCTGCCAGCGGAATGCAGTGGCTCGGAACCACCCACCCGGCATTGCCCCATGAACACCCCGAGCCGATCTCCCCGCGCTCGACTAGCGTCACCCGTCGTCCCGCCTTGGCGGCATAGTAGGCGGCACAGACTCCGATCACTCCACCGCCGATAACCAGCACATCCGGTTTGTCGTTGAACACCTGTGTCCACTTCGCTCCAGCACTTGCGCCACTTTTTCGCTAATGAGCTGCCGAATGCGGCTGTGATTTCCAGAAATCAATGCCGACTGCCTGTTCGGGCACGTCCACCGTCGCGACTGTCTTCAATGAGTGCAAATCGATCACCTCGACCGTACCCGGCTCCGATCCGATCCCTTCCACGGCGACGAACGCGTACAAGTTGTCAGGACTGACAACCACTCCGTCTGGCACCTTGCGTTTCGTAGGCAACTTTACAAGTTCGCGCCCAGACTCGAGATCGAACACCGAGACGGACTGCCCGCGCTTGTTGGTTGCCACCATCTTGCCGTCTTTCGAGACCGCCAGATTATAGACACCGCTCCCGGCTGGTATGCGCCGCCGCAAGGTCCAGGAATCCGCCGCCACCTCAACGATTTCATCGGACTTGTTGCAGGCCACGTACACCGATTTGCCGTCCGCAGAAGGTTGCGCCCACGTCGGACTGCAGGTCGCCGCTGCCATCTGGTGGTGATCTTGAGGCGGAGAACCAACGATCCCCGCCTCTTTTCCCTTGCTCAGGATGAAGTGTCGCGAGACGCCGAACTTCGCGGTATCGATCTCGACCAGCATGTCATCCATCATGCAGGCCGAGTATTGTTTCGTTCCCGCCGGATTGAGACGGGAACCGTGCGGCATGACGCAGGTCGGAATTCGCGCTGCCTCAACCATTTCGTCGGTCGCAACCACCGACACTGAGGACGGCACCATGTCCCCGTGCAGGTTGAAGTTAACTTCGTATAGAAAACTGCCATCGGGCGTGACATCGACCGTCGCCGGGAAGAAACCCAACGTCACCTGCCCCACCACCGCATCATCTTTCGTCCTGTACTTGAGGGCCTGACCATACGGGCGGCCGTGGGCGATGGTGACGTAATAAAACTGGCGATCCGGCGACATGATGATCCCGTGCGGCCCGCTGATATCGCCACCCGGCATCACCCCTGTATGCAGCATGTGGTCGACCTTGGCACCATCTGGGCCAAACCGGACCACTACGATCTTGTCGGCTCCCTCGCACACCAGGTATACGAAGTAATCCTTATCCGGCGAAGTTCCTTGCGCCAGACAGCGCAGCACCAAGAGCCACGCCACCGCCAGCCAACGACACCTCATGCTTGTCAGCCTCATCACGGAAGGCCCGGCGCAGTCGTGGAACCCTTGAAGGTTGGCTTGCCTAGCTTCACAATCCAGAGGCCGGAATTAATGTCATTGAAGTAGATCAGCCCGTTATGGGGCTGCGCGCCCCAAGTGAATGGAAGATTCGTGCGGTAGCCTGCGTTATCGCCGGTCCAGAGCCGCGCGATTTCTCGGCCTTGCCGGTAGAGATCTCCGCGCAGTTCGCCCGAAACGTCGAGAATTCTCCCCCCGCCGTTGTAGTAGCCCATGTAGAGCACATCATCCGCCACCCAGATGTTGTGAGCGCCGGCCTCTGGCACGGAATAGTGAGCAACCATTCGCGGGTGCTCGACGTCGCTCACGTCAACCACCTGCACGATGCCACGCACTGGAATGCGCAAGTGCGACTCCAAATCGAATTCGGCGGGATACACTTCATCGCCGATGTACACGTAGTTCTTAGACCGGTATACGGTGTGCGTCCCAGCCAGCCAACCATCCCCGTACAGCTCGTTCTGATTGATGCGGAGTTGGCTCACCAACTGCGGATGCTCCGGGCTGCCATGCTTGATGCCATTCCCGACATCCAGAATCACCAGCCCATCGCGCCAGTACGCCAGGTATGCCAGTCCATCGACAACTTGCAGATCATGCAGGTATCGTCCCGCTGACATCGGACCAAAGTGTCCTTCAATCGTGGTCGCCAAAGGTGACTCGACTTGCCAGCGCGCAACCTCCTTGGGGGCCTTCACATCGGCAAAATCAATCACGCGCATCGAGCCCGTCGCGTCATCGGTGATATAGGCGTAGTGCCCATTCACGTAGGCACTGTGCACTCCCCCGGTTACCGTAGCCGTATAGTCCGATAGCACGCGAACGTGAGTGGGATCGCTTGTGTCCAAAAACACGATGCCGTTCTTCCGGGTCGACGCACCTTCGCGAGTGATCACCCCGATTTTTCCGTCGGCAGTTGTACTGACGTCGTTAATGAGCCGCGCGTCCACCGTAACCGTATCCAAAAGTTTGGGGCTTGCGGGTTCGGAAACGTCGTACACCCACAGCTTGTCGCTCACCGAAGCAAGGTAGGCATAGTTGCCGATGATCCACTGCTCAGACGTTTGCGTGTCCTTCGGCATTACGTGGGCAACGACGTCTAGCTGGCGCTCCATGTTTCGCGGAGCGACCACCACGGAACTGGTCGTCTCCCGCCCTCCGCTCGTTGCCCGCACGATGTACGTGCCCGGGTCCTCCGCCACGAACGCGCCATCCGGATACACTGTCGCTCCAGCACCGATCACTTCCCAGGAAACGAAGGGATCCTTAACAGCGCCGCCACGCGCGTCCTTCGCGGTGGGTTTGAAACGAACCACGTCGCCGGTGCGTGCCTGTGTCGTTGTGGGCTCCACACTCAGGCTTGCGACAGGATTCTTCCCAACCGCAAAGCTGATATTTCCTGTGGCTTTCCCCGATGTCGCCCGTACTTTGGCTTGTCCAGTTCGCAGGCCGGTAACAACTCCAGCCTTGTCGACACTTGCAATCGACGGCGTCTCCGATGTCCAGGTGATAGGAGCATTGTTCTGCGGGTCGCCTTTCGCATTCCTCGCCGTTGCCACGAGAATCTGGGATGCGCCCACCACCAGCGGCTTTGGCATCGCGATATCCACACTGGCCGGGGCTGCAGGCGAAACGGTGATTCTCGCGTATCCCGTTTTTCCGGCGATTACGGCTCCAACTCGAATCTCGCCGGGCTGGTAGACGGTAACCACACCCTTCTCTGCACCGGCCAGGTCGAAAGGCGCCGTAAACCAGAGCGACGGCGTTCCTGGAATGACTTCGCCGGCCGCGTTCTTGGCGACCGCTTTGAAGGTCAATTTTTGGCCTACCTCGGCCGTGACTTCCTTAGGTGTAATCTCCACCGTTCTGGGTACCTCCGACGTGGAGGGCTCCTGCGCCGCCGTCAAAATGGCACATGCCGTAACCACCAGACATGTGAATGCCCGCAAAGAAGTTCTCATCGTTCGTCTCTCCTCAAATCATCTCGAAGTAACCGCAATCGCAGGCGCACATCATAGCAAGGCGCATACGCATCACCGTTTACCTTCACCTTTCGAAACCCACTCGATCACGCCAGCTTCCGAGAGCAACTCCATATACTGGTCCACCGCCCGCAAGGGCACATCGCCGAACTCCGCTCGCAGCGCATTCGAAATCTCCAGCAGGCTGCGACTGCCGTCGGCAAAATTAAGCGCTTCATAAGCCGTTTCAAAGGCGTAGGAATTCACCGGCAGATTGAAAATATCGTAGCGTTGCCGGTATTTCGGATCGGTCTTGGTGGTCAGATAGTCGAACGCGAAGCTGTCCATTGGCCCGATCAGCGTGTTGTTTCGACGGGGAAACTTCGTCGCGGCATTACGTTCTTCTTTGCTTAATTCGTGCTGCACGAGGTCGACATGATTGATTCCAGCGAGCCAAAGGTAGTGGTCCTTTAATCTTCGTAAGCTGGCCGCTTGCTCCGCGAGAAAATCATCGTGCAACACCTTGACTCTCGCCTCGACAGTCCCCGCATCGTCCGCCAGTCGGCGCGCTGACGTTATGGCGACCGCCTCGCGTTGAAAGGCCTGCGCCAGGGCATTGGCAGCCTCGTCATAGCAGCCAGCCAATCGGTCCGCACCGCAGAGATAGAGGCGGTCAAATGCGTCCCGTTCAAGATTCGCAACTCGTTCCCGCGCCCGGTTGGAAGTTTCCACCGCAAACCGCACGACGTCGGTGTCGTTCGCATTGGCTACAGCATAGGCCACGGTGGCTGCAATGACACAGCTTCGCCGCAGCTTGGTGGGATCCAGGTTCACCGGGAGATCCCCGCTGGTGTGGAAGTATGGATCCGGCCAATCTTCCAGGTACGACGCCGGCACGCCCACCGAACTGTCCGAGTAGATAAAGCTATCGCTCCCGTCGAAAAACTCGTCTACGCTGCCCCAGAAATTGTCTCGCGTACCTGTCACTGACGTGATCCGCGGTTCGAACTGATGAGGAAAAGCAATCCGGTAAGGAATCTTCTCGATGTTTGTGTCCGAAACAAACTGAAACAAGTTCTGCGAAACGTCGTTCAAGTACGTCGCCATCGAATAAGGAGTGCGAAACAGGTGGAGAATGCTTCCGGTAATCGCGGGATTGCCTCCCACCGAATCAAGTTGCATTGCGCCCACCTGGTGTCGTTTTGCATCTGGGTGGGCCACCTGGTACATGATGGTGCCCGAGTTCTCCGGCGGAAACACGAAGCGTATCGAACGCCGTGGCCTTTTCAGAGTTCCGGTCGATATCGAGCGCGAAAACGATCTGGCGATCTCCAGGAGGGCGGCGCATCCGCTGACGTTGTCATTGGCACCCGGCCGGGGATGTCCGAGATGACAGCTCAAGACAAACTCTTCGGCAGCCTTGTCTGATCCCGGAATGGTCGCGGTGACAACCTGATACTCGCCGGGTCCGACCCGCGCTTTGATCTCGGCATGCACCGACACCTTCTCGCCGCTCTGCAGCATTGCGTGCAGCTGTCTTCCCTTGCGCGGCGAAATCATGAAGGCAAACGTCGCTTTCTGCTCGTATTCCGGATCAATCGGCCAGATCACTCCTTGTGTGACCAGGCTTAGCATGTCTTGCTGGCGGGTCGTAGGAATCAGATTCAATCGGTAGTCGATGACGCCTGCGGCTCCTCGTTCGTACACTGCCTTGCGGTGAACAAGATTCGTATCCCCGTCTGCGAGCACGATCTTCCCCGCTACCGCTTTGCCTTCGTAGTCAGCATCCAATGTCCCGGAACCCACGTCTACAACGTCCGCGCTGACGTTTGCGGACCGGCTGTGCTGCGCAATCGACACCGCCGTTTCGGCGTAGCTCGCCAGCCGTTCCCTTCCAGGTTGCTGCATCCACAACTCGGCGAAGTCCACGTCCCACTGCGGACGGGACCGGAAAGTCGAGTACATGATCTTGCCGTCGGAGGGAAAGGTCTCGATTTTCGCGTCCGCGAGCCCGTACTCCTTCAGCTTTCGCTGAACGTACTCAGCCGATTGCTTGAATTCGCGGGATGGCTCGGTCCGGTGGTAAAGGCTCATGACCTGGATGTGCTGCATGGTGAGATCTCCGGACATCTCATCGGTTATCGCATCCAGAATCGCGTAGGGAAGCAGCGGCGTGATGACTCGGCGTTGCTGTGAAGGCAATATCTCGCCTCCATAAGAGGTCGACCCTTGCCGGCTGTAGTCCGGAGCCTGTGCCCGGGACAGGGCCAGGCAAATCCAGAGACAAAGCGATACCCCTGCGAGACCGCGGACTTGCCAAGTCGACATTTGATCCCCTGCTCCTCGCCGTTGTCCCTGCGTGAATACCGCACACCCGCTGTCGATCGGCAAAACCGCGCGACTCGTGTCTAGAAGTTAAACCTCACGCCAAGCTGCATCAGCCTCTGTTCGGGTTGAAGGGGATCGCCCGCGAACGCGGTTGGCTGCCCGAATGTGCCTGAAAGCTTGTTCCCGTCGAAGAGATTCGGATTCTTGTTGTTGAAGATGTTGTACATCTCGAAGATCCCCTCGATTCTTCCAAAATCTCCCGGCAATTTGAAGATCTTCGAGGCGCGAACATCGGCTTGAAAGAAATTGTCGCCGGTCCCCGCATTGATGTGACTTACGCCTGGCGCCAGATCGTTATTCACACCATCCCCATTCAGATCCGAGCCGGCCTTAATGTTGTATGCGCGCCCTGAAGTGAAGCGCGTAATGCTGGAAATCTGGAAGCCCCACGGCAAGCTGAAGATTGGACTAATTACAAATTTGTGATTGGGATCGAATTGGCAAGGGCCGAAACCCTGCCGGTTGTGGGGATCGTTCTGATTGATCGGAAAGTTATCGAAACCCTGGTCGGATGCGATGACACCAAAGCTGCCGCAGGTCGAGTAGGTGTACCACGCGGTGAGTTGCAGGTTCCGGGAGTAATTGTGATTTATCGAGATGTTCAGGGCCTTGTAACGGCTTTGGCCAGAAGTGTCCTCGATACGAATCGGGAAGTCATAACCATCCGCAGCAAAGGGGCGAACGCCTCCTCCGATCGGGAAACGGTTAATGTCATTGGCGAAAGGAGTGTGGTCTCCCCGCGACCAAATAAAGTCCGCACCGATGACCGTCTTCGACGACAGTTGCCTCTCAAACCCGATCGTGGCGTGCTGGTAACGGGGGTTGATCGAACGCGGGTCGACCACTGAATCCTCCAGTGGGAGCGGGCTCGGACCCAACTGGTTGGGCGGCAGTGGTTGACCGTATTGAAAGAGGCTGCCGTCTGGGTTAGTGATACCGCTTTGATCGGTGCTTGTATCAACGACCAGGTAGCCCAACCGCAAAGGATCGGGGTTGCGTTCAATCATGGTGAAGAACGAAGTGAGGATGGGAAAATTGTAGTAGTAGCCGTACCCTCCCCGGATCACCGTCTTGCCATCGCCCACAGGGTCGTACGCAAAACCGAGCCGTGGTCCAAAATTTCCTTTAGGACTCTGGGTCTGACGTCCGGCAAATTCAGGCAAAACGGTTTGCAGGAAATTGTAGGTTTGGCTATAGCTTTGGTTGAAAGCTACGCCCGTATAGTAATCCCACCGCATGCCGAGATTCAGTGTGAGCTTGCGGCTTACTTTCCAATCATCCTGCGCAAACAAACCGACGCGGTGAAAACTGTTGAACTCAAACACGCCCTGGCCAGTCAGATAAAAGATTTGGCTCACCGGCGCTGTCAGGCTGTCTCCCAAGAACGTGTATTGCGGCTGTTTCTGAATGTTGTAAGTTCCACCCGGATGCCGGGTGAATACGTACTCTCCCCCGACCTTGAAATTGTGTGTGCCTTTTGCCGTCGCCACCAGGGAAAAAGTGTCCCGCGCCTGCATCTTGGTCAATGTCGTGGATTGGGGGCAGCAAGGGGCTTGTCCCAGCACCACCCCGCTGGGGAAATTAAGCGTCGGACCGATGGTGTTCGGCGGCAGTTCGTTCCGCCACGACGAAAACTCCCCCGTGAACTGATTTACCTTGGTCGGTCCAATCACACTGGTCAGGTTGAATACACCCGTATTGTAGGTGTTTACGTTGGAGCCCCAGGCAGACTTCGGGATCCGGTTACTCACTCCGCTCGTGTCCGTGTTGTGTTCCCGGGAATAGCGCAAACTGGCGTGAGTGTTCTTTGTTATCTCACCATCGACTTTGCCTAGAACCGTGAACACAGTCTGCGGTACATCGAACGATCCGTTTTGCGAGGGGTCGATGCCCTGTGTATCAACGATGTCAATTGTGGTTTGCTTCAGCTTCTCGATTGCGAAGAAACCGAACATCCGATCCCTTACGATCGGGCCCCCGAAGGAACCGCCGAACTGGTTGCGCCGATATGAGCTCTTCGGAGAATCCGAAATTTCCTCTGTATGGGTCTTCCAGTTCAGCGCTTTGTCACGAAAGAACTCGAACGCGCTGCCGTGGAACTGGTTAGTCCCCGACTTCGTCAGCACATTGATAATCCCGTAGCCCGCTCTTCCCTGCTCCGCCGAGAACCGGTGGGTGATCACTTGGAATTCCTGCACAGCCTCCAGGCTGATCGTCTGCAACAGGCCCCCATCCAGGTCCTCGTTGTCATCGGCGTTGTCGACATTGAAATTGGTGTATCGGGCGCGACTGCCGCCGATCGACGGCATGAGCCGGTTCAACGCCGTCGGATCCCCGTTGGGCACTAGCGTGACGCCGGGTGTTAACACGGAAACACTCAGGAATTGCCGGGACTGCAGCGGCAAATCGTGCACCGCGCGCTCGTCCACCACAGTCCCAACATGCGATTCATTGGTATCCACCAGGGGAATTTCGCTCTCGACCGTTACCTGCTCTGAAGTGCTGCCTACCGCCAGGGAGATGTCGACGGCCGCGGTGGTTCCGACGGTCACGACAATCCCGTCCACCACCTTGGTCGAAAAGCCCTGCTTCACCGCGGTCAGCTTGTACGTGCCGATCGCAATCGACTCAAATGCGTACGCACCGTTGTCGAAGGACTTTGTCGTTCGCGACGCACCTGTGCCCGTGTTGACAAGGGTCAGCGTCGCTTCGGCCAGAACCGCCCCCGTCGAATCGGTCACCTGGCCGCGGATGGCGGCCGTCGTTTGCTGACCAGAACTCGGCGCTGCGACCACCCACAGGAACGTTGTGACGCAGAGAACGAATGGAAGTCTGACCCAGGACTTCATAAGACCCTCCCCCCTCAAATTCCACTGTTCTACTACTCCATAACTGTGGTACTGTCAAGCGCGAAAAATGACTACCCGCGAACCAAAAAACAATTTGTCGCGAAAACTTCCGCGCCGTTTAGCATGCACAGCTCTCCTGCGATGCGCGATTTCCAGGATCACAGCTTCGTTCAAGAGGTACATGAAAATCGGGCGCTGCCCGCGAGTTTGGGAGGAATGCATGCCGTCAGGCACAGCTCTGCTCGTCTCATTAATGCTGCTGGCCACTGTGGCTTCGGGCGGTACTATCGACAAGCTCGATAGCGGGCCAGCGACGATCTCGCCCGGGGTGCGCGCGCTCTACCGCGACGCCATCGTCATCGACACCCATGACGACACGCCGAGTCGGATTTCCATCGAGGGCGTCGACATCGGCAAGCGTCTGCCCGACGGCAATGTCGACATCCCGCGCCTGCTCGACGGCGGCGTAACCGGAATCTTTTTCTCGATCTGGCCGGACCCGGTTTTCGCTCCCCACCAGGCTATCCGGCGATCGCTCGAACTCATCGATGTCGTCTACAAGGTGATTGACGCCAATCCCGACCGCATTGGACTGGCCGTCGACGCCGCGGATGTCGTTCGCTTCAAGAAAGAAGGCAAAGTCGCGGCTCTCATGGGCATGGAAGGCGGTCACGGAATTGAGGACAACCTCGCCGCGCTCCGCATGTTTCACCGCTTGGGGGTTCGGTACATGACGCTTACCCATTCCAATACCAACAACTGGGCAGACTCCTCCACCGACGCTCCACGCTGGCACGGCCTGAACGAACTGGGTAAGAGCATTGTCCGGGAGATGAACCGCATTGGCATGATCGTCGACCTGTCTCACGTTTCTGACGAGACCTTCTACGCTGCGCTCCAGGTGACCACCAAACCCGTGATTCTCTCCCACTCCTCTTGCCGCGCTCTCGACAATCATCCTCGTAACGCAACCGACGACATGTTGCGCGCGCTCGCGAAGAACGGTGGAGTCGCGGGAATTAATTTCTACTCCGAATTCGTCGACCAGAAATTTCGCGACGCCATGCTGGCCCGCAAGAAAGATCTTCTGGCCCAATTCAACGCTAACGCCCGCAACCAGACGTCCAATCCCGACGAATCCTCCCGCAAGAGTTGGAATGAACTGAAACACTACACCGACGGCGTGCCCCGCCCGCCGTTTACCGCGCTCATCGACCAGATCGATCATGCCGTGAAGATCGCAGGCGTCGACCATGTTGGTCTGGGCTCGGATTTCGACGGCGCGCCCTCCACTCCCGAGGGAGTCGACAGCGTGCTCGACATGATCAAGATTGCCCAGGCACTTAAGGATCGCGGTTATAGCGACGAGGATATCAAGAAGATTCTAGGCGGAAATTTTCTTCGCGTTCTGCGCGATGTGACCGGGAACTAATTTCCTTTCGGAGAGAAACATGTTCTGGCGAACACTGTATGCATGGATATTGCTCTTCGTGATCTCGCCCGCGCTGGGTCAAGTCACAGCCATTCGGGCCGGCGCAGTCATCGACCCCAGCAGCGGGAAGCTGACTCGAAACCAGGTCATTCTGATCGACGGGACAAAGGTAAAAAGTGTCGGCGCGGATACCGTTCTGCCCACCGGGGCGAACGTCATCGATCTCTCGCATTCCTTCGTGCTCCCCGGACTCATGGACGCCCACACTCACATCTCGTGGAACAGCGGTTGGGGCGACGACGGCACCTACGCGAGGCTCGAGACGACCAGCACGGCATTTCGCGCACTGCTGGCGATCACACTCGCCCGCGAAGCGTTGAATTCCGGCTTCACGACCCTCCGCGACGTGGGTGGTATCGAAGGCGAGTACGCAATGACCGATGTCCGCCACGCGCTGGCGCTGGGCTGGTTCATCGGACCTACCATCCAGAGCTGCGGCAAAATCATCGGACCTTACGGAGGCCAATATCACCGCGTCGCCCCCGAGTATGGCCGCACCTGGACACACGATTTTGCCGATGCTGATTCCCCGGAAGAGGTCCGCGCGGCAGTTCGCCGCAACATTTTCTATGGCGCCAATTGCATCAAACTGGTAGCCGACAACAGCATCTATCACTACTCGGTTGACGAAGTGAAGGCAGCCGTGGAAGAGGCTCACAGCGCTGGCCTTGCCGTCGCCGTCCACGTTCTGGGCGGAGAGGCGGCTCGCAACGTGATTCTCGGTGGTGCTGACTCCATCGAACACGGACACAACCTCGACGACGATTTGTTGCGCCTCATGAAAGAACATGGAACGTATTTGTCGGGCACCGAGTTTCCCATGGCCCATCTGGTCGGCATGTACCGCTCTCAAACTGAAGCTGAGACACAAGACGCCAGGGAAGTCGATCGCCTTCGCCGCTCATACAAGCTGGGAGTAAAGATCGTTTTCTCCACCGATACGGTAATCGATCTTCCCGGGAAGACTCGAGGACAGATGATGCTCGACTATCTCGATCAGTGGATCCGCGCCGGGATTCCGCCCGCCGACATCTTGAAAGCCATGATCACCACCAACGCCGGCCTGTTGCGAATCGCCGACCAGCGCGGGCGTATCGCTGCCGGATACGCCGCCGACATTATCGCCATGCCGCAAAACCCCCTGGATGATATCAAGGCACTGCGCGAAGTAAATTTCGTGATGAAAGACGGACGCCAGGTCAAGCAGCAGGCTGCTGGCGCTGAATAGTTGTATCCCGACTCTCTCGTGCATTCCCTACTTGGAGACACGCATGTTCAGACAGGTTTTCCGGCAGGCCGTGATTCAATTGTTGCTCATTGCGCCGTGGGCAGTTGCGGGGGTCACCGACGCCTCCGCTCCCTCATATTCCGTGAAGATCGAGTTCAGCACGCGCGTGAAAATGCGCGATGGCGTTGAACTCTCGGTCGACATCTATCGCCCCGACAGCGACGGCCGCTTCCCGGTAATCCTTTCGCGAACTCCCTACAACAAAAGTACTCCGCGAGGCGGCCACCTCGAACTCGGCCGCTATTTCGCCGCTCGAGGCTATGTCTACGTCGCCATGGATGTGCGCGGGCGCGGCGACTCCGATGGCAAGTTCACTCCTTATCGCAATGAGGGTCCCGACGGCTACGACTCCATCGAATGGTGTGCGCAGCAACCATGGTCCACGGGAAAGGTCGGCACGATCGGCGCCTCCTACCTGGGATACGATCAGTGGATCACCGCCCTCGAGCAACCGCCCCACTTGACCACGATGATCGTGATGACCACCCCTCCCGATCCCTTCGTCGAAAGTCCCACTGGACTCCAGTCGCCGACTTACATGAGCTGGCACCTGTTGACGTCAGGCCATGTGTTGCACAACCTGGCCGCTGTCGATTGGCCCACCGTTTACGGGCATCTACCGATTTACACGATGGATACAGCGGCGGGCATCGACTCGCCATACTGGCGTCAGGTTGTGGACCATCCCGGTATTGACCAATGGTGGGATCCCTTGATCTATCAAAACAAGTATGAGCGAGTGCGCGTTCCCATCATGCATATTTCGGGCTGGTACGACGACGAGCAGGCGGGCGCCACCATGAATTACATCGGCATGACGACCAAAGCCGCGTCACCTGAGCTCCGTCGCAACCAGAAGCTGCTAATGGGACCCTGGCCGCATGCGGTCAATTCGACCACGCACCTTGGCGACATCGAATTCGGTCCCACCGCCGTGATCGACCTGAACCTCTACGAGCTTCGCTGGTTCGACCACTGGCTGAAAGGCATTGACACCGGCATCATGCAGGAACCTCCGGTCCGCATTTTTGTCATGGGTGAGAACCAATGGCATGACGAGAAAGAATGGCCGATCGCCCGCACGAAATACGTTGACTACTACCTGCACAGCAAGGGTCACGCTAACAGCCTCTACGGTGACGGCACCCTCTCCCCGACTCCCGGTGCGGACGAACCGGCAGATCGCTACACTTACAATCCCGCAATGCCCGTGCCATTTTTGATGGAACCGACGTACGCACAGTTGGGCGGACCTGACGACTACCGTCCGGTGGAGCGTCGTGACGATGTCCTGGTGTTCACATCCGAGCCCTTCGACAAGGGCACCACGATTTGCGGTCCACTAAGGCTTAAGCTGTCGGCCGCATCTTCCGCCACTGACACGGACTTTACCGGCAAAGTTCTGGACGTTTGGCCCGAAGGCTTTGCCCAGCGTTTGTACGATGGCCTGGTCCGAGCCCGCTATCGTGAGGGTGGCAACCATGCGTCCTTGATCACGCCCGGGCAGGTCTACACCTACGATATCGATCTATGGAACACATGCCAGCAACTTGGAAAAGGGCACCGAATCAGGCTGGAAGTCAGTTCCAGTGCCTTCCCCAAATATGATCGCAATCAAAATACTGGAGAGGAGTTGGGTAAGACCGCGAACATCAAGTCTGCAGAACAGACCATCTATCACGACGCCAAACATCCGTCCTTCGTCCGCATTCCGATTGTTCCGGAGCAGCCTTAGAGCTGAAGTTCAAATGGTAATCAGGCGCGCGAAACCGGGCTGTTATCTTCATGGCTGCCAAGCAGCATCTTCACCTTGTTGACGGCCTCTTGGTCGGGAACGAAGCGCATCAGGATCATCTCCCGCTGGTTGCTTTTCTTTAGCCCGTTGATATGCGGCCGGCATCCACCCGTATAAAGGAGAATGTCAGCTTTCGCCACCAATTTCCGAACTGCATTCCCATCGGACGCGATCGCAAATGGTATCGTGCCCGCGGGTAGGTCGCGATAGTATTCCACCGTCTGAATAATGGCCGCTGCCGGATCCGTGGGACCCAGCAGCGCCGCCAGTCGAACCTTCTGGGGCAGACGAACGATCTTGCGAATTGCGTCGGCGTCCAGGGTATGGGATAGCGCCACCACCCGTAACTTTAAGGGCGCCACCGCCCGATGTACGAAGTTATAGTGATAGAGGGTAGTCATCACATAGTCAGCATCCAGCGATGCGTTGGCCCTCAGGTTTCCTGATTTCACCATCTTGGCCAGGTCCGTGGTCAATAGTCCATGGATGTGTACCTTTGCATCCGCCAATCCGCGCTGCAATTCCGCGATGTAGTCATCCACATACTCTGGTAAACACTCAATGAACGTAACTTTGCGCTGCGACATCCCGCGCTGCATCGCCGTCGCCCGGTGAAGAGCGGCTTGCGCCACGGTCATCGGGTCAAAGTGTTGCATGATTGCCTGTGCCATCATCTTGTCAACGAACTTGGTGATTTGCGCTCGCAGCCTTGCCTGCTCTCCCGAAGGATCCAGTGAGAGTGCCACCCGCACCCCGACGCCACGCCGGGTTGTGACGACCCCACGTGCCCGCAGCCATCGATAAGACTTGTCGACGGTCAAAAAGGAAACTCTTAGTTCCTTCGCCAATTTTCGAATGCCGGGTAGCTTATCCCCGGGTTGCAGCAACCCAGTTTCGATCCGATAGACGAACTCATGCGCGATCTGCAGGTAAAGCGGCAGTCCACTCTCTTGATTTAGACTAAATTTTTCGTGATCCATCCCAAACTTCTTCGATTGCACAACATCACCTTGTGGCAAATCGAGGAGTCCCCTTTCAGCATTACTGCTGTCATGGAACAGTATAATTCTGAGGCCGGCAAATCAGCACCTGAAAAAGGCAAGAGCAGCCTGATTCTGGTTCTTTGGTGGAATGTTCGGCTGTAAACCCAACGCTTCCGGGTCTCGGGAAGACTCCGAAGGCGACTGGAATCATCATGCGCAAAAAGTTGAATACCTAAACCACAAGCCTTTCGAATTGCCTTGTTGCCCGAACAATGGCTCCTCAGGTAGGACTGAAACCTACAACCCTGTTGATTGGCCGATCACAATCCTGATTGTCGCGTTTGGCCAAAGCTTTTTCACTCAGTGCTTCCCCAGGCTGGTACTGGCCCGTAATAATGTCCCTCTTGAGCGCTTGGTAGACTCGCTGACTGAGGGTTGCATCGGAGTCCCTTACCGGTCGACTCCCAGGGCACTCGGCAACTCAACCACGTTCCCGTGGGCTTCGCCTAACCTTCAACCCACTGGGTCAACGAGCGTAGTTGGCGACGTTACGCCAGTTGACCTTCAAGCCTTATCCAAAGTCTCATGTGTGCAGTTTCGCCCGAGATTAACCATTTAGGTACTGTGTGCAATTGTGTATGACCTATATTGACCAGCCGCGCCAGATTCCCGAGCCATATGATTTAGCCTCTTTCTCTATTGGAAGAACGGCACTCACGTGAATCGACCGTGCCAGGGAGACAGATGGCGAAACAACCTCTCGGTTTCAGTTCCACAGTTTTCAGCAAAAAGTTCCGGGAGGGGATGACGGTGCGGACCTACCGAGACAATGAGATCATTTTTGCGCAAGGGGACAGAGCCGATGCTGTGTTCTACATCCAGAGCGGCACGGTGAAGCTCACGATGGCCGCCACGCGTCGCAAAAAAGCAATAATCGCTGTCCTGCTGCGAGGTAGCTTTTTTGGCGAAGGCTGTCTTGGAGGGCAATCGCTGCGGATGTACACGGCGAGATCAATTGGGCCCTCCAATATCACTCGCTTGCAGAAGGAGAGGTCGCTTCGCACGCTCAAACGCGACCCGCAGTTTGCTGCATTGCTTAATGCGTATCTGCTTTCCAGAGTTATTCAAGTCGAGGAAGACCTGGCAGATCAATTCTTCAATTTCAGCGAAAAGCGCCTGGCACGGGTTTTGTTGTTGTTTGGGCAAATAACCAAGGAATCAAAGCCGGAGAACCCCCTGAAGGTGAGCCAAGCAACCCTCGCGGAGATGGTTGGTACCACCCGCGCAAGGGTAAGTAAATTTATGAGTGCGTTCAAGAAGAAGGGCTTCGTCTACTACAACGGCGGTTTGCAAATAAATAGCGCACTTATCAGCGCCTTTCTGCAAAATCGGCCCATGTCCGTTGTCAGAAGGGCGTAAACCGTCTAGATGGGGTTCCCGCAACGGGTCTAGTTGACCATGATACATGGGGGCTTGCGATGGAAAAGAAACTCAGCCCAAAACAGATACTCGCCGTCCGCTGTCCGACTTGCGGAGCCGCTCCGGGGGAGAAGTGTGAACTTAGCACTGGCCAACCTCGCAATTATCCGCACCTGGAGCGCCGGCTGATCGCAAAAGATTGAACGCGCCTCGGCGGACCTGGCCCCGTATGAGGTCGTATCCATCATTTCCCGCTCGAACCATGGCTATCGCATGCCGCGTTTGGTTATGACAGCGGCAGCCTGCCAATTCGGCACCCCTCTAAAAGCTCTGCAATTTTCATAAGCGGCCCGCGCAAGTCGGAGATCTCCCGATTCACGTCAATTGTTGTAATCAGGCGTGGCTGTTGAAAAAACTCACTCTCAGAAAAGTGCTCAGAAAAACTTTGCGGTAGGAAGCGCCCTACAAGCGACGTTCGCACCTCAGCTGGCCAGTGTGAGACGTGCCGTGGTGGGCCAGTGGGCGCCTCTTTACATTGCGTGCAATGAGGATGTTTCGCCATCCCCCCGTAGGAGGCAAGAGGCGGCAAGTCATCGCGTTCGCCTCAGCGACCAAACTCCGTTCCAAGTGGGCCTTAATCACTACCGGACAGCTGCGACGATTTGCTCCACGTCTCTCTTCGTCTGGTCTTGAGCCCATGGTCCGTGGCGAGCATCCAATGCGCAGCAGAGCCGCTTGACCAGAATCGCGAGCTTGGCCTCATCCATTTCTTTGCTGAGCTGTTCTGCAATCGACACCCAGTTGCTGTCTTCGCAAGGCTTGATCATTGGGGGAACCTCCGCGATATAGGGCCCACCGTATGCCGGAGTCCACACCGAATCTGAGCAATACTGCACACCTTGGGAAATCGTTGGGGCAAGATGGGCTGGCGAAGGAGTTGATTTTGCGAGGAGTTGTACCGAGGGGGCTAAATCTTCTTGAGCCACGGTTGGTGGAGTCTCATGCGACCGTCATCATCCCATTTGACGATCGCGTCATCGTCGTTGGCTTGCTCAACGGTGCCGAATTCTCCAGTCGGCTTTCCGAAGTTGCCCAAACCCTCGACACGATCTCCGGGAGTCAGTTCCTGTTCGGTGGCGGGGGGCTCGGCGAGCGTTGGCCTCTTGGCACGGTCCTCGTCAGGAGTCGCACCGGGGTATGACAGGGGCGGTTGCGGAGCTTTCTGCAGTTTGGATTTCGGATTATTGGTGATAGGGGTCATGTTTAATTTCGTTCTTTCTAAAGAGACCTGAGCAGCGCCCATCGCAACTGTTCATCTCCTCACTTGAAACAGCATAGCCTCGGAGAGAGTTCTCCGGCTGGTCCAAAGTGCACAGTTCTGCCAACTATCTGGGTGAATGCGACAAGAAAGTTCGGTTGAGGTTCGGCTCTTATCCTCTTGAAGGACCGCCTCGGGGAGGCCCAGCACGCCAGCGCGCGAACCTTGCGCTTCGTCGTCTTGCGGCGAAAGCTCTTCCGCCAGCCTCGGGATGGTCCGAAAGAACTTCAAAATCTTGCCATACAGCCGATCGTCGTGCTGAAGCAGCACCCATACGTTTTGACATCCGCGCAGACCCAGATGGAAGGTGGAGGCGGAGGAGATTCATTGCGGCTGGTCATAATAAGCCGATTCTCCCCCTCCGAAACTGCGGAAGGGCGGTCTCTATTGCTCAGTACAGCCCCCGACAACCGCATAGTCTGAGTTGTAGAGGTCCTAGAGCATGCATCGCGACGCAGCCAGCACGTTGCCAGGCGTTGTGGAGAAAATCATTACGCCTACGATTCCGGGCGACCCCGAGAAAGTTGAGATTTCCATTCAAAGCGGAGACGATCCGGGTCACAAAATTCGTATTGCTAACACTTTGATCAATGCCGTGGACGAGGCGGTCGCGTTGAAAAAGGGCGCAGTCGTGAACTTCGTCATCAGACCGAAGCCGAAGGACGCAAATTAGGCGAGCGTCTTGTTGCGTCCGACTTCATGAGGACAAACAGGCTCGAGCGGCGGCGTCTAATCGTGGCTTTGAGCTTCTGTTTTTCTCTTCCTGGAACGATTTTGACTCGGTGTTGTTTTTTTTGTTTTATGCGGCTGCAGCAACGGTCGTTCGGCAGTTGTGCAAGGGCTTGTACAATTCTCCGCTCACCCAAAAGCGATGCAGCAACACCACCGCAACTCTGTTGGAGGTGCTGGTGGCGACGAAAATGGGTCTCCCTCTTTAGGATCCGATCCGGCGCAAGCCTGATGTGAGGGTTGCTAATCTTTGCGCCGGGACGTTGGAGTTTGACTCTCGGACTAGTCGTGGAGAACGACATTGAGGAGCGAACTATGAACCTGCAGGCCTCTTTCCCCATAATCGAGGAAGCCTAACTTCCTGAACCGGTTCATGAAGAAACTGACCCGCGACCGGGTTGTGCCGATCATCTCCGCCAGGGTCTCCTGACTGATCTTGGGAATTACAATTTCAGGCGCCCCTTCCTTGCCGAAATGAGCGAGCAACAGCAGGAGCCGGGCTAGTCTCTTTTCGCTGGAATTGAAGAGTTGGTCAACCAGATCTTCTTCATATCGAATGTTCCGTGAAAGCAGATAGGCTACGAACATATCCGAGAACGTGTGCTCCCGGCGCAGCGCCAGCATCATTGCCTTCTTGTCAATACGCAGAATCTCGCAGTCTGTCATGGTGGTTGCAGACCCCATGCGCAATGACTGTCCAGCCAGGGCACCTTCTCCGAAAAAATCTCCCGCATTCAATATGCCCAGAGTAGCTTCTTTGCCAATCTTGGAGACGACCGTGAGCCGGACTTTGCCTTCCTGGATATAGAAGACGGCGTTCGCCGCATCTCCCTGCGTGAAGATGGTTTGTTTGCTGGAATGGGCAAGAACCTTCCTGCCCTCGCCGATCGTGGCAAGAAATGTCTTCGGGTCGAATTCGCGCTTCTTCTTGGCCGCCGGGGTCGGTGTTATCAATAGTCTGGGCCTCACGAACAGCTACACTTCCAAACATTCTGTCAGAGTCTGGCGGCCAGAAGTGTTCGCTTTTGCTCACAATCCAAAAAATGCAGGCAGCCTCACTTCCGGGCCTGCAGCTTGGCTAAATGTCTCGAATTATTGAGCAATATTGACCAGCTTTTCGGCCTTCGGATGTACCATTATTTGCACGTGAAAACCCGAGAACTTACTCCAAAGCAGACATTATCCGTACCTTGTCCTACTTGTGGCGCAGCGATCGGGGAAATTTGTGAACTGCATACCGGTGTCCCGCGCACCGAGCCTCATCGCGACCGGAAGCTTACCGCGGCCGAGTCCGTCGAAAGCAAGATCCGCAAACCAAAACGACTCCCGCATCACCGCGCCAGTCTCTTGCAGGCTATCGCTAAAGTGTGACGCCCCTTGCGGTGCCGGTGAATCTTATTCCCATCGCACGATCCCGCTCACCAATCGCGTGGCCGAACGATCCTCATGCTTGCCTCTCTTCCAAATGTGAGCGCTTTGGCACAGACGCTTCCATTCCTTCCGACTAAAGTTGCGGTGTTTCACCTGGATGCCCCAAGTTCTCAGGCTGGAACCCGGAACGCGCAAGGGTTCGACGTTGAGGACTCGGAAGCAGAATCAAATCCCAAGCGAAATTTCAGACCGCCACGGGGCGAGAATCTTCGGAGGATTTCATGAAGAGAGCATGCCTGTTGTTCGTTGCACCGGCCCTGCTGGTCGCGCTGGGGTTTGCACAGACTCCCACGGCGAGCAGCAATTCAGATCCCACCAGCATCAAGGGTTGCCTGGGCGGTTCTGAGAGTAACTTCACATTGATCGAAGACAACACCGGCCACAATTTCAAGATCACGACCAGCGCCGTTGACCTCAAACCACACCTCGGCCACGACGTCACCCTCATCGGACAGAAGGCGAGCGCGGCATCGACTTCCGGCATTGCCGATGGCAGCTTTTCGGTAACTTCACTCAACATGATCTCCGAGCACTGTGCTGCCGCCGCGGCTGCGCCCGCCGCCTCAATGAGCGCACCTGCCGACACCGTTATCCCGCCTCTTGCGGCCGCGGCTGTACCGGCTGCTACGATCCCGGCACCTGCGGATACCAGCACGCCTGCTGCACCTTCGGCTGTACCTACCGCGACCGACACTACCGAAGCTACGGCCCCTGTCGTCACACCCACCGTTCCCGCGGCTGCTTCCGCAACTCCTGCAGCTGTCCCGCCTGCTGCGGAGACCGCGAGCGCTCCTGCTGTCGCCCCCACCACACCCAATGCGACTGCGCCTGCTGAGCCTGCCAGCACACTGATCGCGCCCACGCCCGCCCCCGCGGCAACTGTCCCAACACCTGCCGAGACTGCGAGCATACCGGCTCCCGCCGCAACTACATCCGGCGCGACTGCTCAGCCGGAGACTGTCGTTACGCCAAAGGCAGCCACCGCTCACCGAACCCGAATGCCAGCGGATCATCGGAGATCGTCAGCGACACCCGCTGCCGTCGCTCCAGTCGTAGAAACCGCCACCCCCAACGTCGAGGCTGCCAAACCCCCTGCGACTGACAGTGCGCCCGCGGAAACTGTCAGCACACCGGAGACTGCAGCTGCGACACCCGCTGTCACTGCCAAAAAGGGTTCCACTTGGCTCTGGATTTCGATTGCCGTCCTGGTGCTGATCATGGGCACACTGGTACCACTGATCAACCGTTGGAGAAAACGCAGACTTTTGGCGCACTCCGACGGTGAGAATCTTTCCTTTTCGCATCGGGCGAGTTCTGACCCGGGCAATAGCGACAAGCCCGTGACACGCAAAGCCGCTTAGGAGAAGTACAAAGTAACGATGCTCTAACCGTTGCTGCCGGCAGCAATGCTGCCGGCAGCAACGGTTAGATCAGTTTCAGGACAAGGCAGGTCGCCATAGGAAGATTATTGCTGAGGACACGCATCGCCAGCGAACTGCTTTTATCGATACACCAGGTGCGCAACTACCGACAACGCAAATCAGAATTGGGCTAACCCGGCGGCATTCGGTGGGTTCTTGCCAGCCACCTCAAGCTACGCGCATCTTGGCGAGCGACGCGTGACCCTCGCCGCCACCCTTGTCAGGCACAATGATCAATTCGAGAACTCCAACCTCGAACAGGTCAACAGCATAATCCTCGATCTCGCGGACTCCTCCGGGCGAGCTGAAGTTCCACTGCTGGCGCACGATTTCCCGGAAGGGCTGGCCAACATGAGCAGACCATCTCAAAACGAACTCCTGCGTGCGGGATACTTCGTTATCCTCAAAGGCCAGGAAAATACGTCTGAGCCTTTGCGGGCTATCGAAAATAAGCCGTATCGTCTGACTCCCGGGCTCAGCCGCACGCCAACCTCTCTTCTCCTCTCCTTGAAGTGCAGATTCAATTGGATAATTCTCATCTTCTGAGGACACTTCGACCGAAGCCGCTTTGTTCAGGTCCAGCCAACCCTGCTCCCAAGCTGCGGACATCTGCGGAACTCGGATCACCTGCTTACGCATACCACCCTACTTGACGCTTATATGCCCCGTGAGTATCGCAGTCGATTTCATCAGCTCGGCCCAGAAACATGCCGCTGGATCGAAGGACAATAACGCGGATCCGGCTTGAGCACCAATGGTCTTGATACATCGCTATAGCCAACAATTCTGTTTTGCCGCCTTTCTCAGGCCCAAGTTCAGCACCACCCCCAGCCCTTCTTCCGATAAAGACCACACTTTATTGGGACACGGCGGGCGACTCGCTGTAGTAACCAGTTCTGGTTCGCACCCGAAGTTTGTGGCGGCTGGTATCGCTGGCCTGAACGTCGATTGAGTGATAGGCATGGCCCGCCATTGGGTTCGAGGACTTGTACCCGATCACGTACTGATCACGAATGTCATACGCAATGCTTTTTGTGATGGCATCCACCTGGTTGAGGTCCTTAGGAAAATACGCGGCCCCGCCGGTGTTCAGGCTGATCGCCTCAAGCGCTCGCATCGTCGTACTCGCGGCCTTCGTTTCGTCAACAAAAGCAATAATATAGACAACCGGTCCGTCCGCCTGTTGCAGTTGCTGAACCGTTTCGGCGAGAGATTCCTGGCTCGCATTGTCTTTTCCGTCGGTTACCACCAGCAAAACTCGCTTCTGTATGCTCGCGTCCTGCCTTATATGGTTCGCGGAGGCCACGATGGCATCGTACAAGGCGGTGCTCCCCCAGTTCTCGACCTTGTCCAGCGCACTTTTCAGCTTCACAATATCGTCCGTGAAATCCTGGTCGAGGTAATACTGTTCCCCGAAGTTCACGACGAACACTTCGTCACGCACGTTGCTTGATCGCACGAGGTTGAGGGCCGCGTCGTTCACTTTTTGACGTTTGGGTCGCATCGAGCCTGAATTGTCAATCAGAATGCCCAAAGCGAGCGGTACATTCTCGTGATGAAATGCCGTCAGCCTTTGCAGCTTCCCGTTCTCATAAACGCTGAACGCATCCCGACTCAAGCTTGGCATCAAGTGGTTCTGCGGATCGACCACGACGGCGTGCAGAACAACCTCTTCAACTTTCTTTCGAAAGACAAACTGTCCCTCTTCGGTCTGAGGCTGCGGGGACGATGTGGAGTCCTGAGAGGCCACAGTTGTGCTGGTTGCACCAGGGGAAGCGGGTTGTTGAGTGGACGCCGGGGGCGCAGCTGCCGACACAGGACGACCGTCCTGCGCCAGAGCGCCTGCCATGAGGGCTGCCACCACCGTCAAGCCCGCAATCGGGAAGCGCATTCCCTTCCGGAGAGGGTAGGTGCAATCAAACCCGTGATGGCTTGTGCTAGGTTTCAGTGATTTCAACAACCACCAACGGGCTGGGACGAAATGGACTCTCATTCAAACTCCACCACAATGCTAGAGTTTCAGGGACGACACATGGATGAACAGATTCACCATTTAGGTTGTCTGGAATACCAGGTGGTCGAAATCGACCTTGGGACGAGATCAAGTACGAAGACGCACCGGTGACCCTTCTAGATGGGCAGGTGTGCTTGGCATTGCCGACCGCCCTATCTCGGGCACATGTACTGAAGCCAGGTAGGCGAGCGCTAGAGATCTACCAGTAGGTGAATGTCACCTTGTCCAACCAGATCGAATAGGGCTGCTGCTTGTAGTTGCCATCCTGCTGGTAGTTGATCGTGATGCCATACCACGTGGTAGGAGTCGGAGACTCGTAATAGTTCAGCGTTGCAGTCTGCCCGTTCAATGAGATCGATTTAAACAGGAGGTGATTGTCAGACGTTCTCTGCGCCTGGATGACCAGGTGGTTCCACGCGTTATTCACGGGATTACAGGGTATCCCGGTCGGATGCCACTTCTGGCCTGGATTATCCCAGATATCCCATTCATTCCCTCCGGCGATGCGGCATTCGTGTCCCCAGATGAACGATTGGCCATTGACGAATTGATTGATATCAAACTCCAGCGCTTGGGAAGCACCTATATCGGTCGCGTAGAAGTACACGTCGTAGGTGAAATTGTGGACGTTGGGAATGATGGAACGATCCGTATCGGGCAAGCCTTGCGAGGAGAAATCACCGATCAGGTGATTGTTCCAGAGCACATCGGAATAGACCGTCTGGCCTCCCACATCCATGCGGACGGAATTCCCACTCAGCGCCGGCGACGAGACGCTTGGTGTCATCGCCCAAGTGGTCTGGGGTCCGCGGGGCACACAGGACGGACAGATGTTATAAAGCGGTGGAAGCAGCGCATAGCCCGTCCATCCCGACCGCTGGTGCAGGTTCGCAAAAGAGCCAGAATGACCCACGGCGGAGCCTACGGTCACGACGATCGGCGTGGTCGCCGCGCCCCCGCAGTTGTCCCATTCCTGCACTACGGTATGGTACGTTCCCGCCTTCAAGGTCAGCGCAGTATTCAGCTTGGCTCCATTGACCTTATACGCAAGCACGCCAGGAGCAGTGTAGATGCCCATTGCTGCTACCCCCGCGGTGCAGTGGGTAGTGGCAGACGCAACAAACTGGACGGAAGGGCTCACCGCACTATTATTCGCGGGGGCGGTCACCAGGACAGAACCGCCGGATTGGGATCCAACCACTGTAATCGCGACCGGCGTTTTCGTCGATCCCCCGCAGTTGTCCCATTCCTGGACTACAGTATTGTACGTACCCGGGCTCAGTGACAGCACGGTATTGATCCTAGGGCCGCTGACGGTGTACGCCAGGACGTAAGGGGCCGTGTAGATGCCCATCGCCGAGACCCCCTTCGCGCAGGTCGTGGTTGCCGTAGCCACGTACTGAACGCTGGTGGCAACATTGCTATTGTGGATCGGGGATACGACCGATACTCCTGCGACCGCTGGGGTTGCGACCGCCATCGCCGCCGCGAAAAACGGCAACATCTTCATTGGGAGGGACCTCTCCTGCCTGAACTTCGACAAAGGGATTCGGGGGGCAATTCACAATGATTCTAAAGCGCTTTTGCTAGCAATCCCAAGCGAATAGCGCCCAGAATTACTCGAAGGTTCTAGAACCTCTGGCCCCTAGCTAGCAGGCATATCCGACATTCCGCCAAACTACCGACAACCAGGTGCTGATTCTCACTTGCACTCGCGCAATGAGTCAGAGTCGTGTGTGCTTCGCGAGGTTTTGGTCTCTTCGCGACCATGGGCTTGGGGGCGGCTTCGATGCCCGAGTCGCCATTTGTGCTGACCTGATAATTAAGAGGTAGCCAACCGCTAACCGCTTCGCCGGATACCGTAAAGTCTGTAAATTCGAGTTCTTACAAGCCCCTGTGAAAGAGGTCTGGCGGATTGCTGGATTTGGTTTCGGCCAATGTTTTGTAGCCAGCCTCGGCATCGGATTGTTCGACCACATTTGGCATTCATGCTGCCATAGCCGACCTGAAAATCTTCCTCTGCCTACAGGAAAGCACCTAAGCGAACGCGGGTTGAACCGAATACCACAGAGCTGCGCCACCGACATACGCTATTTATGGCCAAAAGCCGACTTAGGAGAAACAAACGTGAGTATGGGTGCCGACACCGGAACTGACAGTTCAGATCTTGGTCTTGTGCGAAGAGCCTTGGATGGCGATGGGGATGCATTCGCTTCGCTGTTTCACATGCATAAGCACCGGGTCTATGCCGTAATCCTTCGCATGACGAAAAACACGGCAGAGGCGGATGATCTGACCCAGGATGCCTTCATTCAAGTCTTCCGAAAGCTCTCCACGTTCCGCGGAGAATCTGCTCTGTCCACTTGGCTGCATCGCATCGCTGTGACCACCGCCCTGATGCATTTTCGAAGACAGACGCCATGCCAGGTCTCCTTGGATGACCCTGATGACCTGGAATCCGTTGCCAGCAGAAAGCGCGCACTGGGTCGGCACGACGATCGGCTCAGGGGTTCCCTCGATCGCATTGCGCTCGCGCGTGCGTTGCAGATGCTCCCCCAGGGATACCGGACCATTTTTGAGCTGCATGAGATCAAAGGCTACGGACATCGAGAGATTGCCGACCTTCTTCACTGTTCGGTCGGCAATTCGAAGTCACAGTTGCACAAAGCCAAGGAGCGAATGCGGGAGTGTCTGTCTCTAAAGCACCAGCCGGCCCAGTATTCACGAAACTCGCGCAGAAAGCGTGGTTCGATGCGCGGGAAAAGCGCTGCTATGGCAAGTAGCCTTGCGCGTCAGAGTCCTGGTCTGGCCATTCCACGCAACCTAACAGATTCGCTTTCGCGGCTAACTCCGACGATTTTGGCTCTTGGGCCTTCGACGCAAAGGTTGGCTGAGAGGGCCGTGTAACAGGGAGAAGTTCGTGGAAATGGGTGCCCTAGTAGTTACGCCAAACGGTGATGTAGGCAGCAGTGCGTCCGGATCTTCCTTATGGACACCCTCATGGCCGGTCCTGGGCAAAACCGTTCTACAGAGATGGATCGACCGGGTACAGGGCCTGGGCGTTGGGCTTGTGTCGGTCGTCGACCCGAACCCGCAGGAACCGCGCCGAGTTCACACCATGGTTGAGTGGGCCAAAGAAGGGGTTGAGAAGATCCTCCTCATCGCTCTCGGCTCGTACGCTGAAATCGATCTGCTGGATTTAATTCGTTTTCACTCCGAGGGACAACGACAGGTGACCAAGGTATTTGACCAGCAAGGCCCGCTCGGGATTAGCCTCCTGGACCGTGGATGCATCCTCGCGAACCGACACGAGGTGCACCAGGATGAGAATCTGCCCTCGTCCCGATACGATTTTCTGGGGTATGTCGTCCGCCTCTCGTCCGCTGCTAAATATCGACAACTCGTAGAGGATGCGCTGGAGGGACGTTGCGGAATCCAACTTACAGGATCGCAAACTCGAAAGAGCGTCTGGATCGATGAGACCGCTCAGGTGGATGCTTCGGCGCAGGTCGAAGCGCCCTGTTACATCGGCCCAGGAACCAAGATCAGAGCTGGTGCTGCTATCCGAGGGTGCTCGTCCGTCGAGCGCAATTGTGAGATTGATCTCGGAACCACGCTCGATCACACGAGCATCCAGCCCAACACTTACGTTGCTCCGGGCCTCTGTTTCCGTGAATCGGTTGTCGACGGCACCCGGTTGGAGCACCTGGCTCGAGGTGTGACCATCGACCTCGGCACCGCCGGGCTGTCGGCACGGATCGGCTCCCAAGCCAGACAACTCCATCGATCGCCGAAACTTGCTCTCGCGGACCAGTTGGCTCGTCCAGTCGCCAAGGCAGGGTAAGTCCGACTTTGCGTGTTTTGCGCAAGGTTCAGAGAACACAGGGATTAAGGAAGAGGACAATTGCCAATGACGAGGACCCCGCCCATGACAGTAAAGCGATTGCCCGACCCCCACGACAAAGTATCCCGCAGATTGTTTCTTCGTGAGATCAAGGGATTTGTCGATAACTCGCACCGGCCTCGCCTCATCGTTGATCTGTCGGCGGTTGAGCAGATAAGTCCGGAGTCGATCGATCTCCTCCTGGAATGCGTGGGCCACGCCGAACGCGGTGACGGCGAGGTTTCCGTGGCCGGAGCCTCTCCCAAAACCAGTGTGATGCTTGAGATAACTCAGGTTTCATCTCTCCTCAACATGTTCCCTTCTATCCTCGAAGCTGCGAACGGGCGCCAACTCCGTGATTTCGAGTCGTGGAAGCCGGGATACCCGGGAGATCGTGCAGCCTAGTAGCGGAATGCGCGAGCGCGGCTATCAGCTCAAAAGGAGTCCGGGTAATTATGACTAAGCAAATTCAAAGATTCCTCAACCTGGTGTTGGTCGGACTGTTGACGGTAACGGTCAGTCTGTCCGCTGAGCCTGTTTCGCAAAATACACAGGATCCTTCCCCGACTCAGGCGTCGCAGCTACCGGTTGATGCGCAGAAATCGCAACCCACCGCTGCAAGCCCGACCATTACTGAACTACCGGAGGCTCCGATGCCAGCACAGCCGGCTCCGCAGGAGCCCTCGCAAAGCCAAGAACCTGGTTCGGTTCCCTCAGGGACCGCTGGCGCGAAGGTCACGCCGGCGAAAGGCGCTCCAGCCGCGCGATTGATGGGTGTTGCAATCGCACCTGCCAAGCAACGGGGCAGGCGTTCCCTGCTGATCAAAGTCGGCCTCGTCGCCGGAGCCTGCGTTGCCGTCGGGTCTGTATTTGCATTGTCAAAAGGGACCTCCGCAAAACCACCCGGTGCACCATAGAAAGAAAACGGGTGAGAACTAGAAAGAATAAGAGTAAGAACTACCCCTGGGTATTGCAGGCATTCGGGCGCGGTAAGTGGACTCTCGGAAAACCATGACTCGGCATGCCCCACAGATCGTCACTTTTTCAGGGATTGATGGTGCCGGAAAGACAACACAAATTGCCTGCATCTCTGCGCAGCTCGTTCATCAAGGCTACCGGGTGGCCAATGTGAGCTTTTGGGATGAGGTCGCCTTCATGTCACATCTAAGAGCGCACGTAAGCCTCGCTGTGTTGCGGAAACCACCCACGTCACCCCAGCCCACCGCACTTCGAAATGACAAGAACGTCCGAACTTGGTATTTGACGCTCGTACGAGCCGTATTCTACTTGCTCGACGCTCTGCGCCTTCGTATGGTCGTCTCGCAGCTAAGCACCCGGGACCACGACTTCGTTATCTTTGACCGCTACATATACGACCAGCTAGTCCAGATCCAGCCCCGAAGCTGGTGGGCGCGAGCTTACATTCGATTGCTGGTGCGTTTGGCGCCCAAGCCGGACTTCGCCTTTGTATTGGACGCTTTGCCGGACCAAGCATTCACAAGGAAACCCGAATACCCTCTCGACTTCATGCACGGCTACCGCCGGGCGTTCCTCGGGATGTCCACTTTTGTCCCTCAGCTTATCGTGATCGGACCCTCGACAGTCGAATACGTCGGTCGCCTGGTTCTGCAATCCCTGTCTGAAGGATCGGATATCTTCGTAAAAGCCTCTGCCGTCAGCTAAGCCTTGCGCCCCGGTTCACCACAGAAACTTGAGGAAGCTGCACTTAAAAAGTACAAACTTTCCCACAACCGCACAACTGATGTCGCGGCGAACACCATCTCAAACGTACCTTCGGAAGGGCAATATGAGAGTTGATCCCGGCGTACCCTATCCCGACTCAGCGTCCCCAGCCGCACTGGTAGAACGGTTCAAGGGCAAGCCACGACTCGAAGTCGGCGACCCAGAGAAGCACTTGAACGGCAGCGGCCCGGTCCACGCGACGGAGAGCACCGTGAGACTGTTGGACGGCCAGGCTGAGCTAGGGATCGATAATCACTCTACAAACGCTGCCCAGCAGCAGGCAACGCAACCGCTGCGTTTCACCCACAAACATCCACGATTTCATATTAAGGCATTTCTTTCCGGAGCCGGCATCGGCAGGACAATCGTGTATGCACCCGGAAAACAGATTTTGTTTGAGCAAGGCAAGCGTGCGGACGCTGTCTTTTATATCTTGGCGGGCACTGTGAAGCTCACAGTGGCTTCTCAGGGTAGAGAGACCACAATCGGCTTGCTTGGGCCCGGGAACTTCGCCGGGAAGGAGTGCATCGCTACCGTTTGTCCGCGACGCACGACGTCAGCTAGAGCTCTTACTAATTGCACCATCGTCCGGATCGCGCGAAAAGAGATGTTGCGGGTGATCCAGCACGAGAAAACCTTTGCATCCTTCTTCCTTGATTACCTGCTTACGTGCATCGGACGAAACCAGGAAACCATCGTGAGCCAGCTCGTAAACTCCAGTGAAAAACGGCTGGCCCGAGCTCTTCTTTCCATTGCTAGCTTTGGCCCCGGTGGCAAACCGGACGAGGTCGTTCCGCAAATCCATCAGGAAGAGCTCGCGGAAATGGTGGGTACCACCCGGTCCCGGATCAGTTTTTTTATGAATCGCTTTCGGAAGCTGGGCTTCATCGCCTACAAAGGGCAAAGCTCCATCACAATCAGCACCGCTAAGTTAGCAAGGTTCGCAATGGCTTGACTTATCCCTCGATCCGGGCATCTCACCGACAATGCGGACATAAAAGGAACTCTCGGGCCCCCTATGCAAAATCTTCAGCGCGACACGTTTGCTTTGGTTGTACCCACACTGAACGAGGCTGGAAACATCGAGGGCGTTCTCGGAAGAATTCAAAGTGCCCTCGAGCCTCTATCTCTTTCCTACGAGGTGATTGTTGTCGACGATGGCAGCACCGACGGAACCCCTGAGATTGTCCGAGCGCGTTCTGCCTCCGACAGTCGGATCAGGCTGATTTCCAGATCCCACCAGCGAGGGCTTGCGGGCGCGATTGTCCATGGGTGGCTCCATTCTGACGCCAGCCTGCTCGGCGTCATCGATGCCGATCTCCAGCATCCGCCTGAATTGCTCCCGGCACTTCTCGAAGCCATGTGCCAGAGTTGTGACGTCGCAATCGCCAGCCGCTACGCCGGCGGGAACGGTGTGCAGGGCTGGAACCCGGTGCGCGCCGCCATCTCACGCGTGAGTACTTTCGCCGCATTGCCGTTGCAACGAACACATCTCCGGATTAAGGATCCGATGTCAGGTTTTTTCATCGTACGGCGGGAAGCCATCGATGGCCTTAGTTTCGAGACCAAAGGATTCAAGCTTCTGCTCGAAATCCTGGTGCGAGCGCGCATTGGTTCGGCTCGAGAGATTCCCTTTCACTTCGGCGTCCGACGCGCGGGTAAGAGCAAAGCCGGCGCGGCGGTCGCATTTCGATATTTGCACTTGCTCGGAAAGCTCTCCAGGGACCTGATCCTCAGGCCTAGCCCACAATGAAACTCGCGTTAGTAACTGCATTTCCACCGAGCCGCAAAGGCCTCAATGAATACGGGTTTCATGTTGCTGACGAGCTCCGTCGGCACTCTGACCTCGAACTTACGATCCTGGCCGACTACCTGCCTGAGCCGCAACCGGAGTTGCCGGAGTTTTCCGTGGTACGTTGCTGGGGATTTGATCATCTCAGCAATCCAGTCTCGCTCTTGCGTGCAATTCGACGGCTGAAGCCGGATATCGTCTGGTACAACATCGGGTTTGCGAGCTTTGGGGGCAAGCCTCTGCCGGCCTTCTTCGGGCTGACCGTACCCGCCCTGACCCGATTGAGCTCCTGCTATACGCACGTCACGTTGCATCAACTCTTTGAGACCGTCAATCTTGCCGACGCGGGCGTAAAGTCGCCCATGCTGTATCGGGCTGCCGGGCACCTGGCCACCCATCTGCTCCTTTCCGCGAATTCCCTCTCCGTCCTGCTCCCCGCATACCACCGAACCTTACGGGACAAATACAGCCGTGGGACTGTGAATGTTCGTCACCATGGGATTTTCGCAAGCTGTCCGGAACAGCCCGATCTCTCCTTGCGCGGGAACCCTGTGCGGCGGGTGCTCGCCTTCGGAAAATGGGGAACCTACAAGCGGCTGGAGTTGTTGATCGACGCGTTTGAGCAAGTTGCGGACAAGCTAATGCCCGTGGAGTTGATCGTTGCCGGAGGCGATCATCCCAAGACTCCCGGTTATGTGCAGTCTGTGGCGGAGCGTGTCAAAGACAATCCGCTCATACGATTCGTCGGTTACGTCCCGGAAGACTCCATTGCCGAGCTCTTTCGGACCGCGAGTCTGGCAGTGATGCCTTACACCTCATCAGCCGGAGCCAGCGGCGTCGCCCATCTCGCCTGTCAGTATGGCCTACCTATTCTCGCCTCCGATATCGAGGACTTCAGAGAACTGGCTGAGTACGAATTTGTCTCGATGGAACTCTTCGCGCCCAACGACGTCGATAGCCTCGCCAACCGCCTTGTCAGTCTGCTGCACTCGCCGGAACGGCTCGCCGAGATGGCTCGTCAAAACTTCTCGGCGGCCCTGCAAATGAGCATGCCCCAGATCATCCGGCAATATATCCGCTCGTTCGACGTGCAGCATCGCTTGAGGCTGCTCAGAATTTTCTCGAAGCTACGGAATTCGCCGCGCTGGATGCCAACTCGACGCCTGATGGCCCGGCGGGTAGAAAAGAAGCTCCGGTCGTGGCGCTCATCTGGCCTTTGAGAGCCAGCAGGCCACAACCCAGCTCAAAACAACACGTCACCTTGACCGTTGTCAGTGAAACAATATCTGTTCGTTCTCAGTCACAGGAAGGCCGCAAGCCGCCATAACATTTTCCGAGTTTGGTCGATTTCTCGTTCAGAATCGTCCGGTGTGTTCAATGTTGCACATCTAGACCGATTGAACCGTTGATGGGTACGATTGCCCTCGCCGGCAAGTTCTGGATTTGATTGGGGGGTAGACGCGAATGGCGAGTAAGCGCACGCTCGGCTTTAGTTCCACAGGCTTCCGTAAAAAGTTCCGCGGTGGGATGACTGCTCGCAATTACCAAGACAAGGACGTTATCTTTTCGCAAGGGGATCCAGCTGACGCTCTCTTCGACATCCAGAGCGGCACCGTAAAGCGAACGGTGGTCTCCACGGGCCGCAAGAAAGCCATCATCGCCTTCCCACCGGCTCACGGTCCGGCCGGAACGAACATTCAAATATCTCAGTTAATGGCGCTGAGGGGCATCGCCTGCGCCGCCAGCCTCGGGTTAGGAGACCTCACCATCACGGGAAGTTGAACGTGCACAATCTCGTTCCTCACCGCATACAGCACCAGTTCGGCGATTGAATGAATCCCGAGTTTGATCAGGATATTGCTTCGATGGGTGTCGGCCGTCTTTACCGCCACATTGAGGATTGCAGCGACTTCCTTGGAAGTCTTGCCCTCGGCTACCAACTGTACAACCTCGCGCTCCCGGGGCGACAACCTCGGCCCTTCAGCGGCAACTGGGCCACCTCGCTGCCGTTTCAGGTAACAGTCCATGATCAGGTCCGACACTCGCGAGCTGAAGCTGGATCTATTCCGTTGCAGCGCTTCCACTGCTGCGATCAGGTCGTCGGTTCCGTCAATTTTGAAAACCCACCCGCGAACCCCTGCATCCAGGCAATCTCGAACCACCTGCTCGGAACGAACGTCGGTAAGGACCAATATTTTCTGGGCCGGGTTGTCTCTCAGGATCTGCCTTGCCGCATCCACGCCGTTTAGCTTCGGCATGCAGATGTCCAGGATAAGAAGATCGGGCTTCAACTGCCGGCACTTCTCTACCGCATCTCGCCCGTCCGATACCTGTCCACAGATCTCCCATCCTGCGTGAGACCCAAGCAGCGAGCACACGCCGAACCGGAATACCGGATGATCATCAGCCACCAGAATACGAAACGCACTCATAGGTCCTCCCCACACTGAGAGTGCAACTTATCAGAGCAGATCAAATGCGGTCTGAGCAAAATTGCTCACGGCACTGAAAAACGTGGCATAGATTCACTTGAATGCTGTTTGATGATCTGGTCTACAGCGCAGTCGGCATGACATCACCGCAAGCCGTATCACCAGAGTGTCCAAAAGTGAACAGATTTGCGGACCGGAGATCAGGCAATACTCTCATTGGGCCGAACACGACTGAAAGGCGCGAAATACCAAGGCGGATCAATGCGAGAGCACCGGAAAAACTCTCAGCGTCGAAGTTGCTCCTGAAGGGTGATTTACCCTCAAAATGCCAAGAAACCAGGGTCAGACCCGTAGCACGTGGTAGTGGCCTGAACAAGCTACTGGAGTGTGCGTTTCAAAAGGTCAGGCTGCGCGCCGAACGTTGCGGAGCGCTATGCGTTCCCCAAACTGCTCCCGTTCCCTGATGCCACGACTGGGTTCGAGCAAAAGCTGTTTTGTAATGTTCTTGAAATTGTTTGAGAAACGTGGCGCAATATTGCAAATGTGATACCGGAACCACGTGTGCCAACCGGCTTTACGGAGCTGAACTTTCTTGAAGTGCTTTGCGCGCAATCAATCCAAAACCTTTGGAAGTAGCTGATTTCTGCAAAGCTTGCAACTTGATTTGGGCCTGCGCAGCGTGCTTCGTTTTGTTCGCAAGTTCAGCTAAAGCAAGGTCGGCCGCGAATTCAAGGCCCTTAAATCGGTGACGTTGAGCGTCGCGGGTTACGTGTCCTAACACGGGACCTGCCGCTTCCGGGTGTTCAGACTTCAGAAGCACGCGGGCTGAGGCCAATTCGAACTGCAAGCGCAGAAAGTAGTTCTGGCTCTCTTTTCCGAGCCGTTGATCTGCTTCCATTTCTTTTTGAGCTTCGCCTTGTTTTCCTTGCGCGAGCAACGCGTCGATCAACACAATGCCGGCATGGAGTTCGTCATCAGCTTGTTGCTCCTCATGGAATTGAGCTTTAGTCGAATGCGCCGACGTTTCTGCGTCAGAAACGTGTCCTTCCTCAATGGCTAACTTTGCTAATGAGATTCGGCTTTCGGCTGCCGTCTGCTTTTCTCCGGCCTGACTTCTGAGCGCAAGCGCTTCTTCGTATCGCTTTCGCGTTAAAGTGAGATCACCCCGATCCAAAGCGAGGTCCCCCATTCCGCTTAGCACGTATGCGGTGGCATTCTTGTCTTCGATTTTTCGCGCAATCACTTCCGCCTGCTGGTAGGTTGCCTCCGCTTTATCGAGCTCGCCATTCTGTCTCCAAATGTCCCCCAAGCTGTCAAGGTTAAGGATTACGCCTTCCTTGTCATCAACAGCTTGATATTCTGGGATGGATTCCTCCAACAGCTTCTTCGCTTCCATCAGTTCGCCTTGCGAAAGACGACTGTCAGCGAAATTACTGAGTGCAGTGGCAACGCCATCTCTGTTGCCCACCTGGCGGAACTTTTTCACCGCCTGCTGGAACATTTGTGCAGATTCTGCCAGATCGCCCCTCAGATAATAGAGGGCGGCAAGATTGGTGCGCATCATGGCTTCGCCGTTGGGATCCTTGGCGGCAAGCGATGCTTGAAGGGCACTTCGGCAGATATCGATCGCTTCTGTCGATGCACCTATCGAGGGCTCTTGCTGACAAAGGATGCCGTAGGTTCGACTGACAATCACTGGTGATCCTAGTGCGGTCGCCTTTTCGATCGCTAGCTTCGCCGCGGCACGAGCTTTGGTGAAGTCTCGATTGATCCATGCGGAAGCCTCTGTCATGTCAATTCGCGCATCGTCGCCAAGTGGCGGTGGGAGATGCCGCAGAACAGCCAACGTTTGCAGCGAGTCCGATGCACTCAGATGCATTTGCACGGAGGCGAATAAAAGGCCATAGTTCAGGTTGTCAGGGAAAAGGCGAAACAGAGAACGATAGGTCTCAATCGCTTTGGGCCATTCTTGGACGGTCCTCTGATACTGTCCTTCGACCAGGAGCCGCTGCTCTTCTGAAAGTTGATTCGATAGTTCTAACGCGCGTCGAGCCTCCACGCGAGCTTTGGCATCATAGCCGGTGTGCCACCAAACATCGGATATAGCCGCGTGGGCGAGCGGAAAATCTGGGTCCGCAGCGATTGCTTTATCGAGTACATCGCGAGCCGCAAAGTAGTCGAATGCCCACAATCTTGCTCGTCCCTCGGCGTAGAGGCGGGCCGCCTTTTCGTTGGACGGAAGAGCTGCCCTTGTGGCAATTTCGATTCCCTCCGACGGTGCAGCCACACCGAGACTTCGCCGCAGTTTGCCACCCAAATCCGACACCAGGGTGAAGAGGTCGCTCTCATTGCCCGATACGGATTCTTCCGCGATGGTTTCTCCGCCCGCGGTGTCTTGAAGGCGAACGTCGAGACGAATCTTCCGCTCAGCGTCATGCGGCAGCATCGTGTACGAACCCAGGATGACCACATCGGCGCCCGGGTTGGTCCGCAAACGCTGCAAAGTGGATTTGCTAAAAGAATCCTCGCCACTGAGCGGTAGTTCACTCTTGGCCCGCGCCACATCCTCTCCCGGGACCAGGCGGAGTTCTCCGCCTGCCGCCAGTTCAGTATTCAACATTTCACTGAAGGCGGAGGAAAGCCAGTTGTCCTCTGGCCTGCCAGGCAGATTGCGGAAGCCGAGCACTGCAACCGAACGGCGCACATGGATTCGCGGAAGTGAGGTCACGGCCTGGGCTGTGGAAAGGGGAGATCCATGCCTCGGGCGGAGAACATAGAACACCGTGCCAACCAAAAACAACACGAGAGTACCGATGACCAGCCAGTGCTTTGTCGCGTACAGATGGGGTCTGGACGCCGATACAACCGGTGCCGCAGGAGTTGGAATGGGGGAACCGGCTACTTGCGCAGTCTCAACCTTAACGGGCGCGATGAATCGGTAGCCGCGCCGAGGGATAGTTTCGACGAATCTGGGATTGCTGGCATCATCCCCAAGAGCCTCTCGGACCTTGAGTACCGCGACTCCCAAGCTCTTGTCGAATTCAACGAAGGTATTTTCCGGCCAGAGTCGATTCCGAATTTCCTCCCGCGAAACAATCTGGCCAGCGCGTTCCACCAGCAATAGCAATAGCCGGAGAGGCTGGTCCTGCAGACGCACCCGCACCGAATCACGCGTCAGTGTGCCATTGAGCGGGTCAAGCAGGTAGAGTCCAAAACTGTAGCTGGTCTTGGGGGCGGCGGAATTATCTGTCACAAAGGACTTCATACAGCGGACGAGAATTTTGAGCGTCGAGTTTAGCACGAAAACCAGCTAAAACGAGTTAATCGGCGCTCGTAAGCACATAGAAAATAAAGAATTAGCGGTTAACCCGCAATTTGCCCGCAGTTGGTTTGCTAATTCTTCCCACCGGAAGCAAATTCCCATCGTTGCGACTATCGACCGACTTGAATTCGGGGAGAAAGAAATGAGCGATTGCCAGGCTTGCGGTGCGGCTTTAGCCGAGGACACTCGCTTCTGCCAGTCTTGTGGGTCTCCAACAGAACTCAGGACAGATGTCTCGGTGGCAGCGGCCGAGAGTTCGGTGGCAGTCTGTGACATACCTTCATCCGGAGCGACTGGCTCGAAAACCATGGATACGAATGTCGTGGGAGCGCTTACCTACCTCGCCGGCTTCGTGACAGGAACCGTGTTTCTTGTGCTCGATCCTTACAAGTCGAACTCCTTTGTCCGCTTTCACGCCTTCCAGTCGATCTTTTTCAATGTCGCATGGTTCGCCTTTTGGATTGTCTGGATGGTTCTCTCGGCGGTGCTAACCCCATTGACCGCTGGAGTCTTTGGCCTGATAGCTCTGCCGTTGATGCTGATTTTCACTGTCGCAGGCTTCGGAATCTGGATCTTCCTGATGTATCAGGCCTACCAGCAGAAACTTTTCAGGCTGCCCATCGTGGGTACATTCGCCGCAGAGCATGCCGGCGTAAGGCTGTGATGTCGGGTTCCGTTCTCGGGGTGTGAAGGGAGAAAAATGACTCATTCTTTAAGACTGACAGCATGCGTGATCCTGTTCTCAATCGTCGCCTTGGGCCAATCTCCTGGAACAATCCACTCCTATTACATCGCCGCTGACGAAGTGGATTGGGATTATGCTCCCGGCGGTTTGAACAGGATGATGGGCATGAAGTTCGAGGGCTACTCGACGGTTTTTACCGAACGAGGACCACACCGGATCGGAACCGTATACCGCAAGGCGCTTTACCGCGAGTACACAGATGAAACCTTCACTCATCTGAAGCCGCGCGCCCCCGAGTGGCAGCACGCCGGCATCCTTGGACCGATCCTTCGTGCTGAGGTCGGAGACACAATTCGCATTCTTTTCAAGAACAACGCTACACGGCCGTACAGCATGCACCCACACGGCGTCTTCTACCGAAAAGATTCTGAGGGCGCACCTTACGCCGATGGTACTTCCGGAAACGACAAGGACGATGATGCCGTCCCCCCGGGCAAGACTCACGTCTACACCTGGGAAGTGCCGGAACGCGCCGGGCCGGGGCCGAACGATCCCAGTTCGATCGTGTGGCTCTATCACTCGCACACGAGTGAGTTGAAGGACGTAGAGACGGGACTGGTGGGTGCAATGATCATTACCCGCCGCGGCATGGCCGACGCCGATGGCAAGCCGAAGGACGTGGATCGTGAATTCGTCTGCCTCTACCTGCTCTTCGACGAGAACGTGAGCTGGTATCTCGACCACAACATTCAAGCCTTCACAACCGATCCGAAGGGAGTGAAGAAGCTCGAATTCGCACCCGTCGACAACGGAGGCAACTTCTCCGGTGTCGGATCGGGATTCACCGTTGCCAACGCCAAGTTCGCTATCAATGGCTACATCTACGGCACGGGTCCAATGATGACCATGAAAAAAGGCGAACGCGTTCGCTGGTATCTGGTCGCGCTTGGGGAGCAGTTCAGCGTGCACACGCCGCACTGGCACGGAAACGTGGTTTTGCACGACGGTAAGCGCACCGATGTCGTTCCTCTCATGCAGGCGGAAATGAAAACTGTCGACATGGTTCCCGACAATCCCGGGACTTGGATGTTCCATTGCCACATCGACGACCACATGGATGCGGGAATGGTCACCCTTTACAAAGTTGAACCGTAGCGGATGAGGTCCGCTAGATCGCATAGAGCGTCAGATTCCGACAAAGTGAAAGAGTAACTGGCGCCCACCAAACACATTAGGAGAAACAATATGGACATGTTTTCGAGATCGATGCGATTTGCCCTCATTGCAATTGCAATGACGGGATTGGATTTGCCGTCGGCACACGCCGCGGATTCCTGCCAGCCGGTGTTTGACGCACTTACGAAATTGATCAGCACTCCAAGCCATAGCTATACGACCAGCACGGCGGCAAATGGCGGTAAGACTCGAACTGCGGAGACGATCATGACCCAGGGAAAGAAATACATCCGCGGAACTGGAAAGTGGATGGATACGTCCGTTACCACCGCGGAAGTCCTGGAGCAGGAAAGGGAAAACGAGAAAAACGGCAAAGCGACCTGCCTGTTGCTCCGCAGTGAGGCGGTCAACGGCGAGGCCGCCGTGGTTTATTCCCTTAGCCGCCAAACCGCGGGCTTCAAGGAAGATGCCCAGATATGGATCGCGAAGTTAACCGGGATGCCGTTGCGCGAGGAGCAGGACGTGGACATGGGAGGAGAGATCGGCAAGGCGCACAACTCCGCACGCTTCGAATACGGCAATGTTCAGCCGCCGATATAAACCTGCGCATCCGCGGCGAAAGTTGAGCACCGATTCAGAATTCATGCCGGAGGAAACCGATTGAAAGGCTATCGCTTCTTTTCGAATGTTTTCGGATTCGCTCTGGACAGCGGCCCATTCTGCGTGAAGTGTTACCTGCCCGTGCAGCGTAGAGGCGGTCAAACCGCTGGCCAAGGAAATTGCAGACGCGCTGTGGCAAGTCCAATCAGGCCGTCAGGAGAAGAAATAAATGAGCAGGTTGGGAAACCGCACGCTTGAGATATCTATGGTCTTCTGCTTGGCATCAACCACCGCGATGGCACAGCAGGCCACGGACGTGCCGCCTATCATTGACGTACACCTGCACGCACTACATGCCGATTCCTTTGGCCGTCCGACACCACCTGTGTGTAGCGGGGACAAAGATCTGGCCTTCGTACCCATCGACCCAAAGAATGGATATAGCCTGCTTAGCACGGAAGCGTGCACTGCGCCAATGCAGGCGCCTCAGAGTGATGAGCAGTTGCAGCGCGATACTTTCGATCAACTGGACAAATACAACATCGCGGCGGTGACCAGCGGCCCACCTGAGTTGGTGAGCAAATGGCGCGAGACCTCTCCGAAGCGCATCATCCCTGGCCTTGCGTTCAACCTTGAGGGTGCACCGAGTCTGGAGAAGTTACGGCAGCTCTACAAAAGCGGAAACTTTGCCGTCTTGGGCGAGGCCCTCACGCAATACGAAGGTGTTTCTCCCGATGATCCCGCTTGGGAGCCATACTTTGCTCTGTGCGAAGAACTGGATATTCCCATCGGCATCCACATGGGACTAGGGCCGCCCGGTGGTTCATACTTCAGCTCACCCAAATACCGCGCTCGACTCAGCAACCCTTTGTTGTTGGAGGACGTGCTGGTGCGCCATCCAAAACTGCGCCTCTACGTGATGCACGCTGGCTGGCCCATGAGCGATCAGATGGTTGCTCTTCTTTATGCGCATCCCCAGGTATACGTGGACGTTGCCGTAATTGATTGGGCCATTCCGCGCAAAGAATTCCATCAGTATCTGCGCCGCCTCGTAGAGGCTGGATTTGGCAAGAGGATCATGTTCGGCTCGGATCAAATGGTCTGGCCGGGGGCAATTGACATCGCGATCGAAGGAATTCGTTCCGCAGAGTTTCTCTCGGAGGAACAGAAACGAGACATCTTTTATAACAACGCAGCCCGCTTTTTGCGATGGAACCTCAGCAAACAGTAGTCATAAGCGAGTTGGACCATAGGTTAGCCATTTCCGAGGGCTATGCCACAACTCGCGGAAACGAATCATGATGAGAACGAGGGTGACAACACTTTCCAAAGTCCCAGCTATCCGCCCACAATCCGAACGGCGCTTCTTTGCTGGGTTGGCCGTATTGATTGCAGCTCTCGTTTTCGTCGGTTTCTCGCGCACCTACTACCTACATTCGCTATTTGAGACACCCAAGCTTTCAATATTTCTTCACGTGCATGGGGCGGTAATGACAGGCTGGATTGCTTTGTTCGCGGTGCAGACGTTTCTCATTACTTCGAATCACACGCGCGTCCATAGAGCCCTGGGTACATTTGGAGCGGCGTACGCTGTTCTTGTCGTAGTCATGGGATCTACAGCAACCGTGCTCGCAGCACAACGCGAGGTGCTCGCGCATTCGCAGTTCGTTTCCAGCATTCTGACCGTTCTTGCGCTTGAACTCACACAGATGCTTCTGTTTGCATCCCTTGTTGCATCTGGCGTCTGGCTGAGAAATCGAGCCGGCTACCACAAGCGCCTAATGCTTTTGGCTACTTTCTGCATGCTTCCGAATCCCATTGTCCGCCTGTTCGTCTGGGCGGGATTTGGAAGCAACATCGTGATCCTGAGTTTTTGGGCCTTACTAGTGACCGTAATCGTACTGCTCGATTCGATAAGGCACGGCCGACTGCACCCGGCGTTCGGTCTCGGTGCCACACTCACTATAGCTTTTTTGTATTTAGCGTACTTCGCCAGTCTCACGCCAACCTGGCAACGTTTTGCCGCGAATGCAGTCAGCTAGACACGTGGAGAGCCTTCGCAATCGAACTCGCGACGCGAGCAAAGAGCATTCTCAGCCCAATCGTTACGTACGAGGAGTCAACAATGAAAACAGTTTCCAGAGCCGCGTTGATTTCACTGGGCCTCCTGATCGTTCCCCGAATATCCATCACCGCCGCAAAAGCCCAATCACTCAAATCTGCCCCGCAACCTGCAGCTGAAATTCAGAGCCTTACCAAAGCCCTCACAGGGGAATGGTCGCTGAGTGTGAAGTTTGAGCCCAGCGCGTCAGCACCGAATGGTCTAGCCAACACTGGAGAAGAGACCTGGCGACCTGGGCCAGGTGGATTTACTTTGCTCGAAGAAGAGCACTTGCGCCTGCCCGAGGGTGACGCCTTTCTTCTGGGCATCCTATGGTGGAACACTGCGACCAAGACTTTCCAAGGGATGGAATGTCAAAACCTGCTGCCGTACACATGCGATGTAAAGGGTGCGCAGAACGACATTACCATGAACTGGGATGGCAAGCAGTTCGTCATCGACGAAGTCGAAACATCAACCTCTGGAAAGAAATCAATCTGGCACGAAGTCTGGTCAGACATCACCCCCACGTCGTTTGTCCAGACTGGAGAATATGGCGACCCCGGCGGGCCGAGGAATCGGCTGTTCACCATTCACGCCACGAGAGTCGCTGCGGCTCAGAGCAATAGCGACCTTCATGGGGGCCATCCACCATCAAGTTCCGCAGAACCGGCGACGGAACTGCAGAGTCTCGGAAAGGCCCTAAAGGGTAACTGGTCCACAACGTATGAGTTTGCGCCCGGCGGCATCTCGCCCACCGGAGGCACCGGCACGGGCGAAGAAAACTGGCGAACCGGGCCCGGTGGATACGTTTTGATGGAAGAGGAGCACGTACGTCGGCCCGCTGGCGAGATGTTTCTTATCGCACTGCACTGGTGGGACAAGACCACGAAGAGCCTCCGCGGAATGCTCTGCAACAATTCTGGCCCGGCCGCTTGCGATTTCAACACCTACTCCAATAGTTCTCTGAACTGGGACGGGAAGCAGTTGACGATCAACATGGAATTCCCGCGAAACGGCAAAAAGATGATTTGGCACGAAGTCTGGTCGAGCATCAGCGCGACTTCCTTCACGCAAACGGGCGAGATGGGCGAGGTGGGTGCCCCGCTGAAGAGAGCCATCACGATTCACGGGACTATAAGAGGAGATGCGCACTAAACAATCCTCGAATTCATCGGGCATCTGAAGGCAGCACAATGAATCGCAGAGACTTACTTGCAGTTGGCGGATTGACACTCACTGGATTTCCTTTCTGTCTTGCATCTTCACTGCAAACGTCGGGCGAGAGGAATCACGCCTCCGAGCAAGGGAACAATCGACATCCCGTGCTGGTCCGCTCCGGTTTCACTCGTAAACCCAACGGCGCCGATGCGCGTGCGCCCTCGCCGTCAGGAATGTTCGACACTGAGGTTGTCCGCTCCTCCGACTCGGAGGGACGCCTTGCAGTCTTTGTCTTTCCGCCCGGAGACCATCACTCCTATCGTGGCGCGCCGCTGCACGTGCATCACGAACAGGATGAATGGATCTATGTCATGACGGGCGAATTCGTCGCCGAAGTTGGCGGCGAGCGCATGCGTTTGAAGCCGGGCGATTCCTTGCTGATGCCGATGAAAGTCCCGCACCGCTGGAGTGTGGCGCAGGATTCTCATTGTGGCGCAATTCACCTCTACACACCCGCCGGCTTAATGGAAACAGAATGGGCGTCGGTTGCACAAAACGAAGATCCAAAAAATCAGGAAGCGCGCAAAGCAGAGTTCGAAAGGCACAGATTGACACTTCTCGGAGCGCCACTCAGCAAAGAAGAGATCGATCGAACCGTCTGATGAGGCGATATTCCGGTCGGACTAGACCGACCAAGACTAGGACTCAATCATCACTCCTTGATTGTTGTTCGTCTCCATTCGTTAACCGCCCGTTTGTTCCTCGCCATTCCAGGTTCCTAAAAATGCCGTGACGGGGCAGCGACCATCTTTCTGAAATCTTCTTCTGCCCTCCTCAAACTGCCATCGCCGCTCACGTCCGAATCCCTATATTGGAATCTGCGCTCAATGGAAGACACCAAGCCCTTACAAGCTGCGCTCTACCGTGGCTTAGACCCTAGTATTCGCACATGTTTATGACATCGAAGATTATCGATCTACGGAATTCTGCCCGATGTGATGATTTGACAATGAGAGGTAAATGGTTGAAGGATAATGATATGGTTGCCAGGGAGGGAGTTGAACCCCCCACGCCAGCCTTTTCAGTGCGGGATAGAGCCAGTCGCCTACCTAACCGGCTGTCCAGTACTGCGGGTGACTTTAGCAATCCATCTATGAGCTGTGACTCGCGCTTCGTCCCATCGCGTTGCTACAGCGGGAAAACGGTTCCGGATCTTTAACAGCAATCGATGGGCCCAGACATATTCTGAAGAAAGAATCAGAAGACCTATCATCAGAAAGAGCACGCCCTGCAGGATGGGCAGGAACATACCAATCACGCCGAGCAGGATGAAGCCCCAACCGAAGAGGAGTAGAGCTATTTTCTTAGCTTTGGTTTGCATACTATCTCCCAAAAGTCCCTTCTGATTCGTCGGTCTTGTCATCGTCGGGTGAGAGATCGGGTCCACGCCTCGGCGACAATCAAGGACCAACAATACTGCCCACACCAAATTCGTGGACAAGTCTTTCTCCGTAGTACGCAGCATTGATCAGCCAAAAGAGTCCAAGTGCATAAAACACGACCGATCCCAAAGGTAATACTCCCGTCAGTTCATGCATCCGCAAATGGAAGCAGGTGCAGATCAGCAATGTTAGGCCGAAAAGTAAAGTTGAAGCGGTAAGGCTACGGCGGGCGAGACTCGCGAGTTCCTGGTGCCGTTCGACAACTGTCCGTACTTCTCCCGTTGGAGTCGTAGTGGCAGCGGCGGTCTGGCCAGCCTCAAACGCAGCATAGGTCGAGGCAACTCCGAGGAGCATTAGAGTCAGCGCAGAGATGAGAAACGTGCGTCGTGTCGTGGTTTTGGCGAGGCCGGCAAACACGGCAAACACGGGTGCCAAGAAGAACAAGGTCAGCGGAAAATGAATCAACAGAGGATGAATACCATCCCAGCCGGGTATCATCGGAAGCTGAGGCATACGAACCTCCTTTAAACCTGAAGCGCGGGGGAGGCGACGGCTCGCAAAACTGAAGGTCATGCCATGTTTGTCGAGATACGCCTGCAAGACTGATCCGGGCACCTCGTTCTAGGCTGCCAGGGGTTTTGTTCGCCCTCTCACTCCCTCCTCGATAGATCTCTTGCGCGCCTCACATTTGAATCGAACCTGCTCAACTTTTAATCTCCTCGTTCCTCCAGGCACTCTGGCCTCGATGACCTCTCCTTTTTTGTGACCGAGCGGCGCGATCCCCACAGGTGCAAGAACCGAGATGAGACCTTCCGATATTTCTGCTGCCTCAGGAAGAACCACGGTATACAACGCTTCCTTCCCCGTATGGCAATCTCGGACACGGATGCTGGAGTTCATCCTGACGACGCTTTTGGGAATTCGACGGGGAGGTCGCGCCTCCGCGCTCTGCAGAGCTTGATCGAGAGCATCAAGTTGCCGCTGGTCTCGAAACAGCGAGTGTTGCAAAGCTCGAATCAAACGCCTCAGCTTTTCCAAGTCAGCGTGGGTGACGATAATCTCGCGGCTCCTCACGGTGAACTCCTTTCCGTCTACCCAGAGTTTCCATGACTACGCGGCCTTCCTGTGTTCGGTCTCAGATTGCACGTTGCTTTCGATTTCCTTCAGCGGACCGATTCCGACTGAACGCGGCTGAGCTTCTGTTTCATCCGAGCCTCGTTCTGGCGGGAATTGAATTCAAATCATATGACCAGGGCAAAGACTCTCGCGATTAAGGGCCACACTAGGATCGTTGTGGGCTTCATGATGATTGCTCCTTCTCGTTGTTGTTTCCAGGCTGATGTAGACCTCCGAAGGTCAATACCGGACAACTGGCGAGCGACACAACCTGGTGTGCGATCGAGCCAAAGTGACTCGCCGTAGCTGCGAAAGCGCCTGCCCCTCGTACACCCATAGCAATCAAGTCCGCGGATAGTTCATTCGCGACGTCCAGAATGCGTTGCACCACGGGCCCAATTTCTACGACCACTTCCGGCCGATGCTGGAGTTCTGGTTCAGGTGGCAACAGGTCGAGCAGGCGCTTCTCTGTTAGTTGCATGGCAAGGTGGGGCAAATCCTTGAGAATTCCTTCGATAACGTGTAACAGCGTCAGGTGTGCCCGATACTCATAGGCTAGGGAGACGACGAATTCCGCGGCTCGCACGGATCCCATTGAGAAATCAGCAGCACAGAGAATCCTTTGAATTCCTGCGGACGGATCCGTTACGACCTGCGGACCGACGGTAAGAACTGGGCAGGGGGCCTCGCGAATGACCTCCTCTGCTACCGAGCCAAGAAACAGTTTGCCCAACCCCGCGCGACTGCTCGTACCCACAACCACCAAATCTGCAGCGTAGGTCTGAGAAAATTCGGTGATCACCTCTCCCGGGCTCCCCTCGCCGACCAAAGCTTCGCAAGAGTAGCCCCGGTGTCCTAAGGGACCGATTAACTGATTCAGAGCATACCCAGCATAGTCTTGCGCTTCCTTCAAGATCCGTTCCATCGACTCGGGGCGGGCCAGGGCATAGGCTTCCTGAGGTATTACGTGGGCTGCATAGAGTCTCGCGCCATACCGTCCTGCCAAAGCGACTGCAAATGGCAGCGCCCGATTCGCCATGACTTCAAAGTCAGTTGCAAACAGGACGTTCTTTACTGCGATCTTCGGTTGGTTGTCCAGTACCTTCATGTCCGACCTCGCCTTCAGGTCCCCGTCGCCCGGTGTTAGTCGTGTCCTCTGAGTTCAGAATTGCCAACTCGGTCAGGATTCCATCCAGGGTTTCCATTTGCGTGCGTTGCATCTCGCGGTCCAGTCTTGCAGCGCGCCGGTTCAGAACCCAGAGGATGAATTCGAGTCCGCCGAGTGATGCGATGATGGCGATCGTTTCCCACATTCCCCGTAGGTCCTCTGCATCAACAAAGCGATAAATCGTGCAATACTTCCCTCGTCGGTCGTCGCCCCGTCCGTTTGTCGTGGCCATTTCGCAAAATCTCGGCCATGCATGGGCCTGCTGCCCCGGGGCTTACAACGCCTGCGGCGAGAGCACTCTCCAACAGGCGCATCGAGTTTTCCGCGCCGTCAATCAATAAAGCTTGCGCGAGCGCGCGCACCCTCAGGTCGGGAGATTCCAGCCCTTGTACCAGCTCCAACCCTGCTTCTGGATCAGCGGTCTTTCGCCACACGATCCCACAGGCGAGCATGTAATCCGGGTTCATGGCAAAGCCTCCCAGGGCGGCCCATCAGCCACCAACGCGCAACTGCAGTCCAAACTGACTCCTCAGTATTCAAGGAGCCAGACTCCGAGAAAGAGTCCTCCGAACAAGACCACGGAGGCCACCGCAACCACCACATAGCGGATCAGACGTGCACCTTGTGTGGAGTCCTTTGCTGCATCGTTTGCGATTTGATCGTCCAGATTGTCGAACATAGTTTCTTCTCCTTCGAAGATCAGCCTGGCAACGTTCAACCTGGTTTACCTCCGTCATCGTTCAGGCCACCAGGGATGCCGGCTTGTGGCAAGCCAGACATTCGTTTATGGCCTCCACGACCTGCTGATAGGCACGCTTGCAAACGACGTCGCGGGCTCCGAGGTTCTGGAGGCTCCGAATGTCAGTGATCTCGGGCGCGCTTGGCTGCATGACAATGCAAGGTACTCGCGCCCCTCTCTCGCGAAATGCTCTCAGCAGGTCTTCGCATTCAGCGTCCGGCAGATATTCATTGATCAGCGCCAGATCGAAGGCCTGCGACCCCACAAGGCGGAGCGCCTCTTGCGCGGTCCACACCGTGGTCGTGTCAAATCCCGCATCCTCAAGCAACTTCTCCAGGACGATTAGGACCTCCTCGTGACAATCGGCTACCAGGACTCTCTTCCGTATTATTTTCATGGTCTTGATCTCGTCAGCTGAAATCCCACCACGCCAACTCCGTCCGAACTAGTTCTCGCGGTGCTTGAGCGTTGGCCGATCGTCTTCAGCATCTGGGTCTTGCGATGTTTTCGGCGCTCGCCGTAACGTTGGTTTTGTTTCCTTTTGTTCACCAGGAATCTGTCGCCGGTTTTCAAGCATTGCAAGTCGTGTCCGTACTGCGTCAAATTCCGATCTGGTCACAACGTATTGAGAGCGGCCCGGGAGCTTGGACTCGATCTGGTTCTGAGTCTTTGCAATACGGCTCTCGATGGGTGGGTGAGTTGCGAATATCTTCGAGAGCGTGCCCGGCTTAACCTTCTCTCTCGCCTGCATCTTCTCGAAAAAACTCATAAAGGACTGCGGGTCGTAACCCGTCTTGTACATGTACTGCAGCCCGAGATAGTCTGCCTCCTCCTCGAATCCTCGTGAGAATTTCAGGACGGTCATGGGCAAGCCAAGACCGGCGGCAGCGCGAGCTGCGTAGCCGATGCCCCCACCAACAAAAATCAGCGGAATCGAGGCGATGTTCGCAAAGTTGGCGCGCGTCATTTGGCGCATCGCATGGCGCGCGGCGACATGCGCGACCTCATGCGCCATCACTCCGGCCAATTCTGCCTCTTCCTCCGCTAGCATGAGCAATCCGGAATTCACGTAGAAGTACCCGCCTGGCAGTGCAAACGCATTAACCTCATTGGCGTCAATCACCTTGATCGTGAAAGGCAGCTTCGAGTCGGAGTTGCGCACAATGTTTTGACCAATACGGTTTACGTATTCGGTGATGACCGGATCCCTTACCAGCTTTACGCTGCTCTCGACGATCTGGGAGTATTCCTTGCCCATTCGTATTTCCGTTTCGAGCGAGTACCAGTTTCCAAGCCCACGGCCGCCGATCTCGCGGTTACCAACGGCATCGACGTCATCTCTTCCGCCTTCCTTCACCGTGGGCTGTTGTGCCGTGTGCCACGACTCTTCCGGCGGTGGACCAGCGTCCGCCCACCCCGGTGTCGCCGGCGTGAAACCCAGGAGGAGGACCAGCACGGTTGCCAGCCTTGTGGCGCTGTGTTTCATGACACATCCCCTCTATCTTTAAGGGCCAATTTCATTCATAAACCCGGCCCGTGCATTAGAGAAGTAGAAAGATTAAGATGTATCCGTAGTTTTTGTGAAAGTGCGCTGGTTCGATGGAATGGCTTAATTACCATCACCTGTTGTACTTCTGGACGGTGGGCCGCACTGGCAGCATCGCGGCTGCCAGCAAGGAACTTCGGCTCGCCTCTCCGACGATCAGCAATCAGATTCGCAAGTTGGAAAATAACCTGGGCGAAGAACTCTTGCAGCGCTCCGGGCGCAAGCTGGTGTTAACCGACATGGGCAGGATCGCCATGCGCTATGCCGACGAGATTTTCTCGCTCGGCCAGGAATTCACCAGCGCGATGAAGGAACGGCCAACCGGCCGGCCGCTGAGATTCTGCGTGGGAATCGCGGATGTCCTACCGAAGGTTATCGCGTTTCGTCTTATTGAGCCTGCATTGCACCTGCAGGTGCCCATTCACCTTATCTGCCGCGAGGACCGGCCTGATCACCTGCTTGCGGATCTGGCTGTTCATGATGTCGATGTTGTCCTATCCGACGCGCCGGCTAGCCCGAGTGCGAACATCCGCGCGTTTAACCATCTGCTGGGAGAATGTGGGATAACGTTTCTCGCTCCGAAGAAACTCGCTTTCGTGAAGAAGGGATTTCCACGGTCCCTCGAAGGTGCCCCATTTCTCCTTCCTCTGGACAATACTGCCTTGCGGCGGGACTTGGACGAGTGGTTTCATTCGAAGAATCTGAGACCCACGGCAGTTGGCGAATTTGCCGATTTGGCATTGCTCAGGGTCTTCGCGGAAGAAGGTTTTGGGGTTTTTGCGGTTCCAACTGTCATGGAAGAAGCGATGCGGCGCTATGGATTCCACAAGATCGGCGCGACGGAAGATATTAGTATTCGTTTTTTTGCTATTTCTGTGGAACGGCAATTACGGCATCCTGCGGTGGTCGCCGTGTGCGACGCCGCTCGAAACCGTCTGTTCTGGACCCCAAAGCGACGAGGAATAGCCGGAAATCGATTGTGACTCAAGTCTCGTCTATGGCCCTCGGACACGGATGCATCCCTTCGCCCCCTCAACTCAGGAACGCGCCACTATGTGCGTGACCGTCGAATACGTCGGTCCGCTTCCATCCGGGGGTTTTGCGTAAAACCTAACAATCCCTTTCAAACCTCCTCATTTTGTTGATCGATAAAGTGTGTAAGAGTCATCTCAAGAGCGAGGATGTGTGCATTCGTCTGGGACTTGAAGAATGGGCCGCGAACCGTTCTCCGCGGAATCGAGTCACCCTGACTAGACCAATTGCTGATCAACTATGAAGCCTTTGGCCCAGGCCGTTTTGTTCACCACATGCTTGTTGCCGACCCGGATCGAAGAAGCGCGTAAAGCAATTCGATGCCGTCCCCGGGAGTTGTGGCATGCGGGCTCGCCAGAAACAAAAGAGCGGCACGACTTGGACGCAGCGGTTGAGTTCTTGCGTCTGCTGAGTGCTGGCTGGCAACACGAGACGAGCCGAGGCAGGATCCAGCCCTTACCTCAAGTCGCTTAGCCAAACAATAGGCCTTTATCCTCTGCTACGTCGACGAGGGTGGAAATAGATATCGGAAGAAACGTTCGTCAGAAGGGAGGCGGGCGAGTCAGAAGTCGGCCAAGGTCCGGGTAGGCAGCGCTACTCGCACGGCATTCACTACTGCCGCCAGGTCAATGATCTCCTGAACGATGGCTCCTTCGAGAGGAGGCAAGTACCCAAAAGCGGCGGCGATCATTCCCAGGACGCTCGCTGCCATGCCTCCCACCGCGCTCTGCAAGGCGATGGTGCGCATGCGGTGGCTAACGTGAATCAATTCGTCAACTTTGCCGAGCGAGGTAGTTAAAATTACGGCATCGGCCGCTTCGGAGGTGATGTCGCTATTGGGACCGAAAGCCACGCCCACGGTCGCCCTCATCAGCGCCGGCGCATCGTTGATTCCGTCCCCGATGAACAGCGTCCGCGCTCGTTTGCTTTCCGCCTCCACGATCGCCACCTTCTGTTCCGGTGTCTGGCCAGCGTGCACTTCTTTGATGCCCACCTCTTGAGCCAGGTAACGGACCTCGGACTCGCGATCCCCGGAGACGAGGAGTACTCGATTCACCTGGTGCCTTGGGTTTAAGTGATGAACGAACGGCTTCGTGTCCTGGCGCGGCGCGTCGTGAAACCGAAAGACTCCCGCGTAGTGGTCAGCGATAGTGACGAGACATTCCAATCCGGAAGCAAACGGTGGCAGGGAAGGAAGAAGGCGGGGATCCACTTTGCCACGCCCTGTAATCCGAACTCTTCTTCCGGCCACTACTCCGCTCAGCCCTTCCCCTGGCTTTTCCTGCATCTCGCTGACATCGAGCAGCGTCAGGTTCGCGTCACTGGCTGCTTGCACCACAGCCCCCGCCAATGGGTGCTTGGAAAACTGTTCTAGACTGGCAGCGGTTCGTAAGACTTCGTCTCGCGTGAAACCAGGAGGGCACACCAGGTCCGTAACCTGCGGCTTGCCGTAGGTCAGTGTGCCGGTTTTGTCGAAAATGAGTGTGCGGCAGGTCGTAATCTGCTCCAGGGCTGCCGGGTTCTTGATGATGATGCCGTGTTTCGCCGACAGCGAAATCGCACCGATGACCGCAACGGGGATCGCCAGAATCAGAGGACACGGAGTAGCGATCACGACGACCGCGAGAAAACGCATCGAGTCGCCCGTAATCAGCCAGGTCAGCCCGGCCACACCCACAGCCACCGGTGTGTACCAGGCGCCCAATCGATCGCCAAGGCGGCGAAGTTGAGGACGTTTCTCTTGCGTCTGCTCCATCACCTGCATGATCTTGGCATAGCGCGAGTCCACCGCCAGTTTCTCGGCTTCGATGGTTAACGCCATGTCGCCATTGATCGCTCCGGAGAGCACCTTCGATCCAGGAGTCTTGGAAATCAGAAACGGCTCGCCTGTCAGATAGGACTCGTCCATTATCCCGCGTCCCCCGACCACCACTCCGTCCACTGGGCAGATTTCATGCGGAAGCACAAGGAGTTCGTCTCCCACCCGGACCTGGTCCAACTTCACGTCCTCGACGGAAGGACCACGCTTGCGATGAGCAACTTGCGGCATGCGTTTGGCCAGCGCGTCCAGAACCGAGGACGCTCTGCGGGTGGCAAACTGCTCGAGGGCGGCGCCACCGGACAGCATCAGAACAATGATGGCTCCCACGAGATATTGCCCCATCACGACAGCGGTCAAAATCGAGATTCCGGCAAGCAAGTCGGAACCGAACTCTCGCAGCCAAATCTTCTTGCCAAGCGATAGCAGAATTGGAATACCACCAATCCCCAGAGCCGCGAACAAAGGAATCAGGTAGGTGGACGATGCTTGGTGGGACAGGTACCGGAGAATCAAATGCGCGCCGATGGCTGCGGCCGTCAGGATCGCGATGTACGTCTCTCTAGAACCCGAGAGCCGTACCTTGGCGGGAATCACTTGATGAGGAGACATGAATGAGCAATTCGTGATGGCCGGTTGTAGACGGCCCTCTACCGGACTCGCAGCTAATCCCAATCGAGTTGGTCGACTGTGACCCGGGTCACCCTTTCGCCGCCGGGCGCATGCCTTATGTGGCGACGGTCGTTGCATGATCGTCATCAATCAGCGCTTTCGAAGTCCAAAGCCTACTCGTAGCGCAAGGCCTCGATAGGATTCATGCTTGCCGCTTTTCGCGCCGGGTAAAAGCCGAAGAAAATTCCCACTGCCGTGGAGAACACGACGGCGGTGCCAATTGCCAGAGGAGAGACTAGAACCACCCAACCTAGCGTCTTGGTGATGAGGTAGGACGCCGCCATTCCAAAGACGATTCCGATGGCTCCGCCAATCAGACTGAGCACGACAGCTTCAGCGAGGAATTGGCTCCGTACATCCCCTTCGGTGGCGCCGATTGCCATGCGGATGCCGATCTCGCGGGTGCGCTCGGTGACCGACACCAGCATGATATTCATGATGCCGATGCCACCCACGATCAGCGAAACCCCAGCAATCGAGGCGAGCAGCGTGGTCATAATGTTGCCTGCCTGGTCGGCGAGGTCGGCCATGTCCGCTAGATTGCGGACCATGAAATCATCATCCTGTCCCGGACGAATGCGGTGCCGATCCCTCAGCAGTGACGTGATTTGCTCCTGGGCGGCGTAGCTTGCCTGACGCGAAGTAGCCGAGACCATAATCCAGCGCAGCCAATCCTGCCCGGCGATCTTCTTCTGCAGTGTGGTGATGGGCACAAGAACAACGTCGTCCTGGTCATCGCCCATGGCTGCCGATGTCCCTTTCTGCGCGAGGACACCGACGACTCTAAAAGGAAGACTTTTAATCCTAATGGTTTGACCGACGGGATCGGTTGCGCCAAATAGATTCTTGCGGACGCTTTCGCCCATCACCGCCACATTCGCCGCGGTTTCAACATCTTCGCGGGTAAACGCGGTCCCTTCCGCGAACGGCCAGTTTCTGATTTCGAAGTATTGTGGCTCGGTGCCATTGATTCGGGTGGCCCAGTTGTCATTGCCAAAAACAACTTGCGTACTAGTGTTACTGCCGGGAGCGGCGGCTTTGACCGCCGGACACTCTCTTAGGATAGCGAGCATGTCGGCGTAGACAAGGGTCTTGGTAGCTCCCCAGCCCATGTGGGTGCCGCCGCGCGTCACCGTACCAGAACCAACAAACAGAACGTTGGAACCCATGGCGGCGATCTGCTGCTGGACCTGCTGTTGCGCCCCCTGGCCGACTCCGACCATCGCGATGACAGCACCAACGCCGATAACCATGCCCAGCATGGTGAGACCGGAGCGCATCTTATTGCGAGCCAGAGCCCGCGCGGCGATTCGAGCTACAGCGACTAGATTCATCGTCGATTCCTTGTGGCAGTATCGAACTACCTAATCCTCCAGTTCAGGAAGTTCCTTGAGCGCCTGCAATGCAGCTTGTCGATGGGTAACAGGCTTGTCTCGACGCACTTTCCCGTCACGAAACTGGATGGTGCGGCGCGCAAATTGCGCGATGTCGTGCTCGTGAGTGACCAGAACAATGGTCAGCCCCCTGTCATTCAGTTTCTGAAAGATGTCCATGATCTCAACCGACGTACGGCTGTCCAGATTGCCCGTGGGTTCGTCGGCCAGCAGAATTGACGGGTTGTTCACCAGCGCACGCGCAATCGCCACTCGCTGCTGCTGCCCGCCCGATAGTTGTGAGGGGAAATGTATCGAGCGGTCTCCCAGCCCAACAAGCTGGAGCGCTTCGCGGGCTCGTTTCCCACCTTCTTCCTTGCTAACCTGCGAATAGAGAGTTGGCAACTCGACGTTCTCCAGCGCGGTGGTGCGGGAGAGCAGGTTGAATCCCTGAAAGACGAAACCGATTTTGCGATTCCGAATCGCAGCCAGTGCCTTCTTGTCGAGCCCCGATACGTCGATACCGTCGAGGCAATAGGCGCCGGAACTGGGCTTGTCGAGACATCCCAAAATGTTCATGAACGTGGATTTTCCGCTGCCACTTGCGCCCATGATGGCTACGAACTCGCCGCCGGCAATCTCCAGGCTGATGCCGCGCAAGGCATGCACGCGGGTTTGGCCCAAGTCATAGTACTTGTGAACGTCGAGGACGCTGATCTTCGCCGTCGACACTGGCAACGCGCTGAAGCTGATCTCGCCTTCGGTATTCGTGGTCATCAGTTCCCGCTGAGAAATGGTGGACGACGGCGCGGTCATAGTCTTTAGTCTCTAGTGCCTGTTGGCGTTGCTCACGCCGGGCCCCAGTTTCGGGCCGGCCAGGACTGCACCCGTAACGAGTTCGTCGCCAGCCTCCAATGTTCCAGTGAGAAGTTCGGCCACTTCAGTCACAGTGTGATCGGTGATACCCGATCGGATTTTCACCGGCTCCAGTGACTTATCCGACCGCAGCTTCCAGAGGACGGCCACATCCAAGCGCGGGCCGCTATTCCCCCCCGTAGTTCCCGCAAGCGGCGTGTGCGATTCCGTGGCGGCGGTTCCCGCGTACACTACATCATCTTTGGCAGAAGGCGGACTGGTAGCTGTCGCGTTTGTGCCTCCGTTGTCGAGTCCGTATTTCTGATACAGCGCGCGGATTTCCTCCGCCTTCATATCAGGCTTGTACCGCAGCGACGCGTTGGGAATGCGAAGAACGGCGTTGGCTGAGGCCACGGGAATCGTGATGTAGGCAGTCATGCCTGGGAATAGTTTTGTTTCGGGGTTGTCAAAATCGATGATGGTGTTATACGTCACCACGTTCTGGACCGTCGTGGCATTCATGCGCACCTGCGAGACCCGTCCGCTGAAGTTCTCCCTGGGATAGGCATCCACTTTGAAGGTAACCAATTGATCGGGGCGGATCGCGCCTACGTCGGATTCATCCGTGCTGGCATAGACCTGCATCTTGGTAAGGTCCTGTGCAATCGTGAAAAGCGTCGGCGCTTGCAGGGAAGCGGCGACTGTTTGTCCCACATCCACGTTGCGGGCAATCACCGTGCCCTCGATAGGAGCGCGTATGGTGGTGTAGTTCAGGTTGGTTTGGGCTACGGTTACAGCGGCTTCTCTTTGCTCGACCTGAGCCTCACCCTGTTTCACCTGTGCGCCCGCCGCAGAAACACCAGCGACCGCGGAGTCGTAGTTCGCCTTAGCGAGGTCAAGTTGCTGCTGGCTCATCACGCCGTCCGCCGCTAAACCCTCCGTCCGTCCGTAATCGGCTTTGGTCTGAATCCGCGTCGCTTCGGCCTTCTGCAGATTTGCCTGGGAGATCGCCAGGTTGGCGCGTGCGTTGGCCAGATCGGCCGTCGCCTGGAGCAATGCGCCCTCAAACAATGCCGGATCAATCTGCGCGATCACCTGCCCTCTCTTGACCCGCGAATTGAAGTCCACGTAGAGATGCGAGACGTTTCCTGACACTTGGGAGCCGACTTGCACGGTGGTCACTGCGTTGATGGTGCCGGTTGCCTCCACCAACTGGCCGATATCGCCGCGGTCGACCTTCGCTGTGAAATATTGCGGCTCGTCGTTGTCTTTCAATTGAAATGCGGCGAACAGTGCAACTGCCGAAACAACTAGGATTGCGATCAACCAATGGCGCCGAGTAATGTTCATGTGAAATCTCTACGCTACGAACTCAGAATTTCGGGCGTCCGCGCCACCGCGCGGATCGGAACCCCAATGACGTCGACGCAAGCCGAATGCCGAGCGAAAGCAGAGCCTAGGCGGCGCTTACAAATCTTTATTCATACGAGTTCCGAAATGGGAAGACGACGCCAATCGATAGACAGATAAGGCGTGCGGAGCTTTAGAAGGCGCTCGTCTCTTTTTCCCGCCTGTAGCCGTGTAAGCAAGGTACGACTTCTGTTTGTCCCGAACCCAATTAGTGATGTCCGAGGCCTTTGACATTGACTGTCCGATACCTTGGACATTCGGCGATCCGGCCCGTCGCCGTCGCAATCGTCGGTCTTTGTTCTTCATCGCTTAGCCAGAATCGACATTGGCCGTGGCCTTGCCTCTTCCCCGGTGAACGATCTCATGCACAGATCGCGACTTAATGAATGGAGAAACTGAGTATGAAGAAGTTGGCTTATAGTCTCCTCGCACTCACCCTCGGAGTGCTTGCGCTGCCCTGTGGGGCGGCTGCGGCGACGGGGACACTCGACAACCTGCAGACTGCGTTTAACGGCGAGAGCAATGCCCGTGCACGTTATCTCGTATTTGCGGAAAAGGCCGAACAGGAAGAATACGGTGAGGTAGCGAGCCTGTTCCGCGCTGCGGCCAAGGCCGAAGAGACTCACGCCGCCAATCACGCCGCCGTGATTAAGAAGATGGGCGGTATCCCGCAGGCCAAGATCGAGACTGCCGTCGTGAAATCAACGAAGGAGAATCTCGAGGCTGCAATCCAAGGAGAGTCGTACGAACGCGACACGATGTACCCAGAATTCCTCAAGCAGGCACGCGCTGAAGGGAACAAGGATGCCGTCGAAACCTTCAACTACGCAAAAACCGCAGAAGGCGAACATGCCAAGTTGTATGCCGACGACCTGAATGCCCTCCCCAAACTTAAGGGATCCAAAGCGAAGACCTTTTATGTATGCGCAGTCTGCGGCTTCACCACTTCGACACTGGACTTCTCGAAGTGCCCGTCTTGCTTCAGTCACAAGGACAAGTATGAGAAGGTCAGCTAACAACGATCGGGCCGTCTAAGGGGACGGCCCACATTTTTCGATTGAGGAGTCGCTATGCTTCACCTGCCGCCAATTCCGAGTTGGGATGCTCTGCACCCGCTGATCATTCACTTTCCAATTGCCCTGCTGCTGATCGCGCCGATCTTCATCGTAGTGGGTGCGGTGCTGCAACCGGCCAAGGGCCGTTCTTACCTGATTGCAGCGATGATCCTCCTGCTGGTCGGAACCGCGGCAATTTTCGTGGCAGTCGAAACCGGCGAGGCTGCGGGCAAGCTCGCCGAACGAGTCGCTGGGATGGAACGGGTCCTTGAGACTCACGAATCCCTGGCGGAGCGCACGCGCGCAGTCTTCAGCGTGCTGTCGATCATCTTTGTCGCCCTCCTCGCCGCACCCCGCCTGCTCAAGAAAACGGACACTCGACTAACGACGACCATCCTACCGCTTGCCTTCCTGGTTCTCTACGGGGCAGGGGCCTTGTTGCTCGTCAACACCGCGCATAACGGAGGCAGGCTGGTGCATGAGTTTGGTGTGCGGGCGATGGTGGCTTCGTCTCCCGCAAACGCTCCGAGCGCTGTTCCGACCGAGACGGAACAAGAGAAGGACTGAGATCCCATCGCGAGTAACGAGCAGAGGGGGCACAGGCCTCCTCTTGACTCAGGTTCACCAGAGTACTCTAATCGAGAGTGGTATCAGAAAGGTCAGAACCGCGAAGCATTCCTGCCTTGACCCGCTTTGACTTTGAGTCGTTCCGGCAGCAGGAAATGGTGTTTGCAATTCTCAACCTTTTTGTTCTAGCCGCCCTCCTGCTCCTTCACTCTCTGTTTTCATCTCTTCTTGGTCCCCCTTCCACCGTCTTGCTGGTTACTCTCGGAGCGGCCTTCCTGCTTCGGATGCTGGAATTGTTGTGGCTTTGGGCCCGGGTCCGGTCTCTGAGCGAGACACCCGCGGACATGGTTGTCTGGGTATCAATTGCCGTCAATATTGGCCTTGCCCTTCTCTTAACGCTGCTAACCAATCGGGAAGACAGCCCCTATTTCGTTCTGCTGGCCTTGCCGGTCTTGCAGGCGGCGTATCGTTTCCGACTGCCGGCGTGCATCGGCGTGCTTATTGTCTCGGATTCGATGACCTTTTTCTGGGTGTGGCATTTTGCGAAATTCCACCCACCTGTGCAGGCGAGCGAATACTTTGAGGCCGGCGTGATTTCGCTGGTGTATGCGCTTATGGGGCTATTGGTCTGGCTGCTCGTGAACCAGTTACGTGCGGATCAGAAACGGCTGGCCGAGAATTTCAGCGAGTTGGAGCGGACGCGTGAAAAGCTATTAGTTGAGGAGAAACTCGCCGTGGTCGGACGTTTGTCGAGTGCTGTGGCTCATGAGATCCGAAACCCTGTAGCCATTATTAGCAGCTCTCTCACCACCGCCGAGCGCCCTGCCCTGGGAGACGAGGGTAGGAAAGAGATGTACGCAATCGCTCGAAGCGAAGCTACACGACTCGAAAAGTTAACCGGGGACTTTCTTACCTACGCGCGTCCAAGCCAGCCGCAGCGAAGTTCGACCTCAATCACTGAGCTATTGGGCTACATCGCGGATGTCGGCGGCGTCCAAGCCTCTAAAAAAGGGATCCATATCTCTGTGGCCGGAGCCGACAGCTTGCGCGCCAGCGTCGATCGCGACCAAATCCAGAGCGCCCTTCTCAACCTGTTACTCAACGCCATCGACGCCACAGCGGTGGGAGGACAAGTTGTGGTGCGGGGCAGCAGCTTAGCGGATGGCGGCTTAGAACTGCAGGTGGAAAATTCCGGCGAACCGATTCCCGAAGCAGTGCTTTCACGGATGTTCGAACCCTTTTATACGACCAAGCCTCATGGAACGGGTCTGGGATTGGCTATCTCACGCAACATAGCAAGAGCCCACGGCGGCGATCTTTGGCTCGCCAGGAACGCACCCGGACACGTGTGCTTCGCATTAACCGTTTGCGATGACGAGACCGCCCACTCTGGAGCAACATCTCATGGCTAGATTGTTGATTGTCGATGACGAACCCAACCTGCGCCGGGTTCTCAGTTCAGACCTGCGCCTCGATGGGCATACGATCGATGAGGCGGATGGCGTTACCGCCGCCCTGCCTCTTCTGACCGAGCGCGATTATGACGTTGTTATTACGGATCAGAAAATGCCTGACGGAGACGGACTGAGAATCTTATCCATTGCCCACGAGAACGATTCGTCACTGGCTGTGATCTTCCTCACCGCCGTTCCCACCATTGAGCTAGCGGTTGCGAGCATGCGAATGGGAGCCTTTGACTTCATCACCAAACCCTTCAACTCAGAGGTTGTTCGAGCGACCGTAAGACGCGCGTGCGAGAGGACCAGTCTGGTCCGCGAAAATCAGTTGCTCAAATCCACCATGGGCAATCTCTTGGGAGCCGACTCGATTTTCGGAACAAGCAAAGGAATTCAGGACGTCCGCGAACAAATCTCCCGTGTAGCTCCCACGGATGCGACTGTCCTCATCGTGGGTGAAACGGGTACTGGAAAGGAACTTGTAGCCCGAGCCATTCATCGCAACAGCCGCAGGGCCGAAAAGCAATTAATCGCGGTCAATTGTGCGGCGTTTACCGAGACGTTGCTCGAAAGTGAACTCTTCGGGCATGAGCGAGGCGCCTTTACCGGCGCGGACAGGGCCCGGCAGGGGCTATTTGAGGCGGCGCACGGGGGAACCCTTTTTCTGGACGAAGCCGGTGAACTGTCGCCCGCGGCCCAGGCCAAGTTGCTGCGCGTTCTTGTGGATGGCCAACTACAACGGGTAGGGTCTACTCAAACCCGGACTGTCGATGTGCGGGTACTGGTGGCAACACACCGCAATCTTCACGAGAGAGTGCAGCAGGGACTATTCCGTGAAGATCTTTATTACCGGGTGGCGGTTGTCCCCATTCAAATCCCTCCGCTGCGCGAACGAAAAGGGGACCTTCCCGGCCTTTGCGAGGTACTGTCAGCTCAGATTGCGAAGGAGTTGAAGGTTCGTCCCAAGCATGTGACCCCAGCCGCGATCGAAAGGATGTCTGCCTATGCGTTCCCGGGGAACATACGGGAGCTGCGAAATCTTCTGGAACGGGCGCACATCCTGGCGAGGAGTGAGGAGATTGTTCCCGAGGACCTCCCCACCGAGATCAGCAGTCGCCCGGTTAGTGGGTCCAAGACGCTGGGCATGCGCGACTGGATTGGTACCCTCCCATCCAGCGTAGACTTGCGCGAACTTCTCACAGCCTTCGAGAGGGGACTTCTTGAACGAGCTATGGAACAGGCGGAAGGCGTGCAGGCTGAGGCAGCACGAATGCTGGGACTTTCGCGCAGCGATATGGGATACAAAGTTGCGAAATATGCGATCGGCCAATGAGTACACCTCAGTTTTAACTATCGTTGCCCACCGAAGCAGGACAGGCACCACAGAACAACGCGAGACAGGTTGCGGGGAGGGAACGATGTGGGCGATGTACAATTTCGAGCCGAATTAGCCTACGGCCATGATCTGGGCACACGTCACTATCCTCCCCATGTGTCGTCACCGTAGTTCTTGCAGAGATAATTGTGCTGGCACGCAGTAGAGCAGAAGTGCACAGCATTGGGAAGGCTAGCTCTCTGCTCGTCCCATTTCCCCAGCAGGTTGATGGTGTACTTCATTACAACACTCCTCTCTTTCGTGCCTTCGAAGCCTAGCAGCCAGTTCTCAGCGTTGCCCTTCCGCTTGCCGCAAAAGCTGCAATTGAATTCCATCGTAGGAGATGTACTCAGAGTGGTCATCCTGCATTCAGTTTCGCACCACACAGGCGAAAGAGTCAGTGACGGACGGTGCGGCAGCAATGCAGTGACTAGTAGGAGTCAATGCTTTCGAGGGCCCGATGAGCGCAGCACGCGGCGTAGTCATGTTGCTCACTGCATGGCTGGTGGTTCGTAATTACCATAAAAATGTATAGGTGTTTTTCCCAACAAAATAACCGATCTGTGACGGCTCGTCCCCGGCCCGTCCGCGATTTCTCAGTCAATGGCACGCCAATCCTGCAGATGCCTCTGGCGGCCGCTACTTTTGGCCACGACGCCGATGATCTCTCTGCCAGCACACGTCCTGGTCCTCTGCGCGACTTCTATGTGGCTCGGGTGGAGACGGGGATGCGGCCGACGATGGCGCGTCTGACCCTGGCACGCAAGATCGCCGCGATCACCTTAGCGATGTGGAAGAAAGGAGTGGGTTTCAATCCACAAAACTTGCCTCGGCAAGCAGCTTGAGCATCTCCGGTGAAGCAGGCTTTCCATCCCCCGGGATACAACAACCTCTCCGGAGAAGTGGAACTATAGTGGGCTGGATCTCGAGAAAGAATCTCTACTCCGGTCGAGGCAGAAGTTTTTTCTTGACATCCCTTTTTATAGAAACTCATTGAACCCCCGAGGCGTCTACTATCGGCATTGTTGGTGTAATGGGGAAAAGGTATCCCTCCTTAGAGGGCTCACTTTTCCAGCAAAACCTGCCGGGTGCTGCCCACGTCTCGCAGCTTGTCCCTGGTGGTAAAGTTGGCCTCATGGCCGACTCCACGAATCCCGAAAGCTTTGAGGAGATTGTAGAGTGGGCATACAGCACCCTTCCACAGAGGATTAGGGACCTGCCAGATTTCCCCGGCATTCAAGTCGTTGACGAGCCTCCTTCGGACGTGTTGGAGGACATATCGAACAGAAAGAAATGGCGCCGTCGAACTGAGTTATTGGGGTTGTACAGCGGCACATTCAGGACGAAACAGTCGCACAACCAGCTGAAGTATGCCCCCGACTTGATATTTGTTTTTCGTGGCCCCATCATGCGGTGTTCAAAAGGAGATTTGCGGGCCGAAGTGAAACGGGTGGTCTGGCATGAAGTTGCACACTGGCTCGGCTATGAAACTGAGGAGCAAGTGAAGACCTTGGGTTTATGAACCACCACCAACTCGTCACCCTATTGGATTCTCGCCATTAGCACCAACTGCGGTTATGAGTGTAATCGGAGTTTTCGCCAGCTATCCGTTGAGCCTCGTCATCTGTGATCGGAGTCACTGATGTTCCCACATGCTGAGCAGAAGATTGGGTTGCTACTCCTTTTGGCTGCGCGCAGAGTGTTGCAGTCGCTTGAGATGCGATGCCCCTGAGGTGAGCAGTCCGTTTTTGGAGATTATTCGAGAAACCTTGCGGCGCTGTGGAGAAGAGATGAAGAAACAAGTCATACATACAGTCCTGCTCCTCGGGTTGCTATGTGCGGTGGCACTTGGGCAAAGAGCGGAAATCATTGGCGAAGACGAGTTCGTGAACAGTTGCGCAAACGCGAGAACGATGCCGGTGGACATTATGGCATGGCATCGAGACAAGAAATATGTTCATGAAGTGCCGATTTGGCGATTCCCAGATAGCCACGCCTTCTTTTTCGTTTCCGGTATGAGCATCGACGCGGACGGCGCTCCGAATGCTTACCATCCCGACGACGCAGGGCTTGATAAGCTGGCGAACGCTGGTTCGCCAACCCATTGGGATGGCATCACTACTGATCGAGAAGGCAATCCACTGATTCAAGAGGAAAGCGATCCTTTCCCCGGTTACTACATCTCCTGTACCTCGCTTGCGGACGAAACCAAGGAGTTCACTGACCCAACCCGATATGTGGATGCAACCAAGATCCCTTATGTAGCGTTGCCCGAAGACGTCGCGGACCGTGGAGGAATGCGGTTGGGAGATTTCGTGTTTGTCATGAACCTCCGCAACGGCCAATCGTCCTTCGCAATCTACGCAGACATTGGCACCTTAGGTGAAGGCTCTGTCGCGCTGGCCGACGCCCTGGGGATCTGGTCCGATGCACGCCGCGGAGGTCAGGCTGACGGAATCCTGTATCTGTCGTTCCCGGGTTCTGGGAATCTGCAGCCTCGGACGATCGGTGAGATCCAGAGCGAGGGCGAAAAGCTGCTGTCCCATTGGGGCGGAATGAAGAAGTTATCTTCCTGCGCAGAGACGAACGATGATGCGGTCGGCCGTGGAGAGTTTTAGCACCGCTCCGAAACGCCACTGGATTGCATGGTTGTTGTAAACACCATTTCACCAACGGTGACGATAGTAGATGGGTTTTGGGTGTCAAGGAGCTAGCTTCAGCATCAAAACTTATTGATCTGTTCAGACCTCGAAACGCTAGGGTCGGTAAGCCTTCTTCTTTTTCGCCCACCTCGCCATAACGGCCATTTTGGCCTTCGACAATTCTTCTCGAACTTCGCACGCCCGAGCCATTCCATAGATCACACTAAAGACCGGCGAGCAATCTGAATTATGGAGAGATTGACTGATAGTTAAGGAATGGAGATTGAAAAACACGAGATTGTCTTGAACGGTCTTTGATGACGGGGTTGCTGGGAGAAGGAACGGTCAAGAGACCGACGTTGCGAAAGGCAACAGCATAAAAGGGGTTCCCTTTTATAATCCGGTTACATCAACGGAACGGCACGGACAACCTCACTTCTTTTGACCGCCACGGATTCGTCTCCGATGGAAGATGAGGTTACGATGATTCCGAGTTGATTTCAGAATTCGGCGAGCCCACAACAGACAGGTACATAGCTTCCTATTCGCTCATGATCCAGGCGCAATCTTATCCGACAGTACTACAATTCGGTCAGCAAAACTTGCACCTAGCGGTTTCGAATGGTCATCAAGGCAGTGCGCTCGGGTCGCATTCCAATTCGCTCGAACAGGAGGGTCATTGAATGGTTCGGATTGCGAATCTGGCTCTTCTCAGTCTGGTTATTGTTTCCCTCGTAGGCACCGCAGAAACGTCCCCCAAAGAAGTCACCGATCCCGCCACCACGGTACTTCGTGACAACTGGTTCATCCAGCCTTCCGCCGATGTGCGTGCACGCGGGGAAGCGATCTCGAGCGTTGGGTTTTCCACGCGCGACTGGTATCCCGCCACGCTCCCCTCAACGGTAATGAGCGCGCTGGTCGAGGACAAGGTCTATCCCGATCCGTACACCGGCGTAAACCTGCGCTCCATCCCCGGAACGACGTACCCGATATTTGAGGACTTCTCCAATCTCCTGATGCCGCCGGCCAGTCCGTTCCGACAGTCCTGGTGGTATCGCACCGAGTTCAAGCTCCCGCCCGAATACAGCGGAAAAACTGTATGGCTCGGCTTCGACGGCATCAACTACCGGGCGAACGTGTGGATGAACGGGGTGCAGATCGCCTCCTCAGAAAACCTCGCTGGTACTTGGCGACTGTTCAACCTGGATGTGACCTCGGCCGCAAAGCCCGGCCAAGCTAATTCCCTCGCCGTCGAGATATTCCCTCCTCAGCCGCGCGACTTGGCCATCACGCTGGTCGACTGGGCGCCAATGCCTCCAGATAAAGAGATGGGCATCTGGCGTGATGTGCACATGACCGCCACCGGCCCCATCGCTCTGCGTTATCCGGCTGTGCTGACCAAGCTCAATCTTCCTTCCGCCGACCGGGCGGCGCTGACGTTACGAGTGGAGCTGACCAATGCCACCGACAGCCCAGTCGAAGCAGTCGTGAAGGGACACATCGAAAACCTCGCCTTCGAGCAACCCGTGCGCCTCGGTCCCAAAGAGACTCAAGTAGTCCACTTCGCGCCTGAGAGATTTCCGCAGCTCAGAATCGCCAATCCCCGCCTGTGGTGGCCGGTCCAGGTCGGAAAGCAGGATCTCTACCCACTCGACCTGTCGGTCGAGGTGCAGGGACAGGTCTCCGATTCAGCGCATATTCGCTTCGGAGTGCGCCAAGTCACTTCGAACATTGACGAGAAAGGCCACCGCATCTTTCAAATCAATGGCAAGAACATTCTCATCCGAGGAGCTGGTTACAGCTTCGATCTGCTGCTGCGGTCCTCGCCCGAGAGGCAGCAGGACGAACTCAACTACGTACGCGATCTCAACCTCAACACGGTGCGGCTGGAGGGCAAACTGGAGAACGAGCACTTCTTCGACCTTGCCGACCAGATGGGAATTCTCGTGATGCCTGGCTGGTGCTGCTGCGATCAATGGGAAAACTGGCCCGCCTGGGACAAGGAAAACGAAACGATCGCGGGAGATTCACTGCGCGACCAGATTCGGCGGCTGGAGCGTCATCCTTCTGTAATCAGCTGGATGTATGGCAGTGACTTCGCTCCTCCGCCCCGGATCGAGAAAATGTATTTGGGAATCCTGCAGGAGTTGGAATGGCCGAACCCCTCCATCTCGTCCGCGGCAGGCCGCACCACCACCGTCGGACTCAGCGGCGTGAAGATGACGGGACCCTACGAATACGTCGCGCCGTCATTCTGGTATCTCGACACACGCCACGGCGGCGCGTTCGGTTTCAACACCGAGACCAGTCCGGGTCCGGCGATCCCGCCCGTCGCGAGCCTGCGCCGCATGCTGCCGCCGGATCACCTTTGGCCCATTGATTCCGTGTGGGAGTACCACGCCGGCGGGATGTCTCATACTCTGAACGTGTTCACCGAGGCTCTCAACGAACGCTATGGGCCGGCGAAGTCAGTGGAGGACTACGCACTCAAAGCGCAACTGCAAGCCTATGAAGCCCACCGCGCCATGATGGAGGCATACGGCCGGAACAAGTACACCTCGACCGGGATCATTCAGTGGATGCTAAACAACGCATGGCCCAGCATGATCTGGCACATGTACGACTGGTATCTCCGCCCCGCGGGATCCTATTTCGGTGTGAAGAAGGCGTGTGAACCGCTGCACGTGCAGTACTCGTACGACGACCGTTCGATCGTGGTGGTGAACTCCTATTACGAACCGGTCGTCAACCTCAAAGTCACCGCTAAGGTGTACAACCTCGACATGACCGAGAAGTTCTCGAAAGAGGCTGAGCTCAGCGTCGGTCCGGACAGCAGTACGCGAGTGTTTACCGTGCCCGCAATCGAAGGACTCAGTCCGACCTACTTCGTCAGCCTCACCCTTGAAACGGGCGGCCAAAGCAGGAGTAGGAATTTTTATTGGCTTTCCACCCGCGAGGAGACAATCGACTGGAGCAAGCAGGAAGAAGATCCAACTGGCGAATATGACATCTCGACCTGGTCGCCAACTAAGATTTTCGCCGATTACACCGCGTTGAACACGCTGCCGCGCGTCAACCTGGACGTCAGTGCCCAATATAAGAAAGATGGCCAGGAGAGTTCGACCACCGTTACCGTCCACAACCCGACATCGACTCTGGCTCTGGCTGTGCACCTGACGGTCAACAAATCATCGAGTGGGCGCATCAGCCGGGAAGGCGAGGCGGACAATGAAATATTGCCCGTGCTCTGGCAGGACAATTACTTCGCTTTGTTGCCCGGGGAAACGCGCCAGGTGACCGCGACCTATCGGATCGGCGATAAGGACAAGGCGACTCCCAACGTCGAAGTCGACGGCTGGAATATCAATCGCAAGACGGCTGCCGTTCAAGCGAGTGTACCGGCTCTACCGCGAGGAAGGATTGGCGATGAGGATTCGGCAACGACGGCGGATCTGCTGGAATGGCGCGGTTATTAGGCCAGCAGCCACGAGGCCGAATGAGGCTGGTCGATGGATTTTGTGAGTGATTGCGTGAGCAGCGGGAAAGTAATTCGCATGTTGACCATCGTGGACGATTGCACGCGGGAATGTCCGGCGATCGAGGTCGATACCTCGCTGGGCGGACTCCGAGTGCGTCGAGTGCTGGATCGGATGGCGAGCGAGCGCGGGCTGCCGGAAGCGATTGTTGTGGACAACGGACCGGAGTTTCGCGGACGAGCAATGGCGGCCTGGAGCCAACAACGCGGTGTGCGCCTGGAGTTCATTCAGCCCGGCAAGCCCGCGCAGAATGCCTACATCGAAAGCTTCAATGGCCGATTGCGCGACCAATGTCTGAATGCGAACTGGTTCACTAGCTTAAGCGATGCACGGCGGAAGATCGAAACTTGGCGGCGGGATTACAACGAACAACGTCCCCACAGTTCGTTGAATTACCTGCCGCCCGCAGAGTTTGCACGGACAGCAATGGAGATGCGGGCATGAGGAAAGCTACTACAAGGCTGCCAGAGCAGGGGACTCAAACGCCGTCCCCTGCTCCGGACCTCATCCCCGCTGAAACCACGAATCAACCGAGAACTCACATGGGGATTGGTACAGCAGACGGGGGCACTTCACTAGAACGCATTCCAGAGTCAAGCCGTTTTTTCCCGAAACGAAGGCTCACCTAACCGTTCGATCGGTCTTATGAGGAGGGTTGGGTGATTGTCTCAGTGAGTCTTAGGCTGTGATCACGGTCACAGCGGTCGTCGTCAAAGGCGGGCTAACATCGTAGTTGGAAGTAGTATCTTTGTTTCTCGCAGTCAGCGGAAGCAGTACAATCATGAGGATGACTAGGACCCGAGCATTCGCGCTGCTGACGATCGCCCTACTGTGGGCGATCACGCCAGCCATGGCGTGTATCCTTCCGGGTGCGACAATGACTCCCGCGGAACGGGAATGCTGCCACCACATGGCAGAGCAGTGCGGAAGCTCCATGATGCCAGCTAGTCATTCCTGTTGTAAGGCCCAGGGACCGACGAACACTGTTGTTCCTCAGGCGCAGGCTGCTGGGCCGGTTCGTCCGCTCACAATTGCTGTGATACCGCCGGTCGCCTCATTGGGGGCGTTGACGCCGGTGACAGTCCGTTTCCATCTTTCGTTTCTTCATGCCCCACCTCCCGAACCCTCTCCCGGCTATAACTCCGTTCTGAGAATCTAGACGCCTCTCATTGCACAAATGAGGCCGTGCTCTGCCTTGCTGCGCCCTTGGTGCGCCTGATGCGGGCACGCCTCCTATCCCTCTATTTGTGAATTGTTTACGGAGGAGCAATGAAAGCTCTACGTGTAGGAGTTTGCCTGTTAATCGCCTTCACCGGTGTGCTTGGTTTTGCCAGCGAGCCAGTTGCTGACGCCGACCCCTTGTCTGGCGTCGCTGGCCTTCTGGCGCAGGAGCACCGGCACTCGCGGCCATCGACGCCGCCGATGAGCCTTGCCGAACTTGAAGCAGCGGCTTTGGCCAACAATCCCCAAATCCGGGTGGCTGTGCGTCGTGTCGCAATCGCGGAGACACGGGTGCGTAGTGCCGGGTCGTTGAGCGACCCCGAGTTCATGTATCGCGGTTGGGGCACACCACTCGCCAAGCCTTGGGACCTGAACCAGACGCAGCACATGTTCATGTTCAACCAGTCTCTCCCCGGTCCGGGCAAGCGGGCTCTGCGCACTCAACTTGCTTCGGAGGGAGTGGAGCAAGTCAAGGCGGAACTGGAAGCCAAGAAGCGCGATGTGACAGCTCAAGTCCGAAAGACGTTCTACGACCTCCTCCGCAATCAGGACGAACTCCTGCTGCATGACGAGCAGGCGGCACTGGCTCGCCAGTCCTCGGAGTCGGCGCGCATCAAGTATGTTGTCGGACGTGTTCCGCAGCAGGACGTGCTAAAAGCACAGATCGCACTCACCAAACTTGTCGAGCACCTGGTGATGCTCGAACAAGATGGCGGTCTCGCGCGAGCCCGACTGAATGCGCTACTAGGACGGGACCCCGGGTCTCCACTCGAAATCGAGGGCCAGTATTCGCCGCCGCAGAAGCTCCCCGCACTCTTGGACTTGGAAAAAAGCGCCTTGGAAAATCGGCCCGAGCTGGCGATGTGGTCCTCGGGTGTGCGGCAGGGCGAGGCTCGCACCAAGCTTGCCGAAAAGGCCTACACGCCGGACTACAACCTTAGCGCAGGCTACATGCTCATGCCAGACGGCGCCCGCTATCGCAATACCTACATGGCCGAGCTCTCCGTCACACTACCCTGGCTGAACCGCGGGCGCCACGACGCCGAGATCGCCGAAGCGCAGGCGGATCTCTCGGCTGAGAAAGCAGAGTACGACAACCAGCGTGCGCTGGTCTTTGAGGAAATTCAGGAAGCTCTGATTCGCGCCCAATCTGCCAAGCGCCTGGTTGATCTTTACAGCCAGACGCTCCGTCCTCAAGCGCAGGCGACGCTGAAGTCAACCGTCGCTGCTTATCAGGCCGACCGCACCGACTTCCTCAACCTGCTCGACAGTCAGAACACGACTCTCGAAGTCGAACTCGATTACTACCGCGCCGCGTCTGAACTGGAATCACGGATCGCCGACCTCGAGAGGGCGGTTGGAAGTTCCCTGACGCGGAGCGGAAACGAATCAAACATAACCGTCCCTCAAGCTTCTCTTCCTAGGATCACTCCGGAGGTGCGCCAATGACGCAGCATGAAAAGAAAATACTTTCAACAGGACTCGCTCTCGGGTTGGTGCTGGCCTTCGTCGCCTACACGGTAACTCGCTTCTGGCATCCCGAGCTTAGCGCTGCCCAGACTCAAGCCCCAACTCCCAAGTACGAGACAACGTCGGACCAAAACGCTTCTCAAAGCGCAGAACATGAACCAACGCAGGCGGCCTCCGCTCTTTCCGGTATTCAACTCGACCAGAAGGAGCAGAGCGACATTGGTGTTGAAACTGTCGAAGTGAAGCGACGTAATCTTCAACGCGCTCTGATAGCCGTCGCCAAGGTGGACGAGCCGGAAACGCAACTGGCTTCGATCAGTGCACGCATCGGTGGGCGCATCGACAAGCTTTACCTGGATTTCACGGGCCAGCCAGTGCGTCGTGGTCAGACTATTGCGTCCCTCTACAGCCCTGACGTCTTTTCTGCCGCCGAGGAATACAGACTCTCTCTCGAAAACCGAAAGCGTCTCGGCACCAGTGCCGAGCCCTTAGCAGTGTCGGGTGCCGAAGACCTCGTAAACGCTAGCCGCCGCCGGCTGGAACTCTGGGGACTCACCACACAGCAGCTTGATGAGATCGCATCATCGGCGAAGCCTCAGATCGAGCTTCCCATTTACTCGACCGTCAGCGGCATCGTGACGGAGCGCAAAGTCACGCAAGGGCAATACGTAAACGCCGGAGAAGTCCTCTTCACCATCACCGACCTGAGCACGATTTGGATAAAGGCAGATGTGTACCAGCCTGACCTGCCTTCGGTGCACACCGGCCAGTCCGTTGAAATCACTTCCGATTCATTGCCTGGCAGTACGCTGCACGGCCGAGTCGGATTTCTCGATACTTCCATTAACCCTCAGACCCGCACTGCCTCAGCTCGCATCGCGGTTCCGAACCCCAGCATGCGATTGCGCCCCGGCATGTTCGTGCAAGTTAAATTTGCCGCACCCGCAGGACACGACGTTCTCGCCATCCCGCGCTCTGCCGTTCTCGACACGGGTATGCGCAAGTTCGTCTACGTGGCCAAGAGCAATGGTGAATTCGAAGGACGGCAAGTGCAACTCGGTCCAGCTGGCACGGATTATTACCCAGTGCTCGCGGGCCTTAAAGAAGGCGAACGCATCGTCAGCCAAGGCAGTTTCCTGATCGATTCCCAGACTCGAATCACAGGTGGTATGACCGGGATGTTTGGCGGATCGAAGGAATTCGATCATGGTCAGGCCGACCAAGGTCAGGCACAAGCGCCCGCCGTTCCTCAGATTAAGTTCACCTTCCGTTCTGACCCGGAAACACCTCGTGGCAACTCCGATGCGACGCTGCACGTAACCGTGCTGGACGCTTCAGGAAAGCCGGTGACTGCTGTGCAGATAAGGGTCACGCTCATCATGCCGGCGATGCCAGCCATGGGCATGGGCGAGATGCGTGCCGCAACCGACCTCACATGGAAGGGCTCTGATTACGCGGGCACGATCAAGGTCCCGACATCGGGCTCCTGGAATGTCGAAGTGAATGCCAGCCGCAACGGACAACTCATGGGTAGCTATCACGCCCGGCTGAATGCGCAGTGAAGAGGAGAAACCATGATTAACCGGCTCATTGAATTTTCGCTCAAGAACCGCGGCCTCATTTTGCTGGCTTACGCCCTGCTGGCTGTCTGGGGTTACTGGGCACTCCTCCGGACGCCGATCGACGCCATTCCCGATCTCAGCGAGAACCAGGTGATCGTTTACACCGATTGGTCTGGCCGCAGTCCGCAGGAAGTCGAAGACCAGATCACGTATCCCCTGACCGTCAATTTGCAAGGACTGGCGGGAGTGAGGGACGTGCGCTCCTCCTCGGCACTGGGCTTCTCGATGATCAACATCATCTTCCAGGACAAGATTGATCCCTATTTTGCCCGCACGCGGGTCTTGGAGCGGCTGAACTTGGCTTCGGGCTTCCTGCCTGAGGGAGTCGTGCCTATCTTAGGTCCGGATGCAACCGGCGTGGGCCAAGTCTTCTGGTACACGGTCGAAGGCCCCTACGACGGCGGAACACTGCATTCCCTGCAGGACTGGTTCATCAAGTACCAGCTGAATTCGGTGTCCGGCGTGGCCGAAGTGGCGAGCATCGGCGGTTGGGTACGCCAATATCAGATCGACGTTGATCCCATTAAGCTGCGCGCCTACAACATCCCCTTGCGCAGCGTCATCGAGGGTGTTCGACGTAGCAACACGAACGTTGGTGCGAAGGTCATTGAAGCCAGCGACCAGGAGATGGCAGTCCGGGGAATTGGCTTGATTCGCTCGACGGCGGATATTGAGAACATCGTCCTCACCGCCAGCGCGGGCACGCCGGTCTACATTCGCAATGTCGCGAATGTCCACTTGGGACCAGAATTCCGCCGCGGCGTGCTCGACAAAGACGGTAAGGATGTCGTGGGAGGTGTCGTCGTCATCCGCAATGGGGCCAACGCCCAAGAGGTCATCAGCGGCGTCAAAGCGAAACTCGCAGCCTTAGAACCGGGGTTGCCCAAGGGCGTCCACATCGTTCCCTTTTACGACCGCAGCACTTTGATCCTTCACGCGGTGAATACGTTGAAGTCGGCACTGCTCGAAGAGATCCTGTCTGGTCACGCTCGCGCACGTGATCTTCCTGTGGCACTTCCGCAGCATCCTCATCGTCACCCTCCCGTTGCCGCTGGCGGTCGCAGGATCGTTCCTGTTCATGCACTATGCGGACATCTCGTCCAACATCATGTCGCTCGGCGGAATCGCGATTGCGATTGGAGTGCTGGTCGATGCTGGGATTGTGATGACGGAAAATGTGCTGCGGCACGCCGAGCAGTACTACGAACAACATGGCGAGTACAAGTCGGCGATTGGCCAGATCACTCTGGAAGCAGCCAAGCTCGTAGGCCGGCCGATTTTCTTCGCGATGACCATCATCATTCTGGCGTTCGTCCCGGTGTTTGCACTCACCGGCATGGAAGGCAAGATGTTTCACCCGCTGGCCTTCACCAAGACCTTCGCCATGGTGTGCTCCACATTCATCGCGGTCACTTTGGTGCCGGTGCTCTGCACCTTCCTCATCCGTGGAAAACTACACCGCGAGGACGCAAATCCCGTGATGCACGGTCTGCGAATGATTTACAAACCGGTACTTAGCTGGGCTTTGAAGCACAGGATCATGACGCTGAGTACAGCAGTTGTGATCTTTGCCTCCGCACTCTGGCTGGCTACTACGATCGGCTCCGAGTTCATGCCGCCACTCGATGAGGAGACCGCCCTGTTCATGCCCATTACTGATCCCAGCATTTCCCTGACCAAAGCAACCGAAATTCTTCGCGGGCAAGACAAAATCATTGCCCAAGACCCACTCGTCGAGAGCGTTGTTGGCAAAATCGGTCGAGCCGAAAGTGCCATCGATCCAGCGCCAGTGAACATGACTGAAACCGTCATCAACTTCAAGCCCAAAGACAAATGGCCAGCTGGCACGACCAAAGAAACCATCCTGCAAAGGCTGGATGAGAAGCTGCGTCTGCCCGGCGTGACCAACATCTGGACCCAGCCGATCCGCAACCGCATCGACATGCTTTCGACCGGAATCCGCACACAGGTGGGAGTGAAGGTTTTTGGCAACGACCTCGCGACCATCGAGCAAAAGGAAACTGAGATTGAACGTGCTCTGCGCCCCGTTCCTGGTGTCGCTGATCTCTATTCTGAGCGCATCACTGGCGCGCCGTACCTCGAAATAAAAGTAAACCGCGAAGCCGCCGCCCGCTACGGAATCAACGTTGGGGACGTGCAGGACGTAATCGAGACTGCAATTGGGGGCAAGAACCTCACGACCGCCATTGACGGCCGTCAACGTCTGCCCGTGCGGGTACGCTACGCCGCGGATTTCCGCCAAGACCCCGAGGAGCTGCGCAATAACGTGCTGGTGACGGCCAGCAACGGCGCGCAGATTCCTCTTGGACAAGTGGCCGACCTAGGCGTGGTAATGGGACCCTCCATGATCAGCAGCGAAAACGGGCTGCTGCGAGGCAGCGTGCTGATGAACGTGCGCGGGCGGGACGTTGGCCGGTTCGTAGACGAGGCGCAACGCGCTGTCGCCCGCGAGGTGAAAATGCCGCCCGGCTATTACATCGAGTGGAGCGGGCAGTACGAAAACCAGATCAGTGCGAAAAAGCGGCTCGAACTCGTCATCCCAGTTGTGTTCCTGATCATCTTCCTGTTGCTCTACAAGACGTACAACTCCTTCAAAGAAGCCTCGCATGTGATCCTCGCCGTACCCTTTGCGTTGAGCGGCGGAGTATTTCTCCTCAAGCTGTTGGGATACAACTTCTCCGTTGCCGTGTGGGTGGGCTTCATCGCCCTGTTCGGCACTGCTGTGCAGACCGGCGTGGTGATGGTGATCTACTTGGAAGAGGCTGTGGAACGAAAGCGAGTCGCGATGGGCGCGCTTACCGTGCAGGGATTGCGCGAAGCGGTGATGGAAGGTGCCCTGTTACGTTTGCGTCCCAAAATCATGACCGTATCCACGGTCGTGGCGGGACTCTTACCCATCATGTGGTCCACACGCACAGGGGCCGAGGTAATGAAGCCGCTCGCCACCCCCGTACTCGGAGGCATGGTCAGCTCTCTGCTGCATGTGTTGATTGTGACTCCAGTGATCTTCACTTGGCTCCGAGAAAGAGAACTGTCGCGAAAACAAATAGTATCCGCAGAATAAGACCGAGACCTGCTGCGTCTAGTGGCTGAAAGTGAAATGGCGAATGCCAGAGAGTCTAAAGTCGAAAGGCCTTATAAATGAGCGCATTCATACGTCTTGGCGAACCACTGGTGCGTTCAAGAATTTGACTGTGATGATTGCCCGTAATATCGTTGCGTAAGAATGAATCAGGCTGCCATAGCCATTTGGAAGCGTCGGGTCGCGCTGGGAATACTGACCTGGGCGCTCCTTGATCTCAGCGTGCCCGGTCTTTGCCCTGGGGAACAAGGGATCCCTCCTACATCAACGGCCGCAATGGCTTTGTCTTTTGGCGGTTCAGTTCCTCAGAGCCTTCAGGTGAGCAGAGCCGTTTCAGACCAAACTACTGACGACGACTGTTGGTGCTGTTCGTCTCATGTGGTACCGGCACCGCGCTTCGAGGTAGCCCTCCTTTCGCCGCTAGAGCGCGAGGAAGCCACTCTCTCCGAACGTCCCTCTCAGGGTTGGTCTCTCCCTCTCTACCACCCTCCGCGTAGCTAAGCCCCTCTGTGTGTGAATTTCCGTGTTGGTGAGGATTGTTGTCCTTGCCTCTTCCTCTGCGCTTCTTCGGTCTAAGTGCGGAAATCGGTGTAGCTAAGTCTTCGCCGCGTTTGGTCAAAAGACCGTCGCAAGGAGTTCTATGGGACACAGAATAATTGCCGTCGCGCTGGTACTCGGGGCATTAGCGCCGCCGTTGCTCCTGGGGCAGAACCAAGCGCTTACGTATGAGCAAGCACTCGATCGAGCTCGCAGAAGAGCGCCATTGATCCTGGCTGCACAGGATCGAATTAATGAGGCGCGTGGCCGCCTACTGGGGGCAAAGGTTTTGCTTCGTGAGAACCCTGTTATTGAACTGTCGGCTGGCCCGCGTTACAGGGAGGGTTCGGATCTGATCGACGCCGAGATTGGCATCAGCCAATCCTTTGAACTTGGTGGCCGTCGACGCTCGCGGATCGCAGCAGCGCAAGCAGATGTAGATCGCGAGGCGGCGAGCAGCCAGAATACTGCGCGTCAACTCCTTCGTGACGTGGCTACAGCCTTCTGGCAGGCAGTCGCTGCGGGCGAACAGGTCCGAGTGGCACGCAATGCGGATAAAGTTGCCAACGAACTGTCGCAGAGCATGCGGAAACGATTTGAGGCGGGCGATACCACTGTTCTCGATTTCAATGTTGCCCGGACTGCCGCTGCCCGTACCCGAGTCCAACTCCGAGAAGCAGAGGCGGAACAGGTCCGCGCTCTCGGCGATCTGCGAATCTTCCTCGGCATGGATGTGGGCACGCCCCTTGCGGTCGAGGCGAATCTCGCGGAGTCCGGCCACTACGACCTGAACCAGCTCACTGCGGAAGCAATCAAGCGGCCCGATCTGGAGGCAACTGCGGCGGAACTGCGACAGGCTGAAGCGGAAATCCAGCTTGGCAGAGGGTCCGCTTGGCCAGATGTGGGGCTTGGATTCCGCTACGGGCGCGACGAGGGTAGCACTATCGCGCGAGGCGGATTGACGTTTACGTTGCCAGTATTTTCACGCGGACAAGAATTACGCGCTACCGGGGCGTCGCGGGCTACACGCTTGCGGCGAGAACTTGAGTCTGGCCGGCTTGCCGTGGCGAATGAGGTCAAGACCGCATTTGAAATTCAGAAGCGCAGAGCGGAGGCAGCCGACGAGTTAAGACAGAACGGCGTCCAGGCTCTGGATGAGAACGAGACTTTGGCACTCCGGAGTTTTGAAGAAGGCGAAATCAACCTTATGGATCTGCTTCTGATTCGACGAGATAGCTTCGAGACCCGATTGCTTTACCTAGGCCAGTTACTTGAAGCCAAGGTGGCAGCTGCTGATCTCGAAGCGAGAGCGGGGGTTTTGAAATGAAGCCATGTCAATTGGCCATGGTGGTGATTATCGCGTTCACAGTTGGGTGCGCGCGAAACGATTCGAAACGAAGCGGCTGAAGAAGCCCCTGGGCCTGCACCATCAACAGCGCCGTCAAGTGAACACGGCGAAAAAGGGTTCCTGCATATCGAGCCGGAGATGTTGCGTGACTTGAAGATCACGACAGCTCCGGTCGAACAGCGCCCCGGTGGAGAGGGGGCCATGCTCCTTGGCGAGTTGCGCGTAAACGAAGATGCCTACGCCGAGGTGGGAGCTCCGGTGCCTAGTCGCATTCTCGTGCTCCACGCAGCTCTTGGTCAGATGGTGAAATCCGGCGAGGCTCTCGCAACGTTACAGAGCACAGAACTCGGCAAAGCCCGCTCCGACCTAATCACGGCGAACTCTCGCCTACAGCTTGCCAAACAAACGCTCGAACGCAAGCGACGTCTTGCTGGAGAACGAATCGTTTCACAACGCGAACTTCAGGAGACCGAAGCCAATGTAACTTCCGCGGAGGCCGACGTCCATGCAGCCCGTGCTGCCCTTCGCTCCCTGGGCGTTGGAGCTGATACAGATCAGAGTAGCGATAGTTCCCAGTACGTGCTGCGCTCGCCCGTAAAGGGTTCGGTGCTTGAACGTTCGGCGGTGACAGGCCAGCTGGCGGAACCGTCGCGGCCTCTGTTCCGGATCGGCGATCTCTCTAAGCTTTGGCTAACCGTGCAGGCTTTTGAACGTGATGCGGTTCGCATCAAGGTCGGCGCAACCGTTCGCACCACCTTCGCAGCACTGCCGGGGCGGACATTTACCGGGAAGGTTGCCCTGATCGGGAAAGAAGTGAATTCGCAGTCGCGCACGATATCGGTCCGCGTCGAAGTCGCCAATCGTGAAGGTCTGCTCCGTCCTGGAATGTCTGCCACGGCGTGGATTACACCGGGGCTGGGAGCGCCCACCATCATGGCCGTGCCCGCAGCGGCTTTGCAGCGTGTCGAAGACGAGTGGGTTGTCTTTATTCCACAGGGCCAGGACCGATTTGCAATTCGGCGTGTCGGCCGAGGTCGCGATCTCGCTGGCGAAGTAGAGATTCTGTCCGGACTCAAGCCGGCAGAGACAGTCGTGGTGGAAGGCTCGTTCCTCCTGAAAGCGGAAAGCGACAAAGCCCGAGGTGAGGGCGAAGAGCACGAACACTGAGGCCAGCCGATGATCGAAAAGATTCTACGCAAATCGTTCTCTCACTCAGCGCTGACGCTGATCTTGGTATTAGCGGCCAGCGCCATCGGAGCTGTCTGGCTTCAGGAGCTGCGACGAGATGTATTTCCGGACCTTTCTGCTCCCGTGTTCAACATCATTGTGCAGAACCCGGCCATGGGAGCGGAAGAGCTGGAAACCGGAGTGGCAATTCCGATGGAAGCTGCACTGGCTGGGTTGCCGAATGTTCGCCGAGTCCGGTCGAACTCGCAATTGGGTGTGACCCAGATAACGGTCGAGTTCGAGTCGGATGCTGACTACTACCGCTCGCGCCAGTTTGTGGCCGAGAGGGTCACACAAGTCGGCTCCCAGATGCCGCCCGGCACAGATGCACCGCTCATTTCCAGTCTCACTGGACGGCTGAATGAAATCTTCGAATTCACGCTTGAGGCGCAGCCCGGAGCAGCTGACCCGATGCGGTTGCGTGATCTGGCGGAGTTCGACGTGCGCAACCGGCTGCTTGCCGTCCCCGGAGTAGCCGCGGTGGAGGTTCTGGGCGGATATTTGCGGCAGTTCCAGATTCAGCTTGATCCCGAACGGATGTCCGCTCGCCACGTCAGCCTGGATGAGGTCATGCACGCGGCCGAAGGCGCGAACATCAATGCTGCAGGGGGCTTCATCGTCCAGGGCTCGATGGAATGGACAGTCCGTGGCGTGGGTCGCGTTCAAGGCATATCCGACTTAAGCGAGACGGTGGTTGCGATTCGCGGGGGGACACCAGTAATGCTGGGGGACATCGCTGATGTCCGCGAAGCTCCGGCGATCCGTAGGGGAATCGCGCATCGCCTCAAGGGAGAGGTCGTCAGTTGCCGCGTGACAAAGCAGTTCGGTGCCGACACGGTGAAGGTCTCTGAAGGAATCCGTCAGGCATTTGAGACCATTCAGAAGACACTGCCGACAGGAGTGCAACTCCGGGTGGTCTATGACCAGTCTCAGCTCGTGGCCAGTGCCCTGGGCGGGGTGAGCCGCGCAATCCTGATCGGGGCTTTCTTGGTCATCCTTGTCCTGCTACTCCTGCTGGGTGACTGGCGCGCAGCTCTTATTGTCACCATAACTCTGCCCTTGTCCATCCTGCTTGCCGGGCTGTTGCTGAAACCAGCCGGCGTCGGCATCAACACGATGACGTTGGGCGGCCTTGCCATTGCGGTCGGAATTCTAGTGGATGCCGCCATCATCATGACCGAGAACATCGTCCACAAGATCACGACCAAGCGAAGTGAAGGAGATCGCAAATCCCATGCACTGGCGGCCGCCGTTGAGGTCGGCAGACCGATCGCGTTTGCAACCCTGATCGTAATCGCCGTGTTCGTGCCGCTCTTCGCTATGAGTGGAATTGAGGGGAGGATGTACAGCCCGCTCGCCGCCGCAGTAATCGCTGCAATTGCAGCCGCGCTAGTGTTGGCATTGACTCTTGTTCCCGTGCTATCCGGACATTTCTTGCGGCCACGACGTGAGGGCCAGGACGAGGACGTTTGGCTCGTGCGCAAACTCAAGGCTGCTTATGCCCCGGTGCTTGACAGGGTTGTGCACCATTCAGGTTGGACGATGCTGGCCTCTCTGGCAATCACCGTCCCTGCCCTCGTGCTGGCATTCTTTGTCGGAACCGACTTTATGCCGAAGCTGGATGAGGGCGCCTTCTTGATTCAAACCGTGCTTCCCCCGGAGGCATCTCTCGCCGAAGTGGATCGTATCAATCACAAGGTGGAGGACGCTCTTCGGGAGTTTCCCGAAGTCGAAGATGTCGTGCGACGGACGGGGCGAGCAGAGCGCACAGAAGACCCAATGCCCCACACCGTTTCCGATGTTCTGGTTGTACTCAAGCCGCAGCGTACGCGCAGCCTTGAGGAGTTAGAAGGAGCGATGCGGGTCGCAATCAATCGAGTCCCCGGTGCCTCTGCTCTGTTCACGACCCCGTTAGGAATGCGCATTGACGAAGGTCTGGGGGGAACCCCGGCGGACATCTCTGTGCGCGTCTTCGGCCCTGATCTAAACAAGCTCGCTGAATTGGCAGAACAGGTCAGACAAGTGATGAGCAGCGTCAAGGGAGTGACGGATTTGCGTGCGGAGAAGCTGACTGGCCTGCCACAACTGAAAATCAATATTGAGCGTCAGGCGGTAGCTCGCGCCGGGCTTACGCCGGGAGATGTGATCCGCGCGATTCGCATTGGTCTTGCGGGAGAAGAGGTCTCTGAGGTTTGGCTTGGCCAAAGACGATTTGACCTTGTGGTCAAGCTGCGCGAGGAAAAGCGTGGGGATCCCGCTGCCATTCAGTCGCTACTGGTTGATCGACACGATGGAAGTCCAATTCCCCTGGGACAGCTGGCGCAAGTTGAGGAGACATTTGGTCCCGGTTCAATTCGCCGGGAGGCGGGTAGCCGTCGCATTGCGGTTGAGGCGACGGTGCACGACCGTGACCTGGGCAGCACAGCCGACGATGTCCGAGAACGCGTTGGCCGCGACGTGCGTATGCCTACTGGTTATTTCTTTGACGTCAGCGGCAGAGTCGAGAGCCAGGCTCGGGCCAGTCACGCTCTTTCCGTTGCTATTACCATCGCTCTTGTGAGCGTGTTCCTTCTCTTGTACCTCGCGTTGGGGTCGTTTTCCGACGCGGGCGTCATTTTAGGTACGTTGCCGGTGGCGTTCGTGGGCGGAATCCTCGCGCTGTTGCTGGCCGGTGAGACATGGAACGTGTCTTCACTCGTAGGATTGATTGGTTTGTTCGGGATTGCCGTTCAGAACGGTCTCGTCCTGGTCACGCAGACGCGCTCTTTGTTGGCCGAAGGCAAGCCCTTTGAACATGCCGTCAAGGAAGCCAGCATCGGGAGAGTTCGTCCCAAGATCATGACAGCTTCTACCGCGATTCTCGGACTGCTGCCGTTGTTGGTGCTGAGACTGCATGGGACAGAGATCGAGAGGCCGCTGGCTATCGTGATGGTGGGCGGCCTCCTGACTTCGACCTTGTTCACCTTGCTCGCACTTCCGACGTTCTACATTTTTGTGCATCGAGTGAAACGTCGTCTTTCGAGCTGAGACTGCGGAACTGGCGTTTGAGGGGGCTTGGGAATAGTTGTAAGTTGCATGGAGGGAGTCGGCCCTTGTGGACGTTGCCCCAATTTAGCACCTTAGACCTCCGGGTCCGGCCGCGGCGGACGGGACTCAAACCCGGCGCCTCCTGCGTGAGAAAGCGGCGTCCCCGGGACAGCACATCAGCTTTTTCTCCTCCTCCAATTCCTCACGGCTCGCCGATCTCTCCGAGCCACGTGTTCAACATCGTTGTGCGCAATTCCCAAAGGTCACGCGTGACGATTTCGAATTCAACAGCCTATCCTTCATCCACTTGCGAGAATCACAATGTTGGACGCTAGTACCAGCAGACCCCTAATAACGAAGATAGAAGAGGCACGACCATTTTGACGGGTGGTCGTAACGAGAAGAAGCGAAAGGAGTTTTGGTTGCGGGGGAGTGCTACGTCCCGAACGCACATTGTGTTTTCATCGACTTGCAGATCAAGTTTCGCACGAAAGCCTAGAATCAGTGCCTACTAGGACTCGAACCTAAAAGCCTCTTGATTGGCCGTTCACAATCCTGATTGTCCGCAGCCCTTAAGGCCCACAGCGACCTGTAAATCAGGACAAAACATGGCGGGCGCTGTAAAACTGGTAGCGGCCAATCTCCGCGAAGGCGGCCGTGAAGAACTGCGGCGCCCTCTTGCAGCAGGAGGGTCACAAGCGGGAATTGCCGCTGGCCAGCCTCAAGACCTTGTCTTTAGAGATATAGATGTGGTCACACATCCGCTGGCGCGCCAGGCCAGCATCTCGATTTTGAATGGCCTCCACAATTCCGCGATGCTCGCTGACCGGCAACTCTCCGTAGTATCCCGCATCGATTGATGCATACATGATTCGCTCCATGTGGGAGCGCATGTCGGCGACAGCACCGATCAGCAGCGGATTACGCGTTAACCGGGCAATCGAATTGTGGAATTCAGTGTCTGCCTCTATAAAACGCACATAACTGGCTCGATCATCCACCTTGTGTTCTGTCCTGGCTAATTGCGCCAAGCGATCAAGCGCGGCCTGGTCCCAGTTCTTCTGCGCCGCTACGTCGGCAGATGCTCCTTCAACCGCAGCTCGAAATTCGTAGATCTCGTTCACCCACTGGATCGTAATCTGCGTAATGAAGTAGCCGCGATTGGCTACGATTCTCATCAGGTGTTCTTGTTGGAGACGCACTGCCGCCTCCCGTACCGGAGTTCGGCTGCCGCGATAGCGTTTGGCCAAAGCTTTTTCACTCAGTGCTTCCCCAGGCTGGTACTGGCCCGTAATAATGTCCCTCTTAAGCGCTTGGTAGACTCGCTGACTGAGGGTTGCATCGGAGTCCCTTACCGGTCGAACTAAGGCAGCCCTCAATTGCGGCTCCGCCTTGGGCGACGGTGACCCACTCTTCCTTGCCGCGGTGTTTCTAGTCACAGGCTCTTTTTTCATAGAGTTCAGTTCATTGGGACCGCTGGAGAAGTCTTTCGAACAATGTCTCGGCTTGCATATTGCAGCTCAGTTTCCGAGGCAACCACTCCGATCCCGTAAAGAAATATACATGGAATGTGCAAGTCTTGCGCCTGCGCCGTTCCTCCCAGTCAGCATTTCCTATCGAACCACATTGACATGCCGATTGTATACCGAGATCAATCTTCTTGACATGCAATCACCGCCCGGTGTAGCTTGCGCACCTACTCACGGTGTCGGGGAGTCGGGAGGGGTGCACTATGTCATCGGACCGCTTTTCTCGAATCGCTTTGGCGGCAGTCTCGCTGTTCGCCACAACCTGCCTGGTCGCTCAAAGCTTTCCCGGCCGTATTACCGGTACGGTGCGTGACCCGCAAGGAGCCGTCGTTTCGGGTGCGAAGGTAAACCTGCAGAACACTTTCACTGGGTTGGATCGTTCGGTTGACTCGAACGAAAACGGAGAATTTAACTTCTCCCAGCTCGCCCTGGGCACCTACCAGATCACCGTCAGCAAACCTGGCTTCCAGACCGTTGTTTTCACTGATATCACCACATCGCTGAGCCAGGTGAACACTCTCTCGCCCGTTCTCAAAGTTGGTACTGTAACCAGTGAAGTCGAGGTGATGTCTCTACCTCCGCTCATTCAGACCGAGACAAATTCCGTTGGCGGACAACTCTCGGAAGTGCAGGTCAAGGCTCTTCCCATCGGGAACAGCGACTACACCCGGTTGGCTTTGACTCTGCCGGGCGCCACCCAGAACAGCAACTTTGCCTTCGCGCAATACACCATTAACGGCTCACGTTCCCGCTCCAACGCCTTTTTTGTGGACGGCGCCTCCAACACCGATCCTTCCACATACCTCCCTTCCCTCAACGAAGGTGGCAACTCCGCCACAGCAGCAACGCGGCTGCCGCTTGATGCCATTCAAGAAGTAAGCGTGGTGAGCGGCGGCACCGCCGACACCGGCCAGAATGCCGGCAGCGTCATGAATGCCATCGTCAAGAGTGGGACCAACCAGATTCATGGGTCGGCTTACGAAGTGCATCGTGACGCAGCGCTTGATGCAGCCAACTACTTTGAAAACTTGGCGGGCAAGCCGAAAGCTCCCTTTGTCTGGAATGAATTCGGTGCGACCATCGGTGGCCCCGTGTTGATTCCCCATCTATACGATGGCCGCAATCGCACTTTCTTTTTTGGAGGCTACGACGGAAGCAGGCTCCGGCTCGGAACCACGCTGCGCGGACTGGCGCCGACACCGGAACAGATTCAGCAAGCTGAGGATCTTCTCGCGTCCAAAAACGTCCCGGTTAATCAGCTGGGGCTGAATGTGGTGGGACTGTACGCCAGCCTCGGGCTCTCAGGCCCGTTCGTGGTAGACAACCGAGGCCAGCAATCCCCAAACAGCATGGTCGCAAAAATGGACCATCAGATTTCAAAGAGCGATTCTCTTTCCGGTCGCTTACTCTATGCCAATGGCGAAGATGAATTCCCGGGCGGAGGGCCCGGCCCCGGTGGCGGCTCGCAACTCGATAAGTGGTTTGGCGTCACGCCCACTCATGTCGCCAACTTTGCCATCAGCGAAGTCCACATCTTTTCGCCGAATGTTATCAATACCCTGCGCTTGGGTTACAACCGATTCAGCCAATTCCAGAAAGGCCGGGATGCTAACGTCGATCCTGCTTCACATCGGCCTTAACACCGGCGTAGGCCCGGAGAGCTTTGGCATCCCGGAGTTTGACACCGGCGGTTCGGCTGCCAATCGATTCGCGAATTTGGGTTTGCAATACGGCGCCGGCGGGCGCGTCGCCACCACTTTTCAGGTTGCGGATGACTTCAACGTGATTCATGGCTCGCACGCTATGAAGTTCGGTTTCAACTACTTTCACAACTACTCGAATTACACGGTGGTTGGGAGTAGAGGTCTGTTTTCTTTCGACGGCTCTCAACTTGGAGACTCGCTGACAACGGATGGTGGACTCGCAGGTCTGGTCGATTTGCTGGCTGGACTTCCTGCTCCAGGAATAACGTTCATCAACCGGGTGGGCAGCAACCGGGCCAACATCTATCAGAACATCCCGAGTTTTTACGCGATGGATACCTATAAAGTCACCAGCAAGCTAACCCTGATTGCCGGTTTGCGATATGACTTTTTCGGAACGGTCGGTGAATCGCGCGGCCGTTTCTCTGCTTTCGATCCCCGCCATGGGCTTGGTCACAGCGAGCCAGTTACCGGGAGGAAAACTCTACGATGCCCCCAAGCGAAACTTTGGGCCTCGTATCGCTCTTGCGTGGGAACCCCCATTCCGACTGATCCCTGGGCGCCAAACCGTGATCCGGGCGGGATACGGAATCTACTACGACACAATTCCGCTGAACAACTTCGAGGAGGGCCTGGCTCAAAATCCGATCGGGCCCACTGCCGGTTTCTCCATCACGCCCCCCGCACCCATCCCCTTCGACGTTGGAGTACCCATCTTCGGTGCCGGCGCTCCGGAGCCTCCTTTCAACATCGCAAGCATCGATCGTCATTTAAAGACTCCGAATACACAGCTCTGGAACGTGAATATCCAACAGGAACTCGGGTCCAAGTTTGTGTTGCAGGTCGGCTACGTCGGCAATCGGAGCAACCATCAGCTTCAACTGCTGGACATCAACCAGCCAACACCGGGGATTAATACCCCCACCAACACCTCACAGTCACGACGCCCTTACAACACACTCTTCCCAACGCTGCGCCAGATCAATACCATCTCATCGAACGGCTGGTCCGATTACCATTCGCTCCAGGCCGTCCTGAAGTCGAGCGACTTCCATGGCCTCACCTCCCAAGTCGCTTTCACCTGGTCGCACAATATTGACACTGCCTCCGAGGTGGAGGATTTCTTCGGCACCAGCGGTTATGTCCCGCAGGATTCGCGCAACCTCGCGGGAAGCGTCGGGAACTCTGAGTTCGACCAGCGTCGCTCCCTGATCATCACTTATGTCTATCGCATCCCCGGCCCGAAGATTGGGAATTTTGTTGGAACCGTCCTGAAGGATTGGCAGCTGTCAGGCACTACAACCTTCCGTGACGGCTTGGCCTCGCCCGTACTGACATTTGGCGGGGAGAGCGGTGTGGATAATTTTCATGAGCGCCCCAACTGTGTTGGGCCCATTCGGTATCAACTAAAGGACTTTACGCAGCCTTATGTGCTGCCCGGAGCATTTGCTAACCCCAGATCCAGGAACGTTCGGCAACTGTCCCCGAAATCCCATTGTGGCACCTGGCTTGAATGCGTGGGACATCTCCCTGCAGAGGACTTTCCGGCTGGGCGACCGGGCGTCTTTTGAGTTTCGTACGAGCTTCTTTAATGCGTTCAATCACCCGAATTTTGCCGAGCCCTCTCCCGACTTGAGCACCACGATCACAGCGACCGCTGATGATGGCAGCTTTGATTCTCATTTCGGAGTCGGAGGGCCCCGAAACATTCAGTTCATGGCGAAGATTTCCTGGTGATGATTGAGCCGCGAAAATCCTTGAGAGCGGGAGGAGACGTGGTTGGCAAAAGTCGCATGACATGGCATGCCTCTCTCTGCGTGTGTGCCTTTCTGATGATCACCCCTTTCCGGGTTAACGCTCAGAATCCATCTTCGCAGCCCATTACCATCGACGTTGACGCAACTCATGCCGCGCAGAAGATTCTTCACGCCGATCTCCACGTACCCGCTTCCGCAGGACCTCTCACACTCTACTACCCGAAGTGGCTGCCCGCGGACCACTCCCCCGACGGCCCCATTGCCAATCTCGCCGGACTTCGATTTTCCTGCCGCGATAAGGAACTGCCATGGCAGCAGGATGACGTGGATATGTACGCGTTTCATTTGGAAGTCCCGAAGGGTGCTGACGCTGTAGACGTCCACTTGGACTTTCTGCTCTCTGCGCCTGGTCCAACGATCGATTTCAGCGCTTCCGGGTCCTCGAAGCTACTGATTCTGATGTGGCACGAAGTATTGCTCTATCCCGCCGGTTTGCCGGCCAACCAGATTACCTTTCATCCCACGCTGCAGTTGCCACCGGGATGGAAGTTCAACACTTCCCTGCCTGTCTCCAGCCAGGCTGCTAACACCGTGAAGTTCGAGCCGGTCCCTCTGGATCTTCTCATCGATTCTCCCGTGCAATCGGGCGAGTTCACGAGAGTAATTCCACTGACTCCAGGAGACAAGCTGTCGCACGAACTTGATGTCGTCGCCGACGACGCATGGGCGCTAGAGATTCCGCCAGCATTGATCGATGGTTACAAAAAGCTCATTGCCGAAGCTGGCGCACTTTATCAATCGCACCATTATCGCGACTATCACTTCCTGCTTACCCTCAGTGACAACACGATGGGTCTGGGGCAGGAGCACCACGAGAGTAGCGACGATCGCGTTCCCGAGCACACGCTCGTCGATCCCAACAAGCGTTTGCTGGAAGCCGGACTCTTTCCACACGAATTCACCCACTCCTGGAACGGACAATTCCGGCGTCCTGAAGGCCTGGCCACTCCTGATTTTCAGCAACCGATGAAAGGTGAACTCCTGTGGGTGTATGAAGGGCTCACCACCTATCTGGGCACAATCCTCACCGCACGGAGCGGGCTGTGGACGGCTGCCGAGACGCGAGAGAATTTGGCTACCGTGGCGTCTTCGCTTGATCATCGGGCCGGCCGGAGATGGCGATCGCTCGCCAACACCGCTCGGGCCGCTCAGATCCTCTATTTTGCGCCATCGGAGTGGCTCTCAATCCGTCGCGGAACGGACTTCTATCCAGAGAGTGTCCTGATTTGGCTGGAAGCTGACGTGACCATCCGGCAGCAGACGCAAGGCCGACGCTCTCTCGACGACTTCTGCCGTTCCTTCCTTGGTGGACCAGACGGAGCACCAGTCATCAAGACTTATAACTTCGGGGACCTGGTTTCCGCTCTGAATGCGGTGACCCCTTTTGATTGGCGCAAGTTCTTTCACGATCGATTAGATTCCATCGATCGGCACGCCCCGCTTGGAGGCATCACCGGCGGTGGCTGGCGCGTGGTCTACAACGATGAACCGAATACTATGATGGCAGCCGATCAGGAGTCTTCCGGCAAAGGCGACTTCACTACCTCTATCGGTCTTATCGTCAAGGCGGACGGCACAATCGAAGATGCTATTCCAGAGATGCCCGCGAGCCTGAGTGGGCTTGGTCCCTATATGAAGATCGTGGGCGTAAGCGATCATCAGTTCTCGATGGATGATCTGAAACGCACCGTCCAGCAGTCGAAGGCCGCCTCCGCGTCGATCAACATTATTGTTTCGAATACCGGACGGCTCGAAACGCACCAGCTCGCTTACCACGAGGGTCTCCGCGCTCCTCATCTCGAACGCATCGAGGGGACCACCGACTATTTGAGCGATATCTTGAAGCCGCTTGTCAGGTGACGCCCATATTTGCGATACAGAGGAAGCCTCAAAAGCAACCTGAGACATCTGGTGCTCCGAAGGAGAGAAGTTACCGGGACCCACTGGTTGATATAGCCAAACGAATTTCCAGCTGGGGGTTGTGGAACGTCAGAGACTTCGGAGTAACGCTGATCCGTAAATCGCAGAACTGAAGGAGTCGTTCTTGGCACTCAATGACAACTCGATCTTGGCGATCCGATCCCAATTCCCCGTTTTCGAGCGAAAGGTGTACCTCAACAGCTGCTCCCAGGGAGCGCTTTCGAAGCGCGTGGAAGCCGCGTTCGGAGACTATCTTCAGGTCTGGCATGAGCAGGGCTCGCCATGGGATGTCTGGATTGAGAGATATGAGGACGCTCGCGGGGTTTTCGCCAGGTTCATAGGCGCTGATCCAGAGGAAGTCGCTCTGGTGGCAAGCGCGTCTGCTGCAGTGAATTCCATCGCCAGTGCCCTTGGGATGAAGGACCGGACAAAAGTCGTCTTGGGGGAATTTGAGTTTCCCACCATGGGGCACATCTGGATGTCGCAAGCCAGTCGTGGTGCGCAAGTCACCTTCATCGACGCCGAGAAGGAGCAACTCACGGTCGAAGCTTACGAGCGTGTCATCGACGACAGGACTTTGATCGTACCGCTCACACACGTATGTTTTCGCAATGGTTTCCGTCTACCGGTGAAGGAAATTGCGAAGATTGCGCACGACCGGGGTGCGCTGGCACTGCTCGACGACTATCAGGACTGCGGCAGCCGACCAGTGGATGTCAAGACGATGGGTCTTGATTTCTACGTAAGTGGAACTTTGAAGTACCTGCTGGGACCTCCCGGACTTGCGTTCCTCTACGTGAAAAAGTCGCTGGCACTCTCCTTAGTGCCATCGATTACCGGATGGTTTGGACAGGCAAATCCATTTGCGTTCAACGTCAGACTGCTCGAACCCGCTCCCGATGCACGGCGTTTCCAGGCAGGTACGCCGGGGATTCCTTCCGTGTATGGGGCGAGCGAAGGTGTCAGGCTGCTTCAGGAAATCGGACTACAGAATGTTGCAAGCCAAGTCGGCACTCTCACAAAAGCGCTATTGCAGGGAGCCGGCGAGTTAGGCATCCGATCGAAGACTCCTGCTGATAGCGTTGGCCCGCTCGTGGTGCTGCAGGCAAGAGACTCGGATGCCTTGGTGAAGATCTTTGCGGAAAACGGAATCGTGGTCTCCAATCGCCATGATGGTCTGCGCATTTCGTTTCACGTGTACAACACGCTCGACGATGTGCGGGCGGTCCTGGGGCTGCTGGAAAAGAACATCGGATTGCTGGTAACCACGAGGGAGTCCAGCACTGCCACGAGCATGCGATAGCAACAAACAAGTATCACTCCACGTTTGCCGATAACGCCGAGGTGATGTATCAGCAACTCCAGCAGAAGTGAAGCCGCGGCGCCAGACTTCCCGATCGAATGGGTACGCAGTTGTTTCCCCGCGCTCAACCGCGGCGACAGTTTTGTTTTCTTTGACAACGGAGCTGGCGCACAGGTGCCTAAAGTTGTGCTCGACGCAGTGCAGGACCATCTGCTGGCGCGCCATGTGCAGCGCGGTGGCCGCTATGGCAGAAGCCAGGAGGTAGACGCCGGCATCCGGCGTGCCCGTGAAAGTGTTGCGACCTTTCTTAATGCGCGCGAGCCGGAAGAAGTCGCTTTCGGAATGAACGCAACCTCGTTTATTCGTATCGTGAGCCTCGCGCTAGCGGAGATTCTGACCAACCGTAGAGAAATCATCGTCAGTGACATGGACCACGAGGCGAACATCGCGACGTGGCTCATCCTGCAGCGTCATGGCGTGCAGGTTCGCTGGTGGAACATGCGTGACGACGGCACTCTCCACGTGGAGGATCTCCTCCCGCTGCTTAGCGAGCACACACGGCTTGTCGCGTGCACCATGGCCTCGAACGCACTGGGCTCCATCGTCGACGTCAAAAGAGTCGCGAGCCTGGCGCACGCCCATGGTGCTGAGGTCTTCCTGGACGCTGTGCACTACGCGCCCCACGGACCCATTGATGTCCAGGACATCGATTGCGACTACCTGGTCTGCTCGGGCTATAAGATCTTTGCCCCCCACATGGGTTTTCTTTGGGGCAAACGCAAAGCACTCGAACTGCTACCCACCTTTCGGGAAGACTTCATCCCCGACGTGATTCCGACGAAGATCGAAGTCGGAACCTTCGTTTACGAGAATGTTGCAGGGATGAATGCAGCCATTGGCTACCTGGAGGAGCTGGGAGCGCGCTTATCGAAAAATGACTCGACCCTCTCCCGGCGAGCAACTCTTGTCCGCGCCATGGAAGCAATCCGTGACTACGAAGCGACACTCTCTATCAGACTTCTAGCTGGACTGGCGCGGGTGAAGTCAAATTCGGTGACCGTCTACGGGATACGTGACTCTCAACGTATGCATATGCGTGTGCCCACCGTCTGCTTCAACGTGCAAGGCGTTTCCCCCGCGAAGGTCGCCACGAAGTTGGCCGAGATGGGGATTGGCGTACGTGATGGAAATATGTATTCTCCGCGCCTGCTCACGCGCCTGTCGATCGCTCCAGAGAGTGGCGCGGTGCGCGTCTCCCTAGCTCATTACAACTCCTTTGAAGAAGTTGATCGGTTCCTGACCGCGCTTCATGAAATTGCCGGTGGCTGATCTTCTCCTTTGGCGATGTTCCTCCAGTTTGCAGAGTCTTCCAGCGCAAGAAAGGTGCCCAAATCGTGCCTTACCGTGAAGAGCACATTGCCGTAGAGGATGACGCCTCCGCGATCACGCGCGAACAAGACGGACTGCAGCGGCGGCTGAGCCAGCGGCAACTCACCATGATCGCGATTGGCGGCGCCATCGGCGTCGGACTGTTTCTTGGCAGTAGTGTAACCATCGAACTCGCCGGGCCAGGAGTGATTGTTACCTATCTTCTGGGTGCTCTCATCGCCATGGTCGTTGCCTATGCCTTGGCCGAAATGGCCGTCGTCCACCCGGTGTCCGGTTCTTTCGGGATTTATGCCGAGAAGTATCTCAGCCCATGGGCGGGATTTTGCGTCCGCGCAACCTACGGTCTCGTGCAGATCATTGCCATTGGAGCGGAAGTCACGGCGGTGGCGATCTACTTTGCGTTTTGGTTCCCGAACCTCCCGGGCTGGATCTGGGTGGTGTTGGTTTCTGCTGGCCTGGTCACAGTAAACGCCATGCAGGTAGGCAACTTCGGCGAATTCGAATACTGGTTTGCCATGATCAAGGTTGTGGCTATCCTTGGTTTCATCGCGGTTGGACTGGCGTTGATCACCGGCTTGGGCCCGGGACACGCTATCGGTTTGGCCAACCTGACGCAGAACGGTGGCTTCTTCCCGCACGGCTTCCGAGGGGTCTGGTTGGCCCTGACTCTCGCCATCACCAGCTACATGGGAGTGGAAGTGATTGCAGTCACGGCGGGGGAAGCTCAGGAACCGACCAAATCCATTCCGCGCGCCATGCGGACCATTGTGTTTCGCCTGATCGTCTTCTACGTGTTCGCGATCGCGATCATGCTGGCGATGACCCCCTGGAACCGCACCGGAAGCGCCAGTGTCAGCGGAAGTCCATTCGTACGCGCCTTCGCGACTGCGGGAATTCCCTATGCCGCCAGCATCATGAATCTGGTGGTAATCACGGCCGCGCTCTCCAGCGCAAATACGAATCTGTATCTTTCCACTCGGATGTTATTTTCGCTGTCGCGGGGCCGATATGCGCCGGCTTGGTTGAGCCGGCTGAGCAGCAATGGGGTGCCCCATCGCGCACTCGCGATTTCCGCCGGCGGGATGGTCGCTGCCATTCTTTTAGCAATATTCGCCCCCAAAAATGCGTTTCTCCTTATGTACGGCACTGCGGTCGCCGGCATGTTTTTTGTCTGGATCGTGATTCTGCTTACTCATCTTCGTTTCCGTCAGTCCATTGATCGCAAAACCCTTCAAGAGTTGCCGCTTCGGCTGCGCGCTCATCCCCTACCCACTCTGGCAAGCATTGCTGCGATTGCCGCAATCGCATTCAGCACGTTCTGGGTCGACGGACTGCAGTACACACTACCTACTTTTGTACCGCTGCTGCTGGTGATGTCGGTGGTGTACGTTAGATATCGAACCCGACACCATCCGAATGGTGTTTAATTCGTCCGAATCCCGTGTTGGCTGGGTTGGCAAACGAGGGGTACCAGCCTGCGCGCACCCTCCACGATAATTTGAGGTCGGATAATCCACATGGATGAGGCAACCCGCGAGGTTCACAAATCACTGGCCGCACCGTTCCACGGGGATCTCCTCCGTCCAGACGACCCCTTGTACGAAACCGCTCGCGGTATTTGGAATGGCATGGTCGCGCGTACGCCGGGTCTGATCGCCCGTTGCGCCGATATTGCCGACGTACAGGCAGTCGTCAGGGCTTGTGCCAGCACCGAGGCCGTAACAGCCGTGCGTTGCGGCGGCCACAGCCTCGCTGGCTATAGCACTTGCGAAGGCGGGGTTGTGATCGATCTATCAAAGATGCGTGAGATCACGATCGATCGTGCTGCACGGCGTGCACGCTTTGCCGGTGGTTCGCTACTTCGCACCGTGGACCTGGCCACCCAGAAGGAAGGCCTCGCATTCCCTGCCGGCGTCGTTTCCCACACCGGTGCGTCTGGGCTGATCTTGGGTGGAGGATTTGGTTGGTTAACCCGCTTGCACGGACTCTCTTGCGACAACGTCGAAGGATTCACCCTGGTCACGGCAGATGGCTCGCTAGTCCGCGCCAATGCTCGCGAGAATGAAGACCTGTTCTGGGCTCTCCGTGGAGGCGGAGGGAACTTTGGAGTTGTGACGGAGTTCGAAGTAAATCTTCATCCTGTTAGCTCGGTGCAACTGGGCGCGGGGCTCTGCATAGGAGATGACATTTCGACGCTGTTCCGGCGCTGGAGGGACTATATGCCGGAATCTCCCGATAATTTGAGATGGAGCCTTTCTCTGCGTATCGCACCCAACGCAAAAAACATTCCGTCGGAATGTCGCGGACGTCCCGCGGCGATGCAAGTGGGAGTTTGGATCGGCGATGCCGAGAAAGGTCGCCGGTGTCTCGATCGCATCTTTTCCATGTGCCACTCGGTCGGGGTTACGAGAAAAAGCATGTCATTCGTGGAGTTGCAGACAATGGCCGACGACGAATTCCCAGCTGGCCGTCGTTACTACACCAAATCTGGCTATTTCAAGACTCTCAGCGATCACGCCCTCGACATTATGGCGGAGTCCATCGCCACTGTTCCGTCTCCCGAGACTCAAATCGAACTCGCGTACCTCGGCGGAGCCGCCAGCAGAGTCGCCGCTACGGAGACCGCGTTCGGGGATCGTAGTTCGCCCTATGTGCTGAACCTGCTGGGGAACTGGTCCGAGAAATCAGAAGATGCTGTCAACATCCACTGGATTCGCAACCTCTTCCAGTCTCTGCGGCCGTCCATGACACCCGGCGTCTACATCAACTTCATGAGCGGAGATGAAGACGACCGGACTCGGGAAGCGTATCTCGAACGCTGGGAACGTCTGATCGCCCTCAAATCGCGCTATGATCCGGACAATTTTTTTCGACTAAATCAAAACATCCCGTCAGTAAAGACCGGGCCGACAGCAAACCGAGTACGCGGCAAGTGAGGCGCCGCTACTTGCTGCGCATTTCCATCAGTAGATCGTGCATAATAAAGCGTCAGTTTCTCCGCAGACGGGCCCATAGCAGGAATGAAGCCGATCTTGCCAGTCCCCTGGCCAGGTGTGGGTCCGCTCTGCGACGGTGTTGATCACACATGCGAAGGAAACTTGGAGGCCGGCCATATCTGGCAAAATGCGTTTTATTTTGGGAGTTCGTAAGGTATTGAAAGAATGGCTCCTCAGGTAGGACTCGAACTTACAACCCTCCGGTTAACAGCCGCTCTGTCTTGCATATCGCCTATATGTTTTTTAGCAGCTTAGCTGGAGAGAGAAGTGTATTCTTGGAACCCGTTCGACACTGGTTGCGGTGAGGTTTGCGGTGAAGTTTTGCTCACTTGACGTAAATGGCCCTGCCGATGATGACGGTGCCATCGTTTGCCTCTAGACAGCAAAGTTCTCAGTGGCCTCGGGTGTGGCGTACTGGAGTAGTCGCCGCGTTTACACCTTATCGGTTTATGCCTGGTGAATAAACCGCAGCAAGACATCGGTCATTTTCTCGCCCTTCGCTGCGTCCGGGGACGTGTACGCAGAACGGTATTGACGCTTCTTCTCGCTCACGCATCCTTCATTCGATGACGGTCCGGCTTGACGCAACATTGGCGTTCTACAACCTTGATCTTCCCTGATCCTCGGCTCCCACGACACCCGGTACCTTTGACAACGTTCCCCTGGGCTTCGCCTAACCCTCAACCACACTGGGTCAACGAGTGTAATGATTCCATAACAATGTCGGCTCCTGGGCCCGAGTAAACTTTGTGGTGCCAAACCAACAAAGGGCTCGGGAGAAAGGAGCCGAACATGATGATTATAGGCTGTGATTACCACCCGGGCTTCCAACAAATTGCCTATGTGGACACCGACACGGGCGAAGTGGGCGAGCGCCGACTGGGACACAAGGAAGAGGCCGAGCAGTTCTATCGCGAACTGCGCGGGCGCGGAATGCAACTGCGGGTAGGCATGGAAGCCAGCGGACACGCGCGCTGGTTCGAGCGTCTGCTGCAGGAGTTGGGTGGCGAGTTACTCATCGGAGACGCAGCCCAGATTCGTGCCAAACGGGTGCGCAAGCAAAAGACCGATCGCCAGGATGCCCAACTGCTGCTGCGCTTACTGCTGGAAGATCGCTTTCCGAGTCTGTGGGTGCCGGATGCGGAGAACCGCGATCTGCGGCAACTGTTGTGGCATCGTCACCGGCTGGTACAGATGCGCACGCGCGTTATGAATCAGCTGCACGTGGTGGCGCTGAACGAGGGACTTCGCCGCAAGAAGGCTCTGTGGCGGCCGGCCGGTCGTGCGCAGCTGGAATCGTTGGTGCTTGCCCCGTGGGCCAGTCGACGGCGCCAGGATCTGCTCGACTTGCTCGACCAACTCACGCCGAAGATTCAGGAACTGACCCGCCGGCTGGAAGAGGTGGTGGAGACGCGACCCATAGCGCGGCGGCTCCAGACGCATCCCGGAGTGGGCGCGCTGACCGCGCTGGCGTACGAGTTAGTGATTGGAACCCCAGAGCGTTTCCCGTGCGCCAAGCAAATCGCCAGCTACGTGGGGCTGGTGCCGGCGGAAGAGTCCAGCGGAGACCGACGCCGGCTGGGCCACATCAGCAAGCAGGGGAACGTTCTGTTGCGCTTCCTGCTGGTGGAAGCCGCGCAGGTCACGGTGCGCAGCCAGATGCAGTGGCGCAGCCAGTTCTTTCATCTGGCCATGCGGCGCGGGCGGAAGATCGCCAAGGTCGCCATGGCCCGGAAACTGGCGGTCGCGTTGTACTGGATGTGGCGGCGCGGCTGGGACTACGAAAAGATGCAGCAACTCGGTTCGCACGCGGGAGAGCCCGGAAATCGCCATGGTGTGCAGTAAATCACCGACGTAATGATTGGGCATCCCGCTCCCCGCTCGGGCGGGGAGTTCGAAGAAGTAATCATGATCGAGTTGCGATCGAAGAGATGGTTGGGTCGGACTGAGTGCCTGACCCGCAACGATTAGAAGCGAGCCCAAGGTTGGTCTGGCAAATCTCAACTAAGAGCGAAATGGCGCTCTTCTCGGAGCGGATGCCGCAGTGTGCTCGAAAACGTCTTGACACCGCCGACATTGTTAGAGATGGCGATTTTTCGCCGGCAACAGAGACGCAAGCGTCCTGGTCTGCGGGTGTCGAGCTATGATAGTGAGTTCTGAACGTTGACACGAATTGAAAACACAATCATCAAGAATTGTTCTAGCTGGCGTGGTTCTGCTCCTTGCTCTTATGGTTCTGCTTGCGGGCGGGGCGGCGCGACGCGAATCCATCACCATTGATGAAGTGGCGCACATAGGGGCGGGTGTCAGCTATCTGCAGAAGCTGGACATGCGGATGAACGAGGAACACCCCCCATTGGCGAAGGCGCTGGCCGCAGTGCCGCTGGTGGTTCGCGGTGTGCACGCCGACTATTCCCATGTGTCGTGGACGTTCAGCGCTGGACTGTTTAAGCAGTTCTTCGGGGAATGGGTCTTCGGCCACTGGGTGATCGCTCGCTGGAATGACCCGGTCGCGACGGTCTTCTGGGCACGGCTACCCATGTTGTTTCTGACGTTGGTTCTGGGGATTGTGCTCTTTGCCTATGGCTCCCGCCTGGGTGATCCATGGGGTGGGCTGCTCTGCCTTTGCGCGTATGCCACTATGCCTGTCATGCTCGCGTTCGGGCCTCTGGTCTTAACCGACATGGCAATCACCTTGTTTGCTGTCCTGACCGTGTGGGCCTTTGCCAGCATGTGGCTGTCCCCGTCGCGTGGGACGGTGCTGAGGTTCGGCCTTTCCCTGAGCGGGGCGTTGCTGTCCAAGTTTTCTGCCGGACTTCTGTTCTTCTGTTTCGCCGCATTCATCCTTAGCCTGCGCTGGCGTCCGGCCCCGGAGCAGCCGGCAGACAAAGCAGAACTCCGGGCATGGCGGCGCATCAGATGGTGGAGTCTCACTAAGGGCATCTTATTCGCCGCACTGGTGGTTTACGCCGTCTATTTTGTTCTCTCTTGGAACGAGCCCACCGATTCCCTGTCCTTCCTCGGACACAATGCGGCAGCGCTGCTGCTTCGAAGAGTGCTCATGCCACCGTGGATCTACCTGCGCGGCTTGGCGTTGTTCGCCATTACCGGGAAGCCGCCCGCTTTCATTCTGGGTCATTCGTATCCGCATGGCGTATGGTTTTACTTTCCGGTCTTGTTCTTGCTGAAGTCCCCCCTCGCCTTCCTCCTTTTGCTGCTTCTCGCGCTGATGGTCAGCCTCGTGGCCAAGCTTCGCCTGGTGCAGCTCGCAGTGGTATCTAAAGGGCTGAAGTTGCACTGGCGAGCAGTGTGGGTCTCCCTCGCGGTCTTCACCGGAGCCTGCATACTGAGCCGAATGCAGTTCAGCATCCGCCACTTCTCAGTTCCCTTGGCGCTGCTGGTGCTGTTGCTGGCGCCACTTCCGCGCACGCTGGAGTCGCTGCGACGCTCGGCTTGGCCTGCCGCCCGCGCCCTCGTCTGGCTTACCGTCGCGTTGGCTCTGGCGTCGGTGGTAACAGCGGTGCGCGCGTACCCCTACTATCTTCCTTTCTTGAACTCGTTGAGCGCCGGCCGCCCCGGTTATGCTTTGGTAAGCGATTCCAATCTCGATTGGAACCAGGCTCTTCCCGAAGTGGAGGACTTCGTACAGCAGCACGGTCTGAAACGCGTCTTGCTCGATGAGTACGGGTTTTCGGAGCCCGGAATGTACGTCCCTGAATCGCAGTTCTGGAATTGCCAGCAGCCCGCTTCAGAGGATGGCGGCCAGTGGGCTGTAGTTTCCGCTAACCTGATTGAGGACGGTCACAATTGCCTCTGGCTCCTGCGCTTTCCACACGAACCTCTGGCGGGCGGCAGCATGTATGTATTCCAACTCCCGGCCGTCGTTCCTCCGGCGGGAACTCCAGGCGGTCCACCTTTGCCCGAGGAGTACCACCAGTTTGGTGGACAGCCTATTCCCGGGGACCTCCGGCTTCTTCTTCTCAGCTGCATCCGCGATCCGCAACAGCTCCAGCCGACCTGGGACCGCATGACAGCGACAATGCAGGCCGAGATGGAGAAAAGAAAAAGGAAATCAAACCGCACGAAGTAGCACGCAGCTTGAGTGTAGTTGTCGAAATCAGCGTTAGCGCTCAAGATCCCCGATCGGCGGTCAATGCATTATGAGAGATAGGCCCTCTTGAGCCGAGTAAGCGGAGAGGTGGGCAAGAATCAGAGGAGAAGATAGGCAAATCGGCTGAAGAGTGACACTTTACCTTGAGGGAAAGACTCCGTTGGATGCGAATGATCTTTCCCTCAAGGAGGCAACTGCATGAGTCGCGACGTCAAGTATATCGGCATGGACGTGCACAAGGAAGCGGTAGTGATCGCTGTCCTCAGTGGGAGTGGCAAGCTAGTAATGGAATCGATTGTCGAAACCAAAGCCAGCAACATTCTGCAGTTCCTCCACGGTCTGCGGGGTGAGTTGCATGTGACCTGGGAAGAAGGGACCTGGGCGGCTTGGCTCTACGATCTGCTGCAACCCCAGGTGGCGCGCGTGCTGGTGTGCGATCCGCGGCGCAATGCCTTATTAAAGGAAGGCAACAAGAGCGACAAGATCGATGCGCGCAAGCTGGCCGACTTATTGCGTACGGGAATGCTGCGTCCCGTCTATCACGGAGAACATGGCCTGCGGACGCTGCGCGAGTTGGGGCGCGGTTATCAGACCATCAGCAAAGATCTGAACCGGGTGATGAATCGGATCAAAGCTCTGTATCGCGGCTGGAGCATCCCCTGTGCTGGCACGCGGGTCTATGCTCCAGGTTATCGCGAGGAATGGCTAGGCAAGATCGAGCATGCAGGAGTACGCCGGCGAGCCCAGCTGCTCTATCAGCAGTTGGATGGATTGCAGGCGTTGCGACGAACCCTGCGCCCTGAGTTATTGGCGGAGAGCCGGAAACACAAAGCCTCGAAACTGCTGCGCCAGATTCCCTGCATCGGTCCGATCCGCGCCGCCCGCTTGATCGGGTTGATGCAGACGCCACACCGCTTCCGCAGCAAGCGGCAACTCTGGACCTATAGTGGGCTGGGCATTGAGACCCGCGACAGTGCGCAATATCGCTACGTGCAGGGACAACTGCAACGTGCGAAAAAACCGCAACAGATTCGAGGGCTGAATCAGAATCACAACCATGAGATGAAAGAGATCTTCAAGGGCGCCGCGACCCGAGCCAGCTGTGGGGTGGGTCCGTTACGCGATTTCTATGTGGCCTTACTGGAGAAAGGGATGAAGCCTGAGATGGCGCGCCTGACACTGGCCCGAAAGATCGCAGCCATTGCTTTGACACTTTGGAAGAAGGAGGAACGTTTCGACGCCCAACAACTGAAGCCGCAAGCAGCTTGAGCGTTGCACAGAACTCAGGTGGTCTCCCAGGTTGCATGCCTCGGTGGTGACCCATCGGTTCTGCGACGCTCGGGTTCGAGGGAGAGTATCCATTCACTCATTAGGCATTCCGGGTGCCGGAATCAGCACCCAGTCTCCGGGTCAATCCTATGCCCCCTCGGATAACCCAAAAAAGCCATAGGCCTCGAGCCTCACATAGGATGATGGTTGGCACTTAAGCCAACGGTTGGCTTGCGTAGCTTCGCAACCCATGGTGTCGGGACCGCTGCATGAAACCACTCCAGGAGACCAGCAACTGCGATCCGTATCCCTGTCGTACTCTGTGCCGCTCCAGCCTCAAAACCAAAACCCTCTCCACGAAGAAGAAGGGGCCTTGGATGCAAGCACCGAATCGAGGTCTCACGGAGAGCAGTGGAGAAGTGTTTTTGCTTGACACCCTCTCTCATAGGACGAGTGAAATGGCGATGTTACGTCAACAACCCAAAAACCTTTTCTGCTTTCGTTGCGACGCAAAAACCAAAAAAAAGCGGGCGCCCTAGACAGAAGGGGCGCCCGTGAGTGACGAATGCATTTTAGTCTTCTGGTACGGTGACCCTCACTACCTGCCCGAGCCCCACAGGCGGAGGACCAAAGCCGACGTTAGAGACATAAAGATTGCCGTCCGGTCCAAACGTCATCGCCGTGGGCAAGAATAGCCCGGTGGCAATTTCGGTTGTCTGGTTCTTGCCGTCTATGCGGACCACCTTTCCGGTTCCCGGAGTGGGGAACGGGTTGCCGGTTGTGTTTTCCAGTACGTAGAGACGGTGCCTGCGATCAAAGGCCAGGCCCAGCACAGTAGTAAAGTCAATCGCCACGGTAGTGAGGCGGCCGTCTCGGGTAATCTTCATGATCTTCGAGGAGCCGTCCTTGATGGGAAAAGTGTCGAGGTTGCTCACGAAAAAGTCTTCTCCGTCGTACGCGATCGCAGTGGGCACGATGTGGCCTTGAATGAGCGAAATGTCGGAAATTCTGCGAATGTGTCCGCCGGTTCTGATCTCGTCGAGTTCGCCGTGATTTGGTTCCACGGCGAAGAGGGCACCGTCCGCTGCAACCATCCCATACCAAGTGCCATCCGGCTCAAAGTCATCGGGCTCGAAATTTGCCGTCGGATGAGCCTTCTGGAAAGCGCTGAGATCGGCAATTTGAGACCAGCTGCCGTCGTGATGGATGCGGATGACGCCGTTGCTGGTTCCCGCCAAGCCGTGCGAGCACCCCGCCCCGGCAACCAGGGCGTACAGCCGGCCGTGCAGGAAGGCGACATCAGCGACTCCACTGACCAGGTTGCCCAAAGCGGCGCTGGTCTGGCTGGACGGAAGTTTGTCGGCAACGGTGGTTACGACTCCCCTTTTGTCAACTTTGGAAATCCGTGCGGTAAAGTCACCAGTGTAGGGCCCTGGCCCGGCGGGCGGTCCTGCGGCTTGCTCGCAAAGACCGACAGTTGAGAGGTTGCCACCAGCGCCTCCTTCGGCGACATACAGGTAACCATCCGGGCCCCATTTGAGACCGCGGGGATTATTGAATCCCGAAGCAAAGACAGAAACATTGGCGGACTGAGCCAACCCCGAGGGCACCAAAGCAAACCCCAAGAGTCCAATCAGAAGGCATAGCTTCACTATCCTCGAATCATTCATTGCCTACTCCTTTTAGATCAGGTTGAAGCACGTTTCGAGCGAACAACATGGTGGCGGAGAAGGAGAGTGGGCGAACGTAGGAGGAATCGAGCCGAGGGCACAGACAAGGCAGCACAGCTTGATTTGCGATTCGCATCAAACTCCCAGAGCCCAGCGCACAGGAACCAATCATTCTGCACGGTTCCCAATGCTTGCTGACTACTGTTTTCCGTGCCAGAAACGGCAGAACTAGAGAGTCCCCAAAAGGAAGGATTCGCCCCAAATGCGGCGCCAATTTTGGCCTTTCGCGGGCTTGCTGTCAAGGCAAGAGTTCTTTGTGGGGTGCTTCCTGAAAGGTTGCTGATGTAAACAGACGACTATAGCGCTCATTGAGAATTGGCCGACCGGGTCAGTGAGCGCTATGGCGATTTTTCGCCATCCATCCTACAAGAAAACGGATTGTGCGGACGGAGCGATCGTCGACTACTTCCTGAAGACGCCGCCGGCGGGTGAGATGACGCTGACGATCTACGACGGTAAGGGCGTAGAGGTGGCGCGATTTTCCAGCGAAGCAAAGCCGGTCGAATATCTTCCGGCCAATGTTCCCAGCTACTGGTTCGCTCAAGAAGGCACTTTGCCCAAGGCGGCGGGCGTCAATCGCTTTGTGTGGGATCTGCGGTATCCGCCACCGCATTCGCTTCCCTACGGATACTACGGCAAACTGCTGGAGTACACGGAATACACACTGGCCGATCATGCCATTCCCGAGCTCACGCCACGCCTGCAACCTCGCGGACCACTCGTTTTGCCGGGCAGGTACACAATAGAATTGAGGGTTGGCGGTCAAACCTTGCGACAGCCGCTGACCGTGGAACTTGATCCACGGGTTCATGCATCGCCAGCCGATCTGTCATACCAACTCGATTGGGCGCAGCGACTCAGCCGGGGCATGAAGGCGAGTTCTGATGCTTTTTACCAGGTTGCAGGGTTGCGTAAAGCTTTAACCGAACGGACGGACGCCTTGAAGCAGTCTGAAACCAAAGAGACAAAGGATGCGGTGGCCGACTTCGAAAAGAAGATCGATGCCATCGACAAGGGGACCAAACGCGCCCCGGGATTTGGCCCCGTGAACCGCGACCTGGGCCGGCTCATCTTCAGCGTGGAGAGTGCGGACATGCGTCCGGCAGACACCGTTCAGTCCGCAGCGCAACGAAGTTGCGATGCCGTCGATAAGGATATTGCGAACTGGCAGCAGTTGAACGAAAAGGATCTCGCTGCCTTCAACGCTGTTCTTGCCGCCAATAAACAGGCACCATTACCCATCCTCACTGGAATCAGCACGGGTTGCAAGCCGTAGAAATGTGGGCTTCAGCGGTGTGTCACAACTGCGTCAACACCTCGAGAGTGGGACTTTCAAGCTGCCTGCGGCCGAATTGTCTGCAAACCGAAAATTACCGGATTGTGGTCGGCAATCCGGGAGTATTCCGGAACCTCCATCAGGAGATTAGTATTGGTTCGGCTTCCGGGCAGTTTGACATCCAGTAGCGGGTCCATGTGTCTGCTCCGGATTCTGAGGAGGAACCGCTACTGTCGCTGGGTTGTGAACCCAACGATTCCGGGTCTCGGGAAAGCTCCCAAGGTGACTGCAATCATCATGCGCAACACTGGGATACAGTTTCGACTAATAGATCCCGTGTTGGCGCTTGGAGTGGGTGAAGCCTAACCAGTTTGCAGTGCGAATACCCTAGTCTAGAATAGGCTTCCAATTGTTCTCACAACAATGTCTGATACTTTCCGCGACCAGGCCTCTGGCTGGAGCGCTGAACTGGAAGTAACAAGGGCGTCGCCATAATGCTTCGTACGTCTCCAAACCCTATGAATTTGGTCGTTCTCCGACATTGCCTGAAACCTAGAAAAATAGTGACCAGAACTGGAGAAAAGGACTGTGTTTTCGGACGAGAAAAGACATGATCGAGCGCTGGGCATTCATCAACCAATTTGCCGGCGCGACTTCCTGAATTCAACTCTGCTGGCTGCTGGCGGTGTCTTGCTTGGCTCCCTCACCCCGCAGCAACTGCTGGCCGCCTCCGATGACTGGACGGGTTACGGCGGCATTGGAGATTACGCCAATTCGAACGGAAACACTCTGGAAGTGATGAACGCGGGCCATCAGATTCGCGATGGCATCCTTGAATCACTTCCACCGGACACGATAGACACGGGCGAGGTATTTGATTGTGTTGTGGTAGGTGGAGGAGTCAGCGGCCTTTCCGCAGCGGTGTTCTTCCAAACGTACGGCAGTCCGAAGCTCACCTGTCTGGTTCTTGAGAATCATCCTATGTTCGGGGGCGAGGCCAAGCGAAATGAGTTCATGGTGGATGGCCAACGCATTATGGGCCCGCAGGGTGCAGATCATTTTCAGGTGCCCTTGCCGCACAGCTTCATGGCGAGATTTTTTGAGCTGATCGGTCTGGATTGGCGTGAGTTCCAGTATCAGAAGTGGAATAGCTCTGCTCCTGAAATTCCTGTGGGTAACAGTTTCGAAGATGCCAGGGGTCCGATCGGGTTTTTCTTTGGATCGAAGTTTGGGCACAAACCAGGCCTGTGGCTGATTGATCCATGGAAGAAAAAGCTGCAAGGCGCGCCAATTCCAGAAAAGATGCGCTCTGAACTTCTCAAGTACAACGAGCAACAAAGGTCGGGTTTACCCTTTGCATATCCCGGCGATGAGAAATCGCGGCAGTTGGATAGCGTCACGATGGAACGCTATTTGATGGACACCTACGGCCTGAGCCGCGAAACCATTCAAACTTTCTTGGCCGAGGAAGGCGGTGGATTCGGAGCGGGACCGGACGTGGTGTCCGCGTACTGCATTTATGCCTTCGATGTGGATCGCTCCATGGATGAACCCGCGCTCTCGTTCCCGGGCGGAAATGATGGAATTGCCCGGCACATGGTGAAGAGAACCATCCCCGATTCGATTCCGGGTCCCAACTCGCTCGAGTCCGTTTGCCGAAACAACATTGACTTTCACGCGCTAGATCGCCCCGGTCAGCCGACCAGAATTCGACTGGGGAGCACGACTGTATGGGTGCAGCATGAAGGCGACCCATCCACCTCGAACTTCGTTACGGTTGCTTACACCCGCGGCGGCAAGCTGTACCGCATCAAAGCGCGATCCGTTGTCATGGCGGGAGGCTGCTGGACTACAAAGCGAGTGATTCGCGACCTGCCTGCCACGCATCGGCAAGCCTACGATCAGTTCCACCGTTCGCCATGCATGATGGCGAATGTAGCTCTGCGCAACTGGCGGTTTCTCTACAAATTAGGTATCTCGGGCTGTCAATGGTTTGAAGGATTGGGCAGCTTTACCGCGATTCGGAAGGTTCCGACATTTTCGACGGAGACGAAGACGATCGGTCCCGACTCTCCCGTCGTGCTCACGCTAAAAGTTCTTTTTCCTCGATACGGCCTGCCGCTCCAGCAACAGGGAGATTGGGGACGCGCTCAGCTCCTAGCTACCCCATTTCGCGAGTACGAGCGACAAATCCGCACTCAGCTGAGCGAGATGTTCTCGGCCTCCGGGTTTGATGCGGCTCGCGATATTGCTGGCATTGTCCTGAACCGCTGGGGACATGCGTACGTGAGTCCGCAGCCCGGCTTCTTCTTCGGCAGCGACGGGAAGCCTCCTGCACGCGCCATTTTGCGCGCCGCCCCCTTTGGGCGAATCGCATTCGCGAATACGGACCTGTCCGGCACGCCAGACCATCGTACAGCCATCGGAGAGGCGCATCGCGCTGTTAGCCAGCTGCTCGACCAGGTGCTGCTCCAATAGGTTACGGGCTTAACGGTTTTCACGCGCAAAAGAAGAAACGCCAATCGGGATATTGTTCCCTAAGTTTGTTCTGACTTGTCGAGGTGGTGACGGTTGGGCTGGTAACCCAACGACTCTTCCCAATAGCGCCCTGAGCGTTCTAGATTTGCGCCCTTATCAGCAAACTTGATCTTGCGGCAGAATCCGGTCTGCACCTTTTGCTCACCAAGCACTCGGCCCGACCCAACCATTTCTTCGATCGCAACGATCATGATTACTTCTTCGAGCTCCCCGGCAAAGGGGAGCGGGATCTAACAATGTCGGCCGTGGTTGTGAAACGATTGGCGAAAGATCCCATTTCACCAACCACTCCGGACGGTCCGGTGACCTTCCCGAAAACGCCTATTGAGACACTACTTCGAGCAGTGAACCTGATGTAGAAACCAGAGGCAAAGGAAGCGTTTCTAGCTCCACACTTTCGAAGATGATTACGCCATCAACGCCTCTGTCCCCGCCATCCGAAAAGTACACCTCAAATCGAACGAGCATGTCTTTTGTAGCTACCGGCCGCCGCAGAAAACCCAACTGTAGATCGAACATTTTGCCAGCAAGCCCTTCATTATCGTCCGCCCGTGAACTTACAGCGAAGCTCTGCAGCAACTCGATGCCATGAAAAACGACGATGCGATTTACAAAAACATTGCGTGACACAGTTCTGAATTTCACTCGCACTGCGTTCACCCATCTGCCTTTCGCCGGGACAAGGACTTGATATAGCGCGAAGGCGCCGACGGGGCCACCGATGATCGTTTCAGAACCAGCGCTCTGCAGTGTGACTCCCGGCGCTGAATCAACTAGATCCGCTCCTTGCTGGAAAGTAACAAGAACCGGCTGGGCAGCATGGAGCACACCGTGAAGCCTCTGAACTTCGCGAATGTCATAAGGGAACAGCTGACGTTTAACGCTATCGCCTACGTTCCTGGACATGATGCAAGGCTCGGTCTCCTGTTGGGTCTGTGGATCGAGCGGTGGGTGGTCCAGTCCGAGGGCGTGGCCGACTTCATGCGCAGTCGCTGTGACAAGGTCGAACAGCGGCTGTGTGGCAAGCCGCCGGTGTTCACGGAACGCATCAACAAAAAACTGGTTGTCACACTTCATTTCGATGGATGCACTACCGGAAGACGCTCCGGTCGGGAGGCGCGTGATAAAACTCGATGTCGCCCCCAATTCTGACGTTGTGCCATCCTGTACAAACTTGAGGGTAAGTAACGGTTGTTCCCCAGACCGAGCTGGTTCGAAACTGATCGGGGCCACTGCACTCCACAACGAAACCGCCTGGCGCCACAAAATTTCCGCCTTTTCCATATCGAGGTTGCTGCCCTGAGATGCGACTAACACATCCATGCCAGAGACGGCGTAGGAAATGCGCTCGAAAACATCACTGTCAGGAAATGGCAAAGAAATATGTGGATGCATGAGACCCCCATCGATGGCGTGGAGATCATATAGCAAAGCCATGCACTCGTCGCTTCGGCAATGTGACTCAGCCATACTCACGCACGCGCATGGCAATCCGAATGCGTGTCAGCGTGGCTATTTGGGCTGGCGACTGCCCGGCCCGCCCTTACACTCTTCAGTGTCCCGCCCAACCTTGGCCACGGAGCGGACGTCCCGCTTTCACTCCGCTTAGACCTCCGTGGTCGAATTCCACTTGCCCATTCACCAGCACGTAGTCAACGCCCTTGGCCAGCTTGTTTGGATCCTGGTAGGTCGCTTCGTCAATAATCGTGTCTGGATCGAACACGGTGACGTCTGCATAGAACCCGGTTTTGATTAGTCCCCGGTCCACCAGGCGTTCACGCTGTGCCGGCATGGATGTGATCTTTCGGATGGCTTCTTCCAGTGGTATCAGCTTTTGATCTCTCACGTAGCGTCCCAGGAAGCGTGCCATAGAACCAAAAGCCCGCGGATGATCGTAGGGCTCATATAGAGGACCATCGAGGGCGGTTTCGCTGGCATCCAAGCCAATCGAAGTCCAACGTTGTTTTAGGCCATATACCAGGTCCTGCTCACTTGCCATGAAGTAGAGCGCGCCGGTCTGCGCCTGCTCGGCGAGAATGAAATCAAATAGGGCATCGAGCTCCGGCTTGTGTTCAGCAGTGGCCATCTCAGAAACCATTTTGCCGTTGTATTTCTTCAGGTCAGAATTGATCACTCCCGCAATCATGACTCCCGATCCGCCGCCGCAGTCGAAGTAGAGATTTTCCCAGTCGGGATGGTCGGCTGCCATCTCGCCCTTGATGCGCTCTCGGATTTTGGGATCGCGAAGACGTGCGAGGAACTTTTCGGTCCCTCCGTCAGCAACCCAGGGTGGCAACGCGGACGCTAGCGCGGTTCCGCCGGCAACATAGGGGTATTGGTTGGCGCGAATGTCGAGCCCTTGGTCGCGTGCCGCCTGGATCTTCTCGACGACCTTGGTCATGGATCCCCAGCGCGGCTTGCCGCTAACCTTCATGTGAAAGATCTCCACCGGGATTCCCGCCTCGCGGCCAATGCGAATCGCCTCGTCAATCGCCTCCATTTCGGATGCGCCCTCGCTTCGCATGTGCGTGCCGTAGATACCACCGTACTGGGCGGCTACCTTGGCTAGTTCGATCAGTTCATCAGTTTTCGCGTAGTGTCCCGGCGGATAGATCAGGGCCGTCGAAATGCCGAACGCTCCATCTTTCATCGCCTGCGCGACCAGTTGTTTCATCTGTTCCAACTCAGCGGGGGTGGGTGCGCGATCATCATCGCCGATCACAGCCTCGCGAACCTGCGCTGCGCCGACGTATGTGCCGATGTTGATCGGCGTGCCCTGTTTTTCGAGGCGCTTGAAGTACTCGTCTAGCGTTGTCCAATCCACGGTGAGCTTGTAGTGGTCGAGGAAGGGTTTCAGCGGCGCGAGAGTCTTTTGGTTATGAGGCGCGATGGACGCGCCTTCCCCGGTGATCTCGCTGGTGATTCCCTGGGCCAGTTTGCTGATCGAGCGGTTGTCAATGAGCAGGGGATATTCGGATTGGCCCAGCATGTCGATAAAGCCGGGGGAGACGATGCGGTCGGTAGCATCAATCACCTTAGTTGCGCGGGCGCCGTCAAGCTTGCCAATGGCAGCAATACGGTCGCCTTTGATGCCGATGTCGGCCGCGTACCATGGATTGCCACTTCCGTCGAGAATGTGACCGTTGCGGATGATCACATCAAAGGTTGAGTCGTTCTGGGTTGGCCGAGCTTTAGTCTGCGCCGCAACGAACAGGGAAACCGAGATTGATGCTGTGATTGCTAGAAGGGCGATGCTGCCGGCAACTGCATGTTTGCGGTTCACGCTTGCGATCCTCGTTAAGTTTGGTGAATTGAGAAGCAGCGCTCACATCACGGCGATGGTGGGATTCGCCGTGAATGTTTCCTGCCGCTCGGTCAACGAATCAACCCGTTTTCGCGTCACTTGATATCCAAGCCCGGGCGAGGTAGGAACCTGGATTGTGCCCCGTTTTGTAACCTCCACCTCGGGCTCGATGATGTCTTCATCCCAGTAACGCTGGCTGGCGGAGACATCCCCCGGCAGAACAAATCCGGGCAAAGTTGACATCGCGATATTGTGGGCCCGTCCGATACCACTTTCCAGCATTCCGCCGCACCATACCGGGATGCCGTGCCGGCGACAGAAGTCCTCAATCTTTTGCGCCTCGGTGTGGCCGCCGACCCTTCCGAGCTTGATATTGAGAACACGGCAGGACTGCATGGCGACTGCCGCCTCGGTGTGGTCCAGATTGTGAATCGATTCGTCTAGGCAGATTGGAGTCTGCAATTTCGCCTGGAGTTGTGCGTGCTGGTAAAAGTCATCCCAGGCGAGCGGTTGCTCGATCATCATGAGATCGTAGTCATCGAATTGTCCCAGATGTGAAATGTCGCTCAAGCTGTATGCCGAGTTTGCATCCACCATGAGTTTGATGTCGGGGAAATGGTGGCGCAGAGTTCGCACCGGCTCCTGGTCATTGCCGGGTTTGATTTTGATCTTGATGCGTTGGTATCCGGCTGCGAGTTCTTTTTCTACGGTTCGCACCAGCGCGTCGACGGTTCGGTTGATTCCGATGGAGACGCCGCAAGCAATCTCTTCCATTTGGCCGCCCAAAAGAGGTGCCAGAGCAACCCCTTTCTGCTGTGCCTCCAGATCCCAGATGGCATTCTCGACCGCGGCCTTCGCCATCTCGTGGCCCCGTACAGCGGCAAGCAAAGCGGGAACTTCTGTGGCAGAGGTCAGGTCTTTCCCCAGAACCAGAGGAATGATGAAATCGCGCAGGATGATCCATGCGGTGTCGGTCGTCTCGGAATTGTAGAAGGGACCCTCAACCGCGGTGACCTCTCCCCAGCCCGTTGTGCCGTCAGATTTCACTTCAACCAGAAGGATGCGCCGTTTTTGCAAAATCCCGAAACTCGTCTCAAACGGTGATTTCAAACGCAGCCTGATCTCACGAACCGAAATGGCATCGATGCGCACGAGTTCCGCTCCTTCAGAACCTCAGGTTGAAGTTAAGCAGGTTCCAGTGCCAGCTGAACCAGGTCACACCCAGACAGGCCAGCGCGATGGCCACATCGTGGATCCTCGTCCAGATCCAGCTACCTTTATTGGCCCAGCTGCGCCCAGCATTGAGCAGTGCGATTATGGTTGCCAACGCTCCGATCACTCCCAGAATCATGAGCAACACGATCCATTTGTCGAGCTTGTCATTGAACGAGCCGGGGTCGTCAATTGCCGAGGCCAATGCGACCCATCCGCCCAAAGTCAGGAGATCAAGCACACAAATCAGCCGGACCCACAGGCGCATCCTCTTTTGCTCTGGTGTCAACTGCAGCGGACGTCCATAGTGCTTTCTGATAATTGCGGCGACGGGCCACACCAGTAAGGTCAGAAGCATCACCGCGATGCTCGGAATGATGATGAAGAGGTTGAAATACCTGCCGTCGCTCCACGTCGGCCGCTGGAAGATGAAGAAAGGCCAGTCGATCGACATGGCCAACTTTTCGTTTTCGCCGGGCTTGAATCCGGCGTGGAGTTGGCCGTGCACTTCGCGGTATAGCAGAGGAGCGATCTCTTCATACTTCTTGGGCTCACCGTTGGGATCCTTCAACAGCTCCACGGTGATTGTGTTGTCAGAATTGGCCGTGACCTTATATTGGCCGACGAGGTTAAGCAGCTTCAGGAATGAGGTCTCGAATCGGCGGCTCGCAATGTAGTAACCGGCCACGCGGTGGGCGTCTTCCTTCGCACTAGCGACCTTATCCGCCGGGGGAGGTGTGAAAGGGAAGTACCGGTCCATGAATTTCTCAAAGATGTCCACGCTTCCTTCGTCTTTACCAGCGCTGTTCACAGAAATGAAGAACCCAACGTTCTGGTCCAGGATCAAGTGCAAATAGCTGTGGAAGTAAACCGTGTCGCCGCCATGGCCGATGATCCGGTGGCCGTTTTTGGATTCTTCATAGAAACCAAGCGCCATCGCATCGAGCCGGGGATCGTATCCCCACTGACGTGCATGCATCAACTTCGCGGTCTCCGGCTTCAGGATCCGGACATTGCCGAATTGGCCATCCTGCAAGTGAGCCGACATGAAGTTGCACATGTCCACTGCGCTAGTTGAAACGCTTCCAGCAGGAAAAGCCTGCACGAACTCGAATGACTTCGCGGGTTGTGACGCGCGGATGTAACCGTTCGACATCAGCGGCAGCAATTCAGGGGGGAGGGGCTGAACGAAGGTCGTATGGTGCATGCCAAGCGGATTGAGGATGTTGTCCGCGACATATTGCTCGAAGGGCTTACCCGACACGCGCTGGACGATGTAGCCAGCCAAGGCGGTAGCGTAATTGGAGTACGCAGGAATGGTTCCTGGCGGGTAAATGCGAGTAGGAGTGTGCGCCTTGATATACGCGTCAAGGGGGCGCATCTGGGCGGCGGTCGGCACGAACAGATCCTTGGCAGTTTCTTCAAACCCCGGAGTATGCGTCATGATGTTTCGGAGAGTGATGGGTTTGCCGAACGCCGGCGGTATCTTGAAATCGAGATAGTCGTTGACGTCATGGTCGAGGTCGAGTTTCCCTTGCTCCACCAGTTGCATGATGGAGGTCCAGGTAAACAGCTTCGAGATAGAACCGGGCCGAAAAAGGGTATCTGAGGGAGATACAGGCTTCCGCTTTTCGACGTCCGCAAAGCCGTAGCCCTTCGCGAACAGCACCTTGCCGTCTTTGACCACCGAGATCGTTGCGCCCGCGATGTCCTGCTTCTGGAGGTACGCGGGAACCAGTCCGTCGAGGAAGGCGCCGAGGTCATCGAGTGTGAGATCGTGAGTGGAGGCCGGGGTGAAACTCGGCGCTGAGGGTTGCACTTCGGGAATGGCTTTCGCAGGGGTTTGCGGTTTCTGGGCGGAGCCGGTAACCGCGAGGGCAACCGCCATCAGAAATAAAGTCAAACCTCGGACGACATGCAAAGATGCGCTGCTCCGTTCGCCGCGTTCCTTGGTATGCATTCCTTCCTCCTGGTCACGACCAAATTCCGATGAGTAACAGCTTCGCAAGCGCGCAGATCAAAAGCTCAGCTTCAGCGCAAACTGGATCACGCGCGGGTTGGAGATCGTGCTGGTGATGTGGCCAAAACTACCGCCATCCGTAGTCGTGTTATCCGGGTCTGCAAAGACGGCGTTGTTCAAGGCGTTGAAGAACTCGGTTCGAAACTCCAGGTTGGCCCTTTCGGTTATGCGAAACAGCTTCGAAATTGAGAGGTCCGTATTGAATTGACCTGGGCCGTGCAGAATTCCCATCCGGCTGTTCCCGAAAGTCTGTGCACAGACCCCTTGCGAATTGGGGAGCGCGCACGTGCCTGGAGGATCCGGGTCGCCAATATAGGCCGGGCCCGCTGGGTCGACGCAGTCTTGGTTGATCCAATTATTAAGCCGGCTCTGGACCGACCCGCTAGTGGATAATTTGCAGCCGGGAATGAGCTGAGCAAAATCCGTCGGGATGCCAAAAGCGTTCGTGCCTGTGCTGGTGAGCACGGGGAGCAAGTGGCCCGACTGGGCGGTAACCACTCCCGCGAGTTTCCAGTTGCCCAGGATCTGTCCGGCGAGCGAACGGAGATTCTTAGGCCCGGGCAAGTCATAAACGCCGCTGAATACGAAGCGGTGGGGCCGAACGAATGCGTCCGGTCCGTAGTTAGACCGCGGGTCGTTGTTGTTTCCGTACACCTGACCGCCATTCGGCCCAATCGTGCTTTCAAAAACATTGGCGAGGTCGCGCGCAAATGTGTAGGAGGCAAGGAACTGCAATCCGTGGCTGAACCGCTTGCTCAAGCTGGCTTGCAGCGCGTTATACCAGGCAATGCCGTTGGACTGAATGTCGAACATGCTGCCCGCCGAAAATCCCTGATAGGGGACGCGTAGCTGGAGATTTGTCAGCGTTGTCGTGGTCTCGCCTCGAATGGGGTGATCCGGCGTCGCGAGATCGGCTTGGTTGATCGTGTGCCATGTCAGCAGATGTGTCCCGCGCATGCCGGCATAGCCGACCTCCAGCACCAGGTCGCGGGCCAACTGCGTCTGCAGGTTCAGGCTGTAGCGTTGAAACACAGGAGGCCGCACCTTGGGATCAATGATCTGAGGCGAGAGGAGATCGCTGGTCGGGCTATAAGGAAGGAATTGGGGGAAGGCACCGGGATCGGCTGGGAACGGATTCGCGAAATCACCGGTCACGACTGGCTGGACGAGACGAATCAGTCCGAATGGCTGGTTCGCCAGCTGCTGGAGATAGGGCTGTCCCGTTGCGCGTTGATGGTACGCACCATAGCCCCCGCGCAAGACTGAGCGTAGAGGGCCGGGCAAGCTCCAGGCAAAGCCAATCCGGGGGTTTAGTGTATTTTGGCCTTCACCCTTGATTCCCAAGTTATTGCCGCTGCTGACGACGCCCGCCGGCCGCGTGCCCGGAAAATTGTCGGAAACCACGATGCCTGCCAAGCTGCCAGCCGCTGGAGGATTCCGGTCGATCAGCGCCGGATCCATGCTGGCATTGCGACCATTGATTTCCCCGAAGTCGCCGAGGCGTTCATAGCGGAAGCCCAAATTGAGCGTCAAGCTGTGCGTGACTCTGATGTCGTCTTGTGCATAGAGATTGGCATCCCAAACCCGCCAATTGCGCTGAGTGATGCCTGCCAGGTCTTGAGTGACAAATGGGTTGAGTGGCGCTTGTCCCAGCATGAGACCGGGATAGTTAATGAAGATCGAGTAGCCGGCGAACTGGAACCTTGACATGTTGTCCTGTGCGCGGGTGATGCCGCCACCAAAGCGAAAGGAATGTCGGCCATGGATCCAGGAAAGCGTGTCTTGGAACAGGAAGGTGTTTTGGGCCAAGACCACAGTCTGGCCATCCCCGCCAACGCTGAGCCCACCAGCCACAATGATCACCGGCCGTGCATCGTCAAATGAGGGTACGTTGCTACCGATGCTGGAGTAACTGAACGGAAATTTTTGATCGGTGCCAGCGAGAGTGCGATGGAATCCGACTTCCGCCTGATTTACCAAGTTGCCGTTGAACAAATACGTGTGTGTCAGAGAGAAGTTGCGGAAGTTCTGCGGGTTCCTGGAAGGAGAACCGAGCAGACTGCCGGAGCCTGCCACTCGGGCTGAAGGCAGGGTGAAATTTGCCTCGCTGTTTGAGAAGAAAAAACGGACCTGGAGTGTGCTGTTGGCAGTGTGTAAGAGGTCGAGGTTGGTTACAAACTGGTCCTCGTTGTAGCGGCAAGGAGAACTGAACGTCGAAAAGCCTTCCGGCAGACCGCTTGCGGGGTCGGTTATGACTTGCTGGGGATTTGGAATGAGAAAGTTACCGTTGGGTAGCTTGAGGCTGAACAAGGCCACAGCCTGGGGACTGATATTGGTTGCATCTACTGGGCGGCCGAGCACATCAACGCCGCCAAAAGCTGTGGTGGGTCCAACGGCGGCCGCCAGAGCGCCAGGAGAACGATCGTCTGTCAACACCGGTAGAATGTCGCTGGCGGAACAATTTGGGTCGATGCCATTTTGCTGTCGCGTGCCCTGGTATGAAGTGAAGAACAGCAACTTACTGTTGATGACTGGTCCGCCGAGAGCGAACCCAAATTGGTTCTGCCGCAAAATGGCTCGCGGCTGATTGGTCTGGTTGCGGAAATAGTCATTCGCATTCAGAGCTTCATTACGAAAAAATTCCCATGCGCTTCCGTGCCATCGGTTCGAGCCCGATTTGGTAAGGACATTGACGTTTGCGCCGGCATTGCGGCCGAACGAAGCGTCATATTGGCTGGTTTGTACCTTGAACTCCTGGATGCTGTCTGGATTGGGAGCTGCCACTCCGCCGCTAAAGTGTCCGCTGCCTTGCAGGTCGTTAATCTCCACTCCGTTCATTTGAAAGTTGTTGTCACTAGCGACACCGCCGCCGGTGACGAGATTGCTATCCACGGCGCCTCTGCCAATCTCGCCAGCATTGAAGACCTCGGCAGAGACTCCCGGCGATAGCCCAAGAATTTGTTGATAGTTGCGCGTTACCAGCGGCAAGGAATTGACGCCTCTTTCGTTCACGACGTTACCCAGGGTGCTGTCCTGTGTCGTCAATAGTTGTGAGGCCGCGCTCACTTCCACGGTCTCAAGTGGCGCGCCCAGTTCAAGCTTCACCCCGAGCGCAACGGTTTCGGTAATGTGCACGGGCACACCATTGCTTACCCACAGTTTGAAGCCGCTTTTACTCACCTCAACGCGATACGTGCCCGGCCTCAACAGTGGGACCAGAAAAACCCCTTCCGCGAACGAAGCGGCGGTCCGGGTCTCGCCGGTGGCCTGGTCAATCGCCTTGATCGCGGCGCCTGTAACCACCGCGCCGCTGGGATCGTTGATCGTTCCGGAGATCGCTCCCGTTCCTGCCGTCTGTGCCTGGCTGAAACTCAGCAGCACACCGACGATCACAGCAAGGAAATGGGGACGAAAAAGAGGTTCTCTCAGAAACGCCACCGATGCTTGATTCATGACCCCTCCTCATGATCACCAAATTTCAACTCGATACCGAGCCTTCGCAGGCAACGCGAGCCAGAGGCTTGGTCACTCAGAAACGTCCGATTGCCCGATCGCGCTGTACCAGCGACGTCCATTTCGATCCTCTTGTTCACTATTCTTCAGGATTTCCAGCGAGCGCTTTGTCTGCGTGTGCGCGCAAGCAACCATGATTGCGTCCACCAAAGACACAGGCGCTGCGTACGACCCACCGAAAGACGGACTTGCAATCGAAGCAAAACAGCTCACATCGCAGGCTTTCGCGACCGGCGTTTGAGGGCCATCGGTGATGCCCAATGTAGGCACTCCTTGCGCTTTGGCGCGCAGCGCGGCCTCCACCGTTTCACGCAGGCATCGTCCGAAGCTGATCGCAATCAGGAGGTCCTGTCGGGTGAGCGTGCGAACCCGCCGCTGCACATTTCCGGCGCTGCCAACCGGGGCTTCAGCCGCCAAGCCAAGAGCGGTCAGGCAATATGCAAGCTGCCAGCTAAGCGTCGCCGCCAGATCAATGCCCAACACCAGGATGCGGCGTGCACGGTTGATGCGTCGCGCAACGGCAATAATCTTCTCCGTATCGAGGCTGGAATGCAGATCGTGCAAATTGCGCACGTCCATCTCGACGCTGTGCTGGATTCGATTGGCGAGACTTCGTTTTTCTCGCGAAGCGGCTTTGAGAACCGTATAAGGAGTGATGCGGGTGATGAAGTGGGACCGCAGATCGGCAGCGAAGTCCGCGTACTTTTCGTACCCCAGCGCCTGAATCGTGCGCACGATGGTCGCCGCGTCCACACTGTAACGTTTCGCGAGTTCGCGGGATGAAAGAAAGAAAGTGTCGTCGGGATTCTCGAGAATAGCGCGGATCAACTTCTTGCGACTGGGATTCAGTCGGAGTTCGGCCTTGCGAAAGCGATCCTCGAGCGGAGTGCTGCTCGGGGCATACCCGGATTCATGGCTTTCAGAACTGTTGTTCGGCATCTCGAAAAGCGTCGTGCCTCGGAATGGGGCGAGATGCTACAACACATGTTGCAGCTTGTCAACAATTGTCACTACTTGATGCACGGCCTGACAGGGCCAAATGCTCGTAGAGCGAACAGTAAAACTGTGAACGCGGCCCGCCAGTCGAGCGCAGGAAAGGAGATGGCATGGAGCCTAGTTTCGCCCTCGCCGGTTTGGTCGCCCGATGGGCGCTGGATCGCATATCTGAAATTCAAGCCTAGGCCCAACAATGAGGACCACTGGATCGAGATCTTTAATCTGGAGCACGGTACCAAACGGGTTGCTTTGTCGGAGCCACGTCTGGATGGTTGGGGGTTCCTCTGGCTGCCGGATGGACGTTTGTTGTACGCCATGGATGAACCGCCGCCTAGTCAGAACAGTTCGAACTTTTGGGTATCCAGCATAGACTTGAGCACCGGCCGTTTCGTAGGGAGAGCAACGAGAATCACCAGCGGCGATCAAGGCGATGGAACAGCGCGGACTCATCAGCCCCGGCAAAGGTCGCGACCCGCTCAATATCGTGTGGCGTCTGAAAAAGAACAGAAATTAGGACAGGGTTTCGTACTTGTCTCTAGCAAGTTCATCAAGGGTAGAAAACACTATTTGGCGAAAAGCTGATTGTGAACCTCGGCGATCCCACGGTTCGCGAACACTCCTCGTCATCATTTCCCACGTGATTGATTGGAGTGCTCGCCGGGTCCCGCGATGTTTAGTGCCGACAGTTGTTGTACCGGCTTTAGCGTGAAGCGATTGAAGCAAGTGCGCTCGCTCCTGCGACTCACGCGGCGGGGAGAGGCTTGGCTGAGCGCTCGGGGTGCTTCAGGTTAACGTGCGTCCGAAACGCTCTATAAAGCAGGTCATTGGTTTCTAATTCCGTATTCTGCGGCTCAGTCGCGGGCTTTTCAACGCAGATGATTTCATGGCACTCAGAGCACCTGCCGAAGCGATGACTGGCGCGATCCATTTCGTCCTTGGGTCCAAGCCAAGCCAAATCGGTCAATTGTGGTTTTTTCATGCCCCAGTTTCCCACATGCGGATGCATGACGCCAGTCCTGTGGAATTTCAAACCGCACCTCCTGCGCAAAATGCGACATTGGGACACTGAGGGAGCATTACAGGGGGTTATCGTTTACCACTCCAGGTTAGCCAGATCCCGCATTTCCGCCTCGGCGAACTGCGCACTTGGCCTAGGTCATTGCAGTACTTCTCCGGGTCCGGTGAGTCCCATTGTTTCGCCAGCACCGGGTCGTAAGGCTCGCCACACCCCGGGCACACTGGAAGCCCTGCTCGTGCCAGCCTGAGCACCCTGTTTGCCCTAATCGAGCGCGTTCTGCCCTTCGCGTGCGAAGCTCATCCATAGTTGCCGCCAACGCCTGCGAGGGGCCGGGGCGAGCTCCCGTTCAGCCCCAGCAGATCTGCACTGGATTCTAGCTTTTGGCACCGGTGTTCCTTGGGTGATCGGCGCAAACGTGGGATGAAAACTCTCTGTCGCGCTGCGACTCGAAGTTTCGCATCATTTCGTCAAAGGAATTGCCAGTGGGCAAGCCAGAAGCGTTGAATGCCCAAGCACATTCGGAGCAACCAAAACCGCGAAAATGTTTTTCGTCGATCCATACAAGCCTGCGGGGCAGCCTTCTTTTAGGGCCGGTTTGTGACACGAGCCACGCTTTCTCGGCAGCAAAGGTCGTTAGCGTCCTTCTCGAGAGAGCAATTCCAGACGGCCCGACATCGCTAGTTTTGCAAAGACGGAATCGAGAGCCGCCCTGAGCTGGATTTCCCCTAACTCCAGGTGCCGTGTTATGAAGTGGGGACTCGCGCAATCGGCTACCATTCGAATCATCTCTCGTTCTTTACCGGTAAGAACAATTCTGGGCGGCGCTCCGGCGGCGGAAGGACGCGACCCGCAGTTTTTACCTTCGAACGTTTTCACGCTCGTTCCTCGTACCAAAACAGTTTGGTCGAAGGCGCTAACCCCACCAAAGACCATTTGTTTCGGCCTAAGATCTAGGTTGTTGTCGAATATTCCGTGTTCAGCTCTCCGCCCAAGTCGGCACAGCAGACATTGACGGGGAATCCGGCCAGGTGTGGGGCGTAAACGGGGTCCCCGTCCGGTTCGATCGAGCGCAGGATAAAGGCCAGAAAAAACGCCGGAGCGCCTGAACGAAGTCCATCGGGTCCGCGGGAGGATGGACCGCGAATCGTTGTGGCACGGGCAACCGCAGACGCGCTCCTCGCCCTTGACCCTTCAATTACGAGCGCCAGAAACCGAGGGTACCAGCTGAGCAGCCGAACGAAACGGTGGGTGTCTTCATGATGATCTCCTTGTCGAGACGCACCAGGAGCCCGAAAAACAAAACCCACGCTAGAGATCGGCAGGAGTTCGTCGCGGGGAGTCTGTTTCCGGAAGGTACTGGCTTCCGCCCATCGATCGGGGACCGCTCAAGGCGCCGGGGCGTCTCCTGGCAAGTTCACTACGGTACCCTTACGAGGGTAACGGCCACGAACGAGCTATTGTGCTACCGGTGCGTCTGCCGCAATCTGGTGAAGATTTCGGTAGGACCAACATGACTCAGTCGCTTAACCAATTGTGGTTTCAGGAAGACGGACAAGACGTAGCAGAATATTCAGTGATGCTGGCGGTTGTGTTGATAATTGCGCTCGGCACGATCCGAATGATCGGCTCGAGTGCAAATGCGGTGTTCTCGAGCGTAGGAAGTGCAATCCAATAGCCACAATCGATGCGCCGCTGGGCCGCTATTAGGTTTATAGTCTTCTATGCTACGTGAACGCTTTCGAACACTCTCTGCTAAGCGCTGTGGGACCACGTCGACTTTCGCGATTTTCCCACGTGTGACTGTGAACTGAAGTACCCGGAACAGCCGCCCAGTTGGAGCAACGGCTACTCTTCCTTGCGATTCTGTCGGGAACGCCAAAAAGCTACGAAGCCTTCTTGATGTGAAGCCGGGAGTGGTGCATCTCCTTCATCTCTTCGAGCGAAAGAACCTTGGGGCCAAGGCTAGCGAGTTGGACAAGTTCTTGCTGGATTGCCTGTAGCCGTTCTTGTCTCTGAACGTGAGCGACTTGAGCCTCCGCGCCACTCCCGCCATGAAGCCGATATTGCTTGTTCAATTCTTGAATCTGAGCAATCTCTACCCGGAGACGCCCGATCTTTTCCCGAAGAACTTCGAGGTGATCCATGCCTTTAGGATAATTCATCTGGCAGCTTCCATCGCGATTGCACACGAAAACAGTTTGAGCGTCGGCCGCTCGATCTGTCCGATTTACGAATCTCCTGCCCCGACGACATCACACAGGTCCGTTACTCCAGTCACCCACCACGGCATCTTGGTGGCATAGTGTATTAGCGAGTCGTATTCTGCCCAAGCACTTCTTCGCCGGAGGCCACAGTGCAACGACGAGGGCCAATGCTGGTACTAGTCTTGCTGGTTTCGTCGTCCCCGCCTCCGCACGCCCGGGCCGGGCACCCGGAAGAAGTACGACTCCTGGTGTCCGAGCGCGATACGAGACATGCTGCGGCGTGAGGTCTACGCTGGTGTGCTGGTCTGGAACAAATCAACGTGGGCGAAAGTGCCGGGAACCAACCGTCACGTGAGGCGCTCGCGTCCGAAGTCAGAATGGAAAGTCGCGCTTCGCCCCGATCTGCGGATCGTCGACCAAGACATCTGGGACGCTGTTCGGACTAAGAACGAGCGGACCATGGCGAAGTACTCAAGTGGTGCACGGAAAGGGCTGGCTCATCGAGCTTACACTGTTCCATACATCCTGAGCGGGTTTCTCAAGTGCGGTCTGTGCGGAGCAAACCTCGTGATCGCTAGCGGAAGAGGTGGCAAGCACGCACGCTACGGGTGTACGCAGCACTTCAACCGAGGCGTTTGCAGGAACGACCTCACCGTCTCGGCCTACCAGGTCGAATCCGTCTTCTTTGCACAATTGCAGGAGTATGCTCTTCGGCCGGAGGTGCTTGACTTCACGCTCGGTGAGTTCATGCGGCAATTGGAGCAAAGCGCGAAGAACGAGAGAGAAGATGACAGGCATCTTCGTACACGCAAGCAAGAGCTCGAGGCTGAACTGGAGAGACTGGCATCAGCGATTGCCCAGGGCGTCCCTGCAAACACGCTGAAGGGAGCCATGGCCGACCGTGAGCGCGAACTGCAATGCGTTCGGCTTAAGATGAAACGCCAGTCCCACCCATCCGTCGGCTTGGACGTTACCGACCTCAAGAACTTCGTCGGTCGGCAGATGTTCGACTTGGTCAATCTTCTGCACGTAGACAAGGCGAGAGCAAAGTACGAACTAGCGAAACATCTCGATGCCCTGCGAATGACGCCCACCACTGGAGACGCGGGCGAGCGGTTTTATCTGGGTGAAGGCAAATGGGCATTGCTGGGCGATGAGGAACAGACGGAGGCCCACGCAAACGTCTCAAGCCCTGTCGGACGAAACCAACGGATGAAATTTTCGCCGCAATTCACTGAAGGGACAGACCATATTCCTGAAATAAATGACGCCACAGGAGCCGGGCTCGACTGTGGCGTTCGGAACGTTGCGGGGG
>CAWGSE010000016.1:0-91719 GCA_963825205.1 uncultured Acidobacteriota bacterium
TCCTAAGTCTGGTGCGTCTGCCAATTCCGCCACTTTCGCTCGATGCCGCTCGCTGCGTGATTATAGCAAGGGGTTTGTTCACGGAAAGCAGGGCCGCCGCCGGGAACTTGGGGAGGCCAACCGGGTCCGCGGTCAGTTCTGGACGGTGTAGATCAGCACTTCTGCTTCAGCGTTGGCGCGCGCAGGCACGGCAACGTAGAAAAGATCGAATCCCTTCTTGCCCTTGCCGAAGTAGCCGGCGGTGCGGGCTCCCACTTGCGATGGCACTTTCGCTGCCAGGTGATAGTGATTGCCGTCGTCTTGCTGGAAAACGCTGATGTAGCCTTCGCCACCCGAAATGTAGATGCGCTTTCTCGCGGCGTCGTAATAAAGATCGTCCGAGTTCTGCACGCAGGGAAGCGCAGCGATCGTACGGCCGGACTTGGCGTCGTATACCAGCAGGCGCGCGGGAGCGCGGGTGGCCACGAACAGGCGCCCGCCGGCTTCGTCGAGCGCCATGGGAAAGTTGCTTTGGAATGCTACCGGCCAATGGGAAATGCTTCCGCGAGTGCGATTGATCACCGCCACCTCTTGCAGTTCGGGTACATTCACGTAGATGTTCGGTCCTGATGTTTCCAGCTGAAAAGATTCGGGGTGAGCGCCCAGTTTGAATTCCTTGGGCATTCTCTGGTTCGTGGTGGCGTCGACGGTCCCGATCGCGCCTGTGCCTTCACCGCCGTAGCCAACATACACTTGCTTGCTGGCGGCGTCGTAGCGGAGGTTGTCGACGTCGTCTCCAAAGTCAATGCTGGTGACGAGATGGTACGAGGTCGCATCGTAGATATAGAGTTTGCCTTCATCGCTGCCCACGAAAAGTTTGTTCACATCCGCACAATAGAGCACTCCTTGGGGTCTCGCGATGCCGCGGATGGTATAGCTGCGGACGCCGGCAGAAAGATCCAGCACCTCTAATGTGTCGTTTCCCAGGGCCGATAGGAAAAGTCTGCCCTGGGGGTCCAGGCTCATGTGATCCATGCGCCCTTGCACGTTTGGTATCGGGATCGCACCCGTAAGTACGAGGGGCGAATTCTTCTCGCTGAGCGGTTTTTCCTGCGCCAGCAAACTCGCCCCGCTGAAAATAACCGCCGCGATCAGCAGTCCGGCTCCACTTTTTTTTCTTTGCACGTTGTTCGTTGGCATAATTTTTCGCGCGCGGCGTCTCGCTTCTGCCACAACCTCTCTGCTCGTCACAATCCTACGCCGAGGTAAATCCTGTAGGGGGCCGCTTTGGTCGCGCCCACTGGCCTCCTATACCTCTGATAGCACACCGATTTTTTCGCCTCAGGTTCTTCAGGGAAATCCTACAGCGTCTACCCGAGACTTTCTTCGCCATGCCTGGCGTAGGGTCACAAGAGAAATGATCTGCCATTTCGTATCCGAACTTTTTCGCAACACGTGCGACCAACTTTCAAGGAGGCAATGATGAATTGGGATCAAGCGAAAGGTCAATGGACTCAGATGAAAGGATCGATCCGGAAAAAGTGGGGCAAGCTGACGGACGACGATCTCGACGTCATTAACGGCGAGCGCGAGCGACTGGTCGGCAAGATCCAGGAGCGTTACGGCATTGCTAAGGAAGAGGCGGAGCAGCAGATCGCGGGCTGGAATCCCTCGGACGCCGACACCTCCAAAGATTATCAGCGCAAGGCTGGTTAATCAGTGGAGCAGGTATCAAAGCGGGCCATGAAGTTGTCAGTTGAAATCGCAATCTGGAGGAAGACAGCATGAAAACATTGTTAGGGCTTACACTTGCCATGATTCTGGCACTGCCGCTGGTTGCGCTGGCGCAAGATTCTTCGGCGCCTTCCGGCTCCGGCCAGGATTCGACCAGAACGCAGAGCAACGATTCGTCGATGAACCAGGGCAACGATTCCTCGATGAAGCATGGCGCAGCCAAGTCCGGCGGCGTCAAGGGCACGATTAGCCAGGATGGAAAGTCGCTCGTAGGCGATACCGACGGCAAGAGCTGGACGATCGCCAATCCGGATGCCGTGAAGGGGCACGAAGGCCACCATGTGGAGTTGAAGGGCAGCGCCGACGCCTCCACCGGTGAGATCCAGGTGACCTCAGTCAAGATGCTGAAGGGTGAAAAGGGCGCGATGAAGAAAGACGACAGCATGCAGAAATAGCTGGACGCTTTCTTTGGGTTCTCAGGGCCGGCGCGAAGCCGGCCCTTCCTTTTTGCCCGGGATGGCAACGCCGCGCTTGCCGGCGAGACAACCTTGGCGCCCTTCCGTTAGCATTCCGTTGTCGGAGCAGGTTCCTCCTGCTTTGACCTGACCATGAACCGAAAGTTCGACGCGGTGGTGCTGGGCGCGGGGGCTGCCGGCCTGATGTGCGCGATCGAGGCCGGGAAGCGCGGGCGGCGCATCGCGGTGCTGGAGCGAAGTAACCGCGCCGGCAAAAAGATCCTGATCTCGGGCGGCGGCCGGTGCAATTTCACCAATCTACACTGCCACCCGGACAATTTTCTCTCCGCGAACCCCCACTTCTCGAAGTCCGCGCTGGCGCGCTACACCCCCGCCGATTTCATCGCCCTGGTCGAAAAGCATGCCATCCCTTACCACGAAAAGGCCCAGGGACAATTGTTCTGCGACGGCTCGGCGCGGGCCATCGTGGCCTTGCTCGACGATGAGTGCGCGCGGGCCGGTGTGAGGATCTTTTTGAATACCACGGTGCGCGAGGTACGAAGAGACAGCGGATTCGTCCTGGTCGCGGGCGACTCGGAGTTTCACGCCCCCGTCCTGGTGGTCGCAACCGGCGGATTGTCCATACCTAAAATCGGGGCAACCGCATTTGGCTACGAATTGGCTCAGCAATTTGGACTCAAACTCCAGCCGTGCCGCCCCGCGCTGGTGCCGTTGACGTTCAAGTCCGAAGATCGCGCCAACTATTGCGACCTGGCGGGCGTGTCCGCGGAAGTGATCGTGGCATGCGATGCGCACGAGTTCCGCGACAAGATGCTGATCACCCACCGCGGCCTGAGCGGCCCTGCCATCCTGCAGATTTCCTCCTACTGGCAGAATCGGCAGCCGATTCGGATTGATCTCGCTCCCGGCCGCGAGTGGATCGCGGCTTTGCGGCAACCGAAGGCACGACGGGAGCTGAACGCGGCCAAAGCTGCGCTGCGGAGCGTGCTGCCATCCCGCCTGGCTGACCGCTGGCTCGATCTGCACCCTCCCAAAGACTGGACGAACCGCTCCCTCGACGAACTGGAGCGGCAGCCGCATCAATGGGAGGTCTTCCCCAGCGGCACGGAGGGCTACGAGAAGGCGGAGGTGACGGCGGGTGGCGTGGACACGAGCGAGTTGTCGGCGAAGACGATGGAAAGCCGGAAAATCCCTGGCTTGTATTTCGTCGGCGAGGTGGTGGATGTCACCGGACAGTTGGGCGGCTTCAATTTTCAGTGGGCCTGGGCGTCGGGTTTCTCCGCGGGCCAGGCTCTGTAGGCTGGACCGGGCCCCGCATCGCACCTGGCCAATCAGGCAGGTTCCGTCCCCTTCCAAATCCACATAAAATGAACCAAAGCCGGGTATCCCGATGTCTAACCAAGCGGTGAATTCACCGCAAAAGCTGTCCCCCAAGCCGCCTTCAAAGCCTCCGCTGAGTGCCCAGAGGCTGCGCGCCGTCGCGCCCGTGGTATGGGACTTGATGCGGCCGCGCAAGAAATTGCTCGCCCTCGGATTCCTGCTCATGGCCATCAATCGCGTGTCGGGCCTGGTGCTGCCCTACTCGACGCGCTACCTGATCGACAGTGTGATTGCGAAGCATCGTGTCGAACTGCTCCGGCCCATCGTTCTCACTGTGCTGGGAGCCACGATCATTCAGGGGATCACCTCATTCTCGCTGACGCAGCTTTTGTCGAAGGCGGCCCAGCGCTTGATCGCCGAGTTACGGGAGAAAGTACAGCGCCACATTTCTCGGCTTCCGGTCTCCTTCTATGACGCGAACAAGACCGGCAACCTGGTCTCGCGCATCATGAGCGATGTGGAAGGCGTGCGCAACTTGCTGGGAACCGGGCTGGTCGAACTGGCCGGCGGCCTGCTCACATCATTCATTGCGCTGGTGGTGCTGTTCCGCATCAGCGCCCTCATGACCGTGCTCGCTTTCGGCTTCCTGCTTTGCTTCGCGCTGGCGCTGAACAAAGCCTTCAGCACGATTCGCCCCATCTTCCGCGAGCGCGGAAAGATCAATGCGGAAGTCACCGGGCGGCTCGCGGAATCGCTGGGCGGCGTGCGCGTGATCAAGGGATATCACGCCGAGCAGCGCGAGGAAGCCGTGTTCGCGAAAGGCGTGCGCCGCCTGCTGGACAACGTCATCAGTACGCTCACTGCGACCTCGTTGATGAGCCTGTCGGCCAGCCTGTTGATGGGCGTGGTGGGCGCGATCATCATGTACGTGGGCGCCCATCAGATCCTGGCGGGCACGCTCACCGTGGGTGGCTTTTTTACCTACACTCTGTTTCTGGGATTTCTGGTCGCGCCCATCATCCAGATGGTGGCCATCGGAACCCAGATCACCGAGGCGTTTGCCGGGCTCGAGCGTACCCAGGAAATTCTGCGCGAGCGTCCTGAGGATCAGGATCCCAACCGCACCGTCGTCCTGTCCGATATCGACGGGCTGGTCGAGTTCGAGGATGTCAGCTTCAGCTATGACGGCAACCGCACCGTGCTGCACGACGTCTCCTTCGTGGCGGAACCGGACACCGTGACCGCGCTGGTAGGCTCCTCGGGATCCGGCAAATCGACGACCATCGGGCTGATCACTGCGTTTCATGTGCCGACGGAAGGGAAGGTCCGGGTGGATGGGATCGATCTCAGCACCGTACGGCTGGATTCCTACCGCACCCGGCTTGGGGTAGTGCTGCAGGAGTCGTTTCTGTTCGACGGCACCATTCGCGAGAATGTCTCCTTCTCGCGGCCGGACGCGACCGAAGAGGAAATCATGCGCGCCTGCCGGATCGCGCGGGTGGACGAATTCGCCGAGAGTTTCGCTGACCAGTACGACACGATTGTGGGCGAACGCGGCGTGAAGCTTTCCGGCGGACAGCGCCAGCGCATTTCCATCGCGCGCGCGATTCTGGCTGAGCCGCGCATCCTGATTCTCGACGAAGCAACTTCCAGCCTCGATTCGGAATCGGAACAGATGATCCAGCAGGGTCTGTCGTACCTGATGCAGGGGCGCACCACGTTTGTGATTGCGCACCGCCTTTCCACCATCCGGCGCGCCGACCAGATCCTGGTAGTCGAACAAGGACAGATCGTCGAGCGCGGCACCCACGAGGAACTTTACGAGATGCGCGGCCGCTACTACGACCTGTATACCAAGCAGCACGGGCTGGAAACGAATCTGTTTCTGGCTCCAGGCGAGGGAGATGCCGTGGTCGAGAATGGCGATCGCGGCTCTGGCGGCAAAGAGCCCGCCGATCCCGATGCCCTGCGCGTGATTCGCGGAGAGGTTCGTTAACCCTTCATGACCGCCGGTCCCGATCCCAGGATTTCCCAGCCAAACGCGGCGATTCGCACCGAGAACGTGTGCCGTCACTATCTCATGGGCGAGAGCCTGATCCGCGCCGTGGATGGTATTTCGATTTCGGTTCAGGCGGGCGATTTCGTAGCCCTGCTGGGCACCTCGGGCTCGGGCAAGTCTTCGCTGCTAAACCTGATTGCCGGACTGGATCGGCCGACCTCGGGCACGGTAGTCGTCGAGGGAAAGAATCTTGCGGAGTTGTCGCGCGAAGATCTGGCCCGGCACCGCCTGCACACCGTCGGAATGGTCTTCCAGTCGTTCAACCTGATTCCCAGCATGACCGTCATCGAGAACGTCGAGCTGCCGCTGCGCTTCGCCGAGGTCGATCGTGGGCAGCGCGACTCGATGGCGCGCGCGGCCCTGGATCGGGTCGGTCTGGGCAAGCGCCTGCATCATCGTCCCAGCGAGCTTTCCGGCGGTGAGCAGCAGCGCACTTCGCTGGCTCGCGCGCTCATCAACCGGCCTAAGCTCCTTCTCGCAGACGAACCCACGGGTAATCTCGACAGCCGCACCGGTACCGAGATTATGAACCTGATCCGCGAGTTCAACGAAACCCTGGGCATGACCATCGTGATGGTGACGCACGAGCGGGCGCTCGCCGGACAGTACGCGCAGCGGATGATTTTTCTCGCGGATGGCAAGCTGGTGGATGATCAGGTGAACGTGATCGCTGCGGGCACGCCTGCGCAAGGAGGCCGCGCGTGAAGGCGTACGATTTGGCCGAACTGGCGGTCCGCAACCTCCGTGAGTCTGTGCTGCGCAACTCTCTGACCACGGTCGGCATCTCGGTGGGCGTGGCCTCGCTGGTGGCGATGCTGTCACTGGGCATCGGCCTGCAGCAGTTGGCAACCCGCCGTCTGGTCCGGTCGGGCCTGTTCGATACGGTGGTAGTTACCTCGCGCCGCGATCTGCGAAACTTCAATCGCAGCGACGATGCGGGCGCCCTCGATCCCGCGCAGAGCCCGGTGCTCGACGAGCCTTCCCGGAAGAAGATTGAGCAGCTCCCGAACGTGATGGAAGCTTATCCCGATCTGCGTTTCATCACGTCATTCACCTATGACGACAAGCCCCATCTCACCATGGCGGCGGGAGTCCCTTTTTCTTACAAAACGAATGACGCATTTGAAGGCCTGCAGGGCAGCTTCTTCTCCTCCGACACCGCTCCGGAAGTGATCCTGCAGAAGACGTTTGCGGCGGAACTGCTGGGGAAGACAGCCAAGCCCGGGGCGGACGAGGCGCCGGTGGCTGAACTGGCCAGGCCGCTGATCGGCAAAGAAATGACCATGCGTTACGCCGAGCGCGTGGATTCGGCTGCGGCCGCCGAAGGGAAGGGAAGCGCCCAGGGTGAATCCGGCGACTCGGCCTCGGCAAACTACTCCATCCAATCCCACGAGCTGAAATTGCGAATTGTCGGAGTGACCGACCTCGATCCCGACAGCATGCGCGGTCCAGTGCGCGCCCGGGTGCTGCTGCCCCTGAAGTTGCTTGAGAGCCTGCATGTCATGCAGCCCACCGGCATGCGCGATACCACTCAGGCCACCAGCAAGATTCCAACCTACTCCACGGTCAGCGTGCGCGTGAAAGATCCCGGCAGGATTCAGCTGGTTGAGGATGCCATCAAGAAACTCGGCTTCAACACGTTTTCGATCCTCGATGCCACCCGGAGCGTCCGCCGCTTCTTTACCGTCCTTGACCTATTCCTGGGCATCTTTGGCAGCCTCGCGCTGGCCGTAGCTTCCATCGGCATCGTCAACACGCTGGTGATGGCAATCCTCGAGCGGCGCCGCGAAATCGGCATCATGAAGGCCATCGGTGCGAGTGATTACGACGTGAAAAAACTCTTTTTCGCCGAAGCCGGCGTGATGGGGGCGTTGGGTGGTGTGTTGGGGGTCATGCTGGGATGGGTGATCGGACGGGTGATCAATCTCGGGACCAACGTTTACCTGCGCAGCCAGGATCTCGCCCCCGAACAGATCTGGTTTGTGCCCTGGTGGCTGGTGGGAAGCGCGATCGCCTTCGCCATCGTGGTGAGTCTGCTGTCCGGCCTCTATCCGGCGGCCCGCGCCGCCCGGCTCGATCCCGTGCAGGCTCTACGCTACGAGTAAACTCCAAGCATGCGCCGCTTTCTCGCAATCCTGTTCGTGCTGGTCCCGGCAGCCGCATTCTCCCAGGGCCGGATCGACTGCAGCTCTTTCCCAAGCCGGATTCTGAAACGGGCGGTGCACTACTGCGTGCAGGTGCCAGGAAGCTACGACAAGAAAGATCCCACCGGACAGGCCGCCCGCTATCCCGTTCTCTACTACCTTCACGGCCTGGGTGACAACGAGCAGTCTTTTTCACGCACCGGAGGATGGACGCTGATCGAAGACCTTCGCGAGCATGGCAAAGTCGGCGAGTTCCTGATCGTCGCACCCGAGGGTGGCGCGACTTTCTATATCAACTCGGCCGACGGCAAGCAGCGCTACAGCGATTTCTTCCTACGCGAATTCATGCCCTACATCGAGGAAAAATACCGCGTGCTGCCGGGTCGAGAGGGCCGCGCTATCACCGGCATTTCCATGGGTGGCTACGGTGCGTTCCGGTTCGCCTTTGCGCATCCGGATCTGTTCTCCGCGGTCAGCGCCCAGAGCGCGGCTTTGATTCAAGAATCGCCGGAGCAACTGAATGAGATGGCCCAGTCACGCTCGCCCGCTGCGGAGGCTCTCGCTCCGTTGCTCGGCGATCCGATTAACATTGCGCGCTGGAAAGCGAACGATCCTTTCGCCTTGGCTGGGAAAAACAAGGTTGCTCTCAGGAAAATGGCCATTTACTTCAATTGCGGGCAGAGCGATGACTATGGGTTCGAAGCCGGTGCCGCCGCTCTCGACAAGCAGCTTACGGCCGAAGGCATTCCGCACGAATACCACCCCTACCCGGGAGGTCACAGCATGAATTACTTCCTGTCGCATCTGGGGGAGGTCATTGAATTCCATTCTCGCGCCTTCGGCCTTTCGAAGTGATTCGAACGCTGAGTTGCGATTCACGACTATTCTAAAAACCCATCATGCGCATCGAAATTCTGCGTTGTACTTTGAACGCCCACCCCGGCTAACAATGTCGGATGCCACATCCGCACTACTCCCCGGACCACGATGCCTGTGGTGTCGGCTTCGTGACCAGGCTCGGTGGCGCCCCGTCGCACGAGATCGTAGAGCGGGCGCTGACGGCCTTGTTGCGGTTGGCCCATCGCGGCGGCGTCGACGCCGATGGCCGCAGCGGGGATGGTGCCGGGCTCCTGATGGCAATGCCCGATGCCTTCATGCGCAAACGAGCGAGCGAAGAGGGCATCCGGCTTCCTGGCGAGTTTGGCGTTGGCATGGTCTTCCTGCCCTCGGGAGAAGAAGACGCAGCGCGGCAGGTGATCGAAGACCTCGCCCGCGAAAATGGCTTGCGTTGCCCGGGCTGGCGAGTGCCGCCGATCGACCCGACCATTACCGGTCCGCGCGCTCGCGCCACTCTGCCCACTCTCCGACAGTGCTTCTTCGATGTGGCGCGGGGCACCGCCGATCTGGAAAAATCCCTGTTTCGCCTGCGCAAGCAGGTCGAGGCGCAGGCTCCTGGCGGTACTTACTTTTGCTCCCTTTCCTCGCGGACGATTGTCTATAAGGGTCTGCTAACCCCCGACCAGTTGCCGGCGTTTTATCTCGACTTGGCCGATCCTGAATTCCAGACGTCGTTTGCTATTTTTCACCAGCGCTACTCGACCAACACGCAACCGAGCTGGTCGCTGGCGCAGCCCTTCCGTTTTGTCGGCCATAACGGTGAGATTAATACCATCAGCGCGAACCGGCGCTGGCTGCACGCGAAGCAACGCAGCCTGAAGGAGGCGCTTCAGCTCCCTGACCAGGTTGATCTGCTCGAGCCACGGGTCAGCGACTCGGCCAGCTTCGACAATGCGCTCGAGATTCTGCTGCGCCGCGGATACAGTCCGGCGGCGGGCATGTTCGCAATGGTTCCTCCGGCCTGGGAAACGAATCCGCAAATCCCGGCCGACCTGCGCCGTTTCCTCGAGGCGCACGCGCCGCTGCAGGAGCCTTGGGACGGCCCGGCTGCCATGGTATTCACCGATGGCTTCACCGTGGGTGCCAAGCTCGACCGCAATGGGCTCCGGCCCTTGCGCTATACCCTGACTTCCGATGGGCTGCTGATGGTTGGCTCCGAGGTGGGAATTGCGGACTTGCACGGCAAGGAAATCGCCGAACGCCAGCGCTTGGGTCCCGGCGAAATGCTGTTGTGCGATCCGCGCACCGGGGAATTTACCCGGGCCAACCAGATCGGACACAGGCGGGAATTCCACGAAGCGCCGCACGCAAGCATCGCCCTGCACATTGTCCCAACCGAACGTCTCCCACAACCCAGCACGCCTGCCCCGGAGCGCGCCATGGCGGTCCTGGGCTGGACCGAGGATCAGTACAAGCTGCTTTTCCAGCCACTCGTGCTCGACGGTCAGGAAGCCGTGTGGAGCATGGGCGACGACGCGCCGCCCGCATTCCTGTCGCGCCTGCCCCGGCCCCTCTGGGACTACTGCAAGCAGCGCTTCGCGCAAGTTACGAACCCGCCCATTGATCCCTTGCGCGAGACCCAGGTGATGTCGCTGCGTGTGTACCTGGGGGAGAAGGCTGTGCTCAGTTCGCCCTTGCTGGATGCGGGGCAGATGAATCGCCTGGCGGAGGAATTCGCCCCCCGCCGCATGGATCTCACCTTCCAGGCGGCCGACGGGATCGAGGGAGCGCGCAGCCTGCTGGAATGTCTGCGCCGGGAACTGTTGCCTTCCGGGCAGGACAGGCCGGAGTTGATTGTGCTGAGTGACCGTGGCGTCGACGCGCAACACGCCGCGGTGCCTGCCTTGCTCGCCCTCGCCGTGGCGGTCAAGTCCCTGGTTGAAGCCAATGCCTGGGACGTGCCCATCATCGTCGAGTCCGGCCAGGTCATTGACACCCATCACATCGCGCTGCTGGTCGCTGCGGGCGCCAGCGGGGTGTTCCCCTACCTCGCGCTTGAGCAGGCGGTTGCCTTGCGTCCCGACGGCGTCGCCCGTTACCGCTTCGCGGTGGAAAAAGGTTTGCGCAAGGTGCTGGCGCGCATGGGCGTCTCGACTGTCGCCAGCTACCGCAACAGCCAGCTCTTCGAAGTCATCGGCCTCGATCCTGCGCTGTGCGCGGAAATTTTCGCCGATGCAGGATGCGTGCTGGGCGGAAAGACGCTCGCAGGATTATTCGAGGATTGCCTGGTCCGGCACGCAGCGGCGCACGCGCCCAACGCCGCGGCCTTGCAGGATACCGGCCTCTACCGCTTCCGGCACAACGGCGAGCGCCACTCCAATTCGCCCGAGATCGTGCGCCGCCTGCACCGCTACATCAAGTCGCCGACTGACGAAAATTTCAAGTTGTACAGCGCGATTGCCGACGAAAGGGAACCGGTCGCCATCCGCGACCTGCTGGCGGTTCGCAAGGATTCTTCGATTCCGCTCGAAGATGTCGAAGCCGAGTCCTCGCTGCTCAGCCGCTTCAGCACGCAAGCCATGTCGCTGGGCGCGATTTCTCCGGAGACGCACTCTACGCTGGCCATCGCGATGAACCGCCTGGGCGGCCGCAGCAATACCGGCGAGGGCGGCGAGGATCCCCGGGTATACACGCGCAAGGGCGAAGCCAACAATCGCGTGAAGCAGGTGGCTTCCGGCCGCTTCGGAGTGACCACCGATTACCTGGTGCATGCCGACGAGCTCGAAATCAAGATTGCGCAAGGGGCGAAGCCCGGCGAGGGCGGTCAGTTGCCCGCGATCAAAGTGACACCCTACATTGCGCGGCTCCGGCATGCCGTGCCCGGCATGATGTTGATCTCGCCTCCGCCGCATCATGACATCTACAGCATCGAGGACCTTGCGCAGTTGATCTATGACCTGCGCGCCGTGAATCCTCACGCCCGCATCGGAGTCAAGCTGGTTTCCAGCGCGGGGGTGGGCATCATTGCTACCGGAGTCGCGAAGGCGGGCGCGGATGTGATCACCATCGCCGGCCACGATGGCGGTACCGGCGCCTCGCCCATCACCTCGATCAAGAACACCGGTCTGCCCTGGGAAGTCGGGCTGCGGGACGCGCACTGCGCCCTGGTGCGCACCGGCCTGCGCAGCCGCGTGCGCCTGCGGGTCGATGGGGGTTTCAAGTTTGCCCGCGACGTCATCGTCGGCGCCTTGCTCGGGGCGGAGGAATTCGGCTTCGGCACGGCCGCGTTGCTGGCCATCGGCTGCGTCATGGCACGCCAGTGTCATCTCAATACCTGCCCGGTCGGGATCGCTACCCAGGACGAAAAACTGCGAGCGCGCTTCGCCGGGAATCCGGAGATGGTCGAAAGCTACTTCCGCGGGCTCGCGGCCGAAGTCCGGAGTTTGCTGGCCGCTATGGGAGCGGCGTCCATCGACCAGATCGTGGGTGCGGCCGAGCGGCTTGAGCCGCGGACCGAAGACGCCCGGGAGGTGCTGGCCAGCTTGCTGGCGCCGGTGCAGGGCCCGGCACAACCCGCCTGTCCTCGAGAGCCGGATGGCGGCTTGCATCTTGACCTGACCGCAATGGCCGACGAACTCGATACCTTGAGGACCCGCGGCCATCGTTTCCGTATCACTAATTCCGACCGCGCCATCGGAGCCCATCTCAGCGGCGAAATTCTGCGTCGCCGCAGCGGCGCCGGGATCTTAGGCGTCATCGCCAGCGAGTTTACCGGGACTGCCGGTCAGAGCTTCGGGGCATTCCTGATCTCCGGAATAAAGTTCCGGCTGTTGGGCGAAGCCAACGATTATGTCGGCAAGGGACTCAGCGGTGGCACGATCGCCATCACCGCAGGAGACGACGCTTCCACCCGCGGCGACGTGCTGGTGGGAAACACCGTGCTGTACGGCGCGACCTCCGGCGAACTCTACGTAGCGGGGCGCGCGGGCGAAAGGTTTGCGGTGCGCAACAGCGGCGCCCTGGCCGTGGTGGAAGGGGTGGGACAGCACGCCTGCGAGTACATGACGGCGGGCGTGGTTTGCATTCTCGGTCCAGCCGGAATGAACCTGGGTGCGGGCATGACCGGAGGCGCAGCTTACGTGTTGCGCGATTCGCTGGCCGGCCACGGGTACAACCAGCACTCCGTGCAGTTGCGGCCGCTGGAGGTTCGCGAGGAGTTGTGGCTGCGCCTGGTGTTGCGCCGGCACTTGCGCCATACCGGCAGCCCCCGGGCGCTGAGCCTGCTCAGTTCCGACGCTCCCTTGCCCTTCCTCCGATTGGAGCCCTTGCGTCCGCCTTGCTCCATTTCCGAAACCTGGACTGCCACCCTGGCGCAGCTCAAGCGGCACGAAATCGGCTCGGTGGACTCGCTGGGAAGCACCCCTTCGAAGGAGCCGGTCGTCATGTGACGGATGGATCGCTCGACTCTCCCAGGTATGGGCCCAGGCTTTTTGCTGGGAAGCCTTCGCGCTTCGGTATAATCGCGCTCAATCCATGGATTTTGATCAGCTCACTACTTTTCTCGAAGTCGCCAAGCTGGGTAGTTTCTCGCGCGCGGGGCAGAAGGTATTCCGCTCGCAGTCCGCGGTCAGCGCCCAGATCCGCCAGCTCGAGCAGGACTTTGGGGACCGGTTGCTCGACCGGTCTGGCAAGGATGTCACCCTGACGCCTGCCGGGCGAGTGTTGTTCACCTACGCCGAGCGGTTGCTCCAACTGCGGGACGAATCTCTGCTGGCGGTAGCCGACCACGGCGCGAACCCTCGCGGCACCATGGTGGTCGGCGCCAATGAAGCCACTTGCCTCTACGTGCTCCCCGACGTCTTCGCCAAGTACTGCAGCTTGTACCCGGGGGTGCAGCTGAGCATTTACCGCAACTTCAGCTACAAAATTCTCGAAAAGCTGGAAAATGGATCAATTGATGTGGGCATCGTGACCCTGCCGGTGAAATCCGCCAGCCTGAAAACCCACGCCATTTACCGCGACCAGCTCATGTGGATGGTGAACCCGCAAAATCCCCTGGCGAAGCACGAGGTGGTGTCGCTGGCCGAGATCGCCCGGCAGCCCATCCTGCTGCCCAAAACCGGCTACACCCGCCGCCTCATGGATAAGCTTCTGCGGCCCTACAAGGCTCAGCTTCAGGTGCCGATGGAACTTCCCAGCGTGGGGATGATCAAGAGCTTCGTCGCCGCCGGCCTGGGTGTTTCGCTGATCAGCGTCAGCTTCGCGCGGGACCAGGTGCTGGCGGGACGCGTGAAACTGATCCCGCCCCGGGAAAAAGAGCTGTGGCGCGAACTGGCCATCGCCTACCGCCGCGACCGCACCCTGACCCGCGCCACCAGCACCTTCATCGCGACCGTGCGCCAACTGGCGGCCGCCTCCAAATAACCCCTCTTCCCTCATTTCATTTTTTGATCGGCGCCATCGGAATTTCTCGTTTCCCTTCGGCCGGGTTGCGGCTTAGGGTGGTAGCAGTGATCTTAGGCTGCTGCGATGTCCTGCCCCGGTGCAGGCTGACCGGAGCAGACCAGCGCCTGAGTCCTGGGTGAGAGTTTGTTGGGCCTTGCGGAGGCCGCGGCAGAGTTTCGCTGAATCCCCTCAGGAGGTGTGATGATGACTGATTTGGAACGGAGCATCAGTAAGGTTTTAGAGGAGCACCGCCATGAGAGCGGCCTCCACATCATTGGCGGGCAGCAACGGCTGATCGACCGGCTGGTTCAGTTCTTTGAAGATGGGCTGAGATGGGATGGTCGAGACGCCACCACCTCCCGCGAACTGGATACCTAGAGTAAGGCTCAGTTAGAAAGATGACTTCCACGACCCCGAGGACGCGAATGACCAAGCCGGCCACAATGGCCAAGGCTAAGCGAATTACACGTCTTCTGGCGGAGGTTACCTGCTGAGCTAATCCAAAAGTTCAAAACAGGTAAAAACCCACCGCCAGAAGCACCGGGCGGTGGGTTTTTGTTTGTCCGAAGGAATTCTGAAACAGGAGACGTCATCATGAGTGAAGAAGTTGGAGACCAGGCGGGGCAGGCGGTTGACCCCCACGCGCAATGCGTCGTTATGAAATTTGGCGGTAGCTCGCTGGAAGATGCGGCCGCCATCCGCCGGGCGATCCGGCTCGTGAAGCAGCGGCTGCCACACCGCCCGGTCATCGTGGCGAGCGCTCTCGCCGACGTGACCGATCAGTTGCTGTCGGCTGGACAGGCCGCGGCGCGAGGCGAACTTCCCTCGGCACGCGTCACTCTGCAGGAAATTCAGCGCCGTCATGCACAGGTCGCTCTCGATGCCGCCGGTCCCCAGGAATACGATTCTCTCTCTCTTCAGCTCGAATCCGAATTTCAGCAGCTTGATCTTCTGCTCGCGAGTATCGCCTCCGCCGGCGAGCTTACGCCACGGTTGCAGGATCACTTGTTGGGCGCCGGCGAGTGCCTCTCCAGCAGAATTGTCCAGGCAGCGTTTGCCCAAGCCGGCCTCGACGCGGTCTGGGTAGACGCTCATGCCTGCGTCGTGACCGACGCCGCTCACATGCAAGCGACTCCGTTGTGGGACGAAACCAACCACCGTCTGCAGGCCGCGCTCGCGCCCTTACTTGCGGAATCCAAGGTTCCGGTCCTGGGCGGCTTTATCGGCGCGACCCGCGATGGTATTCGAACCACGCTGGGCCGTGGAGGCTCGGACTTTACCGCGTCGATCGTGGGCGCCGCGCTGCGCGCGTCCGGCATCGAAATCTGGACCGACGTGGACGGTATTCTGACTGCCGACCCCAAGCTTTGCCCCGAGGCCCGCCGCGTGCCCACCATGAGCTTCGAGGAAGCCGCGGATCTCGCCTATTTCGGCGCCAAGGTGCTCCATCCGGCGTCCATCGCTCCGGCCATGCGCAAGAACATTCCGGTGTGGGTCCTCAATTCGCGCAACCCGGAAGGGAAGGGAACCGAGATCGTGGCTCATCCCGGCGATGAATGCATCTTGAAGGCGATCACCGCCAAGAAGGGCGTGACTGTGGTGGACGTCGAAGCGGTGCGCTGGCTGGCTCCGGAACTGCTACGCGAGATTTTCGAGGTTTTCGAGCGCCATCACTACAGCCTGGACTTGTTGTCGGCTTCGCGCGGCAGCCTTTCCCTGCTGGTCACCTCCACCGAGGCTCTGCCCGCGATTGCGGAAGAGTTGAAGGGTTTGGCCAACGTGCGCTGGGAGAATCACAAGGCACTGGTCTGCCTGGTTGGGGAAAAAGTGCGGCGGCAACCTGAAATCGCCAGCCAGGTGTTTCGCGCCCTCTCCGCCGTCGATCTCCGCATGATTTGCCAGGGAGCGTCGGAACGCAATATCAGTTTTCTGGTGGATGAATCTCTGGCCGAGGACCTGGTGCGCAGGCTGCACCGCTTATTCTTCCAGTCGCGCTTTGACCGGTATTCCGCCGCTAACGCAGCGCAACCGATGTGCCAGGCTGGCGGGTCGTGGGGATAGCAGAGGCTGGATATCGCGCCAGGCAGACACACTTTTCCTGGCATGTGATCCTTGCGAAAAGCCGGTGAAGATGCACGCGCCTATACTCTCAGGGCGCCGTGTTATTCAGTCCCTGGTAGATGAACATGCCCGCGAGAACCAGGAACATTAAGCCTGAGGCCGCGCCCAGCACTTTCACGAACGGGTTGATCTTGTTTACCTTGGACATCAGCTCAATCTGTTCCTGTTCCATCGCTGACTTCGTATCATCGAGGAACAGCTGATCGTCCTCTTGCATGGTGAGGGTGCTGCGATAGATCAGCAGGATTACCAGGACACCGGTCAGCACGCCCCACACAGTCGCCATCCAGCCCATAGGAGACATACGCCACCTCGGCACTGAGTTCGAGCCAGGCCCCGTGGGTCCAGCATTCGGTTGCGAGGTCAGAATCCCCACAGCCAGCTTCGGGGAAGGGCCCTTGGGCAGGATTATAGCTCCGTTCGCCTCCCCCGGAGTGCCTTTTTCGGCGATCTTCGGGTCGCACCCTTTTAGGGCCAATCGCATCTAAATGACTGAAGGCATTGGCAGAGCTGGTACGATCCGGACCAATATGGGCCTGATTTTCGGCTGGTTGCCGAAAATAGCTCTGTTATAATCGCTGAAATTGTTCAAGGAGAATTTCATGGCAACGACCACTACACCGACGACTGGCACCCCGGCTCCGGAGGTAAAAAAGACTGCGCCCATCACCCTTACCCCGAACGCGACCACCAAGGTAAAGGAAATTATGGCGCAACAGAATCCAGTTCCAGCGGGTCTGCGGGTGGGCGTGGTCGGCGGCGGCTGCTCTGGTTTCTCCTACTCCATGCAGTTCGAAAACAGCGCGGGCATGATGGACAAGGTATTTGAGTTCGATGGCCTGAAGGTGTTTGTCGATGCCACCTCGGTCATGTACCTGAACGGCTGCATCGTGGATTACGTCGAGACCCTCGAAGGAGCCGGTTTCAAATTCGAAAATCCCAACGTCAAGAGCACCTGCGGGTGCGGTTCCTCGTTCAGCGTTTAGTTCCTCTCCGAGAATAGCGAAGGCCTCATCGTTGAGATGAGGCCTTTTGTGTGTGCGCCAAAGCGCTCCAGGGAAGAATTGCATTCTTGGTGCTTACCGCCGGTTCGGTTGCATTCCCTGTCCCATGGTCCCTTGTCCGAAACCCTGCTGTCCGAATCCCTGTTGTCCGAAACCCTGCTGCCCTAAACCCTGTTGGCCCATCCCTTGTTGGCCGAGTCCCTGCTGCCCGAGTTGGCCCGGCAGGATGCCTTGCAGCGTGGGCTGGTAGGGTCCGGTCGGAATACCGCCGCGGTCTTGCGCGGGGTTATAGGCAAAGAGCCATTCGTTGTAGTGGTTCTTCTTGTTGTACACCCGAATGCTTTCGTCAGGATTTGTGGTCGCGACACCCACGATGCCGCCGCCTCCGAAACTTTGCACCGCGGATTTGCCGGAGATCGTCGTAAACGGCATGGTCGTTCCCGAGTTTCCGTTGTTTCCCTGCTGCGATGGATCGGTGGCGGCAGGATCGGTGCCCGCTCGCCGGCGCATTCCCGCTCGTCGCGTTCGGGTCCGGAGCAGGGCCGGGACCTGAGTCCCCGCTGTTCATGCTGCCAACCGGCTGCCCCAGCGTCTGCGCCCCGGGGATTCCTGCGTTAAATTGCATTTGCACATCGGCCAGATGCAGGATCTTGAATTCCTTGCCGAAGGGATCTTTGAAACGCTTGCGCAGACAACGGATGTGGTTCGTGTCCTGCAGCATCTCGAAAGTCGCCGGATAGGTCCCAAACTTTTTGTAATACTTCCGGATCGCGCGCTCATACTCGACGCCCCGGTGCACCAGTTCCTCTTCCCGGTCCCGCTTCATCTGGAAGTTGTAGTAAGTCACCATCGGAAGTGCCACGGTGATGGTGAGCACGGCCACGAACAGCAGCAGCGTCAGCAGGACATAGCCTTCTTCCGCTGAGCGGCGACTTCGAGGTCTGCACTGGGAAATGGCTTTCAACATTCGATTTCGCGATCTATCCCGGGGCGTTCTGCGTGAGTGGAATGCTCTGCCGGTTGTTGTACAGCACGTCCTCGACTTCCACCGAAGTCGGATTAATGTGGAGAATCTTGTAGCGGCGATCGACGATGTCGCCTTCCACCGCGATAAACACGTCGTCGCCCTGCGACAGAAACGCCTTTTTCGGTTCTCCGGGCTTGTTGGCGAAGCCAAAGAATTTCAGATTGATGGGCGGCGGTGGTGGCGGCGGAGGCGGCGCCGGCGGGCCAACCGGAGTGTTGTTGTCGGTAATCACGGGCGCGACCACGGGTGGAATGTCCACCTGCGCCACAAAGATGTTCCGGCCGCTTCCGCTGTACTTCGTTTGCTCAGTCTCGGCTAGCAGGCGCAGGTCGAGCGTGGGATCGAGTCGTTCTTCCGTCACGACATGCTCTTTGCCGCCGCGTCCCATACGGGTCCGGGCCTTCGTGCCTGCAGTCGTGGTGGTCGGCTGCGCCGCCGTTACCGGCGCTCCCGGCGAACTGAATAACTGGTAGGCGATCAGCAGTACCGCCACGGCTCCCAGGCCGCCGGCCCACATCACCTTGTTCCGGTTTTGCGACCCGATTTGCACTTAACTTCCCACCTTCTGGTAGGTCTCCAACTTCATTTCCAACTGCACCGGCCCGTTCTGCGTCGCCAGCCCGATGCTGTTGACGATGAAGAAAATCTTCGAACGCTCCAGGCCATTCAGAAATCTTATGAGCGGCTGGTAGTCACCCTGGATCGATGCTTCGATTTCCACTCGCCGCAGCCCAACCGGTTCGGGGTCTCCCCCTTTGTATTTGGCCTGTTCGATCTTGACGCCGGTTTCCTTCGACAGATTGCCCAGCGCTTCCACCACATCGGAATCATGGGCCGAAAAACGCTCCTTATAAAACTGGTCAATCTGCTGGGATGCGAGCGGAATCTTTTTGTCGAGCCCGCGCAACGGCTCGATCTGCCGGTTCTTGGCCGTCAGTTGCGCCCGAAGTTGGTTCAGTTCCTGTTGCCGCGCGCCCTTCGAGCCGACCAGTGGCGACATCAGGACGGCAACCGAGAGCAGGCTTACGCCCGCCATGGCACCGACGGCAATCTTCAGCTTGCGCCGTGTATCGCGGAGGTCAGGCATTACCGCTTGGCCTCCTGTTCCCGGGACGGAACATACAGGGCGCCGATCCCGAATTGCACCGTGTCGCCGCCCTGCACCGCGTGCGACTGGGTCTCGATGCGAGTCTCCCGAAAGTGTTTGGACTCTTCCATGCGTCGCACCAGTTCGATGGCGCGTTCCGCCGAATCGCCCGCCACCACCATCTTGATCGACAGTTGATTGTCCTCGTTCAGTTGGGGCTGAATCGAGACCAGGTGAAGCCGCGGCGGCATCACCTTTTCCAGGCCCTCGACCGCCTTGGTCCAGGAAAAAGCTTTGCGCGCGATCAATTCATTCAGGTATTGCGACTTGTCGCGCATGGCGCGATTCTCGGGACGGTTCAACAGAGCTTCGGCGGAGGCCCGTTCGCGGTCCCGCTCCGCGATCTGGGTGCGGAGTTCAGTCAGCTTCTGGCGGTCCTGGCGCGCGTTGTACCAGCCCGAAACCGTCATGACCAACAAGGCCAGCGTCACCATCCCCAGCACCGCGACCCCGGCCCCCCAGCGGAACCAGAACTGGCGGGCATCCTCGTAAGCATGAGTGGCGAGATTGATATCCAGGCGCATTAAGAAACCAGGGCCCCCACCACCCCTGCCATTCTCCAACGGGGAACGGACGCTCCGCTGCTGGCGCCCAGTTGCGAGCTTGCCACCAGGTCCTTCACGTCGGCGCCCGTTTGCGCCCGCAGCGCCGGCGCCGCCCCTCCTGATTCCGGAAGTCCCGCAACGTAAATCCGTTCGATATTGGTATGGTAGGTATCCTGGAAGAACACCACCGAGGGGTAGACCTCCTCGGCCAGTTGCTCGCCGGTAATGGTGACCCCGCGGGTATTTTCCAGTGTCCGGAACAGCAGCAACTGCTGCTTGTCGAGAATTGCCAGGCTGGTGGTGCGCGCATCCACCTTCAGCACCAGGGTTGGGGCGTCGGCCTCCGCGGCTCCGAGCGCGGCCAGCATCGACGGCAGGATGATGCCCGCGCTGTAGCCGGCGTCCCGGAAGGCCGCCTCGTAGTCTTCGACTACGTTCGTGAGCGCAACCGCCGCCACCAGGCGCAAGCCCCCCAGCGACGTCTGCACGTGGTAGGAAACCTTGGCTTTTTCCACGTCGAAGGGCAGCGACTTCTTCAAGCGGAAGCGCACCACGCTCTCGGCGTCCTTGGCGTTGGCGGGAAGAGTGTCGAAATCGAGAAGCACCACCCGCACCGCCGCGTCCGGCAGGATGCCAATGACATCCCGCAGGCGCCCCGCAACCCCTCCCATCGCGTCGTTAATGGCCTTGCGCACCAGTTCCGGTTGCAGGATGTTGGGCTCGGTCAGGTCGGGCACCACGCTGCCCGGCGGCAACTCGCGCACGGCGCACAGTTCGACCACGCCCCCGGTGTCGGCGATCCTTCCCGCCAGCACCCGATCGGCGGAAATTTCGCACGCAATCTTTGGCTTGGCGCCCGATTTGGAATTCGCACTCATTCGTGATTTCGCCTTGGCAGGCTCGGGCCCTGGAGCACACCTCGCCCCCGGGCCCTGCCCACATTATAGGAGAATTGTCGCCTACCGCATCGCCTCGATGAAGGTGACTTTATTGATCTCCTTCAGGGTCGTCAATCCGAGCCGGACCTTATCGAGCGCCGACTCGCGCAGAAAGCGCATGCCTTCTTCGCGCGCGGCGCGCCGGATCTCGGAGGTCGGTTTCTTGGCGAGAATCATTTCCCGGATGCGGTCGCTCAAATCCAGCAATTCATGGATCGCCGATCGACCGCGGAAGCCGGTGCCCGAACACTCGATGCAGCCCTGGCCTTCGTACAGCGCCACCTGCGACCATTGTTGCGGGTCTAGTCCGCTGGCTTCCAGCACTTCCGGTGGATAGTGCACCACCGTGCGGCAGGATTCGCAGATCAGCCGCACCAGGCGCTGTGCCAGGATGCAGTTCAGGGCGGACACGAAATTGTAGGGCTCGACGCCCATATTCAGGAAGCGGCCGATCACATCGACCACGTTGTTGGCATGGACGGTGGTGAATACCAGGTGGCCGGTGAGGGCGGAGTTGATGGCGATCTGCGCGGTTTCCATGTCGCGGATTTCGCCCACCATGATCTTGTCGGGATCATGACGCAAAATCGAGCGCAGTCCGCGCGCGAACGTCAATCCCTTTTTTTCGTTGACCGGAATCTGCGTGATGCCCCGCAGTTGATACTCGACCGGGTCCTCGATGGTGATGATTTTGTCTTCGTCGGTCTTGATTTCGTTGACCGCGGCATACAGGGTGGTGGTCTTGCCGCTGCCCGTCGGTCCGGTGACCAGCACCATGCCATACGGCTCTTTAATGTAGCGTCGGAACTTGCGCAAATCCTCGGGGTCGAAGCCCACCACGTCGAGCGTGAGCGTGCGGAACTTCTCGCTCATCGACTCTTTATCGAGCACGCGGAGCACGGCGTCTTCGCCGTGAATCGAAGGCATGATCGAAACGCGGAAGTCGATGGCGCGCCCGTTATAGCGCACCCGGAAGCGCCCGTCCTGGGGAACGCGCCGCTCGGAAATGTCCAACTCGCTCATGACCTTGATGCGCGAGATGATGGTCGAGTGGTGTTCCCTGCCGATGGGCGGCATGGCCTGCGAAAGCACGCCGTCAATACGGAACTTGATGGCCACCGAGTCGTCGCGGGTTTCGATGTGAATATCACTGGCGCGCCGCTGCAGGGCGGTAAAGATCGTGGTATCGACCAGGCGGATAATCGGGCTGTGGTCGCCCGTCTGCGTCAGCTTGTCGATCGAAATCGTTTCTTCGCCGGTCTGCTCGTCCTCGCGGATCACGTCCAGCGCAAAGCCTTCGCTGGCTTCTTCCAGCACGCGCTGCGACTGCTCGGTTTTCTTGAGGATGTCGCTGATCTGCTTGAGGGTGGAAACCTTGGTGACGATGCGTTTGCCCAGCAGCAGGCTGATCTCATCGATCATCATCAGCTGGCTGGGGTCGGCGATCGCGATCGCCAGCTTGCCGTCGCGGGTCTCTTCCAGGGGAATGAAGTTGTACCGGAACATCAGGTCGACGGGTACCTTCTTGAAGAGCTCGTGCTGCAACTGAAAATCGTTCAAGTCCACGAATTCGCAGCGGTACCGGCGCGCGATGTCCTGCGCCCGCTCCGCGTCCGTGGCTGGCTTCTCCGGGGTCACGCTTGCTACCTTACCGCCGTTTCCGCCGTTAAAAAGTGGTTTCTTTTCCGCCATTGCTAAAGCGCCCGTCTACCTTCCGGCGACTGCCCGGTCTCCCGCGGCGGCCGCCTGCCATTCCCCAAAACCTAGTGAACACCCGCCCCCAACGTAAAGATCGGCAGGTAGAGCGAAATCAGTACTCCACCTACGAAGATCGCCATGAAAATCAGCAGGATCGGCTCGATCAGCGCCATGGCCGCGCCCAGCGCCGTCTGTACATCTTCCTCATAGAATTCCGCCACCGAATTCAGCATCGCCGGCAACGCGCCGGTCGATTCGCCCACTTCCATCATCTCGATTGCGAGGTCCGGGAATATGCGCTGTTCCTCCAGGCTCTTGGCCAGGCCCTGGCCCTCGCGAACCCGCCCGGCAGCAGCCGACACGCCGTTCAGAATGCTTCGGCTGGTCATCGACGCGCCCGCGGTTTCCATTGCCGGCACCAGCGGGATTCCGCCTTGCAGCAAGGTCGAAAGCATCCGCGACAAGCTGGCCACCTGGTACTTCATCCGAATGTCGCCCAGCAGGGGAAACGCCATCAGTACCCGGTCAATGGTTTCCGCGCCCTGGTCGGTGTTCTTCCAGCGCCACAACAGGAAAATGATCGCTGCCAGCCCCAACAGGAAGAAGACTACGTACTTCTGCGCGGCCGTCCCCACCGCCAGCATGAATACCGTGATCGCCGGCAGCTTGGCGCCCAGGTTATCGAACAGCTTCGCGAACTCCGGCACTACATAGGTCACCAGGAACACCACCATGATCAGCACCACCGACACCAGCAGGGTCGGGTAAACCAGCGAAACCGCCAGCTTCTTGCGGAAGGTCATCGCGATGCGCTGAAAGGCGATATAGCGCCCCAGAACCTCTTCCATGTTGCCGCTCTTCTCGCCCGCCATCAGCGTGGTGGTGTACATCTTCGGAAACATGTTTTGCGCGGCAAAGGCGTCCGAGAGCAACTCGCCGCCCTTCACCCGGTCGCGCACGTTTTCGAGCACGGCTTTCAGCGACTCGTCCTTCTGCCGCCGGATCAACAAATCCAGGCCCGTCAAGATGGGAAGTCCGGCGTGAATCAGGGTGAGGAATTGCTGATTGAACACCAGGAACGAGCTGTGCCGGATCCGTCCCCGCCCCAGGCTCCGGCCCGGGCTGAATATGCCACGCGGCTTGACCGAATAAACGAGGTAGCCCTGCTGGGAAACGCGTTCGCGTACCTCGGTTTCCGAGTATCCGTGCTCGAGTTGCTCGCTCACGTGGCCGCGTTCGTCAGCGAGTTTTACGAGGAATTCCGCCATTCGGTAACCGGTTACTGTTTCATTCTTCTGGTTAAGTCTAACATTGCAACTTTGTGCGGTCTCCGCTTCCATCTACTCCAAAGGACTTGTCCGGGTCGTGCTCGAAAGTACCTCGCTTTTCAGGCTTTCGCCTGTTTTCGGCCTGCAAAAGTACCCGTTTTAGCGCCCCTGACCCGAAATTCCCCTGGCTTCGCCGGCTTTAAGGCCCCACGTCCCCTTCGATCGTTTCCGAACCTGGGGGAGGAGTGAATCGGAAGAGTTTGTCCGAAATCTCGACATCTTCCTTCTGCTGGCTGAATTGGTATGCCGTGCTCGAGCCGTCGGCCTCGTCGATCTGGATCCGGCGGATCTGGTTCTGGGGAGTTATCTCCAGCAGAATCTGATTGATCCGGTCCCCCAGCGCCTTCGGCACGCCCCGCAGGACCACATCCCCCTGGTCCAGCGGCGCGATGTCGGGGGCAAAGCCCAATCCCTGCAATTCCTTCTCCAACCGCGTCTTACCCAGCAGAAACGCCAGCGGCGAACGTAAATCCTCTAGTTTCCGTACCGACGTCTTCCGCACCTGCTTGTCTCCCGGCACATAAAACCACGCATCCTTGCCGTCGCTGAGAAACAGCTTGTCCCTCGGAGAACGATATTCCCACCGCATCTTGCCGGGTTTTTTCAGCCAAAGGGTCCCCGATTCGGTCCGGTCCATGCCGGCTCCCCGGTAGGTCTCGGTGAACTCGGCCTGCAGGCTGCGCAGGTGGTTGTAATGCTCGTCCACCGCCTTCGCTACTATATGGATGTCTGGAGCCCCGGAGGCGTGGGCCCTCGCGATCCACAGCCCGAGCACGGCGATCCGCAGTATGGAGTTCGCTTTCACAGGCTGAGTTCGCTACGGGCTCTCCGACAGACTTCAAGACGCAGCCGGCGAGGGATGGGCCTTCCCACGGCTCGGGCGGCCAGCTGCGATAACCATATTGTAAGCCATCAACCTCGGCGATGGAACTGACGATCCCGGCGGATAAGCCCCTACCGAACTGGAGGCGAGATCTACGCTTCCCTCACTTCACCGAATTTACGGAGGCCGGCGTGAAGAGAACCGCCTTGCAGCCGGAGTGTGGCGAAAACGCAATCAAAAAAGGTTACAACCGCCCCCTGGCTTGACGAGCACGAGCTTACTTCGGTCCGCTCGATTCATAGACGGCGTACTGGTGTGTCCCCGCGGCTTTCCGGAGGCTTTCGCCAGCTGCAAAAACTTCGTCGTGCAAAGGATTGTGATAAAGGACAAACACTCTGCGAGGGTTGGCCCGCAGGGATAGTTCCAGGTTTGTGATCACGCGCGACAGGCCAGCTTTCGGAAGCGGATTAAAAAGATAAAGCACGGTTGGTTCCGCGGGGAATTCGAACTCGCAGGCGTCCCCGCAGACCGACTCCAGCCGGAAACACCTCTGGGTCTTGCTCTTGTACTTCCGCAGATTCTCCTGAGCGATGCGCTCCAGCTTCGGCAGGAGTTCCACGCCGACAATTCTGCGGAAGGGATACTCGGACGCCATCAGCAGCGTCCTTCCTTTGCCTGATCCCAGATCAATAAAAGTGAATTCGCCGAAATCCGTTTGGAGGCCCGCCAGCATTTCGCGAAACAAAGTGGGCTCAGTGGGTTGGTAGGGTGAATGCAATACTCCGAGCAGGCGGTCGCGCCAATCGACGGTAGCGCTGGTCGTGTCGACCCGGTACTCCCAGTCGTATTCCACATCGCCATAGCGGCGCCGGCGCTGCTCGGGAGTGGAATCGCGCAGAAATCCCCAAAGTTCCGCCAACAGAGTGCGCAGGGCCGGTCCCCATCCCCGCTGAGCTGAGTTTTGTTTCCACCAATCGCGCAGCGTGCCCGTCAGGCTGATGGCGGTCCGGTCGTGCCTGCTCATGCAAGCAAATGGTAGCGCATGCCCAAGCTTGGAAGAACGGTTGCGAGTGCTCCTTCACGCCCCAAAGGCGAGCATCTTATCCATGCCGTTAACGGTCGAACGCCGAGCTGGACATCGCGTTGCCCGCAACCCCAACCCCGCTGAGTCTCAAAAGGTGTACTCGACTGTGGCCGCCAGATAATGCGCCCGGTACGACGGCTGGTCGGCTCCCAGGAACAAATACCTGGCGGCGCTGGTGTCGCCCACCACAAAGAATGGATAGAACGGGCTGGGCGTGCCCAGCAGCGGACTCGTACAGCCCGCCACGGGAACTCCCGGAGGCAGCGGGCTTACGCATCCCATATACGGAGTCATGGGTGTGGTCTGGTAATCCCTGCTGTCAAACTGCTGGTAGCGATACTCAATTTTCGGCATGAGATGGTTGGTCAGTTTGTACTTGAAGATGGCCACAACCTGGTGATTTCGGCTGACCGTCTCCGGGTAGTCCACGGCGGCGTTGGTGCCAGTCAGCAGGAATTTGTCGGGGCCGGTTGTAAGGGTCGGATCGCCAAACGGCCGGCTGTCAACATTGCCTTTCGCTGCCGACAGCGAGTAGTAGGTGTTGAAATACGTCTTCTTCCCGAAGTGCATATCTGCGCCCACTGTAAAGATGTGGACGTGGTCACGGGCAGTGCTTCCCCAATCGTTATTGGCGCTGTCACATCCACGTCCTGGGGTGCTGCAGTCCAGGGGCGTCGGAGTAGCCCCACCAGGCACCCGGTAGCGCGACGCCATGGATTTGTAATAGCGCTCGTAAGAGTACTCGGCAAACAAGGAGATGTCGTTCGTCACGGTGAAATCCCCGTCGAACCCGGCGTTGTAGGAAAGATCCTTCAGCACGCCATACAAAAAGTAAGGATTGGTCGTACCGGCAATAAAGTTCAGGGCGGTGGGACTGTTGACGCTGCCGCGGTGGTTGTAGTTGTCCTGTAAGGTTCCCGCGAACCCGGTGAGACTGAACCTGTCCGTCGGGCTGTATTGAATCTCGGCATCGCCGCGATTGCGGGTTCGGGTAGCCTCGTCAAAACGCCGACTAAAGATTTGATCGTTTGTGATACCACCTTCGATCTCCAGTGCCACATCATCCTGGTAGTGCTCGGGATTGCGGGCGGAGTACCGGTAGGACAAGCGGAAGGAGAGGTCCTTGCGCGGGGTCGCGTCGAGCGCGCCGACAAACCCATTTTCCGTGGCATGCTCGACGTCGCGATGGGAGCGGTCCATGATCTCGCCTTCGTAGCCCACCTTCAGCGAGCTCTTCTTGGCGAAGTACCAGTTGCCGGTCACTTCCACGTTCTTCTTGTTGTATCCAAACGGGGTGCTTTCCTCGGGGTTTTCCAGATCCGCAGCGGCAAAATCGCCCTGCACCGGGGTGAGGCTGAGCACCGGAGTGTGGTTATTGTAGTCGTATTGCCGGTACGCTGCTTTGATGTCGAATTTCTTGCCGAAGGCCTTGATGAGCTTGTAGTTCATCGCGAGCGTCTGCTTTTCACCATGCAGACTCGAGGCCGGCAAGGGGTTGGTCCCTGCCTCCAGGATGGTATTCGTGGTGTAGGGAAGAAGAGGATCATCCTGCTGCAGCCAACCGGCGTTAACGCTGGCCAGCAGGCGGATATGCATGATCAACTCAAACGAACCAGCGAAGTTCAGGTAGTTCGCACGGTTGCCCGGGTAGAGATCCACTCGCCCCGTCGCTGGGCCTTGGGTCGCGTTCGTGCAGTCCGTCGGCGCGACGCAATCGGTGGTTCGGAACGGGTTATCGAAAACCAGCGCGCTGATGTTGTTCTGAAAAAACGATCCCGTATACCCGAATTGCACCCCCCATCGCTTCCGGGTATGCTCTGCCATGATTTTTACGTTGTTACTGAAGTAGTCAATCGGCTCGGTAAGCTCGGCTCCGTACCCTCCCGTCAGCGAGGCACTGGGGCTGGTGTTGAAAATCAGGCCAATGGGCCTGAAGCCGGTTTCGTGCTCGCGAGCGAAGGACGCCAGCAGGCCCCAGTGCGGCGTCAGTTCATAGCCGAACATCGCGGTTCCGGCTCGGCGCTCAATACCGGGAACAACGAAGTTCATGCTCGGCACCAGTTGCGTCTGGATCGTGCCTGGCAGGCTCGTCGGATCCGTGGCGGCAAGATTTTGCAGCGTGCTCCGGGTCAGCAAGGGGATGGTGAAAACTCCCCGTCCGGTTTCGGCATATAGGGTACGGGTGGTATTCGAATAAATATGAGGGATCTCGTCATATCGAAACTGCAGCTTGAACCGGTTCCATCGCCCAAAGGTCACCAGGTAACTCTGATCGCGATAAATCGACTTGTCCGATTGCGCATCGAGGAAATATTTCGAGCCCCCCAGCTCATCCATGTTCAGCCGGAACCGGCGTACGAATACTCCGTCTCGCAAGTCGCGATACTCGTCATATTTTGACGTTTTCAACGCGGGCTGGAAGGGCAGGTCAGGACGGCCATACACGTCGCCCCAACTCCAGCGGCTGCCCAGTTCTACGATCCCACGCTGGGGCGGCTGGTCCTGGCCCATTCCAGCAGCCGGCGCTATCAGGAGTGCTAGCAGCAGAAACACGGTCTTCTCGATTGCTGTTCTCATTGCTATCTCCCTTCTAACGCATGAAGAAGTTTCCCGAGGGATGGTTCGATCCGTGGATCAGCGAGTGGCAATTGGTGCATCCCCGGTTGAAGTTCTTGATGGAACCGAGTGGCTGCGGCTGCGTCGGGTGGCGGCTGGCGACGTGGCAGGAATCGCAAACCCGAGGCATGCGCACTTTCAGCAACTGCGGGTTGCTGCTGCCGTGCGCCTCGTGACAGTTCGCGCAGTTCTCCATGACCGGAGGATGCTCCCACAGGAACGGTCCCCGGCGTTCGGCATGGCAGCTATAACAATTCTCGTTGATGGTGCTTTGAATCAGCTGGCTCGGGTTGGGACTGCCGTGCGGATTGTGACAACTGGTGCAGGTGACTTTGCCTTCCCGGTACGGCATGTGAGAGGAGCGCTGCAACTGTGCCCGCCGCATCTGATGGCACTGGAGACACAACTCGGGTTGCGGCTTTTTAGTGCCCGCGTGTTCGGTCAGGGGCGCGCCGTAGCGTGATTCCGGAGCGAGTGCGGCATATCGCTCCGCGGGGCTGCCGTAGTGGACCAGATGACAATCCACGCAAGCCATGGCTCGCGATTCGTGCGGGCTGCCCCTCCAGAACATCTGGTTGCCTTTCGTATGGCAGGACAGGCAAGCGGAATTCTGTTCCTCCACCGGGGTCGGAGAATCCTTGGTGAACCGGATGGGGATCGTCTCTTTGCCGCCGCCGGCATCGACGTGGGCTTTGCCTGGCCCGTGACAGGCTTCGCAGCCCCGCGCATCTAACGGGGTCTTGGGATGCGCCATCGCATTGCCCATGATGGTATGGACGAAGCTCTTGTGCTGTTCCGCGTGGCAGGTTACACAAACTTCGGAGCCCACATAATCGCCATCAGGCTGGGCCGCCGGTGGAGCAGCGTGGGAAAGTTCGCCGCCAGGTTCCTTTTTCTTCTCTTCCGCACTGCCCTGGTTCTGGGCCAAGGCGATGCTCCAGGTTCCGAGCGTGATGGCAAGGAGAATCAGCGTACACCCGAATTTCCGTGTCAAGGTTTTTTCCTCCGGCGAAAACCGACGCGTCGCCGTTAGATTCAACGCGCACTGCGTAGCTGAACCCGGGAACCGCAAGCAGCTCTAGAGCGCTCGCCGCCCGGGATTGTCCATGAATGTAGTGGGAATCTTACGCCAGCAACCTACCGAATTGTAGGGGATATTTTGCTCAGTCCCCGATTCCTCCTTCGCGCTCATGACACCTGATGGTCTACTACCGGCCAAAGGAGTTGAACACAAAGTGGGGCGTGGTTCGATTGATGCAATTATGATCTGGAGCGCGGATCAAAGAGTCAAAGGAACTGAGTTGTCCCAACTCAAGGAGCAGGGAACCGTGACCACGCGTCTACCCAAGGTTCAGACTCAACTCGGCCGAACCGCTGTCCAGATCTTTGCCGCCAATGATCGGATGAACCAGATGGTTATCGAACATCTTGACCCTGCCGCCTGGAAAGCCAACCCGCCCGGCAAGGCCCGCACTATCGGGGCCATCTTCACGCACCTGCACAATGTCCGCACCAAGTGGATCAGGCTTACCGCTCCGCACCTGAAGGTTCCCCGCCAGCTCAACCGCGCGCACTGCACGCCGCAGCAAGCCCAGGCGAGCTTGGCCGAGAGCGCTGCTCGCTGCGCCGAGCTGCTCGCCGAAGCGTTCGACGGTCGTGGGGGTCGCGTCGAGACGTTTCTCAGAGACGGCTGGGCCCGGCCTTGGCCGGTTGGCCTGGAGATGCTGTGCTACATGCTTTCTCACGAAGCCCACCACCGCGGGCAGGTGTGTATGCTCGCGCACCAGCTCGGGTTCCCGTTGCCGAGTGGGGTGGCGTCCGGAATCTGGAATTGGGAGAAACTGTGGAAGGAGTGCGGATCGCCCGCCGGCCCCGGCTACGACTCTCAAAAGATTCGTCAAAAGGCAAAGGCCGCGCGGGCCAGCCGTTCAAAACCCGGTCAACGGGCGTAATGATTCCATAACAATGTAGGCTCCGACCGCCGAGTAAACTTTGGTGGCGCGAACCTATCACGGGGCGCATGAATGCTGAAAACGTTAACGCGTAGTGCGGTCCTGCTGACTCTCATCTTTGTCTGGTTCCCGCGTGCGCAGGCGCAGGAGTCACTCGAAGCGCTGCAAAAGCGTGCCGAGAAGGGCAGCCCGGAAGCTCAGACGGCCGTGGGTACGATGTACCGCAACGGTGAGGGCGTACATCAGGACCTGGGAGAGGCGGTGCGGTGGTTTCGCCTGGCGGCCGTCCAGGGTTACGCCGAGGCCGAGAACAGCCTCGGGTTCCTCTACGATTACGGTGGCGGAGTTCCCATTGACCACCAGGAAGCGGCCCGCTGGTATCGCAAAGCCGCCGAGCAGGGCCATGCTGAGGCAGCCTTAAACCTGGGCTGGCTTTACGACAGCGGTCAGGATTTTCCAATTGACCATGCGGAGGCGCGCGCTGGTACCACAAGGCGGCCGAGCGGGGGAATGCAGACGCGGCCTTCGACCTGGGAGTGATTTACGAGAATGCGCAAGGTGTCGAGCAGAATTACGTCGAGGCCATCCGCTGGTACCGCATGGCCGCAGACCAGGGAATGCACATTGCTCAGCTTAGCCTCGGCCGAATGTACGCCGGCGGCCGCGGCATCCTGAAGACAGATCCGGAATTCCAGAAACTTGTGCAGACCCTGAAGGCGAGAATTTCGCAAAAGCCCAGAGGTTCTGATGCGACCATCAAACACTTTGTGACCGTGCTCCGTCAGTTTTCGCGGATGAAGATGGCCTTCTTCGCGCTCTCGTGTTGCTTCCGCAGGGCACGGGCGGTATCGGCGAGGGGAGTGGTGGGACGCGGCGGCGGAGCCACTTCCCAGAGGGGCCGCTCGCCCTTCGCGGAACTGTAGGCGCTGGAGCCGAGCAGGCTCTTTTGTTCGGCCAAAGGAGCCGCACCGGCATGCTGGGGATTGCCGGTCAGGTGAAGCGGCTGGGGCTGACCGTTGACTACGGATGGGGTAATGGATTGTCCCCAAGTCAGCGAGGCAAAAAGGAGGAAGCACAGCAAGCCGGTCGTTTTCATCGCCAGAATCTCCAATTCTCCTGAACTTCCGAGCTCATCGGGCGCAAGCCTCTCAGCACAGAGTGCTACTGCCCGAACCGTTACCACGGGCCTGCGCTCAGGGCTCCCCTTAGTGATGGCAACCGGCATGCCAAAAGGGTGTGGGACATGTAGGCGGTTGCGCGACCGCTGCGGCTTGGAAGCGCAATAGTTTGCATAAATGCGGATACATGAGGGTAGGGCTAAGGATTGCGCCTGATGACTGCGTCAGCGCTATTGGGCACACTACAGCTTGCGCGATCACTGTCGACCTCGGCGTCAGAGCAGTCACAACTCCCGGTATGGCTCAGAACTTGTGAATGAGTGAAATCGATGTTACGCCAACTACCCTTGCCGGAGGACGACTGAGATGTATCCCAAGACAGCGCCGAGCGCACCATAAACAGCCGCACTCAAAGGAGCTAGACCTAACAGGACCGTCCCAAGCGAGGGCTCGACGGTAATTGTCAGCGCACACGCTGGACAGACAGAAAAAACAGACTGAGGGCTAGTGTGCCAGCTGTGCGGAGCAAAGGATAGCCCCACAACCACGAGATAAGAAACAGCTGCGAAGCCCGCAAGCATCTTGATGGGAAGGGACGACCGTTTGCCCGGTTCGATCTTGCGCGCCTTCTGAACCCATGACCCGGGTAGTAGGCCGATCAAGACAGAAGATACCCCCACCACCATCAGCGCTGCCGAATATAGCGACCAACTTCCGTGGGAGGCTGGATCAAAACCTCGCAGCGCGATATACATTCGACTCAGCGCAACAGAGATCAGTCCACACACAAGGAATGCAATGCGGGACGGTATTCCGATCAGCCTGCTCGCCATGCGGGGAATTCTAGCAGCCGTCTCCGTTGGGGGGCGGACGATTGACGTAATCAGCGAGCACACTCACTAAGCTCAACGCCCTGGGGTGGAGAGAGGGGCACTCGGACGGTCCGGCAATCCTTAATTCGCGAGGCTTTCCAGGTTCTTCGGTGCCGGGGGCTTGTACCCCGGCGGAGCGCCCTTTTCGAGAAAAGGAATATCGTCGGGCACCTGAACCTCGACCCGGCCTTGCGGGGTTAATTTGTACGGACGCCCGGTCGGGTCCACGGGGATCGCGCGCAACAGGTTCGCCGCTACCAGGTCCGACATCGAGGACGGCAGTTGCCCGGTCTTCTGACCATACTGGGACACCAGCTCTTCCAGCGCGGTTACATCATCTTCAACCTGAATGGCGCGCAGGTGAGCGATGGCGTTGCCACGGATTTGCTTGTCCTGGGAACTTTGGTAGGTGGTTGTCCACAGGGCGCGCGCCATCTGGGTATCGCCGGCGTGCTGCGCCATCTGCGCCGCCATGACTTTCAGAAACGGATGCGCGTTCGGCGCCTGCGAGCCGCGCGCGAAAGCGTCCGCGGCCTTGCCATAGTTCTTCATGTCCATGTAGTAGACGAATCCCAGCTCGTAGTAGAGCTTCCAATCGTCGGGATTGTTCTGGATTCCGAATTCCACCAGTTGGACGGCTTTGTCCGGCATGCCGGCCCCGTTCGGCGGCTTCGGCGATAAAAAGTTCGCGCCGAACTGGTACGCCACCACCAGGTGCGGGTCGAGGCTGGTCGCGATTCCGAGCAGCGGCGCCAGCAGACGATAGTGGCTGGCCCCGGCCACGTGCCTTCCCCCGAAGTACTGCACGGCCCGCGTCCAGTAGATGTCCGCCAACAGCCCGTCATAGCCAAGGCTCAGCCGCTTCACGGTTTGCGGAGAGCTGATGAAGAGCACTTCCTCCAGGGTCGCGCCGGTGCGCAGTTGATCGATCTTCCTCAGAAAAAACACCGACCCCAGTAAGCAGGCGATCAGCATCCCGCTGGCCGCAATCGTTACTGTTCGCGAACGGTTCATTTCAAATTGCGTCGCTGGAAAATGAGCACCGCCCCGCACAAGGCCATGGTCGAATACAGCAGGGCGTAGACGGTGTTATAGAAAATCAACTGTCCGGAAACCGGCTGCGCGTGCGCCACCGAAGTGATGACGTTCAGCGCCGAGAAATTGGGTACCAGGTACGCGACGCCCGTGGCCAGCCACTTGGTGACTCCGGTCGCCATCGCCGCGAACCCGCGCAAGTCTTCCGAAAACGTCCCGATCACAAACAGCGAAAACGCGAATACCGCGGACAGCAACGGCGAGGAAAATGACGAGAACAGCAGCGCCAGGGAGCAGATGATCAGAAACTGCAGGATGATGAAATACAGCGCCACCAGGATCCACCCGTCGGGCTTGTGAAACTTGTGCGCCACATAAAGCAGCGCGGCGAAGACGCCGATCGCCATGAAGAATGCATTGACCACCAGGGTCCCGGCCAGGCCGAAGAATTTGCCCACGATAAATTCCCAACGCCGCACCGGCCGTGACAGCACCGTGTACAAGGTGCGTTTCTCAATCTCCTTCGACACCAGCCCGATGCCGATGAAGATCGCAATCACCACCCCGAACAGCGAGACCGCCGTCAGGCCCAGGTTGATGACCACCAGTTTCTCAATGTCGATCGAAATCTGGCCCACCAGAATGGCGGCGCCCGACAACAACACCGCGAACGCGATCAGGTTGTAAAGGACGCGGTCCCGCACCGCTTCCCGGAAGGTGTTCGAGGCGATGCAAGCGATGCGGCTGTTCATGCCATGCTCCCCGCGGTCTTTTCCGATCGCTTCAGTTTTTCCACGAAGTACTGCTCGAGGGTAGTGCGCAGCGGCACCAGCGAGACCAGGCGCAACCGCTCCCGTCGCAATGCATCAATGGCAAGGTCCTGGCTTTCGTCCGCGAGCACGGCGCGCACGGTGTCGCCGGTCACGTGACATTCCGCGCCCAGCGCCTTGATCGAGGCCGGCACGGTGGTGCCCTCCCAGACCATCTCGACTTTGCCCTGCACCCCGGAGGTCAGGTCTGCGACCGCTCCGACGGCGCGCAATTCTCCCAGATGAATGACCGCAACCCGATCGCACAGCGCCTCGGCATCGGAGAGAATGTGGGTGGAGAAGAATACCGTCTTGCCTTCGTGCTTCAACTCTTCCATCAGGTCGCGCACTTCGCGCCGCCCCATGGGGTCAAGTCCCGACATCGGCTCGTCAAAGAAAACGATTCGCGGCTCGTGCAGAATGGCCTGCGCGATTCCCACGCGCTGCAGCATGCCCTTTGAAAACTTGCGCAATTGCACGCCGGCGGCATCCGGCAGGCCGACCCTGCCCAGCACTTTCTCCACTCGCTGGGAAAGATCTTTTCCCACCACGCCCGAGAGCCGCCCGTAATACTCCAGCAATTCTTGCGCGGTGAGATAGTCGTAGAAGTAGGGCTGCTCGGGAAGGAACCCGATTTGCGCCTTCATCTCGGGATCGTTGAGATCCCTGCCCAGGATCCGCGCCGAACCGCCCGTCGGGAATACCAGCCCCATCAGCATCTTCAGCGTCGTGGTCTTGCCCGCGCCGTTTGGACCCAGGAACCCGAAAATCTCGCCCTCTTCGACATTCAGGTGAAGCGGGCGCAGGGCACACTTGGGACGTTTACGCCAGAAGCCGACGCTGTATGTCTTCTCTAACCCCAGGATTTCTATGGCGTGCATGGCTTTTTCAAGAGTGACTGCGATTCCCTCAGAACCAAGGAAAGTATATAAAAACTTGCGGATCGGAGAGTAACAGGTGAGGCTCGCCGAGGTTCCTTTGGTAATCCCAAAATCTGCCCGCAAAAGAAAGCGGCCGAGACTTTCGTCCCGGCCACCCTCGGCTCATACCCTCCCCCAGGTATTTCGCCATTCGTAGAGCGCCGCGGGCGCTCAATCCTTGTTTATCTGCTGGCACCGCTTACTGTGCGATCGGATACGCTAAGCAGGCCGCGGTGGTGTTGACCGGAACCGTCGTCCCGTTCGGCAGCACCCGAAGTACGCCGTCATCGGTTGAGCAGAAGCTCCGGTTTCCGGTTGACTTGGGTGCGATGGGTGCGGCCCCCGCGACAAACGCCGCGTTAAATGTGCCGCCGCCTCCGCCCGTGAGCCCAGTAGCCAGAAATGTGTATCCGCTCTTGCCGGTCGATCCGGGTATCGCCTGTGCCAGCGCATCGTCCAGGAAACAGCCCGTCGCCGCCGACGGCGTGCAGGGCGACGCGCCCCCCAGGTTCGCGATCGAAATCGCATATCCCACCGTCGGGTAGGCCGAGCTATAGGCGATATTCCGAAGTTTTGATGGTCCGGAGCGAACTCGCTGCCGATGCTTCATTCGCCGCAATCTTCGCCTGCAAGAGGTTCGGAATCGCGATCGCCGCGATGATCAGGATGATCGCGACGACGATGAGCAATTCGATCAACGAGAAGCCGTCTTGATGGCGCATAAGATGTTCCTGCCCGCGTTTCCGGCTCTTGCCGGTTGGCGGACTCTCCTAAACACGTGTAAAGGTTGCACTCCGAGGGCCATCCGTCTGGCACTTGCCAACCCTCGCGTAACCATCGGAAACCACTGCAGTTCAATCGGTTTACACGTTGGTCGACAATGTCCCCCCAGGGGCTACCACGTCCCGCCGTGCGGCAGCGACAGAAACCGTCACTCCCCCGACAATCCCGGACAAGCAAAAGAAAAGGGCAGAAGCTTTCGCTTCTGCCCGGTTTGCCCTTGCGGGCGTTAAGTACGAGTTAGTTGTTGAGCGGCAGGAAGGCTGCGCAGGTATCGTGAACCGTAGAACCTGCACCCGCCGGATCCTGACGAACCACCGCGTCTTCGGTCGAGCAGAAGGCGCGCGTACCGGTCTGCTGGAACACGATCGGTGAACCGTTGGCCGCGTACTGCGAGAGCAGGGCTCCGCCGCCGACCGCAGCCGCAACCGCTGCGAAGTTGTAACCGCTCTTACCAGCCGCGGCGCCGTTGGTGGCCAGGTTGTTGTCGATCAGGCAAGCATTGGCAATCGCCGGCACGCAAGGTGAAGCCGCGCCGCCCAAAGCTGCCAGAGCCGCATACCCGGTCGCCGGATAGGTGGAGTAATAGGTGACTTCGGCCGTGTTGATGGTACGAATGGAGCTGGCCGCGGACGACTCGTTAGCCGCCATACGCGCGCGCAGCAGGTTCGGAATAGCGATGGCCGCGATAATCAGGATGATCGCAACCACGATCAGCAACTCGATCAGTGAGAAACCCTTTTGTTTCCGCATCTCGTATTTTCCCCTCATCTCCGGTTACTGTGAACTGGCCTATGGAAGACCTAGCGTTGATGAATAATCGCATCCCGAGGGCCAGACGCGTACGTTACTAACGTAAGCCTGCCTCTCAAGCCTAAGACTCACATTTTCAATTATGCCCCATCCTTCGGTACCCAGGGGCATCTTCTCCTCCCCTGACAAGAACGGGCGACCAGTGACAATTTGCGTCGGTTTCTTGCCGACAAACCGTGTCACCCCGTACGGTGCGCGGCTGCCGAAGCCGGAAACCGCGAAAGCCCTTCAAAACAAAAAAGAAAAGCAGCGGAAGTTGTCTTCCGCTGCTTTCCGGCTTGTACCCTCCCCCAGGTACTTGCCAACTGCAAACTAGTTGTTCAGGGGGCAGGAAGGCAGGCAGGCGTCGGAGCTGCGGCCGCTGTACCTGTCGGATCAAAGCGCACGACCGCGTCTTCGGCGAGCAGAAGTCGCGGGTACCGGTCTGCTGGAATACGATCGGCATCCGTTGACCGAAATAGCGAGCGTTGATACCATTGCGACTGCAACCACGCCGCTGTGAAGGTGTAGCCGCTCTTGCCGCTGCTGGGAGGCGTGCCGTTCTGTGGCCAGGTTGTTGTCAATCAGGCAAGCTGGCAACTTGCCGGCGCGCAAGGCGAAGGCGCCGCCCAGAGCTGGCCAGAGCCGCATACCCGGTGCGCCGGATAGGCGGAGTAATAGCTGACTTCGGCTGTGTTGACGGTACGAATGGAGCTGGCCGCGGACGACTCGTTAGCCGCCATACGCGCGCGCAGCAGGTTCGGAATAGCGATGGCCGCGATAATCAGGATGATCGCAACCACGATCAGCAACTCGATCAGTGAGAAACCCTTTTGTTTCCGCATTTCGTATTTTCCTCGTCTCTAGTGTTTTGACTTTCTGAACTTGGTCGCAATCGACCGACACCTGTTTGATGGCACTTCCGGTGCCAAATTTCCCGGTGACCTCAGTCTCCACCACCTAAAGGGGTTAAGGTCCGCCGTTTGAAAGATTCACCACCCTTTGGTAACCACTCCATCCCCTCACTATTTCTCGCGCCGGTGCCGCTTCTTGACAATTTTCGTCAATCTCACCAACAAACCTTGTCGTTATTTTCTCTGTTTTCAGCGGACTGCTCCTGGAGCCCAAGCGAGCGTCCTGCCCGCGAAATCCATCCTTCCTGGGCGAGCTTCCAACCCATTCACGCAAAGAGAAAAGCAGCGGAAGTTTCCTTCCGCTGCTTTCCGGCTTGTACCCTCCCCCAGGTACTTCGCCAGCTTGTTAGAAAGATCTAAAACAACACTCGGACTGGTGGCACGTGCCATGCCAACCCTTCATCCCTCTCCGGGTGCACGCATTCGCCGGTGTCGTCGAAGGAAATCACGAACTTAGCAGTCGTCACTGCGCGGTGCGCTCCCGTGGCACCCTCTTTGGGATGAAACGAAAGGGCGGGCGTGACAAGTTCCGTCAGTCAATTTGTGTCGGTAATGTCCGTAACCACGTTGCCAGAGGCATCCTCGATCATGACCCGCGTTCGCCTGAGGCGGTGCCCGGCAAGAAGCCGGCAAGCCTGCATCTTTACTTATAGGCTGGATGACTCAGCCGCGATCGCTGACGTCGGGGCAACGCCTGTCTTACAATGGCTGGCCCGTGACCCCGGACCCCATGACCCCGCCCCAGTCCTCGCTGATCGACGCCGATATCGCCCGCGCCTGGACCCTGCCGTCCCATCTCTACGTCGATCCCGCCGTCGCTGCACAGGAGAAAGACAGAATCTTTTCCCGTACCTGGCAGGTCATCGGACACCATGAGCAGGTTGCCGAGCCGGGTGACTATTTCACGACCCAACTGGTCGGCGAGCCGTTGCTCATCGTCCGCGGCGCCGATCACCAGCTGCGCGGCTTCTACAATGTCTGCCGCCATCGTGCCGGGCCGCCCGCCGAAGGCTGCGGATCGCGCAAGTTGTTCCGCTGCACCTATCACGGCTGGACCTACAATCTCGACGGCTCGCTCAACCATGCCACCGAGATCGATGGCGTCGAAGGATTCAGGCCCGAAGACTTCGCGCTCGCGCCCGTGCGCTGTGAGGAGTGGCTCAATCTCATCTTTGTAAATCTTGACGCCGATGCCGTCTCGCTGGTTGAAAGCCTCGGCGAACTCGCGCCACAAGCCGAGCGCTTCCCGTTCGCGACCATGAAACTTTTCGAGCGCCGCACCTACGACATGAAGTGCAACTGGAAAACCTACGTCGACAACTATCTCGAGGGCTATCACCTGCCTACCGTGCATCCCGGCCTGAACCGCGAGCTCGACTTCAACGCCTACACGGTCGAGCCTTACGCGCACCACGTTCGCCAGTGGAGCCCGATCCGCGGAGCGCAGCCCGGGGACGCGACTCCGCGCCGCTACCAGGAAGCCCGTGAAGGCCTGACCACCGACTATTTCTGGGCGTTCCCGAACTGGATGCTTAACTGCTATCCCGACAACGTCTCGCTGAACGTCGTGCTTCCGCTGGACGCAGAGCGCAGCCTGGCTATCTTTGAGTGGTATCTGCCCGAGAAGGAACTGGGAAGCGAAGCCGCCCAGGCCGCGGTGCGCTTCAGCGATGAAATTCAACTGGAAGACATTGCCATTTGCGAGGCGGTGCAGAAGAACCTGCGCTCGCGCAGCTACCAACGCGGCCGTTTCAGCGTGAAGCAAGAGAGGGGCGTCCACGCCTTTCACAGGATGTACGCCGCGGCGATGACCACGTAGCGACAGACGCTCTCGTCTGTCCCCCGAACCATGTAGAAACGCCCTCGGGAGCTTGCGCGGACCGAGTGTGCAGCCGGGCGACAACTCGGCAAGCGTTCATTCGATGGAGGCACCAAACTTGAGGAATCCACGACTCTGGGCCGTAATCGCCACCTTCTTCCTTCTCGCCGCCGAAACCCTCGCCCAGTCTCCCGACCCGGTCGATGCCTACATCCACTCGGCCATGCAGCAGCGCCAGATCCCCGGCCTTGCCCTGCTCGTCGTCCGTGACGGACAGATCATCAAGTCCCAGGGATATGGTTTTTCGAACGTCGAACTCCAAGTCCCGGTTAAGCCCGAGACCATTTTTCAGTCCGGGTCCATGGGCAAGCAGTTCACCGCCACTGCGGTCATGATGCTGGTGGAGGAAGGGAAGCTCGGGCTCGACGACCCGCTCACCAAATTCTTCCCGGACGCGCCCGCCGCCTGGGGCACCGTCAAAGTCCGCCACTTGCTCAGTCACACCGCAGGTTTCGGCGACTATCCCGAGAAGTTCGACTTCCGCCGCGACTACACCGAAGACGAGCTTTTGAAAATTGTGGAGACCATCCCGCTCGCCTTTGCGCCCGGCTCGAAGTGGGCTTACAGCAACCTCGGCTATCTCACCCTCGGGGTGGTGATCCATCGCGTCTCCGGGCAGTTTTACGGCGATTTCCTCCACGATCGCATCTTCCAGCCGCTCGGCATGAACACGCGCATCATGAACGAGGCGGACATCATTCCCAACCGTGCCGCCGGTTATCGCCTGGTGAAAGGCCAGCTCAAAAATCAGGAATGGGTCTCGCCCACGCTCAACACCACCGCCGACGGCTCCCTCTACTTCACCATCGTCGATCTCGCCAAGTGGGACGCCGCGCTCTTCACCGAAAAGCTTCTCAAGCGTTCCACCCTCGACCAGATGTGGACCCCCGTGAAACTCAGTGACGGCCGCCCCAATCCCGATCATTACGGGTTCGGCTGGTTCATCAACGACGTGCATGGCCATCGCATCCTCGAGCACGCCGGAGCCTGGCAGGGCTTCAATACCAACATCTCACGCTACGTCGATGACAAGCTCACGATCGTAGTGCTGGCCAATCTCGCTGACTGCCATCCCGATGAAATCACCCATCACGTCGCCGGACTCTACCTTCCCGCTCTGACGCCACCGCCGAAAGCTGAGAAAACCAAGTGAGGGCACCCGGCAGTGCCTCCGCCCGGGAACGTGGCACCCGGCGGATCCGAGCCGAGTCACTCCCATCAGTGATCACCGTCACATTGCCCGGGTCGCCCGCTCATCTATAAAAGACCCACTTCAAAAGGTGAGGCCAGACATGGGGACTCTCGTAGCGCCCAACGAACTCAAGGCACAACTCATCGCGATCGGCTCCCGAATCCGCAGTACGCGTGGCAGCTTCCTGTTCCATCGCGGGGACGCCGTCACCGGCATTTTCCTGGTCTCCACCGGCGCAGTCCAACTGGGACTTGCGGAGCGGCCCGCGGCATTTCTTTCGCGGCACGCAGGGCCGGGATCCGTTCTGGGGCTGCCGGCGGTGCTCTCCAACTCGCCTTACAGTCTCAGTGCCGAGGCTGTCAAGGATTCGGAACTGGTATACATCCCCCGCGAACGGTTGCTCGATCTGCTCCGCGACAAGCCGGACCTGTGCATGCTCGTCATCGAGGTCCTGACCGAGGAACTGTCTCAAACGCGCAGCGCTCTCGAACGCGCCCACAAGCTCGCCTGCTAGATGGAATAGATCGCGAGCACCGCATCGCGCCAGGATCGCGGCGATGCCGACGTCGCTCAGTTCCTATGTCCTGCTGGTGACGCTCTTCACCTTCGATCAACTATCCCGAAATCGCCAACCGATCTGACTACTTTCGCGTGACCCGGAATGCCCTCGGTCCATGCTTGGGTTCTTCGCAGGACGCTAGCGATCGTCCCGGGCCTTGACCCGGACCTCGGCCAATCGCCGTTCGAGGAATCGGCGCTCGGCGTCATTGCTGACCAGTGCGAGTGCCGTCGTGTAATCCGCTTCTGCCTCGCTCCAACGTCCCACGCGCCGTAACAGGTCGGCCCGCGCCGCGGGCAGCAGGTAGTAGCCGGCGAGCGCTTTGCGCCCTTCCAATTCGTCCAGCAAACGCAATCCTTCGGGAACGCCGTGCGCCATCGCCACGGCTACCGCCCGGTTTAATTCCACCACCGGCGAAGGCTGGATGTGCAACAGCAATTCATAGAGCGCCGCGATCTGGTGCCAGTCCGTCGCCTGCGCGCTCTCGGCTTGCGCGTGTAGCGCCGCGATCGCGGCCTGCAAGGCGTAGGGGCCTTTGGCTCCTCGCGCCAGCGAGTTCTCGACCAGTTCGAGGCCTTCTGCGATCTGTTCGCGATGCCAGCGGCTGCGATCCTGCTCTTCGAGCAGCACGATCTCTCCCGAGCCGGTGACCCGCGCATCCCACCGGGAATCATGCAAGAGCATCAGTGCCAGCAGCGCCTGCGCCTCGGCCTGGCCGGGCATCAAGGCGTGCAGCAGGCGTCCCAGCCGGATCGCTTCATGGCAAAGCTCGCGCCGCACCAGAGCGTCGCCCGCGCTGGCGTTGTAGCCTTCGTTGAAGACGAGATACACCACCAGCAGCACGGTCTCCAGCCGCTCGGCCAGTTCTTCCTCCGCCGGAACCCGGTAGGGAATGCCCGCATCGCGAATCTTTTGCTTGGCGCGTACCAGTCGCTGCGCCATGGTGGGCAAGGGCACCAGGAAGGCACGGGCAATTTCCTCCGTGCTCAGGCCGCAGAGCGTGCGCAATGTCAGAGGCACCTGCGCCTCCCGGGCCAGGGCCGGATGACAGCACGTAAAGATCAGCCGCAACCGGTCATCTTTGAGCATGGTCTCTTCCGGCGCCTCGGCCACCTGTTCCGCCAGCACCTTCAGCCGCGCCAGTTCGTCCCGCTTCGCTTCGAGAAAGGCCCGGCGCCGCAGCGCGTCGACCGCCTTGTTCCGCCCCGCGGAAACCAGCCATGCGCGCGGGTTCGCGGGCGTCCCCGTGTGCGGCCACTGCGCCAGCGCGAGGGCGAACGCCTCCTGCACCGCCTCCTCGGCCAGATCGAAGTCGCCGAGAAGGCGGATCAACGTGGCGAGGATCCTTCCGGATTCCTCGCGATAGATTTGCTCAATGGTCATGCACCGCTTTCGCAGGCCGGGCTGGGCGCGGAGATTGCCCACTTCGCCTTCGGCTGCCAGCTCTCCTGATTCCAGTAATTGCGGAGGGCGCCGATAACCGAGAGCGGAACGATGAAGTTGAGCTCCGTCTCCCGCCGCGGCCCGGACTGAGTTTAGGGCCGGTCCCGGCCAACCAGTGGCCGAACCTCGATCGACCCGAAACGCGCCGACGGGACCCGGGCTGCAATCGCCACCGCATCGTCCAGATCTTTCGCCTCGATCAGGTAGTAGCCGCCCAGCTGTTCCTTGGTTTCGGCAAAGGGGCCGTCGGTGACCAGTTTCTTCCCGTCGCGCACGCGTACGGTGGTGGCCTTCGACACGGGATGCAGTTGGCTGCCCGCGCGATAGTGTCCGCTCTGGTCGATGCTCTTGGAAAATTCCCCATATTCTTTCATCATGTTGCCCTGCTCGGCTTGGCTGAGCTTTCCCCAGTCGCTCTCCTTGTCATAGATCAGCAGCAGATATTGCATGTGGATCGGGCCTCCTTGCCCTTCACCGGTTAGTCGAACGGAGTCGCCCACGATCGACAGTCCGCCGTAACTATTTTCTCTCGGGAATCTCCCACCCGTTGTCACCCTGAGCAACGAGGCGTAAGCCGACCGCCGTCGAAGAACCCCTTATCTGCCGACGCTACCCGAGATCAGGAAAGGCATTTTCGGCCCCGGGCCCGCTCTACGCCCAGCTTTGCCAAGCGGTTCCGATGATCGCTTCCTTGCGCGCACCTTCCCGCCTCATCCTCACATCCAATCAAATGTATCTATGAAAAACACCCGCGTCGTCATTACCGCACACGGTGGCCCCGAAGTTCTGAAAGTCATCGAAGAAGACCTCCCCGAGCCCGGTCGCGGAGAAGTCCGCCTGAAAGTACTGGCCACCGGCGTCGCCTTCGCCGACGTTCTCATGCGCTACGGCATGTATCCGAATACGCCGCCACTCCCATTTTCTCCCGGTTATGACGTGGTGGGTGTAATTGACAAGGTGGGAGAAGGCGTTTCGAACTGGGCTCCGGATGCGACTGTCGCCGCTCTCATAATGGTCGGTGGCTATTCCCAGTATGTTTGCGTTCCGGCCAGCGAACTCACGCACGTTCCCGCCGGCGTCGATCCCGCCGAGGCAGTCAGCCTGGTTCTGAATTACGTCACCGCGCTGCAGCTCATCCACCGCATCGCCATCCTGGAATCCGGACAGACGGTGCTCATTCATGGGGCCGCCGGAGGCGTAGGCACGGCCGCGCTCGAATTGGGGAGGCTGGCGGGGTTGAAGATGTTCGGCACAGCCTCCCGCGGGAAGCATGACCTGGTCACCGCACTCGGCGGTATCCCGATCGACTATAAGACCGATGACTTTGTGGCCCGCGTGCTCCAGATGACCCAGGGTGTCGGCGTCAATGCGGTGTTCGACGCGGTGGGCGGCAAGAACTGGTGGCGTTCGTACCAGACCTTGCGCGCGGGAGGAAAAACCTCCGGCGGAAAATTAATCGGCTACGGCATGTCTTCGGTCATCGATCAAGGCAAACCCAGCAAGCTCCGCGGCGGCGTCAGCTTCGCGCTGCTGGGATTGCTCAGCCTTCTTCCCGACGGAAAATCCGCCCGCTGGTACTCGATCACCACCGAGAAGAAGCGCCACCTCGAATGGTTCCGCGAAGATCTCGCGCATTTGCTCGACCTGCTCAGGGACAAGAAAATTCAGCCGCAGATCTCCGAGCGTCTGCCCCTGCGCGAAGCCCAGCGCGCCCACGACCTGATCGAGCACTCCCGCGTTGCCGGCAAGATTGTCTTGCTACCCCAGCAATAGCGCGGCAGAACCAGCCGAAAAGCCGGACCAGAAGTTTGCCATGTCCAGGCCGGAACCGGCACTCTCGTGAACCTTTGCGGAATCAGACAACCTGGACCAGGAGACAGGTCACGTCGTCATGCTGCGGGGTGTTTCCCACAAACCCATCGAGATCCGCCAGGATGCGCTGCATCATCTGGGCAGGCTTCGTGTGAGTGCCGCCGGCGATTGCGGCCAGCAACCGCGGCTCGCCATACTCTTCACCGCGCGTGTTCATGGCCTCGACCACGCCGTCGGTGAAGATCACCAGCCAGTCCCCCGGCGCGAGCACTACGCTGCCCGACTGATAAGGCGCGTCCGCGCTGATCCCGATCGGCAACCCGCCCGCATCCAGCCGTTCGAGCGCGCCTGATTTGCGGCACAGCATGGGCTGGTTGTGACCAGCGTTGATATAGCTGAGCGTGCGCGTCGTCGGATCGAATTCTCCCAGGAACGCCGTGGTGAAGCGAAGCCCACCCTGGCTGTTGGTGCAGGCGTAGCGGTTCATGCTGGTGATCAGTTCGATCAGCGATGACTGAGTGACCGAGAGCGTCCGCAGGCTGGCCTGAAAGGTTGCCATCAACATCGCTGCCGGAATGCTTTTGCCCGCAACGTCAGCCACGGCAAGCAGTACCCGGTTCTCCTCCGGCGTGCGTCCCGGACGCGCGAACACGTCGTAGTAATCGCCTGCCACCGTGTTCGCTGCGCGAGTTTGAAACGCGACTTCGATCCCGGGAATCACCGGCGGCTGGTTCGGCAGCAGCCAGGTCTGGATCTCGCGCGCGATTTCAAGGTCGCGCTTCATCACCACCCGATCGCCCACTTCCAGAATCAATACCAGCAACAGCAGCAGACCGCCTAACAAGCGGAAATCGAAGCTGACGACGTGCATGCTTCCCGCTTGATCGTGCAAGCCGATTTGCGGATTGAACACCAGCAGCACCAACGACAGCAGCAGAAGCACGCGCCGCGCCGGACTCAGCTTCTCCAGCACCGCCCAGAAGAACTGCTGCGCCACATGCCAGACCTGGCGGCCGGGCCGCGCAACTTCGCTGCCTTTGGCCTCGAGGTCCCGGGAGTACAGCCGGTAACTGGCGCGCGCGTCTTTTTCGAACTGCGCCCAGAGCTGGTTCAGCGCCAGTCCTTCAGTCATTCGCAGCCAGAAGCGATTGAGCTTTTCCCGAAAACTCAGCCGGGGAGCGGGATGCGGCACCACCGAGGGTGGATAGGACGACGTCATAAGTCACTTGCGATTATAGAGGTTGGCAAGGCTCGGCACTCGATCACGCGTTCGCGGGTTGAGTTGCACAGGCTTTGCTGTTTGCGCCATAGCTCCGGACCTACTGGAAGCCCGATGCGTCGAGACTCCGTCTACCCGCCAGCAATATACGAATCTACAGATTAATCTTCATTGTGGAATCCCGCGGTCGCACGTACATTGAGACAGCCTTCATGAGAAGAACAAGCACTAGGTCCAGGCCTCGCAGTTCCCCGATTCGTACTCGGGAGTATGAGGAAGCTGACCTTCCCATTTTGGGCGAGGTGCTTTGTGCGGCCGAGTTGCTTCTCCTGCATGCCGCACCTTTATATTACGGTCTAGGAATACCTCACGGCGATGGCTCGGCGGTGGTCCTTATCCCTGCTTTTCTGTGTCCCGATGCTTACCTGGCCCCTTTGCATCAATGGCTGGCGCGAATCGGATACAACCCCTTCTTCTCAGGAATCGGCTTCAACGCCGAGTGTCCCAACCTGCTAATTACGCGTCAATTGAACGAGACCATTGAGAAGGCGCTAGCCAAATCTGGCCGCAAGCTCCATCTCATCGGCCATAGTCTGGGCGGAATTATTGCCCGCGCGATCGCGGCGCAGCGGCCCGCGGATATAGCCTCGGTCATCACCCTGGGTGCTCCTTTTCGCGGTACGGTCGCACATCCCAGCATTTTGCGTGCAGCCGGGATAGTCCGGCGACTCATCCTGGCAAAGCACGCCGGCGACGTGCTTCCCGACTGCTATACCGGTCATTGTACTTGCGACTTCCTGGGTTCCTTGCGGCACGCGATGCCGCTGTCGGTAACCGAAACCGCTCTCTACAGCGAGGGCGACGGCGTCGTTGACTGGCGATATTGCAAGACAGACCGCCAGGAAGCGGACTTCCGCGTCTCGGGAACCCATCTTGGGTTGGTCTTCAATCCCTCCGCATACTCCGTCATTGCAGCGCGTTTGGCTCAAGCCAGCTCCGGAGCGACGAAGTGGAAGCGCAACGCTAGAACATTACTGCAGCTGGATTCGTAAACCAACCGCTCCGTCCTACCCGGCTAGGAGCAGTCTTTTGTTCGCCAACGGAAGGTATGTTTCCGAATCGTCGCCAGGCTTGCCATCTACAACTCGGAAACATTCCCGCCAGCCTGCGGCTTTGCTGCTCCTTGCAAACCTGACGAATGAGCCGTTAGGAAGCCTGGACTCTGCTCTGGAGCCGGGCCATGTTCGTCAAACTATCTCCCTAGCTGAGCATTAGTGCTCAGATTCCAATTGGACGCCGGCATAGGATGGACCCTGTATCACGGAGGTTCCCCATAGTGACGCCTTCCACAAACAGCAACTGGGTTTCGATTGCAGAACAGGCCAGTGTAGAGACGGATTCGGCGAAGCTCGCTATCCTGGTCGCGCAGCTCTGCAGTGCATTGGATGATCGTAAGAGAACCGCTTTGCCTTTAACCAGCAAGAGCAAATCCTAAGAGCCGTTCGCTCCCCGCCTGCGCCTTCCGTTTTGCGATAAGTATTGAAACATCCCTATTTCACCAACGATGCCGATAGTAAATGGGTGAGAGGTTTTTCGGCCTCTTGACGGCACGTGTGCATTCGGCTCATAGAAGACCCGCGGGCAGAAATCGGACGAGCGCGCTATGTCAGTCGCGGGCATCTCGACATAACAAATCTTTCCGTTCTTGGTCGTGGGCGGCGGCACTATCTTCCTTTCAGGCGGTCGTCATCCGATTTCCAGCCAGCATTTTTACCTTTTGCCGTGGTCGGGTGGCGCTTCATGTGCGCCGAACAGTCCTAGTTGCTCCACATCCTGGGTCGGGACCGGATGGGCGCGCCGCGCGTAGCGCTCGTACTCATGGTGGATGCCGTGCTTCGAGCGCAGTCGGGCCATGAGTTGTGAAAGCCGCTTGCCGAAAGCGGGCGGAAGGAAAGCACGCTGCTCGTAGCGCTCGCGATAACTTGCCACCAGGTGGGGAAATTCTTTTTCGAGAAACGGCAGGAAGACCGACGCTGAGCACGGCTTGAGAAACAGGGGATTCGCGAAAATAGATTTCGCGCCCGCCCGGGCAGCGGCTTCGACCAGGGCCTCCAGGTCGCGTGCTGCATCGGTGATGCCGGGAAGGACGGGAGCGCAGATGACTCCCGCGGCCACGCCCGCGAGGTTCAGCTGGTGAACCGCCTCGAGACGAAGATCGGGACGCGGCGCGCGCGGCTCCAGAATGCGGGCGAGGTCGGTATTCACGGTGGTGATGGTGAGGTTCACGAAGATCCGGTTGTGCTCGCCGATTTCGCGCAGCAGGGCGGCGTCACGCACCACCAGGTTCGATTTGGTGACGATGCCCAGCTCGAATCCGCGATGGCGGGAGAATTCTTCCAGAATCGCGCGCGTAATTTCATAGCGCCGTTCGGCGGGCTGGTAGGGATCGGTGGCGGTGCCGATGGCGATCTCCTCGCCCGCCTTAACCTTCCTCAGTTCCTGGCGGAGGAGATTGGCGGCGTGCTGCTTGACGAAGATCTTGTGCTCAAAGTCGACGTCGCTCATCTCCATGAACTCGTGCGTATAGCGGGCATAGCAGTATTTGCAGGCGAATTCACAGCCGCGGTAGGGATTGATCGCCCAGGTGAAGGGCAATTGGCGGCCACTCACCACGCGGTTGAGCAGCGAGCGAGTGGGCAGGGTGAAGTATTCGACGTCATGGCCCTCGCGGATGGACTCTCCCTCTGCGGCGAGCCGGGCGATGCCAATGAGCTTGGTTTTTTTCGAATCAGGGAGCAGAGGGAAGGGTGGACATATTCGCCTTTTGTTCGCCTATGGTAGCGGGAGAGCAGAAGGCATGTCAAGGCCTCGGCGGGATAGTACCTATCGGGAAAAATTCGGCTACCCCTGGCCCCCATTCCCGGCGGCGTTATCTCGTCGCCTTCACTTAGTGGCAAGCCTTGTTCGCGGCATTTCTAACCGTTGCAGTTCTTGGTGGCCTGCTGTCGATCTGGCTAGACGTCGACCGCCACTTCGGGCTCAAGGACCCCATCTAATGACACTTCAGGCAGTCATCGAACTTCTTCAGTTGGTGAACAAGAGTCTGGAGGATTTGTGGACTGAGCGTGAGGCACTCCGTAATCAACTCCTTGCGGGCGGTTACACGATTGACCAGATAGACCAACTCCTGGGCGCTGCAAGATCCGATCCTCAATATCGCGAGCAAGCTCGGAAGATATACGCTGAAATGCGGGAGAACCTGGAGAAGGCGGCCAAAGAGGAGGCAAACCGAGTTAGCAATGATTTCTGAATCTGATTCCACTGTCAACGGCTCCTCCATTCTAAAGAACATACCTACCTTACTCTAGGACATCCATTTTAAACTTGAGAGAAATATTGCTGCAATCTTCCACACCTTGGCAGCACATGTAGGATTTCCTGCTCCGTCATGTTCTCACCCCGTCGAACTTCGCGGCCGCCTTTCAGATCAAGAAGCACCGTGGCAATGCTTATATTTCTTGCCACTGTTACATGGACACGGCTGATTTCTTCCCAGTTGCTTGCCCGATGGCAGCATAGGTTTGCCCCGGAGAAGCTTCGATAGTTCCTCTAGCTGCTGATCGGGCTCCCAAGGTTCTTTACTGAACACCAGAGCGTCGACGAGACGATTACTTGTGACAAGACAACCCAGACCGAGCCATACGTCCGCTTTCGACTTATACTTTCCTAGCCTTGAGAGGCCTACCAGCTTTTTCTGTAGTTCCCCGGGGATTTCGGTTCCGACACAATCGTCATTCCACCTTGCGCATCCGATAGCGGCAATCTGGCATCGTGAGACTTGTAATCGCTCGCTGATTTTCGCTTTAGCAGCTTCAGGGTTTGAATTAGGCCTAGTCATAAAACTGGCATAGCTTGCGTCTCATCTTCGTCTAGCGGACTCAAATCAGCATCGGAAATGCAGCGGGCATTCGCCGTTCCGAGCCCTGAAGCACTCAGGATTTCAATTGGTGTACGAGCTCTGGCTGCGTTGTCACTATGCTAAGCGTCGTAATGAACCGCCGTGATATGAGGCGATCATCGCCTAGAGCCCGTGGCTCTCGACAACATTAGCTCCAAGCGGGGCTGTTCGGCGTAGGCACGAACCGCTAGGATGTTGAATGCTAAATCGGAGGAGCACTGCAGTCACACGATCATTCGCCATGGATAGACACATAGAAAGCAGTCTTGGGTGCGCGATGCAGCTCGTGAACTGGCCAGGCAACCGTAGGTCGGAATTTACCTTGCCGGGTATTAATGAAAAGGCCCGGACGAAAGCCTTAATGGGATCACTTCCGAATTTCTGAAGATCGCCTTCGCCAAAGGAAAAGATAGACAAGGCCGCCGTGCACAGCTTAGGGAACTCTTCGGGTTTTATGGGGTCCTGAGAGTTGTACTTGCGCTCATGAAGGCTCTTCAACTCATGAGCAATCTGTCCCATTTGGGGGATATCAATGCCCGTGTGCTCACGAATCCACTTGCTATCGGCGGCATACTTCTGCGTAGCAAATTCTAGATATTGAAAGTCGTAGGCTCCAGAGCCTCCATAAAATATGGGCTCCGTCATCATCAGGCCGGAGCCGAATGTATTCCGATAATCCTCGTCGGGGTTAGTGGGATAAATCCCTTCTTTGACTCTAATCTTAAGTTGCTCAAAGAAATGTTCGTGATGTTCCGTATGGAGCTGGTCGAATAGTCTGTAAATCTCTTCAAACCATGCTGCTGAGTCAGCTTCTTTCGGAATGCTAAGGTCAATTTCCGCTTTGACGACGAGGCCCGCTAGGAATGTTAACTCCTGAAAGTTGAGGTGCTCGTGCCAATTGATATCGGCGGCGTCCTCAGGTGAAAGAAAAGATCACGCAGCAAGATTAAAGCGAACGTGTAGATGAATCCTGCCTGTCTTGTTACGGCTTCGATCTTATCGATAGTCGTTTTCATGTTGAATCCCACAGACGGCACGAGAATTCTCCCGTCCAATCTTGAACTTCCGTTCGTTTGTCGGAATTCTATAGCGCCTCCGAACTCGCGCCTTACCATTATTGTGACTCAGGCCGCCGAAACACTGACCAGCTTCGCCAGCGTCTCCCAGTGCCTCGGATGCGGGCGGCGTCGGCCCGAACGGACTAACGCAGGCGGGTGGCCCACCCAACTTGTTGGGTGCCCCATTCAATCGCGTTCTGTGCGATTGAGTTGGGAAACGATGCAGTCTGCCGTTCCCGTTTTCGCCCTCGTTCGACAACGCCCTTCTCCTGCAATACTGGCACAGCCATGGCGGTGAAATGAATCGTAGAGGCATTTCGCCGACAAAGCACAATGATAAGCTGTTCCGAACTTTCAGGAGCTGGATTGAAGATATCAACTTGTAAGATGGGAGGGATTTGAGTTCTTGGGGATCGGCAGCATCGTAACCCCACTCAATCGCAAGGTGCGCGATGGAATGGGCCACCCTCGAGTTTTACCTGGGCCACCCGCCAAATTATTTCAACCGTCAAAAAGACAACGACGTATCATCGGGCTCCAAACGCCAAGGAGGCGAGATGACATCCGTACTCATTACTGGAACCAGCAAGGGAATTGGATTCGAGGCGGCGCTGGCTTTCGGCCGTGCGGGCCACAAGGTCCACGCCACCATGCGCAACCCTTCGCAGTCTCCGCAACTCGCGGAAATCGCGCAGCGGGAAAAACTGCCAATTACCGTCTCGACCCTGGATGTCGACTCGGACCAGTCGGTGAGCCATGCCATTGCGGCCATCCAGAAAGATCACGGCCCGATTGACGTGCTGGTCAACAATGCCGGCGTGGAAAAAGGGGGTTCCGTGGAAGAGCTTCCAATGGCGGACTTCCGCGCCGTGATGGAGACGAACTATTTCGGCGCCCTCCGTTGCATTCAGGCCGTGGTCCCGCACATGCGCCAACGCCGCAGCGGCTGCATCATCAATGTAAGTTCGGTGGCGGGACGTATTTCCTCTGCTCCGTTGACTCCCTACACCGCTACCAAGTGGGCCCTGGAAGCGTTGAGCGAAGGGCTGGCCGGGGAGATGAAGACCTTTAATGTCCGAGTGCTGATCGTCGAGCCCGGAATTATTGATACCGCCATGGCGCGCCGCATCACCGATGAGGGCACCGATTCGCCCTACCGGCAGCGTGCGCGTTTCGCGTCCCTTTTCCAGGCCGTGCTGCAGAATCCTGCGCCGCCCTCTCTGGTTGGACAGAAAATTCTGGAAATCGTGGAGAGCGGCACGTGGCAACTTCGCCATCCCGTGGGACCGGACGCTGTTCCTTTCCTGGAGTGGCGCCGGAAGATGACCGACGAGGAGTGGGTCAACCTGAGCGGCGGCGACGACGAAACCTGGTACCGCAATCTGCAGCGCGATTTCGGTTTGGATACCCGGCCGAAAAAATAGTCTGTGTCCGGATCGCAGTCCTGCAGGGAGGAGCTTTCTCGGACAGAGCCCCCAACCCCTCAAGCTCCGACCGTCACCTTGAAGAACGTTGCATAAATCAACAGCTCTCATCAGGAAGGCGGCTTCCTAACGCAAAGTTTTTCTGAGCACTTTTCTGGGAAGTGAGTTTTTCAACAGCCACGCCTGTTTGCATCAGTGACGTGCGGATTGTGGCTGCGTGACCGACAATCCCTGGGACAGCAGCTTTCTGGATGTACAATCGTTGCCGCTCTACGGAGGACATAACACATGACAACAAGAATCGTTATTGCCATCAGTCTGCTCTGCTGTGTGGCTCTCTGCATCAACCTTGACGCTCAGGCAGGCGGCGACGTCGCTGACCAGATCAGGCAACTGCAGCAGGAGTCCAGAGATGCGCAGATGAAAAACGACGCTTCATGGGCTCAGCAGCATCTGGCCGACGGATTCGTCGCGGGAAACAGCTGGGGAGATTGGGAAACCAAAGAGGGCTTCATCAAGGATTTGCAGAACAAGAAAAACAAGTGGAAGAGCGGCAACATCAGCGACGTAAAGGTGGCGACCTTCGGCCCGAACGCCGCCGTGTCGCATTACACGTTCACCTACGATGCCGAACTCCAGGGCAAGCACCGGGCGCGAACCGTTATCTGCAGCGATACCTGGGTCAATGACTCCGGCACATGGAAAACGGCTTCGACCCACTGCTCGCTGGTAAAGGGCGAATAGCGGCGACAGCCACAACCCAAAGGCTGGCCGCGAGGTCGGCCTTTTTCTTTCGTAGTCGCTAAATGCGCACCCTGAATCTGTAGTCGACGAAAAAACCCGTGGCTGTTGAAAAACTCCGTTTTTCTCAAAACAGGCTGAATTCCGGGGATAGATGTCTACCCGAGGTGCGAACGTCGCTTGTAGGGCTCCTAACGCAAAGTTTTTCTGAGCACTTTTCTGGGAGCGAGTTTTTCAACAGCCACGGGATTTTCGCCAACCTCGCCTAAAAGTGATGCATACTTTCGACTCGGAAGCCTCTGCAATGTCGTGATGATGTAGCTCACATGTATTACGGGAGTTTGAAGACGCTCAAAGCTCCCGCAGATTTGATCAGGTTCCTCGGGTCTCTTACCGGCGAGATGCCCGAAAACCCGGAGTCGCCATCTGGGAACGAGTGGTGCAAAGAAGCCGATATGAAGTCTCAGTGCTGGTTCAGCCTCTGCTGCGTGGTTAGGCTCATTTTCTGCGTGGGTGGACTCGTTGTGGGTACCTGGGGAAAAACCGGGATACCAGTCGCAGGCGTCATCCCATCTAAAAGCACTCCAGTAAATGAATACGTCGACTCCCGGCTTTGCGCGGGTTGCCATAGTCGAATCTATGCAAACTATCGGCAGACGGGAATGGCCAAATCCCTGTTTAAGCCCGCTCCTGCGAACACAATCGAAGACTATAAAGGGAACACGCAGTTCTACCACGCCTTGTCTGACACGCACTTCTCGATGATTTTTCGCGACCAGGCCTATTACCAGAGACGGTGGCAAATCGGCTCCGACGGAAATGAGACGAATGTCGAAGAGATGAAAATTGACTACGTGATAGGTGCAGGCGACCACTCGAGGTCCTACCTACACCGTACCCCACGAGGAACGTTGATCGAACTTCCTCTGGGTTGGTATACGGAACGAGGTGGATATTGGGGCATGAGTCCAGGATTCGATTCCCGTCATCCGCAGACTCGGCGATTGGTTTCGTATGGATGCGTATTTTGTCACGATGGATATCCGCAAGTGCCCTCCGGAAGCGATGCTCCGGGGGCTGATCCGGTCTTTACTGGGGACCTTCCTGAAGGGATTGATTGTCAACGATGTCATGGTCCGGGCGGCCAACATGTTCGAGCAGCCCAGGCAGGCGCTGAGCTTCTCGGACATCAGTAGCAGAATTGTGAATCCAGCACGGCTCAGTTCAAAGCTCCAGATGGAACTCTGCATGCAATGCCACCTGGAGCCGACGAGCGGCCGCCTCCCAGCTTTAGTGAGACGATTTGGTCGCGGGATATTTTCCTACATCCCAGGGCAACCCCTTGAAGACTATGTCCTGTACTTCGATCATGCCCCTAACACCGGATACGATGACAAATTTGAATTCGTGAGTGTTGCCTATCGACTTCGGAAATCTCGTTGCTTTCTAGAGAGCAAGGGGGCGCTGACCTGCCTGTCCTGCCATGATCCACATCGCAAGCTCCCCGTGGGCGAGGAAGCGACAAGCTACTATTCCGGACAATGCCGTCATTGTCATGAACCCGTCATTAGCACCTTGGTTGCCCAGGGCAAGCACCCGGATGCAGCGGACTGCGTTTCGTGCCACATGCCAAAAAGGAGAACTGAGGATGTAGTTCACGCACTTATCACGGACCATTTCATTCAGCGTAAGGTCCCAATGCGTGATCTTCAGGCAGAGCTTCAGGAACGTCATTTGACTGAGGCAGAGGAATACCACGGAGAAGTGGTCCCGTATTATCCGTCGCCGCTGCCGAAAACGAGCGAAAACAGCCGATACCTTGCTGTAGCGCAAGTGGCTCGCCAGAACAATCTGAAGAAAGGAGTAGCCGACCTGGCCCGGGAAATGAACCAACATTTTCCTGGCGAGGAGGAGTTTTACCTCGCACTTGGGGATGCCCAGAAAAACAGCGGAGATCCGACAGCGGCCGTTGAAGCGTTTGAACAGGCAGTTCGGATCGAGCCAAAATCTGTGACAGCATTACGGTCCTTGGCCGCTAGTTTGAAAGCATCGGGGAATGTCTCACGAAGCGAGCAGGTATTGAACCGGGCGCTACACTTGGCACCTCTCGACGGTAGCACCTGGAATCAATACGCGATGCTTGAGGCCGACCTTGGGCGAACCGGTCGCGCAATCGAGAAACTTCAGAAAGCGCTTGCGCTAGATCCAGATTTGCCGGAGGGAGACCTGAACCTTGCCACCCTCTTTGTCCGCGAAGCGCAGATGGAACCTGCCGAAACAGCCTTGAAACGCGCATTAAGCATTGATCCGTACGACGCGGCTGCTTACGATCTGATGGGGCGGGTGCTGGCAGGGAAGAATGAAATGTCTAGGGCTCTCGATAGCTTCCAAAAAGCAACGCATCTTCGTCCGGACTATGGACCCTATCTTTATAACTATGCTCTGGCGCTGGTAGCCGCCCAGCGGTTAGACCAAGCGCGGACACAAGCGCGGGCCGCAGTGAACGCGGATCCTAATCTTGCTGAAGGCCACGAATTGTTGGGCGGACTTCTCGCTAGAGACCAGCGATTGGCGGAGGCGGTGAGCGAGTATCAGCAGGCGGTGAAACTACAGCCTGGTTTCAGTCGGGCACACCTGGACTTGGGGTTGGTTCTGGCCGCACAAGGAGATATGCGGAGCGCGACTGAACACCTACGCAAAGCCGCAGCCGGCAAAGACCCGAATGTCGTCCGCCAAGCAGCCCAGGCCCTCCAGCGAATCAGCAATCATTAGGCTATTTCACTCACTGAGAATTGGGCGACTCGGGTCAATGACGCCATCGCTCCCCCAAGGCCCCTCGGGCCGGGGGTGTAGCGTTTTGCCCTCGTGGCGTATACACCCCGGACATTCATTGACTTGCCTCCGGCCAAGCCCTAACATGGCCGCCACATGATCGGGCTCACCATCTCCCATTACCGCATCACGGACAAACTCGGCGGCGGCGGAATGGGCGTGGTGTACCAGGCAGAGGACCAGCGTCTGGGCCGCCGCGTGGCGCTGAAGTTTCTTCCCGAGGAACTGGCCCAGGATCCCCAGGCACGCGAACGTTTCCAGCGGGAAGCGCGCGCGGCCTCGGCGCTCAACCATCCCAACATCTGCACCATTTACGACATCGGCGAATACCAGGACCGGCTGTTTATCGTCATGGAGTGCCTGGAAGGGACGACCCTGAGGCATCGGGTCGAGGGCAGGCCCATCCCGCTGGAGCAGTTGCTCGACATCGGAGTGCAGGTTGCCGATGCCCTCGAAGTGGCCCACGCCGCGGGGATTGTGCATCGCGACCTGAAACCGGCGAACCTGTTTCTCACCAAGCGCGGGCAAGCCAAGATTCTGGACTTCGGGCTGGCGAAACTCGCGTCTGGGCCAACCCCCGTACCCGAGACCGCGGCCGGCTCCATGCCCACCATGGCGGTGGATCAGGATCATCTCACCAGTCCCGGCAGCACGGTGGGCACGGTGGCTTACATGTCGCCGGAGCAGGCTCGCGGCGAAGAACTGGATGCGCGCACCGACCTTTTCTCCTTCGGCGCCGTTCTGTACGAGATGGCGACCGGAAAGCAGCCATTCACCGGAAACACCTCCGCGATTATTTTCGATGCCATCCTGAACAAGCCGCCGACCGCGCCGGTGCGAATCAACCCCGACCTTCCGGCCGCGCTCGAAGCGCTCATCAACAAGTGCCTGGAGAAAGATCGCGGCCTGCGCTACCAGACGGCTTCGGACCTGCGCGCTGACCTGCAACGTTTCAAGCGGGATACACAGTCGGCCAAGATCGCCGCGGTTTCCGGAACTACACCGGTGGCTGTCGCACCACCGGGTTCGCGGAACTGGACGAAGTGGGCGGCCGCTGCGGCGGCTGCCGTCGTCGTGGCGGTGCTGGCGGCCGGCTACCTGGCGGGATGGTTTGCCCGCTCGCAGCCCTACTCGCAGGCCGAGCTTAAGCCACAGCAGTTGACTGCCAACTCCTCGGAGGACCCGGTTGCGGTCACGTCAATCTCGCCCGACGGCAAGTATCTGCTCTACGCCGACCTGGAAGGATTGCACCTGCGGCTCATGGCGACCGGCGAGACCCAGTCGCTGCCCATCCCGGATGAGTTCTGCTTTCGTTGAGCTCGCATGGAATGGTCCCAGGATGGGACCAAGCTGCTGGTGAGCGGTCCGGTCGCGCAGGAGAAGCAAAGCATTTGGGTGATTTCCGTTATCGGTGCCACCCTGAAAGAAATTGCGCGACGATGCCCAGGGCGCGTCCCTTTCTCCGGATGGCTCGCAGATCGTCTTTCGCGATTCGATCACTCACGAAGTTTGGATCATGAACGCCGACGGCGGCCAGGCTAGACTCCTGCTCAAGCCGGATGCCGGATACCGTTTATTCGCACCCACCTGGTTCCAGAACGGCCAACGCATTGTGTATTTGAAGTATCGCGCCGCAAACGGCGCCACCACGCTGGTAATCGAAAGCCGCGATCTCAAGGGTGGCGACCCAGTGGCGCTTCTTTCCAATCCGCAACTGACGGATTTCTGCTGGGGAGGGCCCGGCCGGCTCGTCTACTCCGTGCGCGAGGCGCCGCCCAACCACTACGATTCCAACCTCTGGGAAATTCGCTTTGATGAGAAGAGCGGCAAGCCGAGTGGATCGCCGCGACGTCTTACCGACTGGACTGGTTTCACCTTCGGCGATCCGGAATTGACCGCCGACGGAAAGCGCTTTGTCTTCCTCAACGGGCGGCAGCAGAGCGATGTCTATATCGGCGAGCTGAGTGGCGGGGCCAGCGAGTTCAAAGCTCCTCAGCGTCTCACCCTCGACGATCGGGTCGATTGGCCCGGCGGCTGGTCCAAGGACAGCAAGACCGTGTTCCTGTATTCCGACCGCAACGGGCACTTCGACATCTACAAGCAGGGCGTCGGCGAGCGCAATGCCACCCCGGTCGTCACCGGGCCGGAAGAAAAGTGGGCGCCTCAGCTCAGCCCTGACGGCAAATGGGTGCTCTACCTGCAATCACCCCGGACCATTGAAGGGGGCCCGGCAGTTTCGCCCAAGCTGATGCGCGCGCCGCTGGCGGGTGGCCCACCCGAACCCGTGATGGAGGTCAAGGGGAATCCGGCGATTCTATCCGGCAGCGACCCGACCTTCAGCGTAGGTGGTTTTCCGAGTTTTCATTGTTCCACGCAGGGAAGCACGATTTGTGTGCTCGCCGAGTCCGATGAAAGCGAGGTCACATTCTCGGCGTTTGACCCTGTCCAGGGGCGTAAGGCAGAACTCGTGAAGGTTTCCAGTGACCCGGACCTGACGAGCTGGGATCTTTCTCCCGATGGAAGCAGGGTTGTCCTCGCCGTGTTCGACTACAAGGCCGCCGATATCAAGGTTATTTCGCTGGCCGACAAGGCCACCACCAAATTGTCCGCCATGCCCTGGACCGAACTGACCACGGTTGCGTGGGCGGCGGATGGCAAGACCCAATTCCTGGGGAGCTATTCATCGCGGGGAACAACCATTGTCAGTATGGATCCAGCGGGTAAGACAAAACCGCTGTTCAAGCAGCCGAGCTGGGATATCTATTCGCTGGTGCCATCGCCCGATGGCCACTCCCTGGCTTTTGGTCCAGTCGTCTCGAATGCGAACGCCTGGACCATTGCTTCGTTTCCAAAAAAGTAGCTGGACTGCCTAAGCTACTGCGCCGGCGGCGGCGGTCCTCCCGCGGGCTTTTCGAACAGCTTGGGGTCAACTTTGGGGTTCATTTGGACCTCGTTGAAGGTCACGACACTGGACTCCTTGCCGTCCTGCTTGTTGACGTGCCGGGTAGGGAACTTGACTCCATCGAAGGTCTTCCAATCGGAAAGATCGGTCTCACCGTGGAAAGGGCCCGAGGCGCCGGTCGCGGTGTAGGACTCGCGCAACAGCAGCCCGCTTTTCGCATCCACGTACCAGCGGATCGCCGTGCCATCCGCATTCACATCCAGAATTTTGGCGTCCACGTCGCCCACCTTCTCGGCGCCATTGGCGGTGAAGGTAAATTTTGGATCGTCCAGATGCGCCGCCACAAAAGTTGGGTCGCGCTTGATTTGTTGCAGACTTTCCTTCGCTCCCGAGGGAGGAATCGGGCGAACCTGTCCCTGCGCGGCCATGAATGCCCCGGCCGGGCTGAACACCACTGTCATCGGACCCATGGGGGAATCCATTGCCAGGCGCATGCGATCGGGATAGACGATCGTGATGTCGACCTGCGACGCGGGCTCGTCCTTCGATTGCTGCGTGAGCTTGGCTTGCATGGCGTGGATCGTCTTCAGTTTGGCGGGGCCGCCCATGCTCTCGACTACCTTCGCGGCTAGCGCTTTTCCTTCGGCATTCGAAGCAGCCGGAGCCGAGCCGGGGGCGGCGCCGGCCGGTGCAGATTCTCCCTGGGTTTCGCCGGGGGGCGGCGGAATGCTGATGTCGACGTTGTTGACGGCGCCGAGCGCGGAAAGCGGCTTGTCGAAATCCTTGGGATTGCCCACCACCAGCACCGCCAGCTGATCCCGGTGCAGATACTTCCCGGCGACGCGGTTGACGTCGGCCACGCTCGCCTTCTCGATGCCGGCGCGATATTGTTCCAGGAAGTTCAGCGGGTAGCCGTAGAACTCATACGCCATCCGCTCGTGCAGCACTTTATCGGGCGTGTCGAAGTTGAAGATGAAGGAATTGAGAATGGAATCCTTGGCGCGTTTGATCTCGGCGTCGGTGATGGGATTCTTCTGCAGGTCGTCCACGTCCTGGTAAAGGGCCTGGATGGATTCGACGGTGCTTTCACTCTTGGTGCCGAGCACGAAGCGTGTCACGCCCGGATGGTCGAAGGCCGTGCCCACGCCGCCCCCGACCGAGTAGGCCAGTCCTCGCTTGGTCCGGATGTCCTGCACCAGGCGGGAGGAGAAGCCTCCGCCCATCACTTCATTGAATACTTCGATCGCAAAGTAGTCCGGATTCCGGCGATCGGTGCCGGGCGCGACCATGCGCACATTGGATTGGTTGACGTCCTCTTTGCTGACCAAATAATAGCCGGGCTTGGCGGGATGAGCTTCGATCTTCGGCCGGGGCGCGGCCGGGCCTTTGGGCAGCGCGGCGAAGGCGGCTTTGAGCTTTGCCTCCATGGCGGCCGCATCGAAGTCGCCCGACACGCCCACGATCATGTTGTTGGCATGAACGTAGCTCTTGTGCCACTGAATCAGGTCATCGCGCTTCACCGCGAGCAGCGTGGCGTACTCCATCTGGCGGGCGTAGGGGCTGTTGGCGCCGTAGGCCAATTTGATGGATTCGCGGGCGGCGATGGAGGCCGGGTTGTCGTTGCGCCGGGCGATCGCTTCTTCGTACTGGTTCTGCGCGAGCTCCAGCTTGTCGGCCCGGAATTCAGGCTCGCGAAGCAGCTCGACGACCAGCTTGAATACGTCGTCGAAGTCGCCTTTCAGACAAGACCATCCAAGGGAAGTGGAGTCGGCGCTGCCGCTGGTTTCGACTTTCGCGGCGCGGCTTTCGAGGTAGTCATCCATCTGGTCGCCCGTCTGCGACTTGGTCCCGCCAGTGCGCCAGACCTCGCCGTAGAGTTCGACCAGGCCAACCTTGGCCGCGGGTTCCTCGCGCGAGCCGCCGCGGATCCGGATCGACCCGTCAATCAGAGGAAGCTCATGGTCCTCCTGCAGGAAGATCACCATGCCGTTGGGCAATTCGATGCGCTTGGGCTCGGCGGGATGAAATGGAGGGAGAGCGGGGATGGAAATTTTCTGCCAGTCGGTGGCCTGGGCATGGGAAGCGGGCACACTACCAAAGATCACCATCAGCAGCAGGGCCAGCGTCGCAAGCCATGTCCCACCCGTGCAATGGATCTTTACGATGCGGTTCATCACTGTGCACCTCCTTGTGAGGCGCCGGCAGTCTTAATGGTTTCGTTGATGCCCACCGTACGGTTGTTCTCCGTGAAGGTCTGGTTGGCGACCCGGCGGATGTCGGCCTTGGTGACCTTGTCGATGCGGTCGACGGATTGGAATAACTCGCGCCAGTCTCCGTAGCGCGACTGGTAGATGGCAAGCTGCTGCGCCAGCCCGGAGTTGTCGGCCAGGCCACGGATCAGGTCCGCCTTGGCGCGCGTCTTGATCATCTTCAGTTCATCGTCGGTGATGTCTTCCTTCCGGATGCGGTCAATCTCGGCATGAATCGCGTCCCCCAGTTCCTGCGGTGTGTGGCCGGGAACCGGGACTGCATAAAAGGAGAACAGGTGCGGGTACTTGTTGCCGGGCAGGCCGGAAAATCCCGCGGCGAAGGCGGCGATTTTCTTGTCTCGAACCAGCGCGCGGTAGAGCCGCGAGGTGCGCCCGTTCGACATCAGGTCCGAGATGGCGTCATACACGGCGTCGTCGGGACTGTGGTAGTCCGGGCGATGGTAGCCCTCGATGTAAAACGGCTGCGCTGCCCCGCGCAGGATCACGCGGCGCTCGGAATTCTGCGGTGGCTCGGTGGTGGTGCGCTCGTCCGGGACGGGCTTGGTGGGGAGACGGCCGAAATACTTTTCGATGATGGGCAGGGTCGCGGCGGCCTTCACGTCCCCCACCACGGCGATCACCATGTTTGAGGGAATGTAGTACTGGTCGAAAAAGTTTTGCGCGTCGCTGGCTGAAAATGAGTTCAGATCCGACATCCACCCCACCGTGGGACGCTGATAGGGATGCGCCTGGAACGAGGCGGTGATGAATTGTTCGACCAGGCGGCCGACCGGGTTGCTGTCGGTGCGCATGCGGCGCTCTTCGATGACCACGTCGCGCTCTTTGTAGAACTCGCGCATCACCGGGTGCAGGAAGCGCTCCGACTCGAGATACGCCCACAGCTCCAGCCGGTTGGTGGGGAAGGAATAGAAGTAATTCGTCTCGTCGTCGCTGGTGTTGGCGTTCATGCCCTCGCCGCCCTCGCGCTCGACAATCTCGCCGAATTCGTTGGGCTTGACGTATTTCTGGGCTTCGGCGACCGCGTCTTTCCACGCCTTCTCAAGTTCCTTGAGCTTGTTCTCGTCGCGCCCGATGCGCTGGTCGCGCTCGCTGATGTATTTCGCGTAAGCCACTTCCACCTTGGCCAGCGCCGCTTTTTCGGCGGGATAATCGCTGGTGCCGATCTTATCGGTGCCCTTGAAGGCCATGTGCTCGAACATGTGGGCCAGGCCGGTTTTGCCCATGGGATCCTGCACTGAGCCCGCGTCCACGTGGGTGAAGAATGAGAACACCGGAGCCTCGGGACGCTCCAGAATCACGACCGTCAGGCCATTGGGGAGCGTCTTCACGGTGGTGCGCTTCTCAAACGAGCCAACATCCTGGGCCGCACCGGCGGCCGTAAGAAGGAAAAGAATTACAAGCGTGCAAACGGCTAAGCGTTTCATCGAACCTCCACTGCAAGTGGGCATGGCTTGACGGATCGCATCCCTGGGTTGGACGGGCCAGAAACCGGGAAGAAATCCACACTACGTGGGCGAAACCGGGATGTCAAACGCCGGCCCTTGCTCCGTGGCGGTGGGTCGTTCGCGGAACAATTTGATTCCCGCGGGCAGGCCGGCAGGCATCCTAGTGAAGTCCATCGCTATACTTAGCGGCGGCAGGGGAGTGACAGACGTGCCTAAGGGAGGCAGCTTGGCGATTTCGCCCGTCGTGGACGTGGAAGGCAAAAGACTGAACCTGTCCAATCTGGACAAAGTGCTGTACCCCGCGGCCGGATTCACCAAGGGACAGGTCATCGACTACTACGCCCGCATCGCGCCCGCAATCCTGCCCCACTTGCAGGGGCACCCGGTCACCATGAAGAGATATCCGAATGGCGTAGACAGCGAATTCTTCTACGAGAAAAACGCCCCCAAGCATCGCCCGGACTGGATGAAAACCGCACCCATCTGGAGCCACCACAATCGCCGCCACATCAACTATCTGCTGGTCAATGACCTGCCTACCTTGATCTGGCTGGCGAATCTGGCCTCCCTGGAGATTCATCCCTCGCTGGCCCTGGCCACCGACATTGATTGCCCCACCATGATGGTGTTTGACCTGGACCCCGGGCCGCCGGCAAACATCGTGCAATGCTCGCAGGTCGGAATCTGGCTGCGCGACATCTTCGATCATTGGGGACTGCAGTGTTTTCCGAAGACCTCGGGATCGAAAGGCCTGCAGGTTTATGTCCCCCTGCACACCCCGACTTCCTACGATGTGACCAAGCCGTTCGCGCACGCGCTGGCCCGGTTGCTGGAGCACGAGCATCCCGACCTGGTCGTTTCCGACATGAAGAAGGCGGTGCGCACCGGCAAGGTCTTCGTCGACTGGAGCCAGAACGACGAGCACAAGACCACGGTCTCGGTGTACTCCTTGCGCGCCCGCGAGCATCCCACCGCCTCCACGCCGGTGACGTGGGACGAGGTGGAACGGGCGCTCAAGAAGAAAGATGCCAGCCTGCTGGTGTTTGAGGCGCCGCAGGTAATCGAGCGTTTCGAAAAGATGGGCGACCTGCATGCCCCGGTTCTCGAGTTGAAGCAGAGGCTGCCTGATTTGCGCGGCGTTACTGCGGCCGCCGCGGCAGAGCCCGCAACCGTCGATCTGGCGGCGCAAGTGGAGGATTCGCCGAAGGTGCGCACGAAACGCGTCGCCGCGAAGTCGCAGCCCGAGCGGCGGCCGGTCAAAGCGGGCCCTTCCGCCCGCAAGGCGACGGCGAAGAAGCGCAGTGAAGCCTGCGACGAAGAAAAGGCGGGCGGTATAATCCGCGGGCTATGGCGCAACTGTTCGCAGGCACCTCGGGATGGGCGTATCCCAGTTGGAAGCCGGACTTCTACCCGCAGAAGCTGGCGCAGAAAAAATTCCTCAACCACTATGCCACCCAGCTCAATGCGGTCGAGGTGAACTTTACCTTCCGCCAATTGGTGAAGGAGTCGACCCTCCAGAACTGGCTGTCCGAGACGCCTCCGGCTTTTCGCTTCACCATCAAGGCCCACCAGGTCATTACGCACATCAAGCGGCTGAAGGCGACAGAGGACTTCGTCCCACGCTTCCTGGCTACCATTGAGCCCTTGGCCAGCGCCGGCAAGCTTGGCTCAGTTTTGTTTCAGTTGCCGCCTAACCTTAAAGTAGATCACGAACTTCTCCGAGCCTTCTTGAATAGCCTGCCGAAACGACTGCCTTCGGCTTTCGAGTTCCGGAATACCTCGTGGTTCGGCGAAGAAACATACGACGCCCTGAAAGAACACAATGCCGCCTTGTGTGTCGCGGAAACGGAAGAAATGACCACGCCCGAGATCGTGACCGCCGGCTTCATCTATTACCGCTTCCGCAAGCCGAACTATCCGCCGGACGAGAGGAAAGCCATGGTGGAGCGCATCGAGCAACACCTGGCCGCGGGCCGAGACGTCTTTGCCTACTTCAAGCACGAAGAAACCCCGGAAGGCGCGATGTACGCTCGCGAGTTGCTGGCAAGCTTTCAGAAGTAGTGTGGCGCGCACTCGTGACCGCGCGCCGGTATGCGCCTCCAGCGGAGCTTCACTTCATTCCCGCAAGTCATCGACTTGGAAGGCCTTCGGGGAGGGAATGTCCGTGCCGCAGGGGACCCTGACGCGACACTTTGCAGTGTCCGATAATGCGTATTACTCTTCAGGTTGACGGACAGGCGGGTCCGCCCCACACATGACTTCGGAAGCCAATGCGCGCGTGCTGTCTGTATTTCTCGACTACCTGAAGGTTGAGAAGGGCCTGGCGCCGCTGACGGTTTCGGCGTACACCACCGACATTTGCCAGTTCGCCGACTTCCTCGAAACCCGCAAACGCGCCTTTACGACCGCTCGACGCAACGATGTCCGCGACTTCATTCAGCAACTCTTTTCGAATTCCGTCGACGGGCGTTCGGTAGGGCGGAAACTCTCGGCCTTGCGCCACTTGTACCGGCACCTGCTGGTCGATTCGAAAATTGACCATGACCCCACCCTGAACATCGATTCGCCCCGGCAATGGAAAGTGCTGCCCAAGGCGCTGGCCCGGGACGAAATGGAGCAGACGCTGGCCGGCCCGCGGCCGGTTTCCGATTCGAAATTGGCGATCGCGCTCGCCGCCCGCGATCATGCCATGCTGGAAGTCTTCTACGCGGCAGCATTGCGGGTATCGGAAATTGTTAATGCAAAACTTGAAGATTTGAAGCTGGAGGCCGGTTACATGCTGGTGCGCGGCAAAGGTGACAAAGAGCGCATCGTGCCGCTGGGCCGATCGGCGCAAGCGGCCCTGGCGGAATACCTGGGCGCACCCCGCGCCACCCTTGCCGCCCGCAAAACTTCGCCCTTTCTTTTTCTGGCGCGCGGCGCGCATAAGCTCACCCGCCAGCGCGTCTGGCAGATGGTGAAGGCGGCCTCGCGCGTTTCCGGCCGGTCGGCTTCGCCGCACATGCTGCGGCATTCCTGCGCCACCCACATGGTCGAGAACGGCGCCGACCTGCGCACCGTCCAGACCATCCTGGGGCACGCCGATATTTCCACCACCCAGGTCTATACGCACCTGGCGCTTGACCGCCTCAAAACGGTGTTTCAGAAACACCATCCCCGGGCGAAGGCGAAGGCTTGATTCACCACCGAGACACAGAGGCAGCAAATGCGAAAGGCATGGTAAATGGCCGTCGCGGCGTATCCGCGTTCAAGTCAAGAATGAAAGAAGAATTCGCTTTCCTCTGTGTCTCTGTGCCTCTGTGGTAAAGGATGTTCGGCGATTGTATGAGCGAAAGATCCAATCAAAAGCGCACCACCGTCGAGAAAGCCACCGACCAGTTTTTGGGAGTGCTGCGGCAGAGGAATGCCTCGACCCATACCATCAAGGCGTATGCGGGCGACCTGGAGAATTTTGCCAACTACATTGGCGCGCGCGGGTGGAGGAGCATTGACCACGTTGCGATCCGCGGATTTCTGTCGCACCTCTACGAAAAGGGACTCAGCAAGGCATCGGTAGCGCGGTCGCTGGCGGCCGTGCGGTCGCTGTACCGGTGGCTGGCGCAGGAAGGCGTGGTGGAACACAACCCGGCAAAACTGGTGGCCACGCCGAAGTTGCCCAAGAAACTGCCGCGGGTGCCGACCATCGAAGAGATGAATTCCGTTCTCGATGGAGCCATGCCCGAAGTGGCGGCCTTTCCCGAGCGCGACCGGCTCCTGCTCGAATTACTTTACGGCTGCGGAATCCGAAACTCGGAGTTGATCGGCATCAACGTCGACGACATTCGAGTCAGCAACGAGGCCATCCTGATTCGCGGCAAAGGAAAGAAAGAGCGCTACGTCCCGTTTGGGGGATCGGCGGCCTCGGCCCTGCGGGCCTACTTGCCGGAGCGCCAGAAGGTTTTGGCGGACAAGAATAAAACAACCTCGGCGCTGCTGATTAACCAGCGCGGCGGGCGGCTGACCGTGCGCAGCGTCGGCCGCATTGTGAAGAAGATCGCTGTCGCCAAGGGGCTGTCACCGGATGTCCATCCGCACACTCTCCGCCATGCTTTCGGAACGCACATGCTGGAAGAGGGTGCCGACCTGCGCGCCATCCAGGAGATGCTGGGCCACGAGCGGCTCTCGACCACCCAACGCTACACCCAGCTTTCCATGAAGCACGTGCTGGCGGTGTACGACCAGACGCATCCCCGGGCAAAATGAGGGGCTGAGTAAAAACAGGGCCTCTCTCGCCTGGAATCTTCCACTCAATCTGCAGCTTTCGAGAGTGGGCTCTCTTCCGCCGTTTCTCCCCGCAATTCGTGCCACAGATCGACCACCCGTTCCTTTACCTGGGCAATAAGTCGCGCATAAGCTTCCTCCGACGCTTCCGCCTCGGGTGGCGGGTAAATCGGATCGCCGAACTTCATCTTTAACGGAGCAAATTTCTGGAAGCGCTTCCCGCGCGGCCAGGCTTCGTAGAAGCCATCGATCGCAATGGGAACGATGGGTACCTGCAGGTGCAGGGAAAGGATGGCTGCGCCCTTCTTGAAGGTTCGCGGTGTTCCATCGATGCTGCGCTCGCCCTCCGGGTAGAGGATGAGGTTGCGCCCGTGCCGCAGGCCGAAGGCGCCAGCCCGCATCGCCGGGAGCAGGTTAGCGTCCGGATCGACCACCACCACCCGCACTGCCCGGGCCAACTTCCGCATCAATCCAGCCCCGAAGATTTCGCTGGTGCCGACCGCGAACGAATTGACGAACGCATCATGCGGCAGCACCGCCGACAGCACCACCGGATCCAGATAGCTCTGATGGTTCGAGGAGAGGATGAAGGTGCCTTCCTTCGGCAGCTTCTCCAGGCCGGAATATTTCAGCTGGAAGCGATCCCTGGCGATCACCTGGAAGACCCGCGTGACGAAGTACCAGAAGGCCTCGACCACCGGGTGAGGTTTTGCCAGCTCGAGAACGTCGGGATCGTCCGGGTCTTCGCGCAGCACCGCGCTCCAGCCGGCAAACTGCGCGCGCGAGATGGTCTTGCCGCTGGCGGAGCTCTCCAGAACCGCGTTCACCAGGTCGCGGACGGTATAGATTTCGGAGAGCTGGCCTTCTTCCACGTCTCCGCCCAGCTCCTTCTCGAGCCCGACCAGCAGCTCCACGCGCTGCATGGAGTCGAAGCCGAGGTCGAGTTCGAGATTGTCGGTGGGCCGGATCGTCTCCGGGGCATTGCGGGCGTTTTCGCGAATGATCTTCAGCCCGCGCTGGACGTTGGGCTGCTCGAGCCAGTCCTCGTCCTCGGGCGTCATGGAGCGCTCGGCGGCAACCTCCGCTTCACCCGAGAGTCCGCGCTTCTGGTTCGCCCGCACGCGCTTCTCGATTTCGAAGCGCTTCAGCTTGCGAGTGGTGGTGCGGGGCAGGTCCTCCTGCCAGATCTCGTAGCTTCCGATGCGCTTGGTCGACGCCATCTGCTGCGACAGGCCTTCGATGTCGAAGCGGATCACTTCCTTCGCGTTGACGATCTTGCGTTCCTTGAGCACGTCGAAGTTCGGCACCACCACCGCGTACAGGCGCTCCGAACTGGGATCGCCCGGCTTGGCTTCGAGGCCCATCACGCAAATTTCCTTGATGAAGGGTGACTTCAGGTAGTGCCCCTCAATCTCTTCCGGATAAATGTTCTTCCCATTGGCGAGGACGATGAGTTCCTTGCGGCGCCCGGTGATGAACAGGTTGCCGCCCGAGTCGAAATATCCCAGGTCGCCGGTGTACAGCCAGCCGTCTTTGAGTGCTTCCGCGGTCGCGTCCGGACGGTTCCAGTAACCCTTCATGACGATCGCCCCGCGAATGACGATTTCGCCCGCCGGCTGGCCGCCTTCTTCCTGGGGCTGCGGGTCGAGGATTTTCGCTTCCACCGTCGGCAACGGCGGCCCTACCGACCCGATGATCACGTGCCCGGGCGGGTTGAGGAAGGCAGCGGCGGAAGTCTCCGTCAGGCCGTACGCGTTCAGCAGGTCGATGCCGAAGTCGTGAAAATCCCGCGCCACGACAGGATCGAAGCGTGAGCCGCCGGTAATGAGGTAGCGCATGTCCTTGCCCAGGGTGGCGTGAATCTTCCCGAAAAACAGCTTGCCCGCATTGAGCCCGAATTTGCGCAGGAAACCATTCACGCGCATCAGGTAGCGCAGCACCGACTCGGCGATTCTCCCGCGCTTGCCGACTTCTTTAAAAATACGCTCGTGGATCAGGTAGAAGAACTGCGGCACCACGGCGAAGATGGTGATCTGGCGCTCCTGCAGCGCCCGCAGCAGTTCCGTGGTGTTCAGAGTTTCGAGGTAGACCACGCGTGCGCCTTTCACCAGCGGCAGCAGCAGGTTCGCCATCTGCGCCAGCACGTGGAACATGGGGAGAATGCCCAGCACGGCGTCGGTCGGGCCGACCTGCAGCAAGCCGAAAACCGCATTCACTTCGCCCAGCAGGTTGGCATGGGTCAGTTCCACGCCCTTGGGATCCGCGGTCGTGCCCGAGGTGTAGAGCAGGGCCGCGACGTTATCCGCCGGTGCTTCCACCGCGCGGAAGTTGCCGGGGCCGGCCGCGAAGATAGCGTCCAGGTCCGAGATCCAATGCGGCGGGGCCGCGTTTTGCTTTTCTGGGGCCTTTTCTGCGCCTGCTTTCAAGGAGCCTGGGTCGATGAGGATCAGCTCGACGCCCAGTCCGGCGACCGCTTCCTGCGCCGTCGCGAGATGCTTCCCGTCGGTGACCAGCAGGGTAGCGCCGCTGTTGTTCAGGAGCTTGGCGACCTGGTCGGCGTGGAAGGCGGTGTCGAGCGGCACCGCGGTGTAGCCGGCGGCAATGGCTCCCAGGTACGTCGCCACCCAGCGCGGATGGTTGTCGGCGAAGATGGCGACGCGCGCGCCCGCGGGCAACTTCTTCTCCGTCAGCCAGCGCCCCACGGATTCGGCCATCTTGCGGGTCTCGGCGTAGGTGCAGCTCTCGACCTGCTCCTTGCGCTGGATCTCAAGCGCAATCTTCTGGGGCCCGCGCTGTTCGGCTTCAACAAACTGATCGTAGAAAGTGGGCATGAGGGGCGGGGAAAATATACCTGAAGCCAAAGCCGGCCGGAAGCCTATCGCTGCTCGGAGAGGACCCTTTAAAATCAATGGTTTGTATTCGCGCAAAACAGGCATGTCTTTACACTGAAATCGTGTACACTATATTCGTGCGAAACATAACCTTCAGCGCCGACCCAAACGCCATTGAGCGCGCTCGCGAGGTCGCCCGCGCCGAGCACAAAACCCTGAACGACGCGTTTCGGGAGTGGCTTGATTGGTATGCCTCCCGCACTGTCACCAGACAAGAGATCGAAGCACTGTTCGAGAAATTGAGATACGCGGACGCTGGTCGGAAGTTCACGCGGGACGAGATGAATGAACGCTAAAAGCTTTTTGGACACGAACGTGATTGTTTATGCCTTCGACCGAACCAGTCCCAAAAAAGCCAAGGTTGCGCAGCGCTTGATTGCCGAAGGGGTCGCCGAGAAGCGAGCCATGGTCAGTTATCAAGTGGTTCAGGAATTCATCAATGTTGCGCTCCGCGGATTTCGGGTATCTATAGCGCGCTCTGACCTGGAGTCTTTCGTCCTTACCGCGCTGTTTCCCATGGCGGCGGTATCTTGGTCGCCAGCGCTGACAATGCAAGGGCTGCGAATGCAAGCCGCGCACCAGTTTGGCTGGTATGACTCGCTCATCATCGCCGCGGCTCTGCAGGGAGGTTGCAAAGTCCTTTACAGCGAGGACATGCAACATGGGCAGCGACTGGGTGATCTGGTTGTAGAAAACCCGTTCCTATAGCAGAGTGGTACACGTGCGCCAACCATTTCGCCGGCATCCAATATGCTAGGCTTAAATAGTTTTATACTATGGGGTACGTGTCCCCTCTGAAGGAAACCAGATTTGATTAACGCCTTAGTAGCCAAGGTCTTCGGGACCAAGAACGAGCGCGAAGTGAAGCGCCTGCTGCCCCAGGTTGAGGCCATCAATGCGCTCGAGCCGGCCATGCAGAAGCTGTCCGATGCCGAGCTGCGCGCCAAGACCGACGAATTTCGTCAGCGCGTCCAGCAACGGCTGGCGAAAATTGCCGACGATCCCGAGGCCGATCCCGACCGCCAGAAAGAAATCGAAGCCGAGCGTAGCCTGCTGCTGAAAGAAGTCCTCGACGAACTGCTGGCGGAAGCCTTCGCCGTGGCCCGCGAGGCCAGCTGGCGCGTCCTGAATATGCGGCATTTCGATGTCCAGTTGATTGGTGGCATGGTTTTGCACCAGGGGACCATCGCCGAGATGAAGACCGGCGAAGGCAAAACCCTGGTGGCCACTCTTCCCGTATATCTCAACGCGCTCAGCGGGCGCGGCGTCCACGTGGTCACCGTCAACGACTACCTGGCCAAGCGCGACTCGGAGTGGATGGGCAAGCTCTACACCTTCCTCGGCCTGAGCGTGGGCGTCATCGTGCACGATCTGGATGACGAAGAACGGCGCGAAGCTTATGCCGCCGACGTCACCTACGGAACCAACAACGAGTTCGGCTTCGACTACCTGCGCGACAACATGAAGTTCGACTTGAAGGACTGCGTGCAGCGGGTGCACAACTACGCCATCGTCGACGAGGTGGACTCCATCCTGATCGACGAAGCGCGTACCCCGCTGATCATCAGCGGCGCCAGCGAAGAATCCACCGACAAGTACGAGCGCGTGAACCGCATTATCCCCAAGCTCGAACGCGGGGAGGAAGTCGATGTTCCTCCGGGCGAGCCGAAGATCTACACCGGCGACTACGTGGTCGACGAAAAGCACAAGAACATCACCGTCTCCGACGACGGCTGGGAGAAAGTTGAGAAGCTGCTCGGCATCGGCAACATCGCCGACCCGGAGAACTGGGACCTGAAGCACCACGTCGAAACCGCCGTGAAGGCGCATGCGCTCTACCGCCGCGATGTCGAGTACGTGGTCAAGACCAAGGACGACAATCCCCGCGAGAAGGAAGTCATCATCGTCGATGAGTTTACCGGGCGCATGATGCCGGGGCGGCGCTGGTCCGACGGGTTGCACCAGGCGATTGAAGCCAAGGAAAACGTCAAGATCGAGCGCGAGAATCAAACCCTCGCCACCATCACCTTCCAGAATTACTTTCGCATGTACAAGAAGCTGGCCGGCATGACCGGTACGGCGGAAACCGAAGCGCCCGAGTTCGACAAGATCTACAAGCTGGAAGTCCTGGTCATCCCCACCAACAAGACCCTGCTGCGCAAGGAGAATCCCGACGTCGTTTACCGCACCGAGAAGGAAAAATACTTCGCGGCGGCCGACGAGATCCAGAGATTGCACGATAGCGAACAGCCGGTGCTGGTTGGCACCACGTCCATTGAGAAATCTGAGCGCTTGTCGGATTTGCTCAAGAAAAAGGGATCAAGCACGTCGTTCTGAATGCCAAGTTTCACGAGAAGGAAGCCGAGATCGTGGCCCAGGCCGGGCGCAAGGGCATGGTCACGATTGCCACCAACATGGCCGGCCGCGGCACCGACATTCTTCTGGGCGGCAACCCGGAATTCATGGCCAAGCAGGAATGCGTCAAGAAGGGAACCGCGCAGCCCCTGCGTGCCGCCCAAGGCAAGGTGCAGGCCGAAGTCGACGACGCCAGCATGACCGTGTGGTACTACGGCGGTAACGAGTACGTGGTCCCGACCGTGCAGTGGGACGAGGCTTTCAACCGCTACAAGGCGCAGACCGACGTCGAGCACGCGGAAGTCGTCGGCGCCGGTGGTCTGCACATCTTCGGCACCGAACGCCACGAGGCCCGCCGCATCGACAACCAGCTCCGCGGCCGCGCCGGCCGCCAGGGCGATCCGGGTTCGTCCCGCTTCTACCTCTCGCTCGAAGATGACCTGATGCGCATCTTCGCCAAGGAGTGGGTGTCGAACCTGCTGCAGCGGCTGGGCATGGAAGAGGGCGTGCCCATCGAGTCGCGCATGATCACCAAGCGCATCGAGGCCGCCCAGAAGGCAGTCGAGGCGCAGAACTTCGAAGCCCGCAAACACCTGCTCGAGTACGACGACGTCATGAACAAGCAGCGCGAGGCTGTCTACGGCCTGCGCCGCCGCCTGCTCGAGGGCCTCGATCAGAAAGACCTGATTCTCGAAGACTACGTTTCCGGCATCCTCGGCGATCTCATCGACCAGTTCTGCCCCCTGAAAGCGCACCTCGAAGAGTGGGATCTGAAAGGCCTGAAGGATGGCATTTTCACCCGCTTCGGCGTGGACATTTATGCCGAGGGGGTCAAGCCGGAGACGCTCAATCGCGGAGAACTCGGCGACGCGGTCTTCGACAAGCTCAAGGAACGCTACGCCGCCAAGGAGCAGATGATCGGGCCCGAGGCCATGCGCTACCACGAGCGCATGATCATGCTGAGCGTGCTCGACTCATTGTGGAAAGACCACCTCCTCAACATGGACCACCTGAAGGAGGGCATCGGGCTGCGCGGCTACGGGCAGCACGATCCGCTGGTCGAGTACAAGCGCGAATCCTTCGACATGTTCGAAGAGATGATGGAGAAGTTCCAGGAAGAAACCGTGCGCTACCTGTACCTGATGCAGGTGCTGGAGCGGCCCCCGGAGGGCGGTATGGGACTGGAAGGCGAGGGCCCCGGTGGCGGCGGTTCGCAAGCGGGATTGGGCCCGCAGCCGGGAGTGCCGGTGCCGGGCGGCAATGGCGATGGCCGGCGGCCGCGCCATGTGGCGACCTCGATGGATGATCTCGAAGAAGCCTTCCAGCGCAAGAAGCGCCGCGAACTGGAGTCGGCGCGCATGGCCGGGGGTGGCGAGCAGAAGACGGTGCAGCAGGTCGTGCGCGGCGCCGAGAAAGTCGGCCGCAACGATCCCTGCCCCTGCGGCTCCGGCAAGAAATACAAGAAGTGCCACGGATCCTAGCAATCCACGGGAAGCCTGAACTGCACAACATTTTAGATTTCTCGCCCCGCGGTTGAGCCCAACGCGTCCTGAAACGGCACCCGTTTCCAGCCGCCGCGAAGCGCTCCGCCACAAAACTTCCGCCACCGGCTCCAATCGGAACTAAAATGGAAGAGCAGGCAGTGCGGGAGGTTTCCCCATGATTGCACTTCGCCTTGTCCACCTGATCGAGAGCCACTCCGAAGAACTGGCGGAAGGACTCACCAAAAAACTGCTTTCCTCCGAACGCACCCGCGATCTGCGCAAGGTGCCGGCCGATGAGTTGCATCATCGCTGTCATGAGATTTACCGCAATCTCAGCGACTGGCTCCTGAACAAAACCGAGCACGATATCGAAAGCGTGTACAAGGCTCTCGGAGCTCGCCGCGCAGGCCAGGGAGTGTCGGGTGCCTGTCTGACCTGGGCCATCCTGCTCACCAAGGAGCATCTGTGGACCTTTCTGGAGTGGGAAGGCGTGCACGGCGGCCTGCACAATGTTTTCGGAGAACTCGAGTTGCTGAGGCTGCTCGATCAATTCTTTGACCGGGCTGTCTACTACGCGGCGGAAGGGTACGAGGAAGCCATCGCGTCGCGGGTGGCATGAGGGCACAAGCTTTTTACCGCAGAGATCGCAGAGAAGGCCGCAGAGGACGCGGAGAAAACTCTTAACCGTTCAATTGCGTGACACCCGAGCTCGTGAAGGCCACCGGCTGCGAGTGCTGCTAAATCCCTCCGATCTGGAAGCTGTTGTGCGGTAGCTGCCGTGATTGAGCTGCCGTGATTGAGCTGCCGTGATTGAGCTGCCGTGATTGAACTGCCGTGATTGAGCCGCTGTGATTGAGCCGCTGTGATTGAGCTGCTGTGATGTAGCTGCTGTGATGTAGCTGCTGTGATGGAAATGCTGTAATGGAAATGCTGTAATGGAAATGCTGTAATGGAAATGCTCTGTCCCTGCACTCGCAAGGGGAATTCGCTCGCTGAGCCTGCGTTCCCGGGGAAGTGCTGTTCATGCCTTAGCCCACTGGGTTTGCCTTAGCGGTTAAAGGATTTTCTCAGCGCCCTCTGCGAAGCCTCCGCGCCCTCTGCGGTAAAAGCTTTTGCCCGCCGCCAATCGCCCGAAACGTCATTTCCATAGCGGAACTCCGGCTCTCGCGCTTCCATTTGAAAAATAAACCCGCGTACGTGTCAGCGATGTAGTCCTGGGTCGAGATTCCCAGGAGTTTCGCAGTACGGTCTATCCACCGCGCCGGCCCTTCGATCTCGCCGAATTCTCCAATCGGCGTCACATCCAGCACCAACTGGCCCCGCCCGTCGCTCCACTCCGCCCGGAGCTTCTCGTAACGGAAGCTCGGCCGGAACCGCAGCGCCAGCAGAATGGCCTCCATCTTCTCGCCGTCGGCCACTTTGGTTTCGGTTTCCATGCGTGTTTTGTGGCGGCCCACCGTGCCCTTCGCCTTGTGCGTCAGCACCCAATCCTTCCCGTATTTGCGAAGCCGCAGCAGCTCGCCGCGCTTGCGCAGGGGCTGTCCCGGCAAATCGTAAAGCGTGTTCATTTCATGAGTGCGCGGCGTGACCAGTCGAAACTTCGCCGCCCGCAGCCGGCGTGTGAGTGCACGCAAGTTTGTAATCCGAAACTTGATCTCGATTTCTTTGGGCATGGGGACAAGGCTCTAGGCTTTAGGCTCTCGCAACTTTTCCGGCTGCGCCAACAGAATTTCACATTGCGCGTTGCGAGCCAGAAGCGGCCGCAAAACACGAGAGCCAGAGCCTAGAGCCTAGAGCCTAAGCCTAAAGCCTAGAGTCCAAAGCCCGCCCTGCTAACCAAACGTCGGCAACTTCACCAGATCCTCGCGCGGCACCGACTCCAGCGGTTGTCCCGCCTTGCGCCACGCCGCCAGCCCGCCGACAATGATAAACGCGTTGAATCCCTTTTCCCGCAGCATGTGCGCCACCCGGGCGCTGGTGCCTTCGCGCACTCAAGTGCAGTAGAGATAGATATCTCGATCCTTCGGAAGTTTCTTGAGTTCTTCCTCGAAGTTGTTGGGTTCGATGCGGATCGAGCCCTTGATGCGCGCCATCTCCGCGTCATAATAGCCGTGGCTGCGGACGTCCACCACCAAAACCCTCTCCGCTTCCGCCGAGGCCAGCTTCTCAATCAGTTCCTGCACCTGCACGCGCGGCACCACCCGGTACACTCGGTTCTTCCGGACCAGCCACAGCCGGTACGCGACGTACACCACGACGCCCACAAGCAGGACTTCTTCAATGGCACGTCCCGCGGTCTGGAAGGTGCGGCTGATGGCCTTGAGGAAGTCGCGACCCAGCAGCCCCAGCAGGAAATAGGCAAGCACGTACAGCGCGGCGCCCGCCAGGTCGAATCGCAGGAACTGGGAAAAGGGCATCTTCATGCTGCCCGCCAGGGGAGGCCCCATGGTGTTCACGCCGGGAATGAACTTGGCCACGACCAGCGTGCTCTTGCCGCGCTTGTAGAACGACTCGGCGGAGCGCAGGATGCAGGTCTCGGGATTGGCCGACACTTTGCACAGGAATCCGAGAAGCGCCCAGCCCGAATGCCGGCCGGCAAAGAATAATAGGGTATCGCCCAGCACCATCGCGGCCAATGCGAGTGGCAACAGAACGGGAGCGCTCAACAGGTGCCCGGCGGCCGCCGCACCCGCGACAACCAGACCCAGGGCCGCGGGCACGGGTAGCCCAATCGCCTCCGCGAAGACCATCGCGACGACAATGCTGTATCCGTGCCGGGAGATCAACGAAACCAGGTCCGCCATGCGCTTCAAGCTAGATTAACGGGGATTGGAAGCGCAGTCCAGCCGGACGCAGGCCACGAAATGCGGAATCCGCGCCGGGTTCGCCATCATCCAACCAGAAAATCCATTCGTTCTTTCGAGGTGCTATGTCCAGTTCAATAGCGACTGCCACACGCCGCCACATCAACCTTCCCGGCCGTACCTCGGCACTTCCTTTCAGCGATGCCGTGCTGGTGGGAGAGACACTTTACCTGGCTGGCCGGATCGGCCTCGACCCGGTGACCGGCCGCGCCCCCGCCGACGTGAGTGCCGAGATCCAACTGCTCCTCGATGGCGTCGAGGCCGTGCTGGCCGAGGCCGGCATGAAAATGGACGACCTGGTGTCGGTGCAGATATTTTCTCCCGACCTTTCGCTGTGGGAGCCTTTCAACGCGGCGTATGTGAAGCGCTTTTCGAAAGAATTGCCGGCGCGGGCGTTTATCGGGTCCGGACCGTTGTTGCTGGGCGGGCGCTTCGAGTTGATTGGCATGGCGGTGCGAAGATCTTAAACCGCAGAGGGCGCGGAGAACGGCCGCAGAGCACGCAGAGAAACTCCCAGGAGAGTTCTGACACCGGGAAAGGTCCGAGGAAAAGCGCGGCCGCCTCAGCGATCTCTGCGGCAGTTCTCGGCGCACTCTGCGGTGGGCTCGTCTTCCCGATAGTCATTCACCATCCGCCGAACCCCGTCCCGCAACAGAACCACGTGGAAGTTGATCACCAGCCCAACCTGCAGGCCGAGCAGCCTGAGATGGGAGAGCAATTGTGCCTCGTCAACCAGATGCTGGGAGCCTTCAAACTTCCAGGAGAGTTCTGACACCGGGAAAGGTCCGAGGAAAAGCGCGGCCGCCTCAGCGATCTCTGCGGCAGTTCTCGGCGCACTCTGCGGTGGGCTCGTCTTCCCGATAGTCATTCACCATCCGCCGAACCCCGTCCCGCAACAGAACCACGTGGAAGTTGAGCAGCAGCCCAACCTGCAGGCCGAGCAGCCTGAGATGGGAGAGCAATTGTGCCTCGTCAACCGGATGCAACTGATCCTTGCATTTCAATTCAACCACAACCCGGCTATCTACCAGCAGATCCGCGCGAAACCCACACTCCAGCTTCACGCCTTCGTAAATTAAAGGCACACTCTTCTGTTGAATCACGCTGAGCCCTTGCGTCTTAAGTTCATAAGCGAGACACGCCTCATAGGCGGACTCCAGCAAGCCAGGACCGAGGCGGCGATGAATCTTGATTGCCGCTCCGATGATTCGATCGGTCAATTGAAACATCGGGATTCGGCCAGTCCGCTGCGAAATGGGCTGCAGGCTACGGGATGCAAGGGGAAGGCTCATGAAGCCGACGTTAGAGCAGGAAATATGCGAGGTCTGTAACGGTTGTCACGCGAACACGTGAGCCCTTCTGGATTTTCTCTGCGAACTCCACGGTAGTTCTCCGCGAACGCTGCGGCAGTTCTCCCCGAACTCCAGGCAGTTCTCCGCGAACTTTGCGGCAGTTCTCCGCGACTTTACGGCGGTTCTCTGCGCCCTCTCCGCGCCCTCTGCGGTTTAAGATGTTGCTACTTCTCCCGCGCCACGACAAACTCGGGAGCCCACAGCAAAGCCCGCTTGATCTCCGAGTCAGGAAATGTGCAGATCGCCTTGCGCGCTGCTTCCGCGTAGTGCGTGGCCCGGGCATGCGCGGCTTCGAGGGCGCCGTAGCGGCTCAAAATTGCCAGGATATCCGCGTGGGTCACGCCGTTAAAGGCGCGATCGCGCAGCACGGTCGCGATTTTCTCGCGCTCCGCCGGCGTGCAGCGCTCCAGCGCGTAGATCACCGCCATGGTGACCTTGCCCTCGCGCAGGTCGCTGGCCACAGGCTTGCCCAGCACACTCTCCGAAGCGGTCAGGTCGAGTACGTCGTCCACGATCTGGAATGCCATGCCCAGGTTGCGGCCGTAGGAACCGGCAGCCTCTTCCTGCTCCGGGGTCGCTTCCCCCAGAATCGCGCCCAGCCGCATGCACACCGAAAACAGGCACGCGGTCTTGCGGAAGATCAGGTCGAAGTGCTCGTCGAGCGTGATCAACTTGCCCAGCTTTTCCATCTGCAGAAGTTCACCTTCGACCATCTGCTGGGTGAGTTCGATCAAGGTGTCAAGCACGCGGAAGTTGCGCTCCTGAACCGCGATCTTGAAGGACTGCATGTAGAGCCAGTCGCCGGCCAGCACGCACTTGGAGTTCCCCCAGCGGGTGTTCGCCGCGGGTCGGCCACGCCGGGTCTGGGCTTCGTCGATGATGTCGTCGTGGACGAGCGTGGCCGTATGAATGATCTCCACCACGGCTCCCAGGCGCACGGCCCCGGTGCCTTTGTACTGAAAAAGCTTCGCCGCCAGCAGCAGAAGCGCCGGCCGAATGCGCTTACCGCCGCCTTCCCGCAGGTACTCGCCAATCTCGGTGATGGCGGACACGTCGGAGACAGTGTCCTGCCCGAATTCCGCCTCGATGGCCAGCAGGTCATCGTGCAGCAGTTCGAAAATCTCTTTCCCGTTGATGGCTGAGGGTGTACTCAATCCGCCGCTTTCACTCAAAATGATCTTTCACCACAGAGTCACAGAGACTCGGAGAAAATCGTTTCTAAATTCCAAATCCTCGATCGTGATGCTCGCCCGTACTTCAGAATCCTGAGCCCCGATTTTCTTCTCCGTGCCTCGGTGGTGAATTGACTCTTCAATTCGACCGGTAATTCGTAAACTGCAAATCGATGCCGAAATCGCGCGACTTCAGCAGGGCAATGATTTCCTGCAGGGTGTCGCGATCCTTGCCGCTAATCCGAACCAGGTCGCCCTGGATCGACGCCTGCGCCTTCTTCTTCGAGTCCTTCACCAGCTTTACGATTTCGCGTGCTTTCTCGATAGCGATGCCTTGCTGGATCGTGATCTTCTGTTTGGCCGTGCCGCCCGCTGCCGGCTCCACCGGACCATAGGTCAGGCCCTTGAGCGAAATGCCGCGCTTCACCAGTTTCTGCTGCAGGATATCGTTTACGGCCTTGAGCTTGTACTCGTCGGCCGAGTGCAGCAGGATGGCGTCCTTGCCCTCCATCTCGATCCTCGACTTGGAGTCCTTCAGATCGAAACGGGTGGTCACTTCCTTCATGGCCTGCTGGATGGCATTGGAGGCCTCCTGCAGGTCAACTTTGCTGACGATATCGAAAGTATTCTCGGGCATGATTCGCTACCTGATCAGATTCGCATTTCCCCGCGAAAGTCGCAGCTTACAAGCTAAACGGTCATGCGGTTTTCGTGAAGGGAAAAGAAGCTATGGAAATTTTGCGTAGTCTGTACACCGATTTCCTCCGCGGAGAGACCCCGCAATTCGCCCAGTGCCGCGCGACCTCTTTGACGAATGCCGGCTCATTGCGCTTGCCGCGATGCGGCACCGGCGCCAGGAATGGGGAATCGGTCTCGATCAGCAGGCGGTCGAGCGGCACTTCAAGCGCGGCGTCGCGAATCTGCTGCGCCTTCGGGAAGGTGATATTTCCGGCAAAAGAGACCATAAACCCCATGTCGAGCGCGCGCCTGGCTTGCGCCACGTTGCCGGTGAAGCAGTGCAGGATGCCACCCAGTCCGGCGGGCGCCCATTGTTCCTGAATCAGCCGCAGGCAATCGTCCCAGGCGTCTTCGCTGCCCTCCGATGGACGGCAATGAATCACGATGGGCAGCTTCGCGCTGCGGGCCAGTTCCATCTGCTTGACGAAGACTCCCTGCTGCACTTCGCGCGGAGAGTGATCGTAATAGTAATCCAGGCCGATTTCTCCCCAGGCTATGACCTTGGGTCGCTTGGCCATTTGTTCCATGCGCTCGAAGGCGGCCTGGTCTGCGAGTTTGGCTTCATGCGGATGGATGCCGATGGTCGCATAGATGAACTCGTACTTCTCGGCCAACTGGATGCCGCACTCGAAGTTCACCGGCCCATCGCCATTGCCGATGGCGACAATTGTGTCCACGCCCGCCTCGCGAGCCCGCGCGATCACCTGCTCGCGATCGGAGTCGAAGCGGTGGCCTTCGAGATGGGCGTGGGAATCTACGAACATAGTCGCTGGTCGTTAGTCGTCAGTCGTTGGCAAAACCCGCGTAGGGACAGACGCCGTCTTTTGTCCAGACCGAGCGATAGCTCGGCTAGCTATCTGGGCAACGGTGAACAGCGCTCGGCCAACGTCTAACTCTTTTCCCCCGACGACTGGCGACGTTCTTCCCTGACGACTGAAGACTGAAGACTGTTCTATTTCAGCCGAGCTCCCACCGGCACATCCTCAAGAAATCCCGCCAACACGGGTTGCCCACCCTCAAGCGATGCCGCCACGATCATGCCATTCGACTCCAGGCCGCGCAGCTTGCGGGGCGCGAGGTTGGCGACGATGACCACTTTGCGGCCGACCAGCGTTTCGGGTGCGTAGGCTTCGGCGATCCCGGCCACGATCTGGCGCACTTCCGTCCCGATGTCGACTTCGAGACGCAGCAACTTGTCGGCATTCTTCACCTTCTCTGCGACTTTCACCACGCCAACCCGCAACTCAACCTTCACGAAATCGTCGATGGTGATCTTGCCATCGGGCGTGGCTGCCGGCGGCTTCTGAGCGGGTATGACCGGGCGCAATGCAACCGGGGGCGCGAGTTCAGGTTTCGTTTCTTCCTCGACCGCTGCCGCGGGGCGTCCTTGCTCTTCCATCTTCTGCATCCTTTCCACGGCGCTCTTGTCGGCGCGCGGGAACACGGGCTGAACCTCGCCCAGCCTGGTGCCCAGGCGAAGCTGTCCCCATTTCAATTCGCCCAGGGCGACGGTCTTGATATCTCCCAGGCCCAACTGCGTCCAGATTCTGGCGGTTGCGTCCGGAATGACCGGGTGTGCCAGCACAGTGACGATGCGCAGCGCTTCGGCAGCCGTATACAGAACGGTGGCCAGGCGGGCGCGGCTATCCTCATCCTGCTTTTCTCCCAGCGCCCACGGCTCGTTTTCGACAATGTACTTGTCGACCGCCGCCACCAGCGTCCACGCCACTTCCAGGGCCTTGGAGAACTGGAACTGGTCAAACAGGACGTTATAGTTCGCAATCACGTCGCGCGCGATCTCGGCAATCGCATCATCGGCGGGCGTGTGCGACGCGGTGTGCGAGGGATACGGCACCTCACCCTTGAAATAGCGGGTGATCATGGTCAGGGTGCGGCTGGCCAGGTTGCCAATCCCATTGGCGAGATCGGAGTTGTAGCGCTGCACCAGGGCATCGAATGAAAACGAGCCGTCCGAGCCAAACACCACCTCGCGCAAAAGAAAATAACGCAGCGCGTCGGCGCCGAGCACGTCGAGAATCGTTTCCGCGCGCACGATGTTGCCGCGCGACTTCGACATCTTGTTCTCTTCGAACAGCAGCCAGCCGTGCGCCATGATGCCTTTGGGCAACGGCAGTCCCGCAGCCATCAGGAACGCCGGCCAGTAGACGCAGTGGAAGCGGACAATTTCCTTGCCGATCATCTGCACGTCGGCCGGCCAGTACTTGTCGTACTTGGCCGTGTCCGGCGACCCGTAACCGAGCGCGGTAATGTAGTTGGCCAGCGCGTCCAGCCAGACATAGATCACGTGCTTGGGATCGTCGGGCACGGGAATGCCCCAGGAGAACGTGCTGCGGCTGATGGAAAGATCCTTTAATCCTCCCTTGACGAACGAGATTACTTCGTTGCGGCGCGTCTCCGGGCGGATCCAATTGGGCTGGTCGGTATAGAGCTGCAGCAACTTGTCCGCGAACGCCGAAAGCTTGAAGAAATAGTTTTCTTCGTGCACGGTTTCGGTGATGCGGCCGCACTCCGGACAGGGCTCACCCGGCCCGACATCGACGTACATCTCGTCGGAAACGCAATACTGTCCGGTATAGCTGCCTTTGTAGATGTAGCCGTTCTCGTTAAGCTTGCGGAACAGCGCCTGCACGCTTTTCTTGTGACGATCTTCGGTGGTGCGGATGAAGTCGTTGTGGGTGAGCCCCATGCGCTTCCAAAGCGCGCGAAATTCGCCGGAAACTTCATCGGCAAATTGCTGCGGGGTCTTCCCGGCAGCGGCGGCGGCCCGTTCGATCTTCTGCCCGTGTTCATCGGTGCCGGTCAGGAAATAGGTGTCGTCGCCCAGCATGCGGTGGCGGCGCGCGATGGTGTCGCAGGCTATGGTCGTGTAGGCGTGTCCGATATGAGGACGCGCGTTGACGTAATAAATCGGGGTCGTGATGTAGAACTTCTTGCTCATGAGAACTTGAAACCCAGCGGCTGCAAAAGGCGCGAAAGTAACCCGAAGGATAACAGGCCGCGCTTCCTTCGTGCTTTCCCGGTGTCCTTCGTGGCTAAGCTTTTTTGCCGGCCGCGCTCAGCAGGTAAGCCTGCGTCGCTTCCTGCATAACGGTTTTCAGCGGTACCCGATGCTGGGCGGCGATGCGGCGGCAATCCTCGTACTCAGGCGCGCAGTTGGTCACGGTGCCGTTCATGCTGGCAATTTTCATGCGTACATCGCCCCAGGAAGTCGCTACGGTGACCCAGCGCCGGGCGAGCGTGTTGCGCTGTTCCTGGCGCTGCCGCACTCCCAGGGTCGTGGTCTCGGCAAAAATGATTTGCGTAAGCTTGGCGGCGTCTGCGGGCTTGCACAGAACCGTCAGCAGCGTGCCGGGCCGGCTCTTTTTCATTTGCACCGGCATCCCGAAGACGTCCAGCGCGCCCTCTTCGAGCAGGCGGTCGAGCACGTAGCCGAAGACCTGCGGGTTCAAATCATCCAGGTTCGCCTCCAGCACCGAAATGGTTTCCTGGGCGGTTTTGGAGGCGAGGGCGGAAGCTGCTTCGCCGATCGTGATGCGGACCACGTTGGCGTGTCCGGGAAAATCGCGGGTGCCGGCTCCATAGCCGCTGCGCTCAATCTTCATTTCTGGAAATGCTCCGAAGCGGGTGGCCAGCACCTTCACGATGGCGGCACCCGTAGGGGTGAGCAACTCGGCCTGGATTCCCGAGGAAAAGACCGGCGCATTCTGCAGCAGTTCCACCGTGGCGGGTGCAGGCACCGGAAACACTCCGTGCGCGCACTTCACTGTACCGCCGCCCAGGTTGAGCGCTGAGCAGACAATTTCTTCCACCCCCAGCGCCTCCGCGCCCACGGCCGCGCCCACGATGTCGACCATCGCGTCGACCGCGCCCACCTCGTGGAAGTGCACCGCCTCCATGTCCATGTTGTGAATCTTGGCTTCGGCCGCACCCAGAGCTTCGAAAATGGCAATCGCGGTCTGCTTTGCAGAATCGCTGATTGCCGTGCCCGCGATGATCCGCTTGATCTGCTTCAGGCTGCGACCGTGCTCATGCAGGCTCCCGCTCCGCGAAGAAGCCGGCGAGTGCGAATGACCGTGCGGATTCTCGTCGAGCGGTGCCGGACCGTGCGAGTGAGCCTGCGCCGGATCGTGTGAATGCACCGGTGCGGGATCGTGCAGGTGAGCCTGCGCAGGATCGTGCGAATGCGCGTGATCATGCGCAGTTTCGCGCTGCGCCCAAAACTCCTCCCGCGGCAATTCCTTCTCACCATGGACCAGCACATCCACCTTGGTCGCCGTGATCCCGCTGCGGTTGACCTTCGAGATCTCCAACCGAGCTCCGATGTTGAGCGCCGCGACGGTTTTCTCCAGCACGTCGGGGGACACCCCGGAGTCGATCAGGGCGCCCAGGAACATGTCGCCGCTCATGCCGGAAAAACAATCAAGGTATGCGATCTTCATCAGGACTTTCTTCACCACAAAAGACACGAAGTACCGAACGAGGGATCGCGCAGGCTCTTCGGGCCGCGCCGTTCCAGACTAGGGCGCCTCTCAACCACGGGCACCGCTCAGCGCCCTCTACGGCAGTTCTCCCCGAACTCTGCGGTAGTTCTCCCCGAACTCTGCGGCAGCCCTCCGCGAACTCTGCGGTAGTCGTCCGTGCACTTTGCGGCAAGTTCTCCCCGAACTCTACGGCAGTTCTCCGCGCCCTCTGCGGTAGTTCTCCGCGAACTCTGCGGTAACAGCTCTTCCCCACCTTCTCCCCGAAACAAAACTCAAACTTCATGATAGGGAACACAAGTATCCAGCGTCAAACCAGCCGCGCTCTCCCCTTTTGCTACAATCACTAGTTTAATCAACAAGTTAGAGGGGCCTTGTGTATCGCACGCTGGAACGCCGTTTAATCCATCACGTTAGAGATTTCCTGCGCCGCACCTACGACCTCGATCTCCCGAAAATCGTGGTGGAGCAACCGCCCAAGGTCGAACTGGGCGAGTACGCCATGCCGCTTGCCTTTGAGCTGGCCAAGAAACTGCGTAAGGCGCCGCGCAAGATTGCCGAGGAAATCGTGGCCGGGATCGAGCCGATTGCAGGATTTGAGAAGCTGGAAGTCGCCGGGGCCGGCTACATCAATGCCCGCGTGCACCGCGGCGCGGTAGCTGCGGGGTTGCTGGCCGACGAGAATCCCCAAGTCGACGTGCCCGCCGGCAAAATTCTGGTCGAGCACTCCAGCATCAACCCCAACAAGGCCGCGCACATCGGCCACCTGCGCAATGCGATTCTGGGCGACACGTTTGTCCGGTTGCTTCGTTTTGCCGGCAGGGAAGTCGATGTTCAGAACTACATTGACAACACCGGCGTACAGGTGGCCGACGTGGTCGTGGGCTTTCTCTATCTCGAGAAGAAATCCCGGGCTGAGATCGAACGGCTTGCCGCTCAGCCGCGCTTTGACTACGAGTGCTGGGACCTCTACGCGCGCGCCTCGCAGTGGTATGCCGAGGACAAGCAGAACCAGCAGGCACGGCTTAAGACCCTGCACGAAATCGAAGCCGGCGGAAACGAAGTCGCTGCCATCGCCGACCTGATTTCGGTGGCGGTGCTTCGCCGCCACCTCGAGACCATGGACCGGCTCGATATCGAATACGACTTCCTGCCGCGGGAGAGCGAAATTCTGCATTTGCATTTCTGGGACGCCGCTTTTGCGAAGCTAAAAGACGCGGGGGTGCTGTTCTACGAGACGGAAGGGAAGAACAAGGGCTGCTGGGTGATGCGGCGAGCGGGCACTGCGAAAAAATCTGAAACCGCAGAGGTCGCGGAGAACGCCGCAGAGGACGCGGAGCAGGCTGCAGAGGAGGCGGAGAAAGCTGCAAAGGACGCGGAGAAGCCAGCAGGGGACGCCGAGAAGCCAGCCAAGGACGCCGAGTCTCCCGATGTGGTCTCTGCGGAAGATCAGAAAGTGATTGTCCGGTCCAACGGTACCGTCGGCTACGTGGGCAAGGACATCGCCTACCACATGTGGAAGTTCGGGCTGCTCGGACGCGACTTCGAATACTGCAGGTTTTACAAATATCCGAACCAGCACCAGGTGCTGGATTTCGGCGGCCCAGGGCGAGCAAGACCATCCTCATTTCGGCGACGTGGCTGAAATCTATAACGTCATTGACGCGCGCCAGGCGGAGGCGCAGAACACCGTCATCGAAGCCCTGCGCGGGCTCGGCCACAACGACGCCGCCGACCATTACACCCATTTTTCCTACGAGATGGTTGCGCTGACTCCGCGCTGCGCCGCCGAACTGGGCTACCAGTTGTCGGACGAGGATAAGGCCCGGCCCTACATCGAAGTCTCGGGCCGCAAAGGCTTTGGCGTGAAAGCGGATGACCTGCTCGACCGCCTCATCGCGTCCGCAAAAGCGGAAGTCGATCCGCGCCATCCCCAGTTGAGCGACCAGGAGCGGCGCAGCATCGCCACCCAGATCGCCATCGGAGCTTTGCGCTACTTCATGCTGAAGTACACCAAGCCATCGGTCATCGCCTTCGACTTCAAAGATGCGTTGAGCTTCGAGGGCGAAACCGGGCCCTACGCGCAATATGCCGTGGTGCGCGCCACTAACATTTTCCGCAAAGGGGGATTCGATCCCGACAAGTTCAGCCAGGACACGTCCAACCATCTCTCGGCGGAGGACTTCGGGAAGTCATTGGCGGGCGAATCGGGCAACGAAATCTGGGAGCTCTGGTTAGCCGCGGCCAAGACTGCGTACGTGGTGGACCAGTGCATTGCGACCACGGAGCCCGCGTATCTCGCCAAGCACGCATTTCAACTGGCCCAGCTCTTTAACTACTTTTACCACCGCCATCCCATCTTGAATGAAGCCGATGAGGGCCGGAAGAAATTTCTGCTGGCCACGGTAGCGGTGGTGCGCCGCGAACTGATGCGTACGCTGGTGGTCCTGGGTATCACTGTCCCGCCAGTGATGTAGTCGCCAGCAGCACGAGTTGAGATTTCTAACCGCGCCGGGCTGAGCACAGCCCGGACTCTCTTGCTGCTCAAGAAGTTGGCGTCCGTTTCAATAGCTTACAGATAACGAAATCGATTTCCGCGACAGGATGCCCCGTAGCGCGTCGCTGCGCGCGGCAGGGACTCTCAGGTCCTCCCGGTGTCAGCATGGAGCCTATAGGCCTGTTTACGGCATCGCAATGGGCATCGTAGAGGAGCTCCGAACCCCGCCGACGCTCCTTTTCAAGCGTCCAGTGTATTATCTGTAAGCTAACAACTCGACGCTTTCCGGAATGTTCCCGCCCCGGACTTTGGCAACCGCCACCCACGGTTGGGCATCTAATACGTAGAAGGCAGGGAACTTTATGCGGAAGTTTTGGGTTGGAATTGGCGTGATGCTGTTGCTGGCCGGGGCGGCCCTCGCCGCGCCAAAGCCTGCGCGCAGTGAGGATCGGCCCTTTCCCGCCATCTTGAAGAACGCTCGCTTCGTATATGTAGCCGCTTACGACGGAGATCAGTTCAATCCCGGATTGCTGTCGGAGGATCGCGCCGCGATCGCAGCGGTAGAAGACTCGATCCGCAAGTGGGGCAAGCTGACCATCGTTTTCCGGCCGTCGGAGGCGGACATCATTCTGCTGGTCCAGAGCCGTCCGTCGGAAGATGTGCTGGCGGTTTATGACGCGCATTTCCGGGGTGGGCAGTACTTGTGGCGGGCCATGGGCCGCGACGGTTTGCAGACTGGCGAGACGCCATTCGCGACCGAGTTTGAAAAGGGCTTCGATGCAGTGCAGGGCAAGTCGGGGAAGTAAGGGGTAAGTCCAACAAGTTGCAGTAAGCGGACACGGACGTCGCATCTACCCAGGGTTTCGAACCTGATCCCAGGTGGATGCGAGCCGTGTTTTCGCCTTTCAGGGCGCATTTCGGACGACGATATTCGGCGCCGAAGGTGACTGGCCGGGCCCTTCCCATAACCTCAATCCATAACGTACGTGGTTCTTTGCGCGTGCCCACCCGTTACCTCTGTAACCTTTCCCAGGCGAATTGCCGCGGTTGCAAGGAACGAAATTGTCACAATGAGCAGACCCTCTTCCATAGAAGGGAAGCTCATGAGAATACGGCTCATCCTGGCCACGGTTGCCTGTGCGCTGATCGGCTCCGCCGGAGCGCAGCAAGTTCCCCCCATGACCTTCGGCTGGGTTCGCGCCAGTGACGAGGTCGTGCAACTGGACCCGGCCGACTATCACGGTGGGCGAGTTTATCGTCCCGGATCGGATGGCGGGAACATGCACATCATCCTCCAGGCCAGGCGACCCGTGACCGTGGCCATGGTAGGGACGGAGGAGTGGAACTCCGTCCAGCAGCACCCGGAGGCGTGGGGCAAGCTTGAGTTCCGCTGCATGCGCGAGCACGTGAGCAGCACCACCTACGAATGCCATCTCCCGCCGAACCAGCCCATGACGCTGGTCATTCACGACGAACGCACCCCCGAGCGCGCGCTCGTGCAGGGGATTGGAGCGATTCTCGGCAGGGACGCAACCCGGGCGTTCATCTCTCCCAACGATGTGCAGATCACGTATCACAGCTGGTCCTGCGTCGCCAATTGCACTCAGCCGGAGTTTCAGTGGGTGCGGCTGGTGAAGGAAAAATACGAGCTGACGCCGGTGCCGAAGCTCTACAGCATCCTGACGCCCGAACAAGACGGGCAGAAGCTGTGGATGAAAATCAAGGCGCCGGTGCCGATGACGCTCGCGGTGCTGCCGTCGGCAACCGCGGATCAGATATACGACAAGCCCGATCAGCTAGGCGCAGCCCTGGCGCAGACTTCGTGCAAACAGCGCGGCGTGCAGACCATGGAGTTCGATTGCCTGTTCAACCTGGCCGACGGGCCGCAGTCGCTGTTGATCGTCCCCAACGTAAAGTCGCACAAGAAAGCCGAGATCGACGTGCAGACTTACAAGTGCGTGGAAAATTGCGATCTGCTGAACGTGGGCGGCACGCAGCCGTAGCTAAATGAGTGGTGGGGATTCGGGTGTCGCCCATGGCATCGTGGATTCAGACTTCTAAGCCTTGAAGTCCTTCACGAATTCCACCAAGCTCCGCACCGCGATCCCCGACGGGCCCTTGGCGATCCATGGCTTGGCTTCTTCTGTCCAGGCGGTTCCGGCGATGTCGAGGTGCAGCCAGGGCGTGTCTTCCGCAAATTCTTTCAGGAACATGGCGGCGGTGATGGCGCCGCCCCAGCGGCCGCCGGAGTTGACCATGTCGGCGATGCCGGAGCGGATGACCTCTTTGTATTCGTCGTCGAGCGGCATGCGCCAGAATTTTTCGCCGGCCTGGTCTTCGGCCTTGCTGAAGCGCTCATACATCTGGTCGTCGTTGGCGAAGATGCCGGCATTCACGTAGCCGAGCGCGACCACGACGGCACCGGTGAGCGTGGCCGCATCGACCAGGTGGGTGCAGCCGAGCTGACGGGCGTAGAACAGGCCATCGGCGAGGACGAGGCGGCCTTCCGCGTCGGTATTGATGATCTCGATGGACTTGCCCGACATGGCGATCTGCACGTCGCCAGGTTTCTGCGCCTTGCCGGAAGGCATGTTCTCGGTGGCGCAGACGATGGCGGTGACTTTCACGTTGGGCTTGAGCAGCGCGATCGCGCGCATGGCGCCCAGCATGGCGGCGCCGCCGGCCATGTCGTATTTCATCTTCTCCATGCCGTCGGCGGGCTTGATGGAAATGCCGCCGGTATCGAAGGTAATTCCTTTACCGACCAGGCCGAGCACGGGCTTCTCAGGCGCACCTGCCGGTTCGTAACGCAGGACGATGAGGGCGGGCGGTTCGTCCGATCCCTGGGCCACGCTCCAGAACGCACCCATCTTGAGTTCCTTGATCTTTTCGGCGCCGTACACTTCGCATTTCAGGCCGACTTCCTGCGCCATCTTCTTGGCTTGATTGGCAAGCATGGTCGGGGTCATCCGGTTTGAGGGTTCGTTCACCAGGTCCCGGGTGAAGTTCTGCGACTCGCCAATCACGCGCGCATCCTCGAGCGCGGACTGCAACTTGCCTGTATCTCCACCGGCGATCACGGTCAGTTCATCGATCTTCTGATCCTTGCGATCGCTCTTGTAGGTGTCGGCCTCGAAGTTGCCGACGAAGGCGCCTTCCACGATGGCCTTGATGGCCTGCTCGGCGGGCATGCCGGCCGGCGGAGCCGCGAAGGCGAAGCTGCGCAAGCCGCGGGCCTTCAGGGTGCGCACCGCGGTTCCGGCCATGCGCCGCAACTCGAAGCCGGAGAATGCCTGGGCCTTGCCGCCTCCGATCAGCAGCAGACGCTTGGCCTTCAGGCCGGCAGGATGGTGCAGCAGGGTGACTTCGCAACTCTTGCCGGTTAATTCACCGTTGGCAATGACTTCGGCGGCGGCCTTCTTGACGGCGTCGTCGGCGGTCTCGACCGTGACCTCCGGTTTGTCTTTCGGGCCGCGATCGAGCACCACTGCGACCAGGCATTCCGTTTCCAACTGAGCAGGACGGGCAGAAGAGAGTGTGGTTTTCATGAGCCTCCCCATTCTCTTCGGCGGCGCAGGAAACTGCAAGGCGGCCATGGTGGATTGCCGGGCAGCCGCCGAAAAAAATCCGCGGGCGGACAGAGGAGGGCGTCTGTCCCTGCGTGGGCGCATGGGGAAGCTTGTCACCAATCTGTCAACAAACGGTGACACCGCGAAAGCGAAGGTTTTACGCGGCGCAGACAGAAGGATGACAACTGCGTTGGCGGGCATGGCTACGCTCTTATCAACCTTAAGACATACCCGTTGCCCCGGGGCTTCGAAAATTGGACGGAGGAGACAGCGGTGAAGAAAATCACTTTGAATTTTATTCTGGGGGCCTTGGCGCTTTGCGCCACGACAGCGGCCTACGCCCAGCAGACGAGCTACGCGCAAACCAACCTGGTGGCGAACCAGGCAGGCGTGGCGAACCACACCGATGCGCAACTATCGAACCCCTGGGGAATTTCGTTCGTACCCGGCGACGTTTTCTGGATTGCCAACAACAATGGCGGCACCTCGACCACGTATGACGCCGCCGGCAACAAACAAACCATCACGACCGGGATTCCGGTAGCGAGCAACAACCCCTGCAACCCGGGCTGTCCGACGGGAACGGTCGCCAACTCGAGCACGGACTTCGGAGGCGCGCTGTTCCTGTTCGATACCGAGGACGGCATCCTGGCGAGTTGGAAGGGCACCTTGAACGCCACGAAAGTGGTGGATAACTCCGGGGCCAACGCGGTGTACAAGGGCCTGGCCCTGGTCAGCAACGCGGCTGGAAATTTTCTGCTGGCGGCAAATTTCCGCAGCGGCGCAGTTGACGTTTTCGACCGCAACTTCCAGGCCGCGACCCTGAGCGGCGGCACGTTTACGGACCCGAATTTGCCGGCCGGCTACGCCTCCCCACGGAATCCACGTGATTAACGGCAAGGTTTTCGTGGCCTATGCGATGCAGGATGCTCCCGAGCACGATCCCGTCCTGGGCGCTGGGCTGGGCGTGGTCGACGCTTTTGATACGGATGGGAAATTTTTCAAGCGCGTGGCCACCGGCGGCACGCTGAACGCTCCCTGGGGTGTGGCCGTGGCATCGGCCAACTTCGGAGTGTTCTCGAACGACTTCCTGATCGGCAATTTCGGCGACGGCAAGATCTTCGCCTATGACACGTCCCTGAATCCTCTCGGGCCCGTGGTCGACAGCAACAACGCGGCGATCACCAACCCGGGATTGTGGGACATGGTGTTTGGAGCCGGCGGAACAGGAGATCCGAACACGCTGTACATCACGGCCGGGGGTGCGGCCCAAACGTCGGGACTGTTTGCGGCGCTGGTTCCGGCCGCGGCAGCCGGGACGGATTTCTCGCTCACGCTGTCGTCGCCCAGCGCTACGGTGACGCGGGGAGGATCGGCGGACGTCAATATTGATGCCAGCGCCACGGGTGGCTTCAACAGCCCGATCAATCTTTCCTGCACCGGTCTGCCGGCGGGCGTGACGTGCGCGTTCAACCCGGCGACTATTACGCCCGGCGCGACCGCGTCCACTTCGCAGCTCACTATCGCAGTAGGTACGACGTATGCGCCGCCGACCGGCTACATGGTCCCGGCGGCGTTCATGGGAATCGGTTTGCTCGGCCTGGCTCTCGACACGCGCCGCAAGAGCCCGGTGGGAGCAGTGACACGGCGGACTTGGACATGGGCACTGGGTTCCGCCGTGCTGTTGCCGGTCGGGTTGCTGCTGGGGGCTGTCGGATGCGAGCAACTCGGCAACCATAGCAATGGGAATCCCGGAACGAATGTGATGGTGGTGGGAACCTCGGGCG